>CAWBVK010000018.1:0-62122 GCA_963792195.1 uncultured Actinomycetota bacterium | reverse complement strand
CCCCACGCCCGGGACTTCTCCGCCAGCAGCGCATCCACCGCCTCGATCCGGCGCACCCACCCGCCTTCACCCTCGACGGGGATCAGTTCTTCGCGGATCCTCTCCCCGAGGTCGCGGTGGGCGCGGACCGCGACGTCCACGTGCCCGCGCAGCACCGTCCCCGCGGCGTAGGCGGCGCCGATGACTTTCAGGTCACCGGTGTCCGGGTCGAGCAGCTGCGCGGTGGCGGAGTCCCGGCGCGCGGTGCCATGGTCGACGCCGAGGGCGTGCTGCTGGAACGCGATCGACGCCATCCCCGCCCGCGCCTTCGGCACCACATCATCCCGGGCATCCATCGCGGCCAAGGTCCGGAACCCGGCCGAGGCGAGGCTGCCCTGCAGGGCGGTGATCTCCCGGGACAGCGCCCGCAACTCCCCCGCCGACAACGCCGCGTGCCGCACCCCCACCAACACCGCCAGACCGTCCCGGACCACAGCCAGCGCCGCCGCCGCGAACTCCGGCACCACATCAGCGACCACCTCGGCCGCGTCAGCAGCGGCGCCAGGCGCGTCGACGCCGTCGACGCCGTCGGCACGTTCCGTGCCGTCGGCGTCGAGCGGCTCCTGCTCGTCGCGGCCCCCGTCTCCCATGGCACAGACGCTAGACCCCACCACCGACAAACCCAGTTGATCCAGGTCCAAGACCGCGAAGACGACCTGCAAATCCTGATGACATGCCAAACACGCGTGACATGCATGGAACAGGAGCGCCGAGGTGACCGAGCCGGGTATGGAGAGCTTCAGCAGCGAGGATGGACGTCCCGACCGCGTAGCAGCCGCTCGCCGCGGTCTGCTCGCGCGAGCAGCTCGCCCGACGACCGCTCCTACGGGGTCCACTCCAGGCGCCCGTGCAGCTCGCGCACCTCGAGGGCACGCGACCGGGCTCCGGGCGAGGCGAGCGCAGCCAGCACCCAGCGGGGCGAGGCGCTCGCCGGCCCGGACGACCGGCTTTGCGCCGGGCTGGTCGAGCACCTCGAGGCCGAGAGACGCGGGCGCTGCCGATCGTCGCCCGCCTCATCACCCCTGCAGATTGCCTGGAGCTCGGGGGCCGGCCGCGCCGTACGTCGGCCGCGCCACGGGCCTCTGGCAGGTTGGTGGGCATGGATCGGCGGAGTCCCGTGAGCCCCCTGAGCCCCGCACCGGCGGATCTCTCGGAGCTCGCCGCCGAGTCCCGGGCGTTCTACGCGGCGCGGAGCGAGCGACGGGGGCCCGCGTCCTTCGAGGAGCTGCAGCGTGCGCGCGCCACGCAGCCGCCGACAGCACCGTCCGGCGCGGTCACCCTCGAGCACGTGAAGCAGCCGGAGGGCCGGGAGCTCCTTCTGCGGATCGCCGTCCCGGCGTCGGGACCGGTGCGGGGGGTGTACCTCGACATCCCCGGTGGTGGGTTCTACTTGAGCTCGGCGGCGGCGGGCGACGCCCGCAACGCCGCGCTGGCCGAAGCGCTGGGCGTCGCCGTGGTGTGTGTGGACTACCGGCTCGCACCCGAGGACCCCTGGCCGGCCGCGCCCGACGACTGCGAGGGCGCCGCGCTCTGGCTGCTCGACCGGGCCGGGGCGACGTTCGGCACCGCGAGGCTGGCGATCGGCGGTCAGCTCCGCCGGCGCCACGCTGGCCATGACGACACTGCTCCGGCTCCGGGATCGGGGCCTGGCGGGCCGGTTCGCCGGCGCCGCACTGGAGTACGGGACGTACGACCTCAGCGGGCAGACGCCTGCCGGGAGGCTGATCGCCGACGAGTACTTCCTGCAGGCCTACGTGGGCCACGTCGCCGGTCGCACGCGCGCCGACGTCTCCCCCGTCTTCGGCGACGTCCGGGGTCTTCCGCCGGTGCTCCTGATCGTGGGCGCCCTCGACGTCCTGCTGGAGGACAACCTGGCCATGGCCGCCCGGCTGTCCGCAGCGGGGGTCGACGTCGACCTCCGGATCTACCCGGAGTCGCCGCACGGCTTCACCCTCCATCCGACCGGCATGGCGGGCGCAGCCCTGGCGGACCGGGACGCCTGGCTCGCCGAACGGTTCGCCCACCTAGGCTGAGGTGATGCCGCTCCTGGGTACGAAGCTGCACGTCCCGCGGCCGCGGCGGCAGCTCGTTCCCCGCGGGCGCCTCACCGACCAGCTGCTGGGACGGCCGGGCGCAGTGCCCCGGCTCGTGCTGGTGGCCGCACCCGCGGGGTTCGGCAAGACGACGCTGCTGACCCAGTGGCTCGGCAGCGCCGGTACGTCGAGCGCGGGGGCGGACGACGACGGCAGCAGGGTCGCCTGGCTGTCGCTGGACGCCGCCGACGCCGACCTGCGGCACTTCCTCGCGGATCTCGTCGCCGCCGTTCGCAGCGCCGCCCCCGAGGTCGGCACCGAGGCCATGGCCCTGCTGGACGCCGACAGTGCCGCGCCGGCCGACGACGTCCTGGCCGGACTCCTCGACGACCTCGACGCGTTGCCCGGTCGGACCGTGATCGCCCTCGACGACTACCACGTCGTCGACGCCGCCGACGTCCACGAGGCCGTCACGTTCCTCGTCGACAACCTCCCGCCGCAGGTGACCCTGGCGATCGCGACCCGGGCCGACCCGCCCCTGCCACTGGCGCGCCTGCGCGCCCGCGGCGAGCTCGTCGAGATCCGGGCCGCCGACCTGCGCTTCACCGAGGCCGAGGCGGCCGCCTTCCTGAACGAGGTCATGGGGCTGGGGCTCGCGCCGTGGCTCGTGGCGGGGCTCGAACGGCGGACCGAGGGCTGGGCGGCGGGTCTCCAGTTGGCCGCCCTGTCGGCGCGCAGCCGTCCGGCCGCGAGCCTCGACGGCTTCGTCGAGGCGTTCACGGGCAGCCACCGCTTCGTCGTCGACTACCTGCTCGAGGAGGTGCTCGACACCCAGCCCGACGACGTCAGGTCGTTCCTCCTCGCCACGTCGGTCCTCGACGAGCTCAGCGGTGACCTGTGCGACGCCCTGACCGGCTGCCACGACGGGCGGCAGACCCTCGAGGCGCTCGAGCGGGCCAACCTCTTCGTCGTCGCGCTCGACGACCAGCGGCAGTGGTGGCGCTACCACCACCTCTTCGCCGACGCGCTCCGCGCCCGCCTCGCCGCCGAGGACCCCGGCCGCGTCCGGCAGCTCCATCACCGGGCCGCCGGCTGGTACGCGGAGAACGGCCGGCTGCTCGACGCGCTCCCGCACGCGGTCGCGGGCACCGATGCCGAGCAGCTGGCCGACCTGGTCGAGCTCGCGGTGCCCGAGCTGCGCCGGCGCCGCGAGGACCGCCCGCTGCGTCGCTGGCTGCAGGCGGTGCCCGAGGACGTCGCGCGCCGGCGCCCTCTGCTCGCGACGGGGCTGGCCTGGGTGCGGCTGTCGGAGGGCGACCTGGACGGCGTCGACGAGTGGCTCGACGAGGCCACGCGGGGCCTGGGCTCCGACCCACGCCTGACCGCGGTGACCGAGGCACTCGGCATGCGTGCGGCGGCGGCGCGGCATGCGCAGGAACTCGCCGCCCTCCCGGCGACGGTCGAGATCTACCGGGCGTCCGCCGCCCAGGCGCGCGGCGACGTTTCGGGCACGGTGACCCACGCCCGCCGCGCGCTCGACCTCGCGGGCCCGGCGGACCATCTCGCCCGCGCGGGCGCCGGGGGCTTCCTCGGGCTCGCGATGTGGGCGGACGGCGACCTCGAGAGCGCCGTCGACACGTTCGGTGACGCCGTGCGCAGCCTGCACGCCGCCGGCCACGTGTCCGACGAGCTCGGCGCGACCGTCGTCCTGGGTGAGATGTGGCTCGCCCGCGGCCGTCCCGACGAGGCCCGGCTGCTGTACGAGCGCGCCCTGGCGACCGCGGACGCGCGCCCCGGCCCCCCGCTGTCCACGGTGGGCGACGTGCACGTCGGGCTCGCCGAGGTGCTGCGCGAGCGCGGCGACCTCGTGGCGGTGCAGCGGCAGCTCGACGCGGCCAAGGAGCTCGGCGAGCGCTCCTCGCTGCTGGAGAACAGGCACCGCTGGTTCGTCGCCACGGCCGGCCTGCTGCGTGCGCGGGGCGACCTGGACGGTGCGGCGGCGCTGCTCGACGCCGCGGAGCCGCTCTACACGCCGGGCTTCTTCCCCGAGCTGCGTCCCATCGCCGCGCTACGCGCACGCCTCCGCATCGCGCAGGGCCGGCTCGACGACGCCCGCGCGTGGGCCGCCGAGCATCACGTGCGCCTCGACGCCACGGCCTCCTACCTCGCCACGTTCGACCAGCTCACGCTCGCCCGGCTGCTCCTCGCCGAGGGCGCATCCGGCGACGGCGGTCTCGAACCCGTGCTCGGCGCCCTGGTCGGGACGGCTCACGCCCGCGGGCAGATCGGCAACGCGCTCGACGCGCGGGTCGTCCTCGCTCTCCTGCACCACGCACGCGGCGACCTCTCCCGCGCGCTGGGCGAGCTCGACCAGGCCCTGGCCCTCGGCGTGCCGGTCGGGTATCGGCGGCTGTTCCTCGATGAGGGGGCACCGATGGTGGCGCTGCTGCGGGCCGCCCGGGAACGGCACGACGGATCCGGGGCACGGCTCGCCGCGGAGGTCACCGACGACGACGCTGCCGCGCCCGACCAGCCGCAGACCCCCGCGGACACCGCGCTCAGCGAGCGCGAGCTCGAGGTGCTGCGGCTCCTCGCGACCGAGCTGACCGGGCCCGAGATCGCCCGGCAGCTGTTCGTCTCGGTCAACACCCTGCGCACGCACACCCGGCACATCTTCACCAAGCTCGACGTCACCACCCGCCGCGCCGCGGTGCTCCGCGGCGGCGAGCTGCACCTCATCTGATCCTCGCCGTCCTCGTGTCCGTCCGACGCCGGATCACCAACCGGGTCACATCACATGACGATGTGGCGTCACCACGTCGGTTCCTACCGTCCTGGACATCGCCGGACACCAGGTCCGGCCCCAGCCCAGGAGCCGTCATGACCGTCACCGCCACCGGCCTGACGAAGGCCACCGCCGCCGCAGCCGTCGCCGCCGGATCCCTCTACGTCGCCGTCCAGATCGGCCACCCCGGGAGTGACACGTTCACCACCGAGACCACCCAGTGGGTGGCGCGCAGCTGCGTGAAGACCGTGATGGCGGTGCTCGCCCTGGCCGGCATCACCGGCATGTACCTGCGCCAGCATCGCAGGGCGGGCGTCCTCGGCCTGGCGGCCTACCTGGTCTTCGCCGTCGGATACCTGGCCATGTTCGGCGTCGAGCTCATGGGCGCGACGATCCTGCCCGGTCTGGTCCACACCGAGCCCGGGTTCGTGAACGACGTCGTCGTCGCGGCCAACGGCGGCACGGCGACCGGCGGCATCGGCGGCGTCCAGATCCTGTTGGACGTCATGGCTGCCGGCTACCTCATCGGCGGTCTGCTCTTCGGCATCGCCCTTTTCCGTACCGGAGTCCTGGCTCGCTGGGCCGCGGCCCTGCTCGCGGTGAGCACCGTCGCCACCGCTGCCCTGGCTTTCCTGCCCGAGGCCTTCAACCGACCGCTCGCCGTCCCCGAGGGCATCGCGCTCGTCGGCCTGGGCGTCTCCCTGTGGCGCAACCCCCGCGAAGTCCCCGCCGTCAGCGCGACGACCGGCCCCGTGTTCGAGCCGGCGTCCCGATGAACACCCGCACCTCCGCGAACCGGCCGGCCGGCACCGCCGGCTGGCCGGTTCCCGCCGCCCTCGTCGCCCTGTCCCTGGTCCCGCTCACGGCCGGCGTGCTCCGGTTGATCCAGCTCGCCGGCGGCCCCGCGGTCATGCCGGCCGACGCGCGGTTCACCGGATTCCCGGCGGCGCTGGTGGCGCACATCGTCGGGGCTCTCGTGTACGCACTGGTCGGCGCGTTCCAGTTCGTGCCGCGGTTCCGTCGGCGGCACCTGACCTGGCACCGGCGGGCGGGCCGCATCCTCGCCGCCGCCGGCCTGCTGGTGGCCGGTTCGGCGCTGTGGCTGACGCTCTTCTACCCGCCCCAGCCCGGCACCGGGGACCTGCTGTACGTGCTGCGCCTCGTCGCCGGTTCCGCGCTGGTCGCCTGCCTCATGCTCGGCGTCACCAGCGTCCGCCGCCACGACATCGCCGCCCACCGGGCCTGGATGATCAGGGCCTACGCCATCGCTCTCGCGGCGGGCACGCAGGCGTTCACCATCGGCATCGGCGGCGCGCTGCGCGGTACGGGCGGGGTACGTGGCGACCTCGCGAGCGGAGCCGGCTGGGCGATCAACCTCGCGGTCGCCGAGTTCATCATCCGCCGGCCGGCCCGGCGCCGGCGGGCGGCACCCTTCGCCACGCCCACGCCTTCTCGGCTCGGAGCCTCCTCGTGACGGCCCGCCGCGCGGTCCCCACGGGCTACGAGATCGTGGTCGACGGTCACCTCGACGACCACTGGTCGACCTGGCTCGCCGGGCTCGTCATCACGCGCAACGACGACGGCACCACGACGGTCGCGGGACCGGTCGCAGACCAGGCGCAGCTCCACGGGGTCCTCGCGGGGCTGCGCGACATCGGGGCCACGCTGCTCGAGGTGCGGCCCGCTCCTCACGGCAGACTGGGACCGTGCTGATCTACTCGATGAGCGTCTCCGTCGACGGCTTCATCGCGGACCGTCGGGGCGGGTTCGGGTGGACGGCTCCCGACGAGGAGCTGTTCCGCTTCCACCTCGCGGAGGTCGGGCAGCTCGGCGGCTATCTCTGCGGGCGCAGACTCTACGAGACGATGCTGCCTTGGGAGACGGACCCGGCGATGCGCGAGAGCGAGCTGGGCGCCGCCTTCGCCGACGTCTGGTGCGCGCTGCCGAAGGTCGTCTTCAGCGGCACGCTCGACAGGGTCGAGGGCAACGCCAGGCTCGCCCGGGCCGCGCTGGCCGACGAGGTGGCCGAGGCGCTGGCGTCAACCGACAAGGACGTCTCGATCGGGGGTGCTGATCTGGCCGCCGGGGCGGTCGAGCTGGGCCTCGTCGACGAGCTGCGGATGTTCCGGATGCCCGTCGTGGTCGGCGGCGGCACGCCGTTCCTGCCGCCGGTCGCCGAGCACGTCCGGCTCGACCTGATCGAGACCAGGCCGTTCGGCTCGCGCGTGGTGTACGAGCGCTACCGGCGCGTCCGCGACTCGACGTGACGGATCACGCGGCCTGCTCGCGCACCGTGGCCAGCTCCGCGCCCACCCCGGCGCCGGCCGAGCGGGCAAGGGCGCGGGCCAGCGAGGGGATGGTCGTGTGCGTGCCGGCGATGAAGCGCGTCGACGGCCCGAGCGAGAACGCGGCGGCCGCCCCGGCGAAGAACAGCCCGTCGACGGAGGACCGGCCGGACCGGCTGAGCACCGGATACCCGTCGACCTGCTCGAGAGACGACCGCAGCGGGCGCGAGATGAAGTCCAGCCGCTCGACGTCCACCCGGAAGCCGGTGCCGCACATGACGTGCTCGACCTCGAACTCACCCGCGTGGGTGCCCGCCAGGTCGAGGCGCACGCCCGTCCCTGTCGCGGTCGCACCGGCGACCCGCGTGCCGGTCCGCACGTCGACCACGCCGTCCACACGGTCCTTCAGCCACCAGGCCCCCGCCGGCCCCAGCACGGTGCGGGCCTTCTCCAGCCTGATCCGAGCAGGGAGGCGACCGAAGGCCGCGGGCGTGTAGTAGAACTGGCAGCGCCATCCCTCGCACAGCTTGTTCACCGGACGTCGCAGGTGGCCGGGCAGGCTCACCTCCGCGGGGTTGGGGTCGAGCCAGTTCAGGGCCGGCCGGCGTGTCAGCAGCGTGACGTCGGCCCCCGCCTCGTGCAGCAGGGCTGCAGTCTCCAGCGCCGACTGCCCCCCGCCGACGACGGCCACACGGCGCCCGGCGTAGTCGGACAACCTGTTGTGGTCGCTCGTGTGGGTGACCAGATCGGCGGGGAGGGCGGACAGTTCCTCCGGCAACACGCGGAAGGGCAACAGGCCGGCGGCGACGACGACCTGCCGCGCGGTCACGCCGTCCGCACCCGCGAAGCTCACCCGGAAGCCGCCGTCGACCGGCTCCAGCGAGGTGACCGTGTCGTCCAGATGCTCGGGGACCCAACGCTCGGTGTACCAGTCGGTGTAGTCCAGGAGCTGCTCGACGGGCAGGGGGCCGAGGCGGTGGACGTACTCCAGGCCACGGGCCTTGCAGTGGCCCCGGACGTCCCAGCCGCGTTCCGGTGCCGCCAGGTCGGAGCCGTAGGGCTCCGACCTCAGCTTCATGCCCTCGGGCATGTTGTCCCGCCAGGTACTCATCGGCCCGCCCACGAGCACGTGGTCGACCCCGCGGGCCCCCAGGTGTGCCGACGTGGACAGCCCGAACGGACCGGCCCCGATGACCACGACGTCCTTGACGGTCATGGCGCGTCCCTTCTCGAAGATCGACGATTCCGGCTCACGAGGCGCGCGCCCCGGTCAACGCGTTGAGGGTGATCCGCAGCTCGACGGCCACAGGTCCCAGGTCCGCGAGATCGAAGCAGTCCAGCCGTGGAGTGCGGACGAACTCGCTGGTGAAGGTCCACAGGGCGCGCCATCGCCCCATGGCGTCGGGGCGGCCCGCGTCGCGCTGGTTCTCCCGCAGCCAGCGCATGTCGCCGCGCAGCCACCGAAGGCGCAGGCCCTCACGGTAGGCCGGCGGGGGCGTCAGCCGCTGCCCGCTGGCCCACTGCCACAGCAGGAGGGGGAAGTCGGCGCCGGCGCGCACGGCGGTCTCGATCGGGCCGGCCAGCCGCGCGTTGATCTCCATGAGCAGGGGCGTGCCGGAGCCGTCGCGCCGGAACTCGACCTCGCACAGCCCCTCCAGGCCCAGGGCGGTCACCAGGCGCACGGCGGCGTCGAGGATGTCGCGGGGCGGTCGCGTGCTCTCGCGGACCACGGACGCCCCGCCCAGCACGGGGGTCGTGCGGTGCTCCAGGTGCCCGAAGGAGCACACCACCTCGCCGCCGACCACCATCAGGGTCACGCCCTCGCGCCGGCCCCCCGCCCACTCCTGCAGGAGGACGTCGGAACCCGATCGGAGGAGGCGCGTGAGGACCCGCTCGGTCTCCGTCCGGTCGAGGGTCACCAGCGGCTGGAGACGCTCTCCCGAGCGGGGTGACCAGGAGATCGAGGGCTTGAGCACCACCGGGAACGTGACGCCGTCCAGCAGCCGGGCGAGGTCGGTGTCGACCCTGACGGTCACGGTCCGCGGATGGGCGATGCCGAGCTCGGCCGCGAAGGCCAGCGTCTTGTCCTTGTCGTTCGCCACCGCGAGCGCCTCCTGCGGAGGCAGCGCCAGCACACAGCCGAGGTCCTCGACGGTGTCCCGGTACGGCAGGATCGCGGCGATGGAGCCGTCGTTCCCGGGGATCAGCACCCGGGGGCGGTGCGCGCGCACGAGCTCCACCACGGCCTCGGCGTAGGCCCGCGGCTCGTCGGCGAAGCTGGGGAGGACGGCGCCGCCGGAGCAGTACCGGGACCGGAACGCGAGGATGGGCAGCCCCGGAGCGCAGTCGGCATAGCACTCCGCGAGCCCCACGCGCAGACCGGCGCGTCCCAGGCTGCGGGTGGCGGCCAACGCCTGCCGGGTACTCGCGTCGAGCACGAGCACGTCCCACCCGGCGCCGGGGACCGTGCCGGACGACGTCCGCCTGGCCGGCGACTGCGCGGAGGTGACCGCTCGGGCTCGCGCCGGGCGCCGGCGCGGAGCGCCTGGGAAACGAGCCGTCACATGGAGTAGAGACGATCTAGGGGGCCCAGATACAGCTCCGGCCGATCTTCGTTTCGCGAGTCCCCTGAACCTTCCGATCTTGTCCCGTTATGCCGTGGATCTTCCCTACCCGAGCCGGCACGGGCAGGAGCGCGGGATGTGTGTCGCCGCTTCCCAGCACTAGCGCGGGTGCTCCGATCGACGGGTGGGCCGCGGCCTCTGCTTGATCCCTGCCGCCAGCAGGTCGACCACTTCGGCGATCCGTGCCTTGCGGAGCTCGGGCCGACGGGAAGCGCCGTCGATCCACGTGAGGTACGCCTTGCGGTAGAACTGCGCGAGCGTGTCGAAGCAGGCGGAGGCAGCGGGATCGGCGTCCAGCGCGGCAGCGATGTCATCGGCCAGGTCGGCCCGCTGCGGGCCTTCGGGCGCCAGTTCCACCGTCACGTCGGCGTCGGCCCCGACGTCCGTGCCGCGCATCATCATCGGCGTCATGGTGAACGCCCACCCGCCGCCGGCGCGTGCGATCGTCCCGCGGACGCCCATGCCGTTGACGGTCCCGTGCACCCGGTGCTCGGAACGGGTCCCCCACTCCTCGTCCGGGTCGAAGGGGATGACGATCACGCCGCGACCGCCTCGGCCGGCCTCGACCCGGCCGGCGAAACGCTGCGCACCAGGCACGCCTCATCGTCGCACCGGTTGACCGCTCGGGTTCCGTGGGCCTCGGTGCGGGTGCGGTCCTCGGCCTCGAAGACCTTGCGACCTGGAGACGCCTGCAGCAGTTCGGCGCGATCATCGTGCAGGGCTACTACCTGAGTCGCCCCATGTCACCGGCCAACTTCGAGGCCTGGATGGCCGAGCGTCGGGCGGCGGAGCGTGGCATGGCGGCACAGTACGCACCGCCGGCGCAACGCCGCACCGCCGACTCGGCGATGCTGCCGCCGACGGTCGGAGGGCGCTAGACGTACTCGGTCATGACGTCCGCGGCGATTCGGTCGCGTCCTGGCCCGGCTGCCGGCGTTCTACGGCTCGGACCGCCTCGGCTTCCCCCGTCACGTGCGCCGACATCGCTCCCTTCACCGCCACGTCCGTGCCGCACCGGCGATCAGCGACTGAACAAGCACGGACCGGGCGGCCGACCCTTACCAGGCCCACTTCTGGATGCTGCTGCCAGTGCAGATTGCCAGCATGATCGGCGCCCCGTTGGCCGTCCCCGAGGGAGCCACACACAAGGTGGTGGCAGCGGCCGGACGGATGGTGCCGTTGGTGCCGAACACCCAGGTTTGCGCTCTCGTGCCGTTGCAGCTGTAGGTCCAGACCTTCTGACCCGCCACGAAATGTTGTGACGGCACGTCCAGACAATTCCCCAGCACACGCAGTGAACCGCCGACCGGGAAGCGCGTGAGTGCCTGCGCCTTCGTGTTGTTGCACGTGTAGACCTGCAGATACGTCCGGATGGCGAGGTTGGAGGAGGGTACGTCGCTGCAGCGTCCCGCCGCACTGTTCTTGACGCCGCTCATCAAGGGCGTCGACCCCTTGGACACCTGGAGCATGGCGGCGAACGAGGGCACGCCGGACGAGTCGGTGAGGAACAGCATGTAGTAGCCGGGAGGCGCCGCGCCGCCACTCGGTGGCCCGGTGACGGTGAGCGTCGTTCCCGAGGCCGTGAACCGGAGCGGCACGTAGCGCTGGCCTTGATCCACGTCGTGCGTCACGCTGCTCAGCCCGACGAGTCCGACCTTGGCGATCCCGCCGGCCTGCGGAGAGGTGACGGTGAAGATCGCGTTGATGCCGATGGCCGCCGGCGCGCTCGAGATGACGGGGCGGGGGGCCAGGTTGCCGCTGCCGTCCTTGGCGTAGAGGTACGGCGGCGTGAAGTACTCGACGTTCTTCTCGAGGTACCCGACGGTCATGCAGATGCCGCAGACGCCGCCCCCGCCGGTGAGCACGCGGCCGTCGGGCAGCAGCGTGGCCGTGGAGTGGTATTGCCGGATGCGATCGGCGCTGGCCAGTGTGGTCCAGGCGCCCGTCGCTGGATCCCAACGTTCGGCGGCCGTGGCGGCGTGATCGAGATCGACGAGGCCCGAGACGACGGCGCTGGTCTCGCCGCCCGTGGCCAGGACCGATCCGTCGGCGAGGATCGTGGAGTTGAACTGGCGGCGCCGGGTGTTGAGCGAGCCGGTCGTCGTGATCGTCGGCACCGACCCCGTAGTGGTGTCGAGGATCAGTGACGTTCTCGTCGGGACGTTGGTCAGACCGTCTTCGCTGAGGTTACCGCCGCCGGTGACGAGGGTCTTGCCGATGTCGTAGCTGGCGAAGCTGCCGTAATCGCGGAGTGCGCCGTCGCGGGTACGGCTGCCCGTCACTGCGCCGTTGCCCGATGTCACCAGGGTGTTCAGTAGGTCGTACGGGCCGTACATGCCGAGCTGAGTGTCGGGGCGTGAATTCATGAAAGGATACTGCCGGCCCCCGTACGTGCTGTTCGTGGCATTGCTCAGCGGCCGGATCGAGCCGTCGGTCTGGTACACCTCATCCGTGACGGGGCCGCCGCCCACGATCGTCGCCTCGCCATTGGCCGTCTCCGCCACCGACGGGTACCACCGGCCGGCGGCCATGTCCGGACCCCGCGACCACGTTTCGGTCCGCCAGTCGAAGACGTGCGTCTGGACGATGCCCGCCAGCGACGTGTCCTTGTTGCCGCCTGCCACGAGCACATTGCCGTTCTGCAGATGAGTGAATCCGGCGCAGAAGATGTTGTACCCTTGGACGTCGACCCGCTTGTACGTGTCGTCGGCCGGGTTCCAGACCTGGGCTCGGGTGAAGGTCTGGTTGGGGTAGGTCTCGGCCGCATTGTCACCGACCGAGTCCCACATCAGCACCTTGCCATCGGGCAGGACGGCCTCGAACACCGGTACCACGCCCGTGTCGACGACGGCGCTCCACTGCCCCGACATCCTCGGATCGACGCTGACCGCCGTGGCCGACGCGCTGCCTGGGGCAGTGCCCGGCCGGCGTCCGGTCTCGTGGAAGATGCGGTCGGCATTGGCCGCGGTCTCACGCTCGATCTGATCAATTGGAGTGCTGGCCAGGTCTTCGGCCGCGTGCTCCTGGCCCTCGTCAGCCGTCTGCTCGCCCGCCTGTACCGCTCGGGAGTCGGACAGGGCGGACGGCGGGTTCGCCGTGAAAGCCAGAGTCACCAGGGCGAGGCCGACCGCCCAGCGAACAGTGCGCCTTTGCAGCGAACTCCGAAGGGATGTGGCGCGGCTCATCGGTCTTCCCGGCGGCGGGACCGGGTCACCAGGCGTCTGCGACATCGCCCCTCCCCAAAGGGGATATCGGCGCACTGGAAGGGCTCGCCGAAGTGGCCGTCAGCGTAGCAATCGTGCCCTTGAAGGAATAGGCCTGGGAGAGACCGCGCGCGCGTGCGCGCCCGCGTCGCGTCATCCTCGAGACGCTTCGAAGTCGGTTGGACGCGGAAGGTGACGAACGGAGCCCGATGTTCACATGTTCAGGCCGGCAAGTGGTGGAACAAGCAATTCGACTGCACTCTCGTGCAGTCTCATTTCACGGTCTCGTTCTCCACGTGTGGTGTGAGCGACGTCGACCGAATGCCCGTACGAGACGCACGCGACGATGCTCGCCACCCCGGCGCACGTCGGTGACCCCGCGCGTGAGCCGGTAGATCGTGGCGGCCTCAGGCGCACCGCTCGCTCCCGATCCGCCTGGCGACGTGCCGTCGGGCGGGGACGCAAAGCGCCCCGAAGCGCGTCGGTGCTCCCCGTCCGGTTCCGGCGATCCTCGCTGCCGACTCTGGCCGTCGGACGCGATCCGGCCCCTGACCTGCGCGTTCTCGAGCAGGCCAGGGGCCGGTCAGAATGTCGGGACGGCGGGATCTGAACCCACGACCCCTTGACCCCCAGGACGGAGGGGTAGCTGTTGTCGCAGGCCGGGACGACAGACCTGCGTGTGACCGGCCTTGGTGGTCGTGCTCAGCGTGCCCGGCCGCGCATGCCGTGTAGCCCCAAGCTGGTCCCAACCGGCGGCCCAGCTCGCCCGGAGCCGGCCCGTGCGCACGTGCGGGTGCCTCGGACCGGCAGGTCTTGGGGTCAGCACTGCCAAGTTCCCGGGTCCAGGGAAAGTTAGGGTCACGCTGCTGGCACGCTCAGCTCGTCGAGCAGGGTGCGGACCCGACGCTCGATCTCGTCGCGGATGGGGCGGACGGCGGCGGCGTCCTGGCCGGCGGGATCTTCGAGGACCCACTCCTCGTATCGCTTGCCCGGGAAGATGGGGCAGGCGTCGCCGCAGCCCATGGTGATGACGACGTCTGCGGCGCGGACGGTCTCGTCGGTCCAGGGCTTCGGGAACTCCTTGGAGATGTCGATGCCGCGTTCGGCCATTGCGGCGACCGCGGCGGGGTTGACCGCGATGCCGGGTTCGCTGCCCCCGGACCAGGCGACGGCGCGGTCCCCGGCGAGGTGCTGGAAGAAGCCCATCGCCATCTGGGAGCGGCCGGCGTTGTGGACGCAGAGGAACAGGACGGCGGGCTTGCCGTCGTCGTGCAGGCCCTCGACCTTGGCCAGGGCACGCAGCCGTTGCCGGGCGAAGCGTTCGGCCATGAGCGGCAGGAACTGCGGGATCGTGGCGCGGTCGGCGAACTGGTCGAACGAGGAGTGCAGGAACCGCTCGATCGTCTCGGGGCCGAAGACGCCTCGGAAGTCGTCCGAGAGCCGGATGGCCGCGCTGCGCAGGACCATGGCCTGGTCCAGCGGGAGGGTCGCCCCTGAGGGGCGGGGCGTGGTGTCGGTCATGACGGCCTCCTTGCCGTGACGCTTGTTCGGGTGCCGCGTTCAGGACGCGCGCGGAAGGTCGTTCAAGGCCGCGGCGAGCCTGACGACCCGTTCGGTGATCTGGGCGTAGGCCGCCTCGAAGGCCTCGTGCGTCGCGGCTCGGACGGGGTCGGGCACGTGCCAGTGCAGCCACCGCCGTCCACCGGCCGTGTCATCGTCGTGGTCATGCCCGGGCAGGCCGGTCCGGGTGAGTTCCTCGTGGGCGTTGTCGCAGACGGCGACCAGGAGCGTCCTCCCGTCGGGGACGCGGATATCGGCGAGGTCCGTGAGGTCGGAGGTGGTGGCGCCGGTGAGGTCGAGGCCGTGCCGGCGTCCGGTCTCCACGGCTGTCGGGTGGACGTGGTCGGCGGGGTGGGTGCCTGCGGACGTCGCCGGGATGGGGCTGACCTGTTGCCAGGCTGCGGCGGCGAGCTGGGAGCGGGCGGAGTTCGCGGTGCAGACGAAGACGAGCTCGCGGGTGCGATCGAGGGCGCGACCCAGGGATGCGGTCAGTGCGTCAGTGGGCACGGGCCGGGTGAGGGGGGCGACGGTGGGGTCGTCGAGGCGCAGCTGTACGTACTGGCGGCGGCCGTCGCCCTCGGACTTGACCCGGCGCACGATGCCGGCGTCGTCGAGGACGCCCAGATGGAAGGCCAGCAGGTTGCTCGGCACGTTCATCCGGGTGGCCAGCTCCCCGGGTGAGGCGTCACCGAGCACGAGGTGGTCGACGATCGCCAGCCGGAGCGGCTCGCCCAGGGCTGCGTGGATCGAGGCCCGGCGGTCGACGTTCACTCCCGTCCCACCTCCAGACGGTACCTCAACAGTAGTTGTAACAAGTATGGTTGAAGTATGTCGCAATACGTCAAGCCCCCGCCCGCCGCCACCCGGCCCGAGCTGTGGCGCCGGCTGCTCGCCGAGGCGGTGGGGACCGGGCTGCTGGTCACCGTGGTCGTCGGGTCCGGGATCGCCGCGCAGCGACTGTCCCCCGGCGAGGCCGGGTTGCACCTGCTGGAGAACAGCACCGCGACCGTGTTCGGGCTCGCCGTCCTGATCCTGGTCTTCGGGCCAGTGTCAGGTGCCCACTTCAACCCGGTGGTGTCCGCCACGGACTGGCTTCTCGGCCGCCGAGCCCACGCCGCCCGCACTGTCGACGGGACCCGTCACGGCCTACCCGGTCGAGACGTCGCCTCCTACACCGTGGCGCAGGTGGTGGGAGCCGTCCTCGGCGCCGTCCTGGCGAACGCCATGTACGGGCTGGCTCCCGTCGAGATCTCCACCCACGACCGCGCCAGCTGGTCGGCCGGGCTCGCCGAGGTGGTCGCGACCGCCGGACTGATCGCCGTCATCTTCGCCCTGGCCCGGACCGGCCGCGGCACCCTGGCCGCTGCCGCCGTCGGCGCCTACATCGGGGCGGCCTACTGGTTCACGTCCTCCACGTCGTTCGCCAACCCCGCCGTCACCATCGGCCGTGTGTTCTCCGACAGCTTCGCGGGCATCGCCCCCGCATCGGTCCCCCCGTTCATCGCCGCCCAGGTCCTCGGTGCCGTCGTCGGCCTCGGCCTGGTCCTGGCGCTCTACCCCGACAGGCACGATCGCGCTGCCGCCGCCGAGCACGCAGTCGCCGCCCACGTCGAGCTCGAGGAGACTCGGTGACTCACCTCGTCGCCGTCGGCGGCAGCGACGCCGGCATCAGCGCCGCCCTGCGCGCCCGTGAACCCGACCCCACCGTGGACGTCACCGTCGTCACAGCGCGGCCCACAGATGGACGCCGCCGACCGGCGCCTCGACTGCGACGACCACAAGGCCTACTACCAAGGCGCCACCCCCATCGCCATCCGCGTCACCGGCGACCGCAACCGAGGACGCCTGCTCGGCGCACAGCTCGTAGGTGTAGCCCGTCAGACGGGAACCCCAGCGGTGTCGAGCAGGGCGGCCAGCCGTGCGAGCGCCTGGGGGTCGAGTCGGTAGTACACCCACGTCCCGCGCCGCTCGGATGTGACCAGCCCGGCCTCGCGGAGCACCTTGAGGTGATGCGAGATCGTCGGCTGAGTCAGGTCGAAGGCGTCGTTGAGGTCGCACACGCAGGCCTCGGAGCCAGCGGAGGCGATCAGCGACAGCAACCGCAGCCGGACCGGATCCCCGAGCGCCTTGAACATCCGCGCCACGTCATCTGCGGCCTCGCGCGTCAGCGGAGCCGACGCCAGCGGAGGGCAGCACGCGACGGCCGGCTGAACGACGGGGAGCTGCATCGACATGCCTCTATATTGACGAGAGTCGATTCCTGAGGCAAGGTGGCCCTACTTAGACAGATGTCGATGCAGCGACCGGGACGGCTGGAGCGGTCCCAGAATCCCCGTCCGGTCCGACATCACGCGAGGAGCGTGAGCATGACCACCCAGTCAACCTGCTGTCAGCCCACCACCGTCACGCCCGCCGCGAGCACGACAGCGCCACCCGGGTGAGCGTCTGCTGCGGCAGCCCGGCCGACGCCGTCACTGCCGGTGCCTGCTGCGACCCAGGCGCCAAGCGCGAGGCGGTCGCCGACGACGCGACCTGCTGCGGCTGACGACTCCCCTCCCCCACCTGACTCACGCGAACGCTCATGAAAGGAAGAGATCGTGACTGAGCACGAGACCGGCGCCGAGCTGCCCGTGGTGGTGATCGGCGCCGGACCGGTCGGACTGGCAGCCGCCGCCCACCTGCTCGCCCGCGGCATCGAGCCGCTGGTCCTGGAGGCCGGCGACCAGGCCGGCGCTGCGGTGCGTGAGTGGAACCACGTCCGGCTGTTCTCCCAGTGGTCCGAGCTGGTCGACCGGGCTGCGGCCGCCCTGCTCGCCCCGACCGGCTGGACACCCCCGGCGCCCGACCGCATACCCCACCGGGCAGGAGTGGGCCGAGCTGTACCTGCAGCCGCTCGCCGACGTCCTCGGGCGACCGCGTCCGCTACCGCACCCAGGTCACCGGCGTCGCCCGCCGCGGCCGGGACCTGCTCGTCAGCGACGGCCGGGACCGCGAGCCCTTCGTCCTGCACGTCCGGACCGCCGACGGCCGCGAGGACCGACTCACCGCCCGCGCAGTCATCGACGCCAGCGGCACCTGGACGCGACCGAACCCGCTCGGTGGCGACGGCCTGCCCGCCCTCGGCGAGCACGACCCGCGCAGTCGCCCCGCACGTGACCTACCGCGTGCCGAACCTCGACGACGCCGCCGTCCGCGCCCGCTACGCCGAGCGGCACATCGCCGTCGCCGGCAGCGGCCACTCCGCGCTCACCGCCCTGGTCGCCCTCGCCGACCTCGCTCGGCAGCATCCCGGCACGCGGATCACCTGGCTCGTGCGTCGCGGCACGGACGCCGCCGTCCAGGCCGCCTTCGGCGGCGGCAGCGCCGACCAGCTGCCCGCCCGCGGCGCCCTCGGCATGCGCGCCCGGGACAGCCGTCGACTCCGGCACCGTCGAGGTCCGGCGTGGCTTCCGCACCTCGGTCGTCGAGCCCACCGAGACCGGCTTCCTGCGGCTCACCGCCGAGAACGGGCAGGTCCTCGACGACGTCGACGAGGTCGTCGTCCTGACCGGCTTCCGACCCGACCTGACCTGGCTGTCCGAGGTCCGCCTCGACCTGGACCCGGTCCTGCAGGCACCGCGCAAGCTCGCACCCCTGATCGACCCCAACGTCCACTCCTGCGGGTCGGTCCCCCCGCACGGCGCCGCCGAACTCGCCACCCCCGAGCCCGGCCTGTACGTCGTCGGGATGAAGAGCTACGGACGAGCCCCGACGTTCCTCGCGCTGACGGGCTACGAGCAGGTCCGCTCCGTGGTGGCCGAGCTGGCCGGCGACCACGACGCCGCCGCCCGGGTCGAGCTCGACCTGCCCGAGACCGGCGTCTGCGGCGGCAGCGGCCTCTTCGACGACGACAGCGACACCGCCGGCGGCTGCTGCACCCCCGCGACCAGCACCCCCGAGTCGCCGTCCTGGCCGGCACCATCGGCCTACGCCCCGGCAGCGACACAGCCACGCCCGGGACGTGCTGAACCACGTCGAGACCGGCCACGACGTCGACGTCGCCATCTCGCTGCGGCGCCGCGTCCTGACCGTCCTGAGCCTGACCCAGATCGTCAGCTGGGGCGTCCTGTACTACGCCTTTCCGGTGCTGGCACCGAGCATCAGCCGCGACACCGGCTGGTCCACCCCCAGCGTCACCGCGGCGTTCTCCCTCGCCCTGGTCACCTCGGCCGGGATCGGACTCCTGGTCGGTCGCCGCCTCGACCGGGGCGGTCCGCGAACCGTCATGACCGCCGGATCCCTCCTCGGCGTCATCGCGACCCTCGGCATCGCCCTCGCCCCCACGTACCCGCTCTTCGTGGTGGCCTGGCTGCTCGGCGGTGCCGCCATGGCAGGTACCCTCTATCCGCCCGCGTTCGCCGCGCTCACCCGGTGGTGGCACCCGAACCACGTGCGAGCCCTGACGGCGCTCACCCTCGTCGCAGGCTTCGCCAGCACGGTCTTCGCGCCGATCACCGCAGTGCTCGACGGCGCCCACGGCTGGCGGCGGACCTACCTGATTCTCGCCGTCGTCCTCGCGGTGCTCACGGTCCCCACGCACGCCCTCGGCCTCCGCGGCCCCTGGCCGTCCGCCCGCCGAGCTCGAGCTCGTCCCGTCGAACCACAGCTGGACGTCGACGCGACGGGCACCGTGGCACGCAGTCGTCGCTTCGCGCTCCTGGCCGTCGCGCTCACGCTCGGCGCCTTCGCCGGCACGGCGGCCCTCATCAATCTCGTCCCGCTGCTGCTCGAACGCGGCGCCGGCGCGACCACGGCAGCCGCGGTCCTCGGCATCGGCGGCGCCGGCCAAGTCGCCGGCCGACTGCTCTACCCCCGGCTCTCCGCAACCACCACGCCCGCCACGCGGACCGCACTCGTCCTCACAACCATCGGCGCCACCATCGCCGGCCTCGCCGTCGTCCCGACCACCAGCGTGCCGGCGCTCGTCACAGTCGCCGTCCTTGCCGGCGCCGCTCGCGGCCTGCACACCCTCGTCCAAGCCACGGCGGTCACCGACCGCTGGGGCAGATCCCACTACGGCCGACTCAGCAGCCGGCTATCCGGGTCGGCGCTGCTCGCCACAGCCTCGGCGCCCTGGGCCGGCAGCGCCCTGGCCGCGGGCCCCGGTGGGTACGGCCTGGTGTTCCTTCTGCTCGCGGCTCTGGCTGCCCTTGCAGCAGCGGTCGCCTTGGGCTCCTGACACAGATGAGACCAGCGGATCATGCGCCCTCCCGACAACGCCTCCTACGGCTTCTACCTGCGGCTACGCTCACAAACGAGTGTCAGCAGGACGCGTCTGTTCAGGGCTCCTTGACGAGGACGGCGCGGACGTAGAGCAGGTCGAAGCCGCGGCGCTGGACGTTGTGTTGCGACCGGGAACCGGGCTTGGTCGTCACCACGGCCACGTTGCAGCCGGCGGCCGCCGCGTCCGCGAGGCGTGCCGCGAGCAGGGCCGTCTGCACCCCGTGCCGCCGGTGCGCCGGCACGGTGCCGGCACCGGTGAGCTGAGCGATGCCGTCCGTCACGCGGAGACTGGCACCACCCGCTGGTAGGCCCGCCCGCAGGGCGATGTACCTGCGGATGCCCGGCAGGGCGGCCGAGTCACGTTCGGCCCGTTCGAGGACGTCCCGCGGGAATTCCTCCATGGCGATGCCCTGGCTGTCCGGGTGCGCGCCGGCGTCGGTCACGACCTCGACCCACGCGTCGACCTCGTCGGGGCCGCTGCGGCGCACCTCGACCCCGGGGACGTCGACGGGGCGGACATCAGCCTGCAGGTCCCTACCGAGGACATTCTCGAACGACACCAGCCGGTATCCGCGCCCCACCAGCAGCTCGACGAGTCCCGGATCGCCCAGACTCGCCACCTCCGCCTGGGTCGCCGCCCCGCGACACGCGAAGGCTTCCTCGACCTGGGTCAGCGTCGCCGGCTCCGGCAGCCCGTCGAATCCCAGGCCGGTGACCTTGTTGTACGGGGATCCCTGCTCCGCGAAGGTCGCCACGCCGCCAGCGACGGGCGTCACGAAGCCGCCGTCCTCGTGTGCGCGTCGGCGGAGGGTAACCCTCGTCGCCTCCGCGAGCAGCTCCGCCTCGGCTCGCTCGACCCGGGCCGCGAGCTCGGAGCCCCCGAACAGCGGGGTTCGCTCGGCGCGGGCCCGCTCGACATCGGCCAAGCCGTCGACATTCTGGGACATGGGTTCCTCCTCCGGCCAGACGCGCGCTACCTCTCCGGAGGTCCCCGCAGGGGCGCCGGCGTTACGCTGCGCGGCCGCCGGCAGAGCCTTGAGGTCGCCCGGAACCGGGCGATGGCACCAAGATCCGAGTCCTCCTGGGACTTCCCGTCGGCGCGGGCAGGTCCTCGCGCTCGGCGTTCGGTAGCGGCGGCGCAGCGTGCAGTCCCCAACTGGTCCACGGGTCAGCGCCCGGCCGGGCCACCGTTCTGTGTGATCGGGTGCGTCCTCGTGCTCAGGGTGTCCTGGTGCGCATGGCGTGTGGTCCCAACTCGGTCCCGAGCTCGGAGGTCAACGGGGGCGTGCGAGGCGGGGCGGGCGACAGCGCGAGCAAGAGCCCGTCGACGAGCCCGATTCCCGCGCTGGCACGCGCCTGGAGTCGACACGAGGCGACTGGAGTGGACCACACCCGCGATGAGGGGAGACAGAATTGGATGAGGCGCACCGGGTCGGCACCGGCAGTGCGCTGGCCGCCGCTCATTCCGCCAAGAAGCCGTCGCAATGGCCGACATCCGCGGAGTCAGTCGATGAGAACCGAACCTATCGTCTGGATCTGTCCGGGCGCCGGACCCAGCGTTATGCGCAAACCGTTGAAGTTGTGGTGACCGTTGTCTGCCTGGTCGAAGTCGATCCCCACGAAGTTCGGTTGCTGGTTGCAGCCGGTGGTGTCCTCGTAGCACTGGTTGAAAGCGACGTCACGAATCAGGTACCAGTTGTTGCCTGTGCCGTTCCACGTGGCCCCACCGCCGCCCTTGAACTCCTGGGCGTAAAACGATGCGAACCGGTTCACCGTCTGCAGATTTACGTTCCAGAGGGTACGGGTCTGACCGGAGTCGACGCCCCACCATCCTTGCTTCCTGAATCTCGAGGCGCAACCCTGATCCCCGTAAACGAGCGCGATCCAGATCGTGCCGTGATACTGGTTCTGAAACTCGAGCCCCATGATGATGATTCCCGCCTGTGCGTGGTCGCAGCTGGTGGATCAAGCGTTGGCGTCGGTAGCACCGCCGGATGGAGAGCTCTCGGGCAACGGGTGCTCGGTGCGCGGCGTATCGGCCTCGCGGGGTTGAACGCCTTGAGCAGGAGCCAGCTCAGCAGTGGCAGGCTCTTGCGGCGGGTCGCCGTCGGCAGGGACAAGTCCTGGTGTTGGCATCGTCGCGTCCGTTCGATATAGCCTGACCGCTTCGGACGGGTCGATCTTCGCACGCGTGTGCTGTGCCATGCCAGGTCCCGCCACGTCGGACCAGGTCGTCAGCGCCGGTACCGGCACTCGAACCGGTGTGGCCGGCCCCACCCCCGTGTGTCGGGCATGCTCGAGCAGGGCGTCGCATGCGGAGGCCCGAACGCGCCGTGAATGCGTCCTCCACCCCGCCGGTCGTAACGCCTCGCGTGGCTGGTCTGGTGGGGCCTACCACACCCGCCAGGCGAGGCGGACAATGCGCATTGGCAGCCGCAGCACTCCGCCGCCGCCGGCGACCCTGGAGGCGAAGATGCACGAGCACGAGCAGCCCGGACTACCTGGCGGACAGCACCACGGCCAGCCCCAGCCGGACGGGCAGCCCCATGACCCCACCATGGGCATCCACGGCATGCTGCTGTTCGGTGAGGACACGCTGTACATGTCGCATCTGCCGATGTTCATGCGGCCGCACAACTTCCAGGTCCTGCTCGAGGTCGACTTCGACGAGGACGTGCGCCGCCTGCTTGCCGACGACCGTGGGGCCACCGGGAGCGGCATGTACACGTGGGACCCGAGGCAGTTCCCCATCGCCGAGCTCGACCCCGCCGGCGACGGCCCGGCAAGGGACTCGATGGTGGGCAACCTGGTCAGGGGTCACTTCGAGCGCGGCGGGACACCGATCGCCATGGAGGTCGTCGCGCGGGTCCTGGACGTGGTGCACTTCCGCGAGCTGGACATCGACGCTCGGCCCGACGAGGGTCGCGAGCTGACCTACCTGTGCTTCGGTCGCGGCGGGCGGCTGCATCTGGCGCATGAGATCACCGCCGGGCCCGACTTCGACCAGGTCCTCACGGTCCGCCTCACCCCGGGCACCATCACCGACCAGGCCGGCCGCTCCGCCGAGGGGGACGCCGAGGACCGGCTCGAGTTCCGCCTGGCCCAGCCGGTCAGCTTTCGCGACCGGCGCAACACTCCCGACCACCGGCTGACACCCGACAAGCCCGCGGAAGGGTTCTTCTTCCAGTCCATCGGGCCCGGCGGTTCGCACGGCTTCCTCGCCCAGGTCGAAGCTGTGAGGGAGCTGTACCTGGAGATCGACGAGCTGGCCGGCCAGCACCACCACCACTGAGCCCCGCCTGAGCCGTGGGCTTGGGCGCCGCGTTGCTGCCGCCCTGACTCGGCTCCAAGAGCAACGGCACTCCTTGACTCACCGTCAAGGAGGAGCCAGCCCGACACGGATCCCAGATCTTGGTCCCGCGTTCAAGGGCGAGCCATCGGTCGAGACGCGTCCGCGCCTGGGACCTGCAGAAACACCAGTCGGGACGGCGGGATTTGAACCCACGACCCCTTGACCCCCAGTCAAGTGCGCTACCAAACTGCGCTACGTCCCGGTCGCTGCCCGTGGTCTCCCACCGGCCATCCGACTCTATCGCATCGCGACCGTGGCCCTCACCCGCGATCCTCCCGGCCGATCGCCGGACCGGCCACGACCGCAACTGTTCGCACGATCACGAGGATTATCGTCAAGACACTTGATCCTTGCTTGAGGTGCGCATACGGTGCCATGCGGGCGGGGCGCCGACGGGGCAGCGCCCGGAGGGGAGGAAAGGGGCGCCGGGCGACCGGCGCCCCTTTCCCTGTCCGGGCCGGTGGCGCGCGGTGCGGCCACGGGCCCGCTCAGCTGAGGGCCGGGCCGGGCGGATCAGCGCTTGCGCTTCTCCCGCGGCCGCACGGACACCTCGATCGGCGTCCCGACGAAGCCGAAGGTCTCGCGCAGCCGGCGCTCGACGAACCGCCGGTACCCGGCCTCGAGGAACCCGGTGGTGAAGAGCACGAACCGCGGCGGCCGGGTCGACGCCTGGGTGCCGTAGAGGATGCGCGGCTGCTTGCCGCCCCGCACCGGGTGCGGGTGCGCCGACACGATCTCGGCCAGCAGCGCGTTGAGCCGCGACGTCGGCACGCGCAGTCTCCCACGACGCGAGCGACGGTGTCGAGCGCGGGCACGAGCCGGTCGACGTGCCGGCGCGTCATCGCGGAGAGGTTGACCCGCGGCGCCCACTGCACCTGTACGAGGTCCTGCTCGAACTCGCGCTCGAGGTAGCGGCGGCGCTCGTCGTCGACGAGGTCCCACTTGTTGTAGGCGATCACGACGGCCCGGCCGGCGTCGATGACCATCTGCACGACGCGCGTGTCCTGCTCCGTCAGCGGCTCCCCCGCGTCGAGCAGCACGACCGCGACCTCGGCCTTCTCGAGCGCCGCCTGCGTGCGCAGCGAGGCGTAGAAGTCGGCGCCGTCGGCCTGGTGCACCCGGCGCCGGATGCCCGCGGTGTCGACGAACCGCCACGGCCGGCCGCCGATCGTCACGACCTCGTCGACCGGGTCGCGGGTGGTGCCGGCGACCGCGTCGACGACCACGCGCTGCGCGCCGGCGAGCGCGTTGAGCAGCGAGGACTTGCCGACGTTCGGCCGGCCCACCAGCGCGACCCGGCGCAGGCCGCCCGCGAGCGGGTCGCCGACCGCCGACACCGGCGGCGAGCACCTCGAGGACGGCGTCCGAGCAGGTCCCCGCTCCCCCGGCCGTGCACGCCCGAGACGGGGTACGGCTCGCCCAGCCCGAGGTTCCACAGCGCCGAGGCGTCGGCCTCGCCGCGCTGGTCGTCGACCTTGTTGGCCGCCAGCACGACGGGCTTGCCCGAGCGCCGCAGCAGCCGGACGACGGCCTCGTCGGTGGCGGTCGCGCCGACGGTGGCGTCGACCACGAACATCACGGCGTCGGCGAGCTCGACGGCGACCTCGGCCTGCTCCGCGACGCGCTGGTCGAGGCCGCGCACGTCGGTCTCCCAGCCGCCGGTGTCGACGACGACGAAGGGGCGGCCCGCCCACTCGGTCTCGTAGGTGACGCGGTCGCGGGTGACGCCGGGCACGTCCTGGACGACGGCCTCGCGGCGCCCCAGGATGCGGTTGACGAGGGTCGACTTGCCGACGTTCGGGCGCCCGACGACGGCGAGCACCGGCAGCGGCCCGGGCGGCCGGTCCGTCGCCGGCGCCGGCGTCGTCGACGTCGAGGAGCGACAGGTCCTCGGGGCTGAGGTCGTAGTCCTCCAGGCCGGCCCGCAGCGCGCGGGCGACGTCGGGACCCTCGCGCTCCTGCAGCTCTGCCAGGGCCGGTGGCCCTTCGGGCGGCGCCTCGACCCCCGGTCGATCGCTCACGTCACGCACCCCGACCGGCGCCCACCGACTCAGCGGCGAGCTCGACCAGCAGGTCTTTTCCCGCGAGCACCCCCTCGAGGCCCGCGTGCTCGGCTGACGACGGCGAGCACGGCGCTCGACGGTCTGCTCGCAGCGAAAGGCCCGAGGAGTCGAGCCGGATCACGCCGTCGGCGGCCTCGAGGAACTGCCGCGACCGTCGCGTCCTGCGCGTCGCGGCGCACCACCTGGTCGCGGGTCGCCGCGAGCGCCTGCTCGTCGTCGGAGCCGTGCACCTCGAGCGCGCGCCGCGCCAGCCGGGCGTTCTCGCTGGCGGTGAGGAGGATCCGGACGTCGGCGTCGGGCGCGACGACCGTCGTGATGTCGCGGCCCTCGGCGACCACGCCGCCGCGCTCGCCGCGTACGGGCGACGGCGATGAGCTCCTGCTGGCGCCGGCGCAGCTCGGCGCGGACGGCCAGGTTCGTGGCGACGGCGCTGACGGCGGCCGACACCCGGGTCTCGCGGATCTCGACGGCGACGTCGCGACCGTCGACGCGGACGTCGGCGCGTCGGGGTCGGTGCCCATCTCGAGGTCGAGCCCGCGGGCGACCTCGGCGACCGCGGCCTCGTCGGCCAGGTCGATGCCCGCGCTCGAGGCACGCCCAGCAGACGGCCCGGTACATCGCGCCGGTGTCGAGGTACTCCAGGCCCAGCCGGGCGGCGACGAGCCTGGAGACGGTCGACTTGCCCGAGCCGGAGGGACCGTCGATCGCCACCACGAGCGGGCGGCTGCGAGGCCTGCGGGTGCTGCGAGCCGGGCACGGCTGAACCTCCGGGAGCTGTCGGGGAACCTGGTCCAGCCTAGTCGCGACCGGCGCCGGATGCGTTCAGGTGAGACCTGAGCGTCCGTTCGGGCGACGCGTGCGCGGCGAACCTTGCAAGCCCGCTGGCGGCCTCAGGCGACGACGTGCCAGCCGGACGCCGTCAGCGCCTCCTCCAGGTGCTCGCGGGCGGCCGGCAGCACCGAGACCTCGAGCAGGCCCACGGCCCGGCCGGGTGCGTGCTCGAGCGCCAGCTCCTCGACGTTCGTACCCGCGGCGGCGATGTCGGCGAACACCCGGCCCAGGGCGCCGGGTTCGTCGGGGATCACCACCGTGACGACGGTGTAGCGGGCGGGGACGCCGCCGTGCTTGCCGGGGATCCGCTCGCGGCCGAGGTTGCCGTCGGCGACGGCGCGCGCGACGGCGCCGCGGGCCCCGACGGCGGGGGTCGCTCCGCCCGCCGGCTCGCCCGCCAGCGCCTCGAGCGCCGCGAGCACACCGTCGAGGTCGTCGCGCAGCTCCCGGAGCACCCGGCGCGACCGGAGCCGGCGTTCGCGGCGAGGATCTGCGCCCACAGCGCCGGGTCGCTGCCGGCGATCCGGGTGACGTCGCGCAGCCCCTGACCGGCGAGCGCCACCGCGTGCGTCGGGTGCGTGCCGCAGCCGGGCGGCGACGAGGCTGGCCGCGACCTGCGGCACGTGCGACACCAGGGCGACGGCGTCGTCGTGCTCGTCGGCGCCGAGCACGACGGGCACCGCGCCCGAGCGCGAGCGCGAGCCTGCGCACGGCGGTCGAGCGCGGCGGGGTCGCCGTCCGGGGCGGGGCTCAGCACCCAGGGGCGCCCGAGGAACAGGTCGCCGCGGGCGGCGACCGCGCCCGACCGCTCGCGGCCGGCCATCGGGTGGCTGCCGACGTAGCCGGGCGAGGTCGGCGCCGGACGCCGCGCAGCGCCCGCGAGCACGCCCGCCTTCACCGAGGCCACGTCCGTCACGACGGCGTCCGGGTGGGCCTTGAGCTCCTCGGCGACCACGGCGGCCGTGACGTCGGGCGGGGCCGCGACCACGACCAGGTCGACGCGCTCGGTCCCGGCGGTCGGGCCTGCCGGCGCCGAGGTCGCGGGCGAGGGCGAGGGCGGTGGGCGAGACGTCCGCCAGGAGCACCCGGGCCCCGGACGCCGACAGCCCGAGGCCGACGCTCGCGCCCAGCAGGCCGGTGCCGACGACGCGCACGGTGCCGAGCTCGAGCGCGGCGGCCGGGTCGAGGGTCACCGAACGGTCCCGCTCGACGCGGGCGCCGGGGCCGGGACCTTCCCGGAGCCGGCACGTCGGCGCGCAGCACCTCGGTGCCGTTGCAGGTAGACGTTGACGACCTGGTCGCGCGGGCGGTCGGTCTCGACGTGCGCGAGCAGCCGGACGACGCGCGGCATCGAGCCCTCCACCCACATCTCCTGCGCGCAGATGAGCGCCACGTCGTGCAGGCCGAGCTGGCGCGCGGCGAGCGCAGGCGCGACCGCCGTCAGGTCGCGGGTGGCGGTGAAGACGATGCTGACGACGTCCGCGGCTGCAGGCCGTTGGCGTCGAGGACGCCGCTGACGAGCTCGCGGGTGGCGGCGAGGATGGCCTCGCGGTCGTCGACGTCGACCCGCGTCGCGCCGCGCACCGCCCGGACCGATCCGATCGACACCGCCGCCTCCCTCCTGCGCACCCGCCAACCCTAGGCGGGCGACCACGTCGCGGGACGCCGGGTCCGCATCACGGACCCCCGGCGCGCCGCGAACCCGTGCTCGTCCCCGGCTGCGTTGCTCCACTTCGGCTCGCTCTTGCCACCCCGCAGTGAGCACCCGCGGAGTAATGCAGCCTCAGGTGAGCACGGGAGCGGCGCGGCGGCGGGCCCGGGCCTCGGCCGCGAGGAGCACGACGAGCACGCACCCGAGGACGGCGACGAGTCCGGCGGCCGGCATCAGGGGCGCGAGGAGCGCGCACGCCGCGCAGACGCCGGATGCCGCGAAGCGGCCCGCCACCGGCCGCATGCCGAGCGCCAGTCTGAACGTCGCCTCGCCGGCCAGGTAGAGGCCGACGCCGCCGGCGAGCAACCACGCGGCCTCCGGCCCGGCGGCTTGCCACGGGTCGGCGGTCGCGAGGCGCAGGCCGGCGGCGAACAGGACGATGCCGAGGAGCAGGGGCACGAAGGCCCCGCCGAACGCCTGCAGCGCCACCATGCCCCGCCGATCGGGGGCGGTCGCGGCGAGGGCGTGCTCGGCGCGGCCCTCGTCGACGTCGAAGTACACCCACCACAGCGCCACGCAGAGCAGCAGCCCGAGCGCGACCCCGACGACGGTCGACGGCTCCAGCGGGTGCTCCTGGGCGGCGCCCAGGGCCACCACCGTCTCGCCCAGCGCAACGATCACGATGAGCCCGTGCCGCTCCACGAAGTGCGCCGGCTGGATGGTGAATCCCCGGCCCTGGCGGAGCGCGGCCGGCACCGCCGCGACGGCGATCGCCAGCGGCCACAGCACCCAGTCGAGCACCCCGTCGACGAACCCGGCCGCCACCACGACCAGGGCACTGCCGAGGTTCGTCGGAGCCATCCGGGCGACCGCGCGGACCGTACCCGTGTCCGAGGCGAGGGCGAAGACGCCGGTGTGCAGGGCGACGACGACGAGATAGGCGACCCCGAACGCGAGCCCGTCGCGCCCGAACGCGTGCGGGATCGCGAGCGCCATCGTGAGGAAGCCCGTCATCCCCAGGACGAGGAGCAGGCGGTGCAGGACACTGCCCGGCGGCAGCTGGTTGGTCAGCCAGGCGTAGCCGCCGTACATCCAGCCGGTGACGCACAGCACGAGCAGCGTCTGCAGCAGCGCGGCCGGCCCGGGGTGGTCCCCGACGAGGTGGGTGAGCTGGGTGATCGTGAAGACGAAGACCAGGTCGAAGAACAGCTCGATGGTCGTGACCCGGTCCGCCTGGCCGCCGGCCCCGACGAGCCGGCGCAGGCCGCGGACACCCACCGCCTACATCCCCGCGGCCGCCATGAGGGCCCCGACCTCCGCCTGGCCGAGCACCCGGGTACGGCCGGTCCGCAGGTCGCCGAGCCGGATCGGCCCGACCTGGGTGCGCACCAGCTGCTCGACCGGGTGGCCGGCCGCGGCGAGCATGCGGCGCACCACCCGGTTGCGCCCGTCGTGCAGCACGAGCTCGAGCAGAGCCTTCCCCGGCCGGGCGTCGACCACCTTGAAGCTGTCGACGCTCGCGAGGCCGTCGTCGAGCTCCACGCCTGCGCGCAGCCGGCGGCCGAGGTCTCTGGGGACCGGCCCCGCGACCTCGACCAGGTAGGTCTTGGGCACCTCGTAGCTCGGGTGGCTGAGCCGGTGCGAGAGCTCGCCGTCGTTGGTGAGCAGGATCAGGCCCTCGGTGTCGGCGTCGAGCCTGCCCACGTGGAACAGCCGCTCCTCGCGGTTCGCGACGAAGTCACCGAGGTTGGGCCGCCCCTGCGGGTCGGACATCGCCGAGATCACGCCGAGCGGCTTGTTGAACGCCAGGTACACCAGGCTCTCGTCGAGCTGGACCCGGACGCCGTCGACGTGCACGACGTTCTTCTTCGGGTCGATCCGCACGCCGAGCTCGGTGACCCGCCGGCCGTCGACGTCGACCCGGCCGGCGGCGATGAGCTCCTCGCAGTGCCGCCGCGACCCGACGCCGGCCTGGGCCAGCACCTTCTGCAGCCGGACCCCGTCGGGGACGTGCACGTCGACCGCGGGCCCCGACGGCTGGGGCGGCTGGCGCGGGCGGCCGAAGGCGCCGCCGCGGGTCGTCCCGCGGGTGCCGCCGCCGCGCGCCGCCGAGCCGCCCTTCCCCTTGTGCGGCCCCTTGTTCGGGCCCTTGCCCTTGCCTGACCCCTTGTTCGCCGGCGTGCCACTCACAGCGCGCCCCCCACGCCGATCTCGTCGAGTGCCTCGACCTCGGGCAGGAACGGCGCGAGCGCCGGCAGCTCGTCGAGGCTGCGCAGCCCGATCCGGTGGAGGAAGTAGGTGGTCGTCCGGTACAGCACGGCGCCGGTCTCGGGGTCGTTGCCGGCCTCCTCCACCAGCCCGCGGCTGGTGAGGGTGCGCATCACCGCGTCGACGTTGACCCCGCGGACGGCGCCCACGCGCGCCCGGCTGACCGGCTGCCGGTAGGCGACGATGGCCAGCGTCTCGAGCGCCGCCTGGGTGAGGCGGGCGGTCTGTCCGTCGAGCACGAACCGCTCGATGACCTGCGCGTACTCGGCCCGGCTGTAGATCCGCCAGCCGCCCGCGACGCGCCGCAGCTCGAAGCCGCGCCCGTCGCGGTCGTACTCGGAGGCGAGATCGCCGAGCAGCAGGTTCACCCGGTCGACCGTGACGCCGAGCGCCGACGCCAGCGACACCTCGTCGACCGGCTCCTCGACGACCATGAGCACCGCCTCCAGGGCCCCGCGGGCGCCCGAGGGCAGGGCATCCACCTCGATCGGGGGCTGCTCGACGACGTCAGGTGGTGTCTGGGTCACGGCTTCCATCCTGCCCTGTCGGGGGGGACGGGCGAGCGACGACACCGGCGGCCCGGGCCCTGACCGTCCCGCGCCCCGGGTCCCGGCCTACGGCTTCACGCCTACGTCTTCACGCCTACGTCTTCACGAGCCCGTGGCGAAGCGGCCCGGGCGGCGGGCCGCGAGCCGGACGGGGCGCCCGGGTTCGAGGCCGTCGGGCGACGCGCCGCGCGGCAGGTGGACGAGGACGGCGCCGTCGTGGCCCGGCACGTCGACGTCCACCCGCACGTGGGTCGGCAGCGGCGTCACCCGGGCCACGACGCCGTCGACGCCGTCACCGTCGCCCGTCGGCGTCCCCGGGGTCCCCGGCGTCCCCGGCGTCAGGAGCTCGAGGTCGTGCGGGCGGTGCCACGAGCCGTGCAGCCGGGTGCTCGCGCCGAGGAAGGTCATGACGAACTCGCTCGCCGGCCGGTCGTAGAGCTCCGCCGGCGTGCCGGCCTGCTCGACCCGGCCGTGGTCGACCACGACGATCTGATCGGCCAGCTCGAGGGCCTCGTCCTGATCGTGCGTGACGACGATGGTCGTGACCGGCACCTGCTCGTGCAGCCGGCGCAGCCATTCCCGCAGCTCCGCCCGGATCGAGGCGTCGAGCGCGCCGAACGGCTCGTCGAGCAGCAGCACGCGCGGCTCGGCGGCCAGCGCGCGGGCGAGGGCCATCCGCTGCCGCTGCCCGCCGGACAGCTGGCCGGGGTAGCGGCCGTCGAGGCCGTCGAGGCGGACCAGGGCGAGCAGCTCGGCCGACCCGCGCCCTGACCTCCCGCTTAGGGCGGCGGCGCACGGTGAGGGCGAACCCGACGTTCTCCGCGACGGTCATGTGCCGGAACGGCGGCGTAGTGCTGGAAGACGAAGCCGATGCCCCGCTCGCGTACGGGGACGCCGGTGACGTCGGCGCCGGCGATGCGTACGGTGCCCGCGTCGGGGCGTCTCCAGCCCGGCGAGGATGCGCAGCAGCGTCGACTTGCCGCCGCCGGAGGGGCCGAGCAGGGCGGTCAGCGAGCGGTCGGGCACGTCGATGGCGACGTCGTCGAGCGCCACGACGTCGCCGAACCGCTTGGATATCCGGGTCGCGGAGATGCTCATCGGCTCGCCTCCTGGGCGTCGGTGAGGGCGTCGGTAAGGACGTCGGTAAGGACGTCGCGGACGATCGGGAGCGGTCCAGGCGGCGCCCGAGCCCGGTGAGCACGAGGAGGACGGCGACGGCGACGAGCCCGAGCAGCAGGCCCGCGGCGAAGGCGCCGGTGAGGTCGAGGGCGACGAACCGGTCCTCGACGTAGAGCGGCAGCGTCTGGGTGACGCCGAGCACGCTGCCGGAGACGATCGCCACCGCGCCGTACTCCCCCAGCGCGCGTGCGGCGGTCAGGACGACGCCGTAGACGAGGCCCCAGCGGATCGCGGGCAACGTCACCCGGCGGAACGTCTGCCAGCCGCCGGCGCCGAGCGTCGCCGCGGCCTCCTCGGCGTCGGTGCCGGCCTCAGCGCAGCACCGGCACGACCTCGTTGACGACGAACGGCAGCGACACGAAGACGGTGGCGAGCACCATCCCGGGCAATGCGAAGATCACGTGGATGCCGTGCGCCGCGAGCTGCGGGCCGAACCAGCCCCGGGCGCCGTAGAGCGTGACCAGCGCGAGGCCGAGCACGACCGGGCGACACGGCGAACGGCAGGTCCACGACGGCGGCGATGAGACCGCTGCCCGGCGGCCGGATACCGGACCAGCACGAACGCGCAGACGACGCCGAAGACCGTGTTGATCGGCACGGCGATCGCGGTGACGAGCAGCGAGAGCAGGATCGGCGTGCACGGCCTCCGGGGTGGTCAGCGCGGCGACGACGGGCGCGATGCCGTGGGCGAAGGTCCGGACGACGATCATCACGACCGGCGCGACGACGATCAGCCCCAGGTAGCCCAGCGCGGCGACCCGCAGCGCGACGCCGGCCGCTCACCGGCGTCCCTCCAGGTCGCCCGGGCGGCGCGGCGCGCGAGCAGGCGCAGTCGACGACGACCACGAGCGCCACGGCGAGCAGGACGACGGCGACAGCGGCGCCGGCCTCGGCGGCGCCGTTCTCGACCTGGGTGAAGATCCACCAGGAGGCGACCTCCGTCCGGTACGGCAGGTTGCCCGAGATCAGCACGACCGACCCGAACTCGCCGAGCGCACGCGCGAAGGCCTGGGCGCCGCCGGTGACGAGCGCCGGCAGCAGCGTCGGCAGCAGCGACCCGGCGGAACGTCGTCCACGAGCCGCGCGCCGAGGCGTGGCGGCGGCCTCCTCGATCTCGCGGGTCGAGGTCGGCGAGCACCGGCTGCACGCTGCGCACGACGAACGGCAGCGTGACGAAGAGCAGCGCGAGGGCGACGCCGGCGCGGCGTGTACGCGAGGTCGAGCCCGAGCGGGCTCCCGTCGCCGTACAGCGCCAGCAGCGTGAGGCCGGCGACGATCGTCGGCAGCGCGAACGGCAGGTCGACGAGCGCGTCGACGACGCCGGCGGCCGCGGGAAGTCGTCGCGCACCAGCACCCAGGCGACGGCGAGGCCGGCGACGAGGTCGACGGCGACCGCGACGAGCGAGACCCCGACGTGAACGTCGAGCGCGGCGACCGCCTCGGGCTCCGTGACGGTGGCGAGGAAGCCCGGGCCGACTCCGGCCGCCAGCAGCGCGGCGATCGGCAGGAGCACGACGACGGAGAGGAACGTGACCGTCGACGCGGTGGCCAGTGCGGCGGTGCCACGGCCGGCCGCGGCGACGCCGCCCCTGGGGGCGGCGGCGGCGCCGCGCGGCGCGCGATCGGAGCCGGCCAGCGGCAGGTCAGCCACCGCTCGACCCCCACCGCCTTCTCGATCGGGCACGATCAGCCCCGCCTTCGGGTCGAAGAACCGCGTCGAGACGTCCGTCCAGCCGCCGAGGTCGGCGATGGTGAAGAGCTGCTTCGGTGTGGGGAAGGCGTACGGGCCGGTCACGCCGTCGACGACCGGCCGGTAGCCGTACTTGGCGAAGATCTCCTGCGCGGGCTTGGTCCGGAGGAAGTCGACGAAGGCCTTCGCGGCCGCGGCGTTCGCGCTCCTCGTCGTCACCGCGACGGGGTTCTCGATGAGGATGGTGGCGTCGGGCACGACCCAGTCGACGTCCTTGCCCTTGGCCTTGGCGGCGATCGCCTCGTTCTCGTAGCTGATGAGCACGTCGCCGACGCCGCCGGTGAAGGTCTGCAGCGACGTCGCCGCCGACGCGTCCTGAGCGACGACGTGGCTGAAGAGCTCGCTGGAGGTAGGCGAGCGCCTGGTCGGGCGTCCGCCCGGCCTTGAGCTGCGCGCCGTAGGCGGCCATGCACGTTCCACCGGGCCCCTCCGGAGCTCAGCGGGTTCGGGCGTCAGCACCTTCACGCCCGGTGCTGACGAGGTCGTCCCAGCCCTGGATGTGCTTGGGGTTGCCCTTGCGGACGACGAGCACGACGACCGACCGGGTGACGATGCCGTGGTAGGCGTCGGCGTCCCAGTCCTTCGCGACGAGGCCGGCGTCGACGAGCTTGGTGACGTCCGGGGCGAGCGACAGCGCGGCGACGTCCGCCGGCAGCCCGGCGACGACGGCGCGGGACTGCGCGCCGGAGGCGCCGTAGGACTGGGCGAACGTGACGCCGCTGCCGGCCGCCGTCCTCTGGAAGGCGGGGATGAGCTCGGCGTACGCCTCCTTCGGCGTGGAGTAGGCGACGAGGGCGAGGCGGTCGCTGCCGCCGGCCGCGGCGTCGGCCGTGCTCGCACGCGGCCAGCCAGGGCGAGCGCCGCGACCGGCGGCGCCGCCGGCGAGCAGGACCCGCCGTCGAGGTGCGTGCCGGGTCGAGAGACGGGTGCGGACCGGGCTGCGCACGGGGTGCAGGCATGGGTCGTCCCCTCGGCGTGGGTGATGCGGTCGAGCGCAGAACCCGCGCCGGACGCCGGGTACCGAGCGGGCCGAGCCGCGCTGGGCGGGGCTCAGCGCGCGGTGGGGACAGACCGCGCTGGCGGTCCGCAGCAGATCGACGTACGCCGCGACAGCAGGGACGACCGGAGGGCCGTCCGGGTGCGCGTCATGGAAGCCTCCGTGTGCCACCGGGACCCGCCTGCGCGGATCCGCGCTTGCCCGGACCGCTCGGAACGGGCCGGACCTGGTCATCACCCGGGGCACCCCACCGCGGTGGAGGGTTGCCGGCCAGCGAGCCGGGGCTTGACGCTGACACTCACGACCTTGGGCGGCGGAGCTAACAGAGGCGTCGAGACTGCGCCATACCGTGTCCGCTGGACGGACGTGTCGTCCCTCCGCACGGCCGGGACGTCCGGACGGAGCGGCGTCCGAGGGTGGACCCGGCCTTGCGGACCCTGCGCGGGCGGGCTGTTACCGTCGGCGACAGGTCATGAGCGCCAGCGCGAAGCCCCGGCTCGCTGGCCGGCAACCCTCCACCGCGGTGGGGTGCCCCGGGTGATGACCTGGCCGGCGCCGCATGTCCGCGGGCAAGCGCGGACTTCGCAGGGCGGCGGAGTCCCGGACCAGGAGGTCCGCATGCACACGCACCTCGGCGGCCACCCACCCGGCCGCCGTGCTCGTGTCGGCCGGCGGCACGTCGACCTGCTGCGGACGTCCAGCGCGCTCTGTCGCGCGCTGACACGTCCGCCCGTTCGCCCGTGCGCGCCCGTCGCCCGGTGCGCCGCTCCGTCATCGCACCCGAGGAGCACCCATGCCACGCGCCCAGCGCGAGGCCAGGGCCAGTGGGCCCTGGACGGCCGCGTCGCGCTCAACGCCGCCGAGCAGGCCAAGCAGGACGACGACGGCCTCAACGTCGCGGGCCAGGATCGATCACCCGGTACGCCCGCGAGGGCTTCGACGCCGATCGACCCGGCCGACCTCGCGGCAGCGTTTCCGCTGGTGGGGGCTGTACACCCAGCGCCGGCCCGGCATCGACGGCGGCCGCACCGGAGCGCTCGAGGACGCCGACATCGAGGACCGCTACTTCATGATGCGGGTGCGCATCCCCGGCGGGCAGCTGGACGCCGAGCAGCTCCGCGCGATCGGCGAGGTCGCCGAGGAGTTCGGCCGCGACGTCGCCGACGTCACCGACCGGCAGAACGTCCAGTACCACTGGATCCGGATCGAGGACGTGCCCGCGATCTGGGAGCCGGCTCGAGTCCGTCGGCCTGTCCACGCCGGACGACGTGCGGCGACGCCCCGCGCAACATCCTCGGCTGCCCGGTGGCGGGCATCGACGCCGACGAGGTCGTCGACGCCACCGGCGTGCTGCGAGGCCACCGAGGCCGTGGCGCGCGCCGCGCACCGAGCCTTCACGAACCTGCCGCGCAAGTGGAAGACCGCGATCAGCGGCTGCACGTCGCACTGCACCGTCGCACGAGATCAACGACGTCTCGTTCGTCGGCGTCCGCGGCCCCGACGGCGCGACGGGCTTCGACCTGTGGGTCGGCGGCGGGCTCTCGACCAACCCGATGATCGCCCAGCGGCTCGGCGCCTTCGTCGAGCCCGGACCGGGTGCCGGAGGTGTGGGCGCGGGGTGACCGGAGCTGTTCCGCGACTACGGCTACCGGCGGCTGCGCAGCCGGGCGCGGCTGAAGTTCCTCGTGGCGGACTGGGGGCCGGAGCGGTTCCGCGAGGTGCTCGAGAAGGAGTACCTCGGCGTCGCGCTGCCCGACGGCCCCGCTCCGCCGCCGCCGGCGGCCGGGTCGCGCGACCACGTCGGCGTGCACCGGCAGGTCGACGGCCGGTTCTACGTCGGCGTCGCGCTGCCGGTCGGGCGGACGTCGGGCGCGCAGCTCGTCGAGGTCGCCGACCTCGCGCGAGGCGTACGGCTCGGGGCGGGTCCGGACGACGGTCGAGCAGAAGCTGCTGATCCTCGACGTGCCGGCGGCGTCGGTGGAGCCGCTCGTCGGCGAGCTCGCGGCGCAGGACCTGCTCGCGCAGCCGTCGCTGTTCCGGCGCGGCACGATCGCCTGCACCGGCATCGAGTTCTGCAAGCTCGCCATCGTCGAGACCAAGGCCCGCGCGCGTGGACCTGTACGGCGAGCTCGAGCGCCGGCTGCCCGGACTTCGACACGCCCGATCACCATCAACGTCAACGGCTGCCCGAACGCGTGCGCGCGGTTCCAGCTCGCCGACATCGGTCTCAAGGGCTCGATCGTCGACGGCGGCGAGGGGTTCCAGGTGCACCTCGGCGGCCATCTACGACGGCCGAGGGCGGCGGGCCCGGCTTCGGCCGCAAGCTGCGCGGGCTCAAGGTCACCGCCGACGCAGCTGCCCGACTACGTCGAGCGCCTGCTGCGCGCCTACCAGGCGCACCGCACCGACGGCGAGCCGTTCGCCACCTGGGTGCAGCGCGCGGAGGAGGGGTTGCTGCAGTGAGCGACAGCGTCAGGTGCCGTTCTACTGCCCCTACTGCGGCGACGAGGACCTCGTGCCCGCGGGCGCCGACGCCGGCGGGCTGGGAGTGCCGCTCGTGCGTGCGCGCCTTCACGCTCGCGGTCGCTCTCCCGGGAGGGGACATGACGACGACCGCCTGGGACGCCCGACCGCGTCGCGGCCGCCGACTCCGACCTGGAGGGCGCGCCCGCGCTCGAGGTGGTCCGCTGGGCCCTGGAGGAGTTCGGCGACGGCGTCGTCGTCGCGTCGTCCATGCAGACGCGGTGCTCGAGGACCTCGTCTCCCGGGTGCGCTCCGGCGTCGCCGGTGGTCTTCCTCGACACCGGGCTACCACTTCGCGGAGACCATCGGCACCCGCGACGCGGTCCGCGTGGCCTACCCGGTGCGGCTGATCGACGTGACGCCCCGCCGGAGCGTGGTGGAGCAGGACGCCGAGGAGGGGCCGCGGCTGTTCGAGCGCGACCCCGACCGCTGCTGCGCGCTGCGCAAGGTCGAGCCGCTGGAGCGGGCGCTCGCGCCGTACCGCGCCTGGATCACCGGGCTGCGCCGCGCCGACGGCCCGTCGCGCGCCGCGACGCCCGTCGTCGACTGGGACGCGAGGCGGTCGATGGTCAAGGTCAACCCGCTCGCGGCCTGGTCGGACGAGGAGCTCGAGCGCTACGTCGAGGAGAACGGTGTGATCGCGAACCCGCTGCTGCAGCTCGGCTATCCCTCGATCGGATGCGAGCCCTGCACCCGCGCCGTGGCACCTGGCGAGGACGCCCGGGCGGGCCGCTGGTCGGGGCGGGCGAAGACCGAGTGCGGGCTGCACGGATGAGCGCGACCTCCGTGGCGTCGACCGGGCTGCCGACGACGCAGCTGGACCTGCTGGAGTCCGAGGCGATCCACATCCTGCGCGAGGTCGCCGGGGAGTTCGAGCGGCCGGTGCTGCTGTTCAGCGGCGGCAAGGACTCGATCGTCCTCTCCCACCTCGCCGTCAAGGCGTTCTGGCCGGGCCGGGCGCCGTTCCCCCTGCTGCACGTCGACACCGGTCACAACTTCGCCGAGGTCCTCGCCTTCCGGGACCGGTGGGCCGCCGACCGCGGGCTGCGGCTGCTCGTCGCCACCGTGGAGGAGTCGATCGCGCGGGGCCGCGTCGCCGACCGTCCCGGCGGCAGCCGCAACCCGCTGCAGACGGTCACGCTGCTCGACGCCATCGCCGAGCACCGGTTCGACGCCGTCTTCGGGGGCGCGCGCCGCGACGAGGAGAAGGCCAGGGCCAAGGAGCGGGTGTTCAGCCTGCGCGACGAGTTCGGCCAGTGGGACCCGCGCCGGCAACGGCCCGAGCTGTGGGACCTCTACAACGGCCGGCACCGGCCGGGCGAGCACGTCCGGGTGTTCCCGCTCTCGAACTGGACCGAGCTCGACGTCTGGTCGTACATCGGCCGCGAGCGCATCGACGTCCCGGAGATCTACTTCGCGCACGAGCGGCGGGTGTTCCGGCGCGACGGCATGTGGCTGGCCGACTCCCCGCACCTGCCCCGCCGTGCCGGGGAGGAACTCGAGGTGCGCAGGGTCCGCTACCGGACCGTCGGCGACGTGACGTGCACCGGCGCGATCGAGTCGGACGCCGCCTCGGTGCCGGAGGTCGTCGCCGAGACCGCCGTGACGCGCGTCACCGAACGCGGCGCGACCCGGGCCGACGACCGCGCCGGCGAGGCCGCCATGGAGGACCGCAAGCGAGAGGGCTACTTCTGATGAGCACCCTGCTGCGGGTCGCCACGGCGGGCTCGGTGGACGACGGCAAGTCCACCCTGCTCGGGCGGCTGCTGCACGACGCGAAGGGCGTCTACGCCGACCAGCTCGACGCCGTCGCCGCCGCGAGCGCCAGACGGGGCGGTGTCGAGGGCGAGGTCGACCTCTCGCTGCTCACCGACGGCCTGCGCGCCGAACGCGAGCAGGGCATCACCATCGACGTCGCCTACCGCTACTTCGCCACCGCGCGCCGCACCTTCGTCCTCGCCGACACCCCCGGACACGTCCAGTACACGCGGAACATGGTCACCGGCGCCTCCACCGCCGACGTCGCGGTCGTGCTCGTGGACGTCCGGCGCGGGGTCACCGAGCAGAGCCGGCGGCACGCGGCCGTCGCGGCCCTGCTGCGGGTGCCCCGCGTCGTGCTCGTCGTCAACAAGATGGACCTCGCGGGTTGGGACGTGTCGGCGTTCGAGCAGGTCGTGGCCGAGTTCCGCGGCTGGTCGGCGGCGCTCGGTCTCGGCGACGTCCCGGCGGTGCCGGTGTCGGCACTGCAGGGCGACAACGTCGTCATCGGCTCGCAGCGCAGCCCCTGGTACGCCGGTCCCACCCTGCTGGACCTGCTCGAGACGATCGAGATCGCACGCCCGCCCTCGGCTCTGCGGTTCCCCGTCCAGTACGTCGTCCGCGCACCCGAGCGCGGCTATCGCGGATACGCCGGGCGGGTCGCGGGCGGCGCGGTCCGGACCGGGGACGACGTCGTCGTGCTCCCGTCCGGCGTGCGGACGTCGGTGACCGCGGTGGAGACGCGCGGACGGTCCGCTCGAGGTCGCGCCCGAGGGCCGCTCGGTCGTGCTGCGGCTCGCGGACGATGTCGACGTCGCCCGCGGCGACCTGCTCGCACCCGCCGCCGCCGCGCCGCCGCTGACCCGGTCCTTCGACGCGACCGTCTGCTGGCTGGCGGAGGAACCCCTGGGCGCGCGCCGCTACCTGCTCAAGCACACGACCCGCACGACCCGCGCCCTGGTCGAGGCCGGGGACGTGCTCGACCTGGCGTCGGCGCAGCTGCGGCCCGCGCCCGGGATCGGGCTGAACGACCTCGCGCGGGTGTCGGTCCGCACGGCGGACCCGGTCGCCCTGGACCCGTACGCGGTGAACCGGCGGACCGGCGCGTTCCTCCTCGTCGACGAGGCCACGGGGGCGACCGTGGCGGCCGGCATGGCGGGGGACCTGCCGTGGACGTGACGTACCCCCTCGCGCTCGACCTGCGGGGCCGCCTCGTCGTGGTGGTCGGCGGCGGGGCCGTCGCCACCCGCCGCACGCGCGCGCTCGTCGACGCCGGCGCCGATGTGCACGTGGTCGCCCCCCGGGTCACCCCCGAGCTCGCGGCGCTCGGGGTCGGCATCGCACCCACGCCGGTACGCCGCGGGCGACCTCGACGGAGCGTGGCTCGTGCACGCCGCGACGGACGACGCCGCCGTCAACGGCGAGGTCGCCGCGGATGCCGAGGCGCTGCGCGTCTGGTGCGTTCGGGCGGACGATGCGGACGCGGGTTCGGCGCGCACGCCGGCGGTGGCCCGCGCCGGCGACGTCACCGTGGCCGTCACCAGCGGCGACCCGGCCCGCTCGCGCGAGCTCGCCCGCGCCGTCGCCCTCGCCGCCGACACCGGGAGCCTGCCGCTGCGCAGGCGCCGCCGGGCGGGCGTCGGCCTCGTCTCCCTCGTCGGCGGCGGCCCCGGCGATCCGGGCCTCGTCACCGTCCGCGGCCGGCGGGCACTCGCCGAGGCGGACGTCGTGGTCGTCGACAAGCTCGCCCCGCGCGAGCTGCTCGGCGAGCTCGACGCCGACGTGGTCGTCGTCGACGCGGGCAAGGCTCCGCACGCCCACAACCTCACGCAGGACCAGATCAACGCGACGATCGTCGAGCACGCGCTCGCCGGCCGGCGGGTGGTGCGGCTCAAGGGCGGCGACCCGTACGTCTTCGGCCGCGGCGGCGAGGAGGCGCTCGCCTGCGTCGCGGCCGGCGTCCCGTTCGAGGTCGTGCCGGGCGTGACGAGCGCCGTCGCCGTCCCGGCTCTGGCCGGCATCCCGGTGACGCACCGCGGCGTGACGCAGGACTTCGCGATCGTCTCGGCGCACCTCGACCCCTCGCACCCGGGTGCGACCGTCGACTGGGACGCGCTCGCGAACGGTCCCGGGCACGCTGGTGCTGCTCATGGCGGTGACGCACCTCGGCCGGGTCGCCCAGGAACTGGTCAAGCGCGGCCGCGCCGCCGACACGCCGGTCGCCGTGATCAGCGACGGGACCACCCCGCGGCAGCGCGTGCTCGTCTCGACCCTCGCCGCTGGTCGCCGAGGACGCCGCCGCCGAGGGCGTCCGGCCACCGGCCGTCGTCGTGGTCGGGGACGTCGTCCGGCTGCGCGAGCTCCTGGCGTCCGCGTGACGGCCGTCCTCGTCGGCGTCGCGCACGGCAGCCGTGACCCGGCCGCACAGGAGACGGTCCGGGCGCTGCTCGGCGCCGTGCGGGAGCGCAGGCCCGATCTCGACGTCCGGGTCGCGTTCGTGCAGAACGCCGCGCCCGACCTGCCGTCCGTGCTGGCCGCCGCCGGCCCCGGCGCGGTCGTCGTCCCGCTCCTGCTCTCCCGCGGCTACCACGTGGCGGTCGACATCGGGCGAGCCACGGCGGACGCCGGGGCCGCCGTCGCCCGCCCGCTGGGGCCGGACGCCGCGCTCGCGTCGGCGCTCGACGACCGGCTCACCGAGGCGGGCGCCCCACGGGACGCGCCGGCGGTGCTCGCCGCGGCGGGTTCGAGCGACCCGGACGCGGTCGAGGACGTCGAGGCCCAGGCGCGACTGCTCGGCGCGCGGCGCGGAGGACCGGTCGTCGCCGCCTACGCCACGGGGCGGTCCCCGACGGTGGACGAGGCCGTGACCGCCCTGCTCGCCGAGCACGCCGCACCGGTGGCGGTGGCGCCGTACCTGCTGGCACCCGGCCACTTCGCGCGGGTGATCGCCGGTACGGCGGCGACCTGGGTCGCCGGACCGATCGGGGTGCACCCGGCCGTCGCCGACCTCGTGATCGAGCGGTACGCCACGGCCTGATCCGGTCCCGCCCGGCGGGGAGCGGTCAGGCGCCGGGTGCGTCGGACCCGACGGGATCGACGGCCCCTTCGGACGCGTCGAACTCGTCGTCGACCTCGACGTCCCCGTCGTCCGCCCCGGTCCAGCGGACGGTGAGGTCGGCCAGCGGGGCCGCCTGGTCGAAGGCGACCGCACCCTCGCGGAACAGCTCGAGCAGCGCCAGGAACCGCGCCACGATCACGAGCGTGGTCGACGCGTCGGCGACGAGCATCCGGAAGCTCGCCGAGCGGGTGCGCCGCAGCCGGTCGACGATCAGCGCCGCCTGCTCGCGCACGCTCACGGTCGGGCGCGTGCAGGTGGTCGAGCCCGACCGTCGGCGGCACCTTGGGCTGCATCGCCTGGGCGGCGATCAGCGCCAGCTGCTCGGGCGTCACGCCGAGCACGAGCTCGGGCAGCAGGCGCGCGAACCGGGGCTCGACCGGCACGGCGCGCGGGACCCGGTGCGCCTCCTCGGCCATCCGGGCGGCCAGCGTCGCGGCGACGTCCTTGAAGGCCCGGTACTGCAGCAGCCGGGCGAACAGCAGGTCGCGGGCCTCGAGCAGGGCCAGGTCCTCGTCGTCCTCGACCTCGGCCTGCGGCAGCAGCCGGGCGGCCTTGAGGTCGAGCAGCGTGGCGGCCACGACGAGGAACTCGCTGGTCTCGTCGAGGTCCCAGTCGGTGCCGCGGGCGCGGATCCAGGCGACGAACTCGTCGGTGACGCGTGGCGAGCGCGATCTCGGTGACGTCGAGCTTGTGCTTGGAGATCAGGCCGAGCAGCAGGTCGAACGGGCCCTCGAAGTTGTCGAGGTGGACCTCGAACGCCGGGCGGCCGGCCCGGGCAGCGGACCCGCCGGGCACGACGAGCTCCCGGGCCGGTCCTCGGCGCGGGTACCTCGTCGATCGGCAGCTCGACCGACGAGGTCGGCGGCGACGGCTGCTCGGCGTCCGGCAGAGGCACCGGAACGCCGACGGACACCTGCGTGGTGGTCGAGCCGTCACGTCCGGCCGGCGCGCTCAGGCGGCGTCGCCGCGGGCGATGAGCTCGCGGGCGAGGAGGCGGTAGGCGTAGGCGCCGGCGTGGCTGCTGGCGTAGGTGGTGATCGGCTCGGCGGCGACCGAGGCGTCGGGGAACTTCACGGTGCGCCCGATCACCGTGTGGAAGACCTGGTCGCCGAACGCCTCGACGACGCGCGCCACGACCTCGCGGCTGTGCAGGGTGCGCGGGTCGTACATGGTCGCGAGGATGCCGTCGATCTCGAGGGCGGGGTTCAGCCGGTCGCGGACCTTCTCGATCGTCTCGACGAGCAGCGCCACGCCGCGCAGCGCGAAGAACTCGCACTCCAGCGGGATGACCACGCCGTGCGCCGCGGTCAGCGCGTTGACCGTGAGCAGGCCGAGCGAGGGCTGGCAGTCGATGAGCACGACGTCGTACTCGTCGAGCACGGGGCGGAGCACGCGCGCCAGCACGTGCTCGCGGGCGACCTCGCTGACCAGCTGCACCTCGGCCGCGGACAGGTCGATGTTCGCCGGCAGCAGGTCGAGCAGCGGCGACGCCGGTCGGGCCGGATCACCGTCCGGATGTCGACGTGCCGCTCGAGCAGCAGGTTGTAGATGGTCTTGTCGAGCTCGTGCGGGTTGATCCCGAGGCCGACCGACAGCGCGCCCTGCGGGTCGAAGTCGAGCAGCAGCACCTTGCGGCCGTACTCGGCCAGCGCCGCACCGAGGTTGATCGTGGACGTCGTCTTGCCGACGCCGCCCTTCTGGTTGCACATCGCGATGATCCGGGCGGGGCCGTGGCCGGTGAGCGGCTGCGGCACGGGGAACGTTCGGCATCGGCCGACCGGTCGGCCCGAAGCCGCCGACGACGAGCCCGTCGAGCCCGTCACCGACGTCGAGGCCCAGGTCGTGCGCCTCATGCGTCTGGGGTGTCACGAGCGGGTCCATTCTTCCGTGGACGTCGGGGGCGTGGGCGACGCGGGCGCGACTCGGGGCGAGCCGGCCTCCCCCGATCATCGCTCGCGCAGGCCCCGGACCCAGCGAGGTTAGTCGGCGCGTCGCGCACCGCTCAACCCAGGTCCTTGCTAGGGGACCGTCGTGCGCCCTGTCTGCCGTGGCGGCGGGCACGCCGAGGGCGCGCGGGTGGGCGGCCGCGTACACCTCGCGCAGGTGGTCGGCGGTGACCCGGGTGTAGATCTGCGTCGTCGTCACCGAGGCGTGCCCCAGCAGCTCCTGGACGACGCGCACGTCGGCGCCGCCCTCGAGCAGGTGGGTGGCGAACGAGTGCCGCAGCGTGTGCGGCGAGACACCGTGCGCCTCCGGCCGGCCGACGAGCCCGGCGGGCCGCCGCCTGCAGCACCGCCCAGGCGCTCTGCCGCGACAGCCGCCCGCCCGCGGGCGTTGAGGAACACGCGCCGGGCCCGCCCCTGCCGTCGCGCGGCCAGCTGCGGCCGCAGCCGCACGAGGTAGGCGTCGAGCGCCCGGGTCGCGTAGCTGCCCGAGCGGGACGATCCGCTCCTTGCCGCCCTTGCCGCGCAGCCGCACGAGGCCGCCTCGTCGTGACGTCGCGGTCGACGTCGTCGACGTCGAGGCCGACCGCCTCGCTGATCCGCGCGCCGCTGCCGTAGAGGAGCTCGAGCAGGGCCCGGTCGCGCAGCCCGGTGCCGCCGCCCTCGGCGCCCGCGGCCTCGAGCAGGCGCTCGACCTCGGCCACCGACAGCGCCTTGGGCAGCCGCTGCGGCGTGCCGGGCGGGCGCACCTCGCCCGGCGGGGTCGGTCGGCCGCCGTGCCCTCCAGGTAGCAGGAAGCGGTGGAACTGCCGGACGGCGACCACGGCCCGGGCCGCCGAGGTGGCGACGAGCGGTCGGCCGCCGTCCTCGCCGGTGCGGATCGCGGCCAGGAACGCGGTGACGTGCTCCTCGCGCACCTCGGCCGGCGCGGCGACGCCCAGCGGCGCCAGGTGCGCGAGGTAGCGGTCGAGGTCGCGCCGGTAGGCGGCCGAGGGTGTTCGCCGGCGAGCCCGCGCTCGACCTGCAGGTGCGCGAGATACCCCCGGACGGCGTCGCGCAGGGGCGCGGCGCCGCCGGGGGACTGTGCTCGTCACGGCATCAGGAAAGCACCCGTCAGCCCAGCACGGACGCCAGCGGGGTGTGCGGCATGCCGTGCGCCTCGGCCACCGGCCCGTACGTGACCGCGCCGTCGTAGGTGTTGAGGCCCTTGGCCAGGCTCGGCGTCGGCCCGCAGGGCGTCGCGCCAGCCGCGGTTGGCCAGCTCGACGGCGTACGGCATGGTGACGTTGGTCAGCGCGTAGGTGCTCGTGTGCGGCACCGCGCCGGGCATGTTCGCGACGCAGTAGAAGACCGAGTCGTGCACCCGGTACGTCGGGTCGTCGTGCGTGGTCGGCCGCGAGTCCTCGAAGCAGCCGCCCTGGTCGATCGAGATGTCGACGAGCACGCTGCCCGGCTTCATCCGCGAGACGAGCTCGTTGCTGATCAGCTTGGGCGCCTTCGCGCCCGGCACGAGGACGGCGCCGATGACGAGGTCGGCGTCCAGGACCGCCCGCTCGATCTCGTACGCGTTCGACGCGACCGTCTGGCAGTGGCCCTGGTAGATCGCGTCCATGAGGCGCAGCCGGGCGACGTTGCGGTCGAGCAGCAGGACCTCGGCCTGCATGCCGAGCGCGATCGCGGCGGCGTTCTGGCCGGCGACGCCCGGCGCCGATGACGACGACCTTCGCGGCGTACACCCCGGGGACGCCGCCCATGAGGACGCCGCGCCCGCCCTGCGCCCGCATCAGCGTGTGCGCGCCGACCTGCGGCGCGAGCCGCCCGGCGACCTCGCTCATCGGCGCCAGCAGCGGCAGCGAGCGGTCGGGCAGCTCGACGGTCTCGTAGGCGATGCCGGTGACCTTGCGCTTCGACCAGCTCCTCGGTGAGCGGCTTGTCGGCGGCCAGGTGCAGGTACGTGAAGAGGGTCTGGCCCTCGCGCATCCGCTCGTACTCCTGCGCGATGGGCTCCTTGACCTTGAGGATCAGGTCGGCCGTGGCCCAGACGTCGTCGGCGGCGCCGAGGATCGTCGCGCCGGCGGCGGCGTAGTCGTCGTCCAGGATCGAGGACCCGACGCCCGCCTCCTTCTCGACGTAGACCTCGTGCCCGTTGCGGACGAGCTCGTGCACCCCGGCAGGGGTGATCGCGACCCGGTACTCGTGGTTCTTGACCTCGCGGGGAATCCCGACCTTCACGGTGGAGCGCCTCCTTCTCGACCCGGCGGCACGACACTGTGCCTCCCCGGCAGGCTAGACCCGTTCAGCGGAAAGGTGGTGCCAAGTCGTGGCCGGCGGGAGCCTTGCCGAGGCACGATGTGCCTCATGACCCGGATGCGAGAGGCAGGACGTGGCTGAGATCGATACCGGGCTGGACGGCCTCGACGCGCTCGACCGGGCGATCCTGCGCGAGCTCCAGGCGGACGGGCGGCTCACCAACGTCGAGCTCGCGAAGCGGGTGCGGCTCTCGCCCTCACCCTGCCTGCGCCGGGTCAAGTCGCTGGAGGACCGCGGCTACATCCGCCGGTACACCGCCCTGCTCGACCGGGTGCGGGTCGGGCGCGCCCTGCACGTCGTGGTCATGGTGAGCCTCACCTCGCAGCGGCAGGAGACGCTCGAGGCCTTCGAGGCGGCCGTCTCGGCACTGGACGACGTCCTCGAGTGCCACCTCGTCGCCGGCGAGTCCGACTACCTGCTGACCGTCGCCGCCGCCGACCTCGACGCCTACCAGCGCTTCTTCTCCGAACGCCTGGGCGAGCTGCCGGGCGTCGCGTCGCTCCGGACCCTGATCAGCATGAAGACGGTGAAGTCGACGACCGCGCTGCCGGTCTGAACGCGCGCAGGATCCGCGGATCGCGCGCGCGGCGGCCGGCGTGCGGCCAGCACGGTGAACACCGCCTGCGACTGGATGACGACGGCGGCGAGCCCGGGCGACAACCCGGTGCTCATGGCCCTGAAGAGCAGCGCGAACTGCCCGGCGTAGAGGGCGGCCGCACCCTGCACGCCGTCACCCGGCGAACCCGCAGCGACGGCGCCGTCGCCGTGGTCGTCGCGGCGCTCAAGGCCCGGGCGGAGGTCGTCGCCGCCCGCGAGGCCGGGCCCCCGCCCTGACGCGGGTGCCTCCACCGGGCCGCGGGAACTCGCCGCCCGGCCTGGTGTGCCTATGCTCCCGATCATGACGTTGCGTCCGTACTCGAGCAGCCGGGTCGCCTGGCCCTGCAGATCCTCGCCGACGTGTCGGTGCTCGCCTGGATCTACGTCTGGTACCGGATCGGGCGCTGGGTGTACGACTCCCTGACCTCGGTCGCCGGCGTCGGCTACTCGATCGACCGTAACGCCGGGCAGGTCGCCGGCAGTCTCGAGCGAGGCGGGCCGGCAGGCGAGCGGCGTGCCGCTCGTCGGGAGCCAGCTCGGCGCGCCCCTGACCAGCGCGGGCCAGCAGGTCGCCGGCATCGCCGCCTCCGGCCGGGACGCCGGTGACCGGCTCGCCGGGTTCGCGTCGACGGCGGGCTGGCTGGTCGCGCTCGTGCCGATCGTGCTCGTGCTCGTCGCCGTGGCTCCTGCTGCGCCTGCGCTACGCCCGCCGCGCGGGCGGGATGCGCGAGCTCGCGGCGGAGCCGGCCGGCGTCGAGCTCCTCGCGCTGCGGGCGCTGACCAACCAGCCCCTGCACGCGCTCACGCGGGTGTCCGACGATCCGGTGCAGGCATGGCGCGACGGCGAGCCCGAGGCGCTGTACAGCCTGGCCCAGCTGGAGCTGGCGGCCACGGGCGTCCCCTGGCCGCCACGACCGGAGACCCAGGCCGCTGTCGACACGGAGCCCACCGGTGGGTGACGAACCCAGATGACCTTCGGCCCTTCCGGCGGCCCGCCCCTCTTGGAGACGATCAGGGGAGACGGGCGGCCCGGGAGGGCTCATGACGTACCGGCGGATGCGCACAGTCGTCGCGGTCGTGCTCGTCGCCGCCGTCGTCACCGTCGTCAGTGTGATCGTCGCTCGCTCCGACGGGCGAAAGCACGCGACCGTTCCCGGCGTGGCCTCGCCGGCCCTGCCGGCCACCACCTCGGAGTACCTGCCCGGGCTCGCGGCGGACGACGTCCTGCCGCCGGTCCCTGCACGAGCCGGCCGCGCCCCGATCGTCGTGCTCGTGCCCGGCGGTGGATGGCACACCGCCGACCGCACCGGTCTGCTGCCGCTCGCGCGGGCCCTCGCCGAGGGTGGAGCCGTCACCGTGACCGTCACCTACCGCGGCTCCGACCAGGGCGGTCGCTTCCCCGGGACGGTGGAGGAGGTCACCTGCGCTGCGGGGTTCGCCGTGCGCCAGGCACGGACGGCGGGCATCGAGCCCACGCACGTCGTGCTGCTGGGGCACTCCGCGGGCGGTCACCTCGCGGCGCTCGCCGCGCTGGCGCCGTCGGAGTTTCGCGGCTCCTGCCCCTACCCGGCCGCCCGGGTCGACGGCCTGGTCGGCCTCGCCGGCGCCTACGAGCCGCGGGCGTTCGACGATCTCGCCGACCCCTTCTTCGGCAGCCCTCGAGACCTGGCGCTCGCGCTCTGGCGGGACGGCGACGCCGTCGTGCGCGCCGCCCGCCCCGAGCACCCGCTGCGCGTGCTGCTGCTGCACGGCGACGCGGACGACATGGTGCCGCCGGCGATGACCTCACAGTTCGCCCTCGCCCTGCGTGCCGGCGGGAGCCAGGTGACCGTCAGCACCCTGCTGGGCGCCGACCACGCCGGTGCGTACGCGGCCGGGCCCGTTGCTCCCCGGGTGCTGGACTGGCTTCGCGCGTGGCCGCGGTGAACGGCGACCCGTCGATCAGCTGCTCAGCGCGGGCGGAACGCGGGGTGCTCCGGCCAGGGGGCGTCCGCGGGGCGCAGCGTGCGCCACTCCTGCGCGCGGGCCTCGCACGCGGCGAGGATCCCGACGACGGCGCCCGGGTTGTGCAGGCCGCCGGCGAGGACGGCGTCCCGGGCCTCCTCCAGCGGCACCCAGCGCGACCGTCATCCCCTTCTCCTCGGCCTCGCGCTCGTGCCGGTCGGCCTCGGGCACCTGCGACAGGCCGCGGGCGAGGTAGAGGCGCAGCGCCTCGGTCGTGCCGCCCGGGGAGTTGAACCAGTCGATGAGCACGTCCCAGCGCTCGGCCCGCAGGTCGGCCTCCTCGGCGAGCTCGCGCTGGGCGGCGTGCGAGCGGGGCCTCGCCGTCGACGTCCAGCAGGCCGGCCGGCAGCTCCCACAGCATCATGCCCGACGGGGTGCCGGTACTGCTCGACCAAGAGCACCCGGCCGTCGTCGTCCAGCGCGAGGATCCCGACGGCGCCGGTGTGCTGCATGTACTCGCGCTTGACCACCCCGCCGTCGCCGAGGTCGACGGTGTCGCGGGCGATGTCCCAGACCATGCCGTGGTAGACCGTCTCCCGCTCCAGGACCTCCTTGTGGACGAACCGGTCGCGCAGCGGGTCGCTCACGCGCCGGCCCCCGTGCCGACGGTCGCCACCGGCACCTCGGGCAGGTCGGGGGTGGGCGCCACCTCGAGCAGCCGCTGCGCCGACTGCACGGCGAGCGCCGCCGTGACGAGCCCGGGAACAGCGGGTGCGCGCGGTCGGGCCGCGACTTGAACTCGGGGTGGGCCTGGGTCGACACGTAGTACGGGTGCACCTCGCGGGGCAGCTCGACGAACTCCACCAGCGACCGGTCGGGCGAGACGCCCGAGACGACCAGCCCGGCCTCCTCGAGCTGCGGCAGGTACGCGTTGTTCACCTCGTAGCGGTGCCGGTGCCGCTCCTCGACCCGCTCGGCGCCGTACACCTCGCGCACGATCGAGCCCTCGGCGAGCACGGCCGGATAGGAGCCGAGCCGCATCGTGCCGCCGAGGTCGCCGTCGCCCGTCGACGATGTGCTTCTGCTCCTCCATCGTCGCGATCACGGGGTGCGGCGTCTGCGGGTCGAACTCGGTGCTGCTGGCGCCCTCGAGCCCGGCGACGTGCCGGGCGAACTCGATGACCATGCACTGCAGGCCGAGGCAGAGCCCGAGCGCCGGCACCTGGTTCTCGCGCGCCCAGCGCAGCGCGCCGACCTTGCCCTCGATCCCCCGCACGCCGAAGCCGCCGGGGATGCAGACGGCGTCGACGCCGGCCAGCATCCGGCGGGCGCCCTCCGGCGTCTCGCAGGTGTCGGAGGCCACCCAGCGCAGGTCGACCCGCGCGTCGTTCGCGAAGCCGCCGGCGCGCAGCGCCTCGGTCACCGACAGGTAGGCGTCCGGCAGGTCGACGTACTTGCCGACGAGCGCGATCTCGACCCGGTGGGCCGGCCGGTGCACTCGGCGCAGGAGCTCGTCCCACGACTGCCACTGGACGTCGCGGAAGGCCAGGCCGAGCCGCCGGACGACGTAGGCGTCGAGGCCCTCGCGGTGCAGCACCTTGGGGATGTCGTAGATCGACGGGGCGTCGACCGCGGCGACCACGGCCTCCTCGTCGACGTCGCACATCGAGCGCGATCTTGCGCTTGACGCCCTCGGGGATCTCGCGGTCGGCGCGGCAGACGATGGCGTCGGGCTGGATGCCGATGCTGCGCAGCGCCGCCACGGAGTGCTGGGTCGGCTTGGTCTTGAGCTCGCCGCTGGGCGCGAGGTACGGCACGAGCGAGACGTGCACGAAGAAGACGTTGTCGCGCCCGACGTCCTGGCGGACCTGGCGGGCCGCCTCGAGGAACGGCAGCGACTCGATGTCGCCGACGGTGCCGCCGATCTCGGTGATGATCACGTCGAGGCGCCGGTCCTCCGTCGCCTGCGCGCGCATCCGCGCCTTGATCTCGTTGGTGATGTGCGGGATCACCTGGACCGTGTCACCGAGGTACTCCCCGCGCCGCTCCTTGGCGATGACCGCCGAGTACACCTGGCCGGTGGTGACGTTCGCGGACCGGTCGAACTCGACGTCGAGGAAGCGCTCGTAGTGGCCGATGTCGAGGTCGGTCTCGGCGCCGTCCTGCGTGACGAAGACCTCGCCGTGCTGGAACGGGTTCATGGTGCCTGGATCGACGTTGAGGTACGGATCCAGCTTCTGCATGGCCACCCGCAGACCGCGGCCCCGGAGCAGGTGGCCGAGGCTCGAGGCCGTCAGTCCCTTGCCGAGGGAGGAGGCGACGCCTCCGGTGACGAAGATGTGCTTGGTCGCGGAGGACGTCGTCTGCACCACGGACTTCAACGGTATCAGCCCGATCGCCGGGCACCGCCGTGGGCCGCGCGGCGCGCCGCGAGCAGCCGGGCGTAGAGCGCCGTCACCTGCGCCAGCGCGTCCTGCGCGGTCGGCAGGGTGCGCGGCCCGCGCCGCGCGCCGCCGCCCGAGCGCGGCGAGGGCCCGCGGGGTCCTCGAGCAGGCCCTCGATCGCACCGGCCAGGGCCGCGGCGTCGCCCGGCGGCACCAGCCGGGCGGCGTCGCCGGTCACCTCGCGGGTACCCCCGGCATCGGTGGCGACGACGGCGGCGCCCGCCCGCAGCGCCTCCTGGACGACCAGCGGCTGCCCCTCCCACCGGCTCGGGACGACGACGACGTCGGCCGCGCCGAGCAGGTCGGGGACGTCGCGGCGCACCCCGAGCAGCCGCAGCGGCCCGTCGCGCAGCGCTCGGCTCGAGCGGCCCGTCGCCGGCGACGACGGCGACGACGCCACCGGTCCGTCCGGCTCCGCCGTCGCCCTCGAGGCGCCGGACGGCCTCGGCGAGCACGTCGAGCCCCTTCTGCGGGGCGAGCCGCGCGACGGTCACGCAGCAGCGCGGCGCCGTCGGGCACGCCGAGCTCGGCGCGCACCTGCTCGCGGGTCCGGGTGGCCGGGCGGGTGGGCGGCGCCGGCACCAGGGCGCGGGCGGCGTCCCGGGCACCGTGAGCGCGCAGGTCGGCGACGAGGTCGCCGGACACCCCGAGGACGGCGTCCGCGCCGCGCGCGACGACCGAGGTCAGCAGGCCGTGCAGCGCGCGCACCCTCCGGCCCGCCGACCGCGGCGTTGTGCGCGGTGACGACGACCGCGGGTCGCCGCCGCAATGTCGCGGTCGCGAGGACGGCGAGCGCACCGGCCCGCACGCCGTGCGCGTGGACGACGTCCACGTCGCGGGCGAGCGCGCCGCAACCGCCGGACGGCGACCGCGTCGGCGACCGGCCGCGGCCGGACGGACACCTCGACGGCGGCGGCGTCCGGCTTCACCCGGCAGGTCGAGGGCGGCGAGGGTGGCCCGTGGACCGGCCACCGTGACGCGGGCGGAACTCGACCGACAGCCCGCGGGCGAGCTCGGCGACGTGCCGCCCGGTGCCGCCCCCGCTGGTCGCGAGCACGAGCAAGACACCCACGGGGGGCTCCGCCCCCCGTGCAGCCCCACCCACGGGGGGCTCCGCCCCCCGTGCAGCCCCCCGACCCCCGCGGCGCAGGACCGAGGCGACGGCGGCCGGCTCGGTGGCCGCGACGACCGCGCCCACCACGACGAGCACGACGCCGGCACCCGCCGCCGCGGCCGCCACCGGCGGCAGCACCACGCCTCTGGGCAGGGCGCGCAGGACGACGTCCGCGACCAGCCGGCCGGCCACGGCCGCCGCGAGCGCGGCGGCAGCGGTCCGCAGGAAGGTCCTGCCCACCCCGGCCAGTGCCTCGGGCCCGGCCGCACGCCGCAGGGCGAGCAGGAGCAGCACGCCGGCGACGCACATGCCCGCGCTGTTGCCGAGGCCGAGCCCGACCACGGCCGCGCGGTCGCGGCCCTGGCCGGCGGCGCGCAGCGCGGCCACGGCGACGAGCGAGGCGCCCACGACCACCAGCCAGCCCGTCGCGGTCGCCGTCGCGGCGGCCCGGCCCCGGCCGAGCGCGTAGAGCGCGCGGCCGCCGAGCGCCACCAGCGCCCAGCCGGGCAGGCCCGACCGCGAGCGCGGTGACGCCGTCCGCCAGCGAGGCGAGCGCAGGGCCGCCGACGGCGTCCAGGCCTGTGAACAGGCGCTGGGCCGCCGGCGCGGCGGCCACCAGCATCCCCGCGCCGAGCACCGACGCGACGAGCACCCCGCGGGTCGCGACGGCGCTGGTGCGCGCGAAGGCGGCGCGGTCGCCGTCCGCGGCCTGCCGGGCCAGCCGGGGGAAGGCCGCCGTCGCCACGGGCACGGCGAGCACCGCGTACGGCAGCAGGTACACGGCCTGCCCGTACTGCTGGTAGACGTTGATCGCCCCGACCCCGCCGATCCGGGTGGTCACGGCGAGCACGACGACGACCGCCGCCTGCTGGGCCAGCAGCGCGGCCACGCCGGCGGCCGCGAGCGCGCGGACCCCGGCCGCGGTGCCGGGCGGGAAGCGCAGGGTCGGCCGCAGCCGGACGCCGGCCCGGCGCACCGGCACGAGCAGCGGCAGGCTGAGCGCGACGACGCCCAGCGTGGTGCCCCCGGCGAGCACGAGCTCGGCGCCGCGGCCGGGCACGAAGCCCACGGCGCCGTGCCCGGGCCCGGCCAGGGCGGCGTACCCGAGGTAGGCGGCGATGACCACGGCGCTCGACAGCAGCGGCGCCAGGGCCGGCCCGGCGAAGCGGTGGTGCGCCTGCAGCACCCCGCCGAGCACGATCCCGATCCCGTACAGCGGCACCTGCGGCGCGAACACGACGAGCATCCGGGTGGCCACCGTCCGCCCGGAGCCGCGCCGCAGCGTGCGGGTCGCGCAGGAACAGCCCGGTCAGCGGTCCGGCGACAGCGGCGAGCAGCAGCGCCACGGGCGGCAGCACGAGCAGCGCCCACGAGAGCAGCGCCGACGGCGACCCGGCCGGCCTCGCGCCGCCCCGCCCCGGGCCAGCGCCGCGGCGACCGCCGGCACGACCGCGCCGGCGAGCGCGCCGCCGGCGACGACCTCGAACAGCACGTTCGGCAGCTGGTTCGCGGCCGCGTAGGCCGTCGCCGGTGCACCCGGCCCCGACCGTCGCGGAGAACGCGAACACCCGGCCGAACCCGACCAGGCGGGCGGCGAGCGTGAGGGCGGCGACGAGCGCGGCCGACCGGCCAGCCCGGCGACCGGCCGGCCCGCTCCCGCGGCCGGGCGCCGGCCGCCCGCTGACGGGCGCCGTCATCGGGGCCGGCGGCCGAGCCGGTCGAGCTCGCGCAGGCCCGGCGTGGCCTCGATGACCCTGGTGAAGCTGACCTTCTCGCTGGCGAGCGTGAGCGCGACGACGCCGGCGAGCGCGGCCGCGCGCGCGCGCGGCCCGGCGCCGGCGACGGCGGCGACGCCGAGCAGCGCGCCGGCGGCGTTGGCGCCCGCGTCGCCGAGCATGGCGCGCTCGCCCAGGTCCTCGGGCAGCAGCGCGAGCGCGGGCCCGGCGACGGCCGCGACGAGCGCGCCGGCCGGGCCGCCGGACAGCGCCGGCGGCGCCGGCAGCAGCGCGACCTTGAGGGCGCGCCCGGGCCGCAGGTCGAAGAGGTTGAGCAGGTTGGCGCGTGCCGGCGACCAGCGCCGCGGCGGGCAGCAGGTCCCGCGGCCGGGCGCGCGGGCCGAGCGCCAGCGCGGCGGCCGACCAGGCCGGTGGCGCCGATGCCGGCGACCTTGACGCCCGCCGGTGGTCACCTCGCCCCGGGCCAGCGCGCCGAGGTGCCCGCGCAGGCCCTTGCTGCCGCCGCGCTCGGCGAGGTCGTCGAGCACCCCGAACGCCGGCGGCGCCGGCGACGGCGACGAGCGCCGGCGGCGCGGACGCCGCCCGGGCGAGGCCGGGGGCCAGCGGCGAGCGCGGCGCACGCGCCGGCGGCGAAGGCCGGCCCCTCGAGCAGGGTGAGCGGCTCGCCGCGGTGGTTCGGCGCGGCCAGCGCGCCTCGCCGCCGGGCGGCCGCCGCCGCGGGCCGGTAGCGCGGCGCCGGCGCCGCGCCGCGGCCGGCCAGCGCCGTCCGCCGGCCGAGGACGCGGTCGCCGTCAGCCGGTGCCACGGCGCCGCTCGTCGTGCCCGCGCAGGACGCGGCGCCGTCCGCTCCCGGCGCCGGCGGCGCCGCGTCAGGAGCCGCCCGCGGCGCGGGCCGGCAGCGGCGCCTTCGCGCCGTCGCCGAAACCGTAGTTGCCCGCGCCGCCCAGCTGCTGCTCCCGCAGCGCGAACACCGTCGTGACGTCGCCCATCGGCGTGCCCCCGGTGTCGACGGTCGACACGGCCGCCGCCAGCTGCGACTGGGCCCGGACCGCGGCGACCACCCCGCCGGCGGTCGCCGCGGAGGCGGGCCCCACCACGACCGCCCCCGTCGAGGCGGCGTCGAGGACCCGCGCCAGCGTCGACCCACGTGCGGCGTCAGGTCGGGCGCCGGCGACGGTCGGCGGGGCGGCGCTGCCCTGGACGGCCTGGGCCACGCCGGGGGCGAGGACGACGACCTGCGTGGCGCGCCCGGGCATGTCGCCGTTGACGTCGACCAGCCCGGCCTTGCGACAGGCCGTCGAGGAGGCGTGCGCTCGACGTCGTCGGTCCGCTCGCTGGCGGCCAGGTCGGTGGTGAGCACGGCGCGGGCCAGCAGCTCGGCGGCGGCGGCCGTCGTCCGGGGCGCCGCCGGCGGTGCCGCCGGGGCCGGCCGTGGCGCGTGACGCGCCCGGGAGCCGGGCGGTCCCGGCGTCGGCGCCGGCAGGCGCCGGTCGCCCGACGCGCCGCCCGACGCGCCTGCGGGGCCGGCGATCGCGGCTTGTCCCGGGCGGCCCGGTTCGCCGGGTCGGCCCAGGCGTCCTGGACGTCGATGCGCCCCGTGACCTTGGCGCCGGCCGCGGTGAGCGCCTTGGTCAGGGGGCCGACGGCGTCGGCGTCGGCGCCCGGCAGCGTCACGAGCACCACGCTGCGGCCGCCGAGCTGGTCGGCGACCAGCCCGGGCGCGACGCTGCGGTGATGAACGTGTCGCGGTTGGCGCTGCCGGCCTGCGCGGTCTTCAGCTGGTCGCCGAGCGCGTCGCGGTCCTGCCGCAGCGCGTCGACGCTCTGGGACAGGCCCTCGCGATCGGCTCCTTGAGCGGGCCGGCGCCGAGCACGATGCCCGACGGCGAGCGCGAGGAACACCGAGACCAGCGAGACGAGGTGGTACCGGAAATCGATCATGAGAGGAGCCACCGGAGGTCGAACGAGAGGGCTTCGGGCCGCGGCTCGGTGAAGAACCCGGTGACCCAGGAGGGAGCTCGTCGAAGCGGGCGCCCAGCAGACCGTAGAAGGTCTGCCCGCCGGTCGTGGCGGCGAGGGCGACGCCGAGCGCGACGAGCCCGGCGACGGCGAGCAGGACGACCTGGAGCGTCGAGATCCGCTGCCGGTACAGCCGGGACACGCCCTTGGCGTCGACCAGCTTGTCGCTGACCCGCAGCCGGGTGAGGAAGGTGCTGGCCATCCCCGCGCGGCCCTTGTCGAGGAAGTCGACGAGGCCCGCAGTGCGTGCCGACGGCGACGATGAGCTCGGCGCCCTTGTCGTCGGCGAGCAGCATGGCGACGTCCTCGCTGGTGCCCGCCGCCGGGAACAGCACCGGGTCGATGCCGAGCTCGCGGACCCGCTCGAGGCCGGGGGCGCGCCCGTCGCGGTAGGCGTGCACGACGACCTCGGCGCCGCAGGTCAGGGCGCGGTCGGTGACGGAGTCCATGTCGCCGAGGATCATGTCGGGCCGGTAGCCCGCCTCGAGGATGGCGTCCGCGCCGCCGTCGACGCCGATCAGCACCGGCCGGTACTCCCGGATGTACGGGCGCAGCGTCGCCAGGTCCTCCTTGTACTGGTGCCCGCGGACGACGATGAGGACGTGCCGGCCGTCGATCTCGGTGGCGATCGTCGGGCACGCCGACGCGGTCGAGCAGCAGGGCGCGCTCCCGCCGCAGGAAGTCCATCGTGTTGGCGGCGAACGACTCGATCTGGACGGCCAGCCCGGCGCGCGCGGTCTCGACCGCCGCCGGCGATCGACGGCGCGTCGAGCTCGGCGCCCTTGGCGACGACGCGGTCGCCGACCCAGACGCGCGCCCTCGTGGACGCGCACGGGCGTGCCCTCCTCGACGGCGGTGAGCACGTCGGGCCCGACGTCGTCGATCAGCGGGATGCCGGCGGCCACGATGATCTGCGGGACCGAGGTTGGGGTAGCGGCCGGAGATGCTCTGCGCCGCGTTGACGACGGCGGCGGGGCGGCAGGCGACGAGCGACTCGGCGGCGACGGCGTCGATGTCCATGTGGTCGATCATCGCGACGTCGCCGGGCCGCAGCCGCTTGGTGAGGTTCTTCGTGCGCCGGTCCACGCGCGCCGGACCGCTGACGCCGGGGCCGCCGTCAGGGGCGGCTCGGCGCCGGATCGGGAACATCCTCACCTGATGATGGTCGCACGCAGCGACGGGACGGCGCGGTCGCGCGGGCCGCGGTCGGCCGCCCGCCTGCCAGGCGCGCGCGCGCTCGCCGGCCGCCGCCGGCGCTCGAGCAGCTCCCTGGCGTGCGCCTGGGCCGTCCCCGAGTCCTCGAGGCCGGCGAGCATCCGCGCGAGCTCGCGCACCCGGCCCTCGTCGTCGAGCGTGGTGACACCACTGACCGTGACCTCGCCGTCGCTGGACTTCACGACGGTGAGGTGACGGTCCGCGTAGGCGGCGACCTGCGGCAGGTGGGTCACGACGAGCACCTGCGAGGTGCGCGCCAGCCGGGCCAGCCGGCGGCCGATGCCGAGGGCCGCCTTGCCGCCGACGCCGGCGTCGACCTCGTCGAAGACGAACGTCGGCACGGGGTCGGCCGCCGCCGAGCACCACCTCGAGGCCGAGCATGACCCGGGAGAGCTCGCCGCCCGAGGCGCCCCGGGCGATCGGCCGCGGCGGCGCGCCCGGGTGCGGGACCAGCAGGAACTCGACCTCGTCGACGCCGTCCGGCCCCGCGGCGAGCGGCACCGGGCCGTCCCCCAGGTCGACGGCGCAGGCCGGCGGCGTCCTCGCGCTGGCGCACCTCGACCACGAGCCGCGCGTCCGGCATCGACAGCTCGGCGAGCTCGGCCGACACGGCCGCCGCGAGGTCGGCCGCGACCGCGACCCGGCGGCGCGACAGCGCGGCCGCGGCCGCCGCGAGCGTCGGCGCGCAGCTGCTCGCGCTCGGCGCGCAGCCCCGCCGTGCGGTCCTCGTCGCCGTCGAGCTCGAGCAGGCGCGGCGCGGCCTCGGCGCCCAGGCGAGCACGCGCGTCGACGTCGCCGCCGTGCGCGCGGGCCAGCGCCGCGAGCACGGCCCGCCGCTCCTCGACGGCGGCCAGCCGGGCGGGGTCGGCCTCGACCCCGTCGGCGTACGAGGCGCACTCGGCGGCGACGTCGGCGACCAGGTAGCCGATCTCGCCGAGCCGGGCGGCGAGCGCGGCGAGCGCCGGGTCGTGGCCGGCGACCTGGTCGAGCGCCCGGCGGGCCTGCGCGACGAGGGCGGCGACGTCGGGCGGTGCCCGGCGCCGTCGGGGTCGCCGGTGAGCGCCAGGTGGGCGTGCTCGGCGGCCGCGCGCAGCTCCTCGGCGTGGCCGAGCCGGTCGGCCTCGGCGCGCAGCGCGACGTCCTCGCCGGGCTGCGGCTGCACCCGCTCGACCTCGGCCAGGCCGAGGCGCAGCAGCTCGGCCTCCTGCGCGCGCTCGCGGGCGCGCGCCACGATCTCGTCGAGCCGGCCCTCGACGTGCCGCAGCCGCTGCCAGGTCGCCCGGTAGGCGGCGAGCAGCCTCGGCCACGTCGGCGCCGGCGAACCGGTCGAGCGCCTCCCGCTGCCGGGCGGGGAGCGCAGCCGCAGCTGGTCGGTCTGGCCGTGCACGGTGACGAGCGCTCGGCGAGCTCGGCGAGCAGCCCGACCGGCACCGACCGGCCGCCGAGGTGCGCGCGGCCCCGGCCCTCGGCGCGACACGGTGCGCGAGACGATGAGGACGTCGCCGTCGTCGAGCTCCGCGCCGGCCTCGGCCGCACGCGCCGCGACGGGCCCTGCCGGGTCGACGAGCACCCGGCCCTCGACGGACGCCGTCCGCTGCCCCTCGCGGACGGCCGCCGGGGTCGGCGCGCCCGCCCATCAGCAGCCCGAGCCCGGTGACGACCATGGTCTTGCCGGCACCGGTCTCGCCGGTGACGACGGTCAGGCCCGGGCCCGAGCTCGAGGACGGCGTCGGCGATCACGCCGAGCGCCGCGCAGGCGCATCTCGAGGAGCACGGCGTCCTCCCTTCTCGTCGCCGTTGCTGGCGCGCCGCCCGGACTAGGCGCGCCCGCGGCAGCGTCGAGGCTGCCGCCCACCCAGGCCGCGCTCCGACGCCGCCGCGGTCAGGCCGGCCCCTCGCGCCACGGCCCGCTCCAGCCGGTCGTCGTCCAGGGGCGGTGCGCCCGCCCGCAGCCACAGGAAGTACTCGACGTTGCCGCTCGGGCCCGGCAGCGGGCTCGCCATCACGCCGCGGCACCCCAGCCCCAGCTCGCGCGGCGGCGGCCGCCACGGCGCGGACGGCGTCCGCGCGCGCCCGGCGGTCGCGCACCACCCCGCCCGGCCGAGCCGCTCCCGGCCCACCTCGAACTGCGGCTTCACCATGAGCACGAGGTCGGCGTCCGGCCCGCGACCACGCGCAGCAGCGGCCGCGAGCACCAGCCGGAGCGAGATGAACGACAGGTCGCCGACGACGAGGTCGACGGGCTCGCCGACCAGCCGCCGGGTCGAGGTCGCGGACGTTGGTGCGGTCGACGCACGGTGCACCCGGTCGTCCTGCTGCAGCGGCCACGCGAGCTGGCCGTAGCCGACGTCGACGGCGACGACGTGCGCGGCGCCGCGCCGCAGCAGGACGTCGGTGAAGCCGCCGGTGCTGGCCCCGGCGTCGAGGCAGCGGCGGCCCGCGACCGCCAGTCCCTCGGGCGCGAACGCGTCGAGCGCACCGGCGAGCTTGTGGCCGCCGCGGCTGACGTAGTCGGGCTCGCCCTCGGGCGCCGGCCGGACGACGATCGGCGGCGGCGGGGTCGACCTGGGTCGCGGGCTTGGTCGCGGCGGCGCCGCCGATCGTCGACCCGGCCGGCGGCGACCAGCTCCGCGGCCTGCCCCCGGGAGCGCGCCAGGCCGCGGCGCACCAGCTCGGCGTCGAGCCGCCGCAGCCGCGCCACGGCTACTCGCCGACGTCGGCGAGCCGGTCCTGCAGCGTGCGGTGGACGCGCTCGAGCACGCCGAGCCGCACCTCGAGCGGCTCGCCGTCGACGCCGGCCAGCGCCGCCAGGCCTCGTCGACGGCCTCGTCGCCCGTGACGGGCGGCTCGCTCGGGGCGGCTCGGGCTCGCTGCGGGTCGTGCGCTCACGCCGTCACGCTACCGCGCCCACGCGGCGCCGGGTTCGAGCCGGCGGACGGCGCTCGACGACGGGTCCCGGGTCCGCGCGCCCGCCGGCCGGCGCGTCGACCAGCCACGCCGCGGCGCACGCGGCGCGCAGCAGGTCCACGGGCGTCGCCGCCGGCTCGTCGGACGACGACCGCGCCGTCCTCGCACGGCGACGACCGCCTCGCCGCACCGCCCGGTGCCGTCGGGGCCGGCCGTCGCCCCGGGGTGATCGCGTGAGCAGGGCGCCCAGGTCGCGCCCGACGAGGTCGGGCCGGGTGCGCGCCGGCGCCGCCAGCAGCTCGCTGACGCCGGTGATGCCGGTCAGCACCAGCAGCCCGGGGATGCCGCGCCGCGCGGGCGCCCTCGAGGTCGGTGTCGAGCCGGTCCCCGACCACCAGCGGACGTTCGCTGCCCGCCCGCGCGGCGGCGTCGCGGAACGCCCGCGCCTCGGGCTTGCCGGCCACCTCGTCGGGGCGCCGCCCGGCCGCGGCGGCCACGGCGTCGACGAGGGCGCCGTTGCCGGGCGCCGGCCCGTGCGGCGTCGGGACGGTGCAGGTCGAGGTTGGTCGCCACCCAGGGCAGGCCCGACGCGGACGGCGCGGGCGCCCTCGGCGAGGTCGGCCCAGCCGACCTTCGGGCGCGAACCCCTGGACGACGGCCTGCGACGTCGCCCGCGCCCCGTCGAGCCGTCACCGGCCGCAGCCCCTCGGCGCGCAGCGCCACGTGGAGGCCCTCGCCGCCGACGACGAGGACGGCGCGACCCGCGCGGCAGCCGCTCGGCGAGGATCCCGGCGGCGAGCTGGGCGGAGGTGACGACGTCGTCCGTGTCGGCCGGGACGCCCAGCTCGCGCAGGTGCTCGGCGACCGCCGCCGGGGGGCGGGAGGCGTTGTTGGTGACGTAGACGCAGCGCAGGCCGAGCCCGGCCGCGCGCGCGATCGCGTCCGCCGCGCCGGGCACCGCGTCGGGGCCGACGTAGACCACGCCGTCGAGGTCGAGCAGCGCGACGTCGTGGACGCGTCGCCGGCGGCGGCGACGCCGCCAGGACGACCGTGGCGTCAGCTCCCGGCGGTCGTCGGCGTCGCGCGCCGTCGCGTCCGCTGCCTGGTCGCTGCGTCCGTCGTCGTCGTTCTTCGTCGTCGTCGTTCTCGTCGTCCTCGTCGTCCTCGTCCTCGAGGTCCGTCAGCACGATGCCGTCGAGCTCCGCCAGACGTTCGTGGACCCCCGTGACGTCGTCCGGGTCGGCCTCGGCGGCACGCTCGAGCCAGTGCCGCGCCTCGGCGTCCCGCCCGACCGCGGCCAGGGCGTCCGCGTAGGCCGACCGCAGGCGCGCCACCCACGGGGCCCCGGAGCGGTTGTCGAGCAGGCCCAGCTGCAGCGTGATGACCGCGGCCTCCAGCTGCCCGAGGTCGGCGCGCGCCCCGGACTCGACGATGAGCATCTCGACGCGCTGGTCGACGGCAGCCTGCCGACCTCGGGCGAGGCCGCGATCGACAGGGCGCGCTCGGGCCGCCCCAGCGCGCGCTCGCAGTCGGCGATCACAGGCAGCTGCTCGTCGGACCCGGTCAGCCGGCGGGCGGTCGCAGCTCCGCCAGCGCCTCCGCGTAGTGGCCGGCGTGGTACGCGGCCAGCCCGGCCGCCTCGCGGACGACGCCGATGCGGGCGGCCCGGGCCCGCGCCGCCAGGGCGTGCTGCCAGGCCGCCTCGGGGTCGTCGTCGAGCAGGCGTCCCACCATCACCAGATGCCGGGCCACCTCCTTCGCCGTGAAGTCGCCCAGGCTCGACAGGGCACGCCGGACGTCGCGGTCGAGCTCCGCCCCCGTGACGTCCTCCGGCACCGCCGGTCCCGGCGGACGCCGTTCGTCGGCCGACCGGCCCGCGAGCGGCGGGCGCCCCCGGCCGTCCTGCCGAGGTCCGCGCTCGTCGCGACGCGACCCCTGCCCGCGGCCGCCGGAACGGGCGCCACCGTCGCGCGGGTCACGGTCACCCGGACCGTTCGGCCGGTACGGGCGGTCGTCCGTGGTGCGGGACGCTCCGGAACGAGCCGGCCCGCCACTGCGGGAGGCG
>CAWBVK010000017.1:0-43733 GCA_963792195.1 uncultured Actinomycetota bacterium | reverse complement strand
TGATAGCGCGACAATAGGCGTATCCAGGACGTTGAGGTCCGTGGCTAACGAACCGAGCCCAAGATGCCCAAACCTGAGGCTGAATGAGCGAGCCGCAGACGCAGATCCACGTACAAGCGAAGCGCTCCGGAGATTGCCTGCAAGCAGAAAACCAACACCAGCTAACGCGGAGAAAAAAAGTCCGAGACACATACTGCCTATAAAGGCGGTCGAGCCGGAAATCGACCGCTCATGAAGTAGCAGCAGGAAGGAGAAGACCAGAACCAGTCGCTCCATGACCGGCAATATGGCGGCAAGAGCATAACGATCAAGTGATCGCAGGCATCCAAGAGCAGTCGTGGTTGATATCCAGAGAACGACGTAGGTGGGTAGCAAGGCAAAGGCTCTGGGGACAGAAAAAGCCAGAAGTCCAGCTGTCACCAGTGCTCCAATAGGAGCAACCATGGCGGCCTTGCCCAGGATTGTGTGCCCAGCGACGAGCTTTCTCGTGTCTCACCACTAGCGACGGCCCTTGACATGCCCGTTGAGGTTCCCATGTCCACAAGGTCGCAAATATGGCTCCCACCGCGAGAGCAATGCCAACAATACCGAATTCTGCTGCACCCGACTGCCTTGCCAACAGCAATGCCGCGAAACCTGTCATGACCTGACTTACGAGGTTTCCAGCGAAGAGGATTGCAGTCTTACGAGCCAGTCCTGTGGGTTAGCGAGATGGTCATTCGTCGCTCCTAGCACCCATCGCACCGAGAAGTGCGTCCGCGAACTCCCGTTCGGACGTGCCGGCAATAGCCACCGCTGCAATCTCCTTACGGCGTGCTTGATGCTTATCGCTAGGTCAACGGCGGCGAAGAGATGGGAAGGCCTTCTCTCATCACTTCCATGCAACTAGGTCGGGCGCGAACTCAGGGCCTCTTGCTTCAAGACTGGGCCGCCAGATGCAAGCACCGGCTTGTTCAGCAGTAGCGCGGTTTTAAGGATCCCACTTGGCCCGTCGTTATCATGTACAATGCACACGAAATCCGCGGCAAGGATTCATTGTCTGCAGATATCCTCTGACAGGTAGTTGGGCCAAGCACAAGGTGATTGACGTACGGCGAGGATTGCACGGCTTCCAGCACTGAAGCTTGCACCTTGCCCGCCAAGACAAGTCGACTCGGGGTCCCTGACTGATTGAGCATCGCCACGGTCTGCAGAAGCGACTGGGGGTTCTTACGTTCACTGACGCTACCTGCAACAAGAAGCATCACTTCTTCACCTACGGGAGCAAGGCCTAGTTCCTCACGAAGCAATTCCACGTTTCGTAGTGGGATGATACGAGCTTGGGGGGTAGGGTCCTGAACAGGGGTTACGCCATGGTCGAGCCATTTGGCAGCGACTTTCCCAGTTGCTGTAAGGAAGCCAATTTGAACGCCGCCAACGGCGAGGAGCCGTACCGCTAGAGCCTTAACCAATACAGCGAGGCGGGCGCGCACCATTGGGTTCCCAACGGTCTGTGGCGGCCGCATTATGAGTATCGAAACATTGACGCCGCGACGTACGCCAGGTATGAGCTGAACCAAATATCTATCTGCGTCGGGCACCACCATAAGCCTGGAGTCCGCCCTAGCCGCACGCATCCACATCCTTATAGAACTTGGAGGGAGGATCCGAACATCGAAGACACGGCGTCTCTTAGGTGTCCGAGGTGTGTAGCAAATTCTTCCGACGCCACACAGTCGGCAGAGGTCCATAGCCGAACGCGAGTGTCAGAATTCTCAGCCAACAGCCGTACGTAATACAGACGATGCCCCCGCCAATCTGGTTCATAAATGTCGACGTACATCGCTAAGCGTCCTCCATAGCTATGTCCCGCCGAGCAACGGCACGGCCTGTGGTCGGCCGAGCAGTACCGGAGGACACGATTGGGGAGAGGAACTGGGGCCTTCCGTCAAGTATGTCGCAAGGAAGAATATCAAGACGACCGCGGGCTCCAAATTGGTTCGGCCCGCCATCAAGGGAGCTTCTGTGGTGCCTAGAGCAAGAATGATTGGGAAAAACCATGGGGCCATCCGCCGATCAGAGTAACGACGACAAGAAAAACCCAGCGCTAGAATCATTACCACTGTCCCAGCAATCCCGACCTCGACCAAATTCTCCAACCAAACGTTGTGCACCGAATAGTTAGCATCTAGATTGCTCGTGATTGCCTGCCGGACCCAAAAGCTGGGACCGTAACCGAATAGGGGGCTGGCCGCGATAAGGTCTCGGGCGTGGTACCAAAGGATAGCCCGGCCAGTGTAAGAGGATGGGTCGAGACTGGAGAAGGCAGTATAGAGACTTCCAGTGAGAGTAGCAAGGAGGGTAAGCACGTACACGAAGCGATGTGGTAGGCGCGAGAGTCGCCGGCTAGCTATAAAGATGAACAAGATGACTAGGGCGTAGAGTGATGACCTCGACCCGAGCAGCAGCAGAATTCCCAGCATGCCACTCATCGCCAATAGGCTCTTCGCGAAGCTGGGCCAGGGGAGGAAGATCGCAATTACTACTAGGCGCATTCCTAGAGAATTGCCGACTCCTGGGTCAACGAAAGTTGCGGCCATCGTGCCGCATTTGTCGACTCGGCAGTGTCCAATAGCCGTGTCGGGCAAGAGGAGCACGAGCGTGGCCATTGCGATCGCGCTGCAAATCCAGGACGCGGCGACTGCGCGGCGCAAGGTGACGAGTGATAGCTCTTCTTGGCGTAAGGCTGCGGGTAGTAGGAGCATGAAGGCGTGAGTGGCATCTCTCCTTCGCCCATTAGACCCCGGTGGCTGCCGCAATAGCGGGGACAGCCAAGTCGGCAAGTCCGGGCATAAATACCCGCGCGTGATCATTTAGACTGCGAAGGAGCAGGGCTAGGCCTAGCGCAATGGAGGGCCCACGCTCGACCCAGAAACTGCTTAAGTCTTGCAGACCTATTCCAGAGAGAAGAATCTTCACGATATTCAGCCAGACGATCGGCGATATCAGCCAAACGTTGGCAATGCTGGTCGAATTCAATTAGGCGGGTTCGCCTCGCCGAAGGAACGCGACGCAGACCGCGACGGTCAGAGCAGAGATGACGAGCGACGTCACGAAAAACGGGATGGATCAATCGTGAGCCTGACGTCTCGCAGCCTAAGCGGAATTTGTTGATCGCGTTGGTCGTCATTCTCAAACCGCTTTCCGACTCGCGGGCAGGGGCCCCGGCAACAATTGCGAACGGCGCAACATCCCTTGTCACCGCGGAGCCTGCACCCACCACCGCCCCATGCCCTCTGATACACCGCTAAGGACAGTGCTTTTTTCCTTCACCGATCCAAACATCGTACGCCGATATGGACGGCATCGCTTCTGCCCTCGGAGGTCGGTCTCCACAACCCAGGCAGCGAGCGGCCTCGGTACCCCCAGCTCTGATATGTCGTGGTCCTCTCCCGGCCGAACGAATTCTGCACCCGCATGCCTCTGGTTTCGAAGCTACCGATTTCACCGTCTACTATGAATCATATGTGTATGGCCCCCAATCGCGACGTGGTTGCCAGGGTCAGACCGTGCGGCGACGAAACGATCGCTCCGCGGCCAATCCTCGCGTCGTGACCGATTACAACGTTCTCTCGGATAGCAATCCGTTGCAGAAGTGCGCGCGCCGCGGGTTGAACGAAGCGCGGAAGGCCGGACCGCGGCTTTATCTCCATGTTGGTAGGTTGAAACATACCTTCACCTCGTCAGCGATTGGTTGCGCTTGTCCCAAAATTGCTCGTCGGAGGCCGTCCGCCATCGCTTCTGCGCAATAGTAGTTGGTTAAAACATGCTCGCCCTGCCGCAAGCCGTAGGATTGTCCGAGGCTTCATCCAGCGCGTGAGCAAGCGAGTCAACGGAGTTCGCCGTGAAGAATGAGACAGGCCCTAGGCGTGCCAGTTCCAGCTCGGGGCTGTGCCGTTCGCCGTCTGCCACGTCATCGGGACGCCGAAGCCGAGACTCTGCGTCAGAGAGAGCCCTACATATCCAGGCGAGACAGAGCGACCGCCCGAGCATATATGCTTTAAGCTCCGGCTGCCGCGAAAATTGAGACCGGCAACTCACGGATGAACGACTCGCAAGTGACAGGCCAACTCCCGCAGGAGGGGCTCGGCGGCACCCTGGCCAACGAAGGAGAGAACAACGCCTTGGCTCGGGAGTCGACTCTTAGCGTACGCACGGAGCAGGAGATCAGGCTTTTTCTCCATCTCTAGTCGGCCTACGTACAGCACACGATCTTGCTTGAGTGGTTTAGCTGATTCAACTAGATCCTTTTTGGAGTAGAGCGCATTCGGAGCGACCCACACTGGCTGGTGCCGCATCTCCCTAATTGCCGACGCATATTGGTCATACCCGTAGACGATCGTCCCATGCGAAAGCCTCCGAAGCAACCGACGAACTCGGGCGGTCGCGCTATTGCCACCCGCCTGCGGATGCAAGTGACCCCAAACAATGGTCCGCCGGCCAAGCGTCCGGCGGGCAGTAAGCGGAATCCAAGAGGTCATGCTTCTCGGATTTAGGTCCAGGACGGCCGTCTTCCACGGACAAGACATGCGGCCAGTGACCGAGTTGCAACAGGATTCGACGTCGGAGCAAGGCGAGGTTTCGTACCTGCACATACTGCTGCGACCTAATTCCGGTGCGTACTGTCGCTTCTAGGTGCTCGTCGCCGCAGTACAAGACCAGGTCTTCGCCCAGTGACTCATGAAGGATATTGATACAGGCTTGTCGATAATTTGGCAGTACTGCAGTGTAGATGGCGTACCGAGGCCGCCGGTTCAACGTTGCGTCCTGTTGGCCAGTCGCTTGACGGCAACCTGCCAATAGTAGAACGAGTTCGCCAGCGCATAGTGGAGGCCGGCCCGGCCGTCCAGGAACCCCCCGCGCAAAAAGTAGCTATAAACAGGAAAGGCGAGCGGCTTGAGGGCACGATTCGCCTAAGTCGAGCGTTGCGGGTTGCCTCGTGAGCGCCGGCGCTTTCCCGCGATACTGGAGCCATGTGTGCCTCCCAGTCGCTATAGCGGTTGTGCCGGTCAAAGTATGTGTATAAGGGGTCGGGGTCATCGTGTATAAGGCATGCGTGAAGCTTGCCTGTAGAGCCTCAGGACGCTTGGTTGGTAGTGGCCCTCGACCTCCCACATATTGATCGCTCCGAGGTCGTTCACCTGCGGCCATACTAACGAGGCGCGGCGTGCAAGGACTCGCTTACTCACCTTATGACCGTGCCGCAATCGTCGGCCTAGGAATACGTAGTCGAGCTTGACGTCGTAGGCAGCGCGCCGGGCTTGATCGCCGCCGTTACGTGCCTGATTTCTGCCGCGAGTTCTGGCGTCACGATTTCGTCCGCGTCGAGGTAGAGCACCCAGTCCTGGGTGAAGGGGAGCTTCTTCGAGGCACCACTGCTTCTTCTTCGGGATACTGCCCGTTCCAGGTGAACGGCACCACCGTTGCCCCGTGCGCCTTCGCGATCGCCTGGGTGTCGTCGTCGCTGTTGCTGTCGACGACGAAGACCTCGGCGAAGTCTCTGACGCTGTCCACAGTGCGGGCGATCACCCGGGCCTCGTTCTTGGTCATGATGATGACCGAGACCGGGATCTCGTTCGCGCGCTCTGGCTGGCGTGGCCCGACCGATGAGCTCGTGGTCGCTCGATGCCGCTGGTCCTTGGTCACCGTCATCGCAGCCACCCGCGCAGTGGCTCGGCGATCCGAGCTCGGCCCGCAGTCATGATCCTGGCCAGCTCTGGGCGTGAGGACCTTCGGGGTCCAGCCCAGTTGCTCCGTGGCGCGGCTCGGGTCGCCGATCAGCGCGTCGACCTCGGTCGGGCGCAGGTAGCGCTCGTCGAAGTGCACGTACTTCTCCCAGTCGAGGTCCACCGCCTCGAAGCAGAACTGGAGGAAGTCGCGCACCGTGTACGCCGTCGCCCGTCGCCACGACGTAGTCCATCGGCTCGTCGTGCTGCAGCATCCGCCACATCGCCTCGACGTACTCGGGGGCGTAGCCCCAGTCGCGCACGGCGTCGAGGTTGCCCGAGGTACAGGTCCTCCTGCAGCCCCATCGCGATCCGCGCGGCCGCCCTGGCGATCTTCCGGGTCACGAAGGTCTCGCCCCGCCGCGGCGACTCGTGGTTGAAGAGGATGCCGTTGACCGCGAACATGCCGTAGGCCTCGCGGTAGTTGCGCGGTCATCCAGTACGAGTAGACCTTCGCCGCGCCGTAGGGCGAGCGCGGGTAGAACGGCGTCTCCTCGTTCTGCGGCGGGGGAGTCGCGCCGAACATCTCCGACGAGCTCGCCTGGTAGAACCGGCACTCGAGCCCGATCATCCGGATCGCCTCGAGCAGCCGGGTCGTCCCGAGGCCCGGTCGTCAGGCCGGTGAACTCGGGCTCGTCGAACGACACCCGCACGTGGCTCTGCGCGGCGAGGTTGTAGACCTCGTCGGGGTGGATCTTCTCGAGCAGCGTCACGAGCCGGCTGCCGTCGGTCAGGTCGCCGTAGTGCAGGAACAGCCGCGTCGTCGGGTCGTGCGGGTCCTGGTACAGGTGGTCGATCGCGGCTGGTGTTGAAGGTCGAGGCGCGGCGGATCAGCCCGTGCACCTCGTAGCCCTTCTCGAGCAGCAGCTCGGCGAGGTACGAGCCGTCCTGCCCGGTGATGCCGGTGATGAGTGCGCGCTTCACGATGACTGTCCGTTCCGTCGAGGGCGCCGGCGAAGGCGCGCCCGGGGAGGGGGAGGAGTCGAGGGGGCCGGCCGCGGCGAGCAGCTCGGCGAGGGTCTGGTCGAGGGCGGCCATCGAGCGGCCACGGCCGAGGCGAGCGGCCGCGTAGCTGCGGGCGGCGAGCGCCCATCGAGGCGCAGCCGGCGGGGTCGGCCTGCAGCGCGAGGACGGCGTCCGCCAGAGCCCTGCGGGTAGCCCGGGTCGACGCGCAGAGCCGCGCCGGAGGTCCGCGCCAGCTCCGTTGCCCGTGGCGCCGCCCGGCCACGTCGCGGCGAGCACCGGGCGGCCGGCGGTCAGGTACGACGTGAGCTTGCTGGGCAGCGACATGTCGCCGACCGTCGCCCGCTCGTTGACGAGCAGGGCGTCCGCGGCCGCGAGCGCCAGCGGGTACTCGTCGGTGCCGAGCGGCTCGACGAAGCGGAGGTTGTCGAGACCCTCGCGCCTGCGCCTCGAGCGCCCGCCGCTGGCTGCCGTCGCCGACGAAGACGAAGGCGACGTCGCGGCCGGTCGGCGAGCAGCCGGGCGGCCTCGACCACGTTCCCGAGGTCCTGCTTCAGCCCCATGTTGCCGGTGTGCACGACGGTGAACGGCTCCGCGCCCAGCCGAGCCGAGCGCGGGCGTCGCCCCGGTCGATCGGCACCGCGCGTGATGTGCGCCCAGTTCGGCAGAACGGCGATCCGCTCGGTCGCTCACGCCGTAGGCGAGCAGCGTCTCGCGGAAGGTCTCGCTGACGATGAGCACGCGGTCGCTCTCGAGGAGCGCCGCGCGCTCGAGCCGAGCGGTCATGCCGGCGACAGCCCCGCCGCCGCTGATGCCGCTCTGCGTCGCGGCCTTCGCCATCAGGTCCTGCACGATCGTCACCAGCGGCACGCCGTAGCGGCGGGCGATGGTCGCCGCGGCGCGCGGGCCGCCGAGCGAGGGCGTCACCGCGATGACGACGTCCGGCGTGTACCGCGGCCGCACGCTCTGCGCGTGCGCGAGGAACGTCGCCTCGTAGAGGGCCCGCTTCGGCGGCCGACTGCGACGCGGGCACGTAGTGCTTGAGCCGGCGCACGTGCACGCCGCCGACGAGCTCGTTCGTCCGCAGCCGCCGCCGGTACGCGCCGCGGCACGTCCCACGAGGGGTAGTGCGGCAGGCCGGTGAAGACCTCGACCGAAGCCGCGGTCTGCGCGAGGTGCTCGGCGAGGCCGGTCGTGTAGGGGGCGATGCCGGTGGGCTCGGGCGCGTAGTTGATGCCGACGACGAGCACGTGCTTGCCGGCGACCGGCGAGACGCGCGAGTCTCGAGGTCGGGGGGCCGCGCCTGCGCGGGCAGGGGCAGCACGGAGCGAGCCCGGTGGGGTCGAGGGTCATGAGAAGGGACAGCCTCTCAGTAGGCGCCGGCGCCGTGCGCGACGGCGCGGAAGGTCCGGAGGAGGATCTGCAGGTCGAGGGCCAGCGACCAGTTGTCGACGTAGCGCAGGTCGAGCCGCAGCGACTCCTCCCACGACAGGTCGCTGCGCCCGCTCACCTGCCACAGGCCGGTGAGGCCGGGGCGCAGCCGCAGCCGGCGGTGCGCGTGGCCCTCGTAGCCGGCCACCTCGCGCGGGCAGCGGCGGCCGCGGGCCGACGAGCGACATCTCGCCGCGGACCACGTTGACCAGCTGCGGCAGCTCGTCGAGCGAGTACTTGCGGAGCACGCCGCCCACCCGCGTCACCCGCGGGTCGTCCTTCATCTTGAAGAGCACGCCGTTGCCGTCGCTCGTCGCTCGCGCAGCTGCTCGACCAGCCGGTCGGCGCCGGCGACCATCGAGCGGAACTTGAGCATCGTGAACTCGCGCCCGTCGACGCCCACCCGCGTCTGCCGGAACAGCACCGGCCCGCGGCTGGTCAGCTTCACGGCGAGCGCGATGCCGAGCAGCACGGGCGACAGCACGAGCAGGATCAGCACGCGCCAGCACGCGGTCGAACACCGCCTTGGCCACCATCCGCTCGCCCGACGGCCGCGTGCGCTGCACGTGGAGCAGTGACAGGTCGGCCATCGGGTGGATCGAGAGCCGCGCGACCGGCGACGTCCACGAGCCCTGGGTCGACGACCAGGTCGACGTGCCGCTCCTCGAGCTCCCACGAGAGCTCCCGCAGCGCCTGGCCCGACAGCTCCGGGTCGGCGACGACCGCCACCATGTGCGCCTCGCTGGCCGTCCACCGCCCCGAGCACGGCGCCGAGGCCGCCGGCGTCCGCGTGGTGCGGGTAGATGCCCACCGGGCCGCAGCCCGTGGACGCCGCCCGCGCGCAGCCGCTCGAAGAGGCCGCGGGCCTCGGTCTCGGGGCCCACGACGAGCACGTTCTGCACGCCGCAGCCCGCGGCCGCGCAGCCGCGCCGACCCAGCGCCGCAGGGCCGTGCGGTGCACGGCGGTCGACGACGAGCGTCAGCGGCACGACGAGGCAGACGTAGCCGCGGGCGACGTCCCCCTTCACCGAGAACGACAGCACCGCCATCGTGATGAAGAGCAGGAGCCCGGCCTCCCACAGCCGGCGGTACTCCTCGGGGCCGCGCCCGAGGAAGCGCTGCTCGTAGCCGCGCTTGATCGGCCACGAGGAGCACCCACAGGATCGGGACGGCGAGCGAGAGCGCCACGTAGCTCTTGTGGTGCCAGCTGCCGAAGCGGACGACCGTGGCGATGCCGGAGCAGACGGCGGCCGCGAGCGCGTCGCCGCCGAGCGGCGGCGCGCTGGTAGCGGACCATGAGGTCGCGTGCGTCGTGCGGCGGCGCCTCGGTCGGTGGTGCGTCGGGTGCGGGGTCGACGCTCGACGGCGAGCCCGTCGGGCTCGTCCCGCAGGTCGATGAACGCGTCGAGCGGCGCGTCGACGGCTGGCCGGCCTGAGCCGGCAGCGTGGCCAGCTCGAAGCCGTCCGCCGTCCGTTCGCTGACGGACACCAGATCCCCCTGGTTCCTGCCCCAGGGCATGGGGCATCGCGCTACGCCCCCCGGCGCGGCTTGCGGTCTCTGTCTGTGGTCGGAGTCGGTCTCGCGGTCTCCGCACTGGCCGTGATCGACCAGTCACTCCCTGCCGTCTCCGGCAGGCACGAGCCAACCACTGTCACCCGTCCGGCCGCCAGCGCTTTGCGTAAAGAGCCCGTTACCAGGCGTGAGCATCAGCCGTTCGTAGGGTGCATCCCCACGGTCGCTCAGGGGGCGCGGTAGCTGGCGGAGACCGTGATCTCACCGTCGGCCGTGATGGCGACGATCTCGGTGAGTGCGGCCTTGAGCGAGCCACTGAGGCTGATGCGTTGCGCCACTTCGACCGACGTCAGGCCGAGCTGCGCCCCGCCGACTGTGATCGCCGCCTGCACCTGGTCGAGCGCGGACCGGACCAGGACCGCCAGGTAGGTCTGGGCGCGGGCCAGCAGCGCCTGGTGCACGTCGCGCGCGCGATGGCCGGCGCTCCGCACGAGCTCTTCCGCTTGCGCGACGGCTGCTGCGACAGCCTCGCCGGCGGCTTCTCGGCCCCACTGGTAGGCGTCGCGCAGCGCGCTCTCGACGGCGTCCCACGCCTCGCTGATGCGGCCCAGCCAGCCCGCATCCAGCGGTGCTGCGAGGCCGACCAGCGGTTCGCTCGAGCCGACCGCGTTCGAGGCGGCCAGTGCCGCCTCGAATCCCTGGCGCGTGACGATCCCAGACGTGATCATGTCAAGTCTCCCTGGAGTGGTCGAACATCCCAGCCGTCGCTCGCTGCCATCAAGGACCTGACCGGATCGTCCGGCCCCAGGCCATCGAGCCACGCATTGGGGGCGGGGCTGACGGCGGACGCGAGGAGGGCCTCGATGAGCCTGCTCAGCCGCCCGGCCTCGCCGAGAGTGAGAGCGGTGATGCCCTCACCGGCCACGAGCTCTGCTGCGTCACCCCACAAGCCGGTCAGCAGCGCAGCCGCAGCCCCCTGCTCCAGCTCAGCCTCGTCGGGCCGATCGCGGACGTGCCGGGCGAGCTCGTGCACGTGTCGTGCCCACGCCTCGATCGGCAGATCCGTTTCTCGCTCGCGCCACACCCTGGCCCGTTCGATCCAGTCCATCGTGCGTGCGGCCGCCGTGATCCCTTCGCAGAGCTCGGCCTCGATCGTGCGTTGCCGACTCGGCATCAGGCGTTCTCTGACGTCGTCGAGAACCGAGTCCGGCACCTTCGCGAAGCCGGCTGCGAGGCCGGCGGGGCGAACGTGCAGCCAGCTCCCCAGGGCGTAGGCGATCACGTTGAGACCGGGGAGCCTTTCCGCTCCGAACACCTCCGGAGTCAGGTCGGCCAGCCGCGTCACACGCAGGCGTTCGCCCGGCCGGCGCCGGATCTGCTCGACGAGCGCCTCGGTCTGCGCCGGCTCGAGCGGGAGCCCCGCCATGTCGAACCCGGGACCGCCGTGGTCCTTGTCCTCCTCTGTGGTTCGCAGGCTCACCACGAGAGTGTTCGTCGGCAGGTTGAGCCAGAACGGCGCGTGCAGAGACCCGACGGGCAGGAGGCGTGACTGGACGTCGAGCTCGTCGCCGAGGGACTCGGAGATCGATGCCACTTGTCTGCCGTACGCAAGGCCGCGAGCTACCGCACCCATCACGTACTGGCACGTCGCGTCGGCGTCGGGCACCCTGTCGAGGTCGACGTCCGTCCCGCGGTGGACGCCCCAGGCTTGGCGCACCCGCGCGTGGAAGCGCTCGTGGCTGCTCCCCACGTCGTCCGCGACGGCGTCGCCCTCCGTGTCGCTCTCCTTCAGGAGACGGCCCTCCGCCCAGCCCCACGAGCCGTCCGGCGCCAGCACGTACTCGAGATCGTCGCGTGACATCGCCGCGGCGGCGCGTACCCAACGGACCATCGCCGCCTGCGCGGCCGGCAGGAACCGAGACGCTCCCAGGCCGAGGTCCGGCACCGCGTCGTGAGTGCCGTAGCGGGTCAGGTGCAGCAGGACGCGCGCGGCATCGGTCGCCGAGATCGGCCGACCCAACGTGCGGCGCCAGGTGGCGAGCACTCCCCGGACGGCGAGGTAGCCGGGCCCGTACTTCGACCATCGTGAGCCGAGGTAATGGCGGAGCCGAGGTCTGGCCGAGGTTGCCAGCAGGTCGGTGTACAGCCGCTCCGTCTCGCTCCGGGCACCGGACAGCAGGGCATCGATCTGATCGACGTCGAACTCCCCGTCGGAGGCGCCGGGGAGATAGACGTCGACCAGGTTCGCGAGCACGTCTCCGATGAGCGACGACACGTCTCCCTCGCTCGGGTCACTGCCGAGCTCGAGGAACACCGCGAGACCTTCGAGCCAGGGAGTCCACACGCGCTGCAGGATGCGCATGCAGCGGATGGGCTCCAGCGCCTGCTCCGCCTGGGCCAGAGCGAGCGCCGTGTGGTCCGTCAACGGCGCGACCAGCGAGTCACGTGCCCGCAGACGGCGCTCGTCATGATCCTCGTCACCGGTCGGGTCGTCGTCCCGGTCGAAGTCCTCGCCAGGCACGTGCGCCCACAGCGTGGCCTCCAGCTCCAGAGCGGCCGCGCGCAACGCCATGGCGGCGGCGCCGAGCCCGCCGAGCATCGACACGACGTGGGTCACCTCGTGCGTGACCTCGAAGAGGATGCTCTCCAGGCGCCCCTCTCTGAACAGCGTCCGCCCGTGTGGGATCGCTTGCCGGTACCGGGGGTGGTCGAAGGTTCCCGTCGTCCAGCTCGTCTCGAGCTGCAGCGCCGTCATGTCCGGCGGTAGGGCGGTGACCTCCTCGACGTCAGGAACGAGGGACGCGATCAGTGGGAGGGCGGCGGCCAGCTCGCGGTCGTCGAGTTCCCAGACCGGTCGGGTGTAGACGGACAGCGCTCGCCGCATGGCAGCGCTTTCGCTGTCGTCATCGTCGGCTACGTCGCCGGCCAGCCACACCAGGGCTCGGGCGATGCGACTGTCGAGGGCTCGCGCGATCTCCTGGAGTTGGCGTTCGGCCTGCTCACGGTAAGGGCCGGCGTCTCGGAGGTGCCGTGCCGCTGCCTCGAGTGCGGTGTAGGCGGCCGCCCGCTCGACGGCGCCGCCCGGCCGTGCCATCGACTCCTCCGTCAGCGCCGCCGCGAGGCCCACGAGGTGATACGCAGCGAGGTGGAGCAGGCCGGCCTCCGCGGCGGCTCGGACCCCGCGACGGCCCGCCTCGACGCGGAGCGCCGGTGTAGGGGCGAGGTTGCGCGCCGCCGACGCTGCCTTGGCCGCGTCGAGCCAGCGCTCCCGTTCCTCGAGCGCCGACGCGAGATCGAGGAATGCCTGGGCTGCCGTGTGGCTGGAGTCCGCGCGCTCGTCGTCGTCGCTGAACCACACGTCCGCGAGGGCGTGCAGACACGCTGTCACGGCCAGATCAGGCTCGGGATCCGCGGCGTCCGCGAACCGTGGCCGCACGGGAAGCCGGTACACCTGCTCCGCGCCGCCCTCGAACCAGCGCGCCGAGAACAAGCTGATGCCCGCCAGGACGACGCTGCGAGGAATGGGAGTGCCGTCAACGGCATGTGATCGCAACCGGTCGACCGGGTCACCGCCCCGTCCGAACGCCTCGATCTCCGCCATGGCCGCGTCGTCCAGCCGGCGCTCCGCATCCACCACGGTGAGCAGCAATACGAGAGCGTCGTCGACGACATCCGGGCTCAAAGGCTCCGCTGGCGCGTCGGCCATCCCTACCTCCTGGCGGCGCCCCCGAGGTGGACGACCACCTTACGGGCCAGCCGGACGATGCGAACAGGGCTGCTTATCGCCTCCGGGCCACCGTGACGACGGGTGCGCCGCGTCATCTGGTGCCGTTGGGGAGCTTGACACGTGGATCTCAGATGCCAGGGAGGCTGCGGTCGACGGCTGCCTGGGCCAGGCGTTGCCAGATCTCGAGCATCTCCTCGAAGCCGTCGCGCAGGTGATCGATGACGTGGAGCCCGTGGTCGGACAGGGCGGTGAGGTCGTACGTCACGTCGACGTCCGTCGTGCCGTCAGGGCCCGGGCGGCAGGTCACCTCGACCAGCCCCGCGGAGACGTCCGGTGTCACGCGCGCGAGGAGCACGCCGTCGGCGCGGCGATCGGCAGTCACCCAGATCGTCGTGCGGGCCGCGGCTGTCGTCGTCCACACCTCGCCCCGCTCGTGGACGTGGCCCGGCAGCGGGAACCAGGGGTCCCAGCCGTCGACCCAGCGCCGTTCGCCCTCGGCCGTGAACAGGGGCACCACGTCGGCGAGCGAGCCACGCAGCGTGAGCCGGCCGGTGCGGCGCACACGTCGGGATTCGTCGGCCACGCGACTGTCGTACGCGCTCGACCCCGCCGCTCGCACCGGGTTAACGGACGTGGCTGAGCGGCCACTCGTCAGCTCCGCGACGCCTGGCGCGGCGGGAACAGCTGCACGCCCGCACCCAGGGCGACCACGACCGGGGCCTCGAAGTCGTGGCGTGCGCGGGCGAGCCGGGCGCCCTGCACGCTCAGCGTCGCGCTGATCTCGAGGTGCCCGCTCTCGATCCCCACGAGACGGCCGACGCGGACGACGGCAACCAGGCCCTGCACCGTCGCGACGAGCGCCAGCTCGAACCGCAGCGTCACGAACGGCCTACCGTTCACTGTCACGTCGACCGCGGGGTGCTGGGTGACGGTGACCTCGTGCGGGTCGAGCTCGACCGGCTTCTGGGGCTCGGCGGGGTACGGCCGGCACGTCTCGGCGGCGGCGGCGCGCAGGTCGCGGTGCGCCGTCCAAGCCCGGACGAGCACGTCGGAGAGGTCGGGGGACGGCATCTCCGCCACGGCCTCGGCGACCTGGGTCAGCACGCCGGCCAGCAGGCGTCGGCCGGTCGGCCCGGTCTGCGCCTCGAGTGCCTCCCGCACCTCGGGGTCGTCGAAGCGCAGGGCGAGAGCCTGCGCGGCGTCGCCGTCGAACAGCAGGGCGCCGGTGGTCCACCCGTCGACCGGTTGCGTGGTCATGGCAGCTCCTCGAGAAGCACGGGCTCGGCGCCCGCGTCGTCGCGCACGACGACGCCGATGCGAGCGCCGTCCAGGGTCTGGTCGTCGAGCAGGTGCGGTCGCAGCCCGTGGTCGGGCCTCGGCCGGACGCCCACGAGCGGCTCCGGCCTCCGCCCGGACTGCGTCTCGTCACGGGTGGAGTGGTTGCGGCGGGTCCTCCCGGCCCGCGCGCGTCCCGTCACGTAGGACGTCGCGGCCAGCCCGGCGAGGAACGCGAGCACGCCGAGCCCGAGCGGCCAGGGCACCGGGGCCGGTGCGGAGGTCGAGGTGGTCGGGGTCGCGGGCAGCGATGTGGGCCCGGCCTCAGGAGTGGCATCAGGAGTGCCGGGCTGGGTGGCCGGCGGGGTGGCGGGCTGGGGTCGGCTGAGGCGGCACCGTCGCCGGCTTCGTGGGGACGGGCGGGGACGTCGCCGGCGACGTCGGAGGCGGAACGGCGAAGGTGACGCTGACGACAGTCGACGGAGGCACGGTCGTGCCTGCCGGCGGGTCCTGCCCCGCGATCAAGCCGTCGCCGGCTGGGGCGTCGAGGATCAGGAAGAACTGCGCGAGTGCAGCTCGTGCCCGCTTCGGGTGCAGGCGCTGCAGGTCCGGCACGACGACGCCATCCGCGAGGGTCACGGTGACGCAGCTGCCCTCCGCGGCTTGCGTCGCGGGCGCGGGGCTCTGTTGCACCACGTACCCGCTGTCTTGCCCCGTCGGACACCACCGCAGGCCGGCCTTGTCGACGGCTGCCAGCGCGCGGTCGCGCCGCAGTGGGCGCAGCTCGGGGACCGGCACGAGCCGCGTGACGTCGAGCGAACCGGTGAAGGTCGATTTGTAGACGAGCAGCGTCACGGTGTGGCTCCCCGCAACCGTCTCGGGGGGCACGGTGAAGGTGACAGAGGCGGTGGTCCCCTCGACCTGAACGCACGAATCGGGGGTCACGGCGATGTCATCGATCGACACGTCGCACGGGAAGGAGCGGGGGCCGACGCCCTCGGCGCTGACCGTGGTGGACACCTGTTGCCCGGCGACGACCGGGTCGGGAGTGAAGGTGACGTCGCCCGCGGCGGCACCTGCGGTCGGGGGGAAGGCGAGAGCGAGCGCCGTGACGGCGGCGGCCGCAAGGGTGCGCAGGGGCCGCCCAGGACCTCTCATCGTGATCTCGCCCCCCGGCTGACATCGGTGACTCCTTCACGGAGGGCAGGGGCGAGAGGCTGATACAGCCCGGTCCGGGCGGTACGAAGGCACTCACCCGAGGTCGGGCGCCTTCCCGCGACCACGGTGGCGAGGGCGCGCGATTCTCCGGCCGACGAGTGTGCTGCGCCGATAGGCTGATCTCTCTGGTTCGGGAGGGCGGTCAGGCGCATGGCCGGCGACGTCGCGTGGCGGGCGAGTGCCCGGGAACGCGCATGAGCATCTTCGACTGGGTGCGCAGCGCGACCGTGATGATCACCGGCCTGAACGCCACCGGTCAGCGCGAGTTCCTCGGCTCGGGGTTCGTCGTGGCTCCCGGCTGGGTGCTCTCGGCCGCGCACGTCGTCGCCGAGGCCGTCGAGCCCCGCGTGGTGTGGCGTGGCCAGGAGCTCATCCCGCTGGAGCCGCCTCTCTGCGTCCCCGCGGCCCGCGGCGCCGACCGGTCCTTCGCCTGGCCCGACACCGCCGTCCTGAAGATCGACCCGAACAGGATGCGCCCTGCGTCCCGATCACGTCACGGGTTCCGGTCCCCGGGCAGCAAGGTATGGGCGGTCGGCACCACGACGCTCAGATCCGGCCGGCCGGAGCCGTACGCCTCCTGGCTGACGGTCGCCGACCCGGGCGCTGCCGGGCAGCCGGGCTTCATGCGGCTGCAGCAGGGGCAGCTCTGGTTCGGCATGAGCGGCGGCCCGGTGCTCGATGCGAGCGCCGGCGCCGTCTGCGGCATCAGCAAGGCCCAGCAGGGAAAGGTGCTCAGCGACCTCGGTGGGTGGGCTGTCCCCATCGCCGACGCCCTGGCCGTCGCCCCGCCCGAGGTCGAGCAGGGGAACGAGGCCTACCACGGGAAGACGCTCGAGGCGCTGCGGTCGGGCCAATCGGTCTACGGCGGCCTGCCGAAGAAGGTCCTGACCCTGTTCCAGGACAAGGCAGGGGCCGTGGAGCTGCTCGTCGGCCACCTCGCCGAACTCGACATCGAGCCGCCGCCGACGATGCTCGACGAGCAGGTGCCCGAGTGGGCCGTGCGGAAGCTCTTCGACCTCGACCTTCTCGACCTCGTCGAGGCCGTGTTCGTGATGAAGGACAACTTGGGGCCCGCGCTCGCGCGCACGGTCTTCGAGCACGTGGCGTGCTGCCTGCCCGTCGACCGGACGCCGGCGTGGTGGGTCGACGCGCAGGCGGCCGCGGCGCTGCGGCAGGAGGCGGCCGCCGAGCGCCCCCGCATCGTGCGCGTGTGCACCGACGAGACCACGACGGTCCAGGTCCTCCTCCGCCGGGCGTTCGAGGAGCCGGCCCAACGAGGTGCGCGCCATCGCCGGCCCCTTCTCGGGCCAGGTCGGGCCCGGCGGCCTGCCGCTCGACATGGTCGCGGAGATCTTCGCCGAGATCCGGCGGAAGAGCGGGGTGCGCGAGCAGGACTGGGCGAACGACGCCGAGAAGCGTCGGCTGGCCGAGAAGGCGCTGCGCCTCGGCAACCGGTTCTACTCCCTGCGCATCGACGCCCCGCCCGACGCCGAGCAGCTGCGCGCGCTCGTCGACCTCTTCGGCGGCATGCGTTTCCTCATCGCGCGCCGGGGCCTCGCGCTGCCGGCGGACATCGACAACGTCCTGCTCGACCTGCTGCCCGAGGTCGACCCGGACGCCGAGGTGTCGGCCCTGGCCTTCTCGAGGCAGCTCGACGACCGGTTGGAGGCCTGAGACATGACGCCCAGAGGAGAGCGACGATGACGACGTCGACCGGGGAGCGCTACCGCCCCCTCTTCGACCCCGACGCCGGCCCCGACGGCCAGCCGTTCGACGCGCACCGTGCGTACCGCCTGGGTGATCGAAGCCCCTCGACTGCGCTGCCGTACGTCTACGACGAGCGCATCACGCTGGCGGTCAACACCGCCCTCGCGGCCGGACGCCCGCTCCTCGTCCGCGGCCACCCCGGCACCGGCAAGAGCTCCCTCGCGCGCAGCGTCGCGGACAAGCTCGGCTGGCGGTTCTACGCGCACACCGTCTCCTCCCGCACGACCGCCCGAGATCTGCTGTGGTCGTTCGACACGGTCGCGCGCCTCGCCGACGCCCAGGCGCTGCCGCAGGGCAGCGAGCTACCGCCACGCGAGCGCTACCTCGTGCCCGGGCCGCTCTGGTGGGCCTTCGACCCGGCGTCGGCCCGCCACCACGGAACCGACCCCACCGCCACCAACCCGGACGCCGACCGCGCCGTCGTCCTCGTCGACGAGATCGACAAGGCGGACCCCGACGTCCCCAACGACCTGCTCGTGCCGCTGGGGAGCTACGAGTTCCGCGTCGAGGACGAGGCCCCCGTCGTCGCTGAGCACCCGCCGCTCGTCGTCGTCACGACGAACGAGGAGCGCGAGCTCCCGCGCGCGTTCCTGCGCCGCTGCGTGATCCTCGCGCTCGAGGCGCCCGCGCCCGACCGGCTGCGCAGCATCGCCGAGGCGCACTTCCCGGGGCTCGACCCCGCTCTGCTCGGCGCCGTCCAGGGCAGCTACACGCAGGCCCGGGTCGAACGGATAGCCGCGGGGGAGCCACCACCCAGCGTCGCCGAGCTCCTCGACGCCCTGGCCGCGTGCCAGGGGCTGCACGTCGAGCCGCAGGATCCCGACGCGGCGCGCCGGTGGAGCGACATGGTGAAGCTCCTCCTGGCGAAGGTCACGACGATCCCTCCCGAGGAGCCGTGAGCGCCGGCTCGGAGCCGCCCGCACGGCGACGGGCCACGCTGTGGCTGGGGGACGCGCTCCGCGTGGCGGCCGCGCTGGACGTCGACGCCGAGGCGGCGGACGACGTCCTGGCGGTGCTCGGGCTCCGCAGCGCGCCGGCGCCCGACGTCCCGGCGTCGACCGGCGACGTGACCGGAGCCCGCCCCCCGGCCATCGCGCCCCGACCGGGGCGGCAGCAGAGCCGACCGACCGCCCCGACCGTGCGCGAGGCGGTCGCGGGCCACCCCCCGCCCGTGGCCGGCGCTCCCGAGACGCCCGTCGTGGAGCACCTGCCCCCCGACCCGCTGCGCGCCCAGGCGCCCCCGCGCGACCTCCCGCGCCTGGCCGACGTGCTGCCCACGCCCGCCACCGAACGCGGCCGGTACGAGCCGCTCCTGCCGCCGCAGCAGCAGCGGGCGGTGCTGGCGGCCCTCTGCCGCAGCCGCACGCCGGACGGTGATCTCGACCTCGAGGTCGTGGTCGACCGGATCGCGCGCGGCGAGCCCGTGCGGCACCTGCCGCGCACGGCGAGGGCGACGAACCGCCGCGGCGTCCAGGTGCTGCTGGACTTCGGCGACGGCATGCGGCCGTTCGTGCAGGACCAGGACGAGGCGTGCGCGGCTCTGGAGCGCATCGCCGGCCCCGACGGCTTCGAGGTGCTGCGATTCGCCGGCACGCCGCTCGACGACCCCGGCGCGGGCCCGGGGCCGGTCTGGACCTGGCGGCCGTACGCACCGCCCGCCGGGCACCGGCCCGTGCTGGTGCTCTCCGACCTCGGCGCCGGTGCCGACCCGCTCGAGCGGCCGGCCCTCCAGCTGCGGTGGACCCGCTTCGCGCGCCTCGTGCGCGCCGCCGGCAACCAGGTGGTGGCGCTGGCCCCGGTGCCTCCGCAGCGCCTGCCGCCCGAGCTGCGGGCGGTGCTGCCCGTGGTCACCTGGGACCGGGGCACCCGGGTCGCGGACGCCGTCCGCGTGGCGAACCAACGGCTGTCGAGGGCGCGATGACGACGCCCGACGCCGCCAGGCGCCGGATCGAGCGGCTGCGCGCGACGAACGCGGCGGCGGCCGATCTCGCCACGCTGCTGTCGACGGCGGTGCGGATCGAGCCCGCGCTCGTCCGCCGCATGCGCCTGCTGCTGCCGCGCGCCGATGTGGGGGCCGAGCTCGACCTGTGGGGGAGTGATGTGGTGGCGTCGGCGTCGCCGCTGGCGATGTCGCTGGAGCCGGCCTGCGCGGAGGCCCTGCGCGGTGACCTGGCCGGCACGGCGTACGCAGAGCTGCGCGAGCGCGCCGCGGACGTCGTCGAGGAGGTGCACGCGGGCCTGCACTGGTCGCTGCGTCTGGAGGAGCGCATCAACCGGCTCATGGTCCGCGGCGACGCCCGGTCGGCCCAGGAGGCCGAGGGCCTGCTCTTCGCCGCGATCGCGGAGCTGCGCGCGACCGCCGCCGCCGGCCCGACCGCCGCCGTCGAGGCCACCGGGCTGGCACGCTGGCTGCTCGCCGCGCTCGGGCGCATCCCCCGCGCCCTCGCCGGGACCGAGGCCGCCGTCGTGGCGGGTCTCGGTGCGGGCACCCAGCTCGACGGCCGCTTCGACCCGGCGTCCGACGCCTCGTCGGCCACCGAGGCCTGGATGCCCTGGCTCCTCTCCGCGGCCGCCGTGGAGCCGCGGACGGTGTCGGCGCGCTTCTCCGACGGCAGCCTGACCCTGAACGAACCCGGCCCCGGCGAGGTCACGCTGGTGGTGCCCGGCACCGACCCGATGGTCCTCGACGTCACCTGGCACGACGGCACCGCGGCACGCCACGAGCGGTTGCGCTTCCGCCCGGGCGAGCCGGCCGGCCTGCACGCCGGCGCGGACGAGGTGATCCTCCAGGCGCTCACCGGCGAGCGCTGGCGGTTGGCCCGGCCGCGGCAGTCGGAGGCCCTTCTCACGGGACTCGACTTCTCGGCGGTGCGGGCGCGCCTGCGGCCGTGCCTCGGGCGCCGCCGCGAGGCGGACGAGCTCGTGCAGCTCGTCTACTCGAAGCAGCGCGTCGTGGCGGTCACGGGCGAGCCGCGGATCGGCAAGAGCGCGCTGGCCGGCGCCGCCCTCGACACCCTGGACCGCATCGGCTACCTCGTCGCCGAGCACGTCTACGGCGTGCGGGAGGGCTGGGACGAGCCGGCGATCGTGGCCGCCTCGCTGGAGGCCAAGCTGCGGGCCGCGCTCGGGCCGGCCTTGGACGCCGCCCGCGAGGCGCCTCCCGATCCGGCACCCCCGCAATCCGCCACGGGGCGACGCCGGGCGCTGCTCGTGGTGAACACCCGATTCGCTGACGACGCCCTCGCCGACCTGGTCGACGTCGAGCTGCCGGCGCTGACCGACGTGCTGCAGGAGGCGCAGTCACGCGGGTTCGAGGTCGATCGCCTCGTCGACGCGCCCTCGCGGGCGATCCTCGGCGCCGTGGAGCGCCTCGTGCACGAGGCGGAGCGCGAGGACGAGCTGCTGCTGTACGTCGCCTCGCACGGGCTCGTCGACGGCAGCGGGCTGTACCTGGCCGCCTCGGATACCCGGGCGGGGACCGTCGAGACCGCGGTGCCGGAGGACCGGCTCCTGACCCTGGCGAGCCGGACGGCCGCGTCCTCGACCGTGCTGATCCTCGACTGCTGCTCCGACGTCTCGGAGGACACCGCGGGCGTTCTCGGGAGCGCCGACCGTGAACGGCGGATACCGCCGAAACCGCGCATCGCCCTGCTTCGTGGCTCGGCACCCGTCGACGACGTCCGCGCGCGCGGCTTCACCGTCGCGGGTGCCCTCGTCGAGGGCCTGCGCAGCGGATCGGCCGACCTGGACGGCGACGGGGCGATCACCGTTGCCGAGCTGGCCGGCTATGTGCGACAGCAGGGGAGAGAGGTCGAGACGGCCGGTGACACCGGCATCGTGATCGCCCAGGTGGCCCCGCACGCCGATGAGTCGGCCCGAGCCCTCGACAGCTCGCTGCTGGCCGCGGCCGGGCGGGCGGCTCAGGACCGCCGGTTGCAGGGGGTGGTGCTCGCCCTGGACGACGTTCCCGCCAGCGTCGTCGACCGGCTCCCGATCGCCGGGCCCATACCGCCAGGGGTCGCTCTGCTCCTGACGACGAGAGCGCCGGCGCCCGCGCTCGAGCAGGCCTTCGCCGGGGATCGGCCGACCGTAGCCACGCTGAACTCCCTGGGCAGCCAGGGAGTGTGCCGCGAGATCGTCGCATGGCGGGGCGAGGAACTCGCGCTCGCGTTCGGGGAGCCCCCCGACCCCGACGAGCTCATCGGACTGGTCGACACGGTGCCGGGCCGCCTCGCCGCGCTCGTCGAGTGGATCCTCGACCAGCCGGTCGGCCGCGCCCGGCTGTCGGAGGCGCCCCCCACGCTCACCGGACGGCCGGACGAGATCTGGGACGGGCTCGACGAGGCGCACCTGCAGGCGCTCGGCGCGATCGCGGCGGCGCGACCGGGCTTCACGCCGGACGACCTCGAGCGGGTTATCGCCCGGACCGCGGGCGGGTCGGACGCCGGGAGGGCCGCCGACCTCGTCGAGGACCTCGTGCGCAGGCGGTTCGTCCGCGTGGACGGGCCCGTCGAGGATCCGAGCGCGCCGGTGCAGGTGACGCACGGCAGCGTGGCCGGCGCGTACATGGAGACGTACGACGCCGGGCTGCGGCTGGCTCACGGGGCGCACGCACTCGCTTTTCCTCACGGCGACCCCAGCTCGGCGACCCCCTACCAGCTCGCCAACGCCGCGCACCACCACGTGCAGGCGCGCCTCACCACCTCGGCCACGCTCCTCGCGCGGTCGGGTGGCTACCTCGACCTGCGCCGTCGCGCCGCCGGCCTCGACGCCGTCGACGCCGACCTCGCGGCGCTCACGCCGTTCGCGTCGCCCGCAGCGCAGCTCCGGGCCGCGATCGCCCTGTGCCGTGCGCCGCTGGAGGCCGAGCCCGAGCGCTTCGCCGAGCTCGTCGACAACGCCCTGCGCGCGCTCGGGCAGGTCGACCTGGCCGAGACGACCTTCCACATGTGGCACCGGTCCTCCCTGCGCGTCCGGGCGCTGCACGAGGTGGCCGAGACCGCGAGCCTCTGGCGCTACGACGGCCCCGTCGCGGCCGCCGTCCAGGGTCCCTCCGGGGACGTCGTCAGCTTGGGCGCGGGCGGCGTCCGGGTCCACAGGGGGAGCGGCGCCGATCCGCCCGTGCCGGTGGCGGCGCCCGACGGCTCGGCCCTCCTGGCGCTCGCGGGCGAGACGGTGGTGGTGGCCGGTGGCCGGACCGTCACCGTGCTCCGCCCCGGCCGTGACCCCGAGGACGTCGACACGGGCGGCGCCGGGGTCCGCAGCCTGCTCGCCGACGGCGCCTCGATCGTCGCCGGGCTCGACGACGGCAGGCTGCTCCACCTGCGCCTCGGCGCCGACAAGGTCCGGCGCCGGACGCTGCTCGGTCATGCCGCGGCCGTCACCGCGCTGGCGTGGCTCCCGACCGGCTTGGCGAGTGCGAGCGACGACGGCACGGTGCGGGTTTGGGACACGGACAGCGGCGTCGCGCGGCTCGTCTACCGCGGGCACAGTGCTCCCGTCGTCGCTCTCGTGTCCCTCGACACGGGCGGCGTCGTCACGGGGGACGCCGACGGCCGGCTGCGCTGGTGGGATCCGGTGACGGGGCGTGACCTCGGCGTGCTCGCCGGGAACGATGCGCCGGTCACGGCGATCAGGGCGCTGCAGGGTGGGGCGGTCTGCGTCACCGCCGACGGTGCGATCCGGTGGTGGCAGCTGTCCCGGGCCGGGCGCCCGCTGGACAGGCGGCTCAGCGCGCCCGGGCCACCGCTGCTCCGCGTCGGGGTCGCCGGGCGTGCGGTCGTGGGCTGGGGCGCGGACAGCGTCCTTCGCTGGTGGGACGCGGAGACCGGCGACGTCCGGCAGCAGGTGCGCCTCACTGGTGTGGCCCCCCCGGTGCACGATCTGCTCGTCGGGAACGCCGAGGTCGTCGTCGTCCACCCCGGAGGGCTGGTCGCCTGTCCACACCCCGGCCAGGCTCCGGCAACGGTCTCTGCATCCCTGAGAGGGATGCCTGCCGATGCCTACCTGGACGCACTGTTCCTGGCCCTGAACGAGGTCCAGGCGCTCGTCGGGACCGCGACCGGCATGGCGATGGTCGATCTCAGGTCCGGCGCATTGAAGTCCTTCGCGGGGCAGCCGGTCGTGAGCGTGGGCACGTGGAGAAGCGAGATCATTTCTGTGAACGCCGACGGCGGGATCACCCAGTCCAGCGAGAACGCGATCGGCTTGGTCGAGTCCCGTGGCGCCTACCTGCGGGTGGTTGCAGAGGGCGGGTCGAACGGATCCGCGTGGCTGCAGAGCGCCGACGGCGGCTTGGTCGATTACCGCGGGGAGCACAACCAGTCGGGCAGGCATATCGCCCTGGCGCCGGGCGATACCGCATTCGCCGCTGTCCGGGCCGAGCGACAACTGCTCGCCGTCGGAGACCGCATGGGCAGTGTCCGCGTGCTCGAGCCGTACTCGGCATCGAACCAGGCCGACGTCGTGCGCCTCGAAGCCGCCGCGGTGACCGCGCTCGCCTTCATGTCGGAACGTCGGCTGGTCTCCGGGGACGCCGACGGCATGGTCCGGAGGATCGACCTCGACGGGACGAGCACGCCAGTCGTCCTGGGCCGGCACCGCGGCCCCGTGACCGGTCTCGCCCGACTGGCCGGCGGCGACCAGGTGATCTCGATCGGGGCGGACGGAACGCTGCGCCAGTGGGACCTCGAGACCGGGCTGCCGCTGGCCGTCGTGGGTGGCCCAGTGGGCTTCCGCGCGGTCTCCGCCGCGGCGGGTGTCGTCGCGGCTCGCGACCAGGAGGGCCGGCTGTGGGTGCTCGACGCGGACGACGTCCCTCACGTGACCGACCTCCGGTCTCGGGTGCTGCTCAGCGGGTCCTCCCGGAACGGCTCGACCGGGCAGGAGTACGACGCGTCGTTCACGGTCAGGCTCCGGGCGCGGGAGCCGGTGGAGCTGCGTGGCGTGCAGGCGGTGAACGACCCGCCCGTGCGAGGCCGCGACGCGCAGGTCGCGGTCACGCTCGACGACGTCCCCGTGGCGGTCGACGCAGTCGGCCGGCTGGCCGTGCCGCGGCGGCTCCCCGAGGGCGCGGACGTGCAGCTGGCCTACATGCTCCAGGTCACGGCGCCACGTCTGCGGGGCGAGTGGCATCCGGACCTGCGGCTCACGCTGTGGAGCCCGGAGCGGGGGGAGGGCGACCTGTCCTGGTCGTCGTCGACGGAAGACGCCTTACGAGAGGAAGCGCCAGCATGAGCGACCCGCAGGAGCAGCCGCAGACGCCGCCGTGGCGGTCCCAGTACTGGGTCGCGATCGGGCTGATCGTCGTCTTCGTCGCGCTCGTCGTCGTCATGCTCGTGCTCTCCGACGTGCAGGAGGAGACGGTCTGGCAGCGGCGCGTCTACCTCTTCGGGGCGGTCGAGGCGGTCGTGTTCACGGCCGTCGGCTGGCTGTTCGGCCGCGAGGTGAACCGGACGGCGGTCCAGTCGGCGCAGCAGGACGCCCAACAGGCGAAGGAGGAGGCCTCCGCGGCGCGTGACGAGGCGAAGGCACGCAGTGACCAGGCCTCGGTCGCTGAACGTAAAGCGGCGGAGGAACGGACCAAGGCCCTGACGGTCGCGAAGGTCATCGAGCATTCGCAGCCGGTCGCGGCGGTGGCGTCGGGCGGTGGCACGTCGTACGACGTGGCCGCCGGCGGCGACGCCGACTCGGTCACGGGCGCGTCGACGGTGGACCTCAAGGCCCTCGTGCGCGACCTGTACTCCTGAGCGGACTCCGACCGTCTTTCCGCAGTCGGCGTCACCCCGCTGCGCGGATCGTGCAGGTCGTCGTCGCACTCGGCGACGAACTGGTGCTGCCTGACCGCTACGAGGACCCGGACGGCACGATGCTCGTCCGTTGGAACGTCGTCCGCGTCGCCGATCTCGACCGCACGCGGCTGCTCGGCTCGGCCACGACCGCGGTGCTGGCGCCTCTCGTGTCCGGGAGCCAAGGCGAGCGAGCGTTCTCCTGCTGCACACCGCCATCGCTCACGCGCTCGCCGTCCGGCCGTCCGGCCGGTCGGCCACCGGGGCGTACCCGGCGCGTCGCAGCGCCGCGAGGGTCTCGTCGAGAGGCCGGGCGCCGATCAGAACCCCTTCGCCGATGATGTGCAGCCCGAGGGGTGCCAGCCGGCGGTCGGCGGCCACCTCGCGGAGCAACGCCGCGTCGTCGCCACGCAGATAGCACCCGGCGTCGCCCCCGCGCAGGTGGCCGTGCCGGCGGGCGACGTCGCCGATCAGGTAGGTCAGCGGCTGCGGGACGTCGCCGTCCGCGATCAGGGTGAGCTGCTCGAGGACGTCGTCCGCGCTCCAGCCGGCGTCGAGGGCCTGGCGGATCGTGACGGGCGTGAAGCGCCAGGTGCTGGCGACGGAACGGGTCTCGCGGACGGCCAGGGCGTCGAGGGTCATGGTGAGTTCGGCAGCGGGGTGGCCGAGCACGACAGCGGTCAGATCGGCCTGCAGCCGCGCCGTCGTCGTTGCCGCTCCAAGCCCGGCCTCGAGCTCGGCCTCGAGAGCGGCCTTGTCGCTGCTGAGCGCGGCGACCCCGACCGGGGTCAGCGCACCGTCGGCCACGACGCCCAGCCACGTCGCCTCGGCCAGCGCGGCCGCGGCGAGCGCGGTGCCGTCGGCGTGGTCGTCGGCGCCCTCGTCGTCCTCGTCCAGCTCGTCGAACGGGAGCAGAGGGACGGGGGCGCCATCGGCCCGGATCAGACGCCGGACCGCGGAGACTCGGCCTCCGAAGATCATCGGGAAGCGCCAGTGCAGCAGCGCGGTGAGCATCTGGGCGTCGCAGGCCGATCCGCTGTGCGCCAGGAGCACGGCGAGCGTCGCGGCCCGGGCGTCGGCGAGGCGGACGCTCTCTCGGGGAAGCCAGGGCTCGTCCGGGCCGAGCGTGGGGAGGTCGGGGAGCGCGAGCCAGCCTGCGACCAGGCTCCCGGCCTGCTCGGCGGGGGAGCGGCGCAACCAGCTGTCGGCGCTGGGCGACGGCACGACGCCGTCCGGGCCCGGGGCGACCAGCTCCAGCACGCCCGCCAGCGCCAGGGCCAGCCGGACGTCGGTGACCTCGGCCCCCAGCTCCTTGGCGAGGCGACGCAGCTCGCGCACACCGATGGCGCCGCTCTTGATGCGCGGTACCGGGCGCTTGCGGCACGCCTCGAGGAGCCCGGTGACGATCCGGACGACGTTGCCCGCAGCGGCGCCGACCTCGCGGCGGACCGTCTCGGTCGCACGCTCCGCCCAGAGCGTCGCAGGCTCGGCGGCCTCGAACTCGACGTGCCACCCGTCGCCACGCAGGGTCAGCGCGACCTCGGCCGGCATGATCGTGCCCTCCCAGCTGCCGAACGCGAGGCACCGCTCCAGGGCCCAGCTCGTGGGGGTGTTGCCGGGCCTGAACGAGGTGAACAGGGGCTGCAGCGGCCGCCCGAACGCGGCCTCGACCACGCGCTCACGGGTCGCGCGGTCGGCTGCGGCGAGGGCCCTGCCGATGAGGGGGCGGTCGATGAGGGCGCCGGTCAGGGCCGTGACCAGGTCGGCCTTGCGGGTGGTGGTGGTGGGGACGCCGAGCGCCCGCAGCGCCGACCGCAACCGGTCGGCCGTGAGGTCGGGGAGCACCTCGTCGAGCCTGACGTCGAGGCCGAGGGGCCGCGGCCACGCGCGGACGATCTCGGGCAACAGGCGAAACTCCTCGCCCGGCTGCGCGAACAGGTAGAGGCGCAGCGTGTCAGCTGCCCGGGCGACGGCGGCGCGGCCGGCGTCACCCTCGCGTCCGGGCGCGATGCCGAGCAGCTGCTCGAGCCGGCGGCGGTCGGCGCTCTCGCCGAGCGCGGCCAGGACCTCCGTGACCTGCATCGTCGGCGTGTCGAACGCCCGCAGGGCCAGGGAGAGGGACCCCGGTTGGACCGCGCGCAGGGCCAGCTCCCGCAACGACGCGGGTGGCGGGTCGGCCAGGTCGGGGCGCAGGCGCAACAGGAAGGCGCGCCCCTCGGCTCCGAGCTGCTTCAGGAGATCCTCTGCAAGCACCCGCCATATGCTGCCGGGCGCCCCGTCCGGCCGTCATGCCGCCCTGGTCGACATGACAGTCCTCGTCCTCGGGCCGCGGCTGGCACGTGCGTGAGGTGAAGAGTGTCGCCGAGTCCGCCGGCTACCAGCGACTGTATTGCTTGACTGGTCATAGAGTCGTAGCCTGAGATATGCCCCGTGCCTTCACCGAGCCCGAGAGCGTGCGCATCCGCGCCCGTCTTGCAGAGGCGGCCCGCGTCGACCTTCGCCCAACGGGGTCTGCGCGGCACGACCGTCGACGAGCTGGCGCGTGCGGCCGGCATCTCGAAGGGCGCCTTCTACCGGTTCTTCGACAGCAAGGAGGCGCTGCTCCTCGCCCTGCTCGACGAGGACGAGATCGCCATGCACGCAGAGATCGAGGCGGCGATCAGGGCCGAGCCCGAACGCGGCATCGACGTCCTGGTCGACAGCGCTCTGGACGCCGTCCGCGCCAATCCCCTGATGCCGGTGCTCCTGTCGCCCGAGGCGCTGCGACTGCTCGCCTCGCGGCCTCCGGAGGAGCAGGCGGCCCTGCTGGAGCGCGACGTCCGGCTGGTGGACCGGGTGCTCGCGGTGCTGGCCGAGGCCGGCATCACGCTCGGGCTCTCGCGGGCGGCGCTGCTCGGCCTGATGCGGTCGCTGGTGTTCGTGGGGTTGCACAGGAGCGAGGTCGGCGAGGACCAACTGGACGAGCTGGGCCTCTGGCTCAAGGCGTGCCTGCGCGGCGCGCTCCAGCCCGCAGCGCCGAGGGGGACGTCGTGAGCCCGCGGCCGGCCGTCCGGACGTCGCGCCTGACCCACCGCTTCGGCGAGCTCACCGCCCTCGACCAGGTGGACCTCGAGGTGGAGCCTGGGGAGATCTACGGCTTCCTCGGACGCAACGGCGCGGGCAAGACGACGCTGATCCGGGCGCTGCTCGGTCTGATCACCCCGACCTCGGGGACGGTGGAGGTGCTCGGCAGCCCTGTGCGGGGCGGCCGGACGACGCCCGCGCTCTGGGCCGGGGTCGGCTACCTGGTCGAGGGGCCCGGCCTGTACCCGTCGCTGACGGTGCTCGACCACCTGCAGCTGGCGGCGAGCTACCGCGGGCTCACCGCCGCATCGATGCGGGACGTCGTCGAGCAGTTCGACCTCGGCCCGTACGCGCAGGTGCGTGCGGGCACGCTCTCGCTCGGCAACCGGCAGCGCCTTGGGCTGGCCCTCGCGCTCGCGCACCGGCCGGAGCTCGTCATCCTCGACGAACCGGTGAACGGTCTCGACCCGGCCGGCGTGGTCGACGTCCGGAACCTGCTGCGCGACCTGACCGGCGAGGGGGTGACCGTCTTCATGTCCACCCACCTGATCAGTGAGGTGGTGCGACTGGCCGACCGGATCGGCATCATCCACGGCGGCCGACTCATCGCGGAGCTGTCCGGCGACCGGCTGTGGGCCTCCGCCGACGAGCGGCTGGTGTCGACCTTCCGGTCGGCCGAGCTGGCCCGCCGCGGAGCCGCTGCGCTGGCCGCACACGGGCTCGACGCCCGGGCCGAGGACGCCACGCTGGTCAGTACTGAGGCGAGCGCCGTCCGCTCTCCCGACCGGGTCGCCACGCTGCTCGTCGAGGCGGGTGCGCCGCCTACGTCCATCAGCGTGGAGCGCGAGGACCTCGAGCGGTACTTCCTGCGGCTCACCGAGGAGAGCCCGGAATGAGCCACTACCGCGCGGCGCTCGCCGGGGAGCTGCTCAAGGCGCGTCGCTCCCGGATGCCCCTGCTGACGCTCGGGGTCGCCTCGGCCGCGGGAGGCGTCGCCGGGCTGTTCATGTTCATCCTGGCCGACCCGGCGCGTGCCCAGCAGATGGGGCTGCTGAACCAGAAGGCCCACCTGTCGGGGCTCACGGCCGACTGGCCCGGGCTGCTGAGCTTTCTCGCGCAGATCGTGGCCGTCGGGTACGTGATGCTGTTCTCGTTCATCGGCACATGGGTGTTCGGGCGGGAGTTCGCCGACGGCACGGTGCGCTACCTGCTCGCCCTGCCCGTGCCCCGCTCCACGATCGTCTGGGCCAAGTTCACGGTGGTGGCCGTGTGGTGCGGCGTGACCACCGCGTGGCTGGCCGCAGTGGTGCTGGGGCTCGGGTGGGCGCTGGGGCTGCCGGGTGCCTCGGTGGACGTCGTCGGTCAGGGCCTCTCGTCGACGGGTGTGGCGGCCGCTCTGATGCTGCTCGTGACCGCTCCGGTCGCCCTGATCGCCAGCGCGGGTCGCGGTTACCTGCCGCCGCTGGCCTGCGCGGTGGGTGCCGTGATCGTCGGCCAGGTCGCCGCCGCCCTGGGCTGGGGATCGGTCGTTCCGTGGTCCGTGCCGGCGGTCGCGGTGGGCCTGGCGCCGGGCAGCGAGCTGGGGATCGCCGGCATCGTCATCGTGCTCTGCACGGGACTGGTCGGAGTGATCGGCACGGTCGCCTGGTGGCGCAGCGGAAGGGCCGGAGCCTGAGAACGTTCGTCTCGACAGGCTCAGGAGCGGCGGCGACAGCGGATGGACCGGCGATGATCGACGAGTGCAGCGCGAGGACTTGGACCCAGCGGCCGTCGGCGAGTTCGAGCTCCTGCCCCCTCGCAACGACGTGACATGGGCCGCCGGGATCCGCCACTGGTGACGGGGTTGTTCGTTCCCGATCAGCGATGAGTTCAGGGCTTGCGCGCAGTCCACGCTCCCGAATCCGCGGAACAGGAGGAGACGTGAGCAAGCCGACGACCAGGCCGTTCCGGTTCGGGGCCGTGTGCCCACTCAGAGGTGACCTGCCGGGATGGCGAGACCAGGTTCGTCGGATCGCAGACAGCGGCTACTCGACGCTGCTGATGCCGGACGTGCCCGAATGGCAGCCGGCGCCAGGTCCCATGCTGGCTCTGGCATCGACTCTGGCGGACATGAGAATCGGCACCTGGGTGTATGCCTCCCCCGTACGCCCTGCGTGGACCACCGCATGGGAGGCGCACTCGTTGTCGGTGCTCAGCGAGGGCCGCTTCGAGATGGGCATCGGCCTCGGGCGGCCGGGGATCGAGGACCAGCTCCGCGAACTCGGTCTGCCCCTTACCGCACCGAGCGAGCGGCTTGCTCAGGTACGCGACACGGTGGCGGCGCTACGGGAGCTCGACGGTCCCGACCTGCACACGCCGGTGGTGATGGCAGTCCGCGGGCCGAAAGCTCAACTGCTGGCAGCTGAGATCGCGGACACGGTGACCTTCGCAGGGATGCCGGATGAACCTGGCGCCGAGTTCGGCCGCCTGGCGCGTGACTTCCACGCTCGTCGGGATGTCGAACTCGCGCTGCACGTTCCGGTTGTGGGCAACACGGTCGCGCCGTTCATGTGTCCGCCAGGCACCGACCCGGCCGCACTTCGCGCCGCGAACTCACTGGCCATCCTTCCCGATGACCCGGCGGCGGCAACGGAGGAGATCCAACGGCGACGGGAGGAGTTCGGCTACTCCTATTTCGTGTTCGGCTCCAACGCCGCTGACGCGCTCGCCCCGGTCGTCAGTGCGCTGGGCGGACAGTGAAGACAGCGTCCCAGCCCGCGCAGATCCTAGGCTGGTGATTCGTGGACGCCGCGAGCGTAGCCGTCGTGATCGTCGTCGTGGTGATCGGTCTCGTGATCTACGCGGGAGTGGCGGCGAGTCGGCGTCCGGGTCTCGCCCGGGTGCGGTTGGAAGGTGACGCGGCGGTCGTCGAACCGCTGGGCGTGCTGAAACTGCTCGCTTTGACCTCGGGTGTGCGGGTGCCCCTCGAGCACGTCACGGCGGCGTTCCAGGTTGAGCGGCCGCAGGAGCACTACCGGCCGGGGATGCGCATGCCGGGCACGTGGTTGCCCGGATTGCTGGCCGGGACGTTCCGGGGGCTCCACGGGCGCTCGTTCTGGGTCGTGGGACGGGGCGAGACGTCGGTGCGGCTGGACGTCGTCGATGAGCGGTACGAGTACGTCGTCGTCGACGTGGCCGATCCCGCCGGTACGCTCCGGGAGATCAACAGGGCTCGCCGGCCCTGACGCCGGCCGGGGTGCAGCTGATGTCGAGCACCTTCGCCGCGGGGCCACCCCTCAGAGCCAGGGAGCACACGGCCCCGCTCCCAGACGAGCGAGCCCGGTGAGGTCTCCGGATGCGTAGTCGAGAACGTTCTCGTCCGCCTTCGGATACATGATCTGGCTGGGTTCGCTCACGTGGGCGAGGCCGACCAGGTGGCCGAGTTCGTGCAGCACGATGGCGCGCGCAACAGGCCCGCCCCGCCTGCTCCGCATCATCACGGCCAGCTTCTCGGCGTCCAGCATGACCTGACCCGTCACGTAGACCGTCGGCTTGCCGCGCACACCGAGCGACTGGCTGCCGGCCTCGCCCGCGACGTCCGCGGCGAAGTCGGGATTCTCGTGCGCCGACTGCCAGGCGATCAGCACAGGCACCCAACGATCGCCGTAGCGGCCGGGCTGGAACGCCTGCCGCTGCTGACTCGGCTGCTCGTCGGTCGGTCCGTCGTCGACGAAGCGCAGCCCGGTCACCGCCGACAGGCGCTGAACAGCTGCCTGGACCAGCGCACTGCCCCCGCGGGGCTGGCCCGCCGTTCTCGTCACGTAGTGGATCGGCCGGCACGGGTCGTACGTGACCGGCGAGCCGTCGTCCTGCCGGAGGGCGAAGGCGAAGTTCGTGCCCTGGTGGGCGACGTGGGGCGGGTGACCCAACGGGGACGACGCTTCCTCATGGCCCGGGCTCGGGGCGGGCGGAGCGCCCGGTGCGTGAGCGCGAGGCCCCAACAGGCCCTCGTGGGTGCCCACCGCGGCGAGCACGAGGAATGCGACCGCGAGCACCGCCACCGCGAGCCGGCCGCCACTCCGACGCCGCCTCGACCGAGGTTCGCTCTCTCGCAGCGTGTACGTGCGCCAGCTCGTGTCCTGCCGACGGCCGTGCTGCTCGTCCACGACCCATGCGGGGATCCGCCCCGACGGCGAGCGGGGGAGGTCGTCGGGACCCCTCACGTCATCGCCCCCGTCCCCACCGTCAGGCCGCAGCAGGGCCACCCGGACGACCCGTCGGACAAGCCGGGGCCGACGTTAGCCGACGGCGTGGGTCGTTCGCGGGGGTGACGTCAGAACTGTCCAGGGCAAGAGAACTCCCGGCGCCACCGCCGCGGCGGGAGCGGCGGGCGGCGGCGGCACCGGGAGTGGTGTGGCGATGGCCGGCGGCGGCCCACCGGTCCGGCCATCGCCGGCTTCATCCCGCCCGGATCCGACTCCCACGGCTGCAGCGCGGATCCGTGACGGCTCGTGGTCGTAACGTCATCGTCCGTTCTGGCGATGGTCCGTGTGGTCCGCTTGCGGTTCCTTGGGCGGAAGGGACCGAGCGGGGGGCGCGGACGGGGCCGCGGCAGGTCGCACACGACGACGGCCGAGGGATGACACGACGTGCTCACGAGATCGCAGACGGGCTGCCGGCTGGCGCCTCCTCCCGTTCCTGACCGGCCGACCGTCATGTACACATCGTCATCGAGTGCAGGCGCTGCGTGTCAGTCGCGCGGGGGGCCCGCTTGGCGAGTCCCCCGACCGCTAGCCGCGCTAGGGCCCCACCTAGGGGGGTCGCGATGAACGTCGACGTCCAGCGACCGCCGCCCCCCGACCCGGCGATCTGGGAGCAGGCGGACGCCCGCCGCGCGCTCGCGGCCCGCGACCTCGCCGCCGTCTTCCGCCTGCTGCGGCGCACCGGCATCTCGCAGCGCGCGATCGCCGCCCTGACAGGACTCGCACCGTCCGAGGTCTACGAGATCGGCCGCGGCCGCCGCGTCATGGCCTACGACGTCCTCTGCCGGATCGCCGACGGCCTCGACGTCCCGCGGGGGTACCTGGGCCTGGCGTACGACGCGGAGACCGCCGCCTTCGTGCGGGCCACCTGCCCGGACGCCGACCAGACCGACGCCGACCTCGACGAGGTGGGAGCGCCTCCTGGCGCACGCCGCCGAGGTCGCCGTCGGCATGGAGGCCGGGCCCGCCGGGCAGCGCTGGACCGCCCCCCGCGAGGCCGGCACGCCCCTCCCGGCGCGGGTCGCGCGCTGCGACGTCGACCGGATCGAGGCGGTGACCTGCGCGCTGCGCGGTCTCGACTACGGCCACGGCGGGGGCGCGTGCCGCGAGGCCGTCGTCGCGCAGAGCCGCTGGGTGCACGAGCTGCTGTACGCGGACGCCCCCGACGACGTCCGGCACCGGCTCACGCTCGCCGCCGCCGACCTCGACAACCTCGCCGGCTGGACGTCGTTCGACGTCGGCCTCTACGGCCCCGCGCGCGGGTACTTCGCGCGGGCCCTCACCCAGGCGCGTCGCGCCGGCGACGCCTCCCTGGTGGCCAACGTGCTGTACCGGGCTGGGCGGCTGCATCTGCACCAGGGCCTGGCCCGCGAGGCGCTCCGGTTCTTCCAGCTCGGGCGGATCGCCGCCGCCGAGGCCGCGTGCCCCGTCACGCTCGCCCTGCTCGCGGCGAACGAGGCCTGGGCGCACGCCGTCCTCGGTGACGCCGTCGAGACCCGGCGCGCGCTCGACCGCGCGCACGAGGAGTTCGCCCGCGCCGAAGGGCCCGCTGCGCCCTGGACGCGCTTCTTCGGGACGGCCGACCTGCAGGCGCTCGAGGGGATGGCCCACCTCGAGCTCTCTCGCGCCGACCGGGTGCACCTCGAGGGCGCCCGGCACATGCTGCACGCCGCGCTTGAGGCGCGCGATGCCGACATGGCCCGCAGCCGCTCCTTCGAGGTCACGGCCCTGGCGGTCGCCGTCCTGCGCGACGGCGAGGTCGACGCCGGCGTGGCCCTCGGCGAGGAGGCGGTCGAGCTCGCGCAGCAGGTGCGCTCGGTGCGGGTGCTCGACCGGCTGAAACCCCTGGGGGAGGAGGCCGCCGGCACCCGCGGGGCCGACGCCCGAGCGCTGAGCCACCGGGTCGCCCAGGTGGTCGCCGGGTGAACCGCGCCCTGCTGACGGTCCCGGCCCGCCAGCCCGTCGAGCTCACGCCCGCCGGCATCACGGCGGTGACCCGAGCCGCCGCCCGTGCCGCACGCCTGCCGGTCGCGGGGGCGCGGCTGCTCAAGTTCACGAACAACGCGGTCGTGCTGCTGCCCGCGGCCGGCGTGGTCGTGCGGATCGCCGGCTCGGCCGCCGTGCGGCGCCGGGTGCCGACGGTGGTGGCCGCGGCGCGCTGGCTGGAGTCCCTCGACCTCCCCGCGGTCCGTCTGCACCCGGGCGTGCCCCAGCCGCTGCGGATCGCCGGGCACCTCGTCACCGTGTGGCGGACCGTCCCGTCGGGCGGCGAGGAACCGACGTCCGCCGACCTCGCGCACATCCTGCGCCGCCTGCACGCCGCCCCCGACATGCCCCGGGGGCCGGGGCTGCCACCCTGGGACCTGCTCGCTTTCGTCCGGCGGCGCATCCGGGAGGCCGCCGGCGTCACCCCGCGCGACCTCGCCTTCCTCAGCGGGGAGCTCGCCGCCGTCGAGGACCTGGTCGCGGGCCTGGTGGACGTCGACCCGCTGGTGCCTCCCGGCGTCGTGCACGGCGACGCCTTTCTGGGCAACGTCATCGCCTCCCCGTCGGGAGCGGTGCTCTGCGACTTCGACGGCGTGTGCGTCGGGCCGCGCGAGTGGGACCTCGTGCCGATCGCCGTCGGCGCCCGGCGTTTCGGCTACGCCCCCGGCCTGCACGAGGACTTCGCCCGCGCCTACGGCGTCGACGTCACGACGTGGCCGGGCTTCCCGGCGCTGCGCCGGCTGCGGGAGCTGCAGCTCGTCACGAGTGTGCTGCCGGTGCTCGACGCGAACCCCGCGCTGCGCTCCCAGTGGCGCCTCCGGCTCGAATCGCTGCGGCGCCGCGACGACGCCGTCCGCTGGACGCCCTACCCCGCCGCCCACCCCACCCCGGGCTGACCCTCCGTCCTCTCCCGCGATCAAGGAAGCTGGAGGGATCAAGGAATCCAGGCGCGCGAGAATGAGCCCATGCCCGACGACCGCTCGCCGAAGGACACCTTCATCACCGTCTACGGCCGCATGCCCGTGCTCGAGGTGTTGCAGGACGAGTCGCTGACGGTCGACAAGGTGCTCGTCGCCGAGGGCACCCGCGGGGACAGCCTCGACCGGATCCGCTCGCTCGCGCGCCGCCGCGGCGTCGACCTGCGCACGGCCAGCGCGCACCGGGTCAAGGTTCTGGCGGGCAACGGCAAGCACGACCAGGGCGTGCTCGCCGACGTCGTCGCGCCGCGGATGGCCCTCGTCGAGGACTTCGTGCAACGCCCCGGCGGCGGCTCCGACACCGTGCTGGTCCTCGACGGCGTCTCGAACCCCTCGAACGTCGGCATGATCCTTCGGACGGCGACCGCGGCGGGGCTGGCCGGCGTCGTGTTGCCCCGGGTGGGCTCGCCGGGCGTCGACCCGCTCGTCGTCAAGGCCAGCGCGGGCGTGGCCTACCGGGCGCCGATCCTGCGCTGCCGCGCCGCCGCGGACGGCGTCCGGGTCCTGAAGCAGGCCGGTTGGCGCGTGGTGGGGCTGGACGGCGGTGCGCCCGACGACCTCTACGCCACGGAGCTGCCGGCGGCCACGGCGCTCGTGCTCGGCAACGAGACCGAGGGCGTGTCGCAGGAGGTCGCGGAGCTCGTCGACACCTGGGTGTCGATCCCGATGGCCGACGGCGTCGACTCGCTCAACGTGTCGAACGCGGCCGCCGTCGTGTGCTTCGAGCTGCGCCGCCGGGCGCTCGACGCGTCGAAGGTTCCGCCCGCTCGCCCTTGACGTGATCCGGAGTGCTTGTATGGTTGTCTTATGACAGTAGGTAAAGCAGACAGCGGTCGCGGGGGGACGGGTGGGGCAGTGCCCCCGATCGCGTTCCGGTTGGACCCCGCGTCCGGCATGCCGACGTACCTGCAGCTGGTCCGCCAGGTCGAGCATGCGCTGCTGCTGGGCTACCTGAAGCCGGGTGATCAGTTGCCCAAGGTCCGCGACGTGGTCGCGGACCTGGCGATCAACCCCAACACCGTCCTGAAGGCGTACCGGGAGCTGGAACACAAGGGTCTGGCGTCGGGGCGGCCGGGGCAGGGGACGTTCATCCAGGCGGCCGCCAGTCAGGCCACCCTCCCCGAACTCGCCGCGCTGCGCCGGAAGCTCCGCACGTGGATCAGCGAGGCCGACGCCGCCGGCCTCGACGAGGGCGGCCTCGTGGCCCTGTTCACCATCACGCTGCGGGATTTCACTGAGCGCCGCGGAGCCGATGACTCCCGCGGCGCGCAAGAGACGCCGGGGCGCGCGGCCGGAGGAGTGGCATGAGCATCATCGAGACCCGCGCCCTGGGGCGCCGGTACCGCGACGTCTGGGCCCTGCGGGAGTGCACGCTGGCCGTCCCCGAAGGTCACCTCGTGGCCCTGGTCGGTCCCAACGGCGCCGGCAAGACCACCCTGCTCAACATCGTGGTGGGGCTGACGGCGCCCACGACCGGCAGCGTCACCGTGCTCGACGGGCTCCCGGCCGGTTCGCCCGCCGCGCTCGACGGCATCGCCTTCGTCGCCCAGGACATGCCGCTCTACCGGCACCTGTGCGTGGCCGACATGGTGCACCTGACCCGCAACCTCAACCACGGCTTCGACGACGCGTACGCGCGCACGAGGCTGCAGGACCTGGGTATCGCCGGGAAGCACAAGACCGGCAAGCTGTCCGGCGGCCAGCGGGCCCAGCTGGCGCTGACGCTGGCGCTGGCGCGGCATCCCCGGCTCCTCGTCCTCGACGAGCCGACCGCACCGCTCGATCCGCTCGCCCGGCACGACTTCATGGCCACCGTCATGAGTGCCATGGCCGAGGAGGGCCTCTCAGTCCTGCTCTCCTCGCACGGCCTGGCGGAGCTGGAGCGCGTCGCCGACTACCTCCTGCTCATCACGCACGGTCTCGTACGCCTCGACGGCCCGATCGACGAGCTGACCGCACGGCACCGGCTCATGACCGGACCGGCCGACCGGTCGCCGGATCCGCGGTGGCAGGTGATCCAGGCCAGTGGTGCCGGGTCGCAGCAGCATCTGCTCGTCCACCTCGACGCGCACGCCGATCCCGAACCGGCCGGTTGGCAGGCACGAGCGGTCGGCGTCGAGGAACTCGCCCTGGCCTACCTCAAGGACGCACGGAGCCCCGTCACCCTCACGCCGCTGGAGGCGACGCGATGACCACTCTCGTGGTGCCACCGGCGTCGACCGCCGAGCTGGAGCCGATCTCGTGGCGCCGCCTGCTCTGGGTCGCCTGGCTCCGCTACCGGACCTCCTTGGCCGCCTGCGCCGCGCTCCTGGCCGTCGTGGCGGTCGCCGTTCTGATCCAGGGCGAGCGGATGAGGAGCGCCTACGCGGCTCTGCAGGCCTGCAGCCCGCGGTCCTCCGCACAGTGCAACTTCGCCTTCCTGACCTTCCACGACACCTACGGGGACGCCGGATTCGCGGGAGCGATGTTCGTCTGGGTCCCGTGCCTGATCGGGGCCTTCGCGGGCGCGCCGCTGCTGGCCCGGGAGCTCGAGACCGGCACGTTCCGCTTCGCCTGGACGCAAGGGGTCGGCCGGATGCGCTGGCTGATCGCACTGCTGGTGCCGGGAGCGCTCGGCGTCGTCGCCGTCACCGCCGCCTTCGGAGGCCTGATCACCTGGTTCAAGCAGCCGCTGGTGGAGAGCGGGATCACGCAGCGCCTCCACGGGAGCATGTTCCCTGCCACCGGGCTGGCCGTCGCGGGATGGGGCCTGGCGGCGTTCGCGATAGGCGCACTGACCGGCCTGGTCCTGCGCCGGGTCGTGCCCGCACTGGCGATGACGCTGGCTCTCTGGACCGGTCTGGCATTCCTCGCCTCGACCCTGCGCCTGCACTACCAGAGCCCCCTGGCCACGAGCAGCTTGGAGCTGCCGAACAGCGACTTCCCCGTCGATCAGTGGTGGACGCACGGCGGCGTCCGGGTCGACAACGCCCAGATCAATCAGGCACTCCAGGCCATCGGTATCGACAGCACCAACGGCGGCGGCAACTTCCGGGCAGGCCCCGGGAGCAGCTCGGTCGACCCGGTCCAGTACCTGCTCCAGCACGGGTACACGCAATGGACGAGTTACCAGCCAGACAGCCGGTACTGGCCCTTCCAGACGATCGAGTTCGCCTGGCTGGCCGTCCTGTCACTGCTGCTGCTGGCTGCGACCCTCTGGCTGGTTCGCCGGCGGAACGCGTAGGTCGTGCCTCCGAGCCATCCCCTCCCGCTGACGATGGTCGCCAAGAGGATCCCGAACCGGCATGTCCAGCTCGGTCATCGACCCGAGCCGGAACGTCGACGAGGGATACGTCGCCCGGGCGTGCGCGATGAACTCGGGAACCATGTCGACGCCGATCACGTCAGCTCCCCACGACTGCAGGTGGGCGGTCCAATGACCAGGTCCGCATCCGAGGTCGAGGACGGGGCCGGGGAGTCCTGACAGGTGCCGACGGACGAGCGCGGTGTCTTCGTCGTCGTCCTGCCAGACGCCGTCGAACAGGTCGATCTACTGCTGCGACATGGACGCATACGCCTCGCGCGCCGACTCGAGGTCCACGAGGTCAAACTAGGCGACGCAGGCGTCAGCGCGGCGGCTCGCCGGGTGCGGGTGTAGTCGTGCTCACGGACGCCGCCGACCGTCGGATGACGAAAGTCAACGGCGGAACGTGAACCAGCGTCGGGCGGGCTGGAGTGCGACGGGTGGCCCGTCGTAGCGCACGACACCGACAGCCGGCCTACTGCCGAGGTCGCTGGTGCAGTAGTCCAGTTCGGTGAAGCCTGCGGCCGTGAAGCGTGCCTGGACGTCGTCGTTGCAATCGGTCAGCGCGCCCCCGCGACCCCGAGTCCAGATCAGGCGACCGCCCGGCAGGCACAGCTGGGGGCTGGCCGCGATGGTGCCGTGCAGGTCGGCCTGATCGATGTTCCCGAAGACGCCGACCAGGAGCACGAGGTGGGCGGGCGCCAGGTCGAGGTAGGCGTCGCTGTGGCCCGCGTCGAGGGTGCGAACCCGCACGTTCGCGAGAGCGGCGGCGGCAGCGGCGTGCCGCGCGCGCTCGGCGATCCCGGGGTGCAACTCCAGCATCGTGACGCTGACCCGTCCGGCGTCGGGGCGGCGAGCGAGGACACCGATGACGTCTCGGCCGTCGCCGGCGCACGCGCTGAGCACGCGTACCGGTCCGGGAGCGGCTTCCAGCGCGTGATCGATCGCGGCGCGGACGGTGGCCAGCCGCCAGGACAGCGCGGAGCTGGGGTCGTCGTAGCACTCGAGCCAGGCTTCGTAGTCACGGAGCTCCGCCACCGGCGCACCGTAGCAATCGCTCCCTCCTATCGCGGTCGCCGCCGGGAGCCGGGGCACGTGCGGAGAGGGGCGTTCCCGCCATCCACGTCCGTACCCCGACGTCGCCGCCGGCGCCGGCCCGGGTCGCTGCCGCTTCAGGCGACCAGAGCGTCGATCTGGTTGACCGCCGACGTGGCTCCCTCGACGATGCCCATCGCCAGCACCTGCTCGAGCGCCTCGGCGGACGCGTAGCGGCTCACGAAGACCGCGCGGGTGCCGCCGTCATGGGCGGTGAAGGTGTACACGTTGCTCGACACCGGTAGGTCGGGGTCGGGGGTGAAGTTCAGGTCGGCGAAGCCGTCGTCGAAGGAGAAGCTGCGAGGCTCGTCCACGGCGGTGATCTGCCAGTACCCGGCGTGCTTGTCGCCCTCGGGACCGGTCATGTAGTACGTCACCCGGCCGCCGGGGACGAGGTCGTGGTCGACGACGGTCGCGGGGTAGGTGGGCGGCCCCCACACCTTCTCCAGCTGGCGGGGGTCGGCGTACACCTGCCAGACCCGCTCCGGCGGCGCGGCGAACTGGGCCGTCATGGTCAGCGTCAACGTGTCCAGGTCGTGCTGGACGTCGGTCACCGGCATGTCATTCCTCCTGGTCTGGGTCGGCGGCGAGCAGCGCGTCGATGCGTCCGACGCGCCCTCGCCAGATCTGTTCGAGCTCGCTGAGCATGGCCGCGACCGATCGCACGGCCTCCACCTCACCGCTGGCCAGCTGCTCGCGACCGTGGCGGCGCTTGGTGACGAGCCCCGCGCGCTCCAGCACGGCGACGTGCTTCTGCACGGCGGCGAAGCTCATGGCGTAGTTCCGCGCCAGTGCCGAGACCGAGTGCTCACCGGCCAGCACCCGGCGCAGGATGTCACGCCGAGTGCGGTCGGCGAGCGCGTGGAACAGGGCGTCCGCCTGGTCCGCGTCGTCCTCGATCACGCCTATAACCTACAACTCAACGGTTGTACGTTGTCAAGCCATGTGTACGACGGCATCAGCGGCCACCCGTGGTCGCCCTCGTGCAGGTCAGGGTGATGGCGGGCCGCCTGAACCGCTGCGGCTCCCCGACCGCAAGACCGCGAGGCCGCCCGCCGCGGGCGTGATCTGGAGTCGGCGTCCTGACGTGCCCCTCGCACGGGCCGACGCAGACTGGAGGGATGATCCGCCTGGTCCGGGGCCTGGTCGCCGTCGCGGCCGTCGCGGCGTTGCTCGCCGCCTGCTCGCCGAGCGGCTCCTCCGGCGGCCAGGGCACGGACTCGGGGACGCCCGTCGGCTTCGGGACGCCGTCCGCCTCGGTTCCGACCTCGGCGCCTCGCCCGCCGTCGTCCGGCGCCGGCCCCCGAGCGGCCTCCGCCGGGTGGCTCACCTATCACGGCGACCCGGGTCGCTCGGGCTACGCAGAGGCGCCGGCGGCGGTGCACTCGCTGGCCGTGGGCCGACGCACCCGGCTGGACGGGCCCGTCTACGCCCAGCCGCTGGTCGCCCCACACCGGGGCGGCGACGTGACGATCGTCGCCACCGAGGCGAACAGCGTGTACGCGCTTCGCGACGGGACGGTCGTCTGGCGCGCCCAGCTCGGGGCGCCGGTGCCGCTCGCCGCCCTGCCGTGCGGGAACGTCGATCCGCTCGGGATCACCGGCACGCCCGTCGTCGACCCCGCGAGCAGCACGGTGTACGTGGTGGCCGAGCTGGACGGGCCCGTTCGGCACGAGCTCGTCGCGATCGACACCGCGACCGGCGCGGTGCGGTGGCGCCGGGGGATCGACCCACCGGGGGCGCAGCCGCGCTTCGAGCAGGAGCGCGCCGCCCTCGCCCTGTCGGGAGGCCGGGTGTGGGTGGCTCTCGGTGGCCTCTACGGGGACTGCGGGCCGTATCACGGCAAGGTGGTGGGGGTAGCGACGAACGGCACCGGTGACCTTGACGTTTACCAGGTGCCGAGCGGCCGCGAGGCCGGCATCTGGGCCCCGAGCGGACCGGCCGTGAACGCGGTAGGTCACCTTTTCGTGGCGGTCGGCAACGGGGAGGCGACGTCCGGGGCCTGGGACGGCAGCGACTCGATCCTCGAGCTGGACGGCGGCCGTGTGGTCTCGTCGTTCGCGCCCGCGGGCTGGCAGGAGGAGAACGCCCAGGACGCGGACCTTGGCTCGATGGGCCCCCTCTTGCTGCCCCGGGGCCTGCTCGTGGCCGCGGGGAAGGCGGGCGACGTGTACGTGCTCCGCCAGGGGCAGCTGGGTGGGATCGGTCATCCGCTTGCGCGCTGGTCGGGCTGTGCCGCCTACGGTGGTCCCGCGGCGGACGTCCGGGGACAGGCATCTGGCAGCGTCACGGTCGTCCTGCCCTGTGTGAACGGGATCTCCGCGCTGCGGGTGAACCTCGCCACGGGGCAGATCCGCCAGCTGTGGCAGGCACCGCCGTCGGTGGCCGGGTCACCGGTGATCGCTGGCGATATCGTGCTGGCCGTCGACCGGTCCGGCGGCCGGCTGGTGGCGCTCGACCTGAACTCCGGGCAGCAACGAGCCGCGGTCGGCGTGGGTAGCGTCAGCCGGTTCGCGACGCCGCTCCTGGCCGGGAACACCGCGGTGGTCGGCACCATGGACGGCGTGGTGACGGTGACGCCGGGCTGATGTCAGTGGCTGGAGTGTTCGGCGACGTACTGTCAATAATCGATGATCTCCAGCGGGCCTTCAGCCGAAGCTGGTCATACGGGAGGCGACCGCGGCGGCGACCTCGACCGCCGGAGTACTCAGGTCGATCGTCTTGCCGGAGGCTTGGCCCACTGGATGGTGCACCGGAATCCGAGGCGTCGCCGAACGATCGCCCCGGGCAGGACCCGCGTCACGACCTCACGCAGCTCGCCGAACGACGTCTCGGGATCGCGAACGGGAAAGGGGGGCGGCCCGATCGCGGCGGTGCTCGGCCAGGGGTGCTTCACGTACCCGATGATCGGGTTGGCGACGCTGCAGACCGCGTCCCACAGGAGGTCCGGCACGGACTGAGGCCTGGCGAGGGCCACAGCCAGGAACCGGCCGCCAGGCGCGAGAAGGCGTGCCACGTCTCGAAGTGCCTGCTCGGCGTCGAGGTGGTGCAGCACGGCGATCATGGTCACCGCGTCGAAGGGTCCGCCGATGTCGCTCCACTGCCCTCCCACGACCGACACATTGTCCAGTCCGGCGCAGCGCCGTGCAGCCTGAGCGCCCATGTCCGTGTCGATGTCGTTGCCAACAACGCGAGCCGCGTGCGACGCCAGAACGGCGATCAGTTCGCCGCGCCCGCAACCAACGTCCAGGACCGCGCCGCACGGCACCGGCAGGTTGGCGACGATCCAGCTGTGGAAGTGATCGTTGTGACTCCAGGGATGCCGCGCGTTGAGCCGTTGCATCCCTCGGCCGAGGGCTCCGCCGGCGAACCTGGCCCCCAACTCCCGGATCGCCATAGCCATGATCGTAAGGACTTGGGTGCTTCCGTGTCCGTCCGTACACGTGGCGGCGTGAACCGAGCGTTGCGGACGCAACACGCCGAGGGTCGCGTCTCGCAAGCCGACCCCCATACGAGACTCGGAGATCACCGCTCTTGCCCGCCGCTCTAATGGATCGAGGCTCGGGTCTGAGGCGGGTGAGCAGGTCGGGCGCAGCCCCGGGCCACCATGAAGTGGGAGTAGGAGCCTCAGAGGCGTTCGAC
>CAWBVK010000016.1:0-8751 GCA_963792195.1 uncultured Actinomycetota bacterium | reverse complement strand
CCGCAGGAAGGTCCTGCCCACCCCGGCCAGTGCCTCGGGCCCGGCCGCACGCCGCAGGGCGAGCAGGAGCAGCACGCCGGCGACGCACATGCCCGCGCTGTTGCCGAGGCCGAGCCCTACCACGGCCGCGCGGTCGCGGCCCTGGCCGGCGGCGCGCAGCGCGGCCACGGCGACGAGCGAGGCGCCCACGACCACCAGCCAGCCCGTCGCGGTCGCCGTCGCGGCGGCCCGGCCCCGGCCGAGCGCGTAGAGCGCGCGGCCGCCGAGCGCCACCAGCGCCCAGCCGGGCAGGCCCACCGCGAGCGCGGTGACGCCGTCCGCCAGCGAGGCGAGCGCAGGGCCGCCGACGGCGTCCAGGCCTGTGAACAGGCGCTGGGCCGCCGGCGCGGCGGCCACCAGCATCCCCGCGCCGAGCACCGACGCGACGAGCAGCCCGCGGGTGGCGACGGCGCTGGTGCGGCGAAGGCGGCGCGGTCGCCGTCGGCGGCCTGCCGGGCCAGCCGGGGGAAGGCCGCCGTCGCCACGGGCACGGCGAGCACCGCATACGGCAGCAGGTACACGGCCTGCCCGTACTGCTGGTACACGTTGATCGCCCCGACCCCGCCGATCCGGGTGGTCACGGCGAGCACGACCACGACGGCGGCCTGCTGGGCCAGCAGCGCGGCCACGCCGGCGGTCGCGAGGGCCCGGACCCCTGCCGCCGTCCCGGGCGGGAAGCGCAGGGTCGGCCGCAGCCGGACGCCGGCCCGGCGCACTGGCACGAGCAGCGGCAGGCTGAGCGCGACGACGCCCAGGGTGGTGCCCCCGGCGAGCATGAGCTCGGCCCCGCGGCTCGGCACGAAGCCCACGGCGCCGTGCGCGGGGCCGGCCAGGGCCGCGTACGCGAGGTAGGCCGCGATGACCACGGCGCTCGACAGCAGGGGGGCCAGGGCCGGCCCGGCGAACCGATGGTGCGCCTGCAGCACCCCGCCCAGGACGATCCCGATTCCGTACAGCGGCACCTGCGGCGCGAACACGACGAGCATCCGGGTGGCGACATCCCCGAACCCGCCACACGTGGGGTCGCGCAGGAACAGGCCGGTCAGCGGTCCCGCGACCGCGGCGAGCAGGAGCGCCACCGGGGTCAGCACGAGCAGCGACCACGAGAGCAGCGCGGAGGCCACCCGGCCGGCCTCCCCGGCCCCGCCCCGGGCCATCGCCGCGGCGACGGCCGGCACGACCGCGCCCGCGAGGGCGCCGCCGGCGACGACCTCGAACAGCACGTTCGGCAGCTGGTTCGCCGCCGCGTACGCGTCACCGGTGCACCCCGCCCCGACCGTCGCGGAGAACGCGAACACCCGCCCGAACCCGACCAGGCGGGCGGCGAGCGTGAGGGCGGCGACCAGCGCGGCCGACCCGGCCAGCCCGGCGACGGCGGCCGTGCCCGCTCCCGTCGGTCCGGGCGCCGGCCTCCCGCTGACGGGTGCGGTCATCGGGGCCGGCGGCCGAGCCGGTCGGCTTCGCGCAGGCCCGGTGTGGCCTCGATGACCCGGGTGAAGCTGACCTTCTCGCTGGCGAGCGTGAGCGCGACGACGCCGGCGAGCAGCGCCGCACGGGCGCGCGGCCCGGCACCGGCGACGGCGGCCACACCGAGCAGCGCGCCGGCCGCGTTCGCGCCGGCGTCGCCGAGCATGGCGTGCTCGCCCAGGTCCTCGGGGAGCAGCGCGAGCGCGGGCCCGGCCACGGCCCCGACGAGGGCGCCGGCCGGTCCGGGGGCGAACGCCAGCGGCGCCGGCAGCAGCGCGACCTTGAGCGCGCGCCCCGGGCGCAGGTCGAAGAGGTTGAGCAGGTTGGCCGTGCCGGCGACGAGCGCCGCGGCGGGCAGCAGGTCACGCGGCCGGGTGCGCGGCCCCAGGACGAGCGTGGCGGCGGCCAGGCCGGTGGCGCCGATGCCGGCGACCTTGAGGCCGCCGGTGGTCAGCTCGCCCCGGGCCAGCGCCGCGAGATGCCCGCGCAGGCCCTTGCTGCCGCCGCGGTCGGCCAGGTCGTCGACCACCCCGAAGCCGGCGGCGCCGGCGACGGCGACGAGGCCGGCGACCCGCAGCCGCCCCGGCAGGCCGGGGGCCAGGGCGACGGCGGCGCACGCCCCGGCGGCGAAGGCCGGCCCCTCGAGCAGGGTCAACGCCTCACCGCGGTGGTTCAGCCGGGCCCAGCGCGCCTCGCCGCCGGGCGGCCGCCGCCGCAGGAGCCGGAACGCCGCCGCGGCTGCCGTTGCCCCAGCTGCCGTTGCCCCAGCTGCCGCTGCCCCAGCTGCCGCTGCCCCAGCTGCCGCTGCCAGCTGCCGCTGTCCCCGCCGACGCGGCCGCCGCCGGACCCGCCGCCGCGGGCAGTGCCCGGCGCCGGCTCGTCGTCCCTCGCATGACCGCCCGTCCGCTCCCGGCGCCGCGCGGCGCCGCTCTCAGGAGCCGCCCGCGGCGCGGGCCGGCAGCGGCGCCTTCGCGCCGTCGCCGAAACCGTAGTTGCCCGCGCCGCCCAGCTGCTGCTCCCGCAGCGCGAACACGGTCGTGACGTCACCCATCGGCGTGCTCCCGGTGTCGACGGTCGACAGGCTGCCGGCGAGCTGCGACTGGCCCCGGATGGCGTTCACGACCCCACCCGGCGTCGCGGCGGACGCCGGGCCCACCACCACCGCGCCCGTCGAGGCGGAGTCGAGGACCTGCGCCATGCTCACCCAGGCGCGCGTCGGGTCGGTGGCCGGCGTGGGGGACGGGGTCGCCCCCTGGACCGCCTGCGCCACGACGGGGGCGAGCACGACCACCTGGGTCGCCCGTCCCGGCACGTCGCCGTTCACGTCCACGAGGCCCGCCTTCGACAGCCCGTCGAGCAGCGTGCGCTCGACGTCGTCGGTCTTCTCGCTGGTCGCCAGGTCGGTGGTCAGCACGGCCCGCGCGAGGAGCTCCGCGGCCGCGACGTCGCCCGAGGTGTCGCCGGGGTTCGACGCCCCCGGTCCCGCGGTGGCGCCGGGGCTGGAGGAGCCGGAGGCCGACCCCGTGGCGCCCGGCGCCGGCCGGGAGGCGGACGCGCTCGGCGTCGCCCCCACCAGGCCACCCGAGGCACCCTGCAGGGCCGCGACGGCCTTGTCGCGCGCGGCGCGGTTGGCCGGGTCGGCCCAGGCCTCCTGCACGTCGATCCGCCCCGTCACCTTCGCCCCCGCGTCGGTGAGCGTCTTGGTGAGCGGGCGCGACGGCGTCCGTGTCGGCCCCCGGCAGGGTCACGAGCACGACGCTGCGCCCGCCGAGCTGGTCGGTGACGAGCTCCGGTTCGAGCTGCGTGATGAACGTGTCGCGGTTCGCGCTCCCGGCCTGAGCCGTCTTCAGCTGGTCGCGCAGCGACTCGTTGTCCTGCCGGAGCTGCTGCACGCTCTGCTGGAGCCCGTTAGCGATCGGGTCCTTGAGGGGCCCGGCGCCGAGGACGATCCCCACGGCGAGGGCGAGGAACACCGAGATCAGCGAGACGAGGTGGTACCTGAAGTCGATCATGCGTGGGACCAGCCGGAGAGGTGGGCGAAGGCTTCGGGCCGCGGTTGCGTGAACCAGCCGGTGACCCAGGACACCAGCACGTCGAGGCGGGCGGCGAGGATCTCGTAGAAGGCCTGGCCGGCGGTCGTCGCGGCGAGCGCCGCCCCGATCGCGACCAGGCCGGCGACCGCCAGCAGCACGACCTGCAGCGTGGAGATCCGCTGCCTGTACAGCCGGGAGACGCCCTTGGCGTCGACGAGCTTGTCGCTGACCCGCAGCCGGGTGAGGAAGGTGCTGGCCATGCCGGCGCGGCCCTTGTCGAGGAAGTCGACCAGCCCGTCGTGGGTGCCGACGGCGACGATGAGCTCGGCGCCCTTGTCGTCGGCCAGGAGCATCGCGACATCCTCGCTCGTGCCGGCCGCCGGGAAGAGCACGGGGTCGAGCCCGAGCTCGCGCACCCGCACGAGACCGGGCGCACGGCCGTCGCGGTAGGCGTGGACGACGACCTCGGCGCCGCAGGTGAGGGCGCGGTCGCTGACCGAGTCCATGTCGCCCAGCACGATGTCGGGCCGGTAGCCCGCCTCCAGGATCGCGTCGGCGCCGCCGTCGACCCCGAGCAGCACGGGCCGGTACTCCCGGATGTAGGAGCGGAGCATCGCCAGGTCTTCCTTGTACTGGTGCCCGCGGACGACGATGAGCACCTGCCGGCCCTCGATCGAGGTGGCGATCTCGGGCACGCCGACCCGGTCGAGCAGCAGCGCCCGCTCGCGCCGCAGGAAGTCCATGGTGTTCGCGGCGAACGATTCGATCTGCACGGCGAGGCCGGCGCGAGCGGTCTCGAGCGCGGCGGAGATCGTCGCGGCGTCGAGCTCGGCACCTTTCGCGACGATCCGGTCGCCGGCCCAGATCTCGCCCTCGTGCACGCGTACGAACGAGCCCTCGTCGAGCGCGGTGATCACCTCGGGCCCGACGTCGTCGACCAGCGGGATCCCCGCGGCGACGATGATCTCGGGCCCGAGGTTGGGGTAGCGGCCGGAGATGCTCTGCGCGGCGTTGACCACGGCCGCGGGGCGGGCGGCGACCAGCGACTCCGCCGCCACGGCGTCGATGTCCCGGTGGTCGATCACCGCGACGTCGCCCGGTCTCAGGCGCTTCGTGAGGTTCTTCGTCCGCCGGTCGATGCGGGCGGGTCCGGAGACGCCCGGGCCACCCTCAGGGGCGGCTCGGCGCCGGATCCGGAACATCCTCACCCGCCGATGGTCGCACGCGGCGCCGTGCAGGTGCTTTCGCGAGGGCACGCTCCCGCTCGGCGGAGGCCAGCAGCTCACGGGCGTGCGCCCGGGCGGTGCCCGAGTCCTCGAGGCCGGCGAGCATCCGGGCGAGCTCCCGGACACGGCCCTCGTCGTCGAGCGTGCCCACCCCGCTCACCGTCACGTCGCCGTCGCTCGACTTCACGACGGTCAGGTGCCGGTCGGCGTAGGCCGCCACCTGGGGCAGGTGGGTGACCACGAGCACCTGCGACGTCCGCGCCAGCCGTGCCAGGCGGCGCCCGATCCCGAGCGCCGCCTTGCCCCCGACACCCGCGTCGACCTCGTCGAAGACGAACGTCGGCACCGGGTCGGCGGCCCCGAGGACCACCTCGAGGCCGAGCATGACCCGCGACAGCTCGCCGCCGGAGGCGCCCCGCGCGATCGGGCGGGCGGGCGCCCCCGGGTGCGGCACCAGGAGGAACTCGACCTCGTCGATCCCGTCGGGGCCTGCGGCGACCGCGACCGGCCCCTCGCCCAGGTCGACGGGCAGGCCTGCCGGGTCCTCCCGGCGGCGCACCTCGACCACGAGGCGGGCGTCGGGCATGGAGAGCTCGCCGAGCTCGGCCGACACCGACTCCGCCAGGTCGGCCGCCACCGCCACGCGCCGCCGCGAGAGGTCGGCGGCCGCGATCGCGAGCCGCCCGCGCAGCTCCTCGCGCTCGGCGCGCAGCCCCGCCGTGCGGTCCTCGTCGCCGTCGAGCTCGAGCAGGCGGGGAGCGGCCTCCGCGGCCCACGCCAGCACGCTCCCGACGTCGCCGCCGTGCACACGCGCCAGGGCCGACAGGGCCGCACGCCGCTCCTCGACTGCGGCCAGCCGGGCGGGGTCGGCCTCGACGGCGGACGCGTACGAGGCGCACTCGGCCGCGACGTCGGCCACCAGGTACCCGATCTCGCCGAGCCGGGTGGCGAGCGCCTCGAGCGCCGGGTCGTGCCCCCCGACCTGCTCCAGCGCCCGGCGGGCCTGCGCGACCAGCGCGGTCACATCGGGGGAGCCGGGACCGTCGGGGTCACCCGTGAGCGCCAGGTGCGCGTTCTCGGCAGCCGCCCGCAACTCCTCGGCGTGGCCCAGCCGGTCGGCCTCGGCGCGGAGCGCGACGTCCTCGGCGGGCTGGGGCTGCACCCGCTCGACCTCGGCCAGCCCGAGCCGCAGGATCTCGGCCTCCTGCGCGCGCTCCCGGGCGCGCACCACGATCTCGTCGAGCCGGGCCTCGACGTGCCGCAGCCGCTGCCACGTCGCCCGGTACTCGGCGAGCAGCTCCGCCAGCTCGGCGCCGGCGAAGCGGTCGAGCGCCTCCCGCTGCCGGGCGGGCGCCCGCAGGCGCAGCTGGTCGGTCTGCCCGTGCACGGTGACGAGCGACTCGGACAGCTCTGCCAGCAGCCCCGCCGGCACCGAGCGGCCTCCGAGGTGCGCCCGCCCCCGGCCCTCGGCGGACACCGTTCGCGACACGATCAGGACGTCACCGTCGTCGAGCTCCGCACCGGCCTCGGCCGCGCGCGCCGCGACAGGGCCCGCTGGGTCGACGAGCAGGCGGCCCTCGACCGACGCCGTCCGCTGCCCCTCGCGCACGGCCCCTGGGTCGGCCCGGCCGCCCATGAGCAGCCCCAGGCCGGTGACGACCATGGTCTTGCCGGCGCCGGTCTCACCGGTGACGACGGTCAGCCCCGGGCCGAGCTCGAGCACGGCGTCGGCGATGACGCCGAGCGCCCGCAGGCGCATCTCGAGGAGCACGGCTCCTCCCTTCTCGTGCCTTCTCGTGGCTGGCTCCTCGCGGCACGTGAGGCTGCGCCCACCCTAGGGCGCCGCACCGACACGCGCCGCCGCGTGTCAGGCCGGCCCCTGCTCGACGGCCCGCTCGAGCCGGTCGTCGTCCAGTGGGGGTGCGCCCGCCCGCAGCCACAGGAAGTACTCCACGTTCCCGCTCGGGCCCGGCAGCGGGCTCGCCACCACCCCGCGGCACCCGAGCCCCAGCTCCGCGGCGGCGGCCGCCACCGCCCGGACGGCGTCCGCGCGCGCCCGGCGGTCGCGCACCACCCCGCCCGAGCCGAGCCGCTCCCGGCCGACCTCGAACTGCGGCTTGACCATGGGCAGCAGGTCGGCTCCAGACACCGAGACCCGCGTCAGTGCGGGGAGCACAAGACGCAGCGAGATGAAGGACAGGTCGCCGACCACGAGGTCGACGGGCGGGCCGACCAGCGCGGGGTCGAGGTCGCGCACGTTCGTGCGGTCGAGCACGGTCACCCGGCCGTCCTGCTGCAGGGGCCACGCGAGCTGGCCGTAGCCGACGTCGACCGCGACGACGTGCCCGGCGCCGCGCCGCAGCAGGACGTCGGTGAAGCCTCCGGTGCTGGCCCCGGCGTCGAGGCAGCGGCGCCCCCGCACGGTCAGACCCTCGGGCGCGAACGCGTCCAGGGCGCCGGCGAGCTTGTGGCCGCCGCGGCTGACGTAGTCCGCCTCGCCCTCCGGCGCGGGCCGGACCACGATGGCGGCGGCCGGGTCGACCTGGGTGGCGGGCTTGGAGGCTGTGGCCCCGCCGACCGCGACGCGGCCGGCGGAGACCAGGTCCGCGGCCTGCCCCCGGGAGCGCGCCAGCCCGCGCCGGACCAGCTCGGCGTCGAGCCGCCGCAGCCGGCCCACGGGCTACTCGCCCGCCTACTCGCCGGTGTCGGCGAGCCGGTCCTGCAGCGTGCGGTGGACGCGCTCGAGCACGCCGAGGCGCACCTCGAGCGGCTCGCCGTCGGCACCGGCCAGCGCCGCCAGGATCTCGTCGACTGCCCCGTCGCCGGTGACCGGCGGCTCGCTCGGCGGCTCGCTCGGCAGTTCGCTCACGGCCGTCACGCTATCGCGCCCAGGCGGCGCCGGGGTCGAGCCGGCGGACCGCCTCGACGACCGGACCTGGGTCCGGCGCGCCCCCGTCCGGCGCCGACCAGACCGCCGCGCAGGCGGCCCGCAGCAGGTCCACGGGGTCGCCACCCGCCTCGTGGACCGCGACGGTGCCGTCCTCGACGCCGACGACCGCCCGGACGCAGCGCCCGGTGCCGTCGGGGCCGGCCGTCGCCCCGGGGTGATCCGTGAGCAGGGCGCCCAGGTCGCGCCCCACGAGGTCGGGCCGGGTGCGCGCCGGCGCGGCCAGGAGCTCGGTGACCCCGGTGATGCCGGTGAGCACCAGCAGGCCGGGGATGCCGGACGCACGCGCGCCCTCGAGGTCCGTGTCGAGCCGGTCCCCCACGACCAGGGGGCGTTCGCTGCCGGCCCGCCCGGCGGCGCCGCTGAACGCCCGCGCCTCGGGCTTGCCCGCGACCTCGTCGGGGCGCTTCCCGGCCGCTGCCGCCACGGCGTCGACGAGGGCGCCGTTGCCGGGCGCCGGCCCGTGCCGGGTCGGGACGGTGCGGTCGAGGTTGGTCGCCACCCAGGGCAGGCCCGACCGGACGGCGCGGGCACCCTCGGCCAGGTCGGACCAGGCGACGGTCGGGGCGAACCCCTGGACGACGGCTGCGACCTCGCCCGCGCCCGCGTCGCCCAGCCTGTGCACCGGCCGCAGCCCCTCGGCCCGCAGCGCCACCTCGAGACCCTCCCCGCCGACCACCAGCACGGCCGACCCGCGCGGCAGCCGCTCGGCGAGCATCCCCGCCGCGAGCTGCGCCGAGGTCACCACGTCGTCGGTGTCGGCGGGAACGCCCAGGTCACGCAGGTGCGCGGCGACGGCCGCCGGGGGGCGGGAGGCGTTGTTGGTGACGTACACCGACCGCAGGCCGAGCCCTGCCGCCCGGGCGATCGCGTCAGCGGCGCCGGGCACCGCCTCGGGGCCGATGTAGACCACGCCGTCGAGGTCGAGGAGCGCGACGTCGTGCACCGTCGCCGGCGGGGGTGATGCCGCCAGGACGACGGTGGCCTCAGCTCCGGCGGTCATCGGCGTCCTCGCCGTCGCCGTCCGCTGCCTGGTCCT
>CAWBVK010000015.1:0-8222 GCA_963792195.1 uncultured Actinomycetota bacterium | reverse complement strand
GACGACGAGGTCGGGGCCTGGCTCGCCTGCGACCCGATCGCCCGGCTGGAGGCCTACCTGCGGGCCCGGAGCCTGCTGGACGACGCTCACGCGGGGGCGGTCCGCGACGAGGCGGAGGACTTCGCGGCCGCCGTCCGTGAGCGCCTGAACGGCGATCTCGACGTCGACGCGGGCGAGATGTTCGCCCACGTCTACGCGCGGCCGACGACGGCGCTCGCCGCCCAGCGAGCCGTGCTGGAGCACGAGCTCGAGGAGGAGCCGGCGTCATGACCCAGACCTTGGACGGCGCCGTCGAGCGGGGCGTGGCGACCGGGGGTGCCACGCCCGTGGGCCCCCTGACGATGGCCGGGGCCCTCAACCGGGCGCTGGCCGACGCCCTGGCCGCCGACGAGCGCGTGCTGGTGTTCGGCGAGGACGTCGGCACGCTCGGCGGCGTCTTCCGCGTGACGGACGGCCTGGCCGCCCGGTTCGGCGACACCCGGGTCTTCGACACCCCGCTCGCCGAGTCCGCCATCGTCGGCACCGCGATCGGCATGGCGATGAACGGGTTCGTGCCGGTCGTCGAGATGCAGTTCGACGCGTTCGCCTACCCCGCCTTCGAGCAGATCACCAGCCACCTCGCCAAGCTGCGCAACCGCACCCGGGGGGCGCTCGCGCTGCCCGTCGTCGTGCGGGTGCCCTACGGCGGGGGCATCGGCGGCGTCGAGCACCACTGCGACTCCTCGGAGGCCTACTACACGCACACGCCCGGGCTGCGGGTCGTCACGCCGTCGACGCCGTCCGACGCCTACCGCCTGCTCCGGCAGGCGATCGCCTGCCCCGACCCCGTGATCTTCCTCGAGCCCAAGCGGCGGTACTGGTCGAAGGAGAGCGCGCTCCTGGAGGTCGAGGGACCGGCCGTCGACCGGGCCGTCGTGCGCCGGCCGGGCCGCGACGTCACCGTGATCGCCTACGGCGGCACCGTGGCCACCGCGCTCGAGGCCGCCGACGCCGCGACCGCCGAGGGCTGGGACCTCGAGGTCGTCGACCTGCGCAGCCTGGCCCCGTTCGACGACGCCACCGTCGCGGCCTCGGTGCGGCGGACGGGCCGCGCGGTCGTCGTGCACGAGGCCTCCCGGTTCGGCGGCTACGGTGCGGAGGTCGCGGCGCGGCTGACGGAGCAGTGCTTCCACTCCCTCGCGGCGCCGGTGCTGCGCGTCACCGGCTTCGACGTGCCGTACCCGCCGCCCTCGCTGGAGCACCACCACCTGCCGAACGCCGAGCGGATCCTCGACGCCGTCGCCCGCCTGCAGTGGGACGACACGCCCGCCGACCCGGACCCCTGGTACGGGAGTGCTCCTGGGAGTCGGCGTGCCTGACTTCCTGCTGCCCGACCTCGGCGAGGGTCTGGAGAGCGCCGAGGTCGTCGCCTGGCATGTCGCCGTGGGTGACGAGGTGGCCGTCGACCAGGTCGTCGTCGAGGTCGAGACGGCCAAGGCGGTGGTCGACGTCCCGGTCCCGTTCGCCGGCGTCGTCTCCGCGCTGCACGCCCGGCCGGGGCAGACGGTCGCGGTCGGGTCGCCGCTGGTGAGTGTGGCGATCGTGGCCCCCGAGACGCGGGAGGGCTTCCAGGAGCCCGGCGTGGTGACCCCCGCCGACGACAGCAGCGGCAACGTCCTGATCGGGTACGGCACCGGCGGCCCCGGTTCCGGTGGCCTCGGTTCCGGCGGCCTCGGTTCCGGCGGCACGGCCGGTTCCGGACGCCGCGCGCGCCGCGCCGGCCGCCGCCGCACGGCGGGCGCTCCGGTCGAACCCGCTGCGCAGCCCGCGGGCGCCGTGCGCGTGATCTCCCCGATCGTGCGGCGGATGGCCCGCGAGGCCGGGCTCGACCTCGGCTCGGTGCGGGGCACCGGGCCCGGTGGGCTGGTGCGCCGGCAGGACGTCGAGGCGGCGCTGGCCCCGGCCGCCGCGCCCGCCCCGCCCGCCCCGCCCGTCGAGCACGAGGGGGTCACCAGGATCCCGCTGCGCGGGGTGCGCAAGGCCGTCGCCGACAAGCTCAGCAGGTCGCGGCGCGAGATCCCCGAGGCGACCGTGTGGGTCGACGTCGACGCCACCGAACTGCTCGCCGCCCGCGCGGTGCTGAACGAGCGCCCGCCCGAGCGGCCCGTGAGCCTGCTGGCGCTCCTCGCCCGGTTCACCCTGCTCGGCCTGCGCCGCTACCCCGAGCTCAACGCCCGCGTCGAGGGCGACGAGATCGTCGTGCTCGACCGCGTGCACCTCGGGTTCGCGGCGCAGACCGACCGCGGGCTGGTCGTGCCCGTCGTCCGCGACGCCCACCGCCTCTCCACCCGGGACCTCTCGGCCGAGCTCACCCGCCGGACAGGCCAGGCCCGGGCCGGCGAGCTGGCCCCGGGCGACCTCACCGGCGGCACGATCACCGTCAACAACTACGGCGTCTTCGGCGTCGACGGCTCCGCGGCGATCATCAACCATCCCGAGGCGGCGATCGTCGGGATGGGCCGGATCATCGACCGGCCGTGGGTGGTGGACGGGCAGCTCGCCGTCCGCAAGGTCAGCCAGCTCACGCTGGCCTTCGACCACCGGGTCTGCGACGGCGGCACGGCCGGGGGTTTCCTGCGGTACGTGGCCGACTGCGTCGAGGCGCCGCTGCTGGCCCTGGGTGATCTCTAGAACACGCTGTAGCCGCCGTCGATGGTGAGCACCGAACCTGTCATGAAGGCCGAGGCCGGGCTCGCGAGGAACACCACCGACGGTGCGATCTCCTCGGGGGAGGCGGCGCGCTGCTGCGGCGTGTCCTCGATCCAGTGGCGCCGGAACTCGGGCCGGTCGATCGGGCTCATGTCGGTGCGCACGTACCCGGGCGCCACCGCGTTCACCCGCACGCCGAGTGGGGCCCACTCCGCCGCCAGGGATCGGGTGAGGTGGTGCACGCCCGCCTTCGAGGCGTTGTACGCCGGTTGCCACTGCGGCCGGTTGACGATCGCGGCGGACATCGACCCGACATTCACGATCACCCCGCCGCCCGCCTCGACCATGTGCCGGCCGAACACCTGGCACCCGTTCCACACGCCGGTGAGGTTGACCGTGATCACCTCGTCCCACTCGTCCGGCGTCACCTCGAGGGCGGGCCGGTGGATGCACGTGCCGGCGTTGTTGACCAGCACGTCCACCCGCCCGAACGCCTCGACGATCTCGTCCGCCGCCTGGACGACGGATGCCCGGTCCGCGACGTCGGCGACGACCGAGCGGGCGGTGATCCCGGCGTCGGTGAGCTCGCCGACCGCCCGCTCGTTGGCGGACCGGTCGCGGGCGAGCACCGCGACCGAGGCGCCCGCCTCCCCCAGCGCCTGCGCGAAGGCCCGGCCGAGCCCCCGGTTGCCCCCGGTGACGACGGCGACCTTCCCGTCGAGCCGGAAGCTGTCGACCACGGACATGGGGCCCTCCTGGATCGGGTGCGGGACGTGCCGGCTCTGCACCAGTCTGCCGCCCCGGGCTACCGCGCGAGCAGCTCGTCGAGGCGCTGGTAGCCCTCGCGCAGCCCCGTCTCCATGCCGCTGGACACGAAGGAGTCGCGCGCCTCGAACGAGTCGACCAGCGAGGTCGCCTCGAGCCGGGTCCGGCCGTCGCCGAGGTCGATCAGGCGAAGGGTCTCGAGGGCGACCGACTCGGGGAAGCCCTCGTAGCCGAAGGTCTGCACGATCCGGTCGGGGCCCACCTCGTGGAAGCTCCCGTGGAACCAGTGCTCCTCGCCGCCGCCGGCCCGGTGCACGTAGCGGTAGGCGCCGCCGGTGGTGGCGTCCCAGCGGTCGATCCGCATCTCGAGCCGGCGCGGTCCGAGCCACTGGACGACGAGCTCGGGGTCGACGTGCGCCCGGAACACCTTCTCGGGCGGGGCGTCGAACTCGCGTGTGATCCGCACGAGCGGGAGGTCGGCGGGCACCTCGATGCGGGTGGTGTCGGAGCCGGTGGTGGGTGCGCTGCTGGTCATGTCGCGTCTCCTGTCGGGTTCGTCCCCTGGTCGTCGGGCATGGTGGCGAGGACGGCGTCGAGCCGGCGGTAGCGCTCCTCGGCCTGCCGGCGGTACCGCTCGATCCACGCGGTCATGAGGTCGAACACCTCGGCCTCCAGATGGACGGGGCGGCGCTGCGCGTCGCGGGAGCGCGTGACGAGGCCGGCGTCCTCCAGCACCCTGAGGTGCTTCGACACCGCCTGCACGCTCATGGCGTAGGGCTCGGCGAGCTCGCCGACGGTCGCGTCGGCCGTCGCCAGCCGCGAGACGATGTCGCGTCTGGTGGGGTCGGCGAGCGCGGCGAACGCCCGCGAGAGTCCGTCGGCCGGCATCGGTCCTCCAGTTCTCAACCGTACGGTTGAGAACCTAGCGCAACGCCCGGCCTCGGTCAACCATCTGGTTGCGGAACTGCGCCCCCCGCAGGGTGCAGCACGGCGTCAGGGCCCGCGGCGGCCCGAGATGGCGCCGCGGACGAGACCCACCACCGCCAGGACGACCGCGACGATGAGCAGCCACTTGAGCGCGGCGACGAACAGCCCCACCAGGCCGAGCACGACGGCCAGCACGATGAGCGCGATCACGAGTCCCATGAGGACGGGTTACCCCCGGGCGATCACGACGACACCCGGGCCACCGGGATGCGACCGATTGGCTCGCGCACCCGCCACGCGTCGCGCCGGTGCGACGCGTGGGGGCAGTGGCGGTCGTCCCCATGCCCGCGACGCCACGGGAGCGCCGGGAGCAGCGGCAAGCACTGGCCCGCGGGCCGGACGCGCGGCAGCATGACGGCATGGAGACGGGCACCGGCGACGACGTGCTGGCGGCGTTGCGCAGGTGGGAGGAGTCGGGGGGCACCTGGCGGGTGGTGGTGCGGCGGCCGGCACGTCTCGAGCTCGAGCTGCTCACCTGCGACGGCGGCGAGGTCATGGGCCGGCTGGTCGCCGCCCCGCCGGACGCGCAGCTCGAGGGGTACGTCAGCCGCTCAGGAAGCTGAGCCGGACGGTCCGCACGGGGTTGTCGACGTTGCTGTCGACGAGCACGAGGCTCTGCCAGGTGCCGAGCGCCATCCGGCCGCCGAGCACGGGCACCGTCAGGGCGGGCGCGACGAACGCGGGCAGGACGTGGTCGCGGCCGTGCCCGCGGCTGCCGTGGCGGTGCCGGTAGACGTCGTCGGGCGGCAGCAGCCGGTCGATCGCGCCGGCGAGGTCGGCCTCGCTGCCCGACCCCGTCTCGATCAGCGCCACGCCGGCGGTCGCGTGCGGCACGAACACGTGCAGCAATCCGTCGCCGCGGCCGGCGCAGAAGCGGGCGGCGTCCGCGGTCAGGTCGGTGACGAGGGTGGCGCCGCTGCGGACCCGCAGCTCCTCGGTGTCCACCGGATTCAGCCGACCGGCGTCAGGCCCCGGCGTTCCAGCAGGGGCTCGACCCGGGGCGGCCGGCCGAGCACCCGGGCGTACGCCTCGAGCGGGTCGACCGAGTCGCCGCGGGACAGCAGCTCGCGCGCGAAACGTGCCCCCAGCTCGCGGCGCGGGCCGCCGTGCTCGCGGAACCACTCGACGGTGTCGGCGTCGAGCACCTCGCTCCAGATGTACGCGTAGTAGCTGGCGCTGTAGCCGCCGGCGAACACGTGCGCGAAGTACGTGCTGCTGTACCGCGGCGGCACGAGGTGGAAGCCGAGCCCGTGGCGGGCCAGCGCCGCGGCCTCGAACGCCTCGACGCCGGCCGCGTCCGGCGCCTCGCCCGGCGCCAGCCGGTGCCACTCCAGGTCGAGCAGCGCGGCGCCCAGGTACTCGGTGGTGCCGAAGCCCTGGCCGTAGGACTGGACGGCGTCGAGCCGGGCGACGACCTCGTCGGACAGGGGCTCCCCGGTCTCGTGGTGGCGCGCGTACCGGCGGGCGATCGAGGGCCACCACGCCCACATCTCGTTGACCTGGGAGGGGTACTCGACGAAGTCGCGGGGGACGCTCGTGCCCGACAAGGTCGGGTAGCGCACGTCGGACAGGACGCCGTGCAGCACGTGGCCGAACTCGTGGAACGCGGTGGTCACCTCGTCGAGGGTCAGCAGCGTGGGGTTCCCGTCGGGCGGGCGCGGCACGTTGAGGTTGACGACGGCCACGGGGCGCGAGCCGAGCAGGTGGGACTGGTCGGCGAAGCTGCTCATCCAGGCGCCCCCGCGCTTGCTCGGGCGGGCGTACCAGTCGGCGAGGAACAGCGCGATGCCGCGATCCTCGTCGTCGAGCACCTCGTAGACCCGCACGTCGGGGTGGTAGGCGGGCAGGTCGTGCCGGCGCTTGAACCGCAGGCCGTAGAGCTCGTACGCCGCGTGGAAGATGCCGTGCTCGACGACCCGCTCGAGCTCGAACCACGGCCGCACCGCGTCGGCGTCGACGTCGAAGCGCTGCCGGCGCACCCGCTCCGCGTAGTAGGCCCAGTCCCACGGCTGCAGCGGGGCGGCCTCGCCGTCGGCGACGAGCAGCGCCTCGAGCTCCGCCGCCTCGGCGTGCGCGTTCTCGACGGCGGGAGCCACCAGAGCGCCGAGCATCTCGGCGACCGCCGCGCTGGTGCGGGCGGTCTGGTCGGCGACGGCGTAGGCGGCGTGGTCGTCGTAGCCGAGCAGGCGGGCGTGCTGCGCCCGCAGCTCGGCGATCCGCGTCAGCGTCTCGCGGGTGTCGTGCTCGTTGCCCCTGCGGCCGCGCGCAACCGACGCCCGGTGCAGGCGCTCGCGGACGTCGCGCCGGCGCAGCGAGGCCAGCGCGGGCTGACCCGTCGGCAGGACCAGCGTGAGCAGGTACCCCTCGAGCCCGCGGTCGGCGGCGGCGGCCCGCGCGGCGCCGACGGCGTCCGCCGGCAGCCCCTCGAGCTCGGACTCCTCCGCCAGGTGCAGCGCGAGGTCGTTGGTGTCGGCGAGCAGCCGCGCCCTGAAGGTGCTGGCGAGCGTCGAGAGCTCCGCGTTGATCGCGCGGATCCGCTCCTGGTCGGCCGCATCGAGGGCGGCACCTGCGCGGACGGCGTCGCGGTGGTGGCGCTCGACCAGCCGGCGCTGCTCCTCGTCGAGCCCGAGCGCGCCGGCCCGGTCGAGCAGGGAGCGCAGCCGGGCGAACAGCTTCGGGTCGAGCCGGACGGCATCCGCGTGCGACGCCAGCCGCGGCGCGACGTCGAGCTCGATCGCGGTGAGCTCGTCGGTGCCGACCGATCCGGTGAGGTTCCAGAACACCTGGCTCACCCGGGTGAGCAGGGCGCCGGAACGCTCCAGGGCCTCGACCGTGTTCGCGAACGTCGGCTCCGCCGGGTCACCGGCGATCGCGTCGACCTCGCGCCGGTGCCGGGCCATCCCGGCCTCGAACGCGGGGGCGAAGTGCTCGGGCCGGACGAGGTCGAACGGCGGCAGGCCGTAGGGCAGTTCCGACGGTGCGGCGAAGGGGTTGTCGGTACCCAGCTCGGGGACGGTCTCGGTGCTCACGCCCCGAGCCTGCCACGCGGCCCCTGCCCGCGCTGCCAACGCTCGTTCACGCAGCCGGACCCGAATGTGTCGGGAGGGGTGTTCCTGCGCCGGAAGGTTGTCCGATCCGCCCTGATTAGGGCTCTGGCGCGCTCGCTGACGGCTGGAGCAGACTACGCCAAGGTTGCTCAATCGTTACGTCCTCCCGCGCCGGGCCTGTTGCGCCGCTCCCCCGGAAGGGTTTTCATCACGCAGGACGGTCTGTGGCCGAACGCCGGCCCAGCCCAACGCCGTCCCTTCAAGGAGGCAGAGCCCATGGGGGTTCGCAAGCACAAGTTGACGACCGCGGTCGTCGGATTCACCGTCGTCGGGCTGTCGCTGGCTGCCTGTGGCGGCTCCAGCAGCAGCTCCAGCGCGGCCGGCGGTGGCGCCAGCGGCAGCTCGGATCCGGCCTGCGCCCCGTACAAGGCGTTCGGCGACCTCACCGGCAAGCAGGTCTCGGTCTATACCGGCATCGTCGCTCCCGAGGACCAGGCGCAGATCGACTCGTACAAGTTCTGGGAGAGCTGCACGGGCGCCAAGGTCAACTACGAGGGCAACAAGGACTTCGAGGCGCAGGTGCTCGTGCGCGCCAAGGCCGGGAACCCGCCGGACATCGCGATCGTGCCGCAGCCCGGTCTGCTGAAGCAGCTCGTCGCCACCGGCAAGGCGGTGGAGCCGCCGGCGCAGGTCGGCACCAACGTCGACAAGTTCTGGGCGAAGGACTGGAAGACC
>CAWBVK010000014.1:0-121112 GCA_963792195.1 uncultured Actinomycetota bacterium | reverse complement strand
CGCCGACTACCGGGCGGCCGCCCGCTCCGACCTGCCACCGGTGACGGGTCGCGTGGCCTCGCCGCCCTGGGCCGGCGAGCTCGCCGCCGCCATGACGCAGGCGGGCAGGGCGGTCCCCGCGGAGCAGGTGCTCGGCGAGATCCTCGAGTCGCTGGCCCAGGAGCTGCCCGGCGATGCAGACGCCGATCCCGCCGGGCCGGCCGACACCCGGCCAACGGATTCCGCAGAACCCGCAGACCACGCCGAGCCCGCCCGGCCGGCCGACCCCGAGGGCGACGGCCCGGACCGGCCGGAGCTGGTGACCGCCGGTCAGGGGGGCGCCGTCTCCGGGTGACGGCCACCGCCCTGCGGGGAGAGACTGGGGCCGGGACGCCGCCTGGCGGGGGCGGCTCCGCGACGAAGGGGTCGGCCGTGGTGCGAACGGGTGACGAGCCGGTCCATGCCCGCAGCGCCCTCGGTCTGCGGCTCGCGCTCACGCTCGTGGGGTTCGTGTGCTGGGCCGGCGCGGCGGTCCTGCTGCAGGGGGCGGGGATGCACGCGGCGGCCGCCGCCTTCACCCTCGTCGCCCTGCTGTCGCTGGCCAACGCCGGCTTCGTGCTGCACCGCATGCGCCAAGGCCCGCACTGGCAGCCGGCCGCGGTGACGCCGCCCTACCGGCCGCTGGCCGACGACCCGCCGGAACGCCCCAGTCCGCCCAGGCCCCCCGTCGACGAGAGCACCCGGGTCCGGCGCTACCTGACGATCATGGGGACCTGCCTGGCGCTGCTGGTGCTCGCCTGGGGGGTCGTGCGGTTCTACTCGGTGCCGATCGCCGTGGGCATGTCGCTCGTCGCCATGGTCCTGCCGCCGATCGCCGCAGTGGTCGCCAACCAGGGCTGGGACCGGGGCCGGCGCTGACCCGCTGTTACGGTTGACGGGTGAGTGGGGCGATCGGCGTCATCAACTACCAGACCGGCAACGCGCAGAGCGTGCTCTTCGCGCTGCACCATCTGGGGATCGACGCCCGGCTCGTCTCGACGCCGCAGGAGTGCGCGGGGGTCGGCCGCTACGTGCTGCCCGGCGTGGGTGCGGCCGACGTCACGATGGCGTCGCTCGCCGAGCGCGGCTGGGTCGAGCACCTCACGGAGCGCGTGCAGGGCGAGGGCGTGCCCTTCCTCGGGGTCTGCGTCGGCCTGCAGGTGCTCTTCGAGCACAGCGACGAGGGCGACGTCCGGTGCCTGGGGTGGCTGCCCGGCGACGTCCGCGAGTTCCCCCGGGGCGAGCTGCGCGTGCCGCACATGGGGTGGAACGCCGTCCGCCCGGTCTCGTCGCACCCCTTCGTCAGGGACCTGCCGGCGGCCGGTGCCAACGTGTACTTCGTCAACTCGTACTTCGCCGTGCCGTCGCGCACCGAGGACGTCGCGGGCGTCACCGAGTACGGCACCGAGTTCGCCGCGCTGATGGCCCGCGGCAACGTGATGGCCACGCAGTTCCACGTGGAGAAGAGCGGCCCCGTGGGCCTCGCGCTGCTGGCGCGATTCGCGGGGCTGACGGACGACGAGCTCGCGGCCGCCCAGCTGACCGGGTCCCTCCCGGGGGCCGCGGGGTGCTGACGACCCGCGTCATCGCCTGCTTCGACGTCGTCGCCGGCCGGCTGACCAAGGCGCGCCGGTTCCAGGACAACGTCGACGTCGGCGACGCCGCCGAGGTCGCCCGCCGCATGTACGCGGACGGCGTCGACGAGATCGTCTTCTACGACATCACGGCGAGCCCCGAGCGGCGCCGCACCGACCTCGAGACGGTGCGGGCGGTCGCGCGGAACGTCTTCGTGCCGCTGACCGTCGGCGGGGGCGTGCGGAACCTCGAGGACATGCACGCCGTGCTCGCCGCGGGCGCCGAGAAGATCAGCGTGGACTCGATGGCGGTCCGGGACCCGTCGATCGTCACGGCCGGCTCCCGGGAGTTCGGCCGGCAGTGCATGGTGCTGAGCATGCAGGTCAAGCGGGTCGCGGCGGCGCCGTCCCTGCCGAGCGGGTACGAGGTCTTCATCGACGGCGCCCGCTCGGCCACCGGGATGGACGCCCTGGCGTGGGCGAGGCGTGGCGAGGAGCTCGGCGCCGGCGAGATCGTCGTCAACTCCATCGACCAGGACGGCACCCACGCGGGCTACGACCTCGACATCACGCGCGCCGTCGCCGACGCCGTCTCGGTGCCGGTGATCGCCTCCGGCGGGGCCGGGACGCCGGAGCACGTGGCGCGGGCCTTCCAGGTGGGCGCGTCGGCCGCGATCGTCAGCTCGATGCTCTACTCGCCACGGCTCGAGCAGAACTACACGGTCGACGACATCAAGCGCGCGCTCTCGGCCGACTTCGGCCTGCCGGTGCGGCCCACGAGCGAGGCCGCCAGCGCGAACGGTTAGGCGAGGGCGAGGCAACCGCACGTCGACGGCGAGGGCCGGCCACCCCTCGGGTGACCGGCCCTCGCCGTCGACGTGCGGGTCGAGCTCCGGAGACATCAGCCCTTGACGCTGCCCGCGAGCAGCCCGCGGACGAAGTAGCGCTGCAGCGAGATGAACAGCACGACCGGCAGGGAGATCGCGATGAACGCGCCGGGAGCCAGCAGGTACCAGGCCGTGCCGCGCGTCCCGGCGAGGTTCGCCAGGGCCACGGTGAGCGGCAGGATGTCGGGTGAGCCACCGGCGAACACCAGCGCCACCAGCAGGTCGTTCCAGACCCAGAGGAACTGGAAGATGCCGAACGCCACGAGCGCCGGGCGCAGCAGCGGCAGCATGACCGAGAAGAACACCCGGACGTGGTTGGCGCCGTCGACGCGGGCCGCCTCGACGAGCTCGCGCGGCACCTGCGAGATGAAGTTGTGCAGGATGAAGATGCACAACGGCAGCGCGAAGATGGAGTGCGAGAGCCAGACCGTCCAGAACGTGCCGGCGAGGCCCGCCTTCACGTAGAGCTGGAGCAGCGGGATCATCGTCACCTGGATGGGGACGATCTGCAGGGCGAAGACGCAGACGAAGAGGAAGTCGCGGCCCGCGGAAATTGATCCACGCGAACGCGTAGGCGGCGAGCGCCCCGACGGTGATCGGGATGATCACCGCGGGGATCGTGATGACCAAGGAGTTCACGAAGAAGTCCTTGAACGTCGCGCCGCCCTGGTTGGTGTTGAGGACGGTCGTGTAGTTCTCGGTGGTGAACGGGCCGGTCAGGCCCGTCCACCAGCCGCTGCGCGTGATGTCGAGCGGTTTGCGGAACGACGTGACGAGCAGGCCGAACGTCGGGATCGTCCAGACGACGGCGATGATGATCGCGACGAGCGACGCCCACGGGGAGGTGAGGCGCTTCTTGGTCTGGGCGGCCGTCGTCGCGATCGTCGTCGTGCGTCGGAAGGCCGACCGGTGGGGCGCTGGTGGTCATCGTGCCTCCTAGGCCGAGGCCCGCAGCTGGCGGACGTTGTAGACGACGATCGGGATGACGAGGATGAAGAGCAGCACGGCGAGCGCGGCGCCGAGGCCCTGGTTACCCGCCCGGAAGCTCTGCGAGTAGAACTCGTTGGCGATGACCGAGGTGTTGAACGATCCGCCGGTCATGGTGCGGACGATGTCGAACACCTTCAGCGTCGCGATCGCGATCGTCGTGAGGACCACCACGAGCGTGGGCCGGATGCTGGGGATGGTGATGTAGCGGAACATCCGGATCCCGTACACGCCGTCGAGCCGGGCGGCCTCGATCATGTCCTCGGGGATGTTCTTGATGGCGGCCGAGAGGAGTGTCATCGCGAATCCCGCCTGGATCCAGATCATGACGATGATGAGGAAGAGCGTGTTCCACGGATCGTTGAGCAGCCACTGCTGCGGCGCGAAGCCGAGCCAGACCAGGACCTGATTGAGCAAGCCGATCTGGTGGGCCGCCGGGGGCCGGTAGTCGTAGACGAACTTCCAGATGACGGAGGCGCCGACGAACGAGATCGCCATCGGCAGGAAGATCAGGGCCTTGGCGTAGGACTCGATCCGCGCCCGGTCGATGAGCACGGCGTAGATGAGCCCGATGGCTGTCGCCACGAACGGCGCGATCAGCGTCCAGATCGCGGTGTTGCGCAGGGTGATCAGCTCGTCGGAGTCGGTGAAGATGAACTTGAAGTTGTCGAGCCCGACGAAGCTGTTGCCGCTCGCGTCCTTGAACGACTGGAAGAGCGTGAGGACGGCGGGGTAGATCAGGCCGATCGCCAGCATGATCAGGGTCGGGGCGACGAACGTGCGCCCGACGATCCGGTCGCCGCGGTACCCCCCGATCCTGCCGACCGCGAGCAGGACCACGGCCACGACCACGACGAACAGCGCGATGGCCAAGAACATCTGGCCGAACTTCTCCGCGTACGACATGCGGCGACATCCCTTCGGTGGAGAGACGACGAGCCGGTGGGCGGACCTGATCGCGTCAGGTGCGCCCACCGGCCTATCAGGTCGTCAGGACTTCGGCCAGGCGGCCTCGATCTTGTCGACGGTGTCCTTCGTGCTCTGGCCCGTGATCCAGGCCGTCGCCTGCTTCCAGAAGGCGTTCGACCCGACGGCCGCCGGCATCTGGTCCGAACCGTCGAAGCGGAAGACCGCCTTCGGGTCCTGGAGGATGTCGTACGACAGCTGGTCGATCGGGCTGGTCAGGTTCGCGCGCTGGAGACCCTTGTTGGCGCTGACCCAGCCGCCGCCCGGGGTCGCCTTGGCCTTCTCGTTCGCCCAGGTGTCCGAGGAGAGGTAGGTCTGGAACGCCTGCACCTCGGGCTTGTTGCTGAACGCGAGGATGAACTCGCCGGCGCCGAGGACCGGCTTGGTCGTCGGGTCCTTGGCCGGCAGGTAGAAGGCGAAGACGTCGCCGTCCGGGGCCACCTTCGTGCCCTGCGGCCAGTTGGCCGCGTAGAACGAGGCCTGCCGGTGCATGTAGCACTGCTGCTGCAGGATCGGCTGGCCGCCGTCCTGGAACGTGCGTCGAGGCGATGCTCTTGACGTCGCCCAGGCCGCCGTTCACGTAGGCCGGGTTCTTGAGGTACTGGCCGACGGCGTCGAGCGCCGCGGTCGGCTCCGCCGAGTTGAACGCGATGGTGTGGTTGACCCACTTGTCGTACTCGTCCGGCCCGTAGAGCCGGAGCATGAAGTCCTCCATCCAGTCGGTGACCGGCCAGCCGGTCGCCTCACCGGAGCCGATGCCCGCGCACCACGGCTTGATGCCCTTGCCGTTGGTGGCGATCTTGTCGGTCAGGCGTCTTGAGCTCGTCGAGCGTCGTGGGCACGGCGAGGCCCGCGTCCTTGAACATCTGCGGCGAGTACCAGACGAGGGACTTGACGTTCGCGCCGAGCGGCGCGGCGTAGAACTTGCCGTCGACCGTGCCGTAGGTCTTCCAGTCCTTCGCCCAGAACTTGTCGACGTTGGCGCCGACCTGCGCGGGCGGCTCCACGGCCTTGCCGGTGGCGACGAGCTGCTTGAGCAGACCGGGCTGCGGCACGATCGCGATGTCCGGCGGGTTGCCGGCCTTGGCGCGCACGAGCACCTGCGCCTCGAAGTCCTTGTTGCCCTCGTAGTTGACCTTGGCGCCGGTGCAGTTCTCGAAGAACTTGTACGAGTCGATCTGCGCCGTGTCCTCGGGGGCGACGATGCCGGTGTAGACCGAGACCTGCTTGCCGGTGAGGTCGCCGAACGCCTTGTACGGCGCGCACGCCGGGTCGCGAGCTGCCGCTGGCGCCACCGCCGGCCGCGCTGAGCTGGAGCTGCTGGAGCCGCCACAGGCAGCCAGCGACAGCCCGACGACGGTGAACCCGACGACCGCGGTCGTCAACTTGTGCTTGCGAACCCCCATGGGCTCTGCCTCCTTGAAGGGACGGCGTTGGGCTGGGCCGGCGTTCGGCCGCAGACCGTCCTGCGTGATGAAAACCCTTCCGGGGGAGCGGCGCAACAGGCCCGCGCGCGGGAGGACGTAACGATTGAGCAACCTTGCCGTAGTCTGCTCCAGCCGTCAGCGGCTGCGCCAGAGCCCTAATCAGGGCGGATCGGACAACCTTCCGGCGCGGGAACACCCCTCCCGACACGTTCGGGCCGGCTGCGGACCGAGCGTTGGCAGCGCGGGCGGGGCCGCGTGGCAGGCTCGGGGCGTGGCACCGAGACCGTCCCCGAGCTCGGTCCCGACAACCCCTTCGCCGACACCGTCGGACCTGCCCTACGGCCTGCCGCCGTTCGACCGGATCCGGCCCGGAGCACTTCGCGCCCGCCTTCGAGGCCGGGATGGCCGAGCACCGGCGCGAGGTCGACGCGATCGCCGGCGACCCGGCGGAGCCGACGTTCGCGAACACCGTCGAGGCGCTGGAGCGCTCCGGCGCCCTGCTCGACCCGGGTGAGCCAGGTGTTCTGGAACCTCACCGGGTCGGTCGGCACCGACGAGCTCACCGCGATCGAGCTCGACGTCGCGCCGCGGCTGGCGGCGCACGCCGACGCCGTCCGGCTCGACCCGCAGCTGTTCGCCCGGCTGCGGTCCCTGCTCGACCGGGCCGACGCCCTCGGGCTCGACGAGGAGCAGCGCCGGCTGCTCGAGCGCCACCACCGCGACGCCGTCCGCGCCGGCGCCGCCCTCGACGACGCCGACGCAGGCGCGGGTCCGCGCGATCAACGCGCGAGCTGTCGACGCTGGCGAGCACCTTCAAGGCGCGGCTGCTCGCCGACACCAACGACGCTCGCGCTGCACCTCACCGAGGAGTCCGAGCTCGAGGGCCTGCCGGCGGACGCCGTCGCGCGCCGCGCGGGCCGCCGCCGCCGACCGCGGGCTCGACGGGTACCTGCTCACGCTCGTCCTGCCGACCGGTCAGCCCGCGCTGGCCTCGCTGCGCCGGCGCGACGTCCGCGAGCGCCTGCACCGGGCGTCGGTGAGCGCGGGGCCGCGCGGCGACGAGCAACGACACCCGCGAGACGCTGGCGCGGATCGTCGAGCTGCGGGCGCAGCGCGCCCGCCTGCTCGGCTTCGCCGACCACGCCGCGTACGCCGTCGCCGACCAGACCGCCCGCACCAGCGCGGCGGTCGCCGAGATGCTCGGCGCGCTGGTGGCTCCCGCGGTCGAGAACGCGCACGCCGAGGCGGCCGAGCTCGAGGCGCTGCTCGTGGCCGACGGCGAGGCCGCCCCGCTGCAGCCGTGGGACTGGGCCTACTACGCCGAGCGCGTGCGCCGGCGAGCGCTTCGACGTCGACGCCGACGCGCTGCGGCCCTGGTTCGAGCTCGAGCGCGTCGTCGAGCACGGCATCTTCCACGCCGCCTACGAGCTGTACGGCCTGCGCTTCAGGCGCCGGCACGACCTGCCCGCCTACCACCCCGACGTGCGCGTCTACGAGGTCCTCGACGACGAGGACCGGGGGATCGCGCTGTTCCTCGCGGACTGGTACGCCCGGCCGAGCAAGCGCGGCGGCGCCTGGATGAGCACCTTCGCCGACCAGTCGCACCTGCTCGGCACCCGCCCGGTCGCCGTCGTCAACCTCAACGTGCCGCGGCCGCCCGACGGCGAGCCCACGCTGCTGACCCTCGACGAGGTGACCACCGCGTTCCACGAGTTCGGCCACGTGCTGCACGGCGTCCTGTCCGACGTCCGCTACCCCACCCTGTCGGGCACGAGCGTCCCGCGGGACTTCGTCGAGTTCCCCTCGCAGGTCAACGAGATGTGGGCGCTGGTGGCCCTCGATCGCCCGCGCGCTACGCCGCGCCACCACGAGACCGGCGAGCCCCTGCCCGACGACGTCGTCGGCCCGGCTCGACGCCGTCCAGGCCTACGGCCAGGGGTTCGCCACCACCGAGTACCTGGGCGCCGCCCTGCTCGACCTGGAGTGGCACCGGCTGGCGCCGGGCGAGGCGCCCGGCGCCGACGGGCGTCGAGGCGTTCGAGGAGGCGGCGCTGGCCCGGCACGGCCTCGCCTTCCACCTGGTGCCGCCGCGGTACCGCAGCACCTACTTCGCGCACGTGTTCGCCGGCGGCTACAGCGCCAGCTACTACGCGTACATCTGGAGCGAGGTGCTTGACGCCGACACCGTCGAGTGGTTCCGCGAGCACGGCGGCCTGCGCCGCGAGCTCGGCGAGCGGTTCGCCCGCGAGCTGCTCTCGCGCGGCGACGCCGTCGACCCGCTCGAGGCCTACGCGCGGGTGCTCGGCCGGCCGCCGCGGGTCGAGCCCCTGCTGGAGCGCCGGGGCCTGACGCCGGTCGGCTGACGCCCGAGATGGACAGCGAGGAGCTGCAGGTCCGCAGCGGCGCCACCCTCGTCACCGACCTGACCGCCGACGCGGCCCGCTTCTGCGCCGGCCGCGGCGACGGGCTGCTGCACGTGTTCGTGCCGCACGCGACCGCCGGCGTCGCGCTGATCGAGACGGGCTCGGGCAGCGAGGCCGACCTCGCCGACGCGATCGACCGGCTGCTGCCCCCCGACGACGTCTACCGGCACCGGCACGGCAGCCGCGGGCACGGCCGCGACCACGTGCTGCCGGCGTTCGTCGCGCCCGTCGCTGACGGTGCCGGTGCTCGACGGCCGGATGGCGCTCGGCACCTGGCAGAGCGTCGTGCTCGTCGACAGCAACGTCGACAACCCGGTGCGGACGGTCCGGCTCAGCTTCCTGCAGCGGCTGACGTACCCCTCGCAGCTCGGCGGTCGGGCGGCGCGGCGAGCCAGCCGGCCCATGACCTCGCCGCCGTCGCAGGTCAGCAGCTCGAGCTCGAGGCGTGCCGGGCGCCGCACCGCCACCCGCCAGGTGCCGCCCGACTCCTCCCACCTCCGCAGGGCGGCCAGCGCGTCGCCGCCGGTCCCCGTGTCCATGAGGTCATGCTGCCGCTCCTCCCCCTCGGTTGCCATGTCATGGGAACCATGGGCGGAGGGCGAGATGGCATGTGTCCACGTCTTGTGAGCCGGTGGTGAGCATCCGAATACTCGCTGTTCAGCCGTCTCGCACCTGGGGGAACTCATGAGCCTTCGCGCACCCTCCCGCCGCCTCGTGCTGCTCGCCGGTGCCGCCGCCGTCGCGGCCTCCGTGGCGACCGGTCCCGCACAGGCCGCCCCCGTACAGGCCCAGACCACCGGCACCCGCTCGGCCGCCCAGCTCGCCACCGCGCGCGCGTCGCTGGAGCGCTCGGCCCGGCTGCCGGGGACGGCGTGGGCGGTCGACGAGGCCACCCACCAGGTCGTCGTCGACGTGTTCGACAACGCGACCCCGGCCACGCTCGCCACCGTGACCGCCGTGGCCGGTTCCTCCGCCGGCGCCGTCAGGGTCGAGCACGTCAAGGGCGCGCTGACACGCCGGATCGCCGGCGGCGACGCCATCTACGGCGGCGGGTACCGCTGCTCGCTCGGCTTCAACGTGCGCAGCGGCAGCACCTACTACTTCCTGACCGCCGGGCACTGCGGCAACATCGCCTCGACCTGGTACTCGCAACTCGCAGCCACACCACGCGTGCTGGGCACCACGGCCGGCACCAGCTTCCCGGGCAACGACTACGCGATCGTGCAGTACACCAACGCAGCGTCGCCCACCCCGGCACCGTCGACCTCTACAACGGCAGCCAGGACATCACCGTCGCCGGCAACGCCTTCGTCGGCGAGTCCGTGAAGCGCAGCGGCAGCACCACCGGCGTGCACAGCGGCACGGTGCAGCGCGCTCAACGCCACGGTCAACTACGCCGAGGGCACGGTCACCGGGCTGATCCAGACCAACGTCTGCGCCGAGGGCGGCGACAGCGGCGGCTCGCTCTTCGACGGCACGCAGGCGCTCGGCCTGACCTCGGGCGGCAGCGGCAACTGCAGCACCGGCGGCACGACGTTCTTCCAGCCGGTCACCGAGGCGCTGAGCGCCTACGGCGTCAGCGTCTACTGAGGCTCCTCCCCTCCCGGCGATCAAGGAATACCTGGACCTCGGGGGGTCCAGGTATTCCTTGATCGCCGGGAGGGGCGAGGGGTTGCCGCTGCTCGCGGGGCGCACGTAGCGTGACGGGCATGGGGGCCCTCGACGCGACCCTGCGCCGCGCCGGCACCGCCGCGAAGCTGGCCGCCCAGCGGGGAGCGGTGCGCGCGCTCGCGATGACGGGAGACCCGGTCGCCCGCATCGCCACCTGCCGCCCGACGGCGACGTCTACGCGGTGTACGAGCAGCTGCGAGCGCAGGGGCCGGTGGCGAGCAGCCGGCTCGGGGCCCTCGCGGTCACCTCCCACGAGCTCTGCGACCAGGTGGTGCGCAGCCCGGCCTTCAGCGTGCAGGTCGCGGACGGCGACGTCGGACGACGACGGCGCGGCGGCCGTCGGCCTCGGCCCGCTCGCGGGCTCGTTCCTCGAGCGCGACCCGCCCGACCACACCCGGCTGCGCCGGATCGCCGCCCCCGCCTTCCGGCCGCGCGCGATCCGCTCCTGGCCGTCGAGGTGGAGGCCGACGCTGCACGGCATCCTCGACCGGCTCGAGCGGCGGGAGCGCTTCGACCTCGTCACCGACGTCGCCACCGCCTTCCCGGTCGCGGTGATCGCCCGTCTCATGGGGGTGCCGCTCGACGACCCCGCCCGGTTCGCGCACCTCGGGCACGTCGTGGGGGAGGCCCTGGACGGCGTCGTGTCGCTGCGGCAGGCCGACGAGCTGGGGCGGGCGTCGGCCGAGCTCGCCGAGCTCTTCACGGGGCTCGCGGAGCAGCGGCCGGGTCAGCCCCGGGACGACGTCGTGGGCGTGCTCGCCGCGGCGGCGGCCGACGGGCGGATGACCCGCGCCGAGTACGTCGCCTCCTGCAGCCTGCTGTTCCTCGCCGGGTTCGAGACCACCGTCAACCTCGTGGGCAACGCCGTGGCCGCCCTGCTGGCGGACCGCGCCGCTGTGGGACCGCCTCGTGGCCGATCCCGCGCTCGCACCGGCGGTCGTCGAGGAGACGCTGCGGCACGACCCGCCGGTCCAGATGACGTCGCGCATCGCCGCGGGCGACGTCGTCCTCGCGGGGCGCGACGTGCCGCGCGGCTCCTACCTGCTCGTCGTCCTGGCCGCCGCGGGCCGCGACCCGCAGGTGCACCGCGACCCCGGCCGCTTCAGCCTCGACCGGCAGGGGGAGCCGGAGCACCTCGCCTTCTCGGGCGGATCCACTACTGCCTCGGCGCGCCGCTCGCCCGGCTCGAGGGCGAGACCGCACTGCGCGTGCTGGCCGAGCGCCTGCCCGACCTGCGCCCGGCCGCACGGCCGACCCGGCGCCCGGGTGTGACGCTCCGCGGCTACGCCAGCTATCCCGTCACGTCCCGCTGGCCCCGCGTCGGCCAGCGCGACCTGACGGCCGCCGGCCTGACCGACCGCTGCCGGCGTTGTCTGCAACCAGATGGTTGACGTCGCGTCTCACGCTCGGTAGGTTCTCAACCGTACGGTTGAGAACTGGAGGAACGATGCCGGCCGACGGTCTCTCGCGGGCGTTCGCCGCGCTCGCCGATCCCACCCGGCGCGACATCGTCGCCCGGCTCGCGACCGCCGACGCCACCGTCGGCGAGCTCGCCGAGCCCTACGCGATCAGCGTCCAGGCGGTGTCGAAGCACCTCAGGGTGCTCGAGGACGCCGGCCTCGTCAGGCGCAGCCGGACGCGCAGCGCCGTCCCGTCCACCTCGAGGCGGAGGTGTTCGACCTGATGACCGACGTGGATCGAGCGGTACCGCCGCGCAGGCCGAGGAGCGCTACCGCCGCCTCGACGCCGTCCTCGCCACGATGCCCGACGACCCGACGACGACCGACCAGGAGACGCACGCACCATGAACCAGCACGACCACGACCGACCACGACACGAGACCGCGATCGAGGTCGACCCGACGTCCCGCTCGTGCGGATCACCCGCGAGTTCGACGCCCCGCCCGAGAAGGTGTTCCGGGCCCACGTCGACCCCGAGCTCTTCGTCCAGTGGCTCGGCCCGCGCCGGCTCGAGATGCGGATCGACCACTGGGACGCGCCGCACCGGCGGCGCCTACCGCTACGTCCACGCCGCGGCGACGGCGAGGAGTACGCGTTCCACGGCTGCTTCCACGAGGTGCGCCCCGACCGAGCTCATCGTCCAGACCTTCACCTACGAGGGCTTCCCCGACGGCGTCGCCCTCGAGACGCTGCGCTTCGAGGACCTCGGCGACGGCCGGACCCGGCTCGAGGCGACCTCGCTCGTCGACTCGTTCGAGGCGCGCGACTCCTTCGTCGCCAGCGGCATGGAGAGCGGCCTGCGCGAGGGCTACCAGCGCCTCGACGAGCTGCTCGCGCAGTAGCGCCCGTACCGGACGACGGACGAACCCTCATTAACCGCCCTGTTCATCGATGCAACCGAGGGTTTGTCCGTCCTGCGGGCCGCGCGAGCTGTCGGGCGGCGACACTGCCGCCCAGTGCCGCGCATCCGGCAGCCCGACCCACCGGGAGGGCCCCATGTCCACGACGGACCCCGCAGTGACACCTCGTGCTCGACGCTTCCGGCTCGACGGGAAGGTCGCCGTCGTCACCGGCGGCAACCGCGGCCTCGGCCGCGCCTTCGCGCAGGCGCTGGGGGAGGCGGGCGCCTCGTCGCCGTGCTCGCCCGCGACGAGTCCGCGAACGAGCGGGCGGTCGGCGAGCTCGCCGACGCCGGGATCACCGCCCGCGCCGTCGTCGCCGACGTGGCGGACCGGGCAGTCCGTCGTCCGGCGCCGCCGACCGAGATCGTCGAGGCGTTCGGGCGGGTCGACGTCCTGGTCAACAACGCCGGCACCTGCATCCACCGGCCCGCCCTCGAGGTGACGCCGCAGGAGTGGGACGAGGTGATCAACGTCAACCTCACCGGCGTCTGGAACGGCTGCCAGGTGTTCGGCCGGCACATGGTCGAGCGCCGGCGGCGGCGTCGATCGTCAACGTCGGCTCGATGTCCGCCGCCGATCGTCAACCGGCCCGCAGTGGCAGCCGGCGTACAACGCCTCGAAGGCCGGCGTGCACCACCTCACCCGTTCGCTGGCGGCCGAGTGGGCGCCGCTGGGCGTCCGGGTCAACGCGGTGGCGCCCGGCTACGTGCGCACCGACATGAGCCCGATCGACCGGCCGGAGTTCCGGCGCTACTGGATCGAGGACGCGCCGCAGCAGCGGGCCGCCTCCCCCGAGGAGATCGCGCCGTCCGTGGTGTTCCTCGCGAGCCCGCGCCTCGGCGTTCATGACCGGGTCCGTGCTGACGATCGACGGCGGCTACAGCGTCTTCTAGAGATCGCCGAGGGCCAGCAGCGGGCGCCTCGACGCAGTCGGCGACGTAGCGCAGGAAGCCCCCGGCGGTGCCGCCGTCGCAGACCCGGTGGTCGAACGCGAGCGTGAGCTGGCTGACCTTGCGGACGGCGAGCTGCCCGTCGACCACCCACGGCCGGTCGATGATCCGGCCCATGCCCGAGGATCGCCGACCTCGGGGTGGTTGATGATCGCGGCCGACCCGTCGACGCCGAAGACGCCGTAGTTGTTGACGGTGAACGTGCCGCCGGTCAGCTCGGCCGGCGTCAGCGGCCCCGCCCGGGCGGCTGGCCGGTGCGCCGGGCGAGCGCCGCGGACAGGTCGCGGGTGGTGAGCCGGTGGGCGTCGCGGACGACGGGCACGACCAGCCCGCGCTCGGTCTGCGCGGCGAAGCCGAGGTGCACGCGATCGAGGACGACGATCTCGTCGGCCTCGACCCGCGCGTTCAGCTCGGGGTAGCGGCGCAGGCCGGCAGGGTGAAGCGGGCGAGCAGCGCCAGCAGGCTCACCGGGCCGCTCCGGGCTGGCGCTCGTTCAGCACGGCGCGGGCCGCGAGCAGCTCGGTGGCGTCGACGTCGACCCAGACCGTCGCCTCGGGGATCTCGCGGCGCGACCGGCTCAGCTTCGTCGGCGACGGCCCGGCGCACGCCGCGCAGCGGGATCCGGCTGTCCCCGTCGGCTCGGGCGCGCGGCGACCGCGGGCGTCGGCGGCCGGCCGCGCAGCGCCGCCTCGACGTCCTGCCGGCGCACGAGCCCGCCCGGCCCGGTGCCGGCGACCGGGCGCAGGTCGAGCCCGGCGTCGCGGGCCAGCCGCCGCACGATCGGGGAGATCACGCGCACGGCGCCCGACCGGCTCCGCGGGCACCGGCGTCGAGCCGGCGTGCGGCGGCCGCGGCGCGGCGGCGCGGCGCGGCGCGGCGCGTGCCGTAGCCGATCAGGACGTTGCCGCTGGCCTCGCCGGTGCCGTACCCGATGCAGGACGTGCCGCGCTGCCGGCTCCCGGCCGCGAGCCGTCGGCGGCGTCGACGCTGACCAGCGGCGACCCGACCGCGACCGTCTGCCCCGGCCGCGCGTGCAGCGCGGACGACCACCCCGGCGAACGGGACCGGGACCTCGACCACGGCCTTGGCCGTCTCGACCTCGACGACGAGCTGGTCGACGGCCACCTCGTCGCCCGACCGCGACGTGCCAGGCGACGACCTCGGCCTCGGTCGAGTCCCTCGCCGAGGTCGGGCAGCAGGAAGTCAGGCACGCCGCTCCAGGCCTCCGTACCAGGGGTCGGTCGACGGGTGTCGTCCCACTGCAGCCGGGCGACGGCGTCGAGGATCCGGTCGACGCTCGGCAGGTGGTGGCTGCTCCAGCATCGGCGGCGGGTACGGGATGTCGAAGCCGGTGACGCGCAGGATCGGCGCCGCGAGGTAGTGGAAGCACTGCTCGGTGAGCCGCGCGGCGACCTCCGCGCCGTAGCCGCCGAACCCGCGAGGCCTCGTGCACGACGACGGCGCGGCCCGGTCCGGCGCACCGAGGCCGCGCACCGTCGCGTCGTCGAACGGGGCGAGGCTGCGCAGGTCGACGACCTCGAGGTCCCAGCCCTCGGCCGTCGCGGCCTCGGCGGCCTCGAGCGCGGTGGCGACCATGCCGCCGTAGGCGATCAGCGTGACGTCGCGGCCGGGCCGCCGCACGACCGCCCGGTCGAGCGGCCGGGCCGTCGAGCGGCCAGCGACGCGCGTCTCCTTCGACCAGTACCGCCGCTTGGGCTCGAGGAAGATCACCGGGTCGGGGCAGGCGATCGCCTGCCGCAGCAGGCGGTAGGCGTCGGCCGGCGTCGCCGGGCGTGACGACCCGCAGCCCGGGCGTGTGCGTGTAGTAGGCCTCGGAGGAGTCGCAGTGGTGCTCGACGCCGCCGATGCCGCCGCCGTAGGGCACCCGGATGACGACGGGCAGCGCGAGCGCGCCCCGGGTGCGGTTGCGCAGCTTGGCGAGGTGGCTGGTGATCTGCTCGAACGCGGGGTAGGCGAACGCGTCGAACTGCATCTCGACGACCGGCACGCAGCCCGTTCATCGCCATGCCGATCGCGGTGCCGACGATGCCGGACTCGGCCAGCGGCGTGTCGAAGACCCGGGTGTCGCCGAACCGGGCGGCCAGGCCGTCGGTGACGCGGAAGACGCCGCCGAGCGTGCCGACGTCCTCGCCGAACACGAGCACGCGCTCGTCGGCGGCGAGGGCGTCGGCGAGCGCCCGGTTGAGCGCCCCGGCCATGGTCAGACGGGCCGCGGCGGCCGCCGGTCGCGACGCCCGCTCGACGGCGCCGTCCAGGGTCTGGGTCATGACGCCGGCTCCTCCTCGAGCTCGGCTCGCAGCGCGGCCGCTGCGCGGCGAGCGCCGCGGTCGGCCGCGCGTAGACGTGCGCGAACAGCTCGCCGGCGTCGACGTCGAGGTCGCCGTTCAGGCGCTCGCGGACGGCGGCCGCGAAGTCCTCGGCCTCGTCGCGCGACGGCCGCCCGCGCGGGCGTCGTCCAGCAGGCCCCGGGCCCGCAGGTAGGCCTCGAGCCGGGCGATCGGGTCGCGGGCCAGCCAGGCCCGCGACCTCGTCGTCGTGCCGGTAGCGGGTCGCGTCGTCGGCGTTGGTGTGCGCCTCGACCCGGTAGGTGAGCGCCTCGATCAGGGTCGGGCCGCCGCCGGCGGCCGCGCGCGCTCGACGCGCCTCGCGCACCGCCGCGTACACGGCGGCGGCGTCGTTGCCGTCGACGACGAGCGAGCGGCACGCCGTAGCCCGACGCCCCGGTCGGCCAGCCGCCGGCGCCGCCGTCTGCTTGGCCAGCGGCACGCTGATCGCGTAGCCGTTGTTCTGCACGAGGAACACCACGGGCGCCCGCCACACGCCCGGCGACGTTGAGCGCCTCGTGGGTGTCGCCCTCGCTGGTCGCGCCGTCGCCGACCATCACCAGCGCCACCTCGCCGGTGCCCTTGAGCCGCGCGGCGTGCGCGAGGCCCGACCGCGTGCAGGGTGTTCGTCGCGAGCGGCGTGCACTGCGGCGCGACCCGGTGCTCGTACGGGTCGTAGCCGCAGTGCCACTCGCCGCGCAGCAGCGACAGCACCTCCGGCGCGGGCACGCCCCGGGTGACGATCGCCATCGAGTCGCGGTAGGTCGGGAACAGCCAGTCCTGCTCGCGCAGCGCGAGGACGGCCCCGACCTGGCACGCGTCCTGCCCGCGCGACGACGGGTAGACCGCCAGCCGGCCCTGCTTGGTCAGCGCCGTCGCCTGCGCGTCGAAGCGCCGGCCGACCACCATCCGCCGGTACAGCTCGAGCAGCACCTCGCCCGGCGGCATCGCCGGCGCGCCCGCCGCGGGCTCCCCGGCGGTGGAGGACGGCGTACCGTCGGGCGCCACGAGCCGGACCGGCTCGGGCGGCGGGTCGAGGGTCACCGGGACCTCCACGTCGAGGACTCGATCAGTCGACCGACCGTTCGGTCGAGAGAGGGACGGGCCCAATGTGTGGGTATTCGCGCCCGGGTGTCAACCGGACGCCCGAGGCGTCCGTACTCCTCCACATGAGGCTCCGGACGACATCCAGATGACAGGAGGCCTGCAGTCGGGTGACAGTTGGCGCGCCCCCCGCTGGTCACGGCGTGTCGCCCGTAGCGTCGAATCGTGATCGCCCACGCGTTCGGGGAGCGCTACGACTCCCCCGTGCCCCTGGCGCTCTTCGTGCTCGGCGGCGCCCTGGTCGTGCTGCTGTCGTTCGCCCTGGTCTACCGGCGCGACGCCGAGAGCGCGGACGCCGCCGACCGGCCGGCCGACGTCGTCGTGCCCCCGCGCGCGGGCCGGCTCGCCGCCACCGGGTCGGTGCTCGTGCTCGTGCTGCTCGTCCTCGCCGGGCTGCTCGGCAGCCAGGAGGTGCCCGAGAACATCCTGCCGACGGCCTTCTGGCTCGTCGCGTGGGTCGCGACGCCGCTCGCCGTCGGGATCCTCGGCGACTTCACCGGGCCCGCGAACCCGTTCGCCGCGATCGCCCGCGCCGCGGACTCCGCCCGCCTGCGGCGGCTCGTGCTGGGCAGGGCGGAGCCGCTCACCTGGTCGGCATCGCGCGCCTGGTGGATCAGCGCTGCGCTGTACGCCCTGGTAGTCGTCGGCGAGCTGGTCGTGAACGGGGTCGCCACGCTGCCCCGGGTGACCGCGGTCGCGCTCGTCGCGTACGCGCTGCTGTGCGCCGCCGGCGCGCTCGCCGTCGGCGCGGACGCCTGGACGAGCCGCGCCGAGATGTTCACCGTCCTCTTCGCCACCTGGGGCCGGCTGGGATGGTTCCGGTTCCGCGCGCCCGGGCGGCGCGGCTTCGCCGGCGGTCTCGACCTGCCGTTCGAGGCGTCGCCCGGCCGGGTCGTCGGCGTGCTGCTCCTGCTCGTCTCCGTCTCGTTCGACGGCCTGCTCTCGACCCCGCAGTGGGGGCGTCTCGCCGGCGGCCTGCCCGGTGCCCTGGCGCCGGGCAGCGGCGGTTACCAGGTGTTCGCCACCGCCACCTTCGCGGCGCTGACGATCGCCACCCTGCTCGTGTTCGGCGGCTTCGCGCGTCGGCGCGGCGCGCGCCGCCGGCCGCCGGATCGGCATCATCTGCGGCGCTGACCGGCCTGCTGCCGTCGCTGCTGCCGATCGCCTACGGCTACCTGCTGGCGCACTACCTGCAGTACGTGCTCGTCAACGGCCAGCTGCTGCTGCCGCTGATCGGCAACCCCGTGGGCTCCGAGAGCTGGCCGCTGCACCTGCCGTACCCGTTCAACGACGACTACGAGGTCGCCACCGGCGTCATGCCGACGTCGGTCGTCTGGTACGTGCAGATCGTCGTCATCGTGTTCGCGCACGTCGTCGCGGTCGTGCTCGCCCACCGCCACCTGGCCGGCTCCGCGCCGGCGCGCCGCGAGGCGCGCCGGTCGGAGTGGCCCTGGCTCGTCGCGATGGTCGGGTACACCATGCTGAGCCTGTGGTTGCTCGCCCAGCCGCTCGTCGAGCAGGCGACGCAGTCGACGCAGGCCGCGGGGTCGATGAGCCCGGCCGGTCGGCCTCGCGCCGGCCGCGGCGCGGGCGTGCTCGGGCTCGCCGGAGCGGTCGCCCTGCGGGTCGGGGTCGCCGGGACGGACGGCGTCCGCAGCCCGCGCGGCCGGGCTGCTCTTCGCCCTGCTCCTGGTGGCCTTCGCGCTCGGGGTCTCGTCCCTGCGCGGCGCCGGGCGGCGCCGGCCGGCTCCCCGTGCAGCTGGCGCTCGGGCCTCGCCGGGGCGCGCTGCGCTGTGCGCGGTGCCGCTGCTCGTGCACCTGCGCTCGCCGGGCGGGGCGCTGCCCGCCGGCGCGCTGCCGGTCTGGGCGGTCGGTGGTCACCGCCGTGGCCGTCGCCGAGGAGGTGCTGCTGCGCGGTGCGCTCTGGCAGGCCCTGGTCGCGCAGGCGGAGACGGCCGGCGCGGGGCGAGCTGCTCGCGCTGCCGGTCACCACCGCCGCCTTCGCCCTGCTGCACGTGCCGCTCTACGGCTGGGCGGCCCTCCCCCTCGACCTGGCCGTCGGGCTGCTCCTCGGCGGCCTGCGGATGGTCTCCGGCGGGTGGGGCGCGCCCGCCGTGGCGCACACGCTGGCCGACCTCGCCGGGTGGTGGCTGCGGTGAGGCGCGGCCTGCTGGTGCTGGTCCTGGCGGTGGCGGCGCTCGCCGGCGTCGTCGCGGTGCGGCCGCCGCACGCCCCGCCGCTCTACGACGGCCTCGGGTTCCCCGACGAGCCGTACCGCTGGGTGTCACCGCCGGCGGGCGCCGAGAAGACACCGCAGCCGCCGACACCGGCCTCCGCCAGCATCGCCGTCGACAGCGGCTCGACCGTCGCGGTCCAGGGCTTCAGCGAGGAGCAGGGCCCGCAGATCGCGTTCGCCGTCGGCCCGGGGGCGCTCGCCGCGCCGGCGGGCGCGACGGCCGTCAGGCTCACCGCCGCGCCCGGTACCGCGCCGCCCCCGCCGGCGCAGGGGGAGGTGGTGAGCAACCTCTACACGATCGAGGCCCGGGCCGGCGGGGCACGAGTCGCGCTGACCGAGGGCGCGCAGCTCGTGGTCAACCTGCGGGCGGACGCCGCGACCAAGCAGGCCGTCGTCGTCTGCCTGCGTGAGGGCGACCGGTGGGTGCAGCTGCCGACGCGGCAGGTGGGTACCGAGATCTATGCCGCCCGGCTCGACCGGCTCGGCCCCGTCGCGCTGGTCCGGCTCGCACCCGGCGTGCAGCCGAGCGCGGAGCCCTCGCAGGCCCCGAGCGCGGTGCCGGGCGCGCTGCCGCAGGCCACCTCGGGCGCCCGCCCGGTCACCGACACGGCCGCGTCGGGTCCCGGCGCGGGAACCCTGTGGCTCGCGCTCGGCGGCGTGCTCGTCGCGCTCGCCGCCGGCCTGCTGCTGCTGCGCCGCAGGGCCGGGCGCTCCCCGGGGCCTTCCCCGAGGCCGGCGGCTCCCCGGCCCGGGCCCCGACGTCAGGCCGTGACCTCGCGCAGCTCGCCGGTGCGCACGTCGTAGACGAACCCGCGGATCGAGTCCTTGACCGGGATCGACGGCTCGGCCCTGATCCGGGCGATGTTCTGCCGGACGCTCGCGTCGAGGTCGTCGAAGGCCTCGGCGGCCCAGCTGGGCTTGATCCCGGTGTCCGCGTGGATCTGCCGGCGGAAGTCGTCGTCGGTGAACGTGAGCATCCCGCAGTCCGTGTGGTGGATCAGGATGATCTCGGTGGTGGCGAGCAGCCGCTGGCTGATGGCCAGGCTGCGCAGCTCGTCCTGCGTCACGATGCCGCCGGCGTTGCGGATGACGTGTGCGTCGCCCTCCGCCAGCCCGAGCAGGCCGTAGACGTTGAGCCGGGCATCCATGCAGGCGACGACGGCCACGTGCTTCGCCGGCGGCAGGGGCAGCTCGCCCTTGTCGAACGTCTCGGCGTAGTGGCGGGCGTTGGCGAGGAGTTCGTCGGTGACGGTCATGAGTTGGTCCTCTTCGAGGGGGGTGACGGGGCCGGGACGGGGAGGCGTGCTGCGGTCAGCGGCGACAGAGCGCGCTGCCGGACCGGCAGAGGTCGACGTGGAGGCGCTCCACGAGGACCTGCCCGGACGGCGTCACCCGCCCTTCGTACCCACCGTGGCCCGGGGTGGCAAGCCCTGTCCGCCCGCCGGACGCCTCAGCGGGCCCCGTCGTCGACCGCCGCCTGCAGCGCCAGCCACACCTCGGCGAGGTCGGGCGTCGACTGCAGCGACCGGCCCGACAGCTCCTCGAAGCGCCGCACCCGGTACGCGAGCGTGTTCGGGTGCACGTGCAGGGCGGCGGCGGCCTCGCGGGTGCGCCGGTCGTGCGCGAGCCAGGCGCGCACGCTCGGCAGCAGCTGCCCGCCGTGCGCCGCGTCGTAGGCGAGCACGGGCCCGAGCACGGTCTCGACCAGCGCCGACAGCAGCTGCTGCTCGTCGGGCAGCCACCAGCCCGTGGTGCCCTCCCCGAATCGCACCACCTCGCCCGGCCGGGCGCGCGCGACCGCCCAGAGCGCCTCGCGGCGGCTCACCACGAACGGCCCGTCGGCGCGGAAGGGCCGGCTCAGCCCGGCCACCACGTCGGGCCGGGCGCCCAGCAGGCCGGCGAGGTCGTCGGCGACCGTGAGCAGCACGAGGACGTCGCGGCCGCGCCGCACGACCACGACGGGGCCGTCGGCGCCGTCGAGGTCCCGCTGCACGCGGACGTCGTCCACGGCGGCGTCCGCCGCTGCGGCCCGGACCACCGCGAGCTGGAGCTCGACGGATCCGCCGAAGCCGATGCCGCGCGAGCCGGCGGCGGGCGGTCGCGGGGTCGAGCACCCCCTCGAGGAGGTCGGTGAGGGTCTCGGCACCCTCCCGCCGCAGCGTCTCGCGGGCGTGCCGGTGCAGCGACAGCTGCAGCGCCGCGATCGTCGCGATGTGCTGGGCGACGGCGAGGCCGGCCGCCGCGACCCCGGGCCGCTCGACCGCCAGCAGGAAGCCTGCGGGCGAGCCCGGCGCCGGGCACCGGGAGCACGTACCCGCCCGGCACCGACGGGGGCGCCTCGAACGAGGCCGGGAGGAGCCGCACGAGCTCCGGCGGCGGGGGCGGCACCTCGGGCAGCAGGCGCCGGCCGGCGGCGGTGGAGAGGTAGAGGCGGTAGCCGGAGAGCCGTTCGAGCCGGGCGAAGAGCTCCGCGACGCCGAGGTCCTCGGCGGCGAGCGTGCGCAGCGCCCCGAACACGTGCAGCTGCGCCGAGAGCCGCCGGTGCATGTCGCTCTGGACGGCGGCCGCGACCTCCTGCGCGATCGCGATGAACGGCACCGACAGCGGGACGTGCAGCACCGGCAGGCCGCGCTCGTCGGCGGCCTCGAGGAAGGCCCGGTGCAGCGGCGGCACGTGCAGCTGGTCGGACAGGGCCAGGGCCGCGACGCCCGCGTCGTCGAGGCGTTCGAGGTAGGCCCGCTGGCGGGCGGCCGACCTGGGCACCGCCATGCCCGTCGTCATGACCACCTCGGCGCCGGTCAGCCAGGGCGTCGGGTCCTCGAGCTCGCTGACGTGCGCCCACGCCACGGCCCGCTGGGTGCCGCTCGCGCCGGCCAGTACGCCGAGCTGAAGTGCCGGGGAACGCAGCAGGTCCTCGACCACGAGGGGGGCCAGCCGCTCCTGCACGCGCTCATCCTGGCTTGTGGCCGGACACAAGAGCGAGGTCCCCGGTTCGTGCGCCGTGCTCTTGTCGCCCTCGATGATCCCTCCCACAGTGGACCCACCGCACGCGCCACCAGCACGACCCACCCGCGAGAGGAGCGGCCATGGCCGCGATGGGCGAGACCGAACCGGCGCTGCGCGGCCGGCCCGGCGCGCATCGAGACCCGGTCCATCGACTACGTGCCCGAGAACGAACGGCACGGGCGTGTCTGGATGCAGGGGCCGTTCTGGTTCCTCGGCAACTTCCAGCCGTTCACGGTGGCGATCGGCTTCGTCGGGCCCACTGGTCGGCCTCTCGCTGGGCTGGACGATCGTGGCGGCCGTGCTCGGCATCCTCTTCGGCACGCTGTTCATGGCGGCCCACGCGTCCCAGGGCCCGAAGCTCGGGCTGCCGCAGATGATCCAGTGCCGCGCGCAGTTCGGCTACCGCGGCGTGATCCTGCCGCTGATCGCGACCGGCTTCACCTACCTCGCGTTCAACGTCGTCGACACGATCATCATCAAGGAGGGGCTGGCCGGGATCTTCGGCTGGAACGCCACCCTCGATCGCCGTCGTCATCACCGTGCTCGCGACCGTGCTCGCGATCTACGGCCACGACTGGCTGCACCGGGTGTTCCAGGTGCTGTTCTGGGTCTCGATCCCGTTCTGGCTCGTGCTCACCATCGGCGTGATCAGCGGTCACGCGGGCGGCAAGGCCGCCGCCGGCAGCCGGCTTCACGTGGGCGGGCTTCCTGGCGATGTTCACCGTCGCCGCCTCGTACAACATCACCTACGCGCCGTACGTGTCGGACTACTCCCGCTACCTGCCCCGCGACACGCCGACCGGCAAGATCATCGCGTCGGTGTTCTGGGGCGCCGCGGGCTCGCCGATCTGGCTCATCCCGCTCGGCGCGTGGATGGCGACCCGGCTCGGCGTCGAGGACGCCCTGGTCGGCATCCACGACGCGGGCAACAACGTCGTCGGCGGCCTCGGGAGCATCCTGGCGATCCTCTCGGTGCTCGCGCTGGTCGCGACGATGGGCCTCAACGCCTACAGCGGCATGCTCACCGTGGTCACCGCCGTCGACGCGTTCCGGCCGGTGCGCCCGACCCGGCAGCTGCGGGTCGTGACGATCGTCGTCCTCGCCGTGATCTGGCTGGTCGGCGGGCTGGCGCTCACCAACGCCGTCAGCTCGCTCAACAACGCCCTGCTCGGGATGCTCTACCTGCTCGCGCCCTGGACGGCGATCAACCTGCTCGACTTCTTCCTGCTGCGGCACGGCCACTACGCCATCACCGACCTGTTCACGCCGAACGGGATCTACGGCACGTGGAACCGCTTCGGCGTGACCGCCTACCTCGTCGCGATCCTCGTCGAGATCCCGTTCGCGCTACATCCCCGGCTTCTACGAGAGCTAGGGCGCGACGTAGCTGCAGGGCGTCGACATCTCCTGGATCCTCGGGATGATCGTCGGCGGCGGCCTCTACGCGCTGCTCGTCCGGGGCGCCGACCTCTCCGCGGAGCGGCCGGCGATCGAGCGCAGCGAGCGCGCCCTCGGCGGAGACCGGGGCCGCCCGGTGAACTCGAGCTCGTCGGAGGAGGAGGTCCTGGCCCGCGCCGCCGAGCTCGTGCACGCGTTCGCCCGCCACGACCGCGAGGCCTACTTCGCCTTCTTCGACCCCGCCGCGACCTTCGTCTTCCCGACCGGGCCGTTGCTGGGCTCGCGGGCGGCCTACGAGGAGGAGTGGGCGCGGCTGGGAGGCGTCGGGCTGGCGGGTGGTGTCGTGCACGTCGACCGACCGCCGGGCCGACGAGGTCGCCGCCGACGTCGTCGTCTACACCCACCGCGTGCGCACCCGGGTGCGCGACGCGCGACGGCGACCACGACCTCGACGAGCGGGAGACGATCGTGTTCGGCCGCGGCCCGCGACGGGGCATGGACGGCGCGTGCACGAGCACCTGAGCACGACGCCGGAGGGGGCATGAGCGGACGGATGACCGGCGGGCGCCGGTCGGGCCGCCGGACGCCCGGGAGATCCCGCGCTTCGCCGGGCCCGACACCTTCGCCCGGCTGCCGCAGCCTCGACGCCGTCGGCCGGGCGGCCGTCGCCGTCGCCGGCATCCCCTTCGACGCCGCCGTCTCCTACCGGCCCGGCGCGCGGTTCGGGCCGGCGGCGATCCGCGCCGGGAGCAAGCTGCTGCGGCCGTACCACCCGTTCCTCGACGTCGAGCCGTGGTCGGTCCACCAGGTGGCGGACGCCGGCGACGTCGCCGTCAACCCGTTCGACGTGTCCGGCGCCGTCCCGACGGTGCAGGCGGCGGCCGCCGCCCTGTTCGAGCGGGCCGACCACCTCGTGTGCCTCGGCGGCGACCACTCGCTGTCGCTGCCGCTGCTGCGGGCCACGGCGGCCCGGCACGGTCCGCTCGCGCTCGTGCACTTCGACGCGCACCTCGACACCTGGGACACCTACTTCGGCGCGCCCTACACCCACGGCACGCCGTTCCGCCGCGCCGTGGAGGAGGGCCTGCTCGACCTCGGCACCTCGGCCCACGTCGGCATCCGCGGGCCGCTGTACTCCACCGGGGACATGGCCCAGGACCGGGAGCTGGGGTTCGCCACCGTCACCACCATGGACGTCGCCCGCGCAGGGCCCCGACGCCGCCGTCGACGCGGGTGCTCGAGCGCGTCGGCGACCGGCCCGTCTACGTCTCCGTCGACATCGACGTGCTCGACCCGGCGCACGCCCCCGGCACGGGGACGCCCGAGCCCGGCGGCCTCACCACGCGCGAGCTGCAGATGATCCTGCGCGGTCTCGTCGGGGCGAACCTCGTCGGCGGCGACGTCGTCGAGGTGAGCCCGGCGTACGACCACGCCGAGCTCACCACGATCGCGGCGGCCAACGTCGTGTACGAGCTGCTCGCGCTGCTGGGCCGCCGTGTCGGCCGTTGACCTCGCGGCGCGGGTGGCGCGGCGCGAGGTGACCGCGGTGGAGGCCGTCGACGAGGCGCTGCGCCGGATCGAGGCGCTGGACGGGCCGATCGGCGCCGTCTGCGCGGTGCGGGCGGACGAGGCCCGTGCCGAGGCCGCCGACCTCGACCGCCGGCTCGACGCCGGTGAGGCCGCGGGCCCGCTGGCCGGCGTCCCGCTGCTCGTGAAGGACCTGCAGGACGTCGCCGGCATGCCCACCCGCGCCGGGTCGACGCTGCTCGCCGACGCCCCGCCGAAGGACCGCGACGGGCTCGTCGTCGAACGGCTCCGCGCGGCCGGCGCGATCGTGGTCGGCAAGAGCACGCTGCCGGAGTTCGCCACCGAGGGGCACACGGCGAGCCCGCTCACGGGCGTCACGCGCAACCCGTGGCACCTGCCGAGCTCGCCCGGCGGCTCGTCCGGCGGGTCGGCGGCGGCGCTCGCCGCGGGCATGGTGCCGCTGGCCACCGCGACCGACGGCGGCGGCTCGGTGCGCATCCCCGCCGCGTTCTGCGGGCTGGTCGGGCTCAAGCCGACCTTCGGCCTGATCCCGCGCCGGCCGCTGCCCGACTGGCTCGACCTCTCGGTCGAGGGGCCGCTCGGCACGACCGTCGCCGACGTCCGGCTGCAGCTCGCGATCACCGCGGGGTGGGCGCCCGGGGACCCGGAGGCCTGGCTGGGCAGCGGCGTGCCGCCCGCACCCGTCGCAGGGCCGCCGCGGCGCCTGCTCGTCGCGTACCGGACGGCGCCCGCAGGTCCGCTCCCCGACGAGGTGGCCGGCGCGCTCGAGTCGGCCGTCGGCGCGCTCGCGGCGGTGTTCCCCGGCGCCGACGTCGTCCGACTCCCCGTCGACGGGGCCGGCCTCGACCTCGACGCCGGCCCCGACTGGGCGGTCCTCGCCGCGGCCGACCACGTCGCCGCCCTCGGCCGCGGGTTCGTCGAGGCGAACCTCGACCGGATGAGCCCGGGCGCGCGCGCCCTGCTGGGTTTCGGCCTGCGGGTGGGCATCGACGACTACACCGCGGCCCGGCGCCGGCGGTTCGACCGGGCAGCGGCGCTCGACCGGCTGCTGGCCGGCGGCGGCGTCCTCGTGACGCCGTCCGTGGCTGCCGCGGCGATCCCGGCGGAGGGCTGGCGCGACGAGACCGGGCGGCCGAGCGCGATCCCGCCGGAGGTCTACGCGACGGAGCTGCAGAACATCACCGGGCACCCCGCGATCTCGCTCCCGGCGGGCACGATCGGCGTCGCCGGTGGACGCGTGCCGTTCGGCCTCCAGCTCACCGGACCCCGGTTCGGCGACGGCTGGCTGCTCGACCTGGCGGAGCGCTGGGAGGCCGCCCACCCGTGGCCCCTGCACGCCCCCGGCTACGAGCCGTTCCGGGTCGCGGGCGCCGCCTGACTCAACGTCGGGGGCCCCGGTGCCGACTGGGGACCCATGAACGCGGGACCGAACGGCCTGGCGCTGCTGGCGGGCGGTCTCTGGGGCACCTCCGACTTCGTCGGCGGGACACTGAGCCGCCGGCTGCGCACGACGCACGTCCTCTGCGGCTCCCAAGCAGTCTCCGCCGTGCTGGCGCTGGCCGTCCTGGGCGTCCCCGGGCTGGCTTCGGCCTCCCCCGCCGCATGGGGCTGGTCGGTCGGGGCCGGAGTGACCTGGGCGCTCGCCATGGGCGCCTTCTACACCGCGCTCGCGGTGGGGACCATGGGCGTCGTCGCACCGATCGCGGCGGCCGGGGCGTCCCTGCCGGTCGTCGCGGGCCTGGTGGGCGGCGAGGAGCCGGGCTCCGTGGCGCTCGCCGGGGCGGTCGTGGCGCTGGTCGGGATCGTCTGCTGCGGCCGGTCCCGAGTTCGGGTCCGCCTCGCCCTCGGCGGGCAGGCTGGGCGTGGGGCTGGCCGTCGCCGCGGCGCTGCTGTTCGGCGTCGAGATCCTCTGCCTTGCCCGGGGGAGCGCGACCTCGGTCGCCTCGACGCTCGTCGGCATGCGGGTGAGCGCGCTGGCCTGCACGTTGCTGGCCCTGGCGCCCCTGCGCCGGCCCGGCCGGCACCGGCGCCGTGACAGCCGACCCACGGGCCGGGACCTGCCGGCCCTGCTGCTCCTGGGCCTGCTGGACGTCGCGGCCACGCTCGCATACGCCGTCGCGTCGCGCGCAGGGCTGGTGAGCCTGGTCGCCGTCCTGGCCTCGTCGTACCCCGCGGTGACGGTCCTGCTGGCCCGGCGGGTGCACGGCGAGCGGCTGCGCGCCGTGCAGGGTGTCGGGGTCGCCGCCGTGCTCGCCGGGGTCGGCCGCCGTGGCTCTCGGCGGTGTCGCTGCTGATCCGTTCCGGGATCACATCGGCGAGGATTCCTGCAACTCGGCCGGAAGCAGCCGATCGGTCCACTCGTGGAACGCCAGACTCACGTGACCGCCGCCGCAGCCGTGCGGCTCCGGGCCCCGGACGTCGCCGTTGCCATCGCCGCTCCTGCCTCGCCGTCCCCGCGGCCTTCATGGTGACGACGATCCCGGGGGTCCGGAGCGAGCCGGGCTACAACCTGCTCCTCGACGGCGTCCTCAACAACGCCGCGTACGAGGCGGCAGCGCTGGTCTGCCTGCTCCGGGTGCTCGGCGCAGCGCACGCGGACACCGGCCTCGTTCCTGCTGCCCGCGGCCCTGGCCGTCTACGGCAGCGGCAACGTGGTCTGGACGCTGTTCGTGCGCCCGCTGGACGTCGAGCCGTTCCCCTCGGTGGCGGACGGCGCTGTTCCTGGCGTTCTACCCGCTGGTCTTCGTCGCGCTGCTCCGCTCGATCCGGGACCGCGCGGGTCCCGGCCAGCCTCTGGCTCGACGGCCTCGTCGGCGGCCTCGCGGTCGGCGCCCTGCTGTCGGCGCTGGCGATCCGGCCGATCCTCGACGCGGGCGAGGGGTCGTGGGCCGCGGTGGCCACGACGGCCGCGTACCCGCTGCTCGACCTGCATCCTCCTGCTGCTCCTGACCGTCACGCTGTCGATGCACCGCTGGCGCCCGCCGGTCGGGTCGTGGCTGCTCACCGCGGGCCTGCTGCTGTTCGTCGTCGCGGACGTCGAGTACCTCTTCGCCACCGCGCAGGGCACCTACGTCTCCGGCGAGCTCGCTCGACGGCGTGTGGGTGCTCGCGGTCGTCGCTCATGGCGCTCGCCCCGGGCTGGGCCGCCCGCCCCGCGGGCCTCAGCCTGCCGACGTGGGCGCTGCTCGCTCATGCCGGTGGCGTCGACCGCGGCCGCGCTGCTCCTGCTCGTGCTCGGACAGGGCACGGCGCTGCACCCCTCGACGGTCGCGCTGGCCGACCGCGACGATCGTGGTCGCGCTCGTCCGGCTCGCCGTCACGTTCCGCGAGGTCGTCTCGCTGGCCGAGAGCCGTCGAGCTCGCCCTCACCGACGAGCTGACGGGCCTCGGGCAACCGCCGGGCCCTCTACGACGACGTCCCGCAGCCGGCTCGCGAGCCTGCAGCCCTCCGACCCGGTCGCCCTGCTGCTGCTCGACCTCGACCGCTTCAAGGACATCAACGACAGCCTCGGTCACCACGCGGGCGACGAGATGCTGCAGATCGTCGGCGCGCCGGCTGCAGGGCGCTCGTCCCGGCATCGGCCGACCTGGTCGTCCGCCTCGGCGGTGACGAGTTCGCGCTCGTGCTCACCGCCGCCGACGCCGGAACTCGCCGCCGAGGTCGCCGAACGAGGTCCGCCGCGCGATCGCCGAGCCCATGCCGGTCGACGGCATGACCGTGCACGTCGAGGCCAGCGTCGGCATCGCGGTCATACCGGCCGGCGTGGCCGAGCTGAGCTCCCTGCTGCGCCAGGCCGACGTGGCGATGTACCACGCGAAGACCCAGCGCCTCGGCATCTTCGCGTACCGGGTCGAGGACGGACGCAGTTCGCCTCGGGCGAGCGGCTCGCGACGATCGAGCTGCTGCGGACGGCGATCGCGGAGCGGCAGCTGGTCCTGCACTACCAGCCCAAGGTCGACCGGGCCAACGGCCGCACGAAGAGCGTCGAGGCCCTCGTCCGCTGGCAGCACCCGGAGCGCGGGCTGCTCTACCCCGACTCCTTCCTGCCGCTGGTCGAGCACGCCGGGTCTCATGCAGGACCTGACGGCGACGGTGCTCGAGCAGGCGATCAGCGCAGGCGGGCGAGTGGCGCCGGGACGGGCGCGACATCGCCGTCGCCGTCAACCTCTCGGCCGCCTCCCTCACCGACCTGCGACCTGCCGGATCGCGTGCTCGGGCTGCTCGCGCTGCACGGACTCGACCGGCGACGCGCTCGAGATCGAGATCACCGAGGACTTCCTCATGGGCGACCGGACCCGCGCCCAGCGCATCCTCAACGGGCTGCGCGAGGCCGGCGTGCGGATCGCCGTCGACGACTACGGCACCGGCTACTCCTCGCTCGCCTACCTGCGTGAGCTGCCGGTCGACGAGCTGAAGCTCGACAAGTCGTTCCTCGCCGAACCTGCAGCGAGGACCCGCGCGCCCTGGCGATCGTGCGCTCCACGATCCGGCTGGCCCAGTCGCTCGGCCTGCACATGGTCGCCGAGGGCGTCGAGGACGCGGCGACGTCGGACGAGCTCGTCCGCGCCGGCTGCGAGGTGCACCAGGGCTGGTTCTACGCCAAGGCGCTGCCTCCGCGCGAGCTCGAGGCCTGGCTCGACCGGCACCGCCGCGGCCGTGCCCGGCCCAGCGCACCGGCGACGACACCGCCGGGGCCAGGGTCCCGTGACCGGGGTGGGGACCCCGGCCGCCGCTCTGGCGCGAGCGGACCGGCCTGCGCACCGAGGTCGGTCGGCCGGGAGGCGGGTGCTGGCGCGCGCTGCCCGAGGTGGAGCGCCTGGCGGTCGGCAGGTCCACGCGCCGATCACGGCCCGGACCGCCTGGATCCGGGCGCGGCTCGACGCCGAACCGGGCGGCGACCCGTGGGCCGCGCTCGTGCGGAGCGGCGACGGCCGCCTCGTGGCCGCCGCCGTCGTCCTGCAGGACGAGACCGGAGCACGTCTGGCCGCGGGTAGCGACGGTCATCGCGGGACCGTCCTCGCCGGCGACGAGGCACGCAGGCGTCGGCGCTGGGTAGGGGCGTTGCCGCGGAGGCAGAGCGGCGGGGCCTCCGGGCCGTCGCCGGGACGCTGCAGGACGACGAGCTGACCGCGCGCCTTCGCCGACGGCGCGCGGCTCGGGCGTCCTGCCCGGCGTCGCCGGTTCCGGCGTTGGAGCCCGTGCGCCGGGCGCGATCTCGCGGCGTACCTCTCCCACGGGATGCTGCGGACGCTGCGCAAGGCCCGCAACCGCCTCGCGGCCGACGGCCGGGAGGCCGACGCCGTCCTGATCCGGGACGGCGAGAAGATCATCGCGCGCGCTCCCCGCGATGGAGCAGCTCTACCGGGCCCGCGACGAGCAGCACGGCGTCGTCGTCCCGGCTGGATGGCCCGGACGGGCTCCGGGCCTGGCGCGCCCGGGTCCGCCGGCTCCTCGACCACGGTTGTCTCGAGCTCGCGACCCTGACCGTCGACGGCGAGCTCGCCGCCTACGTGCTGGGCATTCCGGACGGCGGCTGGTACCGGATCCTCGACGGCAGGATCGAACGGGGCCTTCGCGCGCTACGCGCCCGGCCGCGTGCTCGAGGCCGCCGTGCTCGAGCAGGCCCTGGCGGGCGGCGCGGCCGGCGTCGACTGGATGACCTCGGTGGCACCCGAGACGCTGCTCGCGGCCACCGGGACCCAGCCCGTCGTGACCCTCGTCCCGACGCACCGGCCGGCCCGCGGCTGACGACCGCCTCGAAGGCCTCGCGCAGCACGCTGCCGGTGGCGACGAGCACCGCCGGCAGGGGCGAGACCCGGTGCAGCACTCGTGTGGTGCGGCGGGCGGGGTGTCAAGGGACCCTCAGCGGGCGGTCACGGTGATCGAGCCGCCGTTCCGATCGACGTGCGCCGTCCAACGCCCGTCCAGGTGCGTGGGACGGTTCGGCACGAGGCCGCGCCGTCGCCGCTCGGCGTGCAGCAGCCGGGCGCCCTGACGGACCTCCAGGACCACGGGCCCGGTGAACACCCGCGGCCAGATGGCGAAGCGCCCCGCGACCGGTTGCTCAGCGCGGATGCGGTTGGGCGCGATCCACGCCAGCGGCGGCTCGACGACCACCGCCGGCCCGGGGCCCGGCCACGAGCGGTGCCCGCGGAGATGCTCGAGCACCGGCTCCGCAGCCGCGGCCGCCTCGAGTGCGACGGCGTCCGCGGTCTCGACGGGGTGGACGAGGTTGCCGATCGCGAAGACCCCCGCCGCCGAGGTGCGCAGCCCCTGGTCGACCGCGGGCCCGTGCGTCCCGGGGTCGAGCTCGATGCCGCCGCGGCGTGCGAGCTCGTGGTCGGGGATCCAGTCGCCGGTGAAGACCACGGTGTCCGCGGCGAGCACCACCTCGCGGCCGTCGGCGGCGCGGACCTCGACGCCGGTCAGCCTCGGCCGCCCCAGCAGCCGGGTCACCGCGGTGCTCGTGAGCACCGGGAACGCCCACCGCAGGACGGCGGCTGCGTGAAAGGCAGCGTACGACTGCTGCCGCGGCAGGTCGGTGACCATGGCGACCACCCGGAGGCCGGCGTGGGCGAGGGTAAGCGCCGCCGAGTAGCTCACGTGCTCGGCTCCGACGATCACGGCCTGCTCGCCGACCGAGCGGCCGGCGAGCACGAGCTGCTGCAGGAGGCCCGTCGTCAACACCCCCTCGGGCCGCGTACCGGGGACCAGCCGCGCCGGGCGCGGGCGTTCCCGGGCGCCGGTGGCCAGGACGACGGCACGCGCGGTGATCCGCTCGAGGCCGCCGGGCCCGGTGACGTCGACGGCGCCGGGGACGGTGGTGTCGTCCGCGCCCGGCCTGTCCCAGCCGGTGGCCGTGGTCGCAGTGCGCACGACCGCGCCGGCGGCGCCGGCCGCCTCCGCGAGCGCCCGGGCGTACGCCGGCCCGGTCAGCAGCCGGTGCCGGTCGCGCACGCCGTAGCCGGTGTGCGCCGAGTGCCGCGGGACGCCGCCGGCGTGCGCCTCCCGCTCGAGCACCTCGACGCTGCCGGCGCCTCGCCGGGCCAGCTCCGCCGCTACCGAGAGGCCGGCGGGACCGGCGCCGACGACGAGCACGTCGACCTGACGCACCGTTCTCTCGTCAGCCACCGGTCTGCTCCATCAGGGCCTGGCCGAGTAGCACTTCGTCGAGCAGGGCGCGCACCTCGGCCCCGCAGGAGAAGCCCTGGCACCGGCCGTTCAGGGCCCGCGTGCGCCGTCGCAGGCCCTCCAGCGTTCGCGCAGGGAGCGCCGCGCGGGCGGCGTCCCTGATCTCGCCCAGGGTGACCCGCTCGCAGTGGCAGACGATCCGGCCGTAGGCGGGGTCGGCGGCGATCAGGTCGGCGCGCAGGTAGGGGCGGGCGGCGGACTCACCCAGCGGGGGCATCCGCGGGGGCGGCACCTCACCACGCGGCGGCAACGGGAGGCCGCCGGCCTCGAGCAGGCCGGCGACGTGCTCGGCGATCGCCATCGATGCCGTGAGCCCCGTGGAGCGGATGCCGCCGACGCAGACGTACCGCTGCTCGGGGTGGGCGCGCAGCTGGTAGTCGGCGTGCTCGGTGGCGGCGCGCAGGCCCGCGTAGACGGCCGTCACCTCCTCGGCCAGCAGGTCGGGCAGGATGCGCGCGCCCTTCTCACGCAGGGCGGCGATACCCGTGGCGGTCGACTCGCTCGCCGTCCTGTCGGGCAGGTCCTCGGCGGTGGGGCCGAGGAGCACGTTGCCGAAGACGGTCGGCGCCACCAGCACACCTTTGCCGAGCCGGGTCGGCACGGGCAGCAGGACGTGGTTCACCAGCGGACGCGCAAGCTTGTCGTAGACCAGCAGCTGCCCGCGGCGCGGGGCGACCGTGAAGTCGTGATGGCCGAACCGGTGGTCGAGCTCGTCGGACGCGAGCCCGGCGGCGTTGACCACCCAGTGCGCCAGGAGCTCACCGTGCGCGGTCCCGAGCCGGTGTGGCCCACTGCTCGCGCCGGGGGTCACCCCCGTGACCTCGGTGCCGAGCAGCAGCTCGACGCCGCCGTCCAGGGCCTCGGTCGCGAAGGCGAGCGGCGTGCTCCAGGGGTCGACGATGCCCTCGCCCGGCACCTCGAGGGCGCCCAGCGCCCCGGGGCCGAGGTGGGGCTCGCGGGAGTACAGCTCGGCCGCGCCCACGTGCCGGGTGTCGTGGTACCCGTTGCGCTCGGCCTTGGCCGCCAGCGCGGGCAGGGCGGCGGCCTCCTCCTCGGTCCAGGCGACGAGGAGCGCTCCCGGGACCTCGACCGCGATGCCCGCCTCGGCGGCGTACCTGCTGAGCAGCTCGTGGCCGCGGCGGACGAGACGGGACTCCAGCGTGCCCGGCGTGGCGTCGAACCCGGTGTGGAGGATCGCGGTGTTGGCCTTGGAGGTGCCCTCGCCTACGTCGTCCGCACGGTCGACGAGCCCGATCCGCAGGCCGCGGTGGGCGAGCTCGCGGGCGATCGCGGTACCGACGACCCCGGCCCCGACGATCAGCACGTCGTAGGGCCTCATCGTGTGCCGCGTTCGTCCAGGATGCGGGCGACCGCGGCCCGGTAGCCCGCCATCACGGACGCCGCCTCGTCGGCGCTCCGTCGGGGTTCGTACCGTGCGGATGGAGGCGCAGGCACCACGGCGGCGGCGAGGTCGGGCGGGTCGGCCGGGTCGCCCAGGCCGGCGCGAGCGGCCGCGGCGACGCCCAGCGCGGTCGCGTCGGGCGAGGCGTGCACCTCCACCGGGCGTTGCAGGAGATCGGCCTGCGTCTGCATGAGCAGGCTGCTGCGGGTGAGGCCACCGTCGACGCGAAGGGTGGGGACCACCACGTTCACGTCACGTTCCACGGCGCCGACCAAGAAGGCCACCTCGGCGGCGATGCCCTCGCAGAGCGCACGGACGACGTGCCCGCGAGTCGTGTCGAGACCGAGACCGCCGAGCTGCGCCCGCACCTCCCCGCGCCACGAGGGGGCGCCGAGGCCGGCGAAGGCGGGGACGAAGGTGACGCCAGCGGAGTCGGGAACGGTGCCGCCGACGCCGTCGACGTCGTCTGGGGACCCGACGACGCCCACCTCCGCGAGCCAGCGCAGGGCGGATCCCACCGTGTAGACCTGGCCGTCAAGGCAGTAGGCCACGCCCTTGCCGTCGAGCCAGGCGACGCTCGCCACCAGCCCGGACGTCGACCGCACGCCGGCCCCGCCTGCGTTGGCGAGGACGAAGGCGCCCGTGCCGTAGGTGCACTTGGTGTCGCCGGGCGCGAAGCAGCACTGAGCGAGCAGGGCGGCCTGCTGGTCGACCATGAGGCCGGTGAGCGGGAGCTCCCTGCCGAAGGCGGTGGTCACGCCTACGGCGGCTGCGCAGGGGACGACCTCGGGGAGGTCCTCGCCGGCGAGGCCGAAGATCTCGAGCGCCTCCGTGGACCAGCGGGCTCGATCGAGGTCGAGGAGCATCGTGCGGGACGCCGTCGAGGCATCGGTCACGAAGGCGCCGGTGAGGTGGTGGACGAGCCAGGCGTCGCTGGTGGTCACCACGCCTCCGCCGGTGGCGTTGCGGCGGAGCCACGCCATCTTGGGGGCGGCGAAGTAGGGGTCGAGCGGCAGGCCGGTGATGTCCGTGAGCCGGCCGGCCGCTTCGGTCACCTCGTCGCAGAGCGGCTGGGCGCGGCGGTCCTGCCAGACGAGCGCCGTCGACAGCGGTTCGCCCGTGCGGCGGTCCCACGCGAGGACGGTCTCGCCCTGGTTGGCGAGGCCGACGGCTGCGACCGGCTCCCCGCCACACGCCTCGATGGCGGTGCGGCCGGCGTCGACCACGGAGGCGAGGAGTTCCTGCGGGTCCTGCTCGACGAGGCCGCCGTCGAGGTAGGTCGGCCGGACCGGGCGGTACGCGGTGGCGAGCACGCCGCGCTCGGGACAGACGACGAGAGCCTTGGTCCCCGAGGTGCCCTGGTCGATCGCGAGCACGACGGTCACTGCCTCGGGCCTCCTCGTACCGGACTCCTGCGCGCCAGTGTCCATCAGAAAGGGCATTCGTCGTCGAGGTCGCCGGCGAGGTCGGCCCGGTCGGCCAGCCTGCTGTGCGCGGCTCGTCGTTCGGCGTCCCGTGTGTCGCGCTCGAAGCGCCGGTCGTACCGGCGGACGGCGTACTGCCAACTCTCGAGGCCGGTGATCGTCTCGGACACGGTCGGGTCCTCGTCGGCCGGCCCAGCCAGACGGAAGCCGGCAGCCATGTCCCGCAGCCTGGAGCGCAGGCGGGCGCTGGGCGTGTCGTTGCGCGGGTCGTCGGGGTCGGCCCACGTGCCGGCGTCGTCGAGGACACGGCGAAGGCGTGCACCGTAGACGACGAGGTGTTCGTCCGCGGTGACGGGTGGTTCGGCCGCGGGTTCGGGGGTGTACCGGTAGGTACGGCCGGTCCAGGTGGTCCAGTCGGTGCTGCCGACAGGGACATCCGTGCCCCGCCCGAGGGCTTCGGGCCCGACGACTCCGGCGCCTTTCAGCCGATGGTGGGTCCGGCACAGCGCTTGGAGATTGCAGGGGCAGGTCGGGCCGCCTGCCTCGTAGGGGATCCGATGATCGACGTCGCATCCTACGGAGCGGCGCCCGCAGCCGGGCCATACACAGGAGGCGTCGGCTGTGGTTACGAGGTCGCGTTGCCTGTTCGTTGGGTCATGACGCGGCGTGGGGATCGTGTCGCCGACGCCCAGAACGGTTCGGTGTGCGTCGTCCAGGGGGATGCACCGCCACGTAGTCGTCGTCGGGTGGTCCCCGGCGGCGTCGGCGGCGATCTGCCGTGCCAGGGCGGCGGGGATCGGGCCATACCCGTCCAGCACCCCCGGCTCGGCCGCGAGCCCGAGCCAGGTGGCAAGCGGCATCGTCAGGCTCACCTTCAGGGCGCGGGCTCCGGCCCCGGTGCCGCACGCGCCGGTGGGAAGGGCCGGACTGCCGTAAGCCCCCAGGCTCATCCGGTGGACGAGCTCGTCCGCGCGGATCTGGCCGGGAGTGCGGGGGTCGCCGGCGGCCTTGGCACTCGCGACGCAGGCGTCGAGGTCGCCGATGATCGCCGTCACGGCGTCCCGGCCCGCCTCCACGGTGATCGCGCCCATCGCGTCGGGCAGCGCCTCGGCACGCACGTGCCGCTTCGCCTTGGCCTTCTCGGCGCGCTCGGACGCGGCTTGCTCGTCCAGCAGGGCGATCAGCTTCTCGATCCGCGCCTTCACCACCGGGATGGTCGCCCTCGCCAGCCACGGCCACACCGATCCCGGACCCTTCGGATTCGACGCGGGGTCCAGGACGTCGAGGACGTGCTCGGGCATCCCCGCCGCCCTGGCGAGCGCGAGGTCGGGGTCGGGGATCAGACGGGCCTCGACGAGCCGGCAGATCTCGTCGTCCTCCACCTTGGCGGTCCCCTGCAGGACGGCGGTCAGCTTCGCATCCGTCAGCATCCCGGCACGAAGCAGCAGCCGGGTCCGCGGCAGGCGGCCGGACAGGAACACGGTGGCCGCGGCGCGGACCCGCTGATCGCCGCCCGACTTGCTCATCGCCGCGGCCGCGGCGACCTCGGCCGCCACCAGCGCATCGGACAGTCCCGCGGTGTCCAGGCGCTCCCCGACCGGCACGAACACGTTCAGGTCGTCGACCACCGCCCACAGCCGCCTCGACAACGCCGGATCCGCATCCGGATCCACGGGGTCTTCCGGATCACCGGCGTCACTGATCGGAGGACGGCCGGTCCAAGCGGCGAGTAGGCGCGCAACGGCGAGCAGCTCCAGCCAGACAGTCCACCCCGCCAGCCGCCGTGCCCCGACCACTGCGTCCACGCACAGCCCGAGCGCATCCCGCGCCGACGGCGTGGTGGCGCTCGCGGCCGGTTCACTCGCGTCGGGATCCGCGTCGGGATCCAGCGCAGCGACGTCGGCGGCCAGAGTCTTCTCGGTCTCGACCGCCAGATCGGCCAAGGCCGCGCGAGACCGCTCCCCCGGACGCCCCCGGACCGCCCGCTCCCGCGAGGACGGTCGCGATGGCTCCGGTGACTCCCGCGACTCCAACAGCGGCTCGCGCTGCTGGTCGCCGGTGGCAGTCTGATCCCCGTCTCGTCCCACCCCGCACCCCCCTGATCGAACGTGTGTTCGATTCTACCTCTACGGGTCGAACGCTCGCTAGCGTGGTTCGAGAGGAACTTCGTGCAACGAACCTCACGTAACGTCACACAGGTGTGACATGTCAGATGGGCTGAGCGGAGGCGGGCGGGCCGGGAGACGGGCCGACCCGGGCGGACGGGCCGGGGCGGGCGGCCCGGGGCGGGCCGGGGCGCGCTGGCCGGGGCGGGCCGGGGCGGGCCGGGGCGGGCTGGCCGGGGCGGGCTGGCCGGGGCGGGCTGGTCGGGGGGGCGGGCGGGCCGGGGTGGAAATGGCAGGGCGGAGCCGATGCAGGGGTGCCGCGGAGGCGGGCGAGACCGCGGGGCCGAGACGGGGACGGGCCGGGGACGGGGCCGGTGCGGGCGGGTCGAGTTCAGCCGTAAAGGCGATGCACCGCGGCACACAGCTCGACGTGCGCCGCGAGTTCGCGTTCGACGGGCGCCACCACGGCGTCGTCGGCGACCAGCTCTACGCGGTCCTGCACCGCCTTCCGGGCGCGGGCGGCAGCCCGGCGTCCTCCCACCCGGGCGAGACTCCGGCTGAGCAGCGCCAGCAGGAACCCCAGGAGCAGGCCGGCGACAAGCAGCAGCGTGGGCACCGGCAGGGGACCGACGTGCGCCGTCGGCGGGGCGGGCAGCTGCAGCCAGGCGATCCCGAACAGCACGGCGAGCCAGACGAGACCCGCGACCGCCGCCAGGGCCAGCAGTAGCTGCAGCGCCCCGACGAAGCGCCACCAGCGGGGCCGCCGCGCCAGGCCGAGATCGGCGCCGGCCACGGCACGATCGAGCAGTTCGGCCAGCTCCGGACGCCGGCTCGTCGCGGCCGACCGCACGATCCCGGGCCACGGATCCCCCAGCCCCCCGGCAGCGCCCTCGGCGAGCTCCCGCAGTGCCGTGTCGACACGGGCCCGGGCCACCGCGGAGGGCCCGGGCAGCGACGTGCGCACGAACTCCGACGGGGTGTCGGGCAGGCGGAACCGCCGTGCCGGGTCGGGCCGCAGCCGGGTCAGCCACCGGGTGAAGGGCCAGCCCGTGGCCCGGAGTGCGCGCATGCGGTACGCACCGGCGACGGCGTCGCCGACGGCGTCCACGCCTGCCGCGTCGGCGAGTGCCGCGACCAGCACGGACCGCTCGCGCCGGCCCACCGCACCGCCCGAACCGCCGCCGCCGCCGCCGCAGGCGGGGTCCAGGGCGTCCGCCAGCGACGCGAGGTCGGCAGCGAGCCGCTGCCCCGCGGCCTGCTTCGCGGCCACGCGCCGGGCGAGCTCCGCGCGGACGGCGTCCAGCCCCTCCCCGGTGCGCGCCGACACCGGGATCACCGGTACGGCACCGAGGCCCTCGGCGCGCAGCAGCCTGCGCAGGTCGGCCAGGCACCCCTCGCGGGCCGCGGGCGTGAGGCGGTCGACCTGGTTGAGCACGACGACCGTCACGGCGGCGTGCCCGGCCAGCGGGACGAGGTAGCGGTCGTGCAGGGCGGCGTCGGCGTACTTCTGCGGGTCGAGCACCCAGACGAGCAGGTCGACGCGCTCCACCAGCCGGTCCGCCTCGAGCCGGTGCGACACCTGCACGGAGTCGACGTCCGGCAGGTCGAGGAGCACCAGACCCTGCAGGGACGGCGAGGCAGAGGACGAGGCGGCGACGGGGGACAGCACGTGTCGGCGCGGAACCTCGAGCCAGTCGAGCAGCACATCGGCGTCGTCGGGCCCCGGCCACACGGCCGCGTGCGCGACACCCGTCGTCGGCCGCCGAAGGCCCGGCTCGGAGACGGCCTCCCCCGCGAGCGCGTTGACGAGCGACGACTTGCCGCTGCCCGTGGCCCCTGCGAGGGCCACCACGGTGTGCGCCTCCCCGAACCGCAGCCGGTCCCCGGCCCGGGAGAGCACCGACCGGGCCTGCGCCTCCTGCGCGGGGTCGAGCCGGCCGGGCGCGAGCGCGAGCACCTCCTCGAGGGCCTCGAGCCGCGCGCCCAGGCGCAACCCCCGCTCGCCGCGCGTCAGCAGGCTCACCGGGCCGCGCCCCGGGCGAGCGAGCGGGCCTCCCGGCGGGCGGCCTCGAACCCGTCGAGCGCGGCCCGCAAGGACGCGACGGCCGCCGCGTCGGGAGCCTCGGCCGACACGAGGGCGTCGAACCGCGCGCGCTCGGGCTCGAGCAGGCGCTCGACGTGGTCGATGAGGTCGGCCCGAGCGGTCGAGGCGAGGGCGCGCACCGCGCTGTCGCCGAAGAGTGCCTCCAGCACCTTCTGGCTGGCGGCCGTGGTGCCGCCCGCCACGAGGATCTCGGCCCCCGTCAGGCCCCCGGTGTTCGCGAAGACGGCGAGCATGAGCGCCAGCCCGGCACCGTTCGTGCCGAACGACGCCACGCGGGCCGCGGTCCGGCGCTCGCGCCCCTCGGACGCCACCAGCTCGAGCACCCGCCCCTGCCAGGCGCGGACCTCGCGCTCGAGGGCGGCTCGGAACCCGTCGGACGCGTGCGCGAGCGACCGGGCGCGCTCCCCCAGCAGCGTGCGCCCCGCGGGTCGCACCCGCCACGACTCCACGGCGCGCTCGGCGGCGCCGTCCGCCGCCGCCCGCACCAGCGTCTCCAGGCTGCTCTCCAGCGCCTCCTGCACGGGGGCGGTGGGCGGCGGCCGGTTCAGCACGAACGCCGTGACACGGTCGCGCATGCGCCCGATGCGCTCCTCCAGGGAGCGGGTGAGCTCGCCGGTGCCGACGAACTCCTGCCAGCGCGCGAGCACCTCCCCGCGCAGCAGGGTGCCGCTGCGGACGCCGTCGTCGACCTCGCGCAGCCCGTCGTCGTAGGCGGTCGCGGCCTCGTCGCGCAGCCGGGACGCGGCGGCCAGCTGATCGTCGGCCTCCCGCGCGATCATCGACACCCGGCGGCGCAGGCTCGCGAGGGCGCCGTCCAGGGTGGTGCGGATGACCTCGGCGCGCGCGTCGGCGTCGTCCGCGAGGGTCGCGAGCCAACCCCGCAAGGGCGCCACCGAGCTCTCGGGGAGCCGGGCGCCCTCGCCGTCGAGCGCCGTCTCGGGCACGGTGAACAGCGCCGCGCGGCCGAGGCCGTTGTCGTCGAGCATCTGGGCGAGGTGCCGGGAGATCTCGCGCGTCCCCTCCGGCGGCACCCGGTTGAGCACGACCGCGAGCGCCGTGCTGCGCTGCTGGGCGGTGTGCAGGAACCCCCACGGGACGGCGTCCGCGTAGCGGGCGGCCGACGTGCAGAAGATCCACAGATCCGCGGCCGCGAGCAGCTGGGACGCCAGCCGACGGTTCTCGGCGACCACGGAATCGACGTCGGGCGCGTCGAGCAGCGCGAGGCCGGCGGGCAGGCCCGGGTGCACGACGACGTGCAGCGTGCCCGTGCTGCCGGCGCCCGCGTCGCCCGTCGACCGGGCGAGGTCGGGCAGCACCCGGTCGGAGGTGAACCAGCCGCGGTCGGCGGGGTTGCACACGAGCACCGGCCCGCGGGTGGTCGGCCGCAGCCAGCCCGCGCTCGAGACCGTGGCGCCGACCAGCGTGTTGACCAGCGTGGACTTGCCGGCGCCGGTCGACCCGCCGACCACTGCGAGCAGCGGCGCCTCGAGGCTGCGCAGGCGCGGGAGCAGGTAGTCGTCGACCTGGCCGACGAGCTCGGCCTGGGCCTGCCGCCCCTCCGCGGCCCCGGGCGTGGCGAGACCCAGGCGCAGCCGGGCAACAGCGGCGCGCAGCGCCTCGAGCGCGGTCGCGAGGTCGGGGCCGTCCACACCCTCCCAATAGCCCGCGGGCGCGTGTTCAAGCACGTGGGCCCTCGTGGGATGCTCGCCGTCGTGGAGCCGTCCGCGGTGGCCGAGCGCCCCGGCGTCGGAGGGCGGTCGCCCCGGCGCTGGACGGCGCTCGTGTGGGTCGCCGCCGTGCTGGCGCTCGCCTCGGCCGCCTACTCGGCCAAGCAGCTGCCGAGCGACGTGCGCAGCTACCGCGGCTGGATCGACGCCGGCTGGCCGAGCTGGACCACCCCCGGGCCCTACCCGGTCGTCGTGGACGCCGTGTGGTGGCCGCTGCGGTTCGTGCACGCGGTCAACCCCAACCCCACGTGGGTGCTCTTCTGGACCGGACCGGCGACCGTGCTCGCCTGCGTGCTGCTCTGGCGGACGGCGTCCAGACCCCAGCTGGCCGCCGCGACGTGGCTGCTCGCCGCGGCGCTCCTCGAGCGCTCGTACTGGCTGCGGCTCGAACCGGTCTCGGCGCTCGTGGCGCTGGTCGGCATCGTGGCCGCCCGCCGCGCCCGGCCCGGCCTGTCGGCCGGGGCCCTGACCCTCGGAGCGTTGATCAAGGTCTGGCCGGCGTTCCTGGCGCCGCTGGCACTGCTCCTGACCGCCGCCCGGCAACGGGTGCGGTGGCTCGTCGTGTTCGCCGTGCCGTGGCTGGTCTACCTCGTCGCCGTCGCCCTGAAGCACCCACCCGGGGGGCTGGACTGGTTCACGTTCACGTTCTCGCGCCCGATCCAGATCGAGTCGTTCAGCGGGCTCGGCGCGATGTGGGCGATCGCCCTCGGGAGCCACACCTGGCAGATCAAGTTCGAGCACGGGCTGAACTCGGCGGACATCCTGATCGGGCCGCACCTCACGAGCATCCACCTCGCGCTCGAGCTCCTCGGCGTGATCGCGCTGCTGGTGCTCGCCGTCCGGCTGTGGCGCGCGCACGCGACGCCGGCCACCCCGGGCGGCCGCAAGGTGCTGGACGTGCCGCTCGAACAGGCACTGCTCGCGCAGGCGATCGTGCTGCTCGTGCTCGTCGCCGCCGGGCCGGTGTTCTCACCGCAGTACATGGCGTGGTTCGCCCCGGTGTTCGCGCTCGCGGCCGGCGAGGGTCTGCTGCGCGTCGAGACCGTGCTGTGGATCGTGTGCTGCGGCCTCACCGCGCTCGACTACCCGCTCGGCTACGACGCGCTGCGCGGCGGCGGGATCAACGGCCTCACGGCCCTCACGGCCCGCGACGTGGTCTTCGTGGCGCTGCTGGTCGTCGCCTACCGGCACGTGTGGCGGCTCACCCGCACGACGTCAGCGCCCGGGTGACAGCTCGAACCAGACCGTCTTGCCGCGCTGGTGGGGTTCGACGCCCCAGCGCTCGGCGATCTCGCCGACCAGCAGGAGGCCGCGGCCGCCGGTCCGTTCGGGTCCCACACCCGCCTGCGGCTCCGGCGGCACGGGGTTGGCGTCGCTGACCTCGCCGTGCAGCACCCTGCCGTTCCAGAACAGGCCGACGGTGAAGAGAGTGCGGGCGTGCCGGACGACGTTCGCCGCGAGCTCGGTGACGATCAGCTCGGCCGCCCACGCCAGCTCCTCGAGCTCCCAGAGCGCCAGGACCGCCTCGACCTGGCGACGCACGTAGGGCACGCGCTCGGGCACGGCCTCCACCGCCGACAGGATCCAGCGGGAGAAGCCGTCCATGAGCAGGCGGCCGTCGGGCAGCGGCAGGTCCTGCGGCTGGTGCAGCGATCGCGACGTCACGGGGGCGGCGTCTCCGGGGAGGTTGGCGGCGGGAGTGCCTCGGAAGATACCCGACGGTCGTTGGCCCAAACGGGGGGGACCAGCTGATACCGGGCATACCTCAGCGGTTCAGGTCGTCGACCACCCCGATGAGGTCGCCGATGCTCGCGTAGTTCACCGCCACGAAGTTCGGCAGCCGGCGCTCGGCCCGGCACGTCCGGGCCCGCGTCCCCAGCACGGCGTCGGCGTTCGCCGTGCGTGCGTCGCTGATCAGGCGGGTGAAACCGCTGATCCAGTGGTTGAGCAGGAACAGCGGGGCGTCGGGCCGCCCGCGGTTGCGGGCACACGAGAAGTCGCTCACCCGCGGCACCGCGTAGGCGGTGTCCTGCAGCAGGTCGCGGAACCCGTTGACCATCCACGGGTAGGCGGTGCCGCCGTCGCCCTGCTCGAGCAGCACGAGCACGCGGCGGCCGCTCGCCACGAGCGATCCCAGCGTCGGCCACGCCTGACCGGGGGCGGGGGGCACGAAGGCGAGGTCGCCGATCCCCGCGTCGTCGAGGGCGGCCCCGATGCGGGCGGCGTCCACGTGGTCCTCGATCACCAGGCTGACCACCTCGCGGGGGTGGACGTCGAGCCAGGCCCGCACCTCGCTCATGCCCGCCACGAAGCCGCCGGCACCGATCTCGCAGAGGCCGTGGCACAGGTACAGCGCCTCCGGCCCCGCGGGGGTGGGGTCGGTCACGGCGTCGAACACGCGCAGGCCGGCGGCCACCGTCTCGGGGCCGAAGTCCTTCTCGGCCTGCGCCTTCGCGGCGGCGTAAGCGGACCGCGCGGTGGCGACGCGGCCGCCCCGGGTGGGATGGCCGGGCCAGACGTCGACCAGGAGGGCCCGCACGCCGAGGTCGAGCTGCGCGCTGTAACCCTCGCCCTGCTCGGGGATGAACCACGACCGATCGGTGGCCTGCGACATGGAGTTGTGGGTGGCGGCGAACGACACCTGGTCGAAGGGCCGGTCGCACAGCGTCGGGGAGCCGTTGCAGGCGAGCGGTCCCGCGACCCCGTCAACCGCCGCGGCCGGGCCAGCCGCGGGGGCGGCACCCCAGGCCACGAGCAGCACCAGGACGAGCCCGGCCCCGGCCCCGGCCGGCCAGAGACGCCGGCGGCGGCCGCCGGCGACGGGCTCCGCCGGCTCCTCCTGCTGCGGCTCACGCGCGGGCGGGCGGGTGGCGAGGGCCAGCTCGTGCACGCCGCCCAGTAGCAGCCACGCGCCGACCAGGATACCCACGACGATGCCCACGGCGGCCGGCCGGGCGAGCGCGCCGATGCCGAGCAGGAGAACCGCGAGCGCCCGGAGCAGGGCCGGCACGAGCCGGGTGGGGCGCCGCAGGGCGACGTCCCGGGCGAAGGTCAGCAGCCGCACCGGGTCGACGGTCGGCAGCGCGCCACCGGCGGATGCCGCGACGAGCACGCCGACCACGACCAGGCCCGCCAGCGACCAGCCGAGCGGGGCGGCGAACACGCCGAAGCCGTGGTGCACGAGCGCACCGGTCAGCGGCGTGTCGCTCTGCGCGGTGGCCCACAGGCCGGCCGCAGCCAGCAGCAGGCCGAGCACCACGGCGGTCCCGGCGACCGCCAGGCCCGCCTGCGCGAGGCCGCGCCTGCGGTCGCGGGACAGCACGACGGCGGCCCCGAGCAGGGCCAGCCCGGCGATCGGGAGGAGCCACGCCGCGGTCCCGACGAGGGCGGCGAGGTGCAGGGTGCGGCCGGCGGCCGACTGGCCGCCGACCCTCGCGAGCTGGAGCGACAGCTGGCCGCCGCCCGGGACGGTGCCCGGGGGTGCCAGCCGCTGCAGCACCGCGGTGACCACTGCGCCGGTGTCTGCCAGGCGGAGCACCACGTCGGAGGCGTTCGGCTGGGTCAGCGAGCGCAGGAAGCTCCGGGCCGCCGTCCGCGCCAACGGCGAGACGAGGTCCGACCCGGCGACGGCCGTCCCGGCCGCGTCGAGCAGGGGCCGGACGGCGACCGCGTCGGGGGCGTGCGCCAGGTAGGAGTCGACGAAGGCCCGGCCCAGGGCCGCGCTCACCGCGGGGTCGCGGCGCAGCGCGTCGGCGCGGTCGGCGAACGCGTCGGCGTCGAGGACCGTGCGGTGCACGAACCCGGCGACGACGCCAAGGGCCACGCACACCGCTCCGGCGAGCAGGAGCACCGCGCACGTGGCCCTGCGGAACCGGTCACGTGCGGCCGGGTGGTTGCGCCCGGGCCCCGTGCTCACCAGGCCACGGTAGACGGCGGAGACAGGCGCCCGGCCCGCCCGTCACGGGTGACCACTCTGGCGGCTCCCCCGGCCGCGGTGGCACGATCGCGATGGTGACCAGCAGACCCACGGCGGAGCAGCGCCTGCGCGACCTCGCGCTGCTGCGGCGCGTCCGCGACCGGATGGACCGCGAGTACACCCAGCCGCTCGACGTCGAGGCGCTCGCGCGCGGCGTCAACATGTCGGCGGGGCACCTCAGCCGCGAGTTCCGGGAGGCGTACGGGGAGTCGCCGTATGCGTACCTGATGACGCGCCGCATCGAGCGCGCCATGGCGCTGCTGCGGCGCGGCGACCTCAGCGTGACCGAGGTCTGCTTCGCGGTCGGGTGCTCGTCGCTCGGCACGTTCAGCACCCGGTTCACCGAGCTGGTCGGAATGCCGCCGAGTGTCTACCGGAGCCGGGCCGCGGGCGCCGACGGCGAACTGCCGGCCTGCATCACCCGGCAGGTGACCCGACCGGCGCCCCGGTCGGCGACGCCATCGGTCAGGAATCGAGAAGCAGCCGCCGCGGTGCCGCACCTAGCGTGAACGGCATGGACATCACCATTCACGCGACCATGCTCCCGCACATCGACCCCGAGGCGTCGCTGGCGTTCTACCGCGACGTGCTGGGCTTCGAGGTCCGCAACGACGTGGGCCGCGGCACCATGCGCTGGATCACGCTCGGGCCGGCCGGCCAGCCCGAGACGTCGATCGTCCTGACGCCGCCGGCCGTCGACCCGGGCATCACCGACGACGAGCGGCGCACGATCTCCGAGATGATGGCGAAGGGCACCTACGCGATGATCCTGCTCGCGACGAAGGACCTGGACGGCGCCTTCGAGCGGGTGGCGGCCAGCGGGGCCGAGGTCGTGCAGGAGCCGACGGAGCAGCCGTACGGTGTGCGGGACTTCGCCGTGCGCGACCCCGCCGGCACCCTGATCCGGGTCAACCAGCAGCGCTGACGCCCGACGCGAAAGGACACATCCCGCGCATGAGCCACCCCGCCGACTCCCACGACGTCCTCCGGGTGGTCGGTGCGCGGGAGAACAATCTCGCGGACGTCGACGTCGAGATTCCCAAGCGCCGGCTCACCGTGTTCACGGGGGTGTCGGGATCCGGCAAGAGCTCCCTGGTGTTCGGCACGATCGCCGCGGAGTCGCAGCGGCTGATCAACGAGACCTACAGCGCGTTCGTGCAGGGGTTCATGCCGACGCTGGGGCGCCCCGACGTCGACGTCCTCGAGGGGTTGACGACGGCCATCATCGTCGACCAGGAGCGGATGGGGGCGAACCCGCGCTCGACCGTGGGCACGGCGACCGACGCGAGCGCGATGCTGCGCATCCTGTTCAGCCGGCTCGGGCAGCCGCACGTCGGCTCGCCGCAGGCCTACTCCTTCAACGTGGCCTCGATCAGCGGCGCGGGCGCGGTGTCGTTCGAGCGCGGCGGGCAGACGGTCAAGGAGCGCCGGGAGTTCAGCGTCACCGGCGGCATGTGCCCGCGTTGCGAGGGGATGGGCCGCGTCTCCGACATCGACCTCTCGCAGCTGTACGACGAGAGCAAGTCCCTCGCCGACGGCGCGATCACCATCCCGGGGTACAGCGTCGAGGGCTGGTACGGCCGGATCTTCCTCGGGTCCGGGTTCTTCGACCCCTCCAAACCCGTCCGGGACTTCACGAAGCGCGAGCTGAACGACCTGCTCTACAAGGAGCCGACGAAGATCAAGGTCGACGGCATCAACCTCACGTACGAGGGGCTGGTCCCGCGGATCCAGAAGTCGATGCTGTCGAAGGACGTCGAGGCGCTGCAGCCGCACATCCGCGCCTTCGTCGAGCGCGCCGTCACCTTCGGGACCTGCCCCGACTGCGGAGGCACCCGGCTCAGCGCGGCCGCCCGCTCCTCGAAGATCGACGGCGTCAGCATCGCCGACGCGTGCGCGATGCAGATCAGCGACCTGGCGCAGTGGGTGCGCGCGCTCGAGGAACCCTCGATGAAGCCGCTGCTCAAGTCCCTGGGCGAGACCCTGGACTCGTTCGTCGAGATCGGGCTCGGGTACCTCAGCCTCGACCGGTCGTCCGGCACGCTGTCGGGCGGCGAGGCGCAGCGCACGAAGATGATCCGCCACCTCGGCTCGCCGCTGACCGACGTCACGTACGTCTTCGACGAGCCGACGGCCGGCCTGCACCCGCACGACATCCAGCGCATGAACGACCTGCTGCTGCGGCTGCGCGACAAGGGCAACACGGTGCTGGTCGTCGAGCACAAGCCCGAGGTCATCGCGATCGCCGACCACGTGGTCGACCTCGGCCCGGGCGCCGGCACGGCCGGTGGCCGCGTCGTCTTCGAGGGGGCGGTCGAGGGGCTGCGCCGCAGCGGCACGGTCACGGGGCGGCACCTCGACGACCGGGCCCGGCTCAAGCCCTCGGTGCGGACGGCGTCGGGCGTGCTCCCGATCCGCGGCGCCACCGCCAACAACGTGCGGGACGTCGACGTCGACGTCCCGCTGGGCGTGCTGGTCGCCGTGACAGGCGTGGCGGGGTCGGGCAAGAGCTCGCTGATCCAGGCGGCGGTGTCACCGCGCCCCGGCGTGATCTCCGTCGACCAGACGCCGATCCGCGGCTCGCGGCGGAGCAACCCCGCGACGTACACCGGCCTGCTCGACCCGGTCCGCAAGCTGTTCGCCAAGGTCAACGCGCGTCAAGCCGGCGCTCTTCAGCCCCAACTCCGAGGGCGCCTGCCCCACCTGCAAGGGGGCCGGCGTCGTCTACACCGACCTGGCGATGATGGCCGGCGTCGCCACCACCTGCGAGGAGTGCGAGGGCCGGCGCTTCCAGGCGTCGGTGCTGGAGTACCGGGTCGAGGGCTCCTCCGGCGCCAAGGACATCAGCGAGGTGCTGGCGATGCCCGCGGTCGACGCGCAGGAGTTCTTCGGCGCCGGTCAGGCCCGCACGCCCGCCGCGCAGGCGATCCTCGGGCGGCTCGTCGACGTCGGGCTCGGCTACATCACCCTCGGCCAGCCGCTGACGACGCTCTCCGGCGGCGAGCGCGCAACGGCTCAAGCTGGCCGCGCAGCTGGGCGACAAGGGCTCGGTCTACGTGCTCGACGAGCCCACCACCGGCCTGCACCTCGCCGACGTCGAGCAGCTGCTCGCGCTGCTCGACCGGCTCGTCGACGCCGGGACCTCCGTGATCGTCATCGAGCACCACCAGGCGGTGATGGCGCACGCCGACTGGATCGTCGACCTGGGCCCCGGCGCGGGCCACGACGGCGGCCGGATCGTGTTCGAAGGTACGCCCGCCGACCTCGTCGCGGCCCGCTCCACGCTCACCGGCGAGCACCTCGCCGCCTACGTGGGCGCTTGACCCGCGCCGGGAGGCCCGGTCACGAGATCGCTGCCTTCACGAGCTCGGTGACCTGCTTCTCCACCGTCGGGCTCCACGCCTTCAGGGCGTACGCCACCGGCCAGATGTCGCCGTCGTCGAGGTTGGCGACGTCCTGGAAGCCGAGGGTGCAGTAGCGGTAGTTGAACTTGCCCGCGTTCTGGAAGAACAGCACCACCTTGCCGTCGGCGTCCGCGTAGGCCGGCATGCCGTACCAGGTCTTCGGCATCAGGTCGGGAGCCGTCTGCGTCACCGTCACGTGCACGCGTTCGGCGATCGCCCGGTCCTCCGGGCGCCATGCTCGCGATGCTGTCGAGGACGGCCTGCAGGCCGTCCGCCTGCTTGGCGCCCTTCTTGCCCTCGGCGCGCAGCTCGGCGGCGCGCTGCTTCATCGCGGCCCGCTCCTGCGCGGTGAAGCCCTCGGAGTCGGTGCCGGTGTTCGTCGTGGTGTTCTTGGTGGCCATGGCCGTGTTCCTCTCGTGTCGGTCGTACCGTCCCTGGAGAGGCTAGGCGGGCGCCGGACGGCGCTGCTTCTCGATTCCTGACCGCCTGGTGACCGCCTCGCCCGACCGCCCGGAGGCCCCGTGCCGGAGATCGACGGTCTCGTCGCGACCTTCTACGCCGCGTTCACCAGTGGTCCCGGCCTCGACGCCCGGCTCGACGCGCTGCCCGGCGTCTTCCTCCCGCAGGCGGTGATCGTGCGCACCGGCGTGGGCGACCCCGCCGTCTACGACGTCGCCGGCTTCATCGCCCCCCGGCGGGCGCTGCTCACCGGGGGCGCGCTGCGGGAGTTCCGCGAGTGGGAGGTGTCGGCCCGCACGGACGTCGCCGGCGACGTGGCGCACCGGTTCAGCTCGTACGCCAAGGCCGGGGTGCAGGACGGCGCGCCGTTCTCCGCCCGCGGCACGAAGACGCTGCAGTTCGTGCGGACGACGGGAGGGTGGCTGATCAGCGCGCTCGCCTGGTACGACGAACCCGGCCCGGCGTGATCACTCGCTCGTCGCGCCCACGGCCTCCGCGATCCGGCTGATGGCCTCGGCCTCGCCCGGGCTCACGACCTGGTCGTCCTCGCGGTGCGCGGCGGCGACCTTGTCCGCGACGGCCAGGACGAAGCGCCGGTACCCCTCCACCTCGTCGGGCGTGGCCTTGCCCTGCACGAGCGCGACCGCCTCGCGCAGGTGCTGCAGGCTCTGGTCGCGGAACTCCTCCTGCGAGTGCGCCTTCGGGTGGTCCACCTTCGGCCGGGCGGCCACGATCTCGTCCAGCAGCTCGCTCTGCCCGTGCCCGGCGCGCGCCTCGGCGTAGGCCTTGGACATGGCGAACGTCTCCCGCCACATCCCGCCGCTGGCCGCCGTGACCACGATCATGCCGGCCGCCGGTGGCCCCTCGAGCACGGTCCGCCACTCCTCGGGCGTGAAAGCGTCGTGTGTCGTCATCGCTCGACCTCCTTGAGACCCCGACTCCTCGACCCCGACTCCTCGACCCCGAGCCTTTCACGAGGTGCGGCGGCCGGGTCCTCATCCGTGGCGAGCGGTTCGCCCCGGCCCGGGGCGTGGTTACCGTGAGCCGTGCCGGCGCGGCGGACGTCCTTGATCGTGGCGGTCCTGTCCCTCCTGGCGATCCTGGTGACGGCGTGGCTCGCCGGCCGGCCCGCCGCGCACGAGGCGCAGACCGCCCTCGTCGTGTGGCTCAACCACCCGCCGCAGCCGCTCGGCGCGCTGTTCGCCCTGGTGAACCCGCTGTTCCGGCCGGTGCCGCTGCTCGTTCTGGCGGTCGTGCTCGGCGGCTGGGTGCGTGCTCGCCGGCGCATCCACGCACCGGCTCGAGTGCCTGCGGGCGATCGCCGGCTCGATCGCCGTCGCGGAGCTCCTCGCCCAGGTCGCTCAAGCGGGTCGTGGACCAGCCCCGGCCCACGGCGATCATCCCCGGGCTCGACGTCCACGGGTACCCGCACGACCCGTGGGGCCGCGCCTACCCCTCCGCCCACACGGCCGTCGTCGTCGGCGTGGTGGCGGCGCTGTGGCCGTGGATGAACCGGTACCAGCGTGCGGCCGGCCTCGCACTCGCCGTCCTCGTGCCGCTCAACCGGATCTACATCGGCGCGCACTGGCCCGTGGACGTCGTCGGCGGCGTCGCGATCGGCATGCTGGCGGCGAGCGCGACGTGGCTCGTCGCGGTGCAGTGGCCGATCCGAGCGGCCGATCCGGCGCGCTACGGACCGCGGCGCCCTGACGCCGACCAGCGCCTCCAGCGCGCCCCGGTCGTCGGGGCCGAGCCAGGTCTCCTCGAGCGGGCGCCCGCCCGCACGCTCCAGTGCCGCGGTCAGAGGCTCCGCCCAGACGTGCTCGACGAGCGCGACCGCCGCCGTCGAGCCGGGTGGCACGGCGTCGAGTGACCAGCCACCGTCCTCACCGGGGTCGCCGGCGCGGGCGGCGTCCGAGCCCTGGCCCTGGCCCTGGCCCAGCAGGGCCGCGGCCACCAGGCCCAGGTCGGCCGGGGACCCGTCGGGCAGGGGGACGGACTCGAACGTGCCGTCCTGGTGCCGGGTCACCACGAGCAGGTCGACGAGCCGGACGACGCCAGCGTCGCGCAGGCGGTCGAACTCGGCCAGCACCTCGCCCGAGAAGTCGGGGTGCTCGAAGCCGACCACGAGGACCTGGACGGGGCCCATCAGACGCCTGCCCGCGAGCGGAGGTCGCCGAACTCGCGCGGCGTGATCACGCCGGTGTCGCGCAGGTAGGTCAGGGAGTCGAGCACGGCTCGGGGCGTCCGCTGGTCGCGGAGCGGGGCCGGCCGGGCGGGCGGGGCGGGCGGAGTCCCGTAGAGCGGGACCGGCGGGGCCCGTAGGACGGGGCGGAGGGCGGGGCGGGCGGCGGCACCGGCCGCGTCGCGGCCTCGCGGGCCTGCTGCTGGATGCCGTAGACGTGCGCCGGGGTCAGGCGGCCGCCGTAGTAGGGCACCGCGCCGGTCATCCCGTGGCGCTGCAGCTGTCGTGGCACCAGACAGCATGGCGGTCCTCCTCGCGGCTGTCCCTCTGCCGTCGTCGAGGAGCGTGCTCGGACGCGGGCCGGGGCGCATCGCCCGCCCCGGATGAGCGCCGACGTCGCCAACTCGTCGCCATCTCGGCGTGGTCATTCGGGGAGAGGGAGGTGCGGGCGCGCCTGGCGCCGTGTACTGCTCGCAACCGTCGCCGGTTCCCAGGAGGTGGGGTCGTTGGCCGACGCCGCGGAGCTCGCGACGAACCGTGCCCTGTGGGCCGCCCTGAACTCGGCGTTCACGGACGACGACGCCCGGCGGGCGTGGCAGGCGCCGGAGGTGACGTGGGGGCTGTTCGGCGTGCCCGAGGCCGAGGTGCGGGTGCTCGGCGACGTGACGCGGCCTCGACGTGCTGGAGCTGGGCTGCGGCACCGCGTACGTCTCCGCCTGGTTGGCACGGCTCGGTGCCCGGCCGGTGGCGCTCGACGTGACGCACGAGCAGCTCGTGACCGCGCTGGAGTGCCAGCGGCGGTTCGGCCTCCGCTTCCCCCTGGTCGAGGCCGACGGCGAGCACGTACCCCTGGCCGACGCGACCTTCGACCTCGTGGTCAGCGAGTACGGCGCCAGCGTCTGGTGCGACCCCGAGCGGTGGGTGGCGGAGGCCGCGCGGCTGATGCGGCCGGGCGGCCGGCTGGTGTTCCTGACGAACAGCGTGCTGGCCACCTTGTGCGTGCCGGAGGAGGAGGGCTTCGCCACCGAGCAGCTGATGCGTCCGCAGCGCGGGATCGGCCGGATGCGCTGGCCCGGCGGCGGCACCGAGTACCACCCGAGCCACGGCGACTGGATCCGGATCCTGTCGGCCAACGGGTTCGTCGTGGAGGCGCTGCACGAGCTGTACGCGCCCGCGACCGCCGCGACGCACGACTACTACGACATCGCAACGGCAGACTGGGCGATGCAGTGGCCGGCGGAGGACCTCTGGTCCGCCCGGCTGGTCGCCGGCTCACCGTAGGCGCGCCTCGAGGACGGCGAGGTCGCGCTCGGCGAACTCGCGGTGCATCCACTCCTCGCTGATCACCGCTCCGAGGCAGCGCCGCACCTCGAAGGACTCTGACGCGGGGTAGCCCGGCTCGAGCACCGGCTCGGTGCGCCCCGCGAGGCGCTCGTCGGTCAGCTCCCCCAGCACCCGTGCCACCGTCGCCATCCGCCCGGCGCGCACCTCGAGGATCTCGTCGAGGGACGGCCGGGCGTCGGTGTCGTGCGGGACGCCGGGGGTGCCTGCCGGCATCTCCGTGTGGGGCAGCCCGAGCGGGTGGTAGGGCGCCGGGTCGCCGAGGAGTGCCCGCCCCACCCAGGCGTCGGTCGCCATGACGAGGTGCCGCTGCGTCTCGATGAAGGACCACTCGCCGTCGACGCGCTCGTGCAGCAGGCCCTCGGGCAGTGCCCGCGCGCGCCGGACGGCGGCGTCCCAGCGGCGCATGACGACCTCCCAGGCACGCCGGAACCCCTCGGCGTCGGTGGGTCTGACGAGCGCGCGGTCGGGGTCGCGGCGGTCGAGCTCGGCCTCGATCAGCGGGCCGACGTCGACGCCGTTGATCGTCACCTGGTCGACGAGACCGTCGATCTCGACCCGCTGCAGCCAGGCGCCGCGCATCACGACGTCCTGGAAGTAGACGTTGTGGAAGCGCGACTGGCTGAAGTCGACCTCTTCGAAGCGACTGTGGCTCCAGTCCTGGCGGAGATACTCGGTCACGAGGATCACCTTGCCACCGGCCACCGACAGACTCCGGTTCACCGGCCACCGCGCCTAGTCCGGTCAGCGGCCCGCGGAGACCCGTTCGGCCAGGCGATCGATGCCCTCGCCCGAGACCATCGGCAGGGCCGCCGCGCGGCCCGTGAGGAGGAGCAGGAGGGCGCCGGCGGTCCCGTGGATCTCCGCGCCCTCGCCCACGCTCCACGTGGTGTCGGTGGCCGTCAGCCGGAACCCGGCGAACCGCGTCCGGGCCCGGAACGGCCACCCCCGCTCCCAGACCCGGTCCGCCGCCACGGCGGCCGGCTCGGGCGGGGTCGCCAGGGAGCGCCCGAGCGGCACGGCAATGTCCTGCGCGTGCACGAGGATGTCGATCAGGGTCTCGCGACAGGTGACCCCGATGTTGTGGCGGCGCGAGCCGACCGTCCCGCGGATGGCGGCGATCAGCTCGTCGTCGCGTGCGCCGGCACGCCGCCGGGCCGCCTCACGGATCATCCTGTTCATCCCGCCGGGCCAGCGCGCCATCATGCCCAGGGCGTCGCCGAGACCGAGCTGCTGCAGCGTGAGGTGGGCGGCGACGTCGCGCACGGTCCACCCCTCGCAGAGCGACGGGCTCCGCCACTCCTCGGCGGTCAGCCCCTCGAGGAGGTCGGCGACGGCGTGTCGCTGACCGTCGATCGCCTGCCAGATCCGGTCCTCGTCCATGTGCCCTCCTGCGGTACTGCGACGGCGGCGCGGTCGGCGGGAGCCGACGCGAGCGGGATCAGCGACTCGAGCAGGCCGACCAGGTGGGCGGTCGGGTCGAACGCGGGGTCGGGGATGGCCAGCTCGTGCAGGACGAGCCCGGTCCAGTAGTTGAGGACGACGTGGAGGTCGCGCTCGGGCCGCACCGATCCGGCCACGCGGATCCACGTCTCGAACCAGGAGTTCACGCGGGCGCCGCCGGCGGCGAGCCGCGGCCGGAGAGCGGGCGTCCGCGCGGCCTCGACCAGGATGGCGTAGCGGGCGAGTGTGAGCGTGCGCTGCGGGCCGGTCGCCTCGCGGGCGAACATGGCGAGGACGCCGCCCAGCTCGGCGGGGGCGCGCGGGCAGGAGCCCTCGGTGAGCGCCTCCCAGTTCGCACGCTCGCGCAGCACGAACCGGTCGACCACGCCGTCGATCAGTGCCTCCCGCGTCCGGAAGTGGTTCGACGTGGAGCCGGCGGGCAAGCCCGCGAGGGCGTCCACGGTCCGGTGCGTGAGGGCCCGCGTGCCCTGCTCCCCCAGGATCTCGATGGCCGAGTCCAGGATCAGGTCGCGACGCGTCCGCACGAGTCGACACTACAGATGTAGTGGTGCTGACGACAGGTGTCTTGGCGTTCGGCCGTGCAGCCACGTTCGAGCAGGCAGACGCCGAGCCACCCCTACAGGCCGTCCGACGGCACGTTCTCCCGGACGAGCGCCGAGACCCAGACCTCGCCGAGCCACTGGGCGAAGCGGTCGTCGGACCAGCCGCACTCGGCGACGAGCCGCTGCCAGAGCGAGCCGTCCATGGTCGCAGCCAGCACGTCACGGCACTCGACCTCACTGACGCGGAGCCGGCCCGTCTGCGCCGCCAACCGGGCGTACTGGGCCGCCGCGTCGACCCGGAGCTCGTCGAACTCCGCCAGCATCGCGGCGGCGGCCTGCTCGCTGGCCGCGGCCCCGCGGAGCGCGACGAGCAACGGACCGATGCGGCGGAACACCGGGGTCATGAAGGCGGCCTGCGCCCGTAGCCGCCTCCCGAGGTCGGGCTCGGCGAGCACGGCCTCGGTCTCGGGTCTGTGCAGCAGCCGGAGGTTCTCGTCGTCGCCCCGGAAGCCCACGAACCACACCTGCCGGAGCAGGGCCGGCTTGGTGCCGAACGCGGCGTAGACCGTCTCGACCGAGACGCCCGCAGTCCGTGCGACCTCGGCCATCGTCGTCCGCCCGTACCCCTGGGCGACGAACAGGTCGCGAGCTGCCGTCACGATCCGCAGGCGTGTCTCCCGCGCCTGCTCCTGCCGCAGAGGTGACTCGTACTGCTTCTTGACCCGACCCGTCACGAGGTACATGCTACCTGCATTGACTACAGATCGTCTGTATCGGAGGTGGACGGTGGAGACCGAGACCGAGACCCAGCAGTTCCTCGCCGACATGCTGCCCAAGCAGGTGAGTGCCGAGCGGGCGATGCACAACGGCCAGGTGGAGTCACGCGTGGCCCTCTGGTCGCACCGCGACCCCGTCACCCTGTTCGGAGCCGTGCTCACGGGGTCGGGCTGGGAGCAGCTGGAGGCCCAGTTCACGACCGTGGCGTCGTGGTTCTCCGACTCCGAGAAGTACGACGTCGAGGTCGTCGCGGCCGGAGCCAGCGGAGACCTCGCCTACACCGTGGGCTATGAGCACAACGTCGTCACGTCACGCGGGGAGCAGCGGACGTACACGTTGCCCGTCACGCACGTCTACCGCCGGGAGGACGGCGAGTGGAAGATCGTGCACAGGCATGCCGATGCTCCCCCGGACACGACGGGTTCGCCGGCTCCGATCGGCTGATCAGCGCGCCGCAGTCAGGCCGGCCGGCCGAACTCCAGGTAACGGGGTGCGGCCGCGTCGAGGGCAGCGACCGCTTCCGCGAGCCTGCGGCTCTGGCTGGGCCGCAGACGCGGACCGGCCTCCTCCAGCGACAGGACGGCGACCCCGTCGAGCTCGTCGTCCTGCAGTGTGATCCCCTGCAACGTCCCGGCGTCCACGGTGCCGCCGTCGAAGACGAGGTTCAGGGCGTCGCTCCACACGCCCCGGGCGGGCATCCAGTCGATCACCAGGAGCCGCCCGACGTCGAGCTCGAGGCCGAGTTCCTCGCGCACCTCACGTCGGCAGGCGGCCTTGGGCGGCTCGTCCGCCTCGACGATGCCGCCGGGGATGTCGAGCCCCGGTTTGTAGTTCGGCACGACGAACAGGATCCGGCCGGCGCCGTCATGGATCAGGGCGCCGGCCGCGACGCGTTTGCGGGCCATGCGGGCCGCGATGCCGGCGTGGAACTCGCGCTCGGGCTCGCCCTCCTCGCGCAGGTCGTCCGCCAGGCTCACGGCGTCCACGGTAGCGACGTCCGGTAGCGTCCCTGCCGCCTGCTGATGGTGCTCGCGCCGATCACCCGCGGGGGCGAGACTGGCCCCATGTTCATCGACACCGTGCCCGAGGACGCCGCAACCGGAGCGCTCGCGGACTACTACCGGCAGCAGCGCAAGGCGTGGGGGTTCCTGCCCAACTACGCGGCGGCGTTCTCGACCCGACCCGACGTCGCGGACGCCTGGAACATCCTGAACAGGACTGTGCGCGAGGGCATGGACCGCCGACGGTTCGAGATCGCGACGATCGCCGCGGCGATGGCGCTGAAGTGCACGTACTGCGCGGCCGCGCACTCGACGTTCCTGCGCGACGCGTGCGGCGACGCGGACACGATGCGGGCCATCGCCGACGACCCCAGCGGAGCGGGGCTCGACCCGCAGGACCGCGCGGTGTACGAGTTCGCGGCGAAGCTGGCGGCGGACGCAGCTGCCGTCGAACAGGCGGACGTCGACAGGCTCCGGGCGGCCGGCCTGTCGGACGCCGACGTCGCCGACGTCGTGTTCGCGGTCGCCGCCCGCTCGTTCTTCACCCACGTGCTCGACGGCCTCGGCGCGCTGCTCGACGTCCAGACGGCCGAGACGTTCGCGCCGGCCGAGCTCGACGCGATGATCGTCGGCCGGCCCGTCGGCGCCGCCGTCCGCGAAGCGCGCTGACGCCCGGAACGGACTCTCCCCGGTTGGTCAGGGGGCACTGGGGAGCGCGGCTGGTGCACGGGAGCCGGCCAGTTCGGGGTCCTGGTCGATGAACTGCCTGGCCATGTCGTCGAGGGCCCGGGTGAGCAGCGCGTCGTCCTGCGCTCCCCAGTCCGCGAGCTCGGCCGCCAGCCAGTCGTGCGTCGCGGTGACGAGCTTCTGGATCTCGCGTTCGCCCGCGTCCGGTCACCTGCAGGCGGTCGTCGTCCCCGCGCAGGTAACCGTCGTCCCGGGCGGTGTCGAACGCCGGCTTGAGCACCTGGGCCGGGACCCGCACCCGCCGCCCGATCGCCTGCAGGCTCGTGTCGGCGCTCGACCCGCTCGCGGATGTGGACCTGGCCGACGCACCAGCCGTCGGCGACGCCGAGCGCGGTGCCCGAGGCCTCCCGGATCTCCCGGGCCGCCTCGGGGCCGCGGGTGCGCACGATCCGCGCGATGGCCGTCTGCAGGCGCAGCAGGCTGTCGGCGCCCTCGGGCATGCCGAAGCCCTCGCCCACGTCGGCCGCGGCGGCCCGCGAGGTCCCGCGCAGCGGCACCTCCTTGAGGAACAGCGAGAGGACGAAGGCCAGCCCGGCGACGGGGACCGCCGTCAGGAAGACGACGTGGATGGCGTGGGCGTACGCGTCGACGATCGGCTGCGATCTGCGCCTGCGGGTGCGCGTGCAGCGTGGCCGGGGTCGCGATTGCCGCCGGGTCCACACCGGCCCGCCGGACGGCGGCCGGGAGGGTGGAGCCCAGCACGTTGGCGTAGACGGTGCCGAAGACGGCGGCGCCGAACGAGCTGCCGAGCGTGCGGAAGAACGTCACGCCGGACGTGGCGACGCCGAGGTCGCGAGTAGCTCGACCGTGTTCTGCACGATGATCGTCAGCACCTGCATGGACAGCCCGATGCCGATCCCCAGGACGAGCATGGCCAGGGCCATCGAACCAGTACTGGGTCGCTGCGTCCATGAGCGAGAGCAGGAACAGACCGATCGCCATGATCAGCGTTCCGAGCACGGGGAAGATCTTGTAGCGCCCGGTGCGCCCGACGATCGTCCCGGCCGCGATCGAGGTGACGAGCAGGCCGAGCACCAGCGGCAGGGTCTGCAGGCCGGAGCTCGTCGCGGAGACGCCCTTCACGTACTGCAGGTAGGTCGGCAGGAAGGTCATCGCGCCGAGCATCGCGAACCCGACGATGAAGGCCAGGACGACGCAGACGCTGAAGACCGACGAGCGCGAACAGCCGCAGCGGCAGGATCGGGTCGACCGCGCGGCGCTCGAACACGACGAAGAGCACCAGCGAGATCAGCGAGCCCACGAACAGCCCGATGATCGTGGGCGACGTCCAGGCGTACTGCGTCCCGGCCCATGACAGGGCGAGCGTGAGACCCGCGGAGCCGAGCGAGACGAAGACGATGCCGAGGTAGTCGAGGACCGGGCGGGTGACCGCTCGCACCGCCGGCATCGTCACCGCGGCCAGGGCGATGACGCCGACGCCGATCGGCAGGTTGACGTAGAACGCCCACCGCCACGACAGGTGGTCGGTGAACAGGCCGCCGACCAGCGGGCCGAGCACCGTCGTCACCCCGAACACCGCACCCAGCGCGCCCTGGTACTTGCCGCGCTCGCGCAACGGGATGACGTCGGCGATCAGGGCGGTCGCCGTGACCGTGAGACCGCCGGCACCGAACCCCTGCACCGCGCGCCACGAGACGAGCCAGCTCATGGTCTGCGCGAGACCGCAGGCGGCCGAGGCGAGCACGAACGTGGCCGCGGAGACCTGGAAGACGCGCTTGCGCCCGAACAGGTCGCCGACCTTGCCTGCGAGCACCGTGGCGATGGTGTCGGCGAGCAGGTACGAGGAGACGACCCAGCTCAGGTGCCCGGCGCCCCCGAGATCGCCGACGATCGTCGGCAGCGCGGTCGAGACGATCGTCTGGTCGAGGGCGGCGAGCAGCATGCCGAGCAGCACCGTGACGAACACCAGGTTCATCCGCCGCCGGTCGAGGGCGCCCTCACCTGCCGGAGCCGGGATCGCCGTCGCCACCGCTCCGTCGCCGCCCGCGTCCACCCGATCCACGCCTACCTCCACAGACCGAGAGGACGTCGCCGCGCCGCCGGCGCTCGCTGTGCCGGGAGCCTCCCGCGCCCCGGGGACGAGCGCGTCACCCGACCAGGATGAGCACGCGTGATCGCTCCGCGATCGCGCAGCGATGCCTCGTCGACGCCGTCGGTACCTGACATCTGCCGCGTTGGTGGCAGCGGGGACGGGTCTCCTCGCGCCCCCGGCGTTCGCCGGCTCGACGAATTCGCCGAGCTACACGACCGAGGATCTCCGGAAAGGTCGTCGGAACACAGGTGACGCTCGTCCTCCGCTGCGTGGAGGTGACGAAGAGCGATGCGGCCGGCACCGTGGTTTCCGACGAGATCACCGCGCTCCGAAGAATTCTCGCGATAGAGGATCACCCGAGACCGAGTCGGCGATACGTGGAGCTACGTGCTGAGCGATGTCAGGAAGTCGACGAGGCCCGGGAAGTAGTGATCGGGGTCGTCGAACTGGGCGAGATGGCTGCCGTCCGGGCAGTGCAGGTACCGCCCTCGGGGGAGTTGCCCGGCCATCCATCGAAGGTGGTTCGGATCCATGGTGTCGTGGGTCGCGCCGATCACGAGGGTGGGCACGTCGACGCGTCCCAGGTCCGGCGACCTGTCCCAGGTCTCGAGCTTGCCGCTCAGGCCGAGCTCGCTGGGCCCCTGCATCGGTACGTACACGGCGGGGTTGACATGGCTCAACGAGCGGGTCACCGGCTCGGGCCACTGGTCCGGCGGCATCCGGCAGACGTGCAGCCGGTAGTGGTGCTCGACGAGGAGTTCCATGTACCTGGGGTCCTCGGTCTCGCCCGAGTCCTCGAACCTTCGGATCTCGGCGAGCACCTGCTGATCCATGCTCGGCATGAGGACCTCGTGGGCGTATGCGTTGTACAGCGGCGCGCTGGACATCATGTTGGAGATCACGAGGCCCTTGAGGTGCTGCTGGTGGTGCAGCGCGTACTCCAGGGCGAGCAGGCCGCCCCACGACTGCCCCAGCAGCACGAAGCTGTCGCCGTCCAACCCGAGCGCCTGACGGACCTGCTCGACCTCGTCGACGAATCTGGGCAGCTCCCACAGTGCGTCGTCGTCGGGCCGGTCGCTCCGGAAAGATCCCAGCTGGTCGTAGTGGTAGTACTCGATCCCGGCGCGGGGGAACCACGTGTCGAACGACTCGTACAGCTCACTCGTCGCCCCGGGACCCCCATGCAGCAGGAGCACCTTCACGTCCGGATGCGTGCCGATCCGCCTGGTCCATACGCGATAATCGCCGCTCGTCGTCCGAATCGGGATCATCCGCGAACCGCCCGACACGACCTCCGCCCGGCTCCAGGTCGACGTGTCGTAGTAGGACGACAGCTCTGTCATCGCCACACGCTAACGGTCACCCCCACCACCGGGCGCGGCCTGATCGCCCGGCAGATCCCTCACCCCCGAGGAAGTCACCGCATGACCTCCTTGGCCCGTAGCCTGGACCGGATGGTCGGCGGCCAGGAGAGCCTTGCCCGCGTGGACGTGGGCGGCTTGTCGCTGGCCTATCGGCGAGCGGGCAGTGGGCCGCCCCTGGTTCTCCTGCACGGCCTGTATGACGACGGTCGGTTCTGGCGTGAGCAGATCTCGGACCTGTCCGACGAGTTCACGGTGGTCGCGCCGGACGTACCCGGCTTCGGAGCGTCTGACGATCCCCCTCCAACCTGGACCGCAGCCGACTACGGCCACTGCCTGGCGTACTTCATCGACGCCCTTGCCCTTCGTAAACCCGTCGTGCTCGGGCTGTCGATGGGGGCGGTGCTCGCACTGGCCCTGTACGAACAGCGCCCGGACCTACCCGGGTCACTGGTCCTGGCGTCGGCATACGCCGGATGGGCCGGTTCGCTGCCACCGCAGGAGGTGCAGCGGCGACTGGAGCAGGCCATGCGGGACCTGGAAGCGCCACCCGCGCAGATCCTGACGGCCTGGCTACCCACGCTGTTGACGCCGACCGCGCCACGTGAGGTCGTCGATCTGCTGGCCGAGATGATGCGCGACAGCCACACAGCGGGCGTGCGCGTCGCGCTCAACGCACTGGGTCCGGCCGACCTCCGCCATGTCCTCGGTACGATCGCGGTACCCACCCTCGTGCTCTACGGCGACGCCGACCAGCGCTCCCCGGTCAGCGTCGGACAGGAGCTGCAGGCACGGATCCCCGGATCCACCTTGGTCGTCATTCCCGGTGCACCGCACTTGGCGAACCTGGAACAGCCCCAGGCGTTCAACCAAGCCGTCCGCACCTTCGCCCGTCATGCCGCGCGGCCGTGATCGCCCGAAGGTCGGAGAAGCTGATGGACACTGCGACGTTCACGTGAGTGCCCCTTTCTCGACCGGCACCCAACAGGGGAGGCTGCCACTCAGGGGGAATCACGCTTTCCTGCGGGTGAGTTGCGGCTCCCCGCCACCTCGACGCACCCCCGATCACCGGCGCGACGAGCGACCGAATCTTCACGGTGACGCTCACGGCCGGGCCGGCGGGACGTCGTCGCCGAACACCACGACGACGCGGGCCACCACCGCTCGACGCAGCCCGTCACTCTCGGGGTTCCACGCGACGTTGTGCACCAGCACCAGGGTGTTGCCGTTCGTGGCGCCGACCCGGTAGGGGCCTGTTGAGAGCGGGTGAGCGCCATATCGGAGCCCGGTGTCCTTCGCTGCCGGAACGGGCCCGAACGCGGGCAGCGCTGCGATCCGGTCGAAGTCGGGCGCCGGCCGACGTAGGTGGAAAGTCACGGTCATCCCGTCGGAGGACACCTCGACGGCTCGCTCGAACGCCGCCCGCTGCGCCGCGGTCGCCGCGTAGGGACCCGGATAGTCCCTGGGCACGGCGAGGAGGGAGCGAACCGGCTCGAGCCCGCGGGACCGCAGCGCGGGGGCGAACAGCCGCGAGACCCCGTACCTGACCTGACCCCCTGTGACCGGTGACCCGTCCTCGAAGCGCACCCCCCGGCGGAGGGTGTAGGTCCACGTCGTGCATCGCGGGTCGTGCCGGCCGAGGGCGAGGGCGAGGTCCGGGACGACGCCCGCGACGTTGCCCGGCGCGGCGTAGCGGAGCCCGGCGAGGCTGCGCTGCAGGAATGTCCGCGCGAACGCCTGGGTGTCGGCGTCGTCGTCGCGCTGCGGGTCGAGGTGGACGAACATCCGCTGATGCTGGAGGTAGTAGACGCTGTGCGGCTCGTCGGACGGGGCCTGGACGACGACCACCGGGTCGCCGCCCGCGTCGTCTCCGACAGCCGAAAGCGGGTCGTGTGGGTTGCAGGCGGAGACGACGAGCGCGACCCCGAGGGTCACGCCCCTGAGGGCGAGGGAGCGGAACGGAGTGCGGCGGACGGCCATGGCGACTCCCAGTGGCGGGAAGGGACGTCCTCACCGTGCGTGCCGAAGGACCGGCAGCGGATCGGGGCAGGCCCGCAACCTGGAGCGGCCGGAACCGTGCTCCGGAGCAGGGTGGGCCCCCGCGCCACCGAGGGACGCCGCCCTGCTTCCCCCCAGGGTTAACCCCCTGTCACCGGAGGCGGGGCCCGCGCACACTGAGGGACGTGGGCGTGACCCCTGTCCCGGTGTTCGGGTCGACGCGGCTCCGGTTCGGGATCCGGCGGGCCGGGCCGTGGGTGGCCGTTCTCGCCGCGATCGCGGCCACCGCTGTCGCCGGGTATCTGGAGTTCGGAGCCCGGTACAACCCGTCGTTCATCGTCACTCTGAGCACGGCACTCTTCCTGGGCACCGGAATCCTCCTGATCGGCCAGCACCGTCGCGATGACGGTGCCCTGGCGCTCCTCGCGGGCCTGCTCCTCGTGCCGCAGGGCCTGACCGTGCCCCTGGCCGGCCTCCCCGACTCGGGGTGGACCCGCCCCCTCGACCTCGCGTTCGTCGTGCCGGCCACGGCGCTCGTCCTGCGCGTGCCGAGCGGCCGGCTCACGACCGGCTACCGAGTCGTCGTCGGCGTTCTGGCGGCCGTTCTCGTCGTCGCGCCCGCCGTCGCAGTCGCCGCCGGGTCGACCGCCCCGAGGACGGCCGAGGCCGTCGCGACGATGGGCACCCTCGTCGGTACCGCCGTCCTCGTCGCCGTCGCGTTGCTGCGCGGCGACCGCGTATCGCGGCAGGCGCGCGTCCCGCTCGCGGCCGTGGCCGTCGGCATGATGCTCTTCGGCGCTCTCCAGGTGTACGGCGAGACGTTCGGCGACGACCCGGCGCCGCTGCCGTGGACGGACGTCCTCGGGTTGCAGGGACCGCGGGACTTCCGGGACTTCTGCGCGGCGATGATCCCGGTGGCCCTGGTGGCCGAGGCGATCCGTCGTGCGGAGGCGCGGGCAGACGTCGGCCGTCGCGTGGTGGCCGGGGCGCGGCTCGCCGGGGTGGAGGGCGTCCGCGCCGCGCTGCGCTCCGGGCTGCGGGAGCCGGAGGTCGACCTGCTGCCACCGGGTGCGGACGTCGGCGGAGCGGCGGACAAGGCCTCTGCCGGCCGGCGACGCATCGCACTCGAGGCGCACGACGGAGCCCCGCTCGGAGTCGTGGACGTGCCCGACGCCGACCTCGATCCGCTCGTCCTCGACGCCTCACTCGCGGCGGCCCGGGTCGGTCTCGAACACGCCGACGCGGTTGTGCGGCTGCAGGCGCAGATCGGCGACCTCGAGCTGTCGCGGTCGGAGTTCCTCTCGACCGTCGAGCGGGAGCGGCGGCGGTTGAAGGCCCAGCTGTCGTCCGGACTCCAGGCGCCGCTGCAGGGGCTCGCGGGGGTGCTCGCCGAGGCGTCGGAGGCGCTGGCGAACGGCGACGAAGGTCGAGCCCGGCGCCTCCTCGTGGCGGCCCGCGCCCGGCTCGCCGTGGCTCACGCAGACCTGCGCCTCCTGGCGCGGGGCGTCTACCCCGCCGTGCTCAGCCAGTCCGGTCTCGCAGTCGCCCTGCGCGCCCTCGCGGAGGACGCGCCCGAACGGCTGCGCGTGGTCGTCTCGCCGGCGGTCGAAGCGAGACGCAGGAGCCCGGTGGTCGAGGCCGCCGCGTACTTCGTCGTTGCCGCGGCCGTACCCACAGGAGGGAGCACGCTTGATGTCACCATCTGCGCCGACGCGGAGCCGGACGGCGACGGCATCGACGTCGTGCTCTCCGGAGCCATCCCCCAGCTGACGGCGTTCGCGGCGACCGACGAAGCCCGTCGGGTCACCGCCCTGGGCGGGGTCGTCGGCCCGGGCGGCGCAGGCGCGGTCCGCATCCGCGTTCCCGGCGTCGCCTCCACGGCGCCTGCGCCGGCCGTTGCCGGAGCGCGATCATGACCCACGTCATCCCGCGCTCTCGCCGCGTCCAACTCGTCCCGGTGGCCGCGCTGTCGACCCTCCTGGTGGCGACGGACGCCGTGCTCTTGCGGCAGTGGGTCGAGACGGACCCGTCGCGGACGTTCCCGGACTCCACCGGTCCGCTGCTGACGGACGTGGTCCTCAGCGTGGCCGCTGTGGGCTACCTCCTCCTGCGGCTCCCGCCGGTGCAGGCCTGGACCTGCGTTCTCGTGCTCGCCCTGGGGGTGGCCGGCAAGTTGCAGCTCGACCAGTTCGGGGGCGGCGCCTGGTTCATCGCGGGCGTTCTGATCGCCAGCTTGGTGGTGCCGGCGTTGCTGGCCCTGGTCTTGCGCTACCCGTCGGCGCGGCTCACGACCGCGGCGCGGGTCTGGGTGGGGGTGGCCGCAATCCTGGGGCTGTCCGCCGGCGCTGTCGACCTGCTGCTCCGCGCCCAGGCCTGGAGCATGGTCTGGGTCTCCCCTCTCGGTGAGGGTTTCGACCCCCGGCACCGGCGCCGTTGTCGACACCGTCTGGAGCGGGGTTCAGATGGTGCCGTGGCTGGGGGTCGCCGCCATCCTGACGTGGCGGTGGCGGCGCAGTCGTGGGGCCGCGCGCCGCGGGGTCGCCGTGCTCGCCGGGGGCGCGAGTCTGGTCGCTCTGGCCGCCGTCGCCGGGTTCGTGCCCGTGGCGTTGCAAGCGGTGGGTGAGGTGGCGAACGAGCCAGGCCTGTCCGACCTCAGCAACTCCTTGTGGCCCGTCACCGGGGTCTTCGGGAACGGTGTCTCGATCGCGCTGGTCGTCCTGCCGCTCGCGCCGCTGGCCGACGTGGCGTGGCGGCGATTGGCAGCGGCCGGCGTGTCCGAACAGGTGTTGGCTGCCGCCGCGGGGGGTATCGGGCCCGCGCTCGACGGCGCCGTTGCCGAGGCGCTCGGGGAACCCTCTGCCCGGGTCGTGAGCCCAGGAACCCCAGCCAGCGCCGGGCGCGCGCGAATCGCGGTCGACGGCGACTCGGGCGCCCTCGCCGAGCTGGACGTCGATCCCGGCGCCGGGTACACGGACGATCCCGAACACGTCGAGTCGGTCGTCGCCGGCCTTCGGCTCGGGCTCGAGACGGTCGCCGTCCGGCAGCGCCTCGAGGTCTATCGGGACGAGGTCGACCGGTCGCGCCGGCGCGTAGTCGAAGCGACGGCCCTGGAGCGTCGGCGGGTCGAGCGCGACCTGCACGACGGGGCGCAGCAGGCGCTGCTCGGGCTGGCAGCGGTGCTCACACGCTCCTCCCTGGACGCCGGGCCGCAGCCCCTCGCCGCTTCGCTCGCCGAGGCGCGGTCCCGGCTCACGGACGTGCTGGTCGACCTCGACAGGCTGACCGCGGGGCTGTACCCCGAGGCGCTCGACCGCGGAGGGCTCGTCCATGCCCTCGAGGCACTCGCCGACCGCTGCCCGCTCGAGGTGCGCCTCGAGGTGGGGCGGGACGTCGCGGGCCTGCCGGCCGCCGTGGAGTCGGTCGCGTGGTTCGTCGTCGCCGAGTGCCTGACGAACGCCGTGAGGCACGCACGGGCGAGGTGCGTCCGGGTGCGGGTCTCGCGCGGCCGGGACGCCCTCTACGTCAGGGTCGCGGACGACGGGCGCGGCGGAGCCCACGAGGTGGGCGGCGGCGGCATCGCGGGGCTGCGTGACCGGCTGCAGGCGGCGGGTGGTTCCTTCCGGAGCGGCGACGGTCTGCGCGGCGGCACCGAGGTGCGCGCGGTCGTGCCTCTGGTGCCGGCCCGGGTGCCGGTGGGGTGACGGCGGTGCGAGCGGCGACGCAGCTGTCGGCTGTCGTGGCGGACGACTCGGTCCTGTTCAGATCGGGTCTGGTGGGGTTGCTCGGTGCGGCCGGCGTCGCGGTCCGGGCCGAGGCGGGGGACGCCGCCGCGCTCGAACGTGCCGTCGCTGCGGAAGCCCCGGCCGTCGCACTCGTCGACGTGCGGATGCCACCGACGCACACCGACGAGGGGATCGAGGCGGCCATCCGCTTGCGCGAGCGGTTCCCCACGCTCGGGGTGCTCGTGCTGTCGACGTACGCCGAGTCCGAGTGGGTCGCGCGACTGCTCGCGGGAGGCGCGGACCGGCTGGGCTACCTGTTGAAGGACCGCGTGGACAACATCGAGGCCTTGGTCGCCGCCATGAGGCGCGTCGCAGCCGGGGGGACAGCCGTCGATCCCGAGGTGGTCGCCCGACTGCTCGCGTCGCGCTCCCGCGCCGACGGCCCGCTGGCCCGCTTGACCCCGCGGGAACGCGACGTCCTCGGGCTCATGGCGCAGGGGTTGTCGAACGTCGGTATCGGCAAGCGCCTGCATCTCGCGCCGAAGACCGTGGAGGCGCACGTCGCGCACATCTTCACCACGCTCGGGCTCCTCACGGACGACGACACGAACCGCCGGGTGCGCGCGGTCGTGACTCTCCTGCGTTCCGACGGCTAGCCCATTGGCGGCAGCTGGCGAGTTCACGTGGGCGAGACACGTCTGGATGACCGGCGAATGCGGCAGTGGCGGCCACGACGCATTTCGCATGTGATCGCCGGACCACTCGCGGCGCACGTCACTCTGGGGAGTGCGTCCCGTCGAACTCGACGGCGTGCATTCACGTTGACAGTCATGGGCAGTGACGTCCTTGCCGCACGGATGCGTCGGCCCACGACCAGCCACGGAGGTCGAGGAAGGCCCGGGTGGCAGTCGAAGCCGACGGGGACACGTTCCCGGACAAGGCCCGGCGAGCGGACGCCCAGCTCCTCGAGGAGGCGTTCGACATCACGTCAGTCGCGGACCTCGGCAAGAACACGTACGTCCGCGCCGGTCACCTGTTGAGCCAGGTCGCCACGTAGCACCGGCCCGGATCGTGGGGGCGTCAGCCGACGTTCCCAGGGTCGACCTACGTTTCGAGGGCGTTGCAGTGGTTGCGGGTCGAGGTGCTGGGACCGCGCTGCCCGCGCGGTCTGCACCAGGCTCTGCACTTTTGGCCCTTGGGGCAGTGACTGCCACCCCATAGCCTCCACGACAGAGGGGCGGTCACTGCATCCGTCGGTCGGGGGTGTTCGATGCGACCGGAGAGCGCGGAGCACTCGCCAGGAGATCCCCGATGGCACTACTCGCGGTGGAGGTGGGCAATCATGGCCGAGCAACTGCAACCTTGGCCGCTGGTCAAGAAGGGGCATTCCGAACATCCCGTGAAGACCCTGCAGTATCTGCTGCGCGCCCGGGGGCACCTGGTGGCCGCGGACGGGGTCTTCGGGCCGAAGACGGACGCCGCCGTGCGCGCCTTCCAGGGCGAGAAGAACCTCGTGGTGGACGGCGTCGTCGGGCCCGAGACCTGGCGCGCCCTGGTCCCGGTCACCCGGCGAGGTGACACGGGGGACGCCGTGCGAGGCGTCCAGGAGGAGTTCGAGTACCGCACCGGTGACCCCGGCCACCCCTTCGTCGTCGACGGCATCTTCGGCCCGAACACCGAGGCAGCCGTGCGCGGATACCAGGACGCCCTCTCGGATGTTCCCGGGATGACAGTGGACGGCATCGTCGGGCCCGTGACCTGGCAGGCCCTCGTCAGCGGAATGCTGAACATCTGACCCCGGTGGTCGCCCTCGCCCGCGTGACCGTCGGCGCGGTCCTCGTTCCCGCGAAGGCCCCTAGCGAGGCGGGGTGCGTGCCCCTGCACGGGCGCCTGCCCCTTCGCGCAGGACACCGTCACCTAACGGGCATGCGGCGGTCGAGACCTAGGCAGCCGCCGGGGCCGAGAGTAGAGTCGTTTACGATTGATTTCGCTGCAGCGATTCCATGACCGTTCGTCTTGGGCGAGGAATCGCTGGTCCTGTCGCGCAACTGTTCGCCGTCGCCGATCCGTGGGCGCCTCGCCGACGCCCGCCTGGGCCCATGGGCGTTGAAATCTGCGCTGCTGCCTCCCGCCGGGACGCCGCCGACAACCGTTCGGCATGCTTGTGCCCCCTCGCTCGGTGGGCGATACCGTGGCAATACTCCCCGTCTCCGCCAAGGAGGATGACATGGCCTACTTACAGCCCGACGGCGATCAAGGGGCCGGGCCGGAAACGTTCGGACCCGTGAGGCGTTATCTGGTCGACCAGGTGGAAGACCACGAGCGTGGCTGGGTGGAATCGTCCGAGACACCTGGCGGCGGCGCTGTGCCGCGACTCAGGTCTGACCGGGAGATAGACAGGACTCCGCTTGCCGACAGGTTTCGGCAGAGACTGGATGAGGCAAGATCCGCTGGCGCGGAAGGCAGGTGACCGGAGATGCAACTCCGTTTCCAGAACAGTCACGGCGCCGGGGTGTCCACCGCACTGATGTGGTACAACCCGGATACGTGTGGCGGGGACGGCGGCGACTGGGAGACGCGAGGCTGGTGGAACCTCAACCCAGGGGCCAGCGTCACCACGAATGTTTCCACCGGCAACCGCTACTTCGCTTTCTATGCGGAAGGTTGGGACGGTGCCGTTTGGGCGGGACCGTACTCGGCCCAGGTGAGTATCTACGCCTTCGACGGGTGCATCGACCTCGCCACATCGGTGTCTGACGGTCCGAATCCCTACTTCTTCGTCGGCTTCCGCCTGGTCGACGCGGGTATCTGGTACTGGACCTACAACAGCTACACGGTGAATTTGACCTGATCGTCCGAGCCAGGAACTCGGGCACATCCCCTTCCACACCGGGGACGACGAGCCGGGTCCGTCGCATGGATGCCGACGGCGGAGCGGAGGCGCCGCGGGAACTCGTCGGCGCAGACGGATGATCTCGATGCTCTCGGCGACCTCGCTGGTGAGGAGGCCTCGAAGGCCAGGAACAGCCACGACGCCTGTCGTCGTCGTTCGACGACGCTCACGGCTCATCGTGCTCGGCTCCTTGCTCGTTCACCATCGGCGCCCCCGCTCCACGTCGAGACGCCCGGAGGCGCGTCGGAGCACTCGACCGCACACTTCACGTGTCGATCGAGGCGCGGGAGGATCTGGTGGCACGGCGGGCATCAGGGCACGACGTCACCCTTGCCGTCCGGGCGGCCGGCGAGATCGTGCTGGCCCGGCACGGTCAGGGTGACTGCAACGCCGCCGGGGTCATCGGCGGCGCGCGCGGCTGCAGCGGGCTCAGCCCGCGGGGCCGCCGTGAGTCCGCCCTCCTCGCGGACCGGTTGGCGGAGCTGCACGCCGAGCGGCCGTTCGACGTGCTGCTGGCCTCGCCACGGCCGCGGGTCCTGGAGTGCGCGCAGATCGTCGGCGCGCGGCTCGCGAGGCCGGTGAGCGTGGTCGAGGCGCTACGCGGGCAGGAGTTCGGGGCAGCGGACGGCGGGCTCTGGGAGCACGTCATCGCGGACTTCGGAGGGCCACCGGCACACGACCCCGACCGTGCGGTCGCGGCGGGCGCGGAACCGTGGAACGCCTACGCAGATCGCGTGCTGGCGGCGCTGACGGCGCTGCTCGCCGCGTACGCCAGCCGTCGGCTGCTGGTGATCGGGCACGGCAAGACGTCGGGCCTGGCCGGCGCGCTACTCGCCGGCGCCGACCCACCGGCGCGCGCCGGGGACTACGTCGTCGCCCACGGGGCGTTCAGCCACTGGCGGCACGGTTCCGACGGGTGGCAGCTCGTCGTCCACAACGACACCCGCCATCTCGTGGACAACTAGACCGCGAGGGCTTGCGCCGGCCTTGTCGAGGACAACGGGTGGGCCAACAGCGTGGCGGCCGACTACTGTCGGGCCCGTTTGCCCCGGGATCGTGGCTACCTCACTCGTGCCGCCGCATCGCGCGGGGTAGAGTCCGCGGCGTTTCTCGCGCCCGTGCAAGGAGTCACATCGAGGAAGGGAGCCCGCATGGCCGGCACCGACGAGTACGCCCCGACGTTCGCTCTGATCGACACCGACCAGGACGGGTTCATCAGCGCCGGTGAGTTCAAGAAGCTCCTGGACGTGCTGGGCGGCGGCAGCGTCGCCGACGAGACGGCGGCGGCCATGTTCGCGCAGATGGACGGCGACGGCGACGGCAAGGTCGACCTCGACGAGCTCAGCGCGTACCTGCAGGCGTCGCGCAGCTGAAACGGCGACCCCGGACGGGCCCGAACGGCAGAGGCAAGCCGTGTGGCGTCGGGATCGGCCGGCGTCAGGACAGGACGGCGATCTCGACGCGATGGTTGCGTGAGCGCCTCGCCTGGTACAGCGACCCGTCGTGCTTCTGGTTCGCGGCGATCGGCCGGGGCTCGCCGAAACCCTGGACGTCGAAGGTCCAGCCCGCGCCGAGCAGCGGTGCGAGCGCGGCGCGCACCGCCTCGGCCCGGCGCCGTGACAGGTTCAGGTTGTGCGCGGCGTTCCCGTGTCGTCCGTGCGGCCGTAGATGCCTAGTCCGCCTGCCTGCTGCACGCCGCCGGGAGCGTCGCGGCGCTCACGGCGCCGGTCGTAGCCGGCAGGCGCGGGCGGGCGACCGCGCGTCCTGCTCCGGAACCTCAGACATGGGCCCCGTCTCCCCTTGTTCTCACATTGCTCATCGGGGGCTCACTGGAAGTTGAGGAAGCCGGCGGCGTTGTCCTTGGTGACCAGCTGGGTGCCGGTGTCGATGAGCGGCTCGACCGTCCCGCCCTGCACCGCCTTCACGGCGGCTGCGACGCCGAGCGAGGCCATCTTTCCGGGGAACTGCGCGATCGTGGCCTGCATGTCTCCGGCCTGGATGGCCTTCGCCGCGTCGGGGAGGCCGTCGTATCCCATCACCATGATCTTCTTGCCCTTCTCCTTGGCGACCTTCGCCGCGGAGATGGCCGGGTCGTCACAGGCGGAGTAGATGGCGGTCAGGTTGGGCGCACGGGTGAGCAGGTCCTCGGCGACGGTGGCGCCCTGGGCCGCGTCGCACTTCGTCTCGGCGCCGCCGATGATCACGTTGACGCCGGTGCCCTGGAGCGCGTCCTTGACACCCTTGATGCGGGCGTCGAGAGCGGGTACGCCGCGCACGCCCTCCATCAGCCCGATCGTGTCACCGGACTTGAGGACGGACTTGAGGTAGGCGCCCGCCGCCTGACCACCCTTGACGTTGTCCGTCGCAGCAACCGAGACCTTCTTGGTGAAGTCCGCGAGGTCGTTGTCGGCGAGCACGATCTTCACACCTTTGTCCGCCGCGGCGTTCATCGCCGGGATGACCTCGGGGCCCATGGGGGTGATGACCATGGCCTGGAAGCCCTTGGTCACGGCGTCCTCGATCTGGGCCGTCTGGCATTGCACGTCCGAGGGGGACTTGCAGTTGAAGTAGGTGATGTCCGCGCCGGGGTTCTTGGCGGCCCATGCCTTCGCGGAGTCGACCATCGCGGAGTAGAAGGCGACGGGGAACTTGGTGATGAAGGCGACCTTGACGGCGCCGGCCGAGGCGGACGACGAGCCGGCCGCGGCCGGGGCGGACGAGGTGCCGCTGCTCCCGGCGCTCCCGCTGCTCCCGCAGCCGGCGGTGGCCAGCGCCAGGGCTCCGGCACCGATGACGAGGACGTGTCGGGTTCGCATGCGAACTCCCAGGGGTGGTGGTGGGTGGGTGTGGTCAGACGGCCAGTCCGCCGGCTGCGCCGACGATCCAGGCCACGAGCCGCTCGTGGTTCTCCGGGGTTGGGACGGCCGATCCGACTGCGCGCCCGCGACGCAGGACGAGCGCGCGGTCGGCAACGGCCATGACGTGATCCATGCTGTGCGAGATGAAGACCACGGCCACGCCGTCGTCTTTCAGCCGGCGGACGAGGTCGAGCACGCGCGCCGACTCGCGCAGTCCGAGTGCGGCGGTGGGCTCGTCGAGGATCACCAGCCGCGACGAGAAGGCGACAGCCCGCGCGACCGCGACGGCCTGCCGCTGGCCCCCGGACATGCGGGCGACGGTGGCGTGGAGGTCGGGCAGGCTGACCTCGAGCCGGTTCAGCAGGCCGTGGGTGCGGTCGGCCATCCGGCGGTGCTGCATGAACCGCAGAGCCCGGGGCAGCCATGTCGGCGCCGCGAGCTCCCGCCCGGCGAAGAAGTTGGCGGCCGGGTCGAGGTTGTCGAAGAGCGCGAGGTCCTGGTAGACCGTCTCGACCCCGTGGGACCGCACGGTCATGGCGTTCGAGCCGGTGATGTCGACGCCGTCCAGGACGATGGACCCCGAGTCGAGCCGGTGCACCCCGCTGATCGCCTTGATCAGGGTGGACTTCCCCGCCCCGTTGTCGCCCAGCAGCGCCAGCACCTCGCCGGGTGAGACGTCGAAGCTGACGCCGTCCAGGGCGACCACGGCACCGAAGCGCTTGCGAGCCGCGCTGACCTCGAGCACCGGGCCGCTCGCTCATCGGTCGTTCACCGCCTGCAGGCTGCGGAACCGGCTCTCCAGATGGCCCCGGATGACGTCCAGCTCGACGGCCACCACGATGACCGCGCCGGTCGCCATGTACTGCCAGTTGGGGTCGATGCCGAGCAGGTTCAGGCCGTTGCGCATGACGGCGATGACCAACGCGCCGGTCAGAGCATTGAGCACGGAGCCGCGGCCGCCGAGGAAGCTTGCCCCGCCGATGATCACCGCCGCGATGGCGTCCAGCTCGGCCAGCGCGCCCGACGTCGGCGAGCCGGCGTCGCCCTTGCCCATCGTGAGCAGCGCGGCCACCCCGGCCATGAGGCCGCAGAGGACGTAGACGGAGATGAGGACGGACCCGACGGGGATGCCGTTGCGGACCGCGGCCTCCGGGCTGCCGCCGACGGCGTAGATCCAGCGGCCCCAGACGAGACCGCGGGTGACGAGCGTCAGCAGCAGCGCGACGACCACCACGACGAGCGCCGCGACCGGGAACCAGCCGACGGAGCCACCGCCCGGGATCGCGGAGATCCTGCCCGCGCCGATCTCGTCCACGATCGGCGGCGCGCCCTGGATGGTCTCGCTCTGGGACAGGTAGAGCGCCAGCCCGCTCGCCGCCGACAGCATGGCCAGCGTCGGGATGAAGGGGTGCGGCAGCCGGCCCTTGACGTACAGCAGACCGTTGATCAGGCCGACGCAGGTCGCGGTGAGGAGGGCCGCTCCCACGGCGAGTGCGGCGGACTGCTGGTCCCGCCACACGATCGCGCCGACGACTGCGCTGAGGGAGAGGTTGGAGCCGACGGAGAGGTCGATCCCGCGGGTCACGATGACGAGCAGCTGACCGAGGGCCAGGACGCAGATGACCGCCGACTGCTTGAGCACGTTGCCGATGTTCTCCAGCGAGAGGAAGACGTCGGAGAGCAGCGCGAGCGCGACGACGAGCACGATGAGGATGCCCGCCGGCCCGACCCGCAGGGCCGCGAGCGCCACCGCGAGGGCTCGAGCATCACCGGAGGGTGCGGACCCGCGCTCCGGCGGCGCCGATGGGTCCGTCGGCTCGGCGAGCGAGGCCGAGTCCGGACCCTGACGTGTCACGTCCACTCCGTCTCCCTTGACGTGTCGGCGAACGCCGGTTCCAGCGGATACCGGCGTTCCGTGGCCGGTGCGGGTTCAGGCCTCGATCGAGGCCGGGTCACCCGCGCTCGCGAGAGCCCCCGGCGCGATGGCGGTCAGCCCAGGCCGGGCCGCGGGGATAGGCGAACTGCTGGACAGATCGCGGCAGCATCTGCGCGCCGATGCCCGGCCGCTGCGGGGGTGCGTAGCGCCCGCGCACGATCCGGACCGGATCGACGAAGTGCTCGTGCAGGTGATCGACGTACTCGATCATGCGGCCCTCGAGCGATGCGCTGACCGCGAGGAAGTCGAACATCGCGAGGTGCTGGACCATCTCGCACAGTCCGACCCCGCCGGCGTGCGGGCAGACCGGGACCCCGAACCGGGCTGCGAGCAGCAGGATGGCCACGTTGTCGTTGACTCCGCAGACACGGCTGGCATCCATCTGCAGGACGTCGATGGCGCCGGCCTGGAGAAGCTGCTTGAACAGCACGGGGTTCTGCCCGTGCTCCCCCGTGGCCACCCGGATCGGCCCGACCGCCTGCCGGATGCGGGCGAACCCCAGGACGTCGTCCGGCGAGGTCGGCTCCTCGATCCAGTACGGGTCGAACGGCGCCAGGGCCCGGATCCGGTCGATCGCCTCGTCGACACCCCACACCTGGTTGGCGTCCACGGCGATGGGCACCCGTGGGCCCACCGCCTTGCGAGCCACGGTCATCCGCCGAACGTCGTCCACGAGGTCCGCGCCGACCTTCAGTTTGATCATCGGGAAACCGTCGGCGACGGCCTGCTGCGAGAGCAGAGTCAGCTTGTCGTCGTCGTAGCCCAGCCAGCCGGGCGTCGTCGCGTATGCCGGGTAGCCCTGCTCCTGCAGGAGCCGAAGGCGCTCCGCGCGTCCGGGACGGGCCGCCTGGAGGATGGCTAGCGCGTCCTCCGGCGTGAGGGCGTCCCGCAGGTAGCGGAAGTCGACCAGGCCGACGACGTCCTCCGGCGAGAGGTCGGCCAGCAGCCGCCAGAGCGGCTTTCCGGCTCGCCTCGCCCGCAGGTCCCACGCAGCGTTGACGACCGCGCCGGCTGCCATGTGGACCACGCCCTTCTCGGGCCCGAGCCAACGCAGCTGGCTGTCACCGGTGAGCTCCCGGCCGAACGCGCCGAGGTCGTCGAGCACGCTGTCCACGTCCCGACCCACGACCAGCGGGGCGAGCGCTCGGATGCCCGCCACCTGGACGTCGTTGCCCCGACCGACCGTGAACGCAAGCGCGTGGCCGTCCGCCCCATCATCGGTGCGCAGGACGGCGTACGCGGCCGAGTAGTCGGGCGACGGATTCATGGCGTCCGACCCGTCGAGCTGCCTCGAGGTGGGGAACCGGACGTCATGGGTCTCCAGCTCGACGATCTTCGCCACGTGCCGCCCCTCGCGATCCGAGCACTGCTCTTCGGGTGTGACTGCGGCCCATCGGATGGGCCACGAGCCTGAAGACCTCCGAGGTTTGCAGACCATGAGGAGCAAATCAAGGGAGCTATCTCGACCTTTATCCAAGAGAGATCCGATGTCTTCTTGCTTCCCGGCGGCGGCGAGTGGGACGCTCCGAGCATGTGGAGGCACGACAGGACCGTCTGGCGGGTGATCGAGGTGTGCGGCTCACCTGTCGACGTCGACGCCGTGGAGAGCCAGCCGGTGCTCGCCGCCACGCCGTGCGACGGACCGACGGGAACGTCCGGCAGGCCTCAGGGGCCCTCGAGGACATGCTCGACCCTGACCCCGGCGTCGATCCCGTGCTGACCGCGCTGCTGCCGGCGGACCACGGCTCGATCCTTGATCCGGTCCCTCGGGTCGACGACGTCGTCACTGGGTTGCGGACCCGGCCGCCCTAGCGGTCGGGAGTCGCGCTCCTCCCTAGGCTCACGAATGATGCACCGCTGGCCCCGCGGATCGGAACCCGGCTGGTCCAGCGTCGTCGCCCGCGGCCGGGCTGCGAGGCTGGGGACGTCGTGGCGCAAGGACGACGAAGGCGGGCTCGGCCGGGAAGGGGTGTCATGGCGCTCACGGACGAAGCCATTCTCCGCATCAAGGAGCTCATCGTCAGTGGCGAGCTGAGGCCGGGAGAGCGTCTGCCGCGGGAGGCCGACCTCGCGGGGCAGCTGGGCCTGTCCCGGAACTCGCTCCGAGAGGCCGTGCGCGCCCTGTCGTTGATCAACATCCTGGACGTCCGCCACGGTGACGGCACCTACGTGACCAGCCTCGCGCCCGAGGTGCTGCTCGACGCCCTGACCTTCGTTGTCGACTTCCACCAGGACGACAGCGTGCTGGAGTTCCTGCGGGTCCGGCGCATCCTGGAGCCCGCTGCGGCCGCGATGGCGGCTCAGCACATCACCGCCGAGCAGATCGCGGACCTGCAGAACGAGGTCGACGCCAGCCAGCCGCAGGCCGGGCCCGAGGACATGCTGCGCCACGACGTGGAGTTCCACCGCCTCATCGGGTTGGCGACGGGCAACTCGGTTCTGGCGTCCTTCGTGGACGGTTTGTCGGCGCCGACGAACCGCGCACGGTTGTGGCGCGGGAGCACGGAACAGGGCGCGCAGGAGCGCACGGTCCGCGAGCACCAGACGATCGTCGACGCCATCGCCGCCCGGGAGCCTGATCGTGCTCACGCCGCCATGCTCATGCACGTCAGCGGCGTCGAGGAGTGGCTGCGCAAGGCGCGCGAGGTCACCCGGTAGAGGCGGAGCCGAGCTGCTGCTTGAGGGCCTGCGGAACCGGCGTCCGGAGCAGGGCGAGGTTCTCCTGCAGCTGGTGCCGGCCGCGGCAGCCGACGGCTACCGCCCGCACGGCGGGGTGAGCGAGGGGGAACTGCAAGGCGGCCGCACGCAGAGGCACGTCGTACTGCCTGACAACTCCGCCACCCGGGTCGCGATCTCGAGCCGCTCCTGTGGTGCTGGCCGGTAGTCGAAGGGCGCACCCGGACGCGGGTCGGCGAGCAGCCCGCTGTTGTACACACCCGCGGCGACCACCGCGACGGAAACCTCGAGGCACAGCGGCAGCAGCTCGCTCTCGGCGCTGCGGTCGATCAGCGTGTACCGGCCGGCCCCAGGGGCGCTGACCGAGGGGCAGGTTGCCGGGTACCTCGCCAAGTACGCGACGAAGAGCACCGAAGCCACCGGACACAGCTCTGGTCGCCTGAGCGCCCACGACGTCCAGGACGCCGGCCGCCGAGCCGATCACGTCGGCAGGCTCATTCAAGCCTGCTGGGCGATCGGACGCCGGGAGGCCGACGAGCACGCCGAGCAGATCAGTGGCAAGCCTGTCCCCGCCCGGCTCCGCTACGCCCGCCTCCGCCGATGGGCGCGCATGCTCGGCTTCGGCGGCCCATACATGCTGACGTCGTCCGGTGGCAGGCCGAACTCTCCACGCAGATCGGCCCATCGCTGAGACGGCTGTCACTTCTTGTGCTGTCCCAGGCGCTGACTCTCGCCGTACGCGACGGACGACTCGCGCGGAACGTCGCGCAGGGAGTCGCGCTGCCTCGTCAGCCAATCGGGAAGCAACGCTTCCTCACCCACGAGGAGGTCCGGCGGCTGGCGCAGGAGTGCGCACCCGAGCACGACACACTGATCTACTTCCTCGCCTACATGGGACTGCGGGTCGGGGAGGTGGCCTCGCTGCGCGTCCGTGACCTGGATCTCGAGCGGCGGCGCGTCCACGTCAGTGCCAACGTGGTGGAGATCTCCGGCCGGCTGCAGACGGATACCCCGAAGAACCACCGAGAACGATCCGTCCCGATTCCGCGCTTCCTCATGCCAGCGCTGCGTGCCTTGGTCGCCAGTCGCCCTCCGGATGCGCTGCTGTTCACGACCAAGACCGGAAAACAGCTGCGGAACTCCAACTTGCGCCACCACGTCTTCGACGCCGCGGTCATGCGGGTGGGTCTGCAGCCTCTGACGCCACACGGTCTCGGGACACTGCCGGCAGCCTCGCTGTCGCCACTGGCGCCAATGTGAAGGTCGTCCAGCGCATGCTCGGGCCCGCTTCGGCTTCGACGCGGACCTCGACGCCGTCGCCGACCGCCTCGACGAAGCAGTGACGCCTGGTGCGGACTCGGTGCGGACCGACGGGCCCCTGGACGCGTGAAGCCCGTGACAAACCACGAAGCCCTGACCGGCATCGCTGCTGGTCAGGGCCAGGTGGTCGCTGTCTCAACGAGCGCGCCCGAAGGGATTCGAACCCCCAACCTTCTGATCCGTAGTCAGATGCTCTATCCGTTGAGCTACGGGCGCCCGCCGCGCGGACCGCACGGCCCGACGACGCACGAGAGCCTACCGGACCCGGTAGCCGGCTGCCGAATCAGTACGGCGTCGCGCGGGCGGCGTCCGAGGCCTGGGGCGGAGCCAGCTACGCAAGGTGACCGGGGTGCGGGACCAAAGCCTCTGCCCTTAGCCGTCTCGCCGACTGATACTGCAAGTACTTGCAGAGCTTCTGGAAGGGCTTCCGCGCAGGTGAGCCGCTTGTGACCGGCTTCACAAGATGCGCACGTCTGTGCGGTTGGCGCGACGAGGAACCACCCATACCGTGAAGAGATCCCGCAGGAGGAGCCGTGCACGGTGACGCATCGTCATCGGCTCCCGGGCCGCTCACGAGGCGACCCTTCACGACGGGAGCAACCACGACAGAGTCGAGAGAGGCGCACATCGTGACGACGGACCTCAGCCCCGCGGTCGGCGAGACCATGCCGGCCGGCGAGACGGACAGCGCTCCGACCACGCACGCCCGGCTCCTGGCCTGGGTGCGCGAGGTGGCGGAGCTGACCCAGGCCGACGCCGTCCACTGGGTCGACGGCAGCCAGGCCGAGTACGAGCACCTGACCGGCCAGCTCGTCGCGGCCGGCACCTTCGTGCGGCTCGAGAAGAAGCCCGACAGCTTCTGGTGCGCGTCCGACCCGTCGGACGTCGCCCGCGTCGAGGACCGCACCTTCATCTGCAGCCGGGACGAGGCCGACGCGGGCCCCACCAACCACTGGATGGCGCCCGACGAGATGCGCGCCACCATGACCGAGCTGTACCGCGGCTCGATGCGCGGCCGCACGATGTACGTCATCCCGTTCGTCATGGGCCGGCTGAACGCCGACCAGCCGATGTACGGCGTCGAGATCACCGACTCCGCCTACGTCGTCGTCAGCATGCGCATCATGGCCAGGATCGGCACCCCGGTGCTCGAGAAGATGGGGTCGGACGCCGACTACGTCGCCTGCCTGCACTCGGTGGGCGCGCCCCTCGAGAACGGCCAGAAAGACGTCGCCTGGCCCTGCAACCAGACGAAGTACATCACCCACTTCCCCGAGACCCGCGAGATCTGGTCGTACGGATCCGGCTACGGCGGCAACGCCCTGCTCGGCAAGAAGTGCTACTCGCTGCGCATCGCCAGCGCCATCGCCCGTGACGAGGGCTGGATGGCCGAGCACATGCTCATCCTCAAGCTGATCGGCCCCGAGGGTCAGGTCCACTACGTCGCCGGCGCCTTCCCGAGCGCCTGCGGCAAGACGAACCTCGCGATGATCGAGCCGACCCTCCCCGGGCTGGAAGGCCGAGATGGTCGGCGACGACATCGCCTGGATGCGCTTCGGCCCCGACGGCCGGCTCTACGCGCAGAACCCCGAGGCCGGCCTGTTCGGCGTCGCTCCCGGCACCGGCTGGCACACGAACCCGAACGCCATGCGGGCCGTCGAGAAGGGGCATTCCATCTTCACGAACGTCGCCCTGACCGATGACGGCGACGTCTGGTGGGAGGGCATGACGAAGGAGCCGCCGGCCCACCTCACCAGCTGGAAGCACGAGGACTGGACGCCGGACGGCGGCGTCGTCTCGAGCCACCCCAACAGCCGGTTCTGCACCCCGACGGAGAACGTCGACATCCTCGCGCCGGAGTACCAGGACCCGATGGGCGTGCCGATCAGCGCCATCGTCTTCGGCGGCCGGCGGAAGAGCACGATCCCGCTCGTCGTGCAGTCGCGCGACTGGCAGCACGGCGTCTTCATGGGCGCCACCTGCAGCTCCGAGACGACGGCCGCCGCAACGGGTGCGGTGGGCGTCGTGCGGCGCGACCCGATGGCGATGCTGCCGTTCATCGGGTACCACGCCGGCGACTACTTCCAGCACTGGCTCGACATCGGCAAGACCGCCGACGCCGGCAAGCTGCCGCAGCTGTTCTACGTGAACTGGTTCCGCAAGGACACGACTGACGGGGGTGACGGCTCGTACCTCTGGCCCGGCTTCGGCGAGAACAGCCGCGTGCTCAAGTGGATCGTCGAGCGCGTTGAGGGCACCGCGGACGCCGAGGAGACCCCGGTCGGCCTCGTGCCCGCCGAGGGTGCGCTCGACCTCGCCGGCCTCGACGCGGTCACGCCCGAGCAGGTCGCCAAGGCGCTGGCGGTGCACCCCGAGGAGTGGCGCGCCGAGCTGCCGCTCATCGAGGAGTGGTTCGCCAAGATCGGCGACAAGGTGCCCTCGACCCTGCTCGACGAGCTCGACGGCCTCAAGCAGAGGCTGGCTGCGGGCTGAGCTCCGCCCCCGTTGGCATGCCCCCGGCCCCGGCCGGGGGCATGCCATAGTGCGGAGGCATGGCCCTCTCCCTCGATCCCGAGGTCGCTGCCGGCCTGGCTCCCCTGGCCGCGCTGGCCGAACCCGGCCCGCTGCCGCCGGCGGGTGACTGGCGCACGCGCCGGGACGGCTCCTCCGCCACCTTCTGGTTGATCTCCTCGCAGATCCCGCCGGTGGCAGGCGTAACCACCGCCGATCACGTCGCGACGGCGCCGGACGGGGGGCAGGTCCCGCTGCGCTGGTACACCCCCGACGGCCGGGACGGCGACGGCGCCGGGCCCGCCGCGCTCTTCATCCACGGCGGCGGGATGATCCTCGGCAGCGTGGACCTGTACGACCAGCTGATCCGCTCCGTCGTCGCCGAGTCCGGCGTGCCCGCCCTCGCGGTCGACTACCGGCTCGCACCCGAGCACCCCCACCCCGTGCCCGTCGAGGACTGCTACGCGGGCCTGGTGTGGCTGGCCGGGCACGCCGCCGACCTCGGCGTCGACCCCGCCCGGATCGCCGTCATGGGTGACAGCGCCGGCGGAGGCCTCGCGGCCGGCGTCGCGCTGCTCGCCCGCGACCGCGGCGGCCCCGCACTCGCCCATCAGATCCTGATCTACCCGATGCTCGACGACCGCACCACGACGCCCGACCCCGCGCTCGAGCCCTTCCTGACCTGGACGTACGACGACAACGTCACGGGCTGGGGCGCCCTGCTCGGCGGGGACGCCGGCAGCGACGACGTCCCCGACTACGCGGCGCCCGCCCGCGCCGGCGACCTCAGCGGGCTCCCGCCGACCTACGTCGACGTCGGCGCCCTCGACATCTTCCGCGACGAGGACGTTGAGTACGCCCGCCGCATCGCCGCCACCGGAACACCCGTCGAGCTGCACGTGCACCCCGGCGTGCCGCACGGTTTCGACGCCTTCGCCCGGGACGCCGACGTGTCGCGGCGGGCCCGCGCCGACCGGATGCGGGTGCTGCAGTCCCTGTGACGGCCCTGTGACGGAGTGCTCGGCGAGCGCCTGACAACGGGGAACGTGCTCGGCGGCGCCCTGCTCGTCGCGGCGGTCGCCGCTCTCCACCTGCGTCCCCCCGCCCCGCCCGACCTGGCGACCGGCAGTCAAGGCTGCGTCCGGAGGCGCCGACGAAGCGGGCATGAGCCTCGTCGCCCGGACCGGAGCGCGCTCGCAGACGTTCACCTTCGGCGCCCTGGGCGCGACCGTCACCCTCCAGGTCGTCGCCCCGCCCGACACCGGCCGCGCCGCGCTCGCCCTGGCCCGCGCCGCGATCGACGGCGTCGCCACGGCGTGCTCCCGTACCGCTGACAGCCCCCTCGGCACCGCGAACGCCGCACCCGACGCCTGGCACGTCGTGCCGCCGCAGCTCTACCTCGCCCTCGAGCGCGCGGCGCGCGCCCACGAGCTCACCGGCGCCCTGTTCGACCCGCGTCTGCCCCCGGCCGGGGCTCCCGCGCACGTCGGGCCGTGGCGGCCCGCGTTCGACGCCGACCGCCTCGCCGTGCGCCTCGGCGCCCCCGTCGATCTGGGCGGCATCGGCACGGGGATCGCCGTCGACCTCGCGTCCGCGGCGCTCTCGGGGGTTGGCGACGTCCACCTCGTGGACGCCGGCCGCGGCCGGCGCTTCTCCGGGCACGGCCCGGACGGCGACGGCTGGCGCGTCGCCCTCGAGGACCCGGCGGGCGCGACCGGCCGGCTCGCCGTGCTGCGCGCCGACGACCGGGCGGTCGCAACGTCGTCGAAGCCGGCGCGGGAGGACGGCGGGCTCCTCGCGGCGACCGTCCTGGACCGGGAGACCACGACCGCCCAGGCGTGGAGCAGCGCCTTGCTCGTCGCGGGAGCCGGCGACGTCCGCGAGCTCGCCACCGCGCACGATCTCACCGCGATCTGGGTGGACGACGAACGCTGCCTGCACCTCACGCCGGACGCCGCAGCCCACGTGGTGTGGCTCGCCCCCGAGCTCGACGTGCGCGATTCCGCCTGATCCGGGCCGATCGGCCCACAACGAGATGACAGCATTCTCATCGGCCGGGCGGTGCCCGCGGCGGCCTCCCTGGGTCACGCTGGGGGCGTGAGGAGCCTGGTGCACGCGGCCGCCCTGGCCGTCGCCGTGGTCGGTGTGGCCGCCGCGACGCACGTCCTCGCCGCCACCCCCGCCCCGCCCGGCGACGACGTCGCCCCGGCCCTCGTCGTCACCCCGGCCGACCCCCCTGCCCCCGTGGCACCGGTCCCGTCCGCCGGATCCGGTGAACCGGACGGTTCGACCGGCGGCACGTCGGCGCCACCGGCGCCGTCGCCGTCCGGGCCCTTGCCCTCCGGCACTCCAGGCCACCTCGGCGACGAGGCGCAGCAGCCCACGACCGGCTCGTCGGGCGAGGCCCGCCGGCCGCCCGACGGCGAGCACGGTCACCGGGGAGAGGTGGCCACCGTCCCGGTGCCGCCCGTCGCATCGCTGCCGTACGAAGGCGGCCACGACGGCACTCCGACGGGCACGTGGAACCCGACGCCCGACCCCACGTCGGAGGGGCGATGACCGTCCGCGACCTCGAGCCGCCACCCGCCGCGCCCGCGAGCTCGCCCGACGGCGGGACCGTGGACGCCCGAGCGCCTCGCCCGGCGCCCGGGCCGGCGACCGCGGCGGACCCGGGGTCCCGGGCGGCGGGCCGCCGGGGCAGGCGCGTGCTCGGCGTCCGGGCGCGCATCCTCGCGACCGTCCTCGCGCTGGCCGCCTCGGGGATGGCGCTCGCGGGCGCGGCGACGGTGGTCGTCGAGCGTGACGCCCTGCTCGGGCAGGCCGACGACAGCCTCGTCGCCGATGTGCGGGAGTTCGAGGCGCACGTGCGCACGACGGCGGCTGCCGGCTCCGCCACCGACGTCCGGACCCTGCTCCGTTCCGCGCTCCAGGCGCAGGCGGCAGGCGACGACGAGGCCTTCCTCGCGCTCGTCGACGGGCGGCCCGCGTACGTGACGACCGGGCCGCGGCCGCTCGCGCTCGAACGGGAACCCGCGTTCCTCGCGGGCGTCACCGCGCTGGGTCCCGAGGCGCCCGCCGTCGTGCGGGAGGCCGAGACCAGCCGCGGGCTCATCCGCTACGTCGCGGTCCAGGTGCGGGTGACCGGCCGGCCGGAGGTCGGGACCTACGTGGTGGCCGTGGAGCTCCGGCCGCTGCAGGAGCAGGTCGCGGGCATCGCGCGCCGCTTCGCCGTGGTCTCGCTGCTGGCCCTGGTCGTGGTGGCGCTCGGCGAGTGGCTGGTGGCCGGGCGGCTGCTGCGCCCCCTGCGGCTGCTCCGCAGCACGGCCGACCGCATCTCGCACACCGAACTCGACGCCCGGATCCCGGTGCGCGGCAGCGACGACGTGACAGAGCTGACGAGGACGGTGAACGCGATGCTCGACCGGCTCGAGTCCGCGTTCGGCACCCAGCAGCAGTTCCTCGACGACGCGGGGCACGAGCTCCGCACCCCGCTGACCATCCTCCGCGGGCATCTCGAGCTCATGGACGCCGACCGGACGGCGGACGTCGAGGAGACCCGGGCGCTGCTCCTGGACGAGCTCGACCGCATGGGCCGGCTGGTCGACGACCTCATCACGCTCGCCCAGGCGGGGCGCCCGGACTTCTTGCACGTGCAGGACGTCGACGTCGACGGGCTCGTCGCCGACGTCCTCGGGAAGGCACGCGCCCTCGGGCCGCGGACCTGGGTGCTCGACGGCACCGCACAAGCGCTCGTGGTGGCCGACCCCCAGCGGCTGACGCAGGCGCTGCTCCAGCTGGCGGCCAACGCCGTGCGGCACACGTCCGACGGCGACGAGATCGGCATGGGCGCCGCGCTCGAGCACGGCACGCTCCGGCTCTGGGTGCGGGACACGGGCCGGGGCGTCCCGGCCGAGGACGCTTCCCGCATCTTCCGGCGCTTCGGCCGCGGCAGCTGGACCCCCGGCCGGGCGCAGCGCGGCGACCAGGGGTCCGGCCTCGGGCTGGCGATCGTCCAGGGGATCGCGGCCGCCCACGGCGGCGAGGTGGTGCTCGCGGCCGCGGGCGGCCCCGGCGCCTGCTTCGCCCTCGTGCTGCCCGCCACCGCGGTGGAGGCGACCACCGTGGTGTGGACGTGAACCGCATCCTCATCGCCGAGGACGAGGCGCGCATCTCCGCGTTCGTCGAGCGGGGCCTGCGTGCCGCGGGGTTCGTGCCCACGGTCGTGCCGGACGGCGCCGCCGCGCTGGACGCCGCGCAGAGCGGCGAGCACGACCTGCTGCTCCTCGACCTGGGCCTCCCCCTGCTCGACGGGTTCGCGGTCCTGCGCCGCCTGCGCGCAGGCGGCAACCGGCTCCCCGTGATCATCCTGACCGCGCGGCGGGACACGGCGACGACAGTCTCCGGCCTGGAGAGCGGCGCCGACGACTACGTCGCCAAGCCCTTCAGCTTCGACGAGCTGCTCGCCCGGGTCCGGCTCCGGCTGCGCTCGGAGGGCGGGACCGCCGAGCCGACCGTGCTGCGGTGCGGCGACCTGGCGCTCGACCTCCGCACCCGCCGGGTCGCCGCCGCGGGTCACGCCGCCGAGCTCTCGGCACGCGAGTTCGCGCTGCTCGAGACGTTCCTGCTGAACCCCGACCACGTCCTCTCCCGGGAACAGCTCCTGAGCCGGGTCTGGGGGTACGACTTCGACCCGGGCTCCAACGTCGTGGACGTGTACGTCAGGTACCTGCGGCGCAAGATCGGCGAGTTGCGGATCGAGACCGTTCGGGGCGTGGGCTACCGGCTCGTCGCCCGATGAGAGTCCTCTCATCCTGCTCTCCCCGGCGTGTCAGGAGCCTGCCGCACCCTCGGAGCGACCGACAGTGCCAGGGCGGTCCCCACGTCGCAGCAGGAGGCCCAGCCGCATGACGACCCCGCCGACGACCCGGATCACCGTGCGCCGGCCCGTCGTGGCGGTGATCGCCCCGCCGGTGGCCGCGGTGTTCGCCGCGACCCTCGCCTGGACGGCCGGCCAGGCCGCGCCGTCCGTCCCCCCGGCACAGGCGGCCGCCGAGGCGGCCGCGCCACCCACGACCCCGGAGCTCCGACGTGAGCTCGCGGCCCAGGCGGCCTCGGTGCGGGCGCTCGCGGCGACCGTGCGCACGCTCCGGCGCCGGCTCGCCTCGGCCGGAGGCGGCACATCCTCCGCACAGGCGTCGTCCGGCCCCGCTCCGGGCCGCGCGGCACGGGGATCGACGGGTCCGACCTCGGCGGGCACGACCTCGGCGGCCACGACCACGGCGGCCGCGACGTCCCGGCCGGCGCCCCCACCCCCGCCCCCGCCTCCGGCCCCGCCGACCACGCACGCCACCACCCGGTCGTCGTGACGCCGGCACTCAAGATTCGGCGCAGAGCTGCCGAGGACGAGGCGGGAGCGGTGGCACCCTGGACGGGAGGGTCGATGGGACGGCGACTGCACGCGACGACCGCCGGGGTCGTGGTGCTCGGCTGGGGTGTCGCGGGAGCGGCCGCCCTTGCGCTCACCGACCCCGACACGGGAGCCTCCGCCGCGCCGGCCCCCTCCCCCCGCACGCGTGCCGCCACCCCTGCCACCACCCCGGGCTCGGGCCGCATCGACGGCTCGCCCTCCCCGGCGGCCGACCGCGCCCGGCTCGCCCGGCTGCGCGACGAGACCGCGCGGCTCGAGCGCGAGGTGCGGATCCTCCAGGCGCGGCTCGCTCGAAAGCCGGCGCGAACGGCCACGTCCGCCGCCCCCTCCACGCACACGTCCCGGACAGGGCCGCCCCGCGTCACCCGCCCGACGTCGCCTCCCGCCCCGGCTCCGGCTCCGGTGGGTACGACGACGGGCGGCGACCACCACGACGGCGGCGGGGGCGGCGATGACTGAGCGGATCCGGGTGCGCCGCCCGTGGCTCGCCGTCCTCACGCCCTCGGCGGCGGCGCTGTTCTCCACGGTGCTCGTCTGGGCCACCGGGCACGATCCCGGCGCCGCCGCCCTCGCGACGGCGGCCACCACGGCCGCCCCGTCGCCCGGCACGACCGCCACGCAGCCCGCCGTCACCCCGACCCGGGACCCGGCGGCCGTGGGGCGGCAGATCGCCACGCAGGAGGCGGAGTTGCGCCGGCTCGTGGCGCAGCTGCGGGCCCTCCGCTCGGGCCCCCCGAGCAGCGGGCGGACCCGGAGCACCCAGAGCACCCGGAGCACCGCCTCCGCGACGCGCCCGCCGACGTACCCGCGCCACTCCTCCGGTGTCCCGTCGCCGTCCGGCGGAAGGCCGGCGCCCACGACGCCACCCGCGGCTCCCACGCCGAAGACCCAGCCGACCCGCGCGCCGGCGCCGGTGCACAACGTCACCCCGCCCGCCCCGCCAACGATCCCGACGCCGCACGTCACGACGAGGTCCTCGTGACGGTCGCGACGCTGCACACCTCGACCTTCGAGGCGATGAACACGCAGGTCGTGTTGCAGGTGCTCGCACCGGCGAAGGCGGCGCGGGCCGCGCTGGAGGCGGCGCGCGACGTGTTCGCCCGCATCGAGGCGGCCTGCACCCGCTTCGTCCCCACCGGTCCCCTGGTGCGCGTCAACGCCGCGCCCGGCCGGCTGCACGCCGTCCCGCAGGAGCTGTTCGACGCCGTGGCCGAGGCGGAGCTGGCCCACCGCGACACCGCCGGCCTGTTCGACCCGCGCGTGCTCCGTCCGCTGGCCGGGCTCGGCTACGACCGCACGCTGCCGTTCCGGTCGGGTCCTGTGCACGTCCCGGCGGTCCACGAGGCCGCGGCGCCGGCCGCCTCGGGCCCCTGGCGACCCGTCCTGAACCGCGCCGACCGGACGGTCGGCGTCGGCGCCCTGCCGATCGATCTCGGTGGCATCGGCAAGGGCCTCGCCGTCCGCGGGGCGGCTGCCCACCTGGCCCGGGCAGGGAGCGTCCACCTCGTGGACGCCGGGGGCGACTGCCGGTTCGGGGGCGCCGGGCCGGAGGGCGACGGGTGGCGCGTCGGCGTCGAGGACCCGTTCGGCGGTGACCTGCCCGTGGCCGTGCTGCGCGTGGACGACCTGGCGGTGGCCACCTCGTCGGTGCGGCTCCGGACGTGGTCGGCGGGCGGCCGGCAGCTGCACCACATCGTCGACCCCCGGACGGGCACGAGCGCGGCCGGTGGCGTCCGCGCCGTGACCGTGGCCGCCGACGACCCGGCCCGGGCCGAGGTGTGGGCCAAGGCCCTGCTCGTCGCCGGGCTCGGCGAGGCCCATGCGCTGGCCGGGCTGCAGGGTCTCGCGGCTCTGTGGATCGACGACGGCGGGCGCGTCGAGGTGACGCCCGCGATGCGGCCCCTCCTGCTGTGGCAACGCGACCTGGAGGGCGCGCGGTGATCAGCGAGCTCCTGGACACGCGGACGGAGCCCGCCCGCCCCGCCCCCGCCGCACGCCGCGCCGTCGGCGCCACGGTCGCGACCGCCCTTTCCTGCGCCGTGGCGACGGCCGCGGCCGGCTGGGCCGCCACCGGCCTCGCCGGCAACCAGAAGGCACCGTGGATCCTCGGCCGTGCCGCCGGGCTGACGGCCTACGTCCTGCTCACGGCCCTGGTCTGCACCGGGCTCCTCCTCGCGCACCCGGCCGCGGCCCGGTTGCGGCGGCCGCACCCGCTGCTGCGGCTCCGCCTGCACGCCGGGCTCGCGGCGTTCACCCTGGCCTTCCTCGTGCTGCACGTCGTGGTGCTCGCGACCGACCGCTACGCGGGCGTGGGCTGGACCGGGTCCGTCGTCCCGCTGGCCTCGACCTACCGGCCGGTGCCCGTCACGCTCGGCGTCCTCGGCCTCTACAGCGGCGCTCTCGCAGGCGGCACGGCCGCACTCGCCGGGCGGCTCACCGGACGGCTCTGGTGGCCCATCCACCGGTTCGCCTCGCTGTGCTTCGGTCTCGTCTGGTTCCACGGTCTGCTCGCCGGCAGCGACGGTCCCCTGCTTCGGCCGTTGTACGCGGGCTCGGGCGCGCTCGTCGTCACCCTGGCACTGGCCCGCTGGACCGCCCGCCGCCGGCTGGTCCGGACATGACGTCCACGGCCGCGCTGCGCGGCTCCCCGACCGGCCGCCTCGCGCCGCCGGCGGCCCTGCTCGACGCTGCGGTGCACCTCCCCACCGTCCACGGGTCCGTCCCCGGCGCCCTCCAGAGCCTCGGGGAGCACCTGCGCCGGTACGGTCCCAGCCCGGCGGCCGGCCTGCTCGACCGGCTGCACGACCACGCCCTGACGGGCCGCGGCGGCGCGCACTTCCCGGTGGCCGCCAAGTGGCGCAGCGTCATGCTCACCGGCGGGACCGCGACGGTCGTCGCGAACGGCGCGGAGAGCGAGCCCGCCAGCGCCAAGGACCTGGTCCTCCTGGCACTGCGACCGCACCTCGTGCTCGACGGGCTGGCGCTCGCGGGCGCCGTCCTGGGGGCGCGCGAGACGGTGCTGTGGGTCCACGAGGACAGCGCCGCCCTCCCGGCCGTCGCCCGCGCGCTGCGGGAGCGGTCGACGGCCGGCCTGCCCGGGCCGCCGGTCCGGGTGGTGACGGCCTCCGCGACGTACCTCTCCGGGGAGTCCGGCGCCATCCGCCGGTCGCTCGCCGGCGGTCCCCTGCTGCCGGCGCCGGACGGCGGCGCCCGCCACCCCGGCGCCGCCGTGGTCCAGAACGTCGAGACGCTCGCCCGCGTCGCCCTGGTCGCGCGTGGGCTGCCGGGCGCCGCGGTCGCCGCCCTCGTCACCGTGCTCGACGACGGGCTGCGCACGGTCGTCGAGGCGGCACCGGGCGAGACGATCGCCGAGGTGCTCCGCCGCGTCCGCGGCGTGGGCGGCCCGCCGCCGCAGGCCGTGCTGCTCGGGGGCTACGCCGGCACCTGGCTGCCGTGGCGGGCAGCGGCCGACCGCGCCCTGGCAGGGCCCGACCGCGACGCGGACACGGGCGCCGGCCTGGTCGCCGTCCTCCCGCACGGCACCTGCGGCCTCGCCGAGGCCGCGGCCGTCCTCGCCTACCTGGCCGGTAGCAGCGCCGGGCAGTGCGGGCCCTGCCTGTTCGGGCTCCCCTCCGTCGCCGACCTCGCCGCCCGGCTGGCCCGGGGGCGGGCCCGGCGCGGTGGCGTCGAGCGGCTGCTCCAGGAGTCCGGCGAGATCGACGGGCGAGGCGCCTGCTCCCACCCCGACGGCGCCGTCCGCATGCTGCGCAGTGCCCTGGAGACCTTCGCGGGTGACGTCGAGCACCACCTGCGCCGCGGCCGCTGCGGCGCGGGCGGCTACGGCCGCGTTCTTCCCCTGCCGGGGCGCCGATGAACCGCCGCCGGAGGGGTCCCGTGGGTCCCGCGGGTCCCCTGCGCCTGGCCGTCGACCCCGCCCGCTGCGACGGGATCGGGATGTGCGCGTTCGTCGCGCGCCGCGTCGTCGACCTCGACGCGTGGGGCTACCCCGTGGTGCCCGTCGGGCCGCTCCCGGCGGACGCCGTGGCCGCGGCGCGGGCAGCCGTCGCCGCCTGCCCGCGCCGGGCCCTCCTGCTGGCGCCGGTCCTCCGGGACGCTCAGGCGAGCGGCGAACCGCCGGTGACGCCGAGCTCCTGGGCGGTGACGTAGCTCGACTCCTGCGAGGCGAAGAAGACGTACGCCGGGGCGAGCTCCGCCGGCTGCGCGGCTCGGCCGAGCGGCGCCTGCTCGCCGAACGACGCGACCTTCTCCTGCGGCATGGTCGCGGGGATGAGCGGGGTCCACACCGGGCCCGGGGCGACGGTGTTGACCCGGATGCCCTTCTCGGCCAGTGCCTGGGCGAGGCCCTTGCCGAAGTTGACGATCGCGCCCTTCGTCAGCGCGTAGTCGAGCAGCTCGGGCGAGGGCTGGTAGGCCTGGACAGACGACGTGTTGATGATGCTCGCGCCCTCGCCGAGGTGACGCAGGGCCGCCTTCGTGACCCAGAACATCCCGTAGATGTTGGTCTTGACGACGCGGTCGAACTGCTCGGTCGTGATGTCCGGCAGGCCGCCGGGCTGCGCCATCTGGAACGCGGCGTTGTTCACGAGCACGTCGAGGCCGCCGAGCCCACGCACCGCGCGCTCCACCAGCTGCTCGCACTGCTGCTCGTCGCGGATGTCCGCCGCGATGGTCACCGCCTTGCGGCCGGCCTTCTCCACCCAGGACGCCGTCTCGCGGGCGTCCTCCTCCTCGTTGGGCAGGTGCACGACGGCGACGTCCGCGCCCTCGCGGGCGAAGGCGATGGCGACCGCCCGGCCGATCCCGGAGTCGCCGCCCGTGACGAGCGCCCGCCTGCCCGTCAGCCGGCCCGAGCCGCGGTAGCTGTCCTCGCCGTGGTCGGGGCGGGCGTCCATCCGGCGGGTGGTCGATCCCGGCTCGCCGACCGCCGGGATCTCCTTGCCCTCGGTGTCGGGCTGCGCGTACTGCTGCCGCGGGTCCTGCTGGCTGAACTGGTCGCTCCGCTGTGTCATGCGGCCGCGCATACCCCCGTATGGGCCGGCCACACCTGCCTCATTCGTACAGCTCATTCGTACAGGACGTACTCCGGTCGCGGCGTGAGGGCCAGCACCTGGGCGGGGGTCATGAGCGGGCCCTGCGCGCGATCCTCCTCGAAGAACAGCTTGAAGCCCGGGTGGATCTGCGCCGGGAGGCCCTTGACCAGGCGCTTCCACGTGGTGATCTTGGCGCCCGCACTGCCGATGCCGTCGACGCTCTTGATCAGGGCGATTCCCGCGCGGCGGTGCACCTGCTCGAAGCCCCGGACGACACCCGGGTTCAGCTGGTGGACGACGAGGGCCTTCTGCGGCAGGTCCCGGGCCCGTACCAGCGCGTCCAGCCAGGCGGAGACACTGTCGATCACGGCGCCCGTGGTCGAGCCGAACACCCGGCCCGGCACCTGGCTGCCGTGCACGGACCACTCCGGGTCGAGGGCGAGCCCGACGTCGGGCTCCCTCAGCCAGCGCGCGAGCCCCTTGACCTCGTCGAGGAAGGCCGCGCGGCCCGGCTGCACGTTGAGCAGGAGCAGGGCGTGGTGCCGGCGCGCCGCGGCCAGGTAGTCGGCGATCACCGAGTCGTCGACGCGCACCCGGTACTCGCCGTCGTCGCCCGGGAAGTGCTGGGCCACGACGGCGATCAGCTCGAGCACGGGCAGCACCTGGCGACCGTCGCCGTACGAGCGGGCGAGCTTCTCGATCTCGGCGACGCGGTCGTCGATCCGCCCGATGCCGAGCCGGCCGAAGGCCGTCGACCCGGGGGCACCCGCGAAGCCGACGAGCCGATAGGTGGGGAAGATCGCGCGGCCGCCGCGCGGCAGCTCGGGCAGGGCGGCGGGGGCGACCGCGGCCACGCTGGTGCTCGCCGCCGGCGCCGGCGTGCCGCCGGCGCTCGGGGCGACGGCCGGCCGGCTCGCGGTGGTGGACGTGCTTGGCGTGGCGGCCGGGTGCGAGCCGCACGCGGCGAGCCCCCCGACCACGAGGACGGCGGCTCCGCCGAGGACACGCCGAGCGCCCGGACCAGCCACCACGAGACCTCCCGAACTCTCCGTAGCCGAGGTGCTACTCCACCTACCCCGAACAGCGCGAAGGGCCCCGGCCGGCGTGCGCCCGGGACCCTTCGAACAGCGCGGAGGCGGCGGGATTTGAACCCGCGATGGGGTTGAAGCCCCAAACCCGCTTAGCAGGCGGGCGCCATAGACCGGACTAGGCGACGCCTCCTCGTGTCCCGGTCAGGGTAGCGGCCGCCGTCGAGGGAGGGCAAAGCGCGGCACGCGCGCGGTGACGGACAGTGGCGCAGAGTTGCTGGATCTTCACCCGCAACTCGGGAGTCGGTTCGTGCGTCCTCATGGGAGGATGAGCGGCGCGGCCGCGTGGGCGGCCGCGCGAGCGTGCCCGGACGAGGAGGTGGATGCGTGACACAGGTCGCGCCGCAGCCGGCACGCCACGGCCGCGACGACACCCCCGACCTGCTGCGCCCGCAGGCCTCCCGGCGCGAGCCGCTGCCCGAGGGCAGGCTGCGCGGCCGCCATGCCACGGGCTACGACCAGGGTTTCGCGGGAGTCGTCGGCTGGACCATCGTGGGCAGCCTGCTCCCCGGCGCCGGCCTCATCGCGGCCGGCCGCCGGACGGCCGGCAAGGTGCTCGTCACGCTCACTGTGCTGGTGGTCGGGGGCCTGGTCGCCTTCGCGCTGTTCGGCGACACCACCTCGTTCGCCCTGCACTTCGCGACCAACACGAACAACCTGCTCCTGGTCGCATGCGGTGCCGTGCTGCTGGCGCTCCTGTGGGCGTTCGTCGTTCTCGGCACGCACATGTCGCTCCGCCGTTTCGCCAGCCTCACGGGTCCGCAGCGCGCGCTCAGCACCCTGCTCGTCGCCTCGATCATTGGCGCAGGCGGCATGGTCGCGGCACAGGCGGCCAACTACTCGCTGATCGGCCGCACCACCCTGCAGGCCATCACCAGCAGCGGGAGCGAGACCGAGCACCCGGCGCGGCTGCACGCCGGCCAGCCCGACCCGTGGGCGGGCGTCCAGCGCGTGAACGTGCTGCTCATCGGCTCCGACGCCGGGCCCGACCGCGACGGCATCCGTACCGACTCGACGATCCTCGCCAGCATCGACACGCACACCGGCGACACCCTGCTCATCGGGATCCCGCGCAACCTCGAGAACGTGCCGTTCCCCCCCGGCACGCCGATGGCCGAGCAGTTCCCCAACGGGTACACCTGCGACAACCCGACCGACCCGTGCCTGTTCAACGCGCTCTGGCAGTTCGGCGTGCAGAACGCGAAGAACGCGCAGTCCCCGGCCTACGCGTACTACCACCGGTACAAGAACCCGGGCCTGCAGGCGACGATCGACGGGGTCCAGCAGATCACGAAACTCGACGTCAACGAGTACCTGATCCTCGACCTCGACAGCTTCAAGGCGTTCGTCAACGCCATGGGCGGGATCGACGTCAACGTGCAGCGGCCCATCCCCGTCGGCGGCCACGAGGTCGGCAACCCGCCCCGGCAGGTCGGCGTCAAGTCGTACATCCAGCGCGGGCGTCAGCACCTCAACGGCTACCTCGCGCTCTGGTACGCGCGGTCCCGCTCGGACTCCTCGGACTACGACCGGATGGCCCGGCAGCGCTGCGTCATCGGCGCCATCACGCAGCAGGCCAACCCGCTGCAGCTCGCGCGCTCCTTCCCCGACCTGGCCCGGGCCCTCCAGCACGACATCAGCACGAGCATCAAGCTCGAGAACGCCGACGCCTGGGTCACGCTGCTGATGCGCGTCAAGGCCGGTCGGGTCCGGAGCCTCCCCTTCACCGACGCGAACATCAACCCGGCCCGCCCCGACTTCCAGTACATCCAGGACAAGATCGAGAAGGCGCTGGCGGCGCCCGCGCCGAACTCCTCCGCCACCGGCAGCGCGACGTCCAGGAGCACCGCGAAGAGCAGCGCGAAGCCCACCACGAAGCCCACCGCGCCGAGCGACCCGGGATCCGCGGTCGACGTCAAGCAGGCGTGCTGACCGTCGGCGCGACACCCCGGGGCGCGGCCACCCGCTCCCTGATCGTCGCCGCGACCGCCGGCCTGATGGCCCGGGCCGGCGTCGCGGCGACCTCCCTCGACGACGTCCGGGCGGCCACGGGCACGAGCAAGTCGCAGCTGTACCACCACTTCGGCGACAAGGCGGGCCTCGTGCGAGCGGTCATCCAGTACCAACGCGAGGCGATCATGACTGCCCAGCACCTCGAGACCGATGCCCCGGCCGACGCGCCGTCGCTCCTGCGCTGGCGGTACCGGGTCATCTCGACGCAGCGGGCGCGCGGGTTCGCCGCGGGGTGCCCGCTCGGATCGCTGGCCGCGGAGCTCGCCGGGTCCCCCGCGGTGGGCGCCGACATGCGGCGGGAGCTGGCTGCGGCGTTCGCCCGCTGGCGCGGGCTGCTCGAGGCGGGCCTGCGGGCGGGCGTCGACGAGGGCGCGCTGCCCGCCGGCGTCGATCCGGCCGCGGAGGCCGAGGCGCTCGTCGCCGCGGTCCAGGGCGGCACCCTGCTCGCGGCGGTCGCCGACGCGGCCGGCCCGTTGCAGGCCGCGCTCGACCGCGCCGTGCAGCGGCTGCTGGCCGTCGCCGAGCGGGTGTAGCGGCGCTCCAAGGGTGCAGCGCGGCGTGCGCCCGGCCGGTCAGGACGGGGCGGCGACCCAGCGCACCCGCTGAGGTGCTACGCCGAGCGCGGCCAGTGCGGCATCGACGGCGTCCGCGCCGCCCTGCAGCGCGGCCAGCGGCACCGGCGCGGTCAGCAGGCCGAGGCGGGGCGCGGTGGCCGGCAGGCCGGCGGCCGCGGGGAGGTCGGGAGCGATATCCTCGAGCCGTTCACGCACGGTCGGCACGGCGTCGTCGTCGCTCACCGGCAGGAGCAGGGCCACCTCGTCGGGGCCGATCCGGTAGGCGACGTCGCCCACCCGCAGGAGTTCGGCGAGGGCGCGGGCGAGCATCCGCAGCACGTCCTCGGCGGCCTCGTCGCCCAGTTCCGCGCGCACGCGGCCCAGTCCCTCGAGATGGGCCGCGAGGACGGTGACGGGGATGCGCTCGCGCTCGGCGGTGCGGACGGCCGCCTGGATGTCAGCGGCCAGCCGGCGGGCGCCGGGCAGGCCGGTGACCGGGTCGGTGGACGGGCCGCCGGGGCCGCCCGGGCCGTTCGAGGGGACGTCGCCCGCGTCGGCGGGCACCGCGAGGACGGCGCCCACCATCCGGGCGAGCCGGCTGAGCACGTCCTGGTCGCCGGCACCGAAAGCTCGGGCGACGTGCCGGCGCACGAGCAGGGAGCCCACGACGGAGCCGCCGCTGGGCACGGGCACGGCGAGCAGGGCGGTGGCGTCGCCGCCGGCGAGCGGGTCGTCCTCGACGACGCGGCGTACCGGGTGTCCGAGCCCGAGCAGGGCGGCCAGCGTCGCCGGGCCCCAGAGGTCTCCGGAGGAGCCGGGACCGCCCGGGTACAGGGCGAGGACCCGCGGGCCGGCGACGCCACGCAGGACGAGCGCCGCGACGTCCGCGCCGGTCAGCCGCGCGGCCTCCTCGGTGGTGGTGCGCGCGACCTCGACCGCGCCGTCGGCGGCGTCGATGCGGGCGCGGGCGGCGAGCAGCGCCGCGCGGACGGCGGGAACCGACTCGCGGCGGCGCCGGCGCTGTGCGGGCACCCCGGACGCCGGCGCGGCCGGGACCGCCGGGAGCTCGGCGGTGTCGCCGAGGCCGTCGAGATCAGAGAGATCGTCGTCGAGATCGTCGCGGGCGGCGTCCTCGGGGGCGTCGTCCCCGGGCGGCAGGGACGGCCGCCACCCCGGGACGTGCCGCAGCAGGCGCCAGAGGATCGCGTCCTGCCGGTGCCGGCCGGGCTCGCAGCCCGCCTCGTGCTCGCCGACCACGATGTCGAGGTCGGCGCCCCCCGGCGGGAGGGCGACAGCGGCTGCGGGCGCGGTGCCCCGGGACGGCGACCGGGTCGCCCGCCGTGCAGCCGAGCGCGACGCCGCCGGGACGACGCTGACGGCCGCGGCGGCGGCCACGTGCACCGGCACGGGTAGCGAGTCCGCGTCGGCGAGGCCGAGCGCAAGACGCTCCACGGCTCCGGCCGTCGCTCCCGGGACCCGCACGTGCCGGCGCCGGGTCAGCGGGCGCAGGAACGCGGGCGGGAGGACGGCAGGGACGGGGAGCGGCGCCACATCGGGCGCGTCCGCCCGGGCGCCCCCCGGCGTCTCGTCGACCTCGTCGTACCGCACGCTGGTTCTCTCGGCATGCGGCGGCCATGGCTGGACCGGCGCGGCGGCACGAATTCGGTGGAGACGGCGGCCCGCGCAGGTTTGCGCCGCGTGCCAGCGGGTAGGAGCGGAGCAGTGCCCCGCTCCGCCTGCGGCGCGGTGCCAGGCGCAGGGGTGGGTGCTGCAGCTGCGCGGGGCGGGGCACTCTCCATGCCGACGGGCGGATGTCGTTTTCATCCCCGATTGCGGCATCTGGGTGAGTGTGATGGTCTGGCGTGGTACGGCGCGGCGGCGGCGCCGTCGACGCGACCCGAGCCCCTGCAGGTCGCGCTTCCCGTTCTGGCCGATGCGGGAGGGATCATGTCCAACCGACACGGCGGCATGTCGGACGAGGCTCGCCAGCGCGAGACCGCCGAGATCATCCAGCAGCTGCGGGAGTGCACCGACGACGACGAGCGCACCCGCCTGCGCGAACGCCTCGTGGTCGTGAACGTGCCCGTCGCGACCAGCATCGCCCTGCGCTACCGGTCACGCGGCGAGGCGGTCGAGGACCTGGTGCAGGCCGCCCACCTCGGCCTCGTCAAGGCCGCCGGCGGCTTCGACCCCGAGCGCGGGCGCGACTTCCTCGCCTACGCCGTCCCGACCATCTCCGGTGAGGTGAAGCGGCACTTCCGCGACCAGGGGTGGGACATCCGGCCGCCGCGGCGCATCCAGGAGATGCGCGCCGAGGTGGAGCGGGCCTCCGCCGACCTCACCCAGTCCCTCGGGCGCGCCCCCCGGCTCAGCGAGATCGCCGGCCACCTGGGCGCGACCGAGGACGACGTGGTCGAGTGCGTCGCCAGCGCCGACCTCTACCACGTGCACTCGCTCGACGCCCCCGTCGGCGGTGCGGAGGACCTCGCGGTCGGCGACACGCTCGGCGACCTCGACCCGATGCTCGGCCAGATCGAGGACGTGCTCTCCGTGCGGCCGCTGCTCGACCGGCTGTCGCCGCGCGACCGGCGCATCCTGGCGCTCCGCTTCTTCTCCGGCTGGACGCAGCAGCAGATCGCCGACGACGTCGGTGTGACCCAGATGCAGGTGTCCCGGCTGATCAGCAAGGCCCTGCGCCGGCTGCGCGAGGGCCTGCAGGCCGCCTGACCCCGCACACCCGCTCGACAACCCCACGAACCCGACAGCCCCATCAAGGAGAGCGCATGCCCCCCGAGCACAGCCCCGACGACGACGTCATCGCCGAGCTGATCATCGACCACCGCGAGGTCGACGAGATGCTGACGCGGCTCCAGGGCGAGCTGCCTGCCGAGGAGCGGCAGGACACCATGGAGCACGTGATCGCCGAGCTCGTGCGGCACGCCGTCGCCGAGGAGTCGTACCTGTACCCGGCGATCGAGGACAGGGTGCCGAACGGCAAGGCCATCGCCGACAAGGAGCGGGCCGACCACCAGGAGGTCGAGGAGCTCCTCAAGCAGCTCGAGGGTGAGGACCCGCACGCACCCGAGAGTCGTCCCACGCTGATGAAGCTCGTGACGAGCCTGCACGAGCACGTCGCCGACGAGGAGGGCAACCTCTTCCCGGCGCTGCGCCAGGTCTACTCGGAGCAGGAGCTCAAGGACCTCGGTGACAAGGTCCGGACGGCGAAGAAGGCCGCCCCCACGCGTCCGCACCCCTCGGCGCCACGCGGCGAGCTCGCCCGCAAGACGATGGGCCCGATGGTGGGCCTGGTCGACCGCACCCGGGACCTGCTGACCCGCCGGAACGTCTGAGGGCCGGGGCAGCGCGGCTCAGGGCGTCGTCCGGACCCGGGCCCGGACGACGCCCTCGCGCACGTCCACCTCGAAGGCCGGCTGCGGCGCCGTGGCGGGTCCGTGCTGCACCGACCCGTCGTCGAGGGCGAACGTGCTGCCGTGCCAGGGGCAGACGAGACAGTCCACGCCACCCTCGTCGACGACCCGGCCCTCGCTCAGCGGCCCCGACAGGTGCGAACACGCGTCGGCCAGCACGCTCACGACCGATCCGCGCCGGACGACGACGACCGGGGTGCCGCCCACCGATCGACGGGCGGGCTCCCGCTGACCGAACTCGGCGAGGCGGCCCACCTCGGTCCACCCCGGCTCCGTGGTGTGCGGGACCGACTGCGCGTGATTGGCACCCGCGGACCAGTGGTACGACAGGTGCCCGCCGATCCCGGCGCCGGCGGACGCGACGGAGACGCCCAGGAGCCCGAGCAGCCGGCCGCTCGCCCGGCGGCCACGGCGGCGCTGGACGAGCGACGCCGCGAGCAGGCCGATGGCGGCCGCGTTCGCCGAGGCGTGCACGAGACCCACGCGCTGCTGGTCGGGCAGCAGCGCCGACCAGTCCGCCGCGCCGGCCGCGGCGGCCGCCGGCGCCGATGCGAGGCCGAGCGCCAGCAGCGCGTCGGCCGCCTGGTCGACGCCGGCGCGCCGGCGGCCGTCAGGCACGGAGAGGGCGAGCACGTCGAGGACCGCCGCGCTCGTCCATGCGCCGACGGGCAGCTGCGCGAGCATCGGGTGCACGGGGTGGCCGAGCCACACGCCGTGCAGGGCGTCGCGGACGGCGACGGGGAGGCGGGCGACGACGCCCGAGAGTCGGCGCGCCACGGGGTCGAGCGCCTTGGCCTCGGCGGTCCGGTCGACGATCTGGGTCACGGCCATGTCGCCACCGTGCCCGCGAACGGGTGCCGCGAAACCCGGCGATCAAACCGGCCGCGGGCCGCTCAGGCGTTCCAGCGCTCGAGCACGGCGGTGCCGCGGTCCCAGCCGAGGACCGACATCGCCGCGGGCTCGAGCGGGAGCCGCCAGGCGAGCGTCCACGGGGAGTCGATCCACGTGACGGCGACCATCCGGAGGAAGTGCCCGTGCGCGAAGAGCAGCACGTGCTCCGCCCCCGACGCCCGCACCCGCTCGACCACGCGGCCCGCGCGCTCGGCCACCTGGTCGAGCCGCTCGCCGTTGGGCATGTCGGGGTTCGTCCAGGGCGACCAGCCGGGCACCTTCGCGCGGATCTCGGCGCGGGTCAGGCCCTCGTAGTCGCCGTAGTCCCACTCGACGGCCAGCGGCTCGACCTCGGCGTCCGCGAAGCCCGCGAGCTCGGCGGTGCGCCGGGCCCGCTGCAGCGGGCTGGTCAGCACCAGGCCGAAGCCGACGGCGGCGAGCCGGTCGCGCAGCGACGCCGCCTCGCGCTCGCCCTCCTCGGTGAGCGGGATGTCGCTGCTGCCGGTGTGCTTGCCGACGGAGCTCCACTCGGTCGGGCCGTGCCGCACGACCCAGAGCCGCACGCCGTCGCCGTCCCCGTCAGCATCGTCCTGCCCGTACGCCGCCACGCGCCACAGTGTGCACGGGCGTGTGACCGCGGGCCCGCTGGGTACGGCCCTCCCGTGAGCCAGGCGCCCGGCGAGAACTCCCCGAACTCCTCCTACGACGAGGTCGACCCGCCGGACCCGCAGCCCTCGACCACGCCCGGGCTCGCGCCCGGCGGCTCGGTGCAGCCCGGCGACACGCCACCGATCGAGTCGAGCACCTCGGCCACGAACTACCGGCAGCCCGACCTGCCGTCGTCGACGACGAACTGGCTCGTGCTCGGTGGGATCGCCCTCGTGATCGTGCTCGTCGCCCTGCTGCTGCTGGTCCGCACCCTCTAATCCGAAAATGGATGGTGCGTGGGCAGGCCGAAGGCGCTGCGGAGCGCAGCGGGGTCGGGGACGGCTGGGTGGTCAGGCGGCGGGTTGGAGGGTGACGTTGTAGCCGAGGGCCTGGAGTTGGTGGATGTGGTGGCGGATGGCTCGCTGGGTGCCGCGGCGCTGGTCGTAGTGGTCGGCGCCGAGGTCGACGACGTCGGCGTCAGGGTTGTCGAGTAGGTGCCAGATGATGATCAGGATGGATCGTCCGACGGCGACGATGGCCTTCTTCTTGCCACGGCGGCGGGCGATGCGTCGGTAGCGTTCGCCGAGGAAGGTGTCGGTTCGTGAGGCCCCGACGGCGGCTTCTCCCAGGACGCGGGCCAGGTAGCGGTTGCCGTGCCCGGTGGTGCCGTTGCCTTTGGTCTTGCCGGCGGACTCCTTCACGCCGGGGGCGAACCTGGCCCAGGAGGTCAGGTGCGCGGGAGTGGGGAACCGGGTCATGTCGGTGCCGATCTCGGCGATGATCACGCGGGCGGCGACCGGTCCGACGCCGGGGATGGCGTCCAAGCGGGCCGCCGCCTCAGCGAAAGGGATGATCAAGTCCTCGATCCGTTCCTCGACCGCGCGGATGTCCCGCTGGATCGCGTCGACGTGGGCCAGCATCCGAGCCAGCAGGAACGCGTGATGCTCGCTGAACCTGCCCTCGAACGCCTCCCGCAGCTCGGGGATCTTCTTGCGCATCCCGGCGCGGGCCATCCCGGCCAGCACCAGCGGGTCGCGTTCACCGGCGATCAGCGCACCCATCATCGCCCGACCGGAGACCCCGAAGATGTCCGAGGCGACCACGGACAACTTGATTCCGGCGTCCTCCAGGAGCTTCTCGGCCCGGTTCTTCTCCCGGCTCTGCTCACCGATCAGGTCGACCCGGTAGCGGGTCAGGTCCCGCAACTGGCGGATCGGCTCAGGCGGCACGAAACTCGGGCGGATCATCTGCCGCTCGGCGACCTTGCACAACCACACCGCGTCCAGCTTGTCGGTCTTCGGGCGGCCGGGCAGGTGCTTGACGTCGCGGGCGTTGACCAGCCACGTCTCGAACCCGCCCGCCTCCAGCAGGTAGAACACCGGTTTCCAGTAATCAGAGGTGGCCTCCATCACCACCCGACTCACGCCCAGGCCGCGAAGCCAGTCACCCATCGCCGACAGCGACCGCGTCATCGTCGAGTAGGTGCGCACCTCCTGCCAACGCTGCCCGGCGCGCTGCGGGCCCGGAACACGAACACAGCACACCACCTCGGCCTTCCCGATATCCACCGCAGCGACCCGCTCGATGATCACATCGTCGTCGCCTGCCTGCTGCAACATCCTCGACCTCCCAGCACCGGCCCGATCATGCAGGCCCGGACGCCCGTGGGAACCGCAGGGACGGTGCGAATCTAATCCGCGTGCTCGGCGACCGAACGCCGGCGACAGTGAAGGCCCCAACAGCGCGACTCCCAGCGCCCGACTAGCCCGCGACCTCCAACGGCCATAGAGGACCGACGTCAACGGGCGCCCGGACCCCCATTCTCAGCCCGGAACGGGCCGCCCACCAGGGCGTCAGGGACTAGCCCACCCGCTAGCCCACCAGCTAGCCCACCAGCACCGTGACGGCGTGGATCAGGACGCCCACCAGTCCGCCGACGACCGTGCCGTTGATGCGGATGAACTGCAGGTCGCGCCCCACGTGCAGCTCGATGCGCCGGCTGGCCTCCTCGCCGTCCCAGCGCTCGATGGTCTCGGAGACCACCGTCGCCACCTCGTCGCGGTAGCTCGTCACGAGGTGTCCGGCGGCGTCCTGCGCGTACCGGTCGACGCTCGCCTGCAGGGCGGCGTCGCCGGCGAGCCGGGTGCCGAACGACGCGATGCCCGGCGACCAGCCGGCGGCGCAGGTCGCTGCCCTCGTCGCGGGTCGCCTCCTCGAGCACGGCCCGGACGGCGACCCAGAGCGCCTCGACGGCCTCGCGGACGCCGTCGTTCTCGAGCAGGCGCTGCTGGAGCTCGAGCGCCCGCTGCTGGGTCTCGGGGTCCGACTGCAGGTCCTTCGCGAGGTTCAGCAGCGCGTCGTCGATCGCGATCCGCACCCGGTGCCGCGGGTCGGCCCGGATGTCCCCGGCCCAGCGCAGGGCCTCGGCGTAGGTGCGCTGAGCGACGCGCTCGTCGAGCCACGACGGCGTCCACGAGGGCGCCCGGTCGCGCACCAGGGCGGTGACGACGTCCTCGTGGTGGTCGCAGCCAGGTGTGCAGCTCGTCGGCGGCAAGGTCGACGAGCCGGCGGTGCGCCTGCTCCGCCACGACGTGCTCGAGCAGCCGCCCCGCCGGGGGCGCCCACGGCCGGGCCAGCATCGGGCCGCAGCACGACCTGCTCGAGCACCGCGACGACGCGGTCGTCGTTCAGGATCGTGCAGCACGCCGCGGGCCGCGCCCGAGATCTCCTGGCCGACCCGCTCCGCGTGCGCGGGGTCGGCCAGCCAGGTGCCCACGCGGCGCCCCACGCCGACGGCGGCGACCCGGCCGCGGACGACGTCCGGCGCCAGGAAGTGCGTCGCGACGAAGTCCTGCAGGGAGCGGCCGAGGGCGTCCTTGCGGGTAGGGATCAGCGCGGTGTGCGGGATCGGCAGCCCGAGCGGGTGCCGGAACAGGGCGGTGACGGCGAACCAGTCGGCCGCCGCGCCGACCGTCGCCGCCTCGCACGCGGCGTTGACGAACCCGAGCCAGCCCGTGCGGTGGAGCGTGAGCAGGTAGCCGTGCGCGGCCAGCGACCAGCAGCGCCGTCGCCACCGACTTCATCCGGCGCAGGCCGCGCCGGCGCTCGGCGTCCGCGTCGCTGACGGCCGCGGCGCGCGGGCGCCTGCAGGCTCATCGCGTCAGGCCTTGGGGCCGGACGGCGTCAGCACGACGACGGGGATCTCGCCGGTCGGTCTTCGTCTGGTACTCGTCGTAGGCGGGCCAGATCTGGCGCATGAGCGCCCACAGCCGCTCGCGCTCCGCGCCGCTCGCGACGTGCGCCGTCGCCGGCACCACCGCTGTCGAGCACCTGGATCTCGACCGCCGGGTTCGGCCTGCAGGTTGAGGTACCAGGCCGGGTGCTCGGGGTCGCCGCCCTTGCTGGCGACGACGACGTAGTCGGCGTTGTCGCGCCCGTAGATCAGCGCCGTGCGCCGCTTGATGCCGCTCTTGCGGCCGGTCGTCGTGAGCAGCAGCGTCGGGACGCCCGGCCGCCACTCGTGGCCGTCCTCACCGCCGGTCTCGAGGTAGCGGCGGGTGTGCTCCGCCACCCAGTTCGACCGGGCTGTCGGTGACCTCGCTCATGGGCGTGTCCCTCCTCGGGGACGGCCGGTCGCTGGGCTGCGGTGCCGGCCCGGCGATGTTCGTGCTCCCCAGCCTGCACCCGTCACGTCGCCGGCACCGCCCCGGGTGGGCGGTCTGGCAGGCTGGGGCCGTGCGCCGCCTCGCTGCTGCCCGCCCGTGCTGCCCGGATCCGGCGGACTCTGCTCGCGGCCGCCCTCGCTGGCACCGGCGCTGCTCGCGGGCTGCACGAGGAGCGGCAGCGCGGCCGACGCCGGCCGGCTCGGTCGAGCCCCGACGCCGCGGCGACGCTCGCCGCGGCGAAGAAGGCGCTGGACGCGACGCCGGCGCCTGCACTTCACGATCACCACGCCGAGCACGCCGCGGGCGCGGCCGCGGTGCTCGCCGGGGCGAGGGCGACGTCGTCCGGCCCGACCGGTTCAGCGGCTCGCTCGACGTCGCTCGTCGGCGGGCAGAAGCTGCGCGTCAAGGTCGTCTCGGTGGCCGGCACCGTCTGGGCCCAGCTGTTCGGTGCCGGGTGGGCCAAGGTCGACCCCGGGCAGTTCGGCGTGCACGACCCGGGCACGCTGCTGGCCCCGCAGGGCGGCCTGGCCGACCTGCTCGACCGCCGCGACCGGCGCCACGTTCGCCGGCGAGAAGCGGCGCGGCGCGGAGGTGCTGCGGCAGGTCGCGACGCGCAGATCCCCGGCGCGGCCGTCGCGAAGGTGCTCACCACGACCGACGCCGAGCAAGCCCGTGCCCGCGGTCTTCGGCATCGACGAGGCCACCGGCCAGCTCCGCGAGGCCACGCTGACCGGGCCGTTCTTCTCGACGGAGCAGCAGAGCACGTACACGGTCGTGCTCGAGAAGTACGGCGAGCAGGTCGACATCAGTGCTCCGGCCGGCTGACCCCGCCGGCGTGCCCGCGACGGCGGGGCCCAGGACGGCCGAGCCGGCCGCCGGGCCGGCCCGGCGGCGGCTGCGCTGGCCGCGCCGCCGCCGCCGTGCTGCTCGGCGCCGCCGACACCTACGTCGTCGTGCTCGCCCTCCCCGACATGCTGGCCGGCGTCGGGCTCGGCATCGACGAGCTGGCCCGGGCGGCGCCCATCGTCACCGGCTTCCTGCTCGGGTACGTGGTCGTGCTGCCGCTCGCCGGGCCGGGTGTCCGACGTCGCCGGCCGGGTCGCCGGTGCTCGTCGTCTGCCTGCTCGGCTTCGCCCTCGGCTCGCTGGTGACGGCCAGCGCGACCGTCGCTGCCGGTGGCCGTGGCCGGCCGCACCCTGCAGGGGCTCGGCGCGGGCGGTCTCGTGCCCCCCACCGCTCGCCCTGGTCGCCGACCTGTGGGGCGAGCGGGAGCGGGGCACGCCGCTCGGCGTCGTCGGCGCCGCGCAGGAGCTCGGGGCGGTGCTCGGGCCGCTGCTCGGGCGCGGCCGTGCTGGCCGTCGCCGACTGGCGCGCCATCTTCTGGCTCAACCTGACCGTCGCGCTGGTGCTCGCGGCGACGCTCCCGCTGACGGCCGCCCGCACGCGGCCCCCGGCCCGCGACCGCCACTCGCCTGGCGACCGCCGCGGTGCTCGCAGCGGTCGGGCTGGGAGCGGGGGCACTCGCGTTGGCGCTCCGCCCGCCGGCCGCGCTCGCCGAGAGCGTCACGCCTCGGCACCGTGCTCGTGCCCGTGACCGGCGACAGCGCGTGGCTCAGCCCGCTGGCCCTCGCGGCGGCGGCCCTGCTCGTCGGTGGGGCGCTCGCGGGCGGCGTCCGCGCCCGGGGTTCCGCTGCCGGCGACGGGCAGACGTCGACGTCCTCGGCGCGCTGCTGCTCGGAGCGGCACTCGCGGGGGTGGTGCTGACGTTCGCGGGCGCGGAGACGACCCGGTCGGTGGTCGACGACCGCTGGCCGCTCTACCTGGGCGTCGCCGCTCGCCGCCGCGCTCGGGTTCGCCGCCCGGCAGCGCCGGACCCGGACGCCGCTGGTACCGCGCGGGCTGCTGCGGCCGCGCGGCGCCCGGGCTGCCGTCGCGGCGAACGCGCTGGTCGGCGTGGCGCTCGTCGCCGTCGTCGTCGACGTTCCGGTGTTCGCCCGGGTCACGCGCTTCCCGACGTCCCAGCTCGGCGCCGCGCTCGTGCTCCTGGAGTTCCTCGCGGCGCTGCCGGTCGGCGCGCTCGCCGGCGGATGGCTGATCGGGCGTGCCCTGCGGCCTGAGGGGCGTCGGGTGCCGCCGCGAGCCGTCGCCGGGGCGGGCCTCGCGCTCGCCGCCCTCGCGCTCGCGGGCACGCTGCGCTGGGACGCGCGGGCGCTGTACGGGGCGCCGGCCCAGCTGCTGCTCGTCGTGGCGGGACTCGGCGTCGGGCTCGCCGTCGCGCCGCTGAACGCCGTGCTGCTCGCCGTGACCGCGGCGCCGGCGCACGGCATCGCGAGCGCGCTGGCCGTGCTCGCCCGCACCGCGGGCATGCTCGTCGGGCTCAGCGTGCTCACCGCAGTCGGGCTGCGCGTGTTCGAGGCCCGGCAGGCTGGCATAGGGACGCCGTTCACGCTGTGCCCGTCGTCGCCCGGGTCGTGCCCGGCGTACGAACGGGCCACGCTGGCCTCCGTGGTCGGTGAGCTGCAGGCGGTGTTCGCCGGCGCAGGGGTCGCGCTGGTCGCGGCCGTCGTCGTCGTTGTCGTGGGATTGCGGGAGGAGGCCGGGTGAGCGACGAGGACGGCACGCTGCACCGGATCGGCATCGTCGTGCACGGGGGCCGGCCGGCCGCCGTCCAGGCGGCGGCGGTGGTGCGGCGCTGGTGCGAGGCCCACGACGTCGCCTGGGCGGACATCGACGTCTGGGACGACGACGCGCCGCGGCGCAGCGCCGAGGACGAGGTCGGAGCGCGCCGGGCACCTCGACCTGCTCGTGACCCTCGGCGGCGACGGCACCTTCCTGCGCGGCGTGCGGGTGGCGAACGCCGCGGACTGCCCGGTGCTCGGCGTCGACGTCGGGCGGGTGGGCTTCCTCACCGAGGTCGAGGTCGGCGACGTCGAGACGGCGCTCGAGGCGGTGCACCACGGTGGCGCCCAGCTCGAGGAGCGCCTGACGCTGACGATGCGGGCCTCCCGGCCGCTGGAGCTCCCGCCCGGCATGGAGAGCCTGCTGCGCTACGGCCGCGGGCCGGCGCTGCCGCCGCCCCGCCCGCGCATCACCCCGGGCACGGACGTCGGGGCCGGGGTGTCGCTCGACGTCGTCGCGGTCAACGACGTCGTGCTCGAGAAGCTGGCGCGCGACCGGCAGGCCTCGCTCGGGGTGTACCTGGGCGACCGAGCTCTTCGCGTCGTACAGCGCGGACGCGCTGATCGTGGCCACGCCGACCGGCTCGACGGCCTACAGCTTCTCCGCCGGCGGCCCGGTGCTGTCGCCGCAGCTCGAGGGCATCGTGCTGACGCCCGTCGCGCCACACATGATCTTCAATCGCAGCCTCGTGCTCGCCGCCGACGAGATCGTCTCGGTGCGCGTGCTGGAGCGGTCGGGGCAGGTGGCGGTGAGCGTCGACGGGCAGCTGCGCGGCATCGTCGACCCCGGCGACTGGGTGGCGGTCTACGCAGCGCCCTGGCGGGCCCGGCTGGTGCGGCTGCACCCCTCGGACTTCTACGGCCGGCTGCGCGACCGCTTCGCCCTGGCCGACGCCCCCGCCGCCGTGGCCGACAGTGGCGCCCCGGCGCCCTGGCACCAGGCGGAGCACCCGCCGAAGGGCTAGACGGAGACGCCGAGGCCGTGGGAGGCGACCAGGTTCGTGCGGCCGTCGACGAGCCGGTACGCGAGCACGGCCAGCCCGCACCGGCCCTCGAGCACGCGATCGCGCACGAGCGCCGAGTCGGCGAGGATCTGGCGGGCGGTGCTCCGGCCGTTGAGCTTCGCGATCTCGTCGGGGTCGGTGATCCCCTGCGAGCGTGCCGCGAGGATCTCGGGCGTGATCCGTTCGACGATGTGCCGCAGATTGCCGGGCGGTGTCACGCCGCTCTCGTGGGCCTGGAGCGCCGCCGCCACCGCGCCGCAGCTGTCGTGGCTGAGGACGACGACGAGCGGGGTCTCGAGCACCGCGACCGCGTAGTCGATGGTGGCCATCACCTCGTCCCCGACGAGGTGGCCGGCCGTGCGGACGACGAACAGGTCGCCGAGCCCGCGGTCGAAGATGATCTCGGCCGCCACCCGGGAGTCGGAGCACCCGAACACCACGGCGAACGGCCGCTGGACGTTGACGCTCTCCTCGCGGCGCTCGGCGTCCTGGTTGGGGTGCTCGACCTGGCCCGCGACGAAGCGCTCGTTCCCGTCGAGGAGGAAGCGCAGGGCCTCGTCGGGCGTGCTCGGCCACGTGTCGGTCATGGATGCCTCCCGGCAACGCCCGGCCCGGCGGCCGGGGTGTCACGGAGAATCATGCGCCCCCGCCGCCGATCGGCCACCCATCGGCCGGCCGTCATCTCGCCCGCGGCTCGGGCTCGCCCAGGACGTCGACGATCCCCCGCCGCGCCGCAGTCACGACCGCCTGCAGCTGGCTGTGGACGCCGAGCTTGCGCATCAGGCTCTTGATGTGGCCACGCACGCTGTAGACCGAGAGCTCGAGCAGCCGTGCGATCTCCATCGCGTCCTGGCCGTCGGCGAGCAGCTCGAGCACCTCGTGCTCGCGCGGCGTCAGCCCGGCGGCGGTGCGCGCCTGGCGCCGCTGCTGCGGCAGGGAGGGGCCGCCGCGGCCGCCGAGGACGTCCTGGAGGGTCACCACATACCCGCGGTGACCCGACGGGCCGCCGGCCAGGGGCGTCCAGCGCATACGCATCAGGGCCTTGGCGCCGTCCTTGCGCAGGACCGTCCGCCACACCTCGTGCCGTGCCGGTGCCGAGGTCATCGCGCCGACCTCGGGGCTGTCGGTGGTCAGCAGCCGGCCGTTCTCGTCCCAGACCTCCAGCGCCTCGAACCACCGCCGGCCGAGCAGCTCCTGCGGCTGCCGGCCGAGCAGCAGCGTGGCCTCGTCGTTGACCTCCTCGACGCGCAGCTGCTCGTCGACGACGACCACGCCCTCGGTGAGCGAGCCCAGCAGGGTCCGGTAGCGCTGGTCGACCGTGGTCAGCCGGTCCTCGAGGACGGCCCGGCTGCCGCCCTCGCGCCCCGACAGCACGGTCAGGACGGCGGCGCCGTCGTCGCTCGGCGTCCGGGTGAGGGTCCACTCCAGCCACGCGTAGTCGCCGTCCGCCCGGCGCACCCGCACCGACTGCCGGACGACGCCCAGACCGGGGAGCTCGGCGAGGTTCCGCAGCGCCGCGCGCAGGTCGTCGGGGTGGACGAGGTCGCCGAGGGCCTGCCCGGTGATCTCGTGGGGGGCGTAGCCCAGCCGCGGACGCACGGACGGCGAGGCGTACGCCACGACGTACTGGCCGTTGAGCAGCAGCACGACCTCGTCGAGCGCCTCCAGCACGCCCTGCCAAGGCACCTGCTCGCCCGATCCGCCGTGCGTGCGGGCCGACATCTCCGTCACCGACACCGCTGCCTCCTGACCCCGTTCGACCGGATGCGCCTCGCCCTATTGAACAAGCTGTGGCGCGCTTTGATCCATCCCCGGACCACTCTAGACGCGAATCGCCACTCCGGCCTGTTGTAGGCGTGAATTCGTGCCGGCGCCCCTGCCGCTCGTGCCATCTGGGGGGTTCGCCCGGGAGCGACCGGTCCGGAGGGTGACGTACCGGACGGCGGCGCCTCCCGGGGCTCAATGCAGGTGGACGACGAGAGCGACGGCGAAGGCCACGTAGAAGAGGGCGGCCACGGCGAGCCGCGCCGGCGTGAGCCGGCCGCTGCGCAGGACGAGGAGCAGGTACACCACCGACGAGATCGTCGCCAGGCCGGCGAGCACGAGCGGCGCGTCGAAGAGCCACGGCGTGAAGAAGAGCCCGAGCGCGGACGGCACGGTGGCCTGGATCATCATCGCGCCCGAGATGTTGGCGAGGGCCAGCTCGGCCTTGCCCTGCCGCACCCAGATGATCGCGTTCATGGTCTCGGGCAGCTCGGTCGCGAGCGGCGACAGCAGCAGCCCGACGACCACCGCGGGCAGTCCGAGTGCGGGGCCCGCCCAGGTCAGCTGGGCCACGAAGAGCTGCGAGGCGGCGAAGACGATCGCCAGCGTCACAACGGTCTGCACGACGACCGCGGCGGTGTGCGGTCGCGCGCGCCGCGGCTGCAGCTTGAGCGGTTCGAGCTCGTCGCCCGACGCGGCCTCGCCGCCGCCCCCGACCTCCCGGCGGAAGTAGACGGCGTACGCGGCCAGGAACACCCAGCCCAGCCAGGGCTTCCAGGCGAAGGCGACGAGCCCGAGGGTCACCTGACCCGCGAAGATCACGAGGAACCAGACCTGGTCGCGGGCGAGCCGCCGCGTGTCGACGCCGCCGAGGCCGTCGAGGTCCGGTCCCGCGGCCCCCGCCGCCCCGGACCCCGCCGCAGCCGGCACGCGTGACCGGCGGCGCAGTAGCAGCATGACGCCGGTGACGCCGTAGGCGATCGTCCCGACGACGAGCGGACCGCCGAGCGCCGCGCCAACGCCGACCTCGGCCCCGGTGGGGGTGCCGGAGAGCACGGCGACGAGCGTCACGATGCTCTCGGGCAGCGCCGTCCCGGCGGCGGCCAGCACGGTTCCGACGGCGACCGGGCCGACCCGCAGGCGCACGCCCAGCCACTCGACGGCGTTGACGAACCACTCGCACGCCAGGTAGATGGCGACGGCGCAGCCGAGCAGCAGGACGACGTGGACCACGGGGGGTGCCTCAGTCGTCGAGGTCGGGCACCTCACGCTCGACGGCCTCGGGTCCCTCGGCGGCGAGGTCGGCCTGCGCCTGGCGCAGCGTCGCGGGCGTCACGTCCTGGCCGCGGGCGTGCACGAGGTCCTCGGCGTCCACGGGGGTCTCGGCGCCGGTCCGCGGCTGGTGCAGGTCGCCCGGGTCGCGGTGGCGGTGTTCTGGGCGGTGCAGGTCGCGATCGGCGTCGCTGACGCCGTCCGCGGCGTGCTCGCCCAGGATGCGCTCCGCGACGTCGGGCGAGGCGTTGCCCGCGGCGTTGTCGCTCGCCCCCCACTCGGGCCCGTCGACCTGGCCGCTGCCCAATCCCTGATCGCTCATGGGCCAAGGCCTACCCCGAAGCGCAGGCGGCGGCAAACGCGCACGATCGTGGAAGCGCCGCCCGGCCGGCCGCTCCTACCGTCCGCTCATGAGGATCGCCCGGGTGCTCGCGGCCGTGGCTCTCGGGGTCGCCGTCACGCTCGCCGCCTGCTCGTCGACGGGCGGCGCTGCGGCGCCGGCGTCCAGCGCCTCGACTGCTCGCGTGACGCCGTCGCCGCCCGCGCCCACCCGCGTGATCCTGCCCGCGCCGCGCCCGGTGCCCGCTGCCGCGGCGGTCAGCGTCGACGTCGGCGCCCAGCCCTGCGCCCTGACCCCGGACGGCGACGGCGTGTGGGTGAGCGTGTACGGGGCGAACCAGGTGGTGCGGCTCGACCGGGGCGGGCGCGTCGTGCGCCGGCTGGCCACGGGGATGCACCCGTGCGGGGTGGCCGTCGCCGCCGGAATGCTGTGGGTCGCCGACGTCGAGCTCGGCCGGCTCGAGGCGATCGACCGCTCGTCGGGACGGGTGGTGCGTACCGTCGACGTCGGCGGCCAGGTGTGGGACCTCCGCTCCGACGGCACCCACCTCTGGACCGACGACCACGTGCGCACGCTGCTACGGGTCGACCCCGCCGACGGGGCGGCGCAGCGCGTCGACGTCGGCACCGTCCCCGGCGGCATCGCGGTGCGCCGGGACGGGGTGTGGGTGGCGCTGCAGGGCGACGGCGGCGTCGCGCGCGTCGACCCGGTGACCCTTGCCGTCACGGCCCGCATCGCCACCGGGCCCTCGCCGACGTGGTTCTCCGACGACGGGACGGCGCTGTGGGTGAGCGACGACACCGGGCTGGTGCAACGCCTCGACCCGGACGCCGCTCGCGTCGGGGCGGGCCTCGCCGTCGGCGGCCTGCCGAACGACGGCGCCGCGCTCGACGGCCGGGTGTACGCGCCCGACCGGGGGAACGGCCGGCTGCTGGTGCTCGACGCGGCGGGAGCCACGGTCCGTGCCGTGCTCACGCTCCCGCACGCGGCCTTCGTCGCCGAGCAGGCCCTCGGGTACGTGTGGAGCCTCGACTACAAGGGCAGATCGGTGGTGCGGCTGGATCCCCGGCGTCTACCGTGATCGGGTGGAGGGCCTCGCGGTCGACGTCCGGACCAGGGGCTTCCGTGCCTTCGACTACACCTGCGGCCCCGGCGAGCCGGCGTGGCGGAACGTCAACGTGATCGGCGACGCCTGGGTGCTGGCCTTCCCGCACCGGCAGGTCGGCATCTCGCCGGCGGCGCCGGGGCGGCATGTCGAGGTCGTCGCCGATCCCGGGCTCGTCATGCTGTACCCGCCCGCCCAGGAGTACCGCCGCCGGCTGGTCGACCCGCGCGGCGACGCCACGGACGCCCTCGCCGTGGGCGGTGACCTCGTGCGGGAGCTGTCGGCCGCGCGGCCTTTGCCGCCCTCCCCACGCTGGCTGCCCGTCGACGAGTCCGTGCTGCTGCGCCAGCGCCTGCTGTTCCGGCGCCTGCGGCACGGCACCGCCGCCGGGCTCGACCCGCTCGCCGTCACCGAGGAGCTGACGCAGCTGCTGGCGGCGGTCCTGGGCGCACCCGCACCGCCGGGCGCGGCGGCGCGCCGGCCGGCGACCCGGCGCCGGCACGCGGAGCTCGTCGAGGCCGCCCGGGAAGTGCTCGGCCGCGACCTCGCCGGCGACCTGGAGCTCTCCGACGTCGCGCGCGCCGTCGGAGCGGCCCCGCACCACCTCGCCCGGGTGTTCCGAGCGGGAACGGGGTCCTCGCTGCACGGCTACCGGACCCAGCTGCGGCTGCGCACGGCCGTGGACGCCGTCCTCGACGGCGCTCCCGTCGGCGAGGTGGCACACACGGTCGGCTTCAGCAGCCACGCCCACCTCACGGGCACCTTCCGGTCGGTCTTCGGGCGGCCGCCGTCGTCGCTGCGGAGCCTGCTGCACGCGTGACGACGGCGCCGGCAGACCGCGCCGGCGGACCCTGCCGGCGGACCGCGGTCGGCGGCCGGTCGGCGGCGAGTCGCCGTGCCGTCAGCTCGCCGCCGACGCTCCCGACCCCGTCGAGGTCAGGTCGTAGACCGTCACCCCGCCGACCGTCGTGCTCGTGAACGTGCTCTCGACCCAGCTCGCGATCGCGGACGACGTCCCCGAGCCCCCGCCCGGGCCGAAGCCGCCCCCGCCGCGGAAGCCGTTCGAGCCCGACGCCAGGAAGTAGTGGATCTTTCCGGCGGCGACGAGAGCCTTGAACTGATCGAGCGTCGGGCTCGGGTCCGAGCCGTTGAAGCCGCCGATGGCCATGATCGGCCGGCCGGAGGCGAGCTGGACCCCGGCGGCCGCGTTCGAGCCGACCGCGGCGGCCGCCCACGTGCTCGTGTCCTGCTGCAGGAGGGCCACCAGGGCGCTGTCGGGCGTCGACGTGTCGAGCAGGCCGCCCAGCCCGCCCTGCCCGCCCTGACCGCCGGGCCCGCCCTGAGCCGCGCCGCCGGTGGTGCCGCCCGCCGCCTGGCCCGGCTGGAACCCTCCCCTGAAGCCACCGAAGGCACCGCCCCGACCGGGGCCGAAGCTGCCGGCCACCACCGGGCCCGCCGAGGGGATCGACCCCGTGTGCGGAGTCGAGGCCGTGTCGAGCGCGTATGCGGCGGGTCCCGCGAGGCCGGCGAACGAGCGCCGCTCCGCGCCACGGCAGCCACGAGGCGGCGGCCGATCGCGATCCCCAGCAGGGGCAGCAGCAGGCCGGCGGCCGCGGCGACTCCGGCGAGCATGATCGCGACGCGCAGCCACGGGTGCCAGTCCGCCGAGCGTGCGAGCAGCACGGACGACCAGATGGCGGTCCCGAGCACGACCGCGGCGAGCACGACGCGCGACTCCGTCGCGCGCGCGGTAGCGCCAGCGCCAGCCAGCCGCCGATGCCCACCAGGCCGCCGATCGCCGGGGCGAGCGGCGACCGTGTAGTAGGGGTGGATGATCCCCTGGGCGAAGCTGAACAGCAGGCCCGTGACGACGAGCCACGTACCCCAGACGAGAACCTGCGCGCGCCGCCCGTCGGTGCGCGGGGCGCGGCGCGCCATCCACAGGAGGTACCCGAGGAAGGCCAGCGCGGCCGGGAGCAGCCACGCCACCTGCCCGCCCATCTCGGCCGAGAAGAGCCGGGTGATGCCGGTCGCGCCCCACATGCCGGCCTGCCCCTGCTGACCGCCGCCGACCACGCTGCCCGTCTCGTTGCCGGTGAGCCGCCCGAAGCCGTTGTAGCCGAACATCAGCTCGAGCACCGAGTTCGTCTGCGAGCCGCCGATGTACGGCCGCGAGGAGGCCGGCCACAGCTCGACGATCGCCACCCACCAGCCCGCCGGCGACGATCATCGCCGCGCCGGCGCCGAGCAGCTGCACGATCCGGCGCCGCAGCGGGGTGGGCGCGGCGATCAGGTAGACGAGCGCGAAGCCCGGCACGACGAGGAACGCCTGCATCATCTTCGCGAGGAAGGCGAACCCGACGAGCACGCCGACCAGCAGCAGCCAGCGGGTCGAGGCGGCCTCGAGGGCGCGCACCAGCGCGTAGGCGGCCCCGACGAGCAGCAGCACGAGCAGCGCGTCCGGGTTGTCGAACCGGAACATCAGCACCGCGACCGGCGTGAGCGCCAGCGACGGCGCCGGCGAGCAGCGCCGCGGGTGCCTCGAAGCGGCGCCGGACGGTGGCGTAGAGCAGGCGCCACCGCCGCGACGCCCTCGAGCGCCTGCGGGCACGAGGATGCTCCAGGAGTTCACGCCGAAGATCCGGGCCGAGATCTCCATCACCCACAGCGACGCCGGCGGCTTGTCGACGGTGATGGCGTTCGAGGCGTCGAAGGAGCCGAAGAAGAAGGCCTTCCAGCTCTGGGTGCCGGCCTGGGCGGCGGCCGAGTAGAAGGCGTTCGCCCAGCCCGAGGCACCGAGGTCCCACAGGTAGAGCACGGCGGTCGCCACCAGCAGGCCCGCGAGCGCGGGGCGTTCCCAGCGCGGGCGGCGCCGGCGCTGGTCGAGCGACGTCGGCGTGCGTGGCTGCCTGCGACCGGGACGGCGGGCGGGGTGGAGGCGAGGGTCGAGGTCATCGGGCGTCCTTGAGGGCAGGGGACGCGCGGGCAGGGGACAGCGGGGTCACGGGAGCGGGCGGGACGGGGCGGCGGGTGCGAAGACCCACCAGCGCATGGCGACGAACCGCAGCGCGGTGGTGACGAGGTTGGCCACGACGAGCACGCCGACCTCGAGCGCGCGCGGCGGGCGCGGGGTTGGCGGCGTGCAGGGCGGCGAGCGCGCCCGAGCTCAGCGCGAGGCCGGCGGCGAACAGCGCGAGGCCGTGCGCGTGGTGCCGGACGGCGCCCGCCCGGCCCGCCACCTCGAACGTGAAGCGCCGGTTGGCGGCGGTGTTGGCGAGCGCGGTGACGAGCAGCGCGAGCGCGTTGGCCGGCACGGCCGGCAGCACCGCGCGCAGCAGCACGTACAGGGCGAGGTAGGCGACGGTGCTGGCGACGCCGACGACGCCGAACCGGAGCGCCTGCCCGGCGAACGAGGCGCGCGGCGGGCGCGGCGAGCTCGGCCCGCAGCCGGGCGACCGGCAGCCGGCCGGTGGCGAGGTCGCGGGCCAGCCGGGCGATGCCCCGCAGGTCGGCGACGGCGGTCGCGACGATGTCGACGCGGCTGTCGGGGTCGTCGACCCAGTCGACGGGCACCTCGTGGATCCGCAGTCCGCTGCGCTCGGCGAGCACGAGCAGCTCGGTGTCGAAGAACCAGCCCGTGTCCTCGCACCAGCGGCAGCAGGACCCGGGCGCGGTCGGCGCGGACCGCCTTGAACCCGCACTGCGCGTCGCTGAACCGCACGCGCAGGGCCAGCCGCAGCAGCGCGTTGTAGCACGCGCGAGATCACCTCGCGCTTCGGGCCGCGGACGACGCGCGCCGAGCGGGCCAGCCGGCTGCCGATGGCGAGGTCGCTGTGCCCCGAGAGCAGCGGGGCGACCAGCGGCAGCAGCGCGTCGAGGTCGGTGGAGAGGTCGACGTCCATGTACGCGAGGACGGTCGCGTCGCTCGCGGACCAGACCGCCCGCAGCGCGCGGCCGCGGCCCTTCTGCTCCAGCCGGACGACGCGCACGTCCGGCAGCTCGGCGGCGAGCGCGGCCGCGACGAGCGGGGTGCGCGTCCCGGCTGGCGTTGTCGGCGATCGTGATCCGCCAGGTGAACGGGAAGCGCTCGCTGAGGTAGGCGTGCAGGCGGCGCACGCTCGGGCCGAGGTCGGCCTCCTCGTCGTACACGGGGACGACGACGTCGACGGCCGGCCCCGGTGCCGGCGCCGACGGCGGCGGCGGCGGTCCGATCTCGGTGGGGTCTGCGGTGAGCATGGTCAGACCTTCGGGGCGCAGCTTGGGCTTCGACTGCGCCGCTGCTGTGCCGGCTCTGTGAGGGCATCGGTGCTGGTCGCGCGCATGGCGACAGCACAGGTGCGCCGCAGGGCTGCCCCAGGGTGCGGGCCGACCGTCGAGGCATGACCCCCACCTCAGCGCTCGCCGTCGCCGCCTGGTCCCTCGTCGCCGGCCGCCTGCTCGTGCTCGGCTCCCGCGCCCTGCGGGCGCGCCACCCGCGACCCGTCTCCCGTCCTGTCGCCGAGCCCGACCCGGAGCCCGCCGCCGCCGGGTGGCGGCCCCGCGTCACCTCCGGCTGCGGCCGCTGACCGCTGGTTGGCGCCCACGGCGGCACGGCATGCTGGCGGCATGGCCCTCGACTCGTTCGCCCGGCACCCGCTGCTCTTCGGGCCCTCGCCCGTGCACCGCCTCGAGCGCCTGACCGCGCACCTCGGTCGGGGAGGCGGTGCCGACGTCTGGGCGAAGCGCGAGGACTGCAACTCCGGCATCGCCTACGGCGGCAACAAGACCCGCAAGCTCGAGTACCTCGTCGCCGACGCGCTCGCGAAGGGCTGCGACACGCTCGTCTCGATCGGCGGCGTGCAGAGCAACCACACCCGCCAGGTCGCCGCGGTCGCCGCCGCCACCGGTCTGAGGTGCGTGCTCGTGCAGGAGTCGTGGGTGGACTGGCCCGACGCCGTCTACGACAAGGTCGGCAACATCCTGATCAGCCGCCTCGCCGGCGCCGACGTCCGGCTGGTCAAGGCCGGGTTCGGGATCGGCTTCAAGGAGAGCTGGGAGCAGGCGCTGCGCGACGTCGAGGAGCGCGGCGGCAAGCCCTACCCGATCCCGGCCGGCGCGTCCGACCACGAGCTGGGCGGGCTCGGGCTTCGCGAACTGGGCGTACGAGGTGGCCGAGCAGGAGCGCGCAGCTCGGCGTCTTCTTCGACACGGTCATCGTCTGCTCGGTGACCGGCAGCACCCAGGCGGGCATGGTCGCCGGCTTCGCCGCCCTCGAGCAGGCCGGCGCGCGGCCCCGCCGCGTGCTCGGCGTCGACGCGTCGGCCAAGCCCGCCGAGACCCGCGAGCAGGTGCTGCGGATCGCCCGGCGGACCGCGCGCGCTGATCGGCGTCGGACGGCGAGCTGCCCGCGGACGCCGTCGAGCTCGACGAGCGCTACCACGCCGGCGTCTACGGCATCCCCGACGAGCAGACCCTCGACGCGATGCGGCTGGCCGCCCGCACCGAGGGCATGATCACGGACCCGGTCTACGAGGGGAAGTCGATGGCGGCGCTCGCCGACCTCGTCGGCCGCGGCGAGATCGCACGCGACGCGACCGTGCTGTACGCCCACCTCGGCGGCCAGCCGGCGCTCAACGGGTACAGCGCGCTGTTCTCCTGACGTCTTCGGCGCTCAGCCGAGGGCGGCGCGGAACCGCTCGGCGAGGTCGCCCAGCCGCTCGACCGGCTCGTTCGCGTACACCAGCCGCAGGTAACGCTCCCCCGACGGGCCCCAACCGGTCATCGGCGTGGCTGCGACGCGCGCCCGCGCTCGAAGGGGCGGGTGCTGAGCTCGGCGGGGGGCAGGCCGAGCTCGTGCGCGTCGACGAGCACGGACCAGCCCCCGTCGGCGGCGGGACGTCGGTGTCGAGGTTCTCGAGCCGCAGGATCGAGGGGTCGTTCGCAGCGTCGGCGGCGTCGCCCATCACGTCGACGCCGATCCCGGGGATGTGCCGCAGGCGCGAGACGGTCATGGCACGGGAGTCTGCCGCAGGCCCGCTCGCCGGCGGTTGCGGTGGCGTGCATCGTCCTGACCCGCCGTCCATGTCCCGCCGCCCCCGCCCGCGGAGGGCTACATGCGCCGCTTTGCGCTGGCCTCGAATCCGGACCACACCGCCGGCGTGCCCGGTCCAGATCCGAGGCCACGGCAAAGCGTCGGATGTGGGTGGCCGCGCGGTAGGGAAAACCGGTGGGGGAGCAAGGGCCGCGCATGCCGACGGCTCTGTCGGTGGTGTGCGGAAGGCTGGTCCCATGACGGAGCAGACCCTGCACTCGCGAACGTCCCGCGAGATCCAGATCACGTTCGACGCCGGCGACCCGGCCGCTCTCGCCGGCTTCTGGGCCGAGGTGCTCGGCTACCGCGTGCAGCCCCCGCCGGAGGGGTTCGACTCGTGGGACCAGGCGCTCGAGGCGATGGGCGTGCCGCCGGAGCACCGCAACGACGCGTCGGCGTTGGTCGACCCCGACGGCGCCGGCCCGCGGGTGTTCATCCAGAAGGTCCCCGAGGGCAAGCAGGCCAAGAACCGCGTGCACCTCGACGTGCGGGCGGCACCCGGGCTGCGCGGGGACGATCGCATGGCCGCCCTGGAGGCGGAGTGCGAGCGCCTCGTCGCCCTCGGCGCCGAGCGGCTGCAGCGCTACGAGCCGGCGCCCCCGCTCGACGCCGGCCACATCGTGCTGGCCGATCCCGAGGGCAACGAGTTCTGCCTCGACTGACCGACGCCGGCGGATCTCCGCTGCCTGCATCTAGAGGCAACCCGGGAGCGTTCCCCGAGGCCCAGCGCTCTGATGGACTGGCTCGCGTTCATTCCCGGGCCACGACCATGTCGACCATGTCAAGGGGAAGACCATGAGCACAGAGGCACCAGAGGAATCGGCAGTCCTCACGAATCACGGCGACGCGATCCGGATCGTCCCCCTGCAGGTCGACGCCGAGACGCTGCGGCCCGTCGGCGAGGGGGCCGCCGCCGCGCCGGCCACGCCAGCCAAGCTGACCTACCGCGGCGGCGCCCTGCTGACGTCGGTCAAGGTGTTCACGGTCTTCTGGGGCGCCGCCTGGCAGTCGCAGCCGCTCGCCGACACGGCGGACAAGCTCAACGGGTTCTTCGACGCGATCCTCGTGAGCGAGCTGATCGACCAGCTCGCGGAGTACAGCGTTCCCGGGCAGCAGATCGGTCACGGTCAGCGCATCGGCACCCTCACGCTCGCCACGCCCACGCCGCACAAGGTCGTCACCGACAGCCGCATCCAGCACCTCATCAAGCAGGAGATCGCCAACGGGGCCCTGCCGGCCGCCGACGCGCAGACCCTCTACTTCGTCTACACGCCGCCGGGTGTGGCGATCGTGCAGGGCGGTTCGCGCTCGTGCCAGGCGTTCTGCGGCTACCACAACGACGTCGACGGGGAGCTGTTCTACGCGGCCATGCCGTATCCCGGGTGCCAAGGGTGCACGGGCAGCCTCGCCCCCCTGGACGCCCTGACCTCGACCTCGTCGCACGAGCTGTGCGAGGCCATCACCGACGCGGTGCCCGGCCAGGGCTGGTACGACGACGCCAACGGCGAGATCGGCGACATCTGCGCGTGGACCACCAAGACCGTGGCCGGCTACACCGTGCAGAAGGAGTGGTCCAACTCCCAGCGCCAGTGCGTGTGAGCAGCGCCTGGTCGGGTTAGGCCAGGGACAGCGCGGCCAGCGCGGCGTTGACGATGCTGCCCGGCAGCAGGTCGTGCAGCTCGTAGAGCTCGTGCACCGAACCGGACTGGCCGAACTGGTCGACGCCCGAGCGGCACGCACGGCACCCCGAGCGCGGAGCCGAGCCACGCCATGGCGTGCGAGGCGGCGTCGTGCACCGTGACGATCGGCGCGCGGTCGGGGCCGCCGAACGCCGTCCGCAGCGCGCCGGGGAGGCTCGGCGCGGTCGCCGTCCGGACGCCCTGCCGCAGCGTCCGCTGCCAGGCCGCGTAGAGCCGGTCGAGCGAGGTGACGTCGACGACGTGCGCGGCGATGCCCTCCTCGGCCAGCTCGCTGCGGCGCCGCGAGCGACCTCGGGCAGCACGGCGCCGGAGCCGACGAGGTGCACGACCGGCGTGCCGGGCTCGGCGAGCTCGGGGTGCGACGCGACGGCGTCCACCAGCCGGTAGGCGCCGGCGAGCACCTGGCCGGCGCAGGACGGCGTCGCCCGAGCCGGGCGCGCGCGGCCTCGAACGGCGCCTGGTCGATGCGGCCGGGTCGTCAGCCGGAAGTAGTAGGCGCCGTCCTCGGCGGGCACGCGCCGTCGACGTGGTCGAGCGGGCCGGCCGCGATCCGGCCGAGGGCGTCGCAGAGCAGCCAGTCGAGCGCGCCGGCGTAGGCGGGCTCGATGAACGTGACGCCGGGCAGCTCGAGGCCGACCGACGCGGTGATCGTCGACTGGTGCGCGCCGCCCTCGGGCGCCAGCGTGACCCCGGACGGCGTGCCGGCGACGACGAACCGCGCGCCGGAGTAGGTGCCGTAGATGAACGCGTCGAGGCCGCGGCAGCACGAACGGGTCGTAGACGGTGCCGACCGGCAGCAGCGGCTGCGCCGAGCAGGTCCCACGGCGAGCCCGAGCTGGCCGAGCAGCAGGAACAGGTTCATCTCGGAGATGCCGAGCTCGATGTGCTGGCCGCCCGGGCCCTCGGCCCAGCGCAGCATGCGGGTCCTCGTTCCAGGAGCGGCGCTGCGGTCGGGCGCGAACACGCCGGTCCTGTTGATGAAGCCGGCGAGGTTCGTCGACGTGGCCACGTCGGGCGCGGTGGTCACCAGGTACGGGCGCGACCTCCTCGTCGCGGGCGAGGTCGACGAGCACCCGGCCGAACGCCTCCTGGGTGGCGATCGGCGTGCTGGTGCGCCCGCTGCCGGGTGGTCTCGGGGACGGTCACGGGCAGGGACGCCGCCCGCGGCGGCCGGGCCAGCGCCTCGCGGCGGACGCCGCACCACACGCCCGGCCGGTGACTGCGGGTCGAAGCGGTCCCACTCGGTCGCCGCGTCGAGCCGCATCGACGCCGCGCAGCGCGTCGATCTGGTCGGCGGAGAGCAGCGCCGAGTGGTTGCGCGGGTTGCCGGCGATCGGCAGGCCCCAGCCCTTGACGGTGTAGGCGAAGACGACGCTCGGCCGGTCGGTCACCGCGTCGCACTGCCGGAAGCGCCTGCAGCAGGGCCGACAGGTCGTGCCCGCCGAGGTCGGTGACCAGCGCGGCGAGCTCGTCGTCGGGGACGCCGGCCACGAGGTCGGCCGACGCTCGTCGGGGGCGCCGTCCAGGAACTGCTTGCGCAGCGCGTCGCCGGCCAGCCCGAACAGCGACTGGTACTGCTCGTTCGGCATGAGGTCGATCCAGTCGCGCAGCAGCGTCGCCGCCGGGCCGGTCGTAGGCCGCCTGCAGCCGGCGCCCGTACTTCGACCTCGACGACGTGCCAGCCGGCCGCCTCGAACTGGCCGCGCCACTGCGCGATCCGGACGCCCGGGACGACCCGGTCGAGGATCTGCCGGTTGAAGTCGACGAGCCACATGACGTCGCCCAGGCCCGGCGGTGGCGGGGTCGGCGACCGCCTCCCAGACGTTGCCCTCGTCGAGCTCGGCGTCGCCGATGCAGCGCGATGAACCGGCGAGCGCGGCCGGGCGCCGAAGTGCGCGTCGACGTAGCGGCGGGCGACCGCGGCGAACAGCGGCGCGGCGGCGCCCAGCCCGACCGAGCCGGTGGAGAAGTCGACCTCGTCGGGGTCCTTGGTGCGGCTCGGGTAGGACTGCAGGCCGCCGAGGGCGCGCAGCGTCGTGAGGTAGCGAGCGGTCGAGGTTGCCGAGCAGGTACTGGATCGCGTGGAAGACCGGCGAGGCGTGCGGCTTGACGCTGACCCGGTCGGCGGCGTCGAGGTGGGCGAACCACAGCGCGGTCATCGCGGTGACCAGGCGACGCGCTGCGAGGCCTGGTGGCCGCCGACCTTGACGCCGTCGCCGGTGTCGCGGTCGTGGTTGGCGGCGTCGACGATGCGGGTCGGCGAGCCACAGCACCCGCCGCTGGATCTCGTCGAGCACGTCGAGGTCGGGTTCGCCGGTCATGCCCCCATGCTG
>CAWBVK010000013.1:0-93959 GCA_963792195.1 uncultured Actinomycetota bacterium | reverse complement strand
CCCCGACAACCGGGCCGGGGGCGGCGCCGGGGACGGCGCCGGGCACGGACTGCGTGCCGTCGTGCAGCTGCCCGCAGCCGTCACTTCGACGGCTGGGGCACCCTGACGTCGCAGTTCACCTTCGGATTGACGCCGAGGTAGTTGAGCGGGCCGGCGACCACGGTGACGGCGATCGTCCCGAAGTTGGCGCAGCTCGCCGAGCTGTTCTGGTAGCCGCGCTGGAAGACGGCGACGACGCCGATGAGCAACCAGACGACCAGTACCGCACTGATCAGGCGCACAGCTGCCTCCCGAGATCGCCGGTGGACCGAGCGCGATCAAGCTAGCGCCCAACCCGCGAGGCCACCCGTCGAGAGGATCACCCGGATACGGGTGCGCCGGTCGGGGTGTCGGAGGGGTCGGTCGATGGACAGGTCCCAGGCGGGAGGCCGTCGGTCGTCGGGGTGGGGCAGTGGGACGGGGAGGCGGACGCCGACGCCGACGCCGACGCGCTCGGATCGATCGTCGGGTCGGTCGTCGGCTGAGTCGTCGGCTGCTCGCTGGAGTCCGCGCTCGGCGGGGGCGTCGACCCGCTGGAACCCGACCCGTCGGAGCCGGGGGTAGTCGTGTCCGAGGAACAGATGGTCGGGAAGAGCGAGCAGGGTTTCGGAAAGAGGTGCGCGCCGACCCCCGCAATGAGCCCGCCCACCAGGACCGAGATGAGCGTCACCAGCAGGCCGTACTCGGTGGCGACGGCTCCGCGGTCGCGGCGTCGCGACGGGCCCCCCATGCGTGTGCTCACCTGGCCACGCTACGCCTTGCACATGCATCTGCGCGGTCAGTGATGTCCGTTTTCACCCGAACACATGACCCGCGCAGCACGGGCGCGCCGCGATCTCGGCCGGACGTCCGAGACGTCAGGGCGTGTCGTCACCCATGAACCGCAGCACGAGCAACGCCACGTCGTCCTCGGCGGGTCCGGTCCGGAACGCGTCGGCGGCTGCGAGGACGGCGTCCGCCAGTCCTTCGGCACCCGAGGCGACGTTCGCGGCCACCACCTGGGAGAGCCGCTCCTCGCCGAAGAGCTCGTCGTCGCGCCGGCTCTCGGTGATGCCGTCGGTGTACAGCACGAGGGTGTCGCCGGGTCGCAGCACGTGCACCGTCTCCTCGGGGGCGGGACCGGGGAACACCCCGAGCAGCCGGCCCTCCGAGCGCAGCACCGCCACCTCGCCCGAGGAGCGCGCGAGCACCGGGTAGGTGTGGCCGCCCCGGGCGAGGACCACCTCGAGGGCGTCCGGCGCGATGCGCCGCAGGCGCGCCGCGACCGCGGTGACGAACCGCTCCCCCGACTCCTGCGCGTACAGCACCTCGCCGAGGCGGGCGAGCATACGGGCGGGCGACAGCTCGTGGGCGACGGCCCGCAACGTGTGCCGGGCGAGTCCCGTGACCGTGGCGGCGTCGACGCCGCGGCCCGAGACGTCGCCCACCAGCGCGACGTGCTGCTCGGGCGAAACCACGACGACGTCGTAGAAGTCGCCGCCGACGTCGACGGCCTCCTCGGCGGTCGCGTACCGCACCGCGACCTCGACGCCCGGCACCGCCGGCAGCCGCTCCGGCAGCAGGCTCTCCTGCAGGCGGGAAGCGACGCGGGTGCGCTGCCCGAACAGCCGGGCGTGTCGAGCGCGACCCCCGCGCGGCGCGCGAGATCGGCGAACAGCTCGACGTCGTCGCCGAGGGTGTCGGGCCTGCCACCGGTGTTCACCAGGCTGAGCACGCCGACGGCCCGCCCCCGCACGAGCATCGGCACGATGAGCCCCGGGCTCGGCGGCAGCTGCTCGGCCAGGGCGGCGATCGCGGGCGGCGTCCCGGGGGTGAGCAGGTACGGCCGGACGTCGCCGGTGTAGAGCGATCTGCCGCTGCGGAAGGCCTCGGCGACGGGCACGGCCGAGCCGATCGGCATCGGCGAGGAGCCGGCGAGGTGCGCCATCGGCGCGGCCGCCGGGTCGGCGTGCACGGACACCCGGGGGACGAGCCGGCCGCGCCCGTCGGGGAGGAACACCACGACCGAGTCGGTGCGGTCGGGCACGAGCAGGGCCGCTGATCGCGGCGGCCCGGCAGGCGTGGTCGAGGTCGGCGAGCCGGCCGACGGCGCGTGCGCGGTCGAACAGCGCGTCCGGCCGCTCGAGCGCCGACCCGGCCGGTCCCCGGGCCAGGGCCTCGACACCGACGTGCTCGCCGGTGGCGAGGTCGACGATCGGCTGGTAGAGGCTGCGCACGGCGCCGGAAGCGAGGATGCGCTCGAGCTCGTCGTCGAGGGCCGTGCGCGGCACGTCGTCGAGCTCGGCCGGACCCGGTGTCATGCGCACGACGTCGGCAGCACGCCGGCCGGGCTTGAGCGCGCGGAAGGGCCCCGCGGTGCGTGCCGCGGGGCCCTTCGAGCTGGACGGGCCTCCAGTACGGGGCCGGTCGGCTCAGCGCAGCTCGTCGTCCCCGGTGGTCCGGGTGCCCGAGCCGAAGGTGCCCGAGCCGTCGGTGTCGGTCTCGATGACCTCCTTGCGGACGTCCGCCGTCACCTGCTGCTCGTCCTGGACCTGGTCCTTGGCGAGGCGCACGCGCTCGACCGGGACGGCCTCGGTCGTGACGACGGGCCGCTCCTCGTTGAGGACGACCTCGTGCTCCTCCTCCGACAGCGCAGGGCCGTCCATGGCCCTGTCGTAGTTGCCCTCGGTGATGGGCTCGCGCTCGATGCGGACCTCTTCGCGGGTGACCGGGACCGAGACTTGCTCCTGGTCCGTGACCACGTACTTGCGCAGCCGCGCCTTGCCCGCCTGCACCTGCTCGGTACCCGTGCGGACGCGCTCCTCGGAGCGGGTCATCGCGTCGTCGGTGCTCGGGCCGGAGGTGTCGTAGCCCTCGCCGCGCGACGCGACGTCGTCGGTGGCGTAGCCCGTGGTGCCCGCCGACTCGGTGGTCGTGTAGTCGGTGGTGCCGGTCGTGTAGCCCGTCGTGCCGGTGTCGCTGCCGGTCGTGGCGCTCTGGTAGCCCGACTCACCCGCACCCCAGCCGCGGTCCGAGTCCTCGGTGAGGCCGGTGGTCGTGCCGGTGGTCGTGCCCGAGCCCGAGAGGCCGTAGTAGGAGTAGAGCTGGTCCTCCTCCTGCTCCGACAGCTCGCGGTCGGTCTCGATGTTCGGGGCGCCCTTCACCCGGTCCTTGTCGTAGGGCACGCGCACGCCGTCCTGGGTGAGCTCGGCCTGGTCGAGCGGCACGAAGGTCTCGTTGGTGCCGAACAGGCCGGTCTTCACGGTCACCCACGCGGGCTCGCCGCTGGAGTTGTCGAGGTAGACCTGGCCGATGCTGCCGATCTTGTCGCCGTCCGTGGAGTAGGCGGTGCCGCCGATGAGCGTCTGCACCGAGTCACGCGAGATCATGCGGATGCCTCCTGAGTACGTCGGGTTTCGTCCGTGGGACGACGCCGGAACCTGCCCGGCGGCGTGATCGTGGCGCGGTTCGTGCCCCCGCTGCGCGCCTGACCGTCCGCTACCCGCTCGCGTGATCGCTAACCCCCTGCCACCAGGCAGATCCCCTCGATTCGGGGTGGTCCTCCCCCCTCAAGGAGGGCGGCGAGCCGGCCGACCAGTTCTCGGGGCAGAGAGAACCACCACCGTCGAGGAGCTGGCATGTCGGCGTCCACCGCCACCACCGGTACGCGACGCACCTCGGTGCGCCGCTGGTTCGCCGACCGCCGCGTCGGGGTCAAGATCGGCATCGCCGTGGGCGCGTGCATCCTGCTCATGGGGGTGCAGGGAGCCAACGACCTGCGCAGCGTGGCCCAGCTCTCCGACACCACGCAGGGCCTCTACCAGCAGGACGCCATGACGCTCGGCTACCTCGGTGACGCCCGGGCGGCGATCAACCGGATGCGCCAGCGCGTGCTCCTTCTGCTGCTCACGCCGAACGGCCACGCGGACCGCCTGCAGCAGATGCACGACCTCGACGCGCTCTACGACACGTCCGTGCAGGCGCTGCGCCCGCTCGGCGCCGTACCGGTCGCCGACCTCGACGAGTGGACCGCCGCGGTCGCGACCTACCGCGAGTTCCGCGACGCGTCCCTGCTGCCGGCCGCGGAACGCTCCAACACCCCCGAGCAGGTGCAGGCGCTGGTCAAGCGGTGCGACGAACTCTTCGCGCCGATCGAGAAGCTGGGCAAGACCATCGGCGACACCGCCGTCGCGCACGCCGCCGAGACCGCCCGCGCGGCGAAGGCCAGCGCCGACGCGACCAAGCGCCTCATGGTCATCGTGCTCACGTTCGGCCTCCTCATCGGCATCGCGCTGGCGGTGGCCGCGACCCGCGTCATCGTGCGGTCGCTCGCCCAGGTGCGGCTGGTCCTTGACGCCGTGGCCGACGGCGACCTGACCCAGGTCGCGGACGTCGACAGCGCCGACGAGACCGGCCAGATGGCGAGCGCGCTCGGCCGGGCCACGGGCAACGTGCGGTCGACGGTGCAGGCGCTGGCGTCGAGCGCGCAGAGCCTGGCGGGGGCCAGCGAGGAGCTGTCGGCGAACAGCACGCAGATCGCGTCGGCGGCGCAGGAGACCGCGACGGAGGTCGACGTGGCCTCGGGTGCGGTCCAGCAGATCAGCGACAACGTGCGCTCGGTCGCCGCGGGCGCCGAGCAGATGACGGCGAGCATCAGCGAGATCTCGACGAACGCCTCCGAGGCGGCGCGGGTCGCGGCCCACGCGGTGGAGGCGGCGGAGGCCGCCAACACGCAGGTGGCGAAGCTCGGCGCCTCGAGCGCGGAGATCGGCGACGTGATCAAGGTGATCACGTCGATCGCCGAGCAGACCAACCTGCTCGCGCTCAACGCGACCATCGAGGCCGCCAGGGCCGGGGAGGCCGGCAAGGGCTTCGCGGTGGTGGCGGACGAGGTCAAGCAGCTGGCGCAGCAGACCGCGCGGGCGACCGGTGACATCGGCCAGCGGATCGAGGCGATCCAGTCCGACGCCTCGGGTGCGGTCGGCGCGATCGGTGAGATCGCGCAGATCATCCAGCGGATCAACGACTACCAGACCACGATCGCCTCGGCGGTCGAGGAGCAGACGGCGACCACCAACGAGATGAGCCAGAACGTCTCGGTCGCCGCGGAGAGCAGCGAGAAGGTCAGCTCGAACATCACCGGGGTGGCGCGGGCGGCGACGTCCACCACCACGGGGGTTCGCGAGGCCCAGAAGGCGGCGAGCGAGCTGGCCCAGATGAGCAGCGAGCTACAGCGCCTGGTCGACCAGTTCCGCTACTGACCTCCCCAACCCCCGCTGATCAAGGAAAACCTGGACCCCGGGGGTCCAGGTTTTCCTTGATCAGCGCATGGTGGGGGGCGTGAGGCGAACCCGGCGGTCAGTCGTTCAGGCGGGCGATCGCCGCGGTGAGGGCCGTGGCGAACGCGCACCAGGCGGGGTAGGGGGCGAGGGCCAGCGCCGCCCGGCGGTCCACTGCGGCGGTGCGGCGCACCAGGTCTGCGCTGCTCAGCGTGAGCACGGCGCACTCGGCGGCCGCGACCCACGGGCGGCGCGCGCGGAAGAACAGCACGTTCCAGCCGGCGTTGAGCACGAGGTTGACACCCAGCGCGCGGGCGTAGGCGGCGCGCTCGGCGGCACGGCCCTGCCCGTCGAGCGCGTCGAGCGCCAGGGCGGACGTCACGGCGAGGTCGGCGTAGAGCGGCGTCCAGACCAGACCGTATGCCGGGGGCGGAGGCTGCCACGGGGGCTTGCGCAGCGCGCGGTACCAGGCCGACCCGGGGTCGGTCGCCAGCCCACCGCCGACGGCGGTCGCCGCGACCGCCAGACCCGTCCGCACCAGGGTCGCTCCACGCACGGGGGTCCTCTCGCCGTCGCCGGTCCCGACCCGGACGACGCTAACCGGCCGGCCCGATCACGGCCAGGCGAGCCGCGGATGGCCGCTCGGCGCCGCCCTTCACCCGTTCGGCGTAACCGTGCATCGTGCGAACGGGGCGAGTGCACCGTCCAGGGGTTTATCGTCGGCCCGGTGAGGCGTGCCGCGGGCGCGGGGACCGCCGCCGCAGGAGCGGCACCGACGGTCCTCGCCGTGCTGCCGCCGCACCGGCTGCGAGCGGTGCTCGCCACGGATGTCGCCTGCGGACTGCTGCTGGTCGTCGCGGTGGGCGTTTCCTGGCGGCCGTTCACCCACGCCGAGCTGGTCACGGCCCTGGCGCTGGCCGTCGCGGCCGCGCTGGCGGCGCAGGCCGTCGTGCCGTGGATCAGCGGCGGCGACCTGGACGGGTCGGCCGGCGGCCAGGTGATCGACCTGTCCAGCCTGGTCTTCGTGCTGGCCGCCCTGCTGGTGCCGCTCTCCCTCGTGCCGCTGGTGTGCCTGCCCAGCTTCGTCCTCGACCGCGTCGTGGCCCGGCGGCCGCTGTTCGCGGTCGTACTCAACGCCCTCGCCCTCACCGCCATCACCACGCTCGCGGCGGCGGCGCGGCTCGCGATCGGGGGTGGGCCCCCCGACAGCGCGCGCTGGGCCGTCGCCGCGTGGACGGCCGCGGCGGTCTACACCGCGGGCACGTACGCGTGGGCACTCGCGGGCCGCTGGCTCGTGCGGGGCGTCCTCCCGCATCGCCGGCACGTCCGCGAGTCGCTGCCGCTCTTCCAGGAGGCCGCGATGGCGGCCACCGCCGTCCTGGGCGCGACCCTGTGGCGCATCTCGCCGCTGCTCGCGGTCTACATGATCGGCCCCGTCGCGGTCCTGCAGCGCCTGCTGTACTTCCGCGAGGTACAGGTCGCCGCCCGCACCGACGGCAAGACCGGCCTGCTCAACTACCGCTGGTTCGAGGAGTGCGCCCGCCGGGAGATCATCCGGGCGCGCCGGGCGGTGAGCCCGCTGGCGCTGCTCGTCGTCGACATGGACCGGCTGCGCGACGTCAACAGCGCCTTCGGCCACCAGGGCGGCGACCAGGCCCTCCGGCACGTCGCCGCGGCGCTCGCCGGCGGCGCCCGGCGCGACGACCTCGTGTGCCGGTTCGGGGGCGAGGAGTTCCTCGTGCTGCTGCCCGGCACCTCCCTGGACGCCGCGAGCGAGGTCGCCGAGCGGCTCCGGCACGCGATCAGCGCCGCGCCGCTGAGGCTCGCCCGCGGCGAGGTGCGCGTGAGCGTCTCGATCGGCGTTGCCGGTCTGCAGGAGGGAGCGGCCGACCTCGAGACCCTCGTGACCCTCGCCGACACGCGCCTGTACGCCGCGAAGGACGCCGGCCGCGACCGGGTGGTCTCCTCGTCCCCGGCATGACCCCGCCGGAAGCAGGTGAGCGGAGCCGCCCTACGCGGGCCGGCCGGACCAGCCGTGCTCCGCCCACCACTGGGCGAACGCCGGGTTCGCGCCGGTGTGCGCGGCGTACGCGTCGCGGAACGCGCCGACGAGCCGGTCCGGTGGCACGGGAACGCGGTCGGGGCGCCAGGCCAGGTGCAGGCGGCGGCGCAGCGGGTCGTCCTCGAGGGCACGCAGCAGATACCCCTGCCGCTCGGCGGACTGCGGCAGGACGGTGAGGACCGCCTGCCCCGACGTCAGGGCCCGGCGCGCCAGGCTGACGTCGTCGGTGACGTGCCGCACGCGGGGCACGAATCCGGCGGCGGCGCACGCCGCGGTGAACGCCTCCTGTTCGCCGTCCTCGGACTGGCCCTGCACGACCCACCAGGTCTCGGCGAGGTCGGCGAGGCGCAGCGGGCGGCACGCCGCGAGCGGGTGGTCCTCGGCCATGGCGACGAGCGCCGGCTCGCGCTCGACGAGGACCACGTGCCGCGACGTCGCGGGGAACGACAGCCGGCTGCCGTCGAACTCCGCGACGAGCACGAGGTCGAGCTCGCCGGCGCCGAGCCGCGCGAGCAGGTGTGCCGGGCTGTGGTGGGTGAGCGCGGAGACCGGCGCCTCGAGCAGCGCCTCGAGCCGGTCGACCAGCTCGCCGGCGAGGATTCCGAGCGCACCGGCGCCGAACCGGATCGTGGACGTCGACGCCGGGGTTCGCACGAGCAGCCCGTCGAGCTCGTGCATCAGCGGACGGGCGCGGGTGATGAATTCGGCGCCCGCGGGGGTGAGGGTCACGCCGCCGGCGGCGCGGTTGAAGAGCACGGTGCCGAGCTCGCCCTCGATCCGGCGCAGCTGCCGGGAGACCAGCGGCTGGTCCAGGCCGAGGGCGCGCGCGGCGGCACCGATGCTGCCGGCATCGGCGACGGCGACGACGAGCCGGAGATGGCGAAGCTCGAGCTCCATGCACCCGCCCTCTCGACGCCTGCGCCGGGAGGCGCGCGCCCGCCGCCGCCGCAGGCGGTCGCACGCCGAAGCCCACCATTGCACCCCGGCCACCAGGTCCGCTCCCCGACCCGGGCAGCTGTGACGCTTCGGCCCGAACCCTCCCTGATCGGCTGGTAGCCTCCCGCGAGGGCCCGACGGCGAGCCCCTTCGGGAGGTGCTGGCTGAGATGGTCGTGCCGGTCTACCAGGCGAAGGCCGACCTGCTGCGGGTGCTCGGGCACCCGGCTCGGATCCGCGTGCTCGAGCTGCTGGCCGAGCGCGACCACGCCGCGGGAGAGCTCCTCGAGCGCATCCCGATCGAGGCCGGCAGCCTGTCCCAGCAGCTGGCGGTCCTCCGCCGTGCCTGCCTCGTGGGGCAGCGGCGTGACGCCGGCACCGTCGTGTACACGCTGCTCGTGGGAGAGGTCAGCGACGTGCTGCTCGCAGCCCGCACCGTGCTGGCGTCGATGCCGGGTGACAGCGACGGCGTGCCCGCCGACCTGCGGACCGCCACCCCGCCCGGCGGGGCCGTGGCCGCCGGTGCGACCGCGTCCGTCATGGCGCGGCGCTCCCTGGCCGGCTGACCCAGCGGGCCACCGGCCTGCTCGGCGCTGGGACCAGGCCGTGTTGCCCAACGGCTGGCGCGTTCAACCTCCGGATCTCAGGCGTGTGCGGGCGGCGCGACCGGGTAATGCCCGACCGGACGTCGACCCCCGCGGCGGACGGATCGAGCCGCCGACCAACCGAAGGGACGGGACGCCATGGCGAACCAGCGGCCGGGCAACCTGACGGCGAACAGGCCGGACCTCAGCGAGACCGAGCTGCGCGACATGAGGCTCGACGACCTGCGCGAGCGTGCCCGCGACGAGGGCGTGACGGGTGCGTCGTCGCTGAAGAAGGAGGAACTCGTCGAGGCCCTGCTGCGCTCCGGCGGGGGCGGCGGGCGGGCCCCCGCCGCCCGGACGTCCGGGAGCCGCGGCTCGGGTGAGCCGAGCCGGTCCGACCTCGCGGGCGACGAGGCCGGGCAGCGCGGAGACCGGGGCCCCGACGGCGGGCGGGTGTGCACCGGCCCCGACACCTCGAAGTCGCTGAAGTACTCGCAGGAGATCCGGTCGCTCGGCGACGACCCGGAGCGCGCGGGGCGCAGCCTCGTGACGACCAGCCACGAGGTCATCCAGCAGTGGGCCGAGAGCCGCGACGGCGTGCCCGCGGCGGTCGAGGGCACCGAGCACGGCGACCGTGCGGGCGTGCTGCGCTTCGACTTCGGTGAGCCGACCGACAAGCTGCGGCACATCACGTGGGAGGAGTGGTTCACCACCTTCGACGAGCGCAAGCTCAATTTCATCTACCAGGAGGAGCGCTCGGACGGCCGGCAGAGCACGTTCTTCCGGCTCGAGAACCCAGACCGCGTGGACGCCTGACTGCCTCACTGCGTGCGTTCGGGTGGGCGCCGCCGGTCCCGGCGGCACCCACGTTCGGGCGAGATCACACCGCGCGGGCTGGCGTCGAACCACCGGAATCGGCAAGGTGTGCGGCGTGCAGCGCCCCCGTCACGCCGCGACGCGGCACGGTGACCGCGTTCGCGCAGTGGTCCGGGGGGCGGTGATCACCGCTCTCGCGGTGCCGTCGGTGCTCGGCGTCGGTGCCGTGCTGGCCGGTCACGACGGGGCCTGGCGATCGGCGCTCGCCGCCTCCGGGCCCTCGGCTGCCGGAGCCGCCGGCGGGGCCGCGGTCGTCGCGGCGTCGCCGAGCCCGAGCCCCTCCCCCGCGGCGTCGCTCGTGGTACGGGCGTCGACCTCGGCGGCCGCCCGCAGCAGCACCCGGGTCGCGCCGGCCGCCACGCCCGGCCCCGGCACCCTCGCCGCCGGATCGACGGCGCCGGTCGCCCGGGTGGTGGGCCTCGGCGACTCGGTGCCCGCGGGCACGAACTGCGGCTGCACCGACTACGTCCAGCTGCTCGCCCTGGACCTCGGCCGCCGGCAGGGGACGCCGGTCCAGGGGACCAACCTGGCCGTCGCCGGCCTCACCAGCGACGGGCTGCTGCAGCAGCTCGGCGGAGCGGACGTCCGGCAGGCGGTGGCGTCCGCGGACGTCGTCGTGCTGACCGTGGGCGCGAACGACCTGGAGACCGCGGGTGACCCGGCGACCTGCGCGCTCTCCGGGTCGGACGCCGACACCGCCGCGCAGGCCTGCTACCAGGACGAGCTCGCTGCCCTCACGCCCAACCTCGACCGGATCGCCGCGCAGCTGGCCTCGCTCCCGACCGCGCCGGGGGCCCGCGTGCTCGTGACGGGCTACTGGAACGTCTTCCTCGACGGCGCGGCCGCCCGCACCCGCGGCGACACCTACGTGCGGGTCGCGGACGCGGTCACCAGGGCCGTCAACCAGCGGATCGCGGCCGCGGCGGCAGCGCACGGCGCCGACTACGTCGACCTGTTCGCGCCGTTCAGGGGCAGCGACGGCGATCGGGACGCGACGCGCCTGCTGGCCGACGACGGCGACCACCCGAACGCCGACGGGCACCGCACGATCGAGCAGGCGCTGGTCTCGGTGCTCTAGCCCTGGCGGGTCAGGGGGCGATCAGACGGCCGCGGGCGCCGAGCGGAGCCGGGAGGTCATCCGGGCGAGCTCGGTGAGCATCGCGTCGGCCGAGCTGTTCATGACGTCGTTGGGCCGCACCTCGCGGGCGTCGTCCAGGAACTGCGCCGCGAACGGGACGTTCACGGCCTCGACCACCGACACCATCCGCAGCGCCGAGACCACCTGCTTCAGCTGCTGCACCGACCTCGTGCCCGCGGCGACGCCGCCGTAGCTGACGAACCCGAGCGCCTTGTCGGCCCACTCGTTGTGCAGGTAGTCGAGGGCGTTCTTGAGCACGGCGTTGTAGCCGTAGTTGTACTCGGGCGTGACGAACACGAAGGCGTCGGCGCGGCTGACGGTGGCGCTCCAGTCCTTCGTGTGCTGGTGCTGGTAGCGCGCGAGGCGCGGGTGGTGCGGCTCGTCCATGAACGGCAGGGCCACCTCGGCGAGGTCGACGACCTCGATCTCGAACTCCCCGTGCTGCTCGGCCCGGGCCACGAACCAGCGGGCGAAGGCGGGCCCGATGCGGCCCGGCCGGGTGCTGGCGATGACGACCTGCAGGACGGGGCGCGACACGGGTACTCCTCGTCGGGCGAATGATTGCGCTCTCAACGTAATGGGCTGGGCGGCCCGCGGCCAGTCGGCGGAGGATGAGCGGCGTGGACATCTCCGAAGCGCTCCAGCACGCCCGCACGAACCATCACGCCGTCCTCGCGACGACCCGCGCCGACGGCACCCCGCAGATGTCGCCCGTGGCGGTCGCGGTCGACGACGCCGGGCGCGTCGTGGTCAGCAGCCGTGAGACGGCGGTGAAGACGCGCAACCTGCGCCGCGACCCGCGGGCCTTCGTCTGCGTCTTCCCCGACCGCTTCTTCGGGACGTGGGTGCAGATCAACGGCACCACCGAGGTGGTCTCGCTGCCCGACGCCATGGAGCCGCTGGTCGACTACTACCGGGCGGTGGCCGGCGAGCACTCCGACTGGGCCGACTACCGGCGGGCCATGGAGGCCGAGAAGCGGGTGCTGCTGCGGATCACCCCGACGAGCGCCGGCCCGAACGTGAGCGGCTGACTGCCACCCGCCGCGCCCCGGGGCTTGCACCCCCGCGACGACGATGCACGCGACAAGCCGCCCGCAGTGGCTCTGCGGGCGGCCGTCCACGTGCATCGCAGCCAGGGAGGAGCACGCCTTGCCCGGGGAGCAGAGGGTCAGACCCCTGCGGGCTCGGCCTGCTGGCCTTCCGTCGCCGGAGCCGGTGCCGGTGCCGGTGCCGGGAGGGGGACCTGGCCGCCCTCGGAGAGCCCGAACCGGCGGTGCAGCGCCCGCAGCGGTGCGGGGGCCCACCAGTTGAGATCGCCGAGCACGCCCATGAAGGCCGGCACCAGGAGTCCGCGGATGATGGTCGCGTCGAGCAGGATCGCGAACGCCACGCCCAATCCGAGCTGCTTGATGTTGGTCACGCCGCTGCTCACGAAGGCTGCGAAGACGACGGCCAGCAGGGCGGCCGCGGCGGTGATGATCCGGCCCGAGCGCTGCAGGCCCAGCACCACGGACGCCTCGGTGTCGCCCGTCGCGTCGTACTCCTCCTTGATCCGCGACAGCAGGAACACCTCGTAGTCCATCGACAGCGCGAACGCCAGCACCGCGATCAGCACGATCATCGAGGTGTCGACGGTCCCGGTGACCTGGAACCCGCCGAGCAGCCCGCTCAGGTGCCCGTCCTGGAACACCCAGACCAGGACGCCGAGGGTGGCGCCCAGGCTCACGATGTTGAGCGCGAGCGCCTTGAGCGGCAGCACCACGCTCCCGGTGAAGAGGAAGAGCACGACGAGCGTGGTCACCACGATCCACACGAGCACCACGGGGAGGCGCCCGGTGATCCCCGCCTGCGTGTCGGCGTAGTCCGCGGCCACGCCACCGACGAGCACGCCGCTCACCGGGGCGGGAACGGCGCGGACGGCGTCCGCGAGCTGCTGACCGCGGGGCGTGCGCGGGTCGACGTCCGCGACCAGCGAGAGCCGCTGGGCGCCGCCGGCGGCGGTGAAGCCCTGGGGCTGCGCATTCGGGGCGACGACGGTGCCGCCGGCCACGACGCCCGCGGGGGTCGTCACTCGCACCACGCCGTCCACGCGGGACAGCGCCGAGGCGTAGCCGGCGACGCTCGCCGCGGAGGCACCGGCCGGGACGACGACGTCGACGGGGCTGCTCTCGCGGCCGGGGAAGCGGTCGCGCAGGAGCTGCGAGGCGACGGCCGCGGGCTGGCCGGCCGGCAGCGCACGGTCGTCGACCTGCCCGAACACCGCGGACAGGGCGGGCGACGCGAGGGCGAGCAGCAGGCCGCCGACGACCAGGAGCACCGGCAGGGGCGAGCGCATCACCCGCTGCGCGACGGTGCCCCACACACCCCTGTCACGGGGGGCGAGGTCGCCGCGCACGACCTTGAACCGGTTGACCCGCGCGCCGAGCAGGGCGAGCACCGCGGGCAGCGCCACGAGCGCGGACGCCACGGCGAGCAGCGTGACGGCGACCCCGGCGTAGGCGAACGAGCGGAGGAAGTACTGCGGGAAGAGGCTGAGCGACGAGAGCGTGATCGCGACGGTGACACCCGAGACGAAGACCGTGCGGCCGGCGGTCGAGACCGTGCGCGCCACGGCGCTCTCGACGTCGTCGCCGGCGGCCAGCTGCTCGCGGAAGCGGTTGACGACGAGCAGCGCGTAGTCGATCCCGAGGCCGAGCCCTAGGCCGGTCACGAGGTTGAGCGCGAAGATCGAGACGTCGGTGGCCAGCGTGACGGCGAAGAGCACGGCGAAGCTGCCCAGCACGGCGCCCGCGGCGACGACGAAGGGCAGGCCGGCGGCGACCAGCCCGCCGAAGACGAGCACGAGCAGCACCATCGTCAGCGGGATCGCGATGCTGTCTGCCTTCGCGAGGTCGGAGGTGATGGTGTCGTTGAACGCGTTGTTGATCGCCGGCGCTCCGCCGACGTGCACGGCGAGGTCACCGGCGGCTCCGGCCGTCTCCGTCGAGTAGGCCGCCGTCAGGTGCTTCGCGAGGTCGCTCTGCTGGGTGTATGTCGCGTCGGGCCGGGTGAAGACGAGCACCTCCCCGGTGCGCCCGTCGCTGCCCGCCAGGCTCGGGGGCCTGCCCGAGGTCCAGTACGAGATCACGTTCGTGACGCCGGGCTCGGCCCGGAGCCGGCCGACGAGGGCAGTGGCCGCCGCGGCGTCGGCGTCGAGCCCGTTGCGGGTTTCGACCGCGAGCGCGGCCACGGGGTCGGCGACGCCGAACTGGTCGCGCAGCTGGGCGGCGGCCTTGGCGGAGTCGCTGCCCGGGTCGTCGAAGCCCGCTGCCTGCAGCCTGCTGAACACGCCCGAGCCGAGCGCGCCGGCCACCACGAGACCGAGGACGAACAGCACGAGTGTGGTCCGCGATCGGCGGACCACGAGGTGGGCGAGGCGCTCGAACATGGCGGGAGTCCTGTCGTCAGAGGTGTCGTCGAGGAGCGATGTGATCTGAACGCCGTTCTGGCGGCTACTCTGACGCAGTGATCTGAACGCTGTCAACACTTGAACTGAACAATGTTGAGATTGGTCCTCGGTGACGTACGCTGACCTGATGAAGACCGCGCCGAAGGCCCGCTACCACCACGGGTCGCTCGAGAGCGCGCTCGTCGACGAGGCCGTCCGGCAGATCCGCGAGCGCGGCGCAGACCAGGTCTCGCTCCGCGGCCTCGCGCAAACGATCGGCGTCTCGCCCAGCGCGGCCTACCAGCACTTCCCCGACAAGGCCGCGCTGCTGCAATCCGTCTGCGCGGCCGCCGGCACCGAACTGGCGACGCACATGCGCGCCGCGGTCGAGGCGGTCGGCGACGAGGGCGGCGAGGCGGGCGCCATCAAGCGCTTCCTCGGGGTGGGTCGCGCCTACGTCCGGTTCGCGGTCGCCGAGCCCCACCTCTTCAGGCACCTGTTCGGCCCCGCCGGCGCCGACGGGCCTCCGGCCGAGCCGCCCCAGCTCGAGAAGACCATCGCCGGCCACCATGCCGAGGGCGACGACCCGTACGCGATCCTGCTCGCGCGGATCGCCGAACTCGGCGACCTCGGCCTGCTCCGCCCCGGCATCGGCGAGGACCAGGTCTTCCCGGTGCTCGCCTGGAGCATCGTGCACGGCTTCTCGTCCCTGGTCATCGAGGGTCACCTGCCGGTCGAGGCCGGCGAGCCGGTACTGGCGCTCTTCGGCCGGACCGTCCTCACCGACCACGCCTTCGCGGCGATGCAGGCGGCGCTCGCCGGCGCGGCGTCGTGACCCGCGATGAGCGAGCGCCCGAACGGCTCGAGGCAGACGTCGTCGTCGTCGGGGCCGGCCTGGCCGGGCTGGTCGCCACCGCGGAGCTCGCCGACGCCGGGCGCCGCGTCGTGCTCGTCGAGCAGGAGAACGAGGCGAGCCTGGGCGGCCAGGCGTTCTGGTCGTTCGGCGGGCTCTTCCTCGTCGACTCCCCCGAGCAGCGCCGGCTCGGCATCCGCGACTCGGTGGAGCTCGCCTGGCAGGACTGGCTGGGCACCGCCGGCTTCGACCGGCTCGAGCCGGGCCCCGACGGCGCACCCCCGCAGGACCACTGGGCCCGCCGGTGGGCGCGGGCGTACGTCGACTTCGCGGCCGGCGAGAAGCGCGGCTGGCTGCGCGAGCTCGGCATCGGGCTGTTCCCCGTCGTCGGCTGGGCCGAGCGCGGCGACGGCCGCGCCGACGGCCGGGGCAACTCCGTGCCGCGGTTCCACATCGTCTGGGGCACCGGTCCCCGCATCGTCGAGCCGTTCGAGCGCCGGGTCCGGGCGCACGCGGCCACGGGCCGGGTGCGGCTGGCGTTCCGCCACCGGGTCGACGGCCTCACGACGAGCGGCGGCGCCGTGGACGGCGTCCACGGGGTGGTGCTGGCCCCGGACGCCGCCGAACGCGGGCGCCCCACAAACCGGGAGGTGAACGGCGAGTTCGCCGTCCGCGCACAGGCGGTCGTCGTGACCAGCGGCGGGATCGGCGGCGACCACGCGCTGGTGCGCGCCAACTGGCCGGACCGGCTGGGCACCCCGCCGGCCGACCTGCTGACCGGCGTGCCCGCGCACGTCGACGGCCGCATGATCGCGATCACGCAGGCGGCGGGCGGGCGACTGGTGAACCGCGACCGGATGTGGCACTACACCGAGGGCGTCGCGAACCACGACCCGGTGTGGCCCGGGCACGGCATCCGCATCCTGCCCGGCCCGTCGTCGCTGTGGCTCGACGCGCTCGGCCGGCGGCTGCCGGTGCCGCTCTACCCCGGCTTCGACACCCTCGGCACGCTCGCCCACATCGCGCGCAGCGGGCATCAGCACACGTGGTTCCTCGCCACCGAGCGCATCGTCGAGAAGGAGTTCGCGCTCTCGGGCTCGGAGCAGAACCCCGACCTCACCGGCCGCTCGGTCCGCGACGTCCTGGGGCGGGCGCGGGCCGGCGTCGCGGCGCCGGTCCGGGCGTTCCTGGAGCGCGGCGAGGACTTCGTCGTGCGGCGCACGCTCGCCGAACTCGTCGAGGGCATGAACGCGCTGACGCCGCACGCGCCGCTCGACCTCGCCGAGGTCGAGCGGCAGGTGCTCGCCCGCGACCGCGAGATCGCCAACCCGTTCAGCAAGGACCTGCAGGTCGTCGCGCTGCGCGGCGCGCGCTCGTACCGGGGCGACCGGCTGATCCGGGTGGCCGCGCCGCACCGGCTGCTCGACGCGGCGGCGGGACCGCTCGTCGCCGTCCGGCTCCGGGTGCTGACGCGCAAGACCCTCGGCGGCCTCGAGACCGACCTCTCAGCCCGCGTGCTCGGAGCCGGCGGGGAGCCGGTGCCCGGCCTGTACGCGGCGGGCGAGGTGGCCGGGTTCGGAGGCGGGGGCGTGCACGGGTACGCCTCGCTCGAGGGGACGTTCCTCGGCGGGTGCCTGTTCTCGGGGCGGGTGGCGGGCCGCGCGGTCGCGGCCGCGACGGCCTGACACGAGGCTCCCCCGTTCGGCCGGTCGGCGGCGCGGCCTCCCCATCGTCGCAATCCGTAGTGCCATTGTTACTTTTCGTGAAACTCCCCGGGATGGTCGTCCGCGCCGGTCAGCTCGGCCTCATCGGGGCCGCGGTCGCCGTCGGCGCGGCCGCGGTGGCGTCGACGCAGGGCGCCGGCCACACCGTGGACGCCGTCCTCGTGAGCGGCACGACGCCGACGGTGACCGCGCCACCCGCCGCGCGCCCCACCACGACGCCGAGCTCCCGTCCGGTCGCGCGGGCACACACGGCACCGTCGCGTCACGCGGTCAGGTACCGGACCTTGTCCCGGTAGGCGTTGACCCGCGGCAGCATGCCGATCCCGACGACGCCCACCAGCTGGCCGTCGCGGTGGTACCCGACGACGCACTGGCCCGTGAGATCGCCCTCGAGCAGGGTGACGCCGTCGGGGTCGGCGAGCGACGGCATGCCGTAGGACTGCAACCGCAGGTCGTACTGGTCCGACCAGAACGACGGAAGCACCTCCCACGGGGTCGCGACCACGTCGGCGTACCGTGCGGCGTCGCCGGACAGGTGGGCGGCGAGCACCGCGCCGGCGCGCCGGCCGGTGTCGGTCGGCACGCTCCAGTGCTCGACCCGCCACGCACCGGGACCGAACCTCGGGTTGGGGAAGCGCGCGAGGTCGCCGACGACGGCCACACCGTCGATCGCGATCCCTTGCTGGACGAGGGGGCGCAGCGCGCCGTCGGTCAGGACGCCGTCCGCGAGGTCGAACCCGTGCCCGTCGAGCCACTGCGTGGCGGGCCGCGACCCGAGGGCCTCGACGACGACGTCCGCGGCGAGCACCACCCCGTCCGACAGCCGGACGCCGGTGACCCGCCCCGATCCCTCGAACGCGTCGACGCCCGACGCCGAGGTGGAAGCGCACGCCGTGGGCTTCGTGATGGCGTCCGCAACGCGGCCGCGAGGAGGGGACCGAGCGGGCGGATCATCGGCAGCGGGTCGAGCGCCACGCAGGTGACCTCGCAGCCCAGGCCGCGCGCGGTCGCGGCGACCTCGCAGCCGATGAAGCCGGCGCCGACGACGACCAGGCGCACCCCGGGCCCCAGCTCGGCACGCAGGGCGACGGCGTCGTCGAGGGTGCGCACGACGTGCCGCCCGGCCTCGGCGACCGGCGGCGGCCCCGGCACGGCCAGCCGGCGGGCGGTGACGCCGGTCGCGGCGACGAGTGCGTCGAACCCGAGCGACCGCCCGTCGTCGAGCTCGACGCGGCGGGCCGCCAGGTCGGCCCGGGTGACGCGCGAGCCGAGCCGCCAGACGACGTCCGCGGCGGCCTTGCGCACCCGGAAGGCGACCCGCTCGTGCGCCAGCTCGCCGGCCAATGCCTCCTTCGACAGCGGCGGCCGGCTGTACGGCGCGTGCGGCTCGTCGCCGAGCACGACGACCTCACCGGCGTAGCCCTGCGCCGCGCAGCGCCTCGGCCGTTCGCAGGCCCGCCATGCCGGCCCCGACGACCACCGCCCGCTGCGCCATGCCGGGTCAGCCCTCGATCGTGATCGCCTGCACCGGGCAGACGTCGGCGGCCTCCTCGACGGCCTCGCGCAGGTCCTCGCCGACCTCGTCCTGCAGCTGCACGAGCTCGCCCGTCGTCGTCGAGCTCGAAGACCTGCGGCGCCGAGAAGACGCACTGCCCGTGGTTCTGGCAGACGTCGCGGTCCACGACGACCTTGATCACTTCTGCTCCTCGCTGCCGGTGTCGACGAGGCTGGGGTACAGGTCCTTGGACGGCGTCCGCACGCCGCGGAACTCCCAGTCGCCGCCGAGCGCGGTCGAGACGACCTCTTCGCTGGAGCTCGGCTGCGCGCCGACGTCGGCGCGGACCGGGCGTGGGCCCCTCGACGACGTGGTTGGTGAGCCGGCCCAGGCCCTCGACCTCGACCTCGACGACGTCGCCCGGCTCGACGGGGCGCGAGTTCGCGGGCGTGCCGGTGAAGAGCAGGTCGCCGGGGACGAGCGTGATGGTGCGGGCGATGTCGGCGACGAGGTAGTGCATGTCCCACTCCATCTCGTCGGTCGACCCCTCCTGCACGACCTCGCCCGTTGACGTAGGTGCGCAGGGTCTTGCCCCGGAAGTCCCAGCCGGTGACGAGGCCGGGGCCGACCGGGGCGAGCGTGTCGCTGCCCTTGACGCGGAGCATCGAGCCGGCGTCGGTGTCGCGGAAGTCGTGCAGCCCGAAGTCGTTGCCGATCGTGTAGCCGGCGATGTACTCGCCCGCCTCGTCGGGAGCGACGTTGCGGCAGGTGCGCCCGATGACGACGACGATCTCGCCCTCGTAGTTGAGCCAGCGGCAGCCCCTGCGGCCGGACCACGGCGCCGCCGTGGCTGTTGAGGGCGCGTGACCGGCTTGTGGAAGTAGGTCGGCGCCTTCGGCAGCCTGGTTCATGAACTCGCGGGTGCGGCTGCGCGTAGTTGAGGTGCACCGCGATGATCTTGCTGGGCCGGTCGGGCGGCAGGTGGACGGCGTCGTCGACGCCGACCTCGCGCCCGTCGCCCGGCGACGAGCACGTCGCCGCGCCGGACGACCTCGACGGCCGCCCCGTCGAGCAGCACCCGCCGGTACTCGGTCATCGCACCTCGCTCCTCTGCCACCTGTGTGCTCTCATCGTGATCATTCAGCCCCGATGATCACGATGAGGGCCCAGAAGTCGCGGGAGCGGGCGCCGTCCAGCCGGCTGCCGGGCGGTCGAACCAGAGGTTGACCTGGCCGGTGCCGATCGAGTTCTCGTACTCGCCGTACCGGCGCCCGGACGCGGTCACCGCCGACTCGCCGAGCGCACCGATCATCTGCAGGTAGTGGCAGAACTTCGCCTCGGGCCGGAACCGCGCGAACTCGGGCATCGTCGCGAGCACCCGGGCGTGGTCCCCGGCCTCGAACCAGGCGATGCGCTCGAGGTCGGCGTCCCGGGCCTCCGGGGTGAAGATCGAGTCGAGCGAGGCGCTCTCGTGGTCGCGCAGCTGCCGCAACGGCCAGAACGTGTGCGAGAGGGCGCCGCTGGCGAGCAGGACCACGCGCCGATCCGTCGCCGCGATCGCGTCGCCGAGGGCCCGGCCGGCGCGCAGGAAGTCCTCGGTGTCGCCGGTCTGGCAGACGCTCACGCTGACCCAGCGCTTGTCGGGCAGGCCGCGGCCCAGGTAGTGCCAGAGGTTGACGGTGGCGTAGAAGACCGGCAGGTACGGGTCGTCGATCGCGGTCACCCAGGTCTCGCGCGTCGGCGCCGCGGCGGCCATCGCGTGCGCGAGCTCGGGGTCACCCGGCCAGTCGTAGGGGATGCGGCACATCCCGCGCGGCAGCTCCTCGCTGGTGAACAGGCCCGGCGCGCCGGTCCTGCGCGGTGACGACGAACTCGACCGTGGTCGCCCAGTGGCTGTCGAGGACGACGACGGTGTCGTAGTCGAGGGTGTCGAAGACCTCGCGGCGCAGCCGCTGCAGGCCCGGGACGAGCGAGAAGTCCTCGCCCTTGTTGAGCTCCCGGCGCACGTCCTCCGGCAGCATGATCGTCGGGACGTGCGCGAGCAGGCCGGCGCCGACGACCTCACCCATGGGCTCACCCTCCGTCCAGCCCTTCGGCGCGAAGACGCTGTTCTTGACGTCGCAGTAGAAGTCGAAGCTCCAGGTGCCGCCCTCGCGGCCGATGCCGCTGTGCCCGTTGCCGCCGAACGGCGCCGCGAGGTCGCGGACGAAGAAGCAGTTCACCCACACGGTGCCGGCGTCGAGCCGGGCGGCCACCCGCTCGGCGCGCTCGGGGTCGCCGGTGACGAGGGTGGCCGCCAGGCCGTACTCGGTGTCGTTGGCCATCGCGATCCCCTCCTCCTCGGTGCCGAACGTCTGCAGCGTGAGGACCGGGCCGAACACCTCCCGGCAGACGATCTCGCTCGTCGGGTCGACGCCCTCGAACACCGTCGGCCGGTAGTAGAAGCCGCCGGTGCGCGCGTTGAGCTCGTGCGTTCGGCTCGCCGCCGAGCAGCACGCGGGCGCCGTCCGCGACGGCCCGCCGCACGAAGCCGTCGACGCGCTCCAGGTGCGCCCGCGGCCGACCAGCGGACCGATCGTCGGTCGCCTCGTCCCGCGGGTCGCCCTGGCCGTCGGCCAGCCGCTGCGCCTCGGCCAGGAAGCGCCGCGCGGAACGTGTCGGCGATCGACTCCTGCACCAGGATCCGGACGGCGGCCAGGCAGACCTGGCCGGAGTTGTCGAACTGCTCGACGGCGAGGTCGACGGCGAGGTCGACGTCCGCGTCGTCGAGCACCAGCAGCGGCGACTTGCCGCCGAGCTCGAAGCTCACCGGGCGTGACGTTGGCGGCGGCCGCGGCGCCGATCCGCTGGGCGGTGGGCACGCTGCCGGTGAAGCTGATCCGGCGCACGCGGGGGTCCGCGACCAGCGGGGCGCCCGGCCTCGGTGCCGAGGCCCTGGACGACGTTGAACACCCCGTCGGGCAGGCCGGCCTCGGCCGCGATGTCCGCGAGCAGGGACGCCGTCAGCGGCGCCCACTCCGGCGGCTTGGCGACGACCGTGTTGCCGGCGGCGAGCGCCGGGGCGATGCGCCAGGTGGCGAGCATGAGGGGGGCGTTCCACGGCGTGACGATCGCGGTGACGCCGGCCGGGTCCCAGCTGACGTGGTTGCGGTGGCCGCGGGTCTCCCAGTCGTCGGTGCCAGATGCCGTGCAGCGCAGGAGGTGGTCGGCGAAGAAGCGGAAGTTCATGGCGACCCGCGGCATGACGCCGCGGCGGTGCGAGCGCAGCAGCGAGCCGTTGTCGCGGGTCTCGACCTGGGCGAGCTCCTCGGTGCGCTTCTCGACGCCGTCGGCGATGCGGTGCAGGATCGCGGCGCGCTCGGCGGGGGACGTGCGCGACCAGGTGCGGAAGGCCTCGGTGGCGGCGGTCACGGCCGCGGTCGACCTCGGCGGCCCCGCCGCGGGCGACCTCGGCGATCGTGGTGCCGTCGATGGGCGAGACGTCCTCGAAGGTGCTGCCGCTCGCGACCCGGCGGCCGCCGATCCAGTGCCGGGTGTCGACCTCGACGCCCGCGACCGTCGCGCGATCCACCGCCCACCTCCGCCTGATCGTTCGGGTCCGAACGTATGACCGCGACCCGCAGCCGTCAAGACCTCGGCCGCACCCAGGGACAGCCTGGCGCGCGGCGCAGGTTCGTCACCTCGACACGGCACGCCGCGTGCGCCCGGCGCGCCGCGAGGGAATGACGAATCCGCGCCGGGCGTGAGGGCGCCGGGACGTCGCCGCGACCCGGCGGGTGGGCCCGTACAGAATCGGGGGATGGCCCGCCGCGTCGCGACCGAGCCCCCGCCCTGGCCGACCCGCATCGCCCCCGCCGTGCTCGCGCTGCGCTTCGCGACGGAGCTCGCCCTGCTGGCCGCGCTCGCGTGGGCGGCTGCCGCGCTCGTGCTCGGCGCCCCGCTGAAGGTGCTGCTGGCTGTGCTCGCGGCCGTGGCCGGGGCGGCGGTCTGGGGAACGTGGGTAGCGCCGGCGTCGGGCCACCGGCTGCGCGACCCGGCGCGCCTCGGCGTCGAGCTGATGCTCTTCGCCGCCGCCGCAGGCGCGCTCCTGGCGGTGGACGACGCCCCGGCCGCCGTCGCACTGGCCGTCGCGGGCGCGGGCCTCGCGGTCGCCGTCCGGCTACTGCCGCGCGGCGCCGCGGAACCGCGGGCTGGAGCCAGACGACGCTGAGCGCGCAGGAGCCAGCCGCGGGCTTCTCGCCGGCCCTCCGCCGGCCCTCCGCCGGCCCTCCGCCGGCCCTCCGCCGGCCTGGGTTCGACGCGCGCCCCGGGGCCTCGCCCGGCACCCTGGTGTCCGTCGCCCGGAACGGGCGAAAACGGACATCCAGAGGAGCTGCCGTGACCCCCACCGCTCGCCGCACCGACGACGCGGCGGCCGCCGCCCGCTCCCCCAGCGCGCTGTTCAGCTCGCTCGCCGGCATCACCGCCCTGGCGATCCTGCTGCAGGGCCTGTGGGCCGGCCTGTTCGTGCCGCTCGGCAAGGGCGGGCAGTACCAGGACGCGTGGGTCGAGGTCCACGCCCACGGCGCCGAGGTGGCGACGCTGCTCGCGCTCGTCACCACCGTCGTCGCGTTCCTCAGGCTGCGTCCGCACCGCGAGCTGTGGATCGGGTCGGCCGTGCTGACCGTGCTGCTCGGCCTCGAGCTCTACCTCGGCGGCCTCGTCTCCGAGGAGAGGTCGCGCGCCGCGGCCGCCGTCCACGTCCCGCTGGCCCTCGCGATCATGTCGATCGCCGTCTGGCTGCCGCTGCGCGCGCGGCAGGCCACGCGGGCCTGACCCCGCCCCAATCGTCGACAGCCCGCGCCACCGCGGTAACCCTGCGTAGAACTGCTCGCCGACGCCGCGGGATTCGCCCGACTTCTCGCGACATTCCGTGGCCAGGAGGGCTCGGGGCGCGCTACATCTGCTTCGGGCGGTGATCGTGCCGCCCCGGGCCGGGGACGTCCGCCCGTGGAGCGAGCACCGCGGAGACGGCCATGAGCCCTGGTCGGGGGGACGCCGCCGAGGTGCGTCCCGGACGGCGTCGCACGCTCCTCCGCCTCACCCTGGCTGCGACCCTGACCCTGGCGGCGCTGGTGCCGCTGGGCGGTCTCTCCGCCGCGCCGGCCAGGGCGGACGACGTCACGGGGTCGGTGGACCCGGCCCGCACCGGCTGGGACGCCGCGGAACCCGACCTGGCGCCCTCGCAGGTCACGGCGAGCGACTTCGGGCGGCAGTTCAGCACCGCGCTCGACGGCAGCGTCTACGCCCAGCCGCTCGTCGTCGGTGACACCGTGGTCGCCGTCACCGAGAAGGCCACCGCCTATGGCGTCGACGCCCGCACGGGCGCCGTCCGCTGGTCCCGGCACTTCGGCGCACCGTTCCAGTCGTCGGCGATCGGTTGCGGCGACCTCACGCCCGACCTCGGCTCCACCTCGACGCCCGTGTACGACGCCGCCTCGGGCACCGTCTACCTCACCACGAAGCTCGCGGACGGCGCCGCGGTGAACCAGCCGCACTGGTACCTGCAGGCGATCGACGTCACGACCGGCGCTGAGCGCCCCGGCTACCCCCTCCTGGTGCAGGGCACGGCCGACAACGACCCCGCCGTCACCTTCGACACCTTCGTGGAGCACCAGCGGCCCGGCCTGCTGCTGGCCGGCGGCGTGGTGTTCATGGCGTTCGGCTCGCACTGCGACATCGGCGACTGGCGCGGCTGAGTGCTCGCGGCTGCGGTCGGCGCCTCGCCGCACCTGCAGTCCGCCTGGACGACGGAGGTCGCGAACGGCAGCGGGGCCGGGGTGTGGCAGTCGGGCGGCGGCGTCGTCGGCGACGGCGTCGACGCCGCGGGCCGCCCCCGGATCCTCGTCTCGACGGGCAACGGCATCTCGCCGCCGGTCGGCCCCGGCGACCACCCGCCGGGCACGCTCGGCGACGCCGTGGTCCGGCTCGGGCTCGACGCCGCCGGCCACCTGGCGGCGCAGGACTTCTTCGCGCCCGAGAACGCCCCCACCCTCGACCAGGGCGACACCGACCTCGGCAGCGGCGGCCCGGTCGCGCTGCCCGACTCGTTCGGCACGGCCACGCACCCGCACCTGCTCGTCGAGGCGGGGAAGGACGGACGGGTGTTCCGCGCAGGACCCGTCGGTGAACTTCGTGGGCGTCACCGACGGCCTGCTGCCCGGCCGCACCGACGCGCCGCACTACCTCGCCGCCAGCACCGCCGTCGGCCCGCTCCGGGTCGGGACGCACGCCGTCGAGGTCGCCGTCCACGCCGGTCACCTGTTCGTCAGCGTCGACGGCGCGCTCCGCATCGACACGCCGGTGACCCTCCCCGCCCGGGTCCGGCCCGGCTTCACGGCGGCCACCGGCGGCGCCGACGACCGGCACGTCGTGCGCGGGGTCGCCGTGACCAGCGCGCAGGAGGGGATCGACACCACCGCGCCAGCGGTCAGGATCACGAGCCCCACGGCCGGCGCCCGGGTGAGCGGCACCACGACCGTCACGGCCAGCGCCGTCGACGACGACAGTGGGGTCGCGAGCGTGCGGTTCAGCCTTGATGGGCAGCCGCTCGGCGTCACCGCCACGGCCGCGCCCTACCAGGTGCGCTGGGGCACGACGAGGGTCCCGAACGGGCGGCACACCCTCGCGGCCGTCGCGGTCGACGCCGCCGGCAACACGGCGACCGCGGCACCCGTCACGATCACGGTCGACAACCCGCTGCCGGTGGAGACCAGCGCGTCGGCCGACGGCAAGGGAAACGTCACCGTCTCCCGGTTCTCCACCGCGCACACCGGAGACGTCGTCCTCGCGCTGGTCGGCGCCGGCGGACCGGCCGGCAAGCGGCAGGCGACCAGCGTCACCGGCGGCGGCCTGACCTGGTCGCTGCGCTCGCGCGCGAACACGATCGGGGGTGTCGCCGAGGTCTGGCAGGCCGTGGCTCCCAAGGCCCTCACGAAGATCACGATCACGGCGAAGCCGGTCCGTACCGGCTACGACACCTCGCTCACCGTGCTGGCGCTCACCGGCACCCGGGGCGTGGTGCGCGCGACCGGCAGGTCCGCGACCACGGGGCTGCCGTCGGCGGCCCTGGTCACGGCGGCCGCCGGATCGTGGCTGGTGAGTGCCGGCGAGGATCCGACGGCGGCCCGCGCCCACACGCCGGCGTCCGGTCAGTCGCTGGTCCACCAGTGGCTCGACACCCGGACCCGCCGCACGTTCTGGTTCCAGCTGGCGAGCCCCGACGCCGCGGCCCGCGCCACCGTGCGCCTGTCCGACGTCGCCCCGAAGACCGACGCCTGGAACCTGGTGGTCGTGGAGGTGGGCCGCAGGTAGCGCTCCCTCGGCCCAGCCCTGTCGCCCGGCCAGACTCGTCAGGCCTCGTCGAGCCCTCGGACCACCGTGCGCAGCAGCTCGGCGAGCCGGCGCCGGTCGTCGGGCGTCAGCGACGCGGTGACCACGCTCTCCTGCGCGTTGAACAGCGGGAACAGCTCCCCCATGAGCTCCTCGCCGCGCGCCGTGAGGGTGACGAGCACGCGCCGGGCGTCGTCGGGGTGGGTGCGCCGGGCCACGAGCCCGTGCGACTCGAGCGTCGACAGCACGCCGGTGAGCGTGCCCTTCGAGATGCCCGCCTCGGCCGCCACGTGCCGGGCCTCGATGTCGTCCCAGATCCAGACCACCCACAGCACCACCCAGCCCGTCCAGGTGAGGCCGTAGTGGGCGAGCACCGACCGCTCGAGGTGGTTCCGGATGGCGCCCGCGGCGCGGTAGAGGTTCTGGACGGCGGCCATCGCGGGCATGTCGAGAGCCAGCCCGTGCAGCCGCTCGGCCACGGCGCGTTCCGTCTCGGCCAGGGTGCGGTGCTCGCCGGCCGCGGGCCGCCCGGAGGAGGCGAGCACCCCGTCGTACCGGCGCCCGGCGTGGGCGTCCCCCTCTTGTCCGGCCATGCCCCCGCAGCTTACAGTCCTGCTCGTTCGGAGCCGAACAATCATGGGTCCGCGGGAGGTGCCGGTGGTCGACCTGACGGACCTCGACGCCTTCGAGGCCGGCCGGGCCTTCGAGCTCTTCGACGAGCTGCGCGAGCACGAGCCGCTGCACTGGAACGACGAACCCGCGCCCGGCCACGGCTTCTGGTCGCTCACCCGGCACGCCGACGTCGTACGCGTGCTGCGCGACCCTGCCACCTTCTCCTCCCAGGTGGGCGGGGCGAACCTCGAGGAGCTCGACGCCGAGCAGCTCGAGGTCCGGCGGTCGATGCTCGAGACCGACGGCGACCGGCACCGCGCGCTGCGCCGGCTGCTGCAGGACGAGTTCACGCCGAAGGTGCTCGCGGGCTTCGAGGCCTTCCTGCGGGGGCTGGCCCGCGCGACCGTCGACGCCGCGCTCGCGAAGCCGGCGTTCGACGTCGTCAAGGACGTCAGCGCGGACTTCCCGATCAATGTCCTGGCGCGGCTGCTCGACGTCCCGGCCGAGCACACCGGGCAGCTCATCGCCTGGGGCAACCGGATGATCGGCAACAGCGATCCCGACTACGCCGACGTCCTCGTGGACTCGGCCGAGAGCGAGCAGTACCGGCTGCTGCCGTTCCGCTCCCCCGCCGCCGTCGAGGTCTTCGAGTACGGGCTCGCACTCGCGGACGCGCGCCGCGGCGCCGCCGGCGCCGACCTGGTCAGCCGGCTGGTCAACCGGGTGCCGCTCGACGGAGTCCCGCTCGACGAGCGCGACCTGCGCAACTACTTCCTGCTGCTGGTCGTCGCCGGCAACGAGACCACCCGGCACGCGCTCTCGCACACGATCTCGGCGCTGCTCGACAACCCCGGCCAGCTGGCGCTGCTGCGTTCCGACCCGGCCCTGATCGCGCCGGCCGTCGAGGAGTTCCTGCGCTGGGCGTCGCCGGTCTACCACTTCCGGCGCACCGCCACCCGGGACGTCGAGCTGCACGGGCGCACGGTCCGGGCGGGCGACAAGGTCGTCGTCTGGTTCGCGTCGGCCAACCGCGACGAGCGGGTGTTCGACGACCCGTACCGTGTCGACGTGCTCCGGCGCCGCGTCGACCACCTCGCCTTCGGCAAGGGCGGTCCGCACTTCTGCCTGGGCAACCAGCTGGCGCGGCTGGAGCTGAGGATCATGCTGGAGGAGCTCGTCCCGCGGCTGCCCGAGGGCCTGCACCGCACCGGCCTGGTCGCCCGGGTCCGCTCGAACTTCGTCAACGGGATCAAGGCGTTCCCGGTCGCCCTCGCCTGAAGGGGTGCTCATGGCCATCGACACCACGCAGCGCACGAGCGACGCCGTCGAGGACGTCGCGCACGTCGTCGCGCGGCTGCGCGAGCAAGGCGTGGACGTCGTCCGCGTGTCGTACCCCGACCTGATCGGCGTCGACCGCGGTCGCGACGTGCTGGTCGACGAGCTCGAACGGGTCGCCGGCCACGGGCTCGCGTTCTGCCGCGCCGTCTTCCACACCTCGCCGATGGGCGACGTGGTGCCGGTGCCCGGCGGCCTCGACGCCGGGCTGCCCGACATCTCCGTGACGCCCGACCTGTCCACGCTCACGCCGCTGCCGTGGGAGCCGGGCGCCGCCTGGTGCGTCGGCGACACCTGGGGGCACGACGGCACGCCGGCCGCGGAGGCGCCGCGCGAGGTCGCCCGCCGGGTGTCGCGCCGGCTGGCCGAGCTGGGCCTGACCGCGGTCGTCGGCCCCGAGCTCGAGTTCTTCGTCTGCGAGCAGGACGCCCAGCGGCGCGTGGCGCCGGTACGCCGACGAGCCCGGCAACGTGTACGTGGTCGGGCGCAAGGGCGACCCGCGCGGCCTGCTCGTCACGATGCTGCGCCACCTGCGCGACGCCGGCCTGCGGGTGACCGCCGCGAACCACGAGTTCTGCCCCGGCCAGTTCGAGATCAACCTCGACCACTCCGAGCTCGTCGACTCCGCGGACCGGGCGTTCCGCCTCAAGTCCGCCGTCCAGGAGATCGCCCGGCACCACGGCCTGCTGGCGACCTTCATGGCCAAGCCGTTCAACGACGAGGGTGGCAGCGGCTTCCACCTGCACGTGTCCCTCGTCGACGAGCGAGGGCACCAACCTCTTCGGCGACGAGTCCGGCCCGCAGGGGCTGTCCGAGCGCGGCCGCGCCGCGGTCGCCGGCGTCCTCGCGCACGCGCCGGCGCTTGCCGCCCTGCTCAACCCGACGATCAACTCCTACAAGCGGTTCGGCCCCGACACCCTCGCCCCGTGGCTCGATCGACTGGGGCCTCGACAACCGCAGCGCCATGGTGCGCATCCCGCCGGAGCGCGGCAGCGCCAGCCGGATGGAGGTCCGGCTCGGCGACGCCACGGCGAACCCCTACCTGGCCGCGGCGGCGGTCGGCGCGGCGGTGTACCTCGGCGTGCGCGACGGGCTCGAGCCGCCGGAGCCGCTCGAGGGCTACGGCTACGACCCCTCGAAGGCGCAGCTGCTGCCGCAGCGGCTGCCGGACGCGCTCGACGCCCTCGAGGCCGACACCGCGCTCCGCGACGTGCTCGGCGAGCACGTTCGTGACGTCGTTCCTGACCTACAAGCGCAACGAGGTCGAGCGGTTCGAGCGGCACGTGACCGACTGGGAGTTCCGCGAGTACGCCTACCACCTCTGACCCGCCACTCACCCCGCGACGATCAAGGAAAAGTGCGCCCTACCTGCCCCGGCGCACGACGCAGAGACGGCGCACTTTTCCTTGATCGTCGCAGACGGGAGACAGGACCATGACCCACCTCGCCGCACCGCTCGCCGACCCCGGCACCTTCACCGCCGGGCCGCCCTGGGAGCTGTTCGCCCGGCTGCGCGCCGAGGAGCCGGTGGCGTGGACGCCGGAGGAGGCGCCGCACGCCGGCTTCTGGTCCGTCACCCGGCACCGCGACATCGTCGCCGTCGGCCGCGACTGGCAGACGTTCACCTCCAGCCGCGGCGTCTCGCTCGAGGAGCTGGACGACGACCAGCTCGAGCACCGCACGTCGCTGATCGACACCGACCCGCCGCGGCACACGGCGCTGCGCAAGCTCGTGGCGCCGTCGTTCGGCCCGAAGGTCGTGGGCGGGTACGAGACGTTCCTGCGCGGGATCGTCGGGCGCGCGCTCGACGACGCGCTGGCCCTGGCCGCCCGGCAGGGCACGATCGACTTCGTCGAGCACGTCTCGTCGCAGGTGCCCGTGCGGGTGCTGTGCCGGCTGCTCGACGTCGACGACGCCGTCCACACCCGGCTGACCGCCTGGGGCGACCGGCTCGTCGGGCACACCGACCCCGAGCTGGCCGACGTCCTGCTCGGGTCGGAGGAGTAGCGAGAAGTACCGGCTGGTGCCGTTCCGCTCGCCGGCCGCGCTCGAGGTCTTCGAGTACGGGCGGTCGCTGGCCGCGCAGCGCAGGGCCCGCCCGGGCAGCGACCTCGTGACGACGCTGGCGACTGCGGAGATCGACGGCGAGCCGCTGCAGAAGGACTTCGACAACTACTTCCTGCTGCTCGCGCTGGCCGGCCAGGAGACGACCCGGCAGGCGGTGTCGCTGGCGGTGCTCACCCTGATCGAGCAGCCGGCCGCGCTCGCCCGGCTGCAGGGGGACCCGCGCTCGCGATCCAGGGACCGGTGCTCGACGAGTTCCTCCGCTGGGGCCCGCCGGTCTACCACATGCGCCGCACGGCCACCCGGGACGCCGACGATCGGCGGGGTTCCCGTCAAGGCGGGGGACAAGATCGCGATGTGGTACCCGAGCGGCAACCGGGACTCCACGGCGATCCCCGACGCGGACACCTTCGACCTCGACCGCACCGGGGTCGACCTGCTGACGTTCGGCAAGGGCGGCCCGCACTTCTGCATGGGGTCGTTCCTGGCCCGGCTCGAGCTGCAGGTGACGCTGCAGGAGCTGGTCGCCCGGGTCGACACGATCGCCCTCGCCGGCCGGCCGGAGCGGCTGCGCAGCAACTTCGTCAACGGCGTGAAGCGCCTGCCGGTCACCCTCACCCCGCACTGAACACCCTCGCGTCAGGAGGGCGTGATCCACTGACCCGGCGACCGCGTCATGCTGCGCACGATCTGCGGCATGGTCCGCAGCACGGCGTGTCCGCGCCGGCAGCGCAGGTCGTAGACGATCTCGAGCTGGTGCTCGCGCAGGAAGGCCAGCCGCGCCTCCAGGTCGGGCCGGTCGCGGTCCGCGGCGTGCTCGAGCCGCTCCTGGCAGTGGCCGAGCTCCCGGGCCGCCGCGACGCCGAGGAGGCGACGACCCTCGACGGACGTGACGACCAGGCTGGTCAGGGGGAAGCGGGTGTACTGCGCGGTCGCGACGACGTTGCCGCACACGGCGCACAGCAGCTGCTTCGTGATCCGCCGCCGTGGCCGTGCCATGACGCCTCCTCCCGCCCCACCGGGGACGGACGGTGGGTTCCCCGACGGGGCGCCTCCCACACGACCGGGATGCGCCGCGCGAACGCTCAGCCCGGCGGTGCCCACGGGGCGTCGGGCAGGTGCTCGTCCCAGGCTCCGCCCGGCGCGCACGCGCCGTCCCGGTAGTCGACGGGCATGCGCGGGTAGAGCACCATCCAGTAGTACCGGTCGAGCCGGCGGGCCTGGGCGTCGGTCGCGCCGAGCAGGCGGGCCGCGACGGCGTCACGCTGCATGGCCTGGCACTCCGTCAGCGCCTCGTTCATCACGCCCGCCATGTGCCGCGACTCGTGGCTCAGCACGTGCACGGCCTCGATCTCCGCCTCCGTGGGGTCGGCCCGGCCGCCGCCGAGGTACGCGTCGAGCGCGGCACAGGGCTCGCGCTTGATCGTCGTGCGCGCCTCGGGGACGCCGTCCGGCCCCCAGGCCACGTACCCCAGGTGCCCGTCGGTGTCGACGAACGCCTCGCCCAGCGTCTGGCAGTGCACCTCGACCCGGCGGCCGGCGAGCGTGCCGGCGGCGTCCGCGAGCCGGTGCTCGAGCCGGGCGTGCTGCCAGCCGGGCACCAGCCCGAGGCCGCCCGTGACGGCGAGCAGGCCGACCGAGACGTACGGGAAGGTGCGCGGCCGGCCCAGGGCGTCGTACCGGCGCGACCGCCAGCGCACCGCCAGCCCCACGGCGGCGACGAGCAGCGCGACGGCGCACCACGTGAGCACGTCGGATGATCGGCCGCGGAGAGCCCCCGACTTGAGCCCGTCACCCTGCGAGGAGCTCCTCGGCGACGTCGGCCAGATCGCGGAACGCGTCGAGGTCCGGCAGCCGGGGCGCCCCCTCCGCGCGCGCCGCCTGCTCCTGGGCCACCAGACGGAAGATCAGCGCCCGCACGAACGCCTGCGCGAACCCCGCCGTCCGCCCCAGGACGAGCTCCCGCGGGGCCTCGTCCCACACGAGCCCGTCGACGGCCAGCACCGCCTCGGCGAACACGGCGGGCCGCCAGTACGGCGACATGTCGATCACTGCCGGCGGCAGGCCCTCGGCCAGCAGGAGGTTCCCGGCAAGGTCCCCGTGCACCAGCTGCGACGGCGCGTCCACCGGCCCCCGCAACGCCTGCAGCCGGGCCAGCAGCGGCGCCGCCGGCTCCAGCGGGTCCAGCTCGGCCTCGCCCCACGCCACGGCGTCCGCGAAGGCCCACCGGTGCGTCCGCCCTGCCAGGAAGGCCGGACGGCGACAACCCGCGAGCCCGCCGGTGAAGGACCGGCAGGCGGCCACGACCTCGGCCCAGCGGCCCGCCGGGGTCCAGCCACCCGTCACGAAGCGCGCGGCGGCCCATCCGTCGACGACCCAGCTGCCGTCGGTCGCCCGCACCGGGCGGCCGAGCCGGAACCCGCGCTCCTCGACGCCCTCGAGCAGCTCGCCGATCCCGACCGCTTCCGCGGCGTCACGGGCGGGCTTAAGTACGAGGTGCCCGGCACGGACGCTGTCGCCCTGCCCGCCGGGGAGCAGTCGCGCCGGTCCGTCGACCCCGAAGGCGGCGAGCACGTGCTCCGGGGGGTGACCTGCGCAGACCTCACCGACTCGCCCCACGACGAGCTCACCCCCACTCGATCTTCGACGTGTCGATGAACCTGACGATGGAGGATTCTGGTTGCTCTGGCGCTCGTCCCTTCCAGGCTCGCGCACACCGTAGCTTCCACGCTCGGAGGGCAGGGATCAGCGGCGAACCAGCGTCGTTCCGCCGTTCCACGAGACGCCGATCTGGCGGTAGTAGCCGCCGATGATCTCGCGGACGGGCAGCAGGGACGCCGGCTCGTCCCACGGGGAGTCGGCGAGGTCGAGCTCCGCGTCGCCCTGCCAGGCCGGGCCGAGCTCGGCGTCGTAGCCGCTCATCGTGACCAGCTCGTCGAGGGCGAACCCGGCGTCGCGCTCGATCGCGCGCACCTGGCGCGAGTGCACCATGGGCAGCGCGTTGACGAACCCGTTGGACTCCGCCTCCCCGGTGATCGTCAGCCGGGCGGTCGCGAGCCGGTGGTCGTACGCGGCCAGCGTCGCACCGAAGCGGCCTCCCGGCTCGAGCCGCGCGGTCGCCCTCCCGTACGGCATCGGCCGCGTCATGTGGATCGAGCCGAGCTTCTTCGGGTAGCCCTGGTGGACGCCGCGGGCGATCGCGAAGTCGGTCGTCACCCAGATGAGCACGCACCGGGAGTACGTCCGCCCCTCGTAGCGGCAGCGGACGACCGCGAACGCCTCCTTGTACTGGCTGCGCGCCGGGTCGAGCAGCTCGGCACCGCCGTCCGAGCACGACTGCCAGTCGGCCCAGATGAACGCCACGGCGCCCGGGTCGTCGGCGGCGAGGTCGAGGTCGGGCGGCAGCAGCGCGCGCACCCGCTCGGGGTCGGTGCGGTACTCCACCGTCATCAGGTCCCCGGAGTAGTGCCAGGGCGGTGGCGGGACGAGCGCCGTGCGCCCGCTCATGGTCAGCGGCGGGGCGAAGCCGAGCAGCTCCGACATCTCCGGCTCCACATCGTTCGGTTCCACATCGTTCGGTTCCGTACGGTTCTCTCTACCCGGGGGAGTGTAGGCCCGCGGGGGCGGTCGCGACCCGGTCGACGAAGGCTCCGACCAGTGTGCGGGTACGAGTTCGAGACGCGCACTCCTCCCGACGGGTGTGGGCCAGGAGCTGCTCGCCGTCCGTGCCGTGCGCCGCCAGCCAGGCGTGCCCGCCGTTGGCGAGCCAGCCCTCGAGCTGCGCGGCCGTGAGCTCGGGGTGGAACTGCACGGCGAGCGAGCGGCCGAGCACGAACGCCTGCGAGGCCAGGGGCGTCCGCGCGACCTCGCGGGCGCGGGCGGGCGGCGTCCACCGGTCCTGGTGCCACTGGAACCAGGGCCCGGCGGGCACGAGCGCGGCGTCGTCGGTGTCGACGCGCAGCCAGCCGATCTCGGGCGTCGGGCGCCCGCTCGACCGACCCGCCCAGCGCCGCCGCCAGCAGTTGCCCGCCGAAGCAGATCCCGAGCACGGGGACGCCGCCCGCGTGCGCCCGCCGCAGCATCGCGAGCTCGCCCGCGACCCAGGCGGCGATGCCCTCGTCGGTCACCGACCACGGCGCGCCCATCGGAACGATCGCGTCGTACGCGAGCGGATCGGGGAAGTCGACGTCGACACCGGGGTCGTCGAAGCTCGACGCGGGCACGACCGCGAACTCCTCGACGTCGTAGCCGCGCTGCGGCGAACGCCTCGCCCACCGGCCCGGGCGGCGAGACGTGGTCCTGCTGGACGACGAGCAGTCTCAACCCGTTCGCCTCAACTGACCAGGTCCTTCACGGCGTCCTCGTTCTCGTCCTGGCGGCGGACGGCGCCCACGACGGCACCGACGACGAGCGCGGCGAACGGCAACAGCACGAGCACCCAGCCGGTGGTGTTGAGCCCCCAGGCCTGCTGGCTGGGGTCGACGCCCTCGGCCACCGTGCCGGCGAGCAGGCCGAAGCGGGACATGAGCAGGTACAGGCCGATCAGGAGCCCGGCGCAGGCGAGCGCCGGCGCGATGAGCGTGTGCCAGGGCCGGGTGTCCTCCCGCGTGCGCCGGAAGTAGACGATGACCGCGATGCAGACGAGCGCCTCGACGATGCCGATCGCGACCACGGCCAGCCCGCTGAACCAGGCGAAGAGGTTGGTCACGGGGTCGAGCTGCCGGATCGCGAAGATCGCGATCACGACCAGCGTGAGCAGCGACGTGAGGGCGGAGGCGACGTGCGGCGCGCCCGGCCGGTTGGTGCGGTCGAGCGCCCGTGGCAGCACGCCGGCGCGGCCGAGCGCGAAGAAGTAGCGCGCCGCCGAGTTCTGGAAGGCCAGCAGGCCGGCGAAGAGGCTGGAGAGGACGAGCCAGCTCATCAGGGTCGACAGCCAGCTGCCGACGTACTGCTCGGCCAGGCTGAAGACGACGGCGGCGGGGTCTGCGAGCGGGGTGCCGTCGACGGTCGAGCGCTTGACCGTCTCCTCGACGACCTGGGTGTGGCCGAGGCCGGTGACGATCGCGAAGCTGGTCAGCGCGAACAGCACGGTGATGGCGCCGACGGCGAGGTAGGTCGCGCGCGGCACGGTGCGCTTGGGGTCGCGGGACTCCTCCCCGTAGATCGCGGTCGCCTCGAAGCCGATGAACGAGGCGAAGGCGAAGGCGAGGGCGATGCCGGCGCCGCCGGTGAAGCCGCCCGAGAAGATCGCCGACAGGCGAGAAGGAGGCCGACAGCGAGGTCGCCGTCCGGGCCGCCCTTGGCGAGGACCACGACGGCGAGCACCAGGAGCGAGCCGATCTCGAGGCACATGAGGACGCCGAGCAGCTTGGCCCCGACGTCGACGCTGAGCAGCGAGAGCACGAGCACCGCCGCCCAGGCGATCAGCACCCACACCCACCACGCCCAGTCGATGCCGAACGTGTCCTTCATCTGGGCCGCCATGACGGCCCCGAAGAAGCCGAAGATCGCGAGCTGGATGGCCAGGTAGGCGACGAGCGAGACGAACGCGCTGCCGACGCCGGGGGCGATGCCCAGCCCGCGGCCGACGTAGGCGAAGAAGGCGCCGGTGTTCGTGACCCGCGTGCTCATCGCCGCGTACCCGACGCTGAACACGAGCAGGGTGATGCCGACGGCGAGGTAGGCGCCGGGGGCGCCGGCGCCGTTGCCGGCGACGATCGCGAACGGAACCGCGCCGGTCATGCCCACCAGGGGTGCGGCCGCCGCGACGACGAAGAAGACGATGCCGATGGTGCCGAGACGGTTCGTCCGCAGCGAGGTGCCGGGCGTCGCCGCCGGGGCTGACTCGAGGTCCACGCAGGCCTCCACGACCGCTGGTTCGTACGGTTCCGAACGATTGCAGGTCACTGTGGCGGTCGTCACCTCCGGCGTCAAGAGCCCGCTCGCCCTCCGGGCCGGCTCACGCCCCCGAGGCGACCTGCCGGTAACGGGCCTCGAGCAGCGAGTACACGGCGAAGACGGCGAACCCGGGGCGGCCAGCACGACCAGCGCCCGGCCGCCGCTGCTGCCGGACGCCTGGAGCAGCAGGGCGTCGAGCCCCTTCGCCTGGCCGGGGTCGGCGCGCACGGCGGCGACCACGCAGGAAGATCCCGACCGGGACGACGGCCAGCGCGCGGGCCGGGATGCCGATCCGCGCGGTGAGCAGGACGACGCGGCGGGCGCGTGGGCTCATCTTCTCGTCGCTGAGGGTGTCGGCGAAGTCGCCACGGGCGGTCACGACGAACTGCCAGGCGCACATGCCGAGCACGACCAGACCGACGGCGGCCAGCAGCGCACGCCCGAACGGGAGCCCCATGATCGACGCGGCCGTCGAGCGCTGCTGCTGCTCCGAGCCGGTCGCGCGGCGGCCCAGCAGGAACGACGCGGTGATCCCGCGCCATCGCCAGGTAGAGCAGGCCCTGACCGGCGGTGCTCGACGCGGCGCAGCCGCCCGTGCCGGTGGTCCGTCACCGCGCCGGCGATGCGCACGCCGCCGAAGGCGGCGAACCCGACGGCGGCGCCCGCGAGCAGCGCGAAGCCCAGCGGCGCCTGCGCCACCTGGGTCAGCGCCCCGTTGGCGTTCGCCTGCCCGCCGCGCGCCGCCCGACCCGCAGGAGGTTCAGCGCGAGCACGGCGAGCAGCAGGTAGAAGGTCGCGCGCGCGACGAGCCCGAGCCGCGCGACCATGCGGAGCGGCTTGGCGGGCGGCTGTCGCGCGTCCGCGCGCCGCTCTCGCCGCTCTCGCCGCTGCTCCTGCTGCGCGGCGGCCGCCGGCGTCGTCCTCGCCCGCGTCCCTGCGATCCCGCACCGCCCCGTCCGCCAGCACCCGGACTGTGCCCAGATGCGGGCCGGCCACGCGCGCTCTCAGGTGAGCACCGTGTGCAGGGCCAGGTAGCATGCAGCCACGCCACGAGCCGCCGCCATCGGGATCGTCAGGACCCAGGCGGCGACGATGTTGCGGGCGACCCCCCACCGGACCGCAGACAGCCGGCGGGTCGCGCCCACACCCATGATCGACGACGTGATGGTGTGGGTCGTCGAGATCGGTGCGGCGAAGACGAACGCGGTCGCGTAGAGCACGAGCGCCGCAGACGGTCTCCGCGGCGAACCCGCGCGCCGGGTCGAGCTCGATGATCCGCCGCCCGAGGGTGCGCATGACCCGCCAGCCGCCCGCGTAGGTGCCGAGCGAGATCGCCGACGCGGCGCCGACGACGACCCACACGGGGATGTGGTTCGGGTCGGTCTGGTAGCCGCCGGCGACCAGCGCCAGCACGACGACGCCCATCGTCTTCTGCGCGTCCTGCAGGCCGTGCCCGAGCGCCATCGCGGAGGCCGAGGCGATCTGGCCCGTGCCGGAACCTGCGGATGACCCGGTGCGGGTTGCGCCGCCGGAACGCCCACAGGATCGCCAGCATGAACAGGTACGCGAGCCCGAAGCCCGACGATCGGCGAGACGACCATCGGCACGACGACCTTGTCGACGACCTGGTTCCAGTGCACGGTGGACGCCGAGGCCAGACCCGCGCCGACGAGGCCGCCGATCAGGGCGTGGGACGACGACGAGGGCAGCCCGAAGTACCAGGTGAGCAGGTTCCAGACGATGGCGCCCAGCAATGCCGCGAGCACGACCACGAGGCCCTGCGAGCCGCCGCTGATCCGCGAGGATGTCGCTCACCGTCTTCGCGACCTTCTGCCCGAGGAACGCCCCGAGGAAGTTCATGACGGCCGCGATGCCGAGCGCGACGCGCGGGGTCAGCGCCCGGGTCGAGACGGCGGTGGCGATCGCGTTCGCGGCGTCGTGGAAGCCGTTGGTGTAGTCGAAGGCGAAGGCGACGACGACGACCACGCCGACGATGAGCGCGGTCCCCACGCTCACGCTTCCTTGGCGGCGATCGTCTGGACCGCGTGGGCGACCTGCTCGAACGCGTCGGCGGCCGCCTCGAGCTCCTCGACCACGTCCTTGAGCTTGAGCACCTCCATCGGCTCGTACATGCCGCTGAACAGCGTCGCGAGCAGCCGGCGGTAGACGCCGTCCGCCTCGTTCTCGAGCCGGTTGATCTCGATCCAGTACTCGGCGAGCTCCTGCGGCGTGCGCAGCCGCTGCATCGCCAGCGACGTCAGGGACGCCGCGCGCACGAGCACGTCGACCTGCTGCCCGAGCTCGGCCGGGAGCTCGCACGGGCCGGTACAGCACGATGAGGTCGGCGGCGGCGTCCATGTGGTCCATGACGTCGTCGATGCGGCCGGCGAGCTGGTAGATGTCCTCTCGGTCGAACGGGGTGACGAACGTGGAGTTCACCGTGCTGAAGATCTCGTGTGTGACGTCGTCCGCCGCGTGCTCGACGTCGTGCATCCGGGCGGCGATCGCGGGCCGGGCGTCGAGCCCCGCGGCGAGCTGGTCGCAGAGCAGGGTGGCGCCGGTCACGAGGTTCGCCGCGGCAGCGGTGAACATGCTGTAGAAGCGGTCGTCGCGCGGCGTGAGCCGGAACGCCATGGCGGACCTCTCGGCCGGGGTCGGTTCGACGACGGCACTATGGCCGTTCATCTGCCGTTCGTCCCGGCGACATGTCCAGGCTGGCCGCCGGTCCCCTGCAGGTCAGGTCGGAGAGCGCGGCACCAGTGGCTCAGCCGGCGGCGCGCACAGGGGCGGCCGTCGCGGCGGCGACCTCCTCGAACGTGACGCCGGGCGCCAGCTCGCGCAGCATCGAAGCCGTGCGGGGTGACGTCGAGCACGGCCAGGTCGGTGATGACCTGGTCGACGACGCCCGCCCGGTGAGCGGCAGCGTGCACTGCTCGAGCAGCTTGGGCGAGCCGTCCTGGGCGACGTGCTCCATCAGGACGACGACGCGGCGGGCCCCGTGCACGAGGTCCATCGCCCCGCCCATGCCCTTGACCATCTTGCCGGGGATCATCCAGTTGGCGAGGTCGCCGGTGGCGCTGACCTGCATGGCCCCGAGGATCGCCACGTCGATGTGGCCGCCGCGGATCATGCCGAACGAGCGTGGCCGAGTCGAAGAACGACGCGCCCGGCAGGACGGTGACGGTCTCCTTGCCGGCGTTGACCAGGTCGGGATCCTCCTCGCCCTCGTAGGGGTAGGGCCCGACGCCGAGGATGCCGTTCTCCGACTGCAGCACCACCTGGACGCCCGGCGGCAGGTGGTTGGGCACGAGGGTCGGCAGGCCGATGCCGAGGTTGACGTACTGGCCGTCGCGCAGCTCGCGCGGCCGCCCGGGCCGCCAGCTCGTCACGGGTCAGCGCCATCGCTCAGCCCTCCTGTCCTCGGGCCGCGCCCGCGGCGGGAGCGTCGCCGGGCACCGACCGGGGCCGGACGGTGCGCCGCTCGATCCGCTTGTCGGCGGCCTGCTCGGGGGTCAGCGCGACCACCCGCTGCACGAACACCCCGGGCAGGTGGACGTCGTCGGGGTCGAGCTCGCCGGGCTCGACCAGCCGCTCGACCTCGGCGACGGTGACCCGGCCGGCCATCGCGACGACGGGGTTGAAGTTGCGGGCGGCCTGGTGGAAGACGAGGTTGCCGTGCCGGTCGCCGACGGCGGCGCGCACCAGGGCGAAGTCGGTGGTGATCGACTCCTCGAGCACGCACTCGCGGCCGCCGAAGCGTGCGCACCTCCTTCGGGGGCGACGCCAGCACGACGTCGCCGTCGGGGCCGTAGCGCCAGGGCAGCCCGCCCTCGGCCACCGGCGTGCCGACCCCGGTCGGGGTGTAGAAGGCGGGGATGCCGGCGCCGCCGGCGCGCAGCTTCTCGGCGAGCGTGCCCTGCGGGGTGAGCTGCACCTCGAGCTCGCCGGCCAGGAACTGCCGGGCGAACTCCTTGTTCTCGCCCACGTAGCTCGCGATGACGCGCGCGATCCGGTGCTCGCTCGAGCAGCACGCCGAGGCCGGCGCCGTCGACTCCGCAGTTGTTGGAGACGACGGTGAGGTCGGCGGCGCCCTGCGCCGAGCAGCGCGTCGATGAGGATCCAGGGGATCCCGCTCAGCCCGAACCCGCCGACGGCGAGCGTCGCGCCGTCGGGGACGTCGGCGACGGCCTGCGCCGCGCTCGTCGACCACCTTGTCCATGGGAGTCACCGTAGAGCACCGCCTCGTGGCCTGCCATGCTGCGGGCGTGAGCACCGCGCCGCAGCCCTCGAGGGGCGCGACCCGTCGTGCTCGTGGGGTTCATGGGCGCCGGGAAGTCGACGGTCGGACGGCTGCTGGCGGCCGCGGCTGGGGGTGAGGTTCGCGGACAGCGACGACGTGATCGAGCAGCGGGACGGGCGCACGCCGCGGGACATCTTCGCGGCCGACGGGGAGAGGCGCGTTCCGGGCGCTCGAGCGGGCGGTGGTCGCCGACCTGCGTCGCGGCGCCGGGACCGTGACGCGACCGCGGGGTGGTGGCCCTGGGTGGGCGGCGCCGTGCAGGACGCCGGCGACGCGCGCGCTGCTCGGTGACGCGTTCGTGGCGTACCTCGAGGTGTCGTACCGGCAGGTCCTGGCGCGGGTCGGCGGCGACCCGGGCCGGCCGGTGCTGGCACGGCCCGACCTGGAGCAGGTGTACGCCTCGCGCGTCGCCGCTTACCGGAGGTCGCCGACGTCACGGTGGCCGACGGACGGCCTGCGCCTGCAGCGGTGGCGGACCGGTCGTCGCGGCCTGTCGGCCGTGCGCCGCCGCCGTCTCGCGGCCTGACCGCAGGCGTCGCCAGCCGGCCCGGTCCGGGCGGCCGCCCGGCGCCGGTCGGCGGGCCCGCGCGTCGATCGCGGCCGCCGGCGGCGCCGAGGACGCCCAGGACGTAGCGCCATGACCGCGGCGAGCGTCCCGGCGGGCGCCGGCCGCGTTGCCCTCGGGCGTCGGCGCCGGGAGCGTATGCGCCGGCGGTGCCGATGCGCCGGACGGCGAGCTCGGACGCGTCCCCGAAGCCGAAGGCGACCACGTCGGCGGAGTCAGGACACGCGGGGCCGACCAGGGCGGCGTGGGCGGGCGGCCAGTGGCCGCGGGTGGGCCGGCCGTCGGTGACGAGGACGACCAGGGGGCGCAAGCGGGGTGCGGCCGGCCGAGCGCAGGGCGGCGAGGTCGCGGTCGAGCTGGCGCCGCACCAGCCGGAAGGCGGCCTCGTAGTTCGTCGCCGGGCGGGTCGCTGCCAGGCGCGGCGAGCGGTCGAGCCGCTCGACGGCGTGAGGGGCGCGACGACGCGGGCCTCGCTCGTCGAAGGTCACCACGCCGAGGTGGCACCGGTCCGCGAGTCGCGGGTCGGCCCGGGCGGCAGCCCACAGTCGGGCGAGCTCGGCCTGCGCGGCCTCGAGCGCCGCGCCCGCCATGGAGTCGGAGGTGTCGATCGCGAGGTAGCAGACCAGCACCGGCGCCGCGGTAGCCGGGCCGGCCGTAGCAGCCGGGGCCGCGACCGCCGGGACCAGCGTGAGGAGGTGCCCGTCGAGCACGCCGGCGGACGCGAGCGTGCTCGCGGGAGGCAGCTCGGCCCCGCTCGCGTCGCCCAGGACGGCGGGTGCCGGCTCGCCGAGCAGTATGGCGACGTCGCGGCGAGCGTCGCCGACTGCACGCGTGTCGTCGAGCTCGAGATCGGCCGCGCCGCGCGGCCCGACCACGGTGACGAGAACGCTCATGACCTCTCCTTCACGGGGCCGGCCGCTTCACGGACACGAGCCGGATGTGCGGCGCGCGCGGCTTCGGCGGGCGCGGCGGGCGGGAGGACCTGCAGCAGCGCCTCGGCGCAGCCAGGCCGCGACAGCAACGCCCGGCCCGCGGGCAGGGGCGCGCCGCGGGTGCCCTTGAGCAGGAGTTCCAGCTTCGACTCGACGCCGAACTGCAGGTGCCAGGGGCTCCCCTCGAGGACGCGCCGGACCAGCGGGTCGACCCGCGCCGCCGCTGCCGCTCGCGGCCTGGCTCAGCGAGCAGGCCGAAGCGCGAGCCTGGGCGCGTACGGGCACCAGGATCGCGAGGTCGTTGACCATCCCCGGGCGCGCGGCGGCGTGCACGAGCTCGTAGTCGTCGGCGAGCGAGCCAGACGGGCGCGGGTGCCGCGGCTCGGCGTGCCGCTCGCGACGGGCCGCGGCCACCGCGCGCCTGACGCCTGGTCGAGCTCCTCGGCGAGTGGCGGCGAGCACGTCCGGCGCCTCCTGCGGGCCGTAGGCGGCAGCGACGACGGCCGAGGTGTCGGGGCAGCGCTCGAGCAGCGCCGCCGAGGTAGTCGAGCACGTAGACCCGAGGCCGGTCGGCCGCCGGGAGGGCGGCGGCCTCGGCGAGCAGCCGCGCCAGCAGGGCGCTGCGGCCGCCGCCGGGGTCGCCGTAGGCGAGCACGCCGACCCCGGCGCCGGGGGCGAGCGCCGACCGGGCTCGAGACCGGTCTCCGCGACGCCCAGGAGCAGGGCGCCCTCGGCCGCCCGCGGCGTGCGCGGCGCGCCTGCCCACTCGCCCGGTGCGAGGTCGGCGAGCCGGCGCAGCGGGGGCGCGGCGACGCCCGGCCAGCGCGCCGCGCGCGACCGCCGCCGCGAGCCGCACCGCGCCCCGAGATCACGAGGTCGCCTCGCGGTCGCGGTGCCCTCGCCCGACCGGGCCGCGGCGATCTGCACGGCGGCGCCCGCTTCGACGCAGGCCGCGGCCGGGCACTCCCGCCGGCACCGAGGCGGCGGCGGCCCGGCCGTGCTGGCTCTCCATCGCGTCGTTGAGCCGCAGCTCGACGCGGCGCGGACACCTGCTCGAGCCGCTTGGCGGGCAGCTCCGCCCAGCGGGTGCTCGTCATCGCGACGTGCACGCCGGCACTCGGGCCCTCGACGAGCAGCCGGCCGAAGGCGGCGTCGAGGTCGGGGAACCGCTCGCGGAACGACACGAGCTGGTCGAGCAGCAGCACCGTGTGCGCCGGGCCGGGCAGCTCGCCGGCCGCCGACCAGCTCGCGCCAGCGCGCGGCGCCGTGCACGCCGTGCCGGCGGAGCGCGCCGGGCGCGCTCGTCGAGCAGCCGCTCGAGCTCGCCGACGACGCGGCGCACGGCGTCGGCGTCCTGGGCGTCCACGCACGACGCGACGTTCGGCAGGGCGGCGAGCGGAGCCGAGGGCGCCGCCGCCGAGGTCGACGCACGTGGAACTGCAGCAGCGACGCCGGGATGACGTCGGGCGGCCTGTACAGCGTAGGCGGCGAGGAGCGGTGCTCTTGCCGGTGCGCGGGGCGCCGACCACGAGCAGGTGCCCGTCGAGCGCGGCCGGGTCGAGGCGTGAGCGGCACCTGACGGCGGGCGGCGGGCAGGTCGACGAGCCCGACCGGCACGGGCAGCCCCTCGGCAGGCGGCGGCACGGGCGACGTCGAGGCGGGCGTCGGCGAGCGTGAGCGCGCCCGTCCGTCGCCGGGCCTGGGCAGCGGCGGCAGCCACAGCGGCGGCCGGCCCGGCGCCGTCGCCGGCCGCGGCGCGCCTCCCGGACGAGCACGGCGAGGTCCGAGTCGTCCTCGGTCGCCGGTCCGGGGCGCCTGCGGGTGTTCAGCGGGCCGACGCATGACCGGTGGCGCCGATCGCGAAGGGCCGGCGTGACCGCTCGCCGTGGCGCTCTCCGCGGCCGCCCGAGACGGTCGCCGCGAGGAAGCGGACGAGCCCCGAGCCGGTGCGCAGGTAGCCGTGGCCGGGGAGCGCGGGCAGGTCGGCGGCGACCCGTGACCCGAGCACGGTCAGGCTGTCCTCGGGGGTGAAGGTCCGCAGGCAGATCCGGTAGCCGAGGTAGCTGTCGAGACCGCGGGTCCGCCCGGTCTCGAGTCGCTGGCTTGCGAGGACGAGGTGGACGCCGAGGCTGCGGCCGGTGCGGCCGATCGAGAGCAGCACCTCGAGGACGTCGGGACGCGCCTCGAGCAGCTCGCCGAACTCGTCGACGACGACGACCAGGTACGGCATCGGCGGCAGGTTCGGGCGCCGCCGGCGCAGCTCGCGGTACTGGGCGATCTTCTGGACGTCGTTGCCCGCGGCACGCAGCTGCTGCTGGCGGCGCTCGAGCTCGCCGGTGCAGGGCGGCCTTCATCCGGTCGACGAGGGAGAGGTCGTCCGCGAGATTCGTGATCATGCCGCTGCAGTGCGGGAGCCGCTGCAGTAGGCTGAACGTGAGGCCGCCCTTGAAGTCGGCGAAGGCCAGCTCGACGTCGTCCGGCCCGTGGGTCGCGGCCAGCCCGCTGACCAGGGTGCGCAGCAGCTCGCTCTTGCCTGAGCCCACGGCGCCGACGACGAGCCCGTGCGGGCCGTGGCCGCCGTCCGCCGACTCCTTGAGGTCGAGCACCAGCGGCGACCCGTCCGCGGTGAGGGCAAGCGGTACCCGCAGGAGCGCTGCAGGTTCCAGCGCAGGCCAGCCCGCATGAGTGCCGGCCCTCGGGTCGCCCTGCGCTGCGGTGAGCAGCGCTGCGCCGGTCGGCGCGGCGGCGAGCAGGTCGGCCAGCCGGCCGCTGCCGGTGCGCCCGGCGCGGATCGAGTCGGCCACGAGCCGCTTCGGCGCCAGGTGCCGCGCGACGCGTTCGGCATGGGCCACGCCGACGGCGGCGGGCACGAACGGTTGCGGCGCGGAGGGGCCGCCGAGCCGGCGCAGCAGCCCACCGCCCGGCTCGACGGTCACGAGGGCGGTGGTCTCCGTCGGCGCCGCGTCCGTGTCGCAGAGCGCGATCACCGTGACCCCGACCTCGCAGGCCCGAGCGAGCGTCTGCGTGAGCGTTCCGGCGCGGCCCGAGTTCGGTGAACGGGTCGAACCGGTCGACCACGACGACGGCCCGGGCGAACGCCTGCTCCGAGGTGGCCCAGGTGCGCTCCTCGAGCAGGCGGAGGCGAGGAGCGACGACGGCCTCGAGGTGCCGTTCGAGCTCCTCGGCGGAGGTGGCGACCATGCGGTCGGCGGCTCGGGCATGGCCGCCGTGAGTCGCCGCCGCCGTGTGCGGAAGCCACTTGACCCAGCTCCAGTGTCGGCACCTCAGCCGGAGGGACGGCCACGACCAGGCACAGGTCGTCGGGCGCGCAGGTCAGGGCGAGCTCGAGCAGGACGGCCCGGACGAGGGCGAGCGCCGCGCCCCGCGCGCCGGTGACGGCGACGACGCCGGCGTCACCGAGCGGGAACGTCAGGAGCGCGCCGGGGAGGACCGCGACCTCTGAAGCCAGGGCGTCCGCCTCGCCGACGAGCTGGTCGTCGGGATCGGCGTCGACGGACGACGCGGACTGCCGGGCCAGCACGATCCGACTCGGGACGTCGGCGGTACCGAGGGCGACCTCGAGCAGGTCGGGATCCTCCGGGCGGCGCTCCCAGAGCCGGCCCCCGTCGATCCACGCCTCGTGGTCGGCCGGCGTGGGGTGGGCGTCGGCGGTGACCGCCGCCACGGCCGCCCGGGCGCTCCCGGCGGCCGCGGCCACCTGGGCCAGGTGGCCGCGGTAGCGCTCCCGGCGCCGCGCGAGCTTGCCGCGCTGCGCGCGCCGCCCGGTCCAGTGCAGCACCAGCGGCGATGCGAGCGAGGCGAGCGCCATGAGGCCGCCGGTGACGAGTAGGACCGCTGTGCGGGCCATGACGCCGTACACGAGGATCGACATGCTCCCGAGCACGGGCACCAGCAGCTGAACCGGCTGCAGCTTGGCCGGCGGCTCGAGCGGCGGCGGCGCCTGCAGATCGAACGTTGTGCACCCGGGCGCGGGCGGCCGCACGCGGGGACTGCGGTGCACCACCTCGGGCATCGGCAGCCTCCTCGTCGTGTCCCGGCCCCGCGGCGAGTGCGGCGACCCGTAGACGACAGGTGGCCGGTCAGCCGGATCTGTGACTGCTCACAGCGAGGAAACCGGCTGCCGCGGGCCCGAAGCGCGAGCCGTGCGCGGGACGGTCACGAGCTCGGCCGCGAGCAGGGTCAGTCCCTCGATGCCGGCGAGCCCCAGGTGGACCTCCTTGGGCAGGCCTGTGGCGTAGACGAGCGGCGCGTGAACGGGCGCGTCCGGCTCGATCGGCTGCCCGTTCTCGTCGAGGACGTTCCTCTGGAGCAGAAGATCGGCGCCGTCGTCGCCCGACCAGCGGTAATACGCGCCGCGGCGCTCGCCGTAATGCCGGTTCAGCGTGAAGGGGACGACGCGGTGCAGACGCTCGGCAGCGACAGGCAGCGGAACCAGAGACCAGGAGTAGACGTGGAAGGCGACCCGGATGGTGTCGTGCACGGCGTGAGGCGTGGTCGTTGTCATGCTGGTTCGGGCCCTTTCAGAAGGTCGGCGCCGGTCAGCGACACGATGCGCTCGTGGGCCGAGGCGTCGGAGAATGAAGCGTGCAGGAGCACGCGGTGCTCCGGATGCTCAGGTGCGCTCAGGTCACCGTCGTCTTCGAGGAAGTTCTCCTGCAGGATCAGCTCGCCCCCCACCGGGTCGTCCCATCCGTAGTAGTCACCGAAGAAGAGGCCGCTGCGGGCCTCGAGGTCGATCCCGAGGCGCTGCTCGAGTGCCTGCGCAATCTCATCGATGCCGACGTTCTTCCACCCGTACATCGCAGACGTTCGCGTCATGGGACGACGATCCCTCCTGCTCGCTTCAGCGCCTGGTCGAGGTCCTCATAGATCATGAAGGCGACCTTGCGGCCGGCTGACCCTCTGAGCAGGTCGCGCAGCTCACGCAGCCCGAGGGCAGCGAGATCCCTGTCAGTCAGGGGGCCGGTGCGAACCCCATCCGCCCGGAGTCGAGCGCCGGTCGCCTTCGCTCGGGCGAAGAGCGTGGGGCTGGCGAGCGCGATGTCGAAGTCGCTGCGCCGGCCGACGTCGAAGGGCGCACCCGTCGTGTACTTGACCCCGGTCACCGAACTGCCCTGGAACACGGGCACGACGTCACCGTAACCGGCCTCCCGTAGGCCTCCCGTGAGGTCATGGGCGAACGCCGCGAACGCCTCTTCGTCGGCGAAGCCCAACGGGATGGTCCGTCCGGCTGCGCCCCGGCCGAGACCGCCACCGAGCGGCAGTGCCATCATCGCCAGCTCGCCCGGGTCGATCCGTTGGCGCAGGGCCGCCCGCACCAGCGCGTCGGCGGAGGCCAGGGAGGCGCCGCCGACGGCGAGCCGTCCGACGAGCCCGAGCGCTCCCGGGGCGCCCAGGGCCGCCCCGGGGAGCGCCGCCGCGAGCTCGGCGGCGACCGGGACGGCCACCGCGCCGACGAGCGCGAGCTCGAGGTCGTCGCCGAGGTGCACGTAGTGCAGCGCTGCGCCGGGCCCGTGCACGACGGCGGCCGCACCCGCGTCGCCCGCGACGGCGACGCCGGAGAGCACGGCCCAGCGGGTGGCCAGCGCCACGGCCTGGTCCGCGACGCCCGCGAGCAGGGCGAGCACCGTCTGCGCGGCGCCCGAGGCCAGTTCGGTGGCGGCGGCCAGCTCGGCCGTCACCGCGATGGCCGCCCCCTCGTCGGAGCCGCCGAAGGTGAGCGGGGTCAGCAGCACGCCCACCCCCGCCGTGAACCCGACCGCCAGCATCCGCTGGCGGTACTCGCTCTGCGCGGCCTCGATGCCGTCGGCGAGAGCACCGAGGCCGTCGACGGTCTCGCGCAACGCCCCGACGGCCGGAGCGAGCGCCGCGATGAACGGTTCGACCACCGCCTCGAACGCGGACCTCGCCGGCCCGCGCCAGCTACCGGCGGCGGACCGCCACTCCGCCTGCGTGCGGTCGGCGACCGCCTGCACGGCCTCGGCGGCCCGCCGCCAGCAGGCGGCAGCCGTCGCGCACGGCCCCCGGCGCACCCGGCGGCGGCCGGAACCCGTCGAGCGGGTTCATCCGCCTCCTCCCCTCCTCGGCGCCTACGACCCGCGGCGCCTCCCCCGGGCCGGCTCAGTGGCGAGCCGCGGTCTTCACCGTCGCGTCTCGCTCGGTGGCCTCGTACAGGTCGCGCGCGACGGCGAGCGCACGGGCGAGCTTGTCCATCGAGGAGGCGATCTCGTCGAGGTTGCGCGCCCACTGGTCGAAGGCCTGCTGGTACTGCTGCACGACCTGCGGCTCCCCGAGCGCGTCGCCGCCCGTGAGGCCCCCCGCCCCGGACCTGAAGGCAGCAGCCGCCACCGCTGCGTCGGCGCTCCCGGCACCGAACACCGGACGCGAGAGCGCCCAGGTCGGCCGTGTCGACCGCGAAGTCGGCCACGGCGCTCAGACCCGGAAGCGGCTCGTGTTGGCGGCCTCGTTGGCCTCGTACTCGGCGGCGGCCTGGCGCATCTGGTCGCCGATCTCGCGCAGCGTCTCCTTCAGGGCCTCGGCCTGGGCGTGCCAGCGGGCGTAGAGCTCCTGCAGGGCGGACGACGCCGACCCCTGCCAGTTGCCGTGCAGGCCGCGGATCTGCCCCATCAGCGTGTGCAGCTGGTTCTCGATCTCGGCGGACCCGCTGGTGACCTGATGCGCGACGCCTGCGACCTCGTGCGTGTTGACGGTGTAGGTAGCCACCCGACTACTCCTGCTCTCGCGTCCGGTAACCCTGCGATCCGCAGGGACGCACAGGACAGGTCGAGGCAGCGGCCGAGTGTGACAGCCGAGGTACGGCAGCGCCCGGGTGTCAGACCCGCACGCGCTCCGAGCGCGGGTCGTAGAGCGGGTCCAGCGAGACGCGGGCGGAGTGCAGCACGCCGGCGACGTCGACCTCCCACCGCCCCGCGTCGGCCCACGCCTGGTCGAGCGGCCCGTGCTCGCCCGGGGCCAGCGCCACCATCGCGAGGCCCACCGAGCCGCCCAGCGTGTGCCCGTACGCCGGCGGCGCGCACGTAGCCGACCGGCCGCCCGGAGCGGTGCACGACCTCGGCGTGGTGCAGCAGCGGCTCGGGGTCGGCCGAGCAGCACCTGGACCAGCCGCTGCCGCGGGCGGCCCCGCCGCGCGCCGCGCCACGACCGCCTCCCGGCCGACGAACCCGCCGGCCTTGCCCACCCGGACCGCGAACCCCAGCCCCGCCTCGTCGACCGGGTCGGTGTTGTCGACGTCGTGCCCGTAGTCGCGATAGCCCTTCTCGAGGCGCAGGCTGCCGAGCGCCGCGAGGCCGACCGGCCGCAGCCCGAGTGGCGCACCGGCCGCGAGCAGCCGGTCGTAGCACGTCGAGCGGCGTGCTCGGTCGGCACGTACAGCTCGTACCCCAGCTCCCCCACGTACGTGATCCGCAGGCACAGCGCCCGCGCGAGGCCGACGTCGATCTCACGGGCCGTCCTGAACGGGAACGCCGCCGTCGACAGGTCGGCGGTGCGTCAGCGCCGACAGCACCTCGCGCGACCGGGGCCCCTGCACGCTGAGCAGCGTGAACGCCGACGTCACGTCGGTGACCGTCGCCGCCCTGAACGACCCGAGCCGCCGGCGCAGCCAGGTCTCGGCGTGCCGGTGCACGGTGTCGGACGCCACCACGAGGAACTGCTCGTCGTCGAGCTTGGTGACCGTGAGGTCCGCCTCGACGGTGCCGCCCTCGTTCAGCCACGGCGTGTACGTCACGCGGCCCGCAGGCGCCGTCGACGCGGTTCGCCGACACGTGCTCGAGCAGCGCCCCGGCGTCCGGCCCCTGCACGAGGAACTTCGCCATGAACGACATGTCGAACAGGCCGGCCGCCTCGCGCACGGCGCGGTGTTCGGCGGCGGCGCGGTCGAACCAGCCCGGCCGCCCCCAGGTCGGCGCGTGCTCGGGCGGCGCGCCCCCCGGCTCCCCGAACCAGTGCACGCCCTCCCACCCGCTCACGTCGCGGAACGACGCGCCCGCCGCCGCCAGCCGGTCGTGCAACGCCGAACGCTTCGCGCCGCGTGCCGTGCGCATCTGCCGGTGCGGCGGGTGCGGCGCGTAGACCGTTCCGAGCACCTCGACGGTGCGGGTGCGGCGGTACTCGCGGTTCGCCTGCCAGGGCTGCACCCGCTCGACGGTCATGCCGGTGACGTCGACGTCGGGCCGACCGTCGACGATCCAGCGGGCCAGCACCCGCCCGATCCCGCCGCCGGTCAGGATGCCGATCGAGTTCATGCCGGCAGCGACGAAGTAGCCGGCGACCTCGGGGGTCTCGCCGAGCAGCGGCGCCAGGTCGGGGGTGAAGCTCTCGGGACCGCAGAAGAACGTCCGGACGCCGCCCGTGAGGCTGCCCGGCACGCGGCGCATGGCGGCCTCGAGCCACGGCGTCATCCGCTCCCAATCGGGCGGGAGCGTGCCGAACGAGAAGTCCGCCGGGATGCCGTCGAGCCGCCACGGCGCCGCGACCGGCTCGAAGAGGCCGACCATCAGGCCGCCGGTCTCCTCCCGGTAGTACCCGTAGGCGGCCGGGTCCTCGAGCACGGGAAGGTCGGCGGTCACGCCGTCCACGCCGTCGACGATCAGGTAGTAGTGCTCGGCCGCCTGTAGCGGCAGCGCCACGCCGTCGCGCCTCGCCGAGCTGGCGGGCCCACATGCCGGCGCAGTTGACGACGACCTCGGCCTCGACGTCGCCGAGCGCCGTCCGCACGCCCCGCACCACGCGCCGCCCGCCCGCCGCCGGCGCCGTCAGGACGCCGAGCACCGGCGTGCGCTCGAGCAGCGTCGCCCCGTGCAGCCGCGCTCCCTTGGCGAGCGCCATGGTGACGTCGACCGGGTTCGCCCGCCCGTCCTGCGGCACGTAGAAGCCGGCGAGCACGTCGTCGACGACGGCCGGGGGGAAGAGCTTGGCGACCTCGTCGGGCGCGATCTCGTGCACGTCGACGCCGCAGTACCGGTTGAACGCCGCGATCCGCCGGTACTCCTCGAGCCGGTCGGCGTCCGTGGCCAGCTCCACGAGACCGACCTGACGCAGGCCGGTCGACTGCCCCGTCTCGGCCTCGAGGCGGGCGTAGAGGTCGCGCGTGTAGCGCCGCAGCGCGGTCGAGGTCTCGGAGAGCGACCCGAACGTCGCCATGAGCCCCGCTGCGTGCCAGGTCGTGCCCGAGGTGAGGCGGTCGCGCTCCAGGAGCAGCACGTCCTCCCCCGCCTCGGCCAGGTGGTACGCCACCGAGCACCCGATGACGCCGCCGCCGACCACGACGATCCGCGCCCGGGCCGGCAACGGAGCTCCCTCGCTCGACATGGGCCCAACCCTAGGAGGCACCACCGTCAGCGCGGGGGCAGAGCCTCCCGCAGCACCTGCACGGGCACGGTGCGGCCCGTCATCAGCTCGACCTGCAGCGCGGCCTGGTGGACGAGCAGGTCGAGCCCGCCGATCACGACGCCGCCGGCGGCCGCCCAGGCGGCGGCCAGGGGGGTCGGCCACGGGTGGTACAGCACGTCCAGCAGGAGGCCCGGCGTCGCGGGCACGGCACCGGCCAGCGCGTCGGCCGCACCCGCCGGGACCGTCGAGACGACGAGAGGCGCCGCGAGGGCGACGTCCGCGTGCTCCCAGGGGACGACGTCGACGGTGACACCGGCGGCGTCCGCGACCGTCCGCACCCCTTGCGCGCGGCCGGTGTTGCGGACGGCGACCGTGACGGCACCGGTCAGCTCGGCCAGCGCGGCGACGGCGGAGGCGCCCGTGGCCCCGCCGCCCAGGACCGTGGCCAGCGGAACGCCCGTCACCCCCCGCTCACGGAGCGCCGCCGCCAGGCCCGGGACGTCGGTGTTGTCGGCGGACCGCTCCCCGTCGGGACCGAACACGAGCGTGTTCGCGGCGCCCACCCGTTCGGCGAGGGCCGATCGGCGGGTGGCCAGCCGCAGGGCCTCCTGCTTGAGGGGCATCGTCAGGGACAGGCCCCGCCAGCTGTCGTCGAGCGCGTCGACGAACGCCTCGAGTTCGTGCTCGGCGACCTCGTGCCGGTCGTAGGACCAGTCCAGGCCGAGGTGGGCGTAGGCCGCGAGGTGCAGGACGGGCGAGAGGGAGTGCCCGATCGGCGAGCCGGCGACGCCGCAGCGGGTGGTCACGCGGCCCGAGGGTACCGGCCCCCTGGTGCTCCTCTACGGCTGCGTTACTCGGCTACGGCTCGGTTTCGGGCGCCGTGACCGAGCCGAGGTGGAGTAATGCAGCAGAAGAGGAGCAACCGGTCGGCGAGCCGGCGCCTCAGGAGGCGCGCTGGGACTCGGCGACGGGGTCGACGGCGGTCGCGCCGTCGGCAGCGGCGGCCGGACCGGTAGCCGCGGAGGGCGCGGCCGTCTGTGCCGGGTGGCCGTGCTCCTCCTCGAGCTGCTCCAGCCGCTGCATCGCCGTCCGGGCGAACACCTGCTGCGTGGTGATCGCGCGCTCCGCGCGGCCGCGGCCGATGAAGCTCACGAACCAGTGCAGCAGCGTCGTGACCCGGTTCTTGAACCCGATCAGGTAGATGATGTGGATGAAGAGCCAGGCGAGCCAGGCGACGAACCCGGTGAGCCGGACCTTGCCGATCTCGGCGATCGCCGAGAACCGCGAGATCGTCGCCATCGAGCCCTTGTCGAAGTAGTGGAAGGGCTTGTCGTCCTCCTGGCCGGCCAGCCGCGACTCGATCTTGTGCGCCGCGTACTTACCGCTCTGCATGGCGACCTGCGCGACGCCGGGCAGGTCCAGCGCCATCATGTCGCCGACCACGAAGACCTCGGGGTGACCGGGGAGCGTGACGTCGGGCAGGACCTGGACGCGCCCGGCCCGGTCGATCTCGGCACCGGACTGCTCGGCGAGGTGGCGCCCGAGCGGGCTGGCCGCGACACCGGCCGCCCAGATCTTGGTCACGGACTCGATCCGGCGGCGCGATGCCGTCGGGATCCTTCACCTCGAGGCCGTTGGCGTCCATGTCGACGACCATCGCGTCGAGCTGGATCTCGACCCCGAGCCGCTGGAGCCGCTTGCTCGTGTACCGCGACAGCTTCTCGGCGAAGCCGGGCAGCACGCGGTCGGCGGCGTCGAGCAGGATGATCCGGCTCTCGCGCGGGTCGATGTGGCGGAAGTCGTTCTTGAGCGTCCGCCGGGCCAGCTCGGCGATCTGGCCGGCCATCTCGACGCCGGTGGGCCCCGCGCCCACGACGACGAACGTCATCAGGCGCTTGCGCTGCCCGGGGTCGCGCTCGATCTCGGCCAGCTCGAACGCGCCGAAGATGCGCCCGCGCAGCTCGAGGGCGTCGTCGATGCTCTTCATGCCGGGGGCGAACTCGGCGAAGCGGTCGTTGCCGAAGTACGACTGCCCCGCGCCGGCGGCGACGATCAGGCTGTCGTAGTGGGTGACCGTCTCGTTCTCGGGGGCGACCGAGGTGACCGTCTGCGCGGCGAGGTCGATGTGCCGGACGTCGCCCAGGATCACCCGCACGTTGCGCTGTCGCTTGAGGATCTCGCGGGTCGCGGGCGCGACCTCGCCGGCCGACAGGATGCCGGTCGCCACCTGGTAGAGCAGCGGCTGGAACAGGTGGTGCGAGGTCCGGGCGATCAGCGTCACGTCGACGGGGGCCTTGCGCAGCGCGCGCGCCGCGAACAGGCCGCCGAAGCCGGACCCGATGACGACGACCTGGTGACGGCTGGGATCAGTCATGTGGGAACACCCTCCGGATCACGAGGCTAGTGGCGGCCCGCCCTAGCGCAAGGCCGCCCACCGCGCGCTCACTCGATACAACTTGCACAGCATTGTGCACATTCCTATGGTGAGCTGCGTGGACGACACCAAGCGGCGCCGGCGCGACGCCGAGGTGAACCGCGACGTGCTGCTCGAGGCGGCGTTCGCGGCCCTGCTGCGCGACCCCGCCGCCGGGCTCGACGCCGTCGCCGCGGCGGCGGGCCTCTCACGTCGCACGGTGTACGGCCACTTCGCCTCCCGGGACGAGCTGGTCGGGGCGCTCGCCGACCGCGCCGGCCTGCAGCTCGCGGACGCCGTCCGGCAGGTGAGGTCCGACACTCCCGCGGGCCAGTGCCCGCTCACCACTCTCGCCCGGCTGGAGCTCGCGATCTGGCACGGCATCGAGCGGTACCGGCTGCTGGGCAGCCTGGCCGCGCGGCCGGAGCACCGGGCCCGCGTGACCCGGCACACCGGCGAGGTGTCCGAGTACCGCAACGAGCTGCTCGAGGCCGGCGTCGCCGCGGGCGAGCTCACTCCCACCGTCGAGATCGCCGCCGTGGCGCGCCTCCTGCAGACGGTGCCGCTGGCGGTGTTCGATGCGGTGCTGGAGGGCACGCTCGAGGCGACGGGCGCGGGGCGGGTGGTGGCCCTGACGGCGCTGGCCGTGGCCGGCGCCGACCCCGCCACCGCGCAGCAGCACGTCGGCGCCGCACTGGGAACCTCCGAGGAGCACCTGTGACCGAGCAGCCCAACCCCGGGCACGTGCTGAGCGCGACAGGCGTGCGGGTCGACGCGCGCCCCGTGCCCCTGCTGGAGCCGACGTCGCTGACGGTCCGCTCGGGCGAGCGGCTGCTCGTCGCCGGTGAGCCCGGGCACGGGCACACCGCGCTGGCGCTCGCGCTGGGCGGCCGCCTCAAGGTGGACGCCGGCGCCGTCGAGCTCGACGGCTCGCGCAGCGGGCGGCTGCTCCGCCGCGGCGTCGCGCTCGTCGACGTACCGGGCGTCAGTGAGCCCGACGCCGTGCTGCCGCTCGGCAGCGTCGTCGCCGAGGAGCTCGCGATGGCCGGCCTGCCGACGCGGCACGGCGCCGTCCCGGCCTTCCTGGCCGCCCGCGGGCTCGACGACATGAGCACCTTCCAGCTCGAGGCCGTGCCGCCCGCCGCCCGGACCCGGGTGCTGGCCGAGATCGCCGCGCATCGCCCCGGGGTCGTGGCCCTGGTCCTGACCGTCCCCGACCGGTTCGGCGGCGACCCGCGGTCCTGGTGGGGCATCGCGGGCGAGCTGGCCGACGCCGGGTTCGCCGTCGTCGTCACGTGCACCGACGCGAGCGCCGTCGACCTGACCTCGGCAGCCACCTCGCACCCCTGGTCGGACCCGGCGCCCGTGGCGCTCGGCTCCGCCTCCGACGGACCTTCCGGTACGTTCTCGTCGTTCGAGGAGTCCCTGCCGTGAGCGCCCTGCGCATGGCCTTGGGCGAGCTGCGGCGCATCACCGCCGGCCGCCTTCCGAAGATCGCCGTCCTCGCCCTCGCCGTCATCCCGCTGCTCTACGGGGGCCTGTACCTCTACGCCAATCACGACCCGTACGGGAACCTCCGGCACGTGCCCGCCGCCCTCGTCGTCGAGGACACCGGCGCCACCACCGCGCAGGGCACCCGTCTCGACGCCGGCTCCCAGGTCGCGAGGGACCTGGTGGCGTCCGAGTCCTTCGACTGGCGGCGCACCGATGCGGCCGAAGCCGCGGACGGCGTCCGCACCGGCCGGTACGACTTCGCGGTGACCCTCCCCGCCGACTTCTCCTCGGCGCTGGCGTCGTCGGGGCGGTTCGAGCCGCGGCAGGGCGTGCTGACCCTGACGACGAACGACGCGAACAACTACCTCGCGCGCACCATCGCCGACCAGGTCACCCTGCAGGTCCGCGATTCGCTTGCCCGCCAGGTCGGGGAGCAGGCCGCCACGACGTTCCTCAGCGGCTTCGCCACCATCCACCAGCAGCTCGAGCAGGCGGCGTCGGGCGCCGCGCAGCTGGCCTCGGGCGCCGCCAAGGCCAAGACGGGGGCGGACCAGCTCGCCTCCGGCGCGTCCCAGCTCGCAGGCGGGCAGCGGCAGCTGCTGGCCGGATCGGAGCAGCTCGCCGCCGGTGCGAACCAGGCGGCGAGCGGCGCCCAACAGCTGTCCGCCGGAGCCACCACGCTCGCCGACGGCCTCGGCACCCTCCGGACGGCGACCGCCGCGCTGCCGGCACAGACCCGGCGCCTGGCGTCGGGCGCACAGCAGGTGGCCGCCGGCGACGCCAGGATCGCGGCGGTCGGCAACCGGGTGGCCGGCGCGAGCGGCAGGCTGGCCGGCAACCTCACCACCTACCGCGCGCAGCTCGACGCGCGAGTTGAAGGCCGCGGGCGTGAGCAAGGCGCAGCGCGCGAAGGTGCTGGCCCTGACCGATCGGCTCCGCACCCCGGTCACGCAGGCGAACCAGCAGATCCAGGGCGTCACCGGGCAGCTGAACCGGCTGTCGACAGGCGCGGCTCAGGTGTCCGCCGGCGCGTCCCGGCTCGCGGCGGCGGCGCCCGCGCTCACCAACGGCGTGGCCGCGGCGGCCTCGGGCGCGGCAGCGCTGCAGACCGGCGCCGCGCAGCTCGCGTCCGGCACGCAGCAGGTCGCGACGGGGGCCGACCAACTGGCCGCCGGTGAGCGGACTGCGGTCACCGGAACCGACCGGCTGGCCAGTGGCGCGCGCAGCCTCGACAGCGGCATCGGCCAGCTCGCGAGCGGCGCGACCAAGCTGCGCGACGGCCTGCAGCAGGGCCTGGGCAAGGTGCCGAACCCCGACCCGTCGACCCGCGCCGCCACCGCGCGCACCATCGCCGACCCGGTGAAGATCCAGAACGTCGCGCAGGTCAAGGCGGGCAGCTACGGGGCCGGCCTCGCCCCGTTCTTCGTGTCGCTGGCGGCCTGGATCGGCGGCTACGTGCTGTTCCTGCTGGTCCGGCCGCTGTCGAACCGCGCGATGGCCGCGAACCAGACGCCGCTGCGCGTGGCGCTGGGCGGCTGGCTGGCGCCGTCCCTGCTGGGGGCCGTCCAGGTGCTGTTCCTCATCGCGCTGATCGCGTTCGGGCTGCGGATCGTGCCCGTCGCACCTGGTGCTCACGCCGCTGTTCCTCGTGCTCGTCTCGGTGACGTTCGTGGCGATCGTGCAGGCGCTGAACGCCTGGCTCGGCACGGCCGGGCAGTTCCTCGCGCTCGTGCTCATGCTCGTGCAGCTGGTGAGCGCGGGCGGCACCTTCCCGTGGCAGACGATCCCGATGCCGCTGTGGGGGCTGCACCGGGTGCTGCCGATGAGCTACTCGGTGGACGGCCTGCGGCACCTGCTCTACGGCGGGGACCTCTCGGCGGTCGGCACGCGACGTGGCCGTGCTCCTCGCCTATCTCGCCGGGGCGCTGCTGCTGAGCGCGATGGCTGCCCGCAGGCTGCGGGTGTGGAGCGTCAAGCGGATCAAGCCCGAGCTCGTGCTGTAGCTCGAGGGTTCAGCCCCGCTCGGCGCCCGCCAGCAGGTCGCGGGCGTGGCCCAGGACCTCGTCGACGGTGATGTCGGCGACGAACGAGTCGTCGTGCGGGCAGCGCTCGGTGCCGATGCTCGCCTGGTTCACGCCGCAGACCGGGCACGTCTGCCGGAAGGCGACCCCGACGCGGTGCCGCGCGCGCAGCAGCGGGCCGGCGTTGATGACGTTGCCGACCCAGTAGACGCCGACCGTCGGCGTCCCGAGCGCGGCGGCGAGGTGCCGGGGGCCGGAGTCGTTCGCGATCGACGAGCCGGGCCCGGGCGAGCACGCCGGCCATCGCCTTCATGTCGAGGGCAGCCGACGAGGTCCATCGCCGGTGAGGACGCCGCGATCTCGCGCCGCCGCACGGGCGTCGTCCGCGCCGTGACCCACCACGGCGACCCGGCAGCCCTGCGTCCGACAGGGCGTCGGCGACCGCAGCGAACGATTCGGGCGGCCAGCGGCGGCGGGGGTCCGAGGCGCCCGGGTGGAGCGCGACCAGCGGCTGGGCGGTGACGGGCAGGGCGGCGTCGGCGTGCCGGACGTCGGCGGCGGTGAGCGCCAGCCGGGGCTCGACCGTGACGGGCGGCGCCCCGACGAGTCCGACGACCTCGAGGAAGCGCAGCACCTCGTGCTGGTAGTAGGCGTACCGCACCCAGCGGTCGAGCGGGGGCGCGCCGTTGTCGCGGGCGCCGGCGGTGACCCGGGCGCCGAGCCGCTCGATGAAGGGGTTGGAGTTGCCGCCGCCCCCGTGCAGCTGGAGGGCGAGGTCGTACTCGCTCGGCCCGGTGCCTGTCGAAGAACGCCTCGATCGCGCGCCTCGTCGACGGCGGCACGCCGGCGACCATGTCCGGATACGGCGGGACGACGTCCACGTCGTCCCAGGGCCCCGGCCGGCCCTCGAGGAGTCCGGCGTGCCAGGGCAGGCCGAGGTAGGTGATGCGGGCGTCGGGGTAGGCCGCACGCAGCGCCTCCAGGGCCGGGACGGCGACCACGAAGTCGCCGATGCCGTTCGCGCGGAGCACGACGATGCGCTCGACCTCCGTCGACCTTCTCGCCCACCTGGCCCGAGCGCGCCGACGTGCAGCGCCGCCGGGTGGCGATGACGTCGGGCGGCAGGGCCTCCTCGCTGGTCGGGTCTGCGGTCGCGGGGGCGGTCACGGTCGTCGTCCTCCAAGCACTGGACTGGTCGTACCTTCTCCTTCCCCGGACGAGGCGCAACCACGCGTGACCGGGCACGGGTGTCTCCCTATGATCGAGGCTCGCACGAGCCGGACGGGGAGACCGAGACGTGGCGCGACGAGGCGAACGGGCTGTCACACCGGCGCGCGTAGGCGACCTGTCGTGCGGGGAGATGGGACGGACGGGGGTCTGGATGCGCCGAGGAGTCGGCCGGTTGGCGCCGGCGGCGATCGCACTGGTGGCGGTGGCGGGTTGCTCGGGAGGTTCGTCGTCGTCATCGTCGACGAGCAGCTCGACGACAGCGACGATCGGAGCGTCATCGTCGACTTCACCGCACCCGACGCCAGCGTCAACCCCAAGGTCAAGAGCGACTGAAGAGGCCACGGCCGCCCTCTCTCGTTACGGCCAGATAGTCGACCGCGTCTTTCAGTCCGGTGGGCAACTGAAGGACGAGCTGTCGAAGGTTGCGGTTGCGCACCAGCTCACATTTCTGAGACAGCAGGCAGACTTTCTTGCCAAGCGAAGCAGAAGCAGGTGGGCGAGGTTCGAGCTGACGACCTGCCCGATCAGTCACCATTGACGAGCCAGCACTGGCCTCGCAACGTCGGCCACCATCGTTGCGTGCACCGACTCCAGCGGACGGCAGTCGTGGACACTTCCGGGCGGAACGTCCTACCTCCCAACATCCCGCAAGTTCTTCTTGTCCACCTTCACGCTGGCCAACACATAAGCCTGGCAACTGGCTGGTGGCCGGCGAGCAGGACCAGGCAGGTGAAGACGATGCACCTAATCTCACGAGTCGTCTTGCTTTCGCTCTTGTGGCAACGTGGCCATAGTTCTGGGAATCCCTCAGGCAGCCAGCGTCCGCGGATGCGCATCAAGTCGAGCGCGTCTTTGGCGGTCCACCCGATGGAGCCACGCTGCCTGCATAATGACCTCACTTGCTTGGAAGAGATGAGGGTTACCGCCACGAAACGGCGGTGGTGGCGGCCGTTCAGACGCAAGTCCCGCGAAGCCGCACACTGCATCAGCGACGGGCAAGCATGTTCCCTGCACTAGTAGCGCGGGGCACCTGGGACGACAAATACGGTTGCTACATGAAGCTCGCGAACCAGCAGCCGCAGCCTCCGTCTGGGAAGAGCGGAGGCGCCTGGTACGTCTGCACCTGCCTGGCCGGCGCAGCTCCGGGGTCGCCGGCCTTACGCGTGTGGCTCGATCAGCCGCCCGGGGTCGATCCCGCGCAACTCGCTCGTCAGCTCTTGGCCACCATTCAGCTGGCGCGCATCGACATCGGAATCACGCCGGAACAGGGGAAGACGGGGCTGCTCGGGCTGCCGACGTACCTCTGGGTCCAGAACCCCGGCCCGAAGACACTCGGACCGATCACCGACTCGGCTACGGCTGGAGGCATCACGGTGACACTCACCGGCAAAGTGGACCACGTCGTCTGGAACATGGGCGACGGCACGACCGTCACCTGCACAGGCCCCGGCACGCCGTACCAGGACTCGTTCGGTGCGGCGCCGTCACCCACGTGCGGGCACCTGTACAAGCACCCGAGCACCAGCCTCCCCGGTGGCGCCTACCCGATCAGGGTCACCGCGGTCTGGGACATCGCCTGGACGGGAGGCGGCCAGAACGGGGTCATCCCCTTCGAGGTCACGTCGACCGGATCGGTGCGCATCGGCGAGGCGCAGGCGCTCAACTGAACGACAGGTGGCACGGCCCCTCGACGCTCCTTCGTCAGGTCCGTACGACACGCCGGGACGAGGTCGGCGCGTCGTCCTGCTCTGTAGTACGAGCGCAGATGCAGCCGCAGGGCCAGCGCCCTCCACCACTCGAGCCCTGCCGCACGGACCCTTGGAGAGCAGTGCCCTTGGGACCGCTGCATGATCGCTTCACCGTGGATGATCGCAGCAGGGAGGCGGGGAAGAAGGGCCACAAACCAGGCATAACAGCGATCTCGGCGGGGAACATCGGTCTTGTGCAGGGACTCTCAGTAGCAGTCGACACACACCGTCAGCACTCGCCCGAGGGCCTCACCGCCGTCCTCGACGCGGCGCGTGATCTGACCGTGGTCGTGTCGGCGACGTCCTGCTCGACGAGTACCTGCACGGCGGCGCGCCGCGGGTCGCGCGCGAGGCACCGGTGCCCGCCGTCACCGTCACCCGCACCGACGCCGTCCCCGGCGGAGCCGGCAACCTCGCGGCCAACCTGGCGGCCCTGGGCGCCACCGTCGAACTCCTCGCGGTCGTCGGCGACGACGAACCCGGCCGGCACCTCCGAGCAGCACTCGAGGAGGCCGGCGTCGGCACCGGCAGCCTCCTCATCGAGAACGGCCGCCGGCACACGATCGTCAAGCGCCGGCTCGTCGCCGAGGGCCAGCTCGTCGCCCGGTTCGACGAGGGCGACCGCCAGGCACCCGGCGAGGCCGACGCAGCGCGAGCTCGCCGAACGGCTCAGGGCCCTCGCTGCCACCGCCGTCGTCGTCAGCGACTACGGCTACGGCACGGTCGGCGCCCGCGTCACGCCTGGGCGCTGGCACGGCGCGCGCAGAGTCCTCGTCGTCGACGCGCACGACCCCGCCGCGTACGCGCACCTGCGCCCGACCGCCGTCACCCCCAGCTTCTCCGAGGTCGCCGCCGCACCTGCCCGCCGACCTGCGTGACAGCGAGGGCGGGGCGCGCGCGGACGCCGTCCGGGAGCCTGCAGCGAGCAGCTGCACGAGGCGACCGGCGCGACGATCGTCGCCGTCACGCTCGACCGCGACGGCAGCGTCGTCTGCGAGCGCGACCGCCCGCCCTACCGCACCTGGACCACGCCCGGCCCCGCAGAGCCGGGCCTGCGGCGCCGGCGACTCCTACACGGCCGGGCTCACGCTGGCGCTCGCCGCCGGCGCCTCCACCACCGAGGCCGCCGAGCTCGCCCAGGCGGCCGCCGCCGTCGTGACGGGCCGCGACGGGCACGGCGACCTGCCAGCGCCGACGACCTGCGCGAGCACCTCTCGGCCACCACCACGCACGTCATGACGGCCGAGGCGCTGGCCGAGCGGGTGGCCTTCCACAAGCGGCAGGGCCGGCGGATCGTGTTCACCAACGGCTGCTTCGACCTGCTGCACCGCGGGCACGTCGACCTGCTGAACCGCGCGAAGGCGCTCGGCGACGTGCTCGTCGTCGGCCTCAACACCGACGCCGGCGTCCGCGCTCTGAAGGGCCCCGGCCGCCCGCTGACCACCCTCGACGACCGCGCGCAGGTGCTCGCGGCGCTGAGCTGCGTCGACCACCTCGTCGCGTTCGCCGAGCCCACGGCGGCCGAACCTCGTCGAGCTGCTGCGGCCCGACGTCTACGTGAAGGGCGGCGACGTCGCTGCACGAGGCCGTGCCCGAGGCGCCGCTGGTCGAGGCGTACGGCGGCCAGGTGCGGATCCTCCCGCACGCGCAGGACCGGTCGACGACGGCGATCGTCGAGCGCATCCGCGGCGCACGCGGTCAGCATGTCGGATATGTCCGGCGACGACGTGGTGACGGCCTGACCGATGGCCCGTCACACCCATGAGAGCCCTCGAACCGGCGACGAGAGCCCGCTCCTCGACGTGCTCGTCCCGACCTGCGACCGGCCCGGCGCGCTCGCCGTCACGCTGACCGGCCTCGCCGCACAGACCCTGACGTCGTTCCGCGTCGTCGTCAGCGACCAGTCCGAGCGGCCCGACCTGCCGGACGGCGCCTGCGCGGCGCCCGCCGTGCTCACGCCCCTGCGCCTGCTGCGAGGCGCGCGGGCGTCAGGTCGAGACGCACCGGCACCTGCCCCGGCGCGGCCTCGCCGAGCAGCGCCAGTTCCTGCTCGACCAGGCCACGGCGCCCTACGCGCTGTTCCTCGACGACGACGTGCTCTGCGAGCCCGACGTGCTCGAGCGTCTCCTCGACGTGATGCTCGGCCAGCACTGCGGGTTCGTCGGCATGCCGCTGGTCGGGCTGAGCCATCTCGACGACGTCCGGCCTCACCAGCAGGCTGCTCGAGCCTGGGACGGTCCGGTCGAGCCCGAGCGGGTCGCCCCGGGCGACGCGCGCTGGGCGCGGCACCACCTGCACAGCGCCGCGAACGCGTGGCACGTGCAGGAACGGCTGCGGCTCAAGGCGTCGTCCCCGCTGCTCTACAAGGTCGCCTGGATCGGCGGTTGCGTGCTGTACGACGTCGCGAAGCTGCGCGCGGTCGGCGGCTTCGAGTTCTGGCGTGAGCTGCCCAGCGACCACTGCGGCGAGGACGTGCTCGCGCAGCTGCGCGTGATGGCCGAGTCTACGGCGGCTGCGGCGTGCTGCCGACCGGCGCCTTCCACCAGCAGCTGCCGACCACCGTTCCCGACCGCACGCACGACGCGCCCTACCTGCTGCGGGTCCCGTGACCGCCCTGCGCGATCGATCGGGAGGTCGACGCCGTCGTGGTCGGCGGCGGCCCCTCGGGTCTCGCGGCCGCGTCGTGGCTCGCGCGATTCCGCCGGCGCGTCCTCGTGGTCGACTCCGGCGAGCACCGCGCGGACAGGGTCGAGCACTCGCACGGCTACCTCGGGCCGCGACCCGCAGACGCCGCGCGAGCTGCTGGCCCGCGGCCGGAGGAGGTGCTCGCCTACCCGAACGCCGCGATCACCTCGGACGTCGTCGAGTCGGCGCGAGCCCGCTCCGCGCGGGCTTCGCCGTCAGTCTGCGCGACGGCGGGCTCGTCGGTCGCGCACAAGCTCGTGCTCGCGTGCGGGGTGGTCGACGCGAAGCCCGACGTGCCCGGGCTCGAGGAGCACTACGGCGCCTCGGTCTTCCACTGCCCCGCATGCGACGGCTACGAGGCCAAGGACCGGGACGTCGTCGCGCTCGGCTGGAGCGAGCACCTGTCGGGATTCGCGACGACGCTGCTGGGCTGGGCCCGTTCGGTGACGGTGGTGACGGCGGGCGAGCGCTTCCGCGGTGACGACGTCTGCCGGGCGCTGCTCGAGCGGCACGGCGTCGCGGTGATCGAGGAGCGGGTCGCCGAGCTGGTGGGGCGGCGCGGCGACCTGCGCTCCGCGCGTCTGGAGTCGGGCCAGGTGCTGCCGTGCTCGCTGGCCTTCTTCTCGGTCGAGCACCGGCCGCGCACGGAGCTGGCCGCGCTCGCTGGGGTGCGAGATCGACGACGAGGGCTACGTCGTCGTCAACGACTGCGGCATGACCACCGTCGACGGTGTCTACGCCGCCGGCGACCTCGTGCCGGGGCTGCAGCTGACGGCCGATCGCGACTGCCAAGGGCGTGGTGGCGGGCGTCGGCTGCGCGCAGTCGTTCTTCGGGGCTCCGACGGCCGCGCTCGCGGCCGACGCCGCGCCCGACCTCAGCGCGGAGCGGGAGCGACTCACCGGCTGAGGGCGCACGATGGTCGGGTGCGACTCGAGCTCGACCACGTGATCTTGGCCGTGCCCGATCTCGATGCGGCCGCCGCGGCGCTCGAGCGCGAGCTCGGCCTGCGGGCGAGGCCCGGCGGCCGTCACCCGGGGCTGGGCACGCAGAACGCGCTGGTCCCGGTCGGAGGTGCGTATCTCGAGCTCGTCGCCGCGGCCGATGCGGAGACGGCCGCGGCGACCGCGTTCGGCTGCTCGGCGCTGGCCGCCCGTCGGGAAGGTCCGCGGTTCAGCGGCTGGGTGGCGCGGACGGACGACCTCGACGCCTTTGGGCTTGTCGTCGCCATGTCCCGCGAGACCCCGGACGGTCGGACGATCACGTGGCGGATGGCCGACCTCGAGCGGCTCGGCGACGGCGGCGTGCGGCCCGCCCTCCTGAGCTGGGACGACGACAGCGTCGCGCCGCCCTTCGCGGCCGCCGACCACCCCGGTGGGGACGGTCCAGCTGCGCGGGGTCGAGGTCGGTGATCCCGACGGCGAGCTGGCTGCGTTGCCCGCGGTCCCACGCTTGCTGATCGAGAGCGACGAGCCTCGCGGCGTCCGGCTCGTGCGCCTCGTGTCCGGCGGCCGCGAGCTGGTCGTGACCCCCGCAGTCCTGGCCTGACGTTCGTGACGGACCGCGTCAGCCGAACCGGGCCGACCAGATCGACAGCAGCAGGTCGTCGAGGCCGGGTGCCCGCTCCATCGCCGGCAGCAGCAGGCCGTGCAGGAGTCCCCGGCCGCGCGGCGGGTGCAGCCGCACCACCGCTCGCACGCCGGGCAGCGCCCGCAGGGCATGCGCCTCGCGCCCGTTCATGGCCCAGGGCATGGGAGGCGCCGACATGGTGCCGCCCGCCGACGCCTGGCGCCGGGTCGTGACGGCACTGGTCCAGCTGCGGGACGCCGTCGAACACCAGCTCGCCACCCGGGAAGCGGCGGGCCAGCATCGCGACCAGGCTGTGCACCTCGGCGCGGGCCAGGTACATGAAGAGCCCCTGCGCGGTCACGAGCACGCCGTGGCTCGGGTCGACCTCCTCGGTCCACGCCTCGTCGAGCACCGAGACGTCGAGCTGACGCCGGCGGGCGTGCTGCGGCAGCACCTGCCGGCGCAGCGCCCCGGCGGCCGGCAGGTCGACGCCGACCCAGCGCACACGGGCGTCGTCCACCCGCCAGAACTGGGTCTCGAGCCCTTCGCCCAGCGCGACCACGGTGCCGCCGGGGTGCTCCGCCAGGAAGTCGCGGACGCGCGCGTCGAAGGTCGCCGCCCGCAGGCCCTGCCACTGGGCCCGCGCGCCGCCGCGGCCCAGCCGCTCGGCGAACGGGTAGTCCACGCGCTCGACCAGCTCGACGGCGAGCGGATCGCGGATCACGCCGTCCGGCCGGGCCGCTTCCTGCGCGCGGTAGTACAGCGTCCACAGCAAGGTCTCCGAGACGCCCGTGAGTTCCGGGCGAACGCGGCCGTCGTCCATGAGCGCACCCCTCCCCAGCAGCCGCCCACCCGCTCCCCGGCGGCCGGCGCGGGCGCGCGCTCCCAGCGCACCCGGAGAACGGACATTACGGCACCGGGTGCCGCCGCCACCTGTGAACGGAGACACGCATCCCTCTCGTTGATCATGCAACCCGCATGGATCATGCACATCCCGTCGGGCCAGTCCAGATCCCACTGCTCACGAAGGTTCCCTCCATACCCGCTCGGCATGCGGGAGCAGAGGGCGTGTCGAGCGACCATGGAGGGTGCACTGGCTGTGATCCACGGGAATTGCGTGATCAACGCGGATTGCATGATCAACGAGGAGTGTGAGGCGGGCTGCGCTCTGCGAGAACTCGTTCGGTCCCACGTGGCCGTGGCACCTATCGTGGACAGGTCATGTCCTCGCAGTCCGCCGCCCCGGCGTCGCCCTCCGTCGCCGACCTCGCGGCCCAGCTCGGCGACGTCACGATCGCCGACGCCGCAGCGGCTCGGCCGCCGGCTCGACGGCGTCCGGAAGGTCCGCGACCCGGCAAGCGGCGCGGCCGACCCTGCAGCCGGCTCGAGCAGGACGTCGCCGCAGGCGCGGCTGCGTGTCGCTCGAGCGCGCGCGCCGCCGTCCCGGTCGTCCAGCTACCCGCCCGAGCTGCCGGTCAGCCAGGCCCGCGACGAGCTCGCTCGACGGCCATCGCGAAGCACCAGGTCGTGATCGTCGCCGGCGAGACCGGCTCGGGCAAGACCACCCAGCTGCCGAAGATCTGCCTCGAGCTCGGCCGCGGCGTCAGGGGCACGATCGGCCACACCCAGCCCCGCCGGATCGCCGCCCGCACCGTCGCCGAGCGCATCGCCGAGGAGCTGGGCACCGAGCTCGGCGAGGCGGTCGGCTACACGGTCCGCTTCACCGACGAGGTCGGCCCGACCACGCTCGTCAAGCTCATGACCGACGGCATCCTGCTCGCCGAGATCCAGCGCGACCGGCTGCTCACCCGGTACGACACGATCATCGTCGACGAGGCCCACGAGCGGAGCCTCAACATCGACTTCCTGCTCGGCTACCTCAAGCAGCTGCTCCCCCGCCGCCCCGACCTCAAGGTGATCGTCACCTCGGCGACGATCGACCCCGAGCGCTTCGCCCGGCACTTCGACGACGCCCCCATCGTCGAGGTCTCCGGCCGCACCTACCCGGTCGAGGTCCGCTACCGCCCCCTCGACGAGAGCGAGAACGACGAGAGCGACGACGACGCGACGAGCGACCCGAAGGACCAGATCCAGGGCATCTGCGAGGCCGTCGAGGAGCTGGCCCGCGAGGGCGACGGGGACGTCCTGGTCTTCCTCTCCGGCGAGCGCGAGATCCGCGACACCGCCGACGCGCTCCGCGCGAGGATCCAGACCAGCCGGCTGCTCCGCGGCACCGAGGTCCTCCCCCTCTACGCCCGGCTGTCAGCGCCGCCGAGCAGCACCGCGTCTTCCAGCAGCACGCCGAGCAGGCGCATCGTCCTCGCCACGAACGTCGCCGAGACCTCGCTGACCGTCCCCGGCATCCGCTACGTCGTCGACCCCGGCACCGCCCGCATCAGCCGCTACAGCTACCGCACCAAGGTCCAGCGGCTGCCGATCGAGCCGATCTCGCAGGCCAGCGCCAACCAGCGCAAGGGCCGCTGCGGCCGCGTCGCCGACGGCATCTGCATCCGGATGTACTCCGAGGAGGACTTCGAGTCAGCGCCCCGAGTTCACCGACCCCGAGATCCTGCGCACCAACCTCGCGAGCGTCATCCTCCAGATGAGCGCGCTCGGGCTCGGCGACGTCCAGGCCTTCCCGTTCGTCGACCCGCCGGACCGGCGCAGCGTCACGCGACGGCGTCGACCTGCTGCACGAGCTCGGCGCGCTCGACCCCGCCCAGGAGGACCCGCGCAAGCGCCTCACCCCCCTCGGACGCCGCCTCGCCCAGCTGCCCGTCGACCCGCGGCTCGGCCGGATGGTGCTCGAGGCGGACCGGCTCGGCTGCGTCCGCGAGGTCATGGTCATCGCGGCGGCGCTGTCGATCCAGGACCCGCGCGAGCGCCCGCCGGAACACCAGCAGGCCGCGGACGCCGCCCACGCCCGGTTCGCCGACCCGACCTCGGACTTCCTCGGGTGGCTCAACCTGTGGACCTACGTGCACGACCAGGCCCGCGAGCTCAGCTCGTCGGCGTTCCGCCGGCTGTGCAAGCGCGAGTTCCTCAACTACCTGCGCATCCGCGAGTGGCAGGACCTCGTCGCGCAGCTGCGCCAGCTCGCGAGGAGCGTCGACGTCACGCTCAACGCGAGCCCCTGCGAGGACCCGGTCCGGATCCACACCGCCCTGCTCGCCGGCCTGCTGTCGCACATCGGCGTCAAGGACGTGCTGGACAAGAAGGCCGAGAAGAAGGACCGCCGCGAGCGGGGCGAGTACCTCGGCGCCCGCGGCGCGAAGTTCGCGATCTTCCCGGGGTCGGCGCTGCACGCCAAGCAGCCGGCGTGGGTGATGGCCGCCGAGCTCGTCGAGACCTCCCGGCTGTGCGCCCGCCAGTGCGCGAAGATCGAGCCGGAATGGGTCGAGCCGCTGGCCCAGCACCTGGTCAAGCGCACCTACAGCGAGCCGCACTGGGAGGCGCGGCGCGGCTCGGTGGTCGCCGTCGAGCAGGTGACGCTGTACGGCGTGCCCGATCGTCGCCGGCCGCACCGTGCAGTACGGCCGGATCGACCCCGAGCTGTCCCGCGAGCTGTTCATCCGGCACGCGCTCGTCGAGGGCGACTGGCGCACCCACCACCGCGTTCTTCGCGGCGAACCGGGAGCTGCTCGACGACGTCGAGGACCTCGAGAACCGCGCCCGCCGCCGCGACATCCTCGTCGACGACGAGACCCTCTTCCGCTTCTACGACGCGCGGATCCCCGCGGACGTCGTCTCCGGCGCGCACTTCGACAGCTGGTGGAAGCAGGCCCGGCACGCCGACCCCGACCTGCTGACCTTCACGCCCGATCTGCTGCTCGCCGACGCCGCGACCCGCGTCGACCCGGCCGACTACCCCGACACGTGGCAGCAGGGCGACCTGCGCTTTGAAGCTGCGGTACACCTTCGAGCCCGGCTCGCCGACGGACGGCGTCACCGTCGAGGTCCCGCTCGCGGTGCTCAACCGGGTCGACGCCGCCGAGTTCGACTGGCAGGTCCCGGGGCTGCGGCTCGAGCTCGTCACGGAGCTCATCCGCTCCCTGCCCAAGCAGCTGCGCCGCCTGCTCGTGCCGGCGCCCGACCAGGCCCGCGAGGCCCTCGCGCACCTGGAGCCCCTGCGCGAGGAGCCGCTGCTGGAGGCACTCGCGCACGAGCTCTCGCGGTTGGCCGGCACCCCGGTACCGGCCGACGCCTTCGACCTGGCGCGGCTCCCGCCGCACCTGCGGGTGACCTTCCGGGTGCTCGACGCGCGCGGCGGGCTCCTCGCCGAGGGCAAGGACCTCGACGAGCTGCGCCGCCGGCTCCGCCCGCGCCAGCGGGAGACCCTGGCGCAGGCGGCGTCCGTCGCTGGAGCGCGGCGGCCTGCGTGCCTGGCCCGCCGACCTGCCGCGAACTGCCCGCGGACCTTCTCGCGGACGGGTCGGGCGATCAGACTCTCGCGGGCTTCCCGGCGCTCGTCGACGAGGGCGACACGGTCGGCGTCCGGGTGCTCGCGACCGAGGCGGACCAGGAGCGGGCGATGCCCCTCGGCACCCGCCGGCTGCTCCTGCTGCAGCTGCCGTCGCCGGCGCGCGCGGTGCTCGGCCGGCTCGACAACGCGCCGAAGCTGGCGCTGGCGTCGGCGCCGCACGCGTCGCCGTCCGCGATGTTCGACGACTGCATGGCGGCGGCCGTCGACGCCCTCGTCGACGAGGCGGGCGGCGCCGGCGTGGACGGCGTCCGCGTTCGCGCGGCTCCTCGACGCAGGTGCGGGGCCGGGCTCGAGGCGGAGGTGACGCGGGTCGTCACGCAGGTCGCGCGCGGTGCTCGACGGCCCGGCGCGGACGTCGACCGGCGGCTGCGCGGCACGACCAGCCTGGTGCTGCTGCCGGCGCTGACGGACGTGCGCAACCAGGTGGACGGCCTCGTGCACCCCGGGTTCGTCGCCGAGGCCGGCGCGGCCCGGCTGCCGGACGTCGCCCGCTATCTGCGCGCCGCCGCCGTGCGGCTCGACGCGCTGCCCGAGCGGCCGGAGCGCGACCGGCAGCTGATGTGGCGGATCGAGCTCGTGCAGCAGTCGTACGACGAGGCGCTCGCCGCGCTGCCGGCGGGCCGGGCGCCGAGCCCGGAGCTGGCCGGCGTCCGGTGGATGATCGAGGAGCTGCGGGTGAGCTTCTTCGCGCAGCAGCTCGGCACGGCGTACCCGGTGTCGGAGAAGCGCATCCAGAAGGTGCTCGGCGAGGCCGGCGCCTGATCCGTCGGCCGGCCCGCTACGCGTGCTCCTCTTCGGCTGCGTTGCTCCTCCACGGCTCACTTTTGTGCGGGGAAAGGCAGCCGCAGCCGAGTAATGCAGCCGAGTGAGCACGCGTGACGGGAGTCAGCGGCGGCGCGGGGCGACCAGCAGGGCGACGGCGAGCACGCCTGCGACCGTCCCGGCGATCACCAGCGGAACGGTGCCGTCCTCGCCCCAGGCCAGCCCGGCCCAGACGCCGGCCACGAGCACGGCGAAGCCGGTGGCCCCTGCACGAACCCCTGCGCCGCGCCCTGCCGGAACGCTGGCGGCGTGCAGGCTCACCCACGCCTTGCCCACGCCGTCGGTGAGCGCCGCGAAGAGCCCGTACACGGCGAGCAGCAGCCAGGGCAGCAGCCCGTAGCCCGGTCAGCCCGAGGCCGACGTAGGCCACGGCGAAGAACACGAGCCCGAGCCCGAACACGCGCCGCGGGCCCAGCCGGTCGGCCAGGGCGCCCGCGGGGTACGACGCGCAGCGCGTAGACGGCGTTGTACCCGACATAGGCGAGGATCACCGCGGCGACCCCGAACCCCACCTGGTTCAGGTGCAGCAGGAGCAGCGCGTCGGGCACGTCGACGAACCCGAACCCGACGAGCACGGCAGCCACCCGGCGGAACCCGCGGGCCGGTACCGGCCGGCGGGCGCACCAACCGCCGGACGGCGGACGCGCGTGGCGCCCGCCCCGCGCGGGAGGAGGGCACGGCGGTCGAGCAGCGGCCGCGGCTGACTCCTTGACGGCGAGCACGAGCAGGGCGCTCGCCACCGCGGGCACGACGGCGGCGACGAGCAGCGGGCGGATCTGCTGCCCGAGCGCCTCGTACAGCGCGAGGCCGGCGAGGGGGCCGATCACCGCCCCGAGCGTGTCCGCCGCGCGGTGGAAGCCGAAGACGCGCCCGCGCTCCTCGACGGCGACGCCCTCGACGAGCAGCGAGTCGCGGGGCGCCCCCCGGATCCCCTTGCCCAGGCGGTCGACGGCGCGGCCCGCCAGCACGACCGGCCAGACGCCGGCCAGCGGCGACGACCAGCCTTGCCACCGGCGGCCAGCCCGTAGCCCGCGCCGACGAGCCGGCGCCGCGGGTAGCGGTCGGCGAGGCGGCCGCTCGACGAGCCGGGTCAGCGACGCGGCCGCCTTCGGCCACGCCCTCGACGAGCCCGACGACGGCGGCGGGGGCGCCGAGCACCGTCGTGAGGAAGATGGGGAGCACCGGGTAGAGCAGCTCGCTGGCCGCGTCCTGGAGCAGCGACACCAGCGAGAGCACGCGGACGTTGCGGGTCAGCCACCCGCGCGGCCTCGTCGCCCGCCACTCGAGTCAGTCTGACGGGTCCAGCCGCTCGACCCGTTCCCGGGCGCGCCGGGCCGCGCGTTGGGCGAGGTCGGCCACCCGGGCTGCGGCGTCACGCTCGCGACGGAGCGCGCGCTCGTCGCGGGTCGCAGCCGTGAGGTCCGCCTCGGCGCGACGCAGCTGCTCCTGCAGGTCGGCGATCGCGCCGGCGCGCGTCCTCCTCGGCGTGCTCGGCGTCGTCGAGCCGCGCCTGCGCGGCGCGGGAGGTCTCGAGCGCGGCGGTCAGCGCCTCCTGCGCCTCGTGCTCCTCCTCGCGGGCCTGGGCGAGCTCGGCCGCCCGCCGCTCCTCCTCGCGCCGGCGCGCCTCCTCCTCGCGGCGGCGCGCCTCCTCGGCCCGGCGCTCCTGCTCGAGCCGATCGCGTTCGGGGTCGGGCTCCGCGCCCGGCTTCCGATTCCCCCTGCGTGCCGTGTCGTGGTCGTGGGTGTGGACGCGGCGACGGGTGCGGTGTCCGTCGGAGCGCTCGGCACCGCGCTCAGGTGTCGTCGGGGAGCGGCCGGCTCCTCCTCCCCCAGCCCGAGCCCCGCGTAGCTCGTGGACGACGTGAGCCGCCCCGACCGCACCGCCTCGGCGACCGCGGGATCGACCATCGCGGCGCCGAGGGTCTGCTCGACCTCCTGGCCGACGTCCTCGCTCACCGGGTGCCCGAGCTCGCGGGCCAGCGCCCGCGCCTGCCGGCCGACGGCTGCGAGCAGCTGCTGCCGCTGCCGGCCCAGGGCGCGCACCTCGTCGCCGGCGAGCCCGCGCTGGGCCGCCGCCAGGGCCTCGCCCAGGCCGAGCAGCTGCTCGATCTCCGCCGGCCGTGTCGCGCATCAGGGCGTTGACGAGCCACGCCGCCAGCGACGGGCGGCGCAGGGCGGCGATCGCCGCGGCGCCGGCGCGGTCGCCGTCCGCCCTGGCCTGCTTGACCTCGGCGTCGCGGGCGCGGGTGAACTCCTCCGGGCGCAGGCCGTAGAGGCGCTGCGGCGATGGCGGCCAGGGCCTCGTCGTCCATGGTCCGGCATCGTCCCGCCATCGGGGAGAGGGCGCACCGGCGGGGCTCACGCGCGAGCGGGGAGCCGGACGGCCGCCGGTCGGCACGGGCAGCACCGTCCCGGGCGGCGTCCGCCGCTGCCATCGGGACGGGTCCCTCGAGCACGGCCGGCGGCGGGCGTCGGGGGCCGCCGCCGCCGGCCGTGGTTCGAGGGGCGCTCTCGCGCCGGAAAGTCCCGCGGTCCGTGACCTCTCGGCCTGTTCCATCCAGGACTTTCTGTGCTTGGAACACTACTCAGGGCGTTCACTTCTCTGCCACCGGAACGCGGTCGTTCGTTCAGGCGAAATGTCCCGCCGGTCTTTCGGTGGTGCGTCACGCGGTGGGCGGGGCCGCGCGGCGCCGCGGGTCGGTCGCCAGCGGCTTCGGCGCTGCGAGCGAGCGGGCCCGCCGCCACGATCCGGGGGGCGCGACGTCGAGCGCCGCCGGCGTCCGCCGGCAAGGGGTTGGCGACCGGCTTGGCGGCGACGTCCGCCACCGGGTCGCCGAGCGTGCCGGCGGCCATCCAGCGGAGCACCCGGGGGCGCTGCCGGACGGCGCCCGTGCGGGCGATCTCGATCTGGGCGCGGGCGGCGAGCAGGAGCGAGAGCACGGCCAGCGGCAGCTCGACCAGCAGCGCGAGGACCGCCGAGAGCATGAGGTCGTCGCCGCCCGGCGACGTCGTCACGTCGAACCAGGCGTCGACGACGAGCAGCGCGGCGGTGGCGCTGGCGACGTTGACGACGAAGGGCGAACGCCGCCAGGCCAGGTACGCGGTGCGGGCGAGGGCGGCGCAGAGCAGCAGGTCGAAGCCGACCCAGGCGAGCCGGTAGTGGGCCGCGACGTTGCGCGCCGGGCAGCGTCCAGGCGAGATAGACGACCCAGGGCAGCATCGCCGCCGCCATCAGCGCGTAGACCGGGATCATCCAGCGGACCAGGGCGCGCCGCGGCACGACCGACCGGGTCATGCGCGGCGACTCGCTCATCGACTCATGGTCGCGCCACGCGCGGCTGCGCGCACCCCCTCGATCGGATCAAGCGAGCCTGGACCCGACAGCTACGCCGAGCGGGGCAAGCGCGGGACCCTCACTCGGCCACGACGACGAGAACGGCCACGTCGTCGCGCTCCGCGGCGAAGTCCGTGACGGCTTCGAGCACGCGGTCGGCGACGGCGTCCGCCACCAGCGCGGCCGCGGCAGGCCCGATGGCCCCGCGCAGCCCCCCGGCGGCCGCGGCCACCATGTCGGCGAGCCGCTGCTCGCCGAACTGCTCGACCCCGCGCCGCGCCTCGGTGACCCCGTCCGTGTAGGCGACGAGCACCTCCCCCGGCTGCAGCTGGATCGTCTCCTCCTTGATCTCGACCCGGCTGAGCAGGCCGAGCGCCGTGCCGGGCTGCCCCACGACGGTCACCGACCCGTCGAGCCAGCGCACGAGCGGCTGCGGGTGGCCGCCGAGCGCGAGGGTGACGCGGACCCCGGGCGTCCACTCGGCGTCGATGTCCACCGCTGTCCTGCGCGATCCGCCCGTAGAGCACGGTGCAGAAGCGCTCCTCGTCGACGTCCGCGAGCAGCGCCTGGTTGAGCTGCTCGAGCACCCGCCCCGGCGACCAGCCCTGCGCGCTGAGCGTCCGCACCGTGTACCGCGCCATCGAGGTGACGACGGCGGCGTGCACCCCCTTGCCGGCGACGTCCCCGACCACGAAGGCGTGGTCGCCACCGAGCGTCTGGTGCACGTCGTAGAAGTCCCCGCTCACCCGTCCCTGCCCGCTCGCCCGCGGGCACCCAGCGGGCCGCGATCTGGACGCCCGGCACCGGCGGCAGCGAGCTGCGGCCGCAGGCCGGCCTGCAGCGTGTCGGCCAGCCGGGTGCGTCTCGTCGAGCAGCTCGCGCAGCCGCCGCTCCGCCTCGACGCGCTCGCGTCACGTCGCGGAGCACGAGCAGCCGGGCGATCTCCGCCGCCGGCGCGGTCGGTCAGCGAGCTGCACCGACAGGGCGAAGGCCCGCTGGACGCCGTCGGCGCCGGGCAGCTCGATCTCGCCCGTGGTCGTGCCCCCCGGCTCGTGGGCGACCAGCGTGCGGGCGGCGTCCGGCAGGACGTCTCTCGACGTACCGGCCGATCAGCTCGGCGCGGCGTGCGCCGAGGAGCGCGCGGCGCGGCGGGATTGACGTCGGCGACCCGTCCCTGGGCGTCGAGCACGACCACGGCGTCGGCCATCTGCGCCACCAGCGCCCCGCGGGCGACGGGCACGAGGTCGAGCAGCCGCAGCCGGAAGATCCCCCACACCAGCACGGTCGTGAACAGCGAGGAAGAGGAACGGCGCGGGGTCGACCCGCCCGAGCCCGAAGAGGTCGAGGTTGTAGAGCCACGTTGCCCGACCAGCGGCAGCAGCGACGGCCACGATGACGACGTTCGCCTGCCGCCGGTAGGGCCCGCCGACGCGGCCGACCCGCTGCACGAACAGCCCGAGCGCGGCGAGCAGCAGCAGCCACGAGTAGAGCGCGTGCGGCCAGAACAGCGGCCCGGGCACCGGCACCGGCGGCCCCGGGAGCTGCGCCGCGGCCATGTCCTCGGCGCTGTAAGCGTGCACGAGCGACCGGGTCGCGGGCACGGCGAGCAGGCCGAGCACGACGACGGGCTCCACGCAGAGCAGCGCGATCGCGCGCCGGCTCAGCCCCCGGCGGGTCGTGTACTGCCGGACGAACACCCACAGCGCCGCCGGGACCGTCACGATCCCGACGAACTTGAGGTTCGCCCACGGCGCCGCGGTCGCCACGCTGTCGGTCGTGAGCTCGATCGCGTAGCACGACGACCAGACGAAGATCCCGAGCAGCACGAGCGACCAGGCTGGAGCCGCCGGCGGCGCGACGGCGCCGCCAGACGTACCCCAGCATGGCCAGGTACGCGGCCCCTCCGACCGCGAGCCCCAGGCCGAGTGCCAGCTCCCTCGTCATCACGACTCCCGGCCCCGCCACCACAGGACGGTGGTGCGCAAACCGTAACCTCTCCGCGACTGTGCGGAGCACCGGACGCGGTGTTCGTGCCATCGGTCACTGTCGTGCTTTGCTCGGGTGCAGAGTCGCCGCGACGCCATCGAGATGGGGCCCCGCTCCGCGGCCACTCGAAACCGTTCCGCCGCCACTGGTCGCTCGGGGCGCATCGGGCGAGCGTCGGGATCGGGTCGCCGGGTACCGTGATCGTCGTGCCCGCCGACGCCGCCCGCGTGCTCGCCGAACGTACGGGTGTGGCGCGGCACGACGCGCTCGTCGTCCTGGGCTCGGGCTGGGCCGGCGCCGCCGCGGCACTGGGCGAGGTGGTCGCCGACCTGGCGATGGCCGACCTGCCGGGCTTCCGCACGCCCGTGGCGCAGGGTCACGCCGGCCGGCTCCTGTCGACCCTGCTGCCGGGCTCCGCAGGCGACCTGCGCGTGCTCGTCGCCGAGGGCCGTACGCACCTGTACGAGGGGCACGGCCCGGCCGCCGTCGTGCACACCCTGCAGGCGGCCGCGGCGGCCGGTGCGCGGGTCGCGCTGCTGACCAACGCGAGCGGGTCGCTGCGCCCCGACTGGGGTCCGGGCACCGGGGTCGTGCTCACCGACCACCTCGACCTGGCCGGCGCGTCGCCGCTGGTGGGGCCCCGGTTCGTCGACCTCAGCGAGGCCTATTCGCCGCGGTTGCGTGCCGCTCGCGCCGCGACGCCGACCCGCACGCTCGCGGCAGGGCGTCTACGCGATGCTGCGCGGCCCGCACTACGAGACCGTCGCCGAGGCGCGGATGCTCCGGACCCTCGGCGCCGACCTGGTCGGCATGTCGACGGTGCCCGAGGTGATCGCGGCGCGCGACGCCGGCCTCGAGGTGTTCGGCCTCTCGGTCGTCGCGACGCGTCGAGGCCGCTCGAACCCGGCGCCCCCGGCGTCGACGCCGACGAGGTCGTGCGCGGTCGCCGCGCGGGCGGCGTCCCGCTCGGGGTCCGTCCTGTCGGCTGTGCTCGCTACCGTCGCCCGCAACGCCACCCAGTCGAGCACCAACCCTCGAGCTAGGAGCAGGTCATGGCCACGTCCGTCTCCGCGTCGTCGGGCGCCCTCGGGTCTCGAGACCCGGGGCATCGAGGTCGTCGACGAGGCCGACCGCAAGGGCCGGCCGCGGGACCTGTTCTGGCCGTGGTTCGCGGCGAACGTGTCCGTGCTCGGCATCTCCTACGGCTCGTTCGTGCTCGGCTTCGGCGTCTCCTTCTGGCAGGGCGTTGTTCGCGGCGGTCGTCGGCGCCGTCTTCTCGTTCCTGCTGGTCGGGCTTCGTCGCCGCTGTCGGGCAAGACGGCGTCGGCGCCGACCATGGTCGTCTCGCGGGCGCCGTTCGGCGTGCGGGGCAACGCGCTGCCCGCCGGCGGTGTCGTACGTGCTGCTCGTCGGCTGGGAGACGGCGCTGACCGCGCTCGCGACCCTCGCCACCGCGACGGTCTTCGACCGGCTCGGCGTCGGCGGCGGCAACGCGACGAAGATCCTCGCGTTCCTCGTGGTCGCGGCGGTGATCGTGCTCGCGGGCGTCCTGGGCTTCGACGTCATCATGCGGCTGCAGACGTTCCTGACGATCGCGCTCGGCGTGCTGACCGTCGTCTACATCGTGCTCACCGCGAAGGACGTGCACTGGAGCGTCGTCAGCGCGCTGCCGGCCGGCTCGTTCCAGGCCTTCCTCGGCGCGCTCGTGCTTCGCCATGACCGGCTTCGGGCTGGGCTGGGTCAACGCCGGCGGCGACTACTCGCGCTACCTGCCGCGCATCGGCCTCGGCGCGCGGCGTCGTCGGCTGGACGACGTTCGGCGGCAGCCTCGCGCCCGTCGTGCTCGTGCTCTGGGGCCTGCTGCTCGCCGGCTCGACCAGGACCTCAACGCCAAGCTCGCCGCGGACCCGATCGGCGCGCTCACCACGCTGCTGCCGACCTGGTTCCTGGTGCCGTTCGCGCTGGTCGCCATCGGCGGCCTCATCGGCGGCGCCGTGCTCGACATCTACTCCTCGGGCCTCACCCTGCTGACCCTCGGCGTCGCGCATCCCGCGCTGGTCGGCCGCCGGCGTCGACGGCGTCCTCATGATCCTCGGCACGATCTACGTCGTGTGGTTCGCGGCCGACTTCCTCGGGCCGTTCCAGGGCTTCCTGATCACCCTCGGCGTGCCCGATGGCCGCCTGGTGCGGCATCTTCCTGGCCGACCTCGTGCTGCGCCGCGGCCGGTACGCCGAGGCGGAGCTCTTCGACGCCGCGCGGCCGCTACGGCGCGGTCAACGCCGTCGCGCCGTCGTCACGCTCGTCGTGGCGACCGTGATCGGCTGGGGACTGGTCACCAACACGTACGCGTCGTGGCTGTCGTGGCAGGGCTACCTGCTCCAGCCGTTCGGCCTCGGCGGCCGCGACGGTGCCTGGGCGTACGCGAACCTCGGCGTGCTCGCCGCTCTCGTGCTCGGCTTCGTCGGCTACCTGGCGACGAGCAGCGGCCGGGTGCGACGCCAGCAGGCCTGAACCCTGCCGGGCCGCCACGTCGCGCGTCCCGGCCCTCAACGATCGCGCCCGTCGCCCTTCGCGCCCGTCGCCGACGCGCCTCTGCCACCCCGCCCCTTGCGCCTCGCCCCCGCCGCCGCTTTGCTCTGGCCTCAGACATGAGACGCGCCCTCGACGGCCTCAGAGGTGAGGCCAGTGCAAAGCGGTTGGACGGGGTTCAGCCCATGACCTGGCGCAGGTCCTCGCCGAGCCGATCGCGGACGTCGCCCGCGAGCGCCCCCACGGCCGGCAGGAGCTCACCGCGCCTGGGCCTCGAGCACCTCGACGGTCTCCGTCGCGGTGCCACGGACCACGTCGGGCGAGAGGTCGGCGTTCAGCTCGTCGTAACGCCGGCAGCCGCTGCACCAGCGCCGCGCGGCCGGGCACGCTCCGGCAGCGCGTCGACCGCGTGCGGCACCTCGGGGCCGACGACCCGGTGCGAGCGCCGCCTCGAACTCGAGCGTCTCTCGGATGACGCCGAACCAGCGCTGCCCGACCTCGTCGAGCTCGCCGTTGTCGAGCAGCGCCACGATGTCGCCGTAGAGGTCGAACAGCTTGCCAGCTCGGCCCGCACGACACCCTCGGCGTCGCCGGCCATGGGGTCGTGCTCCGGCACGCTCGACACCACCCCCTCGTCGGCGCTGCCGGCGTACTCGGGCGCGACGCCGGCGTCGCCGTCCGGGTCGAGGGCGGAATCCAGCGAGGAGTTGGGGTCGGTGCTCATGCTTCGGGTTTACCAGCAGCCGGGAGGGCTCACACCCGCAGGAGGCGGGCAGCGTCGACGGGGCGCCCGAAGTGGTAGCCCTGGGCGAAGTCGCAGCCGATCTCGCGCAGCCGGCGGGCCTGCCGCTGCGTCTCGACGCCCTCGGCGGTGACGTGCATGCCGTGCGCGTGCGCGAGGTCGACGATCGCCGTCACGACGGCGTCCGCGCGGTCCTCCTGGCCCACCTTGGCGACGAACGACCGGTCGATCTTCATGAAGTCGAGGTCGAACCGGTTGAGGTAGGCCATCGCGGAGTAGCCGGTGCCGAAGTCGTCGATGCCGACGGGCACGCCCGACGACAGCAGCTGGCGCAGCGTGCCCTCGCCGCCGGGGAGGGTCCCGAGGAAGCTGTGCTCGGTCAGCTCGACCTTGAGGTGGTCGGTGCCGATGCGGTGCCGGCTGCATCCCGTCGAGCAGCCGGCGCACGACGCGCGGGTGCTCCATCGAGCGGGCGGACACGTTGACCGCGACCCACGGCACCGCGTCGCCCGAAGGGCACCGGCGCAGCCAGCGGGCGAGCTGGGCGACCGCCGCGTCGATCACCCAGAGGTCGAGCTCGACGACGAGGCCGGTGTCCTCCGCGACCTCGATGAACGCGTCCGGCGCGATCAGGCGCTCGCCGCCGTCGTCCAGCACCCGCACGAGCGCCTCGGCGCCCACGATCCGGCCGTGCTCGAAGTCGACGATCGGCTGGTACTGCAGCTTGAGCCGGTCCTGCTCGAGCGCCGAGCGCAGCAGCAGCTCGGCCTTGTGCCGGGCGCGCGCACGGGCGCGCAGCGCGTCGTCGTAGACGACGTACCGGTCGCGGCCGTTGTCCTTGGCGCGGTAGAGCGCGAGGTCGGCCTCGCTGAGCAGCTCGTCGGTGCGTGACGTCGCGGCCGGCGGACGACGTGAGCCCGATCGAGCGCGGGGCAGACGAGGATCTCGCCCGAATCGGGCAGCACGTACGGCGCCCGCAGCGTGTCGACCAGCGCCTGCGCCAGGCGGCGGACCTGCAGCCACTCCACCCGTTGCGGCGGGACGACGACGAACTCGTCGCCACCCATGCGCGCGGTGATGCTCCCCTCGGGCACGACGCCGATGAGCCGGCGGGCCACCTCGACGAGCAGCCGGTCGCCGACCTGGTGGCCGAGGCTGTCGTTGACGAGCTTGAACCGGTCGAGGTCGAGCAGGAGCAGGGCGACGTCGCCGCCGGCGGCCAGCCGCTCCTGCATGCGCCGGTCGAAGGCGAGCCGGTTGCCGAGGCCGGTCACGGCGTCGGTGGCGGAGAGCCGCTCGAGCAGCAGCCGGTCACGGGCCTGCCGGGTCACGTCGACCGCGGCGCCGTGCACGACCAGGTCACCGGCCTCGTCGATGGCCGCGGCGGCCCACGTCTGCAGGTGCCGGACCGCTCCGTCGGGTCCGACCACGCGGAACGCCTCGGCGCCCGCTGCCTCGGCCCCCTGCGCGGCCCGCTGCACGAGCTTGACCAGGGCCTCGGCGACGGCCGCGTCCTCGGGATGGACGAGATCGCGGCAGAGCGCCGCCGTCGGACGGATCGAGGGGTCCAGCCCGAGGATGCGGTAGAGCTCGCGCGACCAGGCCAGCCGGGACGACGTCGGCCGCCACTCGAACACGCCGAGCCCAGGGACCTCCGGGGCGCCGCCGAGCCCCGCGAGCCCACGTCGGAGCACCGGGTCCGGCGCCTGTGCGGCATGCGTGGTCAGGGCGATCGGCTGGGTCGGGGCGGGCGCCAGGCCTCCCGGTGGCACGGGGGCCGGTGGCGTCAGCACCGCAACGCGTTCGACGGCGTGCCGGACGGGCTGCTGCTCGTGATGATGGTCGTCCTGCGGCCTGCGCCGAGCCGGGGAGAACGTCATGCCACCGGGATGCGACTCCGGCCCGAGATCGGCGGGCGGCGGGCCGGGGGTGGGGGCGGGCACGACCGGCGTCGGGCGCCGGCCGGCCGCGCCCGGCCGCTCGGCGCCGAACGGGTAGGGCGGGAGCGCCGCGAGCTGCGGGCCGGCGATCTGGACAGCGAGCGCCACGGCCCGCTCGTCCATGCGGTCGAACCAGTCGGGCCGCTCGCTGAGCGCGGACACGACGCCGACGACCAGAGGCCCGTCGAGCAGCGGCACGGAGAGCAGCGAGCGAGCGCCCGGGCAGCAGGCGGCGGCGTGGAGCGTCTCGGGGGCGTCGGCCATGTCGGGCACGCGGACGGGCCGGCCGGCGAGCAGGGCCTCGCCGCAGACGGTCCCGTCGGTGAGGACGGGGGTCCCGGCATCGACACCCGGAGCCCCGGCGGTGGCGCGGCGCACCAGCCGGTTGCCGCCCTCCCATGCCGGTTCGAGGAGCGAGACGACGACGGGTGCCTCGACGAGGTCGGCGACCACGACGGCCAGCTCGTAGAGGAGAGCGTCGGGCCGGGTCAGCGCGATCCGCAACCGTTCGCGGGCCTGCGCCACAGCGGCCATGACCTGGACCTGGTGTCCCTGTGACCGGGGCTCCGCCTCGTCGCGCACCGGCCCTGATCGCCTCCCAGCGTGTTGCGGAGATCCGTCTTCGTCACCAACCCGGCATGTCGCCGCACGCAGTGTGACAGATGCACCCACTCAGCGGGTACGCGCTCGCATACTGGACGCGCGTCAGGCGACCGCCGCGCTCCTCCCGCGGACGAGGACCGCGCGCGGTCGACCCAGCACCGCGATGTCCGCCGAGAGGTCGCCGTCCACCACGAGGAGGTCAGCAGAACACCCCACGGCCAGCCGGCCGGTCTCGCCGGACAGTCCGCACGCGTCGGCGGCCGACGACGTCGCAGCGGCCCGCGCCTCTGCCGCGGGGTAGCCGCCCTCGACCATGTCAACGACCGCCCGCCAGGCGTTGCCGTGCCGCTTGGTCGGCCCGATGCCCGAGTCGACGCCGGCCACGACGGGCACGACGTGCTCGCGGAGCCGGCCGAACAGCGCGACCCGGTGGGCGTAGAAGTCATCGAAGCTGGCAACCCCGAACCGCACCATCAGGGCCGCGACGGCAGGCGGCGGCGCGGGCATGAGGGCGTGCAGGCGCCGGTCGTTCCCGACGGTGAGGTCGACGACCACGCGCCGGCGGGCCACCTCGTCGAGCAGGTCGTCGTCGATCCGCGCGCCGCCTTCGGCGGAGAGGCCGGTGAAGTGCTCGATCCCGTCGACACCGGCCGCCACGGCGTTCTGCATGCCGATCAGGGAGTGCGCGTGGGCGACGACCGGGAGGCCCGCCCGGTGCGCCGTGTCCACGATCATCGCCAGCTCGGTCACCGTGAACTGGGCACCCAGCTGGTCGGTGCCTGGCGTGGCGAACCCGCCCGAGGCCATCACCTTGACGACGTCGACGCCCCGCTCGGCGCGCTCGGCGACGGCCGCCCGCACGTCGGTCACCTCCCCGCCGAGGTAGTGGCAGTGGCCGCCCGGCGTCGTGATCGGCGGCCCCGACGGGACGACGCGCGGCAACCCCGGGGACGCCCGGAACGCCAGCGTCCGGTAGCCGCGGTCGCCCAGGTCGCGCACCGTCGTCACGCCGGCCGCGAGGTGGGCACTCAGGGACTCCTCGATGACGGCGTCGACCGCGTCGTCGCTCATCGTGGCCACCCGCTCGAGCCCGCCGAAGGTCGAGTCCGCGACGAGGTGTGTGTGGCAGTCGAACAACCCCGGCAGCAGGGTGCCCTCGTACTCCATCACCGCCACGGCGTCGGGCAGGTCGAACCTGCCGGGATGGACGCCGGCGATCCGGTCACCCTCCACGAGCACGGTCGCCCCCTCCGGCAGGAACCGGGTCCCGTCGAAGGCGTGCGCGGCTCGGAGCGCCTGCATGCCCCACCTTCCCACGATCTTGCCTCGCGGATGGAGATCAGAGCGGCTGCAGGTACGGCTCGACGACGGCGTCCGCGTGCTCCGCTACGGGCGGCCAGGGATAGGCCGGCTTCGCCGTGCGCAGAGCCACCACGCCGTGCAACCCCGACCAGACGGCCAGCGCGGCGCGGTCGGCGTCCGCCTCTGTTCGCGCGGTGCCCGGCAGCGCCTGCAGCAGCGCGACCAGGTCGGCGAGCAGGTCCTCCCCCGCCGAAAGCGCCAGCTCCTCGTCGCGGGTCAGCCGGCGCAGGGCCCGCCCCTCGAAGACGACCGTGTACGGGCCGGGGCGCTCGAGGCCCCACGCGACGTACGCGTGGGCGGCGGCGCGGAGGGCCGCGTGGGCGTCGTCCGCACCGGCCACCGCGGCCCGGACCCGCGCCGCCAGGTCAGCCATGTGCCGGCGGATGAGCTCGAGGACCAGCGCGTCGAGGTCGGGGAAGTGCGGGTAGACGCTCGGCGCGGCCACGCCCGCCTCGCGGGCGACGCCGCGGAGGGTGAGCGACGCGTCGCGGCCGCCGGCGTCGAGCAGGCGCGTGGCGGCGTCGAGCAGCTCGTCGCGCAACCGCGCGCCGGAACCCCGCGGGTTCGCCGTCCTAGTCACGCCCGCACCTCCCTTGACCTCTCGCCTAACGGCTGTTAGCTTAGCACTCATCGGACTAACAGGTGTTAGGCGATCGGAGACGACATGAACGGCGACCCGGTGCTCGTGACGGGCTGCAGCTCCGGCATCGGCAGGGCGACGGCCGCGCACCTGGTGGCTGCCGGGCACACCGTCTACGCGACTGCGCGCCGGCCCGAGACGCTGCGCGATCTCGAGACCGCCGGCGCCCGGACCCTCGCGCTCGACGTGACCGAGGAGAGCTCGATGGTCGCGGCGGTGAAGGCGGTGGAGGCCGAGCACGGCGCGGTCGGCGCGCTCGTCAACAACGCCGGCTACGGCGTGTACGGGCCGGTCGAGGAGGTGCCGATGGCCGACGTCCGGCGCGAGTTCGAGACGAACGTCTTCGGGCTCGGCCGGCTCACGCAGCTGGTGCTGCCCGGCATGCGGGCGGCGGCGCCGCGGCCGGATCGTCAACATCTCGTCGATGGGCGGGCGCCTCGTCTTCCCGACCGGTGGCTGGTACCACGCGAGCAAGTACGCGGTCGAGGCGATGAGCGACGCACTGCGCGTCGAGGTGCGACCCTTCGGCATCTCGGTCGTGCTCGTCGAGCCCGGGCTCATCCGTACCGAGTTCGAGAGCGTGGCGTCGGGCGGGCTCTCGCCGGAGCAGGCCGTCGGGCCGTACGCGCAGCTGCGCAAGGACTCCGACGACGTCATGCGCCGCGGCTACCGCTCGCGGATGGGCGCCGAGCCGTCCGCCGTCGCGGCCGTCGTCGCGCAGGCGGTCGAGGCCTCGCACCCGCGCACCCGCTACGTCGTCACGCCCGCCGCGAAGGCCCAGGTACAGCTGCGCCGCCTCGGCGGCGACCGCCTCTGGGACGCCTTCGTCTCCCGCGCCTACCGCTTGCGCTGACCGCCGCCCCCACCTCGTTCCCGCGATCATGCACGCTGGAGCGATCATGGGTAGGTGGTCGAGATGTCGCGCGAGGCCTTCGAGGACGCCGTCGGCGAGGCGCTGGACGGCGTCCCCGAGGAGCTGGCCCGCATGATGGACAACGTGGTCGTGCTCGTCGAGGACGAGCCGCCGCCTGGCGACGGCGACCTGCTCGGCCTCTACGAGGGCACGCCGCTGACCGAGCGCGACAGCTGGTGGGCGTCGGGGTCGCTGCCGGACCGGATCACGATCTTCCGGCTGCCGACGCTGGCGGTGTGCGACACCGTCGACGAGGTGGTCGACGAGGTGCGCATCACCGTCGTGCACGAGATCGCGCACCACTTCGGCATCGACGACCAGCGTCTGCACGAGCTCGGCTGGGGCTGACCGCTACCCGAGCCGGGCGAGCTCCTCCTGCGACAGCTGCAGGTCGACCGCCTTCACCGAGTCGCGGATGGTCTCGGGCCGGCTCGACCCCGGGATCGGGACGACGACCGGCGACAGCGCGAGCATCCAGGCGAGGCAGACCTGCTGGGGACTCACGCCGTGCGCGTCGGCGACCTGCTGGAACGCCGCGAACCGGTCACCGAGGCCGCTGGCCTTGCTGATGCCGCCGAGCGGGCTCCACGGCAGGAACGCGATGCCCATCTGGTCGCAGAGCTCGAGCTCGGGCCGGCTCGACTGGAACGCCGGCGAGAACTGGTTCTGCACGCTCACGAGCCGGCCGCCGAGGATCTCCTGCGAGAGCCGGATCTGCTCGGGGTTCGCGTTCGAGATGCCCGCCATCTGGATCTTGCCCTCGTCGAGCAGGTCGCGGATGGCGCCGACCGACTCCTCGTACGGGACCTTCGGGTCGGGCCGGTGGAACTGGTAGAGGCCGATCGCCTCGACGCCGAGCCGCTTGAGCGAGGCCTCGCAGGCCTGCTTGAGGTACTCGGGCCGGCCGTCGAGCGTCCACGAGCCGTCGCCGGGGCGCAGGTGCCCGCCCTTGGTCGCGACCAGCACGGTCGACGTGTCGCCGCCGTACGACGCGAGCGCCTCGGCGATCAGCGACTCGTTGTGGCCGACCTCGTCCGCGTGCCAGTGGTAGGCGTCGGCGGTGTCGATGAACGTGACGCCGGCGTCGAGCGCGGCGTGGATCGTGGCCATCGACCGCTCCCGGCCGGGCCGGCCCTCGATCGACATCGGCATCTCTCCGAGCCCGATGGCCGATACCTGGCGGTTCCCGATCCTGCGTGTCTGCACGGTCTCTCTCCCTCTGAAGCCTTTCAAGCCTCAACGACTCTAGGCACGGGGCGGACGGTCTGCCCGTTCACGAGGCGCGGTGGACGATGGAGGCATGACCCCTGAGGAGGTCCGCGGGCTGGCGCTCGCGCTGCCGGAGACGAGCGAGGCGCCCCACCACGAGCGGACGTCGTTCCGCGTCGCCGGGAAGATCTTCGCCACGCTCCCGCCGGACGGCGCCACGCTCAACGTGCTGCTCGACGAGGAGGAGGCGCGGGCCGGCGCCGAGGAGAACCCGGGCGTCGTCGAGCTGCTGTGGTGGGGGAAGCGGCTGCGCGGCGTACAGGTGCAGCTGGCGCGGGCCGACGCGGGGCTTCTCGCCGAGCTGCTCGAGGACGCCTGGCGCCGGCGTGCGCCACGGAGCGTCGCCGCAGGTCACGAGCAGGGTGGGCGCCACGCGGACGGCGTCCACGAGGGGTAGACCGTGCCCGGCGCGCCGAACCGGTTTGGGCGCCAGGGGGGTGGACCCCTATGCTGGCGGAGTCCTCGACGGGTCCTGGACGTCTTGGGGTCGCGTCGCGGCGTCCCCATCGTCTAGCGGCCTAGGACTCCGCCCTTTCAAGGCGGCAGCGCGGGTTCGAATCCCGTTGGGGATACGGTCTTGACGACCAGTCAAGGCCCCGTAGCGCAGTTGGTTAGCGCGCCGCCCTGTCACGGCGGAGGTCGCGGGTTCGAGTCCCGTCGGGGTCGCTCCACCGCCCAGGCCAGCAGGCCTGGGCTTCTTCATGTCCGCGAGCCCCACGAGGCCCACCCCGAGGACGACGGCGGTGAGCAGGGCCGCCCGCGTCCTCGCGAGTGGCGGGTCCTGGCCCACGTCGCCCACCTCGAAGACGGCCAGCAGGGCGATCCCGGTGAGTGCGCACCGCCACGTGGGCCGCTCCCGCAGCACCGGCTCCCCGAGGACGGCGAACGGCAGCAGCAGCGCGAAGTACAGGTGGTGCGACCACGTGACCGGCGACAGCAGGCTCGGGGCGACGCCTCCGACCCCGGCCGCGAGGAGCTGCCGGCCGTTGCCGGCCGCCCACGCGCAGCCCACCACTGTCGCGGCGGCGACCCCGATGGCCAGCAGCACGCCGAGCGAGGTGGCGACAGGCGCGGGCGCCGACGAGGTCAGGCGCCAGAGGCTGTTGTTGTAGCCCGAGTCCGTGGTGCCGACGCGGCCGGTGTGCCACAGAACGTCGGTCCAGTAGGCGCGGCTCATCGAGGGGTGCCACACGGCGGCGAGGGCGGTGCACGCGACGAACGCGGCGAGCAGCCGGCCGACGGCGTCCAGCCTCTTCAGCGCGACGAAGAACAGGACCAGGCCCAGCGGCGTCAGCTTGATCGCGGTGGCGATCCCGGTCAGGTACCCGGCGCGGCGCCCGGCCCGGGCCAGCAGGACGTCGACGAGCACGAGCAGCCAGATCAGGGCGTTGATCTGACCGATCCGCAGCGTGAGGTAGATCGGGACCGACCAGAGCAGGCCCCCGACGACCACCCAGGGCCCCACCGGGAGCAGGCGGGGAGGGACCAGTCGCAGGAACAGGCGGCAGAAGACGGCGGAGAGGACCACCGAGGCGACAAGCCATCCGAGGGCCGCCTCGTTCGTCGACAGCCAGGTCAGGGGGTAGAGCACGAGAGCGGCGAACGGCGGGTAGGTGAACCCGAGGCCCATGTCGTGCTGCCTGTAGGCGTAGATGTCGTGGCCGGTCGACAGGTACTGCAGGGCCTCGTGGTAGATCACGAAGTCGAGCCGGCGGAACTGGTCCTCGTCCTTGAAGCGGAGCACGAGCGCGGCCGCCGACGCGGCGGTGACCAGCAGGCCGAGAGCCGGGACGTGGAGGACCCGGTGGAGACCACCTGGGCGCCCACCGACCGCCGTGCCTCGTGCCGCCCCCGACACGCTTGGAACCGTAACAGCGCCCGGTAGGTCCGGTTCGGGTTCGCTCGGTGGCGCCCGTCCGGGGGTCGCTCGGGGCAGCGGGCGGGGCCCGGCGATGGGCTATGCTTGCGGCTGCCCGCGGCGCCGGACCCGGCGGAGCGGCGCACGGCCAGGTAGCTCAGTTGGTACGAGCGTCCGACTGAAAATCGGAAGGTCGGCGGTTCGACCCCGCCCCTGGCCACCCTCTCTGACCTGCAGCTTCTCCCCCGACGCCGCCTCGGCTGTCGCGGGTGACAGCAGAATTTGACAGCAACGCCTACTCATCGAGCAGCCCGTTCAGCCGGTCCAGCGCCGCGCGCTGGTCATCGAGTGCAATGTGTCCGTAGACGTTCATCGTCATCTCAAGGGCCGCGTGCCCCACGATCTCCATGACCACGCGCGGGTTGACGCCGAGCGTCAGCAGCATCGAGACGCATGTGTGCCGGAGGTCATGAAGCCGCACCGCCGGCACCTGGGCCTCCCGACACCACCGGGCGAACGTCCGCGAGAAGTTGTTCGGGTCGATCGGGGTCCCGATCGTCGTCACGAAGACGAGGCCCAGGTCTGGCCAGGGATGCAGCGACTCCGCCCGCTCCCGGTCCTGCCGAGCACGGTGCTCGCGTAGGGCGTCGGCGCAGAGCGACGGCAGCGGGACGGTGCGACGAGAGCGCCTGGTCTTGGGCGGGAGGAACTGCAGCCGGCCCTCCAGCCAGTGCAGCCCCTGCCGGACGTGAAGCACGCCCCGGTCGAGGTCGACGTCATCCCAGCGCAAGCCCAAGACCTCGCTACGCCGCAGGCCAAGGAGCAGGAGAAGCACGAGTGCGGCAGCCAACCGATCGTCCTTCGTGGTCTTGAGCAGGTGCCGCCCCTCATCTGCCGAAAGGATCCGCGTCTCCTTGCGCGGTGGCGTGGACAGCCGGACGAGCTTGGCGACGTTGCGAGGAACCAGGTCCTCCCGGACGGCGTCCTCGAGCGCGACGCGAAGAGTCGCGTGGACGTAGCGGACCGATCGCTCACTCAGGCCCGACTGCCGGCAGCCGTCGAGCATGAGCCGGACGTCCCGCGCGGCCAGCTTGCCGAGCTTCTTCCGGCCGATGTGCGGTTCGATGTGCCGCTCGATGTTCGTCCGGTAGCCGGTGAGGGTGTTCGCCCGCACCCGTTGCGCAGCGACCTCCTTCAGCCAGCGGCGCAGGTACGAGCCGACGGTCTCCTGTGTCGTGGCGATCGGCAGTCCTCGTTCGACCTGCGCCATCAGCTTGACGAGCTTGGCGTGAACGTCCTCACGTGTGGCGCCGTAGACGTAGCGCCGAACTCGGCCGCCGGTGGCAGTGGGCACGAAATAGGAGCCCGACCAGCGACCGTCGGAGCGCCTCCAGATGCTGCCCTCGTCGTTGCCGCGCCGGCCCATCAGTCGTCGTCCCCGAGCGAGTCAACGAAGAGACGTAGCGCTGCGACCGGAATGCGACGCGAGCCGCCGATCTTGACCGAGCGGAGGGCACCAGTACGCATGAGGTCGTACACCTTGCTCCGCCCCAGCCGCAGCGCCTCGGCGGCCTCCTCGGGCGTGTAGAGCACGTGCTCGACGACGTTGCTGCTGCTCATGCCGCACTCCCCCTTGGCTGGTTCTGCTGTGAGTTGATTTCCTCGGCGATCTGATCTCGGGCTGTCCTGTACTCGGCGCGCCATCGGCGTCGCGTGGGCGATCGAGCGCAGCACCCGACGCGACAGGGGCGGGACGTCTGGGTCGGTCTGCTTGGCCAGCTCCCACAGCACCGGCCCGTTGCCTGCTGGTCGCCCGTCGCGGTTGCCGAACTCTCGCGGCTGGCCGTCGGTGTCGCGGCCGAGGATGGCGAGGACGTGGGCGCGGCGGTCGTGGCGGTGGTCGGCGAGGTCTTTGGCGGTCCACTTCCGGGAGACGAGGACGCGGCGGCCGCCGTAGCCGAGGTGGGTGGGCTTGTGCGCCTTGGCGCGGCAGCAGCCGGGCCGCATGGTCGGGCGCGGGTTCTTGGGTTGGATGCCGTACCGCAGCCAGTTCGGGCAGGACGGCGAGCACGGCTCCCAGCGCAGCGCCTCGACGAGGCGGGCGACGTGGTCGGCGCGTCGAGCAGCAGCCGCCTTCGCGTCAGCGAGCCCCGGCGCTCGGTCGTCCGTCGTCTGGTCGTCGGGGCTGGTCGATGTGGCGGTTCGGGGTCGAGGTCGTCGCCGAGGTCCTTGACGAGGTACTTCACCAGGTAGCCGATGCACCGTTCGGCTTCGGGTGAGCCGGCCAGGACGCCTTTGACGTCGAGCTGCTCGCCGAACCGGACGACGTGCCGGGGCTCGGCGGGGTCGACGACGTCGTCCGGGCCGGGTTCGAGCGCGTCGAGGGCCTCGTCCCAGGTCGGCAGGGGTTCGCCGGTGTCGGGGTCGACGAAGCCGCCGGCGCCGTCGTTCAGGGTCGGCTCCCACGCGGGCGGCGCGGTGTCGGTGTAGACGGGGGTGTCGGTGGTGGGCCACCAGACCTGGGTGTAGGTGGCGGCGGTGAGCTGCTTGACGACGGCGCGCGGGAGGGTGCCGCGGATGGCGAAGTGGGCGTGCGGGGCGGCGCGTTTCTGGGGTTCGACGACGGCGAAGTACTGCACGTCGTAGCCGGCGACCCGGCGCAGGTTCTGGCACCACCGGTCGAGCAGCTTGCCGAAGTGCAGGGCGTCCCGCGCCGCCCGCACGTAGTCGTACTTCGTGGGGTCGACCGGCATCGAGTCGTCCCGGCGGACCGGCCCGTAGGAGGGCAGGGTGAGGGTGACGAACAGGGACGGCCGGAACGTCTTCCCGGTCCGCTCGTCGGTGAACGTCCGCCCCAGCGTCGTCTTCACCGGCGGGTCGGCGGGGCAGGTTCGGGGTGTCCTGCCGGCGACGGGTCGACCGCACCCGGCGGGCCTTGCGTGTCGGGATCGAGCTGCCCCCGGACGCCGGTCGCGGCGAGCTCGTCGTCGACCGCTTCCGCGGACTCCTGGCACGCCTGCGCGGTCAGGTCGTCGCCCCGGTCCTCGGCGTCCGCGACGGCGTCGGTGATGTGGGCGCGGTCCTTGACGAGGTCCCGCTGAGTCTTGGTGGCGGGGCGGGGGGTGAGGTCGGGGTCTTCGAGGAGGTGCCAGCCTTCGCGGCACTGCTGCGCCCGCAGCTTCCTGCGCCTTCGCGGCGCAGGAGGGGCAGACGGCGGCGCGGGTCGACCCGCAGGGCAGGTCGACGATGTCGATTTCCCCCGTGGTCGGGTTGATCCGTCGCATCGGCAGCGGCCGGACGCACACCCCGAACTCGACGGCGGTCTCCCGCAGCACGTCCCGGGCGCGAGGTCGGCGAGCCCGATCCGCACGGGACCCCGGACGCTCCCCGTCGTCCGCGGTCGCAGCGGTGGTGGTCGTGGTCATGCCTCCCCCTCGGCTGGCCGTACCCGGCGTCGGCGTGGTGCAGCGCGGCCGGCTGACGCTCGACGGCGCGGGGCGGGAGCCGCGACGGGCGTGCGGTCGGTGCGGCTGCGCGCCTGCTCGTGCGCGGCGTGCAGGCGTGCGCGTTCCCGGCGCCGTGCGCGGGGCGTGTAGACGGTGACGAACCAGGCCACGAGCACGACCCCGGCGGCGAGGACGACGCCCACGCCGAGGGCGAGGGAGCCCCAGGAGACGCCCTGGCTGTGCGCCCACACGGCCAGGCCGGCCTCGACGGCGAGCAGGGCGAGGTTCCAGGCGACGGCACGGCCGGCGGGCAGCTCGACGCTGACGCGGACGTCGCCGAGGCGGTGGGTGGGTCGCTCGGTCAGTTCGGCCCACCAGGCGCCGGCCGGTCCGGAGCGGACACCGCCGTGCTCGTCGACCGTCACGACCTGCCCGCGCCGGTCCGGGTGCGGGTAGCGTGCGGACCTGGCGGTACCGGCCGCCGCGGTCGTAGTAGCCGCTCATGCCGCGCTCCTGTCCAGCTCGGCCACCGTCGCCGGCCGAGCGTGCTGGCGCTGCGAGGTGGTCGGCGACCAGGGCGGTGATGTGGTCGTCGGTGACGTGGCTGAACCGGACCCGGACCGGGGCCGGGTCGGTGGAGGTGTCGTCGTGCACGTAGCCGACGCCCGGGCAGGGCGCGGGGGATGGTGGAGCAGTCGGCTCCGCGGTCGCGGGCGCCGTCGCCGAGGACGAGGTCGGTCTGCTCCGGCTCCGCCAGCCGCATCGCGATCCGGGTGGGGAACAGGTCCCGGAACGGGATCACGTCCTTGCGCGGGTCGATCACCGCCGCGACGACCGCGAACCCGGGCGCCCGGCCCTTCGCGAGGAGCCGGGACAGGGCGGAGGCGGCGCGCTTCTTCGTCGCCGCTGTCGGGGGCGTGGGCGGTGAGGTCGGCGACCTCGTCGACCAGGACGACGACGAACGGGTCCCCGACGGTCGGGGTGTGGGAGCGGACGTGCCCGGCGAGCCGGTTGGTGCGGGCGTCCATGGCGTCGGCGGCGTCCTCGAGGAGGCCGATCATCGCCTCGTGGCGAGCAGTCCTCGTAGCGGGCGAACAGGGGTCGGCCGGCGCGGAACTCCATCCCGCCCTTGGGGTCGACCACCCACAGCTCCACCAGCCCGGCCCGCACCAGCGGGGTCAGGAGCCGGACCAGGGACCACAGCACCGAGCCCTTCCCCGCGCCCGTGCGACCCGGCGACGAGGACGTGGGTGGCGACCAGGTTCAGCAGCCACGGCCGTGCCGTCCTCGCTGCGCCCGAGCTGCAGGGCCCGCAGCACGTCGAGGGCGTCGCTGCCGGACGGACCGGCGACGGCCGGCGGCGACGGCGGCGGGCTCGTGGGGTGCGTCGTCGACGGCGGCGAGGACCACGTCGACGGTCGGCCGCTGAGCGGGAACGCCAGCGCCGGGCAGCGGCGGCAGGGGTGCGGGTGGGATCGGGTCGACCAGGGGGTCGCGGACGAAGAACCGGACCAGGACCCAGCCGGGGCCGTCTTCGCGGACCGAGCAGCGCAGCGCCCGGTACACGTGCCGCAGGCCTTCGGCGGCGTCGGCGACGTCCTGCGGGGTCTGGCCGGCCGCGAGGCGCAGCCGCAGGGTGTCGACGGTGCCGTTGGAGGTGATGGCGTCGACCTGCGGGCAGGTACTCGGTGTCGTCGTGGCGGACGATCAGGCCGCAGCCGTCCATCGCCTCCCGCCACCGCCACCGGTACACCCGATGCCACCGGTACAGCCCCCGGACCGGCTCCGCGACGTGCCGGGCGAACGACGCCGGCCGCAGCAGCCACCACCACGCCAGCACCGCCGCCAGCACGCAGCGCGGCGAGGACGGCGGTGACGAGCAGGCCGTGACCGCCCAGCCGCGCCCACAGGAAGCCGGCGGCGGCCAGGGTCAGGGTGGCGGGCCAGTACCGGACGCCGACCCGCACCAGCGTCACCGTGGCGCGGGCGAGCATGCGCAGGGTCAGGCCGGTCAGGATCAGCCACAGCGGGATCCGGATCCGCTCCTTGCGCAGCAGCCCGGGGTCGATCACCGCGACGATCGGCTGCGAGCCGGTGCGGATCCCGGCCCGCTTCGTCATCGGCTTCACGCGGCACCTCCCGGCAGCGACGACGGGGACAGCGGCTGGGGCGGCGAGGTCGGCGAGGGTGTGCCGGGCGGCGGCGGCGACCGCGCGGGCGTCGTCGGCGAGGCCGGGGTCGGCGGTCGCGGTGGCGATCCGGTCGAACAGGTCCGCCCGGTCGGTCAGCCAGGTGGTGAGGACGTCGGGGTCGTGCGCGTCGGCCGGCGGCGGGAGGGTATGCAGCAGCCGGGCCATCACTGCGGCGACCCGCACGGGGACATCGTCGACGCGATCGTCCTGACCGCCCTCACTGACACAGCTATGCGGGTCCCGGGTCATGCCGTCCCCCCGCTGCTGGCGGCCGGGCGGCGGGAGTGGGTCGGGCGAGCCGCCTGGGTGCGGCCCTTGCTGCGGAGGGCGGCGGGACCTCGTCGAGCGCGGCAAGGGCGTCGAGGAGGTCCAGCTGGGTTGCGGCCGGGCCGGCCAAGACGATCGCTTCGGCGGCGTCACGGGCAGCCGCGATGTCGTCGGCGGCGAGGGCGGTGGTCAGCGCGCCGAGCCGGGTAGGCGTGGCGCCGTCGGCGACGACCTGGACCAGCAGCCGCCACGAGATCACCCTTGCGCGCATCCCAGCCGGGGTGCTCTCGAGGATCTCGACGTCCAGCCCCTTCGCGGTGGCGGTGCAGATGATGCCGCACCCGGCGTAGCCGCGGAAGGAACCCTTGATCTCGGCCAGGACGGTGCTGACGGGGGCGTGGTCGAGGAGTGCGCAGGCGAGGTCGGCGACCTCCTGCGCGGCCAGGGAACCGGGCGACAGCCTGGCGGACCTCGGCCGCGGTGAGGCTGCCTGCGGTCCGGTCCGCGGTGGCGCTTGCGCCGGTCACGACCGATCCTCCGTCGCGGTCCCGGGGGCGGTGCTCGCTGTGTCCGCCGAGCTGCTGTGTTAGCTGAGGTGGGCGGGTGCTGGCGGGCCGAGTCGAGCGCGCCGGCCAGGTCGTGAGCGATATGCGCTGCGGTACGCAGGTCGTCCGCGCGGCCGACGCCCCGATTGTCGTCTGTCCCGGCCGGGTCTCGTGGACGACTGCGGCGCCGACGTCGTGCCGCCCGTTCAGCCAGGCGCGGGCCTGGTCGAGGGCCTGCCCCAGCTGGGCGGCGAGCACGGACAGCTCGACCAGGACGGCGTCGAGGTCGGCGGGCTCGCCGTACCCGGCGCCTGTCTGCGTGAGGTGGTTCAGGGTGAGGTGGTTCAGGGTGCGGATCGCGGCGGCGGCGTCACGGGCCACATCCCACGCCCGCCGATCACGCGGGATCGCGCTACTCGCGACGGGTTCGGGCGGGACGGGTTCGGGCAGCGTTCTACGCTGGCACGGCATTGTCTCTCTCCCCAAGGAATCGTTGATCGGTGCACCGCCCCCGGCCCGAGTGCGAGTCGGGCCGGGGGCACCCCTTCCCCGTCAGTGCGAGTGACGGGGCGAGCAGAGCGAGCCGGGCGAGCTGCGGGGAAGCCAGCTCCCACGGGTCCGCCCGAACACGAACCGGCGCTCTCACCTTCGAGGCTCCGCCCCGTGGGCGGAGGTCAGTCGCGGCCTCAGGCTAACTTCCCCTTCCGGCATCCCGCCAGCTGCGCCGCTGAGCGCCTGCCCACCGGAACGACCCGGCCCGCTCACGGCGGAGGCCGAACCGGCGGGGGCCTTGCCCTGGGCGTACAGTCCGGTCGCGCGGATGGAGTACGCCATCCGAGCCCGGCCACCGGCCCGGCCCTCGTTGACGTACGGGGTGATCGTCAACCCGGTGAAGTCCACCGCGTGCAGACCCGTCCCCGGGGTGATCTCCCCCGGCAGCACCGGCTGATACGGGGCCGTCACCTTCACCTTGACCTGCTTCTCCCGGGCCAACGGGTCACGGTCGATCACCGTCACCGTCCAGAC
>CAWBVK010000012.1:0-144070 GCA_963792195.1 uncultured Actinomycetota bacterium | reverse complement strand
GTCCCGGGCCGCGATCGCGGTCAGGGTGTTCTTGACCACGGCGTACGTCGCGTGCCCGCCGATGCTGCGCCGCAGCTGGGTCAGCTGCGACACGGTCAGGCCGCGGTACTCCGTCAGGACGGCGGCGCTCGAGCTGCGGAACTTGTCCGACAGCTCGGCGACCGCCGCTGCCTTGTCGGGTCTGGCCATGGCCCTCCTTCCTGGTCCTCGTGCCGGTCAGCCGCGGGTCGGCGGTCGAACGGGCCCGGACACGACGAACGCCCCGGCGCACGCCCGGGGCGTGAGGAGGCGGCCCCTGCCGGGGCCGTGGTACCCACCGCGCCGGGCCGACCCTCGGGGAAGGATGCGGACGCCGACGGCTTGTCCGTTGCACACCTGCGCGGGCCGCCCGCTGACGCGGGGCCTTCGACCACCCTCGCGGGTGGTGACCGGCGGTCTCTGGCTGTGGACAAGCGTACGGGACGGCCCGTGGGGCCTCCAAATCACGTGCCGTCGGCCGGGCGGCCCCGGGCGGTCGCGTCCACCCGGGCCCGGTGGCCGAGGGTCGCTCGGCCCAGCTTCGACGGGGTCCGCAGGAGATGGAACGAGATCGCCGGGGCGCGCGAAGGGCCCGCGCCGGCGTACGGGGCGGGCCCTTCGCGGGGAGGCGGGAGGCCGGGCTACGCCTCGACCGTCTCCTCCTCGAGGTTGCGGGTCTTGTTCACGTCGACGGGGATGCCGGGGCCCATCGTCGTCGTGATCGTGCCCTTCTGCAGGTAGCGGCCCTTCGCGGCGGACGGCTTGAGGCGGAGCACCTCGTCGAGCGCCGCCGCGTAGTTCTGCACCAGGGCGCGGTCGTCGAACGACGTCTTGCCGATGATGAAGTGCAGGTTCGAGTGCTTGTCGACGCGGAACTCGATCTTGCCGCCCTTGATCTCCTCGACGGCGCGCGCCACGTCCATCGTGACGGTGCCGGTCTTGGGGTTCGGCATCAGGCCGCGGGGGCCGAGCACCTTGCCCAGCCGCCCGACCTTGCCCATCAGGTCGGGCGTGGCGACGACGGCGTCGAAGTCGAGCCAGCCGCCCTGGATCCGCTCGATCAGGTCGTCGGAGCCGACGTAGTCGGCGCCGGCGGCCTCGGCCTGCGCGGCGCGGTCACCGGTGGCGAAGACCAGGACCCGGGCGGTCTTGCCGGTGCCGTTCGGCAGGTTGACGGTGCCGCGCACCATCTGGTCGGCCTTGCGAGGGTCGACGCCGAGCCGGAAGGCGACCTCGACGGTCGCGTCGAACTTCGTCGTGGACGTCGACCTTCGCGAGGCGGACGGCGTCGAGCGGGGCGTAGAGCTTGTCGCGGTCGATCTTCTCGGCCGCGGCGCGGTAGGTCTTGCTGCGCTTCATGACTCTCCCTGGATCGGGGTCGTGGTCGACGGGCCGCGCTCGGCCCTGCCACAGGAACGGTTGCGTGCAGTGCGTCGCGGGCTCAGCCCTCGACGGTGATGCCCATCGAGCGCGCGGTCCCGGCGATGATCTTCGACGCCTGCTCGACGTCGTTGGCGTTCAGGTCCTCGAGCTTGGCCTGCGGCGATCTCACGGACCTGGGCGGCGGTGAGCCGGCCGACCTTGGTCTTGTGCGGCTCGCCGGAGCCCTTGGGCACGCCGGCGGCCTTCTTGATGAGCTCCGCGGCGGGGGGCGTCTTGGTGACGAAGGTGAACGACCGGTCCTCGTAGACCGTGATCTCCACCGGGATCACGTTGCCGCGCTGCGCCTCGGTCTGCGCGTTGTAGGCCTTGCAGAACTCCATGATGTTGACGCCGTGCTGGCCCAGCGCGGGGCCGATCGGCGGGGCCGGCGTGGCCTGGCCGGCCTTGATCTGCAGCTTGATGACAGCTGAGACCTTCTTCTTGGGGGGCATGTCGGGTCCTAACGGCTGGATGGCTGGTGGTTCTTCCCGGGCCGGTGGGCGCCGGCCGGGCGACTTGAGGATCGGATGGACTCAGATCTTGGCGACCTGGTTGAACGAGAGCTCGACGGGCGTCTCGCGACCGAAGATCGAGACGAGCACCTTGAGCTTCTGCGCGTCGGGGTTGATCTCCGAGATGGTGGCGGGCAGCGTCTCGAACGGGCCCTCCATGACGGTGACGGACTCGCCGACCTCGAAGTCGACGACCTTCACCTCGGCCTTGGGCTGGCGGCCGCCGCCGGCCTCGACCGGCTGCAGGCTCGGGGCCAGCATCGAGAAGACCTCGTCGAGGCTCAGCGGGACGGGCTGGTGGGTGTGGCCGACGAAGCCGGTGACGCCCGGGGTGTGCCGGACAGCGCCCCACGACTCGTCGGTGAGGTCCATCCGGACCAGGACGTAGCCGGGGATACGGACACGCCGGATCTGCTTGCGCTGCCCGTTCTTGATCTCGGTGACCTCCTCCATCGGCACCTCGATCTGGAAGATGTGCTCCTCCATGTTGAGGCTGGAGATCCGGTTCTCGAGGTTCGACTTCACCCGGTTCTCGTACCCGGCGTAGGAGTGGATCACGAACCAGTCGCCCGGCATGCGGCGGAGCTGGTTCCGGAACTCCACGGCGGGGTCCGCCTCGGGCTCCACGCCGTCGGCGCCGTCCACAGCGCCGGTGCCGTCGTCGCCGGGCGTCGGCTCGGCAGCCTCGAGCGGGTCCGCGCCGTCGGTGCCGGCACCCCCCTCGACCTCCTCCACGACCGCCTCGTCCGAGGCCGCCCAGTTCCCAGCGGCGCCCTGCTCCCCGGCGTCGTCCGCCGTCGACACAGCGGCCCCGCGGCGGGTCGCGTCGGGGTCGTCCTCGGGCACGGAGAAGGGGTTCTGCTCGGACACGGTCGAAAGTCCTACTTCCTGGAGGGGCAGGTGGATCGCTGTGCGGTGGATCGGCGGCCCGCGGGTTGGCCGGACGGACGCGGCCTCCGCGTCGGCTCGGCCGCTCCTGGGGCGTCGGTCAGCTGCCGCCCCCGAAGACCCGCAGCACGAGCTTGCCGAAGCCGAAGTCGAGCAGCGAGACGTAGGTCATGACGGCGCAGACGAAGACCAGCACCACGGTGGTGTAGGTCAGCAGCTCGGTGCGCGTCGGCCGGACGACCTTCTTGAGCTCGGCGACCACCTGGCGGAAGAACAGGCGGATGCGCGAGATCCGGCCGGCGCGCTTCTGCTCGCGGCCCGTGCTCGCCGATGTCGTGGTCACACTCTCACCTGGTCATTCCGGTCGGGGCCCGGATCGGGGGCTGCGCCCGCAGGTGCGGGAGCCGGACCACGCGCTGCGCCGGGAGCGCCGCGCGCGGGTCGCAGGGCAGGAGGGACTCGAACCCCCAACCGCCGGTTTTGGAGACCGGTGCGCTGCCAGTTGCGCTACTGCCCTAGGAGGGTCGCCGGGACCGCGTCGCCGCCCGCGAGGGTCTGCCGACACGGCAGCCGTGGACCGCCCGAAGAGGAAGTGTACGCATCCACGGGCCTGCAGGTCGAACCACCGCCGGGGCCCCGGGCCGGGCGAGGGACGCCGCCGTCCGTGCTGGCGGGAGCGGCTCGCCCGGGCTGCCGCAGTGCCAGGATGGGTCCGTGACGCAGCAGACGACCGCTCAGCCCCGCACCTCAGGCCCCACTGTCCCCCGGCGCGTCTCGCGCCGGATCGGCGGCGATCGCCGAATCGGCGACCCTGGCGGTCGACGCGCAAGGCCAAGGCGCTCAAGGCCGCGGGCCGGCCCGTCATCGGCTTCGGCGCCGGCGAGCCCGACTTCCCGACGCCCGGACTACATCGTCGAGGCGGCGGTCGCGGCGTGCTCCGTGCCCGGCGAACCACCGCTACACGCCCGGCCGCCGGCCTGCCCGAGCTGCGGGCGGCCGTCGCGGCGAAGACCGCTGCGCGACTCCGGGTACCGAGGTCGCGCCGCGAGCAGGTGCTCGTCACGAACGGCGGCAAGCAGGCGGTCTACCAGGCGTTCGCCACGCTGCTCGACCCGGGCGACGAGGTGCTGCTGCCCGCGCCCTACTGGACCACCTACCCCGAGGCGATCCGGCTCGCCGGCGGCGTGCCGGTCGAGGTCTTCGCCGGCGAGGACCAGGACTACCTCGTCACCGTCGAGCAGCTCGAGGCGGCGCGGACCCCGCGGACGAAGGTCGCTGCTGTTCTGCTCCCCGTCGAACCCGACCGGCGCCGTCTACCCGCCCGAGCAGATGCGCGCCGATCGGGCGAGTGGGCGCTCGAGCACGGCGTCTGGGTGATCACGGACGAGATCTACGAGCACCTCGTCTACGACGGCGTCCGGGCCGCCTCGATCGTCGCCGAGGTGCCCGGAGCTCGCCGACACCACGCGTCGTCCTCAACGGCGTCGCGAAGACCTACGCGATGACCGGCTGGCGGGTGGGCTGGATGATCGGCCCGAAGGACGTCGTCAAGGCCGCGACGAACCTGCAGTCGCACCTGACGTCGAACGTCAACAACGTCGCGCAGCGCGCGGCGATCGCCGCGCTCACCGGCGACCTGTCCGCCGCGCACGACGATGCGCGAGGCGTTCGACCGCCGGCGCCGCACCATCGTCGGCATGCTCAACGCGATCGACGGCGTGGTCTGCCCGCGGCCCGCAGGGCGCGTTCTACGCCTACCCCTCGGTCAAGGGCGTGCTCGGCCGGGACGTCGCGCGGCCGCACGCCGGCAGACGTCGGCCGAGCTCGCCGAGCTCATCCTCGAGGAGGCCGAGGTCGCCGTCGTGCCCGGCGAGGCGTTCGGCCCCAGCGGCTACCTGCGGCTGTCGTACGCCCTCGGGGACGACGACCTCGTCGAGGGCGTCGACCCGGATCGCGCGGCTGCTCGGCTGACCGGGTGCAACGGGCCGCGGCGATCCGCTGACCGCGTCGCCCGGTGCGCGCGACACCGCCGTGGCCGTCAGCGTGCGGGGGCTGCGCAAGGCGTACGGCGGCCGGCCGGCGGTCGACGGTCTCGACCTCGACATCCACCGCGGCGAGGTCTTCGCCCTGCTCGGCCCGAACGGCGCCGGCAAGACCACCACCGTCGAGATCCTCGAGGGCTACCGCCGGCGCGACGCCGGCGAGGTCAGCGTGCTCGGGCACGACCCAGGGCGACGACGAGCCGCGGTTGCGCCAGCGGATCGGGATCGTGCTGCAGAGCACCGCCGAGAGCGCCGAGCTCACCGTCGGCGAGATGGTGCGCGCACTTCGCGCTGCTACTACCCGACCCCGCGCGACCCCGAGGAGGTCATGCAGGCCGTCGGCCTGCAGCGAGAAGCGGTCGGCGCGGGTGCGCAGCCTCTCGGGCGGCCAGCGCCGCCGGCTCGACGTCGCGCTCGGGCATCGTCGGCCGCCCCGAGCTGCTGTTCCTCGACGAGCCGACCACGGGGTTCGACCCCCAGGCGCGCCGGGCGTTCTGGGAGCTCGTGCGGACCCTGCGGGGCGACGGCACCACGATCCTGCTCACCACGCACTACCTCGACGAGGCCCAGCAGCTCGCCGACCGGGTCGGGATCATCGCCGCCGGACGCCTGCTCGCGCTCGACTCCCCCGAGCGTCTCGGCGGCCGCGAGTCGCACCGGGCCCGGGTGCGGTGGAACGACGGCAGCGGCGTGCACGAGGAGGTCACGCAGACGCCGACGAGGCTCGTGACCGAGCTGGCCGCGCGCTACGGCGGCGAGGTGCCCGGCCTCGAGGTCGTCCGGCCCTCGCTGGAGGACGTCTACCTGTCGATGATCGAGTCCGTCGCCGCCCCCGGGGAGGAGGCCGCCATGACCGCGGGCGCCCGCGTGGCGGCCGCGCCTCGTGCCGCCGGCACGCTGCGCCTCGGCCGGGCCCGGACCGGCATCGAGGTGCGGATGTTCTTCCGCCAGCGCGACAGCATGGTGTTCACCTTCGCGTTCCCGGTGATCCTGCTCTTCATCTTCGGCTCGGCGTTCTGCGGCGAGATCGCGCCGGGCGTCTCGTTCACGCAGTACTTCGCCGCCGGCATGATCGCCTCGGGGATCGCGCTCTCGAGCTTCCAGTCGCTGGCCATCGGCATCGCTGTCGAGCGCGACGACGGCACGCTGAAGCGGCTCAAGGGGACGCCGATGCCGCCGATGGCCTACTTCGCTCGGGAAGATCGGGCTCGTCCTCGTGACCAGCGTCGTGCAGTTCGGCGTGCTGCTCGTGGTCTCGCGGCTGTTCTTCGGGCTGAAGCTGCCGGCGTCGGGCGCCCTCTGGCTGCGCTTCGCGCTGGCTGTTCCTGCTGGGGATCGCCGCCGGCACCACGCTCGGGATCGCCTACTCGTCGCGTGCCGCGGTCCTCGCGCAGCGCCGCGGCCGTCGTCAGCCCCGTCGTGATCGTGCTGCAGTTCGTCAGCGGCATCTTCTTCGTCTACAGCAGCCTGCCGTCCTGGATGCAGCACGTCGGCGCGCGTGTTCCCGCTCAAGTGGATCGCGCAGGGCATGCGGTCGGTGTTCCTGCCGGACAGCTTCGCGGCGCAGGAGGTCGGCGGCTGGCAGCTGCCGCAGGCGGCCGCTGGTGCTGGCGGCCTGGACGGTGGTGGGCCTGCTGCTGTGCGCTGCGGACCTTCCGCTGGACCCGGCGCGACGCCGGCTGATCGCCAGCCGGACCTCAGCCGGTGACGATCCAGGCCTCGTGCAGGCCGAGGTAGGCCAGGGCCTCCACGAGCGTCTCGCGGTCGCGGCAGCCGCTCGAACCGCGTCGTCCCACGTCGTCATGTCCTCGCGCCAGCGGACGACGAAGTCGGCCAGGGACTCCGGCGTCGTCGCGGGTGAGCTCGTGCCGGGCGCCCGTCCAGGGCGCGCAGCGCCGCCAGCGACGCGCGTCGTCGCCGGGCCTGGCAGCATGCGAGCTCGCGCAGCCGCTCGATGATGCGGGCGTGCAGGCGTCGCGCGTGCGCCGCACGTCGTGCCAGTAGCCGGCGACGTGCGCGGCCTCGACCGACGCCCGACGTGGAGCAGGTGGTAGAGCCCCTCGGCGAGGACGTCACCGAACTCCTCGCGACGCGGCGCGGCCCCCTGCCGTAGACGTCGACGGGCAGCTGCCCGACGTCGCGGCCCGAGCACGACGGCTCCCTCGCTCCAGCGCGTCGAAGAGGAACAGCCAGTCCTCGTTGTAGACGGGCGGGAATCCGGGCGGCACGCGCCCGGCGAGACGGACGAGCAGGGCCCCGCCGCCGACGAAGCAGGTCTGCGGCCTGCCGAGGTAGTCGCGGCGGGCGTGGTGGACGACCGAGTTGTCGGGGAAGTCGATGAGCGGCCAGCTCACTGACGAGGTGGTCCGCGGTGACCGCGCAGGTGGGCCAGGCCCGCGAGCACGTCGCCGGACGCCGAGATCGACCGACGTCGTCGTCGACGAAGAGCACCCAGCTCGAGCCCGGTCACGACCGCGGCGGCGAGAGCGAGGTTGCGCTTGCGGTTGGTGTCGACGTCGGTGCGGCGGCCGGCCTCGGAGTGCTGTCCGCAGCGCCAGGGCCGGTGTGCGTGCAACCCGTCGTCCCTGCGCGACGGTGGCGGCGACGACACGGACGTCGGGCCGGATCCGGCGGACGCGCTCGCGCACCTCGGACGGCTGCAGGCCGTGACTGCACAGGACGAGCAACGGCCAGCCCAGGTCGCCGGCGACCTCGACGGCCGTGTGCAGGGCGTGGCGCCGGCGCCGGGTCGCCGGCACCGCCACGAGTCCGGCCTCGACCGGGCCACCGGCCGCAGCGGCGGATCGGTCGAGACCCACGAGCAGGCCCCGGTGGTCGTCGCGCACCTGGAAGGCAGGAACGGTGAGGCCGTTGGCACCCGCCCCGAGCGTTTCGTGCGACATGCCCCCGTGTCCTCCTCCCCCCTCGACCCAGTGTGCGGGCGCAGGGGGGCCCGGCCAAGAGCGGGACCGCACCGAGCTGCGCGAGAAGGCGGCCCTCGGGGACTCTCAGGCCGGAACCGCCAGCGCGTCGACCACCTCGGGCCGGCGGACATGCGGCTGCCGGAGCAGGGCGAGAGGAAGGGCCTTGCCGGCTGCCGGCGGTGCCGCAGCACGTGGAGGCGGCGTCGTGAGCCGGCGGCTGGATGCAGCTGCATCCATGACACCCGTGAGGTGCCGACGCCAGGTGCGGAGGTCGGCGCGCCAAGCGGCCACGTAGTCGCAGAGGTCGTGGGCGACAGAGGCAGAAAGGGTTCGGTGGAGCTCGCGCAGCCGGTCGAGAACGGGCAGTGCCCAGCGGGCCTCCACCTCTGTCGCGGCGTCCGTGTGGTCGACGAGTCGCGCGGTGATGCGCTCGATCATCTCCGCGCGGCGGGCCAACGCGTGCCGCCAGAACTCGGCGTCGGAGGCGGCCGCGAACACCGGTCCGGGCGCGAGGGCGAGGTTCATGAGTGCCTCGCCGAGGACGTCACCCAGTTCCTCGTAGACCGCGCGAGCCGGGGTTGGGAAGCCGGCCGGCCTGTCCTGGTAGACCCGTCCTGCTCGTGCCACGGCTCCCCGGCCCAGGCGCAGGAGGCCGATCACGAACAACCAGTCCTCGTTGTAGATCCCGGGGAAGAACGGGGTGGCTGGGTCGACGGCGATCCCCAGGGCTCCTGCTCCGATGAAGGTGCCCTGTGGGAGGTCCGCATGGCGACGGAGCCTGCACAGCACCGAATTGTCGGCGTGCCTCTCGGCGGCCCACCCGATCGCCCGGTGCTCTCCGCCGTCCAGCGCGCCCATCGCGACCTGCAGCCCGTCGACGTCGAGCGTGCTCGAACCGCCGCCCGGACGAGTACGCGCGCGCCACGCCGTGATGTCGTCGTCGACGAAGAGGAGGTTGCGCCAGCCGCGACGGGCCGCGATCTCGATCGCGGCGTTCCGCTTGGCCGGGGCGTCGCTGGACGGCACGTTCGTCATGCCGAGGGTCCGTGACGCCAGTCCCGGCAGCTCACAGGCGTCGGTGCGGAAGGTGATCGACGGACGAACGTCGGCGAGGGCGACGACCTCCGGAGCGATCGCGGACGCGGTGGCGACAGCGACCCGGCGCGTGATCTCCGTCCGGGCAGAGAGTGTGGCGGCGGCGCGCGAGACCAGGACCAGGAGTGGGGCACGGTGGACGGCGGCGAGTCGGGCAGCGTGTGCGAAACCCCGGGTGGGGCTGGCGAGAGGATCGCGGCTGGTCGGAACCACCACGGCATCGCAACCACCCACGGGGCCGGCCCCGTGGACGACGGGCAGGTGATGCAGGTGCGTCGGCGCGTGCCGGGCGGCCCACTGCTGCGGTGACGGGGTGCGGATGGGCGACACCGGTCTCTCCTCGCGAAGGCGCGGTGGCCCGGCCACCGGAGGTGGCTGGATCAGAGCGTGGCGCTGCGGAGGCGGTGGAACGGCCTCGTGAGGTCGGGTGTCAGGGTCTGGGCACCCGTGATCGTCGACAGCACCGGGACGTGCAGCAGCATCCAGAAGGGGCCACGGCCGAACCTCTCGTGGAGGAACTGCTCGTTACGGCTGCGAAGCGTCGGATCGGTCAGCGCCCGGACGGTGCCGTACGTGCCCCGGCTGAAGATGCCGCTGCAGATGGTCAGGGTCGCGCCCTGGTTGAACGGGTTCGTCGTTCGGGCGAGCAGGGCGACGTCGTACTCGAGCCGCGGCTGCCCGTGATCGATCAGCCGCTCGCCGCCCTGCAGGACGAAGCGTGGTGCGTACTCGTCCCTGCGGACACCGCCACGGGTAGGAACGCCGTCTTCATCGGACAGGACGACGAACCGTCCGTCGTACTCCGGATCCGCACTCGAGGGCACGCCAGGGTAGACCGGGAGCTCGAGCCGGTCCGAGAGATACTGCATGGCGCCTGCACGCGCCCGTGTGGAGGTGGCTCGACGGGTCGGGTCCTCCGTCAACAGCGAGTCGGCCTGGCCCAGAACGATCACGTGCCCGGCGGTGAGGTGCCGGGCTTCGACCTCGGTGTCGAGGATGATCTGGACGTCGGCGCCAGGATTCTCGCCCAGCACGTGCTGGGCGAGCTCGGCCGCCGCATCCATGTCCGCGTTCCAGAGCGAGGCGATCGCGTTGGGGTGCCAGCGGTTCGCGTACTGGACCCCGCTGTCCTCGATGTTGGCGAGGGTGTCCGTGAGCACAGCGAGGTAGCGCACGGGGCCGTCGACGTCCTCGCCCAGGCTCTTCTTATCCGGCGGTGCCTCGTCGTACGCCCGTTGCGCGGCCTCCTTGACGACGCGCAGCGCCTCCTGGACCCGGCTGCAGTGGTCGAGCTCCTCGACCGCCTGCGTCAGCCCCTGCGGTGCCTTCTCGCCGAGCGCCAGCACCACGTGCCGCGCCGCGTGCAGCACGTCCTCCGTGCGGGGCGGCTCCCGCAGCAGCTCGTACTCCGGCAACGTGCCGCAGATGATCCTGATCGGGAGATCGTCGGGGAAGTAGTAGAAGGTGCCGCCGCGAGTTCCCGCACGCGGTCGCGTGCCCGAGGGCCGGAGGGCGACGTCGCGCAGCTCGACCAGTTCGTCGACGAGCTCGCGGCGGGTGCGCTCCTCCTCGTCGGTGAGCTCCCGCTGCTCCAGCAGGTGCGGCTCGGGCTCGAGCGAGCGCTGCGTGGCGAAGAACAGGGCGTAGGCCTGGAGCCAGTCCTCACTCGGCAGCGCAGGCGTCGTCGCGCTCTCCCACGACGACACCAGGGAGACGCTGACCCGTAGTGCCTGGGCCAGCTGCCGCTGGGTGACGACGACGCCGGACCACTGCCCTCGCAGCTCGCGCAGGCGGCGAGCCAGGGCGTCCTGCCCCGCACTGCTGTCCGGCACAGATCCCGACGCCTCCTGGTCGAGCCGCGACAAGCGGCTATGTAGTGGACTCCAGCTTCTTCACTGTAGGCGAGATGTTCGTCTGAACATCACCCAACGTCAACTCTCGGCGTGTCGCAGAACGTCACGGCCGGGGCGCACGGAAAGCGCACCCCGGCTCGAGACGTTCACCACCCGACGCCCGTCACGATCCCGAAGGCGAAGAGGACGGTCACGATCACGAGCGTGATCGCGACGACGGCCACGACGGCGGCGACCAGGCTGCCGACCGTCGGCAGCACGTCGCCGATCCGCTCCCCCGGGCTGAGCCAGCGAACGAGGACGACCACGAAGAGGGCGACCGCCGCGAGGACGAACCAGTGGGCAACGTCGTCGGACTGCGCTGCGGCTGCGGGGGCGGCGGCACCGTGCGTGAGGACCTGAGGGAGACCGAGCTGCTGCATGGCGCGCTCCTGAGGTGCGAGATCGACCGGCTGGGCCGGCTCCAGCGCTCGCCGTTGAACGCTCTCAGTGAAGTTCAGTCGACTTCACTGAAATCAGTGTGCGCCCTGGATAGCATGGAGCGCCAGAGGGTTTCCGCCGCTCCGCCCCGCCTTGCGAAGATCTTCCCGTTCGGGCAAGCGGTGGCCTCGCCGCCCCGCAGCTGGTGTGGGCAGGGGCGTCGAGATGCGCGGCTGGCAGACTGCTCGCCATGGCGGAGCGGGACGTCGACATGCTGCCGAAGGCGCACCTGCACCTGCACTTCACCGGGTCGATGCGCCCGGCCACCCTCGCCGACCTCGCCGCGACGCACGGCATCCGGCTGCCCGAGACCCTGCGGGAGCACCACCTGCTGCGCCTCACCCCCGACGAGCGGGGGTGGTTCCGGTTCCAGCGGCTGTACGACGCCGCACGGGCCGTCGTCCGGGACGAGCAGGCGATGCGCCGCATCGTCCTCGAGGCGGCCGAGGACGACGCCGCGGAGGGGTCCGGCTGGCTCGAGCTCCAGGTCGACCCCACCTCGTACGCGCCGTTCGTCGGAGGCCTGACGCCCGCGCTCGAGATCGTCCTCGACGCCGCGCACGAGGCCAGCGCGACGACCGGCTGCGACGTCGCGATCGTGGTCGCCGCCAGCCGAATCCGGCACCCGCTGGACGCCCGCACGCTGGCGCGGTTGGCCGCCCGCAACGCCGGTGACGGCCCCGGGCAGGTGGTGGGCTTCGGGCTCTCCAACGACGAGCGCCGCGGCACGACCGAGGAGTTCGCCGCCGCCTTCGCCATCGCGGCCCGCGCCGGTCTCGCCGCCGTCCCGCACAGCGGCGAACTGCTCGGGCCCGACCACGTCAGGACCACGCTCGAGGCGCTGCACCCCGACCGGCTGGGCCACGGGGTCCGTTCGGCCGAGGATCCCGCACTCCTCGCCCGCATCGCCGACGCGGGCATCGGCCTGGAGGTGTGCCCGACCAGCAACGTCGCACTCGGGGTGTACCCCACGCTGGCCGACGTCCCGCTGCGCCGCCTCGTCGACGCGGGCGCCCGCCTCGCCCTGGGGGCCGACGATCCCCTGCTGTTCGGGCCGCGGCTCGCCGCCCAGTACCGCGCCGCCCGGGACGTCCACGGCTTCACCGACGACGAGCTCGCCGCGCTGGCCCGGTCGTCGATCGAGGTCAGCCGCGCCCCCGCGCACGTGCGCGCGCGGCTCCTCGCCGGGGTGGACAGCTGGCTGGCCGCGCCGCAGGTCCTGGCGTCGGCCGGCTGATCGGGCAAGTGGTCAGAGGGTCGAGTCCGGCCCGGGCAGTCCCTCGTCGGCGGGCGGCGTGACTCCCGGCACCTTCTCGGTGGGGGTGTGCGCGGGCATGTCGGCCGGGGTCGGGTGCTCGGGGACCGCGGCCGCCCGGGGACGCCGGCGTGGCGCCGGGCGGCCCGGCGTCGAGACGTCGGCCGACGACGAGCGCGCGGAGCGGGCGGTCGCCCGGGGCGTGCGCCGCGACGGAGGCGTTGCGACGGGCGTCGGTCCGGCGTCGCCCGTCCCCGTGGCCGTGCTCATGGCCGTGGCCGGGACGGCCGCGAGCCGGTCCGCGGCCGACGGCACCGACTCGAGCACGCGGCGGAGCTCGTCGCCGTCGCCCGGCGCGCCCTGCGGCCGCCGTTCGAGGAGTTCGACGAGCCGCTCCGGGTCGGCCACGGTGACGGTCGCCGCCGGGTGGGTCAGAAGGCCGACGGGCAGCGCGCCCGGCACGGGACGGCGGAACCGGATGCAGACGCCCCGGTGCCACGACGTGCCGAAGGTGACGCCGCGGTCGGCGAGCGAGACGTGCGGGCCGAGCACCTTGAACGGCAGGTAGGGACCTGTGATCGACGCACCCTCGACGTTCGGCAGCGGCGTGACCAGCGACCAGGGCCCGAACCGGACGGCGAGCTCGTCGTCGCCGACGTCGACGTGGGCCGTCCACGGCGTGACGCCGAGGGCGGCGAGCGGCCACGAGAGGGGCTGGGAGAACTCGAAGGAGAAACGATCCACGTCGTAGGCGTACCCCGTGGGCCGCGTCCCACACGCGGAACCGCCGGGGGTGGGCGGGCTCACACGGGTTGGAGGGAGCAACCGACCAGCACGGGCTCGGGTTCGAGGGTGACCCCGAAGGCGGCGCGCACGCCCGCGCGCACCTCGCGGGCCAGGGCGACCAGGTCGGCGGCACACGCGGTACCGCGGTTGGTCAGGGCGAGCGTGTGCTTCGTGGACAGCGACGCAGGCCCGGGCAGGCCGTGGCCGCGCGCGAACCCGGCGTGCTCGATGAGCCAGGCGGCGCTGGTCTTGACCCGGCCGTCCGGCAGGGGCCAGCGCGGGGCCCCGGGCGGCAGGGCGGAGGCGTCGTCGGCCGCCAGGACCGGGTTGGTGAAGAAGGAGCCGGCGCTCCACGTGTCGGGATCGGCGTCGTCGAGGACCATGCCCTTGCGCCGGCGTAGCCCCAGCACGGCCTCCCGCACGCGGGGCAGCGGCGCCCGGCCGCCCGGCTCGATGCCGAGAGCCCCCGCCAGCTCGGCGTACCGGACCGGGGCCCCGAGGTCGCCGAGACGGAACTGGAAGGTGACCTCGAGCACCACGAAGCGGGGGCCGCCGCGGTGGCGCTCCTGCTTGAACCGCGACGTGCGGTACCCGAACTCGCAGTCGGATGCCGCGAGGGTGCGGACGCGACCCTCCTGGCGGTCCCAGGTGCGCACGGTCGCGACCGTCTCCGACACCTCCTGCCCGTAGGCGCCGACGTTCTGCACCGGCGTCGCGCCCGTCGACCCCGGGATCCCCGAGAGGGCCTCGACGCCCACCCAGCCCCGGTCGACGGTGACCGCCACCAGATCGTCCCAGGGCTCGCCGGCGGCGACCCGGACCGAGACCCCCGCGCAGGCGCTGCCGGAGTCGACCTCGATGCCGCGGGTCGCGACCCGCACCACGGTGCCGTCGAAACCGCCGTCGGCGATCAGCAGGTTGGACCCGCCGCCCAGCACGAGCACGGGCTCGCCCCGGGTGTCGCAGCCGCTCACGGCGTCGATGACGGCGTCGGTCGTCGTGGCGGTCAGGAGCCTTCGGGCGGGACCACCCACGCGCAGCGTGGTGAGCCGGGCGAGGGGGACGCCGTCGGTGATGATCCCGGACGCGATGGCCGCCCCGGTGGCGGACATGTCGGTCACGGCCCCACGCTAACCCGCCGGGCACCCGCAGCCGCGCGCGGACATGCCGTCGCACCGCACCGCGGCGCTGCGGTACTCCCCGTCAGGGCAGCCGCACGACGGCCTGCGAGCGACCCAGCACGCGCTCGCCGGCGCTGGTCGCCGTGAGATCGACGCGCACCGTGCGGGCCGCGTCGTCCTTGGCCGCCACCACGCCGGACACCTCGAGGACCGCACCGCGCTCGTCGTCGGGCACGACGACCGGCTTCGTGAAGCGGACGCCGTACTCGACGAGGGCTCCCGGGTCGCCGGCCCAGTCGGTGACCAGTCGGGCGGCGGTGGCCATGGTCAGCATCCCGTGCGCGATCACGTCGGGCAGGCCCACCGACGTGGCGATGCGCTGGTTCCAGTGGATCACGTTGAAGTCGCCGCTCGCCCCCGCGTAGCGGACGAGGTCGAGGCGGGTCAGCGGGAACGAGCGGCCGGCCAGCTCGTCACCGACCCGGACCTCGTCGAACGGACGCGCCGCCATCACTCACCACCCCTGACCACGATCGTCGAGAACGCGGTGGTGACCGGCTCGCCGGCTTCGGTGGCGATCTCGACCCTCGTCGTCACCATGCCGTGGCCGCCGGCCTCGCGCACGGAGTCGACGTGCGGGGTCCCCACCAGGCGGTCACCTGCGACGATCGGACGGCGGTGGACGAAGCGCTGCTCGCCGTGGACGACGCGGGAGTAGTCGATGCCGGCCTCCGGATCCTGGACGACGACCGCCTCGGCCCGCTGCGCGACGATGATCGCGAACGTCGGGGGCGCGATGACGTCGGGATGGCCGAGCGCGCGCGCTGCGTCGGGGTCGACGTGCGCCGGGTCGTCGCTGCCCACGGCCGCCGCGAACTCGGCGATCTTCTGCCGGCCGACCTCGTACACCGGGGCCGGCGGATAGGTCCGACCGGCGATCTCGGGGTTGACGCCCATCACGGCCCTCCTGGACGTACCTGCTGGACGTACCTGCGGTGGCGCTCCGCGGCGGTGGCATGCCACGAGGCCGCCCCGGCCGGGGCGACCTCGTGAACCGCCCGGGGGCGGTGGGATCAGCGGGTCTCGCGGTGCTCGGTGTGCTTGCCGCAGTTGGGGCAGAACTTCGCCAGACCCAGACGGTCGGGGTCGTTGCGGCGGTTCTTCTTGGTGATGTAGTTGCGGTTCTTGCACTCCGTGCAGGCCATGGTGATCTTGGGTCGCACGTCCTGTGCCCTGCTGGCCACGGTGCAGCCTTCTCTCGACTCGAAGCTACGGTGAGGTCCCGCGGACGGACCGCGGGCACGGCACGAGCAACCGCCCGCACGCGCACGATGTTCCAGGGTACGCGACGGGCCCGAACGGGTCGAACCCGCCGACCGACCCGCGGGGGTCGGCGTCTGGTAGCGGAGGCGGGACTTGAACCCACGACACAGCGATTATGAGCCGCTTGCTCTGCCAACTGAGCTACTCCGCCCTGACGGTCGCCCGCGCAGGGAGGGCGCCGCCCGGAGCCCCGATAGGGAATCGAACCCTAGACCTTCTCCTTACCATGGAGACGCTCTGCCGACTGAGCTATCGGGGCGCAGCCGGGGCGGACCCCGGCAGCGGGTCAACGGTACACGGCGGCGGGGGTCGCACGCCAAACCGTCGGCCCTCCGGCGCGTACCGTCGCGGGGCCCCATGACCGCGCTACGGAGCGGCGGTCTACGCCGGTGCCGGGGGCAGGTCGACGAGGGCCGCGAGGCGGGCACGATGCCGGCCGGCGGTCCCGAACGCCAGCTGGTCGGCCTTGGCCCGCTTCAGCCGCAGGTGGACAGGATGCTCCCAGGTCATGCCGATCCCCCCGTGCAACTGCAGCGCCTCCTCCGCCGCGTGCACCGCCACGCCGGCCGCGTACGCGGCTGCCACGGAGACCGCTAGACGCGTCTCGAGGTCAGGAGGTTCGGGGCGGGACAGCCGCTCCGCCGCGTAGCGGGCGGCCGCCCGCAGGGAGGTCACCTCGAGCCAGACGTCGGCCAGCCGGTGCTTGAGCGCCTGGAACGACCCGACGGGGCGCCCGAACTGTCGGCGCACCTTCAGGTAGGCGACCGTCTCGTCCAGGCACCACTGCGCCAGGCCGAGCTGCTCGCAGGCCAGCAGGCCGGCGCCGGTCAGCACCGCCGCGTCGAGGGCCGCCACCGCCTCGTCGCCCTCGGCCAGCACGGAGCCCGTCGTGCCGTCGAGCCTCAGGTCGGCGAGCCGCCGGGTCTGGTCGAGGGACGGCCGGGCGACCGTACTGGGCTCGCCGGTCACCAGGACCAGCACCGGTACGCCGCCCCGGAGCGCGGGCACGACCAGCACGTCGGCGAGCGCGCCGTCCGCGACGCTCGTGACCCCGCCGGTCAGCCCGTCGCCGGCCAGCCTGACGGACGCCGGCCACGGCGCACCGGGCGCCGTCGTCAGCGGGACCGCCAGCGCGCCCGTGGCGTCGCCGGCCGCGAGCCGGCCGAGCACGTCGTCGGCCGCGTCACCGCGCGGGGCGGCAAGCAGCGCGGACGTCGCCACGACCGCGCTGGTCAGGAACGGCACCGCCGCGACCGCGGCCCCCAGCTCCTCGAGGACCACGGCGGCCTGGCGTGCCGACGCCCCGGCACCGCCGAGCGCCTCGGACACCAGCAGACCGGCCAGGCCCAGTTCGCGGGCCAGCCCTCCCCACAGCGACTGGTCGGCCGGCTCGTCCGCGTCGAGGGCGCGGATCTGGGCGGCGGCGTCGAGCCGGTCGCGGAGCAGGCCACGGACGGTTGCGCGGAGGTCGGCCTCGACCTCGCCGTCGAGCAGGTCGGCCTCCGCCAGCCCGTCGGTCGCGACCGCGGGCTCGAGCGCAGCGGCCAGGTCGGCGTGCGTCGTCATGACTGCCCCCTCATCGCACGCCCTCTCATCGCGGAAGGTCCTTCCACGGGACCGTGGTGTCCGTACGGGGTTCCGCCGGCAGGCCCAGCACCCGCTCGGCGATGACGTTGCGCAGGATCTCGGACGTCCCGCCCTCGATGGAGTTGCCCTTGGCCCTCAGGTACCGGTACCCCGGCCCCCGTCCGGTGAAGTCGACGCTGTCGGGCCGGCGCATCGACCAGTCGTCGTAGGCCAGCCCCTCCTCGCCGCGCAGCTCGACCTCGAAGCCGCTGATCGCCTGCGCGAGCCGGGAGAACGCCAGCTTCGCTGCCGACCCCTCGGGCCCGGGCTGCCCGGCGGCCAGCTGCTGGCGCAGCCGCTGGCCGGTCATGCGGTTCACCTCGGCGTCGACCCACAGCGCCAGCAGCCGGTCGTGGAGCTCGGGGGTGCGCAGGTCGGGCCGCTGGCGCCACAGCTGCGCACCCACACCGATCATGCCGCCTTCGCGCGGCGCGGCCGAGCCGCCGATCGCGATCCGCTCGTTCATGAGGGTGGCCTGCGCGACCTTCCAGCCGGCGCCGACGGGCCCGAGGCGCTGCGCGTCGGGGATGCGGACGCCGGTCAGCCACACCTCGTTGAACTCCGCCTCCCCCGTGATCTGGCGCAGCGGCCGGACCTCGACGCCGGGGGCGGTCATGTCGCAGACGAAGTAAGTGAGACCGGCGTGCTTGACGACGTCGGGGTCGTGGCGGGCGACCAGGATCGCCCAGCGCGCCGAGTGCGCGTTCGACGTCCACACCTTCTGGCCGTCGACCACCCAGGTCTCGCCGTCGGGCTGGAGCACCGCGCGGGTGGCGAGGCCGGCGAGGTCGGAGCCGGCGCCCGGCTCGCTGAAGAGCTGGCACCAGACCTCCTCGCCGGTCCAGAGCGGCCGCAGCCACCGCCGCTGCTGCTCGGGGGTGCCGAACGCGAGGATGGTCGGCGCGGCCATGCCGAGCCCGATGCCGATCCGGCGGGGGTCGTTGTGGGGGGCGCCGGCGGCCGCTAGCTCTGCGTCGACGACCCCCTGCAGCCCGCGCGGCGCCCCGAGCCCACCGAGACCCACCGGGAAGTGCACCCAGGCGAGCCCGGCGTCGAACCGGGCGCGAAGGAACTCCTGGGGTTCGGTGGCGCCGGGATCGTGCGCGGCGAGCAGGTCGCGCGCGAGCGCCCTGACGTCGGCGGCGCCGATCGCATCGGACATGAGGCGGACGCTACGCCACATCACCGACATCGTCCCTGCGCCCCGAAGACGGGGGCGCGATACTGCGCGGCATGGCGCAGGTGGACTTGCGGACCGAGCGGTTGCGGCTCGTCCCGCTCGCCGACGAGCACCTCGAGTTCGAGGTGGAGCTCGACTCCGACCCCGAGGTCATGCGGTACCTCACCGGCCGGGCGAGGACACGCGAGGAGGTCGAGGAGATCCACCGGCGGCGGCTGGCCAGCGCCGCCGCCGTCCCGGGTCTGGGGTACTGGGTCGGCCTGGTGGGAGGGGCGTTCGTAGGCTGGTGGATCCTCGAGGCGCCGACCCGGCCCGACCAGGGACCGGTGCGTCGCCAGGCGGAGCTCGGCTACCGGCTGCTGCGCCGGCACTGGCGGCAGGGCCTGGGCAGCGAGGGCGCGCGTGAGCTGGTGCGGCACGGCTTCGAGGACCTCGCGCTCGACCGGATCTTCGCGGAGACCATGGCGGTCAACGCGGCCTCGCGGGCGACGATGGCCGCCGTCGGGTTGTGGCAGGTGCGCACGTTCCACCGGGAGTTCGACGACCCGCTGCCCGGCACCGAGCTCGGCGAGGTCGAGTACGCCATCACCCGCGAGGAGTGGCTCGCGCGGCGCGGGGAGGTCTGCTGACCACCGGTACGCGCGGGCCCGCGCCCGTCTTCCTGCACGCGTGCCTCAACGGGCCGCGGCGGCCCGCCGCCGGCCTCCGCCTGCCCGTCACGCCCGCCGAGCTGTCGGCTGCGGCGGTCGCCGCCGTCGACGCCGGCGCCGACGGGCTGCACCTGCACCCCAAGGACGCGACCGGGGCGGACATGCTCGAGCCCGCCGCCGTGGGCGCCGCCGTCGGCGCCGTCCGCCGGGCACTGCCGGGCGTGCAGGTCGGGGTCACCACGGGAGCCTGGGCGGTGCCCGACGCCGCCCACCGGGCACGGCTCGTGGCCGCCTGGCGCGATCTGGACGACCGGCCCGACGTGGCCTCCGTGAACTGGCACGAGGACGGGGCGCCCGAGCTCGCCGCGCTGCTCCTGGCGAGCGGCATCGGGGTCGAGGCCGGCCTGTGGACGCCCCCCGCCGCCCGGGCCTTCCGCGCCTGGCCCCGTGCCGGGGAGGTCGCCCGGGTGCTGGTCGAGTCCACCCTGGACGACGCCCGCGCGACCCCCGCCGACGCCGCGGCGATCCTTGCCGAGCTGGGCACGGAGCACCCGCGCGCCCGGGTGCTGGTGCACGGCGAGGGTGCCGGGGCGTGGCCCGTGCTCGGCCGGGCGGCCGCGCAGGGCTACGCCGTCCGGATCGGCCTGGAGGACGTGCTCACCTTGCCCGGCGGCGACCCGGCCGCCTCGAACGCCGAGCTGGTCGCCGCCGCGCTGACCGTGATGGGCCGCGCGTAGGCTCCGGAGGTGACCATCCGTCTGGGCTACCAGATCCCGAACTTCACCTATCCCGACGTCCCCACCGAGAAGCTCTTCGACACGGTCGTCGCGCAGGCCCGCGAGGCCGAGGCCTCGGGCTTCGACACCGTCCTGGTGATGGACCACTTCTACCAGCTGCCGGGGATCGGCGACCCGGGCAACGCGATGCTCGAGTGCTACACGACGCTGGGGGCGCTCGCGACGGCGACGTCCACGGTGCAGCTGTCCGCCCTCGTGACCGGCAACACCTACCGGAACCCGGCCGTGCTCGCCAAGACCGTCACGACGCTCGACATGGTGTCGGGCGGCCGCGCGATCCTCGGGATCGGCGCCGGCTGGTACGAGAAGGAGCACCTCGCGTTCGGCATCGAGTTCGGCACGTTCACGGAGCGGTTCGAGCGGCTCGAGGAGGCGCTGCAGATCGTCGGCCCGATGCTGCGGGGCGAGGAGCCCACGTTCTCGGGCTCCTGGTACCACGTCGAGAACGCGCTCAACAACCCGCGGCTGCGACCCTCGATCCCGATCATGCTGGGTGGCAGCGGGGAGCAGAAGACCTTCCGGATGGCGGCCCGGTACGCCGACCACATGAACATCATCTGCGGGCGGCAGGACGTGCCGCGCAAGGTGGCGGCGCTGCGGCAGCGCTGCGAGGAGGCCGGCCGCGACCCGGCCACCCTGCCCACCAGCCTGCTCGCGTCGGTGGTCCTCGCCGAGTCGCCCGCGCAGGCGACCGCTCTGCTGGAGCAGGTGCCGCCCGACCGGCGGGACCGCGTCTTCCTCGGCACGGTCGAGCAGGTCACCGAGGACCTCGGGACCAACGTCCTCGGCCAGGGCATCGACGGCCTGACGATCAACATGCCGTACAACGGGCACGTCCCCGGCGCCGTGGCGTCGATGGGCGAGGTGCTGAGGCCGCTGGTCGGCTGAGAGAGGCCCAGCCGTGCACGGCGAAACGGCCCCGACCGGCATCCCTGCTGGTCAGGGTTCGGCGAGGACCACGTAGCCGGCGTCGTACCCGCTGATCGAGTTCCGGAGCTGCCACATCCTCGCGAGAAGCGGATCCAGCGGCACGGACTCGACGCCGAGGCGGGACAGGCGGCCCACGGCACGCTGGCCCACGCCGGATTCGATCTTCCCCCGAGTGTCAGCCCCCAGAGCACGGAGAAGACCGCGGCCATCCAGTGCCCGGGTGCCGCCCACTCCGGATCACGACCGAGGACGGCGCGAGCACGCCGACCTCGCTCGTCCGCATACACCAGTGCATTCGCCAGGGCGGACGCGTCGACCACGATCACGCACGTGCCCCGGGCCGTCGTCGCGCTCGGCCGTCGGCCTCGCCGCCCTCGGTCCGTGCGCGCCCGAGCACCTCCGACGAGTCCGGCGCGTCGGACCCCGCCCCGCCTCCTTCGGCCCGCAGCTCCGACTCGATCCCGGCAGGAGGCCGCGGTTGCCACTGAACTGCGCCTGGCGACGCAGGATCCCTAGCAGGTAGGCCTGCACCGACTGCCCCCGCTCGCGGGCCTGCTGCGCCGGGGCGTCCCGCACCTCCTCGGACAGGTCCCGGATGGCCACTGTCGTCGCCATGCATGCACCGTGCAGCGGATTCGACTGCAGAGTCAAGGAGATCGCCAAGGGTTCGCAGGCTCAGCCGGCGGTGTGAGCGACGCACCGCCCCGGACCTGCCTCGTGGACACGTCGACCCGCCGACGCCCGAGGAGGCCCACTGCCGGACGTGCACGAGCCGCGGGGGACCGATCGAGGCGCGGCACGCGACGCCTGCACCTGACCGACCGGCGGTAGGCTTGGCCGCGCCCGGCGACGAACGGCCCCCGACCGGCATCGCTGCTGGTCAGGGGCCGTCCCGGCTGAGGTGGCGGGTGATGGATTCGAACCAACGTAGGACTACGCCGACGGTTTTACAGACCGCTCCCTTTGGCCACTCGGGCAACCCGCCTCGCCTCCGCACGAAGCAGCGGCGGATGGAAGGATAGCAAGCTCCAGAGTGAGGTCGCGTCCGCGCACGGCGGGCGCCGGAGCGAAGGGTGGGGCAGCGTGGCGGGCGACTCCTCGTTCGACGTGGTGAGCAAGGTGGACCGTCAGGAGGTCGACAACGCACTCAACCAGGCCGCGAAGGAGATCTCGCAGCGGTACGACTTCAAGGGCGTCGACGCCTCGATCGCCTGGAGCGGCGAGACCATCCTGATGAAGGCGAACAGCGAGGAACGGGTCAAGGCCGTGCTGGACGTCTTCCAGACGAAGCTGATCAAGCGCGGGGTCTCCCTCAAGGCGCTCGACGCGGGCGACCCGAAGCCCTCGGGCAAGGAGTACCGGATCGAGGCCTCCCTCACGGAGGGCCTCGACCAGGAGAACGCGAAGAAGATCTCGAAGATCATCCGTGAGCAGGGCCCGAAGGCGGTCAAGGCGCAGATCACCGGTGACGAGCTGCGGGTGTCGAGCAAGAGCCGTGACGACCTGCAGGCCGTGATCGCGCTCCTCAAGGGCGCCGACCTCGAGGTCGCCGTGCAGTTCGTGAACTATCGCTGACGGTCGCCGTCCTCCGGGAGCGCCGGACGAAGGGGCCCCTCGCGGTGCACCTTCGAGCAGGCCGAAAAAGACCACCCCATATGGACTGCCCCGGGCCTTGACCGACCCTCTCGGCAGGAGGAGGCTCACGAGCGCCCCGACCTCGGCCGGGTGCTCATCGTCATCGCGGTGGACCCCCCGCCGGCCCCCCGGGCTGGAGTCCGCGTCATCGGCGCCGTGGCCCACGCTCCCACCTGGCGACGCCAGGTCCGAGTTCCCGTCCGCCGGGACCTGGCACCGTGGACCCGCGCCGACGCGGGTCTACGGTGTCGGGCGTGACCGAGTCCGAACTCCCCGACCTGGCGGGCCTCGCCCGCACCGCCCGCGTCGACGTCCTGTTCACCGGTTACGCCGGTGACCGGGTGGCCGGCACCGTGGTCCTGGTACGCGACCTCGACCGCGTGGTCGTCCTCGACCCCGGCATGGTGCCGTCGCGGTCGGCGATCCTCGACCCGCTGGCCGCTCTCGGGGTCGCCCCGGACGACGTCACCGACGTCGTCCTCAGCCACCACCACCCCGACCACACCGTCAACATCGCGCTGTTCGGCGAGGTGCCGGTGCACGACTTCCAGGCGACGTACCAGCACGACGTGTGGACCAGCCGCGACGACGACACCTTCGACCTCACGCCCGCCGTGCGCCTGCTCACGACGCCTGGGCACACCCCGCAGGACCTGACCGTCCTCGTCGGGGGCGCCGACGGCGTCACCGCGCTGACGCACCTGTGGTGGACCGGCGGCGGCCCGGCGGACGACCCGTACGCCCCCGACCGCGACCTGCTGCGCGAGCAGCGCCGGCGGGTGCTCTCGGCGGCGGACCTGATCGTGCCGGGGCACGGGCCCGCGTTCACGCCGGGGCCGTCGACCCCGCTGTGAGGGCCCACCGGACCCTCAGGACGACGACGTGCGGGACGGCGTCAGCGCCGTCGTGATCGCATTCGCGATGACCACGTGCCCCTGGGCGTCGGGGTGGTCGCCGTCGGCCGCGAGCAGGATCGTGTCGTCGCGGTCGCCGTCGCCCTTGAAGGGCCGGTACACGTCGACGTAGGTCGCGCCGCCCTGCGCCGCCACCGCCTGCAGTTCGGTGTTGACGGCCTTCGTCAGCGCGTCGCTGTTCCGCACGTACGCCGAGCCCTGCGCGCGCCCGACCCGTCCGTCGAGGAAGACGTTCCAGTAGCCCGTGACCACCACCTGCCCGTCGGTCAGGCGGCCCACCTGGTCGAGCACCTCGCGCATCGTGGAGCTCAGGGCCGCCAGGTCGGCCTGGTAGCAGGCCGCCGAGGTGGGGGCGGCGCACGCGTCGTCGGTGACGTCGTCGCTGTCGAAGTCGTTCGCGCCGATCGTGACGAGGACGAGGTCGGCGCCCCGGACCGCCCGTCGGGTGGCGGGGTCGCCGAGCCGCTGGAGCAGCCCGCTGCTCGTCTCGCCACCGACGGCGAGGTTCGTCGCGGTGGCCGCGCTCCCCTGGGCCCGGGCGATCGAGGTGGCCACGAGCCGGACGAAGTCGGTGCATGCACAGGCGGTGCCCGCGGGGACGGAGTCACCCAGGCCGACCACGCTCCGCACCGGAGCGACCGACGGTGAGGGCGACGGCCTTGCGGCCGGCGTCGCGGTGGGCGACGACGACAGCCGGGCCGCCGGTGACGGAGCGCTCCGGGCGTGGACCGTCCGGGCGAGGATCTGGGCGCGGGCCGTCGCCGAGATGCCGGCGAGGGCGGTGACGACCAACGCGACGACGACCACGGCGGTCGCCGGTCGTCGCCCCATTCCGCCTCCTCGTCCCGCCCGGTGTGCCGCCCGGTGTGCGGCCTCGCCTCGGGGACAGTGCCCGGCTTCGGTGGGGGAATGCTGCGACCGGCCTGTGAATCTCCCAGGGAGGCGTCATCGGCGGTGCACGGAGCGTCCGGTGACAACGGTGGCGCCTAGTGCGTCGTCGCTGACGACGGCGGCCACGAGACCGGCCCGGGCGAACGCCTCGGCGGCGACCGGTGCCTGCCACTCGCTCGTCTCGACCGCCACGAAGCCCTCGGCCCTTAGCCACCCGACGGCATCGGCCAGCAACCGGCGGACGACGTCCAGGCCGTCGGGGCCGCCGTCCAGGGCGGCCAGCGGCTCGTGGTCCCGGGCCTCCGGCGGCATCAGGCGCACCTCGCCGGTCGGCACGTAGGGCGTGCACGCGACGACGACGTCGAGCTCGCCCCGCAGCCCCGGGGGCAGGGCGCCGAACAGGTCGCCCCGGTGGACCTGCGCGAGGCCCGCGAGGTTGCCGCCTGCGCAGGCGACGGCGGCGGGGTCGACGTCCGCGGCGTGCAGGTCGACCGCCCCGGCCAGCTCGGCGGCCACGGCCGCCGCCACAGCCCCCGACCCGCAGCAGAGGTCCGCGACGACGGGCAGGCGGGGCGGTGCGACGGCGCGCGCGGCGCGGACCGCCGCGTCGACGAGCAGTTCGGTGCGGCGGCGCGGCACGAAGACCCCGGGCTCGAGCCGCACCCGCAGTCCGTGGAACTCCGCCCAGCCCAGCACCTGCTCGAGGGGCTCGCCGGTGACCCGGCGCCGGACCAGGTCGCCCAGCTGAGCAACGGTCGTGGCGTGTTCCAGGAGCAGGCGGGCCTCGTCCTCGGCGAAGACGCAGCCGGCCGCGCGCAGCGTGGCGACCAGGTCGCCGGGCGGGCTCGGCGGCAGGCTGGTCACCGCGTCACCGTAACCGGCACCGACAGGCCCGGCTCGGGTCGGGCCGGGCTCAGGTCACGAGGGAGAGCGGCGCGTCCGTCCGGACGTCGACCAGCGCGCCGGTGGAGTCCGTCTCGACGGCCAGGGACGAGCCGGCGACGTGCAGCCCCCAGGCGTGGACGGCCCCCACCGGGGACGGCCGCACGGGCCGGACGGCGAGCGTGCCGGCGGGGACGTCGGCCTCGAGACCGAGCACGGTCGTCAGGACGGCGACGGACGACGCCGCCGCCCAGGCCTGCGGGCGGCACGCGGCCGGGTAGGGGACGGGCTCGGGCACCTCGTCGCGGCCGTCGCCGCCCCACAGCTCGGGGAGCGGACCCGGGAGGGCGGCGCCGGCGGAGAGCAGGCCCTCGATGAGGTCGACCCCCATCTCGGGATGCCCGCTGCGGGCGAGTCCGAGCACGGCGATCGCCGTGTCGTGCGGCCAGACCGTGCCGCAGTGGTACCGGGAGGGCCCGTACCCGCCGGATCGCGCGGACATCGTGCGCAGGCCGAACCCGGCCGCGAGCTCGGGCGACGCGAGTCGCCGGGCGACGAGCGTGGTCTCCGGCGCGTCGAGCAGGCCGGTGCCGAGCAGGTGACCCATGTTGCTGGCGACGGCGTCGACGGGCCGGCCCGACGCCGTCGATGGCCATGGCCGGGTACGGGCCGTCGTCGTCCTCGACCCAGAACGCGGACCGGAACCGCTCGGCGAGCCGCGCGGCGTAGCCGCGCCACCGCTCCGCTTCCGGCCGGCCGAACGCCTCCAGCAGTTCTGCACCACCGAGCGCCGCCTCGTGCGCGTAGCCCTGCACCTCGGCGAGGCTGACGGGACCCAGGGCCAGGTGGCCGTCGCGGAAGCGGATCGCGTCGGCCGAGTCCTTCCAGCCCTGGTTGGCCAGGCCGCTGGCGTTGCGCCGGCTGTACGCGAGGAAGCCGTCCCCCGTGGTCGCCTCGAGCCAGGCGAGCGCCGCCTCCAGGTTCGGCAGCAGCGGCTCGACGTCCTTGGGGGCCATGCCCCAGCGCCAGGCGTCGTGCAGCAGGCACACCCACAGCGGGGTGGCGTCGATGCTGCCGTAGTAGAGCGGCGGGAGCCGCAGGCCCTGCCCGTTGTCGAGGACGTCGCGCCGCACCTCGTGCAGGATCTTGCCGGGCTCCTCCTCGGAGACGGGGTCGTCGGTGCGGCCCTGCCGCGCGGCGAGCACGCGCAGGGTGCCGCGGGCGAGGTCGGTCCCCAGCGGCAGCAGCATCCGGGCGGACCAGAGGCTGTCGCGCCCGAACAGGGTGAAGAACCACGGAGCGCCGGCCGCGAGGAAGACGTCGGCCGGCGACTCCGGCGTCGCCATCCGCAGGCCGTGCAGGTCGGCGAGGCAGCGCCGCAGCAGGGTCGAGAGCCGCCGGTCGTCGACGCGCAGCGCGGGCTGCGACCAGGTCGGCGCCGCGGGTGGCGGGGTCACCGGCGCGCCGACGTCGTCGACGTCGACCCGCCACGTGAGGACGGCGCGGCCTCCCGGCGGGATGTCCACCTGCCACACCACCGTGCCCGCCGCCGCGTCCAGGTCACCGCCCGGCGCCTCGACCGTCACGCGGGTGTCGTCGTGCGCCCAGACCAGGCGACCGGGCTCGCCGCGCGCCGGCCCGGGCCGGCCGATGGCGCCGAACTTGACCCGGTCGACGTGCAGCAGGTCGGCGCCGACCTCGAGGCAGAGGTGCGTGGTGACCGGCATGGTCGCCCAGGAGCTGACGACGATGCGCTCCTCGAGCCGCCCGGGGGTGATCTCGCGCATCCGCTCGACGCGCACGCTGGGGTCGGGCACGGGGTCGCCCACGTTGCGGGCGAAGCCCACGAAGCGGGCGCGCCCGGCGCCCTCGGCAGCTCCGAGGACGGAGTCCGGCACCTCGTTCCCGACGGTGAGGCGGAGCCGGGACAGCGCCCGGATGTCCGCGTGGAACAGGCCCTGGGCGCCCTGGCCCGCCGCAAGGGCGTCGACGTCCCCGGAACGGTCGCAGAGCAGCACGCTGGGCGCTGCGGCGACCACCACGTGGTCGTGCAGCAGCGGCTGGCGCGGGTCGCGGGCCGGGGCCTCGGGGACCGGCTGGCGTCGGGCGCGCTGGGTGGTGCGGGGGGCGGGGGTGCCGTCGTCGGCTGATGCTGCAGTCGTCACCGGAGGACCTCGTCACGTGGCAGGGGAACGCCCCCGAGGCGCGCCGACCGGCGCCGGGGGTCGTTCAAGCCTGCACCACCCGCGGGGGCGCTGCAGGCTGGAAGGCGGTGGCACCCTCCGATCACCCGAGGGGGCGGCGGGTCGCCGGGTCGGCCGGCGTGCGCGCCGCCGGTCAGCGGCGCACGAGCGGCACCGCCACGTTGCCGATCAACCCGACCGCCAGGAGGACGTAGAACAGGACCGTGAAGCCCCGGGCGGGCAGGCCGAGGGGTGTCGTGACCTCGGCGTGGTAGGCGGGCGACCACATGGGCGGTCGCGGTACCGGCGAGAGCGTGTGGCGCTGGTAGAGGCCGACCGCACCGATGGCGAGCAGGCCGACGGCGAACGCGATGCTCCAGGCCGGCCCCCCGGCGAGGCCCACGAGCGCGAGGAGGCCCGCCACGGCGAGGCCCCCCGCGAAGACCAGCAGCCCGACGGCGATACCCCGCGCGTCGCGCGGCTCGATCGGCGGCGGCGCGATCTCGGGGCGCCGGCGCGATGGCTCGGGTCGCCGCGGCGGCACCCGGCGGCGGGCAGCGGTCACCGGCGGTACCCGGCCATCGCCTCGAGGCGGGCGATCCGGTCGGCCATCGGTGGGTGGGTGCTGAACATGCGGGAGAGGCCGTCGCCCCGGAACGGGTTCGCGATCATCAGGGCGCTCGCGTTGACGATCTCGCGCTCGGGCGGCAGCGGCAGCTGCCGGGTGCCGAGCTCGAGCTTGCGCAGCGCGGAGGCGAGGGCCAGCGGGTCGCCGGTGAGGGTCGCGCCGTCCTCGTCGGCGTCGTACTCGCGGGTTCGGCTGATGGCCATCTGGATGACCCCGGCGGCGAGCGGGCCGAGGAGCATGAGCGCGATCGCGGCGACGGGGTTCGGGCGGTCGTCGTCGTCACCGCCGCCGAAGAACAGGGCGAACTGGGCGATGAACGTGATCGCGCTGGCGACGGCCGCGGCGACCGAGGCGGTGAGGATGTCGCGGTTGTACACGTGCATGAGCTCGTGGCCGAGCACGCCGCGCAGCTCGCGCTCGTCGAGCAGCTGCAGGATGCCCTCGGTGGCGCAGACGGCGGCGTTGCGCGGGTTGCGCCCGGTGGCGAAGGCGTTGGGCGCGGCCGTCGGCGAGACGTACAGCCGCGGCATGGGCTGGCGGGCGGCCGTGGAGAGCTCGCGCACGATGCGGTACATCACGGGCTGCTCGGCCTCGCTGACCGGCCGTGCCCGCATCGCCCGCAGGGCCAGCTTGTCGGAGTTCCAGTAGCCGTACGCGTTCATGCCCAGGGCGAGGAGCAGGGCGATGAACAGCCCGGAGCGGCCGCCGATCAGCCCGCCCACGAGCAGCAGGAAGGCGGACAGGCCCCCCAGCAGCAGGGCGGTCTTGAGTCCGTTGAAATGACGGTGACCCATGGGGTCGTCGGCTCCTTCGTCCGGCGTGGTCGGTGGTCCGTACCTCGTCAACGCGAGATCACACCGTGGTGGTTCCCGTCCGACGCAGACCTCATCGCAGCAGCCCCGGCACGACCCCGGCGATCGCCTGCGGCCAGACGGAGAGTACGACGCAGGCGGCCCCGGCCGCGCCGAGCGCCACCCCCTCGGCCGGCCTGACCCGCCAGGTGGGGACGGCGCGCTCCCCCGCGCCGTCCGCCGGCCCGGCGAACAGCAGGGCACCCCAGCGCAGGTAGTAGACGAGCCCCAGCGCCACGTTCGCGGCCGCCACCAGGGCGAGCGGCCACGCGGCCACGTCGACGACGGGCCGGACCGCCAGCACCTTGGCGACCAGCCCCACGACACCGGGCGGGAGGCCGGCCAGGCAGGCCAGCCCGAACGCCAGCACGGCCGCGGCCACCGGCTCGCGGCGCGCGAGCCCGCGGTAGTCCTCGAGCCGGTGCTCCTCGCCGGCGCGGTGGTGCCGGGCGAGGAGCACGACGACGGCGAACACGGCCAGCGTCGCCGCCACGTACGCGGCCAGGTAGCCGACCGAGCCCGTGGCCGCCGCCCGCAGCTGCGCCGGGCCGCCGTCACCGGCGCCGGCCAGCGGGAGGAGCACCCAGCCGGCCTGCGCCACCGTCGACCAGGCGAGCAGCCGGACGGCGACGCGCTGGCGCAGCGCCACGAGGTTGCCCACGGTGATCGTCACGGCGGCGACCAGGCCGAGGACGGGCGCCCACGACGCGGCCAGCGGCGCGACGCCGACGACGAGCAGGACGACAAACGCCGCGGTCGCGGCGGCCTTCGACACGGTCGCCAGGAACGCCGCGACGGGCAGCGGGGCGCCGGCGTACGTGTCCGGCGTCCAGAGGTGGAACGGCACCGCGGAGAGCTTGAAGGCGACCCCCGCGACGGCGAGGAGCACGCCGAGCACGGCGACGGCTCGCACCCGCGGGGGCAGGCTCGGGTCCCCGAGGGCGGTGGCGATCCGGTCGAAGTGCGCCGAGCCCGTCGCGGCGAGCACGAGCGCGGAGCCGAGCAGCAGCAGGCCGAGCGAGCTCAGCGCCGTCAGCAGGAACGTGACGGCGCCCTGCGCCCCCTGCGGGTCGCGCCGCAGGGCCACCAGCCCGACGGCGGGCAGCGTGGCGGTCTCGAGCGCGACCACGAGGGTCGCGAGGTCGCGCGCGCCCGCGAGCGCGGTGGCCCCGGCGACGGCGGCGAGGAACAGCACGTGGTGCGGCGTCCGGTCCCGCGCGCCCGGCCCGTCGACGGCCAGCAGCAGGCACACCAGCGCCGCGGCCACCGTCACCCCCTGCAGAGCCAGCGTGAGCGGCGAGATCGACGTACGAGCAGGCGCTCAGCTGCAGGCCGCCGCCGGGAACGCACGCGGTGCGGCGGTCGGCCCCGTCGGCGGCGAGCGCCACTACGGCAGCCCCCGCCGCCAGCAGCCCGGCCAGGGCGAGCGCGTCGTGCAGGTGCCGGGCGCGGCCGGCCGCGGGCGCCACCGCGTCGACGACGAGCACGAGCAGCAGGGCCACCAGGGGCGCCGCGACGGGTGCGACCGCGAGCGCGTCGAGGGCCTGCACACCCGGCAGCGCGTTCACCGTGTCCCTCCTGGCACGGGAGCGGCCGCGACAGTCGTCGTCGCGTCACCGCTGGAGCCGCCGAGCAGCGCGCGGACGGCCGGCCCGGTCACGTTCAGGAGCAGCCACGGCAGGACGCCCAGCACGGCCACCGCCACCACGAGCGGGGCCGTGACCGCGAGCTCGTGCGGCGTGGCGTCGCCGGCCGTCACCGGCGGGGGCACCGCACCGCGCCGGCGGGCGGGGGCCGGGCCGTGCCAGATCAGGCGCAGCATGCGCAGCAGGTAGGCCGCCGCGACGGCGGTGCCGACCGCCGCGAGCACGGCGAGCGGGCGGCCGAGGGGCCCGAGCGCGGCCGAGCGCCACGCCCCGCCGATGGCGAGGAGCTCGCCCCAGAAGCCCGCGAGCCCGGGCAGGCCGAGCGCCGCGAGCGCCCCGAACGCCAGCAGCCAGCCGAGCCGCGGCATGCGGTCGCGCAGGCCGGGACCGATCGCCGCGAGGTCGGCCGAGTGGTGCCGGTCCTTGAGGGCGCCGGCCACGAGGAACAGCAGCCCCGTGACCAGCCCGTGGGCGACGTTCGCGAAGAGCGCCCCCTGCAGCCCGACGGTGGTGAGCGAGGCGATCCCGAGCAGCACGAACCCCATGTGCGCGACCGACGAGAAGGCGACCAGGCGCTTGAGGTCGCGCTCGGCGAAGCACGCGAGGCCGCCCCACAGGATGCCGGCGACGCCGAACGCGCCGAGCACGGGCGCCAGGGTGCGGACGCCGTCGGGCACCACGGGGACGGCGATGCGGATCATGCCGTAGGTGCCGAGCTTGAGCAGCACGCCGGCGAGCAGCACGGAGCCGCCGGTCGGAGCGATCGTGTGCGCCGGCGGGAGCCAGGTGTGCAGCGGGAACATCGGCGCCTTCACCGCCAGGCCGCCGACGATCAGGGCGGCGGCGACCACCTGTTCCGTGGGGCCGAGGGCAGGATCTCCGGAGCGGGCGCGGGCGGCGAGCGCCGTGATGTCGGTGGTGCCGGAGCGGAGCGCGACGAGCAGCAGCCCGAGCAGCATCACCGCCGAGCCCAGTGTCGTGTAGAGGATGAAGCGGTTGGCGGCGTCACGGCGCGCGCGCTCGCCGGACGGCGCGGGTGCGGTCAGGGGGGCCCACACCGCGCGCTGCTGGTCGTCGCCCCACACGGCCACGACGAACCACATGGGGACGAGCACGACCTCGAACGCGACGAAGAACAGCAGCAGGTCGCGGGCGGTGAACACGGCCAGGGCGCCGCCCTCGACGGCCAGGTAGCACGCCGCGAGCGCGCGGGCCCGGCCGGCCACCGGGCGGACCCGCACCAGGTGACCGCAAACCAGCAGGCCGAGCAGAGCCGTCAGGAGCACGAGCGGCGCCGAGACGCCGTCGACGGCCAGATGGGCACGCACCCCCAGCGCGGGGATCCAGTCGGCGTCGGCGTCCACGCGCCCGGCGGTGCCGTCGTACGGGGCCCCGGCGGTCACCACGAGCACGGCCAGCGCGAGGGTGAGCGCGGCGACCGCGGCGGCCGCGACCGTGGCGGGCGTGTCGGCGACGCGCCGCAGGGCGAGCAGGGCCAGGGCCGCGAGCAGGGGCAGCCCGACCAGCGCGGGCAACAGCCAGCCGGCCCGGTCCCCGAGTGCCGCGGTCAGCTGCGCGGTCACGGCCACGGTCATGACAGCACCACCCCGACGACGCTCGCGACGACCGCCCCCGCGACCAGCCAGGCGACGTACCCCGTCGCGAGACCCGACTGCGCCCGGGCCAGCACCGCCGAGCCCCACCGGCTCGCCACCGGCACGGCGCGCACGTACCCGTCGACGACGTCCCGGTCGCCGGCGCGCACGAGGCGCGACAGCGCGGTGTAGGGCGCCACGACGAGAGCATGCTGGACGGCGTCGAGCCGGTAGCCCTCCCGCAGGAAGGACCGCAGGCCGGCGGGCAGCACCGCCGTGGCGTCGCGGTGGGCCGTCCTGGCGGCCGCCAGCCCCCAGGTGAGGCCCACGACGGCCAGCACCGTGCCCGCGAGGGCGGTTCCCGGGTCGAGGTGGAGGTCCCGCAGGGCGTCCGGCGGGTGGAGCAGGACGAGCCCGAGCAGCGCGGTCGGCACGGCGAGCACCCAGAGCGGGTAGGTCATGGCCCACGAGAACCCGCCGGCGACGGGCTGGTGGGCGCCGTCGCGATGCGGGTCGGGGGCCGGAGCGGGCGGGTCGCCGAGCGCCACGACGGCCAGCGCGCGCCCCGCGTAGGCGCCGGTCACGAGCGTGGTCAGCAGACCGCTGACGAGGACGAGCCGGGGGGCCCACCCGGGCGCGGACTCGGCGGCTGAAAGCACCGCCTCCTTCGACCAGAAGCCGGCCAGTGGCGGCAGCCCGGCGAGGGCGGCGAGCCCGAGCGCGAACAGCCCGGCGAGCGCGCGGTCGGTGCGGCGCAGGCCGCCCATGTCGCGCAGCAGGGTGGACCCGGCCAGGTGCGCGATGCAGCCGGCCACCAGGAAGAGCAGGGCCTTGTACGCGGCGTGGCTGAGCAGGAGCAGGATCGACGGGGCCGCACCCGACACGGTGCGCGCCACGGCCACTCCGCCCAGCATGTAGGCGACCTGGCTGACGGTCGACCACGCGAGCAGCCGCTTGAGGTCGTCCTGCACGAGCGCGGCCAGGGCGGCGCCGAGCATCGTCACCGCGGCAACGACGGCGGCCACCTGGAGCGCCCCGGGGGCGGCGAGGTAGAGCGGCAGCAGTCGCGCCACGAGGAAGACGCCCGCGGCGACCATGGTCGCCGCGTGGATGAGGGCCGACACCGGCGTGGGGCCCTCCATCGCGTCGGGCAGCCAGGTGTGCAGGGGGAACTGCGCGGACTTGCCCACGGCCCCGGCGAGCAGCAGCAGCGCCGCGGCGAGCACCGTGCCCGGTGCCAGCCGGGGCACGGCGGCGAGCACGCCCGGGATCGAGGTGGTGCCGGTGGCGGCCAGCAGCAGGACGACGGCCAGCAGCACGCCCAGGTCACCGACCCGGGTCACGAGGAACGCCTTGACCGCGGCGGTGCGTGCCGCCGGCCGCTCGCTGTGATGACCGACGAGCAGGTACGAGCAGGCGCCCATGACCTCCCAGCCGACCAGCAGCAGGACGAGGTCGCCGGCGTGGACCACGGTCATCATGGCGGCGGTGAACAGCGAGACGGTGGCGGCGTAGGCGGGGTAGCGGGTCGGCGCGGGCTCGACGGCGTCGGGGTCGGGGTCCTGGTCGGCGGGCGGCGCGAGGTAGGCCGTGGAGTACATCTGCACGCAGACGGCGACCAGCCCCACGGCGACGGCGACCGTCGCGGCGAGCGCGTCGGCGCGCAGGTCGAGGTGGATGCGGCCGGCGCCCACGTCGAGGGTGCCCAGCAGCTGCACGTGCTCGACGGCGCCGTGGGTGTAGACGGCCACGGCCTCGACCAGAGCGGCCGCCAGCGTGGCGAGTGCGCCCAGGACCGCCCACTCGCGCCCCCAGGCCGGGCTGCGCCGGGCGAGCGGGAGGCCGATGACGGCCACGACGGCGGGCAGCACCACCGTGCAGGCCGCCGCGGTGCCGGCGCCGGTCACGCCGGCACCTCCGGCGTCGCACCGGCGACGGGCCGCCCGGGGGCGGCGTCAGGAGTCCCGTCGGGGCTCCCGTCCGAGGTCCCGTCAGGGGTCCCGTCGGGGGCCCACCCGGGGACCGCCTCGGGGACGTGCCCGGGGAACGCGTCGGGAGCCGGCCCCTCGGGCGCCTCGCTGTACGTCGGGGACGCCTCGCCGAGCTCGCGCACCGCCGAGAGGTCGCTCGTGCGCCGGACCCGGTAGAGCAGCAGGATCACGGCCAGCGCGAGGCCGATCTCGGCGGCGGCGATCGTGATGGCGAACACCGTCAGGACCTGCCCCGACAGCAGCGGGTCGGCGGCGGGAACGCTGCCGGGCGGCGCTCCCGGACGCTCGAGCCCGGCCAGGCCCCCGGGAGGCAGCGCTGACGCCGTCACGAACAGCACCCCGGCGGCGGCCACCAGCAGCTCGGCGCCCACCAGCACGAGCACCGCGTTGCGGCGCGCGACGAGGCCGTAGACTCCCGCGCCGGCGAGCACCGACGCGAGCACGACGGGACCGACGAGGTGGATCACGCCCGGTCAGCCTCCGGTGCGGGATGCGACTCCGGGGCGGGGTACGCCACGGGTGTGCTGCTCGGGGAGGCGGCGCGCAGCGCCTCCTCCAGGCGGCCGAGGACGGCGGGCCCGGCCCGGCGCAGGCCGTCGTGGTGGTGCACCTCGTCGGCGACGACCGTCACCCCGCCGGTGACCTTGGCCGTCGCACGCGACAGCACCGGGTCGACGTAGACGTCGCGCTCGTACACGCAGGCGGCGACGGGGACGGTGTTGGCCGCCAGCCGGGCCGGGTCGTAGAGCGGCCTGTCCCAGGGCCGCTCGGCGAGCAGGTCGGCCGCCTCGAGCAGCGGGGCCAGCGCCGGGTCGGCGGCCACGGACGACCGGTACACGTTCTCGCCGGTCAGCGGAAGCCGCTCGACGCCGTCGTCGCCCCGCGCCGGCTCGGCCGGCACCCCCTGCTCGGCCCGCACCCGGTCCGACGACCAGTTCGTGACGACCCCGGGTTCGCCGTAGCAGGCCTCGTGCACCAGGGCGTACAGCGGCCCCGTCGCGTACGACACGATGTCGTGCACCCCGGCGAGGAAGGTGTCGGAGAGCCGGCCGGCACCCGGCGCCCCCCGGACGGCCCACGCGTCCTCCGCGAGCACCGCGAGGGTCTCGGGCCCCGACACGAAGCCGAGCGGGTGGCCCACCTCCTGCAGGCGGCTCACCGTGAGCCGCTCCCCCGACGGCAGGTACTCCTCGGCGCCCGCCAGCAGGTGCCGCGCGACCTCGGCCAGCACCACCCTGGCCTCGGGGTGCTGCTCGTCGAGCTCGGCGACCCGCCGCTCGTAGGCCGGCCGGGTGGCCCGGTACACGTCGTCGGGAGGCACCCCCATCGGCGGGACGCCGCCCGTGACGAGGCAGGCCAGCAGACCCTCGGGCGCCTGCGACAGGTAGGTCCAGGTGCAGAAGCCGCCGAAGGACTGCCCGAGGGTCGTCCACGGCACGTCGCCCAGCAGGTGGCGGCGCAGCGCCTCGGCGTCGGCGACGATCGCGTCGGCCCGGAAGAGCGCCAGCTGGTCGGCCTGCTGCGCCGGGGTGAGGCCCGCGAGCGTATGCCGGTCCTGCGGGGTCGACCGGCCGGTGCCGCGCTGGTCGAGCAGCAGCACGCGGTAGCGCCGCAGGGCCCACTCCAGCCAGCTGGGCGCGTCGGCGCCGGGGCGCGGCGAGCGGCCACCCGGGCCGCCCTGCAGGAACAGCAGGTAGGGCTGCTCGACCTCGGCGAGGTCGGGCGCCCGCAGCTCGCGGGCGTACACCTCGATGCGCTCACCGCCCGGGTCCTGCGGGTCGAGCGGCACCTCCACGACGTGGTCGCCGGTGAGCACGCGACCGCCGTCGGGCGCCTCGCCGAACCAGCGGACGGCGCGCGGCTGCGCGCCGGTGGGTGACCTCATCGGCTGTCCGTTCCTCTCGAGACGGCGAGTGCGGCGACGAGCGCGGCGAGCAGCAGGACCGACAGCAGCTCGAACGGCAGCAGCCAGCCCCCGAAGATCGCCTCGCCGAGCGGGCGCGCCCGCCCGCGTGCCAGATCGGGCGTGATCTGCGAGTCGCCCACCGCCAGCGCGAGGGTGCCGCCGAGGAGCCCGGCGAGCGCGACACCGACCACCGCGGCCCCGACCCGGCGCCCCCGGCTCTCGTCGAGGTCGGAGCGCACGCCGATCGGCGCCCGCGTGAGCATCAGGGCGAACAGCACGAGGACGACGACCGCGCCGACGTACACGAGCAGCTGGACCAGCGCGACGACCTCGGCCCCGAGGGCGAGGTACACGCCGGCGAGGGAGCCGAGCGCCACGACGAGCCACAGCGCGGCGTGCACGACGTGCCGGCTGGTCACCGCGAGCACCGCCGATGCGCCCGACAGCAGGGCGAACGCGGCGAACACGAGCTCGGCCGCGCTCACGCCGGCCGCCCCCGCGCCGGCCGGCGCGACTGCGCCACCTCTTTCGGCTCGGGCGCCGCCGGGTCGGGCGGCGGGGGCGGCGGCGACCCCTGGGCCCAGCCGGCCAGGCGCTCCTTCTCGTGCAGCAGGTCACGGATGTCGAGCTCGGAGTACTCGAACTGGGGGCTCCAGAACAGCGCGTCGAACGGGCAGACCTCGACGCAGATGCCGCAGTACATGCACAGCGACCAGTCGATGGCGAACCGGTCGAGCACGTTGCGCTGGCGTTCCCGGCCGCCCTCGACGGCGGGCAGCGTCTCCTTGTGGGAGTCGATGTAGATGCACCAGTCGGGGCACTCGCGGGCGCACAGCATGCAGACGGTGCAGTTCTCCTCGACGAGGGCGATCACTCCGCGGCTGCGCGGCGGCAGCTCGGGCTCGACGTCGGGGTACTCCTGCGTGGAGGCGGGCCGCAGCAGCGCCCGGGCGGTGGTCGCGAGCCCGCGGGCGAGCCCCAGCCCGGCGCCGCGGCCCGGGACGCCGCCCGGGCCGGCCCCCGCCGCCCCGCCCGGCTCGCGCTCGGTCGCATCTGCCACGCCGAGCATCCTGCCCTGCCCCACCGACACCGCGCTAACGTGCCGGTCCCCGGAACCGGCGGACACGCCCCGGCACAACCTCCGGAGACGCCGGCGCGTCCTTGGCATCGAGACCCGCCGGTGCGCGGCGGGACCGGTCTTCGATAGGAGCGGGCGTGCGGTGACGATCGTGAGGAGCGACGTGCGGACAGGCCCCGGACCCGCGTCGTCGTGGGATCCCGGCGAGGCCGTCACGGCCCTGTTCGCGGACCAGTACGCCCGGATGCTCCGCGTCGCCGCCGTGCTGTCGAGCGAGCCGTGGGCGGCGGAGGACGTCGTCCAGGACGCCTTCGCGGGCCTGTACGCCGCGTGGACCGGACTGCGCGACAAGGACGCCGCCGTCGGGTACCTGCACCGCAGCGTCGTCAACGGCGCGCGGTCGCGGGGGCGTCGGCGCCTCACCGCCCTCCGCCACCGGCCCGCGCCCCTGCCCGACGAGGTCAGCGCGGAGGACGCCGTCCTCGCGCGCTGGCACGGCGGCCCGGTCGCGGTCGCGCTGCGCGGGCTGCCCCGCCGCGAACGCGAGGTCGTGCTGCTGCGGTACTACCTCGACCTGTCCGAACGGCAGGTCGCCGACACGCTCGGGCTGAGCGTCGGGTCCGTCAAGGCCTACGCCTCGCGCGGGATCGCGTCGCTGCGACGGGCGCTCGCCCCGGCCGTCGCGCAGGCCGACCTCGGGGACGAGGAGGGAGACGCATGAACGACGATCTCGACCGCCACGAGGCGGCGTGGCTGCGCGGCCGGCTCGACGACGAGCTCGCGGGGCTGACCGCGCGCCCCGACGCCCTGCGGCAGGTCCTCGACCGCGCGGAGCGGACGCCCGCGCGCGACGCCGGGCGGCACGACCCGGGCCGCCGGCGGCGCCGACCCGTGCCGCCGTGGCTGGTGGTCGCCGCCGCTGTCGCCGTTGTCGCGGCGGCACTGCCGCTCGTGCGCTCGGCCGGGCGGAGCGGTGCCCCGGCCCCGGCCGCCGTGGTCACCGCGCCACCGGCCTCCACGCGCGCGTCCGCGACGGCCACCTACGAGCGGCCGGCTCCGACGCCGTCGGCCACCCACTCCGCCCACGTGATCCCCCCGCCGGGCACCTCGACGGGCACCTCGACGGGCACCTCGACGGGCACCTCGACGGCGTCGACGCCCCGCTGCGACAGCCCCTCCCTCGTCGTGAGCGTCACCGGCCCCGACGGCACCGCAGGGACGATCTACCACACCCTCGTCCTCACCAACACCCGCGGCGAGACCTGCTACCTCAAGGGCTACCCCGGCGTCGCCGCCACGGGCGGTACCGCCGCCACCCTCGACGCGCAGCGGGAGAGCGGCGTTCCGACGCCGAGGGTCCTGCTGCGGCCGGGGCAGGCGGCGCACGCGCTGCTGGCCGTCCAGGACGTGTCGTCGTCGGCGGCGCCGTGCCCGTCGTACGCCCAGCTCCGCGTGACGCCGCCGGACAGCCTGCACACCACGACGATCCCGCTGCGGGTGCACCCCTGCGACCAGGGGCTGCGGGTGACGGCGGTCCAGCCGGGAGCGGGCTGACGCCCTTCGCGTCACGCCCGGGCGACGACCACCACGGTGGTCAGCGCCAGCTGCGCGAGCGCGACCGGCACGAGCACCCCCCACGCCAGCCGCTGCAGCTGGTCCTCGCGCAGGCGTGGCCACGACACCCGCAGCCAGATCACCACGACGGCGACCGCGCCGGTCTTGAGCAGGGTCCACACCGGCCCGAGGGCGCCGGACACCGGGCCGTGCCAGCCGCCGAGGAACAGGACGGCGGTGAGTGCGCTGAGCACGACGATCCCCGCGTACTCGGCCAGAAGGAACAGCGCGAACCGCAGCCCGGCGTACTCCGTGAACGGGCCGACGACGAGCTCGGAGTCCGCGATGGGCATGTCGAACGGGGGGCGCTGCAGCTCCGCCAGGCCGGCGACGACGAAGACCAGCGCCGCCGGCGCCTGCCACAGCAGCCACCACGGCCGCCAGGCGTCGCCGATCCCGACCAGCGAGAGGGTGCCCGCCGCGATCGCGGCGCTGCCGGCGGCGAGCACGATCGGCAGCTCGTAGGCCAGCAGCTGCGCGGCCGACCGCATCGCGCCCAGCAGGGCGTACTTGTTCGCGCTCGACCAACCGGCCATCAGCGTGCCGAGCACACCGACGGCGCTGGCCGCGAGCACGAAGAGCAGCCCGGCGTCGAGGTCGGCGCCGACCAGTCGGGGTGAGAGCGGGATCGCGGTCATCGCGATCAGGTAGGGCAGCAGCGCGACGGCCGGGGCGATCCGGAAGACCGGGCCGTCCGCGGCCGCCGGCACGATCTCCTCCTTCTGGGCGAACTTGACGCCGTCCGCGACCAACTGCGCCCACCCGTGGAAGCCACCGGCGTACATCGGGCCCAGCCGGCCCTGCATGTGCGCCATGACCTTGTGCTCGGTCTGGCCGACCAGCAGCGGCAGGACGAGGAAGGCGAGGACGACGACCACCGCGCGCAGCACGATCTCGAGCACCGTCCCGGCGTCAGGCATCGCCCCGCTCCTCGGACGGGGTCTCCAGCCGGGTGGCGCCGCCGCGGCGTGGGCGATCGCCGGCCGGCCCCGCCGGACGCGGGGGGCGGTCTCGGGCGACGTCCGGCGACGCGGGCTCGCTCGGGGAGGTGCCGGCGTCGCGCGGACCCCAGAGCGCGGGGTCGGGGACGCCCGGCGGCAGGGTCTTGCGGCGGCCGGGTGCGGCGGCGTGTGCGTCGCCGGACTCCCCCGGCTCCTTGGCGCCCGGCCACGGCTTGCTCGCCCGCGCCGCCAGCACGAACGCCTTGCGCAGCGGCGTGCCCTCGAACCCGTCCGGCAGGAGCAGGGGGCGCAGCCACAGGCCCGACCCGTCGTCGAAGCCGTCGAAGGTGACGCCGAACATCTCGAATGTCTCGCGCTCGTGCCAGGCGGCGCCGGGCCAGACCCGGGTGAGGCTGGCCAGCCGGAGGTCGGCGTCGGGGACGCGGGTGCGCAGGAGCATGCGCCGGACTCCCGATCCGGCGGCCCCGCCCGATCCACCGGCACCGAAGCTCGACGAGTCGGCGACGTGCAGGACGACGTCGACGCCGGGCGGGTCGCCGTCCGGCTGGTCGACGGCGGAGAGCCAGTCGAAGAAGTCCATGCCGGCGTCGCGGGCCAGCATGGCGGTCTGCTCCCACTCCACGACCGGTACGTCGACGAGCGGAGTGCCGGCTGCGTCGGCGCCCGTCGGCTGCAGGGCGGGCTCCGTCACTTCGTCACCAGGTCGCGGGTGAGGGCGGCGGCGGGAAGGTCCTTGCGGGCGCGGCGGCCGTAGCGGACGCCCAGGTCCTCGGCGGCGATCTTCTCCTGCAGGAGGATGATCCCCTGCAGCAGCGCCTCGGGGCGCGGCGGGCAGCCCGGGACGTAGACGTCGACGGGGACGATCTGGTCGACGCCCTTCGTGACGCAGTACGAGTCCCAGTACGGGCCGCCGGAGTTGGAGCAGGCGCCGAACGAGATGACGTACTTGGGTTCGGGCATCTGCTCGTAGAGGCGGCGGACGGCCGGGGCCATCTTGTCGGTGACCGTGCCGGACACGACCATGAGGTCGGCCTGGCGAGGGCCGTGCGCGAAGGGGATGACGCCGAGCCGGATGAAGTCGTGCCGGCCCATGCTCGCGGCGATGAACTCGATGGCGCAGCAGGCCAGCCCGAAGTTGAACACCCAGAGGCTGTAGCGGCGGCCCCAGTTGAGCACGAGCTTGAGCGGGTGCGGGGCCACGGCCTGCCCGGACCCGACGGTCGGCAGGCCGAGCGCGACCGTCGGCCGCGGCGTGCCCTCCGGCGCGTCCTCGGCTACGGCCATCGCAGCGCTCCCCGCCGCCACGCGTGCAGCAGGCCGAGGGCGAGCACCCCGAGGAACGCACCCATCTCGGCGACGGTTGCCCAGCCGTAGTCCTTGACGACGGTGGCCCACGGGAAGAGGTAGACGGCGTCGACCGCGAAGAGGACGTAGAGGAAGGCGTAGAGGTAGTAGCGGACCTGGGTCTGCGACCAGCCGCGGCCCACGGGGTCGACGCCGCTCTCGTAGGTGGCGAGCTTCTCGCGGGTCGGCGCGGCCGGCCGGAGCAGCCGGTTTGCGGCCATGCCGGCCGCGAAGAAGAGGACGCCGCCGGCGGCGACCGCGCCGACGACGATCCAGGACTGCCCGGGCGACATGCCGACGACTGTAGTCCCGCCCCCCGTCACCCGCCCCGCCCGACGTCCACCCGCTCGCCCGCACCGCACCCGCCTCACCGCCCCGCCCCGCCCCGCCCCGCCCCGCACCCGCCTCACCACGTCGCACCAGTTGTGTTCGATCCAATGACCCCGCGACCCCCGCCGGACCGCACACATCGGGTGCGAGGAGAGATCCCCCCGCGCTACGGATCGCCGGTGGGCAATAACGATCACTGACCCGTCATAACGATCACCGGTCCGCCACAACGATCACCCACCCGCCACCGCGATTCGCCACCCCGGGCGCCTTGCACCAGGTGTGCTCGATTCACGTGACTCGGGACTGGCCCTGGACCGCATACCTCTGGCGCCAAGGGGCGACTGGCTGCCTGCCGCCGCGGGTCCGGCCCCACGTCTCGCCCACAGACCGGCGGAACGCACCACCGTCCACGGCCGACGACGAAGAGCGCAGCGGCTGGAACAGACCCGCTCGATCGTGCTCGCGTGGTCCGCAACGATCCAGAACTCCCGCTCGTGTTCGCTCGCCCCGACGCGGCGCGCGCCGGCCTAAGTGCCGGCCAAGTCGGACGGCGGGCCGCACGCGAGTGGGTCCGGCTGCGGCACGGCTGGTACACCGACCGCCCGGGCCTCGCCGCCGAGATGCGGTGGCGGGCCGAGATGCTCGCCGTCGTCCGGGCACACCGCCGCCCGCTCGTGGTGAGCCACGCGTCCGCGGCTCGGGCCTACGGCTGGCCGTCGCCGGTCGGTGGGTGGGGCGTGCCCTCCTTCACCGCGACGTGCCCGCCCGGACGCCGCCGCTCCGGCGTCTGGATAGCGCTGGCCCATCTGGACGACGCCGACGTGGAGTCGCACGGGCCGATCATGCTGACTGCGCGCGCACGGACGGTCGTCGACTGTGCGCGGCGGCTGGCTCCGCGTGATGCCCTTGCGATCGCGGATGCTGCCGTGCGCGGTGGGGTACCGCCCGACGCCCTGCGGCTGGTGCTTCGGCAACGGGCGGGGTGGCCGGGCGTCGCCGGGCGGGGGTGGTGATCGAGCTCGCGGACGGGCGTCGGGAGACCGCGCTGGAGTCGTGGTCTGCGTGGGCATTCGATCACGTCGGTCTGCCGCCACCCGGGTGGCAGGCGACCGTGCTCGACCACGAGGGCGTGCTGATCGGCCGGGCGGACGCGTGGTGGGAGGAGGGCGTCGTCGGGGAGGCCGACGGCCGCGCGAAGTACCGACTGAAGAGCCTCGAACACCGGGGCGTCGTGGACGCCGAGGGCCTGGCGCAGGCGCTCGACGAGGAGCGCCGGCGAGAGCGGGAGCTGGTGCGCTCCGGCGCCCGGATCGTGCGCTGGGAGCCCCGTGACGTCCTCGACGACGGCCGCGCACAGGCCCTGGCCGCCCACGTGCGCCGCACCCTCGGCGCGGCGTCGCACGAGCACGCCTTCACCGCCACGGTGCTGCTGCTGTGACACCAGGTGAGACGGTCACGAACGGTGACTACGCAGCCGGAGGACGGCGGCGTTACCCTGCTCGCCTGGCAGCACGCCTGCCCGCCGACCGGGGCGACGAAGCCCCACGCACACCCCTGTGCACGCCCAGCGTCACCTCGCCGTGGCGCCGCCACTCGCCGGAGGCACCCGATGCACCTGCACGCCCGATTCGCGCCGTTCCGGCTCGCCGCAGCCGCCGGGGCCGCGCTGGTCGCCGCCGCCCTCGCCGGATGCGCTCCCGCGGACAGCGGCGGCAGCTCGAGCACGACGAGCGCCGCGGCGGGGGCGAGCGCGGCCGCGAGCGCCTCGCCGAGCTCCGCCTGCAGCAAGGACCAGCTGAAGACCCTGGCCGCGGGCAAGCTGACGATCGCCACCGACAAGCCCGTCTACGAGCCGTGGTTCAAGGACGACAAGCCCGAGAACGGCCAGGGCTTCGAGGGGGCCGTCGCCTACGCGGTGGCGAAGCAGCTGGGGTACGGCCAGGGCGACGTGACATGGACCCGTGTGCCGTTCGACTCCGTCATCCAGCCGGGCCCCGAAGAAGTTCGACTTCGACATCAACGAGGTGTCGATCACCGACAAGCGCAAGCAGGCGGTCGACTTCTCCAGCGGGTACTACGACGTGACGCAGGCGATCGTCACGACCAAGGGCTCCAAGATCGCGAACGCGAAGAGCATCGCCGACCTCAAGAACGCGAAGATCGGTGCCCAGGTCGGCACGACCAGCCTCGACACGATCAAGAACGTGATCAAGCCCTCGGGCGACCCCGCCGTCTACAACACGAACGACGACGCGAACAAGGCGCTCGGGAACGGCCAGATCGACGGCCTGGTCGTCGACCTGCCGACCGCCTTCTACATCACCGGCTCGGGCCAGGTGAAGGACAGCCAGATCGTCGGGCAGTTCGCCGAACACCGGCGGCACGCCCGAGCAGTTCGGCCTGGTGCTCGACAAGGGCAGCGCCGCTGACCTCGTGCGTCACCCAGGCCGTCGACGCGCTGCGCAGCGACGGCACGCTCAAGCAGCTCGAGCAGCAGTGGCTGGCGCAGACGGCGGGCGCGCCCGTCCTGCAGTGACCTCGGCGACCTCCGACCTGACGGCGGACGGCGACTCCTGGTCGCCGTCCGCCGTCCAGCGCGAGCGCGACGCCTACCGGCGCGCCCGGACCCGCCGCTCCGCCGGCATCGCCGTGGTGAGCACCCTCGTCGTCGGGACCCTGCTCGTCGCCGGCGTGGTCAGCTCGCCGGGCTGGCCGCGCGTGCAGGCGTCGTTCTTCGACCCGCAGGTGGCCCGGGAAGCGCTCCCCGAGGTGCTCTACGGCCTGCGGCTCAACGCCGTCGTCTGGCTCGCGGCGTCCGTCGGCATGATGGTCTTCGGGTTGCTCCTCGCGACGCTGCGCACCCTGCGCGGGCCCGTGTTCTGGCCGCTGCGCGCGCTGGCCACGGTGTACGTCGACCTCTTCCGCGCCCTGCCGGTGATCATCGTTCTCTATCTCGTGGGCTTCGGCCTGCCCGGCCTGCGGCTCCGGGGGGTGCCGTCGGACCCGGTAGTCCTGGGTGCCATCGCGCTGACGATGACCTACTCGGCCTACGTCGCCGAGGTGCTGCGCGCGGGCATCGAGTCCGTGCACCCGAGTCAGCGCGCGGCGGCCCGCTCCCTCGGGCTCTCGAGCGCCCAGACGATGCGCCACGTCGTCCTGCCGCAGGGGGTGCGGCGCGTGGTGCCGCCGCTGCTCAACGACCTCGTCAGCCTGCAGAAGGACGCCGGCCTGCTGTCCATCCTGGGCGCGCTCGACGCGCTGCGGCAGGCACAGATCGTCGAGGCCGAGAACTTCAACTACACGCCGTATGTCGTGGCGGGGCTGCTCTTCATCCTGTTCACGATCCCGCTGACCCGGCTGACCGACCACGTCATGCGCCGCAGCGGGTACCTGCCGACCGGCCTCAAGGTATGAGCGAGCTGCTGCTGCGCGCCCGGGGCGTCCGCAAGACGTTCGGCGACAACGTCGTGCTCGACGGCCTCGACCTGGACGTCGCCCCGCACGAGTGCGTGGTCCTGATCGGCGCGTCGGGCTCGGGCAAGTCGACGCTGCTGCGGTGCGTCGACCTGCTCGAGACCGTCGACGACGGCGTGATCGAACTCGAGGGCCGCGACATCTGCGACCCGCGCGCCGACGCGGACGCCGTCCGTGCCCGGATGGGCATCGTGTTCCAGGCGTTCAACCTGTTCCCGCACATGACCGTGCTCGACAACGTGACGCTCGCGCCCCGCAAGGTGCACGGGGTGGCGCGCGAGCAGGCGGAGGCGCGAGCCCTGGACATGCTCGAGCGGGTGGGCCTGCGTGAGCGCGCCCGGTCCTACCCCGACCAGCTCTCCGGCGGCCAGCAGCAGCGGGTCGCCATCGCCCGGGCGCTGGTGAACGACCCGGTCCTCATGCTGTTCGACGAGGTCACCAGCGCCCTCGACCCCGAGCTCGTCGGCGAGGTGCTGGGCCTGCTGCGGGAGCTGAAGTCCGACGGCATGACCATGATCGTGGCGACGCACGAGATGGGGTTCGCCCGGGACGTCGCCGACGAGGTGTGCTTCCTCGACGGGGGGCGGGTGCTGGAACGCGGCCCCGCCGCGCAGGTCCTCGGCGACCCGATCGAGCCCCGCACCCGCCAGTTCCTGCACCGGATCATCGAGGCCGGCCGGCTGTAGCCGGCGCCGGGGCGCCAGGTCGCCCCGCCACCGCGCTCGGGTGGCGGGGCCTCGGGCCGCACCTCTGGCGGACCCTCATGCCGCCATGGTGATCCCCCCCGGGGACCCGCGACGACAGCCCGGCAGGTGGCAGCTGCGTCACGAGGGGTCAGGCGGAGGCGGCCGCAGCGGCGAACTCGCGCAGGCCCGCCGCCCACCCGCCGTCGGAGCCGACGCCGTTCCGCACGCCCTGCCAGCCCTCGCCGTGGGCGTCGAGCCGGTCGTGCACGAGCTCGACGTGGGTGCCGCCGGCCGTCGGCGTGAACGTCACCGTCACGCGCGAGCCCGGTGCGTCGTCCGCCGGGACGCCCCAGTCGGGGCCGACGAGCCACGCGAAAGCGAAGGTGTGCGGCGGGTCCCACGTGAGCACGCGTCCCCAGGTGCACGTCTCGCCGTCGGTGTTCTCCTCCCAGAGCCGCCCGCCCTCACTCGGCTGGACCCCCATGGCTCGCAGGGCGCCGGGGAGGACGTGGTGGTCGCGGTTCCACCAGCTGTCCATACCGGCGGTGAACACCTCGAAGGCGCGCTCCGGCGGCGCGGCGACGTCGATGCCCGTGCAAACGGCGGTGACCTCGTCGAGGTCGCCGTGCGGGCGGGTACCGGTCGGGTTCGTGGTCATGACTCCTCCTCGGGGCGACGGGGTGGTGCGGGGTCGGCGCGCTCGACGACCTCCTTGAAGTCGGCGAGCGAGCGCACCCAGAACTGGTCGAGGTACTCGCGCAGCGGGGCGAGGCCCGAGCGGTCGAGCAGGTACAGGCGGCGCGTGCCGGCGGCCGTGACCGAGACGAGGCCGGCCTCGAGCAGGACCTTGAGGTGCTGGCTCACGGCCGGGCGGCTCACCGGCAGCTCGGCGGCGATCTCGCCGACCGAGCGGGGACGTGCCGCGACGAGCTCGAGCACGCGGCGGCGGGTGCCGTCGGCGAGCGCCTCGAATCCCTCACTTCGGTAAGTCCCCACGAACGGTAAGCTACTACTTACCAATACATGGCGCAAGGTACCCGAGCGGAACACCGCGGTGCAGGAGCGGGTTCCCCTCATGGGCGAGGCCATAGGCGGACCGCCCGCAAGAGATCGTCCGGGCCCCGACCTACGATGGCGTAGGAATGGCTTCGCTTCCCGGCCCGGGACGAGACGACGAGAAAGAAGCACCGCGAGTGATGAGCACCGTCAGCAAGCCGGTCGAGCGCGTGCAGCGCGTCGTCATCCGCTTCGCGGGAGACTCCGGCGACGGCATGCAGCTCACCGGCGACCGGTTCACGGCAGAGACCGCGAGCCTGGGCAACGACCTCGCCACCCTGCCCAACTTCCCGGCGGAGATCCGGGCACCTCAGGGCACGCTGCCGGGCGTCTCGAGCTTCCAGCTGCACTTCGCCGACCACGAGGTGCTCACCCCGGGCGACGCCCCCGACGTCCTCGTCGCGATGAACCCCGCCGCCCTCAAGGCGAACCTGCGCGACCTCCCCCGCGGCGCCGTGATCGTGCTCAACACCGACGAGTTCACGAAGCGCAACCTCACCAAGGTGGGGTACGCCACCGACCCCCGGGACGACGGGAGCCTCGACTCCTACCTCGTGCACGCGCTCCCGCTGACGAGCATGACGGTCAAGGCGCTCGAGGGGTTCGACCTCACCCGCAAGGAGGCCGAGCGCAGCACGAACATGTTCGCCCTCGGCCTGCTCTCGTGGCTCTACACCCGCCCGATGGAGCCGACCCGGCGCTTCCTCGAGGGCAAGTTCGGGCGCTCGCCCGAGCTGCTCGCGGCGAACCTGAAGGCGTTCGAGGCGGGCTGGTCGTTCGGTGAGACCACCGAGGCGTTCGCCGTCCAGTACGAGGTCGCCCCGGCGCCGGCGCCGTCCGGCGAGTACCGCAACGTCACCGGCAACATCGCCCTGGCGTACGGGCTCGTCGCCGCCGCCCACCAGGCCCGGCGGCCGCTCGTCCTCGGCTCGTACCCGATCACCCCGGCGAGCGACATCCTGCACACGCTCAGCCGGCTCAAGCGCTTCGGGGTGACCACCCTGCAGGCCGAGGACGAGATCGCCGCCATCGGCATGGCTCTCGGCGCCGCCTACGGCGGCGCGATCGGCGTCACGACGACGTCCGGCCCGGGCCTGGCGCTCAAGAGCGAGACGATCGGCCTCGCGGTGAGCCTGGAGCTGCCGCTGGTCGTGGTCGACGTGCAGCGCGGCGGGCCGAGCACGGGGCTCCCGACCAAGACCGAGCAGGCCGACCTGCTGCAGGCGATGTTCGGCCGCAACGGCGAGTCACCGGTGCCGATCGTGGCGCCCCGCTCGCCGGCGGACTGCTTCGACGCCGCGCTCGAGGCCGTGCGGATCGCCACGACCTACCGCACCCCGGTGCTGCTGCTGTCCGACGGGTACCTGGCCAACGGCTCCGAGCCCTGGCTGGTGCCGGACGTCGCGGCCCTGCCCGACCTGCAGGTCGACGCCGCGGCGCCGCCCGCGGACCCTCGTGAAGCGGCCCCGTTCCGGCCCTACGACCGCGACCCCCTGACGCTGGCCCGGCCGTGGGCGCCGCCCGGGGTCCCGGGCCTGGAGCACCGGATCGGCGGCATCGAGAAGGCCGACGGCACCGGCGAGATCTCCTACGACCCCGACAACCACGACCACATGGTCCGGCTGCGCCAGGCGAAGGTCGACGGCATCGACGTCGCCCCGCTCGAGGTCGACGACCCCGCGGGCGACGCCGAGATCCTCGTCGTCGGCTGGGGCTCGACGTACGGACCGATCGCGGCCGCCGCCCGGGTGGTGCGCGAGGGCGGCCTCCCGGTCGCGACCGCGCACCTGCGCAGCCTGAACCCCTTCCCCGCGAACACCGGCGAGGTCCTGCGCCGCTACCGCACGGTGCTCGTGCCCGAGATGAACCTCGGGCAGCTCGCACTGCTGATGCGGGCCCGCTACCTGGTCGACGCGGTCGGCTACAACCGGGTGCGTGGGGTCCCGTTCACGTCGGCCGAGCTCGCCGACGCCATCCGCAAGCTCGCGGGCGACATCCAGCAGGAGGAGCAGTGACCAGCGTCGAGATCGGCATGCCGATCGCACGGTCCGGCGTCGAGGGCGTGCCGGCGCTGCCCGACGACGCGCCCAGGCAGACGAAGAAGGACTTCACGTCGTCGTCCGAGGTTCGCTGGTGCCCCGGCTGCGGCGACTACGCGATCCTCGCGGCGGTCCAGGGCTTCCTGCCCGAGCTGGGCCTGCGCAAGGAGAACATCGTCTGCGTCAGCGGCATCGGCTGCTCATCGCGGTTCCCGTACTACCTCGACACGTACGGCCTGCACTCGATCCACGGCCGCGCGCCGGCGATCGCGACCGGGCTCGCCACGAGCCGGCCCGACCTCGACGTGTGGGTCATCACCGGGGACGGCGACGCGCTGTCGATCGGGGGCAACCACCTGATCCACGCGCTCCGCCGCAACGTCAACCTGACGATCCTGCTGTTCAACAACCGGATCTACGGGCTGACCAAGGGCCAGTACTCGCCGACGTCGGAGCCCGGAAAGATCACGAAGTCGACGCCCGCCGGGTCGGTGGACGAGCCGTTCAACCCCGTCTCGCTCGCGCTCGGCGCCGAGGCCACGTTCGTGGCCCGCACCCTCGACAGCGACCGCAAGCACCTCACGTCGGTGCTGCGGCAGGCCGTCGAGCACCGCGGCAGCGCACTGGTCGAGATCTACCAGAACTGCCCGATCTTCAACGACGGCGCCTTCGACGTGCTGAAGGACCGCGACGAGGCGCAGGCCCGGCTGGTGCCGCTCGAGCACGGTGCGCCGATCGTGTTCGGGGTGCCCGGCGCGGAGAAGGCCGTGGTCAGGGCTGCGGACGGCGCCCTCGCCGTGGTCGACAACGCCCCCGGCGTGACGCCGGTCGTGCACGACGCGAATGCCGCCGACCCGTCGCCCGCCTTCGCGCTGTCGCGGCTCGACGACCGCTCGATGGCGCACGTGCCGGTCGGGGTGTTCCGGTCGGTCTCGCGGCCCACGTACGACGACCTCGTCCGCGAGCAGGTCGGCGCCGCGGTGGAGAAGGCGGGGGGCCACGCCTCCGACGACGACCTCGGGGCGCTCCTCGCCGGGTCCGACACCTGGACGGTGGGCTGACGCCTCGGCGGTGCCGCCGTAGGATCGTCCTATGAATTCTGAGTCCCGGCGCGGCGTGCTCTACGGCATCGCGGCGTACGGGCTGTGGGGCGTCTTCCCGCTCTACTTCCTCCTGCTCGAACGCTCCGGCGCGGTCGAGGTCGTCGCGCACCGCGTGCTCTGGTCGCTGGTCCTCTGCCTCGCCATCGTGGCCGCCGTCCGGGGCTGGGCGGAGCTGCGGGCGGCGCTCGCGGTGCCGCGCCAGGTGGCCGCGCTCGGCGTCGGGGCCGTGTTCCTGGCGGTCAACTGGGGCGTCTACATCTACGCCGTGAACTCCGGCCAGGTGATCGAGGCCTCGCTCGGGTACTACATCAACCCGCTGGTCACGGTGCTGCTCGGCGTCGTGGTCCTTCGGGAACGGCTGCGGCGCGCGCAGTGGGTGGCGGTGGGCGTCGGAGCCGCGGCGGTGGTCGTCCTGACGGCGGCGTACGGCCGCCCGCCGCTGATCGCGCTGACCCTCGCGCTGTCGTTCGGGCTGTACGGGCTCATCAAGAACCGGGTCGGCGCGAACGTCGGAGCGCTGACGAGCCTCACGACGGAGACCCTCGTGCTGGCGCCCGCCGCCGCGGCGCTGCTCGTCTGGCTCGAGCTGACCGGCCGCGGGCACTTCGCCGAGAACCCGCCGTGGCAGGCGCTGCTGCTGGCGTCCGTCGGCGTGGTGACCGTCGTGCCGCTGCTGTTCTTCGCCGCGGCCGCGCGCCGGGTGCCGCTCAGCACGGTCGGGCTGCTGCAGTACCTCACACCGACGCTCCAGTTGCTGTGTGGCGTGCTGCTGCTCGGCGAGGGCATGTCGGCGGCCCGGTGGGCCGGGTTCGGGCTCGTCTGGGTGGCGCTCGTCGTGCTCACCGTCGACAGTGTGCGCAGCGCCTCACGCCGCCGCGTGGCGGCGCGGGTCGCCGAACCCGTCCCAGCAGCCTGACCCCGCGGCCGGGAGCGGGAGCACGGCGAACCACGGACGGGCCCCCGCGCGCGGGAAGCCGACCCACGACCGCGTCGACGCGTCGTCGACGAAGCCCTGCCACGAGAGGTGCAGGTGGCTCAGGGCGGCCGGCGAGCCGACGTCGGGCAACAGGCCGTCGAGCAGCGTGCCGCCGAAGGGCAGGAACGCCTCGGTGTTCAGCTCGGCCGCGCGGTCGCGCACGTCGCTGCTCAGCCAGTCGACCGACCACACGCTCCACGAGCGCGACTGCTCCGCCGTCGCCTTGCCGACGTGCAGCACCCGGCCCGCGAAGGCGACCTCGAGGGTCGGACCGCCCCGGACGCTCACCCCCGGCATGCCGGCGCAGCGGCGCAGCGCGAGGTTGTGGATGTTGCGCGCCGACTGCACGCCCAGGCTCTGCGCGTCGTCACCGCGGGCCTCGGGCTCGTGCCGCGCGACGTTGGCCCGCCAGACGTCGCCCACCAGCTCGTTGAGCGCGGCGAGCGGCCCGTGGTGCCACCAGTCGCTCACCACCTGCTCCAGGAACTCCCCCACGTCGGTCATGGGACCTTCCTACCGCGAGGCACCGACAGACCGGCCGGTGCCAGGATGCCCGCATGGACCTGCCCGTGATGCCACCGGTCTCGCCGATGCTGGCCAAGTCGGTGCCCGAGATCCCCGACGTCGGCCACGTCGAGCCCAAGTGGGACGGCTTTCGCACGATCGTCTTCCGGGACGGCGACGAGGTGGTGCTGGGCTCGCGCAACGAGCGGCCGATGACGCGCTACTTCCCCGAGGTCGTCGAGGCGGTCCTCGCGAACACGCCGCGGCGGTGCGTCCTCGACGGCGAGATCGTGGTCGCGCGCGGCGACCGGCTCGACTTCGAGGCGCTGCAGCTGCGGATCCACCCCGCGGCCAGCCGGGTCGACCTGCTGTCGCGCGAGACGCCGGCGTCCCTGGTCGCCTTCGACCTGCTCGCGATCGGGGACGACGACCTCATGGCGCACCCGTTCCGCGAGCGCCGGGAGCGGCTCGTCGAGGCCCTCGCGCGCGCCGACGCGCCGGTGCACGTGACCCGCTCGACCGCCGACATGGCGCTCGCCCGCGACTGGTTCTCGACGTTCGAGGGGGCGGGGCTCGACGGCGTCGTCGCCAAGCCGCTGGACGTCCCCTACCAGCCCGACAAGCGCGTGATGTTCAAGATCAAGCACGACCGGACGGCGGACTGCGTCGTCGCCGGCTTCCGCTGGCACAAGAGCGGGCCGGTCGTCGGCTCGCTGCTGCTCGGCCTCTACCGGGACGACGGATCGCTGCAGCACGTCGGGGTGGCGGCCTCGTTCCCGATGGCCCGGCGCAAGAGCCTGCTCGACGAGCTCGAGCCGTACCGGCTGCCCGAGGGAGGCGCAGCCGCCGCCGGCCACCCCTGGGGCAACTGGGCGGACGCGCAGGCGCACGAGAAGCAGCGCATGCCCGGGAACGTCTCGCGCTGGAACTCGGGCAAGGACCTCTCGTTCGTCCCGCTGCGGCCCGACCTCGTCGTCGAGGTCGCCTACGACCAGATGGAGGGCGACCGGTTCCGGCACACGGCGCAGTTCCGCCGGTGGCGCACCGACCGGACGCCGCAGTCGTGCACGTACGAGCAGCTCGACCGGCCGGTGAGCTACGACCTCGCGTCCGTGCTCAGCTGAGTGGCCGGAATGAGGGACGCCGCCGGGCGGTCGCCCGGTCGGACCATGTGCGGGACGCCGACCGGCGGGAGGTGGCATCAGCACTCAGCGGGAGGGGGCACACTGGGACGCTGACCCGACCGTGCTCGACCTGTTGGAGGTACCCCAGTGGGGCGCCGCACTCTCCTGCTCATCGCGTCGATCCTCGTCGCCGCTCTCGGCACCACGCTCGTCTGGCTCTACGTCCAGGGCGCCGACACCCGCGCCCAGGCGGACACCGCCCTCGTGCCCGTCATGTTCGTGGCCAGGGACGCTTCCGCCGGCACGCCCATCGCGAACCTCCAGATGCAGTCGCAGCAGGTTCCGGCCGCCGTCGCGCAAGGCGCCGTCACGTCGCCGCAGCAGCTGGCCGGGCAGCAGCTGAAGAGCGACGTCTTCGCGGGCACCATGCTGACGCCGTCGATGTTCTCGGCCACGCCGCAGACGCAGGTCGAGAAGGGCAAGGCCTACGTGGCCATCACGATCACCGACCCGCACCGGGTGCCCGCGCTGCTCAAGCAGGGCGACCGAGTGGCGATCTACGCCCTCTCCAAGGGAGGCAAGGACAGCCTCCGGCTGGTGATGGACGAGGCGGTCGTGAAGACCCTGGGCAACATCACGCAGACCGGACCCAACGGCTCCACGGTGCCGCTGACGATCGTCGGTTTCGAGGTCTCCCCCGACCAAGCCGCAGGGCTGATCGACATCGAGACGTACGGCGACCCGGTCCTCGCGCTGCTCGGACAGGACGCGAAGGGCGCCCAACCCTGACCGGGGCACGGCGCCTGGTAGTCGGCGCCGCCGCACGCCAGGATGACCGTCATGGCGACCCCCGCTGAGGAGCTCGACGTCGACGGCGTCGCCGTCCGGCTCTCCAACCCCGACAAGGTGTACTTCCCGCGGCTCGGGGCGGAGGGCGGCACGAAGCGCCACCTCGTCGAGTACTACCGGACGATCGCCACGGCCGAGGGGCAGCCGCTGGTCCGGGCGCTGCGGAACCGCCCGACGTACCTGCAGCGGTTCCCCGACGGGATCGAGGGCGAGGAGGTCTACCAGAAGCGCCTACCGCCGAAGGTCCCCGATCACGTGCAGTCGTGCCGCGTCACGTTCCCGTCGGGGCGCCACGCCGACGCCCTGCAAGGTGACCAACCCCGCAGACGTCGTCTGGGCCGCCAACCTCGGCATGCGTCACGTTCCACCCCTGGCACGCCACCTGCTCGGACGTCGAGCACCCCGACCAGCTGCGCGTCGACCTCGACCCCCAGCCCGGCACCGACTTCAGGGACGCCGCCGGCGTCGCCCTCGACGTCGTGCGGCCGCTGCTCGCGGAGCTGGGCTACACCGCCTTCCCCAAGACCAGCGGAGGGCGTGGGCTGCACGTCTACCTGCGGATCGAGCCGCGGTGGACGTTCACCCAGGTCCGCCGCGCGGCCATCGCCCTCGCCCGCGAGATCGAGCGCCGGGCCGGTGGCCGCGTGACGACCGCCTGGTGGAAGGAGCAGCGCGGGGAGCAGGTCTTCGTCGACTACAACCAGAACGCCCGCGACCGCACGATCGCCTCGGCCTACTCGGCGCGCCGGACGCCGATCGCGACGGTGTCGACGCCCGTGCACTGGGAGGAGCTCGCGGACGCCGTCCCCGACGACCTCACCATCGCGACGGTGCCCGCCCTGGTCGCCCGCCGGGGCGACCCCATGGCCACCCTCGACGACGTGGCGCACACCCTCGAACCGCTGCTCGAGCTCGCCGACCGCGACGAGGCCGGCGGCCTCGGCGACCTGCCGTACCCGCCCAACTACCCGAAGATGCCGGGCGAGCCGAAGCGGGTCATGCCCAGCCGGTCGCGGCCCGACACCGAGGGCATCGCGCCGCCGGTCGGCCAGGGGCTGCCCGACGTCGACTGAGCGCTCGGGGCGCCGGTCAGGCATCCTCGACGTCGTCGTCGGGGTCGTAGGCGCAGGTGTCGTCGCCGGCGCCGCCCTCCTCGACGTCGACGCCCTGGCCGCCGTCGACGTGGTCGTCGCCGTCGTCGCCGTAGAGCCAGTCGTCGCCCGTCCCGCCCAGCAGCACGTCGTTGCCGCGGCCGCCGTGCTCGCGGTCGTCGCCGGCGTCCTCCGCTCAGCCGGTCGTTGCCGTCGCCACCGACGAGGAGGTCGTTCCCCGCGCCGCCGTCGAGGACGTCGTTGCCGGCGTCACCGAACTCGGCGTCGTCGCCGGTGCCGCCGCGGAGGGCGTCGTTGCCGGCCCCGCCGTGCTCGGTGTCAGGCCCGCGCCGCCGTCGACGACGTCCTTGCCCGCGCCGCCGTCCAGCACGTCGTCCCCGGCACCGCCCGACCAGGACGTCGTTGCCGGTGCCGCCGCGCAGGACGTCCCGGCCCGCGGACCCGCAGACCACGTCGTTGCCGGCGCCTGCGTCGACGACGTGGCCCGGCACCAGCACGGCCACCACGTCGCGGCGGGAGGTGCCGCGCACGACGTGCGGCGACCGGGAGGTCACGACGATCGTCGCCGGCAGCCCGAGACACCGGACGACCACCTTCGCGGGCTTGTGCCGGTGCGCCGGGTGGTGCGGCCGGTGCGCGGCGGCGGCCGGGGAGGCCATCGCGGCGACGATCAGCGGGCACGGTCAGCAGGGAGCCTGCGACTGCACGGCGCATCGGGTGGTCCTCCTCGGACGGGTCGTCTGGAGGTCCCGTCGTCCCGGGGAACGGTGGGTTCAGCTCGCCGGCGCAGCGCCACCCGCTCGGGCGCTCGCGAGGCGGTCAGGCGGTGCGGGCGACGACGGCCTCGGCGTAGGCGCGCAGGGCGTCGCGGGCCGGGGACGGCGCGCAGCGGCTCGAGCGCGGCGACGGCCTCGCGGGCCCACCGGACGGCCTCGTCGCGGGCCTGCGCGGTGGCGGGGTGCACCGCGAGGCGGGCCACCGCACCGGCCAGGACGCCGTCGTCGGCGAGGTCACCGTCGAGGACGGCCAGCAGATCCCGCGACCCGCTCGTCGCCGGTGCACGCGACGTGCCGGCGCAGCAGCAGCACGGGCAGTGTCGGCACGTGCTCGCGCAGGTCGGTCCCCGGGGTCTTGCCGCTGGTCGCGCCGTCGCTGGCCAGGTCGATGACGTCGTCGGCCAGCTGGAAGGCCACCCCGACGCGCTCGCCGTATGCGGACGACGACGTCGAGCACCTCGGGCGCGCACCCGGCGAACATCGCCCCGAAGCGGGCCGCGGTAGCGATCAGCGAACCGGTCTTGTCCGCGAGGACCTGGATGTAGTGCTCGACGGCGTCGTCGTCGTCGGTGGGCCCGACGGTCTCGTGCAGCTGCCCGAGGCACAGCCGCTCGAAGGTCAGCAGCCTGCAGGCGCACGGCCTCGACGCCGAGGTCGGCGACGACCTTCGACGCGCGGGCGAACAGCAGGTCGCCGGTCAGGATCGCGACGGTGTTGCCCCAGACGGCGTGCGCCGAGGGCGCGCCCCGGCGCAGCGGCGCGGAGTCCATCACGTCGTCGTGGTACAGCGTCGCCAGGTGGGTGAGCTCGACGACGACGGCCGCCTCGAGGATCTCGGGCCGGGTGGCGTCGCCGAGGTGCCCGGCGATGAGGGTGAGCATGGGGCGCACCCGCTTGCCGCCGGCCAGCACGAGATGCTTGGAGGTCTCGTTCGCGAGCCGGTCGGCCTGCCCGACCGCCTCGAGCAGCCGCCCCTCGACCTGCGCGAGGCCGGCCCGGACGGCGTCGTCCAGGGCCGGCTCCGGCAGGCGCAGGTCGAGCGCGGCGGTGGTCACCGGAGGAAGACCGAGGCGCCGGCGGCGGGATCGAGCAGCACCGCGGGCGCCACGCCGAGGACGATCGTGACGGTCGCGCACACGGCGATCGCGACGCTCGTCGACCAGCCGGGCAGGGCCACGACGGTCGACGAGCCGGTGGGCTCCGTGAAGTACATGAGCACGAACACGCGCACGTAGAAGAACGCCGCGATCGCACTGGCGACACCGCCGATCAGGGCGAGCACCCAGCCGCCGTGCGCGACGGCGGCCGAGAACACCGCGAACTTCCCGATGAAGCCGCTGGTCAGCGGCAGCCCCAGGAAGGCCAGCAGGAACAACGAGAACGCCGCGGCCACCACCGGGTGGCGGCGCCCGAGGCCGGCCCACTGCGACAGGTGCGTCGCCTCGCCGCCCACGGCACCCTCCTCGCCGGCGTCGCGGACCAGGGTCACGAGCGCGAACGCACCGACCGTCGCGAACCCGTAGGCGAACAGGTAGAAGAGCACGCTCGACACGCCGCTCCTGTCGAGTGCCAGCAGCCCCACCAGGATGAACCCGGCGTGCGCGATCGAGGAGTAGGCGAGCATCCGCTTGACGTCGGACTGCACGATCGCGATCACCGAGCCCGACGGCCATCGTGATGACGGCGACGACCCACAGCACCGGCGACCAGTCCCAGCGGGCGTCGGGCACGGCTACGTAGGCGACGCGGAGCAGGGCGCCGAACGCCGCGACCTTCGTGCACGCCGCCATGAAGCCCGTCACCGGTGTGGGCGCGCCCTGGTAGACGTCGGGGGTCCAGGCGTGGAAGGGCGCTGCGCCGATCTTGAAGAGCAGGCCGACCATCAGCAGCGCGATGCCGAGAAGGAGCAGCGGCTCCTGGCCGATCACGCTGGCGCTGCCGCTCCCGGTGATCGCGTCGGCGATCGCGGGCAGCCGCACCGACTTCGCGAAGCCGTACACGAGCGCCGTGCCGTACAGGAAGAACGCCGACGAGAACGACCCGAGGAGGAAGTACTTGAGGCTGGCCTCCTGCGACAGCAGGCGGCGGCGCCGCGCGAGGCCGCACATGAGGTACAGCGGCAGCGAGAGCACCTCGAGCGCGATGAACATCGTCAGCAGGTCGTTCGCCGCCGGGAAGAGCAGCATCCCGCCGACGGAGAACAGCAGCAGCGGGAACACCTCGGACTGCACCAGGCCGGCGCGCCGGGCCTGGGCCTCGGCGGGGGAGCCGGGGACGGCGGAGGCCTGCGGTGTGAACGGGCCGCCGGAGTCGACGGTCCGGTCGGCGAGCGTGAGCACAGCGACGATCGCGAGGACGAGGATCGTCCCCTGCAGGAAGAGCGCGGGGCCGTCGACGACGACGGAGCCGGTGCCCGTGCCGACGCCGGCGGTGATCCCGTGCCGGTCGCGTGCGGCCAGGATCACCACGGCCACGAGCGCGCCGACGAGGCCCACGACGGTGACGGCGACCTGCGTGACGAACCGCAGTCTGCGGGGCACGAAGGCCTCGGCGAGCACGCCCACGAGCGCCGCCGCGAACACGATGAGCATCGGCGAGGTGAGCCCGTAGTCGAGCGACGGGCTGGTGAAGGTCACCGCCGACGGGAGCAGGGCGAGGGCGCTCACTTCGTGGTCCCTTCGGCGACCGGCTGCGCCGGGGGCACGCCCGGCACGGTCGGGGTCGGGTCGGTCGACGACGTCTGGTGCATCGTGCGGCCGATCGCGGGGTTGAGGACGTCGAGCACCGGCTTGGGGTAGAACCCGAGCGCGACGATCACGGCGATCAGCGGGGCCACCACCCAGGCCTCGCGGGCGTTCATGTCGCGCCACCCGGCTGCGAACTCGCGCGCCGGGCCGGTGAACATGCGCTGGTAGGTCAGCAGGATGTACAGCGAGGCGAGCACCATCCCCAGCGTCGCCACGACCGCCGCGGCCGGGTACCGGGTGAAGGTGCCGACCAGCACGAGGAACTCGCTGATGAAGCTCGAGAGCCCCGGCAGCGCCAGGCTGGAGAGACCGGCCACCAGGAACGCGCCGGCGAGCAGCGGCGTGGACCGCTGCAGGCCGCCGTAGTCGTCGATCTGCTGCGACCCCCGCCGCGCGATGAGCATGCCGGCCACCAGGAACAGCGCCGCGGTGGAGAATCCGTGGTTGATCATGTACAGCGCCGAGCCGGCCTGCCCGGTGCTCGTGAACGCGAAGATGCCGAGCACGATGAAGCCGAAGTGCGACACCGACGTGAAGGCGATGAGCCGCTTGACGTCGCTCTGCCCGATTGCGAGCAGCCCGCCGTAGACGACCGAGACGACGGCGAGGGCCAGCACGACCGGCGCGGCCCACTTGGAGGCGCCGGGGAACAGCGGCAGACAGAGCGTCAGCATGCCGAACGTGCCCACCTTGTCGAGCACCCCGACCAGGAGCACCGCGACACCGGCGGGTGCCTCGGCGGCGGCGTCCGGCAGCCAGGTGTGCACCGGCCACATCGGAGCCTTGATCGCGAACGCCAGGAAGAACCCGAGGAACAGCAGGCGCTCGACCAGCGAGCTCGAGTAGCTGATCCCGGTGAGGTTGGAGGTGAGGAAGCCCTGCGGCCCGCCCTTGCCCTGGAAGTAGACGCCGATGACGGCGATGAGCATGACCAGGCCGCCGAACAGCGAGTAGAGCAGGAACTTGACGGCCGCGTACCGGCGCTGGGCGCCGCCGAACTGCCCGATGAGGAAGTACACCGGGATCAGCATCGCCTCGAAGAACACGTAGAACAGGAAGACGTCGCGGGCGGCGAACACCCCGATCATGAACGTCTCGAGCACGAGGATCAGCGCGAAGAAGTGCGCCGCGCGGGCGTCGCCCAGCTCCCGCCAGCCCGCCAGGATGCACACCGGGACGAGCACCGCCGAGAGCACGACCATCGTCAGCGCGATGCCGTCGACGCCGACGGCGTAGCTGACCCCGAACTGGGGGATCCAGCTGTGCGTCTCGCTGAACTGGAACTCGCCGGCGCGGGTGACGTCGAAGCGGAAGGCCAGGGCGAGGGTCAGCACGAACGTCAGCACGGACGTGCCGAGCGCGATCCACCTGGCGAGGCCCGCGGCACGCTCGCGGGGCGCGCCGTCCTCCCGGCTCACCAGGGACCCCCAGATGACGAGGGCTCCGAGCGTGGGCAGCAGGCCGATCGTGGTCAGCCAGGGCAGCGACATGGGTCCGCTTTCTCCGTCAGGTTCGTCAGGCTCTTGGTCGGTGTCTGGTCGGTGTCTGGTCGGTGTCTGGTCGGTCTCTGGTCGGGTCTCTGGTCGGGTCTCTGGTCGGGTCTCTGGTCGGGCGGGTCAGATCTGGACGACAAGCACGCCGATCGCGAGCACGATCACCCCGGCCAGCATCGACAGGGCGTAGGACCGCACGAAGCCGGTCTGCCAGCGGCGCCACCGGCCGGCGAGCCCGCCGATCAGCGCCGCGGAGCCACGCACGGCCCCGTCGATCCCCCGGACGTCGCCGAAGACGAGCGAGCGCGTCAGGTACTGGCCGGGCCGCATGAACACGGCCTCGTTGACGTCGTCCTGGAAGAGGTCGCGGCGGGCGGCGACCGTCGCGATCGAGCCGCGCGGCGCGACCACCGGCACCGGGGCCGCGAGGTACATCCGCCAGGCCAGGGCGACGCCGGCGGCGACGACGAGCACTGTGAGGAAGGGCAGGAGCGTGGCCGACAGCACCGGCTCCCCCTCCCGGCCGGCGCTCGTCGACGGCTCCAGCCAGGTCTGGAACCCGCCGTGGACGAGCAGCAGGCCGCCGAGGAACAGCGACCCCAGCGCCAGGACGACGAGCGGCACGGTCATGAGCGCGGGCGACTCGTGCGGGTGGGCGTCGTCGACCCAGCGGCGCTTGCCGAGGAAGGTCATGAAGTAGAGCCGGGACATGTAGAACGCCGTGATCCCGGCACCGAGCAGCGCCACGAGGCCGAACACCCACGGGCGCCAGCCGTCGCCGGTCGCGAACGCCGTCTCGATGATCTTGTCCTTGCTCCAGAATCCCGACAGGAACGGGAAGCCGATGATCGCCAGCCATCCGGCGCCGAAGGTCAGGGCGGTGATCCGCATGACCGGGAGCAGGCCGCCGAAGCGGCGCATGTCGACCGAGTCGTTCATCCCGTGCATGACGGAGCCGGCGCCGAGGAACATGCCGGCCTTGAAGAAGCCGTGCGTGAGCAGGTGCAGGATGGCGTAGACGTAGCCGATCGGGCCGAGACCGGCGGCCAGCATCATGTAGCCGATCTGCGACATCGTCGAGGCAGCCAGCGCCTTCTTGATGTCGTCCTTCGCGCAGCCGACGATCGCGCCGAAGAGCAGCGTGATCGCACCGACGATCACGACGACCAGCGCCGCGTTCGGGGCGCCCTCGTAGATCGGCCCCGACCGGACGACGAGGTAGACGCCGGCGGTGACCATCGTCGCCGCGTGGATCAGCGCCGAGACCGGCGTCGGACCGGCCATCGCGTCGCCGAGCCAGGACTGCAGCGGGAACTGGGCGGACTTGCCGCACGCCCCGAGCAGCAGCATCAGCCCGATGGCCGTCAGCAGGCCCTCGGACGCCTTGTTCGCGTTGGAGAGCACGACCGAGTAGGCCACCGACCCGAACCCGGCGAACATGATCATGAGGGCGATGGACAGCCCGAGGTCGCCCACCCGGTTGACCACGAAGGCCTTCTTGGCCGCCGTCGCGTAGGCCGGGTTGTAGTTCCAGAAGCCGATGAGCAGGTAGGACGCCAGGCCCACGCCCTCCCAACCGACGTAGAGCAGCAGGTAGCTGTCGGCGAGGACGAGCAGGAGCATCGCCGCGACGAACAGGTTCAGGTACGCGAAGAAGCGCCGCCGGTCGTGGTCGTGCTCCATGTAGGCCACGGAGTAGACGAGGATGAGCGACCCCACGAACGTGACCAGAAGCGCGAACGTCACGGACAGCGGGTCGAGCAGCAGCCCCGCGCTGAGCTGGAACGACCCCGCCGGGATCCAGTCGAACAGGTGCAGGTCGCGGGCCCGTTGACCGGCGTCGAGCCCGAGCAGGTCGATGAAGAGCAGGGCGGCCCAGACGAACGCCGCCCACGACAGCGCCACCGCGAGCCAGTGGCCCCAGCGGTCGGTGCGGCGGCCGCCGAGCAGCAGCACGGCGGCGCCGAGCGCCGGCAGCGCGACGAGCAGCCACGAGCCGGTCTGCAGCGTGCCGCTGGCGGCCTGGTACACCCCGCGGGTGCTCTCCTCGGCCGGGATCGCGGCCAACAGTGGAGTCACTGGAGCAGCCCTCTCAGTACTTGAGCAGGTTGGCGTCGTCGACCGACGCCGACCGCCGGGTGCGGAAGATCGTCATGATGATCGCGAGGCCCACGACGACCTCGGCCGCCGCGACGAGCATGACGAACAGCGCGATCACCTGGCCGTCGAGGTTGCCCTGCATACGGGCGAAGGTGACGAAGGACAAGTTGGTCGCGTTGAGCATGAGCTCGACGCCCATGAACACGATGATGGCGTTGCGCCGCACCAGCACGGCCCCCGCGCCGATCGAGAACAGCAGCGCCGACAGGTACAGCCACCAGGACAGGCTCATCGGGGTCCGCCTCCGCGGGTCCGGACGGCGCCGGTGGCGCGCTCCGGCCCGTCACCGAGACCGGGTGCGGCGGCGGCCCCATGGGCGCCGACGCCCGTCGCGCCCGCTCCGGGCTCCCCCACCGCCGGGACGTCCTCGCCCAGCGGGTCCTCGATCTCCGTGACGGTGGTGCCGACCTCGCCGCTGAGCTCCTCCGATGGGCGCATCTGGCCGCGGGCGGTGAGCACGCGCGAGACCGACAGCTCGCTCGGGGTGCCGTCGGGCAGCAGCGCGGGGATGTCGACGGCGTTGTGCCGCGCGAACACGCCCGGTGCCGGCAGCGGGGCCTTGATCGGGCCCTCCTTGATGCGGCGCTCGGCGAGCTCGCGCTGGGTCGGCTTGGGGAACAGCCGCTCCCGGTGGGCGAGCACCATCGCGCCCAGCGCGGCGGTGATGAGCAGCGCGCCGGTCACCTCGAACGCCCAGATGTACTGGCCGAAGATCAAGGTGGCGAGGGTGGTGATGTTGCCCTGCGCGTTGACGGCGTCGAGGCCGGTGGGGGCCGGGAACACCACGTGGGTCAGCACCCCGAGCAGCAGCACGGCGACGCCGATGCCGAGCAGGGTGGCGGCGGCGCGCTGGCCCTTGATGGTCTCGACCAGGGAGTCGGACGAGTCGACGCCGACGAGCATGAGCACGAAGAGGAAGAGCATCATGACGGCGCCGGTGTAGACGAAGATCTGCACGCTACCGAGGAAGGGCGCCTGTTGCGCGAAGTACACGATGCCCAGACCGATCATGACCATGGCCATGCACAGCGCGGCGTGCACCGCCTTCTTCGCGAAGAGCAGGCCGAGCGCCGCCACGACCATGACCGGGCCGAGGATCCAGAAGAGCACGGACTCGCCGCCGGTCATGTCGGCCGAGGCGGCTGTGGGCAGCGCGCCGGTCAGCCCCGCGAGAGCGCTCACCGGGCCACGCTCCCCTCGACCGACGGCTTGCCGTCCGTGGCCCCGGTCGATCGGTCGCCCGAGCCCGCCTCGGGATCCTCCCCGGACGCCGCCTGTCCGCGGCGGGCCTCGATGTAGGCCTTCTGCTCGGGCGTGGCCTCGGTGACGAGACCGCGGTAGTAGTCCTTCTCGGTGGTGCCGGCGACCATCGGGTGCGGCGCCTCGAGCATGCCCGGCAGCAGGGGCCCGAGCAGGTCCTGCTTCTCGTAGATGAGCCCGGCGCGGCTGGGGCCGGCGAGCTCGTACTCGTTCGTCATGGTCAGCGCCCGGGTCGGGCACGCCTCGATGCAGAGCCCGCAGAAGATGCACCGCAGGTAGTTGATCTGGTAGACGCGGCCGTAGCGCTCACCGGGCGAGAAGCGCTCCCCCTCGGTGTTGTCGGCGCCCTCGACGTAGATGGCGTCGGCCGGGCAGGCCCACGCGCAGAGCTCGCATCCGATGCACTTCTCGAGGCCGTCGGGGTGCCGGTTGAGCTGGTGCCGGCCGTGGTAGCGCGGCTGGGTGGGCACCTTGACCTCGGGGTACTCCTCGGTCACGACCCGCGTGAACATCGTGGTGAAGGTGACGCCGAAGCCGGCGAGCTTGTCCCTGATGCTCGCCGGCCGCTCGTCGACCTCCGGCCGGGTGTCGGGGCGGTCAGCCACCGCGGACCTCCTCCTTGGTCGGCGCCTGCGCGCCGCCCTCGCGGGCGGTGGCGCCGGCGGTCACGACGCGGGGTGCGCCGTCGGTGCCGTTCGTGCCGTCCGTGCGGGTGCGACCCTGCTCGAGCGAGCCCGCGGAGCGGACGAGCGTCTGACCCGGCAACGGCGGCACAGGGTACCCGCCCGCGAACGGGTCGAGCGTCTCGGGGGCCTCCTCGTGCCGGGACGCCTCGAGCGCCGCCTCGCGGCGCTGGTTCGTCTCGTAGGCGGCCAGCAGGCCGATCACGATGAGCGCGAGGCCGGCGATGATCCCCCACCGCTGCGCCGTCGCGAGGTCGCCGCTCGTGCGCAGCACCCGCATCGCCGACGCCGCGACCACCCACAGCAGCGCGCCCGGGATGAGGATCTTCCAGCCGAAGCGCATGAACTGGTCGTAGCGCAGCCTGGGCAGGGTGCCCCGCAGCCAGATGAAGACGAAGAGGAACACCCAGAGCTTCATCACGAACCAGAGCACCGGGTACCACCCGGTGTTCGCGCTGCTCCACAGCGAGATCGGCCACGGCGCGCGCCAGCCGCCCAGGAAGAGCGTGGTCGCGATGGCCGAGACGGTGACCATGTTGACGTACTCGGCGAGGAAGAAGAGCGCGAACTTGAGCGACGAGTACTCGGTGTGGAAGCCCCCGACGAGCTCGCCCTCGGCCTCGGGCAGGTCGAACGGGGCACGGTTGGTCTCGCCCACCATCGAGATGCAGTAGATGACGAAGGCGGGCAGCAGCACGATGGCGTTCCACGAGGGCATCTGCAGCTCGTGGCCGGCCAGCGTGACCGTGGCGCCGTGCGCCTGCGCGTCGACGATCGCGGACGTCGACATCGAGCCGGCGTAGAGGAACACGCTGATGAGCGCGAGCCCCATCGCGATCTCGTAGGAGATGATCTGGGCCGACGAGCGCACTCCGCCGAGCAGCGGGTAGGTGGAGCCGGACGACCAGCCGGCGAGCACGATCCCGTAGACCCCGACGGCGGCGACGGCGAGAACGAAGAGCACAGCCACGTTGAGGTCGGTCAGCTGCAGCGGTGTCTCGATGCTCGTGAACGGGATGCGCGCCTCCGGCCCGAACGGGATCACCGCGAACGCGAGGAAGCACGTGGTCGCCGAGATGATCGGCGCCAGGATGAAGACGGCCTTGTCGACGGCCCGCGGGAGGATGTCCTCCTTCAGGGCGAGCTTCACGCCGTCGGCCAGCGACTGGAGCAGGCCGAACGGGCCGGTCCGGTTGGGCCCGGGGCGGGACTGCATCCGCCCGACCACCCGGCGCTCCGCCCAGATCATGACCAGCGTGGTGACCACCAGGAAGACGAAGACGACCAGCGCCTTCCCGAGGACGACCCAGCCGTTGTCCTGGCCGAAGTCGGCGGTGGGGTTCTCCACAGAGATCATGCCCGTGCTCCCTGCTCGGTCCGCGTCTGCGAGGTGACGGCCCCGGTCCCGGTGGTGCCGGCGGTGACCGTCACGAGCGCGCCGTTGTCGGCCCCGAGCGTTGCGCGCACGGCGCTGCCCGGCGAGTTCGTGGGGATCCAGACCACCCGGTCGGCCATCGGCGTGACGACGAGCGGCAACGTCACGGCGCCCCGGGCGGTCGACACCGTGACCGGGCCGCCGTCGGCGGCACCGATCTCGACCGCCGTGGCCAGCGACATCCGCGCGACCGGCACGTGCCGGGTGCCGGCGAGGTAGGGCTCGCCGTCCTGCAGCCGGCCCTCGTCGAGGAGCAGGTGCCAGGTGGCCAGTACCGCGGTGCCGCGCTGCGGGCGCGGCGGCTCACCGGACCGGACGCCGGGTGCGTCGGCACGCGCGCCCTCCCAGGCGTCGAGCTCGGCGAGCTCGGCCCGGGCGCGCTCGATGCCGCGCAGGCCCAGCGGTGCGTCCATGGTGTCGGCGAGCGCGTCGATCGCGCGCAGGTCGGACATGGCCGTCGTCCGCAGGGCCAGCTGGAAGGTGCGCCAGCGGCCCTCCCAGTCGACGAAGGTGCCGGCCTTCTCGGCGGGCGGGGCGACCGGCAGGACGACGTCGGCGCGGCGGGTGACCTCGCTGGCGCGGACCTCGAGGCTGACGACGAACGCGGCGTCGAGGGCGGCGAGCGCGGCGGCGGGGTCGGGCAGGTCGGCGGGGTCGACGCCGCCGACGACCAGGCCACCGAGGCGGCCGGAGGCGGCGGCGGCCAGGATGCCCGTGGTGTCGCGGCCCGTCACCGACGGCAGCGACGGCACGCCCCAGACGGCGGCGACGTCGACCCGGGCGGCGGCGTCGGCGACCGGGCGGCCGCCGGGAAGCAGCGACGGCAGCGCGCCGGCCTCGACGGCACCGCGCTCGCCGGCGCGGCGGGGCACCCAGGCGAGACGCGCCCCGGTGCCTGCGGCCAGGCGCAGGGCGGCGGTGAGGGCGCCGGGGACCGCGGCCAGCCGCTCGCCGACGAGGATCACGGCGCCGGCCTGGCGCAGCGCGCCGGAGAGGTCGGCGACCTCGTCGACCGCGTCGTCGGGCGGAGCCCCGATGGCGTCGAGCACCTCGGCCTCGGTGCCGGGCGCGGCCGGCACGAGCCGGCCCCCGAGCTTGGTCAGGCCGCGGGTCGCCCACGGGGCGACGGAGTGCACCGCCAGCCCCTTCGGCCCACCCTTCGAGACGGCCTTGCGCAGCCGCAGGAACAGGATCGGCGACTCCTCCTCCGGCTCGAGGCCCGCGAGGAGCACGACCGGGGCCTGCTCGAGGTCGGCGTAGGTGACCGTGAGACCCGCACCGGAGACGGCGTGCCCAAGGAACGCCTCCTCCTCGACCGAGTGCGGGCGGGCGCGGAAGTCGACGTCGTTGGTGCCGAGTGCGACCCGCGCGAACTTCGCGTACGCGTAGGCGTCCTCGACGGTCAGGCGGCCGCCCGCGAGCACGCCCACGCCGCCGGCCGCCCGCGCGGCGGCCAGGCCCCGCGCGGCGACGTCCAGGGCCTCGGGCCAGGAGGCGACCCGCAGCTCGCCGGTCTCCTCGTCGCGGACCATGGGGTGCTCGAGCCGGTCGGCGGCGGTCTGCCAGGTGAAGGCCCAGCGGCCCTTGTCGCAGTTCCAGTCCTCGTTGACCGCCGGGTCCTCCAGCGCCAGGCGGCGCATCACCGTGCCGCGGCGGTGGTCGACCCGCAGGCCGCAGCCCGAGGCGCAGTGCTCGCAGACGCCCGGCGTCGACACCAGGTCGAACGGGCGCGCCCGGAACCGGTAGGCGGCGCCGGTGAGCGCGCCGACCGGGCAGATCTGGACCGTGTTGCCGGAGAAGTAGCTCGCGAACGGCTGGCCGCTCTCGTCGACGGTCGCCCCGCCCTCGGTCACCACGGACGTCGTGAAGCCGAGCACACCCGGCGAGAACACGCCGATCTGCTGATCGGCGCCGCGGTTCTGCAGGTCGATGAACGGGTCGCCGGCGATCTCCTTGCTGAACCGGGTGCAGCGCTGGCACAGCACGCAGCGCTCGCGGTCGAGCAGCACCTGGGTGGAGATGCGGATCGGCTTGGGGAAGGTCCGCTTCTTCTCCTGGAAGCGGCTGGTCGGCGCGCCGTTGCTCATCGCCTGGTTCTGCAGCGGGCACTCGCCGCCCTTGTCGCAGACCGGGCAGTCGAGCGGGTGGTTCACGAGCAGCAGCTCGATCACGCCGGCCTGCGCCTTCGCGGCCACCGGCGAGGTGTACTGCGTGCGCACGACCATGCCGGGCGTGACCTCGAGGGTGCAGCTGGCCTGCGGCTTCGGCATGGCGCGCAGCGACCCGTCGGGGCCGGGCGTCGCGACCTCGACGAGGCACTGCCGGCACGCTCCCGCGGGCGCGAGCAGCGGGTGGTCGCAGAACCGCGGGATGGCGATGCCGATCTGCTCGGCGGCGCGGATGACCAGGGTCCCCTTGGGGACGCTGATCTCCACGTCGTCGATCGTCGCGGTGACGAGGTCGGGCCTCGGCGCCCCCGACGGCTCCTTGGTGGTGACCGACGTCGTTGCAGTCATCAGGCGATCGCTCCGGCGAAGACGGTGGACGCGACGGGGTCGAAGGGACACCCGCCGCCCGTGAAGTGGCGGACGTACTCGTCGCGGAAGTACTGCACGGACGACGTGATCGGGCTGGTGGCGCCGTCGCCGAGCGCGCAGAACGAGCGGCCGAGGATGTTGTCGCAGATGTCGAGCAGCTTGCCGAGGTCCGCCTCGCTGCCCTCGCCCGCCTCGAGCCGGCGCAGGATCTGCACCAGCCAGTACGTGCCCTCCCGGCACGGCGTGCACTTGCCGCAGGACTCGTGCTTGTAGAACTCGGTCCAGCGGAGCACCGCGCGCACCACGCAGGTCGTCTCGTCGAAGATCTGCAGCGCCCGGGTGCCGAGCATCGAGCCCGCGGCACCGACCGACTCGAAGTCGAGCGGGGTGTCGAGGTGCTCGTCGGTGAACAGCGGCGTCGAGGAGCCTCCCGGCGTCCAGAACTTCAGCCGGTGCCCGGCGCGGACGCCGCCGGCCATGTCGAGCAGCTCGCGCAGGGTGATCCCGAGCGGCGCCTCGTACTGGCCGGGGTTGGTCACATGGCCCGACAGCGAGAACAGGCCGAAGCCGGCCGACTTCTCCGTGCCCATCGACGAGAACCAGTCCGCGCCCTCGAGCACGATGCCCGGGACGCTCGCGATCGACTCGACGTTGTTCACCACGGTCGGCCGGGCGTAGAGGCCGGCGACCGCGGGGAACGGGGGCTTGAGCCGCGGCTGGCCGCGCCGGCCCTCGAGCGAGTCGAGCAGGGCCGTCTCCTCGCCGCAGATGTAGGCGCCCGCACCGGCGTGGACGACGATGTCGAGGTCGAAGCCGGAGCCGAGGATGTTCTGGCCGACGTAGCCCGCGGCGCGGGCCTCCTGGACCGCCGCGAGCAGCCGGCGGTACACGTGCAGGACCTCGCCGCGGACGTAGATGAAGGCCGTGTTGCATCCGATCGCAAAGCTCGTGATGATCACGCCCTCGATCAGCACCTGCGGGCTCGCCAGCATGAGCGGGACGTCCTTGCAGGTGCCGGGCTCGGACTCGTCGGCGTTGACCACGAGGTAGCGCGGGCCGCCGTCGGGCTTGGGCAGAAAGCTCCACTTGAGCCCGGTCGGGAAGCCCGCGCCGCCGCGGCCGCGCAGGCCGGAGTCCTTGACGGCGGTGATGACGTCGGCGGGCGCCATCGCCAGCGCGGCCCGCAGGCCCTGGTAGCCGCCGTCCTGCTCGTACGTCGCCAGCGACCAGGCGCGGTCGGCGTCCCAGTTGCGGCTGAACACCGGGGTCAGCGTCGTCATCTCAGCCCTCCGCGGGGTCGGTCGAGGGAGTGCCCGGGTCGCTCTCGGGGCCCGTACCGGGAGCGGCGGCGCTGCCGGGGTCGCGTGGGCGCGGCGTCGTGGCACGGCCGCTGTCGGCGGGGCCGGCCGTGGCGTCCGCCGGCGGCTTGCCGGCGGTCGTGCCGCCCCGGTCGGAGTCGGGGGCGGCCGCGGGACGGTCGTTGGCACTCGTCACGCCGTCGCGGGCGGTGCTCTCGGAGCTGGCCGTGACCGGGCCGAGCTGGTCCGCCGTCGCCGAGCTCGTGCCGTCCCGGCGGCGGCCGCTGCTGCGACCCTCGGGCGCGGTCCAGCCCCGCTCCTTGGCCAGGAGCGTGCCCCGGAGGGTGGCGGGGCCGGCGGCGACGCCCTCGTCGGCGCGACCGTCGCCGAACCCGGCGAGCACCCGCGACATCTGCTTGAAGGTGCACACCGAGGCGGCGCCCCGGGTCGGGGTGACGGGCTCGCCGGCGCGCAGCCGGTCGGTCAGCTCCCGGGCGGTCGCCGGCGTCTGGTCGTCGAAGAACTCCCAGTTGACCATGACGACGGGCGCGTAGTCGCAGGCCGCGTTGCACTCGATCCGCTCCAGCGTGACGGCGCCGTCCTCGGTCGTCTCGTCGTGCCCGATGCCGAGGTGCTCCTCCAGCGTCCGGAAGATCTCGTCGCCGCCCATGACCGCGCACAGGGTGTTGATGCAGACCCCCACCGTGTAGGTGCCGTTGGGGTGGCGCTTGTACTGGGTGTAGAAGGTTGCGACCGCGGACACCTCGGCCGTCGTCAGGCCCAGCTGCTCGGCGCAGAACGCGATGCCGTCGGGGCTGACGAAGCCCTCCTCGCTCTGCACCAGGTGCAGCATCGGCAGCAGCGCCGACCGGGCGACGGGGTAGCGGGCGATGATCTGCGCGGCGTCGGCCTCGAGCCGGGCCCGGGTGACGTCGTCGGTGAGCGAGTCGGCGAGGGCGCGGCTCGCCTGGTCGGGAGAGAGGGACATCAGCGGTCGACTCCACCCATCACGGGGTCGAGCGAGGCCACCGCGGCGACGACGTCGGCGATCTGGCCGCCCTCGCACATCGCCGCAACGGCCTGCAGGTTGACGAACGACGGGTCGCGGAAGTGCGCCCGGTAGGGCCTGGTGCCACCGTCCGAGACGAGGTGCGCGGCGAGCTCGCCGCGCGGGGACTCGACGGCCGAGTAGACCTGCCCGGCCGGCACGCGGAAGCCCTCGGTCACCAGCTTGAAGTGGTGGATCAGGGCCTCCATCGACTGGCCCATGATCTCGCGGATGTGGTCGAGGCTGTTGCCCATGCCGTCGCCGCCGATGGCGAGCTGCGCGGGCCAGGCGATCTTGCGGTCGCCGACCATGACCGGGCCGGGCGGGATGTCCCGCAGGCGGCGAATGCCCTGCTCGACGATCCGCAGCGACTGGCGCATCTCCTCGATGCGGATGCGCAGCCGCCCGTACGCGTCGCAGGTGTCCCAGGTGACGACGTCGAACTCGTAGTCCTCGTAGCCGAGGTAGGGCTGCGAGCGGCGCAGGTCGTGCGGCAGGCCGGTGGCGCGCAGCACGGGCCCGGTCATCCCCAGGGCCATGCACCCGGTGAGGTCGAGGTAGCCGACGTCGACGAGCCGCGAGCGCACCAGCGGGTTCTCGTTCGACAGCTTCTCGATGTCGGAGATGTCCTGGTAGATGTCGGGCAGGGCGTCGGCGATGGTGTCGAGCGCACCGGGCGGGAGGTCCTGCGCGAGACCGCCGGGCCGGATGAACGCGTGGTTCATGCGCAGCCCGGTGACGAGCTCGAGGAGCTTGAGCACACGCTCGCGCATCCGGAAGCCGACGGTCATGACCGTCAGGGCGCCGATCTCCATGCCGCCGGTGGCGAGCGCGACGACGTGCGAGCTGACCCGGTTGAGCTCGAGCAGCAGGACGCGGATGACGTCGGCCCGCTCGGGGACGTCGTCCCGGATGCCCAGGAGCCTCTCGACCCCGAGGCAGTAGGCGGCCTCCTGGTAGAGCGGGGACAGGTAGTCCATCCGCGTGCAGAACGTGACGCCCTGCGTCCAGGTGCGGAACTCCATGTTCTTCTCGATGCCGGTGTGCAGGTAGCCGATGCCGCACCGGGCCTCGGTCACCGTCTCGCCGTCGATCTCGAGGATGAGCCGCAGCACGCCGTGCGTCGAGGGGTGCTGGGGGCCCATGTTGACGACGATGCGCTCCTCGCCGAGCTGGGCCGCCTCGTCTGCGATCTCGTCCCAGTCGCCGCCGCTCGCGGTGAAGACCCGTCCCTCGGTGGCGGCGTCGTCGGGCATGCCGTAGGGGTCGGCGTCGTCCGTCGTGCCGGGGGCGGTCGCACCCGGCGCGACGTCGACGTTCTCGGCGGCGGCGGGGTCGCCTCGTCCGTCGGCGCCGACCGGCGGGTCCCGGCGCGGGTCGTCGGACACGCGCGGGTTCAGGGTCTGGTCGCTCATCAGGTGTACGACCTCCGGGTGTCGGGCGGCGGGATGACCGCGCCCTTGTACTCCACGTCGATGCCGCCCAGCGGGTAGTCCTTGCGCTGCGGGTGGCCGGGCCAGTCGTCGGGCATCTCGATGCGTGTGAGCGCCGGGTGCCCGTCGAAGACGATGCCGAAGAAGTCCCAGGTCTCGCGCTCGTGCCAGTCCGCCGTCGGGTAGACCGGGACGACGGAGGGGATGTGCGGGTCGGCGTCGGGGGCGGCGACCTCGAGGCGCACGCGGCGGTTGTGCGTGATCGAGAGCAGGTGGTAGACGGCGTGCAGCTCGCGGCCGGCGTCCGCGGGGTAGTGCACGCCGCTGACCCCCGAGAGCAGCTCGAACCGCAGGTCGGGGTCGTCCCGCAGGATCCGGCAGGTGTCGAGGATCGCGTCCCGGCGCACGTAGAACGTGATCTCGCCGCGGTCGACGACCGTCTTCTCGATCGCCACCTCGAACGTGCGGCCGGTCCGGGCGAGAGCGCCGGCGAGCGCGTCGGCCACGGCGTCGTACTCACCGCCGAACGGCCGTTCCGCCGGAGCCGGCATCGTGACCGTGCGGACCAGCCCGTCGTACCCCGACGTGTCGCCGGTGTCCTGCTGGCCGAACATGCCGCGCCGGACCTCGACCAGCTCGGGCTCGGCGGCCGTCGTGGCGGGGAGGTTGCCGACCGCGTCCTGGTCGGGGCTGACCTCTTCGGGGTGCGGGGTCTCGCTCACCGCAGCAGGCCCTTCATCTGCGAGGTCGGGATCGCCTCGAGCGCGGCCTGCTCGGCGGCCTTCGCCGCCTTCACCTTGTTCGCGCCGAGCGGCATGTTCTGGATCTCCTCGTGCAGGGTGAGGATCGCGTTGATCAGCATCTCGGGACGCGGCGGGCAGCCGGGCAGGTAGATGTCGACCGGGACGACGTGGTCGACGCCCTGCACGATCGCGTAGTTGTTGAACATGCCGCCGGACGAGGCGCAGACGCCCATCGCGAGCACCCACTTCGGCTCGACCATCTGGTCGTAGATCTGCCGGAGGACGGGCGCCATCTTCTGGCTCACCCGGCCGGCGACGATCATCAGGTCGGCCTGGCGCGGCGACGCGCGGAAGACCTCCATGCCGAAGCGGGCGAGGTCGTACTTGGGTCCGCCGGTCGTCATCATCTCGATGGCGCAGCAGGCGAGACCGAACGTGGCGGGCCAGAGCGAGCTCTTGCGCATGTAGCCGGCGATCTGCTCGACCGACGTCAGCAGGAAGCCGCTCGGCAGCTTCTCCTCGATACCCATGACAGTTGTGCCAGCCCTCTCAGCGCGGCCCTACCGGGACCCTCGGGAATCCTCGGGTCAGTCCCATTCCAGGCCGCCGCGGCGCCACACGTAGGCATAGGCGACGAACACGGTGGCGATGAACAGCACCATCTCGACCAGGCCGAACAGCTTCAGCTGGTCGAAGGCCACCGCGTAGGGGATGAGGAACACGCTCTCGATGTCGAAGACGATGAAGAGCATCGCCACGAGGTAGTACTTGACCGGGAACCGGCCGCCGCCCGCGGCGTGCGGGGTGGGCTCGATGCCGCACTCGTAGGCGTCGAGCTTCGCGCGGTTGTAGCGCTTCGGGCCCGACAGCGCGCCGGCACCGATCGAGAACACCGCGAACCCCGCCGAGATGGCTCCCAGGACGAGGATCGGTACGTAGGGGTTCACGCCCTCACCCTTCGCGTCGAGGTCCGGCGGGGGGCCGGGCCCACACTCTCTGACGGGACCTGCTGCGACCCCAGTCGACCGCGGCCCATCCTAGGGCGCGACCGGCAGGGCTCCGTGCCGGGTTCGGCCCGCCTCCGCGAGCCGTTCCGGACGCCGCCCGAGCGGCGCCTCTCGCCGTCGGACGGGTGCTCTCATGTGCGCTTGTGAAGCTTTTCACGAGCACTGATGTCAGGATACGTGGTACTGCCCTCAGCGCACACACAGCACCCCCGCCACGCCCGTCGGGACCCGTCCCCGGCGGGCCGAGGCGGGGAGCTCAGCGCCGAGCGAGACCCGCGGCCTCCCGGCACGTGCGACGCCCTGCACTCCCGCCACCGCCTGACACCCGGCACCCACGCTTTGCGGTGGCCTCCAATCTGGACCCACCTGACACCCCGGCACCCACGCTTTGCGGTGGCCTCGAATCTGGACCCACGGGGCGCCGCCCACTACCCCATCCTCCCCGGCGTCAGATGTGAGACCACTGCAAAGCGTCCGCGAGGGGGCCCGCCCAGGCGGGGACGGGGAGTGCGCCCTCAGCCGCGGACGGCGCGGTGCAGGGCCACGATGCCGCCGGAGAGGTTCCGGTAGGCGACCTTCGACCAGCCCGCGGCGGCGAGCTGCTCGCCGAGCCGCCGCTGGTCGGGCCAGGCCCGGATCGACTCGGCGAGGTACACGTAGGAGTCGGGCGAGGAGGAGACGCGCCGGGCCACCGCCGGGAGCGCCCGCATCAGGTACTCCGTGTACACCTGGCGCCATGGGCCCCAGCTGGGGTGGGAGAACTCGCACACCACGAGCCGGCCGCCGGAGCGGGTGACGCGGCGCATCTCCACGAGGGCCGCCGCGGTGTCGCCGACGTTGCGCAGCCCGAACGAGATGGTCACCGCATCGAAGGCGCCGTCCGCGAAGGGCAGCCGGGTGGCGTCGCCGGCGACGAACTGCAGGTCGGGCCGGGCCCGCTTGCCCACCCGGAGCATCCCGAGGGAGAAGTCGCACGGCACCGCGCGCACGCCCGCGTCGGCGAAGGGCACGGTCGACGTGCCGGTGCCGGCCGCCAGGTCGAGCAGGCGCTCCCCGGTGCGCAGGTCGAGCGCGTGCAGCACCGCTCGGCGCCAGCGCCGGTCCTGCCACAGCGACAGGACGTCGTTGGTGCGGTCGTAGCGGGCCGCCACCTCGTCGAACATGGCGGCGACCTCGTGCGGACGCTTCTCCAGGCTCGCGCGGGGCATGTGGCCATCGTCGCAGGGCCCCGCAGGGCAGGCGCGCAGCCCCCCGCCTACAGTGGTGATCGATGTCCACCGCCAGCTGGCAGGAGAGTGCCGGCGCGCCCTTGGTGGCCCGGACGGTCCCCCTGGCGGACCCCGGGCCGCTGCTGTCGCTCCTGCCGCGGGCCGGCGCGCTCGCCTGGGTGCGCCGGGGCGAGGGCCTGGTGGGGTGGGGGTCCGCCGCGCGGATCGAGACCGAGGGGCCCACGCGCTTCAAGGACGCGGAATTCGCCTGGGCCGAGCTGAACCGGCACGCCGTCGTCCGCGACGAGGTGGGGCTGCCCGGCACCGGCCCCGTCGCCTTCGGCTCGTTCGCCTTCTCCCCCCGTTCCGCCGCCGGCGGGGTGCTGGTGGTGCCCGAGGTGGTGGTCGGGGCACGCGGCGGCCGCTGGTGGGTCACCACCGTGACCAGGGCCGCCCGGGGTACGAACACGCGTCTCCCAGCGCCTGCGAAGCTACGCTCGCAGGCACCTCCCAGGACGCCCGGCGAGGTCGCCTACGCCGACGGCGCCCGCTCGGCCCCCGCGTGGGAGCGGATGGTGGCCACCGCGATCGGCCGCATCGGCCGCGCCGAGGTCGAGAAGGTGGTGCTGGCCCGCGACCTCGAGGCACGCAGCGAGCACGAGCTCGACCCGCGGTGGCTGCTGCGGCGGCTCGCGCCGCGCTACCCCGGCTGCTGGACGTTCAGCGTCGACGGTCTTGTCGGCGCCACCCCCGAGATGCTGGTGCGCCGCGAGAAGGGCCTCGTCACCTCCCGCGTGCTCGCCGGCACCATCCGCCGCACCGGCGACGACGCCCGCGACCTGGCCCTCGCCGCCCGGCTGGCGCGCTCCAGCAAGGACCTCGAGGAGCACGAGTACGCCGTGCGCTCCGTCGCGCAGGCGCTCGAGCCGCACTGCACGTCGACGAACGTGCCCGAGGCCCCGTTCGTGCTGCACCTCGCCAACGTGATGCACCTCGCGACCGACGTCACCGGCGTGCTGGCCGACGGCAGCTCCAGCCTCGAGCTCGCCGCCGCGCTGCACCCGTCGGCAGCGGTCTGCGGCACGCCGACGACGTCCGCGGCCGCGCTCATCGACGAGCTCGAAGGCATGGACCGCGACCGCTACGCGGGCCCCGTCGGGTGGATCGACGCCGAGGGCGACGGCGAGTGGGGCATCGCGTTGCGCTGCGCCCGGCTCGACCCCTCGGATCCCCGGCGCGCGCGCCTCTTCGCGGGTTGCGGCATCGTCGCCGGATCCGACCCCGAGGCGGAGCTGTCGGAGTCCGACGCGAAGCTCGTGCCGATGCGCGACGCCCTCGCCTCGGACTGACCTCAGGGCGCCGTCGTCAGGGCGGCGCGGGCCGACTCGTGCACGGCGAGGCGGATGCGGGCGTGCAGCTCCCGCAGGCCCGCGCGCGCGGCGGCGACCTCGACGACGCTCAGGCCGTCCGGCGGCTCCGCCAGAGCGCCGGCGAGCTGCGCCACGGACGTGACCTGCCGGTGCCGCACGCGGTAACCCGCGCACAGGGCGGCCAGGTCGGCCCCGTGCGGGGTGCCGAACACCCGCTCGAACACCGCGGCCTCGTCCGGCCCGCGGTCCGCCCGCTCGCCGTGCTCGAGCAGGCTGAAGATGCCCCCGCCGTCGTCGTTGAGCACGACGACCTGCAGGTGCGGGCGTTGCTCCCCGGGCGGCACCAGCAGGCCGTTCAGGTCGTGCAGGAAGGCCAGGTCGCCGACGAGCACCCGCACGAAGCTCCCGCGCAGCGCGATACCCGCCGCCGTCGAGAGCGTGCCGTCGATGCCGGCGAGCCCCCTGTTGGCCCACACCCCCACGCCCCCGGCGAGTGCCGAACCGACGAGGTCGAGGTCCCTGACCGGGTTGCTCGCCGCGGCGACCAGTGTCTCCCCGGGCCGCATCGACCGGGCGACGGCGCGCGCCACCCCCGGCCCGACTGGTGCCTGCGCGTCGGCCTCGTCGAGGGCGGCGTCCAGGGCCTTGCGGGCGGCCACGGACGCGAGCGCCCAGCGGCTGCTCCAGGCGACGTCGCGGCGCACGTCCGACGCGTCGAGGACGGCGGCGCGCCGGGCGGGCCGGCCCGGATCGGGCCACCGCGGGTACCGAGAGACCAGCACGAGGTCGACGTCGGGGCGGGTGAGCAGCCGGGTGACCGGCCGCGAGAGCGTCGGGCGGCCGTAGGCGACCACGCGCTCGACCTGGCCGCCGAGCTCCGGCAGCTCGAGGAGCAGCCGGTAGGCGGCCACCGAGCGGGGCCCGGCGACGCCCGAGGAGGGCTCGGCGAGCAGCGGCCACCCGGCCTCGGCGGCGAGCTCCGCGGCGGCCGGCGGTGCGCCGTCGCCCGCCACGACCACCGTGCGCGGGCCGGGTGTGAGGACGGCGACGGTGCCCTCGGGTGCAGGCGGCTGGAGGGTCTGCGCGGGCGGGAGCTCGGTGACGTCGCCGTCCTCGTCGTCCAGGGGTACGAGCGGGTCGCTGAACCCGAGGTTGAGGTGCACGGGCCCGGGACGCGGCCCTCGTGCGGTGGCGAGCGCGCGCGCGAGCGCCGCGGCCGCGCCGGGCGGGTCCTTGACCGCGTCGGTGTCGGCCAGGTCGAGCCGGGCGCGCAGAGCGTCGCCGAAGATGTGCGCCTGCAGCTCGCTCGTCTGGTTCGCCCAGGTGCCGCGCAGCTCGGGCGGCCGGTCGGCCGTTACGACGACGAGAGGCCGGTTGGCGTGGTGCGCCTCGAGCACCGCGGCGTGCAGGTTCGCGACGGCGGTTCCCGACGTGGTCACGACGGCGCCGGCGGCCCCCAGGGCGGTGAAGCCCGCGGAGCGCTCGTCCGTGCGCACGTGCAAGCGGGGGTCGGTGCCGCCGGCCAGGGCGTACGCCAGCGGCGCGCTGCGGGATCCGGGGCACAGGACGACGTGCTCGACCCCCTGCACCCGCATCGCCTCGACGGCGAGCCGGGCGAGCAGGGTCGAGGGGGTCACGCTCGTCATGCTCGCAGCCGGGAGGCGGTGACGCCCGCGGGACCCGGGCGACGGGGATTCGTCACGACCGAGGGACACGCCGTCGAGTGCCGGCGTGTCGGCCTGGCAGACGAACGACGGCAGGGCGGGTCACGCCTCCGATGGCCACCCCTACAGTGGCGGCCGTGGTCAGCGACCTCTTCGACGCCTCCGCCTGGCAGGCCATGCCGGGCTTCGACTTCACCGACGTGACCTATCACCGGTGCGTTCGGCCGGGCCCCGCGCGGGGGACGGTGCGGATCGCGTTCGACCGGCCCGAGGTGCGCAACGCCTTCCGGCCGCACACGGTCGACGAGCTGTACCGCGCGCTCGACCACGCCCGGATGACGTCGGACGTCGGCTGCGTGCTGCTGACCGGCAACGGGCCCTCGCCGAAGGACGGCGGCTGGGCGTTCTGCTCCGGGGGCGACCAGCGGATCCGTGGCCGCTCCGGCTACCAGTACGAGGGTGCATCCCTGGCGGACGCGGGCCGGCTGCACATCCTCGACGTGCAGCGACTCATCCGCACGATGCCCAAGGTCGTCGTCGCCGTGGTGCCGGGGTGGGCGGCGGGCGGTGGGCACTCGCTGCACGTCGTCTGCGACCTGACGATCGCCTCGCGCGAGCACGCACGCTTCAAGCAGACCGACGCCGACGTGGCGTCGTTCGACGGCGGGTTCGGGTCGGCGTACCTGGCGAAGATGGTCGGCCAGAAGTTCGCCCGGGAGATCTTCTTCCTCGGGCGGACCTACGACGCCGAGACCATGCACCGGATGGGCGCGGTCAACCTCGTGGTGCCGCACCAGGACCTCGAGGACGCCGCCCTCGAGGTGGCGGCCGAGATCAACGGCAAGAGCCCGACGGCTCAGCGCATGCTGAAATTCGCGTTCAACCTCACCGACGACGGGCTGGTCGGCCAGCAGGTGTTCGCCGGCGAGGCGACCCGCCTCGCGTACATGACGGACGAGGCAGCCGAGGGCCGGGACGCGTTCCTCGAGAAGCGGCCGCCGGACTGGTCTCCGTACCCCTGGTACTACTGACTCGTTCCGCTCGACTCCCACGCCGCCGGGAGGACGCCGGCCGGCGCTGCGGAGGACGTGTCGCCGGCGACGCCGGTCGCCGGTCGCCGGTATCGAGCGCCGCGACGCCGTGCGATGCGGGCCCACCGAGCGTGGAAGTCCCGTCGTACGCGAGCCTGGACGAAATGAGCGCTCTGGCGACCCGAATCCTCCATCGTCAGGTCCATCCACACTTCCAAGATCAGTGGGTGGGCTCGTCGTGGGGCGAGCCGGTGAGCCCTGCGCAGGTCGCGCGTGCCGCACAGACTTCAGCGTCCTCACCACGCTCGGACGCCTACCGCGCCCACCCGTGTACGAACGTGCTGCCACACACGTTTCTTCGTACCCTTGCGGTTACGTAATAAGAAGGGTACGTTGGTCTCCATGGATGCGGTGCTGCAAGCGCTGGCGGACCCGAGCCGACGGACCCTGCTCGAGATCCTCCGTGGCCGACCGGCCACGGCCGGCGAGCTCGCGGCTGCACTCCCGATCGCGCGCCCCGGTGTCTCGCGTCACCTGCGCGTGCTGCGTGAGGCCGGGCTGGTCGACGTCCGGCAGGACGCCCAGCGCCGCATCTACACCCTCCGACCCGAGGCCCTGGTCGAGGTGGACGACTGGCTCGGGCCCTACCGCGCGCTCTGGCGCAACCGGCTCGACGCCCTGCACATGGAGATCGCCCGAGGAAAGAAGGCGCGGAGATGACGACCATCGGAACGATGCGAACACTGGATGCGACGCGCGGGGCCGTCCGCGTGGAGGACGTGTACGCCACCGACATCGACGACCTGTGGGCCGCCTGCACGGACCCGGAGCGGCTGGCCCGCTGGATGGCGAAGGTGTCGGGCGACCTGCGGCTCGGCGGGTCGATCCACGCCGTGTTCACCAGCACGTGGACGGGGCCCGCGCGCATCGATGCGTGCGAGCGGCCGCACCACCTGCTGCTGACCATGGAGCCCGGCACCGACGACGAGTCCGAACTCGAGGCCTGGCTCACCCCGGACGGCGCCTCGACCCGGCTGGTCGTCGAGGAGCGCGGCCTCCCCCGGGACAAGCTGTACTTCCACGGTGCGGGCTGGCAGGCCCATCTCGAGGACCTCCGCCGGGCGCTCGAGGGCAGGGCCGCGACCGACCGGACGTGGAGCGAGCAGGCGCCGGAGGCGGGGTGGCGGCAGCGCTGGACGGAGCTCACGCCCGAGTACCAGCGGATGCCGGTCGGCTGAGGGCGGAGAGAGTCGCGGGCGACACGACCGATGACTTCCGGGCGGCCGCGGAGTCGTCGTGGTGACGGCCGCGGCGCGCGCCGTTCCGACAGCCGGTCCGACATCAGCAGGGGGAAGAGGCAGCATGACCACGGTGGTGAGGCCCGTCCTCGTGGCCCGGTTGCTCGCCGAGAGCGAGTGGTTGCCGGTGTACGTGCACGTCATCGAGCATCCCGAGGGGCGCGTGCTGGTCGACACCGGCCTGACGGAGCTGCATCCGGCGGTCGCCGACATGGACCCTCAGCTGGTTCCCCTGAGCAGGCATGGCGACTTCGACGTGGCCGGCATCGACGTCGTCGTCAACACCCATCTGCACTTCGACCACTGCGGCGGCAACCACCTGTTCGCCGGGAGGCCGACGTACGTCCAGCGCCGGGAGCTCGACGACGCACGCAGCCTGGACGACTACACGATCCGGGAGTGGGTCGACGCGCCCGGCGTGCAGTACGTGCCCGTGGACGGCGAGCTCGAGGTGCTCCCGGGGGTCCGGCTCGTCCCGGCGCCGGGCCACACCCCGGGCTCACAGGTGGTCGTCGTCGAGAACGGCGGGCACCCGGTCGTCATCGCCGGGGACACGGCCGTCTTCTTCGACGAGCTCGACGAGCCGCGTACCGAGGGCCAGCGGCTGATCCGCGCGCTCGAGCCCGAGCTGGTGTGGCTCTCGCACGAGCACGAGCCGTGGCGGCCGCACGGCGCGTCGTAGGAGCGCCGCGCGTGGCCGGCCTCAGCCGGCGACGTCGCCGATCGCCTGGTCGAGGATGCTCAGGCCGAGGTCGATCTCGGCGTCGGCGACCGTGAGCGGCGGCGCGACGCGGAAGACCCCGCCCATGGCCGGCAGCTGCACGATGTTCATGGACAGCCCGAGCTCGAAGCAGCGCCGGCTGATCGCCGCGCCGGTCTCGGGCGCAGGCTTGCGCGATGCCCGGTCGGCCACGACCTCGACGCCGAGGAGCAGGCCCCGGCCGCGGATGTCGCCGATGCACTCGTGGCGCTCCTGCAGCTCGTCGAGGCCGGCGCGCAGCCGGTCACCGGCGGCGACCGCACGCTCGGCGAGCCGCTCCCGCGCGACGACGTCCAGGACCGCCAGCCCGACCGCCGCGGGCAGCGGGTCGGACACGTGGGTCGTGTAGAAGAGGAACCCCTGCTCGTGCGCCCGCTCCTCGACCTCGGGCGTGGTGAGGACGGCCGCGAGCGGCAGGCCCGCACCGAGTGTCTTCGACAGGGTGAGCACGTCGGGCATCACGGCGTCGCGCTCGTGGGCGAACATGAGACCCGTGCGGCCGATGCCGGTCTGCGCCTCGTCGAGCACGAGCAGCATCCCCCGCTCGTGGCAGCGCTCCCGCAGCGCGGCCAGGTACCCCTCCGGCAGGTCGAGCACGCCGCCGGAGGACAGGACCGGTTCGGCGATGAACGCCGCCAGGCGCCCGACCGACTGCCGGTCGACCAGGTCGAAGCCGTCGTCGAGCTCGCGCCGCCAGTCCAGCGCGCCGTCCGCCGTCGTGAACCGGGGCCGGTAGGCGTTGGGGGCGGGGATCGCCATCGAGCCGACGGCGGCGGGGCCGTAGCCGCGGCGCCCCGCCGAGTACGTGGCCGAGGCCGCGGCGCCGGTCATGCCGTGCCAGGACTGGCTGAACCCCACGACCTCCCATCCGCCGGTCACCAGCCGCGCCATCCGCAGGGCGGCCTCGTTCGACTCGGCGCCCGTGGTCAGCAGGAGCACGCGCTCCAGGCCCGGCGCGAGCGACGCCAGGGCCTCGGCGAGGTCGATCACCGGCCGGGACAGCATCCCCGAGAAGAGGTGGTCCAGCCGGCCGACCATGGCCCGGACGACCTCGACGACCGCCGGGTGCGAGTGCCCGAGGACGGCGCTCATCTGCCCGCTGGTGAAGTCGAGCACCGCCCGGCCTGACGCGTCGTACACGAACGATCCCGCGGCGCGCTCGGCCACGAACTCCAGGAAGTCGCCGGCGCCGCTGTAGCGGACCAGGTGACGGGCGGCTCGGGCGAGATCGGCACGGTCCCCCGCCGACAGATCGGTCATGCCTGGACCGTACCCGCGCCGGTTCTTCCGGGGGAACGGCGACCACTGCTACCGTGGCCGGGCCGTGCGAGAGAACGAGGAGGTGGTACCCGTGAACGTGTCGACAAGGGTGCTCCCCTCCGGGGTCACGGCCGGGCGATAGGTCGTCCGGGAGCGCCGTTCACCATCGCTCCCGAAAGGCACGACCATGCGATTCCTTTCCGAACGGCGCCTCGACGGCGACGTCCTCGAACGCGAGTTCACCCTCGGCGACATCCCGGGCTTCCTGTGGACGCCGGGATCCCCGTCCGCACCCGCTCCGCTGATCCTCCTCGGCCACCCCGGCGGGCTGCACGCGATGTACCCCCGGCTGGCGGGCCGCGCCCGGCACAGCGTGGCTCAGGGGTTCGCCGCGGCCACCGTCGAGCTTCCGGGAAGCGGTGAGCGGCCGCGCTCCACCGCCGCCGACCAGGCCCGCGCCGACCTCCGCCGCACGCTGCAGGCCGGCGGGAAGGTCGACGACGAGCTCGTCGACCGGCTCGTCCTGCCGCTGGTCGACCAGGCGGTCCCGGAATGGCGGGCCGCCCTGGACGCCCTGCTGGCGGTGCCCGGGATCCGCGGCCCGGTCGGGTTCGCCGGGGGATTCATCTCCATCGGCATCCGGCTGGCGGTGGTCGAGCCGCGGATCTCGGCCGCCGTCCTGTTCGCCGGGAGCTACGTGCCCCGGCGGATCGTCGAGGAGGCCCGGCAGGTCACCATCCCGCTGCTGGTCCTGCTCCAGTGGGACGACGAGGGGAACGACCGGCAGCAGGCCCTGGACGTGTTCGACGCCTTCAGCAGTAAGGAGAAGACGCTGCACGCCAACATGGGCGGGCACACCGGCATCCCGCAGTTCGAGGCGGACGACGGGAACCGGTTCTTCGCCCGGCACCTCACGTGACCCGTCCATCGGCAGGGCGCCGCGCGGAAAGTCGGTGGCACCCCGCCGCCGGCCCGTGTCACGCTCGCGACGTACGTGACCCAAGCCCGGAGAGGTAGAGACATGCGAGCAGCCACCACGCCCCGGACCCTCGTCCGTCCGATCGTGGAGCTGCCCCTTGGCCACCCGCCCTTACCTCAACCTCGGGATCGTCGCGCACGTTGACGCGGGCAAGACCAGCCTGACCGAGCGCCTGCTGTACGACGCAGGCGTCGTCGACGCGCCGGGGAGCGTCGACGCGGGCACGACCCGCACCGACTCGATGGACCTCGAGCGGCGGCGCGGAATCACCGTCCGCGCCGCCGTCACCTCCTTCGACATCGGCGACCTGGCCGTCAACCTCGTCGACACCCCCGGCCACCCCGACTTCATCGCCGAGGTCGAGCGGTCGCTGACCGTCCTCGACGCCGCGGTGCTCGTGCTGTCGTCCGTCGAGGGCGTGCAACCGCAGACCGTCGTCCTCTGGCGCGCCCTGCGACGCATCGGCGTCCCCACCGCGCTGTTCGTCAACAAGGTCGACCGCGGCGGCTCCGACGTCGCCGCCGTGGTCGCGCAGGTGCGCCGCCGGCTGACCCCGCACGTCGTCCAGCTCGCCCGGCCGCTCGTCCAGGGCACCCGGGACGCCGGCGTCGTGCCGGTCCCGCTGCACGAGGAGCCCGTCGTCGAGGCGGTCGCCGAGGTCGATGACGGCGTGCTGCGCCGCTGGGTCGACGACCACGTCGTCCCGCCCGACCGCATCCGAGCCGCGCTGCGGCGAGGTACCTGCGACGGGACGCTCACGCCGCTGCTGTGCGGGTCGGCGCTCACCGGTGTCGGCGTCCCGCTGCTCCGCGACCTCGTGCACGACACCCTGCCCCGGGCCTCCGGGCCCGGCGGCCCCGTCGCCGGCACCGTGTTCGCGGTCGACCGCGACGAGCGGGGTCGGCGGGCGTGGCTCCGGCTCTGGTCGGGGGAGGTCCGGGTGCGCGATCGGCTCCGGATCGGGGACGGCCCTCGCCCCGCCCTCGTGACGGAGGTCGGCGTCAGCGAGCCGGGTGGGGTCACCGTCCGGCGGACGGCGACGGCCGGCCAGATCGTCGCTCTGCGCGGGCCCGGCGCACGGATCGGCGACACCCTGGGCCGCCCACCCCGTCGCCGGATCCACCGGTTCCCGCCCGCCACGATCCACGCGCTGGTCGAGCCGGACGACCCGACCCTGCGCGGTGCGCTCTTCGCCGGGCTCACCGAGCTGGCGGAGGAGGACCCGCTGATCGACCTGCACCTCGACGACGTCGAGGGCGAGGCCGCGCTCAGCCTGCACGGCGAGGTGCAGAAGGAGGTCGTCGCCGCGCTGCTCGAGGAGCGGTACGGGGTCCGCGCGCGGTTCGCGCAGAGCTCGACGTTGTGCATCGAACGCGTCGCCGGCACAGGCTCGTCGATCGATCTCATCGGGCAGCGCGGCAACCCCTACCTCGCCGGTATCGGGTTGCGCGTCGACGCTGTCGCAGTCGGGCACGGCGTCGAGTTCCGGCCGGGCGTCGAGCGCGGCAACCTGCCGCCGGCGTTCGTCGCGGCGACCGAGGAGGGCGTCCGGAACGGCCTGCGCCAGGGACTCCACGGGTGGGAGGTGACCGACTGCGTGGTCACCATGACCGCCTCGGCGTACTACCCCCGGCAGAGCAGGCCGCACCAGAAGTTCGACAAGTCGATCTCGTCGGTGGCCGGCGACTTCCGGCACCTCGCGCCGGTCGTCCTGATGGCGGCGCTGCGCCAGGCCCGGACGACCGTGTGCCGGCCGATCGACCGGTTCGAGCTCGACCTGCCGGAGCAGGCGCACGGTGAGGTGACGGCGCTGCTCGGCCGGCTCGGCGCGGTCGTGCTCGAGGCCACCGGCGCCCCCGACCACATCCGTCTCGTCGGCGACGTACCCTCCGCGCGCGTGGCCGACCTGGCCGCACGGCTGCCGGACCTCACCGGTGGCGAGGCGATCCTGATCACACGCTTCGACCACTACGCACCGGTCACCGGCGAGGAACCGCCGTCCCGCCGACGCAGGGGACCCGACCCGGCCGAGCGGGAGGAGTGGTTCCGCGACGTCCCCCGCTAGTTCTGCTGCCCGGACACGACCCGCCCCATGATCAGTCGTCGCATCCCGCTCGCAGTGGCATCGGTGGCGCCGATCACCCCGAAGCCGCTGCGGCGTCGACCGGACCGGGCAGCCGGCCGGGCAGCCGGACGTCGACCGCCTGCGGTCAGGAGGCCGGCCGCAGTGCGAACACGGGGAATCCGGGGGCGATCGCCCGCACCTGCTCGTCGGTGGCGTTCTCGTCGATGCCCTCGAAGAACATGCCGACCTCGCTCTTCCAGCGGCGCAGGTACTCCTTGATGACGGGCGGCTTCTCGTCGTCGGTGAGCTCCACGGGCTCGACCACCTCGACCCGCCGGCCGAGGCGCAGCTCGGCGCGCCCCGCCGCGCGGACGTTGCGCACCCACTGCGTGTTGCCGCGCGGTGCGACCAGGTACTGCCGGCCGTCGTGGTCGAGCAGGTTGACGACGGTGGTGCGCACCTGCCCGCTGCTGCGCCCCACCACGGCCAGCTCACGGGTGCCGCGGTAGCTGACGCCCCAGCGTGCCAGCTGCCGGACGACGGGGTTGAAGACGTTGCGCGTGAACCAGCCGGGCTCGATGTAGCGCTGTGTCGGTGCCATGGTCCTCTCCGGTTCGGGGGTACACACCTACAGCCCGGCGATGACCTCGCCGAGCGTGCCGATGTCGGTGTCGGACGTGAGCAGGTAGCTCAGGCCGTACCGGTCGCGCCGGGCCACGAGGTCCTCCCGGATCTGCTGCGCGTCGCCGATGAAGATCGCCGGCATCTGCCACACCTCTTCGGGGGAGACGCCGGACCAGCCCCGCGCCGCGATCAGCTCCTCGGTGCTCGACCGGCGCGTGGGTGTCAGGACGAACGTCGCGAAGGCGCTCAGCTCGATGGCGGGGAAGCGGTCCCCCGCCGCCGACCGGACGATGTCGCGCTTGGCCTCGAACGCGGCGGGCCGGCGGTCCGCGGGGTCGTCGGGATCCTCGTCGCCGCGGATGGGGGCCGGCAGCACCCCGACGATGTCGGCGAAGCGGCCGGCCAGCCGCAGCATCCGGGGGCCCCCGGCGCCGACCGCGATCGGTGGCCTGCCGGAGAACTCCGGGACGACCGAGAGGTCGAGGCCCTCGACGGTGTACGCGGCGCCCTTGTGGTCGACGGTCTCACCGTCGAACAGCCGGGTGATGACCTCGAGGCTCTCCTCGAGCCGGTCGATCCGGCGCGGCGCGGCGTCGAACGGGAGCCCGGCGGCGGCGTACTCCTGGCGGTACCAGCCGGCCCCGAGGCCGAGCTCGAACCGTCCGCCCGAGATCGCGTGCAGCGTCGCGGCCTCGTGGGCGACCAGCGCGGGATGGCGGTAGTCGTTGCTTAGGACCATCGTCCCGACGCGCAGCCGCGTGGTGGCGGCGGCCGCGGCGGCCAGCGCGGTCCAGGGGGCCGGCTGCGGGCCGAAGGGCCCGGGCACGAAGTGGTCGCGGACGAGGAGGACGTCGACGCCGGCGTCCTCCACCCGACGGGCGTAGCCGAGCCACTCGGCGAGCGGCGGGGCGGACTCGCACACCACCCCGAAACGCAGCGGCCGCCCGCACCCGGCGGCGTCGGACACCATGATCGGATTCTGCCCGGAGCCGGGCGGTCTGTCCACGTCGCCGGACCGGTCGTCCCGCACCCGTCGTCAGGCACCCGTCGTCAGGCACCCGTCGTCAGGCACCCGTCGTCAGGCACCCGTCGTCAGGCACCCGTCGTCAGGCACCCGTCGTCAGGCACCCGTCGTCAGGCACCCGTCGTCAGGCACCCGTTGTCAGGCACCCGTCGTCTGGTAGGACGGAGCCGTGCTCGCATGCGGCGTCCGGTCACCAGGTGGTCAGGTCGAGCTGCTGGACCTCCCGTCCCCCCGGGCTCCCGGGCCGGGCGAGGCGGTGCTGGCGGTGCAGGCCGCCGGGATGGGCCAGTGGGACGGGCTGCTGCACGCCGGCGGCTGGGAGGTGGGCCTGCGGCCGCCGGCGGCGTTGGGCGTGGAGGGCGCCGGCGAGGTGACCGCCGTCGGGCCCGGTGTGACCGGCGTCGCCGTCGGTGACGCCGTCCTGACCCATGCGGTGCCGCTGCCGGGCGGCAGCGGGCTCTGGGCGGAGCAGGCTCTGGTCACGGCCGCACACCTGGCCCGCCGCCCCGCGACGCTGGACGCCGTCCTGGCCGGCGGGCTTCCGGTGGCCGCCCTCACGGCCCGGCAGGCCCTCGACCAGCTCGGCGTCTCCGCAGGGACCCGCCTGCTGATCACCGGAGCCTCGGGGTCGACCGGCGCGATCGCGCTACAGCTCGCGGCACACGACGGTGCGACGGTCGTCGCCACAGCCGCCGCCCGGCACGCCGACCGGTTGCGATCGCTCGGCGCGGAGCAGGTCGTCGACTCGCATGCCGGCGACTGGGCCGCCGGCGTGGAACCGGGGTTCGACGCGGTGCTCGTCGCGGTCACGGGTACCGCCGACCAGGCCGTGGGCCTGCTCCGCGACGGCGGGAGCCTCTGCTCGATCACCTCCGACGCACCTGCCGGTGAGCGGGGGATCACCTCGACCGATCTCTACGTCCGCCCGGACGCCGGCCAGCTGGCCCGGCTCGCGGCCGACGCCGCCGAAGGCCGGCTCGTGCTCGAGACCCGGGCCGTCCCGCTGGAGGCGGCGGTCCCGTTCGCGCAGCAGGTGATCGCGCGCGGGTCGGGATCGCCCAAGTACGTCCTCGTGACCCCCGTCAGCCCTGCCGGCTCCTGAGCCGCCGCGCGAGGTGCACCGTGACGTCGGCGTCGACGAGCACCTCGTCGGGCAGCACCCGCAGAATGCGGGCGAACGCCTGCTCCCGCTGCGGAGCGGGGAGCTCCAGGTAGGCGGAGACCGTCGAGAGGTACCCGACGTAGTCCTCGGGCGACAGGGTCAGGCGGCGCTCGACGACCGCCTGCTCGACGTCGCCGAACCAGCCCGACCGCTGGAGCTCCCTGCCGGGCCACTGCATCGGGTCGCCGGGCGGCGTGCCGTCGGGCGACGGGACGTCGTCGTCCCGGAGGAAGGCGGCCCGGGCGGTGCGCACGGCCTCGTCCGGCTCAGGGTCGCGAAGCCGGAACGGGCCGCCGAACGAGGCGACCACGCCGCCCGGCTCCAGGAGCGCGGCCATCCGGCTCCAGCGGTCCGACGGATCGGTCCAGTGCAGCGCGGCCGCGGCGAACACCAGTCCGTGGGACTGCGGGACCGTCAGGTCCTCGAAGGCGGCCCGGACGGCGACCACGTCGGCCGGCACGTGCCGGCGGAGCTCGCGCAGCATCGCGGCGTCCGGTTCCGTGGCCGTGACCGCGAACCCGCGCGCGGCGAAGGCCCGGGTGGCCTTGCCGGTACCGGCACCGATCTCGAGGGCCGTGCCGACGGGGCGGCCGGCGTAGGCCAGCACCAGGTCGACCAGCTCCGTCGGATAACCGGGCCGGTAGCGCTCGTACGCCTCGGCCACCGCTCCGAAGCTCAGGGCGCGGACGGTCACGCCCCCGTCGTCGCGCCGGTGGCGTTGACCATCCAGGGCACCCCGAACCGGTCCACGCACATGCCGAACTCGTCGCCCCACATCTGCTTCTCGAACGGCATGGTGACCTGGCCCCCGTCCGACAGCCGGTCCCAGTAGCCCCGCAGCTCGTCCCGGTCGTCCCCGCTCAGGCTGACGGTGATCGTGTCGCCGGGGTGGCGTTCCATGCCGGCCGGAGTGTCCGACGCCATGAGCGTGAAGCCGGACGGCGTCTCGAGCTGGGCGTGCATGATCTTGTCGGCGTCCGGCCCCTCCGTCCCGAACTCGCCGAAGGTGTTCACGCGCAGCGTCCCCCCGAAGACCTGCTGGTAGAACTCCATGGCCTCGCGCGCGCTGCTGTCGAAGCTCAGGTACGGGTTCAGCCGAGAGGGCATCACGGTCTCCTTGGACTGCGGGGGGCGGCCCGGCGCCGCCCGTCGTTGCTCCGACGTCGCAGCGGGCACCGACTCATCGGCCGGGAGGCATCCTGCCGGACCGGCAGGTGCCGATCCAGGTCGGCCGCCCCGTGGCGCATGGCACCTGTCCCGACCGGGTACCGGTCGGGGTGTCGTCGCACCGACCTATGAGGGGAGGCGACGATCCAGCGCCGGTGACGAGGACACGGGAGGCACGACCATGTGCGACTTCACGTCCCCCACTCGCGTGGCGCTCGCTCCCACCCCGAGGTCGGTCGGCGTGGCGCGTCGGTTCCTGCGCGAACGCAGGTGCCCGCACCACCACGCGGAGGTCGTCGACGCGGCCGTGCTGCTGGTCTCGGAGCTCGTGACGAACGCGGTGCGTCACGCCTCACCGCCGATCACCCTCGAGGTGATCTGTGAGAACTCGCACGCCCTGCAGGTGCGCGTCAGCGACGCGACACACGACCCACCCGAACCGGTCGATCCGCGGGCTCAGGACGAGGGCGGCCGCGGGCTCGCGATCACGCAGATCCTGAGCGACGACTGGGGCGTCGACCCGCACGACAAGGACGGCAAGACGGTCTGGTTCCGGATCAACAGCCCGGCCTGACCCGTCAGCGGGGTCAGTAGCCGAGGGTCTTCTGGAAGGCGTCGGTGTAGAGGGTCTCGGTCGCCGGATCGAGCTTCGTGAAGACCTGCACCGTCTTCAGCTCATCCTCGGAGGGGAAGATCAAGGGGTCCGCCGCCAGCTTGCGGTCGATCTTGAGCATCTCCTCCCGGGCGCCCTGAACGGGGCAGATGTAGTTCACGTAGGCCGCCACCTCGGCCGCGACTTTCGGGTCGTAGTAGTAGTCGATGAGCTCCTCCGCGTTGCGCTTGTGCGGCGAGCCGATCGGGATCATGAGGTTGTCGCTCCAGAGCGTGCCGCCCGACTCGGGCAGGACGAACTTCCACTTGTCGCCGTTCTCGGCGTTCAGCTGGAAGATGTCGCCCGACCAGGCCATCACGGCCACCGCGTCACCGCTGATCAGATCCTCCTTGTAGGAGTTGCCCTTCACCTGGCGGATCTGGCCGGTGCGGAGGTTCTCCTGCAGCACCCCCAGGGCGGAGTTGAACTTCTGCAGGGTGAACGGCTTGCTGATGTCGGTCCCCTGGCTCCGCATGATCAGGCCGAGGGTGTCGCGCCACTCGGTCAGCACCTCGACCCGCCCGTGCAGGTCCGACCGCGTCCAGAGCTCGTCGACGGTCTTGATCTCGGGCTTGACCTTCTCGATGTTGTAGGCGATCCCCGCGAAACCGGACTGCCAGGTCATGCTGTGCTGGCGACCCGGGTCGAAGCTCACCTCGCGCAGCGCGGGCAGGATGTTCTTGGCGTTGGGGAGGGCGCCGGCGTCGAACCGCTGCACGAGCCCCTGGCGGATCAGCCGGCTGGCCATGTAGTCGGTCAGGACGACCAGGTCCCTGCCGATGTCACGCCCCTCCGCCATCTGGGCGTGCGTCTTGCCGTAGTACGAGTCGTTGTCCTCGATGTCCTCCGAGTACGTGACGGCGATCCCCGTGCGCTTCTGGAACGCGTCCAGGGTCGGGTAGCTCTTCCCGTCGTCGGATTTGTCCAGGTAGAGCGGCCAGTTCGCCCAGTTCACCACCTTCTCGGAGGCCGAGCGGTCGGCGGCCGGGACCGGGGTGGTGGACTCGACCACGTCGTCCGCGCCCTGCGCGGTGCCGCACCCCGCGAGCACGCCGGCCACGCCGAGTGCGCCCGCGCCGCCGAGCACCGCCCGCCGCGACGGGCCCCCGCGGGCAGCCGGGCCGAGAGCGCGCAGGAGCGCGGCGGCCTCCGGCGAGAGGGGACGGCGACGACGCGACATCGGCATGAGACCTTCCGTATGGAGCGGGGCCCCGCGTCCGGCCCGCTCGAGCAGGCGTTGACGCGACGGCGGCCGGTGCCCCGACCTCCGCCACCCCGAGTGGGCATGTCCGCCTTGGATGATGCCAGACGACACCGGGATCATCCGAACGGGGCGCGGGCGCGACCAAGGGCATCAGCGGCGGGTCCTCCGACCCTCCCGCGGCCGGGGGCGCTCCGGCAGACTCGCGCCCATGACCGTCCCCTCCGCGGAGTACTTCGACGGCTGGTACGCCGACATGGCGGCGTCCCCGGCCAAGGACGAGCTGGTGCGGCGCCACCTGGGCCTCCCACCGGGGTTGCTCTCGACGAGCCTGCTCGGTTGGCGGGCGCTGGCCGAGGTGACGGCGGCGCTGCGGCTCGGCGAGGGGAGCACCCTGCTGGACCTCGCCTGCGGCCGCGGCGGTTACGGGCTCGAGGTGGCAGCCAGGACGGGCGCCCGGCTCGCCGGCGTCGACTTCTCGGCCGAGGCCGTGCGGCAGGCGACCGCGAACGCACGGCGCCTGGGCCGCCGGGCCCGCTTCACGGTCGGCTCGCTCGCCGCGACCGGGCTCGGCGAGGCGTCCGTCGACGGCGTCCTCGTCGTCGACGCGATCCAGTTCGCCGACCCGCCCGGCGCCGCCTACCGGGAGATCGCGCGCGTGCTCCGTCCGGGCGGCCGCGTCGTGCTCACCGGCTGGGAGGCGCGGGACCGGGACGACGACCGCGTGCCCGCCCGCCTGCGGCGGACCGACATGGCCGCCGGGCTGCACGCCGCCGGGTTCTCCGCCGTCGAGGTGACCGAGCGCGCGGACTGGTTCGCCGCCGAACGCCGGCTCTGGCAGGACGCGGCCGCGCTGGATCCCGGCACCGACCCCGCCCTACGGTCGCTGCACGAGGAGGGGGTGGCGTCGCTGGCCAGGCACGAGCTGGTGCGGCGAGTGCTGGCCCGGGCCACGAGGCCCTGAGCGGCGCGAGAACCTGCGGGCCGCGCCGACGACGAGCGCCGTTCCCGACGGCACCGCGGTGCTGCGAGAGTGGCTCCATGACCGAGCCCGGCCGCAGCGCGATGGACGACTGGGACGCCGCCGCCGCCACGTTCGACGACGAGCCGGACCACGGGCTGCGGGACCCCCACGTGCGCGCGGCCTGGGCCGGGACCCTGCTCCCCAACCTGCCGGAGGCACCCGCCCGGGTCGCCGACCTGGGCTGCGGCACGGGCAGCGTCAGCGTGCTGCTGGCGCGGGCGGGGTACGCCGTGACGGGCTTGGACCTGAGCGGCCGCATGGTCGCCGCGGCCCGCGCGAAGGCGCACCGCGCCGCCGTGTCGATCACGGTCCAGCAGGGCGACGCGGCCGCGCCGCCGCTCGCGCGGTCCTCGTTCGACGTGGTGCTGGCCCGGCACGTCCTGTGGATGTTCACCGACCCCGTGGCGGTGCTCACCCGGTGGGTGTCCCTGCTGGCGCCCGGCGGCCGGCTCGTGCTCGTCGAGGGCCGCTGGTCGACCGGGGGCGGCATCACCGCCGACGCGTGCCGCGACCTGGTCCGCCAGGTGCGCGGCGAGGCGCGGGTGACGCTGTTGCAGGACCCCGCGCTGTGGGGCCGTGAGATCAGCGACGAGCGTTACCTCGTTGTCAGCCGGCGCTGACCACGGCGGGCGGGTGGGGCGCCCCCCGGACGTGGCTCGGGCGCGGCTCAGGCGGCGTCCATGTGGCGGTCCCGCCCCGCGCGCTCGCGGCGCAGGCGCTGGCGAAGCGCCTCCTCGCGACGCGAGAGGTCGTCCTCCCAGCGGCGCAGCGTGCGCTCGTGCTCCTCGTTGACGTCCCACAGCTGGGCGAGCAGCGCCGCGTCCTCCTCCAGGCTGCCGAAGTGGCAGTCCCGGGCGGTGCGTGACGCGGTCGGCCCCTGCGCCGGGACGGCGGGGGCCGCTGCCTCCCGGGCGGCGCCGTCGGCCGTGCCCCTGATCCCCGAACGCCAGGGATGGGTGGCCACCACCCACGCGACGGCGCCGGCGAGGGGGAAGACGAGGATGGCGACGACCCAGCCCCAGCGAGGCATCCACGCGACGGCTGCCTCGGGGGCGCGCAGCACGTCGACGAAGCAGAAGATCGCGAAACCGTATTCGAGGACGAGCAGAAGGCCGTCCGAGAGGTGGATCATGGAGCACTCCCGCTGGCGTGCGAAGGGAGGCCGAGCAAGGAACTCGGGATGCCCAGAGTGTTCCCCGCCGGAGGAGCGTTCACACTCCCTTTCGGGGTCTCAGGGGGTGCGGCCGCCGCGCAGCCGGCGCACCGCGAGCGCGGTACCGCCCGCCGCGACGGCGAGGCCCACGCCGCCGGCGACAGCCGTCGTCACAGCCGACGGCTGCTCCTGCGAGCCGGCACCGGCACCGGGCTGCCGCCCCCGCCGCAGCGTGACCGTGTCGACGGTGCGGCCCTGAGCGTCCACCGCCCGCAGGCGCATCGAGGGCCCGCCCGGCGCCGCGGGGTCGACGTCCACCGCCAGCAGGCAGTGCCCCGCGTACCGCGCCCTCGACCAGCCGACCTGCTCGGTCGGCCCGCCCTGCAGCGGGCCGTCGACCACGTCGGGCCCGGTGTACCGGGCCAGGTCGTTGCGCTCTGGTCGCCCGCGGAAGCCCGTGGGCGCCGCGCCGCCGCCACCGACCACCACGTACGTCGTGCCGTCGGCGACCGGGTCGACGGCCGACCCGCTCGGCGCCTGCCGGGTGGGCCGGCCGCCCCGGATCGGGTCGGACCGCTCGTAGGAGTGGTTGTGGCCGCTGATCACGAGGTCGGCCCCGGCGGCGTCGAGGAGCGGCACGAAGGCGCCACGGACCCCGGCGTCCGAGCCGTGCGCGCCGGTAGAGTACGCGCATTGGTGCATGACGACGACGACGAAGTCGACGGCCGGGTCCTGGCGCAGGGCCGCGAGCCGGCGCCGGGCCCAGGAGACCTGCCGGCGCTCGGAGTAGCCCACGTTGGCCGGGTACTCGGCCGTGACGTCGTTGGCATCGAGACTGACCACGGCCACGTTGCCGTACACGAAGGAGTACGTGCCGGGGCACCCGTCGGGGCCGTTCGCGGGCATCGTGAAGCGCGACGCGAACCCGCCGTACCCGTGCGGCGAGTACACCGCCTCGATCTCGTGGTTGCCGAGCGCCACCATCCACGGGACCGTCCGCGCGACCCGGTCGATCTGCGACAGGTACCGGCCCCAGCGGGAGGGCTCGAACCCGTCGGTCGCGAGCCCGCGACCGGTGGAGTCGGCATAGGCGAGGTCGCCGGCGAGCAGGTGGAAGCTCGGCCGGAACGAGGCCAGGAGCGCGTCCATGCCGGCGGATCTCGTGCCGACGTCCTGGTCGCCGAAGGCGGTGAAGGTGAACCGGCGGGCCTGCGCGGGGGCCGTCCTGAACGTGGCGTCGTCCGTGACGACGGACGCCCCGCGGGCCCCGTCGTGCACGACCTGGTAGTGGTAGGTGGTGTCGGGCTGCAGGCCGCCGACCTGCGCGACCGCGTAGTGCTGCACGATCCGGCCCGCGACCAGCGACGTGATCAGCGGGGTGACGTCGGCCGCGATCTCGCAGCCGTAGCCGGTGTCGAGCCCGATCCGCACCCGGGGGTTCCGGACCATCCAGGTCGTCTGCCACCGGATCGTCATCTGCCGTCGGGGGTCCGCGCCGAACGCCAGCCACCGCGCCTTCACCGACGCGGCCGCGGACGTCGCCGCGTCGGCGCCGCTCGTCAGCAGCACGGGCCCACCGGCGGCGAGAGCAGTGGTGGCGGCGCCGCGCAGCACCCCCCGGCGGGTGAGCCGCACGCGCAGGAGCTCGTGCCGCTCGGCCAGCGGCAGGGCTGCGAACTGCTCAGCTGTCACGTGCCGCCGGTGGCCCGGGCGGCTCACCCCGGCACGGCGTCGGGCCTCACTCGGGCACGACGTCGCGATGCAGCACCCGGTGCCGCAGCGCCGCCCGGAACAGCTCCCCCGCGCCGGGCCGGGCCTGCAGCTGGCGGTCGAGGAGTGCTCCCGACTCCTGCACCAGCTCGAGCCAGCGCAGCTCGCGCAGCACCGAGAAGAACAGCGGGCCGGTGTCGGACTCGGACGGCTCGCGGCGGCCGGCCACGCGCCATCCGGATTCGGTGACGACCGACTGCACCAGAACGCGCACGTCCTCCTCGGGGACGCTGTCGCCGGGCTCGAGGACGGCCAGCACGACCTCCCACGCGACGGCCAGCGCGGAGTGCTCGGGGCCGACGAGGCCACCCGCGACCGCCGTCCACAGCGCGCGGCCGTCGGCCACCGCGGCGCGGCCGCTCGGCGTCGCCAGCAACCGGGCGCCACGCCGGCGCACCAGCCCCAGCCGGGTGGCGGCCTCCCGCAGCACCAGGACCGGATAGGCGTCGACCTCCCGGCTGGCCGGGCCGATCAGCTCGTCGCGCCAGCCGAGCTCGTCCAGCGCACGTGCCACCGTGCGCGGCGGCAGGTAGCCGGCGGCGGTCAGGGCCAGCCCGTCGCCGATCTCCGTCAGCAGCCAGTCCAGCGGGCGCAGCAGCGCGCGCGCCGGTGCGGCCATGCCGGGATCGGCGACCGGGCGCAGCCGGTGCTCCAGCGGCGCGAGCAGCCCGGTCCGGGTGGTGGACCGCGGCCCGCGCACCCAGCGGCCCAGCCGCTCGTCGAGGATCCGGTCGTACAGGGACTGCCCGCCGAGCGCGGGCACCGGGGTGGTCAGCACGTGCACGGTGATCTCGGCCTGCTGGTCACGCCACCCCCGGGCGCCCGGCACCAGGTCGCCCGCGGCGATGGCCATCTCGAGCCGGTCGGCCACCGCCTCCAGCGCGGCCGCCTCGGCCGGCTCCATCACGGCGCCCCAGGTGATCAGCTCGGTGCCCGGCGGGTCGATCCCCGACCTCTGGGCCGCCTTGCGGGCCAGGCCCCGGCCCCGGTCGCTGCCCTGGTCGGCGGCCGTGAGGATCTGCCGGGTGGTCTCGCCGGCGGCGATGCGGGCGTAGCGCTCGAGGCCGAGCGCGTCGAGCAGGGCGGCCAGCGCGGTCGCCACGTGCCAGCGGGCGGCGGCGTCCGGCCCCCAGCGGGCCAGGTGGTCCCAGCAGAACAGCTGCACCCGCCACTGCGTGAGGGCCTCGGGCCCCTCGCCACCGGTCAGCGTGTCCCAGGCGGTCCGGGCGCTGTCGGCGAGGTCGGGCTCCAAACGCCCGATCACCGCGAGCGCCTCCTCGACCGACAACACGGCGACAGCCTGCCACCTCAGGCAGCCGCAGTGCGCCCGGCGCGCCAGGACGAGGACGTTCCGTCACGCTGGACGCCGTGCCACCACCCACCGGACGCCGCCTGCGTGCGGTTCCCGTCGAGCCCGGGGCGGCCGCCCTGACGACGCTCCTGCCCGCCCTGCGCCAGGCGCTGTCCGGCGACGGCGACCCCGTCCTGCCGCACGCCGCGGACCGGCCGCCGGGGGCAGGGCTCGGCGCGGGCGAGCCGCTCGCCCCCGGCGAGGACGACGAGCACGACCCCACCGTGGTGGTCGTCGCGACGTCGGGGTCGTCGGGGGCGCCCAAGGGGGTGCTGCTCGGTGCGGCGGCGCTGCTGGCCTCGGCGTCGGCCACGCACGACCGCCTCGGCGGCCCGGGGCGCTGGCTGCTGGCGCTGCCCGCCCAGCACGTCGCGGGGGTCCAGGTGCTCGTCAGGTCGCTGGTCGCCCGCACCGAGCCGGGCGTGCTCGACCTGACGGACGGCTTCACCCCCGAGGGCTTCGCCGCGGCGGCGCGGGCGCTGACGGGTGCGCGCCGCTACGCCGCGATCGTGCCCACCCAGCTGGTCCGCCTGCTCGACGCCGGGTCCGGGGGGCAGGGCGCGCTGGCCGAGCTCGCCCGCTTCGACGCCGTCCTCGTCGGTGGTGCCGCGACCGGCGGGCCCGTGCTCGAGCGCGCCCGCGCCGCGGGCGTCCGGATCGTCACGACCTACGGCGCCAGCGAGACCTGCGGCGGGTGCGTGTACGACGGCGTCCCGCTCGACGGTGTGCAGGTGCGGCTCGAGGGGGGCACCGGGCGGGTCCGGCTCGGCGGGCCGACGCTGGCACGCGGCTACCGCGGCGGCGACCCCGAAGGAGCCTTCGTCGCGGACGGCGACGGCCGCCGCTGGTGGCGCACCGCCGACTCGGGGCGCTGGGACGACGGGCGGCTGCAGGTTCTCGGCCGGCTCGACGACGCCGTGCTCACCGGCGGCGCGACGGTGATGCCGGCCGCGGTCGAGGCGGCGCTGCTGGCGCTGCCCGGGGTCGCCGAGGCGGTCGTGGTGGGGGTACCCGACGAGGAGTGGGGTACCCGGGTCGTCGCGGCCGTCGTCCCGGCCGCGGGCGCGCGGGGTCCCTCGCTCGAGGCGGTCCGCGCGCACGTGGCCGCCGCAGTCGCCCCCTACGCGGCGCCACGGCAGCTGCTCGTGCTCGAGGTGCTGCCCCTGGTCGGCGTCGGCAAGCCCGACCGGGCCGCCGTCGCCCGGCTCGCGGTGGCCGGCTCGCCGGGCGCGGACGGCGGCAGGTAGCTTCGGCGCCGTGGCGACGCGGGCGCAGTGGATCTCAGGGGCGCGTCCGCGCACCCTGCCGGCGGCCGTCTCGCCCGTCGTGGCCGGCACCGGTGCCGCCGCCGGCCTGGGCCGCGCGGACGCCGTCCGCGCGGTGCTGGCGCTCGTCGTGGCGCTGGCCCTGCAGGTCGGCGGTCAACTACGCCAACGACTACTCCGACGGCGTCCGCGGCACCGACGACGAGCGGGTCGGGCCGTTCCGGCTGACCGGCTCGGGCGCCGCGCCCCCCGGGCAGGTGCGCGCCGCGGCCTTCGCGGCGTTCGGGGTGGCGGCGCTCGCCGGCCTCGTGCTCGTCGCGCTCAGCGGCGCCTGGTGGCTGCTGCTCGTCGGCGCGGCCTGCGTGGCCGCCGCCTGGTTCTACACCGGCGGTCCGCGGCCGTACGGCTACGCCGGCCTCGGCGAGGTCTTCGTCTTCGTCTTCTTCGGCCTGGTCGCCGTGCTCGGCACCACCTACACGCAGGCCGGCCGGGTGTCGACCGCCGCCCTCGCGGCCGCGGCCGCCATCGGCTGCCTCGCCTGCGCGATCCTCGTCGCGAACAACCTGCGCGACATCCCGACCGACGCGGCCGCCGGCAAGCGCACCCTGGCCGTCCGGCTCGGCGACCCGGGCACCCGCCGGCTCTACGTGGCGCTCGCCGCGGCGCCGTTCGTGCTCGCCGTCGCGGTCGCCGTCCGGCACCCCTGGGCCCTGCTGGCGCTCCTGGCCGTGCCGCTCGCGGTCCCCCCCGCACGTGCCGTGCTCGGCGGTGCCAAGGGGCTCCACCTGCTGCCGGTCCTGCGCGACACGGGCCGCCTCGAACTGGCCTTCGCCGTGCTGCTCGGCGTGGGCCTCGCCCTGTAGCGGGCTCCCTCAGCGGTTCTCGGGGCGGTCGTCGCCCGGCGCCCGGTGCTCCACCATCGCGTCCTCGACCAGGGCGTCCTCGACGAGCGCGTCCTCGTCCTCACGGGCCGCGCGGCGCCGGGTGCGCCCCTCCACCCGGTCGACGACGGCCGCCGTCGCCGGCTCGCGGAGCCGGCCGAGGAACAGGTAGGTCAGCAGCAGCGAGATGAACAGGCCGCCGAACAGGGCGATCACCTGACCGAAACCCAGGAACCAGAGCACGGCCGACGCTGCGACGAACAGCGCGATCCGGGCGATCAGGTACTTCAGGACCGGCAGCACGTGCCCAGCGTACGTGCGGCTCAAGCCGGCGGCCGAGCCGGCCGAGAAGATCCGTGGCGCTCGGTGACGGGAGTCACCCGCCTCCCTCCTCGCCTGGAGCAGCCATGGACGCCGACCTCGTCGGTCCCGCCGGTACGGACGCCACCGCCACTCCGACGGCCGTCCCCCGACCAGCTGTCGAGCAGCCCGCCGAGCAGCCCGCCGCTCCGAGCGACGGCGAGCCGCTGATGCTCGCCGCCCTCGCCGCGGGCGGTGCCCTGGCCGCCTGGACCACGGGCGCCGGCTCCGGTCCCTGGTCCGCCACGATCGCCGTCGCCGTCCTCGCAGGGAGCGCCTGGCTCGCCGAGCGCCGCGGCGAGCGGTCGACGGCCCTCTCCTCCGCCACCTCCTCCCCACCGTGGCTCCGCCTCGCCCGGGCCGTGCTCTGCCTCGCTGCCGCCGCGGTGGCGGTCGGGGGCCACCCCGGCCCGGCTCCCGTCGCGCTCGCCTGGCTCCCCGCCGTGGCCGCCGTCTACGCCGCCCTCCTGCCGCCGCGGCCCGCCACCGCGCTCACGCTCGGCGCGCTCGCCGTCGTCACCGTCCTCGCGGCGCGCAGCACGGCCACCGCCCGCCCGTCCACCGCCTTCGCGGCGTGCGCCGCGACAGTCGTCGCCGCGGGCCTGGCCGGCGCCACGCTGCGCGCCGTCCGGGCCACCCGACCCCTGCTCCTACCCGACCCCGAGGGTAGTGCCGTGACACACCCACAGATCGCCGACAGCACCGACAGCACCGGGGGCCGGCCGGCCGACGAACCCGTCCCCGCCGCCCGCGTCGTCGCCGGTGGCCGCTCCCTGCTCGTGGACGCCCTGACCCGCGCGCAGGCCCGCTCCGGCGTCGTCGGCGGCCGGGTCGGGCTCCTGCTCGTCACCCTCGACGGGGTCCCGGCGCTGCGGCGCGACCTCGGCGACGCCGAGGCCCGGGAGGTCCTCGACACCCTGGGCCGCCGCGCCCGGGCACTGCTCCCGGCCGCCGACGTCGTCGCCTGGCTGGGCGACGACCGGCTCGGCGTCCTCCTCGAGGGCGTCGACGCGCGCACCTGCTCCGTCGTGGCCCGTCGCCTGGCTGGCCTGCTGGCCGAGCCGGTCGAGGCCGCCGCCCAGGTGCTGGTGCTGTCCTCGCGGGTGGCCGTCGCCCTCGCCGCCGACCCGCGCGAGGAGCCCGCGGCGCTGCTCACCCGGGCCGAGCTCCTGCCCGCGGTCCCGGCGGCCGAGCTTCCCCTGGACCGGCCGGTCGCCGCGACGCCCGCCCTGCCCGACCGGCTGGCCGACGAGCTCTGGCCGGCGCTGTGCACCGGTGAGATCCGCGCCGCGTACCAGCCGATCGTCGCCCTCGGCACGCTGCCGCGGCACGACCGGGTCGTCGCGGTCGAGGCGCTGGCCCGCTGGGCCCGGCCCGACGGCGGCGGTGTCGCTCCGGCGCGCCTGGTCGCGGCCGCCCGCCGGGCCGGACTCGCCGACGCCCTCGGCGCGGCCGTCCTCGCGCAGGGTCTGGACGAGCTCGTCCGGCGGCGCGCCGCCGGGGCGAGCGCCCTGGGCCTCGCGGTGAACGTCGCGCCGGAGCAGCTGGCCCGCCCCGGCTTCGCCGCCGACGTGTTCCGTGCCCTCGCGGACCGGGACGTCGAGGCGCCGGCGCTCACGCTCGAGCTGCCGGCGGCCGGCGGCCTCGAGGGCGTGACCGAGGCCCCCGGCACCCTCGGCGGGCTGCGCGCGGGCGGCGTCCGCATCGTCCTCGACAACTTCGGCTCCACCGGCCTCTCCCTGGCCTCGCTGCGCGAGCTGCCCCTGACCGGCGTCAAGCTCGACCGCTCGCTGACGGCGGAGCTGGGCGGCGACGACCGGCTCGTCGTCGCCACCGCGCGGCTGGCGACCCGGCTCGGCCTGCACTGCACCGCCGTCGGCATCGAGACCCCGGAGCAGCTCGAAGCGGCCCGGGCCCTCGGCGTCGACGCCGTGCAGGGTCACCTCCTGGGGCGGCCCGAGAGCGGCCCGTGGTCCCAGGTCCCCGCCGAGGTCCCCGCGGAGGTCGCCGCCGCCGTCAAGGCGGACGGCACCGGGCTCGCGGCAGGGACCGCGCAAACCGTGATCAAGGTGTGAGGCAGCCTGCCCCGTGCGGAGCGCAGTCAGGAACTACAGTTGGTGGATGCTCCGCGTGGTAGTGGTCCTCGTCGTCCTCGGGGTCACGGTCTACGCGCTCGTCGACTGCGCACGCAGCAACGGGCCCGAACTGCGGCTCCTGTCCAAGCCCCTGTGGCTGCTCGTGATCCTCCTGCTCCCGTTCGCGGGTCCCGTGCTGTACCTGATGCTGGGCCGCGCCCCCGAGGCGCCGCCCGCACCCGCCGCGAGACCGCTCGCGCCCGACGACGACCCCGAGTTCCTGCGCCGCCTGGAGCTGGAGCGGCGCCGCCGGCTGGCCGAGGACGAGCGCCGGCGACGCCGGGCGTCGGGCGGCACCACGCCGCGCGCGGAGCCGCCCGACGGCACCCAGGGCGATACCGACGGCGACGACCACAGCGGCACCCCGGCGTAGATCCCCCGGCCGGCTCGTGCCGCGTCGGTCAGACGCCGGAGTACGAGTGGAAGCCCACGAAGAAGATGTTGACCACGAGGAAGTTGAAGAGCACGCACCCGTAGCCGGCGATCGCGAACCAGGCCGCCCGCCTGCCGTCCCAGCCGCGCGTCGACCGGGCGTGCAGGTAACCCGCGTAGACGACCCAGATGACGAAGGACCAGACCTCCTTGGGGTCCCAGTTCCAGTAGCGGCCCCACGCGTGCTCGGCCCAGATCGCGCCGGCGATGACGGTGAACGTCCAGAGCGGGAACGCGACGACGTGCAGCCGGTAGGCCGACCGCTCGAGGTCGTCCGCGGCCGGGAGCGCGTCCATGAACCGGCCGCGGCTGGGCAGCCGTCCGGAGGCCTTGGCGTCCTCGCGGCGGTGCTGCACGAGCTGCAGGACGCTGGTGGAGAAGCCGAGCGTGAAGAGCGCGGAGGCGATGAACGCCACGCTCACGTGGATGACGAGCCAGAAGCTCTGCAGCGCCGGCACGAGCTGCGCCGAGGGCGTGTACAGCACGGTGATGGCGAGCCCGAGGGTGAGCAGCACCGGGCCGATGACGAACGTGCCGAGGTAGCGCACGTCGCGCCGGAGGAGCACCACGAGGAAGACTCCGGTCACGACCATCGAGCCGGCCGTGGCGAACTCGTACATGTTGCCCCACGGGGCGCGCCCCGCAGAGAGGCCGCGGGCGGCCACCGCGCCGGCGTGCAGCAGGAACGCCAGCCAGGTCAGCGAGACGGCGATGCCGCCGGCGTTCGCCCAGCGACGGCGGGCGGGCGCCCCGGTGCCGCCGTCCGGACTCTCGGCACCGGTGCCCGGTGCCTCACCTGCCGCCGGCTCGGGAGCGGGCGGCACGCCGCCTGCGGCGACCGGCACGGAGGCGGCGGGCACCTGGGCGGCGGCGGGGACGACCGCGCGCGCCGGCCGCGCGGCCGCGCCGCGCCCCGCGAGGTCGAGCGCGAACGCTCCGAGCGCGCACGTGTACACGGCCATGGCCGAGTACACGAGGTCGTTGCTGACGTTCGCGAGGGTCTCCTCGACAGCCACCTTCACTCCTCGCTCTCTGCGCCCCGCGCACCCGGCGGGGTCAGGCCCGCGGCGGCGAGCAGCGACGTCACCTCGCCGGCGAGCCGGGGGTCGTCGCCGCGCGCGAGCGCCGCGGCCTCCACCACGGTACGGCCACCCGTGCCCGGGCCGCCTTCCGGCAGCACGCGCACCCAGACGCGCCGGCGGCGCACGAACAGCGAGGCCGTGACGCCGGCGAGCGCCGCGAGCGCGAACCCGAGCACCCACAGCTTCGAGGGGTCGTAGCGAACGTCCAGCGCCGCGTACCGGCGCAGCCCGTCGAAGGAGACCGAGCCCGCGCCGTCGGGCAGCTCGACCGTGGCACCCGGCTCGACGAGGAGCCGCAGCGCGCTGCCGTCAGGGCCCCGGAGCTGCTGCAGCCGGCTCACGTCCAGGGAGTAGACGGAGCTCGGCGCGCCGCCCGTCGTCAGGGCGTCCTGGCCCGGCTTCGAGACGTAGGCGGACATGGCGAGCCGGGGCATGAGGGCGTCGGGGAACAGCGAGACGGGACCCTGCTGCGGGTCGATCGCGTACGTGGGCAGCAGGAACCCGAAGAGGCCGATCTGGCGCGGCTGCGCGTACGGCACCTTGACGACGCCGAGCGACTTGTAGTTGTCACCGGCCGGCAGGAACGGCACTGGGCCGCTGAAGGCGACCTTGCCGTTCCCGTCGCGCACGGTGATCACGGGGGCGTAGCCGTTGCCGATGATGAAGACGCGGACGCCGCCCGAGTCGAGCGGCTCGTTCGGGTGGATCGTGACCGCGCGCGGAGCCGCGCCGGGCTCGTCGCGGACGGTGAGGTCGGCGTCGAACTCGCGGGGCGCGCCGAACTGGCTGCCGGTGGCCTTGTCCTCGAAGCGCACGCGCATGCGGTCGAGCGTGAGGCTGAACGGAGCGAGGTTCCCCTGGTCGACCCGCGGACCGGCGGTGAAGCTGTCGTAGTAGGGCAGCGCGTTCGAGAACGACGTCCCCTCCACCACCAGCACCTGGCCCGAGTAGCCCAGCAGCGAGCCGACGGCGACGGAGGCGAGCAGGCCCAGCAGGGCCAGGTGGAAGACGAGGTTCCCGGTCTCGGCGAGGTAGCCGCGCTCGGCGGAGACGCTGGTGTCGTCGTGCCGGGCCACCCGGTACCGGGCTCGGCGCAGCGCGGCGGCGGCCGCGTCGAGCACCTCGCCGGGCGGCCGGTCGACGACCAGCCGCGCGTGGCCGGGGAGCCGCTCCAGCCGGCGAGGGGTGCGCGGGGGCGCCGCCCGCAGCGCCTTCAGGTGGGCGCGCGAGCGAGGCAGCACGCAGCCCACGAGTGACACGAAGAGCAGCAGGTAGATGGCCGAGAACCAGACCGAGGAGTAGACGTCGAAGAACCCGAGCCGGTCGAGCACCGCGCCGTACCCGGGGTGCTGGGAGAGGTACTGGTCGACCCGGGCGGGGTCGATCCGCCGCTGCGGGAAGACCGATCCCGGGACGGCCGCGACCGCGAGCAGGAGCAGGAGCAGCAGCGCCGTGCGCATGCTCGTCAGCTGCCGCCACGCCCAGCGCAGCAGGCCGACGGCGCCGAGCGGGGGCAGCGTGACCTCGGGCGGAGGGCCGGGCGGCGGCGCCTCGTCGGCGTCGGGCACCTTCTGGCTGGTGGTCGACACTCAGATCACCGGCTCGAACCCGGTCACGGCGTTCTGCAGGTGCCCGACGATGTCGCCCCACGCGCCCGTCGCGAGGAGCACGCCGATCGTCACGAGCATGAGCCCACCGATCCGGGTGACCAGGCCGCGGTGCCGGCGGACCACGGCGAAGGCGCCTAGCGCGCGGCGGTAGGCGAGCGCGGCCACGAGGAAGGGCATGCCGAGACCCACGCAGTACGCCGTGGCGAGCAGGGCGCCGCGGCCGGGGTTGCCGCCGATGCCGGCGAGGGCCTCGACGGCGGCGAGCGTCGGCCCGGTGCAGGCGGTCCATCCGAGGCCGAACGCGGCTCCCAGGAGCGGGGCGCCGGCCAGGCCGGCCGCCGGGCGGACATCGAGGCGCCGCTCGCCGGCCAGCCGCGGGAGGGCACCGAGGTAGACCAGCCCGAGGACGACCGTGACGACGCCGAGCACCCGCGCCAGGCCGGCGCTGTGCTCCTGCAGGCTCCGGCCCAGGGCGCCGGCGGCGAAGCCGAGGGCCACGTAGACGGCGGTGAAGCCGGCGACGAACAGGCCGGCGCCCGCCACGAGCCGGCCCCGGCGCTGCTCCTCGAGGTCGACGCCCGACAGTCCGGTGACGTAGCCGAGGTAGCCCGGCACGAGCGGCAGCACGCAGGGCGAGAGGAACGAGACCAGGCCGGCGGCGATCGCGATCGGCACCGCGAGCAGAAGCGACCCGTCGACGACGGTCTGGCCGACGCCGGCCGGCACGAGCAGCGCTCCCGGAGGTGTCACGACGTGCGCGTCCTGTTGGCCAGCACGTCGTGGACGACGTCGACGAGCGTGGTGGTCGTGATCTTCCCGCTGAATCGGGCGGCGACGCGGCCCTGCGGGTCGAGGACGACGGTCGAGGGGATCGCGTTGGCCGAGACCACGCCGCGCAGCGCCAGCAGGTAGTCGCTGTTCTGGTCGTACAGGCTCGGGTAGGTGATCCCGTACGTGCGCTGGAAGGCCTGCGCGGCCGCCGTCCCGCCGCTCTCGCGCACGTTGATGCCGAGGAACTTCACGCCGTCCGCGGCCAGCTGCTGGGAGGCGGCCTGGACGTCGCGGGCCTCGGCCTGGCACGGCGCGCACCAGGAGCCCCAGACGTTGAGCACCACGGCGTGGCCCTTGTAGTCCGCGACGTCGACGGTGCCGCCGTCCACCGTCGTCCCGCGGAGCGGTCCGGGGGTGGGCCGCTTGTCGGGCGCCAGCAGGGTGAGCGTCTGGTCGCCCTGGGGGAAGTTCGCGACCCCGGCGCCCACGTCGGTGCCGGTGCTCCCGCCCCCGCCGGTGCACCCCGAGAGGGCGAGGACGGCGCCCAGCAGGGCCCCACTCCCGAGCAGGACGAGGCGACGAGGGCGCATCATGCCCCCGGCACCGGGTTCGCGGCGGGCAGCAGGTCGGCGGACGGCTCGGCGTAGGCGACGGAGACGAGCCGGTCGCCGTCGTAGGCGAAGGACGTCACCGAGGCCAGGGAGCACTGCCGCTTGCGGGGGTCGTGCCACAGGTGCCTGTGCTCGGCGGAGAGCCGGGCGACCCAGATCGGAAGCTGGTGGCTGACGAGCACGGCCTCGTGCCCGAGGGCGGCCTCGCGCGCGACCTCGACCGCAGCGTGCATGCGCAGGGCGACGCGCGTGTACGGCTCCCCCCACGAGGGGAGGAACGGGTTGCGCAGGTGCCACCAGGCCGTCGGCCGCTTCAGCGCGCCGTCGCCGACGCCGACCGCCTGCCCCTCGAACACGTTCTCGGACTCGATGAGGCGATCGTCCACCGTGACGTCGAGGCCGAGCCGGCCGGCGACCGGGGCGGCGGTCTGCCGGGCCCGCTCGAGGGGGGAGCTCACCACGCGCACGACGTCACGCGCGGCGAAGAACTCCGCCGCCCGGTCGGCCATCCGCTCCCCGAGCTCGGACAGCCGGTAGCCGGGGAGCCGGCCATAGAGGATCTTCCGGGGGTTGTGGACCTCGCCGTGCCGCAGCAGGTGGACGACGGTGCGCCCGCTCACCGGGCGGCTCCCCCGTCACCCTCGGCCGACGAGGCGGCGGCCGCTGCGCGCGCGGCGTGCGGGAGCGCGTCGACGACACGGTCGAGCGCGGCGTCGTCGTGCGCGGCCGAGAGGAACCAGGCCTCGAAGGCGCTGGGCGGCAGGTACACGCCCCGGTCGAGCATCCCGTGGAAGAACGCGCGGAAGGCGGGCAGGTCCTGCCGGCGGGCGTCGTCGTAGTCACGCACCGGCCGGGCCTCGCCGGCGCAGAAGAAGACGCTGAACATGGAGCCGGCGAACTGGACGACGTGCGGGACGCCGGCCGCCGACAGGGCGTCGCTCGCGGCGGCGGACAGCCGCTGCGCCGAGCCTGCCAGCCGATCGTAGACGGCGCCGGTGCAGCCCTGCAGCGTGGCCAGGCCGGCGGCGGTGGCGACGGGGTTCCCCGAGAGCGTGCCCGCCTGGTAGACGGGACCCTCGGGCGCGAGCGCCGCCATCACGTCGGCGCGGCCGCCGAACGCCGCCGCCGGGAAGCCGCCACCCATGACCTTGCCGAAGGTGAACAGGTCGGGCGCGACACCCTCGAGCCCGAACCAGCCGGCGGGACCGACCCTGAACCCGGTCATGACCTCGTCGCTGATCAGCAGGGCGCCGTGCTCGGCGGTGAGCCGGCGCAACGCCTGCGTGAAGCCGGGCGCCGGCGGAACGACGCCCATGTTGCCGGCCGCGGCCTCGGTGATCAGGCAGGCGATCAGGTCGCCGTGCTCGGCGAAGGCGGCCTCGACGGCGGCGACGTCGTTGTAGGGCAGGACGATGGTGTCGGCGGCGGCAGCCCCCGTGACGCCGGGCGTCTCGGGGAGCGCGAAGGTCGCGAGCCCGCTGCCGGCCGACGCGAGCAGCGCGTCGACGTGCCCGTGGTAGTGGCCGGCGAACTTGACCACGGCCGGGCGGCCGGTGAAGCCCCGGGCCAGCCGGACAGCGCTCATCGTCGCCTCGGTGCCCGACGAGACCAGCCGGACGCGCTCGACGGGCGCCACCCGGCGCACGATCTCCTCCGCGAGGAGGACCTCGTTCTCGGTCGGGGTGCCGAACGAGAAGCCAAGATCGGTGGCGGCGCGCACGGCCTCGACGACGCGGGGGTGACGGTGCCCGAGGATCATCGGCCCCCAGGAGCAGACCAGGTCGACGTACTCCCGGTCGTCCGCGTCGTACAGGTAGGGCCCCTCGCCCCGCACCATGAATCGCGGGGTGCCGCCGACGGCCCGGAACGCCCGCACGGGCGAGTTGACGCCCCCGGGCGTGACCGCGCGGGCGCGCTCGAACAGGGCGGCCGAAGCGGGGGCTTCGTCGGGGTACGGCGTGCCCGTACGCGCCGACGGCGTCGCGGTGACCGCAGGGGTCGAACTCACGCCCACAGTGTTGCAAGGGAGCCTGTGCGCCGCGCGCGCGGCCCGGAGAAACTGCTCGGGCACGGCCGCCTGCAGCAGCCTCAACGGCGGCTGAGGCAGCGGGCCGTCGTGACGCAGGTGCCAGCGCGACTGACCGCGACGCACCTCGCGCAGGAGCCGGCTGCGGTAGTAGGTCTCCGGCGGCCGTACGAGCCCGTACACGTCGCCCCACCACTCCCCGCGCATCGGGTCGAGCACCAGCGGGAGGTGCGCGGGGTACCGCCGCCCGGCGCCGTCCCGGCAGTCCCCGAACTCGAGCAGCGGAGGCACGAACCGCAGCCCGGCCGCCGATCCGGCCTCCGATCCGGCCTCTTCGACTACCACGAGCACCAGCCCGGCAACAGCCAGGACACGCTCGACCAGCTCGATCGACGCGCTCCGCCCTGCCTCGAGTCGCGCCAGGGTGGAACGCGGGATGTCGGTCGCCTCGACCATGCCACGCTGGCTCAGCCCCGCTCGGCGGCGGGCCTGCCGGACGTAGTCACCGGTCGGGAACCCCTGCGGCCACATACCCCGAGAATCAGGGGATCGAGCCCCGCCGTGCAGGCCTCGTCCTCGCTCCTGTGGACGACGGGGCGACTCCCGGGCCTGTGCACGACCGGCGCCCCGACGCCTTGCCGACGTACCCTCACGCAGGCTCCCTCGGCCGCGGAGGGTCCCTGTCTCGACGCTTTGCGGTGGCCCCGGAAATGGTCCAGGCACGGGACGGGCCGGAGGACCGGCCGCTCGGCCACGTAACGGCGATCAGTGCCATGCATGGCCTCAGAAGTGGATCCACCGCAAAGCGCCGCGTCCGGAGTCCCGCAGGCGGTGTCACATCTGGAGCCACTGCACAGCGCCGCGTGCGGAGTCCCCGGCAGGCGGTGTCACATCTGGAGCCACCGCAAAGCGCCGCGTGACGAGCTGCCGTCGGCGGTGTCACATCTGGAGCCACCGCAAAGCGGCGGAGGCGAAGGCACCCGTCGCCGCAACCGGCGGCCGGCGGCCGGCGGAACTGGCGACCCGTCCGGTCGGCGGGCGCCTCGTCAGCGCTTGCGCAGCTCCTCGCGCATCTTGTCGAGGGCGACCCCGAGTGCGTCGACGTCCTCGGGCGACAGCGGGTCGAACATGATGGTCCGCACGTTGTCGACGTGGCCGGGCGCGGCCGTCTCGAGCACGTCGAAGCCAGAGTCCGTGAGCACGCACTCGACGCCCCGGCCGTCCTCGAGGCACGCCTCGCGGAGCACGAGGCCGCGCTCCTCCATCCGCCCCACGGTGTGCGTGATGCGGCTGCGCGAGCTCACCACGCGGTCGGCGATCTCGGACATCCGCAGCCGCCGCCCGGGCGACTCCGAGAGCTGCACGAGGATCTCGTACTCCGGCAGGGACATCTTGCTGTCCTCGCCCAGCTGGCGACCCAGCTGGTCGAACAGCAGGCGCGAGACGTCGAGGAAGCTCCGCCAGACGGCCTGTTCGGCCGGTGTGAGCCAGCGCGCCCCCCCGCCAGGCCCCCCACCCGCGTCCCCTACCGCATTCATGCGCGCAGCCAGCCGGCGACCTCGGCCGCCCAGTAGGTGAGCACGATCGAGGCTCCCGCCCTCTTGATCGACGTCAGCGTCTCGAGCACCGTGCGTTCCCGGTCGATCCAGCCCCGCGCCGCCGCAGCCTCGACCATCGCGTACTCGCCGGACACCTGGTACGCGGCGACGGGGACTGTCACCGCGGCCGCGACGGACGCGACGACGTCGAGGTACCCCAGCGCGGGCTTGACCATGACCATGTCCGCGCCCTCGGCGACGTCGAGGGCCACCTCCCGGAGCGCCTCGCGGCCGTTCGCCGGGTCCTGCTGGTAGGTGCGCCGGTCGCCCACCAGCGACGACTCGACGGCCTCGCGGAAGGGCCCGAAGAAGGCGGAGGCGTACTTGGCGGCGTAGGCGAGGACGGCGACGTCCGCGCGGCCGGCGCCGTCGAGGGCCGCGCGCACCGCCCCGACCTGCCCGTCCATCATCCCGCTGGTGCCCACGAGGTGGACCCCGGCGTCGGCCAGGGCGAGCGCCATGTCGGCGTACCGCACCAGCGTCGCGTCGTTGTCGACGGACCCGTCGGGGGCGAGCACGCCGCAGTGCCCGTGGTCGGTGAACTCGTCGAGGCAGAGGTCCGCCATGACCACGAGCGCGTCGCCGACCTCGGCGCGCACGTCGGCGACCGCGACGTTGAGGATGCCCTCGGGATCGGTCGCGCCCGAAGCCGGCGGCGTCCTTGTGGGTCGGGATCCCGAAGAGCATGACGCCGCCCAGGCCCAGGTGCGCCGCCTCGGCGACGGCCTTCCGCAGGGTGTCGCGGCTGTGCTGGACGACGCCGGGCATGGAGCCGATCGGCGTCGCCTCGCTCGCGCCCTCCTTGACGAAGAGTGGCAGCACGAGCTCGGCCGGGTGGAGCCGCTGCTCCGCGACGAGGCGGCGCATCGCGGGCGTCGTCCGCAGCCGGCGGGGCCGCACCAGCGGCCCCGCCGGACGTGCGGGGAACCCAGCCGTCACTTGGCGGTCCTGCGGGCCGCGCCCTTGCGCTGGCTCGGGCGCACGACCGGCTCGCCGGCCTCGATCGCCGACAGGCGCAGGCCGGCGCCGTAATCGGCGAGGGCCCGCACGAGAGCCGGCACGCTGGGCTCCGCGGCCAGGACGTCGACCCGCAGCCCGTGCTCCTCGGCCGTCTTCGCCGTCGCGGGACCGATGCAGGCGACCACGGTCGTCGCGTGCGGCTTGCCGGCGATGCCGACGAGGTTGCGCACGGTCGAGCTCGACGTGAAGACGACCGCGTCGAACTTGCCCGTCTTGATCGCCTCGCGCACCTCGGCGGGCGGCGGCGCCGCCCGCACGGTGCGGTACGCGGTCACGTCGTCGACCTCCCAGCCGCCGGCCTGCAGGCCGGCGACCAGGGTGTCGGTGGCGATGTCGGCGCGCGGCAGGAAGACCCGGTTGATCGGGTCGAGCACCTCGTCGAACGGCGGCCAGATCTCCAGCAGGCCGCTTGCGGACTGCTCGGTGTCGGCGGTCGGCACGAGGTCGGGCTCGATGCCCCACTCCCGCAGCGCAGCGGCCGTCACGCCGCCGACCGCGGCGACCTTGAGGCCGGCGAAGGCGCGGGCGTCGAGGCCGAACTCCTCGAACTTCTCGCGGATCGCCTTGACGGCGTTGACCGACGTGAAGCCGACCCACTCGTAGCGGCCGGTGACGAGACCCTTGACGGCCTTCTCGATCTGGTGCGGCGTGCGCGGCGGCTCGACGGAGATGGTCGGGACGACGTCGGCCACGGCGCCGTGCTCGGCGAGCCGGGCGACCAGCGAGCCGGCCTGCTCCTTGGTCCGCGGCACGAGGACGCGCCACCCGAACAGCGGCTTCGACTCGAACCAGGACCCGGTCTCGGGGGAGCCGACGTGCCCGACGGCCTCGCCGATCACCGCGGTCACGGGCCGCTCGAACCCGGCGGCCACCAGGACGGCTCCGAGGTCGCCCAGCGCGGCGCGGACGGTCCGCTGGTTGACGGTGGTGCCGGCGCAGGTGACCGCGGCGGGCGTCTGCGGGTCGGCGCCGGCGGCGAGCAGGCCGGCGGCGGCCGCCAGCACGTCGTCGACGGCGTCGAGCACCACGAGCGTCTGGTCCTTGGCCGTGTACCGCGACCAGTCGACCTCGGCGCCGCCCGGGTGCACGACGGCGAAGCCCGCGACGCCGGCCGGCGTCAGCGGGATGCCGGCGTACGCGGGGACGGCGGTGGCCGCGGGTACGCCGGGGACGACCTCGTACCGCAGGTCCTCCTTGCGGCACGCCGCGATCTCCTCGGCGAGGCCGGTGAACGTGGCGGGGTCGCCGTCCATCAGCCGGACGACGCGGCGGCCGCCGCGGGCGGCACGGACGACGAGCTTGGCGCGGTTCGCGCGGGTCAGGGGCTGGCCGTCCTCGCCGAAGCTGGCGTCGAGCACGTCGACGCCGTCGCGGCAGTAGGCGGCGACGAGGGTTGCGCGGCCGGGCTGGTCGGTGACGACGACGTCAGCCGCGCCCAGGCGCTCGACGGCGCGCAGCGTCAGCAGGCCCTCGTCTCCGGGGCCCGCGCCGACGAACGCGACCTCGCCCAGCCCGTCGCGGGTGGCGGCGTCACGGGTGCGGGGGGAACTCACAAGTCACCTTCTCTGGTACCGGTCGTGCTGGTGGTCGAACTGGGGATCGAACTGGTGGTCTGGTCTGCGGCTGGCGGTGGCGGCGAGGGCGGCACGAGGTCTCCTGCGCCGTCCTCGACGAGCAGAGCGGCGAGGGCGTTCCCGAGCGCCTCGGCGTCGGCGGCCGGGTCGGACAGGGACGCCGTCATCGAGCGGCGCAGCGTCACCGAGCCGTCCACGGCGGCGGCGACGGCCCGCAGCGAGAGCTCGGGGCCGTCCTCACCGTCCACTACCTCTGCCAACGCTCCGAGGGGCGCTGCGCATCCCGCCTCGAGGGCCGCCAGCAGCCTGCGTTCCGCGGTGACGGCGACCCGGGTGGCGGGGTCGTCGAGGGGCCGCACGGCGTCGGCGATGCGCTCGTCCGCCAGCCGCTGGGGGTCGCCGGCGCCCGGCCGGCGGGGATCGCGGCACTCGACGGCCAGCGCGCCCTGACCGGGCGCGGGGAGCATGAGGAGGGGGTCGAGCACCTCGGTCGCCTCGTGCCCCCGGCCGAGCCGCAGGAGTCCGGCGCGGGCGAGGACGACGGCGTCCAGGGTGCCCTCGGCCACGTACCGGAGCCGCGTGTCCACGTTGCCGCGGACGGCGACGACGTCGAGCCCGAGCCCGAGCGCGCGCAGCTGCGCGGCCCGCCGCGGGGAGCCGGTGCCGATCCGGGCGCCGGCCGGCAGCTCGCCGAGGGTCAGTCCGTCGCGGGCGACGAGCACGTCGCGCGGGTCCTCCCGGGTCGGCACGGCGGCGACGACCAGCCCGTCGGCGGCCGCCGTCGGGAGGTCCTTGAGGCTGTGCACGGCGACGTCCACCTCGCCGGCGAGCAGCGCCTCGCGCAGCCGCGAGACGAACACGCCGACCCCGCCGAACGACGTCAGCGGGGCGGCGGAGGTGTCGCCGACGGTGACGAGCTCGACGAGCTCGACCCGCACCGGGGAGCCGGCGTCGGCGGACGCCTTCTCGATCCGCTCGGCCACCCATTGCGACTGCGTGACCGCGAGGGCGCTGCGCCGGGTCCCCAGTCTGAGGAGAGTGCTCATGCTGCACCTCCACGCGTGACGGTGGCCAACGGGTTCAGATCGAACAGCTCCCGGAGAGCGGCGGCATAGGCGTCGCCGCCCGGCTCGCCGGCCAGCTCCTTCACGCGCACGGTCGGCGTGTGGAGCAGCTTCTCCACGACCCGGTGCACGGTGCGCTCGAGCTCGGCCCGCACGGCGGGGTCGAGGTCGCCGAGGCGGGCCTCGAGCCGGCCCAGCTCGGCCTCGACCACCGCGCTCGCCCGAGCACGGAGAGCCACGACGGTGGGCGCGACGGCCTCGGCACGCTGAGCGGTCAGGTAGTCGGCGACCTCGGCGGCGACGATCGCCCGCGCCTGCTCGACGTCGACGCCGCCCGGGGAGCCCGCCAGGTCGCGGCCGAGCGCCTCGAGGTCGACGACGTGCACGCCGGAGATGCCGGCGATGCCGGGGTCGACGTCGCGCGGGAGGGCGAGGTCGACGTACACCTGGGGCCGGTCGCGCCGGCCGGCGGCGGCCGAGGCCAGCTCCGCGGGGATCACGTGCCCGACGGCGCCGGTGCACGACACGACCAGGTCGGCTGCGGCCAGGGCCTCGCCGAGCTCGGGCATGGTGACGGCCCGTGCCCCGACGGGCGCCGCGAGGCGCAGGGCGCGCTCGGCCGTGCGGTTGGCGACGGTGAGGCGGCGGACGCCGGCGCGCTCGAGCGTGGCGACCACGAGGCCGCTCATCGTGCCGGCCCCGACGACCAGGACCTCGGTGTCGGCGAGCGGCCCGAGCACCGCGGCGGCCCGGTCGAGTCCGGCCTGCACGAGCGAGCGGCCGGCGCGGTCGAGGCCGGTCTCGCTGTGGGCGCGCTTGCCCACGTGCAGGGCGCGCTGCAGCAGCCCGCCGAGCCCGCGGCCGACGGAGCCGCCCGCCTGTGCGGCCCGGAGCGCGGCCCGCACCTGGCCGAGGATCTGCTGCTCGCCGACCGCCATCGACTCCAGGCCGGAGGCGACGGCGAACAGGTGCGTCACCGCGGCGGCCTCGTAGTGCACGTAGAGGTGCTCGGTGAGCTCCGCCAGCGGCACGCCGGTCGCATCGGCCAGCGCCGCTCCGACGTCGTCCACGGCGCCGTGGAACCGGCTGACGTCGGCGTAGACCTCGAGCCGGTTGCAGGTCGCCAGGACCACGGCCTCGGCGACGTGGTCGCTGCGGACGAGATCGGCCTCGAGGGCGCGAGCGGCCGCCGCGTCGACGGTGACGCGCTCGAGGAAGGCGATGGGGGCGGTGCGGTACGACAGCCCGACGACGAGCTCGCTCACCGGACCGCCTCCGTCCCGTCCGTCGAGCCGAGCGGGCCCGGAGGGACGACCGCCAGCCGGGTGGCGACGCGACGCTGCTCGTGGAACGCGAGGATCTGCAGCTCCGTCGAGAGGTCGACCTTGCGGACCATGACGCCGTCGGGCACGTCGAGCACGCAGGGGGCGAAGTTGAGCACGCTCGTGACGCCGGCGGCGACCAGCCGGTCGCACACGCCCTGCGCGGACTCGGCGGGGGTGGCGACGACGCCGATCTGCACCTCGCCCTCGCGCACGACCTGCTCGAGCTCGTCGACCGAGCGGACGGCGAGGCCGGCGATCCGCTCGCCGACCCGGCGGGGGTCGGCGTCGAGCAGCGCCGCCACCCGGAACCCGCGCGAGGCGAAGCCGCCGTAGTTGGCGAGCGCGTGCCCGAGGTTGCCGACCCCGACGATGACCACGCGCCAGTCCTGGGTCAGGCCGAGCTCCCGGGAGATCTGGTAGACGAGATACTCGACGTCGTAGCCGACCCCCCGGGTGCCGTAGGAACCGAGGTGGGACAGGTCCTTGCGGAGCTTCGCCGAGCCCACACCGGCGGCGGACGCGAGCTCCTCGGAGGAGACGACCTCGACCCCCTCGGCGGCCAGCGAGGTCAGGGCGCGCAGGTAGACGGGCAGCCGGGCGACGGTGGCGTCGGGGATCCCGTTCCGCGCCGGGCGGGTGGCCTGCCGGACCAGCCGGGCGGGTCGGGAGGTTGACGACACGAGGGTGCCTGCTCCTTGGCGCGAGGGGAGTGGTACAAGAGCGTTGGCGAGCCTGCCCAGCGTAGGCACTTGTGAACAGATGCACAAAGTTGACGTCCGCCTCGCGGGGGTGCTCTGCGCCACAGCCCGGGCGGACGTCGCCCGTGCGGCCCCGCCGCGTCACCATCGGTCGACGGCGAGTGGCCCAGGGGCCTCGCGAGGCGTGGCGGCGAGATCGGCGGGCCGGATCGGCGGGCCGGATCGGCGGGCCGGATCGGCGGCCCGGATCGGCGGGCCGGATCAGCGGCGGCGGAACCAGGTGCGGCGGCCGCCGACGGCGGCCCGCAGCCGCCCCTCGTCGACCCGCCAGAAGTCGTGCTGCTCGCCGTCGACGAGGACCACGGGGATGTGTTCCCAGTACCGCTCGGAGAGCTCCGCGTCGTCGAGGATCGACAGCTCCTCGATCTCGGCGCCGGTGTCGGCCGCGACGCGCTCGACGACGATCCTGGCGTCGTCGCACAGGTGGCATCCAGGCTTGCCGATCAGGGTGATGCGCGCCACGCCTCCAGCCTAGGACCGTGCTCGGAGGCCTCGTCACACGCCCGCGGCGGGGAGTGCGCCGTGGCTACAGTGACGAGCATGCCGACCGCCGAGGAACCGAGCGTCCGGCAGGAGGCCCCTCCGGTGGTCGACCCGGGCAGTGCGCGCGCGACCCGGCCCACCCGCCGGGGCGCGCGTGCGGCCGGCGAGGCCGCGGCGGACGCCGCCTCGACGGCGCACCGCCTGCCCGAGGACCAGCAGCCGGGCACGGCCTCACCGGAGCTCGAGGCGGCGCTGGCCGTGCGGCCCGATCCGCGCTCGGGGGCGTTCTTCGACGTCGACAACACGGTCATGCGCGGGGCGTCGATCTTCCACCTGGCGCGGGGCCTCTACAAGCGCGACTTCTTCACGCTGCGCGACATCCTCGGCTTCGCCTGGCAGCAGCTCTCGTTCCTCGCCCGGGGCGAGAACCTCGAGCACGTCGACCAGATCCAGGCCAAGGCGCTGAGCTTCGTGGCGGGCCACTCCGTCGCCGAGCTGACCGCCGTCGGCGAGGAGGTCTTCGACGAGATCATGGCGGACAAGATCTGGCCGGGCACCCGTGCCCTGGCGCAGATGCACCTCGACGCCGGCCAGCGCGTCTGGCTGGTCACCGCCACGCCGGTGGAGGTCGCGGAGGTGATCGCCCGTCGCCTCGGCCTGACCGGCGGCCTCGGGACCGTGGCCGAGCACGTCGACGGGATCTACACCGGCAAGCTCGTGGGGTCGCTGCTGCACGGGCAGGCCAAGGTCGAGGCCGTGCGGGCGCTGGCCGAGCGCGAGGGCCTCGACCTCGAGCTGTGTTCGGCGTACAGCGACTCGGCCAACGACATCCCGCTGCTGTCGCTGGTGGGGCACCCGTGCGCGATCAACCCCGACAAGCGCCTGCGCCGGTACGCGAAGGCGCGCGGATGGCGGGTGCGCGACTACCGGACCGGCCGCAAGGCTGCCCGCGTCGGCATCCCCGCCGCGGCGGGCGCCGGCGCGCTCGTGGGCGCCGTCATGGGTGCCGCGGCGGCGAACCGCCGCTTCCGCTCGCGCTGATCGGTTTCACCCCTTCCCGAAAGGAAGGTAGAGAGGGATCAAGGCGCGTCGCGCTCCCCGCTCCTTCCTTGATCCCCCTAGCTTCCTTGATCAGCGGGGAGAGGGGCCCGCGTACCACGTCAGAAGAAGACGGAGCGGCGCTGCACCAGCAGGGCGTAGAGGGTCTGCTGGATGGTCTGGCGGACCTGGTCGGTGAGGTCGAAGACGAGCATCGGGTCGTCGGACGACCCCGCGCCGTACCCGTCGGTGGCGACGGGCGCGCCGAACTCGATCAGCCACTTGCTCGGCAGCGGTACCAGACCGAGCGGCCCGAGCCAGGGGAAGGTCGGGGTGATCGGCGCGTAGGGCACACCGAGCAGGCGGGCCAGGGTCGGCATGTTGCCGAGGATCGGGTAGATCTCCTCGGCGCCGACGATGGCGCACGGCACGATGGGCGTCCGCGTCTTCAGGGCGGCCGAGACGAACCCGCCGCGCCCGAAGCGCTGCAGCTTGTACCGCTCGCTGAACGGCTTGCCGATGCCCTTGAAGCCCTCCGGCCACACGCCGACGAGCTCCCCACCGGACAGCAGCCGCTCGGCGTCGGGGTTGCTCGCGACCGTGGCACCGCCCTTGCGGGCCAGCTCCCCGAGGAACGGCGTCTGGAACACCAGGTCGGCGCCGAGCATTCGCAGGAACCGCTGCCGGGGGTGCTCGTCGTGCACGGCGAGCGACGTCATGAGGGAGTCGAACGCGATCGCGCCCGAGTGGTTGGCGACGACGAGGGCACCGCCGATGTCTGGGATGTTCTCGATGCCCCGCACCTCGACCCGGAACCACCGCTTGTACAGCGGGCGCGCCAGGGCCATCAGCACGGTGTCGGTGAGCTCGGGGTCGAAGCCGAACTCGTCGACCTCGAAGTCGCCGGTCAGGCGGCGCCGCAGGAAGGCGAGCGCGTCCGCCAGGCGGGTCTCGACGTCGCCGGCCTCGGAGCGGTCGCCGCCGGGGATGGCGTCACCGAGGACGTCGGCGATGGCCTCGCCGGCGTCGTGGGCGATCTGCGCGACCGCGAGGAGACGTTCGCTGGTACTGGTCACGGGGCACCTCCTTGCCCACCGGAGAAGCCGGCAGAGCCGTTCGAGCCGGCCGGCGCGCCCGCCGACGAGGTCGCGAGGGGAGCGGAGACCGGGCCGGCCACCCGCTCGAGCGCCTCGAGCACGGCGTGCTCGGCGGCCTGGACGCGGTCGGCCGAGAGCGGCCCGCTCAGGCGCCGGCCCCGGACGAAGTCCTCGAAGGCTGCCCGGGTGGAGAAGCGCGGCTCCAACCCGAGCACCCGCCGCATCCGCGTGGTGTCGAGGCCGCGGCCGAAGGAGAGGAACCGCATCTGCTCGCGGCTGAAGTCGGTGAGCCCGGTGCGGCGCAGGAGCGCTCCGGCGGCCCCGCCGAGCGCGGGCGGGACGGGCAGCACCGGGCGGCCCGCCAGCCGCGCCGCCTGGGAGACGAGCAGGACGCCGTCGCCGGCGACGTTCACGATCCCCGTGGCCGACCCCACGGTGGCGAGACGCATCGCCTCGACGGCGTCGTCCTCGTGCACGAACTGCAGCCGCCCGTCGAAACCCATCACGGTCGGGACGACCGGCAGCGTGAAGTGGTCGGTGAGCGCGGTGCGGATCTCGGGCCCGATGATGTTCGCGAAGCGCAGCATCATCACGTCGACGTCGGGGCGCCGCCGGGAGAACCCGCGCACGTACCCCTCGACCTCGACGGAGTCCTTGCCCCAGCCGCCCCGCGGCAGCACCTTGGCCCCGGTGTCCTCGGTGAAGAGGGCGGGGTCGCGCGGGCTGGAGCCGTAGACCCCGGCGCTGGACTTCACCACGAGCCGGCGCACGCTCGGGGCCTTCTGGCAGGCGGCGAGGAGCTGCATCGTCCCGATGACGTTGATCTCCTTCATGGAGACCCGGCCGCCCGCGTGCGTGGGCGTCGCGATGACGTTCATGTGGACGACGGTGTCGACCTCGGCCCTGGCGATCACCTTGGCGATCACGGGGTTGCGGATGTCGGCACGGACGAAGTCGGCGCCGCCGATGTCGTGCGGCGGCGGGACGACGTCGACGCCGATCACGCGGTCGACGCCGGGCTGGGACACCAGGGCGCCGGCGAGGCGTCCCCCGAGGTAGCGGGAGACCCCGGTCACCAGGACGACGCGTGCCATCGGTTCCCCCTGCGGACTCTCGTCGGCTGCTGGGTCGGCTGATGGGTGGGGCGGATGGGTCGGAGGAGCGACCGGCGGGTCGCCGCGCCCGGGAGGGGCGGGGCGCCCGCGGCGCGTCACTTCTTGTTTCGGCGCTGGTGACGCGTCTTGCGCAGCAGCTTGCGGTGCTTCTTCTTGGCCATGCGCTTGCGGCGCTTCTTGATGACGGAGCCCACGTGTCCTCGCAGTCGGGGTCGTAGCGGCGATCGGGCGTACGAGTGCGTACGGAGACCCCAGCCTACCCGGGTGCGCGCCGGGCCCTCAGGCCGTGTCGACGGCGTTCTCGACGTAGGAGTGCCGCAGGTAGTCGTGGACAGCCTGCTCGGGTACCCGGAACGAGCGGCCGACCCGGACGGCGGGCAGCTCGCCGCCGTGCACCAGCCGGTACACCGTCATCTTGGACACACGCATGATCGTCGCGACCTCGGCCACCGTGAGGAAGCGCACGTCCTTGAACTCACCCGCCATGCCACACCCCTACCGATCGGCTCGCATCGTCACCGAGACCGGTCCCCCACCGGTGGCCTCCGCAGATCGCGCTCCGCTCACCCTAGGGGCTGTTGTGACGGGAGTGAAGCCCTTCGGGCCGGACGGACGAGGACGCACCACCGCCGTTCGGCGGCGCCGCGCACCGGCGTCAGGCCCGGCGCCGCCACGCGAGCAGGGCGACCCCCACGGCGACACCGACCACGCCGAGCAAATCCGAGACGGTCAGCCCGTGGTCGTGGCTGAACGTGAGCAGCACCGGTCCCTCGAGCGGCCCGTTGAACAGCACCCAGGCCACGCTGGCGGGCAGCAGCAGGACGGCGGCCGCGCGGCGTACCCGCCGGTCGCGTCCCAGGAGACCCAGGGCGACGAGCAGCAGGGCGACGAGGACCAGCAGGAGCACGACGGGCACCACGCCCGACGCCGTGACCTCCGTACGGATCCCGTCCTGCTGGGCCGCCCCCGCGATCAGTCGAACCACGGGTCGAGGCCGTGCAGCGGGAACACCGCCCGCCGGGTCGCCATGACGGCCCGGTCGACCGGGTCGCCCGGGTCGTGCCCCCGCGACCAGGGCGCGTGCTCGACGTCGCGGCCGTCGGTCATCCGCGCCGGGCCGGGGCGGCCGACGCGCTCGCGGACGTAGTTCCGCCACCCCTGGGGCACCTCGGTGCCGGGCTCGACCGGCCGGTGCGCCGCGATCCCGACCAGGTGCGCCCACGCCCTCGGGACGACGTCGACGACCTCGTAGCCACCGCCGCCGAGCGCGACCCACCGGCCGCCGGCGTACTCGTGGGCGAGGTCGTGCAGAGCGGCGTACGAGGCGCGCTGGGCGTCGAGCGAGAGCGCCATGTGGGCGAGCGGGTCGAGCACGTGCGAGTCGCAGCCGTGCTGCGTGACGAGCACGTCGGGCTCGAACGTGCGCAGCAGCGGGGGCACCACCGCGTGGAAGGCGCGCAGCCAGGCGGCGTCGCCGGTCCCGGGCGGGAAGGCGACGTTCACCGCGCAGCCCTGGGCGTCGCCCCCTCCCACGTCCCCGGGGTGCCCGGTGCCCGGGAAGAGCACGCGGCCGGTCTCGTGCAGGGAGATCGTCAGCACGTCGGGGTCGTCCCAGAAGACGTGCTCGACGCCGTCGCCGTGGTGGACGTCGACGTCGACGTAGGCCACCCGCCGGGCACCCGCCGCCCGGAGGGCGCGGATCGCCATGGCGGCGTCGTTGTACACGCAGAACCCGCTCGCCCTGGCCGGCATGGCGTGGTGCAGCCCGCCGGCGAAGTTCACGGCGTGCCCGGCCTCGCCGCCCCAGACGGCATGCGCGGCAGCGACGCTGCCGCCGGAGATCAACGCCGTCGCCTCGTGCATGCCCTCGAAGACCGGCACGTCCTCGGTGCCGAGGCCGTGGGCGAGGTCGGGCCGGGGGGCGGGGCCGGACGCCGCCTTGACGGCGTCGACGAAGCGGGGTGTGTGCACGGTGAGGAGGTCGGTGTCGCCCGCCGGCTCCGGGCGCGCGACCGCGACGCCCGGGGCGGCGAGCAGGCCGAGGTCGCGCATGAGCTGCAGCGCGAGCTCGAGGCGCAGCGGCGCCATCGGGTGCGTGGGGCCGAAGTCGTAGCGGAGGTAGCCGTCGTCCCAGAGCAGCCGCAGGGCCTCCATTGCGTCAGGCCGAGCCGCTCGACAGCTCGCGGGAGCGGTCGCGGGCCGCCTCCATCGCGGTGAGGAACGCGGCCCGCACCTTGTGGTCGTCGAGCTGGCGCAGCGCGGCCATCGTCGTGCCGGCGGGGCTGCTGACCTGCTCGCGCAGCACGGTCGGGTGCTGCCCGGTCTCCTTGAGCATCGTCGCCGCGCCGTACAGGGTCTGGACCACGAGCTCCGTCGACGTCGCGCGCGGCAGCCCGAGCAGGACGCCGGCCTCGATCATGGCCTCGACCACGTAGAAGATGTACGCCGGCCCGGAGCCGCTGATCGCCGTGACGGCGTCCTGGTGGTACTCGGGCAGCTCGACGACCTTGCCGGTGGCCTCGAGCAGGGCCCGGGCCCGGGCCAGGTGGGCGTCGTCGCAGTGCGTGCCCGGGCTGATGGCCGCCATGCCCTGGTCGACGAGCGCGGGCGTGTTCGGCATGACCCGCACGACGGCGACGCCGTCTGGCAACCGCTCCTCGACGAACGTGGTCGTGATCCCGGCGGCGATGGTGACCACCAGCGCCCCCGGCCGCAACGCCACGGCAACCTCGTCGAGCAGCGCCGCGATGTCCTGTGGCTTGACCACCAGCACGACCGTGTCCGACGACGCGGCGGCGTCCGGGTTCGTGACGGATCTTGACGCCGTAGCGGTCGGCGAGCTCGGCGGCACGCTCGGGCCGCCGCTCGCTGACGACGACCTCGGCCGGGGTCCAGCCCGCGCGGAGCAGGCCGGAGATCAGGGTCTCGCCCATGACCCCACCGCCCAGGATGGCGACCGGTTCGGCCACCGCGATCAGCCCCGGCTCACGAGCGACCGCAGGAAGAACGCGACGTTCGCCGGGCGCTCCGCCAGCCGCCGCATCAGGTACCCGTACCACTGCGAGCCCGTAGGGCACGTAGACGCGCACGGTCTGGCCGTCGGCGGCCAGGCGGCGCTGCTCCTCGGGCCGGATGCCGTAGAGCATCTGGTACTCGTGGTCGGTGGGTGTGCGCCGGTTCTTCACGGCGAGCGCGCCGGCGATGGCGACCATGCGCGGGTCGTGGGTGGCGACCATCGGGTACCCGGAGCCGGCCATGAGCACCTTCAGGCAGCGCACGTACGACAGGTCCACCTCGGCGGCCTCCTGGAACGCCACGGACGGCGGCTCCTTGTACGCGCCCTTGCACAGCCGCACCCTCGACCCGGCGGTCGCGAGGTCGGCGCAGTCGGACTCGGTGCGGTGCAGGTACGCCTGCAGCACCGCGCCGACCCAGGGGAAGTCCGCGCGGAGCTCGCGGAGCACCGCGAGGGTGGAGTCGGTGGTGGTGTGGTCCTCCATGTCGAGCGTGACCGTGGTGCCGGCCCCGGCCGCGGCCTCGCAGATGGCCCGGGCGTTGTCGAGGGCGATCTTCTCGCCGTCGGCGCCGAGCGCCTGCCCCACGGCCGACAGCTTCACCGACACCTCGACCCGCCCGCCCTGGGTGAGGTCGACCTCGTTCAGCAGCCGGAGCACGGTGACGTACGCGTCGCGGACGGCGCGGGCGTGCTCGGGGTCGGTGGTGTCCTCGCCCAGGTGGTCCAGGGTCGTCGTCAGACCCTGGGCGAGCAGCTCCTCGCTGGCCCGGACGGCGTCCAGCGGGTCGGTACCCGGCACGTAGCGGCGCACCACCTGCCGCGACACCGGGGCCGTCTCGACGAGCGAGCGGATCGCGTCGCTCCCGGACGCGTGGAGCAGCACCTGTCGCAGCACGGCCTCAGGCTACGCCGCAGGCGTCCGGAACCTTCAAGACCCCGCCCGCCCCGCTGGGTAGCGTCCGGACCATGACACCGCGCCCCGCCCTGGTCGAGCTCGTGGTCTCCGACATGGCCGCCACGCTCGCCTTCTACCGCCGCCTCGGGCTCGCGATCCCGCCGGAGGCCGACGCCGAACCGCACGTGGACGTCGACCTCGGCGGGCTCCGCCTCGCCTTCGACACCACGTCGACCATCCTGTCGTTCGACCCCGGCTGGACGGCCCCGAGCGGCGGCCACCGCGCCGCCCTGGCGTTCGCCTGCGACGACCCCGCCGAGGTCGACGCGGTGTGGGCAGAGCTGACCGCGGCCGGCTACGAGGGACACCTGGAGCCGTGGGACGCCTTCTGGGGCATGCGCTACGCCGTCGTCCACGACCCCGACGGCACGCCCGTCGACCTGTTCGCCCTGTTACCCGGCTGATCACCCGGCTGACGCCAGCAGCCGGCGCGGCGGCGCCCCGGCGAGGTCGCGCACCTCGCGCGTGAGGTGCGCCTGGTCGGCGTACCCGCAGTCGTGGGCCACCCGGGCCAGCGGGACACCGCCGCGGGCCAGGGTCAGGGCGCGCTCCATCCGCACGACCCGCAGCAGGTGCCGCGGTCCGTACCCGAACAGCGCCGAGCAGCGCCGGTGCAGCTGGCGGGGGCCGAGGCCGGCGGCGTGCGCCATGGCGGCTGCCGTGGCTCCGCTCCGCGCCATCCGGACGAGGGGGACGCCGAGCGGGTCGACGTCGCAGTGCGGGAGCCGGCGGACCAGCCAGGCCTCGAGGGCTCCCGCGGGGTCCGTGGCCACCCGCTCGGCGAGTTCGGCCGCCGGCGCCGGCGCCCACACCTCGTCGAGCGCCGGGCTGGTGTCGCGGAGCGCGTCGGCCGGTACGCCGAGCAGGGCCGGCCCGAGGCCGGCGGAGAACCGGAGCGCCGTCAAGCGCGTCTCGGCATCGGCGACGTGGTCGCGCGCCCTCGTGTCGGGCCCGGCGACGACGAGACGGGCGCCGTCCCAGATCAGGTCCATGCAGGCGTCGGGCAGGATCCGTGCGACCTCGCCGGCGGATGCGGTGCGCTGCCAGAGGACCGCACCCGGCGCCGCCGCCGGCCGTTCCCGGTACCCGGTCACCGCCGCGTCAGCGCGCCGGGCGCCGGCCGGGGCGAGCGCGCAGGCGGGTCGTCGGGAGCGGCGGCGCGGCCAGCCGGGCAACGGCGTGGTCGACGTCGCCGAACCGGCGGTGCGCCTCCCAGTCGTCCCGGGCGGCGACGATCTCGTCGTGGTCGCGCGCGACGAAGTTCCACCACATGACCAGGTCCTCGTCGAACGGCGTCCCGCCGAGCAGCAGGAACCGCCCGGGCCCCTCGACGGCGAGCTCGCGACGGCCGGCCTCGACGTGCAGCAACGCCGACGTGGGCACCCGGACGCCGGCCACGACCGGCACGCCCTCGACGGCGAGCACCCCGTGCTCGAACCCGGGATCCAGCGGGAGCGCCGCCCGGGCGCCGTCCGCCAGCGCCACCTCGACGCCGACCAGCGGCGAGTAGGCGGCGGCCACGGACCGCGCCCCGTCGAACTCGCCCATGAACACGGTGGCGCGCATCCCCGGGCGCCCCAGCACGGACAGGTCGGCGTGGTGCTCGAAGTGCGCGCGCCTGGTCACGGTCGCCGGCGGGCAGGGCGGTCCAGAGCTGGACGCCGTGCAGGCCCGCGGCCGGCGGGCTCACGGTGTCCTCGGAGTGGGCGATGCCGTGCCCGGCCGTCATGACGTTGAGCTCTCCGGGGTGCACGAGCCGGCGGCTGCCGACGCTGTCGCGGTGCTCGACGTCGCCCTGCAGCAGCCACGTGACGGTCTGCAGCCCGATGTGCGGGTGCGGCGGCACCGCCATCACCGGGCCGCCGCTCGTGGGGCCGAAGTGGTCGACGAAGCACCACGCGCCGATGGTGCGGATGTCGCGGTGCGGCAGGGAGCGGCGCACGAGCATGGCGCGCGGGCCGCCGAGCGGCACCTCGCGGGCCGTCAGCAGAGTCGAGGCCGTCGACCGCGTCCTGCGGGCGCGCGTCGGCCGCCGCGCCGGCGGTGATCTCGTCGGGATCGGCCTGCAGATTGCTCACCCGACGAGCCTACGACGCCGCCCCCGCCCCCGCTGATCAAGGAACGGCCGCCCCGTCAGGGGGTGCGGCGGCGCAGCGTGGCGGCTCCGGCGGCGAGCGCGGCGACCGCGAACGCCAGCACGATCGCGAGGTCGGCGAGCACGTCCCTCGTGCCGGACGCGTCGGTGGTGATGGTGCGCATCGCGTCGACCGCGTACGACAGCGGCAGCACGTTCGAGATCGCGTGCAGGGCCGTAGGCAGCTGGTCGCGCGGTACCAGCAGCCCGCAGACGAGGAACTGCGGCAGCACGAACGCCGGCAGGAACTGCACGGCCTGGAACTCCGTCGCGGCGAACGCCGAGAGGAACAGCCCGAGCGCGGTGCCGAGCACGGCGTCGACGACGGCGACGAGCAGGAGCAGCCAGCTGCTGCCGGCGACGTCGAGACCCAGCACCAGGATCGAGAAGCCGGTGGCGACCACCGCCTGCAGGGCCGCGAGCGCCCCGAACGCGAGTGCGTACCCGCCCAGCAGGTCACCCTTGCCCAGGGGGAGGGTGAGCAACCGCTCCAGCGTGCCCGTGCGACGCTCCCGCAGGGTGGCGATGCTCGTCACCAGGAACATGACGACGAACGGGAAGATCCCGAGCAGCGGGGCGCCGATGGAGTCGAAGACCGGCGTGTCGGCGTAGATCCACGCGAGCATCCCCAGCAGCACGCAGGGCACGACCACCAGCAGACGCGATGGTGCGGGGGTCGTGCCGCACCTGGCGCAGCACCCGGCCGCCGGTGGCGGCCGTCAGCGTGAGGCTCATGCCCGCACCGCCTTCTGGTCAGGGGTCTGCGGGGACGGCGCGCGCCCCGAGGCGCGGTCGACGAGCACGAGGAAGGCCTGTTCCGCGTCGGTCGCGCCGGTGTCGGCGAGCAGGGCCTCGAGCGTGCCGTCCGCGAGCAGCCGGCCCTCCCGCAGCAGCAGGAGCCGGTCGCACCGCACCGCCTCCTCCATCACGTGGCTGCTGACGAGCAGGGTGACGCCGCCCTCCGCAAGCCGCCGGAAGATCTCCCACAGGTCGCGCCGCAGCACGGGGTCGAGCCCGACGGTCGGCTCGTCGAGCACGAGCAGCTCGGGCGTGCCGACGAGCGCGGCCGCGAGCGACACCCGCGAGAGCTGCCCGCCGGACAGCCGGTCGACACGGGCCGTCGCGTGGTCCGTGAGCGACACGAGGCCGAGCACGCGCTCGACCTCGCCGCCGCGGCGGCCGCGCCCTACGCCGACGACGGCCGCGAAGTACGCGAGGTTCTCGGCCACCGTGAGGTCGCCATAGACGCTGGGCGCCTGGGTCAGGTAGCCGATCCGCCGGCGCAGGGCCGGGGAGCCGGCGGGGTGACCGAGGACGGTGACCTCACCGCCGGCCACCTGCTGGACGCCGACGATGCTGCGCATCAGCGTGGTCTTGCCACCGCCGCTGGGGCCAAGCAGGCCGACGACGGAGCCGGCGGGGACCTCGAGCGAGAGGTCGTGCAGCACCGGCCTGCCGCCGCGCACGACCCGCAGCCCGTGCACGCTGATCGCCGGGGCCTCCCCGCTGCTATTCATCATGTGCTGAAAATACGCGCCCACAACCGCTGGGGCAAGGGACTTCCGGCGGCGGAGAGGGGGCAGTCGGCATGTCTACGGGTGGGGTCGGTCGAGGGGCTCGGTCAGGTAGCGCTGGAGCACGGGGGCGAGCGCCGCCACCAGGACGTCGTCGTCGGCCGAGGCGAGTGGTTCGAGCCGCAGGACGTAGCGCGCCACGACGAGCCCGATCATCTGCGAGGCGGCGAGCGTGGCCCGCAGCTCGGGCCGGTCGGTGCCGAGGGACCGCGCGAGGGGCCCGAAGATCTCGCGGGTCAGGAACTCGCGCAGCAGCCGCGCGCCGGCCTCGCTGGTCACCGACGCACCCAGCAGCGCGACGACCCGCTGGCGCCCGTCGGGGGTGTCCCACACCTGCAGGAAGACCCGCACGAGCCGCTCGCCGATCCCGTCGGGCCCGGCCGCGAGCATCGGGGCCAGCACGTCGTGCGGGCGGCGCACGGGCAGCTCGAAGGCCGCCGTGAAGACGGCGTCCTTGCCCTCGAAGTAGTGGTGCACGAGCCGCGGGTCGACCCCGGCCGCCCGCGCGATGCCGCGCAGCGTGGTGCCGTCGAACCCGCGCCGGGCGAACTCCTCCCGCGCGGCCGCGACGATGTCGCCGCGGCGGTCCTCCCCGGCCGGGCGCCGCCCCCGCCGCCGCGGCGCGGTCGCTGCGGGGGGCGCCTCGGGGAGGGGATCGCTCACGCCACGGACCGGCTCGCCAGGTGGAGCCGCGCGAAGGCCAGCGCCTCGGCCAGGTCGCCCTCGCGCTGCTCGCGGGTCTTCGCCCTGCGCGTGTTGACCTCGACCACCACGGTGCCGGTCCAGTCGCGCTCCGCCAGCAGCCCCAGGACCTCCGCGCAGGGCTGGTTGCCCTGGCCGGGCACGAGGTGCTCGTCCTTGGCCGACCCCAGCCCGTCGGCCAGGTGCAGATGCGCCAGGCGGTCGCCGAGCTCCTCGGCCATGGCGAGCGCGTCGGCACCCGACGTCGCCGTGTGCGACAGGTCGAGCGTGACGTGCTCGTAGGGGTAGGGGCGCGGGTCCCACCCGGGCAGGTACGCGAGCAGCTCCCGCCCGCGGGCCCGCCACGGGTACATGTTCTCGACCGCCAGCCGGACGTCGTACTCCGCGGCGAGGTCGGCGACGCCCTCCACGAAGCCGGCGGCGTACTCGCGCTGCCACCGGAAGGGCGGGTGGACGACGACCGTGCCGGCACCCAGCTCCAGTGCCAGCTCGCACGAGCGGCGCAGCTTCGCCCAGGGCTCGCGGCCCCACACCCGCTGCGTCACGAGCAGCGTGGGGGCGTGCACGGCCAGGACGGGCACGTCGTAGTGGTCGACCAGCCGGGCCAGACCGGCCGGGTCCTGGCTCACGGGGTCGGTCCAGACCATGACCTCGAGCCCGTCGTACCCGAGGTCCGCCGCGTACGAGAAGGCGTCCGCGCAGGTCTGCGGGTAGACGGACGCGCTCGACAGCGCGACCGGCGCGCGTGGCACCCGGACCGCGACGTCGCCGGCGGTCCCCGAGCGGTCGGTCATGCCCACCAAACTACGCAGCCCGCGCCTCCTAGGCTGGGCCGGTGGACAGCGCCGGCGGGATCACCGCGGAGACACCGGGGGACGGCGCCCGGCTGTGGGTCGAGTTCCCCGAGCCCGCCGACGGCCCGGGCGGGATGACGCAACCCCGCACCGTCTACCGGTGCGACCTCACGTGGCTCACGTCGTCGTGGCGGTGCGTGTTCGGGCAGGGCTGCCAGGGCATCGACGCGGCGCGGCCCGACGACGGCTGCTGCACGCTCGGCGCGCACTTCACCGACGCCGCCGACGAGCGGCGGGTGGGTGCCGCCGCGCGCCGGCTGACGGCGCAGCAGTGGCAGCACCGCGCTGCCGGGAGGGCAGGGCGCGGCACCGGCTGGCGAGCAGTGGACGACGACGGCGACCGCACCACCGCCGTCGTCGACGGCGCCTGCGTGTTCCTGAACCGCCCGGGGTTCGCGCCCGGGGAGTTCGCCGACGGGTCCGGCTGCGCACTGCACCGGCTGGCGCTCGACGAGGGCCGGCCACCGCACGAGACGAAGCCCGACGTGTGCTGGCAGCTGCCGCTGCGCCGCTCCTACCGCACCGTCGAGCGGCCGGACGGCACGACGTACCTCGAGGTGACGATCGCCGAGTACGACCGGCGGGGCTGGGGCGCCGGTGGCGCCGACCTGGACTGGTACTGCACGGCCAGCCCGCTGGCGCACACCGGCACCGAGCCCGTGTTCAGGTCGCTGGGGGCCGAGCTGACCGAGCTCATCGGGGCCGCCGCGTACGCCGAGCTCGTGCGGCACTGCGAGGGCGCGCTGGCCGCGCGCCGGGCGCTCCCCCTGCTCGTCCATCCCGCGACCGCCGCGGCCGCCCGGGCGCGACGGGCGGCGGCCGCCTCGCCGGGCGACTCCGCGTGAGCTCGGGAGTCGTCCCGAGCCCGAACATCTGGCGCCACCCCGAGGTCTACGAGGTCGAGAACCGGGCGGTCGACCCCGACGGCGTGATCGAGGCCGCGATGCGCGCGGTCCGCGACTGGCGCGGCGCCACCGTGCTCGACGTCGGCTGCGGCAGCGGCTTCCACCTGCCCCGGTTCGCTGCCGACGCGGCCCGGGTCGTCGGCGTCGAGCCACACCGGCCGCTGGTCGCGCTCGCGCGCCGCCGGACGGCCGGGCTGCCGGCGGCCGACGTCCGCGCCGGGACGGCGCAGCGCCTGCCGTTGCCCGACGCCTCCGTCGACGTGGCGCACGCCCGATGGGCGTACTTCTTCGGGCCCGGGTGCGAGCCGGGCCTGCGCGAGCTCGACCGGGTGGTGCGGCGCGGCGGCGCGGCCTTCGTGATCGACAACGACGCCACCCGCTCGACGTTCGGCGGGTGGTTCCGCCGGGAGCTGCCCCGGTACGACCCCGGCGCCATCGAGCGGTTCTGGGCCCGGCAGGGCTGGTCCCGGACGCCGCTGACGATCCGCTGGGCCTGCGCCACCCGCACCGACCTCGAGGCGATCGTCCGGATCGAGTTCTCCCCCGCTCTCGCGGACGAGATCCTGGCCGGCCACCGCGGCACCGAGGTCGACTACGCCGTCAACCTCTTCTGGCGCACGTATCCGTGACCCAGAGTGGCGGCATGGACCTCGACCGCCGGCACACCATCCGCGAGAGCTCGCACCGGATCCTCAACCCCTTCACGGCCGAGAAGCTCGCCACGCTCGGCGGCGCCCTGCACCTGCCGCCGGGCGCGCGCCTGCTCGACCTGGCGTGCGGCAAGGGCGAGCTGCTCTGCACGTGGGCCCGCGACCACGGGATCACCGGTACCGGGGTGGACATCAGCACGGTGTTCCTGGGCGCCGCACGAGCACGGGCGACCGAGCTGGGCGTCGCCGGGCTCGTCCGGTTCGAGCACGCCGACGCCTCGTCGTACCGGGCACCGGTCACCGTGGACGTCGCCTGCTGCATCGGCGCGACGTGGATCGGGGACGGCGTCCCCGGCACCCTGGGCCTGCTCGGGGCGAGCCTGCGGCCCGGCGGTCTGGTCCTCGTCGGGGAGCCCTTCTGGCGCCGGGACCCACCCGATCCGGCCGCCGTCGCGGAACTCGCACCGCTGCACGCGTCGGAGCTCGGCTGGCTGACGCTGCCCGGCCTGGTGGCGCAGGTCCAGGGCCTGGGCTGGGACGTCGTCGAGATGGTGCTGGCCGACGAGGACAGCTGGGACCGCTACGTGGCCGCGCAGTGGCGCAACGAGCGCGAGTGGCTCGACGCGAACCCGGGCGACGAGCTCGCCGCCGAGCTCCGCGCCGAGTTCGACGCTGCACCCCTGCGGTACGTGACCTGGCAGCGACCGCACCTCGGGTGGGGCGTGCTGGCCCTGCGCCGGCGGCCGTGAGCCGGCGCAAGGCCAGGAGCCTCACTCGGTGGCGATTGCCTCCAGCACGTCCATCCGGGAGGCGCGGCGGGCCGGCGCCAGCGCGGAGATCACGCCGACGACGGCAGCGAGCACGAAGAAGACGACGATCGACGTGTACGGGATGGCGAGCTTGTCGATGCCCACGCTCTCCTTCGTGGACTGCTGCAGCGCCACGCCGACGAGCACCCCGGCGACGACGCCGAGCAGCGCGCCCAGCAGCGCGATGAGCACCGACTCGCGCCGGATCATCCGGCGGGACTGCCGCCGGGTGAGCCCGATCGCCCGGAGCAGGCCGATCTCGCGGGTGCGCTCCAGCACCGCCATCGCCATCGTGTTGATCACTCCGAGCACCGCGATGATGATCGAGAGGATCAGCAGGCCGTAGACCACGAGCAGCAGCTGGTTGATCATGCCGCCGATCTGGTTCTTCAGGTCGTCGATGTTCTGGACGACGAGCAGCGGGTTGCCGGCCGTCGCCGTCTCGAGCCCCGACCGGACGGCCTTGGTGTCGGCACCCGGCGCCAGCGTGACGAAGGCCTGCAACACCCCCTTGACGCCGGCGGCCTTCGCCGCCTCGTCGAGGTTCGCCTGAAGGCCCTGCACGAAGATGGTCTTCCCGTAGATCCCGGCGATCGTGAAGGCCTTGCGCGTCCCGTCCGGGAACGTCGTCTGGAGCTTCGTGCCTACCGTCCACTTGTTGGCGGCGGCCGTGTCGCTGTCGACCATCACGGTGCCGGGCGCGATGCTGCCCACGGTGCCCGCGACCTTCTTGAGCGGGTACACGTCCGCCCACGAGCCGCCCAGGCCCCCCAGGGTCTCCGCAGACTTTCCGACGAGCACCGGGTACTGGTCCTGCGTCGCGGTGGCCCCAACGCCGGGCACGGACCCGAGCTTCGCGAGCAGTTCGGGCGAGATGCGCTGGAATTGCCCCGAGACCGCGTACTCCCCCCGGAAGTTCCCTTCGTCGACCGCCTTGCCCACAGAGGCGTTCAGGGACGACGCGAAGACGCTCACGCCGGTGACGAGCGCGACACCGATGACGATGGCCGCCGCCGTGGCCGCCGTCCGGCGCGGGTTGCGCACCGTGTTGGCCCGGGCGAGCTTGCCGGGCGCGCCTCCGGTGGCCGGCAGCAGCCGGACGAGGACGAGGGCCGCCGCGGGGGCGAGCACGACGGCGGCGACGATGAGCAGCACCCCGGCACCGGCACCGGCGAGCAGCACCTTGGTCACGCCGCTGTCCGACCGGATCCCCACAACGAACAGGGTGGCCGCGACGACGAGCAGCGCGAGACCGATCCCGAGGCGGACCCGGCCCTTGGTCTCCTTGACGGCACCGCTCTCCTGCAGGGCGGCGACCGGCGAGGTCCGCCCGGCCCGCCGAGTGGGGATCCAGGCGGCCAGCAGGGTGATGCCGACGCCGAGCACCAGGCACCAGACCACTGCGGACGCCGGCACCGAGGGCGTGATCGTCAGGTCGAGGCCGATCGCGCCGAGCAGCTTGCCGAGGCCGACGGCGACGAGCAGGCCGAGCACCAGCCCGATCACCGACCCGCACAGGCCGACGAGCGCGGCCTCACTCAGCAGAGCGCGGCTGACCTGCCGGCGGTGGGCGCCGACGGCGCGCAGCAGCGCCATCTCCCGGGTTCGCTGGGCGACGACCATCGAGAACGTGTTGAAGATGAGGAAGCCGCCGACGAGCAGAGCGACGATCGCGAAGGCGAGCAGCACGTACGTGAAGATGCTGACGACCTTGCCGGCGGTGTCCTTCGCCTCCTGCACCTGCTCGGCCCTGGTCTTCACGGTGTAGCCGGTGCCGAGCGTGTCCGCGACCGTTGCCTTGACGGTGCCGGGGTCGGCTCCGACGGCGAGCGTCACCGCGGCCGCCGTCCAGGTGCCCGGATCGAGCAGCAGCCGCTGGGCGGTCGCGGGGGCGAAGGCGACCTGGGTCTGCTGGCCGAGGTCCGCACCCGGCGGCACGAAGAGGCCCGCCACCCGGAACTTCTGCTGGGCGCCGTTCGCCAGCAGGATGGTGGCCTGGTCGCCGACCCCCACGCCGGCCGCTTCCGCGGTGCGCTCGTCGATCACGACCTCGTCGTCCGAGGCCGGTGGGGCGCCGGAGCTGACCTTCGCGGTGCCGCCGGTGCCGAGCCAGGCAAGCCCCTGCCCGGGACCCCCGTTCGTGCCGCCCGCGATCTTGTTCTTGGCGTCGAGCACGTAGACGCCGAGCTGCTCGACGGTGCCCTGCACAGAGGCGACACCGGGGACGGGCCGGATCTTCGCGAGGACCTCGTCCTTGAGCGGAACCGTCGACTGCGGGCCGAACGCGCCGGCGTCGACCGCGGGCTTCGGGGACACCTGGAGGTCGACGGCACTGCCGCTGAAGGCGCCGTCCAGGATGCTGGTGAGGGAGGCCCCGAAGACCAGGGCGCCGCTGACGAACGCGGTGCCGAGGACGACCGCGAACACGGACATCGCCATGCGCAGCTTGTGCGCGAGGAGCGACCGGAGGCTGATCCTGAACACGGGCGTCAGCTCCGGCGGTTCGACGCGTCGAAGCGGGCCATCCGCTCGAGCACCCGCTCGGCGGTCGGCTCGTGCATCTCGTCGACGACCAGCCCGTCCGCGAGGAAGAGCACGCGGTCGGCGTGGGAGGCCGACGACGGGTCGTGCGTGACGAGGACGATCGTCTGGCCGTACTCGTCGACGCTGTGCCGCAGGAATCCCATGATCTCGGCGCCGGCGCGGCTGTCGAGGTTGCCCGTCGGCTCGTCGCCGAAGACGATCTGCGGCTTGCTCACCAGCGCGCGGGCGACGGCCACCCGCTGCTGCTGCCCGCCGGACAGCTGCGACGGCTTGTGGCCGAGACGGTCCGCCAGGCCGACGGTGCGCACGACCATGTCGAGCCACTCCTGGTCGACCTTCCGCTTGGCGATGTCGAGCGGCAGCGTGATGTTCTCGAGGGCGGTCAGCGTGGGGATGAGGTTGTACGCCTGGAAGATGAAGCCGACGGCGTCACGCCGCAGGGTCGTCAGGGCGTCGTCCTTGAGCCCCGAGAGTTCGGTGTCACCGATCCACACCTCCCCCGAGGTCGGGCGGTCGAGGCCCGCGAGGCAGTGCATGAACGTGGACTTGCCCGACCCGGAGGGTCCCATCACGGCCGTGAACCGGCCCTGCTGGATGTCGACGCTCACCCCGCCCAGCGCCGTGACCTGGGTGTCCCCCGAGCCGTACACCTTCGTCAGAGCAGCGGTGCGTGCTGCGGGCGGGGCTGTGGTGGCCGTCGAAGCCGCTGGCATGGTGGTACTCACGTGGCGCTCCCTCGAGTTCCGATCTTGTCGTCGTGGCAACGCTAGTCCGTGGCACGGCCGGGGTCATCGGCCTCACCGGGTGCGGGGCATCCGTCGCGAGGGTGTGGTCCGCTGCCCCCAAGGGCAGACGCCCGCGGCATTTCCGGGGGGCAGATCGTCTCGACGCCGGCGGCGGTCAGGAGCATTCTTGATCCATGACCGCCGGACCCGCCCATGACGTCGGCCCCGCCGAGGACGAGCGTGCTCAGGCGCCGATCCGCTGGCCCCGGCCCGACCGCTACACCCTGATCCTCGGCGCCGTCTGGGTCGTCGGGCTGCTGATCGCCATCGCGGTGCCCGCGCTCATCCAGTCGCCGTCCGCGCGGAACCCCGACGTCGGGACGACCTGGTTCGCCTTCCTCTTCACCTGCATCGGCGCCGCCATCATGCTCACCTGTTCCCTGCTGCTGTACCGGCGCAAGCGGGACGCCAGCGTGCTCGCGCTCAGCGGGGTCGCCGCGGCGGCGGTGTTCCTCGGCGGAATCATCCTGGTCGCCACCAAGCTGGGCGGGGGCTACGGGCAGGGCTGAGCGCGTCGGGCCGGTCTGTCGGAGGGGTCGCGTAGCGTCCCCGGCGTGAGTACGACCAAGGCGCGGCCCGGCGGGCGGGAGCAGCGGCCGCAGTTCCGCTGCACGGAGTGCGGCTGGTCCACGCAGAAGTGGGTCGGCCGATGCGCCGAGTGCCAGGCGTGGGGCACGGTCGCCGAGGCCGCGGCACCCGCGGGCGTCACGGCGGCGCGGGCGGTCGCCGTGCCGGCCCAGCCCATCGCCGAGGTCGAGGCGACGCCGGCCGCCGTCCGGCCGACCGGCGTCGACGAGCTCGACCGGGTGCTCGGCGGCGGCCTGGTGGGTGGCGCCGCCGTGCTGCTCGCCGGGGAGCCCGGCGTCGGCAAGTCCACGCTGCTCCTCGACGTGGCGTCGCGGGCCGCGTCGCACGGGCAGCGGGTGCTGTACGTGACCGGGGAGGAGTCGGCCGCCCAGGTGCGCATGCGGGCCGAGCGGATCGGGGCGCTCCGGCCACGCCTGCTGCTCGCCGCCGAGACCGACCTGGCGACCGTCCTCGGGCACGTCGAGTCGGTCTCGCCCGATCTGCTCGTCGTCGACTCGGTGCAGACCATCGCGAGCGACGCGGTCGACGGCTCCGCCGGGGGCGTCAGCCAGGTCCGCGAGGTCGCGGCCAGCCTCATCCGGGTCGCCAAGGCGCGCGCGATGGCGACCGTGCTCATCGGCCACGTCACCAAGGAGGGCTCGATCGCGGGTCCGCGCGTGCTCGAGCACCTGGTCGATGTGGTGTGCTCCTTCGAGGGCGACCGGCACTCGTCGCTGCGCGTGGTGCGCGCCGTCAAGAACCGCTACGGCCCCACGGACGAGGTCGGCTGCTTCGAGCTCGGCGAGAACGGGATCACGGGGCTGCCCGACCCCAGTGGGCTCTTCCTGGTGCGGCACCAGCACCCCGTGCCGGGCACCGCCGTCACGGTCACCCTCGAGGGGCGCCGTCCGCTCGTGTCGGAGGTCCAGGCACTGGTCGGCCAGTCCTCGGGCCCGCACCCGCGCCGGGCGTACTCCGGGCTCGACAGCAGCCGGGTCGCCATGATCCTCGCCGTGCTCGAGCGCCGGTGCGACGTGCACATCGGCGGCATGGACGCCTACGCCTCGACCGTGGGCGGCGTGCGCCTCGGCGAGCCCGCCTCCGACCTGGCCGTCGCGCTCGCCGTCGCGAGCGCCGCGGCCGACCAGCCGCTCCCGCAGCGGGCCATCGCCGTCGGTGAGGTAGGCCTGGCGGGCGAGGTCCGCCCCGTGGGCGGTGTCGGGCGCCGCCTCTCCGAGGCCGCCCGGCTCGGGTTCACGACAGCGCTGGTGCCCGCCGGTACCGACGCCGAGGCACCGGCCGGCATGGCCGTGCTCGAGGTGCCCGACCTGCTCCAGGCCCTGCTGTGGGCGGCGCACGGGCTGCGGCCGGTCCCGCCGCGCCGGCTCGGCTGACCCCGCCGCGGCACTACGGTGTGTCGACACGTTCAGCAACGAGCGGATGACGAACAGGTGAGCGATGGCTCCGGTCGCAGCCGCCGGACTATACACTGACGGTCACCCGACCGCCTTCGCTCCTGCGCCCGTCCCCACGAGGAGTTCCGTGGCTCACGATCGCTCCCCGGCGGAGCTGCTGCGCGCGACGCTCGGCGCGGTGGCCCCCGGGACGGAGCTGCGCGACGGGCTCGAGCGGATCCTCCGCGGCCGGACCGGCGCCCTCATCGTCCTGGGCCACGACACCGTCGTCGAAGAGGTCTGCACCGGCGGGTTCGTGCTCGACGTCGAGTTCTCGGCGACCCGGCTGCGCGAGCTGGCCAAGATGGACGGCGCCATCGTCACCGACGAGCGGGTGACCCGGATCCTGCGTGCCGCCGTCCAGCTGGTGCCCGACTCCTCGATCGAGACGAGCGAGTCGGGTACGAGGCACCGCACCGCCGAGCGGGTGGCGAAGCAGACCGGCTTCCCGGTGATCTCGGTCAGCCAGTCGATGCGGATCGTGGCCCTCTACGTGGGCGGCCTGCGCTACGTGCTCGAGGGGTCCGACGCGATCCTCGCGAAGGCCAACCAGGCGCTGGCGACCCTGGAGCGGTACAAGTCCCGGCTCGACGAGGTGACCGGCACGCTCTCCGCCCTCGAGATCGAGGACCTGGTGACCGTGCGCGACGTCTCGATCGTCGTCCAGCGGCTCGAGATGGTCCGCCGCATCTCGGAGGAGATCTCGCACTACGTGGTCGAGCTGGGCACCGACGGCCGGCTGCTCTCGCTCCAGCTCGACGAGCTCATCGGCGGCGTCAGCCCCGACCGGGAGCTCGTCATCCGCGACTACCTCGAGGCGGCGCGGCGCGAGCGCTCGATGTACGAGGTGCTGAACGAACTCGCCGATCTCGCCGCCAGCGAGCTCGTCGACCTCAACCAGGTCGCCCGGGTACTGGGGTTCAGCACCGCCGGCGACGCGCTCGACGCCGCCGTCAGCCCCAAGGGCTACCGGCTGCTCAACAAGGTCCCGCGGCTGCCCGGTGCGATCGTCGACCGGCTGGTCGACCACTTCGGCGACCTGCAGAAGCTCCTCGCGGCGAACCTCGACGACCTCATGACGGTCGAGGGCGTGGGCGAGCAGCGGGCGCGCGCCGTCCGGGAGGGTCTGTCGCGGCTGGCGGAGTCGAGCATCCTGGAGCGGTACGTCTGATCGACCCCGACCGGCTCCACGCGGCGATCCTCGGCTGGTACGCCGGCCACGCCCGCGACCTGCCCTGGCGGGACCCGGCGTGCACGCCGTGGGGCGTGCTCGTCAGCGAGGTCATGCTGCAGCAGACGCCTGTGGCGCGGGTGCTGCCGGCCTGGCAGCGCTGGCTCGAGCGCTGGCCGACCCCGGCCGCACTGGCGGCCGACCCGCCCGGCGAGGCCATCCGCATGTGGGACCGGCTCGGCTACCCGCGCCGGGCCCTGCGGCTGCACGCCGCCGCCGTCGCGGTCGTCGAGCGGCACGGCGGCGAGGTGCCGGCGGACCACGACGCGCTGCTGGCGCTGCCCGGCATCGGCGGCTACACGGCCGCTGCGGTGGCGTCGTTCGCCTTCGGCGCGCGGTACGCCGTCCTGGACACGAACGTGCGGCGCGTCCTGGCCCGGGTCATGACCGGCACGCGCTACCCGCCGCCGGCGCTCACGGTCGCCGAGCGGGCGCTCGCCGAGCGCCTGCTGCCCGTTGACGCCGCGCTCGCACCCCGCTGGGGGGTGGCGACGATGGAGCTGGGTGCGCTGGTCTGCACGGCGCGGTCGCCCCGCTGCGGGAGCTGCCCGGTGGCCGACCTGTGCCGGTGGCGGCTGGACGGGTCCCCGGAGCACGCCGGGCCGCCGCGACGGGGGCAGGCCTACGCGGGGACCGACCGCCGGGTCCGCGGGCTGATCCTCGCGGCGCTGCGGGCCGCTGCAGCGCCGCTCCCGCTCGAGGCCCTGCGCGAGGCCGCCCCGGACGACGCCCTCCGCGACCCCGCCCAACGCGACCGGGCGCTCGACGGTCTGGTCGCCGACGGACTCGTCGAACCGCTGGACGGCGGCCTCTTCCGCCTGCCCGGCGGGGCCGGCGCGCTGCTGGCCTCCGGACCGGCCGCGCCCTAGGCTCCTGTGCCCGTGTCCGCCGCCCGGCCCCTGCTCGCGCTGGTGGGGGCGGGATACGCCCGCTACACCGCCTACCGCGCGGCGCAGCTGGGCGGCGCCTTCACGAACGCCGTGTTCGGGCTGCTCCGGGCGAGCGTCCTGGTCGCCGCGCTGACCAGCCGGGGCGGCCCGGTCGGCGGCTTCGACCGGGCCACGGCGGTCACCTTCGCGTGGGTGTCGCAGGCGCTGATCGCGGTGGTCGAGCTCTTCACCTGGAACGAGCTCGCCCTGCGCGTGCGCACTGGCGACGTCGCCGTCGACCTGTGCCGCCCGGTCGACCCGCAGCTCGCCTTCGGTGCGGCCGACCTTGGCCGCGCTGCCGCCGTCGTCGTGCCTCGCGCGCTGCCGATCCTGCTCGTCGGCGCCGTCACGACGGGCATCACGCTGCCCCGCGACCCGTGGGCCTACGTGCTCGGCGCCGTGGCGGTGCTGCTGGCCACGCTGCTGTCGTTCGCCTGCCGGTTCGCGGTCAACCTCGCGGCGTTCTGGCTGGTGGAGGTCCGGGGGCTGATCGCCTTCTACGTCACGGTGAGCACCACCCTGAGCGGGCTCGTCCTGCCCGTCACGTGGTTCCCGCCGTGGCTGGCGGCCGTCGCCGCCGCCACGCCCTTCCCCTCGCTCGTGCAGGCGCCGGCAGACGTGCTGGTCGGCCGCGTCTCGGGCGCGGGCGCCGTCGAGGCGCTCGCCGTGCAGGCGGCGTGGCTGGTGGTCGCCCTGCTGGTCGGCCGTGCCCTGCTGGCCGGCGGCCGGCGGCGTCTGGTGGTGCAGGGTGGCTGATACGGAGCCCTCCGGGCACCCAGCCGTGGACGCCCGCCCCACCGTGGCGGCGGCCTACCGGGCCGTCCTCGCCTCCCGGCTGCGGGCCCAGCTGCAGTACCCCGCCTCGTTCGCGCTCGACCTCGCCCAGGGCATGCTCACCGTGCTGGTGAGCTTCGTCGAGGTGGTCGTGATCTTCACGAACGTGCCCGTTCTCGCCGACCTCGACCTGCACGCCGCGCTGCTGGTCTACGGCCTCGCCACCAGCGGTTTCGGTCTGGCCAACTGCCTGGCCGGCCAGCTCGACACGATCCCGGCCTACCTGCGCGCCGGCACCCTCGAGACGATGCTCGTGCGCCCGCAGCCCGTGCTGGCGCAGATCCTCACCAGCGACGTCACGCTGCGCCGGATCGGTTCGGGGATCGTCGGGGCCGCAGTGCTCGGGTACGCGCTCGCGGTGCAACCCGTGCACTGGACGGCGCCCAAGGCGGCGCTGCTGGCGATCGCGGTGCCGACCGCCGGGCTGCTCTTCGCGGCGCTCTTCCTCGCGGCGGGGGCCGTGCAGTTCTGGCTCGTCGACGCGGCCGAGGTGACCAGCGCGCTGGTCTACGGCGGCAACTACGCGTCCGAGTACTCGGCCGGCGTCTTCCCGCTGTCGCTCCGCCTGCTCGTCGTGTTCGTCGTCCCCGTGTCGTTCGCCTCGTACCTGCCCGCGGCCGCGATCCTCGGGCTGCCGGGGTACCCCGGGGCACCGGGCTGGCTCGGCTGGCTGGCGCCGGCGGCCGCCGTCGCGGCCTGGCTCGCCGCCATGGCCCTGTGGCGCAGCGGCCTCCGGCACTACACGGGTGCCGGCGGATGAGCGGGCCCGCGAGCGACGCGGTCGTGGTGGCCCGCGACCTGACCCGCGCCTTCGTCCGGCGCACCGGCCGGCTCCGACGGGAGCGGGTGTCGACGCCGGCGGTCGAGGGGGTCTCGTTCGCGCTGCGCCCCGGCGAGACCGTGGGCTACATCGGAGCGAACGGCGCCGGCAAGTCGACGACGATCAAGATGATCACCGGGATCCTGACGCCGACCGGCGGCACGGTGCGCACCTTCGGCGCCGACCCGGTCGCGGAGCGGACCGCGGTCGCGCGCCGCACGGGCGTGGTGTTCGGCCAGCGCTCGCAGCTGTGGTGGGACCTGCCGCTCCGGGAGTCCATGCGGCTCCTCGCCGCGATCCACCGGTTGCCGGCCGCCCGCTGGCGCGCCCGTGCCGACGAGCTCGCCGCCCGGTTGGAGCTCGGTGAGTTCCTCGACCGGCCGGTGCGCCAGCTCAGCCTCGGGCAGCGCATGCGCGGCGAGCTCGCCGCCGCCCTCCTGCACGCCCCCGAGCTGGTGGTCCTCGACGAGCCGACGGTCGGCCTCGACGTGCTCAGCAAGGAGCGGCTGCGCGCGTTCGTGGGCCACGACGTGCGCGTCCGCGGGGCCACCCTGCTGCTTGCGACCCACGACATGGACGACGTCCAGCGGCTGTGCGACCGCCTGCTCGTCGTCGACCACGGGCGGCTGGTCTACGACGGCGGCATTCCCGGGCTGGTCGCCCGGGTCGGGGCGCGCCGCGTGTTGGTCGTCGACCTGGAGGCGCCGGCGGCGCCGCTGTCGGGCGTGCCGGGCGCGGAGGTGATCGGGGTGGAGGCGGACGGCGTCCGGCAGCGGCTCGCCTTCTCGCCGGAGGAGACGACGGCGGCGGCCGTCCTGGCGGCCGTGATGCAGCGCGCGGCGGTGCGCGACCTGTCCGTCGAGGAGCCCGACATCGAGGACGTCGTCCGCCGGCTCTACCTCTCCTCCGGCCGGTGACCGCCCACTGCCTGCCCGCCGAGCGGGAACTCATCGCGGTCGCGGGGCCGCCCGGGCCGCCGTGCTCGCGGGGTCAGGTCCCGAACCGGGACTCGGAGTGGAGCTCCCACGGGCCGCAGCGGTAGTGCCAGAGGGCCACACCCTCGGCGCGAACCGTGAACGGTGCGAACCCGGCGGTGAGCTCGGCCAGCAGCGCCGCCGCAGCGGCCGGCGGTCGAAGAACGCCTGCGAGCGCCCGTCGAGCAGCAGGGTGAGGATCACAGCTCGAGCAGCATCCGGCTGTTGCCGAGGGTGTTCGGCTTGACCCGGGCCAGGTCGAGGAACTCGGCGACGCCCTCGTCCATCGAGCGCAGCAGCTCGGCGTACACCTCGGGCGCGACCGGGGCGCCGTCGATCTGCCGGAAGCCGTGCCGCTCGAAGAAGGCGACCTCGAACGTGAGGCAGAACAGCCGCCGGACGCCGACCTCGCGCGCCTGCCCGACCAGCGCGGTGAGGATCGCGTGGCCCACGCCCCGGCCCCGCCACGCCGGGTCGACGGCGAGCGTGCGCACCTCGGCGAGGTCCTCCCACATGACGTGCAGGGCGCCGCAGCCGACGACGTCCCCGCCGGCCTGCGCCACCCGGAACTCCTGGACGTCCTCGTACAGCGTCACCCGCTCCTTCGCGAGCAGGATCCGGTCGCCCGAGTAGTCGTCGACGAGCCGGGCGATGGCACGGACGTCGCCCGTGCGGGCCCGCCGCACCAGCAACGGTGGATCGCCTTCCGGTGTGCTCACGCGCGGCATCCTGCCAGCGACCTCCGGCCCGTTCGCGTCAGCCGGTCGCTGCCGCCGGCCGCCGCTATCGTCGGCCCGGTGACGACGCAGCCCGCTCCAGGCGAGCCGCGCACACCCTTCGCGGTGGCCTGCCCTCCCCTGGGCGCCGACGTCACGGGCGAGGTCTGGGCCTGCCCGGGGCTGGACGACGCCACGCCGGCGCCGCTGCTCGTCGTGCACGACGGCCCGTCGTACGACCGCGAGGCCGACCTGCCCGGGTACCTCCAGGCGCAGGTCGGGCGCGGCGCGCTCCCGCCGCTGCGGGTCGCCCTGCTGGTGGCGCCGCAGCGCGACGTCTGGTTCTCGGCGAACCCGGCGTACGCCGCGGCCCTCGCGGAGCACGTCGTGCCCGGGCTGACCACCCTCTGGCCGACCACGCGCACGGCCGGCATCGGGGCGAGCCTCGGCGCCCTGGCCTGGCTGCACGCGCAGTCCTCGTACCCGGCGGTGGTCGACGGCCTGTTCCTGCAGTCGGGCAGCTACTTCCGCCCCGAGACGGACCCGCAGGAGAGCGACTTCCACCAGTTCCCGGCGATCGTCCAGTTCGTCTCGTCGGTGCGCCGCGGCGGCCGCCCGGCCCGGCCGGTGCCGACGGTTCTGACCTGCGGCGCGGACGAGGAGAACCTCGCGAACAACCGGCGGATGGCCCGGGTGCTGCACCGGCTGGGGTATCGGGTGCGCTTCGCCGTCGTGCCCGGTGGCCACGACTACGCGAGCTGGCGGGCCGCGTTCGACCCGCACCTGCCGGACCTCGTCCGGGCCGCCCTGCGCTGAGCGGTTGATCGGCGTGACCTACTCTCCCCCTAGCCCGCCACCGCCGGACCCGGGGAGGTCTCCATGCCGGACGCCCGACACCTGATCGGTCTGCTCCTCGGAACCGAGGACGACTGGCCCACCGCGTTCGAGGCGCTCGTGCGCCGGATGGGCGCCGTGGAGGGCCCGTCGGGGCGCCACGAGTTCGACGTCGAGCGCGTGACGATCGAGCCGTTCTCGCTGCGCCAGCCGGCCCGGCACGCGCTGGTCATCGATCGCCTCGCCTACTGGTACTACCACCCGCGCGAGTGGCTGAAGAAGGTCGCGGTCATGGACGACGTGTACCTGCTGAACAGCCCGTACACGTTCCAGTCGATGGAGAAGCACGCGGCCTACTGCGCGATGATCCGGCTCGGGCTGAAGGTGCCCGAGACCGTGCTCGTGCCCTACAAGTACCCGCTCGACAACTCGAAGTACGCCTACACGGCCGCCCGCTACAACCGCCCCTTCGACCTGGACGCGATCGCCGAGCAGCTCGGTTATCCCGCTGTTCATGAAGCCGTTCGACGGCGGTGGCTGGCGGGGCGTGTCGATGATCCGCGACCAGGACGCGCTGAACTCCGCCTACGACGCCTCGGGCGAGATGCTCATGCACCTGCAGGCCGCCGTCCAGGGGTACGACGTGTTCGCGCGGTCGCTCTCCATCGGGCCCGAGACCATGGTCATGCACTTCGACCCCGACCAGCCCATGCACGCCCGCTACACCGTCGACCACGCCTTCCTCTCGCCGGATGCGGGAACCGAGGTGGTGTCTATCGGGCGGACGGTGAACGCCTTCTTCCGCTGGGAGTTCAACTCCTGCGAGACCCTGGTCCGTGGAGGCGACGTCTTCCCCATCGATTACGCCAACGCCTGCCCCGACGTGGCCCTGACGTCTCTGCACTACTACTTCCCGTGGGCGATGAAGGCGCTGGTGCGCTGGAGCGTGTTCTGCGCCGCGACCGGTCGCCGGGCCCGCATCTTCAGCGATCCCGACCCGTGGTTCGCCATCGGCGACGACCCCGGGATCCCCTACCCCGAGAAGATCGCCCGCTACCGCCGGCTCGCCGACGACCACTTCGAGACGGAGCGGTACGAGGAGTTCTGCCGGACCCACCTGGCGGGCTTCGACGAGGCCGTGCTTGAGTACGTCGAGAGCGGCGACTTCGACCGCCTGCTCGTCGACACGGTCCGGACCACGTTCCCTGAGCACGAGCACGACCACTTCGTGGGGCACTACCGCGGGCTGCTCGCGGCCTGGGCGCGCGACGAGCGCGCCCGGCTCGGCTGAGCGCGACGGACGGACAGGGCCGCCACCCCGGAGGGGGTGACGGCCCTGTCTGTGGACTGCGCGGTGCCCGGTGCGCTACCTCATGCGGTGGCGGTCTCGCCGCCGCCACCGCCGTCGGCGGTGCCGGCGGTCTCGACCGGCGGCGCGTCGGGCAGCTCGGCCTTCGGCGCCCCGCGGAACGTGAAGATCGCTCGGTCGCCCTCGCCCTCGGCGTCGACGACGACGATCTCACCCGGCTTCAGCTCGCCGTAGAGGATCTTCTCGGACAGCGCGTCCTCGATGTCCCGCTGGATGGTCCGGCGCAGCGGCCGGGCGCCCAGCACGGGGTCGTAGCCCTTGGTGGCGAGCAGGACCTTGGACGCGGGCGTGAGCTCGATGCCCATGTCCTTGTCCTTGAGCCGCTCGTCGAGCTTGGCGACCATCAGGTCGACGATCTGGATGATCTCGTCCTGGGTGAGCTGCGGGAAGACGATCGTGTCGTCGACGCGGTTGAGGAACTCGGGCCGGAAGTGCTGCTTGAGCTCGTCGTTGACCTTGTTCTTCATGCGCTCGTAGCCGCTCTTCGTGTCCGTTGCCGGACGTGGAACCCGATCGCAACGCCCTTGGAGATGTCCCTCGTGCCGAGGTTCGTCGTCATGATGATGACCGTGTTCTTGAAGTCGACGACCCGGCCCTGGCTGTCGGTCAGGCGACCGTCCTCCAGGATCTGCAGCAGCGAGTTGAAGATGTCGGGGTGCGCCTTCTCGACCTCGTCGAAGAGGACCACCGAGAACGGCTTGCGCCGCACCTTCTCGGTGAGCTGGCCGCCCTCCTCGTAGCCGACGTAGCCGGGAGGCGAGCCGAACAGCCGCGAGACGGTGTGCTTCTCGGAGAACTCGCTCATGTCGAGCTGGATCAGCGAGTCCTCGTCGCCGAACAGGAACTCGGCGAGCGCCTTGGCGAGCTCGGTCTTACCGACGCCGGTGGGCCCGGCGAAGATGAACGACCCGCCGGGGCGCTTCGGGTCCTTGAGGCCGGCCCGGGTGCGCCGGATGGCCTGGGACAGCGCCTTGATGGCGTCGTTCTGACCGATGATCCGCTTGTGGAGCTCGTCCTCCATGCGGAGCAGGCGCGAGGACTCCTCCTCGGTCATCTTGAAGACCGGGATGCCCGTCGCCGTGGCGAGGACCTCGGCGATCAGCTCCTCGTCGACCTCGGCGACGACGTCCATGTCGCCGGCCTTCCATTGCTTCTCGCGCTCGGCCTTGGCCGCGAGCAGCTTCTTCTCGGTGTCGCGCAGCGCGGCCGCCTTCTCGAAGTCCTGCGCGTCGATCGCGCTCTCCTTCTCGCGCCGGGTCTGGGCGATCTTCTCGTCGAACTCGCGCAGGTCGGGCGGGGCGGTCATGCGACGGATCCGGAGCCGGGCGCCCGCCTCGTCGATCAGGTCGATCGCCTTGTCGGGCAGGAACCGGTCGTTGACGTAGCGGTCGGCGAGCGTCGCGGCGGCGACCAGCGCCGAATCGGTGATCGAGACGCGGTGGTGCGCCTCGTACCGGTCGCGCAGACCCTTGAGGATCTCGATGGTGTGGGCCAGCGAGGGCTCCTGC
>CAWBVK010000011.1:0-292786 GCA_963792195.1 uncultured Actinomycetota bacterium | reverse complement strand
CGCCGCGACTACTGGGCCGGTCAAGGACCCGAACGTCGCGTGGAGCTTCGCCGAGCTGTCCACCAAGCTGTCCAAGCAGCCGCCGCCGACACCACCGCCGACACCACCCCCACTCAGCGAGACCGTGGACCGGATGGCGGGGCGGGCGTGGATCCAGCACGCCGGGCACCCACCCGACGCCACCCTCGCGGAGCTGTTCGCCCGGGCCCGGCTGCAACGGGTGCTGCACACCCCCGACGGCGCCGTCCTGGCGATGGGCCGCACCGTCCGGTTGGCGACGCCGGCGCAGAAGGACGCCCTGATCGCCAGAGACGTCGGCTGCGTCATCCCCGGGTGTGCGGTGCCCGGGGAGCACTGCGAGGTGCACCACGTCACCGCGTGGGCCGCCGGCGGCGCCACCGACACCGACAACCTGTGCCTGCTCTGCACGCGGCACCACACCGAAGTCGGGCAACGAACCTGGGACATCCAAATGATCAACGGCGTGCCCTGGGTCCGACCACCCAGCTGGGTCGACCACACCCGACCACTCCTCCGCAACCGCACCCACCGGCCGGGATCGTGTTCGTGAACGAGGGGCGATGGGCTACGAGGTCGAGCGTCCGGTCAGGCGGTCCCGGAGCCGGTCGACCATGCCGACGCCGGCCCGACCACCTTGTGGAAGAGCTCGGCGTTCGGCGCCGACGGGTGCGGCCTCGTGGGCGCGAGCTTCTTGGCGGTCTGCACCTTCTGCCCGAGCTGCACGAGCTCCTCGCGGGGGATGCTCGCCCGGAGCTTCGGGAACTGCTCGGACTCCTCGTCGCTCACGTGGTCGGCGAGGATCGTCTCGAGCTCGGTGATCAGCGAGTCGAAGCGCAGGTCGGTCGCCTCGACCGCCTCCAGCTCCTTCATCGTGCGCTCGAGCTCCTTGTGCTCGGCGATGTCGTGCTCCACGGCGGCCTCGCCGTCCGGCAGGTGCTCCTTCATCGCCGGGTACACGTACATCTCCTCCGCCACGGCGTGCCGCACCAGTTCGCTGATCATCGTGTCGGCGAGGTCGCGGCGGGTCGCCGCGTCGCCCGCGCTCCGGATCTGCTGGATCAGCCCGGTGACCTCGCGGTGGTCGGTCGTCAGGATGTCGACGACGTCCTCCTGCCCCGTCGTGTCCGACGGCGAGGACGACGACCGCGTGGCGGCGGCCACCGCCGCGGCGCCGGCTCCCGCGATCACCGCGCCGGCGGCGACGGCGGTGCGGGCTGACCCCGGCCTTGCCGCTGTCCCCGCGGGAGGCGGCGGCGTCCTCGACGTCGGGGGTGCCGACGTCGGGCTCACCGGTGACCTCGCCCCGCCACGCGCCGGTCTCGGTACCGCGCGCCTCGATGAACGTCTTGAACCGCTGCAGATCGCTCGTCGCCTGCCGTTCGACGATGTTCAGTGCGTCGCCGACCTTCTCGACGACGCCCTCGGGCTCGTAGTCCAGGGACAGGGTCACCTTGGTGGTCGCGCCGCCCACGGTCTCGAAGGTCACCGCGCCCGCGTTGGTCGCCCCCTCGGTCGCGGCCCACGCCACCTTCCGGTTCGGGATCTGCTCGAGCACCGTGGCGGTCCACTGCCGCCGCACCCCGGCGATCTCGGCGACCCACCGGAGCGTGCGCTCGTCCAGCTGTTCGACCTGCTGGACCCCGCTCATGAACTGCGGGAACTCCTCGAACTGGGTCCACTGGTTGTACGCCGTGCTCACCGGCACGGCGACCTCGACGGACTTCTCGACCTTGGTCATCAACACTCCTCGGGCGTCTGCGCGGACATCGAGCCGACATCGCAGCCTTTCCCGCCGGTCAGGCGAGCGCGAACCGGGATGAACCACCACAGAAGGGACGCGCTCAGACGGCCCGCGAGTGCTCCGCGAGCACCACGCGGCCACCACCGGACGCCTTGGCCCGGTACATCGCTTCGTCGGCGGCCCGTAGGGCCGCGTCGCCGTCGCCGCCGGGTCGCACGAGCGCCGCCCCGACACTGGGCCGCACGACGACGCGCTGCCCCTTCACCTCGCAGGGAGCCTCGGTGGCCGCAAGGACGCGCTCGGCCAGCGCCAGGAGGCCGGCTTCCGTGGCCGCGTCCGGCGACAGCACGGTGAACTCGTCGCCGCCGAGCCGGGCGAGCGTGTCGTCGGGGCCGAGGCAGCCGGCCAGCCGGCGCGCGATGTCGACCAGCAGCGCGTCGCCGGCCGCGTGTCCCAGGCCGTCGTTGACCTGCTTGAAGCCGTCGAGGTCGAGGAACAGCAGCCCGGCGCCCCCGCCCTCGGCGGTCACGCGCGCCTGGTGCACGCCGAGCATCTCGACGAAGTGCCGCCGGTTGGTGAGTCCCGTCAGCGGGTCCGTCAGCGCCTGCTGGTGCACCTGTCGCAGCAGCTCGGTCTTGTCCAGCCCCGTCGTCGTCTGGATGCCCGCACCCATCAGCCGCTGCACCGCTCGCTCGATCACGGCCGGCGACGTGACCGGCGTCCGCCAGCCCACCAGCCCCACGCCGTGCACGTGGTCGTGGCAGCGGAGGCCGACGAGGCCCGCCTGCCGGACGCCGACGGCGCGAAGGAGGCCGCCGAGCCAGGGACCGTCGTCGCGTGCGTCGAGCAGTGCCGTGCCGTGCGGGACCGACAGCAGTCGGGCGAGCTCGGGCAGATCGGAGGGGTCGAGTGCCGTATCCGTCAGGAGCGACAGGTCCGCCGGTCCGAAGCCCACCGCGTGGGCGAGGCCGAGCCGGCCGTCCGGTCCTGCAAGCAGCACGCAGGCGACGTCCGCGTGGGCGAGGGTGCGCAGCGCCCTGGTCGCGGCGCCGACGACGTCCGAGGTGCGGCGCGCCGCGCCGACGTCCCCGGCGAAGGCCAACAGGATCTCGGCCGTCCGGCGCCGGTCCTCGGTCTCGCGCCGCGCGACGACCCCGTCCAGGGACGCCGCAGCGAGCGCCGCGTACGCCTGGAGGAGGTCCTGCTCGGCGGGGATGAACGGGGCCGTGGCGAGAGCCGCCAGGGTGCCGTAGTCCCGCGACGCCGATCGCACCGGCGCCGCGATGACGTGGTCGGCGGCCGCGCAGCGGCGAGCCCGCGAGGAGGGCGGCCGCGACCTCGGCGGCCCGGTCCGGGGACAGGCCCTGCGCGTGCACCGCCGGCGCCTCGCCCTGCTCGACCTGCGCCGCGAGGACGAACGCACGGGCGTTGACCGCGTAGGCGGCACGTTCCACGACGTGCGCGAGGAGCGCGTCGACGTCCAGGTCGTCGCGGCCCACGAGGTCGGTCACGGCGTGCTGGAGCTCCTGCAGGCGCTGGTGGACGACGTGCGCGTCCAGGACCTGCTCCCTGCGGCGCCGGCGCAGCCATCCGCGCTGCCGTCGGCTCCAGTGCAGGACGTACCGGCAGGCGGCAGCGCCCTCGACCTGGCACTCGTCGTGCTCGACCACCGCGGGCGGCAGGCCGAACATCGGGGGGACCTGCGCGAGCATTCCCCGGGTGTAGTCGCAGTCGAACCGGCTCGGGGTGTGGCCGTCGTACAGGCGGTAGGTCGCCGCCGCGGACGTGGGAGAGAGGATCTCGGCGCTGAGGTCGGCGCACTGGGTGAACTTGCCGTTCGCGTGGGCGATGTGCCGCAGCAGCGCGCCCGGCGAGCCGAACATGCTGAGCATCAGCCGGACCGACGGGCCCACCGTCGACTCGAAGACGTGGGAACCCGACCCGCAGACCGATGTCCGGCTGCCCTGTCACCTCGGCGGCCGCACGGAAGAGCGCGATCTTGTCGTCGTAGGAGTACCACTGGCGTTCGTCCTCCAGCACCGCGAGCGGGCGGGTCTGACCGGCTCGCCGCAGCAGCTCCTGGACCCCCTCGGCACCGGCGACCTTGCGCACGTAGCTCACGACGAGGCGCACGGTGAGACCGGAGGTCTCCCGCAGCTCCACGTCCCCGTCGTCAGTCATCGTCCGCCTGTCGGCAGGCTCGCCCCGATCCTGAGCTGCCGCTGCCGCTGCCGCTGCCGCTGCCGGGTCGGGAAGGATCATGGGCGCGCTCCCACCAGCCGGGCGAGGACGGCGTCCGCGGTCGGCATCCCGGCGATCTCGGCCGCGACCTCGCGGGCGGCGCTGTGGTAGCCGGGTTCGCGCAGGACGGACTCGACCCCCTGCCGGACCGCGTCGGCAGCCGGCCGGGGCCCCAGGTCGACGGCCGCGCCGCGGCGGGCGGCAGTCGCCGCGTTGGAGGCCTGCTCGGGCATCTGCGGGAGCAACACCTGCGGCAGGCCGTGACACAGCGAACCGAGCAGGGTGCCCGCTCCCGCGTGCGAGACGACCGCGCTCACCCGCGGGAGGAGCAGGGCCTGGGGGATGTGGTCGGCGACCAGCACCGTGCTCGGATACGCACGAGTGAGGGGCACGCCGCCCGTGGTGACGACGAGGTTCACGTCGAGTGCTGTCAGCGCGTCGACGACCATGCCCAGCAGGTCGGCGTCGTTGAACAGCGTGCCGAGCGTGACGTAGACGGTGTGCTCGTGAGGCAGGTCGGCGAGCGCGGGCGGCAGGGCGTCACCGGGGAGCACCTCGCCGGGAGAGGGCTGCACGGGCCGGACGTCGGTCCAGACGGCCGACCCGGGCGGCCGCAGGGTCGGCGGGCAGATGTCGGCGAAGGGCGCGGCGTGCAGGCGCTCGGGAAGCTCCGGCAACCGGAAGGCGTCGGCGAGGTCCGCGGCCACCGCGTCGAGCGCCACGGCGACGCCCGGCTGCAGGGGACCGTAACCGTGCACCAGGTGTGCGACGCCCAGGTCAGCGGCGACGACGGCGCCCGCGAACTCGGCCAGCTCGCTGACGACCAGATCGGGCGACCACTCGCGCGCCAGGGGCACCAGCTCGGCCGCCCGTGCGGCCCCCGCCGCGCCGAAGAGGGCTCGGGCCCCGGCGACGGCCTGCTGGACCGGATCGCCATCCGGAGGTGGGGCCGAGGACCCGTCCGACACCATCCGCGGGAAGGCCGGTCCCACCGTCCACGTCGTGATGTCCCGCGCCGCGAGAGCGGCCGCCAGGTCTGGCCCGGTGGCGAGCACCACCTGCGCGCCCTGGCACTGCGCGGCCCGCACGATCGGCAGGAGCGGGTTGACGTGCCCCCAGGCGGGGTTGGCGGTCACGAGTACGCGCATGGCACCTCATCCTGACGGACCGTGCCGCGGCATGGGATGGCACCGGACGGCCAGGGGCCGGCCCGGCGCCGTCAACGGGGCGTCAGGTCCACGCGCCACGCCGGCATGCTGGACAGGGCATCACGTCAGGGTGATCGGAACCGGTGCGCTGACCAGGCGGAAGACCCTGGGCGCGCCGCCGGTCGCGGCGTCGAGCGGGTCCCCGCCGTAGCCCACGACGGCCCGCACGCCGTACTCGCCGGCGGGCAGGGCGCTGCCGTCGCAGGCCACCAGGGTCAGCGTCTCCGGCACCACCTGGACCGGCCGGGTGGAGCCGGCGGTGAGGGGCAGCGGCACGGGCGACGTCCCCCTGCCCCCGGCCCACCCGACCAGCGTGGTGCCGCGCAGGACGGCGAGTCCCGACGACGAGGGGAGGAGCACCACGCGCGGGGCGTCACCGTGGACGACGACCGAGGTCCGCGCGGGCACGGCCGCGCCCGGTGCCGCGGTACGGGGCACGGTGAGGCGTACCGATGCGACGGTGGCCGCGGGTCCCGTGCTGTCGCCGGGCGCCGCGGGACAGGGCCGGGCGCGCGACGGATCCGGCGTCGGGCTGCGCACCGGTTCGTCGCCGAGGGGGGAGGGGGACGCCGACGACCCCGCCGCGTCGCTGCTCACGCTGCCCCCGCAACCGGCAAGCGCGGCGGCGACGGATGCGGCGACGGAGGCGGCGACGAGAACGCGGGACCTGCCGGACCTGCGGCCGCTCGACCATCCGGGCGTCGTCCCGTCCACACGCAGCACCTCCAGGCTATCCGAGACGCAGCCGAGCCCTTCCCGGTTCCCTGTCCGACGGTCACGGAAAGATAACGATCATCTGGTGAACGCTTACTGCACGCATGCCCAGCGTGACATGGTTCGGCCCCGGACGATCGGCCACCCGCCGATCGTCCGTACGGCTGGCACCAAGTCCCCCAGGAGGGTTCGTGCGTCGTCGTCCGCTCGTCACCGCTGTTCTGGCGGCCACCGTCGGTCTGGGGCTGCTGCAGCCGTCCCTGGCCGCGCAGGCCGCGCCGACGCCCCCGGCGTCCGATGACACCCCCACCCTGCTCACGCCCAAGGGTGAGCACGAGACCGGGGCGGAGGAGCAGAGCTTCGACAAGCTGCGCGACGCCTACTACTGGAGCAGGCTGCTCGCCGGCGACGACCCGATCTCGCTCGACCAGGCGGCGTCGCTGCGCGAGTCCGCCAGCCGTACCGCCGCGGGCATCAGCTCCGCGCGCATGCCGCGGCAGACGACCGGCGGAACGTGGACGCAGCAGGGTCCGAACCCGATCGTGCAGAACGGCCGGACGACGAACACCTTCCAGGCCGTCAGCGGCCGCATCGGGGCGCTCGCCTTCCGCAACGACGGCACGATCATCCTCGGTGCGGCGCAGGGCGGGATCTGGACCTACGACGCCTCCACCAAGACCTGGACGTCGCGGACGGCGGACGCGCGACACGCAGTCGGTCGGCGCACTCGCGATCGCCCCGAGCAACGACAAGATCGTCTACCTCGGGCACCGGCGAGGGCGCGCTGTCGGGTGACTCGTACTACGGCGACGGCATCTAGCGGAGTCACGGACGGCGGCGTGACGTGGTCGCACGTGTCCGCCAAGTTCACCGGCCAGGCGACCTCCGCCCTGGCGGTCGACCCGACGAACGCCAACCACGTCTACGCCGCGACGCTGCGCGGTCGCGGCGGCGCCCGCCGGACGACGGCTCCCGACGAAGACCCCGTACGGCGTCTGGGAGTCCAACGACGGCGGCACCACGTGGACGCTGCGCAAGGGCACAACCGACGAGCTGCACGGCGCGACCGACCTGGTCATCGACCCGCAGAACCCGAAGGCCCTGTGGGCGTCCTTCTGGGGCGACGGCATCTACCGCAGTCACCGACGGCGGCAAGACCTGGAGCAGCGCGCTCGGCAACCTGCCGGCCGGCAACTTCCTCGAGGGCGGCACCCGCTTCGCCCTCGGCATCTCCCGGCCCGTCGGCCGACAAGCCGCCGACGCTCTACACGGGCTTCGACTACTTCGACCTGTCCGACAAGTACCACGGCGGCGCCGTCTGGAAGAGCACCGACGGCGGCACGACGTGGACGGACGCGACCGGCGCCACCAGCGGCCTCGACTCCGTGGCCGGGTACTGCGGCACGCAGTGCTTCTACGACAACGTCGTGAAGCCCGACCCGACGAACCCCGACATCGTCTACGCCCTCGGCTCCTACGGGTACAACCACTCGCCCGCAGTCCGGCGGCATCTACCGCTCCACCGACGGCGGCAAGACCTGGAAGAACCTCGGCTACGACCTGCACCCCGACTTCCACGCCCTCGCCTTCCAGCCCACCGACACCAAGCACATCGCCATCGGCAACGACGGCGGCGTCTGGCAGTCGCCGGACCGGTGGCGGGCGCCTGGGCGCGACGGACCCGCTGAGCTCCGTCGACTGGGAGAACCTCAACGGCGACGTCGACCCGGCCACCGGCGCGCTCGTGCACTCCACCGGGCTGGCCATCGCGCAGTTCACCTCGATCGCGACCGTGCCGAACGTCCCGGGCCAGTACTGGGGCGGGACGCAGGACAACGGCACGCTGCGCAAGTCGCTCGCGAACCAGCGCTGGTTCGACCAGTCCAGCGGTGACGGCGGCCAGGTGATCGTCGACCAGACGACGCCGAACCCCTTAACCCGACGTCGTTCCCCGCCTTCGTCTTCGGCACCTACTTCGGCATCTCGCCGTACCGGTTCAGCCCCGACAAGGTGAACACCTTCTTCGGCAACGAGGCGATCGACGGCGGTATCAACCTGAAGGACCGCGCCGAGTTCTACGTCCCGTGGGTGCAGAACCGGGCCAACCCGAACCAGCTGTTCCTCGGCACGTACCGGCTCTACCGCACGAACAACGGCGAGACGCCGAACGCGGGCGACGTCACCTGGTCCCCGATCAGCGGGGACCTCACCACCGGCTGCACCGGCGCCGCACCCAACGGCGCGCGCGGCTGCCTCATCTCCGCCGTCGGCCTCGCGGACGGCGGGGACGGCGTCTGGGTCGGCACCGACGACGGCGTCGTGTCCGGTCAGCCCCGACGCGGTGACCTCCGACTCCCCGACGTGGACCCGGGTCGGCGAGAAGCGGCTCCCGAACCGGCCCGTCACGACGATCGCGGTGGACCGCTCCAACTGGCGGATCGCCTACCTCGGCTACGGCGGCTTCGGCGACGGCGACTCCGGGCAACCGCGGGCACGTGTTCGCTCACCCGCGACGGCGGCCGCACGTTCCGCGACGCCAGCGGCAACCTCCCCGACGTGCCGGTGAACTCGGTCGTCGTCGACCCGTCGAACTCCGACGTGATCTACGTCGGCACCGACGTCGGCACGTTCGTCTCCAGCAACGGCGGGCGCAGCTACCAGCGGCTCGGCTCGGGGATGCCCAAGGTGGCGGTCTGGCAGCTCGACTACGACCCGAGCCACGGCGTGCTCGCCGCGGGCACGCACGGCCGCAGCGCGTACACCCTGCAGAACACGACGCCCTCGGCGGCGCTCGTGGTGTCGAAGGCCGACTCCGGCAGGCCCGTCGGCCCCGGCAGCACCATCGACTACACGATCACCGTCAAGAACGTCGGCAACGCCGACTGCGACCGGCGTCACCGTCACCGACCCGCTGCCGCGCTACACGCGGTTCGTGTCGGCGGACAACGGCGGCCGGGGCGGCGACGACGTCGTCCGCTGGAAGGGCCTCACGATCCCGGCCGGCGGGCAGATCCAGCTGAAGTTCTCGGTGAAGATCTCGGCGTCGCTGCCGTCGTCGGTCACGGCGATCGTCAACGACGGGATCCGGGTGAACGACGCCGCGGGTGTGTCGACGTCGGGCAGCCCGCACACCACGGCGATCGCGCCCGCCCACAAGGTGGTCGTGACCCCGGCGAGCCAGACGGGCGGCGCCAAGGTCGGGACGTCGGCGAGCTACACGCTGAACGTGACGAACCTGGGCTACCTGCCCGACACGTTCGCGGTGGCGGCCACCGGTGGCTGGGCCACGACGGTCTACGACTCCACGTGCACCACGGCGCTGGCGACGACGCCGACGGTCGCGCCGGGCGACAGTGTGGCGGTCTGCGTCAAGGTGGCGGTGCCCTCGGGGGCCGTGGACGACAGCACCGACACCGCCACGGTCACCGCCACCTCGTCGGGTGACGCGTCGCTGTCGTCGTCCGCGAAGGTGACCACGATCGCGGTGGCGAGTGACACGCTGCTCGTCGACGAGGACGGCGACGCGCCGGACGTCTCGGCCACCTACAAGGCCGCCATGGGCGCGCGCGCGTACGCCTACTGGGACCTCGCGGCGAAGCCCGAGATCCCGCAGTCGTACCTGACGGCACACAGCAACGTCGTGTGGTGGACGGGCAACAGCTACCCGGCCCCCATCACGCCGTACGAGAACGAGCTCACGGCGTTCCTGAACGGCGGCGGCCGGCTCATGCTCTCGGGTCAGGACATCCTCGACCAGGCGGCCGGGACGACGAAGTTCGTCCACGACTACCTGCACGTGGCCTGGGACGGCAGCGAGACGCAGAACGACAAGGCGACGAGTGCGGTCGCCGGCGTCACGGGCAACCCGGTCACCGACGGGATCGGCTCCGTGCCCCTGGACCACACGGTGCTCGGAGCGAACTTCGAGGACCAGATCACCCCGATCGGCCCGGCGACCTCCGCCTTCACGGACGACTCCAAGGCGACGGACGCCCTCACCGTGGCCGACGCCGGGTACAAGGTGCTCTTCCTCGCCTTCCCGGTCGAGGCCTACGGCACCGGCACGCAGAAGGCCGACCTGGTGAACCGCGCCTTCACCTGGTTCGGCACGCCGTGAGGCCGTGACCTCGTGACACGCTGAGGTCGTGAGGCAGGGGAGCGGTGGGTGGCCCGCAGGGGCCGCCCACCGCTCCCTTCGTCGTGCCGGGAACGGCGAGGGAGATCGGGAACGGCCAGTGAGAACGGTTAGGGCCAGGGAGAAGAGGCAAGGAGAGGAGCAGGCGAGTGGACGACGTCACGCTGCGGCCGATCGGCCGGGTCGAGTCGCTCCTGACGGACACGTCGGAGGCGCCGAAGCAGCCCGACGAGGGTGCTCCGCCGGCGGCCCTGCGGCTCGACCCCGCGTTCGCCGCCGGCACCGTCGGCCTGGCCGCCGGTGACCGCATCGTGGTCCTGACCTGGCTGCACCAGGCGGACCGTTCCGTCCTCACCGTCCACCCGCGGGACGACACGAGCCGCCCCCCGGTGGGCGTGTTCGCCTCGCGGGCGCCGTCCCGGCCCAACCCGATCGGCCTGCACGAGGTGACCGTGACGCGGGTCGAGGGGGACCGCGTCGAGGTCGACGGGCTCGAGGCCGTCCACGGGACACCGGTGCTCGACCTCAAGCCCGTGCTGGGACCACCGGCGGCGCGCTGAGCGGCTTCGGGCGTCGAGTTGGGGATCCAGCTCCGCGGGGGCCTGCCGGATCGGGACACGAGCGGAGCGCTGTGGTCGCGGGTATTGAAAGTTCAAGTCAGCCGGCGTACGCTTGGTTCAACCTTCAACTCAGGAGCTCGCCGTGGACCGTCCCGAACCCACCAGCACCCAGGCCGCCGACGCGCGCATCCCCGCGGCCCACCCCTTCGCCCAGCACCTGCGCCGCGCCGCGGCGGCCGAGCAGCAGGCTGCGCACCGGGTGTGGACGCCGCAGGACGGGCCGCTGCCGAGCCTCTACCTGAGCCACGGCGCCCCGATGCTCTTCGAGATGACGGGCTGGATGACGCAGCTGCACGACTGGGCCCGGGCCCTGCCGAAGCCGCGCGCGGTGCTCATCGTCTCGGCGCACTGGGAGACCGCGGGAGCGGCGCTCTCCAGCGCCCGCCCCACCGAGCTCGTCTACGACTTCGGCGGCTTCGACCCCATGTACTACCGGATGCGGTACGACACGCCGGCCGCCGTCGAGCTGGCGCGCGAGGTCGCCGGCGTGCTGCCCGACGCCGAGCACGTGCACGAGCACGGCACCCGGGGGCTCGACCACGGTGCGTGGGTGCCTCTCAAGATCATGTACCCGGACGCCGACGTCCCGGTGCTCCAGCTCAGCCTGCCCACCCACGATCCCGAGCGGCTGCTGGCCCTCGGCGAGCGCCTGCGGCCGCTGCGCGACCAGGGCGTCCTGGTGATCGGCTCCGGCTACATGACGCACGGCCTGCCGTTCATCGACTGGAGCGACCCCACGGCCGTGCCCGGCTGGTCGGCGGACTTCGACGTCTGGGCCGCCGACGCGCTGGCCCGCGGCGACGTCGACGAGCTCGCGCACTTCAGGTCGCACGCGCCCGGCATGCCCTACGCGCACCCGACCGTCGAGCACTTCACGCCGCTCTTCGTCACGCTCGGCGCCGCGACGGACCCGACGGCGGCGCCCGTCACCACGATCGACGGGTTCGCCATCGGGCTCGCCCGGCGGTCGTTCCAGGCGGCCTGAATGGCACCGGGTACCGGCGAGGCCGTGACGGTCGGTGAGGCCGTCACGGTCGGAGAGGTCGGAGTGGTCGGTGAGGCCGGCGAGGCCGGCCCCGCCGACGACGACGCCGCTGGCGCGCCACACTGGCTCGACGAGCGCGAGTCGCAGGCCTGGCGCGCGCTCATCCACCTCGTGACCCTGCTGCCGCAGGCGCTCGACCGGCAGCTGCGCGACGACGCGGGCATCGGCCACGTCTACTACATGATCCTCGCGCTCGTCTCCGAGGCGCCCGGCCGGAGCATGCGCCTCAGCGACCTCGCCGCCGCGACGGGCACGTCGCTGAGCCGGCTGTCGCACGCCCTCGACGCCCTCGAGGCCCGCGGCTGGATCACCCGATGCCCGACCCGGGAGGGGCGGCGCGGGGCGGTGGCGCGCCTGACCGACGAGGGGCAGCGCCTGCTGGAGCGGGTCGCGCCGGGGCACGTCGCCGAGGTGCGGCGGCTGGTCCTCGACCCGCTGACGCCGGAGGAGGTCGACCAGCTGGGACGCCTCGCCGGGCGCGTGCTGGCGAACGTGAGGTGACTCCCGGTCGAACAGCCGCCCGGCCGGGTGCCCGACGGACGGCGCCGGTGCCGGGCGGGGGTTAGCGTGCAGGGACACCCTCGGCCGGGGCTGGAGGCGACATGCACGACCGTGTGCGCGAGACCCAGGTGGTCCCGCTCGAGCAGGCCCTCGAGGCCGGCGACCTCGCGGAGGACCTCGCGGAGCTGACCATCGGGCAGGTGCCGATCCGCGAGCTCGTCGTCGAGGACGTCGACGACGACGACCCCATGCTGTTCTTCAGCGACGGGCGCCCCGTCGACACCTGGCGCGAGGGCTACCCCTACGACGAGCGCATGCAGCGGGACGTCTACGAGCGCGAGAAGCGACTGCTGCAGATCGAGCTGCTGAAGCTGCAGAACTGGGTGAAGGACACCGGCGAGCGCATCGTCATCGTGTTCGAGGGCCGTGACGCAGCCGGCAAGGGCGGCACGATCAAGCGCTTCATGGAGCACCTCAACCCGCGCGGCGCGACCGTGGTGGCGCTGGAGAAGCCCAGCGAGCGCGAGCGGACGCAGTGGTACTTCCAGCGGTACGTCGCGCACCTGCCCGCCGCCGGCGAGATCGTGCTGTTCGACCGCTCCTGGTACAACCGGGCCGGCGTGGAGCGCGTGATGGGTTTCGTCGACTCCCGCGACTACCTCGAGTTCATGCGGCAGGCACCCGAGTTCGAGCGGATGCTCGTGCGCTCCGGGATCCGGCTGATCAAGCTCTGGTTCTCGGTGACGCGCTCCGAGCAGCGCACCCGCTTCGTGATCCGCCAGGTCGACCCGGTGCGCCAGTGGAAGCTCTCGCCGATGGACCTCGCCAGCCTCGACAAGTGGGACGACTACACCGAGGCCAAGGAGGCGATGTTCTTCTACACCGACACGGCGGACGCGCCGTGGACGGTGGTGAAGAGCAACGACAAGAAGCGCGCCCGGCTCGAGGCGATGCGGCACGTGCTCAACCGCTTCCCGTACACGGGTAAGGATCTCGAGGTGGTCGGCACCCCGGACCCGCTGATCGTCGGCCCGGCGGCCACCCTGCTCGAGCAGGGCGAGGGCGTCACGCACCGCTTCCCGAGCCTGGCGAACGGCTGAGGCCGCCCGCCGGCACGGGCGGACGGCCGTCAGGCCTGCTCGAGGCTCACGACGTGCTTCTCCTGCAGCCGCAAGAAGGCGTCGTTCCCGCGCCAGATGCTGACGATGCCGTCCTCGCGCTGGACGTCGGTGACGTTCTCGAGCGTCTCGGTGACCTCGTGGTCGCCCTCGTCGTCGCGGTACACGAGCTTGTAGGTCGCCACCTGGCGCCACCCTTCGGGTCGGTGAGAGGGTCGGTGAGAGGGTCGGTGATCCGGACGTTCCGACCCTCTCACCGACCGCGCCCTGCGCGCGAGAGGTACGACGTGCCCGGTCCGTCGGCAGGCAGCAGGCTCCTTCCATGAACCCGAACGCGGGCGCCGCGGTGCCGACCGAACCGGTGACCGCCACGACGCCCCGCCCGCTGCGCACCGCCCTCATGCGCCAGCAGTGGCGCGACCTGGCGATGCTGCACTGGGAGGTGCCCGTCGCCGAGGCCGCCCGGTTCATGCCGCCCGGCGTGCGGCCCGACACCTTCGAGGGCCGCACGTACCTGGGTCTCATCCCGTTCCGGATGGTCGGCGCCGCCCTAGGGCCCGGCCCCGCCGTCCCGTTCCTCGGGACGTTCCTCGAGACCAACGTGCGGCTCTACTCGGTGGACGAGCGCGGGCGCCGGGGGATCGTCTTCCGGTCGCTCGACGCCGACCGGCTCGCCGTCGTCCTGGGTGCCCGGCTGGGTCTGGGGCTGCCATACGTCTGGTCGCGGATGCGGTTCCGCACCGCTGCGGACGGCGCCCTCGCGTACGCCACCCTGCGCCGGCACGGGGGAGTGCGCAGCCGCCTCCTGCTGCGTGCCGGGCCCGTGATCGCGCGGCCGAGCGGGCTCGAGGAGTGGCTCACCTGCCGCTGGGGGCTGCACACCCGTCTCGCGGGCGCCACCCGCTACCTCACGAACGAGCACGAGGTGTGGCCGCTGCACCGGGCCGAGGTGCTCGCGCTGGACGACGGGCTCGTGGTGGCCGCCGGCCTCAGCGACGTCGCCGCGCGGCCGCCCGACTCGGTGCTCTGGTCGCCGGGCGTGCGGGCCGCCTTCGGGCGTCCCCGAGCCCCCGCGCGCGGGCACGGGTGACACGCCGGGACACGCCCATCCGCTCGTACAGGCGTTCGACCTGTGTGATCCTTTGGCGCGCGGCGTTGGGTCGACGCCGCCACGGGGAACGACCGTACGGAGTGGACATGGGCATCGAGCCGGGCGACGAGCCACCTGCACCCGACGTCACGCGGCTTCGGCTGTGGGCGCGGGTCGTGCTGGTGCCGGTCGGGCTGATCGGTGCCGCACTGTCGTTCGCCAGCATCTACGAAGCGGCCCTGCCGTCGTACGGTCCGGTGCTGGCCGCGGGCTTCCCCTTCCTCGTGGACTTCCTGATCCTCGGCGCCTCCCTGCAGTACATCGCCGGCGCGCGCGTCGGCGGCGTCCGCGCCCGCGGCGGCGCCGCAGACCCCGGCCGCCGGCCTGCTCGACGCGCCCCGCCGGCCGTTCAACGACCCCATCTTCCTCGCGCCGGCAGCCGTTCCCGACCCGGCCGAACCGCCCCCGGTGTTCGCGAGCACGGGCGACCGCCCGTCCGACGCGGTCGCCCTGCTGCGCGTCGAGCCGCACCTCGGCGCCATCGAGCTCGGCCGGCGGTTGCGCGAGCTCGGCTGGGTGCTCGACGAGCGCACCGCGGGCCAGGTGCACGCGCAGGCCCGGCACTACCTGCGCGGCCCGCTGACCGCCGTGCGATGACCGCGGCTGCGGCGTGGGGCGTCGGGCCGAGTGGCTGGTGCGCCAGGTCAGTGCGCGAGATTGCCGCTGCCGCGCGGGTTCGTGTTCCTGATTCCCTGGATGTTGAAGTCGTCCTCCACCCGCAGGCGGCGCTGCTGGTCGAGGTCGGGGCTCTGGATGCCCCGGGCCGCGAGCAGGTCGTAGAGGCACTCGAAGATCTGCTGGGTGATGACCCGGAAGGACATCACCTCGTCCATGGCGCCGTAGAAGCCGGGGTCGGAGGGGAGTGACGCGTCCTCGCGCAGCGAGCTCGACGCACCGTGGTTGACGGGTTGGTTGCGCTCGACGCGCAGACCCTCCTCGCGCAGGTTGCGGCCGTCCTGCCAGTCGCCGTACGACAGGCGGATGAGCCGCAGCGGGCTCTCGAGCCACAGCCCGGTCGTCCGGGGGAGGGCGGCCCGCAGCACGGGCAGGGTGACCTCGTTGTTCAGCTTGTTCACCCAGTACACGTCCTTGAAGCCCGACTGCACCGGCAGCAGCACCTGCGAGCAGCCCTCGACCCACAGGGTGTCGCCGACCATCTCGGCGCGGACCAGCACCGTCACGACGACGTCCCCGTTGCCGCTGTTGTCGACGAAGCAGCAGTAGGTGCGCGCCGTCCGGGTGGGGTGCACGGTGTACCGGTCGAGGGTGAGGTCGGTGGCCTTCGTGCCGGGCCTGTACCAGGTGTCCCGGTCCTGCCCGGGCGGGATGAAGGGGACCTCGCTGCCCTGGAACAGGTTGCTGATGTTCGTCGCCGTGCCGCCGTCCACGTAGAGGCGCCGTTCGGCGTGCACTCGGTCGTACGGGCTGACCACCCGGGGCCCGCGGCGGCATCGTGCCGAAGATGCGCGGCACGTGCTTCAGGAGGTAGGCGTGCACGTCGGCCGGCGAGATCTGGACACCCTTGCCGGGGTGACCGAGGCTGCGTGCCGCGCTCTCCGGATTGGTGTAGAGGTTGATCCGCCAGGAGTCGAGGGTGTGGCCGGTGCCGACGAACGGCGAGAACCGGTTGTAGATGATCACGTCCTCCCAGTGCACCCGCCACAGCCGGAGCTCGGTCGCGTCGTCGAGCGGGGGCGCCGAGGCCCTGGCGTGGTCGCCGCCGAGGAAGACCTCGACGGCCGAGTCGCGCACCTGGCGGTAGTGGCCGAAGACCACGAGGAGCGCGAGGAGCCACCCGACGAGGGGGAGCACGAGCAGCAGGAAGGCCACCTGGCTCGTCGTCAGGGAGTCCTGCGCGGCGGCGACGAACAGCAGCACCCCGCCGGCCACGACCGCCAGCAGGATCAGCGCCAGCGTCTGGTCACGGGACTTGCGGCGGCCGAGCGAGAGGATGGAGTGGCGCGCGACGGCGATCGGGTCGATCTCGGCCTCGGGAGCCTGCCCCTGCCGCCCGGGTGCCAGCAGCTTGCCCCACACGTGGTTCGCGAACGTCCCGTCGAGGTGCACGGTGGCACACAGGAAGCGCGTCACGCGCTCGTCGATCGGACGCAGTCCCAGGTCCCCGTCGACCGCCACGCCTGCCGGCACCTGTTGCGTCACGCGTCGCCTCCTGACTGCTGGACGGAGCGGAATGATCCCACGCACGGAGCCCTGGTGTCGCTCGCCACGCTGCAGTGTCTACTCTCGGTGACCATTCCGAGGCGGTCAAGCGAGCGCCGGTGACGTATCCAAGCACGTGTCCTCCGGGCCCACGGGGCGGTACGGGAGCCGGGCAAGGAGCCGGGCAGCCCGCCGGGCAGCGGGCCGGGACGGTGACGGGGTGCGAACGGGACGGACTGTGGCAGATTCTCGCCATGGGAGTGCGGACGTGGATCGACAGCTGGCCCGTCTACCGCCAGCTGACCAGTACCGACCCGCTCGGCCGCGGGAAGGCGGCGCAGTCGCCGCGCTCCCGCGACCTGGAGCCCCGGACCGTCACGGCGGATCGCGTCGCGCACTCGGTCTGCCCCTACTGCGCCGTCGGCTGCGCGCAGAAGGTGTACGTCAAGGACGAGCAGGTCGTGCAGATCGAGGGCAACCCCGACTCGCCGATCTCGCGCGGGCGGCTGTGCCCGAAGGGCAGCGCGAGCAAGCAGCTCGTCACGGGCCCGCAGCGCGAGCAGAAGGTGCTGTACCGCGCGCCGTACGCGACGCAGTGGTCCGAGCTCGATCTCGAGACCGCGATGGACATGGTGACGCAGCGCTTCCTGGAGGCGCGGCGCAAGGGCTGGCAGGACACCGACCCGCAGGGCCGGTTCGTCCGCCGCACGCTCGGCATCGCCAGCCTCGGCGGCGCGACCCTCGACAACGAAGAGAACTACGTCATCAAGAAGCTCTTCACGGCGGCGGGCGCGATCCAGATCGAGAACCAGGCGCGTATTTGACACTCCGCCACCGTCCCCGGTCTGGGGACCAGCTTCGGGCGCGGCGGCGCCACCAACACCCAGCAGGACCTCGCGAACGCCGACTGCATCGTGATCATGGGCTCCAACATGGCGGAGGCCCACCCGGTCGGGTTCCAGTGGGTCGTCGAGGCCAAGGCGCGCGGCGCCCAGGTCATCCACGTCGACCCGCGGTTCACCCGCACGAGCGCGCTCGCCGACACCTACGTGCCGGTGCGTGCGGGCAGTGACATCGCCTTCCTCGGCGGTGTGATCAACTACATCCTGACCAACGACAAGGACTTCCGCGAGTACGTGACGGCGTACACGAACGCGCCGTTCATCGTGACCGACAAGTTCAGGGACACCGAGGACCTCGACGGCCTGTTCTCGGGTTACGACGGCGACCTCGCCGCCTACGACACCGGCACCTGGCAGTACGAGGGCTTCGAGGGCAGCGACAACGACGGGGGTTCGCAGGAGAGCGCCCACTCCAAGGAGCTGGCGTCCGGGATGCAGCACGAGTCGGGCGGGCCGAAGCTCGAGGGCCCGGCGCACGAGCCCCGTGCGGACCCGACCCTGCAGGACCCGCGGTGCGTGTTCCAGATCCTCAAGCGGCACTACGCCCGCTACACCCCCGAGATGGTCGAGCAGGTGTGCGGCGTGCCGCAGGAGCTGTTCCTGCGGGTGTGCGAAGCGTGGACGAGCAACTCCGGCCGCGAGCGGACGACGGCGGTGGTGTACGCCGTCGGCTGGACCCAGCACAGCGTCGGCGTCCAGCTGATCCGCTCCTCGGCGATCATCCAGCTGCTGCTCGGGAACATGGGCCGGCCGGGTGGCGGGATCATGGCGATGCGCGGTCACGCGAGCATCCAGGGCTCGACCGACATCCCCACGCTCTACAACATCCTGCCCGGCTACATGCCGATGCCCAGCGCCGAGAAGCACACCAGCCTCGAGAAGTACCTCGACAGCTTCATCGGCGACAAGCAGAAGGGCTTCTGGCGCAACGCCGACGCGTACTTCATCTCCCTCATGAAGGAGTACTGGGGCGACGCCGCCACCAAGGACAACGACTTCGGCTACGACTGGCTGCCCCGGCTGACGGGTGACCACGGCACCTACCGCACGACCATGGACATGATCGACGGCAAGGTGTACGGGTACTTCATCCTGGGGCAGAACCCGGCCGTCGGGTCGTCGCACGGGCGGCTCCAGCGCCTCGCGCTGGCCAACCTCGACTGGGTCGTCGTCCGGGACCTCGCGATGATCGAGAGCGCGACCTTCTGGAAGGACGCGCCCGAGGTCGAGACCGGCGAGATCGTGCCGGAGGAGTGCCGCACCGAGGTCTTCTTCTTCCCGGCGGCGTCGCACGTCGAGAAGGAGGGCACGTTCACCCAGACCCAGCGGATGCTGCAGTGGCGCGAGAAGGCGGTCGAGCCCAAGGGCGACCAGCGCTCGGAGCTGTGGTTCTTCTACCACCTGGGCCGCCGGCTCAAGGAGGCCGTGAAGGACTCGACCGACGAGCGCGACCAGCCGCTGAAGGCCATGAACTGGGACTACGAGGTGCACGGAGACGAACCCAGCGCCGACTCGGTGCTGCGCGCCGTCAACGGGTACGACCTGACCAAGGGCACCGTGGTCAACGGCTACATGGAGTTGAAGAACGACGGGACGACGTCGTGCGGCTGCTGGATCTACTCCGGGGTGTACGCGGACGGCGTCAACCAGGCCGCCAGGCGCAAGCCGCGCACGGAGCAGGACGCGACCGCGCTCGAATGGGGCTGGGCGTGGCCGTACAACCGGCGCATCCTGTACAACCGCGCGTCGGCCGACCCGCAGGGCCGGCCGTGGAGCGAGCGCAAGAAGTACGTGTGGTGGGACGAAACCAAGGGCGAGTGGACGGGCAAGGACGTCCCCGACTTCGAGAAGACGAAGCCCCCGTCGTACGTCCCCGAGGAGGGGGCCGTCGGGCCGGCCGCCCTGCACGGCGACGACCCGTTCGTCATGCAGGCGGACGGCAAGGGCTGGCTCTACGTGCCCAACGGCCTCCAGGACGGGCCGTTGCCGACGCACTACGAGCCGCACGAGTCGCCGTTCCACAACCAGCTCTACGGGCAGCAGGCCAACCCGACGCGCAAGGTCTACGGGCGCGAGGACAACCCGTCGAACCCCTCACCGCCCGAGGCGCACAGCCAGGTCTACCCGTTCGTGCTCTCCACCTCGCGGCTCACCGAGCACCACACGGCGGGTGGCATGAGCCGGCAGCTCGCCTACCTCTCGGAGCTCCAGCCGTCGATGTTCGTCGAGGTGTCGCCCGAGCTCGCGCGCGAGCGCGGTCTGGAGCACATGGGCTGGGCGACGGTGGTGACGAGCCGCAGCGCGATCGAGGCGCGCGTGCTCGTGACCGACCGGCTGACCCCGCTGCGCGTGCAGAACCGGGTCGTGCATCAGGTCTGGATGCCCTACCACTGGGGGAGCACGGGCCTGGTCACGGGCGACTCGGCGAACGACCTGTTCGGCATCGCCCTGGACCCCAACGTGCTCATCCAGGAGTCGAAGGTCACCACCTGCGACGTCGTCCCCGGACGGCGCCCGCGCGGCCCCGAACTGCTGGAGTTCGTGCAGGGCTACCGGGCCAGCGCGGGGGTGACCCGCGAGACCGGGACGCGCGTCGCCACGGTCGGTGCGAGCGCGGGCAAGGCGCACCTCGAGGGTGCATGCGATCCCTCGCTCGCGGGGCCCGACAACGGCAGCGGCGCGAACGACGCCACCGGCGAGAGCGTGACCACGGGCGCGAAGCCCGGCTCGCAGGAGAGCCCCCAGGAGGGACAGGCATGACGCTCGAGCACAGCCTCTCCGGCCGCCTCGACGACGTGGCCGCGAACGCCGGGCACGACGAGCACCCGCCGCGGGTCGGATTCTTCACCGACACGTCGATCTGCATCGGGTGCAAGGCGTGCGAGGTCGCCTGCAAGGAGTGGAACCTCGTCCCCGACGACGGCTTCAACCTGCTGGGGATGTCGTACGACAACACCGGCATGCTCGGCGCGAACACGTGGCGGCACGTGGCCTTCATCGAGCAGCCACTGCCGCTCGGCCGGCAGAAGCCCACCTTCGAGGGCCAGCCTACCGGGCCGCAGGGATCCACCGGGTCGGCCGAGACCGCGGCGGCTGCGCTCGGTACGTCCCCCGACCGGGGGGCCGAGCTCGGCAACCGGCCGGCGGAGCGGGCGCACGACGGGCCGGTGCACGACCACGAGAACGCGAACGGGCACGGGCAGGTCGACGTGCTCGGCGACCTGCAGGCGGCGCGCGTCCGAGCCGCCGAACCCACGCCCGGCCGGGTCGACCTCGGCATGCCGAGCCTCGAGCTGCCCGGTGCCCGCACCGGCGCCGAGGGCCGCCAGGAGTTCCGCTGGCTCATGGCGAGCGACGTGTGCAAGCACTGCACGCACGCCGGCTGCCTCGACGTGTGCCCGACGGGCGCGCTGTTCCGGACGGAGTTCGGCACCGTCGTCGTCCAGCAGGACATCTGCAACGGCTGCGGCTACTGCGTCAGCGGCTGCCCCTACGGCGTCATCGACCGGCGCGAGGACGACGGCCGTGCCTGGAAGTGCACACTCTGCTACGACCGCCTGCACGGCGGCCTCGAGCCGGCGTGCGCGAAGGCGTGCCCGACGAACTCCATCCAGTTCGGGGAGCTCGACGAGCTGCGGGAGCGCGCCGCCGAGCGGGTCGAGCAGCTGCACGCGAACGGCGTCACGGAGGCCCGTCTCTACGGCGAGGACCCCGACGACGGCGTCGGCGGCAACGGCGCGTTCTTCCTGCTGCTCGACGAGCCCGAGGTGTACGGGCTGCCGCCCGACCCGGTGGTGCCGACCCGCGACCTGCCGCGGATGTGGCGGTACGCGGGTGCCGCGGCCCTGGCGTTCCTGGCGGCGGCGGCGTCCGCGTTCGTCGAGGGGAGGCGGCAGCCGTGAGCCCGGCACCCCAGGGATGGAGCGTCGCGGCGGTCCGCGAACGGGTGAAGGCGGTCGTCGGCGAGCGCACCGGGCGCATCACCCCGGCGCCCGCGCCGGCCGAGGCCGCGAGCGACCTCGGTTCGCACGACCGGTCCGCCCGGATGTTCGACGGGCCCGGCTCCGGTGGTCGTCAGGAGGGTCGCCGCGGCCGCGGCTCGAGCGGGCGGCACCGCCGGCCCGACGACGGCGGCCGCGAGACGCCGATGGTGCCGCGCGCGAGCTTCACTTCGTACTACGGCCGTCCCGTGCTCAAGCCGCCCGTGTGGAAGGACGACATCGCCTACTACTTCTTCCTCGGGGGGCTCGCCGCGGGCTGCTCGCTGCTCGCAGCGGGCGCCGACCAGACCGGCCGGCCCGACCTGCGCCGCGGGACGCGGGTCGGCGCCCTCGGCGCGCTGGGGCTCGGCGCCTACTACCTGATCCACGACCTGGGCCGCCCCGAGCGGTTCCACCACATGCTGCGGGTGGCCAAGCCGACCTCGCCGATGAGCGTCGGCACCTGGGTGCTCGCCGGCTACGGACCCCTGATGGGGCTCGCGGCGATGAGCGAGCTGATGCCGGGGTGGCTGCGTCGCACGCTGCCCGGCCGCCTGGTCGACGTCACGGCGCGTCCGGCCGGCCTCGCGGCCGCGGCCCTCGCGCCGGCCGTCGCGTCGTACACGGCGGTCCTGCTCTCGCAGACCGCGGTCCCGGCGTGGCACGAGTCGCACCCCGAGCTGCCGTTCATCTTCACGGCGAGCGCCGCGGCGAGCGCCGGCGGTCTCGGCATGCTCGTCGCGCCGACGTCACAAGCCTCGCCGGCGCGCCGCCTCGCCATGTACGGCGCCGTCGTCGAACTCGCCGCGTCGCGCCGGCTGGAGAGCCGGCTCGGGCTGGTGGGCGAGGCGTTCACGACGGGCAGGCCGGCGCACACGCTCGAGCGCGCGAGCACCCTGACGGCGGCCGGCGTCCTCGGCAGCATGCTGCTCGGCCGGCGCAGCCGGCTGGCCGCGGCCGCGTCGGGTGTCGCGCTGCTCGCCGGCGGGTTCTACGAGCGGCTCGGCCTGCTGCACGCCGGCGTCGAGTCCACGAAGGACCCGAAGTACGTCGTCCAGCCGCAGGTCGAGCGCAAGGCGCGCCGGGCCGAGGCCACGGCCGACCAGGGCCCAGCCGACCAGGGCCCACCCGACCAGGGCCCATAGGGGGAGCAGCTGCCGGTCAGGGCACGTGCGCCTCGACCACGCTGAGCGGGGTCTGCGTCGCGACCACGCGGTCGAACCGCAGCCCGGCCACCTCGAACAGGTCGCGCAGCTCGGCCTCGTCGCGCTCGCGGCCCGGCAGCATCGCCAGCATGGTCAGGTCGATCATCTTGGCCATGTGCGGCTGGTCACCGGCGGGGACCACGAGTTCGAACGCGCGGACCAAGGCGCCGGACGGCGCGGCCGTGGCGATGTTGCGCAAGAGGTGTGACGCCTGCTCGTCGTCCCAGTCGTGCAGGATCATCGACAGCACGTACATGTCCGCGCCACCGGGGACGCTCTCGAAGAAGTCGCCGCCCTCGCCCGTCAGGCGCTCGTCGAGCTCGTGCGCCTTCGCCACGGCCGGTACCGCCTCGACGACGTGGGGCAGGTCGAACGAGATCCCGATGGCGTCCGGGATCCGGGGGAGGAGGAGCGCGAGCATGCTCCCGTCGGCACCGCCGACGTCGACGATCCTGGACGGGCTGCCCAGGTCGTAGCCGGCCACCGCGTGCCGCTTGATGCCGTCGGTGAGGTTGGCCATGGCGCCGGTGAACTGCCCGACCCGGTCGTGGTCCTGGGACAGCCATCCGAAGAAGGGCATGCCGTAGTACTCGGTGGCGGAGGTCCTCCCGGTGCGGACGGTTCCGGCGAGCCCGGCGAAGGGCTCGTAGTGCGTCTCCATCCACATGAGGGCCAGGTCGCGCATCGACCCGGGCGCGTCGCCGACGAGGGTGCGCCCGAGCGGTGTGAGCGCGTAGGCGTCGCCACCGGCGTCCGCGAACACGCCGAGACCGGCGAGGGAGCGCAGCAGCCGCGCCGTCGCGCGCCGGTCGGTGCCCAGCGCCGCCGAGACCTCCCCCGTGGTCCGCGGGCCGCCGGCGAGCGCGTCGGGGATGCCCAGCCTGGCCGCGGCGTACAAGGCCTGGGAGATCTGGAAGCCCGCGAGCATCTGCACCATCTGCACGGGCGGGGGAGGGGTGTCCATGGCGGTCTCCTTGGTCGCCGAACCGGATCTGCCGAGGCGTAGCCTAAACCGCTAGAGTCCTAGCGACTAGAGGTCTAGTAGAATTACGGAGTGGACGAGAACCTGCCGATCCGCGTGCGGAACGACTTCGCCGAGGAGTTCCCGGGCGCCGACCCGGCTGCCGCGGAGGCGGCCGCCAACCTCGTGCGCGCCACGTCGCTGTGGATGACCGAGGTGGCGCGGCGTCGCCGGGAGGTCGCCGACCTGTCGCCGTCCGGGTTCCAGGCCCTCGCGATCCTCGAGGGCGCCGGCGAGCCGCTGCCCAGCAAGGTGATCGCCGACCGGCTGCTGGTGAGCACGGCGAGCATGAGCTCCCTGCTCGACACGCTGGAGCGCCGCGGCCTCGTCGTGAGGGATTCGCACCCGCACGACCGGCGCAAGATCCTCGTCCACCTCACGGAGCCCGGATACGCCCTCGTCGACGCGATGCTCCCGATCGTGCAGGGGGCTGCGACCGACGTCTTCGCCACGCTCACAACGATCGAGCGGGAGCAGTTCGTCGAGCTCCTCGGACGCGTGCAGCGACGCCTCGTCGAGCTCTCTGTGCGGCCGTTCGAAGCTCCCCGGCCCCGCCGTCGGCCGAGTCGCGGTCACTGATCGGGCGACCGGCCGCGGGCGCGGCGTCGGCCCCGGTCCTCCGGACGGTGGATCTCGCAGGTGTGAGGCCCGCCACCAGGGGTATTGGCAGGCGCACCGGCGCAGCGGAGCGCCGCTGACGTCTGGAGGTAACGATGGCGACATCGGTGGAGGGCGCGAGCGCCTCGGCAGGTGGCCGGCCGGCCACGGCCGGGCGCTGGGGCATCGCCGTGGCCGCTGTGCTGGTGCAGCTGGCGCTCGGTGCCGTCTACGCCTGGAGCGTGTTCAACAAGCCGCTCCAGAGCGAGTTCGGGTGGAGCAAGACCGAGGTCGTGCTGCCGTTCGAGGTCGCGATCGGCACCATCTTCATCGGCACCTTCGTCGGCGGCCGCATCCAGGACCGGCGCGGCCCGCGACCCGTGGCCCTGGCCGGCGTCGTGCTCTATTCCGTCGGGATCATGCTGGCGTCGCTGGTGAACACCAAGGACCAGCTCTGGCTGCTCGTCCTCACCTACGGCGTGATGGGCGGCATCGGCCTGGGCCTGGCCTACATCACGCCGATCGCCATGCTCGCGAAGTGGTTTCCCGACAAGCGCGGGCTCATCACCGGAATCGCCGTCGGCGGGTTCGGCTTCGGCGCCGTCATCACCGGGCCGGTCGCCAAGAACCTGCTCGCCGGGACGTCCCACAAGCCCGGGGTCTTCCTGCCGCTCGGGATCGCCTACCTGGTGGCCGGGCTCATCGGCGCCTCCATGTTCCGCAACCCGCCGGCCGGCTACACGGTGCCCGGCTGGGAGCCGTCCACCACCGCGCGCAACGTCGCGACGACGCGCGCCTACGAGCTCCGCGAGGCGCTGCGCACCCCGCAGTGGTACCTGCTGACGGCGATCCTGACCCTCAACACCCTGTGCGGCATCGCCTTCATCTCCCAGGCCTCGGACGCGGCGCAGGGGCTCACCGGCATCAGCGCCGGCGCGGCCGCGACCTTCGTCGGCCTGATGGGCCTGTTCAACGGCGCCGGCCGGATCGGGTGGGCCGCGCTCTCCGACGGGATCGGGCGCATGCCGGCATTCCTCGGCATGCTCGTGGTGCAGGGGATCGCGTTCCTGCTCCTGCCGCACACGGCCTTCGCGGTGTTCGCCGTCCTGTCGGCGCTCATCTACCTCTCCTACGGCGGCGGCTTCGGCACCATGCCCGCCACGGCGGCCGACTTCTTCGGGACGCCCAACGCGGGCGCCATCTACGGCGCCATGATCATCGCCTGGTCGATCGGCGGTGTCGTTGGGCCGCTCATCGCGGCGCGGCTCTACGAGTCCACCGGCGGCTACAGCACGCCGTTCACCGTGCTCGGCATCGTCGCGCTCGTCTCGGCGGCGCTGCCGCTGATCACCAGGCCGCCCGCCGCCGACGGCGCGGAGGCGTCGATCGACCTGCGGGACCGCACCGGCGTCGAGGCACCCCGCGCCTGACTTCAGCTCTCATCCCCGTTGATCATGCAATCCCCGTTGATCATGGACCCAGCTTCCATGATCAACGGGGATTGCATGATCAACGGGAGGTAGACGGCGAAGCAGATCGCGGCTCAGCAGAGCACGACGACCGTGACGCCGTCCTCCCTGCGCGGCACGAGCCGGCCGATCACGGGGTATCCGGGTAGCTCGCCGGCGACGAGCAGGCCGCCGGAGGTCTGGGCGTCGGCGAGCAGCAGGGCCTCGGCCTCGTCGACCGCGGTGAGGTCGGCGTGCGGGCGCACCCAGTCGAGGTTGCGTCTCGTGCCCCCGCTCACGTACCCGGCGGCCAGCGCCTCGCGGGCGCCGTCCAGGTAGGGGACGGCGGCGGCGTCGACCTCGGCGGTGACGCCGCTGGCCCGGGCCAGCTTGTACAGGTGGCCCAGCAGCCCGAACCCCGTGACGTCGGTCGCGCAGCGGGCGCCGGCGGCGAGGGCGGCGTCCCGGGCCCGGTCGTTCAGGGCCGCCATGCTGTCGATCGCCTGCTGGAACCTCTCGCCCGTCGCCTTGTGCCGGTTGTTGAGGACGCCGACGCCGAGCGGCTTGGTGAGCGTGAGGGGCAGCCCGGGCTCCCCGGCGTCGTTGCGGAGCAGGCGGTCGACGTCCGCGACGCCGGTGACGCTCATGCCGTACATCGGTTCCGGCGCGTCGACGCTGTGGCCGCCGGCGACGTGACAGCCGGCGGCAGCCGCGACGTCCATGCCCCCGCGAAGCACCTCCCGGGCCAGATCGGCGGGCAGCACCTCGCGCGGCCAGGCGAGCAGGTTGACGGCGACCACGGGGGTGCCGCCCATGGCGTAGACGTCGGACAGCGCGTTGGCCGCGGCGATCCGGCCCCAGTCGTACGCGTCGTCGACGACGGGGGTGAAGAAGTCGGCCGTCGCGACCAGCGTGCCCGCGGGGGTCACCACGACGGCCGCGTCGTCGCCGTCGTCGAGGCCCACGACGAGCTCGCCATGCCCCGCGCACGCGTTACGGGACAGCGCCCGGGCCCGCAGGCCGGCCACCATCTCCTCCAGCTCGCCGGGCGGGATCTTGCAGGCGCACCCGCCGCCGTGCGCGTACCGGGTGAGGCGGTACTGGTCGAGGGCGAGGGCCGTGGGCGCCGTCATGGCCGCACGATACGGAGCAGCCCCCCGCGCCGCGCGACGACGTCCCCTTTCGCCGGCACGGGGACGGGCGGCGCAAGACTGCACCTTCGTGCCGCCGCCCGCTCCTGTCACGGTCCGGCGCCCGCCTCCAGGATGGGCACGGGTAGCCGCACCGAGCCTCGGAGACGCAGATGAGCCAGACACCCGGCGGAGCAGCGGAGAGGCCGGCACCCGGTGCCGTCCGCCTCATCTTCGAGTACGAGGACGACACCGTGCGCCTGGTCTCCCAGCAACCCGTGGACGTTGTGATCAGCGGGTTCGACGCCGGGGACACGGCGAACGCCGGGCACTTCGTCGAGACCCGGCGCGACGACGGCACGCGGCTCGCCCGGGTGGCGGTGCGCGGCGCCGCGTTCAGCGGCAGCGCCGAGGTCTTCCCCGAGAACCACGCCGAACCGATCGTGCGGGTCGACGCCCCGGTGCGGGGCGCGTTCACCGTCGTCGTGCCGGCGGGGGCCGAGGCGGCGACCGTGGCGGTCGTCCGCTCCGCGGGGGCGGGCGGCCAGGCGCCGGGCGGGCCGGGGCTGGCACCGGGAGCCGGGGACGTCGACCTCGGGGTCTTCCCGCTCGAGGGCGGTGCGTCGTGACCACCGCCGACGGCAGCGTGCTCGGTGCGACCAGGATCGCCGGCGCGGCCCCACGCAGCCGTGCCTTCACGATCGTGCTGCTCGGTGACGGGTTCACCGCGGCCCAGCAGAACGACTTCGACAACGCCTGCTCCGCGTTCGTCACGGCCCTGCGGGGCACCCCGCCGTACGACGAGCTGTTCCCGGCGATCAACATCTGGCGGGTCAACGTCACGTCGACCGACTCGGGCGCCGACGACCCCACGTCCGCCGGCGGTACGGGGGCCACCGCCCGCACGTTTTTCGACTCGACCTTCGGCGGCAACGGCATCCGGCGGCTGCTGGTGTGCAACAACACGACCGTCCTGACGACCGCCGCGGCGCAGGTGCCGGAGTTCACCGTCGCGATCGTCGTCGTCAACTCGACCGTCTACGGGGGCAGCGGCGGATCGGTGGGCACCTACTCGCTCGCGGGCGGCGCCACCGAGATCGCGATCCACGAGACCGGGCACACCGCCTACGGCCTGGCGGACGAGTACCCCTACTACGCGGGCGGCAACGAGACCGGCCACGACCACCACCCGGCGACCGAGCCGTCGGAGCCGAACGTCACGATCAACACGAACCGGGCCACGCTCAAGTGGGGCTGGATGGTCGCGGCGTCGACTGCCCTGCCGACCATGAGCAACCCCAACTGCTCGACCGTCGACTCGCGGCCCAGCCCGGTGCCGGCGGGCACCGTCGGGCTCTTCGAGGGCGCCCACTACTACCACTGCGGCGCCTACCGGCCCGAGTACGACTGCAAGATGCGCGAGCTCGGCGTGCCGTTCTGCCACGTGTGCCGGCAGGTCATCTGGAACCGCATCGGCCCGCTCGCCGACCTCCAGGCCCGGGACCGCACCCCGATCAACGTGGTCGCCCGCTACCCCGAGCACCTCGACGTGTTCGCCGTCGCGAGCGACGGCCGCATCATGTCGGACTGGTGGGACGTGAGCAGCGGCTGGGCCGGCTGGTTCCAGGTGTCGGGCGGCTTCGCCTCACCCGGTGGGGCCGGCTCGCCGGTCACCGCGATCGCCCGCTACTCGGGGCACCTCGACCTGTTCGTCGTGGGCACCGACAACCGGGTGTGGAGCTGCTGGTGGGACCGCTCCGGCGGCTGGTCGGCGTGGTTCCGCATCGGCTCGCTGGTCGCCCGGCCCGGGTCGACCGTCAACGTCGTCAGCCGGTACACCGACCACCTCGACCTCTTCACCACCGCCTCCGACGGCCGCACCATGTCGACGTGGTGGGACGTGCGCGGTGGCTGGGCGGACTGGTTCCAGATCAGCGGCGGGATCGCGGCGAACGGCGCCACGGTGACGGCGATCGCGCGCTACCCCTTCCACCTCGACGTGTTCACCGTCGGGACCGACAACCGCGTCTACAGCTGCTGGTGGGACGACCGCTCGGGCTGGTCGAGCTGGTTCGCGCTGCCGGGGATCACCGCCAGGCCCGACGCGACGGTGACGGCCGTCGCCCGCTACGCCGACCACCTCGACCTGTTCACGACCGCGTCCGACGGCCGCATCATGTCGACCTGGTGGGACGCCCGCGGCGGCTGGGCCGGCTGGTTCCAGGTGTCCGGGGGCGTGGCCTCGCCCGGGTCCCCCGTCACGGCCGTCGTCCGGTACTCCAACCACATGGACCTGTTCGTCGTCGGCACCGACAACCGGATCTACAGCACCTGGTGGCACGACACCACGGGTTGGGCCGGCTGGTTCAACGTGTCCGGCGGTATCGCGAAGCCCGGCAGCCAGGTCGCGGCGCTCACCCGGGTGACCGAGCACCTCGACGTGTTCGTCGTCGGATCGGACGGCCTGATCTACAGCACGTGGTGGGACGCGACCGGCGGTTGGGCCGGCTGGTTCGCCCTCGGCATCACCTGACGCGCCGTGGCGCAGACCCCGGTCGATTCCCGGGGTCTGCGCCACGCCCGTCAGCGGCTCACGCCTACTGCCGGCTCCTGGCCTGCCGGTAGTAGTCCCGCCAGATCAGCCGGTGCAGTGGCACCCATCTGGGGATCGACCGCACCCCGGGGATGAACGGCACCAGCACGAGCGCCAGGGAGAGCACCATCATCAGTCCCCAGACGACCAGGTCGGCGTTGTCGGCCCACGCGGTCGTGAACGGCGGGATCTGGTACCAGAAGGTGTACAGCCAGAGCCAGGCCTGACCGGGGTAGTCGCCGGTCTCGTTCATCATCCCCCACTGGTCCCCGTGGAGGTGCCGCGCGCCGGCCTGGTCGTCGAGGTAGCCGCTGTCGCCGAGGAAGAGCAGCGGCCGGGTGTAATCGGTCTGGTAGAACCCGGAACCGCCGCTCACCAGGGCGCTGTCGAGGCCGCCGCTCTGCGCCAGGGTCAGCAGCCGGGTCGCGAGGACCGGCACGGGGCCGTACTCGCCCGGTGTGACCTTGGCCGCGTCGCCGTCGACCTTCGCCAGGGCGTCGCTGTACGCGCCCGCCCACGCGGCCTGCTGGTCGGGTGTCGCCGAGTTCCACTGCTTGACGGCCGCCGTGGCGGCGGCGTCACCGGTCAGGTGCGACACCGGCCCCACCACGAAGTCCTGGGCCGGGTCGACGGGGATCCGCACACCGGCCCACTTCTGCGGCGCGAACGGGCCCATCGACTGCCCGTCACCGGTGGTCGTGTACGGGGCGCCGTAGCCGGCGCTGGTCGTCGTCCCGGCCAGCTCGCCGGTCGCGGTCGCGACGAAGTCGCCGGGCGCCGCGGCCGCCCAGCTCTGCAGGGTGATCGGCTTTTCGTCGGGGGACGAGAAGAGCGCCGCGAGCGCGGCGGTGAGCAGGGCGACCACCACGAAGGCCGCGAGCAGCTCCTTGACGAGGTCGTACTCGCGGGTGGGCCCACGCCAGAGGTTCCCCGCCCGCTCCTCGGACCGGGTACGGGTGTGGACGGCGGTCATCGCGCGTCACTCCCCTCGGAGAGGTTGCCGTCGAGGTCGACGCCGATGGGCGGCGCCACGCCGCGGGTGCGGACCAGCAGAAGGTGCAGGACCACGAGGACGCCGACCCCGAGCGGCAGCAGCATGACGTGCCACAGCAGCATCTGGCCGACGTCGAGGACGTTCCAGAAGGCGCCGGCACCCGAGGAGTTGATGCCGTCCTTCGCCTCCGACGCGATCCACTGCGAGTCGAAGTTCGTCTGCACCAGGTAGCCCGTGAAGGCGGTGGCGATGGACACGAGGAAGGCGACGGCGCCGGTGACCCACGTGAGCGCGCGGTTGCCCCGCCACGCCGCCATGAAGAACTTGCCCCACAGGTGGATCACCATGAAGAAGAAGAAGAGCTCCACGCTCCACAGGTGCAGGCTGTTGACGTAGTGGCCGAGCGAACTCGTGTGCCACCACGTGGGGCCGGCGAACGCCAGCCACGCACCGGACAGCAGGATCACGCCGAAGGCCGCGAGGGTGAGCGCCCCGAACACGTAGATCCACGACGCGACGTAGGCGGGCTGACGGTCGGGCAGCAGCCGTTCGGGCGGCAGCGCCCGGACGGCCCGGCGGCGCAACGCGCCGGTCCAGGTGGGCGACCCGTCGTCCGGAGCGCCGCCGGCGCCTTGGACCGGCACTCCGGCGGTCACCGCTTCTTCCCGCCGGGGAAGGGCAGCAGGATCGCGGCCACGAAGACGACGACCATGAGGAGGATGACCGCGGCGTTGGCGACGGAGATCTGGAGGAATCCCCAGCTCAGGTAGTGGCCGGGACCGTTCAGGTCGACGGCCGGCGTTGCGGTGGACACGACCTCGATCATGAGGCCCTCCTCTGCGGGAGCGGGCCGTGCGCATCGGGCCGATCGCGGCCCGATGCATGGGCCGGCGACGTCAGGCGGCGTCCAGCCGAGAGTGCGCTCCCGGCGACCGTGGCGACAGGGCCTTACGTCCCGTCGATCCTGTGTGTCCCGGCGGCCGTGTCGTGACGCCGGCGACCGGGTCGGGCAGAGTGGCGCGGGTGACGAGCTTCGAGGTGTACGACGTGCCGGCGCCGGGCGCGGAGGACGTGCTGGTCGGCGTGGCCGGCCGCGACTCGGGGTGCGTGTACACCGGGACGGCGGACGGTTCCGTGTACCGGGTGCGCCCGGACGGCATCGTCGACCGCGTGGCGCGCACCGGCGGCCGGCCGCTGGGGCTCGAGCACCTGCCCGACGGCCGGGTGCTCGTCTGCGACGCGTACCGAGGGCTGCTCGCGGTCGACGTCCGCAGCGGTGCGGTCGAGCCGTTGGTGCTCGACGTCGACGGCCACCCGATGAAGTTCTGCAACAACGCCGCCGTGGCAGGGGACGGCACGATCTACTTCACCGACACGTCCACCGTGCACGGGATCGACCGCTGGCAGGCCGACTTCGTCGAGAACACCCGCACCGGCCGGCTGCTGCGGCGGGCGCCTGACGGCGCGGTCGACGTCCTGCTCGAAGGTCTGGCCTTCGCCAACGGCGTGGCCCTGGCCCCCGACGAGTCGTGGGTGGTCGTCGCCGAGACCGGGGCGCGGACGCTGGTGCGCTACCGGCTCACCGGGCCGCTCGCGCGCACGCGGGAGTGGTTCGCGCGGGACCTGCCGGGCTACCCCGACAACATCGCGCTCGGCAGCGACGGCCTGGTCTGGGTGTCGATCGCGAGCCCGCGCGACCCGGTCGTCGAGCTCCTGCAGCGCGCGCCCGTCATGGTGCGACGGGCCGCGACCAGGATCCCCGCTCGCTTGCAGCGGGCACCCAAGCGGACGGTGCGGGTGCAGGCCTACGACGGAGACGGGCACCTCGTGCACGACCTCGACCTCGGCGACGACGTGCACGGCGGGCGTTATCACATGGTCACCGGGGTGCGTGAGCACCAGGGCCGGGTGTGGCTGGGGAGCCTGCACGAGCCCGCGGTCGCGGTGGTCACGCTCTGAGCGATACTGGACGCCGCCGGTGCCGGCCTCCCAGTCATGCAGGGCCGGCCGCCGGGGAGGCGTTCGGGTAGCTGGTGCTCCCCGCGGTCTTCAAAACCGACGTGACCGAGTAGCTCGGTCAGGCGGGTTCGATTCCCGTCCGCCTCCGCCACGAGCAGAACGGCCGACCTGGCTGCCTCGGCGCGCCCTTGGTCACCGCCGCGTGCCGGCTGTATGCGCGTGCGGCTCGTCGCGGTGCTGCGTCCAGCCCGGGTTCAGTGGCGTCACGAGGGGCACCGCCGCGAGCGCGCAGGCCAGTGCCGCGGCGGCGAGGAGAAGCCGTACCCCGCCGCCGCGCACCGGCGTGCCCTGCCCGTGTCGGCCCGGCCGGCGCGCGGCCTCGGTCACGATGAGCGCAGCCGGCAGCAGACGGCCCAGGACGTGCAGCCCTGTGACGACGGCCCACACCACGGCGAGCCCGGCGTGCACCGAGACGAGACTCAGCGGGTGCCCGACGAACGTAAGGAACGGCTGACGGGCCGTTTCCGGACCGGCGACCACGAGCAGGATGCCCGACCCCAGCAGCGCCAGCGTCGCGGCGACCACCAGCGGGCCGAGCACCCGCAGGAGCATCGGCGGCGGTCCGGCACTGCGGTAGCGAGGTTCGCCCGTGTAGTAGCGCAGGACGCGCCATCCGGTGCTGGCCGTCTTGACCAGGGCCGGCGGCACGAGGAGCACGCCGATGACCACATGCCAGTCCAGCCAGCGGGAGAGGTCGAGCAGCGTCACGAGCTCGGCGATGAACAACACGAGCAGCACGAGGCCGGTCCACGCGGTCAGGAGGGCGTTGCCCGCGGGACCGCCCGTCCGCCCACCCGGTTCGTCGGACCGACTCCGGCGCCCTCGCGCCGCCTCCACCGCCTCGGTGATCGCGGCCTGCAGCATCTCGAACTCCTGGGCATCGATCGGCGGACGCGGCCCGCGCCGTCGGGCCGCCTTCACCCTCGTCTACCCCGCGTTGGCAGCTGTCCGCCTCGTTCACAGCGACTTCCTACGGAGGTCACAGACACGCACAGGCGATCGAGCTCCTCGGGCTCGAGCGGGTGCCGGCGCGGGAGCTCCGCTCCCGTGCCGGCACCCGACCGATCACCGCGCCGTCACGACGAGATGCGCATGCCGGTCATGGCCGAGGACCGCCTCCGTGAAGCCGGAGTGCCCGTGGCTGCCGACGACGAGCGGCCGTGCGCCTGGGGCTGCCTCGATCAGCACGGACGCGGCCTGACCTTCTCGTACGAGTTCACGGACCCTGACGCCGTCCTCCCGACCGGTCACGACCTCGGTCACCGTGTCGGGGAGCACGGTCTTGGCGGTGCCCTCCACGTCGAAGTCCTCGCCGGCCGGCGGCGGCACGCCGAAGACGACCAGCGGATGTCAGGCGATCACCGCGTCGAGGCTGGATCCGGTCAGCCTGGCCTGCTCCGCGGCCCAGCGAAGCGCCTCCTTGGAGGCGTCCGAACCGTCCACCCCGACGATGATCCGGCCTTGCCGGAGGTCTCACCCATCGCGTGCCCTCGCTCCTCGCATCCAGCCGGTGCGCCCCTGACAAGGTCCTCGCGTCCTCGCTCCTGGAGTCCACCCTCGTGCGGCGCCCCCAGGCGGCGGGCAGGGTCGAACGACCCGTGGCCGCGGGACTGTTCCGTCGCTTCACCCCCGAACGGATGCACGACTTCACCCAGGACTTCACCGAGGACGAGATCCGCCGCGAGATGGAGCGCATGAGCTGGTACGACGTTCGTCACCCGCGCCCGGATGCGGGACCGCCGGCGGCGCGGTGCAGGAGGTCGACGACCTCCTTCTCGCTCACCTGTGCGAAGTCGTCGTAGAACTGACCGATCGCGACGAAGTGCGACGGCCTGAGCGGGCACACCACGAGGTCGGCGTCCGGCCGCAGCCTCCGCTCCACGCTCTTGGGGCCGACCGGCACGGCCAGGATCACCCGGGAGGCTCCTCGAGCCCGGGCGATCCGGCAGGCAGCGCGCGCCGTCGAGCCGGTCGCGAGCCCGTCGTCCACCACCACGACCCTGTGACCGGCGAGCGGCAGCGGCGGGACGCCGGAGCGGAACCGGAGGGCACGTCGCTCGACCTCGGAGCGTTCTCGTTCCTCGATGTCGCCGAGTTCCTGGCCGCTCACGCCCGCGGCGGAGACCACCGCGTCGTTCACTACGCGCGTCCCGGCCTCCCCGACCGCCCCCATGGCGAGCTCCGGCTGGGAGGGCACACCCAGCTTCCGCACGACGATCACGTCCAGCGGCGCGCCGAGTGTCCGGGCCACCTCGAACGCGACCGGTACGCCGCCTCGAGGGAGCCCGACCACGACGACGTCGTGGACGTCGCCGCCCACGGCTGCGCGGACCGCCTGGGCCAGCCGTCGCCCTGCGTCCGCCCGATCCACGAAGCGCAACACGGCTCCCTCCGCCTCACCTCATCGTCGCCCTTACCCGGCCGGGACGACAGCGCCGCCGGAGGACCCTGGCCGACCCAGGGTCGAAAGACCCATCCCCTACGGGGTGCGCGGGAGCAGACTTGGACGTGACGAACGACTCGTCCTGGTCGAGCCCACGGGAAGTGATGGCCATGACCGGCACGACCGTCACCCGCCGGATCCCACCCCAGCGGCTGGTCGGTCTCGTGAACCCCCTCGTGCGGGGCCTGCTGGCCTCGCCCCTGCACCGTGCCGTCGACCCGGCCCTGCTCACGCTGCACCTGACGGGCCGCCGCACCGGCCACCGATACGACATCCCCGTCGGCTACGCCGACGTGGGCGGCCGCCTGCTCGTCGTCACGCAGCACGCGTGGCGCGCCAACCTGCGCGGCGGCCGGGACATCGAGATCACCCACGGAGGGCGCCGGTACGCCGTGCACGCCGAGCTCGCCGAGGAGGCCGCGGCGGTCGGGGCGACCCTGCGCCTCGTCAGCGAGCGGATCGGCTGGCGCGCAACTCAGCGCCTGACCGGGCTCGGGACCGCGGACGGGCACGTCCCCACCCTGACCGAGTTCGAGGCCGCCGCTCGCGCGTACGACCTCGCCGTCGTGACACTGGCGGAGACCGCGGGCGGCCGGTCTCCGGGAGAACCGAGGAGATCGACATGACCAGTCATTCCAACCAGCCGGATCAGCCGAACCGGGAGGGTCTGGGAGTCCTCGTCGGTTACGACGCCTCTCCCTCCGCCGGACACGCCCTGCGCTGGGCTGCCGGGGAGGCGCTGCGCAGGGGCCTGCCCCTCACCGTGCTGCACGCCGTCGACCTCGGCCTCGACGTCGACCCGACGGCCGCGAGCGTCGAGGGCTGGTCGGGGCAGCTGATGGACGCCGCTCGCGCCGTCGCCGACGACGGTGCCCGGCAGGCGGGCGAGGTGGCCCACGGCGTCCACATACGCGGCCTGGTCGGCACCGGCCCGGCCTCGCGTGTGCTCGTGGAGCAGTCGCGGGACGCCGAGCTCGTCGTGGTCGGCAACCGCGGGCGGAGCGAGCTCGCGTCGGCATGGCTGGGATCGGTGTCGATGGCAGTCGCCACGCACGCCCACTGCCCGACGGTCGTCGTCCGGAACGAGCCCCGCGCCCAGGTGGGAGCGGAGCACGCGGTCGTGGTGGGTGTCGACGGGTCGGACGCGTCCATGGCGGCCGTCGACGCCGCTGCGCAGCTCGCACAGAACACCGGGGCGACCGTGCGGGTGGTCGGTGCGTGGGACCCGCTCGTCGAGCGTGACTGGGGACCCGTCTACGCCAGCGCCCTGCCGGGCGGCTCCTACGGGATCGACGACGCCCTGCGCACCGCCGCCCGGGAGGCCGTCGCGGCCGCGGCGGACCGCGTCCGTGGGGCTTACCCCGGCACGCAGGTGACCACGGAGACGCCGGAAGGGCCGCCGACCCGGGCGCTCGTCGACGCCGCCTCCGACGCGGGGATCCTCGTGGTCGGTTCGCGCGGCCACGGCGCCTTCGCCGGCCTGGTGCTGGGCTCGGTCAGCCACGAGCTCGTGCACACCGCGCCCTGCCCCGTGATGGTGGTGCACGGGCCCGTCGCCGTCCGGTCGACCGAGGAGACCGCACCCGTCCACGTCATGATCTGACGTCATGGTCCGAGGTATCTGACCTCCGTGTCGTGCCTCTGGCGTCCTGAGGGCGTTCCCCACGACACGGAGGTTCCGATGAACAGCGGCCCGACCCTGGCGACGGGTTCCACCGGCGACGACGTGCGCCGGCTCCAGCGCATCCTGGTGATGATGAAGGGCCTGGGTGACACCGACATCGACGGCATCTTCGGTGCGAGGACCGAGGCCGCGGTACGGGACTTCCAGTCCGGTGCGGGGCTGACGGCCGACGGGATCGTCGGGCCGGCGACGTGGGGCGCGCTGCCCGCGGACCCGCACACGCCGCTCCTGGAGCGCGGGGACAGCGGCGCCGACGTCCACCGCCTCCAGACCGGGCTGCACGCCTACGCCCAGGGTGGCGGGGGAGCCGACCCCGGGCCGATCGACGGCGACTTCGGCCCGAAGACCGAGCACGCGGTGCAGGTGTACCAGTCCCAGCACGGGCTGACCGCCGACGGCGTCGTCGGCGACCGGACCTGGTGGGTGCCGGCCGGAGCGGCGGGCGCCACCCTCGCCTCGCTGTCGGGTGCGACGACAGTCTGACGGCTGCCTGACGACGACGGCGCGCTCAGTCGAGATCGGCCGGAGCCGCGCCGGGCGGCGGTGCGGTCGAGTCCCGCACCACCAGATCGGTGGCCAGCTCGACGTGGTGGGACTCGAGCTGCTCGCCGGCGGCCAGCCGCAGCGCCGTCCGGAGCGCCACGCCGCCCATCTCGCGCAGCGGCTGGCGCACCGTCGTCAGCGGCGGGGACGCGAACCGCGCCACCTGGGTGTCGTCGAAGCCCACGACCGACAGGTCCTCGGGGATCCGCAGGCCCCGGGCCCGCGCGGCCTCGATGACGCCGGCCGCCGTCTCGTCGCTGGCGGCGAACACGGCGGTCGGGCGGGCGGGCAGGTCGAGCACGAGCGCCCCGAGCGCGACGCCGTCCTCGTACATGAAGCGCCCGTTGCGGACGTACTCGTCCGACACGGAGGCCCCCTCCGCCTCCATCGCCGCCCGGAAGCCGTGCATGCGCGCCTGGTTGCACGCGGCGGAGAGCGGGCCACCGACGAAGGCGATCCGGCGATGCCCCAGGCCGAGCAGGTGCTGGGTGGCGACCAGGCCGCCGGCGAAGTTGGTCGAGCCGACGCTGGTGACGCGGGCCTGCGGCAGGTTGAGCGGGTCGATGACGACGAGTGGCAGGCGGGCGCGGGCGAGCGCGGCGAGGTCACCGGCCGTGAGGTCGTTGACGACGGCGATGACGGCGCGCCTGCCGGCGCCGGCGAGCTCCCGCGCCCACGCGGTGAGGCGTTCCTGCGGCGCGTGCTGGTGCCCCCGGGGCCGCAGGCTCATCACGACCGCGGTCGCGACGTCTCCGGCGGCCTCCAGCACCCCCTGGATGATCTCGACGCCGTAGGCGTTCAGCTTGCCGTCGAAGACGAGTTCGACCGTCGGCCTGCTGCTCGGGCGGCCGGTCTCCCGGCGCGGCGCCACGTACTCGTGCTCCTTGAGCAGCTGCTCGATGCGCTGCCGGGTCGCCGGGCCGACGTCGGTGCGGCCGTTGACCACCTTGGAGACGGTCGCGATGGAGACGCCCGCCGACGCCGCCACCGTGGCCAGCGTCGGGCGCCCCACTCTGGCCGCTCGCCCGTCTCCGGCAGGCACGAGCCCTCCTCCTACACGTTGTCGGGGCGATCGACGGAGCGATCGGTGGAGCGATCCAGGTGGAGGACCCTGGCGGGGGTCGTGAGTGCTCGATCCGGACCCACCTCGCGCAGGCTCCCGGTCAACCGTAGCCGAGCACGGCACGGCAGGTCGGTCTCGGACGATCCGACGAGGACATCGATGTCGCCAGGTTCCACCACCCGGCGTAGTGAGCGGTCGGTGAACGCGGTCCGGTCGGCGTGCAGCCGGAACTCCACGTCGGCCGCTGCGCCGGCCTCGAGTGCTACGCGGGCGAACCCGGTGAGCTGCCGGACCGGCCGGGTGACCGACGCGACGACGTCACGCAGGTAGAGCTGCACCACCTCGGTGCCGGCGCGCGGGCCGGTGTTGCGGACCCGCACCGTCACGGTGACCTCGCCGTCGGTGGGCACCGCGTCCGCGCTCAGCCGCAGGTCGCTCACGTCGAAGGTGGTGTAGGCGGTGCCGTGCCCGAAGGGGAAGAGCGGGCGGGGGTCGAGGCTGCTCGTGCCGGTGTGATCCGCGCCGAGCGGCGGCTGGAGGTAGGTGCCGGGCTGACCACCCGGCGTCCGGGGGATCTGCACCGGTAGCTTGCCGCTCGGCTGCACCCGGCCCGAGAGGACGCCGGCGATCGCGGCGCCCCCCTCCTCGCCGGGCATGAAGGCCTGCACGAGGGCGGCGGCGCGGCCCTGCACCGAACCGAGGGCGTACGGCCGGCCGGAGACGACGACGACGACCACGGGCGTCCCGGTCGCGAGCAGCTCCTCGACCAGGTCCGCCTGGACGCCGGGGAGCCGCAGGTCCTCGGCGTCGCAGCCCTCGCCCGACGTACCACGGCCGAACAGGCCGGCGAGGTCGCCGACGAGCGCCACGACGACGTCGGCGCCGCGGGCCGCGTCGAGGGCCTCGGCGAAGCCGGACCGGTCGGGGTCGCTGACGTCGCAGCCGCGGGCGTGGACGACGTCCACACCGGGGAGCTCCGCGCGGAGGGCGTCCAGCGCGGTCGGCACGTCGACCCCGAGGCCGATGCCCGGGAAGCGCGCGGGCATGTGGTTGGGGAAGGAGTAGCAGCCCATGAAGGTGCGGCCGTCGTCCGCGCACGGCCCGACCACCGCGACGCGACTCGGCCCGGGTCGGCCGTCGCCGAGCAGCGGCAGCGCGGAACCGGCGTCGAGCAGCACGATCGAGCCTTCGGCGAGCTCACGGGCCAGGGCGCGGTTGGCGGGGGAGTCGAGGTCGACGCGCTCCGCGCCGGCCACCGACGCCTCGGGCGTCCAGTCGGGGTCCAGCAGGCCGAGCTCGGCCTTCTGGGTCAGCACCCGGCGGGCGGCGCGGTCGAGCACCTCCTCGGGCAGCTCGCCGCTCCGCACCTTCTCGACGAGCCCGGCGAACCCGATCGTGTCGGGCAGCTCGACGTCGAGGCCGGCGGCGAGCGCCTGGGCTCCGGCGTCGGCGTCGTCGGCCGCGATCCGGTGCATGCGGGTGAGGAACGGCACCGCCCAGTAGTCCGAGACGACCGTGCCCGTGAAGCCCCAGGTGTCGCGCAGGAGCTCGGTGAGCAGCCAGGCGTCGGCACCGGCGGGGACGCCGTCGACGTCGGAGTAGGAGTTCATCACCGAGGCGGCGCCGGCCAGGGTGACGGCCGCCTCGAACGGCGGTAGGACCACGTCGGCGAGCTCGCGCCCACCCATCGAGACGGGACCGTGGTTGCGGGCGCCGCGGGAGGCGGAGTAGCCGGCGAAGTGCTTGAGGGTGGCGAGCACGCCCGCGGACTGCAGCCCCCGCACGTACGCGGCGCCGAGCACGGCGACCAGGTACGGGTCCTCGCCGATGGTCTCCTCGACGCGGCCCCAGCGGTAGTCGCGGACGACGTCCAGCACCGGCGCGAGGCCCTGGTGGATGCCGAGGGCGGCCATGTCGCGGCCGATCGCGGCCGCCATCCGCTCGACGAGGTCGGGGTCGAAGGTGGCTCCCCAGGCGATCGCCGCCGGGTACACCGTGGCGCCGTAGGAGGTGAAGCCGGTGAGGCACTCCTCGTGCACGATCGCGGGGATGCCGAGCCGCGACGCGGAGACGACCGCGTGCTGCTGGCGGACGAGCTCGTCGGCGCCCTGCGCGGCCGAGACCGGAGCACTGCCGTAGACGCGGGTCAGGTGGCCCAGGCCGTGCCGCGCCGACTCCTCCAGCGGCTGCGCGCCGGCGTCGGCGAACACGTCCTGCATGGGGGCGACGTTGAGATCCGCCCCCGCGGCCGCGTCGTCGGGCGCGTCGTCCTCGGAGGCGCCGTCGTCGGCGCTGCCGCCCGCGGCGGCGCCGTTGCCCACCCAGCGGCTGCCCAACTGGGCCGCCCGCTCCTCGAGGGTCATCGCGGCGAGCAGTGCATCCACCCGATCGGCGATCGGCCGCGCCGTGTCACGCCACGCAGGCGCGTCCTGCTCGCCGCGCGGGCCGCGGAGCCGGTCGACGGGCGCGTCGGACGTCGTCACGGCAGTTCTCCCTCATGTTATCGATTTCACGAAATGTTTCGTTGACTTACGGAGACCTACTCGTGACCGAATCGAGATGTTTTAATGGCAGACCAGGCTTCCGGAGGCGGCCGCGAGCGAGACCTACTGTCACTCACAGAAACCCCGTGCCACAAGACTCTTGACAGAGTTTACGTGAAATCTTACGTTGACTCGCGGCGGTCACCGGTCGACGTCAGCGGCGCCGTTCCACTTGGCGGCGCCGACACAGGGCAGGGCGAAGGACCCCTCGCGCCGGCCCCGGCGGCGACCCGCCACACCTTCGGTCGCCGCGGCGGTCGCGGCCCTCGACTACGGAGAATCAGCGTGGATCCCAAGACCTCTCGTCGGAGCTTCCTCAGCCTCGCCCTCGGCGTGCCGGTCGCCGGAGCCGCGCTCGCGGCCTGCGGCAGTTCCGGTCCCTCGAGCTCCGCAGCCGGGGGAGCCAGTGGTGGCGGCGGTGGCGGTGCCGCCACCTTCTGGTTCCTGTCCGGGCAGCCCCAGCAGGCGGTGCGAGAAGACACCGTCAAGCGCTTCAACGCCTCCGGCGCCGGCACCATCACGTCCACCGAGTTCCAGAACGACGCCTACAAGACGAAGATCAAGACTGCGCTGGGGGCCGGCCAGGGGCCCACGATCATCTGGGGCTGGGGCGGCGGTGGCCTCGCGGAGGACGTCAAGGCCGGCCAGGTCCTCGATCTGACCGACTGGTTCGCCTCGAACCCCGACCAGAAGACCCGGCGGTTCCCGTCGTCCTTCGGGGCGGCGACGGTCAACGGCAAGATCTACGCCCTGCCGGCCGAGACCGTCACGCCGATCATCTTCTATTACAACAAGAAGGTCTTCGACAAGGTCGGCGCAGCGCCGCCCAAGTCGTGGGCCGACATCATGACGCTGGTCGACAAGTTCAACTCGGCAGGCGTGGCGCCCTTCTCCCTCGGCGGCCAGTCCCGCTGGACCAACATGATGTGGCTGGAGTTCCTGCTCGACCGCATCGGCGGCTCGCAGGTCTTCCAGAACGTCTTCGAGGGCAAGAAGGACGCCTGGTCCGACCCGGCCGTCAAGGACATGCTGACCAAGGTCCAGGACCTGGTGAAGGCCAACGGCTTCATCAAGGGCTTCTCGTCGATCACCGCCGACTCCAACGCCGACCTCGCCGTGTTCTACACCGGCAGGGCCGCGATGATGGTCCACGGCGCCTGGACCTACGGCACGATGAAGCAGAGCGGCGGCGATTTCGTCAGTGGCGGCCACCTGGGCTACATGAACTTCCCGCCGGTCGACCCCGCCACCGACAAGGGCGACCCGAGTGACACCGTCGGGAACCCCGGTCAGTACTACTCGATCTCCGCCAAGGCGAGCAAGGCGGAGCAGGACGTCGCCAAGAAGTTCTTCAGCACCACGGTGCTCGACGACACCGAGCTCCAGAAGTGGACCGCGACCGGCGCCGTGCCTCTCATCAAGGGAGCGGACAAGTACTTCGGGTCGGGTCCTGACGCCGACTGGCTCAAGTTCAACTACGACGTCGCGTCCAACGCCAAGGTCTTCGCGCAGTCCTGGGACCAGGCGCTCTCCCCCACGCAGGCCGAGACGCTGCTCGACAACATCGCCAAGCTGTTCCAGTTGTCGGTCACGCCCGACCAGTGGATCGACAACATGAACAAGGCCATCGGGTCATGACCTCGCTGGCTCCCCCCGTCGTCAAGGGGTCGACGACGACGACGGGGGGCGGGGGAGCCGTCAGGGGCGCCACCGTCACGTGGATGGCGCTGCCGGCGCTGATCATGTTCACCATCTTCGGGATCGTCCCGCTGCTGGGCGTCCTGTTGCTGTCCTTCACCAGCTGGAACGGCATCGGCGCGATCAACTTCAACGGGGTCGGCAGTTGGCGCAGCGTCCTGAGCGACCCGGAGCTGCCGCACGCGCTCTGGATCACCTTCAAGATCATGATCTTCACCTGGGTCATCCAGACGCCGGCCAGCATCCTCATCGGGGTGTTCATGGCCGGGCACCAGCGCTACCGGGAGTTCCTCGCCACGCTGTTCTTCATCCCGCTGCTGCTGAGCTCGGCGGCGATCGCCGTCGCGTACAAGGCGCTGCTCGACCCCAACTTCGGCCTCGGGCCCGGGCTGCACCTGGCGTTCCTCACGCAGGACTGGCTGGGCGACGGCACGCTCGCGTTCTGGGTCGTCATGTTCATCGTGTCCTGGCAGTTCATCCCGTTCCACTCCCTGATCTACCAGGGCGCGGTCCGGCAGATCCCGGCGTCGATGTACGAGGCGGCCATGCTCGACGGGGCCGGTCGGGTCCGGACGTTCTGGAGCATCACGCTGCCGCAGCTGCGCTACGTGATGATCACCTCGTCCACGCTGATGATCGTCGGAGCGCTGACGTTCTTCGACCTCATCTTCGTGCTCACCGCGGGCGGCCCGGCCGACGCCACCCGCAACCTCGCCCTGGACATGTACATCCGAGGATTCCAGGGGAACCAGATGGGCCTGGCCAGTGCCATCGCCACGATCCTCGTGGTGATCGGCCTCGCGCTCGCCCTGTTCCTGCGCCGCGTGGGCGGCACCGGAAGCCAGCTCGAGGGGGCGTGACATGGCCACCACCGCGACGACCGGGGCGCCACCCGTCCAGCGGCCGGCGACACCGCCGGGGCAGCGGGCGCGCCACCTGCGTGAGATGAACTGGTTCGGCGGGCTGGCCGCATGGATCTGGCTCGCCATCGTGATCATCCCGATCTACTGGATCGTCATCACGAGCTTCAAGGGCCAGGACACCTACTTCTCGGGCAACCCGATGGCGCCGCCGACCTCTCCGACGATGGAGAACTACCAGTTCGTCCTCCAGTCGGGTTTCGCGCGGTACTTCGTCAACAGCGTCATCGTCACGATCGGCGCGATCGTCCCGGCCCTGGTCATCTCCTTCATGGCCGCCTACGCGATCGTGCGCGCCTCGGGCAACAGGCTCCTGCAGTTCTTCAACGGGGTGTTCCTGATGGGTCTGGCCATCCCCATCCAGGCGACGATCATCCCCGTCTACCTCATCATCATCAAGCTGCACCTGTACGACACGCTGCTCGCGATCATCCTGCCGTCCATCGCCTTCGCCATCCCGCTGTCGGTGCTCGTGCTCACCAACTTCGTCCGCGACGTCCCGAGGGAGCTCTTCGAGGCGATGCGGGTCGACGGCGCCAGCGAGTGGCGCACCATGTGGAGCCTGGCGTTCCCGCTGACCCGCCCCGCGCTCGTCACGGTCGCGATCTACAACGGCCTGGCCATCTGGAACGGGTTCCTGCTGCCGCTGATCCTCACCCAGAGCCCCGACCAGCGACTCCTCCCGCTCGCCCTGTGGAGTTTCCAGGGGCAGTACAGCGTCAACATCCCCGCCGTCCTCGCGGCGGTGGTCCTCACCACCCTGCCCATCCTCATCCTCTACGTCATAGGGCGCCGCCAGCTGCTCTCCGGTCTGACCGCGGGGTTCAGCAAGTAGTGGGCGGCGCAGCAGAGTTCGACGCCGCCGCGGCCGCGGTCCGCGCCGGGGAGGACCCGGCCGCGGCGGCGCGCGAGCTCTACGAGCAGCTGACCGCGCAGGAGCGGCTCGGCCTGCTCGACGGGGACGCCCCGTTCTGGCCGGGCATGCCCGACATGATGGGCAAGGGGTACAACCTCGAGCCGATCGTCGCCGGAGCCGTGCCGCGGCTCGGGATCCCCGGCATCCGGTTCGCGGACGGGCCGCGCGGCGCCGTCATCGGGAACTCCACCGCCTTCCCGGTGCCCATGGGGCGCGGGGCCACCTGGGACCCCGAGCTCGAGGAGCGGGTCGGGGCGGCGATCGGTGCCGAGATCAGCGCCCAGGGCGGCACCTTCTTCGGCGGCGTCTGCGTCAACCTGCTGCGGCATCCCGCCTGGGGGCGCGCGCAGGAGACCTACGGCGAGGAGCCGGCGCTCCTCGGCGCCATGGGAGCGGCCCTCGCGCGCGGCGCCCAGCGGCACGTGATGGCCTGCGTCAAGCACTACGCCTGCAACAGCATGGAGAACGCCCGGTTCAGCGTCGACGTGACGGTCGACGAGGCGACGCTGCACGAGATCTACCTGCCGCACTTCAAGGCGGTCGTCGACGCGGGCGTCGCGAGCGTCATGAGTGCCTACAACTCGGTGAACGGGCAGTGGTGCGGCCAGAACCGCACGCTGCTCACCGAGATCCTGCGCGACGAGTGGGGCTTCGAGGGCTTCGTGGTCTCGGACTTCGTCTGGGGTCTGCGTGACCCGGCGGGCTCGCTCGTCGCCGGGCTCGACGTCGAGATGCCCTTCGCCCAGCAGCGCGCGGCCGCGCTGCCGGCCGCTCTGGCCACCGGCGCCGTCTCCGCGGCGGACGTCGAGCGGGCCGGGCTGCGGATCCTCCGGACGCAGCTGCGGCACGCCGCGGCCGCGACCGGCCCCGCTCCCGGCCCGCGACGTGGTGCTGTCGCCGGAGCACCTCGCCCTTGCCCGCGAGGTGGCGGCCCGTGCGATGGTCCTGCTGCGCAACGAGCCGGTCGACGGTGCTCCCGTGCTGCCGCTGGACGCCGGGGCGCTGTCGCGGCTCGCGGTGGTGGGCCGGCTGGCGGACGTGGAGAACACGGGCGACCACGGCTCGTCCGACGTGCGCGCGCCGTACGTCGTGACCCCGCTCGCCGGCCTGCGCGAGGCGCTGCCCGGGGTCGAGCTGCGCCTGGCCGGCGATGCGACTCCCGGCGCCGCCGCGGCGGCCGCCGCGGGCGCGGACGCGGCGGTCGTCGTCGTCGGCTACACCGCCCAGGACGAGGGCGAGTACGTCGGGTCGTTCGACCCGCCGCTGGCGGCGCTCTACCCGCCCGCGCCCGACGACGGCGCGCTCGAGGAGCTCGCCCGGGTCTGGGACGCCGGCCCCCAGGAGGTCGGCGGAGACCGCGCCTCACTGCGGCTGCACCCCGACGACGAGGCGACGGTGCTCGCCGTCGCCGCCGCGAACCCGCGCACCGTCGTCGTCGTGATCTCGGGCGCCTCCGTCGTGATCGAGGCCTGGCGGCACGACGTCCCCGCGATCCTGTTCGCCTGGTACCCGGGCATGGAGGGCGGGCGCGCGCTGGCCGACGTCCTGCTGGGCCGTGCCGAGCCCGGCGGGCGCCTGCCGTGCGTCGTCCCCCGGAGCGAGGCCGACCTGCCGCCCTTCGACCGGGACGCCACGCGCGTGGTCTACGACCGGTGGCACGGGCAGCGCCGCCTGGACCGCGACGGCGTCGCGGCGGCCTACCCGCTCGGGTTCGGCCTCGGGTACACGACCTTGACGATCGGGGAGGTCGAGGTCCGCGGCGCCGACGGCGGCGTCACCGTCGACGCCGTCGTCACGAACACCGGGGTGCGCGACGGCGGGCACGTCGTGCAGGTGTACATCCACCGCCCCGAGGCCGGGGGTCGGCCGGCCGAGCGGTTCCTCGCCGGCTTCGCCCGGGTCGGGTGCCCGGCCGGCGAGCGGCGGCCGGTGCGCATCGACGTGCCCCGTGAACGCCTCGCCGTCCGGCACGGACCGGGCGACTGGCGCCTGCTCCCCGGGACGTACCGCTTCGACGTCGGTGCGCACGCGGCGGACGCCGACTGCACGTCCGTCGGCCTCGACCTGTCCTGACCACGTTCACAGCTCGCACGTCACACCTCGCACCGTCGCCAGGAGGCCTGCCATGACGTCCGACACCGCGACCACGAGCCAGGAGCAGGTGCAGGGGAGCGGTGAGGTGCGGTTCCCCCAGGGTTTCGTCTGGGGTGCCGCCACGGCCGCGTACCAGATCGAGGGCGCGGCCCGCGACGACGGGCGCGGGCCCTCGATCTGGGACACCTTCAGCCGGACGCCGGGCAAGGTCTTCGCCGGGCACACCGGCGACGTCGCCTGCGACCACTACCACCGGTACCGCGACGACGTCGCGCTCATGGCCGAGCTGGGCCTGGCCGCCTACCGGTTCTCCGTCGCGTGGCCGCGGATCCAGCCCGACGGCACCGGGCCGGTCGAGCCACGCGGCCTCGACTTCTACGACCGGCTCGTCGACGAGCTCGCCGCCCACGGCATCCAGCCGCTCGTCACGCTCTACCACTGGGACCTGCCGCAGGCGCTCGAGGACCGTCGGCGGCTGGACGGCGCGGGAGACGGCGGAGGCGTTCGCCGAGTACGCCCAGGTCGTGCACGGCCGGCTCGGTGACCGGGTGCGCACCTGGACGACGCTCAACGAGCCGTGGTGCTCGGCGTACCTGGGCTACGCCTCCGGCAGGCACGCGCCCGGCCGGCAGGACCCGGCCGCGGCGTTCGCCGCCGTCCACCACCTGCTGCTGGGCCACGGCCTGGCGGTGCAGGCGCTGCGCTCAGCGGGCGCCGAGACGCTGGGCATCACGCTCAACCCCGCCGCGGTGTTCCCGGCCGACACCGGGAGCGAGCCGGACGCCGCCGCCGCCCGCCTCGTCGACGGCATCTCCAACCGGATCTTCTTCGACCCGCTGCTGCGCGGCGAGTACCCCGACGACGTGCTCGAGCATGTCGCCCGGTTCACGCCGGCCCCGTTCGTGCAGCCCGGCGACGCGGCGGTCATCGCCGCGCCGATCGACCTGCTCGGCATCAACTACTACTCGCCCACGTACGTCGCGGCGCGGCCCGGGCGCGGCCGGCAGCCCCGCCCACCCCGGCACCGAGGACATCGCCTTCCTGCCCGCGGCCGGTCCGGTGACCGACATGGGCTGGCGGATCGAGCCGGACGCGCTGCGCCGGCTCCTCGAACGGATCGCCGCCGACTATCCCGGCGTCCCGCTCTACATCACGGAGAACGGTGCCGCCTACCCCACAGGGCCGGACACCGAGGGCGGCCGGCCACGGGTCCCCGACAGCGAGCGGATCGCCTACCTCGACGGCCACCTGCGGGCCGCGCACGAGGCGATCGCCGCCGGCGTCGACCTGCGCGGGTACTTCGTCTGGTCGCTGATGGACAACTACGAGTGGGCCGAGGGCTACGCGAAGCGGTTCGGCATCGTGCACGTCGACTACCGCACCCAGGCGCGCGTGCCGAAGGACAGCGCGCTCTGGTACCGCGACGTCATCCGCCGGAACGGTCTCGCGGGCTAGCCCGGGTCGCCGGCGGACGGCCAGCGCGCGGGGCGCTTCTCGAGGAAGGCGTCCATGCCCTCGGCCGCGTCGGGGGCGGAGAGGTCGCGCACCATGGCGTCGGCGGCGACGGCATAGGCGCCTTCGAGGGGCTGGTCGACCTGGGCGTAGAAGGTCCGCTTGCCGTTGGCGATCACCGGGGCTGAGCGGGCGACGATCGCCGCGGCCAGCTCGTCGACCTCGGCGTCCAGGCGCTCGGCCGGGACCACCCGGTTGACCAGGCCCCAGTCGAGCGCCGTGGCGGCGTCGATCGGCGTCCCGGTCAGCAGCATCTCCATAGCGCGCTTGCGACCGATCGACCGGACGACCCCGACGGCCGGCGTCGAGCAGAACACCCCGATGTTCACGCCCGGCAGCGCGAACCGCGCCGTGTCGGCCGCCACGGCGAGGTCGCACATCGACACGAGCTGGCAGCCGGCGGCGGTGGCGATGCCGTGCACGCGGGCGATCACCGGCTGGGGGAGGCGTGGTCAGGGTCGTCATCATGCGGTTGCACTCGTCGAACAGGGCCGCCTGCCAGGCCGCGTCGTCCGTGTGCGCGCGCATCTCGGCGAGGTCGTGCCCGGCGCTGAACCCGCGGCCCTCGGCCGCGAGCACCACGACGCGCGCGGCATGGTCGGCCGCCACCACGTCGAGCTCCGCCTGCAGGGCGGCGATCATCGCGCGGGACAGCGGGTTGTAGCGGTCGCCGCGGGCGAGGGTGAGCCGGACGACGCCCGCGTCGGCCTCCCGCCGGACGAGCACGGGCTCACCGTGCCCGCTGCTCCTCGCCGGCGTCGTCGTCTCGGTCATCGCGCCTCCTCCGATCCGATCACTCGACTCTCGATCCCTACTCGATCCCTACTCGATCGCTCTCGATCCCTACTCGATCGCGGCGGTCGAGCGGGACCGCTCGCGCAGGACGTGCTTCTGGATCTTCCCGGTGGACGTCTTCGGGATCTCCGTGAAGACCACGGTGCGCGGGGCCTTGAAGCCCGGGAGCAGCCGCCGGCAGTGCTCGACCAGCTCGGCCTCCGACGCCGAGGCCCCGGGCTGCAGCTCCACGTATGCGCAGGGCGTCTCGCCCCACTTCTGGTCGGGCTGCGCGACCACCGCGGCGAAGGCCACGGCGGGGTGGCGGTACAGCGCCTCCTCGACCTCGACCGAGGAGATGTTCTCGCCGCCGGAGATGATGACGTCCTTGGCCCGGTCCTTGATCTTCACGTAGCCGTCGGGCTCCCGCACGGCCAGGTCGCCGGAGTGGAACCACCCGCCGGCGAAGGCCTCCTCGGTGGCCTCGGGGTTCTTGAAGTACCCCATCATCGTGATGTTCCCCCTGAAGACGATCTCGCCGACGGTCTCGCCGTCCGCCGGCACCTCGCCCCCCGTCTCGGGGTCGATCACGGTCATGCCGTCCTCGAGCAGGTAGCGCACGCCTTGCCGCCCGTTGCGCCGGGCTCGGGCCGCGACGTCGAGATCCGCCCAGGAAGCGTGCTTGGCGCAGACCGCCGCCGGACCGTAGGTCTCGGTCAGGCCGTAGACGTGCGTGAGGTCGATGCCGAGCCGCTCCGCGCCCTCGAACGTGCGGGCGGGCGGGGGAGCGGCCGCGATCATCGCATGGAGCTCGTGGTCGAGGGTCGCCCGCAGCTCGGCCGGGGCGTCGAGGAGCAGGTTGTGGACGACGGGCGCGCCGCAGTAGTGGGTCACGCGGTGCTCGGCGACGAGCCGGTAGATCGACGCAGCGTCGACGCTGCGCAGGCAGACGTTCGTCCCGGCGTTCGCCGCCATCGTCCAGGGGAAGCACCAGCCGTTGCAGTGGAACATCGGCAGCGTCCACAGGTAGACGCTGTGCCGTGGCATGTCCCAGGTGAGGATGTTGCCGACCGCGTTGAGATGGGCACCGCGGTGGTGGACGACGACGCCCTTGGGGTTGCCCGTGGTCCCCGAGGTGTAGTTGAGCGAGACGGCCTGCCACTCGTCGGCCGGTTCGCTGCGCCGGTACCCGGGGTCGCCGGAAGCGAGGAGCCCCTCGTACTCCTGCGAGCCGATGCGCTCGCCGGGGCCGGTGTACTCGGCATCGTCGACGTCCACCACGAGTGGCGGCCGGGTCAGCCGGGCCAGCGCGGCGGTCGCGAGCGCGGCGAAGGCGCGGTCGACGAGCAGGACCCTCGCCTCGGAGTGCTCGAGGATGAACGCGATGCCCGCGGCGTCGAGCCGGATGTTGATCGGGACCATGACGGCCCCCGTCATGGGCACCCCGAAGTGGGCCTCGATCATCTCGGGGGTGTTGGCGAGCAGCAGCGCCACCGTGTCGCCACGGCCGATGCCGAGGGCGCCCAGCGCCGAGGCCAGCCGCCGGCACCGGTCGCGCACCTGCCGCCAGGTGTACCGGCGGGCGCCGTGCACGACTGCGAGGTGCTCGGGGTGGACGTCGGCGCTCCAGTCGAGGAACACGAGCGGCGTCAGCGGGGCGAAGTTCGCCGATCGGCGGCCCAGCCCGATCTCGAAGTCCTCGAGCCCCACAGCGCCTCCTGGCATCGGCAGACATCCGCAGACATCGGCAGACATCGGCAGGCAGCCGCAGGCATGGGCTCCCCTTGCAGCGAATCTAGACGCTGCTGTCCGTCGCGGGGAGACCCGTGCCCGTGACCGGCCTTGCTCCTCCGCGACTGCGATGCACGCGAGAAGCCATCGCGAGGGGCGTCGGGAGCGGCCTTCCGGGTGCATCGCAGCCGGAGGGGAGCACGCCTCGGGACCGGGGGCGGGACCGGCGGCGGGACCGTCGGCGGGGCGGCCGGCGGGACGGGTGGCGGGAGGGGTGGCGGGAGGGGTGGAGGGACGGGTGAACGGGGGGTGGCAGGCCACCGGGTGGACGAGGCCGATACCCCCCAATCGGCCACACCGGGCGCGGCCGCTCGCTACGCTGCCGCCGCGGGGAGCGAGGAGTGACATGGACGGCGGCGGGTCGCCCCCGGCCGGCCGCGGGGGACGCACCCGCCGCGGTGGGCTGGTCGGTGCGACCGCCGGTGTCGCCGCCGCCGTGATCGTCGCCCTGGCCGCTGCTCTCGTCGTCCGCCTCGCACACGACGTCGTCACCTCGCAGGCCACCGTGCCGGCCGCGCGGGCCCCGGTCGACGAGGCCGCCCTGCGGGTGGCCGCGCGTCCTTTCGAGCGGTTCGAGGACCCGCCGTACGACCGGAGCTTCGGGGGCGTCTGGATCGACGGCGACCCCGCCCGGCCGCGTGTCGTCGTGGGCGTGGTCGGGCGACCGACGTCCGCCCTGGCCGCGGCGCTGACGCGCGCGCGCCGTGTCGGCCGGGTCACCACCGTTCCCGTGGGGCACACCTGGGGCGAGCTGGAGGTACTGACCCACCGCCTCACCCGTGACCGGGCCGCGTTGCGCCGGCTGGGCGTGGAACTCGTGGAGTGGGGGCCCAAGCTCGGGGAGGACCCTCGCCCCGAGGAGCGCACAGTCCCGTGCGGGGTCGTCGTCGTCCGGCTGCACCGCTACACGCCGGCGCTGGCGAGCGCCGTCCTGAGGCGGTACCCGAACGCGCCCCTGTACGTGGTGCCCGAGTCCGAGTCCTACCCGGTCCGCCCCGACACGTGACCAGCGCGGGTCAGGGGTCGGGGCGAACGGGGGGGTTCAGCCGTCCGAGGGGCGGCGGCGGCGGATGGTCGAGGCGATCCAGCGCACTGGGTCGTACTTGACGTCGGCCACGCGCTCCTTCATCGGGATGATCGCGTTGTCCGTGATCTTGATGCCTTCGGGGCAGACCTCGGTGCAGCACTTGGTGATGTTGCACATGCCCGAGGCCGAACTCCTCCTGCGCCTGCCGCTTGCGGTCGGCCTGGTCGAGGGGGTGCATGTCGAGCTCGGCGATCCGGGCGAAGAAGCGCGGGCCGGCGAACGCCGGCTTGTTCTCCTCGTGGTCGCGCACGACGTGGCAGGTGTTCTGGCAGAGGAAGCACTCGATGCACTTGCGGAACTCCTGGCTCCGCTCGACGTCGATCTGCTGCATCCGGTACTCGCCGGGCGCGAGGTCGGCGGGCGGCGCGAACGACGGCACGCTCCGCGCCTTGGCGTAGTTGTACGAGACGTCGGTGACGAGGTCCTTCACCACCGGGAACGCGCGCAGCGGCGTGATGGTGAGGGTCTCCCCGGGCTCGAAGATGCTCATCCGGGTCATGCACAGCAGCCGCGGCCGGCCGTTGACCTCGGCGCTGCACGAGCCGCACTTGCCGGCCTTGCAGTTCCACCGGACGGCGAGGTCGGGCGCCTGCGTGGCCTGCAGCCGGTGGATGACGTCGAGGACCACCTCGCCCTCGTTGCACCTCGACGTCGAAGTCCTGCAGGCCGCCGCCGGCGTCGTCGCCGCGCCACACCCGAAGCGTGCTGCTCGACCGGGTGCCCGGGTCGGCCTCGGGGGTGGCCGTCGTGGTCGCGGCGGCCGGGCCCGTCGTGGTCGCGCTCGTCGTCGGGTCCGTCGAGGCCGGACCGGAGGTCGCGGGGTCGAGGGCCATCAGTTCGCTCCTCCGGTGGTGGCCGCCGCCCGTGGCAGCCGCTCCAGCTCGCGCTCCGTCATGTACTTGGACAGCTCGTCGCGGTCGAAGAGGCCGAGCAGCTCGGCCGGCATCTCGGGCAGCGGCTGGCGCCGCACGACGACGTCGCCGATGCCGCCGGCGACTCCGGCGGCGCCCGACGCGGGCGGGGGCACCAGCGAGCAGATCAGGTTGACGGCCCGCCACTCCGCGCTGGCCTCGGGGTAGTCGTCGCGGGTGTGGCCCCCGCGGCTCTCCTGCCGCTCGAGGGCGGCCCGCGCCACGCACTCCGAGACGATGAGCATGTTCCGCAGGTCGAGGGCGAGGTGCCAGCCGGGGTTGAACTGCCGGTGCCCCTCGACGATCGACGCCTCGGCGCGCTCCTTGAGCTTCGTCGAGGCGGGCGAGCGCCTCGAGCATCTCGTTCTCGTGCCGGATGATCCCGACCAGGTCGTTCATCGTCTGCTGCAGCTCCTGGTGCAGCGCGTACGGGTTCTCGTGCCCGCCCGTCCCGTTGCCGGCCGTGCCGCCCTCGAAGGGCGCGAGCGCGGAGGCGGCCGCCGCCGTCACCTCGTCGTCGTGCACCTGCGGGCGACGCCGCCGCGCCGCCCGCGTCGATGCCGTCGACGTAGGCGCTGGCCCCGAGGCCGGCGCGGCGGCCGAAGACGAGCAGGTCCGACAGCGAGTTGCCGCCGAGCCGGTTCGAGCCGTGCATCCCGCCGGCCACCTCACCGGCCGCGAACAGCCCCGGGACGACGGACGCCGCCGTGTCGGGGTCGACCTCGACCCCGCCCATGACGTAGTGACAGGTCGGCCCGACCTCCATCGGCTCGGCCGTGATGTCGACGTCCGCCAGCTCCTTGAACTGGTGGTACATCGACGGCAGCTTGCGGCGGATGACGTCGGCGGGCAGCCGCTTGCGACACGTCGAGGAACACGCCGCCGTGCGGCGAGCCGCGGCCCGCCTTCACCTCGGAGTTGATGGCGCGGGCCACCTCGTCGCGGGGGAGCAGCTCGGGCGGGCGGCGGTTGTTCGCCTGGTCGTCGTACCAGCGGTCGCCCTCGGCCTCGGACTCGGCGTACTTCGCCCGGAACACGTCGGGGACGTAGTCGAACATGAACCGCTTGCCCTCGGAGTTCGTCAGGACGCCCCCGTCGCCGCGCACCGACTCGGTGACGAGGATCCCCTTGACGCTCGGCGGCCAGACCATGCCGGTGGGGTGGAACTGGACGAACTCCATGTTGACGCAGCGTCGCGCCGGCCTGCAGCGCCAGCGCGTGGCCGTCGCCGGTGTACTCCCACGAGTTGCTGGTCACCTTGAACGACTTGCCGATGCCGCCGGTCGCGAGCACGACGGCCGGCGCCTCGAAGATGACGAAGCGGCCGGACTCGCGCCAGTAGCCGAACGCGCCGGCGATGCGGCCGTCGTCGGTGAGCAGCCGGGTGATCGTGCACTCGGCGAAGACGTTGAGGCGCGCCTCGGGGTCGCCGAGCTCGCGCTCGTCCTCCTGCTGCAGCGAGACGATCTTCTGCTGCAGCGTGCGGATCAGCTCGAGCCCGGTGCGGTCGCCGACGTGCGCGAGGCGCGGGTACTCGTGGCCGCCGAAGTTGCGCTGGCTGATCCGGCCGTCCTTGGTGCGGTCGAACAGGGCGCCCCAGGTCTCGAGCTCCCAGACCCGGTCGGGCGCCTCCTTCGCGTGCAGCTCGGCCATCCGCCAGTGGTTGAGGAACTTGCCGCCGCGCATGGTGTCGCGGAAGTGCACCTGCCAGTTGTCGCTGGAGTTCACGTTGCCCATCGACGCGGCGATGCCGCCCTCGGCCATCACCGTGTGCGCCTTGCCGAACAGCGACTTGCAGATGATCGCCGTCCGCTTGCCCTGCGCGCGGGCCTCGATGGCGGCGCGCAGGCCCGGCGCCGCCGGCGCCGATCACCACGACGTCGTAGGCGTGCCGCTCGGTCTCGGTCATCGAGGGCCTCTCAGAAGAACCGCGGGTCGGTGATGACGCCGCGGGCGAGCAGGGTCACGTACACGTCGGCGAGCGCGACCCCGAACAGCGAGATCCAGGCGAACGTCGGGTGCCGGGTGTTCAGCCTCGACACGAAGGTCCAGGCCTTGTAGCGCATCGGGTGGCGCGAGAAGTGCGTGAGCCGGCCGCCGATGGCGTGCCGGCAGGAGTGGCAGGAGAGCGAGTACAGCCACAGCAGCGACGGCGTTGGCCAGGAGCACGAGCGTGCCCAGCCCCATGTGGCCCCACTCGCCCTGCGGGTTGCGGAAGCCCAGGATCGCGTCCCAGGTGAGGATGACGTTGAAGATCAGGCCCACGTAGAAGAACCACCGGTGGGCGTTCTGGAAGACCAGCGGGAAGCGCGTCTCACCGGAGTAGGACTTGTGCGGCTCCGCGACGGCGCACCCGGGCGGCGACAGCCAGAACGAGCGGTAGTACGCCTTGCGGTAGTAGTAGCAGGTCAGGCGGAAGCCCAGCGGGAACACGAGGATGAGCAGCGCGGGCGAGAGCTTCCACCAGTCGCCGACCACGCTGCCCAGGTCGTGGGAGCCGGGCACGCAGTTCGTCGCGAGGCACGGGGAGTAGAACGGCGAGATGTACGGGCTGGCGTAGTAGTAGGCGTTCTCGAACGCCCGCCACGTCGAGTACACGACGAAGGCCAGCAGCACCGCGACCGTGATCGCGGGCTGCAGCCACCAGCGGTCGTGCCGCAGGGTGCGCGCGTCGATCCGGGCGCGGACCGTGCGGGCGGTCCGGTTGCCGGCGGTGGTGGGGCCGGGCGCTGGGTCCCTCGGGGCCGAGGGCGGCGAGAGCGTCACCGGCGGCGAGGGCCGTAGCCCTCGTCCTCGGCGCCCTCGAAGAGGCTCGCCGGGTACTCGGTGTCGGTGATGACCTCGAGCTGGGCCGGCACCGACTCGCGCCGCACCCCGACCAGCAGGTCGAGGTCGGTCACGATCCGCGAGCTGTCCTCCGCGAGCCGGCGGTGGTCCACCGAGTTCGGGTAGAACCGGCCGAGCCGCTCGACCGCGGCGGCCAGGTCGCGGGCCGCCTTCCGCGCGGCAGCGATGTGCTGCTCCTGCCCGTCCATGAGGTGCCCTCCACGACGTTGTGGACCCGTGCGGCGATCCCGGCGCGCGCGGCGCGTCGGGGCCAGACCCGCAGTCTGACCTGCCGGAGGGTACTCCCGCCACACCCCCGGCCCGACCGGATGGGTGCGGTTCGCGGGCGTGTCCCGCACCTCCCGACACCCGTGGTGACCGCGACGGATCACGGCTCCTCCTCCCAGCCCGCGGGCGGCGCCGGTGGCGCCTGGGGTGCCACGTCGCCGGGCCGCGGAGGGCGTATCCGGCGCCGGGGACGGGCCATGCCCGGCGCGTACGCGAACCATCCGGACTCGGCCCGGCCGCCCGGGTGCTGGACGGGACGCGGTGCCCCGGGCGGCCCGGCGGGTTCGGCCGCGCCCTCGATCGGCCCGGCCGGCGTGCCGTCGCCGACGCCCAGCAGCGCCCGGGTGAGCGCGCTGCGGCTCGAGCGCAGGTCGGCGGCCGCCGCGTCGAGATCCGCCTGCTGCACGACGACCCGGTCGGTGCCGGGACGGGCCTGCGCCGCCTGCACCACCGAGCGCCGGACCAGCTCGCGCAGGTAGGTGGCGGTGGCGCCGTCCGTGGCAGCGACGGCGCCCGAGAGATCGAGCTCGCCGAGCCCGGCGTCCGTGCCGTAGAGACGCAGCAGGCGCTCCCGGCCGGGGGCGTCGGGCACCCCGACCTCGACCGCCTCGTCGACCCGGCCCGGGCGTTCCGCGAGCGCCCGCTCCAGCACCTCGACCCGGTTCGTGGTGAGCACGAACACGACGTCGACGTCGTCGCCGAGGCCGTCGAGCTGGTTGAGGATCTCGAAGAGCAGGGGGTTGGCGCCGGGGGCCACGAAGTCGCGGTCGGCCGCGACGAGGTCGACGTCCTCCAGGACGACGACCGAGGGCTGGTGCCGCTTGGCCAGCGTGCAGGCCGCCGACACCAGACCGAGGGCCGTGCCCGAGAGGACCACGGCGGTCGTGCCCTCGAGCCGGCCGAGCAGGTAGCGCACGGTGTGCGTCTTGCCCGTGCCCGGCGGTCCGTAGAGCAGCAGACCGCGCTTGAGGTGCTGCCCCGAGGCGCGCAGCCGGTCGCGGAGGCCGGCGACCTCGATCACCTGCCGCTCGACGGCGGCGAGCGTCTGCTCGGGCAGCACCAGCCGTTCGCGGGGGAGCCGCGGGCGGCGCAGGAACGCGATCGGGCTCCCGCCCGGGCGGTCGGGCGGCCCGAAGGTGACGATCTGCCCGCGCACCGGGGACAGCTTCACGGCCAGCTCCCGCAGCCGGGCGACCAGCACGCCGGCGGCGTCGGGGTCGGGGCACAGGATCTCGAGCTGGACGGCGTCCAACCCGTACTGCGGGTCCGGACCGCGCAGGAGCACCACGAACGGTGCCTCGTCGCCGGCCCCGCCGATCAGGTAGAAGCCGTACGCGACGCAGGGATGCGTGTCGTCGGGCGACACCGGCACGTGCACCCAGTCGGGCGGCCCCACGATGAAGCCGGTGTCGTGGCGCCCCATGCCGACGAGCTCCGCGAGGCTCTGGTGGCGCCGCGCCGGGTGCGGCGTCCCGATGATCTCCACCGGGGCCCCGCGGTCGGCGAGCCACCGCTCCAGGGCCAGCTGCACGTCGGCCTGCTCGTGCGGTGCCCAGCCGGCGGTGACGACGGGCATCGTCGTGGGCCGCGCGCCGAGGTGCGCCTCCAGCCGGTGGACCAGGAGCTCGCCCTCCGGCTCCTCGCGCACCGCCCCCAGGTACCGGTCCAGCAGCTCCCGCAGCAGCCGCGCCTGGTGCTGGAGCGACTGGTCGTCGAACTCGCTCATCCGTGCCCTCCCCGAAACGGCCGTGCGCCGAGGCTACTCAGGGCGTCGGACAGACACGGGCGCGCGGGTCAGCGCAGCCGCGGCAGCGTCTGCGGGTGCTCGAGGACCGCCCTGAACAGGTCGCCGCGCTCGGCCAGCCGCGGCACGATCGAGCGGATGGTCCAGCCGTCCGGCCGCAACTCGGGGTCGTCGAGCTCGTCCCAGTCGATGGGTGCCGAGACGGGGGCGCCGGGGGCGGGGCGCGGACCGTAGGGCGCGACGAGCGTCTTGTTGATCGCGTTCTGGGTGTAGTCGAGCCGGGCCAGGCCGCCGCGCTCGCCGACCTGCCACTTCCAGCTGACGAGGTCGGGGACCACCGCTCCGACGGTCCGCGACAGGCGCTCGACGAAGGCCCGCGTCTCGTCGAAGCTCGGGCCGCGCGCGATCGGCGTCCAGACCTGGATCCCGCGGCGGCCGGTGACCTTCGCCCGGGCGACCAGGCCGAGGTGCTCGAAGGCGTCCCGGTGCAGGCGCGCGAGCAGCAGGAGGTCGTTCCACGAGGTCCCCTGCCCGGGGTCGAGGTCGACGAGGGCGTACGTCGGCTGGTGCGGGCGGTCGATCAGGGACGTCCAGGCGTGCCACTCGAGCGCGCCGAAGTTGGCGGCCCAGACCAGGGCGGCGGGCTCGTCGACCACCAGGTAGGTGCGGCTCTCGCCGGGGTCGGCCTCGGGGTTGGTCCAGCGGGGGAGCCAGTCGGGCGCGTGCTCCGGCAGCTCCTTCTGCCAGAAGCCCGTGGTCCCGGCGCCGTTCGGGTAGCGGTGCATGTTGAGCGCGCGGCGCGTCAGGTAGGGCAGCAGGGTGGGGGCGATGACGGCGGCGTAGCGCAGCAGGTCGCGTTTGGTGACCGGATCCTCGCCGGGGCGCGCCGGGAACAGCACCTTGTCGAGGTTGGTGACCCGCAGCTCGCGGCCCAGGACGGTCCACCGGCCCCCCTGCGGGCGCAGCGCGTCGAGCTCCTGCAGCTCCTCGTCGGTCGCGGCCACGGTCGACGGCTTCAGGGGGACGGAGGCCCGGGCCGCGGGGAGGTCGGAGCGCCACAGCCGGTCGGGGTCGGCCTTCACCTCGTCGTTGGTGCGGCCCGACAGCACGGAGCGCGGGTGGTCCTCGGCGTCCCAGCCGTCGACGGCGAACTCGTCGCGGGAGTGCAGGAGCAGCCACTCGTCCTTGCCGCCGCCGTAGCGGCCGCCGGAGGTGCGCACGAAGACGAAGCGGCCGTGCAGCTTCTCGCCGGACAGGTCCACGTGCAGCTCGCCCGCCTCGAGCGCGGCGGCGGGGTCGGGCGGGTCCCCGGCCTCGTGCGGTGCCCAGGTGCCGGCGTCCCAGACGATGACGTCGCCCCCGCCGTACTCGCGGGCCGGGATGACGCCCTCGAAGTCGATGTACTCGATGGGGTGGTCCTCGACCTTGAAGGCGGCCCGCCGCACGGACGGGTCGAGGGTGGGCCCCTTCGGGACGGCCCAGCTCACGAGGACGCCGCCGATCTCGAGCCGGACGTCGTAGTGCAGCCGGCGTGCCCGGTGCCGCTGCACGACGTAACGGGGAGCGTCTGCGACGGGGGCGGGGCTCGCGGTGCCGGCGGGCTCGGGCGTGCGTGAGAAGTCGCGCTTGCCGCGGTAGGGCGCCAGCGCGTCGGGCGACACGGCCCTCGGCGTCGGCGGCATGTGGTCAAAGTACCCACGGGCGGGCGTCTCCACCCTCGGCGTAACCTCCCTCCGTGCGTGAGGGACCGAGCCGGACGGCGCTCGGGGCGGCCAGGCACCGCGCGATCCACCAGGTCGTGGACGGCGCCGCGCTGTTCGCCGACCCGTTCGCGTTGCCGATCGCCGGGTTCGCCGCTCCCGGCGAGGCCGAGCAGGCCGCGGCCGCCCGCCCGGGCTCGGCCCCGATGCGCTGGTTCATCGCGGCCCGCAGCCGTTTCGCCGAGGAGCGGGTCGCGGCCGCCGTCGCGGCGGGCACCCGGCAGGTGGTCGTCCTCGGCGCGGGCCTGGACACCCTCGCCTACCGCTGGGCGCCGCCGGCGGGAGCGCGGATCTTCGAGGTGGACCACCCGGCCACCCAGGCCTGGAAGCGCCGCCGGCTGGCGGAGATCGGGGTCGCCGAGCCCGGGCACCTCCGGTACGTCGGCGTCGACCTCGAGCACGAGGACCTCGCCGCCGCGCTTCGGGCCGCCGGGTTCGCCCGGCCGGAGGCCGACGCCGGGGCGGTCGTCCTCTGGCTGGGCGTGCTGCCGTACCTGACGCTCGAGGCCGTCACGGGGACCCTGCGGGCGCTCGCCGGGCTGGGGCGCGTGGACGTCGTCCTCGACTACGGCGAGCCGCTCGCCGATCGAGCGGGGCCGGCCCGCGATGCCTTCACGGCGGCGGCCGCGCGGGTGGCGGAGGCGGGCGAGCCATGGATCACCTTCCTCACCCCGGTGCGCCTGCGCCTGCTCCTGCGCGACACCGGGTTCGTGCTCGTCGAGGACGTCGACGTCGTCACGTACGTCGCGGCGGTTCTCGGGCGCCCGTCCCCGGGCCGCCGCAGTCCCGCGCACCTGGTGCACGCCAGGACCGCCGTGCGTCCTTGATCGGCACGAACCGAGGCGGCGCCGGTTACGTGGGGACGGGTATGCGCCCCGTCGACGTCGCTCCCCGGTCCGCCCTGCTCACGCCGCTCGCCCCGCTCGTCCTCCTCCCGCAGGCCGCCCTGCTCGCCGGGCTGGCCGTCACGGTCGGCGTCCGGCCGCTGGGCCTGGCGGCCGGTGCGGCGGCCGCCCTGCTCACCTGGCACCTGCTCGCCCGCGGGCTCGACGGGGGCTCCGGGAGCGGAGGGCGTCGTGCGCTCGGCCCGGCCGACCTGGTCACGCTGGCGCGGGCCGTCCTCACCGGCGGCGTCGTCGCCCTCGTGGCCGACGCCCTGCCGGCGGGGTCGCCCGCTCCGTGCGCCGCCGGGCTCGCGCTGGTCGCGCTGCCCCTGGACGCCGTCGACGGCCGCGTCGCCCGCGGCACCGGGACGGCGTCACCGTTCGGCGCGCGCTTCGACATGGAGGTCGACGCCGCGCTGATCCTCGCCCTCAGCGCGCTGCTCGCGACCCGGCTGGGGCCCTGGGTGCTCGCGGCCGGCCTGCTGCGCTACGCGTTCGCCGCCGCGGGCCGGGTCGTGCCGTGGCTGCGCGGCGAGCTCCCGGCGCGCCGCTCCCGCAAGGTGGTCGCCGCGGCCCAGGGCGTCGTGCTCGCGGTCGCCGCCACCGGCCTGCTGCCCCGCACCGTGGCGGCCGCCGCCGTCGCGCTCGCGCTCGCCGCGCTCGTGTGGTCGTTCGGCCGCGACGTCGGCCTGCTCCACCTCGACTACCGGGCGGCCGCGCCGAAGGCGCCGAGGAACCGGTCCCTGAACGCGCTCATCGGCCACACGGGCGCGTCGGGCGCGGGGCGCAGGCCGGTGCTCCACCCCCACCCCGAGATGCGGTCGAGCACCGCGGGGTCGTGAGCGACGACGGTCACGGGGACGTCGCGGCTCGCGTCCGGCCCCGTCACCACCTGCGCCGGCTGGTGGTCGCCCAGCACGACCAGCACGGTGTCGTCGCCGCCGTAGCGCTGCACGAACCCGACCAGGGTGTCGAGGCTGTAGACGATCGAGCTCGCGTAGGCCGCCTTGATCCGCGACGGGTCCGCCCACACCTGCGCCGGCTGGTCGGCCGCCGCCGGCATCCCGTCGAACACCGAGCCGTCGCCCAGCTGGTCCCAGGGGACGGTCCGGGGGAGCGGCGCCCAGGGCACGTGGCTGGACACCAGCGGGACGACGGCCATCACCGGTGCGTGACCCGGTGCGAGCTCGGCGCGGCCCAGGTCGTCGAGCGTGAACTGGTCGGGCATCGGTGACCACCCGAACTGCGGTCCGCGGTAGCCCATACCGCGGGAGTCGACGATCCGGTCGTAGCCGTAGAACGCGCCCTCGGGCCAGGCGCGGGTGACGCCGGGCTCCCAGCCCACCGTCCGCCACCCGGCGCGGGCGAAGGCGCCGGTCAGGGTGAAGCGGTCGCTGGCGACGAGGGTGCGGTAGCGCTGCTGGTTGTCGACCCACAGCCCGGACAGCAGCGTGGAGTGGGCGAACCAGCTGCCCCCGCCGAAGGTCGGCGAGGTGAGCCAGCCGCTGCGGGCGGTGAAGCCCGCCGCCTCCAGCCGGGCGGTGCCCGCGGCCAGCGCCGGCTCCACCACCGGGGCGAGGGCAGGATCCTGGACGGCACTGCGGCCGTAGCTCTCGACGAACGCGACGATCACGGTCTTGCCCCGCAGGCCCGTCAGCAGGTCGGCGGCGGACGTGCCGGCGAAGGCGTCGACCCGGGCCTGCGCCTCGAACGCCGCCCGGTCACGCAGTCCCGCGGCGACCTGGGTGGTGCGGAACTCGGCGTCGCCGACGACCGTCCGGGCCGCCCACGGCCGGCCGGATGCGGTGTCGAGGCCCAGCAGCGCGGCGACGGCCCACACGGCCGTGGCCGCCGCCAGGGTGCGCGCAGCGGGGCGGCGGTGGCGCCCCACGAGCCGGGCGAGGCGCAGCGCCGCGAGGGCGGTGAGGGCGACCAGGGCGAGTACGGCCACCACGCCGACCACGACCGCTCCCGCGGCGCCCGCGCCGCCCACCTGGGTGCGCAGGAACTCCAGGGCGTCACCGACGAACGGCCAGTCGAGGACGGGGTCGAAGGGCCGGCGCAGCACCTCGTCGAAGCCCATGTCGGCCACCCGGCCCACCGCGAGGACGGCGGCCGCCGCGGCCCCCACGCCGACGAGGAGGCGCGCCCACCGGCGGGGCAGGACCAGGACGGCGGCCGTGCCGGCGAGCAGCTCGACCGGGAGGCGCGCGAAGCCTGCCGGGCCGAGGTCCGCGAGCCGTGACGGCAGCAGGAGCACGACCAGCACCAGCAGCACCGACGCCACGTGCAGCGTCAAGGTGCCGGCACGCCGGCGGCGCGTCCTCGGCGTCGGCGCGGTCAGGGCCCCCGGGGGCGGCAGCGGTGGCGGCGCCGGCGGCGCGAGGAGGTCCTCAGCCACGGCTCACCCGCCCGGGACGGTGCGCGGGCAACGGTTCGGCGGCGGTCGGGGCCGGGCTCGAGGGGCCGGTCACCAGGGCGTCGGAGGTCGGGTCGTCCACGCCGTGGTACACGGTCACGACCTCACGAGCGTTCACCCGCGGCACGTCGTCGAGGGACGGCTGCTCACGGTGCAGCCGCCCGCAGCCACACGGCGGCGTCCGGCGGCAGCGCCGCGCCGTCCAGCGGCACACTCGCCAGCAGCACGTCGGCGTCGGGCGGGAGCGGCACGGCCGCAGCACCGAGGTTGACGACGCACCGCAGCCCCCGGCCGCGCGCGAAGTCGAGGACGTCGGCGGCCGCCTCGTGCCAGGCGAAGGCGTCGTCGTGGAAGCCCTGCTCGTGCCGGCGCAGCCGGAGCGCGGCCCGGTACAGCGAGAGCATCGATCCGGGGTCGGCCGCCTGTCTCTCGACCGTCAGGCTCCCCCAGCCGGGGGGCTGGGGGAGCCACGTGCGGGCGCCGTCCGGCGCGAACCCGAACGGCGGCCGCCCGCCGCTCCAGGGCAGCGGCACGCGGCACCCGTCCCGGCCCAGGATGGTGCGGCCCGAGCGGTGCCACAGCGGGTCCTGCCGCAGGTCGCCGGGGATGTCCTCGACGTCGGGCAGCCCGAGTTCGTCGCCCTGGTAGATGTACGCGCCGCCGGGCAGCGCGAGCATGAGCAGCGCCGCGGCACGCGCCCGACGGGTGCCGAGCGCGAGGTCGGACGGCGCGCCCTGCCCCTCGGCGATGTGCCGCGCACCCGTCTCGCCGCGGCCGAACCGCGTCACCAGGCGGGTCTCGTCGTGGCTGCCGAGCACCCAGGTCGGGGGCGCACCGACCGGCGCGAGCGCGGTCAGGGTGTCGTCGATCACGTCCCGCAGGCCCGGCGCCCCACCCCGCCTTGAGGAACTGGAAGTTGAAGGCGGTGTGCATCTCGTCGGGCCGCAGGTAGCGGCTGAGACGCTCCGGCCCGTTGACGATCGCCTCTGCGACGAAGACCCGGTCGCCGTCGTAGGCGTCCCCGATCGCACGCCACCGGCGCAGGATCGCGTGCACGCGGTCGACGTCCCAGTGCGGGTTGCCTACCCAGTCGGCGGTGACGAACAGGGGGACGCCGCCGTAGTCGGCGTCCGGCATGCCCTCGGCCTTGGCGAGCGCGGGCGCGGCGTCGACCCGGACGCCGTCCACGCCGCGGTCGAACCAGAACCGCAGCACGCCCTCGAACGCGTCGCCGACCTCGGGGTTCGCCCAGTCGAGGTCGGGCTGCTCCGGCGCGAACAGGTGCAGGTACCACTGGCCGTCCGGCGTTGCGGCCCGTGACCAGGCGGAGCCGCCGAAGGCGCTGATCCAGTTGTTGGGCGGTCGTCCGGGGTCGAGGCCGTCGCGGAAGAAGTAGCGCGCGCGTTCGGGCGATCCGGGCGGCGCGGCGAGTGCGGCGCGGAACCAGGGGTGCTGGTCGGAGGTGTGGTTGGCCACGACGTCGACGATCACGCGCAGGCCCAGGGTGTGTGCCTCGGCGAGGACGGCGTCCGCGTCGGCCAGGGTGCCGAACATCGGGTGGATGTCGCGGTGGTCGGTCACGTCGTACCCGCCGTCCGCGAGGGGCGACGGGTACCAGGGGGCTATCCAGACGGCGTCGACGCCGAGGTCCGCCAGGTATGGCAGCCGGGAGCGGAGGCCTCGCAGGTCACCGTCGCCGTCCCCGTTGCCGTCGGCGAAGCTGCGCGGGTACACCTCGTACGTGACGGCGTCGCGCCACCAAGACCGGGCCACAGTCGGGTCGCTCACTTGGGCACTCATCGGGCCACCAGGTACCCGTCGGCGTCGAGGGTGACGGGGATGGGCTCGTGGATGGCGAAGCCGTCCTCACCGCGTGGCTCGAGATTGCGGAAGCCGATGATCACCCAGCTGCCGTCGCGGCACTGCACGAGCGGGGCGGCGAACAGGTCGGGGTCGGCGGTGAACGGGCGGGCGAGGCTGATGTCCCAGGGGCCGAGTGGACCGGGCGACGGGACGGACCAGGTGGAGCACTCGCCGGAGGGCGCCCGGCGGCCGGGCGTCATCTCCTGCGGGTGGCAGGTGAAGACGAGGACGTGGCGGCCGTCGACGCGCTTGCTCTGCAGCACCTCGAGCTGGCCGAATCCCGCGCCCGGCCGGCACAGCGGCGGCCCGACCTCCCAGGTCAGCAGGTCGGCGCTGCGGGCGTGGGCGATGACCCCGTCGTCGTTGCGGCCGGCCCCGGCGGCGCGAGCCGTGACGAGCATGTGCCAGCCGACGCCGTCGGGATCGGGGAGGACCAGCGGGTCCCGCCAGGTCTCGCTGACGGTGGCCGGATCGGGGCCGGACGTGGCGTCCATACCCGATGGTGGGTCCAGGTGCAGGGTCTTGTACCAGCGCCCGTCGACCATCAGCGCCGGCTGCTCGCCGAACCGGGTCCAGTGGTGCAGGTCGTCGGAGACCGCCACCCCCACCCGCTGGTCGAAGATGTGATGGCCGGCCGTCGAGATCGCCGTGTAGAACATCCACCAGCGGTCCCGGCCGTCGGGCGCGGCCCGCAGCACCGAACCGGTCCAGATGCCGAGGTCGTCGAAGCCGGCGTCGGCGGGTCGCAGGCAGACGCCCTGGTACTCCCAGTCGACGAGGTCGCGGCTCGTGGCGTGCCCGACGACGGCGTTGACGTGCCGCTTGCCGGGGTCGCCGAGGGACCGCGGCGCCTGCAGGACGTACAAGTGGTAGAGCTCGCCGTCGTCGGCGACCCAGGAGTCCCACAGCCACTGGTCGTCGAGCCGCAGCACCGCGCGCCGGTCCCGCATCACCCCTCCTGGTCACGCACCCCTGCAGCGATCATGCACGCTGCGGCGATCATGCTCTCAGTGCCTCGACGCGACGTGCTCCAGGTCGGACGAACCCCGTCCGACGACCCCCAGGATGGCGCAGGGAGCGACATCGTCCGACCCGAGGCACACCGGACGTCCGCGTTGACCATGACTCGACAGGCGCACGGCACCGGCCGGGCAAGAATGGCCACATGCACCGGGGTCTCGTCCGCGTCGGGTCGTCGGGAGCCCTGCTGGCCGGCGGCCTGCTCCTCGCCGCCTGCTCCGGTCCCGGGCCGGGCGGCGTGTCCGGGCTGCCCGGCGTGCCCTCGGCGACGGTCACCACGGCGGCCGGCCCGCGCGGCGCGCTCGACGAGGCCACGTTCACCGTCGACGACGGCGCCGACGCCGTCGACGTCACGGTCGCCGACCTCGGCCCCGACCTGTACCGGGTCAGCACGGCGACGGGCGCGCGGGTCCGGCCCGACGTGCGGGCCGGCTCGGGAGCGATCGACCTGCACCTGGCGCGGCAGGCCGGCCCCGAGCCGGCCGACGTCCGGGTGGTCCTGGCGCGCGGCGTCCGGTGGCGGTTCGTGCTCGCGGCCGGCGCCGGGGAGCTGACCCTTGACCTGGACGGCGGCCGGGTGGGCGGGGTCGACGTCGACGCCGGCGTCGGCCGTATCGCGATGCGCCTGCCTGCCCCCGACGGGACGGTTCGGGTCCGCATGACCGCCGGTACCTCGTCGTGGCGGCTCGAGCGGCCGGCCGGCGTCCCGGTCCGGGTGCGAGCGGGGGCGGGGGCCGGCGCCCTCCGGCTGGACGACGACGCGCGCGAGGGGGTCGCCGCGGGCACCGAGCTGCGCGCGGCCGGCTGGGACGGCGCCCGCGACCGTTACGACGTGGACGCCGCCGGAGGCGTGGCCGACCTCGTCGTCGGTGCGACGGCCACGGGCGCCGCGTCGTCCGTCTGAGCGGGGGTCAGCCGGTGAGCTCGTGCGCCGGGCCCGGCCGGCTGTAGCGGTAACCCTGGGCGGCGTCGCAACCCTGTGCCCGCAGGAAGTCCTCCTGCTCGCGGGTCTCGACGCCCTCGGCCACCGTGGACATGGACGTCGCCGACGCGTGGCCCGCCCCGCGTCGGAGTGTGTCCCCGTGATCGCCACGCAATCACCAGGGGTACGGACACGTCGACGGCGACCAGCAGCGACGCGGTCGCCGTCCGGGGCTGTTGTGCTGGCGTGGCGATCACGGACGCCAAGGGGCCGGCCGTGGCGACGCGCGGGCGCTTCCTCAGTGCGACTCGCGTGCCACCCGGTCACCGCTGGCGCCGACGAGGAAGTCGAGGTCCGCGCCCGTCTCCGCGCCGAGCACGGTCTCGACGTACAGCCGCTCCCAGCCCCGGGTCGGCCGTGCGAGCGCCTCGAGCATGGCCGGGGCGAGCTCGCGGGCGTCGAACTCGGCGGCGGGGATGTCGACGTCGATGCGGCGCGCCTCCACGTCGAGCACGACGGGGTCGCCGGTGCGCACCTTGCCCAGCGGACCGCCGGCCGCGGCCTCGGGCGCCACGTGCAGCACGACCGTGCCGTAGGCGGTGCCGCTCATGCGCCCGTCGCACACCCGCACGAGGTCGCGGACGCCCTGCTCGAGCAGCTTGCGCGGCAGCGGCATGTTCGACACCTCGGGCATGCCGGGGTACCCGCGCGGCCCGCAGCCGCGCAGCACGAGCACCGAGTCGGCGTCGACGTCCAGGGCCGGGTCGTCCAGCCGGGCGTGCAGGTCCTCGATCGAGTCGAAGACCACGGCCCGGCCGCGGTGCCGCAGCAGGTGCGGAGACGCCGCCGCCGGCTTGATCACGGCGCCGCCGGGCGCGAGGTTCCCCCGGAGTACCGCGATGCCGGCACGTTCCTGCAGCGGGGTCGCGACGGGCCGCAGCACCTGCTCGTCCCAGATGCGGGCGTCGTCGAGGTGGTCGACAAGCGGCCGGCCATCGACGGTCAGAGCGGCCGGGTCGAGCAGCTCCCGGACCTCCCGCAGCACGGCGAGCAGCCCGCCGGCCCGGTGGAAGTCCTCCATCAGGAACCGTCCCGCAGGCTGGAGGTCGACCAGCAGCGGCACGTCGTGGCCGATCCGGTCGAAGTCGTCGAGCGTGAGCGGCACCCCCAGCCGGCCGGCGATCGCCAGCAGGTGCACGACGGCGTTCGTCGACCCGCCCAGCGCGGCCAGCGCCACGATCGCGTTGCGGAACGAGCCGGCCGTCACCACCTGGCTCGGCCGCCGCCCCGCGGCGACGAGCTCGACGGCCAGGCGGCCGGTGTCGTGGGCGCGGGCGGCGAGCCGCGCGTCGGGCGCCGGGAGGCCCGCGGTGCCCGGGATGGTCGTCCCCAGCACCTCGGCGAGCAGGCCCATGGTGGACGCCGTCCCCATGGTGTTGCAGTGCCCCTTGCTGCGGATCATCGACGACTCGGAGTCGAGGAACGCCTCGCGCGAGAGGGTGCCCGCGCGGACCTCCTCCGACAGCCGCCACACGTCGGTGCCACAGCCGAGCGGCGTCCCGCGGAAGGTCCCGGTGAGCATCGGGCCACCCGGGACGACGACAGCCGGCAGGTCGACCGACGCCGCCGCCATGAGCAGCGCGGGGATCGTCTTGTCGCAGCCGCCGAGCAGCACCACACCGTCGACTGGGTTCGCCCGCAGCATCTCCTCGATCTGCATGGCGGCGAGGTTGCGCCACAGCATGGCGGTGGGCCGCACGTTGGTCTCGCCGATCCCCATGACCGGCAGGTGCTGCGGGACGCCGCCCGCCTCCCAGACCCCGTTCGCGACCCGGCCGGCGAGCTCCGTGAGGTGCTTGTTGCAGGGCGTCAGGTCGGAGGCGGTGTCGGCGATCGCGATCTGGGGGCGGCCCTCGAAGGCCGAGGCGGGCAGGCCCCGGCGCATCCACGCGCGGTGGATGTACGCGTTGCGGTCCTGACCGCCGTACCAGGCGGAACTGCGGAGCTGACCGGCCATGATCCCTCCAGCTTCCTTGATCAGCGCGGGGATTCGGGGGGCGCCGCGGGTTCGGGGGGCGCCGCGGGTTCGGGGGGCGCCGCGGGTTCGGGGGGCGCCGCGGGTTCGGGGGGCGCCGCGGGTTCGGGGGGCGCCGCGGGTTCGGGGGGCGCCGCGACGTCGAGGATTGCCAGCGCGTCGGCCAGCCAGGCGATCGACCCCCGCGTGATCGGGTCGACGACGAGCTGCACCGAGTCCGCGCCGGCGTCCGCGAGCGCCGACACGTGCGCGGCGACGTCCGCGGGGGAGCCCCGCACCGGCCGCACCGCGCCCTTGGCCGAGTCGCCCATCACCCGCCCGCGGCCGCCGGGCACGCTCACCAGCACGGCGGCGGTCGCCTCGACCTCGCCCGGCTCCCGGCCCGCGTCCGCGGCTGCAACCTCGACCCGCTCGCGGACGCCCGCGAAGCCCGCCGGCGTGTTGCCGTAGTCGCTCCACCAGACGTTCCACGCCTGCACGTGCGGCAACCCGATCCGGAGCATCCGCGGGCCGATCGACCCGAGCATGAGCGGCGGGCCGCCGGGGCGCGCGGGCGCGGGGTCGAGCACGCAGTCCTGCACGCTGTAGTACGTGCCGGCGTGGTCGATGCGCCCGTCGCGCAGCAATGTCCGGACGATCGTGAAGGCCTCCTCGAAGCGGGAGACCCGGTGGTCGTAGGGGAATCCGAACGCCCGGTACTCGCGCTCGTTCCAGCCGGCGCCGAGCCCGACCACCAGCCGGCCGCCGCTGATCGCGTCGATCGTCGCCGCCTGCTTGGCGAGCATCGCCGGCGCGTGGAAGCTCGTCGACGCCACCAGCGGACCGAGCTCGACCCGCTCGGTCACGGCGGCCAGCGCGGCGAGCGACGTCCAGGCCTCCCAGGGCCCCCGCGTCGATCCGTCGGGCAGGTCGTAGAGCAGGTGGTCGCCGACCCAGATCGAGTCGAAGCCGGCGGCCTCGGCGTCCCGCGCCATGGCGACGAGCTCCGGCCAGGGCACGTACCGCTCCACCTCGGGCAGCTGCACGCCGACCCGGCACCGTCGAGGCATGCCCGAAATGTAGACGGGACGGCAACCGGCGGCTCACCTAGACTCCCCGGCGTGCCCGACACCGCCACGGGCGGTGACCCGCGCCGCCGCGTCCCGCGCACGGACGCCGTGCTCGCGGACCCCCGCCTGACGGCGGCGGCCGACCGCCTGGGCCGGGCCGCCGTCAAGGACGCCGTCGTGGCCGCCCTCGCGCGCGTGCGCTCCGGCGACCTGCCCGCAGAGGACGCCGCACAGGCAGCGGACGCGGCGCTGGCCACGCTGCCCGCGCGCCCCGGGTCGATGCGCCCCGTGCTCAACGCCACCGGGGTCGTGCTGCACACCAACCTGGGGCGGGCCCCGCTCTCGGCCGCGGCGATCGAGGCGCTGCTGGCCGCCGCAGGCACCACCGACGTCGAGCTCGATCTCGCCACCGGCCGGCGTGCCCCCCGCGGCCGCGGTGCTCTGGCGGCCCTGGCGTCGGCCGTGCCCGCCGCCGAGGCGGTGCACGTGGTCAACAACGGCGCCGCCGCGGTCGTCCTCGCGGCGACCGCGCTCGCCCAGGGCCGTGAGATCGTCGTCAGCCGCGGGGAGCTCGTCGAGATCGGTGACGGCTTCCGGCTGCCCGACCTGCTCGTCTCGACCGGCGCGCGGCTGCGCGAGGTGGGCACCACGAACCGCACGCACCTCGAGGACTACGCGGCGGCGATCGGGCCCGACACCGGCTTCGTGCTCAAGGTGCACCCCTCGAACTTCGTCGTCACCGGGTTCACCAGTGCGGTCGAGGTCGGCGAGCTCGCGACCCTCGGCGTGCCGGTCGTGGCCGACATCGGCTCGGGACTGCTGGCTCCCGAGCCGTCGCTGCCCGCCGAGCCGTCGGCCGCCGCAGCCCTGGAGGGCGGCGCGGACCTGGTGACCGCCAGCGGCGACAAGCTCCTCGGTGGGCCGCAAGCCGGCCTGCTGCTGGGCCGCGCCGACCTGGTCGAGCGGCTGCGGCGGCACCCGCTCGCCCGGGCGCTGCGGGTCGACAAGCTCACGCTGGCCGCACTGGAGGCGACCGTCACGGGCCCCCGGACGCCGACCGCCGCGGCGCTGACCGTTCCGGCGGAGGAGCTCACCCGGCGGGCCGAGGCGCTGGCCGGCCGGCTCGTCGCCGGCGGCGTCCGGGCCCGGGCGGTGACGAGCGAGGCGGTGGTGGGCGGCGGGGGTGCTCCCGGGGTGCCGCTGCCCTCGGCCGCCGTGGAGCTGCCGGAGGAGCTTGCGGCGCCGCTGCGCACGGGAGACCCGGCCGTGCTGGGGCGGGTGGAGCACGGCCGGCTGCTGCTCGACCTCCGCGCCGTCTCGCCTGCGGACGACGACGCCCTGGTCCGGGCCGTCATGCGGGTAGCGGGCTCCTGATGCACGTCGTCGCCACCGCGGGGCACGTCGACCACGGCAAGTCGACGCTGGTGCGCGCGCTCACCGGCATGGAGCCCGACCGCTTCGAGGAGGAGCGGCGCCGGGGCATGACGATCGACCTCGGCTTCGCGTGGACGGAGCTGCCCGGCGGCGAGGTCGTCGCGTTCGTCGACGTCCCGGGGCACGAGCGGTTCGTGCCGACCATGCTGGCGGGGGTGGGGCCGGTGCCGGCCGTGCTGCTCGTCGTGGCCGCGGACGAGGGCTGGATGCCGCAGACCGCCGAGCACGTCGCCGCCCTCGACGCGCTCGGGGTGCGACACGGGGTTGTCGCGGTCACGCGCGCCGATCTCGCCGAACCGGTCGCGACGGCGGACGACGTCCGCGCGCGGCTGGCCGACACCAGCCTGGCCGGGCTGCCGTCGGTGGCCGTGAGTGCGCGCACCGGGGCCGGACTCGACGAGCTGCGCGCGGCGCTCGCCGAGCTGGTGGGGTCGCTGCCGGCGCCCGACGTCACGGCTCCCGTGCGGTTGTGGGTGGACCGGTCGTTCACGATCCGCGGCAGCGGCACCGTCGTCACCGGGACCCTCGACGCCGGGACGCTGCGGGTGGGTGACGAGCTGACCCTGCTCGCCGGGGGCGCCGAGCGGGGCGGCGTCCGGGTCCGGGGGCTGCAGAGCCTGGGCGCGCGGGAGGTGGCAGTGCCCGCGGTGGCACGGGTCGCGGTCAACCTGCGCGGGGTCGAGAAGGAGGAGGTCGGGCGCGGCGACGCGCTGGCCACGCCGGGCGCCGCGGCGCTCACGGCCGCCGTCGACGCCCGCCTCGACCTCACCGGCGCCGGCGTGGACGAGTTCCGGCTGCCGCCGCAGGCGGTACTCCACGTGGGCTCCGCGGCGGTCGGCGTCCGGATCCGCCCCCTCGATGCCTCGCACGCCCGGTTGGCGCTCGACCGGCCGCTGCCGCTGGCGGCCGGTGACGTGGCCCTGCTGCGCGACCCCGGCGCGCACCGGATCGTCGCCCGGGTGACGGTGCTCGACACGGCGCCGCCGGTGCTCGCCCGGCGCGGCGCTGCCCGGGCCCGGGCGGGTGAGCTGGCGCGGCTGGAGGCCGGTGGACGGCCGGACGGCGCCGCGCTGCTGCGCGAGCGCGGGGCGCTGCGGGCCGCCGAGCTGCGCTCGACGGGAGCGGCGGAGCCTGCCGGCGCCGAGCGGGTGGGGGAGTGGCTCGTCGATGCCGCCGCCGCGGCCCGCTGGCGCTCGGCGCTGGGCACGGCCGTCGGTGCCCAGCGCCCCGTCGCGGGCGTGGAGCCGGGTGTGCCGGTGGCGCAGGCGCGCGCCCTGCTCGGTGTGCCGGACGACGCCATCGTGGTGGGGCTCGTCGCCGCGCCCTACGCCGTGCGGGCCGGCCGCGTGGTCGACACCCGGCTGGCACCCGAGCTGCCCGCTCCGGTGGCGGCGGCCCTCGAGGCCCTGCGCTCCGACCTCGAGGGGGCGCCGTTCGCCGCACCCGCCGCGGACCGGCTCGCCGCCCTCGGCCTGGGCCGGCGCGAGGTCGCGGCCGCCGAACGGGCGGGAGCGGTGCTGCGCGTCGCCGACGGTGTCGTCCTGCTGGCCGGCGCCGACCGGGAGGCCGCCGGTGTGCTCGCCGACCTGCCGCAACCGTTCACGACCAGCGAGGCGCGGCAGGCCCTCGGGACGTCCCGGCGCGTGATCGTTCCGCTGCTCGAGCTGCTCGACCGTCGCGGCCTGACCAGACGCCTGCCCGACGACCGCCGCACGACGGCCGTGTCTCCGCCCACCTCCCGTTGATCATGCAAGCCGCGTTGATCATGCATTTCCCGTGGATCATCGAGTCGGCTCGCCCGGAGCATGATCAACGCGGATTGCATGATCAACGGGGAACGAATGGGCGGGGGTGATCGCTCCAGCGTGCATGATCGCCGCGAGAGTTGGGGAGCGGCTCGATAGGGTCATGGGATGACTGAGGTGGCCGAGCGGGCCGGCGTCGGGTTCCGTTCCGAGCGTGGCGCCGTGCTGGCGAGCGTGATGTCGGCGACCGCTTTGGTGGCGCTCGACTCCACCGTGCTCGCCACCGCCGTCCCCACGATCGTCCGCGAGCTCGGGGGCTTCTCGCAGTTCCCGTGGCTCTTCTCGATCTACCTGCTGACCTCTGCGGTCACCACGCCGCTGTTCGGCCGGATCGCCGACACGCACGGCCGCAGGCCGGTCCTGCTGGCCGGCATCGGCGTGTTCCTCCTCGGGTCCGTCCTCTGCGCCGCCGCCCCGACGATGGCCCTGCTCATCGCCGGCCGCGCCGTGCAGGGGTTCGGCGCGGGCGCCGTCCAGCCGGTCAGCCTCACCGTCGTCGGGGACCTCTACACCGTGGCCGAGCGCGCGCGGGTCCAGGGCTACCTCGCCAGCGTCTGGGGGATCAGCGCGATCGTCGGCCCGCTGATCGGCGGCCTGGCCTCCGAGTACGCGTCCTGGCGCTGGATCTTCGTCGTCAACCTGCCCGTCGGCGGCGTCGCGGCATGGCTGCTGGTGCGGCACTTCTCCGAGCGGGTCGAGCGCACCCGCAGGTCCATGGACGTCGCCGGCGCCGCGCTGCTCGTCGCCGGCTGGTCCCTGGTGATCCTCGGGCTGCTCGAGGGCGGCGTCGCCTGGCCCTGGCGCTCCGTCGACGGCATCGGGGTGCCGGTCGCCGGCGTGCTGGCGCTCGTCGCCTTCGTCGGGGTCGAGCGGAGGGCACCCGAGCCCGTCGTCCCGCTGTGGGTGTTCCGCCGGCCCGTGCTGGTCGGCGGCGCGCTGGTGCAGTTCGGGGTCGGCGCCCTGCTGATCGGGCTCGACTCGTACGTGCCGGTGTTCGCGCAGGGCGTGCTCGGGGCATCGGCCGTGGTCGCCGGGTTCGCCCTCGGCGCGATGACCGTGGGCTGGCCGCTGGCCGCCACCTTCTCGGGGCGGCTCTACCTGCGGGTCGGCTTCCGCGACACCGCCCTCGTCGGCGGGGTGGTGCTGCTGCTGTCGATGGCGTGGGGCGTCACGCTGGGGGCGTCCTCGGGGCTGTGGGCCGTGACCGGCGTGTGCTTCGTGGCCGGCGTCGGCATGGGCCTCGTGGCGAGCCCCACGATGGTCGCCGTCCAGTCCTCGGTCGGCTGGGCGGAGCGGGGCCTGGTCACCGGCACCTCGATGTTCAGCCGCTCGCTGGGCAGCGCCGTCGGCGTGGCCGCGTTCGGTGCCCTGGTCACGGCGGTGACGGTGGCCCGGGTGCCGCGCGGCGCCGATCCCGCCCGGCTCGCCCTGGCGCCCGGTACCGCGCCGGACGTCGCCCGTGCGGTGCGCGCCGCCCTCGCGGTCGCCACCCACGACGTCTTCGTGGTGCTCGCCGCCGTCGCGCTGCTCACGGTCGCGGCGTTGTTGCTCATGCCACGGCGCCAGCGGGCCCATCCGGAGGACCAGGGAGATAGGTTGCCCGTCGAGGCTTCGGGAGAGCGAGGGAGTGCGGCATGAGCGAGGGCACCACGGGCCGGCGGGTGGCGGTCGTGACCGGCGCGGCCCGCGGGATCGGCGCCGCGGTCGCCACCCGGCTCGCCGCGGACGGGTTCGCCGTGGCGGTCCTCGACCTCGACGAGTCCGCCTGCGCGGGCACCGTCGACGCGATCACGTCGGCGGGTGGGCAGGCGCTCGCCGTCGGCGTCGACGTGGCCGACCGCGACAAGGTCGCCGCCGCCGTGCAGCGCGTCGTCGAGGGCCTGGGCCGCCCCGCCGTCCTGGTGAACAACGCGGGGATCATCCGCGACAACATGCTCTTCAAGATGACTGACGACGACTGGGACGCCGTGATCGGCGTACACCTGCGCGGCGCCTTCCTCATGAGCCGCGAGACGCAGCGGTTCATGACCGAGGACCGCTGGGGCCGGATCGTCAACCTGTCGAGCACGTCGGCGCTCGGCAACCGGGGGCAGGCGAACTACTCCGCCGCCAAGGCCGGCCTGCAGGGCTTCACCAAGACCCTCGCGATCGAGCTCGGGTCGTTCGGGGTCACCGTCAACGCCGTCGCGCCCGGCTTCATCGCCACGGACATGACCGCAGCCACCGCCGCCCGCATGGGCGTGTCGTTCGACGACTTCAAGGCGGCCGTCGCGAAGGAGATCCCGGTCCGTCGCGTGGGCACCCCCCACGACATCGCGGCCATGGTCTCGTTCTTCGCCCGCGACGAGGCGTCGTTCGTCTCCGGCCAGGTCGTGTACGTGGCCGGCGGGCCGAGGGACTGACCCGGGGTGCCCCCGCGCGGCACCGCCGCCGTGACAGCCACCGGCCCCGGCGCAGGCCCGCCCACCGAACGCGTCGGCGACCAGGTCCTCACCCTGCCGAACGCGCTCAGCGTGCTGCGGCTCCTGCTCGTGCCCGTGTTCTTCTGGCTCGTCGTCCAGCACCACGACGGCTGGGCGCTGGCCGTGCTCATGTTCAGCGGGTTCACCGACTACGCCGACGGCAAGCTGGCCCGCCGGTGGGGCCAGGTGTCGCGGCTCGGGCAGCTGCTCGACCCCGCCGCGGACCGCCTCTACATCGCCGCGACCCTGGTCGGGCTGGCCTGGCGCGACGTGGTGCCGTGGTGGATCGTCGCCGTGATCGTGCTGCGTGACGTGCTGCTGGCGTTCACGGTGCCCGTGCTCGCCCGGCACGGGTACGGCCCGCTGCCCGTGCACTTCCTGGGCAAGGCGGCCACGTTCAACCTGCTCTACGCGTTCCCGCTGCTGCTGCTCGCCGAGGTCGGCGGCCCGCTCGCCACGCCCGCCCGGGTGTTCGGCTGGGCCTTCGCGTGGTGGGGGGTCGGCCTGTACTGGTGGGCGGGCTGGCTGTACGTGCGGCAGGTGCGGGACGTCGTCCGCGCCGACGCGACCGATGCGTCCGGCGGGCCCTCCCGCGGGTCCTCCAGCGGGCCGCCGGCGGGTACCCCGGGCGACCCCCCCACGGGATCCGCGCCGGCCTGAGCCCGGGCGCCGCCGCGGTCCCCTCGCCGTGAAAGCATGGCGCGGTGGTGCACGCGACGGATCCGGCGGGCGCTCAGCCGCCGGGCCGCCCCCGCGTGGTCGACGCGTCCATGACCCTGCTGCGCGAGGTCATGGAACGCCCGCTCGACCCCGGGTATGCGGCCGCCGCCCAGCGGCGGGCCACCGGCGGGGCGCCCGGCCGCCGCGCGGTCGTCGTCACGCTCGTGCTCGCCCTCGTGTGCGGCGCCGTCACCGCCCGGGCGATCGCCGAGCTGCGCCGTCCTCAGCCCGAGGCGGCGCAGGCCACGGCGGCTCTGCAGGCCGAGGTCAAGCGGCGCAGCGCCCGGGTCGACAGCGACCAGCGCGAGCTCGACCAGCTGCGGTCGCAGGTGGCCGAGCTGCAGGCCCGCTCGCTCGCCGGCGGCCGCGAGGGCGACCTCGCCCAGCAGGCCGCCCTGCTCGAGCTGGTGTCGGGGGTGGCCCCGGTGACCGGCCCCGGCCTGCAGATCACCATGGCCGACGCGCCCGCGTCGACAGCGGCGCCCGGGAGCGATCCGCGGGCCAACGGCAGTCCCGACCAGTCGCGGGTGCTCGACCGCGATGTGCAGACCGTGGTCAACGGGCTCTGGTCCGCGGGCGCCGAGGCGATCGCGATCAACGGCCAGCGGCTCACGTCGCGCTCGGCGATCCGCTACGCCGGACAGGCAATCCTCGTGGACTTCCGCCCGCTCGTGCCCCCCTACGTCGTCTCGGCCGTCGGCGACAGCGGCGCCCTCCAGACCCGGTTCGCGGCGAGCCCGGCGGGGGCCTACCTGCAGGCGCTGCGCGACAACTACGGGATCCGGGCGGCTATCGTCGCGTCGTCGCGTCTGGACCTGCCGGGCGCGGGGGGCACGACGACCCGCCTGACGCACGCCGCGCCGGCCCGCTCGCCGGGGGCGCCGACGGCCACGTCGTCCGGGTCGTCGACCGGGTCGTCGACCGGCCCGTCGCCTGCCGCCCCGTCGGGCTCGTCAACCACCACCCCGGAGGTCTCCCCGTGATCGCCGCGATCGGCCTGCTCATCGGCGTCGTCGCCGGTCTCGTGCTCGAGCCCACGGTGCCCCTGTGGCTGCAGCCGTACCTGCCGATCGCCGTCGTCGCGGCCCTCGACGCCGTCTTCGGCGGCCTGCGCGCGGTGCTCGACGGGATCTTCGACGACCGCGTCTTCACGGTGTCGTTCCTCTCGAACATCATCGTCGCCGCGCTCATCGTCTACCTCGGCGACCAGCTCGGCGTCGGGTCGCAGCTGTCCACCGGCGTGGTCGTCGTCCTCGGCATCCGGATCTTCTCCAACGCCGCGTCCATCCGGCGGCACCTGTTCAAGGCGTGACCATGGCCGACGAGAGCACCACGCGCGGCACCGCCCCGGCCGACGCGCCCGGCGAGCCTGACGAGCCGGACGCCGCCCGCGCGGCGCCCCCCGTCGAGGACGAGGCTCCCGTCGAGGACGACTTTCCCGTCGAGACGCCGGAGCCGCCACTGCCCGTTGCCGACCCGTCCGATCCCGATGAGCCCGCCGACGCCGCCGAGCCGACCGACGCCGAGGAGCCGGTTGACGTCGCCGAGCCGGCCGACGTCGTCGACCGGAGCGAGCCCGATCAGGCTGAGGAAGCGAGTGACGCGACTCACGGGGAAGAAGCCGGTGACGTCGCCGACGCGGAGGACGCCGATGATCCCGACGACGCCGCTCGGCCGGGGGAACCGGGGGAGCCGACCGCGGCCGCTGGTCCCGAGGTGCCGGCCGGGGACGTCCCGCCGCTGCTGCCCGGCGACCCGCACCCGGCCGGCCCTCCGGAGCCCGAGGTGGCACGCCGGCGACTCGGCCAGGCGTGGCGCCCGCGGGCCAGCCGGGCCCAGCTGCTGGCGGGCGTGCTGTGCGCGTTGCTCGGCTTCGCCCTGGTCGTCCAGGCGCGGCAGACGCAGACGCAGGGGCTCGACTCGCTGCGCCAGGCCGACCTGGTGCGCCTGCTCGACAACGTCACGAACGCCGAGGCACGCGCGGACCAGGACGTCCGCGACGAGCAGGCGATCCGCGACCGGCTCGCGTCCGGCACCGACAGCTCCGCCGCGGCTCAGGAGGCCGCGCGGCAGCGGCTCGACACCCTGGGCATCCTGGCGGGCACCCTACCGGCGTCCGGACCGGGCATCGAGCTCGAGATCAGCGACCCGAAGCGGCAGATCGACGCCTCGATCCTGCTCGACACCCTCGAGGAGCTGCGCGACGGCGGCGCCGAGGTGGTCCAGATCGGCGACGTGCGGGTCGTGGCCGCGACGGCGTTCACCGACGACGCGGACGGCGTCCGGGTCGACTCGCGCCTGCTGACGCCGCCCTACCGCTACAAGGTGATCGGCGACCCGCAGACCCTGGCACGCCTGCTGCAGATCCCCGGCGGCGTCCTCGACGTCCTGAAGAGCAAGGGTGCCCAGGCCAAGGTGACCCAGCCCGGGGTGGTGACCGTCGACGCGTTGCGACCCGCCACCAAGCCTCAGTACGCTCGCCCGGCCCAGGGCGGGGCGCCCTGACCGGAGGGCGGCCCGGGCACGGCAGCTGAGAGGGCGACCGATGGCCGAGTTCGAGTACCCCGACGACCTGCGCTACACCAGCGAGCACGAGTGGGTGCAGCCCGTCGGCGAGCGGGTGCGGGTCGGGATCACCGCCTACGCCCAGGACGCGCTCGGCGACATCGTGTTCGTGTCCCTGCCCGAGCAGGGGAGCACGGTCGACGCGGGGAGCTCGGTCGGCGAGGTCGAGTCGACCAAGAGCGTCAGCGACCTCTACGCGCCCGTGAGCGGCACGGTGGTGGCCCGCAACGAGGCGCTGGACGCGACCCCCGAACTGGTCAACACCGACCCCTACGGGCAGGGATGGATGTTCGAGGTCGAGCTGTCGGACCCTGGGGCCCTCGACGCCCTCCTCTCAGCGGACCAGTATCGCGATCAGCTGTCCTGACGGCCCTGCCGCGGACAGGGGCACACTCGTTACCTCGACCTCGCGTCGAGGGTTAGGCTTGCCGGCTCGGGGCGTGCCACGCCCGAGCGGGGCGGCGAAACGCCAGGGGAACGAGGAGACGGCGATGACGGAACCCGACACCGGCAGCCGAGCCGGTGAGGCGGCGGGCTCGCCCGCGCCCGGGCAGGGCACCAGCGGGCCCGAGACGACCATGTCCCTGTCGCCGGTGGGCGTGCCCGAGGCGCCCGAGGCCGCCGAGTCGGGGCTGTCGTCGACCGACCGGACGGCCATCGACGCCCTGCCGGAGGGGTCGGCGCTGCTCGTCGTCCAGCGCGGGCCCAACACGGGCGCGCGGTTCCTGCTGGACTCCGAGACGACGACCGCCGGCCGCCGCCCCGACAGCGACATCTTCCTCGACGACGTCACGGTGTCGAGGCGCCACGCGGAGTTCGTCCGCCGGCCCGACGGGGTGTTCGTCGTCCGCGACGTCGGCAGCCTGAACGGCACGTACGTGCAGCGCGACCGGATCGACGAGGTCGTGCTGCGGGACGGCGACGAGGTCCAGATCGGCAAGTACCGCCTCGTCTTCCACCCCAGCCCGCGCGGCGGGGCCGCCGCCGGCTGGTGAGGGCCCCGTGCCGAACGCGGCGCGCCGCCCCGACGGCGAACGGAACTCACGGCCGCCGATGAGCATCGGCGCGGTGCTCGAGGCGCTGCGCCCCGAGTTCCCCGACGTGACCATCTCGAAGATCCGGTTCCTCGAGGAGCAGGGCCTCGTCGAGCCCGAGCGGACCCCGTCGGGCTACCGCAAGTTCAGCCACGGCGACCTGGAGCGCCTGCGCTTCGTGCTGGCCGTGCAGCGCGACCACTACATGCCCCTGCGGGTCATCCGCGATCACCTCGACGCGCTCGACGCGGGCCTGCAGCCGCCCGCCCTGCCCGGGGCTCCGCGCGTCCCCAGGCTGGTCCCAGACGCGCAGGTGAACCCCGGGGCCGGCGAGCCGACGTTCACCAGGGCCGAGCTGCTGGCCGCGGCGGCAGCGGGCGAGGAGCTGCTCGCCGAGCTGGAGTCGTTCGGGCTGACGGCGCCGCGCGGCGGCGGCCTCTACGACGGCGAGGCGCTGGCTGTCCTCCGGGCCGCTGCCGGGCTCGCGCGCTTCGGCATCGAACCCCGGCACCTGCGGCCCTTCCGGAACGCCGCGGACCGCGAGGCGGGCCTGGTCGAACAGGTGGTCGCGCCGTTGCGCCGGCAGCGTGGACCGGAGGCGGCCGGGCGCGCCGACGAGGTCTCGCGCGAGGTCGCCGCTCTGTGCGTGCGCCTGCACGCGGCGCTGGTCGCGAGCGCCCTGCAACGACCTGGCCCCTAGCCCGGCGCGGTGCCGCCGCGGCCGTCCGGGCGGCCAGGGGGCCGTCGCGCCGCCGGGGGGCCCGGGGTACCGTGACGGTGTGCGCGAGCTCGACGTCGTCGGTGTCCGGGTGGAGATGCCCTCCAACCAGCCCATCGTCCTGCTGCGCGAGCGGGGCGGTGATCGCTACCTGCCGATCTGGGTCGGGGCGCCCGAGGCGACGGCGATCGCGCACGCCCAGCAGGGCATCGTCCCGCCGCGGCCGCTCACGCACGACCTGCTGCGCGACGTGATCGAGGCGCTCGGGCGGCGGCTGGTCGAGGTCCGCATCGTCGCCATCAAGGACAACGTGTTCCACGCCGAGCTGGTCTTCGACGGGGGCCTGACCGTGAGCTCCCGCTCGTCCGACGCCATCGCCCTCGCGCTGCGGACGGGGTCGCGGATCGTCGGCGCCGACGAGGTGCTCGCGGCCGGCGGGGTGGCCGTTCCCGACGAGGACGAGGACGAGGACGAGGTCGAGAAGTTCCGGGAGTTCCTCGACCAGATCTCGCCGGAGGACTTCGGCGAGGGCGCGCCCGGCCAGCAGCCCCCTAGCTGACCCGTACGTGACACTCCGTTCAAGTACGGTCACGGTTTGAGTACAGTCCGTGGTCGACGGATGGCGTGTCGGCGGCGCGTCGAATCGTTATACGACACGCGGGGTGCCCGGTCGGAGGGCTTCGTTGACGCTCGGCTGCCCGCCCCTTACGGTTCGAAGGGTAAAGCCCTCGGTGTAGTTCCACCACAGGTGTGCGGCACCGCGGCACACGACTCTTCCCCGCGAGGGCGCAGGGACAGGAGGACGGCGTGAGCGGTACCGGCGAGGCCCCTGGTGGCGTGCCGCGCTCGTCCGGCGTTCCGGCGTCGGCGCAGGGTCTGCTGTTCACCGAGGACCTGCCGGTCCTCGACGAGCACGTCGGTTACCGCGGCCCGACCGCCTGCGGCGCGGCGGGCATCACCTACCGCCAGCTCGACTACTGGGCCCGCACCGGGCTCGTGGAGCCCAGCGTGCGCCCTGCTACGGGCTCGGGTACGCAGCGGCTCTACAGCTTCCGCGACATCCTCGTGCTCAAGGTCGTGAAGCGGCTGCTCGACACCGGTGTGTCGCTGCAGCAGATCCGCGTCGCGGTGAGCCACCTGCGCGAGCGGGGCGTCGAGGACCTGGCGCAGATCACGCTGATGAGCGACGGTGCGAGCGTCTACGAGTGCACCTCCGCCGACGAGGTGATCGATCTCGTGCAGGGCGGCCAGGGTGTCTTCGGCATCGCCGTCGGGCGCGTGTGGCGCGAGGTCGAGGGCAGCCTCGCCGAACTCCCGGGGGAGCGGCCGGGTGAGGAGCCCTCCGACCACCCCGACGACGAGCTGGCGACCCGCCGGCGTACCCGCGCCACCGGCTGACCCCGCCCCCGGGGTCCACCCGACTCCCACCCGTCGACGCGTTGATCATGCAATCCGCGTTGATCATGCATGTGGGCAGCGGTCGCCGGGCGCGGCATCGGACAGGCTCGGCGCAGGCTCACCACATGCTCGCGTGCTCCCGCCCCCCGTGGCGACGGCGACCGCCACCGCACGAACATCAGAACTCGGCGAAACGCCGTCATCCAACGGCGTGTCGCCGGGTCCTGACGCATTTGCGGCAGTCAGCCGAAGACGATCGCCGCCGCGCGCATGATCCACGCGGATTGCATGATCAACGGGGGTGGGGCGGGACGAGCCGACGGAGGGTGGGGCGGGTCAGACGGCCGCGGCCTCGGGGGAGGCCCCGGACGCCGAACCGGTGGCGAGCCGGCGGCGCGGCGGCCGCGACTCCGCCCTCAGCACCCGGGCGAGGTGCGCGTCGAACGCTCCCGCCAGCTCGGTCGCCGCAGGGCCCGGCCAACGGTGCACCGGCATGCTGGCGCCCTGCGCCTGCTGCAGTGCGCTGCGCTCGGGGATGGTCGGGGTGAGCACGAGCGGCCCGAACATGTCGGCCAGCTCGGTCACCCGGTAGCGGTGCTCGGGGGAGCGGTCGCGGTAGCGGTTGACCACCACACCGAGCGGCTGCAGGTCGGGGGCGCTCGCGCGGCGCAGCTCGTCGATCGCGCGTAGGGCCCGGTCCGCCGCCGTGACGGAGAAGAGCGCCGGCTCGGTGACGACCATCGCGCGGTTGCTCGCCACCAGGCCCGAGCGGGTGAGCCCGCCGAACGAGGGCGGGCAGTCGATGACGACGAGCCGGTAGTCCTGCGTCATCGCCAGCGCCTGGCCGAGCCGCGAGAGGGCACGTTCGGTCGAGCGCCGGCCGTCGTAGGCGGCGCTCTCGGCCGATCCCGGGATGACGTCGAGGCCGCCCCCCTCGCCCGCCCACCCGCTGGCCGTGACGGCGGCGTCGAACGTCTTGCGGCGGGGGTTGCCGAGCAGAGTCGCGACGTCGACCTCGACCGACCCCGAGACGTCGAGCGCGAGCGTCGCATCGGCCTGCGGATCGAGATCGACGACCAGGGTCGGGACGCCCTTGGCGAGCGCCGCCGAGGCGAGTCCGAGGACGACCGAGGTCTTCCCGACCCCGCCCTTGAGGCTGCAGACACTGACCACGATCACCCCCCGACGCTACCGGCTCGCGGGTCTGCGCCGCTCACCGACGGGCCGAACGGTCGACGCACCCCTCGGGCCCACGGTCGCGGCGGGCCGGCCCCTGCCGGCGCTGGTAGCATCGCGGGAGCCGTCGACCTCGCACGGGAGAGTCCCGGGCCGCCCCGTACCACTGAAGACCACCAAGATCCGCCACAGGGGCGGTGTCGGGCGCCGAAGGGGCAACTCTCCCCAGAACCTCTCAGGCGCCAGGACCGTGTGAGCGAGGCAGCTCTGGAGCGCGTCGCCCCTCCCCGGGACGGCGCTCGACAGAGGGGGAGGCGACCAGGCGGCCCACCGACGTCGGTGCCGGGCCGCGGAACCCTCACCCCCGCTGGAGCCCCGCATGACGTCCCTCCTCGACGCTCCCGCAGGCGACCGTCCCGCCGGAGACGGCCCCGCGGAGGGCCGCACCGCGGCGGCCCGGCACCGGGACCCGGCCGTCGTCTTCGCGGACCGGCACATCGGGCCCGACCCCGACGACGTCCGCGCGATGCTGGCCACCGTCGGCCACGCCTCGCTCGAGGAGCTCGTCACGGCGGTCGTCCCGCCGAGCATCCGCAGCGACGAGCCGCTGGACCTGGCGGCCGCCCGGAGCGAGCGCGAGGTGCTCGCCGAGCTACGCGCGCTCGCGGCCCGCAACACGGTCGCGGTGCCGATGATCGGCCTCGGGTACCACGGCACCGCCGTCCCTGGGGTGATCCAGCGGAACGTCCTCGAGAACCCGGCCTGGTACACCGCGTACACGCCCTACCAGCCCGAGATCTCGCAGGGCCGGCTCGAGGCGCTGCTGAACTTCCAGACCGTCGTCGAGGACCTCACCGGCCTCGCCATCGCCAACGCCTCGCTGCTCGACGAGGCGACCGCCGCCGCCGAGGCGATGACCCTGATGCGGCGCACCTCGAAGGCACCGGCCGGCGCCGTGCTCGTCGTCGACGCCGACGTCCTGCCCCAGACCCGGGCGGTCGTGCTCACCCGGGCCGAGCCGCTGGGGATCCGCGTGGTCGAGACCGACCTGTCGGGCGACCCCGCGGCCGCCCTCGCGGAGGCCGCCGGCGACGGCGGGGTGTTCGGCGTCCTCGCCCAGTACCCCGGTACGAGCGGCGCCGTTCGCGACCTCGCCCCCCTGGCCCGCGCGGCCCACGACGCGGGCGCGCTGCTCACCGTCGCCGCCGACCTGCTGGCCCTCACCCTGCTGACGCCGCCCGGCGAGGCCGGCGCCGACGTCGCCGTCGGCACCAGCCAGCGCTTCGGCGTGCCGCTCGGCTACGGGGGCCCGCACGCCGCCTACATGGCCGTGCGCGGCGGTCTCGAGCGCTCGTTGCCCGGCCGGTTGGTCGGGGTGTCGCGGGACGCCGACGGCCACCCCGCCTACCGGTTGGCGCTGCAGACGCGCGAGCAGCACATCCGGCGAGAGAAGGCGACGAGCAACATCTGCACCGCCCAGGTGCTCCTCGCCGTGATGGCCTCGATGTACGCGGTGTACCACGGGCCCGCCGGCCTGCGCCGGATCGCCGGCCGGGTGGCCGGGCACGCCGCCGCTCTCGCGGACGCGCTGCGCGCCGGCGGCGTCGAGGTCGTGCACGACGCGTTCTTCGACACCGTCCTGGCCCGGGTGCCGGGGCGTGCCGCCGAGGTCGTCACCGCGGCCCGCGAGCGGGGCGTCCTGCTCCGCCGGGCCGGCGCCGACGAGGTCGGCGTCAGCTGTGACGAGACCACCACCGCCGAGCACCTCGCCGCGGTCTGCGCGGCCTTCGGGGTGGCGGAACCGCAGGCGACCGGCGAGCCCGCCGTCCCGCAGGAGCTGCGCCGCACCTCGCCGTACCTCACCCACCCGGTGTTCTCGACTCACCGCTCCGAGACGTCGATGCTGCGCTACCTGCGCCGCCTCGCCGACGCCGACTACGCGCTCGACCGCGGCATGATCCCGCTGGGCTCCTGCACGATGAAGCTCAACGCCACCGCCGAGATGGAGCCGATCAGCTGGCCCGAGTTCGCCGGTCTGCACCCGTTCGCGCCGGCCGAGGACGCCGCCGGCACCCGCGAGCTCGTCGCCGACCTCGAGCGGCAGCTGGCCGCCGTCACCGGCTACGACGCCGTGAGCCTGCAGCCGAACGCCGGCTCGCAGGGCGAGTTCGCCGGGCTGCTCGCCATCCGCGCCTACCACCGCTCGCGCGGCGAGGCGCACCGCGACGTGTGCCTGATCCCGTCGAGTGCGCACGGCACCAACGCGGCCAGCGCCGTCATGGCCGGGCTGCGCGTGGTCGTGGTCGCCACCAGCGAGAACGGGGACGTCGACCTCGCGGACCTCGACGCCAAGATCGAGGCGAACGCCGGCCGGCTCGCCGCAGTCATGATCACGTACCCGTCGACGCACGGCGTGTTCGAGGAGGCCGTCGCCGAGCTGTGCGCCAAGGTGCACGACGCCGGCGGCCAGGTCTACGTGGACGGCGCCAACCTCAACGCGCTCGTCGGCCTCGCCCGCCCGGGCCGGTTCGGGGCCGACGTCAGCCACCTCAACCTGCACAAGACGTTCTGCATCCCGCACGGCGGGGGCGGCCCCGGCGTCGGCCCCGTCGGCGTCCGGGCGCACCTCGCGCCGTTCCTGCCGCACCCCTTCGACCCGATCACCGGGGGCGCCGCGCCCGCGGGCGGCGTCGGGCCGGTCGCCGCCGCACCGTTCGGCTCCGCGGGCATCCTGCCGATCTCGTGGGCGTACGTGCGGCTGATGGGCCCCGACGGCCTGACCCGCGCCACCCAGGTCGCCATCCTCGCCGCCAACTACGTCGCGACCCGGCTGCGCGAGCACTACCCCGTGCTCTACACGGGCCGCGACCACCTGGTCGCCCACGAGTGCATCCTCGACCTGCGGCCGATCACCAAGGCCACCGGCGTCACCGTGGACGACGTCGCGAAGCGGCTGATCGACTACGGCTTCCACGCGCCGACCATGTCGTTCCCCGTGGCCGGCACGCTCATGGTGGAGCCGACCGAGTCAGAGGACCTCGCCGAGCTCGACCGGTTCTGCGACGCCATGATCGCGATCAGGGGAGAGATCGACCGGGTCGGGGCAGGGGAGTGGCCCCGAGGCGACAACCCGCTGGCCAACGCGCCGCACACGGCCGCGACGCTGGTCGAGGAGTGGACCCACCCGTACACCCGCGAGGAGGCCGTGTACCCGCACGGCGTCGACCGCCGCTCGAAGTACTGGGCTCCCGTGCGCCGGATCGACGGCGCCTACGGCGACCGCAACCTCGTCTGCTCCTGCCCCGCGCCGGAGGCCTTCGAGGACTGACCCTCCTCCGCGCTGATCAAGGAAGCTAGAGGGATCATGGCCGATGTCATGACCCTCTAGCTTCCTTGATCAGCGTCAGGTGAGCAGGGGGCCGGAATCGGGCCGGGAGCCGCCGCCCACCGGACCGCGGCGCGCAACGCCGGGCGCCGCAGCAGGGAGGGCAGCGAGGTCGTGCCCCGGGCCATCCGCGCGAACGCGGCCCAGCCCAGCGGAGTCCGGGCGAGCGCGGCGTGCACGAGCCGCGGGTGCTCCTCGAAGGCGGCCAGGAACGCGCGGCCGGCGTCCATCTCGGGTTCCAGGGTGCGCCGGACCCAGGCGCGGTAGCGCTGCTGGACGCCGTCCGTGCTCGCGCTCCCGCCCGAGCCGAGGGCGGCCGTGGCCGCGAGCCGCCCGGCCGCCGCGCCGGAGCGCACGGCGAACGAGATGCCCTCGCGCGTCCACGGCTCGAGCAGGCCGGCGGCGTCGCCGGCGAGCAGGGCCCGGCCGCGGCCCAGCGGCGAGTCCGGGTCGCGGCAGCGGGTGAGGTGCCCGGAGTCGCGCAGGACCCGTGCGCCGGCGAGCCCGAGGGCCTCGACGTATCGCTCCAGGTAGCGCCGCTCGTCGCCGGCACCCCTGGTGGCGATGACGCCGACCGTGAGGTGGTCACCCTTCGGGAACAGCCAGCCGTACGACCCGGGCGCGCCCGTGCCCCAGTCCATGTGCAGGTGGTCGTGCCAGCGCCCGGCGTGGGCTCCTGCCTCGAGCTCGACCTCGAGGCCGAGGTCGACCTGCGCGGCCCGTACCCCGACGTGGCGCGCGACCCGGCTCGCGCTGCCGTCGGCGCCGACGGCGAACCGGGCCCGGAGGGTGCCGGCGCGGGTGCCGATGCGGACGCAGCCCCTGCCGGGCTCGTCGCCCGGCTCGTCGTCGACCGCGGTGACGGTGACGCCCTCCCGCACGACGGCCCCGGCGCGCTCGGCGTGGCGGAGCAGCGCCTCGTCGAACTCCGCGCGATCGACCATCGTGATCACGGGCTGGCGGGTCCGCCAGGTCGTGGGGCGCCGCAGGCCGACCGTGAACGTCGCCCTGGTGACGTGCTGGCGGGCCGGCAGCGGGAGATCCGGCGGGAGGGCTGCCAGCGTGGAGCCGAGCAGCCCCCCGCCGCAGGTCTTGTACCGGGGGAAGACGGCGCGGTCGACGACCAGCGTGCGGGCGCCCGACCGCACGGCGGCGAGGGCGGCGCTGCTCCCCGCGGGGCCGGCGCCGACGACGACGACGTCCCAGACCTCGTCGTCGCCCGCCACGCCCGCAGCGTAGAGGTAGCACTCTGCGTGCTCACCCCCGGCTGCATTGCTCCGCTTCGGCTCGGCCCACGGCCCCGAAACCGAGCCGGAGCCGAGTAACGCAGCCGCGGAGGAGCACGGGGCCGCGGCGGGGGAGGAGCGCTGTCGGTGGGAGGTGACAGGATGGTCGTCGTGCGAGAGCGACAGGGAGTGGGAGCGCCACGCTCGTCCGGCCTGCCCGCGGAGCTGACGGCCCAGGTGCAGCGAGCCGGCTACTATCCCTCGCTCGTCACCGACGTGCTCGACGTGGCGGTCGCCGGCGAAGAGGTGCGCTCGCACCTCGTCTACCCCGAGACCACGTTCGACCGTGACGAGGTCCGGCGGCACGTCACGGTGCTCGTGCTCACGCCGACCCGGCTCGTCGTCGCGCACGCCGACGACCACGAGCCCGACACGCTGAGCCCCGAGCCCTACGCCTCGGCGTCCACCGAGGCGGTGGCGCTGCGGCAGGTCCGCTCCGTCGTGCTCACGCACGCGGTGACCCGCCCCGAGGAGCACCGTTCCGGCGCCACCCCGCGTGAGCTGACGCTGACGATCGGCTGGGGTTCGCTCAGCCGGCTCGACCTCGAGCCGGCCGGCTGCTCCGACCCGGAGTGCGACGCCGACCACGGGTACACCGGCACCGCCGCCCTCGAGGACATCACGCTGCGGCTGTCGGCCGACGCGGAGGGGGCCGACGCGGTGCGCGCGGCCGTCGCCTTCGCGCGCGCGGTCTCGGCCGCCACGGCCGGCGCCTGACGGTCCGGCAGGCGGCGCCGTGACCGGCCTCGGGGACGTCCTGCCGTCCGTCGCCGCCGCGCTCGGCGTGCCCGTGCGCGGCCCCGGCACCCTCGGCCTGCCCACCGCCCGCTCGGCGGTCGTCGTCCTCGTCGACGGGCTCGGCGAGGAGCTGCTCGCCTCCCGGGGCGGCCACGCCCCGTTCCTGCGGTCGGTGCGTTCCGGTCGCGGGCTCGCGCTGGCCGCCGAGTGCGGCTTCCCGAGCACCACCGCCACGAGCATGGGGACCTTCGGCACCGGCCGCCCCGCCGGCCACCACGGCCTGGTCGGCATGAACGTGCTCGACCCCGACCTCGGCCTCGTGTTCAGCGAGCTCGCGTGGGACCCTCGGGTCGATCCGGTCGCCTGGCAGCCCGGCAGCACGATCTTCGAGGAGCTCACGGCGGCGGGCCTGCCCGTCGTCATGATCGCGCCGCACTACTTCGACGGGTCGGGCCTGACGCGCGCGGCCCTGCGCGGGGCCGAGTTCGTCGCCGCCCGCTCCCTCGCGGACCGGGTGGACGCCGCCCTCGCGGCGCTGGCGGCCCATCCGCGGGTGCTCGTCTACCTGTACTGGGGCGAGCTCGACAAGGTCGGCCACGTGCACGGCTGCGGTTCGTGGCAGTGGGGCCAGGAGCTGGAGCAGGTCGACGCCGAGATCGCCCGGCTCGCCCGCGGGGTGCGGCGCGACGTGCTCTTGACGGTCACGGCCGACCACGGCATGGTCGACGTCCCGCACGGCGACCGGGTCGACCTGGCCGACGAGCCCGAGCTGCGCCGCGGCGTCCGGCACCTGGGCGGGGAGGCCCGGGCCCTGCACCTGTACTGCGAGCCGGGGGAGACCCCGGCCGTGCTGGCGCGGTGGGAGGGCCGGTTCGGCCCGCTCGTCGAGGTGGTCCCGCGGGCCGAGGCGGTCGGGCGCGGGTGGTTCGGCCCCGTCGAGACCCACGTGCTGCCGCGGATCGGCGACCTGCTCGCCGTGGCGCTCGGGCGCGTGGCGGTCGTCGACTCGCTGACCGCGCGCCCAGAACTGCTCCGGCTGATCGGGCAGCACGGCGCCCGCACCCCGCAGGAGACGCTCGTGCCGGTGCTGGCCGTCCCGGGCGGCCGCTGAGACCTCGGGCCTGCGCCGCCGCGCCGCCGCTCAATCGCGGCGCGAGCCGAAGACGATGTCGTCCCAGCTGGGCACGCTCGCGCGGCGTGCCCGGCGGACGCTCCCGCGCTCGCGGTCGGCAGCCGCGTCGAGGTCGATCGGATCGGGTGCTGCTGCCCGGGGCGCCTCGCGGGGGGACGGGGCCGCGGCCGGGGCGGCGGCAGCCGCCTGGGCCGCCGGCTCCTTGGCCGTTGCGGGCTTCATGGCGGCGGCGGGCTTCATTGCCGCCCGCTTCGGCTCGGCCGGGGTGGGCCCGGTCGACGGGGCCGCCGGGGCCGCCTCGGGCGGGCGGGTGTTCACCGGCGCGTCGGGCAGGGCCAGGACCTCGGCGTCCTCGAGCTGCTGGGGCCGCGACCGCGGCGGGTGCGCCGCGGGTGGCTCGCCCAGGGCCTCGGCCCGCACGCGCAGCTGGTCGACGGCCGCCTCGACCGCGTCGGGCGTCTCGGGCTCCTCGCCCGGGTCGGGCATCCACTGCCGGCGCCCGCGCCGTTCGCGCAGGGTGTCGAGCAGGTCGACGGTCGCCGCCGCGGCGCTGGCCCGGTCGTCCTCCACCGAGCGGATCCCGCCGTCGGCCTCGACGTCGTAGACACGCTCACGGGTGAGGGGGCCGCCACGCTCGGGGACGAGGCCGTCGCGGACGGGCGCCAGCATCCGCCGGCCGGCTGCCGGCGCCTCCGCCGGCTGCTCGTCGAGCAGCCAGCGCGCCTCGTCGTCGAGCGGGGTCACGTGCCGGAGCTGCACGTCGTAGGTCCAGTCGGCGTGCCGGTCGCGGCCGCCCGCCGTGAACGCCAGCCGGATGTACCAGGTGCCCTCGGTCCGCCAGGCGTCCCAGCCGACGGCGACGGGGTCGACCTCGCGCGCGGTCAGCCGCTGGGTGACGAGCTCGTCGAGCGTGGGGTAGGAGCCGGGCACCCCGGGGTTGCCGCGGCGCACGCGGACGGCGCGGGCCTGGCGGGCCACGAACTCGCGCTCGGCGAGCACCGGCCCCTCGTAGCGGCGGACGTTCTCGACGGGGACGCCGGAGTCGGCCGCGACCTCCTCGGCGGTCTGCCCCGCACGGATCCGCGCCTGGATGTCCTTCGGGCGCAGCACGCCCGACTGCTCCACCTGCAGTTGGCCGAGCCGTGCGCGGTCGCGCCGCACGGCAGCGCGCAGCGGCTCGTCGACCGGGACACGGTACCGGTGCCCGTCAGGGCCGACGAGGACGAGGTGCTCCCCGTCGTCGTGGACGCCGACGAGCGTGAGGTCCTGCATGGTGATCCCTCCGCTCGGTCCGCCCCGTACCGTTCCCGTCCGACTCTGCCACCCGTCGGTGCCGATGCGAAGCACCGAGCCCTGGCGTGGCGGCGCGTCGCCCGCCCGAGTGCCCGGCCGGACGCGCGGGGCGCCTCCGGACCTGTGAGGATGCCGCGGTGAGCCTCCCGACGCAGCCGCACGACGCTGCACATCCGGCTGCACCGTACGACGGGGTCGTCCTGCTCTCGTTCGGGGGGCCCGAGCAGCCCGCCGACGTGCTGCCGTTCCTCGAGAACGTCACCCGGGGCCGGGGCATCCCGCGCGAGCGGCTGGAGTCGGTCGCCGAGCACTACCACCACTTCGGCGGCCGCAGCCCGATCAACGACCAGAACCGAGCCCTGCTCGCCGCCCTGCGGGCCGAGCTCGATGTCCGCGGTCTGCACGTGCCGCTGTGGTGGGGCAACCGGAACTGGGCCCCCTACCTCACCGACACCCTGCGCACGGCCGCGGCGGACGGCGCACGCCGGCTGTGCGTGATCGTGACGAGCGCGTACTCCAGCTACTCGGGGTGCCGGCAGTACCGCGAGGACATCGCGGCGTCCCTGCTCGAGCTGGCGGCCGAGGGCGGTCCGGTGCCCGAGGTCGACAAGGTGCGGCACTACTACAACCACCCGGGTTTCCTCGCCGCCGCCACGGACGCCGTCCTCGCGGGGCTCGACGACCTCCCCGAGCCGGCCCGCGAGGGTGCCCGGCTCGTGTTCGTCACGCACTCGGTGCCGACGGCGATGGACGACGTCGCCGGCCCCGGGGGGCACGCGTACGTGCGGCAGCACGAGGACGTGTCCGCGACGGTGGCCGCCGAGGTGACGGCCCGCACCGGCCGTGACGCGCCCTGGGACCTCGTCTACTGCTCGCGATCGGGGCCGCCCTCGCAGCCCTGGCTGGAGCCCGACGTCAACGACCACCTGCGGGACCTGCACGCGCGCGGGGTGCCCGGCGTCGTCGTCGTCCCGATCGGGTTCGTGAGCGACCACATGGAGGTCGCCTACGACCTCGACACCGAGGCACGCGACACGGCGGCCGAGCTCGGCCTGCCGTTCGCGCGCGCGGCCACCGTCGGCACCGACCCGCGCTTCGTCGGCGGTCTCGTCGACCTCGTCCTCGAGCGCGCCGCCGTCGTCCGCGGCGAGAGCCCCGAGCAGCCGTCGACGGGGGAGCTGGGCCCGTCGTGGGCCGTCTGCCCCGCGGGCTGCTGCCGGAACCTGCGCGGGGAGAAGCCGGCGGCCTGCGGTGCCGACTGGCCCGGCGCGCCGTCGCTCGTCCCGGCCGTCCGGTGACCGGGGGCACTCCCGACCCCAGCGACCTCGTCGCGCTCGCCGAGCGCGCGGCCCGGGCCGCCGGCGAGCTCGTCCGGGCGACGAGCGCCGGCCGCGTCGACGTGGCCGCCACGAAGACCAGCCCGACGGACGTCGTCACGGCCACGGACCGCGCGTCGGAGGAGCTGCTGCGCGAGCTGCTCGGCGCCGCCCGCCCCGACGACGCCCTGCTCGGCGAGGAGGCGGGGTGGGAACCGGGGCGGAGCGGGCTGACGTGGGTGGTGGACCCGATCGACGGCACCGTCAACTACACCTACGGCATCCCGGCGTACTCGGTCAGCGTCGCGGTCGTGAGCGGCCGCCCCGACGTGCCCGGCGGGTGGGAGCCGCTCGCGGGCTGCGTGCACGACGTCCCGAGTGGGGAGACGTGGACGGCGGCGCGCGGCCTCGGTGCGCGCCTCGACGGCCGCCCGGTGACGGCGCGCCCCGCGCCGTCACTGTCCGACGCGCTGCTGGCCACCGGGTTCGGGTACCGGGCCGAGCGCCGGCGGGCGCAGGCGCGCGTCGTCGCGGGCCTGCTGCCGCGGGTGCGGGACATCCGGCGGGTCGGCTGCTCGTCGCTGGACCTCTGCGGGGTGGCGGGCGGGCGCTACGACGGCTACTACGAGCGCGGGCTGCACGTGTGGGACTTCGCCGCCGCCCTGCTCGTGGCGACGGAGTCGGGCGTGACCGTCCGCGGGCCCGGCGGCGGGCCGCCGTCCGAGGACCTGCTCCTCGCCGCCCGCCCGCCGCTGGCCGACGTTCTCGCGGCGGAACTCGAGGCGGCGGGGGCCGACCGCGACGACTGAGCGCCCGACCGTCAGGACGACTGAGCCGGGCCGTCAGGCCGGCCGGGGCAGGCCCGCCGCCGGCGTGGTCAGGCCGTAGGGGGCGAGCGACTCCTCGACCCCCTCGGCGGGAACGCCGTGGTCGACCGCGATGCGGGCCAGCGTCTCGAGGTCGCCCAGGGTCACGTCGACGAGATGGTCGTCGCCACGCGCCTGCGCGTCGGCCAGCTCCGCGCGGGCGCGGGCGATCCGGCGGCTGATCTCGGTGCGGAAGTCGCTCATGCACGCTCCAGGGGGTCGGGGCGGACGGCGCCGATCATCGGATGAGCGACCCTACGGTCCGCAGGGTCATTCGCGCGAGGGGGTGCGTACCCACGACGGGCGACGGCAGGATGAACTCCGGGTGAGCGCGTGGTGGACGCCGAGGGTCGCGCAGGGGGGCGGACGAGGCGTCCGGCGCGCCGCGAACGAGCCTGCTCGCGACCCGGCTCGCCGTGGTGCACAATCCACCGGTCATCGGGGGCACAAAACCTTCGCCCGGGGCGTTACCGAGGCGCCTGCACTGCGTGCGGCCACCCCGGTCGCGGTACGGGAGTCCGCACCAGCCACCGCTGCCGGTGCAGCACGACGGTGTCGCCGCCCCCGGCGGCACCCGACACCGCTCGAACCAACCGTACGACGATCCGGAGCGTGAGCACCCATGGCGACCGACTACGACGCGCCGCGCAAGACCGACGACGAGCTCAGCGAGGACTCGATCGAGGAGCTGAAGGCCCGCCGCGTCGACAAGACGGCGGGGGCGGTCGACGAGGACGAGATCGAGGCCGCAGAGGGCTTCGAGCTGCCCGGCGCCGACCTGTCCAACGAGGAGCTGTCCGTCCGCGTCCTGCCGCGGCAGGCCGACGAGTTCACCTGCTCGAGCTGCTTCCTCGTGCACCACCGCAGCCAGCTGGCCGCCGAGAAGAACGGCCAGCCGATCTGCAAGGAGTGCGCGGCCTGACGCCCCCGGGCCCGCGCCGCCCTCAGGGGCGGCGCGCCCGGGCCAGCGCGGCCACGACCTGGTCGGGCCGGCGGGTCGACACCAGCCAGTAGGGCGCGGGGTCGGCGGGGTCCGTCACCGCCACCCGGACGCCGAGATCGACCCAAGGCCGCAGGTAGAGATAGGCGCGCGCGTCGAGCCCCACCCCGCGGGCGTGCCGCATCGCGGCGGCGTCCAGCGGTTCTGCCTCACCCAGCATCTGCACGGGGATCCGCGCCCGGCCGGCGACGAACTGCCCGTCGCGCACCGCGACGGTCCCGGCCGACATCAGCAGCAGCGCCCCGAGGACGACGGTCATCACGACCGCGACCGCCACCACGACGGTGGCGCCGAACGGGGCCACCACCAGCCCGAAGCCGATCCCCAGCCCGACGACGACGGGCCACAGCCACAGCGACGGCCGCAGTCGCTCGACGTAGACGGCCGGCGTGCCCGCACCCGCCGACGCGCGTGCGTCGTCCAGCGCTCCCACCGGCCCTCCTCCGCGCGGTCCTGTCCCCGGAGCGTCCGGGCCCGCGGGACAAGCCTGGCACGGAGCTAGGGTGAGGGCTCGTGCGAACCCCCGACACGGCGCCTGACCCGGCCCCGGCCCCCGGTACGGATCAGCTGGTCGTGCCCGTCGTGCTCGACGCCGCCGACCTCGCCCCCGGCTACGCCCACCCCGGCGACGCGGGTGCGGACCTGCGTTGCAGCCACGACGTCACCCTCCCCCCGGGGCGCCGTGCCACCGTGGCCACCGGCGTCCGGATCGCCCTGCCCGAGGGGTACGCGGCCTTCGTCCACCCGCGCTCGGGACTGGCGGCCCACCACGGGGTCACCGTGCTCAACGCGCCCGGCACCGTGGACGCCGGGTACCGGGGCGAGCTCAGGGTGACGCTCCTGAACACCGACCAGGAGGAGGCGGTGACGCTGCGCCGGGGCGACCGGATCGCGCAGCTGGTGGTCCAGCGGGTCGAACGGGTCGCGTTCGTGCCCGTCGCCGAGCTGGACCCGACGGCGCGAGGTGCGGGCGGCTTCGGGTCGACGGGCGGCTTCGGGCCGGCCGGCCTCGTGGAGCCGGCGGTGGGGGAACCGGGGGCGGGGCGAAACCCCTGAGCCTGGTCGTGCGTCAAGAAGACGTACGGGGCGGACGAGCGTGCCGGGGGGCTGATGGACCTGACCAGCGGCGCCTTCCTCGCCGTTCTGGTGATCGCGACGCTCGCCGCATCGGCGGCGATCGTCGTCTTCTGGGGCCGGCTGGCCGCTGACCGGCCCCGGGCCATCGCAGGGCGGGTCGGCGCGCTCCTCGGCGTCAACCTGCTCCTGCTGCTCACCGTCTCCGCCGGTCTCAACGACACCTTCGGCTTCTTCGCCGACTGGACCGACCTGGCGGGGGCCTTGCAGCCGTCGGCGCCGGTCTCGGCGACGACCAAGGGCACCTCGGCCGCCGCCGCTGCCGACGCACCGGTGCCGAGCAGCGACAGCCTCCGGTCGCCGGCGAGCGCGCCGCCCCTGTCCCCGCCGGTCGTGCAGGAGGGGCAGCGGCAGTACGACTTCGAGGTGACGGGCCCGGTGAGCCACCTCACCGGCAAGGTGGTCGTGTACGTCCCCGCGGGGTACTCCGACCCCGCGCAGGCGGCCCGGCGCTACCCGGTGATCCAGACCTTCCATGGGTACCCCGGGACGCCAGAGCAGTGGCTCGACGCGATGGACCTGGGCCAGGTCGTCGACACCGAGGTCGACGCGGGCCGGATGTCGCCCGTGGTGATCGTCTCCCCGACGCTCGAGCTCCCCAAGGGGCGCGACACCGAATGCGTGGACGGGCCGGGGCTGGCCATGGAGACCTGGCTCACCGTCGACGTGCCCGACTGGGTCGCCCGCAACTTCCGGGTCCGCCTGACCCGCAACGCCTGGGCGACGGCCGGGCTCTCGGCGGGCGGCTGGTGCGCGGCCATGGCCGCGGTGCTCCACCCCGCCCGTTACGGTGCGTCCATCGTCTTCGGCGGCTACTTCTCCCCCCAGTTCGGCCACAACTACCAGCCGTTCGGGCCGCACGTGCCACCGAGGTACGACCTGGTGAACGCCATCCGGACGGCGCCGCCGCCGATCGCCATGTGGATCGAGACGTCCCACTCCGACAAGCTCTCGTACGCCTCGACGACCGCCTTCCTGCGCGCGGCGCGGGCGCCGATGTCGGTGAGTGCCGTGCAGTACGCCCACGCGGCCCACTCCATCCCGCTGTGGGCGGGTCTCGTGCCCGACGCCGTCCAGTGGCTCGCCTCCCAGGTGCCCGGCTTCAGGGGCCCGGCCTGAGGCGCCGCACGTCGCCGCCGCGCGCGGACTAGGGTTGCCGGACGGGGCGGAAGGCCGTCCGTGCCGCGAGGAAAGCCGCGAGGAAAGGTGACCGAGGTGAGCGTGTTCCGACGGCGCCGTCGTGACGACGACGCTGCCGATCCCGCCGAGGCGAGCGCCGAGGGCGCCGCACCCGAGGAGGCGACCGGCACGGCGGAGGCCGCCGCCGGCGGCCCCGGCGGCGGTCTGTCGGAGCGGCCCGAGGGTCCCTGGGACGAGTCGGAGCGGCCGGACGCGCAGTCCTACGTCGACCTCGGCGGCCTGCGGATCCAGGGCAGGGAGGGCATGGAGCTGCGTCTCGAGGTCGACGAGGCATCGGGGGCGGTCAATGGCGTGGCCGTCCTGCTGGCAGGCTCCGCCGTGCTCCTGCACGGCTACGCGGCACCGCGGTCCGAGGGGATCTGGGACGAGATCCGGGCCGAGATCGCCGCGGGCGTGACCCGCCAGGGCGGTACCGCCGACGAGGTGCCGGGGTCCTTCGGCCGGGAGCTGCTCGTCCGGGTGCCCGTCCGCACCAGCGACGGACGCACCGGCCACCAGACCCAGCGGTTCGTGGGCGTCGACGGCCCCCGCTGGTTCTTGCGGGCGGTCTTCCAGGGCCCGGCCGCGCACGACCCCGAGGCGGCGGCCGATCTCGAGTCGGTCGTGCGCGACGTCGTCGTCGTCCGCGGCGCCGAGGCGATGGCCCCGCGCGACCTGCTGCCGCTGCGCCTGCCCGACGCCGCGGCCGAGCCCGGTGACGAGCAGGCGGAGACCGAGCGCCCCTCCCTGGACCCCTTCACGCGCGGCCCGGAGATCACGGAGATCCGGTGAGCGCGCCACCCGCTGCCGTGGCCCCCACGGCTGCGTACCCTCGTGTCATGGGCAGCGAACCGAAGCCGCGCTGGCGCCAGGCGCTCTCCCGCTTCGTGGCACCGCAGAGCGAGGTGCACGCCGAGCACGAGCTCGAGCTGGCGACCCGCGCCGGCGGCTGTCCCATCGCCACCCTGCCCACGCGCCGGCAGGCCACTGTCTGCGGCACCCTCCGGTCGGTGACGCTGCGCCCCCGGGCCGGCGTCCCCGCGCTCGAGGCCGAGCTGTACGACGGCAGCGGCAGCCTCTACGTGGTGTGGCTGGGCCGCCGGCACATCGCGGGGATCGAGCCCGGGCGCCGGATCAGGATCCACGGGATGGTCACGGAGGCCGAGGGCCAGCGCGCGGTCTTCAACCCGCGCTACGAGCTGGTCCCGGCCACGCATGGCTGACGGCCGGCCGCGGGGCGGGCTGCGCGAGGCCATCGCCGAGGAGTTCTCGGTCGAGGCGGTGATCGGCGGGCCGCGCGGGGTCGTCGAGTCGCTGCTGCCCGGCGCCGTCTTCACCCTGGTCTGGGCCTTCACCCGTGACCTGCGCCTCAGCGTCGTGGCCGCGCTCGTCCCCGCCGTGCTCATGGCGGGCTGGCGGATCCTGCGCCGCGAGCAGCTGACCCAGGCCCTCGGCGGGGTCCTCGGGATCGGGCTCGGCGCCGCCGTCGCCCTGGTCACCGGCCGCGCGCAGGACTTCTTCGTGCCGGGGCTGGTCAAGAACGCCGGCTTCACCGCCGTGTACGCCTTCTCGGCGCTGGTCCGCTGGCCCTTGATCGGCGTCCTGCTCGGCATCCTGCTCGGCGAGGGGACGCACTGGCGCCGGGTGCCGCGGCGGATGCGTGCGTATCTGCTCGCGACCTGGCTGTGGGCCGGCATGTTCGCCGTCCGCACGGTGGTGCAGGCGTGGCTGTACAGCCGGGGCGACGCGGTGTCGCTCGGCTTCGTCAACATCCTGCTCGGGCTGCCGCTGTTCGGGCTGACGATCGGCGGCACGTGGCTGATCGTCCGGCGGGTCCCGGTCGCGCACCCGCCGGAGGCCGAGCCGTCGGAGCCGGCCGATCCGTCGGCGCCGGCCGGGGTCGTGGAGACGACCGGGCCGAGTGAACCGGCGCGGCCCGGGCCGGTCGCCGCCGACTGATCCTCAGCGCGTCCGGCCGTCGGCGGCGGGGCGCAGCGGGCTCGGGCTCAGCAGGTCCTGCAGGTCGTCCTCGCTCTCGGGCACGGTGACGAACATCAGCTCGTCGTTCGCCTCGAGGGTGTCGTCGGCGCTCGGCGCGATCGGCCGCTCCTCCCTGATGATGCAGACGAGCACCGTGTCGGGAGGCAGCCGCAGGTCGCCCACCATGGAGCCGACGACGGGCGAACCCGGTGGCAGGGTCAGCTCGACCATCGTCGCCTGCCCCTGCTGGAACGTGAAGATCCGCACGAGGTCGCCGATGGAGACGGCCTCCTCGACCAGCGCCGTCATGAGCCGCGGCGTCGACACGGCGACGTCCACGCCCCAGGCCTCGTCGAACATCCACTCGTTCTTGGGGTTGTTGACCCGGGCGACCGTCCGCGGCACGCCGTACTCGGTCTTGCTCGAGCAGCGACACCACGAGGTTGACCTTGTCGTCGCCGCTGGCGGCGACGACGACGTCGCAGTCGGCGAGGCCGGCCTCCTCCAAGGTGGAGATCTCGCAGGCGTCGGCCAGCAGCCACTGCGCCTCCGGCACGCTGGTCACGCGGATGGCCGCGGGGTCGCGGTCGACGAGCAGCACCTGGTGGCCGTTCGCGAGCAGCTCGCGGGCGATGGAGCGACCCACGCTGCCCGCACCGGCGATGACGACGCGCATCAGTGCCCCTTCTCGGCGGCGGGAGCCGCCCCCAGGACGGTCTCGGCCGCGGTCAGCCCGTCCTCGCGGACGACGAGGTGGACCAGGTCGCCCTCCTGGTAGACGGTGTCGGCGTCCGGCACCAGGCCCTCGCCCAGCCGGGTCAGGAAGGCCACCCGGCCCTCCGACGCGGACTCGAGCGCCGTCATCCGCCGGCCCACCCAGCCGAGGTGCACCTGCACCTCGGCCAGGACGACGGTGCCCGAGGCGTCGCGGTACTCCGAGGTCGCGTCGACGGGCAGCAGCCGGCGCGCCATCTGGTCGGCCGTCCAGCGCACCGTGGCGACGGTCGGGATCCCCAGCCGCTGGTACACCTCCGCCCGGCCCGGGTCGTAGATGCGCGCGACCACCTTCGACACGCCGAACGTCTCCCGCGCGACCCGCGCCGCCAGGATGTTGGAGTTGTCGCCGCTGCTCACCGCCGCGAACGCGTACGCCTCCTGGATGCCCGCCTCGAGCAGGGTGTCGCGGTCGAAGCCGACGCCGACCACGCGGCGCCCCTCGAAGCCCGTGCCGAGCCGCCTGAACGCGTCGGGGTTGTGGTCGACGACGGCGACGGTGTGGCCGCGGCCCTCCACGAGCTGGGCCAGGGTGGAGCCGGTCCGGCCACATCCCATGATCACGAAATGCACGAGGTCCGGCTCCTCGACGGGCGCGGGCTCCTCCCGCGGCGACGCCCCGACGGTACACGTCGCGGGGGCCGCACCCGGCCGCCCGTGGTGCGGCCGCCGGACGGCGACCACGCGCCGCCTACCATGCGAACGTGCTGCCGCTCACCGACGCCGTCAAGCGCCTGCTCGTGGGGCGGCCGGTCCATTCCGAGCGCCTGGCGGAGACCCTGCTCCCCAAGCGGATCGCGTTGCCGGTCTTCGCCTCCGACGCGCTCTCCTCGGTGGCGTACGCACCCGACGAGGTCTTCCTCACCCTCGCCGTCGCCGGCGTCGCCGCTTACACGGCCTCGCCGTGGATCGGGCTCGCGGTCGTCTTCGTCATGCTGATCGTCGTCGCCTCCTACCGGCAGAACGTGCACGCCTACCCCTCGGGCGGCGGCGACTACGAGGTCGCCACGGTCAACCTGGGCGTCCGTGCCGGCCTGACCGTGGCGAGCGCGCTCCTGGTCGACTACGTGCTGACGGTGGCGGTGTCGGTGTCGTCGGGCGCCCAGTACGCGGCGGCGGCCATCCCCGCCCTGCGCGGGCACGAGGCGCTGTTCGCCGTCGTCGTCGTGCTCGTGCTCATGACCATGAACCTGCGCGGCGTGCGCGAGTCCGGCACGCTCTTCGCCGTCCCCACCTACCTCTTCATGTTCGCGATCATCGGGATGAGCGTCGTGGGGCTGGCCCGCCTCGTGTTCGGCGACCTGCCCCTGGTCGAGAGCGCAGGCCTCGAGATCCGCACCCAGACGCCGTTCGACAACCAGGGCCTGACCGGGCTGGCCTGGTCGTTCCTGCTGCTGCGCGCCTTCAGCTCCGGCTGCGCGGCGCTGACCGGCGTCGAGGCGATCAGCAACGGGGTGCCGGCGTTCAAGGTGCCGAAGAGCAAGAACGCGGCCACCACGCTGGCCCTGCTCGGCGGCATCGCGGTGACGATGCTCATGAGCGTCATCCTGCTGGCCAACAAGATGCAGATCCGGTACGCCGAGGACCCGTCCACCCAGCTGCTGCGCGACGGCAGGCCGGTGGGCCCCGACTACGTGCAGGACCCCGTGATCGGCCAGATCGCCAAGGCGCTGTTCAGCGGCTTCCCGCTGGGGTTCTACCTGGTCGCGGCCACCACCGGGCTCATCCTCGTGCTCGCGGCCAACACCGCGTTCAACGGGTTCCCGGTGCTCGGCTCGATCCTCGCCCGCGACGACCTGCTGCCCCGGCAGCTGCACACGCGCGGCGACCGGCTCGCGTACAGCAACGGGATCATCTTCCTCGCGGTCGCCGCGGCCGGCCTCATCGTCGCGTTCGACGCCGAGGTCACCAAGCTCATCCAGCTCTACATCGTGGGCGTGTTCATCTCCTTCACCACCAGCCAGACCGGCATGGTGCGGCACTGGACGCGGCTGCTGCGCACCGAGACCGACCCACGCGTCCGCCGGCACATGCAGCGCTCGCGGGTCATCAACTCGATCGGCCTGACGATCACCGGCGCCGTGCTCGTGGTCGTCCTGGTGACGAAGTTCGCCCGCGGCGCCTACCTGGCGCTGCTCGCCATGGCGCTGCTCTTCGCGCTCATGCTGGCCATCCGCAGGCACTACCTGTCGGTGCGCCGCGAGCTCGCGGTCGGCCCCGAGAAGCTGGCGCGCGCGCTGCCGTCGCGGGTGCACGCCCTCGTGCTCGTCAGCAAGCTGCACAAGCCGACGCTGCGTGCGCTCGCGTACGCGCGCGCCTCGCGGCCGTCGACGATCGAGGCGGTCACCGTGCGGGTCGACGCCGAGGAGACCCAGCGCCTGCTCGACGACTGGGAGGCGCGCGGGCTGCCGGTGCCGCTGCGGGCCCTGGACTCCCCGTACCGCGAGGTGACGCGGCCGGTCGTCGACTATGTGCGCCGGATCCGCCGGGAGAGCCCGCGCGACCTCGTGGTCGTGTTCATCCCCGAGTACGTCGTCGGGCACTGGTGGGAGCAGATCCTGCACAACCAGAGCGCCCTGCGGCTCAAGACGCGCCTGCACCGCACGCCCGGCGTCATGGTCACCAGCGTGCCCTGGCAGCTGGCGTCGTCCGAGGGCCTGGAGGACCGCGAGGACGGGCTGGCCGGCGGTCTGGTGCGCCGCGGCGGGACCGACCCCGACGAGCTGCCCGCCCCCGCCGCGACCCTGTCCGACGGGGCCGGCCGGTGACGCAGCCGGCCGCACGCCGAGGGCGCCGGGGCGACGCGCGCGCCGGCCGGGCCGAGAAGGCAGCTGCGGACGCCGCCGGCACGGTGGTGCGCCTGCGGATCGGGCCGGTCGCGCACGGGGGGCACTGCGTCGCCCGGCACGAGGGGCGGGTCGTGTTCGTCCGGCACGCGCTGCCCGGCGAGCTGGCCGACGTCCGGCTCACCCAGGCGCGCGAGCACGACCGGTTCTGGCGCGGGGACGCCGTCGAGGTGGTCGAGGCGTCGCCCGACCGGATCGCGCCCCGCTGCCCCGTCGCCCGGCCGGGCGGGTGTGGCGGCTGCGACTGGCAGCACGCGAGCCTCGAGTCGCAGCGGGCGCTGAAGGCGCAGGTGGTGCTCGAGCAACTGGCCCGCCTCGGCGGGGTGGAGTGGCCGGGGCTCGAGGTCGAGGCGGTCCCCGGCGACGAGGACGGCCTGGGCTGGCGGACCCGGGTGCGCTTCGCCGTCGACGCCGCCGGTCACGCCGGACTGCGCAGGCACCGCTCGCACGACGTCGTCCGGATCGAGGCGTGTCCCATCGCCGACCCCGAGGTGAACGCCGCCGGCGTCCCGCGGCACCGCTGGCGGGGGACGGACGCCGTCGAGGTCGTGGTTGCGGCTCGCCATGGCGATGAGCCGCCCGGGACATGGCGGCTCGTCGTGGTCGAGCCGCGGGCCGGCGAGGGAGGCGTGCCGGACGTGCCGCCGCTCGACGCGCCCGCGTCGCTGGCCCGGCGCGGCGCAGCGGGGCTCGAGCGCGTCACCGGGCGTGGCTGGGTGCGCGAGGAGGTGCTGGTCGACGGCGCCGTCCGGCCGTTCCGCGTCTCGGGCGCTGGGTTCTGGCAGGTGCACCCGGGCGCCGCGCAGGCACTGCTGGACGCCGTGCTGGCCGCGACCGGGCCGGCGCCGGGGGAGCGGGCGCTCGACCTGTACTGCGGCGTGGGCCTCTTCGCCGCCGGGCTGGCCGCGCGGGTGGGGTCCACCGGCACGGTCGTGGGGGTCGAGGGCGACGCCCGCGCCGTCGCCGACGCCCGCCGCAACCTGCACGACGTGCCGTGGGTGCGACTGCAGGTCGGGGATGTCGACGCGGCGCTGGGGGCAGGTGTGGGCGGCGCCGACGTGGTCGTGCTCGACCCGCCGCGCACCGGGGCCGGCCCCGAGGTCGTCGAGCGCGTCCTCGCACTGCGGCCGCGGGTGGTCGCCTACGTCGCGTGCGACCCCGCGTCGCTGGCCCGCGACGTGCGGACGGCGTCCGGGCTGGGGTACCGGCTGACCGCGCTGCGCGCGTTCGACCTGTTCCCGATGACCCACCACGTGGAGTGCGTGGCGACCCTGACCCCGGCCTAGCGCCCTGCGTGCTCACGTCCGGCTGCATTACTCCGCGAGGGCTCGGTTTCGACCGTCGAGACCGAGCCGGCGTGGAGCAACGCAGCCGTAGCGGAGCACGGGTCGTGGCCGCGGCGACACGCGGGCGAGGTGGCGAGCTTGTGCCCGGCGGCCGCACGAAGTATCTTGATGTCGAGATAAATTGCCGCGGGTGACAGCCCCTCACGGGGGTATCCAGTGGCTGCGGCAGGATGGCGGCGGACGGCGGCGGTCGCCGGAGCACGGCCCGCCACGACACGAGGGAGTGAACCGTGAGCCCATCGATCGGCGGTACCGGCAAGGACAGCTTCGGCGCCAGGGGCACCCTCGAGGTCGGGAACGCGCGGTACGAGGTCTACCGGCTCTCGGCCGTCGAGGGCGCGCAGGCGCTGCCGTTCAGCCTGAAAGTGCTGCTCGAGAACCTGCTGCGCACCGAGGACGGCGCGAACATCACGTCCGGCCACATCCGGGCCCTCGCCGGCTGGGACCCCGACGCCCAGCCGGACACCGAGATCCAGTTCACGCCTGCCCGCGTGATCATGCAGGACTTCACGGGCGTGCCTTGCGTCGTCGACCTCGCGACGATGCGCGAGGCCGTGGTGGATCTCGGCGGCGACCCGAAGCGGGTGAACCCGTTGGCCCCCGCCGAGCTCGTCATCGACCACTCCGTGATCACGGACGTCTTCGGGCGGGCCGACGCCCTCGAGCGCAACATCGAGTTCGAGTACCAGCGCAACGGCGAGCGCTACCAGTTCCTCCGGTGGGGCCAGACGGCGTTCGACGAGTTCAAGGTCGTCCCGCCCGGCACCGGGATCATCCACCAGGTCAACATCGAGCACCTGGCCCGTGTCGTGATGGAGCGGGGCGGGGTCGCCTATCCCGACACCTGCGTCGGCACCGACTCGCACACCACGATGGTCAACGGCCTCGGCGTGCTCGGCTGGGGCGTCGGCGGCATCGAGGCCGAGGCCGCCATGCTCGGCCAGCCGGTGTCGATGCTGATCCCGCGGGTGGTCGGGTTCAGGCTCAGCGGCCAGATCCCGGCCGGCGCCACCGCCACCGACGTCGTCCTCACGATCACGGAGCAGTTGCGCAAGCACGGCGTGGTCGGGAAGTTCGTCGAGTTCTACGGCGAGGGTGTCGCCGCCGTGCCGCTGGCCAACCGGGCCACGATCGGCAACATGAGCCCCGAGTTCGGCTCGACCTGCGCGATCTTCCCGATCGACGACGTCACCCTCGACTACCTGCGGCTCACCGGCCGCGGCGCGGAGCAGGTCGCCCTGGTCGAGGCGTACGCGAAGGAGCAGGGGCTGTGGCACGACCCGGCCCGCGAGGTGCGCTACTCGGAGTACCTCGAGCTCGACCTCTCCACCGTGGTGCCGAGCCTGGCCGGCCCGAAGCGCCCGCAGGACCGCGTGCTCCTGTCGGAAGCCAAGGGCTCGTTCCGGACGGCGCTGCGCGACTACGCGGGCAACGACGACGACGGCCTCAGGAACGGCGTCGACGAGGCGTCGGCCGAGTCCTTCCCGGCCAGCGACTCCCCGGCCGTCGACGCCGGCGTCCGGCACCCCGCGCCCCCGGAGCGGGCTCACACGCCCGCCGTGCAGGGCCGCGCCAACCGGCCCACCTCGGTCGAGACGGCCGACGGGCGCGAGTTCGAGGTCGACCACGGCTCCGTCGTCATCGCCTCGATCACGTCGTGCACGAACACCTCCAACCCGTCGGTGATGATCGGTGCCGGCCTGCTCGCCAAGAAGGCCGTCGAGCGCGGGCTCACCGCGAAGCCTTGGGTCAAGACGTCGCTGGCGCCGGGCAGCAAGGTCGTCGTCGGCTACTACGACAAGTCCGGCCTCACGCCGTACCTCGAGAAGCTGGGCTTCCACGTGGTCGGCTTCGGCTGCACGACCTGCATCGGCAACTCGGGCCCCCTCCCCGAGGAGATCTCGGCGGCCGTGCAGGAGAACGACCTCGCGGTCGTCTCGGTGCTGTCGGGCAACCGGAACTTCGAGGGCCGGATCAACCCCGACGTCAAGATGAACTACCTGGCCTCGCCGCCGCTGGTGATCGCCTACGCGCTCGCGGGCACGATGGACTGGGACGTCGACGCCGAGCCGCTCGGCACCGGGTCCGACGGGCAGCCCGTGTACCTGCGCGACATCTGGCCCTCCCCGCAGGAGGTGGACGCCGTCGTCGCCGACGCGATCAGCCAGGACATGTTCACGAAGGACTATGCGGACGTGTTCGCCGGCGACGAGCGCTGGCGCTCGCTGCCCACCCCCACCGGCGACACGTTCGCTTGGGACGCCGACTCCACGTACGTGCGCAAGCCGCCGTACTTCGACGGCATGGGCCTCGAGCCCGCCCCGGTCACGGACGTCGCCGGCGCGCGCGTGCTCGCCCTGCTGGGGGACTCGGTCACGACCGACCACATCAGCCCCGCCGGCTCGATCAAGCCCGACAGCCCGGCCGGCCGCTACCTGACCGAGCACGGCATCGAGCGCAAGGACTTCAACTCCTACGGCTCCCGCCGCGGGAACCACGAGGTGATGATCCGCGGCACGTTCGCGAACATCCGGCTGCGCAACCGCCTGCTAGACGGCGTCGAGGGCGGGTTCACCCGGAACCACCTCGCCGGTGGCGAGCAGACGACGATCTACGACGCGGCGCAGGCCTACGCCGAGGCCGGGGTGCCGCTCGTGATCCTCACGGGCAAGGAGTACGGCTCGGGGTCGAGCCGCGACTGGGCGGCCAAAGGCACGGCGCTGCTCGGCGTCCGCGTGGTCATCGCCGAGAGCTACGAGCGGATCCACCGCTCGAACCTCATCGGGATGGGCGTGCTGCCGCTGCAGTTCCCGGCGGGGGAGTCCGCCGCCTCGCTCGGGCTCGACGGCACCGAGACGTTCGGCGTGAGCGGGGTGACCGAGCTGAACGAGGGCAGGACGCCGCGCACGGTCGCCGTCCGCGCCGTGAAGGAGGACGGCACCGAGGTGCGCTTCGACGCCGTCGTCCGGATCGACACGCCGGGTGAGGCGGACTACTACCGCAACGGCGGGATCCTGCCCTACGTCCTGCGCCAGCTGGTGCGGGCCTGAGCGGGCCACCGGGCCACCGGGACGGCCCCGCACCTGGGACCGGCAGGTCCACATAGGGGCCAGGTGGGGCCGGTACAGGCACAGCAAAAACCCAGCAATACCCCTGGATGGGACAGTCATGCCCTTCCGGACGAGCGTTACGCGACCGTTACCACCGCGTTACCGAGTCGAGCTTTCTCGTCCACCCTCCGGCGAATATGTTGCCTCACACAACATATCCCCGGTGATGCCGCTCACGTAGGCGGCACGCGAGGTGTGAGCCGGCCCCGCGACCGCGGGGGCGTGGACGCGGGGGTCCGACAACGGGCCCCGAGGAAGGACCTGAGCATGCGCATGCGTTTCGTCGGTGTCGCCGCCATGGGTGCGGCCGGTCTGCTGGGCCTTGCGGCCTGCGGGAGCTCCAGCAGCGCGACCTCGTCGACCGCCACCAGTGCGGCCGGTGCCGGCTCCAGCAGCGGCTCGGCAGCCAGCGGCGCGGCGCAGGTCGGCGTGATCCTGCCCGACACGCAGTCCTCCCAGCGCTGGGAGTCGTTCGACAAGCCCTACCTGCAGCAGGCGTTCGACGCCGCGGGCATCAAGGCCGACATCCAGAACGCGCTCGGTGACAAGAGCAAGTTCGCCACGATCGCTGACTCGATGATCCAGGAGGGCGTCAAGGTCCTCATCATCACCAACCTCGACAGCGCTTCCGGCGCCCAGGTCGAGACCAAGGCCAAGAACGCCGGCATCAAGACGATCGACTACGACCGCCTCACGCTGGGTGGCAGCGCCGACTACTACGTGTCGTTCGACAACGTCAAGGTCGGCGAGCTGCAGGGCTCGACGCTGGTCAAGTGCCTGGGCAGCAAGGCCGACGCCCGGATCATCGAGATCAACGGCTCGCCGACGGACAACAACGCGACCTTGTTCAAGCAGGGGTACGACTCCCAGCTCAGCCCGAAGTACTCCGCGGGCTGGAAGAAGGTCGGCGACCAGTCCGTGCCGAACTGGGACAACGCCCAGGCGGGCACGATCTTCGAGCAGTTGCTGACTGCGGCCGGCAACAAGGTCGACGGCGTCCTCGTCGCCAACGACGGCATGGCCCAGTCGGTCATCACGGTGCTCAAGAAGAACGGGCTCAACGCCAAGGTGCCGGTCACGGGCCAGGACGCGACCCCGGACGGGCTGCGCAGCGTTCTCGTCGGCGACCAGTGCATGACGGTCTACAAGGCCGTGAAGGGCGAGGCCAAGGCTGCTGCCGATGCCGCTGTGGCGATCATCAAGGGCGGCACGGTCGCGACGACCGGCACGGTCAAGGACAGCACGGCAGGCCGTGACGTCCCGTCGGTCCTCCTGATGCCGGTCGCCATCCAGGCCCCGCAGGTCAAGGACGTCGTCGCCGACGGCTTCGTGACGGCGGCCGAGATCTGCACCACCGACGCCGCCAAGGCGGCCTGCACCAAGTACGGCGTGTCCTGATCGGTCCGAGCACGCAGTAGGAACCGGAGGGGCTGTCGCCAGGTGGTGACAGCCCCTCCGGCCCGGCGTTACCGTCCTGTAATCGTCGGCTGATCGTCCTATCCCGGCCCCTGTCGCCGCGCGGGGGCGCGGCCGAGAGCGAGGTTCCGTGTCAACGACCCCCCTGCTGCAGATGACGGGCATCAACAAGAGCTTCGGGCCCGTCCACGTGCTGCACGACATCGACTTCTCCGTCTACCCCGGCGAGGTCACCGCGCTCGTCGGCGACAACGGCGCCGGCAAGACCACGCTGGTCAAGTGCGTCGCCGGCATCTACGCAGTCGACAGCGGCGAGATCCGGTTCAACGGGGATCCGGTCACCATGCACGGCCCGCGCGACGCCGCCGGCCTCGGGATCGAGGTCGTCTACCAGGACCTCGCGCTGTGCGACAACCTCGACATCGTCCAGAACATGTTCCTCGGCCGCGAGATCGTCAAGAACGGTGTCCTCGACGAGAGCGAGATGGAGCGCCGCGCCCGCAGCACGCTCGCCAGCCTGTCCGTCCGGACGGTCAAGAGCGTCCGCCAGGTCGTCTCCAGCCTCTCCGGCGGCCAGCGCCAGACCGTCGCCATCGCCAAGTCCGTGCTCTGGAACAGCAAGGTCGTCCTGCTCGACGAGCCGACCGCGGCGCTGGGCGTGGCGCAGACCGAGCAGGTGCTCGCGCTCGTCCGGCGGCTCGCGGACGCCGGGATCGGCGTCGTGCTCATCTCGCACAACATGAACGACGTGCTCCAGGTGTCCGACCGGGTCGCGGTCCTCTACCTGGGCCGGCTCGCCGCCGAGGTCAAGGCCAAGGACGTGACCAACGCGCAGGTGGTCGAGCTCATCACGAGCGGTCGGTCCGGGGACATCGGCCTGAGGCCCGCCGAGGCCGCGGCCACCACGATCTGAGGAGCGAGATCATGACCACCGAGCAGAGCAATGAGGCTTCCGACTCCTCCACGACGGCCGGCGCGCCGACGTCGACCGCCCCGGCCTCGCCCACGGGGCAGGGCCTGGCCGAATCCGATTTCTCCCGTGACGCGGGACCCGCCGGTCTGAGCGCCTACATCGTCGACTGGTGGCAGCGGGTCCGGGGCGGTGAGGTCGGCGCGCTGCCGGCCATCCTCGGTCTCGTCGTCCTGGGGCTGATCTTCAGCGTGGCCAGCGACCGGTTCCTGTCGGTCGCGAACCTCGCCAACCTCGTGCAGCAGTCCGGCATCACGGTGTTCATCGCGATGGGCCTGGTGTTCGTCCTCCTGCTCGGCGAGATCGACCTCGCGCTCGGTACCGCCAGCGGCGTGTGTGCGGCGATCATGGGTCTCACGCTGCAGAAGAACGGCGACCTCGAAGCCGCTCTGGGGACGACGACGTTCTGGATCGTCGTCGCGTTCCTCGTCCTCGGCGCCGTCATCGCCGGGCTGAGCCGGCTCTGGTACGGCGTCGGGATCATCGGTCTCGGAGCCGTCCTCATGGCGTTCCAGATCCAGACGGACAAGCAGATCGTCGCGATCTTCCTCGCGATCGCCGTCGGCGTCGCCATGGGCATGTTCACCGGGCTGCTCGTCGCCCGGGTCGGCATCCCGTCGTTCGTCGTGACGCTCGCGCTGTTCCTCGGGTGGCAGGGCGTGCTGCTGCAGTTCATCGGCAACGGCGCGGCCATCAGCACGGGGAACTTCCCGCTCGTCAACGGCATCTCGAACGGCAACATGCCGCCGCTGTGGGGCTGGGTGTTCTACGTCGTGACGGTCGGCGGCTACATCGGCTACACGGTCATGCGGTCGATCCGCCGGCGCGCAGAGGGCCTCTCGGCCGAACCGATGTCGCTGGTCATCGCTCGTGGGGCTGTGCTCGCGGCGGTGGGCGCGGTCGCTCTCTACCTGCTCAACCAGGAGCGCGGACCGAACCCGAGCGTGGTGTCGATCAAGGGCGCCCCGTACGTGCTCCCGATCATCATCGTATTCATGATCTTCTGGGGGCTCATCCAGACCAAGACCCGGTTCGGCCGGTACGTCTACTCCACGGGCGGCAACGCCGAGGCTTCGCGCCGCGCCGGCATCGACCTCTCCCGCATCCGGATCGCGTGCTTCGCCATCGGCACGGCCATGGCGGCCATCGGCGGCATCGCGCAAGCCTCGAGGCTGGGGAGCATCCCCTCGGACGCAGGCGGCGGGAACACGCTGCTCTACGCCGTGGCGGCGGCGGTCATCGGCGGCACCTCGCTGTTCGGTGGCCGCGGGCGTGCGCGCGACGCCGTGATCGGTGGCCTGGTCATCGCGATGATCCCGAACGGTCTCGGGCTGCTGCCCAGCCTGCCGGCGTCGGCGAACTTCATCATCACCGCGGGCGTCCTCCTGCTGGCCGCCGGCGTCGACGCGATCTCGCGCCGGAGGGCTGCGGCGTCCGGCCGCTGACCGCCGTGGAGCGCCGACCATGACCAGCGCGCCCCACTCCGACAATCCCACGACGGGGCCCCGGGCCGGACGGCCCGGGGCCCCGCCCCCACCGGTGGCACCACGGCCCCGCTCGGTCACCCCACGTTCGGGTGCGGCGCAGGACGAGGTGCGCCGGCACAACCTCAGCCTCGCGCTGTCGATCGTGCACACCGCCGGCTCGATCACGCGGTCGGAGCTCACCGAGCAGATGGGGCTGAGTCGCAGCACGATCAAGGCGCTCGTGGCCGAACTGGTCTCCCTCGGCGTGCTCGCCGAGACCGGGACCGCGGGGGCGCGAGCAGGAGCGGGCCGACCCTCGCTGATGGTGAGCCCGCACCGCGCCTCGGCGCAGGTCCTGGCGGCCGACGTCGGCGTGGATCGGGTGGCCGTCGGCGCGTACCGGCTCGGCGGGCAGTTCGCGGCGCGGGCCGAGGGAGCGCTGGGCGGGGGCAGCCCGACGCCGCTCGAGGTCGTCGACCTGCTGCGCGAGCTCGTGCAGACCGTCGCCGGCGACGGCGCGGGCGCGCCCCGGACGCTCGGCCTGAGCGTGGCGATCCCGGCCATCGTCGGGCACGACGGCTTCGTGCGGTTCGCGCCCAACCTCGGCTGGGTCGACGAGCCCTTCGGGGCACACCTGCGCGCGGCGTTCCCCGGCCTGCGCGTGCTGGTGGGCAACGACGGCGACCTGGGGGCGGTCGGCGAGCACCTGCGCGGCGCCGGCCGTGGCGTGGACGACCTGATCTACGTGCAGGGGGACGTCGGGCATCGGCGCGGGCTTCGTGCTGGGCGGCCGGTCCGTGACAGGCGTCTCGGGGTACGCGGGCGAGGTGGGGCACATGGTCACCGCACCGGGCGGCCGGCTGTGTCGCTGCGGCGTGCGCGGCTGCTGGGAGACCGAGGTGGGTGCGCTGGCCATCGCCGAGGCCGTCGGCTGGCGCGGCGTCTCGGTCCGGGAGCTCGGGCGGCACGTGCGGATGGTCGTGGGCGGCCCGCACGAGGCGGGCCTGCACGAGGTCGCCGTCGCCGTCGGCCGCGGCGTGGGAACTCTCGTGAACCTCCTGAATCCTCGGGCCGTCGTGCTCGGGGGTCTTCTCGGCGACGTGCATGCGACGGTGGCTGACACCCTCGCGGATGCCGTGCGGAGCGTGGCCCTGGCGGCCTGTCTCGAGCAGGTCGACCTGGTCACCGCCGAGTGCGGTGAGGACGCGGTCCTGGTCGGGGCGGCCGAGACCCTGTGGGAGAGCCTGCTGGCCGATCCCGTGGCGACCCTCGGCGCGGCCTTGTGACCCCGTCCGCGGACCAGGCCGGAAGCGTTCCGCCGGGGTGGCCGCCGCAGGTGCGGCCGCCCGGTGCGCCGCACTGGGAGCGGTCGGCGATCGGCTGGATGCTCGACCTGTGCCCGCCCGAGTACCGCGGTCACGCCGTGGTGGTCCGGCACCCGGCCCTGCTCGCCTGGCTCGCCGGCCACCACGTCGACGGCCAGCTCCAGGGCACGCGGCGCGCCCTCGCGACGGCCCGCTCCGAGCTGGGCGGCGTGCTGCCGCCGCCGGCGCTCCGCGAGGCCGTCGAGGCGATCGAGCAGGAGGAGGCCCGGCTGGTCGCCGCGCGTCGGGCGCTCGGCCTGCTCGGCGACGCGCTGCGGGGCCTGCGGTACGTGCCTCGGCTCTGACGCCGGAGCCGCCACGCCTTGCTAGTGCTCGGGTGGCGCCTCGGCCGCGCCCTGGCCGCGGTGCCCCCGGTGACCCAGGCTCGTGTCCGGCTCGCGGGTCTCGGGGGCGTCGGCCTGCCAGACCGGGTCGGCGTGGCCCTGGTCGCCGTGCAGCGCCCGCCCCGTCTCGCCGCCGCCGATGGGCTCGGGGGTGTCCTGGAGGTGCTCGAGCTGCTCGGGGGTCAGCTCGCCGGGCGGGGTCGAGGCTCCGCCCCAGCCGCGCAGCTCGCTCTCCACCCGCTCCACGTCGACCCCGTCCGCCAGCGGGTCGATCCGTTCGGTCGTGCGGTCGGTCGTGCGGTCGGTCGGGCCGTCGGTCGGGTCGTCGGTCTCGCGTTCGGTCATGCCCCAGCCCTACCATCCCGGGGCCGCGGATGCGCCCGCACGGGTCCAAGCCGGGCGCCGTCGGGGGGTGGCTCCTAGACTCGGGGAGCCGGGCGTCGGGCCGGCACGAGGAGGGCAGCACGGATGGTGGCACTGGAGTCGATCGGCGGACCGCACGACCTCGAGGGGTTGACGACGGCCGAGCTCGACGACCTCGCTGCTCAGATCCGCTCGTTCCTCGTGGCGCACGTCACCCGGACCGGTGGTCATCTCGGCCCCAACCTCGGCGTCGTCGAGCTCACGCTGGCGATCCACCGGGTGTTCGACTCCCCGCGCGACGCGGTCGTTTTCGACACCGGTCACCAGGCCTACGTACACAAGCTGCTGACGGGCCGGCACGACTTCTCGGGTCTGCGCCGGGCCGGCGGCCTCTCCGGCTACCCGAGCCGGTCCGAGAGCGAGCACGACATCGTCGAGAACTCGCACGCCTCGACCGCGCTGTCGTGGGCCGACGGCATCGCGCGGGGGTTCCGGCTGCGCGGCGAGACCGACCGGCACGTCGTCGCCGTCGTCGGCGACGGCGCCCTCACCGGCGGGATGGCCTGGGAGGCGCTCAACAACATCGCCACCGCCGATCGGCCCATCGTGGTCGTCGTCAACGACAACGAGCGCTCGTACGCGGCGACGATCGGCGGCCTCGCCCACCACCTCTCCACGCTGCGGACGACCCGGGGCTACGAGCGCTTCCTCGAGTGGGGGAGGACGGCCCTGCAGCGCGGCGGCGCCCCGGGGCGGCTGGCGTACGAGGCGCTGCACGGCGTCAAGAAGGGCCTGAAGGACGTCGTCGCGCCGCAGGGCATGTTCGAGGACCTCGGCCTGAAGTACCTCGGCCCGGTCGACGGCCACGACGTGGCGGCGCTCGAGCACGCGCTCGGCCGCGCCCGCTCCTACGGCGGCCCCGTGATCGTGCACGCCATCACGCAGAAGGGCCGTGGCTGGGCACCGGCCGAGAACGACGAGGCCGACCGCTTCCACGGCATCGGCGTCCTCGACCCCGACACCGGCCGGCCGGTGGCGGCGCCCGGCCGCTCCTGGACCGACGTCTTCGCCGACGAGATCGCCGACGTCGCCGACGAGCGCCCCGACGTGGTCGGCGTCACCGCCGCCATGCTCATCCCCGTCGGCCTGCACCGGTTCGCCGCGCGCCACCCCGACCGGGTCGTCGACGTCGGCATTGCCGAGCAGCACGCGACCACCAGCGCCGCCGGCATGGCGTTCGCCGGTCTGCACCCGGTCGTCGCCGTCTACGCCACGTTCCTCAACCGTGCCTTCGACCAGGTGCTGCTCGACGTCGCCCTGCACCGGGCGGGCGTGACGTTCGTGCTCGACCGTGCCGGCGTCACCGGCGACGACGGCGCGAGCCACAACGGCATGTGGGACCTCTCGCTGCTCGGCATGGTCCCCGGGATCCGGGTCGCCTGCCCCCGTGACGCGCCCACTCTGCGCGCGGAGCTGCGGGAGGCCCTCCACGTCGCCGACGGGCCGACGGTGGTCCGCTTCCCCAAGGGCGCGCTGCCGGCCGAGGTGCCTGCGCTCGAGCGCATCGGCGGCGTCGACGTGCTGGCCCGGGACGGCGAGGAGGACGTGCTCGTCGTCGCCGTCGGCGCCCTGGTGCCGCTCGGCCTCGACGTGGGCAGGCGGCTGGTGGCGCAGGGCATCGGTGCCACCGTCGTCGACCCGCGCTGGGTGCTCCCGGTCGACGCGGCGCTCCCGCCGCTCGCGGCCCGCCACCGGCTCGTCGTCGTCCTCGAGGACAACGTGCGCGCCGGCGGCATCGCCACCGCCGTCCAGCAGCGCCTCTCGGACGACGGCGTGCCCACCCCGCTGCGCGGCTTCGGCGTCCCGCACGAGTTCCTCGACCACGCGCCGCGGGCCCAGGTGCTCGAGCGTGTCGGCCTCACGGCGCAGGAGGTGTCGCGGCAGGTCGTCGAGGCGGTCGCGCGCATCGACGCGCGCCTGGAGGGCGTCGACCTCACCGGCTGACGTGACCCGCTGACGTCATCGGCCGGGCGGCCGGCGGGCGGGCGCGACCTCGTCGCGGGTGACGAGCACCGCTGCGGGGACGCCCCGCTCGGGTTCGGGCGTCAGGGCCCAGACCGCCGCGACGAAGCCCGGGTCGAGGTGCCGGTCGTCGAACCACGCCCGGCGCCGGGAGGGCACAGCGACAGCGCGCATGCCCGTGCCGTCCTGCGCGGCCACGGCCGACCGGACGGCGCGGGACGCCAGCAGCGTCAGCGCGTCGTGGCCGTTCACCGGGCGCAGCAGACCGGCCGCCGTACCGGGCCGGACCCGCTCCGCGGTGACGGCACCGGCGACCTCGAGGGCCGCGACCAGCGTCGTCCACCCGGGGACGAGTGCCCCTACGGCGGCGGCGATCCGCCCTCCGGCGGCCGCGAGGCCGGGCGGCAGCGGCAGCACCGGGCCGTCCGGCCGGGCGCGCAGGGCGACACCGACCTCGACCAGACCCCCCGCGACACGCTCGCGCGGCCAGCCGGGGCCGGGGTGCAGCACGTGCCCGGGCGGCAGGGCACACGCCAAGGCCTGGACGTCGCCCGGTCCGGCGCCCACCGCCCAGCTGGCGAGCACGAGGGCGGCGTGCACGCGGTGCACGATGCCGGGCGCGTCGGGCTCCGGCCGGGCGGCGTCCACGATCGTGCCCAGCGTCGTCCAGGGGAGCCGGGCGCCGGCGGCGCCGGGCAGCCCCACGCCTCCCGGCCCCGGGTGGACGTCCAGGTCGTGACGGACGGCCACCTCCAGCACGGCCCGGCGCAGGTCGGCTCCCGCACCGCCCTCGGGCGGCCGGGCCGGCGGGTCGGGCACGTCGCGAGGCTAGGCGGGTCACGTGACCCGGCGTCGGTGCCCGTGGCGCCCGTCACCCGGCCGGGCCAGCGATCGGGGCGTTGCTCAGCTCGCCGCCGCGTCGCCCGTCTCGTGCACGCCCTCGACGGCCGCTGCGGTCAGCACGCGGACGAGATCCGGCACGTCTCCGGGGGCGAGCCGGACGGTGGCCAGGCACGAGGCGCCCTGCCAGATGCTCAGCACCACGCGGCCGAGCTCGGGGTGACCGCTCACGCGCAGCACGCGGCCGGCACGATCCCGGCCCACGACGATGTCGCCGTGCGCGGGGAGCGGCGTGGCGAACATGAGTCGAGTGTGCGCGCGCCGGACGTGATCGTCCAGACCTCTCCGGCCCCGACCCCGGCCTCGTGACGGGGGCTGCGGGGCGGCCGAACGGGCGACTATCGTTCGGGCTGCGGAGCTCGTCGACCGGGGGTCCGCCGCGGGCGGACGGAGGGCGGCAGGTGATCGAGCAGGACGGCCCCGGCGCGCCGGCGGCCCCGCCGGCCCCCCTGTCGGCCCCCCTGTCGGCCCCCCTGTCGGCCACGGTGACCGCGCTTCCCGCGCCTCCCGCGCCTGCGCCCTGGAGCCCGCCCGAGCCTCCTCCCGCCCGGGAGCCCGGCTACGGCTTCGTGCCACCGCAGGTGTCGGGCCCGCTGCAGCCGGTGTTCGCGCCGCCGCCGGTCCGCCCGGCGCGCCCGCGCCCGGGCGGCCGCGCCCTGGTCGTCGGCCTGGTCCTGACCCTGCTCGCGGGTCTCGGCACGGCGGTCCGGATGGGGACGCCCCTCGCGCCCTCGGCGCGGCCCGCGCTCGTCACGGGCGCCGGCGCCGGCGCGAACGCGGCACCGCTCGGCGCCGGAGCCGTCGGCAACCAGGGCCTCGACACCGGCGCGGCCCGGGTCCTCGGCACGATGACCAGCCGGCTCCGGGCGCGCGACCTCGCGGGCTTCACCGCCGTCGCGGCGCCCGGTCACCCGGCCGTGGTCGACCATCTGCGCCACCTCTACGCCACCCTGGCCGCCCTGCCGCTGGGATCGTTCTCGTTCGGTCTCGACGCCTCGAGGTCGAGCGCGCCGGCGTCGACGCCGCCCGGTGCGTGGTCGTTGCCGGTGCTCGCGCACTACCGGTTCCAGGGATGGGACACGACCGACGTCACGGCGTCGCTGTCCTTCACCGTGGCGCGTGCCCCTGACGGCACCTGGGGCCTGGTCGACGACCGCACGGTCGCCGACGGAGGCGCCGACGGCCGGCTGGAGCCGTGGCTGTTCGACGACGCCTACGTCACGCGCACGACGCACGTGCTCGTCGTCGGGGACCGCGAACACGCCCAGCAGGCCCGCCGGCTCGCGGGCACGCTCGAGCAGCTTGCCGCGGACGTGCGTCGCGTGTGGCCCGAGCGCACCTGGAACGGCAAGATCGTCGCGTACGCGATGACGTCGCCCGCCTTCGTCCGATCCTGGTACGGCCGCTCGGCCGCCGGGGACAGCGGCAACGGCGACCGCGCCTCCTTCGTCGCGAAGGTCGCCACCCTGTCGCCGCCCGCGGGCGACGGAGGCCTCGGCGCCGTCCGGATGGTCGTGACCCCCTACCTGCTGGACAGCCCGAGGGGCGGGTACACCGACGTCCTGCGGCACGAGGTCACGCACGTCGCCACCGCGGCGCTCTCCGGCGGGGTGCCGGTCTGGCTCGTCGAGGGCGCCGCCGAGTACACCGGCTTCGCCCGCCGCGACGGAGGTGCCCTCGACGCCACGCGCACCTTCGGCGAGCACGGGCTCACCGCGGGCGAGGTGAGCGCGACGGCGAAGGGCACCTGGAAGCCCACCCTCGTCACGGGCGACGGCTTCTACACCGGCTCGGAGAAGGTGGTCGACGAGCGCTACAACAGCGCCTTCATCACCTGTCTCTACATCGCCGACCACTACGGCGAGGCCACGCTGCGGAGGCTCTACGAGCAGGCGCACACGCACGACGAGGCGTCGGTGCTCAATGGGGTGCTGCACACCGATCGCAAGCACCTGCTGACCGCGGTCGGCGCCTACGCCACGACGCTGCGCCAGCGCCTGGTCTTCCGCTGACCACCCCGGTAACCACCGTTGATCATGCACTCCCCGTCGATCATGCAATGCCCGTTGATCACGCCTGACGAGTCGTGATCGCTCCACCGTGCATGATCCTCGCGGATCGCATGATCGACGCGGAGTGCATGATCAACGAGCGGTGGAGGCTCAGGCGGGGACGCTCGCCACGCCCCGCGGCAGGAAGCGCCGGCCGGTCACGGCCTCGGACGTGCCGGTCCGGTCGAGGTACGGGGTGATGCCGCCGAGGTGGAACGGCCACCCCGCCCCGAGGATCATGCAGAGGTCGAGGTCCTGCGGCTCGGCGACCACGCCGGCGTCGAGCATCAGGCGCGACTCCTCGGCCAGCGCCCGCAGCGCGCGGTCGCGGACCTCGGCCTCCGCGAGCGGGCTGTCGCCCTGCACGAGGAGCGCCCGCGTCTCGTCGTCCACGTAGGGCCGCCCGCGCTCGTCCCAGGCGTAGACGCCCGAGCGGCCCGCCGCGACCAGCCGCCGCAGGTTCTCCGAGACGTGGTAGCGCTCCGGGAAGGCCTCGTGCAGGGTCTCGGCCACATGCAGCGCCACCGCCGGGCCCACGAGCTGCAGCAGCACGAAGGGCGGCATGGGCAGCCCGAGCGGCGCGAGCGCGCGGTCGGCGACGTCGATCGGCGTCCCCTCGTCGACGGCCCGGGTGACCTCCCCGAGGAAGCGCGTGAGGAGCCGGTTGACGACGAACGCCGGCGCGTCCCGGACGAGCACGCACGACTTCTTGAGCTGCTTGCCGATGGCGAACGCGGTCGCCAGCGTCGGGTCGTCGGTGCGCTCGCCGCGCACGACCTCGACGAGCGGCAGCACCGCGACGGGGTTGAAGAAGTGGAAGCCGACGACCCGCTCCGGGTGCTCGAGGTCGGCCGCCATCCGGGTCACGGACAGCGACGAGGTGTTCGTCATGAGCACGCAGTCGGGCTTGACGACGGCCTCGACCTCGGCGAACACCTGCTTCTTGACCCCGAGCTCCTCGAAGACCGCCTCGATGACGAGGTCGGCCTCCCCGAAGGCCTCCTTCGACGTCGAGCCGGTCACGAGGCCCTTGAGCCGGTTGGCGGCGTCGGCCGACACCCGCTTCTTGGTGCGCAGCGTGTCGATCTCGCCGTGCACCCAGGCGACACCCTTGTCGACGCGCGCCTGGTCGAGGTCGGTCAGCACGACGGGCACCTGCAGGCGGCGCACGAAGAGCAGCGCCAGCTGGCTCGCCATGAGCCCGGCGCCGACGATCCCGACCGTCGTCACCGGCCGCGCGAGGCCGGCGTCGGGCACGCCGACCGGCTTGCGGGCCCGCCGGTTCACGAGGTCGAACGCGTACAGGGACGCCCGGAGCTCGTCGCCCATGGTCAGGTCGGCGAGCGCCTGCGACTCCGCCTCGAACGCGGTGTCGCGGTCGGCCGTGCGGGCGAGGCGGATCAGGTCGAGCGCCCGGTACGGGGCCGGCGCGGCGCCGTGCACCTTGGCGTCGGCGATCCTCTTGCCCGCCTTCAGCGCGCCCTCCCACAGCTCCTCGGACCGGTCCACCGGCGCCCGCTCGACGGTCCGGCGGCCGGTGAGCACCTCGCCGGCCCAGACCAGCGACTGCTCGAGGAAGTCGGCGGGCTCGAAGATCGCGTCGAACATGCCCAGTGCGAGGGCCTTCGGGCCGTTCAGCATGGTGTTGGTGTTCAGGGCGTTGCCGATGATCACTTCGACGGCCTTCTCGGGCCCGACGAGGTTCGGCAGCAGGTACGTGCCGCCCCAGCCCGGCACGAGCCCCAGGAAGCACTCGGGCAGGGCGATCGCGCCGACCCCCGACGAGACCGTCCGGTAGGTGCAGTGCAGCGGCAGCTCGACGCCGCCACCGAGCGCCGCGCCGTTGACGAAGGCGAAGGTCGGCACGGCCAGCTCGCCGAAGCGGCGGAACACGTCGTGACCGAGTCGCCCGATGCCGAGGGCGGCGTCGCGGGTCCGGCCCTGGCCCACCATGGTGAGGTCGGCCCCGGCGGCGAAGACGAACGGCTTGCCCGTGACTCCGGCCGCTACGATCTCACCGGCGTCCGCGCGGGCCGCGACCCGCTCGACGGCGGCCTGCAGGGCGGCGAGTCCCGCGGGGCCGAACGTCGAGGGCCGGGTGTGGTCACGGCCGTTGTCGAGGGTGATCAGAGCCATCAGGCCGGCGCCCCCGGGCAGGTCGACGTCCCGCACCAGGGCATCGGTGACGATCTCCGTCGGAAGGGTCTGCTCGCTCACGCGGCGTGCTCCTTGCCGTAGTCCTCGTGGTTCGGGTTCTCCCAGACGACCGACCCGCCCATGCCGATACCGACGCACATCGTGGTGAGCCCGTAACGGACCTCCGGGTGCTCCTCGAAATGCCGGGCCATCTGCGTCATGAGCCGGACGCCGCTGGAGGCCAGCGGGTGCCCGAGCGCGATCGCGCCGCCGTCGAGGTTGACCCGCTCGTCGTCGTCCTTGATGCCGAAGTGGTCGAGGAAGGCCAGGACCTGGACGGCGAAGGCCTCGTTGATCTCGAAGAGACCGATGTCGCCGATCGTCAGGCCCGTGCGGGCCAGCACCTTCTCCGTGGCCGGGACCGGACCCACGCCCATGACCTCGGGGTCGACGCCCGCGAAGGCGTACCCGGCGAGGCGCATCCGGGCGGGCAGGCCGAGCTCGCTCGCCACGTCGGCCGAGGCGAGCAGGCAGGCCGTGGCGCCGTCGTTGAGGCCGGCCGCGTTACCGGCGGTGACGCGGCCGTGCGGGCGGAACGGCGTCTTGAGCGTCGCGAGGTCGGCGACCGTCGTGCCGGGACGTGGGGGCTCGTCGACCGTGGCCAGCCCCCAGGCGCCCTCGCCGTCCCGGGTCGCGACCGGCACGAGGTCGCGCTGGATCCGGCCGGCCTCGTACGCGGCGGCGATCCGGGCCTGGCTGGCGGCCGCGAAGGCGTCGGCCCGGTCCTTGGTGATGTGCGGGAACCGGTCGTGCAGGTTCTCGGCGGTCTGGCCCATGACGAGCGCGGAGGGGTCGACGAGCTTCTCCGCGACGATCCGCGGGTTCGGGTCGACGCCCTCGCCCATCGGGTGGTGGCCCATGTGCTCGACGCCCCCCGCGATCACCACGTCGTACGCCCCGAAGGCGATGCCCGAGGCGGTCGTCGTGACGGCGGTCATGGCGCCGGCACACATCCGGTCGATCGCGAAGCCGGGCACGCTGCGCGGCAGGCCCGCGAGCAGCGCCGCCATCCGGCCGATCGTCAGGCCCTGGTCTCCGATCTGCGTGGTCGCGGCGATGGCCACGTCGTCCACCCGCTCGGGCGGGAGCTCGGGGTGCCGGCGCAGCAGCTCACGGATGCAGGCGACGACCATGTCGTCGGCGCGGGTCCGTGCGTAGAGGCCCTTCTGGCCTGCCTTGCCGAACGGGGTCCGGACGCCGTCGACGAAGACGACGTCGCGCAGGGAGCCGGGCACGGGGTCCTCCTGAGGGCGAGGTCCGGGAGCGTCCTCGCTCCCGCCAGGCCCGATGCTACTCGACAGTAACTTGCGGGTGTCAGGCCCCGGACGCGTCGCCCGCGTCACGCGCGGGCTCACCGAGCACCGCCCGGTAGACCTGCTCGTAGCCGTCGGCCATGAGCTCCGGGGTGAACCGCAGCCGCACCGACGCCCGGCAGCGGGCGGGGTCGATCGCGACCGCCAGGTGCAGGGCCGCTGCGATCTCGTCGACCGACGCCTCGCCGTCCAGCAGGACGCCGTTCACGCCGTCCTCGACGATCTCCGGCACGCTCCCGCGGCGGGTGGCGACGACCGGCGTGCCGCAGGCCAGCGCCTCGAGCATGACGATGCCGAAGGGCTCCTCCCACTGGATGGGGAAGAGCAGGGCCCTGGCCCGAGCGCAGAGCTCCCGCTTCTCCCGGCCGCCGACCTCGCCCACGTACCGGACGCCGTCGCCCAGCCGCGGCTCGATCTCCGCGTCGAAGAACTCCTGCTCGGCCGGCTCGCTCAGCTTGCCGGCCAGCACGATGGGGACGCCGGCTGCTCGGGCGGCGTCGATGGCGAGCTCGGGCCCCTTGTCGGGGGTGAACCGGCCCATCCACAGCGCCACGTCGTCCTTCTCGGGGGCGAACGGGTACTGCTCGACGTCGATGGCGTTGTACACGGTGCCGGCCCAGTTGATGTCGGCGCGATCGGTCCGTTGCGCGTCGGAGATCGCGACGACGTGCACGGTCCCGCCCAGCGCCGCCATGATGTCGCCGTGCTCGGCGTCGACCGGGCCGTGCATGGTGACCACGGTCGGCGTGCGACGTCCGCGCGCCAGCAGCGGGCCTGCGAGGCTGTGGTCGTGGACGACGTCCACCTCGAGGCCGGCGAGGATCCGGCTCACGGCGGCCGCGTACACGACCTCGGGCAGCGCCTCGCCGAGCCGGCCGGACGGCGGCTCCTCGAAGACGGGTACGAAGGCAGCGGCCGACGTGAGGTCTCGGCCGGCCCCCAGCAGCGTCACCTCGTGGCCGCGGCCGCTCAGCTGGTCGACGAGATCGGCCACCATGGTCTCGATCCCGCCGTAGCTGCCGGGCGGGACCTCGAACCAGGGCGGGGCAACGATCGCGACACGCATGGGTGTCATGGTGCCAGCACGGGACGGCGACGGAGCGGGCGATCAGCCCTGCAGGGCCCCGGTCAGGGCCGGCGCGGTCAGGTCGACCTGCCAGGGGCGGGCGCCGCGGTCGGCCAGCGCGGCGCGGACCGTGCCCTCGTCGACCGGATCGGGGGGCGTCCAGCAGAGCCGCCGGACGGTGTCGGGTGAGAGCAGGTTCTCGACCGGCAGGCCGTGCTCCTCCGCGAGGGCGGCCATCGCGGCGCGGGCACGGGTCAGCCGTGCTGCCGCGGCCGGGTCGCGCTCGGCCCACACCCGCGGGGGCGGGGGGCCCTCGGTCGGCAGGTGCTGCGGCGGGAGCTCGGCCTCGGGCAGGTCGAGCGCGCGCCGGATCGCGTCGAACCACAGGTCCGCGTGGCGGCGGGAGCCGCGGCCGGTGAACGACGACATGCCGACCAGGGCGCGCTTGGTCTGCGGCTCGGCGAGGGCGGCCTCGACGATGGAGCCGTCGGGGATGATCCGGCCGGGTGAGACGTCCTGCCGGCGCGCCAGCTGGTCGCGGGCGGCCCAGAGCTCGCGGACGACGGCCAGCTGGCGGCGGGTGCGCACCCGGTGCATCCCCGACGTGCGCCGCCACGGGTCGTGCCGGGGCGCCGAGGGTTCGGCGGCCGCGAGGGCGTCGAACTCCTGGAGCGCCCACTCGAGCTTGCCCTGGCGCTCGAGCTCGGCCGCGAGGACGTCGCGCAGCTCGACGAGCACCTCGACGTCGAGGGCGGCGTACCGCAGCCACGGCTCGGGCAGCGGCCGGGTCGACCAGTCGACAGCGGAGTGCTCCTTGGCGAGGCTCAGGCCGAGCAGTTCCTCGACGACGGCGGCCAGGCCGACTCGCTGCAGGCCGGCGAGGCGCGACCCGAGCTCGGTGTCGAACAGCCGGCGGGGGTGCATGCCGAGGTCGGCCAGGCACGGCAGGTCCTGCGAGGCGGCGTGCAGCACCCACTCGGTGCCGTCGAGGGCGGTGCCGACCGCGGAGAGGTCGGGCAGGGCCGCCGGGTCGAGGAGCACCGTGCCCGCGCCGTCGCGGCGCAGCTGCACCAGGAAGGCCCGCTGCCCGTAGCGGTGGCCGGACGCACGCTCGGCGTCCACGGCGACCGGTCCGCTGCCGGCCGCCAGCGCGGCGACGGCGTCCGCCAGGGCCTGGGGCGTGGCGACGACCGGGGGGACGCCGTCGTGCGGGGTGTCCAGCGCGGTGAGCTCCCGTGCCGGGGGTTCGGCCACCGACACGCCTGACGCGCCCGACTCGCCGGCCCCGGCGCCGGCGGCGGGGGCCACGGGCGGCTCGAGGGGCTCGGCGGGCATGGGGACACGGTAGGCCAGAGCGGCGCCCGGCACCTGGACGGGCTCCGGCCCGTCGCGCAACCTCAGGTGACGGCGCCCGCGCGCATGGCCGTGACGACCATCTCGGCACGATCACCGGTGCCGAGCTTGCGGGCGATCCGGGCGAGGTGGCTCTTGACGGTGAGGGCCGACAGGCCCAGCTCCTCGCCGATGTCCTTGTTCGACTTGCCGTCCGCGACGAGCTGGAGCACCTGGATCTCGCGGGCGGAGAGGCTGTCGACACCCTCGCCGCGGCCGTCGCCGGTGCGCACGGGCACCGTGGACGTCGCCGTCGAGACGAGGTACGAGCGGACGCCGGCGCTGATGGCGGCGCGGACGCTGTACGGGTCGTCGCTGGTCGTCAGCACCATCCCGCGCTGCCAGCCGGCGGCACGCAGCTCACGGATCAGCGCGATGCCCGAGCCGTCGGGCAGGCCGGCCTCGGCGATGCAGAGGTCGGCGACCCCGGAGGCGGCACGGGCGCGCGCCTCCGCCACGGTCCCCACCTCGAGCACGTGCCGGGCGCCGAGGGCCCGCAGCGTGTACGCCACGGACTCGCGCAGCGCCGGGCTCGCGACGACGACGAGGGCCGCGAAACGGCCAGGACGGGCTACGGGGACACCGGTTCGCTCGATCACCGTGGTCACTCAGGCCTCCATGCTGGGCGCGCCACCGGCTGATGGTCGCGTGTATGGAGGATCGGCAGCACGGTGGAGGCGCTTGAGCCGTTCGGCGGGCACCCGGCAGGCCGAGAGGGCCCCCGAGCGTGACCGGCGCCGTCTCACACCTCCCGTTGATCATGCAATCCGCGTTGATCATGCAATCCGAATGGATCACGGGTAGCGGCTGACGGCCGCGTACGTCACGACGTCAACGGGAATTGCATGATCAACGCGGATTGCATGATCAACGGGGGACGAGGTCGGGGGTGGATCAGCGGCGGCGGGCCAGCGGGGCCACGCCGTCGGGCAGCGGCGGCAGGCCGCCGACGGTGCAGAGCAGCGTCGCCCAGGCCTCGAGGTGCTCGCCGAGGTCACCGAGGGGCGTCCAGGAGGCGCGCACCTCGAGCTCGACGGTCGGGGGCTTGGCCGCCAGCGAGCCGTAGCTCTCGGAGACGACCCGCGTGACCGTCCCGCCGACGGCGACCGCGGCGACGCCGGCCGCGGCGAGCGACTCCTCCAGCCACGACCACCCGACCTGGCCCAGCAACGGGTCCGCGCCGAGCTCGGGCTCGAGCGCCGCCCGCACGAAGCTCACCACGCGGAAGTCGCCCTCCCACGCCTCGGGGGAGGCCGGGTCGTGCAGCACGACGAAGCGGCCGGTGGCCAGCTCCTCGCCGTCGGCCACGGCGTCGGCCGACAGCGCGAGCGCGAACGGCGCGATGCGCTGGGGGGCCGGAACCTCCTCCAGCACGACCTCCGGCCGCAGCCGCACCGCGCGCAGACGACGCACCGCCGCGAGGAACTCCTCGGGGGCGTCGTCGGGCATCCTCCGAACGGCCACGTCCGGAAGCGTACGAGGCTCAGGCCCTCACAGGGCGTCACGACGCGCTGATCGGCCCCGCATGGAAGGATCGAGGGTTGTGACCGATCGTCCCGGCGGCACCTCCGACCTCGTCCGCGCTGCCCGCCGGCAGCGCCCGGGCCGCACCCCCGTCTGGTTCATGCGGCAGGCCGGCCGGTCCCTGCCCGAGTACCGCGCGGTGCGCGAGGGCATCCCCATGCTCGACTCCTGCCGCCGCCCCGACCTGGTCACCGAGATCACGCTGCAGCCGGTGCGCCGCTACGGCGTCGACGCCGCGATCTTCTACTCCGACATCGTCGTGCCCCTCGCGGCAGCGGGCGTCGACCTCGACATCAAGCCCGGGGTCGGCCCCGTCATCGCCGAGCCCGTGCGCACCCGCGCCGACGTCGAGCGCATCCCCGAGCTCACGCCCGCCGACGTCCCCGACATCGCGCAGGCCGTCCGCCAGATCGTGGCCGAGCTGGGCCCGACACCGCTGATCGGCTTCGCCGGGGCGCCCTTCACGCTCGCGAGCTACCTCGTCGAGGGCGGCCCGAGCCGCGACCTGCACCGCACGAAGGCCCTCATGCTGGGCGACCCCGCGCTCTGGCGCGGCCTGCTCGACCGGCTCGCCCAGATCTCACGGACGTTCCTGCAGGTTCAGGTCGAGGCCGGCGCCTCCGCGGTGCAGCTGTTCGACTCGTGGGTGGGGGCGCTCTCCCTGCGCGACTACGTCGACAGCGTGCTCCCGGCGTCCGCCGCCGTCCTCGGACCGCTCGGCGAGACCGGCGTGCCGCGCATCCACTTCGGCGTCGGCACCGGCGAGCTGCTCGCCGCGATGGGCCGGGCGGGCGCGGACGTCGTCGGCGTCGACTTCCGCCTGCCGCTCGACGAGGCCGCCCGCCGTGTCGGGCCCGGCTACGCCCTGCAGGGCAACCTCGACCCGGCCGTCCTCTTCGCGCCCCGCGAGGTGCTGCGCGAGCGCGTGCACCAGGTGCTCGCGTCCGCCCGCGACCTGCCGGGCCACGTCTTCAACCTGGGGCACGGCGTGCCCCCGGACGCCGACCCCGCGGCGCTGGCCCACGTCGTCGAGCTGGTGCACGAGTGGACCGAGAGCCCATGACCTCGATGGAGCCACCGACGGTGGTCGTCGTCGGGGCGGGCATCTCGGGCCTGACAACGGCCTGGCGGCTGGCCACCTCGCCGCGACCGCCGCGCGTGGTGGTGCTCGAGCAGTCCCCCCGCGTGGGCGGCAAGCTGGTCGTCGGCGGGCTCGGCGACCACGAGATCGACCTCGGCGCCGAGTCGCTGCTCGCACGCAGACCCGAGGCGGTCGACCTGCTGCACGAGGCCGGTCTCGGCGCCGACATCGTCCACCCGGCGACCGCGGGCGCCGGCGTCGTCCGGGACGGGCGGCTGCACCCCCTGCCCGCGGGCACGCTGATGGGCGTGCCGGGGCGACCCGACCGCCTCGCCGGCCTGCTCACCCCCGACGAGCTCGCCCGGGTCGCGCAGGAGCCCACCCTCCCCCCGACCCCCGTCGGCGACGACGTGGACGTCGCCTCGTTCGTCGCCGCCCGGGTCGGGCGGGCGGTCGTCGACCGGCTCGTCGAGCCGCTGCTCGGCGGCGTGTACGCCGGGCACGCCGACCGGCTGTCGCTGCGCGCCACCGTGCCCCAGCTGTGGGAGCGTGCTCGCGCCGGCGGTTCGCTGCTCGCGGGGGTGCGGGCGGTCACCGAGCCGGTTCAGCCCCCGGGGAGCGGGGAGTGGGCGGCGGACGCGCCGCGCCCCGTGTTCGCCGGTCTGCACGGCGGTCTGGGCCGGCTGCCGCTGCGCCTCGCCGACCTGCTGCGGGCCCGCGGGGTCGACATCCGCACCGGCGTCACGGTCCGGGAGCTGCACCGGACGCCGTCGGGGTGGCGGCTGGTCACCGGTCCCGTTCCCGAGCCGGTCGCCCTCGACGCGGACGCCGTGGTGCTCGCGGTCCCCGCCGCGCCCGCGGCACGGCTGCTGCGCGCCGAGGTCCCGGCCGGCGCGCGGGAGCTGGCCGGGGTCGAGGCCGCGAGCGTCGGGCTGGTCGCCGCGCTCGTGCCCCGTGCCGCCCTCGCCGGGCTGTACGGCTCAGGACTGCTCGTGCCGCCGGCCGAGGGCAGGCCGGTGAAGGCGGCGACCTTCGCCTCGGCCAAATGGGCGTGGGTCGACGCCCTGGACGCCCGCCACGTCCTGCTCCGCGCCTCCCTCGGGCGGGCCCGGGAGGAGGCGGTGCTCCAGCGGGACGACGACGAGCTGGCGGCGCTCGCCCTCGCGGACCTCGCCGGTCTCCTGGGCCGCCCGCTGGAGCCCGCCGCCGTGCGGGTGGTCCGCTGGGGCGGGGGACTGCCGCAGCCGGCCGTGGGTCACGTGGCGGCGATGGAGCGACTGCGGGCCGCCGTCGCCGCTGCTCCCCGGCTCGCGGTGTGCGGGGCGGCGGTCGACGGGGTGGGGATCCCCGCCTGCGTGGCGGCGGCGACGCGGGCGGCGTCCGAGATCCTGGCCGGGCTGTCGCCCGCCCCGAGGGCGACGGGCGCCGGGACGGGACCCCGGGAGAGAATGGGTTCATGACCGAGGCTTCGGCGCCGCCGCCGCGGACGCGCCCGTCGGCGCGCCACATCAACGACACGATCCGGTACACGATGTGGTCGGTCTTCGCAGCGGCCCCCGCGGCCGGGCCGCTGCCGCAGGACCGGACGGAACTGGTCGCCGAGACGGAGGCGACGATCGGTGCGCTGGCCCCGAAGGATCTCGTCGTCCGCGGCTGGTACGACGTCGCGGGCCTGCGGGCGGACGCCGACCTGATGGTCTGGTGGCACGCGCCGCAGGTGGAGACGGTGCAGCAGGCCTACCACGACCTCCGGCGCACTGCGCTCGGCCGGCACCTGCGGCCGGTCTGGTCGGTGGTGGCGCTGCACCGCCCGGCGGAGTTCAACAAGGGGCACGTCCCGGCGTTCATGGCGGGGGAGGAGCCCCGCGGGTACCTGTCGGTGTACCCGTTCGTGCGCTCGTACGAGTGGTACCTGCTGCCCGACGAGGAGCGCCGCCGCATGCTCCACGAGCACGGCATGGCGGCCCGGCCGTACCCCGACGTGCGCGCGAACACGGTGAGCGCGTTCTCGCTCGGCGACTACGAGTGGATCCTCGCGTTCGAGGCCGACGAGCTGCACCGCATCGTCGACCTCATGCGCGACCTGCGGGCGGTCGACGCCCGCCGGCACGTCCGCGAGGAGATCCCGTTCTACACCGGCACCCGGCTGCCGCTGCCGGAGCTGGTCTCGACGCTGCCGTGACCCACTTGGGTGCCCTCACCGTGATCATTCGTGCGGAATGACCACGACGAGGGCCCACACGTCGGTCAGCTCGCCTTGGAGACGCGCCGGAGGCTGATCGAGTTGATGCAGAAGCGCTGGTCGGTCGGCGTGTCGTAGCCCTCGCCCTCGAAGAGGTGGCCCAGGTGCGAGCCGCAGGCGGCGCAGCGGACCTCGACCCGGCGCATGCCGAGCGAGGTGTCCTCCAGGTACTCGACCCGGTCCTGCGCCAGGGGGGCGAAGAACGAGGGCCAGCCGCAGTGGCTGTCGAACTTCTCGTCGCTGCGGAACAGCTCGGCGTCGCACGCGCGGCAGGCGTAGACGCCCTCGCTGTGGTCGTCCCAGTACTCGCCGGTGAAGGCGCGCTCGGTGCCGGCCTGGCGCAGGACCGCGTACTCCTGGGGGGTCAGCCGGCGGCGCCACTCGGCGTCGTCGACGGTGACGGGATAGCGGGTGGTGCTGGACTCGGGGGTACTCATGCCTACGTCAACAGGCACCCGCAGCGACACGTTCCCGGCAGGCCCGGCGCAATGGTCATCGAGGGTCACATCTGGATACGCTTGTCGGGTGTGGTGGATACAGCCCGTGCTCACCGTCGTGCTCGGCGCGCTGCTCGGCGCCGAGAACCTCAACGCGCCCGAGGCCTCGGGGTGGCTGCGGGTGCCGGCGCTGATCGCAGCGCTGATCCTCGTCGCACAGGGCCTGCTCGACTTCGAGAACGGGCGCCGCGAGCGGCCCGAGAGGGCACGGCGCATCGTGGTCAAGGAGCAAGCGCCCGAGGTCATCGACACCCACTCGGCCCCCGCGGCCACCCCGGGCGTCCGAACGGACGAGACCATCCTCGAGTCGGGTGCGCCGAGGCTCACGAACGTCGTCGTCGAGAACGACGCGAAGGTGCAGGCGCAGGAGCAGTCGGCGCGCCAGGCGGCCGCGGCGACGGTGCGTGAGAGCAACGGTGCCGTGCTGGCCATCCTGGTGCTCGCCGTCTGGCTGGGGCTGGCGACGCTGAGCTACTCCACGGCCCCCGCCAGCCTGCTCGGGCTGTCGCTCATCGCGTCGTTCCTGCTCTTCTCCTCCGCGTGGAGCATGCTGCAGCAGCGCCGCGCCTGAGCCGGGCCTGAACCGGGCCTGGGCCGCGTCAGCCGACCCAGCTGGAGTCGGCGTAGACGTGCAGCACCGGCACGCCCAGCCGCTCGCGTGCCTCCGACGCCCAGTCGCGGTGCAGCGTGTCCTCCACCGCGTGCGGGCTCGTGACGACCAGCACCTCCTCCGCGCCGGCCTGCACGGCCGCCGCGACGGCCGCCAGCGGGTCCTTCCCGTCGACGACCTCGCCACTCGCCGCGCACCCGAGCTGTTCCAGCGCCACGACCGAGGCGCGCACGGAGGCCTCGGCCTGCGCGCGGGTCACCTCGGAGCGGCCCTGCACGGCGTCGACGGCCTCGCGGACCTCGAGCAGGCTCAGGTGGTCGAGCACGGACACCAGCACGTTGGGGTGGCCACCCGCGGGCACGAGGACGCGCACGGACGGGCGGTCGGGGTCGTGCAACGCCACCAGACGCTCGGCGTCGGCGGGCGAGAGCGCCCGCTCGGTCAGGACGACGAGGGACTGGACCACCGGGAGGCTCCTTCGTGGTGCCGTGGACGTGCGGCTCGATCCGCCGTCGACACCCTAGCCGTGCCGGGCGGCAGCCGCCCTGATCGGGGGTGACCGGGCACGGGGCGCCGGACCTCGGCACAATCGCAACATGTGCCTGCCTGCCCGGAGCGATTCCGCCGCCACTGCCGCCGCCTGCCCCGCCGGGGTGGGCCGACCGTGAGCCGGGCGCAGCGTGTCGCCCTGCGCGGGGCGGTGGTGGGTGCGTCGGTGGCCGTCGCAGCCGGTGCCGGTGTGCTCGCCGTCGCCACCGCCTACGCGCGCCGTGTCGTCACGCCCGACGCGGAGCGGCCCGACGACGTCGAGGTGCTCGCCGTCGGAGCGGGGACCGTGACACTCCGCGCGACGCCCGAGACGGTGGCCGCGGGGCGCTACGGCCTGTGGATCGACGGCGGCGCGGGGCACGCCCGGCTGGGGGAGGTGCTCGACCACGACGAGGAGGCGCGCGTCGTGACCCGGCGGGTGCTCGGCGTCGACCGCGGGCGGCTGCGCGAGGGCCCGGCCCGCTGGAACCAGTACTACTACGCGGGCACCCCCGCGGCTGTCGGGCTGCCCTTCGAGGACATCAGCGTGCCGGGAGAGCTCGGCCCGATGCCGGCGTGGCTGGTGCCGCCGGCGCCCGGGGTGCCGGCGCGCGACACCTGGGCCGTGCTCGTGCACGGGCGGGGGGCCACCCGCGAGGAGTGCCTGCGCGCCCTGCCGATCCTGCACCGGCTGGGCTTCCCGGCACTCGTCATGACCTACCGCAACGACGCCGGCGCACCGTCGAGCCGCGGCGGGCGTTACCACCTGGGCGACGCCGAGTGGTCCGACGTCGAGGCCGGGCTGCTCGTGGCGGCCGAGCGGGGCGCCGCCGAGGTCGTGCTGTTCGGGTGGTCGATGGGCGGCGCCATCGTGCTGCAGGTGGTGGCCCGCTCGTGGGCGGCCGACCGGGTGCGTGCCGTCGTCCTCGACGCGCCCGTCCTCGACTGGCAGCACGTGCTCGACCACCACACCCGCCTGCAGGGCCTGCCCGGGCCGGTCGGCCGGCTGGCGCAGGGGGTGCTGCAGCACCGGGCGGCCCGGCGCCTGCTCGGCGTGGACGCGCCCCTGGCCCTGGACCGGCTCGACTGGGTGACCCGAGCGGCCGAGCTGCGGGTGCCGCTGCTCATCCTGCACAGCGACGACGACGAGTTCGTGCCGGCCGAGCCATCACGCCGGCTCGCCTCGGCCCGCCCCGACGTCGTGACCTACGTGCCGACCCGCGGCGCGCGGCACACCAAGGAGTGGAACGTCGACTCGGACGCCTGGGACAGCGCCGTCGCGAGGTTCCTCCTGGAGCTCTGACCTCCCGCCCGAGGCTCTTCCGCTGATCATGCACGCTGGAGCAATCATGAAATCGTGATCGCTCCAGCGTGCATGATCAGCGGGGACGGAGGCGCGGTCGAGGTCAGGCCGCGCGGTCGAGGGAGCGCAGTGCGGAGGCGCGCAGCGCGGTGACGTCGACGTGCTGCTCCGCCAGGAGCGTGGCGGCAAGACCGTGACCCTCGCGGAGCAGGCCCAGGAGCAGGTGCTCGCTCGCGATGCGGCCGTGCCCGCCGGCCACGGCCTCGCGGACGGCCAGTTCGAGCACCTTCTTAGCCCGCCCCGAGAAGCTCAGCCGGCCCGCGTGGGCGCGGGGCGGGCGCCGCCGCAGGAGCAGGGTGCGCCGCCGGGAGGGGGGCTCCGGCGCGGCGGGCACGGTGAGCGCGTCAGCGCCCAGGGTCTCCTCCAGCCGGGCCAGCACGGCCTGGAGGTCGATGCCGATCGTCCGCAGGGCCTGCGCGTCCTCGTCGGTCAGCGGGGGCCCCTGGGGCCGGGGGGAGGGGACGTGCCGGGCGAGGCTCGCCCTGGCGGTCGCCGCGTCCACACCCGCCTCGCGCAGCACCGTGGCCGCCGCGCCCGCCGCGGGGTCGAGCATCGCGAGCAGCAGGTGCTCGGTGCCGATCGCCGGGTGTCCCAGCTCGCGGGCCCGTGCCCGGGCGAGGATCACGACCTCGCGCGCCTCGTCGGTGAACCGCTCCAGCATCACGCCTCCTTGCGGTCGGTGCGGTCGGCGGACGGCGCACGCCGGGCGTAGCGCTGGTGCACCGCCTGCTTGCTGACGTCGAGCGCGGCCGCGATCTCGGTCCAGGACCAGCCCTGCCGCCGGGCGTTCTCGACCTGCGCGGCCTCGAGGGTCTCGGCGAGGCGCCGCAGCGCCCGCGCCGCCTGCAGGCCCGCCCGCACGTCGCGCCCGCTGGCCGTGGTGACGAGGTCCGTCGCGTCGCTCATGCCGTCAACAATAGTTGACCGACAGCGGGGACGTCAAGAGGAGTTGACGCGTGCTGTTCGTGATCGCCCCGGCGTGCATGATCGCTCCGGCGTGCATGATCGTCGCAAGGACGAGGAGCGGGTGGTCAGCGGGCCGCGGGCACCCGGCGCGCCGATTCGGGGGAGAGCTCGCCGGCCACCTTGTAGGCCAGCTCGCAGCGCTCGAGCACGTCGCCCCACCCGGCGGCGGGCCGGTTGCGCCGGTTGTGCGCCGTCATCGCGTTCCGCAGCGACGAGTCGGCGGCGAGCTCGGCGACGGCGTCCGCGAGACCTCGGTCGCTGCCGACCAGGAGCCCCTCGGCGCCGTCCGCGATGAAGTCGGTGATGCCCGTGCGCCGGCGTGCGACCACGGGCAGGCCGGCGCACCGCGCCTCCAGCGCGGCGATCCCGAACGACTCGAGCGTGGCCGGCGCGACGTACAGGTCGGCGCGCCGGTAGAGCTCGCGGATCCCGGAACGGTCCATGCGACCGGGCAGCTCGACCACGTCCGCGAGCCCCGCCCGCCGCACGGCGCGCTCGATGCGTCCCCGGAGCGGGCCGTCACCGACCATGACGACGCGCAGGCGCACGTCGCCGGGCAGTGCCCGCCGCGCGCGGCGCACGGCGCGCACCAGGGCGAGGGGCCGCTTGCGCGCCTCGAGGCGCATGACGCTCACGACGACGACCTCGTGCGGATCCCGCGCCACCGGCGAGACGGTCCAGTCGGACGGCTCCACGCCGTTGGGCAGGACGCCCACCTCGCCACGCGGGCCGACGAGCGAGTGCAGCGGCCGGGCGGCGAGCTCGCTCACCGCCGTCCAGGCGACCGGCCAGCGGCCCCAGCGCAGCAGTCCGTGGGCGATCGCGTACAGCGGCGTCGCGAGCCACCACAGCGAGTGCAGGGTGACGACGACCGGGACGCGCTCGCGGGCCGCCGCGCGGACGGCAAGGATCGACAGCGGGGACAGCACCGACAGGTGCACGTGCACGACGTCGGGTCGCTCGCGCCGCAGCAGGGCGTACATCTGGTCGTTGGCGGCGGGCACGGCGGACCACGGGATCCCGACGCGGAGCTCGGGGACGCCGCCGCCGTAGGCCGACTCCACCGCGGGGGGCAGGCCCACCCCGGTCCGAGGCCGGCGGCCCTGCTCGTCGGGCGCGCAGGTGAGTACGGTCACCTCGTGACCGGCCTCCGCCTGGCGGCGGGCCAGGTCGCCGACCTGGACCTCGATGCCGCCCTGTTTGGGCAGGTAGGCGTCGCTCACGTGCAGGATCCTCATGCCGGGCCCTTTCGCCCTCTCGCTCGTCGTCAAGGGCTCCGGCCCGGAACGGCCGCTCGGCGGCGCCCGTCATCCTCCCACGCCGGCCGCCCCCGCGACCAGCGCCGCGCACCCTAGCGCCGGGTGGCGCCCATCACGAGCCAGCGGCCGAGGAGCAGCCCGTCGGCCTCCACCAGGTGGGCCGCGCGCAGCTGCTGCCGGGTGAGCGGGCCGTGCGCGATGCGGGGGCCGTCGCCGCCGACGAGCAGCGGGGACCACGTCAGGCACAGCTCGTCGAGGCAGCCCGCGGCGGCGAACCGGCCGAGGAGCGTCGGTCCCCCCTCGAGCTGCACCCGGCGCAGGCCGAGCGTGGCCAGCGCCGCGACCGCGGGCCCGGGCTCGACGTCGGCGTCTCCGGCCACGACGACACGGCCGGCGGCCAGCCGGCGCAGCCGGTCCAGCGGGGCGGACGCGCACGTGACGATCAGGGTCGCGGCGCCGAGCACCGTCTCGGGCAGGTCGCCGGACCGCGTGACGACGGCCAGGGTCGCGGCCGGTTGCTGTCCCGCCGCCGCGCGCCGCTCGGCGAAGGAGGGCCGCGCGGGCAGCGGCCGGTACTCCTCGGCACGCGCGGTGCCGGCGCCGACGAGGACGACGTCCGCGAGCCCGCGCAGCACGCCGAGCAGGGCCTCGTCGACAGGGCCGCCGATGCCCCGGCTCGAGCCCTGCGCGTCGACCGCCGACCCGTCCAGCGTGGAGAGCATGCAGGCGCGCACCCACCCGGCGCCGGGCACCGGCTCGGGGTAGGCGTAGAGATCGGCGAGCGCCTGCAGGGCGTCGGCCCGCGCCGTGTCGAGGTCGCCGACGACGGCCGGCCCCGGCAGGAGCATCCGCAGCTGGGTCACCGCTGGTTCACAGCCGGGTCACTGCTGGGTCAGCGGGACCTGCCCGGCCGCCTGCTTCTGGCGCACCTGCCGCTTGATCCGGGCGAGCATCCCGGCCATCCCGCGCAGCCGCAGGGGGCTGACGGCGGCCGACAGCCCCAGGCGGTCGGGGACGTCGTCGGGCACGGCGAGCACCTCGCCGGCGGGCAGGCCCTCGAGCCCCTCGCGGAGGATGCCGGCGAAGCCGCGGGTGGTCGGCGCCTCGGCGGGCGCGTCGAAGAACAGGTGGACGGTGTCGTCGGGGTCGACCTCGACGAGCAGGAAGACCGGGGACTGGCACTCGGCGACGGGTTCCATCGCGTCCCGGTGACCTTCGAGCCGCTGCGGCAGGGCGGGCAGTTCCCGGCTGAACTCGAGCAGCAGCTGCAGCCGGTCGCGCTCGGACACCGACCTGAAGTCGTCGACGATCGCGGCCATGCCCTGCGGCAGGTCGTCCGTCTCGCTCACGTGGTCGATCCTGTCACGCCCACGGGTCGGCACCACCGGTCGCGCCTACAGTGCAGCGCGTGGCGGACGAGGCGGTCGACAGCACGCACCCCGATCACGCCGCCGCCCCGCCCTCGCAGCCCGCGCGGCTCGTCGACCGCCGGCCCGAGGTCCCGCCCGAGCGCTTGCTCGCCGAGCTGGTCCCGCCGCCTCGGTTCCAGCGCGAGCGGTTCCCGACCTACCTGCCGGACCCCGCGCAGCCCACCCAGGCGGCCGCCCTGCGCCGGCTGGAGGAGTTCGCGGGCGACGTCCGCGATCCTGCGGCGGGCGGGCGCTGGTGGCGCTTCGGCGGCCGGGACCGCCGCAACCGGGAGGGCCTCGAGGGGGTCTACCTCGACGGCGGCTTCGGGGTCGGCAAGACGCACCTGCTGGCGGCCCTCTGGCACGCCAGCGGCGAGCCCGCGGCGTTCGGCACCTTCGTCGGGTACACGCACCTCGTCGGCGCCCTCGGCTTCCGCGGCACGGTGGAGGGGCTCGCGCGCTTCCGGCTGGTCTGCATCGACGAGTTCGAGCTCGACGACCCCGGCGACACGGTGCTCATGTCCCGGCTGTTGCGCGAGCTCGTCGACGCCGACGTCAAGCTGGCCGCGACCTCGAACACGCTGCCCGACGCGCTGGGGGAGGGGCGGTTCGCCGCCGACGACTTCCGCCGCGAGATCCAGGGGCTGGCGTCGCGTTTCGAGGTGGTCCGGATCGAGGGCGAGGACTACCGGCACCGCGGGCTGCCGGCGGCGCCGCCCCCACTGCCGGACGACGGCGTCGAGGCGGCCGTCGTCGCCCGGCCCGGAGCCACCCTCGACGACTTCGACGCCCTGACGGCGCACCTGGCGCAGGTGCATCCGAGCCGGTACGGCGCCCTGCTCGACGGCGTCCGCGTCGTGGGGCTCCGCGGCGTCCACGGGCTGACCGACCAGGCGGTGGCGCTGCGCCTGGTCGTGCTCGCGGACCGGCTCTACGACCGGGACATCCCGCTGCTCACGAGCGGGGAGCCGCTCGACCGACTGTTCAGCGCCGACATGCTGGCCGGCGGCTACCGCAAGAAGTACCGGCGCGCGGCCTCGCGGCTCGTGGCACTCGCCCGCGAGGGAGCGCGCCTGACGCGCGCGGGCGAGGGGTAGGCGGTGCGGCGATGACCGGATCCTTCCCTGACGACGGCGACTGGCCGCGCGAGTTCTACGCCCGCCCGGGATTCCTGCCGGCTGCGACGACAACGGTGTTGACCCGGGCGCCCCACGGCCGGCAGCCCCGTAGCCGCCCTTTGCGCTGAGTCGCGGCGGGACTCAGGAGCTTGCCGCGCGGCCACCCGCCTCCCGAGTCACCACACGACGCAGGGCAAAGTCTGCGGGGACGACGAAAGCCGGGGCGCGCGGCTGCTTCTCAACCGCCCGCCCCGGCTCCCGCCGGTCGGTGTTACCGGGCCGTCAGAACGCGCCGACGCCGTTCGGCGTGCCGAGGCCGGTCGGGCCGTCCCAGCCGGTGCGGGCGGTGCACAGCTGCTTGACGCTGCAGTGCCCGTTGCTGCCGCTCGTCACGTCGAAGAGCAAGCTCGGGTGGCTGTACGGGATGGCGTTCGCGTAGCCCGCGGTGTTGCCCGACAGGGCGTAGACCGACGCGATGATCGGCGACGAGGCGCTGGTGCCGCCGAACACGAGCCAGCCCTTGGTGTCGCCCGACGGGACGGTGCTGTCGTACACGGCCACTCCCGTCGCCGGGTCGGCCACGGCGGACACGTCGGCCTCGGCGCGACGGCTGCACCCGGTGTTGAACGACGACGCGGCCGGGAGCGCCGTGTTGTAGCGCGAGCAGCCGCTGCCGGCGCCCGACCAGGCGGTCTCGGTCCAGCCGCGGCTGTTCGACGCGGTCCGCAGGGAGGTGCCGCCGACGGCGGTGACGTACTTGGAGTCGGCGGGGAACTGGGCGCCGTACCCGCTGTCGCCGCTGCTCGCCGTCACGGCGATCCCGGCGTGGTTGTAAGGCGCACCGTAGGAACTGTCGGGCAGGTCGCTGCCGCCGTAGCTGTTGCTGATCGCCTTGGCCCCTAGTCGCGCCGCCGTGTTGACGGCGGCCCCGAGGTTCGCGATGGAGCTCGAGTTGGCCTCGACCAGGAGGATCTTGCAGTCGGGGCAGGTCGCGCTGACCATGTCGAGGTCGAGCGAGATCTCCTCGGCCCAGCCCGCGTCCACCGTCGGGTAGTTCGACTGCTGGCCGCTCTGGTTGACCTGCGTGAAGCAGCCGGACCCGCACGCCGGCAGCCCGTACTGGCTGCGGTAGGTCGCGAGGTCCGACGCAGCCGTGGGGTCGTGGTAGGCGTCGACGATGGCCACGGTCCGGCCGCCGCTCTTCAGGCCGCTCAACCTGTAGGCGGACTGGATCTGCGCCGGGCTCAGCCCGCTGGGTGTGCTCGCGGCGGCCGCGCGACCGGCTGCCCGGGCCGCGGAGAGCGCACTGTTCATGCGCTGGTTGGCGCTACGGGCCGCGCTGTCGGTGCGCTGGAGCGCGAAACAGCTGGCGTGGCCCCTGGCGGGGCTGCCGCAGACGGCCCGCGTGGTGACGGCGCTGCCCGCGGCTCCGGCGGCTGACGCGGTGGGAACGGCCGCCTGGGCCGTCGCCGTGCCGAGCCCTGCGGCCACGAGCGCGATGGCGCCGGTCGCCGCGATGAGAAGTCGTCGCACGTAGGTCTCCTGCCTGTCGGTGCCCCGTCGGGCGCGAGCGGGCCACCGGCCGCGACGGGTCCGGGCCGGTGTGAGGACACAAGCACTCAGCGTGAGTCCGCACAACGGGCGCAGGCATGCCTTCTTCGGGCGGACCCATGTCCCCGGAGACATGGGTCGGCAGGGTCAGGCCCGGTCAGGTCCGAACGATGGCCACGTCGTCGGGAGCGACGCGGAGACCGCCGGGCACCGGCTCGGGCGGCGTCCAGGCGAGAACCACCTCCGCACCGTCCGGGACCTCGAACTCCGCCGGCCCGGGGCCCAGGTTCACCAGCACGCGGAACGCCCCGCGGTGCACGTCGAGCCGCCCGGGCCCGGTGACCACGCCGACGCGCCGCAGATCGTCGTCGCCCAGGTCGGGCTCCGCCTTGCGGAGGGCCACGAGCGCGCGGTACCAGGCGAGCATGCGGGCGTGCGGGTCCTTGCCCGGCTCGGCCCAGTCGAGCACGCTCGCGTCGCGGGTCGCCGGGTCCTGCGGGTCGGGCACGTCCTCGGCGTCCCACCCGTGCGTCGCGAACTCGGCCCGGCGGCCGTCGCGCACCGCGGCCCCGAGGTCGGGGTCGGGGAAGTCCGTGAAGAACTGCCACGGCGTGGACGCCGCCCACTCCTCGCCCATGAAGAGCATGGGAGTGAACGGCGAGGTGAGGTAGAGGGCGGCGCCCGCCGCCTGGCGCCCGGCCGACATGAGCGCGCCGCTGCGCTCGCCGACCGCGCGGTTGCCGACCTGGTCGTGGTCCTGCAGGTAGCCCAGGAAGCGGTGCCCGCGGTGGCGCGCCGGGTCGACGGGCCGCCCCCACGGCTTGCCCCGGAACGCGGAGAAGTCGCCGGCGTGCCGGAACACGTGGGTGAGCGTGCGGGCGATCACGTCGACGCCCTCGAAGTCGACGTAGTACCCCTGCGTCTCGCCGGTCAGCGTGCTGTGCAGGGCGTGGTGCAGGTCGTCGCTCCACTGCGCGGTCATGCCGAGGCCGCCGTCGCCGGTCGGCTCGACCATCCGCGGGTCGTTGAGGTCGCTCTCGGCGACCAGCGACAGCGGCCGCCCCAGCCGCCCGGACAGCTCGGCGACCTCGTCGGACAGCTGCGCGAGCAGGTGCCGGGGGGAGTCGTCGACCAGGGCGTGGACGGCGTCCAGGCGCAGCGCGTCGACGTGGAAGTCGGAGAACCAGCGCAGGGCGTTGTCGACGATCCAGCGCCGCACGTGCTCGGAGCCCTCGTCGTCGAGGTTGACCGCGTCGCCCCAGGGGGTGTCGTGCTTGTGCGTGAAGTACGGGCCGAACTCGGCGAGGTAGTTCCCCGAGGGGCCGAGGTGGTTGTAGACGACATCGAGACAGACCCCGAGACCCTTGCCGTGCGCGGCGTCGACGAAGCGCTGCAGGGCCGCGGGGCCGCCGTAGGGCTCGTGCACGGCGTAGAGGTCGACCCCGTCGTAGCCCCAGCCCCAGCGCCCGTCGAACGCGGCGACCGGCATGAGCTCGACCATGTCGACGCCGAGCTCCACGAGGTGGTCGAGCCGCTCGGCGGCGGCGTCCAGGGTCCCCTCTGGGGTGAACGTGCCGAGGTGCAGCTCGTAGAACACCGCGCCGAGGGCATCGCGGCCGGCCCACGCGCCGTCGTGCCAGACGTGTCGGGAGGCGTCGAACACGAGGCTGGGGCCGTGCACGCCCGAGGGCTGCCGGGCGCTGCGCGGGTCGGGCAGGGGCCGGCCCCCGTCGAGGGCGAACGCGTAGTCCGTGCCGTCGCCGGCCTCGTCGACCTCCACCTGCCAGGTGCCGTCCCTGCCCTGGGTCATCGGCAGCCTGCGGCCGGCCGGGCCGTCGGTCAGGACGAGCTCGACGGTGCCGGCGCGAGGGGCCCAGACGGAGAAGCGGTGCACGCCTCAACCCTCTCAATCGGGGCAGGGGCCGCCAGCGGAGCGGGTCGCGTGGCCGGGTCCCCGCGGCGGTGGCATGATCCGCCGATGGCGTCCTCGAAGAAGAAGGCCAAGAAGGCCAAGAAGGCCAAGAAGGTGGCGAAGCTCTCCGGGCAGCTCGAGGAGCTCCAGCAGGAGACGCTCGAGGCCGTCGATCCGGTGGGTCCCCAGCGGCTGGCCGGCGTGCTGCGCGCTCGCCCCGGTCACCTGCCGGCCGACGTCGACCCGGCGTCGACGCCCGGCTTCAAGGGGTCCAAGCAGGAGGGCGCCGCGGCGCTCGCCGCGGGCGCGACCCGGCTCTCGGACCTGCAGGAGCGGCTGTTCGCGGCCTCGAAGGGCGGCGACTCCCGCCGGGTGCTGCTCGTCGTGCAGGGCATGGACACGGCCGGCAAGGGCGGGATCATGCGGCACGTCGTGGGGTCGGTGGACCCGCAGGGCGTGCGCATCACCTCGTTCAAGGCGCCGACCGACGAGGAGAAGAAGCACGACTTCCTCTGGCGCATCCGCAACGCCCTGCCCGGGCCGGGGATGATCGGCGTCTTCGACCGGTCGCACTACGAGGACGTGCTCATCGTGCGGGTGCACGGCCTGGTGCCGCCCGAGGTCGTCGAGGGCCGGTACGACGAGATCAACATCTTCGAGCAGTCCGTGGTCGACGACGGCACCACGATCGTCAAGGTCATGCTGCACATCTCGCCCGAGAAGCAGAAGGAGCGGCTCATGCAGCGCCTCGAGCGGCCCGACAAGCACTGGAAGTACAACCCCGGCGACGTCGACGAGCGGCTGCGCTGGCACGAGTACCAGGCGGCCTACGCGGTGGCGCTGGAGCGGTGCTCGACGGACGCGGCGCCCTGGTTCGTCGTGCCGGCGGACCGCAAGTGGTACGCCCGGTGGGCGGTGCAGCAGCTGCTGCTCGACGCCCTCGAGGACGTCGACCCGCAGTGGCCGGCCGCCGACTTCGACGTCGAGCACGAGAAGGTCCGCCTGGCGACGGCCTGAACCGCACGTCCCAGCGTTGATCATGCAATCCCCGTTGGTCATGCCGAGTCATGATCAACGGGGATTGCATGATCAACGCGAGAGGGGGAGTCAGGCGCGCAGCAGGAACGCCACCGGCAGGTCGGCCAGCACATCGGCGAGGTGCACGGTGCCGCCCCCGACCTCACGGCCGGTCAGCGCGTCGCGCCAGGTGCCCTCGGGCAGCGCGAGCGTGTGCTCGCCCCAGCCGCCGTGCCGGTCGAGCGCCAGCGGCAGGCGGGTGGTCACGGCGACCGCCCGCACGTCGCCGGCGGTGCCGCGCCCGAAGGCCACGGCGTTGCCGGTCGAGGTCGGGATCGCGACGTACGCCGACCCGGCGCCGCGGAACCACTCGGGGTGCTCCCTGCGCACGCGCAGGACCCGTGACGTGACGAGCAGCTTCTCGTCGTCGAGGTCGGCGGGCCTCTCACCGGCGTCCAGGCGGGCGAGGCGGGAGCGGCGCTCGTCGAAGTCGACGTCCCGGCGGTTGTCGGGGTCCACCAGCGAGAGGTCGACGATCTCGCAGCCCTGGTACACGTCGGGCACGCCCGGCATGGCCAGCTGCACGAGCTTCTGGCCGAGGACCACGACGCGGGCCGGGAGGTCGATGCCGGCGCAGAAGGCGGCCACCGCCGCGAGCAGGCCCTCGTCGTCGAGGACGGCGTCGGCGTACGCGTGCACCGCCTTCTCGTAGGTCTCGTCGGGACGCACCCACGAGGTGTGCTGCTTCGCCTCGCGGATCGCCTTCGTGAGGTAGTCGTGCAGGCGCTCCGCCGACAGCGGGCCCGCGGACGACCCTCCGAAGCCCCAGGTCCCGACGATCGTCTGCCAGATCAGGTAGGCGGTGGCGGCGTCGGGCCAGCCCTCGGGGGAGCCGTGCCGGGCCGCGGCCTCCATCCACTCCCGGACGGCGGTGGCCCACTCCTGCGGCAGCTCGGTGAGGGCGAGCAACCGGGCGCGCACGTCCTCCGAGCGCTTCGTGTCGTGCGTGGACAGCGTCGTCATGGTCGCGGGCCAGTCGGCCTGCAGCGAGGCGGCGTACGCGTGGAACTCCTCCGGCGGCACCCCGAGGTACGACGGGTCGCCGCCGACCTCGTTGAGCGCGACCAGCCGGTGCCAGCGGTAGAACGCGGTGTCCTCGACGCCCTTGGCCATCACCGGCCCGCAGGTCTGCTGGAACCGGACGACGAACTCGGCGCGCCGGGCCTCGTCGGCCGCGCCCGACGGCCCGCCGCCGGCGGGGCGCCCGAGCACGAGGTCGCGGACCAGGTCGAGGGAGTCCCAGGCATCCTCGGGCAGCCGCGGCCGGGCCTTCTCGACGGCCCGGTCGACGACCTCCACGCTCTCGGCCGGCGCAGGTTCCCCCGGAACGACATACGCGCGGTACCGGTCGAACGCCACCAGCAGCTCCACCACGCTGGCCGCCAGCTCGCGCCGGGTGTGGTCGCGCAGCGCGATGCTCTCGTGGCAGATCGCCACGAGCAGGTCGGTGAGCCGGTTGACCTCGGCGTACAGGCTCTGCTCGACGACCTCACGCTTGGCGTGCTCGACGACGGCGGCGAACTCGGTGGGCTCGCCGGTCAGCTCGGTCAGCAGGTCACCCAGCGGGGCGGCCGCTGCCGGATCGGCGAACAGGCCCCCGACGCGCTGCAGGCTGTCGTACCCGGTGGTGCCCGCGCAGGGCCAGTCGCGCGGCAGGTGCTCGTCGCCCTCGAGGATCTTCTCGACCACGACCCACAGGCTGCCGGTCGCCTCGTCGAGCCGGCGCAGGTAGCCGCGCGGGTCGGCGAGCCCGTCGGGGTGGTCGATGCGCAGGCCCTGCAGCGCGCCGGCCGCGACGAGCTCGAGCAGCAGCGCGTGCGTGGCGGCGAAGACGGCCGGGTCCTCGACCCGCAGGGCCGCGAGGGTGTCGACGTCGAAGAAGCGCCGGTAGTTGAGCTCGTCGTCGGCGACCCGCCACCAGGCGAGCCGGTACCACTGCCGGTCGACGAGCTGCTCGAGCGGCAGGTCCTGCGTGCCTGGCCGGATCGGGAACTCGTGCTCGAAGTAGCGCAGCACGGGCTCGTCGCCGGAGCGGTCGACCTCGAGCTGGCCGTTGGCGATGACGGTCCCGATGCGGTCGCCGAGCACAGCCATGAGCACAGCACGGTCGGGCACCGACCAGTCGACGTCGAACCAGCTGGCGAACGGCGAGGAGGGCCCGTCGCGCAGCACGCTCCACAGCGCGGCGTTCAGCCGCACCGGCGTCGGCACCGCCATGTGGTTGGGCACGACGTCGGCGACGGCCTGCAGGCCGCGCCCGTGCAGCACCTCGACCATCCGGTCGAAGGCGGCCCGGCCGCCGGCGTCGTCGTTGAGCCGGGAGTGGTCGACGACGTCGTAGCCGTGCTGCGAGCCGGGCCCCGCGGCCAGGATCGGCGACAGGTACGCGTGCGAGATCCCGAGCGCCGCGAGGTGGTCGGCCACGCCGGCGACGTCGTCGAACCCGAAGCCCGGCCGCACCTGCAGCCGGTACGTGGCGCTGGGAGCCGGGGCCGGCGCGGGGCGGCCGGCCTCGCCCGCGGGCGAGCTCACGCCTGCGCTCCCTCGTCGTCGCCGCGCCGGACCGGCCGCGGCGACGGCAGTGAGGACCTCCCGCTGCCGTTGGCGGGCGCCGCCTCCGTGTGCTGCGGCCGCGCCCGCGCGCTCGACGGGGTGGCCGGGTCGTGCGTGGCCGCGGCGGTCAGCGAGGACGTGGCGTCGGTCTCGAGCGGGCGGCGCAGGACCAGCGTCGAGCGGGGTGACACGGCGACGACGTCGCCGGGGCCGAAGGTGTCGCCGCTGTCGGAGGCCCAGGTGCCGTCGTCGGCCGTGTCGAGCAGCACGCTCCACCAGGTGCCGTACTCCTCGGGCGGCACCGTGAACTCCCGCTCGAGGTGGCTGGCGTTGAAGATGATCAGGAACGAGTCGTCGAGCAGGGTCTGGCCGCGCTTGTCGGGCTCCAGGATGCGCTCGCCGTTGAGGAACACGGCCACGGACTTCTTGTCGGCGTCGTGCCAGTCGGAGTCGTGCATCGGGGTGCCTTGGTGGGTGAACCAGGCGATGTCGCCGACCTCGCTGATGCCGCCCTGCCCGGCGGCGCCCTTGAAGAAGCGCCGGCGCCTGAAGACGGGGTGGTCGCGACGCAGCGCGACGACCCTCTGGGTGAAGCCGAGCACCTGGGCGCGGGCCTCGTCGGGCGACCAGTCGACCCACGACAGCTCGTTGTCCTGGCAGTAGACGTTGTTGTTGCCGCGCTGCGTGCGGCCCATCTCGTCGCCGTGCAGGATCATCGGCACGCCCTGCGACAGCAGCAGCGTCGTGAGGAAGTTGCGCTGCTGGCGGGCCCGCAGTTCGAGCACGGCCTCGTCGTCGGTCTCGCCCTCGACGCCGCAGTTCCACGACCGGTTGTGGCTCTCACCGTCGGCGTTCCCCTCGCCGTTGGCCTCGTTGTGCTTCTCGTTGTAGGAGACGAGGTCGCGCAGCGTGAAGCCGTCGTGCGCCGTGACGAAGTTGATGCTGGCGATGGGATGGCGCCCGTCGTCCTGGTAGAGGTCGCTCGAGCCGGTGATGCGGGAGGCGAACTCGCCGAGGGTCGCGGGCTCGCCGCGCCAGAAGTCGCGGACGGTGTCGCGGTACTTGCCGTTCCACTCGGTCCACAGCGGCGGGAAGTTGCCGACCTGGTAGCCGCCCTCGCCGACGTCCCAGGGTTCGGCGATGAGCTTCACCTGCGAGATCACCGGGTCCTGCTGGACGATGTCGAAGAACGCGCTCAGCCGGTCGACCTCGTGGAACTGCCGGGCCAGCGTCGCGGCCAGATCGAAGCGGAACCCGTCGACGTGCATCTCGGTGACCCAGTAGCGCAGCGAGTCCATGATCAGCTGCAGCACGTGCGGGTGCCGCATGAGCAGGCTGTTGCCGGTGCCCGTCGTGTCGTAGTAGTGCGCGGGGTCGCCGTCGACGAGCCGGTAGTAGGCCGCGTTGTCGATCCCGCGGAAGCACAGCGTGGGACCGAGCTGGTTGCCCTCGGCCGTGTGGTTGTAGACCACGTCGAGGATGACCTCGATGTTCGCCTCGTGCAGGGCCCGCACCATGGCCTTGAACTCCTGCACCTGCTGGCCGCGCTGGCCCGCCGAGGCGTAGGCGTTGTGCGGGGCGAAGAAGCCGATCGTGTTGTAGCCCCAGTAGTTCGACAGGCCCTTGGCGAGCAGCGTGGTGTCCTGCACGAACTGGTGCACCGGCATGAGCTCGACCGCGGTCACGCCGAGCTCGGTCAGGTGCTGGATCACGCTCGGGTGCGCCATCGCGGCGTACGTGCCGCGGATCTCCTCCGGGACGCCCGGGTGCGTCCTCGTCAGGCCCTTGACGTGCGCCTCGTAGATGACGGTCTCGTGGTACTCGTGCCGCGGCGGCCGGTCGTTGCCCCAGTCGAAGTAGGGGTTGACGACGACGGAGTACATGGTGTGGCCGAGGCTGTCGGCGTCGTTGAAGGCGTCGGGGTCGTCGAAGCGGTACGAGAACAGCGACTCGTCGCCGTCGATCTGGCCCTCGATGGCCTTCGCGTACGGGTCGAGCAGCAGCTTCGAGGGGTTGCAGCGCTGCCCCCACTTCGGCTCGTACGGCCCGTGCACGCGGTATCCGTACCGCTGACCCGGGCCGAGCCGCGGGATGTACACGTGCCAGACGTGCCCGTCGACCTCGCCGAGCTGGACGCGCTCCTCCTTGCCGTCGTCGTCCACCAGGCACAGCTCGACCTGCTGCGCGGCCTCCGAGAAGAGCGCGAAGTTCGTGCCGGCGCCGTCGAAGGTCGCGCCGAGCGGGTAGGGACTGCCGGGCCAGGTTTCCATGACTTCCCAAGGACGAACGGTCAGGTGAGCACTTCATTCTGCCGGTCGGGCAGCCGGTCCTCCCGTCGAGAGACCTCGGCCGCCACTGATGTGGGGCACGGGCAGGGCGAACACCAGGGCCTGGACGCCGCCCGCGCGGGGGCCGCTAGCCGGGTAGCGCGCGCTCGACGATGCCCTGCGTGCTGCGCCGCCCGACGGGCAGCGTGCCGAACAGGGCGCCACCGCCGCCGCTGACCCGGGTCGCGAGGAACGCGGCGGCCACGGGTGCCGGGGCATGCCGCACGAGCAGCGAGGCCTGCAGCACGACGGCCAGCCGCTCGACCATCCAGCGGGCGCCGGCCTCGACCGCCGCCGGGTCGCGGCGCGCCTCGCGCGAGGCCGCCTGCAGGAAGCCCGCGACCTCGTCCATCGCGCGGTCGAGCCGGGCGTCGGCACCGCGGGCACGGTCGACCTCGCCGAGGAAGGCCTCCATGGAGCGGGGCTGCAGCGACATGGCCCGGAGCACGTCGAGCGCCGTCACGTTGCCCGTGCCCTCCCACAGCGCCGGCACGAGGGCGTCGCGGTACACCCGGGCCAGCCCGTGCTCCTCGACGTAGCCGTTGCCGCCCAGGCACTCCACCGCCTCGGCGACCACGGCGACGACGCGCTTGCTCAGCCAGTACTTGGCCACCGGCACCCCGACCCGGATCAGGTCGGTCTCGCCGCCGTCGACGGCCGCCGCGAGGCGCATTCCGAGGACGGTCGCCGCCTCGCTCTCGAGCGCGAGGTCCGCGAGCACGTTCTGCATGAGCGGCTTGTCGACGAGCGGCGACCCGAAGGCCTCCCGGAGGCGGGCGTGGTGCAGGGCGCGCACCACGGCGAGGCGCATGACGCCGGTCGCCACGAGTACGGCGTCGAGGCGCACGGCGGACGTCGTCCCGAGCAGGCTGCGCAGGCCGCGGCCCTCCTCGCCGACCCGCACCCCCCAGGTGCCGTCCAGCTCGACCTCGGCGGTCGCGGCGGCCCGGTCGCCGGCCTTGTCCTTGAGGCGCGCCAGCCGCCAGGTGTTGCGGACGCCCGTCTCGAGCACCCGGGGCACGGCGAACAGGGTCAGCCCGCCAGGGGCGTGCGCCAGCACGAGGAACACGTCGCTCATCGGCGCGGAGACGAACCACTTCTGCCCGGTCAGCCGGTAGGTGACCCCTACCTCCACCGGGCCCCCGGCCTCGGCCCGGGCGACCGTCGTGCTGCCCCTGACGTCGGACCCGCCCTGCCGCTCGGTCACCGCGAGGGCGGCCAGGCACCCCAGCTTCTCGCCCGGTGGGCGCAGCGCCGGCTCGTACGCGCGGGACGCCAGCCGGGGGAGCCAGGTCGCCTCGAGCTTCTCGTCGGTGCGCAACGCCGGCACCGCGGCGTAGGTCGTCGACAGCACGCCCAGGTGCGCGGTGCCCGTCTGCGCCCACACGACGAGCGCGGCGGCCCGGCCCACGTGGGCCGCGCCGGCGGCGCGCTCCTCCCAGGGCGCCGCGGACAGCCCCACCCCGACGGCGTTCTGCACCAGGCGGTGGTGCGCGGGGTGGTACTCCACCTCGTCGACCCGGCGCCCCGCCGGGTCGTGGGTGCACAACCGCGGGGGGAAGCGATCGGCCAGCTCCGCCCAGCGCGCCGTGCGGGCGGTGCCCGCGATCCGGCCCAGATCGGCCAGCGCGGGCAGGTGCTCCTCGCCGCCGTGCCGCTGCACGGCCTCGACCAGCGCGGCGTGGGTGGCGAAGAGATCGAGGTCCACGGGTGCCGACACGAGGTTCAACCCGGCGTCGGTCTCCGTCACGTCGCTACCGTACCGAGAGTGGTCACCTGGCCGACGCGGCGTGCACTGGCCGGGACCCTGCGTACCTGCATGCGGTATCGGGTCACGGGGCTCGCCGCCGAGGCGGGCTTCTTCACCCTGCTGTCGCTGCCGGCGTTCGTGCTCGGCCTGGTGGCCTCCGCGGGCTACGTGGGGCAGTCCCTCGGCACCGACGTCCTCGGTAGGCTGCGGGCCCGCATCGCCGAGCTCGCCGGCACGGCGCTGACTCCGGACGTCGTGCACGGCGTGATCCTGCGCACGTTCGACGAGGTGCTCCGCGACGGCCGCCCCGAGGTGCTGTCGGTGGGTTTCGTCGTCTCGGTCTGGTCGGGGTCGCGTGCGCTCGGAGTCGTGCTCGACACCGTCTCGATCATGTACGGGCTGGGTGGCCGCCGCGGCATCGTCCGCACTCGCGCGCTCTCGCTCGTGCTCTACGTGCTGGCGCTGGCCGCCGGCGTCCTCGTGCTGCCGCTGCTCCTGCTCGGGCCGGGCCTGCTGGCGAGCTTCACCCGTGAGCGGCTCGGCGCCGGTGCCCTCGGCGCCGGCGGCCTGTCGGCGCTGTACTGGCCGGCGGTCGCGGTCCTGGTCACGGCCGGGCTGGCCGCGGTCTACCGGGTGGCGCCCCCGGTGCCGACGACCTGGCGCCGCTGCCTGCCCGGTGCCGCGCTCGCGCTGGGCCTGTGGGTGCTCGCGAGCGTCGCGCTGCGCGCGGTGGTGGGCGGCTGGATCGGCCGCGGCTCGGTCTACGGCCCGCTGGCCGCGCCCGTGGCCCTGCTCGTCTGGCTCTACCTGCTGGCCCTGGCGGTGCTCGTCGGCGCGGCGCTCAACGCCACTCTCGACGCCGTCCTGCACGCCGTCCCGCCAGCGGCCGGCGGGGTCGACACGGATGCTTCGCCACCGGGCTCGCTCCCGGCTTCACTCCCGGGCGCCGGCTGTGGCATCGGCGACGATGGCCCGCAGGTGCGCACCGGTCACGCCCAGGAGGGCGGCGACGTCGGCGAGCCGGCGCCAGTGGGCTTCGCCCGGGTGGGCCAGGGCGAGCACCAGCTCGGCGAGCCCGCGTAGCAGCCGCTCGGCCCCGATCGGCTGCAGCGCGCCCGCGAGCTCGGCCACGACGCCCAGGTCGCTGCCCTCCCGGTGTGCCTCGAGGTCGGCCACGAGGACCTCGCGGGTGTACGCCGGCCCCTGAGAGCGCTGCAGGACGGCCAGCGCCCGGCGCAGGTCGCCCGGGGCGAGCGGCTGGGCGGCGAGCACGCTGCCGGCGGCCGTCCGCACCGCCCGGGACAGCAGCTCGGCCAGGCGCTCCGCGGTCGGCACGGCGAGCACGGCGGGCAGGAAGCGCCCCCTGCAGGTGTCGCACTCGACGAACGGTGCGCCGCGACGCAGCGGCAGCAGCGGGAGCCAGAACAGGTGCAGCCATGCACGCGGCCCGAGCAGCCGGTAGGCGCGGTCGCCCCCGCAGTCGGGGCAGTGGAACCGGCCGGACGCCAGCACGGCGTGCAGGTGGCGCACCCCGAGGACGAGCAGCATCGCGACATCGTAGGGCGCGGCTCACCCGTCCGCGGGCACCTGCTCCTCCGGACGCCGCCCGTGTGTCGCCCGGTCGGCCGAGCGTCGGGCGGCCGGGCCCGGCGCGCGCGGCGCCGGCACCCGCGAGGCCGGCGTGCCCTCGACCGCCGTGGCGACGGGCCGTCCGGTCTGGCGGGCGTGGTACATGGCGCCGTCGGCGGCGGCCAGCAAGGCCGAGAGGGCCCTGGTCCGCTCCTCCTCACCGGGCGTCGCGCCGTCCGCCGGCTCCACCACCTGGGTGGCCACACCCACGGTGGCCCCGAGCGGGACCTCGAGCCCGTCGGCCAGGCTGTACCGGTCGTGCAGGAGGTCGTGGACGCCGTGCCCGGCCGCGAGCGCGTCGTCGGCGCCCACGCCCGGCAGCAGCACCGCGAACTCGTCGCCGCCGAGGCGGGCGGGCAGGGCCGGTGCCGCGAGGCCGGCGAGGCGTTCGGCGACCTGCACGAGAACCTCGTCGCCGCGGTGGTGCCCCAGCTCGTCGTTGACCTGCTTGAACCCGCGCAGGTCGAGCATGGGCATGCTGACGGTCCCGGCACCGCCGGCCGGCAGGGCCTGCCAGGCCCGGATGAGCGCCATCCGGTTGGCGAGCCCGGTCAGGGAGTCGTGCGAGGCGTGCCAGGCGAGCTCGGCCTCGGCGATAGCCCGCAGGTCCGCCAGCTTGCGGGCGACGATCCCTGCGCCGATGGCGGACCCCACGGTGACGACCACGGTCACGGGGGCCGTCCTGCTCTCACCGAGGCGGACGAGCGCCGTGGCCTGGGCGACCGACGCGAGTGCGACCTCGAGCACGAGCACAGGCGTGGAGTAGAGCAGGAATGCCGCGGCGAGGGCCAGCGCGAAGATCGCGCCGAAGGTCGCGGCGGGAGCCCCGGGACCCGCGCAGTACTGCCCGTAGGCGATGCCCACGCACCCGGACCCGGTCATGGTCGCGGCCACGGGATAGGGCAGCGACCGGAGCCGGGGGAGCACCAGAGCGCCCAGCAGCGGACCGGCCGAGACCAGGGCGATGGGGTCCGGTCGGCGCCGGGCCACAGCGGCAGGAGCTGCACAGCGGCGCCCATGGCGCCTGCGGCGACGAAGAGGGTCGTGACGACCGTCTTCGCCTCCACGGGGTCGTAGCGGCGCCCGCTCACGCGCCGCACCGCGCGCGGTCCGGCGCCGGCTGCACGAGTACGCGCGAGCACGCGGGTCCTGTCGGCCGCCGCGCCGGGGCCTGTGAGTCGGCGAAGGGGTGACGTCCCGGCGGCCCGGTGGCCTGCGTGCCGGCGGCTGCTAGGGGTGCCCGGCCGCTCCGCCCCGAAGTCGGGTGACGGCGGCCGCCCTCCGCGACAGCATGGCGCCCGTGCGGGCGTTCGAGGAGCTGGTGGCGGAGGCCGACGCGGCCGACGTGTCGCGCTGGGACTTCGGCTGGCTCGAGGGCCGCGCCACCGAGGAGCGGCCGCCCTGGGGCTATTCCCGCCTGGTCGCCTCGCGGCTGGCGACAGTCGGCTCCGCCCTGGACCTCGAGACCGGCAGCGGCGCCGTCGTCTCGGAGGCACCGCGGCTGCCGCTGCGCATGGTGGTGACGGAGGGCTGGCCCCCGAACGTGGCTCGCGCCCGGCGGGTGCTCGGGCCTCGCGGCGTCCAGGTGGTGCAGGTCGAGCCCGGGCGCCGGCTCCCCTTCGCCGACGCGGCCTTCGAGCTGGTCACCAGCCGGCACCCCGTCGCCCCCGACTGGCCCGAGATCGCCCGGGTTCTCGCCGACGGCGGCTCCTACCTCGCCCAGCACGTGGGGCCGTGGTCCGCGATCGAGCTGATCGAGTACCTGGTGGGGCGCTTGCCGCGCGGGCCGCACCCGCGGGATCCGGGGCGCGAGGCGGCCGCGGCGCGCGCCGCGGGGCTGGACGTCATCGAGCTGCGCACGGCCCGCTGCCGGATGGAGCTGTTCGACGTGGGCGCCGTGGTGTACCTGCTGCGGACGTGCGTCTGGTGGGTGCCCGACTTCACCGTGGACCGCTACGTCGACCGGCTCCGCCGGCTGGACGACGACATCCGCCGGCACGGCCCGTTCGTCGCCCACTCGACCCGAACCCTTCTCGGCGCCGTCCGGCCCCCCCGGGCGGGCGTCACTGCGTGAGCCAGACCAGGTCGGTGACGACGCCCGGGCCGCGCAGGGCGAGACCCGGGCGCTCGACGAACCAGCTCACCTCGAGCGGCTCCCCGAGATACGGCTGCACCGGCGCCCAGCACCGCTCGAAGCGTGTGGCCGTGAAGGCGGCGAGCTCCTCGCGGCTCTCCCAGCTCACCTCGACCAGGTACGCCGACGGCTGCTCCATGCCCTGGGCCACGGTGAAGCCGCGGAAGCCCGGGCACATGAAGACCCGCTGCCGCACCTCGCACAGCGCGGCCTCGAACGCCGCCTCCTGCCCGGCGGCGCACACGATGTCGATCCGCTCCAGGAGCATCCGAGCACGCTAGTACGGGCGCAGGGGCCGGCGCGATGCCGCCGACGGCCGGCGGATCAGCGGTGGCGGAACGTGGCCAGCCGCTGCAGCGTCCTGCGGCCCATCGAGCTCATGGCCGGGTTGCTCTCGAGGTAGTACCGGACCAGGCCGACGGCCTGCTCGAGGGCCCAGGCCGCGCCGCGCGCCCACTCCACCTCCGAGCACGCCAGGTCGGTCCGGAGCGCCTCCCGTGGTCCCGCGTCGAGCAGGTGCCAGGCGGCCACCAGGTCCAGGGCGCGGTCCGCCGGCCCCAGGCCGCCGACGTCGAGGACGCCGGCCAGCCGCCCCTCGCCGACGAGCACGTTGCCCGGGATGAGGTCGCCGTGGGTCATCAGGTCGTTCCCGGACGGCGGGAGGTCGCGCAGCTCGGACCAGAGGCGGCGCAACGGCGGCACGTCCACCAGGGCGGTGCTGCGGTCGAGGCAGGCCTGAACCCAGTCGTCGTGGTCGGGCAGGTGCCCGCCCCGCCCGCTGCGCCCGCAGCCGCGGAAGGTCCTGCCCCGGGTGTCGATGCCGCGCACCCCCTCGATGAACTCGGCGAGGTCGTGGGCGAAGGGCACGGACCCGCTCGGATCGTCGACGGTGGCGACGGTGCCGGGCAGCCAGGTCTGCACCGACCACGGGAGCGGGTACCCGGCGCCGGGCTCGCCCAGGGCGACCGGCTCGGGGGTGGGGAAGCGGGTCCGGCCGAGGAGTTCGCGCCCCGCCTCCGCCTCGGCCTCCAGGTGTCGCCGGACGTCGTCCGCATCGCCGGGCACGAGCGGGAACCGGGCGACGAGCGAGGGGCCCAGGCGGAACAACGCGTTCACCGTGCCCTCGGAGGGGACCGCCCGTACGGGTAGGTCTCGCCAGCCCGGGAACTGCCGGTGCACGAGCGCGCGGACGACGTCCTCGCCGATCCTCAACTGTCCGGGATGCATCTCCACCACGGGAGGATCCAGCACTGTCGTCCTGGCCAGCGCCAGTGGGTCGACGTCCGGGGCCTCCCACGGGTGCCAGGCGGCGGCGATACGATCTCCGGCTGTGGAGAGCGGCGACGTGAGCCGATGGTTCCTGGAGTACCTCGACGCGTTCGCCGCGTGTGGGCGGGGCGAGCGCGGCGCGGACTCGTTGCTCGAGCACTACGACGTGCCCCTCCTGGTGACCACCGACGCCGGGGTGATGGCGCTCACGAGCGAGGACGAGGTCGTCGCCGTTCTGCAGCACCAGGTCGACGACGTGCGCGGGGCCGGGTACGACCGCACCCGGATCCTCGATGCCGAGGTCACGGTCCTCAACGCCGCCTCGGCCCTCTACCGGGGGACCTTCTCGCGGCAACGGAGCGACGGCCAGGAGATCAGCAGGCTGACCGCGACCTACCTGGTGACCGACGCGCAGTCGGGCCGGCGCATCACGGTGCTGGCGGTTCACACCCCCTGATCCGGGCGGCCTCCGTGGTGGGGGCCCACGTTCTGCTGGAACGCGGTGATGGTGTCGGGCACCCCCTCGGGGATGCCGACGTCGAGCACGAGAAGCGTCATCGAGATGGCGAAGACTCGCGGCGCGAGGGTCACATCAGCCGATCTTCCCGGCGTCCGGAACGCATGGCGGCCGCGTGGCGAGGTACAGGGCGGGCATCGGCTGCGAGGAGGCGTCATGTCCGTGTCCACGACCGCTCCGCGACGGGTTCCACTGACCGCCGACCAGCGCAGTTCGTTCGTCGCCGCCTTCCTCGGCTGGACGATGGACGCCTTCGACTACTTCCTCGTGGTCCTCGTCTATGCCGAGATCGCCAAGGACTTCGGCGTCCCGCTCACCCAGATGGCGTTCCTGACCACGGCCACCCTGCTCATGCGGCCGGTGGGCGCGTTCCTCTTCGGGTTGTGGGCCGACCGCTCCGGGCGGCGGACGCCGCTCATCGTCGACGTCTGCTTCTACAGTCTGTGCGGTTTCCTCTGCGCGTTCGCGCCGAACTTCGCCGTCCTGCTCGTGCTCCGCCTGCTGTACGGCATCGGCATGGGCGGCGAGTGGGGTCTCGGCGCGGCGCTCGCCATGGAGAAGATCCCGACGGAGCGGCGCGGGTTCTTCTCGGGCGTGCTGCAGGAGGGGTACTCGGTCGGGTATCTGCTCGCCAGCGTGGCGTTCCTCCTCGTGACGAACGTCGGCGGGCTGTCGTGGCGATGGCTGTTCGCGCTGTCGATCATCCCAGCGCTGATCAGCCTCGTGATCAGGGCGCGGGTGCGGGAGTCCGAGGTCTGGCAGGCGGCGCGGGAGCGGCAGCGGGAGACCCGGACGCCGGCGCGCGCCATCTTCGCCAACCCGGCGATCTGGCGGCGTTTCATCTACCTCGTGCTGCTCATGACGGCGTTCAACTGGATGAGCCACGGCACGCAGGACATCTATCCGACCTTCCTCAAGGAGGGCCTGGGCATCGCCAGCGCGACAGCGACGTGGATCGTCATCGGCTACAACATCGGAGCGATCATCGGCGGCACGGTCGTCGGCAGCCTCTCCGAGCGATTCGGACGCCGCCGCATGATCGTGCTCTGCGCGGTGCTCGGCCTCCCGCTGGTGCCGATCTTCGCGTACTCCACGACCGTGGGGTGGCTGGCGCTCGGGTCGTTCCTCATCCAGGTCTGCGTGCAGGGCGCCTGGGGGGTCATACCCGCGCACCTCACCGAGCTGAGCCCCGACGAGATCCGCGGCTTCTACCCCGGCGTCACCTACCAGCTCGGCAACTGTCTGGCCGCGTTCAACCTGCCCATCCAGCAGGCGCTGGCGAAGTCGCACGGCTACCCGTTCGCGCTCGCTGTGACGATCGTGCCGGTGTTCATCGCGGTCGCCGTGCTCACGGCGATCGGTTCGGAGGCACGCGGTATCCGGTTCGGCACCACGGAGAGCTCGGCGCTGGGTGCCGCGCCTCGGCAGCCGGCTCGCGTGGGCGCCGACGATCGCGGGTGACCAGGCGACGGCGCCGTCCTGCTCGGCCGGGGGTGACACGGGCTTCGGGGCTCGACCGGGACGTCGGCAGGGTTGCGACGGATCCCCGGACTCCCGAGCGGGTGCTCGGGTCGGGTGCGGATCGGCGCCGGGTCGACGCCGGAACGAGCCGCAAGAAGGGTCACTCGGCCAGGGAATCCGGCGTCCGCGGCAGGGTCGGGTGCGACCCGTCGGGCGTAACGTTGGAGCGTGCTCATGAGGCGGCGGTCACGCCGCTTCTCCCGCAACCGTCGGCGGGGCAGCCTTCCCCCGAGCGGCGGCGATCGCGTGGGCGGCGGCGGCCGCGGCGGAGGTGACGAACCCAGCGGCCCGACGAGTCCCGAGCCGCGGCATCCGATCCTCGGCGTCGTCCTGGCCGTGACCACCGTCGTGCTGGGCTTCGTCCTCATCCCGGTGCTGCTCGTCGCGGGGCGCATCGTGCTCGCACTGGCGGGCTTCGCGACCATGCCCTGAGACCGCGCTACCCGAGATCCACAGCAGAGCCGAGGACGAATGAGCCTGGCACGCCATACCCCTGTCGCCGGGCTGGGTGCGCTCATTCCTTTCGGATGATGCCCGTCCGGGCTCCGGGGGCTGGGATGCGGCTATGGCAGTGGAGCGGGCGTCCGAGCGCCGCGGCGAGCGGCGACTGCCGATGGCGCTGGCCGTCCTGGTCGCGGTCGGCCTGTACGAGCTGATCCCGTCCACGTTCCGGGTGTCCTCGGCGTTCCAGATCGCCTATTCCGTGGTGCTCGTGGGCCTCCTCGCAACCCTGGTCGTCGGAGACCCGGGCAGGATCGACCGAGACCGACGCTGGCTGCGTGTGACCACCGGCGCGCTGATCGGCCTCATCACCCTGTGGAGCATCGGCGCGGTCGCTCGCCTGGTCGTCGGCATCCTGCAAAAGGCGATCTTCACGACGCCGACCGAGCTTCTCACGGTCGGAGCTGTCACCTGGATCACGAACATCATCGCGTTCGCGCTCTGGTACTGGTACCTGGACGGGGGCGGTCCCGTGGCGCGCGCCGAGGACCGGCCGATCGGTCCGCCCGCGTTCCGCTTCTGCGAGCAGGACCTTCCGGAGCTGGCCGAGAACGGCTGGTACCCCCAGTTCGTGGACTATCTGGCGCTGTCGTTCAACACCTCGACCGCGTTCGGCGCCGCCGACGTGTCCCCGATCCGGCACTGGTCGAAGTTGCTGGTCATGGCGGAGGCCGGGATCTCCCTGACCCTCGTCGCGCTCGTCGTGGCGCGGGCGGTCAACATCTTGTGACCCTCGGCGGGGCGGGGCGGTGCGCCCCACCCGGACAGGAGACGCACCATGACAGACGTCGTCGAGGACATGCCGGCGGCAGGCCCGATGGGCGAGCCATTGATCGCACCTCGATGGCGCTCGCGCCGGGCGGCCGCTGTCGCTGGGATCGTCTTCGCGGTCCTGCTCACGGCCGGGCTCGTCATCGTCCGCTCGACATTGCCGGCAAGCAGCCTGACCGCACTGGCGGCCGACCCCGGGCGACGACGGCTGCTGCAGTTCGGCCTCAACCTCGCGCCCTTCGCGGGCATCGCCTTCCTGTGGTTCATCGGTGTGATCCGGGACCAGATCGGCGCGGTGGAGGACCGGCTGTTCTCCACCGTGTTCCTCGGCAGCGGCGTGCTCTTCGTCGCCATGCTGTTCCTCGGGGCGGTCGTCTCCACGAGCCTGCTCCAGCATCTGAGCTCGCCGGTTACGCAGACACCATCGGGGACCCTGCTGTGGGACTACGGCCGTGACGCCACCCGGACGCTGGTCTCGGTGTACGCCATGCGCATGGCCGCGGTGTTCACCCTGTCGGTGAGCACCCTCGCCGTAAGGACCGCCGCGCTGCCGCGATGGGTTGCCATCCTGGGCTACGTCGAGGCGCTCGCGCTGCTGCTGGTCGCCGGCGACAACCAGTGGGTCCAGCTCGCGTTCCCCGCCTGGGTGCTCGTCCTCAGCGTCACGATCCTCGTGACACGGCCCGCGGTTCCCGTCGGCACGTCCCGGGCGGGTGCTTAGCTGGCCGTATGCCGTCGGAGTCCAGGTTCGTCAGCGAGTACATCGACCGGCCGGCCGACGCCGTCTATGCCTTCGCATCGGATCCGGCCAACCTGCCGAGATGGGCGGCGGGGCTGGGTCCGGACGACCACGTCACGTTCGCCTCCCGGAACGAGTTCGGCGTCCTCGACCACGTCGTGACGACGCCGTCGGGGGAGACCGTCGCCGTGCCGATGCGGGTGGTGCCGGACGGCGACGGCGCCGAGGTCGTCTTCACCGTGCGCCGGCTTCCTGGCATGAGTGACGCGGAACTCGACCGGGACGCCGGCCTCGTCGCCGCCGACCTCGCGACGCTCAAGCGCCTGATGGAAGCGCGTCCCTGAGCCGGCCGAGGTCTCGCCGGCGACTGCTGGATCGTGAGAGGCAGCGGCCGGAGTGCACACCGAGAAAGCCGGCGCGCCGCGCGATGAGAACCACGGGTGGAGCACGTCTGTCTCGCAGGACAGGAACGATGGCCGCGAGGACGAGGTGACACCGATGAAGCTGGGCGTGCATCTGCCGATGGCGGGGCGAGGCGCATCAGCGGCGAGCATCGCCGATGTCGCCGAAGAGGCCGAGCGCATCGGGTTGGACTCGGTCTGGTCCTGGGACCGCCTGATGCGGCCGACCGTGCCGATCGCGATGGGCGGCCCTGGCGGCCCGGTCATGGAGGCGCCGCACGACTTCGGCGCGGTGTACGACCCGATCGAGACGCTGACGTACGTCGCGGCCCGCACCAGCCGCATCACGCTGGGAACCAGTGTGCTGGACGCACTCTTCCAGAGCCCCGTCATCCTCGCGCGCAGGCTGGCCACCCTGGACCGGTTGAGCGGCGGTCGGCTCATCGCCGGTATCGGTCAGGGCTGGATGGAGCAGGAGTTCGAGGCCGCCGGTGTCTCGATGAGACGGCGCGGCGCGGGATTCGAGGAGCACCTGCTGGCCATGCGTGCGGTCTGGGGACCCGATCCAGTGCGCTTCGCCGGCCGCTACTACCGCATTCCCGAGGCCGACATCGGCCCGAAACCGGTGCGCCCGGACGGCCCGAGCGTGGTGCTGGGCGCTGCGTCTCCGCAGGCCCTTCAACGCGCGGGACGGCTCGGTGTGGGAGTGACGCTAGTGATCTTCGACTGGGACACCGTTCGCGACAGCATCGCGAGCTTCCGGGCAGCGGCCGGTGCCGCGGGTCACGATCCGGACGCGCTGCCGATGATGCTCCAGGTGAACGGCAACGTCACCGAGGATCCCGTGCACGGGGCCGCGCCGCTGCTCGGCTCGCCCGAGCAGGTCGCGGCCGACCTCGAGAAGGCCGCGAAGCTGGGCATCGGGCACGTCTACTGGCACTTCGACGGCGACCCGCTGCCTTCGCTGCCGCTTCTGGCGCGGCTCCGCAGCCAGTGACAGCCGGATGTCGCCGTCCGGCGTGGCTTTCCGCGACCCATCGAGCCCCCTTGCTCCCTACCGCCATCACGACCCTTGGCATCGCCCCACGACGCCCGCCCCAGGGGTGCTGAGACTCGCTCGCCGAGCTCGATGACGGCGCGCGATCCCACGCTGTCGTGCCCGGACTTCAGCGCACGGGTGCAACCCGCGCTTCGGACGTGGGCCGCTGCGAACCGTGCGACAGCCCTGCCGCCGGTGCGGACGGGGACGCCGAGCCGAGCGTGCCCCCCGCCCCGAAGGCGGTGAGGAATCGGTCCCGGAAGGCGTCCATCCGCCACACGGGCGCGGTCCGCGTCGGTTCGACACCGTCCTGCCAGCCCCATCGAGACACCCGCGCCAGGACGGCTCGGTCACGGGAGATGATGGTGATCGGTACATCGCGGCCGGCGCCGTCGCCGCCCGTGACGATCGGCGCAGGCTGGTGATCGCCGAGGACGACGAGCACGGTGTCGTCGTCCCCGTAGGTCTGGACGTAGGAGAAAAGGCAGTTCAGCGAGTAGGCGACCGATGCCGCGTACGCGGCGCGGACCTTGGCGGGGTCGGGCCAGATGTCTCCAGGTTGGGTGCCCGAGGCCGCCATCGGCCTGAAGACCGATCCGTCGCCGAGGTCGTTCCACCCGATGAGCCGTGGCAGCGGGGCCCATGGCGTGTGGCTCGACACGAGCGGGACCTCGGCGAGGACCGGCGGGTGACCGGCGTGCGCGAGTTCCAGGCGCTGCATGGCCGCCAGCACGTACTGGTCGGGGACGGGCGACCAGCTGAAATTCGGGCCCTGGTAGCCGAGCTGGTGGGAGTCGTAGACCCGGTCGAAGCCGTAGAAGGACGCGTCGGGCCAAGGCCCTGTGTTTCCGGGCATGATCCCGACCGTCCGCCAACCGGCCCGCTCGAAGGCGCGGTCGAGGGTGAACCGGTCGCTCGCCATCAGCGTCCGGTAGCGCTGCGCGTTGTCGACCCACAGCCCGGACAGCAGGGTCGAGTGGGCGAGAATGCTGCCGCCCCCGACGGTCGGTGACGTGAGGAAGGCGCTCTTCGCCGCGAAGCCGGCGATCTGCAAGGTGTGTGCACCCGCGTCCAGCGCGGGAACGACGGTCCGCGCGAGCCCGGGGTCCTCGAGGGCACTGCGACCGTAGCTCTCGACGAATACGAGAATGACGTTCTTGCCTCGGAGCGCCGTGAGCAGCTGGCTCGCGGGTGTCGTCGCGAAGGCGTCGACCGTCGACTGCCGCGCGAACAGGGCCCTGTCCCGCACGCTCGCAACGACTTGCAGCGCGCGGTCGTAGGCAGGCACGACGGCGCTCCTGGCGGCGGCGGGCTGATGTGGGGCGACCTCGACGCCGAGCATCGCCAGGCCCGCCCACAGCACGGTGAGCACCGCGACGGCCCGGATGGCAGGAGCTCGGTGCGTGACCGTCGCGTGGGCCAGCCGCAGGGCCGCGAGCGCGGTCAAGGTGAGGACGGCGACAGCGAGCAGCACGGCGACGACGACCGCGGCGATCGCGCCCACGCCGCCGACGGACGCGCTCACGAACTCCACCCCGTCGCTGACGAAGCCCCAGTCGAGCACCGGGTCGAACGGCCGGAGCAGGATCTCGTAGAAGCCCATGTCGAAGATCTTGCCGACGGCCAGCAGCCCGAGGACGGCGCCGCCGATGACCGCCAGGAGGCGGCCCATCCGCGGCGGCAGGACGAGCAGGATGGCGGCCGCCGCCACCGCCTCGATCGGGAGCCGGAGGAAGACCCAGGGCGTCAGATCCTCGACCCGGTTCGGCGCCAGCAGCGCTGCGAGGACGAGGAGGAAGGCCAGGGCGTCGAGCAGCCAGGACCTGACCCGGTGCACGGTTCCCGTTGGACGCGGCTGATCCGCGACGTGCACGCGTCGCCGACGTCCGCCGAGGGCCCTTGCGCGGACGCGAGAGTCGGTCCCCCCGAGCAGGCCGTCGGGTGCCGCGATGGTGCCGGCGGGCGATGCATCGCTCACAGCCTGGTACACGGCCAGGGTCACAGGGCCGTTCACCCCGACTCGGCCCAAGTTCGTACAGGGGTGGCCGGCAGCCGATGCAGCCGACCGTGGGCGAGCGGCCGGCGACCTCGCGGAGGGTCGCCCACGCCGCGTACGGTCGCAGGATGGGCCTGAGAAGAGGGCTGCCGATGTCTCCGAAGCGTGTGAGGGGCTACTTCGCCGGACGTTATCTGGAGATGGTGGACCCCGCACTGAAGGGCTCGCCCCATGAGCGACTCGCCTCCTTGATCCGAGACGACGAGGCGAAGGTCCTCGAGGTCTGCTCGGCGACGGGCTACCTCAGCCGCATCGTGGCAACGAGATTCCCCGGAGCGAGGGTCTGGGCCCTCGACCTCTCCCCGGAGCTGATCGCGCAGGGGCGCCGGCGGGCACGGGATCTGCACAACCTCGAGTTCGTCCGCGCTGATGCGACCGCGATGCCTTTCCCCGACGGCATTTTCGACGTCGTCCTCGCGGCATTCGGGCTGAGTGAGCTGCCTTCCGTGGCCAGAAGTGAGTGCATACGGGAGATCGACCGAGTATTGACGGCGCGCGGTCGACTTCTCGTCGTCGACATCGACGAACCTTCACGCCACGCCGGCCTCTTCCATGCCTATCGATATCTTGCGCGCCGCCGACGGACAGGGGAGGTGCTGGGCAACGGTCTTTCACGGCAGATCGGGACCCGGGGGTTCACGGTGGTGAGTCACGTCAATGGAGAGGGAAGGCTACTGCCCTTCCAGGTCATCGTCGCCGACCATGCCCCTACCGATGCCAGAACGTAGTCCGCGTGCGCGCGCGTGGTCCGCCTCGAGGCCGAGCGCACGACGAGGCCGAGGCAGCATCGGCTTCCACCTCCGTGAAGCCGACAGCGTTCCCGAGGCGCCGGCGGTGCATCGTGAGGCACAGGACCGGTGCAACGGCCGGCCACCACGTGGATCGAGATGGGCCTTCTCCGCACCACGTGGATCGGGGAAGCTGTGGCTCGTCGACGCCGTCGGGACGGCGGATCGGACCGGCGTGCCGGCGCTCGACCTGCTGCAGGACGCGGCAGCAGGCCGAGCTGGCCGGGGCGATCGGCGGTCGATACGCCTGGCGGCGCTGGAGTCACGAGTGAATCGCCGCGGCCGGAACGACGAGATGGCGGCTCCGACCTGACGGGACGGATGCGCCTAGAATCCCGAAGATGATCGTCGAGGTACGCCTCCTCGACGGCTTCACGATCGCAGTGGACGGCACGCCCATACCGGCGAGTCGGTGGAGCCGCCGTGACGCGAGCGCGCTCGTCAAGATCCTGGCGCTCTCGCCCCGCGGACGTCTCCACCGCGATCGCGTCCTCGACAGGTTGTGGCCTGATGCGACCGTCGACGTCGCGCTCCCGCGGCTGCACAAGGCAGCGCATTTCGCACGGCGCGCTCTCGGCGATCCCGCCGCGGTCGTCCTCAAGGACGAGGTGGTCGCGCTGTTTCCCGCTGCCGAGGTCGTCGTCGACGCGTCGACGTTCGAGTCGTCGGCCGTGGCCGCTCTGGCTGCCGATGCCCTCTCGCCCAGCGATTGTGCGGAGGCCCTGAAGCTGGCCGGTGACCTGCTTCCCGACGACCTGCGCGAACCCTGGCTCGACGAACCGCGGCAGCGTCTGCGCCTGCGCGTCGTGCACCTTCTCCGGGGTGCGCGTCGCTGGGACGACCTGGTACGGCTCGACCCGACGAACGAGGAGGCGCATCTCGAGCTCATCCGCGACGCGGTCACGGCCGGCGACCGTGCCGGCGCGCTGCGCCGTTATGAGCGGATGGAACAGGTCCTGTCCTCCGAGCTGGGCGTCGGTCCGCCACCCGAGGCGGTCGTCTTGCGTCAGCGGCTGCTGACGGAGGCAGCGCCTTCCGTGGCTGAGTCGCCCGACGGGGCGCCGACGCCCGCCGTGGACGAGCGGCCGGGCCTGGTGGAGCGGGACGCCGAGCTGCGAGCACTGCTCGAGGTCCTGCGCGACGCGGTGGAGCACCGGCGCGGTGGGGTCGTCCTCGTCTCGGGCGAGGCCGGCGCGGGGAAGTCGGCGCTCGTGACCGAATTGATCCGACGAGCCACGCCGGGCGTCCGCACCCTGGTCGGGGATGTGACGACCTGCTGGCGCCGCCCAGCCTCGGCCCTTTCCGGGACATGGCCGACCACCACGCGGAACTCGCGTCGGCGCTGAATCGTGACCGGCCCCAGGACGCCGTCCCCGCTCTGCTACGGGTCTTCGCCGGGCAGCCGTCGGCCGTCGTCATCGAGGACCTGCACTGGGCGGACGACGCGGCGCTGGACGCGATTCGCTACCTCGCCAGGCGCTTCGCGAGCACCCCGAGCGCACTCGTCCTGACGTTCCGCGAGACCGGTGTGGACGCCGGTCATCCGCTGCGACAGCTGCTGGGCAGCCTCGTCGGGCCCGCGGTGCATCGGGTGAACCTGCCACCGCTCAGCGTGCACGGGGTTCGTCGCCTCGGCGCGGCCTCGGAGGAGGAGGCTGCCGAGATCCACCGTTTGACCGAGGGCAACCCCTTCTTCGTCACCGAGGTGCTCGCCGCCGGCGGCCACGACGTGCCGGGGACGGTCCGTGATGTCCTACTCGCTCGTCTCGGGGGACTGTCGCCGCCGGCGCGCCGGCTCGTCGAGCGGCTGTCCGTGATCCCGACCCGGGCGGAGCGCTGGCTGGCCGAGATCCTCACCGACGGCGACCCGACCGCCCTCGTGGAAGGCGAGCGGTCCGGCATGCTCGTGGGAGATAGCGCATGGGTCGCCTTCCGGCACGAACTGGCCAGACGGACGATCGAGTCCTCGCTCACCCCTTCCGAGCGCCTCGCCGCCGACAGAACGGTCATGTCCGCACTACTGCACCATCCGGGAGTCGAGCCCTCACGCCTGGTCCACCACGCGCAGCGGTCCGGCCGGACCGACGTGATCCTCGAGCACGGCCCAGCGGCGGCGCACGAGGCGATCCGGCTGGGGGCGCACCGACAGGCCGCGGAAGTGCTGCGGTTCGTCCTCGACCGCCGCGACCTGCTGGAACCGCACGACGCGATCGAGCTGACCGTGCAGCGCGCGTACTCGCTGTACCTGGTGAACCAGTTCGACGCGGCGCTGGGCGCACAGTCGGCTGTCGCCGCTGCCGGGGCGTCCGACGACGCCGTGCTGCTCGCCGACGCCCTCCTGGTGCTCGCCCGGGTCGTCTTCTTCGCCCGCGGCCCCATGCGCGCACGCGAGGCGGCCGCTCGCGCGGTGGAGATCCTGGAACCGGTACACGACGACGCTCGGCTGGCGGCCGGGCTCACGGAGCTGGCACGTGCCCACAGCAACCTCGTGACCGTCTCCATCGTCGCGGATCCCTGCGAGCGCGCCGAGACCGCGGCCCGGCGTGCCGTCGCCATGGCGCAGCGGATCGGACGGCCGGGCATCGAAGCCCAAGCCCTCTGCTATCTGGGTGACGCCCGGTTGGCCCGAGGCGATACTCGCGGGTACGCGGATCAGGTGCGCGCCATCGCGATCGCGGGTTCCGACGTCCGGCGCGAGACGAAGGTGCGCAGCTATGTCAACGCCGCACACGGCGCCTTCCGCAGTGCCCGTCTCGACGACGCCGAGCGGATGGTCGGGGAGGGCCTGCGCGCGGCGGCCGACTTCGAGTTCTTCGCCGGCCAGTATCGGCTCCGGTTGACCGGCGCCGCGGTGCACGCCGCCCGCGGTGAGTGGGAGCACGCGATCGCCGAGCTCCGCGAGCTGATCGCCACCCCGGGCGAACCGGGCGTCATGGCACCGCTGGCGCGGAGCATGCTCGCTCGGCTGCTGGCGCGGTGTGGCCAGACCGAGGCGAGCGACGTCATCGCCGCGGCGTTGGCCGATCGGGCGGTCGGTGACGACCCCTTCATCGCAGGCACGCTTGCCGTTGCGCGGGTGGAACTCGGCTGGCTCGACGGATCCCTCGAAGACCTCACCGAGGAGGTCCAGCACGCCCTGGACGGGGCGGCAGCGCTAGGACAGTTGTCGGTGCACGCCGAGCTGTGCGCCTACCTTCGGCGTGCCGGCATCGACGTACCAGCTCCTGCGGACCCACCCGGGCCCTGGGCGCCGACGCTCACGGGCAGATGGCAGGAAGCAGCCGCCGCCTGGACCAGCCTGGGCGACCGCTACGAAGCGGCCGTCGTTCTGGCCACCGCGCCCGATCCCCATGCCCGCGCCCGCGGCGAAGACACGTTGCGGCGGCTCGGAGCCGTGGGCACGCTCGCCGCGGTGTGACGAGCGGCCTGCCACGCAGCTCCGGCCGTTGATCCGGTCCGGAGCTCTGCGGGGGTCGGAGGGCAGGCGGTTAGGCGGGCAGGTCGACCCCGCGTCGGTACGTCAGTCCTCGAGCAGTGCGTCGAGTGCGTCCCAGGGATTGGCGAGCTCGGGGCCGTGCCCGAACAGCATGCGGGGGCCGCGGAGCGTGAGCAGGCTGTGCAGAGTTTGCTCGGCGACATGGGGGTCGGCGGTGAACTGCTGGGGCCCACGACTGAGCCGTCCCGCCATGGTTCCGAGGCAGTCGCCGACGATCAGTGCCCCGTGCTCTTCGTCCAGGAAGCAGAGGTGGCCTGCGGTGTGTCCGGGGGAGGCGATGACCTTCAGTGGCCCGATGGTGTCGCGATCTGCCAGCGGGTGCAGTCCGGGCAGGCCGTCGAGTGGGCTGGCCATGACGGTCGCTGCTGGAGCCGCCTTGCGTACGTGGTCGAGGGCTCCGATGTGGTCGGGGTGTGCGTGCGTGATGAGGACCTGTGAGACATCGGGCCACGCGGCACCGAGCTGACTCAGCGCTGCGTCCAGAGCATGGCCACTGGGATCCATGCCCGTGTCCACCAGGATGAGGCCGCTGGAGTGGGAGACGAGGTAGGCACGGACGTCGAGCGTCACGGGTTCGGGGCCGAACGCACCCGCCGGGATCTGATGTTCCATCGCGATCGTGTGAACCTGGGCGTCCATGCCGGTCAACGTATAGGCGCCCTTCGGCGGCGTCTCGATGATTCGAGGCCGGGCCGTGGCCGGGCGCCCGGGGTTGATGCCGCCGCGTGGACTCCGCGCGAGCTGCGGCACTCGTTCGTATCGCTCCTGTTCGACAGCGGCGTCCCGATCGAGGAGATCTCCCGCCTCGTCGGCCACCGCAGCACGCTGGTTACCGAGACCGTCCAACGGAAGCAGCTGCGGCCGGTCATTCGGTCGGGCGCGACCGCGATGGACCGTCTCTTCGCGAGCGACCGGAGCGGCAATGGCGGGCAGTTTGGCGGGCAGGCGGTCCGAGACAGCAAGAAGCCCGCGCCTGCGAGGAGGAGCGGGGCTTCGACCTGCAGTGATCGTGGTGGGCGATACTGGGATTGAACCAGTGACCTCTTCCGTGTCAATCACGTCGGGCGGAGGTCCATCCGGAGCTTGACCTGCGGTTTCTGTCCGCGGCGGTCCATGCAGATGTGCCGCTGCGGGAGTCCGATGGCAGGCAGTTTGGCGGGCAGGTGGTTCGGCGGCGTGTCCGCTTTGTCGAGCCAGCGGGGAGTAGCGTCGAAGACATGAGCAAGCAGTGGCAGTGCCGTCTCGGGTGGCACGCCTGGCTGCCGCAACACGACGCCGACCCGCAGGTCTGCCGAGGGTGCGGCAAGCATAGGCGTGGGCGTCTGGGCCCAGCAACGAACTTGGGCGGGCCAACGAATTTGGGTGGGCCACCTACTGGCGGGGGCGGGTTCGGCTAGTCACGATCAACGCGACACCCTCCGGGGGCTCGGCCATGGCCAGGGTGCGGGCATGTCCTCGTAGCTGCCGGGTTCGCGGGACGACGGCAGCGGGTCAAGGGTCGAGCGTGCTCGATCGCGTCAGCGACGCCGTGAGGCGCCCTTGACGTGCTGCCGGCGGCCTGAGAACACTGCCGCGGAGAGGGCATGCCCGTCGATGCGTTGACCGCCGTCGCGCGCCGTCCCGTCCTCATGATCGCCTGTTCTCTGATGCGGCCCGGCTGCGCCCGCGGGCGCCGGAGGCGCAGAGCGGGCGGAGGGCCGGCGAAGCCGGCCTTGACCTCGTACAGAAACTCATCACCCTGCAGGTGAACCACGACGACCTGAACGACGACCTGGACGACGACCTGGACACGACGACCTGGATCGGGGACGTTTCCGTGGGCGTCGTTGGTCGGGAGGCCGGGGTTGGCGCTGGTGGCGTTGTCGGCGGTCGTGCGGCGACTGGACGCGGTCGGGACGGCGTCGGCGGCGGTCGGTGACGGAGGTCGCCGCCGGAGTCGGGACGTCGAGACTGACGGTCCAGTGACGTAGCAGGCGGAGGGCACGGTCCAGTCCCGCAAGACGATCCTCAGCTGGGACGGCGGCGGTCCGGGGCCCGAGCCGAGCTGGTCGACCGCCCGCCCGTCGACTGCACCCGGTCGCGCAACTCCAGCTTGGCCAGCACCCGCCGGCCACGTGGGTCTTCAGGTACCACATGGTCCTCGACGCCTAGATGAGACCGGCTTCATGGACGCAGATGGCCACCTGGACCCGGTTCGCGGCGTCCAGCTTGACCAGGATGTGTGAGACGTGGGCCTTGACGGTGGCGACGCTCATGAAGAGCTCACTGGCGATGTCGGCGTTGGACTTGCCGTGCCCCACGGCGACGGCAACGTCGTGTTCACGTTCGCTCAGGTTCGCCAGTCTCGCCGCCGCCGAGCACGCGCGTGCGGAGTCCGAGCCGACGGACGTGGTCTCGACCACTCTGCGGATGAGCTGCGTCGTGACGCTGGGCGACAGCATCGGCTCGCCGGCGGCGACCTTCTGAATCGCCTCGACGATCATCGGAGGAGACGTGTCCTTGAGGAGGAAGCCGGTCGCACCGTTCGCAAGGGCGCGGACCACGTACTCGTCGGCGTCGAAGGTGGTGAGAACGATGACCGCGGGCGCGTCGGCCTGTTCGGAGAGCCGTTGGGTGGCCGCCAGGCCGTCCAACCTGGGCATCCGGATGTCCATCAGCACGACGTCCGGGCGGGTTCGCGCGATCACCTCGAGAGCTTGGACGCCGTCGCCCGCCTCGCCCACGATCTCCAGCTGCGGCGCCCCTCGCAGCATCAGGCTCAGCCCCGCCCGTACCAGCGGGTCGTCGTCGACGAGTACGACCCGGATGGGCTCGCCGCTCATCGTTCCCACGGCAGCCAGGCCCGCAGGACGAAATCGCCGTTGCGGGTCAGGCCGTGCTCGAGGCGGCCATGACTGGCGGCGGCCCTTTCGGCGAGCCCGACGAGGCCGAAGCCGGCGCCGTCCTTGCCGTTGAGCTCCCCACCGACCCGTACCGGATTCCGCACCGACAGGTCCAGTCCGTTCCCGGGGTGGCCCGTCAGCTCGACGGTGACCATGGCGTGGGGCGCGTGCTTGCGGGCGTTCGTCAGGCCCTCCTGGATGATGCGGAAGGCGCTGCGGCCGATCGACTCCGGGAGGGCGTCGAGGTCCTCCAGGTCCGAACGCAGCGTGACGTGCGCGCCCGCCGCGCGTTCGTCGTCGAGCAACGAGTCCAGGTCACCGAGTGTCGGTTGTGGCCGGTGGTGGGTGACGTCGATGCCGCGCTCGGTGTCCCGGAGCAGACCGAGGATCTCCCGGAGGTCGGCGAGGGCGCGTTGAGAATTGGCCTGGATGATCGCGGCGGTCTCTCGCGTCTCGGCGGCGCTGAGGTCGGTCCGGTAGGCGAGCGCCCCGGCATGGACGGCGACCAGTGACATCCGGTGTGCCAGCACGTCGTGCATCTCGCGGGCGATGCGTGTCCGCTCGCCCGCCCGAGCGGTGGACACCTGCAGCGCCTGTTCGCGTTCGGCCCGTTCTGCTCGATCGTGCAGGGAGGCGATCAGGTCCCGGCGCGCGCCGAGGTACATGCCGATGGCGACGACGACGCCGGCCGCCAGGACGCAGAAGAGCAGGTTCACGTACCACGACATGGTCCGGTTCGGCTGGACGGCGAATGAGGCCTGCCCTGCCAGGACGGACAGCGCGGCCGTGGGCAGGATCTCGCGCCATCGCCGGCGGGCGGACAGCGACACCTGGCAGACGATCCACGGGCCGATCGCGCTCACTGACACGGCGGTGGCCGCGACGGTCAGGACGGTGACGGCGAGCGGCCAGCGGCGGCGGCACTGCATCGCGGCCAGGGACGCGACGCCGAGCGCCAGATCGCCCCAGAACAGCGTCCGGGCCGACTGCCACTGGTCCTGCGCGACCGACAGCCAGAGCAAGCCCCCGATCACGACCGCGAACACAGTGCTCAGCCAGGTCGTCTGCCCAGGGGTCAACCGCCGGCCGGTGCGCTCGGCGGTGCTCACCGTTCGAGCGTAGATCGGGACGGTGCAGGCACACCACCGACCAAAGTCGGTGCCAGGAATCGACCTCGGTCGAGCCGGGACCGACCGGTGACCGATGCGCGACGGCGGCGCTGCCCCGCAGGCTCGACACATGATCCTCGTAGACCAGCTCACCAAGCGGTACGGCCGCTACACGGCCGTCGACTCCATCTCCTTCTCCGTACGCCCGGGGACAGTCACCGGCTTCCTCGGCCCGAACGGCGCCGGCAAGTCCACCACGATGCGCGTCATGGTCGGTCTGACCGTCCCGACGTCCGGCACCGCGACCATCAACGGAGAACAGTTCGCCGACCTCCCCAACCCCGGCCTCGAGGTCGGCGTCCTCCTGGACGCCTCCGCCCAGCACGCAGGCCGCACCGGACGCGAGATCCTCACGATCGCCGCTGACACCATGGGTCTGCCCCGCCGCCGCGTCGACGAGATGCTCGAGCTCGTCAGCCTGACACCTTCGGAGGCCAAGCGCCGGGTGCGCAACTACTCCCTCGGCATGCGTCAGCGACTGGGCATCGGCACCGCACTGCTCGGGGACCCCCGGGTACTGATCCTCGACGAACCAGCCAACGGGCTCGACCCTGCCGGGATCCGGTGGATGCGCGACCTGCTGACGGGCTTTGCCAGCCAGGGCGGCACCGTCCTGTTGTCCTCGCACCTGCTCCACGAGATCGAGGTCATCGCCGACGACCTGGTCGTGATCGGGAACGGCAAGATCGTCGCGTCCGGCAGCAAGGAAGAGCTGCTGGCCGCAGCGGGGACGCTCGTCCGGTCGACGTCACCGCGCGACCTCGCGCACGCCCTCGAACGGGCCGGGATCCCCAGCACGCTCGCAGGGGACGGCTCGGTACGCACGGACGCCGACCCTGCTCGGGTCGGGGCCGTGGCCCTGACAGCTGGCATCGCCCTCACCGAGCTCCGGTCCGCCGAGGGCACCGGGCTCGAAGACATGTTCCTGTCGCTCACTGCCGACACCCAACGCGAAGGAGTTGCGGCATGACCGCCACGATCGTCCCTCCCGACACCATCGAGGCCGAGCCGGCCCGACGGACCGCCCAGCCCATCCCGACCACCCGACTCGTCAAGGTCGAGCTGCGCAAGATGTTCAACACCCGCTCGGGATTCTGGATGCTCATCAGCATCGGCGTCCTGTCGCCCATCTCGGCCGGGTCGCTCCTCGTCCTCGGCCTCAACAGCGACGTCACCTACCAGAACTTCGTGAGGGCGAGCGGGTTCCCGATGTCGGTGATCTTGCCGATCATCGCGATCCTGGCCGTCACAGGTGAGTGGAGCCAGCGAAGTGGGCTCACGACCTTCACGCTGGTGCCGAGCCGCGGCCGCGTGATCGGCGCCAAGGCGATCGCGACCCTCCTGGTGGGCCTCGGCGCCGTCTCCGTCGCCTTCGCGGTCGGCGCCCTCGGCAACGTGGCCGGGTCCGCGCTCGCAGGCGTCGACACCGCGTGGGACATTTCGTTGTCCATGGCACTCCAGATGATGCTCTACAACCTGGTTGGCATGGCCTTCGGCTTCGCCCTCGGTGTCGTGCTGCGCAACTCCGCGGCCGCGATCGTGGGCTACTTCGTCGCTTCACTGGTCATGCCGGGCATCCTCGCGCTCCTGGCTCAGGTGCGTTCGTGGTTCGAGGACCTGCAGCCGTGGATCGACTGGCACTACACGCAGGTGGCGCTCCTCGATGGCGCCACGAACACTGTCAAGGAGTGGGCGATGCTCGGCTCGACCACGATGATCTGGATCGTCCTTCCCCTCGTCATCGGACTGCTGTCCCTGCGCCGCTCCGAGGTCAAGTAGTCGCACACACGGGGTGGTGGGCGCGACGGCGATCGCGTGGCAGCGTCGGTCGTCATCGACAACACGGTGGTGGGCTGGGCCGGCTCGCCAACCTACGCGGCCCCGATCAAGGAGGTGCTCGCCTTCCACGCAGATCACCGGCGGCGGTCGCGATCGCTGTCGGCCTGGAGGCGCTGACCCTGCCGCTGCTGCTCCTGTTCGTGACCGGTCTCCACGGGCTCGTCGGGCGCCGCGGGGGTGCGGGCGCGGACTGGTCGCGCCTCGCGGTGGCCGCAGGCGCGACTTTCTCGGCGGTGACGGCGTTCTACGCCGTGCTGTGGGACGGCGTCGTGCTGTCCGCCGGCCAGCTCACCGAGCCGAGCCCTGTGTTGGAGCTCGCTTGGCAGATGCATGCAGCAGCGTTCGCATGGTCGCTGCCGGCGCTCGGCGCCACGTTCATCGGCGCTGCGCTGGCGACGCATGCGAGCCGGCTGACGCCGCCGTGGCAGCGTCTGCTCGGCGTGGCCGGGGGAGGCCTGCTGCTCGCCGCCGGGACGGCCAACCTCGCGATCGCGGACGGCTCGGCGCTCCTGTACGTCGGGGTGTCCGGCTTGGCAGCCTGGCTCGTGTGGCTGACTGCGACCGGCGTACGGCTGGTGCGCGCTCAAACCAGCTGACCGTCCTGACGACGCATCGACCTCCGACGCTGGTGGAGCGCCACGAGCACTTTACGGCGACCTCATACATGCGTAGGTCGACGGGTCGGTGGTCAGGTTGACTTCCCGCCCATGAGCGTGCCGCAAGAGGAACCTCGAGCGGCACGCCACGGCGGTCGGGTGGGGCCCAGCGTGTCGTGCTCGCCGCTGACGATCTCTATGTCCCGTAAGACAGTGAGGATGGAGGGGCGCCGCTCGCCGGGCCTGACCCGCCGCAAGACTGACGCGAGCCTGCTGTCCTCGACGGGATCGGTCGACTCGGTGAGCGGCATTCGTGCACGCGTGCGGCCGGGCGTCGTGGCCTCATAGGAGCCTATGCTGAGGCGCCCATCACTGTCTTGCCCGTCTCGCCCGGCCGGCGCGTGCTGACCTGACCGGGCGAACGGGAGAGGCCAGCCATGACCAGCATGACCGACACACCGGCTACGGCAAGTACCAGCGCGGACACTGTGATCGCGGGAGTGGACACCCACGGCGAGACGCACCATGCAGCCGTCCTCGACGTGGCCGTGAGCTGGCCGACCGCGAGTTCGCGGCGACCCCTTCGGGTTACGCGGCCTTGCTCTCCTGGCTGCGCGGCCACGGCCACCTCAACCGCGTCGGAGTCGAAGGCACCGGCACCTACGGCGCCGGGCTGCAGCGGTACTTGCGCGTGCACGGCGTCGTGGTCGTCGAGGTCGACCGACCCGATCGCCGAGCCCGCCGGGCCCGGGGCGAGTCCGACCCGCTCGACGCGTACGCCGCCGCCCGCGCGGCCCTCAACGGCCAGGCCAGCGGAACTCCCAAGACGCGCGATGGCCCCGTGGAGGCGATCAGAGCGCTGCGCGTCGCTCGCAGCGGCGCCGTCAAGGCCAGGACCCAGGCAATCAATCAGCTCAAGGCTCTCCTGGTCAGCGCATCCAGCGACCTGCGTGAGCCCTTAAGGCCGCTCGGCACAACCGCGCTGGTCGCTGCCTGCGCCCGACTGCGCCCACGCCCCGAACTCGGCGACCCGCGGGAAGCGACCAAGCTCGCCCTGCGGCGTCTGGCACGACGCTGTCAGACGCTCACCGAGGAGATCACCGACGCGGACCACGACCTCCAAGACCTCGTGGCAGTCGTCGCACCCGAACTCCTCGAGCTGACGGGGGTTGGCGTCGATGTCGCCGGACAGATGCTCGTGACCGCCGGCGACAACCCCGACCGACTCCGCTCCGAGGCCGCCTTCGCCCACCTCTGCGGTGTCGCGCCCGTCCCCGCCAGCAGCGGACGCACTCGACGCCACCGACTCAACCGCGGCGGCGACCGGGCCGCCAACAAAGCCCTCTACGTCGTGGCCCTCGGTCGCCTGCGCTACGACCCACGTACCCGCGCCTACGTGGAGCGCCGCACCGCTGAAGGCCTCTCCAAACTAGAGATCATCCGCTGCCTCAAGCGCTACGTCGCCCGCGAGATCTACAACGTCCTGCAGCCAACCCCCCGCAGGTCTGCAGGCCAACCAGCCGTGGCTTGACGGTCCATAGGAGCATCCTGTCCGATGGAGCGTCCCGGTCAGGTGCCGTTGCGGAGCTCGACCACGGCGAAATCCGCGTCGTGCGCGGCACCACTACACTGGCCGTCCGTAACATCAAGCCCCACCGACCATGGACCGTGCTCTCAGTCTCCTAGGCCAGACGTCAAGCGACTCCTGGCACAGATCTGGCAGGCATCTCCTGGCTCAAGACAGATCGGCTGCCGCTGTCCGACTGGAGAGGTTAGGTCGGTTTCGCCCGCTCTCAATCGCTCATCGAGCGTTCAGACTTGGGGTCGCGTCTTGCACGGTTTTTCAGGCTAGAGCGTAGCTCGACGAGCCGGCATGGCACCATGTTCGGCATAGAGAGTTAAGTGACTATCCAAGGCACTGACGGCCAGATGTAATCGTCGTGCGAGTCGCTCTGGCATGAGGCTGTCGAAGCTTTCGGTCGGCCAGAATCGAGCCTCCGCGATCTCACTCGCCTCCAGAGCGAGGCGCTCTAGACTAGCCGTCTCCATCGTGCCGCCGTCAAAGATCCATAGGACCTTGTCGCCTTCATCGGGGTGAGGTGCCCAGTCCACGACGAGCAGGCGGCCGACGGGTGAGCGAAGTCCAAGCTCCTCGACCAGTTCGCGTGAGCAGGCCTGAGCCGGGCTCTCGCCGGGCTCGACGTAGCCGCCGGGTATGTCCCAGCCGTCCTTGTACGTGGGTTTGACCAGGAGCACGTTGTCGTCCGTGTCCCTGATCAGGACCCCGGCGGCCATGCGGGGCTTCATCCGGGCTCGTGCGCGTGACGGGTCTGGACCCCAAGGGCGGGATGGAGCTCTGTGACTCCATCCGTGATGGCCTGGGCGAACTCTGGGATGCACGTGTGGAGCACGTGCGATCACACCCTGACGATCAAGCCGAGCTGGAGAAGTTCTTCTGGTTTGTTAAAAGCCGGAAATTTCCGGTTGAGTGGTGGTTGCCACGCCTGAAGGAAGCGGCCGAGCTTGATCCGACTCTCGGTGGCGAGACTTACATGATCGGCAAGGAACTGGCTTTAGCCGCCGACGTTGACCCTCGCGGCGCCCTTGACGTCCTGCAGTTGTTGCTCGACGCGCGCGATGAGGCGGGGCGGACCGTCTTTGATCTGACTCGGTACGCCGTTCCCATGGTTATCGCCAGAGCGATCGCATCCGATGATCCACAGCTCAAGGCCGATGCTGAAGCCTTTATGAATAGCCTCGGCGAACAAGGCCATCTTGCCCTAGCGGCCGAAGTTGAATCGGTGCTTAATGGGTCAGTCGGGCAGGCTGAGATCGAGGACTAGGGGAGCGCTGGCGGCAGGGGGTGCGGGGCTACAGGCCTGCCGTGGGCCGTTCCCAGGCAGGCCTGTAGCCGTTCTCCCGCCCGGCGCAGCGCGACGTACACGGTCCTGGCGTGGGACGAGGCCTCGCGGGGTCGCTCGCGTCGCGGCCCGCCGTCACGGTGTACAGCAAGGAGCCGCTGGCGCTGTTCGGGTCGGAGCTGACCGCGACGCCCCTGCCGGCGGACCGTACGTCGTCAAGTACGGCGGTCTGCGCCTCCTCACCCGCACGAGCGGCGGGACGATGTACCTGCTGCCCAGGCAGTGGCGGCACGGCATCGACCCGGTGCACCTGCTCCCACCCGGCGCACCCATCCGGCTCGAGACCGTCGCGACGCCCGACGACGGGCGACGCTAGGCGCGATTCCATAGAGTGTGGCCGGGCACGCTTGTCAGGGGATGCTCGTTCTGCGGATATGCAGGCCCTCTCGGCGCCGTGCCTTGGACGGCTGCTCGGCCGAACCACCCGGTGCGTGCTCGGAAGGGTGGACGCCGCCGTCACCCGGAGGGAAGCTCGCAGAGACGCCCGCCGAGCCCGACGCACGAAGGCTACCGTGCGCATGATGACCAACCTGCACCGCTTGCGGCCCTGCGCGGTGTGCTCCCGACGCATGGCGGTTCCCGGCAGCCGGCTGTGCACGATCTGCGATGCGGTGACGATCCCCACGCTGGTCCCGGACGACCCTTCCACGCTGTTCCGCTCCGGCGGCTCGTCATAGCGCCCAGCCTGCGTCGTCCTCGTTCCGGCGGGGTACTCTCGCCCACTCGTGTCGGTCGTGACTGTGCGCCCTCTGCGGGACGGACGTGTCGTACTTCGACCTCTGGGGAACCCCCGACGTCGACTCGTTCAACTTCTTCGGCTTCCGGACGCCGCACCGCCCTGGCCGCGTTCGCTAGCGATTTGTTAGCGAGGACGAGACGGTGTGAGACGGCCCCGCGCGATACGAAGCGGTCGCTGGCGGAGTTCGGCGGGAGCGTGGCAGGGCAGAGCGATGGCCCAGTCGAACCTGGCCACCACTGGGGGGATGACACGATCCGAGGGCGCCGACGTCGGCATCGAAGATCGCTATGGCGTCGTCGTGATCGATCAACCCTGGAACCGCTTCCGCTGCCGGGCCAGCACGAGACCGCGTGGATCCTGACGGACCTCTGCGAACGTCAGCGGACTTCGCTCCTGAAGAGGTGGCGCAGGTTCGAATCCTGCGGGGGCACTCGCTGTGATGTCTCAGGACATCGGAGACAGGCCGAACCTACGGGTTCGGCCCTGTTTCGCGTTTGGGATCTGTGCTGCCGCTGGTAGTCCCTGGTGGGGTCGAGGGTGAGCTCGCGGAGGAGTTCGCCGGTGGCGGCGTTGATGATCCGGATGTGCAGGTCCTGGATGAGCAGCAGGACGTGGGTTCGGGCGTGGGTTCGTCCGATGCCAATGTGGTGAAGCCGTCCGTGGTGGCGCAGGGTGACGACGCCGGAGTCGTCGATGCGGTCGCGGCGGACTCGCTCGTGGCTGGGGCCGATGCCGGTGGGGGTGGCCTTCGAGCGTAGCCGCCCACATCGCGGCATGAGTCGCCGTGGTTGACACGGTCAGCCGTCCAGCCAACCCTGCCCGACGTCGACCGTCGTCCCGCAAACGGTGGGCTTCCGGTCTGACCGGTAACCGGGTTGCCCTGATGTTGCGGCCTGAGAGCCGCGCCGGCGCCGGTGATCGATTGGGGACTGGCGAGCCGTCATCACAGCTTGGAGGTTCGCGATGAGCGCACTGGCGATGCGGTGCGCCCCCGCGTAGAGGTTGAACGACTCGCTACGGGAGAAGCCGACGGGAGCGGACACGGCGGCCAGCACCTGCGCGCCCGTCGTCCACGCCTTCCGCACCAGCTCGAGCGAGGGCCGCCCGCTGACCTGCAGCACCTGCCCCGCACCGGCAGCGGGCCCCGGTCGAACGCAGCCGGCGACCTCGTGGACGACGTTGTGCCTGGCTGAGCACGCCCGGACGAGCCCGGACCGCCGAGAATCGGGGACGCGCCGGGGGGACCCGCGGCGGTACGTTCGTCGAGTCCGCGCCGCGCCCCGCTGCCGGCTCCGGGAGGCTGGGATGGCACAGGATCTCGCAGGGGACGCGAGGGTCTCCTCGCCTGCCCCTGTTCCCGGGGGCGACCCGGGGGGCGCGGTTCCCGAGCGGCCGCTGAGGGGCTCGCCGCGCAGCACGGGCCGGTTGTCCCGCGTTCCCGACGTCGCGTCCGTCGTGCTGGCGGGCGTGGCGTTGTTCTCTCTCGCGACGGCGCTGAGCGCGATGCTGCACCGGTTCGTGGCCCCGGTCGTCGACCTCGTGGACCCGCTGTTGCTGAATCTGCCTTCCAGCCTGTCCGCGGCGGCCTTCTACGGGGTTCTCGCCGCCGCCGCCGAGCGGCGCAAGCGGGTCGGCTGGTGGGGGATCGTCGTCGTCGCTGGGCTGCACCTGCTCGGCAGCGTGGTGCTCGCATTCGCGCTGTGGTTCGCGCCGGCTGAGGTCTTCGGCCCCGACCCGCTCGGGACGGAACCGAGCCCGCTGCTCGCGAGCGTGCTGGTCGCCGTCCAGCTGGTGGTGTTCGTGCTGTTCGTTGCGGCTCGTCGGCATTTCCCGACCCGGGTCCGGCGAGGGGCTGTCTGGCGGGCCCTGGCCGTGCTGGTGCTCGGTCTGCTGCTGGCCGCTGTGGTCGGGTTCGCCGTCGTGAGCCTGTTTCCCGGCTCGCTGAGGACGCCGGAGTCGCGTGCCGAGTGGACCTTCGGCGAGGTCACGGGGAGCCAGGTGCCCAGCGACCTGCCGGGGCTGGGCGCGCCCCCGCGGCCTGTTGCGCTCGTGCTCGGCGTCCTCGGCACGGTCGCGCTGCTGGCGCCGCTCTTCGTGCTGGTGCGGTCCCAGCGCGCCGCTTCGGTGTTGTCGCCCGACGCGGAGATCCGGCTGCGGCAGCTGCTGCGGACGTACGGCGAGGCCGATTCGCTGGGCTACTTCGCGACCCGCCGCGACAAGGCGGCGATCTTCGCGCCGGCCGGCAAGGCCGCCGTCACCTATCGGGTGGTCGCGGGGGTGAGCCTGGCGAGCGGCGACCCGATCGGCGACCCGGACCACTGGGGACCGGCGATCGACGGCTGGATCGCCGAGGCCCGCGCATACGCCTGGATCCCGGCGGTGATGGGCGCGGGCGAGGCGGGCGCCACCGCGTACCGGCGGGCCGGGCTGAAGGTGCTCGAGATCGGCGACGAAGCGGTCTTGAACACGGCCCGCTTCGACCTGGCGCACCCTGACCTCCGGCAGGTCCGCCAGACGGTGCAGCGGCTGCGTGCTGCGGGCTACACCGTGCGGATCCGCCGGCACGGCGATCTGTCGCGCGCAGGAGACGGACCGGCTGGTGACGCTCGCCGACGGCTGGCGCTCGGGCGAGACCGAGCGCGGCTTCTCGATGGCGCTCTCCCGGCTCGGCGACCCGGCGGACGCCGCCTGCGTGGCCGTCGAGGCGCTGGACGCCGGCGGCGTCCCCGTGGCGCTGCTCTCCTTCGTGCCCTGGGGTGAGCGTGGGCTGTCGCTCGACCTGATGCGCCGGGACCGGGGCGCCGTGAACGGTCTGACGGAGCTGATGGTGGCCGAGCTCGCCGGCCGTGGGAGCGCGCTCGGCGTCGAGCGGATCTCGCTGAACTTCGCGGTGTTCCGGTCGGCCTTCGAGGACGGCGCGCGGATCGGGGCCGGGCCGGTGGCTAGGGCCTGGCGACGGCTTCTGCTCCTGGCATCGCGGTGGTGGCAGCTGGAGTCCCTGTACCGCTCGAACCTCAAGTACCGCCCCGAGTGGGTGCCCCGGTTCCTGTGCTTCTCCGAGCGGCGCGAACTCGTCAAGATCTCGCTCGCCTCGGCCCTGGCCGAGGGCTTCATCACGCCGCCGCGCGCGTCCCGATCGCTCGGGCGGGCCGAGCGGCCGCCGGACGCCCGATCGGCGGCAGTGCTCGCCGCCGGGTCCGGGATCGTGCCGCCAGGCGGCGCCGAGCCGCGTCCCGACCCGGTGACCGCAGCCGTCGCGGCGCACGTCGCGGCGCTCCCCGAGCAGGTGCGGGCCCGCTTCGCCACGCTCGAGCGGCTGCGCGTCCGGCGGGACGCCCTATCCCGTCACGTACCCCCGCACCCGCACCTGCGCCGAGGTGCGCGAGCGGCACCAGGGCGTGCGGCCCGGGGAGGGCACCGGCGCGGTGGTCGGCGTCGCCGGCCGGGTCGTCGCGGTGCGCGACCACGGCAGGGTGTGCTTCGCCGTGCTGCGGGACTGGTCGGGGGACCTGCAGGTCCTCCTCGAGAGCGGCACGCCTGGGGCCGGACCGGGCTGGACCGGTTCACCCGCGACGTCGACCTCGGCGACCACGTCGGCGTCACCGGCGAGGTCGTCGCCTCACGCCGGGGCGAGCTGTCCGTGCGCGGCGGACTCCTGGGCGCTGACGTCGAAGTGCCTGCGGCCGCTGCCCGACAAGCACGCCGGCCTGGCCGACCCGGAGGCGCGGGTGCGCCAGCGCTACCTCGACCTCGTGCTGCGGCCGCAGGCCCGGGACCTGCTCACCGCCCGCTCGCGGGCCGTCACGAGCCTGCGGACGTCGCTGGTGGCGCGCGGCTTCCTCGAGGTCGAGACGCCGCAGCTGCAGCCCGTGCACGGCGGCGCGACGGCGCGGCCGTTCGTCACGCACATGGCGGCGCTCGACCTGACGGTCTACCTGCGGATCGCTCCCGAGCTGTACCTCAAGCGGCTGTGCGTGGGCGGGATGGAGCGGGTCTTCGAGCTGGGCCGCACCTTCCGGAACGAGGGGCTGTCGTTCAAGCACAACCCCGAGTTCACGATGCTCGAGGCGTACCTGGCCTACGCCGACTACCGGGACATGCTCGAGCTGGCCCGGGAGCTGATCGTCGAGGCCGCCGTCGCCGCGAACGGCGCGCCGGTGGCCCGGCGGCGAGCGGACGGCGTCCGCCGTCGAGGTCGACCTGGCCGCTGGCCGTGGCCGGTCCTCACGGTGGCCGAGGCGATCTCGCGGGCCGTCGGCGAGGAGGTGGGCGCGGACACCTCGCGGCAGCAGCTGACCGGCCTCTGCGAGCGGCTGAAGGTGCCCGTCGACCCGGCGTGGGGGCGGGGCGCGGTGCTGCTGGAGCTGTACGAGCGGCTGGTCGAGCACGCCACCGTCGAGCCGACCTTCTACCTCGACTTCCCCACCGACGTCTCGCCGCTGACCCGCCCGCACCGCGACGACCCGCGGCTGGCCGAGCGGTGGGACCTGGTGGCCTTCGGCACCGAGATCGCCACGGCGTACAGCGAGCTGGTCGACCCGGTCGAGCAGCGCCGCCGGCTCACCGAGCAGTCGGTGCTCGCCGCCGGCGGTGACCCCGAGGCGATGCAGCTCGACGAGGACTTCCTGACGGCGCTCGAGTACGGCATGCCCCCGACGGGCGGCCTCGGGATGGGCGTCGACCGGCTGGTCATGATGCTGACCGGCACCTCCATCCGCGAGACCCTCGCCTTCCCCACGGTGCGCCCCCGCCGCTCCTAGCTGGTCGCCAGCTGGTCGCCGGCCGGTCGGCCAGCCGGTCGTTGCCTGGGTCGGTCAGCCGGTCGTTAGCTGGTCGGCGGCAGGGACGCGAGCCAGCGAGGTCGTGGCGGTCGGCGTCCCGCAGCTCGTAGCCAGCGTGGAAGGCGAGCTGGAGGTCCCGGGGACACGCACTCCCCCATACACCGCCGATGACGCTCTGCCCGAAGCCATCCGCCGGGTAAGTGAAGGACGCTCTGTCAAGGCCGGCATGCACGCCCTCGCCGTCCGGGCGATCAGCGCACTGTGGATCCGACGCTCATCGCAAACCTAAGCGGCGCGACGCCCATGTCGGACTTCACCGCGGCGCGTGACGCGACTCGTGACGCGAACGACACGCCCCCCAAGGTGATTGGAGCAGTTTAAGCATGATCGATTGATATCGAAGTCGCAGGTAGAAGTCCTAGAGGCCTTGGTCGGGCATTCTCGTAATCGGTCGGTCGTGGGTTCGAGCCCCACCCGCCCAACCTCTGAGCTGATAAGACGAATGATCACGACCAGCGCGTTCCGGGGGCGGCGTGGTGCGAAACGGTCTGGGCGGCGCTTGGCCCGATCGGGCGTCCCCGGCACGGTCGTCGACGCCGCGCACACCTCGTCGGGCGCTCGTGTCGCTGGCGCGTGTCCCCACCGAGGCTAGGGGGCGGTCCTTCGTGGCTGTTCCGCGGACCATGTGGCGGACCGCGTCAACGTGGTCGTAGCAGGAGCAGCGCGGCGTCGTCCTCGCTCATGGTGTGGATGCCCATGTGGTCGACCGTCTGGCGCGCGATGTCGGCCAGGATCTGGTCGTGGCCCGTGTCGAGGAAGGCCGCGAGTCGGGTCAAGCCTTCGTCGATCCCGTGAGTGCGGCTCTCGACGAGCCCATCGCTGAAGAGGGCCAGCCGAGTGTTAGGCGTCAGCACGTGCACTGTTTCGGAGTAGACGCCTGCTCCGGCACCCAGGGGTGCCTCGGTGGGCACGGGCAATAGGGCAGTGGCGCGGTTGCCGCCGAACATCATGGGAGGAAGGTGACCAGCATTGGCGACCGTGAGGTGATGGGTGGGCGCGTCGTAGACGGCGCACAAGCATGTGACCAGGTCGATGTCGGGGAGCTCCTCGACCAGGTGGTCGAGTTGCTGCAGGATTTGAGCGGGGGTGTGGCCGATCGTGGCGTAGCAGTGCACGGCCGCGCGCAGCTGGCCCATGACGGCTGCTGCGCGGATGTCGTGGCCCATGACGTCACCGATCACCAGGAAGGCGTGTCCTTCGCCGAGGTCGATGACGTCGTACCAGTCCCCTCCCACCTGCACGCTGTGATCGGCGGGGGAGTAGACGGCCGCCATTTCCAGGCCGGCGACGTCCGGCAGGCGCGGGAGGAGGCTGCGTTGGAGGACCTCGGCGATGTGGGCGATGTGTTCGTACTGCGCACCCCGCCGCAGGGCTTGCCCCATCAGGTCCGCGAGGGTGGTGGCGAACATGATGGTGTCATCGTCGACCGCGCCCTCGTGGTTGAAGCCGAGCGCCAAGGCTCCGACGACGCGGCCATCGACGTGCGCCGGCACCGCCAAGGTGCTGTGTGTCCCGGTGGCAAGGTATGTGTGTGCCGTCGCCGGTGACTGCGCCACCGCCTCGGACTGGCTGTTCGCCACGATCAGTGTGTCGTCTCGGGCGGCCGCTGCGATCGGCAGGTCGGCGTCCAGCGCGACGACCGCGTGCGCATCGCGGATGCTGGGGGGAAAGCCCGAGCTGGCCCAGGTCCGCAGGACGTGATGCTCGGGGTCGATCATGGCCGCGACCCCGTGGTCGGCGAACAGCGCGATCCCGTCCTCGACGACGACGCGAGCGATCTCCTCCGTGGTGACGGAGGAGGCGAGTGCGGCAGTAACACGCTGCAGGGCGTGAAGGCGTTGGGCGGATGAGTCCAGCGCCTGTGTCAGGTGCTCCAGTCGGGTCCGCTGGCGTTCCCGGGCCAGGGCGTGGGCGGCCAGTTGGGCCACCACCCGAATCTCGTCGCGCTGGCTGTCGATGAACTCCTGTGGGTCCTTCCATGCCAACCCCATTGCGCCGATCACCCGGTGGTCTCGGCCGAGCAGGGGCAGCGCCGCGGTGGCGGACAGTCCTGCGGCCACCGTGTCGTCGAGCAGTGCGGGATACTTCGCGGCGAGATCGGTCAGGGAGCGCAGCCAGACCTCTTGTCCCGAGCCGAGGGCGGTGCCCAGCGACGTGGAGTCGTCGACCGTGATGGTCGTGTAGCGGGCGGCCACCGCTTCGACGAGGGTCGGGGCGTGGAACAGCGAAGCGGTGTCCGCCTCGTTGTCGAGCAGCGCGATGTTCGCGAAGGTCGCTGCTGCCGCGGCCGCTCCCTCCTCGGCGATGACCCGCGCTATTCGCTCCACGGTGTCCGCTTCGGACAGCGCCGACAGCAGACCGCCCAACGCGGCCACCGAGGTCGGGGCGCGGGTCTGGGATCGCAGCAGGCGCCACTGTTGCAGGTGGACTGCGCACACGTCGACCAGAGCCTGCAGGGACGCTCGATCCTCACTGGTGAAGTCATGGCGCTCGTGGAAGCTGATCCCCATCACGCCCAGCAGGACGCCTTCTGTACGCAGGGGAAGCGCCGCATATGCTCGCTCCGGACCTGGCACCAAGTCGATGATCCTCGGGAACCGCTCCTGGGTCTGAGCTTGAGATCCCAGCCAGACCGGCTCCCCGGTCGTAACGGCGTACGTCAGCGGTAGGGACAGATCCCCGACCATCAAAGGTCCGCAGGCCTTCTCCTCGCCGGGCGCGTAGCCCTCGCTGGCCAGGACGACGAGGCGCTCGCCGTCCAGACCGGTGACAACCCCGCCGTGGGCGCCGACCGCGGCCACCGCCTGGGACACCACGAGGCGTGGTATGTCGCTGTCCATCGGAGCAGCCGCAAATGCTTGGAGGACGAGCTCGAGCCGTCCGCGGCCCCCCAGCGGCGGCGCATCGGCGGATGCGAGCTCGTAGCCGCTCATGCGCATCCTCTCGTCACCTGCGGGGCGCCAGGTGCCTCGCTCATCTTGCAGGCCCGACGAGACTGCCCACAAGCCCACCGGGATCTACGCGGCAACTGCTCTCGGCGCGCACGACCAGGGACGACGTCCTGGATCTACGGGTTGGTGACGGCACGTCGTGATCCGAAGTCGAAGAACTCCTGGTCGCCCGGAGGTGCTCTACACCGTCGGCCTGTCAAGAGCTCAGTCCAGCAGCGGCAGCACGTCGGCACAGAACCGCCTCCACGGTAGTCCGCCCCGACCTACGCTGCGCGAGGCGAGCCCAGGGGTTCAACGCCGCCCGAAGGCCCAGTAGACGAGCGAGTTGCCGGGGTTGATCGAGATGAAGACACGCCAGACGCCCTTCCTGCCCCTGACTCGGTCTTCGGGACGGCGGCCAGGTCACGCCAGACAAGGACGGCAGAGACCGTCTCGACCGCAACTAGCTAGCCCCACGAGTAGGAGTGCGTCAGGCTGCGGTGATTGTGAGCTACCACGGCCCGGCGGAGGCGGGCACTGTCCTTGTCTCCCGGTCGCTGAGACTGGTCGAGGAACGTGAGGATGCCTTGCTGCGGCTGAGCGCCTTCTGGTTGAGTCGGCCTGGGGCGCGGTGCCGGGATTGCTCTCGGTCCGTTTCCCCAGGCCGCTCGCCGACCCGACTTGTGACAGGGCTAGTGCGTAGCGGTTGAGCGGTGGATTCGTTCGAGGGCGTCGGCCAGGTCGTCGGGGATGGGGTCTTCGGCGCTGATGGTGTGGGGGCCGGCTTGGATCTCGACGGTGCGGAAGCGGCGTGCGGTCTTGACGAACTTCTTGATCGACCAGGCGGTGGTGTCCTCGATCCAGCGGCTGACCGCCAGGGCGGTGAACACGATGGTCAGGTGGGCTTCGATGGAGGCCCGCTGGTGGTGGTAGATCGGTCGGGCCTGCAGGTCGTGCTTGGACATCCGAAAGCTCTTCTCGATTTGGAAGAGCTGGTGGTAGGCGTCGATGACGAACTCGGCGGTGACCGGCGTGCCGTCTGGGCAGGCCTGCAGGTTGGTGACGTAGCCCTTCAGCCCGGCCAGCTCTCGGGTCTTGGCCTCAAGTGCGCGGTTGACGCTGCGGGTGCCGCCGGACAGCTGGACGAACCTGTTCCGCTTCACGGCCGTCTTGCCGGCGACGGCCTTCTCCGCCTTGGTGATCTGCTCGTCGATTCCGCGCAGGGTGCGGCGGGCCCGGTCGGACCGGTATTGGTAGTAGATGACCTGGTCACGGCGCTTGTCGGTGGCGCTGGCGGGCCAGGGCTGGGTGAAGATGTGTCCGTCCGGGATCTCGGCGTCGGGGTGGTTCTTGCGCCAGGTCTTCACCACGTAGGGAAGGTCGGGGATCCGGGCGCCCAGGATGAACGACAGCCCGGCGTCCTCGATGGCCTTCCGATTAGCGGCCGAGACCATCCCGGCGTCTGCCACGATGGTCACGTCCGGCAGCCGGTGAGCGGCCATGAACGCCTGCACGGTCGGGACCAGGGTGGTGGTCTCGGCCTTGTTCCCCTCGAACGCGTTGACCATCAGCGGGAACCCGGACGCATCCGTGAGCAGCCCGATCGTGATCTGCGGTTCCAGGCGGCGTTCCTTGGAGAACCCGGGCTCGCGGAACCCGTCGCCGGCGTCGGTCTCGAAGTACAGCGTGGAGACGTCGTAGAGGACCAGGCTGGCCGGGCCCAGGCCGACCCGGGCGGCGCAGGCCGCGGCGATCTGCTGCCGCCAGGAGTCCTTGGCGTAGACCGGCAGCCGGCGCAGCAGGGTCCGATACGACGGCGGGTCGATGCCGCCGACCTCCTCCAGAACTCGAGCGCTGTCCAGCTTGCTGGTCGGCTCGATGATCCGGGCCAGGACCAGCTGCCGGAACACCTCGTCCCCGCCCGCCGCGGCCGCGAAGCCGAGCACGTCGTAGGCGTGCGCGAGCCCATCCCACAGGTGCGCCATCCGCGTGGACGTGATCGGCAACCGCGCTCGGGGGCGAGGCGCCAGCGCCTCGCCAGAGCGGCGGGTCGTGCGGTTCAGGCCCAGGTCCAGCTCGTCCTGGCCGGCCGCCAGGCGCTGCCGCGCAACCGCCTTCAGCAGCTCCACCTCGACGTCGTCGTGCCCGGAGCCGATGTGCTCGATGTCCCGCGACCCACGCCGCGACGAGTGCACGATCTGCACCGCCGTCGCACCCGAGGACGTCTTCACCGTCCGCACGTACGGGGACACACCGGACACCCTAGAGCTCCGGCTAGTGCGCAGATCCCGACCCGTTCACTCACAAGTCCCCAGCTCAACCCATGATCAGAGACAACGGGCGCGACCCATGTCACAAGTCAGGGTTGAGTCGGCCTGGGGCGCGGTGCCGGGATTGCTCTCGGTCCGTTTCCCCAGGCCGCTCGCCGAACCCGCCGTGCCGGTCTCCCGGCAGCGGGCTCTCCACGGTGTCTGTCGTCAGGTGTGGTTGAGCGGGACCCAGGGGTTGGGGATCTTGACGCCTCGGTATCGGTATCGGGTGATCGGTACCGTGGCGAGGTTGAACAGTTCGATCCCGTCCACTGATGGCCTGGACCATCGGCCGGTGCTGCTGGTCAGGCGTCGGCGGACGTCTTTCCACCTCCAGCGGTGCTGCTTGCGCCACCAGCGGATGACTCTGGACCAGGTGAACCGCTCCAGGGTGGCCATGGTGTGTTTGCAGACGGCGTGCCGGAAGTAGTTCGACCAGCCGCGCATGATCTGGTTGAGCCGGATCAGCACGGCCCGGGGGTGCTGCTGCGATGTCCTGTGGGTGAGGGCACGGATCTTGTCCTTCAGGGCCCGGATGGGGCGGCGGGCGATGAAGGTCTGTGGGAGTCCGGCGTTGGCGCGAGCGCCGCGCCGGGCGGCTCGACAGGGAGCCGATGGGGGACGGCGGCGAACGCCCGTAACCGGGCGCCGATCTCGACGTGGCAGAGGCGACGCCGACCAGGTCGTCGCCTCGGCGGTCCGGGTTCTCGTGTCGTTACCAGGTCCACTTCTGGGCGCTGCTGCCGCTACATTTGGCCAGCGCAATCGAGGCGCCATTGGTCCTGCCCGACGCAGCCAGGCACAGGCTGCTCGCGGCGGTCGGGTGGATGGTGCCGGCCGTGGTGAACGCCCAGGTCTGCGCAATCGTGCCGTTACACGTATATGCCCAGATCCTCTGGCCGGCTACGAAGTGTCGCGACGGCACGTCCAAACAGTTCCCGAGCACGCGCACCGAAGTGTCCGCCGGGAAGCGTGTGAGGGCTTGAGCCTTGGTGTTGTTGCAGGTGTACACCTGCAGATAGGTACGACTGGCGAGGTTGGACCGGGGCACGTCGACGCAACGCGCGGCCGCACTGTTCTTGACCGGGCTCATCAAGGGCGTCGGCCCCTTGGCCACCTGGACCATCCTGGCGACCGACGGCACCCCGGACGAGTCGGTGATGAACAGCATGTAGTAGCCCGGAGGCGCCGCGCCGCCGCTGGGCGGTCCGGTGACGGTGAGCGTCGTACCTGTGGTCGTGAACTTGAGCGGGATGTAGCGCTGACCCGGATCCACGTCGTGGGTGACGCTGCTCAGCCCGACGAGTCCCACCTTCTTGACGGTGGCGGCTTGACCAGAGGTGATCGTGAAGTGCGCATTGATGCCGATGCTGGTCGGCGCGCCCGAGATGACGGGGCGCGAGGCGAGGTGGCCGCTGCCGTCCTTGGCATAGAGGTAGGGCGGCGTGAAGTACTCGACGTTCTTTTCGAGGTACCCGACGTTCATGCAGACGCCACAGACGCCGCCACCGCCGGTGAGCACCCGCCCGTCGGGAAGCAGAGTCGCGGTGGAGTGGTACTGCCGGATACGGGAGGCGCTGGCCAAGGTCATCCATCTGCCCGTCGCGGGATCCCAGCGTTCTGCGGCGGTCGCCGCATGGTCGAGATCGACGAGGCCCGATGTGGCCGCGCTGGTCTCCCCGCCCGTGGCCAGGACCGAACCGTCGGCCAGAATGGTGGTGTTGAATTGGCGGCGCCGGGTGTTGAGAGAACCCGTCGGCGTGACCGACGGGACCGATCCGTTATTCGTGTTGAGAACGACAGCGGTTCTCGTCGGGACGTTGGCCAGGCCGTCCTCGCTGAGGTTTCCGCCGCCCGCGACGAGGGTCTTGCCGATGTCGTAGGTGGCAAAGCTGCCGTAATCGCGCATCGTGCCGTCACGGGTACCGCTACCGGTGAGCGCGCCGTTGCCGGAGATCACCAGAGTGTTCAGCAGGTCATACGGGCCGTACAGACCGAGCTGAGTGTCGGGCCGTGAGTTCATGAAGGGGTACGCCCGGCCGTCATAGGTGTTGGTGGTGGCATTGGTCAGCTGACGGATCGAACCGTTGGTCTGGTACACCTCATCGGTGGACGGGCCGCCACCGACGACGGTGGCCTCGCCGTTGGCCATTTCGGTCACGGCCGGGTACCACCGGCCGGCGGCCATGTCGGGACCTCGCGACCACGTCTCGGTCTTCCAGTCGAAGATATGGGTCTGGACGATGCCCGCCAATGACGAGTTCTTGTTGCCGCCTGCTACCAGTACGTTCCCGTTCTGCAGATGAGTGAATCCGGAGCAGAAGATGTTGGACCCTTGCACATCGACACGCTTGTAGGTGTTGTCGGCAGGGTTCCAGACCATGGCGCGGGTGAAGGTGTGGTTGGTGTAGGTCTCAGCTGCGTTGTCGCCGACGGAGTCCCAGATCAGAACCTTCCCGCTGGGCAGGACTGCCTGGAACACCGGTACGACTTGGGTGCCGAGAACCGGGCCCCATCGCCCGGACGTGCCCGGATCGGAGCTGAGGGCCCTGGCCGAGGCGCCGTATTCGGCAGCGCCGGGCCTGCGCCCCGTCTCGTGGAAGATGCGGTCGGCGTTGACGGCGGTCTGGCGCTCGATCTGATCGATGGAGGTCCCGGCGAGGTCCTCGGCGGCGTGCTCATGGCCGTCGTCAGCTGACTGCTGCTGCTGGGCCGGCACGGGTTGGGTGGCAGCCAGAGCGAACGGCGGGCCGGCGGCGAAACCCAGTGAAGAGACGGCAAGGACGAGTGGCCACCACAGGGCTCGCCGATGCAGCGCCTTCCGAAGGAAGGCGGAGCGGCTCATCGACAATCCCTGAGCCGAGGCGCGCCGGACGCCGTTATCGCGAAAGTCTTGCTCGAACCTGCGACGCGTGCGCGGCATAACCGCTCCTCAAAGGGGATTCTCTGTCCAACGAGAGGAGGCCCGAGTGACCGACAGCGTAGCTGTCGTGTCCCCTGAGGAATAGAGCTCCGCGAGGCCGAGCTTCGGGATCGTTCGTCTGTCGAGTGTCAGCATGATTCTCGCTGACACGCTGCGAAGTCAGTCGTACTCAGTGAGTAATTATCGTGTGCGGTCAAGCTGTAGATGTCATCTCCACGGAGCGTCGTCGCGCTGCCCGCTCCTTCCAGGCGATGGCGATGGGCGATGGGCGGCGCGGCGCCTGCACTGGCCGGACACTCCTGTGGCTCCGAACTCCATCTCGATCGAGAAGGCGCCCGGCCGTGGTCGTCGGCCGGGCGCCTTCCGAGAGGTTCAGCGCTTCGCGAAGAAGACGTCCGGGTCGTGCCTGCCGGTCGGCCAGAGGAAGTTCTTCACCACGTCGCGGTTGTCGCCCCACGCCAGATACGTCCGCTTGCCGTCGGTGACGTTGGCGATGTAGTCACCCATGTAGCCAGGGGCGATGATCGGGTCGAACGGCGGTGTCGTGAGCACGCCGGGGAACGACACCGAGGTCACCTTGCCGCTCTTCCAGGATGTTGCGTTGGTGGAGTCGGACAGGACGACGTCGACCGTGTTCCCCGGGTTCTTCTGGTAGAAGGCCAGGTGCAGGCCCTTGCTCTCAGCGGTGAGCGCTGGCTGGAACTCTGCCAGGCCGGTCGTCAGGACCTTGGGGGCGCTCCACGTCGCGCCGCGGTCGGCGGACGTGACGAGCCTGATGTGGTTGACCCCGCCGGTGCCGTCCTGCCAGGCGAGATACAGCTTGCCCCTGTAGATCGCCATGGTCGGGAACTCCGCGGTCCGGACGAGCTTCCCGGCGCCGAGGGAGACCGTCAGTGAGGGCGTCACCGGAGCGACGGTGACGGGACCGGTGAAGCTGGCGCCACCGTTCGTGCTCGTGAAGATCACCTGACTGATGACGGGCGCCGTGCCCACGCACTGGGGGTCGTCGAAGGTGATCTTCTCACTGATCACGTAGAGCCGGCCGTCCGTGGGGTCCACCACCGGCTGGGCGCCGAAGTACTGCTGGCTCGAGCAACCCGACGGGTCGAGCACGTTCTTGTCGAGGTAGTGCAGGCTCCAGGTGGCGCCGCGGTTCGTCGAGCGAGCGATGGGCAGGCCTGTGTACTGGGTGTTCGTCGTCGGGTCGAAGACGAAGTCGTCCCACGTGACGTACACGTTGTCCGTCGTGCTGCCCCGGCCGCTCGGGCCGGCCGTCATCGAGTCGCGGTCACCGATGTAGAAGAGGGCATCGTTGTTCGGCGAGACGATGCGCGGGGGAGCCCAGCTCCTGCCGCCATTGCCCGAGAGCGCGACGCCGACCTCGCCGTTGCCCGTGGCCCCGTTCTCGGTGAGGGTCGAGAAGTAGAAGCGACCGCCGCGGTCGGAGGCCAGCCAGGGGTCGCTGACGTTGATGAAGCCGGCCGGGTTGGGGAGGACGCCGCCGTCGACGAAGGACCTGCCGCCATTGGTGGAGTACCCGTAGCCCTGGAGATCGGTCGCTGCGGTGAAGGCCAGCAGGGTGTGCTGGGAGTCGTTGAAGCCGACGGCGATCTTCGAGCCATGCACCGCGAGGCTCGTCTCGCTCTGAGTGGTCTGGTCGATCTGGTACCGGTCCGCGGCCGGGTTGTTCACCCGCACGTTCTTCAGCTTCAGCCGGTGGGCACCGGAGCCGTTGATCGGCGACGCAGCCGTCGCGCTCGCGTTCGCCTGCCCCGCGTCCGCTTCGTCGTCGGCGACCGGGCCGAACTGGTCGAGACCGGCGACATGAGCGATCATGCGTTGCGTCTGCGCCGAGATGTACTGGCTGTGGTGCGCCAGGAGCGCCTTCGCGAGTGCCTCGCGGTCGAGCGGGCGCGCCTTCGGTCCGGCTCCGGCCGGCGCCGCCGCCGCGAAGAAGGCGCCACTCGCGGTGGCGGCTATCCCGATGGCGGCGAGCAGCCGCATGCGGCTGGATCTGTGCATTTCGTCCCCCTTTCGGACGCCCTTGGGGCGTCATGTCCAGTAGGCCCCCGTTAGCCCCGGACGTGACAGAACCTTGATGCCGCCAGCACCGTCTTGACAAGCGATCGTGAGAGGCCGAACGGGCAACGTTTGCAGCCTCGACAACTGCCGCTCCGGCGTCCTCCGGCAGCGCGACTCCGCGGTCCTCAGCTCAGGCGTCGAGCCCGCAGCACCTGGTCGACCGTGTGACCCGCGCCTGCGCCGCTCTCGACCGAGCGCGGTCGGGTCGCGTCGACCTCGACCTGCCAGCCGTCGTCCAGAAGTGCGGCCACCTGGGCCGGCTGCACGTAGTCGGCGGGGTCGAATCCGCGCTCCCGGGCGTGGTCGGGGTCGAACTCGGCATGGTGGACCACGAGAAGAGTCCCCCTGGCGCCACGGCTGCGAGCAGCGCGCGTTCCGCCTCGTTCGTCGGAGTGCGCCGCAGCACCGGGTACTGCGCGGAGACCAGGTCGAACGCGCCGGGGGAGAGCGATGCCTCCAGCAGCCCTGCGTGCACCCAGCGCACCTGGACGCCGGCCTGCTTCGCGTGCAGAGCCGCTCGTTCGAGCGCCACGTCCGACACGTCCAGCGCCGTGACGTCCCAGCCGTGCGCGGCGAGCCAGACGGCGTCCGCACCCTCGCCGCAGCCGACGTCCAGGGCACGGCCCAGCGGAAGTCCCGGGATCTCGGTGACAAGAGTGCCGTTGGGATTGCCGCTCCAGACCCGGTCCGCCTCCGAGTACCGCGCGTTCCACTCCGCGGTGTCGCCGTCGCCCAGCGGTGGCATCTCGGTGTGCCGATCGTGATGGTGCGGGGAGGAGGACGTCACCGACCCAATCTCGCTCATTCCAGCGAAGCTCTCCACATAGAGCTGCAGATCGTCCGCATTCCCGTTGCCACGGCGAGGACCCTCCGGCTCTGCTGGTGACATGCAGAACTACGCCCTCATGTACCGGTTGGGAATCACTCCCTGGGAGCGCTACGCGAAGGTGGCTGCCACCAGCATCGCCGCCCTTCTGGAGCGGGAGGAGTCTGAGCGACCCCGGCCGCTGGGGCGGGCGCTCGACCTCGGGTGCGGGCGTGGCCAGTACACGCCGGAGCTTGCCCGCAGGGGTTGGCAGGCCACGGGGATCGACAACGTGCCGGCAGCCATCGAGGCGGCGAAGAGCCGGGGTGGGTCCGACGTCGCGTACGTCGTGGGGGATGTGACCGACCTTGTGTCGGCCGGTCTCGGAGCGTTCGACTTCTTTCTCGACGTCGGCTGTTTCCAGGGCTTCGAGGCTCGAGCGCGCCGGGCGGTCGGACGAGGGGTCTCAGCTCTCGCGAACCGGGGCGCGACGTTGCTGGTGCTGGCCTTCGGGCCGAGCCGGTTGCGCTCCTTGGTCGGCGGCGTTTCGCAGGAAGAGGTGGAGGCCGCCTTTCGCGAGTGGACGCTGGTGTCCGTCGATCCGGCCCAGACGGACGGGCTGCGGTGGCCAATGAACAGGACCTCTCCGCAGTGGTACCGGTTCCGTCGATCTTGCCCGGACGACGGCCGGTGAGTTCTGCTGTTGCCATGGCCGTCGACCTCGAGGACGTACGGGGCATCGCCCTGTCGTTGCCGCGCACGGAGGAGCACCTCATCCGGCGGTACGTGAAGTTCCGGATCGGGAGCATCGTCTACGCCTCCGTGTCCCCCGACGAGGAGATCATGGGATTCGGGTACCCGCGGGAGGAGCGTGCGGAGCTGCTCGCTGCGGAGCCGCAGAAGTACCTGCCGCCGCTGCCGAGCGACGAGCGGTATCAGTGGCTGCGGGTCCGGCTGGGCGCGATCGACGAGCCGGAGCTGCGGGAGCTGCTCGTCGACGCATGGCGGATGGTGGTGCCCAAGCGCGTGGCCCGCGAGTACGAGGAGTCGGAAGCATCGCAACCTCGACGGGATCCCCCCACCTGAGCTGAACGTCGTCCGATCGGTTCTCCAACTCCGGACAGCAGTGGGCTACGGTCGCGACATGACCAGAACGATCACGATGAACCAGGTCATCCATCAGGCGGTGCGGCGCGACCTCGCCCGGCTCGAGTCCGCCCTGGCTGCGGCTTCGGACGGCGACATCGCGCGGGCACAGCAGCTGGAGAAGGCGTACGCCAACCTGCACCGCGAGCTGACGCGTCACCACGAGGGCGAGGACGAGTACGTCTTCCCCGCTCTCGCCAAGCTCGGCCTCCCGTCCGACCTGCTCACGGCGATGGACGACGAGCATCACGCGATGGCCGACGCCCTCGGCCAGACCCGCGCGGCGATGGCCGCGTACGGCTCGAGCGGCTCCGCGGACGACGCGGAGAGCGCCCGCGCGGCCGTCGCCCGTACCCGGGCCGTCGTCGATCGCCACCTCGACCACGAGGAGCGGGACCTCGAGCCGCTGATGGCGCCGCACCTGGAGACGGCCGAGTGGAAGGCCGCGGAGAAGCAGCTGCGGCGCGCATCCCCGGTTGTCATCGGCAAGTTCTTCGCCTGGATCCAGGACGGCATGACGAACGAAGGCCACGCGTACCTGCGCGCCACCATCCCCCGGCCGGTCACGGCCGTGTTCGGCCGGGTCGCGGGCCGCGCGTACCACCGCGAGATCGCGCCGGTCTGGCGGACCTGACCCTCGGGCACCCGCTGCGAAGCGGCCCTCGACCAGCGGAGTTCCGCCGATCGAGGGCCGCTTTCAGGACGAGGACGGTGCTACGAGGTCGAACGCCCCGTCAGGCGGTCGCGCAGCCGGTCGACGAGGCCGACGCCCGGGCCGACGACCTTGTGGAACAGCTCGGCGTTGGGCGCGGCGGGATGCGGCCGGGTCGGGGCCAGCTTCTTGGCCGTCTGCACCTTCTCCGCCGAGCTGGACGAGCTCCTCCTGCGGGATGCTCGCCCGCAGCTTCGGGAACTGGTCGGACTCCTCGTCGGCGACGTGGTCGGCCAGCGTGGTCTCGAGCTCGGCGAGGAGGGAGTCGAAGCGCGGATCCGAGGGCTCGACCGCCTCCAGTTCCTTCATCGTCTGCTCGAGTTCCTTGTGCTCGGCGATGTCGTGCTCGACGGACGCCTCGCCGTCCGGCAGGTGCTGCTTCATCGCCGGGTACACGTACATCTCCTCGGCGACGGCGTGCCGCACGAGTTCGCTGATCATCGTGTCGGCGAGGTCGCGACGGGTCGCGGCGTCGGTGGCGGTCCGGATCTGCAGGAGCAGGTCGGTGACCTCGCGGTGGTCAGTGGTGAGGATGTCCACCACGTCCTCCCCGCCGACGTCAGTGGGCTCGAGAAGACGACGAGGACTTCGTCGCTGCGACGACTGCGGCGGCACCCGCCGCAGCCACTGCCGCACCGGCAGCGACCGCCGTGCCTGCTGACCCCGGCCTTGCCGCTGTCACCGCGCGAGGCCGCCGCGTCCTCGACGTCCGGGCGTGCCCACGTCCGGCTCGTCCGTCACCTCGCCCCGCCACCCGCCGGTCTCCCCGCCCCGCGACTCGATGAAGGACTTGAACCGCTCCAGGTCGCCGGTCGCCTGCCGCTCCACGATGTTGAGAGCGTCCCCCGCCTTCTCGACGAGCCCTTCCGGCTCGTAGTCCAAGGTGAGAGTCACGCGGGTGCCGCCGGCAGGCACCGCTACGAAGGTCACCGCGCCCGCGTTCGTCGCGCCCTCCGTCGCTGCCCAGGCCACCTTCTGGTCCGGGACCTGCTCGAGCACCGTGGCCACCCACTGCCGCCGGACGCCGGCGATCTCGGCGACCCAGCGCAGCGTCCGGTCGTCCAGCTGCTCGACCTGCTTCACCCCGCTCATGAACTGCGGGAACTCCTCGAACTGCGTCCACTGGTTGTACGCCGTGCTCACCGGAACGGCGACCTCGATGGACTTCTCGACCTTCGTCATCGGTCCTCCTCTGGCATCTCTGGGCTAGGGCCGGCCACTGGCGACGGCCGGAGGGCGTCCTGCCGGCAACTCCGAGCCGATGTCGAAGACTGATCCGTTGATCCGCTCGACGCGAATGGACCATGACCAACCGCCAGAAATCAGGTCCGAAGGTACATAGCCGGATGCTCTCGACTCCGGCGCGCGCACGGATGTGTACCCGACATGCGGGGCCACCGGCCTGGCTCTCACCGGCCACCCAGGGCATGATCAGGATGACGGCGGAGCTGCCGCGCCGCTCTTGATCCGCAACTTTTCCTTGATCCCCAACTTTTCCTTGATCGGTGGGTTCCGGGTCGGGCGATCACGTCACTCGCGTTCCGGCCGCTTCCGACGGCGTTGCTCGCGTTCCGGCCGATTCTGAGGGACTCCCTGGGGAGAAAGCGGCCGGAACGCGAGCAACGTCCTGGAAAGCGGATCCCCAGATGGGGTACATAGCGCTAGCGCGCGAGGTAGCCGCCGTCGACGACGATCTCCGTGCCGGTGACGAAGGTCGAGTCGTCGCTCGCGAGGTAGAGCACGGTCCCGCTGATCTCGCGGACGTCGGCCCTGCGCCCCATCGGCGTCAGCGGGACGACGCCGCTGCCCTCGTTCTCGTTCATCGCCGTCCGAACCCCGCCGGGGCAGACGGCGTTGACCCGGATCCGGTCGACGGCGTGCTCCAGGGCGGCCGTCCTGGTCATCCCCACGACCGCGGCCTTGCTCGCGCAGTAGGCGACGTACCCCTCGGCGCCGGCAAGGCCGAAGATCGAGGAGATGTTGACGATCGACCCGCCGCCACGTGCCCGCAGGGCGGGGATCGCCGCCTGCATGCCGAGCAGTACCCCGGTGACGTTCACCGCGAGGAGCTGATTCCAGTCCTCGAGCGTCTCCTCCAGGAGCGGGTTGACGTGGATGATCCCGGCGTTGTTGACCAGGACGTCGAGGCCGCCGTGGCGCTCGGTCGCGCTGTCGACGGCGCGTGCCCACTCGGTGGGGGAGGTGACGTCCAGGTGCAGGTAGTCGACCGCGAGGCCGTCGGCCCGCAGCTTGGCGACGGTCGCCTCGCCGTCGGCGTCCAGGACGTCGCCTGCGATGACCCGGGCGCCCTCCTCGGCCAGCCGCCGGGCGTGCGCCGCCCCCTGCCCGCGTGCGCCGCCCGTGATCAGTGCAACCTTGCCGTCCAGCCGTCCGCTCATGTCAGCTCGCCTTCCCGAAGCTCTTCTCGAGGGTGCCGACCAGCCGTTCGGTCGCGCTCATCTGGTCGTTCCACACCGGCCGGACGATGTCGATGCGCCGGTCGGGGACCTGCCGGTCGAAGGCGCCGGCGAGCGACCCGCGGGCTTCGGTGAGTCGAAGCAACCGCGCTACGAGGCGGGCCTGCCGGGAGTAGACCGGCAGCTGCGGGCCGCGCGGGGCGGCCAGCCCGATGAAGAAGAGACGCTGCAGCCCGACGGGGACCGTCAGGCCCGCCACGCGCAGCGGGACCCCGTCCTGCCAGCGCAGCAGCGCCGGGTCGAGGAACGGCAGCGCTACCCGGAAGCCTGTGGCCCAGAGGATCGTGTCGAACTCCCGCGCGCTGCCGTCGGCTGAAGTGCACGACCTGCCCGTCGATCCGCTCCAGGGCGGGAACCACGTCGATGCGGCCGTGCTGGATCCAGTACAGGAGCAGGTTGTTGACGACCGGGGGCTGGTCGTTGAGGTTGCGGGTCTCGGGCACGGGCAGGCCGCGGTAGACCTCGGGCGGACCGACCACGACGCGGACCAGGGCCCGCGTCACGCGCTCCTGCAGCACCGGCGGCAGCTTGCTCAGCCACCTCAGCTCGGCGCGAGGCCGGCCGAAGATGGCCTTCGGCTGGAACACCTGCCCGCGCCGCACCGAGATCGCCGTCGTCAGGCGGGCGTTGGCCGCGTCGACGGCCAGGTCGCAGCCCGAGTTGCCGGCGCCGACGACGAGCACCCGGTCGCCTTTGACGTCGTCCACGTCCCGGTACTGCGAGGAGTGCAGGGACAGCCCGGTGAAGTCGGTGGCGATCTCCGGCAGGTTCGGGTCCCACAGGTGCCCGTTCGCGACCAGCACCCCGTCGTACCGGGTGCGCCGCCCGTCCGACGTCGTCACCCACCAGCCCTGCTCGCCGGCCGGGCCCTCGGGTTCCATTCCGGTCACCTCGGTCCCGAACGTGACGTGCCGCCGCAGGTCGAAGCGGTCGGCGAACGACTCGATGTACGCCCGCATCTGGTCCCGGCTCGGGTAGACCGGAAACTCCGGCGGCATCGGGTGGCCCTCGAAGCCGGACACGTCCCGTGAGGTGATCAGGTGCAGCGACTCGTAGTCGGTGTGCCAGTGACCGCCGACGCGATCCCTTCGCTCGAAGCAGTCGACGGCGAAGCCCTGCCGGGTGAGCACCTGGACGGCGGCCAGCCCGGCGGCGCCGGCTCCCACCACGCAGTACCGCGATGTCGTCATGACTCCACGGTCCGGTCGGAGGAGGCCGACGTCCAGCAGCAGTTGAGGGCGTCAACCATAGGTAACGCCTTCGGCGGCCGGCCCAGCCGGAAACCATGGACGCGGCCGGGGGACACAGCAGACTGCCACCGTGCCTGCGACCACCGGCGCCGTTCAGCTTCGCGACGGCTTGCTCCTGCGGCAGGCCATCCCGTCGGACCTGGGGCAGATCGGGGAGTTGCTCGCCGAGCGCGGCGAACCGGACGACGCCGTCGACCACCGGCTCGTCGTGGAGGACCCCGCCGCGGGCTGGGAGTCCTGCGCCGTCGTCGTGGACGGCGACCGCGTGGTGTCGACGGCGACCCTGCTCGACGAGCGCCTTTACCTGGGGGACGTGGAACTGCCGGCCGGCCAGGTCGAGCTCGTCGCCACGGCGCGTGACTACGAGGGTCGTGGCCTCGTCCGCGCCTTGATGGCCTGGGCGCACGCCCGTTCCGCCGACCGCGGGCACGTCGTGCAAGTCATGATCGGGATACCGTACTTCTACCGGCTCTTCGGCTACGAGTACGCGATCGACATCCCGCCGGCCCTCGCCGGGCCCGACGCGTCCCGCAGCACGGGGGAGGGGGCTGCCGGCCCCGAGGAGGGAGGGTTGCGCGTCGCCGGGCGGGGCGACCTGCCCGCGCTGACGGCACTGCAGGACTCCGCCCAGGCCGGGTTCGACGTGAGGATGCCGCACTCGCCCCCGCGGCGGCGATGGTTGCTCGACCGAAGCGGGACCACGACGTGGATGCTGGAGCGCGCGGGTACGCCGGTCGCCACGGCCCGCACCCACGCCGGCGAGGACGAGCTGCTCGTCGCCGAGGCCGCCGCCGTCGACGCGCCCGCCGCCGAGGAACTGCTGCGCCGGCTCGCCGTCCTCTCGCCGGAGGCCCGCCTGCGGGTCGTGCAGCGCACCGGGACGGTGACCGGGGATGCCTGGGCGTCGGCCGCCGACCCGGAGCGGCTCGCCGAGCAGTACTACGTCCGTGTCCCCGACGCTGCCGCCCTTCTGGACCGCATCCGGCCGGTGCTGTGGAAGCGACTGGTGGCGGCCGGCCTGGAAGGGGCGGACGGGGAGATCCTCTTGTCGACCTTCCGTCGCCACTACCGCATCCCCGTGGAGGGCGACGGCCTCGGCCCGGTCGGGGCCGGCGGGGTGATGCAGGCGCCCGGTGCCGCGCGGGGAGCGGGCGTGGCGCCCGACCAGCTGGCCGCCGTGGTGTTCGGTGCCGGGCTGATCGAGCGGTCCCGCGTCCGGCCCGACGTCTACCCGGGGCCGGACCGCGAGCGGTTCGGCGTGCTCTTCCCGCCGGTCACCGCTGATCTGCTGACCTATTACCTGCCCTACTGAGGCATCCTCGCGCGGCCGGTCGGACGCGATCTCGCACGTGGCTCCCTTCTCGACCGTGGGCGTGCTCGGGCTCACCCGTCGCGCTGCGCCAACGTTCGGGTGCACCCGCGGCGTGTCGCAACGTTTCTCAAGACATCGTTCGCGCAGCGGTCTTCTTGGGCGGACCCCTGCGCGAACGATCGCCGGCATTGGCGGCGTGCCGGGGCCCTGACGGCGACGTCGTTCGCGTAGCCGTCCGCCCCCACGTCTGGGAGCGGGTGCATCGCGCCACTCCGCCGACCCACGGGTCAGGGTTCGAGGTCGGTCGCGGCGCGGAAGGACCCGTCCATGTGGAAGGGCGTCGACTCGTGCTCGTGCACGATCCGCCAGCGGCCGTCCAGCAGGCGCAGGCCGAAGGTGGAGCGCAGCCAGAACGAGAACGGCTCCGGGGCTCCGACCGGCTTCGCGGTCATCTTGGTGAGGCGCGTACGCGAAAGCGACGGCGCCTTCGGCCGCCACCTCCAGGTCCCGGTGCTCGAGGAGGACGGGGCCGTCGAACGTGGCAAGCCACGCCCGGACGCCCTCGACGTCGCCGACCATCGTTCCCGGCACCTGCTGCAGCGGCGGCGCGAGGTTGTAACGGGCGGCGCCGTCCGCGAAGAACGCGAGGATGCTCTCGGCATCGCGCCGGGCGTGGGCGTCCACGTACGCCGCGAGCACGGCGCGGACCTCTGCCTCAGCGGTCCCGGTGGCTGTGGACGTGTCGTCGGGGGGCATGCTGATGATCATCGGTGCATTCCCTTCCGCGGCGCCCCCGGTGGGCGCTTGCATGGGGATGTCGAAGCCGGCGCCCGTGAATCGACACAGGGTCGTCAACGATTCGTCGCGTCCTCCGGAGGCCAACGGTGAAGTACATGATCCTCGTCCAGAGCAACCCGTCACTTCCAGGAGCGGTGGGAGGCGCTGCCGGACGCCGAGCGCGAGTCCTTCGGACGGCGGCACCTGGCGCTGGACCGCGAACTGGCCGAGTCGGGCGAGCTGATCGGCTCCGAGGCGCTCGCCGACCCCGCGCCGGCCAAGCGGGTCACGAGCGTCGACGGGCGGCGGACGATGACCACCGACGGGCCGTTCGCCGAGGCCAAGGAGCACCTCGCCGGGTTCTACCTGGTCGACTGCGACACCGAGGAGCGTGCCCTCGACATCGCGGCCCGGGTGCCCGACGCGGTCTGGGGACTCGCCGAGGTGCGTCCGCTGCTCGACACCAGCACGTGGGACGTGTGACGGATCGCAGCGACCTCGAGGACCTGCTGCGGCGCTCGGCGCCCGGCGTCCTCGGCGTCCTCGTGCGCCGCAGCGGCGACTTCGAGGCCGCCGAGGACGCCGTCCAGGAGGCCCTCCTCGCGGCGGCGGGAGCATGGCCGGCTGAGGGCGTCCCGGCCAACCCCACCGGGCTGGCTGTCACCGCCGCGTACCGCCGGCTGGTGGAGACCTGGCGGAGCGAGTCGGCCCGGCGGCGGCGCGAGGTCGGGTACGCCCTGCGGGAGCTGCCGCCGGCGGAGGTCGCCCGCGGACGACGACTCGCTGCCGCTGCTGTTCCTGTGCTGCCACCCGGCGCTGACGCCGTCCTCGCAGGTCGCGCTCACCCTGCGCGCGCTCGGCGGCCTGACCACGGCGGAGATCGCCCGCGCCCTGCTCGTGCCGCCGGCGACCGTGGCGCAGCGCATCAGCAGGGCCAAGGCCGCGATCCGGCAGGCCGGGGTCGCGTTCCACCCGCTCACGGACGCCGAGACGGCGCGAGCGGCTGCCCTCCGTGCTGCGCGTGCTGTACCTGATCTTCAACGAGGGGTACACGTCGAGCGAGGGCGCCGACCTGCACCGGGTCGAGCTGACCGCGGAGGCCATCCGGCTGACCCGCCGGCTGCACGCCGCCCTGCCGGCGGAGGGCGAGGTCGCCGGCCTGCTCGCCCTGATGCTGCTCACCGACGCCCGGCGCCGGGCCCGCACCACGGCCCGACGGCGCGCTCGTGCCGCTCGCCGACCAGGACCGCACGCCGTGGGACCGGGCGGCCATCGCCGAGGGCGTCGAGCTGGTCAGCTCGTGCCTGGCCACCGCCGACCTCGGGCCCTATCAGCTGCAGGCCGCCATCGCCGCCGTCCACGACGAGGCGCCGCGGGCGGAGGACACCGACTGGGCGCAGATCCTCGCCCTGTACGAGGTGCTCGACCTGCTCGCGCCCGGGCCCGGTCGTGACCCTCAACCGGATCGTCGCCAGCGCCATGGTCCACGGGCCGGCCGTCGGGCTCGGGCTGCTGGACGCCGCCGGCGACGAGCTGGCACCCACGGGGCACCGGCCGGACGCCGTCCGCGCGCACCTGCTCGACGAGCTGGGCGAGCACGACGCGGCCCGGGAGCACTACCTGCGTGCCGCCCGCGGCACGCTGAGCCTGCCCGAGCAGCGTTATCTGATGGGCAGAGCGGCCGCCCACCGCCGTCCCTGACGGCGATCAGGCGGTAGTCACCAGGACGCGCACCCGCTCGATGTCGCGGACGTGGTGCACGCCCTCGTGCATCGCGTGCCGCACCAGCCACAGCGCGGTCCGGTCCTCGCCCGGGAGCCGTCGCACCCGGCGCCCCCACTCGTCGTCCGCGGTGTCGGCGACCTCGTCGCAGAAGCCCGCGGCGGCGAGGGCCAGCTCCTGCAGGACGGCGTCCACGGGCAGGTCGTTGTACCGCAGGCGCTGTGCGCGCAGGTCGCCGAACATCGGGTCGAGCGTGGGGCGGTCCTCGGTCCTCGCACGGTGCAGCCGGATCAGGAAGGTCGCGTAGACGTCGCGCACGTGCGCGGCGTACTCCAGGACGGACCACACCCCGGGCTCGGGACGCCGGCGGAGGGCAGGTTCCGGCAGTGCCGTGACCCGCGACGTGACCGCGTCCGGCACCGACCGGATGCCGGCGACGGCCGTGGCGACGTCCAGGGACGCATAGGCGAGGTCGCACGAGGCGCAGACGTGGTCCTCGGCCGCGAGGGGTGGCAGGGCATCCATCCGGCGAGCCTGCCACCCGGGAAAGGCGCGTTCCAGGCTGCTCACGCGGCGGGGCGAGTGTCGGGGGACGGGGTTACGGTGACGCCAGGGGCGACCGGTTCGGGAGGCGGACGTGGGGAGCAACGAGGCCGTGGACAGGACGGACGTCGAGGCCCAGGTGGTGCCACTGGAGCTGGCCATAGAGGCGGGCGACCTCTCGGAGGAGCTCGCCGAGCTCAGCATCGGGCCGGTCAAGATCCGTGACCTCGTGGTCGAGGACGTGGACGACGACGACCCGCAGCTGCTGTTCCGGGACGGCCGGCCCGTCGACACCTGGCGCGAGGGCTACCCGTACGACGAGCGGCTGAGCCGCGACGACTACGACCGCGAGAAGCGGCTGCTGCAGATCGAGCTGCTCAAGCTGCAGAACTGGGTCAAGGACACCGGCGAGCGGATCGTCATCCTCTTCGAGGGGCGCGACGCCGCCGGCAAGGGCGGCACGATCAAGCGCTTCATGGAGCACCTCAACCCGCGCGGCGCGCGGGTCGTCGCGCTGGAGAAGCCCAGCGAGCGCGAGCAGACCCAGTGGTACTTCCAGCGCTACGTCGCGCACCTGCCCGCCGCCGGCGAGATCGTGCTGTTCGACCGCTCCTGGTACAACCGGGCCGGCGTCGAGCGGGTGATGGGCTTCGTCGGCCCGCGCGGAGTACCTGGAGTTCATGCGCCAGGCGCCGGAGTTCGAGCGGATGCTCGTCCGCAGCGGGATCCGCCTGATCAAGCTCTGGTTCTCGGTGTCCCGCGCCGAGCAGCGCACCCGCTTCGTCATCCGGCAGGTCGACCCGGTCCGGCAGTGGAAGCTGTCGCCGATCGACCTCGCCAGCCTCGACAAGTGGGACGACTACACCGAGGCGAAGGAGGCGATGTTCTTCTACACCGACACCGCCGACGCGCCGTGGACCGTGGTCAAGAGCAACGACAAGAAGCGGGCCCGGCTCGAGGCGATGCGGCACGTGCTCAACCGGTTCGCCTACACGGGCAAGGACCCCGAGGTCGTCGGCGTCCCGGACCCGCTCATCGTGGGCCCCGCGGCGACCCTGCTGGAGCAGGGCGAGGGCGTCACGCACCGGTTCCCGCAGCTGTAGCGCGGGGCCGGCACGATGACCCACCCCGTGGCCGAGCCGGCGACGGCGACCACCCCGCGCCCGCTGCGCGCCCGTCTGCTCCGGCAGCGGTGGGTCGATCTCGCGATGCTGCACTGGGAGGTCCCGGTCGCGGCGGTGGAGCCCTACCTGCCGCCCGGCGTCCGGCCCGACACCCTCGACGGGCGCACGTACGTCGGCCTGATCCCGTTCCGCATGCTCGACTGCGCCCTCGGTGCCGGGCCGTCGGTCCCGTTCTTCGGCAGCTTCCTGGAGACGAACGTGCGGCTGTACTCGGTCGACGGGCGCGGACGGCGCGGCATCGTCTTCCGGTCCCTGGACGCCGACCGGCTCGCGGTCGTGCTCGGCGCGCGCGCAGCGCTGGGGTTGCCGTACGTGTGGTCCCGGTTGGGGTTCCGCCGCCTGGATCGGGGCCCGGACGCCGCGCTCGAGTACGTCACGCGGCGCCGCAGCGGTGGCCCGTCGAGCCGGCTGGTGCTGCGGCCGGGCGTTCCGATCGAGCGGCCCACCGAACTCGACGTGTGGCTGACGGGCCGCTGGGGCCTGCACAACCGGTTCGCGGGCGCGACCCGCTACCTCACGAACGAGCACGAGCGCTGGCCGCTGCACCGCGCGGAGGTGCTGTCCCTGGCCGACGGCCTGGTCGCGGCGGCCGGGTTCCCGGACGTCGCCGGCCGGCGCCCGGACTCGGTGCTCTGGTCGCCCGGCGTGCGTGCCGCCTTCGGTCCGGCCTGAGCGCCGCCGCCCTCCGGCCGTCTCGATTCCGGCCTCGCCCGGCCGACCGCGGAATTCCCGCCGTGAGCAGCTGGGTGCATGTCAGGAGCCCGCTGCTCTGAGGGCGCCGCGCTGGTCTTGGCTCTCAAAGCTCTCGGCGAGGTCGACAGGCGGCCGGAACGCGAGCAATGTGGTGCCGTCCCGACATCGGGCCGCTGGTTCGAACGTGGACGTGACGGCCGCTCGGCTTCTCCGCGGTCAGCGCAGGGCGCGGTTCCCGGTGCCGTGCGCCTTGGCATTCCTGATGCCCTCGATGTTGAACGTCTGCTCCACCAGCAGGCGGCGCTGCTCCTCCAGGTCCGCGCTCGTGACGCGGCGCTTCGCGAGCAGCTCGGCGAGCGAGTCGAAGACCTGCTGGGTGATGACGCGGCAGTACATGACCTGGTCCATCGCGCCGTAGAAGCCCGGGTCGGAAGGGAGGGCGGCGTCCTCCCGCAGCGACGACGACGCACCGTAGTTGACCGGCTGGCTCGCGCTCGATCTTCAGTCCCTCGTCGCGCAGCTTCCGTGCGTCCTGCGCGGTCCCCGAACCAGCACTTCGCGAGCCGGATCGGGCTCTCCAGCCACAGCCCCGTCGTGCGGGGGAGCGCGGCGCGCGCGACGGGCATCGAGGCCTGGTCGGGGTTTGGGCTCACCCAGTACACGTCCTTGAAGCCGGCCTGCACCGGCAGCAGCACCTGCGAGCGCCCCTCGACGTACAGCATGTCGCCGACGATCTCGGCGCGCACCAGGACCGTGACGACGACGTCGCCGTTGCCGCTGTTCTCGACGAAGCAGCAGTACGTCCGGGCGCCCGGTTGGGTTCGTCGGTGTACTGGTCGAGGGATCGCAGTCCGGGAGCTGGGCCTGCGGTCCGTTCGGCGGGACGATCGGGACGACCGCCGCTCGACGAGGATGATGCAGGCCGTGCGCACGTCGATGTACAGGCGGTGCTCGCCGTGACGCAGTAGCGCGCCTCGTCGTCCTCGGTCGCCCGGCACCGCGGCCCAGCGCCTCGGGCACCTGCTCCAGCAGGTACTCGTGCACCTCGCGCGGGCGAGATACGAAACGGCGGCCGGCGTCGACCGAGGCTCCGCGCGGCGTTCGGCGGGTTGGTGTGCAGGTTGACCCGCCAGGAGTCGACGGTGTGGCCGGTGCCGACGAACGGCGAGAAGCGGTTGTAGATGACCATGTTCTCCCAGTGCAGGCGCCAGAGCCGCAGCTCGTCCTCCGGGTCGAGCGGGGGCGCCGAGGCGCGTGCGAAGCTCGCGGTCCCGAGAACACCTCGACGGCGGAGTCGCGCACGAGGCGGTAGTGGCTGAAGACGATGAGCGAGCGCCACCAGCCAGCCCGCCACCGGGAGCAGGCGACACGAGGAGGCCGCCTGGCTCATCGACAGCGCGTCGTTCGCGCCCAGGACGAACAGCACGACGCCCGCCGCCACGACTCCCAGCAGCACGAACGCCAGCTGCCGGTCGCGCTCCCTGCGGCGCGACAGCGAGAGCTGTGCGTGCCGCGCCAGCGCGATCGGGTCGATCTCGGCCTCGGGTGCCTGGCGCCTGCCGGCCGGGCGAGAGCAGCACCGCCCACAGGCGTGGTTCGCGAACGAGCCGTCGAGGTGCACCGTGGCGCAGAGGAAGCGCGTGATGCGCTCGTCGATCGAGCGCAGCCCCAGCTCCCTGTGGTCCGGCACGCGTCTCCTCCTGACTGCTCGACGGTCGGCATGATCCCACGCAGGAGCCGCAGCTGTCGCCCGCCACGCTGCACTGTCACTGTCCGTGAGTGCCGGGCACGGTCAAGTGACCGGCGACGGCCACGCGGCAGGCCCCGGCGGCGGCGTCGTCCGGCGGCGCTCTCGGGGCGGATGTGGCACATTGTCCGCCATGGGAGTGCGGACCTGGATCGAGAGCTGGCCGGTCTACCGCCAGGTGACCGGGACCTGACCCGCTCGGGCGCGGCAGGGCGGCCGCAGTCGGCCCGCTCGCGCGGCCTCGAGCCGCGCACCGTCACGGCCGACCGCGTGGCGCACTCGCGTGTGCCCGTACTGCGCCGTCGGGCTGCGCGCAGAAGGTGTACGTCAAGGACGAGCAGGTCGTCCAGATCGAGGGCAACCCGGACTCGCCGATCTCGCGCGGCCGGCTGTGCCCGAAGGGCAGCGCCAGCAAGCAGCTGGTGACCGGGCCCGCAGCGGGAGCAGAAGGTGCTGCTACCGCGCGCCGTACGCCACGAGTGGTCCGAGCTCGACCTCGAGACCGCGATGGACATGGTCGACCGCACCGGTTCCTCGAGGCCCGCCGCAAGGGCTGGCAGGACGTCGACCCCAGGGCCGCGTCGGTCCGCCGGACGCTCGGGCTGGCCAGCCTGGGCGGCGCCACGCTGGACAACGAGGAGAACTACCTCATCAAGAAGCTGTTCACCGCGGCGGGCGCGATCCAGATCGAGAACCAGGCCCGTATTTGACACTCCTCCACCGTCCCCGGTCTGGGGACCAGCTTCGGGCGCGGCGGCGCCACCAACACCCAGCAGGACCTCGCCGAACGCCGACTGCATCGTGATCATGGGCTCGAACATGGCCGAGGCGCACCCGGTCGGGTTCCAGTGGGTGATCGAGGCGAAGGCCCGCGGCGCGAAGGTGATCCACATCGACCCGCGGTTCACCCGGACCAGCGCGCCTCGCCGACACCTACGTGCCGCTCCGCGCCGGCAGCGACATCGCCTTCCTCGGCGGCGTCGATCAACTACATCCTCAGCAACGACAAGGACTTCCGCGAGTACGTCACCGCCGTACACGAACGCGCTCGTTCATCGTCAGCGAGAAGTTCCAGCGACACCGACGACCTCGACGGGCTGTTCTCCGGCTACGACGCCGACACGGCCGCGTACGACACCGGCACCTGGCAGTACGAGGGCTTCGAGGCAGCGACGACGACGGCGGTCCGCAGGCCACCGCGCACGCCAAGGAGACTCGCCGTCGGGCCTGCAGCACGAGTCCGGCGGCCCGAAGCTCGAAGGACCGGCGCACGACCCCGCAAGGACGAGACCCTGCAGCACCCGCGCTGCGTCTTCCAGATCCTCAAGCGGCACTTCGCCCGCTACACCCCCGAGATGGTCGAGGAGGTCTGCGGCGTCCCGCGGGAGCAGTTCCTGCAGGTCTGCGAGGACTGGACGGCGAACTCGGGCCGGGAGCGCACCGACGGCCGTCGTCTACGCGGTCGGCTGGACGCAGCACACCGTCGGCGTCCAGTACATCCGGGCGGCGGCGATCATCCAGCTGCTGCTGGGCAACATGGGCCGCCCCGGCGGCGGGATCATGGCGATGCGCGGGCACGCGAGCATCCAGGGCTCCACCGACATCCCGACGCTGTTCAACATCCTGCCCGGCTACATGCCGATGCCGAGCGCGGCGCACGCACACGAGCCTCGAGAATACCTCGACAGCTTCATCGGGGACAAGCAGAAGGGCTTCTGGCGCAACGCCGACGCCTACTTCGATCTCGCTGATGAAGGAGTACTGGGGCGACGCCGCGACGGCGGAGAACGACTACTGCTACGACTACCTGCCGCGGCTGACCGGCGACCACGGCACGTACCGCACCACGATGGACATGATCGACGGCAAGGTCAACGGCTACTTCCTGCTCGGCCAGAACCCGGCCGTCGGCTCCGTCGCACGGCCGGCTGCAGCGGCTGGCGCTGGCCAACCTCGACTGGCTCGTCGTCCGCGACCTGGCCATGATCGAGAGCGCCACGTTCTGGAAGGACGCGCCCGAGGTCGAGACCGGCGAGATCGTCCCCGAGCAGTGCCGGACCGAGGTCTTCTTCTTCCCGGCCGCCGCGCACGTGGAGAAGGAGGGCACGTTCACCCAGACGCAGCGGCATGCTGCAGTGGCGGGAGAAGGCCGTCGAGCCGAAGGGCGACCAGCGCTCGGAGCTGTGGTTCTTCTACCACCTGGGCCGGATGGCTCAAGGAGCGCCTGAAGGACTCCACCGACGCGCGCGACCAGCCGCTGCAGGACCTCAACTGGGACTACGAGGTCGCACGGCGACGAGCCGAGCGCGCGACGTCGGTGCTGCGAGCCATCAACGGCTACGACCTCACGACGGGCAGGTCCTGAACGGCTACATGGAGCTGAAGAACGACGGCTCCACCTCGTGCGGCTGCTGGATCTACTCCGGCGTCTACGCGGACGGCGTCAACCAGGCCGCGCGCCGCAAGCCGCGCAGCGAGCAGGACGCGACGCGCGCCTGGAGTGGGGCTGGGCCTGGCCGTACAACCGTCGCGTGCTCTACAACCGCGCCTCCGCCGACCCGCAGGGCAGGCCGTGGAGCGAGCGCAAGAAGTACGTCTGGTGGGACGAGGACGCAAGGGCGAGTGGACCGGCCAGGACGTGCCGGACTTCGAGAAGACCAAGCCGCCGTCGTACGTGCGCCGGAGCCGGCGCCGTCGGTCCGGCCGCGCTGCGCGGAGACGACCCGTTCATCATGCAGGCGGACGGCAAGGCCTGGCTGTACGTGCCCGAACGGCCTGCAGGACGGCCCGATGCCGACGCACTACGAGCCGCACGAGTCGCCGTTCCGCAACCCGCTCTACGGGCAGCAGGGCGAACCCGACGCGCAAGGTCTACGGGCGCGAGGACAACCCGTCCAACCCGTCGCCGCCGGAGGCGCACGGCCGAGGTCTTCCCGTTCGTGCTGACCACCTCCCGGCTCACCGAGCACCACACCGCGGGCGGCATGAGCCGGCAGCTGCCGTACCTGTCCGAGCTGCAGCCGGAGATGTTCGTCGAGGTCTCGCCGCGAGCTCGCCGCCGAGCGCGGCCTGGAGCACCTGGGCTGGGCGACGATCGTCACCAGCCGCAGCGCGATCGAGGCCCGGGTGCTGGTCACCGACCGGCTGCGCCCGCTGCGGGTGCAGGGCCGGGTCGTGCACCAGGTCTGGATGCCCTACCACTGGGGCAGCACCGGCCTGGTCACCGGCGACTCCGGCGAACGACCTGTTCGGCGTGGCGCTCGACCCGAACGTGCTCATCCAGGAGTCGAAGGTGACCACCTGCGACGTCCGGCCCGGGCGCCGGCCGCGCGGGCCCGAGCTGCTGGACTACGTGCAGGGCTACCGGACCAGTGCCGGCGTCACCCGCACCACGGGCACCCGGGTCGCGACGGTCGGGGCGTCCGCCGGGAAGGCGCATCTCGAGGGCGCCCGGGACCCGGCATTCGCGGGGCCGGACAACGCCGGCGGCAGCCAGGATGTGAACGACAACCGGCAGGAGGAGCAGGGATGACCCTCGACAACAGCCTGTCCGGTCCACTGGACGACGTGGCCGGCAACGCCGGGCATACCGGAGCACCCGCCCGCGGGTCGGCTTCTTCACCGACACCTCGATCTGCATCGGCTGCAAGGCCTGCGAGGTGGCGTGCAAGGAGTGGAACCTCGTCCCGGACGACGGGTTCAACCTGCTCGGCATGTCCTACGACAACACCGGGATGCTCGGGCGCGAACACCTGGCGGCACGTCGCCTTCATCGAGCAGCCCCGCAGGTCGGGCACCAGCACCCACCCTTCGAGGGCCGGCCGACCGGCCCGTCAGGCACCACCGCGAGTGCCGAGGCCGCGGCGGCGGCCCTGGCGACGTCGCCCGACAAGGGTGCCGAGCTCGGCAACCGGCCGGCCGAGCGGACCGACGTCGCGCCGGCGGTCGACCGCCCGACCGTCGACCTGGGGATGCCGAGCTTCGAGCTGCCCGGGGCACGCACCGGTGCGGAGGGCCGGCAGGAGTTCCGCTGGCTGATGGCGTCGGACGTGTGCAAGCACTGCACGCATGCCGGCTGCCTCGACGTCTGCCCGACCGGCGCGCTGTTCCGCACGGAGTTCGGCACCGTCGTCGTCCAGCAGGACATCTGCAACGGCTGCGGCTACTGCGTCTCCGGCTGCCCCTACGGCGTGATCGACCGCCGCGAGGACGACGGCCGCGCCTGGAAGTGCACGCTGTGCTACGACCGGCTGCACGGCGGCCTCGAGCCGGCCTGCGCCAAGGCGTGCCCGACCAACTCGATCCAGTTCGGCGAGCTCGACGAGCTGCGCGAGCGCGCCGAGAAGCGGGTCGAGCAGCTGCACGAGAGCGGCGTTCCCGAGGCGCGCCTCTACGGCGACGACCCCGACGACGGGGTCGGCGGGAACGGCGCGTTCTTCCTGCTGCTCGACGAGCCCGAGGTCTACGGCCTCCCGCCGGACCCGGTGGTCCCGACCCGCGACCTGCCCCGGATGTGGCGCTACGCCGGCGCGGCCGCCCTGACGATGCTCGCGGCGGCGGCTTCCGCCTTCGTCGAGGGGAGGCGGCGCGCGTGAGCGAGCTCCCGCAGGAGCTGTGGCAGCAGGCGCGCGACCGTCTGCGCGGCGGTCTCCGCGCCATCGGCGGCCCGCGAGGCCGGCACGCGCAGCAGCGCGGAGAGGTCACCCCTGCGCCGCCGCCCGCCGAGCCGGCCAGCGACGCCGGGGCGCTCGACCGGGACGCGCGGATGTTCGACGCCGGCCACGGGAGGCGAGGCGCCTCCCGTGAGAACGGGCACCGGCGGCCGCGGCGCGCCGACGACGGGGCGCGCGAGACGCCGATGGTTCCCCGCGCCAGCTTCTCGTCCTACTACGGGCGGCCGGTTCTCAAGCCCCCCGTGTGGAAGGACGACATCGCGTACTACTTCTTCCTGGGCGGCCTCGCCGCCGGCTGCTCCCTCCTCGGGGCGGGCGCCGACCAGACGGGCCGGGTGGCGCTGCGCCGGGGCACCAGACTCACGGCGCTCGGGGCGCTCGGGGCTGGGTCGTACTACCTCATCCACGACCTCGGCCGCCCCGAGCGCTTCCACCACATGCTGCGCGTGGCGAAGCCGACGTCGCCCATGAGCATGGGCACCTGGGTGCTGGCGGCGTACGGGCCGCTGATGGGGGTCGCCGCCATCAGCGAGGTCCTGCCCGCCCGGCTGCGCGCGCACCCTGCCCGGCAAGCTCCTGGACGCCGCCGCGCGCCCGGCGGGCCTCGCCGCCGCCGCGATCGCGCCGGCAGTCGCCTCGTACACCGCGGTCCTGCTGTCGCAGACCGCCGTCCCGGCCTGGCACGAGTCGCACCCCGAGCTGCCGTTCATCTTCACGGCCAGCGCCGCCGCCAGCGCCGGTGGCCTCGGCATGATCGTCGCTCCGACGTCCGAGGCCTCCCCGGCCCGGCGGTTCGCCATGTTCGGCGCGATCGTCGAGCTCGCCGCCTCCCGGCGCCTGGAGAACCGGCTCGGCCTGGTGGGGGAGACCTTCCGCACCGGCGACGCCGGCCGTTCCCTCGAGCGGGCGAGCACGCTCACCGCGGCCGGCGTCCTCGGCAGCATGCTCCTCGGCCGGCGCAGCCGGGTGGCCGCGGTCGCCTCGGGCGTGGCCCTGCTCGCCGGCGGGTTCTACGAACGACTCGGGCTGCTGCACGCCGGCGTCCAGTCGACGAAGGACCCGAAGTACGTCGTGACCCCTCAGCGCGAGCGGATCGCCGCGCGCGAGGCGGAGCAGGGCCGGGCCTCCGGCCGGACGGCCTGAGCGCGACGGGCCTCTGCGCGCTTCAACCGTTCAGGTCCGTCACGGCACGTGTGCCTCGACGACGCTGAGCGGGGTCTGCGTCGCGACCACGCGGTCGAACCGGAGCCCGGCACCCCGGAACAGGTCACGCAACTCGGCCTCGTCGCGCTCGCGCCCGGACAGCATCGCCAGCATGGTCAGGTCGATCATCTTGGCCATGTGCGGCCCGTCGCCCGACGGCACGACCAGCTCGAACGCCCGCACCACGGCACCCAGGGGGCGGCGCTCGCGATGTTGCGCAGCAGCCGCGACGCGTGCTCGTCGTCCCAGTCGTGCAGGACCATCGACAGCACATACATGTCCGCGCCCCCCGGCACGCGCTCGAAGAAGTCGCCGCCCTCGCCGGACAGCCGGTCGTCGAGCTCGTGCGCCTTCGCCACCGCCGGCACCGCCTCCACCACGTGCGGCAGGTCGAACGAAATCCCCGTGGCCTCCGGGACGCGGTCGAGGAGGAGCGCGAGCAGGCTGCCGTCCGCGCCGCCCACGTCGACGATCCGCGTCGGCTTCCCCACCTCGTAGCCGGACACCGCGTGCCGCTTGATGCCGTCCGTGAGGTTGGCCATCGCCCCCGTGAACCGCGCCACGAGGTCGGGATCCTGTCCCAGCCAGGTGAAGAACGGCATGCGGTAGTGCTGCGTCGCCGCCGTCCTTCCGGTGCGGACGGTCTCCACGAGCCCGCCGAACGGAACGTAGTGCGTCTCCATCCACATCAGCGCCAGGTCTCGCATCGAGCCGGGCGCGTCGCTCGTCAGGGTTTCTCCGAGCGGTGTGAGCGTGTAGCCGTGATCGCCGGCGTCCGTGAAGACGCCGAGGCCCGAGAGGGAGCGGAGCAAGCGAGCGGTCGCGGCGCCGTCCGTGCCGAGCGTGTCCGAGATCTCGGCCGGCGTCCGGGCACCACCGGCGAGCAGGTCCGCGATGCCGAGCTTTGCCGGCGGCATAGAGCGCCTGGGAGACCTGGAAGCCTGCGAGCAGCTGCACCATCTGCACGGGAGGAGGAGGAGTTTCCATCTGCTGATCTCCTTGTCGGGAGTCGGCCCCCGTCTGCAGGAAGAGTAGACCGCTAGGGTTCGAGTAGCTAGACCCCTAGTAGGCTTGCCGGATGAGCGACGACGACGGCGCGCTGCGGAGCGAGGGCCGCGGCCCCATCCGGGTGAGCAGCGACTTCGGGGATGAGTTCCCGGGGCCGACCGCGCCTCCGCCGAGGCAGCGGCGAACCTCGTCCGGACCACGTCCCTGTGGATGGCCGAGGTGAGCCGCCGCCGCAGGGAGGTCGCGGACCTGTCGCCGTCCGGTTTCCAGGCGCTGGCGATCCTCGAGGGGGCGGGGGAGCGGCTGGCGAGCACCGTGATCGCCAACCGGCTCCTGATCAGCACGGCGAGCATGACCTCGCTGCTCGACACGCTGGAGCGCCGCGGTCTCGTCGTCCGGGATCCGCACCCCCAGGATCGGCGCAAGATTCTCGTCCGTCTCACCGAGGCCGGGAAGGCTCTCGTCGACGAGATGCTGCCGATCGTGCACGGCGCCGCCACGGACGTGTTCTCGACTCTGGCCGAGGCGGAGCGCGAGATCCTCGTAGAGCTCCTCGGCCCGTCTGCAGGAATCCCTCGCTGATCTCGCCGGTCGTCCGTTCGCCGCGCCGCAGCCGCGCCGCCCACCCCGCCTTCGGCGTGGCTGAGATCCGCTTTCCCCGGTGCGGGAGGTGTGACCCGGGCGATCACGGGTATTAGCGGCCCACTTTCGCGCCCGGCCCGGGCGGACTCGTGGAGGTACTGACATGGCGACATCGGTGGAAGGCTCGGCGAGCGTGCCGGCGGGCGACCGCCCGGCGACCGCGGGCAGATGGTGGATCGCGCTCGCGGCCGTGCTCGTGCAGCTCGCCATCGGCGCCGTCTACGCGTGGAGCGTGTTCAACAAGGCGCTCCAGAGCACGAGTTCGGCTGGTGCAAGGCGCAGGTCGTCCGTGCCGTTCGAGGTCGCCATCGGCATGATCTTCATCGGCAGCTACATCGGCGGACGCATCCAGGACCGCCGCGGTCCGCGGCCGTCGCCCTCACCGGCGGCATCATCTACTGCCGTCGGCATCATGCTCGCCTCGCTCGCCACCAAGGACCAGCTCTGGCTGCTCGTGCTCGGCTACGGCGTCATCGGCGGGTATCGGCCTCGGCATGGCCTACATCATGCCGATCGCCATGCTGGCAGAAGTGGTTCCCCGACAAGCGCGGGCCTCATCACCGGCATCGCCGTCGGCCGGCTTCGGCTTCGGCGCCGTCATCACCGGCCCCGTCGGCCAAGCGCCTGATCGCCGGCACCCGTCGACAAGACCAAGGCGTTCCTGCCGCTCGGCATCGGCTACCTCGTCGCCGTCCTCTCGGGGCCTGCCTCTTCCGCAACCCGCCCGCCGGGCTACCGTCCCGGGATATGGCGCCGGCGCGACGTCGACGCGCCAAGGCGCAGCCGAGGCCCGGCCGCGACTTCGACCTGCGGGCGAGGCGCTGCGCACGCCGCAGTGGTACCTGCTCACCGCCATCCTCACGCTCAACATGCTGTGCGGCATCTCCTTCATCTCGGAGGCCGCCGGACCGGCGCCAGCGACCTCGACCGGGTATCACCGCCGGCGGCCGCCGCGACGCTTCGTCGGGCGTGCTGGGCCTGTTCAACGGCGCCGGCCGGATCCGCTGGGGCTGGCTGTCGGACCGGATCGGCCGGATGCCGCGCCTTCCTCGGCATGCTCGGCTCCAGGGCGTGTGCTTCCTGCTCCTCCCGCACATCGCGTTCGCGATCTTCGCGATCCTCGCCGGCGCTGCATCTACCTCTGCCTACGGCGGCGGCTTCGGCACGATGCCCTCGACCGCGGCCGACTTCTTCGGGACTCCGCAACGCCGGTGCGATCTACGGCGCGATGATCATCGCCTGGTGCATCGGCGGCGTCGTCGGTCCGCTGATCGCCGCCCGGCTGTATCGAGTCCAGCGGCGGGTACACCGTGCCGTTCACCGTGCTCGGCATCGTGGCCCTGATCTCGACCGTGCTGACGTTCATCACCAAGCCGCCGTCCGAGCCGGCGCACGACGTCGCGGAGCTGCGCCAGGCGCAGGTGTGACCCCTCCCGGCTGACGCCCGGCACGTGTTCCCCGCGTCAGCGGACGACGATCGTCACGCCGTCCGTGCGCGCCGGCAGCAGCCGGCCGATGACCGGGTAGCCGGGCAGTCTCGCCGGCCACCAGCAGGCCGCCGGAGGTCTGGGCGTCGGCGAGCAGGAGAGCCTCCTGCTCGCCGACGCCGTGCATCTCGAGGTGGGGGCGCACCCAGTCGAGGTTGCGCCGGGTGCCGCCGCGCACGTAGCCCGCGGCCAGCGACTCGCGGGCTCCGTCCAGGTAGGGGACGGCGGCCGCGTCGATCACCGCCGTCACGCCGCTGGCGCGGGCGAGCTTGTGCAGGTGCCCGAGCAGCCCGAAGCCGGTGACGTCGGTGGCGCAGCGGGCGCCGGCGGCGAGCGCGGCGTCCCGGGCGCGTCGTCGTTGAGCGTGGCCATCGCCGCGACCGCCTGCGTCGAACACGCTCGCCGGTCGCCTTGTGCCGGTTGTTGAGGACGCCGACGCCGAGCGGCTTGGTCAGCGTCAGCGGCAGGCCCGCCTCGCCGGCGTCGTTGCGCAGCAGCTGTGCCGGAGTCGGCCACGCCGGTGACGGCCATGCCGTACTTCGGCTCGGGGTCGTCGACGCTGTGCCCGCCGGCGACGTGGCAGCCGGCCTCGGCGCGCGACGTCGAGGCCGCCGCGCAGCACCTCGCGCGGCGAGCTCGAAGGGCAGCACGTCGCGCGGCCAGGCGAGCAGGTTGACGGCGACGACGCGGCGTGCCGCCCATCGCGTAGACGTCGGACAGCGCGTTGGCCGCGGCGATGCGGCCCCAGTCGTAGGGGTCGTCGACGACGGGGGTGAAGAAGTCGGCGGTGGCCACGATCGTCGCCCGACGGGGGTGCGGACGACGGCCGCGTCGTCGCCGTCGTCCAGCCCGACGAGCAGCTCGCCCGCGGCGTCGGCAGCGGATGCCGCGCCGCGCAGGCCCGCGACGACGGCCTCGAGCTCGCCGGGCGGGATCTTGCAGGCGCAGCCGCCGCCGTGCGCGTACTGGGTGAGGCGGACAGCGGGGGTGGTGGCCGTCATGCCCGCACTCTACGGAGCGCCCTCTGCCTCACCGGTCTTCGGCCCGCGGTCAGGGAGTGTCCTCCCAGCCCGGCGGGGGCGGCGGCGGGTCGGGCTCCTCGTCCATCGGCGTCGCGCGATGGCGCATCGGGTGGTGCCGGAGCGTCGAGCTGTACGCGAACCAGCCGCTGCTCGACTCCCCGGGCGCCGGTGCCGGCATCAGGGCGGGTTCCGGATCGAGTGGCAGATCGCGGGGGCCGGACGGCTCCCGGCCGACGCCGAGCAGGGCCCGGGTCAGGGCGGCGCGGCTCGACGCGAGGTCGGCGGCGGCGGCGTCCAGATCCTCCTGGCGGACGACGACCTGTGCCTCCCCGGGACGGGCCAGTGCCGCCTGAACCACAGCGCGGCGGACCAGCTCCCTCAGGTAGGTCGCCGTGACGCCTTCTGTCGCGGCCACCGCCTCGCCGAGGTCCAGCCCGGCGAGACCGGCGTCCGCGCCGTAGAGCCGGAGCAGGCGCTCCCGGCCGGCGGCGTCCGGGGGTCCCACCTCCACCGCCTCGTCGACCCGTCCCGGTCGCTCCGCGAGCGCTCGCTCCAGCACGTCGACGCGGTTCGTGGTCAGGACGAAGACCACGTCGACGTCGTCGCCGAGGCCGTCGAGCTGGTTGAGGATCTCGAAGAGCAGGGCGTTGCTGCCCGGCGCGGCGAAGCTGCGGTCGCTCGCGACGAGGTCGACGTCCTCGAGCACGACGACGGAGGGCTGATGGCGGCGCGCGAGGGTGCAGGCGGCCGAGACGAGCCCGAGAGCGCTCCCCGACAGCACGACCGCCGTGCTGCCCTCCGAGCCTGCCGAGCAGGTAGCGCACTGTGTGCGTCTTGCCGGTTCCTGGCGGGCCGTAGAGGAGCAGCCCGCGCTTGAGGTGCTGCCCGCTCGCTCGCAGCCGGTCGCGGAGGGCGGCCACCTCGATGACCTGGCGCTCGACCGCCTCGAGCGTCTGCTCGGGCAGAACGAGCCGGTCGCGCGGCAGCTGCGGGCGTCGCAGGAACGCGATCGGGCTGCCGCCGGGGCGGTCCGGCGATGCCAGGGTGACGATCTGCCCCCGGACCGGTGACAGCTCGACGGCCAGCCGTCGCAGCTCGGCGACGAGTTCGCCGGCGGCGTCCGGATCGGGTGCGAGGACCTCCAGCTGGACGCCGTCCTGGCCCACCTGCGGGTCCGGCCCGCGCAGCAGCAGAACGAACGGCGAATCGCCGCCGACGAGGTACAGCCCGAACGAGACGCACGGGTGCGTGCCGTCGGGGGACACCGGCACGTGCACCCAGTCCGGCGGGCCCACGCTGAAGCCGTTGTCGTGGCGTGCCATGTCGAGCAGTTCGGCGAGAGTGCTGTGCCGCCGGCCGGGGTGTGGCGTGCCCAGCACCTCATTCGGCAGCTGCCGGTCCTCCAGCCAGCGCTCCAGCGCGAGCTGGACGTCGGCCTGCTCGTGCGAGGCCCAGGTGGCCGTGACGACGGGGAGCGCCGAGGGCCGCACGCCGAGGTGCGCTTCGAGGCGGACGACGAGCTGCTCGCCGTCGTCCTCCGGCTCCGGCAGCGCGCCCAGGTACCGGTCCAGCAGCTGGCGGAGCAGCCGTGCCTCGTTCCGCAGTGCGTCCTCGTCGAACTCGTCCACATGCATCCCCCGCCGCTCGCCCGACGCGCAGACAGTACTGGCGCCGGGTGGTTCCAGTGCCGAAGCTGAGCGGACGCGACCGTTGGAGCGGCCGAGCTGGGTCTCCTCCCGATCCTCCACCTAGGATCGGTCGCGCCGGGCGGCTCGCCGCCCGGGGAGGCGTTCGGGCAGCTGGTGCTCCCCGCGGTCTTCAAAACCGACGTGACCGAGTAGCTCGGTCAGGCGGGTTCGATTCCCGTCCGCCTCCGCAAGCAGCGTGAAGGGCGTCCTACGAGACGCTGACGTGCACGTGGTCGTAGTGGTTCGCGGTCCTGCTGCCGCGATCCTCCATGTGTCTCCACTGGCTGGTCGGGCGGCCGGCCAGCCAGATCTTCTGCTGGTAGATCACGTAGGTGACGTGCAGCTCGCGGGCGTGAGCCTGGACGTAGCGGGCGATCTCCAGTCCCGGCGCCCCGGAGACCATGATGTCGACGGCCCTGCCGCTGCCGTGGTCGCCGGGACTCCCGGGGCGGTAGCCGCCGAATGCCGAGACCGTGTGGCCGAAGGCAGCGCACACCGCGCGGTAGACCGATCGTGCGTTCGATGTCAGGTGCGATTCGATGCTCGGGCTGATGGAGCACGACGCGCCCGAGACGCCTGTCGACCCGCGCTTCGGCTGCGGCTTCGGCTGCGGCTCGGCTGCGTTCGGCTGCGCGTTCGGCTGCGATCGGGCTTTCTGCTCGTTGAAGGCGGCCCTGGCCATGGAGCGACTGGTCCTGGCGATGTCAGCCGCCGCACGGGCGGCGTCGTCTCCCGAGCGGTGGCCGTCGGGCAGGGTGACGACGAACGCGGGGTGCTCGAAGCGGACGTGGGCCGTCTTGGCGGCGCGCACCCGGCCCGTCGCCAAGTCTGCCGACAGGTTCTGCGCGAGGCCGATGCCGGGGGTTCCGCTTCGATCGCGAGCGCTGGTGCCGTCGGCGCCGGCGGCGGGCAGCCCCGTCGTCGCCAGCAGGCCAGTGGTGACGGCGAGGGCGGCTCCGTTTCGACCGCTGATCGCGCTGACCAGCTGCAGGCTGCCCGTCACCGACTCGGCGAGCACCGTCAGAGGTGTGGATGCACGCGAATCCGAACGATGGCGGGCGCTGCCGGGAGTCGACATGGTGCAGCCGACGGTACATGTCGGCCTTGTCCCGGTCAGTCCCCAAGGGTTAAGGCGGGCTTATGGCTCCCGTAAGCGTCGGGCAGGAGCCGCAGCCTCGCCCCTCAGGGGGCAGTCGCCGCTGGTGCCGAAGCCGCCGCCCACGTCGTCGGCACGTCCGCTCCACCCTCCGGTGAACGACGGCTGCCGCTGCTGAACAGGGTGGGCAGCGGTGCGATCCGTCCCGCGACCAGCCCCTGCCCGATCGTGAACGTCGGCGCGAGCTCGAGCAGCTGGCGCGGCACGTGCGAGAAGGTGCGCGCCAGCAGGTCGATCGCGGCCGACGAGTTGACCTTCATCAGCACCAGGTTCTCGCACTGCGCCAGGACCTCCGGATGGAGCTTGTCCGGCCGCTGGGTGGCGAGGAAGAGGTACAGGCCGTACTTGCGGCCCTCCGCGGCGATCCGGACGGCGTGCTCGATGGCGAGCGCTTGCGTGTGATCGGTGGGTACCGCCGGGCAGACGTTGTGGGCCTCGTCGATCACGAGGAGCACCGGCTCGCGCTTGTGCCGCCACTGCCACAGCGCCGCGAGGACGGAGGCGACGACGGCCGACCGCTCACGCGGATGCGGGAGCTCGCCGAGGTCGATCACCGCGGCCCGCCAGCCCTCCGGCAACTGGTCCATGATGGGCCGGTCGTCCCGGCCCGCCCACACCGACCAGTCGGCCGCTCCCAGGTTGTCGATGCGCAGCGCCAGCCGGCGCGCCGGGTCGTTGCGCAGGTCCAGGCGCGCGCGGACGTCGGTCAGCGAGTACTCGGGGTCCGGCATCGCGTCGACGACCGCGCGGAGCGCGTCGAACTGCTCCGCGTCCACCAGCGGGTCGAGCCCGAGGACGAGCGCCTGTTGCTGGAGCGGGAGCCGCCCGTAGCGGATTCGCAGCGGGTTAGCCCCCTGCGCGCGGAAGACGCGCAGGACGTCGGGAAGGCTCTCGCCCCGACGACGGGCATCCCCGTCCAGGCCCTCGAGGTCCATCTCGGCGATGCGGACGTAGTCCGAGTTCGGGTCCAGCACGATGATCTTCAGGTCGGTGTGCAGCAGGAGCTGCTCCAGCAGCAGGCCGAGCGTGTACGTCTTACCGGAGCCCGATTGCCCGCACAGGAACGAGTGACGGGTGAAGCCGTCGGCGGCCAGCTGCACCGTGCCCAGGCCCGCCGGGCGGGCGGGGCCGACGTCGAGCCGTGCGGTCCGGCCCAGGCGCGCGTCGACCCAGGACCGGAAGTCCGTCTCGGGGGCGGTCTCGACCTCGGCGGTCACGAACGGAGCGTCGCCGGGGGCGTCTCCCTCGCCGAGGAGGGCCACGAGGGCTCCTTCGCCGAGGACCTGGAGCCCATTCCCGTTGTCGGAGGTCCCTGCCCCGTCCGCGAGCACGGTTCTTGCCACCTGGCCGAGGAAGCGCCGGCCATCGGGGGGACTGACCACGACCGGTGACCCGATCGTCGGTGCCTGCGCCAGAGGCGCGACGTAGGTGAACCGGCCGTCACCGAACGACCAGGCCTGGCCCGTGTGCTCTGCCATCGCTCCAGGCTTCTCACCCGGATAGCGGCACGCCTCATCCTTTGGGGATGGATCCCTGGACGTTGCGTCGGAAACGGGGGTTCAGGGCAGCCGCAGCCCGGCGTCGCGGGCGAACACGATGGCTTGGGCACGGACGCGGACGTCGCGGGGCGACTCGCTCGTCCGGGCGGCCGTCGTCCTCATCGTGCTCGGAGGGGAGCCCCAGACCTGGCGCGGGCGGCCTGCCGGACCAGGTGGTCGCGCTCGGCGACGTTCGTCGCCAGGCGAGCAGCCTCCGCATATGCGGTGCCCGCTGCGGGCAGGTCGCCGTCCAGCTCGTGCAGGTAGCCGCGGACGGCGTGCCAGCGGTGCCGCTCACCGAGGACCTCGTGCAACCGGTCGGTCTCGCGCAGGCCGGCCTTCACGCCCAGGACATGGCCGACGGCGACCGCGCGACCCAGCACGGCGGCCGGGTCGTGGTGCACCGGGTCGGCGGTGAGGGCGAGGAGGTCGTCGTACCAGGCGAGAATCTGCGGCCAGTCCGTCTCCCCGGCGCTGGCCGCGTCGTCGTGCAGGGCGGCGATCGCGGCCTCGATCTGGTAGCGGCCGGGCCTTCGTTCCGCTGTCTGTGCCGTCAGCGCGGATTGCAGGACGCGAACGCCCTCGGCGATCTCGCGGGTGTCCCACAGCGCACGGTCCTGCTGGTCGAGCGGAACGATCCGGCCCTCGATGTCGAGCGCGCGCCCGCAGGCGGGCATGGTTGAGGAGCATCAACGCGAGCAGCCCCCGGGCCTCCGGCTCCTCGGTGGCGAGGGTGAGCTGACGCGTGAGCCGGATCGCCTCGCCCGCGAGGTCCACGCGGCCCGCGTGCCCGGTGGTGTAGACGAGGTAGAGAACGCGCAGCACGACGGCGAGGTCGCCGGGCCGGTCCAGGCGCTGACCGCGCAGGGTGCGCTTGGCCCGGCTGATCCGCTGCGCCATCGTCGCCTCCGGCACGTAGAAGGCGTCCGCGATCTCCCGGGTGGTCAGGCCGCCGACGGCGCGCAGGGTCAGCGCCACCTGGGAGGCGGGGGAGAGGTCCGGGTGACAGCAGCAGAAGAGCAGGAAGAGGGTGTCGTCGCCCGCCTCGGTGCCCCCCGGCAGCGGCTCGGCGTAGGTCGCCTCCTCGCGGCGGGAACTCGCGGCCTCGCTGCGCCGGGCGTCGACGAGTCGCCGGGTGGCCACCGTGGTCAGCCACGCCCTGGGATCGCGGGGTGCGTGCTCCGGCCACACGCGCAGCGCCTCCAGCAGCGCCTCCTGAAGCGCGTCCTCGGCTGCATCGAACTCCTCGCCGCGCCGGACCAGACCCGCGAGCACCCGCGGAACGAGGGCACGCAGAACGCCTTCGTCCAGCGGGTGCGTCGTCTCGTTGCTCACGCCGTTCAGTCGTGGTCCGACGGTGTCCCGGTCATGACTTCCCGGACGTCGATCCACTCGTAGAGGGGCTCCCCGCCGGGGCCGGGCTCCGATGACACGTAGGCCGCCAGCTCGATCGCGCGCTCCCGCGAGTCGACGTCGATCATGTACCAGCCGGCGACCAGGTCGCTCGTCTCGGGGTGCGGGCCGTCCGTGACGACGGGCGCCGCGTCCGGGCCGCCGTAGCGCACCCAGGTCTGCGCGGGCGTGAGTGCCTGCGCATCGACGAACTCACCGTTCTTCTCGAGCAGTTCGCTGACGTGGCGGAGGAAGGCCATGTGCGCCTCGACGTCCTCAGGGGCCCACTGGTCCATGGGCGGGAAGGGGTGGTGGTGCTCCGGGCCGCCGCGGTAGTGCTTGAGGAGGAGGTACTTCGGCATGTTGATCTCCCTGATCTCCTGGTGTCGTGGGCCGCGCCCGTCGTGGCCCTTCACCTGCTGAGCGGAGCCGCTCGGGGCTTCTCGACATGGATCGCTTCCCGGGACTGCGGCCGGGCGCAGTTCCCTTCGTGCCGCCGCTGGCTCAGCGGGTGCGACCGGCGCGGACCATCTCGATCGTCGTGGCCACCCGGTCGGCCCGGGTCGCCTCCTGCTTGGCCTCGGTGATCCAGCGCACGTACTCCTTGCGATGCGTGTACGACATGCGCTGCAACGATGCCGAGCGGCACGCCGTTCACCGTGACCCGCACCGCGAAGGCCTTCTTGTCGCTGCCGAGCGCAGCCACCTGCTCTTCGGTGAGCAGGAACGCGCCGGCGGCGCCCGCGCGGCTCCAGGGTCGCGGCGATGGTGAGGACCTGCGTCATCGCGCCACCGTAACGTCGCTCGCCCCGGCGTTGCTCAGAGCCGGCCGTGGGCTTGGATAACTGCGGGCGTGAGGAGCATGCCGGCGAAGTCGCGGCGGCCGGCGGCGAGCGCCTGGGCGTCAGGGGCTCGTGAGGATCACGAGCCGCTGGGTGGCTCGGGTCATCGCGACGTAGCGGTCGACGGCTCCCTCGATCCCGGTGCCAAGTCTGTCCGGGTCCACCAGGACGACAAGGTCGAACTCGAGCCCCTTCACCAGCTCGGGGGACAGAGAGCGGACCCGGGACGTCGACGGGAACGTGGGATCGCCGACGACGCACGCGATCCCGTCGGCGTGCTCGGCGAGCCAGGCCTCGACGACCGCGTCCAGGTCCAGCACCGACCCGTGAACGACGGGCAGGCCGGTGCTCCGGATGGACGTCGGCACGTTCGCGTCCGGCAGCGCTGCGCGGATGACGGGCTCCGCTTCCGCCATGACCTCTTCCGGCGTCCGGTAGTTGATGGTGAGGGACGACACCGTGACCCGCGTCGAGCCCGATCCGCTCGAGCCGTTCCTGCCACGACTCTTCGAACCCGTGCCGCGCCTGCGCCCGGTCACCCACCACGGTGAAGCTCCGGGACGGGCAGCGACGCAGCAACATCTGCCACTCCGCGTCGGTCAGCTCCTGGGCTTCGTCCACGATGACGTGCGCGAAGGGGCCGGCGAGCAGGTCGGCGCCAGGGGCGGGCAGAACGCTCTCGTCCACGAGGGCCCCCCGCAGGTCGTCCCCGCGCAGCATCGACATCACCAGCATCTCGGAGTCGTCCGTGGCGATCAGATCGTCGATGACCGTGGCCATGCGCTCCCGCTGGGCGGCCACGGCCGCCTTCTGTCGAAGCTTCCGCCGGGACGCCTCCGGGTCGCCGAGGCGTTGCCGGGCGGCGTCCAGCAGCGGCAGGTCGGACGTCGTCCAGGCCTGGGCGTCCACGCGCTGCAGGGCCCGGACCTCGTCGATGCTCAGCCAGGGCGCGCACCTGCGCAGGTACGCGGGCACCGACCACAGGTCGCCGACGATGTCCGCTGGTTCGAGAAGGGGCCACGCCCGGGCCAGAGCGGCTCTCAGCTCGCGGTTCTGCTCCAGCGATCTCCGGAGCAGGTCGGGCGGCGCGTCGACGTCGTCCAGCTTCTCGATGAGGATCGTGACCAGCTCCTCCCAGATCTGGTCGCGTGCCTCGTTGTGCGCCGTCCCCGGGTCCGGTGCCTCGAACGCGTCGGCCCAGTCCTGGGCGCTCAGCGGGACGTCGGACCAGGGTGTCTCGACCGTCAGCCCCTTGGCCGGCGGCTCCTCGTACAGCCTGACGGCGGGCTCGATGGCTGCGACGAGCTCGGCGGATGCCTTCAGACGTGCCACCCGGGGGTCGGCCTCGACGGTTGCGGCGGCTCCCTGGGGGACGAGGTCGCGCAGGACGCAGATCTGGACGCCCTCCTCGCCGAGGCTGGGGAGCACATCGGAGACATAGGCCAGGTAGGGGCGGTGCGGTCCGACGAACAGCAGGCCGCCGTGGCGGTGCCCGAGGCGCGGGTCGGAGTACTGAGAGGTAGGCAGCGCGGTGCAGCGCGACGACGGTCTTCCCGGTGCCCGGGCCGCCGTCGACGACGAGGGCGCCGCGCGATCCCGCCCGGATGACGGCGTCCTGGTCGGCCTGGATCGTGCGCGAGCACGTCGCGCATCCGTTCGGAGCGGGTGCTCCCGAGGCTCGCTATGAAGGCGGACTGGTCGTCGAGCGCGGCGTGCCCCTCGAGACCGTCCGGCGTGAACACCTCGTCCCAGTAGTCGGTGATCCGCCCCACTGTCCAGCGGTACCTGCGGCGGCTCGCCAGGCCCATCGGGTTGGCGTGCGTCGCCCCGAAGAAGGGTTCGGCCACGGGCGAGCGCCAGTCCACCAGCAGCCGGCGTCCGGCGCGATCGGTGAGGCCGAGCCGGCCCACGTACACGGGCTCGGAGCCGTCTGCGGGGACCATGCGTCCGAGGCACAGGTCCATGCCGAAGCGACGCAGCGTGCGGAGGCGGCCCGTCAACCGATGGACCTCCAGGTCCCGGTCGAGGGCGGCCTGGCCCTGGCGGCCGGGAGCCCTCCGCTCGGCGTCGAGGCGCTCGGTCAGGTCGGTGATCGTTTGCTCGAGGGTCGTGGCGATGGCGGCGAAGTGCTGCTCGTCGTCCGCAATCAGGGATGGGTCTGCCTTGGCAGCGAGATGGTGGGGAAGGTCGAATACAGTGGTGGACGCCTGCACGGCATCAACTCCAGTGACTGTTTACGCAGGTCAGCGGCCGGGCTCGACGATTTTGCGGCAGGCAGGGGCCCTTGCCGCAAGCCCCCCGGTGCGCTATACGGTGAGAGTGGAGAGGAGAACTCCTCTCCACTCTCGTTTGCGCCGAAGCCCGCGACAGCGACTGGCTCAGGCGCCCTTGACGTCGAGGTAGACGGCGTAGACCGACTGCGAAGAAGCCATGAACAAGCGGTTGCGGGCGGGGCCGCCGAAGCAGAGGTTCGCGCAGACCTCGGGGAGCACGACTTGGCCGATCAACGTGCCGTCCGGCGCGAAGACGTGCACCCCGTCGTACCCGTCGCCGCCGCCACTGGCCGCGGACCACACGTTCCCGTCGACGTCGCAGCGGATCCCGTCCGAGGTCCCAGGGTTCATCTCGGCGAAGGTGCGCCGGTTCCCAGGTCGGCCGTCCACGACGTCGTAGACATGGATGCTGCGGGTGGCTCCGGAGTCGACGACGTAGAGCAGGGACCCGTTAGGGGAGAAGCAGAGCCCGTTCGGCCGGTCGAGGTCGTCCAGGACACGCTCGATGGCGAGGCCGTCCGGGTCCACCCGGTACACCGCGGTCGGCAGCTCGGCGTCGGCCTTGCCACCCTCGTAGTCGGAGAGGATCCCGTAGCCCGGATCGGTGAACCAGACGGCGTCGTCAGATCCGACGACCACGTCGTTCGGCGCGTTCAGAGGCGCGCCGTCGTAGCGGTCGGCGAGCACGGTGATCGTCCCGTCGTGCTCGGTCCTGGTCACCCGCCGCGTGCCGTGCTCGCACGTGACCAGCCGGCCGAGCCCGTCCCGGGTGTTGCCGTTGGCGAAGTGCGACGGTTGCCGGAAGACGCTCGTGACGCCGCTCGCGGCGTCCCAGCGCAGCAACCGGTCGGCAGGGATGTCGCTGAACACCAGGCAGCCGTGGTCCCCGAACCAGACGGGTCCCTCCACCCACCGGAACCCCGTCGCCACCCGCTCGACCGCGGCGTTGAACAACAGGTAGCGCTCGAACCGCGGGTCGAGGACCCGCAGGGCGGGGTCGGGATACCTCGCCGGCGCGTCCTGCCAACGATCCCCGGGCAGCGGCGGGAACGGCATCACGTGGTCCTCTCTGCCCATGTCGCGGACGTCCGGGCAGGATAGCCCGATGGGATCAGGCGGCTGGAGGGCTCGATGACGCAGGACGCGGGAACCGTACTCGGGGCCAGGATCGCCGTCGTCACCGGCGGAGGCAGTGGTGTGGGTGCCGCCAGCGCTCTCGCCCTCGCCGCGGACGGATGGACGGTCGTGCTGGTGGGTCGCCGGCGCGACGTCCTCGAGCAGGTCGCCCAGGACGGCGTCGGTCTGCCCGGTGCCTTCGATCCCGTGCCCACCGACGTCACGGACGAGGCCGCCGTCCGCGATCTCTTCGCCGGCGTCGTCGCCCGGCACGGCCGGGTGGACCTGCTGGTCAACAACGCCGGCATCGGCGCGCCGGCGAGGGACCTCGACGACGTGCCACTGGCCGAGTGGCAGGAGGTCGTCGCGGTCAACCTCACGGGCGTCTTCCTCTGCACCAGGGAGGCGTTCCGGGTGATGCGCCGGCAGCGCCCGCAGGGCGGGCGGATCATCAACAACGGTTCGATCGCCGCGCACTCGCCACGGCCACGGGCAGTCGCGTACACCGCGACCAAGCACGCCGTCACCGGGCTGACGAAGGCCACGGCGCTGGACGGTCGCCCCTACGGCATCGCCTGCGGACAGATCGATATCGGCAATGCCCGCACGGAGATGGCCCTGCCGTCGGAGTCGGGAGCCCTGCAGGCCGACGGAACGGTCCGGCCCGAACCGCTGATGGACGTCGAGCACGCCGCCGCCGCCATCCGGTACATGGCGAGCCTCCCGCTGGACGCCAACGTCGCCACCCTCACCGTGATGGCGACGACGATGCCGTACGTCGGCCGCGGCTGACCGCCGGCCGGAGCGGAGGCCTCCGCCCGCTTCCTCGATGCCGCGGTCCGGGTGTCCTGAGAACGGCGGGACAATGGACGCGGGGCACCGACTGGGGAGGAATCCGACCTGTGAGCGACGCGCACGAGCCCGCCGGCGAGAGGGAGACCGAAGTTCTCCCCGCCGTCGGCAGCGGCGAGGACATCGTCCGGACCCGGGAGCTTCCCGTGGTGGAGGACGAGACGGTGGTGACGGCGCCGCCGGCGCAGGCCGAGACCGTGGTGGCGCCGCCGGTGCAGGCGGAGACCGTGGTGGCGTCGCCGGCGCGGGCCGAGGCCGTGGTGGCGCCGCCGGCGCCGTCCCCGAGCGCCGCACCCTCGCCGGCGCCGTCCCCGAGCGCCGCACCCTCGCCGGCGCCCCAGCCGCCTCCGGCGCAGGCCGAGACGGTGGTGGCGCCGCCGCCGCCGGCGCCGTCCCCGAGCGCCGCACCCTCGCCGGCGCCCCAGCCGCCTCCAGCCCCGGCACCGGCACCGCGGCCCGCGGTGGCCAGGAGTGGTCGCGGCAGCGGATGGCGGAACGCCTTCCTGGCGCTCGTCGCTGTGCTCCTCGTCGCGGGCGTCGCGGGCGTCGTCGTCGCCCGGGGCCGTTCCGGGACTGCGACACGCAGCGCCAGCGGTTCACGGGCTGCGGTCGCCGTCCCAGCGGCGGTCACCAGCTTCGACCCCTCGGGTGGGAGCGGGTTCCGCCAGGAGAGCGGATCCACCTGGCGTACCCAGACGTACCAGACCGCCCAGTTCGGCAATCTCAAGGAGGGGGTCGGCCTGGTGCTCGACCTCGGCTCAGCGCGCGAGGTCTCGACGGTGGACCTCGACGTCGTCGGGGGACCGATCGGGGTCGAGCTCAGAGCCGGCGACGAGCGGGCGGCGTCCGCGGGGGGTTACCAGAAGGTCGCGAGCGCGGACTCGGCGTCGGGACCGACCACCTTGACGCCGGCGAAGGATGCCGGCAAGCACCGATATTGGCTGGTCTGGGTGACCCGGCTCGCGTCCCAGGACGGTGGGTACCGAGCGGTCATCCGCGACCCGGCCGTCAGGGGGCCGGCGAGTTGACCCTCTTCTGGCGTCGAGGGGCGTCGGCGGTCCCAAGTACCCCCAAGATGCCTCGACACGCCGGCGCTCCCGCAGCGGCCCATCACCATGGGGGTCGTTGCGTCTGCTCGCCGGCCTGCGCTGCGTCGCCCCGCGGGGACCGGTCCGTCCATGCGGCGATGCACACCCGGTTGCCGGCACGGTCCGCGAGGATCCAGAACGCCGGGGCTTCGGAGTCGTCGATGATGCGTCCTCCTGCGGCGAGCGCGGCCGCCACGTGCGCCTCGGCGCGCTCGTGCGCGACGGACACATCGACGTGCATGGCGTGCCGGAGGGGTTTGTCTGGATTGAGGTCCTGCATCCAGACCGTCGAGCCATGCCCGAGCGGGTCGACCGCGTTGTCGCCGGCCAGCTCCGCGTAGCCAAGCACGGCGCACCAGAAGCCGAGGTCGACCGCGTCGGGTCTGGCGGCTATGGCCAGCTGAACCTCGTGCACAGCGCCGCGATCGGCGACGGCACCGTGCGCGCGGGCGACCGCCGAGACTGACCGCGCAAGCTCGATGTGCCGGTCCTCCAGGCGGAAAGCGCCACGGGTCAGGCGCACAGTCAGCCGGTCGTCGGCGAGCGTGACCAGGGCGCCGGAGCCGTCCAGGCTGGGGACGCGTGCAACGGCCTCGGCCAGCCGTGCGGCCTCGACGAGCGACGGGACACGGAACACAGCCGTCGCGCCGCCGTGCAGCACGACCCAGTCGCCGACGCCCTCCGCCGTGAGGAACGCCAGCCGGCCCTGCTCGCTCATGGGCACCTCCGACACCGAAGTAGACCGGGACGGCCCGTCTACGTAACTCAGGCCATGGTGGCCGGACACGCCGCACTCCTCGGCGTGTCGAGGCAGCACGGCCCGAGTTACGCCAACGGCGGCTGCGACGGCGAGACGAGACCTGACGCCCACGCGGCGGCGATCTGGTCCTGCGCACACGCTGCGTAACCTCCGCCGGGGTCGGGCGAGGGGCCGTCCCCCCGGCGCCGAAGCCGGCTCGACAGCTCCCGGGACGGTCACCGACATGCCTCCTCCGAGGCCTCGTTTCACGACGTGTTCACTCCCTTCACGCGTACGGCGGAATACAGGTCGGACATGTCCAGAATTCCGCCAAGTAACGCAACGTGACCAGCAGTGACTGGGCGCAGAGAGCTTTGCTCACGGCAGGGGAAAGTCGAGGCGGGGGATCGGAAAGCGCCCCTCACGGAATGCGACGGCGTGGATAGTCGAAGGCGTCGCGGCTACAGAGAGGTAGCCCGGATGCGACGAGAGCCCAAGCATTGAAACCGGGAGTCGCCCGTGAATTCCGCCCTCGCCCTGACCGCCTTCATCCTCTTGCTGACGATCGCCCTGCTGGTGCCTGCCTGCATCAACCTCGCATGGATGCTGCACGCCTGGCGTTCGCCCGAGACGAATGCGGCCATCGCCGGTGCCCGTCCCGGGACGGAGGCGACCACGAGCTTCTCGGCCATCGTGCCGTTCCGTCACGAGGTCGAGGACGTGGTGCGCGGCACCGTCGGCCGCCTGCTCGCCCAGTCCCACCCACGGGTCGAGGTCGTCCTCGCCGTGGGCGACGACGACCCGGGCGCCGTGGACATCGCCCGCCGGCTCGAGGCGGAGAACCTCGGCCGGATCGTGGTGAGCGTCGATGTCAATGTCGTCAAGAACAAGCCCAAGCAGCTGAACACCGCCCTGCGCAGCTGCTCCGGGGAATTCGTCACCGTCTTCGACGCCGAATCCCTCACCCATCCGGACCTGCTCGCCTCGGCGGACGCCGTCCTGGACCGGACCGGGGCCCAGGTACTGCAGTACGGCGTCCAGCTGGTGAACCACCGCACCAAGTGGTTCTCGCTGCGAAACTGCCTGGAGTACTACTTCTGGTTCCGTTCCCGGCTGCACCTGCACGCCCGCAAGGGATTCATTCCGCTCGGCGGGAACACCGTCTTCCTGCGCCGTGACCTCCTGGTCAAGGTGGGCGGCTGGGACGAGGCGGCGCTCACCGAGGACGCGGACCTCGGCGTCCGGATCTCGGTGGACGGCGTCGGCGTCGCCGTTGCGTACGACCCGAAGCTGGTCACCCGCGAGGAGACGCCCGACAGCCTGCGTTCTCTCGTCAAGCAGCGCAGCCGGTGGAACCAGGGCTTCCTGCAGGTGCTCACGAAGGGTGACTGGCGCCGGCTGCCCACCCGCGGGCAGCGGCTGCTCGCCCAGTTCACCCTGTTGCAGCCCTACCTGCAGGCGGTGACCTTCCTCGCCATCCCCGTCGGCATCACGGTCGCCGCCACGGGCGGGCTTCCCCTGCCCGTGGCATTGCTGACCTTCACCCCGCTCGTCCCCACCATCGCCACCGTCCTGTTCGAGGCGGCGGCCCTGCGCGAGTTCGGCCAGAGCCTCGAGCTGCCGGTCGGCGCGCGCGACTACGCCCGGCTCCTGCTCTCGGCCATCCCGTACCAGATCGTCATGGGCTACGCCGCCCTGCGCGCCCTGCTGCGGGAGGCCCGGGGCCGCTCGGACTGGGAGAAGACCCACCACGCCGGGAACCACCTGGCGCCCACCTCGATCGCAGGGACTGCCGCATGACCGCCGCCCCCGACACCCTCGACGCGCCCGTCCTCGCGCCGGCGCCCCCGGCCGCGCCGGCCGCCGACCGCGCACCCGGTCTGCGGGCCCGGCTGGGCGGGATCCCCGCCCCGCTGCTGGCCGCCGGCCGCCTCGCCGCCGGCCACTGGGACGCCCTGCTCGCCGTCGTGCTCGCGCTGGCCACCGGGGCCGTGCACTCCGTCGGAGTGTTCGGCTTCCCCAGCCTCGCCGACGACGAGGGGACGTACGTCGCCCAGGCCGCCGCCGTGCGCGCCGGCGAGCTGACGCACTACACCTACTGGTACGACCACCCGCCGCTGGGCTGGATCCAGATCGGGCTGCTCGACTGGCTGCCGCACCTGTTGTTCCCGGGCGCGCACCCCGTCGCCGCGTCCCGGCTCGTCATGGTGCTGGCCAGCAGCATCGGCGCCGCACTGCTCTACGTGCTGGCCCGGCGGCTGGGCGTCGCCCGCGCCTTCGCCGCACTCGCGGTCGTGCTCGCCTTCGTCTCGCCGCTGTCGGTCGTCCTGCAGCGTCAGGTCTACCTCGACAACGTCGCGACGCCGTGGGTGCTGCTCGCCCTGGTCCTCGCGCTCGACCCGCGTCGCCGGCTGGCGATGCACGTGGGCGCCGGTGCGGCCTTCGCCGTCGCCGTCCTGACCAAGGAGACCTCGGTCCTGCTCCTGCCCGTCGCCCTCTGGATGCTGCTCCGCTCGACGGACGCCCGCACCCGGACGTTCTCGGTGGCCGGCTGGGTCAGCGGCGCGAGCCTGGTCCTCTTCTACCCGCTCACCGCTGTGCTGCGAGGGGAGCTCGTGCCCGGCCGCGGTCACGTCAGCCTCTGGGACGCGGTGATGTTCCAGATCTTCAACCGCAGCGGCACCGGCGCCATGTGGAACCCGCACAGCCTCAGCCGGCTCGCCCTCGACGGCTGGCTGACCTACGACAGCTGGATCGTCGTGTTCGGCCTCGCGGCGACGCCGGTCTGCCTCGCCGTGCGACGGCTCCGCCCGGTGGGTCTGGCCGTCGCCCTGCTCACGTTGGTGGCGCTCAAGCCGAACGGCTACCTGCCGGTCATGTTCGTCATCGTCGTGCTGCCCTTCCTGGGGCTCGCCGCCGCCGGCGCCGCGGAGGTGCTGTGGAACCTGGGCTGCCGGCTCGCAGGCGGGCTGGCGGGCCGGATCGGGCCGCGGGCGCGGGCCGCCCGGGTGATCAAGCGGGTGGTCGGGAGCGCCGTCGCCGTCGCCGTCGCCACCGGCCTCGCCTGGGTCTGGACGCCGACCCTGCAGTCCGTTGTCACCACCCCCGCGAACAACTTCCGTTACGACGCGGAGGCCTGGATCGCGGCGAACGTCCCCGCGTCGTCCATCGTGCTCGCGGACGACGTCACCTGGGTCGCGCTCGTCGAGGGTCACGTCGTTCCCCGCGACCGGGCGCTCTGGTTCTACAAGCTCGACACCGACCCGGCCGTGCGGGACACCCTGCCCGACGGCTGGCGGGACGTGAACTACGTCGTCGCGACCGACCAGCTCCGCAACGCGATCGCGGGCGACCCCACGCTGCGCCAGGCCGCGGCCGCCCTCAAGGAGTCCCAGCTCGTCGCCACCTTCGGCGACGGCGACGGCCGCGTCGAGATCAGGAAGGTGAATCCATGAGCGCCCCAGTCACTGAGCGGCTCGCCCCGCCGCCGGCGGGGCCCGGCGCCGCCAGCCTCACCGTCGTCGTCCCCACCTACAACGAGCGGGACAACATGGCTCCGCTGATCGCCCGGCTCGACGCCGCGCTGATCGGGGTGCCGGCGCGAGTGCTGGTCGTCGACGACTCCGACGACGGCACGGCGGACGCCGTCCGCGCGCTCGCGCCCTCGGCCATGGTCGAGGTCGACGTCCTGCACCGCCGGCCGGGGGAGCGCATCGGCGGCCTCGGGGGCGCCGTCGCGGCCGGGCTGCGGGCGGCCGACACCGACTACGTCGTCGTCCTGGACGGCGACCTGCAGCACCCGCCGGAGGTCGTGCCCCAGCTCCTGGACCGGGCGCTCGATGCCGGACGCCGACGTCGTCGTCGCCAGCCGCTACGTGCCGGGCGGCTCGGGGGAAGGCCTTGCGGGACTGCACCGCCGGCTCGTCTCGCAGGGCGCGACCGCGCTGGCCAAGGTCGCGTTCCCGATGCGGCTGCGCGGCTGCTCCGACCCGATGAGCGGCTTCTTCCTGGTGCGCCGGGAGGCCGTCGATCCCGGCGTCCTTCGGCCCGACGGGTTCAAGATCCTGCTCGAGATCCTCGGCCGGCACCGCCGCCTGCGCGTGGCGGAGGTCCCGTTCACGTTCGGCGAGCGGTACGCAGGCGACTCCAAGGCGGACCTGTCGCAGGGGCTGGTGTACCTGCGCCACCTCGCCCGCCTGCGGATCGCGGCCGGCGTCGCCCGGTTCGGCGCGTTCCTGCTCGTCGGCGCCAGCGGAGTCCTGCCGAACCTGCTGGTCACGGCGGTGCTGCTGGGGGCCGGGGTGCACTACGCGCTGGCCACGGCCGCTGCCACCGCGGTCGCCGCCAGCTGGAACTTCGTTCTCGCCGACACCCTCGTGTTCCGCGCCCGCCGCACCCGGAGCGCCCACCACCGCCTGGTCGGCTACCTCGGCCTCGGCGCGGCGGACATCGTCGTCCGGATCCCCGTCGTGGCCCTGCTGGTGGAAGTCGGCCGGACGGCGCCGCTGCCGGCGGCCGTCGCCAGCATCGTCCTCGCCGGGCTGCTGCGGTTCCTCGTCGTGGACCGCTGGCTCTACCCCCACCCTGCACCGGCGGGAGCCGCCGGTACCCCGGCGGCGCCCGCTGCCGAGCTGACCGGAGGGCCGCTGCCCCTCCCTCGCACCCTGGAGGCTGTCCCCGATGTCGCGTAGTCCCCTCTCCCTCCGGGCGTCCCGCTGGACGCCCACCCGCGGCCGGATCGGGGCGTGCCTGCTCGTCGTCGCCGCTCTCGGCAGTGCCGCCGTCGTCCCTGCCACGTCGGCCTCGGCCGCCCAGCTCGGCGTCACGAACGGGTCGCTCGAGAAGGTGACCAAGGGTGTGCCCGACTGCTTCAGCCGCACGGGGGCCGGCAAGGCCCGGGTCGCGTGGGGCCTGACCCGCGCCGCCCGCACCGGCAAGGTCGCGTCCACGGTGTCGATCACCAGGTTCTCCAAGGGCGCCTTCGGCCTGGTCCCGAAGCTCAGCACGGCGTGCGCGCCCGCCGTCCTGCCGGGTGCGACCTACCGGCTCAGCGTCGCCTACCGCGGCACGACGCGGAGGAACGTGCTGCGCGTCTACCGGCACTCGCGCGCGGGCTGGACCACCTGGGGCGACTTCAAGGCCGTCGGCCGTTCGAAGGCGTGGCTCAGCGCCACCGTCGTGACGCCGAAGGTGCCGGCGGGCACCGACCGGATCTCGTTCGGCCTGCTCGCCGCGGGTGGGGGCACCCTCGTCACGGACGACTACGGCCTGAAGATGGCTTCACGTCCCGCTCCCGGTGCCGACGGGCAACTCGTGCTGAACGGCGGTCTGGAGGTGGGCAGCCCGACGCCGACCGGCTGGCGGCTCGACACCACCAACTCCGGCGCGAAGGCGAAGGTCAAGGGTTCCCTGACCTCGGCGGCACACTCGGGCCGGCGCGCCTACCAGGTGACCGTGAGCAAGCAGACGACGGGCGACGTCAAGCTCATGCCCTCGTACAACGTGGCGCCGCCCGTCCAGCCCGGCAAGATCTACACGCTCTCGGTCTGGTACCGGTCGACCTCGAAGCGCCTGGCGGTCACCGTCTTCGCCCACACCGCGTCCGGCTGGGGATACCTCAGGGACCTGCGGACGCTCAAGGCGACCTCGACGTGGGCGAAGGCGAGCGGTGACCTGCAGATCCCGCCCGGCATCGACGCCATCGCCTGGGGCGTGTCCATGGTCGGCAACGGCACGCTCGTCACCGACGACTACTCGGTCGTCAAGGCGGACGACGGCAGCCCGGCCACCAAGGACCCGGCCGTCGTGGGCAAGTGGACGGTCGCCGACTACGACATGCCGATCCGGGCGATGCACAGCACGGTGCTGCGCAACGGCAAGGTCCTCATCGTCGCCGGCTCGGGCAGCGACGTCACGAACTTCAAGGCGGGCAGCTTCAAGGCGGCGATCTGGGACCCGGTCGCGGGCACCTTCGAGACGCTCGACGTCCCGGTGGACATGTTCTGCGCCGGCCACGTGATCCTGCCCGACGGCCGCGTGCTCATCCAGGGCGGCACGAAGAGCTACCCGAAGAAGGCCGGCACCACCGACTACGGAGGCCTGCGGACCAGCTACATCTTCGACCCCGACGCGAAGACGTTCACCCGGACGAACGACACCTTCGAGGGCCACTGGTACCCGACCCTCACCGAGCTCGGCAACGGTGACGTCTGGATGGCCGGCGGCCTCAAGGAGGACACGCAGGGCTCGATCCACACCGAGTACTTCGACACCGCGAACCAGACCTGGCTGCCCGACAACAACGCCAAGGCGCCTCAGACGTGGTCCTTCTGGGGGCTGTACCCGCACATGTTCCTGATGCAGGACGGCCAGCTGTTCTACAGCGGCGGTCACGTGTTCGGCGACCACCGCCCCGACGGCGCCTCGGCGATCTACAACGTCGGCACCGGCAAGATCACGAACGTGCCGGGCCTGCGCCAGGTGGACTACCGCGACCAGTCGGCGTCCGTGCTGCTCCCGCCCGCCCAGAACCAGAAGGTGCTCATCACGGGCGGCGGCAACATCAACCGCAACGACCCGGCGGTCAAGGCGACGGACATCATCGACCTGAAGGCCCGTCACCCCGTCTACACGCCGGGGCCGGACCTGCCGGGGCCGGGCAAGATGTACCTGAACGCCACCACGCTGCCGGACCGGACCGTGCTCGTCACCAACGGCGGCCGGTTCAACCGCGACAACAACTCCAACGTCTACTCGGCGGCGGTCTACAACCCGGCGACGAACAAGTGGACGAACGTCGCGGCGGACCCGATCGGCCGCAACTACCACTCGACGGCGGTGCTGCTGCCCGACGGCCGGGTCGGCGTCCTCGGCTCCAACCCGGGTGACGGCTCGTACGAGTTCCGGGTGTCGCTCTACCAGCCCTCGTACCTCTTCAAGGGCGAGCGCCCGACGATCAACGGGGCGCCGGCGGCGGCGACGTACGGCCAGAAGATCACCTTCGGGACGACGGTCGCGGCCGGCCGCACGCTCAAGTGGGCGCAGCTCATGCGGCCCATGTCGGTCACGCACCAGATGGACTCGAACATGCGCCTGGTCGACCTGCCGATCACGGTGGAGAACGGGGTCGTCACCGCGACGCTCCCGACGAACACGAACCTGCTGCCGCCCGGCCCGTACATGCTGAATGTCACGGACTCGGCCGGCGTCCCGTCGACCTCAGAGTGGGTGATGGTCAATTGAGTCGGCTCCGTCCGTCGCGCCGCGCCCTGGTGCGCGTCGTGCTCCCGGTGACCGCGCTGGCCCTGGCCGCCGGTGCCGTGGTGGGGTTCGCCCACCGCGGCACCGGGGCCCCGGCCCCGGCGGCCGCCTCCGCGGCCTCGGACGACGTCGGCGCGGGGGAGGCGGCGGCCCTGCTGGCCGATGTCCAGGACTCGTCGGGCGCGCCCCTGCCGGGCCGCGACCCGTCGATGGAGGCCCAGACGAGCCTCGACGAGGCGGTCTCGCGCTCGAGCCTCACCTCGAAGACCTCGAAGGCCTCCGGGGGCGCGTCGTCCGGTAAGTCCGCGGCCGGCTCGCACGACATGGCCGGCATGGACATGTCCGGCATGACCGCGCAGGAGATGGCGGACATGGGCAAGGGCACCACCGCCCAGCGCAAGGCGGCCGGCGCCAAGGCCGCCAAGAAGGTGCTGGGCGACCCCAGGATCAGCGGCGTCCTCAGCAACGGGTGCGCCGCGGGCTACGGGGAGGTCACCCAGTGCGTCCCGGCGCACGCGCCCGGCGGCGGCGTCACGACGTGCGCCTATGTCGTGACCGTCTTCCCGAAGGGGGTCGCGGTAACCGGCAAGGACACGTTGTCCCTGGACGCCGACGGCGACGGCATCGCCTGCGACGCGCTCCGACCTCTAGCACCAGCCCCCCGCCGACGATCAAGGAATTCTGGGGATCAAGGAATTCCTTGGGGATCACGAACGGGCAGACAGCCCGGAGCACGGTGAAGGGCCCGTACCGGCGAGTGCCGGTGCGGGCCCTTCGCCGTCCCCCGCCGCGGTGGGTGCAAGGTGGGGGGATGCACGTAGTGGGTGCAGACCGTGCACGCCAAGGAGGCCGGGGATGAGCGGGGAGCGGGCGTTCCGTTTCGGCGTCGTCGTGGGGCGCCCGGCGTCCGGTGAGGAGTGGTTGCGGACAGCTCGGCACGTGGAGGCGCTCGTGTACGGGGCGCTGCTCCTCCCGGACACGACGTTCACGCCCTCGCCGTTCCCGGCGCTCGCCGCCGCGGCGGCCGTGACGACCACGCTGCACGTCGGCTCGTGGGTCCTCGCCGCGCCGTTCCGCTCGCCCGCGGCCGTCGTCCGCGAGACCAGCGCTCTGCAACTGCTGTCCGGCGACCGGTTCGAGCTCGGGATCGGGACCGGCCGTCCCGACGCCGCCCGCGAGGCCGCGCTCCTCGGGCAGCCCTGGGGGAGTGCCGCCGACCGGATCACCCGGCTCGTCGACGTCGTCGCTGCCGTGCGCGAACAGGTGTCGCCCGCGCCGCCGGTCGTCGTCGCCGGGGCCGGGCCGCGCGTCCTGGCCGCGCCTCACGGGGCGGAGACGGTGGCGCTGGCCCTGCCGCCGACGGCCACCCTGGACGACGTGGCCCGTGGGGCCGACCTGGCCCGCTCCGGGGGCCGGGACCCGGAGCTGGCGCTCCAGCTGTCCGGCGTCGGAGGGCAGCTGGTCGCTCACCTCGCCCGGCAGGGACTGACGCAGGCGGACCTGCGCGACGCGGTAGCAGTCCTTCCCGCCGACGCGGACGCGATGGCCGAGGCGCTCCTGCACCTGCGTTCCCGCATCGGGATCTCCTATTTCACGGTCGCCGCGGAGCACGCCGAGTTCTTCGCCCCGGTCGCCCGTGCGCTCGCAGGCCGGGACGGCGGCGGCACGGGTGGCGCCTCGGGTCCTTGATCCCCAGGATTTCCTTGATCCCCAAGATTTCCTTGATCGTTGCCTGGGGGGCTGGGGGGGCGGGGAGGGAGCGGGGTCAGTCGGAGGCGGCCGCGGCCAGCTGGGCGGCCAGCGTGCGCAGGACGGGGCGCAGCTCCGCGGGCTCCAGCACCCGGACGGCGACACCGAGCTGGCCGCCGAGCAGTCCGAGGTGCAGCGCCAGGCTCTCGAGCGAGTCCGAGCCGCTGACGAACAGGCAGCGCTGCTCGTCGACCGCCTCCACCACGGCGACCGTGGGCGGGACGACGGCGGCGACGGCGGCGGCCGGCGCCTCGACCAGGGCGCGCAGCTGCCACCGGTAGGCCCGGGTGCTGACGCCGTGCGCGACGAAGGCGGCGGCGTCCGGGACCTCGCCGGGCCGGAAGGGCACTCCTGTACGTGTGACCTCGCTGATCCGGTCGAGCCGGTAGGTGCGCCACGGGTCGCCGTGCGGTGCTGCCAGGTCGCGTGCCACCAGGTACCAGCGACGTCCCGCCAGCACGAGCCGGTGCGGCTCCACCGTCCTCTGGCCGGCCGACCCGTCCCGGGTCACGTAGGCGAACCGCACCCGCTCGTGAACGTCACAGGCGGTCGCGAGCACGGTCAGCGCCTCCGGGTCCACCGCCGGACCGCCCGGGGCGAGCGCGACCGTCGCGGCGCGGACGCTCGCCAGCCGCGGCCGCAACCGGGCCGGGAGCACCCGCTCGAGCTTGGCCAAGGCGCGGACGGCGGCCTCGTCGAGCCCCCCGATCGAGCCGTCGGCGGCCGCAGACAGACCGACGGCGACCGCGACCACCTCGTCGTCGTCCAGCAGCAGTGGGGGAACTGTCGTCCCCGAGCCCAGCCGGTACCCGCCGTCGACGCCCGGCCTGGCCCTCGACGGGGTACCCCAGGTCGCGCAGCCGGGCCACGTCGCGGCGCACCGTCCGCTCGGTCACGCCGAGGCGCAGCGCCAGCTCGGGGGCCGTCCACGCGGGGCGCGACTGGAACAGGCCGAGCAGTCGCAGCAGCCGCGCGGAGCGTCTCGAGCACACCTGCATTCTGCGGCAGAACCAGGACCGTACCTGTCCGCATCCGGTCCTAGGGTCGCCACATGACCACCACCTGGAACGCCCAGCTCCTCGAGCAGCTCACCTGGCACTGGACCGAGCAGCTCCGCCCCCGCCTCGACGGGCTCAGCGACGACGAGTACCTCTGGGAACCCGTCCCGGGGGCGTGGAACCTGCGCCCGCGCGGTCAGGCCCGGACGCCTCTGCAGGGCGGCAGCGGGGATCTCGTCGTCGAGTTCGCGTTCCCCCCGCCCGAGCCCACGCCGGTCACGACCATCGCCTGGCGGCTGGCCCACGTGATCGTCGGCGTCCTCGGCGTGCGCAGCGCGGCGCACTTCGGCGGCCCGCCGACGAGCTACGACGACCACGACTACGCGCCCACCGCCAAGGCCGCGCTCGAGCAGCTCGACGAGCAGTACGAGCGGTGGACCGCCGGCGTCCGCGCCCTGGGGGAGGAGGGTCTCGACGAGCCCTGCGGGCCGGCGGAGGGACCGTACGCCGACGCGCCCAAGTCCGCGCTCGTCCTGCACATCCACCGCGAGGTGATCCACCACGGCGCCGAGATCGCCTTGCTGCGGGACCTCTACGCCCACGGGCTGCGCTGATCCCCAACTTTTCCTTGATCCCCAACTTTTCCTTGATCGCCGGGGGGGAGGGGGAGGGGCGGCCGTAGACTCCGCCGGTGGCCGATCCCCGTCGTGCCGTGCCGCGCACCGACGCCGTCCTGGCGGACGAGCGTCTCGTCGAGGCCACTGCCCGGCTGGGTCGCCCCGCCGTGAAGGCCGCGGTCACGCAGGCGCTGGCGCGGGTGCGGGCGGGGGAGCTGCCGCCGGCCGCCGCCGCGGACGCCGCCCTCGCCGGGCTGCCCCGGCACGCCGCCAGCCTGCGGCCGGTGATCAACGCGACGGGCGTCGCTGCTGCACACCAACCTCGGCCGCGCGCCGCTCTCCGCCGCCGCCGTCGACGCGCTCGTGGCCGCCGCCGGCACCACCGACGTCGAGCTCGACCTCGCCACCGGCCGCCGGGCGCGGCGCGGGCGCGGCACCGCTCGCCGCCCTCGCCGCGGCCGTGCCCGCCGCCGAGGCCGTCCACGTCGTCAACAACGGCGCCGCCGCCCTCGCCCTCGCCGCCACCGCGCTCGCCGCAGGACCGGGAGATCCTCGTCAGCCGCGGCGAGCTCGTCGAGATCGGCGACGGGTTCCGCCTGCCCGACCTGCTGGAGTCGACCGGCGCCCGGCTGCGGGAGGTCGGCACCACCAACCGCACCCACCTGGGCGACTACGCGGACGCCGTCGGCGCCGGACACCGCCTTCGTCCTCAAGGTCCACCCGTCGAACTTCGTCGTCACCGGCTTCACGTCGTCCGTCGAGGTGGCCGAGCTCGCGACCCTCCGTCGTCCCGACGGGGAGCCCGTGCCCGTCGTCGCCGACATCGGCTCCGGCCTGCTCGCGCCCGAGCCGCTGCTGCCCGGCGAGCCCGACGCGGCCACGTCCCTGGCGGGCCGGTGCCGCGCTGGTCACCGCCAGCGGCGACAAGCTCCTCGGCGGCCCGCAGGCGGGCCTGCTCCTCGGCCGGACGGAGGTCGTCGAGCCGCCTGCGCCGGCACCCGCTGGCCCGGGCGCTGCGCGTGGACAAGCTCACCCTGGCCGCGCTCGAGGCCACCCTCACCGGCCCCCGGACGCCGACGGCGGCCGCGCTGCACGCCCGACCGGAGGAGCTCCGCGAGCGGGCCTGCGCCCTCGCCGCCCGGCTGGGCGCCGCCGGCGTCCGCGCCTGCGCCGTGCAGAGCAGCGCGGTGGTCGGCGGCGGCGGGGCGCCGGGCACGACCTTGCCGTCGTCCGCGGTGGAGCTCGACGCCGCCCTCGCCGAGCCGCTGCGCACCGGAACGCCGCCCGTCCTGGGCCGGGTCGAGCGCGGCGTGCTCCTGCTCGACCTGCGCTCGGTCGCTCCCGCCGACGACGACGCGATCGCCGCGGCCGTGCTCGCCGTGGCCGCCCGGGAGGCCGGCTGATGTACGTCGTCGCCACCGCCGGGCACGTCGACCACGGCAAGTCCACCCTGGTCCGGGCGCTCACCGGGATGGAGCCCGACCGGTACGAGGAGGAGCGCCGCCGGGGGATGACCATCGACCTCGGCTTCGCCTGGACCACCTTGCCGGCCGGCGAGGTGGTCGCGTTCGTCGACGTTCCCGGGCACGAGCGCTTCGTCCCGACGATGCTCGCCGGCGTCGGCCCGGTCCCCGCGGTGCTGCTCGTCGTCTCCGCCGACGAAGGGTGGATGCCGCAGACGGCGGAGCACGTCGCGGCGCTCGACGCCCTCGGCGTCCGGCACGCCCTGCTCGCGGTGTCGCGCAGCGACCTGGCCGATCCCGGGCCGGTCGCCGCCGACGTCCGCCGCCGGCTCGACGGCACCTCCCTCGCCGGGCTGCCCGCCGTCGCCGTCAGCGCGCGGACCGGCGCATGGCCTGCCGGAGCTGCGCCGCGCGCTCGCCGACCTCGTGCGCTCCCTGCCGGCGCCCGACCGGGACGCCCCCGTGCGGCTCTGGGTCGACCGGTCGTTCTCCATCCGCGGCAGCGGCACCGTCGTCACCGGCACCCTCGATGCCGGCACCCTGCGGGCCGGGGACGCCCTGGTCGTGCTGGCCGCCGACGGCGGCCGCGCCCCGCCGGGTGCAGGTCGCGGGCCCTGGAGTCCCTGGGCGAGCCCCAGGACGCCGTCGGCGCCGTGGCGCGCGTCGCCGTCAACCTGCGCGGCACCGAGCGCGAGGCGGTGCGCCGCGGCGACGTCCTGGCGACCCCCGGCAGCGTCGACCGGGCGGACCTCGTCGACGTCCGGCTCGACCTCCCGGGCGACCCGGATCAGCCGGACGAGCCCGTACCCGGGCAGGCGGTGCTGCACGCCGGGTCGGCGGCGGTCGGCGTCCGGGTGCGGCTGCTCGGCGGCCCGGGCGCGGGAGCGCTGCCCACGCAGCCTCCGCTCCCCACGTGCCGGGAATCGTCCCGCGACTCGCTTTGCCCGGCTGCGCCTCGACCGGCCGCTGCCGCTCGCGGCTCGGGACGTGGCGCTGCTGCGCGACCCCGGCGCCCACCGGATCGTCGCGCGGGTCACCGTGCTCGACACCGCCCCGCCCGAGCTGGCCCGGCGCGGTGCCGCCCGGGCGAGGGCCGCCGAGCTCGCCGGCGCTGCATGCCGCCGGCCCGCCGGACGCCGCCGCGCTCCTGGTGGAACGCGGCGCCCTGCCCGTGGCGCGCCTGGTTGCCATCGGCGCCGAGGCCCCTTCGGACGCCGTCCGCGTCGGTGCCTGGCTGTTCGACCCAGCGGCCGTCTCGGCGTGGCAGTCAGTGCTCGCCGCCGCGGTGGCCGGCGCCCGGCCCGTGGCCGGCATCGAGCCGGGCATCCCGCTGGACGGCGTGCGCGCGGCGCTGCGGGGGTGCGAGCCTCCGCTGCCGGCGGAGGTGCCCGACGACGCGCTCGCCGGAGCCCTGGTGCGGCCCCCGCTGGCCGTCCGGGCCGGCCGGGTCGTGGACACCCGGCAGGCGCAGGACCTGCCAGCACCCGTGGCGGCGGCCGTCCGTGCGCTGGCCGATGAGCTCGGTCCCGATCCGTTCGCGGCGCCGCCGGCCGACCGGCTCGCCGCGCTGGGGTTGGGCCGCCGGGAGCTGGCCGCGGCCGAGCGCGCCGGGGCCGTGCTGCGGGTCGCGGACGGCGTCGTGCTCCTGCCGGACGCCGTCGACCGGGCGCGCGCCGTCCTGGCCGTCCTGCCGCAGCCCTTCACGACGAGTGAGGCCCGGCAGGCGCTGGGGACGTCCCGCCGGGTCGCGATCCCGCTGCTGGAGATGCTCGACCGGCGCCGCGTGACGACGCGGCTGCCCGACGACAGGCGGACCGTCCAGCGACCGTGAGAGGGTCATGGGATGACTTCGACGGTCGAGCGGGGGGGCATCGGCCTACGGTCCGAACGCGGCACCGTGCTCGTGGCCCTGATGGCTGCCACCGCCCTGGTCGCGCTGGACTCGACGGTGCTGGCGACGGTGGTCCCCACGATCGTCCGCGAGCTGGGCGGGTTCTCCCAGTTCCCGTGGCTCTTCTCGATCTACCTGCTGACCTCGGCGGTGACCACCCCGCTGTACGGCCGGCTGGCCGACAGCTTCGGCCGGCGGCCCGTGCTGTTCTGGGGGATCGCCCTCTTCCTCGCCGGGTCGGTCCTGTGCGCCGCGGCCCCTTCGATGCCTGTGCTCATCGCCGGGCGCGCCGTCCAGGGCCTGGGTGCCGGCGCGATCCAGCCCGTCAGCATCACCGTCGTCGGCGACCTGTACTCGGTGGCGGAGCGGGCCCGGGTGCAGGGGTACATGGCCAGCGTGTGGGGGATGTCGGCGGTCGTGGGACCCGCGGTCGGGGGCATCCTCGCCCAGTACGCGTCCTGGCGATGGATCTTCGTCGTCAACCTCCCGGTCGGCGCCGTCGCCTTCTGGCTGCTCGCCCGCCGCTTCGCCGAGAGCGTCGAGCGGCGGTCCCACGCGATGGACTACGCGGGCTCCGCCCTGCTCGTCACCGGGTGGTCGCTGGTGATCCTCGGGCTGCTCGAAGGCGGCGTCGCGTGGGCCTGGGAGTCGCCGGCCGGGATCGGCGTCCTCGCCGCCGGCGTGGCCGCCCTCTGCGCGTTCGTGGTCGTCGAGCGCCGGGCCGCCGAGCCGGTCGTCCCGCTGTGGGTCTTCCGCCGTCGCCTGCTGGTCGGCAGCGCGCTCGCCCAGCTGGGCGTCGGCGCGCTGCTCATCGGCCTCGACTCCTACGTCCCCGTCTTCGCCCAGGGCGTGCTCGGTGCCGGAGCGGTCGGCGCCGGCTTCGCGCTGGCGACCATGACCATCGGCTGGCCGCTGGCCGCCACCTTCTCGGGGCGGCTCTACCTGCGCATCGGCTTCCGCGACACCGCGCTTCGTCGGGGGCGCCGTCCTCGTGGCCGCCACGGGCCTGGGCGTCCTGTTGTCGGCGTCCTCGACCCTCTGGGCGGTGGCGGGCGTCTGCTTCCTCGCCGGCGTCGGGCTGGGCCTCATCGCCAGCCCGACCATGGTCGCCGTCCAGTCGTTCGTCGGGTGGGAGGAGCGCGGGCTGGTGACCGGGACCGCCATGTTCAGCCGGTCACTGGGCAGCGCCGTCGGGGTGGCAGTGTTCGGCGCGCTGGTCACCGCGACGACCACCTCCCGATTCCGCTCCGCCCCCGCCGGGTTGCGGGACCGGCTGCCCGAGGGCGCGGACGCCGCGGGCCTCGCGCTGCGTCCGGGTGCCGCGGCCGACGTCGTGGCCTACGTCCGGCAGGCCCTCGCCGGTGCCGGCCACACCGTGTTCGTGGCCCTCGCGGCCGTCGCGGTCGCGACCGTCGCCGCGCTGCTGCTCATGCCTCGGCGAAGCCGCGCGCTGTCGAATGACGCGGACACGGGGGCCGGATAAGTTGCCCGGCGGCACGAGCCAGGGCGCGAGCATGCAGGAGGATGCCCCATGACCGAATCCACGAGCACCGCCGGCGGCGAGCGGCGGGCAGCGGGTGGCCGATCGTGACGGGAGCGGCCCGCGGGATCGGGGCGGCCGTGGCCACCCGGCTCGCCGCCGACGGGTTCGCCGTCGCCGTCCTCGACCTCGACGAGCGGGCCTGCGCGGGCACCGTCGAGGCCATCACGGCGGCCGGCGGCCGCGCGTCTGCGCCGTCGGCGTCGACGTGTCCCGGCGCCGACGCCGTCCGGGCCGCCGTCGCGCGGGTCGTCGCCGAGCTCGGGCCACCGGTCGTGCTGGTCAACAACGCCGGGATCATCCGGGACAACCTGCTGTTCAAGATGAGCGACGACGACTGGGACGCGGTGCTGGGCGTCCACCTGCGCGGCTCCTTCCTGATGAGCCGCGAGGTGCAGCAGCACATGACCCAGGCCGGCTGGGGCCGCATCGTCAACCTGTCGAGCACGTCCGCCCTGGGCAACCGGGGCCAGGCCAACTACTCCGCGGCCAAGGCCGGCCTGCAGGGGTTCACCAAGACGCTCGCGATCGAGCTCGGCCCGTTCGGCGTCACGGTCAACGCGGTCGCACCCGGGTTCATCGCGACCGACATGACGGCCGCGACGGCGGCGCGGATGGGGATCTCCTTCGAGGACTTCCAGGCGGCGGTCGCGAAGGAGATCCCGGTCCGCCGGATCGGGCGACCCGAGGACATCGCCGCCGTGGTGTCGTTCCTCGTCCGCGACGAGGCGTCGTTCGTCTCCGGCCAGGTCGTCTACGTCGCCGGCGGGCCGAAGGACTGAACGAGGTGACGAGCGCGAGCACCGACCCACCGGGCAAGACCCGGGCAGGGGCCGGCCCCCCACCCCTGGACCCCGCTGCGGACCGGATCGTCACGCTGCCCAACGCGCTGAGCGCGCTGCGGCTGGTGCTCGTCCCGGTGTTCTTCTGGCTCGTCCTCACCCGGCGGCGACGGCTGGGCGCTCGCCGTACTCATGATCAGCGGCTTCACGGACTACCTCGACGGCGTACTCGCCCGTCGGTTCAACCAGGTCTCCCGGCTGGGCCAGCTGCTCGACCCCGCCGCGGACCGGCTCTACATCCTCGCCACGCTCGTCGGGCTCGCCTGGCGCGACGTCGTCCCCTGGTGGCTGCTCGCGGTGATCGTCGGCCGCGACGTGCTGCTGGCCTTCACCATCCCCGCGCTGGCCCGGTACGGGTACGGCCCGCTCCCGGTGCACTTCCTCGGCAAGGCCGCCACGTTCTGCCTGCTGTACGCGTTCCCGCTGCTGCTGCTCGCTCAGATCGGCGGTCCGGTGGCCGGTCCTGCCCGGGCTTTCGGCTGGGCGTTCGCCTGGTGGGGCGTGGGCCTGTACTGGTGGGCCGGGTGGCTGTACCTGCGGCAGGTGCGCGAGGTGCTCGGCGCCGCGCGGGCGGAGCAGGCCAGGCCGGCGGCAGGCCCCGCGGGGGTTCCGGGGGTCTGACCCGGCGAGCGCACCGACGTGAAACCATGACGGACGTGGCGGCCGAGACGGGACCGGGGGCTCGCCCCCTCGACGCCTCCATGACCCTGCTCCGCGAGGTCATGGAGCGGCCCCTCGACCCCGGGTACGCGACCGCCGCCGCCCGCCGCGCGCAGGGCGTCCGGCCCACCCGGCGCGGCCTGGTTCTGACGCTGCTGCTCGCGCTGGTCTGCGGCGCGCTGGCCACGCGGTCGATCCTCGAGCTGCGCCGTCCGCAACCCGGTGCAGATCAAGCGCGGGCGGCCCTGCAGGCTCAGGTGCGCGAGCGCACCGCCGCGCTCGACTCCCAGCAGGAGCAGCTGGACCGCCTGCGGGCAGAGGTCGCGACGCTGCGGGCCCGCGCCCTCACCGGCGCCGGCGGCGCGCATCTCGCCGAGCAGAACAACCTGCTGGAGCTTCTCGCCGGCGAGACCCCCGTCACCGGACCCGGCCTGCGGATCACCATGGCCGACGCCCCGTCGACGTCCGCGGGCGGCGGGACCGACCCGCGCCAGGGAACGACGGCCGACCAGGGGCGGGTGCTCGACCGGGACCTGCAGACGGTCGTCAACGGCCTGTGGGCGGCCGGTGCCGAGGCCGTGGCGGTGAACGGGCAGCGACTGACCGCGCGGTCGGCGATCCGGTACGCCGGGCAGGCCATCCTGGTGGACTTCCGGCCGCTGGTCCCGCCGTACGTCGTGCAGGCCGTCGGCGACGCCGCAGGCCTGCAGACCCTGTTCGCGGCGGGCGCGGCAGGCGCCTACCTGCAGGCTCTGCGCGACAACTACGGGGTCCAGGCCGCTATCGTTCCGTCCACGAACCTCGAGCTCCCGGGGGCAGGCGAATCACCGACGCGGTTCGTCTACGCGGGCGCCGCTGCACCTCCCGCACCCGCCGGCACGCCTGGTTCCCCCGGCGCATCGGCCTCGCCGTCCGCCTCGCCGCTCCCGTCGGCAGTCCCGTCGACGGGACAGTCGCAGGGCGCCGGTACCGTCCCGCCCACCTCGGAGGTCTCCCCGTGATCGCCGCGATCGGCCTGCTCGTCGGCGTCGTCGCCGGCCTGGTCCTCGAGCCGACCGTGCCGCTGTGGCTGCAGCCGTATCTGCCCATCGCGGTCGTCGCCGCCCTCGACGCGGTGTTCGGCGGTCTGCGTGCCGTCCTGGACGGGATCTTCGACGACCGCGTCTTCACTGTCTCGTTCTTGTCCAACATCATCGTCGCGGCGCTGATCGTGTACCTGGGGGACCAGCTCGGCGTGGGCTCGCAGCTGTCGACCGGTGTGGTCGTCGTCCTCGGTATCCGGATCTTCTCCAACGCGGCGGCGATCCGCCGGCACTTGTTCAAGGCCTGACCGTGACGTCGCGTCCAGAGACCAACGGCAGGGGCAAGGACCGGCTGCCGCCCGACCACCGGCCCCCGGTCGAGGCAATGGACCGGGGCGCCACGCCCGGCGCTCCCACGGCCACGCGGACCGCCCCGACCGGCTCGACCGCCCCGGACGCCGACAGCGCCGGGTCCGCCCCGGTCGCCGCCCTGGTCGACGAGGAGGCCCCGCCCGGGGGCGAGCGCTCCGAGGATCCCGCCGAGGAGCCGTCGGGGGCGCCAGGCCGCGTGCCGGCCGAGGAGCCGGCCGAGGAGCCGTCGGGGGCGTCAGGCCGGGAGCCGGCCGAGGAGCCCGCCGAGGAGCCCGCCGAGGAGCCTGCGGGGGAGCCCGCCGAGGAGCCGGCGGGGGAGCCCGGCCAGCAGCGGACAGGGGCGCTCGACGGGGAGCCGGCAGAGGATCGGTCAGTGGGCCCGGCCGGGGACGTCGCCGAGGCGCCGAGCGAGGGGCGTGTCCAGGAGCCGTCCGACGGGCCCGCCGCGGGGCGCGTCGCGGCGCCGGCCCAACAGCCTGTCGAGGAGCCGGCCGCAGACGTCGCCGGCCCTGTCGAGGCTCCGGCCGAGGAGCCGGGGGAGCACGACGCCGAGCCGGCGGTCGCTGCAGGGTCCCTCCTCCCGCGGGACGCCCCGGCGGTGCCCGCGCCGGCTGCGTCGCCCACGGAGAGCACCGTCGCACGCGGACGCCTCAGCCGCGCGATGCGGCCGCACGCCTCCCGCGCGCAGCTGCTGGGGGCCTTGCTCTGCGCGCTGCTCGGCTTCGCGCTCGTCGTCCAGGCCCGGCAGACCCAGATCCAGGGCCTGGACCAGCTGCGCCAGGCCGACCTGGTCCGGCTGCTCGACAACGTCACCAACGCCGAGGCGCGCGCGGAGCAGGACATCCGCAGCCAGCAGGCGATCCGCGACAGGCTGCTCTCGGGGAGCGACAGCTCCGAGGCTGCGCAACAGGCCGCGCAGGAGCGGCTGGACACGCTCGGACTGCTCGCCGGCACCGTGCCGGCCTCCGGGCCGGGCATCGAGCTCGACATCGCGGACCCCCGCCGGCAGGTCGACGCCTCCGTGCTCCTCGACACGCTCGAGGAGCTGCGTGACGGAGGCGCCGAAGTGATCCAGATCGGCGACGTGCGCGTGGTTGCCGCGACGGCGTTCACCGACGACGCCGACGGCGTCCGGGTCGACGGCCGCCTGCTCACGCCGCCGTACCGGTACAAGGTCATCGGCGAGCCGCAGACGCTCGCCAAGGTCCTGCAGATCCCCGGCGGCGTCCTGGACGTGCTGCGCAGCAAGGGCGCCCAGGGGCGCGTCACGCAGGCACAAGCCGTGCGCGTCGACGCGTTGCGTGCCGCGACCACGCCTCAGTACGCTCGCCCGGCCCCGGGCGGCACCCCCTGACCGAGAGGACCGGCTGATGGCCGACTTCGAGTACCCCGACCAGCTGCGGTACACGAGCGAGCACGAGTGGGTGCAGCCCGTCGGGGAACGGGTGCGCATCGGGATCACCGCCTACGCCCAGGACGCGCTCGGCGACATCGTCTTCGTGTCGCTCCCGGACCAGGGCGCCGACGTCTCCGCAGGGTCCTCTGTCGGCGAGGTCGAGTCGACGAAGAGCGTGAGCGACCTGTACGCGCCGATCAGCGGCACCGTGGTGGCGCGCAACGAGGCGCTGGACGCCAATCCCGACCTGGTCAACACCGACCCGTACGGCGAGGGCTGGATGTTCGAGGTCGAGCCCGCCGACCCGGGGGCGGTCGAGGGGCTGCTGACGTCGGAGCAGTATCGCGAGCAGCTCTCCTGACGGCTGCGGCACGCCGACAGGTACCTCGACCTGCCGTCGAGGGTTAGGCTTGCGGATCGCCATGGACGAGGAGGCCGCGATGACGGAACCCGGCGCGGGGACCGGCCAGCAAGGGCAGCACGGTGGCGCCCCGAGCGGGGGGCCGGACACGACGATGTCCCTGCACCCGGTCGGCACCCCGGAGGCCGTCGAGACGCCCGAGTCGGGGCTGTCCACGGCCGACCGGTCGGCGATCGAGGCGCTGCCGGAGGGGTCGGCGCTGCTCGTCGTCCAGCGCGGACCGAACTCGGGCGCGCGCTTCCTGCTGGACTCGGAGAAGACGACGGCGGGCCGCCACCCCGACAGTGACATCTTCCTCGACGACGTCACGGTCTCCCGCCGCCACGCCGAGTTCCTGCGCCGTGCGAGCGGGGAGTTCGCCGTCCGCGACGTCGGCTCGCTCAACGGCACGTACGTGCAGCCGGGACCGGATCGACGAGGTCGTCCTGCGGGACGGCGACGAGGTCCAGATCGGCAAGTACCGGATGGTCTTCCACCCGAGCCCGCGGAGCGGCGGGGCCGGCGCCGAGGGGTGACGGGGCCGTGGCCAACGCCGCCGCGCGCCGGCAGGCACGGTCCGCGCGCCTCGATGAGCATCGGCGAGGTCCTGACCGCGCTGCGGCCGGACTTCCCCGACGTGACCATCTCCAAGATCCGCTTCCTGGAGGCGCGAGGGTCTGATCGACCCCGAGCGCACCCCGTCCGGGTACCGCAAGTTCGCCCATGCGGACGTCGAGCGGCTGCGGTTCGTGCTGCGCGTGCAGCGGGACCACTACCTGCCCCTGCAGGTCATCCGGGATCACCTCGACGCGCTGGACGCCGGCCTCGACCCGCCGCCGCTGCCGGGCGCCGGCCCCGCGTGCCGCGGCTCGTGCCGGACATGCCCGCACCCGAGCCCCGCCGACCCCTACAGCCGGCGCGAGCTGCTGGCCGCCGGGAACGCGGAGGAGCCGCTCGACGAGCTCGAGTCCTACGGTCTGACCGCCCAGCGCCCCGGACGGGGGTACGACGCCGAGGCCCTGGCGGTAGCTGCGCGCCGCTGCCGGACTCGCGCGGTTCGGCATCGAGCCGCGGCACCTGCGTCCCTTCCGGACCGCGGCGGACCGCGAGGCCGGCCTGGTGGAGCAGGTCGTGGCGCCGCTGCGGCGGCAGCGCGGACCCGAGGCCGCGGGGCGCGCCGACGAGACGGCTCGCGAGCTGGCGGCGCTGTCCGTGCGCCTGCACTCGGCCCTCGTGTCGAGCGCCTTGCAGCGCCCCGCACCGTGACTTCACAAGATCGAGATCGGCTGTCCGGGGGGCCGTCGCGCCGGTCGGGAACGGGAGGTACGGTGGCGGTGTGCGCGAGCTCGACGTCGTCGGAGTCCGGGTCGAGATGCCCTCGAACCAGCCGATCGTCCTGCTGCGCGAAGCGAGACGGCGACCGTTACCTGCCGATCTGGATCGGGGCGGCCGAGGCGACGGCGATCGCCTTCGCACAGCAGGGGATCGTCCCGCCGCGCCCGCTGACCCACGACCTGTTCCGGACGTGCTCGAGGCTCTCGGCCGCAGCTCACCGAGGTGCGGATCACGGACCTGCGCGGACGCGTCTTCTACGCGGAGCTGGTGTTCGACGGCGGCGTCGAGGTCAGCGCCCGGCCGTCCGACGCCATCGCGCTGGCCCTGCGCACCGGTACGCCGATCTACGGCAGCCGACGGGGTGCTCGACGACGGCGGGCATCGCCATCCCGGACGAGCAGGAGGACGAGGTGGAGAAGTTCCGCGAGTTCCTCGACCAGATCTCGCCGGAGGACTTCGGCGAGCGGAGCGACCGGTCAGCAGCCACCGAGCTGACCGGAGCGAAGTCGAGCAGTAACCGTGCGTCGTCAAGGGGTCCCGATCTGACCACTCACTGTGCTCGCCAGGCGGCGTGTCGGCGGCGCGTCGAATCGTTATACGACACGCGGGGTACCCGGTCGGAGCCTTCGTTGACGCTCGGCTGGCAGCCCCTTACGGTTCGGAGGGTAAAGCCCGCGGTGTAGTTCGACTCCTCGGAGTCGCAGGTGTACGCGGCGCGCGGCACGCAGTCTTCCCCGCGAGGGCGCAGGGACAGGAGGACGGCGTGAGCGGAACCGGCGAGGCTCCGGGCAGTGTTCCGCGCACCGGCGGTGTCCGCGGCGTCGGCGCAGGGTCTGCTCTTCACCGACGACCTGCCCGTGCTCGACGAGCACGTGGGCTACCGCGGGCCGACGGCGTGCGCGCGCCGCCGGCATCACCTACCGCCAGCTCGACTACTGGGCCCGCACCGGCCTGGTCGAGCCGAGCGTCCGCCCCGCGACCGGCTCGGGCACCCAGCGGCTCTACAGCTTCCGCGACATCCTCGTGCTCAAGGTCGTCAAGCGACTGCTCGACACCGGCGTCTCGCTGCAGCACATCCGGACGGCGGTCGAGCACCTGCGCGAGCGCGGCGTCGACGACCTCGCCCAGATCACGCTGATGAGCGACGGCGCGAGCGTCTACGAGTGCACGTCCGCCGGACGAGGTCATCGACCTCGTCCAGGGCGGGCAGGGCGTGTTCGGCATCGCGGTCGGCCGGGTGTGGCGCGAGGTCGAGGGCAGCGCTCGCTGAACTGCCGGGCGAGCGCGCCGGGCGAGGAGCCGTCCGACCACCCCGACGACGAGCTCGCCTCGCGTCGCCGCAGCCGCGCCATCGGCTGACCTCACTGCCACCCCGACACCCGAGCGGCCGTCCGCCGAGCGGGTGTCGGCCGTGTGATCACGCCTCGCCCTGATCTTCTCTCCACCTACCGTCTCGACCTGTCGCGCCACGCCGCGGTTCAGGGGCGGAAGGGGAGGGACATGTTCTGCACTGCCTGCGGTGCCCGGCTTCCGGCCGGCGCCTTCTGCCCGTCCTGCGGATCGCCGGTGGGCGCTCGGCCGCCGGTTCAGCCGCCGGTGTCCGGGACGACGCTGCAGACCGCTCCGGTCGCGCCCCTGGAGCAGCGATGGCACGAGCGCTCGCCGCGTGGCGCCCGGCTGGCCGCCGTCGCGGCCGTCATGGTGGTCGCGGTCGGGGCGGGGGGTGCCTGGCTGGTCCTCCGACCTGAGACACCGAAGGCTGCCAGCGCCGTCGCCGTCGTGGCCCCCCTCCGTGCCGCCGCCGCCCACGCCCTCGCCGCAACCCTCGGTACCCGGTGAGGCCGCGACGGGGGCGGATTCGGCGGCCCGGGCCGAACGCGCAGCGGGCGAGGCTGCGTCGCGCCGGGCCGCTGCCGAGCGGCGCAGGGCGCAGCTGCAGGCGGCCGGCCGGGTGGACCGCCTGCTCGACGCGAGCACCACGGCGCGCCGCGCCGTCGTCGCCGCCACCCAGGGCCTCGCGGACTGCGTCCTGCCGGCCGACGCTGCCGCCGCCGGCCTGCAGCGCGTCAGCGAGATGCGCCGGCGCCTGCTCGACCAGCTCGACGTCCTCGACTTCGGTCCGCTGTCCCATTCCCGCCAGATCCGTTCCGCGCTCACGCAGGCCTGGAGCGCCTCCCTGGACGCCGACCTGTCCTACCTCGCCTGGGCGCAGAACCAGGACGTCTACGGCGACTGCGACACGGCCGACGGCGACTACCTCGACGGCAACGAGAGCTCGGCCCGGGCGGTCGCGGCGAAGAAGACCTTCGCTTCGCTGTGGAATCGGTACGTGGCCAGGCCGCTGCACCTGTCCCGACGATCGGAGGCCGAGCTGTGACCGTGCCCGCCACCCCCCGCTTCTGCGCCGCCTGCGGCGTGCCCCGGCAGTGGGGCGGTCGCTTCTGCGGCGGCTGCGGCGCGTCGTTGCTGGAGAACTCGGGTTCCACGCCCAGCGCGCCGTCCGCCCCGCCCGGACCCAGCTGGCCCGTGCTCGACCTGGCGGCGCTGTCGCCGATCCCGATCCTGAAGGACCGCAGCCTCTGGCGGCCACCCTGTCGTCGCCTTCGGCGCCGCTGCCATCACCCCCCCGAAGAGGTGGCGAAGCTGCTGGGCGTGCTGGTCGTCGTCCATGTCGTGGGCGCGAGCTACACGCCGCGCACCTTCCTGTTCCTCGGCGCGGTCAGCGGCCTCGCGTTCGGGACCGCGGAGGCCGTCCTCAAGGCCGGCGACCTCACTGGGAGCGGTGGTGGGCACGCCAAGGAACTGGTCGTCGTCGCCGTCTGGCGCCTGCTGGCCGACAGTCTGTTGCACGCATGCATGGCGGGGATCACGGCCTTCTTCCTCGGCCTCGCGCACCAGCGCGCTCGTCAGTTCACCGCACTCGTCGTCACCGGCCTGCTCGTCGCTGGAGTGCTCCACGGTATCTACGACGCTGCCGCCGATGCCGGCGACGCTCTCGCCGTGCTCGTCTTCGCGGCGGTCCTGGCGACGTTCATCGCCTACGCCGAGCGCGGCGAGGGGGTGCTCGAGCGTCTTGCCGGCCTGTCTCCGGCCGATCCACCGGCTGCACTGAGCACCGAAGCACTGTGAGCGGCGCCCTCTCCTCTGATAACTCTGCGTCGAGAACGGGTCATTGGCGGTGAGCTGCTGTGGCCCATCGCTATGACGTCACGACAGAAGGCCTGGCGCGGTCGTCACCGTCTGTGTTCGATGCCCGCATGGCAGGCCGGCACTCCTATCCGCGGCGAGGGCCCAGGAGTGCCCTCGTCGTAGGTGTTGTGGCCCTGCTCGTGGCCCTTGCGGCACCGGCGGTCGCGCTTGTGCGGGGGCGGAGGGAGTTGGCCTCTGCCGGGGGTGTCGGCTCTCGACACGGCCGCCCCGACGCCCACGACGGCTCGCTCCGCCGGCGCCTCACACCCCGGGTCGGGGACGGCAGGTCGGAACAGGACTGCAGGTCGCACCACGACGGCAGGTCGCACCACGACTGCAGGTCGCACCACGACGGCAGGTCGCACCACGACGGCCAGCCGGAACAGGACGGCAAGCCCGACCACGACGGCAACCGGGAACACCCCGGCACCCACGCCTTCGCCCAGCCGCGAGCGGGCCGTCCGCGCCGCGGTGACGACCGCCCTCCGCGGCCGCCGCGCGACGGTCGACCTCGCGATCACCGACACCGCGGGCCGCCAGGTGGTGCGACGTGGGCGCCGGCGCGCCGGTGCGCACCGCGAGCATCGTCAAGCTCCTGGTGCTGCGCGCGGCCGAGGCCCGCGGACCCCTGACGAGCACGGAGCGCGCGCTCGCCACCCGGATGATCACTGTCAGCGACAACGCCGCGACCAGCCGGCTGTGGCGGATCTCGGGCGGCAACAGCGCCGTCGCCGCGCGCGGCGGCGGCGGCCGGCATGACGCACACCACCCAGATCCCGCACCTCCTGATGCGGTGGGACGGGTGGCAGACGACCGCGCAGGACCAGGTCCGCCTGCTCGCCTCGATCAGCCAGGGGCGCGGTGCCGCCGACCGCTACACGCGCTGGCTGATGGCGAGAGTGATCCCCTCGCAGCGATGGGGCGTCGGCGCCGTCGCGGGCGCGACCCGCGTCAAGAACGGCTGGCTGCCCGTGAAGGGTCGATGGATCGTCAACAGCGACGGCTGCGTGCGTCAGGGCAACAGGACGCTGTGCATGTCGGTGCTGAGCACGGGCAGCGGGACCTTCGGCGAGGGGATCCGGACGGTCGAGCGCGCCGCCGCCGCCGCCGTCCGCGCCTGGGACCGGGGCTGAGCGTGTGGCCGAGCGTGTGATCACTCATGCCGTCTTGCCTTGACTGAGCAGACGCTCGAGCACACGGATCACGAGATCCCGAGCCGGGGCGGACCCCAGGCCTCAGACGGCCGCGGCCTCCGGCGCAGCGGACGACGACCGGCGCCGGGGCGGGCGAGACTCCGCCCGGAGCACCCGGGCGAGGTGCGCGTCGAACGCCCCGCCGAGCTCGGTCGCGGCCGGGCCGGGCCAGCGGTGGATGGGCATGCTCGCCCCCTGCGCCTGCTGCAGCGCGCTGCGCTCCGGGATCGTCGGCGTCAGCACCAGCGGCCCGAACATGTCGGCGAGCTCCGTGACCCGGTAGCGGTGCTCGGGGGAGCGGTCCCGGTACCGGTTGACGATGACGCCGAGCGGCTGCAGGTCGGGGGCGCTGGAGCGGCGCAGCTCGTCGATGGCGCGCAGCGCGCGGTCGGCGGCCGTCACCGAGAACAGCGCCGGCTCCGTCACGACGACGGCCCGGTTGCTCGCCACCAGGCCCGACCGGGTCAGGCCGCCGAAGGAGGGCGGGCAGTCGATGATCACCAGCCGGTAGTCCTCGGTGGTGGCCAGCGCCTGCCCCAGCCGGGAGAGGGCCCGCTCGGTCGCCCGGCGGCCGTCGTAGGCGCGCGCTCTCGGCGGAGCCGGGGATGACGTCGAGCCGCTGGTCGCCGGACTCCCAGCCGCTGGGGGTCACGGCGGCGTCGAACGTCTTGCGCCGGGGGTTGCCGAGCAGGGTCGCGACGTCGACCTCGGCGTCTGCCGGCGACGTCCAGCGCGAGGGTCGCGTCGGCCTGCGGATCCAGGTCGACGACCAGCGTGGGAACCCCTCGGGACAGCGCCGATGAGGCGAGTCCCAGGACCACGGAGGTCTTGCCGACCCCGCCCTTCAGGCTGCACACGCTGACCACGATCACGTCCCCGACGCTACCCGCTCGGCGCCCCGCGCCGCCCGGTGACGGGCCGAACGGCGGGTGACCCCCCTCACCAGGTGGGGGACCCCGGCCGGGAATCGGGAGGGCGGCGCGAGCGGCCCGCCCGGCCGCCCGGTGATATCGTTCGATCGCTGCAGACCTCGCACGGGAGAGCCCGTGCCGCCCCGGGCTCCGGGGTCGTCGCGGGCGCCGAAGGGGCAATTCTCCCCGGAACCTCTCAGGCGCCAGGACCGTGCGGGCGAGGCGACTCTGAAGGGACCGGCTCGACCGGCCGCCCGACAGAGGGGGAGGCGACCGGCGGCCTCGCTTGAAACCGGGGCCGCACGACCCTCACCGGCGGAGCCTGGCCATGACCTCCCTCACCGAGTCCCCTGTGCGCGTGGATGCGACCCCGACGGCGTCCGCGCCCCCGCGCCCGGAATCGTCCGCAACCGCCGGTGGCGCCCGCGACGCGGTTCAGCGACCGGCACATCGGTCCGGACCCCGACGAGCGTCGCGAGGATGCTCGCCGCCGTCGGCTACGGCATCGCTCGCGGAGCTCGTCGACGCCGTCGTGCCGCCGTCGATCCGCCTGCGGGAACCGCTCGACCTCGCCCCGGCCGCCGGCGAGACCGAGGTGCTCGCCGAGCTGCGCGCGCTCGCCGCCCGCAACACCGTGCGCCGTCCCGATGATCGGCCTCGGCTACTACGGCACGGTCACGCCGCCGGTGATCCAGCGCAACGTGCTGGAGAACCCGGCCTGGTACACCGCGTACACGCCGTACCAGCCGGAGATCTCGCAGGGCCGGCTCGAGGCGCTGCTGAACTTCCAGACGATGGTCGAGGACCTCACCGGCCTTCCTGTCGCCAACGCCTCCCTGCTCGACGAGGCCACGGCCGCCGCCGAGGCGATGACGCTGATGCGGCGCACGTCCAAGGCTCCGCAGGGTGCCGTCCTCGTCGTGGACGCGGACGTCCTCCCGCAGACCCGCGCCGTCGCTGGCCACCCGGGCCGAGCCGCTCGGCATCCGCGTCGTCGAGGCCGACCTTTTCGACGCTGACCTCGCCGGCGACCCGGCGGCGGTCCTCGCCGGGGCGGCGGGCGACAGCGGCGTGTTCGGCGTCCTCCTGCAGTACCCGGGGACGAGCGGAGCCGTCCGCGACCTCGCGCCGGTCGATCACCGCCGCGCACGAGGCGGGTGCGCTCGTCTCGGTCGCCGCCGACCTGCTCGCGCTCACCTTGCTCACCCCGCCCGGCGAGGCCGGCGCCGACGTCGCCGTGGGGACGACCCAGCGCTTCGGCGTCCCGCTCGGGTACGGCGGCCCGCACGCCGGCTACATGGCCGTGCGCGCCGGGCTCGAGCGCTCGCTGCCGGGTCGCCTCGTCGGCGTCTCCCGCGACGCCGACGGCCACCCCGCCTACCGGCTCGCCCTGCAGACCCGCGAGCAGCACATCCGCCGCGAGAAGGCGACGAGCAACATCTGCACGGCGCAGGTGCTCCTCGCCGTGATGGCGTCGATGTACGCCGTCTACCACGGCCCGCAGGGGCTGCGCCGGATCGCGGGCCGGGTCGCGCGCGCCGCCGACGCTCTCGCCGACCGCCCTTCGGGACGGCGGGATCGAGGTCGTGCACGACTCCTTCTTCGACACGGTGCTCGCGCGAGTGCCGGGCCGGGCGGCGGACGTCGTCGCGGCAGCCCGCGCCCGGGGCGTCCTGCTGCGTCAGGCCGGCGCCGGACGAGGTCGGCATCAGCTGCGACGAGACGACCACCGCCGAACACCTCCGCCTCGTGGCCGAGGCCTTCGACGTGCCAATGGACGCACAGCCCCTGGACGCGGACGGCGAGGGCGAGGGGGCGCTGCCTGCGGCCCTGCTGCGGACCTCGGCGTACCTGCGGCACCCGGTCTTCAACACCGCACCGCTCCGAGACGGCGATGCTGCGGTACCTGCGCCGCCTCGCCGACCTCGACTACGCGCTCGACCGGGGCATGATCCCGCTCGGCTCGTGCACGATGAAGCTCAACGCGACGGCCGAGATGGTGCCGGTCACCTGGCCGGAGTTCGCCGACCTGCACCCGTTCGCGCCCGCCGATCAGGCCGAGGGGACCCGTTCGCTCATCGCCGATCTCGAGCGCCGGCTGGCTGCGATCACCGGCTACGACGCCGTCAGCCTGCAGCCCAACGCCGGGTCCCAGGGCGAGTTCTCCGGTCTGCTGGCCATCCGGGCGTACCACCGCTCCCGGGGCGAGGACCACCGGGACGTCTGCCTCATCCCGTCGAGCGCGCACGGGACGAACGCCGCCAGCGCGGTGATGGCGGGGCTGCGGGTGGTCGTGGTCGCCACCGGTGAGAACGGGGACGTCGACCTCGACGACCTGCGCGCGAAGATCGCCCAGCACGGCGAGCGGCTCGCCGCCATCATGATCACCTACCCGTCCACCCACGGGGTCTTCGAGGAGGCCGTCGCCGACTTGTGCGCGACGGTGCACGACGCCGGCGGGCAGGTCTACGTCGACGGGGCGAACCTCAACGCGCTCGTCGGGCTCGCCCGGCCCGGGCGGTTCGGCGCGGACGTCAGCCATCTGAACCTGCACAAGACCTTCTGCATCCCCCACGGCGGGGGCGGCCCCGGGGTCGGGCCGGTGGCGGTGCGCGCACACCTGGCGCCGTTCCTGCCGAACCACCCGCTGGACCCCGAGGCCGGTCCGGGGACCGGGGTCGGGCCGGTCGCCGCCGCTCCGTTCGGCTCCGCGGGAATCCTGCCGATCTCCTGGGCCTACCTGCGGATGATGGGCCCGGACGGGCTCACCCGTGCCAGCGAGGTCGCCGTCCTGGCGGCGAACTACGTCGCCGCCCGGCTGCGCGAGCACTACCCGGTGCTCTACACGGGCCGCGACGGGCTCGTCGCGCACGAGTGCATCCTCGACCTGCGGCCGCTCACCAAGGCCACCGGCGTGAGCGTCGACGACGTCGCCAAGCGGCTCATCGACTACGGCTTCCACGCGCCGACGATGTCGTTCCCCGTCGCCGGCACGCTCATGGTGGAGCCGACCGAGAGCGAGGACCTCGCCGAGATCGACCGGTTCTGCGACGCGATGATCGCCATCCGGAACGAGATCGACGAGGTGGCGGCGGGGCGCTGGCCGAAGGACGACAACCCGCTGGCGAACGCACCGCACACGGCGGCCAGCCTGGTCGCCGAGTGGACGCACCCGTACACGCGCGAAGAGGCCGTCTACCCGGCCGGCGTCGACCGGCGCGGCAAGTACTGGGCGCCGGTCCGGCGCATCGACGGCGCCTACGGCGACAGGAACCTCGTCTGCGCCTGCCCGTCCCCGGAGGCCTTCACCGACTGACCCCTCCCAAAAACGACGATCAAGGAAAAGTTAGGGATCAAGGAAAAGTTGGGTAATCGCGCGAACACCTGACTTTTCCTTGATCGTCGGGGGGAGTGGCGGCCTTGACCGCCGCCCGCAGGAGCGGGTGGCGGTCCAACGTCGTCGTCGACGTCGACCCGAGGCACATCCGCCGGAACGCCGCCCAGCCCGGAGCCGTCCGGGCCATCAGGGTGTGGACGAGCGCCGGGCGGGCGACGAACGCCGCGAGCAGCTCCCGCCCGGCGGCCATCTCCGGTGCCAGCGCCGCCTCCACCCACCTCCGGTAGCCGGCCAGCGCCCCGTCGTCGTCGCCGGTGCGAGCCGCGGACGCCGAGAAGCGCCCCGCCGCCGCACCCGAGCGCACGGCGAACGAGATCCCCTCGCGCGTCCACGGCTCGAGCAGGCCGGCGGCGTCCCCGGCCAGCAGCACGCGGCCGCGGCCGACGGGGGAGTCGGGCGTCCGGCACCGGGTCAGGTGGCCCGAGTCGTGCAGCACGCGGGCGTCCGTCAGCCCGAGGGCGGCCAGGTACCGGTCGAGGTAGCCGCGCTGGTCCTCGGCGCCGCCACGCGCCGCGATCACGCCGACGGTCAGCCGGTCGCCCTTCGGGAACAGCCAGCCGTACCCGCCCCGCATCGATCCCCAGTCCATGTGCACGCGCCGCCGCCATCGGGCGCCGTGCGCGCCCGCCTCCAGCTCCACCTCCAGGCCCAGGTCCACCTGGTCCGTGCGGACGCCGACATGCCGGGCGAGCCTGCTCGCGCTGCCGTCGGCTCCGACCACGCGACGAGCGCGGATCTCGCCGCTGCGGGTGAGCACGCGGACGGCGTCCACGTCCTCCCGCACTCCCGACACCACGACGCCCTCCCGGACGGCGGCGCCGGCGCGCTCCGCCTGCCGCAGCAGGGCCTCGTCGAACTCGGCCCTGTTCACCATCCCCAGCAGCGGCACCCGCGCCCGCCGCGTCACCTCGCGGGCGCGGGCGAACGAGAACGTCGCCGTGTCGACCACCGCCCGAACCGGCACCGACAGGTCGCGGGGCAGCGCGGTGAGGGTCGCGCCGACGAGGCCCCCGCCGCAGGTCTTGTAGCGGGGAAAGAGGGCGCGATCGAGGATCAGGGTCCGGGCGCCGGCGCGGACGGCGGCCAGCGCGGCGCTGCTCCCCGCGGGGCCGGCTCCGACGACCACGACGTCCCACAGCTCACCGTCGGGTCGTGCGCCGGACGGCTCAGGCGTCGAGGCCGTCATGCAGCTCGTTCGCGGTCCGGGCACGGTCCCGGGCGCTGACCCGCGTCTCTACGGTTGCGAGAACTTCCTGCAGCGTCTGCCGGATCTCCTGCTCGATCTCCGTGCGCGGGCCGGACAGCCGGTGATGCAGCCGGTCGAGCACCTCGCGCTTGAGCTCGGCGAAGGGGTCGGACGTCATGGCGACCCACCGTACCGAGCCGCTCCTCGCCTCAGTGCGGCAGGCGCAGCACGACGGCGTCCCAGGGCCCCGGCCGCCAGGTGCCGTCCGTCCCGACCCTCGCCGGCGCCTGCCCGCTGCCCGAGCCCAGCACCACCTCGGCATCGGCCCAGGCGCCGCCGTCCGGGACGTCGACCTTCACCTCTCCCGCGCCCCAGTGGGCGAGCACCAGCAGCCGGACGCCGTCGAGTTCCCGGGTGAACGCGTAGACCGCCTCGTCGTCGGGCAGCAGCATCGTGAAGTCGCCGAGCGCGACGACGGGCTCAGTGTGACGGAGCTCGACGAGCCGGTGGTAGTGCGCGAACACCGACTCGGGGTCGTCCCGCTGGGCAGCCGCGTTGACCGACACATGGTCGGGATCGACAGCGATCCAGGGCGTCACGCCCGGTGGGCAGAATCCCGCGTCCGGCCCCCCGGTCCACTGCATGGGCGTCCGCGCGTTGTCGCGGCTGACGGGCCGGATCTCCGCCATGACCTCGGCTGGATCTCGGCCGGCCGCCACCTGCGACCGGTAGTAGTTGACGGATTCGACGTCGCGCAGATTGTGCGGTTGGGGGAAGGGCGCGTTCGCCATCCCGAGTTCCTCGCCCTGGTAGACGTAGGGCGTTCCGCGGTGGAGGTGCAGCACGGTGGCGAGCGCCTTCGCGGAGGCGACGCGGTGGGCGCCGTCGTCCCCGAAGCGGGAGACCACCCGCGGCTGGTCGTGGTTGCACCAGTACAAGCTGTTCCAGCCGACGTCGGCGAGACCCGCCTGCCAGCGCGCCATGATCGCCTTGAGGGCCGGCAGGTGCAGCGGCCGGTGGTCCCACTTCGTGGCGCCCTGGTCCACCTGGACGTGCTCGAACTGGAAGACCATGTCCACCTCGCCCCGGCCGGGATCGGTGAACAGCCGGGCCTCGTCGACGGTGACGCCGGGCATCTCCCCGACCGACAGGAACGTCCCGGGCCGGTCCGCGAAGACCTCCCGGTGCATCTCAGCCAGGTATTCGTGGATCCGAGGACCGCAGACGTACGCGGCCGTCCCGTCCGCGAGCCCGTCCGGTGCCGTGCCACCGGCGGCCCCGGCGACGACGCGGCCGTCGGGGAGCGCGGGGTCCTTGGAGATGAAGTTGATGACGTCCATCCGGAAGCCGTCGACCCCGCGGTCGAGCCACCACCGCATCATCGCGTGGATGGCCGTCCTGACCTCCGGGTTCTCCCAGTTGAGGTCGGGCTGCCCGACGGCGAAGAGGTGCAGGTAGTACTCCCCGGTCGCCTCGTCGTAGGCCCAGGCGGGGCCGGAGAAGAACGACCGCCAGTTCGTCGGCTCCGCGCCCGGGCGCCCCGCCTCGAACCCGGGACGCGGCGGCCGCCACCAGTACCAGTCCCGCTTCGGGTCGGTGCGCGACGAGCGGGACTCCCGGAACCAGGGGTGCGCCGCCGAGGTGTGGTTCACGACGAGGTCGAGCACGAGGCGGATGCCGCGGGCGTGCAGGCCGGCGATGAGCTCGTCGAGGTCGGCGAGCGTCCCGAACAGCGGGTCGACGTCCTGGTAGTCGCTGATGTCGTAGCCGTTGTCCTCCTGCGGGGAGGGGTAGACCGGCGACAGCCAGAGCACGTCGACGCCGAGCGCCTCGAGGTGGTCCAGGTGCGCGAGGATCCCGCGCAGGTCGCCGACGCCGTCGCCGTCGGCGTCCGCGAAGCTGCGCGGGTAGACCTGGTAGACGACGGCCGTCCGCCACCAGGGATCGCCGCCTGCCCGGTTGGTCACGCGTTGCACCCTAAGGGTCAGGCCGAGGCCTGGCGCAGCGTCGACCCCGCCCGGGTCTTGACCACCTCGAGCCGGGCGGGGATGCGGTCGCGCAGGTCAGGGACGTGGCTCACGAGCCCGACCACCCGGCCGCCGGTGCGCAGCCCGTCGAGCACGTCCATGACCTCGCCGAGGGTGTCCTCGTCGAGCGAGCCGAAGCCCTCGTCGACGAAGAGGGTCTCGACCGTCGCGCCGCCCGGCCTCGGCGGTCACGACGTCCGCGAGGCCCAGCGCGAGCGCCAGCGAGGTGTAGAACGACTCCCCGCCCGAGAGGCTGGCGGTGTCGCGCTGCCGGCCCGTCCAGGCGTCGACGACTCGCAGCGCCAGGCCGGAGCGACCGCGGCCCCGCTCGGCCTCGTCGCAGTGGACGAGCGCGTAGCGGCCCGCGGACATGAGCTGCAGCCGCTCGCTCGCCGCCGCTGCGACCTGCTCGAGCCGCGCGGCCAGGACGTAGGACGACAGGCTCATCCGGAGCGTGTTGTCACCGCCGGTGCCGTCGAGGCAGCGCGCCGAGCTCCGATTCGAGGCGGTACCGCTCGAGCGACAGGAGCCGTGGCGGTCAGGTGCTCGCGCAGGGTGGCTTCGAGCTCCGCCGACGGCCGAGGCGGCCGTCAGGCACCGGTCGAGGGCTGACGCCGCCGCCTCGTCGTCCGCCCGGGCCAGGTCGGCGGCGACGGACAACGCACTCGGCCGAGCCGGCGGCGCGGCCGCGGCCGCGACGAGCGCGGCGTCCTCGAGGGCCGCGCCGACGACGGCCGACTCCCGCTCGTGCCCGGCGCACTCGCGTTCCAGCTGCTCCACCTCGTCCTCCGGCATCGCGGCGGCGCAGGCCGCCTCGAGGTCGGGGAAGCCCGCGTCCTCGGCGGCGCCCGCTGCGGACCTCGTCACCTCGGCAAGGTGTTCGGTCGCCGCGTGGACCTCGGCCCGGGCGGCCAGCAGCGCCTCGGCAGCCTCCGCCGCCCGCGCCACCGCGGCGCGCCGGGCGGCCACGCTCGGGTGTCCCGCGGCGGCGCCGGCCACGAGCCGCCGGAGCCGGCCCACCCGATCCTCCACGCCGGCGAGCTCGGCGGACGATCTCGGCCTGCGTCGCCGCGGCGCGGTCCCGCCGAGCGGTCGCGACCGTGCGCTCCTGCTCGGCGGCGGCGACCGCTGTCTCGAGGCGGGAGACGCGGGCACCGGCGGCACGCGGCCGTGGCGACGTCGCGCTCGAGCGTCCTGCGCAGGCGCGGCGCCGCCTGGTCGGGATCCGTCGCGCCGGCCGCCTCGGCCGCGGCGGCGGCCAGAGCGAGGGCACTGGCGAGCTCCGCCTCGCAGCGGGCGAGGGCCTCCTGCGCAGCCGCGACGAGCTGTTCGGCCGCCCGCTCGGCTGCCTCGTCGACGCCGCCGGGGCTCGCGTGCCGCGGGCGCCGGGTGCTCGGGGCTGCCGCAGACCGGGCAGGGGGCGCCGTCCGCGAGGGTCCGGGCGAGCTCGGCCGCGATGCCGCGCAGCCGGCGCTCCCGCAGGTCGAGCCATGCCTCGCGGGCGTCGTCGCGGTCCCGCCGCAGCTGGCCTGCCTGCGTCTGCAGGCCTTCCGCCAGCGCGGCCTGCTGCTGGCTCTCACGAGCCGCGCGCAGCACTCCCTGCGCCTGCTCGAGCCTGGCCTGCGCGGCGCCCAGCAGCGCGGCCTGCGCGCGGGCGGTGACGAGCTCCGCCGCAACCTCGCGCAGCCGCTCGTCGCAGCGCGCGATGACGCCCTCGGCATCGTCGCGCTCCGCGGCGAGGGCCTCGGCGGCCGTCCGCACCTGCGTCAGCTGCCGCGTCAGGGCGCCCTCCTCGGCGACCTGGCGCTCGACGGCTGCGAGCTCGCCGACCAGCTCGAAGGCGGACCGGCGGCGCTCCAGCAGGGCGGCGTCGTCCGGTACCTCCGCCGCCTCGCCGGTTCCGTCGACGGGCAGGCCGGTCGGATCGCCGGCCGAAAGCGCCTCTGCCCGGGCCACCTCGACCAGGGCGGCGTCCATGGCGGCCAGCGCCCCGGACGAGCGCGCCCGTGCGGCCGCGAGCGGATCGAGCCACCTGGCCAGCCCGGCGGCGCGTGCTGCCGCCGCCAGCCGCGCCCGGCGATCGGCGTTCGCCGCGTCGCCTGCTCGCAGCCGAGCCTGCTGCTGCACCAGTTCCAGCTGGCGTGCCTGCAGCGCCGCCGTGGTGAGGGCGGCCTGATGCTCCGCCGACCGCATGCCGCGCGCGCTCCTGCGCCGCCACCCGGGCCGCCCGCGCCTCCTCCAGCCTTGCCGCGACCCCGGCCCGCACCTCGGCGAGCCGATCCAGCGGTTCGTCGGCGGCGGAGTGGGCACCCGACCGTGCCGCCGGCCTGGTCGGCCCGGGCCAGCAGGTGGGCGACCGCGCTCGCGGGCCGCCTCGACCTCCTGTCGCAGGCCGGCCTGCGACTCGCGCAGCCATTGCTGGACGGCGGCGAAGCGGTCGGTGCCGAAGAGTCGTTCGAGCAGGTGGCGGCGGGTCTCGGCGTCGGCCCGCAGGAACGCGGCGAAGTCGCCCTGCGGCAGCAGCACGAGCTTGGTGAACTGGTCGACGCCGAGGCCGAGGACGTCGTGCAGCGACGTCCGCCGCCTCGTCGACCCGGCTCGTGACGGGCACCCAGTCGCCGTCGCGCAGCTCCCGGACGCAGCACGCGGGCCTGCTCGGTGGTCGTGCCGGTTCCGCGCCGCTTCGGCCGCTCCCAGGCGGGAGAGCGGGTGACCTCCAGCCGGCGGCCGGCGGCGGTGAACTCGCAGCACGACCTCGGGAGCGACGCCCGGCGGCGGCGTGGTCGCTGCGCAGGCCGGCCGCCCTGGCGGTCGCCCGGGACGGTGCCGTACAGCGCGAAGCAGACGGCGTCCAGCACGCTCGTCTTGCCGGCACCCGTCGGGCCGTGCAGCAGGAACAGGCCGCCGGTCGCGAGCGCGTCGAGGTCGACCTCGGCGGAACCGGCGAACGGCCCGAAGGCCGTCACCCGCAGCCGGTGCACCCTCACCCGGCCACCCGCTCCTCGCTCTGGCTCTGGCGGCCGCGCCGGCCGCGGGTCTGCGTCGCCTGCCAGCGGGCGGCCGGCCCGGAGCGGTGCGACCCCGCTCTCGCGCGCCAGGGCGACCCGGGCGCCCTCGACCGCCGCCGAGAGCAACTCTCGCTCGGCGTCGCTGGGCGGCCGTCTCCGCACGTGCTCGAGGAACCCGCAGCACAACCCGAGGTCGTCCTGCTCGGCGATCCGCCGCGTGTAGGTGCCCGCTGAGGGCCCCGAGCACCGGGTCGAAACGCAGTTCGAGGGTGTGCGGGAAGCGCGTGCGCACCCGCGTCCATCGCCTCGGCCGGCCGCTCGTCGTCCGTCAGCGTGACCTGGCACCAGGCGTCCTCGTGCCGATCGAGGGCCGGGTCGGTGAGGAGCGTGTCAAGGGTCCGCTGAGCACCGCCAGCCGGCGGGGGACCGGCGCCTCCACCGCGTCCACGCGCTCGACACCCGCCGGCCCGAGCTCCACCAGCCACGAGCCCTTGGTGTGCGCGTGCTCGGAGAACGAGTAGGCCAGCGGGGAGCCGGAGTACCTGACCGTCTCGGCCAGCCGCTGCCGCCCGTGCAGGTGCCCGAGAGCGACGTAGTCGACGCCGGCGAAGAGGCCGGCCGGCACTGCGCCGACGCCGCCGACGCTGATGTCCCGCTCGCTGTCGCTCGGCTCGCCGCCGACGACGAACGCGTGGGCGGACACGACCGTCCTGGTACCCGCGGGTCGCGTTGCCAGGTCGGCGCGGACGGCGTCCATCGCCGCCCTCAGCACCGCCTCGTGCCCCGCGCCCGGTCCGCACCCGAGGGCGGGCCCGGCGAGGGCCGGCTCGAGGTAGGGCAGCGGGTAGACCGCCACGGCGCCGTAGCGGTCCTCGAGCAGCACCGGGTCGCCCGCACCGGGCCGGATCGGTCCGCACGTGGACCCGTGAGCGCTCCAGCAGGCGTGCTGCGAAGCCCAGCCGGCGGGGCGAGTCGTGGTTCCCACTGGAGAGCACGACCGCCGCGCCCGTATCGGCGAGGCGGGCCAGCGCCTCGTCGAGCAGCGCCACCACCTCGACCCCCGGCAGGGCGCGGTCGTAGACGTCACCCGCGACCACGACGGCGTCCACGCGCCTCGGCGCGCACCACCTCGACCAGGTGGTCGATGCACCGCGGCCTGGGCGTCCAGCATGCCGACCCGATGGAACGAGCGACCGAGGTGCCAGTCGGAGGTGTGGAGGATCCGCACGGCCCCGACTCTAGGAAGGTTCCAAGGTCATCCGTGGGTGCCGCGCCAGGACTGTGGACGACGTGACGAGCGCCTCGCCGGTGGACGACGGGCCGCCCGGCGACGTCAACGATCCCCCGGCCGAAGGCTCGGGCAGACTCGCGCGCATGGCGGAGCAGCGGCCCCGGCGCGACCTCGCGCTGCTGCTCGGCGGCGGCCTGGTGTCGATAGCGGGGTCCGCCCTGACCGCCGTCGCCGTCCTCATCCACCTGCGTCCGCTCGGGTCGGGGTGGGTCGCCGCCGCGTTCGCCGCAGAGATCGCCCCGGTGGTGCTGCTGGCGGCCCCGGCCGGCGCTCTGGTCGACCGGGTTCGCAACCGCGAGCTGCTCGTGGTCGCGCTGGCCGTTCAGGCCGGTGCCGTCCTGCTCGCCACGGCCGCCCTCACCCCCGGGCGCCAGGCCTGGCTGCTGGTCGCCCTGGCGGTCGCGGGAGCCGGCATGAGCGTGGCCAACCCCACGGTGCAGGCGCTGTTGCCACGCATCAGCGGGGAGGAGCGCGCGACTCGTGCCTACGGATGGTGGTCCGCCGTCAGCCAGGGTGGCTTCCTGGCCGGCGCCGCCCTCGCCGGCGTCCTCGTCGAGGCCGCCGGCGTCCGCGGTGCCCTGCTCGCCGACGGCCTCTCCTTCCTCGTGCTCGCCGCGGCGGTCGCGCTGATCCGGACCCAGCGGAACCCCGCCGCCGAGGCGGTCCTGGCCGGTGCCGGACGCCCCAAGGGGTCGGTGTGGACCGGTCTGTCGATCCTGCGCAGTGACCGGGTGCTCCGCGTCGGCGTCGCCGGGCTCGGGCTGGTCATCCTCGCGTCGATCGTCGTGAACGTCGCGGAGGTCTTCTACGTCCTCGGAGACCTCGGGGCGTCGCCCGCCGTCTATGGGTTCGTCACCGCCTGCTGGCCGCTCGCCGGCGTCCCCGCCGGGATCCTCGCGGGCCGGCTGGACGGCGAGCGCGCCTTGCTCGCCGCACTGTCCCTCGCCGGGGTCGCCATGGGGCTCGCCCTGATGCTCACCGGCGCCGTCGTGCTGCTCGCCGCGCTGGTCGCGGCCTGGCTTCTGGGCGGCGCGGCAAACGCCGTCCAGAACGTCTGCATCCGCGCTCTCGTCCGGATCAGGGTGCCGGACGCCGAGCGCGGCCGGGCCTTCGCGGCCGTGGCCGCCGTCCTGCAGGCTCTGAACCTCGCCGGGCTGGCCGCGGCCGGCGTCGTGGTGGCACTGGTCGGAGCACGCGCGGGCCTCGCGGGAGCCGGCGTCCTCACCGTGCTGGCGGGCGCCGGGACCTGGCTGCTCGCGCGGCCCGCCCTGCTGGAGGGCGTGCCCCGGCGCTGACCGACGTCCGGGGATCGGGACCGGGGCGAGGACCCCTGGCCCGAACGGCCCGGATGTGGTCGACTCAGCAGATGGGCGATGAGATCACCGCCAGGCACTACTCGCGCGAAGAACGGCAGCGCTACCGCGAGAAGGTGCAGCTCTGCCTCGACGTCTTCGAGCGCATGCTCAGCTCCGCCACGTTCGAGAGCGACGAGGAGAACCCGATGACCGGGCTCGAGGTCGAGCTCAACCTGGTCGACGAGCAGCGCCAGCCGTTCCTGGGCAACGTCGCGGTCCTCGAGGAGATCGCCGACCCCGCCTTCCAGACCGAGCTCGGCGCCTACAACATCGAGCTGAACGTGCCGCCGCGCTCGCTCAAGGGCGACGCGCGAACTCGGCCTCGAGGACGACCTGCGCGCCTCGCTCAACCACGCCGAGGAGAAGGCCGGCCTGCGGGGCGCCGACATCGTCATGGTCGGGCATCCTGCCCACGCTCATGACCGAGCACCTGGCTCGCCCCGACTGGATGAGCCCGTCGCCGCGGTACACGCGCCCTCAACGACATGGTCTTCGCGGCCCGCGGCGAGGACGTGCACCTCGACATCCACGGCGTCGAGCGGCTCAGCCTCTACGCCTCGACGCTCGCGCCCGAGTCGGCCTGCACCAGCGTCCAGCTGCACCTGCAGGTCGCCCCGCAGGACTTCGCCAAGCACTGGAACGCGGCGCAGGTGCTCGCCGGCCCGCAGGTGGCCCTCGGCGCGAACTCGCCGTTCTTCTTCGGCCGCGAGCTGTGGCGCGAGACCCGGATCGAGCTGTTCGCGCAGTCCACCGACACCCGGCCGCAGGAGCTGAAGAACCAGGGCGTGCGGCCCGCGGGTGTGGTTCGGGGAGCGCTGGATCACCTCGATCTTCGACCTGTTCGAGGAGAACGTCCGCTACTTCCCGGCGCTGCTGCCGGAGGTCAGCGACGAGGACCCGGTCGCCGAGTTCGAGGCCGGCGCGGCCCCCGCGCCTGCAGGAGCTGCGCCTGCACAACGGCACGATCTACCGCTGGAACCGCCCGGTCTACGACGTCGTCGACGGCCCCCGCACGTGCGGGTGGAGAACCGGGTGCTGCCGGCCGGCCCGACCGTCGTCGACGTGCTCGCGAACGCCGCCTTCTACTACGGCGCCCTGCGGGTGCTCGCCGACGACGAGCGGCCGGTCTGGTCGAAGATGACGTTCCCGACCGCCGAGGAGAACTTCCGCGAGGGGGCCCGGCTCGGGCTGGAGGCGGAGCTCTACTGGCCGGGCATCGGCCAGGTCACCGTCGACGAGCTCATGCTGCGCCGGCTGCTGCCCGATGGCGCACGAGGGCCTGGAGCGCTGGGGCGTCAGCGCCGCCGTCCGCGACCGCTACCTCGGCGTCATCGAGCAGCGGGCCAAGACCGGCCGCAACGGCGCCTCCTGGCAGGCCGAGACGGTGCACGCCCTGGAGGAGCGCGGCATGGGCCGCCGCGAGGCGCTGACCCGGATGCTCGACCTCTACCTCGAGGGCATGCACGCGAACGAACCGGTGCACACCTGGCCGGTGCCCTGACGTCGCCCGGCCCGGCGATGTTCGACACCGCCGACCCGGTGTTCCTCGCCGACCCGTACCCGGCCTTCGCGCGGTTGCGCGAGCACGGCCCCGGTGCAGTGGCACGACGGCCTCGGCCTCTACGTCACGCTCACCCACGCGGCGGCCGACGCCGTGCTGCGCGACCGCTCGCTCGGGCGGATCTGGCGCGACCGGCAGCCGGCCGAGCTCTTCGAGGCGTTCAACCTGCTGCACCGGACCTCGATGCTCGAGAACGAGCCGCCCACCCACACCCGGCTGCGCCGCCTGATCGCCGGGGCCTTCGGCCGGGGGCACACCGAGCGGCTGCGTGCCTGGGTGCAGGCGCTCGCCGACCGCCTCGTCGCCGACCTGGCGGCCGCCGTCGCCGAGACGGGGCTCCGCCGACCTGGTCGCCCTCGTCGCCGAGCCGCTGCCGGTCGAGGTGATCGCCCAGCTCCTCGCTGTGCCGGACGCCGACCGCGCGCTGCTGCGCCCCTGGTCGAACGCGATCGTCAAGATGTACGAGTACGGCCTGCCGCACGAGCGGCGGCTCGAGGCCGAGGCCGCGGCCGCGCGCCTTCGTCGAGTACCTGCGCACGCTGGTCGCCGAGCGCCGGGCCCGCCCGCTGCCCGACGACCTCGTGACCGACCTCGTCCAGGCCGCCGACGGTGCCGACCGGCTGACCCAGGACGAGATCGTCGGGACCTGCGTGCTGCTGCTCATGGCCGGGCACGAGGCGACCGTCAACGTCATCGGCAACGGCATGCTCGCGCTGCTGAGCGACGGCGACGCGCGATGCCTGGCGGCAGGCTCGTCGCCGACCCGGCGCTCGTTGTCGACGGCCGCCGAGGAGCTGCTCCGCTTCGACTCGTCGCTCCAGCTGTTCGAGCGGACGGCCACGCGACCCGTGGAGCTGTTCGGCGTCCGGGTCGAGGCGGGGCAGAAGATCGCCGCGCTGCTCGGCGCGGCCAACCGGGATCCGGAGGTCTTCGCCGCCCCCGACCGGTTCGACGTCGCCGCGCGGCGCCGAACCCCCACCTCGCCTTCGGTGCCGGCATCCACTTCTGCCTCGGGCGCCCCGCTGGCCCGGGTCGAGGTGCAGGCCGTGCTGACCGCGCTGCGCTCGCGCTGCCGGGGCTGCGCCTCGCGGCGCAGGCCGCGGCGGCGGCCCGAGTTCGTGATCCGCGGGCTGGAGCAGCTGCAGGTCAGCGCGACCGGGGTACCGCCGCCGGGGTGACCGGACGGCGGGGTCGGCTGCGGGCGGGAGTGCGACTGCCGACACTGCCAAGGGGGGCGCCTGCGTACGCCCCGGACCGGAGGAGAGGACCGTCATGGTCGCCGTTGCGGCGGGTGACCGCCTGGTGCTGCGCACCGAGGGCGGCCTGCTCGCCGTGCGGGCGCTGCAGCCCGGCGCGAGCTGGTGGGGCGCCTGGCGGGTCCTGGTGCTGGCGCCGGTGGGGAGGGCGACCGCCGTCACGGGCGTGCTCGAGATCGCCGCCGAGGGCGCCGGCACGCGTCCGGCTGCCCGCACGCCTCGCGCTCGCGGAGGGCGCGCTCGTCCTGGAGGCCGGTCAGGCCGGTGAGCCGACGGGCACGCTACGCCCCCGAGCAGTCGGCCAGCGGCGTCGAGGACGTCCGTGGCGAGGTGCACCTGCCGGTCCGGGTGGCCGCCCTCGACGGCCGGGCCGAACAGGCGCTGCACGGCCTCGTGCTCACCGGCCACACCCTCGACGTCTCGGCCGGCGGTGCCCGGCTCGCCCTGCCGGGCCTGCGGACGCCGCCGGTCGTCGGCGCCCGGCTCTACGTCGAGATCGAACTGCCGGACGCCGAGCTCGCGCCCGGCCGTGGTCGAGGTCGTCCGGCCGCCGACGGCGCCCTGCAGGTGCGGTTCCTCGACCTGGCCCCACTGGATCGCGACCGGCTGGCCGGTCTGGTCTTCGAGGCGGAGCGGCGGCTGCTCGCCGAGCGGCGCCGTCCGCCTGACGTGAAGGTTGTTGTACGCCCGGCCGCCGTAGGGCGAGTTCGCGGCCTCCGCGACGGCCACAGCCCGCTCCAGGTCCGCGACCCCGTCCGGGTCGCCGGTGTCGAACCGGGCGTCACCGAGGATGTCCAGCGCCTCGGCCCGCAAGTCCTCCAGGCCGAGCGGCTCCGCCATGGCCACTGCCGTGCGCGCGAGCTCGATGGACTCCTCACTCCGGCCGGCGGACACGTAGGCGCTGGCGAGGTTGACGAGGGCGGTGGCCTTGACCGTGGACGGGGCTGCATCCCGCACCAGCTCCACCGCCCGCTCGGCGTGCTCCATGGCCCGCTCGCCCTGCCCCAGCCGCCACGTCACACGGCTCAGGTGCGCCTCCGCCTCGGCTACGCTTGTGGTCGCCCTGAGCCAGCAAGCCGTCGCGGGCTTGCTCCAGCAGCTGCAGCTCGGGTCGCCCGACCAGGTCCGCCCGCGCGAGCCGCAGGAGCAGATGCGGCCGCTCGGGGTCGGCCGGCGGGCAGAGCTCGAGCGCGGCGGCGACGAACGTCTCGCGGCCGCGAAGGCGTGCAGGCCGGCGGCGCGGTCGCCGGCGTCGCGCAGGGCCGGCCGGGCCTGCTGCACGAGGGGAGCGGTGCCCTGGCCGGCGGCACGGGGGATCTCGATTGCCGCGAGTAGTGGTGGGCGAGCATCTCGGCGCGGTCCTCGGTGCGGTCGGGGGCGAGCGCGTGGATCCATTCGGCGGCCAGGCGGTGCTTGTCGGCGCGGCCTGCGCGCGGGATCTGCCGGTAGGCGACGTCGCGGATCAGGCGTGCAGGAAGGCGTACTGCGCTCGCCGGCGACCGCGAGCTGCGGCCTCGCGGCGGACGAAGCTCCTTGCGCTCCAGCGCGTGGAGCCGGTCCTCGAGCTCGCCCTCGGCTGCGGACATCGAGGGCGGCCAGCGCGCCCAGCCAGAACACCTTGCCGACGACGGCGGCGTTCTGGAGCAGCTCGCTTATCTCGGCCGGCGAGGGCGTCGAGGCGGGCGGCGATGATGCCCTGCACGGTCTCGGGTAGCGGCAGCTCGGCGACCCGGTCGAGCCGCCGGCGTCGCCGCGTCTCAGGAGGCCGCGGTCGCGCAGCATGCGCACGTACTCCTCCGCGTACAGCGGGTTGCCGCCGGCGCGCTCGAGCAGCGCGCGCTGCATCTCGGCCGGCAGCAGCGCCTGCTCGAGCAGCGCGCCGAGGAGCCGCGCCGTGTCCTCGTCGGGAGCGGCGAGCAGCGAGACGGTGGTGGCGTTGCGCTTGCCGCCGCCCCAGCCCGGGCGGCGGTCGAGCAGCTCCGGCCGCGCCGTGCAGACGACGAGCAGCGGGACGCCGCCGGCCCAGTCGACGAGTGGTCGACGAAGTCGAGCAGGCCGTCGTCGGCCCAGTGCAGGTCCTCGAAGACGAGCACCAGCGGGTGCCTGCTCGGCCAGCGCCTCGAAGAACCGGCGCCAGGCGGCGAAGCCTCGCTGCGCGGTCGCCGCGGTTCACTCGCTCGGCGCGCTCCGAGCCCGACCAGCGGCCGCAGGTGGCCGCGCACCCAGCGCGCTCGGCTCGTCGGCGACGAGGTCGGCGACGCGTCGCGTCGAGCTTCGTCTCGGCCGTCTCCGCGGGTCGGTCTCGAGGATGCCGGCCTGCGCCTTCACGATCTCGCCGAGCGCCCAGTGGCGACGCCCTCGCCGTAGGGCAGGCAGCGGCCCTGGCGCCACGGATCAGCTCGGGGTCGGCGTCCACGTTTGCGCCGAGCTCCCCGACCAGCCGGCTCTTGCCGATGCCCGGGCGCCCCGACGACCGTGACCAGCTGGGCCGCCGCTCGGTGCGCGCCCGGTCGAGCGCCGCGCGCAGCAGCGTCCGACCTCGCGCTCGCGGCCGACCAGCGGCGTCGCGCGGCGCGCGTCCACGTCGACGCCCGAAGCGGGCGCGCGCTCGAGCGCCTCCCACGCCGGCACCGGCTCCGCCTTGCCCTTGGCGGCGACCGGCTCCGCCTCGCTGGTACGAGATCGCGCGGTCGGTCGCCCGGTACGTGGCCTCGTCGACGAGGATCGCCGTCGACCGGCGCCGCCGCCTGCAGCCGCGCCGCCGTGTTGACGACGTCCCCCGTGGCCATGCCCTCGCCCTGCTGCGGGTCGGCGTCCGAGCGCGACCAGTGCCTCGCCGGTGTTCACCCCGATCGGACGTGCAGGTCCAGGCTCTGGCCGGCCGCGTCAGCTCGGCGATCGCGTCCCGGATCGCGAGGGCGGCGCGCACCGCCCGCTCGGGGTCGTCCTCGTGCGCGACCGGCGCCCCGAAGACCGCCATCACGGCGTCACCGATGAACTTCTCCACGGTCCCGCCGTGCCGCTCCAGCTCCGTGCGCACCCGCCGTGGTAGGGGGAGAGCAGGCCTCGACGTCCTCGAGGTCAGGCGCTCGAGCCCGCGGTGAAGCCGACCAGATCGGCGAACAGCACCGTGACGCGCTTGCGCTCCTCCCGCCGGGGAGCCTCGGCGACCACGAGCGGCGCCGCCGCAGCCCAGCAGAACCTGGCCCGATCCGGGTTCTCCTCTCCGCAGCGACGGCAGGCCGGCATGCGGCGGAGTGTAAAAGCGTCCTCTGGGACTGTCCACGCTCGAATCGAACGGCCTACGCCCGCCACCGGCGCCGATCCGGAGTCTGACTCCGTTCCGCGAACGGCACGACCGTCATCCTCACGCCTTGCGACCCGCGCAGCCCACCCGTGGACCGCGTTGACGTCCCCCGGTGCGTCGTCGGGCCGCCACCCGAGGATGGGCACGACGCCCGGAGCGACGAGCTCGAGGCCCGCGAAGAACCGCTCGATGTCCGCCTTGCTTCGCGGGACGTCCGGCAGCCCCGACCGCACGCTCATCCGGGGATCGTATCATCCGCGGATCGAAGTCGGCGGACGGCGTGACGATCGCGACGTAGCTGCCAGGAGGCAGCCAGTCGACGATGCGACGAACGCTGTCGTACGGACTCGTCGTCGCCGGATGTTGTGGATGATCCCGATCAGCAGCACGCCGATGGGTTTGGGGTGTCGAGCGTCGTGGGGCAGGTCGGGTTGCCGGAGGATCCCGTCCGGGGCTCGGAGGTCGGCCGTCAGGAAGCGGTCCCGCCCTCGGCGCGCGCTCGCAGCAGGGCACGCGCGTGAGCGAGCACGATCGGGTCGTTGTCGACGTAGACCACCCGGGACGTCCGGGTGCGATCGCCTGGGCGATCTCGTGCACGTTGGGCGCGGTCGGGATGCCGGTGCCGATGTCGAGGAACTGGCGGATCCCGGCCTCGGCGACGAGGTACCGCGACCCCGGCCGAGCAGGTCGCGCTGGGCCCGGACCATGATCGGCAGCGCCGGGACCCGCGCGATGAGCTGGCGCCGGCCGCGCGGTCGGCCTCGAAGTTGTCCTTGCCGCCGAGCAGGAAGTCGTACACCCGTGCGGACGGATGGTCACGCCGAGTGTCGGAGTCAAAGGTCCTCCGATCGCGGCCGGTAGCCCCTTGTGCGGTTCTGGTGCGGCATGTCCGTTCGCCTACGTCGAGGAGCTGGGTAGCCCAGACCCTTGGCAGACTGGTGGTCGCCCAGCTGAAACTGCGCGGTCCTCCTGGGCGGGGTGCTGTAGCCCGCCCGTTCGCGGTGACAGCCTAGCGGCGATGGCCCCGCGTCGCCCATGAACTGTTCGCCGACGCCCGCGACAGGTCCGCAGAGGAGCTGAACTCGGGTAGCCGCACATGGGGAGACGCGCGGCGGGCCGGGAGCGGGAGTCTCCGACCCGCCGCGCGGGCTGGGGGATGGGCGGGTCAGCTCAGGAGGTCGTCGAAGTCCCCGTCCTTGACGCCGAGCAGCAGCGCCTCGATCTCCGAGCGGCTGTACACGAGGGCAGGGCCGTCAGGAAACCGGGAGTTGCGAACCGCAACCGGGCCGTGGGGCGCGAGCTCGGCGAGCTCTACGCAGTTGCCGGCGCCGCTGCGGCTGCTCTTGCGCCACCGGACCCCGGGGATGTCGCTCGCGCGCACACCGTTGTTCATGATTTTTGGTGCTCCTCACTGCGGGTGGTAGTCATCGCGGGTGACCCCCCGGCTGCACATGCAGCTGCTCTCGCATCTGCACAAGGAGCACGCTAGTGGCCGTGCACATGCAGCTGCAAGCGAAAGCTGATGAGAGGAATCAAACCGGTGTTAAGAGGACGTGAGGGTTCCGTTGGTGATCGGGACCTCAGCCGTCGCTGATCATCTTGGCCACGAGGTCGTGCGTGGCCTCCGGCGTCAGGCTGTACACGCTGAGCCGATCCATGACCTCGGTGTACCGGTCGACGTGCTCGAGCTTGTCCATGTAGAGCGCACCGAGCAGGTGCTCGACGTAGACGACATCGGGCAGATCGGGGTCCGCGAATCGCAGCAGGCTGAAGGCGCCACCCCCAGCGTGCACCCCGGTGCTCATGGGCAGGACCTGCAGCGCGATGTTCCGCTGCTCCGTGAGGGCGAGCAGGTGCTCCAGCTGAGCGCGGTGGACGTCAGGGCCGCCGACCTCCCGACGCAGCGCCGACTCGTCGACGACCGCCCACACCCGTAGTGGGTCGGGTCGGCTGAGGACCTGCTGGCGCGTGGTCCGCAGCGTGACGGCCCGGTCCAGGTCCCGCCCGGTGAGTGGGGGTGTGGTCGAGGCCAGCACGGCCCGCGCGTACTCGGGCGTCTGCAGGAGGCCGGGCACGAAGTGGGTCTCGTACGTCCGGAGAATCTGGGCCGCCGCCTCCAGGCCGACATAGTTCTGGAACCACCCCGGCATGACGTCCTCGTACTCACGCCACCAGCCGGGACGGTTCGCGTCCTCGAGGAGGGCCAGCACGGCGTCCCGCGCCTCGGGGTTCGTGACTCCGTAGAGCATGAGCAGGTCGCTGACGTCCCGCTCCTTGAAGGCCACCCGGCCCAGCTCGAGCCGGCTCATCTTCGACTCGGAGGCACGGATCGTGTAGCCGGCCTCGGCGCGCGTGATCCCCTTGTCCTCGCGGAGGCGACGCAGCTGTGCGCCGACGAGCATGCGGCGCACCGTTGCGCTGACCGGCGCCGGCTCCGTCATTCCACGCTCCGTGTCGCTGCCCCTCTGCGCGGCCGCCCCCGCGGCACGAACGCACTACGAGAGGTCATGGTGTCACGAAGACAGCACGGAGCGCTGCACCTGATGCGTCACATTGCCCCGTTCGGCCCTACCCGTCCGGGAAACGGACCCGGCGGCGGCGTGCGCGGCCGCTCGCTACCGTGAGCGCCATGTTCTCCACGCTGCTCGTCGCCAACCGCGGGGAGATCGCCGTCCGGGCCTTCCGTGCCGCCTACGAGCTCGGCATCCGCACCGTGGCCGTCTTCCCCTGGGAAGACCGCAACGCGGTGCACCGCACCAAGGCCGACGAGGCGTACCTGATCGGCGAGCGTGGCCACCCGGTGCGGGCCTACCTGGACATCGCCGAGATCATCCGGGTCGCGCGCGAGGCCGGAGCGGACGCCGTCTACCCGGGCTACGGCTTCCTGTCCGAGAACCCCGGCCTGGCCAGTGCGTGCGAGGCGGCCGGCATCACCTTCGTCGGGCCGCCGCCGCGGGTACTGGCGATGGCCGGGAACAAGGTGCGCGCGGTCGAGGCGGCCCGGGCGGCGGGCGTTCCCGTGCTGCGCTCCTCGGCGCCGTCCGCGGACGTCGACGAGCTCGTGGCGGCCGCCGCCGAGATCGGCTACCCCGTGTTCGCCAAGGCCGTCGCCGGCGGCGGGGGACGCGGGATGCGGCGGGTCGAGGACCCGGCCGGACTGCGGGAAGCGCTCGAGACGGCGATGCGCGAGGCCGAAGGTGCGTTCGGCGACGCGACGCTGTTCCTCGAGCAGGCCGTCCTGCGTCCCCGGCACATCGAGGTGCAGGTGCTGGCGGACGCCGCCGGCGACACCGTGCACCTCTTCGAGCGGGACTGCTCCGTCCAGCGCCGGCACCAGAAGGTCGTCGAGATCGCCCCGGCTCCGGCTCTGGACGGGGGCGTCCGGGAGGCCCTGTGCCGGGACGCTGTGGCGTTCGCCCGGCAGGTGGGCTACGTCAACGCGGGCACGGTCGAGTTCCTGCTCGACACGGCGGGGGAGAACGCCGGCCGGCACGTGTTCATCGAGATGAACCCGCGCATCCAGGTCGAGCACACGGTCACCGAGGAGGTGACCGACGTCGACCTCGTCCAGGCGCAGTTGCGGATCGCGGCGGGGGAGAGCCTGGCAGACCTCGGCCTCACCCAGGACAAGATCCAGCTGCACGGCGCGGCACTGCAGTGCCGCATCACCACCGAGGACCCGGCGAACGGATTCCGGCCGGACACCGGGATCATCAACACCTACCGGTCGCCGGGTGGGGCCGGGATCCGGCTGGACGGCGGCACGGCGCACGCGGGCGCGTCCATCAGCCCGCACTTCGACTCCATGCTCGTGAAGCTGATCGCCCGCGGCGCAGATTTCCCGACGGCGGTGCGGCGGGCCCGGCGCGCCCTGGCGGAGTTCCGGATCCGCGGCGTGAGCACCAACATCCCGTTCCTGCAGGCCGTGCTCGCCGAGCCCGACTTCCTCGCCGGCGGCGTCGCGACGTCCTTCATCGACGAGCGGCCGCACCTGCTGCAGCGCCCGCAGGGCGGCGACCGCGGCACGAAGCTGCTGAGCTGGCTCGCCGACGTCACCGTGAACCGTCCCCACGGTGAGGCGCGGATCACCGTGTCGCCGCGGACGAAGCTGCCGCACGTCGGCCGGCACGAGGGTGGCGATGTCGTCGCCTGGCGTTCCGTTCTGCGGGACCGCGGCCCGGCGGGTTTCGCCCGTGCGCTCCGGGAGGCCGGACCGGTGGCCATCACCGACACGACCTTCCGGGACGCGCACCAGTCCCTGCTCGCCACCCGGGTTCGGACCCGCGACCTCGTCGCGGTTGCCCCGGCCGTGGCGCGCGCGACGCCCGGCCTGCTCAGCGTCGAGTGCTGGGGAGGCGCGACCTACGACGTGGCCCTGCGGTTCCTGGGCGAGGATCCCTGGGAGCGTCTGGCGGCACTGCGCGAGGCGATGCCGGGTCTGCCGTTGCAGATGCTGCTTCGAGGACGCAACACCGTCGGCTACACGCCCTACCCGACCGCGGTCACCGACGCCTTCGTGGAGGAGGCGGCCGCGACCGGGATCGACATCTTCCGGATCTTCGACGCCCTGAACGACATCGAGCAGATGCGCCCGGCCATCGAGGCGGTCGCCCGGACGGGGTCGGCGGTCGCCGAGGTGGCCCTCTGCTACACCGCCGACCTCGTGGACCCGGGCGAGAAGCTCTACACGCTCGACTACTACCTGCGGCTTGCCGAGCAGATCGTCGCCTCCGGTGCCCACGTGCTCGCCATCAAGGACATGGCCGGGCTGCTGCGGCCGGAGGCGGCGCGCCGGCTGGTCGCCGCCCTGCGAGAGCGCTTCGATCTTCCCGTCCACCTGCACACCCACGACACGGCCGGGGGGCAGCTCGCGACCCTGCTCGCGGCGGCCGACGCGGGCGTCGACGCGGTCGACGCCGCATCGGCGTCCATGGCCGGCACGACCAGCCAGCCCCCGATGTCCGCTCTGGTCGCCGCGCTTGCGCACACCGCCCGCGACCCCGGGTTCGACCTGCGAGCGGTGATGGACCTGGAGCCCTACTGGGAGGCGGTGCGCCGCGTCTACGCACCCTTCGAGTCGGGGCTGCCGTCGCCCACCGGCCGCGTCTACGACCACGAGATCCCGGGCGGCCAGCTCTCCAACCTGCGCCAGCAGGCGATCGCGTTGGGACTCGGGGAGAAGTTCGAGCAGATCGAGGCGATGTACGCCGCCGCCGACAGGATCCTCGGCAGGCTGGTCAAGGTGACGCCGTCCTCGAAGGTCGTCGGCGATCTGGCGCTGCACCTCGTCGCCGTCGGCGCCGACCCGGCGGAGTTCGCCGAGCGCCCGTCGGCGTTCGACATCCCGGACTCCGTGATCGGCTTCCTCGCCGGTGAGCTCGGTGACCCGCCCGGCGGCTGGCCCGAGCCCTTCAGGACGCGGGCGCTGGAGGGCCGCCAGCCCCCACGGCGCCAGGTGGATCTCACCCCGGACGACGAGGTCGCGCTCGCGACCCAACGCCGCGCGGCCCTCAACCGGCTGCTGTTCCCGGGCCCGTCCAAGGAGTTCGCCGCAGTCAGGGAGCAGTTCGGCGACGTATCGGTGCTCGACACGTCGGACTACCTCTACGGGCTGCGTCCGGGCGAGGAGCACGTCGTGGAGCTCGAGCGCGGCGTGCGCCTCATCGTCGGGCTGGAGGCGATCGGGGACGTCGACGACCGGGGCATGCGCACGGTGATGTGCACTCTGAACGGCCAGCTGCGCCCGATCCAGGTCCGGGACCGCTCCGTCAGCGTCGAGGTCAGGACCGCGGAGAAGGCCGACCCCGGCCGCCCCGGGCACGTGGCGGCGCCGTTCGCGGGCGTCGTCTCGCTCGCAGTGGGGGAGGGCGACGAGGTGGAGGCGGGCCAGACCGTCGCCACCATCGAGGCCATGAAGATGGAGGCCTCGATCACGACGGCTGTCGCGGGGAAGGTCCAGCGGGTCGCCCTCCGCTCCGTCCAGCAGGTCGAGGGCGGCGACCTCGTGCTGGTGGTCGGCTGACAGGAGCCCTCGGCCGCCCCGTCAGGAGGCCGGATGCCGCCGGTGCGCCATGGCGTCGAACAGGACGGTGCGCAGAACCTCGGGCGTGTCCGCGCGGTAGGCACGGCCACCGATCGGCTTCACCATCCCCCGGAGGGCCGCCATGTCCGCGGTGCCGCTGATCCCGATGCACACGAGCACGATGGGTGCCTGCGGATGCGCCTTCGCGTCGGCAGCCACCTCCCGCTGGAACTCCCTCAGGTCGATGCCCTCGGGGTACTCGTTCGTCCCGTCGGTGAAGACGACCACGGAGTTCGTCGCCTTCGGGTCGTACGAGGCCCGCGCTGTCCTCAGCGCGGACAGCGTGGAGTCGTAGAGGGCTGTTCCGCCCGGCGTCAGGTGTTTCGGGGAGTCGATGAGGGCGGCGTCCACGACGTCCCGGTGCGAGACGGTGCCGTCGACCGCCCCGAGGTCCTGGATCCGGGCGACCTCCCGGTAGGGGCGATGCATCGGCTGTCGTCCCGCGAAACGCCAGAGGCCGATCGCACTGGTGTCGGGCAGCAGCTCGCCGGCGCTGATGGCCGCCTGGACCGCGAGACGGATGCGGGTGACCCCGGGTCTGACCTGCTGGCTCATCGACTTCGACGTGTCCAGCACGATGAGCATCCGAGCGGGCTGCGCGAGCAGGCGTACCTGGGAGACGAATGCCGCCACCTGGGCCGCTTGCTCCTTGCCCTCCTTCGTGGCACTGCGCGCGACGGGAGCCGGTGGCCCGAACCCGGCGGCGCCCGCTGTCTTCGCCCCGGTGGCGGACGTCAGGGCTGCCGCGACGAGGTCCGCCCCGGCGCTGACCACGGGATCGTCGCCGGGGTGGCCCACCCGCACCACCGGGTAGTCCAGCACGGCAGGTGCACCCGTGGCTTGGACGGCGGCCAGGTCCGGCGTGGCCGGGTCGAGGTTGAGCTGGACGACGGCCTGCCGGCTGGCAAGCAGCACAGGTGCGTCCGGCTTGTCGCTGCGGGCGAGGTCGGCGGCCGCGGCGAGGTCGGCGGCGGGGGTGCGGAGGCCGGCCAGCACGAGGGCCGCGACGGCCTGCTCGGCCCGGGGCCCGGGACCGATCGAGCGGCCCAGGGCCAGCAGGCCCAGCAACGAGGGGGCGTCGTCGGTCATCGCCGGAGCGACCAGGCGCCGGTCCGGGCTCAGCGCTTGAGCCCAGGTGGGCTTGTGGGCGCGCCAGCCGAGCCGATCCAGGGCGGCGGTGCCGGCGGCGAGCACCACCGGGGACGTGCCGAGGCTGCCGACCGGGCGCATCGTCAACCCCTGCACCTGGCCCAGCCACAGGGAGGAGTCGGGCACCCACACCTGGGGCGCGGTCGCCGACATCACGGCGCTCGGGTCCACTGTGCGGACCGGCGGCTCCGCCCGGGCCTCGACGTCGAGGCAGCTGCCGTCGGGCAGGACGTGTCCCTCGAGCGGGCCGACGATGTGGTCGACCGTGGCCGCGGCGTCCGGCGCTGCGACGACGATCACCTTCGTTCCAGGGCACGGTCGGGGTGCTGACGACCATGGCAGGTACGGGCGTGCTCGCGCTGGCAGGTCGGATCGGGCGACAGCCACCCCGGCGCCGGCCAGGGCAACCACGAGGAGCACCACCGCGACGGGCGCCATCCAGCCCCGTCGGGAGCTCCTGGCCGCGTGGTCCGCCATCAGAGGTCACCGTCCCTGCGGTCCGGCGGCCCCCCGCCGCCGAGATTTGGTCACCAACTGTGACATTCCGTGATCAACCTTGTTCTGCCGCCGCCACTCTAACCAGAGTCGTAGAACCCGCATCAGATGCGCGGATAGAAGGTGGTCCACCTGATCGCTGCGCAACGGAGCCGAGCTGGGTGATTACTCATCGTGACAACTTTGGGCGTAGTTGCCGCGGCGAGGGCGGGGGAGCGGGGCCCGGGAAAGAGGACCAGGGAGGCGCTCAGCGCGCGAGAACGACGACGCCGAAGGTGAGCTGCGCCAGCGCGAGCACGACCCGGACGGTGTCCCAGCGGAGGAGGCGCCGGTACGCCGCGGCATCGAAGCCGCGGGACAGGACGGCGTGCTGCGGAACGGCCCCGAAGGCCGTGGCGCCCAGGACGCCCGCGAACAGCGCCGCGGCCATCGCGCCGGCCACCCGGGGGCCGGCGACGAGCAGCCCTGTCGTGCTGAGCGCGAGGGCTCCGAAGAGCAGCCCGACCAGCGGTGTGATCGAGCGCCGGTGCGCCCGCTCGAAGCCGGCGAAGGCCTCGCCCGGAACGCGAGCGAACTGCGGGTAGACCACGAACCGCACGCTCAGCTGGAAGCCCAGGTACGCGGCCGCGGCGAGGTCATAGGCGAGCAGTGGAGCGCTCACGCGCTGCGCGGCTCCCGCAGGCTCGCCTCGGCGCGGGCCAGGGCCTGCGCGTACCAGGGTTCGGCATCCAGGGCCGTCGCCAGGCGCAGGTGCACGAGGGCTTCACGGTGGCGGCTGCGCCGTTGCAGGGTGCGGCCCAGGCCCGCGTGCGCGTAGTGGTGGGTGGGATCGAGCTCGACCACCCGGCGGAACAGGGATTCGGCCTGGTCGAGACGGGCGCAGTCGAAGTTGGCGCGAGCGGCGAGCACGAGGACGGCGACGGTGTCGGGCTCCGACTCGACCAGCGGCTGCACGACCGTCAACGCGGCGTGCGGGTTGCGGCTCGAGAGCAGGCGCTCGGCCTGCCGGTAGCGCTCCACGGCGTCCATGTGTGCACTCCTCACCCTCGCCCGACCGTCGCCCGGCCCTCGACAGGCGCCGGGATCCTCACAACAGGATGCTCCACGCACGTGTTCCCCGCCCAGCACCGGCCGCCCGGCGGGTCACCCGTGCGGCCGCTTCCCGCGGTGCCGCGCCCGTCGATGCGCCGGCGGGGGAGACGCCGTGGCATCGTGACCGCGTGCACAGCCCGCTGGTGGCAGCCGTCGTGACGCTCTCGCTCCTGGCGCTGGTCTGCGGCGTCGTTGTCGCCGTCCGGGACCGCCCGCCGGGCCGCGTGACGCTCGCGGTGACCGGGGTCGCGGCCCTGGCGACCCTGCTGCAGTCCGTCGTGGCGTTCTATGACCTGCTGCAGGGACGCCGGCCGCCCGAACTGGCCACCTACGTCGGCTACCTGCTGGGCATCGTGGTCGTCCTCCCACTGGCCGGGGCATGGGCCCTCGCGGAGCGGACGCGCTGGAGCGGGATCGTCATCGCGGTCGGCGGGTTCACCGTCGCCGTCATGACGGCCCGTCTGGTGATGCTGGCCCGGGGGACCGGTGCCTGAGGACGCGGCCGCCCCGGCCCGGAGCGCGCGTCCGACGGCCAGCGGGCCGGGACGGGTCCTGGTCGCCGTCTACGGGGTGTTCGCGCTCGCCGCGACCTCTCGCGCCGCAGTCCAGCTGGTCACCGACTTCGCCGAGGCCCCACTGGCGTACGTGCTGTCCGCGTTCTCGGCCGTCGTCTACGTGGTGGCGACAGTCGCTCTCGCCACCGACCGCAGGTGGTCTCGACCCCTGGCGGTCGTGGCATGCTCCGTCGAGCTCGCGGGCGTGCTCGCCATCGGGACCCTCAGCCTGCTGCGGCCGGAGGACTTCCCGCGGGCGACGGTCTGGTCGGGCTACGGCTCGGGGTACGGCTTCGTGCCGCTCGTCCTGCCGGTCATCGGCCTGTGGTGGCTGCGCCGCACGAGCGGCAAGGGCCTGTAATCCGCTCGACCCGGAACGGGGCTGCCGACAGGATCGTCGGCGTGCGCCAGGAGGACATCTGGGACGTCGACACCGCGCAGCGCTACGACACGCCGGGCGAGGGCATGTTCGCTCCCGAGGTGCTGGGTCCTACCGTCGACCGCCTCGCCGAGCTCGCCGCCGGCGGACGGGCGCTGGAGTTGGCCGTGGGGACCGGGCGCGTCGCCGTGCCATTGGCCGAGCGTGGCGTCCCCGTCACCGGGATCGAGCTGTCCGCCCCGATGGTCGACCGGCTTCGCGCGAAAGTGGACGAGAACACCGTTCCCGTCGTGCTCGGAGACATGATCACGGCGAGGGCGCCGGGGGAGTACGCGCTGGTCTACCTCGTCTACAACACGATCTCGAACCTGCTCACCCAGGACGAGCAGGTCGAGTGCTTCCGGAACGCCGCGCGCCACCTCGTGCCGGGCGGGCGGTTCGTCGTGGAGCTCTGGGTGCCGCAGCTGCGGACGCTGCCGCCGGGGCAGCCGGCCACGGTCTTCCGGGCCGAACCCGGATATCTGGGCCTGGACACGTATGACCTCGTGGCGCAGCGCGTGGTCTCGCACCACGTGCGGTTCGACCCGGACGCCGCCGGTGCGGCAGCGGGCCAGGTGTTCCGCAGCCCGCACCGGTATGTGTGGCCGGCGGAGCTCGATCTCATGGGCAGGCTCGCCGGGTTCGTCCTGGAGAGCAGGGACGCGGACTGGTCCGGCGCGCCCTTCACTGCGGAGTCGCCGTCCCACGTCTCCGTGTATCGGTTGGGGAGCCCGGGGGACGGGACGACGACCGCCCCAACCGCCGCTTTGACATAATGTGCATTATCGGCGATGCATCGGAAGCGCAGGGAATCGCTCTTGTTCATCGCCCAGTGCCGGTCGGCACCTTTGGCGGCAGATGCCGGACGTCGATCACCTCGGTGCGCCCGGCGGACGCCGAAACCACCTGCTGCAACTCGCGCACGTTCCCGGCCAGCCGTTCGCACGCAGCGCGAGCTCGCACGCGGGCGTGAGGTCCAGCTGACGTCTGCGGCGCGATGTCGCTCCGGCGCCCCCGCAGCGTCGGCAGGCCGACGACGGCGTCGCGGGCGCCCGCCAGCGGCTCGGCAACGGCGCCGTACTCCGCGTCCAGATCCTTCGTTCTTGTCATAACGTCACGTACGCCCTCGACGACTTCCAGACGGCGATCGACGACCTCTCGCGGTCGCGTCCGCGGCCGCGCGATCCTCATCCCCTGATCCCAGCTGCCGGCAGGGCGGCGGTCGCGGCGCCGGCCGGCGCCGCGAGAGGATGCTCCGCATGATCTTCATCACCGCACGCTTCCCCGTGAAGCCCGACCACGCGGACGCCTGGCCCGAGATCTCGCGATCCTTCACGCAGGCGACCCAGGCCGAGCCCGGCTGCCTCTGGTTCTTCTGGTCACGCAGCCTGGAGAACCCGCACGAGTACGTGCTGGTGGAGGCCTTCGCGGACGACGCCGCCGGCGGCGCGCACGTCGCGTCCGCGCACTTCAAGCAGGCCCAGCAGGACCTGCCGCAGTACCTGTCGCGAACGCCGGACATCATCAGCACGAGCGTGCCGGGCACGGGCTGGTCCGAACTCGGGGAGCTCGCCGTCGGCTGATGCGAGCCGCCTGCAGCGGCCCTCGAATCGGCGCGGCCGTCTGTCGGACCCGCGTGCAAGCATCCTTTCCGTGGGACGCGTCAGGGGGGACGAGAACATCCGCGGCGACACCGGTGCCGGCATCCGCACCGTCGTCCCGCTGCGTCGGGTGCTGGTGCTCGTCAGCGCCATCGTGCTGCTCGACGTCCTCTTCTACTCCGCGATCGCGCCGCTGCTGCCCTGGTACGCCGCGAACCTGCACCTGACGAAGAGCCAGGCCGGCCTCCTTTCCGGGTCCTACGCTCTCGGCACCCTGCTCGGGTCGCTGCCGGCGGGGTGGGTCGCCGCCAATCGCGGCACGCGGCCGACGCTGCTGCTCGGCCTGGCGCTCATGGCCGCCGCGAGCATCGCGTTCGGCGTGGGCACATCGTTCCCCGTCCTCGTGGCGGCGCGTCTCATCCAGGGCGTCGCTGGCGCCGCGGCGTGGGCGGCGTCCCTGGCCTGGCTCGTCGAGGTCTCCCCCCGCGAGCGCCGCGGTCAACTCATCGGGACGACGCTGGGGGTGGGCATCGCCGGCGCGATGGGCGGCCCACTGCTCGGGGCTGTCGCCGAGAGGTTGGGGCCGAGGCTGGTGTTCCCGGCGGTGGCCGTCGTGGCAACCGGGCTGGGCGTTGCGGTGGTCCTCACGGTGACGCACGGCGACGCCCCGCCGACGGGTGACCTGCGGACCGCGCTGCGAGACCACCGGGTCTGGGGCGGTGCCTGGCTGACCACTCTGCCCGCCGTGTTCTTCGGAACGTACGGCGTGCTCGTTCCGCTCCGCCTGGGCGCCCTCGGCCTCGGCGCAGCCGGGGTCGCGGCCGTCTTCCTCGTCGCAGCCGCGGTCGAGGCCGTCATGAGTCCCCTGGTCGGCCGGCTCTCGGACCGGCGCGGCCGGCTGCTCCCCCTGCGCACCGGCCTCGCCGGGATCGCGGTGTCGTGCCTGCTGCTGCCGCGGCCGCGGATGGCATGGGTGCTCGCCGCGGTCGTCCTCCTCGCGGCGGGCACGGGCGGCATGCTCTTCGCCCCCGCCTCCGCCCTGCTCTCCGACGGCGCCGAGGACGCCGGCCTCCCCCAGGGCATCGTCTTCGGCCTGTTCAACCTCGCCTGGGCCGGTGGCATGGTCGCCGGGGCCCTGGGCGGCGCATGGCTCGCGGACGTCACTAGCGACGCACTCCCGTATTCCGTTGTCGCGGTCCTGGCCGTCGTCACCCTCGGCGCCCTGGCACGGCGGCGTCCCCGGGTCCGTGCGGTGGGTGGCTGACCGCGCCCCTCTCCCCCCTGACAGGCGGTCCTGATCTCAGGGCAGCGGCTGCGACGGTAACCGTTGCTGCGCCGACTCCATGAGGTCCTTCCAGATCGGTGCGGCGATGCTCGCCCCGTAGACGACGTCGTAGTACGTGCCGCCGACCCGCACGTTCCTCAGCACCCGCCGTCCGGCGGCCGAGCCCGGGTCGCCCACCCACACCGCCGTCGACCGCTGCGCCGTGTACCCGACGAACCAGGAGTCGTACGGCCCGTCGGTGGTGCCGGTCTTGCCCGCCGACGGCCAGCCCGACAGCGGCCCGACAGCGGCGGCGGTGCCGTCCGTGAGCACGTGGCTCAGGGCCTTGTTCACGCCGGAGGCGACGTCAGAGCTGAGCGCCTGGTCGCATCCCGGCCCGGTCAGCGGAACGGGGGTGGTTCGGGGCGAGCCGTCGGAGGACCGCTCCTGGATGGACGTGACCATCACCGGGGAGCAGTACGTGCCGCCGGACGCGAACCCCGCATACGCCGCGGCCATGGTGAGCGGGGAGATCGGGAGGACGCCGAGGGTCAGCGACGGCAGGCAGGCCGGCAGCTTGGTGGAGGCCGCCGCCGTCCGCGAGCACAGCTGGAGCGGCGAGGCGAGGTGGACGCCGAGCCGCTCCGCCGTCGCGGTGATGTCGCAGAGGTCGAGCTGCGTCTCCATCGACACGTAGGCCGTGTTCACCGAGTCCGCCGTCGCGCGCAGGACCGTCATCGGGCCCGTCTCGGTGCCCTCGGAGTTCGACCGGGCTGTACGACCGGCCGCGCAAGGAGGTGCCGCACGCGGTGAAGTCCGAGAAGGGGTGGGCCCGCGGCGTCGCGTCGACGACGTCGTCCAGGGAATGTCCCTGGTCCAGCCAGGTCGCGAGGGTGAACGGCTTGAAGGACGACCCGGTCTGGAAGCCCGTCGCGCCGCCGAGTGCGGCGTCCGTGGCGTAGTTGACCGACGTCCGCCCGCGCCCCGGGGTGACCGAGTACGTGCGGTCCTGTGCCATCGCGACGACCTTGCCGGTCCCGGGTTCCACCGTCACCGCGGCCGCGGCGAGCCCGCTCCGGTCGCGTTGCGGGACCTTCGCGTCGACGGCCTGCTCGGCCGCCGCCTGCGTGCCGGGGTCGAGCGTGGTCCGGATGACCAGCCCTTCCCGGGAGATCGCCGTGAGCCGGTCGGCCGGCGTCGCGCCCAGTGCCGCGAACTCGGGGTCGGTCTGGAGCGAGCGGACCACCGCCTCGCAGAAGAAGCCCTCCCGGCCCGCCGTCGCGCAACCGTTCGGTAGGGGGTGGCCGGTGATCCTCACACGGCTCCGGACCGCGGCTGCGTACTCCCCCGCTGTGATCATGTTCTCGTCGTGCATCGCCTTGAGGACGACGTCGCGGCGCGCCTTGGCCGCCGTCGGGTGCACCAAGGGATCGTCGGCCACGGGTTCCTGGACGATGCCGGCGAGCAGGGCGGCCTGCGGAAGGGTGAGCCGGGACGCGTGCACGCCGAAGTAGCGCTCGGACGCCGCCTCGATCCCGTAGGCGTCCTCACCGAAGTACACGATGTTGAGGTAGCCGGCGAGGATCTCGTCCTTCGTCAGCTGCTGCTCCAGCCCGATCGCGAGGCGCACCTCGCGAAGCTTGCGGGCGATCGTCGGCGCCGTGGCGGCCTCGACGGCACCGGCGTCCCCGCTCGCCTGCGCCTGCTGCAGGAGCAGGTTCTTCACGTACTGCTGCGTCAGTGTGGACGCTCCCTGGGTGCCACCGCCGGTGACGTCGTTCACCGCGGCCCGCAGCAGGCCGCGAGGGTCGACGGCCCCGTGCTGGTAGAACCGGGCGTCCTCGATCGCCACGATCGCCTGGCGCACCCGCGGGGACATCTGCGAGAGCCGCACCACGGTCCGGTTCTCCGAGTAGAAGGACGCGATCCGGGTGCCGTCCGCGGCGAGCATCGTGGACGTCTGGAACGGTGCGGGTGCCGTGAGCACGGACGGCAGGTCGCCGAAGCCGGTCGTCGCGTCCTTGACCAGCGCGGTGGCCAGCACCACCGGGGACGCGAGGACGACGACGCTCAGAGCGCCGGCGAGCACCGAGACGAGCAGGAAGGCGACCAGGCGTGACAGGGGGCGCCGGATCTTCCTCGGGTCGAGCACCGACAGCTCCTTGCGGGACGGCGGCGCCCGGACGGGGACGCCATCCTCCGCAGCCTCCCTCGCGAACCTGTGAGGAGCGTTAGAGCCCCGTGTGCGAGCCCGTCGCCGGCGACCAACCGGGCTCGTCGGACTCACCAGGAGAACTGTGAGGTCCGAGCCCCGCGGAGCGAGGCGGCCGCGTTCGCGACCGCGCTCACCGCTCGATCGACGTCCTCGTCGTCGGTGTAGAGCGCGAAGCTGAGCCGGCAGCTGGCGGGTGGCGTCAGGCCGAGGTCATGGTGCGCGAGAGTGGCGCAGTGACATCCCGCCCGTGCCTCCACGCCCATCTCGTCGAGCTTCGTGGCGAGCTGCAGTGGATCCGTCCCGTCGACCGTGAACGCCACGAGCGGCGACCGCTGGGCGGCGTCGCCGGGGCCGTAGACGGTCAGGCCGTCGACCTGGCGGAGCCCGGCGAGCGCCCGCGCCGTGAGCGAGCGGGTGTGGTCGCCGACCAGCCGCATGGCGTCGTCGACGGCCTGCCGTTCCACCGGGCGCGCGGTGTTGAACCAGGATCCGCCGGCAGGGCGGAGGACGAGGTCGAGGACCAGCCGCAGGGCCTGCGCCGAGACGACGACACCCAGGATGTTGGGCGTGCCCGCGCGTGTACTTCCAGGGCAGGTCGTTGTACTCGACGAGCTCCGGCGTGACCCGGCCCTCAGCGATCATGTCCCCGCCGTAGAGGAAGGGCAGCGCCGCGCTCGAGCAGGTGCTCCTTCGCGTACAGCACGCCCACGCCGAACGGGGCGAGGAGCTTGTGGAAGGAGAAGGCCAGGTAGTCCACGTCGAGGGCCCGCACGTCGACGGCCGTGCTCGGGACGAGCTGGGCGGCGTCCACGAGCAGGAGCGACCGCCTCTCCCCCCACGGCTGCCGGTAGCCGCTCCCGTCGGCGATCGCACGGACGAGGTCCAGCGGTGGCTTGGTCCCGAGGAAGTTCGAGGCGCCGGTGCAGGCGACCAGCTTGGTGCGCTCGTCGACCAGGGACGCCAGGTGCTCGAGGTCCAGGCGTCCGGTGGCGTGGTCGAAACGCGCCAGCCGGCACTCCACCCGCCGCCCGAGACGCGGGCAGGATCTCGCGGCACAGGGCGTTCCAGGGGACGTAGTTCGAGTTGTGCTCCAGCAGGGTGGTCGACGACGTTGTCGCCGTCCCGGAACTCGGTGAGCAGCGAGTACATCACGGCGTTGATCGCCTCGGTGGTGTTCCGGTACAGTGGCGAGGCTGCGCCGGCTCGGGCGCGTCGAGCCAGGCCGCGATCGTGTCGTACGACTCCTCGAACAGCTCCGTCGTACGCCGGGACGCGGCCGACTGCCCGCGGTGGACGTTCTCGTAGCCGGGCACGAGCTCCCGGTAGAGGTCGAGGAGCTCGCGCGGCGGTTGGGTCGTGGCCGCGTTGTTGGTCACGACACGGTCCGTGGACGCGAAGTCGAAGGAACGTCCTGATCCGCCGCACGTCCAGAACAGGTGTGTCCGGGCTTCGTCGTTGTCGCCACATCGCCGGTCCCCGGTCAGCCCCGGCGAACCGGGATCTTGCGCTTCCACGCACTGACCAGCAGCGGTCCGAGCACCGGGAGGTCGGGTGCCCGCGACTCGTCCCGGGCCAGCTCCCCCAGCGCCCGCTCCGCCTCGTTCCCGGTGGTCACGCCATGCGCGACGGCGGCCGGCAGGACGCTCGTGAGGATCGCACGGAGCATCGGGCCCATCGCCTCGAGCGGCTCCAGGTGCCCGGCCACGTCGGTTCCGTCCGGGCGGCCGAGGCTCGCCTCGCCGAAGAGGTGCGGGAGGAGGGACCCGACGCGGACCTCGCACCCCGCGGCCGTCATGCCCGCGACGATCAGCCGCCCGACGTCGTCGAGGCTCGACAGGGCCGGCACCGATCCGACGGCTCCCACGTCGTAGTCCTGCACGAGCAGATGCCCACCGGGCGCGACCGCATCCCAGAGCCGCCGCAGGACGTCGATCCGCTGGGGCAGGTGGAAGAGCAGCAGCCGCGCGTAGACGAGGTCGTAGGGCGCCCCCGGTACGGCGGCGTCCTCGGTCAGGTCGTGGATCCGGACGTCGCACTGGGCGTGCCCCTCCGCCCGCAGCGACGAGCGGGTCGTCTCAGCGAGCTCGGCGTCGACGTCCAGCCCGAGCACGCGGCCGCGGAGCCCCACCCGCTCGGCCATCAGCCGCATCGTCTCGCCGGGACCGCACCCGGCGTCCAGGCAGCGGTCCCCCGGGCCGATCCCGATCACGTCGAGCAGGCGCCCGCTGGCGTCGTTCCACTGCCGGGCCTGCGTTCTCAAGCGTTCGTACTCGTGGGCGCTCCGTCCCATCACGTAGCCGTCGCGCTCCACGGTCGCCGTCGTCGTCATCCCCGTACCTCTCGTCGGTTTCCCTCCCTTGATGCTCGGGCGGACGCAGGGATACGTGCATCGTGGTCGCGCCCACGACAATTTCGCTGTTCGCTCGCTGATCTTCGGCGTACCGTCGGGGGCGGTGCACGCGTTGCTTGACCGGGGTGTCGAGCTGACGGAGCTCCGCCGCCGGCTCGACGAAGCACGAGCAGGCGCCGGCCGCGTCATCGTCGTCGAGGGTCCCGCCGGCATCGGGAAGTCGGTCCTGCTCGGCGCCGCGACCGATACCCCGGACGCCGTCGTCCTTCGCGCGCGAGCGCATCCGCTGGAGCAGGACGCCGCCTGGGCCGTCGCCCGGCAGCTGTTCGGACGCCTGCGTTCCGGCGCCGCGTGGAGCGGACTGACGACTGGCACAGCTGCGCTCGCCGAGCGCGCCTTGGCGCCCGAGTCGGCAGAACCCGCCGCAACCGGTGACGCAGTGCATGCGGCGGTGCGCGGCCTGGTGTGGCTCCTGACCAACCTGTGCGAACGGTCCCCCGTCGTCCTGGCCGTCGACGACGTGCACTGGGCCGACGCCGCCTCCCTGCACTGGCTGTCCGTGCTCGCGAGCTCGCTCCACGAGCTGCCGGCGGCCGTCCTCTGCGCCGTGCGTTCCGGGGAGCCCGCAGCCGCGCCCGAGCTCCTCGCCGACGTCCTCGCCCGTGCGCCGGAGCCGCCGGTCCGCCCGCGCCCCCTCGGCACGGATGCCGTCGCAGCCCTCGTGCGCGCGCGGTTGCCGTCCGCCGAGGAGGTCTTCGTCGAGGCGTGCCGGACCGTGACCGCGGGCAACCCCTTCCTGGTGGTCACGCTGCTCGCCCAGCTCGTCGCGGACGGCGTGCCACCGACGCGGGCGTCCGCGGGACGGCTCGGCACGTTCGGTCCCGAGCAGGTCGGCCGCAGCGTCGAGCGCCAGCTGGCACGGCTCTCGCGAAGCGCGGGCGAGCTCGCCCGCGCCGTCGCCGTCCTGGGGCCCGGGACGCCGCTGCGCAGGGCGGCCGCACTGGCGGGGATGGACCTGCCGACTGCGGCGGCCGCCGCCGACGCCCTTCGTGCCGCGGGCCTGCTCGACGCCGGTGCGGAGCTGTCGCTGGTCCATCCGCTGATCGCGTCCGCGCTGTACGGCAGCCTTCCAACCGGCCGCCGGTCGTTGCGGCACGCCGAGGCGGCACGGCTGCTCGAGGCCGAGGGCGTCAGCGCCGAGAGCGTCGGCCTCCACCTGCTGCACAGCGAGCCCGCGGCGGACCCTCACACCGTGCAGACCCTTCGGAACGCAGCCACCGGGGCGAGTACCCGGGGGGCGCCCCAGGCGGCCGCCGCGTTCCTGCGCCGGGCGCTCGCGGAGCCACCGGCGGGCCCGGCGCTCGCGGACGTCCAGCTGGAGCTCGGCCTGGCCCAGGCCGGCTCACTGCAGCCGGACGGCTACCACCATCTCTCGGCTGCCGTGGCGGCGGCGACCTCGCCGGCCCAGCGCAGCGCCGTCGCCCTGCGCGGCGGCCGCGCCCTGGGCCTCCTCGGCGAGTTCGAGCAGGCGTTCGTGCTGTGCCGTCAGGGTCTCGACGACGCTGCCGGCGCTCCCCCGGAGCTGCGGGCGAGGCTGGAGGCGGAGCTCGTCACGGACGGCTTGCTGCAGGTGTCGACGCTGGACGCGGTCCACCTGATCCCATCCGCCGGCCGAGAGCGGGCGCTGGGCCTGTGGCGGGTGAACGCCGCGATGGCGGGCTCGTTCGCGGGCGAGCCCGCGAGCCGAACCGTCGAAACGCTCCGCCCGGTGCTGGCGACAGGGGCTCTCAGCCACGAGCCGGAGTCACTTCTCCGGACGGCCGCGACGCACACTCTGATCCTGAGCGACGAGTTCGACGCTGCCCGGACGCTGTACGAGGAGGTCATCGCGACGGCCGCCCCCCGCGGCTGGCTCATCGCCCTGGCGCACGGTTGCATGCTCCGCGCCCTCGCCCGCCTCCGCCGCGGCTGTGCTCTCGACGCCGAGGCCGACGCCGGCCTCGCGTTCGAGTCCAAGCTCGGGCTGGTGCAACCCGCCGCGATCCTGTGGACGCTGACCTTCCTGGTCGACGCCCTCGTCGAGCTCGACGAGCCGGATCGCGCGGAGGCGGCGCTGGCCGCCGCCGGCCAGACCGGCGAGCCGCCGGCGGGCGTGGTGGGCGCGATGCTCCTGCTGCAGGCACGGGCGCGTTTGCGGCTGGCGCAGCACCGTGCCGACCAGGCGCGGGCCGACGCCTTCGCGGCGGGAACCCGGGCCCGCCAGCTCCGGATCTCGCACCCCGTCCTCGCGGGCTGGCGGACGGAGGCTGTCGCCGCGCTCGTCGCCCTGGGCGACCGCGACGCAGCACGGGCCCTCGCCTCGGAGCAGCTGGCGTTGGCCGAGCGGCTCGCGACCTCCAGCGCATGCGGCTCGGCGTTGCGCACTGTGGCCGCGGTGGCCGTGGACAGCGATCGGCGGCTGGCGTACCTCGAGCGTGCGGTCGCCGTGCTGACGCCGTCGCCGGCCCGGCTGGAGCACACCCGCGCCCTGGTCGACCTGGGCGCCGCGCTGCGCCGGGCGAACCGTCGCGGGGACGCTCGCGCGCCGCTGCGGCAGGCGCTCGACCAGGCCGGGCGCGGTGGGCTGAGGCTGCTCTGGCGACGAGCCCATGACGAGCTCCTGGCGACCGGCGCACGTCCGCGACGCACGAGCCTGGTGGGTCCGGCGGCGCTCACCCCCGCGGAGGACCGGGTGGCGCGGCTCGCCGCCCAGGGGCACAGCAACCGGACGATCGCGGAGGAGCTCTACGTCACGGAGCGCACGGTCGAGACGCACCTGACCCGGGCCTTCGACAAGCTCGACGTGACGGGCCGCGGCGCGCTCGCGGACGCCCTCTCCCCTACACAGCGTTAGCAGCCGTCAGGCCGGGACGAGCTGATGCGCCCCGGCTCACGCCGGAACGAGCTGATGCGCCCCGGCTCACGCCGGAACGATGTTCACCAGCTTCGGGGCGCGCACGATCACGGTGCGGACGTCCCGCCCCTCCAGGGCGCGGACGAACGCCGGGATCGGCCAGCGCCAGCTCCCGCAGCGCCGGCTCGTCCACCGACGGCGGCACCTCCAGCCGGGCCCGCACCTTGCCGGCCACCTGCACGACGCACGTGACGCTCTCCTCGACCAGCAGTTCCGGGTCGACGACGGGCCACCCGGCCAGCGCCACCGTCGGCTCGTGCCCCAGCCGCTGCCACATGTCCTCGGCCGTGTACGGCGCGAACAGCGACAGCAGGACCGCGATCGCCTCGACGGCCTCCCGGACCGCCGGGTCGGCGCCGCCGGGCCGGCGTCCGCCCGTCGATCGCCTTGCGAGTGGCGTTCACCAGCTCCATCACGCGGGCGACGGCGACGTTGAAGCGCATGTCTCGACAGCCGGGTCGCCTCGTCGACCGCGCGCGCGGTGGCGCGCCGCAGCGCCACGTCGCCGTCCGCCGGGTCGGTGCCCGGTCGGCTGGTGACCTCCCCCGCCAGCCGCCAGGCGCGGGCCAGGAACTTCGCCGAACCGGCGGGCGAGACGTCGGCCCAGTCGATGTCGTCCTCGGGCGGCCCGGCGAACACCATGGTCAGCCGCACGGCGTCGACGCCGTGCTCGGCCAGCTCGTCCGTCAGCCGCACCAGGTTGCCCGCGCGACTTGCTCATCGCGGAGCCGCCCATGACGACCATGCCCTGGTTCAGCAGCCGGGTGAACGGCTCGGTGAACGTGACCATGCCCATGTCGTACAGCACCTTGGTGAAGAACCGCGCGTACAGCAGGTGCAGGATCGCGTGCGTGATGCCGCCGACGTACTGGTCGACCGGCAGCCACTTCTCGCACCTCGGCCACGTCGAACGGGCCGTCGTCGCGGCCCGGCGAGCAGTAGCGCAGGAAGTACCACGACGAGTCGACGAAGGTGTCCATCGTGTCGGTGTCCCGCTCGCCGGGGCCGCCGCACGCGGGCAGGCACGTCGCACCCAGTCCCGCGCCGCGCGCCAGTGGCGAGGTGCCCTTGGGCTTCAGGTCCAGCCCCGTCGGTCGGCGGCAGCGTCACCGGCAGTTGGTCGTCCGGGCACCGGGACCTCGCCGCAGGTCGGCAGTGCACGATCGGGATGGGCGCGCCCCAGTACCGCTGCCGCGAGACCAGCCAGTCACGCAGCCGGTAGTTGACGGCGGCTCCCCCGTCCCGCGCTCGCGCAGGACGTCGACGATGCGCTCGATCGCCTGCTCCTTGCGCAGCCCGTCGAGGGGGCCGCTGTTGACCAGGATGCCGTCCCCGGAGGTGGCGACGCCGTCTCGGCGGGGTCCTCCTCCCCGTGTCGACGACCACCCGCACGGGCAGGCCGAAGGTGCGGGCGAAGTCCAGGTCGCGCTGGTCGTGCGCGGGCACGGCCATGATCGCACCGGTGCCGTAGTCGGCCAGCACGTAGTCCGCCGCCCAACCGGCAGCCGCTCCCCGTTGACCGGATTGATCGCGTACCGGTGCAGGAAGA
>CAWBVK010000010.1:0-97918 GCA_963792195.1 uncultured Actinomycetota bacterium | reverse complement strand
CTGGGTCCGACCACCCAGCTGGGTCGACCACACCCGACCACTCCTGCGCAACCACACCCACGGGAGAGGAGCCGCCGCGTGATCAGGAAGCCGGCGGCAAGGGGACGAGGAGCCCGCCAGGGTCCCGACGGCAACGGCATACTCGCCCACGTGGACTCCCACCTGCAGCAGGACACCGCGACACTGACGACGGTGGCGACGCCCGACGGCCGGTCGGTCGACGTCTGGCTGGCCGGCCCCGAGGGCGGCCCGGTCGTGGTGGTCCACCACGGCACGCCGTCCCACGGCAAGCCCGACCGGACCATGCAGGCGGCGGCACAGGCGGTCGGCGTCCGGCTGGTCTGCCCCACCCGGCCCGGCTACGCGGGCTCGACGCCGCGCCCGGGCAGGAGCGTCGCCGACGTCGCGGACGACGTCCGCGTCGTGCTGGACCACCTGGGAGCCGAGCGTGCCGCCACCGCCGGCTGGAGCGGGGGCGGCCCGCATGCGTTGGCGACCGCGGCGGTGCTGCAGGGCCGGATCGTCGCCGTCGCCAGTGTCGCGGGAGTGGGCCCCTACGGGGAATCCGACCTCGACTTCCTCGACGGCATGGGCCAGGACAACCTCGACGAGTTCGGCGCGGCGATCGACGGCGAGAGCCCGCTGCGCGCCTACCTGGACGCCGCCCGGCCCGCCCTGCTCGAGGTGACGTCCGAGCAGCTCGTCGGCGAGCTCGGGTCGCTGCTGCCGCCGCCGGACGTGCGCGTCCTCACCGGCGAGTTCGGCGAGGACCTGGCGGCGGGGTTCCGAACCTCCCTGCGACCAGGGGTCGAGGGCTGGCTCGAGGACGACCTGGCGTTCACGCACCCCTGGGGCTTCGAGCTCGACCAGGTACGCGTACCGGCGTTCGTGTGGCAGGGCGACCAGGACCTCATGGTTCCGGTCGCGCACGGCCGGTGGCTGGCGAGCGCCCTGCCCGATGCCCGCCCGCACCTGCTCTCCGGTGAGGGTCACCTGTCGATCAGCTCGGGCAAGGTCGGTGAGGTCCTGATCGAGGTGACCGAGCCGCTCCGCGGCTGAGTCCGCACGGTGCTCCCCCCGCCGGGCAGCGCCGGCACCGATCTGCCCGTCCGGTCGGTGCTGCCAGAGCTCGCGGAGGCGCTCGACCGGGCGGGCGCCGCCGTCCTGGTCGCCCCGCCCGGCACCGGCAAGACGACGCTGGTCCCGCTCGCGCTGGCCGGGCGTACCAGCGGCCGGGTGGTCGTAGCCGAGCCACGGCGGGTGGCGGCGCGTGCCGCCGCCCGGCGGATGGCCGCGCTGATCGGCGAGCCACCCGGCCGCAGCATCGGGTACACCGTGCGCGGCGAGAGCACGGCCGGCCGCGACACGCGGGTGGAGGTCGTCACCACCGGCGTCCTCGTGCGCCGTCTGCAGCGCGATCCCGAGCTCGCGGGAACCGACGCCCTGGTGCTCGACGAGTGCCACGAGCGCCACCTCGACACCGACCTCGCACTCGCCTTCGGCATCGACGTCCGCGCCGCCCTGCGCCCCGACCTGCTCCTGCTGGCGATGTCGGCCACGGCGCGCTCCGGTCCGCTCGCGGAGGCGCTGGGCGACGCCACCGGTCGCTCCGCCCCTGTGGTCGAGGCGCACGGCGCCCTGTTCCCGCTCGAGCCGGTATGGGCGCCCCCGGTGCCGCCCGTGGCACCGGCGTTCGGTCTGCGGGTCGACCCGCGACTGCTCGACCACGTGGCCGCGGTGACCCGGCGCGCGCTGGCGGAGACCGACGGGGGACGTCCTCGTGTTCCTCCCCGGCGCGGGCGAGATCGCGGCCGTCGCCGGCCGGCTGGGCAGGAGCGGGGGCCTCGACGGGGTCGACGTCCTGCCGCTGCACGGGTCCCTGCCCTCCGCTGCCCAGGACGCCGCGCTGCGGCCGGGCGGCGTCCAGTGCCGGCGCCGGGTGGTGCTCGCGACGGCCGTCGCCGAGAGCAGCCTCACCGTGCCGGGCGTCCGCACGGTCGTCGACGCCGGCCTCGCGCGCGTCCCGCGCACCGACCTCGCCCGCGGCCTCGGCACGCTCGTGACGGTGCCCGTGTCGCGGGCCTCCGCGGAGCAGCGCGCAGGCCGGGCGGCGCGGGAGGGACCGGGGAGGGTCTACCGCTGCTGGTCGCGGGCCGACCACGACCGGCTCCCCGCGCACGCCGAGCCCGAGATCGCCACCGCCGACCTCACCGGGTTCGTCCTCGAGCTCGCCTGCTGGGGTTCACCCGCAGGTCGCGGCCTCACCCTGCTCGACCCGCCGCCCACCGCCGCGCTCCAGGTCGCCGAGCAGGTGCTGGCCGAGCTCGGCGCGGTGCGGCCCGACGGCAGCGTCACCCCCCGCGGCCGGGCGCTCGCTGCGGCCGGCACCCACCCCCGGCTGGCCCGGGCGCTGCTCGACGGCGCTTCGCTGGTAGGCGCGCGGCGCGCCGCCGAGGTGGTGGCGGTCCTGTCGGACGGCGACCTCGGGCGCTCCGGCGACGACCTGACGCAGGTGCTCCGCGCCCTGAAGAACCGTACCGACCCGGCCGCGAGCGCCCGGTGGGCGGACGAGGTGCGCCGGCTCGAACGCTCCCTGCCGGCGGCCGACGACGGGCGGCCCGCCGCGCCGACCCTGCCCCGGGACCTCGCGGCCGGCCTCGTCGTCGGGCTGGCCTTCCCCGAACGGCTCGCCCGGCGCCGCGCCGGGGCCGCCGGCGACGCCACGAGCGACAGCAGGACGTACCTGATGGCCGGCGGCACGGGGGCCGAGCTCGCTCCGGGCTCGGCGCTCGCGGGGTCGCCCTGGCTGGCCGTCGCCGTCGCCGACCGCGCACCGGGCCGACGCGACGCGCGGATCCGGCTCGCCGTGGCGGTCGACGAGGCGTACCGCCCGCGAGGCGGGCTCCACCCTGCTCGCGGACGGCGACGAGGTGGTCTGGGCGGACGGCGACGTGCGAGCGCGCCGCGTCGAGCGGCTCGGCGCGGTGGTGCTGGCCGAGCGCCCCGCGGCTCGCCCCGACCCGGCCGCGGTCACGGCGGCGCTTCAGGAGGGCCTGCGCCGCGAGGGCCTGTGGCTGCTGCGCTGGACCCCCGCCGCCCGCGCACTGCGGCAGCGGCTGGCGGCCTGCCGCAGCGGCCTGGGCGAGCCGTGGCCCGATGTCGGCGACGACGCCCTGCTGGGCGCCCTCGACCTCTCGGGCGCGCGCAGCCGCGCCGACCTGCAACGCCTCGACCTCGTGGCCGCGCTGCGGGCGCTCGTGCCGTGGCAGCTGTCCGGCCGGCTCGACGAGGTGGCCCCCGAGCGCGTCGAGGTGCCGAGCGGCTCGCGCCTGCGGATCGACTACACCGATCCCGAGGCACCGGCCCTGCCCGTGCGCGTGCAGGAGGTGTTCGGCTGGCGGGCCGCACCGGTCGTGGCCGGGCGACCGCTGCGGCTGCAGCTGCTCTCGCCGGCGGACCGCGTCGTCGCCGTGACCAGCGACCTCGCCTCGTTCTGGACCACGGGCTACCCCGCCGTCCGCGCCGAGCTGCGCGGCCGCTACCCCCGGCACGCCTGGCCCGAGGACCCGGCGGCCGCGCAACCGCGGCGCAGGCCCGCGCCTCGCCGCTGACCCCGCACGCTGCCCGTGGTGGGCGACGTCCACCACGCGGCTGTGGCCGCCGGGGACGGGGAGCAGGCTCACCTCGAACGGCAACCGGGCGCGGACGCTACCCCGAGCGTGGTGCCGCCCTCGAACGATCCCGCCCACGCGACCTTACGGAAGGCCGTGAACCCCCCGACGCCGACCACGTGCGCCGGGTCGCGCGGCTGGTAGGTCACGCCCGCCAGCCCGTAGGCCGGGGCGACGACCGTCACCTTCAAGCGGGCACCGCCGGCGAGCGGCAGCACGGCACCCGACGCATCGGCCAGCACCTGCGGCACGTACCGGACGTCGTAACCGTCGACCCGGCCGGCGAACTCGAGCAGGAGCCGGTCGGAGCATCGTTGGACCGCGGCGCGGACGTCCACCAACGGTGCGCTGGAGTCCGACGGCGACGTGCGTGCGGCCGCGCCCTATCCCGACGGGCACGCCGTCGCCGCCGAGGGGCTGCCGGCCCCGGGCGTCCCCCCTCCCGCTGCCCCGCCGCACGCTTACAGCGGACGACGGCGTACGACGCGCGGCCTACGATGACCGTCGTGCCTCTCGACGACTCCGACGTCCAGCGCGTGCTCTGTGTGGCCGCGCACCCCGACGACCTCGACTTCGGCGCCAGCGGCACGGTCGCGGCGTGGACGAAGGCGGGGGTCGAGGTCACCTACCTGCTGTGCACGCGGGGCGACCAGGGCGGTTTCGACGAGACGCCGCGCGAGCTGATGCCGGCCATCCGCGAGCAGGAGCAGCGTGACGCGGCCGCCGCGGCGGGGCTTCGACGACGTGCGCTTCCTCGACGGCTTCAGCGACGGCTGGCTCGAGCCGAACCACGACCTGCAGCGCGCGATCGTCCGGGTGATCCGCCAGGTCCGCCCGCAGCGGATGCTGATCCAGTCCCCCGAACGCAATTGGGAACGCATCGGCGCCAGCCACCCCGACCACCTCGCCGCCGGCGAGGCGTCCATCCGCGCCGTCTACCCCGCCGCCCGGAACCCGTTCGCTTACCCCGAGCTGCTCGCCGACGAGGGCCTCGAGCCCTGGGTCGTCTCCGAGGTGTGGCTGATGGCGGCCCCGCAGCCGAACCACTGGGTCGACATCACCGGCACGTTCGACGCGAAGATCGCGGCGTTGCGGGCGCACAAGAGCCAGACCGGCCACATGGACGACCTCGAGGACCGGATCCGGGGCTGGGGCTCGGCCAACGCCGTCGCGGCCGGCCTGCCCGAGGACCACGTGGCCGAGGCCTACCGGGTGCTGTCGACGGCTTGAGCTCCGGGCAGCAGCCGCTCGAGGCCGTCGACCAGCCTGCGGAAGGTCTCGTCGACGTCCTCCGGCAGGCCGAACCCGCCCACCGCCTCGAGCGCCACGAAGCCGTGCAGCGCGCTGCGCAGGATGCGGGTGGCGTGCACGAGCTCGTCGCCGGCCAGGCCGTAGCCCTCGAGGACGGCGAACACGACGCGCACCACCTTCTCGGCGGCCGCCGCGTGCTCGGCGTCGTCCGGGGCCGGGGCCTTGAGCGTGGCCGCGTACCGGCCGGGGTGCTCCTTGGCGTAGGCCCGGTACGCGTCGCCCAGCGCCCGGAGGGCCTCGGGGCCCGAGCGGCCGAGCGCGGCCCGGGTGAGGTGCTCGGCGAGCTCCTCGAGGGCGATGACGGCGACGCCGCGCTGCAGGTCGTCGAGGCCGCCGACGTGCTTGTAGAGGCTCGGAAGGCGCACGCCGGCGTCCTGCGCGACCGCGGCCAGGGTCAGCCGGTCGAGTCCGGCCTCGTCCGCGATCCGGGCACCGGTGGCGACGACGACCGACCGCGAGAGGCCCGCCCTAGGCACGGTCGGCCGCCCCCGCGAACGCACGGCCGAGCAGCGCGAGGACTGCGGGGGCCGCGGCCTCTGGGCGCTCGGCCTGCGGGTAGTGCCCGGCGCCGTCGAGCAGGAGGAGCTCGGCGTGCAGCTGGTCGGCGATCCATCTCGCCTCGGCGGCGGGGTCGGGCCAGTCCCGGTCCTTGGTCCCCATCACGACCAGGGCCGGGACGGCGACCGCGGCGAGCCGCTCGCGCGACGCGTCCTGCTTGGTGGCCAGGGTGGCCTTGAAGGCGGGCCAGCCACCGGGGCGGCGCATGCTCGCGGTGACGCGCGCGAGGTGCTGCGGCAGGTCGGCGGGCTTGGCGCTCGGGTAGAGGCTCGTCAGGTACGACCTCCACGCCGACGCTCCCCAGGGCCGTCGCAGTGCGAGCGCGAGGAGCAGGCGCTGCAGGACGGGAGCGTCGCCGTCGCGGACGAACGGCGCCGACGAGGGCGAGCCCGGCGACGAGGTCGGGGCGCTCGACCGCCGCCCAGACCGACGAGCCGGCGCTCATCGAGTTGGCCGACCAGCACGGCCTTGCCGCCCGGCGCCAGCAGGTGCTCGGCGAGCGCGAGCGCGTCCTCCCCGGCGGGGACCGTCGCCGTACGCGGTGAACGTCGTGTCGGACTCGCCGTGGCCGCGCAGGTCCATGGTCGCCACCCGGTAGCCGGCCTCGACGAGGCGCGGCACGAGGAAGCGGTACACCTGCCGGACGTCGCCCATGCCGGGCGCACAGATGACGAGCGGGCCCTCACCCGTGACGTCGTAGGCGATACGCCCCTCGGGGCGCTGCAGGAACTGGGTCGAGGTCTCATAGCTTGTTGTCATAGCCATAAAGCTAGTTATGTTAGCCAACGCCGTCAAGCCCTCTGCCCCTTCACGCGTTGATCATGCAATCCCCGTTGATCATGCAATCCACGTTGATCTTCAGGGTGGGCATCGCGCCCGCGAGCCCCGCCCTCATGTGATTCAAGATCAACGGAGATCGCATGATCAACGGGGATTGCATGATCAACGGGAGAAGGGCGGGGGTCAGAGGAGGCGGCGGTCGGCGGCCCAGCGGGTCAGCTCGTACCGGTTCGACAGCTGCAGCTTGCGGAGCACGGCCGAGACGTGCGTCTCGACGGTCTTCACCGACAGGAACAGCTCCTTCGCGACCTCCTTGTACGCGTACCCCCGCGCGATGAGCCGCATCACCTCGCGCTCGCGCTGGGTCAGCCGGTCGAGCTCGTCGTCGACGCTCGCGACCTCGCCGGCACCGGTACCGAAGGCGTCGAGCACGAAGCCGGCGAGCCGGGGCGAGAACACGGCGTCGCCGTCCGCCACCCGGTGCACCGCGGCGGCCAGCTCCGGGCCCGAGATCGTCTTCGTCACGTACCCGCGCGCGCCGGCCCGGATGACGGCGATGACGTCCTCCGCGGCGTCCGAGACCGACAGCGCGAGGAAGCGCACCGGCTTCTCGCCGCCCAGCAGGTCGGCGCAGCGCTGCAGCACCTCGCGGCCGCCGGGCCGCTGCTCGCCGCCGGGCAGGTGCACGTCGAGGAGGACGACGTCGGGCAGCCGGTCGTGCACGACCGCGACCGCGCCGGGCACGTCCTCCGCCTCGCCCACCAGCTCGATCGCGGGGTCCGCGCCGAGCTCGGCGCGCACCCCGCTGCGGACCATCGCGTGGTCGTCGACGATCACGATGCGGATGCTCACGTGTCGGCCCCTGCCGTCTCGGGAGGCGGCATGGTCAGCCGGACCTCGGTCCCGTCCCCGGGTGTGCTGCGGACGTCGGCCGTGCCGCCGTGCCGCTCGGTCCGGGCGATGATGGACTCCCGGACGCCGAGCCGGTCGGCCGGCACCGCGTCGGGATCGAACCCGGGCCCGCGGTCGCGGACGAACGCCTCGACCCCGTCGGGCCCCGACTCGACGTACACCTGCACGGGCGGGTCCCTGCCGTGCCGGACGGCGTTCACCATCGCCTCGCGCAGCGCGGCGACGAGCGCCGTCGTCCGCTCGTCCTCGGCGCGGTCGCCGACCACGACGACATCGACCGACACCCCGTGCCGGTCCTCCACCTCGGCTGCCGCGCCCTTCACCTGGGCGGCGAGCGTGCCGCCGCCCGCCGGTCCGCTGCCGTACAGCCAGTCGCGCAGGTCGCGCTCCTGGGCCCGGGCGAGCCGCGCCACCTGCACCGGGTCGTCGCTGCGGCGCTGGATCAGCGCCAGCGTCTGCAGCACCGAGTCGTGCAGGTGCGCCGCGATGTCGGCCCGCTCGCTCTCGCGCGCCCGCGCCGCGCGCTCGGCGTCCAGGTCGCGCCACAGCCGCAGCCCCCACGGCCCCAGCACGAGCGCCGGCTCCGGCCAGCACCGCCAGCGCCGCGACCAGCACCCGGCCGGCCGAGGCGAGGTCCCCCTGGACGACGACGAACACGACGCCCACCAGCACGAGCGCGAGGCCGGCGGCACCGCGGAGGACGGCCCCACGGGTCCCGCTGCCGGTGATCGAGGCCCACCGGCTCCGCTCCACCTCGTCGAGCTGCGCGTAGGCGAGGAGCGCGCCGCCGAGCACGACCAGCACGGGCAGCACCACCTGGACCGGGACGGCGAAGCCGAACCGCGCGCCGAGCAGCGACACCCCGGCCAGCAGCAGCAGGCCCCCCACGACGAGGTCACCGACCCGCGCCCCCGGCAGTGAGGAGGGCCGGCGACCGGCCCCCCGGTCGCCCGAGGCGTGCACCGAACCATCCGGCGACACGACGTCGGGCACGACGTCGGCCGATCGGCACGAGCGCCCACAGCCACAGGTAGAGCACGGCGCCGGCCCCCGCCAGCACCAGGCCGAGCACGAACGCCACCCGCACCTGGCGGACCGGGCGGCCCAGGTGCGCCGCCAGCCCGACCGCGACGCCGCCGAGCACGCGACCCGTCGGCGGGCCGCACGAGCGGCGGCCGGGCGGGCCCGTCGACCGGGACGACCGGCGGCGGCGTCCACCGCGGCAGGTCGCCCGGCGACAGGGGCGCGGGTGTGCTCACCTGCCCATCATGGCGCCCGGATCCCCGGGCGAGGCCATCCCGGGGCCGCTCTCAGGGGCGAGCCAGGGGCGGCTCAGGGTTCGCACAGCCGCGTGTTCAGGGTCCCCTCGGGGTCGTCCCCGATACCGGTGGGCACTCCCCGCGCCGCAGCCTTGTGGCATGACCTCGCAGACCCCTCCGCCGCCTCCCGGGCCCACGCCGCCCGGCCCGCACCCCGGACAGCCTCCCGGACCTCCTCCCGGACCGCAGGGCCCGCCGCCCGGCGGCCCGCAGGTCGCCGAGTTCTTCGACCGGATCCGCGGCTGGGGCGCGGTCCGTTCCGACGACGACCGCTGGGCCGCGGGCGTCGCCGGCGCGCTGGCGCGGCGGCTCGGGCTCGACCCGCTGCTGGTGCGCGGCGCCTTCGTGGTGCTGACCGTCTTCGGCGGCTTCGGCCTGTTCCTGTACGGCGTCGGCTGGCTGTTCCTGCCGCAGCCCGACGGGCGGATCCACGCCCAGGAGGTGCTGCGCGGCGTCGTCACCGCCGGCTTCGTCGGCGGCGCGCTCTGCCTCGTCGCCGACGCCGGCGGCGGGTGGGCCTGGGGGCCCGCGGCCGTTCGGCGGCGGCTTCCTCGGCCTCGTCATCGTGGGCCTCGTCATCTGGTGGTTCGTCGCCGGCCGGCACCGTGGCGCGGCCCCGGGCGGCCCCGGCACCGGAGGCATCCCGACGACCGCCGCGACCACTCCCGCGAACACCCTCGGCGAAACCGTCGACACCTCGGCCGAGCCCGCGGCCGGCCCGGTCCCGCCGTACGGCACGCCCCCGGCGCCCTCCGCCACCACGTATGCGTCGGCCCCGCCGCCCGCGGCAGCCGCCTGGACTGCACCGCCCGTCGCACCCCGCGTCGACCGGTCGCGCCCGTCGCACACCCTGACGTCGACGGTCCTCGGCGTGGCCCTGCTCGGCGCCGGCGCCGTCCTGCTCTGGGGCCGGATCTGGGGGCTGCCCGCCTCGTCGGTGAGCATCGCCGCGGCCGTCGCCCTCGGGATCGTCGCCCTGGGGGTCCTCCTGGCCGGCGCCCTGGGCCGCCGCGCCGGCGGCCTCGCCCCGATCGGGATCCTGCTGGCGGTCGTCGCCCTCGTCGGCAGCGCGCCCTCGAGCGGCCCGGTCGACTGGGCCGGCGACCGCACCTGGAACCCCACCACCGTCACCGGCACGACCGAGTACACGCTCGGCGCGGGCAACGCACGGCTCGACCTCTCCCGGGTCGTGCCCACCGGAGCGACGCCGTCCGCCCCCGCCGAGATCGACGCCCGCGTCGGCGCCGGCCAGCTCACGGTCGCCGTCCCGGCCGGCCTGGCGGTCCGCATCCTCGCCAGCACGGGCGCCGGCCCCGTGGACGTCACCGCCCCCGGGCTGAGCTCGACCCCCGGCGGGCAGACCGACAGCGTCGCCCACAACGGCGGCCACGACGTCGACGTCGACGTTCGGAGCAGCGCCTCGCCGGTGCTGATCGTCCGCGCCGACGTCGGCCTCGGGAACGTCTCCCTCGTCAGCGCTAACGGCTAGGAGCCGACATGACCACCGACGACACCCGCCCCGACGGCGCCCACCCCGACCAGCCGGGCCCCGACGAGACCGTCCCCCACGTGACCTACCCGGACGCGACCTACCCCGACGCGACCCGGCCCGACCTCCCCTTCGAGCCGGAACCGGGCAGCACGCCGGTCACCTCGTACCTGCCGGCGACGCAGGCCGCCTCGTACACCGCTCCGTACCCCGCCCCCTACCCGGCCCGGCGCTCCCCCCGGATGCGCACCCTCGTCCTCGGGCTGGTCCTGGCGGCGGTCAGCGCCACCACCCTGGTGCAGCTCCTCACGAGCGTGAACGTGGACGGCGGGGCCGTCGCGCTCGCCGTGATCATCGCGGCCGGCGTGCTGCTGGTCGCGGGAGGGGTGGCCTCGGCGGCGCGGGACGCGCGCTCGGCCCACGAGCGCACGTGACTTTGCGTGAGACGTGACCGGCACCACGCGACTTAGTTGAAGATTCACGGTTTGCCCGGCTCCTCGGCGGTCATAGGAGTCGGGCGAACCGCTTTTGCGTGAACCGTCTCGACGAAGGGTCTCTCGTGAGCCAGGTCAAGGTCTCGATCATCTACTACAGCGCCACGGGCACCACGTACGAGCTGGCGAAGTCGATCGCGGAGGGCGCCGAGAAGGCCGGCGCGCTCGTCACCGTCAAGAAGGTGCGCGAGCTCGCACCCGACGAGGCGATCGCCAGCAACGAGGGCTGGGCGCAGCACCGGCTCGAGACGCAGGACGTCCCCGAGGCGACGCCCGACGACATCGTCGGCGCCGACGCCGTGATCTTCGGCAGCCCCACCCGCTACGGCAACGTGGCCGCGCAGCTCAAGCAGTTCATCGACACCCTCGGCCCGCAGTGGAGCCAGGGTCTGCTCGCCGACAAGGTCTACTCGGGCTTCACGTCGAGCTCGACGATGCACGGCGGGCAGGAGTCCACGCTGCTCGCGCTGTACACGACCGTGCACCACTTCGGCGGCGTGGTCGTGGCGCCGGGATACACCGACCCCGTGAAGTTCGCGGACGGCAACCCCTACGGCTCGTCGTTCGTGTCCGGCCAGGGCGACCGGCCCGACCAGGCCGCGCTCGACGCCGCCGTCTACCAGGGCAAGCGCGTCGCCGAGATCGCCGCCGCCCTCAAGCAGGGCCTCGAGCACCGCGCCGACGCCGCCTGACTCTCCGCCCCTCGCCCCGCCCCTCGCCCCGTCCCTCGCCCCGTCCCTCGCCTCCCCGGCGATCAAGGAAAACCTGGACCCTCGCCTGCCCGGCCGCGGGTGCCTCAGCCGAGGCGCTCGCGGCCGTGCGGCGTCGCCCAGCCCGAGAGGTCCGGCCCCTTGGGCACGATCCGCGTCGGGTTGATCGCCGGGTGCGTGCCGTAGTAGTGCCGCTTGATGTGGTCGAAGTCGACCGTCTCGCCGAAGCCCGGCGTCTGGAAGAGGTCGCGGGCGTAGGCCCACAGCACCGGCTGCTCCGTGAGCTTGTTCCGGTTGGTCTTGAAGTGGCCGTGGTAGGCGGCGTCGAACCGCACCAGGGTCGTGAACAGCCGGACGTCGGCCTCGCGCAGCCGCTCGCCCATCAGGTACCGCCGATCCGTCAGCCGCTGCTCGAGCTCGTCGAGCCGGGCGAAGAGCGCGTCGTACGCCTGCTCGTAGGCCTCCTGGCTGGTCGCGAAGCCGGCCCGGTACACGCCGTTGTTGACGTCGCGGTAGACGGCGTCCATGAGCGTCGTCCATCTCCGCGCGCTCGCCCTCGTCGGCGGGCAGCAGCTCGGGAGCGCCGTCCCGGTGGTGCTCCGTCCACTCGGTGGACAGGTCGAGGGTGATGCGCGGGTAGTCGTTCGTGACGACACGGCCGGTGAGGGTGTCGACGATCGCGGGCACGGTGACGCGGCCGGCGAAGCCGGGGTCCGTGCGCAGGTACGCCTCGGAGAGGTACTCGATGCCCAGCACCGGGTCGCGGTGGCCGTCGTCGAGCCAGAACCGCCAGCCGCGCTCGTCGCGGATCGGGTCGACGACGGCGAGCGAGATCGCCTCGTCGAGCCCGAGCAGCCGTCTCACGATCACGGAGCGGTGCGCCCACGGGCAGGCGAGGCTCACGACGAGGCGGTAGCGCCCGGCCTCGACCGGCCAGCGGCCGTGCTCGTCGGGACCCTCGCCCGGCTTCGACGCCGAGTCCCGGGTGATCCGGTCGGTGAACCGGTTCGGCTGCCGCACGAACTCGCCCGTGCGAGCGGTCTCGCGCTCGAACTGCGCCTGGGTCGTCATCCCCCCACGCTACGGAAGCATCCCCCAACCCTCGCGCTGATCAAGGAAGGTAGAGGGATCAAGGAAGGTAGAGGGATCACCAACGGCGGACCGAGGAGGTAAGCGGGACGCCCAGCAACCCGGCGACGGTCTGCTCGAGGGCGGCGGACCGACCCAAGACCTCGCCTTTCCCGACCCCCAGCACGGTCCACCCGTAACGCCTCAGGAGGTCGTCCCGGCGGCGCTCGTCACGCAGTCTGCGTTGCCCCGAGGAGTGGAACTCCTCACCGTCGTACTCGACGGCGACCCGCCGGTCCGGCCAGCCGAGATCCAGGCGGTAGCCGCCCGGGCTGGCGTCCGGCACCTGGATCTGTGCCTGCGGCCGCGGGAGGCCTGCGTCGACGAGACGCAGGCGTAACCACGACTCGCCGAACGACTCCGTCAACGGTTCGACGACCGCCGCGAGGTATCTCGCCTGCCGCACCCCCGTCGCCCTGCGGCCGCCTCGATCGCGACCAGCAGGGCGTCGACAGCTACTAGTCCCCGGGCGGCAAGAGCATCCGTCACGGCGAGTGCCATGTGTGGGCGCAGCCACCTGAGGACGTCGACAGCCGTACGCAGGGGTGTCGTGCAGACGACCCCGTCCACGATCTCGACGTCACCCGCGCCCAACGGCGCGACGTAGCCACGCACGCCTGGCCGTGCGACGGGTTCGCGGCCCACCGGGACGACGCACTCGACAACCGGTGGCCCGAGCAGCTGATCCGGCGATCGGCCGTCCACACCGTACAGCCAGGCAGCGGTGAGACGGCAGACGGCGGCGCCCGCAGGGAGTCGCAGTCGCAGACACCGGGCGCGCGACGCGAGGTCATCGGGCACGCGCGCGTCGAGGTAGACGCCGTACACGACGTGCCGCACGAGCCCCAGCCCCAGCATCCGTCGCAACCCGTCTTGATGAATCCCCGCGTCATACGCCCTGCGGCGGTCGAAGGGCTGCCCGTCGAAGAGGAGCGAGTCGGCCATGGAGCGAGCCTGACCAAGCGGCCTTGCCCAGATCCTTGCCCACGAGCCTCCCCGGAGCGAGGCCGTCGATTTTCTTGATCCCTCTAGCTTCCTTGATCCCTCTACCTTCCTTGATCAGCGGGGAAGCACAGGGGGACGGTCACGTGGTGAGGGCGTCGTAGGCGGTGAGCACGCGGGTCCGGGTCGCGAAGGTGCCGGTCGCGCGTTCCTCGCGGGCCCGCAGCTCGGTGAACGTCGCGAGCACCACCTCGAGGTCGCGCCGCGACAGTCCGAGGAGCAGCGCGTGGACGGCGTCGAGGTCGGCGAAAGCCCGGGCGCGGACGTCGCCCGCGACCGGCCCGTCCAGCGCCGGTACGTCCACCCCGAGAGCCCCCAGCTCGGCGGCCAGCGCCGACAGCGACGGCGTCCACGCCACCGCGAGCGCGAACCGGCCCGAGCACCCACTGCGCCACGGTGACCGTGGGGTCCCACGGCGCGGGAACGTCGTACGCCGACGGCGGCGGCACCGGCACCTGCTCGAGCTTGAAGAAGTTGAGGTTGGCGCCCGCGTGCCGGCACCGGGCGAGCTGGTCGACCGGGCAGCGACGCGAGCGCGGCCAGCAGCAGCGGCAGCCGCGGTGCCGAGACCAGCGGCAGCGAGTTCCCCACGCCGACGACGGGCAGCGCGCACGGCAGCAGGGTGCGCGGCGCGGCGACGGTCGTCACGTTCCGGTACCCCCCCAGCCACCCCCGCTCGGCGAGCGCGCCGAACCGATCCGTGACCAGCGACGCAGGCACCCAGTAGCGGGGCCTCGCCGTCCCGCCGCCGCGGTGGTCGAGCAGGCCCGCGTGCTTGGCCTCCCACAGCGGCACCAGCCCCGGGCCCGGGGCGCCCACGAAGTGCCGGGCGTCGCGGGTCATGTGCAGCGGTGTGACCAGCCGCAGCTGCCAGGCGTCGTCGAGCACGACTCCGGAGGGGTCCCGGCGCACGAGCACCGGCACCCGCGAGGTGCACGGCGGCGACGACCCGCGCCTCGGCGGCCGAACCGAACGCGGGCAGCGTGTGCGTGTTCGGGTTCACCAGCGCCACGGCGTCCGCGTCGGCCGGCCAGGCGAGCGGCGCGCGGTCGCCGTCCGGCCCCGCGACCCCGATCGCGACCGAGGCCGGCCGGACCCCGGAGGCGCCGGGAACGCCGTGCGGCCCCGACCGCAGCACCATCACCGCCGCGCCGACCCGCGAGCTCACGCCGTCGAAGTACGCGCGATCGCCGGCGAGCACGTCGCACGGACTCCAGCGCGCCGGCCCCGAGCAGCGCCCTGAGCAGGCCCGACGACGAGCGGTCCGAGACGACGCCCGCCGGCACCACCGCGGCCGCACGCCCGGTCGGCGCGAGCAGCCGCCACGCCGTCTCGAGGAACGGCAGGTACGCGTTGACCTCCCCCGGCCCGACCAGCGGGTGCCGCCCGCCCTCGCGCACCGACCGCGCGGCGCTGGCGCGATCCTCGCGCAGCCGCTCCGGGGGCCGGCCCGCCCAGTCCCGGCCGGCGACCTTCAGCCGCTCCCACGGCGGGTTCAGCACCACGGCACCGAACCCGCCCCGCCAGCCCGTCACCGGTTCCACCGGTTCACCGGGCACGTCGAGGACGTGCGGGAAGGCCCGGGCCAGGTCCAGCCCCGAGTCCACCGGGACGCCGCCGGCGCCGGGGCCGCCCGGCACCGGACCGAGCAGCGCGTCACCCGCCACGACGCGCCGGCCCAGGCCGTCGAGGAGCGCCGGCAGGGGACCCGCGGCGCCCGACTCGAGGGCGTCGACGGCGAGCACCGCCCGGCACAGCGCGACGGCCACGGGGTCGAGGTCGACGCCGTGGAGGGCCTGCAACGCGACGCCTGCGGGCGCACCGAGCGCCACGAGCCGGGCGAACGCGGCCCGGAGCAGGGCGCCGGGCCCGCAGGCCGGGTCGAGGACGGGCGGCGGGAGGTCGGACGGTGCCAGGGCGGGCAGGGCGGGCAGGGCGGGCAGGGCGTGCCGGGCCAGCGCCGCGGCCAGGTCGGGCGGCGTCGCGAAGGCGCCGCGGCTGCGGCGTTCGGGGCGGTCGAGCCGCGGCCCGTACCCGTCGGCCAGCCGCCGGACGGCCGCGGCGTCCTCGCGCGCCAGCGCGTCGCCCAGCTCGCGGAGCACGGCCTCGGCGAGCGGGTCCGCCGGCTCCAGGACCGTGGCGGTGCGGGCGGAGGCCGTCATGGGACATGCCGGAGCGCGACCTCGAAGCGGCGCCGCTCGCGTTCGCCGATCTCGCTGATCGGCACCCAGGCGGCGGCGTCCGAGGAGCCGCCTACCTCGACCACGCGCGGCTCGACGTCGAGCGGCACCGCGCCCGTGTAGAGCACGCGCACGGCGTGGAAGTCCTCGAGCGTGCCGTCCGGACCGTGACCGGTGAAGTGCACGCTGTCGACGTCCAGCAGCCTCGCCCCGCTCAGCGGCAGCCCGGTCTCCTCGTGCACCTCGCGCCGGACGGCGTCGACGGGGTGCTCGCCGTGGTCGATGCCCCCGCCGGGGAGGGTCCAGGTGCCGGTGTAGGCGAGTCGGGTGAGCAGCAGCCGGCCGTCGTGGTGCAGCACGGCGTACGCGCCTGCGCGCTGAACCCGCGGGGAGCCGGGCGGTGCCGGGTCGGGTGCGGTGACGAGGGGTGCGGTGGGCACAGGGTCGGCGAGCAGGATCGCGTCGTAGGCGACCCCGAGGGTGTGCACGCTGACGCCGTCTCCACGTGCGACGCTCGAGGTCACCTCGCGCACGCCCGTAACCCCTACGTGCAGGCCGGCCTCGTCGGCCGCCGCGCGCACCGCCGCCACCCGCGGGTGCACACCGTGCGCCACCAGCCCCGCGGGGCACGCCTCCCCGGTCGGCAGGACCGCCCGGGCGACCACCCGCTGTTGCTGGAACACGCCCGCACCGTACTGCGGACCAGCGCCTGCCGACGTCGCCACATACCCTGCGACCATGACGGCGGACCAGGCGGGAGCGGGGGCGCGGGGGCTCCGGCGGTTCGCGCTGCGCCTGTACCGCGCGCTGCCCCGCCCGCTGCGCCTGCTCGCCGTCCGCATCATCGCACCGGCCCACACGGTCGGCGCGCTGTGCTTCCTCGAGCGGCCCGACGGGCGCGTCCTGCTGCTGCGCCAGTACCACCGGGACGGCTGGACGCTGCCGGGCGGCCTGCTCAACCGCGGCGAGGACCCGGCGCGTGCCGTCGTACGCGAGGTCCGCGAGGAGACGGGGATAGCCGTCGAGGTCGACCTGCCGTTCGCCACCCTCGTCGCGCCGCGGAGCCGCCGGGTCGACGTCCTCTTCCACGTGCCGGTGCGCGGCGAGGTGACGGTCCGCGTCGACGGCGAGGCGATCCGGGCCGCAGTGGCTCGCGCCCGGCGACGCCGGCGAGGTCGACGAGCCGACCGCGATGTCGTTCGCGGCGTTCCGCCGGTGGAAGGCGCACGGCACGTCCGTGCACAGCGGCCAGGTGCTGCTCGGGGTGACCCCGTCGATCGACGGCCTCGCCGGAGTCGTCCTCGCGGCCGGCGCCGGCACCCGCCTGCGACCGCTGACGGCGCTCCGGCCGAAGGCGCTCTGCCCCGTCGGCACCGTCCCGCTGCTCGACCTCGCCCTCGCCCGGCTCGCGCCGCTGACAGGCTGCGGCGAGTCCGGCCCTGGCCGTGAACGCGCACGCCTTCGCGGAGGCCGTCGCCGCGCACGTCGCGGGCCGCGCGCACGTCTCCGTGGAGCACGGCGAGGCGCTCGGCACCGCCGGGGCGCTCGGGGCCCTGCGGCGACTGGCTCGACGGCCGGCACGTCGCCGTCACCAACGCGGACGCCTACCTGCCGGGCGGCCTGGGCGCGCTGGCCCAGGGCTGGGACGCCGCCTGCTCGCGGTTGCTCTGCGCCGACCGGTGGCCGGCTCCGGGGACTTCCCGTCGGTGCGCCCCGGCCTGCGGTACGTCGGCGCGTGCCTGCTTGCGTGGCCCGCCGTCGCGCGGCTCGAGCCGACGCCGACGGGCCTGTTCGAGGTGCTCTGGCAGGGGGAGCTGGAGGCCGGGCGGCTCGAGCTGGTGACGCTCGCCGAGGCGGGCGCCGGCGACGTGGCGATCGACTGCGGCACGCCCGCGGACTACCTGGCCGCGAACCTGCACGCGAGCGGCGGGGCGAGCGTGGTCGACCCGTCCGCGCTGGTCGAGGGGCCGGCTGGAGCGGTGCGTCGTGTGGGACGGCGCGTACGTCGGGCCGGGCGAGCACCTCGTCGACGCCATCCGCGCCGGCACCCGCGACGCCCCCGTGACCGTCCACGCCACTGGCGCTGATCAAGGAAAAGTTGGACCCTGAGGGTCAGGAATTCCTTGATCGCCGCGGAACGGGGTGAGGCATGGCGCTGACGCGCGCCTCCGTCGCCGAGGCCGTCGCCCGCTACGCGCCCGCCGTCCACCGGCTCGCGGGCGCCGACCACCACGTCGCCTCCCCGCTCGGGGCCTGGCTCGTGCTCGCCCTGGCCGGCCTCGCGGACGACGGCCGGGAACCCGAGGCGCGCGCCCAGGTCGAGACGGCTCTCGGGTGCTCACTGGCCGACGCCGCCGACACGGCCGCAACCCTGCTCGAGCACCCGCACCCGGCGGTGGCCGCCGCGGCGGCACTGTGGTGGCACGCCTCCCGCGACGGGGAGGCCGTGGGCACCTACGCCGCGCGGCTGCCCGAGGGGACGACCCGCGGGGTGCTGCGCGACCAGCGGCAGCTCGACTCGTGGGCCCGCGAGCACAGCCTGGGCCTGATCGACCGCTTCCCGATCATGCTCGACGACACCGTGATGCTGATCCTCGCGTCCGCGCTCGCCACCAGGGTCCGCTGGGTCGACCCCTTCGACGCGGTCCCGGCCACCGAGCTGGCCGCCCCGGGGGGCCGCTTCTCGGGGCGGGTGGCGCGTGCACTGCGCTCCACCGGCAGCCACGACGTGCGCATCGTCGAGACCCGCTCCGCGGGGGTGGTGGGGGCGCACGTGGCGGCGTCCGGGGACGGGCTGGCGGTGGTGTCGGTGCTGCCGGGCCCGGACGTCGACCGCGCCGCCGGGCTCGCCGCCGCGTACGAGGTCGCCGGGGCGCTCGACGGCGCCCGGATCGGGCCGCACGTGTCGCTGTACGACGTGCCGCTCGGGCCCTCCGAGCTTGGGGAGGTGGAGGAGGAGCGGGTGGAGGTCCGCGGCGCGGGCGGCGACCTCGAGGAGGGCGTGGCCGTGCTCCCGAGCTGGACCGCGAGCACCGAGCTCGACCTCGTCCGCGACCCGGCCACGGGCTTCGGCGCAGCCCGCGACCTGATCCGGCACGTCGCGCAGGCGCCGGCCCTCGAGGCGCGCCAGGTCGCGGTCGCCACGTACGGGCGGGAGGGCTTCGAGGGCGCGGCCGTCACGGCGATGGCGATGCGCATGTCGATGCCGGCGCTGCGCGAGGTGCGCCGGCGGACGCTCACACTGCGCTTCGACCGGCCGTACGCGGCGGTCGCGGTGGCCGTGCCCCCGCCCGTGCACGGGGCGCCCCCGGCACAGGAGGCGCCGGCGCCGTACCGGGCCTGGTTCGGCCTGCCGGTGTTCGGGGCCTGGGTCGCCGAGCCGGCCGAGACCGACCAGCCGTGAGCGGCCCCGCGCCGCCCCGCTCCCCCTTCCGCTGATCAAGGAAGGTAGAGGGATCATGAGGTCCAAGATCCCTCTACCTTCCTTGATCAGCGAAGGAAGGCTACTCCCACTCGATCGTGCCCGGGGGCTTGCTCGTGACGTCGAGCGCGACCCGGTTGACGCCGGGTACCTCGTTGGTGATGCGGGTCGAGATCCGGGCCAGCACGTCGTAGGGCAGCCGGGCCCAGTCCGCCGTCATGGCGTCCTCGCTGGTCACCGGCCGCAGCACGATCGGGTGGCCGTAGGTCCGGCCGTCGCCCTGCACGCCGACGGACCGCACGTCGGCCAGCAGCACGACGGGGCACTGCCAGATGTCGCCGTCCAGCCCTGCCGCCGTCAGCTCGTGCCGGACGATCGCGTCCGCGGCGCGCAGCGTCTCCGAGCCGCTCCGCGTGACCTCGCCGACGATGCGGATCGCGAGCCCCGGCCCCGGGAACGGCTGCCGGCGCACGATCTCCTCGGGGAGCCCCAGCTCGAGCCCGACCGCCCGCACCTCGTCCTTGAACAGGGTGCGCAGCGGCTCGACGAGCTCGAACTGCAGGTCGTCGGGCAGGCCGCCGACGTTGTGGTGGCTCTTGATGGTCGCCGTCCCCGTGCCCCCGCCGGACTCGACGACGTCGGGGTACAGCGTGCCCTGCACGAGGAACCGCACCTCCCCGCCTCGCGCCCGCGGCCTCGACCACCTCGCGGGCGGCCTGCTCGAAGACGCGGATGAACTCCCGGCCGATGACCTTGCGCTTCTCCTCGGGGTCGGCGACCCCCGCGAGCGCGGCCGAGGAACCGCTCGGCGGCGTCGACGACCTTGAGCTTGACGCCGGTCGCGGCGACGAAGTCGCGCTCGACCTGCTCGGCCTCGCCCGCGCGCAGCAGCCCGTGGTCGACGAACACGCAGGTCAGCTGGTCGCCCACCGCGCGCTGCACGAGCGCGGCCGCGACGGCGCTGTCGACGCCGCCCGACAGCCCGCAGATCACCAGCCCGTCGCCGACCTGGGCCCGGATCCGCTCGACCTGCTCGTCGATGACGCTGCCCGTCGTCCAGTCGGGCTCGATGCCGGCGCCGCGCTGGAGGAAGTTCGCGAGCACCTGCTGGCCGAACGTCGAGTGCCGGACCTCGGGGTGCCACTGCACGCCGAACAGGCGGCGCTCGCGGGTGCTCGAACGCCGCCACCGGAGCGCTCGACGTGGCCGCCACCACGTGGAAGCCCTCGGGGGCGCCGGCGACGCTGTCGCCGTGGCTCATCCACACCGACTGCTGCGCCGGGCTGGCCGTGCAGGAGCACCGAGTCGTCCGCCCGGACGTCGATCGTCGTGCCGCCGTACTCGCGCAGGCCCGTGTGCGCGACCTCGCCGCCGAGCGCCCGCGCCATCGCCTGGAAGCCGTAGCAGATGCCGAGCACCGGCACCCCGGCCTCGAAGAGCGTCGGCGTCGACCTGCGGCGCCCCCTCCTCGTACACCGACGACGGGCCGCCCGAGAGGATCACGGCGGCCGGCTCGCGGGCCATGCAGCTCCTCGACGGGCGCGTCGTGGCCGACGATCTCGGAGTAGACGTTCGCCTCGCGCACCCGGCGGGCGATCAGCTGGGCGTACTGGGCGCCGTAGTCGACGACGAGCACCGGCCGGTGCGCCCGCTCGGCCAGCCGCTCGGGGGCGTCGTCCCCGGCCTCGGCCGGCCCCTCGCCGGGGGTGCCGTCCGCCAGGATCTCGTCGGCGGGGTCGCCGGCCCGGCGCGCCCCGGCGTCCGCGTGCAGGCCGGGCGGGACGGCGAAGTCGGGGGTGCTCTGGCTCACCCTCAGAGCCTAGTGGCGCCCTCGCCGGTCGCCGTCCGCTGCGCCGCCGGGGCCGCCGCACTCGGCGGCGATCATGGGCCGCACCCGGGCGGTGACCCAGCGCTCGGCGACGAACGACATGAACGGCACGGTGCCGGCCAGCACGACCAGCCCGGTCCGCAGCAGCGGCAGCCGCGCGCGGAACCACAGGTCCACGGTGACGATCACGTACGCCAGGTAGAGGTACCCGTGGGTGATCGGCACCCAGTGCTGCGGCGCCGGGGACCCAGCGGCCGAGCCCGGGCGCGTCCGAGAAGGCCAGCCCCTCGGAGCTCGCCTGGGACCACTGGACGAGCACGTGCAGCGTCAGGAGCAGCAGGAACACGCCGGTCGCGTACGCGAGCACGCGGTAGCGGGTGAGCGCCGACTTCACGGTCGTCCTCCGGCGTCGGGGGTGAGTGCCGGTGCTCGTCGCGTTCATCGTCGCCGATGCCGTCGGGGCCCGCCCCGGCGGGGTCGGCGTGATCCGGCCGGCGCAGCTCGCCCCGGGCGTCGTCCCGCACGAGCCGGTACCAGAAGAAGAGGCCGAACAGCGAGAACACCCACCACTGCAGCGCGTACGAGAGGTTCTGCCACGCCAGGCTCGCGCGGGCGGTGGGGGGCGGGACGGCCCGCAGTTGCGCGCCCTCCGCCGCCGCCGGGGCTGGCGTGGACGCCGTCTGCACGACGTACCCGGTGAGCAAGGGGTACGGCCACCGCTGCACGAGCAGCGGCGCGGAGACGAGCGGCACCTGGCCCGCGGGCAGGTCGCTCACGTCGCCCGGCCGCAGGCCGTCGGCAGGCTCCGAGGGCTCGAGGACGCCCTGCACCGTGACGTCGCCGGCGCGGCAGGGCCGCGGATGCCGCGGCGCCGGCCGGCGTCGGCGGTCCAGCCCCGCACCACGGGCACCGCGCTGCCGTCCGGCAGCACGCAGCGGGGTCAGCACCCAGAAGCCGGTCGCTGCCGTCGAGGCGACCGGCCGGGCACGAGCAGCTGGCGGGCGGCGTCCCAGCGGCCCTGAGCGGTGACCCGGCGGTCGGCGGCGGCCGCGGGGAAGGCGGTGCGCGGCCGGGAGCACGCTGGTCACCGGGACGACGGGGTGCGCGGCGGCCTCGCGCAGCCGGTCGCGCTCGCCCTGCTCGCGCGCGCGGCCGAGCTGCCACTCCCCCAGCCGCGCCATGACGGCGGCGGCGACGAGCACGACGGCCAGCAGGGCCAGCCATCGCGGCTTGAGCGCCGTCCGCAGCACGCGACCAGCCTCGCACGCAGCCGGTGGCGCGCGCCCGACGGGGCTCGTGCCGCCCCGTCGGTACTCGCCCGATGCGGCCTTACTCGCCGAATGCGGACTCTCGAGGCGCGAATAGTCCGCATTCGGCGAGCAACTCCGCATTCGGCGAGCACGTGAGGGGCGGCGCGTCAGGGGCGCAGCAGCACCTTGATGGCCCGCCGCTCGTGCATCGCGCTGTAGCCCTCGGCGACGTCGTCGAGGCCAGCTCGACGTCGAACACCGGCGAGGGGTCGAGCGTGCCGGCGACGACGTCGGCGAGCAGCTCGGGCAGGTAGGCGCGCACCGGCGCCACCCCGCCGCCGACCGACACGTTGCGGCCGAACAGCTCGCGGACCGGCAGCTCGACGCCGTGCGGCACGCCGACGTACCCGACGGCGCCGCCGTCGCGCACCGTCGCCAGCGCCTGCTTCATCGACGTCGGCGCTGCCGACGCACTCGAGCACCGCGTCGGGGCCGATCCCGCCGAGCAGGCTCGGCCACCGCGCGGGCGCCGTCCTCGCCCCGCTCCTCGACGACGTCGGTCGCGCCGAAGCGGCGCGCGACCTCCTGCCGGGCGGGGTGCCGCGACATGGCGACCACGCGCTCGGCACCGAGCCGGCGGGCGGCGAGCACGCCGCACAGGCCGACCGCGCCGTCGCCGACGACGGCGACCGTGGAGCCGGGCCGCACGCGGGCGGCGAGCGCGGCGTGGTGGCCGGTGCCCATGACGTCGGAGAGCGCGAGCAGCGCGGCGGTCATCCGTGCGTCGCCGGCCTGCGCCGCCTCGGCGGGCACCGGCACGAGCGTGCCGTCGGCCTCGGGCACGCGCACGGCCTCGCCCTGGCCGCCGTCGACGAGCGTGCCCGCCGCGGTCGGGGAACGCCGTAGCCGCCGCCGCGCCGACGCACGAGGTCTGCAGCCCGCGCCGGCAGTACGCGCACGTGCCGTCGGACCACACGAAGGGCGCGACCACGAGGTCGCCCACGCGGACGCCGGCCACCTCGTCGCCGGTCTCCTCGACGACGCCGACGAACTCGTGGCCCATCCGGCGCGGGGACTTCGGCGCGGGGTCGCCGCGGTAGGGCCACAGGTCGGAGCCGCAGATGCAGCTGGCGACGACCCGGACGACGGCGTCCCGCGGGCCCGGCGACCTTGGGGTCGGGCGCCTGCTCGAGCCGGACGTCGAACGGGGCGTGCAGGACGGTCGCCCTCACGCGCTGACCTCGACGTCCTTCCAGAAGGCGACCCGGCCGGTGATCTGCTTGGCGGCGTCCTTGGGCTGCGGGTAGTACCAGACGGCGTCCTTGCTCTGCTTGCCGTCGAGCTCGAGGGAGTAGTACGACGCGGTGCCCTTCCAGGGGCAGACGCGTGTGGGTGTCCGAGGGGCGCACGACGTCGTCGCGCAGCGACTCCCGCGGGAAGTAGTGGTTGCCCTCGACGACGACGGTGTCGTCGCTCTCGGCGATGACGGTCCCGTTCCAGACGGCCTTGGCCATGGGTTCTCCTTCGTCTCGCCGGTCGCTCTGCCCGCTGCCGGGTCGCGATCGCTGTCGTCGTCGCCAACAGTGCGGCCACGGCGGGGATTCCGCTCGGTGAGGCCGGGTCAGGGGTAGCTGCACGCCGGTCAGCTCCTCGGAGCGCTCCCAGAGCCAGGCCGCGTCGGCGGCGTCGGACGCCGCGGCGCTCATGCCGACGAGCACGGGATGGCCGCGCTGCTCGGCGAAGCCGCCGGGGCCGAAGTAGTCCCCGCCGCGTGCGCCGGGGTCGGTCGCCGCGCGCAGGGTCGGCCAGGCCCCGTGCGCCGCCGGCTGCGCCAGCAGCAGGTTGCCGGCGGCGTGAGAACAGCTCGCGCACCCGGCTGCCGCGCATCCGCGGGCCGGCCAGCTGCAGGTTCGTCGCGGCGTACCCGGGGTGCGCCGCGACGCTGAGCAGGCGCAGGCCGGCGGCGTCGGCCCGCCGCTGCAGCTCGCGCATGAACAGCAGGTTCGCCAGCTTCGACTGCCCGTACGCGCGCCACGGCGAGTACGAGCGCTCGCCCATGAGGTCGTCGCGGTCGAGCCGGCCCCGGCGGTGCAGGGTGCTCGACACCGTGACGACGCGTGCGGCGGCCGCCGACGCAGCTCGCCACGCAGCAGCGCGGGGAGCAGCAGGCCGGTGAGCGCGAAGTGCCCGAGATGGTTGGTGCCGAACTGCATCTCGAAGCCGTCGGCGGTGGTCCGGCGCGGGATCGCCATCACTCCGGCGTTGTTCACGAGCAGGTCGAGCCGCTCGGCCGCCAGCAGGCGCCGCGAACGCCCGCACCGAGGCGAGGTCGGCGAGGTCGAGCGGTGCGCACGTCGAGGGCCGCGCCCGGCACCTCGCCGCGCATCTGCTCGGCGGCCGCGCGCGCCGCGCTCGCCGTCGCGGACGCGCCATGACGACCCGCGCGCCGCGGCGCGCCAGCTCGAGGCGTCGTGTAGAGGCCCAGCCCGGAGTTCGCCCCCGTGACCACCGCCCGCACCCCGCCCAGATCCGGCAGGTCCGCAGCGGTCCACCCGTGATTCGCCACGCGATCATTGTCGCCCAGCCGGGCACGCGGACGCATCAGTCATCGATGGGACGTCCGTCGCATCCGCCCGGCCCCAGCCGTGCTCCCGCGTGGCTGCGATGCACGCGAGAAGCCGCCCGGGAGGCGGTCCCTGGCGGCTTCTCGGGCGCATCGCAGTCGGAGAGGAGCAAGCGGCCCCGTCGTGGCGGGTGAGTCAGGGCTGCGGGGACACCGAGTCCGAGGTGTCGTCGAGGCGGCGGTGCAGGCCCGCACCGGCCGCCGCGGCGATCGCCGTGGCGCCGTCGAGCCACTGCACGAAGTCGAGCAGGTCGTCGCGGGTCAGGGCCGGGCCGTGGTGCTCCTCGGCCGCCTCCGCGGGGAAGTCCGCGTTCTCGGGCAGGACGCCGCCCATGCGCAGCAGGCGCACGACCTCGGGGCCGGCCGGCTTGCGCACCTCGTCGTCGCACGACGTGCAGGTGAACGAGTAGAACGACCGGTCGCGCACGGGGTGCAGCACGAGCCGGACCTGGTCGTGCGACAGCTGGACGTCGCCACACACGGGGCAGGTGGCCTTGATGATCGTCATGTCGTGCGCTCCCAGGGGCTCGGCGGCGTCTCCCTACCCCTCGGCACGCACCGGCTGATTCCTTAAACCGCGCCGCTCTGGCCCCGATATGCCCGCTCTGTCCACCGACTTCGGCGTGTCGCCCCCGGCGTGTCGCACCGACGTCCGGCCGGCCCCGGTGGGGCGCGTCAGGCCAGCGGGACGATCTCGGGAGCGCCGACGCGGGCGGCGTCCGCGCTCTCGTCGTCGGGCTGCGCCTGCGACGCCCGCTCCGCCTCGACCCGGGCGAGGTAGTGCACGACCTCGCGCTCGGTCTGCTCCTGCGACCAGCCGAGCACGCCGCCCATCAGCCGGGCGGCGTGCGGCGCGGTGGTCACGCCCCGGTCCCAGGTCTCGATGCGTGATCCGGGTGCGCCGGGCGAGGGCGTCGTCGAGGTGACGGGCGCCCTCCGCGGCGGCCGCGTACACGATCTCGGCGGCGAGGTAGTCCTCGGCGCCCGGCAGCGGCCGGCCCAGCTCGGGGTCGCGCCCTGCGCACAGCTTCAGGACGTCGTCGGTCAGCGAGCCGTAGCGCTGGCAGCAGGTGCTCGATCCGCGCGACGTGCAGGCCGGCGCGGGCGGCGGTGCGGGCGCGGGCGTTCCACGCGGCGCGGTAGCCCTGCGGCGCCGAGCAGCGGCACGTCGTCGGTGCAGCTCGGCGCCACCCTGAAGTCGAGCGCGCGGGCCGCCTCGTCGACGGCGTCCTTGGCCATCACCCGGTACGTCGTGTACTTGCCGCCGGCTACGACGACGAGCCCGGGCGCGGGGTGCGCGACGACGTGCTCGCGGCTGCAGCTTCGACGTCTGTGTCGCTCTCGCCGGCGAGCAGCGGGCGCAGGCCGGCGTAGACGCCCTCGACGTCCTCGCGGGTCAGCGGGGTGGCGAGCACGCGTGTTGACCTGGCCGAGCACGTAGTCGATGTCGCGGCTGGAGGCGGCCGGGTGGGCCTTGTCGAGGTGCCACTCGGTGTCGGTGGTGCCGACGATCCAGTGCCGGCCCCAGGGGATGACGAAGAGCACCGACGTCGGGGTGCGCAGGATGAGGCCCGGTGGTCGACAGGATCCGGTCGCGCGGCACGACCAGGTGGACGCCCTTGGACGCGCGGACCTTGAACTGGCCGCGCTCACCGACCATGGCCTGGGTCTCGTCGGTCCACACCCCCGTCGCGTTGATGACCTGCTGCGCCTGCGACCTCGAGCTCCTCGCCGTGCTCGAGGTCGCGCACCCGGACGCCGACCACGCGCTCCCCCTCGCGCAGGAAGCCCACGACGCGGGCCCGGTTCACCGCGAGCGCGCCGTAGGCGGCGGCGGTCCGGACGATCGTCATCGTGTGGCGGGCGTCGTCGACCTGGGCGTCGAAGTACTGGACGGCGCCCACCAGGGCGTCCGTGCCGCAGGCTCGGCACCGCGCGCAGCGCCTGCTTGCGGGTGAGGTGCCGGTGGAAGGGCAGCCCGGCGGCGTTGCCCCCCGGCGCGGGCCATGAGGTCGTAGAGCGTGACGCCGGCCGCGACGTAGGGCCGCTCCCAGCCCCGGTGCTTCAGCGGGTACAGGAACGGCACCGGCCGCACGAGGTGCGGCGCGAGCCGGGTGAGGATGAGCCCGCGCTCGCGCAGCGCCTCGCGGACGAGCCCGAAGTCGAGCATCTCCAGGTAGCGCAGGCCGCCGTGCACGAGCTTGCTCGACCGCGAGCTCGTGCCGCTCGCCCAGTCGCGCGCCTCGAACAGCGCGACCGAGAGGCCGCGGGTGGCGGCGTCGAGCGCGGCTCCCGCGCCCACGACGCCCCCGCCGACGATGACGACGTCCAGCGGCCGCCCGGCCAGGCCCCGCAGCCCGGCCAGCGCCTCCTCGCGCTCCGCCGGCCCCAGCCGCCCGCTGCCACTGTCGAGGCCGTGAATCATGACAGCAGCCTAGGGCCGGGGCCGCACGGGTGGCCTGCCGGCGCCGGGAGGCCACCCGATCCGCCGCGGGCTGAGGTCACAGCACCTTCGACAGGAACGCCCTGGTGCGCTCGTGCTGCGGGTCGACGAGCACCTCGCTTGGGCTCGCCGCGCTCGACGACGACGCCGTCGTCCATGAACACGAGGCTGTCGCCGACCTCGCGGGCGAACCCCATCTCGTGGGTGACGACGACCATCGTCATGCCCTCGAGGGCGAGCGCGCGCATGACGTCGAGGACCTCGCCGACGAGCTCGGGGTCGAGCGCGGAGGTGGGCTCGTCGAAGAGCATGAGCTTGGGCTGCATCGCCAGCGCGCGGGCGATCGCCACGCGCTGCTGCTGCCCGCCGGACAGCTGGCTCGGGTAGGCGCCGCCGCGGTCGCCGAGCCCCACCCGCTCGAGCAGGGCCTGCGCGCGCTCGCGCACCGCTCCCTTCGGCTCCCGCTTGACCCGGCAGGGCGCCTCCATGACGTTCTCCAGGGCCGTCATGTGCGGGAAGAGGTTGAACCGCTGGAAGACCATGCCGATGTCGCGCCGCTGCTGGGCGACCTCGGACTCGCGCATCTCGTGCAGCTTGCCGCCGCGCTCGCGGTAGCCGACGAGCTCGCCGTCGACCGACAGCCGGCCGGCGTCGACGCGCTCGAGGTGGTTGATGCAGCGCAGCAGCGTCGACTTGCCCGACCCGGACGGCCCGACGACGCACATGACCTCGCGGCGGCGCACGTCGAGGTCGATGCCCTTGAGCACGTGCGCGGAGCCGAAGTACTTGTGCACCTGCTCGGCCCTGACCATCACGTCCTGTGCCCCCGGGGCGCCGGTGGACTCGCTCATCGCCGCTCCCCGCTCCGCGCCAGCCGCGCCCGGACCCGCTGCAACGGGGTGGGCGGCAGCGATCGCACCGACCCCCGCGCGTAGTACCGCTCGATGTAGTACTGCCCGACCATGAGCACGCTGGTCATGGCGAGGTACCAGAGGCTGGCCATGACCAGCGTGGGGAACACCTGGAAGGTCCGGCTGCCGATCGACGACGTCTGGAAGAACAGCTCCGCGTACGGGACCGCGCTCACCAGCGACGTCGTCTTGAGCATCGAGATCGTCTCGTTGCCGGTCGGCGGGACCACGACCCGCATGGCCTGCGGCAGCACGATGCGCCGCAGCGTCTGCATCCGGGACATCCCGAGGGCGGACGCCGCCTCCGACTGGCCCTCGTCGACCGACAGCATGCCCGCCCGGATGATCTCCGACATGTACGCCGCCTCGTTGAGCCCGAGCCCGAGCAGCGCGGCGACGGCGTTGGGGATGAGGTCGCGGGTGTCGACGGTGAACCACCCCGGGCCGAACGGGATGCCGAGGGAGATCGATCGGTAGAGCGACCCGAGCTGGGCCCAGATCGTGAGCTGGACGAGCACGGGCGTGCCGCGGAACACCCAGATGTAGAACCAGGCACTTCCCGACAGCACGGGGTTCGGCGACAGCCGCATGACGGCGAGCACGATGCCGAGCACGACGCCCATGAGCATGGCGGCGGCCGTGAGCCACAGCGTTGTCCACACGCCCTGCAGGACCGGCTGCGCGAAGGCGTTGTCGCGGATGAACCCCCACTGCCAGTTCGGGTTGGTGACGACGCTGTTGACGGCCATCGCCACCAGCACGGCGATGACCACGACGGCGGCCCACCGGCCGGGGTGCCGGACGGGTACCGCCTCGAGCGGCGCGGGCCGCTGGTCCGCCCCGCGCGTCAGCGTGTCGCTCATGACGTGGGGTTGACCGCGGCCGTCTTCACCGCACCGGCCTCGACGCCCCACTTCTTCAGGACGTCGGTGTAGGCGCCGCTGTCGATGAGCTTCTGCACCGCGCCCTGGACCGCCTTGGCGTAGTCGCCCTGGGCCTTCGGCACGACGATGCCGTAGGGCGCCGAGTCGTACACGTCACCGACCTGCTCGAGCTTGCCGTTGGTCTGCTTGATCGCGTAGGCGATGACCGGCGAGTCGGCGAGCTCGGCGTCGTCCTTGCCGGTCACGACCGCGCTCGTCACGTCGCTCTGCAGGGTGAACTGCTCGATCGCGATCGCGGGCTTCCCGGCGTCCGTGCACTTCTTCGAGCGGGCGGTGACGTCGTCGACCTGCACGGTGTCCTTCTGGACGGCGACCTTCTTGCCGCAGGCGTTGTCGGGAGTGACCCCGGCGGGGTTCCCCGTGGGTACGGCCCAGCTCGTGCCCGCGCTGTAGTAGCTCACCATGTCGACCTGCTTCACCCGGTCGGGGTTGATCGTGAACGACGACATGCCGAGGTCGTACTTGCCGCTCTTGACGCCCTGGATGATCGAGCCGAACGGCGCGTTCTCGAGGTTCACCTGCAGGCCCAGCACCTGGCCGAGCGCCTTCGCGAGGTCGGCGTCGAAACCGATGACGGTCTTGCCGTCGGTGTCCACGAACTCGCTCGGCGCGTACGACGCGTCGGTGCCGATCGTGAGGGTGCCCTTGCTCGCGATCGACGAGGGCACCAGCTTGGCCAGTGCGTCGTCCTTGGTCACCGCGCCACCGGCCGCCGCGCCACCGGCCGACGCCGCACCCGAGGCCGAGCTGCTCGCGGAGCTGCTCGCGGAGCTGCTCGCGGAGCTGCCGCCGCCACACGCGGTGAGGGCGAGCAGGGCGACGCCGACGACCGCGCCGCAGCCGGCCCGACGTCCACGGAGTGCTGACATGACGTCCTCGAATCCGGGGCTAGCGGCGCTCGGCGGCCGGGCCGCCCCACTCGGTGCTGATGTGTTCGACCCTGATGTCGTCGACTGGGGTCACCGTAGTGCTCCCCGAAGGGACTCAGCTCGGCCGGTACGGGGAGACGACGACCTCGACCCGCTGAAACTCCTTGAGGTCGGAGTACCCGGTGGTCGCCATGGCCCGGCGCAGGGCGCCGACGAGGTTGGTGGTGCCGTCCGCCGTGCGGGCCGGGCCCAGCAGGATCTCCTCCAGGGAGCCGGCGGTCCCGACGTGCTTGCGCTCGCCGCGCGGCACCTGCGGGTGGTGCGCCTCGGGCCCCCAGTGGAAGCCGCGCCCCGGGGCCTCCGTCGCCCTCGCCAGGGCGGCGCCGAGCATGACGGCGTCCGCGCCGCAGGCGACCGCCTTGACGATCTCGCCCGACCTGCCCATCCCGCCGTCTGCGATGACGTGCACGTACCGGCCGCCGGACTCGTCCATGTAGTCGCGACGCGCGGCGGCGACGTCGGCGATGGCGGTGGCCATGGGGGCGTGGATGCCGAGGGTGGTGCGGGTGGTGAGGGTGGCGCCGCCGCCGAAGCCGACCAGCACACCCGCCGCGCCCGTCCGCATGAGGTGCAGGGCTGCCGTGTACGTCGCGCAGCCGCCGACGATGACCGGCACGTCGAGCTCGTAGATGAAGCGCTTGAGGTTGAGCGGCTCGGCGCGGCCGCTCACGTGCTCCGCGCTCACCGTGGTTCCTCTGATGACGAACAGGTCCACGCCGGCGTCGACGACCGTCCGCCAGAACTGCTGCGTGCGCTGCGGGGTGAGGGCGCCCGCCACCGTCACGCCGGCGTCGCGGATCTCCTTGACGCGGGCGGCGATCAGGTCGGGCTTGATCTCCTCGGCGTAGATCTCCTGCATGCGCCGCGTCGCCGTCACGGCGTCGAGGGAGGCGATCTCTGCGAGCAGGGGCTCGGGGTCCTCGTAGCGGGTCCACAGGCCCTCGAGGTCGAGCACGCCGAGGCCGCCGAGCCGTCCCAGCGCCACGGCCGTGGCCGGGGACATGACCGAGTCCATCGGCGCGGCGGCCACCGGGAGCTCGAAGCGGTAGGCGTCGATCTGCCAGGCGACGCTGACCTCCTCCGGGTCCCGGGTGCGCCGGCTCGGCACGACGGCGACGTCCTCGAAGGTGTAGGCGCGCCGCCCGCGCTTGCCCCGGCCGATCTCGATCTCGTTCACCGCCCCAGGCTAGTCGGCGCCCTCGGCCCGGTACCGCACCAACGGTGACCGCCCCGCCAGGCAGACCTCGCGGACGATGCGGCCCACCCAGTCCCGCTCGAACATCACGTGTTCCCACGCGAACCGCAGCAGCCGCCAGCTGTCGGCGACCAGCTCGTCGTAGCGCCGACAGTCCCGGGCGAGGTCGGCGCGGCCGCGGAGATGGGCGAAGCTGTCCGCCTCGATCACGATGCGCCGCTCGGGGTCCCCGAGGTCGACGTGGACCACCGCACCCGCGGTCCGGATCTCCAGCTGGGGCACGAACCCGGTCGTGCCGGAGTCGAGGACGATGCCCCGCAGGCACGATTCGAACGGGTTGTCGGCGCGACCGTCGGCATTCGGGCCACTCGCAGACGCCGTGCCCGGCCGGGCCCCCGAGTCGCCTCGGCCCCGGCGAGCAACTCTCTGCGGTTGATGAAGCGCAAGCGTAGTGCCCCGTCGGCGACGGCCAGCGCCTCGGGGAACGGCAGCAGCGTCGCGCAGTCCAGGACCGTCCGCAGGACCGGAGTCACGGGCCCCTTGCGTTCCGTCCGGTTCGTGCGGTGCAGGCGGACCGCAGGCTGGACGGGAGCTCGGGCCCCGTGTGGGATCGTCACGTGCACCTCCGTCGGCTCCAGCACGAGGCCCAGACCCCACCAGGCCGCGGCGCTCGTGTGCGACAGCACCCCGTGCGCCCGCGCGGCGGCCTGCTCGGACGAGGGCAGGCCGGGCAGGGCGTAGGCGCCGCGGGCGGCCCGGACGATCGACCCGTCGGCGACCGCCCGTCGAACGAGGTGACGGGTGGTGCGCTCGAGGAGGTCCGCCGTCGTCGCCCGCCCGGCGAGGCGGCTCAGCACCTCGGCGGGGTCCATGGGGCGACTCACGGGTCGAGACTGGAGCCACCCACCGCGCGGGTGCGGGCCGTGCAACGCGGGCTGTGGACGGCGCACGGGTGTGGACGACGCGTCAGCGCAACTGCAGGAACAGCAGAAGTCGCCGACACACCGACGGCCCACGGGGTGTCGGCCGGCTGTGATGTCCTGCGGGCGGAGATGCAGAGCAGCCCGGGCGGGTGCTGGTGCCGCGTGGTGGTGTCAGGTGGTCAGGAGCGGGAGCTGTAGTTCGGGGCCTCGACCGTCATCTGGATGTCGTGCGGGTGGCTCTCCTTGAGGCCCGCCGACGTGATCCTGATGAACCGGCCGCGCTCCTGCAGCTCAGGCACGTCGCGCGCGCCCACGTAGAACATCGACTGCCGCAGCCCGCCGACCAGCTGGTACGCGACGGCGGACAGCGGGCCGCGGTAGGGCACCTGGCCCTCGATGCCCTCGGGGACGAACTTGTCGTCGCTCACGCCGCCCTGGAAGTACCGGTCCTTCGAGTACGACTGCCCGCGCCCGCGGCTCTGGGCGGCGCCCAGCGAGCCCATCCCCCGGTACTGCTTGTACTGCTTGCCGTTGATGAAGACGAGCTCCCCCGGGCTCTCCTCGCAGCCGGCCAGCAGGGAGCCGAGCATGACGACGTCCGCGCCGGCCACCAGCGCCTTGGCGATGTCGCCCGAGTACTGCAGCCCGCCGTCCCCGATCACCGGCACACCCGCCGCCCGGCACGCGCGAGCGGCGGACCAGATGGCGGTGACCTGGGGCACGCCGACGCCCGCGACCACCCGCGTCGTGCAGATCGAGCCGGGGCCCACCCCGACCTTGACGCCGTCCGCGCCGGCCTCCACCAGCGCCTGCGCCCCCGCCCGGGTGGCCACGTTCCCGCCGATCACGTCGACGTGCGCGGCCGCCGGCTCGTTCTTGAGCCGCTTGACCATGTCGAGGACGCCCCGCGCGTGGCCGGAGGCGGTGTCGACGAACAGCGCGTCGACCCCCGCGTCCACCAGGGCCATCGCGCGCTCCCACGCGTCGCCGAAGAAGCCGATCGCCGCGCCGACCCGCAGCCGCCCCGAGTCGTCCTTGGTGGCGAACGGGTACTGCTCGCTCTTGGTGAAGTCCTTCACGGTGATGAGGCCGCGCAACCGGCCGGCGTCGTCGACGAGCGGCAGCTTCTCGACCTTGTGCCGGGCGAGCAGCGCCATCGCGTCGTCCGCGGCGATGCCGACCGGGCCGGTGACCAGCGGCATGCGCGTCATGACCTCGCCGACGCGGCGCGTCATGTCCGACTCGAAGCGCAGGTCGCGGTTCGTGACGATGCCCACGAGCCGCTGCTCGTCGTCGACCACCGGGAGCCCCGAGATCCGGTACCGGGCGCAGAGCGCGTCGACCTCGGCGAGCGTCGCGTCGGCCGTGGTGGTCACGGGGTCGGTGACCATGCCCGCCTCGGACCGCTTCACCAGGTCGACCTGCTGGGCCTGCTCGCCGGCCCCGAGGTTGCGGTGCAGGACGCCGAGGCCGCCCTGGCGGGCCATGGCGATGGCCATGCGCGCCTCGGTCACCGTGTCCATGGCGGCCGAGAGGAGCGGCACGCTGACGTCGATGCGCCGGGAGACCCGGGTGGTGGTGTCGACCTCGCTCGGCACGACGTCGGTCTCGCCCGGCAGGAGCAGGACGTCGTCGTAGGTCAGGCCGGTCGGGGCGACCAGTTCCTGCGAGTCGAGGGAGTCGATGGAGTCGATGGAGTCGATGGAGTCGATGGGCATGCCGTCGTCCCGCGTCCAGCTCACCCCTGCGATGCTAGCCCGCTCACCCTCGGGCCGACGCCTTGACCTCATCGATCTGCTGCTTGACGGTCTTCGCGTCGTCGGGCGCCAATGCCCCGAGGTCGATGGCCGCGAGGATCGACAGGGCCTCTGCCTTCTGCCTGGCCTTCACCGCCGCGCGCGCCTTGCCGAGCTGGCGCTGCGCCGCGTCGTACGCCTGCTTCTGCTCCGTGGTCCGGTTGCCGGTGAGCACGGAGACGGCCTGCTGGATCCCGGTCAGGGGGTTGACGGAACGGCCACCGGTCAGCGCGGCGGACACCCCCGAGCCCAGCACGATCGCCGCGATGGCGATCACGACCACGGTCACCGGGCGCAGCCGGCGCCGGCCCTCGCCGGGGTGACCGGGCCCGGGCCGGGTCGAGCGCGACCGCGGCAGGGACCGGGGCGGGGCCATGGCGGTCGTACCCGGCTCAGGACGGCGTTCGCGCCCGCACCGGCCGCCGCGGCTCGTACGCGTTCACGAGCGCATCGGGCGGCCCCACGGCTGCCGGTGGCTCGACGTCGGCGTCCAGCCGCTCGGCGTCCAGCGAGTCCGTGTGCGTAGCGTCGGAGCCGAATACGTCGCCGTCCGACTCGTCCTCGAAGGGGTCGTCGCCCCGGCGGGCCTGTCGCAGGTCGATGACCATGCCCGTGCGCTCGTCGTGCGCGTAGGGGCCGGGGAGGTCGACGTCGGGCCGGGCGGACGCGAGCGCGGCCCGGGTCGTGTCGACGGGGACGGCGTCGAGGTCGATCTCGGCGGCCATCAGCGCGAGCGCCGCGACCACGGGGTCGTCGAGGTCGTCGGGGGACGGCGCCCGGGCGCCGAGCCTGTCGAACAGGGCGTCGACGCCGGCGATCTCCTCGATGTCCCGGGCGTCGAAGGGCTCCTGGGGCGTCATGCCTGCCTCCGGGCGGGCTGCTCGGCGGCGGCGCGGAGCCGCCGGAGCGCCCGGAGCTGGGTCACGCGAACGTTGCCGGCAGTCATGCCGAGCGCGCGGCCCGTCTCTTCGGCCGTGAGGCCGACGGCGACGCGCAGGATGACGAGCTCACGCAGGGTGTCGGGCAGGACGTCGAGCAGCGCCCGGGCCTGTGCGGCGTCGCTGGCGCGCACCGCGGCCTCCTCGGGGCCGTCCGCGAGGTCGATGACCTCGGGGAGCTCGGCCTGCGTCTGCGGCTGCCGGTAGAGGGCGCGCTGGCTGTCGGCCACCTTGTTCTGCGCGATGCGGTAGACGAAGGCCTCGAAGGGCTTCCCCTCGTCCCGGTACCGCGGCAGGGCCGTCAGCACGGCGATGCACACCTCCTGCGCCACGTCGTCCGCGGCGTGCTCGGCGCCGGGATAGCGGGACAGGCGCGCCCGGCAGTAGCGATGGACCAGTCGGTGGACGGCGCCGAGCAGAGCCTCCGTCGCCGCGGCGTCGCCCGTCGTGGCCATCGTCGCGAGACGGTGGAGGTCGGGCGCGACGTCATCCGAATGACCTATCGCGCGGCCGGGGCGTCGCGTTACCCCGGGGTCGTAGTGGCGGCTCCCGTGCTCTTCCCCGTGCGCGGACATGGGAGGGCTACCGCACCAGTCCCCAGCGGAAGCCCACGGCCACGGCCTGGGCGCGGTCGGCCGCCTCGAGCTTGCGGAACAGCCGGCGCGCGTGGGTCTTGACCGTGTCCTCCGACAGGAAGAGCTCCTTGCCGATCTCCGCGTTGCTGCGGCCGCGGCTCATGCCGGTGAGCACCTGGAGCTCGCGCTCGGTGAGGGCGGGCACGGGCGCGGAGCCCTCGGCCGCACGGGCGGCGGGGGCGGTGCGACGCCAGAGGGCGTCCGACAACGCGTGCACCACGGTCGCGGCCATCTCCTCCCGAGTCGCGTCCTTGACAACATACCCTCGTGCGCCCCCCGCGACCGCACGCGCGACCCCCTCGGCGTCCTCCGCCACGGTGGTCATGACGACGACCGCGTCGGGGTGCCGCGAGAGCAGCCGGCGGGTCGCCTCCACGCCGCCGATACCCGGCATGCGCACGTCCATGAGCACCAGCGACGGTCGCTCGACCGGCCAACGGGCCAGCGCCTCCTCGCCCGAGGCGGCATCGACCACGCGGGTCACGCCCGGCACGGTGACCAGCACCCGGTGCAGGGTCTCGCGCACCAGCGCCGAGTCGTCGCAGACGAGCACCGTCGCCACGGTTGCCCCTTTCGTCCCTCGTCGGCGCGGGACGCTCCCGCCGCCGCCCGGCAGGGGGCGACCCGACACCGTGAGATGTCGACATCCGAGGGGCCGGACCTGAGGAAAAAAGCCGCGCCGCAGGACGTGGCTCGTCCAGCGGGTCCACCGGGTCTAGAGGTCGACGCTCTCGACCAGCCGATCGACGGCGTCGTCCAGGGTGTGGGCCACCGCGACCTGGGCCGGCAGGTGGTCGAGCGCGCTCCAGCCCGGGCCGCCCACCACCAGCCGCGGGGCCGGCCGCTGGCGCGGGATCAGCTCGAGGACCTCGGCGTCCGCGACGGGGAGGCGGGCATAGAGGAACACGGCGGCGGGACCGCTGCGGCGCACGGCCGCCACCAGGGCGCTGGGCGGCATGCCGACGCCGAGCACCCGGACGCCCACCTGCTCCTCGGCCAGCGCCGCGGCCAGGGCGTGCAGCGGCAGCGTGTGGTAGTCGCCCTCGGCGCACGTCAGGACCACGGGACGGCTGTTGCGCGGCCGGCGCAGCTCGGCCGTGACGCCGTGCAGGACGGCCAGGACGGCCTCGCTGAACGCGTGCTCGACGTCGACGCCGTCGCCGGTGACCCGCCACCGCTCGCCGATCGACTGCAGCACGGGCATCGCCATCGTGTCCCAGGCCTCGCGGACACCGAACGCGCGGACGGCGTCCGCGAAGATCCGGTGCACCTCGGCGCTGTCGAGGGACATGGCCGCCCTGGCCAGCCCCCGCGCGGCCGGGGAGCCGTCGGGCAGCGCGACGACGCGACCCCCGCCGCTGCGGACCCCGGGGCGCGACGCCCGGGCCAGGACGGCGGCCGCGCGGGCCTCGCTCGTCTCGGTGAGGAAGGGCCAACCCGGCGCGGCGTCGCGCCTGTGGGTCGAGTCCGGAGCCAGCGGGGCGAGCTCGACCCGACCGGTTCGGGCAGCCGGGATCGGGACCGCCCGCAGGCTCTCGGCCAGCGGCTCCCGGCCGGGCCGGTCGGGATGCCCGGGGACGTGCCTGTGGCCGGCGACCGGGGCATGCCCGGGCGTCTCGGGCGCTACGGGGGTTCCGTCGGCGGCCGGCTCGGCGGGCTGCGCCGGGTCGACGTCGATGGCCGCGACCTCGGGCTCGACGGGCGCCGGGTGGGCCGGGTGGACGGGACCGGCGGCCGCGTCGCTGCGGGCGTGGGCGATCTGGGCCGCCTCGGCCGGCGGCACACCCTCGAGGGTCAGCCGGCGCATGACGACGAGCCGCTCCAGGTCGTGGGCGCTGTAGCGGCGGTGGGACCCGGCTGTGTGGGCCGACGGGCCCAGGTCGTACCGTCGATCCCAGGTGCGGAGTGTCGACGGGGCGACGCCGAGGCGCCGGGCGACGGCCGCCACGGTCAGCATCGGTGGCGGCGCCGCTCCAGCCCCGCCGTCGCGGTCCGTCGTCGCCATGGACCTGATTGTCCGGGGGCCGGACGACCCACGCCAGCGGAACGGCGGTGAAGCGTTGCAGCAGCGGTTCAAGCGATCGCGCGCGCGATGTGTGGATCGCCGAGGAGCGGGGTACAGCGGCCTCGAACGCCGTTCCGTCGGGGTTGTGCAGCCTGCGCTCCCCGTCGGCCGACGGCTCGAACGGCCCGAATGAGTTGAACAACCTGTGACGCGATACACTTGAACAAGACGTGAAGCGGTTGATAGGGTCGAGAACGACAGCAAGAGCCGAGGACGTGCAGCGGAACGGGCGAGGTGGACACGATGGCCGAGATCTCGAGGCTTCCGGGGCCGGTGGCGGATCTCTGGGAGTGGCAGCTGCGCGGCGCGTGCCGCGAGGCCGACCCCACCTTGTTCTTCCACCCCGAGGGTGAGCGCGGTCCCGCCCGCCGCAACCGTGACGCCGCTGCCAAGGCCGTCTGCGGGAGCTGCCCGGTGATGCGCGAGTGCCGCGAGCACGCGCTGGCGGTCCGCGAGCCCTACGGCGTGTGGGGCGGCCTCACCGAGGACGACCGCGAGGCGATCTACACGACCGAGCGCCGCCGTCCGATGCCCGTGGCGGTCTGACCGGCGGCCCGACCCGGCCGGCAGGACCCGAACCGACGAGAGGCCCGCTCCCCTGGAGGGGATGCGGGCCTTCGTCGTGCGCGCGCCGTCGCTCAAGGGGACGTCGGTGGAGGGGGACGCCGAAGGGCCCGGCCGCTCCGCTGGGGAGCAGCCGGGCCCTCGCGCCGTTCAGCAGTCGTTCAGCAGGAACCGCGGGGCTCAGTGCCCGTGGCCGTGACCGTGCCCGGTCTCCTCCGGCTTGGGCTCCTTCTTCTCGACCACGAGCGTGTCGGTGGTGAGCACCATCGACGCGATCGAGGCCGCGTTGCGCAGCGCCGACCGGGTCACCTTGACCGGGTCGATGACACCGCGCGCCATGAGGTCGACGTAGTCGCCCTCGGCGGCGTCGAGACCCTGGCCCGAGGGCAGGCCCCGCACCTTCTCGACGACGACGTAGCCCTCGAGGCCCGCGTTCTCGGCGATCCAGCGCAGCGGCTCGGCGGCCGCCTTGCGGACGATCGCCACGCCGGTGGCCTCGTCGCCGTCCTTGCCGAGGTTGCCGTCGAGCACCGAGACGGCGTGCACGAGGGCGGAGCCGCCACCGGCGACGATGCCCTCCTCGATCGCGGCGCGCGTCGCGCTGACGGCGTCCTCGATCCGGTGCTTCTTCTCCTTGAGCTCGACCTCGGTGTGCGCACCGACCTTGATCACGCACACGCCGCCGGCGAGCTTGGCGAGGCGCTCCTGGAGCTTCTCGCGGTCCCAGTCGGAGTCGGTGTTCTCGATCTCGGCGCGGATCTGCGCGACCCGGCCCGCGACCTCGTCGGCCGAGCCGCCGCCCTCGATCACGGTGGTGTCGTCCTTGGTGACGACGATCCGGCGCGCGGTGCCGAGCACCTCGAGGCCGACCTGGTCGAGCTTGAGCCCGATCTCGGGCGACACGACCTGGGCGCCGGTGAGGATCGCCAGGTCCTGCAGCATCGCCTTGCGGCGGTCGCCGAAGCCGGGCGCCTTGACGGCGACCGCGGTGAACGTGCCGCGGATCTTGTTGACGACCAGCGTCGAGAGCGCCTCGCCCTCGACGTCCTCGGCGACGATGAACAGCGGCTTGCCGGCCTGCAGCACCTTCTCCAGCAGCGGGAGCAGCTCGCTGATCGCCGAGATCTTGTTCTGGTGCACGAGCACGTAGGCGTCCTCGACGACGGCCTCCATGCGCTCGGCGTCGGTGACGAAGTAGGGCGAGATGTAGCCCTTGTCGAACTGCATGCCCTCGGTGAAGTCCAGCTCCATCGCGGTCGTCGAGGACTCCTCGACGGTGATGACGCCGTCCTTGCCGACCTTGTCGAACGCCTCGGCGATGAGGCCGCCGATCGCGGCGTCCTGCGCGGAGATGGTCGCGACGTGCGCGATCTCCTCCTTGCCCTCGACCTCGCGGGCGACCTCGAGCAGCTGCTCGCTGACCGCGTCGACCGCGGCGTCGATGCCGCGCTTCAGGGCGGAGGGAGCGGCGCCGGCCGCGACGTTGCGCAGGCCCTCGTGCACCATCGCCTGGGCGAGCACGGTGGCGGTCGTGGTGCCGTCACCGGCGACGTCGTTGGTCTTGGTGGCGACCTCCTTGGCGAGCTGGGCACCGAGGTTCTCGTACGAGTCCTCGAGCTCGATCTCCTTGGCGATCGTCACGCCGTCGTTCGTGATGGTGGGCGCGCCCCACTTCTTGTCGATGACGACGTTGCGGCCGCGCGGGCCGAGCGTCACCTTGACCGCGTTCGCGAGCGCGTCGACGCCGCGCTCGAGCGCGCGGCGGGCGGAGTCCTCGAACTCCAGGGTCTTGGCCATGGCGAAAAGATCCTCTTCTGCTACGAACTGTGAAGAGCAGTCCGCCCCGAGCAGCGGGCTCGGGGCCGGCCGTTCGGGGCGGATGTCAGCTCACGGAGAGCGGAAAGGGGTTGCGTTCGTTCAGCGCTCGATGACGGCGAGGACGTCGCGGGCGGAGAGGATGAGGTACTCCTCGCCGCTGTACTTGACCTCGGTGCCGCCGTACTTGCTGTAGAGGACCGTGTCGCCGACGCTGACGTCGAGCGGGATGCGCTTCTCGCCCTCGTCGTCGAAGCGGCCCGGGCCGACCGCGATGACCTCGCCCTCCTGGGGCTTCTCCTTCGCGGTGTCCGGGATGACCAGGCCGGAAGCTGTCGTCTGCTCGGCGTCGAGCGGCTTGACGACGATCCGGTCCTCGAGCGGCTTGATGGAGACCGACACGTGCTGACCCTCCCCTTCGGGAATGTCGCTGAGGGATGTGACAGGTTTGTGGGCGCCGGCGGAGCTCGCACCGTCGTCGCGGGGGCCGGTGGAACCCTGCCTGGCTGGCACACTCGCAGGGAGAGTGCTAACAGCGAATCTAGGGCTCCGGTTAGCACTCGGTCAACTCGACTGCCAAACCGACGGGAGCTCCGCCCGGCGTCACCCACGTGGACGCCGACCGCGCGCCGCGTGACAGCATCGGGGGGTGGACCTCGAGGGCGTCTCGGCGCTGCTGACCGAGCAGGGCTGGGCCCTGCTGGAGTCCCTCCCGCCGTACGACGAGCACGAGGCCATGGCGCTCGGCGAGAAGCTCCGCGCCGCCGGCCACCCGCCCGTGCTGGTATCGGCCGCACTCACCCAGTCACGGCTGCGGACCGCCGCCCGCGCCAAGTTCGGCCCGTTCGCGGCCGGCATGCTCTTCACCCCCGCCGGGCCTGGAGCAGGCCACCCGGCTGCAGGTCGCGGCCCGGCACGCGCAGCGGTTCACCTCCGCCGGGGTCGAGCGGGTCGCCGACCTCGGGCTGCGGGATCGGCTCCGACGCGATGGCGCTCGCCACCTTCGACCGCGAGGTGCTCGCGGTCGAGCGCGACGAGCTCACGGCCGCCGTCGCCACCATGAACCTGCGGCACTGGCCGGAGGCGACCGTCCGCTGCGAGGACGCCACGACCACGGACCTGACCGGCTACGGCGGCGCCTTCGTCGACCCCGCCCGGCGCGGACGGACGTCGCGTCGGGCAAGCGGCTGCTCGACCCGCGGGAGGGGTCTCCGCCGCTGTCGTTCGTGCTCGACCTGGCACGCCGGCTGCCGGCGGTCGGCCTCAAGACCGCCCCCGGGATCCCGCACCACCTCGTGCCCGAGGGCGCGGAGGCGCAGTGGATCTCCGTTGCGGGCGACGTCGTCGAGGCCGGGCTCTGGTTCGGCCTGCTCGCCCGGGACGGCGTCCGGCGCGCCGCGCTCGTCCTCCCGGCCGACGGCGACGAGAGCGTCCAGCCGGCAGAGGTGACCGACGCGGGCCTGACCGACCCGGAGGTCGGCGCCGTCGGCGGGGTGCTCTACGAGCCGGACGGCGCCGTGATCCGCGCCGGCCTCGTCGGGCAGGTCGCCGCCGAGGTCGGCGGGCGGCTGCTCGACCGCACGATCGCCTACGTCACCGGGGACCGCCTCGTGCGCACCCCGCTCGCGACCGCCTACGCCGTCGAGGACACGTTCCCGTTCCAGCTCAAGTCGCTGCGGACGTGGCTGCGCGACCGCGGGGTCGGCCGGCTGACGATCAAGAAGCGCGGGACGGCCGTCGAGCCCGAGCAGCTGCGCCGCCAGCTGCGCCTGGCCGGGGACAACGAGGCGACGATCGTCCTCACCCGGGTGGCGGGCCGGCAGTCGGTGCTCGCCGTCCGGCCGGTGCGCTGACGGCGTCCCGCCAGAGCCCCGCGTAGCGGGGGCCGTCGACGCCGAGCGCGACGTCGATCAGCGCGGGTGCGATCCCGTGCGGGTCGTGGCCGTGGTCGCCGGCCCAGTCCCGCTGGTCGACGACGGTCTGGCCGCGCGTCCACGAGCCGGTGAGCTCGACCCGCACGGGCAGCCGGCGGGTCGCGAGGCCTGCCGGGTCGAGCACGGCGCACACGGCACCGGCGTCGCCGATCGTCGCGTCGTCCGCGCCGAACCGCTCGCACTGGAACCGCACGAGCGCGCCCGCCAGCCGCGCCGCCGGCTCCGCCGAGTCGGCGAGCGCGTCGGCCTGCTCCCGGGTGACGCGGGGCACGTAGAACACGTCGAGCCCGTACATCGTGACGGGAACGCCGAGGTCGGTGGCGGCGTCGAGCACGACGGCCGCGGCCTCGGGGTCGTGGAAGACGTTGAACTCGGCGGCCGCGGTCGCGTTGCCGACCAGCGCCGCACCGCCCATGAACACGATCCGGCCGATCCCGCGCGCGGCCTCCGGATGCGTGCGCAGCAGCAGCGCGATGTTCGTCAGCGGCGCCAGCGGGACGAGCGTCACGAGCTCCCCGCGCCGGCCGGCGTCCGTGAGCACGTCCAGGAGCAGCCGGACGGCGTGCCGCGGGTCGGCCCGCAGACGCGGCGCGGGCAGGCCGAGGTCGCCCATCCCGTCCTCGCCGTGCACGTGCCGCGCGGGTCGGGCCGCCTCGAGCAGCGGGCGCTCGGCGCCGCGGGCCACGGGCACGTCGGCCCGGCCGGCGGTCTCGAGCACGGTGAGGGTGTTGCGGACGACGTCGTCGACCGGGGCGTTGCCGGCGACGCACGTCACGGCGCGCAGGTCGAGCCCCGGGTGGCGGGCCGCGAGCAGCAGCGCGCAGGCGTCGTCCACGCCGGTGTCGACGTCGAGGATCACGGGAACGGGAGGCACCCGACGGACGCTACCCACCCCTGCTCCGCTTCGGCTGCTTTGCTCCGCGCCGGCTCGGTTCTGCGGCCCGAAACCGGGCCGAAGCGGAGTAACGCAGCTCGAGAGGAGCACGAGAGTCAGGCCTGGATCGTCGTCACGGGCAGCGAGGAGTCGACGCCGACGTCGAGCGCCGACGCCGGCCGCCCGCGCAGCACCAGCTGGGCCCCCAGCGCCGCCACCATCGCGCCGTTGTCGGTGCACAGCCCGGGCCGCGGCACGCGCAGCTCGATCCCGGCCGCCTCGCAGCGCTCCGCTGCCATCGCCCGCAGCCGCGAGTTCGCGGCGACGCCCCCGCCGATCAGCAGGTGCCGCGACGCCGTTCTCGCGGCACGCCGCGACCGCCTTGCGGGTCAGCACGTCGACGACGGCCTCCTGGAACGCCGCCGCCACGTCGGCCACCGGCACCGGCTCCCCCGACGCCTCGCGCCGCTCGACCCAGCGCGCCACCGCCGTCTTCAGCCCGGAGAACGAGAAGTCGTAGCGGTGCCGCTCGAGGTCGTGCGGGGCGCTCAGGCCCCGGGGGAAGGCGATCGCCGCGGCGTCCCCCTCGACCGCGGCACGGTCGATCCAGGGGCCGCCCGGGAAGGGCAGGCCGAGCAGCCGCGCGACCTTGTCGAACGCCTCCCCCGCGGCGTCGTCGATGGTGCGCCCGAGCGGCCGGACGTCGGCGGTGACGTCGGGCACGAGCAGCAGCGACGAGTGGCCGCCCGACACGAGCAGGGCCATCGTCGGCTCGGGCAGCGGGCCGTGCTCCAGGGTGTCGACGGCGACGTGCGCGGCGAGGTGGTTGACCCCGTGCAGCGGCGACGCCGAGCGCGAGCGGCCAGCGCCTTCGCCGCGGCCACGCCGACGGTCAGCGCGCCGGCCAGCCCCGGCCCGGCGGTCACCGCCACCGCGTCGACGTCCGCCGAGCCGGACGCCGCGCCTCGCGGCAGGCCCGCTCGATCGTCGGGACCATCGCCTCGAGGTGCGCGCGGCTGGCGACCTCGGGGACGACGCCGCCGAAGCGGGCGTGCTCCTCGACCGAGCTGGCGACGGCGTCGGCGAGCAGCGCACCGCCGCGCACGAGGCCGATCCCGGTCTCGTCGCACGACGTCTCGATCCCGAGGACGAGCGGCTCGTCAGACATGAGCCGGCTCCTTCGGCAGCGGGCGGCGGCGCATCACCCAGGCGTCGATGTCGCCCGGCTGGTAGTACCGCCGCCGGATCGCGAGCCGCTCGAAGCCCTCCCGGGTGTACAGCGCGATCGCGGGCGCGTTGTCGGCCCGCACCTCGAGCAGCAGGCTGGTCGCGCCCCGCCGGACCGCCTCGGCGGTCAGCGCGCGCAGCAGCCGGGTGCCGAGGCCCCGGCCCTGCGCGGCGGGCGCGACGCCGATCGTCTGGACGTCCGCCTCGGTGCCGCCGGCGAGCAGACCCGCGTAGCCGGCGAGCTCGCCCCGCTCGTCCTCCGCGACCACGTACCAGCGGCTCGGCCCCGCCGCCAGCTCCGACCAGAAGGTCTCCGGCTCCACGCGGTGGGCCCGAAGAGGGCGGCGTCCAGGGCCTGCACGGCCTCGAGGTCCCACCACCGCATCGGCCGCAGCCGCACGCCGTCGCCCCCGCTCACGAGCAGCACCCGCTTGCGCTCGCCGGGGGGCGCGGCGTCCGGCCGGCGCAGGTAGAGCGGCTCGGGCGCCAGCAGGCCGGCACCGCCGCGCCGCCCGGACCGCGACCTCGGCGACGGCCCCAGCGTCGACGTCGAGCGGCGCCGGGTGGCGGCGTGAACAGGTCGGGGCGCAGGGTGGCGCCGCGCCCGAACACGCGCACGTCGCCGGGCACGTCTTCGGGGGCCGTCACCGCGGGCCCCGCGACCCGGCTCGGGACGCGCGCCCGGTGACCGGCGTAGACCGCCCAGTAGAGCTCCCGGCGGCGGGCATCCGTCGCCACGACGAAGCGCCGCCCGGCGCCCTCGCCTGGCGCGCGGCGACCTGCAGCGCCAGCGCGTCGAGCGAGCACACCCCGTGCACCTCGACGCCGAGGGCGAACCCGAGCACCCGGGCGGTGACCACCCCGGCGCGCAGGCCGGTGAACGGCCCCGGCCCCACGCCGACGGCCACGGCGGTGAGGTCGCGCGGTGCAGCTCCCGCCTCGGCGAGCACGGCCTCGATCGACGGCGCGAGCAGCTCGGCGTGCCGCCGGGCGTCGAGCGTCGAGCGGCCGGCGACCACCCGGGCGCCGTCGTGCAGCGCCGCCGTGACGGCCGCGCCGGAGGTGTCGAGGGCGAGCAGCAGCACGAGCCCTCGTCACCCGGGCAGGCGGACGCCGCGCCAGCGCTGCCCGAACCCGGTGATCTCGACCGTGCGGGGCTCGTCGCCGTCGACGGGGGCGACGTCGGCGCCGCCCGCCTCGTCGCCGCGCGGGCGGCGCAGCCGCACCTCGAGGCGGTTCGCGGCCAGGTCCTCGACCAGCCCCTCGCCCCACTCGACGACGGTCACCGAGTCCTCCAGCGACGCGTCGAGGTCGAGGTCGTCGACCTCGGCGATCGAGCTCAGCCGGTAGGCGTCGACGTGCACGAGGCTGGGTCCGCGCCCGAGCGGCGGGTGCACGCGGGCGATGACGAAGGTGGGGCTGGTGATGTCGTCGCGGACGCCGAGACCGGCGCCGATCCCCTGGGTCAGCGTGGTCTTGCCCGCTCCCAGGTCGCCGGTGAGCACGACGAGGTCGCCGTCCGTGAGCAGCCCCGCGAGGTCGCGCCCCAGCGTCGCGCATGGCGTGCGCGCTCGGCACGACGAGCCGGGTCGCGACCTGGCGGGGTGTCGTCGCGGTGCACGTGCTCGGCCCGGTGAGCTCCGCTCACAATCTCTCCTCGCTCCTCGCAGCCTCTCGTGCCGCCCTCATGCTGCACCGTCGCGCCGCCGGCCCCTTCGGCGCATCGGTGTCACCGTACGGCGTGAGGCGTGTCACGCGCCGCCGCTCCTCGAACCTCGGCGCGGCCGACCGCTCGGCGCGTTCCACGAGCTCGACGAGGTGCATGGTGACGACCTCGGGGTGCTCGAGCATGAGCAGGTGCCCGGAGTGCCGGACGACGACGTGCTCGGCCCCGGGCAGCCGCCGCACGATCTCCTCCGAATGGGCGACGGGGGTGAGCAGGTCGTCGTCGCCGACCATCACGAGCACCTCGTGCCCCGCGAGCGCCGCCAGCGCGGTCGAGCTTGTCGTGAGTGGCGAACGTCGGGCAGGTACTCGGAGATGACCTCGAGCCGGGTCGAGGCGATCATGTCGGCGGCGAACCGGACGAGTTCGGCCGAGACGGGCGAGGCGAACGAGTACCGGCGCACGAGCAGGGCCTCGAGGTCGCTGCCGACGCGGCGGCCGCGCTCCACGATGCCGGGCGTGCGGGTCAGCGCCTTGACCGCCACGGGCGCGATCCGCTGCACGACCGGCCCGATGTGCGGCAGCCCGAAGTCGACCTGGCCCAGGCCGCCCGCGCTCGTCGACACCAGGCAGATGCCGATCACCCGGTCGTCGAACAGCGCGGGGTCCTGCTCGGCGAGGGACATCACCGTCATGCCGCCCATCGAGTGCCCGACGAGCACGAGCGGCCCCTCCGAGCGCCAGCGCGGCGATCACCCGGCCGAGGTCGCGGCCGATCTGGTCGATGGTCGCGGAACCGTGCGGCCCGCTCGCGGAGCGGCCGTGCCCGCGCTGGTCCCAGAACACCATCCGGTAGCGGCCGCGCAGCGCCTTCCGCTGGTAGTGCCAGGAGTCCAGGGAGAGGGCGTAGCCGTGCGAGAAGACGAGGGTGGGGCGGTCGGGATCCGGCTCGGCGTCCTCGGGCAGCTCGTCGGCCTCCGCGTGCAGGAGCGTGCCGTCGTCCGCCTCCACGACGACGACACGGCCGTGCAGGGTGCCGAAGCCCTCGTGGGCCACGGGGCGCCCCGCGTCGTCGAGCTCCGGGCGGAGCGGCCTGCCCACCGCGAGCCGCTCGGCGGTCAGGCCCAGGGCGGCGCCGATGCCGGCGGCCGCGAGCCCGATCCCGAGCGACACCAACCCCCGCGAACCGCCCGGCACGCTCACCATCCCCGCTCCCCTCCCCCGCCCGCGCCGCCCGTGCCACCGGTGTAGAGCCGCGGGACCCTGGCGCCGATACGCGTCACGATCTCGTAGTCGATCGTCCCGGCGGCCCGGGCCCAGTCGGTCGCGGTGGGCGCCCCGGTCGCGGCGTCCCCGAAGAGCACGGCCACGTCCCCGACGGCGACCTCCGCCCCCGGCCCGAGATCGACCACCACCTGGTCCATGCACACGCGCCCGGCCACGGGGACCCGGCGGCCCGCCACGAGCACCGGCCCCGTGCCGCTCGCCTGCCGCGGCACGCCGTCGCCGTACCCGACCGGCAACAGGGCCAGCCGGGTGGCGGTCCGTGTCGTGTACGTGTGCCCGTACGAGACGCCGGTGCCCGCCGGCACGTCCTTGACCATGGCCACCCTGGCCAGCAGGGTCATCGCGGGCCGCAGCCCGAGCTCCGCGGCGCCGACGACGCCGGGCGCGGGCGAGAGGCCGTACAGGGCGATCCCGGGCCGGACGGCGTCGAAGCGCGCCCGCTCGTCGAGCACCGTCGCCGCCGAGTTGGCCATGTGCCGCAACGGCACCGCCAGGCCCGCCCGCTCGACGGCCGCGACCGCCGCCTCGAACGCCGCGCGCTGCGCGGGCACGCTCGGGTGGTCCGGCTCGTCGGCGCAGGCGAAGTGCGAGAACACGCCGGTCAGCTCGACGCTGCCGTCGGCGGCGTAGCCGGGCCGTCGCCCGCACGAGGTCGCCCCACAGGCTGAGGCGGGCAGCCGTTGCGGGAGAGCCCGGTGTCGGCCTTGAGCTGGACCCGGGCGGCCCGTCCGGTGGCGGCGGCCGCGTCGGCAAGCTCGGCCAGCGTGCCCTCGGCGCTCACCCCGACCTCGACGCCGGCGGCCACCGCCTCGGCGTAACGGTCCCCCGGCACCGTGAGCCAGGCCAGCACGGGGGCGTCGATGCCGGCGGACCGCAGCTCCAGCGCCTCGCGCAGGTGGGCCACCCCGAGCCGGCTCGCGCCGCCGGCGAGCGCGGCCCGTGCCACCGGCACCATGCCATGGCCGTAGCCGTCGGCCTTCACCACGGCCATGAGGGCCGCCCCGCCGGCCCGCTCGCGCAGCACGGCGACGTTGGCCGCGACCGCGTCGAGGTCGACGACGGCCGCCGCGACGAGCCCCTCGGGCAGCGCGGGCGGCGCGGGCGGGCGCCCCCCGGCAGCGGGCGCAGCGGCGGCGGCGGGGGCGACGGAGGGGGCCGTGGAGGTCATCGGATCCAGTGTCTCAGGCCCGATCTCGACGCCGGAGGGGAACAGAGATGGACAACCAGATTGACCATCTGACAGAATCGTCAACGCGGTTGACCACCTTCGGTCGGCCCGCCGTCCGTCCTCAGGAGGTGCACCATGCCCGTCGTCCACACCCCGCCGAAGCACACCCACGAGGTGCCGGGCACCCGCTTCACCTCGCTGGCCACCCCGAGCCGCGGGTCGACCGAGACCAGCGTGTGGCTCGTCGAGATCGATGCCGGCACGAGGGCGACCCCGCACGAGCTCACCCGCGAGGAGGTCTTCGTCGTGCTCGAGGGCACCGCCGACGTGCTGATCGGCGGCGAGCGCTCGACGGCCGCCCCGGGCGACGCCATCGTCGTTCCCCCCGGCGTGCCGTTCGAGCTGCAGCCAGCTCCGGGCAGCGGCCTGCGCGCGCTCTGCTGCCTGCCCGTCGGCGGCCGCGCGACGCTCACCGACGGGAGCTCCTTCGCTCCACCCTGGTCGCTGTGACCGATCCCTCCCGCGTCCCGCTCGCCCGGTTGTTCGCCACCGCGTTCCGCGACCTCATCGACGGCCTGCACGCGGGTCTCGACGAGCGCGGCTGGGCCGGCGTCCGCCCGGTGCACGGGTTCGTGCTGCTCGCGGCGAGCGCCGGGCCGACGTCGGCGTCGGAGCTGGCGGTGCTGCTCGGCACCAGCAAGCAGGCAGCCGCCAAGCTGATCGATCAGATGAGCGAGGCGGGGTACGTCGAGCGCTCCGCCGATCCGCACGACCGGCGGGTCGTCCGGGTGTCGCTGACCGGGCGTGGACGCGAGCTGATGCTCGCCGTCGAGCACCGCTACGCCGAGCTCGAGGCGCAGTGGGCGCAGGTCATCGGCGCCGAGGCGCTCGAGCGCATGCGTGCCGACCTCGAGGCCGTGCTGCGGGCCCGGCACGACGGGGAGCTGCCGGCGGTCCGGCCGACCTGGTAGGGAAACCCGCGCGTCAGCCGGCGAGCAGGGCGGCGACGACGGCCGGAACGGCGGCGGCCACGTCGCCGGCCAGCAAGGGGCCGCCCCCGCCGGCCCGGGTGGCGGCACGCCCGTGGACGTCGGCCGCGAGCATCGCCGCGTCCGCGGGAGGCAGGCCGGCGGCGAGCAACGCGCCCAGGATCCCGGCGAGCACGTCGCCCGCCCCCGCCGTCGCCAGCCAGGCCGGCGCCCGGCGGGCGGTGCGCACGGGGCCGCCGTCGCTCCCGCTCGCGGGCACGACCAGCGTGGTGGACCCCTTGAGGAGCACCGTGGCACCCGTCGCGGCGGACAGCTCCCGGGCGGCCGCGAGCGGCCGGCCCTCGACCTCGGCGCGCTGCACGTCCGGCCCGCCGCGCACCGCGGTGAGGAGGGTTGCGAGCTCGCCGGCGTGCGGGGTCAGCACGTGGTGCCCGTCGAGCGCACCGCGCAGCCCGGCGTCGGCGCCGATCAGCGCCAGCGCCCCCGCGTCGACCACGCACGGCAGCGCCGAGGTCAGCCCGGCGCGGACGGCGTCCGCCTGGCCGTCGTCCGCCTGCGGGTCGACGCCGGAGCCGAGCGTCCAGGCCTGCACGCGGCCGGTCCCCACGACGGCCTCGGGCCACTGCCGGCGCACCAGCTCCGCGGGGTGCTCGGGTCCCACGTAGCGCACCATGCCGGCCCCGGCGCGGAGCGCACCGCCGACGGCGAGCACCGCCGCCCCGGTGTAGGACGGCGAGCCGGCCACGACGCCCACGACCCCGCGCCGGTACTTATCGCTGCTCTCGGCCGGCACCGGCCACAGGGCCGCGGCGCCGGCGTCGGTGAGCCGCTCGACGGCGGGTTCGCCCAGCAGCGGGAGCAGGCCGATGTCGACGAAGTCGACGCGTCCGGCGGCGTGGTCGGCGGGCGGCAGCAGCAGGCAGGGCTTGGGCGCGCCGAAGGTGACCGTGACGTCGGCGACGACGTGGGTGCCGTCCCCGCCCGGTGTCTCCCCCGTGTCGGGGTCCACGCCGCTGGGCAGGTCGACGGCGACGACCACGGGCCGAGCCGGCGCGCCCGGCGGCGGGAGTGCCGCGACGACGCCCGCGGCCGGCTCGCGGAGGCCGGGCGAGGCGCCCAGACCGACGATCCCGTCGACCACGAGGTCGGCCCCGGAGAAGAGGCCGCGCGCCTGTTCGGCCTCGGCGGTGCGGCCGCCCGCCGCCAGCAGCGCGGCCAGCCCCTCCGCGTGCAGCCGGGGGCCGAGCCGGACGGCGTCCACCCGGGCGCCCCGACGCGCCAGCCGGGCTCCCGCCCACAGTGCGTCGCCGCCGTTGTTGCCGGCGCCCACCAGGAGCACGACCCGCGACCCGGTGACACGCCCGCGGCGACCGCGGAGCTTCTCCGCGCAGACGGCGGCGAGGGCCGCGGCCGCGCGCTGCATGAGGGCTCCGGGAGCGGTGCGCGCGAGGAGCTGCTCCTCGGCCGCCCGCACGTCGCCCACGCCCCACGCCCGGAGCCGGCCCGAACCCGTGTCGCTCACCCCAACTCCCGCCGCATGCAGATCGAGGTCTCGCTGTCGACGTACGGCGGGAACCGCGGGACCTCGACGAAACCGTGCCGCCGGTAGAACGCGAGCGCGGCGTGCTGCTTGTCGCCCGTCTCGAGCTGCAGCGCGCGCACGGCGCGGCCCCGGGCGTGCGCCACGAGGGCGGCCATCACGGCGTCGGCCACGCCACTGCCGCGCCGGGCCGGGGCGACGTACATGCGCTTGAGCTCGGCGACGCCGCCGTCCTGCACCTCCACCCCGCCGATGCCGGCGAGCTGCCCGTCGACGCGCACGCCGACGAGGTGCACCCCGCGCCGCCGCAGTTGTTCGGGCGAGTAGCCGAAGGTCTGGTCGGGCGTGTAGCCCTCGCCGTCGAGCTCGGCCGTCAGGGCGTCGACGAGCGCGAGGACCTCGGGCTCGCCCGCGTCGACCGGCTGTGCCTCCACGCACCCGAACGCTACCGGCCGATCGCCGCTCGACCGCACCAGCGGGCCCCGCCCTCGCGACGCTTTGCGCTGGCCCCGGATGTGGGCCATCTGTCCTCGGCCCGCCGGCTCACATCGCCGGCTCACATATGGGGCCACGGCAAAGCCGCCGGGCAGAGGCCCCGCGCCGGCTGGGAGGAGCGGCGGCTACTCGACGGTGACGGACTTCGCGAGGTTGCGCGGCTGGTCGACGTCGAGGCCCTTGGCGCTCGCCAGCTCGCACGCGAAGACCTGCAGCGGGACGACGGTGACGAGCGGCGCCAGCAGCGTCGGCGTCTGCGGCACGCGGATGACCTCGGTGGCGTACGGCACGACCTCGTCGTCGCCCTCCTCGGCGATCACGATCGTGCGCGCCCCTCGGGCGTTGATCTCCTGGATGTTGGAGACCACCTTGCTGTGCAGCGAGTCCCGGCCGCGAGGGGAGGGCACGACGACGAACACCGGCAGGCCGGGCTCGATGAGCGCGATCGGGCCGTGCTTGAGCTCGCCCGCCGCGAAGCCCTCGGCGTGGATGTAGGCGAGCTCCTTGAGCTTGAGCGCGCCCTCCATGGCCACCGGGTAGCCGACGTGACGGCCGAGGAAGAGCACCGAGCGGGTGTCCGCCATCCAGCGCGCCATCTGGCGCACCTGCTCGAGCCCGTCGAGCACCTTCTGGATCTTGTCGGGCATGGCGTGCAGCTGGCGCAGCGTCTCGTGGATCTCGTCGGCGAACTTCGTGCCGCGCAGCTGGGCGAGGTAGAGCCCGAGCAGGTAGCAGGCCGTGATCTGGGCGAGGAACGCCTTCGTCGACGCGACCGCGATCTCGGGGCCGGCGTGGGTGTACAGCACGCCGTCGGACTCGCGCGGGATCGTCGAGCCGTTGGTGTTGCAGATCGCGACGACGCGCGCACCCTGCTCCCGGGCGTGCCGGACCGCCATGATCGTGTCCATCGTCTCGCCGGACTGCGAGATCGCGACCACGAGGGTCTTCTCGGTGACGACCGGGTCCCGGTAGCGGAACTCGTGCGACAGCTCGACCTCGACCGGAATGCGGCACCAGTGCTCGATGGCGTACTTGGCGACCTGGCCGGCGTAGAAGGAGGTCCCGCTCGCGATGACGACGATCTTGTCGACGCTGCGGAGCACGGCCTCGTCGACGCGCAGCTCGTCGAGCACCAGCCGGCCGTACCCGTCGGAGCGCCCGAGCAGCGTGTCCGCGACGGCGTGCGGCTGCTCGTTGATCTCCTTCGCCATGAAGCTCGGGTAGCCGCCCTTCTCGGCGGCCGCGGCGTCCCAGTCGACGTGGAAGTGGTTGCCGTCGACGGGCGCGCCGTCGAAGTCCGTGATGGTCACCGAGTCCGGCGTGATCGTGACGACCTGGTCCTGGCCGAGCTCGATCGCCTCCCGGGTGTAGCCGATGAACGCGGCGACGTCGGAGCCGAGGTAGTTGGCGCCCTGGCCCACACCGACCACGAGCGGGGAGTTGCGCCGGGCACCGACCACGACGCCCGGGGCGTCGACATGGACGGCGAGCAGCGTGAAGGCCCCCTCGAGACGGCGGGCCACCACCCGCATGGCCTCGCCCAGGTCGCCGTGCTCCGCGTAGGCGACGGCGAGCAGGTGCGCCGCGACCTCGGTGTCGGTCTGGCTGACGAACTCGACGCCCTCCGCCTGCAGCTCCGCCTTGAGCGCGGCGAAGTTCTCGATGATCCCGTTGTGGATCAGCGCGACCCGGCCGTCGCCGCCGACGTGCGGGTGCGCGTTGACGTCGGTAGGAGCGCCGTGGGTGGCCCACCGGGTGTGGCCGATGCCGGTGACCGACGCGGGCAGGGGCTCGCTCTCGAGCACCTCCTCGAGCCGGCCCAGCTTGCCCGAGCGCTTGGCCGTGACCAGCCCGGCGTCGGTGAGCAGCGCGACGCCGGCCGAGTCGTAGCCGCGGTACTCAAGCCGGCGCAGCCCCTCGAGGACGACGTCCAGGGCCTGCGGCGCCTCCCCCCGCTCGGCCAGGCCGGGCGATCCTGCGTAGCCGACGATTCCGCACATGAGCACCCAGGGTACCGGCGGCCGGGACGGCGCCCGGGCGCGCGGCAGGCAGAATCAGGGCGTGCCGACCTCCCGTGACGCCGACCACGCGGTCGGGTCGCCGTACGCCGAGTTCGACCGGGCGACGTGGAGCCGGCTGCGGGCGAGCACCCCGCTGACGCTCTCCGAGGCCGACCTCGACCGCCTCTCCGGGCTCGGCGAGCGGATCGACCTCACCGAGGTCGAGCAGGTCTACCTGCCGCTCTCGCGGCTCGTCGGCCTCTACGTCGCGGGCATCGAGGGGCTGCACGCGGCGACGTCGACGTTCCTCGGCGAGGCCGCGGACCGCACCCCCTTCGTCATCGGGATCGCCGGCTCCGTCGCCGTCGGGCAAGTCGACGACCGCACGGATCCTGCGCGAGCTGCTCTCCCGCTGGCCGGGCACGCCGCACGTCGAGCTCGTCACGACCGACGGGTTCCTGCTGCCGAACGCCGAGCTCGAGCGCCGCGGCCTGCTGCAGCGCAAGGGCTTCCCGGAGTCGTACGACCGGCGGGCGCTGCTGCGCTTCGTCATCGACGTGAAGTCGGGTCTCGAGGAGGTGCGGGCACCGGTGTACTCGCACCTCAGCTACGACATCGTGCCCGGAGCGAGCGTGGCGGTGCGGCGCCCCGACGTGCTCATCGTCGAGGGGCTCAACGTGCTGCAGCCGGCGCGCCCGCGCTCCGACGGCCGGCAGAGCGTCGCCGTCAGCGACTTCTTCGACTTCTCGATCTACGTCGACGCCCGCACGGACGACGTTCGGGGCTGGTACGTCCAACGCTTCCTGCGGCTGCGCGAGACGGCGTTCAGCCGGCCGGAGTCGTACTTCCACCGGTACGCCTCGCTGAGCGACAGCGAGGCGGTACTCACCGCCGAGCACATCTGGACGACGATCAACGAGCGCAACCTCGTCGAGAACGTGCTGCCGACGCGCCAGCGAGCCACGCTCGTGCTCGACAAGGACGCCGACCACTCCGTGCGACGCATCCGGCTGCGGAAGCTCTAGATGTTCCACGTCCGCCTGGTCCTGCCCAGCCCGATGACGGCGGCCGTCCGCGACCACCTGGCAGGGCTCCCCACCGTGACCAACCTGCTCGTGCTGCCCGGCGCAGCGGTCGCGCCCGCCGGTGACGCCGTGCTCTTCGACGTCGCCCGCGAGGCGGTCTCGCCCGTGCTGCACGGCCTCCGGGAGGTCGGCGTCGACCCGCGGCGCGACGACATGAGCGTGGCGCTCGAGGAGGTCCAGGCCATGCCGGGCATCCGGGCGGAACTCGCAGAGCGGGCCGCGCCGGGCGCTCCGGACGACGCGATCGTCTGGGAGCTGGTGCTCGGCCGGGCCGCGGACGACTCCCGGGGATCGTGGTCCTACCACGCCTTCATGTGCCTCGCGACGGCGATCGCCGGGATCGCCGTGATCACGGACTCGCCCGTGCTCGTGGTCGGCGCGATGGTGGTCGGGCCGGAGTTCGGCCCGGTGTCGGCGCTGGCCGTGGCGCTCGTGCTCCGGCGCTGGCGGCTGGCCTGGCGCGCCGCCCGGCTGCTGGTGCTGGGCTTCGCGCTGGCGATCGCCGTGACGGCCGTGCTCGCGGTCGCCGCCCGCGGCGCCGGCTGGATCACGCCCGAGGACCTCATGAAGCCGCGGCCCCTCACGCAGTACATCTGGCGGCCCGACCACTGGTCAGTGGTCGTCGCGCTGCTCGCCGGGGCCGCCGGCGTCCTCTCGCTGACCGCCGGCCGGTCCAACGTGCTCGTCGGGGTCTTCATCTCGGTCACGACGGTGCCGGCGGCGGGCAACCTCGCCGTGGCGCTCGCCCTCGCCGACGGTCAGGAGGTCGCCGGCTCGGCGCTCCAGCTCGGCGTCAACCTGCTCGGGATGACCGTGGCCGGCTACCTCGTGCTGTCGGTGCAGCGACTCCTGACCGCGCGCCGGGACCGCCACATGCGCATCTGACCCGCTCAGAGTGTGAGGCGCTCCTTGACGACGCCGGCCAGGTGGTCGGCCACGCTCCGGGCGTGCTCGGTGTCGGCGGCCTCGACCATGACCCGCACGAGCGGCTCGGTGCCGGAAGGGCGCAGGAGAACGCGGCCCGTGCCACCGAGGTCGGCCTCCGCGGCGGCGACGGCGTCCGCGAGCGCGGCGTCGGAGTGCGTGCGGGCCTTGTCGACGCCCGGCACGTTGACGAGCACCTGCGGCAGGCGCTCGACGACCGCCGCGAGCTCCGCGAGCGGGCGGCCCGTCTGCGCCACCCGGGCCAGCAGGTGCAGGCCGGTGAGGATGCCGTCGCCCGTCGTCGCGTGCTCGAGCATGACGACGTGGCCCGACTGCTCGCCGCCCAGGCTGTAGCCGCCGCGGCGCATCTCCTCGAGCACGTACCGGTCGCCGACCGCGGTCTGCACGGTCCGGATGCCCTCGCGCTCCATCGCCAGCCGCAGCCCGAGGTTGCTCATGACGGTCGTGACGAGGGTGTCCTCGCGGAGCGCGTCACGCTCGCGGAAGGCGACGGCCAGGATGCCCATGATCTGGTCGCCGTCGACGTCGTGCCCGGCGGCGTCGACCGCGAGGCAGCGGTCCGCGTCGCCGTCGTGGGCGAGGCCCGCGTCGGCGCCGTGCGCGACGACGGCCTCCCGCAGCGGACCGAGGTGGGTGGAGCCGTAACCGTCGTTGATGTTGAGCCCGTCGGGCGAGGCGCCGATGACGACGACCTCGGCGCCGGCCGCGCGGAGCACCGCGGGCGCGGCGACGCTCGCCGCGCCGTGCGCGCAGTCGACGACGACCCGCAGGCCGTCGAGCCGGTTCGGCAGGCTCCCCAGCAGGCGCGCGACGTACCGGTCGGTCGCGTCGGCGAGGAGGCGCACGCGGCCGACGTCCGCGCCCGTGGGGCGCTGCCAGCTCTCGCCCATCCGGGCCTCGATGTCGTCCTCGACCTCGTCGGGCAGCTTGTGGCCGCCCTTCGCGAAGAACTTGATCCCGTTGTCGGGCATCGGGTTGTGCGATGCCGAGAGCACCACGCCGAGGTCGGCGCCGGTGTCGGCGACGAGCCCGGCGACGGCGGGGGTGGGCAGGACGCCGGCGTCGTCGACGTCCACGCCGGCGCTGGCGAGCCCGGCGACGACGGCGGCGGCGAGGAACTCGCCGGAGGCCCGAGGGTCGCGCCCGACGACGGCCCGGGGGCGGTGGCCGGCGAAGGCCCCCACCTCGCCGAGGACGTGCGCCGCCGCGACCGCGAGGTCGAGCGCGAGCTCGGCGGTCACCTCACGGTTCGCCATGCCACGGACGCCGTCCGTGCCGAACAGTCGACCCACGGTTCCTCCGATCGCGTGTGCGGATGCGCCGGATTCTCCACGCATCCCCTGGGAACGCCCCCCGGACCTGCCCAGGATGCGCGGCCGGCCCCGGGCGACGCACGCCACGGGGCCGGACCGGAACGAGCCGGTGTCAGCGCTTGCTGTACTGCGGCGCCTTGCGCGCCTTCTTGAGGCCGGCCTTCTTCCGCTCCTTGACGCGCGCGTCGCGCGTCAGGAAGCCGGCCTTCTTCAGCGAGGCGCGGTTCGCCTCGAGGTCGATCTCGTTCAGCGCGCGGGCGACGCCGAGGCGCAGGGCCCCGGCCTGACCCGAGGAACCGCCGCCCTGGATGCGGGCGATGACGTCGAACCGGCCCTCGAGGTCGGTCACCTTGAACGGGTCGTTCACCAGCTGCTGGTGGACCTTGTTCGGGAAGTAAGCCTCGAGGGTCCGGCCGTTGATCTTCCACGAGCCGCTGCCCGGGACCAGGCGGACACGCGCGATGGCCTCCTTGCGGCGGCCGGTGGCGCCGCCGGGGGCCGTGATGCTCGACCCGCCGCCGCGGGTCTCGGGCGTGCTGGTGCTGTAGCTGCTCGGGGCGTCCTCGGTGAGGTCGCCCTCGAGCTCGGGGCTGGTCTCGGCCACTGCTCTCCTACCTGGAATTCCGTCATGTTCGATGGGCCCGGAGGCGCCGTCGGGGGTTCACCCGGGCGGAGCCCGGAGTGGGTTGGCCTACTGGGCGACCTGCGTGATCTGGAAGGGCTGCGGCTTCTGCGCCGTGTGCGGGTGCTCGGGGCCCGCGTACACCTTGAGCTTGGACAGCTGCTGGCGACCGAGGGTCGTCTTCGGGATCATGCCGCGCACGGCCTTCTCGACGGCCCGCTCGGGGTTCTTGTCCAGGAGCTCGACGTAGCCGACGGAGCGCAGACCGCCCGGGTAGCCCGAGTGCCGGTAGGCGCGCTTCTGCTCGCGCTTCGACCCGGTCAGCGCGATCTTGCCGGCGTTGATGACGATGACGAAGTCGCCGGTGTCGACGTGCGGCGCGTACGTCGGCTTGTGCTTGCCGCGCAGGAGCGTGGCGACGTGCGTCGCGAGGCGGCCGAGGACGACGTCGGAGGCGTCGATGACGTGCCAGCGCCGCTCGATCTCGCTGGCCTTGGGGGTGTAGGTGCGCACAGTCGTAGCCTTCGTCCTCAGTCGCAGGTGGTGTCGCCACGGCCCCGCTGGCGCCGCCCGACGATGGTCGCGGGCCTGCGCGGACGCAGGGGCACAACGACCGTTAAGGCTACCCTGGGCAGGGACGGAGGGTCAAAACGCCTGCCGGTCGCCGACGGCGCTCCCGGTTCCGATCGGCGGCGCTCACCCTCCGGGCGTCCGTCCCTCCCCCGGGCCGTCGCGACCTCGGCCCTTCCCCCAAAGCTCCTCGTTCCAGCGCCGCCACACCTCCGGCGTCGCCGGCGTCCAGCGACGGAACGTCCACCATTCGTGCCGCACGACGCCTGCCCGCTCGTCGCGGAAGGTGCGCCAGTAGGGGACGTACCGCCACACGTCCTCCGGCAGGTGGGCCGGGAACTGCCGTCCTCCGCGGTCGGTGACGCCGAGGTCGTCGAACGGCAACGCCGACGACTCGGTGAACGGCGTCCCGTCGTCGTGCACCACGGCGAGCCGCAGCCCCACCATGGCCAGCGCCTGCCGCACGGACCGCAACCCGACGTCGTCCTGCGACGCCTCGAGCCTCGCCACGGTCGACGCCGACAGGCCCGCGAACCGGGCGAACGCCCGCTGGTTCAGGCCGAGCCCCCGTCGCGCGGAGCGCAGGCCGAGAGCGACCGCGCGCGGGAGGGGCAGATCGTCCATCGGATCATGGTGAGGGCCGCCGGCCCCGCCGTCCCGGTCGTGAGGACCGCCCTGTGGAGAAACGCGCCCGATCGGCGGCTGTGGACGACGCGCGGCGCCGTTGGATGCGGACACCTCGTCGCGACGCTGTGCACTGCCCCGCCAGGCGGGGCAGTGCACAGCGTCCGGAGTGGGTCCCCTTGCGGCGGCGGCGGGACGGCGGCGGGACGGCGGTGGGACGGGCGTGGAGGGAGCGGCCCTCAGCGCTCGCGCGCCACCCGTGCCTCGTCCCAGACCGGCTCGTCGGACTCGTACACCCGCCCGTCGGCCCCGAACACGAGGAACCGGTCGAACGAGCGCGCGAACCAGCGGTCGTGCGTCACCGCGACCACCGTGCCCTCGAAGCCCTCCAGACCCTGCTCCAGCGCCTCGGCGGAGTGCAGGTCGAGGTTGTCCGTCGGCTCGTCGAGGAGCAGCAGGGTCGCACCCGACAGCTCCAGCAGCAGGATCTGGAAGCGCGCCTGCTGGCCGCCCGACAGCGAGTCGAAGGTCTGCTCGGCGGCCCGGGCCAGCTCGTACCGGTCGAGGGCGCGGCTGGCGGGCTCGCGCGGCATGCCGTCGCGATGGGCGGTCCCGCGGTGCAGCACGTCGAGCAGGGTGCGCCCCCGTAGCTCGGGGTGCTCGTGGGTCTGGGCGAACCAGCCCGGGCGCACCCGGGCCCCGAGCCGCGCGACGCCGCGATGGGCGACCAGGGGCACGACCAGTTCGTCGACCGGCCGGTGCTCGACGTCGGGGTCGGAGCCGCCGGCGGCCAGCAGCCGCAGGAAGTGCGACTTGCCCGACCCGTTCGAGCCGAGCACGGCCACCCGCTCACCGAACCAGACCTCGAGGTCGAACGGGCGCATCAGCCCGGTGAGCTCGAGCTGCTCGCAGACCACGGCCCGCTTGCCGGTGCGACCGCCCCGCAGCCGCATCGTGACGTTCTGCTCGCTCGGGGTCTCGAGCGGCGGCCCGGCCTCCTCGAACTTCCGCAGCCGCGTGAGCGCCGCCTGGTACCGCGAGGCCATCCCGTCGTTGTACGCGGCCTTGATCTTGAGCATGAGCACGAGCGCCTTGATCTTCTCATGCTCCTCGTCCCAGCGGCGGCGCAGCTCCTCCAGGCGCTCGTTCCGCTCTGCCCGCGCCTGGTGGTAGGTGGCGAACCCGCCACCGTGCGTCCACGCCGTGGCGCCCGCGGGGCCGGGTTCGAGGGTGACGATCCGCTCGGCGGCGCGGGCGAGCAGCTCGCGGTCGTGCGACACGAGGAGCACCGTCTTCGGCGTCTCCCGCAGGCGCTCCTCGAGCCATCGCTTGCCCGGCACGTCGAGGTAGTTGTCGGGCTCGTCGAGCAGCAGCACCTCGTCGGGCCCGCGCAGCAGTGCCTCGAGCACGAGCCGCTTCTGCTCACCGCCCGAGAGGGTGCGGACCGCCCGGTACTGGCACCGCTCGAACGGCACGCCGAGGGCCGCGATCGTGCACACGTCCCACAGGGTCTCGGCCTCGTAGCCGCCGGCGTCCGCCCAGTCCGCGAGCGCCTGCGCGTACCGCAGCTGGGTGGGCTCGTCGTCGGTCTCCATCATCGCCAGCTCGGCGGCGTCGAGGGCGAGGGCCGCCCCCCGTACCCGCGGCGGCGCCACGGAGACGAGGAGGTCGCGCACCGTGGACTCGTCGCGGACCGACCCGACGAACTGCCGCATGACCCCCAGCCCCCCGCTGCGCCCCACGGAGCCCTCGTGCGGCTCGAGGTCACCCGCGACGATCCGCAGCAGGGTGGTCTTGCCGGTGCCGTTCGGGCCGATGAGGGCGACCGTGGCGCCCTCGCCGACCCGGAAGGTGACGTCACCGAGCAGCGGACGCCCGTCGGGCAGGGTGAACGAGATCCCGTTGACGTCGACGTGGCCCATGCCGCCAGTGTGCAGGCGCAAGGCGGCGCGGCGCCCGCGGGTTTCCCGCCGGCACCGCGCCCCCGTGGACCTCCTGGAGCGGTCGCCGGAAGGTCAGGAGCGCCCGAGGGTGGGCCGCTCGGTCGTGTCGCGCTCGAGGGCCTCGTCGGCCTCCTCGACGTCGACGATGTGCACGGCCGCCTCCTCGGCGCTCGCCGCCGCACCGTCGATGCCGACGTCGTAGCCGACCAGGTCCTTCTCACGGTCGCCGGTGCCGCCGGCGTCGGGGTCGACCAGCCGGCCGGCCCGCGCGTCGCCGACCTCGCCGTCGTCGACCACGCCGTCCTCGAACACGTTGTCGGGGACGTCGCCGGAGCCGAGGTCGATGTCGTCGGGGACGTCGCCGCCCTCCCCCGCGCGCACGGCGGGCTCCCCCTCGACGAGGTCGACCTCCATGTTCGGGTCGGGCTCCTCCTCGGCCAGGCGCTGGTCGAGGGTCTCGCCCTCGCGCTCCTCGGACAGGGTGGTCCCGAACTTGTCGAGCGCGAGCGGGCGCTCCGGCGGGGAGTACCCCTGCTCGAGGACGGTGTCCATACCGTCCTCGGACAGCTCGTCCTCGGGGTTGATGATCCCGTCCTGGTCCTGCTCGTAGTCGTCGCGTTCCCAGATGCCTTCGCTCACCCTCACGACCTTTCCACTGCGGGGGCCGCAGGGCCAGTCCACGGCGTCGGTACGGGCAGGATGGAGCCGTGACGACCGACCCGCAGACCGACCCGCAGACCGACCGCCACGCACTCGACGCACACCGGCTCTCCCCCGCCCGCGCGCGCTACCTCGCGGCCGCACGCACCGCGCTCGAACTGCTCGACTCCCCCGAGGTGGCGCAGCGCTGGGACGAGGCGAGCGTGCTCGGGGGGATGGCGGTCGCCGACCTGGCGGGCCACCTGGCGTTGTCGGGGGTGCTCATCGTCGAGCAGCTCCTCGACGGGCACGACCCCGCATCGGCGGAGCCGGTGACGGGCGGCCGGTACTACGGGAGCTTCACGAGCGCCGTCGACCCCGGCAGCGAGCTCAACGCCGTGGTCCGCGAGCGCTCGCACGCCGTGGCGCTCCGGGGCCGGGAGGCGGTCGTGCGGTCCGCGTCCGACGCCCTGGAGCGGCTCGCGGACCGGCTCGTGACCGAGCCTCCCGGCCGGCAGGTGGAGTCGCGGGGGTTCCCGCTGCTGCTCGACGAGTTCCTGCGGACCCGCTCCGTCGAGCTCGCCGTGCACCTCGAGGATCTCGAGCTCTCCGTGGGGCTCGGCCCGGGGCTCACCGCCGCCGATCCGGTACCCGACGCGCCCGATGACCTGGTCACCGACGCGATCGACGTCCTGGTGGCGGCGGCCGTCGCCCGGCACGGCGGCCCGGCCGTCCTGCGCGCCCTGACCCGCCGCGAACGCGACCACGTCGACGCCCTGCACGTCCTGTGACCTGGAAAACGCCGACGCTGATCAAGGAAAAGTTGGACCCCGCAATGGGGACGGAGCCGTAGGGTCCGACTTTTCCTTGATCAGCGCGGGTGAGAGGGCGGAGGGAAGCGTACGGACGGCGCGGGCGGCCTCGGCGCGGGCGGCGAGCTCTCCGTCGGGCGGGTAGACGACCTCCTCGAGCACGAGCCCGTGCGCCGGCGCGACGACGACGGCCGGGTCGCGCGCGCCGCCCGCCAGGACCGTCGCCAGCCACTCCGGCGGGCGACGTCCCTCGCCCACCGCGGCCGCCCCGCCCACGAGCGCACGGACCATGGAGTGGCAGAAGGCGTCCGCCACGACACGGGCCACCGCGAAGCCGTCGCCGTCCCGTGCCCAGGAGTACTCCAGGAGCGTCCGGACCGTCGTCGCGCCCTCGCGCCGGCGGCAGAACGCGGCGAAGTCGTGCAGCCCGGTCAGCGCGGCGCAGGCGGCGTCCATGACCCGGACGTCGAGCGCGCGTCCCCAGGCCACGACGTCGCGCCGGCGCAGCGGCGGCACGCCCGCGGGGTCGTCGCAGAGCCGGTAGGCGTACCGGCGGCGCAGCGCCGAGAAGCGCGCGTCGAAGCCGGGGGCGGCGACGGCCGCACGGGCGACCCGCACGTCGGGCGGCAGGACCCCCCGGAGCCGGCGCACCAGCGCGTCCGCGGGCGCGACGTCACCACGGCCCGGCAGTGCGTGCCAGGCATCGCCGGACAGGTCCACATGACACACCTGGCCGGTGGCGTGGACGCCGGCGTCGGTGCGCCCGGCCACGACCAGCGCGAGGGCGGCCGGCGGGGTCCGCAGCACCGTCGCGAGGCCCTCCGCGAGGACCCCGGCGACGGTGCGCCGGCCCGGCTGCGTGGCCCACCCCGAGAACCCGGTGCCGTCGTATCCGAGGTCGAGGCGGATGCGCAGGGACCCGCCCCGCTCACCTCCCGGATCGGGCGGCGGCGGGACGGGTCCCGGGTCGTGCGCGGTCGTGCTCAGTGCGTCAGGCCTTGCCGTCGGTCGTGTCCTCCGCGCCGGCATCGGCCTCGGGGGCAGCGGCCTCGGCGTCACGGCGGCGCGGCTCGGCGTCAGCGGCCTCGGCGTCGGGGGCGTCGGCCTCGTCCACCGGGGCCTCGTCCACCTCGGCCTGGTCGACGGCGGCCGCCTCGGCCGGCGTCTCGGCGGCCTCGGTGCCCACGGCCTCGTCGACCGCCTGCGTCGTCGAGACGCCCTCGTCCGTCGAGTCGGTCGCCGTCTCGTCGGCGGCCGGCGCCGGCGCGGACGGCGTCCGCGTGGTGGCGGCCCGCCGCGTGGCGGCCTCGGCCTCCCGCACCGTGGCGGCGCGGGCGGTCATCGGCTCCATCACCAGCTCGATCACGGCCATGGGGGCGTTGTCGCCCTTGCGGTTGCCGATCTTCGTGATCCGGGTGTACCCGCCGGGACGGTCGGCCATGACCGGCGCGATCTCGGTGAACAGCTCGTGGACGACGCCCTTGTCGCGCACGACGGTGAGCACCCGCCGGCGCGCGGCGAGGTCGCCGCGCTTGGCGAACGTGATCAGGCGCTCGGCCAGGGGGCGCACCCGCTTGGCCTTCGCCTCGGTGGTCGTGATCCGGCGGTGGGCGAACAGCTGGGTGGCCAGGTTGGCCAGCAGCAGCCGCTCGTGCGCCGGGCCGCCGCCGAGGCGCGGACCCTTGGTGGGCGTGGGCATGTCTGTCGTTCTCCTCGATCAGGCCGCCGCACCGGTGCGGCGGGTGCGGCGGATGCGCGGCGGGTGGTGGGTCAGAGCTGCTCGTCCTCGGCGAAGGACATGTCGTCGTCGGCGCCGAAGCTGTCGACGACGAGGGCCGGGTCGAACCCGGGCGGGCTGTCCTTGAGGGCCAGGCTCATGCCGGCGAGCTTGGCCTTGACCTCGTCGATCGACTTCGCGCCGAAGTTGCGGATGTCGAGCAGGTCCGCCTCGCTGCGGGCGACGAGCTCGCCGACCGTGTGGATGCCCTCGCGCTTGAGGCAGTTGTAGGAGCGGACGGTGAGGTCGAGCTCCTCGATCGGCAGCGCGAGGTCGGCCGCGAGCGCGGCGTCCGACGGGGACGGGCCCATGTCGATGCCCTCGGCCTCGACGTTGAGCTCGCGGGCCAGGCCGAAGAGCTCGACGAGCGTCTTGCCGGCGCTCGCCATCGCGTCGCGGGGCTGCGTCGAGGGCTTGGTCTCGACGTCGACGATCAGCCGGTCGAAGTCGGTGCGCTGCTCGACGCGGGTGGCCTCGACCTTGTAGGTGACCTTGAGGACCGGCGAGTAGATCGAGTCGACCGGGATGCGGCCGATCTCGGCGTCGCCGGACTTGTTCTGGTTGGCCGAGACGTAGCCGCGGCCGCGCTCGACGGTCAGCTCCATCTCGAGCTTGCCCTTGCCGTTGAGCGTCGCGATGTGCAGGTCGGGGTTGTGCACCTCGACACCCGCGGGCGGCGCGATGTCCGCCGCGGTCACGGCGCCCGGGCCCTGCTTGCGCAGGTACATGACGACCGGCTCGTCGTGCTCGCTCGAGACGACGAGCTGCTTGACGTTGAGGATGAGCTCGGTGACGTCCTCCTTCACCCCCGGGACGGTGGTGAACTCGTGCAGGACGCCGTCGATCCGGATGCTCGTCACCGCGGCACCGGGGATGGACGACAGCAGTGTGCGGCGCAGGCTGTTGCCGAGGGTGTAGCCGAAACCGGGCTCGAGCGGCTCGATGACGAACCGGGAGCGGTGGTCGGAGACGACCTCCTCGGCCAGTGTCGGCCGCTGTGCGATCAGCATTGCGTTGGTTCCTTCCTCACGGGCGCCCGCTATATGACGCCCACGAAACTCCCTCGCCATCCGTCCGACGAGGGAGGTGGTGCTGCCCCGAGGATCCGGGGGTGCAGGGGGCTTGGCCCCGTGCGTGGGGTTGACGTTCGGGGGGTACACGGGGGGCTTGCCCCCCGTTCGTTTACTTCGAGTAGAGCTCGACGATGAGCTGCTCCTGCACGGGGGTGTCGATGACCTGCCGCGCGGGCAGCCCGTGCACGAGGATGCGCATCCGGTTGGGGATGACCTCGAGCCACGCCGGCACGGTCCGGTCGCCCTGGGTGGCCCGGGCGATGACGAACGGCGTGAGCTCCAGGGAGCCCGCACGGACCTCGACGATGTCGTTCTCGGTCACCCGGTAGCTCGGGATGTCGACCTTGACGCCGTTGACGAGGAAGTGCCCGTGCCGGACGAGCTGGCGCGCGGCGTCGCGGGACGTGGCGAAACCGGCCCGGTAGACGACGTTGTCGAGGCGGGACTCGAGGATGCGCAGCAGGTTCTCGCCGGTCTTGCCGGAGCGCCGGTTGGCCTCCTCGTAGTACCCGCGGAACTGCTTCTCGAGCACGCCGTAGATGCGCGCGGTCTTCTGCTTCTCGCGCATCTGGAGCAGGTACTCGCTCTCCTTCGTGCGCGCGCGTCCATGCTCACCCGGGGGGTAGGGCCGGATCTCGATCGGGCACTTCGGGGACTCGCACTTGGCCCCCTTGAGGAACAGCTTGGTCTTCTCACGTCGGCACCGCTTGCAGTCGGGCCCTGTGTAACGCGCCATGGTGGCTGGATCTCCTTGGATTCGTTCTCGGCGCGCGTCAGACGCGGCGGCGCTTGGGCGGACGGCAGCCGTTGTGCGGCGTGGGGGTCACGTCCTGGATCGACCCCACCTCGAGCCCGGTCGCCTGCAGCGACCGGATCGCCGTCTCGCGGCCCGAGCCGGGGCCCTTGACGAACACATCGACCTTGCGCATGCCGTGCTCCTGCGCGCGGCGGGCGGCGGCCTCGGCCGCCATCTGCGCCGCGAACGGGGTCGACTTGCGCGACCCCTTGAAGCCGACCTGGCCGGCGGACGCCCACGAGATCACCGCACCGGTCGGGTCGGTGATCGAGACGATGGTGTTGTTGAACGTGCTCTTGATGTGGGCGTGGCCGTGGGAGACGTTCTTCTTCTCCTTGCGGCGCGGCTTGCGCGCCGCCCCACTCGCGGCCCTCTTCTGCGGAGGCATCTGCCGAGAACTCCTACGTTGGCTGGTCTGGAAGATCAAGAATCTGGGGGTCTGGAGTGGACCCACCGCGGAGGCGAGCCCAGGGGTCGAGGGGGCGGAGCCCCTCGCAGGGAGAGCGCGAGAGGGACGGCGTCCCTCTCGCACTACGCCCGAGGTGACCGGACGAGAAGGGGGCCCGGGGGCCGAAGCCCCCGGAACTCACTTCTTTCCGGCCTTCTTCTTCCCCGCCACCGTCCGCTTGGGACCCTTGCGGGTGCGCGCGTTGGTCCGCGTGCGCTGGCCGTGCACCGGGAGCCCGCGACGGTGACGCAGGCCGGCGTAGCAGCCGATCTCGACCTTGCGGCGGATGTCGGCCGCCACCTCGCGGCGGAGGTCACCCTCGACCTTGAAGTTGCCCTCGATGTAGTCGCGCAGCTGGACCAGGTCGTCGTCCGAGAGGTCGCGCACCCGGCGGTCGGGGCTGATGCCCGTCGCCGTGAGCGTCTCCGTGGCGCGGGTGCGCCCGACGCCGTAGATGTAGGTGAGCGCGACCTCGAGCCGCTTCTCGCGGGGGAGGTCGACGCCGACGAGGCGTGCCATATACGTGCCCTTCGTTGGCGGAGGTCTGGTGCGGCACCGGTCCCGGGGCCTCGGGGTCGAGGTCCGGGTCCCCGGCCTCCGTGCCGGGGGTGGCGTCCCGCGCTCCCTCGAGGAGGGCGCGGGGGTCGGGTGCTGCGGGGGGAACGCGTGCGGTGGGTGCTCAGCCCTGGCGCTGCTTGTGGCGCAGGTTCTCGCAGATCACCATGACCCGCCCGTGACGGCGGATCACCTTGCACTTGTCGCAGATCGGCTTGACGCTCGGCTTGACCTTCATCGGTGTCTTCCAGTCATTGGGCGCCGGGCAGGGCCGCGACGTCCTGGCGGGACGGTGAGTAGGCGGGCTTTTCGGGGCTAAGGGGGCGGAGCCCCCTGGATGACCCCGACGTGAGTGGCGGGTACTTCCGGGGGTCAGGGGGCGGAGCCCCCTTGGTCGGTCTTCCGGGGGTCAGGGGGCGGAGCCCCCTGGGTTTACTTGTAGCGGTAGACGATGCGACCGCGGGAGAGGTCGTAGGGGCTGAGCTCCACCACGACCCGGTCCTCGGGGAGGATCCGGATGTAGTGCTGGCGCATCTTGCCGGAGATGTGGGCGAGAACCTTGTGACCGTTGCTCAGCTCGACCCGGAACATCGCATTGGGTAGAGCTTCGACAACCGTGCCCTCGATCTCGATGACCCCGTCCTTCTTGGGCATGTCCTCCGCATTCCTTCTGACCGCCTCGGTCTCTCGCTCGGGCGGTCGTGATCGACAGTCGTGGCACACGGGTGACGGAGCCCGATCCTCGCCAGACCAGCCGCGGGGCGAGGACGAGCCTTGATGCACGTGAGCCGACAGATGAGTCTACGCCAGGAGGCGCGCCGCCACGAAATCGGGGTTCATGGCGGGCACCCGCCACGGACGCCGCCGGCGGGGCGCCGGCAGCGATGATCAGTCGCCCAGCGGGACGACCTTGACGCCCAGCTCGCCGAGGGCGGCCTCCCCGCCGTCCCGTGCGGTCAGCACCCACGGTCCCCGGTCGGTGAGGGCCACGCTGTGCTCCCAGTGCGCGGCGCGCGACCCGTCGGCGGTGACCACGGTCCACTGATCGGGCTGGACGCGGGTGGCGGGGTCGCCGATCGTCAGCATGGGCTCGATCGCCAGGCACATGCCGGGCTTCAGCTTGGGCCCCTTGGAGCGGGTGCGGTAGTTCAGCACGTGCGGGGCCTGGTGCATGGCGGTGCCGATGCCGTGCCCGCCGTACTCCTCGACGATCCCGAACCGGCCGGCCACGTGGTCCTCGATCGCACCGCCGAGGTGGACGAGCCGGTGCCCCTCGGCGATGGCCGCGACGCCGTGCCACATGCTCTGCTCGGTGACCTCGACCAGCGTCTCGTCGGCGGGGTCGGCGTCGGGGGCGTCGTCGGGGTCGACGACGGCGCTGAACGCGGCATCCCCGTGCCAGCCGGAGAGGATCGCCCCGCAGTCGATGGACACGATGTCACCGGCCCGCAGCAGCTTGGCGCCCGGGATGCCGTGCACGACCTCGTCGTTGACCGAGATGCAGGTGCTCGCCGGGTACGGGGGGCGGCCGTACCCGAGGAACGACGGCGTGGCTCCCGCCGATCGGATCACGTGCTCGGCGATGCCGTCGAGCTCGAGGGTGCTGACGCCCGGGCGGAGCGCCGCGCGGACGGCGTCCAGCGCGTCGGCGACCACGAGCCCGGCCGCGCGCATGAGCCGGATCTGGTCGTCGCTCTTGAACTCGATCCGCTCGCTCGTCGCCGACACCCCCGCTCAGGCTGCCGGCCGCAGCGCGGCGGTGAGCCGGGCGGTGACGTCGTCCATGGCACCCAGCCCGTCGACCTCGGCCAGCAGGCCGCGCTCGCGGTAGACCTCGACGAGCGGCGCGGTGTCGCGCTGGTAGACGTTCTGGCGGTGCCGGATCACGTCGGGCTTGTCGTCGTCGCGGCCCTCCTCGACGGCTCTCTGGTGCAGCCGGCGGACGACCTCGTCGACGTCGACCGTGAGCTCGAGGACGCGGTCGAGCTGCGTGTCGAGGCCCTTGAGGATGCCGTCGAGGGCGTCGACCTGCGCCAGGGTGCGCGGGTACCCGTCGAGGATGAAACCGCCCACGCAGTCCGCCTGGCCGAGCCGGTCACGCACCATGTCGTTCGTGACCTCGTCGGGCACGAGGCCGCCGTCGCGCAGGATCGACTCCACGCGCAGGCCGAGCTCGGTGCGCTTGGTGATGTTCGCCCGGAAGATGTCGCCGGTGGAGATGGCGGGCACGCCCAGGTGGGCGGCGAGGCGCTTGGCCTGCGTGCCCTTGCCCGCCCCCGGCGGGCCCAGGAGCACCAGCCTCACCTCAGGAACCCCTCGTAGTGGCGCTGCTGCAGCTGGGACTCGATCTGCTTGACCGTCTCGAGGCCGACGCCGACCACGATGAGGATCGAGGTGCCGCCGAAGGGGAAGCGCTGGTCGGCGTTGAGGGCCACCAGGGCGAGGATCGGGATGAGGCTGATCACGCCGAGGTAGATGGCGCCCGGGAGGGTGATGCGGGTCAGCACGTAGTCCAGGTACTCGGCGGTCGGCCTGCCGGCACGGATGCCCGGGATGAAGCCGCCGTACTTCTTCATGTTCTCGGCGACCTCGTCGGGGTTGAACGTGATCGCGACGTAGAAGTAGGTGAAGAAGAGGATCAGCAGGAAGTACAGGGCGATGTAGATCGGGTGGTCGCCCCTGGTCAGGTTCGTGTCGATCCAGGTGACCCAGCCCGCCGTGCTGTTCTGCTGGAACCGGGCGACCAGGGCCGGCAGGTAGAGCAGCGAGCTGGCGAAGATGACCGGGATGACGCCGGCGGTGTTCACCTTGATCGGGATGTACGTGCTCGTCCCGCCGTACATGCGCCGGCCGACCATGCGCTTCGCGTACTGGACCGGGATGCGCCGCTGGGAGAGCTCCACGAACACGACGAGCGCCATGATGACCAGGCCGAGCGCGACGACGATGAAGAGCACGTCGAGGCCGTTGCTGTTGCGGATGTTCCACAGCGACCCCGGGAAGCCGGCGGCGATCGATGTGAAGATCAGCAGCGACATGCCGTTGCCGACGCCCTTCTCGGTCACGGTCTCCCCGAGCCACATGATCAGGCCGGTGCCGGCCGTGAGCGTGATGATCATGATGAGGATCGTGACGAGGCTGTCGTTCGGCACGAGATCGGACTGGCAGCTGGTGAACAGGCCGCCGGGGTTGCGGGCGATCGCCACGAGCGTCGTCGACTGCAGCACCGCGAGCCCGATGGTGAGGTAGCGGGTGTACTGCGTGAGCTTCGTGGTGCCCGACTGCCCTTCCTCCTTCAGCGCCTCGAACCGCGGGATGACCACCGTGAGGAGCTGGATGATGATGCTCGCCGTGATGTACGGCATGATCCCCAGGGCGAAGATCGACAGCTGCAGGAGCGCGCCGCCGCTGAAGAGATTGATCAGCGCCAGGCCGCCCGAGGCGTCCGCGCCGTTGATGCACGAGCGGACGGCGGTGTAGTCGACCCCCGGCACGGGGATGAAGGACCCCAGCCGGAAGATGGCCATGATCCCCATCGTGAACAGCAGCTTGCGCCGCAAGTCCGGCGTGCGGAACGCCCGGGCGAACGCGGAAAGCACGGATCCTCCTGGGCGCCGCCCGTCGGGCGGCTGGTGTGTGCGGTGGGTACGGTGGTGCGGGTTGCGACGGGGTCCCCGTCACCCTGCGGGCGGCCGCGCGAACCCGGCGCACCCGGCCTCGACCTTAACATCCCGGCTGAGCACGCAGTGGGCGGCGAGGGTGGTCGCGCAAGGCCCTGGACAGGGCCGTGGGCCCGGACGCGACGGCGTCCGGGCCCACGGCTCGTCCTGCGACCTGCGGCGGGTTCAGAGCGTCGTTGCCGTGCCCCCGGCCGCCTCGATCTTCTGTCGGGCCGACGCGGAGAACGCGTGCGCGCTCACCTGCAGCGCCGCCGTCAGCTCGCCGGTCCCGAGAACCTTGACCAGCTGACCGTCGCGGACCGCGCCCTTGGCGACGAGGTCCTCGACCGACACGCTGCCACCCTCGGGGTAGAGCTGACCGAGGCGGTCGAGGTTGACCACCTGGTACTCGACGCGGAACGGGTTCTTGAACCCGCGCAGCTTCGGCAGGCGCATGTGCAGCGGCATCTGGCCGCCCTCGAACCCCGCGGACACCTGGTAGCGGGCCTTTGTGCCCTTGGTGCCGCGACCGGCGGACTTGCCCTTGCCGGCCTCACCACGGCCGACCCGGGTCTTCGCGGTGCGCGCGCCGGGGGCCGGCCGCAGGTGGTGCACCCGCAGGGTGCGCTCCCCCGCGCCCGGCTCGGCGCCGGCGTTGGTCTGCTCGCTCATCTCACTCCACCTCCTCGACGGCGACGAGGTGACGGACCGCCTTGACCATGCCCCGGATCTCGGGGCGGTCCTCCTTGACGACCACGTCGCCGATGCGCTTGAGGCCGAGGGTCCGCAGCGTCTCTCGGTGCACGCGGATGCCCCCGATCCCCGACCTCGTCTGGGTCACCTTCAGGCGCGCCATCACGCGGTCACCCCAGCCCGGGCGCGCAGCAGCGCGGCCGGTGCGACGTCCTCGATGGGCAGGCCGCGACGCGCGGCCACCGCCTCGGGACGCTCGAGCCCGCGCAGCGCGGCCACCGTGGCGTGCACGATGTTGATCGCGTTGTCGGAACCGAGCGACTTGGACAGGACGTCGTGGACGCCGGCGCACTCGAGGACGGCGCGCACCGGGCCGCCGGCGATCACGCCGGTACCCGGCGAGGCCGGCTTGAGCAGCACGACGCCCGCGGCGGCCTCACCCTGCACGGGGTGCGGGATGGTGCCCTGGATGCGCGGGACCTTGAAGAAGTGCTTCTTGGCCTCCTCGACGCCCTTGGCGATCGCCGCGGGCACCTCCTTGGCCTTGCCGTAGCCCACGCCGACGCTGCCGTCGCCGTCGCCCACCACGACGAGCGCGGTGAAGCTGAAGCGCCGGCCGCCCTTGACGACCTTGGCCACGCGGTTGATCGTCACGACGCGCTCGACGAAGGCGGTCTTCTCCGCACCGCTGTCGCGCCGGTTGTCGCGGTCGCGCCGGTCGCGGCGGCCGCCGCTGTTCTCGCCGCCGCTGTTGGTGCCGGCGCTCGTACCGCCGCCACGACGCTGGGGGGGAGCCATCAGACGTTCCTTCTCTCTCGCCGGTTCTCTCGGCCGGTGTGCTTGCTCACAGCGCGAGGCCGCCCTCGCGGGCGCCGTCCGCCACCGCGGCCACCCGGCCGTGGTAGCGGTTGCCGCCGCGGTCGAAGACGACCGCCTCGACGCCGGCCTCGCGGGCCCGCGCCGCCACGAGCTCGCCGACCCGGCGGGCCTTGGTGGTCTTGTCGCCCTCGAGGACCCGCAGGTCCGCCTCCATGGTGGAGGCCGAGGCCAGGGTGTGGCCGCGGGTGTCGTCGACGACCTGGGCGACCACGTGCCGCGAGGACCGGGTCACGACCAGGCGCGGGCGCTCGGTCGTGCCCGACAGGTTCTTGCGGACCCGCAGGTGACGCCGCTTGCGGGCGGCGTCCGTGCCCTTGCCGGCACCACCACCGCTGCGCTTGATACCGATCGTCACTTCTTCTTACCCGCCTTCCCGACCTTGCGCCGGACCTGCTCGCCGGCGTACCGCACGCCCTTGCCCTTGTACGGGTCGGGCTTGCGGAGCTTGCGCAGGTTCGCGGCGACCTCGCCGACCTGCTGCTTGTCGATCCCCTGCACGCTGAAGCGAGTGGGGGCCTCGACCCGGAAGGTGACGCCGTCCGGGGGCTCGATGGTGATCGGGTGGCTGTAGCCGAGCGCGAACTCGAGGTTCGAGCCCTTGGCGACGACGCGGTAACCGGTGCCGACGATCTCGAGCTTCTTCTCGTAGCCCTGCGTCACCCCCGTGACCATGTTGGCGATGAGCGTCCTGGTCAGGCCGTGCAGCGCGCGCGACATGCGCTCGTCGTCGGGGCGGGTGACCTGCAGGGTGCCGTCCTCCTGAGCGACCTCGATCGGGGCCGCGACGGAGTGGCTGAGCTGACCCTTGGGGCCCTTGACGGTCACCTGGCGGCCGTCGATGGCTACGTCGACGCCACCGGGCACGGGAATGGGCAGTCTGCCGATGCGGGACATGCTTCTCCTCCTCTCGCTGGAGCTCTCCAGATCGGATTGGTCACCAGACGAAGGCGAGGACTTCCCCGCCGACGCCCTTCTTGTTCGCCTGCCGGTCGGTGAGCAGGCCCGAGGACGTCGACAGGATCGCGACGCCGAGGCCGCCCAGCACGCGGGGCAGGTTGGTCGACTTGGCGTACACCCGCAGGCCGGGCTTGCTGATCCGCCGGATGCCGGCGATCGAGCGCTCCCGGTTGGGGCCGTACTTGAGCGTCACCGTGAGGGTCTTGCCCACCTCGGCGTCGGCGACGGACCACGAGGCGATGTAGCCCTCCTGCTGGAGGATCTCCGCGATGTGGGCCTTCAGCTTGCTGTAGGGCATGACGACGCTGTCGTGGTACGCCGAATTGGCGTTCCGCAGGCGCGTCAGCATGTCCGCGATCGGGTCGGTCATGGTCATCGGGCTTCTCCGCCCTTCCTCGCCGCGGTTTCGACCGAGGCCCGGACGGGCTCCTGGTCGACCTGCGGCGTAGTAGCGACGCGCGGCAGTTCAGCCGCGCCTTCGTCCGTCGGCAGCTCGGCCGGGACGTCGATCCTGATGGTCGGCAGCGCGTAGCGCAGTGTGACCCGGCCGGTGAACGGCATCGTCGAGCGCAGCGGCACCATCTCGAGGGTGGCCATGGGGGCTCTCCTCACCAGCTGCTCTTGGCGACGCCCGGGAGCTCGCCGCGGTGGGCCATCTCGCGCAGGCAGATCCGGCAGAGGCCGAACTTCTTGTAGACCGAGTGCGGGCGGCCGCAGCGCTGGCAGCGCGTGTAGCCGCGGACCGCGAACTTGGGCTTGCGGTTGGCCTTGTTGATCAGTGCGGTCTTGGCCACGTCAGTTCTCCTTGAACGGGAAGCCGAGCTTGCGCAGCAGCGCCTGCCCCTCGGCGTCCGTGGTGGCTGTGGTCACCACGGTGATGTCCATGCCGCGCACGCGGTCTATGCGGTCCTGGTCGATCTCGTGGAACATCGACTGCTCCACCAGGCCGAAGGTGTAGTTCCCGCGGCCGTCGAACTGCTTGGGCGAGAGACCGCGGAAGTCGCGGATGCGCGGGAGGGCGGTCGAGAGCAGGCGGTCGAGGAACTCCCACATGCGGTCGCCGCGCAGCGTCACGTGGGCGCCGATCGGCATGCCCTCGCGCAGCTTGAACTGCGCGATGGACTTGCGGGCCCGGGTCACCTGGGGCTTCTGCCCCGTGATAGCCGCGAGGTCGCGGATGGCACCCTCGATGAGCTTGGAGTCGCGGGCCGCCTCGCCGACGCCCATGTTGACCACGATCTTCACCAGACCGGGCACCTGCATGACGTTGGCGTAGCCGAAGTCCTTGAGCAGCTCCGGGGCGATCTCGCCGCGGTAGCGCGTCTTGAGTCGGGGGGCGACCTTCGCGGGCCGCTCGACGGTCGTCGTCATGTCAGATGTCCTTACCCGAGCGACGGGCCACGCGGACCCGGACGCGCTTGGTGCGCCCGTCGCGCTCGACGGTCTCGACGCGGACGCCGACGCGCGTCGGCTTCTTGGTCTCCGGGTCCACCAGCTGCACGTTGCTGATGTGGATCGCGGCCTCCTGGGTCACGATGCCGCCGGTCTTGCTGCCCCGGCCCGAGGTGCCCACCTTGGTGTGCTTCTTGATCCGGTTGATGCCCTCGACGAGCACCCGCTGGGTGTCGGGGTACACCGCGATGACCTTGCCGGTCTCGCCCCGGTAGCCGCCCTTGCTCTTCGCCGGGCCGGCGATCACCTGGACGGTGTCGCCCTTCTTGATCCGCAGCTTGGCCATCTCTAGAGCACCTCCGGAGCCAGCGAGATGATCTTCATGAACTTCTTGTCGCGCAGCTCGCGGCCCACCGGGCCGAAGATGCGGGTGCCGCGCGGGTCCCCGTCGTTCCGGAGGATCACGGCCGCGTTCTCGTCGAAGCGGATGTAGGAGCCGTCGGGACGCCGGCGCTCCTTGACGGTGCGCACGACGACGGCCTTGACCACGTCACCCTTCTTGACGTTCCCGCCGGGGATCGCGTCCTTGACGGTGGCCACGATGACGTCGCCGATACCGGCGTAGCGGCGGCCTGAGCCGCCGAGCACGCGGATGCAGAGGATCTCCTTGGCACCCGTGTTGTCGGCGACACGAAGCCGCGACTCCTGCTGGATCACTTCAGTACTCCTTCGTCACGCCGGTTCTCCCGGACGGAGCCTTGCGGAACTCGATGTGGACGATTACTTCGCACGCTCGAGGATCTCGACGACGCGCCAGCGCTTCGTCGCCGACAGCGGCCGGGTCTCGGTGATGAGCACCAGGTCGCCCACGCCGGCGGCGTTGGCCTCGTCGTGCGCCTTCACCTTGCTCGAACGGCGCAGCACCTTGCCGTACAGCGGGTGCTTCACGCGGTCCTCGACCTCGACGACCACGGTCTTGTCCATCTTGTCGCTCACGACGTAGCCGCGGCGGATCTTGCGGTACCCGCGCGCCTGCGGCGTCGCGGTGCTCTGCGTGGTGTTCTCCGTCATCGCTTCACTCCTGCGGGCCCGCGGTGATGCCGAGCTCGCGCTCGCGCATGATCGTGTAGATCCGGGCGATGTCGCGGCGCACCGCGCGCAGCCGCCCGTGGCTCTCCAGCTGGCCGGTCGCCGACTGGAAGCGGAGGTTGAACAGCTCCTCCTTGGCCTTGCGCAGCTCCTCGAGCAGACGCTCGTCGTCGAAGCCGCGCAGGTTCTCGGGAGCGAGGTCCTTGGACCCGACCGCCATCACGCCTCACCGCCCTCGCGCCGGACGATCCGGCACTTCATCGGCAGCTTGTGGACGGCGCGGGTGAGCGCCTCCTTGGCCACCTTCTCATTGGGGAACGACAGCTCGAAGAGCACGCGGCCCGGCTTCACGTTCGCGATCCACCACTCCGGCGAGCCCTTGCCGGAACCCATCCGGGTCTCGGCGGGCTTCTTCGTCAACGGGCGGTCGGGGTAGATGTTGATCCAGACCTTGCCGCCGCGGCGGATGTGGCGGGTGATCGCGATACGGGCGCTCTCGATCTGCCGGTTGGTCACGTACGCAGGCTCGAGGGCCTGGATGCCCCACTCGCCGAACGTCACGGCCGTGCCGCCCTTGGCGGCCCCGTGGCGGTCGGGATGGTGCTGCTTGCGGTGCTTGACCCGACGGGGGATCAGCATGGGTCAGCCCTCCGATCCGGTGGTCGCCGCACGGTCGACGGCCGTCGGCTCGGCGGTGGTATGCACCTCGGGCTGTCCGGAGACGGACGGCGCGGCGGGAGCCGCCTCCGACCCGACGCCGGCGCCGGCCGCGTCGCGCCGGCCCTCGCGGCCACCCTCACGACGCGGGGGGCGGGAGCCGCCGCGGCCGGCCCCACCGGGAGCGCCCTCGCGGCGCGGCGGCCGCGGCGCGGTCGCCTGCTCGCGGGCCAGCTCGCGCTGGGTCACGTCGCCCTTGTAGATCCAGACCTTGACGCCGATCCGGCCGAACGTCGTGCGGGCCTCGTAGAAGCCGTAGTCGATGTTCGCGCGGAGCGTGTGCAGCGGCACCCGGCCCTCGAGGTAGAACTCCGAGCGGCTCATCTCCGCGCCGCCGAGGCGGCCCGAGCACTGGACCCGGATGCCCTTGGCGCCGGAGCGCATCGTGGACTGCATGCCCTTGCGCATGGCCCGGCGGAACGAGACGCGGCTGGCGAGCTGCTCGGCGATGCCCTGCGCGACGAGCTGGGCGTCGATCTCGGGGTTGCGCACCTCGAGGATGTTCAGCTGCACCTGCTTGCCGGTGAGCTTCTCGAGCTCGGCCCGGATGCGGTCGGCCTCGGCGCCGCGGCGGCCGATGACGATGCCCGGCCGGGCGGTGTGGATGTCGACGCGGACCCGGTCGCGGGTGCGCTCGATCTCGACGCGGCTGATGCCCGCGCGCTCCATGCCCTTCGACATGAGCTTGCGGATCGCCACGTCCTCCTTGACGTAGTCGCGGTAGCGCTGCCCGCCCTTGGTGCCGTCGGCGAACCACCGGCTCTTGTGCTCGGTGGTGATGCCCAGGCGGAACCCGTGCGGGTTGACCTTCTGCCCCACTAGCGGGTCCTCCCCTTCGAACTCTGACGACTGGCGGCGGCGGGAGCCGCGGCCCTGCTGGTGGACGTCGCGGCGGCCGCACGGCCGGCGGGCCGGCCGGGGACGGTGCCCCGCGGCGCCACGACGACCGTGATGTGGCTCGTCCGCTTGTTGATGCGGTAGGCACGCCCCTGTGCGCGCGGCCGGAACCGCTTGAGGGTCGGGCCCTCGTCGACGAACGCGGTCTGCACGACGTACAGGCGCTCGTCGAACGGCTCCGAGGCGGCCTGGGCCTTGACCCGGGCGTTCGCGATCGCGCTCTGCACGACCTTGCGGACGGTCTCGCTGGCCGCCTGCGGGGCGAACTCCAGCACCGCCACGGCCTCGAGCGCCTGCTTGCCACGGATGAGGTCCACGACGCGGCGGGCCTTCTGGGGCGTGACGCGGACGTACCGCGCCTGCGCCTTGGCTTCCATCGCTGTCCCTTGCTCTCTACTCGGTGACGTCCGGTGGCGACCGCCGCGTCAGCGGCGGCGGCCCTTCCGGTCGTCCTTCTCGTGGCCGCGGAACGTCCGGGTCGGAGCGAACTCGCCCAGCTTGTGGCCGATCATCGCCTCGGTGACGAACACCGGGACGTGCTTGCGGCCGTCGTGCACGGCCAGCGTGTGCCCGAGCATCTCCGGAACGATCATGGAGCGACGGGACCAGGTGCGGATGACGTTCTTGGTGCCCTTGTCGTTCTGCGTCTCCACCTTCTTCAGGAGGTGGTCGTCGACGAAGGGACCCTTCTTCAGGCTACGGGGCATGGCTTACCGGGCTCCTCAGCGCTTCTTGCCGGTACGGCGGCGGCGGACGATCATCTTGTCGCTCGCCTTGTTCGGGCGGCGGGTGCGGCCCTCGGGCTGGCCCCACGGGCTCACCGGGTGGCGGCCGCCGGAGGTCTTGCCCTCGCCACCGCCGTGCGGGTGGTCGATCGGGTTCATCGCCACGCCGCGGACGGTCGGGCGCTTGCCCTTCCAGCGCATGCGGCCGGCCTTGCCCCAGTTGATGTTGGACTGCTCGGCGTTGCCGACCTCGCCCACCGTCGCGCGGCAGCGCGCGTCGACGTTGCGGATCTCACCGGACGGCATGCGCAGCTGCGCGTACGGCCCGTCCTTGGCGACGAGCTGCACCGAGGCCCCGGCCGAGCGGGCGATCTTCGCGCCGCCGCCGGGACGGATCTCGATGGCGTGCACGACGGTGCCGACCGGGATGTTGCGCAGCGGCAGGCTGTTGCCCGGCTTGATGTCGGCCGACGGCCCGTTCTCGATGCGGTCGCCCTGGCGCAGCCGGTTCGGCGCGAGGATGTACCGCTTCTCGCCGTCCTCGTAGTGCAGCAGCGCGATGCGCGCGGTGCGGTTCGGGTCGTACTCGATGTGCGCGACCCTTGCGACCACGCCGTCCTTGTCGTGCCGGCGGAAGTCGACGAGCCGGTAGGCCCGCTTGTGGCCGCCACCCTGGTGCCGGGTGGTGATGCGGCCGGCGTTGTTGCGGCCACCGCTCTTGCTGAGCGGACGCACCAGCGACTTCTCCGGCTCGGACCGGGTGATCTCGACGAAGTCGGCGACGGACGAGCCGCGCCGGCCCGGCGTCGTCGGCTTGTACTTGCGGATTCCCATGCTGAGTCAGTCCTCTTCAGCCCTCGTGGCCCGGCCGCCGTCAGGCGACCGGCCCCCCGAAGATGTCGATGGTGCCGTCCTTGAGCGTGACGATCGCCCGCTTGGTGTCCTTGCGCTTCCCGAGGCCCATCCGGGTCCGGCGCGACTTGCCCTGCCGGTTGATGGTGTTGACCGAGGCCACCGTCACGCCGAAGACCTTCTCGACGGCCTGGCGGATCTCGGTCTTGTTGGCGCCGGGGGCCACGACGAAGGTGTACTTGCCCTGGTCGAGCAGGCCGTAGCTCTTCTCCGACACGACCGGCGCGAGCAGGATGTCCCGCGGGTCGCGGTTGATCTTCCCGATCTGGCTCACGGGGCCACCTCCTCGTTGCTGGTCGCGATCGCCGTCGCGCCCTTGCCGCGGGCCGGGCCCGCGACGAAGGCGTCGAGCGCGGCCCGGGTGAAGACCACGTCGTCCGCGCACAGCACGTCGTACGTGTTCAGCTGGTCGGGTGCGAGCAGCGTGCACCCGGGTGAGGTTCCGGATGCTCTTCCACGTGACCACGTCGTCGCGCTCCACGACGACCAGCAGGTTGCGCCGGTCGCTGACCTTCGCCAGCGCGACGGCCGCGGCCTTGGTGCCCGGCGCGTCGCCGGCGACGAGGCTCTCGACCACGTGCACGCGCCCGTGCCGGGCACGGTCCGACAGCGCGCCGCGCAGCGCGGCGGCCTTCATCTTCTTGGGCGTCCGCTGCGTGTAGTCGCGCGGCGTCGGGCCGTGGACCGTGCCGCCGCCGGTGAACTGCGGCGCGCGGGTCGAGCCCTGCCGGGCGCGGCCGGTGCCCTTCTGCTTGTAGGGCTTCTTGCCACCGCCCCGGACCTCGCCGCGGGTCTTGGTGTCGTGCGTGCCCTGGCGTGCCGCCGCGAGCTGCGCGACGACGACCTGGTGGATCAGCGGCACGTTCGTCTGGACGGCGAACAGCTCCTCGGGCAGCAGCGCGGTGCCCGCGGCATTGCCCTCGGCGTCGAGCACGTCGATCGTGAGGTTGGCCATGGGGTCAGGCCCCCTTCGCGGCGGTCTTGACGAGGACGACGGAGCCCGCGGGGGCCGGGCACGGCGCCCTTGATGAGCAGCAGCCCGCGCTCGGCGTCGACCGCGTGGACGGTCAGGTTCTGGGTCGTCTGCCGGACGCCGCCCATGCGGCCCGCCATCCGCGTCCCCTTGAAGACCCGGCTGGGAGTGGCGCAGGCGCCGATCGAACCCGGCTTGCGGTGGTTGCGGTGCGAGCCGTGCGACGAGCTCACGCCCGCGAACCCGTGGCGCTTCATGACGCCGGCGGTGCCCTTGCCCTTGGTCCGGCCGACGACGTCGACGACCTGACCGGCCTCGAACACGTCGGCGGTGACCTCCTGGCCGGGGGCGTACTCGGCGGCGTCCGACGTCCGGATCTCGACGACGAAGCGGCGCGGGGTGACGCCCGCCTTGGCGAAGTGGCCGGCGAGCGGCTTGTTCACCTTGCGGGGGTCGATCGCGCCGTACGCGAGCTGGACGGCGTCGTAGCCCTCGCCCTGCGCGCCGCGGACCTGCGTCACCACGCACGGGCCGGCCTGCACGACGGTCACGGGAACGAGCTTGTTGTCGGCGTCCCAGACCTGGGTCATGCCGAGCTTCTCGCCCAGCACACCCTTCACCTGTCGCTGCACCTTACTGGTCATGACTCGGCCGATCCCTTACAGCTTGATCTCGATGTCGACCCCGGCCGGCAGGTCGAGCCGCATGAGCGAGTCGACGGTCTTCGGCGTGGGGTTGAGGATGTCGATCAGCCGCTTGTGCGTGCGCATCTCGAAGTGCTCGCGGCTGTCCTTGTACTTGTGCGGCGAACGGATCACGCAGTAGACGTTCTTCTCCGTCGGCAGCGGCACGGGGCCGGCCACCGACGCGCCCGTGCGGACGACCGTGTCGACGATCTTGCGCGCCGAGCTGTCGATGACCTCGTGGTCATAGGCCTTCAGCCGGATGCGGATCTTCTGTCCCGCCATGGCTCGTTGAGCTCTCTTCCTTGTCGACCCGTTGCTGCTGGGTGCCGGAACGCTTGGTACTGGGAGCGGCCCTCCGACCCCCGAGGTCGGGCGTGTCGCGCCTTTCGGCACGCCACTCCCCTGGGCGCTTCCGCGCCCGGCGCCTCGCGGCACCTCTCGGGATGGTCGTCGGTCCGGCATCCGCCGGGCCGGCAGGCGTGCTCCCTGGCGCAGCCGTCAGGCCGCGGCGCAGGGCTCGGCGCCCGCCGAGCAACCTGAACAGTTTGCCAGACGCCCGGGCGGTTTGACCAATCCGGGCGCGTCGCACGCCCACCCGACCCCGCGCCGTCAGCTGGGCGGGGGTGGGGGTGGACATGCGTCGGCCCTCCGGCCGGAGCGACGAGCCCCGGCCGGAGGGCCGATGGATCACTTGAGGATCTTGGTGACCCGGCCGGCGCCGACGGTGCGGCCGCCCTCGCGGATGGCGAAGCGCAGGCCCTCCTCCATCGCGATCGGCTGGATCATCTCGACCCGCATCTCGGTGTTGTCGCCGGGCATGACCATCTCGGTGCCCTCGGGCAGGTGCACGACGCCCGTGACGTCCGTCGTCCGGAAGTAGAACTGCGGACGGTAGTTGTCGTAGAAGGGCGTGTGCCGGCCACCCTCGTCCTTGGACAGGATGTAGACGTTCGCCTCGAACTCCGTGTGCGGCGTGATCGAGCCGGGCTTGGCCACGACCTGGCCGCGCTCGACCTCCTCGCGCTTGATGCCGCGCAGGAGCAGACCGACGTTCTCACCGGCCTGGCCCTCGTCGAGGAGCTTGCGGAACATCTCGATGCCGGTGACCGTGGTCGTCTGCTTGCCCTCCTTGATGCCGAGGATCTCGACGCTCTCGTTCACCTTGACGATGCCGCGCTCGATCTTGCCGGTCACCACGGTGCCGCGGCCGGTGATCGTGAACACGTCCTCGATCGGCATGAGGAAGGGCTTGTCGGTCTCGCGCAGGGGCTCGGGGATCGCCGTGTCGACGGCGTCCATGAGCTCCATGAGCTTCTCGCCCCACTCCTTGTCGCCCTCGAGCGCCTTCAGCGCCGAGACGCGCACGACGGGCAGGTCGTCGCCGGGGTACTCCTGGCTCGACAGCAGCTCGCGGACCTCGAGCTCGACGAGCTCGAGGATCTCCTCGTCGTCGACCATGTCGGCCTTGTTGAGCGCCACGACGATGTAGGGGACGCCGACCTGGCGGGCGAGCAGGACGTGCTCGCGGGTCTGCGGCATCGGGCCGTCGGTCGCCGCGACCACGAGGATGGCGCCGTCCATCTGCGCCGCACCCGTGATCATGTTCTTGATGTAGTCGGCGTGACCCGGGCAGTCGACGTGCGCGTAGTGGCGCGCCTCGGTCTGGTACTCGACGTGCGCGATCGAGATGGTGATACCGCGCTGCCGCTCCTCCGGCGCCTTGTCGATCTGGTCGAACGGCGTGAAGGGGTTGAGGTCCGGGTACTTGTCGTGCAGCACCTTGGTGATCGCCGCGGTCAGCGTCGTCTTGCCGTGGTCGATGTGACCGATGGTGCCGATGTTGACGTGCGGCTTAGTCCGCTCGAACTTCGCCTTCGCCACGGTGGGTCCTCCTGTCGGACTGAATGTCTTTTCCGGGCTCGGGCTCGGGGAGTCCGAGCCCGTGGGTGCAGGCTCGGGGGGTCCGAGCCCGGGTCGTGCAGGTGCTGCCGCGGTCGCCCTGCGGCGAACTACTCGCCGCGGACCTTCTTGACGATCTCCTCCGCGACGTTCCGGGGAACCTCGGCGTAGGAGTCGAACTGCATGGAGTAGACGGCCCGGCCCTGCGTCTTGCTGCGCAGGTCACCGACGTAGCCGAACATCTCCGACAGCGGGACGATCGCGCGGACGACCTTGGCGCCGCTCGCGTCCTCCATGGACTGGATCTGCCCACGGCGGGAGTTGAGGTCGCCGATCACGTCGCCCATGTACGACTCGGGCGTACGCACCTCGACCGCCATCATCGGCTCGAGCAGGGCCGGGTCGGCCCGCCGCGCCGCCTCCTTGAAGGCCATCGAGCCGGCGATCTTGAACGCCATCTCCGAGGAGTCGACGTCGTGCGCCGCACCGTCGAGCAGGATCGCCTTCACGCCGACCAGCGGGTAGCCGGCCACGACGCCGTACTGCATGGCGTCCTGGATGCCGTGGTCCACGCTCGGGATGTACTCGCGCGGCACGCGGCCACCGGTGACCTTGTTCTCGAACTCGTACATCGCACCGCCGGCCGTGTCGAGCGGCTCGATCGTGATCTGGACCTTCGCGTACTGGCCCGAGCCGCCGGTCTGCTTCTTGTGCGTGTAGTCGTACTTCTCGACGGCCTTGCGGATCGTCTCGCGGTAGGCCACCTGCGGCTTGCCGACGTTCGCCTCGACCTTGAACTCGCGCCGCATGCGGTCGACGAGGATGTCGAGGTGCAGCTCACCCATGCCGGCGATGATCGTCTGGCCGGTCTCCTCGTCGGTGCGGACCTGGAAGGTCGGGTCCTCCTCGGCGAGGCGCTGGATCGCGGTGCCCAGCTTCTCCTGGTCGCCCTTCGTCCTGGGCTCGATGGCGACGTGGATGACCGGCTCGGGGAACGTCATCGACTCGAGCACGACGGGGTGCGCCGGATCGCTCAGGGTGTCGCCCGTGGTCGTGTCCTTGAGGCCGATGACCGCGTAGATGTGGCCGGCGGCCGCGTCGTCGACCGGGTTCTCCTTGTTGGCGTGCATCTGGAAGATCTTCCCGATGCGCTCCTTCTTGCCCTTGGTCGAGTTGACGACCTGGGCGCCGGTGGCGACCTTGCCCGAGTAGACCCGGATGTAGGTGAGCTTGCCGAAGAACGGGTGCGCGGCGATCTTGAACGCGAGCGCCGAGAACGGCTCGTCGTTGGACGGGCTGCCGGACGACGACCTTCTCCTCGTCGCCCATCGTCGTGGCCCTCGACGCTGGGGACGTCGAGCGGCGACGGCAGGTAGTCGAGGACGGCGTCGAGCATCGGCTGCACGCCCTTGTTCTTGAAGGCGGAGCCGCACAGCACCGGGTAGATCTCGCCGGCGATGACCATCTTGCGGATCGGCGCCCTTGATCTCCTCGGGGGTGAGCTCCTCGCCGCCGAAGAACTTCTCGAGCAGCGCCTCGTCGGTCTCGGCCACCGTCTCGAGCAGCTTCTGGCGGTACTCCTCGACCTCGTCGGCCATGTCGGCCGGGACGGCCTCGATGGTGTAGTCCTCGCCCATCTTCGTGTCGCCGCGCCAGGTCAGCGCGCGGTTGTAGACGAGGTCGACGACCCCGACGAAGCTGCTCTCGGACCCGATCGGCAGCTGGATGGGCAGCGGGCGGGCGCCGAGGCGCTCGCTGATCGTGCGCACCGTGAAGTAGAAGTCGGCGCCGAGCTTGTCCATCTTGTTGACGAAGCAGATCCGCGGGACGTTGTACTTGTCCGCCTGCCGCCACACCGTCTCGGACTGGGGCTCGACGCCCTCCTTGCCGTCGAACACGGCGACCGCGCCGTCGAGCACGCGCAGGTTGCGCTCGACCTCGACCGTGAAGTCGACGTGGCCGGGCGTGTCGATCAGGTTGATCTGGGTGCCCTGCCAGAAGCAGGTCGTCGCGGCGGACGTGATCGTGATGCCGCGCTCCTGCTCCTGCTCCATCCAGTCCATCGTCGCGGCGCCGTCGTGGACCTCGCCGATCTTGTAGTTGATCCCGGTGTAGAACAGGATCCGCTCGGTCGTCGTGGTCTTGCCGGCGTCGATGTGCGCCATGATGCCGATGTTCCGGACCTTCTTGAGGTCCGTCAGCACGTCCAGTGCCACGGGTTTCAGCCTCGCTCGTCTTGAGAATCAGTCGCTGTCGAGTGTCGAGCCGGCTCGCGTGAGCGCGTCGGCCCACCTTCTCACCAGCGGTAGTGCGCGAAGGCCTTGTTGGACTCGGCCATCTTGTGCATGTCCTCGCGGCGCTTGACGGACGCCCCCAGCCCGTTGCTCGCGTCGAGGATCTCGTTCATGAGCCGCTCGGTCATGGTCTTCTCACGGCGCGCCCGCGAGTAGGTGATGAGCCACCGCAGGGCGAGCGTCGTCTGGCGCGGCGTGCGCACCTCGACGGGCACCTGGTAGGTGGCGCCGCCAACCCGCCGGGACTTGACCTCGAGCGTGGGCTTGACGTTGTCGAGCGCACGCTTGAGGGTGATCACCGGGTCGTTGCCGGTCTTGTCCCGGCAGCCCTCGAGCGCCGAATACACAATGCGCTCGGCGGTCGACTTCTTCCCGTCGAGCAGGACCTTGTTGACCAGCTGGCTCACCAGGGGGGAGCCGTACACCGGGTCGACGATGAGCGGCCGCTTCGGGGCCGGACCCTTGCGAGGCATTACCTAGTCTCCTTCGTCGCCAGGTCCGGCCCCGGGGCCACCCTGACACCAGTGCGAGGCATTACTTCTTCTCCATCTTCGCGCCGTAGCGGCTGCGCGCCTGCTTGCGGTTCTTGACGCCCTGCGTGTCCAGCGAGCCGCGAATGATCTTGTACCGCACGCCGGGGAGGTCCTTCACGCGGCCGCCGCGGACGAGCACGATCGAGTGCTCCTGGAGGTTGTGGCCGACGCCCGGGATGTAGGCCGTGACCTCGATGCCGCTGGTGAGTCGCACGCGGGCGACCTTGCGCAGCGCCGAGTTGGGCTTCTTGGGGGTCGTCGTGTACACGCGCGTGCACACGCCGCGCCGCTGGGGGCTCCCCTTGAGCGCAGGAGTCTTGGTCTTGCCGACCTTGTCCTCGCGGCCCTTGCGGACCAGCTGCTGGATCGTGGGCACCGCTTCTCCGAGTTCTGTGTGTGGTGCTGGTTCAGGTACTGCTCTGCTACGTCTCTGGTCCTGCTGTTCGTGCCGCTCGCGGCCCCGCCGACCCCCGCGCTCGGGCGTGTCGCTGACCCGACCCCGGTCTCCCGTTCCGGCCCCCGGGCAGGGGGCCCTCACGAGACGTTCCGGGAGGGCTGGCGCCGTGAGCCGACCGGCTCGTCGAGCCGGACTCCACCTGGCGCGCGGAACGGCCCGGGTGAACCCAGGCACGAACCACGAGGCTACCTGGGTGCTCCGTGGAGCGTCAAAACGGATGGCGTGGCGCGTGGTGCACGCACGCCGACCCGCCGCGCGCGGGCGACGTCCGGGGTCGGACGCCGCCCGCGCGCCGGGGACTCACCTGTCGTAGCGACCGAGGTCGAACTCCTCCAGCGGCACCGCGGCACCGCTGCCGACGCCGAAGTGGCCGTAGTCGACCTCTTCGTAGCCGGGCATCGCGTACATCGTGGCCTTCGCCTCCTCGGTGGGCTCGACCCGGACGTTGCGGTAGCGGGCGAGGCCCGTTCCGGCCGGGATGAGCTTGCCGATGATGACGTTCTCCTTCAGGCCGAGCAGCGAGTCGGACTTGCCGTTGATCGCCGCGTCGGTCAGCACCTTGGTCGTCTCCATGAACGAGGCCGCGGAGAGCCACGACTCCGTCGCAAGCGACGCCTTGGTGATGCCCAGCAGGTCGGGCCGGGCGGAGGCCGGCTGGCCGCCCTCGGCGATGACCTTGCGGTTCTCCTCCTCGAACCGCGACCGCTCGACGAGCTCGCCGGGCAGCAGCTCGGCGTCGCCCGGCTCGATGACCGTGACCCGCTTGAGCATCTGCCGGACGATGACCTCGATGTGCTTGTCGTGGATCGACACGCCCTGGCTGCGGTAGACCTCCTGCACGCCGTTGACGAGGTGGACCTGCGTGGCGCGCGGGCCGAGCACCCGGAGCACCTGCTTGGGGTCCGCCGCGCCGACCACGAGCTGCTGGCCGACCTCGACCGCCTGGCCGTCCTGCACGAGCAGGCGGGCGCGCTTGCTCACCTGGTAGGCGATCTCCTCCGAGCCGTCGTCGGGGGTGACGACGAGCTTGCGCGACCGGTCGGTGTCCTCGATGGACACCCGGCCGGCGCCCTCGGCGATCGGGGCCACGCCCTTGGGGGTGCGGGCCTCGAACAGCTCCTGCACGCGCGGCAGGCCGTGCGTGATGTCGTCACCGGCCACACCACCGGTGTGGAAGGTGCGCATCGTCAGCTGGGTGCCGGGCTCGCCGATCGACTGCGCCGCGACGATGCCGACCGCCTCGCCGATGTCGACGAGCTTGCCGGCGGCCAGCGAGCGGCCGTAGCAGGTCGCGCAGGTGCCGACCTTGGACTCGCAGGTCAGCACCGAGCGCACCCGGATCTCGCGGACGCCGCGGGAGACCAGGTCGTCGATGATGACGTCGCCCAGGTCGGTGCGGCGCCGGCACGACCACCTCGCCGTCGACGACGACGTCCTCGGCGGACGAGCGCGCGTACACGCTGGTCTCGACGTCGTCGTGCCGGCGCAGGCCGCCGTCGGGCGTCTCGACCGCGATCGGCATGACGAGACCGCGCTCGGTCCCGCAGTCCTCCTCGCGGATGATGACGTCCTGGGCGACGTCGACCAGACGCCGGGTGAGGTACCCGGAGTCCGCGGTCCGCAGCGCGGTGTCGGCGAGACCCTTGCGGGCGCCGTGCGTGGAGATGAAGAACTCCAGCACGGACAGGCCCTCGCGGAAGTTCGACTTGATCGGCCGCGGGATGATCTCGCCCTTGGGGTTGGCCACCAGGCCGCGCATGCCGGCGATCTGGCGCATCTGCATCCAGTTACCGCGGGCGCCGGAGGACACCATCTTGAAGATGGAGTTGTCCTTCGGGAGGTTCGCCTCCATCTCCTTGGCGACCTCGTTCGTGGCCTGGGTCCAGATCTCGATGAGCTCCTGGCGGCGCTCGTCGTCGGTGATGAGGCCCCGCTCGTACTGACCCTGGACCTTGGCGGCCTTGGTCTCGTAGCGGTCGAGGATCTCCTGCTTGCGCGGCGGCGTGACGACGTCCGAGATCGACACCGTGGTGCCCGACCGGGTCGCCCAGTGGAAGCCGGCCTCCTTGAGCGCGTCGAGCGTCGCGGCGACCTGGACCTTCGGGTAGCGCTCGGCGAGGTCGTTGACGATCGCCGAGAGCACCTTCTTGTCGACCTCCGCGTCGACGAACGCGTAGTCGGGCGGCAGGGTCTCGTTGAACAGCGCCCGGCCGAGCGAGGTCTGCAGGACGACGGCGTCGCCCTCGGCCCAGCCCTCGGGAGCGGTCCAGCCGGCCGGCGGCACGACGTCGCCGGGGAAGCGGATCGTCACCGTGGCCTGCAGGTCGAGCTCGTGCGCGTCGAGCGCCATGATCGCCTCGGCCACCGAGCTGAACACCCGGCCCTCGCCGAGCGCGCCCGGCTTGACCAGCGTCAGGTGGTACAGCCCGATGATCATGTCCTGGGTGGGCATGGTCACCGGCCGGCCGTCGGCCGGCTTGAGGATGTTGTTGCTCGACAGCATGAGGATGCGGGCCTCGGCCTGCGCCTCGGCCGACAGCGGCAGGTGCACGGCCATCTGGTCGCCGTCGAAGTCCGCGTTGAACGCGGTGCAGACGAGCGGGTGGATCTGGATGGCCTTGCCCTCGACCAGCTGCGGCTCGAAGGCCTGGATGCCGAGGCGGTGCAGCGTCGGCGCGCGGTTGAGCAGCACGGGGTGCTCGGAGATGACCTCCTCGAGCACGTCCCACACCACGGGGCGGGCGCGCTCGACCATGCGCTTGGCGGACTTGATGTTCTGCGCGTGGTTGAGGTCGACCAGCCGCTTCATGACGAACGGCTTGAACAGCTCCAGCGCCATCTGCTTGGGCAGGCCGCACTGGTGCAGCTTGAGCTGCGGGCCGACGACGATGACCGAGCGGCCGGAGTAGTCGACGCGCTTGCCGAGCAGGTTCTGGCGGAACCGGCCCTGCTTGCCCTTGAGCATGTCCGAGAGCGACTTCAGCGGGCGGTTGCCCGGGCCCGTGACGGGCCGGCCGCGGCGGCCGTTGTCGAACAGCGCGTCGACGGCCTCCTGCAGCATCCGCTTCTCGTTGTTGACGATGATCTCGGGCGCGCCGAGGTCGAGCAGCCGCTTGAGCCGGTTGTTCCGGTTGATGACGCGGCGGTAGAGGTCGTTCAGGTCGCTCGTCGCGAACCGGCCACCGTCGAGCTGCACCATCGGGCGCAGGTCCGGCGGGATGACCGGCACGCAGTCGAGCACCATGCCCATCGGCGAGTTCCGCGTGGTGAGGAACGCCGAGACGACCTTGAGCCGCTTGAGGGCGCGGGTCTTGCGCTGCCCCTTGCCCGAGCGGATCGTCTCGCGCAGCGAGGCGGCCTCGGCCTCGAGGTCGAAGGTCTCCAGCCGCTTCTGGATCGCGGCCGCGCCCATCCCGCCCTCGAAGTACATGCCGAAGCGGTCGCGCATCTCGCGGTAGAGGATCTCGTCGCCCTCGAGGTCCTGGACCTTCAGGTTCTTGAACCGGTCCCAGACCTGCTGCAGGCGGTCGATGTCGGCGTCCGCGCGCTTGCGCAGCTGCGCCATCTCGCGCTCGGCCGACTCGCGGACCTTGCGCCGGACGTCGCCCTTGGCGCCCTCGGCCTCGAGCTCGGCGAGGTCGGCCTCGAGCCGCTTGGCGCGGGTGTCGATGTCGGCGTCGCGGCGGTTCTCGATCTCCTTCTTCTCGACCTCGATGTTCGCCTCGAGCGACGGCAGGTCGCGGTGCCGCGCCTCGTCGTCGACCGAGGTGATCATGTAGGCGGCGAAGTAGATGACCTTCTCGAGGTCCTTCGGCGCGAGGTCGAGCAGGTAGCCGAGCCGGCTCGGCACGCCCTTGAAGTACCAGATGTGGGTGACGGGAGCGGCCAGCTCGATGTGGCCCATCCGCTCACGGCGCACCTTGGCGCGGGTGACCTCGACGCCGCAGCGCTCGCAGATGATGCCCTTGAAGCGGACGCGCTTGTACTTGCCGCAGTAGCACTCCCAGTCGCGGGTGGGACCGAAGATCTTCTCGCAGAAGAGCCCGTCCTTCTCCGGCTTGAGGGTGCGGTAGTTGATGGTCTCCGGCTTCTTCACCTCGCCGTGGGACCACTGACGGATGTCGTCGGCGGTGGCGAGGCCGATGCGCAGCTCGTCGAAGAAGTTGACGTCCAGCAAGACTGCTGCCTGCTTTCTCGTTGTGGTGCTGTTGATCTCAATCGGTCGTGGCTGAGGGGCCGGATGCGCGGCTCACGCCTGACCGGCGCCGAGCCGCCGGCACGGCCGCCTGCGCGGCGACGTGCCGTCAGACCTCCTCGACGCTGCTCGGCTCGCGGCGGGACAGGTCGATGCCCAGCTCCTCCGCGGCCCGGAAGACGTCCTCGTCGGTCTCGCGCATCTCGATGGACATGCCGTCGCTGGAGAGCACCTCGACGTTCAGGCACAAGCGACTGCATCTCCTTGATGAGCACCTTGAACGACTCGGGGATGCCCGGCTCGGGGATGTTCTCGCCCTTGACGATCGCCTCGTAGACCTTGACGCGGCCCAGCACGTCGTCCGACTTGATGGTCAGCAGCTCCTGCAGGGCGTAGGAGGCGCCGTAGGCCTCGAGGGCCCACACCTCCATCTCGCCGAAGCGCTGGCCGCCGAACTGGGCCTTACCGCCCAGCGGCTGCTGCGTGATCATCGAGTACGGGCCGGTCGAGCGGGCGTGGATCTTGTCGTCGACCAGGTGGTGCAGCTTCAGGATGTACATGTAGCCGACCGACACCGGGTCGGGGAACGGCTCGCCGGTGCGGCCGTCGAACAGCTGCGCCTTGCCCGAGCCGTCGACCAGCCGGACGCCGTCGCGGGTCGGGTGCGTCGAGTCGAGCAGACCGATGATCTCCTCCTCGCGCGCGCCGTCGAAGACCGGCGTCGCGACGTTGCGTGTCCGGGGTCGCCGTCGTCGGGCCTCGTCGCGACATCTGCCGCGCCCACGTCGGGCTCGCCCTCGACCTGCCAGCCGGTCGAGGCGACCCAGCCGAGGTGGGTCTCGAGGACCTGGCCGACGTTCATCCGGCTCGGCACGCCGAGCGGGTTGAGGACGATGTCGACCGGGGTGCCGTCCTCGAGGAACGGCATGTCCTCGACCGGGCAGGATCTTGGAGATGACGCCCTTGTTGCCGTGCCGGCCGGCGAGCTTGTCACCGTCGGTGATCTTGCGCTTCTGGGCGACGTAGACGCGGACCAGCTGGTTGACGCCCGGGCGGCAGCTCGTCGCCCTCCTCGCGGTCGAAGACGCGGACGCCGATGACCGTGCCGGACTCGCCGTGCGGCACCTTCAGCGAGGTGTCGCGCACCTCGCGCGCCTTCTCACCGAAGATCGCGCGCAGCAGCCGCTCCTCGGGGGTCAGCTCGGTCTCGCCCTTGGGCGTGACCTTGCCGACCAGGATGTCGCCGGGGACGACCTCGGCGCCGATCCGGATGATGCCCGCGCTCGTCGAGGTCGGCGAGGACCTCCTCGGAGACGTTCGGGATGTCCCGGGTGATCTCCTCGGGGCCCAGCTTGGTGTCGCGGGCGTCGACCTCGTGCTCCTCGATGTGGATCGAGGAGAGGACGTCGTCCTGCACCAGGCGCTGGGAGAGGATGATCGCGTCCTCGTAGTTGTGGCCCTCCCACGGCATGAACGCGACCAGCAGGTTCTTGCCGAGCGCCATCTCGCCCTTGTCGGTGCACGGGCCGTCGGCGATCGACCTGGCCCGCCTCGACCCGGTCGCCCTCGTCGACGACGGGCGTTCTGGTTGATGCAGGTGCCCTGGTTGGACCGGCGGAACTTGGCGATCCGGTAGGTCGTGCGGGTGCCGTCGTCGTTCATCGACGGTGACGTAGTCGGCGCGAGACCTCCTCGACCACGCCGGCCTTCTCGGCGACGACGACGTCACCGGCGTCGACCGCGGCGCGGAACTCCATGCCGGTGCCGACCAGCGGCGCCTCGGCCGCGCAGCAGCGGCACGGCCTGGCGCTGCATGTTCGAGCCCATCAGCGCGCGGTTGGCGTCGTCGTGCTCGAGGAACGGGATCATCGCGGTCGCGACCGACACCATCTGCGCGCGGCGAGACGTCCATGTAGTCGACCTCGCGCCGGGCGACGTAGTCGACCTCGCCGCCCTTGCGGCGGACCAGCACGCGGTCCTCGGCGAAGGTGCCGTCGGCGTTCAGCGGCGCGTTGGCCTGCGCGATGACGTGCCGGTCCTCCTCGTCGGCGGTCAGGTAGTCGATCTGGTCGGTGACCCTGCCGTCGACGACCTTGCGGTACGGCGTCTCGACGAAGCCGAACGGGTTGATCCGGGCGAAGGTCGCCAGCGAGCCGATCAGGCCGATGTTCGGGCCTTCCGGGCGTCTCGATCGGGCACATCCGGCCGTAGTGGCTGGGGTGCACGTCGCGGACCTCGAAGCCGGCCCGCTCACGGGACAGACCACCGGGGCCGAGCGCCGACAGCCGGCGCTTGTGGGTCAGGCCGGCCAGCGGGTTGGTCTGGTCCATGAACTGCGACAGCTGGCGAGGTGCCGAAGAACTCCTTGATCGACGCCACGACCGGGCGGATGTTGATCAGGGTCTGCGGCGTGATCGCCTCGACGTCCTGGGTGGTCATCCGCTCGCGGACGACGCGCTCCATCCGGGACAGGCCCGAGCCGGACCTGGTTCTGGATCAGCTCGCCGACCGTGCGCAGGCGCCGGTTGCCGAAGTGGTCGATGTCGTCGACCTCGACGCGGCATGTCGTGCCGTCGCCGGCGGTCGATCTCGGTCTCGCCGGCGTGCAGCCGCACGAGGTACTCGATCGTGGCGACGATGTCGTCCTCGGTCAGCGACGCCCTGGCGTCGAGCGGCAGCGTCGAGGCCGAGCTTCTTGTTGACCTTGTAGCGGCCGACCTTGGCGAGGTCGTAGCGCTTGCGGGTTGAAGTACAGGTTGTCGAGCAGCGTCTGGGCGGCCTCGCGCGTCGGCGGCTCGCCCGGGCGCAGCTTGCGGTAGATGTCGAGCAGCGCCTCGTCCTGGCTGGCGGTGTGGTCCTTCTCCAGGGTGGCCGGCATCGACTCGTACTCGCCGAACCGCTCGAGGATCTGCTCGTCGGTCCAGCCGAGCGCCTTGAGCAGCACGGTGACCGCCTGCTTGCGCTTGCGGTCGATGCGGACGCCGACGGTGTCGCGCTTGTCGATCTCGAACTCGAGCCAGGCGCCGCGGCTCGGGATGACCTTGCACGCGTAGACGTCCTTGTCGGAGGTCTTGTCGAGCGTGCGGTCGAAGTAGACGCCGGGCGAGCGGACCAGCTGCGAGACCACGACGCGCTCGGTGCCGTTGATGACGAAGGTGCCCTTGGCGGTCATGAGCGGGAAGTCGCCCATGAAGACCGTCTGGCTCTTGATCTCGCCGGTGGTGTTGTTGGTGAACTCGGCCGTGACGAACAGCGGGGCGCGAGTAGGTCATGTCCTTGTCCTTGCACTCCTCGATCGGAGTACTTGGCGGCTCGAACCGGTGGTCGCGGAACGACAGCGACATGGAGCCCGAGAAGTCCTCGATCGGGCTGATCTCCTCGAAGATCTCCTCGAGGCCGGAGCGTCGTGACGTCGTCGCGGCCGGCCGCCTCGAGGCGTCGACGCGGGCCTGCCAGCTCTCGTTGCCGACCAGCCAGTCGAAGACTGTCGGTCTGCAGGCGAGGAGGTTCGGGACCTCGAGGGGCTCGGGGATCTTGGCGAAGGAGATCGGCGGGACGAGCGCGAGGCAGCCAAGAGGTGTCCTTCCGAGCGGAGTACGCGGCGGCGCTGGTCGTTCAGCTGTCGGGTGGTGCGGGCGGACGCGGCGTGACAGCAAGAGGTGACCGGACGAGCAGAGCAGGGGCAGCGCGAACGACTAGCTGCCAGAGGCCAGCAGCGCGTCGAGCCAGACGCACCGGGCGCAGCGACATACCCCGCCGCGGGACGCGAGGCAGGCGACAGTCGAGTGGCAGCGGCAAACGTGCAGTGTAGCGAGTTGCCACACTGCTGTCCAGGACGCGCCCTGTCGAGGCCCACGGCACTGCTCGCGTGCCGTCCGTGCGTGACCGGCCCACAGTCTCGGCATCGACATCATGCCACAGGACGAGTGCCCCTGCGATGTTCCCGCGTCAAGCACCGGTGCGGGTGACGAATCAGACACGACGCCGACGGCCCAGGTCAGCGCGGGTCAGCCGGCAGCGCGTCCGGGCGAGCCGGGCGCACGGTGTCGACGGCCCGGCACCGCGGGCCGGACGCGCCGACGGGCGGCCAGCCGGCGCGACGCGCACGCGCCGGTCGGCCGCCGCTTCGGGCGGACGCGGAGCTACTTGACGGTGACCGTGGCGCCGGCGGCCTCGAGGGCTGCCTTGGCCTTCTCGGCGGCCTCCTTGTTGACCTTCTCCAGGACCGGCTTCGGCGCGCCGTCGACGAGGTCCTTGGCCTCCTTCAGGCCGAGGCTGGTCAGCGCGCGCACCTCCTTGATGACCTGGATCTTCTTGTCGCCGGCGGCCTCGAGGATGACGTCGAACTCGTCCTGCTCCTCGGCGGCCTCGGCCGGCGGCGGCGCCGCCGGCGCCGCCGGCGGCCGGCGACGGCGACCGGGGCGGCGGCGGTGACGTCGAAGGTGTCCTCGAACTGCTTCACGAACTCGGAGAGCTCGATGAGGGTCATCTCCTTGAACGCGTCGAGCAGCTCGTCGGTGCTGAGCTTCGCCATGGTGGCGTTCCTTTCGTCTGCGTACCCGGATGGTGCGTGAGTGGTGGGCGTGCGGTGGTGCTCGGCTCGGTGGTCGTCGGTGCCTCGGCGTCGGTGCCTCGGTGCTGTCGGCCGCTCGTCGGGGCCTCGGTGGTCTCGTCGGCCGGGGCCTCGTCCGCGTGGCGTCCGCGGTCTGGCTCCTCGGCGCTCGGCTCCGCGGCCTCGGCGACCGGCACCGCTGCGCAGGTACCGCTGCGCGGACCTGTCGGCCTCGGCCCTGCGAGCGCCTCGCGAGCGGGCCACCTGCGACAGCGGGGCCTGGAACAGCGCAGCCGCCTGGCAGCGCGCCTTCATCGCGCCGGCCAGCTTGGCCAGCAGCACCTCGCGGGACTCGAGGTCGGCGATCTTGGCGACCTCGGCCGCGGTGAGCGCCTTGCCGTCGAGGACGCCGCCCTTGATGACCAGCAGCGGGTTGGCCTTCGCGAAGTCGCGCAGACCCTTGGCCGCCTCGACCGGGTCGCCCTTGACGAAGGCGATCGCGGTCGGGCCGGTGAGCAGGTCGTCGAGACCGGTGATGCCCGGCCTCGGCTCGCGGCGCGCTTGGTCAGGGTGTTCTTGACGACCGCGTAGGTCGTGTCGCGCCCAGCGCGCGGCGCAGCGTCGTGAGCTGCGCGACCGTCAGGCCGCGGTACTCGGTGAGCACCGCGGCGGACGAGTCGCGGAAGCCGCTCGGTGATCTCGGCGACCGCGGCGGCCTTGTCGGCGTTCGCCATGTGCCTCCTTCTCGTGCGTGGGCCGGCTCGGAGGCGATCCGCGAGGGCCCGCGAAACGAGAACGCCCCGGCGCAGGGCGCACGGGGCGGACGGCAGGCTGAGGCGCGCGTGCGGTCACCGTCCACCTGCGCGGGTCGCCCGCTCGACGCGGGACCTTCGGCCGTCCCACAGGGCGACGCTCGCGGAGGGCGACGACCGGCGGTCTTGGGTGCAACCGACCAGAGTACGGGCGACCGCGACGCGATCCGCCAAATCGCGTACGCGGTCAGGGCACGGCGCCGGGCGAGCGCCGTTGGTCAGGTCGCGCGACCTGGCCCGGCCTTCGGGCCGGTCACGGACCGGAGTCCTCCACCCGAGCGCGGTCACGACCGGCCGCCGACGATCGCGATGGCCCTGTCGATCGCCGCTCGACAGGGTGCTCGAGGCGAGCGGCGACGGGTGATGCCGCCGGCGCCGGCTCCGTCGCCCGGCGTCGAGCCACGGCCGCCTGACGTCGGCAGCGCTCGTCGACAGCCCCGGGCCGGGCGAGCGTTGATCCGATCGGCGGCACGCCGGGCGCGCCGGCGACCACCTGGTGCCGCGTCCATGCTGGCCGGCACGTGAGCGCCGGGTCCGGCCACGCCGTCGACCGCGGTCGGTGCCGCACGCGCCCTGACGCCGCGGACCTGCGGCCGACGCGGTCTCCGACGGCACGGCCGGCCGTGCTGGGCAGCCTGCTGGCGCCTGGACCGCCGCGAACTGGCCCAGCGTCGACGCCGCGCGGACGGCGGTCGCTGGCTCCGGCGACCGCACCGATCGGCCGGGTCTTGTGCAGCGACGGCCCGCCGGAGCGACGGCGAGCCGTCGACGGTCGACCGCACGCCGTCGACGGTCCAGCACCGTGACTCGCTGGCGACCGTCGGTCGAGCATGCCGTCGGCCTGGACACCGCCGGTCAGCGCCAGCGTGCCGGCCTGGCGCCGGGCGTGCAGCGTGCACTTGCCGGCGAGGTGCACGGTCAGCCTCGGCGCCGGTCGCCGGCCGGCCCCGAGGTCGACGATCGTGCCGTCGGCCTTGGCGCTGCCGGCGGCCGTGGCACCTCGGCGCTGCGACCAGCCGTACAGCGCCTTCATCGCGGGCGCTCGAGGCCGGCGGTCGGCGGTTGCCGGCTCGGCTGGCCGGGCGTCTACAGCGACGGGCGTGCGTCGACGGCTCGGCACGTCGGCGCTGCCGCGACGACCGAACGGGCCGCAGGCTCGCCGTGAGCAGGCGCGCCGAGCACGGACGCACCGCGAGCCGGTCGACGGGCCTGCGCCTCGATCGCCCAGTATCGGCCCGCCGGCGAGCGCGCGGTCAGCGGTCCGGCGACGGACCGCCGCCGAGCGCGGCGCCGGACGCTGCCGGCGGCGGCTCCGCGGGGACTGCGGGGCGACGTGGCGCAGGCCGGCTCAGGTCGCGGTCGTCCTCGACCGCAGGTTGCGCGGTCGGTTCGGGTCGACCGGGACGCCGGGGCCCATCGTCGTGCTGAACGGTGACCTTCCTGAGGTACTGGCCCTTGGCCGCGGACGGCTTGGCCCGCAGCACCTCGTCGAGCGCGGCGGCGTAGTTCTCGACCAGCTGCTCGTCGGTGAAGCGACGCCTTGCCGATGATCAGGTGCAGGTTGGCCTGCCGGTCGACCCGGAACTCGATCTTGCCGCCCTTGATGTCCGCGACGGCCTTGGCGACGTCGGGGGTCACGGTGCCGGTCTTCGGGTTCGGCATCAGGCCGCGCGGGCCGAGCACGCGGCGCGAGCCGGCCGACCTTGCCCATCATGGTCCGGGGTGGCGACGGCGGCGTCGAAGTCGAGCCAGCCGCCCTGGACCTTCTCGATCAGGTCGTCGCGCGCCGACGACGTCGGCGCCGGCGGCCTCGGGCCGCGTCGGCCTTGTCACCGGTGGCGAAGACGATGACCCGGGCGGTCTTGCCGGTGCCGTGCGGCAGGTTGACGGTGCCGCGGACCATCTGGTCGGCCTTGCGGGGGTCGACGCCGAGCCGCATGGCGACCTCGACGGTCGCGTCGAACTTCGTCGGTCGCGGTCTCCTTGGCGAGCTTGATCGCCTCGAGCGGGGAGTAGAGCTTGTCCGGTCGATCTGCTCGGCCGCGGTCGCGGTAGGCCTTGCTGCGCTTCATGCTGGTCTCCTCCTGTCGGTCGAGGTGTGGTCGACGGGCCGGCGCTGGCCCTCCCACGTACTGCTGCGTCGCGTGCTGGTGACGGACTGCTCAGTCGGTGACGGTGATGCCCATCGAGCGGGCGGTGCCGGCGATGATCTTCATCGGCGGCGTCGACGTCGTTGGCGTTGAGGTCCGGCATCTTGGTCTGCGGCGATCTCGCGCACCTGGGCCTGGGTCAGCGTTGCCGACCTTGGTCTTGTGCGGGACGCCGGAGCCCTTCTCGACGCCGGCGGCCTTGAGGATCAGCCGGGCCGCCGGCGGGGTCTTGGTGATGAAGGTGAACGAGCGGTCCTCGTACACGCGGATCTCGACCGGGACGACGTCGCCGCGCTGGGACTCGGTCGGCGGCGTTGTACTGCTTGCAGAACTCCATGATGTTGACGCCGTGCTGGCCGAGCGCGGGACCGACCGGCGGGGCCGGGGTCGCCGCGCCGGCCTTGATCTGCAGCTTGATGAGCGCTGCGAGCTTCTTCTTGGGAGGCATGTCGTCTTCCTCTTCTGCTGGGGTGGTGCATCGGCGGTACCGGCTGCTGGACCTGGTCGCGGGCGTCAGATCTTGGCGACCTGGCTGAAGTGACAGCTCGACCGGCGTCTCCCGGCCGAAGATCGACACCAGCACCTTGAGCTTCTGCGCGTCGACGTTGATCTCGTTGATCGTGGCCGGCAGCGTGGCGAACGGGCCGTCCATGACCGTGACCGACTCGCCGACCTCGAAGTCGACGACCTTGATCTCGGCCTTGGCCGTCGGTGCCGTCGGCCTCGCCTGGGCGGCTCGGGCGCGAGCATCTTGACGACCTCGTCCAGCGGTCAGCGGCGACGGGCTGGTGGTCGGCGCCGACGAAGCCGGTCACGCCCGGGGTGTTCCGCACCGCCGACCAGGACTCGTCGGTCAGGTCCATCCGGACCAGGATGTAGCCGGGGAACTCTTGCGCTGGACCTGCTTGCGCTTGCCGTTCTTGATCTCGACGACCTCCTCGGTCGGGACCTCGATCTGGAAGATGTAGTCCTCCATGTTGAGCGACGCGATCCGGGTCTCGAGGTTGGTCTTCACCCTGTTCTCGTAGCCGGCGTAGGTGTGCACGACGTACCAGTCGCCGGGCAGCGAGGCGAGCTCGCGGCGGAACTCCTCGTACGAGTCCTCGGCCGGCGGTCGTCGGTCAGGTCGATGACCTCGCCGGAGTCGCCAGCCTCGCCAGTCTCGGCAACCTCGCCGCCGGTGGCCGTGCCGTCCGGGCCGACGTAGCCGGGGTCGTCGTCGTTGTTGCCGC
>CAWBVK010000009.1:0-148365 GCA_963792195.1 uncultured Actinomycetota bacterium | reverse complement strand
CACGCCGCCTCGTCGCGCCGGCCCCCGAGCCCACCTCGAGCACGCCGAGCGCACTTTCAGCAAGGCGGGCAGAGGAGGGCTCATCGCAGCGTGGACTTGATTGCCAGCGGGCCCACCGACCCACCGACCCAACGCGCCCAGCGCGCCCGCCGGGCCGCGCTCAGTCGCAGTGCTTACCGGGACCGTGGCGTCGTCGTCGAGGCCGGCCCGTTGTGTCGGCGGCGGTAAGCAGCCGCCTTGGCCCGGTCGCCGCAGCCCTTCATGTCGCACCAGCGGCGCCGCCCGCCGCGTGAGTGGTCGACGAAGAGGCGCGTGCACCTCGGGTCGTCGCAGCGACTGAGCACCCGCAGGTCCGGGCTGTCGAACAGCTCGAGGCAGTCTGCGGCGAGCAGCGCGAGGACCGCATGGACGTTCCCGGTGCGGAGAACGATGTTCGAGCCGGTGAGCTGCCGGACCGGGAGGGCCTGCCGGGCGGCGGCGTTGACGAGGTCCCGGTCCTCCGGCGCCGGCGGGACCCCGTCGATCGCGGCGTCGAGCAGCCGGTACATCGCCTCGCGCAGCGCGACCGCGCCGGCGAGCGCGCCCGGGGGCACGGGGACGGGCTCGCTCAGGACCCGCGCCTCGACCGCCCAGGCGGCGAGGTCCTCCGGACGTCGCAGGTACTCGAAGTCCGTGGTGCCGCGCTCGGCGACGGTGGCGAGGAAGTCCAGCACTATGCGCTCTCGGAGCATCGGGAACACATCACCAGTCTGACAGGTGATTGGGGGCGTGCGCACCGGGGTACGGACTCGTCGACGTCACCTGTCAGAAGGGTGACGGTCCGGCTCTCAGGAGGTGCGGCGTGACGCGCCGACTCGCGCTCTACGCAACCGCTGCGGTGCTCGTCCGCCTGGCCGACGAGGGTGCCCGCGTCGCCATGACCCTGCTCGCGCTGCACCGGACCGGCAGCGCCGCGCTCGGCGGCCTGCTCGTGGCCGTCCTGCTCGTCCCGCACGTCGTCGCCGCTCCGTTGGTCGGGCTGCTCACGGATCGGGCACGCCGACCGCAGCTGGTGGTGGGCGCCGCCTGCGGCGGCTTCGGGCTCGCGCTCGCCCTCGCTGCGGCCACGCTCGGCAGCGCTCCGCTGCCCGTCGTGCTCGCCGTGCTGTTCCTCGGCGGCTGCTGCGGCCCGGCCGTGACCGGTGCCCTGACGAGCCTGGTCGCCGCACTCGTGCGCCCGGAGGCGCTCTCCCGGGCTTTCGGTCTGGACGCCCTGACCTACAACACGGCGGGCATCGCCGGGCCGGCCGCCGCGGCCGTCGTCGCCTCGACCCTGTCCCCGGCGGCCGCGACCTTCGCGCTCGCCGGCTGCGCCGTCGCCGGCGGCGTCCTCGTCACCGCCCTCCCGGTAGGGCGCCGGCGGGCACCTCGACCCGACGACGCCGGCGACCTGCTCGGCGGGGTCCGAGCCATCGCGCGCGACCACGTGCTGGCCCCCGTGACCATTGCCACCAGCCTCGGCCAGGTCGGCGCGGGCACGCTCCCGGTCGTCGCGGCCGTGTTCGCCCAGCGGCACGGGGACGCGCCGGCGGCCGGGTGGCTGCTGACCGCCGTCGCCGTCGGCGGCCTGGCGGGCTCGCTGTTGTGGACCTGGCGCCCCGCCCCGGTCCGGCTCGCGGCCGGTGTCGTCATGGTCGGGCTCGTCGCCACGGGGATCCCCCTGCTGCTCGGCGCCATGACCTCCTCGATCCTGGTGCTCGCCGCACTGCTCGTCGTCTCCGGTGCGTGCAACGGGCCGCTTTTCGGCGCCCTCCTCCTCGTGCGGCACCAGCACGCCCCCGAGCACCTCCGCAGCCAGGTGTTCGCCCTGAGCGCCGGCGCCAAGCTCACCGCCAACGCCGTCGGCGCCGCGCTCGCCGGCCTGCTCGCCGGCGTCCCCGGCTCATGGCAGCTCGTCCTGGCCGGTGCTCCGCCCGTCCTCGCGGGCGCCGCCGGAGCCCGCACCCTCCGCCGACGCCCGCAGGAACCGACCCTCACGGCGGGCAAAGGCGGAGTCGAGCTCGCAGCTGCAGTACGTGCACCCGTCGTGCTCCAGGACGACGTCCCGTAGTCAGGTCGGGAGCAGGAGGTCGTGGATCGCCATCGCCGTGTCACTCACGAGCTGGGTGTCGTCGTGGCGGGTGAGCAGTGCCACGGAGGTGCCGGCGCCCGGGTTGCGGACGGTCTTCGCGGTCCATCCCGGCCACGAACCGCCGTGGGTGTAGGTGACGCCCGCCCGGTCCGGTCGCGCCGTCATGCCCCATGCATAGTCGAGGGGAGTGCCGTCGTCGAGGCGACCGGGTGCCTCCAGCAGGACGGTGAGCTGGTCGCCGAGCAGGCGCCGGTTGAGCGCGTCGAGCCACCTGACCAGGTCGACGACGCTGGTCCACAAGCCACCGTCGCCGACGGTGCGGGGGGGTGGACGGCGCAGGGCGTAGGGCGGGTCGCCGATGCTGCTGTCGCGCATGGCCAGGGGGAGCAGGAGTGTCTGGCGCGCCAAGCGCGCGGGATCGACTCCGGTGGCGACCCGGAGCGTCTCGGCCAGCAGCACGTACCCGGCGTTGCTGTACGCGAAGACCTGGCCCGGCTCCCGGGCAAGCCGGCGGACATGGGCCAAGGCGCGGAGCACGAGGTCGTTGTCGAGGTCCGCCTCATCCGTCGTCCCCAGCTCGGCGAGCAGGCGCGACGTCGGCGGCAGGCCGGCGGTGTGATGGACGAGGTGACGTATGCGCACGCGCTGGGCCCAGGACGGCAACCCCGGCAGGATGCGACCGACGACGTCGTCGTGATCGAGGGCGCCGTCCAGGATCGCGCAGCCGGCAACGGCGGCGATGAACTGTTTCGTCACCGAACCCGCGTACATCGGCGTCCGGGGCGTGACGGCGCGCCCGTCGGGGAGCGTGCCCGCCGACATCCAGATCGGGCCGGTGCCCGGCGAGGTCGCTCCCAGAGCCAGCGGGGTCGAGGGCAACCGTTCCCCGAGCAGGTCCAGGAGCGCCCGGGCATCCTCGGTCACCGGCCCATCGTCACCTCTGCTCCGACCGCGGGTCCTCGGTCGGCAGGGGCGCCGGCTCGGACACGGCCGCGAGCAGGTGTCTCAGCACGACGACGCAGCTGCTGACGTCCGCGGGTGAGACGGCGCCGGCGACCCGCTGCAGGACAGCGCGCTCGCTCGCACGCTGCTCCTCGACGGCCTCACGGCCCTCGTCTGTGAGGGCGACCAGCGAGGACCGCCGATGCGCGGGGTTGGCCATGAGCCGGACGAGACCGCGCGCCCGAGCGTCGTCGACGGATCGCTGCACCACCTGGCGGGTCAGCCCGAGGGTCTTTGCCAGCTGCGGCACGGTCCGCGGGCCCGTCTGCCGGAGGAGATCCAGAACGGCGCGCACGCCGACGGGCAGGCCGCCGGCCCGCTCCCTGTTCTCGAGCCGGCGGACGGCCCGCCGATACAGCGGCCCGATGAGGTCGAGCGCCTCGCCGAGCTGACTCACGGGATCGGATGCAGACATGGCACCTCGGTTGTCATCAGACCGTGGAAGTGACACCTTAGGTGTCATGCTAGTCGATGTTCTCGACGGTCGTCTGTCCGGTCGCGACGAGGGTGCCGGGCCTCCCGTGCTGCTCCTGCACGGCGGTGCCCTCGACCACCGGATGTGGGACGACCAGACGCCCGCGCTCTCCTCCGACTTCCGCGTGATCGCCCCGGATTTCCGGGGTCACGGCGCGTCGTCGACCCCGCGGTCGCCCTTCCGACACTGCGACGACATCGCCCAGCTCGTCCGGGTGCTGGGGCTCGGCCCGGTCGCCGCCGTGGGCCTGTCGATGGGGGCGACCACGGCCCTCGACCTGGCGCTGGAGTACCCGGAGCTGGTCTCGCGCGTCGTCGTGGTCGGGGCGGGCACCAGCGAGCCCGAGTTCCACGATCCGTGGCTGCTGGGCGTGCTGGAGACGCAGGCGAAGGCCGCCGCAGCCGGTGACGTCACGGGCTGGATCGAGGGCGCCCTTGCGTTCGCGGCGGGCCCCTCCCGTCAGCTGAGCGAGGTCGACGCCGACGTGGTCCGCCGTCTGCGAGAGATGATCGAGACGACGCTCGCCACGCACGTCGCCACCGGTGTGCCGGTGCTGCCGACGGCGCCGACGAGAACGTGGGAACGACTGGTCGACGTCCCGATCCCTGTGCTCTGCCTGGGCGGCGAACTGGACAGCAGCGACCACCTGGCCATGGGACGCCGGGTTGCGGAGACCGCGCCGAACGGATCGTGGGACGTCGTCCCCGGCACGGCGCACTACCCGAACATGGAACGCCCCGCGCAGTTCACCGCCCTGCTCCAGGACTTCCTCAGCGCGTGAAGCCGGGGACCGCTCAGACGACCCGCAGGCGCAGGACGCGAACTCGGCGTTCGCCGGCCGGCAGCCGCACCAGGGCGGACACGTGCGCGAGGACCCCGAGCGGTTCCGCGGTGGCGTCCCCGGCGTCGAGCGCGGCCCGCAGCACCTCCACCATGACGTCCGCCGTCCCGGCGCCGGAGTCCTGGCCCGCCTCGCCGCCGTGCTGGACGGGTCCGGCGGGCTCGACGCGCACGGAGTCGTCGGGGGTGTCGGTGAGGCTCGCGTGCTGGGCCGTCACCTCGCCGCGCGCCAGCGCCGCGAGCTGGGCGAGAGCGACCCGGTCCTTCGCGGCGTCGTGAACCCACCGCGTGCCGAGCACGCCATGCTCGGCCGTGCCCACGAGCGGGACGCCTGGCGCGGGTGCGGCCCGGTAGGTCAGCGGTACGTGATAGACGCGACCAAGGGCGTCCGCGACGAGCAGCGACTCGATCCCGACCTCGCCGGCCGGGTCGTCGAGCCGGAATCCGCCGACCTTCGTCAACGACGCTGCGTCACCCGTGAACCAGGACTGCCGCGGCAGCCAGACCTGGAGCAGCTCGAGCTTGGTCGGGGTCAAGGTCGTGCGGTGAATGATCGCCACGGCCGCAGCCTGCCACGCCGGGGCGACCCTCAGCGGAGAGGAACGCTGAGGTCGCAGACGAGCGTGTCGCCGGAGGCGGTCCGCTGGTCGGCGATGAGCACCTGACGGAATGTCGCCGCGGGACGGCGATCGTTCGCCCGCGCCCAGGCCTCCAGATCGTCGAGGGCCGTGCGCATCGCGGGCCACGCCAACTCGCTCTTCCTCAGGCGCACGTAGATCTCGTCGTGTGCTGCCTCGACCCTGGACCGGACTCCCTCGACGGCGACACCTTTCGTGTCGGCGATGGGTCGGCACAGTTCGATCGGCCCGTCGCTGTCCGCGCTGACCTCCCCGTAGAAGACGAGGAACGGGCAACCGGCGATCCCCGCCAGCCCAGGACCGGTCGCGCGCAAAGTCGCGAATGCGTCGTCGAAGAAGGCGCCCGCATCAGGGGCGAACACGTGACGGTTGATCGAGACGATGTGCCGCTGAGGCATGGTCCGCAGCAGCACATCGTGGGTGCTCATGGTCGTCCCTTCCAGGCGGGAGCACAGGTAGGCCACGAGGCTGCGGCGCTCCGCCGAGACCCGCTCGACGCCGTCCCAGTACGAGCGCACCAGCGACGACCGTGCGTCCGTTTCGGCGGCGAGCACCGTCGCGATCACCTGCAGTGGCATGTCCAGCCGCCGCAGCAACCCGACCAGGACGGCGTCGGCGACCTGTTCCTCGGCGTAACGGCGGTAGCCGTTGACCGGGTCGACGCCGACCGGCGTGAGCAGGCCGAGACGGTCGTAGAGCCGCAGCGCCTTCGGCGAGAGCCGCGTGCGCGCCGAGAACTCGCCGATCGTCATCGTTGCCATCGAGACCCCCTGCACCGAGGAACCGCTCCCCGGCGACGCACAGCCTGCGGCCTGTCCCAGGGGCAAGGTCAAACACCGTGTCGCACGCTCGGCAGGCGGTAGGAGGCGCTACTCCTCCCCGACGGTGCCGTCGACGAGCTCGCGGACGATGTCGAGGTGGCCGACGTGCCGGGCGTACTCCTGCATCAGGTGCAGCAGCACCCGCTCGAGGGTCGGCGGGTCGGCGCCCTCCCATCGCGGGCTCGCCGCGCCGACGTCGTCCAGGTCATGCCTGTCCACGATGGCGCGGGTACGAGCCGCCCCGTCCGCCAGCGCTCCCAGCAGGGACTCGAGCGTCTCGCCCGCGGGCACGTACCAGCGGTCGCTCCGGGTGTCACCCCACGGATCGGGAACGGGCTGCCCCTCGAAACCCCACTCCAGCCAGCGACGCTCGACGTGGACGAGGTGCTGGACGAGCTCGAGCGGGGTCCACCCGGACGGCAGCCGGCTGCGGCGCAGCTCCACGTCCGGCAGCCCGCGGGTCTTCGTCACGAGCACGGAACGGAAGTAGTCGAGATACCCGAGAAGCACCGCCGACCGGCTCTCGGCGGGCAGGGTCGGCGACGGGAACGGCAGGCTCACGGGTCGACAGCCTGACGTATGCGCGCGTGCGTTCGCCACGATGGGCGGGTGAGCGAACTCGACCACCTCATCGACCTCGAACACCGCGGTTGGGACGCCCTGTCATCCGGCGAGGGCGGCACCTACTACCGCCAGCACCTGACCGAGGACGCGCTGATGGCGTTCCCCTTCGGCGTCCTGACCCGCGAGGCCACGATCGCCGCCATCGAGTCCGCACCGCCATGGACGACGTACGACATCCAGGACCCGCGCGTGATCACGCTGACTGCCGACAGCGGGATCGTGCTCTACCGCGTGATCGCCCGGCGCGCCGGGCAGGACCCGTACAGCGCCGTGATCAGCAGCACGTTCGTCCGCCGGGACAGCTCCTGGAAGCTCGCCTTCCACCAGCAGACCCCCACCTGACCGCCTGCCGATCCCGGCCGCGTCCGTTCGCTGCCGAGCGGGCGTCAAGAACCCGGGCGGCGTCAGCGCCGGGGCACCACCGTCTCGCCACCCCACTCGACCGGGTCGACGTCACGCAGAGTCTGCGTCAGCACCCACCTGTGGCCGAACGGGTCGACGAAGCCGGCTTGGCGCTCTCCGTACGGCCGGTCCTCCGCACCGTCGTCCGCGTCGGCACCGCCGGCTCGGGCCGCTTCGAGCACGACGTCGACGTCCGCGACGCGGAACATGACCTGGCAGGCCGTGCTGGGCGCCTGCTCGTCGTCTCGCAGTTCGCGCACGATCAGCTCGGCGCGTTGGCCGTCGATACCGAGCTGCGCCCGGTGACCCCTGCCGATGCGAACATGCTCGACGAGCCCGAGCACGCTGATGTACCAGGCGACCGCTCGACGCACGTCATCGACCGCCAGTACCGGAACGATCGCTGCCCATGGCGCGGAGCGGTTCGTCATCACGCCTCAAGGTCCCACCGTCACCGCTTTGCTCGGCCACCCCCTGTGGTCGGCGCGTGGACGGCGCCTCTGCGGAAAAGCAGGTGAGGGGCGCGAACACCGCCGCCGTACTCTCGGGCCAGGCGACGACGGTCGAGGTGACAGCCGACCCGAGCCAGGCACGAGCAACGCACCAGCAGCGCGAACGAGGCCGGCACGCCGGCGAAGTGCGGTGGCACCGCGAGCGGCCCGGCTCGCCCGCACCCCGACAGGGCAGCGACCGTCCTCCGGAGTGCCCACCATGACCGCCGCCACACCGCCGAGCGCGTCCTCGCCGCCGACCTGCCCGCGCACGTGGGCCGACCGTCACCCTCGCGGGCTGGCTGCACCGCCGGCGACGGCTCAAGACCGTGACCTTCCTCGTGCTGCGTGACCGGTCCGGCCTGGCCCAGGTCGTGCTGCCCGGCCGGACGGCGTCCATGAGCGGCTCCCGGAGGAGACGGTGCTCCGGGTCACGGGGCGCGCCGTGGCGAACGTCCCAGGCCCCGGGCGGCGTCGAGGTCGTCGACGCCGAGTTCGCCGTGCTGTCGGAGCCGGCCGCGCGCGCCGCCGTTCGACCTCTACCGCCCCGAGCCGGCAGCCTCGCTGCCGGTGGTGCTCGACGCCGCGCCCGTCGCGCTGCGGCACCCGCGGCTGCGGGCGCCGTTCGAGATCGCGGCGGCGGCCGTCCGGGGCTTTCGCGCCGAGCTCGACGCGCAGGGCTTCACCGAGGTGTTCACCCCGAAGGTCACCGGGACGGCGACCGAGTCGGGCGCCGACGTCTTCGAGCTCGACTGGTTCGGGCGGCCGGCGTACCTGGCGCAGTCGCCGCAGTTCTTCAAGCAGGCGATGGTCGGGGTGCTTCGAGCGGGTCTACGAGGTCGGGCCCGTCTTCCGCGCCGAGCCGCACGACACCGCGCGGCACCTCGCGCAGTACACGAGCCTCGACGTCGAGCTGGGCTTCGTGCGTGACCACCTCGACGTGCTCGCCGTGCTCCGCGACGTGCTGGCCGCCATGGTCGCCGCCGCCCGACGCCGGGGCGGCCGGTGCCATGGAGCTCCTCGGCGTCGAGCTGCCCGAGGTGCCCGAGCGGATGCCGGTCGTGGCCTTCGGGGAGGCGCAGTCGATGATCGCCGCCGCCGGCGACCGGGACCCGCGCGGCGAGCCGGACCTTGCGCCGGCCGACGAGCGGTGGCTGGGAGAGTGGGCGCTGCGCGAGCACGGCTCGCGGTACGTGGCGGTGACGGGATACCCGATGGTCAAGCGCCCCTTCTACACGCACCCCGACCCGTCGGACCCCTCGGTGAGCAACAGCTTCGACGTGCTGCTCGACGGACTCGAGATCGTCACCGGTGGCCAGCGGCTGCACCGGCACGCCGACTACCTCGCGGCGCTCGCGGCGCGCGGCGAGGACCCGGCCGCGTACGCGGGCTACCTGCAGGCGTTCGCGCACGGCATGCCGCCGCACGGCGGCTTCGCGATCGGCCTCGAGCGGTGGGTGGCGCGTGTGACCGGCGCGGACAACGTCCGCTGGACCACCCTCTTCCCCCGCGACCTGCACCGCCTGACCCCGTGACCCCCTTCTCCCCTCGATCAAGGAACGTAGAGGGATCATGGAATGAGGGCGGCATACTCCCGCCCATGCAGCTGCTCGGGCACCTCGCGTCGGCGTCGACCCGCTTCTCGGCCTTGCTCCGTGAGGCATCGCCCGCGATCGACGCGGGCGCCGTCCCCGCCGTCCCGGGATGCCCCGGCTGGGACCTGACGGACCTCGCCGCCCACCTCGGCGGCGTGCACCGGTGGGCGCTCGACGCCCTGGACGCGGGCGACCCGGCACGCCCACCGGCCGAGCGCGCGCCCTCCGCGCCCGCTGGCTCCGAGGACCTGTGCGCCTGGTTCGAGGAGGGTGCCGAGGCGATCCGGAGCGCACTCGGGGACGCCGACCCCGGCCAGCCGTGCTGGGGCTTCGGCCCCAAGCCGCGGACGGCGTCCTTCTGGCAGCGCCGCGTCCCGCACGAGACCACGCTGCACGCGTGGGACGCCGCCCGCGCCCTCGGTCACGCCGATCCCCTCGACCCCGAACTCGCAGCGGACGGCGTCGACGAGGTCGTCACCATGTTCGTGCCGCGGCAGGTGCGCCTCAGCCGCCTCGAGCCCGCCGAGGTGAGCGTCGAGCTGCGCGCCACCGACGCGCCCGGCTGGGGTCCGTGGCTCCTCGCGCCTGCCGGGGAGGTCCCCGATGCCCCGGACGCCGTCGTGTCGGCGCCGGCCGCCACGTTGCTGCTCCTGCTGTGGCGGCGCGAGCCGTTCGACGCCGTCGCCGGGGACGGCGGCGTGACCGTGGGCGGCGACGCGGGCGCCGTCCGGACCGTGCTCGCGCTGCCCCTGACCCCGTGACCCTTCCTCCTGCCGCACCCGCTATGGCAACAGCAGAGCGGCCGCCAGCGCGCGGGCCAGGGCGGCCGGGGCGTCCTCCATCGGCACGTGCCCGGCGCCGGGGATGCCGACGTGGGCGACGCCGCAGGCGAGCAGCTCGCCCAGGCCGGACGGCGGCGACGACAGGTCGCCCCAGACGAGCGTGCGCGGCATCGGCGCCTCGAGGAGCGCCTGCCGCATCGTCGGTTCCGACCCGGTGCACAGGCCGACGGCCGTGCGGTGCAGCGCCACGGGGTCGGCGAGCCGGAGCGTGGCGCGCCACGACGGGCTCGCCGAGAGCAACAGCTCGGCGAAGCCGCTCGCCGCGAAGTCGGCCTCGCCCTGTCGGGCGATCAGGACGCTGGCCTGGCCGTCCCACGGGTCCAGGTTCGGCTCGATCGCGACGAGGCGCCCGACGGCGGCCGGGTCGAGGTGCGCGGCGACGACGGCGATGGACCCGCCCAGGCTGTGCCCGACGAGATCGACCGGGCCGAGCCCGGCGTGCCTCAGGACGCGGATGACGGCGGTCGCGTGCGACTCGAGGGTGTAGTCGAACGAGCGCGGGCGGTCGCTCACGCCGAAGCCGAGGAGGTCGAGGAACAGCACGCGCCGGCCGGCGAGCACCGGGTCGGTGACGACATGGAGGAAGTGCGCGACCGCCGAGGCGCCGAGCCCCGGCACGACGACGATCGCGGGTTCGGCGCCGGGCAGCTCCGTCCACCGGAGCTGGTCGTCACCGGTCACGTTCAGCGCTCGCACGACGGGCACTGTACGGACCGCCCGACCGGAGGGCGGGGTCGCGCGTCAGGCGCCCGCGATCCGGGCGCGGATGCGGCGGACGAGATCCTCGGTGTGCGGCGTGGCTATGGCCCGGGACGCGCCCCGACGCAGGATCGGACCGGCGATGGCGTCGAGCTCCGGCTCGCGGCCGTGGTCGACGTCCTTCTGCATCGAGCTGCGCATCCCTCCGGGTGCGGCCGTCGTCGCGGCCCGTAGGGATGCAGCGTCGACGTCGGCGCCGTCCGCCTGTGCCACGGCGACCGCCTCAGCCTGGCAACCCAGGAACTCGGGCCGCTCGCGGACCTGCCCGACGGCCGCGTCGAACGCGCTCGTCGCGAGCGCCATGGGGGCGAGGAACACCAGCTTGCTCCACAGCATCGACGTCTCGTCGGGGCGGAGCCTGGCCTCGATGCCGGCCTGCTGGAGCAGGGCGACGACGCCGTCGGGCGTGCCGGAGGGCCGACCGGCTCCGGGCCCTGGCACGGGCGCGATCTCGACCCGCACGAACTGGGACGGCTGGCGGATGCGGCCGGGTCCCACGCGTTCGGACTCGACGCGGATCGTCGCGGCGGCGACCCGCGGGTAGCGCCCGCGCAGGAGCTCGACGTGGTCGATCCCGTTGAGCAGCGGGAGCACGAGCGCGTCCCCGACGACCCCGGGAGGCAGCAGCTCGAGCGCCTCCTGCAGGCCGGTGGCCTTGACCGTCACCCACACGACATCGGGTGCGGCCGCCGGGTCGAGCGACGCCGTGGCCGGGATCACCGCCCGCAGCCTGCCCAGCACCGCGCTGTCGAGCTCGACGGTCCCGGGGTACCCGGCCACGGTCGAGGGCCGCGCGACGAAGCGCACGTCCTCACCCGCGGCGCCCAGGGCGGCGCCGAGCAGGCCGCCGACGCCGCCCATCCCGAGGACGACGTGACGCATCAGGACCGCTCCTCGACGGGCGGCCCCGCCTGCGCGCTGACGATCGCGTGGATCCGGCCCGTCAGTTCGTGGATCGCCTCGGTGAGGTCGGTGTTGTGGTGGAGCTCCTGTTCCTCCGCGACGAAGTCGTGGTCGGCCTTGGCCTGCTGGAAGGCCGACTGCCGGTTCTGCCCGATCATGACGAACGTCGACAGGAAGATCGCCTCGAGCGACACGATCAGCGTGAGGGTGGGCCAGGGGCTGCCCTCGATGAAGAGCATCCACGCCGCGAAGACCACGGCGTGCAGGTAGACGAAGGGCATCGACCCCGCGAACTTCGTGATCGCGTCCGCGATGCGGAGCTGGAGGTCGGCGGCGTTGGCGCGGGCGTGGCCCACCACGACCGGGCTGTGCCGCTCGGGGTGACGCAGGATGGCGTCCGGCGGGGGGACCTTCATTGCTGCTCCTGACGGTGGGGTGGGGCCTGCGTGGTACCGGAGGTTGCCTACAGGGTCGTGGCTGTACTGCCGTAGGCGCTCCTGGCTCGCCGGGCGGAATCCCCGTGCCGACCGGCCGCCCGGTCGCCTAGCGTCCACGAGTGGTCTATCAGCACCCCCTGGCCTACCTGCTCGGCATGGAGGGCCTCGCGCTGCTGAAGGCGTGGGCCGGCGACGACGGCTACGACGAGCAGTTCGTCAGGGCGAGGCTGGCCGAGGTCCGCCGGCTGCTGGACGACCCCGAGCTCGCCGGGCACCCCGGCGTGCAGGTCGAGACCGGGGCCGCGGAGGCCGCCCACGACCAGTGGTCCGGCAGCTACGACGACCCGGGCAACGCCCTGTTCGAGCTCGACGAGCCGTTCCTCGACGACGTCCTCGCCGCCCTGCCGCCGGGCACCGCGCTGGACGCGGCCTGCGGGACCGGGCGCATGGACCGGTCCTCCCGTCGTCCTGTGGCATTTCCGGCTGGAGGGGTGATGGGCGGCCGTCGACGCCTACGAGCTCCACACCGGCGGGCGCAGCGACGCGTCGAGCAGCCGGATCAGTTCGCCGACACGTCCGCCACCCGCCGGCGCGGTCGGGTAGCGCCGCAGGACCTCGACGACCACCGGAGACGCGAGCCCGCGTGCCCGTTCCAGCTGCTCGAGCGCGGCGGAGGGGTCGCCGCCCGCGGCGAGCTCGAACGCGCGGGCGGCGTGAGCGGCCGAACCGAGGATGTGCTTCACCTGCGTGGCGTTCGCCAGCGGGTGCAGGAACGCCGCGCCGGCCGCCGCGAGAGCGGCCCGCGCCGCCTCGCTCGCGGCGGCCTCTCCGGCGTCGCGGGCCTCGTGCGCCGCCCGTTGGGCCGCCCAGGCCGCGTCGCGCAACGCCTTCGTGCGCTCGCCCCCGTCGGCGAACCGCTGCGCGGCGTCGACGGCCGCTCGCGGTCGCCCGTCGCCGGCGCGTCCGCGGCTCGAAGAGCGGCAGCGCCGGGAGCGCGCAGGCCGCCGCGTACCCGGTGACCGCGCGGAGGTCCGACCAGCTGAGGTCGATCGTCGCCGCGCCCCTCGCCATGTCGTCAGCCTTGCGCACGTCACCCCCAGGCGATCAGCGCGACGGCGACGGCGCACCCGCCGACCCCCGCCAGCTGGACGCGCGAGAGGCGCTCGCGCAGCAGCGCCGTCGCGAGGATCACGGTGCTCACCGGGTAGAGCGACGACAGCAGGCCCACGACCGACAGCTGGCCCTGCCGGACCGCCAGCAGGTAGAGCACGTTCGCGGTCATGTCGGCGATCCCGGTGGCCGCCACCAGGGCGAGGGTCGCCCCCGCCAGCCGGTACGGGACGGCGGCCGCGCCGCCGCGACGAAGGCGCAGCACGGCGAGCGCCACGCCGACGAGAGCGGCCGACGCGGCGCGCGCCACCACCACGGGCCACAGCCCGCTGCCGGGCGACGCCCGGTGCAGCAGCACGAAGAAGGCACCGAACGCGAGCCCCGCCACGAGTGCCGCGAGCAGCGGGCCCGGGCCCAGCCGGGCGCGCCCGCCGCCGCGCTCGGCGGCGACGAGCCCTACCGCGGGCAGCGCCAGCGCGACACCGGCGAGCGCGGGCACGCCCACGACGTCGCCGGCGGCGAGCCCGGCGACGACCGGCACGGCCGCGGCGCACACCGCTGTCACCGGCGCGACCACGGTCATCGCCCCACCGGCCAGCGCCCGGTAGAACACGGTGAGCCCGACGGCTCCCGCCATGCCGGCAGCGGAGCTCCACGCGACGTCGGCGGCGGTGACGGTGCCCCCTAGCGGGAGCGCGAGCACGACGGCCACCGCCAGCCCGATCAGCTGCGACAGGCCGACGACGACCAGGGCGGGCAGCCGCCGCGCCGACAGCCCCCCGAGGAAGTCGCCGGTGCCGTATACGGCGGCCGTCAGCAGGGCGAGCGCGACCGCCACGCCAGTCGCTCAGGCCGGCGGCGTCAGCAGCGCCCGGATCCGGTCGGCGCCCACCGCCAGCAGCAGCGTGGGCAGGCGGGGGCCGGTGTCGCGGCCGACGAGCAGCCGGTAGAGCAGTGCGAAGAACTCGCGCTGGGCCGCCTTGAGCTCTGCCGTCGGCTTGGCGTCGGGCGCGAGACCCGCCTGCAGCTTCGGGACGCCGTACACGAGCGTGGTGAGCCCGTCGAGCGACCAGTGCTCGTCGAGGCCCGCGACGACCAGCCGCAGCGCCTCCCGCTGCTGCTCACCGAGCGACGCCAGCAAGGCGGCGTCCGGCTCGGTGCGCACGTGCGTGCGCTGGTCGGGCGCCACGTAGGTGACCACCCACCGGGTCGCCTTGTCGAGCCGGGGCCGCAGCTCGTCGAGGTCGGACACGCTCGGGTCGGAGTCGTGGAGGATCCGCAGGGTCTGCCCGGGCTCGCCCGAGGTGACGTCGACGACCGAGGCGAGCATGCGGTAGGGGAGCGGGTGCGGGGTGGTCTCCAGCGCACCCGTCGCGGTACTGGCCCCCCGCACGTAGCCGGCGACGTCGCCGGGGGGCACGTCGGCGCCTGCGGCGATCTTGCGGGCCAGCGCGTCCCACTCGTCGTACAGCCGCTGCACCTCCTGGTCGAACGCCACGGTGATGGCCTGGTTGGGCCGCCGCCGCGCGTAGAGCCAGCGCAGCAGCGGCGCCTCCATGATCTCGAGCGCGTCGAGCGGGATCGGGACGGCGCCCTTCGAACTGCTCATCTTCGCCATGCCGCTGATGCCGACGAAGGCGTACATGGGCCCGATCGGCTGCTGCCCGCCGAAGACCTCGCGCACGATCTGCCCGCCGACCACGAACGACGACCCCGGCGACTGGTGGTCCACGCCCGAGGGCTCGAAGTCGACGCCCTCGTACGCCCAGCGCATCGGCCAGTCGACCTTCCACACGAGCTTGCCCTGCCGGTGCTCGCGCAGCGGGACGGTCTCCGTGAACCCGTCCTCGCAGACGTAGGTCATGTCCGTCGTGGCGTCGTCGTACGCGGTGACGCGGGTCGTGTCGCGGCCGCACCGGGAGCAGTACGGCTTGTAGGGGAAGTACCCGGACGCCGACGCGCCGTCGTCCTCCGTCGCCGCGCCCGAACCCTCCTCCTCGGCCTCCTCGGAGACCTTCTGCCGGGTGCGGTACCGGCCGAGGATCGCGTCGATGCGCTCGCGCTCGCGCATCGCCAGCAGGACCTGCTCCACGTAGGCGCCCGACATGTACATCTGCGTCTGGCTGACGGCGCGCACCTCGACGCCGAGCCGGTCGAGGGCCTCGAGCAGGGGCGCCTTGAAGTGCTCGGCCCAGTTCGGGTGCGTACTCCCGGGCGGCGCCGGGACGCTCGTGAGCGGCTTGCCGACATGCTGGGCCCAGCTCGGGTCGACGCCCGCGGGCACGCGCCGGAACCGGTCGTAGTCGTCCCAGGAGAGCAGGTGCACCACGTCGCGCCCGCGCCGCCGGATCTCGTCGGCGACCAGGTGCGGGGTGAGCACCTCGCGCAGGTTGCCCAGGTGGATCGGCCCCGACGGGCTGATGCCCGACGCGCAGACGATCGTCTCGCCGGGCTTGCGCCGGTCGGCCTCGGCGATCACCTCGTCGGCGAGACGTGCGACCCAGTCGCCCTCGGTCGGCAGGGCGGGGAGCGGCGCTGCCATGGCAGGCGCGTCGGTGGCGGACGACATGCCCGTCATTCTCGCGGACCGCCCGCGGCACGGGCGACGCGGTTCCCCGCACCGGCGCGCCGCTGGTCCGCTCGCGGCCGCGGGCCACCCGCCGCGACGCTTTGCTCTGGCCTCAGATCCGGGCCACGGGCACCTCGAGCAGGCGGCCCACATGTGACGCCAGTGCAAAGCGGGCAGGGAGAGGTCCGGGGGGCCTGCGCGCGCGCAGGCAGGGAGGTCCGGGGGGCCTGCGCGCGCGCCGGGTAGCCTGCTGGGCGTGGTGGCGGAGGCGGCGTTCGATCCGTCGGCGTACGACCGGTTCACGTACACCGGCGTGGACGTCGACCTCGAGGCCCTCACCGTCACCGGGCGATACCGGCTGTCGGGCCCGGCGGGCGCCCTCGACCTCGCCGAGACCGTCACCCTCGCGGGCGGCGAGACGCCGCTCGCGCCCGCCCGCGCGGCCGCCCTCGAGCGCGTCGGCCGGCTGATCTGGCTCGCCGCCGGCGTCAGCTACTACAAGGTCGCCGCGCCCCGCACGGTCGGCGTCCCGGCCCTGACGGGCCCCGAGCGGGAGTGGCTCGAGGCCCTGTACCGCGAGGGCCTCGGCGAGTTCGCCTACGAGAACGGCATCGACCTCTCCGAGCGGCCCGTCTTCGACGAGGCCCTCGGGCAGGCGCCTGAGCCCGTCGCAGGGCTCGGCCTGCCGAGGCGCTCGCTGGTGGCGATCGGCGGCGGCAAGGACTCGTGCGTCAGCCTCGCCGTGCTCTCCGGCGCCGGCGAGGAGGTGGTGCCGTTCAGCATCGGCGGGCACCGTGCCGCGCGGGACTGCGCGGCGGCGGCCGGGCTGCCGCTGGTGGGGGCGCGCCGCGGCCTCGACCCGCAGCTGCCCGGGCTCAATCGCGCCGGCGCGCTCAACGGGCACGTCCCCGTGACCGCGATCGTCAGCCTCGTGGCCGTCGCGCAGGCGATCGTGACCGGCGCCGACGAGGTGGTGTTCTCGAACGAGCGCTCGTCGAACGTCGGCAGCTTCGAGCGCGACGGGCTGCCCGTGAACCACCAGTACAGCAAGGGGCTGGCCGCCGAGCGGCGGCTCCGGGCCGCTCTCGCCGGCGCCACCCCCGACGTCACCTACTACTCGCTGCTGCGCCCCCTGTCGGAGCTCCAGATCGCGGCGGTCTTCGCCGGGCACCCCGAGTTCCATGCGGCGTTCACGAGCTGCAACGCGGCCTTCCGGATCGAGGAGGGCCGGCGCGTCGACCGCTGGTGCGGCCACTGCCCCAAGTGCCGGTTCGTGGTCCTCGCGCTGGCGCCGTTCCTGCGGCGCGCAGACCTGGCGGCGATCGTCGGTGTGGACCTGCTCGCGGACCTACCGGACGGACAGGCCCAGCTGGCGGGGTACCGCGAGCTCCTCGGACTCGCCGGGTTCAAGCCGTTCGAGTGCGTGGGCGAGATCGAGGAGTCGCAGGCCGCGCTCGCCCTCGTCGCCGCGGGCGGCCAGTGGGCCGACAGCGCGCTCGTCGCGACGCTCGTGAGCGAGCTGCAGGCCACCCGCGGTCTGCCCGGCGAGGCCGAGATCGCCGCCGTCCTCACGCCGAGCACCGAGCACGAGCTCCCGGCGCACGCGTGGGTGGCGCTCGGCGAGGCGCTCCGTCACGGGGCGCCGGCGGCCGTCGCGTGAGCCGCGAGATGGGGCTCGCCGGCCTGCGGAACCGGCGTGTGGCCGTCTGGGGGATCGGGCGCGAGGGCAGGGCGGCGGCCCGGGCGGCTCTGCAGGCGGGCGCATCGGACGTCGTCGCGCTGGTCGACGCGCCGCCCTCGCCGGAGGCGCTGGCCGCCTGGGCCGGCGCCGGGCTCGACGCCGTCCCCGTGCTCGCACCGGTCGACGGGGCGCCCTGCGCCGACGTCGTGGTGCTTTCGCCCGGCGTCAGCCGGTACCGGCCCGACGTGCTGGCACTGGAGGCGCGCGGTGTGGTCGTGACCGGCGGCACCGAGCTCTTCCTCGCGGAGCACGGCGGCCGGACCGTCGCCGTGACGGGCAGCAAGGGCAAGTCGACCGTCACGCGGCTCACCGCCCACCTGCTGGTCGCCGCCGGTACCCCCGCTGCGGCGGGCGGCAACATCGGCGCGGCGCTGCTCGACCTGCTGCCGCTGCCGGCGGCCCCGTCGGCCGGCCCGGTCGTCGTCGCCGAGGTGTCGAGCTACCAGGCGGCGCTCGTGGCGTCGCCGCCGCGCGTCGCCGTCCTGACCTCGCTCTTCCCCGACCACCTGCCCTGGCACGGGAGCGTCGGGCGCTATTACGCCGACAAGCTGCGGCTCTTCTCGGCGGGGGCCCCCATCGGTCTGGTCAACGGGGCCGACCCGGGCGTCCGCGCCGTGCTCGACGACCCGGCCCTGGCGGGCGCGCAGACGTACGGCGAGGCCTCGAGCCGGGTACGGGTCTATGGCGATGGTGTGGTGCTCGACGGGGCGCGCGTGCTCGACCTCGCGAGGTGCCGGCTGCCGGGCGCGCACAACCGGGTGAACGTGGCCGCGGCGGTGGCCGTGCTCGACGCGCTCGGCGTCGACGTCCGCGCTCATGCGGCAGCCCTCGAGGAGGCGCTGGCGGGGTTCGCGCCGCTGCCGCACCGGCTGGAACCGGTGGGCACGGCCGCCGGCGTCACCTACGTCGACGACAGCCTGGCGACCAGCGCCCAGGCCGCGATCGCGGCGTGCGAGGCCTACCCGGGGCGCGCGCTCACCCTGCTCGCCGGGGGCCTGGACCGCGGGATCGACTACGAACCGCTAGCGCGCTACCTGGCAGGGCGGGTGGGGGACACGCGGCTCGCCGTCGTCGCCATGGGTGACGCGGGAGCCCGCCTCGCCGCGGCACTGGACGGCGTCGCCGTCGAGCGCACCGACGACGTCGCGGACGCCGTCCGTCTCGCCGCCAAGCTGACGCCGCCCGGCGGGGTGGTGCTCTTCTCCCCGGCAGCGCCGAGCCCGGCCGAATACGGCACGTACGAGCAGCGGTCGGAGGCCTTCGCCGCGGCGGTGCGCGGGCTGGCACCGTGAGCGAGGCCGGCGAGATCTTCGCCTCCGCGGCCCCGTACTACGCGCGGTACCGGCAGCCGTACGACCCTCGGGTCTTCCCCGCCCTCGTCGACGCGCTCGCGCTCCGTGAGAGCAGCACCGTGCTCGACCTCGGGACCGGCACCGGCGGCGTGGCTCTCGGCCTCGCGCCGCTCGTCGGTCGCGTCGTCGCCGTCGACCCGTCCGCCGGCATGCTCCAGCAGGCGCGGAGCGCGCCCGGGGCGGAGGCCGTCGAGTGGCGGCCCGGCGACTCCACCCGGCTCGCCGAACTCGGCCTGCCGCCGTTGGACGCCGTGACGATGGGCCGCTCCTTCCACTGGATGGACCGGCCAGCCGTGCTCCGCGATCTCGACGGGCTCGTCGCGCCGGCGGGCGGGGTCGCGCTCCTGCGCACGCTCGAGTCGCGTGGCGGCGCCGACCCGGCGACCGCGGCCTGGATCGCCGCCGTGCGGGAGGTGATCGACCGCTACGGCCTGGCCCCCGATCACGTCACGCGGCGGACCGAGGAGCACCTCGACGTGCTGCGGGCGTCACCGTTCTCGCGGGTCGACGTGCTGACCTTCAAGCATGGGGAGGTCGCCGTCACGCTGGACGAGCTGGTGGGGGCCCAGTTCTCCTACAGCTTCAGCTCGCCGGCGCGGCTGGGGGACCGGCGCGGCGCGTTCGAGGCCGACCTGCGGGCGGCGTTGCTGGCCATCGAGCCGAGCGGATCGTTCCCCCTCGGCCCGGTCGTCACCGAGCTCGTGGTCGCCGTCCGGCCCTGAAGCCTCACTCCGTGAGCAGGAGCCTCTCGACGTGCGACTGCCGGGGGAGCCGCAGGGTGTCGGCGGGGGTCAGGCCAGGCGGGCGGGCAACCCCTGGCACGCGGACCCAGGCGACCGCGTCGCCGCCGCCCGCCAGCGGCACCCGCACCCGCGCGAAACCCGTCCCGTCGGCCCGGCCCTGCTCGACCGTCGCCGCGTACCAGCCCGCGCTCACGGCGACCGCCGTGACCGCGTCGGGCGCCGCGGTGAGCACGCGGCGCAGCACGTCGCTCGCCGCCAGCTCGCAGGCCTCGCCGAGCGCCTGACCCGTCCACGAGGCCGCCCTGAACCGGACGTCGCCCGCGTGCAGGGCGATGCGCAGTCGGAAACCCGCGCCGGGCTCCGCGCCCTCGTCGTGCTCGCGCACGGCGCGGTCGAGCGCGCGCACGAAGCGGGTGCTCAGGTCCGCGCGGGCCGTCGCCGCGTGGAAGGCCAGCACGAATCCCTCACCGAGCCCGGTCCGGTGGACGTCGTGACGGCCGGCGCCGGCCGCCGCGCAGGCCTCGTCGACCACGCGGCGCAGCGCACGGCGACCGCCCCGGGCAGACGTGAACGGGCGGCCGTGGCAGCCGTCGACGCCGAGGACCGCGATCGAATGGAACCCCGAGAAGGTCATGGTGCTCCCTGACCCAAGGACGCCGCGCGCAGCGACGCCACTGAACGATCAGGCTAACCCGGGCCTCGCCGACTGCCAACGATTCGTTCTCGAACGTCCCGCTGTGCCCGTTCTGCTCAACGTTGTACACGACCGTCCCGCGCACTAGCCTGCCGTCGTCCGTCGAGCACCGGCCTCCGGGACCGGCGGGCACGAGTCCGAGGAGGGCGGCATGCGGGCAACCATGAAGCATGTCGCGGCCCGGGCGGGTGTCTCGGTCAAGACCGTCAGCAACGTGGTCAACGGCTACGAGCACGTGACGCCCGAGACGCGCTCCCGCGTGCAGGCGGCGATCGCGGAACTCGGCTTCGTGCCCAATCTCACCGCCCGGAGCCTGCGCAGCGGCCGCTCCGGGGTCGTGGCCCTGGCGCTGCCCGAGCTGCACGCCCCCTACTTCGCGGAGCTCGCCCACCACGTGGTGCACGCGGCGCGCGGCCGGGGCTGGACGATCCTCGTCGACGAGACGCGCGGCGAGCTCGAGCAGGAGCGGCTGGCGGCGTCCGGCATCCGCCCGCACCTCATCGACGGGCTCATCTTCTCCCCGCTCGCGCTGCAGGCCTCCGATCTGCCCGACGGCGGCGCCGCGCCCCCGCTCGTGCTCCTTGGGGAGCGGGTCTCGGGGGCGAGGGTCGACCTGGTCACCGTCGACAACGTGGCCGTCGCCGAGACCGCCGTGGCCCACCTGGCCGGGCTGGGCCGCCGCCGCATCGCGGCCGTCGGCATCCAGAGCACCGCGGCCGGGGTCACAGCCCGGCTCCGCCTGGAGGGTTACCTGCGGGGCCTCGCCGGGGCCGGGCTCGCCGTCGATCCCGACCTCATCGTGCCGGCGGACGCCTGGCACCGGGCCCAGGGCGCGGACGCCGCCCGCGCGCTGCTGGCCGGCGGGGTCGAGGTCGACGCCGTGTTGTGCTTCAACGACCTGCTCGCCCTCGGGGTGCTGCGGGGCCTGGCGGAGGCGGGTGTGCGGGTGCCCGGCGACGTCGCGGTCGTCGGGGTCGACGACGTCGAGGACGCCCGGTACGTGTCGCCGTCGCTCAGCACCGTCGCCCTCGAGACCCAGCAGATCGCCGAGACCGCGGTCGACCTGCTCGCCGCCCGGATCGACGGCGACCGTGCTCCCGCCCGCACCGTCACCGCCGGCCACCGGCTCGTCGTCAGGGAGTCGAGCGGAGACTGCCGCTGATCGAGTCGTTCCCCCTTTCTACCGCTGATCAAGGAAGGTAGAGGGATCAAGGACCACTGCATGATCCCTCTACCTTCCTTGATCAGCGGCAGGAGTTGGGGGGCCGGCGGTGACGGCGGCGCGGCTCAGCGGAGGATGTTCACGGCCCGGGCGACGATCAGGGCCCCGGTCACGAGCGAGATCGTGGACTGCAGCATCATGGTCATCTTCGACCAGCGCGAGAACGGCATGGTGTCCGTCGGGCTGAACGCGGTGGCGTTCGTGTAGGCCAGGTAGAGGTAGTCGTGGAAGCGCGGCTCCCAGTCGTGCGGAGCCAGGTCGGGCGTGGTCATCTGCGGGAAGATGAAGTCCGGCTCGTCCTGCTCGTTCCGCGCGCGGGCTCCTGGGCCCGCCGCGGTCGAGGTCCCAGTACCAGAGCGAGAAGACGACGATGTTCGTCACCCAGATGTTGCCGCCGGTGAAGAGCAGGGAGCCGGCGTCCTTCCCGATGGTGCCATTGACGAGTCCCACCACGAGGCTGACGGCCGCCCAGCCGTTCGCGAGGCTGGCGACGGCGACGAGCGCCAGGCTGAGCCGGTGCAGGGTCCGGCTCGAGGCGCCCAGCTTGCCCGGGTTGGCCGCGATCAGGGCCACGAGCAGGACCGTCTCGATCGCCGGGAGCAGCCACCAGCTCACGAGCACGAGGTCCTCGGGCACCCGGGACTGCAGCACGATCATCGCGACGACGGCGACGGCGGCGGCCCAGCGGTGCTCGCCCTCGGTCACCCGCCGCCAGGCGGGTACGGGATGTCCCGGCCCGCCGGGCGCCCCGGGCCGTCCTCCTGGGCTCCTGCTCGCCACGCTCGCTCCTCTCGCCGTCCTTGTGACCAAAGCCTCTCCCGCGCCGGCCCCGCGCGGGGCGAGGCTGGCCGCGAGAGGTGAGGACGATGCGGGCACTGGTGGTCCACGAGAGTCTGTACGGCAACACCCGCCGCGTGGCGGAGGAGGTGGCGGCTGGGCTGGCGGCGTCGCGGGACGACCTCGAGGTGCGGTGCCGCCCTGCGGCGGACGTCGTCGCCGAGGGGCCCGCGGCGCTCGCCGGGCTCGACCTGCTGGTGCTCGGCTGCCCGACCCATGCGTGGGGCATGAGTTCGGCCCGCAGCCGGACGGCGCAGATCGCCAAGGACGCGCAGGGCGCCGAGCCGCGAATGCACGATCCCGAGGCCGGCGCAGCCGGCCTGCGCGAGCTGCTCGCCCTGGGACTGGACGCCGGCCAGAAGGTGGCGGCCTACGACACCCGGCTGGGCGGCAGGTTCTCAGGCGGGGCCGCCCCGCGGATCGCCCGGGCCGCACGTCGGGCGGGCGGCACCGCCTTCTGCGACCCGGTCGGCTTCGTGGTGACCGGCATGACCGGTCCGCTGCGCGACGGCGAGACGGCGCGCGCCCGGGCGTGGGGCGAGGGCCTCGGCGCCATGCTCGCCTCGACGCAGGCCGTGCGCTGATCGCAGCGGGCCCGGGCTCGCACGGGGTTCACCGCGGGGCCGCCGACCGGAAGTAGTCCTGCAGGTCGGCGTAGGCGTGCTCGACCTCCGCGCGAGACGGCGTGCGCGCGCGGTACCCGGAGGCGCGAATGTGCGCGAGCAGCTCCGGCTCGGGGGCGAGGCCGTGACGTTCCACGTAGTAGCGCAGCGGCGCCCCCCAGATCCAGGTGCCGTCGGTGGCGTACCCGCCGGGGACCGTGAACGGCTGGTCGGGGTCGAGCCGGTCGGGCGCCGGAGGACCGCCGGCGACCAGGACGGCACCTCCGTCGAGGAACGCGACGATCCGTCGGCGCTCGTCGGCGTCCGTGAGCGGCTCGCGCTCGGGGGCGACGACCGGTCGCCCTGCCTCGTCGCGGCCGTCGAAGACCCGGGCGACGCGCGTCGTGGTCATGGTCGGGCACCTCCTCGATCCGGGGCTGTCGCGCCCGCCACTGCGGGCGGCGGGAAGCGCCGCCAGTGGCCGTCGTGCGGGACGGTCTGGAGCCAGCCGTCGTCGAGCAGGCGGCCGCTGGTCGTGTACATCGTGCCGTCCGGCGCGAGCCAGGCGAGCTCCGTCGGGGCCACCACCTCGACCCCGAGCTCGCGGGCGAGCCGGGCGGCGAACCCGTCGTCGAGCCGCCCGGTCTCGCAGGCGAACAGCGTGACCGGCTTGCCCGCGAGGGCCGGGTCCGCGCGCACGACCGCGGCGAGCTCCTCGGGCGACAGGGACCGGCCCGCCGCACGGACACTCAGCCTGTTGCCGTGCAGGAACACGACGGCGCGCCCCGGCTGGGCCGGCACGCGCGGCACCAGCCGCGCGAGCCACGTATCGTCCCGAGCGCTGAAGAAGCTGCGGCCGGACGGCACCGGTGTGCTGGCCTCGAACACCGCGCGCAGGTGGGGCGGCAGCGTCTCGCCGACGGCGGCGGGAGCGATCGGAGGCACGGGCCCGGGATGAACCGCTCCCGCGCCGGTCCCGGTGCCGCTGCGGCGCAGGGCGCGCCCGGCGAGGGAGCCGACCCCGGCGCCCACCGCCGCGAAGGCGACCTCGCCGGGATCGACCGACCCGTCGAACGCCCGCTCGACCAGCGCGGCCGAGGCGCCGAAGGACGCCGCGTCGAGCAGGACCGACCCCATCCGGCCGGCGGCGACCGCCTCGGGGAGCACCCGGGCGCCGGCGCCGGCTAGCACGCCGAGCGGCATTGCGACGGCACCCACGAGACCGCCCTCGACGTCGGCCGCCAGCGTCGAGGTGGCCGAACGGGTCGTGGTCGCCGTGGACCAGAGCCGCCGCAGCGACGTCCGTGCCGACCAGCACGCCGGTCTGCACGGTGAACGCGGTGAGCATGCGCGCGGCCAGGGCCGCGACCGCGGCCATCGTGGCCGCCTCGACGCCCAGCGCCTCGGCGAGCGCGGTCAGGAGCAGGCGCGACCTCGCCCGCGACCGCGCCGCCGGCGAGGGCGTCGGAGGCGCCCAGGGTGAGCGGCGTCAGCAGGACACCGACCGCGACGGTCGCGGCCGAGGCGGCCATCAGCTGCAGGTACCGTGCGTGCGCGGTCGTCGATGGCCTCGGCCGCCCGGTCGAGCGCCTGCGCCGCTTCGCGCAACCCCGCGGCGCCCTCACCCAGCCCCGCCGAGAACCCGTGCCACTGCCGGTCGAACGCCTGCCGCGCGGGGCCCCGCCATCGGGGCGCGAGCGTGGCGGCGGCCGCGCTGCTTCGGTCGCCCAGCGCCTCGACCGCGGCGGCCGTGCGTCGCCACGCCTCCGCCGCTGTGCGCACCTGACCGGCGTCGCCCGGCGGTGGCGCGAACCGCGCCAGCAGGCCCCCGACCCCCATGCGCTGCCCCCTCGCCGGCCGGGAGGAGCTCCGCCTCGCCGGTCAGCAGGGATGGGTGCGCGACGGGCGGGATCGTGACGCGGAGCGGGGCCGCTCGGGGGGGCGAGGACGCGTCGAGGGCGCGTCGAGGGCGCGTCGAGGGCGCGGCGGTCAGGCGCCGTTCGCCGCGACGTCCTCCAGCAGGCGCAGCAGGGTCCGGACCATGATCCCGGTGCCGCCCTTCGGGGTGTACCCGTGGGCGCCGGCGGTGTTGAACGAGGGGCCCGCGATGTCGAGGTGCGCCCAGGGGATCTTGGCGTCGTCGCCGGCCGGCGCGTCCGCCGCCTCCGCGGCGCCATCGCTCGGCTCGCCCTGCTCGCCGCCGCGGGTCGGCACGAACTCCGCGAGGAACAGACCGGCCACGAGCATGCCGCCGTACCGCTCGCCCATGTTGGCGATGTCGGCGACCGCCGAGTCGAGGCTGGGCCGCAGCTCGGGGGGCAGCGGCATCGGCCACAGCTGCTCGCCCGCCTCGCCGGCGAGCCGGGTGAGCCGCTCGCGCAGCGCGTCGTCGTTGGCCATCACCGCGGACACGCGCCGGCCGAGGGCGATCATCTGGGCCCCGGTCAAGGTCGCGACGTCGACGATGAGGTCGGGCCCGGTCTCGCCGGCGGCGACGATCGCGTCGGCGAGCACCAGCCGCCCCTCTGCGTCCGTGTTGAGGACCTCGACCGTGCGCCCGCCGTAGATCGTGAGGACGTCGGACGGCCGCTGCGCCGTGCCCGAGGGCATGTTCTCGGCGAGTGCCATCCATCCGCTGACCCGCACGGGGACGCCGAGCCGGGCCGCCGCGACGACGGTCCCGAGGACCGCCGCGGCGCCGGCCATGTCGGACTTCATGTCCTCCATGCCCGCCGCAGGCTTGATCGACAGGCCACCGGAGTCGAAGGTGATCCCCTTGCCCACGAGGGCCACATGGCCGCGGGCGCCCTCCGGGACGTAGTCGACGCGCACCAGCCGCGGCCCCCGCGACGAGCCCTGGCCGACGCCGATCAGGCCGCCGTACCCGCCGGCGCGCAGCTCGGCGTCGTCGAGCACGGTCAGCTCGACGGGGCAGACCGTCCACCGCGGCGGCCGCGGCGTCCGCGAAGCTCTGGGGGTAGAGGTCCGAGGGCGGGGTGTTCACCAGGTCGCGGGTGGCGGCGACCGCCTCGGCGAGCACGCCCGCCCGTCGGCCCACCGCGTCGGCGTCCGCCGTCCCCTCGGGAGCGAGCACGACGACGCCGTCGAGCGGCGCCTGCCGGCCGGGCGCCGAGCGCACCCGATAGCGGCCGAAGGCGTAGGCGCCGAGCAGCGCCCCCTCCGCCACGGCGGCCACCGCCGACTCGTCGGCGACGGGGAACGCGAAGGCGGCCGTGCCGACGCCGTCCAGTGCGCGGGCGGCAGCTCCCGCCGCGCGGCGCAGGGCCTCGGCGTCCGGAGTGTCGCCGGACGAAGCGCCGCCGACCCCCGCCAGGGCGACGACGGGCGCGGCCACGGCTCCGGCGGAGGGCAGGCGGTGCACCGTGTCGGGCCGGCCCGTCACGCCCAGGCCGCGCAGCGCCTGCGGCGAGAGCGCCGAGCGCAGCGCGTCGGGCAGGTTGTCGGCGCCGAGCAGCCGGGGCTCGCCGCCGGGCTGCGCGGAGGGCGCGACGGCGAGCACGAGCACGTCGGCGGACACCTCGGCGGGGCTGGCGGTCGACACGGTGAGGGTGGCCACGACGGTCCTTCCGGATGGGTTACGGCAGGCACGAGGGCGCCCGGCGGTCTCGCCGCGCGGGTGCCCGGCGGACCCCGCGATGCTAGTTGCCGTCCCTGGAGCCCGCCTGCAGGGGCGGCCCTTCGCGGCCGTCGCACCCGGCCGCTACGTTGCCGTGCATGAGCACGCCGACCTCCCGCCGCACCGCCTACACGCCCGCCATGTCGAGCTGGGGGCCAAGCTCGCCGACTTCGGCGGGTGGGAGATGCCGATCGAGTACCCGGGCGGCGGCGTGCTGCGCGAGCACGAGGCGGTCCGGCAGCGGGTCGGCCTCTTCGACGTGAGCCATCTGGGCAAGGTCGCCGTCCGCGGGCCGGGTGCCGCCGCCCTGGTCGACGGCACGCTGACCAACGCGCTCGGCCGGATCGGCCCGGGGCGCGCGCAGTACAGCCTGTGCTGCGACGACGCGAGCGGCGGGGTGGTCGACGACCTCATCGTCTACCTGCGCGCCGACGACGACGTCCTGCTGGTGCCCAATGCCGCGAACGCGGCCGAGGTGGGGCGGCGGCTCGCGGCCGCCGCGCCCGGCGGCGTCGAGGTGACCGACGAGCACGAGCGGTTCGGCGTCCTGGCCGTGCAGGGGCCCCGGGCGGACGCCGTCCTCGAGGCGCTCGGGCTCCCGGCGGGCATGCCGTACATGTCGTTCGCCGAGGCGACCTGGCAGGGTGCCACCCTCACCGTCTGCCGCACGGGCTACACGGGGGAGCGGGGGTACGAGCTGCTGCCGCCGGCCGAGATCACCCCGGCCCTCTGGGACGCGTTGCTCGAACGCGTGCTGGCCGAGGACGGCCTGCCCTGCGGCCTCGGGGCCCGCGACACCCTGCGCACCGAGATGGGCTACCCGCTGCACGGCCACGAGCTGACGCTCGACATCACGCCCGTGCAGGCGCGCTCCGGCTGGGCGGTCGGCTGGTCGAAGCCCGCGTTCTGGGGGCGCGACGTGCTCGCTCGCCGAGCGCGAGCGCGGGGCCGCGCGCCTGCTCCGGGGCCTCGCTCGCGCTCGAGCGCGGCGTGCCCCGGCCCGACCTCCCGGTGCGCGCCACGGGCGGCGACGAGGTCGGCGTGACCACGTCGGGCACCTTCTCGCCCACCCTGCGGCAGGGCATCGGGCTCGCGCTGCTGGCCCGCTCGGTCGGCGAGGGCGACGAGGTGGTCGTCGACGTCCGGGGCCGGCCGCTGCGGTGCCGCGTCGTCAAGCCGCCGTTCGTCGACTCGCGCCCCACCTGATCCGCGGTTCCGCCCTCACGGGCGGCGTCAGCGGGTCGCGAGCAGCACCAGCGCGGCCGTCGTCCCCCACTCCACGCCGGCGCCGAGCACGTCCCCGGTCACGCCGCCGATCCGCCGCGCGGCCCGTGCGGCGAGCAACACGCCAACGAGGCAGCCCCCCAGCACCGCCGCCGCGACCCGCAGCGGGCCGGCGCCGGGCAGGAGCCCCGGCGCCGGCGCGACGGCCAGCGCCGCGAGCCCGGCCACCACGAGCGGCACCGCGAGCGCGACCGGTCGGGGCACCGTCCCGGCCACGCCGGCGCCGAGCCCGCCGGCGCGCGCCGCGGGCACCCCCCGGGCGCACAGCAGCGGCAGCGCGGCCCGCCCGGCCGCGGCCGCGACGGGCAGCGCGAGGGCACCCCAGGCGCCTCGGCCGGCGTCGCCGGCGGTGGACAGGCAGCGCGCGAGCGCCGCCACCTGCACGAGGAGCACCAACGCGAGGGTGGCCGCGCCCAGCGGCCCCACCTGGCCCTGCCGCATCACCTCGAGCGAGCGCGCGCGGTCGCCGCGGCCGGCGGCCACCCCGTCGACGGTGTCGGCGAGCCCGTCGAGGTGCAGCCCGCCTGAACCCCAGGCGAGGGTCCCGACCGCCAGGGCGGCCGCGACCAGCGGGCCGGTGCCGGCGGCGAGCGCCAGGCCGGCGACGGCCGTCGCGGGCAGCGCGAGCAGCGCCCCGACGACGGGCGCCACGGTCATGGCGAGGCCCGCGCGGGCGGCGTCCACCTGGCGGGGCGGCGGCACCCGGACGACGGTGAGCGTCCCGACGGCCAGCAGCAGCCCGTCCCGCAGGGGGACCCGGGTCACGGGGCCTCGGGGTCGAGCAGCGCGTCGTCGGGCAGCGGGTCGAGCTCGGGCAGCGGTTCCGCCGCGGCGGGCGGCGGCACGGGGACGGTCGCCAGCAGGGTCGCGGCGGCGGCCAGGACGTCGGCGGCGAGCAGGGCCCCCGTCCCGTCCTCGACGGCGACCGCGGGCCCGGGCAGCGGCGTCAGGCGCAGGCCGGCGACGGTGCGGTCGTGCAGGGCGTCGGCGGGGCGCTCGGCGACCTGCCACCAGTCCGGCGCCTCCCAGGCCTGGCCGCGCACGAACAGGCCGGCGGCCGCGGCGCCCGGCCCGTCGAGCAGCACCGGCGTGCGGCGGGCGGTGGCCTGCAGCAGCAGGCCGGTCGCGGCGGCGAGGACGGGGCTCCCGAGCGCGCGCAGCAGGGCCACGGGGTGCTCCTCGTCGGCCCGCACGCGGCGCAGGCCGTCGCGCAGGGCGGTCGCCTCGTCCATCCAGCGCGCGTCGTCGACGAGCCCGGTGCGCTCCGGGTCGCGCGTGCCGTCCTCGGGCTGCGGCCAGCCCAGCGCGTCGACCGGGCCGAGGTCGAGCAGGGCCGCCGCGAGCACCCGCCGGGCCGGCGGGTCGTCGGCGGCGACGAGCAGCAGGTCGGTGCCCTCGTCGGCGAGCGCGTCGGCGGTCTCGATCCCCCAGGCGAGGGCCTCGACCGGCGGGGTGTCCTCCGGGGGCCACGGGAGTCGCCGGACGGCCGCCCTCCCGGTGCCGGGCAGCAGGCTGGTCACGCCCACGCCGACCACGCGTGCGGGCGGGGCGGCGCGGGCGTCGTCGCGGACGGCGGCCCACCACACGGCGAGCTCGGCGAGCCGGCCGTAGGCGGGGCCCAGCCCGTGCGCGGCGAGCGCGGCGCGGGCGTCGTCCTGGGGGTCCACCGGCGGCCAGCGGACGGCGAGCGCGATGGCGGCCAGGTCGGGGCCCTGTGACGTGTCGGCGGTGCTCGCTGATGTCGCTCACCGCGGCGCTCCCGGGCCCAGCTCGAGCACGCGGCCGGCGACGACGAGCAGCACGCGCTCGCTCTCGGCGGCCAGCCGACGGGCGAGGCCGCCGAGCACGTCACGGAACGCGGACACCCCCGCGGCCGCCGGCACGACGCCCCAGCCGACCTCTTCGCCGACCGCGACCACCCGTCGCCGCGCCTGCCGCCACGCCGCCACCACCGCGTCCACCTCGCCCTCGACCCGTCCCTGCCATCCCGGCGCATCGTCCCAGGCCCCGGCCGCGTCCATGACCGCGGCCACCCAGGTGCCCAGGGCGTCCACGAGCAGCGGCGGCCCGGGCGCGGCCAGGAGCCGCGCGACGTCCCCGGTCTCGTCCGTGCCCCACCACGCCGGACGCCGCCCGCGGTGCGCCCGCACGCGCTCGGACCAGGTGGGATCGTCCGCGCTCGGCGCCGGCCCCGTCGCCGCGTAGAGCACCGCCGGTTCGGCCGCCAGGAGGTCCTCGGCGAGGGCCGACTTGCCCGACGACGCGGGGCCGAGCACGAGCGTCCGCAGCGGGCCGTCCGGCCGGGCCTCGGCGGGATCGTCGCCGAGCAAGGGTTCTCCGTCGGCGGCAACCCGCGCCCCCCAGCGCGCCAGCCGTTGCACCAGGAGCCCGGGGTGGAGCTCGTGACCGATGCCGAGGGCCACCACCGGGGTGTGCGGCGCCAACGCCCCGGCGGCGCGCAGCCGGGCCATGCCGTGCGCGAGGACCAGGGGGTCGGGGCGGCCGGCGGCGTCGCGCAGGTCGAGCGCGGCGCCGGCCAGCCCGGCACCGGTCAGCGCGTCGAGGGCGGCGTCCGCGAGCGGCCCCGGACCCTGCGCCCAGAGGAGGGTCCCGGCGGGCGTCCCGGCGACCAGCGTTGGAGGGGCGCCCGGCGCGTCCGGGCCCGGGCAGGGCGACCACGCGGACGCCGTCCACCTCGAGCCGCTCGCCGGGCCGGAGGGTGGTGGTGACCCCGGCGCCGCGTGAGGCCCCGCCGGCGAGGCGCAGGCCGCCGATCCGCAGCGCCGCCGGCATCCGGGGTGCGGTCGCGGCACGGCAGGCCACGCACCGACAGCCGGGCTCCGGCCAGGTCCCGGCCGCGCTGCCCTCCACCACGGCGACGGGGCCGGCGAGGACGGGGTCGACGACGGCGTCGGGCGGGGCCGGGGGCTGCACCTCGGTGAGGGTAGTGCCGCGGCGTGCGCTCGCGGCGGCCCGTGTCGGAGGTGCTCGCTACGGTGGCGCCATGACCACCTTCAGCTGGCGGTTCGAGGCCGCCGACGCCTCGCCCGTCGCCGTGGCCGAGGATCCGGGCGGCTTCCCCAGTCAGGCCGATGCGGAGTCGTGGGTGGGTGAGGCCTGGCGGGGGCTGCTCACGGGCGGCGTCGAGCAGGTGACGCTGCTGCGCGACGGCGAGCGCGTCTACGGGCCGATGAGCCTGCGGCCGCTGGAGTAGAGCGCGTCCGGCCGGCCCGGGCTCAGGTGAGCCCGGCTGCCGCCCATGTGCTCCCGACCATCTCGTCGAGGCCGTGCGTCGCCGTCCAGCCCAGCAGCTCGCGGGCCCGGTCGACGGCGGCCACCACCGACGCCGGGTCGCCGGGGCGGCGCGGCCCGAGCGTCGCGCTCGATGGGCCGGCCGGCCGCCCGCTCGAACTCGGCCAGCACCTCGAGCACCGAGTAGCCCTCGCCCGCGGCCCACGTTGACGACCTCGTAGCCGGGCGCGGGCCGTCACCGCCAGCGCCGCGAGGTGGGCGCCCGCGAGGTCGCCGACGTGGATGTAGTCGCGCACGCACGAGCCGTCGCGGGTCGGGTAGTCGGTGCCGTGCACGAGCGGCGGCTGGCCGGCGGCCAGCGCGGCGAGCACGCGGGGGAACAGGTTGCTGCCCGAGCCGTCGGCCAGCGCCGGGTCCGCCGTCCCGACGACGTTGAAGTACCGCAGGCTGACGGCGCCCCAGCCGAGGGCGCGCGCCGCGTCCTCGACGACCCACTCGGCCGCCAGCTTGCTGCGGCCGTAGGGGTTCAGCGGCGCCGTCGGCGCGGCCTCGTCGACGACGTGCCGTGGCCGGCGTGCCGTAGACCGCGGCGCTGGAGGAGTAGACGATCCGGCGCGACGCCGGCCGCCGTCATCGCCTCGACGACCGCGAGGGTCGCCGTCGACGTTCTCGCGGTAGTAGTACGCCGGGCGCTCGACCGACTCCCCGACCGACTTGCGCGCGGCCAGGTGGATCACCCCGTCGACGGCGTGCTCGACGAGCGCCCGTTCGACCGCGGCACGGTCGAGCACCGACGCCCGCACCACCGGGACGTCGGCGGGCACGCGCGCCGCGGCCGCCGGCCGCTGCCCGGGAGGTCGAGCACGACCACCGCGTGACCCGTGCGTCGCGCAGGGCCCGCAGCACGTGGCCGCCGATGTAGCCGGCACCGCCGGTGAGAAGCCAGGTCTCCACGGCCCGATCCTGTCAGCCGTGCGGCGGCCACCGGCGGGTCGGGCGGTGCCTCAGCTCGGACGGTGCTGCGGGGCGTTCTCGGCGGTCTTGCCGGGGTCGCGCTCGACCACGTCGCCGAGCACCTCGTCGATCCGGGCGAGCAGCTCCGGCGGGATGGTCACGCCGACGGCCTTCACGTTCTCGTGCACCTGCTCGGGCCGGGAGGCGCCGATGATCGCGGCGGCGACGTTGTCGTTCTGCAGCACCCACGCCACGGCGAGCTGGGCCTGCGTGAGCCCGACCTCCTTGGCCACCGGCTCGAGCGCCTGCACGCGCTCCAGCACCGTGTCGGTCATGAAGCGGCGGATGAAGTTCGCGCCGCCCTTCTCGTCGGTCGCGCGCGACCCGGCGGGCGGCGGCTGGCCCGGCTTGTACTTGCCGGTGAGCACGCCCTGGCGCGATGGGCGAGAAGACGACCTGGCTCACGCCGAGCTCGCGGCTCGCCGGCACGATCTCGCCCTCGATGACCCGCCACAGCATCGAGTACTGCGGCTGGTTCGAGACCAGCTGGATGCCCAGCTGCCGCGGCGAGCTCGTGGCCGGCGCGGATCTGGTCGGCGGTCCACTCGCTGACGCCGATGTAGAGCGCCTTGCCCGCGCGGACGACGTCCGCGAAGGCCTGCATGGTCTCCTCCAGCGGCGTCTCGGTGTCGTACCGGTGGGCCTGGTAGACGTCGACGTAGTCGGTGCGGAGCCGGCGCAGCGACGCGTCGATCGACTCCATCGATGTGCTTGCGGGAGAGGCCGCTGTCGTTGGGGCCCTTCGGGCCGGTGGGCCAGTAGACCTTCGTGAGGATCTCGATGCTCTCCCGGCGGGTCCCGGCGAGCGCCTCGCCGAGCACGCTCTCGGCGGCACCGTTCGCGTAGGCGTCGGCCGTGTCGAACGTCGTGATGCCGGCGTCGAGCGCCGCGGCCACGCAGGCCTTCGCGACGTCGTTCTCGACCTGGGACCCGTGGGTCAGCCAGTTGCCGTAGGTGATCTCGCTGATCTTCAGGCCGCTGCGGCCGAGGTACCGGAACTCCATGCCCCCGACCCTAGAGAGCCCGTCCCGGTCCCGCGCCCCGGGACAACCCCGCCCGGTCTTCGCCCTTCCTCGCGTTGATCATGCAATTCGCGTTGATCATGACTACACCCGCCCTCACGGCGATCATGCACGCTGGAGCGATCATGCATGCTGCGGCGATCACGCATGGCGGAGGGATCGTGCGGCTCTGTTGACGGCTGCGTCGGGCCGTGGCGGCGGTCGTGCAGCGCGGGCCCGTACCTGGGCGACGCCGACCTGCTCGTGCTCGGGCTGGCCGCGATCGCCGCGGTGGCCGCCGTGGTCGTGCAGGCCGCACGCCGCGCCCGGCTCTGACCTCGAGCCAGGCTGTCGCGATGCCCTGCGGCGATCACGTCTTCCGCGGCACGTACCGCAGGTCGATGGTGTCCTGTCCACCGGTCCAGCTGATGGTGAGCCGCCAGCAGCCGGCCGAGGGCAGGTCGACCTGGGACGGACCGAAGGGGGCGGGCAGGCCGGCCGTCACGACGGGTCCGGTCCCCTCGAGCCGGGCGGACAGGTGCACGTCGGGGCGCACCGCCGCCGACGGGCGCCACGCCCAGAGGATCTTGTTGTTGAGATCCGCGCGGGGAGGCGAGGTGAGCGGGTCGCCGAAGAGGATCGCCACGACGTTCCCGCTCGCGCTGGCCACGTACGGCATGACCGGCCGCGGATCGGAGAACCCGTCCCGGCCCACTCGGGCAGCACGCCCCGGACCACGGTGCCTTTGCAGGTGGGGACCACCGTCACGCCGCCGTCCCGGGCCGCGGGCTGGGACGCCGTCCGCGCGCCGCCCCACGTGACGGCGGCGACGACCGCCACCACGGCGAGCGCGGCGGCCACGCCCGCCCCCGCACCGGCGACGAGCCTGCCGCGACGGGAGCGCCGCCGGACGTGCGCTGCAAGGTTGGGGTCGTGCGGCGCCTCGTCGGCCAGCTCGTGCAGGGCGGCGGGCAGCAGGTCGTCGAGCTCGTTCATCACGACTCCTCGGGCGTACGGGTCGGGACGAGGACCGCGCGCAGGCGCTGGGCGCCGCGGCTCGCATGACTGCGCACCGTGCCCTCGCTGCAGCCCAGGACGCCGGCGATCGCGGCGTCGTCGTAGCCCTCGTAGTGCCGCAGCACGAGCACGGCGCGCTGCTGGGGGGTCAGGGTTGCGAGGGCGGTGCGCAGCTCGTCGCGCGCCACCACCCGGTCGGCGTGGTCGGGCACCTGCCCGCCCGGCTCCGGCGGCTCGGCGTGCGGCTCCTCCCGGCTGCCGCGTCGCCGCCGCCAGTCGAGGTAGGACGTCGTCACGATGCGCCGCACGTAGGCGTCGGGATGCTCGGTCCGCCCGACCCGGCCCCAGCGCCGGTAGGCCTTCACCAGGGCGGTCTGCACGAGATCCTGGGCGCGCTGGGCGTCGCCGGTCAGCACGAACGCGTAGCGCTCCAGCGCTCGTCCGCGCGCCGCCACGTAGTCCTCGAACTCCACCGCGCCCTCGCCTCGTCGACTACGTGGTGAACGCATCGGCCGGGCGCATGTGTTGAGACGGCGAGGTCGACGAGGTCGCGGGGGAGGGCGTTACTCGGGGTACTGGCCGCGCTTGACCTGCGGGCGGGGCATCCGGAAGCGCCGGATCTGCGCCGCGCGGAAGGCCGCGTACCGGCCGGCGCCGATCGCCTGCTGTCGCGCCGAACTTCTCCGTGCGTGATGCGGTTGACCCGGCGCGAGAGCAGGTAGCAGTCGACCACCGTGGCGATCACGTACAGGTACAGCAGCGGCACGCCGATGAGCTGCAGCCGCGGGATGATCCCGAGCGCGAGGACCACCACGCCGATCGGCATCACGTAGTCGCCGAGGTTGCGGCGGGCGTCGACGTAGTCGCGGGCGTAGCGGCGGGCCGGCCCGCGGTGCTGCGCCGGCAGGTGCCGCTCGTCGCCGCTGAGCATCGCCTCGCGCGAGCGGCGGCCTCGGCGGACCGCACCTGGCGCTGCGCCGCCTTGGCGGCCTTGCGCTCCTCCTTGGTGGCGTTCGGCGCGAGCCGCGGGGACCCGACGAGCGGCTGCTTGTTGCGCTGCTCCGCCTCGCGCCGGCGCGGCGTCGGGCCTGCCCTTGCCGGCCGGCTTGACGACCGTGGTCGCAGCCGCGTCGACCCGGGTGGCACCGCCGGACCCCGCTCGCCGCGCGCCGGGCGCGGCCGCGGCTCCGCCGCGTCCGCCTGGCTCTTGTTCCGTCCGAACACGTCCCCAGCCTACGCACCGTGCCAAGGGGCGTTAGGTTCGCCGTCATGACGCACAGCACCGCCCGAGCCCGGCGTCACGCCCGCCGGCGCGCCGCGCCGTCGACGTCGAGCGGACGCCTGCGGGACGCGGGTGGCCGCCGCGCTGCCCGGCGTCCGCGCCGACCTCGAGGCCCTCGTCCGCATCCCCAGCGTGTCGCGCGCCGGCGTTCGACCAGCAGCAGGTCGAGCGCAGCGCCGCGTTCGTCGCCGACCTGCTGCGCGGCGCCGGGCTGCCCGAGGTCGAGATCCTGCGGGTCGAGGGCGGCGCGCCCGCGGTCGTCGCCCGCCGGCCCGCCCCGCCGGGCGCGCCCACGGTGCTCCTGTACGCCCACCACGACGTGCAGCCGCCCGGCGACCCGGCGCTGTGGGACTCGCCCGGCGTTCGAGCCGGTCGAGCGCGACGGCCGGCTCTACGGCCGCGGCGCGGCCGACGACAAGGCCGGGGTCGCGGTGCACCTGGCGGCGCTGCGGGCGCTCGCGGACGGCGACGCTGCCGGGTGTCGGGGTGACCGTCTTCGTCGAGGGCGAGGAGGAGATCGGCGTCGCCCACGTTCGAGCGGTTCCTCGCGCGAGCACCGCGAGCGGCTCGCGGCCGACGTGATCGTCGTGGCCGACTCGGGCAACTGGCGGGTGGGGCAGCCGGCGCTCACGACCAGCCTGCGCGGCCTGGTCGACGGCGTCGTGACCGTCCGCACCCTCGACCACGCCGTGCACTCGGGGATGTACGGCGGCGCCGTGCCCGACGCCATGACCGCGACGCTCCGGCTGCTCGTCGACCCTGTGGACCGAGGACGGTGACGTCGCCGTCGAGGGCCTCGCCCGCGGCGAGGCCGACGACCTGGGGTACGCCGAGGACCTCCTGCGCGCCGATGCGGGCGTGCTCGACGGCGTCCGGCTCCTGGGGACGCGGCAGCCTGGAGTCGCGGCTGTGGGCGCGGCCCGGCGCTGACCGTGACGGGGATCGACGCGCCCAGCGTGGCGACGTCGTCGAACACCCTGCTGCCCGCGGTCAGCGCCAAGTTCAGCCTGCGGGTGCCGCCGGGGCAGGACCCGCAGCAGGCCTTCGAGGCGCTGCGGCGCGCACCTCACGCGCACGCGCCGTGGGGCGCCCAGGTCGAGGTGACGCTCGGCGAGGCCGGGCAGCCCTGGCGCGGGGACCTCGACGGGCCCGTCTACGACGTCGCCCGCTGGGCGCTCGAGCGGGCCTGGGACCGCGCGCCCGTGCACATGGGGGTCGGCGGCTCGATCCCGTTCGTCGCCGCGCTGAAGGAGGTCTACCCGCAGGCGACCGTGCTGCTCACCGGCGTCGAGGACCCGGACACCCGGGCGCACGGCACGAACGAGTCGGTGCACCTGCAGGAGTTCGAGCGCGCCTGCCTCGCCGAGACCCTGCTGCTGGCCGCCCTGGCCGCCCTGACCGCACGTGACCCCCACGCCCGGCGCCGATCAAGGAAGCTCGCAGGGCACGTCGACCGGCTCGCGCCATGCTCCCTGCTAGCGCCGGCTGGAGGTCAGGGCCCGCCGCGAACCGGGCGCTCGGCAGCGGGGTGAGCGGGCCGCCGCGGCGCAGGATCTCGGTGACCTCGCAGGCCGGCATCGGCCGCGCCCAGAGGAAGCCCTGCCCGAGGTGGCACCCGGCCTCGCGGACCCGTTCCGCCTGCCGGACCGTCTCGATCCCCTCGGCGACGATCTGCATCCCGAGGCCCGTGCCGAGGCTCGCGATCCCGCCGCAGCAGCACGCGCGAGCGCCTCGCCGCCGGCGTCGCCGTCGACGACGAACGACCGGTCGATCTTGAGCACCGTCACGGGCAGCCGGCGCAGGTAGGTCAGCGACGAGTAGCCGGTGCCGAAGTCGTCGAGCGCCAGCCGCACGCCGACGGCGGCCAGCTGGCGCAGCGGGCGGAGCGCGGCGTCGAGGTCCTCGACCAGCGCCGACTCGGTGATCTCGAGGGTCAGGTCGCGCGGGTCGACGCCGGTCTCCTCGACCAGCGCGACGACGCTCGGGCACGAGGCCCGGGTCGGCGAGCTGGCCGGTCGAGAGGTTCACCTCCATGGTCAGCGGGTAGCCGTCGGGGAACTCGCGCGCGCCAGCGCGGCCAGCTGCAGCGCCGCCTCGCGCAGCACCCACCGCCCGATCGGCACGATCGACCCGGTCGCCTCGGCGAGCGGCACGAACACGGTCGGCGGCGACCAGGCCGCGGGTCGGGTGGTTCCAGCGCGCGAGCGCCTCGACGCCGTGCACGGCCTGCGTCGCGAGGTCGACGATCGGCTGGTAGACGAGCTCGCAGCTCGCCCCGGTCGACCGCCCCGACGAGCTCCGCGGACAGCTCCGTGCGGTCCCGCGTGCGCTCGTGCATCGCCGGCTCGAAGACGGCGACGCGGGTGGCGGCCGAGCCGTCGTGACGCGTCCCGGGTGCGGCGTCGCGCGCCGCGGCGAGGGCGACGTCCGCGTCCCGGACCAGCTCGCCGGCGCCCCGCCGGTCCTCGCCCGCGACCGCCACCCCGAACGTCGCGCGCACCTGGAGCAGCCGCCCGTCGACGTCGATCGGCGCCTGCAGCGCGGCCCGCAGCCGCTCGACGACGTCGAGCGCGGCGGCCTCGCCGCCGCCCGCCGGCAGCAGGATGCCGAACTCGTCGCTGCCCGAGGCGCGCCACCACGTTCTGCCGCCCGCAGGCCCGGTGGAACCGGACGCCGACCGCGCGCAGCAGCCGGTCACCCATCGCGTGACCGAAGCTGTCGTTCACGTCGCGGAAGTGGTCGAGGTCGGCGACCACGACGGCCACGCCCGGCCCCTGCTCGGCCAGCGCCTCGGCGATCTTGTCGGTGAACAGGGTGCGGTTGCCCAGCGCGGTCAGCTCGTCGTGCGTCGCCTGGTAGCGCAGCGAGCCGAGCAGCGAGGTCAGCCGGTCGCGCGTGATCGTCATCGCCCGGCTCATCCGGGCGAACTCGTCCGACCCCTCCATCGCCGGCTGCCGGGGCTGCTGCCCGTTCGAGATCGTGCTGATGTCCTCGAGCAGCGCCCGCACGTCCTGGCTGGTGGAGCGCCACACGGCGACGAGCAGGTAGCCGAGCACGAGCAGGGCGCCGAGCGCGAGCAGCACCGGCCGGTCCCGGCTCGAGGCCAGCTCCTCGCTGGCGCCGGTCGAGCAGGGCGTCGAGCGAGCCGGACAGGCTCGCTCGCGAGCGACGCCGGCGGCGCCGGCGAGCGAGCCGCTGCCGAACGGGGTCACCCCGGTCGCCGGCTCGGCGCCCTCCGACCGCCTGGTGCGTACTGGGCCACGGCCGCCGACACGGCCGCGACGTCGGGCCGGACCCGGCGCTCGAGCTCGGGCCAGCTCGTGGCGGCCGTCGCGGTGTCGAGGTCCCGGCCGAGGCGGTCGGCCAGGCCGGCGAGGGTGCGGGCGCCCACCCGCTGCTCGAGCCGCGCTGCCTCCAGCCGGGCCGCCGGCGGCCGTCACCGTCGGACGGCACCGCGCCGGCCGCGACGAGCAGCCGCGGCAGCGGTGGTCACCAGGCTCGTGACCATGTAGTAGGAGTCGAGCTCGGGGTCGGTCATCAGGCCGGAAGCGTCCGCCGCCGTCTTCAGCACGGCCGAGCATCGCCGGATCGCGCGCGTCCGCCAGCGCGGCGGCGGCTGTGCGGCGTGGCCTCGCACGGGTGAGGGCGACGACGTCACGGCGGGCGTCCTGCCACGCGGCGTCGATCGGGAGCCGTGGGCCGGCCTCGCGGACGGCGGCGTCGACGGCGTCGACCGCCGTCAGCCGCGGCGGGGGCGCGAGGCCGCGCGCCGCGGCGTCCTGGGCCTGGGCGAGCTGCACGACGAGCTGGACCAGGGGTGCGGCCACCCGCAGCCCCGAGCGCTCCGCGTCTACGGCCTGCAGCCGGTCCGGTCGACTCGGCGAAGCTGGTGCCGACGCCGATCGTCAGCGGGAGCAGCAGCAGCACCGTGACCAGGCCGAACTTGGCCGTGACCCCCATCCTGCGCATGAGGCGCATGCCGGGGTGCAGCAGCCGGTCCACGTCGCCTCCTCCCCGCCGGCTCGTCGGCGGTGCTCTCCCGTCGAGCCCCGTCAGGGTGGTCCCCTCCGAGGATGTGTCGACACCGCCGCCCTGCCGGCCGATCGGCCGGGCAGGTGACGGCGCCCCGTTCGGGCCATCCCCGCGTCGGGTCGGGGGCGGGCCACACTGGGCGTCGTGCGCGTCCTGATCGCCCCCGACTCCTTCACCGGCACCCTGACGGCGGCCCAGGCCGCCGGGGCCCTCGCGGAGGGCTGGGCACGGCAGGCCCCGGACGACGACCTCGAGCTGTGCCCGCTGTCGGACGGCGGCCCCGGCTTCGTCGACGTCCTGGCCGCCGCCCTGCCGGGACGGACCGAGCTCGTGACCGTGCCCGGCCCGCTGGGCGAGCCGACCCCCGCGCAGGTCCTGCTGGTCCCCGAGGGCGGCCTGCCGACCGCCTACGTCGAGTCGGCGCAGGCCTGCGGGCTGCACCTGGTGCCCCCGGAGCGGCGCGACCCGGGCGTGACGAGCACTCGCGGGGTCGGTGACCTGCTGCTGGCGGCCCGTGCGGCCGGCGCCCGGCGCATCGTGGTGGGTCTGGGGGGCTCGGCGACGAACGACGGGGGCGCCGGCCTGCTGGCCGCGCTGCTGGAGGCGCAGCGGGGCGGGGCTCCGGAGCGGCTCGCCCGGGGCGGCGAGGCCCTGCTCGGCATCGCCGCCGACGACCTGGCGGGGCTCGACGACGTCCGCGCCGACTGGGCGGGGGCCGAGATCGTGGTGGCGAGCGACGTGGACGTGCCGCTGCTGGGCTTCCACGGTGCCAGCGCCGGGTTCGCCGAGCAGAAGGGCGCCACCCCCGAGCAGGCCCAACGACTGGAGCGGGCGCTCGGGGACTTCTCCGCCGCCGCGTGCGACGCGGCGGGCGTGCCGCGGTCCGTGGCGCGCGAGCCGGGCGCGGGCGCGGCCGGCGGCCTCGGCTTCGCCCTGCTGCTGCTGGGAGCGCGGCGGATGCCCGGGGCCACCGCCGTGCTCGACGCGGTGGGCCTTCGAGGCCGGGTCGAGGCCGCCGACCTCGTGGTCACCGGCGAGGGGACGTTCGACTGGCAGTCGCTGCGCGGCAAGGTGGTGCGTGCGGTGGCGGCCGCCGGCCTCGAGGTCGGCACGCCGGTGATCGTCATCGCCGGGCAGGTGCTCGTGGGGCGGCGCGAGGCGCTGGCCATCGGCGTGGAGTCCGCCTACGCGGTCGCCGACGGGCCGGCCGCCGTCTCCGCGGCCCTGGCCGACCCCGCCGGCACGCTGGCCGCCCGCGCCGAGCGGGTGGCGCGGACCTGGTCGCGCCCCTCCGCCTGACGCGTGCTCACCTGCGGCTGCATTGCTCCGCCGCGGCTCGATCGGCGGCCTCGAAACCGAGCCGACGTGGAGCGATGCAGCCGTAGTGGAGCACGGGGGCGGGTCGGCGGACGGGCGCCGGGATGCGACGTACATTGGAGGGAATGCGGGCGGCGGCGGCGTCGCTGACCGAACCAGGGCGCTCGACCAGCGCTGCCACCCGCACCCCGACCCCCACGGAGATGACCCGGATGACCCTCCAGGACCAGACCGCTGCCGGCACGAGCCCCACGGGCGAGACGCAGCACGCCGCGCACGGCGTCGTGCTCACCGATGTCGCCGCCGGCAAGGTCAAGAGCCTGCTCGAGCAGGAGGGCCGAGACGACCTGCGCCTGCGGGTCGCCGTCCAGCCCGGCGGCTGCTCCGGCCTGATCTACCAGCTGTACTTCGACGAGCGCGTGCTCGACGGCGACCTGGTGCGCGACTTCGACGGCGTCGAGGTCGTGGTCGACCGGATGAGCTCGCCGTACCTCGACGGCGCGACGATCGACTTCGCCGACACCATCGAGAAGCAGGGCTTCACGATCGACAACCCCAACGCGAGCGGCAGCTGCGCCTGCGGCGACAGCTTCCACTGAACCCAGGGGGGCTTCGCCCCCCTGACCCCAAACCCGCGTGTGGTTCCGTCCAAGGCCCGCGTGGTCGGTGTTGGCTTGTTTTCCACGACGGGCTGACGCCCGTCGTGCAACGGGGCGCCACCCTTGTAGGGTGGCGCCCCGTGCGCATCGCGGTCACCGGGTCCATCGCCACGGACCACCTCATGGCCTTCGACGGCCGGTTCGCCGACAGCCTCGTGGTCGAGCAGCTGCACCGCGTGTCGCTGTCCTTCCTCGTGCACGACCTGCAGATCCGCCGGGGCGGGGTGGCGGCCAACATCGCGTTCGGCCTCGCGGCGCTCGGGCAGCGTCCGCTGCTCGTCGGGGCGGTGGGCGAGGACTTCGCCGAGTACCGCTCCTGGCTCGAGCGGCACGGCGTCGACTGCTCGGGGGTGCACGTCTCGTCGGTGCACCACACCGCGCGGTTCGTGTGCACCACCGACTCCGACCAGGCGCAGATCGCGTCGTTCTACGCGGGCGCGATGAGCGAGGCGCGCCAGATCGAGCTCGCGCCGCTGGCCGGCGGGCAGCCCATCGACCTCGTGCTCGTCGGGGCCAACGACCCCGAGGCGATGCTCCGGCACACCGAGGAGTGCCGGACCCGGGGCATCCCGTTCGCCGCCGACCCCTCCCAGCAGCTCGCGTGGTCGGACGGAGCGCAGATCAAGCCGCTCGTCGAGGGCGCCGCCTACCTCTTCAGCAACGACTACGAGGCGGCGCTCATCAGGAGCAAGACCGGCTGGAGCGACGCCGACGTGCTCGCCAGGGTCGGCGTCCGCGTCACGACGCACGGCAAGGACGGGATCGTCGTCGAGTCCGAGGGCGCCGAGCCGCTGCGGGTGCCGGTCGTCCCGGCGACCGTCGTCGCCGATCCCACCGGCGTCGGCGACGCCTTCCGGGCCGGCTTCCTCGCCGGTGTGGGCTGGGGTCTGGGCCACGCGCGGTGCGCCCAGCTGGGCGCACTGCTCGCCACCTACGTGCTCGAGACGGTGGGCACGCAGGAGTACCGGCTCGAGCGCGACGCCGCCTTGCGGCGCTTCGCCGACGCGTACGGCGACGCCGCCGCCGACGACCTGGCCACACACCTCCCGGGGGCCGTGCCGGCGTGAACGCGGGGGGGCCGGGGGAGCCCGTCGAGCCGCCGCCCAGTGCGTGGCAGTTCGACCTGCACGCGGCCGAGCCGGGGGAGGACCTCGTCGCCGTCGGCGCCGACCTGCGCCCCGGCACGCTGCTTGCGGCGTACCGGGCCGGGCTGTTCCCGATGGGCGTCGGCCGCCGGGGCAGCGGGCCCGTGGGCTGGTGGTCGCCCGATCCCCGGGCGGTGCTCCCGCTCGACGGGCTGCGCGTCACCCGGTCGCTGCGCGCGTCGGCGCGCCGGTTCGAGGTGCGCGTCGACACCGCCTTCGACGAGGTGGTGACGGGGTGCGCGGACCCGTCCCGGCGCGGCGCCTGGATCACCCCCGAGGTCGCGGCCGCCTACGGCCGGCTGCACCGGCTGGGCTGGGCGCACTCGGTCGAGTGCTGGCGCGAGGGCGAGCTCGCCGGAGGGCTGTACGGGATCGCGATCGGCGGCCTGTTCGCCGGCGAGTCGATGTTCCACCGCGAGCGCGACGCCTCGAAGGTCGCCCTCCTGGGCCTCGTGACGCTGTTGCGCGCCGACGGCGATCCGCGCCGGCTGCTCGACGTCCAGTGGCGCACCCCGCACCTGGCCTCCCTGGGGGTGATGGAGGTGCCGCGGGCGGAGTACCTGACCCGGCTGCGGTCCGCCTTGGCGTGTCCACCGCCCGCGCTGCGCCCGGGGCCGGTCCTCCTGGCTTGAGGGTCCGGCGCGCCCTCTCGTGAGGCACTGGCCGGAGGTCGCGGGACGTCGCCCGCGACGGGGTCCCCGCCAGGGGCGCGGCGCACCGTCACCCGGTAGTGTTCTGCCGTCGGAGGACGTCAGCGTCCGGTGCCCTGGCGCCGGGCCGGAGCACTTGTGGGAAGGCCACCGTTGCGTTCGCACGAAGGTCACCGCGCCGGGCGCGGCAGCAGCCGCCGGATCGCCGGCCGCCGCCTCTGGATGGTCCCGGGCGCTCTGGTCGCCGCCGCGCTGCTCTCGGGCTGCGGTGCCCACCTCGAGACCGGGTGGCTCCCGTCCACGTCGACGACGACGAACCAGACCGGGCGGATCATCTCGCTCTGGAACGGCTCGTGGATCGCCGCGTGGCTGGTCGGCGCTCTCGTGTGGGGGCTCATCCTGTGGTGCGTCGTGGCCTACCGGCGGCGGCGCAACGACGTCGGGTTCCCGACCCAGATCCGGTACAACCTGCCGCTGGAGATCCTCTACACCGTCGTCCCGCTCATGATGATCGGGGTGCTCTTCTTCTTCACCGCGCGTGACGAGGCGGCCATCGCCGACGTCTCGGCGAAGCCCGACGTGACCATCAACGTGGTGGGCAAGCAGTGGGCGTGGGACTTCAACTACGTCGACGCGCAGGTCTACGAGGCCGGCATCCAGGGCCAGCTGACGGGTCAGCCCGGCGTCGAGACCCAGCTGCCGACGCTGTACCTGCCGGTCGACAAGCTCGTCCAGTTCGAGCTCACCTCACGCGACGTCAACCACTCCTTCTGGATCCCCGCGTTCCTCTACAAGATGGACGTGATCCCGGGCGTCCGGAACAAGTTCCAGGTCAGGCCGACGCAGATCGGCACCTACCGCGGCAAGTGCGCCGAGCTGTGCGGCGAGTACCACTCGCAGATGCTGTTCAACGTCAAGGTGGTCTCGCAGGCCGACTACGACGCGCACCTCCAGCAGCTGCGAGCGCTGGGCCAGACCGGCCAGCTCGACTCCAACCTCGGGCGCAGCTACACCCCGCCGGGCGCCGGAGCCGTGCCCGGCGGGACCACCAACGGCGTCGACGGCACCGGGAGCAAGTGACATGACAGCAACCCTCGCCCCCGAGACGCAGACCTTCGGGGTACCCGCCCGTAGAGCGCAAGGGCCGCAAGGTCGTCCGGTGGATCACCACCACCGACCACAAGACGATCGGCAACCTGTACCTGTTCACGACGATGATCTTCTTCTTCATCGGCGGACTGCTCGCGTTGCTCATCCGCGCCGAGCTGTTCCAGCCCGGCCTGCAGGTCTTCAGCACGCCCAACGAGTACAACCAGGCCTTCACCATGCACGGCTTGATCATGCTGCTGCTGTTCGCGACGCCGGCCTTCGCCGGCTGGGCCAACGCGATCATGCCACTGCAGATCGGCGCCCCCGACGTCGCGTTCCCGCGGCTCAACATGCTGGCCTACTGGATGTACCTGTTCGGCGGTCTGATGGCGGCCGCGAGCTTCCTGACGCCGGGCGGCCCCGCGGCCTTCGGCTGGTTCATGTACGCGCCGCTGTCGAACGCCACCTACTCGCCGGGCGTCGGCGCCGACCTGGTGATCTTCGGCCTCGCGCTCGGCGGTTTCGGCACCATCCTCGGCGCCGTCAACTTCATCACCACGATCATCTGCATGCGCGCCCCGGGCATGACGATGTTCCGGATGCCGATCTTCACCTGGAACATCCTCATCACCAGCGTGCTCGTGCTCATGGCGTTCCCGGTGCTCGCGGCGGCGCTGCTCGCGCTGGGGGCGGACCGGCGGCTCGGCGCCCAGATCTTCGAGCCCGAGAACTACGGGTCGATCATGTGGCAGCACCTGTTCTGGTTCTTCGGTCACCCCGAGGTGTACATCCTGGCGCTGCCGTTCTTCGGCATCGTGACCGAGATCCTGCCGGTCTTCAGCCGCAAGCCGATCTTCGGCTACAAGGGCCTGGTGTTCGCGACGATCACCATCGCCGGCCTCTCGGTCTCGGTGTGGGCGCACCACATGTACGTCACCGGGCAGGTGGCCCTGCCGTTCTTCGCGCTGATGTCGATGCTCATCGCAGTCCCGACCGGAGTGAAGTTCTTCAACTGGATCGGCACGATGTATCGCGGCTCGCTGACCTTCGAGACGCCGATGCTGTGGTCCATCGGCTTCCTCGTGACGTTCCTCTTCGGCGGCCTGACCGGCATCATCCTGGCCTCGCCCCCGCTGGACTTCCACGTGTCGGACACCTACTTCGTGGTGGCGCACTTCCACTACGTGGTCTTCGGCACCGTCGTGTTCGCGATGTTCGCCGGCTTCTACTTCTGGTGGCCCAAGCTCACCGGGCGGATGCTCGACGAGCGGCTGGGCAAGATCCACTTCTGGCTGACGTTCATCGGTTTCCACACGACGTTCCTGATCCAGCACTGGCTCGGGGTCGAGGGCATGCCGCGCCGGTACGCCGACTACCTCCCCGAGGACGGCTTCACGCTGTACAACCAGATCTCGAGCATCGGCGCCTTCATCCTGGGCGCCTCCATGCTCGTGTTCCTCTGGAACGCGTGGATCACGCGCAAGGCGCCCAAGGTGCAGGTCGACGACCCGTGGGGGTTCGGCGGCTCGCTGGAGTGGGCCACCTCGTGCCCGCCGCCGCGGCACAACTTCCTGACGCTGCCGCGGATCCGCTCCGAGCGGCCCGCCTTCGACCTGCACCACCCCGAGGCGGCAGCAGCGAGCATCACCTCGCCCGACGACTCGCTGGCCGCCCGCATCGGCGGCAGCTCGCAGCTCCACGACGAGCAGGGCCGGCGCTGACCCCACGGCTGCGCCGGCGCCCGCCCGGCCCCGGCACGGCACCCGGACGACCCGACCGCCCTGGGAGGGCACGGTAGTGAAGACCGAGACGACACTCTTCGGCTCAGGGGTGTTCTTCTTCATCCCGCTCGCGATCATCTACGGCATCGTGACGAGCTGGCACGAACCCGTCGGCGCCGCCGCGCTCTTCCTCACGGGGGCGCTCGCCCTGCTGATCGGGCTGTACCTGTGGATCACCTCCCGGCGCATCGACCCCCGCCCCGAGGACGACGCGAACGGCGAGATCTCCGAGGGCGCAGGCGAGCAGGGGGTCTTCGCCCCGTTCTCCTGGTGGCCGCTGCCGCTGGCCTTCGCCGCGGCGATGGCCTTCACGGGGCTCGCGGTGGGCTGGTGGCTCGTCGGCATCGCGGCGGTCTTCGGTGGCATCGCGCTGGTCGGCTGGGTGTACGAGTTCTACCGCGGCGAGCACGCGCACTGACCCGCTCGACCGTTCCGCCCCTGGCCCGGCGCTCCCTCGGGAGTCGCCGCGCCTCGCGGTGATCGGGCCGACCGGGGCGAGGCGTTAGGCTCTCGGGGACAACCCTAAGGACCCTTGAGGCGTCTTGACGGTAGGACCCGCGTGCGCGGGCGTCGCCGGGAGCGAGGAGCAGAAGTGCGCGTACGCGGATGGGCCGCGGTCTCGGTGCTGGCCGTGGCCGCCGTGACCGGGTGCTCCGGCCACACCACCGGCGCCGGCGCCTCGGGTACGTCGTCCGTGGCGGCCACGGGCCCCGCCGGATCCTCCGCGTCCGCGAGCCAGACGCCGTCCGTCAGCATCGCCGTCGCGCCGGTGGACGGCGCCACGTCGGTGCGGCCCGACACTCCCGTGGTGGTCACGGTCGAGGGCGGCACGGTCAGCGCGGCCAAGCTCGTGAGTTCCGACGGGGAGAAGCTGCAGGGGCGCGTCGACGGCTCGGGCGGCTGGCAGGCCAGCGACGCCCTGAAGCCCGGCACGCGCTACACGCTCACCGTGACGGCCAAGGGCAGCGACGGCGACAGCGCGACGAGGACGACGACGTTCCGGACCCTCGTCCCCAAGGCCACCAACCGCACCACGCTGATCCCGGGCGACGACTGGACCGTCGGCGTGGGCATGCCCGTCGTCGTCAGCTTCGCCTCGCCGGTCGTCAACAAGCAGGCCGCGGTCAAGGCGCTGACGGTCACCTCGACGCCCGCCGTGCAGGGGGCCTGGCACTGGATGTCGTCGACCGAGGTGCAGTACCGGCCGGCGTCCTACTGGCCCGGCGGAGCCAAGGTGAAGGTGCGCGCCGCCACGGGCGGCGTCGAGCTGTCGCCGGGCGTCTGGGGCCGCAGGACGGTCACGAGCAGCTTCACCATCGGGCACGCGCAGATCAGCACCGTCGACGTCAACAAGGACACCCTGACGGTGCGCCGCGACGGCAAGGTGATCAAGACCATCCCGGTGACGACCGGCATGACGAACAGCAAGCCGACGTTCGTCACGCGCGGTGGCATCAAGGTCATCATGAGCCGGGAGCAGACGGTCCGGATGGACGCCGCCAGCACCGGCACCGATCCCAAGGACCCCAACTACTACAACCTCCTCGTGCACTGGGCGCTCCGCCTGACCTACAGCGGCGAGTTCCTGCACGCGGCACCGTGGTCGGTCGGGTCCCAGGGCCGGGCCAACGTCAGCCACGGCTGCACCGGCATGAGCGACGCCAACGCCAAGTGGATGTACGACAACTCCCAGGTGGGAGACGTCGTCGTCTTCGTCGGCAGCAAGCGTCCGATTGAGCCCGGCAACGGGTACACCGCCTGGAACGTGCCGTTCAGCCAGTGGGCGGCGAACGCCTGAGCCGGCCGCGGCCCCGTCGGGGCCGTGCAGCAGGTCGGACGAACCCCGTCCGCCAGGCGGCCGGGAGGCCCGGGACGGCGGTTCGTCCGTCGTCAGGCACGCGGTGCGGGTCGACGAGCAGAACCTGAGCGCGCCGGGACCGCGGGATCGCAGCGGCCCTGGGCGTCCTCAGAAAGCCCCAGGTTCCGGCGCTGGTCCAGAGGAGCCGGGAGTGAGGCGTGGGCGGCTCAGAACGGGTCAGGGGGCCGGTGACGACGGATCCGGCGCCAGGGGCAGGAGTGGTACTCGGGCGCGACGAGGCCGCGTCCGGCGGAGAGTCCTGGGCGAACCCACGGCGGTCGGACACGCAGCGAGGGCCGCAGCCCGGGATGTCCCGGGGCTCCGGCCCTCGTCGTGCGGGCTCCGCCGCGTCAGTCGCCGGCGGAGATGGAACCCACCGGCTCCTGCTGCTCGGCCGACTCGTGCGGGCCGGCGGCGAGCTCGTGGTGCTCGTCGTGGGCGGCCTCGAGCTCCGCCGGCGATACCGGCTCGATACGGTCCTCGAAGAAGAACCGGCTGAGGCGCCGGCGGATGCCGTCGAACCGTGCCCCCGGCCGCCGGACGCCGTTCTCGTCGTAGACCGGCGGCAGCTCGAGCGGACCGGGCGACTCGTGCTGCACGAGCCTCCAGCGGCTGTACTCGTCGAGCGGGGCGTGCACCTCGAAGTACTCGCCGGTCTCGGTGCGGTAGATCGTGCCCGTCTCGCGGCCGTGCAGCACCTTCTCGCGGTCCTTGCGCTGGAGCCCCATACAGATGCGCTTGGCGACCCAGAAGGCGATCGGCGGCCCGACGAACACCAGCAGCCGCAAGGTGTTCGTGATGTCGTTGATCGACACGTGCAGCTGGCTGGCGAGGATGTCGTTGCCGCCGCTGACCAGCAGCAGCACGTAGAACGTGATGGCCATGGCCCCGAGGCCGGTCCGCACGGGCGCGTTGCGCGGGCGGTCGAGCAGGTGATGCTCCCTCCGGTCGCCGGTGGCCCACTGCTCGATCCAGGGATAGAGGATCATCGGCAGTGTCACCAGTCCCGGAATGATCATGGCTGGGATGATGATGTTGAACGAGAAGGTGAACCCGAGCGCGGTGAACTCGAAGAACCCCGGTGTGAGACGGACGGCGCCGTCGAGCCAGCCCATGTACCAGTCGGGCTGGGAGCCGGCGGTGACGGGCGACGGGTCGTACGACCCGTACATCCAGATCGGGTTGATCGTGAAGAGCGCACCCATCAGGGCGGTGACGCCGAACACGATGAAGAAGAAGCCGCCGGCCTTCGCCGCGTACACCGGGTACAGCGGGTAGCCCACGACGTTGTCGTTCGTGCGACCGGGACCCGGGTACTGGGTGTGCTTCTGCACCACCAGCAGGATCAGGTGCACGGTGATGAGCGCCAGGAAGATCGCGGGCAGCAGCAGGACGTGGATGGTGTACAGCCGGGAGATGAAGATCTCGCCCGGGAACTGGCCGCCGAAGACGAAGAAGCTCAGGTACGAGCCGACGACCGGGACGGCCAGGATGATGCTCGACGCGATCCGCAGGCCGGTGCCGGACAGCAGGTCGTCGGGCAGGGAGTAGCCGGCGAAGCCCTCGACGATCGACAGCAGCGCGAGGGTCGACCCGATCACCCAGTTGATCTCACGCGGCTTGCGGAAGGCCCCGGTGAAGAACACCCGGAACATGTGCACCGCGATCGCCGCGACGAAGATCAGCGCGGCCCAGTGATGGATCTGGCGCATCAGCAGGCCGCCGCGCACGTCGAACGACAGGCGCACGGTCGAGGCGTAGGCCTCGGACATCGTCTGGTTGCTGAGCGGGAGGTAGGAGCCGGTGTAGGTCGTCTGGGACACGCTCGGGACGTAGAAGAACGTCAGGAACGTGCCGGTGAGGAGCAGGATGATGAAGCTGTAGAGCGCGACCTCGCCGAGCATGAAGGACCAGTGGTCGGGAAAGATCTTCCGGAAGAGGAACTTGACGCCCTTGCTCGCGCCCATGCGCTCGTCGAGGAAGTTCCCGGCGGAGCCCGCCGTACGGGCAGTCGCGCTCATCCACGCTCCCAGAAACTCGGACCGACGGCCTCGTGGAAGCCGCTCTTCGCTATCAAATATCCGTCCGTGTCGACCGTGATCGCCAGCTGGGGCAGGGGTCGCTTGGCCGGGCCGAAGATCACCTTGCAGTCCTGCGTCACGTCGAACGTCGACTGGTGACACGGGCACAGCAAGTGGTGCGTCTGCTGCTCGTACAGCGCCACCGGGCAGCCCATGTGGGTGCAGATCTTGGAGTAGGCGACGATCCCCTCGTACGAGCCGGGCCGTGACTTGAGGTCGAGCAGGTCCGGCTGGATCCGGATGAGCAGCACCGCCGCCTTCGCCTTCTGCTCGAGGTAGTCGGGCACCTTGTCGATGCCCTCGGGCACGATGTGGACCACCGAGCCCTCCACCAGGTCCTCGGCCTTCACGGGGGTCAGCTGCGGGTCCTTCAGCAGCTTGAGGCCGGCCCGCCACATGGTGGTCGAGAGGTCGTCGCCGGGCAGCGGCCCCGTGTCGCGCAGCAGAGCGACCGCGGGCAGCGGCACCAGGGCCAGCGCGCCGATGAGCGAGTTGCGGATCAGCGGCCGGCGGCCAAGGCCGGACTCCTCGGCGCCCTCCTTGAGGATGCCCACGGCGTCGCCGCGGTCGGCGTCCGAGCCGCGCAGCAGGTGCCGGTCCTCGACCCGCTCCTCGTCGGGCATCAGGGTCTTGGCCCAGTGGACGGCGCCCGCGCCGAGGCCGAACAGCGCCAGGAAGAGGCCGATGCCGAGGCCCTCGGTCGACAGGCGCGTCCTGGCGAGCAGGTCGAAGAACGACATGGGGGTGTCGAACTTGACCGTGAAGTACACGACCAGGGTCAGCACCGTGCCGATGGCGCTGATGCCGAACAGGGTGGCGACCTGCCGCTCGGCGCGCTTGGCCGCGGCGGGGTCGACGTCCGCCATCCTGGCCCGGTGCGGCACCAGGCCGGGGTTCTCGAACCGCTCGGTCTCGCCCGTCGCGTCCTGCCGGCGCACGACCTCGGTGCCGGGGGCGCCGTCCTGCGACGCGGGGGTGGTGCCACTCATGACCTGGTGCTCCTCGGGGGCATCGGCGTCCGGGGTCGGCGGCCGCCTGGTGGTGGCGTGAGGGCTGGGGACACGACGGGGGTCATGACGACTTCGCCCCGAGCCAGACCGCGCAGCCGATCAGGGCCGCGATGCCCACCACCCACGCGACCAGGCCCTCGTTGACGGGCCCGAGGAAGCCGAGGCTGAAGCCGCCGGGGGTGGGCTGCTGCGAGGTCATCTGGAGGTAGGCGATGATGTCGCGCTTGTCCTGCGGGGTCATCGTGCGGTCGTCGAAGACGGGCATCGACTGCGGCCCGGTGAGCATCGCTTCCCAGATGTGGGTGGGGCTGGTGCCGTCGAGGTTCGGGGCGTACTTGCCCCGGGTCAGCGCCCCACCCTTGCCGGCGAAGTTGTGACACATCGCGCAGTTCGTCCTGAAGATCGTGGCGCCACGGGCGGGGTCGCCCTTGGTGTAGTCGACGTCCTCCTGCGAGGGCACCTCGGGACCGGGGCCCAGGCTGCCGACGTAGGCGGCCAGCTGGGCGATCTGCTCGGGGGTGAAGGTGTTGTTGCCCTGCGGGGCCTGCGGCGAGTCCTGGCGCAGCGGCATGCGCCCGGTGCCGACCTGGAAGTCGACGGCGGCAGGGCCCACGCCGACCAGGCTCGGGGCGTTGTTGCGGCCCGTCGCGTCGAGGCCGTGGCAGCTCGCGCAGTTCGCGAGGTAGAGGGCCCGGCCCTTGGCGATCTGGTCCTGCGAGTCGTCCGCCGCGCTGGCCCGGCCGGGCGCGAACGCGGCGTAGAGGGCGCCGGTGGCGAGCAGGCCGAGCAGCACCAGCACGACGCTGGCGAGCGGGTGGCGCCGGCGTGCGGCGAGTGCGGTCACGATCGCTCTCCTGGGGCGGGCGGGGGCGCGGCGGGCACGGCGGGGGGCCTCACTGGAGGATGTAGATGACGAAGAACAGCCCGATCCAGACCACGTCGACGAAGTGCCAGTAGTACGAGGTCACGATCGCGCTCGTGGCCTCGGCGTGGCCGAACCGTTTGGCTGCGAAGCTGCGGCCGATGATCAGCAGGAAGGCGATCAGACCGCCGGTGACGTGCAGGCCGTGGAACCCGGTCGTGAGGTAGAAGACCGAGCCGTAGGAGTTCGACGAGATCGTCAGGCCGTCCTGGACGAGGCTGGCGTACTCGAAGATCTGGCCGGCGATGAACAGGGCACCGGCGATGTAGGTGAGCACGTACCACTCGCGCATGCCCCAGGTCCACAGGCCGTGCTCGCGGGTCCAGATCTTCCACCAGCGGTCACCGCGCGTGCGCGGCTGGAACCGCTCCGCCGCGAAGACGCCCATCTGGCACCAGACGGAGCTCAGCACGAGGTTGATCGTGTTGGCGGCCGAGAAGGGGATGTTCAGCTTCTCGGGCTGTGTCGCCCACAGCTCGGGCCGCACCGACCTGACCGTGAAGTACATCGCGAAGAGCCCGGCGAAGAACATGAGCTCGCTGGCCAGCCAGACGATGGTCCCGACTTGGACCATGTTGGGCCGGTTGACGCCGACGTGCTGCTGCGGGGTCTCGGCCAAGGAAGCGGTCGCCACGGGCGCCATTATGGTCCCCGCGGGGGTCGCGCGCCCTGGGGGGCGGCTCCGGCGCGGCAACCCGTCGAGGAGCCCGTCCCGCGGCCCCTCCGGCAGCCCCGACTGCGGCCCGTCCGGCGGCCCGTCCGGCGGCCCGTCCGACGAGCCCTCCGCCCGGCCGCCCTCGGCCCCGCGCCGGGGTGCCGCCCGGTACGATCGCCGACGTCCGCGGGCCCCTGACCGGCCCCGTGGACGGCAGCACCGGACCCGCCCACCGAACCGCCCACCGAACCAACCCGCCCACCGGACCACGCGGAGACGACCCATGGCCAGCACGCCCGCCACGGCGGGGCACGACGCCCCCAGCAACCAGCGTGCGCTCTCCGTGCTGCTCTACAGCGACGACTCCGACGTCCGTGCCGCGGTGCGGCTGGCCGTCGGGCGCCGCCCGGCGCCTGACCTCCCCGTCGTGGCGTGGACCGAGGTCGCCACCGAGGCCGCCGCCGTCGCCGCGGTGGACGCCGGCGGCCTCGACGTCCTCGTCCTCGACGGCGAGGCCGTCCCGGTCGGCGGGATGGGGCTGTGCAAGCAGCTGAAGGACGAGATCTACCGCTGTCCGCCGGTGCTCGTGCTCATCGGCCGCCCGGCGGACGCCTGGCTCGCGACCTGGTCACGGGCCGACCTCGTCGTGCCGCACCCGCTCGACCCGGTGGCCGTCGCGGAGGCCGTGGCCGAGCTGGCGCGGCGCCGGCTGCAGGGCGCGGCGCGGTGACGACGGCGCCGGCGGGTCCCGTGGCCGGCGCACCCGCCACGAGCTGGCCGCACCTCATCGCCACGCTCCTCGCCGGCACCGACCTCGGCCGGGACGAGACGGCGTGGGCGATGGAGCAGGTCATGACCGAGAGCGCGAGCGCGGCGCAGCTCGCCGGTTTCCTCGTGGCGCTGCGTGCCAAGGGCGAGACGGTCGAGGAGGTCGCCGGCCTCGTCGACACGATGCTGCGCCACGCCGTGCTCATCGACGTCCCGGGCCCGGCGGTCGACCTCGTCGGCACCGGCGGCGACCGGCGGCACACCGTCAACATCTCGACGATGGCGGCGCTCGTGGTCGCGGGCACCGGCCGGCGCGTGGTCAAGCACGGCAACCGGGCGGCGTCGTCCGCCTCCGGCGCGGCCGACGTCCTCGAGGCGCTCGGCGTGCGTCTCGACCTCCCGCCGGCCCGGGTCGCCCGGCTCGCCACCGAGGTCGGCATCACCTTCTGCTTCGCCCAGCTGTTCCACCCCGCGTTCCGGCACGCCGGCGCCGTGCGGCGCGAGCTCGGGGTGCCGACGGCCTTCAACTTCCTCGGGCCGCTGACGAACCCGGCGCAGCCGCTCGCGACCGCCGTCGGGGTCGCCGACGCGCGGATGGCACCGATCGTCGCGGGGGTGCTCGCCGAGCGTGGCGCCACCGCGCTGGTCTTCCGCGGGGACGACGGCCTCGACGAGCTCACCACCGCCGACACCTCGACCGTGTGGGTGGTGGCCGGGGGCGAGGTCGTGAGGAGGTCGGTCGACCCCGTCGCGCTGGGGCTGCCCCGGGTGACCCTGGCCGACCTGCAGGGCGGCGACCCGCGGCACAACGCCGGCGTCGTCCGCGACCTCCTGGCGGGCAAGCCAGGCCCGGTGCGCGACGCCGTCCTGCTCAACGCGGCCGCCGCCGTGGTCGCCACCGACGCGCGCGGGGAGCCGGCGCCGCCGAGCGCCGGCGAGCTCGCCGCCGATCTGGACGCGCGCCTGGCCGGCGCGCTCGGGATCGGCGCGCAGGCCGTCGACTCCGGCAGCGCGCAGGGCGTGCTGAACGCCTGGGTCGAGGCCGCCGCGGGCTGACCGCCCGCAGGGAGGCCTACTCGCCGTCGAACCCCAGGGCGAACGCGGCCTCGAGGTCGTGCCGGGAGTAGGCGCGGAACGCCAGGTAGGTCTTCGTCGAGCGGACGCCCTCGATCTTGTTGAGATGGTCGGCGATCACCTCGGCCAGCTCCTCGTGCTCACGCACCCGGACGACGGCCACCAGGTCGACGTCGCCCGTCACCGAGTACACCTCGCTGACGCCGTCGAGCTCGGCGATCGCCTGCGCGGCCTCGGGGATGCGGGCGACGTCCGTCTCCACGAGGACGATGGCGGTGATCACAGGGGGTCTCCTCCCGATGCGGGCGTCGTCGGGCGAGCCTAGCCGCGGCGGGCGCCGTGAACGGCCCCCGGCGCGGCCGGCCCCGGTACATCCGGCCCGAGCCTGGCCCTGGCGCCCGCGGCGCCGTGCAGCGGCGTCGCCCACTGCCCGTCGAGGTCGACCAGGCGCACGCCCGGCTGCTCCAGCCAGGCGAGGATCTGCTCGGTCTCCTCGGGGTGGGCGGCGGGCATGGGCGCCGGCGCGGGGGTGACGTGCTCCGCGGTGGCACGCAGCGTGGCGAGCAGCGGCCGGTAGTCGGTGCCGCGCGGTGCCACGGCCGTCCCCGCGAGGCGCCCGTGCCGGACGACCGCGAACTCCCAGCCGCCGGCCTCGGTACGCCGGGCCGCGACGAGCTCCGCGGTCGTGGCGAGCGGGCCGAGCCGTTGGGCCCGGGCCGAGGCGCGCAGGAACGCGAGCAGCCGGTCCCGGGCGACTGACGCCTCCTCGAAGCGCTGCGTCTCGCTCAGCGTGCGCGCGCGGGCGAGCAGGGCCGCCACCACGTCGCGGGCGTCGCCGGTCATGGCGTTCCGTGCGGCGCGGGCGACCTCGGCGTAGGCCTCCACGGACTGGGCGCCGATGCACGGCGCGCCGCAGCGCCCGAGGTCGGCGAGGAGGCACGCGCGGGCGCCGGGCGCCGGCAGCCGGGGCAGGCGGGCGGCGCACTGGCGCAGCCGGAAGGCCTCGTGCAGTGCGGCGACCGCCAGCTCCGCCTGCCCGGCGGCGCCGAAGGGACCGATGTAGGCGGCGCCGTCGGTGCGTACCTGCCGCACCACCGACAGCCGGGGGAACGGCTCGTCGGTGAGCTTGACCCAGGGCGAGCGCTGCGGCCGGCGCGAGCGTCTGTTGTAGGGCGGGTCGTGCTCGGCGATGAGCCGCAGTTCGCGGACCGCGGCCTCGAGCGGTGTCGCACACACCACCGGCCGGACGGCGGCGGCCAGGGCGACCATCTCGGTCATGCGGCGGCGCTTCTCGGCCGCGGTGAAGTAGCTGCGCACGCGGGTGCGGATGTCGACCGAGCGGCCGACGTACAGGGGCCGGCCGCGCTCGTCGAGGAAGACGTACACACCCGGCGCGTTGGGCAGCTCGTCCGCGAGGCCGCGCTTGCGCCGGGTCGAGGCGGGCACGCGCGAGCTGTACGCGATCAGCTCCTCGAGGGAGTGCACGCCGAGGTTGCCGACCCGCTCCATCAGCCCGTGCAGCACGTGCACGGTCGCCCGGGCGTCGGTCAGCGCCCGGTGGTCGGGCGTCACCGGAGAACGGAACAGGGCCGCGAGGGTGGCGAGCTTGTGGTTCGGCGCCTCGTCGCGGCCCACCACGTGGCGGGCGAGCCGGGCGGTGTCGAGCACGGCGGGATCGGGCCAGGCGGCGCCGTGCCGTGCGCACGCCGCCTTGAGGAAGCCGACGTCGTACGGCGCGTTGTGGGCGACCAGCACGGCGCCGCGGGCGAACTCGAGGAACGCCGGGAGCGCGGCGCCCAGCCGTGGCGCGCCCGCGACGAGCCGATCGGTGATGCCGGTGAGCACGGCGACCAGCGGCGGGATCGGGGCCTGGGGGTTGACCAGCGTGGCGAACTCGCCGACCACGGCGCCCCCGTGCACCTTCACGGCCCCGATCTCGGTGATCCCGCAGTCGTCGGGGGAGCCGCCGGTGGTCTCGAGGTCGACGACCACGAACGTCACGTCGCGCAGCGGGGTGCCGAGCTCGTCGATCGTCGACTGGACGGGCACGGCCCCGGCCAGCGCCGCTCCCACGCCCCGGACCGTCGTCGCCATGCCCGGGACGGTAGGTGGGCCCACCGACACACCCGCCGGCCGCCGCACGCGGCCCGCCAGCGGCGGCCGATCGCCGTGGTTACAGTCCTCGCAACGGTCCGGTAGGCCGGCCGGCACCCGGGGCCGCGCGGGAGAGGGAGCAGGTGGGCGATCCGGAGAGCGTCGCGGGGCTGCCCGGGCGCGTCCGGAAGCTCCTGGTGGAGCTGGCGGCCGGCGTGCTGGGCGAGCTCGACGAGGCGTCGACGCCCCCGGCCCTGGCCCGGATCAGGCTGTTCGCCCCGGCCCGGCGGGCCGCGGCGGGGGCAGGGCCGCTGACCGCCGCCCTGGAGCGGGACGCCGCCTTCCGGTCGCGGGTCGCGGCCGCGTGGCGCACCCGCTACGCCGGGCTCGCGGCCCTGGTGGACGCGGGGGCGCCGCCGCACGCGGCTCCGGGGGAGCAGGACGACGACGCCGCCGCGCTCGCGGGGTTGTTCCTGGTGCGCCCGGAGGGCTGGGCCGACGAGGCCGTGGCCCTGGCAGGCGAGGTGGCGCGCGAGGACGACGAGCGGGCCCGCCGGCACGGGGAGGAGTCGGCCTCGGTGCGGGTACGCGCGCTCGAGCGCGAGGTCGAGCGCCTGCGGGCGGATGCGGCGGCCGCCCGCGGGGCCGCCACGGACGCGATCGAGGAGCTCGGGTCGGCCCGCCGGGAGATCCGGCGGCTGCGGGCCGAGGCGGACCGCGCCCGCGCCGCGGCCCGGGCGGCGGAACAGGCGGCGCAGGGGGAGCGGCAGCGGGCGCAGGACGAGGTGGCCCGCGCCCGCGCCGAGGCCGAGCACGAGCGCGACCTGGCGGTCTCCGCCCGCGAACGGGCCGAGCAGGCGCAGCGGGCCGGTCGCGAGGGCCGCTCCCTCGACCAGGCGCGGCTGCGGCTCCTGCTCGACACCGTCGTCGAGGCGGCGACGGGGCTACGCCGCGAGCTCGCCCTGCCGCCCGTGGGCGTGCGGCCCGCCGACCTCGTGGCGGGGGAGGGCGCGGGCGAGCGAACCGGCGAGGGCGCGCGGGACGGGGGGCCGGAGGCGGGCGTGCCCCGGGGCCGGGACGCCGACGATCCCGCGCCGCTCGCCGAGCTGCTCGCCCTGCCGCAGGCGCACCTGGTCGTGGACGGCTACAACGTCACCAAGACCGCCTACCCGGCGCTGCCGCTGGCCGAGCAGCGGCGCCGGCTGGTCGAGGCGCTGACGGCGCTCGTCGCCCGTACCGGCGCGGAGGCCACGTGCGTGTTCGACGGCGCCGACGTCGAGGCACCCTCGGCGCTGCGCCGGCGGGGGGTGCGCGTGCTGTTCTCGGAGCCGGGGACGAGCGCCGACGAGCTGATCCGCCGTCTCGTGCGCGCCGAGCCGCGGGGGCGCCCCGTGGTCGTCGTCTCCAGCGACAACGAGGTCGCCGCCGGCGTGCGGGCCGCCGGGGCCCGGCCGGTGCCCGCGGCTGCGCTGGTGCGCCTGCTGGGCCGAGCCTGACACCCAGGGCCAGGTCGCCCCGCCCTCCGGGCCGGGCGCTCCGCCGGGCGCTCTGTCGGGACGGTGAGCCGGGACGGTGAGCCGGGATCCTGAACTGGTCTGTCGGTGGTCGGTCCTAGCGTCGTGCATGCCGGCAGGGAGCCGGTGGGGGTGGCCGCGCGAAGGGCGCCACCCCGCCTCCCCTTGGAGGGGCCATGTTGATCGACTGCGACGCGTGCACCGCCCGCGGCCCGGCATGCGGCGACTGCGTCGTCACCGTGCTGCTCTCGGGGCCGCCGGCGCACGGGCACGCCCCGCCCGGGCCGGGCGGTCCGGCAGACGGGGCGAGCGGCCGGGTGCCGCTCGAGCTCGACGGCGCCGAGCGCACCGCACTGGCCAACCTGGCGCGCGGCGGGCTCGTGCCGCCGCTGCGCCTGGTGCCGGTCGAACCCACCCGCCGCCCGCCCGCGGAGCCCGGGGACGGCGACGTGTCATGCGTCTCCTAAGGCCTGCTCAAGATCGCCTGGCGCGCTTGGTCGCGGCCGGGGCCCCCCACTAGGGTCTGCTCCCGACGGGGGCCCTCACGGGGGGCTCGGCACGAGGGGAACGGAGCGATCGCGCGGTGTGGCAGGAGCAGCTGGGCGACGCGGCAGACCCTCTCTCGACCGGTGCGGGCACGCCCCCGGCGCAGCTGCCCGCCGCTCCCGGCCCCGTCCGGCGAGCCGCCCGAGGGCCCGTCCGACCGGTCCGTCTGCTGGTGGCGCTCGTCGCCGGCGTCGCCCTGATCGCTGTACCCGTGCTCGCCGGTGTGCAGGCCCAGGCCGCCCGGAGGCCCAGCGTCGCCGAGGCCGCCAAGACGGTCGCCGCGCTGCGTGATCAGGCCGAGCAGGCCACGGAGCGGTACGACGCGCTGCGCGAGCAGCTGCGCAGTCTGGGCGTGCGCAGGGCGGCGGCGCAGAGCCGGCTCGCCGCCCAGCAGGCCCGGGTCGCGCAGGCGCGCGCCGCGCTGGGTCGCGTCCTCGCCGAGACCTACAAGCAGGGTGACCTGTCCGGGCTCGAGCTGTTCCTGAGCGACGACCCCGACGCGGCTCTGGAGCAGAGCGGTGTCGTCGCGACCATCGGTGAGCGCCGGGCCGGGGCGCTCCAGCAGCTGCGCGACGAGGAGTCGCGCCTCGCCGCCGCCCGGGACGACCTCGCCCAGCAGCAGAGACGGATCAGCGACGCGACGGCTGCCCTGCAGACGCTGCGCGCCGCCGTGACGGCCAAGCTCACCGCCGCTCGGTCACAGCTGGCGCGCCTGCAGGCCGCCGACCGCGCGGCCGTCGAGCGCCTGCTGGCGGGCGACGACCCGCACATCACCTGCGAGCAGGCCGGGGTGGACCTGGCGGGTCGCACCGGCAAGGTGCTCGCCTACGCCTGCGCCCACCTCGGCGACCCCTACGTCTGGGCCGCCGCCGGCCCCGGCACGTTCGACTGCAGCGGCCTCACCCTGCGCGCCTGGGAGGCGGCGGGGGTCAGCCTCCCGCACAACGCGGACGCCCAGTCCCACTACGGCACGCCCGTCAGCCCCACCGCCGAGGCCCTCCGTCCCGGCGACCTGATCTTCTTCCACAGCCCGATCAGCCACGTGGGGATCTACATCGGCCGCGGTCTCATGATCCACGCACCCCACACGGGCACCGTGGTGAAGATCGCCAAGGTGCAGTGGGACGCCGCGGTCGCCGCCGCTCGCTACTGACGCCGGCCCGGCCCCGCCACCGGCACGAGCCGCCGGCCGGGTGAGGTGGGGTCGACCGTGGCCGGTGCCGACACTCCCGGGCCCTACGCTTCGAGCATGGCCGACCCGGTCCACCCGAGGGCGCCGGGCTGGTACCGGCGCCTCCTCGTGCTGGTCCTGGTCGTCCTCGTCGGCGCGCCCGCCGTGGCCGGGGCCCTGTGGCTCCCGCCGCCGGCGGCTCGGGCCGCGGGCACCTCACGGGCCGCCCCGGGCCGCGCCGCGCCGTCCGGCACCAGCACCCCCTCGGGCGCCAGCGTCGAGGGATCGGCGGGCGCGAACGGTTCCGGGCCGGACGCCTCGGCTCTCGGCGACCTCCTGGGCCGCCGTGCGGCCGCCGTGACGGCCGGGGACGCCGACGCCTGGGCCGCCACCCTCGACGGGTCCGTGACCGGCCTGCGGGAGCGCCAGCTCGCGGTGTTCGGGCGGCTAGTGACGCTGCACCCGGCGTCCTGGCGCTACGACATCCGCCCGCCCGACGCCACCCTGCCCCAGGACCGCCAGGCCGCTCTCGGCGCGCCGGCCTTCCTGGCGCACGTGGTCCTGGCCTACCGGCTGACCGCCGGCGAGCCCGAGGTGCACCGGGACCAGCACCTCACGCTCGCCTGGCGCGGCCACTGGCTCGTGGCCGGCACGGACGACGGACCGCAGCAGCGGGACGTGTGGGACCTCGGCCCCGTCACCGTCGCCAGGGGCGCCCGCAGCGTGGTGGTCGCGGCGGCCGCGGGGCCGGTCCCCGCGTCGCGCACCGCCGCCGAGGCCGACGAGGCCGCGGCCCGCGTGGACGCCGTGTGGGGCACGGACTGGCCTCGCACCACGGTCGTGCAGATCCCGGGCAGCCTGGACGACATGGCAGCGCTGTTGGGCCGTCCCGACCCCGGAGGTCTCGGGCAGCTGGCGGCCGTCACGACGGGGGAGCGGCGCACGAGCGGCACGGTCGCCACGCCGGCGACGGCGTCCGCGGGGGGCGGCGCGACCGTGGGTGACGCCACCGCGGGGCCGGCCACGGGCGACCTGGTGGTCGTCAACGCGCAGGCCTTCTCGGGCCTGACCCCGATCGGCCGCAGGGCCGTGCTCACCCACGAGTTCACGCACGTGGCCACGCGGGCGAGCATCCGCACCCCGCCGCCGGTGTGGGTCGACGAGGGCTTCGCCGATTACGTGGCCTACCTCGACACCCCGTTGACGACGCGCGACGTCGCCGCCGACGTGCTCGCCTCGCCCCAGCGGGTCGCGGCCCTCTCCGCGCTCCCCGCCGACGGCGCCTTCGACCCCGCCGCCGGCGATGTCGGCCCCGCCTACGCCGAGGCGTGGCTGGCCATGCGGTTCGTCGACCGCGAGGGCGGCGCACCGATGGTGGTCGACTTCTTCCGGGTGGCCGCCGGGCTCGAACCCCTGCGCTCCTGGCCCGCCCCGTCGCCCGTCCGGCCCGCCCTGGCGCCGCACACCGCCCTCGAGCGAGCCTCCTACGAGGTCGTCGGCTACGTCATGCCCTCGTTCGTCAGGCGCTGGATCGCCTTCGTGCGGTCGCTCGCGACCGGCTGACCGCCGCCCAGGGCCTCTCCCGGCCGGCTCCGGCAGGCCTCCCAGTCAGTGCAGCCGGCTGCCTCGCGGCACCAGCAGCACGTAGTCGCCGTCGTACTGCAGCGGCGACCAGTTCCGCTCGCGCTCGAGGACGCCGACGAGTGGCGAGCCCGAGGTCACGACCACGGCGTCGGGGTGGAAGGCGTCGAACCGGGTCTCCCAGTCGCCGGTCAGCGACGCCACCGCGCCGACGTCCGCGATGTACCTGCCGCCCCAGAGGTCGGACCGGCCGTCGACGACCAGGCGGAGGTGCCCGTCGCGGCCGCCGCCGAACGCCACCAGCGAGCCGCTGGCGTTGTAGCCGTTCCAGATCCGCAGGGACCCGGGTGCGGCGGCGAGCCGGCGCGCGATGGCCAGGGCCGGCGTGCGCGCCAAGGGGTCCGTCCGGGCCAGGACGGCGACCGCGGCACCCGCACCGACCAGCACGCTCACCACGGCGGCGACCGCGAGCAGGCGGGCCTCGCGCCGGGCGGGCACGCGCACGACACGGTCGAGGCGGGGTGCGGCCCAGCGTTCCAGGGCCCGCAGTACAACCGGGGCCGTGAGCAGCATCGCAGCGCCCACATTCCGGATCGCCGCGAGGCCGAACACGGTCCAGCAGACGATCCAGAGGATCTCCGTCCAGCTGACGGCGGAAGGAGTTCGGGCCCATGCCAGTATCAAGAGGGCGATAAGAATTCCCCAGGCGATGGTCAGGCTCATGGTGAACGACGTGGGCCCCCATTCCCCGATCACCCCGGCGGCGGCATCGCGGAAACGCATCGGCAACACGAACGAGACCGGCCCCCGAGGATTCAGGATTCCCGCGAGGGACGCCCCGAGACAGACGAGCGCCGCCCTGACCCGGCCCGAGCGCATTCCATGGTCGAGAACGCCGCCCACGGCCACCAGTGCGAAAGCGGCGGGAGCGAGGATCCACAGTCCGTGCAACTGCGCCCAGAGCAGGCAGAGCCCGGCGACGAGGAGCGGATGGGGGCGCCGGCCCGTCGCCCAGAGCCGCTCGCAGGCGGCGCCCAGCAGCGCCAGGAAGAGCAGGGAGACCGTCGCGGGCCGGTCCTGCAGCAGGACCCCCAGGCCGACCACCAGGCCCAGCACGACCACGAAGGCGGCGATGGGCTGCCGCCGGCGCACCAGGGTCAGCCAGAGGATGGCGAACAGACCCGCCGCGCCGACCAGGCGGAGGGCGGGCAGGGCGATCCAGCCGAACCGGTCCACGGCCCCGTGCATGAGCACCTCGGACAGCCACTGCGAGGTGTCCCAGCTCGGCGCATCGACGCCGAGCCACTGCCGCCCCAGTCCCGTCAGCGTATGCCGGGCCACGATCTCCCGGCCGATGGCCACGTGCCAGTAGCTGTCGATGTCATTGATCGGGGAGGCGGCGATCCCCAGGGCTCCCGCGAAGACGATGAGCACGGCCACGTGCGCGGGACCCAGGCCACCACGCACCGCAGCCGGGGCCCGTGGTGCGGGCCCCGGCTGCGCCTCCTCCGGTTCGTCACCCGCCGGCCGGTCGGAGCGTGGTGCTGGTTCGAGCCGGGTCATCGGCTCTGCGGTACCGGGATACCTCGGCGACGCGCGGTGGCGGCAGGCCCCGGGCACGGGCGTGCTGGACGGGCGGCGCGCCCGGCGGTGCGCGGCACTAGCTGCAGTTTCCGCCGACGGCCGCCGACTGGCTGATCGCGGTGCAGGTCTTGCTGAAGGCGCCCTTGACCAGGGTGCCCAGGCCGAAGACGACGCCGACGATGACAGCGGCGATGGCTGCGACCATGAGGCCGTACTCGACCGCGGAGGCGCCGCGGTCGCGGGCCTGGCGGCTCACCTTGCGGAGGTACGCGAGCATCGGGTGTTCCCTTCGAGGATGGCGATCAGGGCGCAGGGCACGCCCCTGGAGTATCTAATCGACCCCAGCGAACCCTACGGCGAACTCCCGCCCATATGGGCCGAACGGGTGATGCCGGGCGTGCGCCGCAACCCTTCTCCGGCGCGTGACATGCGTCGTAGACACTAGCAGCGCTGCAGGGCCTTCCCCGCCGTTCCGAGCACATCCCCCGGGTCCGGAGAAACGTGCGGCGGGCGTTGGGCGAGGCCGGCCCCGCGGCTACGCGCCGCCTTCGCGCAGGCTGCTCTCGCGCACGAGCCCGAGGCGCACGGCCGCCATCACGGCCTGGGCCCGGTTCCCGGCGCCGAGCTTCTCGTAAATGTTCGCGACATGCGTCTTCGCGGTGGATTCGCTGATGAAGAGGCGGCGCGCGATCTGCGAGATGACCAGCCCGTCGACGAGGAGCTCCAGCACCTCGCCCTCGCGGGGCGAGAGCTTCGGCCCGGTCGGGGCGTGCATCCGGCGCTGCATGGCGTCGGCGAGGTCGCGGGCGGTGAAGGCCCTCGGGCTGGCGGCGGCGTGCCGCGCGGCCGAGACCACCTCCTCCGCAGGTGCGTCCTTGCCCACGAAGGCCGACGCTCCCGAGTCGAGGGCGGCGAAGAGCTTGTCGTCGCCCGCGTACATCGTCAGGACGACGATGCCGAGCTCCGGATCGGTCTGCCGAGCTCTCTGCGCCAGCGCGATGCCGTCGCCGTCCGGCAGCTTGACGTCGGTGACCAGGACGTCCGGCGAGAGCCGGTCGAGCGCGTCCACGGCCGCGGCCACCGAGGCGGCCTCGCCGACGACCTCGAGGTCGCCGGCACGGTCGAAGGCCCTGCGCAGGCCCTCGCGGATGAGCTGGTGGTCGTCGACCAGCAGCACGGTGATTCGAGGGTTGTCCCCCGCCACCTTTACCTCCTGCTCCATGGGCGCCGGGAGCCGTTGTGGCTCGGTCGTGGCGCCTCGTCCGACAGCGTCCCGACGGCCCCCGGCACGACGATCGGCTCTGACTGATCCGTACCCGCCCGGAAGGCCGCGCCGTTCCGTCCGGACAGGGTCCGGGCGGGCCGTGCGCTTACAGCCTGTGGTGGGTCGATTACAACCTCGACGACCGTACCGCTTCCGTCGCCGCGATTTCGCACACTCAGCCGACCTCCGATGCGATCGGCCCGCTCGTGCATCCCCTGAATGCCCATGCTGTCGAGCCGTTTGGCCTGCAGCCCGCGCCCGTCGTCCGCGACGGTGATCCGGGCGCGTGGCGGGTGGACCTCGACGGTCAGCCACAGGTTCTTGGCCCGCGCGTGCTTGCGCACGTTCGTGACCGCCTCCTGGACGACCCGCAGCAGCTCGACCTCGGACGCGACCGGGAGCCGGTGCGGGGACTCGTCGAGCGACACGTGCACGACCAGCCCGGCCTGGGTGCCGACGCGCTGCACGTAGTCGCCGACGGTGCGCGCCAGGCCGACGGACTCGTCGACCCCGGCACGCAGGTCGAAGATGGACAGCCGCAGGTCGCCGACGAGCTCGCCCAGGTGCTCGCGGAGCGAGTGCAGCCGTTGGGAGGTCGCGGTGTCGGCGTCGCTCGCGATGTCGTCGAGCAGGTAGCCGACCGACGCCATGTCCTGCGCGATGCCGTCGTGGATCTCGCGCGCGAGGCGCATGCGCTCGTCACTGGTTGCGAGCCGCCGGACGTCGTCGAACAGCAGCGCCGACGCGAGCCGCGGGCCGGCCTGCGCGATCACCTGCGAGCATCGGGCCAGGACGTCGTCGTCGATCGGCCGCTGCCCCTGCAGGACGACGACGGCCACCACCCGCGCGCCCATCAGCACGGGCAGCGCGGCGACCGTGACACCCTGCCGGGTCCGCCGGATGGTGCCGGAGCCGAGCCACGCGTCGTCCACGGCGCTCTCGGCGAAGGGCGTTGGCAGGTCGCCGACCAGGGGCACGAACCGCGACCCGGCGGACTTCACCAGGACCGTGGGCTCGGCGCCGTCGACGAGCAGACGCAGGTCGTCGGCGAGGGCAGCGGCGAGCGTCGTGGGATCCAGGCCCAGACTCAGCTGGCGCGCCACGACGTGCAGCTCGGACAGCAGCCGGTGGGCGTCGGCGTAGGCGGGATCCGACGACGCCGCCGTGGCGGAGGAGACCCGTTTCGTCCACGCCGCGACGACGGACACCGCCACGAAGATCAGGACCCAGGTCCAGGGCAGGACTCCGCTCTTGGCGGTGTGCTCCCCCGACAGGAGGCCGGGGTCGGCGATCATCGTGGTGAGCAGCAGCACGACCGACGCCAGCCCGGCAGCGACCAGCGCGGTCCACAGGCCGGCCGCGAGACCCGCCGCGGTCAGGGGGACCAGGACGTAGGGGAGGAAGAGGTCGGCGGTCCCGTGCAGGGACCCCACCACGAGGGCGGCGGCGAGTGTCTCGGTCAGCGGCTGCAGCCACACCGGCACGGTGCGCGGGACCGGCAGGGTGCCGAGAGCGGCGACCAGCAGCAGGAGCAGGGCGGGGGCGATCGCCGCTCGAGGGCTGCTGTTCGGGGACACGAACGTGATCAGCGCGCAGAGCGCGATGAGGGACGCGCGGATCAGGAGCGGGCGGTATGCGCTCGCCAGTCGGGGACGCAGCCGGGCCACCCGGGTAATCTGCCACATCCGGCAGTCGCCCAGGGACGATCGGGCGAACGGACCTCGCTGGGCCGCGAGGACGACGGTGCCGATCGCGGATGATTCCATGGGGGCGTGACGGACGAGCTGCGGTCCCTGTCGCAGGTCATGCGGGACGCCGACACCCTGCTCGCCGCGGGGCGCCGCGCCACGGCATGGGCCTGGCCGACCGGGTTCCCCCTGCTCGACACCTACCTCGGCGGTGGGATCAGGGCCGGCGAGCTGTGCCTGTTGGGCGGCCCGCAGGGGCTGGGCAAGACCACGTTCGCGCTGCAGGTCGCCCGCAACGTCGCCCGCTCCGGCGGCGCCTGCGCGATGATGTCGTACGAGCACGACGCCACGACGCTCCTGGAGCGGCTGGTGGCCCTGGAGGCCGGCGAGCTGCTCGGCGTCGAGGGCGTGCCGCTGCGCCGCGTCCGGGAGGCGCTGGAGGACCTGTCGGTGAACTCCGGCTCCATGGAGGACCGGCTCTCGCTCACCGTCGGCGGGGCGGAGGCGGTGGCCGAGGTGCGCACCTACGCGGAGCGGCTCCTGCTGCACCGCTCGCTGGGGTCGGTGACCGACCTGGACGCCGTCCGCGACGCCGTCGCCGCCGCCGTCGAGCGGACCGGGCGACGTCCGCTCGTCGTCGTCGACTACCTGCAGAAGGTGTTCGTCCCGGGGGTCGCCGCCGAGGACGAGCGGGTGACCGTCGTGGTCGAGGGGCTGAAGGACCTCGCGCTCGACCTCGAGGTGCCGGTGCTGGCCATCGTGGCCGCCGACAAGGAGGGCCTGGCCCCGGGCCGGCGGGTACGGGTGCACCACCTCCGCGGCTCGTCGGCGCTCGCGTACGAGGCCGACATCGTGCTCATGCTCAACGACAAGTACGACATCGTCGCCCGCCACCACCTGCTGTACGACCCGTCCAACGCCGACCGCTACCGCCAGTACGTGGTGCTGTCGGTGGAGAAGAACCGCTCGGGGCTTGACCGCATCGATCTCCAGCTGCGCAAGCGCTTCGACCAGGCGCGCTACGAGACCGAGGCGAGCGGAGTCGACGAGCAGCTGCTCGACGACCGCGTCTTCATGGAGTAGCGGGCGAGCAGCGGTTCAGCCCGGCTGGTCGACGTCCCGCAGCGGCGCGAGCACGCGGGCGAGCTCGCGCATCCGCAGGGCCGCCGCCAGCAGGTCGGCCGCCTCGGAGACCACCGGGACGACGGCGGCCAGGTCGCGGTCGGTGAACCGGCTCGCCTCCTGCCCGCGGGCCAGGACGACGGCCGCGCGGATCCCGGGGACAGGGACGGCCAGCAGGTGCCGCCACGCAGCGAGCGGCGCGCCGGCCAGGCGGGGCCGGACGATGTCGGTGTCCTCGATGATGAGGGCCCGGCCGCCGACCGCGATCTCCGAGATCAGCCAGTGCGAGGTGTCGAGCAGGAGCCGGCGCTCCAGCGGGCGCAGGCCGACCCCGCCGCTCACCCGCCAGCGCTGGCCGTCCGGTATCAGGACGGCGGCCGCGTCGGCCTCGCCGCGCTCGATGACCTCGTCGGCCAGCACCTGGGCGGTCTCGCTGACCCCGAAGAGCTCCGAGCGGCGGTCGAGCAGCGCGCGCACCCACTCCTGCACCTCTGCGCCGGTCCTGGCGGTGGACGCCATCGGCTGCAGCCCGCCGGCCGGGGTGAAGCCGGGATGCCGGTCGAGGTCGCGGCCGCGGCCGAACCGGCCCTTGCCGCCGCGCGGGGGCTGAGCCGGCGCGGGCTCCTCGACGGGGGCCTGGGGGATGGGGGTCACAGGCCGTGCGACCGGGCGTGCGGGAGCGGGTGCCGACCTCGACACCGGAGCGGCAGGGGCCGCGGGAGGCGGCGCCGGGGCGGCCGGGGCGGACGGCGCCGGCGCGGCCCGCCTGACCGACGGGGTGGGTGTGGCGGGCGCCGCAGGCGCGGCAGGTGGCGCGGCAGGGCGCCCCACGGGGCGTGCGGCGGGCTGCGCTGAAGGCTGCGCGGAAGGCGGGAACGGGGCCACCGAGGGCGGCGCCGACGCGGCGGGCCGGGCCGGGCGGGCAGGGGCCGCGGGGCGGGCGGGGGCGGCCGGGCGGGCCACGCCCGGAGAGCGCCCGGGCAGCGGGCGGCCGGGGGCGGCCGCGCCGGGACTGCGGGTGGGCAGGGCGCTGGGCGAGCGCACGGGGACGGAGGGTTCGACCACGGGCCGGAAGAGGTCGGGCTCCTCCTCGGGCGGGGCTCCCGGCGCGCCCTGGGAGCGGGTTCCCGCCGGACCGGTGTCGTCCGGACGGTCGTCACCCTGCGCGTCGCTGCCCCGAGACGTGCCCGTCAGCCAGCGCCCCAGGCCCTGGCGCCGCCGGCCCTCGCCCGGGACCTCGGCGGGCACCTCGGCGGCGGCCGAGCCGTTCCCCGCGCCGTTCCCGGAGCCGGGGAAGGGGCCCGCGGGCAGAGTGGCCGGGGCCAGTGGACGTGCAGGTGTGGCCGGCGCTGCCGACGGGGGACGGGCCTGGGCGGAGGCCGCGGGCCCCGGGTTCGGGGTGCGCCCGAGGAGCCGGTCGATGCCGTCGAGCAGCGCGGCACGGGTGATGGGGAGCGGCACGACCACGACGCGCTCGACCTGCAGCGCCACGAGGTCGCGCCAGGCCGGCTGGTAGCCCGAGACGATGAGCACAGGGGTGTCGTGGCCGCGCGAGCGCAGCCGGTCGAGCGTCTGCATCGCGGCATGCCGGGCTCGCCGAGGTCGAGCACGACGGCGTCGACGTCCGGCCTCGGGCGTGAGCTCCTCGAGACCCTCCACGGGGTACTCGACGACGTCGTGGTCGTCGGCGATGCGCATCGCCAGGGCCATGGATCGCGAGACGACGAGCAGCCGGGCCACGGTCAGAGCCTGCCGGTGAAGTTCTGGATCACGGTGATGACCGCCGGCCCCATGACCACGAGGAACAGGCACGGGAGGATGCAGAAGATCAGCGGGAAGAGGATCTTCACCGGCACCTTCTGCGCGAGTTCCTCGGCGCGCTGGCTGCGCTTGACCCGCATCTCCCGCGCCTGCACGCGCAGGACGCCGGCGATCGGGATGCCGAAGGCGTCGGCCTGGATCATGGCTCCGACGAACGAGCGCAGCTCGGGCACGTCGGTGCGGTCCGCGAGCGCGCGCATGGCCTGGCCGCGCCCGGTGCCGATCTGCATCTCCTGCAGGACGCGGAAGAACTCCTGGGCGAGCGGCCCGCTGGTGCGCCGGGCGACCTGCGCGAGGCCGGCGTCGAAGGCCAGGCCCGACTCGACCGAGATCGTGAGCAGGTCCAGCGCGTCGGGCAGTTCGCGGCGCACCCGCTGCGAGCGGTCGTACGAGATCTGGTAGATCCACAGACTGGGGGCGACCCAGCCGAGGGCGCAGCCCCCGACGACCCCGAGCACCGTCATCAGCGGGCTGAATCCCAGGAGGGGCGGCAGGACGAGCCCGAGCAGGGCACCGACGAGTCCGGCCAGCGCCTTGAGGCCGAGCACGCGGTCGGCGTCCCACCCCGCCGGGTTGCCGGCCAGGTCGAGCCGCCGGCGGATCCGGACGACGCGCTCCTCGGGGGTGAAGCGCCGGCCGATCGCGGTGAAGCGTGCGCTGAGCGGGTCGAGCACGCGCTCCCCGAAGGGGCGTTCCAGCTCGCGCACCCGCAGGTCACGCCGGGGCGCGTGGATGGCCTCGACGGCCTCGAGGGAGCGCGCCACGCCGCTCTTGGGCCTGGTCAGCGCACCGCTCGCGACCACGGCGAGCATGATGGCGACGAACAGCAGCGCCAGGCCGACGGCGAGCAGTGGGTTCACCTCACACCTCGACCTTGATCACGCGCGTCAGCCAGAACGCGCCGACGGCGAGCAGGATCATGGAGAGCAGCAGCATGGCGATCCCGAGCGGGGTGCTCCAGAGCGGGTGGAGGTACGAGGGGTTGGCGATCGCCAGGTAGAGGAAGAAGACGACGGGCAGGCCGCCGAGGATCCACCCCGACAGCCGGCCCTCGGCCGAGAGCACCTTGACCTGGCGGCGCAGCCGCTCGCGCTCGCGCAGCGTGTCGGCGACGGTCGTGAGGAGCTCGGCGAGGTTGCCGCCGACGTCGCGCTGGATGCGCACGGCCATGACCACCCACGAGAAGTCCTGGCTCGACATCCGCCGGCCGATGCCCTCGAGCGCGTCCTCGACCGGCATGCCCGAGCCGGCTCTCGACGAGGGCGCGGTTGAACTCGACGGACATCGGCGGGGTGCCCTCGCGGACGACCGTGTCGAGTGCCTGCGGCAGCGAGTACCCCGCCTGCAGGCTGCCGGCGAGCATCTGGAGGGTGTCGGGCAGCTGCGCGAGGAAGGCGCTCTCGCGTCGGCCCTCGCGGACGGTGAGGAAGATCCACGGCCCGGCGAGCCCGAGCATCAGGCCGGCCACGGTGGCGGGCAGGGCGCCCCCGGAGATCACGAGGAGGAGCAGGCCGAGCCCGACGGCGCAGCCGATGTGGATGATCAGCCACTCCGGGGTGCGCACGGGCAGGCCGGCCGCCTCGAGCCGCCTGTCGATCACCTCGCCGAAGCCCCGCCGCTCGGACATCCGCTCGGCGAGCTCGAGGGCCTGGCGGGCGATGGGGTTGGACCCGAGGACGCCGTGCTGCTCGACGCGGCTCTCGAGCCGGGCCGCCCGCCCGGTGAGCGTGTAGAACGAGAGCCGGCGCCGGATCCGCTCCTCGGGCCGGCCCCGACCGGGTGACGAGCCCGAGGACGGTCGCGATCAGCACGGTCACCCCGAGGAAGAACGCGAACAGCGCGAAGACCAGGACGGGCTTGGCGATGGCCGCGCCGCCTCCCGCCGCGACGAGGTGCCCCGCCGCCGGAACTGTCAGGTCCCGGCCCCCGGTCACCGGCCGAACCGCTCGAACATGAAGGTGACGGGGTCGAGGTTCGGACGCCGGCGGCCTGCGAGCTTCTCGAGGAACTGCGGGCGCAGCCCGGTCGACTTGAGCGAACCGAGGGTGCGGCCGTGGTCGTCGATGCCCATCTGGTGGTCGAACAGGAACAGGTCCTGCAGGGTGATGACGTCGCCCTCCATGCCGACGACCTCGGTGACGTGCGTGATCCGGCGGGTGCCGTCCTTGAACCGGGCCTGGTGGACGATGAGGTCGACGGCGCTCGCGACCTGCTCGCGGATCGCCCGGATCGGCAGCTCGACGCCGGCCATCAGCACCATCGTCTCGACGCGGGAGAGCACGTCGCGCGGGCCGTTGGCGTGCACCGTGCCGACCGAGCCGTCGTGGCCGGTGTTCATGGCCTGCAGCATGTCGAGCGCCGCGGCGTCGCGGATCTCGCCGACGACGATGCGGTCGGGCCGCATGCGCAGCGCGTTGCGGACCAGGTCGCGGATGCGGACCTCGCCGCGTGCCCTCGATGTTCGGCGGTCGCGCCTCGAGGCGCAGCACGTGCTCCTGGTGCAGCTGGAGCTCGGCCGCGTCCTCGATGGTGATGATGCGCTCGTCGTCGGGGATGAACCCCGACAGCACGTTCAGGGTCGTGGTCTTGCCGGCGCCGGTGCCGCCGCTGACCAGGATGTTGAGCCGGCCCCGGACGCAGGCGCGACAGGAAGTCGGAGACCGCCCGGGTCATGGTGCCGAACGCGACGAGGTCCTCGGCGGTCAGCGGGTCGGCGGCGAACTTGCGGATGGTCAGCAGCGAGCCGTCGACGGCGAGCGGCGGGATGATGGCGTTGACGCGGCTGCCGTCGGGCAGCCGGGCGTCGACCATCGGGCTGGACTCGTCGACCCGCCGCCCGACCCGGCCCACGATCTTGTCGATCGTGCGGCGCAGGTGCGCCTCGTCGGCGAACGCGCCCGTCCACGGGATAGATCCGGCCGGCGCGCTCGACGAAGATCTGGTCCGGTCCGTTGACCATGATCTCGGTGACGTCGACGTCGCGCAGGTAGGGCTCGATCGGCCCGTACCCGAGGATGTCGTCGGAGATCTCCTGCGCGATCCGGGCGCGGTCGGTCGACGTCAGCGGCATCTCCCCGGTGGAGAGCACCTCCTGCAGGGTCTGGCGGACCTTCTGCTCCATCTCGGACTGGGTGAGCCGCGCGTCGTAGAGCTTGGGGCCGAGGGTGTCGAGCAGCGCCTGGTGCACCTGGCGCTTGAGGTCGGCGAACGGGTCGGCGAGGCCGGTGCCGGCGGGTGCGGATCGGGATGCCGGCGGCGCTGGTGCGGCCGCCGCTGCGCCGGCGGCCCGCTCCTCGATGACGGGCGTGCGGTCGCGGCGCGCCTGCGCGAGCCGGTCGGCGAGGCTCATGCCCTGCTCCTACGGCGCAGCAGGCCGCGGCGCTCGGCGCGCGCCTCGACGCTGGCCCGGGTCCGCCCGGTCGCCGGCCGGCGCCGCCGTGACGCACGTGCTGCTCGGCGAACTGCTTGATCGCCATGCTCACGGGGTGGCGGGGGTCGTCGAGCACGATCGGCACGCCGCGGTTGATCGCGGCGGGCACGTCGCGGGAGCTCGGGATCTGCGCCGAGATCGTGGCCCGCAGGCTCTTCTCGACCTCGCCGATCGCGAGGCCCGACCTTGCGAGTCGGCGCGGTTGAGCACGATGCGCCAGCCGGTCGCGCGGGTAGTTCAGCAGGTCCATCGTCTCGAGCGTGAGCTTGAGGTTCTTCAGGGCCGGGATGTCGAGCGTCGCGATCAGCGCGACGACGTCGGACAGGTCGAACGCCGACAGCACGTGGTCGTCGAACGCCGGCGGGCGTGTCGACGATGACGTAGTCGAAGTGGTCGCGCAGCACCTGCGAGGACGCGCGAGACCAGCGACGGCGGGGATGCCCTCGCCGGTGCCGGGCTCCACCGGGGCCACCAGCGTGGTCAGGCCGGGGGAGTGCGGGGTGAGCAGCGCCTGCACCGCCGCCGAAGTCGACGTTGTCGCCGAGCGGCACCGCGTCGGCGATCGTGTGCGCCGGGAAGAGCTGCAGGGCGATGGCGACGTCGCCGAAGGCGAGGTCGAGGTCGACGAGGCACACCTCGCGGCGGCCGCTGTCCGCGAGCGCCGCGGCCATGTTGGTCGCGAGCGTCGTCTTGCCGCAGCCGCCCTTGGCGGAGAAGACCGTGACGATCCGGCCCTCGCGGCCGCCCGCGGCCGCCGCCGCCGCGGCGACCTGCTCGCGCATGGCGGCGGCGAGGCCCTGGCTGCGCCGGACGGCGTCGTGCAGGCCGGAGATGTTGCGCTCGTCGACGACGTCGCGCACCCCGGCGCGCATCGCCTCGGCGAGCAGGCCGCTGTCGACGCGCTGGCGCACGAGGACGACGCCGAGGCTCGGGCGCCAGATCCGCATCTGGTCGGCGATCCGGAAGGCCGCCGACTGGTCGACCGTCGGCCCGAGGACGACGCGTGTCCTCGGCGGGGTCCGCCTCGAGGTGCTGGCGCAGCGCCTCGAGGCTCGTCACGCACGGCGACCTCGCCGACGGCGCTGCTCAGCGCGCTGGCGACCACCGGGTCGAGGTCGCAGATCGTCGTCATCGCCGCACCCCCCGGGCCGGTCCGGCGGGTCGGGGCGGTCGTGCCGGTCGCGCCGATCGGGGCAGGAGCCGCCCCGCGCTCGACAGCGTGCGTCGTCCCATGTCGTCCCATCACTCGAGTCGGGGCTCTGCTGCCGCCGCGCCGTGGCGCCCCGCACCACGGCTCGCTCCCGGCGTGGCGCCCCACCGGACGCCTGGCAGGAAAGCTACCTGCTCGAGCCGTGGTCACGGCCCGCCCCCGCATCGTCGGTCGGCCGGCTCCCCCGAGCATGACCGACGGTCACGGTAACCCGAGCCGGGTCGCAAGGGAAGCGGCGCGACGCGACCGTCGGGTGGGGTCAGGCGCGCGCGCCCGCGACCGTGGCGAGGATCCGGGTACGGGCGGTGTGGTCCGACCAGCGCCTGGCGACGAGCACGAAGCGCCGGGCGGCCACGAGCGTGAACGCGCAGGCGAGCAGGACCGCCGCCGTCGCCGCCCCGTAGGCGGCGAGGATCCAGAAGACGAGGCCGGTGCCGGTCGTCGAGACGGCGAGGCGCGCCGAGTAGCCGGCCATCGCCGCCGGCGGCGCGGGCTGGTCGCGGGCCTCGCGCAGCGCCGCCGCGTAGGGCCGGTCCACCGACCAGCGGGCGCACCGGGCCACCACCTGCGCCGTCGTCGCGACCAGGGCGGCCACGACCACGACGACCTCGGCCGGCGCCGGCCGCTGCGCCCGCACCGCGGCCGCAGCGAGCGCGACCAGTCCGCCGGCCAGGCACACCTCGGCGACGACGAGCAGCCGGGCGGCCAGCATGCGTGCGGGGCGGGCCGGGCAGCGTCTCGCGCCACAGGGCGCCCGGCCCGTCGAGGGCGAAGGCGTTCACGCCGAACAGCAGACCAGCACCCGACGCCACCAGGCCGGGAAGAAGCGCGACCATCGGCCACTCCAGCCCGCGCGGCGGCGGCCACGCCGCCGGGGATGACCCCGAGGGCGACGATGCCGCGGCGCAGCGGCGCCGACCGCCACACCGCGGCGTGGTCGACCCGCAGGTTCGCCCGCAGCGGGCCGCCCGCCGGCGGGCGGCGGCGCCACCGCCGGGTCTCGCCGCGCTGCTGCACGAGCGCCGGGCGGCGCTGGAGCAGGGCCGACCAGCCAGGCGCCGACCGGCCACGCCGGCGGCCGTGACACCGGCGAGGGCGGCGAGCCACGCGGCCCACGGCCCGTAGCCGTGCCCGGTTCCCGCGGTCAGCCCGGCCGTGACGACGGGCTGCGTCGGGGCCTCGTCGAGGGCGGCGGTGACCTTGCCGGTCACGGCCACGAGCGCGGCCGCGGCAGCCGCCGCGACGACCACCCCCCGCACCAGCCAGACGCCGGCCGGGGTCGTCCGGACGATCTCGACGAGCCAGCCGGCGGCCTGCGCGACGACGGTGCAGCACACGATCCACGCCAGCGTCAGCGCCAGCGCCGCGGGGAGCCCCGGCACCGGCTCCCACGGACCACGAGGTGAGCGCCAGCAGCGTCACGGCCTGGACCGACCAGGCGAGGTTGAGCGGCGCGGTCAGGACGGCGCCCGAGGTGGTCGGCCGCCGGCGACACGGGGAAGGCGACGATCTGCTCGCGCGGCAGCAGCTGCCGGCCGCCGGCTCCCGTCGCCGCGGCGACGACGACGCCCACGAGGAAGAACAGCCACGCCGACGGCGTCAGCAGGACGAGCGACGGGCACCCGGTCACGGGGGTAGAGCGGCGCCGGTCGTCACGGCGGCCACCGCGAGGCCGGGCAGCAGCGCGGCGCCCACGACCGCGCGCCGGCGCGCCGGGCCGCGCAGCGCGGCCAGCCGGAGCGCGACCAGGGCGGCGACCTGGCCGACAGGCCCGGGCGGCCGCGCCCGCCGGCACGCCGTGCCCGATCGCGTGCGAGGCGATCCCGCCCCGCCGCTCACGCCAGCATCCCGCGGTAGCGCCGCTCACCCTCGGCGCCGGTCAGCTCGGCGGCCGGGGCGGTGCCCGGCGACCTGGCCGCCGCGCAGGACGACGGCGTCGTCGCACGCCTGCGCGGCGAGGGCGACCAGGTGGGTCGAGACGAGGACGGCGGCACCCGCGGCCCGCTCGGCCTCGCACGAGGGCGAGGGTCGCGTCGACGCCGAGCGGGTCGACGCCGTCGAAGGGCTCGTCGAGCAGCAGCACGCTGGGGCGAATGGAACGCCGCCAGCACGACCGAGAGCCGCCGGCCCATGCCGTGCGAGAAGCCGGCCGTCACGCGGTCGGCCACGTCGGCGAGGTCGAACCGCTCGAGCAGGTCCTGCGCGCGCGCGCTCCCAGCCGGTCAGCCCGCGCAGCCGGGCGGCGAGCTGCAGGTGCTCCCAGGGGGTGGAGCGCGGCACGAGCCCGCCGACGTCGGGGCAGTAGCCGGTGAGGTGCTTGACCGCCTGCGGGTCGCGGCGGGCGTCCACGCCGCCGACGCGCACGCGCCCCCCGGTGGCGGGCACCACGCCGGCGAGCACCCGCAGGGTCGTCGACTTGCCGGCGCCGTTGCGCCCGACGAGCGCCACCGAGCCGCCCGGCTGCGACGGCGAGGTCGATGCCGCGGACGGCGTCCACCGCTCCGAAGCGCACGGTCAGGCCCTCGACCTCGCACCACCGGCCCCGCCGGCCCGGCCCCTGCCCGCAGGGCGTCGTCGAGCGTCCCCTCCACTGCCACGCGCACAGTGTGATCGAGCGCCGGGGCGGACGCCGGCAGTACCCCGACCCGCGTCGGGGCGGCCGCCCATCGCCCTCACTGCGTACAGGCTCTCCACCTGGGGCGCGAAGTCCTTCATCACGACCGCCCGCTTGAGGCTCGACTTCGGGCGTCAGGTGGCCGCCGGCCTCGGTGAAGTCGGTGTCGAGGACGAGGAACTTGCGGATCGACTCCGCCTTGCTCACGGCCTCGTTGGCGTGGTCGACGGCGCGCTGCAGCTCGGCCCGCACGTCGGGGTCCTGCGCGGCCGCGGCGACGTCCATCGGCTGCTTGCCGTTGTTCGCCAGCCAGGTCGGGCAGCATCTCGGCGTCGAGCGTGACCAGCGCGGCGATGAACGGGCGCTGGTCGCCGACGACCATGCACTGCGAGACGAGCACGTGCGCGCGCAGCCGGTCCTCCAGGACCATCGGCGCCACGTTCTTGCCGCCCGCGGTGACGATGATCTCCTTCTTGCGGCCCGGTGATCCGCACGAAGCCGTCGTCGTCGATCTCGCCGAGGTCGCCGGTGCGGAACCAGCCGTCCTCGAGCGCCTCGGCCGTCGCCTCGGGGTTGTTGAAGTAGCCGCGCAGCACGTTGACGCCGCGCACGAGCAGCTCGCCGTCGTCCGCGACCCGCACGCCGACGCCGGGCAGCGGCCGCCCGACCGTGCCGACCCGGATCCGCTCGGGGGTGTTGACCGTGGCCGGGCGCCGTCGTCTCGGTCAGGCCCCAGCCCTCGAGCACGACGACGCCGACCCCGCGGAAGAAGTGGCCGAGCCGCGCGCCCGAGCGGCGCGCCGCCGGAGACGGCGTACTGCACGCTGCCCGCCGAGCCGTTCCCGCAGCCTGCCGTAGACGAGCCGGTCGAAGAGCGCGTGCCGGGCCCGCAGCGCGCAGCCCGGGCCGCCGCTGTCGTGCGCGCGTGCTGTAGGCGATGGCCGTCGCGGCGGCCGCCGCGGAAGATCCTGCCCTTGCCGCCGGCCTCGGCGGTCGCCTCCGCGGAGTTGTAGATCTTCTCGAAGACCCGGGGCACGGCCAGCACGAACGTCGGGCGGAACGCGCCGAGGTCGTCGACCAGGTTCTTGACGTCGGGGGTGTGGCCCATCCGGGCCCGCGCGGCGACGCAGAGCACCTGGATGAACCGCGCGAAGACGTGGGCGAGCGGCAGGAACAGCAGCGTGCTGGCCCCGGGCGCGCACACCACCTGCGGACAGGTAGGCGACGGCGTTGAGGGCGAGGTCGCGGAAGTTGCGCGTGCGTGAGCTCGCAGCCCTTGGGCCGGCCGGTGGTGCCCGAGGTGTAGATCAGGGTCGCGACGGTGTCGCCCCGGGCGGCCGAGCGCCGCCGCTCGAGCTCGTCGTCGCCCACGTCGGCGCCGCCCGCCGCCAGGCCCGTCGAGGTCGCCGCGCGTCGATCGACCAGACGTGCCGCAGCGCGGGGAGCCGGTCGCGGACGCCGTCCACGGTGGCGGCGTGCGCCGGCGTCTCGGTGACGACGGCGACGGCGGCCGAGTCGGAGAGGATCCACGCGACCTGCTCCGGCGACGAGGTCTCGTAGACGGGCACCGTGATCGCCGCCGGCGAACCAGATCGCGAAGTCGGTCAGGGTCCACTCGTAGCGGGTCTTCGCCATCAGGGCGACCCGGTCGCCCGGCTCGACGCCGGCGGCGATCAGGCCCTTGGCCAGCGGCGCCGACCTCGGCGAGGAAGGCGGCGGACGTCACGTCCTCCAGCCCGCCGCCCGCGTCGGCGCCGCGAGCGGGCCGGGTGAACAGCACGGCCGTCGGGGGCCTCCGCCGCGGCGCGCGTGACCAGCTCCGTCAGGTTCGCCGCCGGGTCCGGCGTCACGAGCGCCGGGACGCTGATCTCGAGCACGGTCCTCCTCCGATCCGCGCGGACTGCCGCGCCGGTTGCCGTCGCGGAGGCCCGGCGCCGGACGGCGCTGCAGCCCCGCAGGTACCGACGATAACCACCGGGCCGCCCCGCTGGTCTGCACCCGATACCCTTCGGCGACGGCCGGGCGAGCGGAAGGGGCGAGGCCATGGCGGACCGCACCGAGTCGAGCATCCTCGTCGACGCCGCGCCCGCCGACGTGCTCGACGTGATCGCCGACTTCGACGCCTACCCCGAGTGGACCGGCGCCGTGCGCTCTGCCGAGGTGCTCGAGGAGGACGAGGACGGCTGGGCCCGCACCGTCCGGTTCGTGCTCGACGCCGGCGCCCTGCGCGACACCTACACCCTCGCCTACACCTGGGACTTCGCCGAGGACGGCACCGGCACCGTGGCCTGGACCCTCGTCGCAGGCGGGCATCCTCAAGGCCATGGACGGCGCCTACCGGCTCGACGCGGCCGGTGAGGGCACCGAGGTCACCTACCTGCTGAGCGTCGAGCTGAAGATGCCGATGCTCGGCATGCTCCGGCGGAAGGCCGAGAAGACGATCATCGACACGGCGCTGAAGGAGCTCAAGAAGCGGGCCGAGGGGTAGGGCCTTGCGCCTGCTGCTCCTCACCGGCGCCGGCGGCGCGGGGACGACGACCGTCGCCGCCGCGACCGCCCTGCGCGCCGCCCGCGCGCGGGACCAAGACCCTGCTGCTCGCGCCGCGCCCGCCGCTGGACCCCGCGGCCGGCCCGGCCGGCGCCCTGGGCGTGTCCGTCCGGCCGGGCGACGCCGAGCCCCTCGAGGTCGAACCGGGGCTGGCGCTGCTGCAGGCCGACCCTCGCGCGGTCACGGCCCGCGCGTGGGCCGGGCTCGAGGCACCGCTGCGCGCCGTGCTCGGCTGCCCTCGGGACCGACCCGCTCGACCCCGAGGAGTTCACCGCGCCGCCCGGTGCCGCCGACGTGGTCGCGCTGCTGGCCCTCCGCGACGCGGCGGTCGCCGGCTGGGACCTCGTCGTGGCCGACGCCGGGCCGCTCGACGCGGCCGTCGCGCTCGCCGCCCTCCCGGCGACCCTGACCCGCCTGCTCGAGCGGGTGCTCCCGCTGGAGCGCCGCATGCTGTGGGCCATGGGGCACGGCGCGGCACCCGGCGTGCCGGTGCCGGGCCGCGGCGCGGTCGAGGCGGTCGAGCGCCTGCACGCCGAGCTCGCCGCGGCGGCGACCCTGCTCGCGAGCCCCGCCACCTCGGCCCGGCTCGTCGTGACCGCCGAGCCCGCCGCACCGGCACAGGCGCTGCGGGCCCGCACCGCGCTCGCGCTGCCGGTGTCGCCGTCGACGGCGTCGTCGTCAACCGGCTCGTGCCGGCCGGGCGCTCCTCGTGGCTGGCGGCCCGCGCCGCCGCGCAGCGGCGGGTGCTGGCGGACGTCGCCCGCGCGTTCGCCCCCCTGCCCGTCGCCGGCCTCGCCGAGCACGCCGAACCCGTGCTCGGCGCCGCCGCCCTGGAGGACCTCGCGTCCGGTCTCGACGCGCCCGCCGACGATCCGGCGGCACCCTCGCCGGAGACCACGGCCGCCCCCACCGTCGCCCCCAGAGTGGAACGCGACGGGGACGCCTACCTGCTCGTGCTCGCGCTGCCGGCGCCCGGCGCGCGCGACGTCGGCCTCGCCCGCCGCGGGGACGAGCTCGCTCCTCGACGTGGCCGGGATGCGCCGCGCGGTGTCGCTGCCCAGCGTGCTGCGCCGATGCGAGGTCGCCGGTGCCGCGCTGCGGGACGGCGCGCTGCGGGTCGCGTTCCGGCCCGACCCGGCGCTGTGGCGGTCGGCGTGACGGCCGCGAGCGGCGGCGAGCGGGCCGAGCAGGGCCGGCGGCTGCTCGACGAGGCGGTCCGCCTGCTCGACGCCGTCCAGGCCGGCCGGACGCCCGGACCGGCCACGGCCCCGACTGCCGGCTGGTGCCCCGTCTGCCGCGGCGTCGCGGCCCTGCGCGAGCTCGACCCCGAGGCCGTGACCCGGGTCGCCGACGGCGGTCGGCGACCTGGCCGGCGCCGTCCGCGACCTGCTGTCCGGATCGCCGTCCGGCGTCGACGCCCGGGCGGGTTCACCGAGCCCCGGCCGGAGCGGCCGGCGAGGCGCAGGGCGAGGGGCCGCCGACCGGTGCAGCGGATCGTCGTGGCGACGACGTGACAGGGAGGACGGGCGGGTGGACCTGACGATCGGTGTCGACGTGGGCGGCACGAAGATCGCGGCCGGTGCCGTCGACGCATCGGGTCACATCGTCGAGAAGGTCCGGGTCTCGACGCCCGCGACGACCGCCGAGGCCGTCGAGGACGGCCATCGTCGAGGCGGTGCGGCGGCTGCGTCGTCAACCACGACATCGCCGCCGTCGGCCTCGCGGTGCCGGGTTTCGTCGACGAGAAGCGCGCCACCCTGCGGTTCACGCCGAACCTGCCCATGGTCGACCGGCCGCTGCGCGAGATCGTCGGCCCGCAGGTCGGGCTCCCCGTGGTGGTCGAGAACGACGCGAACGCCGCGGCCTGGGGCGAGCACCGCTTCGGCGGCGGCCGGCGCAACCCCGAGATGGTGCTCGTGACCGTGGGCACGGGCCTCGGCGGCGGGATCGTCCTCGGCGGCCGGCTGCTGCGCGGGGCCTTCGGGGTCGCCGCCGAGTTCGGCCACCTGCGGATCGTGCCGGGCGGCCTGCCCTGCGGCTGCGGCAACCACGGCTGCTGGGAGCAGTACTGCTCGGGCTCCGCGCTGCTGCGGCAGGCCCAGGCGCTGTGCCGGCAGGACCCGGTGCTCGGCGCGCGGCTGCTCGACCTCGCCGGCCAGGATCCCTCGGCGCTCACCGGGACCATGGTCGCCGAGGCGGCGATGGCCGGTGACCCGGCGTCCGTCGGGCTGTTCGCCGAGATCGGCCGCTGGCTGGGCCAGGGGGCGGCCGCGCTCGCGGCGGTGCTCGACCCCGCGGTGGTCGTCGTCGGCGGCGGCGTCAGCGAGGCCGGCGACCTGCTCCTGGACCCGGCGCGGGAGGCGTACGCCACCGCGCTGTCCGGCGGCACGCACCGTCCGCACCTGCTCATCACGGGGGCCGCGCTGGGCAACGACGCGGGGCTCATCGGCGCCGCCGACCTCGCGCGCGAGCTGTGACCCTCGCCGGTCGGCGTCGACATCGGCGGCACCAAGGTCGCCGCCGGCGTCGTCGATCCCGCCGGCCGGGTGCTCGCCCGGGCGCTGCGGCGCACGCCGTCGCGGGACGCGAGCGCGGTCGAGGCCACCATCGTCGAGGTCGTCCGCGAGCTCGCGGCAGTGCACGAGGTCGCCGCGGTCGGCATCGGCGCGGCGGGTTTCGTGGACGCCGACGCGCTCACGGGTCCGCTTCTCCCCGCACCTGGCCTGGCGCGACGAGCCGCTGCGCGACGCGCTGACCGCGGCGCTCGCCCTGCCCGTGCGTCGTCGAGAACGACGCGAACGCGGCGGCCTGGGCCGAGTGGCGGTTCGGCGCGGGCCGGGGCGAGACCCACCTCGTGTGCGTCACGCTCGGCACCGGCATCGGCGGGGGCATCGTGCTCGACGGCGCCGTCGCAGCGGGGGCGGTTCGGCATGGCCGGCGAGTTCGGCCACATGGTCGTCGTGCCCGACGGGCCGCCGGTGCGAGTGCGGCAACCGCGGCTGCCTGGAGCAGTACGCGTCGGGCAACGTGCTCGGGCCGCGAGGCCCGCGAGCTGGCGCTGGCCGGGTCGCCGGTCGCGGTCGGCCTGCTGGAGCGCGTCGTCGGGCGACGTCGACGCGCTGGTGGGTCCCGTCGTCACCGCCGCCGCCCGCGCGGGCGACGCGTGCGCGGTCGAGCTCTTCGGCGACGTCGGGCGCTGGCTCGGCGTCGGCCTGGCCAACCTCGCGGCGGCGCTCGACCCCGGGCTCTTCGTCATCGGCGGCGGCGTCTCCGACGCGGGGGAGCTGCTGCTGCGGCCGGCCCGAGAGGCCTTCCGCCGGACCCTGACCGGTCGCGGCTACCGGCCCGAGGCGCGGATCGTCCGCGCCGCCCTCGGCCCCGAGGCCGGCCTCGTCGGCGCCGCCGACCTGGCCCGCCGCGACCTCGCCGCACCCTCCTCGTGATCAACGAACCCGCGGGGGCTCCGCCCCCGTGTGCCCCCGAAACCTGCGCTCACGGATCCGGCGGGATCATGGCGCCGTGCGGCTGGTGAGCTGGAACGTCCGCGACTTCCTCGACGACCGAGCGGCCCTGCGCCGGGTCGTCCGCGGCCCTCGCCCCCGACGTGCTGTGCCTGCAGGAGGCCCCCCGGCGCCCCGGCGGCGGCCGGCGGATCGCACGGTTCGCCCGCGACGTCGGCCTCGTGCACGTCGCCGGCGGCCGCACCTCGGGGGGCACGGCCCTGCTGGTCGACCCCGGCGGTCTCGGTCCGGCACGTCCTCGCCGGGCGGCTGCCCGTCCGCGGCCCGTTCACGCGTACCCGCGGCCTGGTCGTCGCCGACCTGACCGACGGAACGGCTGCAGCCTGCTCCGTCGGCCTGCCTGCACCTGCCGCTCGAGCCCGCGCTGCGGCTGGCGCACGCGCGCCGGGCCGTCGAGCTGCTCCTGGCGCGCCCCGGCCCGCACGTCGTGGCCGGCGACCTCAACGAGACGCCGGGGCAGCCGGTGTGGGAGCTCCTGATGGCCTCGGTCGGCCCCGACCCGGCCCCGGGCGTCCGGTCCCACGTTCCCCGCCGGGCGGGCGGACAAGCGGCTGGACGTCGTCCTCGCCGGCCCCGGCCTGCGCGTGCGGGGCTACGGCGACGGGGGCGCCGACCCGCACGACGTGCGGGCCGCGACCGACCACGTGCCCGTGGTGGCCGACCTCGGCCCGGCCTGACCCGGTCCGACCCGATCCGCTCCGACCCTCCGACCCGCTCGACCGGGTCGCTCCTGGGCGGGCTCAGACGACCGCCCCGTCGTCCCCGTCGTCCCCGCGGTCCCGGGGGAGGCGCACGACCAGCGTGACGAAGCCGCCGATGAACGCCGCGAGCGTGAGCAGCACGACGATCGCGGGCAGGGCGTGCGAGACGAGCGCCGCGACGAGCAGGAACAGCGGGCCACCGAGCACCCCCAGCCAGGCCAGCCGCGACACCAGGTCGGTCGACGTGATCGGCGGGGCCTCGGGCGGCACGAACCGCTCGCGGTCGTCGTCGGGGTCGCCGTCGGCTGCGACGCCGGGCTCGTCGCCCGGCAGGCCGGTGCCGTCGGTGCAGGCGGTGCCGCGGGCCGCGCCGGGCTGCCCTGCGCGCCGCCTCCGCCGCGCCGCCGGCCGTGCCCTGCGCCGGAGCGATCGGGCCGCCGGGGCGGCCCGGACCCGCCGCCGGACCGGCGCCTCGTCGACCGGCTCGTCGGGCGCGTCGTCGTCGACGTCCTCCGCGGCCGGCCAGGGACCGACGCCCGCCGGGGAGGGGCGGCCGAAGTCGGCCACGATCGCCGCGAACGCCGCGTCGACGTCGAGCTCGGGCCGGTCGTCGTGCTCGTCCTTGGGGGTCGCGTCGCCCGGGCCGTCGCGGTCGCCGTCCCCGGTCACGACCCACCTCCGGCGACGCGGTCGACGAAGGCGAGCGACTCCTTGTGGATGCGCTCGGCGTCGTTGTCGAGGGTCGCCACGTGGTAGCTGTCCTCGAGGACGATCTCGGTGACGTCGCGGGAGGAGACGCCGGCGAGCACCGCGGCGCTGTTGGTCGCCGGGACGACGTGGTCGACGGCGGAGCGCAGGAGCAGCAGGGGCTGGTCGACGCGGGCCAGGTCGGCCGGTGACCGTGCGGTAGAGCTGCAGCATCGTCGCGACCGCGTTGCAGCGGCGTGCGGTCGTACGCCGAGCTCGGTCATGCCGGGCTTCTTGATGTCGCCGGCGATCGGCCGGGAACGTCGGCACGACCCGGCGCAGCACCGGCAGCGCGAGGAGGCGCCGGTCGCGCAGGTGCACGGCCGGGTTCACGAGCGACGACCCCGGCGACGTCGGCGCCGTGCTCCTCGGCCAGGCGCAGGGCGAGGGCACCGCCCATCGACAGGCCCCCGACGAACACCCGCGAGCAGCGCGCGGCGCAGCTCGCCGAAGGCGCCGTCGACCTCGCCGTACCAGTCGTGCCAGCTGGTCCGGTTCATCTCCTGCCAGGTGGTGCCGTGGCCGGGCAGGCGGGGCAGGCGCACGGTGTGGCCGGCGGCGGCCAGGGCCTCGGCCCAGGGCCGCAGGCTCTGCGGGGAGCCGGTGAACCCGTGGCAGAGGACGACGCCCACCTCGCCGCCGTCGGCGCTGTAGGCCTCGGCTCCCGGCAGCACGGGCACGGTTCTCCTCGAGGGTCGCAGGGCTCGCGGCGTGAAGGTGCTGTCGGCGCGGGCGGTCGCAGGGCGTGATCACCGCCCTCGCCGCGCCCCGTCATCGTGACACGTGCGGACCCCTTGGTCGAGGGGCACCTCGACAATCGCGCGCCAGTCTCTAGAGTGCATGCACGACCCCGCGCCGCCGCGTGCGGCGCGGGTCGCCCGCCGGGGTTTCCGCCAGCGCGGGGACGGACCCGACCGGGAGGTGAGCGTGTTCTACTGGCTGCTGAAGCGGATCATCCTCGGGCCGTGTCCTGCACGCGATCTTCAGGCCCTGGGTGCGGGGCGACGAGAACGTGCCCGAGACCGGCGGGGCCATCCTCGCGAGCAACCACCTGTCGTTCTCGGACTCGATCTTCCTGCCGCTCGTGCTGCGGCGGCGGGTGACGTTCCTGGCGAAGTCCGACTACTTCACCGGTCGCGGCGTCAAGGGCCGGCTGACGGCCGCCTTCATCAAGGGTGCGGGGCAGCTCCCCGTCGACCGGTCCGGCGGCCAGGCCTCCGAGGCCGCCCTGCAGACCGGGCTCAAGGTGCTGCGCCGCGGGGACGTGCTCGGCATCTACCCCGAGGGCACCCGCTCGCCGGACGGCCGGCTGTACCGGGGCAAGACCGGGGTCGCCCGGCTCGCGCTCGAGGCCGGCGTGCCGGTGCTGCCGGTGGCGATGATCGGCACGGACAAGGTGCAGCCGATCGGGCGGAGGATGCCCAAGCATCGGCCGGGTCGGCGTCGTGATCGGCCGCCCGCTCGACTTCTCCCGCTACGACGGCATGGAGGACGACCGGTTCGTCCTGCGGTCGATCACCGACGAGATCATGTACGAGCTCATGGAGCTGTCCGGGCAGGAGTACGTCGACGTGTACGCCGCCACGATGAAGGAGCGGCTGGCCGCCGCCCGCAGGTCGGTGCGGCCGGTGGCCCGTGCGGGAGCGCCGACGGCCGTGAGCCCTGCCGCCGACGAGGAGGCGCCCGCCGCGCCCGCCGCCGAGCCGCCGGGCACGGCGGGCGCCTGACCCGGGGCACGGCCGGCGTGGCGACGAGCCTGGGGGTCAACCCCTTCCCCGACGACGCCCAGCTCTGGAACGCGGTCGACACCTTCCGCGTGCTCGCGCTCGGGTACGCCGTCGCCGTGTTCGCGCTGACCGGCGGTGGGCACGTGCACGCCTGGCTCGGCTGGGGCGTCCTGGCCGTGCTCGCGGTGTGGACGGCGTTCGTGGTCGCGCGCCGGGTGCGCGGCGGCCGGCAGCCGGGCCCGCGGCTGCTCACGGCCGACCTGGCCGTCGCCTGCGCCGCGGTGCTGTCGACCATGGCCGTCGACAGCCGTGCGGTGATCGCCGCCGGCGGGCGCCACGCTGCCCGGCATCTGGGCCGCCACCCCCGTGCTCGCCTGGGCCGTGCTCCGCGGGCGCCGGGCCGGCCTGCTGGCAGCGTGCTGCGTGGCGGCGGCCGACCTCGTCGAGGTGCGCCGGCTGTCGGCGTCCACGCTCGACGCCATCGTCCTGCTGCTGATCGCGGGCAGCCTGCTCGGCTGGGCGGTCGAGCTGCTGCGCGCCGGGCGCGCCGACCTGGCCCGGGCCGTGGCGCTGCAGGCCGCCACGCGCGAGCGCGAGCGGCTCGCCGCCGACATCCACGACTCGGTGCTGCAGGTGCTCGCCTACGTGCGCCGCCGCGGGGCGCAGGTCGGCGGCGAGGCCGCGACGATCGGCGAGCTGGCGGGCGAGCAGGAGGTGCGGCTGCGCGCGCTGGTCGCCTCGGGCGCCCCGGCCGTCCCGCTGGACGCCGAGGGCTCCGACGGCGCCGGCGAGGAGGACGTGGCCGCCTCGCTGGCCCGGCTGGCCGCCCCGGACGTCGTCGTGACGGGGCCCGGCCAGCCCGTGCTGCTCCCCGCGATCGCGGCGCACGCCGTGCGCGGCGCCGTCCGTGCCGCCCTCGACAACGTGCGCCGGCACGCCGGGCGCGGACGCCCGCACGTGGATCCTGCTCGAGGACGAGCCGGCCCGGGTGACGGTGACCGTCCGCGACGACGGGGTCGGCTTCGCGCCGGGCCGGCTCGAGGAGGCCGCCCGGCAGGGCCGGCTGGGCGTGCAGGCGTCGGTGCGCGGGCGGCTGGCCGACGTCGGCGGGACCGTGAGCGTGCACAGCGCGCCGGGTCAGGGCACCGAGGTCGAGCTCGTCGTACCCGTCGCGTCGACGGCGACGTGAGGGTCGCCACGCGGCGGCACCGAGTGAGCGGGAGCCAGGTGACGGGCGGAGGCGCGGCCGCTGCGGGTGATGATCGTCGACGACCACCCGATCTGGCGCGAGGCGCTCGAGCGCGACCTGCGGACGGCGGGCCTCGAGGTGGTGGGCAGCGCCGGCGACGGGGAGCAGGCCCTGCGTCGGATGCCCGCCGCGCGGCCCGACGTCGTCGTCCTCGACCTGCGCCTGCCGGTGCTCGACGGCGTCGGCCACGACGCGCGAGATCGCCGCGCGGCACCCCGGCGTGCGGGTGCTCGTGCTGTCGCGCCAGCGGCGAGGAGGGCGACGTCCTCGCGGCGATCAAGGCCGGCGCGACCGGGTACCTGGTGAAGTCGGCGTCCCGTGAGGAGCTGCTCGAGGCGGTCCGGCGGACCGCCGCCGGCGACGCCGTCTTCACGCCCGGGCTGGCCGGGCTCGTGCTGGGGGAGTTCCGGCGGATGATGTCCGGCGGTCCGGGCCGCGAGCGCCGACGCCGGGTCGCGGCTCACCGAGCGCGAGACCGAGATCCTGCGGCTGGTCGCCAAGGGCCTGTCGAGCCGGCAGATCGCCGAGCGGCTCGTGCTCTCGCACCGGACCGTCCAGAACCACACCCAGAACGTGCTGGCCAAGCTGCAGCTGCACAACCGCGTCGAGCTGACCCGCTACGCGATCGAGCAGGGCCTCGACGACGTCCCGCAGTGACCGCCCGCTCCCCGATCCTCCGATCCCCTGGATCATGCACGCGGGAGCGATCATGCAGGCTGGAGCGATCACGGAGCGGGGTCATGATCGCTCCGGCGTGCATGATCGCGGAAGGGGTGGAGGGGTGGGTGGCGCGTCCCGTCCCGTGGACCGGCAGGCGGCGCGGGATCTCGCTCACCTACCCTGACCAGGTGACCTCGACCGTGCCGTCGCCCCCCGAGACCGTGCAGGACGCACTGATCGAGGGGCTCGACCGCTGGCGTGACCTGCCCGCCGCGCAGCAGCCCGAGTGGCCCGACCGCGAGGCGCTGGCCGCCGCGACCGCCGAGCTCGCGACCTACCCGCCGCTGGTGTTCGCCGGCGAGTGCGACGACCTCAAGGCCCGCATCGCCGAGGCGTCCCGCGGCGAGGCGTTCCTGCTGCAGGGCGGCGACTGCGCCGAGACGTTCGCCGACGCGACCGCCGACAACATCCGCAACAAGATCAAGACGATGCTGCAGATGGCCGTCGTCCTGACCTACGGCGCCTCGCTCCCGGTGGTCAAGGTCGGCCGGATGGCGGGCCAGTTCTCCAAGCCCCGGAGCAAGCCGGGGGAGGTGCGGGACGGCGTCGAGCTGCCGGCCTACCGCGGCGACGCCGTCAACGACTACGCCTTCGACCCCGTCGCCCGGATCCCCGACCCGCGCCGGCTGCTGCGCGCCTACCACACGAGCAGCGCCACGCTGAACCTCGTCCGGGCCTTCACCAAGGGCGGCTTCGCCGACCTGCGGCACGTGCACGAGTGGAACCGCGGCTTCGTCGCCACGGCCGCGAACGCCCGGTACGAGGCGATGGCCCGCGACATCGACCGGGCCATGCGCTTCATGGCGGCCTGCGGCGGCGACTCCGACGCGCTGCGCACGGTCGACTTCTACTCCAGCCACGAGGGGCTGATCCTCGACTACGAGCGCCCGCTCACCCGGATCGACTCGCGCACCGGCCTGCCGTACAACGTGTCGGCGCACTTCGTCTGGATCGGCGAGCGCACCCGCCAGCTCGACGGCGCGCACGTCGACCTCATGAGCCGCGTGCGCAACCCGATCGGCGTCAAGCTCGGCCCGTCGACGACCCCGCAGGACGCGCTCGCCCTGATCGAGCGGCTGAACCCCGACGACGAGCCGGGCCGGCTCACCCTGGTGAGCCGGATGGGCGCGGGCGAACATCCGCGAGAAGCTGCCGCGCGCTCGTCGAGGCGGTCGCCGCGCTCGGGCCGCCAGGTGCTGTGGATCTGCGACCCCATGCACGGCAACACGTTCGAGGCGGCCTCGGGCTACAAGACCCGGCGCTTCGACGACGTCATCGACGAGGTGCAGGGCTTCTTCGAGGTGCACGAGGCGCTCGGCACGGTGCCGGGCGGGCTGCACATCGAGCTCACCGGGCGACGACGTCACCGAGTGCCTCGGCGGCGCCGAGGAGATCGACGAGGCCGACCTCGCCACCAGGTACGAGACGCTGTGCGACCCGCGGCTGAACCACCAGCAGTCGCTCGAGCTGTCGTTCCTCGTGGCGGAGATGCTCGCCCGCCGCTGAGGTCACACCTTCAGGAGCGGCACGTCGTACCGCTGTACCTGCCGATCCGCGGTGACGAGCGTGAGCTCCTCGAGGGCCGCCTGGGCGACCAGCATCCGGTCGAACGGATCCCGGTGGACCAGCGGAAGCCGCCCTGCGGCCAGCCCGTGCCTGCCGGTGATGTCGAGGACGCGCAGACCACTGCCGAGCACCCGCTCGGGAAGGTCGTCGGGACCGTCGAGCTTCCCCTGGGCCTGCTTGACCGAGATCTCCCAGATGCTGGCGCTGCTCACGAAGACGTCCGGCTCGTGATCGATGAGCTGCTTGACGTCGGCCGTCAGGTGGCGGTCGCCCGCCAGCCACCACAGCACGACGTGCGTGTCGAGGAGCAGCCTCACTCGAGCATGCCGAAGTCGCGGGCGATCTCGTCGTTGGTCTCGGGGGAGTCCCACTCGTCCGAGAGTTTGAGGACGCCCGCTAGCGAGCCGCCGGCCGTCCGGTTCACGCGCCGCACGAGCGGCACGACCTTGGCGACCGGCTCGCCGGCGCGGCTGATCACGATCTCCTCCCCGTGTTCGACCCGCTCCACGATGCGCGAGAGCTGCGTCTTCGCCTCGTGGATGTTGTACTGCGACGGCTGCTCGGCCATGCGACCCTCCTTAGCTAAGAGGTTAGTCCAGTCGTGATCGCAGGTCCAGCGCCGCCACGTCGCGTCGTAGGGTGACGTGGTGACCGACACGTTCCTCGTCGACCTCCGCTCCGACACCGTCACGGCCCCCACGCCCGGCATGCGGGAGGCCATGGCCACCGCGCCCGGTGGGCGACGACGTCTACGGCGAGGACCCGACCGTCAACGACCTCGAGGCGCACGTCGCCGAGCTCCTCGGCCACGAGGCCGGGCTCTACTGCCCGACCGGCTCGATGGCGAACATGCTCGGCGTCCGTGTGCTCGTACCCGCCGGGCCAGGAGCTGCTCTGCGACTCCCTCGCGCACGTCGTGCGCGCCGAGCTGGGCGGCCACGCCGTGCTCGGGTCAGGTCACCACCCGCACCTGGCCGTCCGAGCAGGGCCGCCTGGACGCCGCCGCCGCGCTGGCGATGGCCGTCCCGGACGGCGGGCCGTACCTCGTCTCGACGGCGGCGTTCGCCGTCGAGAACACGCACAACTTCGGCGGCGGCACCGTGCAGCCGATCGAGCGAGCTGCGCGCGCTGCGCGAGGGCGCCGACGCGATGGGCATCGCCGTCCACCTCGACGGCGCCCGGCTGTGGAACGCCCACGTCGCCACCGGCGTCCCGCTCGCCGAGTACGGCGCCGTCGCCGACACCGTGTCCGTCTGCCTGTCGAAGGGCCTCGGCGCGCCCGTCGGCTCGGTCCTCGTGGGCTCGGCCGAGCGCATCGCCGCCGCCCGGGTGTGGCGCAAGCGCTACGGCGGCGGCATGCGGCAGGTGGGCATCCTCGCGGCCGCCGGCCGCTACGCCCTCGACCACCAGCTCGCCCGGCTCGCCGACGACCACGCCCGGGCCCGCCGGCTCGCCGAGGCCGTCGCAGGCGTGCGCCCCGAGCTCGTGGACACCGGCGCCGTCGAGACCAACATCGTCGTGCTCGACCTCGCCGCCGCGGACCTGCTCGCGCCCGACATCGCCGCCGCCGCCCGCGAGCAGGGCGTCCTGCTCTCGGTGCTCGGCCCGCGCACGCTGCGCATGGTCACCCACCTCGACGTCGACGACGACGGCTGCGAGCACGCCGCACGGGTCCTCGAGAAGGTGCTGGGCTGACCGCACCCGCCGTCCGGCCGCACCGTCCGCGCCGATGGGAGGATGACCCGGTGGCGGAGCTGTGGCGGGACCCCGACCGGGTCCTGCCTCCGGGCCAGAAGCCGGCCGACGGCTTCCGGGTGCGGCACTACGGCCCGGTGCCGCGGTTCCGCCCGCTGACCTGGCGGCTCACGGTCAACGGCGCCACCGCCGACGGCGCGGAGCACCACCTCGAGGCCGACGCGCTGGCCTGCCTGCCGCGTGCCCTGGTCCGCGCCGACCTGCACTGCGTCACCCGGTGGACCGTGCTCGACAACGTCTGGGAGGGCACGCCGACCCGCGCCCTGCTCGACCTGGTGCCGCCCGGCGCCCGAGGTCACGCACGTCATGGCGTGGGCGGAGTACGGCTACTCGGCCACCATGCGCCTGGAGGACTTCGCGTCGCCGCGCGCCCTGCTCGCGACCCACCACGACGGCGAGCCGCTCACGCCCGAGCACGGGTACCCGCTGCGCCTGGTGGTCCCGCACCTCTACGCGTGGAAGGGCCCGAAGTGGCTGCGCGGCGTCGAGTACCTCACGGAGCTCGTCCGGGGTTTCTGGGAGGAGCGCGGGTACCACGCGGTCGGTGACCCCTGGCGCGAGGAGCGCTACTCCTACCTCGAGTGAGCAGCGCACTGGAGTGATCACCGGGAACCGATGGCGTTCCGCCGTCCGGCGCACGACCATAGGGGCATGTCGAAGCCCTGGGCCTGTCGCTTGGGACTGCATCGGTGGGAGCCCGCCGTGAGCGAGACGGGCGAGAGGTACCGGCACTGCGAGCGGTGCGGCGTCGACGACGATCCGGCCTCCCGCGTCCACTCCCTGGGCCCGTAGCCCCTGGCGCGCCGGCCGGCGCCGACTCACACGATCAGCAGGTTGACCGCGCTCCCCTTGGGCACGCGGTCCCCGGGCGTGAGGCCCTGCATGCGCACGGTCCCGAAGAGGCCGCCGAGGTAGCGGGTGGTCGTCACGCGGAGCCCGGCGGCCTCGAGCCGCGCCCTGGCGGCCGCCAGCTGCAGCCCGACGACGGCGGGCACCCGCACCAGCACGGGCCCCTTCGACATGACGAGGCGCACCCTGGAGCCCGCCGGCAGGGTCCCACCAACGGGCGCCTGCTCCAGCACGCCCCCCGCGGCCACCACCGCAGCCGGGTCGGCCCGGTCGTCGAAGCGTGGCGTCCCGAGCTGCACCGCGAGGCCGGCCGCGGTGAGCCGGGCCGCCGCGCGTGCCGCCGGGAGCCCGCGGACGTCGGGGACGGCGACCGGCCGCGGCCCCCGGCTCGTCGTGAGGGTGACCGTCGACCCCGTCCGGACGCGCTCACCGGCCGCCGGCCGGCTCCGCACGACCACGCCGGCAGGCGCGGCGTCGTAGACCGCCGGCCCGCTGACGGCCACCAGGCCCACGGCGCTCAGGCGGCGTCCGGCCTCGGCGGGGCCCGCCCCGGCGACGTCGGCGACGCGCACGAACTCCGGACCGAGGGACACGTCGAGCACGACGACGCCGCTGCGCCGCACGCGTCCGCCCGGGCCCGGGTGCGAGCTGACGACGTGCTGCGCCGGGACGGTGTCGTCGTAGACGGCGTGGGTGGTGGGCCGCAGGTCGAGGGCGACCAGGCCGGCCTGCGCGAGCGACGCCTCCTGCCCGGTGAGCGCGGGCAGCGTGGTGAACGCCCCCGGCCCGAGGGCGAGCCACCACGCCCACACGCCGAGCCCGGCGGCCACCACCAGCAGCGCCACCAGGGCCGCGAGCCCGCGCCGCCGCCGGCGCCGGGTCCACTGCGCCAGCACCTGGGTGCTGTGGTCGAGGTCAGGAGACGCGTGCGTCGGCGCCGGGGTCGGCGCGGTCGCCGGCGGTCGGGGTCGGGGTAGGCCCGGGGCTCCGGTGCGACACCCGCCGGCAGGAGCCCCGGCGGCGCGTCCTCGTCGCCGGGCGCCAACAGCTGGGTGTGCGCCGGCCGGGTGCCGGGGGAGCGGCCGAGCGCGGGCCGCACGTTGAGCGCCTCGGCGGGGATGCGGGTGCGCGCGGACCGCTCGAGCGCCAGCAGCGCCCCCGCGTCGCTCGGGCGCTGGGCGGGGTCGCGCGCGGCGGCGGTGGCGACGAGCACGTCGAGCGGCTCCGGCAGGCCTCGGACGACGGACGACGGGGTGCGGCACCTCCTCGTGGACGTGCCGGTAGGCGACCTGGATCGGGACGTCGCCCGTGAACGGCTGACGCCCCGTCAGCATCTCGAAGAGCATCACGCCGACGGCGTAGACGTCGGTGCGGGCGTCGGCCACGCCCCGGACGACGAGTTCGGGTGCCAGGTACGCCACGGTCCCCATCAGGACCCCGGACGTCGACGTGCCCGCGCTGGCCGCCCGGGCCAGGCCGAAGTCGGCGACCTTGATCCGCCCGTCGTCGGTGAGGATGACGTTCTCGGGCTTCATGTCGCGGTGGACGATCCCCGCCGCGTGCGCCGCGGCGAGCGCGTCGAGCACCGGCTCGACGACGTCCAGGGCCTCGGCGGGGGTGAGCACCCCCAGCTCACCCAGCACCTCGCGCAGGGTGCGGCCCTTGAGGTACTCCATCGCGAGGAAGAGCAGGCCGTCGTCCTCGCCCTGGTCGAAGACGGCGACCACGCCGGGGTGCGACAGCTGCGCCGCCGAGCGGGCCTCGCGGATGAAGCGCGCGGTGAACTCGGGGTCGTCGGCGAGGTGGGCGTGCATGACCTTGAGCGCGACGTCGCGGTCGAGCCGCCGGTCACGCGCCCGGTAGACGGTCGCCATGCCACCGCGGGCGATGCGCGCCTCGACGGCGTAGCGGCCGTCGACCACGCGCCCGATCACCTGGTCGCGGCCGGCGGGCACGTGTGGAGTGTACGGTCGGCGTGTCGCGACGGGCCGGATCACGGTGCTGACCCAGCGTGTCCGCTCACCGGTACTGCTCCCGCGAGGGTGAGCACGTCGGCGACGTACCGGCGGGTGTCGGCGTACAGGCCGTGCTGCCGCACCGAGGTGAGGCCCTGGTAGTAGGCCGCGAGCGACGACGTCGTCGCCGCCCGCCGGCCGCAGCGCGGCGAGGATGGCGACCCCGGCCGTCGACGTTGTCGGTGGCGTCGAGCAGGTCCAGGGGCCGGCCGACGATGGCCGAGGCCCAGCGGCCCGACGACGGCACGACCTGCATGACGCCGATCGCGTTCGCCGACGACACCTTGCGCTGGTCGAAGCCCGACTCGACCTCGGCGACGGCGAGCGCCAGCGAGGGGTCGACGCCGAGGGCGACGGAGGCGCTGCGGATCAGCTCGCGCACGCGGGCGGGCGCCGGCGCGGGGCGGCGCGGCGAGGGCGGCGCGGTTCGCGGCGGCCGCCTCGCGGACGGTCCGGCCGCCGCCCGCCTCCGCGACGGTCGCGGGCGTCCGTGTCGTGCCGCGCGGCGTGGGCGCGGGCCCGGGCAGCAGCAGGCGCTGCCCGGGGACGATCACGTCGGAGGCGGCGAGGTGGTTGAGCGCGGTCAGGGTGGTCAGCGGGATGCCGGGCCGCGACCGCGATCCCCGAGAGCGTGTCGCCCCGGCGGACGACGTACCCGTGGGTGGGGGCCGGTGCCGGCCGGGGCGCCGTCGTCACGGGCACGCCCGGCAGCACGAGCTTCTGACCGGGGCGGATGACCGCGTCGGCGCCGAGCCGGTTGGCGCGCAGGAGCACGCTCAGGCCGAGGTGGTAGCGCTCGGCGATGCCCGAGAGCGTCTCGCCGGCGGCCACGACGTGCACGGCGACGGGCGTGGACGGCTTGGGTCTGGGCGGCCGGGGTGCGCGGGGATGCCGGCGCCGGGCAGCAGCAGCACCTGACCGGGCATGATGCGGCCGTTCGCCGGGAGGTCGTTCGCGGCGACGATGGCGGCGACCGTGCACCCGCTGCGCAGCGCGATCGCCCACAGGCTGTCGCCGGGCCGGCACCGTGTAGCTGCACCGCGCGCGGCGGCGCCGGCGGCACGGGTGCGCGGCAGCGTGGCGTGCACGGGGACGGCGAGGCGCATCCCCGGCGACCAGCTGGTCGGGGTGCGTCAGCCGGTTGAGCCGGACGAGCGTCGCGACGTCGGTGCCGGTGCGGGCCGCGACCGACGTGAGCGTGTCGCCCCGCTGCACGACGTACAGGGTCGTGCCGCCGCGTCGCCGTGGCGCTGCGGCGCGCACGGGTGCGGCGTCGGCCGTGGGCGCCGCTGCCACGGGCGCGGCGACCGCGGCCACGGCAGCGGGAACCGCCGCGAGCCGGCGCGCCCGCGGGCGGCGGAGGGGGAGCAGGGTGGGCCTCGTCATGGCGCCTCCTCGAGCTGGTGCTGTTGTTACTGATGGTGTTCGTGTGACTACTGAGAGAAAGCTAGACCACGAAGGGTGGCATGGGGGGACCGCACGCGCCACGGCGCGTACTGGGCAGGCGCGTGCGGGACGGGCCACCCCGCGCTCCGGCCGGCGGCCGTGGTGGCAGGCTTGGTGCGTGGACGACGCCCTCGACGTGACGGACGCGCGCGACTCGCTCGACTCGGTGGAGCCGCTCGACTCCCTGGACTCACTCGTCGACGAATGGCTGACCCTGCCCGACGTCGCCGAGCGCCTCGGGCTCGACGTGGGCAAGGTGCGGCGGCTGCTGCAGGACCGCTACCTGGTCGCGACGCGGCGGGGCGAGCGCCGAGTGCTCAGCGTGCCGGCGGCGCTCATCGTGGACGGCGCGCCGCTCCCGAGCTGCGCGGGACGCTCACCGTGCTCGCCGACTCCGGCTACGACGACGACGCCGCGCTGCGCTGGCTCTTCACGCCCGACGACAGCTGCCCGGCACGCCGGTCGACGCGCTGCGGGCGGGCCGCAAGACCGAGGTCCGCCGGCGCGCCCAGGCGCTCGCCTTCTAGACCGCCGCACCGTCCGCCGCCCACCGGGTGCTCACCTGCGGCTGCTTTGCTCCGCGCGTGCTCGCTTCGGCCGACCAAAAGTGAGCCGCAGCTGAGTAATGCAGCCGCAGATGAGCACGGGTCCGAGCGGTGGTGGGCCGTTCAGCCGACCGGTACCCACTGCCGCTGCGCGCGCCGCGCGGCGCGGGCGCGGCGCGCCGCCGGCAGCGCGACGCGTAGCCGCCGACCCATCGGCACCGAGACGCGCTGGTCGAGCACGTGGTAGTGGGCGTCCTCGACGGCGTCGAGGATCCCGCCGTACAGGGTGAAGGCCGTGCGGACGCAGTCGCGGCTGGTCGGGTGCAGCATGTCGATCCCCGGCTCCGCGAACGCGTAGAGCGCGCGGGTGCGCTCGATCTCGAAGCGCAGCAGCTCGCGCACCGACGGCGTGACCACGCCCCGCTGGAGGATCTCGCGGGTCACGCCGAACAGCTCGAGGTCCTCCTGCGGCAGGTAGATCCGGCCGCGCTGGAGGTCCTCCCCGACGTCCCGGATGAAGTTCGACATCTGGAAGGCCTCGCCCAGCGCCCGCGCCCGCGGCGCCGCCTCGGGCGCGACGCGGCTCGAGGATCGGCAGCATCTGCAGCCCGATCACCGACGCCGAGCCGTACATGTACCTCTCGAGGTCCGCGTACGTCGGGTACCGCGTGACGGTGATGTCCATCCGCATCGACTCGAGGAAGGCCTCGACGTGCGCCCGCGGGATGTGCCAGCGCCGCATCGTGTGCATCATCGCGAGGCTCACCGGATGCGTGACGCGTCGGACGGCGACGCCGCCGTTCAGCCGGTCGAGGAAGGCCCGACCCCCAGTCGAGCAGGGCCTGCGGGTCGGGCGTGCTCGAGCGAGTCGACGAACTCGTCGGCGTAGCGCGCGAAGCCGTACAGCGCCCACACGTAGGGCCGCTTGGCGGGCGGGAGCAGCAGGGTCGCCAGGTAGTAGGTCTTGCCGTGCGCGGCGTGCAGCCGTGCGGCACTCCTCGAAGGCCGCGCGCAGGGCCGGATCGGTGATGCCCGCGGCGTCCAGTGCTCGTGCGCTCACGGCGGACCATCCTCGCGCACCGCGACGTGATCGTCTGCGCAGGCCCGGCCCGGCGTGCGGTCGTCGTCATCGCCACGCCCGGGAGCGGTACGAGCGGTCGCGCCCGAGCACGCGCTCGGCGGCCAGCCGGCCCGACACCAGCACCATCGGCACGCCGACGCCCGGCTGCGTCCCCGAGCCGGTGAAGACGACGTTCTCGCCCCACAGGTTGCCCGGGCCGGAACGGGCCCGGTCTGGCGGAACGAGTGGGCGGCCGCGAACGGAGCGCCCCGCTCCATGCCGCGGTCGGCCCAGTCCGCCGGGGTCGTGACGCGCTCGACCTCGATCCCGTCGCCGAACCCCTCCCAGCCGCGGGCGTCGAGCGTCGCGCAGCACGTGCTCGCGGTACACGCGGGCCGACCCGCGCCCAGTCGATCGGCGCGTCGAGGTTCGGCGTCGGGAACAGCACGTAGTAGATGTGCCGCCCGTCGGGCGCGAGCGAGGAGTCCGACCGGGTCGGGTTCGTGACGAGCATCGACGGGTCGCTCATCAGCCGGCCCGACAGCAGCTCGTCGAACACCTCCGCGCCAGGCGTGCCCGAACGAGATCGTGTGGTGGGCCCCGGCGTCGTAGGCGCGGGTCGAGCCGGCCAGCAGCAGGTAGCACGACGGCGAGTAGGACAGCCGCTGCAGCCGCCGCGGCTCGAAGCCCAGCAGCTCGCGGTAGGCCACGGGCAGGTCGGGGTTCAGGACGACGACGTCCGCGGCGATCCGCTCGCCCGCCGCGGTGTGGACGGCGACCGCGCGCCCCGCCGCGTGCTCGACCCGGGTCACCTCGGTGGAGTACCGGATCTCGACGCCGTGCTTCTCGGCCGCCGCCGCCATCGCCTCGGGCACGGCGTGCATGCCGCCGGCCGGGAAGAAGACGCCGGCCACCGAGTCCATGTAGGCGATGACGGCGTAGAGGGCCAGCGCGTCGTAGGGCGACAGCCCGGCGTACATCGCCTGGAACGAGTACAGCTGCTGCGTCCGCGGGTCCTGCAGGTACTGCTCGACCTTGGGCGCCAGCCTGCGGAAGCCCGCCGATCGCCGCCAGCCGGGCGAGGTTGACCGACAGCAGGTCGAGCGGGGAGTCGATGTTGCGGTCGATGAAGTCCCGCATCTCGTAGCGGTACAGCTTCGACACGAAGTCGACGTAGCGGCGGAACCCCGCCGCCTCGGCCGGCCCCACGACCCGGCTGATCTCGGCGGCCATCTCCTCGACGCCGGCGTGGACGTCGAGCGCGCTGCCGTCGGCGTACCGCGCCCGGTAGAGCGGCTCGACCGGCCGCAGGTCGAGCCAGTCCTCCATCCGCTCGCCGAGCGCGTCGAAGCAGTCGGCGATGAGGTCGGGCATCGTCAGCACGGTCGGCCCCGGGTCGAACCGGTAGGTGCCGGCCGCCGGCTCGGCCGATCTGGACGCCGGCCCGCCCGCCGGGCACTGCCTCGCGCTCGAGCAGCGTCACCCGGCGCCCCGCGCCCGCCAGCCGCATCGCCGCCGACAGCCCCGCGAGGCCGGCGCCGACGACGACGACGTGGTCGGTCGGGCCCGTGACGGTCCGGGTGCGGCCGGGCAGCCAGCCGGCGAGCCGCGCCGCCGCTCTGCGCGGCGCGTCATCAGAAGGCCCTCGCCGTCGCCGCCGACGACGAGCCCCGCGAGCACGGCCCGCGCCGGCTCGGCGACGTCCATGGCGTCGAGCGCGCGCCAGCGACTCGCTCGACGAGGGCGTCGACCATGCGCTCGACCGCCGCCAGCGCGCCGGTCTCCACCAGCACCTCGCGCAGCGCGTCCGACGCCGCCCGCGTCGAGGCCGGGGTCGCCGAGCAGGCGCCCGACGAGCGCCGCCTGCGCCGGCGACGCCTGCCTCGAGGGCCTGCGCGACCAGCACCGTCCGCTTGCCCTCGCGCAGGTCGTCGCCCGCCGGCTTGCCGGTCTCGGACGGGTCGCCGAACACCCCGAGGACGTCGTCGCGCAGCTGGAACGCCTCGCCCGAGCGGCAGGCCGTAGGCGGAGTACGCGGCCAGCAGGCCGTCGCCGGCGCCCGCCAGCCGGCCGCCCAGCAGCAGCGGGTGCTCGATCGTGTACTTGGCGCTCTTGTACTGGATGACCCGCCGGGCCCGCCCCAGCGCGCCCTGCGGGCGCCGGCTCGCCACCGCCTGCTCGAGCATGTCGAGGTACTGCCCGCCCATGAGCTCGGTGCGCATCCGGTCGAAGACGCCGCCGGCCGCGCGCGAGCGCCACGGGGTCGAGGCCGCTGCCCGTGAACAGCTCGTCGCTCCAGACCAGGCAGAGGTCGCCGGCCAGGACCGCGCCCGCGAGCCCGAAACGCTCCCCGTCGCCGGTCCAGCCGCCGCCGCGGTGCAGCGTCGCGAACCGGCGGTGCACGGCCGGCGCGCCCCGGCGGGTGTCGGAGTCGTCCATGACGTCGTCGTGGATCAGCGCCGCCGCCTGGAAGAACTCCAGCGCGGCGGCCGCGGCCGACGATCGGCCTCGCTCGTCGGCGGCGCCGGCCGCGCGCCAGCCCCAGTAGCAGAAGGCCGCGCGCAGCCGCTTGCCCCCGCGCATGAGGTCGGCGACGTACTCGACCAGCGGGGCGCAGTCGGTGCTGACGGCGTCCAGGGCGTCGCCCTGGCGCGCCAGGAACTCCTCGATCGACCTTGTGCACGCGGGTGCGGAGGTCCTCGGCGTCGAGCGGCGAGACCGCGTCCGCGGACTGCGGGCGGCGCTGTCGTTCTCCCGAGGGGGGCACCGGCGTCTCCTGGCTGGGCTCGGGTCTGGCGGCGGATCGGTCCGAGCCTAGGTGGGTGCCGCCGGGACGGCACCTCGCAGACCTGATGCGCGATCGGGCGGGCCGCCGGACTGCAGCCTTCCGCCGTCCAGGTGCGGGAGGCGGCGGCATCGGGGACGGAGCATCGCGCCCGGCCTCTAGCATCGGCGTCATGGCCAGAGCCGCGACGTCCCTGCGCAGCCGCCTCGACGCGGGCCGCTCGTTCTCGTTCGAGTTCTTCCCCCCGCGGGACGACGCCGGCGAGGCCGTGCTCTGGGAGGCGGTGCGCCGGCTCGAGCCGCTCGCCCCCTCGTTCGTGTCGGTGACCTACGGCGCCGGCGGCTCCACCCGTGACCGCACCACCCGGATCACGGCCACGATCGCCTCGGACACCACCCTGACGCCCGTGGCGCACCTCACGTGCGTCGGGCGCCTCGCGCGCCGAGCTGCGCCGGATCGTCGGCGGGTACGCGGACGCCGGGGTCGGCACGGTGCTGGCGATCCGGGGAGACCCGCCGGGCGGCCCCGGCGCGCCGTGGACCCCGCACCCCGAGGGTCTCGACCACGCCCTCGACCTGGTCCGCCTGGTCCGCTCGCTCGGCACCTTCGAGGTCGGGGTCGCGGCCTTCCCCGACGTGCACCCCGAGAGCCCCGACGTCGACCACGACGCACGCGTGCTCGCCGCAGAAGGCCGACGCCGGGGCGACGTTCGCGATCACCCAGTTCTTCTTCGAGGCCGAGGGGTACTTCCGCGCTGGTCGACCGGCTGCAGCGGCTGGGCTGCGACCTGCCGATCATCCCGGGGATCATGCCGGTGACGAACCTGCGCCAGATCGAGCGCTTCCCGCAGCTGTCGGGCAAGCCGCTGCCCGCCGCGGTCCTGCACCGGCTCGAGGCCGCGTCGGCTGACCCGGCCTCGCTGCGCCGCGCCGGGGTCGAGATCGCGACCGAGCTGTCCGCGGCCCTGCTCGACGGGGGCGCGCCGGGCCTGCACTTCTACACGCTGAACCGCTCGACGGCCACGCTGGAGGTCTTCGCCGACCTCGGCCTCGCCTCCCCGGCCACCCCATGATCATGGAATCCGGCGGGATCACGGAATCCAGCGGGATCACGGGATCCGGCGCGACCGTCAGCGTGACGGGTCACGGCCGTGCCGAGGGGGCGCCCGACGTGTGCCGGGTCCGCCTCGGCGTGACGGCGCTGCGGCCGGGCGTGGCCGCGGCCCTGGGCGACAGCGAGCAGGCCGCCCGGCGGGTTCGCGACTCCCTGGTGGCGGCCGGTGTCGCCCCGCGGGACGCCGCCACCGGGTCGGTGACGATCCAGGTCGAGGAGGACTACTCCGGCCAGCGCGGCCCGCGCCTGCTCGGCTACCGCGCCGAGCACACCCTCACGGTCGTCCTCCGCGACCTCGCCGCCGCCGGCCGGGTGCTCGGTGACGCCGTGGGCGCCGGCGGCGACGCCGTCCGGCTTCAGGGGGTGGAGTTCGCCCTCGAGGACGACTCCGCCCTGCGCGGTGCCGCCCGCGAGGCCGCCTGGCGTGACGCCTACGCGTCCGCGGTCCAGCTCGCCGAGCTGGCTGGCCGCGCTCTCGGCGCGGTGCGGAGCATCGACGCGGGAGGCGGCGGCGCGATACCCGCGGCCGCTCGCCGGAGGGCGCGCGATCGCGGCGTGGCCGCGGGCCCGGAGATCGGGCTCGAACCCGGCGGCGTGGCCGTCGACGTCGGGCTCGCCGTGGTCTGGGAGCTCGCCTGAGCGTGCCGGTCATGAGCCGCCAGGAGTACCTGGCCCGCTGGTCGGCCCTGCACGGCGACGCGTCGACCGGCGGGATCGTCGGGCTGGTGGCTCGGCATCAGTCACGCGGTCGCGCGCCCGCTGGTCCGCAGCGGGGTGGGGCCGTGGCCCGTCACCGCGGCCGGCCTGCTCGTCGCGGTGGCGGCCGTCTGGCCGGCGTCCGCGGGTGGGCGCTGGCCGCTCGCTGCGGCCGCCCTGACGCGGCCGCTCCGGCCTGCTGGACAACCTCGACGGCGCGGTCGCTGTGATGGCGGGCCGCACGTCGCGGCTGGGTTTCGTGCTCGACTCGGCGGCCGACCGGGTCGCGGACGCCGCCTACTGCGTCGCCCTGCTGCGTCGCGGGGGCTCCCGGCTGGCTCGCCGCGACGGCCGCCGGCCTGGCTCTGCTGCACGAGTACGTGCGTGCCCGCGCGGCCGTCGCCGGCATGCCCGAGGTCGGCGTCGTGACGGTCTCCGAGCGGCCCACCCGGATCATCGTCACGGCGATGTTCCTGCTCGGTGCGGGCGTGTACCCGGCCTGGCACGTGGGATGGGCCACCGCCGGCGCGGCCGCTCTGGCCACGATCGGCGCCGTCGGCCTCGCCCAGCTCCTGCGGACGGTCCGCGCCCGGCTGACGGCGGCGTCCGACCCGGCGCCCTGACCGCGGTCACGCGTCCACCCTCGCCGCGCGGCCCCTCCGGCCGTTGCTCCCCTCCGGCTGCGTTACTCCCCGGATGCCGCCGGGAGGGGTCTCGCGAGCGGCATCTCGCGCGCAATACAGCCAGGCGGGAGCAACGCGGTCAGTCGCGCGCAACGCGGTCAGTCGCGCGCAACGCAGTCGGTCGCGAGCATCGCGGCCGGAAGCGAGCAACGGAAGGCGCGCCAGGACTCACGGGCGGCGCGGCGTGCGGACCGCGCCTGAGGACCTACCTCGCGGCGGCTGCCAGCGCCAGGACCTGCCGGGCCACCGCCTGGACGTCGACCGCGCCGCTGGTGTCGACCTCGAGCAGCGGCCCGACGCCGAGCGGCGGAACTGGCCGCCCCCACAGCTCATGCTCGTCGCGCTCGAGGTCGAGGTGGCCCGGGTGGCGGGCGACCGCGCGTGCCCGGTACCGGGCACGGGCGACCTCGAGGGGGACGACGCACCGCGACCTCGACGCGCGGGCGGGGGAGCGCCACGGCGAGCGGGCGCGCGTCGTCGAACCAGGTGCTGTCGACGACGGCGCCGGGGCAACGGCGGGCCAGGGTGAGCACACCGCGGACGGCGGCACGGCCCAGGCGCCGCGACGCCGGGACGTCGGCGGGCGCGCCGAGCGCGTCGGCGAGCGCCTCCTTGAGCTCGTCCTTGGCGAGCAGGGGCAGGCCGAGCTCGGCGGCCAGGGCGCCGGCCAGCGTGGTCTTGCCCGAGCCCGGCCAGCCGCCCACGAGCACGTGCACGCCCTACGCCGGCCCGATCAGCCCGGCGACGATCGCGGCCGACAGCCCCACGAGCGGGATGCCCCCGCCCGGGTGCGAGGACCCGCCGACGAGGAACAGCCCCGGCACCGGCGAGCGGTTCGCGGGCCGCAGGAACGCCGCACGCATTCCGTTGCTGCTCGTGCCGTAGATCGACCCGCCCACGCTGCCCGGTGGCGCGCTCGAGGTCGGCGGGCGTGCGCACCTCGCGCCACAGCAGCCGGTCGCGCACGTCGAGGCCCGCGCGCCGCCAGTCACGGCGAGCACCCGGTCGGCGTAGGTCTCGCGCAGTCCCGGGGCGTCCCAGTCGACGCCGGTGACGGCGTGGTCGGGGGCGTGGCGCGGGGCGTTGACGAGCACGAACCACGCCTCGCTGTCGTCGTCGGGGCGCAGGGCCGGGTCGTCGGGGGCGCTGACGTAGACCGTGGGGTCGGGCACCGGGCGCGGCCCGGTGCGCCGGTGCCGCCCGGTGCCGAAGACCGAGTCGAACTCGTCGTCGTAGTCCTCGGGGAACAGCACGGTGTGGTGGGCGAGCCCCGGCGTGCGACCGCGCAGGGCGAGCAGCAGGACGAAGCCGGACGAGCGACGGCTCGGCGCGGCGCAGGGCGGCCAGCGGGCGGGCCGCGACGGCCGGCGGCAGCAGGTCGCGGTAGACGTGGGCGGCGTCGGCGTTCGCGACGACGACGTCGGCCGGCAGCCGTTCGCCGCCCGCGAGCCGGACGCCGGCGACGCGCCGCCCCGCGCCGTCGAGGAGGATCCCGGCGACGGCCTCGCCGGTGCGGATCTTCGCGCCCCGGTCGACGGCCCGCGCGTGCACGGCGTCGCCGAGCCGCCGCAGACCGCCCTCGACGTACCAGGCGCCGAAGGTCTGCTCGACGTACGGCACGGTCGCGAGCGCGGCGGGGGCCCGGCGCGGGTCCGAGCCGGTGTAGGTGGCGTACCGGTCGAGGCAGGTCCGCTGGTGCGGGTGGCGCAGGTACCGCCGCCCGAGCCCGCGCAGCGAGTGCCACGGGGCGACGGTGCGCAGGTCGCGCAGCCGGCGTCGCCTGCCGGGCCAGGGTCCGGCGCCCGTCCAGCGGGGCCTCGAGGAAGGTCTCGCGGGTCGCGTCCCAGATCGCCCCGGCGCGCGCGGAGAACGCCGTCCAGTCGGCGCCGGCGCCGGCCCCGAGCGCGTCGTCCCAGGCCCGCGGCGATGCGGGAGCGCGGCGCCGTTCGGCAGGTCGAGCTCCGTGCCGTCGGCGAACCGGTAGTGGCAGACCGGGTCGACGGGCACGAGCGGCACCTCGGCCTCCAGCGGCCCACCGGTGGCGAGGAACAGGTCGCGGTAGACGGCGGGCAGCGTGAGCAGGCTCGGCCCGGTGTCGAACACGAAGCCGTCGCGGGCCAGCACGCCCAGCTTGCCGCCGACGACCGCGCGCCTGCTCGCACACCGTGACGTCGTGCCCGAGCGCGGCGAGCCGCGCGGCGGCTGCGAGGCCTCCCAGGCCCGCCCCGACGACCACCACCGCTGCCATGCCGGCGGCCCTCAGCGGCGCGCGCCCGGCAGCGCGCGGCCCTTCCAGCGCAGGTCGCCGCGCAGGTGCCGGCGCCACGAGGCCGCGGTGAGCCACCCCAGCAGCACGATGGACGCCGGGTGGCCCAGGCTGTCGGGCACGGAGCGGCCGCCGGTGCGCTCGGCCACGACGTAGCGGCCGGTGACCGCGGCGCCGTAGCCGACGAACCCGACCAGCGAGCCGCGCAGGGCGGCGAGCGGCGGCACGACGTAGAGCACGCCGAGGGCGGCCACCACGGCCGCGGCGCCGGCAGGCGAGCCGAACGCCGCCCACGCCGACTTCGTGTACCCGTCGCGCAGCGTCGGCCAGCTCTCGTACATCCGGCAGGTCGCCAGCCAGGTGCCGTCGACGACGCCGCCGCGCCCGCCCGCGGCCTTCACCGCGCGGACCAGCGCGACGTCGTCGAGCACCTCGGTGCGCACGGCCGCGTGCCCGCCGACCCGCCGGTACGCCTCGGCGTCCACCGCCAGGAGCTGCCCGTTGGCGGCCGAGAGCGACGGCCGGGGCGAGGTCTCGGCGAGGCGCAGCGGCAGCAGCGTCAGCCACGACCACTGCAGCAGCGGCTGCACCAGCCGTTCCGACCAGGTCTCCGCGATCTGCCGCGGGTAGGGGCTGGCCAGGTCGAGGCCGGCCGCCCGCAGCAGCTGCACGGTCGCGGCCACCGCCTGCGGCGCGAGGACGACGTCGGCGTCGACGAAGACGAGCACCGACCCCGGTGGCCGCCCGGGCCAGCTGCTCGCACGCGTGCGCCTTGCCGAGCCAGCCGCCGGGCAGCGGCTCGCCCGTCAGGACCCGGACCCGCGGGTCGCCGCCCGCCGCCCGGCGCGCGACGTCGGCGGTGCCGTCGGTCGAGCCGTCGTCGAGGACGACGACCTCGAGGTCGGGCACGCTGACCTGGTCGAGGACGGACGCGAGGCAGGCACCGATCCGGGCGGCCTCGTCGCGTGCGGGCACGAGCACGCTGACCCGCTCGGTCACGGGCGCCGGGTCGTCGGCGGGCACGCGCAGCGCCCGCAGGTTGACGAACGTGTGCGCGGTGGCCGCGACGGCGCCCGCGGTGCCGACCCAGGTGAGGGCACGCCACACCCGGCCCGCCTCCCAACCACCCACACGCGTCACGATCTGCCCCTCATGCGGTCACCGGCCGCACACCGCGGTCGGAGGCGGCTCGGGCGCGCTTCTCCGACCGGACCAGCGATCGCAGGTACGGGGCCACGAGCAGCCCGAGACCGATCGCCGCCGTAGAGCGCGACCCACGGCCGGTCGAAGAAGGCCAGGTTGGCGAGGGTGGAGCCGAGCCAGGTCCAGGCCAGCAGCGCGGCGGGGAGCGCCTCGCGGGCGACGTCCGGCGGGTGCGCCGCGAGCACGCGGTCCAGCGCGGCCACGAGGAGCGTGCCCACGAGCAGCCAGCCCGCGGCGTTGGTCAGCGGCACGTCCGGCACGCCCGGGCAGGGACGGGTCGGGGATGCGCCCACGTCCAGTGGCCGGCCGCGACCATCTGCGGGTCGAGGAAGAGGTCCCAGGCGGCGAGGGTGGCACCGCCCAGGACGGCGCGACCGCCGGACGCGCTGCGCCGGGCCGCCGCCCGGCCGAGGCGCCGGCCCAGCAGCAGCGCGGGGTAGGCCATCATCGTCCACGCCAGCGGCACCAGCACCGGGACGCCGAGCAGCTGCGGCCCGAGCGTGCCGGCGTAGGCGTACCGGCCGAACGGCACGCCGGTGGCGACCCCGACCGCCTCGGCCGCGAGCCCGATCGCGGCGGCGGTCGACGAGCAGCGCGAGACCGGCGCCGGGCGCCCCACCACGCGGCCGCGTGCGCGACCGAGGCGGACGCGAAGAGCACCACCGCGGCGATGGTCGCGGCGCGGAGCGCGTCGCCGTGCAGCAGCGGATAGGCGACCTGGGCGAGCACGGCGGCCGCCGCCGAGACGCCAGCGCGGCGTCCGCCCACCGGCCGGGCGGCGCCAGCCCGCTGCGAGCACGCCGGCGCCGGTCACAGCCCGCAAGTCTAGGCGGGAGGTGCCGGTGGCGCGCCCGCGCTCACGGCCCCACCTCGCTCAGCGGGTGCCGGCCGCGGAAGGTCCCGGTGACGGACGAGCACCTCGAAGCGGGCGAACAGCTCCTCGGCGTACCAGCCCTCGCGCGCCGTGCGCGCCACCACCTCGGTGTGGGCGCGCCCGGCGGTGCGCGAACTCGACCAGGGCCGACGGGCTGTCCCAGAGGCTGAACGTGCCCTGCAGGCCGACGGGCGCCTCGCCGATGCCGACCGCGAGGCGCAGCCCCGGCACGGCGTGCAGGTCGGCCGAGACCGGCGGCACCGCGCGCCCAGAACGTGCGCGTGCTCGGCGCCTTGATCCGGGCCCGGGTGAGGGCGGCGACCGGCCCGCCGACCTTCACCGGCGGCGGGTCGCCGAAGGGCTCGCGGCCCGACCACCGCCCCCGGCTCGCGACCGGGCGCAGCGCGAGGTCGAGGCGTTCGCGGGCGATCCTGCCCCAGGCGCGGTGCGTCGGGCCGGCCTCGAAGCGCACGGGCGGCGGCCGGATCGTCCCACACGGCGAGCAGCGCCCCAGTGCAGCGGGTCGGCGTCGCGCGGGGTGAAGGTGCGCCCGTCGCCGGTGCCGAGCAGCTTGGCGAACCGCAGCCCGGTGCACCGGCGCAGGTGGCGGCGGTCGAGGGCCATCCGCAGGCCACGGCCGGGACGACGCCCGCCGGGCCCGACCCCCCAGAGCGTCAGGGTGACGAGCGGGGGGACGCTCACGCCGCGCTCACGGTCTCGTCGACCAGCTCGACGGTGCGGGCCGGCGCGTCCCACATCGGGGCGTGGCCGCAGCGGGGCAGCACGACCCAGCGCGCGCCCGGGCGGCGCCGCCTCGCGGTGCTGGTTGTCGGGGGCCGGGAGGATCCGGTCGTCGTCGCCGAACACGACGTGACCGGCACCCGCACCCGGGCGCCCCGGTCGAAGGTGCGGTGCCGGGTGGCCGCGATCATCGCCTCGTAGGCCGTGGAGGTGCGCATGGCGTGCACCACGCCGCGGGCGAGGCCCGGGTCGAGCGCGGCCGGGTCGGCCGTGCCGCTGGCGAAGGTGAGCCGGCGGCCGAGCGCGTTCGCGGCGAGCGCCTCGCCGAGCCGGCCGGTGAGCCGGGCCAGCGTCGGTTGAGGTGCAGCACGGGGTTGGGCTCGCCCGGGCGCGGCGCGCAGCCCGGCGGGGCCAGCCCGGTCACGCTCGCGGCGCCGCCGTCCGCGGCGAGCTCGAGGGCGACCCACGCCGCCGAGGGAGTTGCCGACCACGTGCGGGCGGGTCACGCCGAGCGCCTGCAGCACCTCGCCGAGCCCGGCGGCGAGCGCCGCGCAGCCGGCGTCGGCGCCCGGCGGCAGCGGCGCGGAGGCGCCGTGCCCCGGCAGGTCGACCGCGAGCACGTCGTAGCGGGCGGCCAGCGGCGCGAGCACCGGCGCCCAGACGAGCCGCGCGGCGCCCGACGCCGTGCACGAGCAGCAGCGCGGGCGCATCGCCCGGCGGCCGGCCGGTGCGCGTGACGGCGACGCCGCCGACGCGGAGCGTCGGCGGCCCGGTGAGCAGGGCGAGCGCACTGCCGGTGCCCGTGCGGGCGCTCGTGCTGCCGGTGCTCATGCGACCTCGGCCGGCCGCCCGCCGGTGATGCGCACGAGCTCGTCGAACGTCGTGGGGAAGACCGCCTTCGCGTGGCCGGCGGCCGCCCACACCTGGCGTGCTCGGCGAGCGCGACGTCGACCAGGGTCTCCAGCGGGGCCAGGTGACCCACGGGCGCGACGCCGCCGATCACGAAGCCGGTGCGCTCCCGGACGAAGTCGGGGTCGGCCCGGTCGAGCCGTGGGACGCCGACGAGCCCGGCGACCTTGGCCGTGTCGACCCGGTGGGCGCCCGACGTCAGCACCAGGAGCGGACGGCGGCCGCCGGCCGCTGAGGCGTCGGGGACGGCGAACACCAGCGAGTTCGCGATCTGCCCGACCGTGACGCCGAGCTGCTCGGCGGCGGCGGCGGCGGTGCGCGCGTGGTCGTCGAGGACCACGACGCCGTCGCCGTCCGCACCGGCGGCCGCCAGTGCCGCCCGCACCCGGAGGACGGCTGGATGGCCGGCCACATCCGCGGGGCCGGCCGGACCGGTGGCGGTCGGTGCGGAGGGACCCTCCGCCGGTGACGAGGACATGGCCGAAGGCTAGTGCGACCCACCGACGGACGGCTCGCGCTGGTTAGTCTCGCCAGGTGCTCGTCGCGCCGGTGCCGGACCGCACCTACGAGGACGTCGCCTGGTCGCACGGCGCGTTCGACGAGGTCGACGCGCCGGGCGCCAGGTTCCTCGCCTGCACGTTCGAGGCGGTGACCGTCACGGGCGGCCGCTGGGAGCGCTCGCTGTGGCGGGGCGGCGCGCTCGACGGCGTCCGGTGCCGTGGGTGCCCGGATGGCGCGGACCCAGTGGCGCGGGGTGGACCTGACGGGGTGCGCCCTGTCGGGGTGCGAGCTGCTCGGGTCGTCGCTGCGGCGGGTGCAGGTTCGACCGGCTGCCTGCTGGACGTCGTGAACCTGCGCGGGGCCGTGCTCGACGAGGTCGTGTTCGAGGACTGCCGGCTGCGCGAGGTCGACCTCGGCGGCGCGCAGCTCACCGGCGTGAGTTTCGCGGGGTGCCGGATCGAACGGCTCGACCTCACCGGCGCGACGCTGACCGAGGTCGACCTGCGCGGCGCCGTCGCCCTCGACGTCGCGCGCGGGCTCGACCGCCTCGGCGGGGCCGTCCTCGACGTCGGCCAGGTGCTCGAGCTCGCGCCCGCGCTGGCCGCCCAGCTCGGGGTCGACGTCCGCTACCCGCAGGCCTGACGGCTTCCCTCGCGCCGTTCGGACGCGGCGTCCCGTACCGGCCGTACCGGCGGTCCCGCGGGGCCCCGCACGGCGACGCCGTTGACACTGCCCGGCGCGGGTGTACAGTCGAATTGTTCGAACAGTGTTCGATCGCCGACCGGGATCGCGGCCTGGTCGGTCGGGTGGTCCGGGGCAGGGTGACCTCGACCCCGCCCTGTTCCCGGGCCATCCGTCGTAGGTGACCGGGCGGGCGTGGGGAAGCGCCCGCCCGGTCATCTCGGCGACGCCTGCCTTCCCCCTCCGGGCCTCGTCACTCGCGTCCGGCGGCCGGTCTCGCGGTCGCGATCGAGAGGGGATGGCACGTCATGCGCATGTACGCGGATCCGGTCGAGGTGCGCCCGGCCACGGGCGACGCGGCCGGGGCACCCGCCGCCTTCCTGTGGCGTGGCCGTCTCTACGTCGTCCGCGACGTCCTCGGGCACTGGCGGGAGCGTCGCGCCTGGTGGTCCTCGCCCGCCGCGCGGCTCGTGCACGGCGAGGGGGAGGGCCCGGCGGGCGTCACCGGCGAGGGCCGTGAGGCCGATCGGGGGAGCAGCGCGGGGGGCAGCCCGGGGAGCAGCCCGGGGAGCACGGCGGCGCGCATCGCCGGCCTCGCGGACGAGCGCGAGGTGTGGCGGGTGGCCGCTTCGCCGGGCCGGGCCTACCGGGGCGGCGTCTACGACCTGTCCCGTGAGCCCGCCGGGGCGCCGTCGCCCTCGCGCGGGTCCCCGGCCGACCAGTGGCACCTGGTCCGCATCGAGGACTGAGACCCCGGCGACGTCCGTGAGCACACCGTCCGGTCCCGATCAGCCCGACCAGCCCGATCAGCCCGATCAGCCCGACCAGCCCGACCAGCCCGATCAGCCCGACCAGCCCGCCCGACAGCCCGGGCAGCCGCCCGCGAGAGCCCGACGAGCAGCCACCCCACGAACCCCCGGAGGAAGCCGACGTGACGGCGACGACCCTGACCCGACCGCCCCTGTCCCCGGCCGCCCGCGTGCTGCTCGACCGGTCCCGGGCCGGCCTGCTGCACGCAGCGGCCGCCCGCAGCTGCAGCGAGCGCTACCTCGCCGCGCACATGGCGGCGCTGCGTGCCGCGGCCGCCGTGCTCGCGGTCCGCGGGCGGCCCGGCTCCCGCGGCGGCCCGCGCAGCGTGTGGGACGTGCTGCCGCGGCTCGCTCCCGAGATGGGGGAGTGGGCCTCGTTCTTCGCGGCGACCGCATCGCGCCGGGCCGCCGTCGAGGCCGGCCGCGGCGACACGATCACCGCCCGCGAGGCGGACGACCTGCTCCGCGATGCCGAGGCCTTCCACCACGTCGTCGAAGCGTCCTTCGGTCTGCCGTACCAGCAGGTGCTGCCGGGCGCCATCCCCACCTGCAACTGACGGCCCGGCAGGCCCGCCGTGTCCTTCCCGCACCTCCACGTCGCATCGGGGTACTCGCTGAGGTACGGCACATCGATGCCGGCGGCGCTGGTCGGAGCGGCCGCCGCGCAGGGGATGGACACCCTGGCCCTGACCGACCGCGACGGTCTGTACGGCGCCGTGAAGTTCGTCCTGGCCTGCCGCACCGCCGGGATCGCGCCCGTGCTGGGTGCGGACCTCGCGGTCGAACCGACCGGCCTGCTGACCGGGCTGCCCCCCTGGGCCGTGCCCTCGGCCGGACCGACCGGCGCCGCGTCGGCGCAGCCCGGTGCGCGGCGGTGCGACCGTCGACCCCCGCCACCCCCGCGTCACCGTCCTCGCGCTCGGCGCCGACCACGGCGCCGGCGTCCCCGCCGGCGGCGGCTGGGCCCGGTTGTGCCGCCTCGTCTCGGCCACCCACCTGCGCGGCGAGCGCGGCCGGCCGGTCGCCACCCTGGAGTCCGTCGCCGCCCATGCCCGGCTGATCGGCGACCCGTCGGTCCCCGCGCCGGGGTCCGACCCACCCCCGTCCGACCCGCCCCCGGGGCCGGCGGGCCTGGTCGTGCTCCTCGGCCCCGACTCCGAGGTGGGCCGGGCCGTTCTCGCCCGGCGCCCCGACCTCGCCCGCGCCGTCCTCGCCCGGTGGGCTGCCGCGCTGCCCCCCGGGGCGCTCGCCGTCGAGGTCGTCTGCCACCACGGCCCCCAGGGCGGCCCCGCGAGCGTCGGTCACGCCGCGCGGATGCTCGAGCTCGCCCGTGCCGCCGGCGTCCCGGCCGTCCTCACGAACGCCGTGCGGTACGTCGACCCCGCCGATGCCGCGACCGCCGACGTCCTCGACTCCGCACGGCGGCTCGTCCCGCTCGACGGGCGCCACCTCGACCGGGTGAGCGCGCAGGGGTACCTGGCCGGTCCCGGGCACATGGCGCCGATCGCGACCGAGGTCGCGCGCGCCGCCGACGACCCTGGGGGCGCCGCCCGCCTGCTCGCGGCGACTCAGGCTCTCGCCGCCCGTTGCCGGCTCGATCTCCGCGCCGACCTCGGCATCGACTCGGTGCACCTGCCCGAGAACCACGTCCTCGGCCTCGAGGAGGCCGAGGACGCGAACGCGCGCCTGCGCAAGAACTGCGAGGCCGAGATCGACCGGAAGTACCCGGGCCTGTCAGCGAGCAGGCTCCGGCAGGTCGTGCACCGCCTCGACGACGAGCTCGACACCATCGCCCGGCTCGGCTTCGCCTCCTACTTCCTCACCGTCGACGAGGTCTGCACGCTCGTGCGCGACCTCGGCGTCCGGGTTGCGGCACGCGGCTCGGGCGCCGGCAGCCTGGTCAACCACCTGCTGGGCATCTCGGGGGTCGACCCGATCCGGTACGACCTGCTCATGGAGCGGTTCCTCACGCCCGCTGCGGATCGCGCTGCCCGACATCGACCTCGACGTCGAGTCCGCCCGGCGCACCGAGGTCTACGAGGCGATCCTCGCAGCGCTTCGGCTCCGACCGGGTCGCGTGCGTCTCCATGATGGACACCTACCGCGTGCGGCACGCGATCCGCGACGCCGGTGCCGCGCTCGGCATGCCGCCCGGCGAGATCGACGTCATCGCCAAGTCGTTCCCGCACATCCGCGCCCGCGACGTGCGGCACGCCCTCGTCGAGCTGCCCGAGCTGCGCGCCTCGGGGATCGCCTCGGAGCGGCTCGGCGTGCTCTTCGACCTCGTCGAGCGGCTCGACGGGCTGCCCCGCCATGTCGCCCTGCACCCCTGCGGCGTGCTCATCTCCGACGCCGGCCTGCTCGACCGCACCCCGGTCGAGGCGAGCTGGCTCGGCTTCCCGATGAGCCAGTTCGACAAGGACGACGTCGAGCAGATGGGCCTGCTGAAGCTCGACGTCCTCGGGATCCGCATGCAGTCGGCGATGGCGTACGCCCTCGACGAGATCGCCCGCGTCGACGGCCCCGACGCGGTGCGCGCCGGGGAGCACCCGGCCGACGCGCCGTACGTCGACGCCGCGACCGGGCGGATCGAGCTCGACGCCGTGCCGCACGACGACGAGCCGACCTTCCGGCTCATCCGCACGGCCCACACCCTCGGCTGCTTCCAGATCGAGTCGCCGGGGCAGCGTGAGCTCGTCGGCAAGTTCGGGCCCGAGACCTTCCTCGACCTCGTCATCGACATCTCGCTGTTCCGCCCCGGCCCCGTGAAGTCCGACATGGTGACCCCGTTCCTGCGGGCACGGCAGGGCTGGGACGAGCCCGACTACCTGCACGAGCGGCTCGAGCCCTACGCTCGCGCCGACCGGCGGCGTCGTCGTCTTCCACGAGCAGGTGCTGCAGATCATCGACGCGATGACGGGCTGCGGGCTGGCCCAGGCCGACGAGGTGCGCCGCACGCTGGGCAGCCGGGAGGGCCAGCTCGAGGTCGAGGAGTGGTTCCGCCCGATCGCCCGCCGGCAGGGGTTCGACGACGCCGACCGTCGACCGGGTCTGGGAGGTGCTCAAGGCCTTCGCGTCGTTCGGGTTCTGCAAGGCGCACGCCGCCGCGTTCGCCCTGCCGACGTACCACTCGGCGTGGCTCAAGGCGCACCACCCCGCCGCGTTCCTCGCCGGTGTGCTGACGCACGACCCCGGCATGTACCCCAAGCGGCTGATCCTCGACGACGCGCGCAACCTCGGCATCGCCGTGCTCCCGCTCGACGTCAACCGCTCCGAGGCCGACGTACCGCGTCGAGAAGGTGACCTGGTGGGACGAGCCGCCGCCGCGGGTCCTCGACCAGCTCGAGGCGCAGCGGGACGGCACGCCCGAAGCCGCCCCGGCCCGCGAACGTCCTCACCCCGACCTGCCCGACGGGCGCCCCTACGGCATCCGGCTCGCCCTCGCCGACGTCAAGGGCATCACCGACGCCGAGGTCGAGCGGGTCGTCGCCGGGCGGCCCTACCACTCGCTCGCCGACTTCTGGCACCGCGCCGGGGTCTCCCGGCCCGTCGTCGAACGGCTCGTCGTGGCCGGCGCGTTCGACACCCTCTACGGCCTCGGGTTCGCCCGTGCCGGTCCGGCGCCGGGGCCGGGTCACGCGTCGTGACCTGCTGCTCCAGGTCGCCGAGCTCGACCGGTGGACACGTGCGGCCCTGCGCGGGCGCACACCGCGCGGCAGGGTCCCGGGCACCGGGCGCGGCGGCAGGTGCGGTCGAGCACGGCGGTCGCCGCCGGTGGCGCCGCGGGCCCTCCCGACGCCGTCCGCGCCGCCGCCGCCCGCCAGTCGCAGGCGCCCCGCGCCGCGACCCCCGCCCAGCTCCAGCCGGTGCAGCTCGCGCTCGACCTCGGTGACGCCCCCGACGAGACCGTCCCGGCCGGGCTGGCCGAGATGACGGGCGCCGAGCGGGTGCGCGCCGAGCTCGAGGTGCTGGGTCTCGACGCCAGCAGGCACGTGCTCGACTTCTACGCCCCGATGCTCGACGAGCTCGGCATCACCCGCTCGCGCGACCTCCTGCAGCCGGCGCAGCCGGGCCGACCTGCTGGTCGCCGGGGTCAAGGTGGCGACCCAGACCCCGCCGATCCGCTCGGGGCGGCGGGTCGTCTTCCTCACCCTCGACGACGCCACCGGGCCGGTCGACGCGACCTTCTTCGAGGACGTCCAGGGCCCCTACGCCGCCACGGTGTTCCACTCCTGGCTGCTCGTCGTGCGCGGGGTGCTGCGCAGGACCGGCCCGCGCGGCGTCAGCCTGCGCGCGACCGGCGCCTGGGAGCTGCCCGTGCTCTGGGACGCCTGGACCGAGGGCGGCACCGACGCCGTCCGCGAGCTGCTCGAGCACCGCGCCGGGTCGGACCGGTGCGACGCAGGGAGCGGTGGCCGGGGCGGCGGCGAGCCGGTCCTCCGCGGCCCGTGCTCGCCCGGCCGCCGGTCACCGAGTTCGGCGTGAGCGTCAACCCGCCCTACGACCGCGACGCAGGAGGTCGCGGCGACCGGGCTGCCGGTGGGCGACCGCGACGGGTACCGCCCCGCGGCCGCGGCCGCTGCGGCCCCCGACGACGACCAGCGCCGTGCCGGCGGCATGGGTGGCGGCCCGGGGTACCGGCGGGTCCTGGTCGAGTACGCCACGGGCTACCGGCAGTCGCCCTACGCCGACGTGGGGACGCCGGGCGACCAGACCCGGGACACCCGGCGGATGACCGCCGCCGAGACCTCGCAGGACCGCGCCGACCGTCGCCGCGGCGACCCGGCGCGCAAGCTGTGGCACGCCAGCCCCGGCAGCTCCGGCCGGTGAGGGCGCGGTCGCCGGGGGCGCGGGTCCCCGGCACGCGCTCGACCGGGTGACCGTGCCGCGCGCGTCCCGGCCCGTGCCGCGCGCGTCGCTAGGGTGGCCTGGTCCGCCCCACCCCTTCGCCCCGCTGGGAGACCGGCCGTGTCCGACGAAGCGCGCCGCTGGGCGGCCCGCGCCGACCCGCGCCAGGCCGTCCGCACGGCCGTCGTCTGGGACGTCCTCGACGCCCTGCTCCGCGAGCACGACGGGCTCGGCCGCGCCCCCTCGACGTCGTCGACGTCGGCGGCGGCACGGGCGGCTTCGCGGTTCCCCTGGCGGGGCTGGGGCACCGCGTCACCGTCGTCGACCCCAGTCCCGACGCGCTCGCCGCGCTCCAGCGCCGGGCCGCCGAGGCCGGCGTCGCCGGGCGCGGTGCGCGCCGAGCAGGGCGACGCCGGGGCACCTCTCGGCGGTCGTCGGGCGCGTCCGGCGCCGACCTGCTGCTCTGCCACGGCGTCCTCGAGCACGTCGACGACCCCAAGGCCGCCGTGCTCGACATGCTCGAGGTGCTGCGGCCCGGCGGGATGGTCAGCGTCCTCGTCGCCCAGCGGCTCGGGGCGCTCCTGGCCCGCGCCCTCTCGGGTCGCTTCGGTGCGGCCCGCCAGGCTGCTCGAGGACCCCGACGGCCGCACCGGGCCGCAGGACCCGATCGCCCGCCGGTTCGACCGCGCCGGTGTCCTCGCGCTGTTCGAGGCCGAACCCGTCCGGGTGCGGGCCGCGCACGGGGTCCGGCTCGTCACCGACCTGCTCCCCGGTGCGCTCGTCGACGGCGACCCCGACGCCGTCCAGGACCTGCTCGAGCTCGAGCGTGCGGCCAGCGAGCAGCCCGAGCTCGCCGCGGTCTGCGCCCAGCTGCACGTCGTCCTGCGGCGCGAGGGCCCGGTCGGCCCCGCCGCGCCCCGCGTGACGCTGCCGCCATGCGCGACCCGGCGGCCCCGGCGGTGACTCCGTGAGCCGGCGCCAGCTCGACCGCGCTGGCGCCGCCCGCGACCGGGCGGCCCTGTCCGGCGACGACAGCGACTGCACGATCCTGCACGTCGACATGGACGCCTTCTACGCCTCGGTGGAGCTCGTCGACCGGCCGCACCTGCGGGGCCTGCCCGTCGTCGTGGGTGGTGGCGGCAGCCGCGGGGTCGTCCTGTCGGCCACCTACGAGGCCCGGGCCTTCGGGGTGCACGCGGCCATGCCGATGACCCGTGCCCGCCGGCTGTGCCCGCAGGCGCGTCGTGGTCGAGCCCGACCACCGCCGATACGCGGAGGTGTCGCGCGGGGTCATGGAGATCTTCCGATCGGTCACCCCGCTGGTCGAGCCGCTCAGCCTCGACGAGGCGTTCCTCGACGTCGCCGGGGCCGTGCGCCGGCTCGGACGGCCGTCGATCATCGCCGGGCTGATCCGCGACCGCGTCGCGGACGAGCAGCAGATCACCTGCTCCGTCGGGGTCGCCTCGACGAAGTTCGTCGCCAAGCTGGCCTCGGGGCGGGCCAAGCCCGACGGCATGCTCGTGGTCCCGCGGGACGAGACGGTCCCCTTCCTGCACGGCGCTTCCCGTCGGCGCGCTCTGGGGAGTGGGGGAGCGCACGGAGGAGGCGCTGCACCGTCTCGGCCTGCGCACCGTCTCCGATCTCGCGCACACCCCGCTCGACACCCTCAAGCGCGCCCTCGGCGAGGCAGCGGGCGCGCACCTGCACGAGCTCGCCTGGGGCCGCGACCCGCGCCGCGTCGTCGCCGAGCAGGCGGAGAAGAGCATCGGCGCGGAGGAGACCTTCGCCCGGGACGTCGACGACCCCGAGGTCGTGCTCCGCGAGGTGCTGCGCCTGTCCGAGCGCGTGGCGGCCCGCCTGCGTGCCCAGGACGCCGTCGGGCGCACCGTCGTCCTGAAGGTCCGCTTCGCCGACTTCACGACGATCACCCGCTCGCGGACCCTGCGGCGAGCCGACCGACGTCGCGCGGACGGTCTACGCCACCGCGCGCGACCTGTTCCTGCGGCTCGGGCTCGACCGGGCCCGGCTGCGTCTCGTCGGCGTCCGCGTCGAAGGCCTCGCCCCGGCCACCACCGGCCACCAGCAGCTTGCCCTCGACGAGCGTCCCGCAGGGCTGGCGCGAGGCGGAGCGTGCCGTCGACCGTGCCAGCGCCCGCTTCGGAGCCGGGCGCGGTGCGCCCGGCCGCCCTGGTCCCCGAGAGCACGGAGCACACTGCCGGCCCCCGGCTCGTGACGCAGCGTGCGCCCGGCTTGTCCGCACTACGGAGGCCCGGTGCTCCCGATCACAGGATTGCCACCGGTAGATCCGAGGTGACGTCAAGTAAGCACCGGCGGAGTGTCGACGATGACCAGACCGGGTTTCGCACCGGCGTGGCCCGACCTATCCTGTCTCCAACGCACCGTGTACCCAGGAGGTCGACGTGCCGCTCTCCGAGAACGAGCAGCGCCTGCTCGAGCAGATGGAGCGCGCTCTCTACGCCGAGGACCCGAAGTGGGCCTCGGCCATGCGGGGCGCCGTCCGTCGATCGAGTTCGGCCCGACGGCTGCTCCTCGGGATCGTCGGCGTCGTCCTCGGCCTGGTCCTGCTGCTCGTCGGCGTCGCAGAGCAGCAGGTGATCGTCGGCATCGCGGGCTTCCTGGTCATGCTGGCCGCGTTCGCCTACACCGTCTCCTCCCGGCAAGAAGCCCGGGCCCACGGCGTGGTCAACCGCGCCGGAACCGTCCGCCCCGTCACTCCCAACCGCCGGCGCCGCGGCTCGTTCATGCAGCGACTCGAGGAGCGCTGGGAGCGCCGCCGCGAGGAGCGCTGACCCACCGCAGACCCGCCTCGCTCAAGGCCTCGGGCCCCGCCGGACCACCGGCGGGGCCCGCTGCATGTGCGGCGCCACCGCGCCTCCCGGCCCCCAGCCCCGAGAACCAGATCACGGGGGATGGACGCGCCGCGGCAACGACGTCGTGTCGTCCCCGCGATCCCCCCCGCGAGCCCGGTCCCCGCGCAGCGACCGAGTGACCGAGTCGAGGCGCCGGGGCCCGCTCAGCGCCACGGGCCGGCTCAGCGCCGTCGGCCGCCGACCAGCTTGCGCACCTCGTCGACCTGGCTCATCGCCCGGCGGCCGGCGCCGTCGGCCGCCGATTCGGCCCGCCGCGCCGCCCCGCCGAGCGCCGCGATGCCGGATGCCGGCAGGAGCCGTGCGAGCCGTCGCCGGCCGGCGGGCACCTGCTCGGCCACGATCGCGACCACCTCGAGCACGTCGCGCGCGCAGCTCCTCCGCCGACAGCCCCTCGCCGCCCGGCGGCGCGTACCGCGCCGACTCGACCTCGCCCACCAGCCGGTCCAGCGCAGCTGTCCGGCTGGGCGGCACGTGCTCCGCGCCCACCAGCCACTGCCGCAGACCCCGCGGGGTCCAGGCGGGCGAGACGTGCAGGCCGAGGTCCTCGAGGCGCTCGGCCAGCTCGTCCAGCGCGGCCTCGGCACGCCCGGCGCGGCTGTCGACACGCCGCCACCGTGACCGTCGTGCCAGCGCGAGCGCGGTGGACGGCGCCGCGGCGACGAGCAGCAGCACGAGACCCAGACCGATCCAGGGCCACGGCAGCGCGGCGGCGATCCGCTGCCACCCCGGCTTCGCCGCGCTCCCCGCGGCGGTCAGCGAGGACTCGTCGGGGTTGGGGTCCTCACCCTTGATGCGGCCGCTCGTCGACGAGGCGCTCGCGGTCGGCTGGGCCGTGGCGGTCGCGGTCGGCTGCTGCTGCGGCAGGCCACCGGAGACGACGTCGCCGACCCCCTGGGAACCCTGCGGACGGGGTCGGCTCGAACCGCACCCAGCCGTAGTCCTGGAAGTAGAGCTCCGGCCAGGCGTGCGCGTCCTTCACGCGGATCGTCCAGGTGCCCTGGGCGTCCTTGGTCCCGGGGAGGAACCCCACGACGACGCGAGCGGGGATCCCGAGGGTGCGCGCCATCACCGCCATCGCGGCGGCGAAGTGCACGCAGTAGCCCTTCTTTTCCTTCAGGAACTGCAGGATCACGTCGCTGCTGCTGTCGTTCGTGCCGTCCCCCGGTGCCTTGAACGAGTACTCGAACTTTCGCAGCCAGTCCCGCAGACTGACGGCCTGGTCGAACTTCGTCCCGGGGCCGGCCTGCTGGGCCGCTATCGTGGCGATCTCCGGGTTGGTGCCGGGCGGCAGCTTGGTGTACCGGTCCACGATGTCCGGGGGCGCCGCGGGCGCGTCGCGCAGTTCTTGGGGCGTGGCGTCCACGGTGAAGTGGTCCACCGTGTACGTGATCCCCTTCGTCGAGGAGCCGACCCCGACCACGGTGCGGGTGGAGTCGTCGTAGTACCAGTTGCCGGGCGGGTTGGCCGACGTCCAGGGGTAGGGCAGCGGCAGGTAGCTCTCGGCGAGGCTGCCCACCTTGATGGTGGTCGTGTGCTCCGGCCGCTGGACGTCCTTCGCGGTCAGGCCCTCGGGGTCCCCGACGCCGTTCGCGGGCTGCTGGTCCTGCGGCACCGAACTCACGGTCGACTGCCATGCGTCGCCGGTGAACTCGTCCTCGACGACCATCCGCAGCGGCTGCGGGTCGGCCATGTCCGTCGTGTAGGTCATGATCGGTGCGTCGCTCGGCTGCTGGAGGTCCTGGCGCAGCCGCAGCAGCGGGTCCACCACCACGGCGGTGCCTCCCTTGCCGGACCCGGTGCCCGCGCCGCTGCGCTCGCCGAGCACGCGCTCGCCGAGCCCCGGCACGAGCAGCGGCAGCACGACCGCCACGGCGAGGCTGACCGAGGCGATCTTGCGTGCGCCGTTGCCGAAGGTGATCGCGGACCGGCCGTCGGCGTCGGTGCCGGCGAGCACCCGGCCCCAGGCCTGCACCCGGTCCACCGAGTCGACGCCGACGAGGACGAGGAATCCGAGCGCGGCCAACAGGAAGTACGGCCAGGGCAGGCCGTCGGGGAGCACGGCCGCCGGCACGCAGTAGACCGCGAGCAGCGGGAGGCCCGCGACGGCGGGGCGCCGCAGCGTCACGGCGAGCACGTCGACCACGAGGGCGACCAGGGTGAGGCCGCCCGCCGTCACGAAGATGACGCTCGTCGTGTCGTCGACGGGGGGTGCCGCCCGGTGCATGACGCGCAGACCCTGCTCGAACAGCAGCCGGCCCTGGTCGATCGCGTCGGGTCCCGGGAGGACGCCGGCCCAGGCCTGGTGCGGCAGGAAGAGCAGGGTCATGGCCACCACCCAGGTCACCACCTGGACGGCGACCACGAGCGGGTCCGCATGCCGTGAAGCGCCGGGCGAGGAGGCCCGCGCCCGACGTGACGGCGGCGATGAGCCCCAGCGCGATCCACCAGCCGCCGCCCTGCACCAGCGGGAAGATGGTCATGCTGGCGAGCATCGTGGCGATCCAGCCCGCGACGGCGAGCCGCACGGATGCCGAGACCCTCACGATTGCCTCCCGTTCGGGACGACGGTCATGCGCGGTCGCTCGCCGGCGACCGAGGGTGGCACGAGGTCGGCGGTGGCCCTGGCCCAGACGTCGGGAACCGCGTCCGCCGGCGCCCGCCTCGGCGACCGACCAGCCGCCCGCGCGCAGTACCTCGAGGTTACGGCCCCGCTGCTCGTCGAGCTCGGCCGCCCTGCGTTCGGGCAGGGGGCCCGCCCACTCCGGCGTGCGGAGCAGGATCGCCACCCCGCGCCCGCCGTGCCGGCCGAGGCCCGCCAGGGCGGCGATCTCGTCCTCGGGGGCCTCGCCGAGCACGGCGACGACCATCCCGTCGCCTCCGGTCCGCGCCAGGGTGGCGATCGCCTCCGTGAGCTCGCGGGGGCCGCCCAGGCGCACCACCGCGAGCTCGTCGAGGACGGCGCCGCCGCCGTCCGAGGCGCTCGGACGACGCCCAGCCGGAGGACTCCCCGTCGAGCAGCAGCCGCAGGCCGTAGCGCTGGCCCGTGAGGTGCACCGCGACCGACGCGCGCCGCGCTGACCGCCCACTCGAAGCTCGAGGCAGGCCCGTCGCCGCGGTGGCCGACCGCGCGGGTGTCGATGAGCACGGTCGCCCGCATCTGCCGCGGCTGCTCGTCGCGTCGGACCATCAGCTCGCCGCGCCTGGCCGTCGAGCGCCAGTGCACCCGCCGCAGGTCGTCGCCGTAGCGGTACTCGCGGGTCGCGATGTCGTCCTCGCCGGAGGCGGCCGCGTTGCGGGTCAGCGACTCGCCCGTGCCGGTCCACTGGCCGGCCGCCGGAGCGGCCGGCCAGGGGGTAGGCCCGTGGGACGACGACGAGCTGGTCGACGCCCGTGAACGAGCGGGCGACCTCGCAGAGGCCGAAGGGGTCGGTGAGCCGCAGGCGCAGCGGGCCAAGCGCGTAGCGGCCGCGCAGCTCCGAGCGGAGGGTGTACGTGACCGCCGCGCGACGGCCGCCGGGCAGCCGCGCCAGCACGAACCGCGGCGACGGGCCCAGCGTGTAGGGCACCCGGTCCTCCGCCAGGAGCACGCGGGTGGAGAGCCGGGTCAGGTTCTCGAGCTCCAGGCGGACGCGGGCCGTGGTGCCCGCCACGACGCGCGCCGGCGCGATCGTGCGCTTGAGCGCGAGCCGGTAGCGGTACCGGCTGGTCGCCAGCAGGGCGCCCACCGGGAGCGCCACGAGCAGGACGCCCACCCGCAGCAGGTCGCGCTGGTCGAGCACGAGCGCGCAGAGGACGGCGGTCACGCCGGCCGCGAGGAACGAGCGCCCGCGCATCGTCAGCGCCGAGAGCCGGATCCGGCTCGGGTCTGTGGTTCCCCCGGGTGTCGTCGCCACGGCGACCTCAGGCGCTCGCCCGCGACCGCGGGACGGGGACGTGCGCCAGGACGCCCGCGAGGACGTCCTCCGGGGTGCGACGGGCCAGCACGGCGTCGGCGCTGGGCAGCAGCCGGTGCGCGAGGACGGCGTGCACGAGCTCGCGGATGTCGTCGGGCAGCACGTGGTCACGCCCCGCCATCGCCGCGCTCGCCTTGGCCGCCTGCACCAGGTGGAGGGCCGACCGGGGCGAGGCGCCCAGCCGCAGGTCGGGAGTGGAGCGGGTCGCGCGCACGATCTCGACGACGTACTCCTTCACCGCCGGGGAGGCGTAGACCGCCCGTGCGGTGCGGATCAGGTCGCGCACCGTCTCGGCGTCCGTGACGGGTTGCAAGTCGGCCAGCGGGTCGAGGCCGGCGTGCCGGTCGAGCATCTCGATCTCCGCGCTCGCCTGACGGATAGCCCATGGAGACGCGCGCCATGAAGCGGTCGCGCTGGGCCTCGGGCAGCGGGTAGGTGCCCTCCATCTCGATCGGGTTCTGGGTCGCGACCACGATGAACGGCGGCGGCAGCTGGTAGCTGATGCCGTCGACCGTGACCTGCCGCTCCTCCATGCACTCCAGCAGGGCGGACTGCGTCTTCGGGCTGGCGCGGTTGATCTCGTCGCCGACGACGACGTTGGCGAAGACCGCGCCGGGCTTGAACTCGAAGTCCTTGCGTTCCTGGTTGTAGACGCTCACGCCGGTGATGTCGCTCGGCAGCAGGTCGGGCGTGAACTGGATGCGACGCACCGACGAGCCGATGGCCCGGGCGAGGGCCTTCGCCAGCATGGTCTTGCCGACGCCCGGGACGTCCTCGAGCAGCAGGTGCCCCTCGGCGACCAGCACGGTCACCGCGAGGTCGACGACCTCGGGCTTGCCATCGACGACGGTCTCGACCGCGGCCCGGATCGACGCGGTGGTGCGGAGGAACGCGTCGAGCGGCATCGGCGTGGTGGTCAACACGGCTCCTTCGGCCCCGAGGACACGACGTGGCGCCTGCCCCTGACGGCGCCCCGCAGGCCAGTCTCTCAGGTGGACGGCGGAATCGTCCGCCCCGCCGGTTCACCCCGTCCCCGGTGGGCACCGGCACCGTTCCCCCCACTTCACCCACGGCCGGCGCCGAGAACCCCCCACATCGCCCCCCACATCGCCCCAGGGAGGGCCGCGACGCGCCTCTGGCGCCCGATTCCGCCCGTTCTGCGGCGGTCAGGGCCGGCCGGAGGCGGCCCGGGGGTCCCCCGCGCCGCGCCTGAAGCCCGCCTCGCGCTCCACGCCGCTACCGGCGCCGCGGGCCCCGCTGACCTGGGACGACGAGGGCGCGGCCGGCGACGTGGCCGGGCCGGACCGTTGACGGTGGGGGAAAGTGGGGTACTGTGGGGGCCACTGGGGCAGGCGGGAGGTACGGGGGCCTGGATGGGAGGCGAGGGCGGTGTTCCTCGGCACCCATGCACCCCGCCTGGACGACAAGGGGAGGTTGATCCTCCCCGCGAAGTTCCGTGAACAGCTCGAGGCGGGAGTCGTGGTGACGCGAGGGCAGGAGCGCTGCCTCTACGTCTTCCCGATGACCGAGTTCGAGCGCCTCGCGGACCAGCTGCGCCAGGCACCGGTGACGAGCAAGCAGGCCCGCGACTACCTGCGTGTCTTCCTCTCCGGGGCCAGCGACGAGGTGCTCGACAGGCAGGGCCGGATCACGATCCCGCCGGTGCTGCGGACGTACGCGGGCCTCGAACGCGACTGCGCCGTCATCGGTGCCGGGCAGCGCGTCGAGATCTGGGACGCCGCGGCCTGGGAGTCGTACCTGGCCCGGCAGGAGGAGGTCTTCGCCGAGCAGGCGGAGGAGGTGGTTCCGGGGCTGTTCTGACGGCCCTGGTGAGCATCGGTCGACGACGTACCGGCGGTGAGGTCTCCAGCCGCTCGCACCGTCCTGACGCACTTCCCCGGCGTCAGGCCGGTCGGAGCGGAGGGAGACCTGACCGCCGGTCGCGTCCCACCGCCGCTGTCGACGAGCACCACGGGCGCCACGGGCGTCCCAGAGCGCGACGAGCACGAGGGCACGGCAGCGGCAGGGACGAGCACCGCAGGGAGGGTCGAGATGGCGGGCACGGGCAGCCCCGACGAGGGCACCGAGGGCCGGCGTGCGCGCGACGCGCACGTGCCGGTGCTGCTCGGACGGTCCGTCGCCCTGCTCGCGCCGGCGCTGGTCGAACCCGGCTCCGTCGTCGTCGACGCGACCCTCGGCATGGGCGGGCACTCCGAGGCGCTGCTCGAGCAGTGCCCGCAGGCGTCCCTGGTCGGCATCGACCGCGACCCGCAGGCGCTCGCGCTGGCCGGCCGCCGGCTGGCGCCCTTCGGCGAGCGCGTCCGCCTCGTGCACGCGGTCTACGACGCCGTCCCCGAGGTCCTGGCCGATCTCGGGGTGCCGCAGGTGCAGGGTGTCCTGTTCGACCTCGGCGTCTCCTCGCTCCAGCTCGACGAGCCGGGTCGCGGCTTCGCCTACGCCGTCGACGCCCCGCTCGACATGCGCATGGACCCCACGACCGGCCGCACGGCTGCCGACGTCCTCAACACCTACGACGCCGACGCCCTCGCCCGGGTGCTGCGCGAGTACGGCGAGGAGCGGTTCGCGCAGCGCATCGCCAGGGCCATCGTCCGGGAGCGGGAGCGCGTCCCCTTCTCGACCAGCGCGCGGCTGGTGGACGTCGTCCGCGCCAACGTGCCCGCGGCGACCCGGCGGGTCGGCGGGAACCCCGCCAAGCGCACGTTCCAGGCGTTGCGGATCGAGGTGAACGGCGAGCTCGAGGTGCTCGGCCGCGCCGTGCCCGCCGCGCTCGACGCGCTCGCGGTGGGCGGCCGGATCGTCGTGCTGGCCTACCACTCGCTCGAGGACCGGATCGCCAAGCGCGCGCTGACCGCCGGTGCGTCGGGGACGGCCCCGCCGGGACTGCCGGTGGAGCTCCCCGAGCACGCGCCCCGGCTGCGGTTGCTGACCCGGGGCGCCGAGACGGCGTCCGCCGAGGAGATCGAGCAGAACCCGCGAGCGGCGTCGGTGCGGCTGCGGGCGGCGGAACGCATCAGGCCCGGGGGGGTGACGGCCGTGCCCCCGACGGGAGCCCGGCGGTCGACGGGCGCCCGTGCCACGGGCGGCCGGGGATCGGCAGGAGGGGACGCGGCATGAGTCAGCCGGCGACAGCCACCACCAGGACGGCCCCGCGGCCGGCTGCGCGTCAGCCCGCGGTCCGTCAGCCCGCGGCGCGCCAACCCGCGGCGCGCCAGCCCGCCCGTCGGCCCGCGCGGCCGGCGGGTGCCGGACCGCGGCTGCGCGTCGTCAGTGCGCCCCGGTACACACGCAGCCGGGCTGGGCTCGTCGTCGTCTGCGTCGGGTTGCTGCTCGTCGGCCTCGTCGGGCTGCTGCTCATGAACGTGAGCCTCGAGCGCGGTGCCTACGACCTGCGTGACCAGAGCGCCAAGGCGGAGCAGCTGCGCGAGCTCGCGCAGAAGTACGCCCAGGAGACCCGGCAGCTGGAGGCCCCGGAGGCGCTCGCCGACCGGGCGCACAAGCTCGGGATGGTCGACGCGGCGCCGGGCGTCCCGTTCGTGCTGCCCGACGGGCGGACCATCGGCGTGGCGGAGAAGGCGACGGCACCCCCCTCACCTACCGTAAGTAAGACTGCACCGTCAGCAACCAAGGCGACGGCGAAGACCGCGAAGACAGCGACGACGGCGAAGACAGCGAGGACGACGACGACCGCGAAGGCGACCACGCCTCCGAAGCGCGGGACGGCGACCGCCGCGCGCTGAACGTCGCGGGAAGCGCCACACGCGGGACGACCGACGGAACGGACCGAAGGAGGACGGCGGCGAGCTACGGGGACGCACGGCGTGCCGGTGGGGGTCGGCGGCAGCAGCGGAAGGGAGCGCGGGCAGGTGGAGGGTGAGGACCGGACCCCGGGGCGCGGGCGTCGGCCCGCGGCCCCGCCGTCGGCGTCCCGACCGTCGCCCGCGGCGCGGGTGCCCCGTCCGCCCGTCCGCGAGGCCCGTCGCACCCAGCACCAGGGAGCGCCGCCGGTCGCCCGCCGGCCCGGCGCCGGCCGGGCGCGCTCCGTCGGCTCCCCGCCGTCGCAGGGATCGAAGCCCGCGTCGCCCGCTCGCACCCCGCCCCCTCGCACCCCGCCCGCGGCGCGCACTCCGGCCCCGCGCATCCGTCGCTCACCCGCCCCCAGGCCGCCCCGCCCGCCCCGGCCACCGCGGCAGCGTCCTTGGCGGCCGCCGCCCGACCCCGCCCGCCGGCTGCGCGCCGCGCTCGTCGTCATGCTCTTCCTGCTGAGCCTCTTCGGCGGCCGGCTGATCCAGCTCCAGGGGCTCGACGCGTCGGCGCTCGCCGCCCAGGCGCTGAAGAACCGCACCCGCAGCGAGCCGCTGTTCGCGCGCCGCGGCGACATCCTCGACGCGGACGGCGCCACCCTCGCCACCACCATCGAGCTGCGCGACATCCTCGTCGACCAGACCCTCGTCGCCGGCTACAAGCGCCGGGTCGGGGAGGACCTCGTGCCCGTCGGGGTGCGCGGCGCCGCGGAGGACCTGGCGCCGCTGCTCGGCCAGTCGGTCGAGGCGCTCACCACCAAGCTGACCGGCACCAGCAGGGGCGCCACCATCGCCCGGGGCGTCGCGCCCGACGTGGCGCGCCAGATCATGCGCCTGGCGATCCCCGGCCTCGTCCCGTGGCAGGCGAGCCGGCGCGTGTACCCCGCCGGCGACGTCGGCGGCAACGTGCTCGGGTTCGTCGCGGCCGTCGACGGCAGCGCGCACGGCGGCCTCGAGCAGGCCTACGACAAGCAGCTGGCGGGCACCGCGGGCAAGTTCACCTACGAGCAGAGCCTCGACGGTGCGCAGATCCCGACCGGCGTCCTCGCGGAGGTCGACCCGCGGGACGGCTGCACGATCCGCACCACGCTCGATCGCGACCTGCAGTGGAAGGCTCAGCAGCTGCTGGCGGCCCAGGTGTCGGCGCTGCAGGCGCACGGCGGCTACGCGGTCGTGCTCGACGCACGGACCTTCGACGTCCGCGCGCTGGCGGTCGTGCCGACCTACGACCCCAACCATCCCGAGACGGCCGGCCAGGCGAGGATCAACGACCGGAGCCTGCTCGACACCTTCGAGCCCGGGTCCACGGCCAAGGTCATCACCCTCGCGGCCGCCCTGCAGGAGCACGCCGCCACCCCGGCGAGCAAGGTGAGCGTTCCGCCGGTGCTGCGCCGCGCCGACGTCACGTTCCACGACGCCGAGTTCCACGGCACCGAGCAGCTCACGCTGGCGGGCGTCCTCGCCCAGTCGAGCAACATCGGCACGATCCTCACCGGAGAGAAGCTCACGCCCTCGACGCTCGACCGCTACCTGCGCCTGTTCGGCCTCGGCGCGCCGACCGGCATCGGGCTCGCCGAGTCGCCGGGCCTGCTCGCGCCGTACCAGCAGTGGAGCGGGTCCCAGCGGTACACGGTCATGTTCGGCCAGGGCCTCTCGGTGACCACGCTGCAGGCCGCCGACGTCTTCGCGACCCTCGCCAACGACGGCGTCCGCCGCCAGCCCCGGCTGGTGGCCGGGCAGACGTGCGCGGACGGCGTCTTCCGCCCGGCCGACGCCACCGACGGGCTGCGCGTCGTGAGCCCCGACGTGGCGCGCCAGATGCGCGTGATGATGGAGCAGGTGGTCAGCGAGCAACGGCACCGCCGTCAAGGCGGCGATCCCGGGCTACCGGGTCGCCGGCAAGACGGGCACGGCCCAGTACCCCGACGGCCACGGCGGGTACCTGGCCGGGGCGTACACGGCGAGCTTCATCGGCATGGCTCCGGCCGACGACCCGCGGCTGGTCGTCGCGGTCGTCCTCGACCGTCCCAAGCACGACTACTTCGGGGGGCAGGCGGCGGCCCCGGTGTTCTCCCAGCTCATGGCCTACGCCCTGGCCCAGCAGAAGGTCCCGCCGACCGGGGGCACGACACCTCGCATCCCGTTGCGCTGGTGACGGGTAGCCTGACGCATCGTGCCGATCCCCGGCGGCCCCCGCCCCGACCACGTCGTCCCCCGCCCTCTGGCCGAGGTCCTCGGTGCGGCTCGGGCTCCCCGCCGAGCGGGTCCGAGGCCGCCGGTCCTCCGGTCACCGGGGTCACGCTCAGCTCGCGCACCGTCCGCCCCGGTGACCTGTACGCGGCGCTGCCGGGCGCCCGCACCCACGGGGCGGAGTACGCGGCCGACGCGGCGCGCGCGGGCGCGGTGGCCGTGCTCACCGACCCCGGCGGGGCCGCCCGCGCCGCCGGAGCCGGGCTGCCGGTGGCCGTGGTCCCCGACCCGAGGGCCGTGCTCGGCGAGCTCGCGGCGTGGGTCTACGGCGACCCGGCGTCGAAGCTGCTGACGCTCGGCGTGACCGGCACCAACGGCAAGACCACCACCACGAGCATGCTGGACGCCGCCCTGCGCGCGGCGGGCCGCCGGACCGGGCTGGTCGGCACCGTGGAGCTCCGGCTGGGGGACGAGCGCATCCCCTCGACCGGCACGACCCCCGAGGCGCCCGACCTGCACGCGCTGCTGGCCGCGATGGTCGAGCGCGGCGTCACCGTGTGCTCGATGGAGATCTCGAGCCACGCGCTGGCCCTGCACCGGGTCGACGGGCTGGTCGTCGACGTGGCGGCGTTCACCAACCTCACCCGTGACCACCTCGACTTCCACGGGACGATGGAGGAGTACTTCGCCGCCAAGGCCTCGCTGTTCACCCCCGAGCGGGCCCGCCGCGGCGTCGTCTGCGTCGACGACGAGGCCGGGGCGAGGCTCGCCTCGGTCCTTGCCGGTGTTCCCGTGACCACGGTCGCGACCGGCGACGACCGGCCCGCCGACTGGTGCGTGCTCGGCGAGCGGCTCGAGGCCGGCCTGCCCGTCGCCCGGGTCAGCGGCCCAGGCATCGCCGACCTCGAGCTGCGCAGCCCGCTGCCCGGCCGGTTCAACCTGGCCAACGCTCTGGTGGCGCTCGCGGTGCTGGTGGAGGCCGGGCTCGACGCGGAGCAGGCCGCGAAGGCGCTCGCCGCCGCGGGCCCGGTGCCCGGCCGGATGGAGCGGGTCGGCGCGCCGGGCCGGCCGCCGGGTGCGCCGCTGGCCGTCGTCGACTTCGCGCACTCGCCCGACGCCGTGGAGCAGGCCCTCGCCGCGTTGGGTGGCGGGCCGAGCGACGCGCTGCGGGGGTCGGGTGCGGGCGGCCCCCTCGTCGTCGTGCTCGGCGCCGGCGGCGACCGCGACCGCGACAAGCGCCCGCTGATGGGCGAGGCGGCCGCCCGCGGGCGCCGACGTCGTCGTCGTCACCGACGACAACCCCCGCTCCGAGGACCCGGCCGCGATCCGGGCCGCGGTGCTCGAGGGCGCGCGGTCGCGCCGCCCGGGACAGCGGCGCCGAGGTGCTCGAGGTGGCAGGCCGCCGCGAGGCGATCGCCCACGCCGTGCGCAGGGCGTGGGGCGGCGGCGTCGTGCTGGTCGCCGGCAAGGGCCACGAGCAGGGCCAGGAGGTCGCGGGCGTCGTCCACCCGTTCGACGACCGCGCGGCGCTGCGTGCGGCCCTCGACGACGCGGCCGGCGAGAACGCGACCGCGACGACCGCCACGACGCAGGAGGCCTCGCCATGATCCCCGTCCCGTTGTCCGAGCTGGCCGCCGTGACCGGCGGCCGGCTGGCCGGGGGGGCCGAGCCCGGGGCCGTCGTGACGGGGCCGGTCGTCGTCGACAGCCGGCAGGCCGTGCCCGGCGGCCTGTTCGTCGCGCTGCCCGGCACGCGTGCCGACGGGCACGACCACGCCGGTGAGGCCGTCGCCGCCGGTGCCGTGGCCGTCCTCGCGGCGCGCGAGCTCGACGTGCCGTGCCTTGTCGTGCCGTCTCGCGACGCGTCCGAGGGTCAGCTCGAGGCGCTGGGTGCGCTCGCCCGGCACGTGGTCGGCGCCCTGCCCGGGCTCGTCGTGGTCGGCGTCACCGGGTCGTCGGGCAAGACCAGCACGAAGGACCTGCTCGCCGTGCTCCTGGGCGACCTCGGGCCCACGGTGGCGCCGCAGGGGTCGTTCAACAACGAGATCGGGCTGCCGCTGACCGCGCTGCGCTGCGACGCCTCGACCCGCTTCCTGGTGGCCGAGATGGGTGCCCGGATGCCCGGCAACATCGCCTACCTCACCCGGGTCACGCCGCCCGACTACGCCGTCGTCCTCAACGTCGGTGCGGCGCACGCCGGCGTCTTCGGCTCCCGGGAGGCGACCGCGGCGACCAAGGGCGAGCTGCCGGAGGCGCTGGGGGAGGGCGGCGTGGCCGTGCTCAACGCCGACGACCCGCTCGTGGCGGCCATGGCCGCGCGGACCCGTGGCCGGGTCGTGCGCTTCGGGCTCGGCCCCGGGGCCGACGTCCGGGCGGTCGACGTGCGCCTCGACGCCTGGTCCCGGCCCTCGTTCACGCTGGTGACGCCCTACCGGGGACGAAGCCCGCGTCTCCCTGCCCCTGTACGGCCAGCACCACGTCGCGAACGCGCTCGCCGCCGCGGCGGTCGCGCTCGAGGCGGGGCTGCCGGCCGCCCGGATCGCCGAGCTGCTCGGCAGCGCCGTGCCGGCGAGCCGGTGGCGGATGGAGGTGCACACCCGTCCCGACGGCGTCACCGTCGTCAACGACGCCTACAACGCCAACCCCGACTCGGTGCGCGCCGCGCTCAAGGCGCTGGCCGCGATGGGCCGCCCCGAGCCCGACTCGTCCGGGTCGCCTACGCCGCCCAGGCGACGCACCTGGGCGGTGCTGGGGGAGATGCTCGAGCTCGGCGACACGTCGCTGGCCGAGCACGACGCCGTCGGCCGGCTCGCCGTCCGCCTCGACATCTCCCGGCTCGTCGCGGTCGGCGCCGGCGCGCGCGCCATCCACACGGGCGCCAGCCAGGAGGGGTCGTGGGGCGAGGAGTCCGCCTGGGTGCCGGACGCCGCCGCCGCGCTCGCGCTGCTGCGCGCCGAGCTCGCCCCCGGTGACGTCGTGCTCGTCAAGGCCTCCCGGTCGGTCGGCCTCGACGTCGTCGCGACGGCCCTGCTCGACGACGTCCCCGAGCCCAACGTCCCCGGCCAGGGCGGCCGCGGGGGGATCGACGCGTGAAGACGGTCCTCATCGCGGCCGCGGTCGCGCTCGTCTGCTCGCTGTTCGGCACCCCGCTGTACATCCGCTTCCTCGTGGGGCGCGGGCTACGGCCAGTTCATCCGCGACGACGGGCCCGACCGGGCACCACACCAAGCGCGGCACGCCCACCATGGGCGGGGCCGTCATCATCGGCGCCACGCTGCTCGGCTACGCGGTGGCGCACGGCGCCACGATGTGGGTGCCGACGATGTCCGCCGTCCTCGTGCTGTTCCTCATGACCGGGCTCGGCCTCGTGGGCTTCCTCGACGACTACCTGAAGATCTCCCGGCAGCGCAGCCTCGGGCCTGCGCGCCGGCGCCAAGCTGGCCGGGCAGAGCGCCGTGGCCATCACGTTCGCCCTGCTGGCGCTGCAGTTCCAGAACGGCGTCGTTCCGGACGCCGGCCTCGACCCGGGTCTCGTTCATCCGCGACACCCGGCATCGACCTGGCGTTCGCCGGCGCGGCGATCGGGCTCGTGCTCTTCGTCGTCTGGGCGCTGCTCATGATCGCGGCGTGGAGCAACGGCGTGAACCTCACCGACGGCCTCGACGGCCTGGCGACGGGCACGAGCGTGCTCGTCTTCGGCGCCTACGTGCTCATCGGCATCTGGCAGTCGAACAACTCCTGCGTGGAGCGCCCGGGGCCGCAGTGCTACGAGGTGCGCGACCCGCGCGACCTCGCCGTGGTCGCGGCCGCCGTCGCTCGGCTCGCTGCTTCGGGTTCCTGTGGTGGAACGCCTCGCCCGCGAAGATCTTCATGGGGGACACCGGCTCGCTGGCGCTCGGCGGCGCCCTCGCCGGGCTGGCCATCCTGTCCCGCACGGAGCTGCTGCTGGTGCTGCTCGGCGGCCTGTTCGTGCTGATCACGCTCTCGGTCGTCATCCAGGTCGGCTCGTTCAAGCTGACCGGCAAACGGGTGTTCCGGATGGCGCCGCTGCAGCACCACTTCGAGCTGGCGGGCTGGGCCGAGGTCACGATCGTCATCCGGTTCTGGATCATCGCCGGGCTCTTCGTCGGGCTCGGCCTCGGGCGTCTTCTACGCGGAGTGGGTGGTCGGCCAGTGACGTCGGCGCGCTCCGTCGCCGGCTGGACGGCGCTGACGCACGGTCGGCGCCGACTGGGCCGGCCTGCGCGTGGTCGTCGCCGGCATCGGGGCCTCGGGCTTCGCCGCCGCCGACGCGCTGGCCGAGCGCGGCGCGCCGGGTCGTCGTCGTCGACGGCCGGCGACGGGCCGGCCCAGCGCGAGCGCGCGGTCATCCTCGACACCCTCGGGCGCGCGAGGTGCTGCTCGGCGCCGGGGCGGTCGCGACGCGCTGCCGGACGTCCGGCGACGGCCGGCGCCCGACCTCGTCGTCGCGTCGCCCGGCTGGCCGCCCGACGCACCCGCTGCTGGCCGGCGCCGCCGCGGCGGGCATCCCGGTGTGGAGCGAGGTGGAGCTGGCCTGGCGGATGCGCCCGGCCGCCGGGCGCGCGCGCCCTGGCTCACCGTCACCGGCACCAACGGCAAGACCACGACCGTGACGATGCTCGCCGTCGATGCTCGCCGGCCGCCGGGCTGCGCAGCGCCGCGGTCGGCAACGTCGGCACGCCCGTGCTCGAGGCCGTGCTGCACCCGCGAGGCCGCTACGACGTGCTCGCCGTCGAGCTCTCCAGCTTCCAGCTGCACTCGACGTCCTCGCTGTCGGCCGCTGGCGAGCGCCTGCCTCAACGTCGCGCCCGACCACCTCGACTGGCACGGCGGCTTCGAGGCGTACGCCCGCGACAAGGGCCGGGTCTACGAGAACACCCAGGTGGCCTGCGTCTACAACGTCGCCGACCCGCGGACCGAGCAGCTCGTGCGCGACGCCGACGTGGTCGAGGGCTGCCGCGCGATCGGCTTCACCCTCGGCGTCCCGGCGTGTCGATGCTCGGGGTCGTCGACGACGTGCTCGTCGACCGCGCGTTCGTCGCGCAGCGGCGCACCTCGGCCGCCGAGCTCGCCACCCTCGACGACGTGCGGGCCGGCGCCGGCGGCGTCCTCGCCCCGCACCTCGTCGCGAACGCCCTCGCCGCCGCCGCGCTGGCCCGGGCCGCCGGGGTGCCGGCGGTCGCGGTCCGGGACGGGCTGCGCGGGCCTCGTCCCGCCGCGCGCACCGGCTGGCCCGGGTCGCCGAGACCGGCGGCGTGACCTGGGTCGACGACTCGAAGGCGACCAACCCGCACGCCGCCGACGCCGCGCTGCGCGGCTTCGAGCGCGTCGTCTGGGTCGCCGGCGGCCTGGCGAAGGGCGCCGGCCCGCGGGAGTTCGACGACCTCGTCGCCGCGCACGCCGCCCGGCTGCGCGGCGCGGTGCTGCTCGGCCGCGACCGCGACCTCGTCGCGCGAGGCGCTGCGCCGACACGCGCCCGATCTTCCCGTCCTCGAGGTCGACGTCGCCGAGACTGGCAGGGTGACTGGCAGCGACGGCGAGCGTTGCCGGACCGGACGGCCGCCTGCGGATCCGACGCGCTGATGGACCGTGTCGTCGCGGCCGCGGCGTCGCTCGCGCGGCCCGGCGACACCGTGCTGCTCGCGCCGGCCTGCGCCTCCTTCGACCAGTTCGCCTGCTACGCCGCGCGCGGCGACGCCTTCGCGCGCCGCCGTGCGCCGCCTGCGTCGGCGCGCCGGCGGGCAGGGCTGAGGCGTGGCCGGCGCGGCTCGACGCCCCGGCCGCCGCGCGCCGCCCCGGCCGGCTCCGCGCGGCGCGCGCCCGCGCGCGGCGGCGCTGGGCCGCGCGGCTGCAGTCGCCGCTCGCCGCCTACTACCTGGTGCTCGGCTCGACCGATCGCGCTGGTCGTCCTCGGCCTCATCATGGTGCTGTCGAGCTCGAGCGTGGAGTCGCTGCGCACGCTGCACTCCTCGTACACGATCTTCGCCAAGCAGGCCATGTTCGCCGCGATCGGCCTGCCGCTCGCCGTGGTCGCCGCCCTGGTGCCGGTCCGCGGTGTGGAAGGCCCTGGCCTGGCCGCTGCTGCTGCGTCGGCGTCGGCGCGCTGCTGCTCGTGCTCGTCGCCGGGCACGACCGTCAACGGCAACCGGAACTGGGTCGGCATCGGCGGGATCACCGCTGCAGCCGTCCGAGGCCGTCAAGCTCTCGCTCGTCGTCTGGGTGGCCGCCGTGCTCGAGCGCAAGCGGCCGCTGATCGCACCGGGCCGTCCACGCCGTGGTGCCGGTCGTCCCCGTCACGGCGCTCGCTGCTCGCGCTCGTGCTCGCCGGGCGCGACCTCGGCACGGCCCTCGTGCTGATGGGGCTCGTGGCCGCGCTGCATGTTCGCCGCCGGGGTGCCGCTGCGGGTGTTCGCCGTGAGCGGCGCGCTCGCCGCCTTCGCGCGTGTTCGTGCTGGTGCAGCACGAGCGCCAACCGGATGCAGCGCTTCGCGGCGCAGCTGCGGCAGCGGGCGCTGCCGACCCGCAGGGGATCGAGCTAGCAGCCGCTGCACGGCGCTGTGGGCGCTGGCGTCGCGGCGGCTGGTGGGGGCTCGGCCTGGGGGAGAGCCGGCAGAAGTGGTGCTGGCTGCCCGAGGCGCACAACGACTTCATCTTCGCGATCATCGGCGAGGAGCTCGGGCTGGTCGGCACGCTCGCCGTGCTCGGCGCTGTTCGCGATGCTCGGCGATCGGGCTGTTCCGCCTCGTCGCTCGCCAGCCGACGACGTCTTCGTCAAGATCGCGACCGGCGGCGTCCTCGCCTGGGTGCTCGGGCAGGCGCTGGTCAACATCGGCGCGGTCGTCGGCCTGCTGCCGGTGGTCGGCGTGCCGCTGCCGCTGGTGTCCAGCGGCGGCTCGGCCCTCGTCACCACGCTCATCGCGCTGGGCATGGTGCTCGGTTTCGCCCGGCGCGTCCCCGGCGCCGCGGAGGCGCTAGCCTCACGTCCGTCAGTGGTCCGCCGATCGCTCGCGGTCCTGCCCGGGCGACGGAACGGGGGTAGTGGCGTGAGCTGCGGCTCCATCGTGTCGCGTCTGTCGGTGGTGCTCGCGGGCGGCGGGTCCACCGGCCACGTCGCGCCGCTGCTCGCGCTCGCCGACTGCCTGCGCCGGCGCGACCCGGACGTGCGCGTCACCGCGCTCGGCACCGGCGGAGGGCCTCGAGGCCCGGCTGGTGCCCGAGGCCGGGCTACGCCTTCGCCGTCGTGCCCGCGGGTGCCGCTGCCGCGCCGCCCCTCGGCCGACCTCGGCCGGCTGCCGTGGCGGCTGCGGCCGGCCGTCGCCGCCGCGTCGCGCGCGATGGAGGAGGCGCCGGCCCAGGTCGTGGTCGGGTTCGGCGGCTACGTCTCGACCCCCGCCTACCTCGCGGCCCGCCGGCTCGGACTGCCGATCGTCGTGCACGAGCAGAACGCCCGGCCGGGCCTGGCCAACCGGCTGGGGGCGCGGTTCACGCCGCTACGTCGCCACCACCTTCCCGGGCACGCCGCTGCGCGGCGCACGGGTGCTCGGCATGCCGCTGCGGCGCGCAGATCACCGACGCTCGACCGGGCCGCGCGCCGCGACGAGGCGCTGGCGCCGTTCGGGCTCGAGCGCGGGCGCACCACGCTGCTCGTGTTCGGCGGGTCGCTCGGCGCCCAGCGCCTCAACGTGACCTTCGGCCGCTCCCGCGCGGCCCTCGCCGAGGCCGGCGTCCAGGTGCTGCACGTGACCGGCCGCGGCAAGGCGGTCGAGGGCCTCCCGTCACGGCGACGCGCCGCCGCCCGGTGGCCCGCCCTACGTGGCGGTCGAGTACCTCGACCGGATGGACCTCGCCTACGCCGCGGCCGACGCCGTGGTCTGCCGGGCGGGCGCCGGCACCGTCTGCGAGCTGACCACGGTCGGGCTCCCCGCGGCGTACGTGCCGCTCCCGATCGGCAACGGGGAGCAGCGGCTCAACGCCGAGCCCGTGGTCGAGGCCGGCGGCGGCCTGCTCGTCGACGACGCGCTGTGCACCCCGCAGTGGGTGCGCGACATGCTGCTGCCCGCTGCTCACCGACCACGCCGAGCTCGCCGCGATGGCCAAGGCCGCGGCCGCCTTCGGGATCACGGACGGCGACGAGCGGCTCGCCGACCTCGTCGAGATCGGCCGCCGCCGAGGCGCGGCCCGGCGGGCCGGAGCACCTCGTGAAGCCCGACCTCGCGCTCGACGTCCCGCCGGCCGAGGCGCTCGGCCGCGTGCACTTCATCGGGATCGGCGGCGTCGGCATGGCCGGCCTGGCGCGGATCATGCTCGCGCGCGGGGTCCCGGTCAGCGGCAGCGACGCCAAGGCGTCCGCCACCACCGACGACGCTGAGGTCGCTGGGCGCCACCGTGCACATCGGTCACGACCCGGCCCACCTGGCCGGCGCCGACAGCGTCGTCGTGACCACCGCCGCGCGCGACGACAACCCCGAGCTCGTCGAGGCCCGCCGGCGCGGGCCTGCTCGTCCTGCACCGCTCGCAGGCGCTCGCCGCGCTGATGCGGGGTCGGCGCGCCCTCGCCGTCGCCGGTACGGCACGGCAAGACGACGACCACCTCGATGCTCACGGTCGCCCTCCAGCACTGCGGCGCGGACCCGTCGTTCGCGATCGGTGGCGAGCTGACCGAGACCGGCGAGACCGCGCGCCGAGGGCGGCCGGCGACCTGTTCGTCGCCGAGGCCGACGAGTCCGACGGGTCGTTCCTGCTCTACAGCCCCACCGTCGCGATCGTCACCAACGTCGAGCCCGACCACCTCGACCACTACGGCACCGCCGAGGCCGTCACCGCGGCGTTCGACGCCTTCGCCGACCGGGTCGTGCCGGGAGGTGCCCTCGTCGCCTGCGCCGACGACGCGGGTTCCGCGGCCCTCGCTGGGCGGCTGCGCGCGCGCCGCCCCGACGTCGACGTCCTCACCTACGGCGTCTCGGCCGGCGCCGACGTCCGCCTCGTCGACCTCGACGTCTCCGGGCCCGCCGCCCGCTTCGGCCTCGTCCGCGACGGCGACGTCGTCCCGCTGGCCCTGCGCGTTCCCGGGGCGCACAACGCGCTCGACGCCGCGGCCGCGTGGACGGCCGGCGCGTGGCTCGGGCTCGACCCGGCGTGCATGGCCGAGGGACTGGCCGGGTTCGGCGGCACCCGGCGCCGGTTCGAGACCAAGGGCGTTCGCGTCGGGGGTGCGGGTGGTCGACGACTACGCGCACCACCCGACGAAGGTGGCGGCCGTGCTGCGTGCCGTGCGCGGCGTCAGCGGCGACGGCCGGGTCCTGGTGATCTTCCAGCCGCACCTGTACAGCCGCACCCGGCTCTTCGCGGCCGAGTTCGGCGCCGCGCTCGGCCTCGCCGACGAGGTGGTCGTGCTCGACGTCTACGGCGCTCGGGAGGACCCCGAGCCCGGGGTGACCGGCGAGCTCGTCGCGCGTGCGGTGCCCCTGCCCGCCGGCTGCGTCGCGTTCGAGCCCGACCCGCAGACGGCGGTCCGCCGGGTCGCCGATCACGCCGCCCCCGGTGACGTCGTCCTCACCGTCGGCGCGGGTGACGTCACCGCTCTGGGGCCCGTGCTGCTCGCCCGGCTCGCCGAGCGCGAACCCGCCGGGGAGCCGCGGGGATGACCGCGGTCGCGCCGGGGGGCGCGCTGCGCGAGGGCCGTTCCCGGCCCGCCACCGGGCTGCCCGCGATCGCGCCCGTGCTGCGGGTCGTCTCGCCGCCGGAGGTCACCGCGCCGTCCTGCCCGCTCGACGACGCCCCCGCACGGCCGCCAGGGCCCGCGGCGCCGACCCGTCGGCGCGCGGTGCCGCTGCTCGCCGGTGCGGCGGTCGCGGCCGTGGCGTGGGCCCTGCTCGCAGCGCCGTTCGCACGGGTGGGCAGCGTCGAGGTCAGTGGTGCGTCGCCGCGCTGGGCCGCAGCCGTCCGCGACGCCGCCGCACCCGCCCTGGGCCGCCCGCTGCTGCTCGCGGGGAGCGCGGGCGTGGCGGAGCGGGTGCGGGCGGTGCCCGGGGTCCGCTCGGTCTCGGTCGGTGTCCGCTGGCCGGGCACGCTCACCGTGGATGTCGTCGAGCGCCGGGCCGGCGTCGCCGTGCCGGTCGCCGGCGGCGTCCGGATCTTCGCCGACGACGGCGTCGACCTGGGCCTCGAGGCCCGGCCCCCCGCCGGGCTGCCCCGCCTCGTCGTGCCCGCGGCCGCGCTCGCGCCCCGCACCGTGCTCGCCGCCGAACAGGCCTGGCACGGCCTGCCGCAGGCGCTGGCCGCGGAGGTCGTGCAAGCCGGGGCGACGAGCCCCGACGGCGTCTGGTTCGCGCTGCGCGGCGGCGCGCGGGTCGTGTGGGGGAGTCCGGAGGACGGCGCGCTCAAGGCCTCGGTGCTGGCGGCACTGCGCCGGACGGCGCCCGCGACCCGCGGGACGACCTTCGACGTGAGCGCTCCCGACGCGCCGTCCGTCTCGGCGCCCTGACCGTCGCCGGCCCTCTCAGCGCCGATCATGCACGCCTCCGCGTGCTCCCCTCTGGCTACGTTGCGCCCCAGAAGCCGATCAGGGCGGCCGCGTGGGCGGCTTCTCGCGCGCAACGTGGCCGGAGGGGAGCAGAGCGAGCCGCGGGGTCGACGTCGGGCGCAGCCTGCCTGATTGCCGCCGCGTGCGTGGTCACGCAGAAAGTGCACGATCGGCGGGAGGGTGCCCCGACACGCCGCGAGCGGTCGTTGAGTCGCTCACGGGGCGCCCGTACGGTCACAGACCAGGAGCTGGTTGACATAACTATAACCCTCTACCTGAGGGTGAGAGTCTCCGCCCCCGACCGCGAGTGGAAGGCACCCGACGTGGCTGCACCCCAGAACTACCTTGCCGTCATCAAGGTCGTCGGTATCGGCGGCGGCGGCGTCAACGCCGTCAATCGCATGATCGAGGTCGGGCTCAAGGGCGTCGAGTTCATCGCGATCAACACCGACGCGCAGGCCCTCCTCATGAGCGACGCCGACGTCAAGCTCGACGTCGGCCGCGAGCTCACCCGCGGTCTCGGCGCCGGCGCCGACCCCGAGGTCGGCCGCAAGGCCGCCGAGGACCACGCGGAGGAGATCGAAGAGGTCATCAAGGGCGCCGACATGGTCTTCGTCACGGCCGGCGAGGGCGGCGGCACCGGCACGGGCGGCGCCCCCGTCGTCGCCCGGATCGCGCGCGGCCTCGGCGCCCTCACGATCGGCGTGGTCACCCGACCGTTCACGTTCGAGGGCCGCCGCCGCGCCACCCAGGCCGACTCGGGCATCGGCTCGCCTGCGTGAGGAGGTCGACACCCTCATCACGATCCCCAACGACCGGCTGCTCTCGATCAGCGACAAGCACGTCAGCGTGCTCGACGCGTTCCGATCGGCCGACCAGGTGCTGCTGTCCGGCGTCCAGGGCATCACCGACCTCATCACCACCCCGGGCCTGATCAACCTCGACTTCGCCGACGTCAAGTCCGTCATGCAGGGAGCCGGCAGCGCGCTCATGGGCATCGGGTCCGCCCGCGGTGAGGACCGCGCGATCCAGGCCGCCGAGACCGCGATCTCGAGCCCGCTGCTCGAGGCCAGCGTCGACGGCGCGCACGGCGTCCTGCTCTCCATCCAGGGCGGCTCCGACCTCGGCCTGTTCGAGATCAACGAGGCGGCACGCCTCGTGCAGGAGGCGGCGCACCCCGAGGCCAACATCATCTTCGGTGCGGTCATCGACGACGCCCTGGGCGACGAGGTGCGGGTCACGGTCATCGCGGCCGGGTTCGACGGCGGCGCGCCCACGCGCCGGCGCGACGAGCGGGCGCTGGGCCAGGTGTCCGGGCGCAGCATGCCCGCGCCCGCCGTGCCGCAGGCCGCGCCCGCCTCCCGCTCGACGTCGGGCGCGGGTGCCGTGCCGGTCGCGTCCCAGACGGCCGGGCGGCCGCAGCCGCTGGACGCCTCGCCGTACGCCGACCGCGGCTACGGCGCCCCCGACACCACCCGGCGGGGTCTGGGGGAGTACCGCTCGCCCGAGCCCGCCCCGACCGCCTCGGCCGGCCTCCCGCCGGTGCACCCGCCCGTCACGGCCGCCCCGCTCGGTTCACCGTCGGCCGGCACGAACGGCGCGAACGGCAGCGGCCAGGGCTCGAACGGTCAGCACGGTCAGCAGCACCCCAACGGCCAGCCGGCCCAGCCGCAGCCGGCCGCCGACCGGGAGCCCGCGGTGGTGCACGAGCCGTCGTCGCGCTTCGTCGAGCTGCCGCCCGAGCCGCGGCCGGCCGCCCGCCCGACGCCCCGCCCGATCGTGATCGACGACGACCTCGACGTCCCCGACTTCCTCAAGTAGGGCACCCTCGAAGGCGTGCAGCTCCACGACGACGTCCTCCCGGTCCTCGCCGTCGACCTCGGGCCCGGCGTCCGGGCGGGCTTCACGACCCGCGCGGGCGGGGTGTCGCAGGGGCCGTGGGCGGGGCTCGACCTGGGGGTCGCCGTGGGCGACGAGCCCGGGGCCGTCCGACACAACCGGGCCCTGCTCGCCGGGTGGGCCGGCGCGCCGGTGCGGTTCGGGCGGCAGGTGCACGGCACGGCGGTGGCCAGGGTCGCCGGGGTGGCCCGACTCGCGGACGCCGCCGGCGCGGCGGCCGACGGCGACGTCGTGCAGGAGCCCGAGGCCGACGCGCTGCTGACCACCGAGCGCGGCGTGCCGCTCGGCGTGCTGGTGGCCGATTGCGTGCCCGTGCTGCTGGTCGACGCGCAGGCCGGCGTGGTGGCCACCGCCCATGCCGGCCGGCGGGGCCTGCTCGCCGGCGTCCTCCCCCGCGTGGTCGAGGCGATGGTCGCGGCCGGTGCGCGACCCGAGGGGATCCGTGCGGCCGTCGGGCCCGCCGCGGGCGGCTGCTGCTACGAGGTCCCCGCCGAGATGCGGGCGCAGGCGTGCGCGAGGCGTCCCGAGCTGCGCGCCACCACCAGCTGGGGCACGCCCTCGCTCGACCTGCGCGCCGGTGCCGTCGCCGACCTGACCGCCGCCGGCCTCGCCGGGATCGACCTCGTCGGCGGCTGCACGGTGGAGAGCGACGAGCTCTACTCCTACCGGCGCTCCCACGTCACCGGCCGGTTCGCCGGTGTCGTCACGCTGCTGCCGTGACCGATCGCCGGGCCGAGCTCGCGGACCGCCTGCGCCGCGTGGACGAACGGATCGCCCGCGCCTGCGCCGCCGCCGGGCGCGATCCCTCGGGCGTCACCCTCGTCGTGGTCACGAAGACGTACCCCGCGTCCGACATCGGCCTGCTGGCCGGCCTCGGCGTCCGCGACGTGGGGGAGAACAAGGACCAGGAGGCGGCGGCCAAGCACGCGGAGTGCGCGGACCTCGACGTGCGCTGGCACTTCATCGGCCGGCTCCAGTCGAACAAGGCGCGTTCGGTCGCCGGGTACGCCGACCTCGTGCACTCGGTCGACCGGCTCTCCCTGGTCACCGCCCTCGATCGTGCCGCGCACCGGCGGGAGCGCCGGCTGGCCTGCCTGCTGCAGGTGAGCCTCGACGGCGACCCCGAGCGGGGCGGCGTGCCCGTCGGCGACCTGCGGGCCCTCGCCGAGGCCGCCGCCGCGGCGCCCGCCCTCGACCTCGAGGGGATCATGGCAGTCGCTCCGCTAGGTGCCGACCCCGTGGTCGCCTTCGCTCAGCTGCCGGCGCTGCTCGACGTCGTCCGCGGCTTCGCCCCCGTTGCCCGGGTGATCTCGGCCGGGATGAGCGGCGACCTGGAGGCGGCCCTGGCCGCCGGCGCGACACACCTGCGTGTCGGCAGCGCGGTCCTCGGAACGCGCCCGACGCTCCGGTAACGTCGACGACCGTGGGTGACGACGAGGCGAGGAGCACCAATGGGCGGCGCGCTACGTAAGACCATGGTGTACCTGGGCCTGGCCGAGGACGACGAGCGGTACGACGCCTACGACGTCGACGAGGACGTCGAGTACGAGGCGGAGGACGAGATGGCGGACGAGCCGATCGAGGAGCCGCGCCGTCCCGAGGTGCGCGAGCCCGAGCGGCGGGCCGCCGTGACGCCGATCGCGAGTGCGCGGGCGGCGCGTGCCGCGGCGGCACCCGCTCCCGCGGGTGAGCTGCACCGCATCACCACCATCCACCCGCGCACGTACAACGAGGCGAAGACGATCGGCGAGGCATTCCGCTCCGGCACGCCCGTCATCATGAACCTGGGCGACATGGCGGACGCCGACGCGAAGCGGCTGGTCGACTTCGCCGCGGGTCTCGTCTTCGGCCTGCACGGTGCCATCGAGAAGGTGACGAGCAAGGTGTTCCTGCTCTCACCGGCCCACGTCGAGGTGGCCCCGGCCGACAAGCCGCACGTGCCCGAACGCACCTTCTTCAACCAGAGCTGAGGCTCTCCCGGATCAGGACCCAGCCGCCCGCCCCCGACGCCTGCTGCCGGTGGCGGGCGGGCGTCTGTCTACGATCGGGAGGTCAGCCTCTGCGCGCCGCCGTCCGGTGTGCGTGCCGCCACCGATGGGACTCCGCCCCGTGACGCCGATCGACGCGGTCCGAACCGTGCTCTACCTCGTGGTCTTCCTCTTCTTCATCGCGCTCATCGTGCGGCTGGTCTTCGACTGGATCCAGTACTTCTCGCGCGACTGGCGCCCGCGCGGGCCGGTGCTGGTGCTCGCCGAGGGCGCCTACTCGGCCACGGACCCGCCCGTCAAGGGCTTGCGGCGGCTGCTGCCGCCGATCCGGCTCGGAGCCGTCGCCCTCGACCTGGCCTTCCCGGTGATCTTCATCGTGACCGTGATCCTGCTCGGGATCCTGGCACCGTGAGGCCCGGTCGGCCTCCGCGTCATCCTCCGTTCGGAGCAGGCCCGCGCGGCCCTGTGAAGGCTTGCTCGCACCCCGCTCCCATGTACTATCCGTGTTGTCGCAGTCACTCAGAGTCCAAGGCATTTCCCGGGCCGCACCTGTTCGTTTACCGGACCGGCATCCGATACGGTGACACGGCGACGCCGATCCGCCGACCGAAGTCTCTCCCGCGAGGTGACCAAGCATGGCTCTGACGCCAGAGGACGTAGTCAACAAGCGCTTCCAGGCGACGAAGTTTCGTGAGGGGTACGACCAGGACGAGGTCGACGACTTCCTCGACGAGGTCGTCAACGAACTCCGCCGCATGAACGAGGAGAACGAGGACCTCCGGTCCAAGCTCGGCGCCTGCGAGCGCCGGGTGGGCGAGCTCTCCCGGGCGAGCGCCTCGCGCGACGGCGGCGACGAGCCGGCACCCGTCCTCGCGGCGGCTCCCGCCCCGCAGCCCGCCGCCCAGGAGCCGGTCCGGCCGATGGCCGCGCCGATGGCCCCGATGAGCGCCGGTCTCGGTGGCGCCATGGACGGCCCGCAGGGCCCGCAGGAGGCGGCGGGCATGCTCGCCCTCGCCCAGAAGCTGCACGACGAGTACGTGCGCAACGGTGAGCAGCAGCGCGACCGCATCGTCAGCGAGGCGCGCGAGCACGCGACCCGCCTCGTCCGCGAGGCCGAGGAGAAGCAGCGCCAGACGCTCGGCTCGCTCGAGCAGGAGCGCTCGCTGCTCGAGCGCAAGATCGACGAGCTGCGAGCCTTCGAGCGGGAGTACCGCAGCCGCCTCAAGTCCTACCTCGAGGGCCAGCTCCGCGAGCTCGAGTCGAAGGCGGCCGTCGTCCCGGGCCGCTCGCAGCAGCCGGCACCGAGCCTGGCGGGGAGCGCCCCGATGGGGTACGGCAACGGGCCTCTGCCCACCCGTGGTGCCTACGCGGCCGACAACGGCAGCGACCAGGGGAGCCAGAGCTACCCCTTCGGCGACCGCGGCTGAGGCGTCGCGCCGCCCTGCGGATGGCGTGATCGGCGACCGGCGGCTCCCGGACCCGCGCATGCGGGCTCCGGGAGCCGCTCGGCTTTGCACGTGACCGTTCCGGCGCGCGGGATCGTCGGCCCTGCGTGAGCGAGTGATCGCATCGTGTGGTGCATTGAGCACGACCGGGGGACGCCCTATCCTTCCGGGACCGTCGATGCCTGCTCGGCTGCAGGCTTGGGGAGGACCAATGGCAGACCGCAAGGTCGCTGCGAACGCTCCGGCGGCGCTGGACGCGGCGTCGGTGCTCGTGGCGGCGGGGGAGTCTCCCTGGACCGAGGAGGAGCTCGCCGAGCAGCGGGCGGTGCTCGACGCCGAGCTGCAGCCGGATCGAGGGGGAGGTCGGCACGCTCCAGTCCGCCCTGTCCGACGTGCTGCGCGACGGCGGCGACGGCGCCGGTGACGACCAGGCCGACACCGGCGCCAAGGCGTTCGAGCGCGACCAGGAGATGACCCTGCTCGCCAACGCCCGCGACATGCTGTTCCAGACCCGGCACGCGCTCGAACGGATCGACTCGGGTACCTACGGCACCTGCGAGAACTGCGGCGGCCCGATCGGCAAGGCGCGCCTGCAGGCCTTCCCCCGCGCCACCTTCTGCGTCACCTGCAAGCAGCGGCAGGAACGCCGCTGACCGACGGTCGCCTTCTGCCGTGCCGCCCGGGCCCGCATGGGACCCTGGAACCACCATGGACACCACCCCCGTCGAGCGGCCCGGCACCTCGCGCCGGGCCGCTGCTCGTCGCGGGCCTGCTGGTCACGGCCGTCGTCGTGGTCGCCCTCGACCAGCTGACGAAGGCCTGGGCGGTGCGCACGCTGTCGGACGGCCGCACCGTCGACGTGGTCGGGCAGCTCGTCCAGCTGCGGCTGTTCCGCAACTCCGGGCGCCGCCTTCTCGTTCGCCACCGGCACGCACGTGGATCTTCACGCTGGTCGCCACCGCGGCGAGCATCGCGATCGTGCGGCTGTCGCGGCGGCTGGGCAGCGCGCTGGTGGGCGCTCGCGCTGGGCCTGCTCCTCGGGCGGCGCCGTCGGCAACCTGCTCGACCGGCTGTTCCGCGAGCCCGGCTTCCCGCAGGGGCACGTCGTCGACTTCATCGACCTGCCCCGGCTGTTCGTCTTCAACGTCGGCGGACGCCGCCATCACCGCCGCCGCCGTGCTGCTGGCGCTGCTCGCCTGGCGCGGCGTCCGCTTCGACGGCACCCGCGCGGCGGACGCGCCCGAGCCTGCCGACGAGGGCGACGAGCCGCAGGGTCCGGCGTGACCTCCCGAGCCCTGCCCGTCCCCGAGGGGCTCGCGGGTGAGCGCCTCGACGCCGCCCTCGCCCGGCTGCTCGGCCTGTCCCGCTCGGCGGTGGCCGAGCTCGCGGACGCCGGCCGCGTCCGCGTCGACGGCCGCGAGGTGGCCAAGAGCGAGCGGCTGCGCCCCGGCAGCTGGCTCGAGGTGGAGCTCCCCGACCCCGACGCGGCCGGCCCGGGGCTCGACCCCGAACCCGTCCCCGGACTCGTCGTCGTGCACGACGACGACGACCTCGTCGTCGTCGACAAGCCCGTCGGGGTCGCCGCCCACCCCAGCCCCGGCTGGACCGGCCCGACCGTGGTGGGCGGGCTCGCCGCGGCGGGGTACCGGATCGCCACCTCGGGGGCGGCGGAGCGGCAGGGCGTCGTCCACCGCCTCGACGTCGGCACCAGCGGGCTCATGGTGGTGGCCAAGAGCGAGTACGCCTACAGCCGGCTCAAGCAGGCCTTCCGCGACCGCACGGTCGACAAGACCTACCACGCGCTGGTGCAGGGCCACCCCGACCCGCTCGTGGGCACCATCGACGCGCCGATCGGGCGCCACCCCACTGCCGACTACAAGTGGGCGGTCGTCGCGAGCGGCAAGCCCAGCATCACGCACTACGAGGTCCTCGAGGCGTTCCCCGCGGCCAGCCTCGTCGAGGTGCACCTCGAGACCGGGCGCACCCACCAGATCCGGGTGCACTTCTCGGCGCTGCGCCACCCGTGCGTCGGCGACCTCACCTACGGCGCCGACCCGCGCCTCGCCGAGCAGCTCGGCCTGACCCGGCAGTGGCTGCACGCCGTCCGGCTCGGGTTCACCCATCCGGGCACGGACGTGTGGGTCGAGTTCACCAGCTCCTACCCGCAGGACCTGGCGACCGCGCTCGAGCGCCTCGGTCCCGGCCTGAGTGCTCAGCCGCCCGAGCGGCTCCGGCTGTAGAGGACCAGCACGGCCGTCAGGACCACCAGCCCCGCCACGACGGCGGCGACGATCTTCGGGATGCTGTACGGGCGCTCCCCGACGACCTGACCGGTGTGGGCGTTGACGAAGACCTGGTAGGTCCTGCCGCCGTAGAGGTACGCGGCGATCCAGATCGGCAGCAGCACGAGCTTGAACATGATCTCCGCGTAGCGGACGTCCATCGAGGTCACCCGCTGCTCGTCGCCGCCGATGTCGTCGCGGCAGTCGCCCTCGATGACCTGCTCCATCTGCTGCTTGGCGGCGGCGAGCCCGTGGTCGGGCTCCACGTCGTAGCGCAGGGTCTGGTACCCCGACAGGTAGTCGGGCTGGTACGGGACGGCCCGCTCCAGCGGCCACGGCGCCAGCGCCTGCACGCGGTCGGGCGTCAGGCGGGTCGAGCCGGGCACGAGGACGTCGTCGAAGGCGCGCTCGACGTGACCGCCGGCCGGGTACCACGCCGTGCGCATGACCTCGCGCGTCCGGGTCTCGCCGTTCTCGGTGTAGGTCTCGGTCTCCCAGTAGTGCTCGCCGCGCATCCCCGAGTAGTCGGTGGCCGTCTGCGCGTCGTAGGTCCAGTGCGGGATGTAGGTGCCGTGCAACTGCTCCGTCGCACCGACCTTCTTGAGCTTGTTGGGCGCGAACCACCGTGAGCGCACCCACCCCCGGACGGCGTCCTGCGCGGCCCGCGGGCTCGATGCCGAACGGCACGACGGCCTCGGGGGCGATCTGGTCGCCGCCCGCCGTCTCGGCGACGATCGGCGCGCCGCAGAACGGGCAGGCGTCCGACAGGTTGTCGCTGTCGGTCTGCGCGCCGCAGCGGTGACAGGTCAGGCGGTAGGCGCCGGCCGGCGCCCGCGGCTTGGGCGGCAGCGCCGCCCAGGCGTCGTACGATTGCTCCTCGATCACCGCCGTGGTCGCCGGCACGTCCTGCAGGTGCCCGCAGTACGGGCAGCGCAGCGAGGTCGTCCCGGGGGCGTACTCGAGCCGTGCGCCGCACTGGGAGCAGGGGAACGTCCGGCTGCCCGGGCCTGCGGCGGGTACCGGCGCGCCGGCCGCGGCGTCGGAGGCCGCGGCGGCGGGCTCCGGGGTGGGCTCGGTCATCGCGGGTCTCCAGGCGGTGCCGGTCGGAGGTGGTCGTCGGGAGTGGTCGTCGGTCGGACGCGGCCGGCCGTCAGCCCGGCGGCAGCGGCGGCGGGGCCGCGCCGAGCACCGCGGCGACCTCGGGCACCTCCTGCGCGGCGGTCCACGCGGCCATCCCGTTCTTCCAGACGAGGGTGCTGCCGGTCAGGGCGCCCGACCGGGCCTGCGCCTCGAGGCCCGCTGCGTCGTACGGACCCTGCTGCTGGCCGCCCACCCCCAGGTACCACTGCGCGTGCTGCGGCAGGGGCGGCGGGCCACCCGGCGCCGCGGACCCGGGCGCGGCGGACCCCGGCGCCGCGCCTGCGGGCTGCGCCTGCTGCTGCGGGGAGTCCTGGCGGCCGAGGGCCTGGGCCATCTGCTGGCCCATCGCCATGCCGACGCCGAGCCCGACGCCCTCGCCGGCACCGCCGGGGTTGTTCGCGGCGGCCTCCATGGCGTTCGCCGCCTGGAACTGCGTGTACCGGTTCAGGTCGCCGAGCACGCCCATCTGCGTGCGCTTGTCGAGCGCGGCCTCGACCTCCGGCGGCACGCGAGATGTTCTCGATGATGAAGTTCGGGATGGTCAGGCCGACGTTCGCGAGGTCCTCGCGAGAGGACGGCCGCCGATCTTCGCCGCCGATGGTCTGCTGCTGGGCGGCGAGGTCGAGCATCGGGATGCCCGCGGACGCCAGCGAGCTGCCGAGCCGGCTGACGATCATCTGCCGCAGGTACTCCTGCACCTCCTCGGTGCGGAACTGCGGGTCGGTGCCGACGAGCTCGCGCAGCAGCTTGGTCGCGTCGACCACCCGCACCGCGTAGGCGCCGAAGGCCCGCAGCCGGACCATCCCGAACTCGGGGTCGCGGACGATGACCGGGTTCTGCGTGCCCCACTTCATGTCGGTGAAGAGCCGGGTGTTGACGAAGTACACCTCGGCCTTCCACGGGGAGTTGAAGCCGTACTTCCAGCCCTTGAGCGTCGACAGGATGGGCAGGTTCTGCGTCTCGAGGGTGTAGGTGCCGGGTGTGAACGCGTCCGCGACCTGCCCCTCGTTCACGAACACGGCGGTCTGCGACTCGCGCACGACGAGCTTGGCGCCCATCTTGATCTCGTTGTCGTACCGCGGGAAGCGCCAGACGATGGTGTCGCGGCTGTCGTCCAGCCACTCGACGATGTCGATGAACTCGCCGCGCAGCTTGTCCATCAGGCCCATGACTGCCCTCCCGGTGCGTCGCCGTCCGGCCGCCCGCTCCCGGCGTCCGGCCCCTGGCTGGATGCTAGCGAGACCGACGGACGACGTGCCGGATCGGTTCCCGCCCGGCCTCGCGCGCTGCGACGTCGTGCGCAGGATGTCCGCCTGTCCACCGACACGCCGGGCGTCCAGCGGTCCTCCCGGGCTGCCCCGGTCTGTCGGAGCCCCCGCCTAGACTGGCGGTGCGCGCAGCCGCCCTCCGAGGGGCCGGGTCGACCGGTGTCACCTCGAAGGGCTTCCCCCGGAGGCGCGCGGACGATCCGTACCGCCCCGCGCCCGCGGGGAGACGGCGGCACCCCGCCGTCGCTCCCCGCGCGCGCTCGGCGCCCATGCCCTGGAGGCGCCCCGTGCCGACCGGCCCGTCCGCGAGCAGCGACTCGTTCGTGCACCTCCACGTGCACACCGAGTACTCGATGCTCGACGGTGCCGCCAAGATCGACGACCTCTTCGCCGAGGCCGCGCGCATGGGGAT
>CAWBVK010000008.1:0-466913 GCA_963792195.1 uncultured Actinomycetota bacterium | reverse complement strand
GGGGGCAGGGTTCAGGTCTCACCACCACGCGGGCTCACCGCGTGGCGCTGGCCGAGCCGAGGACGAAGTCGACGAGCTGTTCGGCGTAGGCGTCGGCTCCGGCGACGACCTTCTCGCGCAGGTGCGTACGCGAACACCCTGTTCCTCATGGGCATGTGGGAACGGAGCGTCCGCGACTGGGCCGGCCCCGCAGCCGGGATCCTGTCGCTCAAGGGGTTCCGGATGGGCCGCTTCAACGTCGTCGGGAGCACGACCATCGTCAAGGGCGTCGTCACCGCGGTCGACGTCGACAGCGCCGACGTCACCATCCGGATGACCTGTGAGGACGTCGACGGCATCACCGTCGGCCCGGGCCAGATCGTCGTCCGGCTCCCCAGAAGCTCCGAGCAGAGCTGATGCAGGTAACCGGCGAGCAGCAGAGTCAGGCGTGGCTGGACCGACGCCTACCTCCCTTGGAGGAAGTCCGTGACGGGCTCTGGTCCCTACCGGTGCCGATCCCCCGCAGCCCCCTCCGCTACACCCTCACCTACGTCCTCGAGATCCCGGACGGCGTCCTCGTGCTCGACCCCGGATGGGACGTCGACGAGGCATGGACGGCGCTGAGCGACGGGCTCGCCGGGATCGGCGGCCGAGTCAGCGACGTCCGCGGGGTCGTCGTCACCCATGTCCACCCCCGACCACGACGGCCTCTCCGCACGATTGAGGGAGGCGTCCGGAGCGTGGGTGGCGATGCACCCCATGGAGGCGTCCACCCTGCCGGGGCGCCTGTGGTCGGACGGCGACCGCGGCCAGGAGGATGAGCAGTGGCTGCGCCGCTGCGGCCTTCCCGAGGACGTCATCGCCGAACTGACCGTCACGCCCGACGTCATGAAGCACTTCCTGGCGATGGCCGAACCCGACCGGCTGCTCGAGGACGGCGACCTCGTCCCGGACACCGGCCGTCTCCTGCGCGCCGTCTGGACGCCGGGCCACACCCCCGGCCACCTGTGTTTCCACGACGAGACGGACGACGTTCTGCTCAGCGGCGACCACGTGCTCCCCCGGATCAGCCCCAACATCGGTCTTCAGCCCCACACCGCGGACCCACCGCTGGCCACCTACCTCGCGTCGCTCCAGCGAGTCGCCGCCCGGTACGACTCCGCGGAAGTCCTGCCCGCGCACGAGTACCGCTTCCGCGGTCTCGCCCACCGCGTTCGCGTGCTGCTCGAGCACCACGAACGGCGATGCGCGGAGATCCTCGAGGTGATCGATCGACGAGGCGCGTCGACGGTCTGGGAGATCGCCGGAGAGCTCACCTGGTCCCGCGGCTGGAGCCATGTGACCGGCTTCATGCGCCGAGCCGCCGTCGCCGAGACCGCAGCCCACCTGCAGTACCTACAGGAGTCCGGTCAGCTCGTCACGATGTCGAGCCACCCGCATGACGTACAAGCGTGGACCCGGCCGCGAGGGCCTTCGTCTTGACCTGTATGGCAGCCTCTCATCGCGTCTCGCGTCGGCGGGTCACTTCGCACCCTGGTGCGGACTTCGTGCGGGCCACGGGAGATCGTTCAACTGCTGTTTACCGGATGTGCCGGGTGCTCGCGGCCAGGCCAGCCGCGTCGGTCGTCTCCACGGTCCTCACGGCGAGCACCTCCGACGATCGTCGCCGACAGCTCACGTCCGCCGAGGGCGGCGTCGCGACGATCACTGGCGTTGCCGCGTCAGTCGCCCGCGCGGGACAACCCCTGTACGGCCCCCTCGATGGCCGCGGAGTCCTGCTCGACCGGCTCGACATAGAGCCGTGCCCACTGGATGAGTCCATCGACGCGGAGTCCCGCGACGATCACCCCCCGCATCGCGAACTCCGAGCCGTCGGCGTGGTGGCCGTCCCAACGCCACTCCGACCACGAGCGCGAGCCGACGGTGTCCTCCGCCTCGACCGTGCAGACCATGTCCGGCACGCCGGCGAACATTTGGGTCCAGTTGATGGCCACCTGCTGGTTGCCGGTGAACGTCCGGTTCGGGTGAACTGGTTGCTCGGAGAAGTAGTCCTCCGCCATCTGCGCGGCCATCCCGCGTGGGTCGTGGTCGTTCATCGCCTCGGCAAGGCGCGCGATCGTGGCGTGCACGGCAACCTCCTCGGCGGCGGGATATTCAGCAAATGCCAGCTCTCCGGTCCAGCTCTTGCAGCAGCTCGTGCGCGGCCAACTCGACGTCCTTGTGCCGCCACTCCGACGCTCGGTAGACACAGGCGATCAGGCCGCTGCGGTGGACGCGACGAAAGTCGCCGTACACGAACGCGTAGCGTCCCTTGGTCCCATCGGTCGCACCTTCGGTCAGGCCAAGGTGCCACGCCGCGTACTCCTCGAAGGAATGCCCCGCCAGGAAGGCGTTCTCCGCCTCGGCACGCGGCTGCACGGCCCCCCAGTCGCTGTCGAGCACATACTGCCGGGAGCGCATCAAGGCCCGCGCCCGCTCCACCGCCGCTGGGTTCAGTTCGTACGAGGCCACGGAGACATCCTGCCGGATGGCGCATACCTCCCCATAGAGCGAGACCGCCCCGCCCAGCGACGGTGCGCACGTGGCCGAGCGCCGGTCAAGGGTGCCAACGATGATGTTGGGGCGATACGGCGACGTGAACCTCGGACCCTGGACCCCAGGACGTGGGCGTACACGTCCCGCAGGCCGCGTCCCCTGAGGTGGTGGAGTTCGGGCTCGCCGGTCACGGCGTGGTGATCATGACGCGGACGGCCATCGTGCGGATGTCGGTGAGACCTGCCCAAGGGTTCTCACGGAAGGACACGACGCACGATGGCCTTGGACCGTGCTGCCCTACTGAAAGTGCTGGACTCGTTCAAGGCCGGCGATACCGGCGAACGGATCCGGGTCGCGGCGCCCGGCCCGCACCCTGCCCCGGCCCCGGCACCCGACCCGGCGCCCGACGCCCTGCCCCCTGCCTCGTCGTCCGACGACAGAGGTCACGACAGTCGCGGTCCGGGACAGGCTCTTCGTTGGCGTGCCAGGACGTGCTTGGTGCGGGGGCGTGATCCGTGTCCATGGGCGCGTCGTTCGCGGGCGTTGGGTGATGGAGGCCCGGCGAGGGGAGCACGGACTCCGGGTATCGGGCTTGCTACAGCTCGCTCAGCGGTATATACCGTTAACATGTCCGTACGTGCGATGCAGGAAGCGACGTTCATGATCCTCACCGCTCTGGCGAGCGGCAGCCAGCACGGGTACGGGATCATCATCGACGTCCAGGAGATCTCCGGCGGCCGGGTCCGGCTACGCGCAGGGACGCTGTACAGCGCCCTGGACCGCCTGCGCGCAGACGAGCTCATCGAGGTGGACCGGGAAGAGGTCGTGGAGGGGCGGCTGCGCCGGTACTACCGGCTCACGCCTGAGGGCACCAAGCGGCTGGCCGCCGAGGCGGCTCGGCTGCAGGCTGCTGCCGCTGTCGCGCTGACGCGGTTGAACCCGGCAGGGGGAATGACGACATGACCGATCAGGCGGACCTTGAGCGAGGGTACCGGCGGTTGCTGGCCTGGTATCCGCGGGAGTTCCGGCGGGAGAACGGGCAGGAGATCCTCGCCGTGCTGATGGCCGGTGCTCGGGACGGCCAGCGCCGCCCCGCCCTGGCCGAGTCCGCTGACCTGATCCGAAGCGGCGTGTGGATGCGCCTGCGCCCCAGCGTGCCGCGGTCGGCGCGAACGGTGCAGGCCGCTGTCCGGCTCATGTACGCCGGCGCCGCCGTCAGCGCTGTCGGGCTGATCAACGGATTGGCCCTTATGACTGTCGACATCCAGGTCGCCGTTCACGGGCAATTCCTGGGCCGCAGCCTCGCGGCCCAGAAACCGTTCGTCATCACGGTATCGATGGCCTTCGGCCTGGTCGTTGTCTCCCTGTGGCTCTGGATGGCGCGGGCGAACGCTCAGGGCCGGAACTGGGCGCGCATCCTGTCCACGGTGCTGTTCGTCCTGGCGACGTCGACGCTGCGCGGCGACTTCACGCAGCCGGTGAGCCCTGCCGGGTTCGGGGTGACGGTGCTGTACTACGGGGGCGTCGTGCCGTTCGTCGTGGCCTGGCTGGTCGGCGCGGCTGCGGTATGGCTGCTGTGGCGTGCGGCCTCGAGCGCGTTCTTCAACCCGCCGGGCTCGACGCAGGCCCTGCGCCGGGCGCCTGACCAGTGAGTCGCTCTCCAGCACCCACGTGGACCCGGCCTACCGGATGAAGGTCCACCTCGTGCCCCACCTGAGCAGGGACGCCACGCTAGGCATCGCCAGCTTCACTGCCGGATTCAGGCACCCGCGCGGGTGAACGTCACATGAGTGACTCCGCTGGGTGAGGACGTCGCCTCGACCGCATAGTCCTTCTCCAGACCCTCCAGTCCGTCCCAGAGTCGTACGCCCCGGCCGAGCAGAATGGGGACCACCGCCACGTGCATGTGGTCGACGAGACCGGCAGCGAGGAATTCGCGGATCACGGTGGGACCGCCGCCGATGCGTACGTCCTTGCCATCTGCGGCCTCCCGGGCCGCGGCGAGCGCCTCGGCCGGCGAGGCGTCGAGGAAGTGGAACGTGGTGCCACCCGCCATCGTGATCGACGGGCTGCGTGTGATGCGTGAGGACGAACACCGGTGTGTGGAACGGGGGATTGGGACCCCACGGGCCCTTCCAGTCCGGATCCTGATGCCATCCGGGGTAGCCGAACTTCCCGGCCCCCATGATCTCGGCACCGACCCCGGGCGCGAACAGCCGCACGAAGGCGTCATCGATGCCACCGCTGCCACCTACCTCGCCGAGCATCTCGTGGCCCCACCGGGTGGCGAACATCCACTCGTGCAGCCGTTCGCCGGCGTGGCCGAAAGGCGCGTCCCGGCTCTGACCTTCGCCGGTGGCGAAGCCATCGAGCGAGACGGAGATGAACTGGACGCGAACCAGTGACATGGCTGCTTCTCCTCCGATCAGAAGGGGCACTTCCTCTTGGCGGGCTCGATCGCGGTCGTCTTCCGTGTGTGTTTGGGTGGAAACGATGACGTGGCTCGCGGCAGCCGAGCGCCACGGAGGAGCCAGGCCGGCCGGTCCGGGCGCCGACACGGTAGCTGGAGATGATGGTCCTCAAACGGTCGCCGCTCTTCGGCTCGGCCGGATGTTCTGGTTGAGGTGGAAGACGTTCTCCGGGTCGACCGCATCCTTGAGCGCGGTCAGCCGAGCCAGCACCGTCGGCGGGTAGGCCCGGCGGACGCTGGACGCGCCGTCGTCCGTGAGCGCGTTGACGTAGGCCCCGCTCGCGAACGGTTCCATACGCCCGCCGCACCCCCGGACGGTCGCAATTCGAGCCGCGTCCTCGGCCGGGTTGGTCCAGCCCGCGGCGCCCACGTACTCGAAGGCCGTCCCGCGGTGCCCGAATGCCGTCGCGTCCTCTGGCACATCCCTGATCGCGCCGCCGTGCGTCTGCAGGCTCGCCCCCGTCGACGGATGGTGCGCGATCAGCGCCTCGATCGCCATGTCGGGCAGCGCGGGGAGGTAGCGGCCCGTCATGTAGCGCCGCAGGGCGTGGCCCCGCGTGCTGTCGTCGCGGCGCTGGAGCTCGACGTACGACTGCTCGAGCACACGTCGCTCGACCGGTGCGCCGAGGGCCTCCAAATTCCGGGCCTGCTCACGGCCCGCGTCGGGGTCTCCGACCCAGACGAAGCCAAGAGTGGCCACGCCATCCGCGATCGAGGCCGTGTACGTCGCCCTGCGCGGTCCGGCCAGGGCCAGGTCCCGCCAGCTCGCCAGGGCGGCAGCGGCCTCGGCAGCCGGAAAGTCCAGCTCGACCGCGAGCGTCCGGGTGCCGGTGTCGTGCAGCCGGAACTCGAACTCGGTCACAACGCCGAAGTTGCCGCCGCCTCCGCGCAGGCCCCAGAAGAGTTCGGCGTTCTCCTCCGCCGAGGCGCGGACGACCCCGGCGGCCGCGGTGACCACCTCGAACGACAGCACGTTGTCGCAGGCCAGCCCGCACTGACGGGCTAGCCAGCCCATCCCTCCGCCCAGCGTGAGACCGCCGACGCCGGTGTGCGAGACGTTGCCGGCCGTCGTGGCCAGCCCGTACGGCTGGGTGGCCGCGTCCAGCGCTCCCAACAGGGCGCCTCCCTGCACCCACGCCCGCTGCCGCTCCGGGTCCACCCGCACCCCGCCCATGGGAGTCAAGTCGATCATCAGCCCGCCCTCCGGCACCGCGTGTCCGGCCACACTGTGGCCGCCGCACCGGACGCCGATCTCGAGGCCGTCGCGGCGGGCCAGGGCGACCGCCGCAACCACGTCAGCGGTCTCGTGACAGCGGGCGATGAGGGCGGGTCGGCGGTCGACCATGGCGTTCCAGACCCGGCGTGCCTCGTCGTAGCCCGACTCACCCGGCCGCAGGATCCCCGGACGCCCCATGGCGCTCACCCCCGATCTCGATCCACCCGTCGAGAGGACAGACCGCTCGTCGACGCAGAACTCATCGGGCCGGCGAGGCGCATCCCCAAGGCGCCCAGTCCCGACGCCCCGGAGGCGACGACTGACCGCCCGGACGTGCGCCGGGGGCCAAATCCGCTGACAAGCGACGCGAAACCGCCCCTCTGATGATCTCTGAGAGGGCGTTTCCTTTGGTAGCGGGGGCGGGATTTGAACCTGCGACCTCTGGGTTATGAGGAGGGCGACGGTCGTGTCTGCCCTTTCGGGATGTCTCGACTTTGCACGTCAGGGGCGTGGCCCATGTCCGCTCAGTCTCCGTGACCTGCTCGTGTCGACGTCGTCCCTGACCGTCTCGTTCGCAAGCGCGTCAGCAACCGGCTCGGCCTCGAGCCGTCCGCCGGGCACGGCCAAGCGGTGGCCTCGATCAGGGCGAGAGGGCGCCGGGCGTGCTCGTGAGGCGTTCGGGCAGAAGCCCGCCCGTCGACGTCGACACCCCGCCCGTCGAGGACGTTAATCCACTGCATATGACGGCAAGGAGTGACATCGGTTCAGACAGGGCGTCCTCGAGCTCTAACCAAATGGTGCGCAGGATTCCGGGTGACGCCCTACCAGGTGCCTGTCGGCGGGCTCCCGTTTGCTTGGGTCCCGGCCGAGACTTCTGCACTGAGCTGATGAGGGAACGGTCTGCAACATCGTCAGCTTCTCATGCAAAGGGTATTCGGAGACTCCAGACATGACTACTGCCGAATCCCCGGGCTGGCCGCTGGCGTCTGAATGGAGCGAGGTGACGACCTGCGCCACGCCAGGCGGCCCAGGGCCGCCAGTATGGGCGCGGCGCGGCCGCGCTGGGCGGGCCGGGCCCCGCGGGCCCCGCGGACGGCGCGGGCCTGCCGGGCCAGGCGCTGCTGCTGGGCGTTGGCCATCAGGTCGGCCTGGCGGGCGGCGATGAGCTGGCTGATCAGGTGGGGATGCATCGGGATCGTCTCGCTCCAGGGTCCGTTCCAGCTGCCGCGGCACGATCCGGCGCTCGAATCGTCCGGGTGGTCGGTGATGAATACACCGCCGCGCCGGCGAACTGGGCGCCCGCGAGCCGCCCAGTTCGCCCCCCGGGCGCTGTATATACCGGGTGGAAGTGCCGCGTGGTGCCGAAGGAAGGGGCGCAGGATGGTGACGGCGGATCTGCTCTCAAGGGCGCGGGCCGGGGATGGCGAGGCGTTCCGGGAGCTGGCGGGGCCTCACCGGCGGGAGTTGCAGGTGCACTGCTACCGGATGCTCGGATCCTTCGCCGACGCCGAGGACGCCGTTCAGGAGACGATGCTGGCCGCCTGGCAGGGCATCGGCGGGTTCGCTGAGGAACGCGCCTCGCTGCGTACCTGGCTGTACAAGATCGCCACAAACCGGTGCCTCAACGCGCGCCGGGCGGCGATCCGGCGGCCGGCCAGGGAGTGGGACGTGTCTCGGTTTGAACCGCCCGTGCCGACGCCGCGCGACGAGCCCGTCTGGCTGCAGCCGTTTCCTGACTCCCTCCTCGAGGGCTCAGTCGATCGGCTGCCCGGGCCGGAGGCCCGTTACGAACAGACCGAAGCCATCTCGCTCGCCTTCGTGACCGCCCTGCAGTTGCTGCCGCCGCGCCAGGTCGCGGTTCTCGTCTTGCGCGACGTCCTTGGATTCCACGCCGACGAGGTGGCCGGCATGCTGGAAGTGACCGTCCAATCGGTCAACAGCGCCCTCAAGCGGGCCCGCGCCAATTTGCAGCGCCGGCAACAGCCGGCCGTCGGCCACCAGGCGCCGCCGGCCCCAGGATCGCCCGCCGAGGAGGCGATCGTGGCCAAGTTCGCCCGTGCGTGGGAGTCGGCCGACCTCGACGCGCTGGTGGCCCTGCTGACCGGCGACGTCTTCATCGCCATGCCTCCGGAGCCATTCGGTTACGAAGGCCGAGAACTCGTGGCCCGCTACTGCGCCCGCCAGTTCGCCGCGGGCCGCAGGTTCGACCTGGTCCCGACCCGAGCCAACGGCCAGCCGGCGTTCGGGACATACCTGCGCGGCCCGGCCGGAATCCGCCACGCGACCGCCTTTTACGTGCTCACCCTTACCCGCGGCCAGATCTGCGCCATGACCCGCTTCGAGGCCAGCGTGCTGCCCTGGTTCGGGCTACCGCGATCACTCCCGAGCTGCTAGCCGGCCGCGTTAGGCACGGCATACCGTCGGCCCTGTTTCTGGACTAACCGACTCGACTATCCGGCAAACGACGAACGCAGCCGGGTTGAGTCGTCTGAAGCCTTGCGCCGAGGCCGGCGGCGACCTTGCGGGTCACCGATCGTGCGTCCCAGGCTCCTGGAGCCGGGCCGCGCCTCGCTGGGCCGCGAGGCGCTGTCGCACCGTCTCATACCGTGGTGCGCATGACGACGCTGTCCGATCGGCCGAACACCGCCCTGCTCGTGATCGATGTTCAAAAGGGCAACACCGGCGAGGCCTACGAGCGGGACCGAGTGATCGCGAACATCAACACCCTGGTCGACAAGGCCCGTGCTGAGCACGTGCCGGTCATATGGGTTCAGCATGACGACGACCACATGCGGCGGGGCAGCACGGCCTGGGAGTACGCCGATGAGCTCACACCGCGTCGTGACGACGAGCCGCTCGTAAGCAAGAGCTGGTTCGACGCGTTCGAGGACTCCGATCTCGAGCAACGACTTGCCGAGCGGCGCGTGGGCCGCGTGGTCGTCACCGGCGCGTCCACCGACGCGTGCATCCGCGGTACCTTGCACGGCGCCGTGGCCCGCGGCTACGACGCGACTCTGGTCGCCGACGCGCACACCAGTGAGGACATGAGCCGGTGGGGTTACCCGCCGCCCGAGCAGACGATCATCTATACGAACTTGTTCTGGGACGAGCACGCCGCCCCCGGTCGACGAGGCGGCACCGTTGCGACCGCGAAGGTCGACTTCGCGACCTCTAGCGGCGCCGCCTGAAGGCTCAGGGTTGTGTCGGGCGACTCCTCCTCCCCTGGCCGGCCGCGAACCTGCTGCAGGCCGTGGGCGCCGCCGCGATCGCCGGAAGCAGTATCCCCGGCGCCCAGCAGGCCATCGCCTACGCCGTCTTCAGCTTGATCGGCACCCTACGCATGGGAACCCCGTGGTCCTGTACTTCGCCCTCGGCGCCCGATCGGAAAACTGCTGGCCGCCCTGAAGGACTGGATGAGCGCCACAACGCTGTGATCATGATCGTGCTGTGCCTCGTGATCGGGGCCAAGCTGATCGGCGACGGCATCAGCGGCCCGGCCGGTTAGACCATCGAAGGCGCACGAGAACGAGACACGTCATGGTCGAGACGAAGGCCCGGCGAAGCCCGGCAGGACTGTCACCGACAGGCGCGCAACCTCTAACCTCGCCCGGTCCTGATCTACCCGGACGTGTCACCCCTCAACCGGAGCAGATCCGTCAGCGTCAAGTGGAGCTAGGCACCCGCATCCGAGCCGCAACCCCGCCCGAGGGACCCGGCCCAAACACGGCCTGCGGCGTGACCACGCGGTCGTCACTGGTTGATCGGGCGACACAGGCGTGGCGAGCGGCACTGCGCTATGTGATCGTAGCCCGATGCGAGTCGAACGCGCTGACGTAGTCGCCCTGTACGAGCGCTACCTCGCTCGTTGCAACGAGCACCGCTTCGATCAGCTGGGCGAGTTCGTCTCCGAGCAGGTGAGCGGGTCTGGGCCCGTTGATGGACTGGCCGCCTACATCGACGGCGTCAAGGCTGTGTGCACAGCCTTCCCCGATTACCACTGGGAGCTGCAAGAGCTGGTGGTGGAGGAGGACAGAATCGCCGCGCGACTCATCGGCCAGGGGACGCACACCGGCTCCTTCAGCGGCATCGCCCCCACCGGCCGGAAGGTCAGTACCCAGGAACTGGTCATGTACCGAATCGCCGATGGCAAGATCGCCCAGTGCTGGGGCGACCTCTTTCCCGTTGTCCGCGACGCCTTGATGGCGCGCGCCCCCGATGAGTCCTGATCCACAGGGTCCTGCCTCCGTCCAGTGAGCCGGCACCGGGAGGAACTCGGCGTGCTCCTTGGGCTCACTGTTAGCTGTGGAGTTGACCATGATCTGGCACCACGGCGGTCAGACCGACTTCGACGGGCTGGCCGTCGCCCCGACGGCGAAGGAGGTCGAGGTCGAGTGGACCACCCATGGGAAGACCGCCGCCGCGACTCGGTGCGTGCCGATCAAGTCCGACTCGCTATGCCGTTCGTTAGCCCCGCAACCGAGTAACGGCAACGCCCGTCGTGCTCCCACCCGGCATAGGGTCCCTACTCGTGCTGAGCAAGGTCTGACGGCGGCCACGTCGTCCGGGACTGCCTTCCCTGCAGTGGATGCAGGGCAACAGCGCCCTGGTCAGCTACTTCACCGTCGCCGAGGTCGCGTGCCACCACTGCGGGCTCGCCTGCGTGAAGCGCGAGCTCCTCTCAGCGCTGTTCACGCTCGTCAGGGACGCGGACCGGTGACGACTCTGGACGCCTACCGCTGCCCAGCACACAAACCAGGCGGTCCGCGGAACCCCCGACAGCCAGCACATGCTCGGTCTGGGAAGCAGACCGACGCCGGCAAGTGCAGCGAGGACGCCGGCCAGCGCAGCGAGGCGGTCAGCGGGATCGGCTCGGCTGCTCGCCGGATCTCGTGCGGCGCGACGACGGCACGGCGGATGCGTGGGATGTTGGACCCATGCAGGAGAAGCGCGCCCGGCGGATCGTCGACGAGTTACGTGATCACGGAACCGATGCCCAGCTGGAGAAGTCCGGCGTCTATCAGTTCGGGATCCGGATCAAGATTCCCGGCGGTCGCGAGGCGATCTGGGACAGCGACGGCACGGCAGGCCTGGAAGCTCAGGTCATGCGCGATGGAATGCTGGTCGGTTTCGTCCCGTCCATTGCCGGCTCCGAGGACTTCGACGACGAGCAGGTCGTCGATGTGATCACGCGCACCGACTACGACCAGCCCGTCGCCACTCAGCACTCGGTGGCCCCGGCCCCGGCCGCACCGCTCCCCCGTACCGGAGGGGTGTTCCGGCGATTCCTCGACGGTTTCCGATAAGGGTCGATGTGGTGAGGGCAGAGCGGCTGGTCGGGGCCGCATACCAAGCGGAGCGCTGGGCGCGCCAGGGGTCACCCCGGACCGGCCTTCGTGAGAGCGTTGCGAACTCTCACCCTGGCCGCCTTCGAGGTCGCGGCGGGCACCCGATGAGGTAGGTCCACCACGGGCCCGCAAGGCCGCAGGCCCGTCAGGCGCTCGCGGCCGTGCTGAGAGGCGCCTGACGACCCGAGGGCCCCGACGGGCTCACCAAACCGGCGCCGAGCTGGCGGAGCACCCCGAGTTGATCGAGCTGACCCCACCGTTCGACGATCTTCCCGTCGGCGATGCGGAAGATGTTGATGCCGTGAAGCACGATCGCCTTGCCCGTGCCGGGGACGCCCATCAGGTCGCCCCGGTGGGTACCGCTAGCGGTGAAGCGCTCGACCACGACGTCATCCTCGGCGATCATCTGGTCCAGGTCGCTGTGCCAGTCCGGCAGCGCGGCCCGATAGAGCATCGCGGCCTGCCGCATGCCCTCCGGCCCGTCCGGGGCGCCGGGAAACGGCGAGTCGTGGTTGACGAAGCCAGGAGCGAGGTGGCGGTCGACGGCGTCCAGGTCGCCCTTGGTGAACAGCTCCTGGATGAAGGTCTCGACGAGTTCCTTGTTCGCGGTGCGCTGGTCGGTTGTCATGCCCCGACCCTGCGCGCCCGCCGACGGCTGCACCATCCCAGCAAGCTGGGGTTTTCCGGCACGGCGCGCGGGAGGACAGTGAACTCGTGGCCGAGCAACCCCAGGCCGGTCGAGCCGGCCGGGCCGAACGAGCCGAACAAGCCGTCGTCCGCGCCTGCCACCGCGGGTTGGACGCGGTGTCCTTGCGCGAGGCGGTGCTGACCTCGCTGCGCACAGTGATGCCGGTGGACGCGGCGTTCGTCGCCACCGCCGATCCCGAGACGCTGCTGTTCACCGGCGCCTACGCCGAAACCCCACTGGACACCGCCACGGCCACCTTCCTGGACAACGAGTTCGGCGCCCGTGACGTCAACCGGTTCGCCTCGCTCGCCACCTCCCGCCATCACGTCGCATGGCTGGACGACGCCACCGGGAACGACCGGTTCGCCAGCCCCCGCTACCGCGACATCATGCGTCCCCTCGGGCTGGGCGACGAGCTACGTGCGGCCCTGGTCGTAGACGGGCGGTGCTGGGGTTACCTGTGCCTGCACCGGCAGGACGGCCGGCTCGGCTTCACCGTCCAGGAGGCCGCCGCGATCGCCCGCCTCGGCCCGCATCTGGCGGCCGGGCTGCGGCAGGCCCTCTTGCTGCAGGTGCCGACCACCGGTGATCCGGCCGCGCCCGGGGTGGTGCTGCTCACCGAGGACCTCAGCGTGCTCGCCGTCACAGCGCAGGCCGAATACCTGCTGTCCCTAGTCGCCGACCCGTCCCCGCGGCAGCTGCCGCTACCCGTGGCCGTCTACACCGTCGCGACCGCGCTGACCGCCCTGGAACGCGGGATCCTCCACGAGAACACCCAGCCCACCACGCGGATCCCCACCGCGGCCGGCCCGTGGCTGAGCCTGCACGCCTCCCGGCTGCGAGCCCAACGCGGCGAGGGCCCCATCGCCGTCGTCGTCGAGCGCGCCCAGGCCCAGGCCACCGCGCCCCTGCTCCTGTCCGCGCACGGTCTGACCGTCCGCGAGTCCGACGTCGCCCGCCTCGTCCTACGCGGCCTATCCACCACCGCCATCGCCGACACCCTGCACATCTCCGCGAACACCGTCCAAGACCACCTCAAGGCCATCTTCGACAAGACCGGCGTCCACAGCCGCCGCGACCTCGTCGGTCGCTTCCTCGCCGCGACCAAGCCCTCACCGTGATCCGCATCCGCCGGCAGGTCACCCCAACGACGGGCTACGTTGCCGTGGACAGATTCGGCTAGGAACAGTCACTCCTGTCCCGATGCCGCGCTGTCACACATGTCCTGAGTCAAGACACCTCGTCAAGACACCTCGTCAAGACACCTCGTCAAGACACTTCGTCAAGACACCTCGTCAAGACACCTCGTCAAGACACCTGTCGGGCGGGACACCCCAGCCCGATCGTCGAGCCCGTCACCGTGCAGCGGCGGGTGTCCAGCGGTGGAATCGTCATGGTCGGCGTGCAGAGGTCCGCTCCACTGAACTGCCCACCCACGCGTGCCTGATCGTGCCGGACGTGCTCCGAAGCATGCGGAAGGGGAACCCATCAGATGAAGGACTCCGTCCTCGGTCCAACCGGTGTCCGCGTGTCCCGGGTCTGCGTGGGCACGGCCACCTTCGGGGTGGCCCCGAGTTCGCGCGATGCCGACCACGTGGTGGGCGCGGCGCTGGATCTGGGCGTCAACTTCTTCGACACCGCGGACGTGTACGGGTCGACGCCGACCTTCGACAGGCCCGGTGCGCCGCCCGCCGCTGAGCGCGAGTCCGCCGAGGAGATCCTCGGCCGCGCCCTCGCCGGTCGCCGTGACGAGGTGGTGCTCGCCACCAAATCCGGGGAACGTCGCTTCGACCCCGCCGCGGGGCTGTCGCGTCGCTACATCATCCAGCAGGTCGAGCAGAGCCTGCGCCGGCTGGGCACCGATCGCATCGACCTCTACTACGCGCACTTCCCCGACCCCGACACTCCTCTGGAGCAGACCCTCGCCGTCTACGACGACCTGATCCGGCAGGGCAAGCTGCGCTACGTCGCCCTGTCCAACCACCCCGCCTGGCAGCTCACCGAGGCACTATGGATCGCCGATGACCGCCGGATGGCCTCCGCGCCCGTCTGCGCCCAGGTGAAGTACAGCCTCCTGGACCGCAGCGCCGAGACGGAACTGGCCGCCGCGTGCGTGCGCTTCGGGCTCTCGATCGTCCCCTACGGACCACTGCACGGCGGCCTCCTGGCCGACCTGGCGGTCCTGAACCGCCAGATCGTCGGAGACCAGCGATACGGCGGCCCCGGGTTCACCGAGGCCGAGATCGGCGTCGCCCGCGAGCTCGACCGCCTGGCACGCGACTGGGGCCAGGAGATGTATCAGGTCTCGCTCGCCTGGCTGCTGTCCCGACCGGCCGTCGCCTCCGTGATCGTCGGGGCCGAGACCGTCGACGAGCTCCGCGCCAACGCCTCGGCCGCGGACGTCGAGCTATCCCAGGAGCAGCTGGACGCCGTCTCCGCCCTGACCGCCCACCTCGCACCCTGAGCGGGGACTGTCCCTTGCTCCTCTGTCAAGCGGCGGTGAGTTCGGCGCGGGTGTTGAGGTCGGCTCGTAACGCCTTGTAGGCGACGTCGGAGAGTCGGCGTTTGAGGACGCGGAGGGCTTCCATCCCGCCGTCGCCGCCGGCCCGGCGGCGTTCGATCATGGCCTTGGCGGGTGGATGGACCCGCATCTGGGTCAGCGCCATCCGGTGCAGGGCGGCGTTGAGCTGCCGGTTGCCGGTGCGGGAGAGCCGGTGTCTGGCTCGGTTGGACGACCAGACTGGCAGCGGGGCGGTCCCGGTGTAGCGGGCGTAGGAGTCCTTGGAGGTGAACCGGTCGACCCCGGCGGTCTCGCCGAGGATCTTCGCCGCGGTCAGCGGGCCGACGCCGACCACGGCCAGCAGGGTGGGCACGAGCTCGTGGACTCGGGCCTCGATCTCGGCGTGCATCTGGTCGATCTCGACGGTCAAGGTGCGCAGGTGCTGGACCAGGCTGCGGGCCAGGCGGGCGACGAGGGTGCTGGGGTCGGGCAGCGCGTCCAGGTGGGCTTCGACGGCGTCGTAGGCGCTGGCTCGGTCCAACGCCCGGGCCGCGGGCTCCCAGGTCGGGTCGAGCTCGTGCAGGTGCCATCGCAGTCGTCCGATGATCCGGGTGCGTTCTGCGAGGAGGTCTTCGCGGTGGTCGACCAGTAGCCGGACCTCCCGCTCAGGGCCGTCCAGGCGGGCGGTGGGAAGTCCTGGCTCGCGTAGGGCGGCTCGGGCGACCGCCAGGGCGTCGATCGGGTCGGACTTGCCGTAGGTGCGAGCCGAGTCGCGCACGTGGGCCATCAGCTTCGGGGTGACCCGCACGATCCGCTCTCCGGCTGCGAGCAGGTCCCGCTCGAGGCGACGGGACAGGTGCCGGCAGTCCTCGATCGCCCAGCGGCGCCCGCCGGCCTCATCGCCGAACTGCGTCGCCCACCGCAATAGCCCCAGGTGCTCAGTGGTGGACGTACCGACGGTGCGAGTGGCGATCTGCCGACCGTGCTCGTCGACAGCGACGACGGTGTGGGTGTGCTTGTGCGCATCGACCCCGAGGATGACCATGGATGCCGTTCCCTTCGATGCCTGAAGGACAAGGGGACACGGGGTCGGCCGGCGGGCACATCCCAGTCAGGGGCGATGCCACGCTCCTCTCAAGCCACGCCGGTCGACCCTGATACGTCCGGCGGGCCGCACAACGGACAGTAGCCACGAAGGCAATCAACTCTGTGGAGCGAACCCGCCGGACCTGCAGATCCTCACACTGGGATCGGCGGTGTAAGTGATCCTTCTCGACACGCCGCGCTTTGCCTGGCGGGGAGGAAGGATCTTGTCCGACACGATCGAGCCCAACCTGCCTGGCCCCTGGGTAAGCTCGACGGCAGCGGTACGAGGCCTCAGCGCCGGTGGGTCCGCCTGGCTCGTCCCGGTCAGCCTCGACGTTCAACTCGCACCCGGACCGCTCCCCGTGGGGCGTCCGGGAATCCGTCGAGGAGCATCGGGTGCCGCCTAGATCCGCCGGACTTCCGGTGGATCTCGCTAACAATCTGCTAACAAACGATCTAGAGGCCAGTCCCCGAGATCTGGGAACTGGCCTCTGATGCCATGAAGGAGCGGGGCCTCCGCTCCTCGTGACTCCCCGGCCGATGCTGGGGGTGTTCACGTCTCACGACGAAGGAGGCCCCTGGTGGAAGGGTATGCGCAGCGGCAGTTCGTGGGGATTGATCTGCATCGGCGCCGGTCGGTGATCGTGCGGATGACGCCGGCTGGGGAGCGACTGGAGACGGTCCGGATCGAGAACGATCCGGTCGCGTTGGCGTTGGAGATCGCGAAGGCGGGACCGGATCCGGAGGTGGTGCTGGAGGCCACGTACGGCTGGTACTGGGCGGCCGACGTGCTCGCCGCGCAGGGCGCGAGGGTGCACCTGGCGCACCCGTTGGGTGTGAAGGGTTTCACGTATCGACGGGTGAAGAACGACGTCCGGGACGCGGCGGATCTGGCCGATCTGCTGCGGATGAATCGCCTGCCGGAGGCCTGGATCGCGCCGCCGGCAGTGCGGGAACTGCGCGAGCTGGTGCGGCACCGGGCCAAGCTGGTCGCCCTGCGGTCAGGGTTGAAGGCGCAGGTGCACGCGGTGCTGACCAAGCAGGGCGTGCGGGTGCGGGTCTCGGACCTGTTCGGGGTTGCCGGTCGGGCCCTGCTCGAGAACCTGGCGCTGGATCCGGTCTACCGGGGCCGGGTGAACTCGTTGCTGCGGCTGATCGACGCCTACGGTTTCGAGATCGCCGCCGTGAGCACCCGGCTGACGGCTCAGCTGGCCCGGGAACCGGGCTATCAGGCGCTGCTGGCGCTGCCCGGGGTCGGGCCGGTCCTGGCCGGGGTGTTCTTCGCCGAACCGTCATCGGATCGGGGACGTGCACCGGTTCCCGACCGCCGCGCACCTGGTCTCTTGGGCAGGGTTGACCCCACGCCACCGGGAGTCCGACGCCACCGTGCACCGCGGCTCAATCACGAAACAGGGTTCCAAGCTGGTGCGCTGGGCCGCCGTCGAGGCGGTGCAGGAGACGCCCGCCGACGCCGGCTGGCTGGTGGCCCGCCGGCACCAGTTGGCGGCCCGTCGCGGCGCGAACATCGCCACCGTGGCCACCCCCCGCAAGCTGCTCACCCTGGTCTACTACGCCCTGCGCGACGGCCACGTGCGCGCCCTGTCTTCCCGCCCACGCCCGCAGGCCACAACGGCGGCGGCGGCGGCGTCGGCGTGAGCGGAACGGTCGTGATCGGATGCGCGGTCGTGCCGCAGGTCTGACCCCCACGCTGGTGGCGTGGTCGCGCCTCTGATTGACCCCATCCGATCACTCGCCGCATCAGCTCCATGCCCTCACCGTGGGCGAAGGAATGACCGGCAGCCGGTTCCCCGGCCTGCCCTCCGGCACCGAACCCGGAACCTGGACACCTTGTGGCAAGCCAGCAGATCCAACCCACTCACCGACGGAGCGACGCCGACACTGAACCCCGACCGGGCCTAACCGATCATGCGTCTCCCGACGCCGGCGTCAAGGCCATGCCGCTACACGGGCAGCCCTTCGGGCCGCGCCTTGACCCCGACGCCGCTACAACGCGCCCAACACCAGGCGGCCGCGGCAAGAAGAAGGGCCAGCCAGCCCGTCTTCACGGGTTGACCGCCCCCACTCCTTCAGGAATGACCTGCTACTTCTCGCGTAGGGGGGCAGGATTTGAACCTGCGACCTCTGGGTTATGAGACCGCTCGGCGGCGTCTCAGGACGTCCACCCCGTCCGACCAGAGTTCCCGAGCCGGCACGTGCGGTTCTTGAGGGCTTGATGACGTCTCAGCCGTGGCACGACATCTCGCGGGCATCCGTGCGGGCAACACCTTGCGCCGCTGGCGCGAGCACGAGTCCGATTGGCTCGGCATCCTGGAGTCGGCCGCTGAGGCCAAGAGGCATGGCCTGGGTAGCTGACGGCGAGGCCTGGACGCAAGAATCGGGCGCATGCGTGTCCGGAGTGCGCTCGTCGTGGGGGCTGGCATCGCGGGCTCGACGCTCGCCTACTGGTTGGGTCGCCAGGGGATTACAACGACGGTGGTCGAGCTGGCAGAGGTGGCGCGCAGCAGTGGAAGCCCCGTGGACGTTCGAGGCGGCGCCATCGACGTCGTCGCGCGGATGCAGCTGGTGGACCCGCTGCGGGCAGCGGCGACCCATGTCACGAGGCTGGTGGTCGTCGATTCTCATGGGCGATCGGTCGGCTGGATTCCGACACAGGCTGACGCACACGGGTTCGAGATACCGCGCGCAGACCTGTCCGCCGTCCTGACGAATGCAGCCCGCGACTACGCGGAGTATCTCTACGACGAGAGCGTCACCGGCGTGACCGACGACGTATCAGGGGTCGAGGTGACTTTCCAGAGGGCGGGTCCGCGCAGGTTCGACGTCGTCGTCGGCGCTGACGGGCTGCACTCACGTGTACGCAGGTTGACGTTCGGTGCCGAGGAGCAATTCGCGACCCACTTGGGCATGTACATCGCGACGACGGACCTCGGCCGGCCTGCTGCCGACTTGCGCAGCGTCCTGATGCTCAACGCCCCGGGTCGGGCGGTGGCGATCCACCCCACCACGGGTCGCGAGGGCGGCGCCTTCCTCTTCCGGCACCCGCTCCTGCCTCCAGGGGTGGCACGTGACCCCGAGCGGTACAAGCAGCTGGTGACCCGGGTCTACTCGGATCTGGGCTGGCGCGTGCCCGAACTGCTCGAACGGCTCCGCTCGAATGACGACGTCTACTTCGACGCGGTCAGCCGTGTTCGTCTGGACTCCTGGTCGCGAGGTCGCACGGTCCTGGTGGGAGACGCCGCCAGCTGTGTCTCGTTGTTCGGTGAGGGGTCGAGCATGGCCATCGTCGGGGCGGCGACCCTCGCGCAGGCCCTCGCCGCTCAGCCCGATGATCTCGCTGCCGCGTTCCACCGCTACGAGCAGGTCCACCGTGGGCGACTACGACGACGCCAACGCGGAGTCTGGATCACGTCGCACCTGCTCGTCCCATCGACGGGGCACGGGCTGACAGCACGGAACACGGCCCTTCAGGCATGGGCCGCCCTCGCCGCCGGCCGGAACCGCCTACCACGCCTACTCGGACGGTGAGGCGCATGGAGGGCCGCCCCACTTTGACCGTCATCCACGCGTCGACGAACCACCAGGGCTCGCCGGCTCCCAAGGGGTTGGTAGCCGTCTGGCGGGAACGTCACGTCCTCCGTCACAGATCGTCGACGAAGTGATCGTGCGTTCGCTAGCGCAGGTCCCGGTGGATGAACCTGACTGTGCCGGCCGCGGCGAGCGCGACGGAGAGGGCGAGCGGCAGGCCGAGCGACTGCCAGCTGAGGCCGTTGAGCAACGGGTCGGTGCCGAGGAGCCAGTGCCAGGGCATGGCGGCGCGCAGAGGTCGCAGCGAGGTGACGGCCTCGCCGAGGCCCTCCAACACGAAGCCGACGACCGCCAGGCCGCTAGCGGCCGCGATCGCCACACCGCGGCGCGCCCCGGCAGCACCGACCGTGAACGCGATCGCCGCGTAGGCCAGCCCCAATGCCGCGCTCGACGCGACCGCCGCACAGAACCGAGCCACGCTCACCTGGGTCAGCCCGGCCGGGCCCCGGGCCAACAGCAACGCGACCAATGTCACCGCGGCCAGCCCGGCGAGCATGATCGTGAGCGCGGCGAACCGAGCGAGCGCGACCTCGCCTCGACCGACCGGGTTGGCCAGCAGCAGCTCGAGGGTTCCGGCCTCCTCGTCGCCGGCGATGGCCCAGGCGCCACAGCCGATGCCGAAGACGAGCAGCAGAACCGGCAGCAGATTGGCGAAGAACTGGCTGTCGAGGTAACCAGCCGGGGAGGTCAATCCTGTGTTGCCGGTGAGGCCGAGCAGCGAGCGGACCGCGGGAGACAGCTGCGCGAAGGTCTGGTCGAGCTCGGCGTTGCCGCGCACCGCCGGGTAGGACACGGCGACCAGGGCGACGACGCCGACCAGGCCGAGCGACCACCCGAGTAGCCCGAGGCGGCGCCGCCGGACGGCGTGGACCACGATCGAGATCATTCGTCGTCCTCGGTGAAGAAGAGGTCTTCGAGCTCGTCACCCGCCGGTGCCACCCGCAGCAGGGTCCCCAGGCGAGCGGCCGCCGCGAGCGCTGGGCCTACCGGCCCGTCTACGGAGACGTCCAGGCGGCGGCCGTCCGCCAGGAGGTCGACCACGCCGGGGACGTTCCGCAGCCCGTCCGTTGGGACCGGGTCGGCGAAGCTGAGCTCCAATCGGTGCCTGGCCCGGTCGAGCAGGTCGCGCATCGGGGCCAGGGCGACGAGCCGACCGGTGCGCAGGACGGCGACCCGGTCGGCGATGCGCTCGACCTCGGGCAGTACGTGCGAGGAGAACAGGACGGCGGCCCCCCGGGCGGCGGACTCCCGGATCATGGCGAGCAGCTCGCGCTGGACGACGGGGTCCAGGCCGGTGCTGGGTTCGTCGAGCACGATCACCTCGGGATCGTGGAGGAACGCCTGCACCAGCCCCACTTTCTGCCGGTTCCCTTTCGACAAGGTGTCGAAGGGCCGGGATGGGTCGAGTCCGAGCCGTTCGGACAGCTCGTCCGCACGCTGGGTGGAGACTCCCCGCAGGCCGGCGAACCAGGCGAAGAGTTGCGAGGCGCGCATGCCCGGGTCGACCCGAACGTCGCCGGGCAGGTAGCCGATCCGGCGCCGGACGCCGACGTCGTTCCCGGGCCAGGCGCCGAGGACGTGGCAGCTGCCCGCCGTCGGCCGCAGGAAACCCATCAGCGTCCGGACGGTGGTCGTCTTGCCGGCGCCGTTCGGTCCGAGGAAGCCGAGGATCTCTCCCGCCTCGACCGCGAGGCTCAGGTCATGGACCGCGCGCAGGCGGCCGAACCGGCGGGAGAGATGCTCGATCTCGATCACAGCGGCGCCGCTCATCGTTCGCCCTCGCCATCGAGGCCGTCGCGCCGGTCAATGCGTTCACGCAGACCATAGGAGTACACGGCGAACACCTCCTCGCCCCAGCGGCTGATCCCCTCCGGTGACAGCGGGTCCAGTCCGGTGGCCAGGGCGATTTGGTCGCGCAGCAGGAGCATCGCCAGGTCATTGGCCAGCAGGAAGGCCGCGCGCACGTTCGGGTCCGCGCCGCGGTCGGCGTACCCGTTCTGCGCCATCACCTCCAGCGCACCCCGAGTCAACGCATAGAGGCGCCCGAACAGCGCCTGCCCGGCCTCGCCGCCATCCAGGAGAACGCGACGCAGGTACGCCGGTATCGGTGATTCCGGGGGCAAGCGCTCCATCAGGGCGCCGACGAGGGACTCCTGAGCTTGAGCGGTGAACGGGTCGGCGTCCGGCGCTCCTGCCATCTCGGCAGCGAGCTCGTCGAACACGTTCCACCACGTACGCGTCGACCACGATGCGCAACCCCTCCTTCGACCCGAAGTGGTGGATCACCAGGCCGTGGGACACCCCGGCTTCGGCGGCGATCCGTCGCAGGGAGACCCGGTCCGGGCCCAGCTCGGCGAAAAGCCGCAGGGCGGCGTTGCGGATCAGAGCCCGGGTCGTGAGATCCCCGGGGGAACTGACCGCATGGCCAGCACATTAACCGTGCGGATAAGTCATGGCAAGAGGCAAATGTTCTCTGGGGGCATGGTCAGTCGCGGCGAGGGCAGGCGCGCGAGCATGGGCAGTAGGCGGGGACGGCTCGACGCTGGGAGGTCACATGCGGGACATCCTTGGCCACCGTCGGACGTCCTACAGGTCGCGGCCAAAGCGGGCCTGCTGTATGTGACGGGTCGTGGGGTTCCGGCTGGTGGCGCTCACACTCTGGCGAGGATGACGTGGTTCGACTTCGTGGTGGCCGGTTGCGTCGGAGCGATCGTGGGCCGGGTGCCGAACGCAGACGGAACGGCTGCCTGGCGCAGATGGCCACCCTGGTCGCCGTGCTGGCCTGCAGCGCCGAGTCGAGGACCTCGACCGGGTTCTTGACGTCGGACGCCTCCGCGAGCCGATCCGACAGGTTGAGCAAGGGCGCCACCGGGAAGGGCGGGTACGCCTTTGCCAGCTTGCCCGCGGATCTGCGGGCAAGCCAAAGGCCCTGCCCGGCGACCGGACAGGGCCTCTGACCTGCACTTCTTCTCGTAGCGGGGGCAGGATTTGAACCTGCGACCTCTGGGTTATGAGCCCAGCGAGCTACCGAGCTGCTCCACCCCGCGTCGGTTCCTCCACCTTACCCAGCGCGACCGGGGCGGAGCAAATCCGTCCCGCCCCGGCTCGCGCCGGGGATCATCTCGTCGGTGAGGGCGTCGGCTTCGCCGTTCCCGTGGCGCCCGACGACGTCGCGCCGAGCTGCTTCTGCGCGGCGAGCGCCTTCGCGATGTCGTCCTGGAGGCGCTTCTGCGCAGCACCGTAGCGCCGCGAAGTCGTTCTTGGCCAAGGCCTGCTGCCCGTCCTGGATCGCCTGGTTCGCGTCGTTCAGCGCCTGCGCCAGCTGCGCCTCCAGCGTCTGCGTGCTTGCCGAACCGGACGGCGACGGCGTCGGCGAGCCGCCGACCCGACGGCGTCGGCGTGGGGGTCGGGAGTCGTTCCCTGCCCGCTCCCGCCCGGCTGGGGTGTCGTGCACTGCTGGCCCGTCGCACCGCCGCCGAAGACCTGGTCGAGCGCGCACGGCAGGGTGCTGGCGAAGCCCACCTTGTCGCCGAACGCCACGAGCACGCGCTGCAGCTGTGGGAAGGCACCCGGCGTCGACGCGCTCACGTAGACGGGCTGCACGTAGAGCAGGCCGTTGGCCAGCGGCAGGGTGAGCAGGTTGCCGTACTGCAGCTTGGTGCCCGACAGCCCGAGGACGTTGAGCAGACTGCTGACCCCGGGGTTGGACTTGAACGTGTTCTGCACCGAGCCCGGCGCCGGCACCACGATGTCCTTGGGGAGCTGCAGCAGGCGCAGCGTGCCGTAGTCGTCCCGCCGCTGGCCGGCGCTCGCACCCGCGTCGCTGTCCACCGCCAGATACCCGGTGAGCACGTTGCGGACCGACGACGTCACGTTCTTGGGGATGAACGCCGCCGGTGAGCGAGAACGTCGCCTTCTCCTGGTCGGGCATCTGCAGCGTCAGGTAGTACGGCGGCTGCGCGCCGGCCGCCGACGACTGGTCGGTCGGGTCGCTCGGCACCTGCCAGTAGTCCTGACCGCCGAAGAACGCGTTGGGGTCGGTGACGTGGTACTGGGCGAGCACCGTGCGCTGCACCTTGAACAGGTCCTCGGGGTAGCGCACGTGCGACATGCAGTCCGCCGCTCATCGCCGACATCGGCTTGACGGTGCCCGGGAAGATCTTCATCCAGGCGCGCAGCAGCGGGTCCTGCGCGTCCCAGGCGTAGAGCGTGACGGCGCCGGTGTACGCGTCGACCGTGGCCTTCACCGAGTTGCGGATGTAGTTGATCTGGTCGCCCTCGAGCGCCTTGACGCTGTTCTTGTTCTCCGTCACGGAGTCCTGCGTCACGTCGCCCAGCGAGGTCGTCTGCGCGTACGGGTACTGGGAGGTCGTCGTGTACCCGTCGAGGATCCACACGATGTGCCCGTCCACCACCGACGGGTAGGGGTCGCCGTCGAGCGTCAGGTAGGGAGCGACCTTCTGCACCCGGTCCCGCGGCGAGCGGTCGTACATGATCTGCGACTGGTCGGTGACGGCGTCCGACAGCAGGATGTTCTGCTCGCGGAACTTGATCGCGTACAGCAGCTTGTTGACCACCGAGCCCAGGGGAACGCCGCCCTTGCCTGCGTATGTGGTGTTCGCCTGCCCCGAGGCGCTGCTGTTCGGGTAGTCGAGCTCGCGCTGCGGGCCGCCCGCGGGGCCGCCGACGATGGAGTAGTCGGGCGAGTTCTCACCGAAGTAGATGCGCGGCTCGAAGGTGCCGAGGGCGCCGCTGGAGGGTAGGCCGCTCTCGTAGAAGTCGGGGTTGCCGTTGGCGTCGCCGCGGTTGCCGTAGGCCGCCACCAGGCCGAAGCCGTGGGTGTAGACGACGTGGTCGTTGTACCAGTTGCGCTGGTCGTTGCCCGCGATGTTGAGCTCGCGCACCGACACCACGCTGTCGCGGACGCTGCCGCCGATCGTGTAGCGGTCGACGTCGAGGCTGTCGGGGAAGGTGTAGTACTGCCGGCTCTGCTGCAGCTGCCGGAAGGCGTCGCTGACGATCGTCGGGTCGATCAGGCGGATGCCCGGGATCGTGTCGGCGTCGTCGCGCAGCGCGGAGGGGCTGGCCGTGGTCTGGGCCTGGTAGGGCGTCACCTTGATCGTGTCGAGCCCGTAGGCGGCCCGGGTCGCCTCGATGTTGCGCTGGATGTACGGCGCCTCGAGGGTCTGCGCGCTCGGCGTCACCTGGAACCGCTGGACGGCGGCCGGCACGATGCCCCCGATGACGATCGCGGACACGAGCAGCCCGACGACGCCGTACAGCGGCAGCGGCCGCCACCAGCCCCCGACGAACGCGCTGACCAGGAACAGGATCGCGACGATGACCGCGATGCCCGCGAGGATCCCCTTGGCGGTCAGCGTGGCGTGTGCGTCCGTGTAGCTGAGGCCCGTGATCCGCCCGGAGTCGGCGGTGGCCAGGTCGTAGCGGCCCAGCCAGTAGTCCACCGCCCGCAGGAACAGGAACGCCGCCGCGAGCACCGAGAGGTGCACGCGGGCCGCGGGGGTGACCCGCTGCCCAGGGCCCTGCAGCCGCAGGCCGCCGTACAAGTAGTGCACGACGACGCTCGCGATCGCCGCGAGCACGACCACCGCCGTGAGGAACCCGACGAGGAACTCGAGGAACGGCAGGGTGAAGACGAAGAACCCGACGTCGAGGCCGAACTGCGGGTCGTTGCGGCCGAACGCCACCCCGTTCCACCACAGCAGCACGGTCTGCCACTGGCCCGAGACCGCCGACCCCGCGAACAGCCCGAGCACGATCGGCACGGCGAGCACCACGAGCCGGCGCAACGGCTCGAGGGCCTCGCGGTAGCGCTCGATGCCGCTGCTCTCGTTGGCGGTGGGCACGTAGACGGGCCGGGACCGGTAGGCGAGGACCAGGCAGGCGAGGACGGCGCCCGCCATCACCAGGCCGCCGAGCAGGAACAGCACGATCTGCGCAAGGACCTGGGTGCGGTACACCGAGACGTATCCGAGCTGGTCGTACCACAGCACGTCGGTCCACACGCCCGCCAGGACGAGCGCCAGGACGACCAGGGCCCCCAGCACGATCAATGTGGGGACCAGCGCGCCGCGGCGGCGGCGTCGCCGCACCACGGGGCGGGAGCCGCGGACCGGCTCGGACTCGAAGCTCACGGGGGGAGAACTTACCTACCGAACCTGCGGTTCCCCTGACCGGTGCAAGGATCTCCGCGTGACGACGGGCGACGACGCCATGACGGACGACCCGAGGACCGGCCGGGGAGCGGGCCCGCAGCAGGCCGTGCTCCGTGCGGTGCGTGAGCTGGAGCAGCACGTGGCCGCCGGCGGCTGGGACGGCCCGGTGCGGCTGTTCGCCCTGATCAACACCGCGGGAGCCCTCGAGCGCGACCCGGCCCTGGCCGGCCGGTTGCCGGCGGACGTCGTCCGCGCGGCCCAGGCCGACCCCGGCCACCTCACCCTCGTCGAGCAGGAGGGGCTGCCCGACGCGGCGTCGCTGGAGGAGCTCCTGGGCGGCGTCGCGTGGCCCGGCACGGTGGACGGCGCGGCGCTGGTCACCGAGCGGGTCGTCGTCCCGCCCGAGGTCGAGGCCCAGGTGCCCGACGACCCGGACGAGGCGCTGACGTGGCTGGCGAACCATCCGGCGCGGCGTGAGGTGCGGCTGGCCGCGGCGGTGATGCGGGACGGGACGAACGGCTGCGCGGTGCGGGCCCGCGACCACGACCGGGACGTCGACGTCGCGGTCGGGCCCGACCTCGTGCCCGGCCTCGTCGAGGGGCTGGCCGCGACCCTGCGCTGACCCTGGCGCTAGCAGCCGGGCAGGGCCGCCGCGCGGTCGCCGCCCGCCCCGATGGCCTCGACGGCCACGCGGGCGCTGTGCAGGGTGTCGATCCGCGCGACGTGCATGCCGTCGGGCACGTGCCCGTGCACCTCGTCGCAATTGGGGGCTGGAGCGAGGAACCAGGTCGCCCCGGCCGCGCGGGCCCCGAGCATCTTCTCGGCGATGCCGCCGATCGCGCCGACCGTGCCGTCGGGGCCGATCTCGCCGGTGCCGGCGATCTGCTTGCCGCCGGTGAGGTCGCCCGGCGTGAGCTTGTCGATGATGCCGAGGGCGAACATGGTGCCGGCGCTGGGACCGCCGATGTCGTCGATCTGGATCTTGACGGGGAACGGGAACGCGAAGTCGGGTGCGATCCCGAGGATGGCCCGGCCGTCGGGCGCCTTGGTGGTCGTGACCGGAACGGTCCGGACGTCGCCGGCGCGGCGCAGCCGCACCTGCACCTGCGCCCCGGGGGTGACGCCGGCGAGGGCCTGCCGCAGGGCGGTGTACCCGGTGACGGGGTGGCCGTCGACCGCCAGCAGCACGTCGCCGGCGGCCAGCTGGGCGGCCGAGGGCACGTCCTTGCCGACGCCGCCGACCGTGACCTGGAACGGGATGGCCAGCTCGCCGAGCGCGGCCGCGGTGGCGGACGTCTGGGAGCCGGTCATCTCCTCGCGGTTCTGCTGGTCGGCCTGCTCGGCGGTCTGGTCGGGCGGGTAGACGTACTCCTGCGGGACCACCGCCTGGTGCGGGTCGAGCCAGGCCCGCAGCACGGTGAGCAGCGGGATCGGCGAGACCGGGTGCGGGCCGCCGGCGACCGAGACGGTGGTGAGGTAGAGGCCGCCCGAGGTCGGGTACGTCTGCCGGCCGCTGATCTCGATCAGCTGCTTGCCGCCGGGCGCCGACAGCGTGTTGAGCGCAGGCCCCGCGGACAGCACGACGTACGGCACGGGCAGCAGCGCGGCCACGGCGACGAGCAGCACCGAGGCGAACAGCGACACGAGGAGCAGCACCGTGCGCGGCTGCAGGCCGGCGGGCGGGGGCGGCGGCTCGGGCGCGGTCAGCAACGGGTCGGCCACGTCTCGGGACACGCGCCCTCCTCTCCGTCCTGCTCTCGGTCCGTGCTCTCGGTGGCCTCGGGCGACGCCGGTCGGCACCGCCAGCCTACGCGCGCGGCCGGGCTCCCCTACCGTGGGACGACGGGGATCGTCCCCGGCCGCCCGCGCGTTGACCCCCACGTCGGCGGGCCACGCGTGACCCGCCGAGCACCGACACCGGCCCGTCCCGGGCCCCGAGCAACGAGGCGTGGTACATGAGCAGCGATCCCGACCTCCCCCGCCGCGACGACGACGAGCCCGACCCGCTGGCCGCGATGCTGCGTGCCCTGTTCGGGGAGGGCGGCGAGGGCGCGCTGGCCGGAATCGACCCCGAGCAGCTGCGCGCGATGCTCCCGCCGGGCCTGGCCGACATGCCGGGCATGCCGCAGGACGCCGCCGGTATGCAGGCGATGTTCGCCCAGGTGCAGCAGCAGATGCAGCAGCTCCTGACCAGCGGCGACGACGGGCCGGTCAACTGGACCGCCGCGCACGACGTCGCCCGCGCCGTGGCTGCGAGCGGCGAGGGCGGCGACCCGAGCGTCGGCGAGGCGCAGCAGCGTCAGGTCGCCGAGGCACTGCGCACCGCCGACCTGTGGCTCGACCGGGTCAGCGACCTGCCGTCGGCCACCGCGCGCACCGAGGCCTGGAGCCGCGCCGACTGGGTCGAGCGCACGCTGCCCGTCTGGAAGGGCGTGGTCGAGCCGATCGCCGCGTCCGTCGGCGACGCGATGGCCACCGCGATGGCCTCGCAGACGCCCGAGGAGATGCGCCCGATGCTCGGGAGTGCCCTGCCGATGGTCCGGCGGATGGCCGGCGGGTTCTTCGGCGCGCAGCTCGGCCAGGCGCTGGGCACGCTCGCCACCGAGGTCGTGGGGGCCGGCGACACAGGCCTGCCCCTGCTGCCGGCCGGGCAGGCGGCGCTGCTGCCCGCCAACGTCACGGCGTTCGGCGCGGGCCTCGACCTCGACGAGGACGAGGTGCGCCTCTACCTGGCCCTCCGCGAGGCCGCACACGCCCGGCTCATCGCCGGGGTCCCGTGGTTGCGGGCGCACCTGCTGGGCGCGGTCGAGGAGTACGCGCGCGGCATCACGATCGACACCGGCGCGATCGAGGAGGCGGTGCGCAGCGTCGACCCGAGCGATCCCGCGGCCCTGCAGGAGGCCCTGCGGTCGGGCCTGTTCGAGCCCGAGACCACGCCCGCGCAGCAGGCCGCGCTGGACCGCCTCGAGACCGCGCTGGCCCTGGTCGAGGGGTGGATCGACGACGTGGTCGACGCGGCCGCCGCCGCGACGCTCCCGCACCGGGCGGCCTTGCGCGAGACGGTGCGCCGTCGTCGCGCCGCCGGCGGCCCCGCCGAGCACATCTTCGCCTCGCTCGTCGGCCTCGACCTGCGCCCGCGCAGGCTGCGCGAGGCCGCCGCGGTCTGGGCGGCGCTGACGGCCGAGCGCGGGCCCGCCGGGCGCGACGCGCTGTGGGCGCACCCCGACCTCGTGCCGACCGCCGAGGCGTTCGCCGACCCCGAGGGATTCGCCAAGGCGGGCGGCACCGGGGGCACCGACATGGACGCCGCCCTCGAGGCGCTGCTCGACGAGCCGCAGGCCCCTCCCGGCGCGACGGAGGGGCGCCCCGACCGCGAGGATGGGCCCGACGACGAGGACGGGGGCGACGGCGGGAGCCCGGCGGCGGAAGGCGGCAGGTGAGCGATCACGAACGGTGGCAGCCCCGGGAGGGGATGGTGGCGGACCTGCGGCATGCGATCGCCCGGGCCCCGCGTGACACGCCCGAGGAGCGCTTCGAGGCGTGGGCGTGGCGGGCCCTGCTCGACGACGTCGGCGCCGCCCTGCTCACCCGGCACGCGGCGCCCAGCCACGTGACGGCCTCGGCGGTCGTGCTGTCGCCGGACGCCGCGCTGACCTGCCTGGTGCTGCACCACCGCCTCGGGGTGTGGGTGCAGCCCGGCGGCCACCTCGAGCCGGAGGACATGACGCTGCCGCTGGCGGCGGGGCGCGAGGTGGAGGAGGAGACGGGCCTGGTCGGCGAGCTCCTCCCGCACGTGGTGGCGCTCTCCCGGCACCGCGCGCCCTGCCGGCCCGGCATCGTCGACTGGCACCTCGACGTGCAGCACGTCCTGGTCGCCGACGGCACTGCCTTCTCCCCCGGCCCGCTCGCTTACGTGAGCCCCGAGAGCCGGCAGGTGGCCTGGTGGCCGGTCGGCGAGCTCCCGCCGGCGCTCGCGCCGGGCGTCCGGGAGCTGGTGCAGCGGTCGGTCGCGGTGCTGGAGCGGCACCACCGGGAGGGCGAGCCTCAGGAGGCCGGGTCGCGCTGAACGTGGGGGGCCATCGCGGCTGCGGCGTCGTCCAGGTGATCGTCGAGCTGGTCGTCGGGCAGCGGGAGCCGACCCGCGGCCGCGAACCCCTCGAGGAAGCCCCGGGCGCGCTCGGTGCGCGGGTAGGCCTCGAGCAGCCGCCAGAACCGGGGGCCGTGCCCCTGCTCGACGAGGTGGGCGAGCTCGTGCAGCAGCACGTAGTCGATCACCCACGAGGGCATCCCCTGCAGTCGCGTGCTCAGCCGGATCGTCCGGTCGGCCGGCGTGCACGACCCCCAGCGGGTGTTCTGGTTGCCGGCCCAGCTCACACTGGCCGGCTGCGACAGCCCGCCCAGGTAGCGGCGGGACAGCTCGACGGCCCGTGCGGCGAGGTCGGCGTCCCCGGGGCGTCGGCGCCTGTCCTGCGCCGACAGCCTCGCGAGCATCCGCGCCACCCACTCCTGCTCCTGCGCCGAGGTGAAGCGCGCGGGGATGAGCACGACGGTGCGCCCGTTCTCGCGGTAGGCCGTGACCGTGCGCAGGCGCCGCCGGCTGCGCCGGACGTCGACGTCCGGAGGCACGGCGGACGCGGCGGGCACGGGCGTCGCGGCCATAGCAGACACGGTACCGGCGCCGGAGCCGGGGTTTCTTCTCTCCACAGGCGGTGGACGATGGCCGCGCAGGTCGGCGTCCCGCCGGCTCCGCGACCTGTGCCGCCGTCCACACGTCGTGCCCAGCCCCTCCACAGGCCACGCCGCCTTGCCCCCAGGACCGTCCACAGGAGCGTCCACAGGGCGGGGCGGTCCGGCGTTGACCACCCGCGGACGCCCGCCTAGCTTTACCGCAGGCCCCGGGCCCCGGGTGTGCGCAGGGGAAGGCGCGCACCCGGGGCGCCGGGGTCCCGCGCCTTTCCGGCCCTCCGGCCGGGCAGCCCGGGTGACGGTGCGTGATGGACGGCGGGGCCGACACTGCCGCCGTGCGCAGGACAACGCCCGCGGCACGGCTATTGTGGCTGCGGGTCGTGACGAAGCGAGCCGGCACAGGGCCGGCCTCAGCCTGCGCCGCGCGCCCGTCGCCGGCGCGGGGAGCGCCCACGACCACCCCAGTCGACATCCATCGAGGAGCACCATGGCCGAGACCTACAGCGGCGAGTTCTACTGCGTGAAGTGCAAGGAGAAGCGGCAGGCCGAGGGCACCGTCGTCGAGACGAACGGGCGCCGGATGGCCAAGGGGAAGTGCCCGGTGTGCGGCACGAACCTCAACCGCATCCTCGGCAAGGCCTGAGCCGCACTCCCCCTGCGGGAGATCCTCGAGGGCGGTCCACCCGGCGGGTGGGCCGCCCTCGGTACGTCCGTCCCCTGTCCTCGGCGGCCGGGAGCACCTTGCCCTGTGGGCGGCGCACGACCTGTGGACGGCCGCGGCGCTGCGGACCCCGGCGGTGGCAGTCTCGCGGGGTGAGGCTGCAGATCCGGCCGGGGCTGCACACCGCCTGGCGCGCCCCCGGGAGCGTGCAGATCGGGCTCGATCCCGAGCACGGGGCGGTGCTCGACGGCCTGACCGCGGACGACCGCGGGCTGCTCGAGGCGCTCGCCGCCGGCGTCGACGAGGCCGAGATGGCCGGCTCCGGGGAGGGCGCCCGGCGTGCCCGCCGCCTGGTCGGGCTCCTCGCCCGGGCCGGCGTCGTCGTGCGGTCGCGCGCCGGCCGGGAACGCCTCGCGCAGGTCGGCGCCGAGGCGTCGCGGCTGGCCCCCGACGCCGCCGCCTGGGGGCTGGCCCGCCCCGGCGACGTGGACGGCTGGGAGGTGCTGGCGGCGCGCCGGACCCGGGTCGTGGAGGTCCGCGGCGGCGGCCGGGTCGCACTCGCGCTCGGCACGCTGCTCGCCGCCGCCGGGGTGGGCGTCGTGCACGCCGTCGACGGGGGTGTGGTGCGGGCGGCCGACGTGGCGCCCGGGGCCGCCGGGCTGGCCGAGGTCGGCCTCGACGTCGCCGACGCGGTGGCGGTGGGGGCAGCCCGCGTCGGGTCCGCCACCCGGCCGGCGCCGGCCGTGCCGCCCCAGCCCGACGTCGTCGTCCTCGTGGGGGTGGGCGTCGCCGACAGCGTGGCCGCCGAGCCCCTGCTCGCCCGCGAGGTGCCGCACCTGTCCGTGGTCGTGCGCGAGCGGGGCCTCGTGGTGGGGCCGCTCGTCCTGCCGGGGGCCGGGCCCTGCCTGCGCTGCCTCGACCTGCACCGGGCCGACCGCGACCCGGCCTGGCCGCGGCTGCTCGCGCAGCTCCTCGCGCGGCGGGCGCCGCCGGCCGCCGAGACCGTGTCGTCGCTGCTGGGCGCGTCCCTGGCGGCGCTGCAGGTGCTGGGCCAGCTGGACGCCGGTCCGCCGCCGGCCGCCCACGGCGCGACCCTCGAGGTCGGGCTGCCCGAGGGGCTGGTCGCCCGCCGCCCGTGGCCCGCGCACCCGGCCTGCGGCTGCGCCTGACGAGGGGGCGGTCCCGTCGGGTGTTCCGCCGGCCCGCCGCGCCCGGCCGGGGCCACCGGGGGCGGTTCGGTCGGCGGGCAGCGAGAATGACGAGGTGACCGACCTGCCCCGGCGTGCCGTGACCCGTACGGCGAAGCTGGCGACCCTCCCGCTGGGGCTCGCCGGCCGCACCGCCCTCGGGTTCGGCAAGCGCGTCGGCGGCCGGCCGGCCGAGCTCGTCGCCGCTCGAGGTCCAGCAGCGCACCGCCGAGCAGCTGTTCAAGGTGCTCGGCGAGCTCAAGGGCGGCGCCATGAAGTTCGGCCAGGCGATGAGCATCTTCGAGGCCGCGCTGCCCGAGGAGCTCGCCGGTCCCTACCGGGCCACGCTCACCAAGCTGCAGGACGCCGCGCCGCCGATGCCCGCGGCGACCGTGCACAAGGTGCTCGCCGCCGAGCTGGGCCCGCAGTGGCGGCGTCGGTTCCGCTCGTTCGACGACGTCCCGGCGGCTGCGGCCTCGATCGGGCAGGTGCACCGCGGGGTGTGGGCGGACGGCCGGGAGGTCGCCGTCAAGGTGCAGTACCCCGGCGCCGGCGACGCGCTGATCTCCGACTTCACCCAGGTCGCGCGCGTGGGGCGGGTGGCGGCCGGCTGGATCCCGGGCCTCGACATCAAGCCCGTGCTCGAGGAGCTCAAGGCTCGGATCGTCGAGGAGCTCGACTACGGCCTCGAGGCGCAGGCGCAGGCCACGTTCGCGCAGGCCTTCCGCGGCGACCCGTCGTTCGTCGTGCCCGAGGTCGTGCTCAGCACGCCGCGCGTGCTCGTCGGGGAATGGCTCGAGGGGGTGCCCCTGTCACGGCTGATCACCGGGGGCACCAAGGAGGAGCGCGACCTCGGGGCGCGCCGCTACCTCGAGTTCCTGCTCGCGGGGCCGGCCCGGGCCGGCCTGCTGCACGCCGACCCGCACCCCGGCAACTTCCGCCTCACCCCCGACGGCCGGTTCGGGGTCCTCGACTTCGGCGCCGTCAAGCGGCTGCCCGACGGCATGCCGCCCGAGATCGGCGAGCTGCTCACGCTCGGCCTGCTCGGCGACGCCGAGGGCGTCGTGGCCGGCCTGCGCGAGGAGGGGTTCATCAAGGCGTCGATCTCGATCGACGGGGAGGGCCTGCTCGACTACCTGTCGCCGTTCCTCGAGCCGGCCCGGCACGAGACGTGGACCTTCTCGCGCGCCTGGATGCGCGCGCTCTTCGCGCACGTCAACGACCCGCGCAGGCCGCAGTGGTCGGTCGGCCTCAAGCTCAACCTGCCGCCGGAGTACCTGCTGATCCACCGGGTGTGGATCGGCGGCATCGGCGTGCTGTGCCAGATCGAGGGCGAGGTGCCGGTGCTCGACGTGCTCGCCGAGTGGCTGCCCAACTTCGACGTCGACGCGGTCGACGAGTTCCTGCTCGACAGCGGCGGCGACGCGGTCTGACCCTCCGGGTCGGACCGGCCGATCGCCCTCACGACCCTCGCCACCCTCACCACCAGGCGGTGTCGAGCTTGCCCTCGATGCTGCGCAGGTTCCGGCGGGCGCAGGTGTCGCAGGTCCACACCCGCCGGCTGTCCTCGACGGCCGCCGACCACGTCAGCGGCGACGGGCCGGGAGCGATGGCGCCGCAGGAGGCGCAGACGGGCACGGCGGGCACGGCGGGCACGGCGGGCACGGCGGGCACGGCGGGCACGGCGGGCGAGGACTCCCCGGTCATGCGCCGGAGGGTACTCCGGGCGGTTCAGGTGAGCGGGGCCGGCACGCCGCTCTCGATCACCGGCAGCGCGGTGCGCGCGCAGGCCGTGCAGATCCAGCTGCGCCGCCCGTGCGGGTCGATGCTGAGGGCCCAGGTGAAGGCGGCGCGTTCGGCGGAGGCCGGCAGGCCGCACGCAGAGCAGCAGGTCGTCGGTGTCATGTCCATGACCGTAGTTCGGCAAAGTGACGGGCCTGCTACAGATTCGCGTCACCGATCGAACAATCACCGGTGCGGACCGCACCCCCGCTGGTGCGTTCGGCCCACGGCAGGGCCGAGACTGGGCGCGTGCGTGCGATCACCATCGACTCCACCGGCGGCCCCGACGTCCTGACCGTCTCGGAGCGCCCCGAACCCCGGCCCGGCCCAGCGGACCTGCTCGTGCGGGTCGAGGCGGCCGGCGTCAACTTCATCGACACCTACCACCGCAGCGGGCTGTACCCCGTGGAGCTGCCGTTCGTGCCCGGCCAGGAGGGGGCGGGCCGGGTCGTGGCGGCGGGTCCCGATGCGCTCGGCTTCTCCGCCGGCGACCTGGTCGCCTGGTCGGACGTGCCCGGGTCCTACGCGGAGCTGGCCCGGGTGCCCGCGGCCCGCGCCGTGCCCGTGCCGGGCGGCGTCGGCGCGGAGCAGGCCGCCGCCGTCCTGCTGCAGGGCATGACGGCGCACTTCCTGAGCCACGACACCTTCCCGCTGCGCCCCGGCCACCGGTGCCTTGTGCACGCGGCCGCGGGCGGCGTCGGCCTGCTCCTCGTCCAGATGGCCAAGGACGCCGGGGCGGAGGTGTTCGCGACGGCGGGGTCCGCCGAGAAGGCGGAGCTGGCCCGCGGCGCCGGGGCCGACCACGTCGTGCTCTACCGCGAACAGGACTTCGGCGAGGCGATCGAGGCGATCGCCGGCCCGCGGCCGCTCGACGTCGTGTACGACGGCGTGGGCCGGGCCACCTTCGCCCGCGGTCTCGACCTGCTGCGCCCCCGCGGGACGATGGTGACCTTCGGGAACGCCTCCGGCGCCGTCGACCCCGTCGCTCCGCTGACCCTCATGGCGAAGGGCTCGCTGGTCCTGACCCGGCCGACGCTGCGCGACTTCGTCGCCACCACCGACGAGCTGCGGGCCCGCGCGGGCGCCGTCCTGAGCCTGGTCGCGGCACGGCGCCCTGGCGGTGCGGGTCGGCGAGCGGCTGCCGCTGGCGCAGGCGCGGCAGGCGCACGAGCTGCTGGAGGGCCGGGGCACGACGGGCAAGCTCCTGCTGCTCCCCTGAGGAGGGCGGCAGCCCGTTCCTACGCACGCGTGTGCCCTCATCGTGATCATTCGTGCAGAATGATCACGATGAGGGCACACGAGTCGGGTCGTGGGCTGATGATCAGCGCATGACGACGGCGGAGCGGACGACGCCCGCCCTGGCGTCCTGCACGTCGCGTTCGGCCCGGCCGACGTTGTACCGCGGCGATGCGGTCCAGCGCAGGCGGAGGGCCGGTGTACTCGGCTGTCGACGCCGGGTGCGTACGCGTCGTTCGAGCTCGTGTGCGGTCATGGTGATGCTCCTCGCGAGAAGGGCGCGGACGGCGCTCGGCCGGCCGTCGCCGACGATCGGATCGGTGGACTGGCGGTGATCGGCGTGCCGGTCGGACGTGACCAGCACGAGGTGTGCGGTGGAGGTCACGCGGCGACCTCGCACTTGCGGGGGCGGCCGCGCGGCCGCTTGCGGGGCACGACGACGCCCGCGATGAAGAGCTCGCCGCCCCAGACGCCCCACGGCTCGCGCCGTTCGAGCGCGCCGGCGAGGCAGGCCTCCCGGATCGGGCAGGGCCCGCAGAGCGCCTTGGCGAGCTCGACGTCGGCCGGTGACTCGGCGAACCACAGTTCGGGGTCCTCGACACGACAGGGCACCTCGGCCGCGACGAACTCGTGGACGTCGTCCACGAGCGCGTCGAGCAGGGCCACCAGCTGCACGGGAAACACCTCCTGGGACTCCTCGGCGGGGCAGGACCACCGCCTGTGGCGGACCGCCGCAGGGGTCCTGCGGCGGGTGGCGTCGGGTGACGCCTGGTCCGTGGCCGTTCAGATTCCGAGAAATCACGAAGGCCGCGGACCCTGTCGGGTTCCGCGGCCTGGAGGCACCGGCTGCTCGGGGAGCTAGCTGGGTGGTCTCCGGGTCAAGGCACCCGGGTCGGTCGGGACGATCTGGACGAACTGCTGGACGAACTGCCGGACGGGCATGACGGTGCTACGGAGATCGGCGGCGGGCGTGGCGATACCCGTGAGTCGCTTCGTGAGGTCGGCGGTGCGCGGGCGCACCCCTGCCCCGGAAGCGGCGTGGACGGGCGCGGCCGTGCGCGGGCCGGCCACCAGGAGCGAGGTGGCACCGCTGCGCGGGCATGCCGAAAGCGCGGACTCGAGGCCGCGCTCATTGATCATGTATGTGCTCATCGTTGCCACCTCCTCTCGCGGGCGGTCGACCGGAGCGCGCTGGTGCGCACCCCCTGCGTCGTGATGTCGAGGCTAGAGGAGGGGTGGCGGGCCGCACAACGCTTTTTCCGGCGAGTTCACCGGCCCTTCTGCGATCGTCCGATCGGATGGGCTCAGGCGTGCAGCAGCTCGAGCACCTGGGAGCCGTAGCGGTCGAGCTTGGCGGGCCCGACACCGGGCACCGCGGCGAGCCGGCCGAGGTCGGGCGGCGCCGTTTCGGCGATCGCGACCAGGGTCGCGTCGGTGAACACCACGTAGGCGGGCACCTTCGCCTCGGCCGCGGTGCGGGAGCGCCACTCGCGCAGGCGCTCGAACACCGCCTCGTCGTACGTGGGCGGGCAGGTCGAGCAGCGCCCGACCTTGCGCTCCGCCGCGCCGTCCAGCGGCGCGGCGCAGGTCCGGCAGGTCGTGGGCAGCGCGGCCCGGCGCCGGTGGCCGCCCCCCGAGCCCCCGGCCCGGCCGGCTCCGGCCCCGCCGCTGCGGGCCCCGGCCGCCGCGTCACCCATCAGCCCGTCGAGGAAGCGCGAGGGCTTGCGCGAGCCGCGGCCGCCCGGCGTGCGCGAACGGGACCACGACAGGTGAACGTGCTCCCGGGCCCGCGTCACGCCGACGTAGAGCAGGCGGCGCTCCTCCTCGACGGCCTCCCACCCCTCGGCCAGCGAGATCGGCATCAGCCCCTCGGAGAGCCCGACGAGGAAGACGGCGTCCCACTCCAGGCCCTTCGCCGCGTGCAGGGAGGCCAGCGTGACGCCCTGCACGGTCGGTGCGTGCTGGGCCGCGGCCCGCTCCTCCAGCTCGGCGACCAGCTGCCCCAGGCCCGCCGACGGGTCCTGGGCGGCCAGGTCGTCGGCGAGCGCGACGAGCGCCTGCAGGGACTCCCAGCGGTCGCGGACGGCGCCCGAGCCCGACGGCGCCTGCGGCGCCCATCCGACGCCGGCCAGCACGTCGCGGGCGGCGTCCGGCAGTGAGGGGAGCTCCCCCTCCACCGCCCCCGCACGCGCCGCACCGCGCAGCAGGAGCACCGCGTCGCGGACCTCCTTGCGGGAGAAGAAGCGCTCGCCGCCGCGCACGAGGTAGGGCACGCCCGCGTCGGCCAGCGCCTGCTCCAGCGTGGTCGCCTGCGCGTTCGTGCGGTAGAGGACGGCGATCTCGCTGGCCGGCACGCCGTCGGCCAGCAGGCCCTTGATCCGGCCGGCGACCCCGGCGGCCTCGGCCAGGTCGTCGTCGTACCCGGTGAAGACGGGCGCCGGCCCCGGCGGCCGCTGGGCCACCAGCTCGAGCCGGGCGGGCGTGTTCGGGCCCGCCGCCGCGCGCGCGAGCAGGCCGTTCGCCAGCGCGACCACCTGCGGGGTCGAGCGGTAGTCGCGCACCAGCTTGACGACCCGGGCGCCGGGGTGGCGGCGCGGGAACCCCAGCAGGTGCGCGGGCGAGGCGCCGGTGAACGAGTAGATCGTCTGGCTCGGGTCGCCGACGACGCAGACGTCGTCGCGGTCGCCGCGCCACAGGTCGAGCAGGCGCTGCTGCAGGGCGTTCACGTCCTGGTACTCGTCGACGACGAAGTGCCGGTACTGCGCCCGGACCGCCTCGGCGACCTGCGGGTACTCCTGCAGGACGCCGACCGTGAGGAGCAGCACGTCCTCGAAGTCGATCACGCCGCGGTCGGTCTTCACCTGCTCGTAGACCTCGAAGACGCGGCCGACCGTGGTCAGGTCGAAGCCGGCCGGGTCCACGTGACCCGCGCGGCGGGCGGCGTCCGGGTAGGCCTGCGGGGTGAGCAGGCTGACCTTCGCCCACTCCACCTCGGCCGCCAGGTCGCGGACGGCGGCGCGGTCGACCGACAGGCGTAGCCGGGCAGCCGCGTCGGCGACCAGCGGGGCCTTGTGCTCCTGCAGGGCCGGCGGCGGGCCGCCGACCGTCTGCGGCCAGAAGTAGGACAGCTGCCGCAGCGCCGCCGCGTGGAAGGTCCGCGCCTGGACGCCGCCGACGCCGAGCGCCCGCAGGCGCGTCCTGAGCTCGCCGGCGGCGCGTGCTGTGAACGTCACTGCGAGGACGTGCTGTGACACGTAGACGCCGCTGTGCACGCCGTAGGCGATCCGGTGCGTGATCGCCCGGGTCTTGCCGGTGCCCGCACCGGCGAGCACGCAGACCGGCCCCCGCAGCTCGGTCGCGACCTGGAGCTGCTCGGGGTCGAGACCCGCGAGGACGGCGTCCGCGGCGGAGGCGGTGCCGGCGGTACCGGGCAGGAGCGCGGGCGAGGAGGTCATCGCCCCCATCCTCGCAGGCGCGCGGGAAGAGCGGGGGGCGCCCGCGGTGTTGTGGAAACGTCAACCGAACGCGCCGACACCAGCCCCGGAGGCCCCCGCAATGTCCGCCGTGCTCACGATGTACTCGACGACCTGGTGCGGCTACTGCCGGCGGCTGAAGAGCCAGCTGGACCGCGAGGGCATCGCCTACACCGAGGTCGACATCGAGAGCCACCCCGAGGCCGCCGACTTCGTCATGCAGGTCAACAACGGCAACCAGACCGTGCCGACCGTGCTGTTCCCCGACGGCAGCGCCGCGACGAACCCCTCGCTCGCCGAGGTGAAGGCCCGGCTCGCCGCCGCGTGACCTCCGCCGCCGACCCGGCGCCCCGCGCCGTCTCCCCAGCCGCGCTCGCCGGGACCGTCGCCGACGCGGCGCAGGCCGCCGCCGGTACCGCGGCCGCGGCCGGTCACGGCGTCCGGCTGGCCGTCGACGGGCCCGTGGCCGCCGACGCCGTGGCCCTGGCGGCCGCCGTCGCCGCCGCGCTCGAGAGCCGCGCCGTACCGGTGGCGCGGGTGAGCGCCGAGGAGTTCCTGCGGGCGCGGAGCCTGCGCCTGGAGCGCGGCGGGGACGACCCCGACGCGTTCTTCGACGGCTGGTACGACCTCGCGGCGCTGCGCCGGGAGGTGCTCGACCCGCTGGGCCCGGGCGGCCGCCAGGAGTGGCTGCCGGGCCTGCGCGACCCGGTGACCGACCGGCCGCTGCGCCTGCCCCGGCGGCCCGCCGCCCCCGGCACCGTCGCCGTGGTCGACGGGCGCTTCCTCGCCCGCTGGGACGTCGCCGACGCCGTCGACCTGCTGGTGCACCTCGACGTGTCGCCGGCCGCCCGGGCGCGCCGGGCCGAACCGGGCGAGCTGGCGCGCCTGCTGCCCGCGTGGGACAGGTACCTGCAGTGGTGCGACCCGGCCGCGTCGGCGGCGTTCGTCGTGCGCTACGACCGCCCGACCCACCCGGCTCTGCTATCGGCAGGCGTCAGCGCGCCCAGTCCGCCGCGTCGCTGACCTCGCCGCCGTACCAGTCCTCGATCAGGCGCCGTGCGATGGAGACCCGCGGCGGCAGCCTGAGGTCGCCGGAGGCCAGGTCGGCCTCGAACTGCTCGCGCGTCCACCACCGGGCGTGCGCCAGCTCGACGCCGTCCGCCTGGGCCGTGGTGCTCAGCGCGTGGGCCTTGAAGCCCAGCATGAGCGAGGAAGGGAAGGGCCACGGCTGGCTCCCCCTGTACTCCACGTCGCCGACCTCGACCGCGGACTCCTCGGCCACTTCGCGTCGCACCGCGGCCTCGAGCGACTCCCCCGGCTCGACGAACCCGGCCAGCGTCGAGTAGCGCTTCTCGGGCCACGCCGCCTGCCGGCCGAGCAGGAGCCGCCCGGCGTCGTCGACCACCGCCATGATCACTGCCGGGTCCGTGCGCGGGTAGTGCTCGGCGCCGCACTGCGGGCAGCGCCGGGCCCAGCCGGCCTGGACGACGTCCGTCGGGTTGCCGCACCGCGCGCAGCGGGGGTGCACCGCGTGCCAGTTGCCGAGCCCCAGGGCGGCGGTGAAGAGGCCCGCGCCGGCGTCGTCCAGCAGGGCCCCGACGTCGCGCAGGCCAGCCCACCGGGTCTCAGCCGGTGCGGGCGGCGCCTCCGCATCGTCGGCCGGCAGGGCCAGCGCGAGGTACGACCGGCCCGTGCCGTCCTCGCCGAGGTAGAGGGCGAGCGGGGCCGCGAGCCCGTCGGGGGGGACGTCGGCCGGCGCCAGCAGGGCGACCCGGACCGGATCGGAGCCGTCCTCCACGAGGAGCCGGTCGCCGGCGAGCAGCACGACCGCCGTCCCCGGATCGGACAGCAGGTCCTCGACCAGCCCCTCCTCGCCGCGCCGGTGGGCGCTGCGGTCGACGGTCGCGCGCGCCAGGGCCAGGCCGTCGAGGGAGCTCACCTGCGTGACCCTATCCACGGCCCCGGCGCCCGGCCCGCCGCGCGGCCCCGCCGTCCCGCCGCCCCGCGGCACCGCCAGTACGGTGAGGAGCGTGCCCGCCCGCAACCCGTTCGTGCTCGCCGCGCTCGCGAGCGTCGCGGTACCCGGGCTGGAGCCGGTGGCGGCCCGCGCGCTCCCGGGTCAGGGCGACGGCGAGGTGGACGTCGCCGAGGTGCGTGACGACGCGGAGCGGTCGTGGGTGGTGCGCGCGCCACGGACGCCCGCCGCGGCCGCCGCGCTCGAGCAGGAGTGGCGTTTCCTCGGGGCGCTCACCGGCCGGCTGCCGTTCGCGGTGCCGCTTCTGTCGGGGACGGCGCAGTTGCCCGAGGGAGGGCGGGCCGGGGTGCACCGCTCCCTCGAGGGCGGCCGGATGGACGTCTCGGCCCTCGCCCCCGGCCCCGGGCTCGCGGCGGCGCTGGGGCGTGCCCTGGCGGCCGTGCACGACCTTCCGGCCCGGCTCGCCGAGGAGGCGGAGCTGCCGGTGTACACGGCCGCGGGGTACCGCGACCGGAGGATGGCCGAGGTGGACCGGGCGGCCGCGACCGGGCACGTGCCCCCGGGCCTGCTCGGGCGCTGGGAGCGGGGGCTGGAGGAGGCGGGCGCGTGGCGGTTCACGCCGTGCGTCGTGCACGGCGACCTGGCCGCCGAGAACGTGCTGGTGACGGGGTCGGGCGACGGCGGGCGGATCACGGGCGTGCTCGGCTGGGGGCAGGTGCGGGTGGCGGACCCTGCCGACGACCTCGCCTGGCTCGTCGCCGGGGCGTCCCCCGCCGCCCTCGAGTCGGTGCTCGAGGCATACGCCCACACGCGCCAGGAGGCGCCCGACCGCGACCTCGTGCGCCGGGCCGGTCTCGCCGGCGAGCTGGCCGTCGCCCGCTGGCTGCTGCACGGGACGACGACGGGCGACGAGGCCGTCGTCGCGGACGCCGTGGCCATGCTCGGCGAGCTCGAGGCGGCGGTCGACGGGGTCGCCTGGTAGGCGGAAGGCGCTGGTGGCAGGCCCCGCCGCGCGCCCGGGGGCTGCGGATGGCAGCGTGGGCGGGTGCGCCTCGCAACCTTCAACCTGCTGTCCGGCCGCTCGCTGCGCGACGGCCGCGCCGACGCCGGCGTGCTGGCCGGCGCCGTGCGGGCGCTGGACGCCGACGTCCTGGCGCTGCAGGAGGTCGACCGGCACCAGGCGCGCTCCGGCGGGGTCGACCAGGCGGCGGTCGCGGCGTCGGCGATGGGAGCGGTGGACCACCGGTTCGTCCGGCTGGTGGAGGGCACGCCCGGCCTGCCCGGCTGGAGCCACGGCGACCACCGGGCCGATCACCAGTGGTCCGCCGACGGCGCCGGCTCCCCCGACTACGGCATCGCCCTGCTGAGTCGTCGCCCCGTGCGCTCGTGGCGGGTGCTCCGCCTGGGCCGGGCCCGCGGGCGTTACCCGATCATGCTGCCCACGACGCCTCCCCGGGTGGTGTGGATCAACGACGAGCCCCGGGCGGCCGTCGTTGCCGTGCTCGAGGAGCCGCGCCTGACCGTGGCGGCCACGCACCTCTCGTTCGTGCCCGGGTTCAACGTGGTGCAGCTGCGCCGGCTGCGGCGCGCGCTCGACCAGCTGCCCGGGCCGCACGTGCTGCTCGGCGACCTGAACCTGCCCGGGGGCCTCCCGGCGCGCCTGACCGGCTGGCGCCCGCTCGTCACGGGGCCCACGTTCCCGTCACCGGCGCCGCGACTGCAGATCGACCACGTGCTCAGCGGCGACCTGCCGGCCGTCGCCGACGGCGCGGCACGCATCGTGGAGCTGCCGCTGAGCGACCACCGGGCGGTCACGGTCGACCTCGCGCTCTAGCGCTGCCGCGTCTCGGGGCGGCCGGACCCTAGTCGGGCTCGACCCGCGCGGCGAGCAGGGCGGTCAGGGCGGTCTCGTCGAGCAGCTCCACGGGCCGGACCGTCTCGCCGGTCGCCGCGTGGAAGAACGCCGCGGAGACGTGCTCGACCGGCACGCCCTGCAGGCGTGACCAGGCCAGCCGGTACAGCGCCAGCTGGACGGCGCGGGCCCGCTGCTCGCCGAGACCGCGCGGGGGGCGGCCCGTCTTCCAGTCGACGACGTCCCAACGGGGACCGTCGGGCGTCTCGTAGCGGAACACGGCGTCGATCCGCCCGCGGACGACGACGCCGGCCACCGGCGTCTCGACGGCGACCTCGACCGCCTCGGGGGTGCGGCCCGCCCACTCGCCGGCGAGGAACCGGCGCTGCAGCTCCTCGAGGTCGACGTCGGTCTCGGCGTCGTCGGCCGCGCCCGGCAGCTCCTCGAGGTCGACCAGGGCGGCCGACCCGAAGCGCCGCTCCAGCCAGGCGTGGAACGCGCTCCCGCGCCGTGCGTGCGGCTGCGGCGGCTGCGGCAGCGGGCGGCGCAGCCGGTCGGCGAACGCCTGGGGGTCGGCCGCGAGCGCGACGACCTTCGAGGCGGACAGGTGCGCGGGCAGCTCGACGCGGACCGCCCCCGAGCGCCCGGCCTCGCGTTCCGCGAGCAGCAGGCCCGCCTCGCGGTCCCACCCCGCCACGAGCTCGTCGAGGTCCTCCTCGGGGAGCGGGCCGTCGTCGGCCCCGCCCGCCACGGCCGGCGCGCTGGCCGACAGGAAGGCGCGGACCATGGCGGCGGCCTCCTCGATGCCCTCGCGGGCCTCGCCCAGCGGGTCGACGGGCCACTGGGCGGTCGGCTGCGTGTCCCTGGGGTTCACCGCGCCGTCGTCGGGCGGCTCGCTCCACGTCGAGATCCGCACCCCGCCGGGGCCGGACCCCTCGCGGGCGAGGGCGGCCACCTCCTCCAGGAAGCGCGAGGGGGACCTGGGCGTGCTGCCCTCGCCCCACACCGCACCCGACAAGGCGAGCACCGAGCGGGCCCGGGTCACCGCCACGTACGCCAGCCGCCGCTCCTCGTCGACCTCGTGGGCGCGTGCCAGCCGGCGGAACTCCTCGAACGACCCGGCCAGGTCGGCCTGGCTGCGCGCCGCCTCGTGCGGCCACTGCGGCAGCCGGGGGGCGTCGCCGCGCAACGGGTACGGCAGCGCCCCGAACGAGCCGGCGAGCCACCCGAACGAGGTCAGCGAGGCGCCGCGGGTGTTCCCGGTGGGGAACGTGCCCTCGACCAGGCCGGGCACGGCGACGACGTCCCACTCCAGGCCCTTCGCCGCGTGCACGGTCAGCACCTGCACCGCGTCGGGGCGCACCTGGGTGAGCGGGGCGTCGAGGCCCCGCTCGCGCTCGTCGGCCGCGGCGAGCCAGGCGAGGAAGCCCCCCAGCGAGGCCCCACCCCGGCCGGCACCGGGCCGCCCCTGCCCGGCCTCGGCGAAGCCGGCCGCGACCTCGAGGAACGCGTCGAGGTGGGCGCGGGCGGTGGCCGGGCGCACCCCGGGGCGGGCGGTCACCTCGACGTCGATCAGCAGCGCCCGCTCGACCTCCGCGACGAGGTCGGGCAGCGCCAGGGCCGTGCGGCCGCGCAACTCGCGCAGCGTGCTCCCGAGACGCTCCAGCCGTGCTCGGCCCGCGTCGGACAGCTCCTGCCCCGAACGCGCCCGCCAGCCCTGCGGCGGCAGCTCGTCGAGCGCCTCGACGATCGAGGCGTCGTGCGTGGTCTCGGTGAGGGTGGGCGCCGGCGCCCGGCCCCACCGGCGGACCAGCTCCTGCGACCACAGCGCCAACGCCTCGAGGTCGCGCGGCCCGAGCCGGACCGCCGGACCCGCCAGCAGCCGCACGAGCGCGTCGCCGCGGGAGGGGTCGTGCAGCACCTCGAGCGCGGCCCGCAGCTCGGCGACCTCGGCCACGTGCAGCAGGCCGCCGAGGCCGACGACCTCGACCGGCAGACCCCGCGCCCGCAGCGCGGCCTCGACGAACGGGAACTGGGCCCGGGTGCGGCAGAGCACGGCCGCCGTGGGTGCCTCGACGACGGGCATGCCGGTGGACGTCGCCCCCGGCTGGCCCGCACGCCAGCGCGCCTCGACCACCTCGGCCACCCAGCGCACCTCGTCGTCGGTCGTGGCGTGCCACGCCGCCAGCACCTCACCGGGGCCCGCACCGGGCCGGCCCCCCAGTGCCGGCACCGGCACGGCCTCGGCCGGGTCGACCCACGCCGCGGCCGTGCGCAGGGGCGCCGAGACGGCGTTCGCGGCGTCGAGGACGGCGACGTCGTTGCGCCAGCTCGTCGACAGGTAGCGCGTCGCCGCGGCGGCGCGTGTGCCGGGGGCGTCGACCACGGGGAAGTCGCGCGGGAAGGCCTGCAGGTTGCCCGCGGAGGCCCCGCGCCAGCCGTAGATCGACTGGTGCGGATCGCCGACGGCGGTGACGCAGTGACCGCGCCCGAACAGGCCCCGCAGGAGCACCAGCTGGGCGTGGCTCGTGTCCTGGTACTCGTCGAGGAGCACGATCCGGTAGCGGGCCCGCTCGCCCTCGGCCACCTCGGGCGCCGCCTCCGCCAGGCGGGCCGCGAGTGCCACCTGGTCGCCGAAGTCGAGCACGCCGAGCTCACGCTTGCGCTCGGCGTACCGCTGGACCAGCGGCACCAGGGCCACCAGGCGGCGGGCCGTCGCCAGCCTCTCCTTCAGGCCCGACGGGACCACGCCGGGGCCGGGGTCGCCGACGGCGGCGGGAAGCTGCTCGACCCGCTCGATCAGCGCCGCGACGTAGGCCGCGACGTCGCCGGGGTCGACGAGGTGCTCCGCGCACTCCCCCGCCAGCCCGAGCAGGCTCTCGGTCACCGTGGCGGGGGTACGGTCGGCCACCGCGAGATCGGCGTCCCAGCCCTGGACCACCTCGGCCGCCAGTTGCCAGGCGGCGGCCTCGCCCAGCAGCTGCGCCCCCGGCTCCACCCCCAGCCGCAGGCCGTGGTCGCCGAGCACACCCGCCGCGTACGAGTGGTACGTCGACACCGTCACCGCGATGTCGTCACCCGCCGCGAGACCTCCGGCGCCGGAGCCGCCGGGCTCGCCCAGCCGCCGCCGCAGCGCGCGCAGCCGGCTGCGCACCCGCTCGGCGAGCTCGCCCGCCGCCTTGCGGGTGAACGTCAGCCCGAGCACCTCCTCGGGAGCGGCGAGCCCGTTCGCGACGAGCCACACCACCCGGGCGGCCATCGTCTCGGTCTTGCCCGAACCCGCCCCCGCCACGACGAGCAGCGGCTCGAGCGGCGCCTCGATGACCTCGGTTTGCTCCGGCGTGGGCGCGGGCCGCCCGAGCAGGCGCGCGATCTCGGCGGCGGACAGCCCGCCGCCGAGCCCGTCGCCGGACGCCGGCAGCAGCAGCTCCTGGACGCCGCCCGCGGCGCTGGCCCGCACACCGCGGGGCGCGCGGCCCCCACCGCGCCCGGGCGCGCCGCGGCCACCCGGCGAAGGCACCGGGACGAGCGCGGGTTCGGCCGCGGAACCGAGCAGGTCCTCGAAGCCCAGCTGCTCGGCGCGTGGCTCCTGCCCCTCGCCGCCGGCGCCCTGCGGACCCGTGCCGCCGCCGGTCACGGCTGCACCTGCCGGCCCTCGACCTGCAGCGGGCACGAGCGCTTCACCGCGCACATGCGGCAGTGCTGGCCGCCGCGCGCCTCGAACCCGTCGGCCGCCATCCCGGCGGCCACGGTCTGCAGCAGCGTGTGCGCCCAGTCGGGCTCGGGGTCGGCCCCGAGCGCCGGCTGGCGCTGGACGCTGACCTTGCGCGTGTCGGTGCCGAGCTGCACCAGCGCCGCTCCGCCGGTGTCGCGCACGCCGGGCGAGACGCTCTCGGCGCCGCCCTCGCGCAGGGCGACCTGGTAGACCCCCAGCTGGGCGTTGCGCTGCACGTCACGGTGCGTGGGAGCACTCTTGCCGGTCTTGAGGTCGACCACCACGAGCTGCCCGTCGGCGTCGACCTCGAGCCGGTCGACCTTGCCCCGGACCGTCAGGCCACCGAGCCGCACCTCGATGTCGTGCTCGACGGCGAGCAGCTGCCGGCCCTCGCGCCGGGCCAGCGCGGCGTACTCGGCGAGCTTGGCCACCATGCGACGGGCACGCTCGCGCTCCCGGTCGCCGATCCACCCCTCGGGCAGGCCGACGGAGCCGATCCGCGCCTCGAGCAGGTCGAGCAGCCGGGAGCGGTCGCCGTCGGGCACCTCCTGCGCGATCTCGTGGACGAGCGTGCCGAGGGCGGTCGACGCGGTGGGGCCGCGACCCCCGCCGGCGGTGGTCTCCAGCAGCCAGCGCAGCGGGCAGCGGTCGAACTGCTCCACCTTGGAGGGGCTGACCGACACCGGCTCGCCGGCGAGCCGCAGCGGCCTGGGATCGGAGACAGGGGCGAGCCCGTACCACTCCTGCGGGTCGGCCCCGGGGACCCCCGCCAGGGCCAGGCCGGCCAGCCGGCGGGCGGCTGCGAGCCGGCGGCGCGCCGGGGCCTGCCGGTCGACCGCGACGGCGCGCAGCTCGGCCACCAGGGACGGCAGGGTGGCCACCCGGGGGACCTCGGTCAGCGGCCGCACCTCGACGTCGGACGGCAGTGGCGCGACGAGGTCGAGCAGCGGCGACGGGAGCTCGTCGGCCGAGCTCACCGCGGTGACCAGGAGGTCGCGACGCGCCCGGGTCACGGCTACGTGGAACAGCCGCAGCTCGTCGTCGAGCACGGCCCGGCGCTGCGCGGCCCCGCCGGTGGTGCCCTCCGCCGCCCTGCCGTCGAGCAGGTCGGCGAGCTCCTGGGCGCCCAGCAGCGAACCCCGCAGCCGCAGGTCGGGCCAGGCGCCCTCCTGCAGGCCGACGACGGCCACGGCCGCCCACTCGCGGCCCGCCGCGCCGTGCGGGGTGACGAGGGCGACACTGTCGTCCGTCGGCGCCCGCTCCGCCAGGGTGTCCCCCGGGACGTCCTGGCCCTCGAGGTATGCGAGGAACGCGCCGGGGCCGGCGTGCGGCAACCGGTCGACGAACCGGGCGGCCGCCTCGAACAGCGCGACGACGGCGTCGAGGTCGCGGTCGGCGCGGGCGCCGGCCGCGCCCCCGCCGAGCGCCCGCCGGCGCCACGGCTCGGCCAGCCCGGCGGCGTGCCACAGCTCCCACAGCACCGTCTCGGCGGTCGCACCGCGCTCGGCCGCCGCCGCCCGCCCCGCGGCGAGCACGGCCGCCACCCGGCGCGCGCCGCGCACCGCGCGGGGGTCGAGCGGCGCCAGCTGCGCGGGGTCGAGCAGGCCGGCGACCAGCAGGTCGTCGCTCGACCGGTCACCGCCGGCCTCGAGCTCGCGGGCCCGCAGCGCCTGCCGGAGCCGGCGCAGGCCCACCGCGTCGACCGCGCCCATGGGGCCGCCGAGCAGCTCCACCGCGACGTCGGGCGTGAGCGTGGCCGGGTCGAGCACGGCGGCCATGGCCAGCCGCAGCGGGAGCACGGCGGGCTCGTCACGCACCGGGACCTCGGTGGCCGGCGCGGCCACAGGGATCCCGGCGGCCGCCAGCGCCCGGCGCAGGGTCTCGGTGGTGCGGGCGGAGCGGACCACGACCGCCATCTCGCCCCAGCCCAACCCGCCGACCAGGTGCAGCCGGCGGAGGTGGTGCGCGACGTACGCCGCCTCCGCCGCGCCGGAGGGCAACACGTGGGCGGCCACTCTCCCCATCGGCGCGTCGCCCGACGGCCTTGCAGAACGCTGCACCGTCGCGCCCACGGAACCGATCCGGGCGGCCACCCGCGCCCCGACCTCACGCAGCAGGGGCCCCTGCCGGTGCACCGTGCCCAGCACCACCCGGGCGGCGCCACGGCCGTCGGCACGATGCCACGACGACGACACGCCCGCGACGAACGCGGGCCGGGCGCCGCGGAAGGTCTGGGTGGCCGCGTCGGGGTCGCCCGCCAGGACGACGTCGCCGCCGTCGCCCACGAGCACCTCGAGCAGTCGCTGGGTTGCCGCCGTGACCTCGTGCGCGTCGTCGACCACCACCAGCGCCCAGCGCTCGCGCTCGGCGGCGAGCAGGCCAGGGTCGACCGACAGCAGGTTGGCCGCGGCGTCGACGATGCCCGCCGGGTCGTAGGCCCCCGGCGTCGCCAGCGACGTCACCTCGACGTACTCGTCGAGCACCTCGGCCGCCGCCACCCAGTCGGGGCGACGCAGCCGGCGCCCGAGCTCGGCGAGCTCCGCCGGCCCGGCGCCGCGCTCGACCGCCCGCATCAGCAGATCGCGCAGCTCGGTGCGGAAACCGCGCAGGCTCCGCACCTGCGGCCCGATCGCGGCGGGCCACCTGGGGCCGCGCCCGGCCCCGGCCTCGTGCCCCGCGAGCATGTCGGCCAGCACCAGGTCTTGCTCCGGCCCGCTGATCAGGCGGGGCGGGACGTCGCCCTCGAGCACGTGCACACGCCGCAGCAGGCCGAAGGCGTAGGAGTGCGGGGTGCGCGCCAGCGGCTCGCGCACCGTGCGGTCGAGCCGGGACGCCACCCGGTCGCGGAACGCGGCGGCGGCGGTGCGCGTGGCCGCGAGCGCCAGCACGGCGTCGGGCGCCACCCCGTCGCGTTCGACGCGCGCGACGACGGCCTCGACCAGCGCCGTCGTCTTGCCGGTGCCCGGCGCCCCCAGCACGACCAGGGGGCCGGCGCCCTGCCGATGCCCCACGACCAGGGCCTGCGGCTCGTCGAGCACCGGCACGCGCTCGAGGGCCCGGCGTGGCCGCACGAGGCGCACGAGGGGCTCGTCGTGCACGCCTGCTGTCACGCCCACGATCCCATCACGCGCCACCGACAGACCCGCTCCGCGACCCGCCGCCCGTGCCGGCCGCCGGCCCATGGGCCGGCTCGTCCGGCGGCAGGTCGAGCGGCCAGCGCGCGCGGGCGAGGTCGACGCGCCGCCCGCCGGGCCGCAGCGGCGTCCCCTCGGCGCCGTAGCGGCGCAGCGCCTCGCGCTCGTGACCGGTCGGCGGGGAGCCGTCGGACCGCAGCACCCGCCACCACGCCACCGCCCCACCCCAGCGCGCCATCACCGTCCCCACCTGCCGCGGGCCGCACCCGACCAGGGCCGCGACGTCGCCGTACGTGACGACGTGCGCGGCCGGCACGAGGTCGACCGCGTCCAGCACGGCCGACGCGAGGTCGGGCAGCTCGTCGACGTCCCCTGGCATCACCGACGAGCATGCCGCACCCGGGCGCGGTCGGTGGCCGGACCGCATCGGTGGCCGGAGGGTGGAACCGCACCGTCCTCCGCCGCGTCGTAGCGGGCGCCACCCAGGAGCTCGCCCCGAGGAGATCCCGTGCAGCCCTCCCGCGCCGTGCGCATCACCGTTCCCGTCGTCGCCGCTGTCGTCGTCGCGGGGGGCGGCGCCTGGGCGCTCGGCCGGCCCGCCGGCGACACGTCGGGCGGCGGCGCCGGCGCCGTCCGGACCGGTCTCGCGGACTACACCACGGTGACCAGCTGCGACCAGCTCCTCGACCGGCTGCGCGCGTGGGCCATGCCGCGGGTGACGCCCTACGGTCTCGATGGCGGCACCGCGTTCGCCGTCCCCAGCGTCTCGCCGGGCATCCGCGCCGAGGCGGCGCCCGTCCCGCTCGCAGCGGCCGCAGGAGCGGACGCGGGCGCGCCCGCCGCCGCACCCGGCGCCCCGGCAGGGCTGACGTCCACGACCGGGACCAACGTCCAGGTCGCCGGGGTCGACGAGGCCGACGTGACCAAGCGGTCGGGCGACCTGGTCCTCACGGTCGCGTCGTCCGGCGCCTCGACCGGGCTGGTCGTGCTCCGCACCCTTCCCGACGGATCCGCGAGCGTGATCGGGCGGCTGCGGACGGGGTGGCGCCCGACATCGCTGCTGGTCCAGGGCGGCACCGTGCTCCTGCTGGGGGCGACGCCGGCCCTGCAGGAGCGGGGCGTGCAGGACCCGCCTCCGGTCCCGCCCCGGCACCCGTACAAGGCCATCCCGCCGCTCCCCGCCCAGGTTCGCGTCGCGCAGGTGGACGTCGCGAACCCGGCGCACCCCCGCCTGGTGCGCACCCTCGACGTCGACGGGTCGCTGGTGGGGGCGCGGCTGCACGACGGCGTCGCCCAGCTGTCGGTCTCCGCGACCCCCGACCGCCTCCCGTTCGTGCGCCCGGCGCTCCCCAGGCCGGTCCCGCTTCCGGCGGAGGCGATGGCAGCTCCTGCGTACGCCGCTCCGGACGCCGCCGGTGGCGTGCCGACCTGGAGCCCGGGGGCCGGCACCGGGCGGGACGTCGAGGCCGTCACCCGCGAGGCCCTGGAGACCAATCGCCGGGTCGTGCGGACGAGCACGATCGACCAGTGGCTCCCGCAGTGGACGCTGACCCCGGCCACCGGCCGGGCGACGCACGGGCGCCTCCTCGACTGCTCCCGGGTCGGCCTGCCCGGCGCGTTCTCGGGCCTCGGGACGCTGGCGATGCTCACCGTCGACCTGCGCTCCGGCGGCGTCGACCGCTGGGACGGCGCCGGCGTCGTCGCCACCGGCGCCACCCTCTACTCCGCGGGCGACCGCAGCTACGTCGCCACCACGCAGTGGCCGGACCCGGCCACGCCCACACCGTCGGCCACGTCCGGCGCGGCGTCCGGCCCCGTGTCCGGCTCCCCCGCGATCTCGACCCCGCGCACCCTGGTGCACGCGTTCGCCACCGGGGCCGACGGCGTCCGCTACCTCGGCTCGGGCTCCGTCGACGGCACGCTCATCGGCTCCTCCGCGCTCGACGAGTACGAGGGCAGGCTGCGGGTCGCCACGACGACCTCACCGGCCTTCGCCGTGGGCGCGGCCGAGGGTCCGGCGGTGGGCGTCCCGCCGGGGCCCGCCGCCCCCGCCCCCGCCCCCGCCGTGCCGGTCCCGGCGCGTCCCGCGATGCCGGTCTCGAGCAGCGCCGTCACCGTGCTCGAGCTGCGCGACGGGACGCTCGTGCAGATGGGCAAGGTCGACGGGCTCGGCACCACCGAGACGATCCACGCGGTGCGGTTCGCCGGCCCCGTCGGCTACGTCGTGACGTTCCGGCAGACCGACCCGCTGTACACCCTCGACCTCGCGGACCCGGCACACCCGCGGGTCGCCGGCGAGCTGAAGCTGCCCGGCTTCTCGGCCTACCTGCACCCCCTCGACGGCGGCCTGCTGCTCGGCGTCGGGCCAGGACGCCGCCTCCGACGGCGTCGTCACCGGGCTGCGCATGTCACTGTTCGACGTCGCCGACCCCGCGCACCCGCGGCTGCTCGACGCGGTCTCGCTCCCCGGCACCAGGGCGGCCACCGACGAGGACCCGCACGCCTTCACGTACGCCGGAGGGCTCGCGCTCGTCCCGGCGCAGGGCGACGTCTACGTCGAGGGCGGCCCGGCCACCGCTCCCGCCCCGGCGCAGGAGCCCGGCGAGGGCGCGGTGGTGGCCGTCCGGGTGGAGGGCCGGAGCCTGGGCGCGCCCCAGGTGCTGCACCTGCGCGGCGACCGCGACGAACCAGGCGTCGACATCTCGCAGCTGCGCACCTTCGCCGACGCCACGATCGTGTGGGGCGTCGCACCCGCCGGCGACGAGAGCGTGGCGACCGCCTGGGACGCCGCCTCGTTGGCCTGGCTGCACACGAGCGGCTTCTGAGCGCCGGGAACTCAGCCGAACAGCGGAAGCCGGTCCGCGGCCGTCCCGAGTTCCGCGCGCTCCGCGGACGTCGGGGCGGCCCGGCCGGTGCCGACCAGGGCCCAGCGCTCGTCGCTCCACGCGGCGGGCCCGGGCGCGCCGAGCAGCCCGTCGAGGGTGGCACGGACCGCGCGCAGCGGCACTGGGCCCGGGCCGGGGGCGTCGAGCCCGGCCACGAGGTCGAGGTGGTGGACGGCGGCCTCGACGGCGAGCGTGGTCAGCAGGTCCTCGACCCGCAGGGCGTGCCGCTGGGTGGCGACCACCTCGCCCGGGTCGGCACGCTCCGCGGCCACCACGACGGCGGCGAGCGTCTCGGCGTACAGGCGCGCCAGACCTTCGAGCCGGGACCACACGCCCGACATGATGCGCACCTGCCTCCGGTGCACACTCGCGGCGTCGGTGCCGGGCTGCCAGTCGGCCCAGTACGTCACGGCGTCCCTGTCCGCCGGACCAGAGGCCGGGTTCGCCAAGGCGACCAGAGCCCGCTGCCCGTCGAACAGGTGGTGCTGGACGACGTCCCTGACGCACCATCCGGCGCAGCCGGTGGGCAGCCATCCGTCGTCGTCCCGAAGTCCGGTGACCAGCGCGGACAGGTCGCGGTAAGCGACCGTCAGCGCCTCGAGCGCCGGCGTCACGGCAGTGGCCGGTCGGATTCCACGTCGCGCACCCAGGCCAGCATGCCGCCGGCGAGGTGCACCGCGTCGGTGCGGCCGGCCGCGCGCAGGACGGCGAGGGCGCGGGCCGAGCGGGCCCCGCTGCGGCAGTAGAGGACGACCGGGCCGTCGCCGACCGGCACCGCGGCCGGGTCGGCCTCGACCTGCACCAGCGGGACGTTGAGCGATCCCGCGATGGCCCCCGCCGCGTGCTCGTGGGGTTCGCGGACGTCGACGAGCAGCGGGCGCGGGCCGGCGGCGTCCCGGGCCGCCAGCAGGTCGGCCAGGACCTTGGGCTCGACCTCGTCGGCGGGGTCGACCCCGGCCCCGACGGCCGGCTGGCCGCAGAACGCGTCGTAGTCGTCGAGGGCGGTCACCGGTCGGCGGCCCGGGTCAGGCCGGACGGCGACCGTGCGCCAGGTCGCCCCGAGCGCGTCGAGGACGAGCAGCCGGCCGACCAGCGGCTCCCCGATGCCGCAGACGAGCTTGACCCCTTCGGTGGCCATCACCGACCCGACGGTCGCGCAGAGCGCGCCGAGCACGCCTCCGTCGACGCACGACGGCACCGAACCGGGGTCGGGCGGCGAGGGGAAGAGGTCGCGATAGGTCGGCCCGTGCGCCGCCCAGAACACGGCGGCCTGCGCGTCGAAGCCGAGGATCGAGCCCCACACGTCGGGGATGCCCAGCAGCGCGCAGGCGTCGTCCACCAGGTAGCGGGTGGCGAAGTTGTCGGCGCCGTCCAGGACGACGTCGTAGTCACCGAGGATCTCCAGGGCGTTGGCGGCGGTGAGCCGCACCGGGTACGTCCGCGCCGTCACGAGCGGGTTCGCCGCGAGCACCCGGTCGCGGGCGCTGTCCACCTTGCGGCGGCCGACGTCGGCGTCCGCGTGCACGACTTGCCGCTGCAGGTTGGAGACGTCGACGACGTCGTCGTCCACGATCCCGATCGTGCCCACACCGGCCGCGGCCAGGTACAGCAGCGCGGGGCTGCCGAGACCGCCGGCGCCGACGACGAGCACCCGGGCCGCCTTGAGCCGGCGCTGGGCGAGCGGGCCGAGCCCCGGGCAGGACGAGGTGGCGCGCGTACCGCTGCGCCTCGGCCGCGGAGAGCTCCGCGGCGGGCTCGACGAGCGGCGGGAGCGGCACGGCAGGCACCCTCCGAGCATGCCACCGCCGTCCGGGCGGGGCGCGGACAGGGGCGATCGGGTTACCCGCGGGTAGGATCGGCGGGGTGAGCGAGGCGGAGGCACCGGCGCGCGGCGCACGCCTGCCCCGGGGCGCCCGCCGCCTGCAACTGCTCGGCGCCGCCCGCGAGGTGTTCGTGGCGCAGGGCTACCACGCCGCCGCGATGGACGAGATCGCCGAGCGCGCCGGCGTCAGCAAGCCCGTGCTCTACCAGCACTTCCCGAGCAAGCGCGACCTCTACCTGGCCCTGCTCGAGCAGCACACCGACGAGCTCGTCGCCGCCACCCGCGAGGCGCTCGCCTCGACCACCGACAACAAGCAGCGGGTCGACGCCACGATGAGCGCGTTCTTCGCGTTCATCGACTCCGAGAGCGAGTCGTTCCGGCTCGTGTTCGAGTCCGACTTCACCTCCGACCCCGAGGTCCGCGAGCTCCTCGACCGGATGCAGCGGGGCTGCGCCGAGGCCATCGCCGAGGTCATCAAGGAGGACACGGGGCTGCCCGCGGCCGAGGCCGAGCTCCTCGCGATCGGCCTGGCCGGGATCGCCCACGTGACCGCCCGCTACTGGACGCAGACCGGCCGCCCGGTGCCCCGCGACGCCGCCGCCGCGCTCGTCGCCCATCTGTCGTGGCGGGGTATCGGCGGCTTCCCGAAGGCGGGTCACCCGTAGCCGCTCCGCAGCGCTGGGTTAGCCTGCCGGTCGAGCATCCGAGCACCGCCGTCCCGGTGGTGCCGCACCGCACGAGGAGGCCAGCAAGCGTGGAGGTCAAGATCGGCATCCGGGACGTCGCCCGCGAGGTGGTGCTCGAGAGCGAGCTCACCCCCGAGGCCGTCGCCGAAGCGGTGGCGAGCGCCGTCGGGAAGGGCGAGCTCCTGCGGCTCACCGACGACAAGGGCCGGCTCGTCATCGTCCCGGGGTCGCTCATCGGGTACGTCGAGGTCGGCGCACCCGAGACCCGGCGCGTGGGCTTCGGCACGCTCGGCGGCTGACCCGCCGGACCCGCCCTGTCGGGTCCCTGTCAGGTCCCGTCAGGTCCAGCGCCGGCCGGTGATCCGCTCGTAGGCCGCCACGTACCGGCCGCGGGTCACCTCGACCACGTCGCCCGGCAGCTCCGGGCCCGGTTCCTTCTTGTCCCAGCCGGTGGCCGCCGCCCAGTCGCGCACGTACTGCTTGTCGAAGGCGAACTGGGGGCGGCCCGGCGCCCACTCCTCCAGCGGCCAGAACCGCGACGAGTCCGGCGTCAGGAGCTCGTCGCCGAGCACCAGCTCACCCTGCGCGTCGTGCCCGAACTCGAGTTTGGTGTCCGCGATCACGACCCCCCGCGCGTTCGCCACCTCGGCACCCTGCACGTACACCTCGAGCGTGAGCCGCCGCAGCTCGCGCCGCGAGCGGCTCCCCCACCCGCTCCGCCGCCTGCTCGAACGTCAGCGGCTCGTCGTGCCGGCCGCTGCCGGCGGGCTCCTTCGTCGAGGGCGTGAACACCGGTTCCGGCAGCCGGGAACCCTCCACCAGGCCGCTGGGCAGGGGCACACCCTGGACGCCGCCGCCGGCCCGGTACTCGGCGAGCCCGGAACCCGCGAGGTACCCGCGGGCGATGCACTCCACCGGCACCATCGCGAGCCGGCGGACGCGGACGGCGCGGCCGGCCCAGCGAACGGGGATGTCGGTCGCGGACACGACGTGGTTCGGCACGATGTCGGCGAGCCGCTCGAACCACCACAGCGACAGCTGCGTCAGGATCGCACCCTTGTCGGGGATCGGCGTCGGCAGCACGACGTCGAACACCGAGATGCGGTCCGACGCGACGAGCACGAGGTCGTCGCCGTCCTCGTAGACGTCCCTGACCTTGCCCGAGTGGACCAGCTCCACGCCCGGCCCCCGATCAGGCCGACAGGCCGAGCGTGGCCATCCGCCCGCTGTGCGCCTCGGTGAGCCGCCCGAACATGCGCACCAGCTCGGCGAGGTCGGCGCCGCTGCTGCCCACGCCGCCCACCAGGAGCGCCGTGAGGCCGTCGCGGTCGGCGGCGACCCGCTGGGCCTGGCTGAGCGCCTCGCCGACGAGCCGGCGCCCCCACAGCGCCAGCCGGCCGGCGATCCGCGGGTCCGCCTCGATGGCCTGCCGCACCTCGCGGACGACGAACTCGGCGTGTCCCTCGTCGGCCAGCACCGTCGTGACGAGCTCGTGCGTGCCGGGGTCGAGGTAGGCGCTGATCTCGCGGTAGAAGTCGCGGGCGATGCCGTCGCCGACGTACGCCTTGACCAGGCCCTCCAGCCACGACTGCGGCGCCGTCCGCTCGTGGAAGGCGTCGAGGGCGACCACGAACGGCCCCATGGCGCCGTCGGGGTCGACGGCCATGGTCTCGAGCCGGGCGCGCAGCACCTCGAAGTGCCGGAACTCGTTGACCGCCAGCCGCGCGAGCTCCGCCTTGGCGGACAGCGACGGCGCGAGGTCGGCGTCGGACGCCAGCCGCGAGAAGGCGGTCAGCTCGCCGTACGCCAGGGCACCGAGCAGGTCGACGACGGCCTCGCGGTAGGCCCGGTCACGCTCGGGGTCGGCAGCGTCGGTCATGGCCGCAGGCTACCGACCGCGACGCCTTCGTCCGCGACGGGAAGGTCCTGGCGCTCCCCGGGCGTTAGGGTGTACAGGTCGCGCCGTTCTCGACCGAGAGAACAGCCGACAACCACGGATGACCGGTCGGGTGGCCGATCGGCTCCCCGAACACGCGGTGCGGCCCGCTGTGGCGCCGTCTCGGCGCCGCCGGCGTGCGGCCCCCGCCCCGACCAGAAAGCAGTCCGTGACCACAGACGCATACCTGACCGAGCCCGAGGGCGACCTCGACAGCACGCTCACCACCGACGTCGACAGCGATCTCGACAGCGATCTCGAGGCCGACCTCGACGCGGACCTCGAGGCCGACCTCGATTCGGACCTCGATGCGGACCTCGATTCGGAGCTGGACGACGACCTGGACGACGACCTGGACGACGACCTGGACGACGACCTGGACGACGACCTGGACGACGCTCCCGCAGCCGAGCTGCCGACGTTCGGTGAGCTCGGGGTCTCCGAGCCCATCGCCCGCGCGCTAGCCGGTGTGGGGATCACCCGGACCTTCCCGATCCAGGCCATGACACTGCCCGTCGCGCTCGGCGGCCACGACGTCATCGGCCAGGCGAAGACCGGCACCGGCAAGACGCTCGGCTTCGGGATCCCCGTGCTCGAGCGCGTCGCCGGCCCCGGCGAGCCCGGCTTCGACCAGCTCGACGCGCCCGGCAAGCCGCAGGCGCTCGTCGTCGTCCCGACCCGCGAGCTCGCGGTCCAGGTCGCGGGCGACCTCGCCACCGCCGGCAAGCTGCGGCCCGTCCGGGTGCTCACCGTCTACGGCGGCCGCGCCTACGAGCCGCAGGTCGAGGCGCTGCGCACCGGCGTCGAGGTCGTCGTCGGCACCCCCGGCCGGCTGCTCGACCTCGCCCAGCAGAAGCACCTCACGCTCGCCCACGCGCGCATCGTCGTGCTCGACGAGGCCGACGAGATGCTCGACCTGGGCTTCCTGCCCGACGTCGAGAAGCTGCTCGCGCAGACCCCGGCCGGCCGCCAGACCATGCTGTTCTCGGCGACGATGCCCGGGCCCGTGGTGTCGCTCGCCCGCAGCTACATGACCCAGCCCACGCACATCCGGGCCGCCGACCCCGACGACAGCGGGGCGACGGTCAAGGCCATCAAGCAGGTCGTGTACCGCGCCCACGCGCTCGACAAGGTCGAGATGCTGGCGCGCATGCTCCAGGCCCGCGAGCGCGGCCTGACGATCATCTTCGCGCGCACCAAGCGCACCGTCGCCAAGGTCGCGGAGGAGCTCGGCGACCGCGGCTTCGCCGTCGGGGCCATCCACGGCGACCTCGGCCAGGGCGCCCGCGAGCAGGCGATGCGCGCGTTCCGCAAGGGCAAGGTCGACGTGCTGGTCGCCACCGACGTCGCCGCCCGCGGCATCGACGTGGACGACGTCACGCACGTCGTCAACTACCAGTGCCCCGAGGACGAGAAGACCTACCTGCACCGGATCGGCCGCACCGGCCGCGCCGGCAACACGGGCACCGCGGTCACCTTCGTCGACTGGGACGACCTGCACCGCTGGGGGATGATCGACAAGGCGCTCGACCTCGGCATCCCCGAGCCGCAGGAGACGTACTCCTCGTCGCCGCACCTGTTCTCCGAGCTCGACATCCCCGAGGGCACCACCGGCCGCCTGCCCCGCGCCGCCCGCACCCGGGCCGGCCTCGAGGCCGAGGCCGTCGAGGACCTGGGCGAGACGGGCCGCGGGCCCCGCGGCGGCCGCGACCGTTCCGGCCGCAACGAGCGCACCGGCCGCGGCGACCGCTCCGAGCGCCGGCCGGGGGTTGGCCGGGGCGCCCGCGCCGCGTCCGCAGCCGACGGCTCGAACGACGCTCCCGACGACTCGGCAGCCGCGCGCCCAGCCCGCACACGGACCCGCCGCCGCACCCGCGGCGGGGTCGCCGCCGGCTCCGTGGGTATCGCCGGCGTTCCCGAGCCCGTCGGCAGCCGCACGGCGCCGACCGAGGCCGTCGCCGCCCCCGACACCGGCGCGGGCGGCGACCCCGCCGGGGCCGACAACGGCGAGGGCTCCCGCAGCCGCCGACGCCGCCGCGGACGCCGCGGCGGCAGCCGGGCGACCGGCACCCAGGACGGCACCCAGGACGGCACACAGGACAGCACCCCGGAGTCGACCGCCGTCTGACCGACCGTCGACAGCGGCCACACAGGTAACGAACGCAGGACCCGGTTCCCCGACGTCACGTCCGGGGCCGGGTTCTGCGCCGTCCGCGAGGACTGCCGGCCTCCCCCGGCCGCACGTTCCCACGGCCCTCGAACTGCGATCACGCGCCGCCCGCGCAAGGCTCCTGGGGGTGAGCGACACCCCCGAGGGACCGGACCGGCCCGCGCGGCCGGCGACGGGGGTGCGCGACGGTGACGCCGGGCTCTTCGGGCCCGAGAGCGTCACCTGGCGGCTGCACGCCGAGCCACTGATGGGGGTCGCCGGACTGCGGGCGCTGCTGCTGCAGGCGCTGCACCCCGTGGCCATGGCGGCCTTCGTCCAGGAGACGTCCGCGCACGAGGACCTGTGGGGCCGGCTCTCCCGCACCGCCGAGTACCTCGCCGTGACCACGTACGGCAGCACGACCCAGGCGATGCTCGCCGCGTCGCGCGTCCGCGCGATCCACGCCAGGGTGCGCGGGACGCTGCCGGGCGGGGTCGAGTACGCCGCCGACGACCCCCAGCTGCTCGCGTGGGTGCACTGCTGCCTGGTCGCGTCGTTCCTGGAGGTGCTGACCCGCGGCGGCGTCTCGCTGACGGGCGCCGAGCAGGACGGGTACGTCGCCGAGCAGGTCAAGGCCGCGATGCTCGTCGGGCTCGAACCCGACGAGGTGCCGCACGACCGTGCCGGTCTGCACGACTACTTCAGGGTGATCCGGCCCGCGCTCGTGTGCACCCCGGCGGCGCGACGGGCCGCGGTGGAGCTGGTGACGCCCCCCCTGCCGGCGCACGTCGCGCCCGGGACGCCCGCCCGCCCCGCGTGGGCCGGGGTGGCCGGACTGGCCTTCGCCGCGCTGCCGCCCTGGGGGCGTCGGCTCTACGCGCTGCCGGAGCTGCCGGGGGCTGCGGGCCTCACGGACGCCGCCACCACCGTGGGCCTGCGCAGCCTGCGCGCGGCGTTGCGCGGCGTGCAGGCAGGGGTGCCGCCGCTGCGGGAGGGGCCGCACCTGCGCGTCGCGAAGGCCCGGCTGGACCCGCCCTGAGCACGGGCCCGCGTCACCTGGCACTCCAGAAGTCACACGGCACTCCAGGGCTCGCGCTCGGGGCCGGCCGCCCGGCCCTCCGCGCAGACCCGGCGGAAGTCGCACCACGAGCAGAGGGACGACGCCCGCGCAGGGAACCTGTCGTCGCCGGTGTCGCCGGCCGCGTAGGCCTCGTCGGCCGCACGCGCGTCGCGGGCGATCGACTCCGCCTCGGCGACCTTGCGGGCCAGGCTCCCGGGGGTGTGGGCCGCGGCGGCGACCGTTCCCGTGGGCAGGTGGTGCAGCTCGACGACGGCGCAGGCACGGCGCAGCGTCCGGGCGGCGGCGACCGCGTAGACCGCGAGCGCGAGGCTCGAGCGGGCCGCGTCGTCGCCGGGCGGGGTGCGGCCCGTCTTGTAGTCGACCACGACGACGCTGCCGTCGGGCCGCTCGTCGATCCGGTCGACCCGGCCGGACAGCACGAGCGCGCCGGTGGGCGCCGACACGGTGCGCTCGACGCCGAGCGGTTCCGCCGCGGGGTCGACGTCCGCCAGGTAGTCGCGCACCCAGCCGGCTGCCCGCTCGCGCACCTGCTCCGACTGCTCCCCGTCGCGGTAGCCCTCGCGCACCCAGCCCTCCCGCACGAGCGCGGCCCCGCGCTGCGGCGTCCGCTGTCGCAGCGGCAGGCGCCACCAGGAGGCGAGAGCCGTGTGCACCGAGGTGCCGAGGCCGGTGTGGGCCCACGGCGGGCCCTTGGGCGGGGCGGGCCGGTCGAGATAGCTGAACCGGTAGCGCCGGGGGCAGTCGAGCCAGGTGGTCAGGCGGGTGGGCGTGCAGGGGTAGAGCCGGCGGGGCATCCCGTCGAGCAGGCCCTGGACGGCGGTCACGAGGCCGCCTGCACGAAGGCGGTGACGGAGTTGGCGATGAGCTGCACGGCGATCGCGGAGAGCAGCAGGCCCGAGATCCGTGTGACGAGGCTGACGCCACTTCGCCCGAGCAGGCGCAGGATCAGGCCGGCGAAGCGCAGCACGAGGTACAGCACGACGAACACGGCCAGGATGCCCAGCGCGAGGCCGGCGACGTCGCCGACCGTGTCGGCGCGGCCGGCGAAGACCATGGTCGCGACGATCGCGCCGGGGCCCGCGAGCAGCGGGGTGCCGAGTGGGACGAAGGCGATGTTCACGCCCTCGGTGCTCACCGGGTCGTTGCCGCTGTCGGTGAGCAGCTCCAGGGCGATGAGCAGCAGGAGCAGGCCGCCGGCGCCCTGCAGGGCCGGCAGCGTGACCTGCAGGTAGTCGAGGATCCGCCGGCCGAAGACCGCGAAGACGACGATGACCAGCAGCGCGACGCCGACGGCCTGGCGAGCCGCGCGGACCCGGTCGCGGTGCTCCATGGAGGCCGTGAGCGCGAGGAAGACGGGCAGCGTGCCCGGCGGGTCCATGATGACGAACAGGGTGACGAACGACTCCCCGAAGAGCCTGGTGTTGATCAGCGTGTTCACGCCCGGACCACCCGTGCCCCCGTCGCCTCGGCCTCGATCCGCTCCAGCACGGCGGGGTCGGTCAGGTTCTCGCCGATCCGGTTGAGCTTGCCGGTGCCGTGGTAGTCGCTCGCGCCCGTCGTGAACAGGCCCAGCTCGGCGGCCAGCGCCCGCAGGTGCGCGCGCTCGGCGGGCTCGTGGTCGCGGTGCTCCACCTCGAGGCCGGCCAGGCCCTCGCCGGCCAGCTCCACGATCGCCGCCGTCGGGAACGACGCGGCCGCGGCGGGCGGCCAGCGGGTGCGCCATCACGGGCACGCCGCCGGCGCCGCGCACGAGCCGGACCGCACGTGCCGTGTCGGGTGCGTAGTGGCGCACGTGGTAGCGCGAGCCGCTGTGCAGGACGGTGGCGAAGGCCTCGTCGCGGGTGGCGACCAGCCCCTTGGCGACCATCGCGTCGGCGATGTGCGGGCGCCCGACCGTGGCACCCGGCTCGACCCGAGCCGCCACCTCGGCCCAGGTCAGCGGGTAGTCGGCCGCGACGAGGTCGACCATGCGGCGGGCGCGGGTCAGCCGGTCGGCGCGGGTGCGATCCATCTCGACGACCAGCGCGGGGTCGGCGGGGTCGGGCAGGTAGGCGAGCAGGTGCACGCTGACGCCGTCGAGCTGGGTGGAGAGCTCGATGCCGGGCACGAACACCAGCCCGAGGCGGCGCGCCGCCGCCTCGGCCTCGGCCCAGCCCGCGGTCGTGTCGTGGTCGGTGAGCGCGATCGCGTCCAGCCCGGCGGCCGCCGCCTCGGCCACCACGGCGGCCGGCGGGTGGGTGCCGTCGGACGCCGAGGAGTGGACGTGGAGGTCGATGCGCACGCCGTCACCCTAGGGGCGGCGACCGACAGCGGCGCTCACTCGGCGGGCGGCGCCAGGCGTGGCGAGAGGGCGCCGTACGGCAGCTCGAAGACGTTGCCGGGGTCGCAGGCGTCGCGCAGCTCGAACTGCTCGAGCAGCACGGCGGCGGCCGTGCCGGGCCAGGCGATCGCCCAGAGCCAGACACCGGCGGCCTCGCCGACGAAGGCCGCGGCGTCGTCGACCTCGACGGGCCAGAGCGGGGTGTCGTGGCCCGCCGCCACGAGCTTCGCGCCCGCCGAGCCGGTGCCGACCCGGCCGCCGGGATCGAGCCCCTCGAGGCCTGCCAGGTGGGCGCCGAGCCCGACGCCGGGCTGCTCGGCGACGAGCACGAGGTCGGCGGAGAGGTCGTCGACGTCCACGGTCAGCGGGTTCGGGCCCGAGCACGCGAGCACGGTGGCCACCGGGCCGGTGTGGTCGTCACCGGCGTACTGCAGGCCCGAGACCAGCCAGCCGAGCGGCAGCGGCCAGGGCAACCACACCGGCACCTGCGAGCGCTGGCCGAGCTGCCGCAGCACCTCCTCGGAGCCGACCATCGCCGGGTGCAGGGGCGCGACGGCGCCGTGCACGGGGCACTCCCACGTGTCGGACCAGAGGCCGGGGGCCTTGACGTCGCGACCGCACCGCGGGCAGGTCAGCTGAGCGCTCACCCTCCGACGGTCGCGTCCCGGGAGCCCCAGGTCAAGGACTCTCCGTCACGGCCCATCACGAGCGTGGCGCGGGCAGCGACTCAGGTGCCCTCCGGGGCGTCCCGCGGCACCGGCCGGCCCGGCTGGTCGCCGCCGCGGGCGTCCAGGTACGCCTGGGTGGGCACGAGGACGCTGCGCCGGAACACGCACACGACGGTGCCCTCCTGGGTGTACCCGCGGGTCTCGACCTGCACGATGCCCCGGTCGGGCCGGGACGCAGACTCCCGCTTGGCCAGCACCGTGCGTCTCGCCGTACAGCGTGTCGCCGTGGAACGTCGGCGCCACGTGCCGCAGGGACTCGACCTCGAGGTTGGCGATGGCCTTTCCGGAGACGTCGGGCACCGACATGCCGAGCAGCAGCGAGTAGACGAGGTTGCCCACGACGACGTTGCGGCCGAACTGGGTGGAGCCCCCGGCGTAGTGCGCGTCGAGGTGGAGCGGGTGGTGGTTCATGGTGAGCAGGCAGAAGAGGTGGTCGTCGGCCTCGGTGATCGTCTTGCCCGGCCAGTGCCGGTAGACGTCGCCGACCTCGAACTCCTCGAAGGTGCGCCCGAATCGCATGCGGCCATCCTGCCGCGGCCGAGGCGCCCCGGCGGTCGGACCACCGAGGCGCCTCGCGAGTGGTGCGGTGGATCAATCGAGTACGTGCTGGTCCCGTAGGTGCTGGTCCCGTACGTGCTGGTCTTGCTGCGGTCGTCGTCGAGCCGGAGCCGCTGCGGACGGCCTCGACGTGCTGCTGCGTCTCGTCCTTGACGTCCTGCGCGGCGCCGGCGGCGCTCTGCTTGACGTCCTGGGCGGCGCCCTGCGCCTCGTCCTTGACGGTGGCCGTGGCGTCCTGCGCCTTCTCCTTCACCTGCTGGGCCGCCTCGGAGGCGTGCTCCTGCATGTGCTGGCCGACGTCCTGCGCCACGCCCTGGGCGGCCGTCTTCACCTGGTCGACCACCGGCGCGTTCTTCGCCTGCTCGACGGCCTTGCGCGCAGCGCGCTCGCTCCGTCTCGCTCGCCGGCATCAGCGACGACACGAGCCAGCCGACGCCGAACGCCACCAGGCCCGCGGCGAGGGGGTTGCCCTCGGCCTGCTCGCGGACGGTCCCGACGGCGCCGCTCGCGGCGTCGCCCACCGAGGAGGCCGCGGACGACGCCTTATCGCCCACGCCCGACACCGCATCCGTGACCGAGTCACGGGCCGTGCCGGCGGCCGACGCGACGGTGTCCGCCGCGCTCGAGACGCCGCTCGTCACGGTCGACGTCGCGGTGCCGACGGCGCCCTGGCCGCCGCCGCCGCTGTAGCCGTACCCGTTGCCGTACCCGTTGCCGTAGTCGGTGCCGTAGTCGTCGTCGGAGCCCGGCATGGCGCCCATCACCTTGTCCTTGAGGCCCGACAGGCCTCGCTTGGTCTTCTCCACCCGCCGCTCCATGATCTTGGAAGGGCTGGTCTTCTCGGCCAGGAGGTCGACGTCGCGGGTCAGGTTCTCCCGGGTCTGGTCGATCTCCGCCCTCAGCCGCGCGGTCTCTTCGCCCACTGGGCGTCCTCCTTCAGGGTCTCGACGGTCTCCGACATGGGCGGCGTGGCCCGCTGCAGGTTCTTGCGTCCGCTGGACTGGAGCACGAAGGCCACGACCCCCCAGATCAGGGCGACGATCAGCGCCGCCCACCCGATGGGCAGCCACACGTCCAGCAGGAACATCAGCGCCAGGGAGGCGAAGAGCACCAGCAGGTGGCCGGCGTAGCCGGCACCGGCCAGCAGACCCGACGCCCTTGCTGGCGTCCTTGACCTCCTCCTTGGCCTCGGCCTTCGCCAGGGCGATCTCCGCGCGCATCAGCTGCGAGAAGTCGGAGGCGAGCCGGCCGACGATGTCGCCGAGGCTCGCGTTCTCGACGTTCAGCTGGTCGTCGGTGGTGCTGTACCCGTTGCCGACCGCTGTCGCGCCCGACGACGACACGGAGACGCCGGGGTCGACGTCGAGGCGCTCGCTCCCGCTCACCGCTCGCCCTCGGTGTAGCCGTTGCCGGTGTGACGGCCGTGCTCGCCGTACTCGGTGCCGTACTCGGTCGTCGGTGCCCGTCGGGGCGTTCGGGCCGGGCATGCCCAGACCCTCGCCGCCGTACTCGGGCGCGGCCGGGGCGTCCGGCATGCCGAGCTCGGCGTCGGTGGCGCCGGTCGTCCCGGTCGTCCCGGTCGTGCCGGTCAGCGGACCGCTGGTCGGGGCCAGGTTCGGGTCGCTCGTGCGCTCGACGCCGGTCAGCGGGTCACCGGTCGCGGTGCCGCCCTCGGTGTAGCCCGTGGCGTACCCGGTCTCGACGCCCGTGGTGTAGCCGCTGGTCGACGTGCCGTAGCCGCCGGTGCCGTAGTCGGTGGCGGTCGTGCCGCCCGTGTAACCCGTGCCGCTCGTGTATCCGGTCGACGGGCTGGTGTAGCTCGTCGTGCCGTAGCTCGTCGGCGTCACGCTGTCACGCACGTCGATCACGTGCCGGCCGCTGGCCTGCTCGGCCTTGCGCGCGGCCGCGGCGCTGCGGGTGGCCCGCCCGGCGAGGACGCCGGCGGCGCCGGCGATGAGAAGGAAGGTGCCCGGCCTGCGGCGCGCGAACGAGCGCACGTCGTCGAGCGGGTTGGCGCCGCCCTCGAGGTACGAGCGCACCCCGGCGAGGCGGTCGGCGACCTGGCGGACCAGCTCGCTCGCGGTGCCGTTGCGGCCGCCCGCCTGGACCATGTTCTGCAGCTCGTCCTCGAACTCCCGCAGGAGCTCGACGAGGCGGTCGCGCTGGGCCTGGGTCTGCTGCTGGATCTGGCCGCGGAACTCGCCGAGCAGGTCGCGCGCCTGGCGCTGCGCCTCCTGGGCGACCTCGAGCGCCTGGTCCTTGGCCGTGCCGGCCACGTCGGCCGCGCGCTCCTGCGCGGTGCCCGTGACCTCGGCGGCCTTGTCCTGCACCGTGCCGCCGACGTCGGCCGCCCGGTCCTTGACGTCGTTGGCGCGGTCGGAGACGGACTGGTCGCCCGTCTGTGCAGATGTCTGCGTCGTCATCGTCCCTCCGTCATCGTCGAATCGGTCGCCCGGCTGACGGGCCGGGTGACCGGGCCACGCCGTCGTCCGGAGGTCCCCGGCGCGCGGCCCTGCAGTGGCTTCCTCGTCGTACCCATACCGATGTCACCCATGCGGCGCGGAACGCCCCATGTCGATCGGCCACTCGGCCGGCCAGTGCGACCGTGCCCCCGCGCGGCACGACGTCCAGGCGGTCGGCGAACCCGGCCTCGCGCGCGGCCGCGCGGGCGTCGTCCAGACCTGAGCACATGACGCCGTAGTCGTCGTAGTGCACCGGCACCGCGCGGCGGGGCGCACCCGCCGCAGGAAGTCCCCGAACATCTCGGCCCGTCCATGGTCACGGTGTGAGCGAGCACACGCGTGCCGCCGAGGTGCACGACCGCCGCGTCGACGTCGGGGTGCCGGCGGGCGATCTCGTCGAGGTGGGCGCCGGGCAGGGTGTCGCCGCTGACGTAGACGCGGGTGGTGGCGCCGTCCGGCCGCGGTGTGCTCGAGCAGCGAGCCCATGACCGGCGGCAGCAGCCGCGCCCATCGCGCCGAACGCGTGCACGCCGGGCAGGGCCTCGACCGCGAGCCGCTCGCCGTCGCGGTCGAACTCCACCCGCTCCCAGGTGCTCATGCCGTGCGTGTCGAAGCCGTGGCGCTGCAGCCGCCGCGCGGCGGCCGGGGTGGTCAGCAGCGGCGGGCGCCGGTCGAGGCCGCGCCGCGCGACCCGGTCGAAGTGGTCGCCGTGCAGGTGCGAGAGGACGACGGCGTCGAGCGGCGGCAGCTCGCCGACCTGCATGGCGGGATCCTTCAACCGCCGGCTCCACAGGCCCTTGCCCAGGTACGCGCGCTGCCCGCGCCGGAGAAAGTTCGGGTCCGTCAGCACGGCGAACGCGCCCAGCCGCAGGACGGCGGTGGCGTTCCCGATCCACGTGTAGGAGAGCCCTTCGGTGGTCATGGGACTCCTGTTCCCGCCTCCGCACGGGCCATGCCGACGGCCGGTGCGAGGATGGCCCCATGACCAGCGCGACGGACTCCCCGCAGGGCCCCGTGGACCTCCCCGCCGAGCCGCCGGAGGCGACCGAGGGCGACCGAGCCGGCAGCGGTGACGGAGGCGGTGGAGCACCGCCAGCGGCCCCGCTCCGAGGCGTTCAAGAGGTTCATCGCGTCGGGCTGGGGGCCCCGGTTGGACGGCGTCCCCGGTCCCCTGCCGTCGGCACCCTTCGCGAAGGCGCGGCGCGAGCGGCTGTCGGCCCAGTTCCCGGGGCAGCGGCTGGTCATCCCGGCCGGCGTGCACCGGGTGCGCAGCAACGACACCGACCACCGGTTCCGGCCGCACAGCGCTTTCGCCCACCTGACGGGCCTGGGGACCGACCAGGAGCCGGACGCCGTCCTCGTGCTCGAGCCGCGCGACGGGGAGGGCGGCGGCGGGGGGCACGACGCGGTGCTCTACTTCCGGCCGCGGGCCGGGCGCGACACCGAGGAGTTCTACGCCGACGCCCGCTACGGCGAGCTGTGGGTCGGCGTGCGACCCTCGCTGGAGGAGATCGCGGCGCTCACCGGCCTCGACGCCCGGCACCTCGACGAGCTCCTCGACGCCATCGTCAAGGACGCCGGCGAGGGCGGGGTCGTGGTGCGCGTCGTGCACGAGGCCGACCCCGCAGTGGACGCCGCCCTCGACGAGGCGCGCGGGCTGCGGTCGGAGGACGAGCACGAGGCCGACGCCGAGCTGGCCCGCGCCGTCAGCGAGCTGCGGCTGGTCAAGGACGAGCACGAGATCGAGCAGATGCGGCTCGCCGTTGCGGCGACGGCCCGCGGCTTCGAGGACGTCGTCCGGGCCCTGGTGGAGGCGGTCGGCGCGGCCCGGGGCGAGCGCGTCGTCGAGACGGCGTTCGAGGGGCGGGCGCGGCGCGAGGGCAACGGCGTCGGCTACGACACGATCGCCGCCGCCGGCGCGCACGCCTGCACGCTGCACTGGATCCGCAACGACGGCGAGGTGCGCGACGGCGATCTGGTGCTCGTCGACGCCGGCGTCGAGATCGACTCGCTGTACACGGCGGACGTCACGCGCACCCTGCCGGTGTCAGGGCGGTTCAGCGAGGCCCAGCGGCGGGTCTACGAGGTCGTGCGCGAGGCGGCGGACGCGGCCTTCGCGGTGGCGCGGCCGGGGCACACGTTCCGCGAGCTCAACGAGGAGGCGATGAAGGTCATCGCCGCGCGGCTGCACGAGTGGGGGCTGCTGCCCGAGGAGGTCACCGTCGAGGCCACCCTCGACGACGAGGGCCAGTACCACCGCCGCTGGATGGTGCACGGCACCAGCCACCACCTCGGCCTCGACGTCCACGACTGCTCCCAGGCGCGGCGCGAGATGTACCTCGACGCGGTGCTCGAGCCGGGGATGGTCTTCACGATCGAACCGGGACTGTACTTCCGCGCGGACGACGAGCTCGTGCCGCCGGAGCTGCGCGGCATCGGCGTGCGGATCGAGGACGACGTGCTCGTCACGGAGGACGGCTGCGAGAACCTCTCGGCGATGCTGCCCCGCGAGCCCGACGCGATCGAGACGTGGATGGCCTCCCTGCGCAGCTGACGCCCCGCCGCCCCCGCTTCCCGCTTGCTCATCTGCGGCTGCATTGCTCCACTACGGCTCGGTTTGGACGACTGAAACCGAGCCGTAGTGGAGTAGTGCAGCCGGAGATGAGCACGGCCGCGTCTCGTCCACAACCGTCCGGGACGTCACGTCGTCCACAGTCGGTGGTTGGCCTGCCCCTGAGCCGGACCGGATCCGACGACCCTCGACCGCGTGCGCGCCGACCCGCCCCTCCCCGCCGTGTTCACCCGCCCCGACGCCGTCCGCGCCGGCCTCGGCCGCAACCAGGTGACCCGCCGGGTGGGCTCCGGGCGCTGGCACGCGCTCGTGCGCGGCGCCTTCTGCCTCGCCGACGACTGGGAGCGCGCCTGCCCCGAGGAACGGCACCTGCTCCTCGCGCGCGCCGTGCTGCTGACGCGGCGCGAGCCGGAACCGCAGGCCCTCAGTCACGTCACGGCCGCGGCAGTGTTCGGGCTGCCTGTTCCGCGCCCTCTGCTCGACGACGTCTGGCTGACGGCCCCCTTCGGCTCGGGTCGCAGCACCCGGTACCGCGCACCCGTGCGGCGCGAGGTCGCGACCCTCGAACCGCAGGACGTCGTCGCGCGCCGGGGCATGCCGGTGACGAGGCAGGCGCGCACGGTCGCGGACTGTCTGCGGCATCTCGACCTCGTCGAGTCCGTACCGATCGCCGACGCGGCGCTGCACGCCGCCGCGGGGCAGGCGGACGGTCTGCGCCTCGAGCACATAGCGCGCGTGCTCGACACCCAGACGTCGTGGCCCTACGCGAGCAGGGGCGTGCGGGCCCTGCCGCTCCTGGACGGACGGCGGGAGTCCGTGCTGGAGTCGCGCTCCGCGATCACCTTCGGAGCGTTCGGGCTGCCCGCGCCGATCCCGCAGGCCGTGATCCTCGACCGGAACGGCAACTTCGTCGCCCGGGTGGACTTCCTGTGGCGGGAGTACGGCGTTGTGGGCGAGGCGGACGGCGCCGGCAAGTACCGCGGCGACGACCCGGTGCGCGTGATCCGCGAGGAGAAGGATCGGCAGGCCCTGCTCGAGGCGCTCGGACTCGTGGTGGTCCGGTGGGACTGGCGCCACCTGTTCGGCGAGCCGCCCGAGGTGGTCGTCCGCCTGCGGCGCGCCTTCGGCCAGGGCGACCCGCGCCGTTTCCGCGGCCTCATCGGCTGACGCGCACCATCTGTCCGCCGACGCCCGTCTGCGTCCTCACGCCCCGTCTGCCTGCTCACGCCCGGCTGCGTTGCTCCGCTGCGGCTCGGTTTCGGCCCGCCGAACCGAGCCGACGTGGCGCAAAGCAGCCGCAGATGAGCACGGGGGAGGGTCAGAAGGTGCGCTCGCCGGCGCACCACGTCGAGACGACCTTCGCCTCGGCGACGGTCTCCGGCGGCAGCTCGAAGACGTCCCGGTCGAGCACGACGACGTCGGCGCGCGCCCCCACCTCGAGCACGCCGCGGTCGTCCTCGAACGACTGGTACGCCACGCCGGCGGTGTACGCCGTCAGCGCCTGCGTCAGCGTCAGCCGCTCGTGCGGGAGCCACCCGCCGGCCGGCAGACCATCGGACGTCGTCCGTGTCACCGCCACCCGGATCCCCTCCAGGGGAACCTCCGACGACACCGGCCAGTCGCTGCCGAACGACAGCCGGGCGCCCGAGCGCAGCAGGCTCGCCATCGGGTACTGCCGGTCGGTGCGGACGGCGCCGAGCCGCGGGGCCGTGAGCTCGTCCATCAAGGCGTCGCGCTGCGCCCAGAGCGGCTCGAAGTTGGCGATCACGCCGAGGGCGGCGAACCGGGGCAGGTCGTGCGGGTGCAGCACCTGGGTGTGCGCGACGACGGGGCGCCGGTCGCGCCGGCCGTTGACCGCCTGTACGTGCTCCACCGCGTCGAGCGCCGCCCGGATGCCGGCGTCGCCGATCGCGTGCACGTGCAGCTGGAACCCCGCATCGTCGAACGCCGCCGCCGCGGCCCGCAGCTCGGCCTGGTCCCACACCGGCATGCCGTGCGAGTGCGGGTCGTCGACGTACGGCTCCAGCAGCGCCGCCGTCCCGCCCTCGACGACGCCGTCCGCGAAGAACTTCACCGTGCGCGCCCGCACGCGCCGGCCGCCCTCGGCGTCCACCCGGGCGCGGGCGTCCACGAACTCCGGCACCTGCTCACGCCAGCGCAGCGGGTCGGCCCGCAGCGCCAGGCCCGCGCGCAGCGCAAGCTCGCCGCGCGCGGTCAGCGCGAGGTACGCCTCGAGCGCGCCACTGTCGAGGTCCACCCACGCGTCCTGCACCCAGGTGATCCCCGCGCCGGCGAGCCGCTCGGTGCCGCGGCGCAGCCCCGCCTCGACCTCCGCCCGCCCCGGGCGCGGAGCCGCGTCGAGCACGAGGTCGCAGGCCTGCCACTCGCGCATCGTGCCGAGCGGCGTGCCGTCGTCGCGCCGCTCGATCCACCCGATGGCGGGGTCGGGGGTGGCGGCGCCGACGCCGGCCCGCCGCAGCGCCTCGCTGTTGCACCACACCGTGTGGTAGTCGGCGGCGCGGAGCACGACCGGGCGGTCGGGCACGGCGTCGTCCAGCCAGCGCGCGTCGAAGCGGCCGCCCGGCGCGAGTGCCGGGTCGTACGACCCGCCCACGATCCAGTCGGCCGCCGGGTTGGCCTCGGCCCAGGCCCGGACGGCGTCCGCGACGGCCCGCACGCTCGTGGCCGAGCGCACGGTGGGCCCGGCCTCCTCGAGGCCGCCCTGCACCGGGTGCGCGTGCCCGTCCCCGAACGCCGGCAGGGCGAGGCCGCCCGCCAGGTCGACGACCTCGCGCGCCGACGACCGCAGCGCCAGGGCCTCCTCGCCGAGGGCGAGCACACGCCGGCCGCGCAGGGCCAGCCCACCGTCGACGATGGTGTCCCCCGTCCACACGCGCCCGCCGGTGAAGAGGACGTCGGGTCTCACGGGGCGACTGTCCCGCCGAGCCGTGGGGCTGTCCACCCCCCTACGTGGGTCGATCCGTGGAGAGGTCGACGGGGATGAGGTCGGACAGCCGCGCGAAGGCCCAGCCCTGGTCGCGCCAGGCCCGCAGGACGTCGGGCAGCGCGCGCAGCTCGGCCGAGCGGCGGGTGACGAGCTGCCCGTCGACGCGGCCGGTGAACGACGAGCGGCCGATGCCGTCGTGGAGGTCGACGACGTCGCCGGCCCGCAACGCCCCGCTGAGGTGCCGCGCCACCGCCGCCGAGTCGTCGTCCGCGGTCTCGCCGTGATCGTCGCGAGCGACCGACCAGAGGGCGACCGTGTGCCCCGTCTGCTGCGCCGCGAGCACGGTGGCGCTCGTGACCTCGCCCCGGGGAGGCCGGTACCAGCGCGAACGCCGGCCGGCGACCCGCTCGACGGCGTCCGCGCCGCGCGCCATCGCGTCCCGGACGGCGTCGCGGCCCACGACCGCGGCGCTGACGTGGTCCTGGCTGTGGTTCTGGATCTCGTGGCCGGCGTCCCGGGCGCGCCGCACGAGGTCGGGGTGCCGCTCGACGAGGGCGCCGATGACGAAGAAGGTCGCCCGGACCCCGGCGGCGTCCAGGGCGTCGAGCACGTGCGCGGTGAACTGCTCGGTGGGGCCGTCGTCGAACGTCAGGGCGACGGCGCGGCCCTGCGCCGGTCCCGACCACCAGAGCCGGGTATCCCCGCGCACGTTCGCCGGCGCCACCGTCGAGGCGAACGTCCCCGGGGTGGCGTGCTCGGTGAGCACGTCGTCCCAGACCCGGACGGCCGTGCCTGCGACCACCGCCCCCGCCCCCGCCAGCCCCAGCTTGGCGAGCACCTCACGCCTGTGCACGGCGTGAGCGTAACCAGCGGAGGGGTTACCCTCCCAGGAGGAGCCGATGATCGCGGGTGACACCGCAGCCGGGGAGCCGGCGGACGCGAGGAGGTGAGGTCGTGCCGAGCGACAGTCCCGCCGGTCAGCGCACGCCGACCTCGCCCTGCGTCACCCGTCCCGCCCGCTGACCGCGTCCGGGGAGGGCCGACGCCCCGACCGCGATCAGCCCGAGGTGGACCATGCCCCGCACACCGATCAACCGCACGCCGTCGGCGCGCACGCAGCTCGGCCGGTCCCTGCCCCTGCGCGCCGTCGTGCCCAGCCGCCGGGCGGCGTCACCGTCGGCGGCCGCGAGCGGCGGCGTCACCGCCGCCTGCACCTTCCTGGACGCCGTCGTCGACTGGGCCCGCTACGAGGGCGGCGTCCGGCAGGCGCCGCAGGAGTTCGAGCAGGCGTGCGCCGCCGCCCGCGACGGTGACGGCTTCCTCTGGCTCGGCCTGCACGACCCGACGGCCGAGCAGCTCGAGCAGCTCGGCACCGTGTTCGACCTGCACCCGCTCGCCCTGGAGGACGCGGCCAACACCCGGCAGCGGCCCAAGATCGAGCGGTACGAGGACATGCTCTTCCTGGCGATGCGCACCCTCGCCTACGTGGAGAGCGACGACCGCGCCGAGGGCGGTGACGTCGTCGAGACCGGCTCGGTCATGGTCTTCCTCGCCGAGCACGCCGTGATCACGGTGCGGCACGGGCGGCACGCCTCGATGTCGGGCCTGCGCCGGCGGCTCGAGGCGTCGCCCGACCTGCTCGCGCCTGGGCCCCTCGTCGATCCTGCACGCGGTCGCCGACAAGGTCGTCGACGACTACCTGGCGGTCGTCGACGCGGTGAACGAGGACATCGAGGAGATCGAGAGCAACGTCTTCTCGCCGCGCGAGACCACCGACATCGAGCGCATCTACCAGCTCAAGCGCGACCTCATCGAGATGAAGCGGACCGTGGGCCCGCTCGCCGCCCCACTGCGCGAGCTCTCGGAGCGGCCGCGGCGGCTGGTGCACCCCGAGATCCGCGAGTACTTCCGGGACGTCGAGGACCACCTGGCGCGCGTGCGCGAGCAGGTGCAGAGCTTCGACGAGCTGCTCGGGTCGATCCTGCAGGCCGGCCTGGCGCGGATCACCGTCGCCGAGAACGAGGACATGCGCAAGATCTCGGCCTGGGTCGCGATCGCCGCCGTGCCGACGATGATCGCCGGTATCTACGGCATGAACTTCACGCACATGCCCGAGCTCTCGACGACGTGGGGCTACCCGACGGTCCTCGGGTTCATGGGCGCCGTCTGCGCCACCCTCTACCGCGGCTTCAAGCGCAACGGCTGGTTGTGACCGGCGGCGCGCCCTGGGGGTCGATCACGGACGTCCCCGGCGTCCGGGTCGGGCACGCCACCCGCGCGGGCGGCGGATGGCTGACCGGCGTCACCGTGGTCCTCCCGCCGCCGGGCACCGTCGGCGCGGTCGACGTCCGCGGGGGTGGGCCCGGCACCCACGAGACGGACGCGCTCGACCCCACCACCCTGGTCCCGACCGTCGACGCCGTCGTGCTCACCGGTGGCAGCGCGTACGGGCTCGCGTCCGCCGGCGGTGTTCAGGCCTGGTGCGAGGAGCAGGGCCGGGGTGTGCCGGTGGGACCGCCCGAGGACCCCCGCCGCATCGTCGTGCCGATCGTGCCCGCCGCGGCCGTCCTCGACCTGGGCCGGGGCGGGGACCCGACCGCACGGCCGGACGCCGCCCTCGGCAGGGCGGCCGTCGAGGCGGCGGCAGGCCCCGAGGGGGCACGGGCGGCGCTCGGAACCGTCGGGGCCGGCACCGGGACGTTGATGGCGCGCGGCACGCTCAAGGGCGGCGTCGGAACGGCGTCGCTGCGGGTGCCGGGCCTTCCGGCGGTCGTCGTCGGCGCCCTGGCGGTCGTGAACGCGGCCGGGTCACCGGCCGACCCCGTGACCGGCGCGCTGCTGGGCACGGCCTTCGTGCCGCCGGGACTCCCCCGGCCACCGGCCCCCTCCGAGCACGGCGCGGAGCGCCTGCGCAGGGCGCTGGCCGCACCGGACGCGGGCGCAGCGGCGAACACCACCCTCGTCGTCGTCGCCACCAACGCCGTGCTCGACCCCGCCCGGGCCCGGCGGACGGCGAGCGGCGCGCACGCCGGCCTCGCCCGGGCGCTCGACCCCTCGCACACCCTGGTGGACGGCGACACCGTCTTCGCCCTCGCCACCGGCGAGGTGCCGCTGCCGGACGGCGACGTGCGGGCCCTCGTCGCGCTGCAGGCGGCCGCCGCGTCGGCGGTGACCCTGGCCGTGCTCGACGCGGTGCTGTCGGCGACGACGACCCCGACCGCGGCCGGTGACGTGCCCGGCTACACCGAGATCGCGGAGATCACCGGGATCGCCGGCACCGGGAGGCGGGACGGCTGACGGGCGAGGCGGTCAGCCGTCCTGGCGGCTCTGCTCGCTCTCGGACGCCGCGCCCTGCTCGGGCTGCGCCGCCCTGCGCTCGGCGGCCTCGCGCTCGAGGCGCTCCCGGCGCTGCTTCTCGATCATCTCGCCGTAGGTCGGCCCGCTCACCGGCGGCTGGGCGGGCAGCTCGCCCGGACCCGGCTGGCCGGGGCCGGCCGCCGCCCGCTCCGTGCGCTGCTCCGGCGAGTAGGCGGGCGGCTGCTGACCGCCGGCCGGCGGATAGGTGGGCGGGTAGGTGGGCGGCGGCCCGTAGGGACCGGGCGACGTGCCGTACGGCGGCGGGGGCGGCTGGGCGGGCGGGTGGCCCGGGTCGGAGCGGAGCGGGATCGGCCCCGGGCCGCCCTGGCTGCGCAGCTGCCCGAGGAGCTCGCGGGCCCGCCCCATCTGCTCGGGCAGGCAGAGCACCTCGTACTCGGTGGCCACGACCTGGCTGACGGAGGAGAAGTCGCGGCGGCCGCCGGTGAGCGAGTAGGCGATCAGCCCGAAGATCACGCTGAAGCCGGCGCCGAACAGGGCGCCTGCGAGGATCGCGCTGCCGCCCGCCGTCGTGAACAGCGAGAGGATGAGGCCCACCATGGCCCCGAAGTAGGCGCCCGAGAGCAGGCTGCGCAGCGCGACGATGGAGTACGTGAGCCGGCCCGTGACGCGCTCGACCATGCGCAGGCCGGTGCCGACGATCGTGACCGCCTGCACGGGGAACGCGTTGTCGGACAGGTAGTCGACCGCCCGTTGCGCCTCCAGGTAGGTGGCGTAGCGGGCGATGGTGTCGCCGCGCGGCGGCGTCGGCACCCCTTGGGCGCGGCCGCCGGCCAGCGGACCGAGGTTCGACATGCCTTCATCCTCCACCAAGATCCGGGCGGGCCGCCCGCCGGGGCGTATGCCCCGAGGACGACCCGCCCGGAGAGATCGTTCCCCGCTGCGCTCAGCGGACGACGACGGTGCGCCCGATGGGCAGGACCTTGTGCGCCCACAGGTAGTCCATCGCGCCCAGGGTGACCCGCACGCACCCGTGGGACGCGGGGACGGTGGGCACGGACGGGTACCCGTGGACGGCGATGCCGCCGTTGAAGTACCGCGGCCGGTAGAGGGCACCGAGGGGGCCGGGGTCCCAGCCGTTGACGGCGCGGAACACGTGGTACGTGCCCCGGGGCGTGACGGCGTGGTGGGTGGACCCGCCGCTCTGGTAGTAGGCGCCCGACCCGGTCGAGGCGTCGAAGACCAGACGGACGGCCCCGTTGTGCACGACGAGCAGCACCTGGTGGCGCAGGTCGACCTCGATCACGTCGCCCCGGCGGCTGCTCGCCTTCGGCCGGACGCCGGCCTTCAGCGCCTTGGCGGTCTGGGGGCCGAGGATGCCGTCGCGGCTCAGGCCGGCCACCTTCTGCAGGGCGGTGACCGCGTGGGCGGTGGCGGGCCCGTACACGCCGTCGGGCGTGCCGAGCCAGTAGCCGAGCGCGGTGAGGCGCTTCTGCGCGGCGAGCACGGCGGCGCCGCGGCTGCCGGGCTTGAGCAGCGAGGCCGACGCGGACGCCGAGACCGCGGCGGTGGCGGTGGTGGTGGCGGTGCGCTGCGTGGCCGCTGGCACGGGTGCCGCCGAGGCGGGCAGCGCGCCCACCGCGAGCGACGCCAGCGCGGCGGCCGGTACGACGGATGCGGCGAGCACACCCCGACGACTGATCTGCACGGATCCTCCCCTGTTCAGCGCGGCCCACGCCGCACTACTCACGGTAGACGCGCGACCCGGCAGAAGGGTTGGTCACACGCGGTGCGTGACCGGTCCGAGATCGGAGAGAGGGCGGACTGGAACGATGAGGTGATGGCTCCTCACGAACAGTGAGCCTCAGCGGGGCAGCCGGTACTCCTCGAGCAGCCGCCGGCCGATGATCATCCGCTGCACGTCGGCCGTGCCCTCGCCGATGAGGAGCATGGGCGCCTCGCGGTAGAGCCGCTCGATCTCGTACTCCTTGGAGTAGCCGTACCCGCCGTGGATGCGGAAGGCGTCCTCGACGACGTCGCGGCAGAACTCGCTGGCCAGGTACTTGGCCATCCCGGCCTCGAGGTCGTTGCGGCTGCCCGCGTCCTTGACCCGGGCCGCCATCACCGTCATCTGGTGGGCGGCCTCGACCTTGGTGGCCATCTCCGCCAGCCGGAACTGCACGGCCTGGTGCTCGGCGATGGGCTTGCCGAACGTCTCGCGCTGCTGGGCGTAGGCCACCGCCAGCTCGAAGGCCCGCATGGCCACTCCGCAGGCCCGCGCCGCGACGTTGACGCGGCCCACCTCGACGCCGTCCATCATCTGGTAGAAACCCCGGCCCGGGACGCCGCCCAGCACCTGCTGCGTCGTCGTGCGGTACCCGTCGAACACGAGCTCGGTCGTGTCGACCCCCTTGTAGCCCATCTTCTCGATCTTCCCGGGCACGAGCAGGCCGGGGGCGGTGGCGCCGAAACCCGGCTCCTTCTCGACGAGGAAGGCCGTCATGTTGCGGTAGGGCCCGGCCTCGCCCAGGTCGCTCCGGGTGAGCACCGCCACGAGGTTGCTCGAGGCGCCGTTGGTCAGCCACATCTTCTGGCCTGTGATCGTCCAGTCGCCCCCGCTGCGGACGGCCCGCGTACGGATGGCCGCGACGTCCGAGCCGGTGTGCGGCTCGCTCATCGAGAAGGCGCCCCGGACCTCGCCCGTGGCCATCCGCGGCAGGTAGCGCTCGCGCTGCTCCTCCGTCCCGTGCTGCTGCAGGAGGTACGCGACGATGAAGTGCGTGTTGACGATGCCCGAGAGGCTCATCCAGCCCCGCGAGAGCTCCTCGACGACCAGCGCGTAGGTGAGCAGGGACTCGGCGAGGCCGCCGTGCTCCTCGCCGATCGTGAGGCCGAAGACGCCCATCTCCTTGAGACCCTCGACGATCTGCGCGGGGTACTCGTCCTTGTGCTCGAGCTCGGTGGCGACGGGGAGCACCTGATCGTCGACGAACCGCCGCACGGTCGCGAGGATCTCGCGCTGGTCGTCTGTCAGACCCTCGGTGCGCTGCAGGCGGCCCATGACGTCGAGTATCGGGCGGTGCCCGCGCGGCGGGGAGGGGCCGCCGTGTGACCGGCGCCACCGGCCCAACCCTCAGACGCCCGGCCCGCCTGCCTCATGGGCGCCGGCACAGCTCTGCGATCCGCCGAGCGGCCGAGGCCCGGTGCGGCCGATCCGGCCGGAGCGCGGGGTAGCGTCGTGCGGTGCCCACGCCCCACGACGACCCCGCCGTGAGCATCGCCTGCCCATCCTGCCGGCGCCTGGTGCCGGCGGGGGCGCCCTGCCCCAGGTGCTCGCCCGCCGCCGTCGCCGCTGTCCCGGACGACCTCACGGTGGTCCTGGCGCCGCCGCCGGTCGACGACACCGCCGAGCTCGAGCCGGTGCTCGGGTTCCCGGCCGAGGCCGAACCCGTCAGGGGACCGGCCCGGCGTCCGGATGCCCGGGTCGTCGCCGCCGGTGCCGCCGCGCTCGTGCTGGTCGGCGGTGCCGCGGTGCTGGGGCTGCGGGCGACCGGCGCCGGCGAGGCCGCCACGACGCCGCAGGGGGCGCCGGCCGCCGCCGCGGTGGTGCCCGTCGACGCGGCCGACGTCCGGGCCGAGGCCTCGACCACCCAGCAACCCGACAGCGGCATCACCTACGACGCGGCGAACACGCTCGACGGCCGCCCCGAGACGGCCTGGAACAGCGACGGCCAGGGCGCCGGGGCGACCCTCGTCTACACGTTCGCCCAGCCGGTCGACCTGCGGACGATCACGGTGCTCAACGGCTACCAGAAGGTGCGGGCAGGCAGCTCCGGCCGGGTCGACCTCTTCGCGCTGAACGAGCGGGTCCGGGCCTTCACGGTCGTCACGGACGCCGGTTCGGCCACCTGGACGCTCCGGGACGACCGGGCGCCGCAGACGCTCACGCACGCCTTCGGCCGCACCCGCACGGTGAAGCTGCGGGTCGACGCCGTCTACCCCTCACGGAAGTACACGGACCTGGCCGTGTCGGAGGTCCGCTTCGGTGAGGCCGGGAGCTAGGGACGTCACGCCGCCGGGGGCGTCCACGCGCGGCTCCGGGTCATGCCGGCCGCGCGGCCCTTGCCGGCCACGACGAGGGCCATCTTGCGGCTGGCCTCGTCGATCATCTCGTCGCCCAGCATCACCGCGCCGCGCGCCCCGCCCGCCTCGGAGGTGTACCAGGCGTAGGCGTCGAGGATGTCCTCCGCGTGGTCGTAGTCGTCCTGGCGGGGGCTGAACACCTCGTTCGCCGCCTCGACCTGCCCCGGGTGCAGCACCCACTTGCCGTCGAAACCCAGCGCGGCCGACCGGCCGGCGACCCGCCGGAAGCCCTCGACGTCCCGGATCGCCAGGTACGGCCCGTCGATGGCCTGCTTGTCGTTGGCGCGCGCCGCCAGCAGGATCGACATGAGGATGTGGTGGTAGGCGTCGCCCACGTCGTATCCCGGCGGCTGCTCGCCCACGACGAGGGACTTCATGTTGATCGACGCCATGAAGTCCGCCGGCCCGAAGATGATCGTCTCGACCCGCGGCGACGCCTTCGCGACGGCGTCGATCTCGAGCAGCCCGCGCGCGTTCTCGATCTGCGCCTCGATGCCGATCCGCCCGACCTCGAGGCCGGTCGAGCGCTCGATCTGGGTCAGCAGCAGGTCCAGCGCCACCACCTGCGCCGCCCCCTGCACCTTCGGCAGCATCACGCAGTCGAGGTCGGCCCCGGCGCCCTCGACGACGTGCACGACGTCGCGGTAGGTCCACGGGGTGGTCCAGTCGTTGACGCGCACCGTGCGCACCCGGGTGCCCCAGCCGCCCTCGGTCAGCGCCGCCACGATCGACGCCCGGGCCGCGGGCTTCGCGGCCGGCGCCACGGCGTCCTCCAGGTCGAGGAACACCTGGTCGACGGGCAGGGTCCGGGCCTTGTCCATCATCTTCGGGCTCGACCCCGGCACCGCCAGGTTCGAGCGCCGGGGGCGGAGGGGCCGGACGCCGCCCGCGCCGGCCTGAGGGAAAGGGGACCCGGCCACGTCCGTCATGGCCCCGCACGCTACCGACCCGGCGGCCCGCCGGGCACCGCCTGCCGTGACCTGTCCCACCCTCCCCGATGATCGAAGGGTGTGGGAGGCTCGGGGCATGACCGACGCACCGGGCGGCCCGCGGGCGCTCGACGGCGCGGCCCTCGCGCTCGTCGCCGAGGGGTGCACGCGCAGCGGGGTCGTCTGGGTCCGGCCGGAGGGCGGCGAGCGGCACCACCTCGCCTGGCACGTGTGGCACGAGAACGCGGTGCACGTCGTGTCGGGCGGCGGCGAGCAGGCGCTGCCGGAGCTGACCGGCGCCGTCGAGGTCGTCGTCCCCAGCAAGGACACCGGGGTACGGCTGGTGACGGCGCTCGCTGAGGCGCGCGTGCTCGCGCCAGGCACCGGCGAGTGGACGAACGCCGTGCAGGTGCTCGCGGCCAAGCGCCTGAACGTTCACGACCCGAGTGAGCAACGGGACAGGTGGGCCAGGACGAGCACGGTGACCCGGCTGGAGCCCGTGCGCGTGCTCGGCGCAGGGGCGGGCGACGACTCCACGCCGGCGGGCGCCGTCCGGCCGCCCGTCGAGGGGTCGACGACCGGCTCGAAGCCGTGGCACCTGGGTGGAAGGGCCCGGCGTCGCCGGAGGGACCGCCCGGGCGTGCATTAGCCTCGACGCTGTGAGCGGAGCGCCCTCGAGGGTCTTCGTCGCCCGGCTGGCGGGCCTCGCCGTCTTCGATCCCCTGGGGGACCAGGTCGGCCGCGTCCGCGACGTCGTCGCCGTCTTCCGCCCCGGCAAGACCCACGCCCGCGCCGTCGGGCTGGTCGTCGAGGTGCCGGGGCGGCGGCGCGTCTTCGTGCCCATGACCCGGGTGACGAGCATGGACTCCAGCCAGGTCATCACCACGGGCCTGGTCAACATGCGCCGGTTCGAGCAGCGTCCCACCGAGACGCTGCTGCTCGCCGAGCTGCTCGACCGCACCGTGCGCCTTCGCCCTTCGGGCGGCTCACGGGGCTCGCGGGGTCCTTCGACGTCCTCGGGGGGGACACGGGGGGCGGAGCCCCCCGTGGGTGAGGAGGTCACGATCGAGGACGTCGCGATCGAGAACGGCCGGCGCGGCGACTGGCGCATGACCAAGCTGTTCGTGCGGCGCGGCCGGCCGAACCGGCTCCGCCGCCGCGGCGAGACCCTGCTCGTCGACGTCGAGGACGTCGAGGGGCTCGGCGTGGTGGAGCAGCGGCAGGGCGCCGCCAACCTGCTGGCGGCGTTCGACGAGCTCAAGGCCGCCGACCTGGCCGAGATGGTGCACGAGCTGACGCCGAAGCGGCGGCTCGAGGTCGCCGCGGCCCTCGACGACGAGCGCCTCGCCGACGTCCTCGAGGAGCTCCCCGAGGACGACCAGGTCGAGATCCTCTCCCAGCTCTCCGGCGAGCGCGCCGCCGACGTGCTCGAGGCGATGCAGCCCGACGACGCCGCCGACCTGCTCTCCGAGCTGCCCGGCGACCAGGCCGAGCAGCTCCTCGGCCTCATGGACCCGGGCGAGGCGGACGACGTCCGGCGCCTGCTCGCCTACGAGGAGCGCACCGCCGGCGGCATGATGACCTCCGAACCCGTGATCCTCTCCCCCGAGGCCACGGTCGCCGAGGCGCTCGCCCACGTGCGGCGCGCCGAGCTCTCCCCCGCGCTCGCCGCGGCCGTCTACGTCTGCCGGCCGCCGCTCGAGACCCCCACCGGCCGCTACCTCGGGCTCGTGCACATCCAGCGCATGCTGCGCGAGGCGCCGCACCAGGCGGTGGGCAGCGTGCTGGACAAGGACGTCGAGCCGGTGGCCCCCGACGCGTCCCTGCAGGAGATCACCCGCCACCTCGCGACGTACAACCTCGTCGCGACCCCCGTCGCCGACGACGCCGGCCGGCTCGTGGGCGTGGTCACCGTGGACGACGTCCTCGACCACCTCCTGCCCGAGGACTGGCGCGAGGCGGACGACGACATCACGGCGCCGGCCGCGCCGGCCGGCGACACCCGGGTCGGGAGCTCCCGTGTCTGAGGACACCCGGACGGCCGCCAGGCGGGTGCAGCGCCTCGACCGGGCGGTGGAGCGCCGGCGGACCGGCCTCGACACCCCGCTCGAGTCCCGGCGTCAGGTGCTGCCGACGCCGACGGTCGATCCCGAGGCCTTCGGCCGCTGGTCCGAGCAGTTCGCCCGGTTCATGGGAACCGCGTCGTTCCTGGTCGGGATGACCGTCTTCGTGGCGGTCTGGCTGCTCTGGAACACGTTCGCGCCGCCGCCGGTGCAGTTCGACCCGCGGGCGCTGAACTACACCCTGCTCACCCTGATCCTCAGCCTGCAGGCCTCGTACGCGGCCCCGCTGATCCTGCTCGCGACGAACCGGCAGGCCGACCGCGACCGGGTGCAGTTCGAGCAGGACCGCCAGCGCGCCGAGCGGGCGCTCGCCGACACCGAGTACCTCGCCCGCGAGGTCGCCGCGCTGCGCATCGCGCTGCGCGACGTCGCCACCCGCGACTTCGTGCGCTCCGAGCTGCGGGACGCCGTCGAGGACCTGCTCGGGGACCTCGTGACCGAGCTCGGCGGCTCCCAGAAGGCCGGCGGCTCCCCGAAGAACGGCCAGAAGCCCCAGAAGAGCCCCGCGAAGAAGCCGGCCGCCGCCCCCCAGGACTGAACTCGGCCGTCCCGGCTGCCGATCGGACCAGGGTGAGCTACGACGAGCCAGCCCTGCGCCGCGCCCGGAGCGTCGACGGCGACGCCCGCGGCATGATGCAGATCCGTCGCCGGCTCGGTGACGTGCTCGTCGAGTCCGGCCTGCTCACGCCGCAGCAGCTCGAGCAGGCCCTCGAGGAGCAGCGCAAGGACACCGGGGCCCGCCGCCGGCTCGGCCAGGTCGTCGCCGACCTCGGCCTGGCCGCCGAGCGCGACGTCGCGAAGGCGCTCGCCGACCTGCTCGGCCTCGACCTGATCGACCTCTCGCGGATGGTCCCCGCGCCCGACGTCGTCCGGCTCCTGCCCCGCGCGGTGGCCGAGCGCACCCGGGTCCTGGTGCTCGACCGCAGCGAGAACGGCCTGGTCGTGGCCGCGGCCGACCCCACGAACGTGCTCGCGCTCGACGACGTCAAGCTCTACACCCGCACCCCCGAGCTGCACGTGCTGGTCGCCACCGACAGCCAGATCCGCGACCAGATCACGCGCGCGTGGGCGATGCAGCACGACGCGCGCGACGTCTCGGCGATCGCCGAGAGCGTGGAGGACGACGAGGGGCCGTCGCAGTCCGACATCCCCACGGGCACCGAGGACGCGCCGATCGTCAAGCTCGTCAACCAGGTGCTGTCCGACGCCGTGCACCTGCGGGCCAGCGACATCCACCTCGAGGTGCAGCGCGACGCCCTGCGCGTGCGCTACCGCGTCGACGGCCTGCTCCGCGACGTCATGAACGCCCCGAAGCGGATCGCGACGTCCGTGATCAGCCGGATCAAGGTGGTCTCGGGCCTCGACATCGCGGAGCGGCGCATCCCGCAGGACGGCCGCACCCGGTTCGCCGTCGGCGACGCCGAGATCGACGCCCGGGTGTCCACCCTCCCCAGCCTGCACGGCGAGAAGGTCGTGATCCGGCTGCTGACCAGGGGCGACGCGGTGCCGCCGCTCGATGGGCTCGGCTTCGAGCCGCGCCAGCTCGCGCTGTTCCGCTCGGCGCTGTCGGTGCCGCAGGGGCTGGTGCTCATCACCGGCCCGACCGGGTCGGGCAAGACGAACACGCTGTACTCGGCGATCGCGGAGATCCGCAACCCCGACAAGAACATCGTGACGCTCGAGGACCCGGTCGAGGTCCAGCTGCCCGGGATCACCCAGGTGGGCGTCAGCGAGAAGACCGGCATGACGTTCAGCAAGGGCCTCCGCTCGATCCTGCGGCAGGACCCCGACATCATCCTGGTCGGCGAGGTCCGCGACAGCGAGACCGCCGAGCTGGCGCTCAAGGCGTCGCTGACCGGCCACCTCGTGCTCACGACGCTGCACACGAACTCGGCGGTCGCGGCGCTCACCCGGCTCGTCGACATGGGCGTCGAGCCCTTCCTGGTGGCCTCGTCGCTGACGGCGGCCGTGGCGCAGCGGCTGGTCCGGCGGCCCTGCCCGACCTGCGCCCGGCCCTACGAGCCCGACCCCGTGACCCTGGCCGCGCTCGGCCTCACGCCCGCCGACCTCGCCGGGGCGCGCCCCACCCGCGGCACCGGCTGCCCCGAGTGCGGCGGCACCGGCTACAAGGGCCGGACGGCGGTCTACGAGGTGCTCGACGTCGACGCCGCCATGCGCCAGGTGCTGCTCAAGGACGCCACCGAGTCCTCGGTCGCCGCCCAGGCCCGCGCCTCGGGCATGGTGACGCTGCGCACCTCGGCAGTCGAGAAGGCCCGGGCCGGCGAGACGACCTTCGAGGAGGCGCTGCGCGCCACGCACACCGACCACGTCAGCGCCGAGACCTGCCCCACGTGCACCCGCACCGTCGCCCGCGACATGGTCGTGTGCCCCTGGTGCACCAGCGCCCTCGACCGCGGCCGCTGCTCGGGCTGCAGCCGCCAGCTCGACCCCGACTGGCGCATGTGCCCGTGGTGCCGGACCCCTGCGGCCTGAGCGCCGTCCAGACCGACCTACGATCGGAGGCATGTCCCCCACCACCGGTGTGCCCGTCGACCTGGACGCCGTCCACGCCGCGCTGGCAGGAGTGAACGACCCCGAGATCCGCCGTCCCGTCACCGAGCTCGACATGGTCAAGGACGTCACCGTCGACGGCGGCATCGTGCGGGTCGACCTGTACCTCACGGTCGCCGGCTGCCCGATGAAGGACCGGCTGACCACCGACGTCAAGGCCGCCGTCGGGGCGGTGCCGGGCGTCGACGCCGTCTCCGTCGTGCTCGACGTCATGTCCGACGAGCAGCGGACCACGCTGCGCGAGAAGCTCCGCGGCGGGCAGGCCGGCCGCGAGGTGCCCTTCGCCAGGCCGGGTTCACTGACGCGTGTGTATGCGGTGGCGTCGGGCAAGGGGGGCGTGGGCAAGTCGAGCGTGACCGTGAACCTCGCTGCCGCGATGGCCGCGGAGGGCCTGGCCGTGGGCGTCCTGGACGCCGACGTCTACGGGTTCTCGGTGCCGCGGATGATGGGCGTCACCACGGCTCCGACCCGGGTCGACGACATGATCCTCCCGCCGGTCGCGCACGACGTGAAGGTCATCTCGATCGGGATGTTCGTGCCCGGCAACCAGCCCGTGGTGTGGCGCGGCCCGATGCTGCACCGCGCCCTCGAGCAGTTCCTCACCGACGTGTTCTGGGGCGACCTCGACGTCCTGCTGCTCGACCTGCCGCCCGGCACCGGCGACATCGCGATCTCGACGGCGCAGCTGCTGCCGGGGGCCGAGATCCTCGTGGTGACGACGCCGCAGACGGCGGCGGCCGAGGTCGCCGAGCGCGCGGGCTCGATCGCGCTGCAGACGAAGCAGCACGTCGTGGGCGTGGTCGAGAACATGTCGTGGCTCGACACCCCCGACGGCTCCCGGCTGGAGCTCTTCGGCTCCGGCGGCGGGCAGAAGGTCGCCGACTCGCTGTCCCGCTCGATCGGGGCGCCGGTGCCGCTGCTGGGTCAGCTGCCGATGGACGTCCGGCTGCGCGAGGGCGGGGACGCCGGGACACCCGTCGTGCTCTCCGACCCCGACTCCCCCGCGGCGGTGGCGCTGCGCGGTGTCGCCCGCCAGCTCGGGCGGCGGCGCCCGCGGGCTCGCCGGCCGGTCCCTGGGGCTCACCCCGGTCTCCCGCTGACCCGGCCAACCACACTTTCAACACCCTGCGCCGAGCGGGGAATCCGCGCCGATCAAGGAATCCGCGCCGATCTCACACGGCCGCGAACCGTGCCGGGTCGCCGGCCCCGACGCGCAGCACCTCGGGCTCCCCGCCGGACAGGTCGACCACCGTCGTGGGCACGAGCCCGCAGTCGCCGGAGTCGAGCACGCCGTCGACGACGTGGTCGAGCCGGTCCTTGATCGCCCAGCCCTCCGTCATCGGCTCCTCGTCGCCCGGCAGCAGCACCGTGCTCGACACGAGCGGCTCGCCGAGCTCGGCGAGCAGCGCCTGGGTGACGGCGTGCCGCGGGATCCGGACGCCGACGGTCTGCTTGCGCGGGATGCTGCAGGCGGCGCGGCACCTCGCGGGTCGCCGGCAGGATGAACGTGTAGCTGCCGGGGGTCGACGCCTTGACCGCCCTGAAGACGGAGTTGTCGATCTGCACGAACTGCCCGAGCTGGGCGAAGTCGGCGCACATCAGCGTGAAGTGGTGCCGGTCGTCGAGGCCGCGGATCTGCCGGATCCGCTGCAGCGCCCCGGGGTTGTCGAGGCTGCAGCCGAAGGCGAAGCACGAGTCGGTGGGGTAGACGATCAATCCACCATCCCGCACCAGCTCGACGACCTTGGCGATCACGCGGGGCTGGGGGTCGACGGGGTGGACGTCCCAGAAGCGCGCCATCCGGGGCAGGATGCCGCTCAGGTCGCGTCGGGGTCCAGCGGGATCTCGTCGGCGGCGCCCGCGGCCGCGGCGGCCGGGCGCTCGCCGGGGCCGCCGCGGGAGACGGGCTTGGTGCCGTTGCGCTCGAGGCCGACGTCCTCGCGGGTGACGCCGAGGCTCTCCCGGTCGATGCCGGCGCTGCGCAGCCCCAGCGGGTCGTCGGGGTCGACGGAGGTGTCGGCCAGGGCCTCGCGCACGATCCTGCGCGGGTCGTACTGGCGCGGGTCGAGCTTGCGCCAGTCGATCTCGTCGAACTCGGGGCCGAGCTCGTCCCGCATCTGCGCGGAGGCTCCCTGCGCCATCCGGCGCAGCTCGCTTGATCAGGCGGGCGAGCTGCTGGGCGTAGCGCGGGAGACGCTCGGGGCCGAGGACGACGGCGGCAACGACGAGCAGCACGATGAACTCGCTGCCGTTGATGCCGAAGAACTCCACGCCACCAACCCTAACCGCAGCAGGGCGGGGCCGCTGGGGGCATCCGGCGGGTCACCGCGATGCGCCGGGGCGTGCGGCCGAGGGGCGCGACGTCGACGGGGGGCGCAGCCAGTTCGCGGTGCCCTGCCCGGGCAGCACACTGGTCAGCTGCGCGACCGAACCGCCGGCCGTGCCGGTGCCGGCCGGGACGACCGTCCGGGAGCCGACCCCCGCGCCGATGCCGGCGACACCCACGCCGGCGACGCCCACGCCCACGACGGACAGGGCACCGGCCACCGCGACGGCGAGGCGGCTGCGCCGGCCGCCGATCAGGACCGGACGCCCGGACGGGCGGGTCGAGACCTCGGAACGGGCCCGGCGGGTCACTCCGGCGGGAGCCGCGGGGCGGACCGGAACGGGTGCCGGCCGGGGTGTGCCGGGAACGTGGCCCGGACGCGGCGGCAGGGGGCCTGCGGGGCCGCCCATCGCCAGCAGCCGGCCGACGAGGTCTGCACTGGGAGCGGGGCCGGCGAGGGTGGCGAGCCGCACCTTGGTGAGGCGCTCCAGCTCCACGAGGTCGCGGCAGGGCCGGCAGGACGCGAGGTGCGCGGCGGCGCGCTCCGCGGACTCGGGGGTCAGCTGGCCGTCGACGAACGCGGCGGCGCGGTCACCCAAGTGGCTCACAGCGCGGCTTCTCCTCCCGGGGCGACGGGAGCGGGGGCCTCCCGCTCGGGGGCGGCGAGGTCGGGCCGGCGGTGGGCCAGGGCCTGGCGCAGGGCGGCGCGCCCGCGGTGGATACGGGACCGCACGGTGCCCAGCTTGACGTCGAGCGTGGCGGCGATCTCCTCGTAGGAGAGACCCTCGATGTCGCACAGCACCACGGCGGCCCGGAACTCCGGCGGGAGGGTGGCGAGCGCCGCCTGCACGTCGTGGTCGAGATTGTTGTGCTCCCAGGCCCGCTCCGGGCCCGGGTCGTTGCCCGCGAGCCGGTCGCCGGCGTCCTCGGGCAGCGCGTCGAAGCGGATGCGCTGCTTGCGGCGCACCTGGTCGAGGAACAGGTTGGTGGTGATCCGGTGCAGCCAGCCCTCGAAGGTGCCCGGCGTGTACGACGAGAGCGACCGGAAGACGCGCACGAAGACCTCCTGCGTGAGGTCCTCCGCGTCGTGCCGGTTGCCGGTCAGGCGGTAGGCCAGCCGGTACACCCGGGCGGAGTGTTCCTGGACGACCTGCTCCCAGGTCGGGGGCGTCCAGGCCGCGTCGCCCTCGACGGCCGCGGGTGCGGCCGGCGCGGGGACGGCGGGCGTCGAGGCGGGTTCGGCGTCCGAGGGCCGGGACTCGGCCACACCGTTCCCTCCCGCGCGACGCAACAGGCGCACACCCGGAAGGCGCGGGGACATTCCCCCGGACATGCCTCCCGGCATCGCGGTCATCGGCATCGCGAACGAGGACACCGCTCTCCCATTCCTCTCCCACCCGGCACCGAGGCACCGGCTCGTCTGGGCCAACGCCTCCTTGGCACACCACGTTCCCATCCGTGCCTGAGGGTTCGCTGAGAGCCGACCACGCAGTCCCCCGCCGGGCCTCCGGGGGCCCGCACCGGCCGGTCCGCGCAGGCGGGGCCCCGGCACGAACTACCCTGGTCGCCGTCCCACCGCACGGCCCACGGAACGGAGACCGCGATCAGCGCACCCACGCCCGCCAGCTGGGCGTACGCCGAGACGTTCGTCGACGAGGACGACGTGCTCGCCCGGGCACGCGCCCGCGGCGACGAACTCGGCTGCCGCGGCGTTCGACCGGGGGTGGGCGCCGCGCTGCGCGTCCTGGCGGCGAGCGGGGGCGCGCGGTCGGTGGTCGAGGTCGGCACCGGCGCCGGCGTCTCGGGTCTCTACCTGCTGCGCGGAATGCCCCCCGACGGCGTCCTCACCACCATCGACGTCGAGGCGGAGAACCAGCGGGCCGCCCGGGAGGCGTTCGCGGAGGACGGCATCCGGCCGGGGCGCGCGCGCCTGATCACGGGGCGGGCGCTCGACGTGCTGCCGCGGCTCACGGACCGCGCGTACGACCTGGTGCTGCTGGACGCCGACGGCGCCGAGTACGACGCCTACACCGACCAGGCGCTCCGGCTGCTGCGGCGAGGCGGCGTCCTCGCCGTGGCCGACGCCCTCTGGCGCGGCAAGGTCGCCGACCCGGCGCAGCGCGACCGCGGCACGACCGCCATGCGCGAGCTGGTCAAGCGGGTGCGCGACGACGCGCGGCTGGTGCCCACGCTCCTGCCGGTGGGGGACGGCCTGCTGCTGGCGGTGCTGCGCTGACCGCCCCGACGCCCGCCGGGGGCCTGCCCTCCCGCCGGTTGCTGCGGGGCACCGAACGCCTGCGGCACCTGGTGGGGACCCGCCTGCTCGTCGGCGTCAGCGTGCGCGCGCCCGACGGCGCCGTCGTGCACCGGGAGCAGTTCTGCGGCCGCGTGCTCGAGGTGCGCGACGGGGTCGTCGTCGTCGAGCGCCCGCACGCGCCCGGCGACCCCGCGCTGCTCCCGGCCGACTACGCCGCCTACGACGAGGCGGCACCGGGCAGCTACGTGCTCGCGGGGACGGGCGAGATCGTCGTCGACCCCGACTACGTCACCACCTGGGACGTGCTCGCCGACGGCCCTCCGCGCGACGAAGCGGACCCCCCCACCGAGGGCGCCTAGGACGGCTCGGCGTCCACCGGCAGCGACTCCAGCCAGCGCAGGAGCAGGCGCGCGCCGTAGCCGGTGGCGCCCTTGGGCACCTCGTGCTCGCCGGAGTCGGAGCGGGCGGGCCCGGCGATGTCGAGGTGCGCCCAGGGCCGGGGGCCGGCGAACTCCCGCAGGAACAGCGCCGCCGTGATCGAGCCGGCGCCGAACCCGGGCGTGGTCACGGCCTGGCGGACGTCGGCCACCTCGGAGTCGACCGCCTCGCGGTAGTCCTCGACGAGCGGCATGCGCCACACCTGCTCCCCGGATGCGGCGGCGGCCGCCTCGAGGCCCGCCGCCAGCGCCTCGTCGGTGGCGTACAGGGCCGCGTGCCGGCGGCCCAGCCCCAGGGACGCGGCGCCGGTGAGCGTCGCGACGTCGACGACGGAGCGGGGGTCGAGGTGGGCGTCCGCCCAGGCCAGCGCGTCCGCGAGCACGACGCGGCCCTCGGCGTCGGTGTTCGTCACCTCGGTCGTGCGGCCGCCGTAGTGGCGCAGCACGTCGCCCGGGCGGTACGACGCGGCGCCGAGCGCGTTCTCGGCGAGCGGCAGCAGGCCGACCACGCGGTGGCGGACGCCCGCCGCGCGGCACGCCGCCAGCACGGCGAGCACGGTCGCCGCGCCCGACATGTCGGTCTTCATCGGCACCATGGCCTCGCGCGGCTTCACCGCCAGGCCGCCGGTGTCGAACGTGATGCCCTTCCCGACGAGCACCACCGGCCGGGTGCCGGCGGCACCCTCGGGCGCGTGCTCGAGCAGCACGAGCCGGGGCGGCCGCGCCGATCCCCCGCCGACGGCCAGCAGCCCGCCGAACCCCTCCGCCTCGAGCTCGTGCTCGGTCCACACGCGCGTCCCGAGCCCGCCGGCACGGGCGGCGTCCAGGGCTGCGGCCGCGACCCAGGCCGGGTCCTTGACGTCGGAGGGGGTGGCCGCGAGGTGGCGCGCGAGCAGGGTCGCCCGGGCGTGCACCACCGCGCGGTCGACCGCCGCGGCGGGCAGCGCGGGGTCGAGCACGACCGTGCGCGCGGGAGCGGCGTCGGAGCGGTCCTTGAGGCCGCTCGCCGGCGGGGCGTAGCCGCCGAGGAGGACGCCCTCGACGGCCGCGCGGGCCGCGTCCTCGCCGTCCGGCCCGTTCTCCCCCGCGACACCGGCGCCGAGATCGGTGACGACCTCGCCCCGCCCACGTGCCGCGCGCGCCACCGCCGCACCTGCCCGGCGCAGCGACCGGGGGTCGGCAATGCCGATGCCGACCGCGAGGACGCGCGTAGGGCGACCGTCGGCCGGGGGCACCGGCAGGCGGGTGACCTCACCGGCGCGGCCGCGGGCCTTCTCCGCGGCGAGCACGGCGGGCAGGTCGAGCCCGAGCCGCTCGGCGACGGCCAGGGCGAGGGCGCCCGGCTCAGGCGCCGCGGAGCCGGCGGGCCGCGCGACCGTCACGGCGACGACGTCCGCGGCCTCCCACAGCTGCTCCAGCGGCTCGTCGGCCCGTCGCAGGTCGGGTGCGGGCGGGGCGGGGAGCGTCGTCGGCACGGCCGTCACGCTACCTCCGCGCCTCCGGGCGCAGCGAAGGCCCGGGACGGCGAACCGTCCCGGGCCCCCGTGAGCCTGAAGTTCTCAGCCGGCGACGGCCTTGAGGGCGTCGCCGAGCTCCCCGGCCTCGGTCGCCGACATCTCGACGACCAGGCGGCCGCCGCCCTCGAGGGGAACGCGCATGACGATGCCCCGGCCCTCCTTGGTCACCTCGAGCGGGCCGTCGCCGGTCCTCGGCTTCATGGCCGCCATGCGGCATCCCCTTCCTCGCTGCCTGCCTCGTACGTGCCCGTTACCGGGCTCCCGGCGGCGCCGGGCACGGAGCGTGTCCGCGACCATTATCGCGCCCGAGCACCGCACGACGAAACGAGCCTGCCCGTGAGGCACACTGGCGGGCGAGCGACCAGCCCCGGAGGAGCCCATGAGCAGCCCGCCCGACGCCCCCGACGCCCCCCACGAGCCCGGCGTCCTGGTCGAGGACGACGGCGGCGCGCGCACCGTCCGGCTCAACCGGCCGGCTGCGATGAACGCCCTCGACGTCGCCACGAAGGTAGCCCTGCGTGACGCCCTGCTGGCCGCCGCCGGCGACCCCGCGGTCCGCTGCGTCGTGCTGACCGGCACGGGGCGCGCCTTCTGCGTGGGACAGGACCTGCGCGAGCACGTGCGGCTGCAGCAGGAGCGCGCCGAGGTGCTGTGGCGCACGGTGCCCGAGCACTACAACCCGATCGCGACCGCCCTGGCGACCATGCCCAAGCCGGTGGTCGCCGCGGTCAACGGCGTGGCGGCCGGTGCCGGGGCCGCGTTCGCGTTCGCCGCCGACCTGCGCATCGTCGCCGAGTCCGCCGGGTTCAACCTCGCGTTCACGGGGATCGCCCTCTCCGCCGACTCGGGGTCGTCGTGGTGGCTGCCCCGGCTGGTCGGCGTGGCGAAGGCCAAGGAGCTGCTCCTGATGCCCCGCACCGTGGGTGCCCAGGAGGCGCTCGACCTCGGCCTCGCCACCGAGGTCGTTCCGGACGCCGACCTCGCGGCCCGCACCCGCGAGCTGGCGCGGCAGCTCGCCGCGGGGCCGACCGTGGCCTACGGCGCCGTCCGGCAGGCCGTCGCGTTCTCGGCGGCGCACCCGCTCGAGGAGTCGCTGGCCCACGAGGCGGAGCTCATGGCGCTGACCGGCGGCACCGACGACCACGCGGCCGCCGTGAAGGCGTTCCTGGCGAAGGAGAAGCCGGCCTTCGAGGGCCGCTGACCCGTGCTCCGCTCCGGCTGCGTTGCTCCGCTGCGGCTCGGTTCAGGCGGCCGAAACCGAGCATTCGCGGCGTAAAGCAGCCGGAGGTGAGCACGGTCAGGTGGTGACCCAGCAGCCCTCGACGTGGTCGTCGACCAGGCCGCAGGCCTGCATGGCGGCGTACGCGGTGGTCGGCCCGACGAAGACGAACCCGTGCCGCTTCAGCGCCTTCGCCAGCGCCGTCGACTCCGGGGTGGAGGCCGGCACCTCGCCCGGGGCCTGCGGACGCCGCCCGCGCGAGGCCGGCGCGAACGACCAGACCAGACCGTCGAGGCCGCCCTCGTACGCCTCCCGCAGCTCCAGCACCACCCGCGCGTTCGCGACGGCAGCGTCGATCTTGGCGCGGTTGCGGACGATCGCCCCGTCGGCGAGCAGCCGCTCGACGTCGCCGGGACCGTACCCCGCCACCCGCTCGGGGTCGAAGCCGTCGAAGGCCGCCCGGAATCCCTCCCGCTTGCGCAGGATCGTCAGCCACGACAGCCCCGACTGGAACGCCTCGAGTGTGAACCGCTCGAACAGGGGCCGCTCGCCGTGGACCGGCCGGCCCCATTCCTCGTCGTGGTAACGCAGGTAGTCGGGCGTGCCGGTCGCCCAGGCGCACCGGGCCAGGCCGTCGGCCCCGACGACGGCCGCGCTCACCGCTCGCCGGCCGGCTCGGCGGCGAGCTCGGCCGCCATCACTCGAAGCGCCCGCCCGAAGCCGATCCGCCCGACGGCGGCGACCAGCCGGCCGAACGGCCGGGTCAGCCGTACCGGAGCCAGCTCGATGTCCTCGGTCCAGGTGACCGTGCTCGTGCCCGCGCCCGACTCCGCCACCTGGAACCAGGCCTCCCCGAGCACCACCCGGCCCTGCTTGACGACCCGGCCGTAGCCCGGCTCGCCGCGTGCGGGGTCGCGCCACTCGACGACCTCCATCGGGTCGTCGAACGCCACCGGGCCCACGCCGGTGCGGCCGACGAACCGCGCGCCGACGCCGCGCGCCGACGGCGTCAGCACGCTCACCCTGGTGAGCGGGACCCAGCGGCCGTGCGCCGGCCAGTCCGTGATCCGCTGCCAGGTCCGCTCGACGTTCGCCGGGCTGGGGACGACGACCGTGAAGCGCGCCACTACGCCTCCACGCCGTGCTCGGTCGGCTCCGCGGGCTCCATCCGCTCGGCGGGCTCCACCCGCTCGGCCTGCCGTGTCTGCTCGACCTGCTCGGCCTGCTCGGCCTGCTCGGCCTGCTCGGCCTGCTCGGCCTGCCGTGTCTGTTCGACCTGCTCGGCCTGCTCGGCCTGCTCGTCGGCCCGTGACCGCAGCCACGCGATCTCCTCGTCGCGCCGGCGCAGCTCCGCGGTGAGGCGGTCGAGCACGTCGTCGACCTCGTCCATCCGATAGCCGCGCAGGGCCGGGGAGAACCGCACGCGGTCGAGGGCGGCCACGTCGACCGGCCCCTCGGGCAGGCCGCGCCCGGGCAGGGACGACGCCGGGGCGTCGAGTCCGCCGGCGATCCGGCCGGCGGCCACGGCGGCCACGACCGCGACCACCGCCATGATCAGCAGCGTGAGGACCAGGGTCACCAGGCGATGGTCGCACGCTGCGCCGGACGGCGGCACGCTGCGGCCGCGTGGCTCGGCAGGGGCGAATGCTCCCAACGGATGAAGAACGGAACGCGACCATTGATAGACGCACAGTAGTCAACGCACCGTGGTCGTGCCGTCGCCGTCCGAGCCCGGAGGTTCCAGGTGTCACGACTCCCCACCCGACTCACGCTGCCGATCCACTCACGCCGTCGCGCCCTGGCGACCCTCGCCGTCGTCGGCGTCACCGTCGGCGCCCTGGCCGTCCCCGCCGGCGCGGCGTTCGCCGCCCGCCCCGCGGTCTCCGCGGCGAAGAGCCACGGCCACGACGGGCCGCCCCCTGCCCCGAAGGCACCGCCGCTCGGCGCCCCGGGCGGCAGGGAGCTCGGCTGGTGGCCCTACGGCAACGTGCTGCACGGGTCGCTCACCGTCGACACCCGCGAGCGCGGCGTCGTGCAGCTCGTGGTGCAGCGGGGCACGGTCACGGCCGCGCCGCCGGGTGAGCTCACCGTGACGTCGAAGGACGGCGTGGCCATCACGTGGGAGACCTCGTCCACCACCCGCACCGTCCCCGTCCCGCCCGGCCGCGGGCGGGGGCACGGTGCCCGGACGGCGACCGTCGCGGTCGGTGCCCAGGTCGGGATGTGGGGTCCCGGCGGCGACGACGGCCCCGTCGCGGCCGTCGTCCTGGTCAGGGGCGCCGACAAGCGGCCCGGCCCGACCCCTTCGCCCTCCCCCACGCCGGCCCCGTCCCCGTCACCGTCGCCGTCCCCCTCACCCTCGACGACGGACTGACGGCGCGGCTCACGGCTCGCTCTCGAGCAGCTCCTCGCTGACGTCACCCGGGGGCGGGGCCGGCCGCACCGCGGCCAGCCCCGCCTCGACGGCGTCCAGGGCCTCGGGCACGGACTCCGTCCAGACGGCCCTCGCCTCGGCGCCCGCCCGGACGAAACCCTGGACCAGGAGCTTGTCGACGAGGTCGCGCAGCGCGGCGTAGACCCCGGTGGGGTCGAGGACCACCACCGGCTTGTCGTGCAGGCCCAGGGTGCCCGCGACCCAGACCTCGAGGAGCTCCTCGAGCGTACCCAGCCCGCCGGGCAGGGCGACGAACGCGTCGGCAGCGGCGTCCATGCGGCCCTTGCGCTGCGCGCATGTCGCGCGTGACGACCAGCTCGTCGGCGTCGTCGTCGGCGACCTCGAGCCCGACCAGCGCCTCGGGGATGACGCCGAGGGTGTGCCGGCCGCCGGCCCGGACGGCGCGCGCGACCTCGCCCATCATCGAGACGCGCCCCCCGCCCGAGACCAGGTCGTGGCCGCGCCGGGCCAGCTCGCGCCCCAGCTCCGCGGCGAGCTCGAGGTGGGCCGGATGGATGCGCTCGGAGGAGGAGCAGAAGACGCAGACCGTCGCCACCGGGTCTACCCCCGCTCGCGGCGGCCCGCGGCCGCGGCCGCGGCCGCCGCGGCCGCGGTCGCCTCGGCGGACCGCCGCTCGTGCTCGCGCTGGTGGGCGGAGTCGACGAGCATCGCCACCGCCTCGTCGACGTCGTCGGTGAGGTTGAGCAGGTCGATGTCGGGCGCCGAGATCATCTTGCGGGCGAGCACCGGACCCTTGATCCACTCGAGCAGACCCTGCCAGTAGTCCCGGCCGAGCAGGACGATCGGGAACGATGTCACCTTGTGCGTCTGCACGAGGACGAGCGCCTCGAAGAGCTCGTCGAGGGTGCCGAACCCGCCGGGCAGCACGACGAACCCCTGGGCGTACTTGACGAACATCGTCTTGCGGGCGAAGAAGTAGCGGAAGTTCACCGCCAGGTCGACCCACTGGTTGATGCCCTGCTCGAAGGGCAGCTCGATGCCGAGCCCGACCGACACGCCGCCCGCCTCGCAGGCCCCCTTGTTGGCCGCCTCCATCGAGCCCGGACCACCACCCGTGATCACCGCGAACCCGGCCTGCACGAGCGCCGCCCCCAGCCGCTCCGCCAGCGCGTACTCGGCGTCGTCGCGCGGCGTGCGCGCCGACCCGAAGACGCTGATCGCGGGACCGAGCTCGGCGAGCGCACCGAAACCCTCGACGAACTCGGCCTGGATGCGCAGCACCCGCCAGGGGTCGGTGTGCACCCAGTCGCTGGAGCCGCGGCTGTCGAGCAGCCGCTGGTCGGTGGTCGAGCGCGGGACGAGACCACGCCGCAGCGTGACCGGTCCCTTGCGGTAGTCGCGAGACGAGCCCACCGGGCCTCCAGACGTCAACGGATCCTCCTCCCCGCGCCCGACGCTACGGCCCGGCGACCGGCCCGGCACGGCAACCCGGCTCGGGTCACGCCGACGGCTGCGGGGTCACCGGGCTCGGCCACCGACCGTACTGGCACGCGGACGCGCGGCGGCGGCGACTCGGAGGATCGGTGACGCGCCGTCACGCCCGTGCCGCACGATCAGTGCGCGACGGTAGGGTTCCGAGGGTGCGAGGCTGGCCGGACGACGGGACGGGTGCCACCTCGTCGGCGTCCGCTCCGGAGGCCGACGTCGAGGCGCTCGTCGCCTGGGGCCGGTTCACGGACCCGCGCGAGGCCCTGGCCCGCCTCGACGACGCGCTCCCCGCTCTCGAGAGCGGGGGGACGGCCGGGCCGTCCTGCTCGCCCTGTTCGGCCGGGCCCTGCTGGCGCGGGTGGCCGGCCAGGCCCGCTGCGGACGTCGTCGAGGCCTGCGACCTGCTCGAGCGGGCCGCGCTCGAGCGCCGGGCGCCGGTATGGGCCGCCTGCGCGGCGGCCCTGCGGGCCCGGGCCAAGCTGGACGCCGGCGACGTCGGCAGCGCGGTCAACGACCTCGCTCGCGTCGACCTCGAACGGCTGGGCCCGGCCCTCGCGGAGCGTCCGGGCCTGCTCCTCCTCGACACCCTGGCCGGCGCGTTCGCGCGGCTGCGGCTCGACGAGCAGGCGGAGGACGCGCGCGCCCGCTTCGAGGCCCTGATCGCGGCGGCCTGCCCGCTCGACCGCGCCGTCCACTGGTCGGGCTGGAGCGTGCAGCTCGCCGCCCGCGCCCTCGACCCCGTGGCCTCGGGGCGCGGGGAGCCCGACCACGCGCCTGCTCGAGCGCGCGCTCGAGGTCAGCGCGCGGGTCGACGACCTGGGCCCGCGCGTGGTGCCCGAGCAGGTGCACCGATCGGTCCAGGCGGTCGGGGCCCTCGCCGCCGCCTACCGGGGCCGCCCGTCCGAGGCGCTGCGCCTCCTCGGCCAGGACGCGTTCGGCGAGGCCCGCGACCTGCCGCCGCTGGAACGGCAGATCGCCGGCCTCGCGGCCATCCACGCACACGCCCTGGTCGGCTCCGTCGCGACCGCCCGCAGCCTCGACGACGGCGCCGCTCCCGCACCCGCCGGGCCTGCCGCACCTCGTGCTCGAGGCGTGCCGCGCGCGCGAGCGGCTGTGGCTCGAGAGCCACGCGGGCGGCCCGGTGGTGCCGGCGTTGAGCCGGCTCGACGACGTCCTCGCGCGGATGGCGTGGCTCGGCATGGATCTCGTCGCGCAGACGGCCCGCCAGGTGCTCGAGCACCAGGCGCTGCGCGCCGAGAGCCGCACCGACCCGCTGACCGGTGTCGGCAACCGGCGAGCGCTCGACGAGGAGATGCGGCACATGCTGCGCTTCACGCCGATGCCGCTCGCCCTGGTGCTCATCGACATCGACGACTTCAAGCAGATCAACGACGCCTTCACGCACGTCGTCGGCGACGAGGTGCTGCGCCGGGTCGCCGGCTCCCTCGGCCGCGAGCTGCGTATGGGCGACCACCTCGCGCGCTACGGCGGCGACGAGTTCATCGCGCTGCTCCCGCGCACCGGCGACGCGGAGGCGCGGCACGTCGCCGAGCGGATGCGCGATGCCGTCGCCCGCACGGCGTGGAGCGACGTGGCGGGCGGCCTGCAGGTCCGGGTGACGACGGGCGCCGCGGCGCTCTGGTCGCTCACCGGGCGCCGGCCCGATCGGGACGCCGAGAACCTGTTCCGCCGGGCGGACGAGGCCCTGCTCGATGCGAAGCACGCGCGGGCCACCCAGACGCCTGCGGCCGGTTGGCCGGTGGGCGGCCGGCGCCGGCGCCGATCAGCCCCGGCGGCAACCGAGGAGTCCGACACCGGTCCCGCGAGGGCCCGATCACCGCCCCGGTGACGGCCCCGGTCGGCGACGCACGCGTTGCGGAACGCCCACCACGGCCATCCCGCGCACTCGCTGCAGGCCGACGACGTGGACGACGTCCCCGTGCCGACCCACGACGAGCAGGAGCCGGAGCCCCGCGACGGCATGCCGCCGATGCCGCAGACCCGTCGGCGGCGGGCCACCGTGATCGATCTGAGCGGTGCGGCGACCAGCCGCACCCCGTTCGGGTAGGCGAGGCCCTACCCGAGCCAGGTCAGCAGCGCCTGCTCGCAGGCGTGCAGCTGGGCCACCGGAACGTGCTCGTCGTCGGCGTGCGCCACGCTCGGGTCGCCCGGCCCGAAGTTCACCGCGGGGACGCCGAGGGCGCTGAAGCGTGCCACGTCGGTCCAGCCGTACTTGGCCGTGGGCGCGGCGCCGATAGCCGCGACGAAGGCGGCCGCTGCGGGCCGGTCGAGGCCGGGGCGGGCGCCGTCGGCGCCGTCGACGACCGTGACCTCGTAGCCCTCGAACACCTCGCGCACGTGCTCCCCCGCGGCGGCCAGGCTCTTGTCGGGCGCGAACCGGTAGTTGACGAGGACGGTGCACGCGTCGGGGATGACGTTGCCCGCGATCCCGCCCGAGATGCCGACCGCGTTCAGGCCCTCCCGGTAGAGCAGGCCCTCGACCTCGACCTCGCGCGGCTGGTAGGCCTGCAGCCGGGCGAGCACGCGCCCGGCCTCGTGGACGGCGTTGTGCCCGCGCCACCAGCGCGCGGAGTGCGCCGCCACGCCGCGCGTCACCACCTCGGCCCGCAGGGTGCCGTTGCACCCGCCCTCGATGCCGGCGGCCGTCGGCTCCAGCAGGACGGCGAGATCGGCCTCGAGCCACGCCGGCCTCGTGCGGGCGAGCCGGCCGAGGCCGTTGCGCTCCGCGTCGACCTCTTCGCAGTCGTAGAAGACGTACGTGACGTCACGCGAGGGCGCGGGCAGCGCCGCCGCCACCTTGAGCTGCACGGCGACCCCGCCCTTCATGTCGGCCGTGCCGCGGCCGACGAGCAGGCCCCCCTCGAACCGGGCCGGGAGGTTGCCGGCGACCGGCACCGTGTCGAGGTGTCCCGCCAGCACCACGCGCTCGGGCCGCCCGAGGGCCGTACGGGCGACGACGGCGTCGCCGTCCCGGATCACCTCGAGGTGGCCCAGCGACCGCAGCGCGGCCTCGACGGCGTCGGCGAGCGGCCCCTCGGCGCCGCTCACCGACTCGACGTCGCACAGCACGCGGGTCAGCTCGGCCACGTCTGCGGTCAGGTCGAGCGGCACCTCGAGCGGCGGGTCGAGCGTCTGGTCGGGCTCGGTCATGCGTGGAGCCTACGAGGGCGCCGCTGCCGGCACCGTGGGCGGCACGGGAGCCGGGGCGGACGCCGGGCACAACGCCGGCAACAGTCGAACACGTGTTCGATCGTACGCCTGCGCCGGGAGCACCCGGAAGGGCCGCGCGCCGGGTGACGCCGTCCAGTGCACGCCCAGCCGGGCCCCCTAGTCTTGCGGCATGACCGACGCGACCACCGGCACGAGCAGGGCGGCCAGCCGCACGGCCTGGGGCCACGGGCTGGCGACGATCACCGATGCCGGCGTCGTCCTCGACACCTGGTACCCCGCCCCCGAGCTGGGCGCGCCCGGCGACGCCGGCCCCGGCGGCGGGGCCGGCGCGCCGCCCGAGCTGTCGGCGCTGGAGGGCCGGGACGAGGCCCGCGGCGTCCGGCGCAGCCTGGTGCGGACGGTCGTCGACCTCGACGCCCCGCCGGTCGACGCTCCCGACGCCTACCTGCGGCTCCACCTGCTCTCCCACCGCCTGGTGCCGCCGCACGGCCTCGACCTCACCGGGCTCTTCGGCGTGCTCGTCAACGTCGTCTGGACCGACCAGGGGCCCTGCGCCGTCGAGGAGTTCGAGCGCACCCGCCTGCGCCTGCTGGCGCGCACGCCACGGGTGCAGGTGCTGGGCGTCGACAAGTTCCCCCGCATGACCGACTACGTGGTGCCCTCGGGTGTCCGGATCGGTGACGCCGACCGGGTGCGGCTCGGCGCACACCTCGCCCCCGGGACCACCGTCATGCACGAGGGGTTCGTCAACTTCAACGCCGGGACGCTCGGCGCCTCGATGATCGAGGGCCGGGTCTCCGCGGGGGTCGTCGTCGGTGACGGGTCCGACGTCGGCGGCGGAGCGTCCGTCATGGGCACGCTGTCGGGCGGCGGCACGCACGTCATCTCGATCGGGCAGCGGTGCCTGGTCGGGGCGAACGCCGGCATCGGCATCAGCCTCGGCGACGACTGCGTGGTCGAGGCCGGCTGCTACGTGACGTCGGGCACGAAGGTGCGGCTGCTCCCGCAGGACCGGTTCGTCAAGGCCGCGGAGCTCTCGGGCGTCTCCGGCCTGCTCTTCTGGCGCAACTCCGTCTCCGGCGCGATCGAGGCGCGGCCAAGGGGCGGGCAGCGGGTGGAGCTCAACGAGGCGCTCCACGCGAACGCCTGACCGGACGCGGAGAACCGATGACCTCGATCACCACCACCCGCCCGGCCGCCGGCCCGCGCCGGTCCCGGCGCCGCGGGCGGCGCGGCGCGATCCTGACGGCCGTCGCCCTCGCCGTCGCCCTGGCCGGGGCGGGCGCCTGGGCCTACTGGCGCGGTTCCATCGGCACGCTGCCGCTGCGGCCGCACTGCACGGCGACCGCTCTCGGCAACTCGACCGAGCTGAGCCCCGAGCAGGCCGGCAACGCCGCGGTCATCGCCGCCGTCGCCGTGCAGCGGCGGCTTCCGCCGCGCGCCGCGACCATCGGCATCGCGACCGCGATGCAGGAGTCGAAGCTGGTCAACCTCTCCGGCGGCGACCGCGACTCCCTCGGCCTGTTCCAGCAGCGCCCGTCGCAGGGCTGGGGCAGCCCCGACCAGGTCCGCGACCCGGTGTACGCGAGCAACGCGTTCTACGACGTGCTCGTCAAGATCGAGGGCTACCAGGACCTGCCGATCACGACGGCGGCGCAGACCGTGCAGCGCTCGGCCTTCCCGTCCGCGTACGCCGACCACGAGCCCGAGGCGCGGATCCTGGCCTCGGCTCTGACCGGCCAGTCACCGGCCGGCTTCAGCTGCGTGCTCCACCGCGTCGACGACCCCCCGTCGTCGCCCCAGCCCGCGTCGGCGGAGGGGTTCACACCGAGCTCCCACTCCCTGGCCGCGGCCGCCAGGCGCGAGGCCGGACGCACCGGGAAGGCCGTGGCGGGCACGCCCGGCGCCGTCCGCTTCTCGCTCGGCACGGGTCAGGACGCGACGGCGTCGGCCTGGGCGCTCGCGCACTGGGCGGTCGCCCGCGCCGACACGCTGGACGTCGTGCGGGTCGAGACCGGCGGCATGGTCTGGGACCGGAACCGCCCCGACGCCTCGTGGACGGCGACCGCCGGCGCGGCCGGCGCCGGCACGGTCGTCGTCCGCACCGCCGGCGGCGCGAGCCGCTGACGGCCGGACGGGCTAGCGGCGCTCGATGCCCACGTACTCGCGCTCGACGGCGCCCACGTAGACCTGCCGCGGGCGGCCGATCTTCGTCGCCGGGTCCTGCATCATCTCGCGCCACTGCGCGATCCAGCCGGGGAGCCGGCCGAGGGCGAACAGCACGGTGAACATCTTCGTGGGGAAGCCCATGGCCTTGTAGATGAGGCCGGTGTAGAAGTCGACGTTCGGGTAGAGCTTGCGCTCGACGAAGTAGTCGTCGTTGAGCGCGATCTCCTCCAGGCGCATGGCGATGTCGAGCAGCTCGTCGCGGCGGCCCAGGCTGCCCAGGATCTCGTCCGCGGTCTTCTTGATGATCGCCGCGCGCGGGTCGTAGTTCTTGTACACCCGGTGGCCGAAGCCCATGAGCCGGACGCCGTCCTCCTTGTTCTTGACCCGGCGCATGAACGTGTCGACGTCGTCGTCGCTGGTGCGGATCCGCTCGAGCATCTCGAGCACCGCCTGGTTGGCGCCGCCGTGCAGCGGTCCGGACAGCGCGTGGATGCCCGCGGAGACCGACGCGAACAGGTTCGCCTGACCCGAGCCCACCAACCGGACCGTCGAGGTGGAGCAGTTCTGCTCGTGGTCGGCGTGCAGGATGAACAGCAGGTCGAGCGCCCGCGTCATGGCGGGGTCGACGTCGTAGGGCTCCGCGGGGAAGCCGAACGTCATCCGGAGGAAGTTCTCGACCAGCCCCAGGCTGTTGTCGGGGTACAGGAACGGCTGGCCCACGCTCTTCTTGTAGGCGTAGGCGGCGATCGTGGGCAGCTTGGCGAGCAGGCGCACGGTCGACAGCTCGATCTGGTCCCGGTCGCGGATGCTCAGGCTGTCCTGGTAGAAGGTCGACAGCGCCGAGACCGCCGAGGAGAGCACCGGCATCGGGTGCGCGTCCCGCGGGAAACCGTCGAAGAAGCGCTTGAGGTCCTCGTGCAGCATCGTGTGCCGGCTGATGCGGCTCGTGAAGTCCTCGAGCTGCGCGCCCGTCGGCAGCTCCCCGTAGATGAGCAGGTAGCTCACCTCGAGGAAGCTGCTCTGCGCGGCCAGCTGCTCGATCGGGTAGCCGCGGTAGCGCAGGATGCCGGCGTCGCCGTCGATGTACGTGATCGCGGACGTCGTCGCGGCGGTGTTGACGAAGCCGGGGTCGAGCGTGATGTAGCCCGTCGACGACAGCAGTTTCGAGACGTCGATGCCGGACTCGCCCTCGGTGGCGGGGACGACCGGGAGGTCGAGGGTCCCGCCGGGGTGCTGGAGGCTCACCTTGTCGGACATGGGGGGCGCGCTCCTTCGTCGGGGTGCCGGTCGGGCCGTGCTGACGGGCGGTGCTGACAGGCGGTGCGGCACCTCGTGGGCGACGCCCGCTCCCGCACCCAACGCTACCCGCAGGTAGCGATCAGCACCGCTCCGGGGCGACCCCGAACGCTCAGGCCAGCCGCTCGGCGAGCCGGCCGATCCGGTCGTCGGTGGCCGTCAGGGCCACCCGCACGTGCCGGGCGCCCCGCGCGCCGTAGAACTCCCCCGGCGCCACGAGCACACCCCGCGACGCGCACCACGCGACGGTCTCCCAGCACGGCTCGCCGCGGCTCGCCCAGAGGTAGAGGCCCGCCTCGGAGTGCTCGACCGAGAAGCCGGCGGCGTCGAGCGCCCACCGGACGGTCTCGCGCCGCGCCCGGTACCGCTCGCGCTGCGCGGCGACGTGCTCGTCGTCGGACAGCGCCGCCCGCAGCGCCTCCTGCACGGGCCACGGCACGATCATGCCCGCGTGCTTGCGGACCTCGAGCAGGCCGCGCACCAGGGCCGGGTCCCCCGCGACGAAGGCGGCCCGGTAGCCGGCGAGATTGCTCTGCTTCGAGGCGGAGTAGACGCTGAGCAACCCCGCGTGGGAACCCCGGGCGACGCGCGGATCAAGGAGACTCGCCACCTCGGGGACGTCCCAGGGCAGCTCGGCGTAGCACTCGTCGCTCGCCACGACGGCGCCGACCGAGCGCGCCCACGCGACCACCTTGGCCAGGTGCTCGACGCCGAGCACCCGCCCGGTGGGGTTCGACGGCGAGTTCACCCAGACGAGCCGCACCCGCGAGGCTGCGGGGCCGAGCTGGGCGGTGCCGTCGGCCGGCACCGGGGTCGCGCCGGCCAGCCGCGCGCCGACGTCGTAGGTGGGGTAGGCGACCTCGGGGTGGACGACGAGGTCGCCCGGCCCGAGCCCGAGGAGCGTGGGCAGCCAGGCGACCAGCTCCTTGGAACCGACCGTCGGGAGCACCCCGTCCGGGTCGACGCCGGGGACGCCGCGGCGCCGGGCGAACCAGGCGGCCACGGCCTCGCGCAGGGCCGGGGTCCCGTAGGTCTGGGGGTACCCGGGTGCGTCGGACGCCGACTCGAGGGCGGCGCGGACGACCGCCGGAGTCGGGTCGACGGGCGTGCCGACGGACAGGTCGACGATGCCGCCGGGGTGTGCCCGGGCGGTGGCCGCGTACGGCGCGAGCCGATCCCACGGGAAGTCGGGGAGGGCGAGCCGCGCCGCGCCAGCCCCTTCGGGCCGGCTCGGCGTGGCGCTCAGTGCTCCTGCTCCTGCGGCGGGAGCGCCGAGATGAGCGGGTGGTCCTTGGGGATGAGACCGAGCTTCGCCGCCCCGCCGGGCGAGCCGAGGTCGTCGAAGAACTCGACGTTCGCCTTGTAGTAGTCCTTCCACTGGTCGGGGACGTCGTCCTCGTAGTAGATGGCCTCGACCGGGCACACGGGCTCGCAGGCGCCGCAGTCGACGCACTCGTCGGGATGGATGTACAGCGACCGCTCGCCCTCGTAGATGCAGTCGACCGGACACTCCTCGATGCAGGCCTTGTCCTTCAGATCGACGCAGGGCTGCGCGATGACGTACGTCACGACGGGTCCTCCTGTGGGATGGTCGCCCCCTAGTATTCCCGACCGCCCGGCGGCGAGCCGGTCAGGGGGTGGACGGTGTCATCCGATCAGCCGTCCGGACGGGCGCGCGCCGGCGATGCCCCGGTGTGGCGCGGCCGCGTGGGGCAGCGGGTCGTCGTGCGCCGGCGGCTCCCCGACGGCTCGGCCACGGACGTCGTCGGTGAACTGCTGGCCGTCGAGAGCGGCCCGGCCGGCTGGGTCCTGTCCGTGCGGCACGGTGACGACCCGGCCGAGGTGCCGCTGGCCGACGTGATCGCGGGCAAGGTCGTGCCGCCCCGGCCCGCCCGGGCCGCGCCGCCGCACCGCGCCCTCGCCGTCGCCGACCTCGAGCGGGTCATGGCCCTGCACTGGCGGGCTCCCGTGGCCGAGCCGCTGGGCACGTGGCTGCTGCGGTCGGCCGAGGGGTTCACGAACCGCGCGAACTCCGTGCTCGCGGCCGGGCTGCCGGGAGCAGACCTGGGCGAGGCCGTCGCGCGGGGGCGGGCGTGGTACGCGGCGCGCGGTCGCCCCGCGCTGGCGGCGCTCCCGCGCCCGTTCGACGAGGCCCCGGACGTCGCCGAGCTCGCCGCCGTCGCCGCGGCCTTCGCCGCGGACGGCTGGGGGGTGATCCCCGACCGCGGCGCCTTCGTCCTCACGGCGGCGACGGCCGCGCTCGCGGCTCCGCCCGGCGGAGCCCCGCCGGATCCGCCGGGCCTGCGCGTCCGGCTCGCCGCCACGCCGGACGCCCGCTGGCTCGGGCTGTACCACTACCGCGGGGAGCCGCTGCCGCCGATCGCGACGACCCTGCTGGTCTCGGCGCCCGAGCAGACGTTCGTGTCGGTGCTCGACGGCGACCGCACCGTGGCCGTGGGCCGGGGCTCGCTGGGCGGCGGATGGGCAGGGGTCACGGCGGTCGAGGTGGATGCCGGGTACCGCCGGCGCGGGCTCGCCCGGCTCGTGCTCGCCCGGGTGGCCGCGTGGGCGGGCGAGCGGGGCGCCCGCTCGACGTACGTGCAGGTGGCGACACGAACGCGGTGGCGCGGCGGCTCTACGAGTCCGCCGGGTTCGCCCACCACCACCGGTACGACTACCTGGCGCACGACTGACCGGCTGCGGCCCCCGGCGTGAGGCCGCCCGCGTGAGGCCCGGCGGTCGCCTCAGGGCCGGGCGCCGAGCGCCCGGTACGCGCTGCGGTGGTAGAGCAGCGCACCGCCCGACTCGTCGCCCAGCCCGACACCGACCACCTCGCCGACGACGATCGAGTGGTCCCCGCCCGGGTACACCGCGTGCGTGCGGCACTCGAGCCAGGCGAGCGACTGGTCGAGCAGGGCGGCGCCGGTCACGGGACCGCGGTGGAACGGGATGCGGTCGAGCTGCCCGTGCAGGGGCCGCCCGCGCGTCGCCAGCCAGTCGGCGGCGGGCCGCGCCGAGGCGTCGAGGATGCTCACCGCCCACTGCCCGGCGGCGGTGATGGCGTCATGGAAGCGCGCGTCGGTCTCGACGCAGACCAGGACCAGGAGGGGGTCGAGCGACACCGACGTGAAGGCGTTGGCCGTCATCGCGTGGTCCAGGTCGCCGTCGACGGCGGTGACGACGCAGACACCCGTGGCGAAACGCCCGACGGCGCGCCGGAAGCTCTCGACCGTGGCCGGCCGGGCCTCGCCCTGGATGGTCACGGTCGCGAGGCTACGCGGTGCCCACGTCTCCCGCCGTCCCAGGGCCTGCTGCGGCGGCCCGCTCGAGGACGTCGGTGATCTCGTGGCCGACGAGCTCGTGCCGCTCCAGCAGCGCGTCGCGCAGGGCGGCCACGAGGTGGCGGTGCCCGGCCAGCAGCGTGCGCACCTCGTCGCGCTGCTCGTGCAGCAGCGCCTCCACGAGCCGTCGTCCCTCGGGGTCGCCCAGCACCCGGCCGACGAACCCGGGGTCCGCCAGGCCCGCGCCGTCGACGGCGGCGAACGACACCAGGCTGGCGGCCATGCCGGCCTGCCCGACCATCTGCGCCGCGACCCGGGTGGCGTACTCGAGGTCGCCCCCGGGGCCGGTCGACACGTCGCCGAAGAACAGCTCCTCCGCCACCTGTCCGCCGAAGGCGATCCGCACCAGGCCGAGCAGCTCAGCACGCGAGCGGGTGTAGACGTCGTCCACGTCACCGTGCGCCAGCAGCCCGAGGGAGCCGGCGCGCTTGACGATCGTGAGCACCTCGAGCCTGCGGTGCGGCGCCACCAGCCATGCCACCACGGCGTGGCCCGCCTCGTGCGTGGCGATCAGGCGCTCCTCGTGCGCGGTGTACCCCACCGGCTGGCCCAGGCCCACCTCGGTGAGCAGGCGGGCCTGTTCGACGTCCCGCCATGACATGGTCCTGGCGCCGCGGCGCAGCGCCTGCACCAGGGCCTCGTCGAGCAGGTGCTCGATCATGACCGGCGTGTAGCCGGTGGTGATGCCGGCCAGCGCGTCCCGGCGCTCGGGCTCGTCGAGCTGCGGCTCGTGCGCCTTGCGCGCCAGGAAGTGGTCGACGAGCTGGCGGCGTCCTGCCTTGCCCGGCGGGTCGAAGGTGACCCGGCGGTCGAAGCGCCCGGGCCGCAGCAGGGCCGGGTCGAGCGCGTTCGCGCGGTTGGTGGCCGCGATGAGGAGCACGTCGGCGGGCTCCGGCCGGGGCCGCGGCAGGCGGCGCGCGGCGGGCAGCAGCAGGTTCACGGCGTCGACCACGCGTGCCCGGGCACGCTGCCAGCCGGTCGGGGTGTCGAACGACTGCAGCTGCACGAGCAGCTCGTTGACGACGCCGCCGGTGCCCTCGCTGGTGATCGAGCGGTCCACCAGCACGCCCGGCGTGCTGCCCGAGGCCGGCAGGCCGGTGAGGCCGCCGCACACGAGCGCCCGGTGCGCGGACCCCGCGCCCGCGTCAGTGACCCCGACCGCACTCGACACGCCGCCGCGGCCGAGGGCGATGGCGTCGATCTCCTCGATGAAGCCGATCGCCCCGCCCTCGGCGCGCGCCGCCTTGCGCAGCGCGCGGAAGTAGGACCGGATCTTGCGGGCCGTCGCCCCGTAGTACATGGACTGGAAGGCCGTCGCCGACACGAAGAGGAACGGCACGCCGGCCTCCGCCGCCATGGCCTTGGCCATGTGCGTCTTGCCCGTGCCCGGCGGCCCCTCGAACAGCAGGCCCCGGCGCGGGGTGCCGCCCATCTCGCGGCGGAAGGTCGCCGCCCCGAGGAAGAGGTCGAGGCTGCGCAGGACGTCGTCGCGGACGACGTCGATGCCCCTGACGTCGCTCATCCGGATGTCGATCTGTTCCGGCCGGTAGACCACGTGCGGGGAGCGCCCGGCGCCCGCCGTCGTGCCCAGCAGGACGGCGATGAGCAGCACGAAGAACACGCCCGGGACCACGACGAGCGGGTCGAGCGTGGGCAGCGACGGAGTCGGAGGCCCGTCGCCGGCGACGGCCCGCGCGGTGAGCCACGCCCACAGCGGCAGCAGCGCCAGGAGCAGCCGGAGCAGCCGGCGCTGGCGGCGCCGTTCACGGGCCTGCGCGACGTCCGTCTTCTCCGGCCCCGTCCGCGTCGTTGCCCGTGTCGATGCCACGTCCCGAGCGTGCGTGCCCCCGAGGCCGCGCCGCGAGGCGAGTGGGCCGAGGTCAGCCGGGCGCACGACGACAACCGCCCGGGGGGCGGGCGGGCGTTGCAGAGCGTGACCGGCGCTGGCCCTTCCGCTGCGACTCAGTCGACCGCGTCGAGGCCGGCGAACAGGTCGAGCTCGCGGCCGCCCGGCCCGAACGGGGCCGCGGGAACGCCCTGCACGAGCCGGTAGAACTCCACCCCGACGACGGGCTGCCGGGCGCCGTCGCCGACGTGGACGGTCGTGCCCTCGACCAGGACCTGGGTGGCGTGGGCGTGCAGCGCGGCGACCTTGCGGTCCACCCACGGCTCGGCGTCGACCATCGTCGTGACCTGGTCCTCGGGCACCACCACCGACGGCAGCGGGCCGTCGGGGTCCCAGCCGGGCGGCCCTTCGCCGGCGGCGGACTCCGCCAGCGCCGCCCTGACGAGTCCCTCCGGCAGCACGTTCCAGTACACCTTGGGCACCTGCCACGCCTCGCCACCCGGGCCTGGACGGCCCGCCAGCTCCACCCCGCGCATGGTGACGCGGTGCGCCTGCACGTGGTCGGGGTGGCCGTACCCGCCGCCGGGCTCGTAGGTGACGACGGCGTGCGGCCGCACCTCGCGGACGACCGACGCGACGCGGGCGGCGGCGAGGTCGAGGTCGGCGCGGGCGAACGCCTCGGGGCCGGTGTCGGGCGCCGCGACGGCCCGGTGGGCGGCGTCCCAGGCCATCCCGGAGTCGCGGTAGTGCTCGTGCGGCACGCCGGGGAGCTCGACCGTGTCGAGGAAGCGGTGGTCGTCGACGCCGAGGGCCGCCATGGCGGCGGCCAGCTCGCCCTCCCGGTGCTCCCCGAGCCGGTCGTCGCGACCGGACGCCAGGTGCGCGAGGTCAGGCACCAGGACGAGCCCCTCCTCGCCGCGCGTGCAGGTGACCAGCGTGACGTGGTGCCCCTGTGCGGCGTACCGGGCCATCGTGGCGCCGTTGCCGAGCGACTCGTCGTCGGGGTGGGCGTGCACGAGCAGGATCCGGCGGGGTGTGCCGCCCGCCGGATCCTGCTCGTTCCGGGTCGGCTCGCTCACTCCAGCGGCGCGGCGCCGCCCCAGGGACGCTCGGGCACGTCTCCGACGACGCCGTCGGCCGGCGCCTCGGGCGCCTCGCTCGGCGGCTGCCCGGTGACGCCGATACCCTCCGCGCGGGTGAACTCCGGCACGCGGACCGGCTCGGGGAAGTGGCAGGCCACCCGATGCCGCGGCGCCAGCTCGATCAGCTGCGGCACCTCCTGCGCGCACTTCTCCTGGGCCTTCCAGCAGCGGGTGCGGAACACGCAGCCCGACGGGGGGTTGGCCGGGGAGGGCAGGTCGCCGCGCAGCGTGATGCGGTTCTCCCGGCTCCGGCCCGACGGGTCGGGAACCGGCACGGCCGACAGCAGGGCGACCGTGTACGGGTGCCGCGGCGAGGCGTAGATGTCGTCCCGGGCCGCCTCCTCCATGATCTTGCCGAGGTACATGACCGCGACACGGTCGGAGATGTGCCGGACCACGGAGAGGTCGTGGGCGATGAAGATGTACGAGAGGTCCTGCTCCTCCTGGATGTCCTCCAGGAGGTTCACGACCTGCGCCTGGATGGACACGTCGAGCGCGGAGACCGGCTCGTCGCAGACCACCAGCTTCGGGCCGAGCGCGATCGCCCTCGCCACCCCGATGCGCTGGCGCTGGCCGCCGGAGAACTCGTGCGGGAAGCGGTTGTAGTGCTCGGGGTTGAGGCCCACCCGCGCCATCAGGTCCTGCACCGTCTTGCGCGTGCCCCCGGGCGGCTTGATGCCCTGGATCTCGAAGGGGGCGGCGATGATCGAACCGATGGTCTGCCTGGGGTTCAGCGACCCGTAGGGGTCCTGGAAGATCATCTGCATCTCGCGGCGCAGCTTGCGCAGCCGCTCCTTGCCGGCGCGGGTGACGTCCTCGCCCTCGAACTCGATGGTCCCGCTGGTCGGCTCCAGCAGACGCAGCACGGTGCGGCCGGCGGTCGACTTGCCGCACCCCGATTCGCCCACCACGCCGAGCGTCTGGCCGCGGTCCAGTTCGAAGGAGATGCCGTCGACCGCCTTCACGGGGTCGATCGGCCGCTTGACGAGGGTCTGGCGGAACAGCGGGAAGTGCTTCTTGAGGTCGGTGACACGCAGGAGCGGCGCCTGGCCGCCCTTCCGGGACGGGTCGACCCGGTCCCCCGCCTGCGGAGACGTCGTCCCCATGCTCACACGTGCTCCTCGGGCTGCAGGGTCGGCTTGATCACGGTCTCGTAGATCTCGGCCCGCCTGGGCGGTGCGATGTGGCACCGGGCGAGGCTGCCGCTCAGCGTCGGGGAGAGCTCGGGCTCCTCGGTGCGGCAGCGGTCACCGGGCACCTCGGAGGTGAACCGGCAGCGCGGGTGGAACTTGCAGCCGGCCGGCAGGTGGATGAGGGACGGCGGGTTGCCGGGGACCGGCGTGAGCCGTGTCTGGCGGGTGCGGTCGAGTCGCGGCATCGACGTGAGCAGCCCCCAGGTGTAGGGGTCCTCGGGCGCCTCGAACAGGCTGCGCACCGGGCCCTGCTCGACCACGCGACCGGCGTACATGACCAGCACGTCGTCGGCCATCTCGGCGACGACCCCCAGGTCGTGCGTGATCATGATGATGGCGGCGCCGAACTCCTTCTGAAGGGTTCGCATGAGGTCGAGGATCTGCGCCTGCACGGTGACGTCGAGCGCGGTCGTCGGCTCGTCGGCGATGAGCAGGGGCGGGTCGTTGACCAGGGCCATGGCGATCATGGCGCGCTGCCGCATGCCGCCGGAGAACTCGTGCGGGTACTGGTCGATCCGCTTGGTCGGGTTGGGGATGCCGACCAGGTCGAGCATCTCGAGCGCCCGCTTGCGGGCGTCCGCCTTGTTCACGCCCGACCGGTGGGTGCGGATCCCCTCGATGATCTGCGAGCCGATCGTGTAGTACGGGTGCAGGGCGGAGAGCGGATCCTGGAAGATCATGGCCATCTTGGCGCCGCGCAGGTCGCGCAGGTGGTCGTCCGAGGCCTCCAGCAGGTTCTCGCCGTCGAGCCAGATCTCGCCGCTGACCCGGGCCCGGGTCTTGCGGTGCAGGCCCAGGATCGCCTGGCTGGTGACGGACTTGCCCGACCCGGACTCGCCGACGATGCCGACGGTCCTGCCCCGCTGCAAGGTGAAGGACAGGCCGTCGACGGCCTTGACCACGCCGTCGTCGGTCGGGAAGTGGACGCGCAGGTCCTTCACCGTCAGGAAGTTGTCACCCGCCGGGCCCTCGGTCTCCACCGGGCTCACGGCCATGCCCACCGACGCACGCATGGCCCTGGTGTCATTGCGGTTCACGGCGTTCCCCTCTCTTCTTCACCATCTTGACGCCTCGCGTCAAGAGAGCCGGACGCGGGGGTCGATGACGCCGTACAGGACGTCGACGACGAGGTTGGCGATGATGATGAAGAAGGCGGCGGTGATGACGATCCCGACGATGAGCGGCAGGTCGAAGTCGGTCACCGCCTTGACGGCGGTGTAGCCCAGCCCCGGGAAGGTGAACACCGTCTCGGTGATGATCGCCCCGCCGAGCAGGCCACCGAGGTCGAGACCTGCAGCGGTGACGATCGGGGTGAGGGCGGCTCGCAGGCCGTGCCGGCCGATCACCTTCCACTCGCGCACGCCCTTCGAGCGCGCGGTGCGGATGTAGTCCTCCGACATGGTCTCGAGCATGTACGCGCGGGTGAGCCGCACGTACGAGGCCGCGTAGACCGCGGCGATGGTGATCGCGGGCAGCACGAGGTTGCGGGCCCAGTCGACCGGACTGTCGGTGAAGGCCACGTACGAGGGGACGTCGACGAGCTGCCACTTGATCGCGACGAAGACGAGCAGGAGCAATCCGATGAAGAAGGTCGGCAGGGAGAACCCGATGAGTGCGATGCCGACGATCAGCCGGTCGGGCCATCGGCCCCGGGTGAGGGCGGCGATGATGCCGCCCAGGACGCCGGTGGTGATCCACAGCACGAAGCCGGAGAGCGCGATGGACGCCGTGATGGGCAGCCCCGCCTTGATGATGTCGAGGACGGGTTCGTTGTCGACCCGCGAGTACCCGAGGCAGGGTGCCGGGCAGTGCACGACGAGCTCGGGCGCAGCGGCGCGCAGGGCGGGGTCGTCGGGGTAGTCGCGGCCCACGAAGATGCCGGTGATGAACTTGCCGTACTGCACGGGGAGCGGCTTGTCGTACCCGAGAGCCCTGCGGTTGCCCTCGATGGTGGCCGGCGTGCAGTTCTTGCCGCACGTGAGCCGGGCCGGATCCTCCGGGGCGGCGAAGAAGAGGAGGAAGGTCGCGATGCTCGTGATGATGAGCATGATCACGACGGCCACGAGCCGCCGGAGGATGTAGAAGAGCATGTCTCGACCCCTGCTGCGCGGGGCCCCTCACCTGCCTTCGCCTGTCGGTTGGTCCAGATGGCCGTGCTGCCCGGCCTGGATCAGGCGAGGGCAGCACGACCGGAGGGTGCTCCCGGGCCGGCGGGACAAGGTCCCGCCGGCCCGGGAGTGTCACTTCACTGCGTCACTCGACCGCGTCACTTCACCGCGACGTTGGCCAGGTCCGCGTAGCCACCGAACGCCGTGTTCGTCGAGAAGTTCTTGACGCCCGAACCGTGGACGAAGGTGAACTTCTGCGACACGAGCGGGATGACCGCGAACTGCTTCTGGATCGCCTCGTCGATGTCGCCCCAGGCCTTCTCACGGGCCACCTGGTCCTGGATCTTGTAGGCGGCGTCGATCTGCGTGTTCACGGCCGGGTCGTTGAAGTACCCGTAGTCCTGGCCCGAGCCGCCGGCGCTGATGTTGACGCGACCGTCGAACAGGGCGGGCAGGATCGTCGAGCCCGACGGCCAGTCCGCACCCCAGCCGGCCCAGAAGGCATCACGGTTGGCGTACGCCGGGCCCTGGATCGTGGCGTAGTACTTCGTCGTCAGGCCCTCGAGCTGGACGTCGAAGCCGGCCTGGTCCCAGGTCGCCTTGAGCGCCGAGAGCGCCTTGTCGGCCGTGGGGCGGGAGCGGTAGACAACCGTGATCTTCACGGGGGTCGTGACGCCCGCCTCCTGCAGCAGCTGCTTGGACTTCGCCGGGTCGCCCGCGGTCGGTGCGCCGGAGGTGTTGAAGTCCTTGAAGCAGGCCTGCGTCTTGTTGCACATCGAGAAGCTCGGCGTGTCGACCTGCGGGCCGCCGTAGGCCGTGACGTAGGCGTCACGGTTGGTCGCCACCGCGAAGGCCTCGCGGACCTTCGCGTTCGAGAAGACCTTGCTCTTCAGGTTCGGCTGGATGTAGTCGATGTACGGCGACTGCACCGTGACCGACCGCTTCTGCACGGCCGGGTTGCCCACGATCTGCGGCAGCACCGACGGCGGCGCCTGGATCTGCGGGATCATGGTCTTGTCGGCGCCCGAGTCGGCGATCGCGCGCTGGTAGGCGACCTCGGTCTGGACGCCCTCGTTGTAGACGATCTGGTCGGGGTAGGCCTTGCGGACCGTGTCCGTGGCCGGGTCCCAGTTCGGGTTGCGGACGAACGTGCCGCCCTTGTCCTTGTCGAACGTGCCCTGCAGCTGGTACGGGCCGTCAGAGAAGATCGCGTAGTCCGACTTGTCGCCCTGGTCCTTGTCGGCCCGGAACGGCGAGAAGGCGAGCAGGCTGGCCGCGGCGTAGTTGAAGTCGTTCCACGGCGTCTTGAAGTGGTACGTGATCGTGTTGCCCGAGCACGTGACCGCCTTGTCGAAGAGGTCCTGGCCCGTCTTCTTGTACGGCCCCGCGTACTTCGACGAGCCGTCGGAGTTCGTGGGGACGTCGAGGTAGGTGATGATGTAGTTCGGGCCGCCCGTGATCACGTCCTGGGCGAACGTGCGCGAGATGCCGTACTTGAGGTCCTCGCAGGTGATCGCCTTGCCGTCCTGCCACTTCACGCCGTCCTTCAGCGTGAACGTCCACGTCTTGCCGCCGTCCGCCACCTTGCCGGTGTCGGTCGCGAGGTCGGCCGTGAGCTCCGGCTTGTCCGTCGCCGTGTAGGTCGTCAGCGAGCGGGTGAACATGCGTGCGGCGTACTGGATGTCCGCACCGATGTACACGCGCTGGGGGTCCCAGTGCTCCTGCGGACCGAGGGTGAGAACCGTGAGCGTCCCGCCCTTCGTCGCCGCCGTCGTGGCGCCGGCACCGTTGCTGCTGCTCGAGCCTCCGCTGCCGCTGCTACACGCGGCCGCAGCCACCGACACCACCGCGCCGAGGGCGACGAAGACCGCGCCTCTCCTGCTGCGCATCATGCAATCTCCTTGTGTCCGTCACCCACCGCGAGGCACGCGGGGGCTGTTCTCGCAGCGGTCGCTGCGAGCTGGTCGGCATCCGGACCGGGTCGGACCGGCATGCCCGTTCGGGGGTGCGCCGCGGGTGCGGCGCGATGGTCGCTCGATGTCACGAGCGGCCCGCCTTGGGGTCGAGCGCGTCGCGCAGCCCGTCGCCCAGCAGGTTGAAGTTCAGCACGAGGATGAACACCGTCAGGCCCGGGATGATGAAGTAGGCGGGGTCGGGCAGCGCGTACGACACGGAGTCGTTGAGCAGCGCGCCGAGCGAGGGCGTGGGCGCCTGGATGCCCACACCGAGGAAGCCCAGGGCGGCCTCGGCGGCGATGTTCTGCGGCAGCGTCAGCGTGGTGTAGACGAGCAGGGGCGCCCACAGGTGGGGCAGGAGCTCCTTGACGTAGATGCGCCGGGAGCTGGCGCCGAGGGAGCGGGCCGCCTCGACGAACTCGCGCTCGCGCAGGGAGAGCACCTGCCCGCGGACGATGCGGGCGAAGAACGGGAACCCGAAGACGCCGAGGACCACGGCGATCAGCGTGATCTTGGCGCGGTTGTCGGGGGGTGGCACGTGCAGCACCGCGGCCACCCGGTCGGTGAGCACGGGGGCCAGCGTCAGCAGCATGAGGGTCTGGGGGAACGACAGGATCAGGTCGAGGAAGCGGCTGATCAGCCAGTCGACGCGCCCGCGGGAGAAGCCGGCGATGAGGCCGAGGGCCGTGCCGACGACCACGGCGAAGATCGTGGCGAGGGTGGCGACCAGCACCGAGGTCGTGATGCCGAGCATCACGCGGGACAGCAGGTCGCGGCCCGTCCCGGGCTCGACGCCGAGCGGGTGGGACCCCGAGACGCCGCCGAACGCACCGTCGGGGATGGAGCCCAGGCCCTGCACGAGCTCGATGTGGCCCGTGTACGGGTCCAGGACCCCGAGCGCCGCGAGGATCGGCGCCAGGATCGCCATCAGGATGAGCAGGATCGTGATGACGAGCGCGACCATCGTGACCTTGTCGCGGCGCAGTCGCATGCGGACGATCTGCCAGGGACTGCGGCCCTCGACGGCGACGGCGCCGTCGATGGCAGCGACGTCGACACCGACCGCGCCCGCGTCCTCAGTGATCGGGGAACCGCCCGGAGCTACCGTCATGTCGTCACCGACCTTTCCCGACTCACCCGACGCGGCACGTGCACCCGGACCGGGCGTCTGCGACGGCGAGACGCCTGCGGATCCGTGCGGAGGAAGCTCCGCCTCCGACGGCACGCGTGCGGCCGTCGGCGGGCAGCCCCCACCGGCAGGTGAACACTAACCGACGCTTTTGACCCCTCGAAGAGGCCGACACCGTCGGGCGGCGCGTCACGGGTGGTGGAGGGGGGTCGCCGGGGGCGGGATCGGCACGGTCCGTGACAGGAGGGGCCCGAGGACGGCGGAACTGCAGGGCGTTTGGCCCTATTCGCGACTACCCTGAGTTGAGGTTGCAGTATCGCAACGGTCCGTAACGATTTGAACAAGACGGGCGGTCCGGCCCTCGCGCATTGCGATACGGAGCCATTCGGACACTGAGCGGAACCGCCGGAAGACCTTCGGCGCCGGTCGCGTGCGGCCCCGCAGGATCCGCGGCCGCACGCCTGCGCGGCCCAAGGAACGGCAGCGAGAGCGGGTCAGCCCCGCCGGCCGCGCGCCCGCGCCTTCTCGCGATCGACGGCGGACAGCTCGACCTTGCGCAGCCGCACCGCCGTCGGCGTCACCTCGACGCACTCGTCGTCCCGGCAGTACTCCAGGCTCTGCTCCAGCGAGAGCTTGCGCGCGGGCACCAGCCGCTCGAACTCGTCCGCCGTCGACGAACGCATGTTCGTGAGCTTCTTCTCCTTGGTGATGTTCACGTCGAGGTCGTCCGCGCGCGAGTTCTCGCCGACGATCATGCCTTCGTACACCTCGGTCGTCGGCTCGACGAACAGCGTGCCGCGCTCCTGCAGGTTGGCGATCGCGAACGACGTCGCCGCGCCGGCGCGGTCCGCCACGAGCGACCCCGTGGGCCGCGTGCGCAGGTCGCCGGCCCACGGCTCGTACGCCTCGAAGACGTGGTGGGCGATCCCCGTGCCGCGCGTCTCGGTGAGGAACTCGGTGCGGAACCCGATGAGCCCGCGCGACGGCACGAGGAACTCCATCCGCACCCAGCCCGTGCCGTGGTTGCTCATCTGCTCCATGCGGCCCTTGCGCACCGCGAGCAGCTGCGTGACGGCTCCCAGGTACTCCTCGGGCGCGTCGACCGTCAGCCGCTCGTAGGGCTCGTGCAAGGCGCCGTCGATGGTGCGCGTGACGACCTGCGGCTTGCCGACGGTCAGCTCGAAGCCCTCCCGGCGCATGGTCTCGACGAGGATGGCGAGCGCGAGCTCGCCGCGCCCCTGGACCTCCGAGGTGTCGGGCCGCTCCGTCGGCAGCACCCGGATCGACACGTTGCCGACGAGCTCGCGGTCGAGCCGGTCCTTGACGAGGCGGGCCGTCACCTTCGTGCCCTTCGCGCGTCCGGCCAGCGGCGAGCTGTTCGCCCCGATCGTCATCGAGATCGCCGGCTCGTCGACCGTGATGAGCGGCAGCGGCCGGGGGTCGTCGGGGTCGGCCAGGGTCTCGCCGATGGTGATCTCGGGGATGCCCGCCACGGCGATGATGTCGCCCGGGCCGGCCGACTCCGCCGGCACGCGCTCGAGCGCCTCCGTCATGAGCAGCTCGGTGATCTTCACACGCTGCACCGAACCGTCGCGGCGGCACCAGGCGGCCTGCTGGCCCTTCTTGATGGTGCCGCTGCGCACCCGGCAGAGTGCGAGGCGCCCGAGGAAGGGCGAGGCGTCGAGGTTGGTCACGTGCGCCTGCAGCGGGACCTCGGGGTCGTACACGGGCGCCGGGACCGTCTCGAGGATCGTGCGGAACAACGGCTCGAGGTCGGGACTGCCGGGCAGCGAGCCGTCGGCCGGCCGCTCCAGCGACGCCCGCCCGGCCTTCGCGGAGGCGTAGACGATGGGGAAGCCGAGGACGGCGTCCGCGTCGACCCCCGTGCCGTCGACGAGGTCCATGAACAGCTCGTACGTGTCGTCGACGACCTCCGCGATGCGGGCGTCGGGCCGGTCGACCTTGTTCACCACGAGGATCACCGGCAGGTGCGCCTGCAGCGCCTTCCGCAGCACGAACCGGGTCTGCGGCAGCGGACCCTCCGAGGCGTCGACGAGCAGCGCGATGCCGTCGACCATCGAGAGCCCGCGCTCGACCTCCCCGCCGAAGTCCGCGTGGCCGGGGGTGTCGATGATGTTGAACGTCACGCCGCCCTCGGGGGCACCGGCCCCGCGCCACCGCACCGCGGTGTTCTTCGCGAGGATCGTGATGCCCTTCTCGCGCTCGAGGTCGCCGGAGTCCATGGCCCGCTCGTCGACGTGCTGGTGGGCGCCGAACGACCCCGTCTGCCAGAGCATGGCGTCGACGAGGGTGGTCTTCCCGTGGTCGACGTGGGCGACGATGGCGATGTTGCGCAGGTCGTCTCGGGTGCGCGTGGGCATGCGAACGGGCTCGATCCGGGGTCGGAAGCGGGGGGGATCACCCCAGTCTACGGCGCACCCGCCCACGGGGAGACGGCGAGCAGTGCCCGGACGATCGGCACGTCCGCCGGCAGCCACTCGACGCTCAGCCACTCCCCCGGCCCCAGGACCCGCACGGCGTCGTGGTCCTCGATCGGGGCCGGCACGCCGTCGACGACCCGGGCGACCCAGACGCGCATGGTGTACGGCGGGCTCATCGGCCAGCCGCCGCCGTGCGGGGCCGTCAGCTCCGCACCCACCTCGACGCGCACACCCAGCTCCTCGGCGAGCTCGCGGTGCAGCGCCTGCAGCGGCGACTCGCCCGGCTCGACCTTGCCGCCGGGCAGCTCCCAGCCCCCGGCGAGCTCGGACGGTTCGGTCCGCCGCGCGGCCAGCAGGCTGGTCGGCCGGAGCAGGTCGTCGACGAGCGCCGCGCCGACGACCAGGGCCATCCCAACCGGCGACTCCTGATCGGTCACGCGCCGAAGGGTGGCACATTCCCCGGCCTTCCCGGCTCGCGACCGGCTCCACCCTTGACGCACGACAGCGGTGTCAGGGATCGTGGTTCGGGCAAGGGGAGTATCCCGCGCACGCCGCATCGTCAGTACGGCCCGGTCCGCACCGGGCCCGGTGCGGTGGCCCGCCCCTCGAGGCGGGTGGGAGAGACCTTCGGCGTCGCCGGAGGTCCGCCCTCGAACCGGTCTCCGTCGATGCCTCCGCCAGGACCACCTGCCAGGAGGCCGTGACATGACCCTCGCCGCATCCGCACCAGCAGCCCCACGCCCGCTCGGTGCCCTCCCCCTGCCAACCCCCGCCGAGGTCCTCGACCTGCAGTCGGTGCGCACCTACCCCGCCGTGTCGGTGCTCGTGTCGACGCGGCCGGCCGTGCGGATGCGCCGGGAGGACGCGACCCGGCTCGGGGGCCTGGTCGACCTCGCGCTGGCACGCGTCGCGGCCGAGTGCCCGCGGGACGTGTCCGCGGCCGTCGCCGAGCAGCTCGAGACGCTGGCGGCCTCGGCGTGCGAACGCCCCACCCGGGCCGGGGTGGCCCTCTACACGGCGCCCGGCCGCCCCGGGGGCGGCTGGTCGCTGCCCGTGCCCGTCGTCGAGCGGGCCGTCGTCGACCCGACGTTCGCGACCCGCGATCTCGTGCAGGCCCTGCACCGGACGCCGCGCCACGTCGTCCTCGTGCTGGCCGACGACCGGGCACATCTCTTCGACGCGGCCGGCGACCTGCTGGTGCCGGCGCTCGGCGGCGCGTTCCCGTTGTCCGCGGCCCCCGGCGGCACGCGACCGGCCGGCGGGCGCGGGGCGCGGGGGCGACCACGCGGGCGCACCGTCCGGGGCGGCCGGCCCGAGAGCGGGCCGGACGAGACGTTCCTCCGGCACGTGGACGCGGCGCTCGGCAGCTACCTGCGGGTCCACCCCGCGCCCCTGGTGATCACGGGCACGACGCGCACCGTGGCCGCCTTCACCCGGTTGTCGCGCAACACCGGCGGCCTCGCCGGCGTCGTGCCCGGCGCCCACGCCCGCAGCTCGCCCGCCAGGCTCGCCGCCCTCGTGCGCCCCGTGCTGGAGGCGTACCTGCGCTCACGCCAGGACGAGGCGCTGGCGCTGCTCGACCGGCGCACGGGTGAGGGCCGGGGGGTCGCCGGGATGCAGACGGTGTGGCTCGCCGCGCGCCGCGAGCGGCCCGAGATGCTGGTCGTCGACGAGGCCTTCTTCTACCCGGCCCGGCTGTCCGACGACGGCGACCTCGTCCTGCCCGCGCCCGACGTCGACCATCCCGAGGTGGTCGACGACGTCGTCGACGAGGTGATCGAGCTCGTGCTGGGCCGCGGCGGCTGGGTCGCCGTGGTCGACCAGGGCCGGCTGGACCACGCCGACCGCATCGCCCTCACGCTCCGCCCGGGCTGAGCGGCGGCCAGACTGGAGCGGTGCCGGCCGCCCCCCGCCCCAGACCGCTCGACGACGACGAGATCGACCGCCGGCTCGCGGATCTGCCCGGCGTCCGCCGCGACACGGCCACCTCGCTGGTCCTGCGGGTGCGCGCGGCCTCCTTCGCCGACGCCGTCCGGCTGGTGGACCTGGTGGCGCAGGACGCCGAGCGGATGGACCACCACCCCGAGATCCACCTGCGGCTGCGCGTCGTGACGTTCACGTTCACGTCGAACTGGGAGCGGGCGGTGACGCAGTTCGACGTCGAACTGGCGCACCGCGTGCTCGAGGCGGTGCGCCAGGTGGGCGCGGAGGTCCTGGCGGACTGAACGGGCCGTCGATCGATCCGGCGGGTCGGGCCGGTGTCGTTCCGCGCGCTGCGGGGTACGTCACAGGTGACTGTTCGCAAACGAGATGGGACGCCACGTTGGACGCACGGACGATCTCGGACGACGAGCGGGCGCGCCGCACGACGGCGGCCGTGGAGCAGCTGCGGCTGTGCGTGACCACCGACGCCGCGAACGGCACCGAGGGGCAGCCCAGCGAGCAGGAGCGACTCGCCCGCGAGGAGCTCGTGCTCGCCAACGCCGGTGTGGCGACCGCCATCGCCCGTCGGTACCGCAACCGGGGCGAGCCGATGGACGAGCTCGTGCAGACCGCGTACGTCGGTCTCGTCAAGGCCGCGAACGGCTTCCACCCCGACCGGGCTCCCGACTTCCTCGCCTACGCCGTGCCGACCATCACGGGTGAGGTGAAGCGCTACTTCCGCGACCAGGGCTGGGCGGTCAGGCCGCCGCGGCGGGTGCAGGAGCTGCGGATGACGACGGCGCGGGTGCGCCGCGAGATCGAGGCCCGGTTGGGGCGGTCCGCCACCGTGGCCGAGCTGGCCGCCGAGCTCGGGGTCGACGAGGACGACGTCATCGAGGCGCTCGCCAGCGAGCAGAGCTACCGCACCCTCTCGCTCGACGCGCCTGCCACCGCCGACGGCGAGCCCGGGGCCGCGACGCTCGGCGACGGGCTGAGCGCGGACGAGGGCGGTTTCGAGAAGGTCGACGACCTGATGAGCCTCAAGCCCCTGCTCGACCAGCTGCCGCCGCGCGAACGGCGCATCCTCGCGCTCCGGTTCTTCGACGAGCTGACCCAGCAGCAGATCGGGGAGCAGGTCGGCGTCACGCAGATGCAGGTGTCCCGGTTGATCACGCGCACGCTGGCGCGGCTCCGGGAGGGGTTGGCCGAGGCATCGTGACGCCCACGTCGGAGCTCAGGTACTAGCTCCGGCGGACCTCGAACCAGATCGTCTTGCCCTGCCGGCGCAGGTCCGTGCCCCACGATCCCGCCAGCCGGTCGACGAGCAGCAGCCCGCGGCCGCCCGTGCCCTCGGGGTCGGGCACGAGCTGCGGGCGGGGGGGCCGCGGGTCGGCGTCACTGACCTCGCAGCGCAGCCCGCGCCCGTTCCACGACATGACCACCGTGAACGGGGTGCCGGCGTGCCGCACCGCGTTCGCGACGAGCTCGGTCAGCATCAGCTCGACGACCCAGAGCAGGTCGCGCAGACCCCAGAGCTCGAGCACGGCCACGGCCTGCCGCCGCACGTACGGGACGCGGTCGGGGACCGCGGGGATCGCGGACAGGATCCAGCGCGAGAAGCCGTCCATCGACAGCTCCCCGTCAGGGGCGAAGACCGGCCCCGCGGGCCGCGGCGTGCCGGTGGCAGGCTCTGGCCACGGTGGTGAAGGCATCCGCGCGGCACCTCCCCGGTCAGGCACGGTGCCGTGGGACTACCCGATCCTGCGCGAGCGCAAACGCGGGGGCCGCCCGGAGAGCTGAGGAGGATCGGATGGCGGGAGCGGGCGGCGGCCGTCACGGCGAGACGCCGGTGCAGCAGCAACGGCGGGTCTGGGACGAGGCCGCGCCCTCGTACGACCGCCAGATGGCGCTGTTCGAACGGATGCTGCTCAGCGACGGCAGGGCGTGGGTCGGCCGGCACGCGCGCGGGCGCGTGCTCGAGGTCGCCGTCGGCACCGGGCTGAGCCTTCCCCACTACCCGGCCGACGTGACCCTGACCGGCGTCGAGGTCAGCCCCCGGATGCTGGCGCTGGCCCGCCAACGGGCGGCCGACCTGGGCCGGGACGTCGACCTGCGCGAAGGTGACGCCGAGCATCTGCCCTTCGGTGACGGCGCGTTCGACACCGTGGTCTGCGCCCTGGGGCTGTGCACCATCCCCGACCCCGGGCGGGCGATCGCGGAGATGCGCCGGGTGCTGGTGCCCGGCGGCCGGCTGGTGCTCCTCGATCACGTCGGCAGCACCTGGCCGCCGGTGCACGCCCTGCTGTGGCTGATCGAGCAGGTGACCGTCCGCCGGGCGGGCGAGCACTACACGCGCCGGCAGCAGCCGCTGGTGCGGGCGGCGGGGTTCGAGATCCTCGAGGCCGAGCGCTCGAAGGCCGGCGTCGTCGAGCGACTGGTGGCCCAAAAGCCCGCGGCGATCCGCCAGGTGCCCGGCGCCGGCTAGCGCATCACAGTCACGACGACCCAGCCACGTCGGCGGCCACGCGGAACGACTCCCTCACCCTCGCGCAGACCGCGACGACCACGTGCTCGCCGGATGCGGCCTTACTCGTCGAGTGCGGAATTCGTGGCGCCGATTCTCAGCATCCGGCGAGTAGGGCCGCATTCGACGAGTACGGCGACCGGGGGCATGGCAGCGGGGCGGGCGACGTCACACGTTGAAGCGGAACTCGACCACGTCGCCGTCCTGCATCACGTAGTCCTTGCCCTCGATCCGGACCCGCCCGCGGGCCTTGGCCTCGGCCATCGAGCCGGCGTCGACGAGGTCGGCGAACGCGACCACCTCGGCCTTGATGAAGCCGCGCTGGAAGTCCGTGTGGATGACGCCCGCGGCCTGCGGGGCGGTCCAGCCCTGCTTGATCGTCCAGGCCCGGGACTCCTTGGGGCCGGCGGTGAGGAAGGTCTGGAGCCCGAGGGTGTGGAAGCCCACGCGGGCCAGCTGGTGGAGGCCGGACTCGTCCTGGCCGACGCTCGCCAGCAGCTCGGCGGCCTCGGCGGCGTCGAGCTCGGCGAGCTCCGCCTCGAGCTTGGCGTCGAGGAAGACGGCGTCCGCGGGGGCCACCAGCGCGCGCAGGCGCGCCTGCAGCTCCTTGTCCGCCAGACCGTCCTCGTCGAGGTTGAAGGCGTAGACGAACGGCTTGGCGGTGAGCAGCGACAGCTCGCGCAGCGCCCCGAGGTCGATCCCCGCCTTCTCGGCGCCGGCGTGCAGCGTGGTCCCCTCGTTCAGCAGGGACTGCGCGGCGACGGCGGCGTCGAGCACGGCGCGGTCCGTCTTCTTGCCCTTGACCTCCTTGTCGAGCCGGGGCACCGCCTTCTCGAGCGTCTGGAGGTCGGCGAGGATCAGCTCGGTGTGGACGACCTCGATGTCGTCCGCGGCGTCGACGCGGCCGGTGACGTGGACGACGTCGGGGTCGGCGAAGGACCGCACCACCTGGCAGATCGCGTCGGCCTCGCGGATGTTGGCCAGGAACTTGTTGCCCAGCCCCTCGCCCTCGCTCGCGCCCTTGACGATGCCGGCGATGTCGACGAACGAGACGGTGGCCGGCACGACCCGCTCGCTGGAGAACAGCGTCGCGAGCACCTGCAGGCGCGAGTCGGGCAGCGGGACGACGCCCACGTTGGGCTCGATCGTCGCGAACGGGTAGTTCGCGGCCAGCACGTCGGCCTTGGTCAGGGCGTTGAAGAGGGTGGACTTGCCGACGTTGGGCAGGCCGACGATGCCGATGGTGAGAGCCACGAGGTCAGGAGTCTAGTCGGCGGTCTCCGGGGAGGGAGCGGCCGGCACCGGCGGGGTGACCGGCACGCGTTCGACGTCGACGTCGATCCGCTCGCGGCGCAGGTCGACCGGCACGACCTCCGTGCTCTCGACGGCGGCCGTGCCGAGCCGGACCCGTTCGACCGGGACCCACTCGGTGCGGACGACGAGCCGCTCCTCGTAGAGCACCAGCCATCCCTCGTCGTCCGTGGCGTCGCGGAGGGCCTCACCGGGCTCCCCCTGCGGCGGTCGCGCCGCCCCGGGTCCGGGGCCCGGGTCCGGCAGCGGCTCGTAGACCACCTGCACCTGGTCGCGACCGAGCGGCACGGAGAAGGTGCGGTCCTCGACGACGCGGGTCCTGCGCAGCACGGCCCGCGAGGCCGGGACGGTCTCGGTGGCGACGCGGGGCCGCTCCTCCGAGCGGGTCATCGCGCCCGGTTCCGCCCCCTGCGCCGGCTCCGGGGTCGGTTCCGGGGTCGGCTGCGCGGTCGGCTCCGCGGTCGGCTCCGCGGTCGGCTCGGGGCTCGTCGCGGGCCCGGACACCCCGTAGTGGCCGCGCAGCCGGTCCTCGTCGGCCCTGGTCAGCACGCGGTCGTCGTCGACGTGCGGCGCGCGCCGGACCGCGTCGGCGCCCACCGGGAGGCGGACGCCGTCCCCGGCCGGCTCGGCGCCGTCGATCGGCACGAACGTCCGCGTCGTGCCGCGGAGCAGCCCGCCACGGTCCACGGTGATCCAGCTCGGGCGGCCCGTCGCGCTGTCGAGGTAGGCACCGCTGACCGTCCCCAGCCGGTCGCCGTCGGCGGCGTAGGCGGTGCGGCCGAGCAGCGCGTGCACGTCGCGGATCTCCATGATGGGCGCCTCCGGATCGCGGGGTCTACCCGATCACTTCCCCTTCCGGCCCCCGACATGCCCGGGCAGGTGCGGGTGGCACCCTGCGACCGTGGAGGAGCGCACGAGGCGGGTCCGGTCGCGGGAGGAATCGCTCTCCAGGCTCCTCGCCTACGTCCTGCGGCACCGGCCGGACGCCGCCGGGCTGACGCTGGACGACGCCGGCTGGGTCGGCGTCGACGAGCTCGTAGCGGGCCTGCGCCGCACCGGGCGGCAGGTGAGCGCGGACGACGTCCGGGCCGTGGCGGCCGCCGACGCGAAGGGGAGGTACGAGGTGGCCGCCGGGCGGATCCGTGCGGCGCAGGGGCACTCGGTGCCGGTCGACCTGGGGCTGGCGCGGGTCGCCCCGCCCGACGTGCTCTACCACGGCACCGTGGAGCGGAACCTGACCTCGATCCTCGCCGACGGCCTGCGCCCCGGGTCGCGGCAGTTCGTGCATCTCAGCGCCGACGTGACCGCGGCGCGGGCGGTGGGACGGCGGCGGGGTCAGCCGGTCGTCCTGGTCGTCGACGCCGCGGGGGCGCACGCCGCCGGGCACGTGTTCCGGCGGGCGTCGAACGGGGTGTGGCTCACCGGCGCGCTGCCCGCGCGGTTCGTGCGCCGCCTCGGGTGACCGCCGGTCTGTCGGTGCCGGCTGCCATGGTGCCCGCATGGATCTCCTGGCACTGATCGCCGGGCTCGTCGCCGGTGCCGTCGTGGGGGCGTTCGTCTCCTGGTCGCTGGCACGGGTGCGCGCGGGCGGCCTGACCGCCGAGCGTGACCTGCTGCGCGAGCGCGTGACCGACCTCGAGTCGGCGTCCTCGCAGGACCGCGAGCTGGCGGCGACCCTGTCACCGCTCGCCGGGGCACTGGGCCGGGTCGAGGAGCAGGTCCGCACGCTCGAGCGCGACCGGCTCCAGCAGTACGCGCGGCTCGGCGAGCAGATCGAGGCCGTGCGGGCCTCGGGCGAGGCGCTGCGCACGCAGACTGCGGCCCTGGCCGGCGCCCTGAGGTCCCCCACCGCACGCGGCGCGTGGGGCGAGGTGCAGCTGCGCCGGGTGGTGGAGCACGCGGGCATGCTCGCGCGGGTCGACTTCACGGTGCAGGCGGCGGCGACCACGGCCGGCGGCGCCGGCGTCCGGCCCGACCTCGTCGTGCACCTGCCGGGCGGCAAGAACGTCGTCGTCGACGCGAAGGCGCCGCTCGCGGCGTTCCTCGAGGCGAGCGAGGGCGGTGCCGGCGAGGGGGCCGAGGAGCGGCAGCGGCGCGCCGCCCTGGCGCACGCCCGGGCGCTGCGCGCCCACGTCGACGCGCTCGCGGCGAAGGAGTACTGGACGGCCTTCGACCCCTCCCCCGAGCTCGTGGTGTGCTTCGTCCCCGGCGAGGCGTTCCTGGCGGCCGCCTGCTCGGCCGACCCGGCGCTGCTCGAGCACGCGATGTCGCGCAAGGTGGTGCTCGCGACGCCGACCACGCTGCTGGCCCTGCTGCGGACGGTCGCCCTGACCTGGCAGACGCACGCGCTGGAGGGCAGCGCCAAGGAGCTGCTGGCGCTCGGCCGCGAGCTGTACGCGCGCCTCGGCACGCTCGGCGGCGGCGTGGGCAAGCTGGGGCGCACCCTGCAGCGCGCCGTGGAGGACTACAACCTCGTGGTGGGCACGCTCGAGCGCCGGGTGCTGGTGACCGCCCGGAGGATGCACGACCTCGAGCTCGTCGACGGCGAGCTGCCCGTCCTCACCGCCCTCGACGACGTGCCGCGCCCGCTCACGTCGCCCGAGCTGCTCGGTCAGTGGGGCGGTGAGCTCAGCGCGTAGCCCGGGCGGCCTTGAGGTCGCGGCGCAGCTCCTTCGGCAGCGAGAAGAGCAGGTCCTCCTCCGCGCTGACGACCTCCTCCGCCGGGCCGTAGCCGCGCTCGGCCAGCCACGCCAGCACGTCCTGGACGAGGATCTCGGGAACGGACGCCCCCGAGGTCACACCGACCGTGCCCATGCCGGCGAGCCACGCCTCGTCGATCTCCGTCGCGTCGTCGACGCGGTGCGCCGAGCCGGCTCCGTGCTCGAGCGCGACCTCGACCAGCCGCACGGAGTTCGAAGAGTTGCTCGACCCGACGACGATCACGAGGTCGGCCTCGGCCGCGATCTTCTTCACCGCCACCTGCCGGTTCTGGGTGGCGTAGCAGATGTCGTCGCTCGGCGGGTCCTGCAGGCTCGGGAAGCGCTCGCGCAGCCGCTGGACGGTCTCCATCGTCTCGTCCACCGACAGCGTGGTCTGGGAGAGCCAGACCACGCGGTCAGGATCGCGGACGGTCACGCGGTCGACGTCGTCGGGGCCCTCGACCAGCGTGATGTTCGCCGGTGCCTCGCCCGCCGTGCCCTCGACCTCCTCGTGGCCCGCGTGGCCGATCAGGAGGATGTCGTAGTCGCCCGAGGCGAAGCGCACCGCCTCCTTGTGGACCTTGGTCACCAGCGGGCACGTCGCGTCGATCGTGCGGAGGTGCCGCCGGGCCGCCTGCTCGTGGACGACGGGAGCCACGCCGTGCGCCGAGAACACCACGATCGCGCCCTCGGGCACCTCGTCGGTGTCGTCGACGAAGATCGCCCCCTTGCGCTCGAGGGTCGCGACGACGTGCTTGTTGTGCACGATCTGCTTGCGCACGTACACCGGCGCGCCGTGTAGCTCGAGAGCCTTCTCGACGGCCACCACCGCCCGGTCGACGCCGGCGCAGTAGCCGCGGGGCGCCGCGAGCAGCACACGGCCGCGGGGCGCCGCCGGGAGGTCGGGGGCGTCGGCGAGCACGGGCGAGGGGGTCGAGGTCACGACTCCATGGTAGGTGCCGCCCCGCGGCGGGGCCCGGCCTGCATAGGGTGACGACCGTGACAGCGCCGCAGGTGGTGATCCCGGCGACGGCCGGCGCCACCACGCCGGAGAACCCGTGGCCGGTGCGGCTGCTCACCGCGAAGATGACCGAGTACATCGCCAAGGCCCCCGCCGTCTGGCTCGAGGGGCAGGTCGTCCAGCTCACCCGCCGGCCCGGTCAGGGCACGGTCTACCTGACCCTGCGGGACACCGACGTCGACCTCTCGTTCAGCGTCACGGTCGCCGCCCGCGTGCTCGACGGGCTCGCGGCCCCGCTGGCGGACGGCGCGCACGTCGTCGTCCACGCCCGGCCGCAGCTCGCCCCGCGGCGCGGCAGCCTGAGCCTGGCCGCCGACGACCTGCGGCCCGTCGGTGTCGGCGAGCTGCTGGCCCGGCTGGAGCACCTGCGCCGCGTGCTGGCCGCCGAGGGCGTGTTCGCCCTCGACCGCAAGAAGCCGCTGCCGTTCCTCCCCCGGGTGGTCGGCCTGGTGTGCGGGCGCGCCAGCGCGGCCGAGCGCGACGTCGTCGAGAACGCGCGCCGGCGCTGGCCCGGGGTCCGCTTCGACGTCCGGGCGGTGGCGGTGCAGGGGCCGAACTGCGTGCCCGAGGTCATCGCCGCCGTCGAGGCCCTGGACGGCGTCGCCGAGGTGGACGTCATCGTGGTGGCGCGCGGCGGCGGCTCGCTCGAGGACCTGCTCCCCTTCAGCAACGAGGCCATGATCCGGGCGGTGGCGGCCTGCCGGACGCCCGTCGTGAGCGCCATCGGGCACGAGGTCGACACGCCGCTGCTCGACCTCGTTGCCGACGTCCGGGCCTCGACCCCCACGGACGCCGCGAAGCGCGTCGTGCCCGACGTCGCGGAGGAGCTCGCCCGGGTGGCCCAGGCCCGCGCCGTCGGGCTGCGGGCCGTGCTCGCCCGGCTCGAGCGCGAGGAGCGGCTCGTGGCCGACCTACGCAGCCGGCCGGTGCTCGCCGAGCCCGCCCGCGTGCTCGCCACGCACGCCGACCAGGTGCACGGCCTGCGCGACCGTGCCCGGTCCTGCGTCACGGCCCGGCTCGACCGGGCCGCCGACGACGTGCTGCACCTGCGGGAGCGCGTCGCCGCGCTCTCGCCGGCCGCCACGCTCGCGCGCGGCTACGCCATCGCGCAGGACGCGTCGGGCCACGTGCTGCGCGACCCGGCGGAGGTCACGCCCGGCCAGCGACTGCGCCTGCGCCTGCACGGCGGCGACCTGGCGGCGGTGGCCGCCGGAACGGAGGAGCCATGAACCCGACCGCGAACGAGCCCGCGGGCGACGTCGCCGAGCTGGGCTACGAGCAGGCCCGCGACCAGCTCGTCGAGGTGGTCCGCCGGCTCGAGGCCGGGGGCGCCACCCTGGAGGAGTCGCTCGCCCTGTGGGAGCGCGGCGAGGCCCTGGCCACCCGGTGCGAGCAGTGGCTGGCCGGCGCCCGGGCACGGGTCGAGGCGGCCCGGGCCGAGCCGGCCGGCGAGTAGTCGGGCCGCCACGGGGCTGCCCGGCCGCCGGTCAGTGCGTCCGGCAGATCGGGAGCACCGGGCCGTCCCGGTGCAGCAGGACGATCGGGTAGTCGATGTCGACGATCGTGTAGCCGGCCTTGAGCGTCTGGGCGAGAGCGGCGTTCGGCGGCGGCGTCTGCCAGCCGCTGTCGACCTGGCTCATGTCGAGGACCACCCAGGTGGCCCGCCCGCCCGACTGGGTGGGCTGGGTCACGTAGTCCCGTGCCGTCAGGTGCGGCCCGAGCTGGTTCGCCGCCTCGACGCACTGGTCGTCGGGGATCTTCGGGAGCACCCGCTCGATCGCGGCGTCCCGGTAGGTGGAGTTCCAGAACGCCAGGTTCTGCAGCCGCACCATGGGGTAGTCCGGCCAGTGCCGGACGAGGGCGACGACGAGGTAGACCACCATCCAGGCCAGCCAGAGGTCGACCGGCCGCAGCCGCCGCCAGCGCCAGGCCGGCCGGCGCCGGCGGAGCAGCGCGGAGAGCTTCGCGGCCGTGTCCGTCGCCGCCATCGCCAGGGTCGGCGCGAGCACGCTGGAGTAGTGGTAGCCGGTCTCCCACAGCTGCGGGCGCGAGTTGAGCATCCGCTCGGCGAGGAACGGCAGCGTGAGGATCACGTACGGCGAGAAGACCGCCAGGAGGGCCGTCGGGAGGACGAGCGCGAGCAGCGTGTGCGCCTTGACGGCCGGCGTGACGAACAGCTGCAGCACGCGCCAGGGCTGCGTGAGCGCGAAGCGCGCCGCCGACGCCGGGTCGGGGCCGAGCGCCGGGAACGTCCAGTAGGCGAACGTGCCGGTCGGCGCCAGCGCCGGGATGACCACGGAGGTCGCCAGCTCGTAGCCGGCCAGCCCCAGCACGACCAGGCCGCCGCCGACCGCGAGGTTCGTCCGGCGGGGCGCGGCCCACCGGCGCAACCGAGCGGCGCGGGGTTGCGGGGGCTCGGGGGGTGCACGGGGGCGTGTGCACTCCCCGGGTCTGCATGATCAACGGGAGGCTCGGTGGTGCGCGCCGGGGAGCGGAGGGCGACCAGGACGCCGGCCAGCAGGACGAAGGCCCCCATGTCCTCGCGGACGCCGAGGAGCAGCACGCAGCAGAGGACCACCCAGCGCCAGGCCCGCCGATCGATCGCGTCGATCACGACAGCGATCAGCGGGAGGGCGAGGGCGATCTCGTGGAAGTCGAAGTGCACCGCCCGCTGCAGCGGCCAGCTGAGCCCGTACAGCAGCGCCACCACGAGCGCGCGCGGGCCGCCGAGGCGGCGCTCGGCGAACCGGGCGACCGGCACCATCGAGGCGGCGAAGAGCGCAGCCTGCGCGAGCAGCAGCATCCGCGGGTCGTCCCAGATCCAGTAGAGCGGGGCGAGCACCGCGATCAGCGGGTGGAAGTGGTCGCCGAGCAGGTTGTACCCGGGGGCCTTGAGCGGCGACACGGGAGCCTCGAACCGGGAGTACGCCCGGATCGCCTGGTCGAAGAGCCCCAGGTCGTAGTTCGTCGTCTCGTAGTGGATGTGCCGCAGCCACGCGTACGTGCCGTACGTGGCGAAGACGAGCAGGCAGAGCGCCGCCAGCACCCGCCGGTCGGCGCGGGCCGGCCGGGGCGCGCTCGGCGCCGCTCCACCCGACCGGACCGGCGCGGGCGCCCTGCTCTGGAGCGGCGCCGTCACGACGCGGGGACGTGCAGGGCGCGGGCGAGCGTGGTCGCGTCCGCGAGACCCCCGCCCTTGCTCGTCACCAGCACCACCTGCCCGGGCCGCCGCACCAGCAGGCTGGTGTAGGTGCGCTCGGGCTTCTCGAGCTGCTGCCACACCACCCCGTCGATCGTCACCCGGCCCACGGGCTTGCCCCCCGCGTCGTTGATGTTCAGCCACTCGTCGCTCACCGACGTCGCCTGCTCGACACCCGCGTAGTACTGCTTGTCGGTGACGTAGCCGATGTGGAAGACCTTCGCGCCGTCCTGACCGTTGCGCGGCTCCGCCGCGGTGGGCTTCCACCCCGCCGGCAGGCCCTTCGGCACGAGCGGGCTGAACCCGAGGTCGGGGGCGGCGACCTGGGCCTGCCCCGGCACGTCGACCGGGGCCGGCGAGATCCGGCCCGGGCGCGGCACGAGCAGGTAGATCACGGCCACCACGGCGAGGATGACGACGAGCGTCCGGATCATGTCGAACGCGCTGCCGCGGACCCCCCGCCGACCGCCGGGGGCCGGCGGCGACTGGGGTTCGCCAGTCGTGCCCGTCGTCGTGCTCACGCCTCCATCGTGCCGTGTCCGCGGCGTCGGCGCCGAACCGGGCCGCCACGGCGGGGGCCGGGCGGGCATGATTGGCCGACGGAGAGGGAGGCCCGCGTGGAGGACGTGCTGGTGGTCGGCGAGGCGCTCGTCGACATCGTGCTGCGCGACGGCGCCGCCGCCGCGGGCCTCTCCCCCGGGGACGAGGAGCACCCGGGGGGCAGCCCCGCGAACGTCGCGCTCGGCCTGGGCCGGCTCGGCCGCAGGGTGGCGCTGCTCACCCGGATCGGGAGCGACGCCCGCGGCGACCGGCTCCGCGAGCACCTGGCGGCCTCGGGCGTCGACCTCGTGGCGGGCACCCTGGTCGACGGCGCCACCTCGACCGCCACCGCGCTGCTCGACGCGCGCGGCGCCGCCCGGTACGCGTTCGAGCTCGATTGGCGGCTGCCGGAGCGCCTCGACCTCCCGCCGGCGCTGGCGCTGCACACGGGCTCCATCGCGGCCTTCCTGGCGCCGGGCGGGGACGCCGTGCTCGACCTGGTCCACCGCACCGCCGGCCGGGCGACAGTGAGCTATGACCCCAACGCCCGCCCGGTGCTGATGGGTGATTCGGGCCCCGCGCGCGAGCGGGTCGAGGCGTTCGTCGCCGCCGCCGACGTGGTCAAGGTGAGCGACGAGGACCTGGCCTGGCTCGCCCCGGGCGCGGACGTGCTGGACGTCGCCCGCGCGTGGCTCGCGCTCGGCCCGGCGCTGGTCGTCGTGACCCGCGGCGGCGAGGGCGCCCTCGGGGTGTGCCGCGACGGCGACGTGATCGTGCCCGCCCCGCCGGTGGCCGTCGTGGACACGGTCGGCGCGGGCGACGCGTTCATGTCGGGCCTGCTCGACGCGCTCGCCACGGCGGCCCTGCTCGGTGCGGAACGGCGCAGGGCCCTGCACGCGATCGACCTCGACGTGCTGGCCGGCGCCGCCCTGCACGCGGTCCGGGTGGCCGCGGTGACGGTCTCGCGCGCGGGGGCGAACCCGCCGACGGCGGCGGAGCTGGCCGCCGCCTACCCGCCGGGCTGAGCGGTCGACCCCCGGACGACGAGCCGGACCGGGTGGATCCGCGGGCCGTCGTCGTCGGGGGCGTCCTCGTCGTCCTCGTCGTCCTCGTCGCCGTCCGCGACGGCCAGCCGGCCGACGAGCCAGCGCGCGGCCGACGCGCCGAGCTCCAGGACCGGCTGGGCCACGGTGGTCAGGTCGAACGTGGCGGCCAGCTCGTGGCCGTCGAGGCCCACCACCGACACGTCCTCGGGGCAGCGCAGGCCGAGCTCCCGCAGGGCGCCGAGCGCGCCGAACGCCATCTCGTCGGACTGGCAGAACAGCGCCGTCGGCCGCTCCCCCGGTGCGGTGAGCAGGTCGCGCACCGCCCGCTGGGCGCCGCCCGGGCTGAACCTCCCGTCGAGCTCGAGGTCTCCCCGCCAGGGGACGCCGGCGCCGGCGAGCGCCTCCCGGTAGGCGCCTGTGCGGCGCCGGGCGGGCGCCGACGCGCGCGGGCCGTCGAGCGGCCCCCCGACCGAGGCGATCGAGCGGTGCCCGAGCTCGAGCAGGTGGCCCACCGCCAGCCGGGCGGCGGCGACGTCGTCCACCTGCTCCCCGTGCACGCCCTCCACCGGCTCCCCGATCCAGGCGAGCGGGAGCCGCAGGCCGTGGAGCAGCTCGACCTCGGCGGGCTCGAGGCCGAGCGCGACGAGCAGCAGCGCGTCGACCCGGCGGCGCACCGGCAGCGAGCCGAAGAACTCGGCGCGCCGGTCGTCGTCCGCGAGCACGTGGAGGACCAGGTCGTAGCCGTGCCGGCGCAGCGCCCCCTCGATGCCGCGCACGACCTCGGCGAAGAACCAGCGGCCGGCGTACGGCAGCACGACCGCGACGGAGCGCATGCGCCCGGTCGCGAGGCCGGTGCCGAGCGGGGAGGCGGCGTAGCCGAGCTCGTCCGCCGCCTGCAGGACCCGGTCGCGGGTCGACCGCGAGACGTTGGGGAGGCCGCGCAGGGCTCGCGAGACGGTCGCGACGGAGACGCCCGCCCGGCGGGCCACGTCGACGATGCCCGCGCGGCCACCCGAGCCGGAGGCCGTCGCCTCCGGGGTCGTGACCGATACGCCCTCGGACCCCTCCACGGGGCGTCAGACTACCCTCGGCGTCGTGGCCCCTCTGACGCCCGAGTTCTTCTACGCCGACCTGTTGCCGCGGGGCGAGGACGACACCCGCTACCGGCTGCTCACGACCGAGGGGATGCGGGGTCTCGAGACCGGCGGACGGACCTTCCTGGAGGTGGCGCCGGAGGCCTTGCGGCTGCTGACCGCCACGGCAATGCACGACATCGCGCACTTCCTGCGGCCGGCCCATCTCGCGCAGCTGCGGCGCATCCTCGACGACTCCGGGGCGAGCGCCAACGACCGGTTCGTCGCGCTGGACCTGCTCAAGAACGCGAACGTCGCCGCGGGCGGCGTCCTGCCCATGTGCCAGGACACCGGGACCGCGATCGTCATGGGCAAGCGCGGGTCGCACGTCCTCGCCCCCGGCCCGCCGGACCAGCGGGTCACCGACGAGGAGGCGATCAGCCGCGGCGTCTTCGACGCCTACACGAAGCTGAACCTGCGGTACTCCCAGCTCGCACCGCTGACCATGTGGGACGAGCGGAACACCGGCTCGAACCTGCCCGCCCAGGTCGAGATCTACGCCGACACCAAGCCGGGCCACGAGGCGCGGTACGAGTTCCTGTTCATGGCCAAGGGTGGCGGCAGCGCCAACAAATCGTTCCTGTACCAGGAGACGAAGGCCGTCCTGAACCCCGCGTCGATGCTGCGGTTCCTCGACGAGAAGCTCCGCTCGCTCGGGACGGCGGCCTGCCCGCCGTACCACCTGGCGATCGTCGTCGGCGGGACCAGCGCGGAGTACGCGCTGAAGACGGCGAAGTACGCGAGCGCGCACTACCTCGACACGCTGCCGACCTCGGGGTCGGGCGCCGGGCACGGCTTCCGCGACCTCGACCTCGAGCTCGAGGTGCTCGAGCTGACCCGACAGTTCGGGATCGGCGCGCAGTTCGGCGGCAAGTACTTCTGCCACGACGTCCGCGTCGTCCGGCTCCCCCGGCACGGCGCCTCGTGCCCGGTGGCGATCGCCGTCTCGTGCTCGGCCGACCGGCAGGCGCTCGGCCGGATCACCGCCGAGGGTGTCTTCCTGGAGCAGCTCGAGACCGACCCGGCGCAGTACCTGCCGGACCGCTCGACCGACGAGCACCTCGACGACTCCGTGGTGCGGGTCGACCTGACCCGGCCGATGGCCGAGATCCGGGCCGAGCTGACGAAGTACCCGGTGAAGACTCGGCTGTCGCTGACGGGCACGCTCGTCGTCGCCCGGGACATCGCGCACGCGAAGATCAAGGAGCGCCTGGACGCCGGCGAGCCGATGCCCGCCTACCTGCGCGACCACCCCGTCTACTACGCCGGGCCGGCCAAGACGCCCGAGGGGTACGCGTCGGGCTCCTTCGGGCCCACGACGGCCGGCCGGATGGACTCCTACGTCGAGCAGTTCCAGGCCGCCGGGGGCTCGCTCGTCATGCTCGCGAAGGGCAACCGGTCGGCGGCCGTCACGAAGGCCTGCGCCGCGCACGGCGGCTTCTACCTGGGCTCGATCGGCGGGCCCGGCGGCCCGGCTCGCGCAGGACTGCATCAAGCGGGTCGAGGTGCTCGAGTACCCCGAGCTCGGCATGGAGGCGGTCTGGCGGATCGAGGTCGAGGACTTCCCGGCGTTCGTCGTCGTCGACGACAAGGGCAACGACTTCTTCGCCGACGTCACCAGGCCCGTGGCGATGACGATCGGGCGCCGCCCTGGCCTCTGACCCCACCCGCGCTCCCCGGGCCACGTCTGTCGCTTGTCGTGCTCGACGGCAGCAGCATGGTCGGCTACGGGAGGGGCAGCAGCTCGACCTCGGCGCCGGCCGGCGCGCCGCCGGGCGGCACGACGGCGACGCCGTCCGCGACGGCCAGCCCGCGCAGCATGGCCGGCCCGGCGAACAGCACCGGCTGGCCGTCGAGCACCGGGCACCAGCCGGGTCGCCTCCTCCCCCGCCGGCAGCCCTCCCCAGCGGTCACGGTGCGACGGGGCGGCGGCGCGCGCCGTGCAGGGCGGCCGACCAGCGGCACCACCAGGGTCAGGACGGCGGTCGCCGCCGCCAGCGGGTTGCCGGGCAGGCCCACGCAGCGGGCGCCCGTCGCCGCGGACGGCGAGCAGCTGCGGGTGCCCCGGCCGGACGGCGACCCCGTCGACGACCAGCCCGGCGCCGGCGGACGCGAGCGCGCGGTGCAGGTGGTCGACCGGGCCGCGGGCCGTCGACCCCGTCGTCACCGTCGAGGTCGGCCGTCGAGGCCGCGAGGGCGGCGCAGAGCGCGGGCAGCGAGTCGGGGACGTGCCGGCGGGCGACGATCTCGAGGCCGAGCGCGGGCAGCCAGGCGGAGAGCATCGGGCCGAGCGCGTCGCGCACCCGCCCGTCGCGCGCCGGGCCGGCGGTGAGCAGCTCGTCCCCGAGCACGAGGACGTCGACGGTGGCGCGCCGCACGCGGACGACGTCCGCACCGGCGGCGGCGAGCAGCCCGACCGCGGCGCGGCGTCAGCCGCGTTCCCGCGGGCAGCACGACGTCGCCCGACCGGCACTCGCGCCCGGCCCGGCGGACGTCCCGCGCCGGGTCGCCGCCGCCCGCGGCGCTCGAGGCGGGCCCCGCGCAGCCGACCGTCCTCGGACCGCACCACGCCGTCCGCGCCCGCGGGCAGCCAGGCGCCGGTGGCGATGGCGACGGCGTCCGCCGGGGGCCAGCGGCGGCGGCACGGACCCGGCGAGCACCTCGCCGCGCACCGACCAGGGCCCGGGCCCCGCCACCGCCCAGCCGTCCATCGCCGACGTGTCGGCCGGCGGCAGGTCGCGTGCGGGCGAGCACGTCGGCCGCGAGCACGGCACCGGCGGCGAGCTCGAGCGGGAGCGTCGCGAGGCGCGACCGGGCGGGCCGCCGACGCGGCCCGCTCCGGGCGCCGCGGCCACGTCGTCGCGCTCACGACGTGCTGCTTACCCCGATCTCAGCGGGCGAGCCAGCGCAGCCGCGGGAACTGGACGAACGCCTCGGCCTCGAGCGCGGCGATGCCGACCCGCGGCAGCTCGCGCGCGCGGCGGAAGCAGACGAACCGCGGCACCCACTCCGGCTGGTACTTCGCGTTGGCCCGGTACAGCGACTCGATCTGCCACCACCGCGAGGCGAACAGCAGCACCCGGCGCCACAGCCGCAGCACGGGCCCGGCGCCGACCCGCGCGCCGCGCTCGAACACCGACCGGAACACGGCGAAGTTCAGCGAGATCCGCGTGACCCCGAGCGTCGCGCGGCCCGCTCGACGAGCGCGACGACCAGAACTCGATCAGTGCCGTTCTCGCTGTCCGCGGTCGCGGCGCATGAGGTCGAGGGAGAGCCCGTCGCGCCCCCACGGCACGAAGGTCAGCACGGCGACGCAGCCGGCCCGTCGCCGTCCCGCGCCCGGGCGACGACGAGCTCGGGGTCGCGCGGGTCGCCGAGCGCGGCCGAGCGCCATCGAGAAGCCGCGCTCGACGTCCTCGCCGCGCCAGCGCCTCCGCGCGTGACCGCGCGCCTCCTCGAGCTCGGCCGGCGCGATGTCGCGCTGGCGGCGCGACGTCGAGGGTGTACCCGGCGCGCGCGACCCGGTTGCACGCCTGCCGGACCCCGCGCATCGCGCGGCCCTCGAGGCTGAACTCGTCGAGGTCGAGCGACCGCCTCGTCGCCGAGCTCGAGCGCAGTCGAGCCCGGCGCGCTTGTAGGCGTGGCGCCGTCCTCGCTGGCGCCCGACCACCGCCGGCGTCCAGGCGTACCGGTCGGCCTCGTCGAGCCAGGCCTCGATCGCGCCCGGCCACGCCTCGGGGTCGCCGAGCGGGTCGCCGCGGCGAGCGCGACGCCGCCGACGACGCGGTAGGCCACCGCGGCCTTGCCGCTCGGCGAGAAGATGGCCGTCTTGTCGCGGCGCAGCGCGAAGTAGCCGAGCGAGTCGCGCTCGCCGTACCGGTCGAGCATGCCGCGCAGCCCCTGCTCGGCCTCGGGCGTGAGGCCCGCCGGCTTGCGGGACGGCGCGAGCAGGGTGAGCAGCGTCAGGAGGGCCGTCAGCGCGCCGAGGGTGTTGAGGGCGATCTCGGTCAGCGCCGACGCGGTCGCGATCGCCCTGGAAGGCCAGGTCGGGGGTGAAGCCGACAGGCCCGACGAACACCTGCTCGAGCCGTGTCGCCCAGGGACGAGTGCGGAGCGGTCCGCGCGGTGAGGAACAGCCCGGCGACCACGGACACCGCGCCCATGACGACGAAGACGCGGAGCGCGGCGACCCGCCCCTTGCGCTCGCTGACGGCCGTGAAGTCGCGCCGCGCGACGCAGCAGCAGCACCAGGACGGCGACGTTGACGGCCACGACCGACCAGCGGTGCGCGGCCAGTGGGTCGCGGCGCCCAGCGCGACGGCACCGACGGCGAGCACCCAGGCCCGGCGCTTGCGGTGCTTGAGCCCGCCCGCGAGGACGAGCATGGCGCCGGCCGCGAACACCGCGGTCGCGAAGATCGAACCGCTCACGGCGGCGTTCAGGGCCTTGGAACCGTAGTGCGGCCGGGACACCGGGTGCAGGATGTCGAGGACCGCGAAGACGGCCGCCAGGCGGACGACGAGCGCCACGAGGCCCGGCACCCGAGGGCGCCAGGCGGGCCGCTCACGGGGGCGGAGGTCGTCGACCGTCCGCACCCCCGACGTCGTCACCACACCGGTGAGTCTAGGGGCCCGGCGACCTGACGGGACGGCCGTCCGGGCGGCCGTCGGGGCATGCCGCGACGCCGTGTCGGGGCTGGCTGGCAGGATGCCCGCATGGAGCGGGGGCGCGACGGGTCGGTCGGCTCGGCCGGCTCGCGGGTCGTCGTCCGGGCGGACGACGGCATCGCCGAGCTCGCCCTGCTGCGGCGGCGGGCGCCCGGGGGCGACGTGCTCGAACTCGTCGTCGACGGCGTCTTCGCGATGGACACCGAGCAGACCGAGACCGAGCGGGCACTGGCGGCCCTCGCGCTCGACCAGCTGGGTTCGGCACGACCTGCACGTCGTCGTCGGCGGCCTCGGGCTCGGCTACACCACGGCGACCCTGCTGGCCGACCCGAGGGTGGCCCGGATCGACGTGGTCGAGCTGCACGCGCCGCTCGTCCAGTGGGTGCGCGAGGGGCTCGTCCCGCCGGCGCGCGGCCTGCTCGACGACCCCCGCGTCCACGTCATGTCGGCGATATCGCCGACGCGGTGCCCGACCTCCCCCCGGCCTCGGTCGACGCGCTGCTGCTCGACGTCGACAACGGTCCCGGCTTCCTCGTGCACCCCGGCAACACGCGGGTGTACGCGGCTCCGTTCCTCACCGCGGCGGCCCGGGTGCTGCGCCCGGGCGGGGTGCTGGGGGTCTGGTCGGCGGAGGCGTCCGCCGAGCTCGCGCTCGTGCTCGAACGCACGTGCGGCTCCTGCGAGGAGGTGCTGCTCGACGTCGACCGGGAGGGGCGCATCTTCACCTACGCCGTCTACCTCGCGCGGGTCTCGGGTCAGCACACCTAGCTCGACCGCTCGCCCCGCCTCGCCCAGGATGGGCCCATGACGACGGACATGACGACGGGCGAGGGCGTTCGGATCGAGCAGGACACGATGGGCGAGGTCGAGGTGCCGGCCGCGGCCCTGTGGCGCGCGCAGACCCAGCGCGCGGTGGAGAACTTCCCGGTCTCCGGGCGTCCGGTCGAGCCCGGCGCTGATCGCGCGCGCTGGCCGCTGATCAAGGCGCGCGGCCGCCCGGGTGAACGCCGAGCTCGGCGTGCTCGCCGGCCGACGTCGCCGAGGCGATCGCCGCCGCCGCCGACGAGGTCGCCGGCGGGCGCGCACGACGACCAGTTCCCGATCGACGTCTTCCAGACCGGGTCGGGCACCTCGTCGAACATGAACGTCAACGAGGTGCTCGCCGCGCTCGCCTCGCGACCGGCTCGGGCGGCGCGTGCACCCGAACGACGACGTGAACGCGTCGCAGTCGTCGCAACGACCTGTTCCCGACCGCCGATCCACCTCGCCGCCACCCGGGCCGTCGCTCGACGACCTGGTGCCGGCGCTGGAGCACCTCGCCGGCCGCGCTGGAGGCGCAAGGCCGCCGGACTCGCGGACGTCGTCAAGGCCGGCCGCACCCACCTGATGGACGCCACGCCGGTCACCCTCGGCCAGGAGTTCGGCGGCTACGCGGCGCAGGTGCGCCACGGCGTCGAGCGGCTGCGCGCGGCGCTGCCGCGGGTCGCCGAGCTGCCGCTCGGCGGCACCGCGGTCGGCACCGGGCATCAACACCCCGCCCGGCTTCGCCGCCGCGGTGATCGCGGACCTCGCCGAGCGCGACCGGGCTGCCGCTGACCGAGGCGCGCGACCACTTCGAGGCGCAGGGCGCCCGCGACGCGCTCGTCGAGCTGTCCGGGCAGCTGCGCACGGTCGCCGTCAGCCTGAACAAGATCTGCAACGACCTGCGCTGGATGGGGTCCGGGCCGCGCGCCGGGCTGGGCGAGATCGCACCTGCCCGACCTGCAGCCGGGATCGTCGATCATGCCGGGCAAGGTCAACCCGGTCGTGCCCGAGGCGGTGCTGCAGGTCGTGCGCCCAGGTCGTCGGCAACGACGCGGCCGTCGCGTGGGCCGGCGCGAGCGGCAACTTCGAGCTCAACGTGATGCTGCCGGTGATCGTCGCGCAACGTGCTCGAGTCAGCTGCGGCTGCTGGCGAACGTCGCCCGGCTGCTCGCCGACCGGTGCGTCGCCGGCATCGAGCCGCGACCGCGAGCGGCGCCGCGCGCTCGCCGAGTCGTCGCCCTCGATCGTCACGCCGCTGAACCGCTTGATCGGCTACGAGGAGGCCGCGAAGATCGCCAAGCAGGCGGTGGCCGCGCGCGTCACGATCCGGCAGGCCGTGATCGACCTCGGCTTCGTCGACCGGGGCGAGATCGACGAGGCCGACCCTCGACCGGCTGCTCGACGTCCGCTCGATGACGCGCCCCGCCACCGGCCTGACCGGGCCCCCCTGCGACGCAGGACGGCGCCGTCCCCCAGCGGGGAACGGCGCCGTCCTGGTGCGTGCGGGTCTCAGTACCAGCCGGTCGCCTGGCTGTGCGCCCACGCCCAGCACGGCGAGCCGTACACGGAGGCGATGTAGCCCAGGCCCCAGGCGATCTGCGTCGCGGGGTTGGTGCGCCAGTCGCTGCCGGCCGAGGCCATCTTGCCGCCGGGGAGGGCCTGCGGGATGCCGAAGGCGCCGGACGACGCGTTGTACGCCCGGTAGTTCCAGCCGCTCTCGCGCTGCCACAGCGAGTCGAGGCAGCCGAACTGGCCGCCCCAGCCACGCGCGGACATCATCGCCCGGGCGATCGAGCGGGGGTCGCGCGACGAGCTGCGGCTCGCCTTGGCGGTTTGCTGCTGGGCAGCGCGTGCGCGTGCCGCCTTCGGCCGCCTGCTGGGCGGCCTTCGCCGCCCGCCTGCCGGGCGGCCTTCGCCACCGCGGCCTTCGCCGCGACGGCCCGGCGGCTGCCGCCTTCTGGGCGGCAGCCCGGTCGGCCGCCGCCTTCGCCTGTGCCCTGGCGGTGTCCTGGGTGAACTGCAGGACCCGGGCCCGGGAAGCCAGGCGCGCCTCCCGCGCGCCGGGTGCCGGATCGGCCTGATCGACCGGCGCCGGCGCGGGAGCGGCTGCCGGCGCCGAGATCGCGGCCGTGGCGTTCGCGGGGGACTCACCGCACGCCCGTGAGCCCGTTGACGGCGGCCGTGACGCCCACGAGGGCGAGGGCGCCGGCGCCCGCCCGCAGCATCGTGCCGCGGTGCCGGGCTGGTCGTGCCGTCGTGCCGCGGCCGTCGTGCTGGTCGAGCCGGTCGAGCCGGAGAGCCGGTCGAGCCGGTGGAGCCGGTGGAGTTCTGGTGGAGCTGCTGCACTCGTGACCTTTCCTGGCCGCGCCGTCCGCCTGGCGCGCACTGATCACCCGGACACGGGCGACCACAACCCTCACGAGGATCGCGGCGGCGTTCCGCCCGGCGGCCCGACCTCGGCGAGGGAGGGGCCGCGGCAGACGGGACCGGCACGGCGAGCCGCGCCTCGTTCGTCCCCGTCTGCGGGGTGCTGACGCCCCAACGTCACAGACGAGTCCGAGGCGACTCAAGCTGAGGAGCCGATCGTCACGTTACGTTTTCAACTAGTCCATAAAGGTGACGCTGCGTCGAGAACGTGAAGAGAGTCACGCCACGAGCAGTCTCCGGACGGCGTGTCGGGACGAGCTGAGCCGTCAGTACCAGCCGGTCGCCTGGCTGTGCCCCCAGGCGCCGCACGGGGTGCTGTACCGGTCGGTGATGTAGTTCAGGCCCCACTTGATCTGGGTGGCGGGGTTCGTGCGCCAGTCGGAGGCGATGGTCGCCATCTTGCTGCCGGGCAGGGCCTGCGGGATCCCGTAGGCGCCCGACGACGGGTTGTAGGCCTGGTAGTTCCATCCGCTCTCGCGGTTCCAGAGCAGGTCGAGGCACGTGAACTGGGCGTCGCCCCAACCGCGCTCCGAGAGCAGCAGCCGGGCGTAGGCGCGCGGGTCCCGCAGCACGTTGCGGGATGCTCGGTCGGCGATCGCCGCCTTGCGCGCGGCCTCCGCACGCGCCTGGTCGCGGGCGACGTCGACGAGGGTGCGACCCGCTCCCGTCGCGACGGTGCCGGCCCGGGCCGCGGCCGCGCGGGCTGCGGCGGTGCGGGCGACGGCCACCTGGGTGTCGACGGCGCGCTGCTGCGCCTCGCCTTGCTGACCGCGAGGTCGTCGACCGCCGCCCGCGGTGTCCGACAGCGACACCTCCGGCGCCGAAAGGGCGCCGGATCCGGCGAGGCCGACGATGGCGGCCTGGGCGGCGGCTCCGCCCACGGGCCGCGACGGCAGGTGCAGTCCCATGGCCGAGAACGCGTTCGGGGCACTGGCCGCGACGACGCCGATCGCCGTGACCGCGAGCACGCCGCTCTTGGCGAGCCGGCGCCCGGCCGGGCGGCCCGCGACTCGGGGCCGGCGAGGGCCGACCCGGCGAGCGGGTTGCCGGCCAGCGCCGCGGTGGCCCGCGCGCCCTTGACGGCGGGCACCTTCGTGTGGCCGGCACGCTCCTGCGCCCGGAGGGCCTTGCGGGGACGGCAACGCCTGCTCGCGGGGGGCCGCCCACGTGGCACTGCGATCGGAGGGGCTCGCCGCGCGGGGCTCGAAGAGGGATCGGCCCTGCGCGGGCGTCTCCCCGCTTCGGCCCAGGGGGCGGACCACTCGCCCACGGGGTCGGCTGCCGGCGGGACCCGCGGGTCCCGAGGTCTCCACGATCAGGTCGAGCGGTCCGCCGCGTGCGGCGGAGGCCGCCGCCGTAGCGGGGCAGCAGGGTCGTGTCGCCGTCGGCGGGCGCCTCGACGCGGCCGGGCTCCCGGTCCGCCTCGCCGGCTGCGCTCGCACGGCGCGGGACGTAGGGCCGTACCAGGCTCCCCGTGTCGGGGCCCGGGTCGAGCAGCCGCAGTGCGGCCGTGTCGGAAGCGCGAGAGCCCCGCGCCGCCGGGCTGGGCCGCGGCGACCGCCGCGTCGGGCGCGGGATGCACCACGAGCGCGGGCTCGGCGCCACGCGCCCCCGTCGGGGCGAAGACGCCACCGGCGGAGAAGGGGTCGGCGCCCGGGAGCGAAGGTGACCGCGGGGGTGCGGCCGTCGGCCGACGCGACCACCACCGGGGGCGGCACCGGGGCGTCGTCCCACCAGGGCTCCGCGGCCCGGACGGGGCGTTCGGCCTGCCACCGGTACGTCCTCCCACCACCGGGCGTCCCGCGGTCGCCGGAGATGCCGTGGCCTTCGTTCTCGTACCCGAGGTCCGAGGTCTTCTCCTCGGACCTTCCGCCGTGACGCCCCACGTCGACCCTTCTGCGCAGGACCCCACCCGGGTCACCTACCACCCCCGGTCCGGTCCCCCCCAGGACGGACAGCCTAACCAAGCCGAGGCGTTGACCCGCCAAACCTGTCGATCCCGGCGCTCGCGTAAACCTTCGACACGCCCGGGCCGTCACGCTCCGTCATGCGCTCACAAGGTATCGTTACCGCTTGTATATCGATGTGACAAAGGTCACAGTAGCGCTGTGAACCTGCGGCTGCATGTGCAAGGGAACGAGCAGATGTTCGCGCACGGAATTCGCCTCATCACCCAAGGTCACCAACCGCAGTCGTGACAATGACGTGCCGTGACCGTCATCATCCCGGTTGTAGCCGTTTCGTTGTTTTTGGCCGCGGGAGTCAGGGCTCGAGGCCCTCCAGCATCTCGGTGACGAGCGCGGCGATCGGCGACGCTCCGAACGGGTCAGCGTGACGTGCGCGAACAGCGGGTGCCCCTTCAGCGTCTCGATCACCGCGGCGACGCCGTCGTGCCGGCCGACCCGCAGGTTGTCGCGCTGCGCGACGTCGTGCGTCAGCACGACCCGCGAGTTCTGCCCGATCCGGGACAGCACGGTGAGCAGCACGTTCCGCTCGAGCGACTGCGCCTCGTCGACGATCACGAAGGCGTCGTGCAGCGAGCGGCCGCGGATGTGCGTCAGCGGCAGCACCTCGAGCATGCCGCGGTCCAGCACCTCCTCGACCACGTCCTGCGAGACCAGCGCGCCGAGCGTGTCGAAGACCGCCTGGCCCCAGGGGTTCATCTTCTCGGCCTCGGTCGCCGGGCAGGTAGCCGAGCTCCTGGCCGCCGACCGCGTACAGCGGGCGGAAGACCATGATCTTGCGGTGCTGCCGGCGCTCCAGCACGGCCTCGAGGCCGGCGCACAGCGCGAGCGCCGACTTGCCGGTGCCGGCGCGGCCGCCGAGCGAGAGGATGCCGACCTCGGGGTCGAGCAGCAGGTCGATCGCGAGGCGCTGCTCCGCGCTGCGCCCGTGCAGCCCGAAGACGTCGCGGTCGCCGCGGACCAGCCGGACCCGCTTGTCGGCAGCGACCCGCCCGAGCGCCGACCCGCGCTCGGAGTGGAGGACGCAGGCCGGTGTTCAGGGCAGGTCGGCGGCCGTCGGCGAGCTCGACCACCTGCTCGGCGTACAGCGCGTTCATCGTGCTCGCGAGCCGACCTCGATCTCGGCCATGCCGGTCCAGCCGGAGTCGACCGGCGAGCTCGGCGCGGTACTCCTCGGCGGCGAGGCCCACGGCGCGCGCCTTGACGCGCATCGGCAGGTCCTTGGAGACGACCGTGACGTCGCCGGCCGTCGGCGGCGAGGCTGCGCGCCACGCGCGAGGATGCGGGAGTCGTTGTCGCCGAGCCGGAAGCCGGCCGGCAGCAGCCGGCGTCCGAGTGGTTCAGCTCGACCCGCAGCGTGCCGCCGTCGCCGACCGGGATCGGGGCGTCGAGCCGGCCGTGCTGCGACGCGCAGGTCGTCGAGGAGGCGCAGCGCCTGGCGGGCGAAGTAGCCGAGCTCGGGGTCGTGGCGCTTGGCCTCGAGCTCGGTGATGACCACGACCGGGAGGACGACCTCGTGCTCGGCGAACCGCATGAGCGCGCGGGTCGGCCAGCAGCACCGAGGTGTCGAGGACGAACGTGCGCCGGGGCGGCTCCGCCGGCTTTGGGTCTGCACCTCGGCGGGAACTGGCCATGCGACTCCCTCCGGACGAACTGCCGGTGCACCCGCTGCGGGGTGCTCGTCCCTCGACGCTACGCGACGTCACCGACTCCGAAGAAGAGGCCACGCAGGGCGCATCGGGTGAAGGCGCGGTGAACGCCGCGCGACGGAGGGCGGCGGAGGTGGCGCGAGGCGACGCACGGGGGGTGCGTTCGTGCGGCGGATGAGCGAACCTGGACGCACTCTTGACCCAGCGCACCAGGTGCGTGTTCGACTGGCGTACGCGGCGCGGCTGCGGACCGGCCGATGGCGAGGTGAGCATGACCGGTGTGCCGAAGGTGCTCGGCCGGGCGGCCGCGCTGCGGGTCGCTGGTGCTGGCTGCCGCCGCCTGTGGCGCGCCCAGCTCCACGTTCGTCGCCAGCCCCGACAACGACCTCGTCATCAAGCTGCCGCGGTCGTGGAGCACGGTGCGCGACGCCGCGTCGGCGGACTCCTCCACCGGGCAGCCCGACGGCGGCTGGAACGCCGTGTTCGACGCGTCCCGCCAGCCCGACGCCACGCACGTCGACCTCTCGAGCAAGGTCCAGGCGCCCGTGGCCTACGCCCGCGTGGCTCGTGCTGAGCGACGACCAGGCGAGCTCGATGGACGGCGACAAGCTCCGCGACATCATGCTGCCCGTTCACCGCATCCGCCCGCGCCCAGGTCTCGACCGACCCGCGGGCCGCGACCTTCAAGCAGATCAGCGACTACGACGTGCGCTCGCCGCTCGCCTCGGGCGTGCACGTCGTCTACAGCTACGACCTCGGGCAGGGGCGCGAGGTCTTCGACCAGATCGCGATGGTCGGCACGCCAGCGGACCCGGGTCTACCTGCTCGTCGTGCGCTGCGACGAGAGCCTGCTACGCCGCTCACCGCACCGAGATCGCCGGGGTGCTCTCGTCGTTCACCGTGAAGGTCCCCTGACCCCGACCGGCGCTGCCCGCCGCCACCCCCTGGAGGTCCCGTGACGCCGACACCCCGGCCACCCCCGCCGGCCCCCGCCGGCCCCGCACCGGACCCGCGCTTCCCGTGGAAGGCCCGGGGGACCCGCAAGCCGCTCTCGCTGTGGGACCGGACGAAGTTCCTGCTGCTCTTCGCCCTGCTCTTCGAGCTGCTCGTCTGGAACGAGTACGTGCGGTTCGGGCCGCCCGAGACCTGGCGAGGACGCCCAGGCGCAGGTGGCCTACCAGCAGCAGTGGCTGCTGTGGCTCGCCGGTCTCGAGGTGCTGCGCCAGCTGCACTTCTTCGTGAGCGAGCGCAGCGCCCGCTACAACCGGTTCTGGACCGTCCGGGTGTTCGGCGGCCTCACCCGGCGGTACGAGCGGCGGTTCAACCCGTGGAACCGCTACCGCATCATGCGCACGGTCGGTGGCTGTTCTGCCTGGCGCGTGCTCGCGGTCGTCCTGGGCAAGGTCACCGGCGCCCCGCCCGGTGCGTCGCCCTGTTCAAGGCGCCGGCCTGCTCAAGCAGATCGCGCCCACCCTGTTCTACGTCGTCTTCCTGCTGTTCATCAGCGTCGCGCAGTTCGTCGCGCATCTTCTGGTTCCTCTCCCGCGGCGGCGTGGACACGATCTTCCCCGACGACATCGAGACCCGGTTCACCGACGTCTGGGGCCAGGACCACGTGCTGGAGCGCGTCAAGGAGAACGTCGTCCTGCTCGAGAACCCCGAGGCGATCGAGGCGCGCGGCGGCCACGTCCCGGGGGGCATCCTGCTCTACGGGCCGCCGGGCACCGGCAAGACGCTGATGGCCCAGGCGGTCGCCGGCGAGACCGGCAAGCCCTTCGTCTTCGTCGAGCCGGGCGCCTTCACCGCGATGTTCTTCGGCGTCGGCATCCTCAAGGTCAAGGCGCTGTTCCGCCGGGCGCGCAAGCTCGCCCTTCGCTACGGCGGCGTCATCCTCTTCTTCGACGAGGCCGACACGCTCGGGCAGCCGGGGCGCCCGCACCGGGCAGCAGCCGGGGCCGGCCATGACGCCCGTGGGCCGACGCGTGCCACGCGCCGACCTACCTCTCGGGCCACACCCGGCCGCGGTCAACCGGCTCTCCGCCCCGCCCGCCCGACGACCGCCGGCACCCGCTGGACGCGGATGGGCCGCGCCGTCGACCGCTTCATCGCCGGCAGCGCCATGGGCGGCGGCAGCGTCCTTCGACGGGACGCTGCAGGCCCTGCTGACCGAGCTGTCGGGCCTGGAGAAGCCGCGCGGCTTCTTCAACAAGTACCTGCGGCGCACGCTCGGCATGCGGCCGAAGCCGCCGCCGAAGTACCGGATCCTGCTCATGATGGCCAGCAACCTGCCCGAGGCCCTCGACCCGGCGCTGCTGCGCCCCGGACGCCTCGACCGGCACTACCGGGTCGGGTACCCGAGCAAGGCCGGCAGGGTGCGGACCTACGAGGGCTACCTCGCGAGGGTGAAGCACGAGCTCACGCCGGAGCAGATCGAGCGGCTCGCGATCATGACGCCGTACCACAGCGGCGCGAAGATCAAGGACACCGTGAACGAGGCGCTGATCTACGCGCATCCGCGAGGACCGCGACATCATCACCTGGAAGGACATCGTCAAGGCGCGCCAGCTCAAGGAGCTCGGGCCGCCCGAGGACGTCGAGTACATCGAGCGGGAGCGGCACGCGGTCGCGGTGCACGAGGCCTGCCACGCGGTCCTGGCGTGGCTGACCCGGCGCCACATGGAGATCGACCTGGCGACGATCGAGAAGGGCAGCAGCTACCTCGGGATGGTGTCCAGCATCCCGCCGGAGGACCAGTTCACGCAGTGGCGCACGGAGTACGAGAGCGACATCCTCGTGAGCCTCGCCTCGCTCGCCGGCGAGCGCCTCTTCTACGGCGGCGACAACTCCTCCGGCGTCTCGGGCGACCTGACCACCGCCACCATGGTGGCCGGGCTCATGGAGAGCCACTGGGGCATGGGCAGCGCCATCTCCTCGCTGGCGGCGCTGCAGAACCTCGGCATCTCCGGGGGCGTGCCGGAGCCGCGCCGCCGCGGCGGCGGGATCGGCTTCGGGCTGCCGCTGCCGGCCAAGGGCGACCACGGCGCGGGTGGCGCCCTCGGCCAGCGGATCGAGCAGAACCTCGACCGGCTGCTGCACCGCGCCGAGGATCTGCTGCGCGAGAACCGGCTCAAGGTGCTGGCGCTCGCGCACGCGCTCGAGATCCACAAGACGCTCTCCGGCGAGGACGTCGTGGCCGTGCTCGAGAGCCGCCGCGGCCCGCTCGTCGACGGGCGCCCCTACGCCGAGCCCGCCTTCCTCGCCGAGCTCGAGACGTACCACGAGGCGGCCGTCGAGGCGCACCGCGGGCACGCCCCGCTCTCCACCCCGATCCCGGCCCCCGGCGGGGCGATCGAGGGCGAGCTGGTCGGCGAGGAGGTCGTGGTCGGAGGCGGCGGGAGCTGGGCGGTGCCGCCGGGCGGTCTCGACGAGGCCGGCGGTGAGCGCCCGGGCGACGTCAGCGGCGGCGGCGTCAGCGGCGGCGTCAGCGACCCGGGAGGTCGATCCGCGAGCGGGTGAACCTGTCCCGGGTCGCGGAGGTGACGGGTGCTCGGGGAGAGGAGAAGGGCGAGGTGGCGGCCCGCTCGCCGGCGCCGGACGCCGTCCTCCCCGCGGCCGCCGCACCCGCGGACGACGCCGTGAGGTGGGCGAGGTCGACGGGCCCGCGCACGGCCCAGGCCGACCAGGCCACGGTGCCCGCACCCGCCCCACCGCCCACCGTGAAGCCGTCGTAGGCGCCGGCGGCACCGGTGGTCGCCGGGTGGTAGGTGACGTAGAGGCCGGGCATCGCGGCACCGACCGGGGTCAGCGACACACGCAACGTGGTCATGTCACAGGCGGCCGTGAACGTGGCGGGCAGCGCGACGACCGCCGAGCCCGCGCCGTCGAGCGTGACGTGCCCGCCGCCGGTGTGCAGCACCGCCTCGGCCGAGACGAGCGGCGCGTAGACGACGTGCGCGGCGTCCGACGAGACGACCCCCGTCCAGGCGCGGAGGGCCAGCGAGTCGCCGTCCAGGTAGGACTGCCCGGTGGCCACCTGCGCGACGCCGGTCCCGTCGCCGCCGATCGCGACGACGGCCGGCACGTCCTGCACCGTCGTGTCCGCCAGCAGGCCCGCGTTGCGCCGGCCCTCCGCGCGGACACCGCCCCCGGTGCCGGTGGTCCCCGCGTCGTTGCGACCGTGGGACCCCCACGCGTTCGCCCCGCTCGTCGCCGCCAGGACGGCGGTGGCCCGGGCGTACAGCGCGGCGGCGACGCCGGCCCCGCGCTGCGAGACCTGCCAGGCGGCGCCGCGCAGCGCCGCCGTCACGGCCGTCGTCCGCGCCCCGGCCGCGTTGCCGCGGCCGAGCAGCACGGGGGCGAGGGCGGAGGCCTCGGCGGGCTCGGTCAGCGCGACCGCCGCGGCGGCGACGGCGGCGCCGGCACCCCCGACGAGCAGTGCACGGCGCGAACGGGCGAAGGGCGAGCGGCTCATGCCGCCAGCGTATCGTTACGCTCCGAATCTACGGTGTCGCTGTGAGTAAGAACGTAGCGCGCGCAGGAAGTCGACCTTGCGGAAGTCGGGCCACAGCGCCTCGCAGAAGTAGAACTCGCTGTGCGCGCTCTGCCAGAGCAGGAAGCCCGACAGCCGCTGCTCCCCCGAGGTACGGATGACCAGGTCGGGATCGGGCTGGCCGCGGGTGTAGAGGTGCTCGGCGATGTGCTCGACGTCGAGGATCTCGGCCAGCTCCTCGATCGAGCGGCCCTGCTGCGCCTGGTCGTGCAGGAGCGAGCGGACCGCGTCCGCGATCTCGCGCCGTCCGCCGTAGCCGATCGCGACGTTGACGTGGATCCCCTGCACGTCGCGCGAGGACTCCTCGTACTCCTTCAGCCGGCGGGCCGTCGACGCCGGCAGCAGGTCGAGCGCGCCGACCGGGTGCACCCGCCAGCGGCGTGCGCCGGCGAGCCGCCCGACGACGTCCTCGATGATGCCGAGCAGGTCGGCGAGCTCCTGCGGGGGGCGGCCCAGGTTGTCGGTCGACAGCAGCCAGAGCGTGACCCGCTCGACGCCGGCGTCCTCGCACCAGCCGAGGAAGTCGAGGATCCGGTCCGCCCCGGCCCGGTGCCCCTCGGCCGCACCCGCGCCGTACGCCCGCGCCCAGCGCCGGTTGCCGTCGAGGATGACCCCGACGTGCCGCGGCGCACCGGCGTGCGAGAGGGACGCGGCGAGACGGCGCTCGTAGACCCCGTAGACGAGTTGTCGCAACCCCATGGGTGATCCTCGACTCCAGGCGACGTCCGTCCGATCCGTGCCACCAGGCTAGCGCCGCCCGCGAGGTCGGCAGGCCCGTTCGCCCCCGCGCGCACGGCCGTCACGCACGGTGCCGCCGAGTAGAGTCCGCCCATGAGCGTGCACCCGGCCCGCGCGGCGAAGCCGCACCTGCGCGGGTGGCTGCACGCGGGCGCCTTCCCGCTCGCGGTCGTCGCCGGCGGCCTCCTCACGCTGCTCGCGCGGGAAGGGGCGCACCGCACGGCGGTCGCCGTCTTCGCCGTCAGCGCCGCCCTGTTGTTCGGCGTGAGCGCGCTCTACCACCGCGGCCACTGGGGCCCGCGGGCGGCGGCGACGCTCCAGCGCCTCGACCACGCCAACATCTTCCTGATCATCGCCGGCACGTACACGCCGTTCGCGGTGCTGCTCCTGTCCCCCGGCCCGGCGCGGACCCTGCTCTGGATCGTCTGGACCGGGGCGGTGGGGGGCGTCGCCTTCCGCGTGCTGTGGATCGGTGCGCCGCGCTGGCTCTACGTACCGGTGTACGTCGCCCTGGGCTGGGTGGCCGTCGTCTACCTGCCGGCGTTCGCGCGGGCCGGCGGCGCGGTGCTCGCGCTCGTGGTCGCCGGCGGGCTGCTCTACACCCTCGGCGGCCTCGTCTACGGGATCCGGCGGCCCAACCCCAGCCCGCGCTGGTTCGGCTTCCATGAGGTGTTCCACGCCCTGACGGTGCTGGCGTTCGCGGCCCACGTCGCAGGCCTCGCGCTCGCCGTGAACGCGTCGTCCTGACCCGCTAGACCGCGCCCCCCGCCCCAACCCTGCGCCGATCAAGGAAACCTGGACCCTCCGGAGCCGGTCACGACTCCATACGAAGGTCCAGGTTTTCCTTAATCGGCGCGGAGGGTGGGTGGGGTCAGCCGGTGGTCACTCGGCGGCGTCGTCGGGGCCGGGGGACGCCGCGCCGCCGGGGCCGGTCGCGCGGACCTGCTCGACCCGCTCCATCGCCGAGCGGAGGTCGCCCAGCCACTCGCTCGTGTTCTGCCCGACGAGCCGCACGCACCAGGCGAGGGCGTGCGCCCGGGACCGGGCGACGCCGGCGTCGACCAGGGTGTCGAGCACCTGCCGCTCGGGCTGGCGCAGCCGGGTCATGACCGGGACGGCGAGGTGGGTGAACAGCTCGCCGGTCGTCACCGGCGAGCACGCCCCAGGCCACCTTGCGGCGGAACCGGTGCTCCGCCTCCCGCGCGATCGCGATGCGTCGCTCGCGGGTGTCGGCGCGGAAGCGGGCCACCAGGCCCGCGATGCCCTCGGCCCGCTCGGCCGCCGTCGCGTCCTCGGCGGTCTCGGGGGCGGTCAGAGTGAGGACGACCGTGATCTCCTCACGGTCGACCGTGATCTCGGGCGGCGCGGCGGCCGTCCACTCCTCGGGGAGTCGCTGCGTGAACCAGGCCGTCACGCCGGCGGCAGTGTCGTTGTTCGTCATGCAAGCATGATTACTCGCTTGCAGTCCCAGCGCCAGCCTCCGCGGGCGCTGTTCGCCGCGGGCGGACGTTGGGCGTCCGGGGACGGTTCGTGGCACCGACCTGCACCGCCAGCGCCTCGGGAGTGGAGACCGGCGCCGGCACACGAAGCCCTGGCACACGTAGGCCCCGGGAGCGCCGTCCACGCAGCGGGCGGCCCGCCAGCAGCGGGACGCCGTCCGCATCGGGCTCCCCCACCGAGAGCATCAGCCCCGGCGCGGCCCCGGCGAGGGCGACGGCGCGCAGGGCCTCCCGCCGCGGGTCGCCGTCCGGACCCACCACCGCCACCTCGCGCGGGCCGTCGTCGAACGCCTCGGCCACCGCCAGCGCCCAGCCGAAGGCGCGCGGCACCCGGCCGCCCGCCGCCGTCGCCACCGCCAGCCCGGCCTCGGCCGCCTCCCGGTGCCGGCCCGACCCGGTCAGCGCGGCGTACGAGAGCAGGGCGCCGCAGGCCGCCGACCACCCGGACGGGTAGGCGTTGTCGGTGGGCTCCTGCGGACGGCGCACGGCCGCCAGCGCGGCGTCGGTGCCGTCGTCGGGGGTGTCGTGGAAGGCGATGCGGGCATCGTCGGCGCGCTCGGCGAAGTGGTCGAGCACCGTGTCGAGCAGCGCGCCCGCCACCTCGAGCCAGGCCGGCTCGCCGGTCACCGCGTGCAGTGCGAGCAGGCCCTCGGCGACGTCCGCGTAGTCCTCGAGCACACCGGCTGGCGACCCGACGACGCCGTCCCGGCTCACCCGGCGCAGCCGCGGGCGCGATGCGGTGCCGGGCTCGCCGCCGGCGCCCGGTTCCGCGACGAGGTGGACGGCGACGAGCAGGTCGGCGGCGCGCGCGGCGGCCTCGACCAGGTCGGGCCGCGCCAGCAGCGCACCGGTCTCGGCGAGCGCGGCGATCGCCAGGCCGTTCCACGCGGCGACCACCTTGTCGTCGCGCGCCGGCTGGGGTCGCCGTTCCCGCGCCGCGAGCAACCCGGCCCGGACCCGCTCCCAGCGCTGCCCCTCGGAGGGGTCCGCCCAGACGTCACGGTCCAGCTGCAGCGTCGACGCCCCGTGCTCGAAGGTGCCCTGCGGCGTGACCCGCAGCAGCGACTGCACCCAGGGCAGATCCGTCGCACCGACGACGTCGAGCAGCTGGGCGGGCGTCCACACGTAGGTGAAGCCCTCCACGCCGCGCTCGTGGCCCTCGGCGTCGCGCACGGGGGTGTCGGCGTCGAGCGACGAGGCGAACCCGCCCTGCGGCGTGCCGAGCGCACGGACCATCCAGTCGCAGGTCTCCTCGGCGATCCGGGCACCGGTCGGCTCGCCCGTGAGCCGCCACCAGTGCAGGTAGACCCGGGCGAGCTGGGCGTTGTCGTAGAGCATCTTCTCGAAGTGCGGCACGACCCAGGCGTCGTCCACCGCGTACCGGGCGAAACCGCCGGCGAGCTGGTCGTACATGCCGCTGCGCGCCATCGCGCGCAGCGTGCGCGAGGCGAGGCCGAGCGCGACCCCGCCCGACCCGGCCTCGAACGCCGCCAGGTCGACCGCGCCGCCGGGCCGGGTCACGGCGAGCCGGCGTCGGGCCGCGTGCCGGAGCAACTGCTCCAGGTTCATGGACGGCGGGAACTTCGGGGCGCCCCCGAAGCCCCCGTACCGGCGGTCCTCCTCGGCGGCGAGCGCGCGGACGGCCGCCTCGAGGACGTCGTCGCCCGGGGCGCCGGCGCCCGCGGGCAGCCGGCCGGCGAGGGCGCCGGCGATCCGGCCGCCCGACGTCCTCGAGCTCCGTGCGCTGCTCGCGCCACGCCTGCGCGATCGCCTGCAGCAGCTGGGGGAACGAGGGCATGCCGGGCCGCGGTCGCGGCGGGAAGTACGTGCCGGCGTAGAAGGGGCGGCCCTGCGGGGTGAGGAAGACGGTCATCGGCCAGCCGCCCTGACCGGTGAGCGCCTGGGTCGCGGCCATGTAGACGGCGTCGACGTCGGGGCGCTCCTCGCGGTCGACCTTCACGTTGACGAAGTGCTGGTTCATGAGGGCGGCGGTACCCGCGTCCTCGAAGGACTCGTGCGCCATCACGTGGCACCAGTGGCATGCCGCGTAGCCGACGGACAGCAGCACGGGCCGGTCGAGGCGCCGGGCGAGCTCGAACGCCTCGTCGCCCCACTCCTGCCAGGCGACCGGGTTGTCCCGGTGCTGCTGCAGGTAGGGGCTGGTCGCCTCGGCCAGCCGGTTGACCGGTTCGGGCCCCGGCGCGGTCGCCGCCTGCGTCGGGCCCGAGCCGGACCCCCGGTCGTTCGCGTCTGGAGTCACGGGTTCGTCCTCTCGCCGCCGGCTCGCCGCCGCAGATGCCGTGACGCCACCATCTCACCCGCGCTCGGCACCGCCTCCCCGCCCGGAGGGCACACACGGTCACCACCCCGACAGGGTGTGAGCCGCGCCTTGCGCGCGTGCCGAGAGCTACGACGGACGGGGCCTGGTCACCTGGCGTGAGGAGGAGCACCACGTGCTCGCCCGAATCGCTGCCGAGCTGTGAGCGACCCGCCTACCATGACGCCGATCAGCGCAGGATCGCCGCTCGCTGCTTCTCCCGCGGTACGGCCGCCGTCCTCGCCGGGAGCCCGCTGGTCCCATCGGGGGAACGTGGACAGAGAACACGCAGCGTCACTACAGGCATCGGTACGTTGCTTGAGATGACGCGGCGCGACTCTCTGTCGACTGTCCGTCATGGCCGGAGAACGTGGATTCGAGGGTAGGAGTGCCGTTGTCGTTGTTCCTCAGTCGCCACCGCGCGTCGCGGCACGCACGCCGGAGGCTCCTCGCGGCCGCGACCTCGGCGGTGCTGGGTGCAAGCGTGATCGCGCTGGTCCCCGCGGCACAGGCACACGCGGACACGGCCCCGCTGCCGCCCGTGACCACGCCGACGGTGAGCGCGGACGTCCTGCCCACCGTGCAGGTCAACGGGGTGATCTGGGACGAGGTGACGGTCGGCAACACCGTCTACGCGACCGGCTCGTTCACCTCGGCCCGCCCCGCGGGCTCGGCGGCGGGCTCGAACGAGACCCCGCGCTCGAACATCCTCGCCTTCGACATCACCACCGGCGCCCTCGACACGACCTGGGCGCCGAGCCTCGACGCGCAGGGGCTCAACATCGCCGCCTCGCCCGACGGCAAGAAGATCTTCGTGGTGGGTGACTTCACCAGCGTGAACGGGATCACCCGGCGCAAGGCCGTCGAGCTCGACGCGACCACCGGCGCCGTCGTCGCGAACTACAACCCGAACCTCGACGCCCAGGGCCGCGCCGTCGCCGTGAGCGGTGACACCGTCTACCTCGGCGGCACCTTCTCGACGGCCGGCGGCGCGGCGCGCTCGCACCTCGCCGCCTTCTCGGTGTCGACCGGGGCGCTCACGGCATGGGCACCGACCAGCGACCAGAGCGTGCTCGCGATCACCGCGCCGCCCGGCAGCAGCCGGATCGTCGTCGGGGGCAAGTTCACGGTGCTGAACGCAACGGCCGCCCGCGGCCTCGGCGCCCTCGACGCGACGACGGGCGCCACCTTGCCGTTCCCCGCCAACCAGGTGGCGTACGACTACGGGCCGAACGCCGGCATCTACTCCCTCACCAACGACGGCACCAACGTCTACGCGACCGGCTTCAACTACCTGGTCAACGCGCCCACCAGCGGCGGCAACTTCGAATCCGTCCTCGCGGCGGACGTCGCCACCGGCAACCTGGTGTGGGTCAGCGGGTGTCGTGGCGACACCTACGACGCCGCGGCCGTGGCGGGCGTCGTGTACGCGGTCAGCCACGCCCACGACTGCTCGTCCGTCGGCGCGAACCCCGAGATGCCCACCCGGTCCTACCAGTACGCCATGGCGTTCCAGACCGCACCGGCCGCGGACGGGCGCGTGAACAACGGCGGGTTCTTCAGCGGGCGCCCGGCCCCCGAGGTCCTGCACTGGTTCCCGACCCTCACCACCGGCACCTACACCGGGCAGACCCAGGCGGCGTGGACCGTCACCGGGAACAACCAGTACGTCGTGCTCGGCGGCGAGTTCCCCAAGGTCAACGGCGTCGCCCAGCAGGGCCTCGTCCGCTTCGCGGTGAAGACGCTCGCCCCGAACAAGGAAGGCCCGCAGGGCGGGGCGCAGCTGACCCCGCACCCTCGTCTCGCTGCAGTCCGGCCGGGTGCGCGTGTCCTGGCAGGCGGCCTACGACCGGGACAACCGCCGACTCACCTACGAGGTGCTGCGCGGGTCCTCGCTGAGCACGGCCACCGTCGTGGCCACGCTGACCCAGGACTCCGCCTGGTTCTCGCGCCCGACGATGTTCGCGATCGACCAGGACGCGCCCGTCGGCACCACCCAGACGTACCGCGTCCGCGTCAAGGACCCGTTCGGCAACACCGTCGTCGGTGCCACCGGTGCGATCACGGTCCCGGCCGGGGGCACCAGCAGCGTCTACGCGAGCAGCGCGCTCGGTGACGGCGCCACCCACCTGTGGCGCCTCGGCGAGGGCTCCGGGAGCCTCGCGTACGACTACGCGGCCGCGGACGACATGCCCTCGGCTCGCCGGTCACCCGCGGCGCCGCGGGTGCCATGACCAACGACGGGACCGCCCTGTCGACGACCTTCTCGGGCAGCGCGGCCGTGCCCGGCGTCACACCCTCCGCCGTCGCCGCCCCGCAGTCCTTCGCCGAGGAGCTCTGGTTCAGCACGACGAGCACCGCCGGCGGCAAGCTCCTCGGATTCGGCGACAAGCAACACGGCCGACAGCGGCAACTACGACCGGCACGTCTACATGACCGCGGCCGGGAACCTCGTCTTCGGCGTGTACCCCGGCGGCGTCCGGACGCTCAGCACGCCCAAGACGTACAACGACGGCCAGTGGCACCACGTGGTCGCCAACCTCGGCAGCGGGGGCACCGAGCTGTACGTCGACGGCAAGCGGATCGCCGCCGACGCGTCGACCACGTCGGCGCAGTCCTTCTCCGGCTACTGGCGGATCGGCGGCGACAACCTCAACGGCTGGCCGAACCAGCCCTCCACGAACAAGTTCTCCGGCAGCCTCGACGACGTCGCGATCTACCCCGCACCGCTGAGCAGCGCCCAGGTGCAGGCGCACTACACGGCCAGTGGCCGCACGTTCAGCGGCCCGACCCGGCCGGCCGACGCCTACGGCGCCGCCGTCTGGGACGCCGGCCCCGAGCCTCTACTGGCGGCTCGACGACGCCGCCGGCAGCCCCACCGCGCTCGACCGGATGACCGGCGAGGCCGGCGGGACGTACTCGGCCGGCGTGGTCCGCGGCGGGAGCGGGGCGCCGGCGAACCCGGCGGGGTCGTCGATCCGCTTCCCGGGGACCGGCACGCAGGCTCTGGTCGCGACGAACCCGGTGAACAACCCGACCGTCTGGTCGGCGGAGACCTGGTTCTCGACGACGACCACCAGCGGCGGCCGACTCATCGGGTTCGGCAACTCCGGCGACCCCAACGGGACCAGCAGCAACTACGACCGCTACGTCTACATGCTCGACGACGGCACCCTCCGGTACGGCATCTGGACCGGGGCGGCGACCACCCTCACGTCGCCCGCGACGTACAACGACGGCACCTGGCACCACGTCGTGGCCACGCACGGGCCGGGCGGGATGCAGCTCTTCGTCGACGGGGCGCTCGTCGCGAGCGGACCGGCGGTCGCCCCGCAGGCCTACACCGGCTACTGGCGGCTGGGCGCCGACCACACCTGGGGCGGCGCCACGTCCGACGGCTTCGCCGGCTCGCTCGACGAGGCCGCCGTCTACGACAAGCAGCTCTCCGCGGCGACCGTGGCCCAGCACTACCAGCTGGGCAAGCCGGCCACCCCGAACCAGTCGCCGACCGCGGCGTTCACCGCCGGCTCCACGGGCCTCAAGGCCTCGTTCGACGCCGGCGGCTCGAGCGACCCCGACGGCACGATCGCGTCGTACAACTGGCAGTTCGGCGACGGCAGCACCGGCACCGGGGCGACGGCGACGCACACGTACGCGGCGGCCGGCAGCTACTCCGTGGTCCTCACCGTCACCGACGACAAGGGGGCCGGCGGCACCGCCACCCGGACGGTGGCCGTGACGCAGCCGGCCGACGTCCCGCCGACGGCCTCGTTCACCGTGACCATCAGCAAGCTCGCCGCCTCGTTCGACGCCTCCGGCTCGAGCGACAGCGACGGCACCGTCGCCGGCTACGCCTGGGACTTCGGTGACGGCACCAGCGGGACGGGCCAGAAGCCGGCGCACACCTACGCCCTGGCCGGCACCTACACCGTCGCGCTCACCGTGACCGACGACCGGGGCGGGTCGGCGACGACCACCAAGGCGGTGACCACCGCGGCGAACGTCAAGCCGTCGGCGGCGTTCAGCACCTCGTGCACCGACCTCGCCTGCAGCTTCAACGGCTCGGCCTCGGCCGACAGCGACGGCACGATCGCCTCCTACGCCTGGTCCTTCGGCGACACCGGGACGGCGACCGGGGCGACGGCCACGCACACGTACGCGGCCAAGGGCTCGTTCGACGTGACCCTCACGGTCACGGATGACGACGGTGCCACCGACTCCGTCATGCAGACGGTCACCGTGGCCCCGGCCAACGTCGCGCCCGCGGCCTCGTTCACGATCGCCTGCACGAACCTGGCCTGCTCGCTCGACGGCTCCGGCTCGTCCGACGGCGACGGCACCGTGGCCTCGTACGCCTGGGACTTCGGTGACGGGCACACCGCGACGACGGCGAAGCCGGCACACACGTACGCGTCGGCCGGCACCTACACCGTCGCCCTCACCGTGACCGACGACAAGGGGGCGACCGGCACCCTGTCGAAGGTCGTCACGGTCGCCGCGGCCAACCTGCCACCGGCCGCCGCCTTCACGGCCTCGTGCACCGGGCTGACGTGCTCGTTCGACGCCACCGCCTCGAGCGACCCGGACGGCTCGATCGTGGCCTACACGTGGGACTTCGGTGACGGCACCAGCGGCAGCGGCATGACCACGAGCCACACCTACGCCGCAGGCACGTACACCGCCGAGCTCACCGTGAAGGACGACAAGGGGGCGACGGCCGGCGCGAGCAAGCAGGTGTCGCCGGCGGCGGCCCCGAACCAGAAGCCGACCGCCGCCTTCACGCCCACCCCGAGCGGGCTGACCGTGGGCGTCGACGGCAGCGCGTCGAGCGATCCGGACGGGTCGGTCGTCGCCTGGGCCTGGACGTTCGGCGACGGGACGTCGGCCGCCGGCGCGACCGCGAACCACGCCTACGGCTCGGGCGGCAGCTACGCGGTCACGCTGACCGTCACGGACGACAAGGGGGCCACGGACAGTCTGACGAAGAGCGTCACGGTGGCCGCCACGACCAACCAGCCACCGACGGCGAACTTCACCGCCGGCTGCGCCGGCCTCGCCTGTGCCCTCGACGGGTCGTCCTCCACCGACCCGGACGGCTCCGTGGCGGCCTACTCGTGGGCGTTCGGCGACGGCAGCAGCGGCACCGGCGCGAAGCCGTCGCACACCTACGCGGCGGCCGGCAGCTACTCCGTCGTCCTCACCGTGACGGACGACAAGGGTGCGACAGGCTCGATCACCCGGCTGGTGAGCGTGACGGCCGCGACGACGACGGTCGCCGCAGACGCCTTCGGCCGCATCCTGGCAAGCGGCTTCGGCGGCGCGGACACGGGCGGCGCGTGGACGGTGAGCGGGACGAAGGTGACCTCGTCGGTCGACACCGGCTCCGGCCGCCTGGTGGTGCCCGTGGGCTCCACCGGGATCGCCCGCCTGGCCGGTGTCGCGAACCTAGGCACGGATGTCACGCACACGTTCTGGACCGAGACCATGCCTACCGGCGGCGGGGCCTACCTGCGGACGATCGTGCGCGGCACGGCCGCGGGCGACTACTACGCCCAGGCCAAGATCCTCGCGACCGGCGCGGTGCAGGTCAGCCTCAGCCGGAGCGACGCGCAGATCGTTCCCTCGGTCACGCTCCCGGGTCTGACCTACACCGCGGGCACCAGGCTGGCGATCAGGGTGCAGGCCACGGGTTCGGCCCCGACCACCCTGCGGGCCAAGGTCTGGCCGGCGACGGCGACCGAGCCGGCGGCGTGGACGGTCACGACGACGGACTCGACGGCTGGGTACCAGGTCGCCGGTTCGGTGGGAGTGTCGACCTACGTCTCCGGCTCGGCCACTGCTGCACTGGCCGTGCGCTACGACGACCTCGTGGCGACCGGCCTCCCGTGATCGGCGGCAACGCGGGCGCCCCCGGCGTCTGACCACACGCCCACCGGCGGGCGGCTCCCCCCACGGGGAGCCGCCCGCCCTGTCCCCGCAGGGAGGTGGGACGCCGGTGCCGACGCCAGGTCGTCAGCCCCGCAAGGTCCTTGTGGCCGTCCTCACCTACCGGCGTCCCGAGGACCTGGACGCCGTCGTGCCGCTGCTGCTGGCGCAGGCGCGCGAGGTGACGCGGGCGGGCCGGGACCGGGTCGATGTCCTGGTGGTCGACAACGACCCGGACGGCGGCGCCGCCTCCTCCCCCGCGCTCGGCCCCGACCCGGCCCTCTCCTACCGGCACGAGCCGCGCCCCGGTATCGCCGCCGCCCGCAACCGGGCACTCGACGAGGCCGCCGGGTACGACGTGCTCGTGTTCGTCGACGACGACGAGCGGCCGACTCCCGGATGGCTCGCGGCGCTCCTGGCCACGTTCGAGGCGTCCGGGGCCTGTGCCGTCGTCGGGCCGGTGGTGTCGTCCTTCGCCGCGCCGCTCGACCCGTGGGTGGCCGCGGGGGGTTTCTTCCGTCGCCGCCGGATGCCGACCGGCAGCGCGGTGACCGTGGCGGCGACGAACAACCTGCTCCTCGACCTGCATGCCGTCCGCCGGGCCGGGCTCGCCTTCGACGAGCGGCTGGGGTTGGCCGGCGGTTCCGACACGCTCTTCACGCGCGCGCTGGTCGCGGCCGCCGGCTCCATGGTGTGGTGCGACGAGGCCGTGGTCACGGACGTCGTCCCCGCAGCTCGCGCGACCCGCGAGTGGGTGCTGCGCCGGCAGCTCCGCAGCGGCAACTCGTGGAGCCGCACCGCGCTGATGCTCTGCGACGGCAGGTCCCGCCGGCTCGCGCTGCGGCTCGCGCTGACCGCACGCGGGGTGCTCCGGCTGGCGGCCGGCCCCGCCCTCTGGCTGGCCGGGGTGGCCACGCGCGACGTGGCGCGACGTGCACGAGGCGCCAAGGTGGTCGCTCGTGGCGCCGGGCTGCTGATGGGCGCCTACGGGCTCAGCTACGACGAGTACCGCCGGGCCTGACCCCGTGCGGACCGGGCGTCACCGGCGGAACTCGACGACCTCGGTGGCGGGCCCGCGCCAGCTCCGCACGGCGTGCAGGGCCTGGGCCCCGAGGAAGGCGTCCTCCCGGGCCGCCTCCGCGGCCGGGTAGTCGTCACGCCGGACCACCCACACCCCCGCGAGCCCGGACAGCCGCGCCGCGACGGCCGAGAGCGGGGCGGACGTCCCCACGAGCGTCCCCGCGTCCGCCGGCGTGGTCAGCTCGGTCACGTCGCGGAGACCGGTGAACGCGTCCGGGTAGGCATCCCTGATGCTCCGGAGGGTGCGCCCGACCGGGGTCGTTCCGGAGACCCCCGACGGATCCGGCGCCGCCTCGCCGGCGCCGTCGTCGGCGCCCTCGGCGCCGTCGGTGCCGCTGTCGGTGCTGCCGTCGGCACCGGCCGGGTACCTGGGGGCGAAGTAGACGCCGTCACCCGGCCCCGCGTGCGTCCGCACGTAGTCGGCGGCCTGCGCCCAGTCCGTGCCGCTCTTCGCCGTCGGCCCGCGCTGCGAGAGGTACACGGGCGCGACGAGGACGAGCAGCGCGACCGCGACCGCCGCCGCCCGGCGGCCTCCGAGCCGTTCCAGCCCGAGCGCGACGAGGACGGCGGCGGCCGGCGCGCCGAACGAGAAGTAGCGCGGGTTGTACAGCGGGGGGCCCACGAGGGCCACGACCCCGACGAGCACCGGCGGCAGCACGAGCCACGGGAGCACGTACCTGATGATCGACCTGCGCGCGGCGAGCGGCGTGAGACCGGGCGCGACAGGTCCGCCGCGGGCGGCGGCCACGAGGCCCCATCCGGCGACCCCGAGGGCGACCACCGCGAGCAGGACCGCGGCCGGCTGCCACAGGTCGCCCGGACCGTGCACCGACAGCGACGCGGCGGGGGCGGTGCCCGGGGTGGGCGTGTCACCGAGGAAGACCTGGTTGACCAGGAGGTTCCTGAGCAACCGGGCCGGGCCCAGCCCCTGGCCACCCAGCTGTCCGCGCTCCCCCGCCGCGACCACCACCGCCGGCGAGGCCAGGACGACGGCCCCGCCGGCCGCCGCGGCGAACCGGGCGGCGACGGCGCGGCCTGCGCCCGGCAGCACGCTCACGGCGTGTGCCAGCAGGAGCAGCACCAGGTAGATGTGGACGACGACGCACAGGGCCCCGAGCACGGCGTAGGCGACCCAGGGCGCCGTGCGCCGGCGGCCCTGCGCGTCGGCCGCGATCACGAGCGTCAGGGTCAGGGCGACCGCGAGGAGCGCCGTCCAGGCGTAGGAGCGGCCCTCGACGCCCATCCACGTGGTGCGGGGCAGGACGGCGAAGACCAGACCCGACCCGGTGGCCAGCGCCGGCGTGCCCCCGAGCCGGCGCACCAGCACGGTGAGGGCGCCGGCTGCGAGACCGACGGCGACGGCACTCGGCAGCCGTAGGGCCAGGGCGGTGCTCCCGAACAGCGCCACCCACACGTGGGCGAAGGCGTAGTACGCGCCGTGCACCGCGTCGACGGTGCCGAGCATCCGCCACAGCTGCGGCAGGGTGCGGCGGGCGGCGGTGATGGTGGCCGCCTCGTCGGTCCACAGCGAGGGGACCCACGATCCGGCGAAGGACAGCGCGGCCGCCACGCACCCGACGAGCAGCGGGCGGCGATCACGGCCCCCGGGGGCTGCAGCGGCGTGGGTCTCCCCGGGGTGGAGCGAGGTCACTGCCGGCCCCTCCCTGCGCCTACTCCGATCGGGGGACGCCCGCGCACGCCCGTCAAGCACCCCCGCCACCATGACGATGTCTTAACGCCGACCTTAGCGACTCCGGCATGGCCTTGAGGCAGGACGAGGACGACCTCGGTTAGGTTGCAGCTCGATCGATCAAGGGAAGGCGATGCCGAAACACAGCGCGAAGAAGCCCCGTCGTCGGGCCAGGGTCCGGCTGACCGCCGCACTGATGACCGTCGGGGTTTCGCTCGCAGGCTACGTGACGCTCGGCGACAAGGGCTTGACCAGCGCCGACGCGGCCGGTCGGCTCTTGATGGTGAGCACGCACGCCGACCGTTCCGGCGCCTCCGAGATCGCGAATTCCACGATCTCGGGCACGGTGTACGTGTTCGTCCGCGCCGTCCCGGGCACCAGCCGCATCGTCTTCTACGTCGACAGCTCGAAGACGCCCGTCTCCACGGAGGACCGGGCGCCCTTCGACCTGGCGAAGACCGCACCGGACGGGACCGCCCGGCCATGGGACGTGAGCAGGCTCGGCCCCGGCTCGCACTCGATCCACTACACGATGACCTTCGGCGACCGGACGGTGACGAACAACGCGACGTTCACGGTGGCGGGGCGGGCGCCGGCGCCCGCGCGCGCCGCCACGCCCGGATCGCCTGCTCCCGCCCCGACCCCGACGCGGCCGGCACGGCCCCCCACGACCGCGACCCCGACCCGCACGAGCCGGCCCGTCCCCGCGGGTGGCCGGACGGCGAGGGACCTCGACGGGTCCGGGCGCACCGTGCCCGACAGTGCCTACCCCGTGCCCGGCGGGGCGGTGTTCATGGCCACGAACGGCTCGGACGACAGCCCCGGCACCCGGAGCGCACCCGTCCGCTCGCTGAACCGCGCGCTGGCCCTGGTGGCCGCCGGCGGGACGGTGGTGGTGCGCGGCGGGACCTACCGCGACGAGTACACGCGGGGCGGCCGGCCCGCCGTGGCCACCAAGCCCTTCACCCTGCAGGCGTTCCCGCACGAGCAGGTGTGGTTCGACGGCACCGACGTCGTGGGCCCGTCACGGTTCACCCGGGACGGCGCCGGACGCTGGTACACCACGTGGAGCACGCCGACGTTCTGCATGGGCAACTACTACACCCGGGCCCTGACCCAGCCCTCCCGCACGCCGCACAACGACCAGTGCGCCTACGCCGACTCGGCGCTCGACCCGGCCAACCCGATGGCGAACGACCCCCAGATGGTGTTCGCGGACGGGAGCGCGCTGCACGAGGTCGGTCGCCCGGACCAGGTGGACGCGACGAGCTTCGCGTACACGCAGGACCTGGCGTCTCGCACCGGGCGCCTGTACCTCGGCTTCGACCCGGCCGGTCACTACCTGGAGGCGACCGCCCGTCCCTCGGCCCTGGTGGTCCAGGGAGCGGGCACGAGGATCCTCGGGATCGGCTTCCGGCGGTACGCCTCCAACATCATCGGGCAGCAGACGACGGGAGCGGTGTACAGCGCGCAGGCCCCGGGCCTCGTGCTGGAGAACGACGCCTTCGTGCGGAACGCGGGCCCCGCGTTCAGCGGATCCCTGCAGCGCGGGGTCGTGCGGCACTCGCTGTTCGTCGGCAACGGCGCCAACGGGATCACCTCGAACGGTCACTTCCGCGGCGGCGGCGCCGACGACACCGTCATCGAGACCAGCCTGTTCTCCGGCAACAACGCCGAGCACTTCGACGTCCACTGCTCCGCCTCGTGCACCGTCGGGAACATCAAGCTCAACCACATGGTCGGCTTCACCGTGCGCGACAGCATCGTGCAGGGGACCTCGGGGCACGCCGCCGGGATCTGGTGCGACCTGGCGTGCACGCGCGGCGTCATCGTCCGCAACACCGTGTCGGGCAACGGCGGCGACGGCATCGTCTACGAGGTCTCCGACACCGGGATCATCGCCTCGAACCTGGTCACCGACAACGGAGGCCGGGGCATGGTGATCGCCTCGGCGAACACCAAGGTCTACAACAACACGCTGGCCGGCCAGCTGGTGCCGTTCAACATCTACGACGACTCCCGGTCCTTCGGGGTGGACTCGATCACCGACGTGGGACCCGACACGCGGGGCCTGGAGATCGTGAACAACGTCGTCCAGGGTTCCGGAAACATGATCAATTGCGGTCCGCCGATGCGGGCCGGGAAGAACCAGGCGCCCAACACCGGCTGCCGGGACTTCTTCACCCGGCTCGACTACAACACCTACGCGCCGTCCGCCGGGGTCGCCTCGTTCCAGTTCGCCGACCTCGGCGACAGCCGCACCACCACGTACAGGTCCCTGGACGCCTTCCGGGCGGCCTACCACGTGGAGGCGCACAGCGAGGCGACAGTTGCCACGGCGAACCTCGCCGGGGCGGCGCGCGCCGCGATCGGCGCACCCGCGCTGCCGCTGCCGGCGGACGTGGCCGCCGCCGTGGGGGTGGCGCGCCCCGGCGTCGCCAGGGGTGTCATCACCTCTCCCGGCCGCTGACCCCTGCTGCTGCGCCGGCTCAGCTCGCCAGGACGGACCGGATGCCCGCGACCATGACGCCCTGGGCGCCGTCCGCGAGCAGTCGGCGCGCCTGGTCCGCGCCGTCCGCGATGTGACCGATGAGCGGCTTGCCGAGCGCGCGAACTTCGCCCCAGGCATCGTCCGGCGCGGCGAGGTCGAGGCCCAGCAGCGTCCAGTCGGCCTGCGTGGCGGCGAACGGGGTGGCGCCGGACCCGACGTCCCTGCCGTAGTAGTACCCCCAGGTCCGGTAGCCGGCCGCCCGGGCCTGCCGGGCCCACCCCTGGTCGGTGCAGTACCCCTTCGCCACGAAGCTGTCGACGGGGCGTCCCGGCGCGGCGGCCATCAGGGCCAGCAGCTCGGCGCGGTGGACGGGGTCGACGACCTTGGGATCCACGAAGATCGTGTGGGTGGCGGCGTACGCGGCGACGAGGGCCTCGAACCTGAGGTAGGGCTGTGGTGGGGTTCCGCGGTCGCCGGTCCCGGCGGCCGTGATCCGGTACCGGCTGATCTCGGCCCAGGTGTGCTCGGCGGCGACGAAGCCGGTGGTCCCCGAGGTGCGGTCGAGCGTGGCGTCGTGCAGCCCGAACCACACGCCGTCCGCCGATCGGGCCACAGGGATCTCGAGCGCGTCGACGCCGGCATCCACGGACCTGGCGTAGGCCTCCATCGAGCACTCGGGCCAGTCGGCCGAGCCCCCGCGGTGCGCCACGTAGAAGGGTCTGCTCGCCAGCAGCTCGGGGAGGAGCTTGCCGCCGCCGCCCCCGAGCGTCAACGGCACGGCGACGCCGGCACCGGTCGCCGCGGCGAGCCCGCCGGCGAGCACGACCCGACGTGAGGGACGCATGCCCCGGGGAGGTCAGGCGGTGACGGCCGGCAGGCCCGCGCGAGGGGCCGGCATGAGCGGGTGCGGCGCGCGCGGCTCCGGCACCGCCCCGAACCGCTCCCCCAGCTCGCGGATGCGCTGCGCGTCGAGCGTCTCCTCGTCGAGCAGCGCCTCCGCGAGCGCCTCGAGCAGCGCCCGGTGCTCGGCGAGCAGGCCGGCCGCGCGTTCGTGCGCCGACCGGATCAGCGCGTCGATCTCGCGGTGGGCCAGCACGGCCACCTCGCCGCCGACCCGCAGCGTCTCGGCGTCGAGCTGCGCGTAGCCGAAGTCGGTCATGCCGTACTGCGTGACCATGGCGCTCGCGAGCTGCGTCGCCGCTTGCAGGTCGCCGGCGGCGCCCTGGGTGTGCTCGCCGTCCAGCAGGATCTCCTCGGCGGCCCGGCCGGCCATCGAGGTCGTCAGCCGCGCCCGGGCCGCCTCGCGGGTGAGGAAGCTGTTGTCGTTGCCGCCCATCCAGGTGGCGCCGCCGCTCGGGCCGCGCGGGATGATCGTGACCGACACGGGGTCGTCGGCGTCGGGCTGGACGAGCGCGGCGACGGTGTGACCCGCCTCGTGCCAGGCGGTGATGAGCCGGTCGTGCTCGGTGATCAGCGCCGACGTCCGGGCCCGGCCCATCGCGACGACCGCGACCGCCTCCTGGAAGCAGGCGGTGGTGACCGTCGACAGGCCGTGCCGCGCGGCCGCGGTGCAGGCCTCGTTCACGACGCGGGCCAGGTCGGCGCCGCTCATGCCCGGGGTCTGCCGGGCGATCGAGACGAGGTCGACGTCGGCCGCGACCGGCTTGCCCGCGCGCGTGCACGCGCAGGATCTGCTCGCGGCCGCGCCGGTCGGGCGTGGGCACCTGCACCTGCCGGTCGAGCCGGCCGGGCCGGGTGAGCGCGGCGTCGAGCAGGTCGGCGCGGTTCGTCGCGGCCAGCACGACGACCTTGCTGCCGACGAACCCGTCCATCTCGTTGAGCAGGGAGATCAGCGTGTTCTCGCGCTCGCTGTCGCCGCCGCCCATCCCGGGCCCCGAGGAGCGCTCCCGGCCGACGGCGTCGATCTCGTCGATGAAGACGATCGCGGTGCCCGCGGCGCGCGCCCGGTCGAACAGGTCGCGGACCCGCTTCGCGCCGCCGCCGGCGAAGATCTCGACGAAGTCGCTGCCGGCGACGGCGAAGAACGGCACGCCGGCCTCGCCGGCGACGGCGCGGGCGAGCAGGGTCTTGCCGGTCCCGGGCGGCCCGACGAGCAGGGCGCCGCGCGGGGTGCGCGCGCCCATCGCCTCGAACCGGCTGCCGTCGCGGAGGAACTCGACGATCTCGCGCAGCTCGGAGACGGCCTCGTCGGCGCCGGCGACGTCCGCGAACCGGTCGGCCGGCACCTCTCCGACCTGCTGGCCGCGCTTGCCGTGGAAGCGCCCGACGCCGCCGGTGAGGGTGCCGGACTTGGCGAGGTAGAGCAGCAGACCCAGGACCAGCAGCACCGGGAGGACGTTGGTCAGCAGACGGGCGACCAGGCCGTTGGCCGGGGGCGGTGGCCTCGACGACGACGTGCGCCGCGAGCGCCTGCCGGGTGAGGTCCTCGGAGTACCCCTCGGGGTAGGAGGCGACCATCGATCCGCCGGGCGCGTCGAGGGTGACCGTGTGCTCGGTGTCGTCGACCCAGGCCTTCGTCACGCCCGGGCGCTGCAGCCGGTTCACGGCCTCCGACAGCGCCACCTGCCGCGGGCCCGGGCCGGACAGGCGGGCCGAGGCGATCCAGGCGCCCGCGCCGACCGCGACGAGCAGGGCCGCGAGCAGGGCCAGCTTGTGCGACCGCTTGAGGACACGCGTGCCCCGCGGCGGGATTCGGCTTGCTCACCTGGTGGCTCGCCCTTCGGCTCGACGTCCCGGAGTCCCCATCCTCCGTCGCCGCGGGAGCTTTCGGGCACTGCGGGAAGCCGGATGTGACGTACGCCACGATCCGCAGAGGTTTCAGACTCCCCCGACCGGTGGACAGGGGCTGGACCGTCACGAGCCGGCGACGACGCCGATCAGGCGAATCCGGGCTGGGGGAGGTCGGGTCCGGGGACGGCCGGACCGGGGTCGGGGATGTCGGGCCCCGGTACGGCCGGGCCGGGGTCGGGGATGTCGGGCCCGGGCGTCGGGGGGACCGGCGAGGGCGCGGGGGTGGGCGGCGACAGCGGCTCCGGCGGGACCGGCGAGGGGGGTGCCGGTGAGGGCGCCGGCGAGGGGGGAACGGGCTCGGGCGGGAAGGGTTCGGTCATGTCCTCGCCGTACCCGCCAGCGCGGGCTCCAACCGGCAGCAGGGCCGCCTGGAGCACGTCGTCGACGCCGATCCGGAGCAGCCCCGGGTCGCACCGCTCGGCGCGACCGGCCTGGTCGCCGACCGCGTGGCCGAAGACCGGGCGCCACAGCACGATGTGCCGCTCGGGATCCGCGAGGGGACCCCAGCGCGAGGGCGGCACCGGCCCGAAGAGCAGCACCGAGGGGGTGCCCAGCGCGGTGCCCAGGTGGGCGACGCCGGTGTCGCCGCAGACGAGCAGCGCGGCGCCGGCGACGAGCGCAGCGAGCGCGGGCAGGTCGAGCTCGCCGGCGGTGCAGCGGTCGGGCGGCAGCCCCGCGGCCGTGACCACACGCCGCGACCGCCGCACGCTCGTCCGGCCCGCCCGTGAGGACGACGGGCAGGCCGGAGGCCTCCAGCCGGGCGGCCAGGCGGGCCCAGCGGCGCGGGGGCCAGCGCCGCGCACCGGAGGAGGCGCCCGGGTGCAGGACGGCGTATGCGGCCGCCCCCGCCACCGGGTGCGGTGTTTCCGCGTCGGGGAGCTCGAGGCGCAGGTCGTCCGGCGCGGCAGACCCGGCCCGCGCCGGCCCGCAGCGCGGCGTCGTCGACCAGCCGGCACCAGCGCAGCACCTCGTGCTCCCCCTCGTGCCAGCCCGGCCCCGAGCGGGTCAGCGGCGGGCAGGGGTAGGCGAGCAGCTCGGCCGGCCGGCCCGCGAGGAGCAGGCGGTGGCTCTGCGGACCCCGGCCGTGCAGGTTGACGGCGAGGTGCGGCGGCCCCAGGCCCGCCCCGGGCGGCGGGCCGCCGAGCCCGGTGGTGGGCACGACGGCCGTCGACCACACCGCACGCGAGCAGGAGCTGCGCCGGCGGACCCGCGGCGGCGAGCAGCAGCCGCCGCCGCGGGTGGAGCCGGCGCAGCCCGCGCAGCGCCGGCACCGCCGTCAGGGCGTCGCCGAGGCCCAGCGCCCGCAGGGCGAGGACCGGCGCGTCCGCGGAGGGACCGCTCACGGCCAGGAGCTCTCCGTCGAGGCGGCGACGACCAGTTCGCGCAGCTCGCACCGCGCGGGCTGGCTCGAGCGCGAACAGGATCGCCTCGGCGACGTGCGCGGGGTCGTTGAGCACCGCGTCAGGCCCGGGCTTGTACTGCTCGGTGCGGTCGTCGAAGAAGTGCGTGGTCATGCCGCCCGGGATGAGCAGTGTGACGCCGACCTCGCCGGCGGTCTCGGCGGCGAGCGCCCGGGTGAACCCGACCACGCCGAACTTCGACGCGCAGTAGGCGGTCGCGTCCGAGACGGCCTTGATGCCCAGGGTCGACGCGACGGTCACGACCCTGCCGCCGGTCTCCCGCAGGTGCGGGAGCGCCGCCCGGACCACCGCGGCGGTGCCGATCAGGTTGACGGCCACCACCCGGGTCCAGACGTCGAACGGCACGTCCTCGAGCCGGCCGCAGACGTCCGTGCCCGCGGCCGTGACGACCGCGCTCGGCGGTCCGTAACGCTGCACGGCCTGCTCCACGGCCGCGACGGCGGCCGCGGGGTCGGCGAGGTCGACGCTGGACGAAGTCCCCACCGTCGGGCGGCGCCTGTCGGTCCAGGACGACGGCCGTGCCGCCGCGCTTGGCGACGGCCGCGACGACGGCCGCCCCGAGGCCGCTGGACCCGCCGGTGACGAGGACGGGCCCGTCGAGGGGTGTCCCCTCGATCGCCCGTACGACTTCCGACGTGACGGTCATGACGCTCTCCCTTGGCTGGACGGCGTTGAGCTGGCGGCGTGCTGGATGATCCGGGTCGTGGAGCGGCCCGGCAGGTACGGCAGGAGGACCACCCGGCCGCCCCAGGACCGCACGAGCGGCGCCTCGGGCAGCGTGGCCGCGGCGTAGTCGCCGCCCTTGGCCCACACGTCGGGGCGCAGCCGTTCCAGGGCGGCGTGCGGGCTGTCCTCCTCGAAGACGACGACGGCGTCGACGCAGCCGAGCCCCAGGAGCACCCGTGCTCGGTCCTGCGCGGTGTGCACAGGCCGCCCGGGGCCCTTCAGCCGGGTCACGCTGGCGTCGGAGTTCAGCAGGACGACCAGGCAGTCCCCGAGCCTGCGGGCCGCCTCGAGGCAGGCGACGTGCCCGGCGTGCAGGACGTCGAAGCAGCCGCCCGTGGCGACGACGCGGCCCCCCCGCGCCCGCACCCGGGCGACGACGTCGTCGACCGCCTGCGGGGCGGTGCCGGCCGGCGACCGCGGATCGTCGAGGGACTCGTCCAGGGGCTCGTCCAGGGACTCGTCCAAGGACTCGTCCAGGGACTCGTCCAGGGTGGCCACGCCCCCGGCGTCGAGCCAGGCGGCGACGTCGAGCACGGCCTCGCCGACCGCCTCGGTGATGATCCCGCCGCGCGCCAGGGCCAGGGCGACGGTGCCCGCGAAGCGGTCGCCGGCACCGCAGGGGTCCCCGGAGCTGGCGTGCGGGGCGGGTGTGAAGAGCGGCGGGCTGTCGGCGAGCACGGTGATCGCGCCGGCGGACCCGTCGGTGGCGACCACGGCGCGCGCCTGCCACCGGTCGCGCAGCTCCGCGGCCGCGGCGTCCAGGTCGCCCCCGGCGGCCGGCGCGAAGTGCAGCGCCTCGCGCCGGTTCGGCGTGGCGGCCGTGGCGCCGGGCACGGGCACGGCCCCCCGCGGGTGCGGGTCCCACACGACGCGCGTGCGCGGGGCCCAGCGGGCGAGCACCTCGCGGACCACGGGGTGCGCGGCGACGCCGCCGCCGTAGTCGGCGACGAGGACGGCGTCCGCGGCCGCGACCGCGGCCTCGAGGGCGGCACCGTCGACGGGCACGCCGGGTGCGAGCACCGGGGCGCGCTCGTCGAGCCGGACGACCGACTGGCCGCCCGCCCGCACCCGGGTCAGCGTGCGGGTGGCCGCCGACCGGCGCGAGCGGGTGCAGGGTCACGCCGGCGGCCGCGAGCAGGGCACGCACCTCGTCGCCGGCGGCGTCGGTGCCCGCGGCGCAGGCCAGGGTCACCTCGACGCCGCGCCCCGCGAGCAGGCGGGCCGCCAGGCCCGGCTCCGCCCGGACGGGCCAGCGCGCTCGCCACCTCGACGACGGGCACGGGCGCGTCCGGCGCGACGCGCTCCACGGTGCCGGTGACGTCCCGGTCGAGCAGGGCGTCGCCGACGACCAGAAGGCGCACCTACCCCACCTCCGCGAGGCCGTAGGGGCCGCCGTAGGGCGTGCTGCTGCCCCGCGCCGGCTCGGCCAGGGCCAGCCGGCTCTCGAGCGCGGCGCAGATCGCGTGGACGGCGACGAGCTGCGCCTCCTGGACGGCGGTCGTGGACGGCACGTCGATCGCCAGCACCTCGTCGGCCAGGTCCGCGACCGGGTTCGGCACCGGGCCGGTCATGGCCCAGACCCGCAGCCCTGCCTCGCGCCCGGCCTGCGCGGCGTGCACGAGGTTGCGGCTGCGCCCGCTCGTGGTGAGCAGCACGAGGACGTCGCCCGCGCGGCCGTGCGCGGTGACCTGGCGGGCGAACGCGTGCTCGAAGCCGAAGTCGTTCCCGATGGCGGTGAGGCTGGAGGTCTCGGCGCACAGCGCGATCGCCGAGAGCGGCTTGCGGTCGGGGGTCTCGAACCGGCCGACCAGCTCGGCCGTGAGGTGCTGCGCCTCCCCGGCGCTGCCGCCGTTGCCGGCGGCGAGCAGCCGCCCGCCCCTCGCCGAGGACGGTCGCGAGGTGGGCGCCCCACCGCTCCACGACGGGCGCCTGCCGCTCGAGGTCGGCCAGCGCCCGGCGCAGCAGTGGCAGGTGCCGCGAGAGGTCGGCGAACGCGTGCGTCATGCGAGTGCCCTTTCGGCGGAACGGTCGGCGGATACGGCGCCCGCGGGTGCGGCGAGGCGCAGGTAGACGGACTCGGTGAGCTCGGCCACCCGGGCCCAGCCGAAGCGGTCGGCGACGTGGGCCGCCGCCGCGCGACCGAGCCGCAGGCGGTACTCCTCGTCGCCGAGGACGCGGTTGAGCGCGGCGGCCGTCGCGGCGGGGTTGCGCGGCGGCACGAGCAGCCCCGTGACCCCGTCGACCACGGTGTCGAGCAGTCCGCCCACGGCCGAACCGACGACGGGGACCCCGCAGGCCATCGCCTCGAGCGGGACGATGCCGAACGGCTCGTACCAGGGCACGGCACGCGACGACGTCGGCGGAGCGCATGCAGGGCGGGGACGTCGGCACGCGCCACCGGGCCGACGAACCGGACCCGGTCGGCGACGCCGTGCTCGGCGGCGGCCGCGCGCAGGGACCGCACGTGCGGGTCGGCGTCGAGCTCGCGCCCGTCGCCGCCGCCCGCGACGACGAGCTCGGCGTCCGGCACCTGCGGCAGGGCCTCGACCAGCGTGTGCACGCCCTTGCGCTCCACGAGCCGGCTGATCGAGAGGATGCGGCGCTGCGGCCGGTCGATGGTGAGGACGCGCGGAGAGGGCCCGGGCCGGAAGGCCTCGAGGTCGACCCCGCACGGCGCGATGTGCAGGCGCTCGGGCAGCGCGCCGAGCGCGAGCAGCTCGCTCACCTCGTCCGAGCAGGTCGCGATGACGGCGTCCGCCGTGCGCGCGAGGTGCTCCTCGCGGCCGGCGCGCCCGGGCGGGCTGGTGTCGGCGGGCGCCCTGGTGCCGCCGCTTGACGACCCCGAGCGCGTGGAAGGTCTGGACGACGGGGATGCCCGTCCTGGCCCGGGCCCGCAGGGCGGCGGTGCCGGACATCCAGAAGTGGGCGTGCACGACGTCCGGCCGGCTGTGCGGCGAGCGCCAGCGCCGCGCCGAGCCACGACCCGAAGGCCGGCATGTAGGGCGGCAGCGAGTCCTTGCCGATGGGCCGGGCGGGCCCGGCCGGCACGTGGACGACGTCGACGCCGGGGTGCAGCGTCACGACCTCCGGCAGGCCGGGCGCGTCGCGCCGGGTGAACACCTCGACGGCGTGGCCCCGGTCGGCCAGGGCCATGGCGAGCGCCGCGACGTGCACGTTCTGCCCGCCGGCGTCCTCCCCGCCGAGCACCGCCAGCGGGCTGGCGTGCTCGGAGACCATGGCGATCTTCAGGGCGCGGGGTGTCATCGCGCCACCTCCTCGAGGAGCCGGTCCCAGTCGGACAGGAAGCGCGGAAGCCCGAACCGCCGCAGCGCGTGCCGGCGTGCGGCCTCACCCTGCGCGCGGGCCAGGGCCGGGTCGGCGGCCAGGGCGCGGGCGGCGGCGGCGAGGGCGTCGACGTCGGCGGTGACCAGCCCGGCGCCGGCGGGCACCGCCTCGGACGCGGCCGTGGCCGCGAGCACGAGGACCGGCATGCCCATCGTCATCGCCTCGAGCAGCGCCAGGCCGAGGCTGGTCCAGCGGTAGGGGTGCAGGTAGGCGCGGTGCTCGGCCATGCGCTTGTGCAGGTCGGCCTGGGCCAGCTCCTCGGCCCCGGCCAGCCCGGTGGTGATGATCTGCTCGACGCCGTCGGTGCGCATGCCGTAGACGTGCACCGGCACCGAGCGGGCGACCCGCGCCGCGAGGTCGGTGCCGGCGACGCGGGCGCGCCGCACCGGCTCGTTGCACGCGAAGGCGAGCGACTCGAGGTGCCCGGAGTAGAGGTGGCCCGGGTCGGGGATGCCGTGCTCGACCACGCGCACGGGCGCCATCGCCGTTGTCCCACATCGCCGCGTTGAACGGCGTCACGTGCACGATCGGGATCGTCGCGCTGGTCCGCGAGGTGGTGCCGCCAGCCGGCCACGTCGCCCCGGGGGGTGTTGTGCTCGACGTAGACGGCGGGGACGTCGCGGCCGGCCTCGCGCCCGGTCCAGGCGCGGAACAGCTCCGCGTCGCCGGGGCGCTGCAGGACGACCACGTCGAACGGCTCGGTCGGCGATCTCCTGCGGGGACGCCTCGCGCACCCGCGCCGGCCAGGGGTAGGTCGTCGCCCGCCCGAGTCCGTCGGGTCCGCGGCCGGGGACGACCGGGACGACGACGTCGTGCCGGCTGTTCACGAACGCCGTCATCCACGAGCCGTGGACGTGCCAGGCGAGGATCCTCATGCGGACACCGCCTCCCTTCCGCCGGCGCTGGGGCCGGCCGGCCGCGAGCTCGAGCGCGGCGTCGGCCACCGCGGTCGCCGGGATCGACGAGAGGCACGGATGACCGGGGACGGGGCAGTCCCGCGCGCCGCTCCCCCGGCAGGGTGCCGAGGGGTCGCCCAGCACCCGCACCGGGACGCCCCAGGGCCGCCACCGCTCGAGCGGCACGACCGGGGCGAACAGCGACACGACGGGGGTGCCGACGGCGGCGGCGAGGTGGGCGGGGCCGGTGTTGCCGACGACCACGCAGGCCGCGCCCTCGAGGACGGCGGCGAGGGTCGGCAGGTCGGTGCGGCCGCCGAGGTCGACGACCGGCAGGTCCTTGCGCCCCGCGCCGGCCGCCACCTGCGCGGTCAGCTCCGCCTCGCCGGGGCCGCCCGTCACGACCACCGCCCGGCCGCGGTCCACGAGCTCGGCCACGACGCGGGCGGCGTCCGCGGGGTGCGGGGCCCGGGCCGGGACCGACGCCCCGGGGTGCACCACCACGTAGCCGGCGGAGGGCGGCCAGCTCGGCGGGCGGGTCGGGCAGCGGCTGCCGGACGGCGAGCCGGGTGGCGGCGGGGCCCTGCTCCGCGGGCTCGAACCCCGCGGCGCGGACCAGCGCCAGCATGGCCTCGACCTCGTGCACCTGGCCGGGCGCCGTGCGGTCCGCGCGGAAGCGCAGGTCGAGCAGGGAGCCGGGGTAGTCCTCGCTGGCGGCCGCCACCTCGGGTACGCCGGCGAGCTTCAGCAGCAGGGCGGCCGGCAGCGGGCTCTGGTGCCACGAGGTGAGGACGACGGCCGCGTCGAGGCGTGCTGCCCGCAGCCGCTCGACGAGCTCGCCCACGGCCGCCGGGTCGACCGGCGGCGGCCGGTAGCCGCTCCACGGCACGTCGGCGACGATCACATCGTCGACGCCCGGCAGCAGCCGGGCGGCCTGCGCGCCCGCGCGCGAGACGAGCATGGTCACCCGGGCGTGGGCGGCCACGGCGCGGACCGCCGGGCCGGCCAGCAGGACGTCCCCGTCGCTGTCGGTCCGGGCGACGAGCACGTGGCCGCGAGGCCGGCTCGCCGCGCTCACGCCAGGCCGCCCAGGACCAGGTCCACCGCCGCGCCGAGGTCGGGGGCGACGAGCGGGGCGGCGGCGACCTCGTCGGGCAGGGTGACCGGCGTGGGGACGAGCACGGCCCGGGCCCCGGCGGCGACGGCGGCGCCGACGTCGGCGGCGATGTCGCCGACGACGACGGTCTCCTCGGGGCGGACGCCGAGCGCGCGGGACGCCTGCAGCACCAGCCCGGGCGCCGGCTTGCGGCAGTCGCAGCCGTCGGACGGGCCGTGCGGGCAGACGGCCACCGTGTCGAAGGCACCGACCTGCCGCTGCAGCTCGGCGTTCACGGCGCGGACGTCGCCGGCGGTCAGCAGGCCGCGGGCGATGCCCGACTGGTTCGTCACGAGGCCGACGAGCATGCCGGCCTCGCGCAACCGCCGCACGGCCCGGCGCGCACCCTCGACCGGCCGGACGAGTGCCGGGTCGCCGTTGTACGGGACATCGTGGACGAGGGTGCCGTCACGGTCGAGGAGGACGGCACGCGGCCGGCTGCGGCGGGCGCCGGGGGCGGCACCGAACGACTCGGCCTCGCGGTTCCTCACCCGTACCTCCGGCCCGGTCGACGACGCGGCAGGGGGCGCCGCGGGGTGGTTTTGCCCCTGACCATGGGGGTTTAAACCAGAAGTCGACACGTGACGTAGTGCTTCTCTCGGGAAACGCCGAGAAGTGACTGCGCGGAGTAGCAGTTCGAGGTGTACGAACCGGCGACGCGGGGAAAGTGCAGGTCATGACCATCCTCTCCGACGACGTCGCCTCCGGGGCAGTCGTCACGGACGGCGCCCGTGCCGGCGCCGATCCGTCACCGATCGTGTCCGTCGACCCCGCGACCGGGGCCGAGGTCGGCCGTGTGACCACCGCCACACCGGCGCAGGTCGCAGCCGCCGTCGCCGCCGCACGCGAGGCCCTGCGGACGTGGCGCCGTACGGCGCCCGGCGCCCGCGGCGCGGCCCTCCGCGCGGCCGCCGCGGACCTGCGCGCGGACCTCGACCGCATCGCCCTCCTCCACACCCGTGACACCGGCCGGCTCCTCGCCGACTCCAGGTCGGCGGTCGAGGTCGCCGCCTCGCTCCTCGAGGAGGCCGCGACGCTCGCCCCGCTCGACGCGGGCCGCTCGCTGGGCGGCGATCCGCGCGCCGTCGACGTCGTCCGGCGCGAGCCGCGGGGCGTCGTCGCGGTGATCACCCCGTGGAACGACCCGCTCCCCGCCGCGGCGGGCCTGCTCGGCGCCGCGCTGGCCACCGGCAACACCGTCGTCCACAAGCCGTCCGAGCGGAGCCCGCTGGTCGGCGCCGCGCTGGCCGAGGCGCTGGCGCGTCACCTGCCCGACGGCGTCCTGGAGCTCGTGCAGGGCGACGGGACCGTCGGCGAGCGGCTGGTCTCCGAGCCCGGCGTCGACGTCGTCGCCCACGTGGGCTCGAGCCGGGCCGGCCGGCGCATCGCCGAGGTGGCGGGGCCGCGAGCGGCGAAGCTGCTGCTGGAGAACGGCGGCAAGGACGCGCTCGTCGTCGACGCCGGCGTCGACCCGGTGTGGGCGGCGCAGCAGGCGGCGCTCGGAGCCTTCGTCAACGCCGGCCAGCTCTGCGTGGCCGTCGAGCGGGTGGTCGTGCACGCCGAGGTGGCGCAGGCGTTCCTGGATGCGCTCGTCGAGGAGGCCCGCGCCTGGCGGCCGGGCGACCCCGAGGACGGCGCCACCCGGCTCGGCCCGCTCGTCGACGAGCGGGCCGTCGACGGCGTGCTCGCGCACGTCCACGCCGCCGTCGAGGCGGGCGCCCGGGTGCTCACCGGAGGGAGCCGGCCCTCGGCCCCCGAGCTGGCCGGCGGCTGCTACCTGGAGCCGACCGTGCTCGCCGACGTGACGCCCGACATGGCCGTGTGGTCGGAGGAGACGTTCGGCCCGGTCGTGCCCGTGATGGTGGCCGGGTCGTTCGACGAGGCCCTGACCCTCGCCGACGAGAACGCGTATGGCCTCGCCGCCACAGTCCTCACGCCGTCGATCGAGCACGCCCTGCGCGCCTCGGAGGTGCTGGAGGTGGGCACCGTGAAGGTGAACGCCGTCTTCGGCGGGGCGCCGGGCGGGTCGGCCGACCCGCGGCGCGGCAGCGGGACGGGCCGCGGCTACGGGCCCGACCTGCTCGGCGAGCTGACCGTGCTCAAGACCGTGCACATCGAACCCCTCCCCACCCCCTCGTGATCGAGGATCCAGCGGGGTCAACGGATCCAGCAGGATCACGGGATCGGGCCCGGGCCGCCGGGTGCTGACGTAGGCACCGGGTCGACCGCCGGGCGTCGTGGCCGCTGCCGAGGCTTCCGGACTCGGCAGCGGCCACTGCCGTTCTGCCCGCCGTAAGAAAACCTTGCATCGCCAAGACACTTTGCAAAGTCTCTTTGCAAAGTGTCTTGGCAGTCGTAGGCTCGTTCCCATGACCGACGAGGAGACCACTCCGGAGGGCGTGCCCGGCCGAGAGGTCGGCGACCCTCCGCCCGGGAACGCCCGCCCTCAGGACGCTCCCGCCGAGAACGTCCTGGTCCTCGACCCCCCTCGGCTGCGCGCCCTGGCACATCCCCTGCGCGTGCGCCTGCTGGGCCTGCTGCGCCTGCACGGCCCCTCGACGGCCACCCGCCTGGCCGCGCGGGTCGGCGACTCGAGCGGCTCCACCAGCTACCACCTGCGCCAGCTCGCCGCCGCCGGCCTGGTCGACGAGGATCCCGCGCACGCCGGCGGCGGCCGCGAGCGGTGGTGGCGGGCGGTGCACACCTCGACCCGCCTCGACACGTTCTTCAGTGGTGACGACGCCGTCGTGACCGTCGAGTACCTGCGAGCCATCGCCGCCGTCTACACGACCAAGATGCAGGAGTGGCTCGCCGTCGAGCTCGACGAGCCCGCGCCCTGGCGGGCCGCCGCGACGTTCAGCGACGTCACCGTCAGCCTGCCCGCGGCCGCCGCCGAGGAGCTCGGCGAGGCCATGATCGAGCTGGCGCAGCAGGCCGAGCGCCGGCACGGCTCGGAGCCCGGTGCGCGCAAGGTCGCCGTCCAGGTCCAGGTCCTGCCGCAGCTGACCGTCGACGGGGGCGAGCCCTCGTGAGGCGCCGCCTGCCGCTGCTCGGGCTCTACGCGGCCCAGGGCGTGTCGGAGACCGGCAGCTGCATGACCCTGGTGGCGCTGCCGTGGCTCGTTCTGGTGACCACCGGCAGCCCCGTGCTGATGGGCGTGGTCGGGCTCGCCGAGATGCTCCCGTACGTCGTCGCCCAGCTGCTCGCCGGGCCCCTGGTCGACCGGGTGGGGGCCCGGCGGGCCAGCGTGACCGCGGACGCGCTGAGCGCCGTGGCCGTCGGCGCCGTCCCGCTCGCCCAGGCGACCGTCGGGCTGCCGTTCCCCGTGCTGCTCGTCCTCGTCGCCCTGGCGGGTGCCCTGCGCGGGCCCGGCGACGGCGCCAAGACCGTCCTCCTGCCCCGCGCCGTCGAGGTGGCCCAGGTGCCGCTGGAGCGCGCTGCGGGGTGGTCGGACGGCGTCCGCCGGACCGCCATGCTCGTCGGGGCGCCGCTCGCGGGTGTGCTCGTCGGGCTGGCGGGCGCGCCGGCCGCCGTGGCCGTGGACGCCGCCAGCTTCGGCGTGGCCGCGCTCGGCGTCGCTCTCCTCCTCCCCCGCGACCCGTCCGCGCACCGCGAGGCGTCGCGGCCCGCCGCGGCCGGCTACATCGGCGACCTCAGGGACGGGCTCGCCTTCCTGCTGCGCGACCCGCTGCTGCGCGCCATCGCCCTGATGGTCGCCCTCACGAACACGATCGACGCCGCCAAGAGTGCCGTCCTGCTGCCCGTGTGGGCCGCCGGCGCCGGCGGCCCAGCCGTGCTCGGGCTCGTCTCCGCGGTGTTCGCGGGCTGCGCCGCCGCCGGGACGGTCCTCATCGGGCTCGTGGCCGCGCGGCTGCCCCGCCGGCGCACGTTCGCCGTGTGCTTCCTCGTCGGCGGCGCACCGCGCCTCGCGGTGCTCGCCCTGGGGCTCCCCCTGCCGGCGGTGCTCACGACCACGGCGGTCGCAGGGTTCGCCTGCGGCGCCCTCAACCCGCTGCTCGCGGCCGCCGAGTACGAGCGCATCCCGGCCCACCTGCAGGCGCGCGTGTTCGGCGCCGCCGGGGCACTCGCCTTCGTCGGCATCCCCTTCGGGGGGCTCCTCGGTGGCGTGCTGGTCGAGCGGGCCGGCCTGGCCGCCGCGCTGGGCGTCGCCGCGGCCGTCTACCTGGTGGCCACCCTGCTGCCGTTCGTGCAGCGCGCCTGGCGCGGCATGGACCGCGCCTCGGCCGCCCCGGCCGCGGAACCCGCCGAGGAGCGCGAGCTCACGCCGGCCGCTGCCGGCTGACCGGCGGCCGGGATCCGGCCCCCGCGGGCAGCATCCGACAGGCTCAGCGCGACACCGGCGGCGGGGACGCCTCCCCACCCTGCGGGCCGCTCGAGGCGACGGGATCGGCAGGGGTGCCCGGGTCCCCCGCCGTGGGCTCCTGCTGGGGCGCGGCGGGGTCCGGGCTGTAGCGGACCTTGCGCAGGTGCCCGACCATGCTCCGGATCAGGACGACGGTGGCGAGGGCCAGCGCGAAGACCACCAGGAAGCCCGCGATGCCCGGCGAGACGGTGTCCGCGGACGGCGTGGTGGCGGCCACGACGGAGGCTCCGGCGGCGACGAGGGCCATGCCTCACACCCCCACGCGCTCGCGGACGCCCGCGAACAGGTCGTCCTCGGGAACCGGGCTGTCGACCAGGCTGCGGACCAGCTCGAACTCCTCGGTCGGCCAGATCCGGCGCTGCATCTCCATGCGGGATCATGAAGAACCACCCCTCGGGGTCGATCTGGGTCGCGTGCGCGATCAGCGCCCGGTCGCGCACCGGGAAGTAGTCGGCGCACTCGATGCGGGTGGTCACCTTCGGCTCGGGCCGGTCCGACGGGTTCTCGTCCCAGCGCTCGAGCCACTCCGCGAACGGCGACTCGAGCCCCGCGGCGAGCATCGCCTCGTGGAAGGCCACGATCTTCGCCCGGCTGAAGCCGCGGTCGTAGTAGAGCTTCAGCGGCTGCCACGGTTCGCCGGTGCCGGGGTAGCGGTCGGGATCCGCGGCGGCGTCGAACGCCTCCACCGAGACCTTGTGGCACATGATGTGGTCGGGGTGCGGGTAGCCGCCGTACTCGTCGTAGGTCGTGACCACGTGCGGTCGGAACTCCCGGATGAGCCGGACGAGCGGCGCCGCGGCGGTCTCGAGCGGGCTCCAGGGCGAAGCACCCGTCCGGCAGCGGCGGCGGCGGGTCGCCCTCGGGCAGCCCCGAGTCGACGAAGCCGAGCCAGCGGTGCTCCACGCCGAGCTCGGCCACGGCGCGCGCCATCTCGCGCCGGCGGAACTCGGCCATGTCGCGCAGCACGTCGGGGTCGCCCTTGAGGGCCGGGTTGAGGATGTCCCCCCGCTCGCCGCCGGTGCAGGTGGCGACCATCACGCGCGCGCCCTCCGCGACGTAGCGGGCCATCGTCGCCGCACCCTTGCTCGACTCGTCGTCGGGGTGGGCGTGCACGGCCAGCAGGCGCAGTCCCTCGGGCACCGGTGCTCCTCGTCGACGGGATGGGGACGGGATGGGAGGGACCGGTCACCTCGGCCGGCCCTGCCGCCGGCTCCCGCGGCCGGCCGCGGGACAATCATCCCCGACAGCGGACCCGGGCGGCACGGGGGGAGCGAGGATGAGCAGCGCGGACCGGCTCGACGAGCGGTACGGGCGCCGGCCGCCCGGGCCGGCGGCGCACCGTCCTCGTGGCCGTCCTCGCCCTCGTGGCGGCCGCGGCCCTCGCCTGGGCCGTCTGGGCGGTGGCCGGCCTGACCCGCGCGTCGGTCTCGGTGGGACAGGTCACCGTCGACGCCTCGGACCCGGCCCTGGTGCGGGTGTCGTTCGACGTCACCGTCCCGGGCGGCCGGGCGGCCGTCTGCGCGGTCGGCGCCACCGACGCCGCGGGGGCCGTGGTCGGCTGGACGGACGTCCGCGTCGCGCCGACGGGCGCCGGTGCGGCCACGGCGGCGGTCGCCGTCCGGACCAGCCTGCCCGCCACGGGCGGCGTCGTCCGTGACTGCATCGCACGCTGACGGTTGGTACTGTCGGAACTTCGTTCGTGCCCCGCGCACGCGGGGCGGCACGCACCTGATCGGAGACCGCCGTGACCGAGACCAGCAGCGTCACCTGGCTGACCCAGGAGGCCTACGACCGCCTCAAGGCGGAGCTCGATCATCTCTCCGGCGAGGGCCGCACCGAGATCGCCCGCAAGATCGAGGAGGCCCGCCAGGAGGGCGACCTGCGCGAGAACGGCGGCTACCACGCCGCCAAGGAGGAGCAGGGCAAGCAGGAGGCGCGGATCCGCCAGCTGCGCCAGCTCCTCGAGAACGCCCAGGTCGGCGACGCTCCGGCGAGCACCGACGGCAGCATCGCGCCGGGCATGGTCGTCACGGTCGACCTGCTCGGCGACGAGATGACGTTCCTGCTGGGCAGCCGCGAGGTCGCGGGCGACACCGACCTCGAGGTCTACTCCGAGAAGAGCCCGCTCGGCTCGCGCCATCCTCGGCCGCAAGGTGGGTGACACGGCGTCCTACACCGCGCCGAACGGCAAGGAGATCTCGCTGAAGATCCTCTCCGCGAAGCCCTTCACCGGCTGAGCCCGCTCCTGCACGCGTCGAGCGCCGGCGACCCCCGCGGGGGTCGCCGGCGCTCGTGTTCCACGGACGGCTTCCCGCGGGTCAGCGCGACGCCGCCCGCTTGAACTGCCGGACGGCGAGCGGGACGAAGATCACGAGGATCCCCACCGCCCACAGCACGGTGTAGAGCGCCGGGTGCTGCAGCGACCACGCGGTCTGGCCGATCGGGTGCGCCCCGAGGTTCCCGAAGAGCTGGCGCGCCGCCAGGGTCACCGACGAGACGGGGTTCCACTCGGCGATCCACTTGAGCACCGTCGGGAAGTTGTCGATCGGCACGAACGTGTTCGCGATGAACGTCAGCGGGAAGATCACGATGAAGCTCGCGTTGTTGACGACCTCCGGCGTCCGCACGACCAGCCCGACCACGGCCATCACCCACGAGATGGAGTAGGCGAACAGCAGCAGGAGCAGGTACGCCGCCACGGCCTCGAGGAACGACCCGCGGATGCGCCAGCCGACGATCAGACCGGTGATCGACATGACGATCAGCACGATGACGTTGTTGACGACGTCCGCCGACGTCCGGCCGACCAGGACGGCGCTGCGCGACATCGGCAGCGACCGGAACCGGTCGATCACGCCCTTCTGCAGGTCCTCGGCGAGGCTGGAGCCCGTGATGGTCGACCCGAAGACGACGGTCTGGGCGAAGATCCCGGCCATCAGGAACTCGCGGTAGTTGACGCCGTCGATCGGGATCGCGCTGCCGAACACGAACGCGAAGAGCAGCACGAACATGATCGGTGACAGCGTCGAGAAGACGAGCAGGTCGGGGACCCGCTTGACCTTGATGAGGTTGCGCTTGGCGACGACCGCGCCGTCGCCGATGGTCTGGGTCAGGACGCTCATCGGGCACCTGCCGGCTCGAGGTCGGTCTCGCCGGCGGGCTCCTCCGCGGCGTGACCGGTCAGGGTGAGGAACACGTCGTCGAGGGTCGGACGGCGCACGGCGACGTCGCGGACGACGATGCCCTCGGCGTCGAGCTCGCGCAGCGACGCGATGAGGATCTGCGCGGCCGGCCGGCCGTCGCGCACCGTCACGGCGATCTTGCGGGTGTGGTCGTCGACGGTGGGCGTGCCGCCGGCCAGGTCGACGAGCACGCGCACGGCGTCGGGGATGCGTGCCGTCTCGGCGACGACGACCTCGACGACCTCGCCGCCGACCTGGTCCTTCAGCTCGTCGGCGGTGCCCCGGGCGATGACCTTGCCGTGGTCGATGACGACGATGCTGTCGGCGAGGCGGTCGGCCTCCTCGAGGTACTGCGTGGTGAGCAGCACGGTGGCGCCGGCGGCGACGAGGTCGGCGAGCATGGCCCACATGTCCGTGCGGCTGCGCGGGTCGAGGCCGGTGGTCGGCTCGTCGAGGAAGAGCACCTTGGGCCGGGCGACGAGGGCGCCGGCGAGGTCGAGCCGGCGGCGCATGCCGCCGGAGTAGGTCTTCACGGGGCGGTCGGCGGCGTCGTCGAGCCGGAACTGGTCGAGCAGCTCGCGGGCTCGCTCCTTCGCCGCGGCCACGGCCCAGGTGGTAGAGCCGGCCGATCATGTCGAGGTTCTCGTAGCCGGTGAGGTACTCGTCGACGGCCGCGTACTGGCCGGAGAGCCCGATGAGCGGCGCGCACGTCCCGCGGTCGCTTGAGCACGTCGATGCCGGCGACCTCGGCGCGGCCGGAGTCCGGCTGCAGCAGGGTCGTCAGCACGCGGACGGCGGTGGTCTTGCCGGCGCCGTTCGGCCCGAGCAGGGCCAGGACGCGTTCCCTCGGGGACGTCGAGGTCGAGCCCGTCGAGGGCCCGGACGGTGCCGTAGGTCTTGACCAGGCCTTCGGCGATCACTGCGTCTGACACGCCTTCCACCCTTCCAGATCACTGCTGCCTTGGCTCGCGCTTTTCATACTCAACATCGACTCTCCCAGATCTGTAAAGAGCGACTGGAAGAAATCGAGGATGACGACGCGCGAACGGCCATCTGAAGGGGCAGACGCGCTCGACAGCGCGGACTCATCGCCGGGACCTCGTGCGCGCTGGCCGGTGCTCGCCGGTTGCGGAGATGCTCGCCGGGTGCGGACTTCTCGGCCCCGGGATTCCGCACTCGACGAGCATCTCCGCACTGGACGAGTACGGAGCGAGCACGGGAAGCGGAGTCAGACCTGGAGCGGGTAGCCCGCCTCGCGCAGGGCCGCGAGCACGGCCCGGCAGTGGTCGGGGCCGCGGGTCTCGAGCCGGAGCGCGATCTCGACCTCGTCGATCGACAGCCGGACGCCGGTGCGCACGTGCTCGACCTCGAGCACGTTCGCCTCGGTGTCCGCGAGCACGCCGAGCACGGTCGCCAGGCTGCCCGGCCGGTCGGGCGCGCGCAGCCGCACCTGCATGTACCGGCCGGCCGCCGCCATGCCGTGCCGGATCACCCGCATCATGAGCAGCGGGTCGATGTTGCCGCCGGAGAGCACCGCGACGACGGGCGGCCGCAGCCGGTCCGCGAGCTCGGGGTCGAGCATCGCGGCGACGCCGGCCGCGCCGGCCGGCTCGACGACGAGCTTGGCCCGCTCGAGCAGGAACAGCAGGGCCCGCGAGATCAGCTCCTCGCTGACCGTGACGACCCCGTCGACCAGTGCCTGCACGAGCGCGAACGGCACGTCCCCGGGTCGCCCGACCGCGATGCCGTCGGCCATCGTCGTCATCGTGCCGAGCGCCAGCGGCTCCCCCACCGACAGCGACGCCGGGTAGGCCGCCGCCCCCTCGGCCTGCACGCCGATGACGGCGACGTCGGGGCGCAGGGCCGCGCACGGCGGTGGCGATGCCGGCGAGCAGGCCGCCGCCGCCGGTGCACACCAGGACGGTGGCGACGTCGGGCACCTGCTCGAGGATCTCCAGGCCGACGGTGCCCTGCCCGGCCACGATGTCGGCGTGGTCGAAGGGGTGGATGAGCACCGCGCCGGTCCGCTCGGCCCACGCCCGCGCGTGCACCAGGCAGTCGTCGACGCTGCCGATCACGAACTCGACCTCGGCGCCGTACGCGCGCGTCGCCTGCACCTTCGGCAGCGGGGCGTTCGACCGGCATGTAGACCTTGACCCGGGTGTCGAGCATCTGCCCGGCGAGCGCGACGCCCTGCGCGTGGTTGCCCGCGCTGGCGGCGACCACCCCGCGCTCGCGCTCCTCGGGCGTGAGCCGCGAGATCCGGGTGTAGGCGCCCGCGGATCTTGAACGAGCCGGCGCGCTGGAGGTTCTCGCACTTGAGCGACACCGGTCCGCCGACACGCTCGGCCAGGGCCCGGTTCGGCTCCACGGGAGTGCGGCGGACGACGCCCTCGAGCAGCTCCCGCGCCGCCTCGACGTCGGCGAGCGTCACCGGCAGGGCGCCCAGCTCGGCACTGAGATGGGTCATGCGGGTCATGCTGCCACTGTCACGAGGTCAGGAGGCGAGGCCGGCGAGCGCGAGCGCGGCCGCCGGGTGGCCCTCGGCCAGCAGGCCGGCCGCGAAGAGCACGTACCGGCTCGTCGACGCAGGTCGCGGCCCGCTCGGGCACCCGCCAGCCGCCGCCGTGGTCGCTGACCGCCGGGCGCAGGATCCGCTCGCCGCCGTGCCGGGTCGGCGTACCGGAGCACCCCCCCGCTGCCGACGACGAGGCGGACGTCGCGCAGCGGCCGGGGCGCGGACGTCGCCGTGGCGGGCCGTGCCGTGCCGGCGCAGCGCGACGGTGACGGCGAGCTCGGCGAGCCGCGTGTCGGGCTCGAAGGCACCGGGGGTGTCCGCGGGCAGCGCCCCGGGGTCGGCGGCGACCGCCGCGGCGTAGGCGGCGAGCGCGCTCCTCCTCCCCCGGCGCGAGCAGCCCCTCGGCGGCTGCCGCCGTCGACGACGCCGGGGGCGCTCCAGCGCATGCCGAGGTCGCCCTCGACGGTGCGGGCCCGCCACAGCGGCGCCACCACCTCGCGCGCCAGGCCCGGGGTGCCCGGGCGGTCGCCGGGCGCGTCCTCGCCCTGCGGGGCGAGCACCGAGTAGACGTCGGTGGTCGCGCCGCCGACGTCGACGACGAGCACGTCGCCGCCGCCGCGGCTTCGGCCGAGCACCTCGACCCCGGTGAGCACGGCGTCCGGCGTCGGCGCCCGCACCAGGCGCGCGAAGGCGCGCGCCCCGGGAGAGCCCCTTGCCGCCGATGACGTGCCGCAGGAACAGCTCGCGGATCGCGGCGCGGGCGCCGAGCGGCTCGAGCGTGCCGATCCGCGGCAGCACGTTCGGGGCGAGGACGACGGTGCGGCCGCGCCGCTCGAGCTCGGCGACCGCGGCCGGGCGCCGCCTCGGCGTTGCCGGCGACGACGACGGGCGCGCGCACGCCGGGCGATCCCGAGCCGCCGCGCGTTGGCCAGCAGGACCTCGCCGTCGCCGCCGTCGGTGCCGCCCGCGAGCAGCACGACGTCGGGCCGGGCGGCGCGCAGGCCGTCGACGTCCGCCGGCGTCAGGGGGCCGGCGTGCACGTGCACGACCCGGCCGCCGGCCGACAGCGCGACCCGGCGGCCGGCCTCGGCGGTGACCAGCCGCTCGTACCCGACGACCGCGATCCGCAGGCCGCCGCCCGCGCTGGAGCAGGCCAGCACCTCGCCCGCCCGGGACGCCCGCCCGCTCCTCGACCGCGGCCCGCACCGCACGGACGCCGTCCAGCACGTCGCCGCCCGGCGCGCCGCCGGGGAACGCCGCGGGAGCGTCGTGCGGTGCGCCGCCGTGGCGAGCAGCTCGCCCGTGCGCGGCGTCGACGAGCGCGGCCTTGGTGAACGTCGACCCGACGTCGACGCAGAGCACCGCCGACTGTGTCGCTGTCGTGGTCATTCAGCGGACCACGACAGGGCACACAGGCGACGGCGTCAGGCGAGGGCGCGGTCGAGGTCGGCGAGCAGGTCGTCGGCGTCCTCGATGCCGACGCTGACAGCCGGATCAGGTCGTTGGGCACCTCGAGCGCGGACCCGGCGACCGACGCGTGCGTCATCCGGCCCGGGTGCTCGATCAGGCTCTCGATGCCGCCGAGCGACTCCGCGAGGGTGAAGACCTCGGTGCGCTTGCAGACGTTGAGCGCGTCCTCCTCGCCGCCGACCACGCGGAAGCTGACCATGCCGCCGAACCGGCGCATCTGCTTCTGCGCGACGTCGTGGCCGGGGTGCTCGGGCAGGCCGGGGTAGAGCACCTGGCGCACCCGCGGGTGGCCGACGAGGAACTCCGCGACCCGCTCGGCGTTGTCGCAGTGCTTCTCCATCCGGACGGCGAGGGTCTTGAGGCCGCGCTGCACGAGGAAGGCGTCGAACGGCGAGGGCACGGCGCCCATGGCGTTCTGGTGGAAGCCGACCCGCTCGACGACGTCGCCGGACACGTTGCCGACGCCGGCCTCCACGGGGCCTGCGTCCCGGGCGCGACCGACGAGGGCGCCGCCGACGACGTCGGAGTGGCCGCCGGCGTACTTGGTCGTCGAGTGCACGACGACGTCGGCGCCGAGGGCGAGCGGGCTCTGCAGGTACGGCGTCGCGAAGGTGTTGTCGACGACGAGCAGCGCGCCGGCCTCGTGGGCGATGTGCGCGAGCTCGGTGATGTCGGCGATGGCGAGCATCGGGTTGGTCGGCGTCTCGACCCAGACCACCCGCGTGCTGCCCGGGCGGATCGCCGCGCGGACGGCGTCGAGGTCGGCCAGGTGCACCGGCGTGTGCTCGACGCCCCACGGGCCCGCGACCCGCGCGACCAGGCGGTAGGAGCCGCCGTAGGCGTCGTCGGGGACGACGACGTGGTCGCCGGGGCGGAGCACGGAGCGCAGCAGGGTGTCCTCGGCGGCGAGGCCGGAGGCGAAGGCGAACGCGTGCGCGGGGCCGCCGCCGGCGTTCTCGAGCGCCGCGAGGCACTCCTCGAGCGCGGTGCGGGTGGGGTTGGCGCTGCGGCTGTACTCGTACCCCTTGCCGAGGCCGGTCCGCAGCGTGCCGACGCCGTCCTGCTTGTAGGTGGTGGTCGCGTAGATCGGGGTGATGACCGCGCCGGTCGCCGGCGTCGGGCTCGGAGCCGGCGTGGATGGCGCGGGTGGCGAACCCGCGCCGCAGCCACGGTGCCGGGGCGTCGGCGCCGACGCCGGCGTGCTCCTCGAGGTTCGGGGCGGAGGGGTCGGCGGGCGCCGGCGGCGTGGTGGTCACGGCGGTCAACGCTACGCCTGCCCTGCGCACGCGGATGCACGGCACACCCCCGACCGGGTCGAACGGCCGGGCCGCTGCCGGAACGGGCGTCGTCACATCCGTGTAACAGGCCCGCCGCTCCCCCCGATGGACGCGTCGAGCCCGGGCACGCCGCGAGGCGCGCCCGGGCTCACCAACGCCCCGACCAGGAGCTGACCCAGCGCCAGGCCCCCGTCGTTGGCCGGCACGCGGCGGTGCCGCAGCACCTCGAACCCCGCCTCGCGCAGCCCGCGCGCCGTCAGCGACAGCAGCACCGCGTCGGTGAACACGTCCCCGCTCAGGGCGACCGTCGACACCCCGCGCAGGCCCCGGGCGTGCAGCGCCACGCGGACCACCGCGGCCGCCACCCCGCGGTGGAACCGGACGGCGACCACCTCGGCGGGCGCCCCGGCGCGGACGTCGTCCGCGACCGCCCGCACCAGCGCCCCGCCGTCCCACTGCAGCGGGCCGCCGCCGGGCGGCGAGACGAGCGGCAGTGGGTACGCCCCCTCGGAGCCCTCGGCGAGCGCGACCTCCGCCAGCGCCTGCAGCTCCATCGCCGCCTGCGCCTCGTAGCCGGCCTCGTGACAGACGCCGGCGAGCGACGCGACGGCGTCGACCAGCCGGCCCATCGACGAGGTCGGCACGCAGGCCAGGCCGGTCTGCAGCTGGTGGGCCAGCACCGACCGCTCCCGCTCGGGGGCGACGGCGACGCACGGCAGGTCGTCGGCCCACGGGACGCCGGCCGCGTGCAGGTGCGCCAGCGCCATCCGGTAGGGCCGGCGGACGGCGGCGTCCCCGCCCGCGAGCGGCACGTAGGCCAGGTGCGCGAGCCGCTCATACCCGGCGTAGTCGGCGAGCAGCACCTCGCCGCCCCAGACGGCGCCGTCGTCGCCGTGCCCGCTGCCGTCGAGGGCGACGCCCAGCACGCGGCCGGCGCGCGCGTACCCGTTCTCCGCGAGCACGGAGGCGATGTGCGCGTGGTGGTGCTGCACGCGTTGCAGGGTCATGCCCCGCTCGGCGGCGGCGTCCTCGGCGCCCCGGGCGCTGCGGTAGAGCGGGTGGGTGTCGACGACGAGCCGGCGCGGGTCGACGTCGACGAGCGCCTGCAGGTGGTCGACCGCCCGGGCGAAGGCGCGCTGGGTCGCGATGTCGTCCATGTCGCCGACGTGTGCCGACAGCCAGGCCGACCGGCCCTCCGCGATGCAGAAGGTGTTCCTGAGGTCCCCGCCCGCGGCGACGGTCGCCTCCACGGGCAGCGGCAGCTCGATCGGCAGCGGCGCCTCCCCGCGGGAACGGCGCAGCGGCGACGGCTCGCCGTCGACGACCTCGAGGACGGAGTCGTCGCACGCGACGTGGATCTCGCGGTCGTGCCGCAGCCAGGCGTCCGCCACGCCCGAGAGCCGCCGCAGCGCCTCCTCGTCGTCCGTGACGATCGGCTCGCCGGCGAGGTTGCCGCTGGTCAGCACCAGCGCCCGCGGGCCCGGCCCGTCGCCGGGCAGGCCGAGGAGCAGCACGTGCAGCGCGGACGGCGGCAGGAGCAGCCCCAGCCTGCCGTTGCGCGGCGCCACCTCGGCGGCCACCGGGAGCGACGGCCGCCCGGCCCGGCGCACGAGGACCACCGGACGCCGCCCGCTCGTCAGCAGGCCGGCCTCGAGCTCATCGACGTCCGCGACCTCCCGGGCCGTGGCCAGGTCGGGGACGAGCACGGCGAACGGCCGGTCGCCGCCCTGCTTGCGCGCGCGCAGCCGCCGCACCGCCGCGGCGCTGGTGGCGTCGCACGCGAGGTGGTACCCGCCGACGCCCTTGACGGCGACGATGCCGCCGGCGGCGAGGATCTCGCGGGCGCGGGCGAGGGCGGCCTCGCGGTGGACGGCGGCCGCGCGGACGGCGTCGCAGCGCGTGCTGGCCGCCGGCCGGCCCGGGCACCGCCTCGAGCAGCTCCAGCGCGGGGCCGCAGGCGTGGCAGGCCGTGGTCGCGGAGCGGAAGCGCCGGCCCGACGGGTCCTCGTCGTCACGACGGCAGGCGTCGCAGCGGTCGAAGCGGGCCATCGTCGTGCGAGACCGGTCGAACGGCAGGCCGGTCGCCACCGTGAACCGGGGGCCGCACGCCGCGCACGAGACGAACGGGTGCCGGAACCGGCGGTCGGCCGGGGAGGCGAGCTCGGCGAGGCAGGCGTCGCAGGTCGCGACGTCGGCCAGCGCAGATCCGGCGACGACCGACCCCGAGGGGTCGGGGGCCCACGGCGAGCCGTGCGAGCCGTTCCGCCCGTCACCGGCCGGGTCGGGTGCGTCGTCGAGGCCCGCGACCGTGAACCCGGCCACCGGCCGCGGGTCGAGCGGCGCCCAGCCGACCCGCTCGATGCGCGCGCCCGCCGGCGCCTCCAGCCGGACCCGCCCGCAGAAGGCCTCGACGGCGTCGCCCGAGCCCTGCACGTCGGCGACGACGCCGGCGCCGTCGTTGAGCACCCAGCCGGTCAGGCCGAGCTCGAGGGCCAGCCGCCGGACGTACAACGGGAAGGCGAGCTCGTCCACCTCGCCCTGGATTCGGACTCTGCGTCGCTCGACCGTCACGCTGTGCACAGGTACAGCGTGCCGTGTGCGGCGCTCCTACGTGGTCAACCCGGCAGGCTCACGCGTGGTGGCCGCTGCAGGCACCGCGCGCTCGCCGGACGCGCAGCAGCGGCAGCAGCGGGTGCACGAGCGGCCCGACGGCGAGCGCGTAGACCACGGTCCCGACACCGAGCGTGCCGCCCAGGGCCCAGCCGAGCGCGACGACCGCGACCTCGATGCCGGTGCGGACCAGGCGGGTGGGCAGGCCGGTCCGCGCGACGAGGCCGGTCATGAGGCCGTCGCGGGGGCCTGGGCCGAGGCGTGCCCCGATGTAGAGGGCGGTCGCCACCGCGTTGAGCGACGACGCCCAGCACGAGGAAGGTGACGCGCAGCGGCATGGCGGCCGGCGGCGCGAGGAACCGCAGCACGGTGTCGACCACGACGCCGATGACCAGCACGTTGCTGACGGTCCCGATCCCCGGTCTCTGGCGCAGCGGGATCCAGCCCAGCAGGACGATCACGCCGACCGCGATGGTCACGGTGCCGAACGAGAGGGGCACCCAGCGGGCGAGGCCCTGGTGCAGGACGTCCCACGGCATGACGCCGAGGTGCGCCTGGACGAAGAGGCCCATGCTCAGCGCGTAGAGCACGAGGCCGAGGTACAGCTGGACGAGACGGCGGGTCAGCACCCGACCAGGTTGCCTCCTACTGGCCTTGCTTTCCATAGCCAATCGGACGACAGTGGCGGGATGGCGCCCCGCATCGTCCGCCCCGCGCGGCGGGTCGGCGCCCGCGAGCTCGTGCCGCTGCTCGCGGGCTGGTCCCAGGCGCGGGGTCCCGGGTACGCGGCGCTGGCCGAACGGCTGCGCCTGCTCGTGCTCGACGGGCGGCTGCCCGTGGACGTCGTGCTGCCCTCCGAGCGCGAGCTCGCCGTCGCGCTCGGCACCAGCCGCACGACGACGGCGGGTGCCTACCGAGCGCTCCGGGAGAGCGGCTTCGCGGCGGCGGGGCAGGGCGCCGGCACCTGGACCGCCCTGCCCGGCGGGGACAGCGCCCGCATGGACGACCTCCCCTGGCCCGTCCAGACCAGCGGCGTCGCCGGCACTGCAGACGGCCGTGGCGACATGGCCAGCGCAGCCCCCGAGGCACCGCCGCAGGTGCACGGCGCCTACGCTGCCGCGCTCGCGGAGCTGCCGCGCTACCTGCCCGGGCACGGCTACGTGAGCGCCGGGCTGCCCGCCCTGCGCGAGCGCGTGGCCGCCCGGTTCACCGCCCGTGGGCTCGCAACGACGCCCGAGCAGGTGCTCGTCACGTCGGGCGCCGTGCACGGCCTGCGGCTCGTGCTCGACGCCCTGCTCGCGCCCGGAGACCGGGTGCTGGTCGAGAGCCCGTCGTACCCGCTGGCGCTCGACGCGATCCGGCGGGCCGGCGGCCGCCCCGTCGCGCTGCCCGTCGAGGCCCGGCGGCTGGGACGTGAGCGCCGCGCTGGACGCCGTCCGCGACACAGGGGCCCGCGCCGCCTACCTCATGCCCGACTTCCACAACCCGACGGGCCGCCTCATGGACGCTCCGACCCGGCAGGGCCCTCGCGGCGGCGCTCGCCCGGGCGGGGTGCACGGCGATCGTCGACGAGACGACCGTCGATCTCGACCTGCGCGGCGCGGGCGCCCCGCCGCTGCCCGCTCCGTTCGCCGCGTTCGGTCGGCACGGCGGTCACGCTCGGCTCCGCGAGCAAGACCTTCTGGGGTGGTCTCCGGGTCGGGTGGGTCCGGGCGGACGCCCGGCTGGTGAAGCGGCTGACGCTCGCCCGCGCCGTCGACGACCTGGGCTCCCCGCTGGTCGAGCAGCTCGCGACCGCCCACCTGCTCGACGTCGCCGACGAGGTGCTGTCGGTGCGCCGGCCCGAGCTCCTCGGTCGGTCGGAGACGCTGCGGGCCGCCGTCGCGCGAGCACCTGCCCGGGTGGGTCGCGCCGAGGGCGGCCGGCGGGCTCTTCCTCTGGTACCGGCTGCCGGCGCCCGCCAGCAGCGCCCTCGCGGCGACTGCCCGCGCCGACGGCGTGATCCTCACCCCCGGCCCCCGGTTCGGGCCGGACGGCGCCTTCGAGGCGCGGCTGCGCCTGCCGTTCGCCCGGCCTCCGGGCGAGCTCGCGGCGGCGGTCGCCCGGATCGGCCGGGCCTGGCGCGACCTCACCGGCGCCGGCGGCCCGTCCACGCAGGACGAGGACGACGTCCTCGTGGTGTGACCGGACAGGGCGATCGGACGGCCGCGGTGTAACGATGGACGCGCCGCCGGCACGAAGAGGGTGCCGCCAGGACCGCCCCCGCCGAAGTCGTCGGCGCCGGGCGCCCCGCGGCAGGAGAGGAGCACACGTGCTGTTCGGATCCCGCCTGAAGACGACGATGGTCGGCCCGCAGGACGCCCTGCCGGGCCGCGACGCCCGCCCGTACCCGGTGCCGCGGCTGCACGCCGTCCTGGGCACCCCGCTCGAGGGCCCGTGGCCCGAGGGCACCCAGGTCCTGTACGTCGCCATGGGCTGCTTCTGGGGCGCCGAGCGCGTCTTCTGGCAGCTGCCCGGCGTCGTGACGACCGCGGTCGGGTACCAGGGCGGCCACACGCCCAACCCGACCTACGAGGAGACCTGCACCGGCCGCACCGGCCACACCGAGGCGGTCCTCGTCGCGTACGACCCGGCGAAGATCACCGCGGAGAAGCTGCTGCGGACGTTCTGGGAGTCGCACGACCCCACCCAGGGCTACCGGCAGGGCAACGACGTCGGCACCCAGTACCGCTCGGCGGTGTATTGGACGACGGACGAGCAGAAGCAGGCGTACGAGGCCACGCGGGCCGCGTACCAGCCGCTGCTCGACCAGTTCAAGCTCGGTGCCATCACCACCGACGCCCGGCCCGCGGCCGAGGCCGGAGCGTTCTACTACGCCGAGGACTACCACCAGCAGTACCTGCACAAGGTGCCGAACGGCTACTGCGGCCTCGGCGGGACGGGCATCTCGTGCCCCGTGGGTGTGGTCAAGGCCGACGGCTGAGCACGATGATCTGAGGCATGGACGGGGGGTCGCCCACGGCGGGGCCCCCCGTCGCCGAGCAGGTGGCCCGCGAGGTGACCATGACGTCCCGACCGGCCGGCACGCTCGTCTCGGTCAACGTCGGTCTGCCCCGCGACGTCACCTGGCGCGGCAGGACCGTCCGCACGGGCGTGTGGAAGTACCCGGTGGCCGGTCCGCGCCGGGTGCGCCGGCTCAACCTCGACGGGGACGGCCAGGGCGACCTGGCCGGCCACGGCGGGGAGCAGCGCGCGGCGCTCGTCTATCAGACGGATTCCTACCGGTACTGGGCGGGTGAGCTGGGCCGCTCCGACCTCGCACCCGGGCACTTCGGTGAGAACCTCACCGTCGACGGCCTGCCGGACGACGAGGTCTGCATCGGCGACCGGTACCGGATCGGCAGCGCCGTGTTCGAGGTCACCCAGCCCCGCGTCACGTGCTACCGGGTGGGGCTCCGGCTCGGCGAGCCCCGCATGCCCGCGCTGCTCGTGGCCCGCCGCCGACCGGGGTTCTACCTGCGCGTCCTCGAGGAGGGCGAGGTGAGCGCCGGGGACGAGATCACCCTGGTGGCGGCCGGCCCCGAGCGGATGAGCGTCGCCGAGGTCGACGGCCTGCTGTACCTGCCGGGCCACGGACGCGACGACGTGGCCCGGGCGCTGCGTATCCCGGCGCTCAGCCCCGGGTGGCGGGCGTCCTTCGCGGCGATCCTCGACGACGGCTCCACCCCGGGCGGCGGCAACGCCGGTCTCGTCGACACGGCCCCGCCGCCCGCCTGGCCGGGCTTCCGCCCCTTCCGCGTCACCGCCCGGCAGGCCGAGAGCCGCACGGTGACGTCCCTGGTCCTGGCGCCGGCCGACGCTTCGCCGGCACCGCCGGCGCTGCCGGGGCAGTTCGTCACCCTCCGGCTGCCGTCCGCGCCCCCCGGCCCGGCGCTGCTGCGGAGCTACTCGCTGTCGGGCACGCCGGGCGACCCGCGGTATCGCATCGGCGTCAAGCGCGAGCCGGGTGGCGCGGGCAGCGGGTACGTGCACGACAGAGTGCGGATCGGCGACATGGTCGACGTCGCGGCGCCGCGCGGGAACTTCACGCTGCGCCCCGGGCCGGCGCCGGTCCTCCTGGTCAGCGCCGGGGTTGGCGCCACTCCCGTGCTCGCCATGCTGCACGCGCTGGCCGGCACGCACTCCGACCGGGAGGTCTGGTGGCTGCACGGCGCGCGCAACAGGGCCGAGCAGCCCTTCGCGGCCGAGGCCGACGCGCTGCTCGCCGGGCTGCCGAACGCCCACCGCCACGTCGCCTACAGCCGCCCCGACCCCGGCGACCGGCCGGGCCGCGACTTCGACAGCGTGGGGCGGCTGTCGGCGCCGGCGCTCACCGCTCTCGACCTGCCTCGGGATGCGGACGCCTACCTGTGCGGCCCCGCCGGCTTCCTGCGCGACGTCTCCGCCGCGCTGGTCGCCCTCGGGCTGGATCCCGCCCACGTCCACACCGAGATCTTCGGTGCCCGGCCCGCGATCACGCCGGGGATCGCGGCGTCCACCGCGCGTCCGCCGCACCCGCCGCCCACCGACCCCGGGCACGGGCCGTCGGTGGCCTTCTCCCGCAGTGGCCTGACCGTCTCCTGGCACCCCGACTACGCCAGCCTGCTCGAGCTCGCCGAGGCCTGCGACGTGCCCACCCGCTGGTCGTGCCGCAGCGGCGTCTGCCACACGTGCGAGACGCCGCTGCTGTCCGGGGCGGTGGCCTACTCCCCCGACCCGGTGGAGCAGCCGGCCGTCGGTGACGTCCTGATCTGCTCCGCCACGCCCACCGGCCCGGTCGCGCTCGACCTGTGACCCACCCAGGCGCCGGCGGCAGCCAGGTCACTGCGCGGGTCGGCGCCCGGGCCGCAGCGCACAGGAGGCGAACTCGACCGCCTGCTCGTGCGCCAGCGCCGCCTCTCCCGGGGTGTCGACGGTGGCGAACACGGCGACCTCCGGCCCGTCGGGATCCGAGGCGTAACCCGGCGCGATCGTGGTCTCGTACACCTCGGGCCCCAGCTTGCGCGTCTCGACGACCACGAACCAGCCGTCGTCGTCGTCGACGGCGTCGCGGAAGGCCGTCACAGCCCGGTGTACCGCGTGTTCCCCGTGCGCGGGGAGGAACCAGTCCGGCACGGGTCGACGATAGGGGCTGCTGCCCGTCGTGGCCTAGCGTCGTACCGTGCGCAGGGTGCTCGTGACGGGCATGTCCGGGACCGGCAAGTCCACCCTTCTCGGGGAGCTCGCCCGCCGCGGCCACCGGGTCGTCGACACCGACGAGCCCGGCTGGAGCGAGGAGGTGCCGCTCCCCGGGGGCGGCGTCGAGCAGCTCTGGGTCGAGCCCCGCATGGCCGCCCTGCTGGCCGAGGAGACGCCGGTGCCGCTGTTCGTCGCGGGCTGCGTGCGGAACCAGGGGAGGTTCAGGGGCCGCTTCGACGAGGTCGTCCTGCTGACCGCTCCCGTCGACGTGCTGGTGGACCGCATCGCCGCCCGGACGACGAACCCCTTCGGCAAGGACCCGGCCGAACGCGCCCGGATCCTGCGCGACCTCGCCGAGGTCGAGCCCCTGCTGCGGGCGACGTCGACCCGCGTCGTGCGCACCGACCGGCCCCTCCAGGAGGTCGCCGACGAGGTGGCGGCCATCATGACGGCATGAGCGACGGCGGGGTCCGCTGGCAGCAGGTGTGGGAGGCCCAGCTGACGGCCGCCGATCACGAGGACCTGCGTCGGTTGCTGGTGCGCATCTTCCCCGGGCACGCCGCGGACGGCGGCTACCGCGACCGGAGCTGGGCGGCAGGCCGGCCCGATCTCCGTCTGGTGGCCCGGGACGGCGACGAGGTCGTCGCACACATCGCGGTCGCGCCCCGGCTCGTGCTCGCCGGCGGCCGGCCCGTGCTCGTCGGCGACACCGGCATGGTCGGCGTCCGGCCCTCGCACCGCGGCACCGGGCTGGGACTGGAGCTGCTCGCCCGGCACGCCGCCCTGGTGACCGCCCTCGACCTCCCCTTCGGCTTCCTCACCTGCACCGATCCGACCGTGCCGTACTACGTGCGCGGCGGCTGGCACCAGCTGCCGCGGTCGGTGCGGGTCGCCCAGCTGGCCCCCGACGGACCGACCGCCGAGACGCCGGGCGACGCCGCGATGGTCCTGCCCGCGCTCGCGGCCCTGGGCGACTGGCCCGCAGGGGACGTGACCCGCAACGGCTACGAGATCTGACGGTGGCCGGGCACGGCCTCCTCGGCCGGCCTCAGATGTGAGGCCACCGCAAAGCGCCGGGCGGGACAGCCCGGGCCGTATCGGCGCCCCCCGGCAGCACCCTCAGGACTGAACGGCGACGCCGGCGGCCAGCAGGTCGTCGACGTCGCTCGCCGGCAGGCCCCAGTCGAGCAGCGCCTCGCGGGTGTCGGCGCCGGCCGGGCGAGCGGCGTCCCCTGCCTGTCCGGGTGTGCGGGAGAACCGCGGGGCGGCGCCGGGGGCGAGGGCCCGGCCGGACGTGGTGACGGCGCCGCGGCCGCCGACCTGCGGGTGGGTGGCCGACTCGGTGAAGGTCAGCACCGGGGTCACGCACGCGTCGACCCCCTCGAACGCCGCCGCCCAGTCGGCACGGGGTCGGGTGGCGAACGCGTGTGAGAGCCGGGATTGCAGCAGCGGCCAGGACGCGGGCCGGTTGCGGTCGGCCACGCCGGTCAGGTCGAGATCGAGCACGCGCACGAGCTCGGCCCAGAACCGGTCCTCGAGCGCCGCGACCGCCACGTACCCGCCGTCGGCGCACCGATAGGTGCGGTAATACGGGGCGCCGCCGTCGAGCAGGTTGGCGCCGCGCTCCTCGCGCCACCAGCCCGCGGCGAGCAGCCCGTGCGTGAGGGCGAGCAGCGAGCTGACGCCGTCCACCATCGCCGCGTCGACCACCTGCCCGCGCCCGCTCGAGGCCCGCTCCACGAGCGCGGCGAGCACCCCCACCAGCAGGAGCATGCTGCCGCCGCCGTAGTCGCCCACGAGGTTGAGCGGGGGCACGGGGTCACCGCCCGCGGGGCCGACGGCGGCCAGCGCCCCGGTCAGCGCGAGGTAGTTGAGGTCGTGGCCGGCGCGGGCGGCGAGCGGTCCGTCCTGGCCCCAGCCGGTCATGCGGGCGTAGACGAGCCGCGGGTTGCGGGCCGAGCAGGCGTCGGGCCCGAGGCCCAGCCGCTCCGTCACACCGGGGCGGAAGCCCTCGACGAGCACGTCGGCCACCTCCGCCAGGCGCAGCGCCGCCTCGACACCCTCGGGCCGGGCGAGATCGAGCGCGACGCTGCGGCGCCCGCGGTCCACCGGCCCGGGCGGGGCCACCGGCCGGGAGCCGGGGCGGTCGACCCGCAGCACGTCGGCGCCGAGGTCGGCGAGCACCATCCCGGCATGCGGCACCGGCCCGATGCCGGCGAGCTCGAGGATCCTGATCCCGACCAGCGGTCCCTTACCCGTCGGGTGCTCCACCCGGCGAAGGCTAGTCGTCGAGGGCCGCGGTCACCTCGCCGGCGATGGCCGCCTGGCCGGCGGGGGTCGGGTGCGCGTACGCCGACGGCGGCACGCCGGGGAAGCCGATGGGGACGAGCCAGGGATCCGTCGAGCAGAGCTCGTGCCCGCGGAAGGCCCGCCGGACGTCGACGTAGGTCGCGTGCGCGCGCCACGCCTCGACCGCGATCACGCCGTCGAGCACGCGCGCCCCCCGCGTGAGGGCCGCGCGCTCGTCCGGCGTCAGCCACGGGCAGCCCGTGACGTCGGCGTCGCTGCGCGGCACCAGGCTCGGGTACCCCACGACGACGAGGCGGGCACCGGGCACGGCGGCGTGGATCGCCCGATAGGTCGCCGCGAGCCGCCCCGGGAGCACGGTGACGGCGAGCCGCTCGGAGGTGTGCACCGCGTCCACACAGTTCGCGGCGACGCAGGTGGCGAGCACCGGGCCGAACCCGACGTCGTTGCCGCCGATCGTGATGGTCACGATGCGCGGCCGGGGCCGCAGCGCGGCCAGGGCCGCGATCTGGTCCGGCTGGGTGGCCGAGCCCTGCAGGACGTCGGCCGTCGTGGCGCCGGAGCAGGCCAGCAGGTCCACCGGCCGGCCGAGCCCGGCGCCGACCTGGCGCGGCCAGGCCAGCGGGCTGCGGTCACACGTGCCGGAGGCGGCCTCGTAGGGCGGCGCCCCCTCGCCCGAGGAGTACGAGTCGCCGAGGCCGGCGAGCGGGGCCCGGGCGTGGGACTCCGAGGCCGACGCGGCGCCCGCGGGCGCGACGAGTGCGGATCCCGCGGCGAGGACCAGGGCCACGAGGGCGAGGGCGGAGCGGCGTGGAACGGACATGACGGCCCCCCAGTCTCCGCACGGCTGTGTGCGCACGGTCAGGTTACGAGCGCGTAGGGGGCAGCACCAGACCGTGCGGCGGCCCGGCGGACGGGGCCAGGCAGACTTCTGCGCGTGACGGCTCTCGACGGCGACGCCCCCACCCGCCCGGGACGCTCCATGGCGGCCCCCGACCCGGCGTACCCCCGCCCGCAGCTCGTGCGCGAGCGGTGGACCGATCTCTGCGGCACCTGGCAGTTCGCCTATGACGACGCCGACACCGGTCTCGACGAACGCTGGTACGAGGAGGACGCCTCCGGCCCGTCCGGCCCCTTCGATCGCGAGATCGTGGTGCCGTACCCGCCGGAGTCGCCGGCCAGCGGGATCGGGGAGACCGGGTTCCACCCGGTGGTCTGGTACCGCCGGACCTTCGAGCGGCCGGACCGGGCGAGCGCATCCTGCTGCACCTCGGCGCGGTCGACCACGAGGCGTCGGTCTGGGTCAACGGCACCCTCGTCGCCACGCACGAGGGCGGCCACACCCCGTTCTCGGCCGATGTCACGCACGCCCTGACGAGCGGCCGTGAGCAGGTCGTCGTCGTCCGCGCCCACGACGACCCGCACGACATGACGCAGCCGCGCGGCAAGCAGGACTGGCACGAGCGCCCGCACGCCATCTGGTACGAGCGGACGACGGGCATCTGGCAGCCGGTCTGGCTCGAGCCGGTCCCGGCCACGCGCGTGGCGAGTCTGCGGTTCACCCCCGACCTCGACCGCACGGTGCTGCGCGTCCGGGCCCGGATCGCGGGGCCCGTCCACGCCGATCTACGCGTCGCCGTGCTGCTCACCCTCCGCGGGGAGGTCCTGGCGGACGACGTCTACCCGGCGACGGCCGACGTCGTCCAGCGCGACATCGCCCTGGACGGATCCCGCATCCACCACGAGCGCCGCAGCTACCTGTGGTCCCCGGAGCACCCCAACCTGGTCGACGCGCAGGTCCGCCTGCTGCTCGACGACGAGGTGGTCGACGAGGTCGGCAGCTACTGCGGGATCCGCAGCGTCGGGGCGTCGGGCGGCCACTTCGTGCTCAACGGGCGGGGCTACCCGCTGCGCATGGTGCTGGCGCAGAACTACTGGCCGGGCTCGCACCTGGCCGCGCCCGACGGGGCCGCGCTGCGCCGCGAGGTCGAGCTGGCCAAGGAGCTCGGCTTCAACGGCGTCCGCATCCATCAGAAGGTCGAGGATCCGCGCTTCCTGGCGTGGTGCGACCGGCTCGGGATGCTCGCCTGGGGCGAGATGCCGAGCGCCCTCGACTTCGGGCCCCGCACGCTGCGGCGGATCACCGGCGAGTGGCTCGAGGTGCTCGAACGCGACGCCTCCTCCCCGGCGCTGGTCGCCTGGGTGCCGTTCAACGAGAGCTGGGGCGTGCCGAACCTCGAGCACGACGCGGCCCAGCGGCACGCCGTCCAGGCGCTCTACCACCTGACCCGGGCGATCGACCCGACCCGGCCCGTCGTCGGCAACGACGGCTGGGAGAACCTGGTCTCCGACATCCTCGGCGTGCACGACTACAACCCCTCGGGCGAGGTGCTGCGCGAGCGGTACGGCAGTCACGAGGCCTTCGAGCGCACGCGCGAGCGCGTGCCGCCCCTACTACCGGCAGATCACGCTGCCGGGCCTGCCGTCGAACGGGCAGCCGCTGGTCGTCAGCGAGTTCGGGGGCACCACCTACGACCCGGGCAGCGAGGACTTCTGGAACGGCTACGGCGCCGTGAACTCGGCGGAGGCGCTGCTCGAGCGCTACCGCGACCTGGTCACGTCGCTGCTCGGCAGCCCCGTCGGTCGCCGGGTTCTGCTACACCCAGCTGACCGACACCGCACAGGAACGCAACGGCCTCCTCACGGAGGACCGCGTCCCCAAGGTCGACCCCGCCGCCGTGGCGGCGGTCAACTCGCCAGCCCTCCGCGGCGGTGCCCGGGCAGGCGCTCGAGGAGGTGCAGATCGTGCACGCCGCCCGCCGCGGGTCGGGCTCGTGACCGACCGGTTCCGGGTGGTCCCGGCCGTCTACGTCCTGCTCCGGCGGGGCGACGAGGTCCTCCTGCAGTTGCGGCGCAACACGGGGTTCCGCGACGGGTACTGGGCCGTCGGCGCGGCCGGGCACGTCGAGGCCGGCGAGTCGGTGCTGGCGGCGGGCGTCCGCGAGGCGTGGGAGGAGGTGGACGTCCTCATCAGCGAGGCCGACCTCGTGCCACTCTGCGCGATGCACCGGACGGAGGGCACCGGCCGGCCCGTCGACGAGCGCGTCGACTTCTTCTTCACCTGCTCGCACTGGTCGGGCGAGCCGCGCCGGCTCGAGGAGCACAAGAGCGCCGACCTGCGGTGGTTCCCGCTCGACGCGCTGCCCGAGCCGGTCGTGCCGCACGAGCTGGCGGTGCTGGAGCGGTTGCGCGCGGGAGCGGTGCCGCCGGTACTGACGTTCGGCTTTCCGTGACCGACCCGATCCCCGGCACCCTGGCCCGGACGGTCCGGGAGGTCTGGGGCGCGGACGGCGACCGCTGGCTCGCCGCCCTGCCCGCGGCGCTCGAGCGCCTGGCCGCCCGCTGGCGGCTGGAGCTCGGCGAGCCGTACCCGATGACCTACCACTGGGTCTGCCGGGCGCAGCTGTCTGACGGGACCGGCGACGGAGCTCCCGCCGTGGTCAAGGTGGGCCTCGGCGACCTGGCCGCCGAGGCCGCCGCGTTGCGCGGGTGGGGCGGCGAGGGCGCCGTCCGGCTGTTGCGCCGCGACCTCGCCGCGGGCGCGCTGCTGCTCGGGCGTGCCGAGCCCGGCACGCCCGCCACCGACCTGCTCCCGGACGGCGACGAGCGGGCGACGGCCGCCGCCGTCCGGGTGCTCCGCCGGTTGCACGCGGCGCCGCCCCCCGGCGGGGTGCCGCCGCTGTCGAGCCGGCTGCGCGCGCTCGGCGCACACCTCGCGGACCCAGGAGGCGACCGGCTGGTGCCGCGCCCGCTCGTCGAGCAGGCGGTCGCCCTGGTGCGCGAGCTGCGGGTGGACGCGCCGCCCGACGTGCTCCTGCACGGCGACCTGCACCACGACAACGTCCTGCGCACGGGCGACGGCTGGATCGCGATCGACCCGCACGGCGCCGTCGGCGACCCCGGCTACGACGCCGGGGCCTGGCTGTACAACCCGCCGGGCATGCCGGCGGACCGGCTCCTCGACGCTGGTCCCGGCACGCCTCGAGCAGCTGGCGGACGGGCTCGGGCTCGACGTCGACCGCGTCGCCGCGTGGGGGTTCGTCAAGGCCGTGCTCTCGGCCGTGTGGACGGCCGACGACACCGGCCGTGCCGACACGGGACCCGCGCTCGAGGTGGCCGCGCTGCTGCAGGCTCGTCTCCCGTGAGAAGGCCCGGCCCCCCGCCGGCCATGCTCCTCGTGCTCGGCGGCATCGTCTCGGTGCAGGTGGGGGCGGCGGTCGCCGAGCAGCTGTTCCCGGTGGTCGGGCCCGGCGGCGCCGTGCTCATGCGGCTCGCGCTGGGGGCGGTGATCCTCGTGGCGGTGAGCAGACCGGGGCGGCGCGCCCTGCGGGGGCAGCTGCGGGTGGCCCTGGCCTTCGGGGCGGTGCTGGCCGCCATGAACCTGTCGTTCTACGCGGCGATCGACCGCATCCCGCTCGGGCCGGCCGTGACGATCGAGTTCCTCGGGCCGCTGCTGCTCGCGGTGGCGGTGAGCAGGCGCGGGCTCGACGTGCTCTGGGCAGTGGTCGCCGGCCTGGGCGTCGTCGCGCTGAGCTGGGAGAGCGGCGCCGTCGGGCTCGACCCGGTCGGGGTCGCCCTCGCCGGGCTCGCCGGGGCGCTCTGGGCCGGGTACATCCTGCTCAGCCAGCGGCTCGGGGCGGCGGCCCCGGGCCTCGCGGGCCTGGCCGTCGCCGTCGGTGCGGGGGCGCTCGTGGCCCTCCCGTTCGGCCTGGCCCAAGGCGGCGCGCGGCTGCTCGAGCCGCGGACGCTGCTGTTCGGTGCAGCGGTCGGGTTGCTGTCGTCGTCGGTGCCCTACGCGCTCGAGCTGATGGCGCTGCGGCGGCTGGCGGCCGGCACCTTCGGGATCCTGATGAGCATCGAGCCCGCCGTCGGCGCCCTCGCCGGGCTGCTCCTGCTGCACGAGGGACTTCGGGCGCCGCAGGTCGTGGGGATCGCGCTGGTCTGCCTCGCCTCGGCCGCCGTCACGGCCGGCCGCCCGCCCGAACCCTGACGCCGGTCAGGCGGGCGAGGTGCGGTAGCAGCGCGCGACGTAGGGCAGCGGCACGACGCCGCGACCGGCGAGGTCCGGATGCTCCGCGAGGAGCCGCCCGATCTCGCCCAGCAGGGTCTGCCGGTCGCGCTCCGACATGGTGATCACGTAGCTGCGCGAGGCGACCATGTCGAGGATGTCGGCCGGGGTGAGGGTCGCCGTCCAGGGCAGGTCGGTGCGTTCCAGCGGGCCGAACGGCGGCCCCACGACGGGGTCGGCCATGTCGGCGCCGCCGGACTCGGTGGGCTGCGCGATCAGCTGCTCCAGGCGCGCCACCCAGTCCTCGCCCGGGTCGCGCAGGTTCCACACCAGCCCGAGGCGGCCGCCGGCCCTCAGCACGCGGGCGACCTCACGCGATGCAGGCTCGACGTCGACCCAGTGCCAGGCCTGCGCGAGGAGGACGGCGTCGACGCTCCCGCTCTCCAGCGGGATGCGTTCGGCCGTGCCGTCGAGCACCGGGACGCCCGGCACCGCCCGCGCGAACTCGGCCCGCATCCCCTCGGACGGCTCGACCGCCACCACGTCGAGCCCGCGGCCGACCAGGAGCCTGGTGAGCTTGCCGGTGCCGGCACCCAGGTCGAGCACGCGGCGGGCACCGGGCGGCAGGAGCCAGTCGAGCGCCTCGTCGGGGTAGCCCGGCCGGCCGCGCTCGTAGGCGGCCGCGGCCGACCCGAACGACGTGCGCTGCCGCTGCCACCAGTCGTTCCCCGTCACCCGTCCAGTCTCCCAGCCCGCCGTGCTCCTTCGCGGCTGCGTTGCTCCGTGGAGGCTCGCCGCTGGGCCCCGAGACCGAGCCGGAGCGGCGTAAAGCAGCCGGAGATGAGCACGCGGAGGGGTGATGACGCGTCACCGGCCGCCCGTCACCCGCAGGGTCGCGCCGGTGACGTACGACGCCTCGGGGCCGAGCAGCCACACGACGGCCGCCGCGATCTCCTCCGGCTCGCCGGCTCGGCCCAGGGGGATCTGCGGGGCCATTCGGGCGGGCCGGGTGGCGTCGCCGGCGTCCGCGTGGATGCCCGTGTCGACGAGACCCGGCGCCACGCAGTTGACCCGCACCCCGGCACGGGCCAGCTCCCTCGCGAGGCCGAGCGTGGCCACCTCGACGCCGGCCTTGGCGGCCGCGTAGTGCACGTACTCGTGGGCCGAGCCGCTCGTGGTCGACGACGACGAGATCGTCACGATCGAGCCGCCGGCGCCGCCGCGGGCGGTCGACATCACCTGGGCGGCGCGCCGCAGGCAGAGCAGCACGCCGACGAGGTTGACGTCGACGACGCGCCGCACGACGTCGACGGGGGTGTCGGCGAGGTCTCCGAGGTACGCGGTCATGCCGGCGTTGGCCACGAGCCCCGTGAGCGGTCCGAGGTCGGCGGCTGCCGCGACCAGGCGGTCGACGTCCGCGGCGTCGGCGACATCACCGCCCACGGTGACCACCCGGGCGCCGAGCGCGGTGCAGTGGTCGGCCACCGCGCGGGCGCGGTCGGCGGAGCGCCGGTACCCCAGCACCAGGTCGTGCCCCTGGCCGGCGAGCCGGACGGCGACCGCGGCGCCGATCCCCGCGCTCGCACCGGTGACGACGGTGACGGGGCGTCGGGGATCCGTCATGCGCGCAATCCTTCCAGCCCGCACCACCTCTTTGATATCTTGACGTCAAGATAACTAAGGGAGGTGGTCACGTGCGCTGGGACCCCGAGCAGTACCTGCGCTTCGCCGACGAGCGCGGGCGGCCCTTCCGCGACCTCGTGACGCGGATCGGCGCCCATGAGCCCCGTCTCGTGGCAGACCTCGGCTGCGGACCGGCCAACCTGACCGTCGAGCTCGCCCGGCGCTGGCCCTCCGCTCGCGTCGTGGGCGTCGACGACTCCCCCGAGATGATCGACCGGGCGCGCGCGGCCACGGCGGGCGAGGTCGAGTTGGCGCTCGCGGACGCGCGGACCTGGGAGCCCGCCGGCCCGCTCGACGTCGTCGTCAGCAACGCGACCCTGCAGTGGATCCCCGACCACCTGACGCTGCTGGACCGGCTCGTGGGGTTCCTGGCGCCGGACGGGTGGCTGGCCTTCCAGGTGCCGGGCAACTTCGGCGAACCCTCGCACACCGAACTGGCCGCCGTGGCGGAGGACCCGCGGTGGCGCGACCGCGTGGCCGGCCGCGCGCGACCCCGTGTCGAGGAGCCCGTGGCCTACCTCGAACGCCTCGCGGGCCTGGGCCTGCGGGTGGACGCGTGGGAGACCACGTACCTGCAGGTGCTGCAGGGCGAGGACGCCGTCCTCGAGTGGATGCGCGGCACCGGACTGCGGCCTGTCCTGTCGGCCCTCGACCCGGCCGACCGCGACGTGTTCGAGGCCGAATACGGGGCTCGGCTGCGAAAGGCGTATCCGCGGCAGGAGTACGGCACCGTGCTCCCCTATCGCCGCATCTTCGTCGTCGCCCGCGCCTGAGCGATTCCGACGCCCGCAGAGCGGTTTCCAGGACGTCGAAACCACTCTCAGCCCGCCGAGATCACGGGTACGTGCCGCGCGTGCGTATTCCCGGTTCCTGTTCATCCGTGGCGTAAGGCTCCGGCATGCCGCCGCACGGACCACGGACGTACGGTCGTCGCGTGAGCTCACCCCAGCTGCCCGCTCATCCCCCCGCGAACCTCCCCACCACCGTCGGCGCGCTGCGCGCCTCCGGCCACGAGTACCGCACCGTCAAGGAGGAGATCCGCGCCAACCTCCTGGCCCGCATGCGCAGCGGCGACACCCGGTTCCCCGGCGTCGTCGGCTTCGACGAGACCGTGCTGCCCGACCTCGAGCGCGCCCTGCTCGCCGGCCACGACCTCGTGCTGCTCGGCGAGCGCGGCCAGGGCAAGACCCGCCTGATCCGCACGATCGTCGGCCTGCTCGACGAGTGGACGCCGGTCATCGACGGCGCCGAGCTGCACGAGCACCCGTACGAGCCCATCACCCCGGCCAGCCGTCGCCGCGCCGCCGAGCTCGGCGACGCCCTGCCGGTCGCCTGGGTGCACCGCGACGAGCGCTACGCCGAGAAGCTCGCGACGCCCGACACGAGCGTCGGCGACCTCATCGGCGACGTCGACCCCATCAAGGTCGCCGAGGGCCGCACCCTGGGCGACCCCGAGACCATCCACTTCGGCCTCGTCCCCCGCACGCACCGCGGCATCTTCGCGGTCAACGAGCTGCCCGACCTCGCCGAGCGCATCCAGGTCTCGCTGCTCAACGTGCTCGAGGAGCGCGACGTGCAGGTGCGCGGCTACGTGCTGCGGCTGCCGCTCGACGTGCTGCTCATCGCCAGCGCGAACCCCGAGGACTACACGAACCGCGGCCGCATCATCACCCCGCTGAAGGACCGGTTCGGCGCCGAGATCCGCACCCACTACCCCCTGGACGTCGACCTCGAGGTCGACCTCGTCCGGCAGGAGGCGCAGCTCGTCGCGGAGGTGCCGGAGCACCTGCTCGAGGTCGTCGCCCGCTTCACCCGCGCCGTCCGCGAGTCGCCCGCGGTCGACGCCCGCTCCGGCGTCTCCGCCCGCTTCGCCATCGCCGCCGCCGAGACGCTGGCCGCCGCCGCGCTGCGCCGCGCCGCCCTGCTGCGGCGAGGAGCGGCGCCGTGGCGCGGGTCGGGGACGCCGACAGCGTGCCCGCCACCCTGCGCGGCAAGGTGGAGTTCGAGGCGGACGGCGAGGGCCGCGAGGAGGAGGTGCTCGACCACCTGCTGCGGCGCAGCGTCGCCGAGACGTGGCGCTCGCGCATGGGCGGCCTCGACCTGTCGGGCTTCGTGCGGCTCGTCGAGAACGGCCACGGCGTCTCCACCGGCGACCGGGTGCCGTCCGGCGAGCTGCTCGAGCAGGTCGGCCGCGTGCCGGGCCTCGCCCAGGTGCTGGGCCGGCTCGGCTTCGACGAGGTGCCCACCCCGGCGCAGGCGGCGTCCGCGGTGGAGTTCGTGCTCGAGGGCCTGCACCTGACCCGGCGGCTGGCGAAGGACGTGCTGGACGACGGCCGCGTCGTCTACGGCTCCAACGCGGCGCCGGACGACGACGGCGACGACCGCGCCGCCGGCGGCGGGACCGCTGATGCCCCCGGCCGAGGCGTGCGCCGGTACGGCCGCTACCGGTACGGCCCGTGGCGGGCGGGCCGGACCCGCTGGCGCCGCCCTACGACGTGCGGCAGGCGCTCGACGCGCTCGGCGAGGAGGTGCTCGCCGGCAACGGCCTGCGCGAGTCGCTGCGCGAGATGCTGCGCCGGGGGCTGCCCGACGATGCTCCGGATCGGGCGCAACCTGAACCGCCAGGGGCTCGACGACCTGCGGGCCCGGGCGCATGCGGATGCGCCGCGAGGTGGCCCGCCGCGGCCGGCTCGACGGCGCCGTGACCCGCGCCCAGGCCCAGCTCGACCAGGCGCTCGCCGCCGAGAAGGAGGCGCTCGCCGAGGTCGACAGCGACGACGCGCGGTTCGCCGAGGCGCAGCTCGACGCGCTGCCGCGCTCGACGGCGGCCGCCGTCCAGGAGCTCTCGGAGTACCGCTGGACGTCGCCCGAGGCCGAGCGCATCTACCGGGAGATCCTCGACGGGCTGCGCAGCGACGTGCTCGACCAGCGCTTCCGCGGGATGCGCGACGCCCTGCAGGGCATGCAGCCGGGCGCATCGAGCCCCGAGCAGCAGGCCGCGAACCAGCGGCTCAAGGACATGCTCGCCGACCTCAACCAGCTGCTCGACAAGCACGCGCGCGGCGAGGACACGCCCGAGGACTTCGAGGAGTTCATGGGCAAGCACGGCGACCTGTTCCCCGGCGACCCGCAGAACGTCGACGAGCTCGTCGACGAGCTCGCCCGCCAGGCCGCCGCCGCCGAGCGGCTGATGGCCTCGCTGACGCCGCAGCAGCGCGAGGAGCTGGCCGGGCTGATGGCAGCAGGCGCTCGGCGACCCCGACCTCGCCGCGCAGATGGCCGCGCTGAACGACAACCTGCGGGCGCTGCGGCCCGACCTCACCTGGGACCGCGGCGAGCGGATGCGCGGCGAGGGGCAGCTCGGCTACGGCGAGGCCGCCGGCGCGCTCGGCGAGCTGTCCGACCTCGACGACCTCATCGACCAGCTCGGCCAGGAGCACCCGGGCGCCACGCTCGACGACGTCGACGTCGAGACCGTGGAGCGGGCCCTGGGCTCGTCGGCGGCGCAGGACGTGCGCGCGCTCGCAGCAGCTCGAGCGCGAGCTCGAGCGGCAGGGCTGGCTGGTCCGCGGCGCGCGAGGGGCTCGAGCTGTCGCCGAAGGCGCTGCGCCGGCTCGGGCAGACCGCGCTGCGCAAGGTCTTCGAGCACCTGCGCGACGGCGGCCGCGGCGAGCACGACCTGCGCGACGCCGGGCGCCGCCGGCGAGGCGACCGGCGCCTCGCGCGCCTGGGAGTTCGGGGACGAGCAGCCCCTGGACGTCGTCCGCACGGTGTCGAACGCCGTGCGGCGGTCGACGTCCGTCGCCGGAGTCGCAGGGCCGGGCGGCTCGCGGCGTGCGCCCTCGCCGTCGAGGACTTCGAGGTCGTCGAGACCGAGCGGCGGGCCGGCGCCGCGGTGGCGCTGTGCGTCGACCTGTCGTTCTCCATGATCAGCGAGGGCCGCTGGGGCCCGATGAAGCAGACCGCGCTCGCGCTGGCGCACCTCGTGGCGACGCGGTTCCCGCAGGACGCGCTGCAGATCATCGGCTTCGGCCGGTACGCGTCGCCGCTGACCGTCGAGAAGCTCGCCGGCGTCGAGCCCGACTACGTGCAGGGCACGAACCTGCAGCACGCCCTGCACCTGGCCCAGCGGCACCTGCGCCGCCACCCCGACGGCGAGCCCGTCGTGCTCGTCGTCACCGACGGCGAGCCGACGGCGCACCTCGAGGGCGGGCACGCGTACTTCCAGTGGCCGCCGACCCGCGCGACCGTGCAGGCGACGGTGGCCGAGGTCGACGCGCTGACCCGCTACGGCGCGGCGATCAACGTGTTCATGCTCGGCGAGGACCCGGGCCTGCGGCGGTTCGTGGACGCCGTGGCCCGGCGCAACGGCGGCCGCGTCTTCACGCCCTCGCTCGACCGGCTGGGGCAGTACGTGGTGAGCGACTACCTGCGCTCCCGCCGCGGCCGCCGCGGCTGACCCACTCTTCGAACCTCTCGCTGATCAAGGAAGGTAGAGGGATCATGGATTCCATGATCCCTCTACCTTCCTTGATCAGCGCGGGAGGAACGGCGGGTGATCGGCCGGCGGGGTGACGGTGCGGAGTATCCGTCACCACGTGCGCCCGCTCCGTCTAGCTTTGGCAGGCACAGGGCGTCGCGACGCCGGTACACGCCGCGCAGGCGCCGTCCCTGGCATCACGGGCCGTGACCGGCGGTCCGTGCCCGAGCCGGCGGAAGGACCCCGCGACGTGACGGACCGAGGCGTGACGGACCTGTTCGACAGCCTCGTCGGCGATCCCGCCACCGTCGACCACCCCGGCCCCCCGCGGCCCCCGGCGCGAGCCCTCGACCCGGGCAGGCGGCGCCGCTGGCCGATCGTCCTCGCCGTGCTCGTGCTCGTGCTGGCCGCGCTCGCCGGCGGCGGCTGGTACACCGTCCACCGGGTCGTCGCCGCGTACGACAGCAACATCGAGCGCTTCGGCGACCCGTTCGCCGAGATCCCGGCCGCCGACCGCCCGGTCAAGACCGTGGCGACCGGCACGATGAACGTGCTGCTCCTCGGGTCCGACAGCCGGATCTCGGGCGGCGACCCGACGCAGTGGGTGTACGGCGGCCAGCGCACGGACGCGATCATGCTCGTGCACGTCCAGGCGGACCGGAAGGGCGCCACCGTCGTCTCGATCCCCCGGGACAGCTGGGTGCCGATCCCCGGCCACGGGACGGCGAAGATCAACGCCGCGTTCAGCTGGGGCGGGCCGGCCCTGATGGTGCGCACCGTCGAGCAGCTCACCGGCGTCCACATCGACCACGTCGCGATCGCCGACTTCACGGGCTTCAAGCAGCTCACCGACGACCTCGGCGGGGTCGACATCAGGATCCCCCAGGCCACCAAGGACGAGCGGGCGACGTGGACGCCGGGCCTGCACCACATGGACGGCGAGCAGGCGCTCGACTACGTCCGGCAGCGCCACAACCTCCCCGGCGGCGACTTCGACCGCGTGAAGCGCCAGCAGGCCTGGATCCGGGCCGTCATCCACCAGCTGTCGCAGGCGGGCACGCTGGTCAACCCGCTCGAGCTGAACCGCGCGCTGACGACGCTCTCGAAGTCCGTCGCCACCGACAGCGGCTTCGGCATCGACCAGATCGGCGACCTCGTCACCTCGGTGGCCGGCCTCGGCGGCCAGCACAGCGTCTTCTTCGTGACCGCACCGGTCGCCGGCACCGGCTGGAGCCCCGACCACACGCAGTCGATCGTCAACCTCGACGTCGTCGGCGGGAACCGGCTCTGGACCGCCATGCGCAAGGACACGCTGAAGGATTGGGTGCAGCAGTACCGGCCCGAGCTGCTCCCGCAGACCGTGCGGTGACCACCCGCCCGGCGAGAGCCCGGCGAGAGGCCGGGCGGGTGGGAGAGGTCAGCTGGCGAAGAAGCCGAGCAGGTCGTGCCGGGTCAGCACGCCGGCAGGCTTGCCGTCCTCGACGACCATGACCGCGTCGACGTCCTCGAGGGCGTGCCGCGCGGCGTCGAGCGTCTCGCCGGAGCCGACCAGCGGCAGCGGCGGCGCCATGTGTCTGTCGACCCGGTCGGACAGCGCGGCCCGGCCGCTGAACACGGAGTCGAGCAGGGCGCGCTCGCTCACCGACCCCGTCACCTCGCCGAGCAGCACCGGCGGCTCGGCCAGCACGACGGGCATCTGCGAGACGTTGTAGCCGCGCAGGATCTCGACGGCGTCGCGGACGGTCTCGGACGGGTGGGTGTGCACCAGGGCGGGCAGGTCGCCGCTCTTGCGCCGCAGGACGTCGCCGACGGTGGCCCGGCCGTCGGCCCGGAGGAAGCCGTAGGACGCCATCCACCGGTCGTTGAAGATCTTCGAAAGGTACCCGCGGCCGCCGTCCGGCAGCAGGACGACGACGACCTCGTCGGGCCCGCAGCGCTCGGCGACCCGCAGGGCGGCCACGGCGGCCATGCCGCAGGAGCCGCCCACCAGCAGGCCCTCCTCGCGCGCCAGCCGGCGGGTCATGGCGAACGAGTCGGCGTCGGAGACGGCGACGATCTCGTCGGGCACCGACGGGTCGTACGCCGTCGGCCAGAAGTCCTCGCCGACGCCCTCGACCAGGTACGGCCGGCCGCTGCCGCCGGAGTACACCGAGCCCTCGGGGTCGGCGCCGATCACGCGGACCTTCCCGCCGGACACCTCCTTGAGGTACCGGCCCGTGCCGCTGATCGTCCCGCCGGTCCCGACGCCGGTGACGAAGTGGGTGACCCGCCCCGCGGTGTCGCGCCAGATCTCGGGGCCGGTCGTCGCGTAGTGCGAGGCCGGGCCCTCGGGGTTGGAGTACTGGTCGGGCTTCCAGCCGCCGTCGATCTCCTTCGCGAGCCGGTCGGAGACCGAGTAGTAGGAGTCGGGGTGGCTCGGCGGCACGGCCGTCGGGCAGACGACGACCTCGGCCCCGTAAGCCTTGAGGACGTTCCGCTTGTCCTCGCTGACCTTGTCGGGGCACACGAACACGCACCGGTAGCCGCGCTGCTGGGCGACCAGCGCCAGCCCGACCCCGGTGTTGCCGGAGGTCGGCTCGACGATGGTGCCGCCCGGCTTGAGCCGGCCGTCGGCCTCGGCGGCCTCGATCATCCGCTTGGCGATCCGGTCCTTCACCGAACCGCCGGGGTTGAAGTACTCGACCTTGGCCAGCACCAGCGGGGCCAGCCCCTCGGCCACGTTGTTCAGCCGGACCAGCGGCGTGTCGCCCATGAGGTCGACCATCGACTCGGCGTACACCAGGCCCGCCCAGGGCCCGTCGGGGTGCTGCATCTGCTCGCGCGTCACCCGGCCATCCTGTCATCGAGGCCCGCCCGATCGGCGAGCCAGGTGGCGGCCACCGACCACACCCGGGACGCCGGGTCGACGTGGCCCATGTGCCCGTCCCCCGCCTCCACGTGGAACGTCACGTCGTCGCCCGCCGCTCGCGCCGCCTCCACCCAGGACGCCGACAGCTCCCACGGCACGCTCTCGTCGGCGTCACCTGTGATCGCCAGGGCGGGGACGCCGAGCGGCACCAGGGCCGCCGGAGACGTGAGCGCGTACCGCTCGGGGTCGTCGTCCGGCCCTGCCCCGAGGACGTCCACGACGGCGCCGTTCCCGACCCCGGAGCGGGCCGCGGCGACGAGGTCGAGCACGCCGGCCTGCGCCACGGCGGCTCCCGGACGCACCCGTGGCGCCGACCCCGGCGCACCCGCGGGCAGCCGGTGCCGGCCGGCCACCCACAGCGCGAGCTGGCCGCCCGCCGAGTGCCCCACGACGGCGACCTTGTCGAGCGGGAGGGGCACCTCGCGGGCATCCTCGGGCGGCAGGTCCGCGAGCAGGTCGACCGCCGCGGCGACGTCCTCGAAGGTCGCGGGCCAACCGCCGCCCGCCGACACGCCCTCGCCGACGCCGCGGTAGTCGACGTTCCACACCGCCCAGCCGCGGGCCGTCAGGTCCGCGGCGACGGCGTGCTCCTGGGTGCGGTCGTAGCGGGCCCGCCAGAAGCCGCCGTGCACCAGGACGGCGACCGCGCGCGGCGGGCCCTCCGCGTGGTCGGCCGGGAGCCAGAGTTCGCAGACCTGCGCGGCCGCGTCGCCGTACCGGTACTCGCGCGTCGGGGTGCCCACCCTGCGCATGCTGCCACCCGCAGTCGTACGGTTCCTGGGTGGGAGAGGCAGCGGTGCGGCTGGCGGACGGCGTGTGGCGGATCCCTACGGCACCCTTCAGCGGCACCAACTCGTTCGCCTTCGTCGACGTCGACGGGCAGGTCACGCTCGTCGACTGCGGGCTGTCGTTCGCGCCGCGCCGGATCGTCGCCGGCCTGGCCGCCTTCGGCAAGCACCCGCGCGACGTCACCCGGATCCTCCTGACCCACGCGCACGCCGACCACGCGGGTGGCGCGGCGAAGGTTGCGGCGGCCAGCGGCGCCCCGGTCGCGGTGCACGCCGACGACGCCGGCTACGCGCGCCGCGGCGTCGTCCCGCCGACCGACATGAGCTCGACCCGCGGCCGGCTGTTCGCCCGGATCGGCGCGACGAAGTTCGACCCGCTCCAGGTCGCCCAGGAGCTGCAGGACGGCGACGAGCTGCCCGTCGCCGGCCGCCTGCGCGTCGTGCACACGCCCGGTCACACGCCGGGGCACGTGTCGTTCCTGCATCCGCCGAGCCGTGTCCTCATCACCGGGGACTCGATCTTCAACGTGCTCGGCATCCGCTGGTCGCCGTTGCCCCTGTGCACGAACCCGGTCCTCACCCAGGCGACCGCCGACCGGCTCGGCGAGCTGGACTACACCGTCGCGGCCTTCACCCACGGCCCGCACGTCGCCGATCGCGCCCGCGAGCGGGTGCGCACCTTCCTCGCGACGGCGCGCCGCCGATGACCCCCCGTCCCCCTTGCGCTGATCAAGGAAAAGCTGGACCCCTGGCCCGGCGGGGGTCCAGCTTTTCCTTGATCGGCGCGGAGAGTCGAGGGCGGTGGTGACGCCATGAGCGATGCCGACGGGGACCTCCCCGAGCTCCCCGAGCTGGCCGGGCTGCCGCCCGCGGCGGTCGAGCGCGTGCGGCACCAGCGGTCCAGCGGCGTGCGCGGATCCCTGCTCTCGGCGCCGGCCGCGGCCGCGATCCGCAGCGCCGGACTCGAACCCGTCGGCGAGGTGTTCGGCTGCATCGTCGTCGGGTTCGGGTGGTCGGGCGGTGCCTGCGGCTACGGGTACGGGTGGAACACGACCTTCCCCGGCGGCGGCCCCGTCGGAGGCTGGGGCTGGTCGAGCGGCGGCGTCCCGGGCACCGTCGGCGGCGGCATCGCCGGGGGCACCAGCGCCGGCCAGGGCGGGCAGGGCTTCCGGACGGCGCCGTTCGGCGGCGGCCGCGCGGGCGGGGGCTCCGGCTACGGGGTCGTGACGCCCGTCGTGGTCAGCGGCGACGCGGCGGCGAGCCGGTTCGCCTGGGGCCGCTCCCGCGCGGAGGCGGTCGAGCACGCGCTCGGCGAGGCCCACCGGCGCATGCTGGCGGAGGCCGGGGCCCTCGGCGCGGACGGCGTCCTCGGCATCACCCGAGCGGTGACCCACCTGGGCGGCGGCGTCGAGGAGTACGCGACGCTCGGCACCGCCGTCCGGCACGTCGAGCCGGCGCTCACCCGGCGCCCCGGCACCACCCCGTGGGCGGCGACCCTGACGGGCGAGGACATCGCGGCGGCCGCGACCTCGGGGTTCCGGCCGGCCGGTGTCGCGTTCGGGTACTCGCTCGCCCTCAAGCACGAGGACTGGCAGCTGCGCCAGCAGCGGTCGACCTGGACGAACCAGGAGGTCGACGGGCTCACCGAGCTCCTCGGGGCCGCCCGCGCCGACGCCCGGCGCTCGCTCGCCCGGGAGGCACGGCGAGCCGCCGCGGCCGGCGGCGAGGTGGTCGTCACCGCGAACTCGCTCCGGACCTTCGAACGGGTCTGCACCGGCGACACCAAGGACGTGCTGGCCGAGGCCCTGTTCGTCGGCACGGTCCTGACGCCGCATCCGGCCGGCCCGACCCGGCGCCGCACCCTGACCGTGCTCCCGCTCACGCCACCCACCGCACCCGCCACGAGGAGACGCCGATGACGCAGCCGCCGGAGCGCCCCGACGCACCCGCGTCGCCCGAGCTGGCCCGGGTACACCTGCCCGCCCGACGCCGAGACCCGGCTGCGGCACATGCGCGAGCGCGGCGGCCTGTTCACCTCGGACCTGTCCGTCAACGAGTTCCTGCTCGTGCGCGAGGTGGGCTTCCGGCCCGTCGGGCTGGTGCTCGGGTCGAGCGTCTACCACGTCGGGCTCCAGGTGGCCCGCTGGGGCCGCAACATGGAGATGGACCGGCTGACCCAGGCGATGTACCACGCCCGTGAGCTCGCCATGACGCGGATGGAGGCCGAGGCGCACGAGCTCGGCGCCGACGGCATCGTCGGCGTCCGGCTCGAGATCGACTTCAAGGAGTTCGGCAACGACCTCGCCGAGTTCATCGCCATCGGCACCGCCGTCGTCGCCGACGAGCCGCCGCCCGCCGCCGACGGCACGGTCGGCACCTGGCGCAACAACCGCGGGCTGCCCTTCACCTCCGACCTCTCCGGCCAGGACTTCTGGACCCTCGTGCAGGCCGGCTACGCCCCGCTCGGCATGGTCATGGGCACCTGCGTCTACCACATCGCCCACCGGGGGCCGCTCGCGTCGCTGCAGACCATGGGGACGAACGTCGAGATCGAGCAGTACACCGAGGCGCTGTACGACGCCCGCGAGCTCGCCATGAGCCGGATGCAGGCCGAGGCCGAGGCGCTGCACGCCGAGGGCATCGTCGGCGTGCAGCTGCTGTCACTGCCGCACCGCTGGGGCGGCCACACCACCGAGTTCTTCGCGATCGGCACCGCCGTCCGCCCGCTGCGCGAGGACCACGTGATCGCCACCCCGCAGCTCGTCCTGCCGCTCACCGACGGCGGCCGCTGGTGAGCACCTCCCCCGATCCACAGGCCCTGCTCGACGGGCTCGCGGACCGGCTGCCCGCCGCGCTGCCGCCGCACGTCGCGGACGGCGCCCTCGACGTGGAGCGCGACCGGTCGATGGGCGACCGCCTCGCCGGGCGCCCGGGGCGGGTCGCCCTGGTCCGGGTGCGCGGCCCCGAGCAGATCCTGACCCTGCGGCTCGACGGCAAGCGGCTCGTCGGCCGAGGCGCAGCGCGAGGTGCGCGGGGTGGTCATCTCCCGTAACGCGCCGCCGCTGGCCGCGTGGCTGGAGCTGCTCGCCGGGCAGCTGCACGCGCTGACGGCCGAGGCCGCCGGCGACGCGGCCGCGGTGACCCGCACGCTCGCCGCCCTCGGCGTGGCCGAGCCGGCGTCCGACCTCGCCGTCGACCCCACCGACGTGCCCGGCGGCCTGCGCGCCCTGCCGCTGCGGCTGGCGGACCGGGTGCCGGCGCCGGTCGTCGCGGCAGGTGGAGCGGATCGCCGGGATGCTGGCCGACACGCTGCCGCGGGTCGCGGGCTCCTTCGAGCAGGAGCAGGCGGTGCTCCGGACCGCCACCGACTACCTGCCGCGCACGCTGCAGGCCTACGCGGCGCTGCCGCGCGCCTGGGCGGAGAGCCAGACGCTCGGCGACGGCAGAACCCCCCTCGAGGCCCTGACCGGCCAGCTCGACGTGCTCGAGCGCGCCGTCACCGGCATGCGCGACGCCGCGGTGGGCGCCGACGCGTCCGCGTTGCTGGCCAACGGGGCCTTCCTGCAGGACCGCTTCGCGACCTCGCGGCTGAGCCTTCCGGAGTGAGGCGGTCCGCCCACGTCATCCGGTGAGCGCCGGAACCTGGTCGGGAACCGTGCGGCTCGCGAGCATCCGGACGACGTCCTCGAGGCGGCCCGACCGCCGGAAGGCGTCCCGCTGGCGGGCGGCACCCGTGCCGCCCGCGAGCAGGGCTGCCGCAAGGTCCTCGACCGTCGCCAGGTCGCCCGCCTCCTCCAGGGAGTGCCGGACGTGCCGGATCAGCCGGCCCACGAGCACGCGCGCGGGCGCCGGCCGGCGCGTAGCCACGTCGACCAGCACCCCCGACAGCCCCGAGCGCGACGCGCGCCAGGTGGCGAGCCGCACCAGCTCGGGGCGGATCACCGGCGCCGGGCGGCCCTGGCGCCATTCCCGGGCGGCGGTGTCGACGAGCCCCCGGGCGAGGGCGGCCACGAGAACGGCGCCATCCACGTCGAGGGCGGCGTCCGCGACCCGGACCTCCACGGCCGGTCCCTGCGACAGGGACGGGGACAGGGACGGGGACGGGGACCGGCCGGACAGCCGGAGGTCGGACGCGAGCGGGCCTCGGACCTGGGTGCGGTAGCTCGCGTAGTCGGTGTCGGAGCCGCGCCAGAACGGCGAGTTGGCGGAGACCGCGAGGAGCACCGGCACCCACGGCCGCACCCGGTCGATCGCCGCGGCCGCCTCCTCGAGCGACGCGACCCCCACGTGCACGTGACACCCGCAGGTGGGCTGCTCCAGCACCTTCGCCCCGAAGGCGGGCGTCGCCGGGCGGCGGTCCGCCGAGGGGGCGTGCCGGCCCCGGGCCGGCACGGGACTCGAGCCGGAGGCGACCAGTGCAGCCCCCCGGCGCTCGGCCGCGCGGCCGGCGTCGCGCCGCAGCGCAGCGAGCGCCCCGCGCAGGTCGTCGAGCACGCCCAGGGCGGGGGTCGCGGTCACGACCGGCTCCGGCCCGGGGGCGGGGCGCCCGGTGACGACGTCGACCAGGAGGAACTCCTCGTCGACGCCGAGGGTACGCACAGTCATGCCGGTCATGGTGCCGAGCACGAACGTGCAGTCCCAAGCGCCGGGGGTCCGAGGGGCACAACCTTGAGGAAGGCTTGTGCCAGGGGCAAGGCGGGCTGCCGTACGGGACCTCCTTCGTACGGTGAGACCATACTTCAGCCCCGCGTGTCAAGACCCGAAGAGAGAGCATCTGCACCACCGTTGTCGCAGACCCCGCCTGTCAGTCCGGAGGGACCCGCCGCCATGACCCGAGCCAGCAGCGCCCGTCGCATCGCCGCCACCGCGATGTACGGCGGAGGAGGCCTGGCCGGGCTCGGGATCGCCGGCCTCGGCGTCCTCCTCGCCGAGGCCCGGATCGCCCGGCGCGCGATCGGACACCCGTTCGGGCACGTCGGCCCCGACGGCAGCGGCTTCTACGGCGACGAGCTGGTCGAGGGGGGCGAGCCGCTCGAGCTCGCCATGCTCGGCGACTCCAGCGCCGTCGGCCTGGGCGTCCGCGACGTCCGGCACACCCCCGGCGCGGTGCTCGCCGGAGGCCTCGCCGCGCTGGCCCGCCGCCCCGTCCGGCTGACCGTGGTCGCGGCGGTCGGCGCCGAGACCCGCGACCTCGACGCCCAGATCGACCGGCTGTTCCTGCGCACCCCGGTGCCGCACGCCGCGGTCGATCATGGTGGGCGCCAACGACATCACCCACCGGATGAAGCCCTCGGAGTCGGTCCGCGCGCTCGACCTCGCCGTCCGCCGCCTGCGCGGCCGCGGGACCCAGGTGGTGGTCGGCACCTGTCCCGACCTCGGGACCGTCGAACCCATCCCGCAGCCGCTGCGCTACCTCGCGCGCCGTTGGAGCCGCCAGCTCGCCGCCGCGCAGACCGTCGCCGTCGTCGAGGCCGGCGGCCGCACCGTCTCGCTCGGCGACCTGCTCGGCCCCGAGTTCGTCGCCCGGCCGCACGAGATGTTCTCCGACGACCGCTTCCACCCCTCGGCGGCGGGCTACGCCCAGGCTGCGGCCGCGCTGCTGCCGAGCGTCTGCGCCGCCCTCGACCTGCTGTCCGGCGAGCTCGCCGCGCAGCGTCCCGACGTCCGGACGGGCGAGGGCCTGGACGACGTCGCCCACGCGGCCGCCCGTGCCGTCGCCGAGCCCGGTACCGAGGTCTCCGGCGCCGACATCGCCGGCAACCTGCGAGGCCCCCGGGGCCGCTGGGCCGTCCTGCTCCGCCGCGGCCGCCCCCGTGTCCCGGCGCCCGCGCCCTCCACGCCCTCGACTGCCCCGACGGCCTCGGCGCCCTCCGGGCCGACCGCGCCGCCACCCGCGGACGGCGACGCGACGGACGGCGAGCCGGCCCGGCCCGGCGCCGTCCGGCTCCCCGCCCGCTCGCACCCCGTGGGCAGCGCGATGGGCAGGGGGGTTACCGGCGGGTAGGATTCGGGGCACGTCCCGCTCGTGTCGCAGGAGGAGCCGTGCCCGAGGCCGTCGTCGTCGCCACCGCCCGCTCGCCGATCGGCCGCGCTTTCAAGGGGTCCCTCAAGGACGTGCGGCCCGACGACCTCGCGGCCACGATCGTCGCGCGCCGCCCTCGACAAGGTGCCCCAGCTCCGCCCGCAGGACATCGACGACCTCTACCTCGGCTGCGCCGAGCCGTGGGGCGAGCACGGCGCCGAACATGGCCCGCGTCGTGGCCGTGCTGCTCGGTCACGACCACCTGCCCGGCGCCACGGTCAACCGGTTCTGCTCCTCCTCCGTGCAGACCACGCGGATGGCCTTCCACGCCATCAAGGCCGGCGAGGGCGACGTGTTCGTCTCCGCCGGGGTCGAGTGCGTCTCGCGCTACAAGGGCTTCGGGGGCGCCGGCAAGAACGCGGCCGACGACTGGAACAACCCCCGGTTCGCCCCGGCGCAGGAGCGCACGGCGGCGACGGCGGCGTCCAACGAGACGTGGCACGACCCGCGGGCCGACGGCGCCCTCCCCGACGTCTACATCGCGATGGGGCAGACCGCCGAGAACGTGGCCACCGCCGCGGGGTGTCAGCCGGCGCGCCCAGGACGAGTGGGGCGTCGAGAGCCAGAACCGGGCCGAGAAGGCCCAGCTCGACGGGTTCTTCGCGCGCGAGATCACCCCCGTGACGCTGCCCGACGGCTCCGTGATGACCAAGGACGACTCGCCCCGGGCGGGCGTCACGCTGGAGGCCGTCGAGACGCTGAAGCCGGTCTTCCGCGAGGACGGCACCGTCACCGCGGGAAACTGCTGCCCGCTCAACGACGGCGCCGCCGCCCTCGTCGTCATGAGCGACACCAAGGCGCAGGAGCTCGGCATCACCCCGCTCGCCCGGGTCGTCGCCACCGGCGTGTCGGCCCTCTCCCCCGAGGTCATGGGGCTCGGCCCGGTCGACGCGTCGCGGCAGGCGCTGGCCCGCGCCGGCATGACGATCGGCGACATGGACCTCGTCGAGATCAACGAGGCGTTCGCCGCGCAGGTGCTGCCGAGCGCCGAGGACCTCGGGATCGACCTCGAGAAGCTCAACGTGCACGGCGGCGCGATCGCCCTCGGCCACCCCTTCGGCATGACCGGCGCCCGCATCACCACCACGCTCCTCAACGGGCTGCAGGCGCGCGACGGCCAGTTCGGCCTCGAGACCATGTGCGTCGGCGGCGGCCAGGGCATGGCCGTCATCTACGAGCGGCTCAGCTGAGGCCCGCCCCGGCCCCTTCGCCGAGGTCGTAGACGACGCCGGTCGAGAACCTGCACCTGTCCGAGGCCAGCCAGGCCACGAGCTCGGCCACCTCCTCGGGCCGCGACGCCGGGACGACGGCGTTGACGAGCACGCCGGTCGTCGCCAGCTCGCCCGCGAGGGCCCTGGTCAGGCCGACCACCCCGGCCGCGGCCGCGGCGTGGACCGCCCGGTGCGCGCCGGCGACGCCTGCCACGTTGACGACCCTCCCCCACCCGGCCTCGATCATGTCGGGCAGGAACGCCCGGCACACGTGGAAGGCCCCGCTGAGACCGACCTCGATGGTGCGTGCCCACTCCTCGTCCTCGACGTCGACGAGCAGGCTGCCCGGGCCCGCCACACCGGCGCTGTTGACGAGCACGTCGACCGGCCCCACCGCCGCCCGGACGCCGGACATCCCGGCGGGGTCGGCCACGTCGGCGACGACGTCCACGCCCTCGGCCGGGTCGGCGTCGAGGGTGAGCACCCGCAGCCCGTCCGCGCGGAGCCCGGCCGCGATCCCCGCTCCCAGCGCGCCCCCGCACCCGGTGACGAGAGCGGTGCGCGGCCCGGTCACAGCCGGGCCCGCAGGTCGGCGAGGACCTCGGCCGCCTCGTCGAGGACGGCGGGCTCGCCGGTGGCCGCCGCGTCGCGCGCGAGCACGAGCAGCTGGTCGGCGAGGGCGTGCGGGCCCAGGTCGGGCACGGGCCGGGGCGGCCGGCCCTCGGCGCGCCCGGCGGCGTCGGCCAGGCGCTGGAGCGCGGCGCGCACGGCGGCGAGCTGCTCGGCGTCCGCCGAGACCTGCCGCGCTCCCCAGCGCGGGCCGAGCACGCGCAGGCGGTCGGCGAGACGCTCGGCCGCCCGCGTCACGTCGTAGGCGTCGGGGGCCTCGACACCGCTCACCGTGGTCAGGCCCCGCCCCCGCCGGCGATCATGGACGGGACCCTCGACGTCGCCATCGACGTCGCCCGCGCCGCGGCGACCAGCGCGTCGAACAGCGCCGGGTCGTCGCCGGCCTCGGGGTGCCACTGCACGCCGAGGCAGAACGGGAGGTCGGGGTCCTCGAGGGCCTCGAGCGTGCCGTCGGGCGCCCACGCGGTGGCTCGCAGCCCCGCGCCGAGCGCGTCGACGCCCTGGTGGTGGTACGTGGGCACGCCGTCGACCGTGGTGCGCCCGAGCAGGTGGGCGAGCTTGGTGCCGGGCTGGATCGTCACGGGGTGCGAGGCGTAGGCGCCGAGCTCCGGCGCGTGCACGCTGCTGCCGAGGACGTCGGGGAGGTGCTGCAGCAGGGTCCCGCCGCGCAGCACGTTCAGCAGCTGCATGCCGCGGCAGATCCCGAGCACCGGCATGCCGGCGTCGATGGCCTCGGTGAGCAGCAGCAGCTCGGACTCGTCACGGTCGCGGTTGGGCGGCTGCGTGTGCTCCCCCGGCTCCTGGCCGTAGCGGACCGGCTCGACGTCGGGACCGCCGGCGACGACCAGGGCGTCGAGCCGGGGCAGCGCCGCGGCGATGACGGCAGGGAGCGGGGGCAGGACGACCGGCGCTGCACCCGCACGCGCGACGGCCTCCACGTAGGGCCGGGGCAGCAGCACAGCCTCGGCGTCCCAGGCCCCCCAGGCGGCGCGCGCGGAGTATGCGGTCACGCCGATCACGGGCAGCTCCATCAGTACAGCTCCTCTTCTCTCGCCCGATGTGCCCCCGAGCCCCCTCGCAATGCCCACCTCACCGGGATCCACACGCCCTGGTTGCGAGCAGTGGACGCACGACGGCGCGTGGCGCGGTGCCGGAGCACCGCGCCACGCGCCGCTGGTGAGGTCACGCCCCCCAGGATGCCGCAGGCGTCAGCGGTTGTTCTGGAGGATCGCCAGGAGCCGCAGGATCTCGAGGTACAGCCAGACCAGCGTGACGACGAGCCCGAAGGCGGCCGTCCACGCGTACTGCTGCGGGATCCCGTTGCGGATGCCCTGCTCGACGAAGTCGAAGTCGAGCACCAGGTAGAGCGAGGCCAGCACGACGCCGAGGCCGCTGACGAGCACCCCGAGGCCGCCCATGCTGTAGACGCTCGGGCCGCCCGCCACCACCACGACGAGCTGCACCAGCGCGAACACGAGGTACGAGACGCCAGCGATGATGAGGATCTTCGTGAAGCGCGGCGAGTTGCGCACGACGCCCGCCTTGTACAGGGCGAGCATCGTGCCGAAGGCCACCAGCGTGCCGATGACGGCCTGCGGGACGATCTGGTTGCCGAAGCGCTCGGCGTACCAGTAGCTGATGCCCCCGACGAAGACCCCCTCGACGAGGCCGTAGGCGAGAATCAGCGGCGGCCGCACCGTCTTCGAGAAGCTGACGACCAGCCCGAGGACGAGCGCCACGATGGCGGACCCGAACACGAGCGCCGGGCCGGGCTTGACGACGTAGTACATGGTCGCGGCGGCAGCCACGAGCAGGGCGAAGATGGCGGCGGTGCGGACGACGACGTCGTCGAGGGTCATCCGGCCGGTCTGGATCGCCGTCGCGGACGGCGCGTCGTACATCCCCTGCAGTTCGCCGCTGCTGGGGGTCCGGAAGGTCGCGTAGCCCCCGCGGCTGAACCCCTCGTTGTTGGTGAACACGGGGTTGCGGCTTTCCATCGGTCCCTCCTGGGATCGAAGCAACCTGCGCCGTGGCCGGCGCAGCGTGACGTGTGACGACCTCTGCCGCCACGCGGGTCCGGCATCTGTCCCGGACCTCATGAATGTAATGCCGACGGGTGCCCCGAAGTTCCCCGGTGATCGATCCGCCACCCGACCGGGCTTGACCCGGTCCATCACCCTGCACTAATCATTAGCTGTGACTGATGGATCGGGCGCCGCGGTCGCCCACGCCGCCCTCGACGCGCTGGGCCACCCGACGCGCCGCCGCCTCCTCGAACTCCTGCGCGGCGGCGAGCTCACCGTCGCGGGGCTCACCCGCGAGGTACCCGTGAGCCAGTCCGCGGTGTCGCAGCACCTGCGCGTCCTGGCCGGCGCGGGCCTGGTCGACAGCCGGGCGAGCGGGACGCGCCGCTACTACCGGGTCGCGCCCGACGGGCTGGCCGCCGTGCGCGCCTACGTGGACACCTTCTGGGACGGCGTCCTCGACGCCTTCACCGCCTACGCCGAGGAGAACCCGTGACCACCCGCGAGACGCACGACCTGCCGCCCGTCCTGCGGGCCACCCACGTCCGGCGCACCGCGGCCGACGCCTTCGCGCTGTTCACCGACCGGATCGACGCGTGGTGGCCGCTCGTCACGCACAGCGGCTTCGGCGGCCGCTCGACCCTCGGCTTCCACGACGGGAGGCTCGTCGAGCGCGCCCTCGACGGCACGACGGTCGTCTGGGCCACGGTGGTGGTGTGGGAGCCCCCGCACCGGCTCGTGCTGAGCTGGTACCCCGGCCTGCCCGAGTCGCGGGCGAGCCGGGTCGAGGTCGTGTTCACGCCCGACGAGGACGGCACCCGGGTCGAGCTGCGCCACGACGGCTGGGCGGCGTTCGGCGAGCAGGCCGGGACCCGTCGGCGCGCCTACGACGCACCCGACGCCTGGGGGGCCGTGCTCGACCATTACGGCGACCTGGCCGCCCGGGAACCCGTCGGGGGCGAGGATCTGGCCGCGCTGGCCGCCGCCTACGACGACTTCTACGCGGAGGCCCTCGCCGGCGGGTTCGGCGTCCCTGCGGAGGGTGAGTGGACCGCCGAGCGCGTGGTCGCGCACGTCGCCCTCGGCGACGTCGCCCTGGCGTCGGTCGCCCGCGCCGTCGTCGCGGGCGCCGCCGCCCGGCTCGACAACGAGGCGGTCAACGACCCGGCCGTGCTCGACGCCTTCGTCGCCGAGCACGGCGGCGACCTCCCGCGGATGGTGGCGGCCGGGCGCGCCACCTCGGCCACCCTGCTCGCCCTCCTGTCCCGCCTCGACGAGGAGCAGCTCGGCGCGCCCGTCTCGAGCCGGCTGCAGGACCACGGCCGCGTCGTCGTGGACGCCGACATGCCTGTGGCCCGCCTGCTGCTCGTCGTCCAGCCCCGGAGCCACCTGCCCGCGCACGCCGACCAGCTCCGCGCCCTGCGCCGTTGACCACCCGGCAGGCCCCGACCGCCGCGCACTCTCTTGCAGCGATCATGCACGCTGGAGCGATCATGGTCGCTACACCACGCCTGCATGATCGCTCCAGCGTGCATGATCGGCGATGGAGGGGAGGGGTACCCCCGGCGGGACTCGAACCCGCACTCGAGCGCTTTTAAGGCGCCTGCCTCTGCCGTTGGGCTACGGGGGCTCGGCCGCCAGCCTAGGGCCGGCCGCCGGCCCCGGACCGCCGCAGGCCTCTGCCCCCTTTGCGGTGGTCGGACCGGGACGTCGCCACCTGGAGCAGGACCACATGGTGGAAAGGGTCCTCCCATGACCCGCTGATCATCCCTAACCTGCTGCCATGACCGAGACCGTCGGGGCCACCAGGCAGGAGCTGACCGACACCGAGCGGGCGGTGCTCGACGCCGTCCGGGACCTCGCCCGCCGCGGTGAGCTCGTGCGCGACCTGGGCGCGCTGCTGCGGATCCCGAGCGTCACGGGCAGCGACGCCGAGGCCGATGCGCAGCAGTGGGTGGCGCACCGCCTCGGGCGGCTCGGTCTCGACGTCGACCACTGGCGGATGGACCTCGACGACCTCGCCGGCCGCGACGGGTACCCCGGCACGGAGGCGCCGCGCACCGAGGCCTGGGGCGTCGTGGGCACGTCGCACGACGACCGGGACGGCGACACCCGCGCCCCGGCGATCGTGCTGCAGGGGCACGTCGACGTCGTCCCGCCCGGCGATCCGGCGAGCTGGGACGGCGACCCGTTCACCCCACGCATCGTCGGCCTCGGGAACCGCGACGTGATGGTGGGCCGCGGCGCCTGCGACATGAAGGGCGGCGTGGTGGCGGCGCTGGCCGCACTCGCGGCCCTGCAGCTGCGCCGGCGTCCGGACGCGGCGGCGGGTCGCGTTCCACGGCGTCGTCGGCGAGGAGGACGGCGGGCTGGGCGCGTTCGGCACGCTCGCGCGCGGCCACCGGGGCGACGCCTGCGTCGTCCCCGAGCCGACCGACCGACACGTCGTCACGGCGAACGCCGGCGCGCTGACGTTCCGCCTCGAGGTGCCCGGCTCGGCCGTGCACGGCAGCGCGCGGGCGGACGGTGTCAGCGCTCTCGAGATGTTCCTGCCCGTGCACGCCGCCCTGCTCGAGCTCGAACGGCGCCGCTGCGCGGCCCCCGACCCGCTGATGGCCGGCTACCGGATCGCATACCCGCTCTCGATCGGCACGGTCCGCGCCGGCGACTGGGCCAGCACCGTGCCCGACCTGCTCGTGGCGGAGGGCCGCTACGGCGTCGCGCTGGACGAGGACCCCGCCGACGCCCGCGCCGCGTTCGAGGACGCCGTGGACGCCGCCTGCGCGGCACACCCCTGGCTCCGCGAGCACCCGGTGCGCGTGACGTGGTGGGGCGGCCAGTTCGCCAGCGGCCGGCTGCCGGTCGGGCACGACCTGATGCCGCTCGTGCAGGGCGCCTGGGCCGACGCCACAGGCCGGGCCCGGCCGCGCCGAGCGGGGTGCGCCCTACGGCAGCGACCTGCGCCTGTACGCCGCGCGCGGGGATCCCCACGCTGCACCTGGGCCCCGGCGACGTCCGCCGTGCCCACACCGCCGGCGAGTACGTGCCGCTGGACGAGGTCGAGGAGGTCGCCGGCGCCCTCGCGCTGACCGTGCTGCGCGCGGCCGGCACCCGCTGACCGCGCCCACGCCCGGGCGCGGGACGGAGGGTGGCGGACGCTGTCATGCGACTGTCATCCGGCAGCCCTGTGCCGCGGCCGGCGCGAATCGTACGCTCCGGGCATGGCCGCCCCGGGCGCCTTCCTCGGCAGCTGGGACCCGCAGCCGGTGCCGGTCCTCGCCGCCGTGCTCGCGGCTGCCCTCTACGCGTGGGGGGTGCGCCGGGTCACCGGCCGCGGCCGGGTGTGGCCGGCCCGCCGATCGCTGGCCTTCGGTGCCGGCCTCGCCCTGTGGCTGCTCGTGATCGTCGGGCCGTTCGGAGCCTGGGACGACACCTTCTTCTGGGCGCACATGGTCCAGCACCTGGTGACGATGATGGTCGTCGCGCCGCTGCTCCTGCTGGGCGCGCCGGTGCTCCTGCTGCTGCAGGTGCTGTCCCGCCCCGCCCGCCGGCGCTGGGTGGTGCCGGTGCTGCGCAGCCCCGCGCTGCGCGTCCTCACGCGGCCCGTGGTCACGTGGGTGCTGTTCGCGGGGGCACTCGTGGCCACGCACTTCACCGGCTTCTACGACGCGGCCCTCGAGAACCCGGCCCTGCACGAGTACGTCGAGCATCCGCTGTACCTCGGCGTCGCGCTGCTCTACTTCTACCCGCTGGTGGGGGCCAACCCGGTCCCGCACGGGCCGACGCCCCTGGTCAAGGTCGTCTCGCTGGTCCTGATGATGCTGCCGGAGAGCATGACCGGGTTCTTCATCTACGTCTCCCGGCACGTGCTCTACCCCGCCTACGCGGCGGCGGAGCGTCCCTTCGGCCCCGGTCCGCTTGCCGACCAGCAACTCGCCGGCGGGCTGATGTGGAGCTCGGGGATGCTCCTCGGGGCCTTCTGGGTCAGCGTCGCGGTGCACGAGTGGCTGAAGGCCGAGGCGCGCGCCACGGTCCGGATCGACCGGGAGATCGCGCTCACGCAGGGGGCGGCCGGGTGAGCGGCGGGCAGCCGCGCTCCGGACGCCGCCTGTCCGGGGCCCTGCTGCACGTGACGGCGGCCGTCCTCGTGCCGCTGTGCCTGGCGGCGGGGGTGTTCGAGTTCACCCGGGCCCGCTCCGGCCACGACCTCGCCTGGGGATACACCGTCGAGTGGCCGCTCATCGCTGGCTACGGCGTGTACCTGTGGGTGCGCCTGGCCCGGGAGCGGGCCGGCGACACGCACCCGGCTCCGCCGGCGTCCGCCGCTCTCCCGGCGGCACCGGCCCCCGCACCGACGCCGCCCGGGCCTCCGGCGGCGGACACGGACCCGGAGCTCGCCGCCTGGCAGGCCTATCTCGCCGACCTGCACGCGGCGGACCCGCCCGGCGGGCCGCCCCCACGCGTCCGGCGCGAGCCGGGGAGGAGCACGATGCCGCGGTGACCCGACGTGCCCTCCTGGCGGCCTCGATGACGGCCCTGGCCCTCTCGCTGTGCGCCTGTGCCGCCGGAACCGGGTCCGGTGGCGCCGGCGGGTCCGCCGCCGTGGTCGACAGCCCTCCGGGCGGGCCCCCGAACGGCACGGTGACCGACAAGGCGCTGCCCGGCGCCGTCCTCGACCTGCCGCTGACCGACGCCGACGGGCACCGCGTGCGGCTGCGCGACCTCACCGGGAAGACCGTCCTGGTCACGACCTTCCTCACGACCTGCCAGGAGGTGTGCCCGATGACCAGCGTGAACATCCGGGACGCCGCCGACGCGGTGGCCGAGGCGGGGCTCGGCGACTCGGTGCGGTTCCTGGAGGTGACGGTCGACCCCGAGCGCGACGACACCCGCCACCTCGCCGCCTACCGCGCCCTGTTCGGCCCCCGCCGGCCGGACTGGACCTTCCTCACCGGGAGCCCGGCGGACGTCGCCGCCTTCTGGGCAGCGCTCGGCGTCGCCTACAGCAAGACGCCCGACGAGCCGCCGCTGCCGAAGGACTGGCTGACCGGCAAGCCGCTGACCTACGACGTGACCCACCAGGACGGCGTCTTCCTCCTCGACGGCCAGGGGCACGAGCGCTGGCTGGTGATCGGCACGCCGGACAGCCAGGGCCAGGCGCCGCCGCCCACGCTGAACGCCTACCTGAACGACGAGGGCCGCGACAACCTCGCGCACCCGCCGCAGCCGGGGTGGACCACCAGTGACGTCACGGCGGCGGTGGCGTGGTGGACGCACCACCCGGTGCCGTGACGAGCGACGGTTCCGTGAGGGGCGACGCGTGGTGGCGGAGCCGCCGGCTGTGGGCGCTGGCCGCGGCGACGGCGGCCTGCTACGCGATCGGGTACCCGGTGGCGCTCGTCGCCGGCTCGCCGCTCGGCTGGGTGCTCGTCGGACTCGGCGGCGTGCTGCTGCTGGCGCTGGGGGCCGCGGTCGTGCGGGGCCTCACTCGACCCGGTACGTGAGGGTCGTGCGGTAGACGGTCGAGCCGCCCGCCGGGAGCCGCAACTCGACGGTCCAGGCACCCGGGTCGGGCACCGCGGCCGTCGCCGTGGCGCGTCCCGGGGCGGTCGCCGAGCCGTCGACGACGATCGGGCCGAGCCCGAGCTGCGGCTGCGTCAGCGACGCCGTCAGGCCCGTCAGGGCCAGCGGAGCGCCGTCCGGGCCCGTGGCGCGCACGGTGAGGATCTCGGTGCCGAGCCGCACCGGGTCGACCGTGAGCTCCACGAGCGCGGCGGCTCCGGCGCCGTCGCGGGCGGTGGTGGTCGTCGTCCAGGCCGGGGCGTAGGACTGCCAGCCGGGCACGGTGTTCACGAGCGCCGCAGTGACACCGAGGACGACCGCGAGCACGGCCGTCTCGGTGCCGACCGACCGGCGCAGCCGGCGCACCGACGGTGACCCGTCGCCGACGACCGTCGACGGCGCCGACCGCGCCACGGCCCGGCGGCTGAACTCGGCGGCAGCCAGCACCAGCGCCAGCAGGCCGACCTTGGCGAGCACGAGGCCGCCGTACGCGGTGGTCGTCAGCGCGGCCCACTCCCCCATGCCCCGCCAGGCCTGGACGACGCCCGTCACCGCGAGCACCGTGACGGCGCCCGTCGCGACGCGCGACCACCGGTGCAGGACGACGGCGAGGCGGTCGTCCTCCCAGCGGGCGGCCGCGACGGGGATCAGTCCGGTGAGCAGCACCGTGAGCCCCCCGATCCACACCGCGGCGGCGAGCAGGTGCGCGGCGTCCACGGTGGCCGTCAGCGGGGCGAACGTCCCCTGGCCCTCGTGCCCGCCGAAGCTGAACGATTCGGCGGCGAGCAGGGCCAGGCCTGCGACGTCCCACTGGCCCGGAGCCGCCCCCGACCGCCTGGCCTGCCACCACACCGCGGCCGCCCCGAGCAGGCTGACGAGGCGCAGCAGCAGGAGCTTGCCGAACAGGGTCCCGAGGGTGAGCCGGAGCAGCTCGGGGTCGGTGACGTCGGAGAGCCGCAGCGACGTTCCGTAGGGGCCCTGCAGCACCAGCAGCGCGAGGGTCGACGCGACCGTCAGGATCCAGGCGCCGGCGAGCAGCCGCCGCACCCGGCGCCGCTGCCAGCCGGCGCGCCAGAGGACGGCCACGAAGAAGGCTCCCCCGGCGAGCACCGTCGTGCCCGCGAGCCCCGCCCACCGCGCGAGGCCGTGCAGGAACCCCAGCAGCGGGTCGGAGAGGTCGGTGGGGGAGACCGCCGGCCGGGCGGGCACCCGGTACCCGAAGGTGTAGCTCCCCTCGGCGGGGTGCCCGTCGGCGGAGACGACCCGCCACACCACCAGGTAGGACTGCTCCGCGAGCGGGGCGCGCAGCCCGATCCGGACCAGCGACAGGTCGTCCCCGGGATACACCGGCCCGCCGGTGTCGATGCGGAAGCCGAACGCGTCGTAGACCTCCACGGAGCGGCGGTCGATCGCCACCGGCTCGCTGAAGCGCAGCAGCACCTCGCGCGGCGGGTCGGCCATCTCGCTGCCCCGGGTCGGCGACGCCGCCACCAGGGTGGCATGCGCCGACGCCGGCCCCGCCGTGACGAGGAGCAGGGCGAGGGCGGCGAGCACGGCGAGCACCGCGGCGCGCGCGGGCCTGGGGGTCACGAGCGGCTCATGCAGGGGGTGCGACGTCGACCGTGTGGTGCGTCACCGGCGGCAGGCACGTGCTGGTGCTGCACGCGGCGTAGCTGACCCACACCTGCGGGAGGCCCGCAGGCCCCAGCTGCGTCGGCAGCGACAGGGTCACCGGCCCCGGGGGGTAGACGGGAACTGGGCGGCTCGCCCCCGCCACGGGCTCCAGCCGCGCCGGGCGGTCGGCGACGGGCCGGCCGGTCGCGCTCGCCGACCCGCCGACCTCGAGCCGGGTGGGACGGCCGACCCCGTCCACGCCCAGCGCCGGGAGCTCCGTGCCGTACAGATGGAAGCCGGGCGCATCGGGGGTGTACGTCGCTTCGAGCCGGACCGCCGTTCCCGATCCCCGCCAGTGCAGGACCACCGTGACCCCGTCGGCGCTCAGCCGCCCGGCCTCACGCCCGGTGGTCGGGCCGGCCCCGTCGCCCGGCGCTACCGCCGCCGGCCCGGCGCCGCAGCCGGCCAGCGCGGCGGCGACGACCGCGCTCCCGGCGAGGAGGCGCCTGGTCACAGCTGCGCTCCCACCACCACCGCGATCGCCAGCCACCCGAACAGCAACGTCAGGTAGGAGATCGACGCGTGGAACACCCGCATCGGGCGGGGCTGCTCGCCCGCGCGGACCCGCCCGCCGAGGGCATGCACCTCGCGCAGGAACAGCGCGCCGGCGACGGCGGCCCCCACCGGGTATAGCGGGCCGGTGCCGGCGACGGGCCACAGGCCCAGGGATGCGGCCACCGTGAGCCAGGTGTAGACCGTCATCCGCCGGACGACGACCGCGGGCGCGGCCACCACCGGCAGCATGGGGACACCGGCGGCGGCGTAGTCGTCGCTGAACCGCATCGCGAGCGCCCAGAAGTGCGGGGGTGTCCAGAAGAAGACGATCGCGAACAGCACGAAGGGGGCGGGCGCGAGGCTGTGGTCGACCGCGGCCCAGCCGATCAAGGTCGGCATGCACCCCGCCGCACCGCCCCAGACGATGTTCGACGGCGTCCGGCGCTTGAGGACGAGCGTGTAGCCGAGCACGTAGATGGCGATCGCGGCCAGGGTCAGCGCCGCGGCGAGCGGGCCGGTCACCAGCCAGAGCCCGGCCACGGCAAGCACGCCGAGCACCAGGCCGAAGACGAGCGCCGCTCGCGGGCTCACCGCGGAGCGGATGATCGGGCGGGTCGACGTGCGCCGCATGAGGGCGTCGATGTCGCGGTCGACGTAGCAGTTGAGCGCGTTGGCGCTGCCCGCGGCCGCGGCGCCGCCGACGAGGGTCGCGGCGACGACGCCGAGCGGGGGGATCCCGCGCGCGGCGAGCACCATCGCCGGCAGGGTCGTCACGAGCAGCAGCTCGATGATGCGCGGCTTGGTGAGCGCGACGTAGGCGCGGACCCGCGTTCCGACCCGGCCCCGCAGCGACGCGGGCGCGACCGCGGTCGGCCGCGCGAGGACGGTCACCGCGATCGCCCGTCGGTGACGAGCGCGTGCCCGGCGGCGCCGCTCATCGCACGCCCAGCTCGGCCAGGACCGGTTCGAGCCGGCCGGCCGGGACCGCGCCGACCACCCGGGCCGCGACCCGGCCCTGCGCGTCGACCACGAGCGTCCCCGGCAGCGCCGGCGGGAGCCACGCCGCGAGCGTGGCCAGCCTGGTGCCGTCGTCCACCATCGTCGGGTACGACGGCGGGTAGCCCGCCGCCCGCAGGAACGCCCGCGCGGAGGTGACGGCGTCGTTCTCGTCCATCCCGATCCAGCGCACCGCCGGCCGGCGGGTGCGCAGGCTCGCCAGCATCCGCGACTCCTCCCGGCAGGGGGCACACCAGGAGGCCCAGACGTTGAGCACCACCACGTGCCCGCGCTCCTGCGCGACCGAGGTGGGTGCCCCCTCGAGCATCGGTCCCGCCAACGCCGGGAGGGGCCGGCGCGACGGCGCCGGGTAGCGTTCCAGCCCGAGCGGGTAGCGCGCCGAGGGCGTGACGGTGGGCGTGACCGCGGACGTCGCCGCGGGCCTCGACGACGGTTCCGGCGGGGGCGCCGCGGACGGCGTCCGCGCCGAGCAGGCCGTCAGCGCGAGTGCGGCCACCGCGACCAGCGCGGTGCTCCTCACGATCCGGCATGCGGGCTCGCCGTGAGAGACGTCGTCGCCGCGGTGATGATCGCCGAGAGGACGACCCAGGTCCACCAGTACCCGACGAGACGCACGTGCCCGGGCCGGCCGTCGAAGCGCCCGAGCCGGGCCCGGTTGGCGATGCCGAGGCCGAGGAACACGGTCAGGGTGAGGTGGAAGACGTGGTACCCGGCGAGCGCCATGAAGGCCGAGGCGTAGGAGCCGTCGGACACGACGAATCCCGCGGTGACCATCTGGTACACCTGCATGGCCAGGTCGACGACCACGAGCACGACGGCTGCCAGCGTGCCGAGGACGATCCGCTCGCGGTGCCCGGCCCGGGCCCCCGACTCGGCCCAGCGGTAGCAGCCCCAGCTGGCGACCATGACGGCGGCGATGAGCCAGCCGAAGCCGGCGCCGAGCGCGGACGGCCCGTCCTGGGGCAGCCAGCCGCCCTCGGTGTCGAGGCCGCGCAGGTAGAGGTAGGCGAAGACGAACGACAGCACGAACGCCACGTCGGCGACGATGAGCAGGATGACCCCGAGCCGTTGCCGCCGGAAGACGACGTCCGGCGGGTCGTGCTCGATGACGTGACCGCCGGCAGGGTCGGTCCCGGGGTCGCCCGGCTGCTGGGGGACGCGCTCGACGGCCGTCACGACAGGCTCCCTTCGGCGGGCTCGCCGGGGCCGGACTGGCTCGGCAGGGCCTCGGCGGCGGTGAGGTCGACGGTCGCCCCGACGGGCACCGGCACGTCGGGCTGCGCGGGCTCGGCCTGGGCCTCGGCCGGGAACGGCTCGGTGAACGTGTAGAAGTCCGAGGTCACGACGGGCAGCACCGCGAAGTTCTCCAGCGGGACGGGCGTCGGGACCTGCCACTCCAGCGTCTTGGCTCCCCACGGGTTCGCGGGCGCCACCTCTCCGTTGCGCCAGGAGTGGACGATCGCGTAGAGGAAGACGAGCATCCCGATGCCGATGACGTACGCGCCGAGGGAGGAGATCAGGTTCCCGGTGGCGAACGTCGATCCGGGGTCGGCGACGCGGCGGGGCTGACCGGCGAGCCCCACCGCGAACATTCCGAGGAAGACGACGTTGAAGCCGACCTGGGCGGTCCAGAAGCCGATGCGCCCGGTGCGCTCGTCGAGCATCCGCCCGGTCATCTTGGGGAACCAGTAGGCGACGGCGCCCAGCGTGGCGGTGAGCGCGCCGCCCATGAGGGTGTAGTGGAAGTGCGCGGTGACGAACATCGAGCCGTGCTCGGCCTGGTCGACCGGCACGTCGGAGAGGTAGATGCCGGTGATGCCACCGATGATGAAGTTCCAGAGCACGGCGTAGACGGCCATCACGGGCAGGCGCATCCACACGACGCCCCGCCAGAGCGTGCCGAGGAGCACGAGGATGAGCAGGCCCGTGGGGACCGAGATCATCTCGGTGGTCACCATGAACGGTCCGGCGAGCGCCGGTGCCCAGCCGGCCATGTACATGTGGTGGGCCCACACGAAGAGGCTGAGGCCGACGATCCCGGCGATGCCGACGACGGCACCGTTGAAGCTGAACAGGGGCTTGCGGGTGAAGACGGGCGTGAGCTCGAGCAGCGCGGCGAACGCCGGCAGCAGGATCACGTAGACCTCGGGGTGTCCCATCAGCCAGAAGAGGTTGGAGTACAGCCACGGGCTGCCGCCGGAGGCGGCGACGTAGAACGTGGCGCCGAGGGACCGGTCCATGGCGAGGAGCACCATCGCGGCCATGAACATGGGGAACGCGACGAGCCCGAGGGCCACGCTGGTCGTCGTCCCGAAGACGAAGATCGGGGTGCGCGTCCAGGTCATACCGCGGGCGCGCATCCGGACCACCGTGGTGGTGAGGTTCGCCCCCGCGACGCCGCTGGAGATCGCGAACAGGATGATCGCCACCAGGAACGCGTCCATGCCCGTGGGGGCCTGGTCCGACAGCGGGGCGTAGGCGGACCAGCCGGTGGGGATGCCTCCCAGCGGGAAGGCGGCGAGCAGCACGGGGACCGCGGCGAAGAGCACCCAGAAGCTCAGGGCGTTCAGCCGCGGGAAGGCCATGTCCCGCGCGCCGACCATGATCGGCACGATGAAATTCCCGAACGGGCCCGAGATCATGATGATCGTTGCGATGATCATGATGATGCCGTGCAGGCCGACGATGCTGTTGTACTCGGTGGGGCTCAGGAGCTTCGAACCCGGCTGGGCGAGGTTGGTCCGGATGAGCATCGCGAGCAGCCCGCCGACGCCGAACAGCACCATGGCCAGGACGAGGTACTGGATCCCCACCACCTTGTGGTCCGTGGTGAAGCGGAAGTACCGCCGCCAGCCCTGGTCCTTGCCGGCCATGTACTCCTCGTCGCCGTGGGTCAGGTCACGGCCGAGGAGCCAGCGCACCGGCCCGACGAATGCGCCGACGCCGATGAGGAAGCCCAGGGCCCACGTGCACAAGGTGATCAGCACCACCGCGGTGTTCTTGTGGTTGTCGCCCAGTTCCTCGGGGCTGGGGAGGACGCCGTTCGAGAGGAACCAGGCGCCGGTGGCCAGAGCGACCCCGAGGACGATGCCGGTGACGACGTTGAGCCGCCGCACGAGCCCGCCGGCGGGCGGGGCCGCCGGCGCCTCCGGCGCCGCTACGGTCGTGGCGGACATGGCACCTCCGTCAGGTCGGGACGGCACGGACGGGCGATGGAGCGGGCGGCGGGCGGGTCGGCCGGGAGGCCGGGGGCGGCGCTCACGACGCCTCCGTCGCCGTGGCGGCCCCGGGCACGGGCGGCGCGTCGTCCGAGCTCGGCAGCGGCGCCGAGACGGAGGCCTGCACGAACTGCTGGTACTCCTCGGGGCTGACGACGTGCACGTGGGTCTGCATGTACGAGTGGTAGAGCCCGCAGAGCTCGGCGCAGCGGATCGTGAAGACGCCGAGCTTGACGGGGGTGACCGCGATCGTCGTCGTCGCGCCCGGGTTCGCGTCGATCTTCACGCCCATCTGGTCGATCCAGAAGGAGTGGACGACGTCGACGGACGTCACCCGGAAGAGCACGCGCTTGCCGAGCGGGAGGTACAGGACCTCGGACTGCGCGCCGGGCGCCTCGGGGTAGGCGAACGTCCACGCCCACTGGTTGCCGGTGACGTCGACGACCGTCGGCGCCGTGGTGGCGGCCGCCTCGCCGGCCGACGGCTGCAGCACGACCAGGCCCCAGACCAGCAGGAAGAGACACAGCGCGGACGAGACGACGAGCCAGACCACCTGGAGCCGGTTGTTCCCGCGGACCTGGGGCCCGGGCTCCGTGGGCGGCTCGCTGCCCCGGTGACGCCACTTCACCAGGCTGTACAGCAGGATCGCCCAGACCATCGCCGCCACGGGCGCGGCCGCGAGGCTGAACACCGTGAAGGTCGACTCGATCTCGCGCATCGTCGACGACGCCGGCGGCCCCATCAGCCGGGCGGGGACGACCAGCGCGAACACGACGAGCAGGACGGTGAGCACAACCCAGATGCCGACGACGGGCAGGATCGGCGGGCGCGTCCAGGCCCGCCAGCGCGGCTCCGGCGCCTGCTCCTCCGCCGGCGGTTCGGCGGGCCGGTCGAGGAGGGTCATCGCACTCCCCCTTCAGGGGCCGGCCGGCTCACGCGCTCGCCGTCACGGTGAGGGTGCCGGACATGTACGACTGCTGGGACATGGGCCCGCCGAACTTGGCGTAGGTGCCGTCCCCGCACGGGTACTCGCACTGCCAGACGTACTCGCCCGGGCCCTGGGTGACGAACGAGAAGGTGACGACGTGCGGCGCCGGGTAGCCGTTGTCCAGGGTCGCCGCGTCCTCGGGCACGGCGGGCAGCGGCACGGACACGAACAGCGGGTCCTTGGTCGAGGCCAGGCCGTGGATCGTGAAGGTGTGGCCGACGTGGTTCGGATCGACCGCCTTCAGCGTCGTCCCGTCGAGGGTCATCGTGCCGTCGACGGTCCCGTGGACGGAGGCGAAGAACGGGTTGTTCAGCTCCTCGCCGCTGTCGTACTGCTTGATCGTGACGGTGACGAGGCTGTGCGCCGGCACGCTGAGGTTCGTCGACGGCCCGTAGCTGACCCAGTCGGGGTGAGTGCCCCCGTCAGCACCGTGCGGGCCGGCCATGCTGTCCGGCCACGTGTCGAGGTCGAGGAAGGCGTGCGGCAGCGTGCCCTGCGGCGTCGACGCCGTCCCGTTGACGGTGGCCGCGAGCCGCTGGGGCGGTGAGGACGAGCGGGCGAAGGCGGTACCGGCAGCGGCGACGAGGACCGCTCCGGCCAGGACGGTGGCAGCAGCCCCGACGGACACGCGCATGGCGATCCTCTCCGACCCTGGAGGGTTGGGATGCTTGCGCAACGAAAGCATCTGGGCCGCATCGTCCGCGCGGGCGAAGTACCGGGTCAAGGCGGGGAAGGAACCGTCATCCGGTTGTCATGCATCGCACATGTCTGACCACTTTGGTCTGCATACGTCGGGATGCGCCGGACACCTGTCCCCCTCCGCGAGGGACGCTCGCGGAGGGCGCGGACGATCAGGGTGCGAACGCCCGCGCCGCCTTCAGGACCGAGTCGAGCATCCCCTCGGTGAGCCTGCCGGTGAAGGTGTTCTGCTGGCTCACGTGGTAGGTCGCGAGCAGGGTGACGGGCTCGCCGTGAGGGCGGAGGAGCTCGGCGGTCGCCCCGTGCGCGAACCGCGCGCGGGGAACCGGCACGGTCCAGCCGCGCCGCGCGGCGGCCGCCAGGAACACGTCCCACGCGAACCCGCCGAGCGCGAGCACGCCCCGCAGCGTCGGCTCGAGCAGGTCGAGCTCCCGGTCGAACCAGGGCGCGCAGGTGTCCCGCTCGGCAGGGGTCGGTTTGTTGGCCGGCGGCGCGCACCGGACGGGTGCGGCGATGCGCACCCCGGTCAGCCGCTGGCCGTCGGCGGCGTGCACGCTGTGCTCCTGTGCCGCGAGCCCGGCCCGGTGCAGCGCCGCGAAGATCCAGTCCCCCGAGCGGTCGCCGGTGAAGATCCGGCCGGTGCGGTTGCCGCCGTGCGCCGCCGGCGCCAGCCCGACGACGAGCAGCCAGGCGGTGGGGTCGCCCCAGCCCGGGATCGGCCGACCCCAGTACGGCTCCCCCGCGAACGCGCGGCGCTTCGTGACCGCCACCTCCTCGCGCCACGCGACCAGGCGCGGGCAGGCGCGGCAGACCCCCACGCGGGCCTCGAGCGCCGGCAGGCCGGTGGCGGACCGGGCCAGGGCGCGGACGCCGTCCGCGTCGTCGGCCACCGGCGTGGTGGCGGACGACGGGTCACCGGGCCAGCCCGTGCCGGGCGGCACCGGGGAGTCGAAGAGCTGCCCGGTGGCCGGGTGCGGCAGCGGCCGCCCGACGGTGGGCGCGGGCAGCGTCAGCCCAGGTGCTCGTGCAGGAAGGTGACGGTGCGGTCCCAGGCCAGCTCGCTCGCGTCGGCGTCGTAGACCTCGGGGCGGTCGTCGTTGAAGAACGCGTGGTGCGTACCCGGGTAGTCGTGCACCTCGACCGTCCCGTGGGCGGCCTCGATCGCGGCGATCGCCGCCTGGATGCCCGGGGCCTTCGACGTCCCGTCCTCCTCGGAGGCGTGGATCAGCGCGGACTTGCCCGCGTAGTTCGGCCAGGTCGGGTTCATGCGCTCCCACGGCATGGCCGGGTAGAAGCCGACGGCGGCCTGGATGTTCTCGGCGACGGTGGCGCTCCACAGCGCCAGCGACCCGCCCATGCAGAAGCCGACCACGCCGATGGTCGGGCTGGTCACGCTCTCGAGGCCGGAGAGGTACACCGCGGCACCGTCGACGTCCTTGGCGGCCTGGTCCATGGCGAGGCCCATCATGAGCCGCATCGCCTCGTCGGGTTCGTCGGTCTTGGCGCCGTGGAAGAAGTCGGGTGCCAGCGCCGTGAAGCCGGCCGCGGCGAACCGGTCCACCAGGTTGCGGACGTGCCCGACCAGCCCCCACCACTCCTGGACGACGATGACGCCGGGCCCCCCGCCCTCCACCTCGGCCAGGTACCCCTCAGCCGTGCCGCCGTTGCTCCCGAAGGTCACCATCGATCCCATGGCGCCTCACCCTAGGGCGTGGGTCAGCGGCTCGCGACGTAGGCCCTCGCGTAGCCGGTGACGACCGCCGGGTCCGCCCCGCCGACCACGACCCCGAGGACACCGCGGGTGTACCAGACGACGATCGTGCCGTCCTTCGCCGACATGGCGACGCCCACCCGCAGGCCGCTCCAGGTCCGGAAGGCGGGCGTGACGCCCCCGCTCGTGATGCCCGCGACGACCTTCGGCACGAGCATCGCCTCGATGCCGTGGTCGCCCACGTACTCCGGGCGCAGCGCCAGCAGCATGAGGACGCCGACACGGGTGCCGCCCCGGACGACCGACCGTGCCGTCCCGGCGCAGAACAGGTCCCGCGCAGCGCGGACGACGTCGAGCGGGTTGCCGAGCGTGCGCGGGGCCGCGGTCAGGGCGTAGCCGGCGACCTGGTGCGGCACCGGAGCGCGGACGGGCGCGGGAGACGGCGACGGCGACACGGACGGCGACACGGACGGCGAAGCGGAGGGCACGGCGGCGACGGCCGACGGTACGGCCACCAGCTCCGCGCCCGCGCCCGTCGCGGACGGCGTCGCGGGCGACGGCGCGGTGCTCGCGTCCCGCTCACGGGGCACGGAGCACCCGGCCACGACGGTGGAGAGCGCGACGGCGACGGCGACGACGGTCCGGCGGCCCACTACGGCCTCGCCAGCGACCACGCGATGCCGTCGAGGACGTCGTGCTCGCTCGTGACCACGCTCGCGATGCCGGCCTCGCGCTGCACGCGGCCGACGATCTCACCCCAGAGCAGGGCGCCGGCGCCGATCACGTCGACCCGGCCGGCCTCGAGGTACGGCAGCTCGGCCCGCAGGGCCCGCGACCGGTGCAGCAGGTCGTCGCAGGCGGCGCGGACGGCCGCGACCTCGAGCTCGGCGCCGTCGACCTCACCCGGGTCGTACACCGGCAGCTCCAGCGCGTGCGCGGTCACGGTGGTGACCGTGCCGGCGACCCCGACGAGGGTTCGGGTGCGCGCCAGCGGGACGGCGGACGCGACCTCGTCGAGGGCGGCGGCGACGTCGGCGCGGGCGTGCTCCACCTCGTCCGCGCTGGGCGGGTCGCTGTGCAGGTGGCGCTCGGTGAGGCGCACCGACCCGACGGCCACCGACCGGGCGGCCGCGACACCCGCGCGGCCCTCCACGTCGCCGAGGACGACCTCGGTCGAGCCGCCGCCCACGTCGACGACGAGGAACGGCCCCTCGTGGCCGCGAGCGGCGACCACCCGGACGGCGCCGGCGTACGCCAGAGCCGCCTCGACGTCCCCGCTGACGACCTCGGGTGCGACGCCGAACAGCTCCTGCATCCCGTGCGAGAACGCCTCCCGGTCGGCGGCGTCGCGGGCGGCGGACGTGGCGACCACCCGGACCACCTGCGCCTGCGCCTCCGCGGCCACCGCGGCGTAGAAGCGCGCCACCGCCAGCGTGCGCTCCAGGGCGGCCGGGCCGATCCGGCCCGTCCCGTCGACGCCCTCGCCGAGCCGGACGATCTCGGTCCGGCGGTCGACGTCGGTCAGCGTGCCCGCATCGGCGTCGACGTCCGCCACGAGCAGGCGCAGCGAGTTCGTGCCGCAGTCGATGGCCGCGACCCTGGTCATGACGGTCCCCGTTCGGTCAGTGGCGGTGCCGGTCCACGTCCATGTCCATTCCCATGTCAATTTCCATGTCCACGTCGTCCACGTCGTCCACGTCGCCCACGTCCACGCAGGGCCCTGCCGCCCACCACGGCGGCAGGGCGGCGAGCGCCTCGTCACCGAGGGGGTTGACGCCCGGCCCGGCGGCGAGCGCGTGCGCGACGAGCACGTGCAGGCACTTCACGCGGTCGGGCATCCCCCCGGCGGACACCCCCGCGATCTCGGGGACCTCGCCGAGGGCCGCCCGCCTGCGCAGGTAGTCCTCGTGGGCGGCACGGTAGCGCGCCGCGAGGCCGTCGTCGTCCCGCAGCCGCTCCGTCATCTCGCGCATCAGGCCGCCGGCCTCGAGCGTGCCCGACGGCTCCGGTGGCACGCGGGCAGGTGAGGTAGAACGTCGTCGGGAACGGCGTCCCGTCCTCGAGCCGGGGGCGGGTTCGTGACGACGTCGGGCAGGCCGCAGGGGCACCGGTGTGCCACGCCCGCCAACCCGCGCGGGGCGCGCCCGAGCTGGACGGCGACGGCGTCGGCGTCGGTGGCGGTCGCCCGGTCGGGGTCCTGCGGGACCGTCACGGCACGTCGGTGTCGCTGGGCCCGCCGGCGCCCACCACGGACTGCCAGAGCGTGCCGTACCAGGCCTGGGGATGCCGCGGCGGCACGGCGGCCTCGGCGCTCCGCGGATCCTGTGCAGGGGCTGCGGAACGCTTCGGGTCGAGTCGCACGTAGGCCACGTCGCCGGGCATGACCATCCGGAGCCGCGCCCGCGCCTGGGCGCGCACGTAGGCGGGGTCGTCCCAGCGGTCGCGCTCGACCTTCAGCGCCGCCACCTGCTGCTGGAGCTGCTGGACCTCGGCCCGGCCCTGGTCGAGCTGCGAGCGCTGGGCCAGCCAGGGCCGCACGTACGGCGCGATGAGCAGGGCCAGGATGACAAGGACGCCGGACATCATCGTCACCGGGCGCACCACCGGCAGCCGGCGGTTCGCGCCGCCGCCGGGGGTGCCGCGCCCCGGCAGCCGCGGGCGCGGGGCCCGCGGAGGGCGGGCGCCGCCGGTGCGCGCGGCGGTCGAGCGGGCCGGCGGCCGGGCCGCGCCGGGAGTCCCCGACGGGCGGCGCGGCGTCCCGCCGGTCGGGGGTGTCGCGGGGCGTCGCGCGGGCCGGCCCGGCGGCACGGGGCGTCTCGGCGCCATCGTCGTCCCCCTTCCGCCGCCGTGGTCCGGTCCGTCCGATCGGTACCGGCGTGCCGGCCCTCAGCCCGACCATGCCACGAGCGCGGGCCGGGCGGTCGGCGGCACGCCCGGGAGCGCCGGGGCGCCCTGGTCAGCCGCGTCGGCGCGGGAAGGCCGACGCCCCGGCGTAGACCGCGGCGTCGTCGAGCTCCTCCTCGATCCGCAGCAGCTGGTTGTACTTGGCGACGCGCTCCGACCGGGCCGGCGCCCCCGTCTTGATCTGACCGGAGCCCACGGCGACCGCGAGGTCGGCGATCGTGGTGTCCTCGGTCTCGCCGGAGCGGTGGCTCATCATCGTGCGGTAGCCGCTGCGGTGGGCGAGGTCGACGGCGTCGAGCGTCTCGGTGAGCGTGCCGATCTGGTTGACCTTGACGAGCAGCGCGTTCGCCGCGCCGGGCGTCGATGCCGCGCTGCAGGCGCGTCGGGGTTGGTGACGAAGAGGTCGTCGCCGACGATCTGCACGCGGTCGCCGAGGGCGGACGTGATGGCCGTCCAGCCCTCCCAGTCGTCCTCGGCCAGCGGGTCCTCGATCGAGACCAGCGGGAAGGCGTCGACGAGCCCGCGGTAGTACTCGATCATCTCGTCGCTGCCGCGCTGCGCTGCCCTCGAACCGGTAGCCGCCGTCGGCGTAGAACTCGGTCGCCGCGACGTCGAGGGCGAGCGCGATGTCGGTGCCGAGCGGTGAAGCCGGCCTGCTCGACCGCGGTCGCGATGAGCTCGAGCGCGTCGCGGTTGGCTCGGCAGGCTCGGGGCGAACCCGCCCTCGTCGCCGAGGCCGGTCGCGAGGCCCTTGCCCTTGAGCACGGACTTGAGCGCGTGGTAGGTCTCGGCGCCCCAGCGCAGCGCCTCCCGGAACGTCGTCGGCGCCGATCGGCGCGATCATGAACTCCTGGATGTCGACGCCGCCGTCGGCGTGCGCGCCGCCGTTGAGGATGTTGAGCATCGGCACGGGCAGCACGTGCGCGTTCGGGCCGCCGAGGTAGCGGAACAGCGGCAGGCCGGCGGAGTCGGCGGCGGCCTTCGCGACGGCGAGCGAGACGCCGAGGATGGCGTTGGCGCCGAGCGAGGCCTTGTTGTCGGTGCCGTCGAGGTCGAGCATCGCCTGGTCGACCAGGCGCTGCTCGCTCGCCTCGTAGCCGACGAGCGCGGGGCCGATCTGCTCGAGGACGGCGCTGACGGCCTCTCGCACGCCCTTGCCGCCGTAGCGGCCCTTGTCGCCGTCGCGGCGCTCGACCGCCTCGAACGCGCCGGTGGACGCGCCGGACGGGACGGCCGCCCGGGCCGTGGTGCCGTCGTCGAGGAGCACCTCGACCTCGACCGTGGGGTTGCCGCGCGAGTCGAGGATCTCGCGGGCGCCGACGTCCTCGATGGTTGCCACGGCCCCAACCCTAGCGACGCCCGGCGGGGGACGTCACGAGGAGCCGGGCGGCTCCGGCAGGTCCGGAAGGCCGAGCAGCACGCTCAGGTGCCGGGGGGCGGGAGCGCCGTAGGCCAGGACGGCGTCGTGCAGCGCGGCCGCCGATGCAGCAGGACGCGCGCCGCACAGCCGGCCGACGACGTCGCGGACGTCGTGGTAGCCCGAGTACGGGGCCGACGCCGGGCCGGCCCGAGCAGCACGTCGCGCCACGAGGCGGCGGCCGCCGCCTCGTCGAGGTGACCCGCGGTCGGTGAGCAGGCGCAGCGCCTCGGCTCGCGGCAGCTGCTCGGCGTGCACCCGGACGTCGAGCACGGCGTCGATGGTCGCGAGCAGCCGGCGGTGCAGCAGGTGCACGCGCAGCACGGGCTCGTCGTCGCCGGCGCCGGCGACGAGGTCCTCGGCGTAGGCGGCCCAGCCCTGCACGAACACCTCGCTGGCCACGACGCGCCGGACGGCCCGGACCGGCAGCGTCGCGCGCGCGTGGGCGGCCTGCAGCGCGAGCCCCGGGACGGCCTCGTGGGCCGCGACGAGCAGCTGGGGACCGCGCGCGGACCTGCCCGGAGCGGGCCGCGGTGGCAGCTCGACCCCCGGCGGCACACTGACCGCCCGGCTCTCCCGCACCCGCCGGGCCGCCTCGGCGACGGCCGCCGCCCACGACCCGGTCGCCCCGGGATGGTCCGCGAGCACCTGGCGCACGCCGCGCCGCGAGCTCCCCCCGACGACCGCGGCCGCGTCGGCCAGCTCCTCCTCGACGCCCTGCAGGTCGCTCTCGGCGCGGGTGAGCAGCACGTCGGGAGCGGTCTCGGTGTCGAGCGCGTACCAGAGCGTCGCGGCGTAGCGCTGCGCGCCCAGCCGCGGGTCGGCCTCGCTGTCGGCCAGCCGGGACTCGAGCCACGCCGCGTGCTCCGCCAGGGCCGCGGCGGCTCCGGCGCGGGCGGCGTCCAGGGCCTGCGCCGCGCCCGGCGCCCGCTCGGCGACGGCGGCCGCGACCGTGTCGACGGGAGCACCCAGCAGCACGGCGTCCGCCCGGGCCTCCTCGAGCGCCGCCTCCACGTGCACGCGGGCGAGCTCCCGGAGCTGCGCCCGGGCCACGGCGAGCCGGCGCGGCACGCCGCACAGCCGCGCGGTCAGCGACTGTGCCCGTGCAGCCGGTTCCGGCACGTGCCCGCCGCGCGGGGCCAGCAGCGGGCGGAGCGCCCGGCCGGGCAGGTGCACCCGCGGGTCGTGCTCGTGCGCGCGCAGCTCGTCGAGCCGCCAGACGTCGGCCACCACGGCCCCGCGGAGCACGTCGAGGTCGACCCGGTCGCCCGGCGCGAGCCCGACGTCGTCGACGCCGTCCAGGGCCTGCAGGGCGTCGCGCAGGACGTCGGCGCGGGCGGCCATGCCCTCGGTGGACAGGTCGTCGAGGAGGTCGTCGAAGCGGTGGTCCCCCAGCGCCGTGGCCGCCTCGGGCGAGGCCTCGAGCAGCGCGTCGACGACGCGGGCGAGCACGTCGCGGGAGCGGGGCGCAGCGCCGGGCTCCCCGAACAGGCCGCCGAGGCCGGGCTCGCCGCCGGACCGTGCGCCGGGATCGGGGTCGTCCATGGGAACATCGTCGCTCACCGGGGCAAGTCCCTCCCGCACCGCACCGGAGGTGCCCGCCATCGAGGCCGCCGAACGGCTCACGGTCCTGCAGTCCTTCCCCAGGCCGCGGCCGACCACGAACCCGTACCTCCGCCTGCTCGTGGACGCGCTGCCCCCCGACGCGGACGTCCGGTACTTCTCCTGGCGCACCGCCCTGACCGGCCGGTACGACGTGTTCCACGTGCACTGGCCCGAGAACCTCCTGCGCCGGCCCGGTCGGCTGGCGCGACTCGCGTGCCGCGGAGCCCTGCTCGCCCTGCTGCCCGTCCTGCGGCTCAGGCGGGTCGCGGTGGTGCGCACCCTGCACAACACGCGCCCGCACGAGCCGTCGGCCGCGCTGGACGCCGCGCTGCTGGGCAGGCTCGACGCCCGCACCTCGCAGTGGATCCGGCTCAACGCGTTCACCCCGACGGCCCACCCCGACCGGACCTGGACGATCCCGCACGGCCACTACCGCTCCTGGTTCGCCGGCCGGCCGCGTCCGGAGGTCGTCCCGGGACGCCTGCTCCACTTCGGCCTGGTTCGCCCGTACAAGGGCGTCGAGGACCTGCTCGCGGCGTTCGCCGCGCTCCCGGACCCCCGGGCCTCCCTCAGGATCGTGGGCGCGGCCTCGTCCGCGGGCCTCGCCCGCGCCGTCACCGCCGCCACCCACGCGGACGCCCGGGTCGGCGCGCGACTCGAGTACGTCGACGACGACGCGCTGGGCGCCGAGGTCAGCGCGGCCGAGCTGGTCGTCCTGCCCTATCGGGACATGCACAACTCGGGGGCCGCCCTGCTGGCCCTCTCCCTCGACCGCCCGGTACTGGTGCCGGCGTCGGACGTGACCGCCGCGCTCGCCGCCGAGGTGGGTGCGGGCTGGGTCCTGCTGTTCGAGGGCCCGATCACGGCCGGAGCCCTGGCGACGGCGCTGGCGAGCGTGCGGGAGGGCGCACGCAGCAGCTCTCCCGACCTGTCCGGCCGGGAGTGGCCCGAGGCGGGTGAGGAGCACATGCGGGTCTACCGGGCCGCGCGACGGGCGGCGCGTGCGGGGGGCCGTCGAGGCAGACGCGCGGGCGGACGGCAGCCCCGGACGGGTGGTTCCTGGCGGAACGGGACCGGAGCGGCGGCGGAGAACGGCACCATCTGATCAGACGACCCGTCGCCGGCTCCGGCGGCGCAACCACGTGACGAGGACGGATGAGACCGAGGATCGGATACGCGCCCGGGGTGTACGACCTGTTCCACGTGGGGCACCTCAACCTGCTGTCGAGGGCCCGGAGTATGTGCGACCACCTGGTCGCCGGCGTCGTCTCGGACGAGATCGCCACCCGTGCGAAGGGGCGAGGCCCGGTCGTGCCGCTGGAGGAGCGGCTCGAGATCGTCCGGAGCATCCGCTTCGTGGACGAGGCCGTCGCCGAGGTGCTGCCCGAGAAGCTCGACACCTGGCGGGAGATCGGCTTCGACCTGATCTTCAAGGGGGACGACTGGAAGGGCACGCCGAAGGGCGACAAGCTCGAGCGCGACTTCGCGCGGGTGGGGGTCGAGGTCGTCTACCTGCCCTACACCGTGCACACCTCCAGCACCCTCCTGCGGCAGGCCCTGGACGTCCTGGCCCTCGAGCTCACCACGTGACCAGGAGCTGGGCCCGGTGCGCACCGTTGGCACGGGCGGGTGACGACGGCCGATAGTGTTGCCGACCGAGGTGGTACGGCCGATCAGGGGATCGCGCCCGCACGCCTGTCGGCGGGAGGCGGAGAGGGCCGAAGTTCCGGACCGCCGGGGGGTCCCGACCACGCGCCAGCACGACGACACGGGGCGACACGAGGCGGGGACCAGGGAGGCGAGGATGGAGCCGAGCGAGTACTTCGCCGTGCTGCGCAGGCAATGGCTGATCCTCGTCGTCACCACCCTGCTGGGCACGGTCGCCGGGATCGGTCTCCTGGCGCTGACAGCCCCGCAGTACCAGGCCTCGACGAAGGTCTTCCTCTCCGTGGGCCAGGGCAAGTCGGTCACCGAGCTCGTCCAGGGGTCCAACTACGCACAGAACATCGTCCAGTCGTACGCCGACCTAGCGACCACGCCCGTGGTCCTGGAGCCGGTCATCGCCCGGCTCGGCCTGGACACGACCCCCGAGGCCCTGAGCGGCGACGTCAGCGCGGACGTCGTCCTGAACACCGTCATCATCGAGATCTCGGCGGTGGACTCGACGGCCCAGGGTGCGGCCGACGTCGCGAATGCCGTGGCGGACGAGCTGTCGCGCGTCGCGGGCGACCTCACGCCGCAGAGCGTGACGAGCGCGAACGGCCTGCGCCTCACGTCCGTCTCGCCTGCGAAACCGCCGAAGGCGCCCGCGCAACCCAATCGCAAGGTGATGCTGGCCGTCGGCCTGGTGGCGGGCCTGGCCCTCGGCGTCGCGCTCGCGCTGCTCCGGGAGCGCTTCGACCCGAGGGTCCGCAACCCGGGGTCCCTGGCCGCGCAGGTCTCGCTGCCGCTGCTCGGCTCCGTACGGCTGAGCCGCAAGGACCCCGTCCAGTCCCTGCACCAGCACGGCGAGAAGGCCGACGCCTTCCGGGCGATCGAGCGGAACCTGGCCTTCTACGCGAACAACCGCAAGCGGATCGTGGTCGTCGTCACCGGGCTCCGGCCGGGCGTCGCCGGCACGCTGACCGCGGTCGACCTCGCCGTCACGCTCAGCGAGACGAAGCGACGTGTGGCGTTGCTCGACACCGACATGCTGCACCCCTCCGTCGCCGAGTACATGGGGCTGCCGAACACGCACGGCCTGTCCCGCGTGCTCAGCGGGCAGTCCTCGGTCGGGGAGGCGTTCGAGAGCTGGGACGACGGCCTGCTGCGGGTGCTCACCTCGGGGCCGACCCCGCCCAACCCCGAGGAGCTGCTCGCGTCCGAGGCCTTCGTGGCCCTGCAGGGCGAGGCCCAGAAGATCGCGGACGTCGTCGTCGTGCACGCCCCGCTGCCCGTGCTCCCACTCGTCGGGCTCGACTCCGCGGCCTGCATCGGTGTCGTCCTCGTGGTCGAGCGGCGGGCCCATCGGACGGCCGTCGACGCGGCAGTCGCCGAGATCGAGAGCGCTGGGGGGCGGGTCCTCGGCCTGGTGCTGGCCAAGGTCTCCGGGCGGCGGGAGCGCACCGCGGGTCCGGTGACGCGCCCGTCGGCGCCCTGGTGGCGGGCGACGTCACGGCGTGCCGCGCACCAGCGCGACACGGCGGCGGCGCGACCCGAGCAGGTCCCGGCCGCGCCCGCCCACGTACCCGCCGCCGACCTCGCGACTGCCCCCGCCTCCCCCGCCGCGCCGACGCCGGCCGCCCAGCGCACCATCCCCGCCGCCGTCCCCGCCGCCGTCCCCGCCGCCGTCCCCGCCGCCGGCCCCGGCCCCTCCGCGCCGGCAGCGGGTCAGGCCGAGCGCTCCGCGCCGCCGCCCCCGCTGCCCGACCGGCTCGCGGCGTCCGCGCCGACCGCACCCCTCGTGACCGCGGCGTTCCAGGCCGCTCCGAACGGCACTCCCGACGGCGCGTCCGACGGACCCCCCGAGGGCACGTCGAACGGCATCCCGAACGGCACGTCCAACGGCGCGTCCAACGGCAGCCCGAGCAGTCCCCGGACGGGGACGGGCGCCGCCACGACGACCCCCGCCGGGTCCCGCACGGCACCCGTCACGGACGGGCCGCCGCCGCGGGGCGACGGCCCGGGGGAACCCACGGCGGAGGATGCGCCCACCGCGGCCGCGGAGCAGACGTCCGGCTCCCCGGGAGCGGCCGAGGAGGCCGGCCGCACGGCTCCCGCCGCCCGCGGATGACGTCGGTGGTGCGGGCCGAGGCGTCGGAAGGGGCCCCCGGCGCCGCACCCCCTCGCGCCGACCTGGCCCGGGAGCGGACCGCCGCGGTCGCCCTGTTCCTGCTCGGCCTGGACGTGTCCGCCTCGAACGGGCTCAGCACCGGTCTCTTCGTCGCCGTGACCCTGATCCCCGTGTGGGGGCCCGCGCTGCGGCGCTACCGCGGGGCGACCACGCTCCTCGTCCTGGGGGCGGCGGCGCTGGCGGCCGGCTGGGTGCTGGCGCTGTCCGACAGCACCCACGACGTCGACCCGAAGGTGGCGGTCCAGACGTCGCTGCAGCTCGTGACCGCCTTCGCGGGGATCGGGCTGATCCTCTGGGCGCGACAGGTGCTGCCGGTCCCCCGCATCGCGATCGTCTACGGCTTGGGTCTCCTCGTGAGCGCCCTCGCCAAGACGCGCGGCTCGGACAACGCCTGGAAGTACGAGCTCGCCGTTCCGATCACGATGATCGTCCTGGGGTACGTGACCTCGCGGTCGCGCTGGCTCCAGGTGGCCACCCTCATGGGTCTGGCAGCGGTCGGCGTGCTCGCCGACCACCGGAGCTACGTCGGGTTCTGCCTCGCGGTCGTCGCCGTCGTCGTGTGGCAGGGCCGCCCCGTCCGGGGCCGACGCGTCGGGCCCGGGTGGCAGGTCGCCCTGCTCGGCGTGTTCGCGTTCGGTGTCTACCGGCTCGGCACGTCGCTGCTGCTCAGCGGGAGCCTCGGCTACAACCTCCAGCAGCGGTCCATCAGCCAGATCCGGGACGGGGGGTCGCTCATCCTCGGCGGCCGCCCGGAATGGCACGCGACCCTCAAGTTGATGCAGGCGAACCTCAACGGCTTCGGGGTGGGCTCGATCCCGACGGCACGTGACGTGGTCCTGGCCGAACGCGGACTCGTTTCGGTCGGCCTCCAGACCAAGAACGGCTACGTCTACAACTACATGTTCGGGGGCACCTTCCGGCTCCACTCCGTGGTGGCCGACCTGTGGTCGAACCTGGGTGTGGCGGGGGTGGTGCTCGCGCTGGCGATCGGCCTGGCCCTGCTGCTGTCGCTGAGCTCGGCCATGGCGGATCGGCAGGCGTCGGCCCTCGTCGTGTTCCTGGCACTGAACTCGCTGTGGAACCTGGCGTTCGGCCCGCTGTACTCCAGCCTGCCCGAGCTGATCCCGGCCCTCGGGCTGGTCCTGCTCGTTCGCCCCCCGCGCGCGGCCGCGGCAGGGCGACCTGCCTCCGGGACCCGACGCGTACAGCCGTCAGCCCGTGCCGCGGACCCCACCCTCGGCGCGAAGGACCCGGCGCAGGATGTCGAGGATCGTCCCCTCGTCGTGGCGCACGGACCGCAGGGCGAGCCCCGCGAGCGCGTAGACACCGAGCGCGGCGGCGGTGGCGGCGGCGAGGCGCGGTAGCGGGTGCCACCCGCCGAGGGCCTGGCTGACACCGTACGAGACGGCACCCGCCGCGCCGACCATGGCGAGGATCCGCAGACCTCCTCGGACGAGCGCGGCGAGCGGCAGGGGGGTGAGGCGGGAGAGGCGCCAGAGCGACAGCGGCCACGAGGCACCGGCCGCGGCGGCGATGCCGACCGCGACGCCCACCGGGCCCCAGGTGCTGCCGATCGCGATGCAGGCGATCCGGAGCGCCGTCGCGGCCGCCGTGTAGCGCAGCAGGTGCGGCGTGAGGCCGCGGGAGAGGTACACCCAGTAGCCGACGTAGGGCAGGGTGTCGAAGATCGCTGCACACGCCAGGGCGGCGAAGATGGGCACCACCGGTAGCCAGCGGTCCCCGAGCACGACGCGGACGAGAGGGTCGGCCGCGCCGGCGGCGATCGCGATGGCCGGCAGGAACGTGTAGCCGAGGGCGACCTGCCCGCGCACGACGTACTCCCCGTACCGCCGCTGATCGTCCTGCAGCCGCGACAGGATCGGCAGCGCGACGGTCGTCGTCGGGGCGCGAAGCTGCCCCAGGGGACCCATGAGGACCTGGTAGGCGCGGTTGTAGTAGCCGAGCGGGACCGGGCCGAAGTGGGCGCCGATGACGAGCGAGTCGGCGTTCTTGCCCAGGTAGGCGATCAGTTGGCCGCCCAGGTAGTTCCAGCCGTAGCGCAGGAACGGCCGGAGTCCCTCGCCGCGGCTCGGGCGCCGGGGAAGCCAGCCACCGAGGACGACCACGAGCAGGAGTGCCGCGGCCGCCTGGCTCACCTGCTGGGCCACCAGGGCCCAGTAGCCCGCGCCGCGCAGGGCGAGCACGACACCGATCAGCGCAGCCAGCAGCTGCGACACGACGTCGACCGACGCGAGAGCGCTGAACCGCAGCTGCCGCTGCAGCCCCGCCCGGAACTGCGCGGCACAGCCGTTGAGCAGGAACGTGAGGGCGAGCACGCGGGCGATGGGGGTGAGCCGTGGCTCCGAGAACGCGAGCGCCAGGACGGGAGCTCCGACGGCCACGGTCAGGGTGAGGGTCGCGCCGAGGGACGCGTTGACCCAGAAGAGCCCGTCGCGCTGCCGCGGGTTGAGGCTCTTCGCCTGGACCGCCGCCGCCGAGAGCCCGAACTCCCGGAAGACCTCGCCGACGGCGACCACGGCCAGCGCGAGCGCGACCAGGCCGTAGTCGGCGGGTCCCAGGAGCCGGGACAGCACCGCCAGGCTGAGCACCTGGACGAGGACCCTGGTCAGCTGACCGCCCACCGTCACGCTGGCGCCGCGAGCGGCCACCGTCCCGAGGCGCTGCGCGCGCGCAGGCCCGCCGGTGCTCTCGGCTGTCTGTTCCTCGACCTGGACGGCGGCACCCGGATGTGCCTCCGGCCCGTTCCCCAGCGGATCGCTCACGTCCGCCCGGCCTCGGATCGGCGTGCTCGCGGCAGTGCCCCGGGCCGCACGAGCGCGCCCACGGCGAGCGCCGCTCCCTCGCCGGAGCCCCGCACGGCCGCCAGGAGCAGGCCCGGGTGACGCACCAGCCGCCGCCGGCCGCCGCGGAGCGCGACGGCCCGGCCGTAGCCGGGAGCGTGCAGGAGCCAGCGCGCGATGCTGCGCGAGGGGAGGTGCCGGACGGCGAACAGCATCCGGTTCCGGCAGTTGTAGCGGATGTAGGCGGCGGACTTCCCCTCGCCCTGGGTCCCCCCGACGCTGTGCTCCACCTCGAGGTCGTCCCGGACGAGCAACCGGCCGCCCGCGGCGACCACGCGGTGACTGAGGTCGACGTCCTCCCAGTACAGGAAGTAGGTCTCGTCGAAACCGCCGACCAGGTCCCAGAGCCGGAGGTCGACGGCCAGGCACGTCCCGGGCAACCACGGCGCGACGTCGCCGGGGGCCCCTCGCGCCCGGCGGGTGACGCCCGTGGAGAGCAGGAGCTCCGCACCTGTGAACCACGCGCTCCCGTCGGGCCGGCGGATGCGCGGGCTGACCAGGGTCATGGGCTCCGCGGTGACCTGCTCGACCAGCGCGGTCACCACCTCCGGGCGGGCACGGACGTCGGGATTGAGCAGCACGGCGGCGGAGCAGCCGAGGGCCCGTGCCCGTGCGAGGCCTGCATTCATGCCGGCTCCGAAGCCCCGGTTGCCGGGCAGCACGACGAGGTCCCATCCGTGGGCGGCTGCGGCGCCGGTCACGCCCGCCCGTTCCGCGCTCCCCGAGAAGTTGTCGACCACCACGACCTCGGCGCCGGTGCCGGCGAGCCCGGCCACGTTCTCCGCGATCAGCTCGCTGACGCCGTAGTTCACCACCACGACCGCGAAGCGCGTCCCGGTCACCGGCCTCCTCCCCGCCTGGCGACCTGCCGGGTCGGGGCCGTCGGCGCGCTCAGGCCGGTGCCTGGGGTCGTGGCACCGGAACGGGGGCCGCGAGGGCGGCGCGGCCGATCAGGCCGCCGAGGACCTCCGCGACGGCCGACCGGTAGTGCTCGACGGCGTGCCGACGGCGCAGCACCTCCGCGTCGCGCAGCGCGCCCGCGCGGTACTGCGGCCAGGCGTTCCGGACCCGCATGATCGCCTCGGCCAGCGCGGCGGCGTCGTCGGGTGGGACGAAGACGGCCGACTCGAGGCCGGCGGCGGCCTCGCGCAGCCCGCTCGTGTCGCTGACGACGAGGGGTCGGGCGGCGAGCCCGGCCTCGACGGCCGTGTTGCCGAACGGTTCGTCGAGCCGGGACGGGACGACCACGACATCCGCGCGATCGAGACTGGACCACACGTCACGGGTGAAACCCTGGAAGGCCACGGCGTCCTGCGCACCCAGCTCGCGGACGCGGTTCCGCAGACGCGTCTCGAACCACTCGTACCCGCTGAACACCGCGCCGGCCAGGTCGAGACGGACGGACACCCCTCGCTGCAGCAGCAGCGCGACGGCCTCGAGCGCCACGTCGACGCCCTTGCGGGGCGACAGCCGCCCGACGTACAGCACCCGGAGCGGCTGCTCGATCCGCTCCCGGGCCGGACGGGGGTCGCCCGGGCCGGTGACGCCGTTGTAGATCACCTGGGTCCGGCGCCCGAGCGACGGCACCGCGGTCGCCAGCACCTCTCTGCTGTAGCGGCTGTTGGCGACGACGGCCGATGCCAGCAGCAGCGGCAGCGCCAGCGCCGTGCGGACCGGGCCCGCGGCCCGGCCCTCCGCCTCGTGGACGTGGCAGACCACGGGACGCCGTGCGAGGCGGCCCGCGACGATCCACAGCGGCACCGTCAGGGTGCTGACGTACACGGCGTCCGCGCCCGTGCGGCGCACCAGGTGCACGGCCGGGACCAGCGAGGCGGCCGCGTGGCCGCAGAGCCTGATCAGGCCCAGGGGACGCATCGCGCTCTTGCGCAGCACCGCCGTCGGGGCCACCAGGACCTGAGCCCCTCGGCGCCGGACCTCGGCCACCAGGGGCCCGTCCTCGGCCAGCGCGACCGTGACCCGCCACCCCCGCTCGAGGCAGGCGTCGACGGACTCGAGCATCATGCGATCGGCGCCGTACAGCTCCGCCGACGGGTGCGCCACGAGGATCGTCGGCACCTTCGCGACCTGCTCACCGGCCTGCCGACCCGGGGCCGACGGACGGTTCGTGATCACTGCGGCAGTGTAGCCGTCACCGGTGGGCCCGAGCGCGAGTTGCCGAAGGGATCGGTGACGGTCAGCTGATAGGTGTAGCTGCGACCCGGGAGGACGGCGGTGTCGGTGAACCCTCCGGCCGCGAGTCTCCAGGGGTGGGAGCCGAACACCCCGGAGTAGACGGGCGCGGCGGTCCCGGTGCGGTGCACGACGTAGGAGAGCCGCTCGTTGTCACGGTCCCAGGTCGTCGTCCAGCGCAACTGCAGTCGATCGGGAGCGAGCGGCGTGGGAGTGATCGCCAGAGCGGCGGCGGCGGCCATCGGCCCCTGCTTGTTCGGGGCGAGGCTGCTGACGGCGAGCCGGACGAGCCCCTGCTGCTTGGCCCCGTTGACCGCGGTGAACTCCCCTCCGAGGAGCACGTAGCCCGCCGTCGCGGTGACGGTCCACGCGGCCTGGCTCTGACCGGTGAACGTGCCCACGGTGAGATCGGGGAACCAGGTGAGCAGCGCCGGAGCGGGCCTGCCGGCGAAGTCCGCGTAGTGACCGTCGGTGTTGTGCGCCAGGACCTGCCTGGGCGCCGTGGTGAAGGCGATGGCGCGGTAGTACGACCTGGGCGTCGTCTCGGGGAAGCCTCCGAGGGTCGCGCAGGAGTGCGCGTGCCCGACGGTGTACAGGACGCCCGCCACGGGCGCGGCGCCGTAGGTGTCACCGTGACAGTCCTCGAGCCAGACCAGGGCGCCCGTCGGCGAGACAGCGAACGCACCCTCGACGTTCCCTCCGGGGCCGAAGACGTAGCCCGTCCCGTAGACGTTCACACCGTCGGTGCTCAGGCTCGTGATCCCCGAGTTGGGACCGGCGTCGCGCACGACGGAGTTGGCGGCGAACGGCCGGACGACGGCGGTTGTGGGGTCGACCGCTCCCAGCCCGTAGGCGGCGTGGCCGGCGAGGGTGGTGAACTGGCCGCCGAGCACGAGGTTGTGCCCCCCGGGGGCGAGGACCATCGAGAGCACCTGGCCGTCGGCGGCGGGAGCCCAGCTGAGGAGGTGCCCGCTGGCCGCGGAGAACGCGGCGAGCCGGCTGCGCCGCAGCCCGTTCGCCGTGCTGAACGCCCCGCCCACGTACACGGTCGTGCCGGTGACGACGAGGGCGCGGGCACGGAAGTCGAGGGCGGGCGCGAACGACGCGACCAGAGCGCCCGTCGAGGTGTCGAAGGCCGCGATCCGCTGGCGGGCGTGGCCGTTCACGGTGGTGAACTCCCCCGCGACGTAGATGCGCCTGCGGTCCGGGGACGCCACGACCGCGAGCACCTGGCCGTTGAGCTTGGGCGCGAACGACGCGACCAGAGCGCCGGTCCGGATGTCGTACGCCAGCAGCCCCGAGCGTGCGACGGTGCGGGTGCCGGGGGCGGCGGTCGCGGGGCGCGCGGTCGTGAAGTGGCCGCCCGCGTACACCGTGGTGCCGACCACCGCTTGCGACCACACGACGCCGTCGACCTGCACGGTGGACAACGCGTCGGCCGACACCGTGGCCGGCACGCGGGCGGCGGGTCTCGTGTCCGCGAGGGCTCCGGGGCCGCCCAGGGCCGTCGTCACGAGAGCGGCCGCGGCGGCGGCCGCGAGCCACAGGATTCCTCGACGCGCCATCAACACGTTGTCACTTTCCGTCGTCATCGGTGCTGCTCCGGCCCACCCGGGCGGCCCAGGTTAACGCTTCGTGGCCGTCCGTGATGCACGGTTCGGGTAGGTGTCGCACCGCGACGACCGGACCGGCCGCACCCCCGGGTGCTAGTGGCCGGTGCCCGCCGCGAAGTGCGCCGCGACCTGACCCGCGCCGAGGACCACCGGGTAGACCGCGATCTCGTCGAGCGTGCCCGCGAGGTTCGCGCTGGTCGGCGCGTTGGGCCAGCCGGACAGGGTGTCACCGCCCGCGCGCCAGTACCCGACCGTGGACTGCCCGTACGTCACGGTGGGGTCGGACCCGACCAGGACGCCGTCGACGTAGAGCCGCAACCCCGTGCTGCCGAGGGTGCCGACGAGGTGGTGCCAGGCGCCGTCGTTGTAGGCCGCCGCGCTGCGGACCGTCTTGACGCTCCCGGGGTTGACGCCGAACGTCACGCGGCCCGAGTTGTCCATGTAGAGGTGGCGGTCGACCGTCTTGCTGGTGCCCGACGAGGCGTTGCCGAAGCCGAGGATCTTGCCGCCGGTGGTGGTCCTCGTCCGGATCCACGCCTCCACCGAGAAGCTGTCGGGGCCGGTCTGCGCCGCCGTCGCGATCACGCGGCCGTTCGCGGTCCCGTCGAAGGTCGAGGCCGTGTCGGCGTCACCGGCCACCGCGCCCGCGGCGCTCCGGCCCACCCCGGTGCCCGCGATCCCCGCGTCGGTCCCGGCCGCGTCGGTCACGGCCGTCCCGGATGCCTCGCCGAGGCGCCAGTAGGGGCCGGCCCCGTCGGCGAACACGGCCGCGGCGTACCGCGACAGGGCCGGGCCCGACGTCGGGACCACCGAGGCGGAGGTGCCGCTCAGCTTGTTCCCAAGCGGGTCGGTCACGATCAGCCGGTAGGTGTAGGTGGTGCCGGGGGTCACCGCCGTGTCGACGAAGCCCAGCTCCGGCCGTTCCCAGAACTCCGAGCGACGGGTGGTCGTGTAGACCGGAGAGCTCGTGTTGCTGTTCTTGACGACGGTGTACGTGAGCGACTCGTTGTCGGGGTCCCAGTTGGCCGGGAACGAGACGCGGACGGTGCTCCCGGCGGGTGTGGTGAGCGTGGGCACCAGCGCCGACCCGGACGCCTGCGGGCCGCGCTTGTTGGGCGCCGACGACCGCACCGCGAACCGCACGAGCCCCTGCTGCCCGATGTTGTTGACCTTGGGGAACTCGCCGCCGAGCACCACGTAGTCCTTGGTGCCGGTGACGTTCCAGGCGGCCTGGGTCTGGCCGGTGTAGGTGCCGGCGGCGAGGTCGGGGAACCACGTGAGCAGGGACGGCGCCGGCTTGCCGCCGAAGTCGGCGTAGCTGCCCGTCCGGTTGGGGCGGACGGTGCCCGTGGCGGCCGTCGTGAGGGCGATCGCGCGGTGCCACGTGCGCGAGGGGGTCTCGGGGAAGCCCCCGATGTTCCCGCAGAAGTGGGCGTGCCCGACCGTGTAGTAGACGCCGCCGATCGGGAAGCCGGAGTAGTGGTCGCCGTGGCAGTCGGCGATCCAGCGGACGGCGCCGGTCGACGGGTCGAGCGCGAAGCCGCCCTCGACGTTGCCGCCCGCCCCGAACACGAACCCGCTGCCGTAGATCGACGTCCCGTCGGTGGAGAGGCTCGTGATCCCCGCGTTGGCCCCGGCGTCCCGGACCACGCTCGTCGCGGCCCAGGGCAGCACGGCACCGGTGACGGCGTCGAGGGCCCCCATGCCGTACGCGCTGGCGCCGCTCAGGGTCGTGAACTGGCCGCCGGCGACCACCTTCGAGCCGTCGGGGGCGAGCACGAGGGCGCTCACGACGGCGTCGGCCGTGGGGGCCCAGTCGAGCAGCCGGCCGGTGGAGGCGCTGAAGGCGGCGAGGCGGGTGCGGGGGGTGGCGTCGGCGGAGCTGAACGAGCCGGCGACGTAGACGGTGGTGTTCGTCGCGACGATCGCGCGCACGCTGGCGTCGAGGCTCGGGGTCCAGCTGGCGACCAGCGAGTTCGTGGCCGTGTCGTAGGCGGCGAGGCGGTAGTGCGCCGCACCGTCGGCGGTCGTGAACTGGCCGCCGACATAGACGCGCGAGCCGTCGGGGGAGGCTGCGACGGCCAGCACCTGGCCGTTGAGGTCGGGCGCGAACGACGACACCAGCGTGCCCGTGGTGATGTCGTAGGCCAGGAGGTCCCCGCGGGGGACGGTGTTCGTGCCCGGGGCCGCGCCCGCCGGCCTGGCGGTGGTGAAGCTGCCGCCGGCGTAGACGGTGTTCCCGACCACGGCCTGCGACCACACCACGCCGTCGATCTGCACGGTCGGCAGCGGGTCGGCCGAGACGGTCGCGGGAATGGCGGGGTCGGGCGGGAGCGTGTCGGCCCCGGCCGGGGACGCGAAGGCGGCGGCCGCGGCCCCGCCCAGCGCGACGAGCGCGGCGGCCGTCACCCCGACGAGACGACGGCGGCGCCGTACCGGCCGAACCGACATGTGCTCTCCCGTTCTCCGTGATCTCGCGAGACGGGAGCACGTTAACGGAAGGTCATGCGGGCCGTAGGACGTTCGGCGTGTCACGCCCCCCGGTGACACGGCGCGTCACTCCCACGGCGGCACCGGGGCGACGCGCCGGGGCATCAGGCGCGGACGGTGAACCTGGCCACGGGCAGGTCGGGCGACAGGCTGACCACGGCGGCGACCGTCCCATGCCTGCCCGCGGGCAGCACGAACACGTACACACCGGTGGCCGACCTGGCGGCCGCCAGGGACCCGCGGAAGGGTTGCGCCGGCGGCGAGTCCGACGGGCTCGCCTCCTGACCGGCGACCGATGCCGTGACCGTCACGGCCGTGAGGTCGAGGGCGTGAGCCGGCCCGTTGACGACCCGGAGGGTGAGGGCCACGGCGGGCCCGCTCAGCTCGCCGGGGCCGCGCCCGGTCACGGTCACGGTGCGGGCCGACACCAGCGTGGCGTGGGCCCGGCCGCCGACGTCGACCGCCTTCTCGGCCGGCGCCACCGCCAGCGTGGCGCGGGTCGTGGTGGGAAGCGGCGCCGGAGGGGGCGCCGCCGGCCCGGTGCCGGTCGCCCCGGCCGTGGCCGAGCTCCCCGCCGTCGCGCCGGTCGGCGACGCGGCCGCGGGGCCGGCCGGCCCCGACGACGCGGGGGACGCGGGGGACGCGGAGGACGAGGAGGACTGGGGCGCCGCGGACGCACCCCCACTCGTGCACCCGGCGAGCAGGGCGATCGCGAGCAGCCCGCCCGCACCGGCCGCACGTCTCGCGGGGAGACGGCTCACGCCAGGACCCCCCGGTCCGCCGCCTGCCGGGCGTCGAGCTCGCGCATGTCGCGGTACCACTTGCGGAGGGCGAGGGCGAGGTACCCCAGGCTTCCCATGAACAGAACCGTATAGGCGGCCACGAACAGCGGTGGTCTGGCCAGCAGGGCGAACACGAGGCAGAGGACGCCGTAGTCGACGGGCAGCACGGCCAGCGCCCGCAGGGTCGAACCGCGAGGGGGCGGGACTGCGCCGGTGGCATGCCGGCGGCGCAGCTGCTCGGTGAGGATCATGCCGAAGAAGTGGACGCCCGAGACCACGGTGAAGGCCAGCGGGACGAGCACCAGGCGGACGTCGAGGCGCCCGAAGCGGTACAGCGCGACGGCTACGGCGATGTGCAGCGAGGAGACCTTGACCGCGTCGACCATGTGGTCGAGCCACTCCCCCGCGAGCGATCCGCCGCCCCGCAGCCGGGCGAGCTGGCCGTCGGCGGCGTCGAGCGCGTAGCCGACGACCAGCCCCGCGCACACCGCGGCCGCGACCAGGGCCGAGGGCGGCACCAGCACCAGCACGCCGATCGCGGCGAACGTGAAGCAGGCGCTGATCACGGTGACGGCGTCGGGGGTCAGCCCGAGCCGATAGGCCAGCGCCGCGAACAGCCGGCCCATCGGGCGGTTGACGAACCGCGAGTAGGCCGGCGCCCCCTTGGAGCTCTTCTGCGCGGCGGCGAGCCGCCGCACGGTCTCCGCGACGGACTCGCGCGGCGCCGGGGTGGCGGGGTCGGCCTGCCGGACGTCGGTCACGGCTGCGGCTCCCGCGCGACCAGGCGGCGGCACAGGTCCTCGTAGCCGGTGGCCACGTCGTCCCAGCGGTACCGCTGGGCGACGGCGGCGCGGCCGGCCGCGCCCCGCTCGCGGGCCTCCACGGGGTCGGCCTCCACCTGCTTCGAGCGCGGCCGTCACGTCGGCGTCGTCCACGAAGAACAGGCCGGCGTCGCCGATCACCTCGCGGTTGAAGTCGACGTCGAACGCCACGACGCGGCGCGCCGGCGCCGAGGGCGCGCAGCAGCGAGGGGTTGGTGCCGCCGACGGAGTGGCCGTGCAGGTAGCACGACGCGCCGGCGTACAGCGCGTCGAGCAGCTCCTGGTCCCAGACGCCGCCGAGCATGCGCACCCGCCGGTCGGAGGCTGCGAGCTGGTTCACCTCGTCGACGTGCGCGCTCGGCGTAGGGGGCCGAGCCGACGACCACGAGCGGCTGCTCGCAGCTGCTGGCGAGTAGCCCCGCAGGACGACGTCCACGTGGTTCTCGGGCTCGAGCCGCGCGACGACGAGGTGGTAGCCGCCGGCGGCGAGGCCGAGCTCGCGCAGCCGGTGCAGCGCCGGGGCGCTCGAGGACGGGCGCGCCGTAGGGGAGGAACCGCGACGGCGCGCCGTACCGCTCCCGGTAGTAGTCCTGGATGCCGACGGCGTCGGCGATGAGCGCGTCGGACCAGCGGACGGCGAGCCGCTCGGCGACGCAGGTAGTAGCGCCGCCCGGCCGCGCCCCACTTGCCGCGCTTCCACTCCAGCCCGTCGACGTGCACGGCCACCGGGATCCGCGCCGCCCGCAGCATCGGCAGCAGGGGGGCGTTCGCCGCGTTGAACACGATCGCGACGTCGGTGCGGTGGGCGACCAGGTGCGCCACCGACAGGGCGGTGTGGCTGAGCGTCTCGGCGGTGCGGGAGCGCACCGCGGGGAGCACCACGCGGCGCATCCCCAGGTGCTCCCGGCGAGTGGTCGTCCCCGCGGCAGTAGACGACGACCTCGTGCCCCCTCGCGACGAGCCGGCGGCCGATCTCGTCGACGGCCGTCTCGAAGCCGCCGTACCGGGCGGGGACACCCCGCGTCCCCACCATGGCGATCCGCACCCAGCCCTCCTGTCCCCGGGCGGCCCCGGACTCGCTCGCAGCTGCTCATAGTGGTCCAAACGAACGACCCGCACGGCCAGGACGGGCAAGTGTCTCGATCGTTCCTTCAGCGTGACCTCTCGACCGCGTCGCCCCGATGATGAGGACCAGGCCGTTCCCGAGGCTGCTCCGGTGCCCGCACCGGGTCGCCGGCGGCGAGGCGGGTGAGGGCCGCCCGCAGGCTGCTCTCCGCGTCGGTGCCGCCGGCGGCGGCCTCGCGTACGAGCGCCAGCAGGCGCGCGGCGACGGCGTCGTCGCCGCCGGCCCGGTCGAGCTCGGCACGCACGCCCGGGTCGTCCTCCGCCCGCTCGAGCCGGGCGATCATCTTGGCCGCGCGGGCGAGCGCCGGCAGCGTGGGCGGGATGCCCTCGTACCGGTCGGTGCGCCGCTTCTCGGCGGCCTTGAGCTCCTCCCAGTTCACGGCGACCTCGTCGGCGTCGGCCGCCGGCCTCGGCGTCGCGGCCGAACACGTGCGGGTGCCGGCGCACGAGCTTCGCCACGATCCCGGCGGCGACGTCGTCGATGCCGAACGGGCGTTCCGGGTCCTCCTCGGCCATCCGGGCGTGGAAGACGACCTGCAGCAGCAGGTCACCGAGCTCCTCGCGCAGGTGGTCGCGGTCGCCCGTCGTCTCCAGGCGCTCGACCGCCTCGAGCACCTCGTGGGTCTCCTCGAGCAGGTACGGCAGCAGGGAGGCGTGCGTCTGCCGGGCGTCCCACGGGCACCCGCCGGGCGAGCGCAGGCGGTCCATGACGGCCACCAGGTCCAGCAGGCGCGCGCCCGGCACGTCGTGCGAGGCGGTGACCAGCTCGACCTCGGGCGGGGCACCGTCGATGGCCCGCCGGGAGAGGATCTCGGCCAGGGCGTCCGTGAGGCCCGGGTCGCCGTCGGGCGACCCGAGCCAGACCGCCGCCCCTCCGCCGGATGCGGCCTCGACGAGCCGCAGGGCGGCCGAGGCCGGGTCCGCGCTGCCGAGGAGCCGGGGCCGGACGCCGGCCGTGCCGAGCGCCTCGAGCCAGCCGTCGTCGAGCTCCGTCGCGAACACCGCGTCGGCGGCGCGCAGGCTCTCCCAGGCCTGCCACGACAGCAGCCCCGCGGCGACCCGCGGGCTGGTGAGCAGGAGGACGACGCGCCCAGGGCCCCCGGCCACGTTCCGCGCCGCCGTCAGCTGGCTGCCGGCGAGGGTGTGCCCTGCGGCTGGCCCGACTGGTCGGACGGCGCCGGCTGGCCGGAGGGCGCCGGCTGGCCGGAGGGCGCCGGCTGCCCGGACGCCGCCGGCGCCGGCTGCAGCCAGTTCGAGGACGGCGGGCTGAGCGTGAAGGTCTGGGTCTGCGCGTCCCACGCGTAGTCGAAGGTGCCGTAGCGGGGGTTCACCGTGACGCCCGCCGTCCGGAGGTCCGCCAGCACCTCGTCGGTCGCCTTCTTGGCCGACTCGGCCGTGCTCCCCTGCCCGGTGAGCAGCTGCAGCGCGTACGCCGTCTGGACCGCCTGGATCGACGCGTCGCTCGGGGTGGTTCCGCCCATCGACGGCCGCGAAGTTCGCCTGGTCGAAGAAGCGCAGCGCGTCGTCCCGGCTGACCGCCTTGCCCTGGTCGGCTGCGGCCTTGACGACGTACGGGTTGGCGATCAGCCAGCCCAGGACCAGGTCCTGGCTGATCTGCGTGGGGTCTTGGACGATGCTGCGGAGCTCGGTGGTGGCGGTCTGGAGCTCGGTGACGGTGATCCGCCGGTCACCCACGACGGCCGCGGAGCCGGCCTGGGTGGGCTCGCAGCCCGCCAGCACGGGGGCGAGGGCGAGCGCGGCTGCCAGGAGGACGGCGGCCCCGCCGCGGGTACGGGGGCGGCCTGCGCGGCTCACGGGGATCTTCCTCCTCGGCACACTGGCGTCGCGGAACGGCGACCGGTGCATGCTACCCGCGCGCCCTGACCGGTCCGGCCGGGGTCCGCGGCGGCGGTCAGCGGGCGGCGGCCACCGCGGCGCCCGCCGCCACCGTGCCGACCAGCACCGACTCGACGACGTCCTCGGCCCAGCGCAGCACCACCTGGTCGCGCAGCGGGGTGCCGCCGACCCTCGCCGTCGTCGGCCGCGGCACGAGCATGGTCCCGACGGCCGGCTTGAGGATCGAGCCGGGGTAGAGCCGCTTGAGCCGCATCTGCGCCGAGTCCGGCAGGTCGACGGGCCCGAAGCGCACCTGGTTGCCCTGCGCCGCGATCTCGGTCAGGCCGGCCCGGCGGGCCTTGATCCGCAGCCGCGCCACCGCCAGCAGGTTCTCGACCGGCTCGGGCACCGGGCCGTAGCGGTCCTGCAGCTCCTCGCGGATCGCCTGGATGCCCTCCTCGGCCGACACCTCGGCGATCTTGCGGTAGGCCTCGAGCCGCAGCCGCTCGCCGGGCACGTAGTCGTGCGGCAGGTGCGCGTCGACCGGCAGCTCGACCTTCATCTCGACGCTCTCCGGCGCCTGCTCGCCCCGGAACTCGGCGACGGCCTCGCCGACGAGCCGAACGTAGAGGTCGAAGCCGACGCCCTCGATGTGCCCCGACTGCTCGCCGCCGAGCAGGTTGCCCGCCCCGCGGATCTCGAGGTCCTTCATCGCGACCTGCATCCCGGAGCCGAGGTCGGTGTGCTGGGCGATCGTCTGCAGCCGGTCGTGCGCGGTCTCGGTCAGCGGCCGCTCCGGCGGGTACATGAAGTAGGAGTAGGCGCGCTCGCGGCCGCGGCCGACCCGGCCGCGGAGCTGGTGCAGCTGGGACAGGCCGAGCAGGTCCGCCCGCTCGAGCACGAGCGTGTTGGCGTTGGAGATGTCGAGCCCGGTCTCGACGATGGTCGTGCAGACGAGCACGTCGAAGCGCTTCTCCCAGAAGTCGACGATGACCTGCTCGAGCCGGTGCTCGCCCATCTTGCCGTGCGCGGTGGCGATCCGGGCCTCGGGGACGAGCTCCTTGAGCCGGGCCGAGGCGCGCTCGATCGACTCGACCTTGTTGTGGATGTAGAAGACCTGGCCCTCGCGCAGCAGCTCGCGCCGGATCGCGGCGGCGATCTGCTTCTCCTCGTAGGGGCCGACGAACGTGAGCACCGGGTGCCGCTCCTCGGGCGGCGTGGCCAGCGTCGACATCTCCCGGATGCCGGTCACCGCCATCTCGAGGGTGCGCGGGATGGGGGTCGCCGACATCGCGAGGACGTCGACGTTCGTGCGCATCTGCTTGAGCTTCTCCTTGTGCTCGACGCCGAAGCGCTGCTCCTCGTCGACCACGATCAGCCCGAGGTCCTTGAACCGCACCTCTCCCGACAGCAGCCGGTGCGTGCCGATGACGACGTCGACGCTGCCGTTGCGCAGGCCCTCGAGCGTGGCCGCCACCTCGGTGTCGGACTGGAAGCGCGACAGCGGCTTCACCGTCGACCGGGAAGTTCTGGTACCGCTCGGCCGAACGTCTCCATGTGCTGCTGCACGAGCAGCGTCGTCGGGACGAGCACCGCCACCTGCTTGCCGTCCTGCACGGCCTTGAACGCCGCCCGGACGGCGATCTCGGTCTTCCCGTAGCCGACGTCGCCGCAGACCAGCCGGTCCATCGGGATCGGCTTCTCCATGTCGGCCTTGACCTCGTCGATGCAGGCCAGCTGGTCGGGGGTCTCGACGTAGGGGAAGGCGTCCTCGAGCTCACGCTGCCACGGGGTGTCGGGACCGAACGCGTACCCCGTCGAGGCCATCCGCGCCGAGTAGAGCCGGATGAGCTCGCCCGCGATCTGCCGGACGGCCTTGCGGGCGCGGCCCTTGGTCTTCGCCCAGTCGGCGCCGCCCATCCGCGAGAGCTGCGGCGCCTCGCCGCCCACGTAGCGGGTGACCTGGTCGAGGGAGTCGCTGGGGACGAACAGCCGGTCCCCGGGCTGGCCGCGCTTGCTGGGCGCGTACTCGATCACGAGGTACTCGCGGGTCGCGCCGCCGATCGTGCGCTGGACCATCTCGACGTACCGGCCGACACCGTGCTGCTCGTGCACGACGAAGTCCCCGGCGCGCAGCTGCAGCGGGTCGACGACGGCGCGCCGGCGGCTGGGCAGGCGCCGCATGTCCTTGGTCGCGGACCGGCTGCCGGCGATGTCGGCCTCGGTGAGCAGGGCGACCCGCAGCCCCTCGGCGATGAACCCGTGCTCGACGCCGGCGGTGGTGACGTGGACGACGGACGGCTGCGGCGGCTCGTCGACGGACGCGGCGAGCCGCGCCGGCACGTCGGCGGCCGCCAGCACCTCGACCATCCGCTTGGCCGGGCCGGGGCCCTCGGTGGTGGCCACCACCCGCCAGCCCGGCGGAGACGAGGTCGCGCAGGTCGGCGAGGGCCTTCTCGGTCTCGCCGCGGTAGCCGGCCACCTCGCGGGCACCGATCGTCGCGACCTCGGCGTCGCTGGTCTCGGCGTCGGCCGTCAGGGAGGTGAGCGACCACCAGGGGATGCCGGCGGCCAGCGCGTGCGCCCGCACCCGGGCGATCGGCCAGTAGGACGAGGTGGACAGGTCGACGGCACCGTCGTCCACCTGGGAGAGGTCGACCGGCAGCTCGTTGCCGGCCGAGGCGTTCGCCCACGACGCGGCGAGGAACTCGTCGCTGGTCGCGACCAGGTCGTGGGAGCGGGTGCGGACCTTCTCGGGGTCGACGACGACGACGTGCGTGCCGGCGGGCAGCAGGTCGAGCAGCGGCTCCATCCGGTCGACCAGGGCCGGCGCCAGCGACTCCATGCCCTCGACGGCGATCCCCTCGGAGATCTTGAGCAGCATGTCGGCGACCCCGGGCAGCCGGTCGACGAGCGCGGCGGCGCGCGCGCGGACGGCGTCCGTGAGCAGGATCTCCCGGCAGGGCGGGGCCCACAGCCCCTGCTCGGCCACCTCCAGCGAGCGCTGGTCGGCGACGGAGAACCAGCGCACCTCCTCGACCGTGTCGCCCCAGAACTCCACCCGCAGCGGGTGGTCCTCGGTGGGCGGGAAGACGTCGAGGATGCCCCCGCGGACGGCGAACTCGCCACGCCGCTCGACCATGTCGGTGCGGGTGTAGGCGGCCCCGACCAGCGCCTCGACGGTCTCCTCGAGGCCGATGTCGTCGCCCTGGCGCAGCCGCACCGGCCGCAGCTCCCCGAGGCCGGCGACCAAGGGCTGCATGACGGCGCGGATCGGGGCGACGAGCACGCGCACCCGCCCGACCAGCCGCCGTCACCGGCCTCGTCGGGGTGGGCGAGGCGCCGCAGCACGGCGAGGCGCCGCCCGACCGTGTCGGACCGGGGGCTGAGCCGCTCGTGCGGCAGCGTCTCCCACGCCGGGAACTCGGCGACGGCGTGCTCGGGCAAATAGCAGCGCAGCGCCGACGCGAGGTCCTCGGACTCCCGGCCCGTGGCGGTGACGAGCAGGACGGGCCGGTCCGCGCCGTCGGGGTGGGCCATGCCGGCGACGACGACGGGCCGCACGCCGGCGGGGGCGACGACATCGAGGGTGGAGATGCCCCCGGCTCGCGCCGCGTCGAGCACGGCGGCGACGCCGGGATCGGGGCGCAGGGCCGCGAGCAGACCGGACAGGCTCATGGTGAGGCGTGTTCCTCGAGGGGTTGGCGCGAGACGTACGGGAGGGTCGCTCGCAGCGGCACCAGCCTACGCCGGGCCGCCGACAGGAGCGGGTCGGAGCCCGGTCGGACGCGGCGGCGTCAGCCGCCCAGTGCCACCGGGTCGGCGTCCCGCGCGCCCTGCTCCACGAGGGCCATCAGGTAGTTCCCGTACCCGCTGGCGCGCAACGGCTCCGCGAGCCTCAACAGCTGCTCGTCGTCGATCCATCCCTGCCGCCAGGCCACCTCCTCGATGCACCCGATCTTGAGGCCTTGGCGCTGCTCGACGACGCGCACGAACTCGGCGGCGGCCACCAGGGAGTCGAAGGTGCCGGTGTCGAGCCACGCCGTGCCTCGCTCGAGCACGGTGACGTGCAGGGCGCCGCGGCTCAGGTAGGCGTCGTTGACCGCGCTGATCTCGAGCTCCCCGCGCGCGCTCGGCCGGACGGCACGGGCGACGTCGACGACGTCCCGGTCGTAGAAGTACAGGCCCGGCACCGCGTACGGGCTGCGCGGCCGGGCCGGCTTCTCCTCGATGGACAGCGCGCGCCCGCTCTCGTCGAACTCGACGACGCCGTAGGCGCTCGGGTCGGCGACCCGATAGGCGAAGACCCGCCCGCCCTCGACGTCGGTGTACGCGCGCAGGCCCGTGCCGAGCCCGGCCCCGTAGAAGATGTTGTCGCCGAGGGCCAGCGCCGCACCCTGCCCGTCGAGGAAGTCCGCGCCGATCAGGAAGGCCTGCGCCAGACCCTCGGGCCGCGGCTGGACGGCGTACTCGAGCCGCATGCCGAGCGCGGAGCCGTCGCCGAGCAGGCGGTGGAACTGCGGCGAGTCCTCCGGGGTCGTGATCACGAGGACCTCGGCGATGCCCGCGAGCATCAGCGTGGACAGCGGGTAGTAGATCATCGGCTTGTCGAACACCGGCATCAGCTGCTTGCTGATCGCCCTGGTGATCGGGTGCAGGCGGGTGCCGGTGCCGCCCGCGAGGATGATCCCGCGCATCCCCCGAACGCTACCCGACCCCGTGGGCTCCCCGACCCGACTCCAGGTAGCGCTGCCTGCACACGCCGTAGGACGGGAGGATCCCCTGCTCCCGCGCCTCGGCCAGGGTCGGCGCCGCGGCGTCCTTCGGGCTCAGCAGGGGCGCCACGTCGCCGGGCCAGGCGATGCCGAGCGCGGGGTCGAGCGGGTGCACGCCATGCTCGGACCCGGGCCGGTACACGTCGTTGCACAGGTAGATGACGGTGCTGTCGGGCTCGAGGGCGCAGAACGCGTGCCCGAGGCCCTCGGCGATGTACAGGGCGCGGCGCTCGCGGTCGTCGAGGCGGACGGCGTCCCAGTGGCCGAAGGTCGGGGAGCCCACCCGGACGTCGACCACGACGTCGAGCACGGCACCGCGGACGCAGGTGACGTACTTGGCCTGGCCGGGCGGTACGTCGGCGAAGTGGATCCCGCGCACGACCCCGGGGCGCGACACCGACGCGTTGGCCTGGGCCAGGTCGAAGGAGTGTCCGGCGTCCTGGAGGTCCGCGGAGCGGAACCACTCGAGGAAGGTGCCGCGGTCGTCGGAGTGGAGCGCCGGCGTCAGCACGTGGGCGTCGGCGACGGCGGTCGGCGTCAGCTGCACGCCGGTCATCGTAGGCGGACGCCCGGCCACCCGTGGCGCCGTTAGATTGGCCCGTCGGATCAGCGGGTCCGCGAGCAGCCAGGGAGCGACGTGAAGATCCTCGTCACCGGTGGGGCCGGGTTCATCGGCTCCACGTACGTCCGGCACCTCCTCGGTGCGGGGACGGCCCTCGGGCTGGCCACCGACCGGCCCGACGCCGACGGGCCCGTCGAGGTCGTCGTGCTCGACGCCTTCACCTACGCCGGGGTCCGCGCCAACCTCGACGCGGTCCGCGAGGACCCGCGGTTGCGGGTGGTGGAGGGCGACATCTGCGACCCGGTGGCCGTGGACGCCGCCATGTCGGGCGTGGACGCCGTCGTCCACTTCGCCGCCGAGTCGCACGTCGACCGGTCGATCACCGGGGGCGGGGACTTCGTGCGCACCAACGTGCTGGGCACGCAGACGCTGCTCGAGGCGGCGGTGCGCCTGCGGGTCGGCCGCTTCGTGCACGTCTCCACCGACGAGGTGTACGGATCCATCCCCGAGGGCTCCTGGCCCGAGACGCACGCCCTGGAGCCGAACTCCCCCTACGCCGCGAGCAAGGCCGGGTCGGACCTCGTGGCCCGCGCCTACGGCGTCACGCACGGGCTCGACGTGTGCATCACGCGCTGCTCGAACAACTACGGCCCGCACCAGTTCCCCGAGAAGGTCGTGCCGCTGTTCGTGTCCAACCTGCTGGACGGCGGCACGGTCCCGCTCTACGGCGACGGCGCGAACGTGCGCGACTGGCTGCACGTCGACGACCACTGCCGCGGCGTGCACCTCGTGCTCACGCGGGGTCGTCCGGGTGAGATCTACAACATCGGCGGCGGCACCGAGCTGAGCAACCGCGAGCTGACCGAGCGCCTGCTCGCCGCGTGCGGGGCCGGCTGGTCCCGGGTGCGGCACGTGCCGGACCGGCTCGGCCACGACCGCCGGTACAGCGTCGACTGGACCAAGATCCGCGAGGAGCTCGGCTACGCGCCGCAGGTCCCGTTCGAGGCCGGGCTCGCCGCCACGGTCGAGTGGTATCGGAGCAACCGGGACTGGTGGGAACCGCTGAAGCGCCGCGACGCGGTGGTTTCGTGAGCGCGCCTGGGCAACGCGGGCTCCTGACGAGGGAGGCCGCGGGCTCGGGTGGGCGCCGCTGGCTGGTGACGGGGGCCGGCGGCATGCTCGGGCAGGACGTGCTCGAGGTCCTCCATGCCGCAGGTGCCGACGTCACCGCCGCGGCCCGGCAGGAGCTCGACGTGCGCGACCCGGCGGCCGTCGCCGCGGCGGTCGCCGGCCACGACGTGGTCGTCAACTGCGCGGCCTTCACCGCCGTGGACGACGCCGAGGCCCGCGAGGGCGACGCCTTCGACGTCAACGCCACCGGGGCGGCCAACATCGCCGCTGCCTGCGCGGCCACCGGCGCCCGGCTCGTGCACGTCTCGACGGACTACGTCTTCAGCGGGGACTTCGGCGCGGAGCCGCCGGAGCCCTACCGGGAGGACGCGCCGCTCGCCCCGCGGTCCGCCTACGGGCGGACGAAGGCCGCCGGCGAGTGGGCGGTGCGGGCGCACCTCCCGGGCCGGCACTGGATCCTGCGGACCGCGTGGCTCTACGGGGAGCACGGCGGCAACTTCGTCCGCACCATGGCCCGGCTCGAGGCGGCGCGGGACACCCTCGACGTCGTCGACGACCAGACCGGGCAGCCGACCTGGTCCCTCGAGGTGGCGCGCCGGATCGCCGAGGTCGTCGCGGTCGGCGCGCCGTCCGGCACGTACCACGCCACCGCATCCGGGCGGACCACCTGGTTCGGGCTCGCCCGGGTCACGTTCGAGCTGCTCGGCGCCGACCCCGGCCGGGTACGGCCCACGACCTCGGCGCAGTTCACGCGGCCCGCACCGCGGCCCGCGTGGTCGGTGCTCGGGCACGACGGGTGGGCGGCGGCCGGCCTGGCGCCGATGCGGGCGTGGGACGAGGCGCTGCGCGAGGCGGCCGCGGCGACCTCGCTGCTGCGCCCGCCAGCTCAGTCCGGGTCTCAGTAGGCCCCGGCGCCGCGTACCACGGCCCGGCAGGTGCGCCACAGGATCGACAGGTCGAGCGCCATGGACCAGTTGTCGACGTAGCGCAGGTCGAGCCGCAGCGACTCCTCCCACGACAGGTCGCTGCGCCCGCTCACCTGCCAGAGTCCGGTCATGCCGGGTGGCACCCGGAGCCGGCGGACGGCGACGTCGTCGTAGGCGGCGACCTCCTCGGGCAGCGGGGGCCTGGGCCCGACCAGCGACATGTCGCCCCGCAGGACGTTGACCAGCTGGGGCAGCTCGTCGAGGGAGAACCGGCGCAGCCAGCCGCCCGACCCGGGTGACCCGGGGGTCGGCGTGCATCTTGAAGAGCACCCCGTTGCCCTGGTCGAGGCCGGCGAGGTGGCGCCGCCGCTGCTCGGCGTCCTGGACCATGGAGCGGAACTTGAGCATGGTGAACCGCCGGCCGTCGACGCCGACCCGCTCCTGCCGGAACAGCACCGGCCCGCGACTGGTCGCCTGCACCGCCACGGCGATCGCCGCGATCAGGGGGCTCGTCACGACCAGCAGGAAGGCCGCGAGCACCCGGTCGAACACCGTCTTGAGGACCCAGCGTGCGCCGCCGAGCGTCGGCCGCTCGAGGTGGAGCAGCGACAGGCCCGCGACCGGGCGGATCGACAGCCGCGGCCCCGCGACCTCGACGATCCCCGGCGAGACGACCAGTTCTACCCCGCGCTCCTCCAGCGCCCACGACAGCCGGCGCAGCGAGGCGCCGGCCAGGTCGGGGTGCGAGACGACCGCGACGACGTGCGCGCCGACGGCGTCGACGGCGTCGACGATCGTGCCGACGCCACCGACCACGGGTACCCCGCCCACGTGCGACACCTCGATGCCCGCGGCCGGCGGCACGCACGCGGCGACTGCGTGCAGCCCGTGCTGCGGCTCCTGCCGGAGCTTCTCGATGACGGCGACGGCGGCGTCCGCGCGGCCCACCACGAGCACCCGCTGGAGGCCCTGGCCCGCGGCCCGGAGCCGGTAGGTCCAGGTGCGCAGGGCGTGCCGGCCGAGCAGCGACAGCACGAGAAGCAGCGCGACGGCGAGCAGCACGTAGGTGCGTGAGACGTCGCGGCGTAGGACGTACGCGGTGACGGCCAGGAGCGTGAAGAGCGCCATCGCGGCGATCGTGGCCCGCCGGTACTCCTCGGGGCCGTTGCCGAGGAAGCGCCCCTCGTAGCCGCGCTGCAGCGTAACCATGACGATCCAGCACGCCGGGAGCAGCGCGGTGACGAGCACGTAGGCGGGCGGCCAGTGCACGCCGAAGCGGACCGCGAGCGCCACGAGCCCGGCGGCCGCCGCAGCCGTGGCGTCGCTGGTGACCGCCAGGTTGCGGTAGCGGGCGACCAGCGACTGCGCGTCGAGCGAGGCGCCGCCCCGGACTCCGCGCACGCTGCCGCGAACCCGGCCCGGCGGCTGGACGGCAGGGGCCGCGGTGCCGGCGTCTGCGGCCGCGTCCCCCGTGACGGCGGCAGGTGGCGTGACTCCCACGCCGAGCGCCGGCCCCTGTCCGTACGGGCGGCCCACGGCGCGTGCCCGAGGCCCTCGCCGCCTGGTCTCCACCGGCGCCTGGTCCCCCCGTGACGCGCCGAACGCCATCGCGCAGCTCCTCCTCGCCACGTCCCCGCTCGGATCGGTCGGAGGGACGTCGCGACTATAGAACTCAGCGTGAGCGTCAAGGGTGCGTTAGGGAGAACTCGCGCAGGCACGACCGCGCGACGTGCTCACCCGGCACGACGACGACAGTCGAGCGCCCGGACGGTCGCTAGGCGTGACCGGCGTTCCGGCTCGTGTTGACCTGGGCCTGGGCGCGCTCCCACCCGTCGGCGACGACCGAGCGGACGGCGTCGACGGCGTCGGAGACGACGAAGTCGAGCTCCTTGCGCTCCGTGGACGAGAAGTCGCGCAGCACGAAGTCGGCCGGATCCATCCGGCCGGGCGGGCGGCCGATCCCGATCCGCAACCGACAGTAGTCGCGCGTGCCGATGCGACTGGCTGACCGACCGGAGGCCGTTGTGCCCGCCCTCGCCGCCCCCGCGCTTGAGCATGAGGTCGGCGAACGGCAGGTCGAGCTCGTCGTGGACCACGAGCAGGCGCTCCGGCGGGACCTTGAAGAACTTCACGACCGACGACACCTGGCCGCCGGACTCGTTCATGTACGACGTCGGGACGGCGAGCACGAGCGACTCGCCCGGCAGCCCGCCGGCCGGCGCGGTCCGTGTCTGCGCGACCAGGGCCCGCGAACGGTGCGTGCCCAGCCTGGCTCCGAGGTCGGCCGCGAGCTGCGCCACGACCATCGCACCGACGTTGTGCCGGTTGCCCGCGTAGCGCGGTCCCGGGTTGCCCAGCCCCACGACGAGCCAGGGCGCCGACGCGCCGGTGTCGTCCGGCATCTCGTCCCCTCTCCCTCGTCACCGTTCGGTACGGATCGGCGCGCGAGCCCGTCCCGACGGGGCGCGGGGCGGTGCCGGCCGGCACCGCCCCGCGTCCGCGTACGGGAGGCTCAGCCCTCGCCGGCGGTCTCGCCCGCGGGCTCCTCGACGACGTCGCCCTCGGGCGCGCCCTCGTCGCCGGTGTCGACGTCGCCGCCGCCGATGATGACGGCGATCGCGTCGGGGTCGCCGGCCAGGGTGGCGCCGGCGGGCAGCGCGATCTGGCCGGCGTGGATCTGCGTGCCCGGCTCGGCGCCCTCGACGGACACCTCGACGGACGCGGGATGGCCGTCGCCTCGACCTCGAGGGAGAGCGTGTTGAGCTCGACTGGTCGCCAGGCCGTCGCCGGCCGGGCTTGCCGGTGACGTGCAGCGGGACCTCGACGTGACCCGCTCGCCGCGCCGCACGAGCACGAGGTCGACGTGCTCGATGATGTTGCGCACCGGGTCGCGCTGGACGTCCTTGGGGAGCGCCAGCTGGGTGCTGCCGCTCGACGTCGAGCGACAGCAGGGCGTTGGAGTTCTTGAGCGCGAGCATCGTCGCGTGGCCCGGCAGGGCGATGTGCACGGGCTCGGTGCCGTGCCCGTACAGCACGGCCGGGATCTTGTCGGCCCGGCGCAGCCGCCGGGCGGCACCCTTGCCGAACTCGGTGCGGCTCTCGGCGGTGAGCTTGACCTCGGACACTGAACTCTCCTCGTTGCGGTTCGACGGCGGTGCGGGGGCCAGGGCGGGGCGCGCCTGCCGGCGCACCGCGTCGATCACGGCGCCGCGAAGAGCGGCGACCCTCGCCGAGGCAACCTCACCATCCTACCCGCCCGCCGCCTGCCCCTCCGACCGACCTCGTCACCTCCCGCTAAAGAGAAGGGGATGGTCAGGCGTTGCCCGTCGAAGAGGCTGGTCACCGAGCCGTCGTCGAAGACCTCGCGGATGGCCCGGGCGATCATCGGCGCGATCGACAGCACGGTCAGCTGCGGGAAGGTGCGCTCGGGGTCGATCGGCAGCGTGTTGGTGACGATCACCTCGGTGATCGCGCTGTTCTTGAGCCGGTCGACCGCCGGGCCCGACAGCACGGCGTGCGTCGCCGCCACGATGACCTCGGCGGCGCCGTTCTCGCGCAGCGCCTCGGCCGCCTGCACGATCGTCCCGCCGGTGTCGATCATGTCGTCGACGATGCAGGCAGGTCCGGCCGGCCACCTGGCCGACGACCTCGTGCACCTTCACCTGGTTGGGCACGCTCGGGTCGCGGCGCTTGTGGATGATCGCCAGCGGGGCCCCGAGCCGGTCGGACCAGAGGTCGGCCACGCGCACCCGGCCGGCGTCCGGCGACGACCACGGTGAGCCGGGCCCGGTCGACCCGCTTGCGCACGTGGTCGGCGAGCAGCGGCAGCGCCCACAGGTGGTCGACCGGGCCGTCGAAGAAGCCCTGGATCTGCGCGGTGTGCAGGTCGACGGCCATCAGCCGGTCGGCGCCGGCGGTCTTGTACAGGTCGCTGACCAGCCGCGCCGAGATCGGCTCGCGGCCGCGGTGCTTCTTGTCCTGCCGGGCGTAGGGGTAGAACGGCGCGATCACGGTGATCCGCTTGGCCGAGGCCCGCTTCAGCGCGTCGACCATGATCAGCTGCTCCATGAGCCACTCGTTGATCGGCGCGGTGTGGCTCTGGATGACGAACGCGTCGCAGCCGCGCACGCTCTCGTCGAACCGCACGTAGATCTCGCCGTTGGCGAAGTCGTAGGCGTCCATGGGCACGAGGTCGACGCCCAGCACGTCGACGATCTCGCGCGCGAGCTCGGGGTGCGCCCGGCCGCTGGCGACGACGAGCCGCTTCTCGCTGGTCGACGTGATCCCGGTCATGTCAGCGTCCCTTCCGACTGGCCCTGACCGACCTCGTGGCCGGCCTCGCCGCGGGCCCGCGCCGCCGCCTCGGCCGACGGCGGTGCCCGGCGCGGCGCCGCTCCACCCAGCCCTCGACGTTGCGCTGCCGCGCCCGTGCCGACCGCCAGCGCCCCGGGCGGCACGTCGTCGACGATGACCGACCCGGCCGCCGGTGTAGGCGCCGTCGCCGATCGTCACCGGCGCGACGAGCATGGTGTCGCTGCCGACCCGGACGTGGTCGCCGACGACCGTGCGGTGCTTGCTGGACGCCGTCGTAGTTGACGAAGACCGTGGCGGCGCCGATGTTCGAGTGCTCGCCGATCTCGGCGTCGCCCACGTAGGACAGGTGCGGCACCTTCGACCCGGTGCCGATCGACGGCGTTCTTGGTCTCGACGAAGGCGCCGATCTTGCCCCGCTCGCCGAGCACCGTGCCCGGCCGCAGGTAGGAGAACGGGCCCGACGCTCGCGCCCGCGCCGATCGTCGCGCCGGTGCCGTGGGTCCGGACGACGCCCGCGCCGGGGCCGACCTCGCAGTCGGTGAGCGTGGTGTCGGGGCCGATCGTGGCGCCGCCGGCGACCCGGGTGCGCGCCGTGCAGCTGGGTGCCCGGCAGCAGCGTGACGTCGGGCGCGAGCTCGACGGTCGACGTCGACCCACGTGGTCGCCGGGTCGACGACGGTCACGCCGGCCCGCATCCAGTCGGTCAGCACGCGGCGGTTGAGCTCGGCGCCGAGCGCGGCCAGCTGCACCCGGTCGTTGACGCCCTCGACCTGCCACACGTCGCCGGTCGTGACCGCCGCGACGCGGCGACCGTCGGCGCGCGCGATCGCCAGCACGTCGGTGAGGTACAGCTCGCCCTGCGCGTTGTCGGTGCGGATCCGGCCCGAGCGCGTCGGCCAGCACCGCGGCGTCGAACGCGTAGATCCCGCTGTTGATCTCGTCGACCGCGCGCTGGGCGTCGTCCGCGTCCTTGTGCTCGACGATGGCGAGCGACGTCGCCGGCGGCGTCCCGCAGCACCCGGCCGTAGCCGGTGGGGTCGGCCACCGCGCGCGGTCAGCACGGTGACGGCCGGCGCCGCTCGCCTCGTGCGCGGCGACCAGGTCGCGCAGCGTGGCCGGCGTCGAGGAGCGGCACGTCGCCGTAGGTGACGACCACGGTGCCCGGTCAGGCGCGTCCCGAGCGGCGGCGAGGCCGCAGGCGACGGCGCGGCCGGTGCCCTTGACCTCGTCCTGGTCGGCGACGACCGCCGCCGGGATCGACCTCGCGCACGTGCGCCGCGACCCGGTCGCGCTCGTGCCGCACGACGACGACGAGGTGCTCGGGCTCGAGCGCGCGCGCGGCGGCCAGCGCGTGACCGAGCAGCGAGCGGCCGCCGATCCGGTGCAGCACCTTGGGGGTGGCGGAACGCATCCGGGTGCCCTCGCCCGCGGCGAGGACGACGACGGCCGCGGGACGGGTGGGGCTCACGCGGGGGCCTCCTGAGGGCGCCGGGTGGCGTCGGTGCATGCGGCTCGACGCCGCCCCCCGATCGTAACCGCCGCCGGCCCCCGCGGCTCCGCCCCCCTGATTCGAACAGGGACCTCAAGGCTCCAAAGGCCTGTGTGCTGCCGTTACACCAGGGCGGACCGCACGGTGCCCCCGCGTCGAGAGGGCCCCTGCGATCGGCGTACCAGTCTGCCCGGTGCGGCGTCTCGACGGGCGAACCGGTGCCGGCCGGGCGCACGCCTGGACAGACCTACGGTCCGTAGCTTACGGTGGCGTAGTCTCGCCTCGACCGACCCGGAGGACAGCCATGACGCCCCCTCCCGCCGGCGCCGCCGCCGGCGCCCTCGCCGCCCCGCTCGCCCCACCGCACCGCCGGCACCGCGCCCGCCACCGAGGACAAGCGCAGAGGCGAGAACACCGTGCCTCGCCCTGTTCATCGCGGTCCCGTTCCTCGCCCTGCTCGCCGCCGTCCCGGTCGCCTGGGGCTGGGGCCTGGGCTGGCGCGACCTCGCCCTCGCCGTCGGTGATCTACGCTGGTCACCGGGCACGGCATCACGGTCGGCTTCCACCGCTACTTCACGCACGGCTCGTTCAAGGCCAACCGCGCCGCTGAAGATCGCGCTCGCCGTCGCCGGCTCGCTGGCGATCGAGGGGCCGGTCGTCCGCTGGGTCGCCGACCACCGCCGCCACCACGCGTTCAGCGACCGGGAGGGCGACCCGCACTCGCCCTGGCGCTACGGCGAGACCGTTCCGGCGCTCGTCGAAGGGCCTGTTCTACGCGCACATCGGCTGGCTGTTCGACGCCGAGCAGACCAACCCCCGCCGGTACGCGCCCGACCTGCTGAAGGACCGGGACATCGTCGCGGGTCTCCGCGGCTCTTCCCGCTGCTGCGTCGCCGTCTCGCTGCTGCTGCCCGGCGCTGCTCGGCGGCCTGCTGTCGCTGGTCGTGGCAGGGCGCGGTCACCGCGCTTCTTCTGGGCCTCGCTGGTGCGGGTCGGCGCTGCTGCACCACGTCACCTGGTCGATCAACTCGATCTGCCACGCCCTCGGCGAGCGGCCGTTCCGCAGCCGCGACCGAGCGGCAACGTCTGGTGGCTGGCGCTGCTGTCGATGGGCGAGTCCTGGCACAACCTGCACCACGCCGACCCGACCTGCGCCCGGCACGGCGTGCTGCGCGGCCAGATCGACTCCAGCGCCCGGGTGATCTGGCTGTTCGAGAAGCTCGGCTGGGCGACGCGACGTCCGCTGGCCGCGCGCCGACCGGCTCGCCGCCCGCCGGGCCGACGGCGCGCTGCGATGAGTCAGCGATGATGCGCAGGTGACGACCGAGGCGGGTGACCGAGCCGCGATCGGCGAGCGCGGCGCCCGCCCGGCCGATCGGGCGGCCGGGCCCGGATGACGCGGCAAGGAGCGGCGCGAGCAGCTGCTCGACGTCGGCCGCACGCTGTTCGCCGAGAAGGGCTTCGAGGGCACCAGCGTCGAGGAGATCGCGGCGACCGCCCAGGTCAGCAAGCCGGTCGTGTACGAGCACTTCGGCGGCAAGGAGGGGCTGTACGCGGTCGTCGTCGACCGCGAGATCCGGACGCTGCTCGACGCCGTGACGGCCTCGCTCGGCACCGACGGCCGCCCGCGCGTGCTGCTCGAGAACGCCGCGCTGGCGCTGCTCGACTACATCGAGACGTCCAGCGACGGCTTCCGCATCCTGGTCCGCGACTCCCCGGTGGCGCAGGCCACCGGCACGTTCGCCAGCCTGATCAGCGACGTCGCCAGCCAGGTCGAGCACCTGCTGGCCGACGAGTTCCGCGCGCGCGGGCTCGACGCGAAGGTGGCGCCGCTGTACGCGCAGATGCTCGTCGGCATGGTCGCGCTGACCGGCCAGTGGTGGCTCGACCACCGCAAGCCCAAGAAGCAGGACGTCGCCGCGCACCTGGTGAACCTCGCCTGGAACGGGCTGTCGGGTCTGGAGCGCAAGCCCACCCTGACCGAGCGGCCGGGGCGGCGGTGAGCGAGCAGCCGCCGCAGGACGAGGTCGACCGGATCGTCGCCGCCTGGCGGCGTGAGCGCCCCGACCTCGACGTCTCGCCGCTCGAGGTGCTCTCGCGGGTGTCCCGGCTCGCCCGCCACCTCGACCGGCCCGCGGCGCGGCGTTCGCCGCCCACGGGCTCGAGCCGTGGGAGTTCGACGTGCTCGCCGCGCTGCGCCGCGCCGGCGACGCCCTACGAGCTCTCCCCCGGGCAGCTGACCGCCGAGACGCTCGTCACCAGCGGCACGATGACCAACCGGATCGACCGGCTTGCAGGCGCGCTCGCTGGTGACCCGCCGGCCCGACCCCGCCGACGGCCGCGGCGTGCTCGTCGGCCTCACCGGCGAGGGCCGCGAGCTGGTCGACACCGCGCTGGAGGACCTGCTGGAGCGCGAGCGCTCACTGCTGGGCGGCCTCGACGCCGCCGACGCGGCCGGCCTCGCGGCCCGGCTCCGCCGCCTCGTCGCCCCCTTCGACGACGCCCGCTGAGCCCGAGGCAGGCCCGCCGGCCTGTCCACCCACGGGGAGCCGGGAGTACGTGGCCGTGAAGGTCGGGGACCACCACCGGCCGCGGACCTCCGCGCCGGCCGGCAGCAGCTCGCGGAACTCCTTCAGCGACAGCAGCCGGGTGAACTCGGTGCGCCGCGCCCGCCACCCGGGCGACCAGTGCAGGAAGAGGACCGCCGTGTGCGGCTCGAGCGGGAACCAGCGGTTGGGCGTCGTTATCGCCCACGACCGCGCGACCCGGCTGTGCTCCGCGACGAAGCGCCGCTGGTCGGCCTCGTCGCCCACGTGCTCGATCACGGCGTTGGCCAGGGCGAAGTCGACGTAGTCGTCCTCGAACGGCATGTCGCGGCCGTCGGCCACCTGGTAGGGGTAGGGGATGGTCGGCTGCGGCTGCAGGCCGATGCCCATCCTCACCTCGCGGCCCACCATGATCGCCTCTTCGACGATGCCGGTGTTCGACCCCTCCAGCGTCGGCAGCGCCCCGACCATGAGCACCGTGCGGACCCCGTGCTCGTCCATCCACGCGCTGATCCGGGCGGCCTTCGCCGTGCGGTTCCGGACGCTCGCGACATGGACGACCTTGCGAAGCGGGTTCACGACACTCTCCTCGGTGCGGGCGCGGGGGAAAGGGGAGAGTAGCGCCGCCGGCCGTCACGCCGTGGGAGGCGGCCCCAGGATCTCGATGCCGTGCAGGGCGGCCGCGTGCCCGAGCGCGGCGGGGTCGACCGGTCCGGGGTCGGGCAGCCGCCGCTCGCGGGCGGGTTCCCCGGCGGCGGCTGCGAAGCCCTCGAACCCCGCGGGCGTGGTCAACTGCAGCGCCCGCAACGGCTCGCCTGGCGCCACGAGGAACGTGTGCGGCTCGCCCTTGGGCAGCAGGACGAAGTCGCCGGGGCCGGCGTCCAGCTCCTGCCCGGCGCAGAGGTAGCGGGCTTGGCCGGCCAGGACGTAGAACATCTCGTCCTCGGCCAGGTGCCGGTGCAGCGGGGGCGCGAAGCCCGGCGGGTTCACGAAGTGCGCCACGGTGAGCGCGCCGCCCGTGCCGGAGCCGGTCGCCTTGAGGGTGACGAGGTTGCCCAGGAACCACAGCGCCTCACCCTCACCGTCGCGGAGCAGATAGGGGGTGGTGGTCTGGGTCATGGCGGGGCTCCTCGGGGTCCCCGTCAGTATGGTGGAGACCCACGGGTCAGCCGGCGGTCTCGGCGGCCTCGCAGCCACTCCTCCTCGAGCCGGGCGCGCTCGTCGTGCAGCTGCCGCAGCTCGGCGTCGAGGGCCAGCACCGCCTCGTGGTCGGTCGCCTGCTCCGCCATCCGCGCGTGCAGCTTCTCCTCCTGGGCGGCCAGCCGCGAGAGCTGGCGTTCGAGCCGCGCCAGCTCCTTGCGGGCGGCCCGGGCGTCGCCCGCCGAGTGGCCCGACTGCGGCTGCGTCGCCGACGACGGCGGGGACGGACGGCCCGGCGCGCGAGCGCCGCGCGGCGCAGCGCCAGGTACTCCTCGACGCCGCCGGGCAGGTCGCGGATCCGCGCCGTCGCCGAGCAGGGCCACCTGGCGGTCGCAGATCCGCTCGAGCAGGTAGCGGTCGTGCGAGACGACGAGCAGCGTGCCCGGCCAGCCGTCGAGGGCGTCCTCGACGGCGGCCAGGGTGTCGGTGTCGAGGTCGTTGGTGGGCTCGTCGAGGGCGAGCACGTTCGGCTCGCCCATGAGCAGGCGCAGCAGCTGCAGCCGCCGCCGCTCGCCGCCGGAGAGCTCGCGCACCGGCGTCCAGACCCGTTCCCGGGCGAACCCGAGGTTCTCGAGCATCTGCCCCGCGGTCACGTCGCGGTCGCCGATGCGCACCGAGCCGCGGACCTTCTCGACGGCCTCCTGCACCCGCAGGTCGTTCACCTCGTCGAGCTCGCGCACCTCCTGGGTGAGCATGGCGGTGCGCACGGTCTCGCCCCGCTTCACCCGGCCCGAGGTCGGGCCGGACGTCGCCCATGAGCAGCCGCAGCAGCGTGGTCTTGCCCGAGCCGTTGACGCCGACGATGCCGACCCGCTCCCCCGGCGCCAGCCGCCACGTGACGTCGCGCAGCAGGGTCCGGCCCGCTCGACCGGGCAGCCGTAGGTGACGTCCTCGAGGTCGACGACGTCCTTGCCGAGGCGGGCCGTGGCCATCTGCTCGAGCGCCATCCGGTCGCGCGGCGGCGGCTCGTCGGCGATCAGCGCGGTGGCGGCGTCGATCCGGAAGCGCGGCTTGCTCGTGCGCGCCGGCGGCCCCCGGCGCAGCCAGGCGAGCTCCTTGCGCAGCAGGTTCGCCGCGCCGCTCCTGGGTCACGGCGGCGATCCGCGCGCGCTCGGCACGCGCCAGCACGTACGCGGCGTACCCGCCGTCGAACGCGTCGACGACGCCGTCGTGCACCTCCCAGGTGCGCTCGCAGACGGCGTCGAGGAACCACCGGTCGTGCGTGACGACCACGAGCGCGCCACGCCCCGCCGGCCAGCGCGCGCGCAGGTGCCGGGCCAGCCAGTCGACCCCCTCGACGTCGAGGTGGTTCGTCGGCTCGTCGAGCAGCACGACGTCGTCGCGGCGCGACGAGCAGCGCGGCGAGCGCCGACCCGGCGGCGCTGGCCGCCCGACAGCGTGCCGACCCGCGCGTCGAGGCCGCCGACCCCGGCTGCGTCGAGCCCGCCGAGCAGCCCGGCCAGCACGTCCCGGACGGCGGCGTCCGCGGCCCACACGTGGTCCGGCACCTCACCGACGACGGCGTGCCGGACGTCGAGCGCGGGGTCGAGCTCGTCGGCCTGGCGCGAGCATGCCGACGGTGACGCCGCCGCTGTGCGTCACCCGGCCGGCGTCGGGCGCCTGCCGGCGCGCGAGCACCCGCAGCAGCGTGCTCTTGCCGTCGCCGTTGCGGCCCACGACCCCGACCCGGTCGCCGTCGTCGAGGCCGAGGCTGACGCCGTCCAGCAGGGTGCGCGCCGCGAAGGCGACGCGTGACGCCCTCGGCGTTGAGCAGGTGCGCCACTACAGCGCCCCGTCCCGCGTGCGCGCCCTCGACGACCCGCGCGCCGGGCACCGGCCCGTGCGCGCGCCGCACCTCGGCGGCGGCCCCGCTGGCGGCGTCAGCGCGGCGGACAGGTCGAGCGCGTGCTCGGCGTCGCGCGCGAGGAACACGACGGTCGGCCCCGAGCCCGAGACGACGGTCCCGAGCGCGCCGTACTCGGTGCCCGACCTCGAGCGTGCGCTCGAGGTCGGGCAGCAGCGACACGGCCGCCGGCTGCAGGTCGTTCGCCAGGAGCGCGCCGACCGCCTCGGCGTCGCCGCGGCGCAGCGCCTGCATCAGGGCGCTCGGCACGCGCGGCTCGGGCAGCACCCGGCCGGCCCGGAGCCGGTCGAGCTCGCGGTAGACCGCCGGCGTCGACAGCCCGGTCCCCGCGAGGGCGACCACCCAGTCGTAGTCGCCGCGGGCCAGCGCCGGCGTCAGCTCGGTGCCCCGGCCGGTGCCCACCGCCGTGCCGCCGACGAGCGCGAACGGCACGTCCGAGCCCGAGCTCGGCGGCGATCTCGAGCAGCTCGGCCCGGCTGAGCCCGGTCTGCCAGAGCGCGTCGCAGGCGACGAGCGCGGCGGCCGCGTCGGCGGAGCCGCCGGCCATCCCGCCGGCGACGGGGATGCCCTTGCGGATGTGCAGGTGCACCGGCTCGAGCGCCGCCGGTGCGGTCGCCGAGGAGCAGGGCCGCGCGGACGGCCAGGTTGCGCTCGTCCAGCGGGACGTCGCCCGCGCCGGGCCCCTCGACGCCGACCGTCACCTCGGGGCCCTCGTCGTCGTGCTCCGCCGGCGTCGCCGTCACCTCGTCGTAGAGCGACACGGCATGGAACACCGTGGCGAGGTCGTGGTAGCCGTCGGGTCGCGGGGGGCCGACCTCGAGGAGCAGGTTGACCTTGGCCGGCGCCCGGACGGTGACGCCGGCGCTCACGCCTCGGCCTCGACGGCCCCGGCGGGCGCGGGGTGGAGCCCGGCGAGCGCGTCCGCGAGCTCGGCGAACTGCCCGACGCCGAGTTGCTCCCCGCGCGTGCGCGGGTCGATCCCGGCGGCGCGCAGCGCCCGCTCGGCCGCGTCGGGCGGAACCGGCGAGCCCCGCCAGGGCGGCGCGCAGGGTCTTGCGCCGCTGGGCGAAGGCCGCGTCGACGCATGCGAAGACGGCGGCCCGGCCCGCGGCCGACGCCGGCTGGCCGCGCCGCTCGAAGGCGACCAGTCCGGAGTCGACGTTCGGCACCGGCCAGAACACGGCCCGCGGCACCGCACCGGCCCGCCGCACCGAGGCCCACCAGGCCGCCTTCACCGACGGCACGCCGTAGGCGGGCGTCGCCCGGGCCCAGCCGCAAGCCGCTCGGCGACCTCCGCCTGCACGAGCACGAGCCCGTGCCGCACGCTCGGGAAGCGTTCGAGCACGGTCAGCAGGACGGGCACGGCCACGTTGTACGGCAGGTTGGCCACGAGCGCCGTCGGAGGCGGTCCCGGGCACCTGCTCCAGGCGCAGCGCGTCCTGAGCGACCACCTCGAGCCGGTCGGCCGCGTCGGGACGACGCTCGCGCGACGGTCGCGGGCAGCGCGGCGGCCAGCACCGGGTCGACCTCGACGGCGACGACCGCGGGCGGCCGCGTCGAGCAGCCCCAGCGTGAGCGATCCGAGGCCGGGCCCCACCTCGAGGACGACGTCCGCGGGGTCGAGCGCCGCGGCCCGGACGATCCGCCGCACGGTGTTGGCGTCGAGCGACGAAGTTCTGGCCCAGCGACTTGGTCGGCGAGACGCCGAGGGCCTGCGCGAGCCGGCGGATCTCCGCCGGCCCGAGCAGGCCCTGGGACGTCGTCGCGTTCACCCGCTCAGGGTGTCACGTCCGACGGGTCGAGTCAGTCGAAGAGGTGCCCCCGCAACCCCACTGCCCGGCGCCGCCCCGCTTGTAGAGCAGCTTGGCGCGGTACAGCTGCTCCGCCGGCGAGGCGTTGATCGGGTTGCCGCTGCCGCCGACGGAGGCCCAGGTCGACAGGCTGAACTGGTACAGGCCGTAGTAGCCGGCGGGGTTGACCGCGCGCGGGTTGCCGCCCGACTCGCACTTGGCGAGCGCGGCCCAGTTGAGGCCGTCGACGCCGCCGCCGACGCTGCCCCCGCCGCCGCCGCCACCGCTCTTGCGGTCGAGGGGGCCGGGGCGACGGGCTTGCGCCTTGGTGCCGACCTGCACGACGCTGCGTCGACGGGAGCCGTGAGTGACGGTGGCCGAGACGAGCGTCTTCGTCGTGAGCTTGCCGTCCGCGAGCACGAGGTCGTAGACCGCGCGCCGCGCGCCGGGCCTGCCCTGGGTGACGACCTTGGTCTGCCCGGCGTAGAGGGCCGAGCTGCGCTGCGTGGTCGTCGTGAACGGCACGACCTCGACGAGCGGCGCTGCGACGGTGGCTGATCCGGGTCAGCGGTGACGGCCAGGTGGTCGGTGACCGCGGTGGTCGCGGCCACCGAGAGCCGGTCGTCGCCGTCGAGGGTCACGCCCTGCTCGGCGAGCAGGTCCTGCACGGTCGCGGCCGTGGTGGTCACGGTGCGCCGGTGGCCGTCGGCGGTGATCGTGACGCTCTTCGGCGTCGAGATGGCCAGGTCGAGGCCCTGGCGGCCCAGCGGCATGGAGCGGGACGCCGAGAGCCGGGCGCCGTCCGCGCGGATGCCGACGGCGGCGAGGGCGTCGTCGACGGTGAGAGCGGTGGTCCAGTAGGTGTGGGTCACGCCGTCGACGGTCGACGGTGAAGGGCCGGGCGAACCGGACGACGACCTGCTCGCCGTCCTTCACCTGGGTGGTCAGGCCGGGGGCCACGATGTCGCGGGCGGTGACGTCGATGTGCTCGTCGGCGAGGAGGCCCTGGACGGTGTCGGCGTCCGCGTCGACGGTGCGGCGCTGACCGTCGACGAGGAGGGTGACGGTCTTGCCGGAGTGGGCGTAGGCGGCGGCTCCGCCGACCACGGCGCCCAGGACGACGGCCTGCGCCGTGACCCGTGCGGCCCGCCCGTTGAGGAACTCGAGCACGATGCTCCAGACGTCGGTCTCCCCGGGCACGGCGAGGAGAGCGCGGGAGGGGTCCCGGTCGCCCGGCGTGCTCTCCCGTGCGGCTCACGGGGGGCGCGACGGCCAGCGGCACTGCTCTCCGGGTGATCCGATCCCGGCTTTCGGCTCCCTACCGTAATCAGTGATCACGCTCGGGCCAGCCAGCGACGCGCCGGATCCGCATGCCGATGATCACGTGACCGGTGTAGGCGCAGGTCACGATCAGGTACGTGACTTCGCCCACAACCGGGCTGAAAACGTTTGAAACGGACATGACCGCTCGTGATCCCCTGCGTGCCGACCACCTCGGTACTCGTCGGCTGCAGATGCTCGCCGATGCGGACATCCGAGCCCTCGATTTCCGCATCCGGCGAGCATCTCCGCACTCGGCGAGCACCGGGGTCACCAGGGGCCGTAGACGGCCTCGCTGGTCGCGTCGATGCGCCGGCACAGGGCACTCCAGGTCGCGGCCCAGCTCCTCGGCCATCCGGCGGAGCGTGAGCGGCACGAGGTACCCGGCGTTCGGGCGGCCGCGGTACGGCGCCGGTGCGAGGTACGGCGCGTCGGTCTCGACCAGGACGCGGTCGAGCGGCACGGCGCGCAGCGCCTCGCGCAGGGACGCGGCGTTGCCGAACGTGACGGTGCCGGCGAAGGAGAGGTACCAGCCGCGGTCGGCGCAGAACCGGGCCATCGCCGCGTCGCCGGAGAAGCAGTGGAAGACCGTGCGCTCGGGCGCCCCCTCCTCGGCGAGCACCCGCAGGACGTCGGCGTGCGCCTCCCGGTCGTGGATCTGCAGCACCTTCCCGGTGCGCTTCGCCAGGTCGATGTGCCAGCTCTGAAGGACGCTCCTGGGCGGCCCGCGCCGGCGGTGTCGCCGTCCGGCACCCAGTAGTGGTCGAGACCCGTCTCCCCGATGACCCGGACGCGCGGGTGGGCGGCGAGCCGCTCGACCTCGGCGAGCGCCTCCGCCAGAGCACGCTCGCCGCCGCTCCGGCGACGATGCGGCTCGCCTCGGTCGGGTGCAGCGCCACGCCGCCGACGAGCGCGCCGCCGCACCGGGCCCGTCGAGCAGCGTCGACGGTCCAGCGCGCCGACTCGAGGTCGCAGCCGATCTGCACCATCCGCGTCACGCCGACGGCCGCCGCCGCCGCGAGCGCGTCGGCCACCGGCGAGCGCGTCGCTCGCCGCGGCGGGCGTGGTCGAGGTGGGTGTGGTTGTCGACGACGGGGTGCGGCAGCGGCTCGGGCGCCGGCGGGCGGGTGGAGCGGTCAGCCACCGGCCGGCCCGCTCGGCCTCGGAGGCGAGCCGGGCCAGCTCCTCCTCGACCACCGAGTCGTCGAGCTTGCGGAAGACCGGGGACGGCGGCGGCAACGGCGTGCCCGGCACGATCGGCGACGGTCCCCAGGCCGGCAGGGTCGCACCGCGCCGGTAGTCGCCCATGAGGATCGGGTAGCCGGGGCCGCCGTCGAGGTCGTCGACCTCGCGGATCTCGCGGCAGCGGCGAGACGCGTCCCGGTGCCGCCGAGCGCCTCGTGCACGGCCTGGGCGCTGTGCGGCAGGAACGGCGACAGCAGCGTCCGGCAGTCGCTGACCGCCTGCGCCGCCACGTGCAGCACCGTCGCGAAGCGCTCGGGCTCCGACGTCCGCAGCTTCCACGGGGCCTGGTCCGACAGGTACTTGTTCGCCTCGCCGACGACCCGCATCGCCTCGCCGACCGCCTGCTTCTGCCGGTGCGTCCGCAGCAGGTCGCCGACCGCGCGTGAAGCCCGCTCTCCGTGGTGGCCAGCAGCGCGTGGTCGGCGTCCGTGAGGGTGCCCGCGGCCGGGATCGACCCCGAGGTTCTTGTGGATCATCGAGGTGACCCGGTTGACGAGGTTGCCCCAGCCGGCGACCAGCTCGTCGTTGGTGCGGCGGACGAACTCCGACCAGGTGAAGTCGGTGTCCTGGTTCTCGGGGCCGGCGACGGCGATGAAGTACCGCAGGGCGTCGGGCTGGTAGCGGGCGAGCATGTCGCGCACGTAGATGACGACGCCGCGCGACGACGAGAACTGCCGGCCCTCCATGGTGAGGAACTCGCTGCTCACGACCTCGGTGGGCAGCTGCAGCTCGCCGAACACGCCCGGGCTCGCCGCCGCGCGCGCCCTTGCCGTCGTAGGCCAGCAGCTCCGCCGGCCAGATCTGGGCGTGGAAGGTGATGTTGTCCTTGCCCATGAAGTAGTACGAGCGGCGCCTCGGGGTCGTTCCACCAGGCGCGCCACGCGTCGGGGTCGCCGCTGCGCCGCGCCCACTCGACCGAGGCCGACAGGTAGCCGATGACGGCGTCGAACCACACGTAGAGCCGCTTGTTCGGGTTGTCCTCCCAGCCCGGCAGCGGCACCGGGATGCCCCAGTCGATGTCGCGGGTCATGGCCCGCGGGCGGACGTCGTCGAGCAGGTTGAGCGAGAACTTCAGGACGTTCGGCCGCCAGTCGGTGCGGGTCTGCAGCCAGGCGCCGAGCGTCTCGGCGAGCGCCGGCAGGTCGAGGAAGAAGTGCTCGGTCTCGACGAACGCCGGCTTCTCGCCGTTGATCCGGCTGTGCGGGTCGATGAGCTCGGACGGCGTCGAGCTGGTTGCCGCAGTTGTCGCACTGGTCGCCGCGGGCGCCGTCGTACCCGCAGATCGGGCAGGTGCCCTCGATGTAGCGGTCGGGCAGGGTGCGGCCGGTCGACGGGGAGATCGCCCCGACCGTCGTCTGCTCGATCATGTAGCCGTTCCGGTGGCACGACCCGGAACAGCTCCTGCGCGACCGCGTAGTGGTTGCGGGTGGTCGTGCGGGTGAAGAGGTCGTAGGCGAGGCCGAGGCCGGCGAGGTCCTCGACGATGACCCGGTTGTAGCGGTCGGCGAGCTGCTTGGGGGTCACGCCCTCCTTCTCGGCCTGCACCAGGATCGGCGTCCCGTGCTCGTCGGTGCCCGAGACCATGAGCACGTCGTGACCCGCCATCCGCATGTACCGGCTGAACACGTCGGAGGGGACGCCGAAGCCGGCGACGTGGCCGATGTGCCGCGGGCCGTTGGCGTAGGGCCAGGCGACCGCGGAGAGGACGTGGGTCATGCGTCGATCCTAGGGAGCCGCGCGCGAGCGGTTTACCCGCCGGACGGCGGGGCAGGGGGGCGCGCATCCCCACGACGCGAGGAGTGACCTCCCCATGACCACATCCGACCCCCGGGGCGTGCCGGGCGACCGGCCGCTGGCCGTCGTCACCGGCGCGTCGAGCGGCATCGGCCTCGAGCTGGCCAAGCAGTTCGCCGAGCACGACTTCGACGTCGTCGTCGCCGCCGAGGACCCCGGTATCGAGACCGCGGCCGACGTCCTGCGCGCGTTCGGCTCGCAGGTCACTGCCCGTCCAGGCCGACCTGTCGACGTACGAGGGCTGCGAGCAGCTCGTCGAGCAGGTCCGCGCGGCGGGCGGCCGGTCGAGGCGCTCGCGCTCAACGCCGGGGTCGGCAGCGGCGGCCCGTTCGACGAGACCGACCTGCGCAAGGAGCTCGACGTCATCGCCGTCAACGTGACGTCGACCGTGCACCTGGCCAAGCGGATCATCCCCGACATGGTCGAGCGCGGCTCGGGCAAGGTGCTCATCACCTCGTCGATCGCCGCCACCCAGCCCGGCCCCTACGAGGCCGTGTACGCCGCGACCAAGGCCTTCGACCAGTCGTTCGCCGAGTCCATCCGCAGCGAGCTGAAGGACAGCGGCGTGACCGTCACGTCGCTTCATGCCGGGCGTGACGCGGACGAACTTCTTCCACCGGGCCGAGATGGACGACACCCGGGCCGGGTCGGACGAGTCGATGCAGGACGACCCCGCCAAGGTCGCCGAGCAGGGCTTCGAGGCCCTCATGAAGGGCGAGGAGAAGGTCGTCGCCGGGCAACCCGGCGAACAAGGTGCATGGCAGCCGCCGGCCGGGTGACGCCGGACTCGGTCAAGGCCGCGACCCACAAGCTCCTCAGCAAGCCCGGTTCGGGCGAGTAGGGGGACCTGTTCGCCATCCGACCCCCGGCGGAGGCCAGCAGCAGGGATCAGCGCGGCGGCCGCGGCGGACGGGCGGCCACCGCCGCGTCGTAGAGCTCCCGCTTCGGCGCACCTGCGGCCGTCGCGACCTCGGCCACCGCGTCCTTCAACCGCGCCCCCGCGGCCACCCGGTCCAGGACGGCCGCCGCCAGCGCGGCGACGTCCAGGTCCTCCGGCCGGGGAACGGGCCGCCCGGCCACCACGAGGGTGACCTCGCCGAGCACGGGTGCGGCCGCGGCCCACGCCGCCAGAGCGCCCAGCGGCTCGCGCCGGACCTCCTCGTAGGTCTTCGTCAGCTCGCGGCAGACGCGCGGCCGGCCGCGCGGCGCCGAACACCTCGGCCATGGCGGCGAGCGTCGCCGCGAGCCGGTGCGGCGCCTCGAAGAACACCATCGTGCGGCGCTCGGCGGCGAGTGCCTCCAGCGCCCGCCGCCGCTCCCCCGGCTTGCGCGGCAGGAACCCCTCGAAGCAGAACCGGTCGGTGGCGAGGCCCGACAGGGCGAGCGCGGTGAGCACGGCGGACGGCCCGGGCACGGCCGTCACGCGGCACCCCCGCCTCGACGGCGGCGCGCACCACCCGCAACCCGGGGTCGGAGACGCTCGGCATGCCGGCGTCGGTGACGCACGAGCACGGTCGCCCCGCCGGCCGCGCGGCCTCGACCAGCTCGCCGGCCCGCGACCTGCTCGTTGTGCTCGTGGTAGCTGACGATCCGGCCGCCGAGCTCGACCCCGAGCGCGGCCGCGAGCCGGCGCAGCCGGCGGGTGTCCTCGGCGGCGACGACGTCCGCCTCGGCGAGCAGCCGGACGAGCCGGGGCGGCGCGTCCCCGGGATCGCCGATCGGCGTCGCCGCCAGCACCAGGACCCCCGCCGCCGCGTCGTCCGCCATGCCACGACCTGCCGCAGCCGCGGATCCCCCGGCAGCCCAGCGGGCCTCATGGCGCGGTGACCGATGCTCCCGCGGCGACGATGCCTCGGCTGCCGGCGACCCCACGGACCGGCGCGGACGACGTCGCCCGGGACGGTCTGCACGTCGGCGGCTCGCACGCCGCGCCGCCGCCGCGGGAGGATCGCCCGGCGGGCGAGACCTCGGCACGGGCCGCCCCGTCGCGACCCTGGGCCTGCGGGCCCGGCTGCTCGGCGCCGTCGCGACGGACCGGTTCTGGGGCTGGGCGGGGCCGCTGCTCGTCACCGTCGTCGGCGGGTTCCTCCGGTTCTGGCACCTCGACCGGCCGCACGAGCTCGTGTTCGACGAGACCTACTACGTCAAGCAGGGCGTACTCGCTACCTCAAGGCCGGGTACGAGCTCGCCTGGACCGGCCGGGTCAAGGACGTCGACCCGATGTTCACCAAGGGCAACCTCAACGTCTTCCAGTCAGGCCCCGACTTCGTCGTCCACCCGCCGGTCGGCAAGTGGATGATCGCCGCCGGCGAGTGGCTCTTCGGGCCGACGAGCTCGTGCGGCTGGCGGTTCTCGGCGGCGCTGGTCGGCACGCTGTCCATCGCTCATGATCGGCCGGATCGGCCGGCGGCTGTTCGGGTCGACCCTGCTCGGGACGACCGCCGCCCTGCTCCTCGCCATCGACGGCCAGGCACTTCGTGCACAGCCGCACCGGCATCCTCGACATCTTCGTCATGTTCTGGGCGCTCGCCGGCTTCGGGTGCCTGCTCATCGACCGCGACCACGCCCGCGCGCGGCTGGCGCGCCGGCATGTCGAGGCCGGCGCGCGGCCCTCGCCGGCGGGCTCGGGCCGCGGCCTCGGGGTGCGCTGGTGGCGCCTCGCCGCAGCGGTCTGCCTCGGGCTGTGCGCCGGGGTGAAGTGGTCGGGCGTGTTCTTCCTCGCGGTGTTCCTGCTGATGAGCGTGCTGTGGGACGTCGCGGCGCGGCGCGGCGCCGGCGTCGCGCCGGTGGTTCGCTCGGCGCGGCTGCTCGCGCGACGGCCTGCTCGCCGCCGTGCCGACACGCTGCCGCTCGCGCTCGCCACCTACCTCGCCTCGTGGACGGGCTGGTTCCGCTCGACCGGGCGCCTACGACCGGCAGTGGGCGCGTCCAGCACCCGTCCTCGACGTGGGGATGGGTGCCCGCGACGCCCTGCGCAGCCTGTGGCACTACCACGCGGAGATGTGGCAGTTCAACGTCACCCTGCACTCCCCGCACCCCTACCAGTCGAACCCCTGGTCGTGGATCGTCATCGGCCGGCCGACCGCCTTCTACTACAAGGCGCTCAAGCTCGGGCAGGGCGGCTGCACGGTGGCCGCGACGTGCTCGCAGGGCCATCACCCCCATCGGCAACCCCGTGGTGTGGTGGGGCGGCACGATCGCGGTCGCCGTGCTGCTCGTGTGCTGGGCGCTGGGCCGCGACTGGCGGGCCGGGGCCGTCCTCGCCGGGCCTCGCGGCGGGCTGGCTGCCCTGGTTCCACTACCAGGACCGCACGATCTACACCTTCTACGCGGTGGCCTTCGTGCCGTGGGTGGTGCTGGCGCTCACCTACTGCCTGGGGCTGCTGCTGGGGCCGCGCGCCGCGACCGCCGAGCGGCGCCTGTACGGCGGCATCGCCGCGGGCGCGATCGTGGTGACTCGCCGTGGTCTGTTCGCCTGGTTCCACCCGATCTACGTCGCCGAGCTCATCCCGCAGCCGTCCTGGGCCGACCGGATGTGGCTGCCCTCCTGGATCTGACACTCCCGGTCACTCCTCGACGACGAGCCGCAGCGGCCTGCCCAGGGCTGCCGCGTAGCGCTCGGCCTCCTCGCTCGAGCCCGGCGCGCGCACGCGGCGCGAGCGGCACGACGCACGTCACGGCGACCTCGACGGTCTCGGCGCCGCGGGACGCAGCACCCGCCGCCGCCAACTGCCCACGAAGCGCCCGTCGACCGCGACGAACGGCGAGAGCATCCCGCCCGCGCGGCATCCGCGCCCGCTGCACCGTGCGGGTCGGCGAGGCCGCGGCTCTCCGAGTACGCCACCACGTACTCGTCGAAGCCCTGCAGCAGGTGCACGGCGGGCCGCCCGCCCGCCTCCGCCGTCCCGTCCGGGGCGCCCCCGCCACGCCAGTACGGCGCCGGTCGCGCACGAGGATGTCGCAGCGCCGGGCGCGCCGCGGCCCCAGGGCCGTGCGGACGGCGCCCACGGGCAGCCCGGCCCACCACGCCAGGTCCCGCTCCGTCGCCGGGCCGTGCGAGCGCACGTACGTCACGCGCGAGCTCCCGGGCGACGTCGTCCACGCGCACCTCGTCGAGGGGAGCGGCACCGGCGGGCACCCGCTCCTCGGCCGGCACGTACGTGTGCTCCCGGCCCCGCATCGGGCCGCTGCAGACGACGCCGCGCAGCTCCGCGTGCATGAGCAGGTGCGGCAGCCGCTGCCCCTCGATGCCGACACCCGAGCGCTCGAACACGCCACCGAGCTCGGCGCGGGTCAGCGGACCCCGGTCGGCCAGCGCGGCGCGGGCGGCGTCCGCGGCCCGCGCCAGCACCGGCGGGTCGAGACCCAGGTCGCGCCACCGCGTCGCCAGGGACCGCAGCAGGCGGGGACCGGTGAGGGCGAGCAGCGCGAACAGCCGGTCCGGCGGCACCAGGTGCCAGGTCGGGCGCAGGACGTGCGTGCGGACGAAGTCCCCGGCGTCGAAGGCGGCCGACGCGACGGTCAGCGGCGGGCAGCCGCTGCGCCGGACCAGCGACCACAGCGCGGGCTCGTGGTCCTGCGCCTGCACCGCACCCGACCAGGCCACCGCCGCCGCGAGGCCCGCCGCGTCGGACCCGGACCCCGGCCCGGTCAGCCGCTGGCTCCGCAGCCGCCACCGCAGGAGCGTGTCGTCGTCGAGCTCGTCCGCCCGGTCGTCCGCCGGCCGTCGTCCGCCGGGTCGTCGGGCGACTCGGGGACGGGAGCTGGCACGGCCCGACGCTAGCGCGCGTCGTACCCTCCTGCGGTGACGATGCTCACGGGGATCGACCCCCGCGACGGCGAGCCCGGTCGGCGACGGCGTGCCCGAGGCGGGCCCGCACGAGGCGCAGGCGGCGGCCGCCGCCGCCGCGGAGGCCTTCCGCCGCCGGCCCGCACCGGGCGCCCCCGGCGCGTTCGACGACGCCGACCTGCTCGAGGCCGTCGCCGGCGAGCTCGAGGCGGTGACCGCCGACCTGGTCGACGTCGCCGGCCGCGAGACGGGCCTCGCGCCCGAGCGGCTGCGCGGCGAGGTCGCCCGCACCGTCGGGCCAGCTGCGGGCCTTCGCCGCCGCCCGCCGCGACGGCCTGCTCGCGGACGCCGATCATCGACACCGCCCGGCCCGACGCGGCCCCGCCCCGGCCCGACCAGCGCCGCGTCGCCGCTCCGATCGGGCCGGTCGCCGTGTTCTCGGCCTCGAACTTCCCGTTCGCGTTCAGCACGGCCGGCGGCGACACGGCGTCCGCCTTCGCCGCGGGCTGCCCGGTCGTGCTCAAGGCGCATCCCGGCGCACCCGGCCACGTGCGCGGTCACCGGGGCCGCCGTGAGCGCGGCCGTCGAGCGCGTCGGCGCCCCGGCCGCCTGGTTCCAGGTGCTGCACGGCGCCGCGCGCCGACCTCGGCCAGGCGCTGGCGTCGGCACCGGACGTCGCGGCCGTCGCGTTCACCGGGTCGCTGCGCGCCGGCCGGGCGCTCTTCGACACCGCCGCCCGGCGCGACGTGCCCATCCCCGTGTTCGCCGAGATGGGCAGCCTCAACCCGGTCGCCGTGACCCCCGCCGCCCTCGGCGGCGCGCGCGCCGGGCATCGCGGCGGCGCTCGCCGGCACCGTGCTCGCCAGCGCCGGCCAGCTCTGCACGAAGCCCAACCTCGTGCTCGCCGTCGAGGGTCCCGGCCTCGACGACCTGCTCGACGGGCTCGCGGCGGCCCTGCGGGACGGCGGCGAGCTCGTCATGCTCAACACGCGCCTGCGCGACGGCTTCGCGGCCTCGTGGCAGCACCTCGTGCAGGACGTCGCCGGTGCGCGAGGTGGTGCCCGCGCGGGCGTCCGGGCACGCCGGCGCCTGGCAGACGCCGGGGCTGGCGACCGTGCCCGGCGCGGACCCTGCTGCGAGCGAGCCCGGCCTGCTCGAGGAGCACTTCGGCCCCGGCACGGTCGTCGCGGTCGCGCGGGACGGCGACGAGCTCGTCCGGCTCGCCGGGGCCCTGCCCGGCTCCCTGACCGCCACGCTGCACGCGCGAGGACGGCGAGACCGGCGGCCCGCTCGACGCGCTCGCGGCGACGCTGGCGGCACGGTCGGGGCGGCTGATCTGGAACGGCGTGCCCGACCGGGCGTGACGGTCGGCCACGCGACCGTGCACGGCGGCCCCTACCCGGCGACGACGGCCCCCGCGACGACCAGCGTCGGGACGGCGGCCGCTCGGCGGTTCCAGCGGCCCGTCGCCTACCAGGACTGGCCCGACGCGATGCTGCCGGCCGAGCTGCGCGACGCGAACCCGCTCGGCATCGTGCGGCTCGTCGACGGGCAGTGGACGCGGGGGCCGATCACGCGCTGACCAGCCGGAGCGGGCGCTAGGTGAGGGTCGCCATCTCCGGGCCGGTCTTGCGCGACTTCGCGCGGTACATGGCGTCGTCCGCGAGCCGCAGCATGTCGGGCACGCCGCTCGTGCCCGCCTCGGCGACCCGATCGGGGTCGAGCACGCACACACCGATGCTCACGCCGACCCGCACGGGCGGCCGGCCGAGGCCGACCTCCAGGGGCTGGGCGAGGCGCTCGGTGACCCGGCGGGCCACCTCCTGTGCCCGCTGCTCGGTCTCCGCAGGGGTGTCGGCGCCGCCGTCCAGGAGGACGGTGAACTCGTCGCCGCCCATCCGCGCCACCAGGTCGGTCTCGCGGACGCACGACCGCAGCCGCTCGCCCACGGCGATCAGCAGCTCGTCGCCGGCCGCGTGCCCGTAGCCGTCGTTGACCTGCTTGAAGCCGTCGAGGTCGCAGAACAGCAGCGCGACGCCGCCGGGCGGCATCGACCCCGGCGTGAGCGAGGCGTCGAGCCGGCTCTGGAAGAGGATGCGGTTCGGCAGCCCCGTCAGCGGGTCGCGCAGGGCCTGGTCGGCCAGCTGCTGCAGGGCCATCTGGCGGCGGTGGTGCAGCACCGAGACCAGGGCGGCGGCGATGACGAGGAGCACGATGAGCGCGATCTGCACCTGGTTGCCGCTGCGCTGGATCGGTCCGAGGAAGTCGGCGCTCGGCTCGTCGATGACGATCGTCCAGCCGCCGAAGCCGATCGGCGCGTACGCGTCGACGTACGCCACGCCGTCGCGCTCGTCGTCCTCGAGACCCGACCGGCCGGCGGCCGCGGCCGCCTGGGCGGCGACCGTCGGCGCCTTCCGGCCCAGGGCCTCGAGGTGGTTGCTCGAGGCGACGACCCCCCGGCTGTCGATCGTGTAGAGGCGGCTCCGCTCCGACAGCGGCAGCTGGGTGAGGAACTGCTTGGAAGGCCCGTCGCCGTCCATCCGCATGAAGCCGATGAGGAGCCCCGCGTTCGTGCCGCCCTTGGTCACCGGCACCGCGAAGGCCGCCACGAGGTGGTGGCCGGGCGTGGACATCACGGCGGACATGCCCGGCTCGCCCCGGCTCAGCGACTGGATCAGGGGGGTGTACCCGGCGTCCGTGACGGGCGGCAGCGGGCCGGTCGGCGTCAGCGCGGTGAGCGGCGCACCGGTGAGGTCGGTGAGCACGGCGCCCTCGCTGAACACGACCGACCCGTCGACGAGCCGGTGCAGCTTGCGCAGGTCGCCGGCGTCGCCCGGGGTCAGGGTGAAGCCCTGCTTCTGGGCCGTGTCGAGGAGCGTCCTGAAGGCCGAGCCGAAGTACCCGTGGACGAGCGTGCCGACCGCCGCGCGGAAGGCGTCGCGGTCCTCGCGGTGCACCTCCACGGACCGGGCGGTCGCGGCGCGCGCGGTGAGCACGCCGAGCAGCCCGCCACCCGCCACCAGCGCGAGCACGAGGAGCAGCGAGGCGCTGCTGCGCCGGCGCGACGTGTTCATGGCACTCCCGTCCGCCGCCCCGGCCGTGGGGCACACACCGCCCTGTCGGCAGCGGCAGCCTCCGGATGAGGGGAAGGCGGCGCACGTCCCTCCGCCCTCCCGGACGAGGACGGACGGATCCGCAGCCGTTACGGTTCAGTCGGTTCGGCTCACTGGCTTCGGTTCCACTCGGGTCCGGCAGGCGAGGCGCGGAGGGGGCGGCATGCGATCGGTCCGGCTGGAGGACCTCGCGGGCCTGCTGGGCGCGCGGTTCGGCCCCGGCACGGGCGGCGTCCCCGCCGGGGGGCCGCGGGTGGTGGCGTCCGGGAACTTCGCGACCCCGCTCACCGTGCTCGGCGCGCTCGACGGCGCCGTCCCCGAGTACAGGCTGAACGTGCTCAACGCCCAGCCCGGGCTGCCGACCCGGCCGGGGGTCGTGCACGAGACGTCGTTCGTCGGGCCCGGGATGCGCCGCACACCCGGCCTCGCCTACGTGCCGAGCCGGCTCTCGCTCGTGCCGACGCTCTTCGCGACCGCCCTGCCGCCGGACGTCGTCGTCGTGCACACGTCCAGCCGCCGCGCTCCGGCGTGCTGTCCCTCGGCGTCGAGGTGAACGTGCTGCCCGCCGCGATCGAGGCGTCGCGCGCCCGGGGCGGCCTGGTGATCGCGCAGGTGAACCGGGCCATGCCGTACACGTCGGGCGACGCGGAGATCCCCGTCGACGCGGTCGACCTGGCCGTCGAGGTCGACGAGCCGCTGCCCGCGCACGGCGGCGGCGAGCCCGACGACGCCTCCCGGCAGATCGGCGAGCGGCTGTCGGCGATGGTGCCCGACGGGGCGACCCTGCAGCTCGGCATCGGCGCCGTGCCGGACGCCGTGCTGCCGGGGCTGGTGCAACGGCGCGGCCTGCGGGTGTGGACGGAGATGTTCAGCGACGGGGTGCTGCACCTCGACCGGGCCGGCGCGCTGGACGCCTCGGAGCCGCTGGTCGCCTCGTTCCTGTTCGGTACCGCCGAGCTGTACGCGTGGGTCGACGGCAACCCGCGGGTGCGGATGCTGCGGACCGAGCGCACCAACGACCCGGGGCTCATCGCCGGCGCGGCCGTCGATGATCTCGATCAACTCCGCGCTGCAGGTCGACCTGTTCGGGCAGGCGAACGCGTCACGGCTGCAGGCCCGCATCCACTCCGGGTTCGGGGGGCAGACCGACTTCCTGGTCGGGGCGCTGCACTCCCCCGGCGGGCTCGCCTTCCTCGCGCTGCGCTCCTGGCACCCGCGCGCGGACGTGTCGACGGTCGTGCCGCTGCTCGAGGAGCCGGCGACGTCGTTCCAGCCGAGCGCGATCGTCACCGAGAACGGGCTGGCCCGGGTGTGGGGGCTCGAGCAGGGCGCCCAGGCCCGCTCGATCATCGACGAGGCGGCGCACCCGCGGGTGCGCGACGAGCTGCGCGAGGAGGCGCACTACCTGGGGCTGATGTAGGCCTACCCGTCAGTGGCCCAGCAGGCGGTTGGCGAGCACCGCCGCCTGCGTGCGCCGCTCGACCCCCAACTTGGCCAGCAGGCTCGACACGTAGTTCTTCACGGTCTTCTCCGCGAGGAACATCTCCGCGCCGATCTGCCGGTTGGTCAGGCCCTGCGCGATGAGCTCGAGGATGCGCCGCTCCTGCGGGGTCAGCGACCTCAGCTCCTCGGGCTCGTGCTCGCCGCCGTTGCGGATGCGCTCCAGCACCCGCTGCGTGACCGCGGGGTCGAGCAGGCTGCCACCGGCCGCGACGGTGCGGATGGCGTCGACGAGGTCGGTCCCGCGCACCTGCTTGAGCAGGTATCCCGAGGCGCCGGCCATGATCGCGTCGAAGAGCGCCTCGTCGTCCTGGTAGCTCGTGAGCATCAGGGCCTTGATCGTCGGGTCCTGCGACCGGACGTCGCGGCACACGTCGACCCCGTTGCCGTCGGGCAGGCGCTGGTCGAGCACCGCCACGTGGGGCCGCAGCGCGGGGATGATCCGCGTGGCCTCACGCGCCGATCCGGACTCGCCCACGATGATGATGTCGTCCGTCGACTCGAGCAGCGCGGCCAGGCCCCGGCGCACCACCTCGTGGTCGTCGAGCAGGAAGACTCGGATCTCCGGCACGCCGACAGGGTAAGCCCCGGGTGCTCCCTAGACTCGGGGGGTCGGCCGGAGCGGGAGACGAGGGCGCATGGACGAGCAGGCGGACCCGGGGGCGCTCGGCAGCCTGCGGCTCGACGCGCTCCTGCGCGAGCTGGTCGCCCGCGCCGAGGACGTGCTCGACATCGAGGACCGGCTGCGGCGCCTGCTGGACGCCGTCGTGTCGGTGGCGAGCGACCTCTCCCTGCCCGACACGCTGCGCCGCATCGTCGAGCTCGCCGTGGACCTGGCCGGCGCCGAGTACGGCGCGCTGGGGGTCATCGGCGGGGACGGCATGCTCAGCCAGTTCGTCACCGCGGGCGTCGACGACGAACTGCACCGGCGGATCGGCGACCTGCCGACGGGTCATGGCATCCTCGGCGTGCTGATCCGCGACCCCCGCCCGCTGCGGATCGCCGACCTGCGCAGGCACGGCGCCTCCGTGGGCTTCCCCCCGAACCACCCCCCGATGACGACGTTCCTCGGGGTGCCCGTCCGGGTGCGCGACGCCGTGTTCGGCAACCTCTACCTCACGCAGAAGCGCGGCGGCGGCGAGTTCACCGAGCGCGACCAGGACGTCGTGGTGGCGCTCGCGGCCGCCGCGGGGATCGCGGTGGAGAACTCGCGGCTGTTCGAGGAGGCGCGCCGGCGCGGCGAGTGGCTCCAGGCCGCCTCCGAGGTGACCTCCGGCCTCCTGACCGGCGCCGACGCGACCGCCTCGGCGCGGCTCGTGGTCGCCACGGCCGCGGAGCTGGCCGGGGCCGACACCGCCGTCCTGCTGGTCCCCGAGCCGCCGGGCAGCGGCGACCTCGTGGTCCGCGCGGTGCACGGCAGCGCGGGGGCCAGGGGGCTCGAGTACGACGGCCGGGGGTACGCGTTCGACGAGCCGCTCGCGGAGGCGCCGGTCGAGCGACTCGCCGACCTGCTCGAGGCGAACCCCGGCGCGCTCGAGCCCGCGACGGGTGGGCCCTCGCTGCTCGGCGGGGGGCGGCCCGCGGTCGTCGTCCCGCTGGTCGCCCACGGTGCCGTGGCGGGAGTGCTGGCCGTGCTCCGCGCCGACCGCGACGACGCCTTCACGGACGACGACCGCCGGGTCGTGCGCTCGTTCGCCGGGCAGGCCGCCCTCGCCGTCGAGTTCGCCCGCGTGACCGCGGACCGGCAGCGCCTGGCGGTGCTCGAGGACCGCACCCGCATCGCCGAGGACCTGCACGACCTGGTCATCCAGCGGCTGTTCGCCGTGGGCCTGGGCCTGCAGGGGCTCTCGATGCGGCTCGGTTCGGACGCCGCCCGCGAGCGCCTCTCGTCGTTCATCGACGACCTCGACGGGACGATCCGCGCCATCCGGCAGACGATCTTCTCGCTGCAGGAGCCGGAGACCGGTTCCACCGGCCTTCGCGGGGAGGCCCTGCGCGTGGTGACCGAGGCGGCCTCGGCGCTCGGCTACGAGCCCGAGCTGACGTTCGAGGGGCCGCTCGACGGCACCGTGCCCGAGAAGTCCGTGCCCGAGGTGCTCGCCGTGCTGCGGGAGGCCCTGAGCAACGTGGCGCGGCACGCGCACGCCACGTCGGCGCACGTGACGCTGACCGCGGACCCCAAGCTCTGGCAGCTGACGCTCGTCGTCGAGGACGACGGCGTCGGGCCCGGCAGCGGCGACACCCCCGGCCTCGGGACGGCGACGATGGCGGCGCGGGCGCGCCGGCTCGGCGGCGGCTGCATCCTCGAGGCCCGGCCCGGCGGCGGTGCCCGCCTGGCCTGGTGGGCCACCCTCGACGACCCCAGCTGACCCGGGCCCGAGGACTCCTCTCACGAGCAGTAGCGGGCCTTTGCCGTGAGTAATGAGATCGTTCGACGCATTATCGAGGTTCCCATAACGCGTCGGCGGTCCTATGATTCAGGTCACGGGGGCCGGGGGGCGCAGGCCCTGGTCCGTCGTCCAGATGTTCGCCTTCACGACCAGCGTCCTCCTGGCGGAAGGAGCACACGGATGGGATTTCCAGGGGGGAGCCGACGCGCCGCCCATCGTGTCGCAGCGCCGCGGGCACGCACGCCGGCAGCCATTCCTGACGCACCCGCCGGATGAATCGCGGCGCATCCGGCTGCCGGCGGAGGACGCCGGCACCGGTGCCCTGAACTGCGAGAGCATCCACGATTCCGTTCTCTTCCGGGCTCGGCGCCCGCACGCGCCGCGCCGAGGAGACGGGTGAGCGACCCGGGGTGACAAAGGACGGCGCGAGCACGCGCCGGTACACCCCGGGCGCCCGATCGCGTCATTCCCCGGGGAAAGCACGCTCTTTCCTCGGCGCGCGCCGTCGGAGGGAGGGCAATGTCTCGTCGACAAGAACTCGCCGTGCAGCCATTCACCACGGCGGGGACCGCCACCCGGAACGGATTCCCGCAGGGCCCGCCCGACGAAGTCGTTCCCGGCGGATCCGGCACGAGGACGGCCCCGCTGCGCGCGGTGACATCACTCCCGCCGCTCACCCCGCTGGTCAAACGCTGTCTCGACGTCGTCCTCGCCGTCGTCGCCCTGATCCTGCTCTCGCCCGTCCTCGCCGCGGTCGCTCTCGCCGTGCGGCTGAGTTCCCCGGGGCCCGTCCTGTTCCGGCAGGAGCGGCTCGGGCTGGGTGCGCGGCCGTTCGTCATGCTCAAGTTCCGGACGATGTACGCCGGCGGGAGCGACTCGGCGCACCGGGCCTACGTCACCCGGCTCCTCACCGAGGAGGCCCCGGCCCCCGGCGGCCCGGGCACCCTGTTCAAGCTCCAGTGCGATCCGCGCGTGACCTGGATCGGGCGGTGGCTGCGCCGCACGAGCCTCGACGAGCTGCCACAATTGATCAATGTGCTCCGCGGGGACATGTCGATGGTGGGGCCCCGGCCGGCGCTCGCCTGGGAGGCCCGGCTCTACCGCGAGGACGAGGCCCGGCGGTTCGACGTCCTGCCGGGCATCACGGGCCTGTGGCAGGTCAGCGGCCGCAACCGGTTGTCGATGCGCGAGGCTCTCGCACTCGACGTCGAGTACGTACGGCGGCAGAGCCTGGGGCTCGACCTCGTGATCCTCGCCCGCACCATCCCCGCGCTCCTGCGCCGCGAGGCCCTGTGACGCTGCGCCGCGCGCCCATGGCACGCCTGCCACCGGCCGGTCGCGCCGGCCGGTGGGCCGTGCCCGTGGTGGCCTGCCTGCTGGCACTGACCGCGTCCACGGCCCCCGGTTCCCTGACGCCGATCGCGGCCGGTTCCGAGGCGCGCGACCTGCCGGTCGATTCCGAGCCGCACGGCGCACCGGCCGGTGCCCTGCTGCGGCCGCCCTTCAAGACGCTCCCGCCGGGCTCGCGGCTGCCCGACGACGCTGCGTGCGCGCGTGCCGTCGCGGCGGCGCCCGAGACAGTGCCGTCGAACGTGCGGGCCAACCGGACACCCGGGGACCAGCACCTGCCGTCGGACTTCTTCCCGCCCGACAGCGGCGACGCCCGCGGCCAGGAGCTGCTGTCCGCCAGGGTGACGGGCGCCTACGTCGGGACGACGACCCAGATCCTGCAGTGGGTGGCATGCAAGTGGGGCATCGACGAGCGTTACGTCCGCGCGCAGGCGGAGGTGGAGTCCAGCCTCCGCCAGGACACGCTCGGCGACTGGACGACGGACCGGTCCCAGTGCGCCCCCGACCACGGCCCGGGCAAGGACGGACACGCCGGGGAGTGCCCCGCGAGCTTCGGCATCCTGCAGGTGAAGTACCCCTACTTCGGCGGCGCCTTCCCGTCGGCGATCACGTCCACCGCGTTCAACGTCGACACCGCGTACGCGGTCTGGCGCGCCTGCTACGACGGCTACGAGAACTGGCTGGGCGACACCGCCGCACCGGGGACGACCTACGGCCCGGGGCACGCCTGGGCCTGCATCGGCCGCTGGTTCTCGGGGGCGTGGATGGACACCGGGGCGCGCGAGTACATCGGGTGCGTGTCCGCGCTGGTCTACGGGCGGGAGCCGTGCAGCTGAGCGCCTCCACGAGCCCCCCGCAGCCGCTGCGACGCCGCCTCGAGCGCGGCCCGGCCGCGGGCGCTGTTCCGGGCGGCGTCGTAGGCCGCGCGCAGCGGCCAGGGCCGGACCAGCTCGACCGCCTGGGGGTAGGCGAACGGCCGCCCGCCGAACGCCAGCTTGGCGCGATCGGCGCTCGGCCAGCGGTCGTCGTCGCGGTCCGGCGCGGCCATGAGGTCGTGCAGCATGCCGCGGTCGATGCCCCCGAAGTCGAACCAGCGGTACCCCTCCCGCTTCGCCCACCGGATCGCCTCCCAGCGCACGGCGCCGGGAACGCTCAGCCGGCCCGCGTCGCCCAACCGGTCGAAACCCCCCAGCCGGCCCTTCAGCACGCCACCGCACCCGGTGAGCAGGTCGGCGGCGACCGGGCGTCCGTCGACCTCCCCGACGAAGAGGACGGCGTGGCCGCGGGGAGCGAGCTCGCGGTAGAAGGTCTCGACGTAGTCCCGCGGGAGGGGGGCGTACCCGTGCTGCCGGGCGGTGAGCGTCATGAGCTCGACCAGCAGACCGACGTCCCGCGGCCCGCCCAGCCGCACACGCACGCCGCGCTGCGGCCACTTCGTCGTCCAGTAGCGCAGCCGCCGGCCGAGGCCCGCGCGCAGCTCGTCCTCGCTGCGTGTCAGGTCCAGCCGCAGGGTGCCGGCGGGCGAGATCCCGGCCTCGGACGCCCTGAAGCCGCGGATGAGCAGCGCGCCACTGACGTCGTGCCCGTCGTCCGGGGGCTGCACGAAGAGCGCGCGGCCGGGGCCGGCGACGGAGGCCGAGGGCGTCCGCGATCGCCGCGACGATCGGCGCACGGGCCGCCGGCCCCTCGGCGACGACCGGCCCCGAGGGCACGTACGCGAGCGTCACGCCGACCGGGAACCGCCGCAGCAGCACCTGCGCGCCGCCGACCAGCCGGTCGCCGTCCCGCACGAAGACGTACGTCGAGCGGTACCCCACGACGGAGCGGACGCGCGCCCAGGCCGAGAGCTGGTTGACGTCGGTCCCCGGCGTCCCGGTGACGAGCGCGTCCCACGCGCGCAGCGCCGGCTCGGGCGGACCGGACACGACCTCGGCGGCGACCACGTGCCCGGCGCCGGACACGAGCGATCCGCGGCGTCCCCCCCACCTGCTCACCACGCCAGCGTGTCAAGAACCCGTCCGGCTTGTCACGGGCGCAGCCGAACCGGAGGAGGACCACGGTGAGGATCACGTGCGTGGGTGGCGGCCCCGCCGGCCTGTACACGGCCATCTCCGCCAAGCTGCGCGACCCCCGCGACGAGGTCGTCGTGCTCGAGCACAATCCGCGCGGCGTCACCCAGGGCTGGGGCGTCGTCTTCTGGGACGCCCTGCTCGACGCCCTGCACCGCAACGACCCGCCGTCCGCCCGCGCCGTGCGCGCCGCCGCCGTCGTGTGGGACGGGCAGATGCTCCGCGTCGGCGACCGCCCGCCCGTGTACCTCGGCGGTTCCGGGTACGCGGTGGGCCGGCACGCTCTCCTCGAGATCCTCGCGTCGCGGGCGTGCGACCTGGGCGTGGACGTGCGCTTCGGTTCGCCGGTGGACGGGGCCGATCTCGCCGGGGCCGACCTCGTCGTCGCCGCCGACGGCGCGGGGAGCCGGCTGCGCACCGAGCGGGCCGGGGTCCTCGGCACCGAGGTGGTGCCCGGCGCCCACAAGTACATCTGGCTCGGCACCCGGCGCCGGTTCTCGACCTTCACCTTCGGCTTCGTGCGGAGCGAGGCGGGCTGGCTGTGGTGCCACGCCTACCAGTTCGACCCGGGCACGAGCACGTTCATCGTCGAGTGCCCGGCGTCGACCTGGAGGGGGCTGGGCTTCGACCGGATGGAGCCGGAGGACTGCCTCCGGACGCTGGAGGCCGCGTTCGCCGGCCAGCTGGGCGGCCACGCACTCATGGCCGGATCGCGGGGATCGCAGAGTGCGAGCTGGCTGAACTTCCGCCGGGTCGGCAACCGGCGCTGGAGCGACGGCAAGGTCGTGCTCGTGGGCGACGCCGCCCACACCACGCACTTCGCGATCGGCTCGGGCACGGCCCTGGCGATGCTCGACGCGATCGCCCTGGCCGAGCACGTCCACGCCGGACGCGACCTCGGCAGCGCCCTGCGGGCGTACGAGGACGAGCGGAAGGCCGCGCTGCGGCCGCTCACGGAGGAGGCCGACCGCAGCACCGCGTGGTTCGAGCAGTCCGTCGGGCGGCTGCCGGGGAACGACGACGTCCAGCTCGCCTGGTCACTCTGGCAGCGCCGCACCTCCGCCCCGCGCTGGCGGTACTACCTGCACCTCGGCACCCAGCACGCGCCGGTGCGGCGCGCGCGGACGCTCGCCTCGAGCACGAGGCGAGCCGTGCGCGCGGGACGCCGGGAGCTGGCCGGCCGGGCCTGACCCGCGCTCGGTACACCGGGGCGACGGTCAGGAGCGGGCGACCAGCCGGAACGGCGGCGCCGGCGCGGGTTCCACGGCCCAGCCCGCGGCCAGCTCGAGGTCCTCGGCCGTGATCGCGTCCGCGTCGCGGGCGAGGACCAGCCCGCGCCGGTCGAGCTCCCCGGCGAGCTCGAGCTGGTGGTCGTCCACCTGCTCGCCGTGGGAACGGCGACGCGGCACGCAGAGCGCGCGATGACCCGCGCGCAGCGCGTCGAGCGTGGCGCCCACGCCCGCATGCGCGATGACGACGTCCGCCTCCCGCATCGCGGCCTGCAGCTCGTCCGGAGGCACCTCGCGCCGGGCCCCCGGCGGCATCGGGATCGACCGGGCAGTCCCCGATCTGCCACAGCACCTCCGCGGCCGCCGGGACGACCGCCATGAGCCTGCGCAGGAGCCGCGGGAACCCGTACTTCGGCTGCAGGCCGAGCGTGACGACGACCTTGCGGACCGGACGGGCCGCGGGCCTCGGCCGGGCTGCGAAGGCGTCGAAGACCGAGCCGCCGTACCGCCAGGACCGGGCGGCCCACGAGCGGTGCTGGGTGTACAGCTGGGTCCCGGGGAGGCGGGCCACGAGCCGGCCGGTGAGCGACGGGCCGGCCGTGCGGGTGGCGCTCTCGATGTAGTGGCAGGGGATCCGCGACGCCGTCGCCGGCACGAAGAACGCGACGGCGATGCTCGACCCGGTGCTGACGACGTGGCTGAACCGCCGCCGCCGGAGGAGCCGCCGCGCGGCCCGGCAGTCCTGCAGGGCACTCCACAGCTCGCGGCTCTCCGCGGGTGGGACGAAGACGACGTCCTCGTCCGCGAGCAGGGCCCGGCTCTGCGGCATGTCGAAGGTCGCCCAGCACCGGTCTGGCACGTCGAGCCGCGGCACGAGGTCGTGCAGCTCGGCCAGGTGACCACCGGTGGCGGCCACGAGCAGGGCGGTCACCAGAACCCGTCCTCGTGCCGCTCCAGCGCCCCCGCGCCCACCGCGCTCAGCCCGAGCAGCGAGAACATGAGGTCGGCGGTGCCGCGGGTCGTCAGGTGCGGGTCGAACGTCATGAGGACGAACGTGACGAGCACCGCCGAGAACGCAGCCGCGCCCGCCACTGCGTACGCGGTGCGCCCGCTGCGGGCCACCCGGCCGGACTGCCGGACCGCGACCCAGGTGAAGAACAGGTACGCGAGGACGAGCGGGACGCCGCCGCTCCACAGCAGCCAGGTGTGACCGCTCTCGATGTACACCTGCGGCGCGTACGGCGTAGGGACGTCGACGAACGCGGTGGGCCGCACCCCGAGGAGCCAGTTCCACCCGCTGAACACCTGCGGCCAGACGTAGACGGTGAGGTTCTGCAGCCGGACCCCCCAGCTCTGGGGCAGGCCGGTCGCCGGGTCGAGGTCCGCGAGCCGGCCCGCGATGACCGGCCAGAGCAGCAGCCCGGCCACCACCGCGGTGGGGACGGCGACGGCGATCAGGCGGACGACCCGGCCCGAGAGGACGGCGATGGCGACGACGACCACGATCACGGCGAGCACGCCGGAGAACTGGCCCGAGGCCAGCGCGCCGAGCACGAACACCGGGGCGAGCGCGAGGGCCGTCCTGCGACCACGATCCCGCAGGAAGGCCCAGGCGAGGCAGATCGCCAGGTCGAACGCCATGACGTCGCCGACGGCGATGGTGGAGCCGAGGGTCGCGGCACCCCGGCCGAGCGAGGGACCCGAGCCCGGATCCCCGGGGAACAGCGCGTCGCCCAGCGCGGCCGCCGAGGGCAGGAGCGATTCGAGCATCGCGAAGGCGGCCACGACGACGCCGACGGCGACGCAGATCCACAGGCACCGGGCGACCTGCCGCTCCGTGCGGATCGCCGCACGCACCAGGAGGAAGACGCCGTAGAACTTCCACAAGGTGGCGGCGTAGAGCACGTCCTGCTGGTCAGGTGTCCCGCCGCGCGCGAGCATCCACAGCAGGGGCAGGAACGAGCCCGCGGTGGCGAGCAGGACCAGCGCGGTGTCGAGCCGGGTCCAGCGCAGCGGGAGGGGGTGGCCGCCGGCCACCTGGGTCAGGGCCCGCAGCGCCACACCGGCACCCAGCAGGAGGCCGAGCGCCTCGTGCGGCCGCAGCACCGGCACCACCCCGCGCGCGACGCCCGCGAGCAGCGGCGTCCCGGCCAGCAGCAGGTAGGCGGCGAGCGGCGGCCGCCAGTAGGCGGCGGCCACGAGCAGGACGCCGAGCAGACCGGCGATGGTGAGGGTCGCGGAGCCCGCGGCCGCGATCCCGGCGACCACGCAGGCGACCAGGGCGACGAGCAGGGCGACCACCCACGTCGCGCGCCGCGGCGCGGCGAGCGAGGAGACTCCGGAGGCGGCGCTCACGCCGACTCGTCCGCGGCGCGCCGGCCCCGCAGGCCGTGGGTCAGCATGGCGAGCTCGGCCGACCCGACCAGCCGGGAACAGCACAGGTACAGCGCGAGCGCGACGAGCGAGATCGCGAGCATCGTCACCTGCCCGTTGCCCTCGCTGGGCAGGTGCCCGGCCAGTCCGCGCCCGAGCAGGGCGGCCGGCACGATCGTCACGGCCGCGACGGCGAGCGCGCGCGCGATGGGCCGGAGCAGGGGCTCGCCACCGACCGGCAGGGCACGGCGCAGCCGCCGGGCCATCCACGCCCCGCCGACCAGCTCGGCGACGCTGATCGTCAGGCCCACCGTGAGCAGCGGCCAGACGCCGGGCGGCACCCGCAGCCCGACGACGATGCCGAGCAGGACGACGACCGTGCGCAGCAGGGCGGCGGTGAACGGCGTGCGCGCGTCACCGCGGGCGTAGAGCGCGTACGTCCCCAGTGTCATGGCGACCCCGCCGACGACCGCGAACCCGAGCGAGCCGATCGCCACGGTGAGGAGCTCCTGCCCGTGCGGCGAAGCCATGGCACCGAAGCTCACCGCACGGGCGATGGGCCCGGCGAGCAGCACCAGCGCCAGGGCGGCCGGCACGGCGACGAACGCGACGAGCGACACGCCGCGGACGAGCTCGTCGCGGAACCCCCTCGGGTCGCCGGCCTGGAACCGCCGGGCGAGGCCGGGCAGCAGCGCGACGCCGACCGGGCGGGCCGCCAGCGCCATCGGCAGGCCGCAGAGGAGGAACGCGAACTGGAACGCCAGCACCCCGCCGGCCACCCGGTTGGCGACGACGAGGCCGGCGAACGGGAGCAGGACGTCGAGCGTCGAGTAGCCGAGCGACGGGCCGGCGCGACGCAGGACGCGCGCGAGCTCGGGGTCGCGGCGGCGGATCCGCGGCCTCAGCACGACACCCACCCGGCACGCCCCCCACCACTGCAGCCCGGCGTGTAGGGCGACGGAGCCGGTCGTCCCCATCCCGAGCACGAGCAGGGCCGGCGTCCCGGGTGCGGTGAGGGCCCTGCCGGTGCCGAAGAGCAGTGCCGTGACCAGCATCGTCACGACGATCCCGACGTTCTCGGCGATGGGTGCGGCGTTGGGCCACGCGAACTCGCCGTGCGCGTTCATCACGGCCTCGGACGTGCCGACCACCGCGTAGAGCACCAGCTGGGGCACGAACAACGCGAGCAGCACGAAGCCGATCCGCTCCTGCGCGGCGGCGACCTGCGGATCGGGCACGCCCACCTCGAGCACGCGCAGGACCTGGCGCTCCGCGAGGAGCAGCAGGGCGGCGGCCACGCCGAAGCCCGCGAGGGCGGTCGCGAGGAAGTTCCCGGCGAGCCGTCGCACCGCCTCGCGGTCACCGCTGTCGATCCTGCGGACGAGACCGGGCACGAGCAGGCTCGAGAAGAGCGACCCCGTCAGCGCCGCGTAGCCGAGCATCGGCAGGCTGCTCGTCGCCTGGAAGATGTTGCCGAGGTAGGTCGGCCCCAGGACCGCCGCGACGACGGCGATCCGGACGAAGCCGCTGATCCGGCTCACCGCCGTCCACGAGGCCACCGAGACGGAGTTCCGCGCGAGCGACGGGTCCGGGCTCGTCGCGCTCGCGCCGACGACCGTGGTGCCACCCGCCGGCTCGGGCTCCGCCACGCGTCACGTCCAGTACGGCTGCTGACGCGCGGTGCGCCAGGGTCGACGGAGCACGACGACCACGACGAGCGCGGCGAGGATCCCGACCAGCAGCCCTGCCGCGAGCGTGCGCAGCGGCCGCGGCTCGAGGGGGCCGTCCAGGGCGGCGGCCGAGGTGAGCACCTTGACGTCGACGGGGCGTGTCTGCGGCGAGGCGCCGGTCAGGGTGGGCGCGACCACGGCGTACTGGCGGGCCACCCCGTCCGCGAGGCTGACCGCGCGCTGCTGGTCGCCGTCCGCCACGGTGATGACGAGCACGTAGCTGTGGCCGTCCATGTCGGCCGAGACCTCTCGCTCGAGGGTGGCGAGCGGGACGTGGGAGTGCGAGGCCACGGGCTGGAGCACCTGGCTGCTCGTGACCACGAGGAGCTGGGTCTCGGTCAGGTGGTCGACGGCGGTGTCGGAGAGTTCGGGCTGCGGCGTCAGCAGGAACGTCGCCTGCGCGCCGTAGAGCGTGGGCTGGAGCCGCGCCCCGTACCACGTAGGCGGTGCCGACGCAGAGCAGGACGACGCCCACGGCCACGAGGACGAGCGTGACGGGCCCCGGCCGCCGCGGTGGCCGGGTCGCCCATCGATCCCGGACCCAGACGTCGTCGACGCGGGCGGACGGCCATCCGTCACCACGGGCCGGAAGCCATCCGTCGGCCGGCGAGACCTCACGGCCCTTCCGGAGGCCACCTCCCCGGCGGAACCTGCTCCGGCGCGCGGATCGATCACGGTCGGGCACCCCGACGACCGGCTCCGGCGGCGCGAACTCCTTGCGCAGCGCGGCGATCTCGCGCCGGCTCTCGGCCGCGATCCGCTGGATCTCGGCGGACGCCCGGCGCTCGATCTCACGGAAGGTGGCGCTGACGCCCGGTCCGGGATCGGCCCCGTCGCCCGGCGTGCCGGACGGCGCGGTCCCGTCGCTCTCCGGCGGCGCGTCCTGCGGCGGTTCCCCGGCGCGCTCCTGCGGCGGTTCCTCGGCGCGCTCGCCCGCCTGCACCGGGACGCTCGGCACGGCGGTCAGCGCCGGGCGCTGGCCGTCCTGAGGGGCGTCGGCAGGCTCGTCCTCGAACGGTGGGTCACCGTCCGGGGTCACGAGTGGTTGCGAGCCGTCCACGGAGCACGTCTCATCGGGAACCTCCCCCAATTCCGCTGCTACCGACTGTCGGTTTGCCGACCTCATCCGCGTCAAGCAGCAAATCGGTAGAGCATCTCCCCGAGCGCCCGGCAGGCCGCCGGCGGCGACCGCCGGATGACGGCGCCGAGGAGCACGCGGGCGCGCTGCGGCCCGCCGTAGTCGACGTCTCCGCCGGCCGACGCGTACGTCAGCGGCGTGGTCGTCGCGCCCCAGGTCTCCTTGAAGCGGACGAGCCCGGGGTTGTCGAGGTCCGAGCGTCCGAAGTCGAACCAGCCGAAGCCGCGATCGGCCGCCCAGTCGATCGCCCGGGCCATGACGGCGTGGTTGGGCCGGACCGGCCAGAACCGGTCGTCCGAGGCGCCGTACTTGTACGTGACGGTCCGGCCGCCGGTGAGGAAGACCGCGCCCGCGATCACCTCGCCACGCTGCTCGGCCAGCGCGACGACGCCGTTGCCGGGCTCGATCATCGACGTCCACAGCAGGTCGAAGTAGCGCCGCGGTTGCACGGGGACCCCCTGCCGCCGGCGGGTCAGGACGTGCAGCCGGTAGAACTCCTCGAGCAGGTCGGTCCTGCGCTCCCCGAACCGCACCCGGACGCCCGCGCGGTCGGCCGCCGCGATCGCGCGCCGGACGGAGCCGCGCCGCCGGGGAGCGCCCTGCGGCGGGTCGCCGAGCGCGAGCCGGTGCGTCACGGCCACGTCGCGGGCCGAGAACTCCGGCACGGGAACGGCCTGGCGGACCACGAGGTCCGCCACGCCCATCCGGCGCCGGAGGCCGTCGGCGTCGCGCAGCAGCGCCGCCGCGGAGCCCTCCGCCGCCGCCAGCGGGCCGCACTCGTCGGTGAACGGCAGGCAGATCCAGCGCCGTGGCCCCGCCGGACGGCGCACCTCGACGAGCGGCAGACCGGCGACGACGGTTCCGGCCCCGTCGCGGTGCACGACGACGAACGCGCGGAAGCCGTAGCATCCGGCGATGAGCGCCGCCCACGCGGGCTGGTGGAAGCACGTGGCCGCGGGGTGCCGCGCCACGAAGCGGGCCCACTCCGGATGGCCGACGTCGATCACGTCGCGCTCCGCCGGCGTGCCCCATTCCGCCACTGCAGCACGCGGCGGCGGGAGAAGTCCATCCGTCCGGCCCCTGGACAATCTCCCCGCCATCGGCCGGTGCCATCAGCGCCGGCTCGCCGTTACCGTGGATCTGCGGCACAGGGGGACGTCCCGAGCGGGCGTGCGGCCGGCCGCCGGTCATCCCCGGGGCGGAGGAGGCCGACGGTGATGTTCGCCAGTTCGCACCCCTTCCTGCCTTTCGATCATCTCCGGGTCCCGTACCGGGTCGAGGCCGGGAGGGCCGGCGCCGACGCCGTCCTCCCGGGCCCGCGCGGTCTGTGGGCGCGGCTGGCGGTCGCCGGCGCACCCGGACCGGCCCTGTACTGGCCGGCGGAGAGGGCGGCGCCCGCCGCGGCGCTTCCGGGTCGGCGACTCCTGGTTCCACGGGGCGCTCGTCCCCGACGCCGAGCTCGCGCCCGCGCTCGCGGCGTCCGGCGCCGGGTGGCGGCGCGACGAGCCGCTGAGCGACGCGGCCGGGCGCGCCCGGTCGGCTCGATCTGGACGGCGCGCGACGGCAGCATCCTGCTGCCGTTCGACCCGGGCGAGGTACTGGCGGCGTTCTGGGGCGAGCGGTACGCCGAGCCCTCGGCGGAGGGCGGCGGCGGAGCCGGCGGCCGGCTCCGCCGGGTCGCCGTGTCCGCCTACTACACCGTCCGGCCGGTCCTGCCGCGACGGCTCCAGATCGCCGCTGCGCCGCCTCTACAGCCGGGTGCAGGGCCGGACGCCGTTCCCGCGGTGGCCGGTCGAGCCGTCCCTGGACGACCTGCTCGACCGCGTCCTCGCGTGGGCGACCGCCGTCGCCGGCCGCCCCGTGCCGTGGATCGCCCCGTGGCCCGACGGTCACCGCTGGGCGATCGTCCTGACCCACGACGTCGAGACGGACGAGGGGCTGCGCCGGATGCCGCTCCTGCGCGCCGTCGAGGAGCGGACGGGCTCGCGCTCGTCGTGGAACTTCGTGCCCGGGCGGTACGCGGTGCCCGACGACCTCGTGGCCGAGCTGCAGGCGTCCGGCCACGAGGTCGGGCTGCACGGCCTCCAGCACGACGGCCGCGACCTCGAGCCGGGCCACTTCGAGCAGCGGCTGCCCGAGATGCGCCGGCACGCGGAGCGCTGGGGCGCGGTCGGGTTCCGCTCCCCCGCCACGCACCGGAGCTGGGACGCCATGGCACGGCTGCCCTTCGCCTACGACTCCTCGTTCCCCGACACCGATCCCGTACGAGCCGCAGCCCGGCGGCTGCTGCAGCCTGCTGCCGTTCTTCGTCGGGGACGTCGTCGAGCTGCCCATCACGCTCCCGCAGGACCACACGCTCTTCGTCATCCTCCGCGCGCAGGACGCGGCGACGTGGCTCGAGCAAGATCGCATGGATCCGGGAGCGCGGCGGTCTCGCCGTCGTCCTGACCCACCCCGACTACGTGGACGCCGCTCCCGCGCTGCCCGCCTACGAGGAGCTGCTGACCGCCGTCGCGGCCGACCCCGATGTCTGGCGGCCGCTGCCGAAGGAGGTGGCGGCCTGGTGGCGCCGGCGGGCGCCGGACCGACGTCGTGGTCCGGACGGGACGGCTGGAGCCTGGCGGGGCCGGCGGCGCGGACGAGGCGACGATCCGCCTGACCCCGGCCCGGCCGCCAGCGCGTGCCGGTCCGCCTCAGGGAAGCTGACGGCCTGACCGGGCCTGATCGAGCAGGGTCAGGCGCTCACGACGCCGAGCACACCGCCTGGACGTCGCGCGTCTCGGCCACCGACGTGGGTCGATCCGGCGCCGGCAGCGGGCGAGCCCGGCGCGGGCGACGTCCCGGGGCCGGGGGCCGCGCCGCCGGGCGCGGTCGGCGGGGCGCGGACGCCGCGGCCGGGGCCTGCAGGGTCGCGGCCACCTTGGCGCGCACCGACGCGAAGTCGGGGTGCGCGGGGTCGAGCAGCGGCGGCACGAACTGCACGCTGGTCATCGGCGTGCGAGCGCGCCTTGGCGGCGAGCCCGACGAAGCGGCGCCAGCTCGCCGCTCGGCAGGTCGGTGCTGACCACCTGGCTGCCGGCCGCCGCGATGTCCTCGAAGTGCGACAGGACGCCGGCGGGGTCGAGCTGGTGCAGCATCGCGTTCATCACGCATCGCTGCCGCTGCATGCGCGCGTAGTCGTCGGCGCCGTGCCGCGACCGCGCGAACCACAGCGCGTGGTAGCCGTCGAGGTGCTGCGTGCCCGGCTGGATGTACCCCTTGACCCGCGAGGTGCCCCCGCCGATCGGCACCGGCTGCCGGACGGTCACGGTCATGCCGCCCATGGCGTCGATGAGCTGCCGGAACCCCTGCAGGTCGATCAGCACGTAGTAGTTCACGCGGCAGCCCGGTGACGCCCGCGACCGCCTCCTTCATCGCCTCGGCGCCGGGGTCGCGGACGCCCGGGAAGAGCGAGGCGTGCGCGGCCCCCCAGGTGTAGATCGCGTTCAGCAGGCAGGCGTCGCCGCACGACCAGCCGCCGGGCAGGGCGCCTTCGCGGCCGCCGACCCCGGCGCGAACGGCACGTCCTCGAGGTTGCGGGGCAGGCTGAACAGCACGGTGCGCCCGGTCGTGGCGTCGATGCTCGCGAGCGTCACGCTGTCGGGCCGGGTGCCGACCCGGTCGGGCCCGGCGTCGCCGCCCAGCAGCAGCACGGTGTACCGGCCGTCGACCGCGGCCGACGCCGCGCCGTCGTGGAAGACGTCGTCGAGCAGGGACGCTCCCGCCCAGGCCCGCCGGGCACCGGCGACGGCCCCGGTCGGTGACCAGCAGCACGGCCAGCGCGGTCGCCGCGGCGACGGCCGGCCGCGCCCGCCGCGGCAGGGTGGCCGGCCGCCCGAGCCGCCACGCGTCCGCGAGCAGGGCGGCCTGGCCGAGGCCGAGGACGACCAGCAGCACGGCCAGCAGCCGCAGCACGGTGCTGTCGGTGAACAGCCCCAGGACGGCGCCGGTGTCGGCGAGCGCCACGATGCCCAGCAGGAGTGCGAGGCCCGTGACGGCCGCGACGCCGACGAGCACGGCGCGGCCAAGGCGCCGGTCCCCCGCGAGCCACTGCGCGGAGCCCGGCAGAGCGAGCGCGAGCAGCAGCAACGCCACCGCGCGGCGGACGCGCAGCCGGGGCGACGGTCCGGGCACGGGCCGGGACCCGCGACCTCCGGAGGGCCCGGCCCTGGTCACCCTCGGCGACCGGCCGCGGCGGCGCGGTGGGGCGTCCCGAACCCGCTGGGTGGTCGGCGCGGGATCCCGACGCTGCCCGGGGGGAACACCAGCACGCGACCGTCGGTCACCTTCCGCGATCTTGACATGGCTGTCCGTCGCGGCATTCGGGCAGTATCGCCCGGCACGCGCCCGATCCGCGGCAGGCGCGGCCGAGCGCCGGGCGATTCGGAGCGAATTCAGAAGACGACGGCCACCCGCGGCCGCGGGCTGAACGGATCGGGGTCCCCCGGCAGCGGGACCGGTGCCGGACACGACCCGTGGAAGGCGGCCACCCAGTCGGGCCGGTACTCGAAGTGCCACGGCTCGTCGCCGTACGTCCGGCACAGGCCGAACGCCGCACCGTGCACTCTGGAGCCACGCCGCCGCGGCGGGCGTCCCGAGGTCCACCGCGAGACCGCGGACGTGGGTCGACTCCTGCGGCGGGAGCACCCACCGACGGGCCAGCCGCGGCGAGCCGTAGCGGCGCACCGCGGCGGCGTACATCTGCTGCTGCTTGGCCCAGCGTGCGGTACCCGGAGTTCAGCACGAGGCGTGAACCCGGCCCGCCCGGCCGCCGTCCGGGCGCGCGCCAGCGCGGCCACCAGCCGCCGGTCGAGCGCGCGCGCCGGCCCGGGCTCGGGCACCAGCGTGACGCTGGCCGCGGGACCGAACGCGCGTGTCGCCGCCGAAGCGGAGGGTCACCTGCAGCAGCGGGCGCGTCCGTCAGGACGGCTGCCGCCGCGCCGCGCGTGGACGTCCGCAGCCGGGCGCTGCAGCCGCCAGGCGCCGGTGTCCGCCGTGCGCGTCCACACCTGGACGGTGCGGCGCCGGGATGCGCGCACCGTTCGAGGCGCGGGCCAGCACGCCGGTCAGCTGCAGGCGGCCGCCGACGGGGCGTACGGCCAGGGTCAGGCGGGTCGCGGGCACGGGCCGGCCGGACGGCGCCGCGAGCGGCGGCCCGGGCGGCACGGCGTGCGGCGCGGGCCGTCGGCCGCGCGGAGTGGGATAGGGCGGCGTGCGCGCGCCGACCGGCGTGTGCCGTGGCGGAACGGCCGGCCGTCGGAACCGGGGCCGAGGCGGCGCTCGGCGCGACGCGCGGCGCCGACCGCCCGACGCGCGGACACGGCGGCGAGCACACCGGCTCCCGCGACCAGCCGCGAACGGCGCTGCAACGGCATGGACCCTCCCCGACGTGCCGACGACTCGACGACCCTGACGACCCCACGGACGGGCGGCCGACCAGGCGAGGGTCAGTGTCCACCATCCGGGGCGTCCGGGCGAGCACCGCCGCGTCAGCCGGCGAGGTCGGCGAGCGCCCCCTCGAGCTGGTCGAGCGCGAACGCCAGGTCGTCCTCGGCGATGACGAGCGGCGGCGCGAGCCGGACGTGGCAGCCGTGCGTGTCCTTGGCGAGCACGCCCCGCGCCGGCGAGCACCTCGCAGACCGGCCCGGCCCGTCGCCGAGCGCCGGGTCGACGTCGATGCCCGCCCACAGGCCCGGCACCCCGGACGGCGACGACGCCCGGCCGATCAGCCGCTGCAGCCGCTCGTGCATCCGCTCGCCGAGCACCGCGGGCCCGCTCCTGGTACTCCCCCGTGGCGAGCAGCGCGACGACGGCCCGGCCGACCGCGCACGCGAGCGGGTTGCCGCCGAAGGTGCTGCCATGGGTGCCCGGCGGTGAGCACGCCGAGCACGTCGCGGCGGCGCGACGACCGCCGAGACCGGGACGATCCCGCCGCCGAGCGCCTTGCCCAGGACGACGGCGTCGGGCGCGACCCCCTCGCGCTGCACGGCGAACGTCGTGCCCGACGCGGCCGAGCCCCGACTGGATCTCGTCGGCGACGAACAGGCGCGCCGGCTCGTCGCAGATGCGCCGGACGGCGGCGAGGTAGCCCGGCGGCGGCACGACCACGCCGGCCTCGCCCTGGATCGGCTCGAGCAGCACGGCGACCGTGGTCTCGTCGACGGCGGCGGCGAGCGCCTCGGCGTCGCCGTAGGGGACGACCCGGAAGCCCGGCGTGAACGGCCCGAAGCCGGCGCGCGTCTCGGGGTCGCTGGAGAAGCTGACGATCGTCGTCGTCCGCCCGTGGAAGTTGCCCTCCGCCACGACGATCGTGGCCTGCCCGTCGGGCACGCCCTTGACCTCGTAGCCCCACTTGCGGCTCATCTTGATCGCCGTCTCGACGGCCTCGGCGCCGGTGTTCATCGGCAGCACCGTGTCGAGGCGGGGGTCGAGGGTGCCGGCGAGGCCGGCCAGCTCGGCGCAGAACTCCTCGAGCTGGTCGTGCAGGAAGGCCCGGCTGGTCAGGGTCACCCGGTCGAGCTGGCGCCGGGCGGCCGTCGATCAGCGCGGGGTGCCCGTGGCCGAAGTTGAGGGCCGAGTAGGCGGCCAGGCAGTCGAGGTACCGGCGGCCCGCCGGTGTCGGTCACCCAGGCGCCGGAGGCCTCGGCGACGACGACGGGCAGCGGGTGGTAGTTGGGGGCGACGTGGCTGGTGGTGATGTCGACGACGGTCATACCCCGACGGTAACCGCCCCCGGACGTGGGATCACCCCTCACCCTCCCCGCCCGTGCGCCGATCAAGGAAAAGTCTGGACCCTCACGGCGAGCGGGGTCCAGCTATTCCTTGATCGCCGGGGAAGGGAGCGGGCGGCGGCACGGACCGGGGGCGTGGGGGGAGCCGTTCAGCGCAGCAGCTGGCGGGCCATCACGACGCGCTGGATCTGGTTCGTGCCCTCGTAGATCTGCGTGATCTTCGCGTCGCGCATCATGCGCTCGACCGGGTAGTCGCGGGTGTAGCCGTAGCCACCCAGCAGCTGGACGGCGTCCGTGGTGATCTTCATCGCGGCGTCGGAGGCGAAGCACTTGGCCGCGGCGCCGAAGAACGACAGGTCGTCGTCGTTCCGCTCGCTCTTGGCCGCGGCGACGTAGACGAGCTGGCGGGCGGCCTCGAGCTGCATGGCCATGTCGGCGAGCATGAACTGGATGCCCTGGAACTCGGCGACCGGCCTTGCCGAACTGCCGGCGCTCCTTGACGTAGGCGGTCGCCGCGTCGAGCGCGCCCTGCGCGATGCCGACGGCCTGGGCGCCGATGGTGATCCGGGTGTGGTCGAGCGTCCGCAGCGCGATCTTGAGGCCCTCGCCGGGCGCGCCGACGAGCCGCTCGGGGCCCAGCCGGACGCCGTCGAACCGCAGCTCGCAGGTCGGGCTGCCCTTGATGCCGAGCTTGCGCTCCGGCGGCGCGATCTCGAAGCCCTCGTCGCCCTTCTCGACGACGAACGCGCTGATGTTGCGCCCGCGCGGGCCGTCGGGGTCGGTGACCGCCAGCACCGTGTAGTACTCGGCTGACGCCCGCGTTGGTGATCCACGACTTCTGGCCGGTCAGCACCCAGCCGTCGCCGTCCGGGGTCGCCCGGGTCTTCATGGACGCCGTGTCGCTGCCCGCCTCCCGCTCCGACAGGCCGTACGAGAACATCGCCTCGCCGCTGGCGACCGGGGGCAGGTAGCGCCGCTTGACGTCCTCGGACGCCGCCAGCAGCAGCGGCATCGTCCCGAGCTTGTTGACCGCCGGGATCGAGCGAGCTCGAGGCGCACGCGCGCGCGACCTCCTCGATGACGATGCACGTCGCGAGCGCGTCGGCGCCGACGCCGCCGTACTCCTCGGGGATGTGCGGGGCGTGGAAGTCGCGACTTGACCAGCGCGTCGTACGCCGCCTGCGGGAACTCCGCCTTCTCGTCGACCTCGGCGGCGTACGGGGCGATCTTGTCCTCGGCGAGGTCGCCGGACGGCCTCGCGGAGCGCCTCGTGGTCCTCCGACAGGGTGAAGTGCGGGAAGGCGTCGCGCGCGGAGCTCATGCGGTCAGGCTAACTTTCGCCCGCCCGCCACCCGCCTGTGACGCACCTCGCTCTGTCCTGGTGCTGATCAGGACGCGATTCCTTGATCAGCGGCGAAGGGAGGAGACGTCAGGGCAGCGCCGGGATGACCTGCTCGGCGAAGAGCCGGATGCCGCTGTCGTCGTACGCGGCCTCGTGGAAGTTCGCGATGGCGTAGGTCATGCCCGCGTCCTGCAGCGCCTGCGAGCCGCTCGACGATCTGCTCGGGCGTCCCGACGAGCGGCCCGGTCGCGTGTACTGCTGCACGGTCGACGCGAGCACCTCGGGCGACAGGTAGGGCCGCAGCCGGTCCTCGAACGCCCGCAGCCGGCTCGGTCACCTCGGCCTCGTCGCGCCCGATGAAGACGTTGTAGTTCGCCGACCGCACGATCTCGCCGAAGTCGCGGCCCAGCTCCCGGCAGTGCCCCTCGAGCACCTGCGACTTGTGCCTGAAGCCCTCGAGCGAGCCGTCGAAGTTCGTGTACGTCGGCGTGCTGCGCCGCGATGCGCAGCGTCTTCTTCTCGCCGCCGCCCGCGATCCACAGCGGGATGCCGCCGTCCTGCAGCGGCGTCGGCCGGCAGATGGCGCCGTCCACCTGGTAGTGCTCGCCGGCGTACGTGGCGACGCCCTGCTCCCAGGCCTGCCGCATGATCTCGACGCCCTCGGCGAGCATCGCGATGCGGTCGCCGGCGGTCGGGAACCCGTAGCCGTAGGCGTTCCACTCGTGCTCGTACCAGCCGGCGCCGATGCCCATCTCGACCCGGCCGCCGCTGACGGCGTCGACGGTCGCGGCGACCTTCGCCAGGTACATCGGGTTGCCGGTAGCCCATGCAGGTGCACATCTGGCCCGAGCCGCACCCGGCTCGTCGCCGCGCCGAACGCGGCCATCAGCGTCCACGCCTCGTGGGTGGCCTCCTCGCTGGGCACCGGCACGGTGTGGAAGTGGTCGTAGACCCAGATCGACTCGAAGCCGAGGTCCTCGGCGAGGCGGGCGACGCCGAGCATCGCCTCCCACTGCTTCGCCGGGCTCGATGCCGACGAGGTCGTGACGCCAGCCCTGGGGAACGAAGAGTCCGAAGCGCATGGCGCCGACCCTACGACCTCCCGCCGCCGCGCCCGCCGATCGCGTCACGGTTCACGGCCGGTCACGCGTCTGTTTCACCGGCGCCGCCACGGCGCTCCGACCGGTGGATACCCTCGCCCATGCGGATGACGGTCATCGGATGCGGCTACCTCGGCGCGGTGCACGCCCCGTGCATGGCGGACCTCGGGCACGACGTGATCGGCGTCGACGTCGACGAGGTCAAGATCAAGGAGCTGGCCGCCGGCCGCGCCCCGTTCTACGAGCCGGGCCTGCCCGAGCTGCTCGAGCGGGCCGGCGGCCTCGGGCCGGCTGCGCTTCACGACCGACGTCGCCGACGTCGCGCCGCGGCGCCGCGGCGACGACGCCCCCACCGTCCACTTCATCTGCGTCGGGACGCCCGCAGCGCAAGGGCGAGTTCGCGGCCGACACCTCCTACGTCGACCGCGCCGTCGACGAGCCTCCTGCCGCACCTGCGCCCCGGCGACCTCGTCGTCGGCAAGTCGACGGTTCCGGTCGGCACCGCGGCGCGGCTCGCCGACACCCTCGCCGAGCGAGGCGCCGGGCGTGCTGCTCGCCTGGAACCCCGAGTTCCTCCGGGAGGGGTACGCGGTCGCACGACACCCAGCACCCCGACCGCCTGGTCTTCGGCCTGCCGGACGACCCGGACGCCGCCGCCGCCGCGCGGCGCCCTGCTCGAGGAGGCGTACGCCGAGCCGATCGCCGACGGGCGCGCCCGTCGTCGTCGCCGACTACGCCGACGAGCGAGCTCGTCAAGACCGCCGCCAACGCCTTCCTCGCCACGAAGATCTCGTTCATCAACGCGATGGCCGAGGTGTGCGAGGCGGCCGGCGCCGACGTCGTCCGGCTGGCCGAGGCGATCGGGCACGACGAGCGGATCGGCCGCAAGTTCCTCGGCGCCGGCCTCGGCTTCGGCGGCGGCTGCCTGCCCAAGGACATCCGGGCGTTCATGGCCCGCGCCGGCGAGCTGGGCGCCGACCAGGCGCTGACGTTCCTGCGCGAGGTCGACGCCATCAACATGCGCCGCCGCATCCGGATGGTCGAGCTCGCCCGCGAGGAGCTCGGCGGCTCGTTCCTCGGGCACCAAGGTCGCCGTGCTGGGCGCGGCGTTCAAGGCGAACAGCGACGACATCCGCGACAGCCCCGCGCTCAACGTGGCCGCGCAGATCCGCCTGCAGGGCGCGGACGTCGTCGTGACCGACCCGGCCGCGATCGAGAACGCGCGCCGGCTGTGGCCCGAGCTGCAGTACGCCACGATCGGTCGAGGAGGCCTGCGCGAAGGCGGACGCGGTGCTCGTGCTCACCGAGTGGGCGGAGTACAAGGCACTCGACCCGGTGGCCCTCGGCGAGCTGGTGCGCCGCCGGCACGTGCTCGACGGCCGCAACGCCCTCGACGCCGACCGCTGGAAGGCCGCCGGCTGGACCTACCGCGCCCTCGGCCGCCCGCGCGCCTGAGCGGGCGGCCGAGGGCTGCTGTCACCTCCGCACGCGGCAGGGGTTGCGCAGGTCGCCGCTGTTGAAGTTGTTGTAGCGGGTGATGGTCGTGAAGCCGGCATTCGGATACACCGTCTTCAGCAACGGGCCGAACTCCGCGGTCGACGTGCCGCCGAACGTGTTCGTCGTCCGTGGGCAGGTAGGGCCCGCCCTCCTGCCACTGACAGCTGCCGTCCCGCTGAGGTGGTGGTGAAGATCGGGTAGAACTGCGCGCCCGCGGGCGGGTTCACACAGTTCGCACCTGTGGTCCGGTCGCAGAAGGGTGGCTTGTCCTGCGAGTCCGGCGCCTCGATCCGGGGCAGGTCGGTCTCGAAGGCGATCCGGGCGTAGTCCGTGTGCCCGTTCGCCAGCGGGCTCGTGAACATCACAGGCGTCGGGTGGAGCAGCCGGTCCAGGAACACGTTCCGGATGGTGCCCGGCCAGTCCTTGCGATAGGACTGCCCGTCCCAGTCCCCGTCGCCGCTGAGACAGCCGTTGATCTTCACCAGCGTGGAGTCCGCCGCGGGGACGCAGAAGTTGTTGTCGTCGTCCGGGTCGAGGCCGGACGCGTCCTGGGCACCGGGCACCGCACAGTTGAAGTTCGCGTCGAGCTGCAGGCAGTTCTCGAAGTGCCCGATCTCGTCGGACATCGCGACGTTGTACGTGTGCGCCGACCACGTGTTCCCCCGGGGGTTGCCGGTGGAGTACTCGGGGTGGAAGGCGTACGGCGCCGACCGGCACGTGCTCGCGCCCGGCGTGTAGAGGACGTGGGCGAACCCGTTCGCGACGGACGCCGTCATCGACCCGTGCTGCCGCGTCGTCAGGTCGGTCAGGTCGGTCCGCACGCCGTTCGCCGTGTCGTGGATGTGGATCCGGATCCGGTCGCCCGGATTCATCATCAGGTCCTTGGTGGTGTCCGGGGTCACGGACGTCAGGTTCGGATGCGTGAACGTCCCCGTGAACAACGGGTCCGCCGGCCCCTGCGAGCGGCCGCTGCGCGTGATGTACGCCCAGTTGATCGGCTCGAGACCGCCGAGGAGATAGTCGTCGCACGCCGACGTGTTCGGCACACCGGTGTTCTGATCCTCGTTGAAGCTGTCGATCGTCATGGCTGCGCAGTACTGCCTCGCCGTACAGCCGAAGCCCTCGAACTGAGGCACGAAGCCCGGCCCGTAGAACTGCAGCTCCATGTAGGCGTTCCCCGGGTGCTTGCCGATGTAGTCGCGCTTTCTCGGGTCGGTCCCCACGAGGTCGTTCTTGTCGGAGTCGGGCGTGCAGGTCTTGGTGTACTCCGGCGCCGACTCGCTGTCGCACAGCGTCAGGCCGAACCAGAAGGTGGGCCGCAGCTGGAAGTCCCAGGTCGTCCCCCCGGCGCCGGAGGCCGTGGGCTGGATCCTCGGGTTCCGCGGCAGGGTCACGGTGTACGTCATGTCGTTCCCGGACCCGCGCACGCCCGACTTGAACTCGATGGACGGCTCGTCGTGGCCGACGTACTCGTCCCCGGGGTTGTCGTAGGTGTCGATGCACAGCGACGAGCGACTCTCGCACAGCGGTTCGTGGTAGCCGCCGCTCGATGCGCCGGCGACGCGAGGTGACGTCGCCACGCTCCCGACGGCGGCCGGCGAGGCGGCCATTCCGCCCAGCGCCAGCAGACCCGCCGTCGCACACGTGAGCAGGGTGGATGTCTTCACGTGATCGTCCTCCTGTAACCGACCGTTCGATGAACGCGTCGACAGGGGCCCGCACCGGGACGGGCGGTGACCGACTCCTGGGACGTGGCCTGCAGACCTCCTCCCGCGCCGGGAGGGCAACGGCGCACGGGGCAGGGCCAGCCGGGCGACCCACCCGCGCACCCCGACCATCGCCGACCGGCGATCTTCGCGGCACAGACTCTACGCGCGTCGCGGCCGTACCGGAACGGTCCGCCGGGAGGCTCCCGCGCCGGCTCGCCCGCTCGCCCGCACCGGCCCCCGGCCTGCCGCGCGGTCCGGTCGGCGTACGACGTGCCGGCCGGTCACGGGATGACGTGCTGAAGCGCCAGGTACAGGTAGGTGGTCACCGGCAGCAGCACGGCGAGGGCCACCACGACCACCCGTCGCGACGTCCGGCCGAGCTGCGCGGCGACGGCCGGGAACAGCGGGACCAGGGTCAGCACGAAGCGCGGTTTCGTCATCACGTTCGTGCTGCTCAGGAGGATGACCGCGGTGGCGGCCGTGTACACCGCGAGGGCCAGGGGCAGGCGCGCGCGCCGCACCGCCAGCAGCAGCACCGCCGCGAGGAGAACCGCCCCCGACACCAGGGTCACCACCCACGTGACGCCGTTCCCGCCGCCGCCGAACATCTCGTAGCGGGCGCTCCCCGGCATCCGCACGCCGAAGTCGATCTGTTGGTCCCAGCCCTCCTGGGCCCGCCGCCAGATCAGCCAGTCACCGCTGTGGATCCTCGCGTAGGCACCGACGCCGATCAGGCCGAGCGATCCCAGGACCGGCGCGGCCAGCGGCGCCGCCGCCGCGAACCGGCCGCCGGGAGCCGGCGTCGCGTGACGACGCACGAGCGTCACCACGGCTGCCACCACGCACGCGAGCAGCAGGGCGACACCGGCCGCGCGGGTGGCGCAGGCGAGGGCCGTCGCGAGGCCCGCGAGGGCCCAGCGCTCCTTGAGCAGGGCCAGCAGGCCCACGCAGACGAGCAGCAGGAACAGCGGCTCGCTGTACGCGAAGGACAGGACGGCGCTGCCCGGGAAGAACCAGAACAGGGCGCACCCCCACGCGGCCGCCCCGGGCGACACCACCTCGGCCGCGAGCACCGCCAGCACGACCGCGAGTGCCGCCCCCAGCGCGAGGTTCGCCACGAGGGCGGCGGCGCCCGTGGGGACCCCCACCGCCTGCACCGCGCGCACGAGGGCGGGGTACAGCGGCAGGAAGGCCCACGGGCTGCGGTGGTCGCCGGGCGCGAGGAACCCCTCGGGATACCCGTTGTCCGCGATGCCCACGAACCACGACCCGTCCCACACCCGCCACAGCCCCGGGATGCCCCCGCGACCCCACACCACCACCGGGACGGCGACCAGCAGCCGGGAGATCACGAACGAGGCGAGGGACGCGCCGACGGCCGGCGGCAGCCGGCCCGGCGACGCGTCCGCCACCGGAGGGGTCACGAGGGCGCCGGCGCGCAGGTCACCGATGGCTCGGCTGGTGGGCCCCGCGCCCGCTCCGGTGGTCATGGCGAGCACCCTAGGGGCGCCGCCCCACCCGCCAGGCCTTCCTCACGGCGCGCCTCGCCCGAACGGGCCGACCGCCGCCCTCAGGCCCTCTCGGCGTTCTCGCTACCCCCGGCCGGTGCCCCCCGGGCACGCTGCCAGGCCCGCCAGGCGCAGGCCACCATGGCGTCGACGTCGTGCCGCATCCGCCACCCGAGGTCGCGGGTGGCGAGCTCGCCCGAGGCCACGATCCGTGCCGGATCGCCCGGTCGCCGTGGCGCGGGTTCGGGCGTGAACTCGATGCCGGTGGCCCGGCGGACGGCGTCCATGATCTGCAGGACCGACAGGCCGTCGCCGCTGCCGAGGTTGTAGACGGGCTCCAGCGGCTCGCCGCGCTCGAGCCGGTCGGCGGCGGCGACGTGCGCGAGCGCGAGGTCCTGCACGTGCACGTAGTCGCGCACGCACGAGCCGTCCGGTGTCGGGTAGTCGGTGCCGAACACCTTCGGCACCTGACCCTCGGTCAGCGCCTCGAGGACGAGCGGGAAGAGGTTGTGCGGGCTGGTGTCGTAGAGGTCGTCGTACCCGGACCCGACGACGTTGAAGTACCGCAGCGAGGTGTGCCGCAGGCCGGCGACCCGGGCGACGTCGCGGATCAGCCACTCCCCGACGAGCTTGCTCTCGCCGTAGGGCGACTCGGGGCGGGTCGGCGTCTGCTCCGTCACGAGGTCGACGTCGGGCGTGCCGTAGGTGGCGGCGCTCGAGGAGAAGACCAGATGGGGCACGCCCAGGTCGGTCATCCGGCCGAGCAGCACCTGCATGCCGGTCACGTTCTGCTCGTAGGTGTGCAGCGGGCGCTGCACCGAGACCCCGGCGTACTTGAACGCCGGCGAGGTGGACGACGCCCGTGACGGCGGGGCCGCCGGCGACCATGCCGCCGGTGAGGGCCTCCTCGACGGCGGACGGGTCGACCACGGACCCCTCGACGAGCGGCACGCCCTCGGGCACGAACGAGCGGTGCCCGCTCGAGAGGTCGTCGAGCACGACGACCTCGCGCCCGGACTCGAGGAAGCAGCGGACGACGTGCGAGCCGATGTAGCCGGCGCCGCCGGTGACGAGCCACGTCATGCCCGTGAGCCTAGTGAGCTGCGCGCCGGCCGCCGACCGGCCGGTCGTTCCGTGGCGGGATGCGACACTTGGCGCGTGGAGACGACCCGCGCCGCGGCACTGCACCGCAACGAACCCGACGTCATCCGCCGGCTCCTGACCACACCCGGCCGCTGGGCGGTGGTCGGCCTGTCGTCGAACCGGGGCGCGGGTGGCCTACGGGATCGCGTCGTACCTGCAGCAGCTCGGCATGCGGATCGTGCCCGTGCACCCCAAGGCCGAGACGGTGCACGGGGAGCAGGGCTACGCGACCCTCTCCGACGTGCCGGGGCCGATCGACGTGGTCGACGTCTTCGTCAACAGCGAGCTCGCCGGCGCCGTCGTCGACGAGGCGATCGCGGTCGGGGCGAAGGCCGTCTGGCTGCAGCTCGGCGTGATCGACCGAGGCCGCCGCCGCGCGGGCCGCCGCGGCGGGGCTGGCCGTCGTGATGGACACCTGCCCCGCGATCGAGGCGCCCCGGCTCGGGATCGCCGAGTAGGGCGGCCCGTGAGCGAGCGCCCGCCCGACGCGGGGTCGGACCGGTCCGGCACCGTCTACCGGTCGCGGCCCCGCCTGTTCCGCCGGAACGAGCCGTTGCAGGGGCCCCCGTTCCTGGACACGCGTCGGGTCGCTCCGCCGCTCCGGCGGACGGCCAGGGCCCGCCGCGCGGCGGCTCCGCCGCGCCGCGGCGGCTACGCCACACCAGCCGGCGGTGGCTATGCACCCGCCCCCCAGCGGCCCGGTCCCGGCCGGCCCCCCGGCCCCGCCGGTCCGCCGGCTCCCGGTGCCCCCTACGGACCTCCGCCACCGCCCGCGTCCCGGCGAGGGGTGCGAGTCCGCTGGTGGTGGATCGCCCTGCCGGTCGCGCTGCTGCTCGTCGCCTACCCGCTCGTCCTGTTCCTGGTGGCCTGGTCGAGCCTGCACCGGGTCGACGCGCTGCCCGCGGGTGCCCCGGCGCAGACGCCGGGTCGCACCTACCTCGTGGTCGGCAGCGACTCGCGGGCCGACCTGACCGCCGCGCAGCGCCACGCCCTGCACACCGGCCAGGTCGGGGGGCAGCGCACCGACACGATCATGCTGCTGCACGTCCCCGACGGCGGCGGCCCGACCGTGCTCGTGAGCGTGCCCCGCGACTCCTACGTCTCCATCCCCGGGCACGGCAAGAACAAGATCAACGCGGCGTACGCGTTCGGCGGGCCGCAGCTGCTGGTGCGCACCGTCGAGCAGGCGACCGGGCTGCACGTCGACAGCTACGTCGAGACCGGGCTGGGCGGCTACGCGCAGCTGGTCGACGCCGTCGGCGGCATCGACGTGTGCGTGAAGCGCGCCCTCAAGGACCCGAAGGCGCACATCGACGTGAAGGCCGGCTGCCAGACCTTCGACGGGCGCCACCGCCCTGGGCTACGCCCGCGCCCGGTACGCCGACCCACGCGGCGACCTCGGCCGGGTCGAGCGCCAGCGCCAGGTCCTCGCCGCGATCGCCGGCAAGACGCTCTCGCCCTCGGTCGTCGCCCTGCCGTGGCGGGCGTTCCCGGCCGCGTCCGCCGGGGCCGGGGCGCTGACCGTCGACCGCGACATGTCGCCCACCGGACTGCTCGCGTTCGTGCAGGCCATGCGCGCCGTGGCCGGCGGCGGCGGCCTCTCGCTCACCGTGCCGGTGGCGAACGCGGCGCTGCAGACGCCGAACGCCGGCGAGGCGGTGCAGTGGAACAGCGCCCAGGCCGGTCAGCTGTTCGACGACCTGCGCCGCGACGACACGAATGCGATCAAGCCGCTCGCCGACGCGCAGAAGAAGGCGACGGGCTGACGATCACGCGCGGACCGTGCGCCGAGGCGTCAGCGGACGGTGAAGCCGAGCCCGGCGCCGGTGTGCCGGGCCCGCAGCCGCTCGCCCTTGGCGGCGGCCTCGTCGCGCAGGCCGGCCGCGAACTCGATCAGCCGTCGCCGCAGACGGCCCGCCTCGTCGCCCTCGCCCGCCGCGAGGATCCGCACGGCGAGCAGGCCGGCGTTGCGCGCCCCGCCGATCGACACCGTCGCCACCGGCACACCCCCGGCATCTGCACGATCGAGAGCAGGGAGTCGAGCCCGTCGAGGGTCGCCAGCGGAACGGGCACGCCGATGACGGGCAGCGGCGTCGCGGCCGCGAGCATCCCCGGCAGGTGCGCCGCGCCCCCCGGCGCCCGCGATGACCACCCGCAGGCCGCGGTCGTGGGCGGACGCGCCGTACTCGAGCATCTCGCGGGGCATGCGGTGAGCCGAGACGACGTCGACCTCGTGCGGCACGTCGAACTCGTCCAGCGCCTTCGACGCGGCCTCCATCACCGGCCAGTCCGAGTCGGACCCCATGACGACACCCACCAGGGGCGGCCTGCTGCCGTTGTCCGGCATGCGCTTCCTCTCCTCGGCGTCTTCTCGGCGTCTGGACGACGCGGGTCCACCCTCGCCCGACGGGCCGCCTCGCCGGAAGCCTTTACGCCGAGGGCGTGAGCATCGCCCCGGTCACTCGTCGATCGTGCCGGTGATGAAGTCGGCGGCGTGCCGGGCGCGGGCCCGGCAGTCGTCGAGGTCGTCCCCCGTCACGGTGACGTGCCCGACCTTGCGGCCCGGCCGCACCTCCTTGCCGTAGAGGTGCACCTTCACGCCGGGGTCGCGCGCCATCACGTGCAGGTAGGCGCGGTACAGGTCCTCGTGGTCGCCGCCGAGCACGTTCGCCATCACCGACCAGCGCGCCCGCGCCCGCGGGTCGCCCAGCGGCAGGTCGAGCACGGCCCGCAGGTGCTGCTCGAACTGCGAGGTCACGGACCCGTCCATGGTCCAGTGCCCCGAGTTGTGCGGGCGCATGGCGAGCTCGTTGACGAGCACGCGCCCGCCCCGCCCGTCCCCCTCGCCCCAGGTCTCGAACATCTCCACCGCGAGGACGCCGACCACGCCGAGCTCGCCGGCCACGGTCAGCGCGACGTCGGTGGCCGCTACCGCGAGGGCGGCGTCCAGGCCCGGGGCGGGCGCGACCACCTCGCGGCAGATCCCGTCCACCTGGACGGTCTCGACCACGGGCCAGGCCGCCGCCTGACCGCTGGGGCTGCGCGCCACGAGGGCCGCCGAGCTCGCGCCGGAACGGCACGCGCTCCTCCGCCAGCAGACCGGCTCGCCGCCGAGCGAGCCACCCGGCGGCGTCCGGCAGGGCCCGCACGACGAGGACGCCCTTGCCGTCGTAGCCGCCGCGCGGCGTCTTGAGCACCAGCGGCAGCCCGACCTCCGCGGCGAACGCCGCGAGCTCCGTCTCGCTCCGCACCGTGCGCCAGCGCGGCTGCGGCACGCCGAGCCGAGCCATCCGCTCGCGCATCACGATCTTGTCCTGGGCGTGCACGAGCGCGTCCGCCCCGGGGTGCACGAGGATGCCGGCGGCCTCGAGGGAGCGCAGCAGCGTGGTCGGGACGTGCTCGTGGTCGAAGGTCACGACGTCGCACCCGGCGGCGAAGGCCGTGACCGCCGCGGCGTCCCGGTAGTCGCCGACCGGCGCGTCGGGAACCACCTGGGCCGCGCTGGCGTCCGAGGACTCGGCGAGCACGCGCAGTCGCACGCCGAGCTCGATGGCCGCACCCTGGGTCATACGGGCGAGCTGGCCGCCGCCGACCATCCCCACCACGGGGAAGCCGGCAGGTGACCCCAGGGAGCGCGACACGGGCTCGGGAACGGTCCGCCGGGCAGGCACGGTGCGCACGCTACCGGTCGAAACCGGTAACCTCGACGGCTGGTGCGCGTTCGCCGGCGGGCACGGGCGGGACGACGAGAGAGTGGGTGTTGGGGTGAGCGGCATCTTCGCCGCGGTGACCGGGTTGCGCGGATCCCTCGGGGTCGTCGACCGCGAGATCGCCAAGTTCGGCGCGGTGGGGGCGATCGCCTTCGTCGTCAACGTCGGTCTCTTCAACCTGCTGAGCGCGGGCCCGCTGGACGGGCACGAGAAGCTCTCGCTGACGATCGCGTCCGGGGTCTCGATCGTCGTCGCCTGGTTCGGCAGCCGGTACTGGACGTTCCGGCACCGCGAGCAGACGTCGCGGGCGCCGTTCCTCACGTTCGTCCTGATGAACGTCATCGGCGCCGGCATCGCCGTGGTGTGCCTCGCGATCTCCCACGACCTGCTCGGCTTCCACTCCCGGCTGGCCGACAACATCTCGGGCAACGTGATCGGGGTCGGGCTGGGCACGCTGTTCCGCTTCTGGGCCTACCGCACGTTCGTCTTCACCGAGTTCATCGACCCCGAGGGCCGCGACCGCGCGGAGGACCCCGAGGCCGAGCCGCTGCCGGAGCCCGCCGCCGAGCACCCGTCCACCCCGGCCCCGGTGGTGCCCGAGGCCCCGCCCGCGCGCGCCCAGGGGCCGGTGCCGCTCGACGAGCGCCGCCTGGCCGGTGCCGCCGCGACGCCGGCCACCGGCCTGCACCTCGACCGCGGCGACGTGCCGCGCCGCGCCGCCGGCTGACACCTCCGCACCCTGGCACGTTCCGCCGCCGCCCGGTCCACGCCGACCGGCGCGGACGTGCGGCCGAGCCGTCCCTCGCCGCTACGGAGCCGGGGCCACCACGGACCTAGGGGCGGCCGGGCCAGCGCGGCGGCCGCTTCTCGGTGAAGGCGCGCACGCCCTCGGCGCGATCGGCGGAGAACGCCGTGGCCCGCCAGGCGGCGTCCTCGATCTCGAGCGCGGCCGCGAGATCCGTGCCCGCACCCAGGCGGAGCGCCCGCTTGGCGTTGCGTACCGCCACCGGCGAGTTGCGGGCGACCGCGGCGGCCAGCTCCTGCGCGGTGGCGGCCGCCCGGCCCGCCGGAACCACGCGGTCGACGACGCCCAGCGCCGCGGCCTCCGTCGCATCCAGCCGACGGGCCGTGTAGATGAGCTCGGCGGCGCGGGCGGCGCCGATGCGCCGCGGCAGGAGCTGGGTGCCGCCGAGCCCGGGGATCACACCGACCGAGACCTCCGGCAGCCCGACGACGGCGGTCTCGTCGGCCACGACGAGGTCGCCGAGCAGGGCCAGCTCGAGCCCGCCGCCGAGGGCGTACCCCGCCACGGCCGTCACGACCGGCACCGGCACGGCGAGCAGCGCCGCGGCCATCCGGCGGTACACGACGCGCTGGGCGCGCAGCTGCTCGTCGCTGTAGCCGTTGCGCTCCTTGAGGTCCGCGCCGACGCAGAACGCCCGCGGTGTGCTCGACGAGACGACGACCGCGCGCAGGTCGTCGTCGGCGGCCAGCCGGGAGAAGGTGTCGCCCAGCCGGCGCGCGAACTCGGTCGAGAGCGCATTGAGCGCTCCGGGCCGGTCGAGGACGACGCGCGCGACGTGGCCACCCGCCTCCCCGGCGGTGCGTTCCACCCGGACGAGTGCCTGCTCCTGCTCGTTCCCGGGCGCATCGCTCATGGCCGCCGAGCCTAGCGACGCCCGCGGCCGGCGGTCCGTCCGGCCGAGATCCGTCCGGTCGAGGTCCGTCCGGTCGGGGTCAGGTCACGTCGAGGTCGAGCAGCCGGGGCTGCGGGCCGGCCCGCGCGACCAGCAGGGTCCCCATCAGCCCGAACCCCCGCACCTGGCGGTCGCGCTGCGGCACGAGCACGAGGTCGGGCTGCTCGGCGAGGATCTCGCCCGTGCCGGGGTCGGTGAGTACGGTGCCGGGCTGCGCCATGGCCGTGAGCCGGCTGGCGAGGTTGACGGTGGGCCCGTAGACGTCGCCGAGGCTGCGCAGCACCTCGCCGTGCGCGAGGCCGACCCGCACGTCGGGGACGACGTCGTCGACGGCCATCTGCTCCGACAGCTCGAGCGCGATCAGGGCGGCGGCCGCCGGGGCGTCGGCGGTGAACAGCACCTCGTCGCCGACCGTCTTGACGACGCGGCCGCCGCCGGCGGTGACGACGTCCGAGGCGAGTCCCTCGAAACGCTGGACCAGCACCCCGAGCTCGCGCTGCTCGAGCCGCTGCGACAACCGGGTGTACGAGACCAGGTCGGCGAAGCCGACCGTCAGCGCAGTCGCGGTGGCCAGCTCCTCGGCCCCCGCGGAGTCGGACAGGCGGGCGACGGTCGCCGCGAGGTGCCGGCGCCACGCGTACAGCAGGAGCTCCTCGAGGTCGTCCAGGAGGTCCGTCGAGCCGCTCCAGGGTGTCCTCCGGCCCGGTGCCCGCGGCGCCGGCGAGGTACTCGACGAGCGCCTCGGTGTGCCAGCTCACCAGCCGGTCCGAGGTCTGGCCGAGGGCGCGCGCGAAGGCGATCGCGGTGGGCTCGTCGACGAGCCCCGACCGCACGAGCGCGGCGACCCGGCGCGAGCGCCTGCACGTCGCCGTCCGTGAACGCGACGTCGGTGTCGGAGACGTTCGCGAACCCGAGGGCGCGCCACAGCTTGCGCGCCGAGCGCTGCGAGACGCCGGCCCGGGTCGCGACCTCGCGCCGGCGCCAGCGCCGGCGGCCGCCGAGGAGCCGCTGCTCCAGGTCGCCGGCCCGCCGCTCGCCGGTCCCGGCCGCCGGCCCCCGGCTCGCCGGCCGCGGTCACGGCCGGCGGGGGAAGCGCAGGATGCGCGCCCCCTCGGGCGGGTCGTCGTCGCCGTCCCCGAGGTCGGCGGGGTCGAGGAGGCTCTCGAAGGCCGCCTCGTCGCCGGACGGTGACGGTGGTGACGGTGGTGACGGTGGTGACGGCGACGGTGGTGCTGACGTTCGGGGTGGCGGTGGTGGAGGTGACGCGCGCACCTGGGTCTGGAGCTCCCGCAGCCGCCGGGCGTGCTCGCGGTCGCGCCGGCGGGCCTCGCGCCGGTCGAGCCGGCCGGGCCTGTCGTCGATACCGCTCTCGTCGTCGTACCGGTCGTCGTGGTCGTCGTCCGGATGGTCGTGGTCGATGGTCGTCCGGATGGTCGCCGTGGCCGGCCGTGGACGCCCCGAACTCGTCGTCCACGCCGGGCTCGCCGAGTTCGGCCCGCGGGGGCCGCCGCGGGCCGGAGCAGCCGGGCCGTGACGTCGTCGGCGACGGCCAGCAGGCTCGCCTGCACGAGACCCACGGCGGGCACGTCGCGCACGGTGAACTCGCTGCCGCCCTCGGTCGTCACCGTCAGCGTGCCGGAGCCGAGCAGCCGCTCGGTGAAGCGCTGCGACGACGACCACGTCGGTCACGCCGCGCAGAGGCAGGTCGTGGCCCTGCCGGCGTACGACGCCCTGCCGCTCGAAGATCCGCTCGTCGGTGAGCACGTAGACGCGTGTTCCACCACACGACGAACGGCCGGACGACGAACCGCAGGGCGAGCAGCGACCGCGGCGGCGGCCAGCACGAGGCGCAGCGTCGGCGCGGGCGCGGCCCGGCCGGGACGGCCGCCGTGGCGTACGAGGCGACCGGCGCGAGCACGAGCAGCACGAGCGCCGGCCCGGGCGAGCCGGCGGACGTGCGGGTGCAGCACGAGCAGCGGCCTCTCGCCCTCGGCGAGCAGCTTGCCGGGCAGCCCCATGGGTCGATGATGCCGCCTCCGGGGCGGCGCGCGGCTGCACGCCGCCGTCAGCGCACGTGGACGACGTCGCCGGCGGCCAGCGTGCGGCGTCCAGCGCCCTCGACGGGCGACGACGAGCCGCCCGGCGTCGTCGACCTCCTCGGCGACGCCGCGCAGCGGCTCGGCGCCCGGCAGCTGCACCTCGACCTCGCGGCCGAGGGTCAGGCAGGCCTCCCGGTAGGCGGCGCCGACGTCGCCGGCCCGCGGGTCGCCGCCGGCCTCCACCCAGCGCCGGTACCGGACGGCGACCGCGCGCAGGCAGGCCCGCAGCACGGTGTCGCGGTCGAGGGTGGCCGACGCCGGCGAGCCGCAGCGACGTGGCGGTGGGCACCGGCAGCTCGTCGCGGTCCTGGTCGACGTTGAGGCCGAAGCCGACGACGGCCGCGACGGGCACGCCGTCCGGCCCCGGGACGGCCTCGGCGAGCACCCCGCAGACCTTGCGCAGGGGTGCGTCCGTCGGACCGCTCGCCGCGCCCGGCCTCGGGCACGAGCACGTCGTTGGGCCACTTGAGCCCGGCGTCCACGCCGCACACGCGGCGCAGGGCGTCGACGACGCCGAGGCCCGCGAGCAGCGGCAGCCACGACCAGCGGGCGGGGTCGACGGAGGGCCGCAGGAGCACGGACGCCGCGAGGCCGGCGCGCGGCGGCGCCGACCACGAGCGGCCGAGCCGGCCGCGGCCGGCCGCCTGGTGGTCGGCCACCAGCACGTACCCCTCGGGCTCGCCGGCGGCGGCCAGGCGCGCCACGTCGGCGTTCGTGGAGCCCGTGCTCGCGACGACGTGCACCTCCCGCCAGGCGGCGTCCGGGCCCTGGGTGAGGGCTCGGGCGACGGCGACCTCGCGCAGCGGGGGGCGGTCGAGGTCCGTCCACGGGTTCGAGGGCTTCACGGCGCCAGTGTCCCCCTCGCCCCTCCCGCTCCCGCGTCCCGCCTCGCCCGTGTGACCACCGCCGCACCGCGGCGTCGCGGGGCGCCGATACGCTCGGTGGTATGGCGGAGGCGGCGCGCGAGAACGTCGGGGCGGTGAGCGGGCCCGACATCCACACGACCGCGGGCAAGCTCGAGGACCTGCGCGAGCGTGTCGACGCCGCGCTGCACGCGGGCTCGGCGCGGGCCGTCGAGAAGCGGCACGCGCAGGGGCGCAAGACGGCCCGCGAGCGCATCGAGGCGCTGCTCGACGAGGGCTCGTTCGTCGAGCTCGACCAGCTGGCCCGGCACCGGAGCGGCACGTTCGGCACGGAGGAGAACCGGCCCTACGGCGACGGCGTCGTCACCGGCCACGGCACGATCGACGGCCGGCAGGTGTGCGTCTTCGCGCAGGACTTCACGGTCTTCGGCGGATCGCTCGGCGAGGTCTTCGGCGAGAAGATCGTCAAGGTCATGGACCTCGCGATGAAGATCGGCTGCCCGGTCGATCGGGATCAACGACTCCGGCGGCGCGCGGATCCAGGAGGGCGTGGTCTCGCTCGGGCTCTACGGCGAGATCTTCCTGCGGAACGTGCACGCCAGCGGCGTCGTCCCGCAGATCTCGCTGATCATGGGGCCGTGCGCGGGCGGGGCCGTCTACTCCCCCGCGATCACCGACTTCACGGTCATGGTCGACCAGACGTCGCACATGTTCATCACCGGTCCCGACGTCATCAGGACGGTCACCGGCGAGGAGGTCGGCTTCGAGGAGCTCGGCGGCGCGCGCACGCACAACACGCGCTCGGGCAATGCGCACTACCTCGGCACCGACGAGGACGACGCGCTCGACTACGTGCGCGCCCTGCTGTCGTACCTGCCGTCGAACAACCTGTCCGACCCGCCCGTCGTCGACGCGGCGGCCGACCTCGAGGTGACGCGACGCCGACCGCGAGCTCGACACCCTCGTGCCCGACTCGGCGAACCACCCGTACGACATCCACACGGTCGTCGAGCACGTGCTCGACGACGGGGAGTTCCTCGAGGTGCAGGCGCTGTTCGCGCCGAACATCGTCGTCGGCTTCGGCCGGGTCGAGGGGCGCCCGGTCGGCGTCGTCGCCAACCAGCCGATGCGGTTCGCGGGCACCCTCGACATCGACGCCTCCGAGAAGGCCGCCCGCTTCGTGCGCACCTGCGACGCGTTCAACGTGCCGGTGCTCACGTTCGTCGACGTCCCCGGTTTCCTGCCGGGCACCGACCAGGAGTGGAACGGGATCATCCGGCGCGGCGCGAAGCTCATCTACGCCTACGCGGAGGCGACCGTCCCGAAGGTCACGGTGATCACGCGGAAGGCGTACGGCGGCGCGTACGACGTCATGGGCTCCAAGCACCTCGGCGCCGACGTCAACCTCGCATGGCCGATCGGCGCAGATCGCGGTGATGGGCGCGCAGGGCGCGGTGAACATCCTGTACCGGCACGAGCTGGGCACCGCTCGCGCAGCAGGCGGCGGACGTCGAGGCCGAGCGGCGGCGCCTCATCGACGACTACGAGGACACCCTGGTCAACCCCTACATCGCCGCCGAGCGGGGGTACGTCGACGCGGTCATCGCGCCGTCGCTGACCCGGGTCGAGATCGTCCGGGCGCTGCGGTTGCTGCGCACGAAGCGGCAGACGCTGCCCCCCAAGAAGCACGGGAACATCCCGCTGTGACCGGGCGGAACGAGGCGGAGCGGCCCGTGCTGCGGGTCGTGTCGGGCGACGCCACCCCTGAGGAGATCGCGGCCGTCGTCGCGGCCGTCGCGACGTCCGCCACCGAGAACCCGGCGCCGTCCCCCGCCGGGCCCACCTCGATCTGGTCGGCGCACGGCTACGCGCACCGGCACATCCGGGCCACGTTCAGCCCCAGCCCGCACGGCTGGCGGACGTCGTTCTGGCCGCGCTGACCGTCCCGGTCCCTTCCCCGACGTCGACGGTCACGACGTCGCCCTGCTCGAGGCGCTCGACCACGGGTGATCCGGGTCAGCGGGTGCGGACGGTGGGGAAGGCGAGCGTCTCCCGGATCGAGCGGCCGGTCAGCATCATGACGAGGCGGTCGACGCCCATGCCGAGTCCACCGGTCGGGGGCATGCCGTACTCGAGGGCCGTCAGGAAGTCCTCGTCGAGCTGCATGGCCTCGGGGTCGCCGCGGGCCGCGAGCAGGGACTGCTCGGTGAGCCTCCGGCGCTGCTCGACGGGGTCGACGAGCTCGCTGTAGGCCGTGGCGATCTCGGTGCCGAACGCGACGAGGTCCCACCGCTCGGCGAGCCGCGGGTCGTCCCGGTGCGGGCGGGTCAGTGGCGAGACGTCGCTGGGGAAGTCGAGGTAGAACGTCGGCTCCCGGGTGTCGTGCTCCACGAGCCGCTCGTACATCTCGAGCACGACCGCCCCGCGGCTCCAGCGGGGGTCGACGGGCACGTCGAGCCGCTCGCACCACCGGACCAGCTCGGCCCTGCCGGTGTCGGCGGAGAGCTCCTCGCCGAGCACGTGCGAGATCGCCTCGGCGACCGTGAGCACGGGCCACTCTCCGCTGAGGTCGACCTCGACGGGCCGGCCGTCCACCTGCCGGCGCGCCACCGGTGCGCCCTGCGCCGCCGTCGCCGCCTCGACGACGAGCTCGCGGGCGAGCACGAGCATGTCGCGGTAGTCGGCGTAGGCCAGGTACGCCTCGAGCATCGTGAACTCGGGGTTGTGCTTGAACGAGAGGCCCTCGTTGCGGAACGTGCGGCCGAGCTCGAACACCCGCTCCACGCCTCCCACGCACAGCCGCTTGAGGTACAGCTCGGGCGCGATGCGCAGATACATCGGCAGGTCGAGGGCGGCCATGTGGGTCGTGAAGGGCCGGGCGGCCGCTCCCCCGTGCACGGGCTGCAGCTGCGGCGTCTCGACCTCGAGGTACCCCCGCGACACCAGGGACGTGCGCAGGCTGGTGACCGCCAGGGACCTCACCGTGAGGAGCTCGCGCGCCTCGCGCCGCAGGACGAGGTCGAGGTAGCGCTGCCGCACCCGGGCCTCGGGGTCGGCCAGGCCGTGGTGCTTGTCGGGCAGCGGCCGCAGGCACTTGGCGGTCAGCACCCAGGAGTCCGCGGCCACCGACAGCTCGCCGCGCCGGGACGCGACCACCTCGCCGGTGACGCCGACGTGGTCGCCGAGGTCGACGTCGCGGCCGAACCGGGCGAGCGCCTCCGCACCGAGCGTGTCCCGCTCCAGCAGCACCTGGAGGTCGCCCGACCAGTCCCGCAGTGTCACGAAGCAGGCGCCGCCGTGGTCGCGCACCGCCATCACCCGGCCGGTGACGGCGACCACGGCGCCCGTGGCGGCACCGGGGGCGAGACCCGGGTGCGTGGCGCGGACCTCGCCGGCGGTCGCCGTCCTCGGGTAGCCGACCGGGTAGGGGTCGACGTCCTCGGCGAGCAGCCGCTCCCGCGTGGCGAGCCTGCCGCGCACCTGTTCCGGCAGGGCGGCGACGTGCGCCGCGACAGCCGCCTCGAGGGCACCGCCGCCGTCGGGGTCACCGCCGGCAGCCGCCACAGCCGGGGACGCGGGCGCAGGGGCCGGCGACGCGGCTGTCGCCGTCCGGCCGGTGCCGAGGCTGCGGGATCCCGGCAGGGTGAGGAACCCCTCGGCCACGGCGGAGGCCAGCGAGATCTTGACGAGCTCGCGCCGCTCCGAGTAGCACAGGTAGCGCGGCACCCACTCGGGCCGGTACTTCACGTTCGACCGGTAGAGCGACTCCAGTTGCCACCAGCGCGACGCGAGCAGCAGGAGCCGCCGCCAGGCCCGAGCCACCGGGCCCGCGCCGATCCGCGCGCCGTCCTCGAAGGCCGAACGGAAGACGGCGAAGTTGAGCGACACCCGATCGACGCCGAGATCGGGCGCGCGTGCCGCCAGCTCGGTGACCATCAGCTCGGTGAGCCCGTTCGCCGCGTCGGGGGCCCTGCGCATGAGGTCGAGCGACAGGCCCCGGCCGCCCCACGGCACGAACGACAGCAAGGCGACCGGGACGCCGTCGGGGTCCAGGGCCTCGACGGCCACGCAGTCGGCGTCCGTCGGGTCACCGAGCCGCGACAGCGCCATCGAGAAGCCGCGCTCGGTCTCGCCGTGGCGCCACCCGTCGGCCAGCTCGACGAGCCGGTCCAGCTCCTCCGGCGGCAGCGACCCGTGCCGGTCGATCCGCACCGTGTACCCGGCGCGGCGCAGCCGTTGCACGCTCTGCCGGACCCCACGCAGGTCGGGGTCGTCGAGGTCGAAACGGGCGACCGTCAGGACGGCCTCGTCGCCGATCTCGAGCACGCGGAGCCCGGCCCGGTGGTACGCCGTCGCGCCGGCGGTGCCCGCCCCCATCACGGCGGGGATCCAGGCGTAGGTCCGCGCCTCCGCGATCCAGCGGCGGACGGCGGGATCCCAGTGGTCGGGGTCGCCGACCGGGTCGCCGCTGGCGAGGCTCACGCCGGCGACCACCCGGTAGGTGACCGCCGCCCTCCCCGACGGCGCGAAGATGGCTGCCTTGTCGCGCCGGGTCGCGAAGTACCCGAGCGAGTCCGCGTCGCCGTGGCGCGCGAGGAGGTCGCGGATCCGGCGCTCGCCATCGGGCGTCAGTACCGACGCGGCGCGCTGCGACCGGGTGAGCACGAGGAGCGCCGTGAGCAGCGCGGCGAGGGCGAACAGCCCGAGCACCAGGTCGACCCCCTGCGGCGCCGTGCCGAATCCGGAGATGTCGCTCGCGAAATCGGTGCCGGTGACCTCGGAGACGGTCCACACCAGCCGGTCGACCGGGCCGGAGAGGGTGCCGGGGAAGACGGTCACCAGCACGAAGCCGAATGCCGTGGCCAGCGCGAGCCCGGCCACCAGGACGAGCAGTGCACGGCCCGCCGCGCCCCGGCGCACCCGGGTAGGGAAGTGCCGGCGGGCCGCGATGACGACCCCGAGCGCCACCGCCTGGACGGCGACCAGGACCGTCGCCACGGGGAGCGCGGGCATCTGCGCCAGGGTCTCGGCGTCGAGCGCGTCCGGGGGCCCGAACCAGGCCGCCAGCACGATGCCGACACCGCCGACGAGCTCCAGGCCGCCGAGGACGACGATCGCCCACCAGCCGACCCGCTTGCGCCGCTCGGCGGCCGCCGCCAGCACGCCGTAGAACGCAGCCGTCGCGAGGTTCGGGGAGGCGTTGACCAGGAGCAGGTCGAGCGGCACCTGGACGGGTGCCATGAGGTTCCGGAGGCCGGTGCTGACCGCCGTCGCCCCTGACACGACGGCCGTCACCGCGAGAACCACGGAGACGATGTCGGGGACCCGTGCCAGCCGCCCCGACGTGCCCGCCGGATGTCTCAGCGGCCGTTCCGGGAGCGCCCCCTCCGGCTCCGCGAGCTCGTCGCGGACTCGCCGGGCCGGCGGCGGCACGGGCAGGGGCGCGCGGGCGGCGACCTCCTCGGCCTGCGACGCGTCCTGTGCCATGCCGCCTCCTGACGACGCCCGCCCCGGGGACGGTGGCCTGGCCCGCCCGGACCCGCGCACCTCCCTGGGTAGACGCTGGCGGACGTGAGGCACCCTCGGCAAGGGGCGGGGCCGCCTCACGTGGTGATGCGCTGCGCCCCCGCGTAGACGTTGAACGACTCGCCGCGGGAGAACCCGACGAGGGTCATCCCTGCCTCGACGGCGAGGTCGACGGCCAGCGACGAGGGTGCGGAGACCGCCGCGAGCACGGGGCATCCCGCCGTCCACGCCTTCTGGACCAGCTCGAACGACGCCCGGCCGCTCACCTGCAGCACGTGCCCGGCCAGGGGGAGCAGGCCGCGCTCGAACGCCCAGCCGACGACCTTGTCGACGGCGTTGTGCCGGCCGACGTCCTCGCGCAGCACGAGCAGGTCGCCCGACGGGGTGAAGAGCCCGGCCGCGTGCAGGCCGCCGGTGCGGTCGAAGACGCGCTGCGCGGCCCGGAGCCGTTCGGGCAGGGCGGCCAGGGTCGCGGCGGCCACCGTGACGGGGTCGCTCGCGACCACGTGCGCCGAATGCGTGCGGACGGCGTCGATGCTGGTCGTGCCGCAGATGCCGCAGGCGCTCGAGACCGCCCGGTACCGGCTCGGCGGCACCACGACCCCGCCCCGTAGGCGCACCTCGACGACGTTGTGGGTCGGCTCGCCGTCGGCGTCCCGGGCCGCGTCGGGGCAGTGCCGGGCCGCCACGACGTCGTGCGGCGACCGAACGACGCCCTCACCCACCAGGAACCCGAGGGCGAGCTCGAGGTCGTGTCCGGGGGTGCGCATCGTGACCGTGAACGGCTCGGCGGTGCCCCCACCGGCGTCGAGCCTGATCTCGAGGGGCTCCTCGACGGCGAGGGTGTCGGGCCGGTCGACCCGTGCGCCACCCGTGAACCGCGCCACGGGCCGCCGCGCCGTCGTCGTCGCCACAGCCGTCACCTCCTCGCCGCTCCCCTGCGAGCGTAGGCGCCGGCGCGTCCCCCAGCCCGCCGGCACCGGCCCGCGCGCCCGCATCCAGGTGCTCACCTTCGGCTGCATTACGCCGCTTGTGCTCGGTTTCGTGGCATCGATGCGAGCCTCCGGGGAGCAAAGCAGCCGGAGGGGAGCACGCGCGGGCGGGGGCCGCTACTCGCGCAGGGCCCGCTCGAGGACGTCGTCCGCGGCGTCGCCGGCCGCGTCGCCGTACTCCAGCCGCTTGACCCGCAGCAGCAGGTCCTCCATGAGCTTGCGGTTGACCGACAGCAGGTCGGCCAGCACGCCCAGCACGACCAGCACGATGCCGAAGAGCCCCAGCACGCCGCCGATCACCAGCGACTGCACGTGGCCCGACACCTCGGGGCTGCGGGTGGCGACCCAGTAGAGGAACCGCAGGTACGGCAGCGCCCCGAGCAGGATGAAGAAGCCGCCGGCCAGCAGGAACACGGTGTACGCCCGGAACATGGCGTAGCTGCGCAGGATCGCCCCGCCCGAGCGCGCCACGTGCTCGAAGATGTTCTTGAACAGCCGGGACTCGCGGGTCTTGGGGTTCGTCGTCACCGGTACGTGCGCGATCGCGAGCCGCTTGCGGCCGGCCGAGACCAGCGTCTCCATCGCGTAGCTGAAGTCGGTGACCACGTTGAGCCGCAGCGCCGCCTCGCGCGAGTACGCGCGGAACCCGGAGGCGGCGTCGGCGACGGCGGTGCCGGCCGCCATGTTGACGACCCGGCTGCCGAACCGCTGCAGCAGGCGCTTGAGCGGGGAGAAATGGGCGATCGTGCGCACCTGCCGGTCGGCGACGACCATGTCGGCGCGCCCCGCCAGGATCGGCTCGACCAGCGCCGGGATCATCTCCTGCGGGTACTGGTTGTCGCCGTCGGTGTTGACGATGATGTCGGCGCCCTGCCGCAGCGCCTCGTGCACACCCGCGGCGAACGAGTGGGCGAGCCCGCGCCGGCCCGTGTTCCGCACGATGTGGTCGACGCCCAGCGCCCGCGCCACCTCGACGGTGCGGTCGGTCGACCCGTCGTCGATCGACGAGGACCTCGACGACGTCGACCCCCGGGATCTGCCGCGGGATCGAGGCGAGCACCAGTGGCAGCGTCTCCTCCTCGTTGAGGCAGGGGATCTGCACGACGAGCTTCACCGCACCTCCCTCGCGTGCCGCGGGCCGACCCCTGCCATCACAGGGGAACATCAGCAGGCTACGGTGCGCCGGGTCGCGGACGCTACGCGCCCGCCGCGCCGGCACGCTCTAGTCTGCGCGGGTGAGCGAGACCCACCCGGGCGGCGACCGCCGCGCCAGCCGGATCGACGAGCTGGCCGACACCTACCTCGAACGCTATGTCGCCCTCGACCCGGTGGCGGCCACCTTCTTCGGGGTGCGGGGGCACGACGACGCCCTGACCGACGTATCCCCTTCTGGTCATAGCGCGCGTGCAGAACTCGCCCGTAAGACGCTGGCCGCCCTCGACGCCGCGGTCCCGGTCGACGGCACGGACGCCGTGACCGCGGCGGCACTGCGCGACCGTCTCGGCCTGGCCGTCGAACGCCACGAGCTCGGCCTCGACACCGGCGAGCTCAACAACATCGAGTCGCCGGCGCAGGTGTTCCGGGACGTGTTCGACATCTCCCCCACCAGCACCACCGAGGACTGGACGGCGGTGGCGGCGCGGCTCGACGCCGTCGCGGGGGCCCTCGCGGGGTACCGCGAGAGCCTCGACGTCGCCCGTGCGGCGGGCTGGCGGCCCGCGGCCCGGCAGGTGCGGGCCGTCGTGGAGCAGGCCCGCGGCTTCGCCGCGCCCCAGGGCTTCTTCGCGGCCTTCGCGGCGACCGCCCGGACGTCGACCGGCGAACCGCCGGCCGGCGACGTGCCCGCACGGCTCGAGGCCGCCGCCGGCCGCGCCGCCGATGCGTACGCGGGGCTGGCCGACTGGCTCGAGGCCGAGGTGCTGGCGGGGGCGAGCGAGCACGACGGCGCCGGGCGGGACCTCTACGGGGTGCACGCGCGGGGCTTCCTCGGGACCGTCGTCGACGTCGACGAGACCTACGCGTGGGGCCTGGAGGAGCTGGCCCGGATCGAGCGGCGGATGGCCGACGTCGCCCGCCGGCTGGCCCCGCAGGCACCGGCCGGCGAACGACGCCGACGCCGTCCGCGCAGCGATCGAGACGGGCATCGAGGCGCTCGACCGCGACCCGGGCCGCCGGGTGGCCGGCGCCGGGGCCTTCCGCGACTGGATGCAGGAGCTCTCGGACCGGGCGCTGACGGAGCTGGGCTCGACCCACTTCGACATCCCCGAACCGGTCCGGACGCTGCGCTGCCGGATCGCGCCGTCGGCGACGGGGGCGGTCTACTACACACCGCCGTCGGAGGACTTCTCCCGGCCGGGGCAGATGTGGTGGTCGGTGCCCGCGGGCGTGGACTCGTTCTCGACCTGGCGCGAGACCTCGACCGTCTACCACGAGGGCGTGCCCGGCCATCACCTGCAGTGCGGCCAGGCCGCCTACCGCAGCGACCGCCTCAACCGCTGGCGCCGGCTCGGCTGCTGGGTGAGCGGGCACGGCGAGGGGTGGGCCCTGTACGCGGAGCGCCTGATGGAGGAGCTCGGCTACCTCACCGACGACGGCGACCTGATGGGGATGCTCGACGCGCACGCGCTGCGCGCGAGCCGGGTCGTCGTCGACATCGGCGTCCACTGCGGGCTGGCCGCGCCCGAGGAGGTCGGCGGCGGGGTGTGGGACGCCGAGAAGGCGTGGGCCTTCCTGCGGCGCGCACACCCGGGTGTCCGACCCCGTGCTGCGCTTCGAGCTCGACCGCTACCTCGGCTGGCCCGGCCAGGCGATCTCGTACAAGGTCGGCGAGCGGGCCTGGCTCGACCTGCGCGAACAGGCCCGCGCCCGGGCGGGTGCAGGCGTTCGACCTGCGCGACTTCCACCGGCGCGCGCTCGACCTCGGCTCGGTCGGGCTCGACGTGCTGCGCTCCGCCGTCCTGTCCCTCTCGTGACCGGCGTGAGCCCGGCTCCCGCCCTCGTGCTCGCGTCGGCGTCGCCCGCGCGCCGGGCCACCCTGGTCGCGGCCGGCGTCGACCCGCTGGTGCGCGTGTCGTCGGTCGACGAGGACGCCGTGGTCGCCCGCTACGGCGTCACCGCCGCGGAGGACGTCGCGCTCGTGCTGGCCCGGGCCAAGGCCGAGGAGGTCGCGGCGGCGCTGTTCGTCGAGGGCGTCGCCGACGCCCTCGTCGTGGGCTGCGACTCGGTGCTCGAGTTCGAGGGCGAGGTGCACGGCAAGCCCGGCACCGCGGACGCCGCCCGCGAGCGGTGGCTCCGCATGCGGGGGCGCGTCGGAGTACTGCACACCGGTCACTGGCTGGTCGACCTGCGACCCACGGACGCCGGCGGCAGCGGCGCCACCCTCGGCGCGGTGTCGTCGACGACCGTGCACTTCGCCCGGCTCGACCGACGACGAGGTGGACGCCTACGTGGCGACCGGCGAGCCGCTCGCCGTGGCGGGGGCCTTCACCCTCGACGGGCTGGGCGGCGCCTACGTCACCGGCGTCGAGGGCGACCACCACGGCGTCGTCGGGATCTCGCTGCCGCTCCTGCGCGAGCTGCTGGCGGAGACGCACGTGGCCTGGCACACCCTCTGGCGGACCCCGCCGGCCGCGGAATGAGCACGTCCCCGGGCGCCTGCGTGCGCGGGTGGGACCTCGCGGTCGTCGCGCTGGGCGGGAGCGCGCTCGTGACCGCGGGAGTGTCGGCGGTGCGGGTGCCCGGCGCGGCGGCGGTGGTGATCGGCGTCGTCGCCGGCGTGCTCACCGGCGTCGCGACGGTGCTCGGGCCGCGCGGGCTGCTCGCCCGCGCCGCGCGGGCCCGCTCGGTGCTCGTGCCGGCCGGGCTCGCCCGCCGGGCCGGCGACGACCCGCGGTTCCTGCCCGTGCCGGTGGCCGCCGCCGGCCGGGCCACCCGCGCCCTGCCCTGGGTGCTGTCCGTGACGTCGCTGCTCCTGGTCGGCGCGTTCCTCGCGGGCGTGCCGGTCACGCGTCCAGCCGTGGTGCTCGCCTGGGCCGGTCTGGCGGTGCTGCTCGCGCACGGCATGCTCACGTTCGTGCGCGGCGGCCACGCTCTGGGCGACGACCTCACCGATCCGCTCACCGGGCTGGCCAGCCGCGAGGCGCTGAGCGAGGCGCTCGCGAGCGAGGGCACCGGCGACTTCGCGGGAGGACCGGACGACGAGGGCTGGTCGGGCTGGACCGACCGGGTCGCCCTGCTGCTGGCGGACATCGACGGCTTCGACGGAATCAACGCCACGCTGGGCCGCGAGGCGGGCGACGCCGTCCTCACCGAGGTGGGCGCCCGGCTGCGCGCCGTCCTGCGGCCGCCCCAGCTCCTTGCACGACTGGGCGGCGACGAGTTCGCCCTGCTGCTGCCGGGCGCCGGGCTGGAGGCCTGCGACCCGGGTGGCGGCGACGCTGCGCGAGGCCCTCCGGACCCCGCTCGACGTCGGCGGGACCCGCCTGCCCGTCCAGGCCACGGTGGGCGTGGCCTGGTGCCGGCTCCCGCGTGGCCGTCCCGAGGACCTGCTGCGGCAGGCGGACGCCGCGGTGCTGCGCGCCAAGGCCACGAGCAGCGGGATCGCCGTCTACGACGCCGAGAAGGACGGCTCGGGCCCGGTGCGGCTGCGCCGGGTCGATGAGCTGCGCTCGGCGCTGGAGCAGGGCGACGTGGTCGTGCACCTGCAGCCGCAGGTCGAGCTGGCGACCGGCGCGGTCGTGGGCTGCGAGGCGCTGGCCCGCTGGCGGCACCCGCACGACGGCGTCCTGCTGCCTGACGCGTTCCTGCCGCTCGCCGCGACCACCGGGCTGATGCGGCCGGTCACGGACGTCGTCCTCGACCGGGCCCTCGAGGCGTGCGCGAGCTGGTGGCCGGCGCACCCGGTGGCGGTGGGGGTGAACGTCACCGCGGTCGACCTGCTCGACCCCGGGCTCACCGACCGGATCACCCGCCGGCTGGCTCGCCACGCCCTGCCCGGCGCGGCGCTGCGGGTGGAGATCACGGAGGAGGCGCTGGTCGCAGAGCCGGAGGCGGCCGCGCGGCTGCTGCGGGCCTGGCGGCGGCTCGGCATCACGACCGCGCTGGACGACTTCGGCACCGGGTACTCCTCGCTCGCCTACCTGCGCGAGCTGCCCTTCGACGAGCTGAAGCTCGACCGGGTGTTCGGCTCCGACCTCGACCGGCCGGCGACGGCGACGATCGTGCGGCACTGCGCGGCGATGGCGCACGAGCTCGGACTGCGCGTCGTGGCCGAGGGCGTCGAGGACGCGACCGCAGCGCGCCGGCTGGCGGACCTCGGCTGCGACGTCGGCCAGGGCCTCGCCTTCGGTGCGGCCGTCCCGCCGGCGACGTTCGCGGCCCTCCTCACCCCGCCTCGTGATCAAGGGATCCAGCGGGATCAAGGAATCCAGCGGGATCACGAAGTTCGCTGATCCTTCGAGGTTCCTGTGAACTTCGTGTGGCCTGGGGGCGGAGGGCGGGGCGCGCGCCGGCGCCCCCGTACCGTTGACGCCATGCCTGCAGCCCCCCTCTCCCGGCGCGCCGTGCTGGGGTTCGCCGGGGCGGTCGGCGCGGCCGGGGCGCTCGACGCCTGCTCGGGCGGCACGTCTGCCGGCTCCCCGTCGCCGGGCGCCTCCGCGACAGATGGAGGGGCCGAGCCTGCGACGTCCACGAGCGCCGCGCCGGTGCCGGGTACGACCGCTGGCGCCGCCACCGGCGCGACGGCCGGCACCGCCACGAGCTCCCCCGCCGCCGGACCCGACCTGACGCACGGGCCCGCGGGCACCCCGGCCGTGGCGCTGACCTTCCACGGCGACGGACCCGAGTCCATCGTCCGCGACACGCTCGCGGTGCTGCGGAAGGCCCGCGCCCAGGTGACCGTGCTCGCCATCGGGCGCTGGCTGGCGGCGCAGCCGGAGCTCGCCCGCATGATCCGGGACGCCGGGCACGAGCTCGGGAACCACACGTGGAGTCACCAGACGATGCCGCGGCTGCCGGCGGCCACGGTCGGTACGGAGATCGAGCGCGCGGCGGACGAGCTCGTGAAGCTGACCGGTGACCGCGGGCGCTGGTTCCGGCCCAGCGGCACACCGCACAGCAACCCCGTCATCCGTGCCGCTGCGACACGCGCCGGGTACGGTGCGTGCCTGGGGTACGACGTCGACCCGCTCGACTACACGGACCCGGGGCCCCAGGCCATCGAACGCGCGCTCGCCCGGTCGGTGCGGCCGGGCTCCATCGTCAGCCTGCACCTCGGGCACCCCGGCACGCTCGCCGCCCTGCCGGCCGTGCTCGCCCACCTGCACGACCGCGGCCTCGCACCCGTGACCGCGTCCCGGCTCCTGAACGGTTGATCATGATCGCACGTCTGCGCAGTGCCCTCCCCGTGCTCGCGGTGGCGGCGCTCGCCGCCTGCTCCGCCGCCTCGGGCCAGGGCACGACGCCGACCTCACCCGCGTCGTCCACGCCCGCCGCGGCGGGCGCCGGCGGGGCGGCGGCTGGGTCGCCGACCTCCGGAACAGCGGGCGCCGACGTCTACGCCAGGGCCGGCGCCGGGATGCTCAATGCCGTCACGCGCCGCGCCAAGCCGCTGGTCTACGTGCCGGACCTGGGCAGCAACCGGGTGGACGTCATCGACCCGAAGACCTTCAAGGTCGTGGAGCAGTTCCCCGTGCCGGCGCAGCCGCAGCACGTCGTGCCCTCGTGGGACATGAAGACCCTGTGGGTCAACGACAACAAGGGCAACATGCTGACGCCCGTCGACCCGGCGACCGGCAGGCCCGGGCGCTCGGTGCCGGTGGACGACCCGTACAACCTGTACTTCAGTCCCGACGGCAAGCACGCGATCGTGATGGCGGAGGCGCGCGAGCGCATCGACTTCCGCGACCCGCACACGATGAAGCTGCAGCACTCGCTGCACGTGCCGTGCCGCGGCGTCAACCACGCGGACTTCACCGCCGACCTGACGACCTTCGTGGTGAGCTGCGAGTACAGCGGCAAGCTCCTGGTGATCCCGGCCGACGGCTCCAGGGTCGCGTCCGTGATCGACCTCAACGCGATCAGCACGCCGGGCGCCACGGACGCGATGGCCGCCATGCGCGGCGGCGGCCCGGCGGAGTACATCGACCCGGGCACCACCGCGATGCCGCAGGACGTGCGGCTCGTCCCCGACGGCAGCACCTTCGTCGCCGCCGACATGCTCCGCAACGGGCTGTGGCTCGTGGACGCGGCCACGTTCAAGGTCAGGGGCTTCCTCCCCACCGGCAAGGGGGCGCACGGGGTCTACCCGAGCCGCGACGGGTCGGTGCTCTACGTGTCGAACCGCGACGAGGGGTCGATCTCGGTCGTCGACGCCACCAGCCTGAAGGTCCGCACGCTGTGGCGGCTGCCCGGCGGCGGGTCGCCCGACATGGGCGGCGTCACCGCCGACGGTTCCCAGCTGTGGCTGTCGGGGCGCAGCAACTCGGTGGTCTACGTGATCGACACCGCCACCGGGAAGCTGCTGAAGAAGATCCCGGTCGGGTTGCAGCCGCACGGCCTGTGCGTGTGGCCACAGCCGGGGCGGTTCTCCCTCGGCCACACCGGCAACACCCGCTGACCGTCAGGCGTGCCCCGGCGTGACCCCGGCGGTGCAGCCGTCGCACCAGCGCAGCACCCGGAGCGCCCGCAGGGTGTTCCACCTGCTGGGCGCGCCGTCCTCCTCCATGCGGAGGTGGACGGCGCCCGGGTGCGTGTTCTCCAGGGCCCACGTGCCGTCCTGCCGGCGCTTGGACCGGACGAGGTCCACGGCCTCCGCCAGCCGGGCATCGGGTTCGCCGCCGACCGCGCGGAAGTGCTCCAGGCCGCGCAACACGTCGTAGTGCCACCAGGTGGGGAACGAGAAGGACGTCCACTCCGGCGTCACCACCTCTCCGGTGCCGAGCCGCCGGAGCAGCCGCCGCTGCAGCAGGTAGTCCTCGGCCCGGCGGCGGGCGTCGACCGTCGCGGTCGCGCCCGTAGCCCGCTCGTGCGCGAGCAGGCCCTCGAGCACGCAGATCGTGGTGTGGAAGGACGAGCGCACGGAGCCGAACTCGGCCTCGCAGTTCCAGCCGCCGTCCTCGAGCTGCTCGCCGAGCAGCCGCGCCACGATGCCGTCGACGTCCACCCCGAAGTAGGCGCCCAGGGCGACGACGCGGCCGTTGATGCACGGCTCGACCTCACCCTCGAAGAACGGCTGCCCCGCGTGCTCCCAGCGGCAGTTGCGCGCGACGAGCTCGATCGTTGTCCCGGACCCGGGCGGCGCCGGGGTCCACGCCGAGGTCGCGCAGCAGCAGCAGGGTCGGGAACGTGGACGTCCAGGGCTGCCCGGCGGAGAAGTCGCCGTCGAACCCGGCCGGGAAGCAGGCGCCGCCGGCCCACTGGCCGTCGTCGTCGCGCAGGTCGAGGAGTCTGGCGCCCCACCCCTCGACGGCGACCCGGGCACGTTCCGCGGCGACCTCGGCGGGCGGGGCGTCGGTGAGGTCCTGCAGCACCTGCCACCGGACGGCGGGATCGGCGTCGAGCAGCCAGTCGATCAATGGACTCATGGCGGTCCACATCGTGGCATACCGGTACGGATCCCTGCGGCCGGCCGGTCAGGCGCGGCGTGGCGACGGTCGACCGCCCGGGTCCCCCGCGTCACGGGCCAGGGCGGCGGCCCGTTGGGCCCGCCACCGCTGCAGCGGGGTCAGGCCGTAGGCCTGGCCCGCCGCGTCCGACCGCGCGAACGTGAGCAGCGCGAGGACGGCGGCGAGCTGGGCCTCCTCGTCCTCCTCGGGACCCCGGCCCGGGTCGCTGTCGGTTCCATCACTCATACGGGCGGCACGCCGTGCCGGCGCTCGCTGAACCGTCGCTCGCGCCCCGACGCGTAGGTCAGGCGCAGCACGACCTCGCGGCGCACCTCCGCCGGCTCGATCACGGCGTCGACGACGAGGTCGGCGGCCAGGCGCAGCAGGTCGACGTCCTCCTCGTACTCCGTGCGCCGGGCGGCGACGAACGCCGCCCGCTCGTCGGGGTCGTCGATCGCAGCTGATCTTGTTGGCGTACACCGCGTTGACGGCCGGTTCGGGACCCATGACGGCGATCCGCGCCGTCGGCAGCGCGAGCGTGGCGTCAGGGCCGAACCCGGGCCCGGCCATCGCGTACAACCCCGCTCCGTACGCCTTGCGCAACACGACGCAGACCTGGGGCACGGTCGCCTCGGACACGGCTGTGATCATCTTGGCGCCGTGCCGGATGATCCCCTGCCGCTCGACCTCGATCCCGATCATGAACCCCGGCACGTCGGAGAGGTAGACGAGCGGCACGTTGAACGCGTCGCACAGCCAGATGAAGCGGGCGGCCTTGTCGGCCGAGTCGGTGAACAGCACGCCGCCGCGGACGGCGCTGTTGTTCGCGACGACGCCGACGGGCCGGCCCTCCAGCCGCGCGAAGCCGACCACGAGCTCGGCCGCGAACAGGGGCTTGACCTCGAAGAACGACCCGTCGTCGACGACGCGCGTCGATGACCTCGTGCACGTCGAACGGCACGGACTCCCGTTCCGGCACGAGGTCGGCGTCGAAGGCGCGCGCGGGCGGCTCCGGCGGGTAGTCGGGCGGGTTCTCCCGCCAGCACGTCGGCAGGTAGGAGAAGAACAGGCGGGCCTGCTCGATCGCGTCGGCGTCGTCGGCGGCCAGGTTGTCGCCGCAGCCCGAGACGGTGCAGTGCATCCGCGCGCCGCCCATCTCCTCGAGCGAGACGTGCTCGCCGACGACCATCTCGGCCATCCGCGGGCTGCCGAGGTACATGCTCGCGTTGCCCTCGACCATGAACGACGACGTCGCAGAACGCGGGGATGTAGGCGCCGCCCGCGGCCGACGGCCCGAACAGGCAGCAGATCTGCGGCACCCGGCCCGACAGGGCGACCTGGTTGTGGAAGATCCGGCCGGCCCCGCGCCGGCCCGGGAAGAGCTCGACCTGGTCGGTGATCCGGGCGCCCGCGGAGTCGATCAGCCAGAAGACCGGCAGCTCCTCGCGCAGCGCGGCCTCGGTGGCGCGGACGATCTTCTCGACCGTGCGCGCCCCCCACGAGCCCGCCTTCACCGTCGGGTCGTTCGCCACGACGATCGCCGGCCGGCCGTCGACGGTGCCGCGCCCCGTCACGACGCCGTCCGCCGGCAGGTGCGCGAGGGCGTTCGCGAGCTGCCCGTCCTCGACGAACGAGCCCTCGTCGACCAGCAGCGCGATGCGCTCGCGCACCGGCAGCTTGCCCTGGCCGGCGAGCTTGGCGGCACCGGCCGCGGACGGCGCCAGCGTCGCCTCGCGAGCCTGCCGCAGCAGGTCGGCATGGGTCACGGCGGCGTCCGCGCCGGTCCGGCTGGTCATGGGATCAGTCAACACCGAGTCGCCGCGGCGCGCGTTCAGGCCACCGGCAGGCCGAGGCCGCGGGCGATGACCATGCGCTGGACCTCGCTCGTGCCCTCGCCGATCTCGAGGATCTTGGCGTCCCGGTAGAACCGCGCGACCGGGTACTCCTCGATGAAGCCGGCCCCGCCGAAGACCTGGGTGGCGAGGCGGGTGGCGTCGACGGCGGCCGTCGACGAGTGCAGCTTGGCCAGCGCGGCCGCCTGCTTGACCTCGGCGGCGCCGCGGCGGCCGGCGGCCTGCTCGTCGCGCAGCCACGCGGCCTTGTAGGTCAGCAGGCGCGCGGCCTCGACCGCGACCGCGAGGTCGGCGATCGGGAAGGAGACGCCCTGGTTGACGCCGATCGGCCGGCCGAAGGCCTGCCGGCTGCCGGCGTACTCGAGGCAGGCGTCGAGGCAGGCCTGGGCGAGGCCGACCGCGAGGGCGCTGATGGCGATCCGGCCGTCGTCGAGGATCGCGAGGAACTGCGAGAAGCCCGCGGCCACGCTCGCCGAGCAGGTTGCCGGCCGGCACCCGGCAGCCGGCGAACGACAGCCCGTGCGTGTCGGAGGCGTGCCAGCCCAGCTTGCGGTAGGCCGGCTCGACGGTGAAGCCCGGCGTGCCCGCGGGGATCAGGATCGTGCTGATCTCGGGCCGGCCGTCGGGGCGCTCGCCCGTGCGGGCGGTCACGGTGACGACGCTGGTGATCGCGGTGCCGGAGTTCGTGATGAACGACTTGGCGCCGTCGACGACCCAGCTGTCGCCGTCCAGCACGGCCCTGGTCCGGGTGGCGCCCGCGTCGGACCCCGCCTCGGGCTCGGTGAGGCCGAAGGCGGCCAGCGCGCGGCCGGCGACGAGGTCGGGCAGCCAGCGCTCCTTCTGGTCCGGTGTGCCGAAGGTGAGGATCGGGTTGATCCCCAGGCCGACGCCGGCCGACAGGGTGATGCCGATCGACTGGTCGACCCGGCCGAGCTCCTCGATGGCGACGCAGAGGCTGGTGAAGTCGGCGTCCGCGCCGCCGAACTCCTCGGGGACGACGAGGCCGAACAGCCCCAGGTCGCCCATCTTCGGCACCAGCTCGACCGGGAAGCGGTGCTGCTCGTCCCACTCCTGCGACGTGCGGCGCGACCTCGGCGAGCGCGAACTCGCGCACCACCCGGCGGAAGTCCTCGTGCTCCTTCGACAGCTCGAACATCCTGGCTCCCACCTCGACGGTCCCGCGCCCGTGCTTTACGTTTACGTCAAGGTAAGCATCGCGAGCTGGAGATCACAAGTGCACACGGTCGAGTTCCCGCCGCATCGGCCGGCGATCATGCACGCCGGGGCGATCATGCACGGGGGCGAGCGACCGGCCAGCACGGCGTGGGAGGGTCATGACCGCTCCACCGCGCATGATCGACGAGAGGAGGGGTGGTGAGCGAGCCGAGGACCTGGTCGATCGCCGAGCTCGCCGACGAGTTCGGCGTGACGCACCGCACGATCCGCTTCTACGAGGACCGCGGTCTCGTCACCCCCGAGCGCGTCGGCACGCGCCGCGTCTACCACCCGCGCGACCGGGTGCGTCTGGCCCTCGTGCTGCGCGGCAAGCGCCTCGGCTTCGACCTGGGCGAGATCGCCCGCATCGTCGACATGTACGACCAGGAGCCCGGCGAGGAGGGCCAGCTGCGCTACCTGCTCGACCAGATCGAGCGGCGCCGGGCCGAGCTCGAGCAGCGCCGCCGCGACATCGAGGACACCCTCGCCGAGCTCGAGGCGGTCGAGCGCCCGCTGCCGCGACGCCCTCGCCCGGCAGGCGCCCGCTGCTCCTAGGAGCCGGTTGTAGCCTTCGCGGCGTGACGGGGACCGGCGTGCTCGTGCTCAACTGCGGCTCGTCGTCCGTCAAGTACGCCCTGGTCGACCCGGCCACCAGGGAGCGGGCGGCCGGCGGCACCGTCGAGCGCGTCGGGGAGGGCGGGCGGGACCACGCGGACGCCGTCCGCGACGTGCTGGCCGAGTTGGGCGAGGCGGGCGCGGGCGGGGCCGGCGGTCCGCGAGCCGTCGGGCACCGAGTGGTGCACGGCGGGGCCCGGTTCACCGCCCCCACCGCGATCGACGACGGCGTCCTGGCGGCGATCGACGAGCTCGCCGTCCTCGCGCCGCTGCACAACCCATCGGCAGCGGCCGGCATCCGGGCGGCGCGCTCGGCCCTGCCCGGCGTGCCTCAGGTGGCGGTCTTCGACACCGCATTCCACGCGACGATCCCGCCGTACGCGACCACGTACGCCGTGCCGCGCGAGTGGCGCGAGCGCCACGGGGTGCGGCGGTACGGCTTCCACGGGACCTCCTACGCCCACCTCGTGGGCGAGGCCGCACGGCTGCTGGGTACGGAGCGCACGCAGGTCGACCTGGTCGCGCTGCACCTGGGCAACGGCGCGAGCGCGTGCGCGATCCGCGGCGGCGAGAGCGTCGACACCTCGATGGGGCTCACGCCGCTCGCCGGCCTGGTCATGGGCACCCGCAGCGGGGACGTGGACCCGTCGGTGCCCGGGTACCTCGCCCGGGTGGCCGGGCTCACCCCGGCCCAGGTGGACGACGCCCTCGAGCACGCGAGCGGCCTGAAGGGGCTGGCGGGCGCCGGCGACATGCGTGACGTGCTGCGACGGCGCGAAGCCGGGGACGCCGACGCCGCTCTCGCCTTCGACACGTACTGTTACCGCGTGCGGAGCTACGTGGGGGCCTACCTCGCTGCACTGGGCTCCGCGGACGCCGTCGTGTTCACCGGCGGTGTGGGGGAGAACGCGGCTCCGGTGCGTGCCGCGGCGCTCGCCGGCCTGGAGCGGCTCGGCGTCACGATCGACCCCGGCCGCAACGAGGCGGCAGGCGGGGGCGCGCGGCGGATCAGCCCCGACGGCAGCGGCGTCGCGGTGCTGGTCGTCCCGGCCGACGAGGAGCTGGAGATCGCCCGGCAGACGGCCGCTCTGCTCGACGCCGACGGGTCCGGCGATGGCTGAGTGGTCCGCGGGGTGGCCCGTCGACCCTCCGAGCCACGACGGTCCAGAGGCCGACGGGGCAGGGGACCGCCGGCTGGCGAGCGTGGTGGAGCTGCACCCGCCCGCTCCGGCCCCGGCCCCGGCAGCGGTGCCCCTGAGACTGCTGGTCCCCGCCGTCGCGCTGCTCGTGGTCTGGGCCGCGACCTGTCTGGTCGACGGCCTGCCGGGCCCCCTGGACGGCGTCGCCGTGGCGGCCGCGGCGCTCGCTCCGTTCGCCGTGATCGCGGCGATCCCGGTCGTGGCGCTCGCCCTGAGGGTCCGGCGCCGGTCGGGGGTCCCGCTGGCCGTAGCCGCCGCGGTCGCCGCGCTCGTGCCCTGGCTGTTCGTGCTGGGTTACGCGTCGCCCGCGGACGCTGGTCCGCCCGGCACGGGCGGCGTCCGGGTGTCGGCGATGCTGCTGGACGCCGACGGCGGCCGGGCCGACCCGCCCTCCATCGTCGCGGCGGTCGCCCGGCAGCCGGTGGACCTGCTCGTCGTCACCGGCGCGACGGGGCTGCTGGCGCACGACCTGACCACCGCCGGGCTCGATCCGAGGCTCCGGCCGCGGTGGGCGTCGGCGAGCGATCCCGGCTCGGGCGACGCGACCCTGGTGTGGAGCCGGTACCCGGTGACCCGGGTCGAACCCGTGCCGGGGGCCTCGGCGCCCGCGGTCCGGCTCGTGCTCGACACCGGGGGCGCGCCGCTCGCCGTGGTGGCCGGCGCGGCGTCGACGGCCGGGGGCACGGGGACCTGGCGCGCGGACCTGGCCGCGCTGGGCTCGGCCGCGGGGGTCCGGGGACCCGTCGCGCTGCTCGGGTCCCTGGACGCGACGCCGCAGCAGGCGGCCTTCCGGCGGCTGGTGGGTGCCGGGCTCACGGACGCCGCCGACGCCCTGGGGCGGGGTCCGCGGCCCACCTGGCCGAGCTGGTCGCCGCTGCCGTTCCTGCCGCTCGACCACGTGCTCGTGGGAGGCGGGATCGGGGTCCGCGCGGCCTCGACGCTGCCGGTCGCCGGGACGGCCCACCGGGCGATCGTCGCGTCGCTGGCCGTGCCGGTGCCCGCTCCGCCACCGGGGACGACGGCCGGAGCCGACTGACCCGCGCGGAGGGGGGTCGCGCACGGGCAGCGTCAACGTGGGAGGGCCGTCGCCGTGGCGACGGCCCTCGCGCCGTCAGTGCTGGTGCTGGTGCCCCTGCTCGTGGGCCTTCAGCTGCTCCTCGTACTGCTTGCGCACGACGTCCATGTCGAGGTCGCGCACCTGGCGGACGATGTCCTCCAGGGCCGGCTCCGGCAGGGCGCCGGGCTGGCCGAAGACGGGGATGCCGTCGCGGTACACGACGAGCGTGGGGATCGACGTGATGCCGTACATCTGGGCGAGCTCGGGCTCGGCCTCGGTGTCGACCTTGGCGAAGACGACGTCCTCGTTGCGCTCGGAGACGCGCTCGTAGACGGGCGCGAACTGGCGGCACGGCCCGCACCAGGCTGCCCAGAAGTCGATGAGGACGATGCCCTCCTTGACGGTCTGGTCGTGATCGGTGCTGGTCATGGTCCGGGTGGCCACGGCATGCTCCTTCGCGGTGAACGGTCACAGATGTGAATGCCCGAGCGACCGGCCGCATTCCCATCGGGCGCATGGCCGTCACGTTCTGTAGCCGGATCAGACATGGTCGTCGCGCCGCGCCAGGTCGGGCGCGAACGCGGGGGTGCAGACCGCCACGTAGTCGGCGCCGTCGGGTCCGGCCGAGTAGCGCACCCACTCCCCTGCCCGTGTGATCACGGCCTGCCCGGCCCGCACCTCGACGCCGCCCGTCGCGGTGCTCGACCAGCACGGAGCCGCGCGAGCACGAGGGTCACCTCGTCGAACTCCGGCGCCTGCCCGGGCTCGGACCATCCCGGCGGCGCCGCCATCCGCGCCACGCTGACCCCGGCGTCGCCGCTGGCGACGCGCCCGACGAACTCGTCGATGACCTTGCCGCCCGGCACCGGGATGCGGGCGGGGTCGGTGATGACCTCCGGCACCCGGCCCACGGTACGCCCGCTCGAGCCGGCCCACGCCCACGCGGCCCGGCCCCGCGCACGGGTCGCCTGCCAGGCGCCGCACGCACCTGCTCGCGCCGTCGGTGCTCGGCGATAGTCTCCGAGCGGCTGAGAGGAGCGTCATGACCAGCTCATCGACGGTGCCGACGGGGGCGCCGCTGCGCGCCGTCCTGATCGCGAACCGTGGCGAGATCGCCGTGCGCGTGGCACGGGCCTGCCGCGACGCCGGCATCCGGTCCGTCGCCGTGTACGCCGAGCCCGACCGAGACGCGCTGCACGTGCGGCTGGCCGACGAGGCGTACGCGCTCGGCGGCTCGACGCCCGGCGACTCCTACCTCGCCATCGACAAGCTCCTCGACGTCGCGCGCCGCGCCGGAGCCGACGGCGTCCACCCGGGGTACGGCTTCCTGTCCGAGAACGCGGGCTTCGCCCAGGCCGTGCTCGACGCCGGGCTCGTCTGGATCGGTCCGCCGCCGGCCGCCATCGACGCGCTGGGCGACAAGGTCAAGGCCCGGCACATCGCCGAGCGCGTCGGCGCCCCTCTGGTCCCGGGCACGGCCGACCCCGTCTCGGGCGCCGAAGAGGTCGTGCAGTTCGCGAAGGAGCACGGCCTGCCCGTCGCGATCAAGGCGGCGTACGGCGGCGGCGGGCGCGGGCTCAAGGTCGCTCGCACCCTGGAGGAGATCCCCGACCTGTACGACTCCGCGGTACGCGAGGCGGTGGCCGCGTTCGGCCGCGGCGAGTGCTTCGTCGAGCGGTTCCTCGACCACCCGCGGCACGTCGAGACGCAGTGCCTGGCCGACAGCCACGGCGGCGTCGTCGTCGTGTCCACCCGCGACTGCTCGCTGCAGCGGCGCAACCAGAAGCTCGTCGAGGAGGCGCCGGCGCCGTTCCTGACCCCGCAGCAGGAGGCCGAGCTCTACCGCGCGTCGAAGGCGATCCTGCGCGAGGCCGGGTACGTGGGCGCCGGGACGTGCGAGTTCCTCGTGGCCCCCGACGGCACGATCAGCTTCCTCGAGGTCAACACCCGGCTCCAGGTCGAGCACTGCGTCTCGGAGGAGGTCACGGGCCTCGACCTCGTGCGCGAGCAGTTCCGCATCGCCGTCGGGGAGCCGCTCGGGTACGACGACCCCGAGCACCACGCGCACTCGATCGAGTTCCGGATCAACGGGGAGGACGCCGGGCGCAACTTCCTGCCGCAGCCGGGCGTCGTCGCGCGCTGGGAGCCGCCCGAGCGGCCCGGGCGTGCGCCTCGACTCGGGCGTGGTCGAGGGCTCGGTCGTCGGGGGCGCCTTCGACTCGATGCTCGCCAAGCTCGTCGTCACCGGCCGCGACCGCGCGCAGGCGCTGGAGCGCTCGCGCCGGGCGCTCGCCGAGTTCGTGGTCGAGGGCATGCCGACGGTTCTGCCCTTCCACCGCGCCGTCGTCGCCGACCCCGCGTTCGCTCCGGCCGACCCGCAGCAGCCGTTCAGCGTGCACACGCGGTGGATCGAGACGGAGTTCCGGCAACATGATCGAGCCCTGGCGGGGCGACGGCGCCGCGCCCGACGAGCCCGAGGCCCGCGAGCGGATCGTCGTCGAGGTCGGCGGCAAGCGGCTCGAGGTGTCGCTGCCCGCCGGCTTCGGCGGCGGGGGCGCCCCGCGGGCGGCGTCCGCGCCGGGCCGGTCGGCCCCGAAGCGGTCGGCGTCCAGGTCCGCGAAGGCGGCGGTGTCCGGCGACGCCCTCACCTCGCCCGATGCAGGGCACGATCGTCAAGCTGGCGGTCGAGGAGGGGCAGACGGTCGCGACCGGCGACCTGGTCGTGGTGCTCGAGGCCATGAAGATGGAGCAGCCGCTGACGGCGCACAAGGGCGGCACGGTGACCAAGCTGACGGCCCAGGTCGGTCAGACGGTCACGAGCGGCGCGGTGATCTGCGAGATCACGAGCTGATCCCGCCACGGGCCCGACCCCCGGCGGGGGGCCGGGCCCGGCGGGCGGTCAGAGGTGCAGGTTGATCCCCAGCAGGACCAGGGGCCAGAGCAGGATGGCCAGCAGCACCGAGAGGACCGTGCGCAGCACCGCCGCGGTGAGGTAGCCGCGGGAGGCCGCGACCACGATTCCCGACGATGATCCACACGACGAACAGCAGGCTGACGTTCCGGGTACGCCTCACGACGGCCACGGGGGATCCCTTCTCGAGCGGGCGTTCCCGGCGCCCGGGAACGATGATCGATCCGGAACCTAGTGATCCGCCCGCTCCCCGCCCGTCGATCTTGACGCGCCCCGCGCCCTCACCACCGGTCGAGGTGCAGCACCTCGTCGAGCGGCCCGCGACGGGCCGGGCCGAAGGTCTCCCCGGTGTAGTACGCGGTCGGGATGAGCACCGCCGTTCGGACGTCGTCCGGCAGCCCGAGCACCGCGGCCACCTCGTCCTCGTGGGCCAGGTGCAGCGTCGTCCACGCGGTGCCCAGGCCACGGGCGCGGGCGGCCAGCATGAAGCTCCAGGCGGCCGGCAGGATCGACCCCCACATCCCGGCCTGGTTGGCCGCGGGCAGGCCGCGCACCCGCAGGCACGGGATGACGTGCACCGGCACCTGGCCGAGGTGCTCGCCGAGGTAGGCGACGCTGTCGCCGACGCGCTGCTGCACCGGCGCGCGCTCGGGATCGTCGGCGTACAGCCGGCCGGCGGCGCCGGGGGAGGCCAGGTAGTCGCGCACCGCCCGCCGGTAGACGTCGCCGATGCGCCGCACGCTGCGCCGCGTCGCGCACCACCACCCACTGCCAGTCCTGCCGGTTCGAGCCCGACGGCGCCTGCAGCGCGATCTCGAGGCACTCCCGGATCAGCTCCATGGGTACGTCGCGGGTGAGGTCGAGCCGCTTGCGCACGGTGCGGGTGGTGGTGAGGAGCTCGTCGGGTGTCAGGGGCAGTGTCGTCACGCGCCGATCGTAGGAGCGCGGCGGGCACCGTTCAGGCGGCGTCGGGGGCGCGCCCGATCCGGCGCCGCGCCGCGGCCTCGGCGGGCGGGCCCTCGCCCAGCACGACGCGCAGGGTGCGCAGCAGCGCCGTCGTCGCGGCGCGCGGCACGCGCAGACCGGCCGGCGGCAGGCCGAGCAGCCGGCGGTGCTCCGGGCTGAGCGTCGACACCGCGCCGGCGAAGAGCACCTGGTAGCCCGCGGCGGCCGGCGCCGGCAGCGGCGGCGTCCGGAGGAACTCGACGATCCGCGCGGTGGCCTCGCTGTGCGCGAGCTCGCCGCGGTAGCCGGCCATCGTCGAGCGCAGCTCGGCGACGCTGCGGGGAGCCGCCTGCAACCCGACGAGCTCCCCGGCCGTGGCCCACTCCCGCACGTACCGGTCGGCGCCGCCGGGGACCGGCCCGGCGAACGCCTCGTGGCACGCCAGGAACGAGTCGGTGAAGGCCGCGTGCACCCACCCGAGCAGCCGGTCGTCACCCGCCCGGTACGCATGCTCGTGCCCGCCCCTGTCGACGTACCGGCCCTGGACGCGCCGGTGCATCCCGCGCACCCGGGCGCACTCCCGGTCGGCGGCCGCCCGCGAGCCGAACGTCGTCACGGTCAGCCAGCGGGTCGTCCCGGCGAGGCGACCGAGCGGGTCCTCCCGGTAGGCGGAGTGCTGGTCGACGCCGGTCACGGCCGCCGGGTGCAGGGCCTGCACGAGCAGCGCCCGGACGCCCCCGGCGAGCGTCGCGAGGTTGCCGTGCACGGCCCAGACCGACGAGCCCGGACCGAAGTAGCCCTCGTCGTCGCCGTTCTCCAGCTCGCTCACCCACGCGGGGGTGCCGCGGTCGCCGCTGACGATGGCACGGAAGCCCTCGACCGCCCGCGTGCGCGGCGCGTCGAGCGCCCGGGTCAGCGCGGCGAAGGGGGCGGTCGAGCCGGCCGGTACGGGAACCCTCACCCGGCAACGGTCGCCCAGCCCTCCGGGCACCGCATCCGGGAGCCGGCTACCGACCAGGCACCCGGGCTTGCACCCCTCGTGCTGCGATGCACGCGAAAGGCCGCTCGGGAGCGTTCCGGCAGCGGCCTTCCAGGTGCATCGCAGTCAGCGGGGTGCAGGTGGTCAGGCGCCTTCCTGCACCTGGAAGATCCGGTCCGCCACGAGGCCGTGGGCCTCGCGGTGCACCGTGTTCGCGGCCTCGGCGTCGGGCGCCTCGACCAGGCAGAAGATCTGGCCCTTGGTCCTCGTCGACCCAGTAGCGCAGGTAGCTGACGTCGTGGTCGCCCTGGTGGGCAAGGTCGGCCTGGTGGGCCTTGGCGACGTCCTCCATCGTGACGCCGGAGCCGAGGTCGTGGACGTCCATGAAGAGCGGCATGTGAGGGTCCTTGTTCAGTGGGGGTCGGATTGACGCCCCAGGTCTATCCGTGCCGGCTCGGACGCCGGATCCGCAGCCGCTACCCATCCGCGCGGGCGCTGGTACCCAGCTCGGGTGCAAGCTCCGAACGCGCGGGCATCCGGCCGCCGAGCTCCGCGCGCGCGGCGGCACGGCGCGACCCCACGCCGAGCTTGGCCAGCACCGCGCCGACGTGGTGCTCGACCGTGCGGCGCGACAGCACCAGGCGGTCCGCGATCTCGGCGTCGGTGAGGCCCTCGCGGAGCAGGTCGAGCACCTCGGCCTGCCGCGCCGTCAGGCCGGCCGGGTGCGCGAGGGTGGCCGGGCGCGGCAGCCGCGGCTGCGGCAGGCCCCGGGCCCGGAGCAGGGCACGCGCCCGCGCCGCGCCCGCGACGGCGCCGATCGCCTCGAACCAGCCGACCGCCTGTGCGAGGGCTGCTCCGTCGCCGCTGCGGGCGAGCGCCAGCGCGGCCTCGAACGGGGAGCCCAGCTCGTCCCATGTCGCCGCCGCCTCGAGCCACCGGCCGGCCCGCTCGAGCGCGAACGGCGCCGCCAGGCCGCCCGCGTCGACGTCCGGCGGCAACCACGTGGCCACCGCGCCCCGCCACCATTCCGAGCTGTCCGCCTCGCCGACCGAGCGCCAGACGCGCTCGGCCTCCAGCTGCACGGCCTCGACGCTGCCCGCGAACCAGGCCGCCTCGGCCCGGGCGGCCAGCACCGGGGCAACCCGCTGCAGCTCCCCCGTGCCCTCGGCCAGCACCGCGGCGCGTTCTGCGGGCTCCCGCCACGTCTCGTCGCCGGCGCGCGCCCGGACGCGGGCCAGGACGGTGAGCGGGAGCACGAGGTTGATCGGCGCCACCTCCGGCCGGCGCACGACGCCCTCCGCCGCCCGGGCCGCGGCCGCGGCGTCGCCCCGGTCCAGCAGCAGCTGGGCCTGCCACCCCTGCAGGTACAGCCACCAGGCGTCGAGGTCGCGATCACGGGTGTACTCGAGGCCGTCGCGCAGGTAGGTCTCGGCCGCCGACCCGCCGCGGCCGAGCACGCAGGCCGCGACGAGGTTGACGTAGGCGCGCGCCACGTGTTCCTCGGCGCCGATCGCCAGGGCCAGCTCGAGGCTCTCCGTCAGCAGGCGCAGGCCGGTCCCCCAGTCGCCGGCGGCCACCTCGGCACTGCCCAGGTTGTTGAGGACGTGCGAGCGCGCCGCCGTCCGGCCCTCGCTCTCGGGCAGCCGGTCGAGCAGGGCCAGGCACGCCCCGGCCCAGTGCCGGGTACCCGCGAGGTCGCCGCGCAGCATGCTGCGCTGCGCCCGGTTGCTGTAGGCGAGGGCGAGCTCGACCGAGTCGGTCCCCTCCAGCGCCTCGACGGCGAGCGCGGCGTGCAGCTCGGCGGGCTCGCTGTGCCCGGCCCACCAGTGCAGCCGGGACAGCCAGCGGTGCACGCCGCCGGCCCCGAGGACGTCGCCGGCCGCCTCGCGCAGACGCAGCTCCTCCTCGCGCGCGGCGAGCGCCTCAGCAGGCTGCTCGGTGAGGTAGCACTCGTAGGCCAGCGCGGCCAGCAGGTCCGCCCGGGTCGCGTCGTCGAGGTCGTCGCCGTTCCGCAGGACGCGCTGGTACTGCTCCACGGCCTCGCGGTGGGCGCCGAGCGCCGCGGATCGCGCCCCCGCCGCGGTCGCGTGCCGCGCGACGGAGGCTGCGTCGCCGGACTGCTCGGCGTGGTGCGCCAGCCGTGCCGGGTCGACGTCCGCGCCGGCGGAGGCGCGGGCCTGCAGCGCCTCGAGCACCGCGCGATGCACCGCGAGCCGCCGGAAGGCGGGCACCTGCTCCGCCACGGCCCGCCGCGCGAGCTCGTGCCGGAACGTCACCGCGCCGTCGGCCAGGCGCAGCACGTCACGCTCGAGCGGCTCGTCGACCGCGGCGACGCCGTCACCGAGCAGCTCCTCGAGCAGGTCCACCTCGACCCTCGGTCCGGCGAGCGAGGCGACCTGCACCGCGCGCTGCGCCGGCTCGGACAGGCGGGCCACCCGGGCGAGGACGGCGTCGCGGACGCTGGTGGGCAGCCGGCGGCCACCCGCGGCCAGGACCTCCGTCACGAAGAACGGGTTCCCGCCGGTCACCCGGTGCAGGCGGTCGAGATCGGCGTCGGTCCCCGCGGGGACCGCCTCGCGGGCGAGGGCCCGCACGCCCTCGGCCGACAGCGGCGCCACGTCGATGCGCCGGACCCCCGAGGCCGTCGCGGCCTCCCCCATGAGCAGGCGCAGCCCGGAACCCGGCGGGGCGTCCTCGGGACGGTAGGTCACCAGGACGAGCGCGCGGCACGCATGCACCCGGCGGGCGAGGTGACGCAGCAGGTCGAGGGTCGCCTCGTCGGCCCAGTGCACGTCCTCGACGACGAGCAGGTACGGCTGCGGCGTGGGTGGCGTCCGCAGCGCCGCCACGAGCCGGGTGAACATCTCGTGCCGCGGCGCCCCGGTCGGCCAGACGTCGGAGGGCAGCTGGTGCAGGATCTCGAGCAGCGGTGCGAGCGGGGCGGGGGTCGACGAGCCGTCGCACAGCCCGGTGGCCGAGCGGGCGGCGTCACCGGCCTCCCGCACCACCTCGCGCGCGAAGGTCGTCTTGCCCACGCCGGCCTCGCCGGCAACGAACAGCATGCGGCCGTGCCCGGCGGCCGCTTCGGCGAGATAGGCCGCGGCGGTCCGCAGGTGGGACTCTCGCTCCACCAGCCGCACAGCATGATCGTACGACCGGGCAGAACCCGAGGGCAGGGCCGGACGGCGTCAGCGCCGGTGCAGCCGGCGGGCGGCCTCCGCGACCGAGCCCGACAGCGACGGGTACACGGTGAAGGCCTGGGCGACGTCGTCGACGGTCAGCCGGTGCGCCACCGCGAGCGTGATCGGGAAGATCAGCTCGCTCGCCCGCGGCGCCACCACCACGCCGCCGAGCACCCATCCGCTGCCCGGTGAGGCGATGAGCTTGACGAACCCGTCGCGGACGCCCTGCATCTTGGCGCGCGCGTTCGTCGCCAGCGGCAGCTTGACGACGACGCCGGGCACCCGGCCCGCTGTCGACGTCCGCCTGCGACACACCCGACGGTGGCGATCTCGGGGGCGGTGAAGACGTTCGACGACACCGTCCGCAGGTCGAGCGGGGCGACGGCGTCGCCGAGCGCGTGCCACATGGCGATGCGGCCCTGCATCGCGGCGACGGACGCCAGCGGCAGGACGCCGGTGCAGTCGCCGGCCGCGTAGACGCCGCGGGCGCTGGTGCGCGAGACCCTGTCGACCTCGACGTGGCCGCTCGGCGTCGAGCCGCGACGCCCGCCTCCTCGAGCCCGATGCCGGCCGGTGTTCGGGATCGACCCGACCGCCATCAGGCAGTGCGAGCCCTCGACGGTGCGCCCGTCGGCGAGCGTGACGACCACGCCGTCGCCGGCCCGCTTGACCTGCTGGGCCCGCGACCGCGACAGCACCTGCATGCCGCGCCGCCGGAACACCCCCTCGAGCACCTCCGCGGCGTCGGCGTCCTCGCCCGGCAGCACCCGGTCGCGGCTGCTCACGAGCACGACCTCGGCGCCGAGGGCGTCGTAGGCGCTCGCGAACTCCGCGCCGGTCACGCCCGACCCGACGACGACGAGCCGCTCCGGCAGCGTGTCGAGGTCGTAGAGCTGCTTCCAGGTGAGGATGCGCTCGCCGTCGGGCATGGCGTCGGGCAGCTCGCGGGGCCGCGAGCCCGTGGCCACGAGCACGACGTCGGCCTCGAGCCGCGTGCGCCGTCCGACGGCGACCGCCGCGCGGGCCGTCGAGCGACCCCGCGCCGGCGACGAGCCGCACGCCCTCGGACTCGAGCCGCGCGCGGATGTCGTCCGACTGGGCCTGCGCCAGCGCCCGCACCCGGCGGTTGACCGCGCCCAGGTCGACCGAGACGGCACCCGCCGGCTCGGTCGACGCCGCCGCCACCCCCCGGGAACCGCACGCCCAGCTCGACGGACTCGTCGACCTCGGTCATCACCTCGGCGGTGGCGATGAGCGTCTTGCTCGGCACCACGTCGGTGAGGACCGCCGCGCCGCCGAGCCGTCGCGCTCGACGACGGTCACGTCGGCGCCGAGCTGCGCGGCCACCAGGGCCGCCTCGTACCCGCCGGGGCCGCCGCCGAGGACCACGACGCGCTGGGCCGCACGCCCGACTCCGCTCACGCAGCCATTCTCGCCGACTCCGGTGCGCGATCTCCCGCCGCCTCCGCGGCGCGCCGTACGCTGTGCCGCCATGGCCTTGTACGCCGCCTACGGCAGCAACCTGGACCCGGAGCGGATGGCGCTCCGCGCCCCGCACTCGCCGCTGCGGGGCACGGGCTGGCTGCCGGGGTGGCGGCTCACCTTCGGCGGCGAGGACGTCAGCTGGGAGGGCGCGCTCGGCACGGTCGTCGAGGACCCCGGACGCACCAGGTGTTCGTCGCGCTCTACGACCTCACCCCGCCGACGAGGAGTCGCTCGACAAGTGGGAGGGCGTCGACATCGGGCTCTTCCGCAAGCTCAGGGTGCGGGTGCAGACCCTCGACGGCGAGGCCGCCGCGTGGATCTACGTGCTCGACGCCTACGAGGGCGGGCTGCCGAGCGCCCGCTACCTCGGCATGCTCGCCGACGCGGCCGAGGCCGGGCGGCGCTCCCGACGACTACGTGGCCGAGCTGCGCTCGCGCCCCTGCACCTCGGTGGACTCGCCACCGGCGCTCTGAGCACGGCTAGTCTCCGGCGGCGTGACCGCTGCTCCCGATCTCGACGACCCCGCAACCGACCCCTTCGACGTCGCCCGCGCGGCGGCCGCCCGCCTGGCGGAGCTCACCGGCGCGGCCACGCACGACGTCGCGCTCGTGCTCGGCTCCGGCTGGGCGCCGGCCGGGGAGCTGCTCGGCGAGACGCTGGCGGAGGTCCCGAACACCGAGGTGCCGGGCTTCCACGCCGCCGCCGTCGCGGGCCACGTCGGGCGTGATCCGATCGGTGCGGATCGGCGACAGCGACCGCCGCGCGCTGGTCTTCGGCACGCGCACCCACTTCTACGAGGGCCGCGGCGTGCGGGCCGTCGTCCACGGCGTCCGGACGGCGGCGGCGGCCGGCTGCCGGGTGCTCGTGCTGACGAACGGGTGCGGCGGCCTCGACCCGGCCTGGGCGCCCGGCACCCCGGTGCTGATCAGCGACCACATCAACCTCACCGGCGCCTCGCCGCTGGAGGGCCCGACGTTCGTCGACCTCACCGACCTGTACTCGGCACGGCTGCGGGCGCTGTGCCGCGAGGTCGAGCCCGGCCTGCCGGAGGGCGTCTACGTGCAGTTCCGCGGCCCGCAGTACGAGACGCCGGCCGAGGTGCGGATGGCGGGGATCCTCGGCGGCCGGCTCGTCGGCATGTCCACCGCGCTCGAGGCGATCGCCGCCCGGCACGCCGGCCTCGAGGTGCTCGGCGTCTCGCTCGTGACGAACCCGGCCGCGGGCATCAGCCCGGCGCCGCTCGACCACGCCGAGGTCGTGGCGGCCGGCAAGGCCGCGGCCCAGCGGGTCGGCGCCATGCTCGCCACCGTCGTGACACGGATCTGACGGATCTGAGGAGACCCATGGACGACGACCAGCTGTCGGCGCTGCTCGCAGCAGGCGGCGGCCTGGCGGGACGACGACCCCGACCCGCGCACCCGCGCGGAGCTCGAGGCGCTCGTCGCAGCCGCCGAGGGCGAGGGCGGCGGCGCCGACGGCTCCCTCGAGCGGGCCCGGCCGACCTGGCCGACCGTTTCGCCGGCACCCTGCAGTTCGGCACGGCCGGCCTGCGCGGGGCGCTGGGCGCGGGGCCGAACCGGATGAACCGCGCCGTGGTCATCCGCGCGGCGGCGGGCCTCGCCGGCCTGGCTGCGCGCGCACGTCCCGGGCACCGCGCACGCCGTCGTCGGCTACGACGCGCGGCGCGACTCCGACGTCTTCGCCCGTGACACCGCAGCCGTGCTCACCGCCGCGGGCGTCACGGTCGCCGTCCTGCCACGGCCCGCTGCCGACGCCCGTGCTGGCCTTCGCCGTCCGGCACCTGGGCGCCGACGCGGGCGTCATGGTCACGGCCAGCCACAACCCGCCGCAGGACAACGGGTACAAGGTCTACCTCGGGCGGCCGCGCCGACGCCGGGCCGGGTCGCGGCGTCCAGCTCGTGCCGCCCGCGGACGCCGAGATCGCCGCCGAGATCGCGGCCGTCGGGCGGACGCTCGACGTCCCGATGGAGACCGACGGGTGGAGCGACCCTGGACGACGGGATCGTCGAGGACTACCTCGACGCGGCCGTCACGCGTGGTGCTGCCCCGGCGGCCCGCGCGCCCTCGACGTCGTGCTCACCCCGATGCACGGCGTCGGCGGCGCCACCGTCGTGGCGGCGCTCACCCGGGCCGGCTTCGCCGCCCCGTACGTGGTCCCGCAGCAGGCCGAGCCCGGACCCCGCCTTCCCGACGGTCGCGTTCCCGAACCCCGAGGAGCCCGGCGCCATCGACCTGGCGCTGGCCGCGGCCCGCGAGCGCGGTGCCGACCTGGTGATCGCCAACGACCCGGACGCCGACCGGTGCGCCGTCGCCGTCCCGGATCCGGCCGCGGGCGGTGGCTGGCGGATGCTGCGCGGCGACGAGGTCGGCGCGCTGCTCGGGGAGCACCTGCTCGCGCGGGCGCGCCGGCCCCGACGGTGCCGTCGTGGCGAACTCGGTGGTGTCGTCGGAGCTGCTGGCCAGGATCGCCGCCGCTCACGGCGTGCGGCACGAGGTGACGCTGACCGGGTTCAAGTGGATCGCCCGGGTCGCCGGGTCTCGTCTTCGGGTACGAGGAGGCGCTCGGGTACTGCGTGGCGCCCGAGCGGGTGCGCGACAAGGACGGCATCACCGCGGCGCTGGTCGTCGCCGAGCTCGCCGCCGCGGCTGAAGGCGAACGGCCGGACGCTGCTCGACGCGCTCGACGACCTCGAGCTGACCCACGGCGTGCACGCGACCGACCAGCTGTCCGTGCGCGTGCGCGGACCTGTCGCTGATCGAGCGGGCGATGGCGTCGCTGCGGTCGTCGCCGCCGGCGTCCCTCGGCGGCGACGAGGTGGTCGAGGCGCTCGACCTGGCCGAGGGGCTGCCGCTCGAGGGCGGCGACCGGCTGCCGCCGACCGACGGCCTGCTCTACCGGACGGGCGCGGGCGGGCGGGTCGTCGTCCGGCCGAGCGGTACGGAGCCGAAGCTGAAGTGCTACCTCGAGGCGGTCGTGCCCGTGAGCGCGGAGCGATCTCGCGGCTGCCCGTGCGGCCGCCCGCGCCCACCTCGCCGCGCTCAAGGCCGACCTGGAGAAGCGCCTGGCGATGTAGCCCTCAGTGGTAGATGTCGGCGCGGTGGGCGACCCGCACGACCTCGACCACCACGACGTCCTCGAGGATTCGGTAGATCGACCCGGTACTGCCCGCGCCTCGCGGACCAGAGGCCGTCGCGCTCGTTGCGCAAGGGCTTGCCGACCCGGTGCGGGTTCTCGAGCAGGGGACCGCGGATGAATTCCCACGCCGCTACGGCGACGCCCTCGGGAAGACGGTACTCGAGGTCGCGACGTGCGGCGCCGAGCAGGCTGAGCGTGTAGCTCATGCCACCCCGGACGGCGGCCGAAACGCCTGTCCATGATCGCCCCTCCATCTCCTCCAGTGTGTAGCGCGGGGTCGAGGGGTCCTCCGCCTCCTTGATCGCCGCCATCGTCTCGGGGTCAGAGAGGACGTCGAGGGTCTCGAGCAGGCTCTCGAGGTCGTCGGGGGCGATGAGAACAGCTGCCGGCTTGCCGTTCTTAGTGATCAGGATGCGCTCCCAGGTGCCCTCGACGGCGGCCACGAGCTCGCTCAGACGGTTCTTGGCGTCAGCCAAGGACGTGGTCTCCATGGCCAGAATTCTAGCCATCGCATCTCCCTCCGCTCATCTCCCGTCCGTGATGGGTGCTGGAAGACTGGAGGTGTGACAGCCAGCTGCGGGACGCCCCGACCCGTGGGCCGACGTCGTCGAGGAGGTCGTCGACCTGCCGGGCGGCGCCGCTGCGCGTGCGCCACCCCCGCGACGGGCTCGAGCTGCTCGACGAGGAGGCGTTCGAGCGCGAGCAGTTCATGCCGTACTGGGCGGACCTGTGGCCGAGCGCGCGTGGCCCTGGCGGACGTCGTTGCGCGCCGGCCGCCCGCCGGCAAGCGGGTGCTCGAGCTCGGCTGCGGCATCGCGCTGCCCGGCATCGTCGCCGCCCGCGGGGGCGGCCGACGTGCTGCTCGCCGACTGGTCGCCCGACGCCATCGCCTTCGCCCGCGACAACGCCGAGCGCAACGGCGTCAGGGTGCGCACCGCGGTGCAGTCCTGGGACCGAGCCCGAGCCTGCTGGTCGTCGACGGCGGCTGGGACCTCGTGCTCGCCTCCGACGTCCTCTACGAGGAGCGCAACGTGCTGCCTCTGCTGGCCGCGCTCGACGAGCTCGTCGGCGCCGGCCGGCGAGGTCTGGCTGACCGACCCGCGGCGGCGGCACCTGCCGGCGTTCCTCGAGCTCGCCGTCCGAGACCTGGCGGGTCGGGCACGCTGCCGTCGTCCCGCGTCGAGGGCGTCGACCTGCACGTGCTCGCCCGCCCCACCGCCTGATGCCAGCCGTCGGCCGCCTCGCGCCGCACTGAGCCGCGGGCCGCCGGCCGATGCTTCCCGCCGCGCTTTGCGCTGGCCTCAGATCTGACACCGCTGGCCCCGTGGCCCCGTGGCCCCGTGGCCCCGTGGCCCCGTGGTCCGGTGGCCTCACATCTGAGGCCAGCGCAAAGCGTCGAAGGTGGAATCCGGGGCGGGCGCGAGGCGGGTGGCAGCCGGTCCCGACGTAGAGTTGACGGCGTGACGACCATGGCCGGGAGCGCGCTCGACGAGGTCACCCGGGACGACGCCGGCCTGCGCCGCTGGCTGCACGGTCTGCCCGGGGTCGACGAGGTCGGCGCGAACGCCCGCGCCGCCATGCTCGGCACCCGCTCGATCAAGAACGCCAGCAAGCGCTGGGCGCTCGACCTGGCCATCCGGATGGTCGACCTCACGACGCTCGAGGGCGCGGACACCGAGGGCACCGTCCGCTCGCTGGCCGCCAAGGCCCGCCGGCCCGACCCCGAGGACCCGTCCTGCCCGCAGGTCGCGGCCCTCTGCGTCTACAACGACCTGGTCGGCGTGGCCAGCGAGCACCTGCGCCGGCACCCCGATCAAGGTCGCCGCCGTGAGCACCGCCTTCCCCAGCGGGCGCGCCAGCCTGAAGGTCAAGCTCCAGACACCCGGGACGCCGTCGACGCGGGCGCCGACGAGATCGACATGGTGATCGACCGGGGCGCGTTCCTCGCCGGCCGCTACGGCAAGGTCCACGACGAGATCGTCGCGGTCAGAGGTCTGCGCGAGTGCAGGCCTCGGCCGGCCGCCCACCTCAAGGTGATCCTCGAGACCGGCGAGCTCGTCACCTACGACAACGTCCGCCGCGCGGCGTGGCTCGCCATGCTCGCGCGGCGCCGACTTCGTCAAGACGAGCACCGGCAAGATCTCCCCCGCCGCGACGCTGCCGGTGACGATGCTCCTGCTCGAGGCCGTCCGCGACTGGTACGACCTGCACCGGCCGGGTCGTGGGCGTCAAGCCCGCCGGCGGCATCCGCACCGCGAAGGACGCGATCAAGCACCTCGTGCTCGTCAACGAGACGGCCGGCCCCGACTGGCTCGACCCCGACCGCTTCCGGCTCGGCGCCTCGAGCCTGCTCAACGACCTGCTGCTGCAGCGCCGCCGGATGGCGATCGGCGCCTACGCCTCCGCCGACCACCTCACGCTGCAACTGAGAGGCCAGCGTGCCCGCCTTCGAGTACGCCCCCGCGCCGCAGTCCCGCGACGCCGACGTCAAGGCCTCCTACGGCCTCTTCGTCGACGGCGAGTTCGCCGACCCCGTCGACGGCGGCTCGCTGGAGACCCTCAACCCGGCCACGGAGGAGGTCCTCTCCAAGGTCGCGCTCGCCACCGCGCCGGACGTCGACCGTGCCGTGCGGGCCGCCCGCGCCGCCTTCGAGCGCGTCTGGGGCCCGATGCCGGGCGCCGAGCGCGCCAAGTACCTGTTCCGGATCGCGCGGATCCTGCAGGAGCGCGCCCGCGAGCTCGCCGTCCTCGAGACGCCTCGACAACGGCAAGCCGATCCGCGAGAGCCGCGACGTCGACGTCCCGCTGGCCGCGGCGCACTTCTTCTACCACGCGGGCTGGGCCGACAAGCTCGAGTAGGCCGGGCCTGCCGTCGACGCAGCCCGCTCGGCGTCGCCGGGCAGGTCATCCCCTGGAACTTCCCGCTGCTCATGCTCGCGTGGAAGGTCGCCCCCGCGCTCGCCGCCGGCAACACCGTCGTGCTCAAGCCGGCCGAGACCACCCCGCTGACGGCGATGCTCTTCGCCGAGATCTGCCAGCAGGCCGACCTCCCGCCGGGCGTCGTCAACATCCTGCCCGGGGCCGGCGCCACGGGCGCGGCCGTCGTGGGGCACCCGGGCGTCGACAAGGTCGCGTTCACCGGCTCCACCGAGGTCGGCCGCCAGATCGCCCGCGCCGTCGCCGGCACCCGCAAGAAGCTCACGCTCGAGCTCGGCGGCAAGGCGGCGAACATCGTCTTCGACGACGCGCCCGATCGACCAGGCCGTCGAGGGCGTCGTCAACGGGATCTTCTTCAACCAGGGCCACGTGTGCTGCGCCGGTTCTCGCCTGCTCGTGCAGGAGTCGATCGCCGAGGAGTTCGACGAGCGGCTGCGCCGCCGGGTCGCGCAGCTGCGGGTCGGCGACCCGCTCGACAAGAACACCGACGTCGGCGCGGTGAACTCGGCCGAGCAGCTCGCGCGCATCCGCGAGCTCGCCGACGCCGCCGACGCCGAGGGCGCCGTCCGCTGGACCGAGCCCTGCGAGCTGCCCGACCGCGGCTTCTGGTTCGCGCCGACGGTCTTCACCGACGTCGCGCCCGCGCACCGCATCGCCCGCGAGGAGGTGTTCGGCCCGGTGCTCGCCGTCCTGACCTTCCGGACGCCCGAAGAGGCGGTGGCCCGCGCCAACAACACGCCCTACGGGCTGTCGGCCGGCGTCTGGACCGAGAAGGGCTCCCGGATCCTGTGGATGGCCGACCGCCTGCAGGCCGGCGTCGTCTGGGCGAACACGTTCAACCGGTTCGACCCCGCGAGCCCGTTCGGCGGGTACAAGGAGTCGGGCTACGGCCGCGAGGGCGGGCGGCAGGGCCTCGCCGCCTACGTGAAGGGGGCCTCGCTGTGAGCGGCGGCCCGCGCCTCGACGTCCGCAAGACCTACAAGCTCTACATCGGCGGCGCCTTCCCGCGGAGCGAGTCGGGGCGCACCTACGAGGTGCGGTCGCGCGTCGGGCGCAGTTCCTCGCGAACGCGGCGCTCGCCTCCCGCAAGGACGCCCGGGACGCCGTCGGCGCCGCGCTCAAGGCCCAGCCGGGGTGGGCGGCGGCCACGGCGTACAACCGCGGGCAGGTCCTGTACCGGGTCGCGGAGATGCTCGAGGGCCGGCGCGACCAGTTCGTCACGGAGGTCGCCGCCGCCGAAGGCGTGGACGCCGCCCGCGCCGGCGTGCTCGTCGACGCGGCGATCGACCGGTGGGTCTGGTACGCGGGCTGGAGCGACAAGGTGGCGCAGGTCGCCGGCTCGGCGAACCCCGTGGCGGGCCCGTACTTCAACCTCTCGGTGCCCGAGCCGACCGGCGTGGTCGCCGTCCTCGCGCCGCAGGCGTCGTCGCTGCTCGGGCTCGTGTCGGTGCGTGGCGCCGGTGATCGTCACGGGGAACGCCGTGGTGGTGCTGGCGTCGGAGGAGCGGCCGCTGCCCGCGGTGACGCTCTCGGAGGTGCTCGCGACCTCGGACGTGCCCGGCGGGGTCGTCAACGTGCTGACCGGCTCGACGGCGGAGGTGGCGCCGTGGCTCGCCTCGCACGAGGCGGTGCGGGGGATCGACCTCGCGGGCGGCCGACCGGCGCGTCGAGTGGGGCGCGCTCGAGGCGGCCGCCGTCGCCGACGCTGACGCGCGTGCTGCGGCCGGCGGGCGATGCGCCGTCCACCGAACCTGCCGTCGAGCCCGACTGGACCGCACCGCCGAACGGGCCCGCGCGCATCCTCGCGTTCACCGAGACCAAGACGGTCTGGCACCCCAAGGGCCGTTGAGCATGGTTTGACCTTCGTGCCGGCGGCCTGTCCGGACGACTTCTCGCCGATTTCCCTCAAGTCTCGCTCAGCAGTGGGCGACACCTTCCGTGACGACCATCTCCGGTTCGCCGTCGAACGACGGCGACCGGAAGGACCGCTACGGAAGGAGCCCCGGCATGCGCACGAAGCTCGTCATCGCAGCAGTCGCGACAGCAGCGACGGTCTCCGCCGTCGGCGCGTCGGCCTACACCGACAGCATCAGCGGCCTGAACACGAAGGTCATCGGGTACGCCTCCAACACGATCACCGGTGCGAGCTTCAAGACGCAGCCGACCTTCCAGTACAGCGCCGATCTCGGCCAGATCAACGAGATCGACGTCGTGCTCAACGCCGACACGACCGCGAGCACGCTGTACATCAGCCGCAACGGGGCGAGCGCGGTGGCGTGCTTCACGCCGCACGGGACATACACGTCCGGGTCGCCGGGGTACACGACGTACGCCTGCTCCGGTTTGACGTGGGACGTTCCCAGCACGACCTCCATCGCGTACGCGCTGCAGTGACGTCGCGTCCCGGTCTGGCCGGGACGGAGGGAGAGTGGTTCGCCGGGCGCTGGTCACGGTCGCACTCCTGCTGATCGCAGCGGGAGGTTGGTGGCTGTGGCCGGCGACCCTCGGCGGCGGGACGACGTACCTGGTGACGCAGGGCGTCAGCATGGAACCGCGGTTCCACTCGGGAGACCTCGCGATCGTCCGGCCCGCTTCCGGGTACGGGGTCGGCGACGTCGTGGCCTACCGGAGCGAGACCTTGCACAGCGTCGTTCTGCACCGCATCGTCGCGGTCGACGGTGGCCGCTTCCGGCTGCGCGGCGACAACAACTCCTGGCTCGACCCCGACCGCGTGCCAGCCGCCGATGTGCTCGGCCGGCTGGTGGGGCGTGTGCCCCGCGGTGGGGACCTGCTCCTCCCGGTGCGGAACCCCCTCGTCCCGGCTCTCGGCAGCATCGTGGTGATGCTCGGGAGCGCTCTGCTCCGCCTGCGCAGGGGGCGCCCTCGGCGGCGCATCGGCCACGCCACGAGGTCCCGCCGCCGGCCCGCGCAGCGGGTACATCGGCCCGCCTGGCGGCACGCTGCGCCCTCGCGCGCCCACGGCTGGCGACTGCCGCCCCACGCCATCACCGTGACGGCGTGCGCGAGCGCGGCGTTCCTCAGCGTGGGGGTGCTCGCATGGCTCGTCCCCGCGACACGCGTCGAGAACCACGACGTCCCGTACACGCAGCGGGCCGCCCTCACCTACCGGGCGTCGGTCCCGGCGAGCCCCGCGTACCCGACGGGCAGGCTGGTCACCGGTGACCCCGTCTACCTCGCGCTGGTCCCGGCCCTGGACGTCGCGGCGTCCTACCGCGTGACGACGTCCGGCGCAGTCCGCGCTCGGGGGCACCCGCTCCATGGCCGCCGTCCTCGCCACCCAGGACGGCTGGACCCGCACCGTGCCACTCGTGCCCCCCGGGCCGTTCCACGGGGACACGTTCGACGTGCCGGCGCATCTGGACCTGGCCGAGTTCGCCCGGATGATCCACGACGTGGAGTCCGCGACCCAGGTGCCCATCGGCGGCTACACCCTCACCGTCCGCGCCGACGTCCACCTGTCCGGGGCGGTCGCCGGCGGCCCGGTCGACGAGCGGTTCGCACCGGCTCTCGTGTTCACCGTGGACGACCACGTGGCGCGGCTCACCGGGACCGGGTCCGGCACGCCCGCCACCGTCGCGACCGCGAGCGGGCCGGCCGCAGGTGACCGAGGCGGGCGCGTCGGTGCGGGTGCCCGACCGGGTGCCTGCCGCCTTCGCCCTGCTGGGGCATCGCGTGGCGGCCACGGAGCTGCGCTGGTGGCCGTCCGCCATCGGCTGCGTCCTGCTGCTGGTGCTCCTCGGTCTCGGTCTCATGAGCCGGGGGCGGCAGGCTGGTGCGAACGACGACTCCGGCCTGCGCCTCGACCAGTACGAGCCCTACCTGCTGCACACCGGGTCCGTCGCGCCCGCTGGCCGGGCGCACCGTCATCGACCTGGACTCCATGGACGCGCTCGCCCGGGTGGCCGAGCGGTACGAGCGATTCATCCTGCGCAGCGACGCCGGGCCCGAGCACGACTTCGTGGTGGACGACGGCACCACCGTGTACCGGTTCCGCACCGGCAAGGGTGCCGACCCCTTCCTGCTCCCCCACGACCTGCCACGGCAGCGATCCCCGTGGGAGGCCACGCCGGACGCCACCCCCGCCGCGCCGTCCCGCGACGTCGGCGACCAGGTGACGGCGTTCGTCGAGCGGCTGCGCCGGAGCCACGTCGACCAGTCCTGACCCCCGGTCAGGGGGCGAGGACCGGCACCCGGTCACCCGCGGCGCGGGCCGCGACGGCGACCCAGGTGCGGAACGGCCGCCAGCCCTCGGCGAGCTGCAGGTACGCGGCGTCCGGCAGCGGATCCGGCAGGCCGTAGAGCCGCGCCACGGCAGAGCGCGACCGCGGCTCGTTCATCGGAAGAACGTCCGCCAGACCGCAGGCCCGCACGACGACGAGCGCGCTCGAGAACGGGCCGATGCCCCTGATGCGCTGCAGGTCGAGCATCGCCTCCGCCGGGTCGAGGGCAACGAGGCGGTCGACGTCCAACTGCCCCTGCAGCGCGGCGGCGGCCACGGCGTGGATCCGCGCGACCTGCTCGGCGGGCACCCCCGGAGCGGAATCGACGGCCAATAGCCGATCCGGCGCCGGCAGGGCCCACAGCTCGCGCCCCGCGACCTCGAAGCGGACGCCGTGCTCCCGGGAGATCCGCTCCCGCATCGCGGTCCCCTGCCGTCGGGAGCGCCGCTGGGTGAGCAGACTCCAGACGGCGGCCTCGTACGGCGACGTGAACAGCGGCGGCCGCAGCCCGGGCGCGGCGGCGATCAGCCGACGGAGCACCGGGTCGCGCTCGCCCAGTGCGACGAACGCGTCGCCGTCGTGGTCGCACGACGCGATCCGGGCGACCTGGCGCGCGACGGCGTCCAGGGCTCCCGGCTGGGCCTCGATGGTGAGCTCCAGCTCCTGCGGCGCCACCTGCCGGACGGCGACACCCGCGTGCCCCCGCCCGCCGTCGACGCCGAACGCGAGCCGCCAGACGCCGTCCCAGGCCTGGGTGTGCAGCTCGCCGAACCCGAAGGTGCCGAGCGCGGCCAGCGAGAACGGGCCGCGGGTCGGGATGCGCACGACCGAGGCAGCCCTGTGGCGAGCCCGCGTCACGCTCGAGGGGTTCACGCGACGCTCCACTGCGGGTCCCGGCCGAGCCAGGCGACGAGACGGTCGTAGGCCGGGGCATCGTGGGCGACCGTCACCGGCGCCGCGAACGGGATGGGCCCGCCGCGCGGCTGCGCCGGCACGAACCGGGTCGCGGCCGTGAGGGCGAGCTCGGCCAGCACGGGGTCGAGCTCGTGGGCGCGGCCCAGCGCGGTGGCGAGGTCCCAGGAGTGCGTCGTCAGCTCCTGCACGTAGGCCAGGCCGGCACCGCGCCCGGGAACCTCGCCCCACGGCAGCCGGAGCACGCGGTCGAGGACGGCGTCGTCGGCCCAGGCCGCGCGGAGGCTTGTGGCGTTGGCCTCGGCCGCGGCCGACCAGCCGTCGTCGGGCAGGTCGAGCACGATCGACGGGACGTCGAAGGCGTGGCCGCCGCCCGCCACGTAGCCGATGCGTCGCAGGACGGCCACCAGGTGGCCGGTCAGGTGCCCGACGTCGTACTCCGTGCAGGGCGTGGGCGCGTCGAGGTCGTCGGGCGTCACCAGCGCGATGAGGCGCACGGCCTGGTCGACGGCCCGGAACAGGGCCTGGCGCGGGTCGGTGGGCACGGCGGGAGCGGTCGTCAAGGAGTCGGTGGTGTTCGTCATGGATCCACTGTCGCCCGGATAACCTGACAGCCACGGTCAGGTCTTGGGAGCAGAATCGGGAGCATGCGCTCCGACCGGCTGCTCTCGCTCCTGCTCATCCTCCAGGCCCGGGGGCGCGTCACGGCGCCCGCCGTCGCGGACGAGCTCGAGGTGAGCGTGCGCACCGTCTACCGGGACGTCGAGGCGCTGTCGACGGCCGGCGTCCCGGTGTGGACGGAGCAGGGCCGCGGCGGCGGGATCGCCCTGATGCCCGGCTACCGCACCGACATGACGGGCCTGACCGCCGAGGAGTCGCGCGCTCTCGTCGCCCTCACGGGCAGGGCGGTGCCCGACGACCTGGGCATGGGATCGGCGCTCGCGGCCGCCGTCCACAAGCTCGTCGCCGCCGTCCCCGCCTCGCACCGGGCGGCCGCCGAGCAGGCGCGCGACCGGGTGCTCGTCGACCACGCGGGCTGGTACCGGCGCGGGCCGGACGCGCCGCACCTGCCGGCCGTGCAGCAGGCGGTGTGGGCCGACCGGCGGCTGCGGGTGCGCTACCGGCACGGCGACGGGTCCGCCGCGAGTTACCTGCTCGATCCCTACGGGCTCGTCGTGAAGGCCGGCGTCTGGTACCTGGTCGCCGCCCATCGTGGCGGCGCCCGGTTGTTCCGCGCCGACCGCCTGCTCTCCGCCGAGGTCGTCGACGCCGCTGTCCGGCGTCCACCCGATCTGGACCTGGCCGCCGAGTGGGCGCGGCTGCGGGCCGACGTCGAGCGGCCGCGGGAGCGGGTCGCCGTCCGGCTGCGGGTACGTGAGGAACTGGTGCCGACCGTGCTGCGGGTCACCCGCGGGCAGCGCGCCGACGGGGACGACGACCCGCCGGGGTCGGGCGCCGACCCGGGAACGCCCACCGGCTGGACGTCGCTCACGCTGGCGTTCCGCGCTCCCGGGGCCGCCGTGGCCGCGTTGCTCGGCTTCGGCGGGGACGTCGAAGTGCTCGCGCCGGCCGAGGTCCGCACCCTGCTGGTCGAGACGGCGCGCGCGGCGCTGGCCCGGCACGCCATCTGACGCCGTACTCGCGCTCTGCGGAGATGCTCGCCGAATGCGGAAATCCGAGCGTCGAGATTCCGCACTCCGCGAGCATCTCCGCACTCGGCGAGCACCGGTCACGCGCCGGGGCGGCCCTCGGCGAGCGGTTCGGCGGGCTGCCTGCGGCTAACCTCCAGCCCATGTCTGCGCGGGTGGTGCTGCTCGCCGGGGCGAGCGGCTCGGGCAAGACGTCGCTCACGCGTCGCGTGGGTCTCCCCACCCTGGCACTCGACGACTTCTACCGGGACCTGCCGAACGGGGAGGACGACGACCGGCAGGACCCTCCGCTGCCGATGCGCTTCGGCATCGTCGACTGGGACGACCCCGCGTCGTGGGACGCCGACGCCGCCCTCGCCGCCGTGCAGCAGCTCTGCCGGACCGGCGCGGCGGACGTCCCGGTCTACGACATCCCGACCTCCCGGCGCACGGGCACCGTGCGCTTCGACCTCGGCCAGAGCCGGGTCTTCGTCGCCGAGGGGATCTTCGCGGCAGAGCTTGTGCCACTGCTGCGCGCGCAGCGCGACGGCGAGCAGCTGCTCGCCGACGCCCTCTGCCTCACCCTGCACCCGGCGGTGACCTTCGGACGGCGACTGCTCCGAGGCCGAGACCGAGCTCCGCGCGTTGTCGACCGTCCCCTGACGCCCCGCGTGCTCACCGTCGGCTGCATCACTCCACTACGACTCGGTTTCCGGTGCCGAGAACGGGTCGCAGCTGAGCAATGCAGCCGACGGTGAGCACGTGGGTGTGGGTGGTCAGTGGCGCAGGTCGAACCGGTCCAGCTCCATGACCTTCGCCCACGCGGCCACGAAGTCGCGGACGAACCGCTCGGTGCCGTCCGACTCGGCGTACACCTCGGCGATCGCGCGCGCCTGCGAGTGCGACCCGAAGAACAGGTCCACGGCGGTCGCGGTCCACCTCGGCGTGCCGCCCTCGCGGTCGCGGCCCTCGTAGACGTGCTCGCCGGACGACGAGGTGGCCCACGTGGTGCTCATGTCGAGCAGGTTGACGAAGTAGTCGTTCGTCAGGGTGCCCGGCCGGTCGGTGAGCACGCCGTGCTTCGTGCCCGGGGCGGTGACCCCGAGCGCCCGGAGGCCGCCGACCAGCACCGTCATCTCCGGTGCCGTCAGGTCGAGCATGTAGGCGCGGTCGACGAGCAGCGTCTCGGGCGACAGCTTCTCGCCCGGTCGCACGTAGTTGCGGAACCCGTCGGCCCGCGGCTCCAGCACGCGGAACGACTCGGCTTCCGTCTGCTCCTGCGTGGCGTCGGTGCGCCCGGGGTGGAAGGGCACGGTGACGTCGAGGCCGGCGTCGCGGGCGGCCTTCTCGATCGCCGCGCCGCCCGCCAGCACGATGAGGTCGGCGAGCGAGACCTGCGCCCCGCCGCCCTGGCGGCCGTTGAAGTCCTGCTGGATCCGCTCGAGCACGCCCAGCACGTCGGCGACGCCGGCGTTGACCGCCCAGTCCTTCTGCGGCGCGAGCCGGATGCGGGCGCCGTTGGCCCCGCCGCGCTTGTCGGTGCTGCGGAAGCTCGCGGCCGACGCCCACGCCGCTCCCGCCAGCTGCTCGACGGTCAGCCCCGCCGCGAGGACGGCGTCCTTGAGCGCCTGGACCTCCGCCTCGCCGACCAGCTCGTGGTCGACGGCGGGCACCGGGTCCTGCCACAGCTGCGGCTCCGGCACCCACGGCCCCAGGTAGCGCGTGACCGGGCCCATGTCGCGGTGCAGCAGCTTGTACCAGGCCTTGGCGAACGCGAGCGCGAACTCGTCGGGCTGCTCGTAGAAGCGCCGTGAGATCTTCTCGTAGGTGGGGTCGACCCGCAGCGCCAGGTCGCTCGTCAGCATCGTGGGCGTGCGGGTCAGCTCGGCCGGTCTCGGGGTCGGGCACGCTGTTCGCGCCCGCGTCGCCCTTGGGCTTCCATTGCCAGGCGCCGGCCGGGCTCTTCGTGAGCTCCCACTCGTACTCGAAGAGGTTCTTGAAGTAGCCATTGCCCCAACGCGTCGGCGTCGACGTCCAGGTGACCTCGAGCCCGCTGGTGATCGCGTCGCGGCCCTTGCCCGAGCCGTACGAGTTCTTCCAGCCGAGGCCCTGCGCCTCGATCGCGGCGCCCTCGGGCTCCGGGCCGACGTACTCGGCGCCGGCGGCACCGTGCGTCTTGCCGAACGTGTGGCCGCCGGCGATGAGCGCGACGGTCTCCTCGTCGTTCATCGCCATGCGGGCGAAGGTCTCGCGGATGTCGCGCGCCGAGCCCAGCGGGTCGGGCTGCCCGTTGGGGCCCTCGGGGTTGACGTAGATCAGCCCCATCTGGACGGCGCCCATGTGCTCGCCCAGCTCACGGTCCCCGCTGTAGCGCTCGTCGCCGAGCCAGGTGTCCTCGGGGCCCCAGAAGACCTCCTCGGGCTCCCAGATGTCGGGGCGGCCGAAGCCGAACCCGAAGGTCGGCAGGCCCATCGACTCGATCGCGACGTTGCCGGCGAAGACGAGCAGGTCGGCCCACGAGAGCTGCTGGCCGTACTTCTGCTTGATCGGCCACAGCAGCCGCCGCGCCTTGTCGAGGTTGGCGTTGTCGGGCCAGCTGTTGAGCGGGGCGAACCGCTGCGCGCCCTGCCCGCCGCCGCCGCGCCCGTCGCTGATGCGGTAGGTGCCGGCCGCGTGCCAGCTCATCCGGATGAAGAGGCCGCCGTAGTGGCCGAAGTCGGCGGGCCACCAGTCCTGCGAGGTGGTCATCAGCGTCGATGAGATCCGCCTTGAGGGCCTCGACGTCGAGGCCCGCGAACGCCTCGGCGTAGTCGAAGCCCTCGCTCCAGCGGGTTGGACTCCGGCGAGTGCCCGTGCAGCACCTGCAGGTCGGGCTGGTTGGGCCACCAGTCCCGGTTCGTCCTCGGCCGGCGGTCGGTCGCGGGCTGCGGAGCGGGGATGACCGGGTTCTCGCTCTCGCTCGTGCTCGCGGTCGCGTCCTTCGTCGTCTCAGACACTGCGTTTCCCTCTCGGTTCGATCCGTTGTCTAGCGTGAAGCTGCCCGGGGCGACGTGGCACCGGCGACGCAGTCCGGGCAGCGGCCCCAGTAGACGACCTCGGCCTCGTCGACCTCGTACCCCGCGTCGCTCTGCGGGGACAGGCACGGAGCCTCGCCCGCGGCGCAGTCGACGTCGACCATCCGCCCGCAGACCCGGCAGACGAGGTGGTGGTGGTTGTCGCCCACCCGGCCCTCGTAGCGCGCGGGCGACCCGGCGGGCTCGATGCGCCGCAGCAGCCCGCGATCGGTGAGCACGGCGAGGGCGTCGTAGACGGCCTGACGCGAGACGGCGCCGAGATCGGCGCGGACGATCCGGTGGATCTCGTCGGGGGTGCTGTGGGGTGCCACCGACGACGCGTGCAGCACGGCAAGGCGCTGCGGCGTCACGTGCAGGCCGTTCGCCCGCAGGAGCCCGATCCTCGCAGAGAGCTCGTCGGGCGGCACGCAGGCAACCTATCGAACAGGCGTGGACCTGGTCCAGACTTGGACACCGACCAGAACGAGCACGCCGGCCGGGCCTCGACCGTGCCGCCGAGCGCCCCACCCTTCCGCGTGATCACGGGGTGGGGTGGGCGGAGGTCAGAGCGGGTTCCGGGACCGCTTGAGCTCGCTGAAGGCCCCGACCTTGCTGAGCGAGGTCATCGCGCTGAGGAGGGTCGACGCGTCGTCGCCGGTGGGCGCGGGCACGACGACCGGGCCGAAGAAGGCGGGCCCACCGTCGTAGGCCGTGATCGGGCTGCCCGACTCCGTGCCGACGCGGCGCTGGCCCTCCTCGTGGCTGGCCCGAACCGCCGCGTCGCGGCTCTCGTCGTCCGCGGCGTCGGCGACGGAGCCGTCGAGGCCGGCGTCCGACGACCGACCGGAGCAGGACGTCGTCCGCGAGCTCCTCCCCGTCGTCGTGCAGGTGCGTGCCGAGGGCGTCGTAGAGCCGCCCGACCGCGTCGGAGCCGCCGAGCTCCGAGGCCGCGACGAGGGCGCGCAGGAACCGGGTGCCGCGGACCATGCCCTCGCGGTACTGCTCGGGGATCTCGCGGCCCTCGTTGAGGATCCCGAGGCTCATCACCTTCCACTCGATCGTCGCCTCGCCGACCCGCTCGAGCTCGCGCGCCCAGCGACTCGTCCGCCAGGTGAAGGGGCAGGTGGGGTCGAACCAGAACTCGATCGCGGTGGTCATGTCACTCCTAGGGTCGAGTTCGCCGGCGGGCCGCACCGCCAGTGAGGATCATTCCGATGGACGGGCCGAGTCTCCGCCTCGGATGTGTCGAACGCACCTTCTGCGCGACGGGACGGAAGGGTTCCAGCCGCACCCTGCCGCCGCACGGCCTGCCGGCGCCTGTCGACGCGGGCACCTGGCCGAGGTCCACATCCGAGGCCACAGCAAAGCGTGGCCCAGCCACCCTCCGGAGCTGCGCCGGGACGGCTCTGAGGGACGGCTCTGAGGGACGGATCTGAGGCACAGCCGCTACCGGCTGTTTCGGCGACCAACCCCTGGAGAATCCCCAGGAGGGCGACGTCCTCGCCCGGGCCGAGCCGGGCGACGAAGGTCTCGCGCAGATGGTCGGCGGCCACGGCCCGGGCCGTTCGATGAACGGCCGCAGCACCCGCCCCGGCCGCAACGGCGAGGCCGTCGCCCGCTGGGTGCTCGAGACGATCGCTGCTTCGACGGCTACGTCTTCGTCACGCCGGGTACGACCACTCGACCTCGGGCGCTCTCAAGAACGCCATCGACTTCCTCTACAAGGAGTGGAACGACAAGACGGCGGGCTTCGTCAGCTACGGGTGCAGCGGTGGCACCCGGGCGGTCGAGCACCTGCGCCTGGTCATGGCCGAGCTCCAGGTCGCCACCGTCCGCACCCAGGTCGCGCTCGGCCTCATGACGGACTTCGTGAACAACCGCGAGTTCACCCCGCAACCCTTCCAGCTGCAGTCGCTGAGCGCCATGCTGGACCAGCTCGTCGCCTGGAGCTCGGCGCTCGCGTCGCTGCGCGAGCAGGCCGTCCCCGCCGAGGTCTGAGCGAACCATCCCCACCGTGCACCCCCGTCCGGAGGCCAGCGCATGAGCCAGACCTGCACCCACCTCGACCAGGTCGACGTCGACGCGACGCCGAGCTCGACCGGCTGCGAGGACTGCCTGAGGATCGGCGCCCGGTGGGTGCACCTGCGGATGTGTCTGTCCTGCGGGCACGTGGGCTGCTGCGACAGCTCGCCGAACAAGCACGCCACGGCGCACTACCGCTCCGGTGGCCACCCGCTGATCCAGTCGTACGAGCCGGGCGAGGACTGGGTCTGGTGCTACGAGGACGAGCTCGCCTTCGAGCTCGACGGGCTCCCCGAGCACGCCCACCCGTGACCGGGCTGCCCGAGCTTCCCCTGGCGCCGTGGCGGCCGACGAAGGACACCCTGCACCTGTACGCGCAGATCCTCGGGAAGATCCGGCTGGCGAGCGCGCCGCCGCGCAACCACTGGTGGCACGTGCCGCTGTACGTCACCGAACGTGGGCTCACCACCCGGCGCCTCACCCACCGTGCGGCGCCGGGCGGTGAGTCCTTCACGCTCGACCTCGACCTGCTCGAGCCGGCGTTCGTCGCCCGCACCGCCCGCGGCGACGTCGACGGCTTCGACCTGCACGACGGGCTGAGCGTCCGCGACTTCTACCGGGGGGTGATGCGGACCCTCGAGGCGCTCGGGCTCGGCACGCCGATCCTCGCGCGGCCCTTCGGCGTCCCCATGACCACCCCCTTCGACGAGGACACGGAGCACGCGAGCTACGACGCGGACGCCGTCCGGCGGTTCTGGGCGGCGCTGCGCTGGACGGACACCGCGCTCGAGGAGTTCGCCGGCTGGTTCTGCGGCAAGACGAGCCCGGTGCACCTGTTCTGGCACAGCTTCGACCTCGCCGTCAGCCGGTTCTCCGACCGCCGCGTGCCCCTGCCGCCGGGCACCGACCGGGTCAGCGCCGAGGCCTACTCGCACGAGGTGATCAGCTTCGGCTTCTGGGCCGGCGACGACCGGACGCCCTTCCCGGCGTTCTACTCGTACACCGCTCCCGAGCCCGACGGCCTCACCGGTCACCGCCTGGCACCCGCCGCGGCGCGCTGGCAGGGCGGCCCCACCGGCTCGCTGGCGCTGCTGCACTACGACGACGTGCGCACGGCGAGCGACCCGCGCGTCACCCTGCTGGCGTTCCTCGAGTCGGCGTACCAGGCAGGGGCGTCCGCGGCGGCCTGGGACCGCGCCGACCTGACCAGTTCGTGGTGCCCCGCGCCCGATCCGAAGCTCGACCCCCTGACCCTCCCCGAGGTCCTCTCCCGACGACCCGGGCCGTAGCTCAGCCGGTGACGCCGAGCGCGGCGTAGCCCGGCTTGACCACGTCCTCGATCAGCGCCAGGCGCTCGTCGAACGGGATGAACGCGCTCTTCAACGCGTTGATCGTCACCCAGCGGGCGTCGGCGAGCGACCAGCCCGCCTCCTTCGACAGCAGCTCGAGCTCGCGGCTCATCGAGGTCGCCGACATGAGCCGGTTGTCGGTGTTCACCGTGACCCGGAACCGCAGGTCCTTGAGCATGGTCACCGGATGCTCGGCGATGGTGGGTGCGGCGCCGGTCTGCACGTTGCTCGACGGGCACAGCTCCAGCGGGATGCGCGCGTCCCGCACCCACGCGGCCAGCCGGCCTAGGGTCGCGCGCGGGCGCCCGAACCGGTCCCGGCCGCCCAGCAGCTCGACGTCGTCGACGATGCGCACGCCGTGGCCGAGCCGGTCGGTGCCGCAGACCTGCACCGCCTCCCAGATGCTCGGCAGCCCGAACGCCTCGCCCGCGTGGATCGTCACGTGGAAGTTCTCGCGGTGCAGGTAGTCGAACGCGTCGAGGTGGCGCGACGGCGGGTAGCCCGCCTCGGCGCCGGCGATGTCGAAGCCGACGACGCCGTGGTCGCGGTGCCGCACCGCCAGCTCGGCGATCTCGCGGCTGCGGGCCGCGTGCCGCATCGCGGTGAGCAGGGTGCCGACCCGGATCGGGGTGCCGGCCTCGGCCGCCTCGGCCATGCCGTCGTCGAAGCCGGCCTGCACCGCGGCGACGACCTCGTCGAGGGTCAGGCCGTGCTCGAGGTGCTGCTCGGGCGCGTACCGCACCTCGGCGTAGACGACGCCGTCGGCCGCCAGGTCGACGGCGCACTCGCGCGCCACCCGGGCCAGCGCGTCGGGCGACTGCATCACGGCGACGGTGTGCTCGAACGTCGTCAGGTACCGCTCCAGCGAGCCCGACGACGCCTGCCTCCGGAACCAGTCCGCGAGCGGCTCGACGCCCTGCGCGGGCAGCTCGTGGCCGACGTCAGCGGCGAGCTCGACGATCGTGCGGGGCCGCAGGCCGCCGTCGAGGTGGTCGTGCAGCAGGGCCTTCGGAGCCGTCACGAAGGTGGGGTCGCTGGCACTGAACCTGTCGTCGGCGGTCACGGACGCGATCCTAGGCGGGCTGGCAGGATCGGTGCGTGCCTCGCGACGTCACCCTCGTGGTGTGTTCACCCGGCGGTCGTGTGCTCGGCACGCTGGCACCCTTCGTCGCCGCGTCGCCCTGGTGGCCCGACGTCGAACCGTTCGCCGCGATCGTCCGCGAGCGCGACGGGCTCGACGTCACCGTGGTCCGGCTGCTCGACGTCACGGGCGACGACGACGGCACCGGCGGCGCGGTCACGTACCTGGCGGAGGTCCCGGCGGACCAGGCGGACCAGGTGGACCAGGTGGACCAGGTGGACCAGTCCCTGGACGCCGCCCGCGCGGCCCCGCCCGGCGACGCCCTGCTGGCGCTCGCGGAGGGCGAGGACCCGCTGCGCCAGCCATGGGCGCGACCCGGTTGGGTGACGACCACGCTGGCGTGGGCCGACGGCGAGCTCGCGGCGGCGGGGTGGCTGCGTGCCGGGCGCCCCCGGCAGGTGAAGACGTGGAACCTGTCGTGCGTGCTCGCCCTGCCGACACCGGCGGGTGACGTGTGGTGCAAGAGCGTGCCGGCCTTCTTCGCGCACGAGGGGCCGCTGCTGCGCCTGCTCGCGGCCCGGGAGCCGGGGCTCACCCCCGGCGTCGTCGCGCAGCGCGTCGAGAGCGGCGGTGCCGCCACCACGCTCCTCGAGGGGGTGCCGGGCGTCGACCAGTGGGAGGCGCCCGAGCCGGTCCTCGCCGAGATGGCTCGCCGGTGGATCGGCGTGCAGGACCGCTCCGCCGGGTACGTCGACGCGCTGCTGGGGATCGGCCTGCCCGATCGGCGGTCGGGCCCGCTGCTCGACGCCGTCGGGACCCTGGTGGGCCGGGACGACGTCCGCGCGACCCTGCCCGGCGACACCCTCGCCGCGGTCGACGCCCTGGTGGCCGCCCTGCCCGGGCGGCTGGCGGCGCTCGACGCCTGCGGCCTGCCGGCCACGCTCGTGCACGGCGACCTGCACCCGGGCAACTGGGTCGGCGACGGTGAGCGCCTCGCGCTGGTCGACTGGGGCGACAGTGCGATCGGGCACCCGATGGTCGACGTCCGGGCCTTCCTCGCCCGGGTGCCGCCGGGAGCGACACGCGAGCGGCTGCGGGAGCTGATGGTCGCGGAGTGGACGCACCGGCGGCCCGGGAGCGACCCGGCGCGCGCGATGACGCTGGTCGCGCCCGTGGCCGCCCTCACCGGAGCCCTGGTCTACCGGACGTTCCTGGACGGCATCGAGGCCACCGAGCAGCGCTACCACGCCCGCGACGTACCGGCCATGCTGCACCAGGCCGTCGAGGCCGCCGGTGTAGCGTCGCCGGCATGCTGATCACGACGGGCAACGACCTGCCCGGCTACGACATCACGCAGGTGCTGGGCGAGTGCTTCGGCCTCACCGTCCGGTCGCGGAACATCGGGTCACAGCTCGGCGCGGGGCTCAAGTCGCTGGTCGGCGGCGAGCTCCGCGGGATGACGACCATGCTCGCCGACGGCCGCAACCAGGCCATCGCCCGGCTGACCGAGGAGGCCCAGTCCCTCGGCGGCAACGCGATCATCGCGATGCGGTTCGACACCAGCGAGTTCGGCGGAACGGGCACCGAGATCTGCGCCTACGGCACCGCCGTGGTGGCCGTCCCGGCGGCCTGACCGGGGGCGCTGCCGCCGACGTGCTTGGCGAGGTGGACGAGGTCGTAGCGCCCGGCCCGGGTGCGGTGCGTCTCGGTGTAGCCGGCCCGACGGTACAGCCGGATGTTGGCGACGCTGTGCTCGCCGGTGAACAGGCACAGCCGCGTGACCCCTGGCGGCAGCTCCGCCTCGGCCAGCTGGAGCAGGCGGGTGCCGAGGCCCCAGCCCTGCAGGTCGGGCGCGACGGCGAGCCTGCCGAGGTCCGCGGAGCCGTCCCGGCCGGGTGCCAGCCGGGCGGAGCCCACGAGCCGTCCCCACGCCGGGACGCGCGTGCGCAGGCCGAGGGTGACTACGCCGGGGTCGGCGAGGTCGGCCCGCAGCTCGTCGAGCGTCTCCAGCAGCGGCGGCAGGTCGAGGTCGTCGTGCAGCCGCGCCTCGCTGACATAGGCCGCCCGCCGCAGGGTCAGCAGCTCACCGGCGTCGCCGGGGCCGAGACGGACGGCGACGACGTCGGGCGGGGTGAGTCCGTCGGGGGGCACGGTGGCGATCCAACCAGGGCGGCGGCGCGGCCGCCCTGCGGGCGGGTCTGCAGCACCAGCACGGCGCCGAGCGCGAGGGCTCCCCCGACGAGCTGCGGCGCACCGAGGTGCTGGCCGAGGACGAGCCACCCGAGGACGGCCGCCGTGACCGGCGCGAGGAGGGCGAGGCTGGAGACGGCGACCGCGCGCAGGTGGGCGATGCCGTCGAACCAGAGCAGGTAGGCGAACGCGCCGCCCGGGAACGCCAGCCAGGCCAGCCCCACCCAGTTGGCCGGGGTGAGCGGCGCCCGGGGGAGGCCCTCGAACGCCAGCAGGGGCAGGAGCACGAGCCCGCCGGCGAGCAGCTGCCAGCCGGTGAAGGAGACGAGGTCGACGGGCCGTCCCCAGCGGCGGGTGAGCAGGATGCCGGCCGCCGTCGCGACGGCCGCACCGACCCCCGCCAGCACGCCCACGGCATCGAGGCGCGCCTGGGGCGTCAGCACCACCAGGGCGATGCCCGCCAGGCCGGCGACCACGGCGAGCATATGCAGGCGCGGCACGCGCTGGCCCAGGACGGGTCCGGCCAGCACCGCCACGAGCAGGGCCTGGGACGCCGTCAGCACCGCGGCGACCCCGCCGGGCAGGCGGGCCGCGGTGAGGAACAGCAGGGCGAAGAAGGCGCCGATGTTGAGCGCGCCGAGCACGGCCGCCTTGAGCCACCACACCCCGTGCGGGAGGTGTCTGCCGACGGCCAGCAGGAGCAGCCCGGCCGGCAGCGCCCGGGCCGTGGCCGCCAGCACGGGGCGGTGCTCGGGCAGCAGCTGGGTGGTCGTGAGGTAGCTGGTGCCCCAGACGAGTGGGGCTGCAGAAGTCCGCAGTTCTCTTAGCACTGAGACAGTTTCTCTCAGCGCTAAGAGATTGTCTAGACTGCGCGCGTGGATCCCGTCGACCGGCTGCTCGCACAGTGGGCGCGCGAGCGCCCCGACCTCGACACGAGCCCGATGGGGGTGGTGGGCCGGATCAGCCGGGTGGCGCGACGGATCGACGTCGCGCAGCGCGAGACGTTCGGCAGGTTCGACCTCGACCCGGCGGGCTTCGACGTCCTCGCCACGCTGCGGCGCAGCGGCCCGGCGTACGCGCTCACGCCCGGCGACCTCATGCGCACCGCGATGGTCACGTCGGGCGCCATCACGCAGCGCCTGGACCGGCTCGAGCGCCGCGGGCTGGTGAGCCGCGGGCCGCACCCGCAGGACGGCCGCGGCGTGCTCGTGACCCTCACCGAGGCGGGCCGCCGCCTCGTCGACGAGGTGCTCCCGGCCCACCTCGCCACCGAGGAACGCCTGATCAGGGCACTCTCCACCGAGGACCGTGCCGCGCTGGCCGGCCTGCTGCGCCGACTCGACGCCCCGCCCGAGGAGTGATCCGGCTCAGCCCGTCGCGAGCAGCAGCCCCGCGGCGGCGAGCGCGATCGTCGCGGCGGTCGCCCGCATCAGCCGCCCGTGCACGTCGGCCGTACGCCGCCCCCGTGGCGGGACGGCCGTCGCCGCGGTGAGGAACAGCGCGACCAGCGCGACCACCACCGTGAGCACGGGACCGCCGGCGTCCGCCCGGTGCACGGCCGCGAGGACGGTTCCGCCCGCGGCGGCCAGCGACGCCACGCCGGTGCGCTGCCAGGCGAGCGCCGTCCGCTCGGGCTGCAGGCCCGGGTCGCGCGTCACCGCGCGGCGCCCAGCACGTAGCCGGCCAGGGCGACCGCGGCCAGGGCGACGCCGGCGGCGAGCCACGGCAGCGCGATGGGGGCGGGCAGGGGACGGTCGAGGCGCATCGCGCGCTCGCGGCGCTGCCACCCGACGACGGCCGAGACGGCCAGCAGCGCACCCAACGCGCAGAGCGCTCCGGCCACGATGTCGAGGAAGCGCGACAGCCCCGCGAGGCGGGCCACCGAGGTGAGCCCGACACCGCCCGCCACGAAGGCCAGGGCCGTCCTGACCCAGGCCAGTGCGGTGCGCTCGTTGGCCATCGAGAACCTCGGGTCGGGTTCCTGCCCCACGCCGTACACGGATCGCGGGCGGCGGGGATCCTGCTCCTCCTGCTGCTGCTGCGCCATCGGGCTCGGGGTGCCGGTCAGGCGATGCGGTCGAGGACCAGCGGACCGGGAGCCGGGCACGACCCCTCGGGCGCGATCTGGTAGCCGCCCTCGAGGTCGCGCAGCGCCGCGTCGAAGCGCTCGGGGGTGTCCGTGTGCAGGGTCAGCAGCGGCTGCCCGCCGCGCACGGTCGCGCCCGGCCTGGCGTGCAGCTCCACGCCGGCGGCGGCCTGCACGGCGTCCTCCTTGCGGGCCCGGCCGGCCCCCAGGCGCCACGCCGCGACCCCGACGGCGAGTGCGTCGAGCCGCACGAGGACGCCGTCCGCGGGCGCCGGCACCACGTGCGTCTCGCGCGCCACCGGCAGCGGCGCGTCGGGATCGCCGCCCTGCGCCGCGATCATGCGGCGCCAGGCGTCCATCGCGCGGCCGTCGGCCAGCGCCTCGGCCGGGTCGACCCCGTCGCGGCCGGCCGCGGCCAGCATCTCGCGGGCGAGGGCCAGGGTGAGCTCGACGACGTCGGGCGGGCCGCCGCCGGCGAGCACCTCGACCGACTCCCGCACCTCGAGGGCGTTGCCCGCGGTCAGCCCCAGTGGGGTGGACATGTCCGTGAGCAGGGCGACCGTGCGGACGTCGGCGTCGGTGCCCAGGTCGACCATCGTGCGGGCGAGCTCGCGGGCGTCGTCCAGGCTCTTCATGAAGGCCCCGGACCCGACCTTGACGTCGAGGACCAGGGCACCGGTGCCCTCGGCGATCTTCTTGCTCATGATCGAGCTGGCGATGAGCGGGATCGACTCCACCGTGCCGGTGACGTCGCGCAGGGCGTACAGCTTGCGGTCGGCAGGCGCGAGGCCGCTGCCCGCCGCGCACACGACGGCGCCCACGTCGCGCAGCTGCGCGAGCATCTCGTCGTTGCTGAGCGCCGCACGCCAGCCGCGGATCGACTCGAGCTTGTCGAGGGTGCCGCCGGTGTGCCCGAGACCCCGGCCCGACAGCTGCGGCACGGCGACCCCGTGGGCGGCGACGAGCGGCGCCAGCGGCAGCGTGATCTTGTCTCCGACGCCGCCAGTGGAGTGCTTGTCGGCGGTCGGCCTGCCGAGGGAGGAGAAGTCGAGGCGCTCGCCGGTGGCGATCATCGCGGCGGTCCAGCGGGCGACCTCGCGGCGGGTCATGCCGTTGAGCAGGATCGCCATCGCGAGGGCCGACATCTGCTCGTCGGCGACGTCACCGCGCGTGTAGGCGTCGACCACCCAGTCGATCTGCTCGTCGGTGAGCTCACCACGGTCCCGCTTGCGCTGGATCACGTCGACCGCGGCGAACCCGTTCGTCATGCGCCGCATGCTAGCCCGCGATCAAGGAATCCATCGGGATCAAGGAATCCGGCGGGTGGTCAGTGGTGGTATGCGTGGACGGCGGCATGGCCCTTGCCACGGGCGATCAGGGCTCGGTTCACCGGAACGGTGACCGCGAACGCGACGACCAGCGACACGGCGAGCGACCCCCACAAGAGCAGCTCCGTGAGCCCGGCTTCCAAGGCACCCGGCACCGCCAGCACGACGGCGTTGTCGACGACCTCCATCGTGAGGATCGACACCGTGTCGGCGGCGAGCGCGACGCCCAGGGCCGCGCGCAACGGCAGGCCCGACCGCAGCACCGGCGCCATGGTGAGGCCGTAGCCGAACAGGAACGCCAGCACGACGGCCAGCGCGATGCCCGGACCGTTCGACAAACCCCACCAGGTGGCGAGCACGAGGCCGAAGACCTCGCCGATCGCACACCCGGTCAGGCAGTGCAGGGTCGCCGACACGGCCTGGCGGGTGAGCGCATCACCGCCGCCCCGGGCGGCACGAGCGGAGTGGACGTGATGCTGGGACACCGTGACCTCCCGATCCGAATACCCCGGTAGGGTATAGGGAGAACCCGACGTCCACCTTCTCCATTCCTGGATTCCTTGATCACGGGGAGGGACTGGGGCGCGGGCGGTCGAGATCGTCGGGGCCGAACGCGTCGGGCAGGACCTGCGTCATGGGCACCACGCCGCGGGCCGTCTCGAGCAGCATCGCGGGGCCGCCGTTCTCCCACAGCAGCTGGCGGCAGCGCCCGCAGGGCATGACGGCCTCGCCGTCGGGGCCTACGCACGACGACGGCGACGAGCCGGCCACCGCCACCGGCGTGCAGGGCGGAGACCATGCCGCACTCGGCGCACAGCCCGACCCCGTACGCGGCGTTCTCGACGTTGCAGCCCGCCACGACGCGCCCGTCGTCGACCAGCCCCGCGGCCCCGACCCGAAAGCCGCTGTAGGGCGCGTACGCCCGGGTCATGACCTGCCGCGCGGCAGCGCGCAGCCGGGCCCAGTCGACGTCCGGCCCGGGCCGGGCAGCGGGCTCGCTCACCCGCCCTGCCCGCGTCGGTAGACCAGGCCGTCCGCCTTCGGCGGACGCAGGCGCTGGGACGCGACCGCGAGCACGAGGAGCGTGGTCACGTAGGGGGCGACGAAGGTGACCTGGCCCGGCAGGGTGTCGGTGCGCAGGTACCAGACGAGCAGGACGCCGCCCACGACCGCGAGCACCACGGCGCTGACGACCTTGCGCCGGTACGCCATCGACAGCGCACCGAGGAGCAGGCCGACCGCGATGATCAGCAGGAGGGCGTGCACCGCGTCGGCGCTGCGCAGCTGCAGCGCGTCGGTGTACCCGAACAGGGCCGCCCCCGCCAACAGACCGCCGGGCCGCCAGTTGCCGAAGATCATGGCCGCGAGGCCGATGTACCCGCGCCCGGCGGTCTGGCCCTCGCGGTAGATGCTCGCGGCGGCGATGGCGAGGAAGGCCCCGCCGAAGCCCGCGAGGGCGCCGGAGACCATCACCGCCACGTACTTGTAGGCGTACACGTTCACGCCCAGCGACTCGGCCGTGTACGGGTCCTCGCCGCAGGAGCGCAGCCGCAGCCCGAAGGGCGTGCGCCAGAGCACCAGGTAGGTGAGGAGCACGAGCAGCAGCGCGATGATCGTCAGGTAGGAGAGGTTCGTCGTGACGCCGCGGACGATCCCCGCGAGGTCGGAGACCAGCAGCCAGTGCTTGCCCTCGAGCGACTCCAGCGAGCCGAAGCCGGGCAGCGACAGGGAGCCGGCCGGATCGATGGGCGGGGACTGCGTGCGGCCGCCACCGGGAGTCCCCTCGAGGAGGATCGACGCGAGGAACCGGGTGACGCCGAGGCCGAGGATGTTGATGGCGACGCCGGAGACGATCTGGTCGACGCCGAACGTCACCGTGGCCACCGCGTGCACGAGACCCCCGACGGCGCCGAACAGGACGGCGGTGACGACACCCGCCCACGGCCCGTGCTGCCAGCCGATCCAGCCGGCGCCGAAGGTGCCGAGGATCATCATGCCCTCGAGCCCGATGTTGACGACGCCGGAGCGTTCCGACCACAGCCCGCCGAGACCGGCCATGCCGATCGGCACGGCCGCGGCGACCGCGGCGCCGACCGTCCCGGCCGAGGTCAGAGCCTCGGCGCCGGTGATCAGCGCGCACGACCGAGAGCAGCACGACGAAGACGCCGGCGAGCAGCGCGATCCCGCGCCAGCCGCCGATCCGGCGCAGGCGCGCCGCGAGGCGTCGCCCGCGTCTCGGAGTCGACCACCCGATCGTTCGTGAGGCTCATGACCGCGCCTCCCCGGCGAGCGCCGGACCGGCCGCCGGGGTGGCCGCGAGAGCGCGGGCGACGTCCCGCTGCTCCGCGACCACGCGGTAGCGGCGCACGAGCTCGTAGGCGACGACGACGGAGAGCACGATGATCCCCTGCGGTGATCTGCACGATCTCGACGGGGATGTCCTGGAGGTTGAGGATCTGCGCGGACTGGTCGAGGAAGGCCCACAGCAGGGCGCCGATCGCGATCCCGATCGGGTTGTTGCGGCCGAGCAGGGCGATCGCGATGCCGGTGAAGCCCAGGCCGGACGGGAAGTCGAGCGAGTAGGTGTACGAGGCACCGAGCAGCTGCGGCATGCCGACCAGGCCGGCGACGGCACCCGAGATGACCATGCTCGCCAGCACCATGCGGCGCACGTTGACGCCGCTGGCCACCGCGGCGTCCTCGCTCATGCCCGTCGCCCGCAGGTCGAACCCGAAGCGGGTGCGGTTGACGACGAACCAGAACGCGACGCCGACCAGGACGGCGAGCACGATCAGCCCGTAGACCTGGACGGACGTGCCGGGGATCAGGGCGATGCCCGGCACCTGACCCGACGGCGGGATGGGCTTGGTGCCGAGGTTGTTCGACCCCTGCGTGGTCACGGCGAGGCGCCCGGGCGCCAGCAGGTACGCGATGATGCCGGTCGCGACGAAGTTCAGCATGATCGTCGAGATGACCTCGCTGACGCCGCGGCGCACCTTCAGCACCCCCGCCACGGCGGCCCACAGCGCACCCGACGAGCATGGCGGTGACCAGGATCACGAGGACGTGCAGGGGGGCCGGCAGGCTGATCGCCCCGCCGACCGACGCGGCCAACATCGCGGCCAGGCGGTACTGGCCGTCGACGCCGATGTTGAACAGGTTCATCCGGAAGCCGATGGCCACCGCCACCGCGGCGAAGTAGTAGGTGATCGCCGAGTTCACGATGAGGACCTGGGTGCGCGGCTTCGCCGCGTAGGTCGCCATCGTCTTGAAGGTCTCGAGCGGGTCGGCGTGGATGACGAGCAGCACCAGCGAGGTGACGGCCAGGCTGAACACGAGAGCGAGCGCGGGGGCCGCCAGCCCCAGCCCGATCCGGCGGGCGATGGTCACGCCGCCTCACCTCCTGCGCCGGTCATCGCCGAGCCGAGCTGCTCGGGCGTCACGCTCTGCGGGTCGAACTCGCCGACCAGGCGCCCGCGCAGGATCACCCGCAGACTGTCGGACAGGCCGATGAGCTCGTCGAGGTCCGCGCTGATCAGCAGCACCGCGAGCCCCTGCGCGCGAGCAGCGCGCAGCAGGTCCCAGATGGCCGCCTGGGCCCCGACGTCGACGCCGCGGGTGGGGTGCGCGGCGAGGAGCACCGAGGGCGAGTTGCTCATCTCGCGACCGACGATGAGCTTCTGCTGGTTGCCGCCCGAGAGCGCCGACGCGACGACGTCGATCGAGGGCGTGCGCACGTCGTACTCGCGCACGATGCGCTCGGTGTCGGCGCGCGCCCCGCGCCGGTCGATCAGCGGCCCGCGCACGTTCGGGCTCTGGGTCTGGTGCCCGAGGATCCGGTTCTCCCACAGGCTGGCCTCGAGCAGCAGCCCGTGCCGCGACCGGTCCTCGGGGACGTACCCGACCCCCGCCTCCCGCCGGCGCCGCGTGCTCCACGCGGTGACGTCCTGCTCCCCCAGCAGGACTCGCCCGGCGGCCGGCGTCCGGGTGCCGAGCAGGGTCTCGACGAGCTCGGCCTGGCCGTTGCCCTCGACGCCGGCGATCCCGAGCACCTCGCCGCGGTGGATGACGAAGCTGACGTCGTCGAGCAGCGGGCGGCCGCCTGCGCCGGGCAGCGTCAGGTGCTCCACCGTCAGCTGCGGGATCGTCGTCACCGTGGACGTGGTCGTCGCCGGGGACGGCAGCTCGCTGCCCACCATGAGCTCGGCCAGCTCGCGCGCCGTGGTGGAGCCCGGCTCGACGGTGGCGACGGTGGTGCCCCGCCGGATCACGGTGATGACGTCGGCGACGCTCAGCACCTCGTCGAGCTTGTGGGAGATGAAGATGATCGACAGGCCCTCGGCCTTGAGCTCGCGCAGGGCGCCGAACAGCTCGTCGACCTCCTGCGGCACCAGGACGGCGGTGGGCTCGTCGAGGATGAGGATCCGGGCACCCCGGTAGAGGACCTTGAGGATCTCGACGCGCTGGCGGTCGCCCACGCCCAGATCCTCGACGCAGCGCGTCGGGGTCTACCTCGAGGCCGTACTGCTCGCCGAGCTCGCGGATGCGCCGGCGGCGCGGCGCCGACGTCGAGGCGCAGGCCGCTGCGGGGCTCGGCCCCGAGCACGATGTTCTCGAGCACGGTCAGGTTGTCGGCGAGCATGAAGTGCTGGTGCACCATGCCGATGCCGCGCCCGATCGCGTCGGAGGGGTTGGCGAACGTCACGGGCTCGCCGTCGACGCTGATCACACCCTCGTCGGGCCGCTGCATGCCGTAGAGGATCTTCATCAGGGTCGACTTGCCGGCCCCGTTCTCGCCCACGATGGCGTGCACGCTGCCCTTGGCCACCGTGATGTCGATGTCGCGGTTGGCCACGACCCCCGGGAAGCGCTTCGTGATCCCGCGCAGCTCCACCGCGGGCGCAGCCGTGGCCGCACCGGCCTCCGGGCCGGACGGTGAGCCGGTGTCGCTCGGCGTCGTGATGGCGAGCCTCCTCGCGCTCGGGGGCCTGCTCGGGGCGCTCCCGACCCCGGGAGCTCCCACGGACGGACGGCACGGGCCCGGCCGAACGCTACCGCGTCCGACCGGGCCCGTTGAAGCAGGTCCGGATGCCGTTACGGCTTGTCGGGAACCGTGATCTGCGCCGGAGATGATCTTCTGCTTGAACTCGTCGGCCTTCGCCGTGTACGGCTGGACCGCCGAGTTCGACGTCGCGTAGCCGACGCCGTCCGCCTTGAGGTCGAAGCGCTGCGTGCCGGTCAGCGGCGAGCCCGACGCGTCGGCCTTGATGTAGTTGTACACCGCGACGTCGACGCGCTTGAGCATCGAGGTCAGGATGACGCTCTTCACCGCGGCCGGCGCCGGTCAGGTACTGGTCGGAGTCGACCCCGATGGCCAGCTTCTTGGAGGCGGCTGGCCGCCTCGAAGGCACCCGCACCCGAGCCGCCCGCCGCGGCGTAGACGACGTCGGCACCGGAGTCGAACATGCCCTGCGCGACCGTCTTGCCCTTGGCCGGGTCGCCGAAGCCGCTGAAGTCCGGCGGCTCGGTCAGGTACTTGACCTGCGACCTTGATGTTCGGGTTGACGGCCTTGGCCCCGGCCTGCGTAGCCGGCCTGGAACTTCTGCAGCAGCGGGGTGTTGACGCCGCCGATGTAGCCGATGTTGCCCGTCTTGCTCGCCTGGGCGGCGATGACGCCGACCAGGAACGAGCCCTGGTTCTCGGCGAAGACCAGCGGGGTGACGTTCTTGGCCTGGATCGAGTCGTCGTCGATGATCGCGAAGCTGGTGTCGGGGAACTCCGCGGCGACCTTCTTCAGCGGCGGTGGCGTAGGCGAACCCGACCGCGACGATGGGGTTGTAGCCGCCCTGGGCGAGCAGGCGGAGCCGCTCCTCCTTCTGGGCGTCCGTCTCGCCCTGGGTGGCCTCGAGCTCCTTGGTCTCGAGGCCGAGCTCCGTCTTGGCCTTGTCCAGGCCGCGCGCCGCAGAGTCGTTGAACGACTGGTCGCCACGGCCGCCGACGTCGTAGGCCATGCCGACCTTGAGCTTCTTGGCGGCCGACGTGTAGCGCTGCCGCCGGCCGCGCCCGCGCTCGTCGAGCCGCTCGATCCGCTGCTCGACGAGCCGCAGGCGCTGAGCGCGAGGGCCGCGGTCGCGGCCAGCGCGAGAACCTTGGTCACCCGTCGCAAGGGTGTCTCCTTCGCTGTACTGGGCCCGGGGCAGGCGGCCGGCCCGCCCGGGGCCGGGCACGCCTGCACCGGCGTGGATTCGCCCGAGGGTAACTCCTCCGGGAGGCGACTCCGGCGCTGCGCGGCCCCTCGGCGGAAAACGTGATCGGGTCGTGTCCTGCGGGCCGCCGGCGACGCCGCCCGGCGGGCCGGGGGCTACTGCTCGGTGCCCAGTTGGCGCAGGGCGACCGCGGCCAGCACCCGGGCGCCGACGCCGATCGCGCGCTCGTCCGCCACGAAGTCGCCCTGGTGGAGGTCGTAGGTGCGGCCGCCCGGCGAGCGCGTGCCGAGCCGGATCATGGCGCCCGGCACCTTCTCGAGGATCCACGCGAAGTCCTCGCCGCCGAGGCTCTGCTCGGCGACCTGCACGGAGCCGTCGCCGAGCTCATCGAGCACCGCGCGCTCGGCGAGCTGCACGGCGTCGGGGTCGTTGACCGTCGGCGGCACGCCCCGCGTGTGCAGGACCTCGGCCCGCACCCCGTAGGGGCGCACCACCTCGTGGACGACGTCCGCGAGCAGTGCGCCGGCCGAGCTCCAGACCTCCTGGTCGAGGCAGCGCAGGGTGCCCTCCAGCTCGCCGCTGCGCGGGATCGCGTTGGCCGCACGGCCGGCCCCGATGCGGCCCCACACGAGCGCCACCCCCGAGCGCGGGTCGAGGCGGCGGGTCAGCATCGCCGGCACCTGGGTCGCGACCTGGGCGAGGGCGAAGACGACGTCCTCGGTGAGGTGCGGCCGGGAGGTGTGGCCGCCGGAGCCGTGCAGCCGGACCATCACGTGGTCGGCGGCGGAGGTGATCGCGCCTGCTCGTAGCGAGACGGTGCCGACGTCCGACGAGGGGTCGCAATGCACGGCGAAGGCGCGCTCGACGCCGTCGATCCCGCCGGCCGCGATGACGTCGAGGGAGCCGCCGGGCATGACCTCCTCGGCGGGCTGGAAGACCAGCCGGACCCGCCCCGGCAGCTCGCCGCGCCCGGCGAGGTCGCCCAGCACGAGGCCCGCGCCGAGGAGCGCGGCGGTGTGCACGTCGTGCCCGCAGGCGTGCGAGACGCCCGGGACGACGGAGGCGAACGCGAGGCCGCTCTCGTCGGGCAGCGGCAGCGCGTCGATGTCGGCGCGCAGCAGCACGCACGGCCCCTGCGGCCCGAGGTCGCAGGTCAGCCCGGTGCCCGGGAGCAGCTGCGGGACCAGCCCGGCGCGCTCGAGCCGTGCCGCGACGAGGGCCGTCGTGCGCAGCTCGTGGTGCCCCGTCTCGGGGTGCGCGTGGATGTCGCGCCGGAACTCGACGATCTCCTCGTCGTACGGCGCGAGCAGTGGGATCAGGGCTGGGGAACTCACGGAGCCTCCAGGCTAGACCCGTCCGCCGACGCCCGCCCTTGAGCCGCGCACCACCTCGTGTTAACTCTTCGTTACCACTCCGGTCACCCCCGTCCTTTCCCGCGTTGAGGGGTTGGCGAGAGGGAGCGGCGGCAGGTCAGAAGCGGTCGGGGGGCGTAGGTGCCCCAGACGGCGCGCAGCGCGTTGCAGACCTCGCCGACCGTGGCCTCGGCCGCGAGCGCGGCACGCATCGGGGGCAGCACGTTGGCGGTGCCCTCCGGCGGCGGCCCGCAGCTCGCCGAGCGCCTTCTCGACGGCGGCCCCGTCGCGGCGGGCGCGCAGCCGCTCGAGCGCCTCGCGCTGCTCGACCTCGATCGCCGGGTCGACGCGCAGCGGCTCGTACGGCTCCTTCTCGTCGATGGTGAACCGGTTGACGCCGACGACCACGCGCTCGCCGTCGTCGATCTCCTGCGCCACCTGGTAGGCGGACCGCTCGATCTCGTCCTTCTGGAAGCCCTGCTCGATCGCCGCGACGGCTCCCCCGTGCTCGTCGACCGCGGCGATGAGAGCGACGATCTCGGCCTCGAGGGCGTCGGTGAGCGACTCGACGACGTACGAGCCGGCGAACGGGTCGACGGTCTTCGTCACGTCGGTCTCGAACGCGAGCACCTGCTGGGTCCGCAGCGCGAGCCGGGCCGCCTTCGCCGTCGGCAGCGCGATCGCCTCGTCGTAGGAGTTCGTGTGCAGGCTCTGGGTGCCGCCGAGCACCGCGGCGAGGCCCTGCAGCGCGACCCGCACGAGGTTCACCTCGGGCTGCTGCGCGGTCAGCTGCACGCCCGCGGTCTGGGTGTGGAAGCGCAGCATCTGGCTCTTCGGGTTCGTCGACCCGAACTCCTCCTTGACGATCCGCGCCCAGACCCGCCGCGCCGCGCGGAACTTCGCCACCTCCTCGAGCAGGGTCGTGCGCGCCACGAAGAAGAACGAGAGCCGCGGGCCGACGTCGTCCACGTGCAGGCCCGCGGCCTGCGCCGCCCGCAGGTACTCCTTCGCGTCGGCGAGGGTGAACGCGATCTCCTGCGCGGGCGTCGCCCCCGCCTCGGCCATGTGGTAGCCGGAGATCGAGATGGTGTTCCACCGGGGCAGCTCGTCGCGGCAGTACGCGAAGATGTCGCCGATCAGCCGCAGCGACGCCTTCGGCGGGAAGATGTAGGTGCCGCGGGCGATGTACTCCTTGAGGACGTCGTTCTGGATCGTGCCGGTGAGCTTGGCGCCGTCGACGCCCTGCTCTGCCGCGACGAGCTGGTAGAGCAGGAGCAGCACGGCGGCGGGCGCGTTGATGGTCATCGACGTCGAGACCTGGTCGAGCGGCAGGCCGCCGAACAGGGTGCGCATGTCGTCGATGGAGTCGATCGCGACCCCGACCTTGCCGACCTCGCCGGCCGCCATCGGGTCGTCGGAGTCGTAGCCCATCTGCGTGGGCAGGTCGAACGCCACCGACAGGCCGCCGGCACCGCCGCGCACCAGCTCGTGGTAGCGCTCGTTGGACTCCCGGGCGTTGCCGAAGCCGGCGTACTGCCGCATCGTCCAGGGGCGGCCCGTGTACATGGTCGGGTAGACGCCCCGGGTGAAGGGGTAGCGGCCGGGCTCCCCCAGCTTGGCCTCGGGGTCGAACCCCGCCAGGGCTCCGGGCCCGTACACCGGCTCGATCGGCAGTCCCGACTCGCTCGTGCTCACGGCTCGCCTCCGTCCCTCACGTGCACCGGACGCCGCCAGCGCACGGCTCCCGCCTCGAGGCTAGTTGCTGACCCGCCGGCCAACCGGTGAGCTCGGACACCTCGTGCTCATCTGCGGCTGCTTTGCTCAACGACGGCTCACTTCTCGGACTCGAAACCGAGTCGAAACGGAGTAACGCAGCCGCAGATGAGCACGCGGTGGGCGCCGCTACAGCAGGTCGGAGCGGCCCGCCGCGCGAAGGGCGTCGACGACGGCCTTCACGTCCTGGGCCCGCGCGCGTGTGGTCACGAGGACGGCGTCGGGGGTGTCGACCACCACGACGTCGTCGAGCCCGAGCACGGCCAGCAGCCGGCCGCGGTGCGGCACCGCGACCCCCGTCGCGTCGTGGGAGAACACGTGGTCGCTCTCGCCGAGCACGCGCACCTGCGCGTCGTCGGGCAGGAGCGTCGCGAGCGCCGCGAAGTCGCCGACGTCGTCCCACCCGAACGAGGCCGGCACGACGGCGACGCGGCCGGCGGCCGCCGCGGGCTCGGCGACGGCGTAGTCGATGGCCACCTTCTCGAGGGTGGGCCAGACCGCGTCGAGCACCGCCTGCCGCCGGGGGGTGTCCCAGGCGGCCGCGATCTCCTCGATGCCGGCGAGCAGCTCGGGCCGGTGCTTGCCGAGCTCGGCCAGCAGCACCTGCGCCCGGGCCACGAACATGCCGGCGTTCCAGCGGTAGCCCTCGGCGAGGTAGCGGGCGGCGGTCGCGGCGTCGGGCTTCTCGACGAAGCTGCGGACGGCGAGCGCCGACGGGGCGCCCGGCACGTCGAGGGAATCGCCGGCCTGGATGTACCCGAACGCCGTCGCGGGCCGGTCGGGCTCGATCCCGATCGTCACGATGTACCCCTCGCGGGCGGTCGCGACCGCCTCCCGCACCGCCGCGGCGAAGGCCGGCTCGTCGCGGACGACGTGGTCGGCGGCGAACGAGCCGACGACCGAGCCGGGCCGACGGTGCTCCACGACGGCGGCCGCCAGCGCGATCGCCGCCGCCGAGTCGCGCGGCGACGGCTCCGCGAGCAGGCCGCCGGCGCCGAGCTCCGGCAGCTGGCCCGCCACCGCCGCCGCGTGTGCGGCACCCGTGACGACGACGGCGCCGCCGGGGCCGGTGAGCGGCAGCAGCCGGTCGAGGGTCTGCTGCAGCAGGCTGCGACCCGACCCGGTGAGGTCGAGCAGGAACTTCGGGTGCCCCGCCCTCGACAACGGCCACAGCCGCGTGCCCGCGCCGCCCGCGGGGACGATCGCGACGAAGTCGGGCAGGGGCGCGCTCACCGCCTCACCGTAGCGTCCACCGCCCCGGGCGGGCGGCCGGACGCCGGGGCGGCCCTCAGGGGAGGTACGGCGTGAGCGCGGCCGCGACGGCCGCGTCGACGGCGGCGTCGTCGAGCGCGCCGCCGGTGAAGTACCGGCGGTAGTACAGCGGAGCCTCGAGCAGGTCCGCGAGCCCCTCGAGGTCCTGCTCGCGGGGGCACCCGTCGAGGACACCCGCGGCGCGCGCCTCGCGGAGCAGGTCGACCAGCGGGCCCCGGCGTGCCCCGACCAGCGCGGTGATCTCGGCGCGCAGCTGGACGTCGCCCTCGGCGGCGCCGACCAGCACGGGCAGCAGGCCGGCCCACAGCCCCCCGCGCAGGCCCGTGACCAGGCCGAGCAGCAGGCCGCGGACGGCGTCCACCACGGCCGCCCGCGCCACCGCGGGGTCGGTGCCCGCCGCGGCGGCGAGCCGCGGCGCCGGCGGCGGGGGCCCGAGGCTCTGCAGCGCGCTGACGACCAGGGCGGCCCGGTGCGGCCACTGCCGGTAGACGGTGGTCTTGGCGACACCCGAGCGGGCCGAGACCGCCTCCACGGTGGCCGCGGCGTACCCGCCCTCGGCGAGCAGCTCGAGGGCGGCGGCGAGCACCTTCTCGCGGGACCGTCGCACGCGGGGGTCCATGGGCGCCTCCTCTCCCTCGGCCGTGCACGGGCCAGGGGCGACGCTACCCGCGAGGGCACTCCGCGCCCGCCGCCCTCGACGTCCACCCCCGTTCCGGCGTGTGACGCAGTCGGGCCTCGACTGCGTCACACCGGCCCACCTGCAGGAAGCGCCCCAGTTCGACGCTCATTACAGTGGAAAACGCCGGACGTCGTCGTCCGGGCGCCGCTCCTCCCCGGCCGTCCCGCGGCTGGGCCGCGGCGACCCACGGCAGGCGTCCTCCCCGTTCCCTGCCGTTCCCTTGAGGAGGGTCCCGTCGTGGCGAAGGCGCCCGCAGGCACGCTGTACCGCGGCCGGGAGGGCATGTGGTCGTGGGTCGCCCACCGGATCACCGGCGTCCTGATCTTCTTCTTCCTGCTGGTGCACGTGCTCGACACGGCGCTCGTGCGGGTGTCCCCCGAGGCGTACAACTCGGTGATCGGCACGTACAAGAACCCGATCGTCGGGCTCGGCGAGGCCGGGCTCGTCGCGGCGGTCGTGTTCCACGCCCTCAACGGCGTGCGGGTGATGCTGATCGACTTCTGGCACCGGGGCACCCGCCTGCAACGGCAGATGCTCTGGGGCGTCGTCGGCCTGTGGGTCGTGCTCATGGTGCCCTTCCTGGTCCGCCACCTGAGCATCGTGTTCGGCGAGTGAGCCGGTGCCTGGAGAGGGAGAGATCGTCATGACCGCCCCGGCGCTCGACGCCCCGCGCAGCCCGTACCGCCGCACCAAGGCCACCCGCTCGAACTACGAGCTGTACGGCTGGGTGTTCATGCGGCTGTCGGGCGTGCTCCTGCTCGTGCTCGTCTTCGGGCACCTGTTCGTCAACCTCGTCACCGGCCAGGGCATCCACGGCGTCGACTTCGCCTTCGTGGCCGGCAAGTGGAGCAATCCCTTCTGGCAGGTCTGGGACCTGCGCGATGCTGTGGCTCGCCATGCTCCACGGCACGAACGGCGTGCGCACGATCATCAACGACTACGCCGACCGCGACAGCACCCGGTTCTGGCTGAAGAGCCTGCTCTACACGGCCTTCGTCGTGGTGGTCGCGCTGGGCACGCTCGTCATCTTCACGTTCGACCCCTGCCCCACGGGCAGCGCCGCGTCGAACCTCCCCAGCTTCTGCACGACATCCTGATCAGCGGGTAAGGGAGCGGCCAGATGCAGGTCCACCGGTACGACGTCGTCATCGTCGGCGCGGGCGGCGCGGGCATGCGCGCGGCCCTCGAGAGTCAGGCCGGCAATCCCGCACCGCCGTCCTCACCAAGCTCTACCCGACGCGCTCCCACACCGGCGCCGCGCAGGGCGGCATGTGCGCCGCGCTGGCGAACGTCGAGGAGGACAACTGGGAGTGGCACACCTGGGACACCGTCAAGGGCGGTGACTTCCTCGTCGACCAGGACGCCGCCGAGGTCATGTGCCGCGAGGCGATCGACGCGGTGCTCGACCTCGAGAAGTTCGGCCTGCCCTTCAACCGGACGCCGGAGGGCCGGATCGACCAGCGCCGGTTCGGCGGGCACACCCGCAACCACGGCGAGGCCGCCGTCCGGCGGTCGTGCTTCGCGGCCGACCGCACCGGGCACATGATCCTCCAGACGCTCTACCAGCAGTGCGTCAAGCACGAGGTCGAGTTCTACAACGAGTACTACGTGCTCGACCTGCTCCTGAACGACGTCGACGGTGAGCGCCGCGCCGCGGGCGTGGTGGCGTACGAGCTCGCCACCGGCGAGATCCACGTCTTCCAGGCGAAGGCCGTCGTGCTGGCGACCGGCGGGTTCGGCAAGGTCTTCAAGACGACGTCGAACGCGCACACGCTGACCGGCGACGGGATGGGCATCGTCTGGCGGCACGGGCTCCCGCTGGAGGACATGGAGTTCTTCCAGTTCCACCCGACGGGCCTGGCGGGCCTGGGGATCCTGCTGTCGGAGGCCGCGCGCGGCGAGGGCGGGATCCTGCGCAACTCCGAGGGCGAGCGCTTCATGGAGCGCTACGCCCCGACCCTGAAGGACCTCGCGCCGCGCGACGTGGTCGCCCGGGCGATGGCGAACGAGGTGCGCGAGGGCCGCGGCGCCGGGCCCGAACAAGGACTACGTGCTGCTCGACCTCACCCACCTCGAGCCGGCGCACATCGACGCGAAGCTGCCGGACATCACCGAGTTCGCCCGCACCTACCTCGGCGTCGAGCCCTACACCGACCCCGTGCCCGTGTTCCCCACCGCGCACTACGCCATGGGCGGCGTGCCGACGAACATCAGCGCCGAGGTGCTCGCCGACAACGACAGCGTCGTCCCCGGGCCTGTACGCCGCCGGCGAGGTCGCCTGCGTCTCGGTGCACGGCGCCAACCGCCTCGGCACGAACTCCCTGCTCGACATCAACGTCTTCGGCCGCCGGGCGGGCATCGCCGCGGCGGAGTTCGCGAGCGTCGCGCCGTGGGTCGACCTGCCGCCGGCCCCGGAGTCCGCCGTGGTCACGATGCTCGAGGAGCTCCGGTCGCGCACCGACGGCGAGCGGGTGGCCCCGATCCGGTCCGCGCTGCAGGAGACGATGGACCGCAACGCGCAGGTCTACCGGACCGAGGCCTCGCTCAAGCAGGCGGAGAACGACATCGCCGCACTCCGGGAGCGGTACGCGCACGTCGTCGTCCAGGACAAGGGCCGGCGCTTCAACACCGACCTCCTCGAGGCCGTCGAGCTGGGCTTCCTGCTCGAGCTCGCCGAGGTGCTCGTCGTGTCGGCGCGGGCCCGCAACGAGTCGCGCGGCGGCCACTTCCGCGAGGACTACCAGCACCGCGACGACGTGAACTTCATGCGCCACACGATGGCGTACCGCGAGGTCGGCGACGGCGGCGAGACCGCCATCCGCCTCGACTACAAGCCGGTCGTCGTGACCCGTTACCAGCCGATGGAGCGCACCTTCTGATGAGCACCAGCACGACGCGTCGGCCCCTTCCGCGCAGGACGGCCGCAGGGTCGGCGAGGTCCCCAGCTTCGACGTGACGCTGCGGATCCGCCGGTACAACCCCGAGGTCGACACCGAGCCCTCGTGGAAGGACTACACGGTCGACGTGCACGGCACCGACCGGCTGCTCGACGCCCTGCACAAGATCAAGTGGGAGCAGGACGGCTCGCTGACGTTCCGCCGCTCGTGCGCGCACGGCGTCTGCGGCTCGGACGCGATGCGGATCAACGGCCGCAACCGCCTGGCGTGCAAGGCCCTGCTGAAGGACCTCAACCCCGGCAAGCCGATCACCGTCGAGCCGATCAAGGGCCTGCCGGTCGAGAAGGACCTCGTGGTCGACATGGAGCCGTTCTTCCAGTCCTACCGCGAGGTCATGCCGTTCCTCGATCACCACGGGTCACGAGCCGACGCGCGAGCGGATCCAGTCGCAGGCCGACCGGGAGCGCTTCGACGACACCACCAAGTGCATCCTCTGCGCCGCGTGCACGTCGTCGTGCCCCGTGTTCTGGACCGACGGCCAGTACTTCGGCCCGGCCGCGATCGTCAACGCGCACCGCTTCATCTTCGACAGCCGGGACGAGGGCGCCGACCTGCGCCTCGAGATCCTCAACGACCGGGAGGGCGTGTGGCGCTGCCGCACGACCTTCAACTGCAGCGAGGCCTGCCCGCGCGGCATCGAGGTGACCAAGGCGATCCAGGAGGTCAAGCGGGCGCTGCTCGCCCGCAAGATCTGAGGGCCTTCCGCCGGGCGCGGGTTAGGCTGCCCGGCATGGGGCGCCGTCGGGCTGGTCGGCGCCGCGGGGGCGCTCGCCGCTCGCGGTCGCCGTCCTGGGCGTGAGCCCCGCGGCCTCCGCCGCTCCCGCTGCTTTCTCGGCGTCCGCTTCCGTAGCTCGAGGCCTGGTCGGCCGGGCCGGCCTCCCGCCCCCGCCGCCGTGCGCGACCGCCGTCTCGCTGTCCGACGGCAAGAAGGCGACGAAGGCGCTGCCGCTGCCGGCGCCCGGCGTCCGCGGTCGGCGGCGAGCGGCTGGCCCAGCCGGGTTTGCAGGTCGACCTCCAGCCGGGCGCCCCCCGGCCTCCGGCGCTGCGGACCACCGCCTGGGTGGTCGCCGACCTCGACAGCGGCGCCGTGCTCGCCGCCTGCAACGCGCACGTGCCGCTGGCACCCGCGAGCACCCTGAAGATCCTCACCGCCCTGGCCCTCCACCCCCGCATCGACCGGCAACGCCCGCTACGTGGCCCGCCCCGAGGACGCCGCGATCGACGGCACCAAGGTCGGCCTCGTCCCCGGGCTCGCTGTACAGCGTCGACGACCTCTGGCACGGCCTCCTGCTCGGCAGCGGGAACGACACCGCGAGCGCGCTGGCCGCGCTCGCCGGCGGCCTGCCCGCCGCCACCGGGCTCATGACCTCGACCGCGCGGGCGCTCGGCGCGCAGGACACCGTCGTCGTCAACACCAGCGGCCTCGACGCGCCCGGCCAGGTGTCGAGCGCCTACGACCTCGCCCTGTTCGGCCGCGCCCTGCTGCGCGACCCCGGCGCTCGCCGCGCTCGTGCTGACCCGCACCTACGCCTTCCCCTCGAAGGGCACGGCGACGCCAGCGCGGCCGCAAGACCTACCAGATCCAGAACCACAACCTGCTGCTCGGGCGGTACCCGGGCGCCACCGGCGTCAAGAACGGCTACACCACCGCTGCGGGGGCCTCCCTCGTGGCCAGCGCCCGCCGCGGCCGGCCACGGCTACGTCGTCGCGATGCTCGCGCGGGCAGCCGGACGTCTTGGAAGATGGCGTCGCCGCTGCTCGACTGGGCGTTCGCGCCACGCCGGCCGGGCCGGTGCCGGTCGGGCACCCTCGACGTTCCGCCCGCCCCGGCGCGCCGGCAGCACCGCCCGTCGACGACGCCGGCGACTGCGGCGTCGCAGGCCGGCGCACCGGTCCGGGCAGCGCCGTGCAGCGGCCGTGCCGGCCGCCGCTCCGGTGGCGCCACCCTGGACACCGTTCCCGCGTCCGCGCGGACCCTGTGGCTGCTCGCCGGCCTCGCCGTCGCCCTGGTCGGCGGCGCGCTCGTGCGCCGGACCGTCCTGCGCCGCACCGCACCCACGCCGGCCCCCGTCCGCCGGCCGAAGCGGTCGCCGGCCCGCGCGGCCCGCCCCGCGACCGCTCGGCGAGCGACGTCGCCGAGGCCCCCGCGCGAGGCGCAGCTCGCGCTGACCTCGTCGACCCGCCTCGTCACCCCGGGTCGGCGCCGCCGTCACTCGGGTGCCTGTGCCGGGGCCGGGCGACGAGCCGTCCGGCGGCGGCGCCGAGCACGAAGCCGGCGACCAGCAGGAACCGGCCTCCGCCACGTGCCGGCCCCCGGTCCCTGCCGTCGTCGGGCCCGACCGGCGTCGGGCTCGGCGGGGTCGGGCTCGGGGACGGCGGTGACGGAAGGGATGGGCTCCAACGGCCGGTCAGGTGGGCCGGCAGGTGGCCGCGGTCGGCGGCGACGGTCGCGCTCAGCGCGGCGGCGACGAGCGTCAGCCGCGCCACGAGGTTCATCCACACGAGCAGGCCGATGAGGATGCCCGAAGGCGGCCAGGAACCGGTTGCGGGCACCGCCCTGCAGCAGCTCGGCCGCGAACAGCTTGAGCGCGGTGAACCCCACGGCCGCGAGGAGCCCGCCGATCGCGGCGTCGGCGCACCGGCACGTGGACGCCCGCCAGCCGGCGGAAGAGCACGGTGAAGATGACGGTGTCGAGGACGCACGAGCGTCGAGCTGGCTCGACGATGTTCACCGACCAGGCGCGCGACCGGGCCCGCGGTCGATGTCGAGGTCGGTCGAGGACCCGCCCGGTGGCGACGTCGACGCCGACGCTCGCCACCACCGAGACGAGCACGGCGAGCCCCGCGGCGGCGAGGAGCACCAGGTCGAACGAGCTTGACGACGACGAAGTTCGTCTGGTCGCGGACCGCGAACACGGCCTGCACGCCGTCGCGCAGCGCGGCGATCCAGCCCAGCCCCGTGAACACGAGGGTCGACGAGCCCCGATCACACCCGTGGTCGTGAGCAGCGCCGGGCTGGACGAGCTGGTCGATGTTGACCAGGCCCTGCCCCTCCCGGTAGCCGATGATCGTGGCGCCGAGGTTCGAGTTGACGTACTGCACCACCTGGACCTGCAGGTCCTCCTGGCTCCCCAGCACGAGCGCGAACGCGGTGAAACCCGAGCGCCATCGCGGGGAAGATGGAGAAGAACGCGAAGTAGGCGATGCCGCCGGCCAGCACGTTGCCGCGGACGAGGCCGTACCGGGTGTAGGCCCGCCAGGGCAGCGTGGCCCGCAGCGGCGGCGAGCCGGGCGTCGACCCGGCCGGGCAGCGCCCGGATACGGTCCAGCACCGACATGGTCGCCCGTCCGCGCGCCGCGGTCAGGTGGTGCCGAAGCCGAACCGGCGGCGGGGCCGCCAGACGCCGTCGGCGCCGTGCTCGTAGAGCACGAACCCCTCGACCTCGAACGCCGCCGCGAAGTCGGCGAGCTCCTTGCCGGCCCGGTCGAGCGCGTCGTCGTCGAGGTGGTGGGCGACGGTGACGTGCGGGTGGAAGGGGAAGGTCAGCTCCCGGGCGAGCGGGCCCGGTGCGCACCGCCTGCTGCAGCCGGTCGCACGCCGGGCCGCCCTCCTGCACCCGGACGAACACGACCGGCGAGACCGGCCGGAACGTGTCGGTGCCGGCGAGCACGAGCTCGAACGCCGGCGGACCCGGCGGCGACCTGCTCAGGTGGTCGAGGACCGCCGGCGAGCGCGGGCGGTCGGCAGCGAGGTCGGCGGCAGCAGCGTGAGGTGGGTGGGGATCGCCCGGGCCAGCGGGTCGCCGAACCGCTCCCGGGCGCTCTGCAGCTGCTCGGCCCAGGGCGGCGGGATCTCGACGGCCACGCCGATCGTGATCGCGTCGCCGGAGGGGTCCACCGTGATGGGGAGGCCCATCGTCGGCAGCTGAGGCATCACGGCGCCAGGAAGCCGATCTTGTCGTAGACGTCGGCGAGGCGCAGCGACGCCTGGTCGCGGGCCCGGCGGGCGCCCTCCGCGCAGCACGTCGTCGAGCGCCGGGTCGGCTCATCCAGCGCTCGACCTTCGCCCGGAAGGGCTCGGCGAACGCGAGGAACGCCGCCTCGACCTCCTTCTTCAGGTCGCCGTAGCCGGCGCCGGCGAACCGCTCGACGAGCACCTCCACCGGCGTCGCCGGTCAGCGCGGAGAGGATCGTCAGCAGGTTCGAGACGCCGGGCTTCGTCCCGGGGTCGAACACGACCTCGCGGCCGGTGTCGGTGACCGCCGAGCGGATCTTCTTGGCGTTGACCTTCGGGTCGTCGAGCAGGAAGAGGCAGCCGGAGCCGCCGAGGCTCTTGCTCATCTGCTTGTCGGGCCGCTGCAGGTCGAGGATCTTGGCGGTGGCCTTCACGATGTGCGGCTCGGGGATCGTGAACGTGTCGCCGTACCGGGCGTTGAACCGCTGGGCGAGGTCGCGGGTCAGCTCGAGGTGCTGGCGCTGGTCCTCGCCGACCGGCACGCGCTTCGCGTCGTAGAGCAGGATGTCGGCGGCCTGCAGGATCGGGTAGGTGAAGAGGCCGACGGTGGCGCGGTCGGCGCCCTCGCGGGACGACTTGTCCTTGAACTGCGTCATCCGGCCGGCCTCGCCGAAGCCGGTGATGCACTGCAGCACCCAGGCGAGCTGGGAGTGCTCGGCGACGTGGCTCTGCACGAAGAGCACCGAGCGCGCGGGGTCGATGCCGGCGGCGAGGAACTGCGCGGCCGTGACCCGGGTGCGCCGGCGCAGCGCCGCGGGGTCGTGCTCCACCGTGATGGCGTGCTGGTCGACGACGCAGTAGTACGCCTGGTGGTCCGCCTGCAGGGCCACCCACTGCGACGAGGGCGCCGAGGTAGTTGCCGAGGTGCAGCGAGTCGGCGGTGGGCTGCATCCCCGAGAGCAGGCGCGGCGGAACGGACCCTGACATGGCCGCCATTCTGGCACCTGGAGGGCCGCCGATCAGACCGGGAGGCACAGTCCGTCAGGCGGGTTCCGCCGCGCCGTGCACATGAGGCCGCACGTGCAGGACGACCGCCTGCGCCGGGTCGAGCCGCGGGGCGGCGATCCCGACCCGCGCGAGCACCGCCCCGGTGGCGGTCGCGCCCGCCCGCCCACCACGCGACGGGGAAGCTGTCCGGCCCTGCGGCGGGGCCCGCGTCGGGGCGGTGCACGACGTCGTAGGTGCGGGCGGGGTCGAGCCCGGGCAGCCGCAGCCGCCCCGGTCCGACGTCCGGCGACGTCACCAGCCGCACGTAGGCGTAGAGCGCCTCCGAGCCGTCCGGCGCGACCACGCCGTGCAGCAGGGTCCCGTCGTCGGTCAGGTCCGCGCGGACGACGTCCCCGGTGTGCAGCAGGTTCCGCACCTCGCGGTACAGCGCGGCCCACGCCGTGAGTGCGGTCGACCTCCTCGGGCGTGCAGGTCGTCACGTCCCACTCGAGGCCGGCATGGCCGAAGAGCGCCGTGACGGTGCGCAGCCCCAGCGGCGTGGAGCGGTGCGTGGTGTGGGCGATCTCGGGGCCGACGTGGGCGCCCACGAGCTCGGGCGGCAGCAGCAGGCCCGTCCACCGCTGGATCATCTGACGTTCGATCGGGTCGTTGCAGTCGGAGGCCCAGACCCGGTCGGTGCGCTCCAGGATGCCGAGGTCGACGCGCGCCCCGCCCGACGAGCACGACTCGATCTCGAGCCCCGGGTGGCGGGCGCGCAGCTCGTCGAGGAGCCGGTAGACGGCGAGCGTCTGGGCGTGGACGCCGGCGGCGCCCCTGGTCGTGCCCGCCGTCGAGATGGCGACGTGCAGGTCGCGGTTGTGGTCCCACTTGATGTACGCGATGCCGACCTCGTCGACCAGCGCCGAGATGCGTTCGAGCAGGTAGGCGTACGCGGCCGGGGTTCGCCACGTCGAGGACGAGCTGGCCCGCGCCAGGCCCGCGCGTCCGGCCCCAGCACCCAGTCGGGGTGCGCGCGGACGACGTCCGAGTCGGGGTTGACCATCTCGGGCTCGAACCACAGCCCGAACTCCATGCCGAGCGCGCGCACCCGGTCGGCGAGCGGGCGGAGCCCGTCGGGCCAGACGTCGGCGGCGACGTACCAGTCGCCGAGCCCGCGGGTGTCGTCGCGGCGCGAGCCGAACCAGCCGTCGTCGAGCACGAACCGCTCCGCGCCGATGCGGGCGGCCTGCTCGGCGAGCTCGGTCAGTTTCTCGAGGGACTGGTCGAAGTACACCGCCTCCCACGTGTTGAGGGTCAAGGGCCGCGTGCGACGCGGGTGGCTGCGGCCGCGCGCGCAGCCAGCGGTGCACTCGGGCCGAGGCCTCGTCGAGCCCGCTGCCGCCGTAGGTGAAGCTCACCCACGGCGTCGTGTAGGTCTCGCCCTCGGCCAGGCGGACCTCTCCCGGCAGGAGGAGCTCGCCCCCGCCCAGGACGCCGCTCCCGCCGGCCCCCGCCCCCTCGGGAAGGCGTTCGGCGAGGTGGACGTGGTCACCGCTCCAGCCGGTGTGGACGGCCCACACCTCTCCCGAGCGGAAGCCGAAGCCGGGCGTGCCCGCGACCAGCAGCAGGGTCGCGTCGTGACCCGTGCGACCGCGCCGGGACTCGCGCGCGAGGGTGCCGTGGGCGAACGGCCGCCGCTGCGGGCTGCGCTCGCGGCACCAACGGCCGGTGAGGTCGAGCAGCTCGCCCGCGGCGCCGGGCACGGGCAGCAGGGCGAGCATCCCGTCGAGGGTGTAGACGCCGCTGCCGGTGTTGGTGACGGCGTGCCGCACCCGGAGCAGCCCGCCGGGCTCGAGGCGCAGCTCGCACGCGACCTCGACCCCGGCGGACGGGTCCGCGCCGTGGGCGGTGAGCACCTGGGCCCCGCCGTCGTCGGTGACGTCGACCGGGCCCATCAGCGCGGGGGCGGCGAACGGGCTCCGGCCGTCGCGGTGCCCGGCGAGCCCCGGGCGCCCCGACCAGCCGTCGGCCTCCCCCGGCAGCAGGGGGAACGGCCACGGCTCGTCGAGACCGGCGTGACCGACGGCGGGCGTCAGGTCCGCCACCAGCCGCACGAGCGCGTCGCCGTCGAGCGGACCCGGGTCGGCGCCCCAGTGGAGCACCCGCGGGAGCTGCGGGCCGTCGGTGTCGACCAGGACGGCGACGCCGGCGGCCCGCAACAGGAGCGGACGGGTCATCCCTTGTTGGCCCCGAGGGTGAGACCGGAGACGAAGTGCTTCTGCAGCAGGAAGAAGATGACGATCACCGGGATCGCGACGAGCACCGAACCCGCCGAGAGCAGGTTCTGGTCGGTGAAGAACTCGCCCTTGAGGTTGTTGAGCGAGCTCGTGATCGGGAATTTGTCGCCGGTGCGCATGAGCACGGTCGCCCAGAAGAACTCGTTGTAGATCCAGGTCACCTCGAGCGTCGCCAGCGCGGCCAGCGCCGGTCGGCACAGCGGCATCGTGATCTTCCAGTACTGCAGCCAGATCGACGCACCGTCGACCATCGCGGCCTCGTACAGCTCCTTGGGCAGTGTCTTGATGTAGTTGCTCAGGACGAACGTGCAGAACCCGGTCTGGAAGGCGGTGTTCACCAGGATGAGGATCCAGAACGAGTCGTAGAGCTTGCCCGAGTCGCTCAGCCAGTACGGCAGGGGCACCCGGGTGGAGAGCCGGAACAGCGGGATCAGCAGGGCCTGCGGGGGCAGCAGGTTCGCCGCGGTGAAGATCCCCAGCAGGACCAGGTTGAACCGCCAGCTGAACCGAGCGATGACGAACGCCACCATCGACGCCAGGAAGAGCGTGAGGATCACCGCTGGAGCGGTGATGAGCACGGAGTTGATGAAGTGCCGGGTGAAGTCCCCCTGCTGCCAGGCGTTGGTGTAGTTGGCGATCGTCCAGACGCCGGTGTGGTAGTCCCGGAACGACTGGAGCACGGCCCAGAGCGTCGGGAAGAGCCACAGGACGGCGACGATGATCAGGAGCACGTACGCCGCGATACGCCCCCCGCTCGGACGCTTGCGCGGCTGGACGGGCACGGCCGTCCCGCTCGGCCGCGTGGCAACGGCGGTCATCGGTCCTCCTCGCGTAGCACCGTGGCCAGATAGATGACGATGAACACGATCGAGATGACCAGCATCATCGTCGCCAGCGCGGATCCGAAGCCGATCCGGCTGGCCTCGCCGACCACGTTGCTCGTCACCAGCGCCGACAGGAGCTCCAAGCCGTTGCGCCCCTTGTTGATGACCCAGACCAGGTCGAAGGCGCGCAGCGACTCGATGACCGTGATGACGAACACGATGACGTTGATCGGTCGCATCACCGGGAACACGATCCGGAAGAACGTCTGGACCTCGTTCGCCCCGTCGACCTGCGCCGCCTCGCGCAGGCTGGGATCGACGCCCTTGAGGCCCGCCAGGTACAGCAGCATGATGTAGCCGATGTGCCGCCAGCTCGTGGCAACCAGGGCGGCCCAGAGGTTGTACCTCTGGTCGCCGAAGAAGTCGATCGGCTGCTGGGTCAGGCCGGTCTTCATCAGCACGGTGTTGAGGAACCCGTAGTCCTGGGAGAACTGCAGCTGCCAGATGAAGGCGATGAGCGCCAACGACAGCACCACCGGCATGTACAGCGCCGTCTGGTAGAAGCGGCTGCCACGCAGCCCCTTGTCGATCACCACGGCGAGGAACACCCCGATGGGCGTCGCCACGAGGAAGAGCACCAGGAGCCAGATGATGTTGTGCTGGACCGCCGGCCAGAACGCGGGGTAGATCGTGACCACGTCGCTGTAGTTCTTGAGACCGATCCACTTGATCCGCGAGAAGTCGCCGATCCCGTTCCAGCTGGTGAACGACAGCGCGACCGTCGCGATCGCCGGCAGGATCACGAAGATGGTCGTCAGCAGCAGCGGGACGGCCACCATCAGGGCGACCACGACCCGGTCCGTACCCGTGAGCCGCTTGACCCGCTTGTTCGTCGGCACCCCCTCGTGCCCGCCCGCGCGGGGGCCCGTGTCGCCGTGCTCGCCGACCGTGATCAGCGGAGGGGTCTCGCTGGTGCCTGACATCCCGTGCCTCCCTGGGTGAACCCTCGCCTGGCCGGACGGGTGCGGTCCCCCGTCACGGCGGGTCGCGTGGCGTCACTCTGGCGCCGCCGCACTGCGTTGACAAGGGGAGCGGCCCCGCAGCCGTCCTGCCGGTACCGATGGACGTCGACGCCGGCCGACCGCCACCGCTGGATGCGCGGGGACGGCCGGCCGGCAGCGGCGGCGTCAGCTGGTGTAGATGCTGGCGGCCTGCTTCTCGATGCTGGACTGGAGGCCCTGGATGTCGTTGGGCTTGCTGAGGAACGTCTGGAGCGCGGGGATCATGACGGTCGAGGCGAAGGCCGGGTTGGAGTCGCGGTCGAGGAACTGGGCGATGTTCTTCGCCGAGCCGACCAGCTCCGCCGACTTCTTCTGCAGCGCGGTGTAGGCCGACGTGTCGGCCTTGCTGCTCGCGATCAGGGTGGTCGGGTCGGTCTTGGCGTAGAAGGTCTGCGCGTCGGGGCTGGCCATGTACGTGAGGAACGCCTTGGCACCCGCCTCGTTCTTCGGGCTGGGCGCCATCATGAGGCCGTCGATGGGGGCGTCGAGGGCGTCGGCCCCGATGGACTGGTCGATCGCCGGGAACGTGAAGAAGTCGACGTCCGAGAGTTCCTCGGGCTTGAACTGCTGGGTGACGAACAGGCCGATCAGCATCATCCCCGACGTCCCCTGCTCCAGGCCCTTCGCGGCGTCCTCCCACTGGCGGCCGAGCGCGCCCTCCTGGTGGTAGGGCAGGAGCGACTGCCAGGTCTGGAAGACCTTCGTGACGCCCGGGTCGGTCCACGGCTTCTTGTGGGCCATCAGGTCGACGTGGTACTGGTACCCGTTGATCCGCATGTTGAGGATGTCGAAGGTGCCCATCGCCGGCCAGCCCTGCTTGTCGGCGAAGGCGATCGGGACGAGCCCGTCCTTCTTCATCTTGTCGGCGAGCTTGGTGAGGTCGTCCAGGGTCTTCGGCACCTGGTAGCCGTGCTTCTGCCAGACGGACTTCCGGTAGAACACGGCCCACGGGTAGTACGACTGCGGGATGAAGTACTGCTTGCCGTCGTCGCCGGTGGAGGCGGTCTTGAACGCGTCGGTGTAACCCTGCATGTTCGACCAGATGTCGCTGACGTCACCGACGAGGTTCTGCGCCGCGAAGAACCGCATGCGGTAGCCGGCGAACCACGTGAAGACGTCGTCCGGCTGGCCCTGCAGGTAGTTGTTGATGTTTTCCTGGAAGTTCTCGTGGTCGACCGTGTTGACCTTGACCGTCAGCCCTGTCTTCGACTGGGCGTTGTCGATGAGCTTCGCGAAGGTGGCCTTCGGGGCGGCGTCCGACTGGTTGGAGCCGAAGGTGACGGTGCCGGTCGCCTTGGTGGCGGCACCGCCGCCGCCCGACGCGCCGCTGGATGCGCTCGAGCCGCTGCTGCTGCCGCCGCAAGCGGCGAGCAGGGCGCTGCCCCCGAGCGCGGCCCCGAGTCCGAGGCCGCCGCGTAGAACGCCGCGGCGGCTGAGTGCGGCCACCGACGGCGGGACCATACGAGCCAGGTACTCGGCCTCGGACTGAGGTCGGGTCATCGTTCCTCCTTCAGACGGACGGAGGTCGAACAGAACCCCACACGACCTCCCATGTGCGGGCCACCCTGCGGCCCCGCTCCGCGCCCGTCAAGGTCGCGACACAGATTCGTAACCAAACCGAGTCCTGGCGGTCCCCAGGCAGGCAGCCTGCGACGCATTGCTCCTGCTCAGCCAGCGCACAGTAACCGGGACATGTCGCACGCCGCGGATACCGGCACTCCGTCTGGGGTGGGGTAGCAGTCAGGACCGCACACCACCGTGTTCGAACCTGTTGACTTTCGGGAAGTAGGGCGAAACAGTTCCGCCATGCTCGCCCGGCAGCGCCAGGAGCGGATCCTGGAGGAGGTGCGGGTCCGCGGCGGCGCTCGCGTGAGCGACCTCGTGGACCTCCTCGCGGTGTCCGACATGACCGTCCGCCGCGACATCGAGGCGCTCGCCCGGCGCGGTCTCGTGGCGCGCGTGCACGGCGGCGCCACGGCGCTCTCCGCACGCAGCGCGGAGGAGCCCGGGTTCGAGGCGAAGTTCCTGCTCCAGACCACGCAGAAGGCGGCGATCGCGGCGGCGGCGGCCACCCTGGTCGCGCCCGGGGCGAGCGTGGCGATCTCGGCGGGCACGACGACCTACGCCGTCGCCCTCGAGCTGCGCGACGTCCCCGACCTCACGGTCGTCACCAACTCCATCCCCGTCGCCGACGCCCTGCACCGCCAGCACCGCGAGGACCTGACGGTGCTGCTGACCGGGGGCACGCGGACGCCGTCCGACGCCCTGGTGGGCCCGCTCGCGGTCGCGGCCCTGCGCACGCTGCACGTCGACTGGCTGTTCCTGGGGGTGCACGGTGTCGACGAGCGCGCCGGCCTGACCACCCCCAATCTGGTCGAGGCCGAGACCGATCGCGCCCTGATCGCCGCCGCCCGGCGCGTGGTGGTCACGGCCGACTCGACGAAGTGGGGGGTGGTCGGCCTGAGCTCGATGGCCCGCCTCGACGAGGTCGACGTCCTGGTCACGGACGACGGGCTCGACGCCGACGCGGCCCGCGTCGTCCGGTCGCGGGTCGGGCGCCTGGTGCTGGCCTCCCCCGCCCAGCGGGACGGGCGCGACGGCCACCATCAGTACGAGACGCGGGAGCGAACGGGCACGGACCAGTCGGGGGACCCCTCCGGGCGGGCGGCCGCACACATCGACCGGGAGGACGCATGACCGCCACACCGGCGGCGCCCGCCGTACGGCGCACGACCGACGTGCTCGCGGACGGGCGCGAGATCATCTACTTCGACGACAGCGAGCCGTACGTCTCGGGCGCGGCCTCGCGGGCCACGCCCGACACCCGCCCCCTCGAGCACGGCACCGGCGGCGGCTCGCAGGTCCGGTTCGACGTGCTGACCGGCGAGTGGGTCGCGATCGCCTCGCACCGCAACACCCGCACCTTCCTCCCGCCGGCCGACGAGTGCCCGCTGTGCCCCACCGGGCGCGGCCGGGTGCCGAGCGAGATCCCCGCGAGCGACTACGACGTCGTGGTCTTCGAGAACCGCTTCCCGTCGTTCAGCATGTCGGTGGAGGGCGAGCCGGGGCTCGTCGACTCCGAGCCGCTGTTCCCCGTGCGGCCGGGCCGGGGGCGCTGCGAGGTGGTCGCCTTCACCTCCGACCACGACGCGTCGTTCGCCTCGCTCGACCCGCACCGCGCCCGGACGGTCATCGAGGCGTGGGCCGATCGCACCCGCGACCTGTCGGCGCTGCCCGGCATCGCGCAGGTGTTCCCGTTCGAGAACCGCGGCCGGGAGATCGGGGTCACCCTGACCCACCCGCACGGCCAGATCTACGCCTACCCGTACATCCCCCCGCGCACCTCGCAGCTGCTGCGGCAGGCGGCCGAGCACCGCCGCGGCACCGGTGGCAACCTGCTGGCGGACGTGCTCGCCGCCGAGCGCCGGGCCGGGACCCGGGTCGTGCTGTCGGGGGAGCACTGGACGGCCTTCGTGCCTGCCGCCGCGCGCTGGCCGTTCGAGCTCCAGCTCGCGCCGCACCGCGACGTGCCCGACTTCGTCGCGCTCGACGACGCCGAGCGCGACGAGCTCGCGCACGTCTATCTGGAGCTCCTGCGCCGCGCGGACCGCTACTTCGAGGGTGTCGCGACGCTGCCCTACATCGCCGCCTGGCACCAGGCGCCGGTCGGCGAGCACCGCGAGCTCGGCCGGCTGCACCTGCAGCTGTTCTCGGTGATGCGAGCGCCCGGCAAGCTCAAGTACCTGGCGGGCTCGGAGTCGGGGATGGGCGCGTGGATCAACGACGCCGCAGCCCGAGAACATCGCCGCGCGGCTGCGCGAGGTCGCCTCGTGACGGCCGAGTGGTACCCGGACGCCGACGCCGACGCACGGGCCGCCGCGGTCGGGCGCGCCCGCGCGGCGCTCGTGGAGTCGACCGGCCGCGAGCCGGCCGGCGTGTGGGCGGCGCCTGGGCGGGTCAACGTCATCGGCGAGCACGTCGACTACAACGGCGGCCTCTGCCTGCCGTTCGCGCTGCCGCACCGCACGTACGTCGCGCTGGCGCCGCGCCACGACGACCACCTCGCTGTCGTGTCGGCCCAGGTGACGGACGACAGCACCGACCAGGGCCGGCAGCGCTGGGAGGGCCGCCTGGCCGACGTGGCGCCCGGGACGGTCGACGGGTGGGCCGGCTACGCGGTCGGCGTCCCCTGGGCACTCGCCGAGGCCGGCCTCGCCGTCCCGGGCTTCGACGCCGCGATCGACGGGCTCGTGCCGCTGGGCTCGGGGCTGTCGTCGTCCGCGGCGCTGGAGTGCGCCGTCGCGGTGGCGCTCGACGACGTCGCCGCCCTCGGGCTCGGCGGGTCGGACGCGGGGCGCGCGCGGCTCGCGCAGGCCTGCGTGCGCGCCGAGAACGACATCGCCGGTGCCCCGACCGGCGGGATGGACCAGGCGGCCTCGCTGCGCTCGGCCGCGGGATCGGCCCTGCTCATCGACTGCACCGACTTCTCGGTGCGGCACGTGCCCTTCGACCTGACCGCGGCCGGCCTCGAGCTGCTCGTCGTCGACACGCGGGCGCACCACGCGCTGACGGACGGGCAGTACGGCTCGCGCCGGGAACAGTGCGAGCGGGCCGCCGCACTGCTCGGCGTCCGGTGGTTGCGGGACATCGCGCCGGGCGACCTCGACGCGGCCCTCGCCAGGCTCCGGGACCTCGTCGACGACCCCGAGGAGGCCGACGAGACGGGCCGGCGGGTGCGTCATGTGGTCACGGAAATCCAACGCGTGAGCGACACCGTCGCGCTCGTCGAGGCCGGGGACCTGGCCGCGGTCGGGCCGATGCTCGACGCCTCGCACGCGTCGCTGCGCGACGACTACGAGGTGTCGTGCGTCGAGCTCGACCTGGCGTGCGCGAGCGCGGTCGAGGCGGGCGCGCTCGGTGCGCGGATGACCGGCGCGGGGTTCGGGGGCTCGGCGATCGCGCTGGTGCGCCATGACGACACCGCAGCGGTGGCCGATGCCGTCGCCGCCGCTTTCGCCGCGAAGGACCTGACCGCCCCGGCGTTCCTGCGTGCGGTCCCCTCGGCGCCCGCGGAACGCGTCGATGGCTGAGCAGACCGGCCCGACCGATCGGCTCACGGCCTTCACCCGCGACGGTCTCCTCTTCGACGTGCGCGACGGCGGCCCACGCGACGGCTCCGACGGGGACCGCTCGGTGGTCCTGCTGCACGGCTTCCCGCAGGACTCCACGGCCTGGACGGCGGTGGAGCCCGCGCTGCACGCGGCCGGCCTGCGCACGCTCGCACCCGACCAGCGGGGCTACTCCCCTAGCGCCCGCCCCGCCGGCGTGGCGGCGTACCGGCTCCGCGAGGTGTCGGCGGACGTCGTGGCGCTCCTCGACGCCGCGAACGTGGGCCGGGCGCACCTGGTCGGCCACGACTGGGGCGGTGCGGTGGTCTGGGACGCCGTCCAGCGGTACCCCGACCGGTTCGCGAGCGCGGTCGTCCTGTCGACACCGCACCCGGCCGCCCTCGCCTGGGCGTTCACGCACAGCGCGCAGGCGGCACGGAGCTGGTACATGGGCCTGTTCCAGGTGCCGGTGCTCGCGGAGCTGGCCGTGGCACCGGCGCTGGAGCGGGCGCTCACGGCCTCGGGGCTCCCCGGCGAGCGCGCCCGCCACTATGCCGGGCGCATGCGCGAGCCGGGGGCGCTCACCGGCGCCCTGGGGTGGTACCGGGCCTTCGGCGCCGGACTCGTGCAGCGCGTGGTGCCGGCAGCGCTGCGCCGGAGGCCCGCCGAGGGACCCCGACCGCGCTGGAGCGGCCCGACCACATACCTGTGGGGACGGCACGACCCGGCGCTCGGGCGGGCCGCCGCGGAGCGGACCGGGCGCTACCTGCGCGGCGACTACCGGTTCGTCGAGCTCGACGGCGGCCACTGGCTGCCCGAGACCCACCCCGACGAGGTCGCGACCGAGATCCTGGCCCGCGCCCTCCCCCACCTCCCACCCTCCCGCTGATCATGCACGGGGGAGCGATCATGCACGGGGGAGCGATCACGAGGGTGCGGAGGGCGCCCCGACCGTGATCGCCGCAGCGCGCATGATCGCTCCAGCGTGCATGATCGCCGCAGAAGCCTGGGGGCGACGACGTCGGGGCAAAGCACTGACGGCCCGGGGCGGCGAGGTGGTCGCCGGCCCGGGCCGCACATCGTGGGACTCAGGCGCCGGACGCCCGCTCGGCGGACCCGGGGTTCTCCCGGGTGGCACGGTCGGCGGCGAGCAGGTCGGCCTTGTCGCGGATGGCCTTGATGACGGCCTGCTCCTTGCTACGGCTGCCCTCGGCACGCATGATCGTGGCGAGGATCCGCTCTTCCTCGGCGCTGAGCCAGAGCGTGAATGACATACCGTCACCGTAGACCTGACCCGCCGCGTGACGCTAACCACATCGCCGCACGGCGGGTGAACTCCGGGTGACCCGGCGAGAGGCCCGGGCCGACCGGACGCGGGCGGGACGTCGGGCGTCACCGCCGGCCGCCCGAGAGCGAGCGGCACGCACGGCACCGACCTAGTCTCGACCCCGTGACGACGACCGCCGCGCAGCCGCTCCCCCGCCAGCACACCGTCCGGCTCCCCGACGGTGGCCCGGCGCTCGCGGTCCGCGAGCTCGACGGCGCCGCGCCGGGGAGCCGGCCCTTCCTCCTCGTGCACGGCCTCGCGTCGAACGCGCGCCTGTGGGACGGGGTCGCCCGGCACCTCGCCGCCGCCGGACACCGCGTGGTAGCGGTCGACCTGCGCGGCCACGGCCTGTCCGAGGAGCCGCCCGGCGGGTACGACAGCGACACGAACGCCGACGACCTCGCGGCCCTCGCCGTCATAGCAGGGCTCGGGGCCCCCGTGGTCGCCGGTCAGTCGTGGGGCGGCAACGTCGTGCTGTCGCTCGCGGCCCGCCACCCGGGCGTGGCGTCCGCGGTCGCCTGCGTCGACGGCGGCTGGCTGCGGCCGAGCGACTCCTTCGCGACCTTCGAGGAGTGCTGGGCGGTCCTGGCGCCGCCGTCGCTGGAGGGGGTGAGGTACGCGGACGTCGCCCGCGCCATCGCCGCCGCCCACCCCGACTGGCCCGAGGAGGGGGTCGCGGGCACGCTCGCCAACCTCGTCGAGCTGCCCGGCGGCGGCGTCCGCGCGCGGCTGGCCCGCGACCACCACCGGGCCATCGTCCGCTCGCTCTTCGAGGGCGACCCCGCCGCCTGGTACCCCCGGATCGAGGTGCCGGTGCTGCTCGTTCCCGCCGTCGCCGAGCACCCCGAGCCGGGCGAGAGCGGCCGGGCCGCCGCCGCCCGAGCCACCGTCCAGGAGGCCCTTGGCGCCCTCCCGCGGGGCGACGTCCGCTGGTACGCGGGCGCCGACCACGACCTGCACGCCCAGCAGCCCGAGCGGCTCGCCGCCGACCTGCTCGCGCTGGCCGCCACCGCGGGTGACGGCCCGGCGGACGGGCCGGAGGACGGGCCGGAGGACGAGGTGAGCGCCGCGTGAGCCTGCTCGTCGTCATGGGGTCTGGCGAGACGGCCCCCAGCCTGGTCAAGGTGCACCGCGAGGTCGACCTCGCCACCCGCGGCGACGGCCCGGCCGTGCTCCTGGACACCACGTTCGGCTTCCAGGTGAACGCCGACGACCTCGTCGAGCGCACCTCCGCCTACTTCAAGGCGTCGGTGGGCCTGCCCGTCGAGCTCGCCTCCTGGCGGCGGGCCGACGCACCGCAGGTCGAGCGGGAGCGCACGCTCGCGCTGCTCGGGCGCGCCCGCTGGGCGTTCGCCGGTCCGGGGAGCCCGACGTACACGCTCCGCCAGTGGCGCGACACGCCCGTGCCCGCGGTCCTGGCCGACATCCCCGCGCGCGGCGGCACGCTCGTGTTCGGCTCCGCCGCGGCCTGCACGCTCGGCACGCACGCGATCCCCGTCTACGAGGTCTACAAGGCGGGTGCCGACCCCTACTGGGACGAGGGCCTGGACCTCTTCGGCCGGCTCACCGGCCTGCGCGCCGTGCTGGTGCCGCACTACGACAACGCCGAGGGCGGCCGCTACGACACCCGGTACTGCTACCTCGGGGAGGAGCGGCTGGCGGCGCTCGAGGAGCAGCTGCCGGACGACGTCGGCGTGCTGGGCGTCGACGAGCACACGGCGCTCGTGACCGACCTCGGCGCGCGCCTCGCCCGGGTCTCCGGCAGCGGCGGTGTGACGGTGCGGCGGCGCGGCGCCCAGCGGGTGTTCCCGGCGGGAAGCCGCATCGCGCTCGACGACCTCGACGCGCTGCTGCGCGGAACGGCGGCCGGGCAGGGCACGGGCGTCGAGGCGCCCTCGCCGGTCACCGCCGCGCCGGGCGCGCCGCGCGCTGCGGCGGCCCGGCCCTCCCTGCGAACGGACGCCGACGCCGCACGCGCCGCGTTCGAGGCGGCCGTCGGCCGCGGGGACGTCGACGAGTGCGTCGCGGCCGTCCTCGACCTCGAGGAGGCCATCGTGGCGTGGCGCACCGACACCGACCAGAACGACGACGTCGACCACGCCCGGCGCATCCTGCGGTCGCTGGTGGTCCGGCTCGGCGAGCTCGCCACGGTCGGCGTCCGCGACCCGCGCGAGGTGGTCGGTCCGTACGTCGAGGCCCTGCTCGAGCTGCGCGGCCGGGCCCGCGCCGCCCGCGACTACGCCGTGTCCGACCTGGTGCGCGACCGGCTGGTGGCCGCGGGCGTCGAGGTGCGCGACACCCCCGAGGGCGCGCAGTGGGCACTGGCGGAGCACTGAACCGGGATGCGTCGGCAGCACCGGACGGCGGGAGGGCAGCCGGTATCGTTCCGCGAATGGCGCCGATGCCCCACCTGCCCAGGGTCCTGGCGATGCGCAACCCGGTCCGGCCGTACGACTGGGGTTCGCCGACGACCCTGGCCCGCATGCAGGGCCGCCGGCCCTCGGGCGGCCCCGAGGCCGAGCTGTGGATGGGCGCGCACCCGGCCGACCCGTCGGCCGTGCACGACGGCGACGGCGAGCACCGCCTCGACACCCTGGTCGCCGAGCACCCCGGCGAGCTGCTCGGCCCCGAGGTCGTCGCGGCGTTCGGTGCGCGGCTGCCGTACCTGCTGAAGGTGCTGGCGATCGCACGGCCGCTGTCGATGCAGGTGCACCCGGGGCCGGAGCGTGCCCGGTCGGGCTTCGAGGGCGAGGCGGAGGTGCTCGGCGAGCACCGGTACGTCGACCCCTACGCCAAGCCCGAGATGCTCTACGCGCTCGAGCCGGTCGACGCGCTGTGCGGCTTCCGGCCCGGGGCGCAGGCGCTGCGGCTGCTGTCGCTGCTCGACGGGCCGCGCGCCGCCGCCGTCGCCGCCCCGCTGCGGGCCCATGCGCTCGACGAGACCGCGTGCCTCGAGGACGCCTTCCGCGTGCTCGTGACCTGGCCGGACGACGATCGCCCGGCCTTCGCCGCGGACGTCGCCCGCGAGGCCCGCGCCCTGCTCCGCGGTGCGCCGGGCGACGGGGCCCCGGCGCCTGACCCCGCAGGACCGCCGAGCGCTGATCTGGGTGTGCCGGCTGGTCCAGCAGTTCCCCAAGGACCCGCTGGTCATCGCGCCGCTGCTGCTCGACCTCGTCCCGCTGCTCCCCGGCGAGACCCTGTTCGTGCCGGCCGGCGCCCCGCACGCGTACCTGCACGGCACGGGTGTCGAGATCATGGGCAACTCCGACAACGTGCTGCGGGCCGGCCTCACGCACAAGCCGGTGGCCGTCGAGGAGCTGCTGCACGTGGTCGACGGGCGCAGCCGCCCGGTCCGCGACGTCCCGACGACGCGCCTGTCGGGGCACGAGGTGGCGTGGCGGCCGCCGGTCACGGAGTTCCAGCTGACCCGGCTCGCCGTCGCCGGCGGCCCGCTCCCGGTCGCTCCGGCGCCGGGCCCGCAGGTGCTGCTCTGCACGGCCGGCACGGTGACCGTCCGCTGCCCCCGCGACGAGGTCACGCTCACCCCCGGGACGTCCGCGTTCACGCCCGCCGGGACCGGACCGCTGACCGTCGCCGGCGAGGGCGAGGTGTTCCGCGCGGCCGTCGGGCTGGCGTGAACGCTCCGGCGGACTGCGTCAGCCGCTCTTGCGGCGGAACGACCGCTGCGTGCTCTCGGGGCCGTGCGTCCCGTGGATCTTGGTGTGGTCGCCCCGCTCGCCCGCCTCGGCCTGCCGGTCCGCCTTGCCCTGCTTGCGCTCCAGCGCCTCGCGGAACTTGCGCTTCACGTCGTCCTGCGGGCTGGGCGAGCCCGCCCCGCCCGCTGCCTCGTCGGCCATCACGCACTCCTGTCGTCGGTGACCTGATCCCAGCCCCGCCGGGCCGTCCCTGCCGGCCCAGCCTCCCACGCCGGGGCTGACGCGTGCTCGTCCTGCACGCGTGGTGGTCCGCTCCCGGCAGCGCGACGGCGGCGCTCGTCGTGTGGGCCGAGGACGCCGCCGTCCCGCTGGTGGAGGCGCCCGCCCGTGGCCGCCGCGCGGGGTCGCCGGCGGTGGCGCACCCGCATGCCGCGGACGCCGACCGCGTGGCCGCCGCGCTCGCCGAGCCGGAGGCGGCGACCGGCGTGCGGGAGTTGCTGCTGCCGTCGTCGGGCGGCCGGCCGGTGAGCTCGCCCGAGGTGGCGTCGTCGGCGGGCGCGGGGCACGCCTGCGGGCGCTCGCGTGGCGGGTGCCCGTCGTCGAGCTCGACGCCGCGGCCGCGCTGGCGGCGCTGCTCGGACCCGTGCCGGACGGGACGCTCGCGGGCCCGGCGTGGCGCCACCTGCGCGAGATGGCCGCATTCGCCGACGACCTGGCGGCCCGCGGCCGGGCGCTGCCGGCCGTCCTGCCACCGCCGGTGTCGCCGACGGGGCTGCGGCCCTGGGGCGGCCGGGCCGTGTGGCGCCCGCTGCTCGCGGGCCCCGACGCGGCGTGGGCCCGGGCGCTGGTGCTCGCACTCCCGCCGGCCGGGCTCGGCGCCGCGCCTGCCGTGCGGGCACCGGCACCCGCGGACGTCGTCGGCGCGGCCCTCGACGACCTGCTCGACGCGGCGGTGCGGCGACGGCTGTCGCCGTCCGGGGCCTACGGGGCGTCCGGAGCGCGCGGCGTCGACCGGGTCGCGGGCGTGCGGTCCGCACCCGGCACGCCCGCCTGGCTCGTCGCCCTCGACCACGGCCGGCGACGGGCGGTTCGAGGCCAGCGCGGGTGCGGTGGCCGCGCTGGCGGCCGAGCTGGCCCGGTGGCAGCGCGAGGTCGTCGGCGGGCCGGCCCGGGCGCGCTTCCGGCTCGTCGAACCGCTCGAGGGCGACCCTGAGGGGCTGTGGGAGCTGGAGTTCGCCCTGCAGGCGAGCGCCGAGCCGAGTCTCGTGGCGCCCGCGGCGCAGGTCTGGGCGGGCGAGGGAGCGGCGGCGGCCATGCAGCGGCTCGTGCCGTCGCCGCCGCGGGCGCTGCTCGCCGACCTCGGCCGGGCGAGCCGGCTCTACCCCGAGCTCGAGCGATCGCTGCGCGCCGCGCGGCCCGAGGCCCTCGCCCTCGACACGACGGCCGCGCACGCGTTCCTCCGCGAGGCGGCCCCCGTGCTGGCGGCCGCCGGTTTCGGCGTCGACCTGCCCGGCTGGTGGGGCCGGCCCTCCGCCCGGCTCGGCGCGCGGCTGCGGGCGCGCGGGCGCGGCCAGCCCGGCGTCGTCGCGACCCGGGGCGACCTCGGCCAGGAGGCCCTGGTCGACTACCAGTGGGAGGTGTCGCTGGGCGAGGAGCGCCTCGACGCCGAGGAGCTCGCCCGGCTCGCCGCGCTGCACCAGCCGCTGGTGCGGCTGCGCGGGCAGTGGGTCGAGCTCGACCCGCGCCGGCTCGCGCGCGGGCTGAAGCTGCTCGAGCAGCCGCCGTCAGCGGCGCTGTCGCTCGCCGAGGTGCTCGGACTCGCGGCCACCCTCGACGAGGACACCGCCGGGCTGCCGGTGCTCGGCGTCGAGGGCGAGGGCTGGGTCGCCGACCTGCTGTCGGCCGCCGCGGACGAACGCCTCGAGCGGGTGCCGGCGCCGCCGGGCTTCACGGGCACGCTGCGCCCGTACCAGGAGCGCGGGCTGGCCTGGCTGGCCTTCCTCGACCGGGTCGGGCTCGGCGGCGTGCTCGCCGACGACATGGGCCTGGGCAAGACCGTGCAGATCCTCGCCCTCCTCGCGCTCGACACCTCGGGGCGATCTCGTCCCGCGGAGAGTGGTTCGGCCGCACCGGAAACCACTCCCGGCGCGTCGAGATCGCCGGACGGCGACGAGCAGGGCCCCACGCTCCTCGTCTGCCCGATGTCGCTGGTCGGCAACTGGCAGCGCGAGGCGCAGCGGTTCACCCCCGACCTGTCCGTCCACGTGCACCACGGCGCCGACCGGGCCCGGGGCGAGGAGTTCGAGAAGGCCGTCGCCGGCGCCGACCTCGTGGTCACGACCTACGCGGTCGCCGCGCGCGACGTCGAGGCACTGCGCGACGTCGCCTGGCGGCGGGTGGTGTTCGACGAGGCGCAGGCGATCAAGAACGCCGCGACCCGGCAGGCGCAGGCGGCGCGCACCCTCGCCGCCCGCCAGCGCATCGCGGTCACCGGGACGCCGGTGGAGAACCGGCTCGCCGACCTGTGGTCCATCCTCGACACCTGCAACCCGGGGCTGCTCGGCACGGCCGCCGACTTCACCCGCCGCTTCGCCCGGCCGATCGAGCGGCACGGCGACGACGAGGCCGCTGAGCGTCTGCGCACGCTCACCCGCCCGTTCGTGTTGCGGCGGGTCAAGACCGACACCTCGATCATCGCCGACCTGCCCGACAAGCTCGAGATGGAGGTCGTCTGCTCGCTCACCCGGGAGCAGGCGGCGCTCTACAAGGCGGTCGTCGACGACATGCTGGCCAAGGTCGAGGCGAGCGAGGGGATCGAGCGCCGCGGCCTCGTGCTCGCGACGATGACCAAGCTGAAGCAGGTCTGCAACCACCCCGCGCAGCTGCTGCACGACGGCACCGCGCTCGGCGGGCGCTCCGGCAAGCTCGCGCGCGTCGAGGAGACCCTCGAGGAGGTGCTGGCGAACGGCGAGAAGGCCCTGCTCTTCACGCAGTTCGCCGAGTTCGGCGGCATGCTGCGGGCGCACCTGTCGGCCCGGTTCGGCCGCGAGGTGCTGTTCCTGCACGGGGGCGTCCCGAAGAAGGACCGGGACGCGATGGTGGCCCGGTTCCAGAGCGGGGACGCCGCCGCGCCGGCGCTCTTCGTCCTGTCCCTGAAGGCCGGCGGGACGGGCCTGACCCTGACCGCGGCGAACCACGTCCTGCACGTCGACCGGTGGTGGAACCCGGCCGTCGAGGACCAGGCGACCGACCGGGCGTTCCGCATCGGCCAGACGCGCAACGTGCAGGTGCGCAAGCTCGTCTGCGCCGGCACGGTCGAGGAGCGGATCGCCGCCATGATCAAGGACAAGCGGGGGCTCGCCGCGCGCATCGTCGGGACGGGTGAGGGCTGGCTCACCGAGCTCTCCACCGACCAGCTCCGCGAGCTCGTGTCCCTCGACGCCGCCGCGGCCGTCGCCGAGTAGCCCGCCGGATCCCGGGTCGCGGCGGCGGTGGCACAGTGGGGATGTGAGCGGCGGCTGGCAGGACTGGGGCGAGCGTGGTGCCCGGCCGATCCGCGTCGAGGGCGGGCTCGTGGCCCGGTCGGAGCGCGGCGCGATCGGCTCGACCTGGTGGTCCCGGCGGTTCGTCGCCGTGCTGGAGTCGCTGTCGATGGGCGGGCGGCTCACGCGCGGGCGCACGTACGCCCGCAAGGGTCAGGTGCTCGAGCTGACCGTGCGGCCCGGCGTCGTCAGCTCGACGGTCCAGGGCTCGCGCCAGCAGCCCTACCAGGTGAGCGTGGGCTTCGCCGTCCTCCCCCAGGAGGCGTGGGAGGCGGTCGAGAGCGCGCTCGCGTCGCAGGCGCTGTACCGGGCGCAGCTGCTCGCCGGCGAGCTGCCGGGCGAGCTCGAGGAGCTGTTCACCGCCGCCGGCGCCCCGCTGTTCCCCGTCAGCTCCCGCGAGCTGACCATGCGCTGCACCTGCCCCGACGTGGCCGTGCCGTGCAAGCACATCGCCGCCACGTTCTACCTGCTGGCGGAGCGGTTCGACGACGACCCGTTCGAGCTGCTGCTCTGGCGCGGAAGGTCGCGGGCCGACCTGCTGGCCGACCTCGCCTCGGGCGAGCGGGACGACCCCGCGGACGCCGTCGAGCCGGTGGGCGCCCGCCGCGTGCTGGGGGACCTGCCGTCCGTCGACGTCGAAGCCGGCCTCGACCGGTTCTGGCTCCCGCCGGTCCCCCTGCCGGGCCGCCCGGCGACCCTCGACGCGCCGGTCGACCTCGTCGTCCGCCAGCTGCCCGACCCGCCGCCGGCGCTGGGGGGCCGCGGCACGCACGAGGCGCTGGCCACCCTCTACCTGGCGCTGGGGCGCGACGACGAGGCGGCACAGGGAGGGACGGGGTAGAAAGGCGCATGACCCTCGCCCCGGATCTCCTCGACGACGCCCGGTCCCTCGCCCCCGATCTCGCCGACCTGCGGCACCGGCTGCACGCCGAGCCCGAGATCGGGCTCGACCTCCCGCGCACGCAGGAGAAGGTGCTGGCGGCTCTCGACGGCCTGCCGTTGGAGATCAGCACCGGCGGCACGACGACGTCGGTGACCGCCGTGCTCCGGGGCGGGGCCGTGCCCGACGGCGGTGAGCGGCAGGTGGTGCTGCTGCGCGGCGACATGGACGCGCTCCCCGTCGCCGAGGAGGTCGACGTGCCGTTCCGGTCGGCGATGCCGGGGATCATGCACGCGTGCGGGCACGACCTGCACACGGCCATGCTGGTCGGGGCGGCCCGGGTGCTCGCCGAGCGCCGCGACCGGCTCGCCGGTGACGTCGTGCTCATGTTCCAGCCGGGCGAGGAGGGGTTCGACGGCGCCCGCTTCATGATCGAAGAGGGCGTGCTCGACGCCGCCGGCCCGCGCGCGACCGCGGCCTACGCGCTGCACGTCATGAGCAACCTGACGCCGCGCGGGATGATCGCGAGCCGCCCGGGCCCGCTCATGGCGGCGAGCGACGGCGTGTTCGTCACCGTCCGGGGGCGCGGCGGGCACGCCTCGACGCCGCACCTGGGCCGCGACCCGATCGCCGCCGCGTGCGAGATGGTCACCGCCCTGCAGGCCGCCATGGCGCGCTCGATCGACGCGTTCGCCCCGCACGTGCTCACGGTCGGGACCATTCACGGCGGAACGAAGCGGAACATCATCCCCGACACGGCGACGTTCGAGGCGACGGTGCGCACCTTCGACCGCGCCGTCCAGCTCTCCCTCGCCGACACGGTGAGGCGGGTGTGCGAAGGGGTGGCCGCCGCGCACGGCGTCGACGTCGACGTGCGGTACGACGAGGAGTATCCGGTGACGGTGAACGACGCGGCCGAGGCCGCCTTCGCCCTGGGCGTCGCGGAGGACATGTTCGGCCCCGGGACGGCGCTGCGCATGCCCAACCCGATCACCGGCAGCGAGGACTTCTCCCGGGTTCTCGCCCGGGTGCCCGGCGCGATGCTCTTCCTCGGGGCGATCGTCGACGGGCGGGACCCGGCGACGGCGCCGAGCAACCACTCACCGCAGGCGGCGTTCGACGACCGGGTGCTCTCGGCAGGCACCGCCCTCTACGCGACGCTCGCGCTCCGTCGGCTCGAGCAGGCCTGACCTCGCCCGGGCACACGTGAGCCCGCCCGGCGATGCCGGGCGGGCTCACGTGAAGACCGTGGATCAGACGGGGCGGACGTTCGCCGCCTCGTCTGGGAGGGGTCTCAGATCGGGCGGACGTTCGCCGCCTGCGGACCCTTCTGGCCCTGCGTCACGTCGAACTCGACGCGCTGGTTCTCGTCGAGCGAACGGTAGCCGTCCGTCTGGATGGACGAGAAGTGGACGAAGACGTCGGCGCTGCCGCCGTCGGGCGTGATGAAGCCGAAGCCCTTCTCGCCGTTGAACCACTTCACGGTGCCCTGTGCCATGTTTCTCTCCTGATGAAGTACCACGTCGGCAACGGATGAATGACCATCACCGGGTCAACCGGCCGACCTGGCCCATACACACCTGACGCCCGCTGGGATCCGCGGGCGTCCGACAAGCACGAGTGAACGGCGACTGCAACCGAAACGACCGTATCACGACCAGGACACGACGCCCGTCAACGGCGTCCGCGAACACCCCGCTCGGCCGCCTCGACCACGTTCGTCAGCAGCATCGCGCGTGTCATCGGGCCCACCCCGCCGGGCACGGGGGCGACCAGTCCGGCGACGTCCAGCACGTCGGGCGCGACGTCGCCGACCAAGCGGGTGCGCCCGCCCTCGACGTCGACCCGCGTGATCCCGACGTCGACGACGGTCGCCCCGGGCTTCACCATCGCCGCCGTCACCATCCCCGGCACGCCGGCCGCCGCGACGACGACGTCCGCGCGGCGGACGTGCTCGGCGACGTCCTTCGTCCCGGTGTGGCAGAGCGTCACCGTGGCGTTGACGGCGCGGCGGGTCAGCAGCAGGCCCAGCGGCCGGCCCACCGTGACGCCGCGGCCGATCACGCACACCTCGGCTCCCCGCAGGTCGACGTCGTGCCGGAGCAGCAGGTCGACGATCGCGTGCGGCGTCGCCGGCAGCGGCGAGCGCATGGGGCCGTTCACGTTGAGCACCAGGCGCCCGAGGTTGGTCGGGTGCAGGCCGTCGGCGTCCTTGTCGGGGTCGACGAGCTCGAGCACCCGGTCCGCGTCGATCTGCGCAGGGAGCGGCAGTTGGACGAGGAACCCCGTGCAGGCGGCGTCCGCGTTGAGGGCGGCCACGGCCTCCTCGACCTGCTCCTGCCTCGAGTCGGCCGGCAGGTCGACCCGGACCGAGGCGATGCCGATCTCCGCGCTGTCCTTGTGCTTGCCGCGCACGTAGGCGTGGCTGCCCGGGTCGTCGCCCACGAGCACGGTGCCCAGCCCCGGCACGATGCCGCGTGCGGCCAGCGCCGCCACCCTCTCGCGCAGCTCGTCCTTGACCCGGGCGGCCGTGGCCCTGCCGTCGATGAGCTGCGCGGTCACCCTTCCGTTCACCACGACTCCAGGCCCTGGTACAGCGGGAAGTCGGCGGCGAGCCGCTCGACCCGCGCGCGCAGCCCGTCGACGTCGGCGGCGGGCTTGAGCGCCTCGGCGATGACGTCCGCCACCTCGGCGAACTCGGCGTCCCCGAAGCCACGGGTGGCGAGCGCCGGGGTGCCGATCCGCAGCCCGCTGGTGACCATCGGCGGCCGCGGGTCGAACGGGACGGCGTTGCGGTTCACGGTGATACCCGCCTCGTGCAGGCGGTCCTCGGCCTGCTTGCCGTCGAGCTGCGACTCGCGCAGGTCGACCAGGACCAGGTGGACGTCGGTGCCGCCGGTCAGCACGCTCACGCCGGCCTCCCGCGCGTCGGCGGCGAGCAGCCGCTCGGCGAGGATCTGGGCGCCGCGGATCGTGCGCTCCTGGCGCTCCCGGAACTCCGGCGTCCCGGCGATCTTGAAGGCGGCGGCCTTGGCCGCGATGACGTGCATGAGCGGGCCGCCCTGCTGCCCGGGGAAGACCGCGGACTGGAACTTCTTGGCGTGCTCCTCGCTGCCGGCGAGGATCATCCCGCCGCGGGGGCCCGCCAGCGTCTTGTGCGTGGTCGAGGTGGTCACGTGGGCGTGCGGCACCGGGTTCGGGTGCAGGCCGGCCGCGACGAGCCCGCTGAAGTGCGCCATGTCGACGAGGAGCAGCGCGCCGGCCTCGTCGGCGATGCTGCGGAACGCCTCGAAGTCGAGGTGACGCGGGTACGCCGACCAGCCCGCGATGATCATCTTGGGGCGGTCCGCCAAGGCCTTCGCGCGGACGGCGTCCATGTCGATCCGCATCGTCTGCGGGTCGACGCCGTAGGCGGAGACCTCGTAGAGCTTGCCGCTGAAGTTGAGGCGCATGCCGTGGGTGAGGTGCCCGCCGTGCGCGAGCTCGAGGCCGAGGATGCGGTCGCCGGGGTCGATGAGGGCCACCATCGCGGCGGCGTTGGCCTGCGCGCCGCTGTGCGGCTGGACGTTCGCGTAGGCAGCGCCGTAGAGCGCCTTGACCCGCTCGCGCGCGAGGTCCTCCGCGACGTCGACGAACTCGCAGCCGCCGTAGTACCGGCGGCCGGGGTAGCCCTCGGCGTACTTGTTCGTGAGCACGCTGCCCTGCGCCTCGAGCACGGCGCGCGGGGCGAAGTTCTCGCTGGCGATCATCTCGAGCGTCCCGCGCTGGCGGCCCAGCTCGCCGTCGAGGACGGCGGCCAGCTCGGGGTCGACCTGCTCGAGCGGGGCGTTCGTGACCGCTTGGGAGGGGGTGGTGTGCGGCACGGCGGATTGGTGAGCGGACTGGTCGAGCATGGGCACTCCTACGGGGTGGCGTCGGTCGGGCCCGCGTGCGCGGGATGGACCAGCGGGCCCAGGCGGACGACCCGTGGACGACGACTCCACCGCTCCCCGGTGGTGACCCACCTGTGCGCCAGTCGCGGCTGCGCACAGCCTAGCGCGGCGCCGCCCGGCGAGCTGTCAGGGTTTGCGGCCGACCGCGCAGTAGGCGGGCGACGGCTCACCCTCGAGCGCGTCGTCGGGGCCGGAGCGCCAGTCGACCGGGTGCACGACGCCGGGCTCGACGAGCTCCAGCCCGTCGAAGAAGGCCTCGAACTCCTCCCGGTTGCGCCGGGTCATGCCGGTGGCGACCAGCTCGTTGTAGCGCGCGGTGGCCTGGTTGGCGACGTCGCTGACGTCGCTGGCCGGGTGCGACACGACGAGGTAGCTGCCCGACGGCAGGGCGTCGAGGTAGCGCCGCACCAGGGCGTGCGGACCGTCGGCGTCGGGCACGAACTGCAGCGTCATGAGCAGCATGACCGCGACGGGCCGGGCGAGGTCGAGGGTGCGCTCGGCGGCGGAGAGGATCCCGGGCACGTCGCGCAGGTCGGCCTCGGTGTAGGCGACGGTCCCCCGCGCCCCGGTGAGCAGGGCACGCGCGTGCACGAGCACGATCGGGTCGTTGTCGACGTAGACCACGCGCGCGTCCGGCGCGGCCGCCTGCGCGACCTCGTGCACGTTGTCGGCCGAGGGAAGCCCGGTGCCGAGGTCCAGGAACTGCCGGACGCCCGCCTCCAGCGTCAGGAACCGCACCGCCCGGGCGAGGAAGGCCCGGTTGCTGCGGACGCCGGGACCGATACCCGGGTTGCGGGCCATCACCTGCTCGGCGGCGATGCGGTCGGCGGCGAAGTGGTCCTTGCCCCCGAGCCACGCGTCGTAGACCCGCGCAGGGTGCGCCACCGACGTGTCCAGCCGATCCAGCCCGGGCGACACCCCGGGCTCACGCACCTCACTCACCACGACTCCCTCGTCGGGCCGATCGCGGCGACCCGATGGGCAGCGTAGTGCGGGGGGTGTCGACTTCGCGAGCCGCGCGGGCGACTCCGTACCGACCCGGTGACGGCTAGCGTGCACGGCGTGAGCGCCAACCAGGTCCTGACGCTGTCGTGCCCCGACCGGACCGGCATCGTGCACGCCGTCGCGGGCGCCGTCCTCGCGGCCGGTGGCAACATCGCCGAGAGCCACCAGTACGGGGACCCCGGCACCGGGCGCTTCTTCATGCGGGTCGAGGTCGCGCCCTCGGGTGACGCCGTCACCCCGGTCGAGCTCGGCGCCGCGCTGCGGCTGGCCTTCGCCCCGGTGGCGAGCGGGTTCGGCATGGACTGGCAGCTGCACCCGGCCGACCACCGCACCCGCACCCTGATCCTGGTGAGTCTCGGCGGCCACTGCCTGCACGACCTGCTGTTCCGGTCGCGCAGCGGCACCCTGCCCGTCGACGTCCCCGCGGTGGTCGGGAACCACGACGACCTGAGGCCGGTCGCCGAGTTCTACGGCGTGCCGTTCCACCACGTGCCGGTGACCCCCGACAGCAGGGACGCCGCGGAGACCCGGCTCCTCGACCTCGTGAAGACGCTGGACGTCGAGCTCGTCGTGCTCGCCCGCTACATGCAGGTGCTCTCCGACCGGGTCTGCACGGAGCTCGCCGGCCGCGCCGTGAACATCCACCACTCGTTCCTGCCCAGCTTCAAGGGCGCGCGGCCCTACCACCAGGCGCACGACCGCGGCGTCAAGCTGATCGGCGCCACCGCCCACTACGTGACCCACGACCTCGACGAGGGGCCGATCATCGAGCAGGACGTCGTCCGCGTCGACCACACCATGACCCCGGAGGCGCTGGCCGCCGCCGGCCGCGACGTCGAGGCCCAGGTGCTCGCCCGTGCCGTCCGCTGGCACGCCGAGCACCGGGTGCTGCTCAACGGACGCCGCACCGTGGTGTTCCGGTGACGGATGCCGGGCCGGGATCCGTGTCGGTACCGGTGGACGGCGGTGCACTTCGCCTAACCTCGGCGTCGTGGCACGTCGACTCAGCGTAATCGTTCCGCTTCTCTTCGTGCTCGGCGCGTGCGCCGGGGGTGGCACCTCGCCCGCCACCGCGCCGGCCGGCGCGACGCTCGCCGAGGTGTCCCCGGGCCCCTCGCCCGTCGGATCGGTGGGCACGCCGCCGGCCACCGCCATCCTGGGGAGCACGGGGAGCACGCCGAGCGGCTCCGGCGCGCCGATGGCCACGGCCGCCGAGGGCGAGGGCGACGCGTCGGACGAGGACCCGGCCCAGGACCTGCCCGGTCTGGTGCTGGAGGCCGGCGGGCTGGGCGTCATCACCGCCGACACGCACATCACGCACCTGGACTTCGGGACGTCGGCGAAGCGGGTCCGTTCGACGGTCGCCCACCTCGTCGGGCCGCTCGTCACGCGCCGGCGCACCTGCGCCGGAGCGGCGCGCACGGTGTCGACCCGCCACGGCTTCACCCTCGTGGCGGCCGGCGACCGCTTCGTCGGCTGGGTGGACCGCGGCGCCCCCGACCGTCACCTCTCGACCGCCGACGGCATCGCGGTCGGGATCACCGTCGCGGACCTCGTGGCCGGGGGCACGGAGGTCACCGTGCACCGCGCCGCCTCCGGCGCCGTCACGTGGACCTCGGGCCCCGACGGCCTCTCGGGGCGGGCGTCGGGGCCCGCTCCGAACGGCCGGGTGACGGCGGTGTCGAGCGGCGAGGCCTGCTGAGCCGGCACTCAGTCAGGTCCGCCGGCTCAGACCCGCCGAGTCAGGAGAGGGCCTTCTGCAGGTTCTCGTCGAGGGCCCCGAGGAACTCCTCGGTCGTGAGCCACGACTGGTCGGGCCCGACGAGCAGCGCCAGGTCCTTGGTCATCCGCCCGCTCTCCACGGTCTCGACGCAGACCCGCTCGAGGGTCTCGGCGAACCCGGTCACCGCGGGCGTCCCGTCGAGCTGGCCGCGGTGCTTGAGGCCGCCCGTCCAGGCGTAGATGCTCGCGATCGGGTTCGTCGAGGTCGGCTTGCCCTGCTGGTGCTGGCGGTAGTGCCGGGTCACGGTGCCGTGCGCGGCCTCGGCCTCGACGGTGCGGCCGTCGGGCGTCATGAGGACGCTCGTCATGAGGCCGAGCGACCCGAAGCCCTGCGCGACCGTGTCGGACTGCACGTCGCCGTCGTAGTTCTTGCAGGCCCAGACGTACCCGCCCTCCCACTTGAGCGCGGCCGCGACCATGTCGTCGATGAGGCGGTGCTCGTAGGTCAGGCCGGCGGCCTCGAACTCGGCCTTGTACTCGCGCTCGAAGACCTCGGCGAAGGTGTCCTTGAACATGCCGTCGTAGGCCTTGAGGATCGTGTTCTTCGTCGACATGTAGACGGGGTAGCCGCGCTTGAGGCCGTAGCTCAGCGACGCCCGCGCGAAGTCCTCGATGGACCGCTTGAAGTTGTACATGCCGAGCACCACGCCCCCGTCCTCGGGCATCCGCACGACCTCGAACTCCATCGGGTCGCCGTCGCCGTCGGGGGTGAAGGTGATGGTCACGGTGCCGGGCCCCGGCACCTTGAAGTCGGTGGCCTTGTACTGGTCGCCGTGGGCGTGGCGGCCGATGACGATGGGCTTGTTCCAGCCGGGGACGAGCCGGGGGATGTTGCTGATGATGATGGGCTCGCGGAAGACGACGCCGCCGAGGATGTTGCGGATCGTCCCGTTCGGGGAGCGCCACATCTTCTTGAGGCCGAACTCCTCGACGCGCGCCTCGTCGGGCGTGATCGTCGCGCACTTGACGCCGACCCCGTGCTCCTTGATGGCGTTCGCGGCGTCGACGGTCACCTGGTCGTCGGTGGCGTCGCGGTGCTCGATCGACAGGTCGTAGTAGCGGAGGTCGACGTCGAGGTAGGGGTGGATCAGGCGGTCCTTGATGAACTGCCAGATGATCCGCGTCATCTCGTCGCCGTCGAGCTCGACGACGGGGCCCTCCACCTTGATCTTCGCCACCGACCTACTCCTTCGACACCCACGACCTGTTCGACACCGCGACCGATGTTCGATGTTGCGCCTGTTGCAGCCGGCGCGGCCTGCCACCGCCCTCGGCAGCCTATCCAGCGGGGACGCCGGGCGTGCCCGGGCCCCCCGCCGGCGCCGGCCACCCGCGACGCCGTCGTGCCCGGCACCCTCGCGGCGGGCGCCGGGCACGACGACCGTGCGCGCTGCGGGACGGGTCAGCCCATCGGGGCGGCGCCCTCGACGCGCGTGGCGCCGCGCCGCGGACGGCCGATCTCCTCGCGCTCGCTCACCACGGACAGCGGGTTGGCGATGTCCTCCAGCGACTTGCGCTCGGCGTCGACGCCGAAGAACCAGGCGATGACCCCACCGGCGATCATGACGGCGGCACCGAAGTAGTACCCGATGGTCAGCGGGCCCGGGTCCTTGCCCTCACCGATGAGCCGGCCGAAGATGTACGGCGCCGCGACGCCGCCGGCGAGCTGGGAGATGGCGAAGAAGAACGAGATGGCCTGCCCGCGCAGCTCCAGCGGGAAGATCTCGCTGACCGTCAGGTACGCCGACGAGGCGCCCGCCGAGGCGAAGAAGAAGATGACGCACCAGAACGCCGTCTGCGTCGTCGCGGTCAGGGAGCCGTTGTGGAACAGCACGGCGCTGATGGCCAGCAGGACGCCGGAGATGCCGTAGGTGACGAGGATCATCTTGCGGCGCCCGACGGTGTCGAACAGCGGCCCGAGCAGCAGCGGGCCGAGCAGGTTGCCGACGGCGAACGGGAAGAAGTAGTACCCGATCTTGTCGCCGGGGATGTTGTAGAAGTGCGCCAGCACCAGCGAGTAGGTGAAGAAGATGGCGTTGTAGAGGAACGCCTGCGTCACCATCATCGAGAAGCCGAGGAACGACCGGCTGGGGTACTTCGACAGCATGACCCGCGCGATCTGGCCGTACGAGATGGGCGGCTGCGCCCTGACCTCGAGGGCCTTGGAGTCGGGCACCGGCTCGAGCTCGATGCCCTGGGCGCGCACCTGCGCCTCGATCTCGTCGACGGTGCGCTCGGCCTCTTCCTCGCGGCCGTGGGTCATCAGCCAGCGCGGGCTCTCGGGGATGTTGCGGCGCAGGTAGATGATGCCCAGACCCATGACGGGGCCGATGAGCAGGCCGATGCGCCAGCCGACGTTGATCGGGAACAGGTTCGGGTTCAGCAGGAAGATCGAGGCGGCGGCACCGATCATCGCGCCGGCCCAGTAGGTGCCGTTGATCGCGATGTCCACCCGGCCGCGGTAGTGCGACGGGATGAGCTCGTCGATGGCGGAGTTGATCGCGGTGTACTCGCCGCCGATGCCCAGGCCGGCGACGAACCGGAACAGCAGCAGGAACCACAGCGAGAACGAGAACGCGGCGATGCCGCTGGCGACGAGGTAGAGGGCCAGCGTCAGGATGAAGAGCCGCTTGCGGCCGAGCCGGTCGGTGAGCCGGCCGAAGACGAGCGCGCCGACCACCTCGCCGAAGAGGTAGACCGAGCCGAGGAGGCCGACCTGGCCGCTGCTGAGCGCGAGCGTCCCCTTCTCCTGCAGGGTGCTACCGATCGCGGACACGATCTGGATCTCGAGGCCGTCGAGGATCCAGGCGGTGCCCAGACCGAAGACGATCGTCCAGTGGAACCGCGCCCACGGCAGGCGGTCCATCCGCGCCGGGACGAGGCTCCTGACCACTCCCGGACTACCTGCTGTCGCTGCTGTCATGCGCAACGCTCCCCTGACGTCATCGTCATGTCGTGAGCGGCCACCTACCCGCGTCCGTGCACGGTCATGCATGCGAGCGGTTGGCGGACGGGAAGCGTCTCCCGGTCAGCGGGCGGACCACCCCGGGTCGCGCCCGGCGAAACCCAGCAGGCGGTCGAGCGGGCCCGCGCCGGGCGGCACCGGCACCTCCGGCCCGAAGAAGGCGGCCTCGCCCACGCGGTACTCCGGCACGATCATCGCCCTCGAAGAACTGCAGGGCGGCCTCGCACGCCGCCGGCGGGGGCGTCCAGGGCCGGCCCAGGGCACGGGCGAGGTCCCAGCCGTGCAGCACGTACTCGCCGAGGACCATCGCGAGCGCGGCGTCGCCGTCCATCCGGGAGGCCGACAGGACCACGTGGCGGCCGCTGATGCCCCCGTGCGTCGCGGCCACGATCGCGGCGGCGGCCGCTCGGACGTCGTCCGCGAGCGGCCGGCCCGCCTCTGCGGCGCGGTAGGCCTCCGGGTCGGGCCGGGGACCTCGGGCGTCGGGGTCGCTCAGGGCCGCGGCGAAGAACGGCAGCCAGCCGAGGACGTGGTCGCGCAGCCCGGCGACGTCGAAGCGCTCGCAGGGGGTCGGCTCAGCGAGGTCGCCGGCGGCGGGGACGTCGACGAGCCCCGCGAGGTCGTCGAGAACCGGATCGAGCAGCCGCACCACCTCCCCGGGTACGGCGAAGACGGCCGGCGCGGTCGGCCGGGAAGTACGGGGGCAGGGTCTCGCTGGTCATGACCGTCGACGCTAGGCGGGGCGCGCGGCCCCGCCTTGAACATTCGCGCCGCACTACCGTTCCCGGATGGCCGCCTCCACCGTCGCCGTCCGCGACCGCCCCCCGGCGCCGTTCGAGCGCGACGCGCGCGGGATCGTCGACCCCGGGACGTTCCGCCGGCACGTCACGCTCACCCGCTACGCCGCCCGGCGACGCGCTCGACGGCCTCGTCGACCGGTTCTGGGCGGTGCGGTGGGACCTGCCGGCCGGGCTCGAGCACGTCCAGCGCGTCCTCACCCATCCCGGCGCCAACCTGTACGCCGGTCACGCCGAGCCGCCACCGGGCGGGCTGCCCGGCCCGGTCGTCGCCGAGCTCGAGGGGGTCCTGCGCCGGCTGTCGGCACGGCGGCTGGCCGGCCGCGGGTGGAACGTCGCGGCGCTCACGGCCCCCGGCGGTCTCGGCGCCTTCGTGACCCGTCCCGGCCCGCGCGCTGACGGACCGCGTGACCGCACTCGGCCGGCCGCTCGTCGACCTCGACGCGGCGCGACGTCGCCCGCCGGGTCGCGGCCGCGGACGGCGAGGAGGAGCGGGTCGACGTCCTGCGCGCGCTCCTCGCCGCCGTGGTGGAGCGTGCGGACGCCGCCCGCGTGGCCGCCGCCCGCGAGGTCGTCGCGGTCGCGCGGGTCGGCCGAGGCGGACCGCTCGGTCCGCCGGGTCGAGGACCTGGCAGCGGTCGCCGGGGTGGCCCCGCGGACGCTGCAGCGGCTGTTCGGCGAGTACGCGGGGGTGCCACCGACCTGGATCGTCCGCCGCTACCGGCTCCTGGAGGCCGCGGAGCAGGCCCGCCACGGGGGGCCCGTCGACTGGGCGAGCCTCGCGGCGGACCTCGGCTACAGCGACCAGCCGCACCTGGTGCGCGAGTTCAAGGCGCACCTGGGCACGACGCCGGCCGCCTACGCCGCCCGGCAGCCGTCCGGCGCCGCCTGAGCCCCCGGGCGAGGGCCGGGACTCAGAGCGAGGCGGCGTCCTTGGCCTTGGCCTTCACGGCGTCCGCTGCCTCGCGCAGGCCGGCGAGCTCGCGTCTCGGTGAGGTCGCGCTCGACCACCCGCCGCACGCCGCCGGCGCCGAGCTCGGCCTCGACGCCGAGGTAGACGCCCTCGATGCCGTACTGGCCGTCGACCCAGGCGCACACCGGCATCACGGCGCCGGAGTCCTCGGCGACGGCGCGGGCCATCCGGGCGGCGGCGGCCGACGGCGCGTAGTAGGCGGAGCCGCTCTTGAGCAGCGCGACCACCTCGGCGCCGCCGTTGCGGGTGCGCACGACGAGCTCCTCGACGGTCTGCGCGTCGAGCAGCTGGTCGAGCGGCTGCCCGTTGACGCGTGCAGGCGCTCGGCACGGGGACCATCGTGTCGCCGTGCGACCCGAGCGTGAGGGTCTTCACGGCGCCGACCGGCACGGCGAGCTTCTCGGCGACGAAGTACGAGAACCGGGCGGTGTCGAGCATCCCGGCCTGGCCGAGCACCCGCTCGTGCGGGAAGCCGGTCGCGATCTGGGCGAGCGTGGTCATCTCGTCGAGCGGGTTGGAGACGACGATGACGACGGCGTCGGGCGCGTGCCGGGCGACGTTCTCCGCGACCCCGCGGACGATGCCGCCGTTGACCTCGAGCAGGTCCATCCGGCTCATCCCGGGCTTGCGGGGCAGGCCGGCGGTGATGACGACGACGTCCGAGCCCTGCGATGACCTCGTAGCCCGTGCCGTCCGTGCCCGTGGTCCTGCCGACGACCTGCGTCTCGAAGCCCTCGATCGGCCGGGACTGGTTGAGGTCGAGCGCGAGGCCCTCGGCCCAGCCGTCCCGGATGTCGGTCAGGACGACCTTCTCGAAGATGTCGTACTCGGCGAGCCGCTGCGCGGTGGTGCTGCCGTAGAAGCCTGCGCCGACGACGGTCGCCGTGCCCTTGCGCGCCATTGCCAAGGTCCCCTTCAGTGGTCTGCTCGGATCGTGAGTTCGGTCGTGAGTCGGTCCGCGATGGCGCCGCGGAGCGGCGCCGCTGCCACGTCCGAGGCTATCGACTCCGGGCGGCCCCGGTGCCGCGGTGCCCGTCGTGACGTGGGGCACGGACGGCCGTCAGGCCTGGCGGACGACGATCCGGGTCCAGGCGCCGACGTAGACGCGGTCGTCGTCGGCGAGCTCGACGCGCTGGCCGGGCGCGATCGGCGTCGTCGGCAGCGGCTCGCCGGCGCCGCCGATGTACGTGCCGTTCGACGACTGCAGGTCCTCGATCCACCAGCGCTGGCCGTCCGTCGTCAGCTGCGCGTGCCGCCGGGACACCCCGTTGTCGCTCGAGCAGTCGATCTGCGGGTGGATGTTCCGCGAGGCCGACGTGCGGCCGATGAGCACGCTGCGCTCGTCGAGCGGCACGACGGCGGGCGCGCCGACGGACGGCAGCGGGTCGGTCACGCCCTGCGCGGCGTACCAGTCGGGGTCGACCCACACCTCGGCCACCCAGTCGCGGCGGCCGCCCCGTCGGCGGCCCGTCGACGGGCGGCCGCGCCGACCGGGACGGGCGGGGCCGGGACGGGGGCGGCACCGGCTGCAGGTCGGACGGGTCGGGCGGGTCGAGCGGGCGGGGCAGCTGACCGGTGGTGAAGTCGTAGCCGCAGTTCTCGCAGAAGAGGGCGTCGGCCGGGTTGTCGGTGCCGCAGTTGGGCAGCTGCGGGTCGCCGCGGGCCGGGGCCGCCGGGCGGCGGCGTGCCGAGCGCGAGCGGGTTCGGTGACCGGCGGCGGCGGGCCGGCGGGCGCGGCGGCGGCGCCGCGGCCGGCGCCGGGGTCGGGAGGGGCGGCGGGAGCGGCGAGCCGCCCGCGGCGCGCGATCGGCAGGCCGCACACGTCGCAGTAGTCGCCGGACTGCGAGGTGTGCCCGTCCGGGCACGTGTACGTCGCCACTCACACCACCGTCCCGTGCTCGTCGGTCTCAGGTCCGCGCTCACCGCTTGACCCGGGTCGTCTTCGTCGAGCTCGTGTCGAGCGCCATCTCGTCGAGCTTGTCGACGTTCCGGCGCAGACGCACCGTACCGGTGTCGGGGTCGTCGATCTCGACGACCTTGCGCAGCCGCGCTCGTGGCCTCGTCGTTGCCGGTCGCCGCGGCGAGCTGCACGGCCCGGCCGAGCTTGGTCGTGGCGGTCGCGGTGTCCCCGGCCGCCTTGGCCGCCAGCCCCTCCTGGATGGCCTCGGCGAGCTCCGCCTGGCCGGTGTAGTGCGCGACGGCGGGGTTGATCCGCGTGGTCAGCGCGTCGTCGTCGGACCACAGCGCCTTGACGAGCGCCTGCGCCACGACCTGCTCGCCGACGGCGAGCTGCACGCGGGCCGCGAGCTGCTCGGCCCCGACGGGCTTGGCGGCGAGCCGCACGGCCACGTGGTAGTCGCGGCTCTCGTCGCCCCAGGCCCCGGTCGGGTAGGCGCCGGTCAGCGGCGTTGACGTCCTGGCGGCGGCCGGTGAGGTCCTCGACCTGCGGGCGCGACCTGGCGGACGAACAGCACCTGGGCGCCCTGCGGCGCCCAGACGCGCAGCGACGCCTCGGCCACGCCGCGGCCCATCGCGTTGCGCATGATCTCCTCGAAGGACGACGCGAGCTGCGCCGGCGCGGCGACGAGGTCGACGGTGCCGAGCAGCGCGGTGGCGACGCCCCGCAGCTCGCGCACGTCCCAGTCGGCGCCGACACCGCGGCAGTCGCACTGGAACACGCCCTGGGCCGTGCGGATCGCCCTCCTGCAGGGCGACGCGACCGACTCGCTCTGGTTCTTGCCGTCCGTGAGCAGGATGGCGTGGCGCTGGGTCACCGACGGCACCGACAGGAAAGTCTGCGTGGCCAGCCGCAGCCAGGTGCCCATCGCGGTGCCGCCGCCGGCGAGCAGCTGCCGGACGGCGCGCTTCGCCTCGGCGCGGGCGCCCGGCTCCATCCGCACCATCGGGGACACGGCGTTGGGGTACGGGAAGGCGCGGGCGGCCTGGTCGGTGCCGGCGATGACGGCGAACCAGGTGCCGTCGAGGATCTGGTCGATCGCCGCCGCGGCGGCCTGCTGCGCCGCCGCGAAGCGCTCGCCCTGCATCGAGCCGGAGGTGTCGATGATCACGATCTCGGCCGCGTCGCCGCCCTCGCCGCGCCCCGCCTCGCCGGCGCCCGGAGCACGTCACCGTCACGATCGCGTGGACGTCGGTGCCGTCCTGCGGCAGGAACTCGTTCTGGTAGACCTCGGCGGTGAACTGGGCCATGACGTCCTCCTGATCGTTCCGGTCATCGTTCCGTCTGAGTCCTCGCACGCGCGCGAGCGCGACGCTGATGTTGTCGGCGCCGCCCTGCTCGACGGCCCAGCGACGCAGCGCGAGGGCGCGTGCGGCGAGCGGTGCCGGCGGCGGCGTCGGGCCGTGTCGGGACCGCTCGGCCGGGTGGTGCGGGCGACGAGCCGGCCGAGGTCGGCGGCCTCGGAGCAGTAGTTCCACAGGCCGTCCGAGCAGAGCAGCAGCCAGCCGGGCCCGTCGAGGGCCGCCGGTGACGCGTCCGCGGGCGCGGGTCGGGTGCGTCCGCCCCGAGCCAGCGCGTGATCGCGTGCGCGTTCGGGCCGCTCTCGGCCTCCTCGCGCGGAGACGCCGAGCGCCATCGCCTCGGCCGCCCAGGAGTCGTCGGCCGTGAGCTGCTCGGACCCGGAGCCGGTGCCGCCGTCGGGCAGCCAGTACGCCCGGCTGTCGCCCACCCAGCCGACGGCGAGCCGGCCGCCGGCGAGCAGGGCCGCCACGAAGGTCGTCGACGGCGGGCCCGCCGCCCTGGTCCGGCCACCTGCCGACGCGACGTCGGCAGCGACGTCGGCGGCGGCCTTGTGCGGCGGCGGCGCCCGCGGCTCGCAGCGGCGGCCTCGGCGTCGGCGGGCGCCGTCGGCACGCGCCAGCACGTCCCGGGCGGCGCGCGCGGCCGCGAGGCTCGCCCGGTCGGAGTCGGGCGCCGACGAGACGCCGTCGCAGACGACGAGGGCCGCGAACGAGCCGGGCTCGGCACGGGCCGCGACGGCGATCGCGTCCTCGTTGCGGGAGTGCCGCACGCCGCGGTCGCAGACGGCGGCGACCCAGGGCGCGGGCTCGTCGACCCAGTGGTCGCGCGGCCGCCGGCGCCGGCGTGCCGCACTGCTCGCAGTAGCCGTCGGGCGCGATCCGGCCGCCGCAGGCGGTGCACGTCGCGGGCAGCGCCGCCAGGTCGACGGCGTCGACGACGACCACCCCCGCCGGCAGGCGCGGCAGGTGCCCCCGCCGCGGGCGCCGCGTCGGGCGTCGAGCGCGGCTCCGCAGTTCTCGCAGAAGCGCTCCCCCTCGCCCACCGGGGACGCCGCAGGTCGGGCAGGTCACCTCGACGGCCACGCCGGACTCGCTCACCGCAGGGTCCACCGGCGCTTGGCGTTCGCGCGCGTCGACGAGCCGCACCCGCTCCTCGCGGTCGGGGGTGAGCGCGGCGAGCTCGCGGTACGCCCGCTCGAGCGCGTCGCGCAGCCGCGGCTCGACCGCCGGCACCCCGGCGATCTCGATCTTCTCCTGCGGGCCGTCCTTCAGCGACGACGTCGAGCGCGGCGTCGAGCACCCCCGTGCGCCAGCCGGGCGCGGTCGAGCGGGTCGATGGTCACGGACTCGATACTGCCCATCGCGTCCGACAGGGCGGGCAGGCCGCGGCCCGACGCGGCGAGCAGCCCGGCACGCTGGCGCCGCGCCTCGACGTACCCGCGGCTCGTCGCCGGCACGAGGTCGAGCGCCGCGAGGGCGCCGTCGACGTCGCCCCGGGCCCGCGCGGATCCGCGCCAGCCCGAACGCGGCGGGCGCGGTGTAGTTCGCGTCGGTGCGGGCGCAGACGGCGTACAGCGCCTCGGCGACGTCGAACTCGCCGGACCGCTCGCACGACAGGGCCAGCGCCAGCTTCGGCGCCAGCTCGCCCGGCACCTGCCCGTAGACGGCGTTGAACGGCGGCCCGCGCCGCCGGCGGCGTCGTCGTTCGCGAGCGCCGCGAGGCCCGACACCCAGACGGCGCGCCACTCCCACGGGTCGTCCCGCAGCAGCGTGGTGATCGACGCCGTCGGCGACGTCGGGCCGGCCGGCGGCGATCGCCGTCCGGGCCAGGTCGAGGCGCACCTCGACGGTCTCCTGCGGCGCGTCGTAGAGCACGTTCATCCGGTCGGCCGGCTCGGTGACCGACAGCGCCGAGAGCCAGGCGGCCATCGGGTCGCCGGTGTCGACCTTGAGCACGGGCAGCGAGCCGCCAGTCGATGGTGTCGCCCTCCACGACCGGGGCCTCGAAGAGCACGGACGGCGCCGAGTGCCGCGCGGCCTCGACCCGGCCGTCCCGGGCCTGCGAACCGGTCGCGACGATCTCGCGCAGGACGCCGAGCAGCTGCACGCGCAGCTCGTCGGCGCGTCTGGAACCGGTCGGCCGGGTCGAGCGCGCACGCCTTGGCCAGCAGCCGGTAGAACGAGTCGTAGCGCTGGAACAGCGGCGTCTCGGCGACCGGCGGCAGCGACGACGACGTACGTCGACTGGTAGCCGCGGAACTCCATCGACAGCACCGCGAGCGTGCGGCCGAGCGTGTAGATGTCGGACGCGACCGACGGGCCGACGTCGGCGACCTCGGGCGCCTGGTAGCCGACGGTGCCGTAGATCGGCGAGTCGAGGTCGTCGATCCGCCGCACGCCGCCGAGGTCGATGAGCTTGACGGCGTCGCCGACCTGGATGATGTTGTCGGGCTTGAAGTCGCAGTACAGCAGGCCCATGTCGTGCAGGTAGCTGAACGCCGGCAGGATCTCGACGACGTAGGCGATCGCCTGGTCGACCGGGAACGGGTCGTACCGGCCGCCGTTGGCCGCCGTCCGCTGCTTGAGCAGGTCCTTCAGCGCCGTGCCGCCGACGTACTCCATGACGATGTAGCCGGCGCCCTCGTGCAGGACGAAGTTGAAGATCTCGACGATGAGCGGGTGCTCGACCTTGCGCGAGGAACTCGCGCTCGGCGACCGCGGCCGCGTACGCGTCGGCGTCGCCCGGAGTTGAGCAGGCCCTTGAGCACGACCCAGCGGTCCGAGACGTTCCGTGTCGCGGGCCAGGTAGATCCAGCCGAGGCCGCCGTGCGCGAGGCAGCCGACGACCTCGTACTGGCCGCCGACCAGGTCGCCCGGCTGCAGCTTCGGCGTGAACGAGAACGGGGTGCGGCACTGCGGGCAGAAGCCCTCGGAGCGGCCCGGGCCGCCCGTCGCGGGAGCGCCCGACCGGCGCGCCGCACTTCGGAGCAGAAGCGCCGGTCCTCGGGGACCATCGGGTTCGGCCAGCACGGCCTTGCTCGGGTCGAGCGGCGGCACCGACGGGATCGTGGTGAGGCCGGCGCCGAGCCGGGCGCCGCGCAGCCGGGTCGAGGAGGTCCCGAGCTTGCGCGTGGTGCGTGAGCCCCCGGCCCGCACCGAACCGAGCGGGGTGCTGGCGAGCCGGTTCGACGACGACGTCACCGAGGAGCGGGTCGAGACCGCGCCGTCGGTGCCCGCCACCGCGCCGGTCGCGCTCGGGTCGTCGGGCAGACCCTGGACGCCGCCGCGCCGGCGCCGCCCTGAGCCGGGACGGACGCTCGGGACGGGCGCGCCGGGCATCGCGCCGGCCGGCGTGCCGCAGACGTTGCAGTAGCCGTCCTCGATGGTGCCGGTGCAGCCCGGGACGGTGCAGCGCTGCACGCCCTGGGCGAGGCCGGCGGCGTCGGCGGTCATGACGGAGCTCCAGGCTGGGTGGCGGGCGTGGACGAGGCGACCGGCGCCGCGGGGGCGGGCGGACGAGCTCGGTGAAGGCGGTCGACCAGGCGGCGCGCGTCGGCGAGGCGGACGGGGGTGGCGACCGAGCGCGGCGCGGGCGAGCGCACCCGGCGCGTGGCGACCCCGGGCGTCGCTCGCCCGGCCGCTGCGGACCGCGCGGGTCCAGATAGGCGCCGAGCAGGCCCTGCAGGTCGTCGAGCTCCGCGAGGGCGCCGCGCGTAGGCCTGCTCGACCACGCCGAGCGCGCGCGCGACGTCGCCGAGGCGGCGCAGGTACGCGTCGAGCGTCGGCCCGGTCCTGCGGCACGGGGCCCGAGCGCCGCGACGTCGGGGACGGCGAAGCGCGGCGCGTCCGCGACGGCGGCGACGCAGCGGGCGGCGAGCGCGCGGGCCTGCTCCTCGCGGGCCGTGAGCGCGCGCACCTCGGCCGCGGCGCGGGCGCGGTCGCTCGACGAGGTCGGCGGCGGCGCGCTCGGCGGCGCGGGCGGCGTGCAGGCGCTTGGCGGTGGTGACGACGAGGTCGCGCTCGGCGCGGGCGGCGTCCCCCTCGAGGCCGGCCAGCGCGCTGTCGACGTCCGCCGCCCCGGGCGGCGCGAGCGGCGACGTCGTCCACCCGGGTCGACAGGAACTCGACCTGCGGCGCCCAGGCCGGCTCCTGCTTGACCAGCTCGCGCAGCCGCTCGAGCGCGGCGCGCAGGGCGGCGACGCGGGCGCCCGACTCGGCGGCGCGCGGGTCGAACGAGAGCCGCACCCGCAGCTGCGCGGCGAGCGCGTCGGAGAGCCGGGTCGCCTCGACGAGGTTGACGCCGAGGCCGCCGCTCTCGAGCCGGCCCCAGACGAGCCGGGCGAGCCGGTCGCGGGCGACGAGGTCGGCCCGGCCGTCGTCCCAGACCCGCACCAGCTCGGCCGTAGCGGTCCGTCGACGGCCTGCCACAGCGACATCGAGAGCGTGACGTCGCCGCGTGTAGAGCTCGGGCTCGGCGGCGCGCAGGGAGGCGGCGTCGAGCAGGTCGAGCTCGCGCTTGCGGGCGTCCCGCCAGCGCCCGAGGTCGAGCAGGTAGCCGCGGGCGGCGTCGACCGGCAGCGGCTCCCCGAGCCGTCCCGGCGCGGCCGGCGCGACGGCGACCGTCGACGACCCCGCCGAGGGCCGGTGGCGGCGGCCCGGGGCAGAGGTCACGGCAACGGCCGGTGTAGTCGGCCGCAGGCTGCGGTCCGGTCCTGGAGGACGTCCGCCAGCCCGGACGCCTGGTAGGCGCCTGCCAGCTCGCCGTCGCCGCGCATCTGGTCGAGCACGGCGTTGACGAACTGCACGAACTCGGGGTGGTCCTTCGAGACGGCGAGCCCGTACGGTTCCTGCTCCAGGTCTGGTCACCGACGATCTTCGCGGACGGGTCCTGGGCCGCGAGCCCCGCGAGGATGGCGTCGTCAGCCGCGATCGCGTCGACCTGGCCCTGCTGCCACAGCACCATGCAGTCGGTGGTCAGGGGGACGCCCGACCGGGACGGCACCGACGGCCTTGGCGGCCGACCTTCGCGAGCGTGGTCGACCCGTTCGTGGCGCAGACCGCGCTTGCCCTTGAGGCCGGCGGCGGACGTCGACCTTGCTCGTCGTGGCGGACGAGGAGCTTGAGGTACGACTGGAAGTAGGGCCCGGCGAAGGAGACGTCGCTTCCAGCGGTCGCACGTCATGGTCATCGCGCGGGCCACCATGTCGACGCCGCCGTTGTCGCCGCCCGCCTTCAGGAACGGGATCCGCTGCGCCGCGCTGATCGCCCGGAACTGGATCTTGTCCGGGCTCGCCGAAGATCGCCTGCGCCACGCGGCGCGCCACCTCGATGTCGAACCCCTCGAACTGGTTGGTGGACAGGTTGCGGGCACCCAGCAGCCGGGTGTCGGACGATGACGCCCACGACGAGCTGCGCCCGCGGTCGACGATCTTCTGCTCTCAGTGAGCCGGCGGGCAGCTGCGACCGGGCGGGCACGCTGGACGAGCGGCCTGTAACGAGGCGGTCGCCGCGGGGGTGCACGTCGGCGCGTGCGCGGCGGTGCGGCGCGGCCGCCGCAGCCGGCGGTCGGCCGTGGGCGACGGTCGGGGTCCGGTCGGGGGCACGAGCAGGCGGCGACGGCGAGCAGCGGCGGCGGCGAGCGCGACGGGACACGCGCAGGCGGCGCTTCATCGGTACTCCCCCAGCCGCTGTGCGATGCCGACGCCGGCGGCGCCGGCGGCCACGAGCCCGGCGATCAGGGTGACCCACCCGAGCAGGACGAGCAGCCAGTGCCGGTCCTGCAGGCCGGTGGCCACGGCCGCGGCCTCGTTCTGCAGCGCCGCCCGCGCTCGTCGTCGTCGAACGCGGTGAAGGCCTTGTCTGCGAGCCGCCCGGTCGCCTGCTCGACGGCGCGCGGTCCACTCGCCCTCGTCGTCGAGCTTGCGGACCTGCTTGTGCGCCGTGTCGCCAGGCGTCCAGCTCGGCGCCGCCCGCGTTCGCGGCGCCGGCGGTCGTCGCCGCGTCGACGTTCGCGCTGCGCCGTGGCCAGCCGGTCCTGGTAGGCCTTCTCGTAGTCCGCGCCGCTGCCCTGGTAGACGAGCGTCAGCCCCTCGTTCGCCCTGCGCGTCGAAGGCGTCGATGCGCGCCTGGCTCAGCGCCTGGGTCGCCGCGTAGTGGGTGTCGCGCACCCGGTTCGCGGCCGACTGGCCCGGTGAGGAGCACGACCAGCGCCGATCGACGAAGCACGACGAGGACGGCGACGCTGCCCCACGGTGATCGGGATGTTGAGGATGCGCCGGGTGCGCCGGGCCAGCCACAGCTGGACGGCCGAGCAGCCCGGCGAGCACGACGAGCCCTGCGGCGAACAGCTCGATCAGTGGCGTTGCGGGCCGCGTCGAAGGCGTCGTCGACCCGCGCGCGCGTCGGCGTCCGCCACGGCTCGCAGGGTCGGGAGCACCGCGGCCTGGCTCGGTCGTCGGCGTCCGCAGCAGGTTCGAGGCCTGCCGCAGGTAGCCGCTGCCCACCTGGAAGCCCTGCCGGTTGTTGGCGCGCGCGGCGGCGACCGCGGCGGTGTAGCGGGTGAGCGCGCTGTTCGACCTCGCCGAGCGCCGCGGCGTCGCCGGGCTCGGCCTGCGCGGCCTCGGCGATGCCCTTGCTGGCCTCGTCGATCGCGGCCTGGTACTCGCTGCACCGTGCCCGCGGGCTCGCCGCGCCCCCTGCAGGAACGCGTTGGTGACGAGGGCGTCGGCGCGGGCGACGTCGATCGCGACCTGCTGCACCCGGACGAGCTGGGCGGCGGCCTGTGTGGCCTGGTCGAGGGCGGCGCCGCGGGCCCGGAAGGCGTTGCCGCCGAGAGCGGCGAAGACGAGGCACACGAGCACGCCCGCCGACCGCGGCGGCGCGGAGCCTGCCCGGGGTGCCCTCGAACGCGCGGGCGCAGCCGCGCCCGCGCCGGCGCCGACGGGCCGGGGCGGCGCGGGCGCGGGCGTCGGCGGGACGGGCGGCGCGCACCGCCGGTCGGGCCGGCGGCCGCCGGGCGGCCGCACCACGGTCTGGCTCACGGAGCCTCTCCCTCCCACCTGTCTCCGGAGCCAGGTCGCCGGGGCCGCCGCCCCGTCCGCCCCCGTCGGTCGCCGCCGAGCCTCGCTCGAGGCCGGTCGTCCGGGCCTCGTCGTCCGTCGAGTCCTCGTCCAGATCCTGGGGCAGCAGCTCGCGCAGCTGCTCCAGGGTCGGCTCGGCGACGTCCCGCAGGCGCCAGGCGTGGCGTCCGATCGCTGCTTCCAGGACGTTCCGCGCGAACCGTCCGTTCCCGAAGCCCTCGCCGCGCGGCGTGGCGGCGAGGATCTCGCGGAACCGGTCGAGGAACGCGGGCGTCGGGCGCGTAGTCGGCGTCCGTGGCGAGCCGCACGAGGATCTGCGACGAGCTCGTCGTCGGTGTAGTCGCGCGAAGGTGATCGTCGTGCGGAACCGGCTCGACAGCCCGGGGTTCGACGTGAGGAAGCCGGTCCATCGGCGCCGGGTAGCCGGCGACGACGACGACGAGGTCGTCGCGGTGGTCCTCCATCTCCTTGACGAGGGTGTCGACGGCCTCCTCGCCGTACTGGTCGCCGGCCAGGCTGTACGCCTCGTCGATGAACAGCACGCCGCCGATGGCGCGTGCCCACGACCTCCTGCGTCTTGATCGCGGTCTGCCCGAGGTAGCCGGCGACGAGCTCGGACCGGTCGACCTCGACGAGCTGCCCCTTCGACAGCAGGCCGAGCGCCCGGTAGATGCCGGCGACGAGCCGGCCGACCGTGGTCTTGCCGGTGCCGGGGTTGCCGAGGAACACCAGGTGCCGGGTGATGGCCGGGCTGCGCAGGCCGGCCGCCGCGCGCAGCTGCTCGACCCGCAGCAGCTGGGCCTGCCGGTGGACCTCGCGCTTGACCGCCTCGAGCCCGGTGAGCCCGTCGAGCTCGGCGAGCAGCTCCTCCAGGGTCTTCGCCGGCGGCTCCTGCTCCGCGGGTGCGGCCTCGGCTGCCCGCCCGCCGTGGCCGCGGCGCCCTCCTGCGCCTGACCGGCCCGGTCCGCGGCAGCCCGGGCGCGGACGGCGACCACGAGGGGCCGCGTCACCGGCGCCGTGACCGGCGAGGGCGGCCGCACGCCGGCGGCGTCCAGCTGGGCCGCGGCCGCGACGCTGGCCGCGGCGACCACGGTGATCGTCGGCTCGCCGAGCCCGCAGGCCGCGGAGGCGACCTCGACGAGCGCCCGGGCGTAGGCCTCGGCGCTGCGGCGGAGCCGGCCGCGACGAGCCCGCGCGAGCTGGGCGGTCGGCGCCTGCCGCCAGCGCCGGGCCCGGACGGCCGCGTCGAAGAAGCCCTGCACCGTCGAGCCCGAGCGCCGCGGCCCACGCCTGCGCCGCGCCCGGGGCCGACTCGCTGACGCGCCGCGGCGAAGGCGGCGCCCTCGGCGCGCGCGTCGCGCGGCGTCGAGCCCGGCCGTCTCCGCCGCGGCGGCGAGCGCGTCGAGCGCCGTCGCCAGCCCCCGCGATCGCGTGCGTCGTCATGGCGCCGTGCCCGCCCCCGGGGTGTCGAGCCCGTCGAGGCCCGAGTGGCCGAACTTCTCCGCGAGGAAGCGCCCGTGCGCGACCAGCGCGTCGGCGTCGGCGCGGTAGACCGCGTCGAGGATCTTGTCCATGGTGGCGGCCAGCAGGTCGAGCTGGTCGACGAGCACCATGAGCGACGGTCTTGGCCCGTCGACCGGCCGCCGGTCGGCGTAGGCGCGGGGCAGCCGCAGGTACCCGTCGAGCGCCTCCGGCAGGTAGCTCGTGACGGTGGCCATGACCGAGTGCGCGTCACGGCTGCCCGCGCCGAGCTCGGTCGAGGGCGGGCACGACGTCGCGCGCCGTCGCGCAGCACCTTGCGGACGCGCGCGGCGACCAGCTCGGGCAGCCGGCCCTGCGCCTCCTTCGCGGCGACGTCGGCCTCGATGCCGGCGATCTGCTTGAGCAGGTCGTCGCTCGTCGGCACCGGGGGGAGCGTGATCGACGGCTCGGGCATGGACGATCGTCGGCCCGTCGAGGGCGTCGAACAGGTCCTTGAAGAAGGGCACCTACCGCCCCGCTCGAGGCGTCGACCGAGGTCGAGGCTGCCGGCGGCCAGGCGCTCGTCGCGCTTCTGGACGCGCTCCAGGTACTCCTGCGACTTGGAGACCTCGTTCTGCAGGACGCCGACGGTCGCGGCCATCGTGTCCAGCGCCTCGACCTTGAACGTGTCGATGGCGTCCATGGTCTGGTAGATGTTCTGCGAACGCCGCCTGCAGCTGCGGCAGGCCGATCGTCGCCGAGGCCGCCTGCTGCTGGATCTGCACCGAGTTGTCGCGGAGCATCTCGCTGGTCCGCTGGATCAGGTTGGACGTCGTCTCGTTCAGGGCCGTGATCTGGTCGAGGACGAGCTTCTGGTTGTTCAGCGCCTGGGCCACGATGACGGCGGTGCGCAGCGCGGAGATCGTCGTCGTGGTGGCCCGGTCGACGCCCTTGACGAGCTCGATGTTGTTCTTGATGACGACGTCGATCGCCAGGTAGTTCTGGATCGAGACGGCGAGCTGGGTCAGCAGGTCCTGGTGCTTCTGCCGGACGTAGAACAGCACGTCCTGGCGCATCGCCTTGGCCTTCTCGGGGTCGGTCGCGTCGAGCTCGGCGATGCTCGCCGAGAGCCGGGCGTCGAGCCGCTCGGCGATGTAGACGTACTGGTTGAGCCGGCCCATCGTCGTCCCAGAGCTGCTGCTTCTCCTGGTTGAGGGCGGCGTTGTCGCGGCGCAGCTCGTCCTGCCCGTTGTACAGCGCCTGCATGATCGCGTTGAGGTGGCCCTGCGCGCTCTGGTAGCGGCGGAAGTAGTCCGTCAGCCGGTCCCCCATCGGGATCATGCCGAGGATCTTCCGGGCGCCCTGGGCGCCCTTGGGGTCGAGCGCCTCGACCGTGCGCCGCAGCTCGAGCAGGGTGCCGCCGACCTTGCGTGCCCTCGGAGAGGCCGCCCTCCTGCAGGGCCTTGACCGGGCTGGCGAGCATGCGGTTGCTGGTCTCGGCGGCGCGCCGGATCTCGTCGTCGCCCATCGTGCGGACGTCGTTGGCCTTGGCCGTGAACTCGGGCGAGCCGGTGGCCGTGCCGAGCAGGCCGGCGAGGTAGGCGTCGACCTTCTGGTCGAGCCCGGGCAGCGCGGCGGCGGGCACCGCCGGGGCCAGCTTCGGGGCGGACGTGGCGGCGACGGGCTTCGGCGGCTCGGGCGCCGTCAGGGTGAGGACGGGCTCGGCGGCGGCCGGCGGCGCCAGCGGCGAGGGCTCGGTCATGGTGACATCTCATCAGGTGGCGGCCGACCAGGTCGAGGGTGCTCCCCTCAGTCCGCCCCTTGGGGCCACCCCCACCCCTCGGACCCCGCCGTGATCAAGGAATCGGGCGGGATCGGACCGGGTCAGGACGGGACGAGAGCCGCGAACACGGCGACGCCCACGGCGAGCACCGCGGCGGCGAGCACGTCGAGCCGGCGGCTGCGCACGAGCAGCCCGAGGCAGTACCGCTCGGGCAGGCCGGCACGGAACCCGGCGCTCAGCGCGAGCGCGGCCGCCAGGACGTACCCGCCGAGCCTGAAATCCACGAGCACCGTGACGAGCACCGACGCCGCCACCACCAGCAGCACCACGGTGAACGCGAGCCGCCGGACCGGCGGCACCTCCCACTGCACCATCGTGATCGTCCCGGGTGCCTTCAGTGCGCGAAGTGCCGGGTGCCGGTGAGGTACATCGTGGCGCCTGCGGCGCGAGCGGCCGCGATCACCTCGTCGTCCCGGATGGACCCGCCGGGCTGGACCACCGCGCGCACCCCGGCGTCGAGCAGCACCTCGAGCCCGTCGGGGAAGGGGAAGAAGGCGTCGGACGCCGCCACCGAGCCCGCGGGCGCGCTCCTCGCCGGCGCGCGCGACGGCGAGCCGGCAGGAGTCCACCCGGTTCACCTGGCCCATCCCGATGCCGACGCTCGCGCCGCCGGCGGCCAGCAGGATCGCGTTCGACTTGACCGCCCGCACCGTCCGCCAGGCGAACGCGAGATCGGCCAGTGTGGCGTCGTCCGCGGGCTCCCCCGTCACCAGCCGCCACAGCGACGGGTCGTCACCGCCGCCGTCGGGCCCCGCGCCCTCCGCGTCGATCCGGTCGACGGCCTGCACGAGCACGCCGCCGCTGATCGGCCGGAACTCCATCGGCTCCACCGGCCCGGCGGTCGGCACCTGGAGCAGCCGCACGTTCTTCTTGCGCCGCAGGATCTCGAGCGCCTCCGGCTCGTACCCGGGGGCCGCGACCACCTCGGTGAACACCTCGGCGATCTGCTCCGCCAGGGGCACGGTCACCGGCCCGTTGACGGCGACCACGCTGCCGTACGCCGAGACCGGGTCGCACTCGAACGCCTTCGCGTAGGCCTCGGCGAGATCGCCGCCGACCGCGATGCCGCACGGGTTGGCATGCTTGACGATCGCCACGCAGGGCCCGGTGTGGTCGTGGGCGGCGCGCCACGCGGCGTCCGTGTCGACGTAGTTGTTGTACGACATCTCCTTGCCGTGCAGCTGCTCGGCGTGCGCCAGCCCGGGGCGCCAGTGCCGGTACAACGCCGCCGGCTGGTGCGGGTTCTCGCCGTAGCGCAGCCCCGCCGAGCGGTCCCACGTCGCGCCGGTGAAGGCGGGGAAGCCGGTGCCGTCGGAGGTGTCCGCGAGCACGGTGCCCGCCCACGAGGCCACCGCGACGTCGTAGGCCGCCGTCAGGGCGAACGCCCGGGCCGCGAGACGCTGCCGCTGCTCCAGGTCGAGGCCACCGGCGCGGACGGCGTCCAGCAGGGCGCCGTAGTCCGACGGATCGGTGACCACGGCGACGCTCGCGTGGTTCTTCGCGGCCGCCCGGACCATCGCCGGGCCGCCGATGTCGATCTGCTCGACGACCTCGGCGGGCCCGGCGCCCGACAGCACGGTCTGCCGGAACGGGTAGAGGTTCGCCACGAGCAGGTCGAACGGCTCGATGCCGAGCTCGTCGAGCTGCTCGACGTGCGCGGGGTCGAGCTGGTCGGCGAGCAGGCCGGCGTGCACGCGCGGGTGCAGCGTCTTCACCCGGCCGCCGAGGATCTCGGGGAAGCCGGTGACCTCCTCGACCGCGGTGACCGGGACGCCCGCCGCCGCGATCCGGGCGGCGGTCGACCCGGTCGAGACGATCGCGACGCCCGCCTCGTGCAGCCCGCGGGCCAGCTCCTCGAGCCCCGACTTGTCGTACACGGAGACCAGTGCGCGCCGCACCGGACGCCGGCCCTCGCGCTCGCTCGGGTCGCCTCGCCACTCATGGAACGCTGACCTTCCTCTCGGAGACGGCCACCCGTCGCGGGCCATCCGGCTGACGACGTCGACGAGCAGCTCGCGCTCGACGACCTTGATGCGCTCGTGCAGCGACGCCTCGTCGTCGCCGTCGAGCACCTCGACGGCCCGCTGCGCGACGATCGGCCCGGTGTCGGTTCCGGCGTCCACGAGGATCACGCTCGCACCGGTCACCTTGACCCCGTGCGCCAGGGCGTCGCGGACCGCGTGCGCGCCGGGGAACGACGGCAGCAGGGCGGGGTGGGTGTTGACGGTGCGGTCCCCGAACTCGTCGAGGTAGCCGCGGCCGAGCAGGCGCATGAACCCGGCGAGCACGACCAGCCCCGGCGAGAACACGCCGCACGGCGCTTCGCGACGCCGACGTCCCAGCCGGCGCGGTCGGGGAAGTCCCCCGGTGCGCCACGACGGCGGTCGGCACGCCCGCGGCGCGCGCCCGCCCCAGCCCGGGGGCGTCCGCACGGTCCGAGACGACGGCCACGACGGCGAACGGAGCGGCCGACTCGCGGGCGGCGTCGAGCAGGGCCTGCAGCAGGGTGCCGGCGCCCGAGACGAGGACGGCGACGCGCAGCCGCTCGCCCTGCCGCTCGCCCTCCACGACGCATGACCCTACCGGCGGGATCGGCGCATCCCGGAGCCGCCGCCGCGCAGCATCCGCCGGCTCCAGTCGCCGCCGACGACGAGCGCCGCCCCGGCACCCGCCTCGAGCGCGAACGCCGCGCCGGTGAGCAGGGGCGGGGGGCCGGTGACGGCCAGCAGCCCGGGGCCGGCCGGGCCGCCCGACAGCCAGGCGAGGGCGGCCAGCGCGGCGCCGGCGAGGACAGCCGCACCGGCGACGTCCAGGCACGGCGACCTTCCAGGAGGCCGGGCGCGACCGGGCCACGCAGCACGCCCGCCACCGCGCCGGCGGCGAACGGCACGGCCAGCAGGGCGAGCGCGGCGACCGGCAGCCGGCCGTCCCCGGGGAGCGCTCCGAGCACGGGCACCGCCGGCAGCGGCCCGAGCCTGCTCGCAGTGAGGTCGATCCAGGTGCCGGCGCCCACCGCGAAACCCGGGCCTGCCAGCACGGCAGAGGTCCAGATCACGAGGTTCGGCACCAGCAGCAGCTGGGCGAACGTGAGGACGGCGCCGCCGGCCACGCCCGGGCCCGAGCGCGTGGTGCAGGGCGAGCACGCGGTCCCGGCCGAGCGCGAGCATCACCGCGAGAACCACGCCGGACGCCGCCAGCTGCACCGCGAGCGCGGCGAGGCCCGGCCCCACCCAGCGCGTCGCGGGACCCGGCAGCGTGCGGACGAGGCGGATCAGGCCGGACACGGCACCGCCGTGGCGGTAGGCCGCGGCACCGAGCGTGCCGGCGAGGGAGGCGATCACGGCGCCGCCGAGCACCCCCTGCAGACCGATCGGGTGCGCGCCCGGCATGTCGGCGATCAGCGTGGCGGCCGCGACGAACAGGCAGTACGTGGCGACGAACGCGGCGATCGCGGTGGCCGGCGGCCACGCGGGAGCCGAGCGGGTCGCGCCCGCCGCGATCGCTTCGGCCCGCGGGTCGAGCACCCGCGCCAACCGGCGGCCGCCGAACCAGCAGGCGGCCACGGGCGCCAGGGTGAGGCCGAGCGGCACCAGCCCGACGTGGCCGCCGTCGACGACCAGGCCGCCGTGCTGCGCGAGCAGCCACAGCGTGAGGGCCAGGCGCACGGCCTGGAGCCACGTGCCGCGGCCGTCGCTGTCGACGACCCACGCCAGCACGACGGGCGCGAGCACGGCGACGAGCGAGGCCCCTACCGCCTGGGCGGCCGTCGAGGCGGCGGTCGCCGCAGGGGCCGGCGGCACGTCGAGCGGTGGGCGGGTGGGCCGGTCGAGGGTGCTGGTCATGGTCCGACCATCGTCACCCGGCGACGCCGGTCACCCGGGCCGGACACGCCAGTCGGTCGCGTCCTCCCTCACCCCTGGCGTTGATCATGCAATCCCCGTTGATCTGTAGCGCGCCGGTGACAGATCAACGGGAATTGCATGATCAACGGGAATTGCATGATCAACGGAGGGGAAGGGGCGGGCGAGGGCGCCGGTACGTCAGAGGGAGGCCATGACCTCGCGCATGAGGCGGGCCGTCTCGGACGGCGTCCGGCCGACCTTGACCCCGGCCGCCTCGAGCGCCTCCTTCTTGGCCGCCGCGGTGCCCGACGACCCGGAGACGATCGCGCCCGCGTGGCCCATCGTCTTGCCCTCGGGAGCGGTGAAGCCCGCGACGTAGCCGACCACGGGCTTGGTGACGTTCTCCTTGATGAAGCGCCGCGGCGCGCTCCTCGGCGTCGCCGCCGATCTCGCCGATCATGACGATGGCCTTCGTCTCGGGGTCCTCCTGGTAGGCGGCCAGGCAGTCGATGTGCGTCGTCCCGATGATGGGGTCGCCGCCGATGCCGACGTTCGTGGAGAAGCCGATGTCCCGCAGCTCGTACATGAGCTGGTAGGTCAGGGTGCCGGACTTGCTGACCAGGCCCGATCGGGCCCGTGCTTGGCGATGTTCGCCGGGATGATGCCGACGTTGGAGCGCCCGGGGCTGATGAGCCCGGGGCAGTTCGGCCCGATGATCCGGGTCCCGCCCTTGTCCTGCGCGTACTGGAAGAACGCTGCCGTGTCGTGCACCGGGACGCCCTCGGTGATGACGACGACGAGCGGGACGCCGGCGTCGACGGCCTCGATCGACGGCGGCCTTGGTCCCCTTGGCCGGCACGAAGATCACCGAGACGTCCGCGCCGGTCTTCTCGACCGCCTCGCCGACCGAGTCGAAGACCGGCTTGCTCGACCTTGTCGTTGAACTCGACCGTCTGCCCGCCCTTGCCCGGGGTGACGCCGCCGACGATGTTCGTGCCGGACGTTGAGCATCCGCTGGGTGTGCTTGCGGCCCTCGGAGCCGGTCATGCCCTGCACGAGCACCTTGCTCGTCGTGCGTTCAGCCAGATCGCCATCGCCTCAGGCCCCCTGTCCCTGGCCGGTGGCGGCCAGCTCGGCCGCCCGGCGGGCGGCGTCGTCCATGGTCTCGACCCGCTCGATCGAGCCCGCCGGCAGCGTGGCGGCGAAGCTGTCGAGGATCTCGTGGCCGAGGTCGGCGTTGTTGCCGTCGAGCCGGACGACGATCGGCAGCTTCACCGGCGTCCCGGCCTTCTCGAGCAGCTCGTAGGCCTGCAGGATGCCGTTGGCCACGGCGTCGCACGCGGTGATGCCGCCGAAGACGTTCACGAAGACGCTCTTGACCTGCGGGTCCGACGAGGATGATGTCGAGCCCGTTCGGCCATCACCTGCGGCGCTCGCGCCGCCGCCGATGTCGAGGAAGTTCGCGGGCTCGACCCCGCCGAACTCCTCACCCGGCGTAGGCGACGACGTCGAGGGTGCTCATGACGAGGCCCGGCGCCGTTGCCGATGATCCCGACCGAGCCGTCGAGCTTGACGTAGTTGAGGTTCTTCGCCTTGGCCTTCTGCTCCAGCGGGTCCGCCGCGGTGCGGTCGGCGAGCTCCTCGAAGTCGGGGTGCCGGAACGCCGCGTTCTCGTCGAGGCTGACCTTGCCGTCGAGCGCGACCACGCGCCCGTCCTGCGTCGTCACCAGCGGGTTGACCTCGACCAGGGTGGCGTCCTCGGCGGTGAAGACCTCCCAGAGCTTCGACCAGGACGTCGGCGACCTGGTCGGCGACGTCGCCGGGGAACCCGCCGGCCGCCACGATCTCGCGGGCCTTCGCGTCGTCGACACCGGTCAGGGCGTCGACCGGCACCCGGGCCAGCGCCTCGGGGCGCTCCACCGCGAGCTGCTCGATCTCCATGCCGCCCTCGCTTCGACGCCATCGCGAGGATAGGTGCGGTTGGCACGGTCGACGAGGAACGAGACGTAGTACTCCTCGGCGATCTGCGCGCCCTGGGCGACCATCACCCGGTGCACGGTGTGGCCCTTGATGTCCATGCCGAGGATCTCGCCCGCGCGCTCCGCCGCCTCCTGCGGGCTGCGGGCCAGCTTGACGCCGCCCGCCTTGCCGCGGCCGCCGGTCTTGACCTGCGCCTTGACGACGACCACGGCTCGGTGGCCGCCGCCGAGCCTCTCCGCGGCCGCCCGCGCCTCGTCGGGGGTCGTGGCGACCTGCGCGTCCAGCACCGGTACGCCGTGCGCCGCGAACAGGTCGCGCGCCTGGTACTCGAACAGATCCACGGATGCGTCCTCATCATCGGGGGCGACGTGAGACAGGGTGCGGAGGAAACCCTAGTCCCCGCCCTCGTCCCCGCATCGCGTCCTCGCGGTCGACGGGGACACATGCGAGCGCGTCAGACGGTCTGGCCGACGTTCGCGCGCACCCACTCGACGATCTCGCGCATCGAGGCACCGGGCGTGAAGACCTTGCGCACGCCCAGGCGCTCGAGCTCGGGGATGTCGGCCTCGGGGATGATCCCGCCGCCGAAGACGACGACGTCCTCGGCGTCCTTCTCCTTCAGCAGCTCGACGACGCGCGCGAAGAGCGTCATGTGCGCGCCCGAGAGCACCGACAGGCCCGACGGCGTCCGCGTCCTCCTGGAGCGCTGCGGCGACGATCTGCTCCGGCGTCTGGTGCAGCCCGGTGTAGACGACCTCCATGCCGGCGTCCCGCAGCGCCCGGGCGACCACCTTGGCGCCGCGGTCGTGCCCGTCGAGACCGGGCTTGGCGACGACGATCCGGACGGGCGCCATGCGGCCTCCTCGCGGCGGACAGGGGCTCACCCGAAAGGGTAACGACTCTCGACCAGGCTCGACGCGCGCGGGAGCGGCACGTAGCGTGAGCTGCGGTCCTGCGAGTGCAGGGCGCTGCGACGTCCGTCCTGGGGGGTGAGGCGTGAGCCTGGTCGACGGGTCGCGTGCTGCCGGCGGTTCCGCCCTGCGCCGGCGGGCGTGCGTGGCCGCGCTCGCCGCCGCCTTCGCCGTCGGGGCGGGCCTGGGCGGCTCCACCGCGGTCGCCGCTCCGCCCCTCGCCCGGTGCCGGCGGAGCCGATCCGGCCGCTCCGACCGCCTCCTGCGCCTCCGTCGGCCTGCTCGGGGTCGACGCCGAGGCCGGCGGGGTCGACCAGTTGTCCGGCGAGGACCGGGCGGCCCCCGGTCGCCTCGGTTCGGCCGCCAGGGTCGCGGACGGCGTGCGCGGGGCCCGCCTGATCGCCGCGGACGCCGGCGCCGGGGTCCTCTTCGCCGTCGGCACCGACGGGCGCCTGCGCTACTACACCCGCGACGCCGGGACCGGACGGTACCTGGGCGGCGCCGTCGTGGGACTGAAGTGGGACGGCGTCACCCAGCTCGTCGCCGGCGGCCAGGGGGTCTTCTACGCCGTCGGCGCGGACGGGCCGGGTGCTGTGGTACCGGGTCGTCGACGGTCGCTGGGCGCCCGGGTCCGGCACCGCCATCGGTCTCGACGTCGGCCCCTACGGCGCGCTCGCCAGCGGGGGCGACGGCGTCCTCTACGGCGTCCGCAAGGACGACAAGCGGCTGGAGCAGCTCACGACGGCGGCGCCCGACCAGCCCGAAGGGCCGCTGGACGGCTCCGGTCGACGTCGGGCGCACCTGGGGCGACGCCGGCATCGTCGGCGTCGGCGGCGGCGTCCTGCTCGGCACGACGACGTCCGGAGAGGTCCGCTGGTACCGGTACACCGGGCAGAGCGGCGGGCAAGCCGACCTGGGCCGACGGCTCGGGGACCGTGGTCGCGACCGGGTTCGACGCGGTACGCCGCCCTCGCCCCGGTCGACGCGGCCTGCAACGGGTACGCGCTCCCGGTCGACAAGCCGCTGCTGGCCCGGGACCGCGTACACGCACCCGCACCACGACTACCCCGCTCTGGACCTGCCGGTTCCCGTCGGGACCCCCGTCCACGTCATCCGCGGCGGCACAGTCGCCTCACGGCCGGGCCCTCGGGCCTGTGCGGTCTGGGCGTCGTCGTCGAGGCGACTGACGGCGGCCGCTACGTCTACTGCCACCTCTCCCGGTCGTCGGCGTCACCGTCGGGGCGACGGTGACGACCGGCTCGCTGCTCGGCCTCAGCGGCAACACCGGCCACACCACGGGCCCGCACCTGCACGTCGGGGTGTCCTCGCCGAACGGCACGGCCCGCTGCCCGCAGCAGCTGCTGCTCGCCGTCTACGACGGCGCGGCCGTCCCGGCACCCCGGGCTCTGGCGACGTCCGGCTGCTTCTACTCCGAGCCGCCCTCACCCAGCCAGGGCCTCGGCTTCACCCCGGCGGGGTAGCCCGACCCACTGAACCTCCACCGAACCCCCCTCCACCGAACCCGCCGATCCGCTCCGGTGAACGGACGGATCAGGGGCCGTCCGGGGTGGTCGTCGTGCCCTGCGCGCGATCCTGGAGACGGATCCGCGGCGGAGCCTTACCGTGAGGTCAGGCGGCGCGACTCACCCCCGGACGGACCCTCGTTACCGGCCCGGTCGCACGACAGGTGTGGTGTGAGGTCCGGCCGACTCGAGGAGGAGTCGTGACGAGGCGACAGGGTGGCGGCGGCCCCGACCCGGGGCCGGCGGCGGCTGCGGCCCTGCCCGGGACGGCGTCGGGCCGGGGGCCGGCCTCGACGCGACGGACCTTGTCGTCGCCTCGGCGGGGACGCCCGTGCCCTGCTCGACGCCCGGCGGTGTCCGGGGCGTCGTGGTCGAGAGCGCCTGGATCTCCGCGCACCTGGCGATCTACCCCTGGGGCCTGCTGCGCGAGCGGCGCGAGCCGAGCGACCGCTACGCCCTGGAGGGGCTCGGGCCACGCGAGCGGGGGCTGGCCGCGCGGGACGTCGAGGCGGCGGGGACGCCGATCCTGCTCGTGCACGGCATGGTCGACAACCGGGCGATCTTCACCGTGCTCAAGCGCAGGCTGCGCAGGCGCGGCTTCGGGCGGGTGGTGACGATCAACTACTCGCCGGTCACCAACGACATCCGGCAGGCCGCGCGCGACCTGGCGGCCGAGGTCGAGGCCCTGGTCGCCGAGACCGGCTACGAACGCATCCACGTCGTCGGGCACAGCCTCGGCGGTCTCATCGCGCGCTACTACGTGCAGCGCCTCGGCGGCGACGAGCGCATCCACACCCTGGTGACGCTGGGTCAGCCCGCACGAGGGCACGCTCACCGCGCACCTGCTCCCGATGCAGCTGTGCCGGCAGCTGCGGCCCGGCAGCGACCTGTTCGCGGAGCTGACCGAGCCGCGCCGAGCGGTGCCGGACGCGGTTCGTGGCGTACTGGTCCGACCTCGACCAGCTGATCGTCCCGCACGACGGCGCCCGCCTCGACCACCCCGACCTGTCCGCGCGCAACGTGCGCGTGCACGGGGTCGGGCACATGTCCCTGCCGCTGGACGGCCAGGTGGTGCACGAGATCTCGCTGCTGCTCAGCGAGCTCGACTCCGACGGGACGACGCTGACCGCGGGGGTCACGCCGCTGCTGGAGGAGACCGCCGTCCCGCGACGCCGGCTCCCCTGCCCGCTGTCGTCGTCCTGAGGCGCATCGCGGCCCCTGGGCTCCCGCGTCGACACCGGCGTCCGGTTCCTGGAACGACCGTTGACCTGACAACCGAGGTCTGTCTAGGTTGGAACCGCGGTCATGAGTGCCAGCGTCAAGCCCCGGCTCGCTGGCCGGCAACCCTCCTCCTCGGCGGGGTGCCCCGGGTGTCGACCTGGCCATGTGCGACCACGCACGGGCAAGCGCGGGAGCGGAGGCACGTCATGCGGCTGGTGAGGCGCCTGCACGTCGACCTCATGCGCGTGGCCGCCCACGCCTGTCGGCGCTGACGGACACCAGCCCCGACCCACGCCGCGCGTCCCGGTCCGGCACCGGGACGACGCGCGTCCACGCGCCACGAGGAGCCTCATGGCCATTTCCTTCCCGTCCTTCCCGTCCTTCCCGAACCCGGTCGACGAGGTGTCCGCGCGCCTCGTCGCCGGCGGCGTCGTGCTGCTGGCCGGCGCGTTCGTCGTCACCGGACGGTTCCCTTTGGTCCTGGCGCTCGCGTACGGCTTCGTCGCCCGTGTGCTGGCCGGCCCGCGGTTCAGCCCGCTCGGCCTGCTGGTCACCCGCGGGCTGAGGCCGCGGCTGCGCCTGACGCCACGACCGGTCCCGGGACCGCCCAAGCGCTTCGCCCAGGGGATCGGGGCGACGCTGTCCGCCCTCGCCCTCGCACTCGTCCTGGCGGGCGCCGGGCCGGGCGCCCGCGTCGTCGTCGCGTTGGTCGTCGCGGCGGCCACGCTCGAGTCGGCGGCCGGCTACTGCATCGGGTGCGCGATCTTCGCCGCGCTGATGCGCAGGGGTGTCCTCCCCGAGTCGGTCTGCGAAGCCTGCAACGACATCAGCCTCCGGCGGCCCGCCGCCACGTCCTGACCCCCGACGAACGGAGCCCTCCCGCGCCGACCTGCAACACCTCCCCGCAGCACGCCCACCTGGTCGACGTCGCACCCGACGTGCACGGACGGATCAGCAAGCGCACGGCCCAGCTCGACGGCGTCAGCGTCACCGAGGTGACGTTCGGTGTCGGGGCCCGGTGGTCGGAGGACCTCAAGGAGTACGCGGGCACCGAGTCGTGCGAGCTGCCGGCACGTCGCGGTCGTTGTCGAGGGCACCCTGCACGTCGCCCTCGATGACGGCTCGGCGCGGGACTACACCGCCGGGGACGTCATGCTGCTGCCGCCGGGCCACGACGCCTGGACCGTCGGCGACGTGCCGGCCCGGTTCGTCGAGTTCTCCCGCGGCAACGACTACTACTCGGCCCGACGCCGCTACAGCTTCTCGACGGGGGCGTAGCGCAGCAGCAGGCGCTTGACGCCCTGGTCGCGGAAGTCGACCTTCGCCACGGACTTGTCGCCCGAGCCCTCCACCTCGATCACGGTCCCGAGGCCGAACGCGTCGTGCGTGACGCGGTCACCGGGCTCGAGGTGCACGACCTCGCGGTTGCCGGGTGATCGCACCCCGGGCCGGTTCGCCAGCCGGGCGACGGCCGGCTGCGAGCCGACGGACGTCATCGTCGACTCCGACCGGCGCCAGTCGACGAGCTCGGGTGGCACCTCCGCGAGGAAGCGGCTGGCCGGGGCATAGGTCGGCTGGCCCCACGCGCTGCGCACCGCCGCCCGGGACAGGTAGAGCCGCTGCCTCGCCCGGGTGATGCCCGACGTACGCGAGCCGGCGCTCCTCCGCGAGCTCCTTCGCGTCGGCGAGGGATCGCATGTGCGGGAAGGTGCCGTCCTCGAGCCCGGTCAGGAACACGACGGGGAACTCGAGTCCCTTCGCGGTGTGCAGGGTCATGAGCGTGACGACGCCGCCGTCGGCGGCCGCGTGGGTGCCGTCGGCGACCGCCTCGTCGGGCACCTCGTCGGCATCGGCGACGAGCGAGACCTGCTCGAGGAAGTCGGTGAGGCTCCCCTCGGGCGCCGTCGACTCGAACTCCTGGGCCACGGCGACGAGCTCCGCGAGGTTCTCGACCCGGGACTCGTCCTGCGGGTCGTGACTCGCGCGCAGCTCAGCGAGGTAGCCGGTCTGCTCGAGCACCGCCTCGAGCAGGGTGGCCGGCCCCGCGCCGGCCTCGACGAGCGTGCGCAGCTCCTCCAGCAGGGCCGTGAAGGCGGTGACCGCGGCCAGCGAGCGCGTGGCGATGCCGGGCGCCTCGTCGGCGCGCAGCAGCGCCGCGTTGAAGTTGATCCGCTCGCGCTCCGCGAGGGCGGCGACGCACGCCTCGGCACGGTCCCCGATGCCGCGCTTGGGCACGTTGAGGATCCGCCGCAGGTTCACGGTGTCGTCGGGATTCGCGAGCACGCGCAGGTAGGCCAGCGCGTCCTTGACCTCGCGCCGCTCGTAGAACCGGGTGCCGCCGACCACCTTGTACGGCAGCCCGACGCGGACGAAGACCTCTTCGAGGGCCCGGGACTGCGCGTTGGTCCGGTAGAACACGGCGACGTCGCCCGGCCGCGCCTCAGCCGCGTCGGTGAGCCGGTCGATCTCCTCCGCGATGAACGACGCCTCGTCGTGCTCGGTGTCGGCGACGTAGCCGATGATCCGCGGACCGTTCCCGGCGTCCGTCCAGAGGCGCTTGGGCTTGCGGTCGGGGTTGCGCTCGATGACGGCGTTGGCGGCGGTGAGGATCGTCTGCGTGGAGCGGTAGTTCTGCTCGAGCAGGATCGTCCGCGCGTTCGGGTAGTCGTCCTCGAACTCGAGGATGTTGCGGATGGTGGCGCCGCGGAAGGCGTAGATCGACTGGTCGGCGTCGCCGACGACCGTCAGCTCGGCGGGGGCGACCGCCCCCTCGGGCTCGTCCTCCCCGTGCTCCGCCCGGCTCATCACCTGCGAGAGAGCGCCCCCGACCAGCTCGCGGACGAGGATGTACTGGGCGTGGTTGGTGTCCTGGTACTCGTCGACGAGTACGTGCCGGAAGCGCCGGCGGTAGTGCTCGGCGACGTCGGGGAACGCCTGCAGGATGTTCACCGTCGTCATGATCAGGTCGTCGAAGTCGAGGGCGTTGGCCTGCCGCAGGCGGCGTTGGTAGGCGGTGTAGGCCTCGGCGAGCATCCGCTCGGTGTGCGTGCCCTCCCCCACCGTCCCGGCGTAGCTCTCCTCGTCGATCAGCTCGTTCTTCAGGTTGCTGACCTGTGCGCTGAAGGCGCGCGGCGGGTAGCGCTTGGGGTCGAGGTCGAGCTCGCGGCACACCAGCGCCATGAGGCGCTGGCTGTCGGCCGCGTCGTAGATCGAGAAGTTGCTGCGCAGCCCCACCTTGGTCGCCTCACGGCGGAGGATCCGCACGCAGGCCGAGTGGAACGTCGCGACCCACATCGTCTGGGCAGCCGGACCGATGAGACCCGTCACGCGCTCGCGCATCTCGCCCGCGGCCTTGTTCGTGAAGGTGATCGCGAGGACCTGGCCCGGCCGGACGCCGCGGGCCGCGAGCAGATACCCGATCCGGTGGGTCAGCACCCTCGTCTTGCCCGAGCCGGCGCCCGCGATGATCAGCAGGGGCGAGCCCTCGTGCAGCACCGCCGCCCGCTGCTGGTCGTTGAGACCCTCGAGCAGCGCGTCGATGCGGCGCGCGCGTGCCCCGCCGTCGTCGGGCGGCGCGACACGGACGCCGTCCGCCGGCGGCCGTACCGATGACGCGGACGGCACCCGCACCCGGAGCCCGGCGACGGGCGCGCCGTCGTCGGAGGGGGCGCCGCGGGTCGTCACGCCCGGCAGGGGAAAGTCGTCGAAGAGGGTGCTCATCTCGTCCGCCAGCGTACGTCGCGGGTCCGACACGGCGGGCGTCGACGCGACGGCCACGCCTCCGCGCAGCCGTTCCTCTGCCGACCCCCTGTCACATGGCTTTGACATGTCTACGTGTCACCGGGAGGCTCTGGTTCTGCTCGGCTGTCGCCGGAGTGGGTTTGTCGGTGGTGGGGTCTAGCGTCTGTGTCATGGGAGACGGGGGCCGCGACGAGCAGGAGCCGCTGGACGCCGACGGCACGGAACGCGCCGACGGCGTCGACGGCGTCGACGCGCCTGGCGCCGCTGCTGACGCGGCCGAGGTGGTCGCTGATGTGGTGCCGGAGTTCGCGGCCGCGGCGCTGGCTGTGGTCCGGGACGGCCTGGCGGTGTTGGTGGGGGTGCGGCACGCGGCGTTGTCGGCGGGGGAGTTGCGGGCGCTGTCCCGGGAGATCACCGCCCTGCAGGGCAGCCTCGCCTCGGCCGGGTTCCGGACCTTGGCCGCGATGGATGCCCGGGATGATGTGGTGCCGAAGGCGCGGGCGGGGCAGGCGTCGATCGCGTTCCAGCAGCACGCCCTCGGCGTCGACCATGGCACCGCGCGCCGGGACTCCACCACCGCGCAGCTGCTCGACCCGGACACCGGCGACCTGAAAGTCATCGGCGCCGCCTACGCCGCGGGGAGGTGCTGCGCGGGCACGTGGACGTCGCGGTCCGCACCCACCGCGACCTCGGCGAAAAGGATGCGGGAGGAGCTGATCCCCGTCGAGGGTGAAGGCGGGTGGGTGCGCCGGATCGAGGCGGTGGATGCGCTGCTGGCGGAGAAGTCCCGGGCGTGGGGTGTGCGGGAGCTGGACCGGTTGGCGCGCGCGCTGGTGGAGGAGTTGAACCCGAAGACCCCGGCGGGGGCGCACGAACGAAGGTTCCTGTACGCCTCGCCGGACGCGAACGGGAACCTGGTCGGCAAGTTCGCCTGCGCCGCCACCCAAGGCGCCCTGATCCTCGCCGTGCTCGCCGCCGGCAACGCACCCCGACCCGGTCTGGCGATCGACCCGCACGGGGTCGAACGCGTGCTGCCGGACACCCGGGATCTGGGGCAGCGGAACCTGGACGCCCTGACCGACTGCCTCGCCCTCGGCGCCGCCCGCGCCGGCATCCCCCTACCCGCTGGTGCGGGGACGCGCCCGGATCCGGAGCCGTGGCCGGACACCTTCGGCCAGCACGATGAGTCCGATGAGTCCGAGGATGTGGAACCGGAGGATGTCGAGCCCGGGGACGTGGAGCCGGAGGCGGAAGGCGAGTACACGGTGGTGCGGGAGCCGGGGGTGCTGTCCGGGCCGTACCCGCCGGTGAAGATCCTCGTGACCGTCGGCGTCGACCAGTTCGCCGCCGCACTCGCCGAAGGCTGCGGGGCCGGTGAAAGACCCGAACGTCGCGTGGAGCTTCGCCGAGCTGTCCACCAAGCTGTCGGCGCAGCCGCCGCCGACACCACCGCCACTCAGCGAGACCGTGGACCGGTTGGCGGGGCGGGCGTGGATCCAGCACGCCGGGCACCCACCCGACGCCACCCTCGCGGAGCTGTTCGCCCGGGCCCGGCTGCAACGGGTGCTGCACACCCCCGACGGCGCCGCCCTGGCGATGGGCCGCACCGTCCGGTTGGCCACGCCGCCGCAGAAGGACGCCCTGATCGCCAGAGACGTCGGCTGCGTCATCCCCGGCTGCGCCGTGCCCGGCGAACACTGCCAGGTGCACCACGTCACCCCCTGGGCCGCCGGCGGCCCCACCGACGTCCGAGAACATGACCTTGCTCTGCACGCGGCACCACACCGAAGTCGGCCAACGAACCTGGGACATCCAGATGATCAACGGCGTGCCCTGGGTCCGACCACCCAGCTGGGTCGACCACACCCGACCACTCCTGCGCAACCACACC
>CAWBVK010000007.1:0-702869 GCA_963792195.1 uncultured Actinomycetota bacterium | reverse complement strand
CCCGCCGCTGGGGTCCGGGCGGCAGGGGGCCGACGCCGCGCCGTCAGCCCCCAGGTCGCGTACGGGATCGTGAGCGTGCGCTCCGCACCGGCGAGCAGGCGGACTGCCTCCGTGACCGGGGCGAGCACCTCGGCGACCGTCGGCGGTGGCAGCGCCGTGATCCCTCCCGAGGTGGCGATCAGGTCGCAGAGCTCGTCCGTCGAGCAGTGGTGCTCCCAGTCGTGCCGCCACACCTCCGGCTCACCGAACCCGCCGGCGCGCCGCACGCCGTCGGCCGCCCGCTCGTACAGCGCGCCGTACGCGTCGAGCATCGAGCCGCTCTGGTCGGCGCGAGCGGCGAGAAGCGAGTCGGGGGCGGCCCGGCGGTAGGCGGTCGCGAGGGCCTCGGCGACGGCACCCGGGAGCTGGTACACGTGCCCGAAGGGCACGAGGACGCCGCCGGGTCGCAGGACGGCCGCGGCGGCGGCGGCCCCGGCCACGGGCTCGACCCAGTGCCACGACGTGCCCGCGACGACGGCGTCGAAGGTGCGGCCGGCCGCGTCCCAGCCCTCGAAGGTCGAGACCTCGACGGTCAGGCCACGGGCCCGGGCGAAGGCCGCCATCCTCGGGTCGGGGTCGATCCCGAGAACGGTGCACCCTGCGGCCACGAGCTGCCGCCCCTCGATGCCCGTCCCGCAGCCGACGTCGAGCACGGCCCGTCCCGGGGCCGAGGCCAGTACCCGCCGCAGGACTTCGTCGGGATATCGAGGACGGGCGCGGTCGTACCGCTCGGGGTCGATGCCGAACGACTCGGCCATCGCCCGCTGCCGGTGCGGGTCCGGGTCTTGGGGTCGACCTAGAGTGGTCACGAGCCCACTTTAGTGGGCGCACGCCCATTCGCCAGGAGGAGGTGGCATGCCGACCGGCGTCGCGCTCCGCGACCCCCGCAGGGAGCTCTTCGGCGCCGCCGAGCGGGTCCTCCTGCGCGAGGGCGCGACGGGCCTGACGAGCCGCGCGGTCACGGCCGAGGCGGGCGTCGCCAAGGGCGTGCTGCACCGGCACTTCCCGGACTTCGACGCCTTCCTCGCCGACCTCGTCCTCGATCGCATCGAGCAGATCCGTGCCCGCGCAGCCGAGCTCGGCCGCACGGCGGGGAGCGGCACGGTCGCGCGGAACGTCACGGACGCCCTGGCGACCCTGTTCGACCCCGTGACGGTCGCCGAGGTGGTCCTGGTCATCGCGCGGGACGAGCTCCGCCGGCGCCTGCGGGGGGCCGGCACCGCGCGGTTCCCCCTGGTGGGCGAGGCGGCGGCGATGGTCGCCGACTACCTGCGGTCGGAGCGTGCGCTCGGGCGCCTGGCACCCGACGCGGACGTCGACGTCCTCGCCCCCACTCTGATCGGCGCCGCCCATCTGCTGTACACCGACCGCTCCACCGCGGCACCCGACCTCGAAGCGGTGCGCAAGGTGGTCGAGGCGGTCCTCGCCGGCGCCTCCCCCTGAGCCCCCGGCTACTCAGGACTGCGGCCGACGGACCCGCGGACTGTCTCGTTCCAGCCCGGCGCCGCCTCGGCGTCGGACTGCCGCCACGCGGTGAACACGACGGTGTAGCCGTCGAGGTCGGTGAGGACGAGGTCGCGCGTGAACCAGGGAGTGTCGACGAGGGCATGCTCATGCACGGCCAGCGTCACGAACATCGGCATCGGGTAGATGTCCCGGTCGATCCCGGGCGCCTCGGTGGTCATGCCCCGAGGCTTCCCCTCACGCCGCGGGAGGGTCAAGCAGCTCTCGCGGGAGACGCCGATGGCTGGCCGTCCGCCTCGTCGTCGTCGGGTTCCGTGAGAGGCGGCAGCGGGAGGAGCGCGTAGGGATCGTCGGCGTCGAGGTCGTCGAGACGCTGCCAGCCGAGAGGTCGATCGGCGCGCGGACGTTCGATGGTCTCGGTCCAGGTCTCGACCAGCTCGGGGTGCTCGCGCAGCCGGGACAGGTTGTGTTCGGTGCGGGCACGGTCGCGCTCCGCGGCCAAAGCCTCGTTGGCCTGCCGGATCCCGTCGGCGTTCCGGGAGCGGAAGACGTGCAGCTCCTCCCGCAACGCCACGGCCGCGTCGGGGTCGCTGGGATGGGTGGTGATGGGCTCCGGCGTCGAGGTGTACGTGTAGCCGGCCCGGCTCGTCCAGCGGAGCACGCCGAGCCCCTGAAGCGGATCGACGGGCTCGACGCGCTCGACGGGCTCGACGGGCTCGACGGGCTCGACGGGCTCGACGGGCTCGACGGGCTCGACGGGCTCGACGGTGACGAGCCCGATGGTCTTGAGCCGATGGTGAGTGCGGCACGTCGGCTGCAGGTTGCACGAACAGGTCGGGCCGCCCGCGGACGGGGTGGTGTGGTCGTAGGGAACCCGGTGGTCGAGGTCGCAACGAGCTGCGGGCACGCCACAGCCGGGGAACACGCAGCGAGGGAACGCGGTACGCATCAGCTCGACCAGCCGGGCCGGGGGATCGTGCTCGCTGGTCGACACCGGCCCCGGGTCGCGGATCACCCCTCCGCAACCGATGTGGTCGCCTTGCGCTCGCCCGGCGAACTGGACCGGTTGTCGGCGTGTCAGCCCGAGCACCGTGCGATGTCCGTCTGCAGTGATGATGCAGCGCCAGGTGGTGCAGTCGGGATGGTCGTGCATGGCGTCGGCGGCGATCTGCCTCGCGATGCCGGCGGGGATCGCGCCGTGGCCGTCGAGGGCGCAGGGGTCGTGGGCGAGACCGAGGAACGTCTCCAGGGGCACGGTCAGGTTGAGACAGAGGCGCCGATCGGGCGTCCTCGGGGCATCGCGGGCCGTCGACCCCGACCCGGTGGAGGGGTCCGGGCCTGCGGGCGCCGGCGGGCGGACCGGGCCGACCGTGCTGGTACTACCCACAGCACCGATGGCGCGGCGGACGAGTTCGTCCAGACGGAGCTGGTCGAGGGTGCGCTTGTCACCGTGACGGCGGGCCAGACGCGCGGCGCCGGTCAGGGAGTTCCAGACGGCCTGGATGTCCTCCGCGCCCGCCACGGCTTCGAGCCGGGCCATGCCGTCGGCCTGTTGGCTGGTCCACACCTGCCGTTTCGCGCGGGACAGGCGCGCCCGTTCGGCCGCTCCCTCGGGATCGAGCGCGCTCGCGTGCGCGGTGATCGCCGCCGTCAGGCGACCGATGCTCATCCGGGTCACCGCGGGGAGCTGCTGGCCGGGTCGAGCCGGGTCGGCCAGCACCTCCAGCCCGGCCGGCTGACCCAACACCGCCAGGTCGCTCTCAGGGATCAGTGCCCGTTCGACGGCGGGGCCGACGACGGGGCCGAGGGACGGCAGCTGCGTGACGAGGACCTGGAGCTTGGACGCGTCGAGAAAGCCGCCGCGCAGCAGCGCCTTGACCCGGGGGTAGTCACCGTGGAGCAGGAGCACGCGGGCGGCTGCGACGATGCCGTCGGCCTTCGGGCGCGTGAGCCCGGACGCGAGGGCGAACTCGGCCGCCGCGATGTCGTCGGCCAGCTCGGCAGCGCCGACTGCCCACGGGGTGCGCGCGTGCACGCGGTTCAGCTCGGCGATCAAGCGGTCGTGCAGAGCAGGATCGGCCGCCTCCGTCGGGTTCACGTACTCGAACCCTTCGGGGGTGCAGTCGCCTACATCAGGGTCGTGCTCGTCGAAGGGGTGCGCCTGCCAATAGGCGGCCAGTCGGGCTGCCTCGACCACCTGCAGCCAGACGGCCCACCCCTCCAGCCGGCGTGCAGCGGTGAAGCGCTCCACGCTGCCGGCGGCCGGCCCCGCGGCCACCGCTGACGCGCCCGCCGATCGCGCACACAGCAGGTCGTCGTGACCCTGGTACGCGTACGCCGCCAGCACCGCCGCGGACCGTGCCCCGGGCAACCCGCGCAACCCCTCGACCGACAGGACGAAGGGGTTGTTCACCGGTGTGCCGGTCGCAGGCGCCGGCCCCAGCGGTGATGCCCCCGTGTCTCGCCCCACCCGAACCCCCTGGACTCGAACACCTGTACGAATTCTACCGAGGCGGGTCGAACCCGCTCTAGCGACGACGAGCAAGATCTTTTGGGGGAGTCGCACGCCTGCACCGCGGCAGGCCGTACAGACCGCGGTAGCAGGGGAGTCCGCCCGGCGAAGCGCGGTGGCCCGACGAAGCGCCGGGGCTCGGGCCGGCTCGGCGCAGCGCCCTGGCTATCGCTCCCAGCCGCCGGTGTCCTTCGCGGTGAGGGCGATCACGGCCAGCAGCACGGCGACCGCCGCGAAGACCAGCTGAAAGAGGCTGAACCCGAGGAACGGCAGCTGGACGGCGAGCTCGACGACGAGCAGCGACGACGCCACGAGCACGGCGCCAGGAGCGTGCGGCGACCCGACCACCGCGAGCCAGGCGACGACGGTCGACGGGACGGCGACCGACGCGAACAGCCACAGCCCTGGCAGTGCCCACGAGTGCAGGCCGATCCCCTCGATCGCCGACACGGGCGGCGTCCCGACGCCGGACACGAGCATGACGGTCCCGAGCAGGGCGCCGAGCGCCACGAGGGCCTCGGCCACGGCCAGGGTGCGGCGGAAGGGCCGGGCGGAGGGCCCGGCTTCGGAGCGGGGGACGCGCGGGGCCGCGACCTGGGCCGGCGAGTCGCGCAGCGTGGACATCACCGATCACCTCGGCCCCAGCCCACCACCACGAGACCCCCAGGGTGCAGAGGCGAAGGTCCCGCGACGTCGGCTCAGTACCCCGCCCCGCCCCCGGGTGAGCCGCCGCCCTTGCAGGCCGCGAGCGCGAGCAGGACGGGCACGAGCGGCCACGCGCGGGCCGCGACGGAGAGGGTGCGAAGACGGTCACGCATGTGTGGGCCTCCTGGGCGAGGGCTCCGGGAAACGGGAGTCGCCCTGTGGCACGGCCCGCGGCGCCGGAAGGTTCGATCGGGTCACGCGCCCGAGCGCACCGGCACCCCTCCCTGCCAGGTCACCGGCACGACGTAGAGGGCGCGACGGGTCTTCGCGGAGTCCCACCCGTGGAAGACCAGGTAGCTGCCGCCGGGGCCGTCGATCGCGTCCTCGCCGCCGGGGCCGATCACCCCCGTCGAAGCCGTGGTCAGCAGCGGCTGCGCGGCCTTGCGGTAGGGGCCGGTGAGCTTCGTCGCCGTCGCGTAGCCGGTCGCGTACGTCGGCCCCGAGTAGTCGTTCGCCGAGTACAGCAGCGTGTACGTGGAGCCGTGCCGCACGAGGTCGGGGGCCTCGACGAGGTTGCCCTCCCAGGCCTGGTCCTGCTTGACGAGCTTGACCCGCGGCCCGGTGATCCGCAGGCCGTCGGGCGACACCTTCTGGATCGACAGCCAGGTGTCCTTGCCGCAGCAGTTGCCGTCGTTCTTCCAGAGCAGGTAGCGGGTCCCGTCGGCGTCGACGAACGACGCCGGGTCGATGGCGCCGCCCTCGTCGGCCGGGCACACCAGCGGCTTGTCGCCGACCGACGTGAAGGGGCCGGTCGGGGACGTGGCCCGCGCCACGCCGATGCACTGCAGGTCGGGGTTCACGCTGTGCGCCGCCATGTACATCACGTACCCGCCGCCCGGCACCGCGCTGACGTCGGGCGCCCAGGTCCGCCCCGGCGTCGCCCAGGCCGGCAGCTTCGGCAGCGGGTCCGTGGTCGAGAGCTGCCACGACGCCAGGTCCTTCGACGTGGCGAGCTGCAGGTTCCCGAAGGGTCCCGTGCGCTGCGTGGCGTAGGCGTACCAGGTGTCGCCGACCTTCATCACGTCGGGGTCGGGGAAGTCCTCGTCGAGCGCGGGCTTGGGCACGGCGCCCACGGGCGATGCGGACGCCGCCAGCGCCGGCGCGCTCGGCGGCGCGGCGGAACCCGCCGGGGACACCGGCGAGATGCCCGACGACGACGAGGACCCACCGCAGGCCGCGAGCAGTGCCAGCAGCGCCGCGGCACCCGCCACGGCCGGGCCGCGCGCGGACAGCCGGGAACCGGTACGAACCAGCACGCATCCTCCTCGATCGGGCGGAGCCCCATTCTGAGCCGCCGACCGACCTCACGCCGGGCGGGGCGCGCACGTTGGCGGGGCAGAGCAGTCCGAGAACCGTCAACGCAGCAGTCCTCCGAGCAGTCCACGCATCGAGGAGAGAACCGTGAGCAGCACCTTCACCGTCACCGCCCTGCCCGCCGACGAGCTCGAGCGCGTGCGCGAGCGCGGCGCCGACGACTTCGGCAACCCCTTCGTGCCGACCGTCGTCATAGAGACGGGCGGCACGCCGCTGCGCTGCTGCCTGCGCGACGCCGAACCGGGCGAGAAGGTCGCCCTCATCGCCTGGCGGCCGGCGGCCGTCGGCGGCCCGTACGCCGAGATCGGTCCGGTCTTCGTGCACGCCGAGCGCTGCGCCGGGTACGTCGACACCGGACGCTACCCGGAGGGGTTCCGGCACCGCACCCAGCTCCTGCGCGCCTACGACGCGCAGGGCCGCCAGGTCGACAACCTGCTCGTCGAGGGCGCCGACGCCGACCCGGTCCTGGCCGGTCTGGTCGCCCGGCCCGACGTCGCGTTCGTGCACAGCCGCAACCCGATGGCGGGCTGCTACATGTTCGGCGTCACCGGCGCCGGGCTCAGCTCACGCTGAGGCGGAAGACGGTCGACGTCCCGAAGGTCTCGCCCGGGCGCACGACGGTCGAGGGGTAGCCGGGGTGGTTCGGCGAGTCCGGCCAGTGCTGGGTCTCGAGGCACAGGGCGTCGCCCTGCCGGTAGAGCCGCTCCGCCTTGCCGCGCAGGGCGCCGGTGAGCTTGTTGCCCGAGTACACCTGGATGCCCGGCTGGTCGGTCCACACCTCGAGCAGGCGGCCCGAGCCGGGCTCGCGGACGGCGGCGGCGAACGCCAGCCCGCTCTCGACGGGGGCGCCGGCGTCGGCGCCGTCCAGGCAGAAGTTGTGGTCGTAGCCCCCGGCGAGGGCCAGCTGCTCGTCGCCGGTCCGCCACCGGGCGCCGACGGCGGTCGGCGTCCTGAAGTCGAACGGCGTGCCCTCGACGGGCGCGGGGTCGCCGAGCGGGATCGACGTCGGGTCGGTCGGCAGGTAGCGCCCGGCGGCCACCCGCAGCTCGTGCTCGGCGACCGAGCCCGAACCCTCGCCGGCGAGGTTCCAGTAGGCGTGGTTCGTGAGGTTGACCACGGTCGACGGGCCGCCCTCGCTCTCGGCGTTCGTGGCGGCGTAGTCGAGCCGCAGGCGGTCGCCGTCCAGGGTGTAGGTGACGACGACGCGCAGCCGCGCCGGGAAGCCCTGGTCGCCGTCGGGGCTCTCCAGCGCGAGCCGCAGCGACGTGGCCGACCACTCCTCGACCGACCACACCCGCCAGGCGAACCCGTCGGGGCCGCCGTGCAGGGTGTTGGGCCCGTTGTTCGCGGGCAGCTCGTAGGTCTGCCCGTCGAGGGAGAAGCGGGCTCCGGCGATCCGGTTGGCATAGCGCCCGACGAGGGCACCGAAGTACGGGCTCTCCTCGACGTAGTCGTCGAGGGCCGAGAAGCCCAGGACGACGTCGGCGCGGTCGCCGTCGCGGTCGGGTGCCGACACCGACTGGAGGATGCCCCCGTAGGTGAGCACGCCCACCTCGAGCGTGTCGCTGCGCAGGACGTGCCGCTCGACCGCGGTGCCGTCGCCGAGGATGCCGAAGAGATCGCTCACGAGACGCGAGCCTAGGCCGTCCCCCGGCGCCCCGGAGTCCGGAATGCGCCGCACGACCGGTCACGGCACAGTTCCGGCATGGCGACGAACGAGGGCGAACCGGGCACCTCTGGGCAGCTGACGGACCACGCGATCGCCCTGCCCGACAGCGACATTCCCTGGGCGGGCCAGGTGCGCGCGGGCCGGGCCGTGGGCGGTCGGGCGCTGCGCGTGGCCGAGGTCGTGCGCACGGCGGGCGGCTACCTGCTGCGCTGACCCTCGCCGGCCGGATCGCCGGCCGGATCGCCGGCCGGCCCGCCGCCGGACTGCCGCCACTGCGCCAGCCGGTCCTGGCTGCGCACGAGCCGCAGCAGCGTGACGAGCACGAGGCCGCCGAGCATGTTGCCGCCGACCGTCCACGAGAACCACGACAGCCAGTCGCCGTAACCGATCCCCGGCGCGCCCGCGTGCAGCGCGGCGAACACGAGGATCGAGTCGAGGATCGAGTGGTACAGGCCGCCCCCGACGATGACCAGCGCGATGCCCACGCACGCGAGCACCTTCGCGACGTCGTTCTCGGTGCCGTTCTGCATCCGGGTCAGCAACGTGATCGCCGCGCCGGCGAGCACCGCGAGGGCGAACGTGCGCAGCTCCAGGTGCGATCGGGCGTACTCGCTGCCGCTGCGGATCGCCGTCTCGTGCAGCTCCGGCAGGCCCGTCATGATCAGCCAGGCGGCGACCCAGCCGCCGGCGAGGTTTCCGACCAGGGTGCCGACCCAGAGCCGCAGGAGCTGCAGCCAGGTCGCCGCACCGGCCACCACGGCGGTGACCGGCACCAGGAAGCCCTCGGTGAACAGCTCGCTGTGCCCGAGGAACAGGGCGACGAACCCGACCGAGAAGGCGAGCGAGCCGAGCAGCCGGCTGCCCGTCGCCTGCTCGACGGCGAGCAGCACCAGCACGCCGAAGGCGATCTCGAGCCCGGCCACGACGGCGGTCGCCAGCAGGTCGTACCAGGCCCGCCGCAGCCGTGGTGCGCCCTGCTGCACGATGCGGTCGAGCGCCTCGTCCTTCTCCTCGGCGGCGGGGTCGTCGGGGGGGTTGCCGGGCGGGCGCCGGTCGACATCGGTCACCCGACGATCCTGCGGCCGCACCCGGGGGCGCGCGAGACGGGAGGATGGCGCCCGTGACGGGAGGGCACGACGTGCGCGCGGCCATCGCTGCGGACGCCCTGCGCTGCTACGACGTCGATCCGGCGGCACGGCTCACGCTGCTCAGCGAGTCCGAGAACGCGGTGTTCCGGGTCGACACGGCCGTGACCCGGTACGTGCTGCGCGTCCACCGACCCGGGTACCACGACCGGGCGGCGATCGAGAGCGAGCTGGCGTGGGTCGCCGCGCTGCGCGCGGACGGCGTCGTGCGGACACCGGCCGTCGTGCGCGCGCGCGACGGCAGCACGGTAGTGGCGGGGCGGGCGCACCCGGACGCCGCGGCGCGGTGGTGCGTGCTCGTCGACTGGCTGCCCGGCGAGCACCCGCGCGAGGACCGGCTCGAGCCGGCCGCCTTCGAGCGCCTCGGGTCGCTGGCCGCCGCGATGCACGGGCACGCGCTGCGCTGGCGGCGTCCCGCGTGGTTCACCCGGCCGCGCTGGGACTGGGCGGGGTGCCTCGGCCCCGAGGGGAACTGGGGCCGGTGGCAGGACGCGCCCGGCGTCGGCCCGGCGGAGCGGGAGGTGCTCGGCCGGGCCGCCGACGGCCTGCGAGTACGGCTACAGGCGTTTGGCGACACGCCGGACAGGTTCGGGCTCGTGCACGCGGACATGCGGCTGGCGAACCTGCTCGTGGACGGCGACGAGCTCGCGGTGCTCGACTTCGACGACTGCGGGTTCGGGTGGTACCTGTACGACCTGGGCGCCGCGCTGTCGTTCGTGGAGGACTCCCCGCTCGTGCCGGAGCTCGTCGACGCGTGGGTGCGCGGGTACCGCGCGCACGCGGAGCTCACCGCCACCGAGCTGGCGGAGGCGGGAACGTTCGTGCTGCTGCGCCGGCTGCTGCTCGTGGCCTGGATCGGCTCGCACCGCGAGACGGACCTGGCGCGGGCCACGGGCGTGGCGTTCACGCGGGCGAGCTGCGACCTCGCCGAGACCTGGCTCGCCGGGCGGTTCCTCGCGAGCTGACGGTCAGGGCTGAACGGAAGGGTCAGTCGGCCGGTCGGAGCAGGTCGAACCAGACGACCTTGCCGTCGGGGAGCTCGACCTGCCCCCACCGCTCGGCGAGCGCCTCGACCAGCGCGAGACCCCGGCCGCTCTCCGCGTCGGGCGTCGCCGCCCGGGTGGTCACCGGGGTGCTGTCGCGGTCGGAGACCTCGACGTGCACACGGTCGGGCAGCAGGTGGATGGCGACGTTCGGCGCCGATGCGGCGTGCACGACCGCGTTCGTCACGAGCTCGCTGAGGAGCAGCGCGACGGTGTCGGCGAGGTCCGGCTCGCGCCAGCTCTCGAGCGCGCGGCGGGCGAAGGCGCGGGCGCCGGCGACCGAGCGCGGCTCGCCCGGGAAGCCCGCGTCGACCCGGTCGCTGAGCACGTCGAGCGCGGCGAGCGCCGCGTCGAGCAGCCCGGCGCCCGCGAGGACGTCGGGCACCAGCCGGTCGGTGGCCACCGTCTTCTCGACATAGGCGGCAGCCCCGAGCGCCGCCGTCCCGGGGTCGGACGCCTCGGGAACGGCGGTGAGCACGACCACGCGGCTGGCGCGGCGCCACCCGGCGCAGCCGGGGCAGGGCCGAGAGCCCGTCGAGGACGGGCATGGCGAGGTCGAGCACGATGAGGTCGGGCTGGTGCAGCTCCGCGAGGGCGATCGCCTGCTCGCCGTTCTCGGCCTCGGCGACGACCTCGACGCCCGGGTGGGCCGAGAGCAGCGAGCCGAGCAGCAGGCGCAGGTCGGCGACGTCGTCGACGATGAGCACGCGCACCGCGCCCCGCCCGCTGCGTGGCCGCTCCCGCTGCGTCGCGCCGGTCACGCGCGGACCTCGGCGGCGGCGACGCGGTGCCTGCCGCTGTCGACCCGGCGAGCCGCCGGGAGCGTGAAGCCGAAGGTCGCGCCGCCGTTCTCGCCGGGCTCGAACCACACGCTTCCGCCCTGCGCCAGCGCCAGGGCGCGGACCACGAACAGGCCGAGACCGGTGCCCGGCGGGCGGGTCCCCGGCGCCCGTGAGAACTCCTCGAACAGTGCGGGGCGGAAGGCCTCGGGTACGCCCGGGCCGGCGTCGTGGACCCCGATCCGCACGTGCGTCCCTTCCTCCCGGGCGGTCACCGACACCGGCGGCGCACCGTACTTCGCCGCGTTGCCGAGCAGGTTGAGCAGCATCTGCTGCAGCCGGACCGGGTCGGCCCGCACCCGCAGCCCGGAGGGGCAGTCGACGAGCACGGACGGCGCCGGGGAGTCGGTCGCGCCGCCGCGTGCAGCGCGGCGGCGAGCTCGAGCGGCAGCGGGCTCCACGCGCACGCCGCCCCGGTGCGCGTTCGCGGCCGTGAGCAGGTCGCCGGTGGCCCGGTCGAGCAGCCGGGCCTGCCGCGCCAGCGCGCCGAGCAGTTCGTGCCGCACGTGCTCGGGCACGGGCGGGTCGGTGCGGGTCAGCTCGGCGACGGCGCCGGCGATGACGACGGTCGGGTTGCGGATCTCGTGGGCCGCCCCGGCGACCGCGCTGCGCAGCCAGGCGCCGCTGTCGACCGTCGCCGGGTCGCGGCCGTCCGCACCGGGCGCGAGGTACGCGGCGACCGCGCTGCCGAGCGGCACCAGGGTGACGGCGAGCGGGCCGCCCACACCCTGGACGACGACCGCGACGCGCCCGCGCTCGAGCAGAGCCTGCCGGTGAGTCGCCGCGGCCGCCGCGACGGTCCGCCACGGCGCACCGTCGGGGTCGTCGCCGAGGAGCTCCCGGGCGGCCGGGTTCGCCTCCCGGACGCGCCCCGGTGCGCCGGCCGCGGCCGGCTCGAGGACCACCACCCCGAACGGCGCGGCGTCGAGGACGTCGGGCACCGACCGCGGGCCGGGCGGCGGCGGCGCGGGGGCCGGTGCACCGGCCAGGCGCAGCAGCCCGGCGACCAGCTCGCGTGGGTCCGCGCCCTTCTGCAGGTAGCCGTGCGCACCGGCCCGCAGCACCTGGCGCAGCATCGCGGTCGACTCGAAGCCCGAGAGCACGACGACGGTGGCCGCGGGGGCCGCGCGGCGGATCGCCGGCAGCGCCTCGAGGCCGTCGAGGTGCGGCATCGCCAGGTCGAGCAGGACGACGTCGGGCCGCGTGGCGGCGACGACCCGGGTTCCGGTCTCGCCGTCACCGGCCTCGCCCACCACCGCGAAGCGGCCGCTCCGCTCGAGGGCCGTCCGCACGAGCAGCCGGACGTCGGGGGTGTCGTCGACCAGGACCGCGCGCAGCGGCCGACCGTCACTCATCGCCGGTCCGCCTGCGCACCCTCGCTGCCCGCGGGGGTGGCCAGCGCCGGCGAGCTCCGGAGCAGGCCGGCCTGGGCGGTGCGCGGATCGGGTCCGAGCAGCTCGGTGATCATGCGGCTGGCGGAGGCGATCGAGGTCTCCAGCGCCTCCCGCGCCTTGGCGGGTTGGTCCAGGTCGAGGGCAAGCTTCGCGACCACGAGCCCCTGCAGGACGTTGTCGTTCAGCTCCAGCGCCTGCTGCTCGCGCTGGCGCAGGTCCTCGAACAGCTTGGCGCCGCGCATCAGCGAGGCGTAGCCCCGCCGCAGCGTCCAGTACCAGACGCCGACGGCCGCCGTGAGCACGTCCCACGCGGCCATCGACGGCTCGTACGACGCCCGCATCGCCTGCCCGTGCTCGGCGTCGACGCCGAACCAGGGCATGGCCATGTGCACGCTGTGGCTGCCGTGGTGGACGGCGCACGTCACGAAGATGGCGGCCGTCGCCGCGCCGAGCGGGTTGCTTCGCACCTGGCCGCTGCGGACGAGCGGCACGATGATCGCGGTGGCGATGAGTAGGTAGGCGATCGCGACGACGGCGTTGCCCACCAGCCCCGTGATCCACCACATGCCGCTGCCCTCCCTCGCCCGCGCCACCCCATGCCTCGAAGCGGTCAGTCTCGTGCACCCGATCGCGTCCTCGCCACGGTGCCGGGCGAATCCGCCGGGTGGAACCGGCCAAGGGTGGACCGGGTCATCCTGCGGACGGCGGATGGCGCGCGCCCGGGTCGTCGTCGGACGGCGCGCCCGAGCTGACGCCGTCCCGCAGCCGACGCACCCGCTCGTCGTGCCCGTCGTGCCCGTCGTGCCCGTCGTGCCGACCCCGCCGCACGGTCAGGACCAGGACGGCGACCGTGAGGAGGCCCGCAACGAGGAGCCCGTAGTGCACGCCGTGGGCGACGAGGGCGGTCACAGGTCGTCCTGCGGCGTCCGCGTGCCCCGTGCCCGCCGCACCACGAGCACGGTGACGTCGTCAGCGGCGTCGTCCTCGGGAACCTCGGCGATGTCGCGCGCGGAGTCCGCGACCGCGACGGCGACGGCCGTCGCGGCCACGGCACCCGACGCGGCCCGGCACGCGGCCCGGATCCCCTCGTCGATGCTCGCCGTCCGGCGCTCGACGGCGCCGTCCGTCAGAACGACCAGCCCGTCCCCGGGGGCGAGCGTGAGGTGCCGGACGGGCCGCGCGCCGGCCAGGCCCAGCGGGGGGCCGGCGGCCGCGTCCTCGGCCCGGGGCCCGGCGGCCTCCAGCACCAGCGGGGGCAGGTGACCGGCGAGCAGGTACCGGACCGCGCCCGTTGCGGTGTCGAGCAGCCCGTAGAACAGCGTGACGAACTGGCTGGGCGCGTGCGTGGCCACGAACGCGTCCAGCCGGGCGAGGACCACCGCCGGCTCGGGGTCCAGGAGCGCGTAGGCGCGGATCGCGCCGCTGACGGCGGACATGGTGGTCGCCGCGTGCACCCCGCGGCCCATGACGTCCCCGACGACGAGCGCCACCCGGCCGCCGGGGAGCGTGAGGACGTCGTACCAGTCGCCGCCCACGAGCTCGACGGCGTCGCCGCCGGCCCGGTACACGGCCGCCAGCTCGTAGCCGGGGACGTCCGGCACGTCGCCGGGGGCGAGGCCCTGCTGGAGGTCGGAGGCGACCCCGCGCAGCCGCCCGACGACCTGCGCGCGCTCGAGTGCCTGCCCCGCCTGCCGGGCCAGGGCGACCAGCAGGTGGTGGACGGTGGTGGTGAAATCGACGGCGTCCCCGAAGCCCGCGCTGACCACGCCGATCGGCCGGTTCCCGCTCACCAGCGGCATCGCGGCGATCGCGGTGTTGCCGGTCCGCTCGAGGAGGCCCGCCACCTGGGCGTCGCCCGCGCGTGCCTCGGGATCACGGAGGAAGACGGGCTCCCCCGTGGCGAACGCGCGGGCCACGGGCAGGGACGACGCCGGGTCGACCACCGCGAATGACTCGATCACCTCGGCCCCGTGCCCGAAGTGCGCGGCGAGGCGGAGGCGGCCGTCGCGGTCGGGCACGTACAGACCGCCGGTGCGGGCCGCGAGGGAGTCGCGCAGGTGGCCGCGGACGACGTCGGCCACCTCACGGGCGGAGCGGGTCGCCGCGAGGTCGGCCGTCAGGCGCAGGAGCAGCTCGGCGCGCTCGGCGGAGCGGTGCGCCTCGTCGACGTCGATGGACGTGCCGATCCACTCCCGGATCGCGCCCTTGTCGCCCCGCACGGGCACGGCGCGGGCCAGCAGCCATCGCCAGACGCCGTCGACGAGGATCCGGTACTCGCGCTCGAAGGGCGTGCCTTCGCGCAGGCAGCGCCGCCAGTGCGCGACGGCGGCGTCGCGGTCGTCGGGGTGGACCACGTCGACCCAGCCCCAGCCGCTGGACTGCTCCAGCGGCTGGCCGGTCGCCCGCTCCCAGGCCTCGGTGTTCTCGACGACCGAGCCGTCGGGACTCGTACGCCAGATCATCTGCGACGAGGCGAGGACCAGCGCTCGGTAGCGCGTCTCGGACTCACGCAGCTCCGTCAGCAGCCGCGCGGGCCGCTCGCCGTCGTCCGTCACCATCTCGCCCGACGCTACGGGAGGAGGAGGGGTTCGCGCCCTGCCGTTCGCCGAGCGGCTGCCAGACGGCGCCCGACGACGGCTGCCGCCGGCAGTACGGCCACCGCCGCCGCCAGGGACAGCACGGCGTAGCCCGCCAGGTAGACGACGGCGCCCGCGGCCAGGGCCGCCACGGCCCCGGCCAGGTTCATGAACAGGTCGGCGGTGCCCTGCACCCGCGGCCGGTCCGCGGCGGGGACGGCGTCGGCCAGCAGCGCCGACGAGGCGACGGTCGAGAACGACCAGCCGAGCCCGAGCAGCACGAGCCCGGTCATGACCCGCCCCATCGACGCGCGGGCTGTGGCGGTGAGCAAGGTCGCGGCGATCAGGAGGGCCTGCCCCGTGGCGATGGCGGGAGTGCGGCCGCGACGGTCGGCGAACCACCCGACCACCGGGGAGAGCGCGTACATGCCGGCGATGTGCAGGCTGATCGTGAGCCCGATGAGCTCGAGCCCGACGCCCTCGCCGTCCATGTGCACGGGGGTCAGGGACATGACGGCGACCATCACGCCGTGCCCGGTGACGAGACTCGCGAGGGCCACCGCGGCGGCCGGCGCCGCGGCGACGACGGCGAGGGCGCTCCGCTCCGGTCCGGGAGCGGCCGCCTCGACATCGTCCGGCTCGTCGTCCGGCTCGTCGTCAGGCGGTCGCGCCGCTGCGGGGCCGGCGGCCCGGGCGGTGAGCAGCGGATCGGGCCGCAGGGCGACGAGGAGCACGAGGGCGGCGAGCAGGGCGAAGGCCGAGCACAGGAGCAGGGGTCCGGCGAGCGGGGGGACGCCCACGACCCCGGCCAGCGCCGCGCCCGGTCGGGTGAGGTTGGGGCCGGCCACGGCGCCCACGGTCGTGGCCCACACCACCAGCCCGAGCGAGCGGGCCCGCGTCACGGGCGGGGCGAGGTCGGTCGCGGCGAACCGCGCCTGCAGGTTCGCCGCGCTGCCGACGCCCAGGAACACGAGCGCGACGAGGTAGAGCGGGAACGAGCGCGCCGAGGCGGCCACGACGGCGAGGGCGGCGCCGCAGGCCGCGAGCAGCCAGCCGCTCGAGAGCGCCAGGCGGCGGCCCCGGGCCACGGCGAGCCGGGCCAGCGGGACGGCGGCGAGCGCCGCCCCCAGCGTGGTACCGGTCGAGGCGATCCCCGCCCACGCGGCGGAGCCCGTGAGGTCGAGGGCGAGCAGGGCGCCGACCGACACGGCCGCGCCGATGCCCACGCCGCCGGCCACTTGCGCGGCGCCGAGCACGGCGACCACGCGCCGCTGCACCCGCTGCTCGCCGGCCTCCACGGCCACGACCCTAGGCTGGCGGATCGTGGACGGCGGCACCCGCGAGCTGCGGGCGGACTGCGGACGGTGCGTCGGGCTGTGCTGCGTGGTGCCGGCCTTCGCGGCGTCCGCCGACTTCGCGTTCGACAAGCCGGCCGGAACCCCGTGCCGGCACCTGGCCGGCGACTTCCGGTGCCGGATCCACCCGCAGCTGCTCGAGCGGGGCATGCGGGGCTGCACGGTGTACGACTGCTTCGGCGCCGGCCAGCGGGTGACGCAGGGGGCGGTGGGGTCGCCGGGGGCTCGCGGGTCCGGGGCGTTCGAGGCCGTGCGGGCGCTGCACGAGCTGCTCTGGTACGTCGCTGCGGCGCTCGAGCTGCCGGCCGCGGCGCCGGTGCACCCCGGGCTGCGGGCGGCGTACGGTGAGGTCGACTCCCTGGCCGGGGCCCTGAGCGCCGGTGCCGTGGCGCCCGCCGACGTGGACGTCGACGCCGCCCGCGACCGGGTCAACGGCCTGCTGCGGGAGGCGAGCCGGCTCGCCCGCGACGGCGTCCGCGGGACCGGCGACCCGGCACCCGACCTGCGCGGCGCCCTGCTCGTCGGGGCCGATCTGCGACGGCGCGACCTGCGGGCCGCCGACCTGCGCGGAGCCGTGCTGGTCGGCGCGGACCTGCGGGGCGCCGACCTCACCGCGGCCGACCTCACCGGCGCCGACCTGCGCGGCGCCCGCGTCGAGGAGGGCCAGCTGCTCCGCGCGCTGTTCGTCACGCACGTGCAGCGCGCGGCGGTGATCGAGACGCGCTGATCCGGTGCCCTTACCGGCCCTGGCCCAGGAAGTAGCCCGGGACGCCGCGCCGTCGCACTCGCGTCCCTCCGTCGGGAGTCCAGTACGACGAGAACTACATGTGTCCTAATACGTGTAAGGCGTGTCCCGTGTCAGGAGTCGTGAGCGGCGCGACGCGGGTGCCTACGCTGGAGCGCATGGCCGGCTGGACCTTCTTCACCAACCACGCGCACGTGCTCCTGTGCATCGTGCGGGACCCGGAGATCCGGGTGCGTGACCTCGCGGTCCGGGTCGGCATCACCGAGCGCGCGGCGCAGCGGATCGTCGCCGACCTGGTCGAGGCCGGGTACGTCGAACGGGCGCGCGACGGCCGCCGCAACCACTACGCGGTGCGGGCCGACCGGCCGCTGCGGCACCCGGTGGAGCAGCCGCACAGCGTCGGAGAGGTGCTCGCCGTGCTGGCCGACCTCGGACCGGCCGCGTCTGACGGATCCTGAGGATCCGTCAGGCGCGGTAGAGGCCGTCGCGGTAGCCGGGGCCGTAGTAGCGCTCGAGGTCCTCCAGCGAATCCTCGGGCCGCTCGACCTGCCGCGAGATGCGTGCTCGGGACGGGACCGCGGTGGGATCCCAGGTCGAGGTGTCCCAGAGGTCGCTGCGCAGGAACGCCTTGGCGCAGTGGTAGAAGACCTGCTCGATCTCGACGACGACGGCGAGCACCGGGCGGTGGCCCTTGACGACCATGTCGTCGAAGAACGGCGCGTCGCGCACGAGGGTGGCGCGGCCGTTGACGCGCAGGGTGTCGGCGCGGCCGGGCACCAGGAAGATCAGCCCGACGTGCGGGTTCTCGAGGATGTTCCGGTAGCCGTCGGCGCGCTTGTTGCCCGGTCGCTCCGGGATGGCGACCGTCGTGTCGTCGAGCACGTGGGCGAAGCCGGGCGGGTCGCCCTTGGGCGACACGTCGCAGGTGCCGTCGGCGCCGCTCGTCGCGATCAGGCAGAACGGCGACGCTGCCAGCCACTGGCGGTCGACGTCCAGCAGGCGCGGCCGGTCCTTGCCGGCCACCCGCGGAAGTGGCACCCCCACCAGGTCGCGGAGCTCCTCGAAGGTCGACACCGCCGCGCCGGGGGCGATCACCATGCCGGCAGTCTAGGCGATCTTCATCACCCCGGACCCGGCGGCCACATCGCCGGCGTTCGCCCCCGCTGTAGCGTGATCACGTGAGCCAGGGGCAGCGCGCGTCCTTCGCCGCCGCGCCCGTCGGGGCCGTCGTCGTCGGAGTGGGCGCCCTGCTCGTGGCCGTGTCCGGCCGGTACGGCTACCACCGGGACGAGCTGTACTTCATCGCCGGCGGGCGGCACCCCGCGTGGGGATACGCCGACCAGGGCCCCGTCACGCCCGTGCTGGCGCCGGCTCATGGACGACGTCGCGCACGGGTCGCCGACCGTGCTGCGGCTCCCGGCGGCGGCCTGCCTGCTGGGCACCGTCGTGCTGGCGGCCCTGCTCGCCCGCGAGCTCGGCGGCGCCGCCTTCGCCCAGGGGCTGACCGCGCTCGTCGTCGGCACCGGGGTCGCCGCGCTCCTCGCCGGGCACCTCCTCGCGACCGCCACCGTCGATCTGATCGTCTGGGTCGCGATCGTGTACCTGGTGGTGCGCATCCTGGCCGCGGCGCCGGGTGCCCGGGACAGGCTCTGGCTCGCCGTCGGGGCGGTCGCGGGGATCGGTCTGCTCAACAAGGCGCTGCCCGGGGTACTCCTGCTGGGCCTGCTCGTCGGGGCCCTGCTCACGCCGGTGGTCCAGCCGCGGCTCCGCTCCCCTTGGCTCTGGGCCGGCGCGGCGGTCGCCCTCGCCTGCTGGTCGCCGTACCTGGTCTGGCAGGCGGCCAACGGGTGGCCGCAGCTCGAGCTGGGCCGCCTCATCGCGCAGGAGTACGGCACCGCGGGCAACCGGGTGGCGTTCGTCGTGCAGCAGCTCGTGCTCTTCGGCCTTCCCGGCGCCTACCTGTGGATCGCCGGGCTGGTGCGCACCCTCCGCCGGCGGGAACCGCGGCGCGGTCCGCAGCGCCCGGCATGGCAGCCGGTGCTCGGCTGGGCCTGGCTCGTGGTCGTCGTGGTCTTCCTTCTCACCGCCGGCCAGGGCTACTACGGGGCCGGGATCTACCCGCCACTGATCGCGGCCGGGGCCGTCGGCCTCGAGGCCCGCCTCCGCGGTGCGTTGGCGCGGGGTCTGGCCGTGGCCGCGGTCCTGGTGCTCGCGGCCGCGCTCGCGCCCGCGGCGCTGCCTCTCCTCCCCGCCGCCACGCTGCAGGCGTCCGGGTTGGGCGGCGCGGCCGACGTCCAGTTCGACACCGTGGGCTGGCCGCGGCTCGTCGACGACGTGGCCGCCGCGTACCGGTCGCTGCCGGACGCCGACCGCGCCGGGGCGGTCCTGCTCGCCAGCAACTACGGCGAGGCGGGGGCGATCGACCTGCTCGGCGCCTCCCGCGGCCTGCCGCACGCGTGGAGCGGGCTCAACGCCTACGGGTGGTGGGGTCCGCCGCCGGACGGAGCGCGCGCCGTCGTGGCCGTCGCGGAGGACGGGCCACCCGCCGAGCTGCCCGCCTGCCGGCTCGTCCGGCCGGTCCGGAACGACGAGGGCGTGCACACCGAGGAGAGCGACCACGCGGCGATCTACATCTGCGCGCCGCCGCCCCAGGGCTGGGCGGCGGTCTGGCCGCGCATCCGCCACCTGAGCAACTGACGGGTCAGATCAATCCGGCCCGGACGGCGTAGGCGACGGCGTGCGCGCGGTTGCGCAGCTGCAGGCGCGTCGTGACGTCGTGCAGGATCGCCTTGATCGTCCGCTCGCTGAAGCAGATGGTCCTGGCGATCTCGGCGGTGTCGTACCCCTCGGCCACCAGCCGCAGCACCTCGATCTCGCGCTGGGTCAGGCCCGAGAAGGTGATGCCGCGCGGCGTCAGCACCTGCCGCTGCAGCGCGCCGACCTGGCCGAGCAGGCGGGCGAGCAGGTCGGGCGGCAGCTCGCCCTCGCCGGCGGCGACCTTCTCGACCACGCCGGTCAGCCGCTCGGGCGTCGCCTCGCCGCGACGCAGGAGGGCGGAGACGCCGGCCTCGGCCGCGTTGATGACGGCCGCGTCGTCGAGGACGGTCGCGACGAGCACGGTCCTCGGGATCCCGCCGCGCTGCACGGCCCGCAGCACCCTGATCACCGAGTCGTCGACCACGTCGGCGACGACCACGGCCACCTGGGCGTCGTCGAGCTCCCCCTGGTCGACCACGACGACCTCGGGGCGCTCGCGGAGCTGACTGGCCACTCCCGCCTGGGAGATCGGGTCACTGGCGTAGACGTAGACCGGGATCCTGGACATCGCACACTCCTCCCCCGTGCGGCGCGCGCGTCCCGCGCGCCGGATGCCCCGCACGGCCGCGGCGGCGCCGACGATGCAACGATGACGCAGCCGACGCGCCACGAGAGGAGGTCTCGGGCTGCCCCTTCGGACACACCTCCCGCGCCCGCGCGGGCGGCCGTGCCGGTACCCGGAAGCGGCCGCTCAGTGCCGCCCGAAACGCAGCCGCCAGGGCATCGCGGCGGACTCCAGCTGCACCTTCAGGCTCATCTTCGAGGCGCCCGCGACCCGCTCCTCGAAGTGGATCGGCACCTCGACGACGCCGACGCCGTGCTGCACCGCCCGGTGGTGCAGCTCCACCTGGAACGAGTAGCCGTCACTGCGGACGCTCGGCAGGTCCACGGCCCGGAGGGCGCCCGCGCGCCAGGCCTTGAAGCCGGCCGTCGAGTCCTTGATGTGCAGGCGCAGGATCGCGTTGACGTAGAAGTTCGCCCAGGCCGACAGCGCCTTGCGGTGCCACGGCCACTGGCTGGCGACCGAGCCGCCGGGCACGTAGCGCGATCCGATGACGAGGCCGACCTCCGGGTCCTGCAACGCGTCGAGCATCGCCGGGAGCACGGAGGCCGGGTGCGAGAGGTCGGCGTCCATCTGGACGACCACGTCGGCACCCTCGTCGAGCGCGCGGGTCATGCCCGCGACGTAGGCCCGCCCGAGCCCGTTCTTCTCGGAGCGGTGCAGGACGGCCACCGCCCCGGGGGTGTCCGCGGCGAGCTTGTCGGCGACGTCACCCGTGCCGTCTGGCGATCCGTCGTCGACGACGAGCACCTGCAGGTTCTCGATGCCGAGCGCGGCGAGCTGGCCCGCGAGGACCGGAAGGTTCTCCCGTTCGTTGTACGTGGGTACGACGACGACGACCTTCGGTGCCTCGGCCACGATCCGGTCCCACCTGTTTTCGACGCTGCTCCCGACTTACGGACCCCAGCACGTTACTAGGCGTGCCGCCCCGCCACCCAACCGCACTCGTCCGGCGTGGGGCGGCGGCACAATGGCGCGATGCTGCTGCGCGAGGTCGAGCCGCAGGACGTGGAGATCCTCTACGAGCACCAGGCCGACCCCGAGTCGGGCCGGATGGCCTCGGTGCCCGCCCGCGACCGCCGCGCTCACGCCGAGCACCTGGCCCGGCTCCTCGCCGACCCCCACGTGCTCGTGCGTACGGTCGTCGCCGACGACGGCCGGGTCGCCGGCCAGGTGCTCAGCTTCCTCAGGGACGGCGTCCGCGAGGTGGGCTACCGGATCGGCCGGGAGTACTGGGGCCGGGGCCTGGCCACCGCCGCGCTCGCGGCGTTCCTGGACGTCGACCACACGCGCCCGCTGCACGGCGTCGTGGCCGAGCACAACCCGGCCAGCCGGCGCGTGCTCGAGCGAAACGGCTTCGCCGTGGTGAGGCGTCAGGAGGCACCCGCACTCGAACCCGGCGACCCCCCGGTACCGGTCCTGGTGCTTCGGCTCGACGCCTGAGCGACGATCAGGGGTGTGGAGCTCCTCGCGTGGGTGTTCAGCACCGGCTGGGCCAGCGGCATCAGCGGCTACTCGACCGTCCTGATCCTCGGGCTCGCGGGCCGCCTGTTCGGCGCCGAGGGCGTGCCGCCCGGCCTCCAGCGCACCGACGTGCTCGTCGCCGCCGCCGTGCTGTTCGTCGTCGAACTGGTCGCCGACAAGATCCCGTACGTCGACTCGGTGTGGGACGCCGTCCACACCGTGATCCGGCCCGCCATCGGCGCCACCGTCGCCGCGCTGCTCGCCGGGCAGTCGGGGAGCCTCGGCCAGGTCGCCGCGGCCGCGACCGGCGGGCTGGCAGCCATCGCGAGCCACGGCGTCAAGGCGGGCATCCGGGCGGCGATCAACACCTCGCCGGAGCCGGCGAGCAACATCGCCGTCAGCACGGCCGAGGACGTGACGGTGGCCGGCGTCGTCAGCCTGTCGGTGCTGCACCCGGTGGCGGCGGCGGTCATCGCGGCCGTGCTGCTCGTGGCCGGCGTCTGGCTGGTGATCGCGCTGCTGGGCCGGATCCGGCGCTTCCGGCAACGGTGGCGCGAGCGGGCCGCTGCCCGATCGGCCTGACCCCGGCCGGCCCGGGAGGGAGCGCCTTCAGCAGCGCTTTGCACTGGCCTCGCATTCGGGCCACCGCCTCGGCCGCCAACCGTCGCCCTAATGGCACTGTCCGTGCGCGGCTCGGATCCGACGCCAGAGCAAAGCATCCGGCGCCGGCACGATGCGGGCAGTCGGCAGACCTGAGGCCTGCTTGGCCGCCTACCGCCGGGTGGTGAGTTCAGGCGCCGGCGAAGCGACCGACGCCGACGTGCCGGCGCCCACCGCGTCCTCCCAGGAACCCGGGCGCCCGAACACCCAGCCCTGGCCGGCGTCGCAGCCGGCCTCCCGCAGACGTGCCGCCTGATCGGGCGTCTCCACCGACTCGGCGACGACGGTCAGCCCCATCGCGTGCGCCAGCGAGATCAGCGTGGTGACCAGGCGGTCGTCGCCGCCGCCCGCGGGCCCGAGGTCGTCGATCAGCACCCCGGCGAGCTTGATGGCGTGCAGCGGCAGGCGCGGCAGGTAGGAGAGGTTGGAGTACCCGGTGCCGAAGTCGTCGACGGCGATCAGCACGCCCAGCGCGGCGAGCGCCGTGATCGCCTCGACCGGCCGGCCGGCCGGGCCGAGGAGCGCCGTCTCCGTGAGCTCCAGCTGGAGCAGGTGCGGCGGGAGGGCGACGTCCTCCAGGATGCGCGCGACGTCCTCGACCAGGGCGGGGTCCTGCGCCTGGCGGACGGCGAGGTTCACGCTGACCACGAGCTCCTGGCCCGGATGAGCGCGTTGCCATGCTGCGCCCCGCTCGCAGGCCTTCCGCAGCACGCGGCGCCCGAGCGGCACGATCGAGCCGGTCTCCTCGGCGAGGTCGATGAACTCCTCGGGGCTCAGCGTGCCGAGGGTGGGGTGCGTCCACCGCACGAGGGCCTCGACGGCGTGGACCTCCCCGTCGGCCAGGTCGACGATCGGCTGGTACTCGATCTCGAACTCGCCGCGGTCCAGCCCCTGCTTGAGGGTGGCCGCGAGGGTGTAGCGCGTCATGTCGCGGGCGTTGCGCTCGGGATCGAACACCGCCCAGCGGTTCCGGCCGTCGGCCTTGGCCCAGTACAGCGTCACGTCGGCGGCCTTGAGTACGTCGGCCGGCGACGTGGCGGTGACGTCGTCCTCGACCAGCCCGATGCTCGCGGAGACGTTCAGGGTCTGCTCGTCCACCTGCACGGGGGCCTCGAGCACGCTCAGCAGCGTCTCGGCCAGCAGCTCCAGCTCGCCGTCCGAGGGGTTGTCGACGAGCACGACGAACTCGTCGCCGCCCATGCGTGCGACCAGGTGGCCGCGCGCCGAGACCACCCCGTCGAAACGCGCCGCGACCTCGACGAGCAGGGCGTCGCCCACGTCGTGCCCGAGTCGGTCGTTGACGACCTTGAACCGGTCGAGGTCGAGGTAACAGACACCGATGCGGCCGGCTCCGCGCGCGAAGACGTCGGCGAGGCGGTCGTGCACGAGGGCGCGGTTCGGCAGGCCGGTCAGCGGGTCGAGCACCGCCTGCCGGCGCAGCTCGGCCTGCAGCTCCCGCCGGCCGGTGACGTCCTCGACCATCGCCACCGTGTAGAGCGGCTGGCCGTCACTGCCGCGGATGAGCGAGGCGACCAGATTCGTCCACACGGCGTGGCCGTCGCGGTGCAGGTAGCGCTTCTCGACCCGGGCGATCTCGCGCCGGCCCTCGATGATCTCCCGGTACATGTCCCACATGTCGGGGGCGTCGTGGGGGTCGACGAAGTCGTCGACGCGCAGGGTCAGGAACTCCTCCAGGGAGTAGCCCAGCAGGGCGGCGAACGCACGGTTCGCGTCGACGATCTCGCCCTGCATGTCGGCGATGCCGATGCCGATCCCGGCGTTCTCGAACACCGCGCGGAAGCGCGCCTCGCTGGAGCGCAGCGCCTCCTCCGTCGTCCAGCGCGCCTGCACCTCGGCCCGGCGCACCGTCTCCTGCTCCTCGAGCACGCGGTCGCGCAGCCTGGTCGAGTACCCCTGGACGACGGCCGCGAGCAGGGCCAGGGCGGTGTCGGGCGGGTCGGGGGCGCCCGCGTCGGCGAGCACGGCCGGCAGGTGCCAGCCCAGCGCGGTGACCGTGGCCGGCAGCGCGCTGACGTCGAGGATGTCCGCCTCCACCAGCGACGCCCCCACCCGCCTGGCGACCGCCAGGTCGAGCGGCACCGACCGGGCGGCGACGGCCAGGCGTGCGACCGCGCGCCCGAGGAAGCTCTCGAGCTCGGGCCGGGTCAGCGGCAGGTAGACGGCGCGCGCGAGCTCGCCGGTCCAGGAGAACGCGAGCATCTCCGCCGGCGAGGTGACCGGAGCCGCCGGGCGTGCCGCCGGCCGTCGCTCGCCGCCGCTCATCCTTCGGAGCATACGGGGATGGATCGTGTCGTTCTACGCGCGGCGACGGTAGGGTGCGCCGCAGTGATCCGTCACCGGGTGCCGCACCGGGCGCCCGCCGCGCGCATCGGGGGCGAGATGGAGCGACCGAGCTGGGCACCCGAGGACATCGACCTGGACCGCCCGAGCGGCGCCCGCGTCTACGACTACTTCCTCGGCGGGGCGCACAACTTCGCCGCGGACCGCGAGCTCGCTGAGATGATCGCGCGGATGACGCCCGACATCGGCGACACGATGCGCGCCAACCGGGCCTTCCTGCGGCGAGCCGTGCGGTACCTGTGCGGTCAGGGGATCGGGCAGTTCCTCGACATCGGCTCCGGCATCCCCACCGTGGGCAACGTGCACGAGGTGGCGCACGCGATCGACCCCGCCGCACGCGTCGTCTACGTGGATATCGACCCCGTGGCGGTCTCGCACAGCCGCGCGATGCTCGCCGGTGAGCCGACGACGGCGGTGATCGAGGCCGACGCGCGCGACGCCACCGCGATCCTCGACCACCCCGACGCGCGGCGGCTGCTGCACCTCGACGAGCCCGTCGCCGTGCTCCTGCTGGGGGTCCTGCACTTCGTGCCCGACGCCGACGACCCGGCCGGGATCGTCCACCGGCTGCGTGAGGCCCTGCCGGACGGCAGCTACGTGGCGCTGGTCAACGTGACCCACGAGAACCAGCCGCCCGAGGTCATCGAGGCGCAGAAGCTGTCGGGCCGGACCGGCACGCCGATCTTCCTGCGGTCGCGCGAGGAGCTGATGGCCCAGTTCGACGGGTTCACGCTCGTGGAGCCGGGACTGGTGCCGCTGCCGCTGTGGCGCCCCGACTCCCCCGACGACGTCGACCCGCGCCCGGAGCGGTTCGGCGCCCTGGCGGGCGTCGGCCGACTCGATCGAGGCGCCTCGTCGTGATCTCGTCGCGCTGAGAGTGGTTTCGCGCCATCGGGAACCACTCTCAGGGCGGTGAGATCGACTCCCTGCCCGCCGGTCTGGCGGCGGCCGCCGGGTGGCGCCGCCGCGGCACCAGGCCGAGAACCAGGCAGCAGCCGCTGACGACGGCGGCGGCGCCGAGCAGTTGGGCCGCGGAGAGCCGCTCGCCCAGCAGCAGCGCGCCGATACCCACGGCCACCACCGTGACCAGGAACTCGACGCTGATCGCGACCGTCGCGCCGACCTCGGCGACCAGCCTGAAGTAGAGGACGTACGCGAGCGCGCTGCACAGGCCCGCCAGCAGGACGAGGTCGAGGTAGGCCGGCGCGGCCGGCGTCCGCGGCAGGGGCACGACCAGGAGCAGCGGCAGCGTGAGCAGCCCGCCGAAGAAGAACGCCCCGATCGTCTGTTCCCAGCTGCCGACGCCCTGGAGGTGACGGCGGGCGTAGATGGTCCCCACGGCGGCGGACACCGCCCCGAACACCGAGGCGGCGCAGCCGAGCACGAAGCGACCCGTGACGGGCACGGCCGGGAACCCGACGAGCAGGACCACGCCGGCGAAGCCGAGGAACAGTCCGGCCCGGCCGGACGGGGTGAGCCGCTCGATGCCCCAGAGCCTTGCGATCGCCATCGAGAACAGGGGGATGGAACCGACGAAGATCGCAGCCATCGCCGTACCGATCAGCGGCGTCGCGACCGAGAGCCCCACCAGCTGCCCCGCGACGGTGGTCGCCCCGACGGCCGAGAGCGGCCGCCACGACCCGAAGTGGAGCCGGCGACGGGTCGCGACGGCGAGCCCGGCGAGGATCACGCAGGCCGTCAGGGCGCGGAAGGCCACGGCCCCCACCCAGCCGAAGGCCTCGACGACGCGCAGGACGAGGACGAACGACCCGCCCCAGATGCCGGCCAGCAGCAGGTAGTCGACGACCTGCCGGCGATGCACGGGCCGACCCTAGCCGTGCGCGCTCCTCCGTCCGCGCGTCGGTCGTCGGTGCCGGTCACTACTGTGCTCGGCATGAGCGGGACGCCGAGCGCACTCAGTGCGGCGATGGACCTCGCCGGCGGCGTGGTCGAGGCGGTGCGGCCGGAGCAGTGGGCGGCGCCGACCCCGTGCGTCGAATGGTCGGTGCGTGACGTCGTGCAGCACCTCGTGAGCGGCCAGGTCATGTTCGCCCGCCTGCTCGCCGGCGAACCGCTCGAGGTCGTGGCGCCGCTGCGTGCGGCCGATCACCTCGGCGACGACCCCGTCGGCGCGTACCGCCGCTCCTGCCACGTGCTGCTCGAGGCGGCGGCGGAGCCGGGCGTGACCGAGCGGCTCGTGCGCGTGCCGATGGGGACCGTGCCCGGCGCCGCCGCCGTCCACCTGCGTACCGTCGAGTGCCTGGTGCACGGCTGGGACCTCGCCCGCGCCACGGGGCGGCCCTTCGCCGTGCCCGACGAGGTGGCAGAGGCCGAGCTCGCGTTCAGCCGCGAACGGCTGGGGAACCTCCCGCCGGGCCGCACCCCGTTCGGCCCGCCGCAGCCCGTCGCGGCCGACGCGTCGCCGCTGGACCGGCTGGTCGCCCTGCTCGGGCGGTCCCCCGGTGCCTGACGCCGGCGACGCGACCGGCACGGACGCCGTCGAGCTGTTCGCCGGCCTGTGCCGGGCGCTGACGGCCGAGCCGGGCGTGACGCTGCCGGCCGAGGGCGGGTCGGCGCGCCGGTTCGGGGCCGATGCGCTCAAGGTCGACGGGCGCATCTTCGCGATGGTCTCGGGTGGCTCCGTAGTGCTGAAGCTGCCGGCCCGGCGGGTCGCCGCGCTGCTGGCGAGCGGCGAGGGCCGCCCGTTCGACGCCGGCAAAGGGACCCCGATGCGCGAGTGGGTCGCCCTGGCCGACCCCGACCCCGACGCGGGTCTCGCGCTCGGCTACGAGTCGCTGGCGTTCGTGCGGGGAGTCGGCGGGAAGGTCTAGGAGGGACTCTCCAGGGGCTCGTCGCCGTCGGGCCGGCCGGTTGACGCGCGCGGGGTTGCGGGTGGCTCCTCGACGCCTGGTCCTCGAGTGGCTCCTGCGAGGGCCCGGTGGGCCAGCTCTGCCTGGAGGCCGAACAACGTCTTGTGAACGCGGACGGCCTCGTGGCTACCGGCGAGCACAAGAGTGGCGTCGTACTCGTCCTCGCTCACGGCGACGGCCAGCAACGCCCGCGCGGAGGCCCTCAGCGCGTAGCGCGGGCAATCGTCAGCGCGTCCGTCCAACTGGTGCTCCAGCTCGGCGAGAGCGGTCTCGACGAGCTCTGCCTGGCGGAGCGAGGACAGCAGCCTCTGCTCCACCGCCTCGCTACGCCGGACGAGACTTTCGATGCTCCGGGTCCGGCCCAGGTCCATGCCTCGGCCCATCCCGGGCCTGTCGGAATCCTGCGTGGGTCTCATCTCCGTCATGCCGAGGACCGAGACGCATTGTCGAGGCCAAGATCCAGCGATCGCGCGGACCTGTCAACCCTCGACGGACGCGGGACCAGCCGCAGGGGCGCATTGCTGCGGCCCCGGAGGAGGGGAGCCCCACGCGAGTACGAGGTGGCCGGTGGCGCGTGACATCGATCCCGGGGCTCACCGTAAGTGATCAGCATCAACCGGCGGGCCTGAAGGCGGCCTCGGCCAGCACGGGCACCACGTCGCTCGCGTCGAGCTCGACGGCGATCTCGACGTCGGCGGCGAACCCGCCGAGCACCAGTTCCCGGCCGGAGGCGCACGCGCGGACGGCGTCCGCGGGGTGGTGCATGCCGAGCCAGGTGGCGCGGGCGGCGTCCGCCTCGGACGACAGCGCGCGGCCGGGTGCGGCGTCGAGCAGCGCGGCGACGACCGCGCCCGCGCCCAGCAGGTCCTCGAGGGCGGGCCGCAGCGAGCCGTCGGGCCAGCGCTCGCCCGCCGGGACGACGGTGACCGGCGCCCGCCCGCGCCACCCGGCGCCCGACGGCGGTGGCGTTGCGCAGGCACCCGGCGACGACCGTCACGCCCGGGGGCGCGGCCGCCGCGATCGCCGAGCCGTTGGGCGAGGGCAGGACGAGCCGCGCCGGGGCGGGGGCCGCGCGCAGCGCCGCGGGGGAGAGCGACCAGGGGTGGTCGGGCGTGGCCGCACGGCGGCCGGTGGCGAGCACCGCGCCGACCCGCTCGGCGAGCTCCCCAGCGCGCCGGTCCTGCCATGCCGCCGGGTACACCTGCGTGCCGCGCTCGACGCAGACGGAGACGGACGTCGTGAACGAGAGCACGTCGACCACGACGAGGAGGCCGCCCGCGGTTGCGCGGGCGGCCCCCTGCGGACCCCATTCGACGTGCACTGCGTCGCTCCACCGGGCTATGGAGCGTAGGTGGATCAGGTGCGGAGACGCGCAGCTGGGCCCGCATCGGCTCCGCCGACCGCAGGCTGCGGCAGAGCAGGTAGCTCCCTTCGAACGTCGCGAACACGTGATCGGCGAGGGCCTCGATGTCGACGTCCAGGGTGTGGGTCTGCCCAGCGCCGGACGCAACAGTGCGGCGAACTCCTCGCGCCAGGTGCGGATGGCGCGTTCCACGGAGGCTGACGTGGCGTCGTCGAGCAGGTCGCGTTCGGTCAGCACCGCGATGTAGAGGCAGGCGGAGTCCTCCGAGACCAGCTCGTCGGCCCAGCGCTCGTAGTGGGCGAGAAAGGCCAGGACGCGCTCGACCGGGTCGTCGATGCCGTCGGCAGCGTCGAGCCCCCGCCTCAGCTGGGTCAGGTCTGCGTCGACGTAGCGATCGACGAGAGCGGACGCGAGGGCGCGCTTGGAGTCGAAGTGGTGGAAGAAGGCGCCCTTGGACGAGCCGGAAGCCGCGAGGATCTGATCGACCGAGGTCGCGGCGAAGCCGTTGCGCTCGACCAGCCCCTCGGCGGCGTCCAGGATCCGCGTCCTGGTGACGGACCCGTCCTTCGGCATCTTCGCAGTGTAAGGAGACCGTTCAGTCTGATAGAAACAGACCGACAGTCTGATACCTGGAGGCGTGCGATGCTCGAGTGGGTGACCGACGGAGGTCTCGAGACCGACCTGCTGTTCCACCGCGGCGTGGAACTCCCGGACTTCGCCGCGTTCCCGCTGGTCGAGGACGAGCGGGCACGGCTGCTTCGGGAGTACTACGTCGACTACGTGAGCATCGCCGCGCGAGCCGGGCCGGTGTCGTGCTCGAGACGCCGACCTGGCGCGCGAACCCAACTGGGGGCGCGGCTCGGTACGACGCCGTCGCGCTCGACCGCGTCAACCGCGCCGCCGTCGAGCTGGTGCGGGCCGTCGACACCGACGGCGTGCCGCTGCGCATCTCGGGCGTCGTCGGGCCGCGCGGTGACGGGTATGTCGCCGGGGGCACCGGCCGACGACGCGGCGGCCTACCACCACGCGCAGTGCGCGTCCTTCGCCGCGGCAGGTGCCGACGTGGTGCACGCCATGACGATCAGCGAACCGGCCGAGGCGGTCGGGGTCGTCCGCGCGGCACGGGACGCCGGGTTGCCGGTCGGGATCTCCTTCACCGTCGAGACCGACGGGCGGCTGCCCGACGGCACGGCGCTCGCGGAGGCCGTCCGGCAGGTCGACGAGGTGGCGCCGCCGGACTGGTACGGCGTCAACTGCGCCCACCCCACGCACGTCGTCCCGGCGCTCGACGGCGGAACGTGGCAGGAACGGCTCCGCGTGTACCGGCCGAACGCCTCGACGCTGACGCACGAGGAACTCGACGCCATGGAGGAGCTCGACGAGGGCGACCGGGACCTGCTCTACGCAAGCACCTGGACACTGCTGGACCTGCTGCCGTCGGTGGACACGCTCGGCGGCTGCTGCGGCACGGACGCCTCCCACGTCGCGGCCCTGTGGGGGCAGCTCCGGCCCGTGCCGTGAGAGGCGAGTTCGACGAGGGAACGGCCGTGGCCGCCACCCGACGGGGTGACGGCCACGGAGTCGTCAGCGTTCGCGCGGGTCAGGCGGCCGCGGCGGCGAGCTCGGCGACCTGCTCGGCGTCGGGCACGAGCTGGCGCGACCACAGCGCCAGGCCCAGGTTCACCGCCGCGAGGACCGCGGCGAGCACGAGCCCGCGCTGGAAGCCCGCGGTGAGCGCGTCGGCGGTCGAGCTGCCGGCCGCCAGCCTGGCGGTCACCTCGGACGTCGACAGCGTGCTGATCACCGCGAGCCCGAGCGCGCCGCCCACCTGGTAGCCGGTGTTGACGATGCCGGAGACGGCGCCGGCGTCCTCGTGGCTGACCTCGGCGGCGGCCACCACCTGAGCCGGCACGCCCACGCCGGTGATGCCGGCGCCGAAGAGCACGAGGCCGGGGAGCAGGTCGGTGACGTAGCTGCCGGAGGCGCCGGCCCGCGACAGCAGGAGCAGGCCGACGACGCTCAGGGCCGCGGACGCCGCGTGCACCGGGCGGGTGCCGACCCGCGACAGCAGCTGCGAGGCGACGAGCGCACCGGCGATCGCGGCGAAGCCCATCGGCAGGAACTGCAGGCCGGTCTCGAGCGCGGAGAGCCCGCGGACCTGCTGCAGGTAGATCGCCGTCAGGAAGAACATCGCGAGGAAGGCCCCGCCGTTGAGCGCGAGCGCGCCGGTGGCCTTGCTCAGGCCGCGCGGAGCGGAACAGCCGCAGCGGCACCAGCGGGTCGGCCGAGCGGGCCTCGACGGCGACGAACCCGGCGAGCAGCGCGGCGCCGGCGGCAAGCGAGACGAGCACCTCGAACGAGGCCCAGCCGAGCGGCTCGGCGCGGATCACGCCGAAGATGACGCGCGAGCACGCCGGCCGTGCCGAGCACCGAACCGGCGATGTCGAAGGTCCGGGGGCCGGCGCTGCGACCCGGCTGGCGGGCACGAAGACGGGCGTGAGCGCGAGCAGCGAGCACCCCGATCGGGACGTTGACGAAGAACACCCACTCCCAGCCGAGCGCGTCGACGAGGATGCCACCCGCGACCACGCCGAGGGTGCCGCCGAGCCCGGCGAGGCCGCCCCAGATGCCCATCGCGGTGTTGCGCTCCCGGCCGTGGGCGAACGTGACGGTGAGGATCGACAGCGCGGCGGCCGACATCAGCGCGCCGCCGAAGCCCTGAACGGCCCGGACGCCGATGAGCACGCCCTGCGTGGTCGCGAGGCCGCCGGCCAGTGACGCGACCGAGAAGAGCGCCAGGCCGGCGGAGAAGATGCGCCGGCGGCCCAGCAGGTCGGACACCCGGCCGCCGAGCAGCAGGAACCCGCCGAAGGCCAGCGTGTAGGCGCTGATCACCCATTGCAGGTCGTCGGCGCGAGAAGTGCAGCGACGGCCTGGATGTCGGGCAGCGCCACGTTCACGATCGTGACGTCGAGGACCACCATGAACTGCGCGATCGCGAGCACCGCGAGGGTGGCCCACGGGCTGCGGCGGCGGGTGCTTCCAGGTGACGGGGGCTCGGTAGTTCGGGCTCGGTGGTCCTCATCACTGCCTCCGTGTACGTCGTACCTATACGGTGTATGTGTACGTGGCACAGGCAAGCATGTACGGCGTATAGTTGTCAACGTGGCAACGACGAGAGCGACCAAGGAGCGGCTCAGCCGCGACAACGTCACCGAGCGCGCGCTGGCCCTGGCCGACGCCGAGGGCATCGACGCGGTGACGATCCGGCGGCTGGCCACCGACCTCGGCGTCACGCCGATGGCCCTCTACTGGCACTTCCAGGACAAGGAGCGGCTGCTCGACGGTGTCGCCGAGCTCGTGCTCTCACAGGTGGCACTGCCTCCCGACGACGAGACGCGCCCGTGGAGCGAGCGCCTGCGCGACGTGCTCGACCGGGTGCTCGCCGCCCTGGCGGCCCACCCGTCGACGACCGACGTCGTCAAGACCCGCATCCTGCTGTCGGAGCCGGGCCTGCAGCTGACCGAGCGGGTGCTCGGGCTGCTGCGCGGCGCCGGGTTCTCGGCCGAGGAGGCGTCGCAGCGCGCGGTCTACGCGCTCGTCTTCATCGTCGGCCTCGTGACCGGGGAGCCCGGATCCATGCCGTGCGCGGAGGACGCCGAGGCGCGCGAGGAGCGGCTGCGCGGCAAGTGGGCGGCGCTGCAGGCGCTCTCGCCGAAGCGGTACCCGCACATCCTCGAGGCGGCCGGCCCGCTGACGGCCTGCGACGACTCCGTGGAGTGGCGCGCCGCCGGCATGGACATCCTCGTGCGCGGCCTCTGCGAGACCTCCCCCTCCAGCGCCTCGCTCCGCTACGGCCGCTCACCACCGACTCGCGATCATGCACGCGGCGCGATCATGCACGCTGGCGGCGATCATCCACGCGGAGGCGATCAAGAACTCAGCGCCACCAGGACCTCCATACCCGGCCGACACGCTGTCCAGAACGGCGCGGCGCCCGAGTATGGAGGTCCTGGTGACCGCCGCCGGCCTTCCTTGATCGCTCCACCGTGCATGATCGCCGCAAGGTGCGCTCTCCACCCCCGGGTGAGCCCTCGCGCTCTGGACGACGCCGCGCGACGCCGCCCGACGAGCATGGAAGCCACGATGTACGCGAGCTTGGGAGAAATGAGCGCTATAGCGACCAGAATCTTCCATCCTCGCGTCCATCCACGCTTCCACGATCGACTCGGGGTTGCGCACTGGTACGACGCAGGGGTTACGCCAGCACCCGCGCGAGTCGGAGAGGGGGTCACCGCGAGGGCGGCGGCGGGCCCACGACGGGTAGGGCGCCCCGGTCCGATCGACGAACGCGGTGACGAGCCCGGCCCGCGCGCACCGTCGACGTCCCAGGGGTGGGCCGCGACCAGGACGGCGCCCTCGGGCGCCACCCCGCACCGCTCGAGTGCGTAGGCGTACGAACGCGGGTGGGGCTTCCAGGCGGGAGCGCCCTCGACCGACAGCAGCTGCTCGAACTCCCCGCGCAGCCCCGACCGCTCGAGCAGCCCCTCGGCGACCTGCACCGCGCCGTTCGACAGGGTGACCAGCCGGAGGCCGCGGGCCCGCAGCGCGCGGACGGCGTCCGGCACGTCGGGGTGCACCGGAAGCTGCGAGAACCCGGCCAGGACGTGGGCGACGGCCTCGTCGACAGGCATCGTGAGCACGACCCCGTGCAGGTGCGTGCGGAGCGCGGCGTCGGCGAGCGCCGCGAAACGCTCCTTCGCGCCCGCCGCCGTGAGGGCGAACCCGTCGCGCAGGACCGAGGCGAACCAGAGCGCCGCCAGCTGGGGCGGCGCCCCGACGTCGGCGAAGCGCCGGGCCATCGGCGCCATGTCGGACAGGGTCTCGTTGACGTCGAAGGCGACGACCTCGACTCCTGCACGCCCCGCCACGCTCGTCACCTTGTCACCCGAGCGCGCCGGCCGGTCAGCGGGGTCGTCGTCGACCGGGGCGAGGCGCGAGCCGAGCGCCATCAGCAGGAGCCCGAGACGCTGACGGGTGCGGCGACCCGCGGGCCGACGGGGCCCGGGCGTGGGAGCGTCGGCGTCGGGGCGGGCCGTCGCGGCGAGACGCGACCCGGCCGCCTGGCGGTGCAGGTCGGCGTGTCGCTGGTGGACGAGTTCGTGGGTGAGGGCGTGATGCTGCATGTGATCGACCGTAGGCAGCGGCCGTCGCGGCGGGATCCGTACCCACCGCCCAACCCGCCGGCGCCGGCTACCTAGGGCTCGCGCAGGTCGCGCCGGGAACGGGCGCCCGTCTTGCGTAGGACGGCGGACACGTGATGGCTCACCGTCCTGGTCGACAGGAACAGCCGCTCGGCGATCTCGGCGTCCGTGTGGCCCGCGCGCACCCAGCCCAGCACCTCCACCTCCCGTGGGGTGAGCCCGTCGGCCTGCTCCCGGGTCGCCGGCTGCGGCCCGCGCGGGATCGAGCGGACACCCAGCTCGCGCAGGCGGCGCTCGGCGCGCCGCCGTCCGGGCCCGGCGCCCAGCCGGGTGAACGTCTCCAGCGCCCGGCGCAGGAGCACCTCGTCGCCGGTGTCGCACCAGGCGTCGGCCGCCTCGTACGGGCAGCCGAGCGCCAGCCACGCCTCCCCCGCAGCCGCCGGGTCGCCCAGGACGTGCAGCCGGTACGGCTCGGCACCCACCACCGGCACGGTGTCCAGCCGGCCGTGCCGCCACAACCACAGGCCCAACTCCCCGGTCAGCCAAGGGTGCCCCCGATCGACCGCCGACCGGTAGGCCTCCTCCAGGCCGGGGTCGTCGTCCACCTCACCGGCGAGCCAGCGGGCCTCCGCCCGGGCGGCCGCCACCGGCCCGGACCGCTGCAGGGTGCTCAGGACGTCGGCCAGCTCGGCCGCCGCCGCGAGCGGACCCTCGACGTCCGCTTCCCCTCGCCGCGCCCGCAGCCGGGCGCGCACCACGAGCGCGACGAGCGACGTGGTCACCCCCCGCTCGACGCCGTCCGCCAGCAGCCCGTCGACCTCGGCCCGCGCCTCGTGCCAGTACCCCTGCTCGAACCTGCACCGCGCGTACCAGGCGCGCGTGTAGAGGCCGTAGCCGTCGAGGTCGCGCTCCCGGAAGTAGCCGAGCGCCTCGGCGGCCGCCGCGTCCGCGATCGGGTAGAGCCGCGCCTCGCCGACGGCGGACACCAGGTTCGCCCACGCGCGGCCCACTTGCGCCTCCAGGCCTGCCTCGACCGCCCGGTCCACCGCGCGCCGCAGGTGGGTGCACTCTGGGTCCTGGCCCGCGACCGTGAGGGCGCCCCCGAGCGCCTGCAGCGCGACGACCTCGCTGTGCGCGTCGCCCATCTGCGCGGCCAGATGGAGGGCGCGTCGGGCCCACGTGACCGCCGCGGGCAGGTCGCGGCCGATCATCCGATTGGTGGCCAGCTGGGCGTACGCAGCCGCGAGCTGCGGCGTGGGACCGGCCGGTTCGAGGACGCGCACCGCCTCGAGCACCACCTCGCCCGCGCCGGCCTCGTCGAGGATCACGCGGCTCAACCAGCGCAGCGCCATGCCCCGTTCGAGCGGATCGGCGTCCGCCGGCATCAGCTCGACGGCCGCGGCGCGCCGCCCGGGCGGCGGGCTCGTCCCGCCCGATCAGGTGCTCCTCGACGGAGAGTGCGAGCAGCAGCTTCGACAGCTCGGCGGGCGCCTCGCGGGTCTCGGCGTCCGCCAGCGCCCGGCGGTAGTGCTGGGCCGCCTCGCGGTGCGCGCCGAGGGCGGCCGCGCGCTCGCCCGCGGCGCGCTCGCTGGTGTAGGCGAGGGCCAGGTCGCCCGCGCGGCGCGCGTGGAAGGCGGCGACGGCCGGCTCGACGCCGCCGAGGGTCCCGAGCCGGCGCAGGGCCTCGGCGTGCAACTCCTGCCGGCGCCCCGGGGTCAGCTCGCGCTCCACCGCGAGCCGCACGAGGTCGTGCCGGAACTCGACCGCGTGGCCCTCGACGACGCAGCACCCCGGCGACCACGGCGTCGTCGACCTGCGGCAGGTCGGCGCCGAGGACGGCTGCGTCGGTCCGGCCCGGGATCACGCTGAGCAGCTCGACCAGCCCGCGCGTCCAGGCCTCGAGCGGCGCGAGCCGGGCGGCGACCGCGTCGCGGACGGTCCGGCCCACCCGGGTCTGCGGGTCGAGCGGCAGCTGGCTCACGAGGAAGGCGTTGCCGCGGGTCAGCCGGAAGGCCTCCGTCGCGTCGATCCCGGTGCCCTCGACCAGCCGGGCGACGGCGTCGGCCGACAGCGCGGGCACGTCGAGGCGACCCACCGCGGGTTCGGCGGCGAGGTCGCCGAGCACGCGGCGCAGGGGGTGGGTCGGCAGCATCTCCGCGCGTGCCGTCACGACGACGAGCCCGCGGGTGCCGGCGACCCTGCGGCCGAGGAACCGCAGGACGTCGGCGCTGGCGGCGTCGATCCAGTGCGCGTCCTCGACGACGAGGGGCGGCACGTCGCCGCGGTCGGAGCGGAGCCGGGCGAGCAGGCGCTCGCGCATGCCGGCGACGTCCATGTCCTGGGTGTCGTCCTGGAGGACCTGGGCGGCGATGTCGCGGAAGGGGCCGAGCGGGCGCGGCGTCGACAGCGGCTCGCAATACCCCCACGCGGCCCCGGACGCCGCCAGCGCCTCCCGGACCAGCACCGTCTTGCCGGCGCCCGCCTCCCCCGAGACGACCACCAACGACCCTGCGCCCGCGGCTGCCGACGCGGCGGCCGACCGGAGCCGGGTCACCAGCTCGTCGCGCTCCAGCAGGGCCACCTTCGCGAGCCTAGATCGCGCCGGTGCCGCCTCCAACCCCCGGTGATCACGCGGGGGCGGGCCAGCCACCGGTGCGGACGACGTCGCCGGCCGCCGTGACGACGCGCGCGGGCAGGCCGGACCCCCGCAGCAGGTCGATCCCGTCGAGGCCGCGTACCAGCGCGGCGGTGGAGAGCGTGTTCGCCTCGACGCAGGTCGCCGCCGCGACGGACACCGTCCGGAGCACCGGCTCGGCGGGCTGCCCGGTGACGGGGTCGACGATGTGGTGCAGCACCCGGCTGTCGCGCAGCCAGCGCCGCGAGCGCGTGCTCGACGTGGCGAGCGCCGTTCCCGGCGGGAGGGCGATCTGCTGCGCGGGCTCCCCCGGCCCGTCCTGCACGAGCACCTGCCAGTCCCCGGCCCCGGCCGGGGCGCCGGCGGTGGCGACGTCGCCGCCGAGGCTCACCAGCACGCCGACGCCGAGCCGCTCCGCGACCGTGGCCGCCGCCCGGTCGGCGGTCCAGGCCTTGGCCGTGGCACCGAGGTCGAGCTCGACGCCCGCAGGTACGCGGGCGCGGTCGCCGTCCAGCTCCACCGAGCGCCAGTCGGCGCGCGAGCGCACGGTGACCCGCACGGGCCCCGCGTCCGTCGGGATCGACGCGAGGTCGCGGTCGTAGCCGAGGTCGGCGAGCGCCCGGCCGACCGTCGGGTCGACGTCGCCGCCGGTGCGCTCGGCCGCGTCGAGCGCGACCCGCAGGAGCTGCGCCAGCAGGCGGCTCACGGCCACCGGGCGGCCGCCGGCGCAGGCGAGCGCGGCGATCTCGGCGTCCGGCCTGAACCGCGAGCAGGCCCGGTCGACGTCGTCGCAGAGCTCCCGGACGATCGCCCGCGCGGCGCCGACCCGCTCGGGATCGGCCACGACGATCCGCGCCGTCGTGCTCCACAGCGGCCACTGCGCCGTCGAGGCGTCGACCGGGAGCGTCTCGAGGAGCGGCATCACGACCCCGCCGACGTCGCCTGCGCGGTGCTGCCCGAGCCGGAGGAGACGCTGACGCCGGACGAGCCGCCCGAGGTCGTGCTCGAGGAGCTGCTGGTCGTCGCGGTGGTGCCCGTCGGGGCGGCCGTGGCCGTCGAGGCGTGCGTGGTCTGGGCGTACGCGACGCCGCCGACCGCGACGAGGGTCGCGATCCCGCCCGCGGCCAGCCGGATCCGGCGCCGGCTCTCGCGCCTGGTGACGGTGGTGTCGTTCACGACGGGAGGGATGGTGGAGGGGCTGTCGCCCCACGGGTTCTCGCTCGTGCTCTCGCTCGTGGTGTCGGTCATGACTCCACGGTCGCGGCGGCCCGTGTGGCCGGCGCTTGAACGCGCTGTACGCGCGCTGTGCCGTTCGGCGCCCCGGCGGGCGAGCGGGCAGCGTCACCTCGAAGACGGTGGCCCCGGGCCGGCTGCGGACGGCGACCGTGCCGCCGTGCGCCTCGACGACGGCCGCGACGATGGCGAGGCCGAGCCCGGTGCTCGGTGTGCCGCCCGAGTCGCGCACGCGCGAGCTCTCAGCCCGCGCGAATCGCTCGAAGACGTCGGGGAGCAGGGCCGGGGGGATCCCGGGCCCGTCGTCGGCCACCGTCAGCACGACGCTGCGGCCCGGCGAGACGCCGTCCGGCGCCTGCGCCCCGGTGACCGCGAGGCCGACGGTGACGGTCGTGCCGGCGGGGGTGTGGGTGCGCGCGTTGGCGAGCAGGTTGCCGACGACCTGGTGCAGGCGGGAGTCGTCGCCGGCGACCTCGACGGGCTCGTCGGGCAGGTCGAGGCGCCAGGTGTGGTCGGGGCCGGCGGCACGGGCGTCGCCGACGGCGTCGACGACGAGCCGGGTGAGGTCGACCGGCTCGGCGGCCAGCGGGCGGCCGGCGTCGAGGCGGGCGAGCAGGAGCAGGTCGTCGACGAGCTCGGTCATCCGCTCGGTCTGCGAGCGCACGCGCTCGAGCGCGTGCCGGACGTCGGGCGGGAGGGTGCCGCCGGCGAGCTGCGCGAACTCGGCGTACCCGCGGATCGAGGCGAGCGGCGTCCGGAGCTCGTGGCTGGCGTCGGCGACGAACTGGCGCACCCGGGTCTCGCTGGCGTGCCGGGCCGCGAGGGCCGCCGCCGACGTGCCCGAGCATGCGGTTGAGGGCGAGGCCGACCTGGCCGACCTCGGTGCGGGGGTCGCTGTCGGCGTCGGGCACGCGCTCGGCGAGGTCGACGTCGCCGCGGTCGAGGGGCAGCGAGCTGACCCGGCCGGCGGTGGCGGCGACGCGCTGGAGCGGCACCAGGGACCGCCGGACGACGACCGAGCCGACGATCGCGGCGAGGACGAGGCCCGCAGCCCGCGACGACGATCTCGAGCATCACCAGCCGGGTGACGGTGTCGTCCACGCCGCCGAGTGGCAGGCCGGCGACGACGACGTCGCCGTCCGGGGCCCGGCTCGCGTAGAGGCGGTACTCGCCGAGGCCGGGGATGTCGCGGCTGTGGAAGGCCCCGTCGGCCGGGACGGTCGTGACCGCGGCCTCCTGCGCGCCGCCGAGGGGAACGACCTGGTTGCCGCCGACGATCTGGCCGGCCTGGCTCGGGCCGTCGTGGGGGACGTGAGCACCGACGGTGCCGGCACCGAGGCCGGGCTGCTTGAGGAAGTCCAGCGGGTCGCGGAAGCCCTGGCCGTGCTCGGGCAGGTCGTCGCCGTCGGGCGGCCCGTTGCGGAGTGCGTAGACCTGGGAGGTGGCGCCCTTGACCTGGCTGTCGAGCTTGCCCACGAGGAAGGACCGGAGCGCCAGCGTGGTCACCGTGCCCACGACGACGAACACGACGGCGAGCAGCGCGACGATGGCCGCCACCAGCCGGGCGCGCAGGCTCCAGGGCCGCTTCATGGGTCGAGTCTGACGCTTCGCCGGCGGCTTCAGACCGCGGGCTTGAGCACGTAGCCGGCGCCGCGCACGGTGTGGATCATCGGGGCGCGGCCGGCGTCGATCTTCTTGCGCAGGTAGGAGATGTAGAGCTCCACGATGTTCGCCTGCCCGCCGAAGTCGTAGTTCCACACCCGGTCGAGGATCTGCGCCTTCGACAGCACCCGCTTGGGGTTGCGCATGAGGTAGCGCAGCAGCTCGAACTCGGTGGCCGTGAGCTCGATGATGTCGTCGCCGCGGCGGACCTCGTGGCTGTCCTCGTCGAGCATCAGGTCGCCGACGACGAGCGAGCTGTCGGACGCGGCCGCGAGCACCCCGCGGCGGCGCACGAGGCCGCGCAGCCGGGCGACGACCTCCTCGAGGCTGAACGGCTTGGTCACGTAGTCGTCACCACCGGCGGTGATGCCGGCGATCCGGTCCTCGACGGCGTCGCGCGCGGTGAGGAACAGGACCGGGACGTCGGGGTCGGTGCCGCGCAGGCGGCGCAGCACCTCGAGGCCGTCGATGTCGGGGAGCATGACGTCGAGCAGCACGACGTCGGGGGCGAACTCGCGGGCCGCGCGCACGGCCGTGATGCCGGTCGCGGCGGCCTGCACCTCCCAGCCGTCGTAGCGCAGCGCCATCGACAGGAGGTCGGCGAGCATCGGCTCGTCGTCCACCACGAGTGCGCGCAGGGGGCTGCCGTCGGGGCGCGTCAGGGGCGTCCGGGTCGAGGTCTCGCTCGTCGTCATGCTCCCGAGTGTGCGCGTGCTGTCTGGACCTACGCGGTGACGAGTCTGTGCGTTGTCTGTGAGGGCCCCCGCCGGCGACCCCCGGCTGCCCGAAGGGGCGGGTCTGTCCTCGGGCCCTTCTGCCGGACCGCGGGGCGGAGAAGACTTGCCCGGGATGTCCCTGCTCGTGAAGGAGATCCCGGCATGCGCACATCGCTCACCCGCACACTCGCGCTCGCCGCCGCCGCCCTCCTGCCGCTGGGCCTGGCCGCCGTGTCGACGACCGCCGCCGCGGCCACCGGTCCGGTGCGGCCCGCGCCCTCCCCGCGGCTCACCGTCGCCTCGGGCCCGTCGCCCTACGGCCCGTCCTGCACGGGGCAGGTGGTGCCGCCCGACGCGAATCCGGTCCTCTACCTGAACGGCGAGGTCGAGCCCTGGGTCGCCGTGAACCCCCGCAACCCGCTCAACGTCGTCGGGGTCTGGCAGCAGGACCGCTGGAGCGACGGCGGTGCCAACGCACTGCGCACCGGGTACTCGTTCGACGGCGGCCGCAGCTGGCGCCGCACCGCGCCGACGTTCAGCCACTGCGCCGGCGGCAACGCCGCCAACGGCGGCGACTACCAGCGCGCCTCCGACCCGTGGGTGTCGTTCGGGCCCACCGGCATCGCGCACCAGATCAGCCTCTCGTTCGACAACTACACCTCGCACCAGGCGATCCTCGCCAGCCGCTCACTCGACGGCGGCCGCACGTGGAGCCGCCCGGCGACGCTGACCGCCGTCCCGCTGGGCAAGAACACCGACTTCGTCGACAAGGAGTCGATCACCGCGGACCCGCGCGACCCCCGCCTGGTCTACGCCGTCTGGGACCGGCTGGTCACCAACGCCGCCGGCACCGCCACGATCACGGGCAACACCGAGTTCACCCGCTCCACCGACGGCGGCCGCACCTGGGAGCCGGTGCGCATCCTGTTCGACCCCGGGATCGGCAACCAGACGATCGCCAACCAGATCGCCGTCGGGCCGAACGGCACGCTCTACAACCTGGCCGCGCGGATCAACCACACCGACAACCCCGCCCCCGAGGACTTCTCGGTCATCGTGTCCCGCTCGTACGACAAGGGCCGGCACTGGACGCCGCCGGTGACGGTGAGCCGGCTCGGGACGGTCGGCGTCGTCGAGCCCGCGGGTGGCAAGCCGATCCGCAGCGGTGACATCATCCCCGACATCGCCGTCGCGCCGAACGGCACGCTGTACGTGGTATGGCAGGACGCCCGCTTCTCCGGCGGCACCGTCGACCAGATCGCGCTGTCGTCGTCCCGGGACGGCGGCCGCACCTGGACGCGGCCCGTGCTCGCCTCCAACTCGGGCAGCGCGGCGGCCTTCGTCGGCTCGGTCGACGTGACCCGTGACGGTACGATCGTCGTGACGTACTACGACTTCAGGCAGGCCACGCCCGGGGTGAACGCCCTGACGCGGGCGTGGATGGACGGCTTCCGCCGGGTCGGCGCCACGGTGACCGAGCGGCCGCTGGGCGCCGCGTTCGACATCCGGACGGCACCGTACGCACGCGGGTACTTCCTCGGGGACTACGAGGGGCTCACCCACGCCGGACCGTTCGCGCTGCCGTTCTTCGTGCGGGCGCGGCCGTCGACGGCGAACCCGACCGACGTGTACTCCGGTCACGTCGGCGAGATCGTCCCGTGGCTGCCCTTCAACCTGTCGACGCAGCAGAAGGCCGGTTCGGCGACGCCGAACCGCGCGGCCGCGATCAGGACGGTCGACCTCGGCGCGCTGGTCCGTTCGCACCGCCGCTAGGTCGCCGGGCTATCGGGCCGCCCGGGTGAACCGCGCACCCAGCTCGGCGAGGTGCGCGCGCAGCTCGGGCGGTCCGAGCACGGTGAACTCGGCGTCGAGCATCGACAGCCCGAGCACCGGCCACTGCAGCTGGTCGCCGGTCATCCGGACGACGCAGGCACCGCCGGGATCGTCGACGTCCGGCTCCACCGACGACCAGGTGCCGATGCGCCCGCGGACGGCGTCCGCGGGCGCCTGCACCCTCGCGACCACCTCGAACACCGCGGGCGGGGCGGTCACCCGCTCCCGCACGAACCCCGCCGGGTCGCCGCCCGGCAGCTCCCGGGGCCGGAACCGGACGTCGCCCGCGACGGGCCGCTCGAGCCGGTCCAGACGGAAGCTCCGCCAGTCGTGCCGGCCCAGGTCGTAGGCCACCAGGTACCAGCGGCGGCCCAGCGCGACGAGCCGCAGCGGCTCGACCTCGCGCTCCGTGCGCTCGCCGTTCGCGGCCGTGTAGGCGAACCGCAGCCGGACGGTGTCGCGGCAGGCCTGCGCGACCGTCGTGAGGGCGGCCGGGTCGACCTCGCTCGACGTCGCCCCGGGTCGCCACGGCGTCGACGTGGTGGCGGCGCGCAGCGCGTCGACCCGCCGGCGCAGCCGCGGCGGCATCACCTGCACGATCTTCGCGAGGGCGCTGACCGAGGCCTCGGCGATCCCGGCGACGGCGCCGTGCGCGGCCGCCTGCAGGCCGAGCGCGATCGCCACGGCTTCGTCGTCGTCCAGCACCAGCGGCGGCATCGCCGCCCCGGCCGCCAGCTGGTACCCGCCGTCCACGCCGCGCTGCGCCTGCACCGGGTACCCGAGCTCGCGCAGCCGGTCGACGTCGCGGCGCAGCGTGCGCACCGACACCTCGAGCCGGTCGGCCAGCTCGCCGCCGGGCCAGTACTTGTGTGTCTGGAGCAGGGACAGGAGTCGCAGCATCCGGAGGCTCGTGCTCGCCATGCTTGTCAGAATGCCTGGCATTGAGGACAGGAACTGGCCTGAACGGTTCCTAGCGTGGAGTCATGACGACGACGACCACCTCCGCCCCGACCACGGCCCTCACCGGCGAGCGCGCCGACCTCCTCGAGTCGCTGCGCAAGCACCGGTTCTTCCTGACGCTGCCCGCCCGGGGGCTGACCGACGAGCAGGCCCGCCTGCGGCCGACCGCCAGCGAGCTGTGCATCGGCGGGATCGTCAAGCACGTCACCCAGGCCGAGCGGAACTGGGTCCGGTTCGTGCTCGAGGGGCCCGACGCCGTGCCCGACCACACCTCGCAGGACGTGTACGACGAGTGGCTCGACGGGCACACCATGCGCGACGACGAGACACTCGCGGGCCTCCTCGAGGCCTACGAGACGCAGGCGCGTCGCACCGACGAACTCGTCGTGACGGCCGACCTCGACGCCACCCAGGCCCTGCCGCCCGCGCCGTGGTTCGAGCCCGGCGCACGCTGGTCGGCACGCCGCGTGATCCTGCACGTGATCGGCGAGATCGCGCAGCACGCCGGCCACGCCGACATCATCCGCGAGACGATCGACGGCCAGAAGAGCATGGGCTGACCGCCGCCTCCCCGCGTGCTCACCTCCGGCTGCGTTGCTCCAGTTCGGCTCGATTTCGGGCCTCGGAACCGGGCCTGCGTGGAGCAATGCAGCCGGAGCGGAGCACGGATGCGGGGGGTCAGGTCGTGCCGTCGTCCCCGGTTCCGTCGTCGGAGCCGGACGTCGCCCCCGTGCCGCCGGAGCTCGAGGGAGCGGTCACGATGAGGCGCTCGAGGACGCCGTCCGAGCCCTGCGCCGGGAAGACGTGGGCGAGCACGGTGTCGCCGACCTTCAGATCGGCGGCGCCGACGAGACCGCCGTCGCGCACGATCTGCGTCTGCGGCGTGATCGTGTAGGTCGCCGTGCCGCTCGCCGTGCGGACGGTCACGCTCGAGCCGGCGACAGCGGTGAGCGTCCCCTGGATCCGCTGCTCACCGTTGGCTCCGCCGGGGCCGCCGAAGCCGCCCGGCCCGCCGAAGCCGCCCGGGCCCTGCTGGCCCGCCTGACCCGGCTGCCCGGCCTGACCCCGCTGGCCCGCCTGGCCCGCAGCCCCCGGGATGGCCGCCGCGGCGTTCGAGGCGTCGCGCGTCCCGAAGCCGGTCCACGCACCGACCACGAGCGCACCCGCGACCGCACCGCCGGCGAACAGGGCGACCACCTTGGTGGCGGTCCTGCCGGTCGACCGGCCCGGGGGCGGCCCCACGGGTACCGGACCAGGGACCGGCACCGTGGCCGGGTAGGGAGTCGCGCCGTAGGGCCCCACGGGTGCCCCGACGGGCGTCGGGGTCACGTCGATCCACGGGTCCGTCGGCGTGGCCCGAGTGATCTCGTCGTTCGTCATGCCGGAACTGTCGCCACCACCGCTGTCAGGCGCCCCCATGCCGGCTGTGCGTTTCCTGTGCGGACCGGCATACTCGCCGCCCGTGCCCCTTCCCCTGCCCGCACCCCTCAGCCTCGAGGGCCGCACCGCGCTCGTCACCGGCGCCGGCTCCCCCGACGGCATCGGATTCGCCGTCGCCCGCCTGCTCGGCGAGCTCGGCGCGGCGGTCGCGGTCGCCGCCACCACCGAGCGCGCGCACGAGCGGGCCGGCGAGCTGCGCGCGGGCGGCGTCCGCGCAATGGGTGTGGTCGGGGACCTCACCGACCCCCCGGCCGCCGAGGCGCTCGTGGCCCGGGTCGCGGGCGAGCTCGGCCCCCCGACGGTGCTGGTCAACAACGCGGGGATGACCAGCGTCACCGGGCCGGACTCCGCCGGCGAGAGCGGCACGATCACCGCCCTGACCCCGGGCACGTGGCGCCGGGCGATCGAGCGCAACCTCGACACCGCCTACCTGGTATCCCGCGCCGCACTGCCGCACATGATCCGAGGCCGATGGGGCCGCGTCGTCATGGTCGCATCGGTCACCGGACCGGTCATGGCGATGCGGGGCGAGGCCGCGTACGCGGCCGCGAAGGCCGGGATGGTCGGCCTGGCCCGCGCCGTCGCGGTCGACCATGCGGCGGACGGCGTCACCGCCAACGCCGTCGCCCCCGGCTGGATCGCCACGGCCAGCCAGGCGCCGGGCGAGGCGGTCGAGGGGCGCCGGACGCCGACGGGCCGCAGCGGAACGCCGGGCGAGGTGGCCGCAGCAGTGGCCTTCCTGTGCTCCCCCGGCGCCGGGTACGTGACCGGCCAGTGCCTCGTCGTCGACGGCGGGAGCACCGTCGCCGAGGAGCGGGACTGAGCGTGGAGCGACCCGCCGGGCCGGGCCGGCCGACGCCGAGCGGCCCGCTGCAGGGCGCGTTACCGTGTGACCGGCGTGGGGGATCCCGGACGACGAGGTGGTGACCATGCCGGGACAGGCAGCGCACCTCGTGCACTTCTACTCGTCGCCCGAGGGGCTGGCGACCAGCCTCTCGTCGTTCTTCGCCGAGCCTCTCAACCGTGGCGAGAGCGTCGTCGTGGTGCTGCGGCCGGAGCACCGAGCCGCCCTCGAGAAGGCCCTCGCCGCCGCGGGCGTCGACATGGCGGCGGAGGTGCGCGCGCGCCGCTACCAGGCGTTCGACGTCACCGAGGCGCTCGACGCGATCATGACCGACACCGGACTGTCGCACGAGCTGTTCCGGGTGGGGCCGCGTGCGCTCGTGCTCGACGCACGCCGCCGCACGGGAACCGTTCACGTGTACGGCGAAATGATCGGCACGCTGGTCGAGCGCGGCGACGTCGTCACCGCGTTCGAGCTCGAGGAGCTGTGGTCGGCGCTGGTGCGCGAGCATCCCTTCCGGCTGTTCTGCGGGTACCCGCGCGACGTCCTCTCGGGCGACCTCGCCGGCGTGCTCGACGGGGTCGCGTCGGCGCACGACGCGCTCGTCGCCGTGCGGGGGGCGCTGGTCCCCGGCCTCACCGCGGCCGTCGACCTGCCCGTCGGGCCGGCCACGGCCGTCTGCGCGCGGCGGACGGTGACCGAGGTGCTGGGCGCCTGGGGCATGGCGGAGGGCGCACGGCTGCACGACGCGACCGCGGTCGTCGACGAGCTCGTGCATGCCGCGGTGAGGCGCGGGGCCGCGACGATCTCGCTCGCGCTCGCCGGCGAGCAGGGCCACGTCGTCGTGACGGTGACCGGCGGCCCGGGCGCGGCCGACCACGGCCACGTCGACCACGCCGAGGCCGGGCGGAGTTTCGCCGTGATCGGTGAGCTGGCGCAGGCGTGGGGGGTGGAACGGCTGCCCGAGGGCAACCGGATGTGGGCGCGACTGTCACGCTGAGTTCCCGAAGAGCATCCCCCTGTGAGGGATATCCCTCGGACGGGCGGGTAGTAGCTACCGGCCAGCACTCCGGGGAGGTGACTCCGCGACACCGGCAGGGGGTTCGCGATGGGCTGGATGCACGTGCCGGTGGTCGACATGGGCGGCCACCGCGCATCCCTCGACATCGACGTCGACGGGGTCGACGTCGTGGAGTGGCGCCTCGGCCGCCGGCGGCTGGCCCTCGTCGATCGACCGACGCTGCTCGTCTGGCTCCGGCAGGGCTGCGAGCAGCTCCTCTGCGAGAACCTGACACTCCGCCACACGCCGATGGGCCCCTTCGTCGAGGCTCGCGGAAGCCTCGCTCCGGCACCCCTGAACCCGGTCACTTTCCTCGACCTGCGCGACCGCCTGCTCGCCCAGCACTGACCGGGCGGGCAGCATGCCCGTCATGACGAATCGCGCTCCCGGCTGGCGCTCGCTCGCTGCCCTGCTGGCCGTGGCCGGCGCCACGCACCTGACCAAGCCGCGCATCTACGAGCCGCTCGTGCCGGCGCGCCTGGGCGACCCCCGTCCCTGGGTGCTGTGGTCGGGCGTGGCCGAACTCGCCTGCGCCGGGGCGCTCCTGCCGCCCCGAACCCGTCGGGGCGCCGCGCTGGCCGCTGCCGCGTTGTTCGTGGCCGTGTACCCCGGCAACGTGCAGCAGGCCGTCGACGCGCAGCGGCGCGGGTCGCCGGCGGCCAAGGCCGCGACGCTGGCGCGCCTGCCGATGCAGGGCCCGCTCGTCTGGTGGGCGCTGCGCCTGGCCCGGCGGCCGTAGCTCGAAGCGGCTCGCGCCTCCCCGAGGCCCGATCCTCGATAGAACCACGCCGCCGCCCCCCGACGCCGAGGGCGGGGTGCCTCTGTCTCGACGCTGTGCACTGCCCCGCCCACCGGGGCAATGCACAGCGCGCGACGAGAGGTCCGCGGCGGAGGAGGGGGCGGGGCCGAGGAGGGGGCGGGGCGCCGGGCCGGAGCGGCGGCGCTGAGAGTCCGAGCGGACCGTCAGGCCGAGGCCCTCCGCACCAGCTGAACGACGTCGGAGCCCGGGCGCCGCGGTGCCGGCTTGCCGGCGAGCGTCGCGACGATCGTCCGTGCCAGGTGCTCGGCGACGACCCCCTGACCACTCGTGACCGTCGTGAGCGGCGGCGACGCGAGCCGCGCCGCCGGCACGTCGTCCACGCCCACCACCGCCAGGTCGCCCGGCGCCGCCAGCCCCAGCTCACGCAGGCCCGCCAGCACGGCGAGGGCGACCTCGTCGTTGTACGCGCACACCCCCGTCACCCCGGCGTCGCGCCACGCGCGGACGGCGTCCGCGGCGGGTGCCGGCTCCAGCGGGACGGGCAGGACCAAGGGCTGGTCCAGTCCCAGGTCGGCACAGGCCCTGCGGACGCCGTCGAGCCGCGGCTCGGCGAACGCCTGCACGCGCTCGTCGTCGGGGTACGCGTAGCCCAGCCGGCGGTGCCCGGTGGCCGAAAGGTGCTCCGCCTGCACCCGCCCGCTGCGCTGCTGCGGGATGCCGAAGTCGAGCCGGCCCTTGCCCGCCTTGGCGAACAGGGCGACGGCGAGCTCGACGCCGGCGGCGCGCATCGCCGCCTGCTCCTGCTCGTCGAAGGGCTCGAAGGCGACCACCGCCGCGGGGGTGACGGCCTTCCACAGCGCACCGACCGGTCGGTCGCCGGCGTCGGGGTGCGCGAGCAGGGTGAGCCCCTCGGCGGCGAGCGCCGCTGACAGCTTCTGCAGCATGTCGCCGACCGTCGGGCCGATCGGCCAGTCGGGCAGCAGGCAGAGCACGAGGTCGGAACGGCCGCTGCGCAGCGCACGCGCCGCCGCCGAGGGCGCGTAGCCGAGCCGCGCGGCCGCCTCGAGGATGCGCTGCCTGGTCGGCTCAGCGATCTTCTGGTGCGGGACGTCGTTGAGCACGTAGCTGACCGTCGCCCGGGAGACGCCGGCCTCGCGGGCCACGTCCGCGCTCGTGATCCGACGGCCTGTTCCAGAGGTCACAGGAAACTCCTCGCGCTCAGCCCTTGTGCCGGTGTCCGATACGTCCCTACTCTACTGTCACGAATAAGTTACACGAGTAAGTGAGGATACCTCGACGCATGAGCGACCACGACGTGCTGATCGGCAAGCTCGACCTGCCCACGAAGGTGCGGCTCCTCACCGGGGCCACCACCTTCACCCTCGCCCCGGAGCCCGAGATCGGCCTGGCCGAGATGCGGCTGTCCGACGGACCCACCGGTGTCCGCGGCCTCAAGTTCAGCGGGGGCCGCACGGTGGCCCTGCTGCCGAACGCCACCCTGCTCGCCTCGGCGTGGAGCGACGACGTGATGGGCGAGGTGGGGCACATCCTCGCCGAGGAGGCGCTCGCCCAGCAGATCCACGTCGTGCTCGGCCCGACGATCAACCTGCACCGCTCGCCGCTCGGCGGCCGGCTGTTCGAGGCGTTCAGCGAGGACCCGCTGCTCACCGGCAAGCTCGCCGCCGCCTACGTGCGCGGGCTGCAGGCCCTCGGCGTCGGCGCCTGCCTCAAGCACCTGGTCGCCAACGAGTCCGAGACCGACCGCAACACGGTGAACAGCGTCGTCGACGAGGCGACGCTGCGGGAGCTCTACCTGCTCCCGTTCGAGATCGCCGTCGACGACTCCCGGCCGTGGTCGATCATGGCGGCGTACAACGACGTCAACGGCGTCGCCGCCACCGAGCAGGACCACGTGATCAACCAGGTGGTCAAGGGCGAGTGGGGCTGGGACGGGCTGGTCATGTCCGACTGGTTCGCCACCAAGACGGCCGGGCCCGCCGCGAACGGCGGTCTTGACCTGGTCATGCCGGGTCCGGACGGTCCGTGGGGGCAGGCGCTCGTGGACGCCGTCCGCGCCGGGCAGGTGCCCGAGAGCGTGGTCGACGAGCACCTGCGGCGCCTGCTGCGGCTGGCCGAGCGGGTCGGCGTCCTGGGTGTGGAGCGCGCCTACCCCGCCGACCTGCCCGCACCCGACAGCTCCGTCCGCAAGGAGCAGCTGACCCGGCTCGCCGCCCAGGGCATGACCGTCCTGACGAACCGTTCCGCGGTGCTGCCGCTCGAGCGATCGGCCCGGATCGCCCTGATCGGGCGGCACGCCGTCGAGACGATCGACATGGGCGGCGGCTCCGCGCAGGTCAACCCGCCGTACCAGGTGAGCGTGGCCGAGGGTCTGCGGGCGCTGCTCGGCGACGCCGTCACCGTCACCGACGGCGTCGAGGTCCGGACCCGTCCGGTCGCCGCGCGGCCGGGCTTCGTCGTCGATCCCGACACCGGCGCGGACGGCGTCCACGTGCAGTGGCTCGACCACGACGGCGCCCTGCTCGGTGAGCAGCATGGGGCGGCCCCGAAGATCGCGGCCGGCTTCGACGACGACTTCGACCGGCCGGTCGGCGGCGTCCGTCTGCGGGCGAGGCTCGCGCAGGGCGGCATCGTCGAGGTGGGGACGAGCGGCGTCGGCTCCTGGCAGTGGACGCTCGGCGACGAGGGCGACGCCTACGAGTTGCGCGCGTCCGGCCACGGCTTCGGCGAGGAGATGATCGCCCCGCCCGCCCGCACCGCCGTGCGCACGGTCGACGCCGGCACGGTCCTCGACGCGACCGTGACCTTGAACAGGGGGCCGGGGCTCGGCGCCGCCGGGCTGTTCTCGCTGGTGGCACGCCCGGCGGCGCAGCCGTCGGAGCAGGCGATCGCCGAGGCGGTCGCGGCGGCCCGCGAGGCGGACGTCGCCGTCGTCGTGGTCGGCCTGACCGAGGAGCAGGAGACCGAGTCGGTCGACAAGGCGACGCTCGCGCTGCCCGGCGAGCAGGACGCGCTGGTCTCGGCGGTCGCCGCCGCGGCGCGGCGAACCGTGGTGGTGGTGAACGCGGCGACGCCCGTGCTCATGCCGTGGATCGACGACGTGGACGCCGTCCTCGTCGCCGGGCTCCCGGGCCAGGAGGGTGGGCACGCCGTGGCGGCGGCGCTGCTGGGCGACGTCGAGCCGGCGGGCCGGCTCGTCACCTCGTACCCGGCCGCGGACGGCGCCACGCCGGCCTGGTCGGTGACGCCCGTGGACGGCGACCTCGTCTACACCGAGGGCCCGTTCGTCGGGTACCGCGGGTACGACGCGCACCGCGCCGAGGCGCCCCTGTTCTGGTTCGGGCACGGGCTCGGTTACTCGACCTTCGAGTGGACCGACCACGACGTGTCGGATCCGGGCGTGACCCTCGTGGTGCGGAACACGGGTTCGCGGGAGAGCCGCGAGGTCGTGCAGGTCTACTACCGTCCCGACGACGACACGCAGCCGGTGCGGCTCGCCGGCTGGTCGGCGGCGACGGTCGCTCCCGGGGAGTCGGCGCGCGTGACGGTGCCGCTCGACGAGCGCGTGCTGCGGCGGTGGGACACGGCGGCGAACGCCTGGGCCCCCCTCGGCGGCGGCCGGCTGATCCTGGCCCGAGGCCTCGGCGACGTCCGCGCGACCGTCCCCTTCACCCCCACCTCCCTCTCGCGCTGATCAAGGAATCCGTGACGACCAAGGAATCCGCGACGACCACGCGACGGGCAGCCGCCTGACGCGGGAGCCGGCAGCCCGGACCGATGAGGTCCGGGCTGCCGGCCGTGCTTGCCGGTACCTCGGCCCCTGCGAGGCCGTATGGACAGCCGCAGCCCGATGAGTCGCGGCGCGCGCAGACGTCAACGCTGTGGCACCCGCCCCCGTGCTTCGAGGAGTTCGCATGCCGTTCGCATCCGTCGTCGTCGGCCTGCCCATCGCCGACCGCCGCCGCTCGCACGACTTCTACCGGCAGGTTCTCGGGACCGACGCGATCGGCGACGAGTTCGGAAGCGACGGCATCGTCGAGCCCCTGCAGTTCCCGCTCAACGACGGCGCGCGGCTGATCCTCATCCCGGCCGACGGATTCGGGTGGGTGGTCTCCCCGCGAGCGGTGGCCGACGCGACGACGAGCGAATGCGTCGTGACCCTGTTCGTCGACGACGAGGCGGGCGTCGATGCGTTCGCCCGACGAGCAACCGACGCCGGCGGCGCGATCGTCAGCAAGCCGGGCGCCCAGCCCTGGGCCTACACCGCCACCTTCACCGACCCCGACGGCCACCTCTGGTCGGTCATGAAGCAGCCGGATGCAGGGTCATGGTGACGCGCACCTTCAAGGGGTAGAGCTCCCCGCCCCTGTTGGCGGCCCACGTGTCGCCGTTGACCTGGCCGAACGCGTGGCGCCAGTCCCAGTCGTCGCCGACGTTCCCGGCATCCACGCCGTTGACCACGCGCTGCCATTCCTTCACCGGCACGCGGTCCTCCAGAACTCCCGAGGCCTTGGTGAACATCTCCCCGCCGCGGATGTAGCCCTGGCCCGCCCCGGCGGTCCACCCGACCAGGTAATAGATCGGGACGGCGGCTGGCTGGTGGGCCCCGACGATCTCGATCCGGATGGTGATGTCGCCGTCCCGGTAGTCGACCGGCGAGACCCAGTTCCGCGGCACCGCGGGATTCAGGTACGGCGTGAAATCGTGGAAGTCCTTGTCGTGCGTGAGCACCGGAGTGCGGATCCATACGATGTCGCGCGGAACCTCGGGGCGGGTCGGGGTGGCCGCGGCCAGTTTCGTCGGAACCTTCGTGGACGTCGCCCGCGGCGAGGGCTTCGTCGTACCGGTTGCTTGCGAGGTCGTCGCGAGCGTGCCGGAGAGCGACGGAGACTCGGCACTCCCGCTCGTTGGAGCGCTGGTGCCTGCACCAGCAGCGGTGCTCGCGCCGAGGCGGGCATCGGCGGTCGTCGCGGCACCGCCGTTTCCGCATGCGGCGAGCGCGATCGCCACGAGCACCATGGACGTCGTCATGAGCAAGGAGCCGACGCGCACGATGCGCGACCCTAGCGGGCCATCGGTCAGGGCGAGGTCATGCAGACGCGGCGCCGCCCGGAGTCGCGTCGGCGTGTGCTCCTGACGGTGACATCACGCGGCCCACTTCCTAACCTGACCCCGTGAGCCCGCACCTCGGCGTCGACGTCGACGTGGTCGAACTGGACGATCTCGCCGACGCACTGCAGGACCAGCAGTACGGCGGGCAATCCTGGACCTTCGACCCGCGGACGGGCGAGGTCGGGTCGTGGTCGCGCGACGAGGGCGAAGGCGAGGAGGAGTTCGACCCGGCGCTCGTCGTGATCGAGCCCTACCCGTCGTCCGTCTGGTACCGCGACATGGTCGACTTCGCCGAGGGGCTGAGCGACGAACGCGCAGCCCGGCGCCTGTTCGCGCCCTCGACGGGCGAGGGGGCGTTCCGCCGCTTCAAGAACGAGCTGTACGAGGAGTACCCGGAGCTGGTCAGCGTCTGGCAGGCGTTCCACGACGCGCGAGCGCGTCGGCGGGCCGTCGAGTGGCTGCGCGACGAGGAGCTGATCGACGACGCCACCGCCGACCGGCTCGCCGGCGCTTACCTCGATCCACCCGTGCCATGAAGTCCAGGGCCGTGATGGCGGAGGCCACGCAACGCGACACCGGGCAACCTATCCGCGCGGTGCCTCGCGGGCCGTGACCGGCAGGTGATCAGCGGTCCACGAGCCCGACCCGGTGGGCCAGCACGACGCCCTGCACGCGGTCGCGCAGCCCGAGCTTCTGCAGCACGTGCGCGACGTGCGTCTTCACCGTCCCCTCGCCGATGAACAGCCGGCGTGCGATCTCCGAGTTCGACAGGCCCTCGGCCACGAGCCGCAGCACGTCGAGCTCGCGCGGCGTCAGGGTCTCGAGCTCGGCGGGCGTCGCCGGCCGCGCCAGCCGCGTGAACCGGGCGATCACCCGCCGGGTGATCGCCGGCGAGAGCAGCGCGTCCCCCGCGGCCACTGTGCGGATCGCCGCGACCAGGCTCTCGGGCGGGTCGTCCTTCAGCATGAACCCGCTGGCGCCCGCGTTGAGCGCCTCGAAGATGTACTCGTCGAGATCGAACGTCGTCAGCACCAGCACCCGCGGCACCTCGTCGGCGGCGAGGATCCGCCGCGTCGCCTCGAGCCCGTCGAGCCGCGGCATGCGGATGTCCATAAGCACGACCGTCGGCCTGCACTCGGCGGCGAGCCGCACCGCCTCGACGCCGTCCGCGGCCTCCCCCACGACCTCGATCCCCGGCTCCTGGGACAGCAGCATGCGGAAGCCCGCCCGCACCATCGCCTGGTCGTCGGCGACCAGCACCCGGATGGTCACCGCGACTCCACCGGCAGCGGGAACCGGGTGCGCAGCACGAAGCCCCACCCCTCGCCGGGCCCGGCCTCGATCGACCCGCCGTAGATCTTCACGCGCTCACGCAGCCCGACCAGCCCGTGGCCCAGCCCGTCGCCGGCGACCGGCCCGCGGCCGTCGTCGCTGACCTCCACCTCGAGGCCACCCGGGCAGTACCGGACGACGACCACGGCGTTGCCGGCCGCCGCGTGCTTGAGCACGTTCGTCAGCCCCTCCTGCACGATCCGGTACGCGGAGACGTCGAGCGCGGGTGGCACCGGCACCGGCTCGCCCTCGACGCGCAGGTCGACCGAGAGCCCGGCCCGGCGCACCTCCTCGACCAGGGCGCCGAGGCCGTCGAGACCGGGCTGCGGGGCCCGCGCGGGCTCCTCCCCGGCCTCGCGCATCGCGCCCAGCAGCCCGCGCATCTCGCCCAGCGCCCGCCGCCCGGCGTTCTCGGCCGCCAGCAGCGCCTCCTGCTCGCTCGCCAGGGCGGCCGGCAGCGTGTGCCTGACGGCGCCGACCTGGAGCACCATCACGCTGATCGCGTGGGCGACCACGTCGTGCATCTCGCGGGCGATGCGGGCGCGCTCCTCGGCCACCGCCAGCCGGGCGGCGACCTCCCGCTCGCGCTCGGCACGGCCCGCGCGCGCCTCCGCCTCGACCGCACGATCGGCCACCACGCGGCTCGCGTAGCCGGCGACCCAGGCGAGCGCGAACGACGCCGGCACGAACGCGAGGTCGGCCGGCGCGTGCCCAGGGTCGTTCCGGACGACGAGCGCCGAGCAGGCCACCACCACGGCGAGGCCCGCGCGCGCATGGACGGCGTCCGGCACCCGGCCCAGCAGGAACGCGGCCGCGAACCCGGCCACCGCCACCCCGGCCGCGAAGACGATGAGCCGGCCGTCGGCGAACGAGACGGTCGCGGCCCCCACCCACACCGCGACGGGGGCTCCCATCGGGTACCGGCGGGCCGCCAGCAGCGACAGCACCGCGAGCGCCGCCACGGGCACGGTGAACCAGAGGGGGCTGCGGGGCGCTCGGGGGTCGTGCCGCAGGGCGACGTCGAGCGCGCTGGCGAGCGCCAGCAGGACGACCACGGCGGCCAGGCCCGAGCGGCGGGCGGCGGCGAGTCGGTCCACGGACCGACGGTACGCGCGGCGATCAGCCCGGCGCCTCTGCCTGCGGGCAGAGGGCCACCGTGCCGGACGAGAGACCCCGCACCCGGCTCCGGAGGGACGACTGCGCAGGTCAGCGGCTCCTAGCGTCGCTGACTGACAGCACGACGAGCCCTGAGGAGAGCGTCATGAGCATCACGGGAACGGCAAGCCTGCCGGTCGTCGACGACACCGGCCAGGTCAGCCAGTACAGCAAGCGCGGCATCCTCGCCGTGTGGGCCGCGGTGACGGCGACGATGACGGTGTTCGGCTGGGTGGTCACCCCCTGGCTGGCGGATCACCTGTCGACGCGCGACCCGTTCATCGATGCCCTGCTCATCTGCTACGACGTGGGGCTCGTGCTGATGCTGGCGCTCGCCGCCGTCCTGCTGCGGCGGGAGCGCGGGTCGCTGCGGTGGCACGACATCCGTGACGGGCTGTGGCTGCGGGCGCCGCGCGACCCGAAGAGCGGTCGGCGCGGAGGCCGGGTGTGGCTGTGGGTGATCCCGTTCACCGTGCTCTCGGGAGTGATCAACGCGGCGGGGATCGACCCCGACGGGCCGGTGCCGCGGGACCTCCCGGTCGCCCTGGAGACGCACCAGCTGACCGACTACTTCCACGCGAACTGGTGGGGTTTCGCGCTCGTGGTGGCCAACGCGCTGCTCGCGCCGATCGTCGAGGAGATCGTGTTCCGCGGCTTCATGCTCCCTCGCTCACGCAACGCCTTCGGGCGCGGTGACGTCATCACGAACGGCGTGCTGTTCACGCTCTACCACCTGCACCAGCCGTGGAGCATGCCGGCGGTGCTGCTCGACGGCACCCTCACGGCGGCCTACCCGACGAAGCGGTACCGGAGCACGTGGATCGCGCTCGTCGCGCATACGGCGCCCAGCGTGGTCATCATCGCCGCGGTGCTGATGCTCGTCGTGTGAACGCGGCCGGCCGCGTCGCCCCGGGTAGGGGCGGCGCGGCCAGCGTTCGTACCGGTGGTTCAGGGCAGGCGGACCGGGTGGTTCGAGCGGATGACGTCCGCCGGGTCGTACGCCAGCTTCACCTGCTGGAGCCGCGCGTACGTCTCCGCCCCGAAGATCGCCGTCGGCGCTTTGTGCCGCTCGGCGAAGTTCAGGTAGGCGCCACCCGTGCTCCACGGGGCGAGCCGGTGCTGGACGCCGTCCACGGCCGCCCGCACGACCCGCTCCGACTCCGGCGTCGGGGTGATGCCCACGGCGAACATCGCGAACTCGGCGTCGAAGCCGGCGATGCAGCCGCCGTCCGACGCTCCGGGTGCGAGCGCCCCGCCCAGGTGCCGGAACTCCACCGACAGCAGGGGCGAGTCCACCGCGGGGCCGGACGCCGCCAGCGCGGCCTCCACGGCCTCGAAGGGCAGGCCGGTGAGCAGCATGCCGTCCCCGACGCCCGGCACCGGACCCGGCGGGTCCATGTGCAGGTGGCCGAGCTCGCTGGTGGGGATGGTGGCGAACGTGTCGATCGCCGGGCCGAGGGCCCGCAGCGGGGCGAGCAGGGCGTCGGTCTCGTCCTGCGGCAGCCGGACGACGGCCTCGACGACCACGAACGACTGGCCCGACAGGAACGGCGGCAGGTCGGGCAGCCGCGGGAAGCGCAGCATGCGCCCGACCGACGTCACCTCGTTCGGCACCGTCCGCACCCACTCCCGCCACGCGTGCAGCACGTCGGCCGCGCGCTCGATCGGGAAGAAGAGGACGCCGGCGTTCACCTCGGTGAACTCGAACAGCCGGAACTCGATCGCCGTCACGACGCCGAACGAGCCCCCGCCGCCGCGCAGCGCCCAGAAGAGCTCGGGCTCGTTCTCGGCGTCGACCCGGCGGTGCACGCCGTCCGCGGTGACGAGCTCGATCGCCAGCACGTTGCTCGCGGCCAGCCCGAGGGAGCGGGCGTGCCAGCTGATGCCGCCGCCGAGGCTGTACCCCACGACCCCGACGTCCGGCGCCGAGCCGGCGAGCGCGGTCAGCCCGTGCTCGAAGGCCTTCGGGACGACGTCCATCCAGAGCGCGCCGGCCTCGGCCCGCGCACGCTTTGCGGTGGCCTCGATCGTGACGCCACGCATCATCGAGGTCTTGAGCAGGATCGTCCCGTCGAGCGGGCCGAGCGGGGCGGCGTTGTGGCCGGTCCCCTGCGGGGCGACGCGCAGCCCGAGGGCGCACGCGGCGTCGATGGTCGCCTGGACGTCGGCGACCGAGGCGGCGCGGACGACGGCGGTCGGGCGCTGGTCGACGTCGAGGTGCCAGGCCTGACGGGCCTCGTCCCAGTGGGCGTCGCCGGGCCGGGCGAGGTCGCCACTCAGCCGCGATGCGAGCGCGTCGAGGCCGGCGTCGAGGTCGTCGACGAGGGCGTCGGTCTCGAGGTAGGTGGTCACTGCACTACCCCTTCTTCTGTGTTCTCGGATTCAGACGAGGGCCGGGACGCGCAGGGCGGCGTCGGCGATGAGGTCGAGCTGGGCGGGGTCACTGGAGCAGGGGACGATGAGGACGTCGTCGGCGCCGGCGGCCTCGAAGGCGGCGAGGTACGTGCGGACGGCGTCCGGCGTGGTGGCGATCGAGGCAGTGATGGCGGCGGTGATCTCGGGGCCGAGCCAGGAGTAGTAGCTCCCGCCCTTGCGGGCGAGTGTCTCGGCGTCGTCGCCGAGCGCCGCGTAGAAGACGGCCATGCCGCGCGGGCGACCCGGGCGGCCGGCGCAGGCCCACGCGCCGTGGACGGCGGTGTACCCGGCCTCGAACTCGTCGGGCGTGCCGATCATCATCGTCCAGCCGTCTCCGGCGGTCATGAGCCGACGGGCCGCGTGCCGGGCCTCGCCGCCAATGAGCATGCGGCGGCCGTCGAGCTGGCGGATGTGCTGGTCGAGCAGCGCGCCGCGGACGTGGATGTCGACGTCGCAGGTCTTGAAGTCGTCATCGCGCAGGCCCACGCCGAGGCCGAGGGTGAGCCGGCCGCCGCTGGCCCGGTCGAGGCTGTCGGCCTGTTTGGCGAGGATGCCCGCGTTGCGCAGCGGGCTGATCAGCACGTTGGTCACGAGCTCGACGCGCTCGGTGACCGCGGCGGCCATAGCGAGGGCGACGAGGGGCTCGTAGCTGTCGTAGACGACGCGGTCGATGACGCCGAGGCTGTCGAAGCCCATCGACTCGGCCTTCTGGGCCCAGTCGAGGAGCTCGGCCCCGGTCGTGCCGGGGACGGTGTTGGGGAGGAAGACGCCTGTTCTCATGCCGTCGAGCATGGTCGTTCGGCGTCGAACAACCCATCTCGCAAAGCACAGGGTTTGCGGCTGCGCGATCCCCTACAGAAGAGGGGTACGGCTACTCAGGCCAGCGCTGCCGAAGGGAGATCCCCTCAGTGCCGGAAGGCCTCGACCAGGGCCTGGGTGGAGCAGCGGTAGCTCATCAGGCTGTAGTCGAGGCTCGCGAGGGACCGTTCCGCAGCTGCAGGGTCGACGATTCCGCACGCGTCCTCGACCACCACCGGCAGGAACCCGAGGTCGGCGGCGTGCCGCGCGGTGGGCTCGATCCCGATCTCCAGGACGGCCCCGACCAGGGCGATCGTCGTCACACCGCGGTCGCGCAGAGCGGCCTCGAGCGGCGTCCCGACCAGCGCCGACATGCCGAGCTTCTCGAAGACCGGTTCGCCGTCCCTGGGGGCGAGCTCGGACATGATCTGGGTGTTGACCGCCGCCGGCGGGAAGGCCGCCTTGACCTCCGCGGCCTTCGTGAGGCGCTGCCAGGCCATGGCCGTCCGGAGCGCACCCACCCCCATGTGGGACGGCGGCAGCGACACGTGCCTGACGTAGAACACGGGAACGCCTGCCGCCCGAGCCGCCCGCAGCACCTCGTCGATCCTTTCGACGAGCTCTTCGCGGTCGCGCACGTGAGCCAGAATCCCGTCCTGCGCGTCGTAGACGAGGACCGCGGTCGAACCGGGGCGGCACATCTCGTCCACCGTGTCAGGGATCGCCATGCCGAAGGCTTCCTGCATGACGGCAGTCTGTCAGGGACCGAAGAGACCGGTTCACGTCGCCGTGAGGTTCTGAGCCAGGATCCGTCGCAGCGGGCCCTCGTCGCCGACGTCCTCGACGTCTCGAACGTCAGAGGCGCGCCCTGCCCTCGACGCTGCGACACGCTCTCTCCGCTAGCCTGCGGAACGGATGCCGACGGACGGGTGATCGACTGGAATCGAACAAGCGTTCGATGATTCCGCAGCCGGCGGAGGAGGTGCCCGTGACGTACGCCGAGTCCGAGGACGCCGCTCTGGTCGCCCTGCTCCGCTTGCAGCCCAAGGGGCTGAGTTGCCACAGGTCGCGGCGGAGGTCGTCGAGTCGGGGAGCGCCGTCGACGTCTGGCGACGGCACGCTCCGGCCCAAGGTGCGCTGTTCGACCTCCAGAGCGAGCCCCTGGAGCAGGCCCAGGCGGACCTCGAGAGGTGGCGGAGCCAGAACGTCACCGTGCTGACCGTGCTCGACGCCGACTACCCCGGCACAGCTGCGCGAGATCCACGAGATGCCGCCGATCCTCTTCTGCCGCGGAACGGTGCTCCCCGACGACCGAGGCGTGTCCGTGGTGGGGTCACGGTCGGCGGACGCGAAGGCGCTGGAGTTCGCGAGACGGGTAGTGCAGGGACTGGTCGGCGTCGGCCTGTCTGTCCTGTCCGGCCTCGCCCGTGGCATCGACACCGCTGCTCACCTGGCCGCGCTCGAGGCCGGCGGTCGTACGGTCGCGTTCCTCGGGACGGGGATCCCGGGCTCCTACGCACAGGAGAACCGGGACCTGCAGGACCGGATCAGTCGCGAGGGCCTCCTCGTTTCGCAGTTCTGGCCCGAGGCGCCCCCGCAGAAGCACACCTTCCCCATGAGGAATGCCGTCATGTCGGGCTACGGCCGCGCGACGGTGGTGGTGGCGGCCGGCGAGACCAGCGGAATGCGCACCCAGGCCCGTTTCGCCGTCGAGCACGGCCGGCCCGTGATTCTCCATGAAGCGGTTGCCCGGGAGACAGCGTGGGGCCGTGCTCTCACCGGCCGTCCCGGTGTCTTCGTCGCGTCGGATCCCGACGAGGTCCTCGCCATCGTCGATGACGTGGCCAGGCCACTCGCGGAGACCCTCGACGACCTTCTGACTCCGCTCGGCTGAATCGACGACCTCCGAGAGCGCCGATGTCAGGAATCGAGCGGAGACTCGTCGAACGCGTCGGCGGCTACCTCCTGTATGGCTACAAGACCGAGCTCGCTGCCCAGCCCGGTGACGAGCGCCGCTCGCTGATCCTGCTCCTGCTCTGGGTGGCGGTCCACCTGCACCGCACCTGCATCGAGCGTCGCGTCGGAGCCGCCCTCGATGCCTGGACGACCGTGTCGTCGACTAAGGGCAGGTCGCCGCACCCTCTGCTGACCATCGCCCGCCGAGCTGGCCTGGGCGCCGGAGAGCTGACCTCCGGGCCCGCTCCCTGGCAACCGACGGAGCTGCGCACGACCAGCGCCAAGCGCTTCTCCCTCGACCCTGGTGCCCTCGCCGGCCGGCACGTCCTGATCGTGGACGACACCTGGACGTGTGGTGGCCACGCACAATCGCTGGCGCTGACGGCACGAGCCGCCGGTGCCGGAACGGTGATGATCGTCGTTCTGGCGCGCTGGTTCACCCCCGAGTGGCCGGCGACCGCCGCCTACCTGAGCTCCCATCCGCGGCGAGACTTCAACCCTCGGATCTGCCCGGTCACCGGCGGCCCCTGCCCCTGACCTCCGTCAAGGATCCAGGAACGCGGCCTTCATGTCGCCGTCAGGTTCTGGGCCAGGATCCGCCGCAGCGGGCCCTCGTCGCCGACGTCCTCGCTGGTCTCGATCGTCAGCGCCGCCGTCCTGCCCTCGAAGTGCAGGGTCGCGACCGCGTTCCCGAAGAAGGGGCCGGCCGTGCGATGCCAGTGCAGGTGCGGCCGCGGCACGGATGCAATCCTGCCCAGCATCAGGCGGGTGGTGCGCTCGGCGGTGCGGCTCCAGCCCAGCCGGAAGGTGAGACGCATCGGCCTCGGGACGGCGTTGTGCAGCGGCGAGCACGTGATCTGGTGGACGGGGGCGCCCGCCGTGCCGATGGTCGTCTCGTCCCAGTGCGCGACCGCGACGTACGAGTGGTGCACGTCGCCGGAGAGGACGTTGACGGTGGCGGGGGCGGGCGACCCGTGCCGGCCGAGGGCGACGTCGCGCATCAGGTTCGAGAACCGCTGGAACGAGTCGCCGAAGGCGGCCCAGTGCTCGAGGTCGGCGGCGCGCCGCAGCCGCTCGCCGACGCGCGCCCGGCGGGGGCGCCGGTCGGCGGCCAGGCGCTCGTTCCACGCCTCGACGTCGTGCACCGCGGGCGCGAGCAGCCACGGCAGTGACGTCCCGAGGACGAGGTGGTCGTAGTCGCCGATCACCTGCTCGCAGAGCCACGAGAAGTCCTGCTCCGACAGCATCGTGCGCGGGCCGCCGTCGAGCATGCGGCCGCACCGGGAGTCGACGACGAGCACCCGCGTGCGGCCCACGTCGCGCCGGAACGACCAGCGGTACCCCTTGTAGCCCTCGCTCTCGAGGTCCGCCCGTAGGGCAAGGTCGCGCAGGATCGGCTCGCCGTCCTCGTCGGGTCCCAGCTCGAGCAGCGCCTGGTACGCGCGGTCGCCGTCCAGCTCGGCCGGGGACAGGTTCCCGAGGTGCTGGTACACCCAGTACGACTGCAGCGCGCCGACCACGCGCTCCCGCCACCACGGCAGCCGGTTCATATCCCGCCGCCAGGAGCGGGAGGTGTTCCAGTCGTCGTGCACGTCGTGGTCGTCGAAGATCATGGCGCTCGGCACGGTGGACAGCAGCCAGCGCACCTCGGGGTCCTGCCACGACTCCTGGTAGAGCCAGGTGTACTCCTCGAAGTCCGCGACCTGGGCGCCCGGGCCCGACCTGATGTTGCGCCTGGCGGCGACCGCCCGCTTGGTCTCGTCGGTGAGCTCGTCGGCGTAGACCTGGTCGCCGAGCAGCAGCAGGAGGTGCGGGAGCTCGTCGTCGGCCGCCTCGTCGCTGGCGAGCCGGCGGGCGAGAGCGTCGAGCGCGTCGGGACCCATCGCGTCGTCGGCACCGACGGCCCGGGGGCTGGCGTACCGGCAGGATCCCGCGACGATACGGATCTGGTCGTCGTCGGACGGCGTGCGGATGCGGCTCTCAGGGAACGTCGCGTCGGCGAGCGGCCACGCGCGCTCGCCGTCCAGCTCCAGGGTGTAGGGCGTCGAGGTGCCCGGGGCCAGGTCGCGGACGACGACCAGGGCGTAGTGGTGACCGGCGACGTGGAAGGTGCGCGCGTTGTGGCCGAGGACGTCGACCTCGGCGGGCGCGTCGGTCTCGACCCACACCGTCGCGGTGGTCGGCGAGACGTGCCGCAGCACCGGTCCGAGCAGCAGGGAGGCCACCTCCCGTTCCTACATCACGCGCACACGCGCGGGCAGCCGGACCAGAGGATCTCGCTCCTGCACGACATCGGACGGCATCTGGCGTTGCCCGAGTGCTCCGGGACATTGGCTCATGACGCGGGACAAGGGCGCCCGGCACCGTCGTCTGCGTCGGACCACGCACACGACCTGCTGGAGTTGTCATGGATCTCTCGACCGTCGGACGCCGTGCAGACACGGCCTACTCGTACTCGCCCCGGGAACTCGCTTCGATCCGCCTCGGAGGTGTCGCCGGAGTGGTGGGCGGCGCACTCATGGTGGCTCATCAGATCGCCGACATCGTGATCGGCGGGCGGACGTCGGACGGCCCGCGCGCCCTGCTTCACACGGCCTGGCTGTCCGCGCTGTTCCTCACCGTCTGGGGCGTGCGTGCGCTGCAGCGCCCGGCGAACGATCGAGTCGCAGACTTCCTCCTCCGCGTTGCGCTGGTAGGCCTCGGAGCCATGGTCGTCGGCTCCTCCGTGGAGGCCGTGGCCCTCTTCGTCGGGGCCGAATCGGGATCGGGGTCCGATGACCCACCGGTGGCCGTCATCGTCGTGCTGATCGCGCTCCTGGCACTGCTCGTGGTGGGAATGCTGTCGTTCGCGATCGCCGTCCTGCGCGCCGGCGTGCTGCCGCGGTCCGTCGGACTGCTGCTGCTGGGGGGCGTGCTCGTCAAGATGCTGGCCCCCGAGGCGGTGCCGTCACTGGCGATCCTCGGCCTGGCCGTGGCCTGGCTGGCCGCCACCATGCTCCGGCAGGTGGCCACCGGCAAGGCTGCCTGACCAGAACCGGGACCCAGAACAGTGACGAAGGCCTGCCGACTCCCCGACACTGAGGTCATGCCGCGGCGGACGCGCGGGCGACTCAGCTGGTCGGGGGGCCGGCCGGTCGCGCTCGCCGCCCTCCCGGTCGCCCTGGCCGCCCTGGTGCTGATTGAGGGGCTGGGCGTGCGGGGCGTTCTGTCCCCGGGCCTGCTGGTGTCGACCACGGCGATCGGTGTCGTTGGTGCGCTGCTCGCGGGGCTTCGGCCCCGCTACGTCGGGGGATGGCTGCTGCTCGCGTGCGGCAGCGCGTTCCTCGTCGGCCAGTGGTGCGAAGCGCGGCTGGCGTTCGCCCCGCCGCGTCCCGGAGAGGTGCCGATCACCGCGTGGATCGCCGGCTGGATTTACCAACCCGCACTGGTCCTGCTGTTCGTCCTGCTGCCGCTGACCTTCCCCGACGGACACCTCCCGACCCCGCGGTGGCGCCCCGTCGCGGTGCTGGCCGTTCTCGTGGCCGGGGCGCTCGTGCTCGTTGGGGCCTTCGCCGAGCCGACGCTCCGGCTCGGTCCCGTCACGACCTACCCCAACCCCTACGCCGTAACGGGCCTGGCGCGCGCGGAGCACGTCGGCGACGTCCTGGCGCTCGTCACCCTCGCCCTGTCGGCCGCCGCAGTCGTGAGCCTGGTCCTGCGGTACCGGGCCGCGCCGGACGACGTCCGCAGCCAGATCCTCTGGGTCACCGTCGCCTGCGTGGTGCTGGGTGCGGCATTCGCCCTGGACGCCACGGTGGCGTTGCTGGTTCCGTCGGCGTACCCGGCCGTCTTCCCGGTGATCCAGGTGGCGCCCGTCGTGCTGCCGGTGGCCGTTGCCGTCGCGGTCCTGCGTCACCGGCTCTTCGACGTCAGGGTGGTCGTCGGCCGCGCCCTGGTCTACGGGGTGCTCACGGTGGTGCTCCTGGGCGTCTACGCGGCCACCGCCCTGGGCGTGGCCCGGGTGCTCCCGGCGAGCCCGGGCGTCGGTCAACTCCTGGCGGCCGCGGTCACCGCCCTGGCGTTCGCGCCGCTGCGGGGCCGCCTTCAGGACGTCGTCGCGCGTCGCCTGTTCGGCGACCGGGCGCAGCCGTACGCCGCCCTCGTGCGCGTCGCCAAGGAGGTGGCCGGCCCGTCGACGACCCCCGAGCACATGCTCACCTCGCTGGCCGCCTCGACCGCAGCAGCCCTGCGGTCCCCGTGGGTAGCGGTGGAGCTGACAGCAAGCGGCGGCGCCACGGTGACCGGCGAGGCCGGGCGTCGGCCGGACGCGGGAACCCAGCACGAACTCACCATCCGGGAGCTGACCCACGCGGGGGACCGCGTCGGCCAGCTGCTGGTCGCGGCGAGGGCCCACGACGCCTTCACCGCGGCCGACCAGAGGTTGCTCGACGACCTCGCCGTGCCCATCGGCACCGCCCTGCATGCACTGCGCCTCTCGCTGCAGCTCCGGGCGTCGCGGGAACGCCTGGTCACCAGCGTCGAAGACGAACGGCGTCGGACGGGCCGCGACCTCCACGACAGCCTCGGGCCCCGCCTCGCGGCCATCGGGATGACCGTCGAGACCGCGGCCGAACTTGTGGATACCGACCCGCAGGCCGCGCGCCGGCTCCTTGCGGTGCTGCTGCAGCAGACCGACGCGGCGGTGAGCGAGGTCCGTCAGCTTGCCCGCACGCAGCGCCCGCCGGTGCTGGACGCTCTGGGGCTCGTCGGTGCTCTGGAGACACAGCTGGCGCTGCTATCACCGCTGCGTGCCCGGCTCGAGGTCCGCGGTGAGTGGCCCCACACGCTTCCTGCCGCCGTCGAGATCGCCGCATATCGCATCGTGCTGGAAGCGGTGACGAACGTGACGCGGCACGCTCGCGCCGAGGTCTGCCAGGTCGTCCTGGCCGCCGGCGAGGACCTGCAGGTCGAGGTGACCGACGACGGCGACGGCCTGGCCCCGCGCCCCGGCGAGGGAGTCGGGCTGCCGAGCATGCGCGAGCGGGCAGAGGAACTGGGCGGCGAGCTCCACGTGGGTCCCCACGAGCACGGCCGCGGCACGGTCGTCACTGCACGGCTCCCGTTGACCATACCCGCGCCTGCGGTGCCGACCGCGAGGCGGGCCGAGGCATGAGCCCTCTGCGCGTCCTCGTGTGCGACGACAACGACGGGTTCCGCACGAGCCTGCTGGGGCTGCTGTCGACCATCCCCGACATCGAGGTCGTGGGCGAGGCTGCCGACGGGCGCACCGGCGTCGCGCTGGCGCTGACCACGCAGCCCGACGTCGTGCTCATGGATCTCGCCATGCCCGGGCTCGACGGCGTCGAGGCGACCCGGCGCATCCTGGCGAACGCCCCACACGTCGGGGTCGTCGTCCTCACGATGATCGAGGACGACCAGTCCGTCTTTGCCGCCCTGAAGGCGGGAGCACGCTCCTACCTGCTCAAGGGTGCACGCCGGGCCGAGATCACTCGGGCCGTTACCGCCGTCGGCAGCGGTGAGGCGATGTTCGGCGCCGCAATCGCGACCCGGCTGGTCGGCTATTTCTCCGTGCCCCGGCAACCCCAGGGCGCGGAAGCGTTCCCCGAGCTGACGGCACGCCAGATCGAGATCCTCGAGCTCATGGCGCGGCACGAGGCGAACCCCGACATCGCCCGACGTCTCGACATCACCGAGAAGACTGTCCGCAACAACGTGTCCGCCATCCTCACGAAGCTGTGCGTGCGCGACCGAGCCGAGGCGATCGCAGCCGCCCGAGCGGCCCACCTCGGCAGCGCCCGGCCTTACCGCACCTGACGGCGGGATCAGCACACGGCGCCGCTCCCACGATGAGTCCTGAGGTGTTCCGCCGTCGGCACCTCGAACCCCTTCGATGAGGAGCGTCATGACCGCGATCTACACCTGGGACGTCTTCTGCACCCTCGACGGCTTCGGCTCGTACGGGGAGGACGGCGACTGGGGCGGCTACTGGGGCAAGGAGGGGCCCGAGTTCCTCGAGCGCCGGCTGGCTGTCCTCGGCGAGGAACAGCGGTTCGTCCTCGGGGCGACCACGTTCCGCGAGTTCCTGCACTTCCTGGGGCCAGCGTCGGAGACCCTGCTCGACGACCCCGTCAACACCCGGATGAAGACCCTCCCGACGACCGTCGTCTCGACGACGCTCGAGGGCCCGCTCGACTGGCCCGACGCGACCCTGGAGCGCGGCGACGCCGTCGATGTCGTCAGGCGGCTCAAGGAGAAGTCACCCGTCCCGTTGCGGTCGCACGGCAGCCTGTCGATGAATCGCGCCCTGATGGCCGCCGGCCTCGTCGACCGCATCCAGATCTCGATCTTTCCGGTGGTCACCGGCCGGACCGGTACCGACCCGGTCTTCGGCGGGGCCGCCGACTTCGACCTCGAGCTGCTCGAGGCCCACACCTTCGACGGCCGAACCCAGGAGCTCGTCTACCGGCCCACCCTGCACGGCTAGCTTCGCTACCCGGGGCCTTCTCGCCCCGGTTCGCCCCGCTCCATCCCGTTCGCCGAAGGCGCAACCACTACAGAAGGGGGGTGTACCTCCTCGGCGCTTTCCCCCGACACTGAGGAGCATGGAGCGACAGGTAGCAGCCGTCGAGGACGCGTGCACACGCGCCGCCGACACCCTCGAGCTGTTCGAGCTGCTGTCCGACCGGCTGCACAAGGTCGTGCCGTTCGACGGGGGCGCCTGGTTCGGCGTGGACCCGACGGCGATCCTCCCCACGGCACCCGTTCGGATCGAGAACATCGAGGTGGGGCACTGCGAGTCGTACTGGGAGCGCGAGTGCACGGTCGAAGACACGCTGCTCTACCGCGACCTCGCCCGCGCACCGCAGCCGGCCGGCTCGCTGTACCGGGCCACCGACGACCGGCCGGCGCGCAGCGCCCGCTACCGCGAGTTCCTCGCTCCGCAGAACTACGGCGACGAGCTGCGGGCCGCCTTCAAGACGGGTGGCAGCACCTGGGGCGTCGTCGACATCTTCAGGGACCAGGGCTGGACGCCGTTCTCGACGGCGGAACTGTCGCTCCTGACGGCCGTCGGGCCCGTGATCGCGTCGGCGCTGCGGTCGTTCGCGACGGCCACGATGGCGGCGCCCCCGGCGTCACTCGACGCTCCGGGGACCGCGCTGTTCGACGGGCCGGCGTGCGGGCTCCTCTCGCTCGACGAGCAGGCGGAGCGGTGGTTCACGGAGCTGGCAGGCGAGAGTTGGAACACGATCCCGCTGGCGATGACGGCGATCTACGCGGTGGTGGCGCGGGCGCAGGCGGTGGCCGAGGGGCGCGAGCGCGGACCGGCAGCGGTGCGGCTGCGGGCGTCGACGGGCCGGTGGCTTTCAGTGCATGCCTCCGCGCTGCGGTCGTTCGGCGGCGGCCCCGCGCCGATCGCCGTGACGATCGAGCCGGCGAAGTCGGCCCAGATCGCGCCGATCATCGTCGAGGCGTACTGCCTGACGGCCAGGGAGCAGCAGATCACGCAGGCGGTCGCGCGGGGCCTGTCCAATCAGGAGATCGCGGCCGAGATGTTCCTGTCGTCGTACACCGTGCGTGACCACCTGAAGGCCGTGTTCGCCAAGGTCGGCGTGGGGAGCCGCGGCGAGCTCGTGGCGAAGCTGTTCGCCGACCACTACGGCCCGGCCCTGCACGCGCCAAGCGGGAACGTGCACGTCGAGGTCTGACCACACGCTCCGCCCGGCGCACGCCGGTCCCGCCGACGGACACTTCAGGTGAGCTGATCGCTGGTCCGCGTCAGGTGAGGTTGATGGTCGCCGTCCAGGGGAACCACGGGTTCGACGCGCTGACGATCCGCATCCCGACGTCCTCCCCGTTTCCGGTGGACGCGGTGTTCCAGCACCAATCGAAGCCCTGGTAGGGGACGAAGCTGGTGTAGGGGCCGGCCCAGATCCGGCCGTCGTCCGCCTCGGCGTAGAACAGCGAGTTGATGTTGGTGGTCCAGATCGCGGTGATGCTGCCACCGGGTTCGATCCGCCACCAGCCCTTCTTCGCCCAGTCCTGCCCGTCGCAGTTCGGCGAGTAGTAGCCGACGACCATCCACACCGGGCTGCCGGAGTTGTTCTGATAGGCGATCCACATGGCTCAGCCCGCCGACTCGAGGCGCTCGCGCAGCCGATCGGCCACGCTTCGCTCCGGCACGGCGCCCTGGCCGCGCGGCGGCAGCGTGCTCCCCGGGCCCTGCTCCGTCACCGTCGCTTCTCCCGTGTCGATGCCGGCGGAGATCTCCGCGATCACGGCGTCGGGCACCTCCACGCCCACCGGGACGAAGGCTTGGTTAGGCGTGATCTTGTGTTCATACGAGTTCTGGGTCACGGTGACCCTCCATCCTTCGCACATGTGCGAGTCTTATAACCTTCTCCCAAGCCCTGAGAAAGTCAAGGTCACGATGAGAGGAATCACGATTGAAAGGCAGGTGCCGAGCCTTTCCGCAAGCAGGCCGAGGTGCAGACATGTTGCCCGTAAAGGCAACGAGATGAATTCGGGCACGACCGTCCTGGCGCGATGTCCATACGCTGGTTGAGTCTCGCAGAGTGATGTACCGGCGGGTGGTGCAGGTGAAGCGGCGCGTTGGCCAAAGACGTCGAACCACATGCTCTCCAAGGCGCACCTCGACTCACCCGTCTCCGACCTCTACCGTCTCGACGGTGGCCGACCACTCCGACGCCGCCCGCCGGCAGCTGCTCGAACGGGCCTTTCAGCCCGCCGAGCGACCGGATCCCCGTCGCCCGCGTCGCGAGGTCGCGGCCACGCTCCGAGTCCGCGCGGAGCTCAAGCACACCAAGCCGCCGGTCTGGCGCCGGCTCGACCTCGACTCGTCGCTCATGCTCGACGAGCTCCACGCCGTGCTGCAGGCGGCGTTCGGCTTCACCGACAGCCACCTGCACCGGTTCGCCGTCGGCCCGTCGGTCTATGACGACGACTCCGCGCTGTACCTGTGCCGGTGGGACGTCGAGGACGGCGAGACCGACGGCGTCGACGAGCGCGAGGTCCGGCTCGACGAGCTGCTCGCCGAACCGGGAGACGGGCTGCTCTACACCTACGACTTCGGGGACGACTGGGAGATCGCGCTCGAGCTCGAGAAGGTGCTCGAGCGCGACGACACGGCTCGCAGGGCTCGCTGCGTCGACGGCCGGCGGGGCGGGCCGCCGGAGGACTGCGGCGGCCACTGGGGCTTCGAGGAGCTCGTCGCGGCGGGTGAGTGGAACGTGGAGTTCGACCTCGAGGCGACGGACGGCGACGTCCAGCACGCGCTCGAGCCCGGGCACGGGATGCCGCCGCTCCTGGCCGAGCTCTACGACCTGCTGCCCTACACCTCGGCCGACGACGAGCTGCCCGATCTCGTCCAGGCGGCCGCGCTCGACGCAGTCCCGCCCGTCGACGTCGAGACCGCCGCACGCGTGACGGGACGGCACCGCTGGCTCGTGGAGCGGCTCGGCGCGGAGGGCGTCCGGCTGACCTCGGCCGGCCACCTGCCACCCGCGCTGGTTCTGGAGATCACGACGGAGCTGCGCCTGGACTCCGGCTGGATCGGCAAGGGGAACCGCGAGAACCACACGCCGCCGGTGGCGAACTTCCGGCGGTCGGCACAGGCGCTGGGCCTGGTGCGCAAGACCAAGGGGCAGCTGAGCGTGCCCGCCGCCGCCCGTAGGCTCGCGGGCGACCCGCTCGGGCTGTGGGACCACCTCGTCACGCGGCTGCCGCTCGGCCGGGCGGGCAGCATCGACCGGCACGCCTGCCTCCTCGCCCTGCTCTGGACGGCGGCCGTCCGGTCGGTGCGCTCGGACGCGTTTCGCGAGTTCGCGCGGCGTGCGCTGACGGACGCGGGTTGGCGCACCGGTAACGAGCCGTTGACCGAATGGCAGGTGTGGCGCCTCATGGACGACGTCGTCGCGGTGCTGGAGGCCACGGGAGGGCTCGAGCCGTGGGAGCTCGGCCGGCGGGAACGCGATGCGACCCCGGACGGCGTGCTGCTCGCCCGGACCGTCCTCGCGCGCCGATGAGTTCCGGCGGGTGGAGCCGTCAACGCAGCAGGATCCGGATCGAGCGAAGGTGCCGAACATGCGCAAGGTGGTCGTGTACGAACTGCTGTCCCTCGACGGTGTCGCGGAGAGCCCCGAGGTGTTCTTCGGCTGGGACGACGTCCTCGACGACAACCTCGGCGAGGTCATCGCCACACAGGACGCCGTCATCCTGGGCAGGCGCAGCTACGACGAGTGGGCCGACTTCTGGCCGAGCAGCGACCTCGAGCCGTTCGCGACGTTCATCAACGGCGTCACGAAGTACGTCGCCACCTCCACGCCCCTCGACAAGGAGTGGAGCAACGCCACCGCGATCGACGGCGACCTGGTCGAGTTCGTGCGGGAGCTGAGGAACGGGGACGGCGGCGACATCGGCGTGCACGCGAGCATCTCGGTCGCCCAGTCGCTGCTCGTCGCCGGCGCCGTCGACGAGCTCAGGCTGGTGATCGCCCCGGCGATCGCGGGCAGTGGGCGCAGGCTCCTCGACGGCCTGTCGGCGATCAAGCTGGAGTCGATCCGGGGCGCCGTGTCTCCTACTGGGCACCTGCTCGCCGACTACCGCGTCCTGGCTTAGGCGCGCGGGTTCAAAGGGCCGACACGTCCTGGGGACGCGTTGACCGGATCGTTCCGGTACCCGACCGGCGACGCCCTTCCGCAGCCGCCCGTGCAGGCGCGACTGTGAAGACATGAGCACGGCGCTTCTCGTCATCGACGTCCAGGAATCGTTCCGCGCCCGCGACAGTTGGAGCACCGTGTCGGAGCCCGACATCGCCGCCCGGATCCAGCCGCTCGTCGAGGCCGCGCGCGCCGCCGGCCATCACGTCGTCTGGGTCCTGCACATCGAGCCTGGCACCGGCGACGTCTTCGACCCGGCCCTCGGCCACGTGAAGCTGATCGAGGGTCTGAAGCCGCTCGACGACGAGCCCGTGCTGTACAAGACCAGCCACAACGCGTTCACGACGACCAACCTCGGCCAGTATCTGACGACGCACGGCGTCACGGACGTCGTCGTGACGGGGATCCGCACCGAGCAGTGCTGCGAGACGACGGCGCGCCTCGCCAGCGACCTCGGCTACAAGGTGACGTTCGTGCTCGACGCGACGGCGACGATGCCGCTCGAGCGGTGGGACGGCGGCGGCACGCTCAGCGTTTACGAGGTCCTGATGCGCACGGCGAGCGCACTGCAGGGCCGTTTCGCGAACGTCGTGATGTGCAAGGACGTCCTGGCATCCTGGCCCTGATGAGCACTGTCGTCTTCGCCGTTCCTGCCCGGGTGCACCTGCTCGACCTCGCGGGGCCGGCGCAGGCGTTCTGCGCGGCGGTGGACTTCGGCGCGGACTACCGCCTGGGCTACGTCGGCGAGGATGCCGTCGTCGAAAGTCACCAGGGGCTGCCGCTGCAGTGTGCCGTGCAGTGGCCCGCTCTGACCGCGGCGGACACGATCGTCGTCGCCGGGCGACGGGTCGGCGACGAGAGCCCCGTCGCGGGGTTCGGCAGCGGGTTTCTCGAACGGATCGCTGCGCACCATGCCGCCGGCGGTCGGGTCGCCAGCGTGTGTTCGGGCGCCTTCGCGCTCGCCGAGGCGCGCCTCCTCGACGGGCGGCGGGCGACGACGCACCACGACCTCCAGGAGGTGCTGGCCCGGCGCTTCCCGGCGGTGAAGGTCGTTCCCGACGTCCTGTACGTGGTCGACGGCCGGGTGGCGACGTCGGCCGGCATCGCCAGCGGCATCGACCTCGCGCTGCACCTGATCGCCGTCGACCACGGCCCCGCGCTGGCGGCCAGCGTAGCCCGGACGCTGGTGGTGCACGCGCGGCGCAACGGCGCAGCCCCACAGGAGAGCGCGATGCTCCGGCACCGCGACCACCTCTCGGACGTCGTCCATCGCGTGCAGGACGTGCTGGACAGGCGCTTCGCAGAACCCCTGCCCCTGCGCGAGCTCGCCCAGGATGTCGGCGTCAGCGAGCGGACCCTGACCCGCCTGTTCCGCGCCGCGACCGGCCTGACGCCCTTGAAGTACCAGCAGCTGCTTCGCTTAGAACACGCCGAGCAGCTGCTGTCCCAGGGCTGGACGATGGACTCCGCCGCCCAACACATCGGCCTGTCCGACGCCCGCATGCTCCGCCGCCTCCGCGCGGCTTGCTAAGCAACGATTCGCACAGGGCGAAGTACGTTGACTAGGCCACGGGGGGCGCGGCTGCTATCGGATCGAAGGGGTGTAGCGCCCCTTGGTGCGAGAAGCCAACGCTGCAGTTGACGTCTGAAGATAACTCCCGTCGCCTGCGGGGGTGAAGGTCATCGTAATGCGTAGGGCGTAAGTTCGATTCCCACAGGCGGCTCCCGCAAACCCGTAGATCAGAGTGCTATCCTCGACGCGAGCCTCCCCCTGGACAACGGGGTGACCGGCCTGGGGCACCACGGCGGAACGGGAGCATCACCGCTCGGTTCTCTCGCATTCGTTGCCGTCTATCAGCCAGTCGAGTCGAGCCGCGACGTCGTTCAGGTTGTCGCCGAGCAGACCGGCGCAGATGTCGAGCGTCATGGACGCGGAGGCGTTACCGAGCATGCGCTGGATCGCCTTGACGTTAGCGCCGGCGGCGACCCCAGTGACGCTGCCGTGTGTCGAAGATCGAACGGCGTGACCCCGATCAGATCGGCCGCTACACATGCGGGGTCGAAGACTCGGGGACGCCAGTTGTTGATCCTCGGCACTCCGCCGTGAGGCGAGGTGAAGACGAGCTCGTCGGAGCCCTTGTCCTCGCGGACTGGGCGGAGCGCATCAGCCACTGTGGCAGGCAGGGGCACGGACCACGTCTGCTGGTTCTTCGGCGCTTCCTGGCGCCCGACCGCTGTCCGCTCTGTAACGCTCATCCGTTCTGGCGGGTTTGTACCCCGCAGACCCGTATATGCAATCGGTGACCGAGGATGTACGCATGAGTGATCAGTACGGCCTCCCCGCGGGAGCGGAGCCCTACCAGCCGCCGCAGCCGCCCAAGCTGCCGTTCCGGAAGCGGAAGCCGAAGACGTTCTGGACCTGGTGATCCTCGCCGGCCTGTTCGTGATCGGCGGCATCAGCAACGCGATAAACCCGCCGAAGGACACGGGCGGGAACGTGGCCGTTCAGGCCCCAGACCCCAGCTCGTCGTCGACATCGAGCTCGTCGACATCCAGCTCCGAGGGCGCGACCACAAGCACCGCGGCCCCATCGACAACAAGCACGGCCTCGGCCAAGCCGAAGTCGCCACCCCCCGCAACGACACACTCAGCTCCGGCTCCGACCACACACCGGGCCACGACCAAGCCTCCGACAGTCAGTCAGGAGCAGGCGCTGGGAGCGGCCCAGGACTACCTGAATGTCACGGCGTTCAGCAGGGCAGGACTGATCGACCAGCTGTCCAGCAGCGCAGGGTCCGGCTTCTCGAAGGCCGACGCCACGTGGGCAGTGGACCACCTCTCGGTGAACTGGAACGAGCAGGCCGTCAAGGCGGCCAAGGACTACCTGCAGCTCACGCACTTCTCGTGCAACGGGCTCATCGAGCAGTTGAGCAGCTCGGCTGGGTCGCAGTTCACGGGGGCGCAGGCGATCTACGCGGTGAACAAGCTGGGGTTATGACCCTGACTCGGACCGTCCGAGCGGCCCGCGACGGAAGCTGAGCGGCCTGCAGCGGGATCAGGCTGCAAGAGACTACGCGACGACGGATGCGGCGTGGAAATGATCCTGGGGCATCTGTTTGCGCAGGCGCCAGGTGATTGCGACAGGCTGACTACCTGAGTGCGACACGTAGTCCGCCGTTCCCAGGCAGAAGAACGGTTGGGGCCCGCCCCAGGCGTTCTTGCGTACTTGGCGAGTCAGTAGTAGGACGTGACTGCCTTGTTGGCGGTGGTTGAGATAGCGCTGCCCCGCAGGAGTGTTCGCGGACGCTGTATTCTGAGACTCCCAGTGAAAGAGCTGAGGGCTCAAGGCGTAGTCGCGGTACATAGTCGTGGGCGAGTAGTCGCGCTCTGTCTTCCTTAAGGTGACGAAGAGGGCGTCCGTGTTCACACGTGGGGACCAAACGACGCCCGCGACGAAGACTGACGGTTTGTGGCCGAAGTCGGCGTAGTCGAGAGCCGCAAGGACCTCCTCACGGCTGTAGTGGGCGTGCGTGTACAGGGTGCTGTTGGCTGGGCCGCCAATCAACGGGCGGGCGACGTGCGTGGTGGCCTCGAGGCTGACCCGGAGCAGCTGGCGGATCTCGTCGCGTATCGCCGGATGTTGCCAGAGCAAGTCGAAGCCCTCCTGGTAGCTCTTCAGGTCACCGCAGTCAGGCCACAAGGAGAACCAGAACATCCTCGCGAAGCGCTGCTCGCGCTCGTCGAGCGCAGCGATCGTGACCTTGCGCGTGACGAGGCGCGCGTAAGACTCCGCGCGCTCCGGGTCGTCAACGTGGGCGAAGGCTTGCACCCGGCGCAGCAACTGCTCCTCCCGTGGGCCAGCGTCAGGCGTGGGCCAGCCCGCCTGTCGTCTGAGGTCGGTCCATGACCGCTGGGAGCGGTAGACGTCACTTAGCTCTCGTCCGCTCTCTGCGAGCCAAGTCTGGAGGTCAAGGTCACCATGGGAGCGGACCTCTCTCGCCAGCTCCGCGCGAGTAAGGGTCAGTTGGCGCTTGACGTTCTCGAGGATTGTTCGCTGCGCTACTGGATCCAGGACAACTTCGCATCCAGACGGCAGGTAGCTGAAGCCCTCCTCCAGCTGCCGGATCAGTCCGGCGCGGCCGGATCCTGTGAGCGCCCTGTAGCGCAGATCGAACCGGAAGTTCTGGTTCTGCTGTCCCACCAAGTCCAGGACTGTCAGGACAGGCTTCGTCGGCGTCCGCCTCAGGCCGCGGCCCAGCTGCTGGAGGAAGACGGTCGCGCTCTGTGTGGGACGAAGCAGGAGCAGTGTGTCCACGTCGGGGACGTCGAGCCCCTCGTTGAAGAGGTCGACGGCGAAGAGCACTCGTACTTCGCCCGCCCGCAGCGCGCGGAGCGCGTGCTCGCGCTCGGCGCGAGCGGACTCACCGGAGACAGCCAGAGCGGGAACGCCGGCGGCAGTGAAGCGGGCGGCCATGAAACGAGCGTGGCCAACCGACACACAGAAGCCCAGGGCTTGCATCCGACTTGTGTCGACCACCTTGTCGCGAAGGTGGCGTAGAACGACTCGCACTCGCGCGTCGTCCGCCGTATAGAGCCCCTCGAGCTCCGACACGTCGTAGTCTCCTCGCCGCCAGGTCAACTGCGAGAGGTCGACGGGGTCCGCGACTCCGAAGTAGTGGAAGGGCACCAGCAAGTCAGCCTCGAGCGCGTCCCAGAGCCGTAGCTCGACTGCGGTTCGTCCGTTGAAGAAGGCGCGCACGTCGAGTCCGTCCGTGCGCTCTGGCGTTGCGGTCAGGCCCAGCAGTTCGACGGGAGTGAAGTGTTCAAGAAGGCGGCGGTAGGTGTTTGCCTCAGCGTGGTGGAACTCGTCGATCACGACAATCTCGAAGTGATCTCGAGAAAGCATCGACAACGTGTCGCCAGCTGCGAGGCTCTGCACACTCGCGAAGACATGGCGCCATCGCTCAGGTCGTTGGCCGCCCACGTAGAGCTCACCGAAGGCCCCATCCCCGAGCACCTCACGGTAGGTCCGCAGCGACTGCTCGAGGATCTCCTGGCGATGCGCGATGAATAGCAGGGACCGATCTTTGTGTTCCACCAGCCGCTGGTAGTCGAGTGCAGCGACAACCGTCTTGCCGGTCCCCGTCGCCGACACCACAAGGTTGCGGTGTCTGTCGTGCACCTCGCGCTCGACCTGCAGCCGATCGAGCATCTCGGACTGATGGGGGTAAGGGCGAACGGCAAGCCCCGAGATGGCGATCCTGGTACGAGGGGCCGTCCGGCCTCCGGCCTCCGCGAGCACGTCGTCGAGCCGTTCGGCGTCGAGGTCCGGGTCATACGGCACGAAGGCTGGGTCCTGCCAGTACGTGTCGAAGCTGGCCTCGAACTTCGTCAACAGCTCCGGGGTGTGATGCGCCGCGAGCCTGACGTTCCACTCCAACCCATCGAGAAGAGCTGCTCGGCTCAGGTTGGAACTTCCGACGTATGCGGTGCTGAACCCGCTGTGCCGTCGGAACAGCCAGGCCTTCGCATGCAAGCGCGTGCTCCGCGTTTCGTAATTCACGCGGACCTGTGCCCCGAAGTCGCGCACGAGTCGGTCGAGCGCGGTTCGATCGGTAGCGCCCATGTAGGTCGTGGTGAGCACCCGCAGAGGCACACCCCGGTCGTGCCGGTCCTTAAGCTCAGCCTCGAGCACCCGGAGCCCGTACCACTTGACGAAGGCGCAGAGCAGATCCACCCGGTCCGCCGTCGCCAGCTCCGCGCGGAGCTCATTGCCGAGCTTTGGGTCACCGCTCGCGTTGGTCAACAGCGCCGGCCGTGACAGCGGCACCTGAGGGCGCACATTGAGTAGGCGCCAGACGCCCGGTGCTTCGGCCTGGGCCAGAGCGAGGAGCTGCTCTGGGCCCGGCAGCACGGTGTCGGCTGGAGCTAGCATCTCGATGAGCCTGTTGACAGCGGCGACGCGCTGGTCGGGTGCCAGTCGAGCGAGCTCGCGAGCGGCTACGCGGCCAAGATGCTCCCCGAGAGCTTGAGGTGTCTCCGCTTCCTCTAGCGTCGCTCGCACGGTCTTGAGCTCATGAAGCTGCTCATCGAGGCCTCGCGTGATGATCCGGTCGTACACGCCGTCAGGGAGCTCTCCCGCAGTCACTCAACCCAGCCTGCCTGATGGAGGAGGCAGCTGTGGCGTGATTACCGACGAAAGGCTCCGTGTCGACGTCTGCTGCGCGCGACGCAGCTCTGAGCTTGACGTCAGAGCTCGCTCGCGCCCGCCTCTGGGTACACAGCTGTCCGCCACGACTTCGTGAGAGACCCGACCCTCACCCGAGTGTCTGGTGCTCCTCGGCTGTCAGTTGAATATCTAGGCCAGCGTGCCGCGGGCCCAACGTGACCCTGATAGTGCCGCAAGTCTCAGTAGTCACGAGGCGCGAAAGATTTCGTCCGCGTGCCAGGTTAGGAAGTCACGGTTGGGGCGGTCTGAACGGCGAGCGGGCACGCTGATCGGTTCGCCACTGCCAGCCCGTGCATAGAACTCTTCGCCATTACCCCAGTCCGCTCGCAGTCGAGGACTGACCAGCAGCGTGTTCCGCTCCGGATGCACCCCAAGATAGCCCCGGTCGAACAGCGTGTGCACGTCCGAGCGCAGCAGCAGCCCGTTGTCCACGCGGTTCTGACCCTGCGCGGTTACCGGTCGAATATGCGCGGCCTGAAGGACTGGAACGATCTTATCTCCCGTGACGGCGCACCTGCGGCCGTAAGCCTCCTGAACCAAGGCCTTGAAAGCCGCCTGACCCAGGCGTACCGGCGTGAGGCGAGGGGTCCCGAAGATGTCTCCCTCGACCAACGACGGCGCATTCATCGCTTCCTCAAGGGCGTGCTGCTCCAGGAGGGCATGGAGCACCTCTTCAATGTAGCTGCCTTCCGGGGAGGCTAGCTCGTAACTGCGCCCCTGGACGATGTTTGCGGACCAACCGGGTGGCGCAGCGGGTGCGGTGTCAGGCTCGAAGAAGGATACGTCACGCAGCATGACGCAGCCGATTTCGGGGTCGTCTCGTTCATCGTCCTGCCGACCTCGATAGCGCGCGATTCGCGCTCGCATTTCAGCGAGAGTCACGCACCCGTTGTCGACTCCGAAGAACTCCCAGGCGCGGGAGATTGGGAGGGATGCCCAACCGCTAAGGAAGCCGCCACCTACGATGCGGTTTCCATGGGAGTAGTGGGTCTTGAACAGGAAGGGTGCCCCTTGCGGGATGGCGCCAAAGCGCCGTCCGCCGCTTGGCTGCCAGAAGTTGACCTCCGTGGACCCACGCGCACGGAGGAACTGGTACCAGTCCCAGTCGGTGACGCCGACGTAGGCGCGCAGGTACGGCTCCTGCACCATGAGCCGAAGCATAGGGGCTGCCAGGCCTTTAAGCAGTTGAGTTACAGACTTGCGGTAGGGGTGAGATTGGGCCAATGGGAGCTTGGGGAGCCACAACGGTGCATGCCGCCTGCGTTCCGACCCGCTGCTGTCTGAAGGCGCCGAGCGGTCTCGCGGCTACGGCACCTACACGCCTCGCAGGACCTCCTGCGCCAGTGCTGCGTTCGCCGTGACGAACTTCTGACGCCTCACCATGGCGTGTACGCGTCGATGTCCTCCAAGGCCAGGCCGTGGGCGACGATCTGGACGCAGCACACGCTAATGACCGCTGGCAGGGCGATCTCGTCGCGATGAAGGCGTCCGACCGGGTCACAGCGGGGACCGCCTCGGGATGCACCGCCGTTGCCATGACCGTGCTCCAGGAGGCGCTTCCCTCAGACCAGTTCCCGCCAACTCTAAGGACGCCACCGGGTGCGGGGTGATGCGTGCCGATCCACTGCCTACGCTCCTGCCTACCCGTCCAGATCGGGCGGACGCGCCGCGGCGAACGCCGGAGCCGAGGGCCGCCCGTCGGATATACAGGCGAGGTGCTCCACGTCCACCGGGCCGAGCGGACCGCGCTGCTCGCCTCCGGCCTGGCGGATCTGCTGTCGCGCCCGCTGGCGGACCCCTTCGCTCAGGAGGTCGTCACCGTCCCCGCGAAGGGCGTCGAGCGATGGCTCGCCCAGCGGCTGTCGGCGGTCCTCGGCGCCGATCAGGCGGCGGACGGCATCTGCTCCGGCATCACCTTTACCTCGACCGGCCGACTGATCGACGACGTGCTCGCCGAAGTACGTGGCGTCGATCCCCGCGAGGACGCATGGGCCTGTCCTGGCGACGCTGGACCCGGTCGCGCTGCGCGGGTTCCTCACCGGCAGCATCGACGCGGTGCTGCGCCTGCCCGGACCGCGCTACGTGGTCGTGGACTACAAGACCAACCGGCTCGGCGACGAGCCGCTGACCACGTGGCACTACCGGCCCGAGGCCATGGCGGCGGAGATGCTGCGCGCCCACTACGTGCTGCAGGCGCTGCTGTACTCGGTCGCCCTGCACCGCTACCTGCGGTGGCGCCAGCCCGGCTACGACCCGGCGCGGCACCTGGGACCGGTCCTCTACCTGTTCGTCCGCGGCATGACGGGCCCGCAGAACCCGGGCGACAGCGGTGTCTTCACCTGGTCGCCGGGCGCCGCGCTCGTCGTCGAGCTGTCGGACCTGCTGGCGGGGCGGCTGGCGGTACACCAGTGATCCCGGTGCGCGCCCCCGGTCTGTCTGAGGGCCTTCTGCGACGCCGGCGTGCTCGTCGCGGCCGACGTCCATGTCGCCCTGCGGCTGGAGCGGCTGGCGGGCGAGAACCGCGACGCCGTCCTGCTGGCCGCGGCGCTGGCGGTGCGGGGGGTGCGGTCCGGGTCGGTCTGCGTGGACCTCGCGACCGCGGCCGGCACGGTGGCGCCCGGCGAGGACGCGGAGCCGGTCGAGCTGCCGTGGCCGGCGGACTGGGACGAGCTGGCCGACACTCCGCTGGTCGCCGTCGGGGCGGACGCGCCGTGGCGGCCGCTGCGGCTCGTCGACGGGCGGCTGTACCTGGACCGGTACTGGCAGCAGGAGCAGCTCGTCCGCCGGGAGCTGGACCAGCGCGCGGCGCAGCCGGCGCCGGTCACCGACCTGTCCCGCCTGGGCGAGATCTTCGCCGGGCCCGCGCCGGACCGGCAGCGGCTCGCGGCGGCGGTGGCCGCGAGCCGGTGGGTGAGCGTGCTGACCGGCGGCCCCGGCACCGGCAAGACGCACACCGTCGCGCGGCTGCTGAAGCTGCTGTCGGAGCAGCCGGGGCCGCCGCCGCGGATCGCCCTGGCGGCGCCGACCGGGAAGGCGGCCGCCCGCCTGCAGGAGTCGGTCCGCGAGCAGGCCGCCGAGCTGGGCCTCCCCCTGGACCTGGCCGCGTCCACGCTGCACCGGCTGCTCGGCTGGCGGCCGGACAGCCGCAGCCGGTTCCGGCACGACGCCGGCAACCACCTGCCCTACGACGTGGTCGTCGTCGACGAGGCGTCGATGATCCCGCTGACGATGACGGCGCGGCTGCTGGAGGCGGTCCGCCCGACGGCGCGACTGGTCCTGGTGGGCGACCCGGACCAGCTGACGCCGGTGGAGGCCGGCGCGGTGCTCAGCGACCTCGTGCACCGGCCACCGTCGGGGCCGCCCCCGGACCTGCCCGCGGCTGTGCAGCGAGGACCTGGCCGACCTGGACGACGAGGACCGCCGGCAGCTGCACAACGGCGTGGTGCGGCTGCGGGTGAGCCATCGCTACGGCGCCGCCATCGGCGCCCTCGCCGAGGCCGTCCGCACCGGGGACGCCGACCGCGTGCTCGACCTGCTGCGGGGCGGTGGGCCGCTGTCCCTGGTCGACGGACACCGGGGAGCTCGAGGCCGAGGCGAAGGAGGCCGGCGCCGCGTTGCGGTCGGCGGCCACGACCGGGGACGCCGTCCGCTGCCTCGCCCTGCAGGCCCGGCACCGGCTGCTGTGCGCGCACCGGCACGGCCCCTATGGGGTGTCGCGCTGGAATGACGAGATCAGCCGGTGGACCGGCGGGGCGTCCGGGGAGTGGCGGCCCGGCCAGCCGCTGATCGTCACCGCCAACGACTACGAGAACCGGCTCTACAACGGCGACACCGGCGTCGTCGTGCAGTCCCCGGACGGCCTGCGGGCGGCGTTCCCGGGCGACACCGGGCCCCGGCTGCTGCCCCTGTCCCGGCTGGCGGCGGTCAGCTCCGCGTACGCGCTCACCGTGCACCGGAGCCAGGGCAGCCAGTACGAGGCGGTGACGATCCTGCTGCCGCCGGCGGCCTCGCCCCTCCTGACGAGGGAACTGCTCTACACCGCCGTGACGCGCGCCAGTCACCGGGTCCGCGTGATTGCCACTGATGACGCTGTGCGAGCCGCCGTGGGCCGTCGCCTGATTCGGGCGAGCGGGCTGCGGTTCCAGACGCCGAGCTTGTAGTCATACGACTATCTACAATCTGATATATAGTTTGCCCGTGCAACAGTGGGAGTCCCTGGCGTCGGGCCTGTTACGGGAGGCCCGAAGGCGCAGCGGCCTCAGTCAGACCGAGCTGGCGCGACGGGCAGAGGTGACGCAGAGCATGATCAGCGCGTACGAAGCGGGTCACAGACAACCCGCACTGCCGACCTTGGCTCGCCTGGTTGCTGCGGCCGGCCAGCAGCTACGAGTGAGCCTCGACGAGGGCCGGCCCGAGCCGATGTCGGGACCCGTCGGACGAATCGTGCGGCAGCGGCGTCGCGAAGTGATCGCCGCCGCCGAGGCTCACGGCGCCTCACGTGTACGCGTCTTCGGCAGCGTGGCCCGGGGCGAGGATCGCGCCGACAGTGACGTGGACCTGCTGGTCGACCTGCCTGTGGGGCTAGGGCTGCTCGGTTACGGCAGGCTGCTGGATCAGATCGAACGGGTGCTGGACGGCCCCAAGGTCGACCTGGTGCCGGCTGCGGACCTGAAGCCCGAGATGCGTGCTCGCGTCGAGCGAGACGCCGTTCCGCTGTGACGTACCGCGAGCGCGAGCGCCTGGCGGACATCCTGGCCGCGATCGATGCCATCCGATCCCACGTCAAGCGAGGCGGAGTGCTCGACGGCCTCGTCTTCGACGCAGTACGCATCCGCCTGCTCGAGATCGGCGAGGCCGTCAAGGCCCTGCCTGACGACCTGCTCGCCTCCGAGCCCGACATCCCCTGGCGGCAGATCGCTCGGATGCGCGACCACCTCGCCCACCGCTACTTCGACACCTCCCACGCCATCGTGCAGGGCACTGTCGAGAACGACCTCCCCGAACTGGAAGCCGCGGTCCACCGGCTGTCGTCCGCACTCGGCACGCGTCCTCCTGACTGAGCGCCTCGCGGGGCGCCCGCCAATGAACGTGGAACCGGCGATGACGCCGTCGCTGAACCCCTCGAGCCGGCCCTTGGACATGGCCCGGGCTAGTACCCCCACCGGGCTTTGCGATCAAGGAAGGGCACCACGGAGCTGTGCGTCGTGACCACGTCAGAAGATGAACGGCACGAACATCTCGCTCGATCGCTTGTACGCAGGGTAGGTGTCCGAGAACTGCTCGGTCATGTAGCGCTCCTCCATCACCGCGCTGTAGACGAAGTAGATGCCGCCCAGGACCACGGCCGTCAGCCACGGCCAACTCAGGGCCACGGCAGTGCCGACGCCGGCAACCAGGATGCCCCCGTAGATCGGGTGGCGAACCAGCCGGTAAGGGCCGCTGGTGACCAGCTCCGGCTCGTTCTTCTGCGTCATCGGGCCGCCCCAGTTGCGTCCGATGTGGACACGGGCCCAGATCGCGAAGCCCAGCCCGAGAGCAAAGAGGACGAGCCCCAGAGCGGCGCGCCAGGGATACACGCTGGGACCCGGGCTGCGGAAGGCCCCCACATGAACCAAGAGGATCACGACGGGAACGATCACCGCCCTGATGGCCAGCTCCCGGGCCCATGGAACGCGGCCTCTCTTCATGGAGAAGGCCGCGACGAGCCAATACAGCCAGAAGGCCGCCCATCCGACGGCGAAGGCGATCTCAACCGCACGCATCGGTCTGGGGCTACGATCGCCCGGCTCGCGGGACGCGGGCGCCCATGCCCCCGCGGAGCCACCTCAGCATCGAGACCTCCTCGCTCGTGCGTGACCAGACAACGCACGACGAGGGCAGCTGGTTCACGAGCGTTCACGTCCGCCTTCCCGCGACCGGCGAGCCGCTCGCGGGCGGCCGCCCATGGTGGGGTCCCGACTGTCGGACCTCAGATCGCGCGCATGCGGTTGTTGCGGGCACCGTGCTCGACCTCGGCGAGGCCGAGTGCCTCGAGCACCGGGGGCATGTAGCTGCCGAACCGCCCGCGCAGGCCCTTCTTCAGGCCGTACCAGCCGCCGACCGGGTTGGCGTCCGAGCGGCCCCACGCCTCGACCGTCCCCTCCGCTGCCGGCTTCTGCTCGTCGGCGTTGCCCAACGGCACCCAGTCGCCCTTCTCGACGAGCATCGCGTGCAGGTCCTCGATGCAGGAGAGGTGGTAGCGCAGCTGCGTCGTCCCGACCTGGACGACGAGCGCGGGCGGGTCGGCGTCCGGGGCCCGGTAGGCCTCGAACGAGCTGGTGCCGGGGGGCGTCCGGAGCTTCCACGGGTTGGTAGGGGTGCCGTCGCCGTCGACGTCGTCAATGGTCATGCGGCCACTGTGGCAGGAGGAACACGACATCATCTGTCATGTTGTCGATGTACGTTCCTGATCGTGCGCGCCGCGCGGGTCATGGACATGCTGCTGCTCCTGCAGCGGCGCGGGCGGCTGACCGCCGGCCAGCTGGCCACCGCGCTCGAGGTCAGCGAGCGCACGATCCTGCGCGACGTCGATGCCCTGAGCGAGGCCGGCGTCCCTCTGGTCACGACTCGCGGTTCGGGCGGGGGCATCGAGCTGCTCGACGGCTTCCAGACGCGGCTCACCGGGCTGACGCCGCAGGAGGCGGAGTGCCTCTTCCTGGTCGGGCAGCCGCAGGTCGCCCACCGCCTCGGTCTGGGCGCGCCAGCACGCAGCGCACGGCTCAAGCTGACCAACGCCCTCCCCCAGCAGCTCGCCGAGCAGGCGGAGAGCCTGCACGGCTGGTTCCTGCACGACCCCGATCCCTCGACGGGCCACCGGATCCCGCACGGCGAGCTGCGCCGCATCGCGAGCGCGGTCCACCGGAGACGGCGGGTCGAGCTCCACCTCGGCGCCCGACCGCCGCTGACCGTCGAGCCCCTCGGGCTGGTCCTGAAGGCCGGGGCGTGGCACCTCGTCGTCGGCGGCGACCCGATCGATGTGATCCCGATCGACGACCTCGTCGCCACCCGGCTCACCACCCAGGTCTTCGAGCCACCGGCCGGCTTCTCGCTCGCCGAGTTCTGGGCGAGGCACGTACGCGCCGAGGCGTAGACCCGTTGTCGCTCTCAGGCCGATGACGGCAGGGCAGCGGCGGCCTACCGTACGGACGTGACGGCAGACAGCGCGCAGCCGCCGCCGCTGCGGCGCGAGCTCGCCATCGCCGTGGTCGCCGCCCTCGTCCAGATCGGGGGCACCGCGCTGGCCGCCGTCCACCAGCACCCGGCGCGCACCCTGGACCTGGGCGGCTACGCGCTCCTCGCCCTCGGCCCGGCGCTGCTCCTACAACGCCTGCGGCGCCCGGTCGCCGTCCTGCTCGGCTCGTTCGCGCTGACCCTGGCGTACCTGCTCGCCGGCTACCCGCTCGGCCCGATCTACGCCGCCCTCGTCGTCGCCTTCTTCACCTGCGCGCTCGAGCGGTCCCGCGCGATCGCGTACGCAGTGCTCGCCGCCGGGTACGTGTCCGTCCAGTTCGGCGTGCCCTGGCTGCGCGAGCGTGAGTGGCCGTCGCTGGCCGGGGCCACCGCCGTCGGCGTCTGGATGTTGCTGCTGCTCGCGGCGGCCGAGGGCCTGATCGCCCGGAGGTCCGCTGCCCGCGCCGCGGCCGCCCGCGCAGAAGAGGAGGAGCGCCGCCGCGCCGAGGCCGAGCAGCGCCGGGCCAGCGACGAGCGCCTGCAGATCGCGCGGGAGCTGCACGACGTCCTCGCGCACAGCCTGAGCGTCATCAACGTCCAGTCGGCCGTGGCCCTCGAGCTGGTCGACCGCCGACCCGAGCAGGTCCGCCAGGCGCTGACCGCGATCAAGACCACGAGCCGCGAGGCGCTGGCCGAGGTGCAGGGCATCCTCGACGCGCTGCGCCGGCCGCAGGACCAGGTGCCGCTCACCCCCACGCCGAGCCTGGCCGACCTGGCGTCGCTGGCCCGCCGCGCGCAGGACGCCGGCCTCACGGTCGTCACCCGCATCGACGGCACCCCCGTGCCGCTGCCGGCGCGGGTCGAGTTCGCCGGTGCCCGGCTCGTGCAGGAGGCGCTCACGAACGTGCTGCGCCACTCCGCGAGCCCCCGGGTCGAGCTGCAGGTCCGGTACCGCCCGGGCGAGGTGCGCGTGCGCGTGACCGACGACGGCCCAGCCCGGACGCCGGCAGCAGCGGGCCGCGACGTCGAGGAGGACGGGCCCTCCGGCGGCAACGGCATCCCCGGCATGCGCGAGCGGGTGCTGGCGCTCGGCGGGACGCTCGAGGCCGCCCCGCACGGGGCCGGCTTCCGCGTGACCGGCACCTTCCCGCTGTCGGCGTCCGCGGAGCCCGTGCCTGCGGACACGCCTGCGGACCTGCCCGCCGACGCAGCGGAGGTGCCCAGGTGACGGTGCGCGTGCTGGTGGCCGACGACCAGGCGCTCGTCCGCGCCGGCTTCGTCGCCCTGCTGGCCGCACAGGACGACGTCGACGTCGTCGGCGAGGCGTCCGACGGCGAGCAGGCCGTCGAGCTCGCGCTGCGGCTACGCCCCCACGTGGTCCTCCTGGACATCCGCATGCCCGGGCTCGACGGCCTCGCCGCCACCCGGCGCATCGTCGCCGCGCCGGAGCTGGCGGACGTGCGCGTCGTCGTCCTCACGACGTTCGAGCTCGACGAGTACGTCTTCGAGGCGCTGCGGTCGGGGGCCAGCGGGTTCCTCGTCAAGCACACCGAGCCGAGCGAGCTGGTCCGCGCGGTGCGGGAGGTCGCCGCCGGCGAGGCGCTGCTGTCGCCCAGCGTCACGCGGCGCCTCATCACCGAGTACGCCGCTCGCGCGCGATCGGCCCCCGACCCCCGGACGGCGACAGCGCTCCGCGCCCTCACCGAACGGGAGCGCGAAGTGCTCGCGCTGGTAGCGCAGGGCCTGTCCAACGACGAGATCGCCGAACGCCTCGTGATGAGCCGCGCGACGGCCCGCACCCACGTCAGCCGGGTGCTCGGCAAGGTGGGGGCGCGGGACCGGACGCAGCTCGTCGTCCTGGCCTACGAGTGCGGGCTGGTGCGGCCGGGCTGGCAGTCGTGACCCGACTACGCCTGGGTGCGTAGCCGCATCACCGCGCGCAGGCCGATGCGGGAGAGTGGTGACGGCGGTCAGCGTGGGGGGCATGTCCAACCTCGAACTCTCGTCGAACCTCCCGTCCGCCCCCTCACCGGATCGTCGCGCCCGGGCCGCCGGCCGCTACATCGGGCCTCCACCGCTCGCGCCCGCAGCGGCTCACGCCGTGCTCTTCGTCGCCAGCCTCGTCGTGGGTGCATCCGCGGGCGCCTTCAGCCGTCCGGACACCGCGGCCGGCGTCGTCACGGCGAACATGGCGGGTCACGCGGGGGCCATCCGGTGGGTGGCGTTCCTCCAGGTGGCCTCCGGCGTAACGCTCGGGGTGGCCACCGCCGCGGTGGCCGCCGCCGTCCGCTCCCGGACGCCCCGGCTGGCCGGCCTCGACATCGCCCGCTTCGGCGGTTACGGCGCCGGAGTGCTGCTCGCCGTCTCGGGCCTCGCGACGTGGTCGGCGACCGAGGCGGCCGCTGGGGACGCCGGCACCGGGGCCGTGAAGACGCTGACGCTGCTGGCTTTCGCGACCGGCGGCCCGGGATACGTCGCGCTCTTCGGCCTGCTCCTGGCCGGCATCGCCGTCCCGATGTTCCTGGGCAGGCTCGCCCCGCGCTGGGTCGGCGGCACAGGGATCGCACTGGCCGTCCTCGCCGAGCTCGCCCTGCTCTCGCTGGGCACCAGCGTGCTCGATCCGCTGCTGCCGCTGGCCCGCTTCCCCGGGACGCTCTGGTTGCTCGTCGCGGCCGCGGTCGCCGTCCCGCGCCGACGCGCGGCAGCTCGCTAGCCAGCGCGATGAACGACGTCAGCCCTTTCCCGGCGATGCCCGATCTTCACGACCAGCACGACAAGCGCTCGGTCCTGGATCGTGTAGACGATGCGGTAGTCGCCGGTGCGGACACGCCGGAGTGACGTGTCGCCTCGGAGCTGCGTGGCTGCTGGTGGCCGAGGGTCGTGGGCCAGCGCCTCGATCACGCCGGCCACGCGCAGCCGGATCTGGCGATCGAGCTTGGCGAGAGCTCTGGCAGCCGCCGGATCGAACCGGACCTCGTACCTCACAGTCCCAGGTCCTGCTTGACCTGCTCCCAGGGAATCGTCGGCTCACCCGCCTGCAGACGAGCGAGAGCCGTCTGAGCGTCGGTCACGTCCTCGGCGTCTTCCTCCAGCTGAAGAAGGCGTTCGTACTCCTCGGCACTGATGACGACAGCGATGCGCCGCCCGCGCTTCGTCACGTAGACGCGGCGCGATGCGGCCTCCTCGAGCACCTCGGCCAGCCTCTCGCGCGCCTCCGTCACCGCGATCTCCCTCATCGTGCAACCGTACGTTTCAACTGACGATCTGTACAGACAGCGCCTGCGTCAACGACAGGTCGCCTGACACTCCCAGGTGTGACAGCTGCCGAGGAGAAGGGGCGCTCGCTCAGGTGAGGCTGCGGACAACGCCCGCGGCGCCCCGCTTGTGCAGTGCCTTCTTGGCAGCCTTCCGGATCTGTCCCGCCGGGTGGCCAGTGGCGACGGCCCGCAGGACGTCGTCGGCCTCGAGGTGCTCGCTCCCCGTCAGCCGCACGACGGTCGGCTCGTCCACGATCGACCAGTACGCGCTGCCGACGTCCTCCGTGCGAACCGGCTCCTCGGCGGCGAAGGTCACCCGGGCCAGGGTCTCCACGACCAGGACATCACGCTCCCCCACGGGTAGGTCGAGAGCGAGCCAGGCAAGACCGTGGACAGCGGCGCGCAGCTCGTCACCGGTCTCCTCGTCGAGCTCGTTGAGGCTGTCCACCTCCGTCAGCTTCGGCGAGGCGAACACGTCGTAGTCGGCGAAGATGCCGCGGACGACCGGTCCGAGCAACGGGTTGCCGCCGGCCAGTTCTTCGATCAGCGGCGGCACGTCGTCGAGCGTCACGAAGGTGCTGACGGCCTCGTACCGTACGGCGGCCGGCACCTGCCGCAGGGCGTCCAAGAGCTCCTGCACCGCCTCGCGGAGGTCACGCTCGCCGAGCCATTCGCGGGCGAGCGCGCGGGCGAGGTCGGGCCCGGCGTCGACGATCTGGAGCACAGCGAGTTCGGCGGGCAGGCCGGCGACGTCCCCGACGAGAGGCGCGTCGCCACCGTGGGACAGCACGAGCGTCCGGAGCCCGTGCATGCCGAGAGGCGTCAGGGACACCATGTCGTGCACGTCGTCGACGGGCAGCGCGGCACCGAGAGCGGCCAGTCCACCGACGCTCTGGACCAGGCTCATCCCGAAGAGCCCCGGACCGAGCGGCGACGTGGACAACGGCCGCTCCCCGGGCTCCACGTCGAACGCCTCGTCGCAGAGCTGGTCGATGCTGTGGTCGTCGTCCTCGTAGGCCGACACCACCGCGTGCCGGAGCGCTGCACTGACGGCGCCCGCGGGGAACGCCGACCAGCCCGTCTCGGGCTCGAGGTACAGCAACGCCTCGAACGCTGCCTGCCACAGGGCCAGCACGGCCTCGTCGGGCGCGTCCTGCGGCGCGGCGCGCAGGCGCTCCAGCACGGGCCGGGCCTCGCCGCCGTACACGCGGGTCGCGTGGATCCTGATGCCGTCGATGTCGGCGCCCAGCTGCCACAGGTCGTCCACCTGCGGGATGTCCCGGGCCGACCGGGGCTCGCGCACCGGGGGTTCGTCCTCGACGGTCGGCTCGTGCCAGCCCATCGCCTGCTGGAGCGACCGCGCCTCTTTCAGAGCAGCAGCTCGCTCAGGTCACCGGACCGCCACCGCCCGGGCTGCGCGTCGCCGAGATAGTCGGCCTTGAGGTCGACCAGCGTCTCGACGACGTCCGGCTCGAGCCCGGGGCGATCCTGCGCCCAGGCTGCGAAGCTCTCGACGACCCCAGGTGCCACGGTGCCTCCCCGGTTGCCGGACTGCGCGGCGCCCATTCTGCCCCGCCACAGCAGCGATGAATCGCGCACCAGGCAGCCGTCTCCACCTGGACCGCGAAACCACACAAAAGGAGCGAGCGGCATGACAGCCACCTACACGTTCGACGTCTTCTCCAGCCTCGACGGGTTCTCCGCCGCCACCGGCGACTGGAGCGGGTACTGGGGCAAGCAGGGCCCGGAACTGCTCGAGCACCGTCTCGGGCTCTACACCGGCGGCGTCCGGATGGTCTTCGGTGCGCAGACCTTCCGCGACTTCGTGGGCATGCTGGCGACGAGCACCGAGGACTCCGACGTGCGCGACCCCTGGGTCACCCGGATGTGGCAGTCGCCCGCGACCGTCATCTCCTCGACGCTGCACGAGCCCCTCGACTGGCCGGACGCGACCGTCGCGAGCGGCGACGCCATCGACATCGTCGCCCGGCTCAAGAAGGAGTCGGACGTGCCGTTGCGGTCGCACGGCAGCCTGTCGCTGAACCGGGCCCTGATGGCCGCCGGCCTGGTCGACCGCGTGCAGGTCACGATCTTCCCGGTCATCACCGGCCGGACGGGACTCAACCCCGTCTTCGAGGGCGCGGACGACTTCGACCTGGAGCTGCTCGAGACCCGCACGCTCGACGGCCGCACCCAGGAGCTCGTCTACCGCCCCACACTGCACTGACCAATCGAGGGAGGCGGTAGGGCGCCGCGGCCGTACGACGTAGGCAGCACCTCTCAGACGATTCTGGCGAGGTTGGCGAGCTCGTTGGCACGGCCATCGAGCAGTCGCTGGGTCCAGATGTCGTCGTGCAGCGGCTCGACCGACATCACGACCCGCGTTCCGGCGTCGGTCGGGATCAGCTCGACCTCGGTCGCGAACTCGTAGGGCTCGTGGTCGGGAACGAAGTCGACGAGTGACTGGTAGGCGAGCCGGGAGGGCTCGTCGAGGCGTGTGAACCGCTTGCGCGAGACGGTCGCCACCGGCATCCCTGCAGACTCCATGAAGGCGATGGTCTCCGGCGCGCTGGCGGTCATGGTGTAGACGAGTTCGCCGCCCTCGCGCAGGTCGAGCGCGTCGACGTGGGTCGTGAACCCGTCAGGTGCCCACCAGCGGGCGATGCCGTCCGGTGTCGTCCAGAGCGTCCAGATGGTCCGAGGGTCGGTGGGGTAGGTCTCCTCGAGGCGATGCGTCGTCATGCCGCCCAAGCCTGGCGCACCTGTCGTTCAGGCCTCGACTCGCCCTCAAATGGCCACGCGGTGCCGCTCGCGCTCGTCGAGCCGCGATCGATACGCCACGAGAGCGGCGTGCGCAGCGGCCGCGAGCCGGCCGTGGATGGCGCCGGTCTGGTAGGCGGCCATCCACGAACCGGCGGCCTCGCCGGCGACGACGTCCACCCGGCCCAGGGTCGTCGGCTCGGCACCCGGGCCCCACGCGACGACGACCGGCCACACCGGCAGCTCGAAGCCGAGGTCGCGGCTCGCGAGCAGGTGCTTCAGCGCCCGCGCGTTCTTCGCGGCCTGCGTCGTCGCGGCCTCGCGGCGCTGCTCGTGGACCGCCGGGCTCGCCTCACCCCACCACGCCGTCTCGATCGCGAGCACGGCGAGCGGCGTGATGACGACATGATCGATGGTGCGACCGGCGAGCGGCAGGTCGTGAACCGCCAGCCACTGCGGCACGACGTCCACGAGATCCCGCGTCAGGTCCTGGGCCACGGCGCCCTGGGTCCTTCGCCCTCGCAGGACGACGACCCTCAGGACGGCGAGCCAGGCCGCGCTGGCCGTGACGCCTCCGACGACGAAACCCTCGATCCCCCACACGCGCCCGTTCTCGACAGCGCTCTCGGAAACCTTGAGCGGGCGTCGGCGGAGCGGTCAGCCGAGCTCGCGCAGCCGAGGGAGCTGCGTCGCGAGCTGCTCCCCCAGGGCCACCGGATCGTCGCCCTGCACGATCAGCACGAAGTCGGTGACCCCGACCTTGACGTACCCGTCCGCCGTCGCTGCGACCTGGTCAACGCCGTCGGCGCCGACGCGGAACTGCACCGAGCGCCGGATCTCGCTCGGGTCGCGCCCGACGTCCGCGCAGTGCCCGTCGAGGATCCTCGACGACTCCCCGACGTCCTCCGGGCTGCCGCCCGCCGCGTTCCACACGTCCGCGTACTGGGCCGCGAGTCGCAGCGTCCGCTTCGGCCCGGAGCCGCCGATCCAGATCGGCGGGTACGGCTTCTGCACGGGCTTCGGCTCGGCCACGGCGCCGTGCAGGCGGTAGTGCTTGCCCTCGAAGGTGGTGCGCGGCTGCGTCCACAGCGACCGGATGATCTGGAGGCTCTCCTCGAGCCGGTCGGCGCGGTCGTTCCTGGTGCCGAACTCCAGCCCCAGCATCGTGTGCTCGTTCTCGGCCCAGCCGGCGCCGATGCCGAACTCCAGCCGCCCGCCCGACAGGTGGTCGACGGTGACGGCTTCCTTCGCCAGCACCGCGGGATGCCGGTAGGTGTTGCCGACGACCGTGCACCCGATCCGGACGCGCGTCGTCAGCTGCGCCATGGCCGCCAGCATGGTCCACGTCTCGAAGATCGGGCGGTCGTCACGCGGGCCCAGGGAGGCGAAGTGGTCCATCACCCAGCAGCTGTCGAAGCCGGCGTCGTCGGCCAGGCGCCAGAGGCTGCGCAGCTGCTCGATGGTCGCGTTCTGACTGAGCTTGAGCCCGAACCGCAGAGAGGTCACCGACCAGTCATATCCCATGGCGCACGTCGCGGACAGGGCGGCGCTCGCCGGCGGCGTCCAGGGCGGGGTGGCGGTGCACGAGGCGACCGGGAGCCCCAGACTCGAGGCCATGTACGTGATCAGAGCCAAGTTCTTCAGCATCGGCGACGACTTCGACATCACCGACGACAGCGGGCGGGTGGCCTACCACGTCGACGGCAAGGCGTTCTCGCTGCGCGACCGTCTGGTGATCGAGGACCCCGACGGCCAGGAGGTCGCGACGGTCGACCGGCACCTCGTCTCGCTGCGGCCCACGTACGCCGTCACGATCGGCGGCGAGAAGGCGGCGGACGTGCGCAAGCACCTGTTCACGCCGTTCAGGGACAAGTTCACGATCGACGTCCCGGGGCCGGACGACCTCGAGGTGACCGGGCACCTGCTCGACCACGAGTTCTCGATCGAGCGGGACGGCGACCTCGTGGCGACCGTGTCGAAGCGGTGGTTCACGATGCGCGACACCATCGGCGTCGACGTGGCCACGGGTGAGGACGACCTGCTCGTGCTCGCGTCGGTGCTCGCCGTCGACCTCGCCGTCAACCGCGAGCACGCGGACGCCGGCTAGGCGTCCCGCAGGCACTCCAGGAGCACGGCGGCCTCGGCGCGCAGGCGCTCGGCCCGCTCGGGCCGGCCGCGACCGTCGAGCTCCCGGGCGGCGGAGAGCCGCTCGTCGACCTCGGACTGCACCACGGCGCGCTGCTCGTCCTCGGTCATCGTTCGCCTGGCGACCTCGGCGGCGCCGACACCGGTGACGGTGCCGGCGAGGCGCGGATGCGTGGCGGCGGTGGCTCCGTCAGGGACTGCGGCAGGCACGGCCTCAGCGTTGCCGAGCGCTGCGAGAGCTGACCGCAGAGCTGACACGGCGACGGCGTCCTTCGCGCGCATCGTCTCGCGCAGCGCGGCCTGAAGCCGCTCACGCACGGCGGACGGTCGAGACCAGATGACCGGGCAGGGTGACGTCCGAGCCTGCGATGCGCGCGTGGAGCTCGGCGGGCTCGATCCGGGTGCCGGCCCACGCCGGCTTGGCGAAGAGGCTCTCCAGCCGCCCGCGGGTCAGCCCCCAGCCGACGTCCGACTCCGCCGCCATGCACAGGACATGGACGCCGGCACCGTCGGCGCAGACGGCGTGCAGGGCGTCGAGATACCGCACCTGGTCGTCGTCGTCGAAGCTGTGCAGGAGCCCCGAGTCGACGGCGGCGTCGAACGGCCCCGGCACGAACCGCGGGAGGTCACGCGCGTCGCCGGCGACGAACCGCGCCTGGACGCTCGCCTCGTCGGCCGAGCGCCGCGCGATCCGCACCGCCTCGGGTGACACGTCGATGCCCACGACGTCATGCCCGCGGCTCGCGAGGAGCCGCGCGAGGGCTCCCGTGCCGCACCCCGCGTCGAGCACCCGCTGCCCGAGCGGTTCGCGCTCCACCAGTGCCGCGAGCGCGGGTTGGGGGCCGCCGATCTCCCATGGGAGCGCGTCGCCGCCCTCGGCGTAGAGCGCCTTCCAGTCGTGATGCACCCGATGACTTGCACCCATGGACTCAGCGTTCCACGCGAGTCAACCCGCTGGGCGCCTCTGCGTCGGTGGCCGCCCGCGCAGCGCTGACCCGCGCGGGCTGATCACTTGCCTTCGATCAGCGACTTCGCAGTGTCCAGGGATGCGGCCTCGGAGTCCATCGACGACTGGACCGGCCTCGACATGAGGAGCTTTTTCAGTCCGCGCAGTTCAGCGCGGAGGGAGAAAGTCACCTCCGTGCCCGACCCCACGGGCCTGAACAGGAACTCCCCGACCGGCTTGACGGGGCCCGCAGTGACGGTGAAGGCGAACCGGGTCGGCGGCTCGAACGCCGTCACCTCGAAGTCGGCCGGGATGCCGCGTCCCGCCGGACCTCGAACGACCTGGTGCACGACACTGCCACGCCCCAGCGGCCCGCTCGCCGAGATCTCCTTGACGTGCCGGCGCCAGCGGTGGTCGTTCGCCGGGTCGGTGAGGAACGCGAACACCTGGTCGGGGGGTCGCTCGATGACGATCGTCCGTCGTACCTCGGGCATGCGAACTCCCTTCGTGCGTCGCACCGTCGCACGAGCCGCGCTCACGCCGCGGCAACACCGTGGACGGCACGCTAGCCCCCTGTCCGCGTCGTAGGAATGCGGGACCGGCTCTGCAGCCGGATCACAACAACACCACAACGTTCGTGCAGCCCTCGATCGGCAGCCTCCGGACGGCGGTCAGAGACCGCCCTCGTCCGAGAGGGGCCGCGCCGTGGACACGAGGAGACCCGCCGAACGGATCCGCCACCCGAAGCCGCTCGCGGCGCTCACGCTCGCCGCCGGTGCCGGCGTGATCGCGGCCTCACTCCAGCTCCCGAGCAGCGCCGCCGCCGGAACCGCTCGCGCGCTGCCGGCGCGGGCTCGGGCCGCTGTGCAGGCCGATCTCGCGGCCGTGACTCCGGTCGCCGCTCCGGTGATCAAACGCGTGGCCCCGTTGCTGTGGTTCGACGACGACGTCGCAGCCTGCCCCCCGCCGGCAGCCTCGTGCGCGTACCCCGCATCCGACGTCGCGGGTCCCTGGCAGCATCCACCTGGACGCCCAGACCACCGCCTTCACGTACCCCTCGAACCGGTTCATGGTCTACCACGAGATCGGCCATGCGGTCTGGGAGCTCGTGCTCGGGCCGGCCGGCCGGAACTCCTTTACCAACGCGGTCCGCCGGGCCCTGAACGGCAAGCCGTGCGTCAACGACCAGGGCCGGCCCTGCGGGCCGATCACCGAGATGTTCGCCGATGAGTTCGCCCGGGTTCGCCGGCGGCTTCGCGGTCTCGATGAGCTACTACTGCACGCCGCCATTGGTCCCCTCGATCACGATGGCGAGCCTCGTGGGTGCTCCGGCGGCGAGGACCGCTGCGAAGGTCGAGTACCTGCAGCGACCCGTCTACGACCGGGGCAAGATCAGGCTCGCCCGGATCCGCGCGGACGCCGCGAACGTGCGGGAGGACCGCGGCATCCGTCGATGAGCGGGAGCTCCGAACGCTCCCGACGCGCCTTGACCCCGCGATTACGCTGGATTGATGTTGCGGGTCCTTGGCCCGTTGGAAGTCGACGGGGTGGACGGACCGGAGACCGTCGGGGGGCCGATCCCCCGCCGGATCCTCACTGCCCTGCTGGCCAGGCACGGAGCCTCTGTGCCGGTCGACGGCCTGATCCAGTCGCCTCCTCAGCCCCGCCGAGTTCCAGGAGCTGCTCCCTGTCACCCCTACGCACCCGCTTGCGACCCGGGCGGCCCGAGCGCCTCGGCCCGGTGAGCTAGCCGGTGAGGTACTCGGTGAGGTGGACGCGGCGCCGGCCGGCGTTCGCCGACGCCGTCATGGGTGGCCTCTCAGGCCCGGCGCGTGGGGCGGTAGACGAGCTCCTGGGTGCGGCCGTCGAAGGTGCGGGTCTCGAGCAGTTCGAGGTCGAAGTCGGCGGCGCCCGCGAAGACAGGACTGGTCCCGGTCCGGCCTGAGATCACGGGGAAGATCGTCACCTCCAGGCGGTCGACCAGGCCGGCGGCCATCAGGGCCCGGTTCAGTGACAGGCTGGCCTGGGAGCGCAGCGGGACGTCCGACTCCTGCTTGAGCTTGGTGACGACGTCGACGGCATCGCCGCTCACGATGGTCGCGTCGGGCCAGCCGAGGGTGTCGTGCAACGTCGAGGAGATCACCGTTGCCGGCATGCGCATCGTCCGCACGTTCCACTCGTCGAGCGAGTTGGGGTCGAGGCCCGAGGTCATGATCTCGGCCATCTCCCGGAAGGTGGTGGCGCCGTAGACCATCCGCTGCTCGGTGTCGAACAGGGCGGCCCGCTGCTTCAGCAGGTCGGGGCCCTGCTGGCTCCAGTAGCCGCCCCAGTCGCCCGGCGGCTCGTAGGACCCGTACCCGTCGAGGGTGGAGAAGACGTCCCAGGTGTACGTGGCGGTCATGTCGTGCTCCTTCAGCGCTCGGTGAAGTTGTCGGATCGGTTCTCGGAACGGTTCTCGGGATCGTTCGGGGCGTCGCCCGCGGTACGAGTGGTGCGAGTCCGGCGGAGCAGCAGCCATGCGACGACGGCTGCGGCGAACGCCGCCAGGGCGCCGGCGACGAACCCCGCGTGCAGGCCGCCGTTCAGGGCGCCCACCTGATCCGATCCGGAGGCGAGCAGCGCCCCGCGGCGGCCGTCCGAGACGGCGACCAGCCCGGCCAGCCCGAGGGCGCCACCGAGCATGAAGGCCGTGTTCAGGACCCCGGAGGCCAGTCCGGCCTCGTGCGGCTCGACGTCGCCGGTCGCCGCCATCAGCACCGGGTTGAACGCGATGCCCGCACCCAGCCCGAGCAGGAGCATCGAGGGCAGCACGTTCACGACGATCGTCCCGTCGACCGGGGCCACCGCCAGCAGCGCGAGGCCCGCCCCCGCCAGGGCCAGGCCGACGACCATGGGCGGTTTGACGCCGAACCTCAGCACCAGCCTGTCGGAGACCCACAACGAGCAGACGCCCTGCGTCAGGCTGGCGGGCAGGAACGCGAGCCCGACGGCGAGGGGCGCGAGGCCGCGCACGTCCTGCAGGTAGAGCGCCGTCAGGAAGAACCAGCCGAACATCGCGGCCGTCCAGAGGGTGCCGACGACCTGTGACACGGCGAGGTTCCGCGTCGCGACCACGCGCAGCGGAACGAGGGGCTCGGCGGCGCGCGCCTCGCGCGCCACGAACGCCGCGAACAGACCGGCGCTGCCGGCCAGCTGCCCCAGGGTGCGCGCGGACGCCCAGCCGGCCTCGCCGCCGCCGACGATCCCCGAGACGGCGAGCATCAGTGCGGCCGTCACCAGCACGGCGCCGGGAAGGTCCAGGTGGCGGCGCTCCGCGGCGGCGGCGTCCCGGGGGAGGACGGACCTGGCCGCCGCGAGGACGGCGACGCCGACCGGCACGTTCACCAGGAAGATCCAGTGCCACGACAGCAGGTCGGTCAGGACGCCGCCGAGGAGCACCCCGAGCGCGCCACCGCCCGAGAGCACGAAACCGTAGATGCCCATCGCCTTGGCCCGGTCGGCCGTGCCGGGGAAGAGACCCATGATGAGCGCCAGCCCCACGGCCGTGACGGCAGCGCCGCCGCAGCCCTGGACGACCCGGCCGACGACGAGGACCTGCGCGGACGTCGCCAGCCCGCACGTGACCGACGCGAGCGTGAAGAGCGCCGTCCCCGCGAGGAAGACCCGCCGGTTGCCGCGCAGGTCCCCGAGCCGCCCGCAGAAGAGCAGCAGGCCGCCGTAGGTCACCAGGTAGCCGTTGACCACCCAGGCCAGCGACGACGGGCTGAACCCCAGGTCGTCACGGATGGACGGCAGCGCGACGTTCACCACGCTCTGGTCCAGCACGATCATGAGGACGCCGGCGCACAGCACGTAGAGCGCCACCCACGGTGAGCGCGGAGCCGTTCTCGTGTCGACGGTCCCGTCGCGCACGGTCGCGTCCGAGTGGGTCGTCGTCATGTGAGCCTCACCTTCGGTCCGGATCGTTCCCTCCAACCTGCTCGGGCTCCTCGCCGCGGCACCAGAAGCGGATGTCGTCGGCGCCCGATGACAGATGTCATCGAGCTCTGGTGACGTCGACCTCTGCCGGGCCGCGTGCCCGAAATGACACGGTCGGGAGAACGAACGGGACGAGCCGACGGGGCCGTCCCTGATCGGCAGACGAGGAGCGAGCCATGTCGCGTGTGTTCGTCACCATGGCCATGTCGCTGGACGGGTTCATCACCGGCCCGGACGACGACGCCGAGAACCCGGCCGGAACCAACGGGATGCGGCTGATGGACTGGCTGAACCTCGACCAGTCCGGCGAGTCGGGGCGGACGGCGCAGGACGACAGGGGGGGCGGCGGCGAGAAGTGGCGGCCGCAGGATCCCTTCAGCCAGGTGGTCTTCGACGAGATGCTCGCCACCGGTGCGGTCGTCGCCGGCCGCCGCACCGCGGAGTTCGCCGGCTACTGGGGCGGGGACCACCACGACGGCGTCGAGATCTTCGTGCCGACGCACGAGACGCCCGCCGAAAACCCCTTCGAGCGCGTGCACTTCGTTCCCGACGGGATCACGGAGTGCGTCCGCCGGGCCACGAAGGCGGCCGGCGGCCGCGACGTCATGCTCCATGGCGCCTACACCGCGCAGGAGGCGCTCAAGGCCGGGGTGCTCGACGCCATCGAGCTCCAGCTCCGCCCGGTGCTCCTCGGCCAGGGCCGCCGCTTGTTCGACGGACTGCCGGCCGAACTCGTCGAGCTCGACCTCGTCCGGGTGCTCGAGGCGCCCGGCACGCTGCACCTGCGCTACGACGTCACGAGGTGAGCACCGGCGGCCCGGACCCGGGCCGCCGCAGAGAGCACGCAGAGAGGAACCACCGCCATGGGCAGGTTGATCGTGTCGGTGCACACGACGCTGGACGGCGTCATGGACCAACAGCAGGAATGGTTCCGCGAGGAAGGGGCTGTCGAGGCCCACGGCATCGAGGAGCTGGAGGCCGCCGACGCGGTCCTCCTGGGCCGCGAGACCTACCAGGCACTGGCGGGCTTCTGGCCCTCGGCGTCCGGACGGTACGCGGACCTGGTGAACCCCATCCCCAAGTACGTCGCCTCGCGGACCCTGTCGGGACCGCTCGAGTGGAACGCGCAGCTCCTCGGCCCCGACACCGCCGACGCCGTGGCGGCGGCGAAGGAGAAGCACGAGGGCAGCCTGATCTCGTACGGCTGCGGGGCGCTGGCCACCTTCCTGGCGCACCACGGGCTCGTCGACGAGGTACGCGTGTGGCTGCACCCGGTCGTGTGGGGCGAGGGCGTCCGGTCCTTCCATGCCGGCCGGCTGCCGCTCCGGCTCCGGCTGATCACGGCCTCGCCGTACGACTCCGGCGTCGTGAGGCTGAGCTACGCGCCCGTGGGCGAGTGATCCAGGGAGAGGACACAATGGACAAATGCCCCGCCTGACCAGCACGGCGGACGCCTGGACCGCGGCAGCCAAGGTCGGCGTCCTGGTGCTCGCCGTCACCCTGCCGTTGTCGACGCTGATCACCTTCGGCTTCTACCCGGGCGGGTACTACGACACGCTCGTGCCGCGCTGGCAGGTCGTCGCGGCCTGGCTGCTCGTCGCGGTGATGGTGCCGCTCCACCTGCGGCACGTGTGGCACGGGGTGCGCGACGAGGTGCCGCCGCACGGGGTGTCGACCTTCGCGGTGATGCTGGCGGCCCTGGTGGCCGGGGAGCTGGTCCTCGGCCACGTGTGGACCTTCATGGCGGCGTTGCTGGTCGCCTCGGCGCTGCTGGTCTTCCGGCCGCCCTGGTCGGTGGCCTGGGCGGCCGGCCTGGTGCTCGCGTCCTACCCCCTCGGGACGGGGGTCTTCGGGGAGGGCGGCTGGTACGTGACCGTGTCGGTCGCGCTCCGCAGCGCGGTCCTGTTCACGCTGGTGTGGCTGGTCGCCGGCGTCCACCGGTTGCGCGTGGCCCGCGAGGTCCTCGCTCGGCGGGCGACGGCCCGCGAGCGGGCGCGCATCGACGCCGAGTTGCTCAGCACGCTGCGCGACGACCTCGAGCGCATCGACGCCGAGGCGCGGCGTGCCCGCAGCGCGTTGGCCGACGGGGACGCCGGGCGCACGCGAGAGGCGCTGGCGCAGGTCACCGGTGACGCCCGCGCCACGCTGGCGGCTGCACGCACCGTCGTCACCGACATGCGGCAGGCGTCGTCCCGCAAGGAACTCCAGGCAGCGGCCCGGCTGCTCGCCGTCCCCGACGGCGGTCAGCCATGAGCGCGCCGGCGGACGTCAGTCTCTCCGCTTTGCGCGGGGCGAGGGTCGCCGCGGTGGTGCTGCAGGCACCGGCCACGGTCCTGCTGATCCTCAACACCGGGACCTCCAAGCTGGGCAACGTCCACGCGAACGCCGCCCTGTTGCCGGTCGCCTTCCTCCTGCTGGGCCTGCACGGCTACCTCGTGCTCGCCGCCCTGCGGCGCCGGTCCCCGCGGTACGGCCGGCTCGTCTGGCTGGCCGTCGTCGCCTGCGTGGTCGTCCTGATCGCGGGGGCCGGCATGGGCGACCTCGCCGCGACCTGGTTCGTGGCGGCCGCGGCGGCCTTCGCTTTCCGCTGGCGGACGGCGGTCGTGGTGCTCGTCGCGACCGTCGTGGGCTTCGTCGTCCTGGCCCTCGCCGGAGAGCCTGTGTGCCAGTGCTGGGACCTGGACTCCGGGATGAGCTTCAGCCTGGCGGACGTCATCTACAACCTGAACGCCGTCGTGCCCGGCGCCGTCGGCCCGTTCCTGGCGGTCGGGCTGCTCGGCGTCGTCGACGACCTGGTCCGGACCCGGGCGCAGCTGGAGCTGACCGCCGCCGACGACGAGCGTCGACGCCTGTCACGGGACCTGCACGACGCGCTCGGGCAGGGCCTGTCCGCCGTCGCCCTCAAGGGCGACCTGGCGCTGGCGCTCCTCGAGAAGGACCCGGCGGGCGCGCAACGGGAGATCGACTCGCTCGCCGAGATCGCGCAGCGCCTGCGCGCGGAACTGCCCGACATCGTCGTCGCGGAACCGTCAGCACCGTACGCCGTGGAGGCCGCCCGGGCCGAGGGACTGCTGCGTGAGGCCGGGGTCGACGTCCGGCGCCAGGGGGACCTCGGCCCGGTTCCTCCCCCGGTCGACATCGCTCTCGGCTGGGTCGTGCGGGAGGCCGCGACGAACGTCCTGCGGCACAGCGACGCCCGGCTCTGGACGGTGCGGGCGGGTCGGGGTGAGAGCGAGGTCTGGCTGGAGGCGACCAACGACCGGCCGCTCTCGGGCACGGGACCGGCCGGCACCGGGCTGCTCGGCATGAGCGAACGGCTCCGGGCCGTGGGCGGGCGGGTGCGGACGCAGGCCGACGCCCAGCGGTTCACCCTGCGCATCGAGGTCGCGAGATGATCCGCGTGCTCGTCGCCGAGGACATGCACCTGATCCGGGGGGCCCTCGTCGCCCTGATCGGCCTCGAGGAGGACATGGAGGTCGTGGCGGAGCTCGACCGCGGCGACCTCATCGAACCGACCGCGCTCCACGTCGGGCCCGACGTCGCCGTCCTCGACATCGACCTGCCCGGCCTCGACGGGCTGACCGCCGCGCGACGGCTGCAGGTCTCACTGCCCGCGTGCCAGAGCCTGATCCTCACCGGTCTGAGCCAGCCCGGCCACCTCCTGCGTGCGCTCGAGGGGCGCGTGCGCGGGTTCCTGCCCAAGGACGCGCCGGCCTCCGAGCTCGCCGACGCGATCCGCCGCGTCGCCGCGGGCGAGCGGGTGCTCGATCCGGTCCTGGTGGCGGCCGCCCTCGAGACCGGCGCCAACCCCCTGACCGATCGGGAGACCGACGTGCTCAAGGCCGCCTCCACCGGTCTCTCGACCGAGGAGATCGGCGACAAGGTGTCGCTGTCGCCGGCGACGGTGCGCAACTACCTCTCCTACGCCATCGCCAAGCTGGGCGCCCGCAACCGGATCGACGCGATACGCATCGCGCGCGACGCCGGCTGGCTCTGAGGGACACGCGCCGGCCGGTCGTCGGCCGCGCCGCGACGCACCACTCCCCTACCTCGACGCCTACGCGTGTGCCGCGGCGCCGAGGGCGGCCTTGGCGAGCAGGTCGAGCTGGCGCAGGTCGCTGGAGCAGGGGCAGATGAGGACGTCGGCGGCGCCGGCCTCCTCGAAGGCGGCCAGGTGCTCGCGGACGGCGTCCATGGTGGTGGCGACCGGCGCCGGAACGGTGAGCGCGAGGAGTTGCGCGTCGTCACCCAGAGCGGCGTGCAGCACGGCGACGCCGCGCGGCCGGCCGGGGCGGTCCGCGCAGGCCCAGACGTCATGCACGGTGAGGTACCCCTGCGCGAAGTCCGCCGCGGTCCCCGCGGCCTGCACCCAGCCGCCGGCGTGGGTGGCGAGGGTGCGGGAGGTGGCGCGCGGGTCCCCCGTCACGAGCGTGCGCCGGCCGGTGAGCTCGTCGAGCGTGAGGTCGACGGCCCCGCGGTCGTCGCCGCCGACGGCGATCGTGAGCCGGCCGCCGCTGACGCGGTCGAGGCTGGTGCCCTGGCGCGCGAGGATCCCGCGGTGGTGCAGGGGCGCTGCCTGCACCAGAGTGACGAGCTCGATGCGCCGGGTGGCGACGGCGGCGAGGGTGAGAGCGACCAGCGGCTCGTAGCAGTCGTGGACGATGCGCCCGGAGACGGCGAGGCTCCCGAAGCCGTGGTCCTCGGCGGTGCGGGCCCAGGCGACGAGCTGGCCACTGGTCGTACCCGGCGTCGTGGCGGGGAGGAAGACTCCAGTTCTCATGCCGTCGAGCCTGGTCGGGCGGCCCGCCGCGATCATCGGGCGTCGTGCTCGGGTCGCTGGGTACTGCTACTCACCGTCGAGCTGAGGACGTCGCGCCTGGGAGAGCCCGCCTGCGCGTTCCTAGGCTCCTGGACATGATCCGTCGACCGTCCCTCGCCGTCCTCCTCGTCACCCTCGTGGGCGCCGGCACCGCCGCCTGCAGCAGCGGTTCGACCGGTGGCACCCAGCCCGTCGCGGCCACCGCGTCGCCGGTGGCGTCCGCCACCGCCACAGCCGTCGCGCCCGTCGTGAAGGTCAGCACCCGCACCGTGACCGTCACCGTGACCACGTCTGCGAGCGCCACGACGAAGGCGGGCACGGCGGCACCGACGGCGTCCGCGGTGTCGTTGAAGCCGTTCGTCGGCGAGTGGGTCGGGCACACCCGGGACGTGACCGTCTCGACGAGCGGGCGACTCGAGGAGCACGTCGGCGACGGGTGCTGCGACCCGGTCATCGATCTCGTGCTGCAGCTGTCGCACCCGAGGCGCGACGGCACGTGGGTGGCGACGAGCCGGGTGGTCTCGGCGAAGGTGCATCCGGGCTGGAAGGGCAGCGGCCGCCCGGCGCCGAAGCCGGGCGACACGGGCACGGTGACGGTCGGCGCCGACCACATCCTCGTGGATTCGATCACCACCAACGGCTTCTGCGACCCGGACCGGACGGCGCCGGGCACGTGCGGCGCCTGAGAGCAGAGGCCACAGGACACGTTCGTCTCTCGACGCGCGTGCCGTCGTCGCGATGCCGGCGAGCCTTCGCGCTCACACCACCTGGTATTCGGGCAGGTCCATCCGGGCGCCCTTGCTGAACTCGTGCTCGAGGATCGAGCGCATCGGCCAGCGGGTCATCGAGCGCATCGATGCCATCCGCATCCGGATCATCAGGCGGCTCTGCGGCGCGAAGGCGCCGACGCCGCCGGGCGGGAGCTTCGTGCACGCGTCCACGTAGGCCTGCATGGCGCGCTGGTACGCGGCGAACGCGGACGGCGGGTCGTCGGGCCGGGCGGCGAGCTCCCCCGCGAGCACGTACGCGCCGACGAGCGCCAGGCTCGTCCCGTGGCCCGCCAGCGGCGAGCCGCAGTAGCCCGCGTCGCCCAGCAGCACGAGGCGGCCCCGCGCCCACTGCTCGACCCGCACCTGCTCGACGGCGTCGAACACGAGGTCCGTCGCGGCCGGCATCGCCGCGAGGAGTTCGGGCACCCGCCAGCCCGCCCCCGCCATCCGCTCGCTGACCACGCGCACGGGGTCGAGCAGGTCGGCGTCGGGCAGCGATGGCGAGGTGAAGCTCAGGTACGCCTTCGCCCGGCCGTCGCGGTCGGGCCGCAGGCCCGCGACCCGGCCGCCCGGCGCGTTGTAGAGCAGGAACCACGGGTCGAGGTCGTCCACGGCGGGGAGGGAGAAGTACGCGGTGTACGCGCCGAGGTGGCGCACGAAGTCGCCGTCCGGGCCGAAGGCGAGAGCCCGCACTCCGGAGTGGACGCCGTCCGCGCCGACGACCGCGTCGTAGCGCTCGCTCGCGCCACCGGCGAACCCGACATGGACGCCGTCCGCGGCCTGGTTCAGCTCCGTGATGCGATCCCCGAACCGGTACTCGACACCCGCCCGGGTCGCCTCGAGGAGGATCCCGGCGAGGTCGCCGCGCAGGATCTCGAGCTCCGCGACGATGCCCTCACCGCCGAACATCTCCGCCGGCATCTCGACGCGGCGCCGCCCCCGAGCATCGACCATCGCGAGGCCGCGCTCGTCGAGGCAGGCCGCCCGGATCACGGGGCCCAGGCCCATCCGCTCGATCACCTCGCGCGCCGTGCCCCTGACGTCGACCGCCTGGCCGCCCGGCCGCGGCCGCCGTGCCTGCTCGACGACGGTCACCTCCGCGCCCGTCCGCTCCAGGCACAGCGCCAGCGCCGGCCCGGCGATCCCCGCTCCCGAGACGAGTACCCGCATGTCGCACCCCTTCGGCGTACGCTGTACAGAGCACGCCGACCGTAGGCGGTGAGCACGCAGTAGCGCCACGTGCACTAGTACGGGGAGGAGCGCCCATGCCGGTGACGTACCGGCGGATCGCCGACGAGCTCGCCGCCCGGATCGCCGCCGGGGAGCTCGTAGCGGGCGACCGGCTGCCCTCGACGCGCCAGATCGCGCGGGAACACGGCGTCGCCATGGCGACCGCGACGAAGGTGCTCGCCGCACTGCAGCAGGAGGGACTGGCCACCTCCCGCCCCGGCGTCGGGACCGTCGTGGCCGGCGTCCACGGCGTGCCCGCGACCCCCGGACGGCGACCCGCGCTGCGGCAGGCCGGCGAGCAGGAGCTGACCCGCGAGGAGATCGTGCGGACGGCGATCGCGATCGCCGACGACGAGGGGCTCGGGGAGCTGTCGATGCGGCGCATCGCGTCCACCCTGGGCGTGCCGACCATGTCGCTCTACCGGCACGTGCGCGGCAAGGACGGACTCGTCCTGCTGATGATCGACGCGGCGATCGGCGAGGAGCGGTTCCCGGCGACGCCGCCCCCGGGATGGCGGGCGGGCCTCGAGGTGACGGCGCGGATGCAGTGGCGGGGCTTCCAGCGGCACCCCTGGCTCGCGCCGGTGATGTCGGTCGCCCGCCCGCAGATCGTGCCGAACGCCCTGCGGCACACCGAGTGGAACCTGCGCGCTCTCGAGGGCAGCGGCCTCGGGTTCTCGGACCGGATGTACGTGAACGTGCTGCTGTTCGCCTACGTCCGGGGCATTGCCAGCGCGCTCGAGGCCGAGACGCAGGCGGAGCGCGACACCGGGCTGACCAGCGACGAATGGATGGAGACGCAGGACGGCGCGCTCCGGACGATGCTCGCGTCGGGCGGCCTCGGGATGCTGCGGCGGATGACGGCCGAGGGCGACTTCGACTTCGACCTCGAGAAGCTCTTCGCGTTCGGACTCGAGAGCCTGCTCGACGGGCTCGAGGTGCTCCTGTCGCGCCGTGGTCAGGGTTCCGGGCCGAGCGCCTCCGCCTGGGCCAGGTAGACCTGCCGCTGGGACGCGTTCGCCGTGCGCCCGGCCGCCGTCCGGAACTGCTCGCCCGCCTCGTCGAGGCGGCCGAGCCGCTGCAGGAGGGTGGCACGGACGGCGGCGAGCTCGGCGTACCCGGCGAGGGCGGGCTCGTGCTCGAGCTGTTCGGTGAGGGCGAGGCCCCGCTCGGGCCCGTCCGCCATACCGACCGCGACGGCGCGGTTCAGGGCGACGACCGGGGACGGCGCGATGTGCTGGAGGACGGTGTACAGGGCGGCGATCCGCTGCCAATCCGTGGTCCCGACGCTCGACGCCCTGGCGTGGCAGGCGGCGATGGCGGCCTGCAGCGTGTACGGCCCCGTGCCGAGCGCCTCTGCCGTCTCGAGCGCGGCGAGACCGCGGCGCACGAGGAGGTGGTCCCAGCGGCGGCGGTCCTGGTCGGCGAGGAGCAGTGCCTCGCCCGACGGTCCGATACGGGCCGGAATCCGAGAAGCCTGCAGCTCCATGAGCGCGACCAGGCCGTGGACCTCGCCCTCGCCGGGCTGCAGGCTCACCAGCAGCCGGCCCAGCCGCAGCGCGTCGTGGCACAGCTCGGGCCGCATCCACGTGTCGCCCGAGGTGGCCGCGTAACCCTCGTTGAAGATCAGGTAGATCACGGCCAGGACGGCGTCGAGCCGGGCGGGCAGCTCGGCGGCCGGCGGGAGCTCGAAGCGCACGTGGCGGTCGGCCAGCGTCTTCTTGGCGCGCGAGATGCGCTGCCCGACGGTCGGCTCCGGCACGAGGAAGGCCCGCGCGATCTCCCGTGTGGTGAGCCCGCCGACCGTGCGCAGGGTGAGCGCGACCTGCGACTCGGGCGTCAGGGCCGGGTGGCAGGTCAGGAAGATCAGGCGGAGCAGGTCGTCGGCGAGGGCAGTGTCGAGGCCCTCGTCGACGGCGGCCATCGGGTCCTCCTCCTGCGCGTCGAGGGTGGCCTGAGCGAGCTCGATCACTTTCCTGTCGAGCGTGCGCCGCCGCCGGTAGGCGTCGACGGCCAGGTGCTTGGCGGTGGCCATGAGCCACGACGCCGGATGCTCGGGGATGCCGCTCTCGGGCCACTGCCGCAGGGCGCGCTCCAGCGCGTCCTGCGCGAGGTCCTCGGCGGTGCCGAAGTCGCCGGTGATGCGGGTGAGCGCGGCGACGAGGCGGCCCGACTCGATGCGCCAGACCGCCTCGACCGCTGCTGCCGTGAGCGTCACGCCGTGGGGGGCGGCGCGAAGTCCTCAGGGCCGAAGATCTTCAGGACGTCCGCCTCGCCCTCCCAGCCGGGCCAGCCGTCGCGGTGGATCCGCAGGAACCGGCTGGTCCACTCGAGCACGTCCTCCTTCGACCGGACGTCGTACACCGCGTAGCTGATGAGCTCCTTCGACTCGGTGAACGGTCCGTCGGCCGTGCTCAGGGCCCCGCTCCGCAGGCTCACGCGAGCACCGGCCGCGCTGGGCTGCAGGCCCTGGGTGTCGAGCAGGACGCCGGCGTTCTGGGCCTCCTCGCCGAGCTGCATGATCGCTGCCATGAGCTCGGGCGGCGGTGGCCCGTCGGGCGTGGTGACCGCCTTGAGCAGCACGAGGTAGCGCATCGTCGTTCTCCCTGTCCTGCGACGCGATCAGAGGGCCCGGTACAGCTGAACACTAGTGACGCTCAGCCACACCCAGGTGAGGACGACGGCACCGGTGAAGGCGAGGTTCACCAGCGGCGACGCCGCACCGGAGGCGATGCCGGCGAACGCCACCAGGAACACGACGCCCGTCGCCCGGGTCAAGCGCGACTGCGTGCGGTGCCCGTCCTGGCGGAACCGACCGGCGAGCAGCCAGGTGGCGGCCACGAGCGCGAGGAATCCGACGCCCCCCGACACCATGTGCAGGGTGCCCGGAACGCTCGGGTGCACGGGCGGACCGTCCGGGGTGCCGACGGGGAACCCGTTCATGGGGTCCGCGCGGAACGCTCCGGCGGCCACCAGCGCGACGCCGTACACGCCGAGCAGCCGGGGCGCCCAGCGAGCGGCGCGACCCGTGCCGAGCACCCGCCGGAACCCGATCGCCGCGGCGATCACCATGAGCCCGGTCAGCACGAAGTTGAGCACCTGGATCCAGCCGCCGGGGCCGTCGGCGAGCAGGCTCCACTCGTGCCGGCTGAGGTCGAACCCGTCGCGGACGAGCGCCTGCGCGAGGCCGACCACGATGTAGAAGGGCCCGGCGATCACCCCGTAGCCGAGCAGGGAGCGGGTGATGCGTGCGTCGGCGGTGCAGCCCGCCGAGGTGTCGCGGACCTGGGTCGAGAGCGTGTCGGTCATCGGGACTCCTCCGGTGCCGGGCCGCCCGGTGCGGCCCGTTCGACGTCTCCTCGAACGGCCGCCCCGTGTTTCGACACGACGGACCAAGATTTTCTCGGCGGTCTCCCGGGCAGGTGTCTACGTCATCCGGCCGAGGCCGGGTCGGCCGCAGATCGCGGTCGAGGCGGGCACGTCGGCCGGTCCGCCGGGCAGGGCCTCCGCGGCGAGATTCGAGGCAGGACAGGACCACCTCGAACAGGAGCCTCCGATGGCCACGCTGACCGCTCCCGCCCCCCGTCGCCTCCGCTCGCCGCTCCCGCTGACCCTGCTCGTCTACGTCGGCAACGCCCTCGTCATCGTCGCCGGCGCGTACGCGGCCGCCGCGCTGTTCCCGGACGCCGACGGGCTGACCCGCTCCCTCGTGGCGTCCGTCGCCGCCCTGCTCTACACGGTCGTTGTCGCCGGCGCGGTCGCCGTCCGGGACGGCGGCTGGGCGGGGCTGGGCCTCACCCACCCGCGGTACTGGCGCAACCTGAAGCTGCTCGCCGTTCCCGCGCTCATCACGCTCGCACCACTCGCGGGCGGCGTCCGCAGCATCGAGGCCGGGACCGCCGCCGTGCTCCTGGCCGGATACGTGATCACCGGGTTCATGGAGGAGCTGCTCGACCGCGGCGTCGTCCAGCGGCTGCTCGCGCCCACCGGCACCGCGAAGGCGGTCTGGCTCGGCTCCGCGCTCTTCGGCGCCTCGCACCTGACGAACGTGCTGTTCCGCGCGAGCGTCGGCCTGGTGGCGGCGCAGGCGTTCGGCGCCTTCTGCTTCGGCGTCGGATACGCCGCGCTGCGCTGGCGCACGAACACGATCTGGCCGCTCATGGTGCTGCACTTCGCGACCGACCTGTTCGCCTCGATCGGTGGCCTGCCGAAGATCCCGGTGCTCGTCGCGCAGGACGTCGTGCTCGTCGCCCTCGGTGCCTATCTCATCAGGAAGGGCCGCTGACCGGTCTCCTGCAGGATTCCCAGCCAGGACCCGTCTCGAACTCCGGCTCCTTCGATCCTGTGGCAAGGTCGCTCGATGCTGCGACTCACCGATGCCATCATCGACTGCCCGGACACGATGAAGCTGGCGGCCTTCTACTCCGCGGTGACGGGTCGCCCGGTCAAGCAGGGCGGCGACGAGAACTGGGCCGGTATCCAGTTCGGCGAGATCGAGTTGGCCTTCACCAGGGTGGAGGCCTACCGCGCCCCGCAGTGGCCCGACAGCGAGCACCCCAAGCAGTTCCACCTCGACTTCGAGGTCGATGACGTCGAGGCCGAAGAGAGCCGGGTCCTGGCCCTCGGCGCGACCCTGCAGCAGGACTCCATCGGCCCCGACGGCTACGGCTGGCGCGTCTACACCGACCCCGTCGGTCACCCGTTCTGTCTCTGCCGCAACCGCGGTGTCACGTGGACCGACCAGGGCCCGGTCTGGCCCGAGCGCGACTAGGCCAGGCCGCGACCCGAACATCGTCACAAGGCGGCGACACGCCGAGCCGGGCCCCGGGTGTCGCGCGAACGTGACGACGTTCGGTCGCGTCCTGACCGATCACGCCGTCCCGTCCCGCGGATCCTCCTCGACCGCGATCACGTGCAGCATCGCGTTGATCAGCCCGAGATGGGTGAAGGCCTGCGGGAAGTTGCCCAGCTGGCGCCCGCTCGCGGGATCGATCTCCTCGGCGTACAGCCCGAGCGGGCTGGCGAAGGAGAGCAGCTTCTCGCAGAGCTTGCGCGCCCGGCGCGTGCTCGCCGACGAGTGCGAGCGCGGAGACCAGCCAGAACGAGCAGATCGTGAACGTGCCCTCCTCGCCCGACAGGCCGTCGTCCGTCTCCTCGACCCGGTAGCGCAGCACCAGCCCGTCCTCGGTGAGCTCCTCCGGCGATCGCGTCGACCGTCGCGCGCACCCGCGCGTCGTCCGGCGGCAGGAAGCCGCACGAGCGGGATCAGCAGGGTGGACGCGTCGAGCGCTGTGGTCCCGTAGTACTGGGCGAAGACCCCCCGCTCGTCCACGCCCGTTGGCGCAGACGTCCGCGTGGATCTCGTCGGCCGCCTCGCTGCCAGCGCTCGGCGAGCTCGAACTGCCTCGCGGATCCGCGCCAGGCGGGCGCCCCGGTCCGCCGCGACCCAGCACATGACCTTGGACGAGGTGAAGTGCTTCGGGTCTCGCCCCGCACCTCCCAGATGCCCGCGGTCCGGCTCGTGCCAGTGCTCGAGCGCCGCCTCGACGAAGCGGGAGAGGATGGGCCAGAGCCGCTCGTCCAGGCCGTCGCGGGAGGACGTGTGGATGTACACGGAGTCCAGCAACGCGCCCCAGACGTCGTGCTGGCGCTGGTCGAAGGCACCGTTGCCGATCCGCACCGGCCGCGCGCCCTCGTAGCCCGTCAGGTGGTCGAGGAGCTGCTCGCTCAGGTCCTTCTCGCCGTCGACGCCGTACATGATCTGCAGGTCGTCCGACGCGCTCGGCGACGTCGGCGATGAAGCAGAAGAAGTCGTCGGCCTCCCAGTCGAACCCGAGGGTGTCGAGAGCCCACAGCGCGAGGGTCGAGTCGCGGATCCAGGTGAAGCGGTAGTCCCAGTTGCGCTCGCCGCCCGGGCGTCTCCGGCAGCGACGTCGTGGGCGCGGCGAGCAGCGCCCCGGTCGGCGCGAAGGTCAGGCCCTTCAGGGTCAGCGCGCTGCGCTCGCAGGTGCGCGCGCCAGGGGTGGTCGGGGAAGTCGCCCCGGCGCCAGCCAGTGCTGCCAGTGGTGAGCGGTCCAGACCAGCCGCTGGTACGCCTCGTCGAAGCTCTGCCGGCGGCTCGTGCTCGCTCCACGACAGCGCGACGAATCGCTGATCGCCCTCCTTGAGCAGCGTGCGGGCCGTCGCGCGGTGCCCCTCGAAGCCGATCCGCAGGTCGGTCGTCAGTCGGACGCTGAGGTCGGCTGCCGTCGCCCTCCGCCTCGGCGCACGTGGTACCCGTCGTCCACGTAGCGCCACTGCGCCGGCGTGCGGCCGTAGTCGAAGACCGGCGCGCAGTCCATCGTCAACTGCACCTCGCCGTTGACGCACCGCACCATGCGCAGCAGCACGTGGTCGGCGTCGTAGTCCGTCGGGGCCCGACGGTGACTGGTGGACCGCTCGCCCTCGTGGTGCCAGGGGCCGATCACGAGGACGTCCCGGACGATGATCCACCCCGTGGGCGTACCCCAGCTCGTCTCGAGGATCATGGTTCCGGGCAGGTACCGGCGAGCCGCGGGGACCATGACGTCCGCCGGGCCCGAGCCGGAACCCACCCGCACCGCGATCGAGCATCGCGCCGAAGACGCTGGGCGAGTCCATCCGCGGCAGGCACATCCACTCGACGTTCCCGCTCGGGGCGACCAGTGCCGCGGACTCGCAATCGGAGAGGAAGGCGTAGTCACCGATCGGGGGGAAAGGTGAGCGGACGTGGACCTGATCGGGAGAACCGGCCATCGTCCTGCACCTCCACAGGTTTCTGGTGTCCCTCATTCTGCGCCTGCAGGCCGCATGTGGCAGAGCAGCCGACCCGGGGGATTCCTCCCGTTCGTCGTGCAGGCGCCGACTCCGCTCCCCGGAGAACTCCTCGGTCCGTCGTGAGCGCTTGCGACAATGGGGGCGTGAGTGACGAGACCGTGCGCGTGTTCCTGGTCGACGACCACAAGGTCGTGCGGTCGGGGCTCGCCGCCTACCTCGCGACCGAACCGCGAGATGGCCGTCGTCGGCGAGGCCGGCGACGGCCGCCGCGCGCTCGACGAGCTCGCCGTCCTCGACCGCTCCGGCGAGCTGCCCGACGTCGTGCTCATGGACCTCCAGATGCCGCACATGGACGGCGTGACCGCCACCGCCGAGATCAAGCGCCGCTGGCCGGAGGTCGAGGTCGTCGCGGTGACCTCGTTCGTCGAGGAGGCGAAGATCCGGGCCGCGCTCGAGGCCGGCGCCACCGGCTATCTGCTGAAGGACGCGGACGCCGCCGACGTCGCCGCCGCCATCCGAGCGGCGCAGGCCGGCGAGGTGCACCTCGACCCCGCCGCCGCGAAGGCCCTCACCGCGTCGCTCCGCGCCCCCCGCAGCGCCGCCGACCACCTCACCCCGCGCGAGCGCGAGGTGCTCGTGCTGCTCGCGACCGGCGGCACCAACCGCGAGATCGGCAAGCACCTCGGCGTCGCCGAGCGGACCGCGCGCACCCACGTGTCGAACATCTTGGCCAAGCTCGGGCTGGCCAGCCGCACGCAGGCCGCGATGTGGGCGGTGAAGGAGGGGCTCGTGCCCGCCGCGGGAGCGGTTCGTGACCGTCCCGCCCGACGCCGCCGGTGCGGGGTGGACAGCGCTGCGCAGCACCTCGATGCCGCTGGAGATCGTCACCGAGCCCGCGCCGGCCAGCGACGCCGCGCTCGACGCCCAGCTGCTCGAGCTGTTCTTCGACCGCGTGCCGATGGGGATCGCCGTCTTCGGCCGCGACATGCGCCTGATCCGCTGCAACACCACGTGGACGGGCTTCTACGAGCACTACTTCGGGGTCGGCCCGGAGTACACGGCGCCGGGCCGGCACCTGCACGAGCTCATCCCCGGCAACGAGGACAACGTGCGCCCGCTGATCGAGAACGCGCTCGCCGGGCGGGTGGTCCGGCAGGCCGCCCACCACATCGGGATCCCGGGGCTCGACACCTACTGGGACGTCGTCTTCGCGCCGCTCTTCGAGAACGGCGAGGTCGTCGGCGTGGTCGACATCGTCACCGATGCCACCGACCGCGTGCTGGCGTTCCGGCGGCTCGAGGCGCGGATCGGCGCGTTCACCCGGATCGCGTCCGCCAGCGCGATCGACCAGCCGCTCGAGGTCACCCTGCGGGAGGTGGTCGCGGCCCTCCGGGAGAGCGTGGACGTCGCCGCCGCCACGCTGGTCACCTGGTCGGACGGCACGCCCACCGTGATCCACGACGGTGCGTTCGGCGACGGGTACTGCGAGGTCATGGCGGCGACCTGGGCCGAGCTCGGCGTCGGCGAGCGGCAGCCCCGGGACTTGCCCCGGATCGCCGTCCGGCCCGGTTACCGCACGGCGGTCGCGGGCGAGCCGGCGCTGGCCGGGCTGCAGGGGTTCTGGGCGTCGGTGCCCTGGGACGACCTCGTCGCGGCGCCGCTCACCTCCGGCGGCCGCGCGTTCGGTGAGCTGCAGGTGCACCTGCGCCCGGGGCAGTCGCTGCGCGAGGACGACCAGGCGTTCCTCGTGGCACTCGCCGACCAGGCCGCCGTCGCCGCCCAGAACGCGACCCTGTTCACGGCGACCACGCAGAACGCCACGCTGCTCGAGCGGCAGCGGCTGGCCCGCGAGCTGCACGACTCCGTGAGCCAGGCGCTGTTCTCGATGACCCTGCACGCGCGCGCCGCGCAGCGGCACCTCGAGACCGAGGGCATCGGCCCGGCTGCGCCGGCGGCGCGCGAGGTCGAGAAGCTCCGCGAGCTGACGAGCGGCGCCCTCGCCGAGATGCGCGCCCTCATCTTCGAGCTGCGGCCCGGCGCGCTCGCCGAGGAGGGGCTGGTCTCGGCGCTGGGCAAGCAGGCCGCGGCGCTCGCGGCGCGGACGGGCACCCCGGTGCGGGTGGAGGCTCCCCGGGAGCGGCTCGACCTCGCACCCGACGTCGAGGAGCACCTGTACCGGCTCGTGCTCGAGGCGCTCAACAACGCGCTCAAGCACGCCGACGCGGCGGCGATCGACGTCGAGCTGCGCGTCGAGGACGACCGCCTGCTGGTCGGCGTCCGGGACGACGGGCGTGGCTTCGACCCGGGCCAGGAGCACCCCGGCCACCTGGGCCTGCACACGATGCGCGAGCGGGCGGCCGCCGTGGGGGGCGAGCTCGAGGTGACGTCCGCTCCCGACGAGGGCTCGGCGGTGCTCGTGACCGTGCCGTACGTCATCCGGCCGAGATCGGGCTAGGACACACGTCATGGCCGGAACCGTCGCTCCGACCCAGGAGCGCGAGGCCCACGGCGACGAGGCTCCTTGGTGAGCAGAGACCCCTCACCAAGGAGCACACCATGAGCACGACGCAGTGGATCCTCAACATCTCCCTCCTCGCGTGGGTGCTGCTGCGCAACGTCGGCACCCGGCCGCTCGACCGCGCCGCGTTCACGGTGCCCCTGCTCGTGGTCGGCATCGCCGCCGGTATCTACCTGCGGGACGTGCCGACGCTCGGCAACGACGTGACCCTCGACGTGCTCTTCGCCGCGACCGGGCTAGCCCTCGGCGCCCTCGCCACCGGGCTGACCCGGATCCGCGTCACGGGCGGCCGCCTCGTCGTCACCGCGGGCGCCGCGTTCGCCGGCCTGTGGATCGCGGTCATCGGCGGCCGCATCCTGTTCGCCGAGTGGGCGAACGGCTCGGGTGCCGCGACGATCGGCCGCTTCTCCCGGGACCACCTCATCACCGGTGCCGACGCCTGGACCGCCGCCTTCGTGCTCATGGCCCTCGCGATGGTGCTCGGCCGGCTGCTGACCACCGCCGCCTGGGCCACCGCCTCCCGCCGCCGGATTTCCGCCACCACCCCGGCCTCCGTGGTCGAGGCGTGACGACGCCTGCGGCCGGCAGCAGGGATCGGTGGACGTCGCGCTCGTCGACGCCCTGCTGCCCCGGCTCGCGGACGGCGTCCGGCTGGTCCGGCGGCTGAGCGCGCATCTCCCGGTGATCGCGATCAGCCTCGACGGGACGAACCGGCGCGAGGTCCTGGCCGCGGGGGCGATCGCGTACCTCGAGAAGGACGGCGCCGTCGAGCAGCTCGTCGAGACCCTGCTCGCCGCCGACTCGGAGCGCCGGTCGACGCCCCGCTGACGCCCGCGCATCTCGACTTCGCACCCGTTGTGCACGATCCAACCACCGTCAGGAGCGCCTCGCGCCGTGCAGACCTGGTGCGAAGGGCGACCCGGAGCCCGGCGTCACGGACCCGACAGCCACCGACGGGTGACCTCGTCGGCCGGGAGGAACGTCTCGACGGCCAGCTCGCTGGCGGCGACGTCCAGCGGGGTGCCGAACGTCGACACCGTCGAGTAGAGCCGCAGCGCCACGCCGTCGACGCGCAGCTCCAGCGGCAACGCGAAGGTGGGGCCCGGGTGCGAGGGCGCCTCGTCAGGACCCACCGGATACGCCGACGCCTCGGCGAGCAACGCCGACAGGGCGGCGTCCGCGGGGGTGGCGGCGAGGTGCCGGCGGACCTGGCGCAGCAGGTGGGCGCGCCAGGCGGGCAGGTTCGTGATCGAGCGCGCCAGCCCGCGGGGGTGCAGCGTCGCCCGGACGACGTTGACCGGCGGGTCGAGCAGGTCCGCGTCGATCAGCGCGAGCAACCGGTCGCAGCCCCGGTTGGTGGCCAGCACGTCGAACTGCGCGTCGAGCACGAGCGCCGGCCACGGGTCGTGCGCCGCCAGCACGAGGTCGAGCGTCTCGAGCAGCTGCCGGGTGGCCTCGCGCGAGTGCCGGGCGTCGTCGTACTCGGGGGCGTGACCGGCGGCCATCAAGATCTGGTTGCGGTCGGCGAGCGGCACGTCGAGCGCCTCCGTGAGGCGCAGCACCATCTCGCGGCTCGGCCGCGACCGGCCCGTCTCGACGAAGGAGAGGTGGCGCGACGACGTCCCCGCCCGGTTCGCCAGGTCGAGCTGGGTGAGCCGACGCCGCTCACGCCACTCACGCAGGAGCGGACCGGCCGAGCGCTGCCGGGGCGGGGTCGTCGTCACGCACATCACGGTAGGCGGGGGGAGAGCTCGCCGAAGAAGCCGACGACGTCACCGACCCGGCCGTCGCCCGCGAGGATCCCGGTGTCCATGCCGGTGACCGCGGTCGAGCCGTCGGGGCCGAGCAGCGCCCACGCGAAGCGGTAGCGCCCGTGGTGCTCGTCGACCTCGCTGGTCCGCTCGAAGCGGTGCCCCGCGTAGGCCTGGTGGAACGCGTCGCCGACGGCGGCGAGCCCCTCGTGCCCCTCACCCACCAGCGGCGGGTCGGTGAGCGAGCCGTGCGGGCTCCACGCCTGCTCGATCAGGCGCCGGCGCTGAGCGGCGTCCGGCTCGTTGAGGGCCGCGAGGTAGCGGTCGACGGCGGTGGTGGCGTCGAGGGTGAGCGTCATCGGAACCTCCGGTACGAGGGGCGGCCCGTCGCCGCCCGGCATCCACGAGCCTCGCGCCGGGGCCTGCGCCCGGTCGATGACCTCCGAGGTCATGCGCGGGGAAGGTCCGGGGAAGGTCGGCTTCGTAGCGTCATCGGCACCTGATCAACCCCGATCCGACGGCGAACGCCGCCGGTGCCCAAGGAGAGACACGATGACCAGCTCCACGACCGACCGGCCGGTCCGCAACGGCGTCGACACCGCCGCCCTGTTCGCCACCCTCGACGCCGTCCGCGCCCAGAACGAGATCGCGGACTTCCAGTTCCGGGCGTCCAACACCTGGATCGACGGCACCCACAGCCGGACCACCTTCTCCGGCTTCTACGGCGCGGGCCAGGAGCTCCAGCACCTGCAGGAGACCGTCGTCGACGCCGACCATCCGCAGGTCGTCACCGGCGCCGACCACGCCCCGACCCCGACCGAGTACCTGCTGCACGCGATCGCGGCCTGCCTCACCGCCGGCATCGCCAACATCGCGGCCGCGCGCGGCGTCACCCTCACCCGGGTCAGCTCGACCGTCGAGGGCGACATCGACCTGCTCGGCATCCTCGGGCTCGGCGGCGACACCGTCCGCAACGGCTACCGCGAGATCCGCGTGACGTTCCACATCGAGGGCGACGCGGACGACGACACGCTGCGGGCGATCGTCGAGCAGTCCCGCCGCCGGTCCGCCGTCTACGACGCGCTGACCAACCCGACCCCGGTCTCCATCGAGGTCGTCACCGGCTGATGCCACCTCACCCGTCGCGGCCGGCCCCTCCCACGAAGAGCAGGGCCGGCCGCGGCACCCACCGCAGAAGCAAGGACCCGCCATGCCCACGATCGACACGGTGGTCGTCGGCGCCGGCCACGCCGGCCTCGCCGTCAGCCGCCTCCTCACCGCCACCGGCCGCGACCACGTCGTCCTCGACCGCGGCCGCATCGCCGAGAGCTGGCGCACCCGGCGCTGGGACTCCCTGCGCCTGCTCACGCCCAACTGGATGACCCGGCTCCCCTACGGCCAGTACGGCGGCGACGACCCCGACGGGTACATGCCCGCCGCCCAGTTCGTGCGCTACCTCGAGGGCTACGCCGCCTCGTTCGCGCCCCCGCTGCTGCCCGGGACGACCGTCCTCGACGTGTCGGCCGCCGCCGGCGGGCTCGCCGTCACCACCGACGACGTCCGCTGGACGGCCCGCAACGTCGTCGTCGCCACCGGGCAGGGCTCCGGGCCGGTCGAGCCGCCCGGGCTGGGCGGCCTCGACCACTGCGTCACGGTGCTGCCGTCGTCGGCGTACCGGAACCCGGCACAGCTGCCGGACGGCGGCGTGCTCGTCGTCGGGGCCTCGTCGTCCGGCGTCCAGATCGCCGACGAGCTCGCCCGCAGCGGGCGCAGCGTCGTCCTCGCGGTGGGCCGCCACACCCGGATGCCCCGCCGCTACCGCGGCATGGACGTCTTCTGGTGGCTCGAGCGCACCGGCCGGCTGGCCCGGACGATCGACGAGGTCCGCGACCGCGAGGCCGCCCGGCGCGAGCCCTCGCTGCAGCTCGTGGGGCGCGAGGGCCCCGGAGCCGACCTCGACCTCGCCACCCTCGCGGCCCGCGGGGTGCGCCTCGCCGGGCGGCTGGCGGGCTTGGACGGCCGGGTGGCCCGGTTCCGGGACGACCTCGCCGCCACCACCGCGGACGCCGACCGCCGGCTCGCCGCCCTCCTCGACGACCTCGACCGCCACGCGGCCGAGAGCAGGCTCGACACCGAGCTGCTGCCCGCCTCGCGGCCCCGGCCCCTGGTGCCCGCCCGGGCCTCGCTGGAGCCGCCGACGGAGCTGCCGTTGGACGGCATCGGCACGGTCGTGCTCGCCACCGGCTACCGGCAGCAGCTCGACTGGCTCCGCCTGCCCGTGCTCCGGCGCGACGGCTCGATCGAGCAGTACCGCGGTCGCACAGCCGTCCCCGGTCTCTTCGTCGTCGGCCAGCGCTTCCAGCACCGGCGCGACGCGAGCTTCATCGACGGCGCCCGGCACGAGGCGCAGGCCGTCGTCGAGCACCTGGCGGCACGACCCGCCCATCCCACCACCAAACCCACACTCACGAGGTGACTCCCATGGCTCCCGACTACGACGTCGCCGTCGTCGGCGGCCGCGCAGCCGGCGCGGCCACCGCCCTGCTGCTGGCCCGCGCCGGACTGCGCGTCGCCGTGCTCGAACGCACCCGGCACGGCAGTGACACCGTCTCGACGCACGCGCTGATGCGCGCGGGCGTCCTGCAGCTCGCCCGCTGGGGCGTGCTGCCCGAGATCGTCGACGCCGGCACCCCGCCGGTGCACCACACGCTGTTCCACCACCCCGACCAGGACGTCGTCGACATCACGATCCGGCGCAGCCCCGGCGTCGACGCCCTGTACGCCCCGCGGCGCCACCTGCTCGACCGCGTGCTCGTCGACGCGGCCGCCGACGCCGGTGCCGACGTCCGGCACGAGGTGTCGGTGACCGGCTTGCTCGAGGAGGGCGGCCGCGTGGCGGGCGTCGAGCTGGCCGGCGCGCGTGCCGGAACCCGGCGGCTCACCACCCGCATGGTCGTCGGCGCGGACGGCGTCTCGTCGACCGTCGCGCGACAGGTGGACGCACCGACCCTGCTCACCGGCTCGGGCGGCACCGCCGTGCTCTACCGCTACTACTCGCACCTGCCGGCGGCCGGCTACGAGTGGGCCTACGGCGACGGCGCCGCCGCCGGCCTCATTCCCACCAACGACGGCCTCACCTGCGCGTTCGTCATCACGACGCCGGCTCGCATGCGCCACCTGGCGCAGCTCGGGCGCGACCACGCCTTCGACCTCCTGGCCGAGATGGCCTGGGCCGACCTGCCGGAGCGCACCCGTGCTGCCGTCGCCGAGAGCGGGCTGCGCGGCTGGGGCGGCCTCGCAGGGTTCGTCCGGCGGCCGTGGGGGCCGGGCTGGTCACTGGTCGGGGACGCCGGCTACTACAAGGACCCGATCGCGGCCCACGGGCTCACCGACGCCCTGCGGGACGCCGAGCTGCTCGCCGACGCCCTGATCGCGCACCTGTCGGGTGCGAGCACGGAGGCCGCGGCCCTGGCGCGCTACCAGCGCGAGCGGGACGCACTCTCGCACCGGTTCTTCGTCACCATCGACGCCCTGGCCAGCTTCGAGTGGGACCAGCGCACCGTGCGCGGGCTGCTGCGCGAGTCGAGCTCGGCGATGAACGACGAGGTCGAGGCGCTGGAGCGCCGGCCCTGGCGCGACCTCGCGTCGACCATGACGGCTGACCGCGCGAGCTCGTGAGGTTAGCCTGACCGCAGCCGCCACGAACGGACCTGCCGCCATGGACGCCGAGATCCACCTGCTGGGCGAGTTCAGCGTCTCCGTCGACGGCACCGCCGTCCCCGAGGGGGCGTGGAGCCGCCGCCAGGCCGCCGCGCTGGTGAAGCTCCTCGCCCTGGCGCCCGGCCGGCGGCTGCTGCGGGACCAGGTGTTCGAGGCGCTGTGGCCGGACGCCGGCGCCACGGCGGCGCCCCGGCTGCACAAGGCCGCGCACTACGCGCGGCGCGCGCTGGGCGGCGACGAGTCATCGAGCGTCGTGCTGCGTGACGACCTGGTCTGCCTGCTGCCGACCGCGCGGGTGTCGGTCGACGTCGACCGGTTCCGCGCCGCCGCGTCGGCCGCGCTCGCCGCCCGCTCACCGGAGCGGGCCGCCGAGGCGCTGGCGCTGTGGCCGGGCCCGCTGCTGCCCACGGACGTCTACGAGGCCTGGACGGCGCAGGACCGGGCGGACCTCGACCTGCTCCACCGGAGCCTGCTCGACGTCGCGGGCCGGTGGGAGGAGCTGGTCCGCCTCGACCCCACCGACGAGGCCGCGCACCTGCACCTCGTCCGGGAGCACGAACGGCGGGGCGACGTCCGCGCCGCCCTGCGCCAGTTCGAGCGCCTCGACCAGGCCCTGCGGCACGAGCTGGGCACCACCCCGAGCCCCGAGGCGGAGGAGGTGCGCCGGCGGCTGCTCGCGGTCCGACCGCCGCAGCCGCCCCCGCCGAACCCCCCCGGAGGATCCCGCCGGCTGGTCGGCCGCCGGGACACCGGGGACGTGCTGCGCCGGGTCTTCGGCGAGGCCTCCGCCGGCCGCGGGCGCACCGTCGTCGTCAGCGGAGCACCGGGCATCGGGAAGTCCGCCGTCCTCGACCTCGCCGCGTCGCTCGCATCCCGGCGCGGGTGGCGCACGGGCCGTGGCACGGCCTCGGCGATCGAGGGCCTGTGGCCGTACGCGCCCGTGCTCGAGGCGCTCGCCGACCTCTGCCGCCAGCACCCCGTGCTCCTCGACGGGCTGGACGACCGGTTCCGCGAGGAGATCGACCGGGCACTGTCGGGCGACGAGATGTCCGCGCGCGACGGGAACGTCGCCCACCAGCGGCTGTTCGTCGCCGCGGCCGAGCTCGTCCGGCTGGCGGCGGCCGGTCACGGCCTGCTGCTCGTCGTCGACGACGTCCACGAGGCCGACGAGGCCTCGCTCCGCCTCCTGCACTACCTGTCCCGCGCGATCGCCTCCGAGCGGGTGGTGATCGGGGCCGCGGGGCGGCCCGGGCGCGCCGCGCTCGAGGAGCTGCGTGCCGGCCTGGCGACCCGGGGCCTCGGGGAGCGCATCGACCTCGCGCCGCTGAGCGAGGACGCCGACCTGCGGCTGATCGCCGACCGGTACCCCGGGCTCGACCGGACGCGGGCGCTCGGGATCCACGCGGCGTCGGGGGGCGTGCCGTTCCTGACCCTCGAGCTCGCCCGCTCCGCCGTCGAGGGGGCGGCCCCGGTCGTCGACGTCCGGCTCTCGCCGGAGGCTCGCCGGACCTTCCAGAGGATGGCGCTGCTGGGCATGTCGTTCAGCACGGACGAACTCCTCGCCGTCGCGGACACCCCGGTCGACGACGCGTACGTGCAGCTCGACGAGGCGCTCGCCGCCTTCACGGTGGAGCCGGCCGAGACCGGGTACCGGTTCCGGCACGCGCTCGTGCGCGAGGGACTGACCGCCGCCATGCCCGCCTCGGAACGGCGGGCCGCTCACCACGACCTCGCCGTCCGGCTGGCGACCCTCCCCGGTGCCACCCCGGGCCGGATCGCGCACCACTACCTCGCGGCCGGCGAGCCCCGGGAGGCGGTCCCCTACGTCCTGCCGTTCGTCCGGACCGCGGGCGCGCTCGGCGCCTACCGCGACGCCCTGACCCTCGTCGACGCCGTCCTCGACCACGCGGGGGCCGAGGACCGGGCTCACCTGCTGGCCCGGCGCGGCGACCTGCTCCTGGCCCTGGGCGACCCCGAGGCGATCTCCGCGTACCGCGACGCCGTCCCCGAGACGGTGGGCACCGAGCACCGGCTGGTGCGCGCCCGGCTGGCGCGCGCGGCGAGCTTCACGGGCGACCTGGAGGTGGCCCGCGGCGCGCTGGAGGGGCTCGAGCTCGAAGGCGACGAGGCCGACGGGCAGGTCCTGCTGGCGCGCGGCGCCTTCGCCTACGTCAACGGCGACGTGGACGGGGCCGTGCGGGCCAGCTCCACCGCCCGCGACCTGCTCAGCCCCGCCGACCTCGCCCAGGTCGGGCACCTCGTCGTGCTCCAGGGCCTGATCGCCCACCAGCGCGGGGAGTGGTTCGAGCAGTTCCGGCGCGAGCTGCGGTTGACGCGGGGCAGGCCGGCGATGGCGGTCGCCCTGTTCGACGTGCACCTCTGCGTCGCCGAGTACGTGCTCTACGGCCGGATGCCGTACGCCGAGGTGGTGGCGCTCGCCCTCGAACTGCGCCAGCGCTCGGAGCGGGCCGGCGCCCTGCGCGGCGTCGCCTTCGCCACCGCGCTCATCGGCGAGGCGGCGCTGCTCAGGGGTGACCTCGAACGGGCCGAGCGCGAGCTGCTGGAGGCGGCCGACCTGCACCGCGACATGGACGCCCCGTCGGGGGAGGCGCACAGCCTGCAGCGCCTGGCGGAGGTGCGGATGGCCCAGGGGCGGCCGGCCGAGGCCCGCGACCTGCTGCGGCGCGCTCTGCCGCTGGCCCGCTGGTCGGTGATCAGCATGCACCTGCTGCAGCGGGTGTACGGGTCGGTGATCATGGCTGCGCCGGACCCGCACGCCGCTCGGGTGGCCGTCGACGAGGCCGAGGCGGCCCTCGGTGAGAGCGACTACTGCCCGTTCTGCACGGTGATGCTCGAGGTGCCGGCGGCCATCGCCTGCGCGGACGTCGGCGACGTCGGGGAGGCCCTGCGTCACCTGGCGTCGGCCGAGGAGTCCGCCGCCCGGTGGGACGGCGACGCATGGCCGGCCGCGCTCACCGAGGCCCGGGCCCACATCGCCCGTGCGCAGGGGGACGACGAGTCGGCCGTAAGCCTCTTCGACCTGGCCGCGGAGACGTTCGACCGGGCCGAGCAGCCGCTCGACGCCGCCCGCTGCCGGCGGGCAGCGCTCGTTCCCACGGCCGCCGCGCGAAGCATCTGAGCCGACCGCGTCACGCCCCGGGCCGGCGCAGGCGCTCGGCGATCGCCGCGGCCTCGCGGCGGTTGGCCGCCCCGAGCTTCGCGAGGATGTGCGTGACGTGCACGCCGGCCGTCTTGACGCTGATGACGAGCGCCGCCGCGACCTCGCGGTTGGTGTACCCGCGGGTGACCAGGTCCAGCACCTCCAGCTCGCGGGCCGTCAGTCCGAGGGAGTCCTGCCGCCGCTGCGCGTCGGCGGCGGACGTCGGGGGTGGGGTCAGGTCCAGCCGGGCGCGCGCGGCGAGCCTCTCGACCTCCTGCAGCAGCGGTCGCGCACCCAGACGCTGCGCAACGGCGTGCGACTCCCGGAGCGGGACCGCGCTCTCGACCCGGCTCGCCCCGACCGCGACGAGCGCCTCGGCCTGCCGCCACCGGCAGTAGGCGGCCAGCGGTGGCCGCTCCAAGGCCGTCCCAGCCGCGTGCGGCGTCCGCCCACGACTGCGGCGCGCGCGACGCCTCGGCAGCGCTCGTGCTCGGCCTCGGCGAGCAGCAGCCAGCCGCGCGCGTTGTCCGTCACCGGCAGTGCCCGAGCGGCCGCGCGCCGAGCCGTGGCGAGCAGCGCGTCCGCCCGGGCGACCCAGCCCTCGGCAGCGCCCGGGTCGCGGCGGGCGCGGGCGAGCGCCGCCAGCTCGGCCTGGGCGCGCAAGCCCTTCGCGCCGAACCAGACGTGCAGTTGGGCGGCCGGCCGCGAGGTGGCGGCCGCGAGCGCGTCTGCGATGGCGAGGTCGGCGTCGACCCACCGGTGCTCCCACAGCGCGAGCTCGGCGAGGCACGCGTCGTAGACCCCCCGTTCGCGGTCCTCAGGAAGGGTGGCCAGCGCCGCACCGAGATGGGCCCGGGCCTCGTCGAGGTCACCCCGCGCCACCTCCAGGTCCGCCCTGAGCATGAGCCACATGGCGGGAAAGGTGCCGCTGACGCCGCGCAGGGCGGCGGAGCTCGCGGCCTCGGCCTCGTCCCAGTGCCCGGTGGCGATCCACGCCTCGACCCGGTTCGCCTCGAGGATCGCGCTGTCCATGCCGTACCCGTGGACGACGGCCAGCCCCTGCTGCGCCACCCGCGCCGACTCGGCCGGCCGCCCCACCATCGTCAGGACGTCGGTGAGGTTCAAGTACGCCCGCTCCAGGCCGAGGTGGTCGCCGATCTGCTCGGCCAGGCGCAGCGCCCGCTGGAGCAGGTCCACGCCCTCCTCGCGATGGCCGAGGTAGGCGCGGTCGACGCCGAGGACGGTGAGCGCACGGACCTCGGCCTCACCGGCACCGAGGTCCCGGGCCAGCTCGAGCGCGTGCTCACCGATGACCTCGGACTCGTCGTGGCGCCACGCCACCATCAGGCCTCCGGCGAGTGAGCCCAGCGCGTACGCACCGCTCAGGCGAACGCATGTGCGGCGGCAGGAGCTCGACGGCCGTGGCGAGCGCGGCGAGGCCCTCGCTGTTGCGACCGGTCTTGTGCAGGCACTCGCCGAGAAGGACGTGGAGCAGGGCGGCACGACGAGGGTCGCCCGCCACCGACGAGGTCGATCGCCCGTTGCGCGAGCTCCACCCCACGATCGGCCGCGCCCGTCGCCTCCGCGAGGTCGGCCCCCCACGAGCAGAGCGCCCCGAGGTCGCGCCCGATCCGTTCGTCCGCGTCCGGGACCTCGCCCCAGAGGGCCAGCACGCGCTCGATGTGCGCCCGCGCCTCGGCCAGGCCGCAGACGGCCTCGGCCTCCCGGGCCGCGGCGACCGAGGTGACCAGCGCCTCGGGCGCGTGACGGGCGGCCGCCCAGTGCTGAGCCAGTTCGGCCGCCCCCGCGGCCGCCCCGGTGCGCGTGAGCTCCTCGGCGAGCCGCCCGTGGAGCTCCTCACGCTCACCCGGGAGGATCGTCGCGTAGACCGCCTCCCTGAGCAGGGCATGGCGGAAGCGGAACGTTCCCGCCGCCTGATCGGCCACCAGGACGCCGCGGTCGACCGCGGCACGCAGGGACTCGCGCACCTCGCCCTCCGGTTGCGCCGCCAGGGCTCGCAGCAGCGGATACGTGACCTCGCGGCCGGCCGCCGCGGCGAGCCGGAGCAGGGCCCGGGTCGCCTGGTCGAGCCCCGCGACGCGCTGCAGGAGGAGGTCGTGCAGCCGGGGCGGGACCTGTCCGGCGCGGCCGGCGGCGGCGAGGAGCTCCTCCGCGAAGAACGGGTTCCCCTCGGAGCGCAGCGCGATGGTGTCCACCAGCGTCGCGGGAAGAGCCCCCCGGTTGCGCGCGGTCAGTAGCCGGTTCAGCTCCTCGCGGTTCAGCGGGCCGATCTCGAGCACCAGGACGCTGTCCGCGCGGCGGACACCCTCGACGAAGCGCCGCATCCGCTGTGCCGAGAACGATTCGTCGGCGCGACACGTGGCGAGCAGCACCAGCGGCACGTCGTCCAGGTGGTGCGCCAGGAACACGACCAGATCGAGCGTCGAGACGTCCGCCCAGTGCAGGTCCTCGAGCACGAGCAACACGGGTGCATCGGCTGCGCGCGCGGTCACCAGGGCCAGGGCGTCCTCGAAGAGCTCGCGCTGCGACCCGACGTGCTGCCCGTCCGCCCGCCAGGCGTCCCCGAACCGGTTGAGTGCCTCGACGAAGGGCTGGTAGGGCAGGGCGCTCCCCACGAGGTCGACGGACCGCCCGCGGAGGACCTCGAACCCGGCGTCCCGCGCTCGTACGGTGACCTCCGCGGCGATCCGGCTCTTGCCGATGCCGGCCTCACCGGTGACGAGGACCGTCGTGCCACGGCCCCCCCGAGCCGCGTCGAGCGCACGCCCGAGCGCCTCGAGTTCGTAGGTGCGCCCGACGAACACGTCGCCGGCGCGAGCCGCCATGGATCGAGTATCGCGCGACGGGTGGTCCCGGCCCGGCCCGTAGGGCGCGACCCGACCGGAGATAGGGACATGGAGCCCGGCGGATGAGTCCCGGCGCCCGATGTCCCCGGCCGCGTGCACCGCAAGGCTCTGGTTGACACGACGAGCCCGAGGAGGCCGGAGATGACATCGGTGGCGCCGGAGAAGGCGACGACGCGGCGGCGGATGAGGATCCACGAGGTGCGCGGGGGTGGCGGGTTGCGGCTGCACGTGCGGGAGTGGGGCGACCCCGACGGGCCGCCGATCCTGTTCGTCCACGCCTGGTCGCAGAACCACCTGTGCTGGGGGAAGCAGTACGAGAGTGCCCTGGCCGACGAGTTCCGCCTGGTCGCGTTCGACCTGCGCGGCCACGGCATGTCGGACGCGCCGCCGGAGCGCGAGCACTACATCGACGGCCGGCTCTGGGCCGACGACCTCGCCGCGGTCGTCGACCGGCTCGGCCTCGTGCAGGTGGTGCTCGTCGGCTGGTCCTACGGCGCCTTCGTCATCTGCGATTACGTCAGGGCCTACGGGCAGGGCGCCGTCGCCGCCATCGACCTCACCGGTAGCGCCGTCCAGCTCGGCGAGGCCGCGTTCGGGACCCTGCTCGGTCCCGGCTTCCTCGACCACTTCGCGGGCGCCACGTCGGACGACCTCCCCACGAGCCTCGCGGCGATGCGGGCCTTCGTCCGCGCCTGCCTGGTCAAGCCCGTGTCCGCGGAGGACCTCGAGGCGGCCATCTGCTGGAACGTGGTGGTTCCTCCGGCGATCCGCGCCCACCTCGGGTCGCGCCAGATCGACTGCGACGACGTGCTGCGGGCCCTGACGGTCCCGGTGCTCGTCAGTCACGGCAGGGCCGACTCCGTGACGCTGCCGGCGATGGCCGAGCACACGCTCGCGGCCTGTCCGACGGCGACTGCCTCGTGGTACGACGGAGTCGGCCACGCGCCGCACCTGGAGGAGCCCGAGCGGTTCAACGCCGAGCTGGCGGCCCTGGCCCGGCAGACCTCGGCGACGGTCACCGGCTCCGCGGGACGACCCTGATCCTGGGGATCGCGCGCCACCGGGACGATGCGCCGAAAGCCGCTCGGCACCCGCGATCCCCGGGCATGCTCGAAGGATGCGGGCCTGGGTCAGGAGTCTGAGCGCCCTCGCGCTCGTCGCGGCGAGCCTGGTGACGCCGGGCCTCGTGCGCGCGGCACCGGCCGGCGCCTCCACCGTCGCCACCACGCAGGTGATCACGGTGCGGGCGTCCTCGTACACGACGACGTACGCGGTCCTCGAGGCGTGGCAGCGCACCGCCTCGGGCAGCTACCGGCGGGTGGCGGGGCCGTGGACGGCGCGCGTGGGCTGGGCCGGTCTCGCCGCGCCGGGCCGCAAGCGCGAGGGCGACGGGCAGACGCCGTCCGGCAGTTTCCGCATCACCCAGGCGTTCGGTACGGCGGCCGACCCCGGCACCCGGCTGCCTTACTTCAGGGTGGACGCCCGGGACTGGTGGAACGAGGACCGGTACAGCCCCACGTACAACCAGCACCGCCGGTGCGCCCGCGGCAGCTGTCCGTTCCGTGAGGCGGTGTCGGAGCACCTGGCCGACTACCCCACCCAGTACCGGTACGCCGCGTTCATCCGGTACAACACCAGCCCCGCGGTGCCCGGCAGGGGCAGCGGGATCTTCCTGCACGCCAGCGGCGCCGGGTCCACGGCGGGGTGCGTGTCGGTGAGCGCGAGCCGGATGGCCTGGCTGCTGCGGTGGATGCGCCCGGCCGGCGCGACCTCGTACGCGCCGCTCATCAGCATCGGCGTCGGCGCGGCGGCCTACGCGGCGATCCCGCACCGCACGAGTTGAGTCGGGGAGACTCAACTTCGCTGGACGTCGCCCGCGCGGGGCCGGTACAACGTCATCGTGGGTTCCCGCGACGTACGCCTGTACCTGGCCGGGCTCACGGCATCGTCCCTCGGGACCGGCGCCATGACCCTGGTCGCGGGCATCTGGGTGAAGTCGCTGACCGGCAGCAGCCGGGCGGCCGCCCTGGTCTCGCTGTGCGTGTACGCGCCCTCGCTGCTGGCACCCGTCGCCGGGCTGATGGCCGACCGCGTCGGCCGGCGCCGGCTGCTCATCGAGGTCAACCTGGTGGCCGCCGGGGGCCTGCTCGCGCTGCTGCTCGTGCGCGATGCGGGGCAGGTCTGGCTCGTCCTCGCGGTCATGCTCGGGTACGGCGCCGTGCTGGTGCTCGTCGACCCGGCCGAGACCGCGCTCTTCAGCGAGTTGGTCCCCCCGGAGGCCCGCGGAGGCGTCAACGGCCGGCGCCTGACCATCCAGGAAGGGTCGAAGCTGCTCGCGCCGCTGCTCGGAGCCGGCCTGTTCGCCTGGATCGGCGGCCACGGCGTCGTGCTGGTCGACGCCCTGTCCTTCGCCGTGGCCGCGGGCGCCGTCCTCCTGCTGCGGCTCCGCGACCGGGCGAGCGCGCCCGCGGGCCCGGCGGGGTGGCGGGTGGAGGTCCTGGCCGGCATGAGGCACCTGTGCGCCGACCCCGTCCTGGGGCGCCTGGCCGTGGTCGGCGCCCTCGCCATGGCCGCCTCGGGCCTCACGGCCGCCGCCCAGTACGCGCTCGTCGACGCGCTGCACCGCCCACCGGCCTTCCTCGGCGTCCTCATCAGCCTGCTCGGTGCCGGGTCGATCGCGGCCGGGTTGCTCACCGGGCCGGTGTTGCGCCGCGTCGACGAGGGCCGGCTCGTGCAGATCGCCCTGGTCGCCGGCGTCGTGGGTTCCCTGCTCACCGCCTCGGGCTGGTTGCCGACCGTGGTCGTGGGACGCGTGGCCCTGGGCTTCTACCTGCCGTGGGTCGTCGTGGCGGTGATCACCGCCGGTCAGCGGCTGAGCCCCGACCACCTCCAGGGCCGCGTGGCCGCGGCGATCACGCTGCTCCTGTTCGCGGCGCAGCCGCTGACCCAGGCGATCGGCGTCGCCCTGCTCGGCCCCCTCGACTACCGGGCGATCTACGGTCTCGTCGCCGCGAGCGCCCTCCTGCTGCTCGCGTCCACCAGAGGCCTTGCCGGCCACGTCGCGCGGGCGTCACCCTCGGCACCCGGCGCTGCACCAGTCGGGTGAGAGGAGTTCGCAGCCCGTCGGCATGTTCCTAACGTGGCCGTCGTGGCCCCGCTGCGACGCCAGGACCTGGGGGCGCTGCGCGTGCGTGCCCACGCGATGTGGGAGCTGATGCAGGCTGACCGCCGGGCGCGCTCCGACCCGGTGGAGGCGGACGCCGAGCCCGTCGTGGTCCTGCCGGACGCCGCCCTCGTCGGCGCCGGCCGCCGCCGGTCGCTGTGCACGATCTGCGCGCTCGCGGCGGTGGACGCGCACGACGAGTGGACCTGGCTCGCCTGCGAGAGCTGCCTCGTCGTCGACTGGGCGGCCGCCCGGCTGCTCGGCGCCGAGCGGCTGCTGCCGCTGGGTCGTCACCCGCTGATGAACGCGGTGGCGGCGGCGCGGGCGGCATCCGGCCGGTTGGACCTGTGGCGCGCGGACGAGGCACGGAGGGTCGCGGCGAAGGCGGGCCTCGGTGACACGGGGCGGGTGCCCTGGGCGCGGTGGCCGGCGCCGCCCGGGGAACCGCTGGTGACCAGCGCCGACGCCTTCGCCCGGCTGCTGGCCCGGGAGCTGCCCGAGCTCGTCGCGGCCGAACCGCGGCTCGCCCACGCAGCCGCGCTGCAGGCCGCCGTGACGCGCGGGAGCTGCTGAGCGGCCTCAGGACGCCGGGTCGACGGTCCTGGTCAGGATCCAGGCGTGCTTGCCCACCTGACGGACCCGGGTGAAGCCGTGCTCCTCGAGCAGCTCCGCGGTGGCGCTGAACAGGAACCTGCCCTGGGCCTCACGACCGGCGGTCACCTCCGAGATGGCCTCCACCCGACCGCCACCCGCCCGGGCGATCAGGTCGAGGGCGCCCTCGAGGGCGGCGCGCGCGACACCACGACCGCGATGGCGCTTGTCGACGAAGATGCACGCCACCCGCCAGTCGGGCGGCGGCGGCGCGTCCTTGGCGTACTCGCGCCGGTGCTTGATCCCCGGGAGCTCGGCGGGGCTGCCGTACTGGCACCAGCCCTGGGCCGCACCCGTCTCGTCGAGCACGAGAGCGGCGTGCGCCGCCCCCGACCGGACCCGGTTCTCCTTGACGGTGCGGTAGTCGAGGCTGCGTCGCCCCGCCTCGGGGTGCCACCCGATGCACCAGCACCCGCCGTAGACGCCGTTGTTGCGCTCGACGAGGTCGGCGAAGAGCGGCCAGGTGGAGGCGTCCAGGGGCCGCGCCGCGTACTGCACCGGTCGAGCGTAGGCGAGTCCGGACGGTCAGGCAGTGGCAGTGGGGGGAACCGGCGGAACACCGTTGTTCTCGGCCTGCGGCTCGCCGGTCTGCTGCGGGACGGTTGCTGCGGACGTCTGACCGGGAGTGCCGAGGGTCACGGTCACGGGCGTCCCGACCGGGACGGTCGCTCCGGGCGGCGGGTCCTGATGCACGACGACGCCGCCCGACCCGTTCGTCGCACCCACCGACAGCTTGAGGGCCTTGCCGCTCATCGCGGCCTGTGCCCGGGGCAGCGCCAGCATCTCGAGCTCGGGCACCTCCTCGTTCTGGTCCTCGGACTCCTCGAGGAGCTGCCGCACGCGGACCACGGTGAACAGGTACACCACGAGGAAGCCCCCGATCAGCGCGGTGACGCACGCGCTGACCCCGACGGCCCCTGCGTAGGGGGCACCGCCCAGCGGGTCGTGCAGCGCCGAGGCGAGCGAGCGCAGCGCGGGGACCACGTTCGCGAGGTTGACCAGGCCGAGCCCGATGACGATCGTCGTCAGCCAGTCCGAGACCTTGATCAGGTTCGAGTTGCCGAGGTAGTGCGTGCTCGCGTGCTTGGGGCCCGTGCTCCCGGCCATGGGACCGGGGGGCGTCGCGGCGAGCTCGTCGGTGAACCGCGACCGCGGCAGCCCGAACAGGAACCCCAGGGCGGACCCCACGGCGCCGGCCGCACCGCACAGCAGGAACAGCGTGACGCCGACGCCGATGCCGTTCACCGACGATCCCGCGCCGGTGCTGAGCGTCAGGAGGACCGCGACGATCACGGCCGCGGCGATCAGGCCGGACATGATGTACATGGCGCCGCGCTGGATCTGCGCGCCCGCGCTCCGCTCGGACCCCGCACGGGCCCCGGGTGTGGACGACGACATGTCCGGTCCCCTCTCCCCCGAGCGCTGCCCCCATGGTCACGCCTCGGGGCCGTGCCGTTCCAGAGGGGCACGGAGATCTACCCGATGGGGCAATGGTCAGCAGGTCCTGGTAGCTGACGGCACGAGCGGGAGCACGGAACGGAGCCACGCGGCGACCTGGTCGAGCTCGGCGGTACCGGTGCCGAAGGTGCCGTCGGTGGGCTCGACGGCCACGGCCGCGGCGATCACCTGGCGCCCGCGGGACAGCAGGCCGAACTGCCGCACGAGGTACCGCCCGCCAGGGTCGGGGCCCCAGCCGCCCTTGAAGCGTGCCCCGCTGATCCGCCCCAGCCCCCAGCGCTGGGACGCCGTCACGGCCGCCATGTCGGCCTTGACGAGCGCGTCGGCGGGGCGGGTCGCACAGGCGAGGCCCTGCGCGAAGACGACCTGGTTCGGGAGTGACCACGAGGTCTGGCCGTAGGCGCTGAAGGGTGGCCGCACGCGCACCGGTTGCGTGCGGGTGGCGGTGTCGCCGTGCGCGGCGAGGGCGGCGTCGACGGCCTCGGCGCGACCGGTGCCCAGCCGGGACCAGAGGGCGTCGGCCGCCGCGTTGTCGCTGCGGGTGATCGCCCGCCGGACGAGCCCGCGCGTCACTGCCGTGTTCCCCCGGGTGAGCGCCGCGAGGGACAGCGGGACCTTGATCGTCGACCAGGCCGGCCCGGCGTGCCAGGTGCCGAGCGAGACGGCGTCCGTGCGGCCGACGACCGCGATCCGGACGCCGACCGAGCGGGCGTGCAGCCGTGGGGCCAGGCGGGCGAAACTCGCCGCCAGGCGCGCCTGCCACGAGGTCGCCGCCGCGACGCCTTCCCGTGTCTGCGCGGTGGGCGGGACGGCGTCGGCCCTCGGCAGGGCGGTGGGCAGGCCGGTGAGCAGGAGGAGCGCGGCGACCATCGTCGCGGTGGCGGCGCGTCGCGCGGTGCTGCCCGTCATGCCGGGAGTGTGCCATCACGAGCAGGCCCGGGGGGCCGTGTCACAGATCGCCCCGTCGCCGACCGATCGAGGGTGACGGGCGGCGCCCGTCGACGAGGTCGCTCGAGGGGGAGGCCATGCGGTGCGGCGACGGCTGCGAGTTCGACTACCCGGCTCTGGCCCGGGTGTGCTCGGTGTACCTGCACGCGGACTGGCCCGACGAGTACGAGACCGACCGCGAGGCGCTCGACGCCTTCGTGACGTTCGAGCCCGACCTGGCGGCCCGGCTGCCGGCGGAGGTCGAGGCGGTCCTCGAACGGTTCGAGCACGAGGGCGAGCTGGTCGAGCTGCTCGTCACGCACCTCGGCTGCGCGTACTGGCCGTACCCGGGGCGGCTGACCTACCGGCAGTGGCTCGAGGAGCTCTCCATCCGCGTCGTCGACCGGTCACCGGCATGACGGCGGCTACCCGAGCGCCGCGGCCCACGGCTCGGTGCGCGTCGTCACGGGCCCCCCCGTGGCGCCGGCCTCGTCGATCGCGAGGGAGAGCAAGTGGTCCTGGCAGGCCTGCGCCAAGGGATACGGCGCTTCGCCCCGTCCCGTGCCTCCGCGGAGCGTCCGTTCGAGCAGGGTCGCGATGGCGATCTCCTCGTCCGAGAGCCTCGCCCCTCGGTACGGGTTGGCATAGAGCGTGCGACCCGACCAGGTGATGGTGTCGAGATCGGCGCCCTCGAGGTCGCCGTCCTGACCGGTCTGGCGACGCATCAGCGGGGCCTCGAGTGGCCGGCCGTCGTCGTCCGACCACACCACCGACGTCCCGACGATCTCGCCGCGGCTCCCGCGCACGACGAGATGCCGCCGCCGGAGCGGGTGGAACCACTGACCATGGGTGAAGTCGTAGGTCCCGATGCCTGTGGGGAACTCGAGGGTGGCGACGGTGTGCCGGGCGCCGATCTCGGCGGGCGCCGCCGGGCGCCCGGAGCGGCCGGGTCCCTGGACGAGGAGGCCCTCGGCGGTCGACGTCCGGACCGTGACGGGTTCGCCCCCGGCACCGAGCAGCCGGCGGAGAACGGCGACGGCGTGGTAGCCGTGCGTCCACGAGAGCCACGCGGAGGTGACAGTCCCGAGGGCGCCCCCGTCGACGATCCGGCCGATCGCGGCGAGGACGGGCAGGTACGGGTTCTGCTCGGCGACCTGCACGAGTCCGGTCGCGCCGACGTCGGCCCACAGCCGGCGCAGGCCCTCGGCATCGGGCGCCGGTGGTGTCTCGGTGAGGACGGCCATGCCATGGGCGACGACCTCACGGACGACGTCCGGGTTGGCCGCCCACGGGACGGAGGTGACGACGCCGGCCGGGTCACCTGCCGCGAGTGTGGCGTCGATGCTCCGGTAGCTGGGCACGCCCCACCGGCGCTCGATCATCTGGCCCGCCTCCGCCCCCCGGGTGACGACCCCCGTGCAGGTGAAGCGATCGGGCATCGCGGCGGCGATCCGCAGGTAGAAGTCGGCGCGCCAGCCGTGCCCGACGAGCGCGAAGGGGAGCGGGCCGTCGGCGTCGGGGACCATCCCTGGATCGTGCCGTGAAGCGGCCTGCGGCACCCGCGCTGATGTCCGCGGGGAAGCTTCCCGGGGCCTGACGGGTGACCGCAGATCGGCTCCGGGGTGCCTGCATCCGCGGGACGGTCCACGCTGGAAGGCACCGGCATGAGGGTGACCGGTGTCAGGCACGGCCGGGACGGCGGACAGGCGGGCGGCGAGCGGATGAGCGTGGGCACGACACCAGCAGTGCCCGGCGCGCCCGACCCGGACGGTGCGTCGGCTCAGCAGGATGCGCCCGCCCCGCAGGGCGCGATCGCTCGCCGCAAACGGCGCCACGTCGACGTCTGCCTCACCATGGACGTCGGCTACACCACGCTGACCACCGGCTTCGAGAAGCACCGCCTGCCCTACACCGCGCTCCCCGAGGTCGACCTGGCGTCGGTCGACCTCACGACACGGTTCCTCGGCGCGACGTTGCGGGCCCCCTTCCTCATCGGCGCCATGACGGGCGGCTCGCGGCTCGCCCGCACGATCAACACGAACCTCGCGATCGCCGCGCAGGAGCTCGGCGTCGGGCTCATGCTCGGCTCGCAGCGGATCATGATCGAGCAGCCCGAGGCGGCGTCGTCGTTCCAGGTGCGCGACCTGGCACCCGACGTCTTGCTCCTGGGCAACCTGGGGGTCGCCCAGCTCGGGCTCGGCTACGGCCGGCGGGAGCTCCTGCGTGCCGTCGAGGCGGCGGGGGCCGACGGTCTCGCGCTGCACGCGAACCCGCTGCAGGAGGCCGTGCAGCCGCAGGGCAACACGAACTTCGCGGGGCTCGTGCCCCGGCTCGCCGAGCTCGTGCCCGACCTGCCCTTCCCCGTGGTCCTCAAGGAGGTCGGCCACGGGCTGGGCGCCGACGTTGTCCGCCGCGTCGCCCACGTGGGGTTCGCGGGCTTCGACGTCGCCGGCGCGGGCGGCACCTCGTGGGCGAAGGTGGAGCAGCTGGCGGCCTGCGGCGAGGTGACGCACCCCGACCTCGCCGAGTGGGGCATCCCGACCGCCGACGCGCTGCTCGCCGCCCGCACGGCGGCACCACACACGCCGCTGATCGCGTCTGGCGGGATCCGCAGTGGCGTGGACGCGGCGAAGGCACTGGCGCTGGGCGCGGACGTCGTCGCGGTCGCCCGGCCGCTCCTCGAACCCGCCACGACGAGCCCCGACGCCGTTGTCGCGTGGATCACGGACTTCGTCGAGGAACTCCGGATCGCCCTCTTCTGCACCGGTTCGCCGACGGTGGCAGAACTGCGGGGCCGCTGCACGTAAGGAATGTCCGGGCGCTTCGGGTGAACCCGCCGGAGACAGCCTCCGTGGGAAGGGTGCCAGGGCGACGCGACGACGCGAGCCCCACCCCTTTCGACAGGAGCCCCTCATGAAACGTCCCGCGATGCCGCATGCCCTGACGCTCGCCGCCGCCGCGGCCGTGGCCACGCTGGCCGCCGCCGGTTCCGTCGGTGCCGCCGCCTCGACGACCCCCGTCGCCGCCCAGGTGGCGCCCTCGACGGCGCAGGCCCGCGGCCATCATCCGGTCTCCCTCGAGGTCTTCGCTCCCGGCAACGGGGACAACGCGGGGATCGGGGGCGCCGGCTGGTTCGTCGACCTCGAGGCCGACTTCCCCGGCGGTGCCAACGGTCTGGCCAGGGCCGGGTTCAGCGGTTTCCAGCTGACCGGTCCCGGAGTCCACGCCAACGCCGCGCCATTCCCCGGGAGCTTCTCGACCGGCCGTGACGACCGGATTCCCGGCCTCGTCGTGCTCGGCTCGACGACCAATTCCGATCGCCCCGGATTCCACGGTCCGGGCACCAATCTCGCCAACCTGTTCAACCTGACCGGTGTGACGAACAGGAACGCCCACGAGACCGAGCTCTGGGACACCTGGATCGTGGGGGCGCCCATCCTCGGCAAGGACGTCGACACGACGATCACCGTGGCCGTCGTCGACGACCTCGACCACGACGGCGTGTACAACGATGCGCCCGACGTCGTGACCGACGCGAACCGCGACGGCCGCATCGACGCGCGCGACCTGCGCGCGCTGGGCGTCGCCAGCAACATCGTGACGATCCACTTCCGCCTGGCCGGCGACCTGCCGACCGCCCGCTGACGACACGAGGCCGGCCCGGGGATCCCTCCCGGGCCGGCCTCGACGCCGTCGTTCAGCTCGCCGGGGTCAGTCGGAGCAGCGGGATCGTGCGGTTCGCCGTCTTCTCGTACTCGGCGAAGCCCGGCATGGCCGTCGTCACGCGCTTCCACAGGTCGGCGTGCTCGTCCGCCGGAACCTCCTCGACCTTCACCGGGAACGTGTCGGTGCCGACCTCGACGGTCGTCGTGTCGACGGCCTTGAGGTTGTGGTACCAGTCGGGGTTCTTCGGCGCGCCACCGGCCGACGCGATGACGACGTAGGTGTCCTTGTCCGGCAGGTACGCCAGCGGGTTGACCCGCTCGGTCCCCGACTTCCGGCCGACGTGGTGCACGAGGATCATGTTGCCGCCCTCGAACTGGCCGCCCACGCGGCCACCGTTCGCACGGAACTCCTCGATGATCTTGCGGTTCCAGTCGTTGAACGCGTCGGACTCGCTCACATGTGCCTCCTGCTCGGCGTGGTTGCCCTTGTTGTCGCGTCAACCTAGCAGTGGCGTGCCGCATTCCACCGGTGGACAACGGGGTCGGGCGGCGTGTTCCATCGCGGGCATGCGGACCATCGGACACTGGATCGACGGGCGGGCGACGATCGGAGCGGAGGGCGCGCGGACGGCGCCCGTGTGGAACCCGGCCACCGGGGAGCAGCAGGCAGAGGTCGTCCTGGCGAGCGCCGACGACGTCCGGGCGGCCGTCGCCAGTGCGGCCGCCGCGTTCGAGGAGTGGTCGCAGGCGTCGCTGAGCAAGCGGTCGAAGGTGCTCTTCGCCTTCCGCGAACTGGTGAACGCACACGCCGACGAGCTGGCCGCCATGATCACCGACGAGCACGGCAAGGTGCTGGCCGACGCCCGCGGCGAGGTGCAGCGCGGGCTCGAGGTGGTCGAGTTCGCCTGCGGCATCCCGCACCTGATGAAGGGCCAGTACTCCGACCAGGTGTCGACCGACGTCGACATGTTCTCGTTCCGGGAGCCGCTGGGGGTCGTCGCCGGGATCACGCCATTCAACTTCCCGGTGATGGTCCCGATGTGGATGCACCCGGTGGCGATCGCCTGCGGCAACGCGTTCGTGCTCAAGCCGAGCGAGCGGGATCCCTCGGCGTCCCTCCTGGTCGCGGACCTGTGGCAGCGGGCCGGTCTGCCCGACGGCGTCTTCACCGTCGTCAACGGCGACCGGGAGGCGGTCGACGCGCTGCTCGACGACCCCCGCATCGCGGCCGTCTCGTTCGTCGGCTCGACGCCGATCGCCCGCTACATCCACGAGCGCGCGTCGGCGAACGGCAAGCGGGTGCAGGCGCTCGGCGGCGCGAAGAACCACGCGATCGTGCTGCCGGACGCGGACGTCGACTTCGCCGCCGAGCACCTCGCGGCGGCCGCCTTCGGGTCGGCGGGCGAGCGGTGCATGGCCGTCTCGGCGGCCGTGGCGGTGGGTTCCGCGGCGGACGCGGTGGTCAAGGCCGTGAGCGCGCGGGCCGAGGCGGTCAAGGTCGGCAACGGCCGGGACGCCGCCAGCGAGATGGGCCCGGTCATCACGCGGCAGGCGCGGGAGCGGATCGTCGGGCTGATCGGTCGCGGCGAGGAGCAGGGCGCGCGGATCGCGGTCGACGGCCGGGGGCTCGTCGTGCCGGGTCACGAGAACGGCTTCTTCGTCGGGCCCACCGTCGTGGACGACGTCCGGCCCGAGATGGACGTGTACCGGGAGGAGATCTTCGGACCGGTGCTCTCGGTGCTCCGTGCCGATTCGGTGGACGACGCGATCGCGCTCGTCAACGCCAACCCGTACGGCAACGGGACCGCGATCTTCACGAACAGCGGGGAGGCCGCCCGGCGGTTCCAGCGTGGGGTGCACGTCGGCATGATCGGGATCAACGTGCCCGTGCCGGTGCCGATGGCCTTCTACTCGTTCGGCGGCTGGAAGGACTCGCTGTTCGGGGACAAGCACGTCCACGGCCCCGAGGGCGTCTCGTTCTACACCCGCGCGAAGGTCGTGACGGCGCGCTGGCCGCACGTGGAGCAGGCGTCCGAGGCCTCGCTGCACTTCCCGACCTCGCGCTGATCATGCACGCCGGAGCGATCATACTGGGGTCTGCATGATCGCTCCGGCGTGCATGATCGCTGCAAGAAGGAGGGGCCCCGCGGCTAGGGTCTGGGCATGACCGAGCGACTCATCCCCGTGGCCGTCGACGGCGGCCGGGTCATCGCCGCCGCCGAGTGGGGCGACCCCGACGGATTCCCCGTCTTCCAACTGCACGGGACGCCGGGATCACGCTTCAACCGGCCGCCGAACGAGGCCGCCGTGCGGTCCCTCGGCATCCGGCTCGTCACGTACGACCGCCCGGGGTACGGAGGGTCCACCCGGCACCCGGGGCGGCGGGTCGTCGACTGCGTGAAGGACGTCGCGGCCATCGCGGACGAGCTCGGTATCGAGCGGTTCGCCGTCACGGGCGGGTCCGGCGGCGGCCCCCACGCGCTCGCAGTTGCCGCGCGGCTGCCCGAGCGCGTGCTCCGCGCGCGCTGCGTCGTCGGCATTGCGCCGCGCGAGGCCGAGGGTCTCGACTTCTACGCCGGGATGGACCCGGAGAACGTCAAGGAGCTGGGCTGGGCCGAGCAGGGCGAGGCGGTGCTCCAGCCCGAGCTCGAGCGCCTGGCCGCGGAGGACCTCGAACGCATCACCAGCGACCCGTCGAAGATGCTCTCCGACGACTGGGAGGTGGCCGAGGCCGACCGCGCCGTCATGGCCATCCCCGAGGTGCAGCAGGTGTTCCTCGAGTCGTCGCGGGAGGCGTTCCGCAACGGGGTGTGGGGCTGGGTCGACGACGACCTGGCCTTCCTCGAGCCGTGGGGCTTCGACCTCGCCGAGATCCGGGTGCCGGTCGAGGTGCGGTACGGCGCGCGGGACGTGCTCGTCCCGGCGGGACACGGCGAGTGGCTGGGCCGGCACGTGCCCCGCGCCCAGGTCACCGTGCTCCAGGAGGCCGGCCACCTCGCGGACCCCGAGACCGTGCTGCGGATGCTGCAGTCCCTGGTCGAGGCCGCCCGCTGAGCACGCTTCCGGACGGGGATCAGACGAGCCGCGGGAACAGACGAGAAGGCTCGGGCGCTAAGTTAGTCAAAGCTTCAACTACTTCAGGAGCGATGGCATGACGCAGCAGACGACCCGCCTCGAGCCCACCGTCGACGTGCGCCGCAAGGACGAGCGCTTCGCGACCCGGCTCGGCTGGCTCGACTCGAAGCACTCGTTCTCGTTCGGCCACCACTACGACGCGGCGAACACCCACTTCGGCCTGCTGCTCGTCAACAACGACGACGTGGTCTCGCCCGGCACCGGCTTCGAGACGCACCCGCACCGCGACATGGAGATCGTCACGTGGGTGCTTCGCGGCCAGCTCGTCCACCAGGACTCGCAGGGCCACTCCGGGATCATCTACCCCGGCCTCGCGCAGCGGATGAGCGCGGGCACCGGCATCCTGCACTCCGAGAAGAACGACGCCTGGCGCCTCTCGGGCGGCGACGAGCACCAGGATCCCGTGCACTTCGTGCAGATGTGGGTCGTGCCCGACGAGGCCGGCATCAAGCCCGGCTACGAGCAGCTCGAGATCGACGACGAGCTCCTCGAGGGCGGGCTCGTCCCCGTCGCCTCGGGCATGGAGGCGCACCGCGACGCCGCCGCCATCCGCATCGCCAACACATACGCCGCCCTCTACGCGGCCCGGCTCGCGCCCGGCCAGTCCGTCGAGCTGCCCGAAGCCCCCTTCGTGCACCTCTTCGTGGCCGAGGGCGACGTCGCGCTCGAGGGCGCCGGGCCCCTCGCCGCCGGGGACGCCGTCCGCGTCACCGCAAGCGGCGGTCAGAAGCTCACCGCGACGGCGCCCAGCGAGGTGCTGGTCTGGGAGATGCACGCCGGCCTCGCGATGAGCTGACCCCTCCTCTTGCGCTGATCAAGGAAAAGCTGGACCCCGCAGGTCCAGCTTTTCCTTGATCAGCGGGGGTGATGGAGGCCGCCGGGCGGTGGTAGAGCTTCAGCTCGTCGAAGGACGTCACCCAGACGTCGCCGCCCGCCGTGAGCACGTCGATGTTCGCGTCGCTCAGCGGCCCGTGCGTGCCCAACTGCACGGGGGCACCGAGCTTCCCGGTCGCGACGTCGAGCACCCGCACGCCGGGCCCGTTCGAGAGCGCCACGTAGAGCCGGCCGCCGTCCGCGTGGACGCCGTCCGGATCTCCCGGAACCTTCACCCGGGTGACCACCGCCGGGGCACCGGTCAGGCGCACCGCGACGACCTCCTGCGTCCCCAGGCACGCGACCCAGAGCTTGCCGGCGGCGACGTCGAGGCCCTGCGGGTGGGCGCAGCCGGTGACGGCCGGGCCGACCCTGCCCGTGGACGCGTCCACGGGGAACAACCGGTTGCCCTGGTAGTCCGCGACCCAGACCGTGCCGTCGACCAGCAGGGCGAGCCGGGGCTGCGCGTCCGCCGGGAGCGCGATCGTGCGGCGCACCGCGCCCGTGGCGCCGTCCAGCTCCGCCAGCGCGTGCGGCGCCTCGAGCACGATCCACACCGTCGACCCGTCGGTCGTGATGCCCTCGGGCTGGTCGCCGACCGTGACGCGGCACGTCACCCGGAGCGTCCCGGGGTCGAAGCGCGCCACGGTGCCGTTGCCGAACTCGGTGACCCAGATCCCGCCCCCCGCGGCCGCGAGCCGCAGCGGCACGGCACTCACCGGCACGCTGCCGGTCACCGACCGGGTCGCCAGGTCGAGGCGGGCCACCTGGTTCGCCGGTGGCACCGCGACCCAGAGGCCGTTGCCCTGCGCGAGCAGGCCGACCGGGCCGCCGGGCGTCGTGACCGTGCCGGCCGGGGCCGCGGGAGGCACGGCCGCGGGCGGCGTCCCGAGGGTCGCGGCGGTGCAGGTGGACGGGACGGGCGCCTCGGAACCCGACCCCGCCCCGGACGGCGACCCCGGCGACGTCGCCGGTGACGACGGGCTCGACGACGCGGAGCAGGCCGCGCACAGCACGACCGCGAGCAGGGCGGCGAGACGCCTCATCCGGCCGAGCGTAGGCAGGCAGGCGCCGCCGCGGGAGGTCCGAGATCGAATCGGAACGCGACGGGCGAGTTCGGCACCGCCGGTTACGATTCCGGCATTCGCGACGGGAGCCGGTGGCAGCAACCGGCGGGGAGGGGCACAGGCCGTGTCGACCTTCCCCGTGCGCGCCCCGGCACCGTTCGAGCCGAGCGACCCGCGGCAGCTCGGCGACTACGAGCTGCTCGGCCGGCTCGGCTCGGGCGGCATGGGCGTGGTCTTCCTCGGGCGCCGCGCCTCGGACGGTGAGCTGGTAGCGGTCAAGATCTACCATGCGCACCTGGATGAGCGGTACAAGCTCTCGGAGCGCTTCCGCCGCGAGGCGCTCGCGGCGACGCGCGTGCCCCGGCAGTGCACGGCACCGGTGCTCGAGGTGGCGCTCGACGAGAAGATCCCCTATATCGTCACCGCCTACGTGCCGGGGCTGACGCTCGCGGAGCACGTGTCGACGTACGGGCCGCTCGCGGCCGACGACCTGGACGCTGTCGCCGTCGGGCTCGCCAAGGCGCTCGCCGCCGTGCACGAGGTCGGCGTCATCCACCGCGACCTCACGCCGCGCAACGTCATCCTCTCGCCGTACGGGCCGCGGATCATCGACTTCGGGGTCGCCGTCGCGGACGACGCGGCGCACGACCTCACCCAGGTCGCGGGCGGCTGGGGCAGCCGGTTCTTCGCCGCGCCCGAGCAGATCCTGGGCCGGTCGGCGACGTCGGCGTCCGACGTCTTCGCCTGGGCCGGTGTCACCACCTATGCCGGCACCGGGCGGCAGGCGTTCGGCACGGGCGACGGGCTGACCGAGCGGATCCTGCAGCAGGCGCCCGACCTGACCGGCCTGCGGCCGCCGCTGCGCCGCCTCGTCGCGGCAGCCCTCTTCAAGGACCCCGAGGACCGGCCCACCGCGGACGAGCTCGTCGACCAGCTGACCGGGGGTCGGGCAGCCGCACCGGTCACCACCTGGGTGCTCCAGACCGCGGCCGTACCGGCCGCCGAACGGGATGCCGCCGCGCCGCCGCCCCCAGCCGGGTCGGTGTTCACGACGGTGCGGGCGCACACGCAGGTCCAGACCCGGTCGGTCCCGCCCACGCGGGCGCAGGGAGCACCCGCCCCGGCCCCGGCGCCGACGGGCGGCGCGACGCCCCCGCCGCCCTCCCCCTTGACCGCCGCGCCGCCGCTGAGCGTGCGGACGAAGGGCACGTTCAACACGCCCGCCCGCCGCCGCTACCTGGCCGCGGCGCGCGCCGAGACCCGCGGGAACGCGCAGCGGGCCGCCGTGCTCTACCGGAAGGCGGCGCTGTCCCCCGAGCGGTACTGGCCGGGCGCCGCCTCGATCGCCCTCGGGAACCTGATGCGCCGGGAGGGCCTGCCCGACGCGGCCCGCGAGGCGTACGAGGCGGGGGCCACGGCCCGCATGCCGGAGCTGCGGGCACTCTCGCGCATCAACCTGGCCCGCCTGCACCTCGCGGCCGGGCGCCGCGCGGACGCCGTCCAGGCCTACCGCGCCGCGGAGGCGACCGGGCACCCGGTCTACGCGCCGGCGGCCGCGCAGGAGCGGGCGTACGTCGAGGGCGGCCGCTGGGAGGAGGTCGCGTCGGGGCGCGTCGAGGTGCCGTCCGTCCGGCCACCGGCGGCGGTCGCCGCCCTCGTGCCGCTGACGGTCGTGCTCACGGTGCTGGGTCCGTCGTTCGGCGGCGGGTCGCTCCTGGCGGCGGCCGTGTGCGGGCTGGGGGTGATCCAGGTCCGCAGGGCGGGGGCGGCGTTGACCGGACGCACCGTCTTCATCGGCTTGTGCGTGGTCAACCTGGCGCTGGCGCTCGCGCACGTGTTCGGCACCGGCGCCTGACGAGAGCAGCGAGCGTCTCGAGGTAGCGGTCACGGCCGCCGGCGGCGTGCACCGCGGCCACCGTCCGGAACAGGTAGTCGGCGTTGGTGCCCAGGGCTCCTTCGGCGGCGGCGATCCGGCGCGCCTGTTCCTCCACGGGCAGCGCCTGCCGGGCGACATGCTGCTCGTCGGCGACGAAGGTGAGCGCCGTCGCGGGCAGCGGGTCGAGGTCCACCCAGGCGGCCCGGTACCCCGGGAAAGCCATCTCGCGCAGCCAGAGGATTCTCGTCTCGGGCTCGACGGATCGGGCGCAGACCCGGTACGCGACGCCGTCGCAGGAACCGCCCGCGACGAGGCCGAGCATCAGGCCCGGGTGATCGGACGTGCCCCGCCCGTGCGGCATCTCCAGGCAGAAGCTGCGCGACCATCCCGAGGCCCGGGCGGGGCGGCGCTGCGCGAACGAGATCACCGGATTCCACAGCAGCGACCCGTAGCCGAAGACCCACAGCTCACCGTGGTGGTCGCCGAGATGACGCCGTCGCGAGGTCTCCAGCTGGACCGCCGAGCGGGTCTGCTCCCCGCTCAACCGGGCGAGGCGGCTCAGGTGCTCCTCGGTGACGTCGTCGCGGCGCAGCATCAGACCGACGCCATCGACATGAGCGCCAGCGCGACACCGGCCACATAGGTGCCGGTCGCGCCGATCAAGCGCGGGGCCGTGGGCTTCGCGAGGGTGGGGCTGAGCAGCATCCCGGCCGCGTGCAGCAGGCGTGCCGCGGTGGCCGCGACGATCAGCGCCGCGGTCCAGGCGCCGGGCGAGCGCCAGGACACGAGCAGGAACAGCACGATCAGCGTCGGTACGTACTCCGCCGCGTTCGCGTGGGCACGGATCGCGATGAACAGCGGGTCGGCCTCGTCGCCCGGGTACTGGCGGCGCCCGGCCTTGGCCTGCACGCCCCGCAGCCGCGACACGTTCCCGCCGAGCAGGAACACGAGGGCGGCGAGGACGCCGGTGCAGATGATGGCGATGGTCATGCTGGTCTCCCCAGAGTCTCGGAGCGGTCGAGGACGCCGTCGACGACGTCCGCGCAGAGGTTGGTGCCGAGGAGCGCATCCGCCTTGCGGAGCGCGCCCGGGCTGGTGAGGTTGACCTCGATCAGGTATGGACCGATCACGTCGAGCCCGGCGATCCGCAGGCCGTTGCGCGCGAGCGCGGGCGCCAGGCGCCGGCAGATGTGCCTGTCGCGCGCCGTGAGGGGGGCCGCCTCGGCCGGCTCGCCGATGCGGAAGTCGCCGCGCTGCGGATACCGGAAGACAGCCGCCTGCGGTTCGCCGTCGAGGACGAAGATCCGCTTGTTGCCCCCCACGACCTCCGGCAGGTAGGGCTGGACGACGACCGCCCGCCGCCCCGCCCGCGTGACCAGCTCTGCAAGGGAGCCGAGGTTGGGGTCGGAGGAGTCGAGGATGAGGACGCCGCGACCCGCGTGGCCGTCGATGGGCTTGACCACGCACCGGCAGTGCTCGCCGGCGAAGGCCCGGACGGCGCCGGGGTCGGAGCTGACCAGTGTGGCGGGTGCCAGGTCGGGGAACTGCAGGGGCAGCAGGTGCTCGTTGCAGGCGCGCAGGCCCCGCGGGTCGTTGACGACGGCGGTGCGGGCCGGATCGGCGAGATCGAGCACGAAGGTCGCGTTGAGGTAGGTCTCGTCGACCGGCGGATCCGCGCGCAGGAAGACGGCGTCCGCGTCGTCCAGCCAGAGGGGACGGGCGGGCCCCGCCCGGTACCAGTGGCGCGGCACTTCCCAGCGGCAGCCTCCCGCCGGCCGGCTCGGCGCGAGCTCGACCGGGTGGGCGAGCGCGCGGGGCCGGCTGCCGACCACCTCGAGGCTGCACGCCCGGGTGACCCAGACGGCGTCGCCGCGTTCCTGGGCCGCGTGCATCAATCCCACCGTCGTGTCGACACCCGGGTCCAGGTGGTCGAGCGGATCGGCCACGAACAGCACGGTCATGCCACCCACGTCCCTTCGAGGATTCCGATGCGCCACGGTCCCGCGCGGGGTCGGCGGGCACCCGAGTGCCAGTACTCGACCGGGTACGTGTCCGCCGCGGATACTCCTCGGGTGACCAGCTCCGAGCAGCTCGTCGGGCGGGTCCGCGAGCTGGCCGAGATCCGGGCCCGGCTGGCGGACGCACGGGCGGGCAGCGGGCGCGTGGTGCTCGTCAGCGGCCCGGCCGGCATCGGTAAGACCCGGTTCGCGGAGGAGCTGGTCGCCGGCCTCGACGGCCCGCTCGGGTGGGGGGCCGCCGTCGACGACGCCGGGATGCCGCCGCTCTGGCCGTGGGCCCGGGCCGCCCGCCTGCTGCCGGGGGTGGCGGAGGCGGTGGACAGTGCCTGCCACGTGACGGGGTCGAGCAGCTCGGCGAGCGACGCGGCGGCGGCCGAGTTCGCCGCGCACACCGCCGTGCTCGACGCACTCGACGGCCTGGGGGGCGACCGCGGCGGCCTCGTCGTCGTCCTGGAGGACGTCCACTGGGCGGACGAGGCGAGCGTGCGGCTGCTCGACCGCCTGGCCGGCGCGGCGCGCCGGATGCCGGTGCTGGTCGTGGCGACCTACCGGCCGCCGGCCGCAGGACCGCTCGCCGACCGGCTGTCCGAGCTGCCCACCCGTGCCGGGAGCGAGCTCGTCCGCCTCGCGCCACTGCCCGAGGACGAGGCCGCCGCGCTGCTGTGCCACGCGGCCCCCGAGGCCGACCCCGACGCCGTCGGCAGGATCGTCCGTTGGTCCGGCGGGAACCCGCTGTACCTGCGTACGGTCGCCCACGCCGCCCCCGAACTGCTGCGCCGGTCCGGCGGGAGCGGACAGGCGCTGGCCCGACTGCCCGAGCTGCGGGACGTCGTCCTGCAGGCGCTCTCGGGCGCAGGGGCACCCGCCCTGCACGTCGCCGAGGCGCTGAGCGTTCTCGGCGCGGAGGCCGAGACCACCGTGCTCGGGGCTGTCCTGGAGATGTCCGCGGGGGACATCAGGGGCGCTCTCCGGCTCGGCGAGCTGAACGGGATCATCGAGCCGGTGCCCGGCGAGCGGGTGCGCTTCGCCCACGCGCTGGTCCGCGACGCCGTGCAGGCCCAGGTCGAACCGGGCCGCCGGACGGCCCTGCACCGGCGGGTCGCCGAGGTGCTCGAGGAGCGAGCGGGCGCTGATACGGACCGATGGGCGGGCGAGATAGCCGGTCACTGGCTCGACAGCGGCGACCTGGCCCACGCGAGCCGGTGGGCCGAACGAGCGGGCGAGGTCGCCGTGCGGGCCGGCGCGTTCGCGCAGGCCGCTGCGCACCTACGCCAGGCCGTCGAGGCCGAGGCCATGCTCGGGCCGGCCTCGAGTGACGGCTCGCGCCTGACGGGGCTCCTGCTCGCCCTCGCTCAGGCCACCTATCTCGCCGGCGACCTCGTCGCCAGCCTCGCCGCGTGTCGTCGCGCCAGCGATGCGGCGCTTCGGGTGGGTGATGCGGGCGCCGTCGCGCGCGCGGCCGTCGTCGTCCAGGGTGTCGCCGACCCGGACGTCAACGACGCCGTCGACGAGCTCTGCCACGAGGCCCTCGAGGCGCTGGACGCGGCTCCGCTCGACGCGGCTGCACACGAGGGCTCGCGCGTGCTGGCCCTGCGCGCGCAGGTCGAGGCCCAGCTCGCGCACGTCGCCCGGCATCGCGGTGACCTCGCGGCCTCGCTCACCTGGTCACAGCGCGCCGTCGACGACGCGGAGACGAGCGGTGACGTGACCGCGCAGCTCGACGCGATCGGCGCCCGCGGCCCGCTGACCCTCACACCCCGATTCGCCGCCGAACGGCTCGAGCTGGGCCGGCGGAGTGTCGAGCTGGCCACCGCCGCCCGGCGGCCGCTCGCCGAGTTGTGGGGCCGTGGCTGGCGCGCCGATGCGTTCATGGAGTCCGGCGACGTCACGGCGGCGACCCGGGAACTGCTCGCGCTCGCCACCCTGGCCGAACGGACCCAACTGCCCATCGCCCTGTGGCAACTGCTGCGCCGGCGCGCCGCGCACGCCGCGCTGGTGGGCGACTTCGACGCGGCGATGGCGCTGTCACTGGCCGCGAACGAGCACGCCCAGATCCTCGGCGACATGTCGGCGCTGGGCATGCACGTCGGCCTCGCGGTCTTCATGGCGCGTGTACGCGGCGCCGCGAACGAGTTCGTGGAGCAGGCGGTGGTCTTTCTCGCGCGGACACCACCCCTGCTGGTCACGCGCGCGAGCGCGGCTCTCGCGCTGCTCGTGCTCGGTCGTCGCGAGGAGGCGGACGACGCCTACCGCGCCCTCCCCCTCGACACGCTCGGCCCGGACGATCCCATCCTGTTGCCGGTCCTGCCCTACGCCGTGGAGCTGGCCGTCGAGTTCGGGGACGTCGACCGGTGCCGACACCTCGCGCGCACGTGCGCGACGCTGCACCAGCAGGCGGCCGCACTGGGAAGTGGCACCGTCGCCTACCTCGGATCGGTCGCCCGCGTGCGCGGACGCCTCGAGTCCGTCAGCGCGGGGGCGGATGCGGCGATCCCGCTGCTCGAGGAGGGGATCGGCGTCGACAGCGCGCTCGGTGCCCGCCCCTACGTCGTGCACGGCCGAACGGCCCTGGGCGGTCAGTTGCTGCGCCGCGGCGCCACCTCCGACCTGCGCCGGGCACGCGACCTGGCCACGGCCGCGGCCCAGGACGCGCGCCGGCTCGGGATGCCCGTGGCGCGTTCGACCGCCGAGGCCCTCCTGGCACGGACCCGCGCCGCCGCCCGCGCCGCCGACCCGCTGACACCGCGCGAGCGGGAGGTCGCCTCCCTGGTGGCGCAGGCCAGGTCGAACCGTGACATCGCCGAGCACCTCGTCCTCTCCGAGCGGACGATCGAGGGCCATGTCCGCAACATCCTCGCCAAGACCGGCCTCGGCTCCCGGACCGAGCTGATCCGCCACGTGCTGACCGACGTCGACCCGAGCTGAGGCGGTGCGTGACCGCCGCGCGCCTACAGCGGCTTGAAGTACTGGACGCCGGGCAGCGCCCGGTACCCGAGCCGCTCGTACAGCGCGCGGGCCGGAGCGTGCCCCGCGTCGCCGCCGGTGCTGATGTACGCCACGCGCATCCCCTGGTCGCGGAGCCAGCCGGCGGCGTGTTCGGTGAGGGCCGTTCCGAGCCCCGCGCGCTGCGCGGGCGGGTCCACGCCGACGATGTACACCTCGCCGATCGGCCGCCGGGGGTCGACGACCCGGGCCGCGACGAACCCGGTCACGGCGCCGCCGGTCTCGGCGACCCAGAACGTCGTCGAGGGTGAGCCGAGCGCCTCGCGGACCTCTCGCTCCTGATGCTCCCGCCAGTCGGTGCCGTGCAGCAGCTGGGCCAGCTCGGTGCCGAGGACGGCGTTGACCTGGGGGAAGATCGGCTCCCAGGCGCGGAGCGTAAGGGAGATGATCGCCTCGTGGTCGCCGGGAACGGCCGGTCTGATGGCGGTGGTCACTCGGCAACAGTGACAAGCGTGCCTCAGCAGGGCCACCGACTTACGTGGTACCGGTCGAGATCCTTCAGGGTGGTTCGCGGGATCCCAGGACGTCCGGGAACGCACCTCCGCCAGCCGCTCGGCGCGGACCGGGTCACCCTGCTGATCACTCATGAGCGCGGTCTGCGTAAGGGCACCGACAGACGGGAGGCTGTCAAGGGCCCGGCGGTCCAGGTGAACTGCCGCTCTCGCGCGCGAACCCGCTGATGCACATTCGAGGCGACCAACGAGCCCGGAAAACTGCATCAGCGGGTTCGATCTCTCGTCCGGGGACGGGCGGGGCGGGCGAGGGCCGCGGAGGACGGGCGCCGCCGCGATCGAGTCTCCGACGGCACCTCATGCACGTGGCCAGAGGCGCTTGACCTTGACGTAGCGTCAACCCTCCACGCTGAAGTCATGACCATCACACCAGCACCGGATCGGGCGGATCACGCCGCCATCCGTCTCCGTGGCCTGGAGAAATCGTTCGGGGAGCTCGCCGTCCTGCGCGGCGTGGACCTCGACGTGGCGCCGGGCAGCATCACCGCCCTGCTGGGCTCGAACGGGGCCGGCAAGACCACCGTTATCAAGATCCTCTCCACGCTGGCGAAGGCCGACGCGGGGACCGCGCAGGTCAACGGCTTCGACGTCGGGCGCCAGGCGGCCGACGTCCGGGAGTCCATCAGCCTCACCGGGCAGTTCGCAGCCGTCGACGAGGTCCTCACCGGGCGGGAGAACCTCGTCCTGATGGCGAGGTTGCGCCACCTCGACGACCCGGGCCGGATCGCCGACGACCTGCTCGCGCGCTTCTCGCTCACCGAGGCGGCGACCCGGAGGGTGGGCACGTACTCGGGTGGCATGCGGCGCCGCCTCGACATCGCCATGAGCCTCATCGGGAACCCGCCCGTGATCTTCCTGGACGAGCCGACGACCGGGCTGGACCCCGAGGGGCGCCTCGAGGTGTGGCAGACCGTCGAGGAGCTCGCCGGCCGCGGGACGACCGTCCTGCTCACCACGCAGTACCTGGACGAGGCCGAGCACCTCGCGGACCGCATCGCCATCCTCCACGAAGGGCGGATCATCGTGAACGGCACGCTCGCGGAGCTCAGGCGGCTCCTCCCACCCGCGAAGGTCGAGTACGTCGAGAAGCAACCGACCCTCGAAGAGGTCTTCCTCGCGGTCGTCGGCGGCACGGCGGAAGCGGGGCAGCTGTGACCACGCGCTTCGCCCGGGACACCAGCGCCCTCACGGGACGGTCCCTGCGCCACATCTCGCGCAGCCCCGACACCGTCATCACGACGCTGATCATGCCGATCGCCTTCATGCTGCTGTTCGTCTACGTCTTCGGGGGCGCGATCGAGCACGGGGCCGGTTCCTACGTGGGTTACCTGCTGCCCGGCATCCTGCTGATCACCGTCGCCTCCGGCATCTCGTACACGGCCTACCGGCTGTTCCTCGACGTGCGGGGCGGCATCTTCGAGCGCTTCCAGTCGATGCCGATCGCGCGGTCGTCGGTGCTCTGGGCGCACGTGCTGACCTCGGTGGTCGCCAACGTCCTCTCCCTCACGGTCGTCGTCCTCGTCGCTCTCCTGATGGGGTTCCGCACGGGCGCCGGCGTCCTGGGATGGCTCGCGGTCGTGGGCATCCTGGTGCTGTTCACCCTGGCCCTGACCTGGCTCGCGGTGATCCCGGGTCTCACCGCGACGTCCGTGGAGGGCGCGAGCGCCTTCTCCTACCCGCTCATCTTCCTGCCCTTCATCAGCTCGGCGTTCGTGCCGACCGAGTCGATGCCCGGCCCGGTGCGCGCCTTCGCCGAGCACCAGCCGGTCACCTCCGTCGTCGACACGATCCGGGACCTGTTCTCCGGGCAGCCCGTCGGCGACGGCATCTGGATCGCTCTCGCGTGGTGCGTCGGACTGCTGGTGCTGGCCTACGTCATCGCCACCCGCACGTACCGCCGCAGGATCGCGTGAGTGGGACCGGGAGGAGGATGCGGGAATGCTGACGATCGGGCAACTGGCGGCCTACGCCGGCGTCACGGTGCGGGCGGTGCGGCACTACCACCAGGTCGGACTGCTGCCCGAGCCGGAGCGCGACGACTCGGGCTACCGGCGGTACGGCCCGACCGCCGTCGTCTCCCTCATCAAGATCCGCACGCTGGCCGACGCCGGCGTCCCGCTGTCGCGGATCCGCCAGGTGCTGGACGCCGACGCCGCGGCGCTGGCCGAAGCGGTCGAGCGGATCGACGGTCAGCTCCGCGACGAGATCGAACGACTCGAGACGAGCCGCAAGCAGATCGCCCAGCTCACCGCCGGATACGGCCTGGTGCTGCCGTCGGAGGTGGCCTATTACCTCGACCGGCTGCGCGCGATCGGGGCGTCGGAGCGGATGGTGGAGGTCGAACGCGATGCCTGGATCCTCGTGGCGGCGCGCTGGCCGGACCGGGTCCTCGACTGGATCCCGGGCAAGCTGGCCGAGCTCGACGACCCCCGGGTCGTCCGGCTGTACCGCCTGCTGTCGCAGCTCTTCGAGAACGACGCGAGCGACGACCGGCTGCTCGAGGACGTGGCCGACCTCCTGACCGAGCTGCTCGAGCAGGCCGAGGCGGCGGGCACCCTGGATACCGGCGTGGAGCAGGACGAACTGCCGTTCGACCTGCTCGACGCCCTCGCGAACGAGGCGGATCCGCGGGCCGGCCGGCTCCGGGCCCTGATGCGCGAGCGCGGCTGGAGTGGGTGGAACCGGCCGGAACGCCTGCCGGGAGCGCCTCGTGCGGCAAGCGACGAGCCCGTCCAGCTGCGCTAATCGCCGAGGGTCTTGGCGTCGCCGGCGCAGTCCAGGGGCGACCCCGTCTTCTCCAGGCCGAACGCGGCAGCGGGCCCGTGCTGGGAGCCGTTCCGGAAGGTGCCGATCCCGATCACCAGCTCGGTCCCGGCCGGCATGGCCTTCGGGTCGATGGTGATCGCGAGGACGTCGTCTCCCGACACCTTGCGAATCACGCGCGAGACCTGCAGCTCGTCGCCGGAGCGCACACCCTGCCGGACGTCAGCACCACGGGAACGCCCGCGTCGGCCAGGGTCGAGCTCAGCCGTGCCGGGTCCCTCAGCTCGCGCAGTGTCACGTTCACCAGGCCGGTCGGCAGAGTGTTCACCGACCAGGCGGCCAGGTTGACGTGGACGCCTCCGACGGCGGCCGAACCGCCGGACGCCGCCGGCGAGCCGCCGGGACCGCCGGAATGCCCCCCCGCCAGGGACAGCGCCAGGCCGAGTCCCAGCGCCAGGCCGCCCGCGCCCACCCCGGGCAGGACGCGGCGCAGCCGACGGCCGCGGGCCCGTGCCATGATCGCTTCGGGCGGCTGGTCCATGCGCACGTGGGCGAGGGCGTCCTTGGTGCTGGTGAGGGAGCTTCGGACCGCTGCCAGCGTGTCGTCGTCGTTCATCGCGTTGCCTCCTGGTCGCTGAAGGACTGGGTGTTCGCGCGGAGCGCGGCGAGGGCCCGGTGCAGGTGCGCGCCGACGGTTCCAGGAGCGATGCCGAGCAGCTTCGCTGTCGCATCGGTGTCCAGGTCGAGCAGGACCCTCAGCGTGATCACTTCGCGCTGCCTGAGCAGGAGCGCACGGAGCGCCGCGGCCAGGCCTTCGTCGAGCCCCAGCTCGGCGGCAGGCTCCGGCCGGCCGCCCTCCGGGCGCGTCAACGCTGCGGGGTCGTCGATCGTGAACTCGCGCCGACGGCGCCTCCACCACGAGACGTGCGCGTTCAGCGCCGTCCGCACCACCCATGCCTGTGGCACCGGGTGCTCGCGCACGGTGCGCCACGACATCCAGGCCCGGGTGAACGCCTCCGCCACCAGGTCCTCGGCGAGCTGCCTGTCGCCCACGTTCACGAGCACGATCCGCAGGCAGTCGTCCCTGGAGGCGGTGTAGAACTCGATGAACTCGTGCCGTCTCCGCTCCACGCCCGACATACGCATGACGGCCCGGATCCCTTTACCTCGGCGGCCGGAGGATCACGCAGGCATCACACTCGGGCCGGGTGCCGGGACGGACGCGCCCACCGGCGCCACGTGATGGTCCTGCCTCACGGCCTCATGGAGGCACCGGACGAGCGCCTCTGATCATTTCTGCGCGGAGCCGTTGCCCCACGAGCAAAGTCCGGCGTGTACCGCAGGGCGACGGGGACACCCTGTGGCGGTGACCGCCGGGACCCCCGTCGCTCCGTGCCGAACCGGCCCGCGAGCCGTGGGCGATCGCGTCGGCGTGCACCGGGCGATGCTCAAGGGCCCTCACCTGACGACTTTGGTCCCTGCTGCGGGCCTCCGCCGGCGACCTACGGTCGGACCAACCGGCGCAGGAGGCCATCGTGGGTGATCTGACCCCGCCCGCGCCACGAGCGGGCGGAGTACGTGAGTGCGCTCGACGCGGCGCGCAGGCTGTACGGCTACCCGGTGGACGTGTGAGACCTAGCAGCCGAGGAGGGTGGCGCCCCTCAGCCGGTCCAGATCGGGTATCTGCACATCGACGTCGGTCGGTGCGCCCCCGGCCGCCGGCTCGACCACGATCGTGATCTTCGGGACGGGTCGCACCGGCACCGTGCAGTCCGACAGCAGGGCGAAGGGCAGGTCTCGCACCTCGCCGGGATCGAGCGGAAACGGCGGAGCCGACTCCATCGCGAAATCGTTCGATGCGAGCGCGGCGCCGGGGCCGCTGACACGCAGCGCCCGGATGACGAGGCGTTGCGTCGTCTCGTTCAGGATGACGGCCGGCACCCGCGCGATGAGCTGGGTGCCGATCCGCGTCGGGAGGTGGAGATCCGGGCCGGTGTCGGCCGTGGAGAAGGACCCGTCGATCGCGTAGGCACCCAGGGCCATCCGTACCGGCGGGGTCGTGGGCGCGGGCGGGACCGACTGCTCGTCGCTGGCTGCGGGCAGCAAGGCGTGGCCGATGAGGACGCCGACGACCAGTGCGCCGACGATCCATGGCAGCCGCAACGTCCCGGATCATGCCCGCGGTCGTCGAGCGCCACGTCCTCGTCGAGGTCCAGCTCCGTGTGCTCGTGGGGAGCGGGAACGCTCATGACGTCCAGGGTCCTGCGCGTCGGCCTGCAGATCTACCCCCACCACGCCGGGCGTCGAGGGCTTGCCGGCCGTCGGCCTCCTCCGTCGGGTCGGGTTTCGGTACGTCGGAGGAAACTCGCAGGCGCGAGGCGAGAGGGTGGGGGGCGTGATCGGACGGTTGGAGAAGGCGGTGCTCGACTGCCCCGACCCGCGCCTCCTCGCGCGGTTCTACGCGCAGGTCCTCGGGATGCAGGTGGTCGAGGACGACGACGACTGGGTGGTGATAGGGCGAGCGGCCGGCTGGCGCGAGCTCGCCTTCCAACGGGCGAGGGCGTGGACCCCTCCGACCTGGCCGGAAGGACGGGTGCCGCAACAGGCGCACCTGGACGTCCGCGTGACGGGCATCGAGGAGGCCGAACGGGCGGTCCTGGGCCTCGGAGCGTCCGCCGTCGGACGATGCGACGACACACGCGGCTTCCGGGTGTACCTGGACCCGGCGGGGCACCCGTTCTGTCTGGTGTTCGGAGGCGCCCCGATGGAGACGCGGCCCAAGTACATGGACGTTGTCCTCGAGCCCCATGCGTGCCCTGTCGAGGGGTCGGATGCCGCCACGGGCGGGGCATGACGCACAGCCGTGCCGACGGACAAAGGGGCGGCGTTCTCGCAGCTCAAACCCCTGTTGATGCTGGTGCGGAGGGCGAGGGATTCGAACCCCCGGGGACGGAGTGGCTACCGCCCCAACGGTTTTCAAGACCGTCTCCATAGGCCACTCGGACAGCCCTCCCGGTTGCGCCGCCCATTGTGCCCTGCCCTACGGGGAGGGCGGGGCACCCACCGAGTCGACGCGCGACCATGATCCCGCTACCTTCCTTGATCGGCGCGAGGGGAGGGGTGGGTCGGGGGCGGCCATGTAACGGGGCCCGCAGGGGTGGCGATGGGTCCGGACGAGTGACCGTGAGAGGCGTCGATGAGACGAAACCGATACCATTAATGACTGTGAGTGAGCACATGATCCCTTTGCGGCACATTCCGGCGACTCTCGCGGTAACCTGCATCTCGTGACCTTCAGAGCAGAGCCCTCGTGGGGAGGCCTCGCCGCGCCCGCGGCGGCACCGTCGGTCAACGGGAGCACGCCATCGGGCTCGGTCCCCGCCCGTGACGCCGTCGCGAACCCGTCCGAAGCCGTCGACGACGGTTCGCCGGTGGAGGACCTCGAGGCCGAGGTCTACGCGGCACGCGACCTGCACGGTGATGAGCGGACCAAGGCCCGGCGTGCGCTGGCCAGAGCCCGGTCGAGGATGTCGGAGGACACCTACCGTCGCGCGCTGCTCCTGGCGCGCGACAGCTCACTGCTGAGCGTCGAGGAGTGCCTCGACGGCGCCCGCGCGATGGAGTGGCAGCCGCTGCAGCGGCCCGAGTTCAGCCTCGAGACGATCGAGGCGGCCGTCGCCGAGCAGGAGCGCCTCGCCGAGGACCGCGCGCACTTCGCCGGAAGCTGACCCTCACGACGTCCGCTCCTCGGCCGGCTGGGTGAAGATCCGCGTCACCACGTCGGAGTCCGCCGGGTCGGCCAGCACGAGCACCTCGTCGCCCGCCCGCAGCTCGGTCTCGCCGCGCACCTGCACGAGCGCGCCGTCGCGCCCCACGAAGCTGACCCAGACGTTCTCCCCCAGCGTGAGGGCCTTGAGCTGGGCCCCGTCGGCGGTGGAGCCGGGCGCGACCGTGAACCGGGCCAGCCCGTGCGGCTCGTCGCGGAAGCGCATGCCGAGCGCGTACGGCTCCTGCTCGCGGATCTCGACGGGCAGCTTCATCCGGGCGGCCACGAAGGGCACCAGCCCGCCCTGGACGACGACCGAGAACAGCACGACGACGAACACGATCCCGTACGCACGAGCCGCGCCGGCCTGCCCCGACGTGAGCACGTACGTACCCAGCAGCACCGGCACCGCGCCCTTCAGCCCTGCCCAGAGCACGAACACCCGCTCGCCGGGCGTCAGGCGTACCGGCCAGAGCACGAGCCCCACGAGCACCGGCCGCACGACGAACGCCATGATCAGCGCCAGGCCCAGCCCCACCGACCAGCCGCCGTCGCCGACGAGGCCGTGCAGGCTCACGGTGACGCCCAGCGCGGTGAACGCGACGATCTCGCCGAGGCTGGCCGCGGCGGTGTGGAAGCGCTCGATCTCGCGCTTGTACGGCGCTCGCGCATCGGCGACGACGATGCCCGCCAGGAACACCGCCAGGAACCCCGAGCCCCGCGCCACGGTCGCCGTCCCGTAGATCAGCCCGACGAAGGCGATCGACCGGATCACGTAGAGGCCCTCGCTCGGCAGGGGACGTCGCAGCGCCCAGATCATCGCGCGACCGCCGACCACCCCGACGACCGCGCCGACCGCCATCTGCAGGGCGAACTCCTCCACGACGACGAGCGCGGCGTGGCCGCCCCCGCCACCGCCCGCCACCGCCGTCAGCAGCGCGACCATGAGCGCGATGCCGACCGGGTCGTTGGCGCCCGACTCCCCCTCGAGGATCGTGCCGCTGCGCCCCGCGATCACCCGGCGGCCGAGCACCGAGAAGACCACCGCCGGGTCCGTCGGGGCCAGCGCCGTGCCGATGAGCAGGGCGAGCTGCCAGTCGAACCCGAACAGGGCGTGCGCCGCCACCGCGAGCGCCCCCGCCGTCACGAACGTTCCGACGACCCCCACCCAGGCGATCGCGCCGGCATTCGCCCGGAACCGCGGCCAGCCGATGTCGAGTCCTCCGTTGAACAGGATGGCGACGAGCGCGACGGTCACCACCCGCTGCACCAACTCGATGGACGACGGCGACAGCTTCGGGAAGACGTCGGAGGCCACAGCGGCCCCGACCAGGAAGAACGCGGGCGCGGGTATCCCGACACGGTCGCCCAGCCGGTTCGACACGACGGCGAGCAGCAGGACCGCGCACAGCGTCCCGATGATCAGCCCGAACGTCACGATGTCGTCCACAGCCGGAGGCTACCGGCGGGCACATCGGCGGGCTCCCGACGAGCAGGGTGGGGCGAGGAGCAGCAGGCTGTGCGTCATGACGACCGTGGCACTCCTGGGCACCGGAACGATGGGCAGCGGCATGGCCCGCCGGATAGCCGGCGCGGGGCTCGACCTGCGCGTGTGGAACCGCTCCCCCGAATCGGCGCAGGCACTCGCCGACGTGGCGACCGTCGAGAGCGATCCGGCGAAGGCCGTGCAGGGCGCCGACGTCGTCCTCACCATGCTCTGGGACGTCGACAGCGTCGTGGACGTCGTCCAGGCCGCGGTGCCCGGCCTGGCCGAGGGCACGCTCTGGCTGCAGACGACGACCGTCGGCGTCGAGGGCGCCCGGCGGCTGGCGGAGCTCGCCGGGCAGCACGGCCTGGTGTTCGTCGACAGCCCCGTGCTCGGGACCAAGCAGCCGGCCGCGCAGGGGCAGCTCGTGGTGCTCGCTGCGGGCCCCGACGAGGCGCACGAGCGGGCCACGCCGGTCCTCGAGGCGATCGGCCAGCGCACGATCTGGGTGGGCACGGAGCCGGGGCGGGCCTCGGGGCTCAAGCTCGTCGTCAACGGGTGGCTGGCGACCGTCGCCGAGGGAGTCGCCGAGGCCCTCACCGCGACGCAGGCGCTCGGCCTCGACCCCCGGCTCTTCCTCGAGGCGATCAAGGGCGGGGCGCTCGAGGCACCGTTCGTGGCGCTCAAGGGCGGCGCCATGCTCGACGGCTCGTTCGACCCGACGTTCTCGGTGGCGGGGGCCGCGAAGGACGCGGCGCTGGCGCTCGAGGCGTTCACCGCCGCCGGCCTCGACTTCGCCGACGTGGCGGTGCTCGCGGCGGCGCGCGCGGGGCTCGACCGGGCCCTCGCCGACGGGCACGGGGACCTCGACGTCGCAGCCGTATATCTGTCGCACCGCCGCCAGCCCGCGTGATCCGATGACGGCATGCCCGAGCTGAGCCCGCCGACCGTCACCGTGAAGGACTCGTTCCTGGCCGCCATGGCGGAGTTCAGGGCCGAGGGCCGAGGGGCACCCGGCGAGCACAGCATGATCGCCGGCGAGATGCGGCAGTACGGCGACACGTGGCACACCGACGAGGGCTTCGCCACGTACGTCGCCGAACTGCGCGCGCAGGCCCTCGAGGAGACGCCGAGGCCTTCGCACTTCGTGCCCTGCACGACGTTCTGGTGGGTCGAGGGCGCGGAGTACCTCGGCCGCATCGCCGTACGCCACCGCCTGAACGAGCACCTGCTCGAGGAGGGCGGCCACATCGGCTACGACGTCCGCGCGTCGGCCCGCCGGCGTGGTCACGCCACCGCGATGCTCCGCGACGTGCTCCCGTACGCGGCGTCGCTCGGCATCGAGAAGGCCCTGCTGACCTGCGACGACGACAACGCGGCCTCGCGCAAGGTCATCGAGGCGTGCGGTGGCGTGCTCGAGGACGAGCGGAACGGCGTCCTGCGCTTCTGGGTGCCGACGACCTGACGCCCCTCGTCGGGCTCGCCTCCCCGGCGGAGTGGTCCTGGCGACGCTGTGCACTGCCCCACCGGGCGGGGCAGTGCACAGCGTCCGCGGAGAGCCCCGGCGCGTCCCTCGTTCGGTGACCAGGAGTCAGGCGTCGGGGCGGGCGGGTGGTTCCTGGTGCAGGCCGCGGCGTCGTATGACGGGCGAGGCCACCCAGAGGCTGAACAGCAGCACGCCGAGGGCGACCGCGAGGGTGATGGCGAGCCCGCGGCTCACGACGAGGTCGAGCATGAGCATGATCGAGGCGACGATGCCGAGGCCGAGGAACGTCAGCCCCGCCTTCGCGAACACGTTGCCGGCGTCGACGATCTCGGCCTTGAGCCGGTGCCGGAACAGCGCCCGGTGCCAGGCGACGGGCGCGATGATGCAGGCCGTCGCGACGGCCAGCAGGAGGACCGCGACCACGAGGAGGTTCTTCTCGAAGCCGTCCAGCTTCTCGAAGCGCGCCTGCAGCGGCATCGTGAGCAGGAAGCCGAACAGGATCTGCACGCCGGTCTGCGCGACCCGCAGCTCCTGCAGGATGTCGTTGAAGTTCCGGTCGGCCCGCTGCGCCTCGGTCTCGCCGGGCCGCACCTCGTCGGTGGGGGCTGACTCGGTCACGAGGTGAGGTTAGATCCAGATCGCGGGGTCCACCGCCTCGGCGGCGTCCGGGACCGGGGTACCGGGCGGCACCACCCGCACCACGCCCGGGACGCCGACCACGACCGCGCCCGCCGGCACGTCGCGGACGACGACGGCGTTCGCGCCGATCTGCGCCCCGGCGCCCACGGTGACGGGCCCGAGCACGCGGGCACCTGCGCCGATGACCACGCCGTCGCCGATCGTCGGGTGTCGCTTGACGCGCTGCAGGCTGCGGCCGCCGAGCGTGACGTCGTGGTAGATCATGACGTCGTCGCCGATCTCGGCGGTCTCGCCGATCACCACGCCCATGCCGTGGTCGATGAAGAACCGCCGGCCGATCGTGGCGCCGGGGTGGATCTCGATCCCGGTCGCGGCACGGGCGGCCTGCGACACGAGGCGGGCGACCAGCCGGTGACCCCGCCGCCACAGCGCGTTGTGGACCCGGTACGCCCACAGGGCGTGCAGGCCGGGGTAGCCGAGGACGACCTCGGCGCGGCTGCGGACGGCGGGGTCACGGGCGACGGCGGCGTCGACGTCCTCGCGCAGCCGTGCCCGCCAGCCGGCCTTTCCCGGCGCGCTCCTGAACACCCTCAGTCGAGGAGGTCCTGGAAAAGGATCGTCGACAGGTACCGCTCGCCGAACGACGGGACGATCACGACGATGAGCTTGCCGTCGAACTCGGGCCGCCGGGCGATCTGGGTCGCCCCCCAGAGCGCCGAGCCCGACGAGATGCCGACGAGCAGCCCCTCCTCCTTCGCGGCGCGGCGCGCGTAGGCCACGGACTCGTCGGTGGGCGCGTCGAGGATCTCGTCGTAGACCGTGCGGTCGAGGATCTCGGGGACGAAGTTGGCACCGATCCCCTGCAGCGGGTGGCCGGAGGGCTGGCCGCCGTTGAGGATCGGGCTCGCCGCGGGCTCGACGCCGAAGACCTTGATGTCGGGGTTGCGCTGCTTGAGCACCTGGCCGACGCCGGTGATCGTGCCCCCGGTGCCGATGCCGGCGACGAACGCGGCGATCTGACCGTCGGTGTCGTTCCAGATCTCCTCGGCGGTCGTGCGGCGGTGGATCTCGGGATTCGCGGCGTTGGCGAACTGGCGCACGAGCACGGCACCCTCGTCGCGACCGATCTGCTCGGCGCGGGCGACGGCGCCCTTCATGCCCTCGGGCGCGGGGGTGAGCACGAGCTCGGCGCCGTACGCGCGGAGCAGGGCCCGCCGCTCCTTGCTCATCGACTCGGGCATGGTGAGCACGACGCGGTAACCGCGGGCGGCGCCGACCATCGCCAGCGCGATGCCCGTGTTGCCGCTGGTCGCCTCGACGATGGTGCCGCCGGGCTTGAGCTCGCCGCTGACCTCGGCCGCGTCGATCATCGAGACCCCGATGCGGTCCTTGACCGAGTTGGCGGGGTTGTAGAACTCGAGCTTGGCGGCCACGACGCCGCCCGCGCCGTCGGTGATCCGGTTGAGCCGGACCAGGGGGGTGTTGCCGACCAGCTGCGTCACGTCGTCGTAGATGCGCGCCATGCCTGGGCAACCTAGTCGCAGCCCGTCGTGTTCCCAACTGGACGCGTCAACTTTCCGCGATGCGGACGGCGCGTCGGGACCTCACCCGAGCTGGTCGCGCCGGCGCACCAAGGGGGCGATCTCGGCCCGGTTGTCCGTGAGCTCGAGCGCCCTGCCGTAGGCCGTGCACGCCTCCTCGGTGCGCCGCAGCCGGCGGAGGACGTGGGCCCGCGTCGCATGGAAGGGGTGGTACTCGCCCAGCTCGCCCCCCAGCCGGTCGACGAGCGCGAGGGCGACCTCGGGGCCGTCGAGCTCCCCGATCGCGACGGCCCGGTTCAGGGCCACCACCGGCGAGGGGTCGACGCGCGCGAGCCGGTCGTAGAGGGCGACCACCTGCGACCAGTCGGTGTCCCTGACGTCGCGGGCCGACGTGTGCACAGCGTTGATCGCCGCGAGGATCTGGTAACGCCCGGGAGCGGCACCCGCCGCGGCAGCGGCCAGCCTCTCGCGCACCAGCCGGTGGCCTTCCGCGATCAGCTCGGCGTCCCAGGCCGAACGGTCCTGCTCGTCGAGGGGGACCAGCTCGCCGCTCGCCGAGACCCGCGCGGCCCGGCGGGCCTCGGTGAGGAGCATCAGGGCCAGCAGGCCGGCCACCTCGCCGTCGTCGGGCAGGAGCGCGCGCACCAGGCGCGTGAGCCGGATCGCCTCGGCCGTCAGGTCGCGGCGCACCGGCTCGGGGCCGGGGCCGCTCGCCAGGTAGCCCTCGTTGAAGACGAGGTAGAGCACGGCGAGCACGCCCGAGACGCGCGCCGGCAGGTCGCCGGCCACGGGCACGCGGTAGGAGATGCGAGCGGCCTTGATCTTCGTCTTGGCGCGGGTGAGTCGCCTGGCCATCGCGGCGTCGCCGACCAGGAAGGCACGGGCGATCTCGGGCACGGTGAGGCCGCCGACCAGGCGCAGCGTCAGCGCCACCCGGGTCTCCATCGCGAGGGCCGGGTGGCAGCAGGTGAAGACCAGCCGGAGCCGCTCGTCGTCGACGGCGCCGCGAGGCCCGGACGGCTCGTCGTCGTGCACCATCCCGGCCGCCTTCTGCTTGTCGTCGCGCTTGGTCTCGCGCCGGATGCGGTCGATGGCCCTGCGGTTCGCCGTGGTCGTCAACCAGGCGCCCGGGTTGCGGGGCACGCCGTCAGCGGGCCACCGCTCGACGGCGGTCGCGAACGCCTCGGCCGCCGCCTCCTCGGCGACGTCGAGGTCGCCGAACCGCTTGGCGAGCGTGGCGACGACCCGGGCCCACTCCTCGCGGTGGGCCCGCGTGATCGCCTCCTCGAGGTCGGGGCCGGTCACAGGAACGGGCGGACCTCGACCTTGCGGTTGCAGGCCTTCGAGCCGTCGGTGGCCAGCCGGAGCGCGACGTCGAGGTCGGGGACCTCGATGATCCAGAAACCGGCGACGTACTCCTTCGACTCGACGTAGGCCCGTCGGTCACCAGGGCCTCGCCGAGGCGGTTGTCGACGACGGTCGCGTTGTCGGGCACCCCGAGGCCGCCGGCGAAGACCCACTGGCCCTCGGCCTGGAGCCGGTCGTTGAACACGTCGATGGCCGCCATCTCGGCGTCGGTCGCCAGATCGGCCGAGTCGTGGATCACGGAGAGCAGGTACTGCACGATGACCACCTCCTGGAGCTCGGGGTGCCCCTCGTGGGCGGCCGCTCACCCGTACGACGAACGGCCCGGCCCGGATCGGACACCGGCTCAGTGGGCGACCCAGTCGGGGTGCCCGGGCATGGGCGGGGTCTGTGGAGCGTAGAGCCACGCGTGGAGGAAGGGCCCGAGGTCGCGGCCGGCGACCTCGGAGGCGAGCGCGGCGAAGTCGGCGGACGACGCCACGCCGTCGCGGTGGTCGCTCACCCAGCGCCGCTCGATCCGCCCGAACGCCTCGTCGCCGACCTCCTGGCGGAGCGCGTAGAGCACGAGGGCGGCGCCGTCGTAGACGTCGGGGTTGAACAGGCCGCGGCCGCCGTCGGGCGGTGCCCCGGGCGGCCCGTACCGGCTCCGGAGGGTGTCGGCCACGCCGTAGACGAGGCGCATGTACCCGTCGAGGTCCTCGGCGCGGCCCTGGGTGAGCGGCGCGATGCTCGCGTGCTCCGACGCGTACCGCAGCTGGTACCAGGTGGCGTGGCCCTCGTTGAGCCAGACGTCGCTCCACTGCGCCGGGGAGACGCTGTCGCCGAACCACTGGTGCACGAGCTCGTGCACCAGGACCCGTTCGCGGGCGGCGGCGTTCGGGCTGCCGAGGACGCCGGTGTCGAAGAGCGGCACCGTCTGGGTCTCGAGCGAGAACCCGAGCTGCCCCTGCACGGCGAGCGCCCCGTACGTCTCGAAGGGGTAGGCGCCCACCTGGCTCTCCATCCAGGCGACGTATCCCGACACCGGCGCCAGCACGGGCCGGAGCTGCGCCGCGAGCCGGCGCGGGACGACGTCACGGCGCTGCACGCCCTCGACCGGCGGTGACTGCACGACCTGCAGGTCGCCGGCCGCGATCTGGACGAGCTCGGTGGCCATCGGGTGCCCCTCCCGGTACCGCCAGACGCTGCGGCCCCCGGTGTCGGCCCGCCCGTCCGCAACCCCGTTGGCCACGGCCGTCCAGCCCGCCGGCACGTCGAGGCTGAACGTGAACAGGGCCTTGTCGCTCGGGTGGTCGTTGCAGGGGAACAGCTGGTGCATGCCGTTCGGCTGGCCGGCGAGAACGGTGCCGTCCTGACTGGACATGAAGGTGACGCTGCCGGCGACGCCCGGCCGGACCGGCTGCGGCGAGGCCCGCACCCCCGTGATCGCCACGGTGAAGTCGTGCCCCGATTCCACCGGCGCACGGGGCGTCACGACGAGCTCCTGGCCCTGCTGCTGCGCGGAGGCGGCGGCGCCGTCGACCGTCACGGCCCCGACACCCGGCCCCGAGTAGTCGAGGTCGAACGCCGCCAGCTGCTGCGTGGCCCGGGCGCGGATCGTCACGGCGAGCGTGACCGCCTGTGCCGGGTCCTTGCGGGGGTAGGTGACGTGCAGGTCGTACGCCTGCACGTCGTAGCCACCGTTGCCGAGCCCCGGGAACAGCGGGTCACCGAGCGAGGCCTGGGTCGCGGGCCCCAAGGACGGCGCCGGCGCCGGCGTGGGCGTCGGTGCCGGCGCCGCGGCGGAGGGGGCGGGGGCGGACGGCGCCGAGCCGGGCGACGGCTCCGCCTCCGCGGCGGGCTCCTGCTGGGAACGGTTCCCGGTGACCGCGCCGGCGGTGGCCGTCGCGGCCACCACGGCGACCGCCGCGACCGCGACCACCACCCCCGAGCGCCGGTTCATGGATCGAGGCTAGGTGGCGGGCACGACACCGACCAGAGCGCGTCGCCGATGACCCGCAGCACCCGACCGTGACAGGCTTACATCCGTGTACGTCATGATGCGTCCCGACGGGGTGTCCACGATCATGCGGTGACGGGCCGTCACGACGGGTACGTCGCGGCGAGGTCGAGGGAGGAGCCGGATGGGTCCGGCGAGAGCGCCCGCGCGCGGTCACGACGACGACGCGGAGGCGCAGGACGAGGCCTGGCGCACCCTGCGCCGGTACCAGGACCCCGCCCTCTACCTCACCGCCCTGACCACGGAGGGCGCCGAAGCTGGCGAAACCGGCCAGGGCGGCGAGGGCGGCGAGGCGGACCACCCGCTGCTCGCACCTCCCGCGGTCACCCTGGCCACGGCCACCACCACCCCCGACGCCGCCGTCGTGGCCGCCTACGCCGCCCGCTCGTGCGACCTGACCCTGCGCGGCGGGGCGGCCGCCGCGCTCACCTACCCGCTGGTCGCGTGCGCCCTCGCCGAGCACTACCTGCTGCGCAGGATCGGCGGCGCCGGCGTCGCCGCGCTGACCGCCACGGCCGTCGCGGCCGCCGAGGTCGGCCGGATCGCACCGCTCGAGGGTCCCGACGGACCCGTGCTCGTCGCGCCGGGCTACGCCGGGCTCGCGCAGGCCGTCGCGTGGCTGGCTGAACCCGGCGGCGACCACCCGGCCCGGCTGCTGCAGCCGTCCGCCCCGTTGCGCGCGCCGTTCCGGCTGCTCGTGGCGCTGTCGCGCCGGCGGCGCCGGGGCGTGGCGGTCGCCGCTGCGCTCACGGCCGTGCCCGGGCGCGCCGCACGGGTCGCGGTCGCACTGGTGTGGCTCGGCGTCCTCGTGGGCGCGGCCGGTTTCGTCGCGGCACTGCTGCGTTCCCCGGTCGCACCCGGGGTGGTCGGCGTCGTCGCCGTCACGCTGGTGGTCACCGTGCTGCTGGCGGGAGCGGCCGCGCACCTCGCCGGCGCCGTCCTCGGTCTGTCGGGCCTGCTGCGGGAGCGGGCCGAGGCCGAGCAGTACGGCCTGGTGCCGGGGGTGCCCCTGGTCGACCCCGGCCCGCCCCCCGGGCGCGTGTCGGAGCTGCTCGACCGCGTCGCCGGGGTGCGCCTCGCGGGCGGCGTCCCGCCCCTGGTGAGCTGGCTCGCGGACGTCGTGGACGACCTCGCCTGGGCACCGCCGAAGAAGCCGGGGCTGCTCGGCGAGGCGGGCCTGCGGCGACTCCGCCACCCAGCAGACCCGGCGGGCGCTGACCTTCGGGGACCTGTGGCTGCGCAGCACCGGGCGCGTGGACGGCGACGCCGAGCTGCTGCGCCGAGCGACGGCCGACCCCGAGCTGCGGGGCGTGGACCTGCGGCTGGTGACGACGGACGTGACCACGGGCCGGCCGCTCGAGCTGCCGCTGGGGCTGGCCGGCTGGTGGTTCTGCCCGACCTGCCTGGCCGGCGGTCTGCCGACGCGCGTCGTCGAGCAGCTCGAGGCGAGCTCCCCACCCTCGGACGGCGCGGCGGCCTGCCCGCGGCACGGCTCGCCGCTGCGCCCGCTGCCGGACCCTGCGGACGTGCCCGTGGTGCTGGCCGCGCGGCTGGCGGCGGCGGTCCCGGGCCTCCTGCGCGCCACCCCGCTGTACCGGCCGGCTCCCGAGACCGTCGCCGAGGTGCGCGACCCGTTCGGCAGCTGGCGGGGCCGGCCGGCCGAGGCGTCGCCGGACGCGGTCACCACGCACTGGTTCTGCGACGCCGGCGCCGGCGACGCCGCCGTCCGGATGTTCGACGTGCCGCTGCCGCGCTGGCCCACCGTGGGCCTGGCCGTGGTGCCGGTCGAGGCGGACGACGCGGCCGACGGCGCCTGGGTCGAGGTCACCGAGAACGGGACCGCGCCGGGCCCCTCGCTGGTGGCGCCGCCCTCGAGCGCCTTGGGCTTCGTCCGCGCCGTCGTGGCCGCGCGGTCGGGCTGGCGCGACCGGGTCGAGCTCGGCCGGCCGGGCGGCCGCGGCCGGATCGGCGTGGTGCGCCGGGGGCCGGGACGCGGCGGGCTCGTGCCCGACGCCGGCGGGGTGCTGCGGCTCGCGCTGCGCGGGCACCACGCGGGCCGCGAGCTGCGCGCGCGGCTCACCGGCCGGGACGGCGACATCGCCGCGCAGAGCGGCACCGACCGGTACCGGTGGATCCGGCTGCGGACGGTGCTGCGCGAGTACCGGCAGCTCAGCCTCTCGGTCTCGGCGCGGCTGCCGCTGTTCACCGACCTGGCCGCGTCGTACCGGGTGCCGGCGCCGGTGGCCGCGTGGTTCACCCCGCCGGTCGACTCCGGCCGGGTCGACCCGGCCTGGGCGGACGCCGTCGCCGCGCTCACCCACCTCAAGGCGCTGACGGACGGCGGCGTGCTCGACTGGGACACCGACTACGGCGCGCCGCCGTCCTGAGCCGGCCTCTTCGTCCCCTCGAACGTCGACCACACCAGGAGGGCATCGTGACCACGTCGGCAGGGATCGGGATCCGCGGCCTCGGGCAGGTCGCCCTGCACGTCCGCGACGCCGAACGCGCCACCGGCTTCTACCGGGACACGCTCGGCCTGCAGCACCTCTACTCGTACGGCTCGCTGGTGTTCTTCGACTGCGGCGGCACCCGGCTGTACCTGCAGGCGGTGACGGAGGAACGCTGGGTGCCGGGGTCGATCCTCTACTTCGACGTCCCCGACATCACCCGGGCGCACGAGCAGCTGGCTGCACGGGGGGTGACGTTCCAGGGGGCACCGGCCCTGGTCCACCGGCACGACGACGGCACCGAGGAGTGGATGGCGTTCCTCGAGGACGGCGAGGGCAACACCCTGGCGCTGATGAGCCGGGTGCGGGCGCCCTCGGCGTGACCGCCGCCGGATCGGCCCGTCAGAACAGCAGGTCGCTCTCGAGGTCGAGCAGGTAGCGCTTGCGGTCGAGGCCGCCGCCGTACCCCGTGAGCGACCCGTCGGCGCCGATCACCCGGTGGCACGGCACGATGATCGAGATCGGGTTCGAGCCGTTGGCCAGACCCACGGCCCGGGACGCCGTCAACGGCAGGCCCAGCCGGCGCGCGATGTCGCCGTACGAGGCGGTCGCGCCGTAGGGGATGTCGAGCAGGGCCGTCCAGACCCGCTGCTGGAACGCCGTGCCCGCCGGGGCGAGCGGCAGGTCGAACACCCTGCGCTCGCGCGCGAAGTACTGCGCGAGCTGCGTGCGGGCGGCCACCAGCACGGGGTGCTCGTCGTCGCGCGCGCCGGGTCGCTGGGCGGCTGCCGGCCGCCCGTCCGACCCGGCCCGGTGGCGCTCGAAGTACACCGCGGTGAGGGCGGCGCCGTCGGTCGTCAGGAGCAGCTCGCCCACAGGGGTGCCGAGCAGCGTCCAAGCCGTCGTGCCGGCGTTCGTGCCGGCGTTCGTGCCGGCCGTCGAGGCAGCGGGGGTCACCCGTTCATGGTGCCACCGCTGACCAGTCGGCGGTGCCCTCCGCGACGGCGGCGTGCACCGCGCGAGCCAGCCGCGCTCCCCACGGCGATCGCGGGCCGCCGTAGGCCTCGAGGGCGCCTGACGAGACGGGGCACGCGACGCAGACGGCGTCCGAGGAGGTGCCCGTCCCCGGCACCCCCGCCTCCACCAGCGCCTGCACCTTCGCCTCGGTGGCGGTGACCACCGCGTTGACCAGCGCGGCGTCCGACAGCGGGGCGGGCACGACGACGAGCAGGTTGATCGTGCCGACGGCGCGCGCCGCCTCGAGCGCCGCGACCTCCGGCGGCACGGCGGCCGGCACCGGCAGGCCCAGCCCGACGGTCGCGGCCACCTCGACGCCCTCGTCCGTGGCGGCCGCCCAGCGGCGCACGTCCGCCGCGGTGAGCATGGCGCAGCCGGCGTCCGGCGCCAGCCCCAGCGCCGACGCGATCGACCGGGCGTGCGCCACGGGGTCAGGGTGGAAGTACTCCTTGTCGACCTGCGCGTCGAGCCACCACGCGCACGGGCGCAGGCCCCCGCCGAGCAGGGCCGTCGAGACCGCACGCCAGCCGGGCCCGAACTCCCGCACGAGCACCGGCCACTCCCGGCCGGCCTCCGTCCTGCCCACGACACGCGTCGCGGCGGGTCCCTCGCTCATGGCCGGACGAGCGAGGGGCGCACCGGGTGCACGCGGACGCCGCCCGCGCCGGCGCTCACCTCGGCGGTGGCCCCGTAGTGGGTGGCGAGCGCCTCGCTGGTCAGCACGTCGGGCGGGCGCCCGGCGGCGACGACGCGGCCGCCGGCCAGCAGCACGAGCCGGTCGGCGTACTGGGCGGCGAGGACGAGGTCGTGGATGGTCGTGACGACGGTCATGCCGTGCTCGCGGCGCAGCTCGTCGACGAGCTCGAGCACCGCCTGCGCGTGGCCGAGGTCGAGGGCGGCGGTCGGCTCGTCGAGCAGGAGCAGGCGCGGCTGCTGCGCGAGGGCGCGGGCCAGCACGGCGCGCTGCCGCTCGCCGCCGGAGAGCGTGCGCAGGGCGCGGTCGGCGAACGCGGTGAGCTCGAGCCGCTCCAGGGCGGACGCGACGACCTCGCGGTCCTCCCGGCGGGGGCCGGCGAGCAGCGAGCGGTACGGGGTGCGGCCGAGCAGCACGTACTCGGCGACGGTCACGGCCTCGGGCAGCACCGGCACCTGGGGCGCGTAGCCGATCTCCTGCGCGCGCTCGCGGGCAGGCAGGCGCTCGACGCCCCGCCCGTCGAGGAGCACCGTCCCGTCGTGCCGCACGAGCCCGGCGAGCGCGCGGACCAGGGTGGACTTGCCGGCGCCGTTGGGGCCGACGACCGCCGTCCAGGAGCGCGGCTCGACGACGAGGTCGACGGCGTCGAGCAGGCGCGCGCGGCCGCGGCTCACCCCCACCCCGCGCACCTCGAGCAGCGCCCCCGCCCAGGAGTCGCTCACGGTCCGTCCCTTCCCACGATCGGCGTGCCGACCCCGGCGGCCGGCCTTGTCCACGACGTGGACGAGGCCTTGACAGAAGTTGTGCCAGAACTCAGCCGCGATCGCCACCCAGTCGCAGGAGTGCCGCGAAGAAGGGCGCCCCCACGAAGGCCGTGACCACGCCGATGGGCAGCTCGCCGGGCGCGACGACGGTGCGGGCGACGAGGTCGGCGAGCACGAGGAAGGCCCCGCCGCCGACCAGCGAGACCGGCAGGACGATCCGGTAGGAGCCGCCGGCCAGCCGCCGGACGATGTGCGGCACGACCAGACCGACGAACCCGATGAGCCCGCTGACGGCGACCGCGGCGGCGGTCGCCAGCGAGGCGGCGGCGAGAACGACGAGGCGCACCCGCTGCGGGTGGAGCCCGAGCGTGGTGGCCTCCTCGTCGCCGACGGCGAGCACGTCGAGGGCGCGGGTCGAGGAGAGCAGCACCACGACCGAGACCGCGGCGTACGGGAGCACCTGAGCGAGGTCGCCCCAGCTGGAGCCGCCGAGCTGGCCGAGGATCCACGAGTAGACGCTGCGCAGCTGGTCGGTGTGCGCCTGCTGCACGAACGTCTGGATGGCGGTGAGGAAGGAGCTGACCGCGATGCCGGCCAGCAGGAGGGTCATGGCGCTGGTGCCGCCGCCCGCCCGGCCGGCGACGGTGCCGAGCAGGTACGCCAGCCCGACGCCCCCGAGCGCCCCCGCGAACGCGGCGGCGGGCACGGTGCCGATCGGGCCGAACCCGGTCGGCGCGTAGGCGATGACGAGGGTGGCTCCCAGGCCCGCCCCCGCGGCCGACCCCAGCAGGTAGGGGTCGGCCAGCGGGTTGCGGAAGACGCCCTGGTACCCCGCCCCCGCCATGGCGAGAACGCCGCCGACGAGCGCGACGAGCAGCACGCGGGGCAGCCGGAGCACGAGCAGGATCTGGGCCTGCACGCCCTCGAGCGGCGTGCCGACGTGCACGCCGACCCGGTCGAGCAGGGTGGAGACGACCGCGCCGGGCGCCAGGTGGATCGTGCCCACCCCGACGCCCAGCACGACGGCGACGAGCAGCAGCGCCGCGGCGACCCCGAGGGCCGCCGACCGGCGCCGCCACCCGCCGTCCAGGGCCCCCCCGTTCGACGGGCGACCCCGGACGGCCGCGTCACTGACCACCCAGCTCCTTCGCGACGAGCTCGGCGAAGTCGGCCGTCCGAGGGCCCCAGCGCGACACGACGTCGTCGTCCGCGGCGACGACCTTGCCGTTCTTCACCGCGGGTATCGAGGCGAAAGCGGGCCGCTGGGCCAGCGTCTGCTGCGTCTGCTTGCAGCACTTCGTGTCGGCCAGCACGATCAGGTCGGGCGCGGCCTTGACGATGTACTCCGCCGACAGCTGCGGGTACCCGCTGTTCGCGCCCTTGGCCGCGTCGGCGATGTCCTGCAGCCCGAACTGCTTGTACAGGCTGCCGATGAAGGTGTCGCTGGTCGCGGAGTAGAAGGTCTGGTCGAGCTCGTGGTAGACCTTCTGCCCCTTCGCCGACGCCGGCACCGAGGCCACCGCCTTGGCGATGCGGTCCTTGACGCTCTGCACCGTCGTCTGCGCCTCGGCGACGTGCCCTGTGGCCTGGCCGAGGGCGGTGTACTCGGCGTAGCTCGCGTCGATCGACGTGGGGGCGGCGAGCACCAGGGTCGGCACGCTCAGCTTCTTGAGGGCGGCGACCACGCCGTTGTCGTCGTTCGACAGCACGACGAGGTCGGGGGCGAACGAGGCGATCGCCTCGGCGTTGGGCTTGTAGCTCGACAGGTTCTCCTGGGTCGGCACGCCCGCGGGGTAGTTCGACTGGTCGTCGACCGCGGCGACCTGGGGGCCGGCGCCGATCGCGTAGAGGATCTCGGTGTCGGCCGGGGACAGCGAGACGATCTTCTTGGGCCGGGCGGGGATCGTCACGGCGCCGTCGGCGCCGGTGACGGTCACGGGGAAGGTGGCGGCCTGCGTCCTCGTGGACGCCGCCGGCGTGGCGCCGGCCGTGGTCGAGGTGGTCCCGCCGGACGACGCGCCGCAGGCGGCGAGCAGGGCGAGGGCGGGCACGGCGACGGACGCGAGCAGCGCCCTCGCCGGGTTGGTGCGGAGCATGGTCTCTCCAGTGACACGGGCAGGACCACGCACGGGTCCCTCGCCCGCCACGCGACCCGTACCTCGAGGGTCGAGGACCGGCACAGGCAGGCGACCTGACTCGCAGCACCCGAGGGAGCCGCTCACAGTTGCGGGACAGTGCCGGACTCTCACCGGCTTCGCTGCGATGCACCGGCCGGCGGTCCGCTGAGGGGCACGCCGACGCTGTGACCCTACCCCTTCGGGGGCCCACACTGGGCGGGTGCGCCTCGCGGTCGTCGTCCTCGCCGGTGGAGCGGCCCGGCGCTGGGGCGGCCGGGACAAGACGGCGATGCCGCTGGCGGGCCGCACGGTGCTGGAGCACGCCGTCCGGGGGTTGGTGGCCGGGGCGGGGGTGACCCTCGCGGACGCCGTCGTGGCGGCACCACGCGATCATCCGGCGCGGGCCGGTCTCCCCGGCGTCGCGTGGGTCCGGGAGGAGCCGGCGGGCGGGGGGCCGGTCGCCGGGCTGGCGGCCGCCGTCGCCGCGCTCGGACCGGACGTCGACGTCGTCGCGGTCGGCGCCGGGGACGCGCCGTTCGCGGGAGGCGCGGTGCCGCGCCTGCTCGCCGCGCTCGCGCCCGCCGTCGACGGGGCGATCGGCGCGGATCCCGGCGGTCGCGACCAGCCGCTGCTCGCCGCCTACCGGGTGGTGCCGCTACGCGCGGCGCTCGCGAGCGGCCAGCCCGCCGGCGCCCGCCTGCGCGAGCTGGTCGCCCGGCTCCGCGTGACCCGGGTGCCGGTGGACGCGCGCGAGTCGCTCGACCTCGACACCCCGGCCGATCTGGAGATTGCCGCCGAGCTCTTCATCTCATAGGTTTATAAACCGGAGAGTTGAACTCGTTGGGGGTGTGCCTCTAGGCTCGCCTGCCATGGAGATGAAGCTCGAGCTCGTGCCCGTTCCGGTCGCGGACGTCGACCGCGCCAAGGCCTTCTACGTCGAGCGGCTGGGCTTCGCGCAGGACGTCGACGTGACCCCCTACGAGGGGATGCGCATCGTGCAGCTGACGCCGCCGGGCTCGGCCTGCTCGATCCTGCTCGCGACGGGCGTGCAGGGCATCACCGACGTCATGCAGCCGGGCTGGATCCGGGGCCTGCACCTGGTCGTGGCCGACATCGAGGCGGCCCGCGCCGAGCTCGCCGGGCGCGGAGTCGAGGTCGGGGACATCCAGGACGTCGGCGGGGGCGTGCGCTACGTGTCCGTCGAGGACCCCGACGGCAACACGCTCCTGCTGCAGGAGATGGCCTGGCGGACCGGCGACGCGTTCTGAGCTCGCTCACCGCGCCTCCTCACCGCACCGCCTCACCGAGCAGCCGACCGAGCGGCTCGGTCGATCGCGTCGACCAGGAGCCCCGGGTGGCTGAGCATGCCGAGGTGGGCGGCCCCGGGCAGCGGGACGACGTCCGCGGTCCGCAGCCGGCGCGCGGCGGCGGTGGCGTCGTCCGCGCTCATCTGCGGGTCCTCGGTGCCGTACACGATCGTCGCCGGCGCGCGGACCTGCTCCTCCTGCGCGTAGGTCAGGCCGATCAGCGGTTGCCCCAGGATGTCGATGAGGGCCGACTCGGCGCCGTCCATGCGGAACGGGCGGGTCCAGGCGTCGGCGTCGAAGGGCGGGCAGCCGGGGCCGCAGGCGCGGCCGTAGACGGCGGACGCGCCGAGCGCGGGGTGCCTGCTGAACAGGCGGACCAGCGCCGTCGCGTACGGGTCGACGACCAGCGCGTGCACCCAGGCCGGGCCGGCACCGTAGGGCGTGCCGTCGCCGTCCATGAGCACGATCCGGCGGACGGCGCTTGGGTCACGACGGGCCAGGTTCGTGATGATCGCGGCACCGCTCGAGTGCCCGACGAGCAGCGGCGCCGCTCCGTCGGCGGGCGTCAGGTGCAGCGCCCCCAGGAACGCCCCGAGCTGGTCGGTGTCGCTGTCGAGGGTGTACGGCCCGCGGCGCTCGGTGTAGCCGAAGCCGCGCACGTCGATGGCGTAGACCCGGTAGCCGCCCCCGGCGAGCAGCGGTCCGGTGAGGTCCCACACGTAGGACGACTCGAGGAACCCGTGGACGAGCACGATCGGCGGGCCGCTCGTCCCCCACTGCTCGTAGTGGGTCACGAGGTCGCCGGTCCGCACGTCGTGGTGGGTCGGGCCGAGGGCCGGCCGGGGCAGGCTGCCGCCGGTGGTGAGGTCGTAGCCGAGGGCGAGGAGCGTGACGGCGAGCCAGATGCCCAGCAGCACGACGGCCGTCCGCCGCAGGATGCGCCGCCGGCGCGGTGCACGGCCCGGCGCCGAGGGGGCCGGCGCGGGCGCCGTCCGCTGCTCGCCCTCGCCGGTCGCCGTCTCGCTCGTCGGGCTGCTCATCAGGCTCAGTGTCTCCCGTCCCGCTAGGTTCCTGCCCATGCGCGCAGTCGTCGTCCGCGAGCCGGGCGGCCCCGACGTCCTCGAGGTCGCCGAGGTCCCCGACCCGGTGGCCGCGCCGGGTGAGGTGGTGCTCGAGGTGGCCGCGGCGGGCGTGAACCGTGCTGACCTGCTGCAGCGCCAGGGCCACTACCCGCCGCCCGCGGGCGTGCCGGCGTGGCCCGGGCTGGAGTGCAGCGGGAGGGTCGCCCAGGTGGGCGACGGGGTCGAGGGCTGGGCCGTCGGCGACGCCGCGTGCGCCCTGCTCTCCGGAGGCGGCTACGCCGAGCGCGTCGCCGTCCCCGTGGGCCAGCTGCTGCCGGTGCCCGACGAAGTGGGGCTGGAGGAGGCGGCGGCCCTGCCCGAAGTGGTGTGCACGGTCTGGAGCAACGTGTTCATGCTGGCCGGGCTGCGGCCCGGGGAGACGCTGCTGGTGCACGGCGGGTCGAGCGGCATCGGCACCATGGCGATCCAGCTGGCCCGGCACGTGGGGGCGCGGGTGGCCGTCACCGCGGGCAGCCGGGCCAAGCTCGAGGCGTGCGAGCGGCTCGGCGCGCAGGTCCTCGTGAACTACCGCGAGCAGGACTTCGTCGCCGAGGTCAGGGCGGCGACGGGAGGGGCGGGCGCCGACGTCGTCCTCGACAACATGGGAGCGGTGTACCTCGCGCGCAATCTCGACGTGCTCGCGACCAACGGCCGCCTCGTCGTCATCGGCATGCAGGGCGGCACGAAGGCGGAGCTGAACCTCGGCACGCTGATGGCGAAGCGCGCCGCCGTGCTCGCGACCTCGCTGCGGGCGCGACCCGCGGCCGAGAAGGCCGCGGTGGTCGCGAGCGTGCGTGAGCACGTCTGGCCGCTCGTGGCGCGCGGTGAGGTGAACCCTGTGGTGGACGCGACCTTCCCGCTGGAGCGCGCCGGCGACGCGCACCGGCGGATCGAGGCGTCGGACCACGTCGGCAAGGTGCTGCTCGTCACCGGGCAGTGACCGGAGTCGCGCGAGAAGGCCCGCGAACCTGCAGCACTACGTTCCCGGGTGCCCTAGTCGCGGTGCGCAGGTGCCGGGTGTGAAGGGGGCGTCAGCCACGGGGCGACAGTGGCGGCGGCGACGCCGGGGGCGCGGGGCGCGGGCACGAGTTGCGCCGGGCGGTCGGCCCCGAGGCAGAGGAGTGCCGCAGCGGCGGCAACCTCACGGGCGGATCCGCCGCTGAGGGCGTCGGCCTGGACGGCGGCGAGAGCTGCCGCCGGGGACATGGGTCGGGTGAGGCGCTCATGCAGGGCCACGGTGAGGCGGGCCGTCGCGACGTCGTCGACGAGGACCATGGGACCCACCAGAGTCGTCGTACCGAGAGAGAGGAAGGCGGCGGCCAGGCCGAGCAGCTCCTCGCCGCCGAAGAGCGCCGATCGCGCGGCGTCGCACGAGGCAAGGACGACGAGCCCGGGCACGCCGGGGAGCGACTCGAGGTCGTGAACGGTGAGCGGGCCGTCGGCGAGGCGCAGGTGGGAGAAGAGGGGGTTGTCTGCGCGGAACCTCCCGTGGGCGGCTATGTGCATAACCCCGGCGATGGGCATTCGCTGGCACACCGCGTGCACGGTGGCGGCCTCACCCGTGAGCACGTCCGCGCCGGAGTACAGCCGACCGATGGCCGCGACTTCGCCGGCAGCCGCAGCGAGGCCCGGGCCGGCCGCAGCGACCACCGGTCCACGGCGCATGACCCCGACGCTCGCCCGGTGCCACAAGGCCGCGGACGGCGCCACCGTGACGGGCCGCCCCCGGCACCCAGGCAGTAGGGACCACGGCAGGGTCTGCAGCCGCCCGGTCGGGACGACGACGAGCGGACGGTCGCCGACCACGCGGCGCAGGGGCCCGAGGAGTCTCGCGTCGAGGCGGCGCCCGAGTTCCCCCGCGAGCTGGTGGGCAGCCGCGAGACCGGCCTCGCGGCCCTGACCCGTGGCGAGGCGTCGCAGGGCGAACAGCAGGTGGTCCAACTGGCCCAGGACGGCATCGAGCGGGGTCACCTCGTGACGGCGGACCCGACCGTCGGAAACCGTGATCGCGAGCAGCACCCCCTCGTGCTCGACGAATTCGACGAGCGCGGAATCCCCGACCGTCTCGACGACGGCGTCGACGGGCGGGTGTCCCTGCGGCCGAGCGGCGGTCGACGACCGGCGGACGAGGTCACGGACCATCCGCTCCAGGTGCAGCTGACGCCGCAGCAGGGTGTCAGTCGGGCGCCCCGACGTCCGGGCTTCATCGATCGCCGCCACCACGCCGCGCAGCTCGCCGAGGCGCTGAGCCAGGTCAGGGTCGCCGGGCGGGCGGACCGGCCGCGTCAGGAGTGCCGTCGCCCGCCCGCGCTCGGCCCACGTCAGCACCTCCCGCGCTCGGCCGCCGTCACGCAGGCTGAGGTCGAGGCCGAGGGCGACGAGGGCCGACCGCGAGGCGGAGACGGAGGTCCGCAGGTCTGTCGCGCCCAGCTCGGCCTGGTGGTCGTCGACGAGCTGAGCGCCGACCCGCAGGGCTGCGAGCGCAGCGGTGCGGCGGCCTTCGGCGACGCGAAGGAGGGCTTCGGCATGCCAGGCCCGAACGCGTAGGGCGACCGGGCCCCGGCTACGAGCCGGTGCCGCACCGTCGAGGACGCCCCGCGCACCGTCCACGTCACCGAGAGCCAGGTGTAGCCGGGCGGCGAGGAGACGGGTGTCCAGGGACTGCAGCGTGAGCCCGGTCCGCTCGAGCGACTCAGCGATCGCGAGCGCCTCGCGAGCTGCGGCACGTCCCCCGTCACCCGTGGCGAGCCGACAGCGGAGAACCAGCTGACGGGCGAGCGCCTCGAGCCCGGGTCGGCGCTGTCGCCGGGCTCCTCGCGCAGCGGAACCGGCGGCGCGCCGAGCCTCATCGACGTCACCGCCTGCGAGACAGGCCTCGGCGAGGAGCAGTAGAGCCTCGCATCGCGCACTTCCCCATCGGGCCCGGGTCAACTCGGCGACCGCCGTCTCGGCCGCCTCCCGAGCCTCGGGCAGGAGGCCCACCGAGAGGAGCAGCTCGCCTCGGTCCAGCAGCACGGTCGCCGCCTGCGTCCCCACCGCAGCGTGCCTGCGCTCGGCCTCGTCCAGGCGCGCCAGCGCCGCGGGTATGTCACCTCGCCGAACATGCAGGAACGCAAGGCTCTCGATGTTGAAGGCGCGCTGGAGGTCGAGACCGTGCGCGGTCGCGAGACGCTCGGCCTGCTCGAGGTCCATCTCGGCAGCGGCGAACTGGCCACGACTGATGCGGAGCTGCGCACGGTTGCTGTACACGCGGATGATCCACGTCCAGTCGCCGGCCTTCCGCAAGGTCGGGAGGGCCAGGCGGTAGTCCGCCTCGGCGTCGTCGAACCGTTCGAAATCCTGGAGGATCGGGGCCCGCTGGGCGAGCGCCCGCGCATGTGCAACGCCCGATGAGCCGGCGATCGCCTGGTCGATCGTCCGCAGGGCTCTCGGCGCATCGCCCCGGCGGCCGAAGGCGAAGGCAAGGGTCATCCGCGCCTCGGCCGCCAGCTGCTCCGCACCTGCCTCTTCCGCAGCGGCAACGGCGGCCTCCAAATGACCGACCGCTGCGTCGATACGGCCGAGATACAGCGCCGCGAGTCCGATCGCCCGACCGGCGACAGCGGTCGCCTCCGCCGCGCCCGCCGCCTGAGCAGCCCGTAGGAGTCGGGTCGCGGACACATGGACGCCGCGCGGCTCGCGTGCGGCCTGCTGGAGCAGCGCGTGGGCCTGGGCCATCAAGTCGTGGTCGTCCATCGCGCCTCCCCGGGGAGACGACCGGAACCTCGTTGTATCAGGCGACCTACCTCGTGCTCCAGAGCTTTGACAGCAGATGCAGCGAGCAGACCGGGGTCGGGAGCCGCACATGCCGGATACGCCTGAACGAGGAATTGGCCCCTCGAGTGCCTTGCCCGTCTCCGCAAGGCCGCAGATCGTGGTCGCGGAGCCTCATGCCGACCTCGTCTCCCGGTCGATCCTCGAGATCTTCGGGATCGATCCTCGCCGCGTGGACGAGTCGTCCGAGCTCGGCCTCGTACTCATGGACCTCGACCTCGCTGGGGCCAGGTGGAGGTCGGGGTCGCCGTCCCTGGACGAGCTCTTCGCTGAGCTCTACCGGCACTTCGAGGCGAGATTCGACGATTGGGTGCCCACCTTCGGCCGGAACCGCGACGTCTCCTCCGTGGTCTCCCAGCACCAGACTCAGCCCGGCGTGACGCCGAGCGGGCTCGGCTCGACGGACGACGGGGACGTCAGCAGCGAGCACCAGACACAGCCCGGGGGCGACGCGGAGCCCGTGCCGGTCGCACCGATGGAGGCCGCCTGGGACGGCCGGGCGAACCGCCGGGCCGGAGCCGGAGTGCGGGTCGCGATAGCGGACACGGCCGTGGCCGGACGTCCCCAGCTGTGGGGGCACGTCCTCGCGGCCGGCGACGCGCTGCTGCCGTCGCGCACCGACGACATCCTCGCGGAGGCGGGTCACGGGACGTTCGTCACGGGCCTCGTGGTCCAGGCGGCGCCCGGGGCGACCGTGCACGTGGAACGGGTGCTCGACGTTCCGTCACCAGAACACAGCGGTTCCTATGCGACCGACAGCTGGGACGTCGCCAAGCGTCTGGTTCGGCTGGCGCGCGACCATGCGCACGTGATCAATCTGTCGCTCGGGTGTCACACCGGGGACAACAAGCCGCCGCTGGTCTTCGCGCGTGCCCTCGAGCGGCTCGGTCCGGACGTGGTCGTCGTGGCCGCAGCCGGCAACTTCGCTCCCGACGAGCCGGTCCGTCCTGTCTGGCCCGCGGCTCTGGACGGCGTCGTCGCCGTGGGAGCGACCGACGCGGAGGGCGAGCGCGCGGGCTACAGCCCCGACCCGGAGCGGGCGCCGTGGGTGGATGTCCAGGCACACGGGCACCACGTTGTCAGCGTCTTCCTCGAAGGGAAGGTGACCACGGGCAGGGACGCGAAGGGCGGCCCGAGCATCAAGAAGTTCGAGGGCTTCGCACGTTGGAACGGGACTTCCTTCGCGGCGGCGCGCGTGAGCGGACTCATCGCTTCGCGCACGCGACCCGGCCACGTCAGCTCTCGGCGGGCGTGGGAGGCCCTGATCGAGGAGGCCGACCGCGACGGACACCGCCGTGACGGCCGACCATGGCTGATGTGACGGCGATGGCCGCGGTGCGGCGAAAGGAATGCCCGCCGTGAGCTCTCTGGACCCGGGGGATGACGACGACCTCCTCGCCGACCTCCGGAGTGCGCTTCCCGAGCGCGCGCTCTCGGAGAAGGTCAGCAGGGCGGGGAAGGGCGCCTACGCATGGCGGACGATCGACGGCGAACTCGCGTCGCTGGCCTACGACTCCGCGGTCGACGGGGCCGGCGCGGGCTCTGGCGCACGGAGCGAGGCGGCGTCGGTCCGGACCCTCACCTTCGAGAGCGGCAGCCTGCTCGTCGAGCTCGGCGTCGCCGACGAACGCGTCGTCGGTCAGTTGGTGCCGCCGCGCTCCTACCGGATGGCGCTGCACCGGGTCGGGCGCGATCCGGTTGGGGTGCCGGTCGACGACCTGGGCTGCTTCTCCATCGAAACGGTTCCGCGGGGGGCGTTCAGCCTGCGGATCGTGACGCCCGAGGGGGTGACGGTCACCACGGGCTGGGTGACCCTGTGACGTCTACCGCGAGTACATACCCGGGCTTCCGGGGGGCGGCGGACGACTCCTGTGAGATGTCGTTCCCTGAGGGAACCTGACGGTGCTCGTGGTGGGGCTGCCGCCGCTCGCCGTCCTGGCCGCGGCGCTGTTCACGCGCTCCCGGCTGCCGATGGTGCGTCGGCTCGGCCAGTAGGGCTCGCCGATCGCCGGCCGCCCGAACGCGTCACCGGTGCGGGCGGCCGACGACGTGCAGGATCGCGTGGGTGGCGCGGACGGTGACGTAGCCGCCCGCCTTCGGGCCCTGCTCGGCCGGGTCGGGCCCGGTGCCCTCGACGGTGCCGTCGACGAGCAGCGCGAAGCGCTCGCCGGGCGGGGCCGGCCAGAGCAGGCTGACGAGCGCCCGCTCCCCCGCGTTCGCCACCGACCGGTGACCGGCGCGGACCGTGGCCACCTCGCCGTCCCACTCCACGGCGACCGCGGCCGCCCGCGGACGGAGGTCGGCGTCGGTGGTCAGCAGCAGCGGGACGGTCTCGAACCCGGCCGCGACCTCGAGGAGCTTCTCCAGCTCGACCTTGACGCTCATGGGGCCCATTGTCGCCGCGTAATGCTGACACGGCTGCGTGTCAAGACGTTGACCCGCACGTGGCGCCCCCCTAGCGTGGCGCTCGGTCCGCTCCGGCGCCCGCCCCCTGCGCCGCCGGCGAGCGGCCTCTGGGGGTGGGGTCGATGACGTACCGCGTCCACGTCAAGACGCAGTTCATGGAGCTCGAGCTCCGCGAGATCCTCCAGTCATCCCCCGGTGTGCTCCTCGGCGTGTCCTCCGACGCCGAGACCACGCTCGCCACGATCCCGGTGACGACCGTCTACGACCTCGCGCTCGCACGGCCGTTCCGCGATGCCGCGACCGTGCTCGAGGCCGCCACCGACCCGACGTCGGTCGTGGCCCGGCACGGGAGCGCGCCGACCGACCTCATCGTGCCGGCGGACCCCGGCGACACCCTCGCGACCCTCCCCGCCGGGCCCGTCGACACCCTCGTGGCCGTGGACGCCGCGCTCGCGACCGCCCTGCACGACACGATGGCCGTCACGTCCGTGCGCGACCTGGCGCAGTGGCCGCCGTACCTGGCCGCCGTCAAGCTCCTCACCGAGGCCCTCGCCCCCGAGCGGGCGACGGACTTCGACCGCGAGGAGCCGCCCGACCTCGTCGCGCGCACCGGTGCGCTCGCCACCCACCAGGTGCACTACACGAGCACCGTGCTCATCGAGAGCAAGCCCTCGAAGGAGCGTGCCTGGGACGGCGGGCTCATCGACATCACCGCGTTGTCGCCGATCGGCTTCGACGACGTCGCCTTCGGCGCCGTCCTGCACTTCACCCAGTCCTGGACGCCCAAGGCCGTGGCCCTGGGCCAGCTGCTGCACAGCCTGCCGCTGGCCCCCGGCGAGAGCACCCGGCTCACCGTCGTCGACTGGCTGCGCCGGGTGGCGGCCGGCACCCAGGAGGAGCAGGCGCAGGCCGAGGACCTGTCGAACGCGCTCAGCAACTCCACCGCCATCTCGGAGGTCACCTCCGCGGTGGCGAGGGAGTTCCAGAGCGGGGACTCGGTCGCCGGGTCGACGTCGGTCACGACGAGCGCGTCGACGTCCGGGCTGCTGGGCCTGCTCGGCGGCCAGGCGTCCGTGGGCGGGAGCTTCGGGTTGGCCGGCACCTACTCGACGTCGTCCGGCAACCGGTCGATCGGCGCCGGCGCGGTGCAGAGCATCGACGCGCGCACCCAGCAGAACTCGGCGCTGGCCCGTACGAAGCGCGCGGCGATCGTCAGCGAGGTCAGCGAGGGCGACAGCGAGACGATCAACACTCGCGTGGTCGTCAACAACAACCACATGCACGCCCTGTCGATGCAGTACTACGAGGTCGTGCAGACCTGGGAGACCAGGACCGTCCTCGACCGGATCGAGCGCTGCATCTTTCTCCCGATGCGGCTGCTCAACTTCCGCGACGAGCAGATCCTTCGCCGCTACGCGGGCGTCCTGGCCGGTGCCGCGCTCGACCGCGAGACCCGCGACCTGCTCCTCCAGTTGCGCCACACCGTCGTGCTCGAGTTCCCCTTCGACCGGTTCGCGACCGCGGCCCTCGAGCAGGTCAAGGCCCAGGCCGGGACGGCGCTCGCGCCGCGCGCCGACGGCACGGACGCCGCGCAACCTGCGCTCGCCCTCGCCGCGGCCGTCGAGAAGGGGCTGCGCCTGCAGCAGCTGCAGACGCGGATCAGCGCGCAGCGCGCCGTGCTCGGCGCCGACGCCGCGGCCGCCGTCCAGGCCCGGCAGGTCGAGAACTACGACCGTGCCGGCTTCCGTTGGTTCGAGCTCGACCGCGAGGCCGTCGTGCGCGGAGTCGCCTGGGACGCCGCCGAGGTGTCGGCCGCCACGCTGCAGTTCGCCGACGGGACGGCGACCGTGCTCGGCGCGCCCGACGACCGCACCGCGGCGGAGAGCGCCCAGGGCGCCCTCGGCGCCGGGATCCCGCTCGACCGGCTGCGCGTGCTGCAGGTGTCGCTCGTCGCAGCCCCCGGCACGAGCCCCTCCGACCACTCGCTGATCCGGTTGTGGCTCCGGGTCGAGCTGCGCGGCAGGACCACCTGGGTGGACGCCAGCTTCGTCGCCTCCCGCAGCGAGGCCGCCGACGTGACGGTGCTGCAGGCGCACGCGCCGGTGGACGTGGCCGACGTCGCGTCGCGGCTGATGGCCGAGCAGCTGCACTACAGCCAGGCGGTGTGGCTGCGCGCCGACCGGCAGTCCCTGATCATGCAGCTGGCGCCGTACGAGTGCACGGTCGGCGCCACCCCGCTGCGCGTGGTGGAGTGGATGGACCCGGCGCCGGTCACCGTCGCGGGCAACTACCTCGCCTTCCCGTTCACCTACGAGGCCGACGACGCGTGGGTCGCCTGGAAGAAGCGCGAGACGCAGCAGACGGTGCCGCAGGTGTCGCTGGTGCCGCTGCCGACGGGCGGCGTCTTCGCCGAGGGCGTGCTCGGCGAGTTCAACTCGGCGGAGAAGCTCGACGTCACCCGCTTCTGGAAGTGGCAGGAGTCCCCGATCCCCAACCTCGCGCCCGAGATCGCCCCCGTGCAGCAGGGGCGGCAGACCAGGATCGGTGCGCCGACGGTCGGGGCCGCTGCCGACGCCGTCCTCTCGATGCAGGACCCGCTGGCCATCCCGGCGCTCGGCAACAGCGACGCCCTGCTCAAGACGCTCATGGTGTCGAACCTGTTCAACGACATGAGCGGCCTCGACATCACCAAGGGCCTGCTCAAGGCCAGCCTCGAGGCGTCGCGGGACGGCGACCTCGCGGCGGCGAAGCAGGCGAACGACACCCTCAAGGCCATTACCGACGCCTTCGGCAAGCTGGTCAAGGCCGGCGGCGGCAACGGGGAGAACCTCACGAAGACCGCCAAGGGCCTCGGCTCCCTGTTCAATCTCGCCGGCAGCGGCGGGGGCGGGGCCGGGACCGGCACCGACGCCGCGGGGGCGGCGGTCGACGCCGGCACCTCGGGCGGGGCCTCGGGGCTCGGTGACTTCGTGGGCGGCGGCGGCGCCGACGCCATCGCGAGCGTGGGCGGCGAGATCGGCCCCGTGCTCGAGGCGCTCGGGCCGGCCGCGGCCGCACTGCTCGCCTGACCGGGCCGTTCCCACCAGCGGAGGAGGGGCGTCATGGCGTTCCAGACGTTCGTGAAGTCGCAGTTCGGCGACCTGCAGATCGAGCAGGTGCTGGCGAGCCCGCCGTCCGTGCTGCTGGGGGTGAACGACGCGGCCGCCGCCGCCATCGGCGCCCTCGGCGTCTCGACCGTCTTCGACCTGTCCGTCTCGACCGTCTTCGACAATGCCGCGCGGATCGTGGCTGCCGGGGACGACCCCCGATCGGTGATGCGCCGGTTCGGCCGGGCCCCGTCGGCCCTCGTCGACGACGGGGCCACGACCACCCCGACCACCGACCTCCCCTACGCCGACCTGGCGGCGCTGACGGGCATCGACGCCGCGACGGGCCAGACGCTGCAGCAGGAGCTCGGCGTGACCACGATCCGCGACCTCGCGTACTGGCCGCCGTTCCTCGCGGCCAAGGCGATCATGATCGAGGCCTACAACCCCGCCTTCGGCTCGGACGTCGACCCCGAGGCGCCCGCCGAGCTCGTGCCGAAGAGCGGCGAGTTCGGCATCGAGCAGCACCAGTACTCCACGGTGGTGATGTTCCCCGGGCCGTTCGCCGCGCCGGCCAGGGAGCTCAGCGGCGTCCTGTTCGACATCACCGCCGAACCGGAGGCCGGCTTCGACCGGCTGCGCTACGGCGCCCGGCTCACGTACTCGCATGTGTGGCGCCCGGTGGGGGTGGCCAAGGGGCACCTGCTGCACAGTCTGCCGCTCGCGCCCGGCGAGAGCACGAACATCGCGGTGATCGACTGGACGAACAAGTCGTCGGCCGCGACCCAGCAGTCGCTGTCGGAGTCCGAGCGGCTGAACAGCAGCAACGACCGGGCGCGCACCGTCTCGCAGATCGCGAACAGCGTGGCGAACGAGTTCACCAGCGGTTCGTCGGTGACATCGACGGAGTCGACGTCCGTCGAGGGGAGCGTCGGCGGGCTCGCCGGCCTGCTCGTCGGGTCGGCGTCCGGGGCCATGAACCAGCAGGTGGCCGCCACCCACACGGTGTCGACGGGCAGCCGCGACATCGCGACGAACCTGCAGCAGAACATCAGCGACGCCACCCAGCAGGTGTCGTCGTCGCTGCGGAGCCAGCGGGCGGCGTCGGTCAGCGAGGTGAACCAGGCGCAGTCGGAGCACCTGGCCACCCGGACGGTGACGAACTACAACCACATGCACGCGCTGACCGTGCAGTACTACGAGCTCGTGCAGGTCTACGAGACCGAGACGCGGCTCGAGAACGCCGAGCGCTGCATCTTCCTGCCCATGAAGCCCATCGACTTCTCGGACGAGCGCAACATCGTCAGGTACCTGCCGATCTTGCGGGCGGTGGCGCTCGACAGCGGGACCCGGTCGCTGCTCGCCGACCTCGACGAGGGCGTGGGCGGCTTCTCGCTGGACTTCGCCGCCGGTCCGACCCGCCTGCCGTCGAGCAACCTCACGTTCCCGTTCCCGGTGTACGGCACCTGGCTGGCCGACATGTTCAGGCCCGGCCTCGACCTCAACGCGCGCGAGCTGACCCGGGACGGCCTCGTCGCCTACACGGGCGACCTCGACCACCTCACCCTCGACTACCGGTTGCAGCTGACCAACGCGCGCTGGTCGCCCATGCGTGACCTGGCGCCACAGACGCCGATCGTCGCCGTGAACGCCCTGCTGGAGGACGGCACGACGGTCAGGATCGCCTCGTCGGCCACCGCGGACGCCGACCCCGCGAACATCGCCGACGGCATGCCCGACGGGGAGCCGGTGTCGTTCGGCGGCATCCGACGGATCTGGGTGGAGCTCGAACCCGCCTACACGCCGCAGCCGTTCCCGCCGGCTTCGAGCGACTACTTCGTCCGCCTCGAGCTTGCGGTGGCGCGCGACGAGGAGGCCCGCTGGCTGGACTGCAGCTTCCTGATCGACTCGAGCGACACCCTGCTCGACCTGCCGACCTACACCGTGAGCACGCCGGCGTCCCTGACCCAGCTCGGCGCGGTGCTGAACCAGAACAAGCTGTACTACAGCCAGCAGATCTGGCTGCGGGAGGACCCGCAGGCGCGGATCATGCAGCTCGCGCCGTTCCAGCTGAAATTCGGGGACTCGGTCGTGAACCTCGTCGACCACCTGCCACCGCAGCCGCTCCAGGTGGTCGGCAACTACCTCGTGTACCGGTTCACGTACGAGGAGGACGAGGAGTGGACCACGTGGACGAGCCAGAACGTCGACCGTTCCCGCGTCACGGTCGACACGGTCGCCGTCCCGACCGGCGGCGTCTTCGGTGAGGCTGTTCTCGGCCGCGCGAACGCGGCCGAGAAGCTCGACATCACCCGCTTCTTCGACTGGCAGGACTCGCCGCCCCCGGCGCCCCCGCAGATCCAGGCCCTGATGGCGGGCACGCACACGCCGGCACAGGCGCCCGACCTGCCGACGTTCGACAAGCCGCTCGTGAGCATCCAGAGCCCGGTGGCGCTGCCCGACCCCGTCACGCTCTCGAGCGTGCTGGGGGCGGTCACGACGAACGGGGCGTTCCGGAACATGAGCGGGGCATCGGCGACCGGGGACGCGGCCAACCAGGCGCTCGACGCGTCGGGCAAGGCGGCGACGGCGTCCTTGAACGCCTCGGGGCAGGCGCTCGCGACCGTGCTGAGTGCCTTCGCCGACGCCCTGTCGGAGAAGCCGGCGGCGGAGAAGTCGATGTCGGACGCGGGCGCCGCCGTCAACAAGAAGGCCGACGAGGCCAAGAAGGACACCAAGGACGCCGCCGCGGGCGACGGCACCGATGCCGGCACGGGCACCACGGACGGCGGCGGCGGCGGAGCGGGGGACGAGGGCGACGCGGGGGCAGGTGACGCCGCGCCCGGCGACGGCCTCGTGGGCGGCATCGCCGCGGTCACAGCCGCGGCCGGCCCGGCGCGCTCGGCGGTTCCGGCACGCAACGGCACCGGCAACGGCGGCGGGAACGGCGGCGGGACGCGGCCCGCGGGGCAGCGGACGGCGATCGAGGCGCTCATCCGGAAGGCGCTCGCCGATCAGGGCCTCGTGACCGGAATGCCGCCCACACCTGCCTCCGCCGGGGTGCCGCCGTCCGCGGCGTCGGATCCCGCGTTCCTCAACTCGTCGCTCGTCACCGACCCGGCGTTCTCGCGGGTCTACGAGTTCGTCCAGATGCTCCAGCTGCTCGACGACGCGGACATCGTCTCTGTGATCGCGACGAGGCTGGGGAACCTCGACGCGTCGGTCGACCCAGTGGCAAAGTACGCGGAGCTGGTCCAGGAGATCACCGACCACAACGCCTCTCTCGACAACCCTGCGCGCTTCCTCTACGCGGCGCAGTTCGTGAAGGAGGGCGTCCTGCCCGACGACGCCGGCTACGTCCTGGCGGACGTAGCGGGGGTCCGGGCCGCGGCCCTGGACGTCGCCGTCGGCAAGGCCCTGGCCGTCGCGCAAACGATCAACGGTGGTGGCTCCGCGCAGGCGGCCCTCGAGCTGATCCTCGGCGCGTGCGGCGCCAAGGGCGTGGCCGACCTCGACGCGGTGAGCTACGTGCTGGCGACGGCGCACCACGAATCCGGCATGGGCCGGCACCTCACGGAGATCGCGAACGGCATCTCGACGGACACGGTCTTCACCCGGGACGCCTTCTTCTTCGACTTCGTCCCGAACCTGAAGGCCGGCTACAACACGCTGCCGGGCAACATCCCGGCCGGGCAGGCGCTGAAGGCGGCGGGGAAGATCTCGTCGGCCGCGGACGTCGCCACGTGGAACGGCACCAGCTACCCGCACGGCCAGCCGGCGGCGGTCAAGCTGGCCGCGCGCAGCTGCGACTTCCTCATGTTCATCGCGCGCGGCTACGTCCAGTTCAGAGGGCGCAAGACGTACGCGGCGATCAGCAAGCTGGCCTCCCTGGGGAACGTCGACTTCGTCGCGACCCCCGACCGGGCGGCCGATCCGGCCACCGCCGCCGCGATCCTCGTCGTGAGCATGCGCGACGCACTGCTGACCGGCAAGAAGCTCGCGGACTACGACCTGCCGGCCGGGTTCGACGCCGTCAATGCGCGGCAGATCGTCAACCACGACCCCGACACGCACGGCGCTATCGTGCGAGACGTCGCGAAGAAGTACAAGAAGGCCCTGCTCCTGCTCCCGAAGCTCGACCAGTCGAAGCCGCTGATCTAGGGGCCGGGGCGTCATCGCGCGACCCGGGCGCCGCTCCACCGGTCGAGCTCGGCGACGAGCCGCTCGGTCGCGGGCTCGAGGTCGGTCTCGAGGTCGTCGGTGAGGGCGTAGAGCTGCTCCACGAGGTGGCGCTGACCCTCCCGGTTCCCGGCGACGTACTCGGCCCGCAGCGCGTCGCGCCACAGGAGCTCGTTCGTGGGGTCGACCAGCCGGCCGGCCATGGCGGCCTGCCGGGCGAGGGCGGCGTCGGGGATCTCCAGCGCACGGCGCGCGACCTCGTGGGCGACGTCGACGACAGCGGCCAGCATCTCCTGGCGCAGCGGTTCGGCCCACGCGAAGTGGCGTTCCTGCACTCCCTCGAACGGGCGCCCGCGCACCAGTGCGAGGGCCTGCACCAGGTGCGGGGTCGGCGTCTGCGCGATGTCGGGCCCGACCAGGTCCAGCCAGTCCTGCCAGTCGCTACGGACGGCGGGGTGCAACCGGTTGGAGCCGGCGTCGGCCGTCCGCGGGTAATACGGGTTGCCGTCGGGGTCGCTGCCGAGCCACGTGCGCGTGCGGCTCGCGAGCGACCACACGGTGCTGGGCGAGATCCGGCGGATCGGGGACAGCGCCTCGCTCACCTGGGCGACGGTCGCACCACCCGGGTGACAGACGAGGTAGGCGACGAGCGCGGTGGCCCGTGCCAGGTGGCTCGCCATGGCCTTGCCGTTCTTGAGGCTGACCGGCTCCGGGCCGGTAGCGTGCAGGACCTCGACGCTGCCCAGCAGGCGCACGTACGGCGGGCGGGCCCGTAGCCGTACGACGCCGTCGGAGGGATTGCCGGAGTGATCGTCCTGGTGGGGCTGGTCGGCCGGGGGGTGGTCGGCCGGAGAGTCGCCGGAGGGGTGGTGATGCGCCGCGGACGCGATGTCGACCGCCACGACGCTGTCGGGCAGGTCGGCCGGAGAGGGCAGATCCGAGCGCGGCAGCTCCCCGGACGGCAGCTCCCCGGACGGCAGCGCAGCGGCCCAGCCGGGCCCCGGGACGGGGTCTGCGTCGGTCGTGCGCAGCAGGTCGAGGACGTGCGCGTACTCGTCGTCCGCGAGCCGCTGCGGGCGCAGGGTGAGGCCGAGGGGATCGAGCCTGGCGGTGTCGCCGGCGGCGAGTTGGAGCCGCCACTCGCCCAGGGGGTCGCTCCCCGTCGTCACGGCGGCGACACCGACTCGCGGCACCCGGTAGAGCACGTCGTCCAGCCGGCTGCGGAACGCGGCGGGCACGTCGCCGGCCAGCAGCACGATCTCGGGCGACCACGCGTCGTCGGCTCCGGCTGCCGCCCGGGCCGCCGGCAGATCGGGCAGGCTCGCGTCGCGCAGGACCCGCTCGACGTCGCGCGCCCGACCCTCGAGATCGGCGACGAGCTGCTCGACATGCTCGAGGTGCCGCAACCGGCCGCTGGCGACCGCCGGGGGGAGTTCGGGGAGGCACCCGACGAGGGTCACGAGCAGGTCGTCGGCCCAGGGGCTGGTGCCGAGCTCGACGGCCATGGCGGCCAGGATCGGCAGAGTGTCGGCGGTGCTGCCCTCGATGGCCAGCGTGGTGAGGTGCTCGAGGTCGACGAGCACGCTCGCGCCCTCGAGGTCCTGCCCGACGGTCACCAAGCTCGGGTAGGGCGCCGGTGTGTCCCTCGCGGGCGCCGAGGTGAGCTCCTCCTGGGTCAGGGCCCAGACTGTCGGGTCGCTCGTCGCCGTCCACGGCAGAGGCAGCTGGGCAGCCTCGGCGAAGTGGAGCTCGAGGTGTGACGGCGTGAGCCGCAGGGACCGGAGCTGCGGTAGGTCGCCGCCTGTGGAACGGCGCTCTGCTGCGAGCGCGCGGAGCGCGAGGTCCACGTGTTCCACCCCGGCTCGGTCGGCCACCGCCCTCAGCTGCGTCTCCGTCGTGCGGGCTCGGGTCGCTGGGAGCGGGATGCGCTCTCCCGGTCGGCGGCGGTGCTGCTGGCGTAGGCGACGGGCGCCGAGCAGGAGCACCACGCACGCCGCCAGCAGGCCTCCGGCACCACCGGCGGTCCTGGTACTGACGAGGTCGTCGAGCAGCCCGTCGGCGTCGTCGCCGTCGCGCACCTCGGTGTCCGGCGAACCCCCGATCGCGGGGGCTGACGCGCGACCGGCACCCGTGACGGCGCGGACCCCGTGGGCGGGCTGGACGGTCGGGGCCTCGAGCCGGCTCGAGCCGGAGCCCCAGGACGGGTCGAGGGGGTCGTCGTCAGCCGCCGGCGGGCCCGGGCGAGCGGTGAGCGGCGAGGGACCCGCCGGCGCGGATCGCGTCGGGGTGGACTCCGCGGGCCCGGGCGTATGCGGTGCCGCTGGCGGGGCCGGTGACTGGGTGGCCCCTTGGCCCGGGACCTCGATCCGCCAGCCCGGATAGATGAGATCGGGGTCCTCCAGGTGCCGGCCGTCGGGTTGCACGACGTCGCGCGTGGCCTGCGCCAGCTCGGAGTAGCGGCCTGCGTCGCCCAGCTCCTGCTCGGCGATGCCCGACAGGGTGTCACCCGGCCGGACGACGCGGTCGTACGCCCTGTTGAGACCGGCACTGCCGTGGTCGCCCTCGCCGCCGGCCGGTCGCGGCGCCACCGGCAGCGCGAGACGCCAGCCTGCGCGCAGGACGTGCGAGCGGTCGAGGTGGGCCCCGTCGGGTTGCGGGCGGTCGTAGTTGAGGGCGGCCACCTGACGCCACCGGGTGCCGTCGCCGAGATGGACGGCCGCGATGTCCCAGAGGGTGTCGCCGTGGCGCACTGCGTATGCGGGGGTGGCGGAGTCGCCCGGCAGCGTGGGAACCGCCGCACGGGCGGCGGGCGCGGCGCGGGCGGCGTCCGCGATGGTGGGACCTGGGGCCGCCCCCGAGGTGACCGTGGGTCGCGCCGGCCCGACATTGCCCGAGGTGCGTTCGGCAGCGCTCGCGGCGCCGGGTACGAGCACGATCGCGAGCACGGCGGCGACGAGCCCACCGGCCAGCGACTGCTGCACGCCGAGACCGCGCACGCGCACCGCCGGCACCCCGCGCAGCTGGGCGGGGATCTCGAGCAGGACGGCGAGGGCGAAGGTCGCCCAGCCGGCCCAGGCGGCCAGCGTCAGGACCGCGAGGAACAGGGAACCGTCGTCGGGGCCGGTGAGGCCGTGCACCACGGCGTCGAGACCCGGGACGCCGTGCGGGAAGGACGTGGCGGTGAGCGCGACCAGCGCGACCGGGATGCCCGCCGTCAGCGCGAGCAGGACGACGAGCGCGGCGAGGCCGCGCAGCGCCCCACCGCGGTGCCGCGTGCGCCGCCGGGCCAGCCCCGGTCGGCGCTCGCGCGTGCTGCGTGTCGGTCGTGTCGTCACGGCGCCTCCTCTGTGTCGACAGGTCGAGCGGTGGCGCTACCTGTGACGGTCGAGGCGCCGACTCCGGCGATCGTGAGGAACGCGGGCCGGAACTCCACCCGCGCCGAGACGGTGACCGCGTTGCCGGTGACGCTCACGCTGCCGTCGATGCCCGCCGCCGCGAGGTACGCGCGGGCCGCGCGCGCCGCCCCCGCGGGATCGACCCGGACGCCGTCGCCGCGGACGGCCGAGGGGACGTCGAGCACCTGGCTGCCGGCCCGGGCGGCCTCGCGGGCGGCCTCGTCGGCGCGCTGGATGGCGCGCACCTTGATGCCCCCGTCGACGACCAGCCCCACCGCCGCCAGCAGGGCGACCGCGATGACCACCACGAAGATGCTGATGGAACCGCGATCCGTGCGGCAGCGACTCCGCGCCCGCCTCCCCGTTCGGATCATGAACGCTCCCGGTAGGTGTCGAGCGGGCTCACCGCGCTCGCCGTCACCGTGCGGGATCCGGGGAACCCCGGTACCGCGACGTCGGCGAGCCGGACGACGCAGGTGACCGTCGCGCGGACCTGTGCGGGCACGCCGACGGGCACGGCGAACCCGCTCGCGTCGAGGTCGACGCCGATGCTCGAGCAGTGCAGCCCCTGCTCACCCAGCGCTCGGCGGGCCCCGTCGAGGGCCGCCACCCGGGCCCCGGCGGCGGTGCGGGAGATCGAGGCGCTTCGGGCCGCCTCGTCGGCCGCCTGCTCGACGCTGTTGTTCGCGACGGCGACGCGGCCGCCCACGATGAGCAGGCCGATCAGCGCCAGGAGCGCCGGAGCGAGCACCACGAACTCGAGGGACGCGGACCCGCGGTCGTCGTCCGGCCTCACGGCTGCCCCGCCCGGGTGAATCGCTCCACCGGCCCGGACGCGGCCTGCGAGATCGACCAGCCCGGTAGCCCCGGCAGCAGCGAGACGGCGCGGCCGGTGACCGTGACGGTGGCCGAGGCACCCGCGCGCGCAGCGCTGACCTGGGCCGCGTGCAGGACGTCGTCACCGCCGGCGCGGGCGAGGAAGGCCACGGCCGCCCGTCGCCCTTGCTCCGCGCTGCCGGTCCGGGAGCGCGCGGCGGTGAGTCCGTCGGCCGCCGCGGCGAGCGCGACGTCCCGCGCGTGGTAGTAGAGCGCCCCCTGGACGACGCCGAGGATCAGCAGGAGCACCACGGGGAAGAGAACGGTGATCTCCAGCGTGGCCGAGCCGCGGTCGCCCCTGTCGCAGGGCGCGCGTAGTCGGAGGACCACGTGCCTACTTGATTTCGTCGATCTTGGTCTGGAGCACCCTGTTGAGGGCGATGCCCGCCACACCGGCGAGGCCGAGGGCGATGATCACCAGTGCGACCCATTCCAAGGTGGCCAGCCCGGTGTCCTCCAGGCGCTTGGCGCGGAGGCGGTGCTCCACCCGGGTGGGGAGGCCCGCCAGGAGCGCCGACACCGTGACATAGGTCTGCAGCAGCATCTGTATCGCTTTCTCTCGAGGGGCTGTCAGTCGCCGCCGAGCAACCGGAGGACGGCGGGGGTACCGATCATGAATGCGAAGCAGAGGGCGAGCAGCGCCACGGGGATGACCATCCGCTCGCTGGCCTCGTTGGCCCGGGTCTGCTCGCGCGTGAGCATCGCGGTGCGCAGGCTGCGGCCCCGGGCGCGCAGGGCCTCGTAGACCTGGGCACCCTCCTCGCCGGCGAGCCGCATGATGTCCGAGAGGTCGCCCAGCTCCGGCACCCCCAGCTCGTCGGCCAGCGCGGCCAGGCTCTCCCACGGGGGTGTCCCGGAGAGTCGCGATCGCAGCAGCTCCTCGCGGATCCGCTCGAAGACCCACGACCGGCCGACGAGGGCGGCGTTCTCGAGCGCCTGCGTCGTGCCGGCCCCCGCGAGCCGCTCCAGCGCGACGAGCTCGATATAGGCGCCCACGGCGCGCGCGAAGTCATGCCTCGCCTTGCCCGCGCGCTCGCGCAGCGTGAGGTTGGGCAGGGCGAAGAACAGCGCGGCGAGGCCCAGGGAGGCAGCGACGGGTACGGGCCACGGCAGCGCCAGGCCGAAGGCGGCGAGCACAGCGGCCAGGCCTGGCGGGAAGGCCAGGCCGATCACGGCGAGCAGGACCTTCTCGCCGAGGAACTCGTGCGGCGGGATGCGCAGGATGGCGAGCTCGCGCGTCGGGGGACGCAGGCCGGGCCACCGGCCGCCGCGGGCGAGCACGGCTCGCCCGAGCCTGTCCTGGAGGCCGCCCGCGGTGACGCCGGCGGCGGCGGACCGCTGCCTGGTGAGGCGTTCCAGGGCGGCACCGAGGTCAGGTCGCGCGGGCACGAGTTGTGCCACGACGATGGTGACGCCGGCGCCCGCCAGGGCACCGAGCAGGAGTACCGCCACGACGACCGGTGTCACCCGGCACCTCCCGCCGGTCGCGACCGCGTCGTGGGCGGGAGGAAGCGAGGGGTGGGCTCCCCTCGTGTCATGCCGCGCAGCCACAGCAGGCAGCCGATGTAGGCGGCGAGGAACACCAGTAGGGCGACCTGGCCCAGCGGGGACTTGTACGGAGCGATGTAGTCGGCGTTCAGTGCGAGCAGCCCGAGGACGGCCAGGGTCAGGATCGTCACCCATCGGGCCGTCGTGCGTGGCTTCGCCCTGTCGGCCTCGATGCCGCGCCGGATCCGCACCTCCTCCGCGACGGTGGCCGCGAGGTCGTCGAGCACGGCGGCGAGACCGGGGCCGCGCCGCTGGGCGCCGAGGATCAGGGTGGCCGCCACGAGGTCGCCGGTCGCGTCGTGGAGGTCGTCCGCGAAGGAGCGAAGAGCCGACTCGGTCGACCATCGCGCGTTGATGCGGGCGACGAGCGTTCCGACCATCGGCGCGATCGGCTTGGGCGTGGAGGCGAGGCTCGCGACGAGAGCGTGCTCGATCCCCGACCCGACGGTCAGGACTCCCGACATCCCCCGCGTCCACTGCTCGATCGCCGTCAGGGCGGTCACGTCCGTGGCGGCCGCTGGCGGCCGCAGCAGCACGGGCAGCCCCACGACGAGCAGGGGCAGGAGGAGCACCGCGACCGCCCAGCCGGTGAACAGCCACAGCCCGAGGCCGGCCGTGACCGAGAGCGCGAGCAGGAGCCGGTGGCGCCGCCGCTGCGCCTCGGGGAGCGCGTCGCCGAGCAGCACGGCGAGAGGACCGCGGCGGCGGCGGGAGGGGCCGGTCGGCCTGCCGCCGTCGGGAACGCGACGCAGTCCAGCCAACGTCAGGAGCAGGCCGCCGACGAGCGCGGCCCCGCTGAGGGCGGCGGCGAAGGGGCTCACCGCCTGGCCTCCAGGCGCCCCTCGCGGGTGAGGTCGATGCCGCCGGCTGCCCGGTGCGCCCAGGCATCGTGGCCCGCGTCGAGGAGCGCTGCGTCGAACCCCTGACGCGCGAGCTCATCGAGGAAGCTCGGACGGCCGACGGGCACCGCGACGCGGTCGGGGCCAGGCGCGAACAGGTCCGTGACGGCCGGACGATGGCCCTCCCCGGTGTCGACCTCGATCACCTCGGCGACCACGCGACGCTGCTTGCCGGTCGCCGGGTCCATGTCGGAGGTGAGGTGCACGATCAGGTCGATGTGCTGGGCGACGAGCCGGGCGGCATAGGCCTCGTTCGTGTGCACGCTCAGCACGCAGGTGACGAGACGTTCGATGGTGTCCCGGGCGTCCTTGGCGTGCGTGGTCGAGAGCGATCCCGCTCCCGACTGCATCGCCTTGAACATGGCCATGACCTCGCCTCCGCGCACCTCGCCGACGATGATCCGGTCGAGGTTGAACCGCAGCAGGTGCTCGAACAGGTCGTCGAGCGTGATGGCTCCGGCGCGCCGGCCGTGCGGTCCGAGCTCGCCGGAGCCGGGCCGCGCCTCGAGGGCGATGGGTTCGCGAGCGCGGCCCTGCTCGTGCAGGAACACCTCGTACTCGGTCTCGAGGGTGCCGACCGACTCCCACTCATCGAGGGCCGACGCCAGGGCCCGCACGAAGGTCGTCTTGCCCGAACCCTGGGCACCCGAGACCACGATCGACTTCCGCGCCCGGACAGCCGCGGCCAGGAACTCCTCCAGCGCACGGTCGATCGTGCCGACCTCGCGCATCGTTGCGAGGTCCACGTGCGTCATGAGGTGCTTGCGGATGCGGACGACAGGTCGCTGCGACACCTCCATGATCGCGGCGAGCCTGGCCCTGCCGCCGAGGTTCAGGTGCAGGACCGGGTTGGCGCTGGAGAAGGCCCGCTCGCCCCCGCCCCGTTGCGCGGCGAGGAACGCGAGGAACTCGACGAGCTCCTCGTCGGAGTCCGCCACCGGCGGCCCGACCTCGCGCCGGCCGTCCGCGTGCAGCAGCAGCACCCGGTCGTGTCCGGTGATCTCGATGTTCTCGACGTCGGGCAGGTCGACGAGGGGCTGCAGGCGCCCGAGCCCGAACAGGCTGTCGAAGATGGCGGCCGCGAGGGCCTGCTCGTCGTCGAGGTCCATGAGGCCCGTGCCGTCGAGGGCGTCGGCACGCGCATGGTCCTCGAGGAGGTTGCGGATGATCGAGCGGCCGAGCTCGCGCCGGTCCTCGTCGTCGACGCCGGGACGGGTGCGCAGCTGTTCGGCGAGTTTCTGCGAGGCCCGCTGCCGGAATGTGCGCACGAGCCCCCAGTCGACCGACCGGGCGTCGTACCCGACCGCGCCGAAGGGAACGGCAGAGCCGCGGGACGCCCGCCGGCTGCGGACGGCGGCCGGAGCAGGGTCGGGCACGGGCGCGCGGTCGAGGGCGGGCTGCGGAACAGCCGCGGGGCCGATAACGGACGGCGACCATGCCGGCGTCACCGGCTCGAACCCCGGATCGGTCACGGGCCCGGGCAGCAGTCCGGCGGGCGCGGGGGACGCCTGGTGGAACAGGGGGAGATCCTGCAGGCGTGGCGGGTTCTGGCCGGGGTTCCCGGGCGGCTGGGCCGGGCCTGTCTGGTCAGGCATCGTGCTCCTGTCGGGCCGACGGCGTGAGCGGCGAGACCCGGGCCCGACGGTCGCGGACGAACCCGCTGAGGGCGCTCGCGGACATGCCCGCCGTCCGGGCGAGCGGTGAGGACTCGAAACGGCGGCCGGGGGCCGCGCCGACGGCGTAGACGTCGGCGTTCACCGGGTCCCAGGCGAGGCTCGTGAGCACACGGATCCCCAGCGACGACTCGATCTCGCGGTTCGTGTAGGGCCGGCCCTGGCCCACCGTGAGGACGCACAGGCTCTCGGCGTCCTGGTGGCCCGCGAGGTCCGACCGCACGCCGGGGGCGCGCCGGCTGAGGGCGTACACGTCGGGCAGCCGGGTGCCCGTCACCAGGACGACGGCATCGGCCACCCGCAGCAGGGGCATGGGCGCGTAGGCGGTGCCGAGCCGGCCGGCGTCCACCAGGACATCGACCCCCGCCGCCTCGAGCCCGGTGAGGACCGTGGCCAGGGAGCTCCAGCCGGTGGTGAGCGCCGCCGCCTGGGCTGGGTCGGCGACACCCGGCAGCAGGTAGCGCTCCTCACCGAGGCGCAGGCACTGATCCCACAGGACCTGATCGGTCCAGCCGTGCTGGCGCGCCGCGATGGACAGGCCCACGAGCCCGCGCGAGTGGTCGGTGCCGCCGCGAAGGTACCCCGCCAGGATGCTGCTCGAACCCGACATGTCGGCCTCGACGACGAGCACGGGCCGGTGCCAGGCGAAGGCGAGCGCGAGGACCGAGGTGGTCACCCCGGGCGCACCCTTCGCGCTGGCGAACGCGACGACCGCCATCAGGCCTGGCCCGCCGAGAGGAGGACCACGGAGGCCTTGCCGGCACTGCCCCAGCCGGCCACCCGGACCGCGGCGTCGGCGGGGACGGTGATGTCGAGGATGGTCCTGCCGTTGTCGGGGTCGTCGCTCGAGCTCACGACGACGGCAGGCACCGGCGCCGGGGGGGACACCTGCTCGCTCTCGGTGCCGCCCGGCGTGAACACGACCTCGACGGGGTCGCCCGCGTCGAAGGGCAGGGCCGGTCGTTGCGCCGGTGCGAGGCTCAGGCCCACCAGGGCCTGACCGGCGGAAGGCACGAGCTTGTCGGCGACGGCGTCGGGATTCAGCAGCGACCCCGGCAGCAGCCGGACCAGGCTGCGCATGCCGATGATGTCGGAGGCGCGGCCCACGGGCACCGTGCGGAGCTCCGACCCCCTGACCACCTGCACGCTCACCAGGTCGTCGCGCCCGATGGTCGCGCCGGCCCGGATCTCGTGCCGCACGCCGACGACGGTGACGGTGCCGGTCCCGGAGGAGGCGAGCCACGCCGCGCCCAGGCCGCCGAGCGCCGTCAGGGCGACCCCGAGCCCGACCAGCAGCGGCCTCCGCCGCGTGCGGACCGGCTCGGCGGCAGGGCGGGCGACGTGCGGAGCCGGCATCACCACGGCGCCTGCATCAGCGGCTGCCTTGGGCTGCTCGACAGTCGTCCGCTTCACGATGTGACCCCCGGTCGGCTCGACGTGGTGCTGCACCGAATCGCCACGAGGCGTGACCGAGCAGCGTCGCTCGGCTGGTCCTCGGGACTGTCGGGCGCCCATTGTGCCCCGCTTCGTGGGTTCCTCGTGCACACCGTCCACAAGGCGCACACAGGGAGTCCCCAGCCGCCGGTCAGGCGGCCCGCTCGGACGTCGCCGTGGATCCAACCGCCACGGCATGGACGGCGGCTGCCAGCCGGCGCGTCGCACGTGAGACCCGCTGGCGGACAGCGGCGTGACCGAGGCCGAGCTCGCCGGCCACGTCGCGACAGGAGACGGTGGCGCTCGGGTCGTCGGGTGAGTGCAGCGTCAGGAGCAACCGGGCGTCGGACACGGTGACGGCCCCGGCGCGGACGCCCCAGGCGAGGAGGAGGACGAGCTGCTCGTCGCTACAGTGCGCCGAGGCAGGGAGCCGTGCCGCGGACCAGAAGTCGGCCCGCAGGCCGGAGTCGTCGCCGGGCGTGGGAGCCGGCTGCCCCTCGGCAACCTCGGACGGCAGCCCGGCGGCCACCTCGCACGGACGGCCGCGTCCGGCACCCGTCAGCAGGTTGAGCACGTCGAGGCTCACACCGTCCGCGGCCCTGCAGGAGCGCCGCTGGACCGGATACTCGCGCACCACCTGCCACAGGGCCGCGACAGCGCGAGACGTCGCCTCCTCGAGATCGCCGCCGGCATAGACCAGGGTGCGACGGGCGAGGCGCACCGCGGCCCCCAGCATGGCCTGCAGGGCGGCGCGAGCCGCCAGTTCGTCACCCTCGCGGGCCAGCAGGAGAAGGGCCTTCAACACCTCGTCGTCGCCGTGCCGGGTGACGGCCTCGACCAGCTCGCCCACCCCTGCGTGCGCGCCGAGGGCCGGGTGCCGCGCGGCCCAGCGTGCCACGAGGTCACGACGACCGTTCTCCTGGTCCGCGGCGACGAGCGCTTCCCACTCCGCGTTCATCGCGCCGACGAGACCGGTCGTGTGCCGGGGCGGCCGGCGGGCGCGGGGCGTGATCGACGGGCCGGGCGCACGAGGGGGCGAATGAGGCGCGACGGGAGCCGCCGGCGAGGCGGACGAGGCAGGCGCGGCGGGAGCCGGACCGTGCCAGGCAGGGTCCCGGAGGGAGGTCGTCGACATGCCCTGCACGCTGCTCGGGGCACCTTGCCCAGAACCTTGCCCAGAACCTTGTCCAGGTCCAGAACTCCCCCGGCCGCCGTGTGATGCGGGTCACAGGACGGCCAGCGGTCGAAGAGAAGAGCAGGTCAGGACGCTAGTCCCCGCCCGCCGACGGCGTCCGTCACAGATCCGGTGCGGTGCCACCCATCACCGGCGATCCCTGCCCAAGGAGGACCAGATGAGGACGACGTCAACGCCGGAGGGTCCGGTGCTGGCCGATGCGGCGTGCGTGCTCGCCGCCCGGCGGTCCCTCGACCCGTTGCTCGCGCGCCTGGCGTACGGCCCGCTTGATCCAGTCGCGGTGGTCGCGCTCCGCGAGTGGCTCGATGAGTCCTATCCCCCAGCGGCGGCGGCGCTCGACCGGCTCCATGCCTCGGGCGCCACCGCCCCACCACACCGTCGGATCCGGCGGGACCGTCCCGCTCCCGCGCCCACGCCGCTGCACCGCCCCCGGCAGGGGCCGAGGTGAGCGACGTCGTGCCGGGCGACCCCCGCTGGGGCCTGGGCCGCTCCACCCGGAGCTCCGGATACCGCTCGCGCACCTACTACCTGCCAGACGACCTGCACTTCCGCATCCGCAACGCCTGGTGGCACACCCAGACGGAGCCCGACGGGCACGACTCGATCAGCGAGCTCGTCGCATTCGCGCTACTCCCCGTCGTGGAGGAACTGGAGGCCTCCCACAACTCCGGCCACCCGTTCCCCGAGATCCCGGAGCGGCGACGGCCCAAGGCCGGCCCGTCGGGGAGGGCTCGGCAGGCTCAGGCGCTCAGGGCGCGCGCAGCCGGGCGGCGCGAGACGTCGTCCGCGGCGCCCGAGGTCGAGAACGGGTTCACGAGGTGACGTCGGCCGGCGGCGTGGCCTCGAGGGCGAACATGTGCACGCGCCGGTGCGCGGCGCGCGCGACGTACCGCGGGAACCCGGGGTACACGCGGGCCGCCGCAGCGAGCACAGCCTCGCGTTGCCGGCCGTCGAGCACCCGCGCCTGCACGTCGACCCTCCGTCCGCCGTGCTCGAGGGCCGCACGAGGCGTGGCGAGCAGGTTGGAGACCCACGCGGGTGTCTCGAGGCCCCCGAAGTTCGTGCCGAGGACGGCGAAGGCGTCGGCGGTGATCACGGGGATCAGCGGGACCGGGCGCGGCCGCCCCGAGCGGGCGCCTGTCGTGACCAGCGTGACTGCAGGCAGACCCGCGACGACCGAGGGCACGGTGATCCGGCTGCCGAGCCGGCGCAGGACCTCGTCCACCGGGCGGACCGTCCTGGCGAGCACGCGCGCAACCGGACGGGTCGCGGCGAGCGACTGCACGGCCAGCTGCAGGCGGGATGGGCGGGTGACCGGGTACCCCAGCCGGCGTGCGAGTTCCTCGCCTCGCGCGGTCACGGGCGCGGGCACAGCGTCGTCAGCGATGGTCGGGGGCGAGATCGGCCAGCGTCTCCAGCAGCCGGTCCACGTCCGACTCGTCGGTGTAGCACGACATCCCCGCGCGCACGGCCGACCCGCTGTCACGGATGCCGAGCAACCCCGCGAGCTCCCAGGCGTAGTTGTGGCCCGACCAGACGTTGATCCGGGCGCGGGCGCAGTGCTCCGCCACCTCCGCCGGTTCGTGCCCGTCCACCCGGAACCACACGGTCGGGGCCTGGCGGCTCGGCCGCCCGATCCGGCGCACGTGCGGCAGGCCGGCGATGCCGTCGAGCAGGCGGGCCAGCAGCGCCGACTCGTGCGCCTCGACCGCCCTCATCGAGTCCAGGAGCCGCTGGCGGCGCGGGCCCGCCGCGGACGCCCCGCCGCCGGGGCCTGCGAGCCCGGCGAGGTGGTCGACCGCGGCCGCGAGCCCAGCGTGCTGGGCGAAGGGGGGCGTGCCTCTCTCGAAGCGGTCGGGGACCACGTCGGCCACGGAGTCGAGCTTGTCCGGGTGCAGGCCCGCGAGGAGCTCCGGGTCCGCGACCAGCGCCGCGAGATGCGGGCCCGACCACTTGTAGGCGCTGGTCGTCCAGAAGTCGGCGCCCAGTGCGGCGACGTCCACGGGGCCGTGCGGCGTCGCGTGGACGCCGTCCGCATAGAGCAGGGCCCCGGCGGCGTGCGCGGCGTCGCTGATCGTCCGCAGGTCGGGACGGGTCCCGACGACGTTCGAGGCCGCGGTCACCGCGACGAGCCGGGTCCGGGGCGAGAGGAGGGAGGTGACGGCTCGGGCCGGCAGGTCGAGCGTCTCGAGGTCGGGGTCGGCCCACCGGACGGTGACCCCAGCCGGCCCCGCCGCTTGCACCCACGGCCGCACGTTCGCCTCGTGGTCGAGCCTCGTCAGGACGATCTCGTCGCCCGCTTGCCATGTCCGCGACAGCGCCTGCGCACAGCGGTACGTCAGCGCGGTGGAGCTCGGCCCGAGCACGACCCCCTGCGGGGAGGGGGCACCCACGAGGTCGGCGACGGCCTCGCGAGCGGCGGCGGTCAGCGCGTCGGACCGGCGCGACGCGGCGAAGGCGCCCCCGTGGTTGCCGATGCCTGCGGCGTAGGCGGCCGACTCGGCGTCGATGACGGCCCGGGGCACCTGCGTGCCGGCCGCACCGTCGAGGTAGGCCCACCCGTCAGCGAGGGCGGGGTAGCGCGAGCGGACCTGGGCGACGTCGTAGGCGGTCGCGGTCGACGTGGTCGTCATGGCCGCCACTCTAGGCAGGCGGTGCCGGACGGCCGCCCGGCACGACGGCTCGCGACCCGGGCGGCAGGATGGCTCCATGACAGAGCCAGCGACCGAGGGAGCCGGTCCGACCGCGGCGAGCGACGGGGCCGGGGTGCGCGACCGCGTCGTGGTGGTCACCCCCGAGGGGATGGCCGTCTCGGGCTCGACCGAGGACGGGCCGAGCCCGACGGAGCTCATCGAACAGCCTGCCAAGGTCATGCGCATCGGGAGCATGATCAAGCAGCTGCTCGAGGAGGTCCGCACCGCACCCCTGGACGACGCGGGCCGCGCGCGGCTCGCGCAGATCCACAGCCGGTCGATCGCCGAGCTGGAGCAGGGCCTCGCACCCGAGCTGGTGGAGGAGCTGCGGCGCATCACCCTGCCGTTCAGCGAATCCGAGACCCCGTCCGACGCCGAGCTCCGCATCGCGCAGGCCCAGCTCGTCGGCTGGCTCGAGGGGCTCTTCCACGGCATCCAGACAGCGCTGTTCGCCCAGCAGATGGCCGCGCGTGCCCAGCTCGAGCAGATGCGGCGCGCCCTCCCCGCAGGAGGCCCTGGTGTCTTCCCCGGCCGGCCGGGCGACCCGGGTGGCCAGGACGGGCCCGAGCGCGCGACCGGCCAGTACCTCTGAGGCGTGCCCCCGCGGTTGTGGGTCCGGCGGCGAGGGCCGGACCCGCTGGGGGAGGGCGTGTGGCGCCGCGCGCACGACCGGTTCCGCCGCGCCGTGGACCGGTACCACGGCGTGCTCGAGCACGTCCCCGAGGGAGCACTGCGGGCGGGGCTGGAGAGCACGGGCGCGCAACTCGCGGCCGCCCTCGACCTCGTGCACACGGTCTGTGTGCGGGCGCAGGCCGTGGGTCCGAGCGCGGGTGACGACGTGCCCGCAGGCCAGGGTGGCGTGCTGCTCGACGTGCACCGGGCCCTGACCCGGTCCGCCACGCTGGCGGCCCAGGCCGCCGAGGCCGTCACGCTCGTCGTCGTCGCCGGGGGTGGCGACGAAGCACAGACGGGGGTCGTCGCGGCGGCGCGGGCGGCCGGCCAGGCGCGATCCCAGGTGAGCCGCGCCGAGGCCCTGCTCGCATCGGTCGATACGGGCGCAGCGGGCTGACGGGATGCCGAGGGTGTCGCTGCGACGCGCCGAGGTGCACTATGACCGCAGCGGCGCGTCGCGGGGACTCGCCGGTCGGGGGGGTGCGAGGTGGTCGGCGTGCCCATGCGTCATCCGCTGCGCCGCAGGCCCACGGCCACCGTGGTCTGGAGCGCAGCGCTGGAGCGCTATCGGCGTGCCGTCGACCGGTTCCTGGAGTCGCTGCGCCTGATGCCCGAGCGTTCCGTGCGGACGGAGCTCGTGCGCCTCGGCGGTCCGCTCGAGGCGGTCCTCGAGGACTTCGAGGAGGCGACGGCGCGGCGCACCGACTACGACGGCCCGACCGCCGCGTTGATCCTCGAGAACATGCGCCGGGCTGCGACCCTCTGCTCGCACGCGACCGAGACGGCGCTGCTCGTCAACGAGGCCGCCTGGCGGCACGACGTCGACGAGGTCGACCGGGGCATCGAGAGCGTGCGTCAGCTGGTCACGAGGATCGACGAGCTCGGCGACGAGGTCCGTCGGGCAGTGTGAGCGACCCCGACGCATCGCTCGCCACGGGTCGGCGCGGCGGCTCCTCGGCGTCCACGAGGCGCAGGGCCAGCACCGGGCACGCCTTCACGGCGCGCTGCGCGTACCCGCGCAGCTCTGCCGGAACGGGCCCCGGCGCGATCAACGGGTAACCCCACTCGTCGAGCTGCACGATCTCGGGCAGCAGCTCCGCGCACACGCCGTGCGCCTTGCACGCCTGCCAGTCGACGGCGAGTCGGCGACGTGCCATGCGCACCCGCCTCCTCACCGGCCGCCGGGGTCGACGGAGGTCGACGGCCTCCGCTCACGCTACCTGCGACGGTTCGGGGCGGCCCGGCCGTCGTGCCAGGAGCACCCGGACGAGCGCCCCCAGCGCGAGCACGACGAGGCCCTGGAGCACGGCCGTGCGCGGCAGCGTGGCCGCGAGCAGCACGCAGCCCGCCGCCCCGAGGGCGGTGAGCCAGGCCGGCGGCACGCCCTGGTCGGGCCCGAGGCGGCGCGCCGACAGGTTCGCCAGCAGGTAGTAGGTCAGCACGGCCAGGCTGGAGAAGCCGATGGCGCCGCGCAGGTCGACCGTCCACACCAGGGCGAGCACGACGACGGCGACCGCCTGCTCGGCGCGGTGCGGGACGCCCCGCCGCACCGAGGTCAGGGCCCGGGGCAGGTGACCGTCCCGGGCCATGGCGAAGGCCGTCCTGCTGACGCCGAGCAGCAGGGACAGCAGAGCACCTCCGCTGGCGGCGACCGCCCCGAGACGCACCACGGGCACGGCCGCGTGCCAGCCGGCGGCGTCGACCACGCCCGCCAAGGGCGCCGGCGCGGCCGCGAGGCCGCCCGGCCCCAGCGCGAGCAGCGCCGCCCCGGTCACGGCCAGGTAGATGCCGATCGCGACCAGCAGGGCGATCGAGACCGCCCGGGGATCGTCCGCTCCGGCTCGCGCACCTCCTCCCCCAGTGTGGCCAGCCGCGCGTACCCGGCGAACGCGAAGAACATCAGGCCCGCCGCCGTCGGCACCCCGCCGAGGCCGCCGGGCACGGGCACCCCCTGGACGCCGCCCGCTCCGGCGCCGGCGATCCCCGCCGCGACGACGACCGTGAGCACGACGAGCACCACGGCGAGCAGCACCCGCGTCAACCGGGCGCCGCGCTGCACACCCCCGGTGCCCAGCGCGGCGGCGACGACGAGCGCGCACGTCGCGGCCGGCCGCGGGTGCGAGGGCCAGGCGTACGCGCCGACGGTGAGGGCCATCGCCGCGCACGACGCCGTCTTCCCCGTGACGAAGCCCCAGCCGGCGAGGTGTCCCCAGCCCGGCCCGAGCAGGCGGCCGGCGTAGACGTACGTCCCGCCGGACCGTGGGAAGACCGCGGCCAGCCGGGCCGTCGAGGTCGCGTTGCACCAGGCGACCAGGCCCGCGACGAGGACCGCCAGCGGCAGCCAGGCGCCGGCGGCACGCGCCGCGGGCCCGGGCGCCGAGAAGATGCCGGCCCCGAGCATCGCCCCCAGCCCGACCGCGACGGCGTCGGGCGTGCCCAGCCGGCGGGCGAGACCGGCCTCGCCACCGGGCGTCATCCCGCAACCGCCTCCTGCAGCAGGCCCTCGAGGACCTGCGCGACGCCGTCCTCGGCGCAGGGCGGAGCCACCCGGTCGGCCGCGGCGATCGCCTCGGGATGCCCGTCCGCCATTGCGTAGCCCACGCCGGCCCACCGGAGCATCGGCACGTCGTTCGGCATGTCCCCGAACGCGACGACGTCCTCCGGGCCCATGCCGGCGGCCACGACCAGCTCGGCGAGCGTCGACGCCTTGCTCACGCCGAGCGCGGCGATCTCGAGCAGGCAGTCGTCGGCGTTCGAGTGCACGGGTTCGGCGAGACCCTCGAGGGCGGGCCGCACCGCAGCGAGCATCTCGTCGGCGCCGCCCCCCTCCAGTCGGTAGAGGATCTTGAGGATCACGTCGGCGCCGTCCAGGAGGTCGGCGACGGGGGCGGGCTCCCCCGGCACGTCCCCGCGATGCGGGTTGTACCGGGGCTCCCGCCGGAACCCGCCGAGGGACTCCACCGCGAAGTCGCCCCCCGGCGCCGCACGCCGCACGGCGGCGACGATCCGCCGGGCGGCCGGGACCTCGATCCCGCGGGTGCTGACCACGCGCTCGCGGGCGAGGTCGTAGACGACCGCGCCGTTGGCGCACACGGCGATCCCGCGGTGCCCCGTCGCGGCCACGACGGGCGCCAGCCACCGTGCCGGGCGGCCGGTCACGAAGGCGACCCGGACTCCTGCCCGCTCGCAGGCGGCGAGGGCGGCCACGTTCCGGCGGGACATGGTCCCGTCACGCCGGACGAGCGTTCCGTCGAGGTCGCTCGCCACCCACCGCACGCCCCCATCCTGCTGGACGGGGCGTGCGGGCGCGGGCGGCCGCTGCTAGCCGGCCTCGGGGACCGACGCTCCGCGCTGCTCGTCGCCCTGGGCGTCGGCGCCGTCGGGGGCGTCCTGGCCGGCGTCGGCACCGGCGTCGGCCTTCGCCCGCGTCCGCGGCGATCGGGTGGTCCGGCGGGTGGGTCGGGTGGAGGCCTGCTCGGCGTTCTCGTCGCCGGGTTCGTCGGCCGCGTCGCGAGGGGCGGACGCCTGCGCCACGATGGCGCGCACCTCCTCGGCGGGGAGCTCCGGGGGCGTGGCCCTCCCGTGCGCCGCGCCATCGGGCTCGTCGATGACATCGGGCACCTGCGCCGGCACGGCGGCCAGCCGCACGTGCGCGGGTTCCTGGAGGTGCGCCGGCGCTGCGGGAGCGTGCACGGGCGGCGGCGCGCTGACTACCGGAGCCGGTGCCGGAGCGGGAACGGGTGCCGGCATGGGCGCGGGAACAGGCGGTGCAACCGGGGCGGCGTCCGCCGGGGGCTCCGGCGCCGGGGGCTGCGGGCGCGCGGGCGTGGCGGCGGGCGGCCGCGGCGGCAGCTGCACGGCACCCGGGTCGAGCGCCTGGCCGGCGGTGGGCAGGGCGAAGGCGTCCACGCCCTTGGCGGGGTCCCCCTGCTCGCGGTCCTGCACGAGGACCTCGCCGAGCACTCCGCGGACCGACTCGAGCCTGCGCACCGCGTCCTCGTGGGCGGCGAGCACCGCGGCGAGCCGCCGCTGCTGGAGCGCGGTGATCTGGCTGCTGCGCCGGTCGGCGTCGCCCAGCACCTGCTGGGCGCGCTCCCGCGCGTCGGACATCGTGGCCTCTGCCTGCCGCCTCGCGGTCTCGACCAGGCGGTTCGCCTCGGAGCGCGCCGCGGCCAACTCGTCGTCGCACTCGCGACGGGCGCCGTCGATGATGTCCGCGGCCGCCTTGCGGGCCGTCTCGAGCGCGCTGCGGGCCTCGGCCCGCGCCTGCTCGAGCACGGCGGCGGCCTGCTGGGTGGCCTGGTCGCGCTCCTGCTGCGCCTCCTCTTCCGCCAGCCGCAGGATCTGCGCCATCCGGACGCTGATCTCCTCGTGCGCCGGCCGCGCCTGCAGCTGCTCGCGCGTCGACACGAGGTCGTCGCGGGCCACCGTCAGCTCGTGCCGGGCGTCGCTGAGCTCGGCCTTCACCGCCGAGACCTGCTCCTGCAGCCAGGCGATGTAGTCCTCGACCTGGCGCTTGTGGTAGCCCTTGAAGACCGTCTCGAAGAGGTTCTCGACGCCTGCGTCGCGGGAGGCGGCGGACTGGTGCTCTGTGGTCATCGGAAGGGTCCTCGCAGGGGGCGGGCAGGGGCGCCGAGCGATGCCGTCGGGCTCGACCGCTGGCCACCATACCGTTCCCGCTTCGTCACTCCCGGTTGCAGCGCGCTACGGAGTGGCACGAAGAAATCCCCTCGGCCCAGCGCTCCCGCTAGCCGAGCGCCCGTGATCGGGCCGCCCGCTCCAGCGCGATCGCGGCCTCCTCGTCGCCGTCCGCGCGGGCGGTCGCCACGGCGCGGGCGATCAGGACGTCGGGCACGGCGGCCGCCGACGGCCCGGTGAGCAGCCGCGCCAGGTCGGACCACTCCCGCAGCAGCAGGTGCGCGAGCGCGATGAGGAAGGTCACCTGCGCGTCGCCCGGCCGGCGCGACCACTCCTGGTACAGCAGCGCGAAGCCTTGCTCGCGGTGCCCGGTCGTCGCCAGCACGGCGCCGTCGACAGCCAGGTCGCCACCCTGGCGCGCGCCCTCGCGCGCGAGCGCGGCGCGGGCCTCGTCGGGGCGGGCGGCCCACAGCAGCCGCACGGCCTCCTGCTCGACTCCTCCCTCGGCACCCCCGTCGCCCCGCGACCCCTGCCCGGCCTGGCCGGACGACGCCGGCGCGGGGCGGGCCGGCCGCAGCTGCATCGCGTTGATCACGACGAACAACGCCAGCAGCACGAGCGCGAACTGCCCGAAGATCTGCGTCGTCAGGGTCACCACCCCCAGGGCGACAGCGACGACGATCGAGACGATGCTCGCCCGGCGGGCCCGCACGGCCGGGTCTCCGGGCAGCAGTTCGCGCATCGCCTGGCCGCCGTCGAGCGGCACGATGGGCAGCAGGTTGAGCACGCTCCAGCCGACGGTCGTGAACACGGCGGCGCGCAGCGCGTAAGCGGTGAGGCTGAACGGGTCGATGTCGACCGTCCGCGCCACCACGAGAAGGGCGGCGCCGAGAACGAGCCCGACCGCCGGGCCGGCGAGGGAGATGCCGAGCGAGGTCAGCCGCGAGAGCTGCCGTGGCGGGGTGTACGTGGTGACGCCGCCCAGCATCACGAGCGCGATCGCCGGGCGTGCTCCGGTACGGCGGGCCGCGAAGGCGTGCCCCAGCTCGTGGAAGAGCACTGCGAAGAAGGCGAGCACGACCCAGACGAGGAGTTCGGAGATGGCGATCCCCGGCTGGTAGCCGAGCAGGCCGACGAACAGCACGAAGGTCAGGTCGACGTGCACGGGGAACCCGAACAGGCGGAACGACGCCAGCGAGCGACCGCCCTGCACCGGCGTGCTCATCGCGCCTCCACTCGTGGTCGACCCGCTGCGACCTGAACGTCCAGTCTGCCCGTCGCGCGGCGCCGCGGCAGCCGGCAGGGGTCGAGGCGTACAACGGGGCGGTGCGGCACCCGGTTCCGCCCGTCCCCGCTCAGCGCGCGTCCGCGCCGCGACCGGCGAGTGCGGCGAGCGGCTCGAGCACCTGCGCCAGGCCGTCGTCCTCGACCGGCCCGGTCACCTCCCCCGCGATGGCGAGCAACTCGGGGCCCGCCTGCCCCATGGCGACCGACCGGGCGGCCCACTGCAGCATCTCGACGTCGTTGCGCCCGTCGCCCACGGCCACGGTGCGGGCGTGGTCGACGCCGAGAGCGGTGCGGACGGGCTCGAGCGCGCTGGCCTTCGACACGCCGTCGGGCGCGAGGTCGAGCCACGCCGTCCAGCCGACCGCGTAGCCGACCCCGTGCAGGCCGGCCGCCTCGACGATCCGCAAGAAGTCCTGCGGGGTGTGCTCGGGGCTGCGGACGATGACGCGCACGGCGGGCCGGCCCAGCAGCTCCTCGAACGGCACGAGCTCGAGCTCGCCGGCGAGCTCGCCGGGTGGGAAGGGCGCCGTGATCCGGAACCCGACCCCCACCTCCTCCACGGCGTACCGCGCCGTGGGCAGGTACTCGCGGAGCACCCGCAGGGCCGGCGCGGGGTCGAACGTGACGGCGTGCACGATCTCGTAGCCCTCGGGGAGGGCGGGATCGAGGCGCACGGTGAGCCCGCCGTTGCTGCACACGGCCAGGCCCTCGACCAGCCCGAGCCGGTCGAGCACCGGGAGGACGCCGTGCAGCGAGCGCCCGGTGGCGACGACGACGTGGTGGCCGGCCTCGACCACCCCCCGGACGGCTCCTCTCACCCTGTCGCTGAGCGCCTCGTCGTAGTCGATGATCGTGCCGTCGACGTCGAGCGCGATCAGCAGCGGCCCGGCGTCCGTCACGTCGGCTTGAGCACGTCGAGTCCCCCGAGGTACGGCTGCAGCGCCTGCGGGACCCGGACCGAGCCGTCGGGGAGCTGGTGGTTCTCGAGCAGGGCCACGATCCAGCGCGTGGTGGCGAGGGTGCCGTTCAGGGTCGCCACCGGCCGGTTGCCGCCGTCCGCGTGCGGGTTGCGCTCGCGGACGTCGAGCCGGCGGGCCTGGTAGGTCGTGCAGTTCGACGTCGACGTGAGCTCGAGCCACCTCCCCTGCGTCGGCAGCCACGCCTCGCAGTCGAACTTGCGCGCCGCGCTCGAGCCGAGGTCGCCCGCGGCGACGTCGATCACCCGGTAGGGCAGCCCGAGCTTGCCGAGCATCTCCTCCTCCCAGGCCAGCAGGCGCTGGTGCTCGCCGGGCGCGTCCTCGACGCGGCACCACACGAACATCTCGACCTTCTGGAACTGGTGCACCCGGATGATGCCGCGGGTGTCCTTGCCGTAGGAGCCGGCCTCGCGGCGGTAGCAGGCCGACCAGCCCGCGTAGCGCAGCGGCCCGTCGGACAGGTCGAGCACCTCGCCGGCGTGGTACCCGGCGAGCGCCACCTCGCTGGTGCCGACGAGGTACAGGTCGTCGGTGCCCAGGTGGTAGATCTCGTCCGCGTGCGCCCCGAGGAAGCCGGTGCCGGCCATCACCTCGGGCTTGACCAGGGTCGGGGTGATCACGGGCGTGAAGCCGGCCCCGATCGCCTGGTCCATCGCGCAGTTCAGCAGCGCGAGCTCGAGCCGCGCCCCGACGCCGGTCAGGAAGTAGAAGCGGGCGCCGGACACCTTGGCCCCGCGCTCGGTATCGATCGCCCGCAGCCGCTCGCCCAGGGCCAGGTGGTCGAGCGGCTCGAACCCCTCGGCGGCGAAGTCGCGCCGGGTGCCGACCTCGCGCAGCACCACGTAGTCCTGCTCACCGCCCGGCGGCGTCCCCTCCTCCACCACGTTGTCGATCCGCCGCGCGACGGCGGCGAACTCGTCTGCGGCGGAGTCCATCTCGCCCTGCAGGGCCTTGACGCGGTCGGACAGCTCGCGCGCCCGGGTCAACAGGTGCTGGCGCTCCTCGCCCTTGGCGGCCGCGACCTGCTTGCCGAGCGACTTCTGCTCGGCCCGGGAGCGCTCGAACTCCTGCGTGGCGGCGCGGCGGCGCTCGTCGGCGGAGAGCACGGCGTCGACCAGGGACTCGTCGGCGCCTCGGGCGCGCTGGCTGGCGCGGACGACGTCGGGATCCTCACGCAGACGACGCAGGTCGATCACGCATCGAGACTAGTCGATACGGTGCGCCGACCAGCCGGAGGTCCACACGGGGCGCCCGGGCGCGCGCTGCGCCCGCGAGGGCCGTGATTGGTTACCGTGCGTTCATGCCGAGCGGGGCCGAGGCCGCCGAGATCGCCGCCGTCGCGGTCGCGGCGGGTGCGGTGGGCACCACCGCGCGGTGGTGGTGGGGCCGGGCGAGGGGACGGCGACGGCCCCCGGCCGGTGGACGCCGTCGCGGCTGCGCCGGGTGTCGAGCCGCCGTGGGCGGTGGTGGTGGCGAATCCGACGAAGGTCACCCGGGTCGACGACGAGATCGCCTGGCTCGAGGAGCGCAGCGTCGAGCTGGGGTGGGCCAAACCCGTGTGGCTCGAGACGACGCCCGACGACGTCGGCGTGGGACAGGCGCGGGTGGCGCTGCGGGCCGGCGCCCACGCCGTCCTCGCGTACGGAGGGGACGGGACGGTGCGGGCCGTGGGGACCGTCCTGGCCGGCACCGACGTCCCGCTCGGGCTGCTCCCCGCCGGCACCGGCAACCTGCTGGCCCGCAACCTGCCCGTGCCGCACGCCGACCTGGACGCCGCCCTCGCCGTCGCACTCACCGGCCCGACCCGCCGCATCGACGTCGGGCGCGCCGAGATCGACGTCTCCGGCGAGGACGAGGCGCCCCGCGGGGAGACCTTTCTCGTCATGGCGGGCCTCGGCTTCGACGCCGAGGTGATGGCGAGCGTCGAGCACGGCCTCAAGGAGCGGATGGGCTGGTGGGCCTACGTGGTCGCCGGCGTCCGCAACCTGCGCGGGCGGCAGACCCGCGTGACGCTCCGCCTCGACGAGCAGGAGCCGGTGCGGCGCCGCCTGCGCAGCGTCATCGTGGGCAACTGCGGCGAGCTGACCGGCGGGGTCCGGCTGATGCCGGAGGCCCGGATCGACGACGGCTGGCTGGACGTCGTCGTCGTGGCGCCGCGCGGTGTCGCCGGGTGGGTCGCCGTGACCGCCGCCGTGCTGACCCGCAGCCGGTTCGGCCACCCGGTGGTCGAGCACTTCCGGTGCCGGCAGGTCGAGGTGGCCGCCGAGAAGCCGCTGCACGTGCAACTCGACGGCGACCCGGCCGGCATGGCCCGCGTGCTCCGTGCCCGGGTGGACCCGTCGGCCCTGCTGGTACGCGCCTGACGGGACCTGTCACAAGTCATTGTTGCTATGACTAGCGCGTCAGAACTCTTATGACTAATATGAACATGCGTCACCACGGAGGTCGACCCTGCAAGCGCAGTGTCAGCCGATGAGGAACGCATCGGTAGGGAGCGGAGTCGGCGTACGGGCCATCGCCGCCCCGCTCCCTACCGAGGGACCTCGACCTCGCTCGTCGCTCCACCGCTGGCACGGTGGCGCTGCGGTTGACCGAGGTTCTCAGTGGCCCGTGCAGCACGTCGTGGCCTCGAGCGGCCCCGCTGGCTGCCACGGAACCACCGAACAGGACGGCGACGACCGACAGAAGGGCTGCAACACGACGAAGCGATACGGCGCTGGGACATGGTGACTCCTCTTGTCATGAGGGGTTTGACTGGCTGTCACGCACATAGTGACAGAGGAGTCGCCCATTTGCACGCCTCGGCACCTCCGGTGACACATGCCCGCCCTGAGTGTACATATCGTGATGGGAACAGATTGTTCGAATGAGGGGACAATGACCACTTTCGGAGAGCGCCTGCGGACGCTGCGCCGGGCGGCCGGTCTGTCCCAGACCCAGCTCGCCGGCGACGGCATCTCACCCAGCTACGTCTCGCTCCTCGAGTCCGACCGGCGGCGCCCGAGCCCGGGTGTCGCGGCGCAGCTCGCGGCGAAGCTCGGGTGCTCGACGAGCCAGCTGCTCGACGGCGAGCCGTCCGAGCGCGAGCGGAGGGTCCAGCTCGAGCTGGCCTACGCCGAACTCGCGTTGCGCCACGAGGGGGCGGCCGACGCGGTGGTGCGCCTGACCGCGCTGCTGGAGGAACCCGAACTCCTGCCCGGGGACCGCGCCGAGGCAGCTCTCCTGCTCGCACGCGCTCACGAGCGCGTCGGGTGACCTGCCGGCAGCCGTCGCCACGCTGACCCCTCTGTTCGAGCAGGCCCGAGCGGGGCACGGGCCCTTCGCCGTGACACGCGTGGCGACTCACCTCTGCTACTGCTACGTGGCAGCTGGTGACCTCCACCGTGCGGTCACGGTCGGGGAGCAGGCCCTGGAGGCCTGCCGCGCGCAGGGGCTCGACCGCGACCGACGACTACTTCATGCTCGCCGCCACGGTGATGAGCTCGTACGGCGATCTCGGTGACGAGCTGCACGCCGCAGTCCTGGCCCGCCAGCTCATCGCACGAGGCGGAGGAGGTCGGCAGCCGGCGGGGTCAGGCGAGCCTCTACTGGAACGCGGCGGTGCTGGCGGAGCGAGAGGGCCGGCGTCGACGAGGCGCTGCACCTCAGCCGCCGGGCCCTCGCTCACCTGGGCGAGCTCGGCGAGAGCCGCGACCTGGCGCGCCTCAAGCTCGCCTCCGCCGAGGTGCTGCTCGCGGCCGACCCGCCGAGGGTGGACGAGGCCCGCGAGACCCTCGATCGGGGCGAGGAGGTCCTGCGGCGACGTCGGCGGCGAGATCGACGTCGTCGACTGGGAGCACCTGCGGTCGACGGTCGCCCTCCTGGACGGCGACGTGGAGCGTGCAGAGGCGCTTGCCCGGTCGGCGATCGAGCGTGTTCCCGCGGAGGCCGGCTCCGAGCAGCTTAGCCTCGCCCACCAGGCGCTCGGGGATGCTCTCGCCGCGCAGGGCCGGCACGACGAGGCCGTGGAGCACTACGTCAGATCGCCGCCGATCTGCGCGCCGATGGGCAACGGAGGGCGAGCAAGTGCCCTCGCATGGCGTGACCTCGCCGAGCGGTTCTGGGCGCAGGGCGAGCAGAGCGCGCGCGGTCCGCGCGTACCGGGCGGCGTCTGGACGCCGCGGGGGTACGCGACCGGACCGGCGCGGTGCTGAGCGCCGTCGACGAGGCGGCCGTGGCGGGCCCGGTGGAGAACGCGTCCCGTGGAGAAGAACCCGGTGGAGAGGAACGTCGCGGCGCGAGGTCAGCGACCTGTACTAGACCTCGCCCGACCGGCGGACGCCACGGGGGCGCGCGGCCGTGGCCGTTGCCGGCGGGGCGACGGCAGCGTCCGTGATGGCCGGTCAGGCGACAGGGGGGATCGGCGGCGGGGGCGGCCTCGGCACCAGCCGGGGCGCCCGCGGCGTCCCCCGCGGCCCCTGCACCGGTCGCGCGCGCCGGCCCTGACGGGCCTGCTGGTCCTGCTGGTCCTGCTGCTGGGCCTGCTCGCCCGGCCGCGCCACCAGCCACCAGAGCGCCACGAGCACCCCGAGCGGCGAGCCAGCAGTACGCCTGCTGCTCGACGACGCCCAGCCACGACTGCCAGCCCCGGTGGCTCGCGCATCGCCTGACCGGTCCACGGCAGCTTGCTCCACATCACGGCCAGCGCGACGACGGCGGCCGCGATCCGCCGCCGGTCACGGCCGTCGCCCACGAGGGCGCCCGACCGCGACCGCGCCCCAGTACATGTGGTGGATCCACGACACCGGCGACACCAGGAACGCCAGCATCCCCAGGGTCGCGACCACGGCGACCTGGTCGCCCAGCCGGTCGAAACGGGCGGCGAGCCGGTAGCCGAACCACGCCCGACCGCGACCACGCAGAGCGCCCAGCTCAGCGGTCAGCAGCGGGCCCTGCGACGGCCCGAGCCGCAGCAGCACCCCGCGCATCGACTGGTTCGCGGTGTCGGCGTTCGGGCCCAGGCGGGTCGGGTCGAGGAGCGCGTCCGTCCAGTAGGCGGCGCTGGCCGACGGCGCGTAGAGCGCCGTGAGCAGCGTGACGCCGGCGGCCGTGCCGACCGAGGCGAGGAGGGCGCGCCGGTTGCGGATGACGATCCAGTGCACCCAGAAGACCGCGGGGGTCAGCTTCACGGCGGCGGCCAGCCCGACGAGCGAGCCGCGCGGCCACCAGCACAGCGCGTCGGCGCGCGAGGTCCGCCAGGCACAGCGCCACGATGACCGCGTTCACCTGGCCGTACCGGATGCTGTCCTGCATCGGCTGCAGCTGCACGAGCACGCGCGGCGACCACCCCCTGGGCCAGCCCCGCGCGGCGCCCGAACGCGGGCGAGCAGCGGCCGGAAGGCGACGCCCGAGACGTACCAGAGCAGCACGAGCTGGACGCCGGTCCAGATCCAGCCGGCCGCACGGAACGGCACGAGCAGCAGCGGCGTGCCCGACGAGGGCCGCGAACGGGGGGTAGGTGAACGGCAGGTACTGCGGCGCGTCGGTGAGCCACTCGTAGACCTGCCGGCCGTTGACGAGGCTGTAGGCGCCCTCCCGGTAGACCTCGAGGTCGACCTGCCAGATCTCGTCGGGATAGGTCACGAGGAAGCTGCTGACGACGTGCCACGCCGCCGCCGCGAAGACGAGCACCCCGGCGAGCGCCCACCAGCGCGCGCCGGCGTCGAGCAGGCGCAGCGCCCCGGCCACGCTCGTGGGCGGCGACGGGTGCGGCGGGGGCCTGCGCGGGTCGGGTCACGGCGGGCACCGCGCCATTCTCCCCGCATCGGCGCGCCACCCACGGAACGGGCCGTGCGCGGCACCGAGGGCGCGCTCAGGGTCACCACGTAGCCTGGCCGGTGCCGCCGCCCCGCCGTGCCCGTGCAGGGCGGGGCCGGCGCTGGCTGACGACCTGGGCGCTCGCCCTCGTCGCGGGCGCCGCCGTCACCGCGGCCGCGGCCTCCCCCGCCGCCGCGGACGACGCGCCCCTGGCCCCTGACCGCGTCCCCGGGCCGGTCGTCCTCGTGGGCACCGGCGGCGTCCGCTGGTCCGACACCGGACCCGCCACCCCCGCGCTGAACCGCCTGCTCGCGGAGGGTGCGGTCGGCGTCGAGTCGGCCCGCAGCGTGCGCGCCAGCACCTGCCCCGTCGACGGCTGGCTCGGCCGTCTCGGCCGGGGCCCGCACGGCGGACGAGCCCGGCCCGGCCGGCGAGGCAGGCGCGTGCCGGGTGCCCGCGACCACCGGCACCCCGGCGAGCTCCGCCCAGGTGGACCGCTGGCCCGTCTACACGCCGTCTCGCAGCCGCCTCCCCGGGCGACGCCCGGCCCGGCCTGCTCGGCGTCGACGCTCGCCTCCGCCGGGGTGCCGGTGGCCGCCGTCGGCCCCGGCGCCGCGATCGCGCTCGCGGACGCCGACCGGCTCGGTCGCCGCACGCCTGGCCAGGGGTCCCGGCCGCCGCGGACGGGGGCATCGAGACCACCGCCCACAGCCCGGACGCCGCCGGTGCGGCGCTGGCCACCCAGGTGCGGCAGGCCCTCGCGACGTCCCCGGGCCTGCTGGCCGTCGACGTCGGTGCGGTGCGCGAGCGGGGTAGCGGCGGCACGGCCGCGCAGGTCGCGGCCGCCGACGCCCGGATCGGCGCCGTGCTCGCGGCGCTGCCGCCCGACGCGACCGTGATCGTCGTCGTCGCTCGCCGACGCCGGCGGGCAGGCCAGGCTGCAGCTCGCCGGCGCGCGGGGCCGGGCGCCCGGCGGCGGGACCTGGTCGGGCTACCTCCGCAGCCCCTCGACGCGGCAGACCGGGCTCGTGCAGGCGACGGACGTTCTGCCGACGCTGCTCGCGGCCCTCGGCGTCGATGCGCCGCCGGGAGCGGTGGGCTCGGCCCTGACGGCCGTCGACGCCGGCACGTCCGCCGTCGACCGGCTGGCAGCGGCTGCACGACCTCGCCGCCCCGGCCGAGGTGCTCGACCCGCTGGTGGCCCCGTTCTTCGTCGTCAACGCTCACGCTGGAGTTCCTGCTGCTGGTCGGCGGCACCCTGCTCGTGCGGTGCCGGCACCGCCGGGGCGAGCCCGCCCACCAGCCTCGCCGTCGCGACCGCCGCGATCGCGATCGCCGGCGCCCTGGTCCCGGCGGGCACGTTCCTGGCCAACCTCTGGCCGTGGTGGCGGGCGGGCTCCCCCGGCAGCGCCCTCACGCTGGCCGTGCTCGCGTGCACGGTGCCCCTCGCCGCTCGTCGCCCTCCTCGGCCCCTGGCGGCGGGCGCTGCTCGGGCCGGCGGGCGCCGCCGGTGCGCTCACCGCCCTGGTGCTCACCGCCGACGTCGCGACCGGCTCGCAGCTGTCGCTCACCGCGCTTGATCGGCGGCCAGCCGCTCGTGGGCGGCCGCTTCTACGGCCTCTCCAATCCCGGTTTCGCGCTGTTCGCCACCGGCGCCCTGCTCGCCGCGATCGCGCTCGCCGACCCGCTGGTCCGGGCCGGCCGGCCGGGCCGGGCCGCCGCCGTCGTCGCGGTGGTCGGGCTGGTGGCGACGGCCGTCGACGGCCTGCCCGGCCTCGGCAGCGACTTCGGCGGGCCGCCCGCGCTGCTCCCCGCGTTCGCCTACCTCGCGCTGCGGGTCGGCGGCGTGCGGCTCACCTGGCGCCGTGGCCTCGCCGTGCTGGCCGGGACGGTCGCCGTCCTCGTGGCCCTGGCCGTGGGCGACTGGCTCCGGCCGCCCGCCGAGCCGCACCCACCTCGGCCGGTTCGTGCAGACGGTGCTCGACGGCGGCGGCGCTGACGTCGTCTTCCGCAAGGCCGAGCAGAACCTCGCGATCGTCACGAGCTCGCCCGTTCCAGCTGGTGCTCCCCCTGGTCGCGGTCGCCGTCGGCGTCGCCCTCGCGCGGCCGCACCGCTCTGGGCTGCACGGGCTGGCGCGTGCCTACGCCGCCGCCCCGGCGCTGCGCCCGGGCCTCGCGGCGCTCGCCGTGCTGCTCGTGGCGGGCTTCGCCGTCAACGACTCGGGGGCGGCGATCCCGCCGGTGGCGGCGATGCTGGCGCTGCCGGCGCTGCTGGCGATCTCGCTGCGGGCGCGCCCGGCGCCGGAGCCGCCCGGGCCCACCGGAGAACCGCGACGACGACGGCCAGCAGGACCACAGGAGCGGCGTAGCGCCGCACACCCAGCGTGACGTCCTCGACGAACGGGGTCAGGCCGACGACCCGGCCCGGCACGTAGGCGACGACGAGTGCGGCGAGCTGCACGAGCAGCGCACGGTCGAGGAAGGTCGCCGGGGCGAGCGCGAGCGGCGCCCAGGCGATGGCGGCGTACCAGGGCAGCGCATAGGGGGCCGTGAGCATCCACCCCGCCGTGAGGGCGGCCGCGACGGCGGCGACGTCGAGTGGGACAGCGGGCGACGCGTGCGGGGCGAGGGGCGGGTCGCGGGTCCGCCGCGGCGGCCGGCAGCAGCCGGCGGCGCAGCACGTAGAACCCCAGCGCGAGGCCCAGCACGAGCGCGAGCCCGGCCACCCACGGCCGGAGCGCCCCCTGCCCGGCCACGAGGTCGACGAGGTTCGAGATCGCCCGCCACGGGGTGGCGATGGAGACGTAGCGGCTGGCCGTGCCGAGCTGGTCGAACACGTGCGGGCCGGCGGCGAGATGGGCGGGCACCAGCACCACCAGTGCCGCCGCGGCCCCGGCGCCGACGAGCCGCGCCGCCCGGGCCCGCGGCACGTGCCGCAGCGGCCACAGTGCGGCGAGCGCGAAGAGCGCGTACGGCGCCTTGGTGGCCGTCGCCGCTCCGAACAGGGCACCCGCGAGCAGCGGCCGCCGGGCGCCGGCCGCGAGCCCCCCGACGGCGAGCGCGGCCGCCAGCACGTCGACGTGGGCGCCGAGCACGAGCTGGCCGAGCAGCAGCGGGTTCAGCGTCCACAGCACGGCGACGCGGGCGCGGCGGCCGGGGTCGGGGCCGGCGCACCGGTCGAGCACGAGCGCGACCGCGAGGAAGGCCAGCCCGCAGACCAGCTGCCACAGCCAGACGGTGAGGCGCAGCGAGGAGCCGGCGAGCGCCGAGACAGCCGCCATCACCCCGGTCGCCACCGGGCCGTAGACGCTCGGTGTGTCCTGCCACGGCGGCTGGACGGCGCCGGCGACCGGGTCCGTGCCACCGCGCCAGGTGATCGGCGGCACCGCGTACGGGTCGCCGCCCTGCGCCGCGATCCGCCCGTAGGCCGCGTACGAGAGGTGATCGGCCGAGCCCAGCGGCGGGACCGCGACCAGCAGGCCGACGGCGACGAGCGCGGCGGCCGCGACGGTCCGCGGCCGCAGCCGGGCGCCGGCCGCCACCGCGCGCAGACCCAGGGCGACGGCGGCCGCGCCGAGACCGGCGGCCGTCCAGAGCAGGAGCGTGACGAGCACCGGCGACGGGTGCGCAGCGAGGTCCCAGGGCGGGGTCCAGGTGTGCGGACCGACCGGGGGCACGGCGGCGGACTCCCCCAGAGCCGCCGTCCCCGCGAGCAGGACCACGGACGCCGCGCCGGCCCAGGTCGCGGCCCGTCCCGGCGGCGCCGACGACATCCGCGACTTCACCCGCGCGGGGCGCCGCGCAGCGGGAGCCGGCGCAGCACGCGCAGGGGCGCGGCCCGCCGCACGCGCCGGGCGGCGAGGCCGCGAGCGACGTCCCGGTACTGCCGCGCCCGGTGGAGCTGGCCGTGCCAGTCGGAGCCGGTCACCCGGTGCTGCAGGTCGCACGGCACCTCGACGACCCGGTAGCCCGCCGTGAGCAGGTCGATGGTCAGCGCCGTCTCGACGCCCCACCCGTGGGCCAGCGGGCGGGCGGCCTCGAAGGCCTCCCGGGTGAGGCAGCGCATGCCCGACAGCGGCTGGGTGGGGGTCCAGCCCGTCGCACGCACGATCCCCCGGCGGGAGAGGTTCACGACCAGGCCGCGGCCGCCGCCCGGTCTCGCCTGCGGCGGCAGGACGGCGATGGTCATGTCGGCCTCGCCGGCGAGCACCGGGCCGGTGAGGACCAGGGTGTTCACCGCGGTCGCCCCGAGGTCGGCGTCGACGAGCAGCAGCACCCACGGGCCGGCGCCGACCTCACCGCCCGCTCCGGTGCGCGCCGCCTCGAGCACGGCGAGCCGCGCGGCGCCCGTCTCGAGGGCGGCACCCTTCCCCCGGGTGCGCACGTGCCGGACGACGTCCGCGCCGGCGGCCCGCGCCCGGTCGGCGGTGCCGTCACGGGACCCGTCGTCGACCACCACCACCACCGCCACCCGCGGGTCGGCGACCAGCGCCTGGACGGTGGCGGCGATCCGGTCGTGCTCGTCTCTCGCCGGCACGACGACCCCCACCGTGCCCACCGTGCCCCCGGTGCTCACGGTCGGGTCAACGCAGGGTCAGCTGGCGGCTGACGACGCCGGCGCGAGCCCGGCGCTCGTCGGCGGTCAGCGGGTCGGTGACGGCCATCGCCTCGCCGAGCCGCTCGGCGAAGGCGGCCGCCGGCGCCTCGAGATCCTCCGCCGAGGTGGCGGGAGCCAGGTCCCAGACGGGGACGATCAGGCCGTCCGCCCGGAACGCGCCGACGTAGCGCGAGCCCTCGCCCAGGGACGACCCGTCCGCCGCGTGCAGGCGGGCCAGGCCGTCGAGCACGCGCTCCTCGGGGTCCGTCAGCACCCAGCGCAGGTGCCGGCGGGGGCCGACCTCGCACCAGTAGGCCGCCTCGACGCCCTCGAGCCGGGTGGTGGGGACGACGGCGGCGTTGGCGCGCTCCATCGACTCGCGCACCTCGGCGGTCAGCTCGCCGGTCTCGGCCAGCCAGTAGTCGAAGCCGGGGTGCACGGTGACGTCGAACCCCTGGCCGGGCTCCAGGACGTCCTGCAGGCGGGGCCCAGGCCCGGGCAGGTCGCCCGGGGCGACCGGCGTGCCCGGCTCCGCCTCGAGGGCGGCCAGCAGCGCGGCGGCGGCGTCCCGGCTCGGGTCCCCGGACCCGCTCTGGGTCTGGAGGCCCACGAAGACGGTGCCGTCCGCGCGGTGCATCGCCGGCCAGGCCATCGGCAGCACGGTGGTGATCGTCACCTCGCGGGCACCGTGCTCGGCCGTGGTGCGGACCACGGCCGTGGCGGCGGGCACGATCTCGCGCAGGGCCACCCAGTCGGCCTCGCCCGGCAGGCCCTCGAACGGCCGGGACACGAGCCGCACGGCCTCGGCGCGCTGGGCCCGGCCGTGGCACGCCTTGTAGCGGCGCCCGGAACCGCACGGGCACGGCTCGCGCATGCCGACGACGGGAACCTCGCCCGAGCGGTCGGCGACGGCGACGCCGCCGGACGCCGCACGCGACTTCTTGCCCATGCCTGGTGCCTCCTGCTCCCTGCCGGCCCGTGTGCTGGGGACCATATCGAGACGCGGGAGCGCGAGCAGCAGGCGGGGAGGGGCCGTCAGCGCACGAGTCGGAGCGTGACCGGACGCTCGTGCACGGGCAGGACCGCCCAGACGGTCCGGAGGCTGCCGGCGTGGTCGGTGACGCCCCAGGCGCTGGCCAGGCGCTCGACGATGTGCAGGCCGCGACCACTGTCGGCCATCGGGGACGACTCGCGCGGCTCGATCCGCTTGACCGAGCCGCCGTCGGTGATGCGCAGGGTCAGTTCGTCCTCCGCGAGGCGCCAGCCGACGAGCAGGACGCCGCCGGCGATGGGGCGCGCGTGCCGGACGGCGTTGCCCATGAGCTCGGAGAGGACGACCTCGACGTCGTCGAGGAGGGGCGCCGGGAGATGCTCCTGCTCGAGCTCGCGGCGCACCTCGCGCCGGGCGGCGCTCACGGCGGAAGCCTCGTGGCGCACGCGGAGCACGTTCGACGACACGTAGGACTGCCGCGCCGCGTCTCGGGCGTTCACGGGTCCCCTCTCGTCCGGGTCGTCGTGCGGCCGATCCGCTCCGCCGGCGTCGTCAGGCGGTCTCCTCTCGGCCGCCACGGTGGCCTTACCCCCCCTTCCTGGGGTCCAAACGTGCGCGCAACCACGCTTCGTGGTCGGACGTCCACCCGCACCTGCGGGCCGCCGGTCCCTCCGAGGGTGACAGGGGTCCCGCGGGCACGCCACGCGAGCGGCCCCGGGTGATCACCGGCCGAGATGACCGAGCACGTCGGCCGGCCGGTTCGTGATGATGGCCGCGGCCCCGGCCTCGAGGCAGAGGTCGACCTCGTCCATGCGGTCCACCGTCCAGACGTGCAGCTCGTGGCCCCGCTCACGCAGGCGCTGGGCGTACGCAGGGTGACGCTTCAGGACGTTGACCGCGACGCCGGCGACCTCCACACCGGGCGGCAGCGACCCGTCGCGGAACGCCAGGGGCACGCCCTCCATGAGGAACACCCGGGGCACGGCGGGGGCGAGCTGACGCATCCGGCGCACCGCGAGGAGCGAGAAGCTCATGACCCGTACCGGGCTCCCGGGGTCGGCCCAGCCGAAGTGCCCGAGCAGGTCGACGAGGGCGCGCTCGACCTGGCCGCCGTAGCGGGTGGGGTGCTTGGTCTCGACCGCGAGCTCGACCCGGCGATCGGAGTCGGCGACCAGGGAGAGCAGCTTCTTGAGGGTGAGCAGGTGCGCCCGGTCGTCGTCGGAGACGACGTCGGGCTCCTCGGACCCCACCTCGCCCGGCCGGCCCGCCTCGAGCGCCTTCCAGGAGCCCCAGTCCAGGCCCTGGAGGTCGGTCAGTTCGAGGGTCGAGACCAGGCCGCGGCCGTTGGAGGTCCGGCGCACGTTCCGGTCGTGGACGCACACCAGGTGCCCGTCGGCCGTGAGCCGCACGTCGCACTCGAGCGCGTCGGAGCCGACCTTGATGGCCTCGACGTACGCGGCCAGCGTGTGCTCCGGCTCGCTCTCGCTGGCGCCACGGTGCGCAACCACCTGGGGACGGCCCGCAGTCACCGGCTCAGCCTGCCACAGGCCGTCGGACGTCTGCCCACGTCCGCAGTATCTGCCGGGCACCTCGGCACGGGGAGGGCCGGGCACAGCGCGCCGCCGACTGCTCACCTGCCGTTCACCCACGGATGGTTGACATCTCAAGTCAGGATGCTTTAGCGTTCAACGAGAGCGCGGGGCGCAACCACCACTGGTGCGGCGCAGGCGCGTCGCCCGCCCCGGCCCGAGACCGCACGATCCGCCACGACGAAGCAGGAGACCGACATGAGCACCTTCCCGGCCGAGCTGACCGGCACCTGGGACATCGACCCCGTCCACAGCACCGTGGGGTTCACCGCCAAGCACGCGATGGTCGCGACGACCCGCGGCCACTTCACGGTCTTCACCGGTGGCGCGACGATGGACGCCGCCAGCCCCGAGAACTCGAGCCTGTGGGTCGACATCGACGCCGACAGCGTGAACACCGGCAACGAGCAGCGCGACGGCCACCTGCGCAGCGCCGACTTCTTCAACGTCGAGACGCACCCGCACATCTCGTTCAAGAGCACGAGCGTCAAGGTCGACGGCGACGACGTCGTCACGGGCGGCGACCTCACCGTCGCCGGCGTGACGCACCCCGTCGAGGTCCGCTGGGAGTTCGGCGGCGTCAGCAAGGACCCGTACGGCAACCAGCGCGCCGGCTTCGACGGCACCACCACCCTGAACCGCAAGGACTGGGGCCTGGTCTGGAACGCCGCGATCGAGACCGGCGGCTTCCTCGTGTCCGACAAGATCAAGCTCGTGCTGGAGATCGCGGCCGTCAAGCGCGCCGACGTCCCGGCCTGACCTCACCGCAGCACCCCTCCCAGCCCCTCCCCCCGTGATCAAGGAATCCGTGGGCACGGCGTGCCGACTTCCCGGCACCACGTGCCCGCGGATTCCTTGATCACGGGGAGGATCGGGGCGGGCAGCCAGGTCAGTCGGTGCCGTGCTGGCGCAGGTAGCGGCCGAAGTGCGGCACGGTGAAGGCGATACGGCCGCGCTCGCCGCTGTAGATCAGCCCCTTCTTGATGAGGCCGTCGCGGGCCGGCGAGAGCGACTGCGGCTTGCGGCCCAGCAGGTCGGCCACCGCCGACGTCGCGAGCACGGCGTCGGGCTCGGCAGGTGCCTCGGCCTCGGCGCCCAGGTCGGCCATCGCCCGCAGGTACTCCCGCTCGGCCGGCGTCGCCCGTTCGTAGCGCGACCCGAAGAAGCCGACCGCGAGCTCCGCCTCGGCCTCCGGTGCCGCCACGGCCACGTCGTCCGGCGTGATCGGGGAGCAGGGGGCGACGTCCCAGGCCGCCTTGCCGTAGGCCTGCACGAAGTACGGGTACCCGGCCGTCGCGGCGTACATCGCGGCGAGCGCCTCCTCCGACCAGTCGGCCGCCTCGTCCTGCGCCGGGGCGCGCAGCGCCCGGTCCGCCGCGGTCCGGTCGAGCCGGTCGATGCGGGCGTACCGGAACAGCCGCTCGGAGTACGACTTGCTCGCCGACAGCACCGCCGGCAGGTGCGGCAGCCCGGCGCCCACCACGACGAACGGCAAGCCGGTCTGGCTGATCTCGTGGCAGGCGGCGCACAGCGCGCTGACGTCGGCGGGCGCGAGGTCCTGCATCTCGTCGACGAACACGGCCACGCCGCGGCCGGCGTCCTGCGCCAGGCCGCCGATGTCGGAGAGCAGCTCGACGAGGTCGATCTCGATGTCGCCGGAGTCGGCCCGCCCGGGCACGGCGGGCACGTCGATGCCGGGCTGCCAGCGGTCGCGCAGCTTGGGCGCCGGGCGCCCCGGGACCGCGTCCTCCCGCTGGGCGAAGCTCTTGAGGACGCCGAGCACCTGCTCCGCGCCGTCCCGGTCGCGCGGCGACAGCTCGCGCACCGCCAGGTGCAGCGCGGCCGCGAGCGGACGCCGCAGCGGCTGGTCCGGCCGCGCCTCGAGCTTGCCGGTGCCCCAGCCGCGCCGGACCGCCGCCGACCGCATGGCGTTGAGCAGCACGGTCTTGCCCACGCCGCGCAGCCCCGTGAGCACGATGCTGCGCTCGGGCCGGCCCCGCGACACCCGTTCCAGCAGGACGTCGAAGGCCTGGAGCTGGTCGTCGCGGCCGGCCAGCTCGGGCGGGCGCTGCCCCGCGCCCGGGGCGTACGGGTTCCTGACCGGATCCACGATGGGACTGTATCGGCCTGTCTAGGCCGGAAGGCAGACACGCGCAGACAGCGGCAGACGTGTCACGGCCAGCGCGGCGGCTGCGCCACCAGGCCGCGCCGGCCGAGCTCGGCGAGCAGCCGCACGCCGTCGGGCGCCCGCACCTCCTCCACCGCCGGAGCGGGCCGCTCCTGGAGCTCGGCCGGGGGATCCGGCGTGCCGTGCGTCAGGACCTGCTCGATCGCCGTGAGCTGCCGGATGACCACCGCCCTGACCCGGCCGGGGAAGGCCTGCGCGATCCCCGTGTAGATGTCGGGGTCGTGCTGCCCGTCGTCCCCGACGAGGATCCAGTCGAGCTCGGGCAGCTCGCCCAGCAGGCGGCGCAGCTGGGTCTGCTTGTGCTCGCGCCCCGAGCGGAACCAGCCCGAGGTCGTGGGGCCCCAGTCGGTGAGCAGCAGCGGCCCGGGCGGGTAACCGTGCCTGGCGAGGAACTGCGCCAAGGCCGGCGCCACGTTCCAGGCGCCCGTGGAGAGGTACACGACGAACGCGCCCGGGTGGGCGTCGAGCAGGGCGTGGTAGAGCAGCGGCATGCCCGGGACGGGCGACCGCGAGGTCTCCGGCCGGACGAACGTGTTCCAGAAGGCGAGCAGCGGCCTGGGGAGCGCCGTGATCATCACGGTGTCGTCGATGTCACTCACGATGCCGGTGCGCACGCCGGGCCCGACGACGTACAGCGGCGCGCCCACCGGCGGCCCCCCGACGACGCGGACGACGGCCTCGGTGGGCCCGGGCGGCAGCGAGACGGGCAGCACGACGTCGAGGTAGCCGTCCCGCCCCGACGTCAGCTCGTGCCGCTCGCCGCCGAGCTCCAGCGTGACCGGGACGCCCGGCGCCGGCGCCGAGAGGAAGCGCCGCCAGCCGCGGGCCCCGCCGGGGTCGCGGCGACCCGGCCCCGGCGGCGTCAGCAGGACCCTGCCGAGAAGCCGGACCCAGCCGCCCTCGCCCGCCAGCCCGTAGCCCGCGAACGGCAGCACCTGCGGCCGCCAGCCGCGCCGCACCAGCCGGCGGTTCAGCAGCGCCCGGACGACGTCCTCGGTGCGGGCGGCCCGGTGGATGCGGGGGGTTCGAGGCGGTCGGGGCGCGTCGACGGATCCCATGGGCTGCTCCTACCCGGCCGGGAGTGGCTGACGCGTCAGGGTGCCTTCGGACGCAGCGTCCGGTTCTCGGCGGGCTCGGCGATCTCGGCCCGGAACGGGCTGGCCGGGTACGTGCCGAGGATCCGCAGCGACGCCGAGAAGAAGGCCAGCTCCTCGAGGGCGAGGGCGACCGACGCCTCCTTCGGGTGGCCCTCGACGTCGGCGTAGAACTGGGTGGCGAAGAACGTGCCGCCGAGCTGGTAGCTCTCGAGCTTGGTCATGTTGACGCCGTTGGTCGCGAAGCCGCCCATCGCCTTGTAGAGCGCTGCCGGCACGTTGCGCACCCGGAACACGAAGCTCGTGATGACGGGCCCGTCGCCGAGCGCCGGCTCCCGCGGCTCCCGCGACAGCAGCAGGAAGCGGGTCGTGTTGTGGTGCTCGTCCTCGACGTCCTGGGCCAGCACGTCGAGGCCGTAGAGCCCCGCGGCGAGCAGCGGCGCCAGGGCGGCGACCGCCGGGTCGTCCAGTTCCGCGACCTCGCGGGCGGCGCCCGCCGTGTCGTCGGCGACGACGGCGTTCCAGCCGTGCTCCCGCACGATCCGCCGGCACTGCCCGAGGGCGTGGGTGTGGCTCCGCACGGTCCGCACCTGCTCCAGCCGGGTGCCGGGCACGACCATGAGCTGGAAGTGGATCGGCATGAAGTACTCGCCGACGATGTGCAGGCCCGACTCGGGCAGCAGGTGGTGGATGTCGGCGACGCGGCCGGCGATGGAGTTCTCGACCGGGATCAGCGCGAGCTCGGCGCGACCCGACTCGACCGCGTCGAACGCGTCCTCGAAGGTCTGGCAGGGCAGCGGCTCGAGCTCGGGGACGACGACCCGGCAGGCCGCGTCGGAATTGGCGCCGGGCTCGCCCTGGTAGGCGATCCGCGCGCGTCCTGCAGCAGCCGTGTCCACGGGCGACGAGCCTAGCCGTCGACCGTGGTATCCCTATTTCTACCCTGGAGCGTAGACAGGCGGATACAGCGGGATCGACGCCGATAGGCTGGTCGTCGTGGTGGACCCGCGACGCCCCCGGCCGGCGACATCGCCGACGCGCGCCGGCGGTTTCCGGCGACCAGCGGGCGGTCGTACCTGAACACCGCCGCAGTCGCACTCGCGAGCGACCGGCTGCGCGACACGTACCGCGAGGTCGTCGACTCCTGGGCCGCCGACGGCCTCGACTTCGCGGCCGGTGAACGCGCGGCCGACGACGCCCGCGCCGCGGTCGCCCGGCTGATGGGGGCGGACGCCGCGCACGTGGCGCTGATCCCGTCGGTGTCGGCCGCCGCCGGTCTGGTCGCCGCCCAGTTCGGACCCGCCGGCCCGGGTGACAACGTGGTGATCGGGCAGCGGGAGTACAGCTCCAACCACTACCCGTGGCGGCAGCTGGCGGCGAAGGGCTACGAGGTCCGGCAGGTGCCGTTCCGCTCCGGCGGCCTGGAGCGGGGGGACGTCGCGGCTCACCTGGACCCGGGCACCCGGCTCGTGGCGTTCAGCGGCGTCCAGACGGCGACCGGCCACCGGTCCGACATCCCCGGGATCAGCGCCGCCGCCCGCGCGGTCGGCGCCCTCGTCTTCGTCGACGGCGCGCAGCTCGTCGGAGCCCTCCCCGTCGCAGGCGACGTTCGGCACGTCGACGTCCTCGCGGTGCCCGACCACAAGTTCCTGCTGCACGCCGGCCGCGGGATCGGCTACTGCTACCTGTCCCGGCGCCCCCAGCGCGAGTTCACCCCGGTGTCCGCCGGCTGGAAGGCCGGTGCGGTGCCCTTCGACAGCTTCTTCGGGCCCGAGATGAACCTGTCGACGACGGCCTCGCGGTTCGACAGCTCCGTCAGCTGGCTCGCCGCGCTCGGCCACCGGTCCGCGCTGAGCGTCCTCGAGCACTACGGACCCGAGGCGGTGTTCGCGCGCAACCGCGAGCTGACCGCCACGCTGCGCTCGGCGCTGACCGGCGCCGGCTGGGCGCCGCTCGAGCTGCCCGAGGCGCGGCGGAGCACGATCGTCAGCGTCCCCCTCGACGGCCGCGATCCGGCGACGCTGCACGCGGCGCTGGCGGAGCACGCCGTGGTCTGTTCCGTGGGCAACGGGAACCTGCGCCTCTCGGTGCACTTCTACAACCACGAGGACGACGTCGAGCCGGTGACCGCCGCGCTCCGGGCCGCCCGCTGACCACCGTCGGCGGCCGGGGCTACCGTGCACCCCATGACGACGACGACCGACGTGCCCGTCCTCAGCTCGACCCTGCCCGGCGCCGCCGCCGCGCGCACGGTCGACTCGGTCAACCCGGCGGACCTCGGCGACGTCGTCGCGCGGGTCGAGCTCGCCGGCCCCGAGGCGCTCGTCGAGGCCACGCGGCGGGCGAACGCCGCCCAGCGCGAGTGGGCGCGGGTACCCGCCCCGGTCCGCGGCCGCGTGATCGCGGCGATCGGGCGGCTCGTCGAGGCCAACGCCGACGCCCTGGCCTGGCTGGTCACCCGCGAGGTCGGCAAGCCGATCGCGGAGTCCCGCGGCGAGGTGCAGGAGATCGTCGACACCTGCGACTTCTTCCTCGGGGAGGGCCGCCGGCTCTACGGGCAGACCGTGCCGAGCGAGATGCCCGACAAGCAGCTGTTCACGTTCCGGGTGCCGGTCGGGACGGCGGTGATCGTGACGGCCGGCAACTTCCCGGTGGCCGTGCCCTCGTGGTACCTGGTGCCCGCGCTGCTCGCCGGCAACGCCGTCGTCTGGAAGCCCGCCGAGTACGCCGCCGCCACCGCCGACGCCCTCGCCCGGATCTTCGTGGCCGGTGGCCTGCCCGAGGGTCTGCTCACCGTCGTGCACGCGGACGGTCCCGCCACCTTCGCCGGGCTGGAGCAGGCGCTGGACGCCGGCCTCGTGGGCAAGGTCGGGTTCACGGGCTCGACCGACGTCGGCCGGCGGATCGGCGAGCTCTGCGGCCGGTACCTGCAGTCGCCCTGCCTCGAGCTGGGCGGCAAGAACCCGATGGTGGTCACCGCCGACGCCGACCTCGACCTCGCGATCGAGGGGGCGCTGTTCGGCGGCTTCGGCACCGCCGGGCAGCGGTGCACGAGCCTCGGCACGGTGATCGTGCACGAGTCGGTGCACGGCGAGTTCGTCCGCTGGTTCGACGCGGCGGTGCGCCGGGCGGCGGTCGGCGACCCCCGGGAGGCCGTCGTCATGGGGCCCCTGCTCGCCCCGCACTTCGCCGAGCGCTACGAGGAGTACCTGGGCTGGATCGGCCGACACCACCAGGTGCACGGGTCGCACACCGTCGGCCGGATCAGCGCGCAGAACCCCCGCGAGGGCTTCGTCGGCGACCCGTCGACCGGGCTGTACTACCACCCGGTGATCGTCGACGGCGTCCGGCCCGACGACGAGCTCTTCCGCACCGAGACGTTCGGCCCGATCGTCGGCGTCACGACCTACCGGACCCTCGACGAGGCGATCGAGCTGGCGAACCTGCCCGGCTACGGCCTCTCGTCGTCGATCTACACCACAGACCCGACGGCCGCGTTCCGGTTCCGGCAGGGGATCGGCGCCGGCATGGTCAGCGTGAACAACTCCACGAGCGGGGCCGAGGCGCACCTGCCGTTCGGCGGCAACGGCAAGAGCGGCAACGGCTCGCGGCAGTCGGGGGTGTGGGTGCTCGACCAGTTCACCCGCTGGCAGTCGATGAACTGGGACTACTCGGGCCGGCTGCAGAAGGCCCAGATGGACGTCGAGATCCCCGCCGCCGACACCTCGTTCAGGCTCTGATCGGGCGTAGAGTGCCGCGGTGACGGTGGGGGCGGTCGAGGCCCGCGCCGCGCTGCGCCGCCACCTCGCGCGGCCGCACCTGGCGCAGGGCGCCCCCACCTCACCCGCACCTGGCGAACCTGGTGGCGACGCGGCTCGACCGCCGCCTGTCGGGGTACGCGGGCGCCGCGGGAGCGCGCTACACCCGCTACGCCGACGACCTGGCCCTCTCGGGCGGCGCCGCACTGCGGACGCGGGCGGACGCCCTGGTCGAGGGGTCGATCGCATCGCCCGCGGCGAGGGCTTCGCGCTGAACCCGCTCGAGACCCGGGTGCAGGGCCGCGCCGGCCGCCAGCGCGTCACCGGCCTGGTCGTCAACGACCGGCGCGGGGTGTCGCGCCGGGAGTACGACGCGCTGCGGGCACTCCTGCACAACGCCGCGTCGACAGGTCTCGCTGCCCAGCTGCCCGTCACGGTCCCGGACCCCAGGCCGCACGTCGAGGGCCGGATCGCCTGGGTCGCCTCGCACGACCCCGCCCGGGGAGCCCGGCTGGCCGCCCTGCTCGAGCGGGTGCCGTGAGGCAGCGCGACCGTCACCGGGGTTCGCCGCGGACGCCCGCGGAGCCGTGGATCCTCAGTGCAGATTGTCGGGCAGGAACCGCTTCTGCGTGCCGCCCTTGTACTGCACGAGCAGCAGGCTCGCGTCGTCGTCCAGCTGGCCCTGCTGGTGCTCGAGGAGGGCGCGCACCAGGCGCCGCATGGTCTCCGCGGGCGAGAGCGCGGCGGCCTCGTGCCGGGCGATGAGGTCGATGAGGCGGTCCACGCCGAAGAACTCGCCCTGGGGGGAGCGGGCCTCGATCACGCCGTCGGTGTACAGGAGCACGTGGTCGCCGGGCTGCAGGCGCTCGGTGGCGACCTGGTAGGTGGCCGGCTGCGGCTGGAGCCCGATCCCGAAGGGGAACCCGGGCTCGGTGTGCAGGTGCTTGACCAGCCTGCCGCCCCGCAGCAGCAGGGGCTCGGGGTGACCGGCGTTGATCCAGGTGAGCTGGCCGGTGTCGGTGTCGAGCTCGGCGAGTACGGCGGTGATGAACGAGGCACCGCCGAAGACCGACTCGACGGCGGCGTCGACCGTCTGCGCGGTGGCGGTCAGGGAGCGGCCGGAGCGGCGGGCGTTCCGGTATGCGGCGACCGTCAGCGAACAGAGCTGGGCGCTGGTCAACCCGTGCCCCATGCCGTCGAAGACCGCGAACCGCGCCACGCCGGCGTCGACGGCGTAGTCGATGGAGTCACCGGCCACCTCGTACGCCGGCTCGAGCGCACCGGCGACGACGACGTCCTCGCAGGCGAACGTCAGCGAGGGCAGGACCCCCCACTGGATCTCGGCCGCCAGGCTCATCGGCGCCTGCCGGCGCACCCGCATGATCGTGTCGCCATAGCCCGTCTTGGTGGCGAGCACCTCGGCGACGAGGGTGGCGAACCGCCACAGCCGCGGCCGGAGCAGGTCGTCTCCGCGGGCCGGCTCGTCGTCGACGACGACGCCCAGCACCCCCATCCGCTCCGTACCGTCGATCAGCGGGATCCAGAGCCGCACGCCGTGCTCGACGGGTGGCGCCTGGTCGCCGTTCTCGTCCTCGTCGTCGTCGCCGTGGCCGTGGCCGCGCTGGGAGAGCACGTCGCTGCGCTGGAACGCCAGACCCGCCAGGGTCGTGTCGATCGGCAGGACCTGAGGCGCAGAGTCCTGATCGGGGCCGTTCGGGCCGAGGAAGGGCACGAGGTTGTTGCCCTGCAGGTCGACCAGGTAGATCACTGCGTCCCGGACCCCGAGCGCCAGGGCGTGCTCCGCGACGAGCGCGGGCATCAGGTGCGGGGGCGCCAGGTGGGAATCGCTCAGGAAGCCGTCGACGGCGCGCTCGGCGGTGCTCATGGGCTCCCACCGCGTCGCCGCCGCGTCCGGCGTGTCCTGGTCTCGCACCCACGGACCGTAGGCCACGGCGAGGTGCCAGGACAACGGGAGCGCGGTGATGGTCCGGGTCGGGCGAGTGATGGTCCCGGTCAGGCGAGCAACCAACGGGGACCCGCGACGAGCGCCGAGGCGGGCAGGCGGGCTCGCAGGCCCCTGTCCGCGGTGACGACGAGCACGAGATCGCCCCGGGCGGCCGCCTCCTCCGCCACCGCGACGACCGCTGCGTCACCGTCCGCGGCCGCTCGCACGGCCTCGACCCCCTCGGGGGCCTCGACCTGGCGCGCCCGGCCCTCCACCACGGCCACGAGCCGGGCGACCCGCAGCCGGACGCCGTCGGGCGTCGTGACGTCGCCGCCGCTCAGCGGTGCGATCTCGCGCAGGAGCCGCGCGGCCGCGCCGGCCCGGTCGCGCCACCAGCCGTCGGGGCGCGAGCCCATCGTGTTGGCGACGTCGACGACGAGGACGACGGGCGGCGGGTCACCTGGCTCGGGCTGGGGCACGGGCCCAGCCTGACGGGCGGGCGGGGTGCATGCACGGCGACCGGCCGGGCACGTGCGTCGCATGCCACCTGTGGACACGCGGGACTTCGTCCCCCGCAGCGCGATCGTCACCGGCAGCGAGTCGGGGATCGGCCGCTCGATCGCCGTCGCGCTCGCCGACCTCGGCTGCGACGTCGGCGTCACCTGGTACCGCGACGAGGAGATGGGCAAGGAGACCGCCGAGCTCGTGCGCGCGACGGGCCGACGGGCCGAGCTCGCCCACCTCGACCTCACCCGGCTGCCGGGGGCCGAGGCCGTCGTCGACGAGCTGGCGGAGGCTCTCGGCGGGGTCGACGTGTTCGTCAACGACGCCGGCACGGGGACGACGGCGCCGTTCCTGGAGATCGGCTACGAGCAGTGGCGCTCGGTCCTGACGGTCGACCTCGACGCGCCGTTCCTGTGCGCGCAGCGTGCGGCGCGGCGGATGGTCGCGGCCGGCCGGGGCGGGCGGATCGTGAACATCACGAGCATCCACGAGCGCTACCCGCTCGTGGGGAACGCTCCCTACAGTGCCGCCAAGGGCGGGCTCGGCCTGCTGACCAAGGTGATGGCCCTCGAGCTCGCCGAGCACGGGATCACCGTGAACAGCGTGGGGCCGGGCGAGATCGCGACGGCGATGACGGGGCAGGAGGACCAGGACCCGGCGGGCTCGCCGCGGCCGGGCATCCCGCTGGCGCGCCCGGGGGACGCCCGCGAGATCGCCGAGGTCGTGGCGTTCCTGTGCGGCCCGGGAGCGGGGTACGTCACGGGGGCGACGTGGCTGGCCGACGGCGGGATGTCGCTCACGGGCCCGGTCGCCGGCTCGGCCCTGCGTGACGACGCGTGGCGGGACCCGTCGTCGAGCTGAGATCCGTCGTGCTCGGTAGCGCTGGTCGTACCGGCGGGGCACCGCTCGGCGTGGGTTCCCGCGACCGGCACCGGCATCATGGCGGCATGCCGCCCCGCGTCCTGCCCGAGCGCGCCGACGTGGTCGTCGTCGGTGGCGGCGTGATGGGCGCGAGCACCGCGTTCCACCTCGCGGAGGCCGGCGTCGGGGTGGTCCTCCTCGAACGGGCGTCCCTGGCGGGCGGCTCGACGTCCAAGGCGGCCGGAGGGGTGCGCGCCCAGTTCTCCGACCCGCTCAACATCGCGCTCGGCGCGCGCGGGCTCGAGGCCTTCGCCCGGTTCGGGGAGCGGCCGGGCCAGGAGATCGACTTGCACCGCAACGGCTACCTCTTCCTCCTGACCCGGCCGGACGACGTCGCCGGGTACGAGGCGGCCGTCGGGCTGCAGAACGACCTGGGCGTGCCGAGCAGCATGCTCACGCCGGCGGAGGCCGCCGCACTGGTCCCCGGGCTGCGGACGGACGACGTGCTCGCCGCCGCCTACCACGCCGGCGACGGCTACTGCTCGCCCGAGTCGGTGGTGCTCGGGTACGCGGGCGGTGCCCGCCGGCACGGGGCGGCGGTGCTCACCCGCGTGGAGGTGCTCGGTCTCGACGCGGCGGGCTCCGGCGCCGTCGCCGTCCGGACCTCGCGCGGGACGGTGACGGCGGACGCGGTGGTCTGCGCGGCGGGGGCCTGGTCGGGCGAGGTCGGTGCGATGGCCGGCGTCGACCTGCCGGTGACGCCGCTGCGCCGCCAGATCCTCGTGACCGAGCCGCTGCCGGCGGCGCTGGGGGGCGCGCTGCCGGCGTCCATGCCCATGACGATCGACGCGGCGTCCACGTTCTACCTGCACCGGGAGGGCCCCGGCGTGCTGCTGGGGATGTCATGGCCGGGCGAGCGGCCGGGTTTCCGGCTGGACGTCGACGACGCGTGGCTCCCCGACCTGACGGCCGCGATCGAACGGCGCGCCCCGGGGCTGCTCGACGTCGGGATCGCCACCGCCTGGGCGGGCCTGTACGAGGTGACGCCCGACCACAACGCGCTCCTCGGCGAGGCGGCGTCGCCGGCCTGCGGCGGACGCTTCCTCTACGCGACGGGCTTCTCGGGGCACGGTTTCCTGCAGGGCCCGGCCGTCGGCGAGGTGCTGCGAGACCTGTATCTGGGCCGCGCGCCGTTCGTCGACGTCACGCCGCTGTCGGCCGACCGCTTCGTGCGCGGCGAGACCCGCCCGGAGCGGGCGATCGTCTGACCCACGTGCGTGCTCATCTGCGGCTGCATTGCTCAGCTGCGGCTCGGTCCGGGCCCCGGAAAACGAGCCGGAGTGGAGCAAAGCAGCCGCAGATGAGCACGAGGGCCGGGTGGGCGAGTACTGGGCTCAGTCGGCGGTGGCGTCGAGGATCTCGCAGACAAGGTCCATCGTCGTGTGCGGGTGCAGGAACGCTAACCGCCCGACGGTCTCGCCCTCCCAAGATGTCGGGGGGATGAACGCGACGTCGTCCTGGTGCAGCCCTGCGGCCCAGCGCTGGTAGTCCTCGGGGCCCCAGCCGGTCCGGCGGAACAGGACGATCGAGAGGTCCGGCTCGCGGATCAGCTCGAGCTGCGGCCGCCGGTGGATCTCGTCGGCGGTGAGCCGTGCCAGGAGCACCGCCTTGTCGATCGCCTCGGCGTACGCGGCGGTGCCGTGCACGGCGAGGCTGAACCACAGCGGCAGGCCGCGGGCGCGCCGGGTCAGGTGGTAGGCGTAATCGGTCGGGTTCCACTCGGACGCGGGCGGCCCCTCGTGGATCACGTCGAGGTACGAGGCGTCCTGCGTGTGCACGGCGCGGGCCAGGGAGGGCCGCCGGTAGACGAGCGCACAGCAGTCGAACGGCGTGAAGAGCCACTTGTGCGGGTCGACGATGAACGAGTCGGCGTGCTCGATGCCGTCGTAGAGGTGGCGCAGCGCGGGCGACAGCAGGCCCGCGCCGCCGTACGCGGCGTCGACGTGGAACCACCAGCCGTGCTCGCCCGCCACCTCGGCGACGCCGGCGAGGTCGTCGATGATGCCCGCGTTCGTCGTGCCGGCGGTCGCGACCACGGCGGCGACGGTCCCGGGGTCGGCGTCGGCCTCGATCGCCGCGCGCAGCGCCTCGCCGGTGAGCCGATGGTCGGGCGTCTCGACGACGAACGCGTCGAGCTCGAGCAGGCGCAGGGTGTTGACCACCGACGAGTGCGCGTCGGAGCCGACGGCAACCCGCAGCCGGGGGCGGATGCGGGCGACGTCGGGGTCGTTCTCGGCCAGCTTCGACTTGGCCGCCTCGCGCGCGACGGCCAGGGCCGAGAGGTTGCCCGCGGAACCGCCGCTGACGAACGCCCCACCCGCGGACGACGGGAGGCCCGCCGCGTCGGCGAGCAGACGGAGCACCTGGTTCTCGGCGTGGATCGCGCCGGCCGCCTCGAGCCACGAGATGCCCTGGATCGAGGCGCACGACACGAGCATGTCGAACAGCAGCGACGCCTTCGTGGGGGCCGACGGGATGAACCCGAGGAAGCGCGGGCTGTCGGCCGAGATCACGGCCGGGGCGATCGCGGAGGCGTAGATCCCGAGCACCTGGTCGGGGTCGGTGCCCTGCTCGCCGAGCAGGCCGCCGAAGACGGCGTCGAGGGCCTCGGGCGAGCGGGCGCCACGGTCGAGCGGCACGGGGTCGAGCCGGAGCCGGTTCTCGGCGTACGCGAGGACGGACCGGATCATCTGCTCCGTGGTGCGGTCGACGCTGTGCATGCCGCGACGGTACCTGCTGGGTCACGGGACCTCCGGGGGCCGCGCATGATCGCTTCGGCGTGCATGATCGTCGCAGGAGGAGGGTGCCGTCAGGCGAGGAGGAGGCGGGCGGCGTCCTCGACGTCGGCCTCCGACACGAGCACCAGCGACGCGGCGGCACCGAGCGGCACGAGGCTGTCGTCGGCCGCGATCCGCGCCAACCGGCCCGCGTAGCCGGCCTCGAGCAGGCCCGTGAGCAGCCCCTCGGAGATGCCGCCGGTCGCGCGGGTCTCGTCGACCACGAGCAGGCGGCCGGTGGCCCGCGCTTCGCGGACGACGTCCGCGACGGGCAGGGGCGCCAGCCAGCGCAGGTCGACCACGCGTACGCCCACCCCCTCCGCCTGCAGCCGGGCGGCGACCCGCAGCGACATCCGCAGGCCGTTGCCGAACGTGGCGATCGTGAGGTCCCGCCCGTCGCCCCAGGTCGCGGCGCGGCCGATCGGCACGTGCCCCGCCCCCCACGCCTCGGGCGGCGGGTACGGCGACAGCCAGCCGCCGTCGCCGGGCCGCACCAGGTCGCGTTCGTGGTAGAGCGCGATCGGCTCGACGACCACGCTGACGGTGCCGTCGACCGCGGCGGCGGCGAGGCAGGTCCGCAGCAGGGCCGGCGCCTCCCGGGGGTGCGCGGGGCAGGCGACGACGAGCCCCGGGATGTCGCGCAGCACGGCGAGGCCGTTGTCGTTGTGGAAGTGCCCGCCGAAGCCGCGCTGGTAGGCGAGCCCCTGCACGCGCACGACGAGCGGGTTGCGGTAGGCGCCGCTCGAGAAGAACTGCAGCGTGGCGGCCTCGCCGCGCAGCTGGTCCTCGGCGTTGTGCAGGTACGCGAGGTACTGGATCTCGGGCACCGGCAGCAGGCCCGAGACGCCCGCCCCCAGCGCGAGGCCGAGCACGGTCTGCTCGTCGAGCAGGGTGTCCACCACCCGTGAGGCGCCGAGCCGCCGCTGCAGACCCCGGGTCACCCCGTACACGCCGCCCTTGCGGCCGACGTCCTCCCCCAGCAGGACGACGCCGGGGTCGGCCGCCGCGGCGTCGGCGAGCGCGCGGTTGATGGACTGGGCGAGGGTCAGCGGGCCCTCGTCCTCGGGCAGCTGGCCGCCGTGCGCCCGGCGGCGCTCGTCGTCGCCCGCCGCCAGGGCGGAACGGGCGGCCACCGCGGACGGCGTCCGCGGCGCGAGGGGTGCCAGCACCTGCTCGGCGGTGGTCAGCTTGGGCCGCCGCACGGCCTCGCGGACGGCCTCGGCGACGGCGTCGCGCAGGCGCGTCCACCGCAGCCGCACCTGCGCGGGGGTGAGCACGCCGTGGTCCACGAGCGCGCGCATGGTGGCGGCGACGGGGTCGCGCTCGAGGTCGGCGGCCAGGTCGGCGGCGCTGCGGTAGGCGGACTCGACGTCGGACCCGGCGTGCCCCCCGATCCGCACGCACGCGAGGTGCAGCAACACCGGCATCCGGTGCTCGCGGGCGTGCTCGGCGGCCTCCCGCGCCGTCACGAGCGTCGCCAGCGGGTCGCGGCCGTCGTCACGCCGGTACTCCAGGCCGCTGCGGCCGGCGAACATGGCCGCGATCCAGCCCGGCGGGGTCGGCACGGAGATCCCGAGCCCGTTGTCCTCGCACACGAGCAGCAGCGGCATGCCGATGCCCTGCCGTGCGCTCCAGCTCGCCGCGTTGACGGCGCCGATCGCGGTGGAGTGGTTGGCCGAGGCGTCGCCGAAGCTCGCCACCACGAGCGCGTCGTCGGGCCAGCGCAGCGGGGTGCGGAGCCGGGCCGGGATGCGGTCCTGCCTGCCGAGCGCCCAGCCGACGCCGAGGGCGCGCGGCAGGTGGCTCGCGATCGTCGAGGTCTGCGGGATCACGGCCAGGTCGGGGTGGCCGAACACCTTGTGCCGGCCGCCGCTGATCGGGTCGTCGGCGGACGCGGCGAGCCCGAGCGCCACGTCGAGCAGACCCGCGCCGGGCGGCCGCCCCGCCTGCGTGCTGCGGGCGAGGTAGAAGCCGCCGGAGCGGTAGTGCAGCAGGGCGGGGTCGGCGGGGCGGGTGGCCAGCGCGACGGCCGCGTTCGCCTCGTGGCCCGCCGAACCGATCGTGTAGAAGCCCTGGTCGAGGGCGCGCATGCGGCGGGCGGCCACGTCGAGCCAGCGGCTGGCGGCCTGCGCCTCGAACAGCGGCACCAGCTCGGTCGGCGCAGGGGAACCCCACGACGCGCCGTCCTCGACGGCGTCGAGCCGGTGCCCGGGCGCCAGCCCGTCGAGCCCGTCCAGGACGGCCTCCAGGTGCGCGACGAGCTCGTCCCCGGGCCCGGCGCCGGCGAGCTCGACCCCGGGGGGGTCGGCGTAGTCAGCGGACGAAGGGGACGGCACCGGTCTCGCTCACCAGCGGCCGGCCCGCCGCCGCCCACGCACCCATGCCCCCGTCGAGGTTGACGGCGTCGACGCCGTTCTGGGCCAGCCAGGCGACCACGCGGGCCGAGCGACCGCCGGAGCGGCACACCACGACGAGCTCACCCTCGCCGGCCAGTTCGGCGACCTCGCCGAACCGCGCGGGCAGCTCACCCATCGGGATGTGCCGGGCGCCCTCGGCGTGCCCGGCCTCCCACTCGACGGGCTCGCGGACGTCGAGCAGCACCGAGCCCTCCGGCACGGCCTCGGGGCCTACAGCAGGGACGGACATCTCACCTCCGGGTCGTTCGCGGGCGGCGCGGCGGGTGGATCGCCCCAACCCTAGACGTCGCCGGGAGGGAGCGCCTCGTCCAGCTGGTCGGCCACCGGCGGGGCGCCGTCCGAGGTGTCGACGGCGAGGTGCGGCACGACCGGTGGCTCGGCCGGGCGGACCCGGGCCACGAAGGCCGCGAAGTCCGCGAGCTTCGGGGCGTCCTTGGCGCGCCCCCGGGCCTCGATGCGGCGGCGCAGGCTGCCGGGATCGCACCGCACCCACACGAGGCGGACCGGCGGGCCGCCGAGCCCGGCGGCGAACGCCGCCCACGCGCCCGTGTCGCGCAGGGCGGAGGTGAACGGCGCCACGAGGAGCACCGGGCAGCCCGCGGCCCGGATCTCGCGCGCCGCGGCCTCCAGGGCGGCGTACTCGTGCCGCTTGACGTGCTCGTCGTACCAGTCGCCCTCGCGCTCGCCCTCGGGGCGGCCGTGGGCGGCCAGCACCTCGGCCTCCAGCCCGTCGAACAGCGTGTCCTTGTCGAGCAGCGCCGGCACCGGGACGAGCCGGCGGCGCAGGACGTCGGCGGCGGTCGACTTGCCGGCGCCGGGGGCGCCCGCGACGACCCAGACCGTGGCGCTCAATCGTCCCCGCCGATGACGCTCCCGCGTGCCGCATCGCCGTACGTGCCCAGGAGGTCGTGGAGCGACGGGACGTACGTGCCGGCAGGGTCGACGGGGTGCGTCGCGCCGAACCTGCGTGTGGAGAAGGCGGCCACCACGCGGGTGATCGCCTCGAGCCACGCGGCGCTGGTGACCGGCGGGACGCTCACGACGCCGCAGCTGTCCGTGGTCGAGCAGGCCGCGAAGATCGAGGCGGCGTCGAAGACGCCCGCTCCGGAGGGGGCGACGTAGTACGAGACGGTCGCCAGGACGGGGTGCCCGTCGCGCATCCCCCCACCCGCGGCGATCACCTGGGTGCGAGCGGGGCTGACCCCGGGGGTGACGGCGTCGAGCTCACTCGCCACGCCGGCGGGGAGGATGCTCCCGCGCCGCCAGCCGAGCCAGGCCGGCGGGTCGAGCACCACCAGCGGCGCCACCACCCCGAGGCCGCTGTACTCCGACCCGATCAGGGCGGCCTCGGGGCGCAGGACGGGCGGGTCCCGCCACTTCACCGTGGTCAGCGCCGGTGACGTCGTCGCCAGCGGGTCCTCGCGCGCGTCGCGGTACACGGTCATCGACAGCGGCCGCCCGGCGGCGTCGCGCTGCACGCGGGCCTGCCAGTAGAAGTCGTTGCCCCCCAGGAAGGCCAGGTTCGTCCCCGCGTCCCGCGCGTTCTCGAAGGCGTCGTACATCCGCCTCGTCACGTACTCGGTGTGCGCGCCGGTGACGAGTTCCGCCCGGCCCGTGACCAGCGAGGGGGTGCGGTCGACGTCGAGGTCGGCGGCGTAGTCGACGTCGACGCCGGCCCGCTCCATCGCACGCACCAGAGGGGTGGTGTAGCGGTCCAGCGTGAAGGCGGCGGAGCCCTCGATCGGCCGGGCGATGTCGACGGTCCGCGCGCGGTCCTGGATCGCGGCGGCCCCGGTCAGCCTCCGGTCGCGGTAGAGGCTGCGGCCGCCGAAGTCGGTGTAGGCGGTCCAGGTCATCGCCGAGGCGACGTACAGCACCGGCGCGCGCCGCCGCGTCGGGGGGGCGAGCACGACCAGCGGCGCGGTGGAGACCGTCCGGCTCCCGGCCAGCAGCATGACCACGTAGACCCCGGGTTCCCACGCGGGGCCCACGGTGAGCGTCGCGCTGGGCCTCCAGCCGGGGCTGCGCCCGTGGTCAGTGCCGGCGGCCGCCCGCTGCGGGGTCGCGCCGAACTCCGGCGTCCGGGCCACCAGCCGCCCGCCGGCCCCGCCGTACCAGCCCGCCCGCACCACCTGGAGCCGGTAGCGCCCGGGCGGCGCGGACACGGCGGCCTTGACGACCTGCCCGCAGACGGCGGAGACCGTGTCGAGGTAGAGGTGCGAGGCCGTGGCCGCACCGTCGACCGCGGGCGGCGGGGTGCCCCCGCGCGCGTTCTCGCGCCGGACCCATCCGGGCGCGAGGTCGGGCGTGCAGGTCGCTCGGGGAGCCGCGCCGAGGTCATGCGGCAACGCGACGGGGCGTGCGGACGCCGTGGAGGAGTTCGCCCCGGCACCGGGCCGCGAGACGCCGCCCGGACCGGTCGAGTGGTCCGCACCGGCCGCCGGGCCGGAGCACGCGCCGAGAACTGCGCAGACCCCTGCGGCCACCACCGCGACGCCCACGCGATGTGCACGCCCCCGGATGCTGCGGCTCATGACCACGGTCCGCCCGTCCCGCCCGGGCCGGCCCGTCGCCGTCCCGCTCCCCCATCGTCCACGACGCGATCACGGCCGCTCGAGCCGGGGCCCGCCACGAGGGTTACGGTCGTGCCCGTGACGCTTCCGCCGCTCATCCCTCGGTCCGTCCTCTTCGGCAACCCGGACCACGCCAGCCCGTCCATCTCTCCGGACGCGCGGCTCCTCGGGTACGTTGCACCGTTGGACGGGGTCCTCAACGTCTGGGTCGAACCGCTCGACGGCTCGGCGCCCGGCCGGGCCCTCACCCGGGACGCCGACCGCGGGGTCCGCTCCTACGTGTTCTGCCACGACGACCGGCACCTGCTGTACGTGCAGGACAAGGACGGCGACGAGAGCTGGCGCCTCTACCTGCTCGACCTGCTCGACGAGTCGCCGGAGCCGCGGGCGCGCCTGGTGACGCCCGGAGAGGGCGTGCAGGCGCGGATCGTCGCGCACAACCGCTGGCACCCCCAGCAGGTGCTCGTGGCGCTCAACGACCGCGAGCCGCAGCTGCACGACCTGCACCTGCTCGACCTCGCCTCGGGGGAGCTCACGCTCGTCGCCGAGAATCCCGGATTCGTCGACTGGCTCGTCGACAGCGACCTGCAGGTGCGCGGCGGGTCGACGATGGCGGCCGACGGCAGCGTCACGGTGCACCTCGGGCGCGACGGCACGTACGAGCCCTACCTCGAGATCCCGCCCGACGACGCCGACTCGACCGGCGTGCTCGGCTTCACCCGCGACGGCTCCGCCCTGATCGTGATGTCGAGCCTCGGCGTGAACGCCACCCGGCTGGAGCGGCACGACCTCGCCACCGGCGAGCGGCAGGTGGTCGCCGAGGACGACGCCTACGACGTCGCCGGGCTCTGGCTCGACCCGGCCACCCTCGAGCCGCAGGCGGTCGAGTTCGCCCGCGACCGGCAGGAGATCGTGCTGCTCGACGAGTCGCTGGCGCCCGACCTGGAGCGGCTGCGCGGCCTCGGCGACGGCGACCTCGGCGTCGGCCGGCGCGAGCGCGGCGACCGGCTCTGGACGGTCTCGGTGTCGCCCAGCGACGGCCCCGTCCGCTTCCACGTCTACGACCGCTCGACCGGCGAGGCCCGCTACCTGTTCCCGCATCGGGCCGCCCTCGAGGGCCTGCCGCTCGCGCCGATGGAGCCGTTCTCATTCACCGCTCGCGACGGGCTCGAGATCCACGGCTATCTGACGTTCCCGCTCGGGGTGGAGCGGCGCGGCCTGCCCGCCGTCGTCGACGTGCACGGCGGCCCCTGGGCGCGTGACACCTGGGGCTTCGACGCCGAGGCGCAGTGGCTGGCCAACCGCGGGTACGTCTGCGTGCAGGTGAACTTCCGCTCGTCGACCGGCTACGGCAAGGCGTTCCTGAACGCCGGCGACAAGCAGTGGGGCGCGGCGATGCAGGACGACCTGACGGACGCCGTCGAGCACGTGGCCGCCCGGGGCTTCGTCGACCGCGACCGGGTGGGCATCTACGGCGGGTCCTACGGCGGGTACGCCGTCCTCGCGGGCGCCGCCTTCACCCCCGACCTGTACCGCTGCGGGGTCGACATCGTCGGCCCGTCCAACCTGCTCACGCTGCTCGCGTCGGTGCCGGAGTACTGGAAGCCGGCGCTCGCGATGATGTACCGGCGGGTCGGCGACCCGACGACGGAGCCCGAGCTGCTGCGCGAGCGCTCGCCGCTCACCCACGCCGACAAGATCCGGATCCCGCTGCTCGTCGTGCAGGGCGCGAACGACCCCCGGGTGAAGCAGGCCGAGGCGGAGCAGATCGTGGCCGCGCTGAGCGAGAAGGGCCTGCCGCACGAGTACCTGCTCTTCGGCGACGAGGGGCACGGGCTGGCGAAGCCGCAGAACCGGGAGCGCTTCTACGCCCGCGCCGAGGCGTTCCTCGCGGAGCACCTCGGGGGCCGGGTGCAGGAGGCCGACGCGATGGACGCGGAAGGGGTGCACGCCGAGTGAGGGTCATCGTCACCGGCGCGCGCGGCAAGGTCGGTCGTGCGGCGGCCACCTGCCTCGCGGCGCGCGGCCACGACGTCGTGGCCTGCGACCTCGGCTCCCCGGTGTTCGAGGGTACGGACCCGGGCGCGAGCGGCCTGGCCGCGCTGCGCTACCTGCGGGCCGACCTCACCGACGCCGGAGCCGCCTTCGCCGCCGTCCGGGGAGCGGACGCCGTCGTCCACGCGGCGGCCATCCCCGAGCCCAGCCAGGACGTGCCGCACCGCGTGTTCGCGAACAACCTGCTGGCGACGTTCAACGTGGTCGAGGCCTGCGTCCGCCTGGGCGTGCCCCGGCTGGTCAACGTGTCGAGCGAGACCGTGCCGGGGTTCATCTTCGCCGAGCGGCCGTTCCTGCCGGCCTACTGCCCGGTCGACGAGGAGCACCCGGCCGCCCCGCAGGACCCGTACGCGCTCGCCAAGCTGTTCGGCGAGCAGCTGTGCGACGCCGGCGTCCGGCGCAGCGACCTCACCGCCGTGACCGTCCGCCCGTCCTGGGTGCAGTGGGAGGGGAACTACGCGCGCAACCTCGGGGCGGCGGTCGTGGACCCGTCCGTGCCCAGCATCACGTTCTGGTCCTACGTCGACGCCTACGACCTCGCGGAGCTCCTGGCGCTCGCGGCCGAGGCGTCGACCCCGGGGCACGAGGTCGTGTACGCCGCGCAGCCCGACAACGCGGGTGGCCGTGACCTCGCCGCCGCGATGGCCGAGCACTACCCGGGCGTGCCGGTCCGGCCGCTGGAGCGCCCGGACGCCGGCGGCATCGCCGTCGGGAAGGCCCGGCGCCTCCTGGGGTGGGACCCCCGCCGGTCCTGGCGCCACTATCTGGACGCCGGCGGGGCGCCGATCGTGCCGGTCACGTCGGACGGGCCCGACTGGCCCGGGCCCGTGCGCCCCTGATCGCCCGCCGACGGGACGAGAGGGATGCTGGGAGCATGACCGACGTCGAGATCGTCGAGGTGGGCCCGCGCGACGGGCTGCAGAACGAGGCCCGCGTGCTGCCCACCGAGGCGAAGGTCGAGCTGGTGCGGCGAGCGCTCGCGGCGGGCGTCCGGCGGGTCGAGGCCGTGAGCTTCGTGCACCCCCGCCTCGTACCGCAGATGGCGGACGCCGAGGCCGTGATGGCAGCCGTGACCGCTCCCGGCTTCCTGCCGGACGGCGTCGGGCGCGGCGACGTCCGCTTCATCGGGCTCGTGCTCAACGAACGGGGGCTCGACCGCGCCCTCGCGGCCGGGGTCGACGAGGTCAACGTCGTGATCGCCGCCAGCGACACGTTCTCGCGGCGGAACCAGAACATGTCCGTCGCCGCGATGCTCGACGCCGCCGACGCCATCGCGGCGCGGGCGGGAGACGCCGGCCTCGGCCTCAGCCTGGTCGTCTCGACCGCCTTCGGGTGCCCGTTCGAGGGCGAGGTACCTCCGGAGGCCGTGCTGGCCGTCGCCGACCGCGCCCTGCGGGCCGGCTACACCGAGGTGGCGATCGCCGACACCATCGGCGTCGGCGTCCCGGCGCAGGTGCGGACGCTGGTCGCCGGCGTCCGCGCCCTGCCCGGCGGGAGCGCCGCGCGGCTGCGCGCGCACTTCCACAACACCCGAAACACGGGCTACGCCAACGCGCTGGCGGCGGTCGAGTCGGGGGTCGAGGTGCTGGACGCGAGCATCGGCGGCATCGGCGGCTGCCCGTTCGCCCCGAACGCGACCGGGAACATCGCCACCGAGGACCTGCAGTACCTCCTCGAGCGCTCGGGATACGCCACGGGGCTGACGCTGGACGCGCTGGCGGAGACCGGCACCTGGATCGCCGGGGAACTGGGCAAGGAGGCCCCCGCGCTGCTCGGCCGCGCCGGTGGGTTCCCCCGGCCGGTGCCCGCGCCGGCCTGACCGCACCGGCCCGACCTCACGGCTCACGCGTCGCGACACCACGACCCGCCCGGGTCGAAACGAGCCCCCGGCGCGTCCCCTCGGACGTACATTCGTGACCGTAGGAGCGCGCAGCGTCACTGGCCGCACCTGCCGGGCCCCATTTTCGCCGTCCGGACGAGGAGCCATGCCCGCTGCCGACCTCACCCTGCTCGACCAGCCGGCACCGGCGCCCGCCCAGGTCGCCATGGCCACCTTCGACGCCGCCCTCGTGTGCACCTACGCGAACGCGCGGTTCGCCGAGGTCGCCGGGCTCGACGCCGGCGACGTCCGGGGGCTGCACTGGACCACGCTGTTCCCCGCGCTGACCACGGGCCAGCAGGCGCTCGTCCGCGGGGTCGCCGTCGACGGCGCCGCCGTGGCCGAGGTCGACGTGACCACGGAGGCCACCGGGCGGCAGACGGCGGCGCCGGTGGCGCGGCAGCGCTGGCGCCTCGTGCTGCACCGGGTCGAGGGCGTCGCCGGCGCCGCGGCGGGCCGGGTCGTGTCCGTGCTCGGGACGCTCGCCACCGGGCCGGCCGTGCTCGACCCGCCCGCGTTCCGGCACCGGCTCGCCGACACGCTGCGCTCCGCCGACGGCGCCTCCGGCGTCCTGCTGGTCGACCTCGGGCCGGAGCCCGACACCGGGCCGGCCGGCCGGGCCGCCGCGCTGCGGGGAGCCGTCCGCGCCACCGACGTCGTCAGCGTCGACGTCGACGAGACGACGGGCCGCTCGTTCCTCGCGCTGCTCTGCCCCGAACTGCCCGCACCCTGGACGGCGGCCGCGATCGGTGACCGGCTGCGGCGCACCACGCAGGTGGCGGAGGGGCTCGACGACGCCGGGCCGCCTCAGATCAGCGTGACCGTGGCGCGCCCGCGGGAGTCGGCGGAGTCCCTGCTGCGCCGGGCGAGCGCCTCGCTGCACACCGAACTGCACGTGCCGGGCCGCTCCCTCTCCGACAGCCTGCCGCTCGAGGCCGCACCCCTGCGGACGTCGGTGCGCCAGCACGAGGTCGCCGCGGGCCGGGCGGTCGTGGTGAGGCTCGCCGGTGAGGCCGACCTGTCCACGCTGCGCGGTCTGGTGCGGCTGCTCGAGGCGATCGTCGAGGACCGCCCCGCCGCCCTCGTCATCGACGCCTCCCAGCTCACGTTCTGCGACGTGGCGACCGTCCGGGCGCTCGTCGCCGGCACCGAGCGGGCGGCGCGGGCCGGTGCTCTCGTGGGCATCGCGGGGATGCCCCCGACGATGAGCAGGGTGTTCAGGGTCGGGTGGTCGGGGTCCCAGCTGCGCCGCTGGCTGAGCGTCGACGCCGCCCTGGCTGCGCTCTGAGGCCTCAGCTCGCCGACGGGCTGGGGCTCGGAGACGGGCTCGGCGACGGGCTGGGGTCCGCCACGGCCTTGGGGCTCGGCGACGGGCTGGGGTCGGGGGCCGGGCTGGGGCTCGCGGTCGGGCTCGGGTCGGGGCTCGGCGACGGGCTGGGCGACGGGCTCGGGTCCGACGACGCGCTCGGGCTCAGGGACGCGCTCGGCGACGGCGCCGGGTCGGGGCTCGGCGACGGCGAGGGACTGGGTGACGGCGACGGGCTCGGTGACGGCGACGGGCTCGGCGACGGCGACGGGCTCGGCGAGGGCGACGGGCTCGGGCTGGGCGACGGGCTCGGTGAGGGACTCGGCGACGGCGACGGGCTCGGGGCTCGGCGACGGGCTCGGCGACGGGCTCGGCGACGGGCTCGGCGACGGGCTCGGCGACGGGCTCGGGCTGTGCGAGGGCGACGGGCTCGGGCTGGGCGACGGGCTCTTGCTCGGGCTCGGCGCCGGCGAGCTCGGCGACGGCGAGGGGATCGGCACGACGGTCGGGCTGCCGCCGGTGGCGGTCGGACCCGAGGCAGCGGGCGCCGGGCCACTCGGCTGGTCGGGGATGGCGACAGCCGTTCCCGTGGCATAGGCCTGGGCGAGGGCGAGGACCTCGTCGACGTACCCCATCGAGGCGTTGTACCGGTACACCGCGCCGACCTGCCCCTGGTGCGTCGACAGGTCGCCCCCGTTGGCGCAGAGGTACCGCGCTGCGGAGAGCGCGGCGTCGTCGACGTCCTGCGGGTTCGCCACGCCGTTGCCGTCGGCGTCCGTGCCGAAGGCGGCCCAGGTGCCGGGGATGAACTGCATGGGGCCGACCGCCCGGTCGGTGGTGGGGTCACCGTCGAGCCGGCCGCCGTCGGTGTCGCGGATGAGGGCCATGCCGTTGGAACCGTCGAGCCGTGGCCCGTAGATGGGGGGCGAGACGACGCCGTCGGCGCCGATGTGCGCGCCGCCGTACCGGCCGTGGTCGCTCTCGACCCGGCCGATGCCGGCGAGCAGCGACCAGGAGATGTGGCAGCCCGGGTCGAGCGCGGCGGCCTGGTGCTCGGCGGCGACGTAGGCCTTGAGCATCCGCACGGGGATCCCCGAGCTGGTGAGGCCGCTCGTGTCCGCGGGCGCGGACGCCGAGGAGCCGTGGACACCCGAGTCCCCGGGCGTGCCCGGCTGCGGGAGGACGAGGACCTGCGGGTCGCCGCCGAACGGCATGACCGCGACGTCGGGCGGGACGGCACCATTCGAGGGGTGCGGCAGGTCGTCGGGCACCTGACCCACGAGGCCGTCGAGCCAGGCCTGGTTGCCGGAGCTCTCGGCGCTGGGGGTCACCCAGCGTGTCTGCTGGCCGCTCGCGGCCAGCGTGCAGGTCATGGCGGCCAGCGGGAGGCCGAGCACCAGGGCGCGAGCAAGCGGCGACCCCAGCCGGAGACGGCGGACGATCGGGACCGCCCTCACCTGCTCCTGGGTCTCCTCGTCGCTCATATGTCGACCCTAAGCAGGCCCGTTGCTGAAAGTCACGACACAGGCCCCCCTGTCATCCGGCGGACATCCGACCGTCACGCGCACGACCGCCAAGGTAGCCCTGTTGCGGCCGGTTCGTCACCCCACTCGAGCTGTGAATCGCTCACGGTGCGCAACCGTCGCCTGCGGTCACTTGAGCAGGCGGGAGAGGCGCCGATCGGCCAGCACCTTGCCGCCGGTCTGGCAGGTGGGGCAGTACTGCATGGCGCGGTCGGCGAAGGAGACCTCGCGCACGGTGTCGCCGCACACCGGGCAGGGGAGGCCTGCCCGGCCGTGCACGCGCATGCCGGCCCGCTTGGCGTCCTTGAGCTCCTTGGCGGGCTTGCCCCGCGCAGCCGTTACGGCGCCGGTCAGCACCGTGCGCATCGCCGTCCAGAGCCGCTCGACCTCGCCCTCGCCGAGCTTGCCGGCGATCGCGTAGGGCGACAGCCTGGCGGCGTGCAGCACCTCGTCGCTGTACGCGTTGCCCACCCCGGCGATCACCGACTGGTCGCGCAGCAGCCCCTTGATCTGCTGGCGCGAGCCTTCGACGATGCGCGCCAGCGCGGCCACGTCGAAGGCTGGGTCGAGCGGGTCGGGGCCCAGCGTCGCGATGCCGGGCACCAGCTGCGGGTCGCGCACCACGTAGACGGCGAGCCGCTTCTGCGTGCCCGCCTCGGTCAGGTCGAAGCCGGGGTCGCCGGGCAGGTCGGGGTCGTCGAGGCGCACCCGCAGTGCGATCGGGCTCTTGCCCGGCCGGACGGGCGTGGCCGGCAGCGCGTCCGACCAGCGCAGCCAGCCCGCCCGGGACAGGTGGAAGACCAGGTGGAGCCCGCTGACGTCGAGATCGACGAACTTGCCGAACCGGGCCACGCCGGTCACCTCGAGGCCGTGCAGCGACGTCACCGGTGGGTCGTACGTCTTGAGGACGCTGATCGCGCCGACGTCGACGCGCGCGACCACACGGCCGACGGCGCGCTCGCGGAGGAAGTCCACGAGCGCCTCGACCTCGGGCAGTTCGGGCATCGCCCCAGTGTGCACCCGCCCCGGATCACCCGCGGCGGGCGTGCTCCACCGCTCGTGCCACCTCGGCGTGGCCGTCCGCGGCCAGGCCGGCCACGACGCCGGCGACGTCCGCCTCGGGCCGGTTCTGGCTCAGCTTCGCCTTCGCCTCGATCCGGGTGATCAGCAGCTCCACCCCGACGATCGCCCGCAGCTGCCCCTCGAGGAACCGGGTCGGGGCGTCGTCCACCGACCAGGGGTGCGCGCGGGAGCCCTCGTGCTTCGCGGTCAGCCGGCGCACGAGCGCCTCGACCCACGCCGGGTCGTCGTGCAGGACCAGCCGCCCGTACACGTGCGCGGTGACGTAGTTCCAGGTCGGGACGACGCGGCCGTGCTCTGTCTTGCCGGCGTACCAGGACGGCGACACGTAGGCGTCGGGGCCGCGCACGATGACCAGCGCCTCGCCGGCGACGTCCGCCCGCCACTGCGGGTTGTTGCGGGCCACGTGACCCAGCAGTACCCCGTGCTCGCCGACCGTGGGGTCGTGCACGAACGGCAGCAGCGTGGCCACCAGGCCGTCGGACGTGACCGTGACGAGGTCGGCGGCACCGTGGTGGTCGAGGAGGTCGCGGACGGCGGCGTCGTCCATGGCGAAGTGCGCGGGCACGTACATGCTCCCAGTGTGCGCGATCGCGCTGGATTCCTTGATCCCGCTGGATCCGCCTGATCATCGGGGGAGGGTCAGCGGACCAGGCGGGCCAGCAGCCGGGCGAGATCGGCGGCCGGGTCGCGGGTCAGCCCGCTGTGCACGGGTCCGGGCTGGACGACGGTGGAGCGGGGCGCCGTCAGCCAGCCGAACCGCTCTCGGCGGGAGCCCCCGGCCGCGGGCCCGGCGCCGGCCGAACCCGCGCAGACGGCTTCGACGCCGGCGAGCGCGGCGCGCACGGCGGCGGCGTCGGCTGCGGGGTCGAGGACGCGCAACCGATCCTCGTCGACGTGCACGAGGGTGCCGAGGTAGTCGTGGGCCTGGCAGTACAGCACCACGCCGACGTTGACGCACTCGCCGCGGTCGATCCGCGGCACCGCCTTGAGTACCGCGTAGTCGAAGGGCACCAGGCCCTCGTGGACGCCGGTCACGCGGCGGCCGCGAGCGTCAGCCAGGGCCGCTCGCCGGCGGCCCGCGCCAGCAACTGCCCGACGTAGCGCTCGCGCCACGCGTGCGCGCCGCGCGGGTCGACCTGCGCGGCGTTCATGCCGGTCAGCCAGGCGGCCGGCACCAGGTCGAGCACCTCGGGCAGCAGGGCGGGCACGGCGGCGGCCAGCTCGGCGTCGAGCGCGGACAGCTCGGCGTCCGCCAGCTCGCGGACGACGGGCAGCAGCACGTGCTGGGAGAGGTCGTAGCGGCGCCCGGCCCACGCCTCGGGCGCCGGCCACGCGTGCTGGAAGACCAGGGCCGCACCGTGGTCGATCGCCCAGAGGGTGCGGTGCCAGACGAGCAGGTTGGGGTTGCGCCAGGTCCGGTCGACGTTGGCGCTGTAGGCGTCGAGCCAGAAGACGCGCGCGGCGTCCAGCGGGTGGGGGCGCCACGCGACGCCGTCGTACCCGACCGCCCCGGGCAGGAAGTCCATGCCGAGGTTGAGGCCGCTGCTCGCCTTGAGCAGCTCCTGGACCTCCTGGTCGGGCTCGCGCAGCCCGATCGCCGGGTCGAGCTCGACCCCGACGAGCTCGGGCACCCGCACCCCGAGACGCCGGCCGAGCTCCCCGACGACGACCTCGGCGACCAGCGCCGCCGTGCCCTGGCCGGCGCCGGTGAACTTGACGACGTACATGCCGTCGTCGTCCGCCTCGACCAGCCCGGGGAGCGAGCCGCCCTCGCGCAACGGCGTGACGTACCGGGTGGCGCGGACCACCCTCAGCCCGCTCGTGTCCACAGCGGGTCACGGTAGCGCGCGGGCATCCGCGCGACAGGGAATGATCGGGGGCGGGAAGGGCAGCACACGCCCGACCGCGGCAGGAAAGGGGCACGACATGGCAGTCGAGCGAGCGGGACAGCCCGCGCAGCCAGGGGATCTCGTCGACGTCCCCCACCTGGTGACCGCCTACTACACGACCTGGCCCGACGTCGCCGACCCCGCCCAGCGGGTCGCGTTCGGCACGTCCGGGCACCGCGGCTCCAGCCTGACCGGTGCGTTCACCGAGGCACACATCGTCGCGACGACCCAGGCGATCGTCGACTACCGGCGCGAGCAGGGCATCGCGGGCCCGCTGTTCATGGGCCGCGACACGCACGGGCTCTCCGAGCCCGCCTGGGCCTCCGCCCTGGAGGTGCTGGCCGCGAACGACGTCGGGGTGCTCGTCGACAGCCGCGACGGGTACACGCCGACGCCCGCGGTCTCGCACGCGATCCTGCGTCACAACAGGGGCAAGGCGGACGACGACGGCAGCCGCGCCGACGGCATCGTCGTCACGCCCTCGCACAACCCGCCGACGGACGGCGGCTTCAAGTACAACCCACCGGACGGCGGTCCCGCCGGCACCGACATCACGTCGTGGATCGCCGAGCGGGCCAACGCCCACCTCGCCGACGCGCTGCGCGACGTGCGCCGCGTGCCGCTCGCGCGGGCCGCGGCCGCGGCCACCACCGGGCGGTACGACTTCCTCGGCGAGTACGTCGGCGACCTGCCCTCGATCATCGACCTCGACGCCGTCCGCGCGGCCGGGCTGCGCGTCGGGGCGGACCCGCTCGGCGGGGCCAGCGTCGCGTACTGGGGCGAGATCGCCGACCGCTACGGGCTCGACCTCACCGTGGTCAACCCGCTGGTCGACCCGACCTGGCGCTTCATGACCCTCGACTGGGACGGCAAGATCCGGATGGACCCCTCGTCGCCCTACGCGATGGCGTCGCTGGTGGGCCGGCGGGAGGAGTACCAGCTGGCCACCGGCAACGACGCCGACGCCGACCGGCACGGCATCGTCACCCCCGACGCCGGCCTGATGAACCCCAACCACTACCTCGCGGTGGCGATCCAGTACCTCTACACCCACCGCTCGGGCTGGCCGCAGGACACGGCGATCGGCAAGACGCTGGTGTCCTCGTCCATGATCGATCGCGTCGCCGAGGACCTCGGGCGGCGGCTGCTCGAGGTGCCGGTCGGGTTCAAGTGGTTCGTGCCGGGGCTGCTCGACGGGTCCGTCGGCTTCGGCGGCGAGGAGTCCGCCGGGGCGTCGTTCCTGCGCACCGACGGCTCGGTGTGGACGACCGACAAGGACGGGATCATCCTCGCCCTGCTCGCCTCGGAGATCCTCGCCGTGACGGAGAAGTCCCCGAGCGAGCTGTACCGCGAGCTCACCGAGAAGCACGGCGACCCGGCGTACGCCCGGGTCGACGCGCCCGCCGACCGCGAGCAGAAGGCCGTGCTGGCGAAGCTGTCGCCCGAGCAGGTCACGGCCACCGAGCTCGCGGGCGAGCCCATCACCGCGACCCTCACCCGCGCCCCCGGGAACGACGCGCCGATCGGCGGCCTGAAGGTGGTGACCGAGAGCGCCTGGTTCGCTGCCCGGCCGTCCGGCACCGAGGACGTCTACAAGATCTACGCGGAGTCGTTCAAGGGGCCCGAGCACCTCGAAGAGGTGCAGACCGCCGCTCGCGACCTCGTCTCCGACGTGCTCGGATCCGCCGGCTGACCCCGCCGGCGGCGTCCCCGCGCCGCGTACGCCGGCCCGCGGTCGGCCGCACGCGGGGTTGCGCGACGGCGTGATCCGCAACCAGCATGGGCGCGGACGAGCCGGAGGTGACGCAGCGTGACCCATTCCCGATGGGGTTCCGCAGGGCCGCAGGAGACGGCGGTGTGGCCGCCGCAGCCTGCGCCCGAACCGCCGCCGGAGTCCCTGGCCGCGCCCTCCGAGCCGCCGTGGGAGGTGGACCTGCGGAGCGACCCGGCGCAGGGCCGCTACCCCTCCCGGCGTGAGCTGCGCGACGAGCGGGAGGTGCGCGACACCGCACACGCAGCGCCTGCGTACGGCGTGCCGCCGGGCGCCCCGTCGGGCCCGACGGTGCCGGGCCCGACCACCCAGGAGCTCGCGGTCTACCGCCGCGAGACCGACCAGGCCGGCGGGCTCGCGCCCTGGGAGGACCGTAGCGGTCGAGGCGACCCGCCCCGGCGCGGCGAGCGCGTCAAGGCCTCGGTCGAGACCTGGTCGCGATGGGCGTCCGGGCTCGGCCTGCCGGCCCGCGACGGCTCCGGCTTCGGCCGGTACGCCCGTGCCGAGCGGCTGCTGCCCCCGGCCGTCTGGATCGCCGCCGGTCTGGGCGCAGCCGGCCTGGTCGGCCTGCTGACCGGCGTGCTGGTGACCGCCCCCACGTCGGGCGGGTCCGCGACGGCGGCGGCGACGACCACGGCGACCGTCACGGTGACCCAGCAGGTGACGCAGGCGCCGGTGACCCAGACGACCACGCGGACCCGGACGAAGACCGTCACCGAGACCACGACCGCCGCGGCCCCGACCAACGCCGGCGGGGCCAACGGCGGTGCGCTCGCCCCGGGCGCGCAGGGGCCGCAGGTCGCCCGGCTCCAGGCGGCCCTCGCCGCGCTCGGCCTCTACCAGGGTCAGCCGAACGGAACCTACGACGAACCCACGCGGGCCGCGGTACAGGCGTTCCAGGCGCAGGCGGGCGTGACCGGCGACCCGCCGGGCGTGGCCGGCCCGGCGACGCTCGCCGCGCTCGCGCAGGCCGTCGGCCGCTGACCCTCCCCCTGCTGGCCGGGGCCGGAGCGGGCGGCCTCGGGGGCGGGCCGGCGGCGCGGCTGCCACGATGGCGGCCGTGGTCGACCTCCAGCCCTTCACCGCGCTGCACCCGCTGCCCCAGCTCGCGCACCGGGTGGCGGCACCGCCCTACGACGTCGTCGACGCCGAGCAGGCGCGCACCCTGATGCTGGCGGCGCCCGACAGCTTCCTGCGGGTCACGCGCCCCGACGCCGATCCCTGGCAGGACGACGCGGGGCACGACGAGGCGCTCGACGCCGAGCACGGGCTGGAGGCGCTGCGTGGGCTCGTCCGGCGCGGGGTCCTCGTGCGCGACGAGGCGGCCGCCTACTGGATCTACCGGCAGCAGGTGGCCCGCGGGCCGCAGGCGGGCGCCGTGCAGACGGGCGTCGTGGGCCTCGCATCGGTCGACGAGTACGACACCGGCGTGATCAAGGTGCACGAGCACACCCGGCCCGACAAGGAGGACGAGCGCGCGCGGCACGTCGACGTGCTCGACGCGCACGACGAGCCGGTCTTCCTGTTCCACCGGGGCAGCGCCGCCCTGGACGCCGCGGTCGCCGACGTCACCGCCGCGGAGCACGACCTCGCGGTGACGACGCCGGACGGGGTGTGGCACACGCTGTGGCGGGTGCCGGACGTCGACCTCGCGGCGCGGGTACGCGCCGCGTTCGCCGCGCTCGGGTCGCTCTACGTCGCCGACGGCCACCACCGCAGCGCGGCCGCCGCGCGCCTGCACGCCGCCCGCCGCGGGCTCCCCGCCGACGAGGCCGGCGAGACCGGGGGGTTCCTCGCAGTGGTCTTCCCCGCGGCCGACCTCACCGTGCTGCCCTACCAGCGCCTCGTCGCCGACCTGGCGGGCCTTACCCCGGCCGAGCTGCTGGCGAAGCTCGGCGACGAGTTCGACGTCGAGCCCGCGGACGGCCCCGTGCAGCCGGGCGACCCCCCCACGCTCGGGCTGCGGACGGCGCTCGGCTGGCACCGCCTCCGGCTGCGCGAGGGGGCGCGCACGGGCGACGTCCACGATCTTCATGGTCTGGGGGTGAGCGTGCTCCAGGACCGCGTGCTCGCCCCGCTGCTCGGCGTCGCCGACCCCCGCAGGGACCCCCGGCTGGCGTTCGTCGGCGGCCCCGACGCCCTCGCCGAGCTCGACGGCGCGGTGGCGTCGGGCCGTGCCGCGGCCGGCTTCACGGTCGCGCCGACGACCGTCGAGCAGCTGGCCGCGGTCAGCGACCGCGGCGAGGTCATGCCGCCGAAGTCGACGTGGTTCCACCCCAAGCCCGCCAGCGGCCTGCTGGTGCACCCGCTGCACTGACCGGTCGGCCGGTCCACCACACTGAGAAGATGACCACTACCGGGGTGAGCAGCACCGCCGGCCGGCCCGCCGTGCCGCCGCCGGTCACGACGTCGAGCGTCCCCCCGCGCGCGGGCACCACCCGCGGCGCGATGGCGCACCGGACCGCCGTGGACCGGCTCGTCGCCAGCTACCGGGCCATCCCGCCGGGTTCGGGCGTCCGGCTGGCGAAGCGGACCTCGAACCTCTTCCGGCCGCGCGCGGCGGCGCAGGGGCCGGGCCTCGACGTGTCGGGTCTGACCGGCGTGATCGCCGTCGACACCGCGGCGGCCACCGCCGACGTGCAGGGCATGTGCACGTACGAGGACCTCGTCGCGGTGACCCTGCCCAAGGGCTTCATGCCGTACGTCGTGCCGCAGCTGCGCACCATCACGCTCGGTGGGGCCGTCACCGGCCTCGGGATCGAGTCGACGTCCTTCCGCAGCGGCCTGCCGCACGAGAGCGTGCTCGAGCTCGACGTGCTGACCGGCGCGGGCGACGTCGTCACGGCGACCCCTGGCGGGGAGCACGCGGACCTCTTCGCGGGCTTCCCCAACTCGTACGGCTCGCTCGGCTACGCCACGCGCCTGCGCATCCAGCTGGAGCCGGTGCGGCCCTACGTGTCGCTGCGCAACGTGCGGTTCGGCTCCCCCGAGGAGCTCGCCGACGCGATCGACGCGATCGTCGCCGACCGGGCCTTCGGCGGCGACCCCGTCCACTTCCTCGACGGGGTGCTCTTCTCGGCGACCGAGGGCTACCTGACGCTCGGCCGGTGGGCCGACGAGGTGCCAGGACTCAGCGACTACACCGGCCAGGAGATCTACTACACCTCGCTGCGCTCGCGCGGCCGCGACGCGCTCACCGTGCACGACTACCTCTGGCGCTGGGACACCGACTGGTTCTGGTGCTCCCGCGCGTTCGGGGCCCAGCACCCGCTGGTGCGCAGGGCATGGCCTGCCTCCCGCCGCCGCAGTGACGTCTACCACCGCCTGGTCGGCGTGGAGAACCGCTACCAGGTGGCCGCGCGGGTCGACCGCTGGCGCGGTCGGCCGGCCCGCGAGCGGGTGGTGCAGGACGTCGAGGTGCCCGTCGAGCGGACCGCCGGGTTCCTCCGCTGGTTCCTCGAGCACGTGCCGATGACGCCCGTCTGGGTGTGCCCGCTTCGCCTGCGGTCGAGCGGCGGCCCGCTCGGGGACCTGCCGGACGGCGCCCAGCCGTGGCCGCTGTATCCGCTGCGCAGCGGCCGGACGTACGTCAACGTGGGCTTCTGGGGGACGGTGCCGATCCGGCCGGGGCATGCGGACGGCGACGTCAACCGGTCGATCGAGGAGGCCGTGACCGGGTTCGAGGGGCACAAGTCGCTGTACTCCGACGCACACTACGACGAGGCGGAGTTCTGGGCGCGGTACGGCGGCGACGCCTACCGGCCGCTCAAGGAGCGGTACGACCCCCACTCGCGCCTGCTCGACCTCTACGCCAAGGCGGTGCGGCGGCGCTGACGCTGCGCACCTGGCTCCCCCTATCGAGGCCAGGGGTCGTATCGTGACGCCCGCGTGGATCACGCGGCCCCGGCGGGGGTGCACCTGCTCCTTTGCGTCACCACTGCCACGGCGTGGGCCGCCGGACGAGGGAGGTGGTCACCAGTGGTGACGTCGTTGGGTCCCTGGCGGACGGACCAGGGCACGGCCCGGATGCGGCTCGCCGACGTGCTGGACTCGCTCGCGGAGGGCCCGCTGCCCTTCCGCTTCACCGCCTACGACGGGAGTGCCACGGGCCCGGCGGACGCGCCGGTGGGCCTGCACGTGCGCAGCGCCCGCGGGGCGTCCTACCTGGCCACCGCGCCAGGGTCCCTGGGCATGGCCCGCGCCTACGTGACGGGCGACCTGCAGGTGAGCGGCGTCCACCCGGGCGACCCCTACCCGCTGCTGCGCATGCTCACCGAAGACCTACGCTGGACCAGACCCGACACGCGGACCGTCGCCCGGGTGGCGCGCTCGCTCGGCGTCGGGCGGCTGGTGCCGCCGCCGCCCCCGCCGCAGGAGGCGCTGCCCGACTGGCGACGGACGCTGGAGGGCCTGCGGCACTCGCGCCGGCGGGACGCCGAGGCCATCCACCACCACTACGACGTGTCGAACACGTTCTACGAGTACCTGCTGGGCCCCTCGATGACCTACACCTGCGCGTGCTACCCCACAGCGGACAGCACGCTCGAGGAGGCACAGGCGAACAAGTACGAGCTGGTCTTCCGCAAGCTGGGCCTGCGGGCCGGGCAGCGCCTGCTCGACGTCGGCTGCGGCTGGGGCGGCATGGTGCGGCACGCCGCGCGGCGCGGGGTGCGGGCCCTCGGCGTGACCCTGTCCCGCGAGCAGGCGGCCTGGGCGCAGGAGGCGATCCGGCGCGAGGGGCTGCAGGACCTGGCCGAGGTCCGGCACGGCGACTACCGGGACGTCGCGGAGGGCGGTTTCGACGCTGTCAGCTCGATCGGCCTCACCGAGCACATCGGGGTGGCCAACTACCCGGCCTACTTCGGGTTCCTCCGCGACCGGCTGCGCGCCGGCGGCCGGCTGCTCAACCACTGCATCACCCGGCCCGACAACGTGCACACCCCGCGGGTCCGCGGCGGGTTCATCGACCGGTACGTCTTCCCCGACGGCGAGCTCACCGGCGCCGGCCGGATCATCTCGGCGATCCAGGACGTCGGCGGCTTCGAGGTGCGCCACGAGGAGAACCTGCGCGAGCACTACGCCCGCACCTGCCGGGCCTGGTGCAGCAACCTGGTCGAGCACTGGGACGCCTGCGTGGCCGAGGTCGGCGAGGCCACGGCCAAGGTGTGGGGCCTCTACCTCGCGGGTTCGAGCCTGGGGTTCGAGCGCAACCAGGTCGAGCTGCACCAGGTGCTGGCTGTCAAGCTGCACGCCGACGGCGGTTCGGACTTCCCGCTGCGGCCCGACTGGGGCTCGGCCTGAACACCCCGGGGCCGGTCGCGCTGGTCGGCAGCGGCGAGTACCTGCCCGTGCTCGAGCCCGTCGAGCGGGCGCTGCTGGCGGGCCGGCCCCCGCGCTACCTGCAGCTGGCGACCGCCGCGGCGCTCGAGGGCGCGTCGTCCCTCGCCCGCTGGCACGCCCTCGGGAAGGCGGCGGCCGAGCGGATCGGCGTCGAGCAGGTCGTCGTGCCCGTGGCGGTCCGCGCCGACGCCGACGACGCCGCGAACGCCGCGCTCGTCGCGGGCGCGGGGCTGGTGTACCTCTCGGGCGGCAACCCGTCGTACCTGACCGAGACGTTGCGCGGCACGCGGGTCTGGGCGGCGATCGTCGAGGCCTGGCAGGCGGGTGCCGCGCTGGCCGGGTGCTCGGCCGGGGCCATGGCGCTGTCGGCGGGGTTCCCGGCCTTCCGCCGGCCGTGGCGGGCCTCACCCGGGCTCGGGCTCGTACCGGTGGCGCGGGTGGTCCCGCACTTCGACCGGTTCGCGGCGCGCCTGCCCGACGTCGCGCTGCGGGGATCGCGCGGCTCCACGGACCAGGACGGCGGCCCCGTGCTCCTCGGTGTCGACGAGGACACCGCCGTCGTCGGGGGCCTGCCGGGAGCCGGCGGCTGGCAGTCGGAGCCCGCGGGGCCCGGCAACACGTGGCAGGTGCTCGGCCGCCAGTCGGCGTGGCTGCTGACGTCGGCGGGGCGCGTCAGAGTGCCCAGCGGGTCGTCGGTCGTCCTCGGCGCCGGCCTGCACGAAGGAGCCGGGTGAGGGGAGTTGCGCCGCGGCCGCGAGGTGTCCACGCTCCGGACATGAGCACATCGTCCCGACCCCGCCCCACCCCCGGTGAGTCCGTGTGGGGTGACGAGTCGGAGGTCGTGGCGGCCGTGCTCGAGTGGGTCGGCGGCCACGTCGCCCGGGGCACCGACCCGACCACGACGGCGCGTCCGGCTGCGGCGCTCGCCGCGGCCACGGGGCCGACGGTCACACCCGAGGGCATCGGGGCCGCCCGCGCGCTGCAGCTCTTCGACGAGGTCCTAGTGCCCGCGACCCGCGCCCAGGAGGACCCGCTCAACCTCGCCTACATCCCGTCGGCGCCCACCCGCGCCGCCGTGGCCTTCGACCTGGCGACCAGCGTCGCGAACATCTTCGGCGGCCACTGGGAGACGGGCGCGGGCGCCATCCACGCCGAGAACCAGGTGCTCGGCTGGATCGCCACGCTGCTCGGCTGGCCGGCGACGGCGGGCGGCACGTTCGTGAGCGGCGGCACGACGGGAAACCTCTCCGCGCTCGTCGCCGCCCGGCACACCGCCCAGCAGCGCCGCCGCTCGGCGGGTCTGCCGCCGGACCCCGAGGGCGGCTGGAGCCTGGCCTGCGCCGCCGAGGCCCACTCCTCGATCCGTTCGGCGGCGCTCGTCATGGGGGTGCGCGTCCTCGAGGTGCCCGGCGACGACCGGAGCAGGCTGACCGGCCCCGCCCTGGCCCGGGTGCTCGGCGGCGCGGAGGGCAGCGTCTTCGCCGTCGTCGCCTCCGCCGGGACCACCAACGCAGGCATCGTCGACGACCTCACCGGCGTCGCGGACGCCTGCGCCGCCGCAGGGGTGTGGCTGCACGTCGACGGCGCGTACGGCGGGGCCGCGCTGGTGTCGCCGCTCACCCGGCCGCTGTTCGCCGGCATCGAGCGCGCGGACTCGTTCATCGTCGACCCGCACAAGTGGCTGTTCGCGCCGTACGACAGCTGCGCGCTCGTCTACCACCGGCCCGAGCTCGCCCGCGCGGCCCACGCGCAGGCGGCCAGCTACCTCGACCAGGTCGACCGCCGCGAGTGGAACCCCTCCGACCTGGCGGTCCACCTCACCCGGCGCCCCCGCGGCCTGCCGCTGTGGTTCAGCCTGGCCGTACACGGCACCGACCGCTACCGCGCCGCCGTCGAGCGCAGCCTGCTGACCGCCCGCACCGTCGCGGACGCCGTCCGGGCCCGGGACTACCTGAGGCTGGTCGTCCCCCCGGAGCTGTCGGTGCTGCTGTTCGAGCGCGTCGGCTGGGGACCCGAGGACTACACGACCTGGTCCAAGCAGCACGCGCTGGCCGGCGACTTCCTCTGCGTGCCGACCCGGTGGCAGGGGGAGTGGGTGCTCCGGCTGGCGTTCGTGAACCCCGCCACCCGCGCCGACGAGGTGGTCGCGGCGCTCGACACCCTGGCCGGCCTGTGAGGGTTCCGGCCTCGGTCGTCGGCGTCGGCATCGACCTCGTCGACATCGCCCGCTTCGAGCGCACCCTCGCCCGGACGCCGGCCCTGCTCACCCGGCTCTTCACCACGGGCGAGCGCGGCCTGCCACCCGCCGGCCTGGCCGCGCGCTTCGCCGCCAAGGAGGCGCTGGCCAAGGCGCTCGGGGCGCCCACGGGCCTGCACTGGCTCGACGCCGACGTCGTCCGGGAGCCGTCGGGGCGGCCCCGCCTCGAGGTCAGCGGAACGGTCGCCGCCTGCGCGGAGCGGCTCGGCGTCAACCGCTTCCACCTGTCGCTCTCCCACGACGGCGGGTTCGCGTGTGCCCTGGTGGTGGCCGAGAGAACGCCCTGAGGAAGGCCGCGGCCGGCTGCCCGCCGTGATCGAGGGGTTACGGTGGGCGCCTGCGGGTCGGACGGACGGATGACGGACGGCCCTGTCAGGAGGAGGTACGGTGCCGTGGACGGGAGGGCGGCCCATGGACGAGCGCACGGTCCTGCCTGAGTGGCAGGCGCCGGAGAGCGGCGACGCCCCCGTCGTCGTGCACCGGTACCGGCTCGGGCTCGAGACCGCGGTGTCGGTCCGGTCCGCGGGTGCCGCGTGGGCCTGCACGCCCGAGCGGAGCGCCGGCGGAACCATCGCCGCAGAGGAGTGGGCCGAGGCCGGCGAGGGCGACGGCGCCGCCCAGGCGTTCGTCGACCTGCTCCGGTACGCCGAGCTGCCGGCCGTGCCCGGCTTCCGGGTGGTGCGGCTCGCGCCGCCGCCCGAGGCCCAGGGGGAGCGCGGCGTCGACACCGATCCCGAGGGCAGCGTGCACGCGACGGTCGTCGTGGGGGAACGGGTCGTCGTCGCCTGGACCCGCCACACCGTGGACGCCCCGCACCCCGGCGTCCTCACGCTGCAGCACCTGGCCGCGCAGGACTTCCTCGGGGTGCCCGACGTCTTCGGGGTGCTCGCTCTGGCGCACCCCCGGCGGCCACGAGGTGCCCGTCGCGGTCGCCACCCGGTACCTGCCGCGCTCCCGGGACGGCTGGCAGTGGGGGCCCGAGCTCGTCGAGGTGGCCGCGGGGCTGCGGACGTCGCCCGTGCCGGTGGGCACGCCCCCGGGCGGGATCGACCTCTCCGCCGTCGAGCTGCCGGCCCGTCTGGGCCGGCTGGTCGCCAAGCTGCACCTCGGGCTCGCCACCCCCAGCGCGGTGGTGAGCACGCCGACCGGTACGGCTCAGGCCGACGACCTGCGGGCGTGGCACGCCACGGCGCGCGCGGAGGTCGAGGCGGCGGCTCGCCTCGTGCTGGCGCGGCCGGGGCGGTACACCCACCACGTCGACGCCCGCGAGCTCGGTGCGCTGACCGCCGACGTCGACCGCGTGGCCGCTCTCGCCGACGCCGTGGCCGCCGGCCGCGAGGAGGTCTGGGTCCAGCTCGTGCACGGCGACCTGCACGTGGGCCGCGTGCTGCGGTGGACCCGCGGCCTCTCGGTCGTCGGGTTCGACGCCGGACCGCCGGTCGACCCCCCGGCCGTCGAGGCACCCTGCGGCCTCCAGCCGGCCGCACGCGACCTCGCCCGGCTCCTGACCAGCCTCGCCGAGGTGGCCCGGCGCGCCGTGGCGAACCCGCAGCTGAGCGGCGACGTGGCCCGGACCTGGCAGCGGCGGGCACGTGAGCAGGTGCTGGCCGCGTACCGCTCGGTGCTGCAGTCGGAGGACGCACCGGCGCTGCTCGACGAGCGCCTGCTCGCGGCGTTCGAGGCGCAGGAGCGCGCCCGCGCCGTGCTCGAGGCGCCGCTCGGCGCCGAGACGGTCGGGTCGGCCCCGAACGCCCGGTAGGGCCTCAGCCCGCCTTGCGCCAGGGCTGGGCATGGGCACCGGCACCGGCGCCGCGGCCCGCCGCGGGCCTGACCGGCCCGTGCAGATGCTCGCCACAGCACCCGGTGTCACCGACGGCCGGATCGTCGCAGCCGCCGCACAGCACCTCGGTCAGCTCGACCGCCTGACCGTGCGCCGTGGCGCACGCGGCGTCGCAGTAGTCGTAGCGGATCTCGCGCAGGTCGACCTCGACCAGCGCCCCGCCGTCGCCGCGCCCCCCGCAGTAGGTGCACCGGACCTTGCCGGCCGTGGCTGCCATGTCTCGCCTCCCGAACACGTGTGCGACCCCGTTCCTCCCAGGGTGCACCCGGGATCCGACAGACCGGGGGAGCAACGCCGGACGCGCAGCCCGGGACGACGACAGGCCGCGGCCCTGAACGGGACCACGGCCTGGCGCTCGCGTGCGCGAGGGGGGAGTTGAACCCCCACGCCCTTTCGGGCACACGGACCTGAACCGTGCGCGTCTGCCTATTCCGCCACTCGCGCGAGCCCCACGAGGCTAGCACGAGGCGTGCGGTGCAGCCGACCGCCTGAGCCGCCGTTAGGCTGACCTAGGCGCCGGTGCGCCCACCCCCGGCGTGGCACCGGGCACCAGCAGCGAAGGGAGGGCGACGTGGGGGTTCTCGACCGTTTCGAGAAGGGCATCGAGCGGGCCGTCAACGGCGTCTTCGCGCGCGCCTTCCGCAGTGAGGTGCAGCCGGTCGAGCTCGCCAGCGCCCTCAAGCGCGAGGCCGACGAGCACGCCTCGATCGTCGGGCGCAACCGCACCATCGCCCCCAACGCCTATGTCGTGGAGCTCGGGCCGCGCCGACCACCGCCGGCTGGCGCAGTGGGAGGACGCGCTGGGCGACGAGCTGGCCACCGTCCTGTCCGACCACGCGCTGCAGCAGCGCTACGCCTTCGTCGGGCCCGTGTCGGTGCGGTTCGAGCGGTCCGAGGAGCTCGACACCGGCGTCTTCCGCGTCCGCAGCCGGACGGCCCGGGGGCAGGGCGAGCACGCCGAGGCCGCGGACCACGGGCGCGGCGACGCCGCGGCCGCGCCTCCCGACGCCGACGGCTGGTACCAGCAGCCCGCGCCGTACCAGCAGCCGGCGCCGTACCAACAGCCGGCGCCCGGCGGCGACCTGCACGCCGCCTCGCCCTACGCCGCGCCGCCGTACGCGGCGCCGCCCTACGCCGCCGCCCCCCCGGCCGCCTCGCCCCACGCCGCCGCCCCCACCGAGCCGCCGGTGCTCGAGCTCGACGGCCGCGCGTTCCCGCTGACCCGTGCCGTGACCGTGCTGGGCCGCTCCGGCGACGTCGACATCCCGCTGGACGACGCCGGCGTCTCCCGCCGGCACGCGGAGGTCCACGTGAGCGGTGGGCGGGCCCGGGTGGTGGACCTCGGCTCGACCAACGGCACCTTCGTCGACGGCGAGCGCGTCTCCACCGGCGACCTGCGCGACGGCAGCACCATCACGGTGGGCCGCAGCCGGCTGGTCTTCCGCTCCGGCCGGCCCGGTGGCCGCCGCGCCGCCGGGTCCTGGTGACCGCCGGCCGATGAGCGAGCTGACCCTGACCCTGCTGCGCCTGGGCTTCCTGGTGCTGCTGTGGGTTCTCGTCCTGGCCATCCTCGGTGTGCTGCGCCGCGACCTGTTCGGCACCAGGATCGTGCGCCGCAGCCCGCGCCCCGCGGCGGCGGGCACCCAGGCGGGCACCCAGGCGGGTCCGCCGGCGGCGGCCGCCGCGGCAGCCGGGCGGCGCAACCGGCCGCAGCCCGAGGCGCGCCCGGCCTGCGCACCCTGGTCGTGACCGAGGGGTCGCTGCGGGGGACCACGCTGACGCTGGGCCAGGCGCCCGTGCTGATCGGCCGGGCGCCGGAGTGCACCCTCGTCCTCGACGACGACTACGCCTCGGCGCGGCACGCGCGGCTGGCGCCGCAGGGCGGGGAGTGGATCGTCGAGGACCTCGGGTCGACCAACGGCACGTTCTACGGGGCCGCCCGCCTGACCGAGCCCACCCGGGTCGAGGCCGGCGTCCCGGTACGGATCGGCCGCACCGTTCTCGAGCTCCGGAGGTAGGCGGGTGGCGATCGCCCTGCGCTACGCGGCCCGCTCCGACGTGGGCCTGGTGCGGCGCACGAACCAGGACTCCGGCTACGCCGGGCCGCACCTGCTCGTCATCGCCGACGGCATGGGCGGCCACGCCGGCGGCGACGTCGCCTCGTCGCTGGCGATCGGCGAGCTGGCCCCCTTGGACGGCGAGTCGCACGGCTCGGACGACGCGCTCGCCCACCTCGAGCGAGCGGTGCGCTCCGCGCACGCCGAACTGCTCGCGCGGGTCGAGGAGGAGCCGCAACTCGCCGGCATGGGCACCACCGTGACGGCCCTGCTCCGCTCCGGCAACCGGCTGGCGCTCGCACACATCGGCGACTCCCGCGCGTACGTGCTCCGCGACGGCGTGCTCAGCCAGATCACCAAGGACCACACGTTCGTCCAGACCCTGGTCGACGAGGGCCGCCTCACCCCCGAGGAGGCCGAGCACCACCCCCAGCGTTCGGTGCTCATGCGGGTGCTCAGCGACATCGTCGACGACCCCGAGCCCGACTTCTCGATGCGCGAGACCCGGGTGGGCGACCGGTACCTGCTGTGCTCGGACGGGCTGTCGGGCGTGGTCAGCTTCGACACCCTGACCGACACCCTGGCCGCCGGCGACCCGCCCGCGACGACCTGCGACCGGCTGGTCGCCCTCGCCCGCCGGGCCGGCGCGCCCGACAACGTCACCTGCATCGTCGCGGACGTCGTCGACGAGCCCGCCACCGCCGACGCGGCGCCGGCCGTCGTCGGGGCCGCGTCGGTGCACCCGCAGCGGGAGTCGACGGAGGACGGATCCTCACCCGCCGAGCGCGCCGCGGCGCTCACCGGCCGGCCCGCCGACGAGGCGTCGGACGGCGACGACATGCTCGCCCGGCCGCGCAGCCGCCGCGCCGTGCGGCTCGCCGGCGTGGCGGTGGTCGCCGTCCTGCTCGCCGGGGGTGGCCTGGCGGCCTGGCACTGGGTACGCCAGCAGTACTTCGTGGGCGTGTACGACGACCAGGTCGCCGTCTTCCGCGGGCTGCCGCAGGACCTCGGGCCGATCGGCCTGTCCAGCCTCGACCACACCACGGACGTGATGGTGTCCGCGCTGCCCCCGGCGGACCGCGACTCGGTCCGCGCGGGCCTCGTCGTCGACAGCAGCGCCATGGCCGCCGAGAAGGTCGAGGCGCTGCGCCAGGCCGCCGCGTGCGCCTCCTTGCCCACGTCGACACCTACGGCTGCGCCGACGCCCACCCCTGCGCCGACGTCCAGCCCCGCGCCCGGTCTGGCGGCCGGCCCCACCGTCACCGCCGGCCCGACCACCGGCGCTACCACCGGCCCGTCGCCGGGCCCCGGCCTGAGCGCCGGCGGCGGATCCGCGACCGGGACCGCAACACTCACGCCCTCCGCGACGTCTGTCTCGGGTGGCGACCTCGCCGCCGCCTGCACCGGGTCGCAATGACGAGCCCGCCGGTGGGCACCCCGCCCGACGACCCGAGGAGGTGGACCTCGTGGCACTCGTGACACCCGTGGTCCCGCCGACCCGGCGCAACGTGGAGCTCGCCCTGCTGCTGCTCGCCGTGGCAGTGGCCGGAGCGGCCTACGCGATCGTCGGCCTGACCGTCAACCACGAGGTCCCGCAGGACTGGTGGCTGGTCGGCGGCGGCCTCGCCCTGCTCGTGCTCGTCGTGCACGTGGTGCTGCGCTGGCGCGCCCCCTACGCCGACCCGGTCATGCTGCCGATCGCCACCGTGCTCAACGGCCTCGGCCTGGTCATGATCCACAGGCTGGACCTCGCCCACCACTTCAACGGGTCGACGTCGCTCGCGACCCGTCAGCTCCTGTGGAGCGGCATCGGGGTCGCCTGCGCCGTCGCCGTCCTGGTCGGCGTGCGCGACCACAGGGCGCTCAACCGCTACACGTACACTGCGATGATCGCGGGCTTCGGGCTGCTGCTGCTGCCGCTCCTGCCCGGCATCGGGCGCGAGATCCGCGGCGCCCGGATCTGGATCGGCCTGGGCCCGCTGTCGTTCCAGCCCGCCGAGATCGCGAAGATCCTGCTGGCGCTGTTCTTCGCCGGGTACCTCGTGACGGCCCGCGACTCGCTGTCGCTCGTGGGGCGGCGCTTCCTGGGGCTGCAACTGCCCCGCGGCCGTGACCTCGGCCCGATCCTCGTCGCCTGGCTCGCCAGCCTCGGCGTCCTGGTCTTCGAGAGCGACCTCGGCACCTCGCTGCTGTTCTTCGGGCTGTTCGTCGTGATGCTCTACGTCGCGACCGAGCGGACCAGCTGGGTGATCATCGGCCTCGTTCTCTTCGCCGCCGGCGCGGTCGCCGCGTGGTCGCTGTTCGCGCACGTCAAGGTGCGCGTCGACATCTGGCTGCACCCGTTCGACCCCGCAAACCTCGACCTCGCGTACCAGCCGATCCAGGGCTGGTTCGGCATGGCCAGCGGGGGCCTGCTCGGCACCGGCCTCGGGCAGGGCCGGCCCGACCTCGTGCCCTTCGCGCAGAGCGACTTCATCGTGGCGGCGATCGGCGAGGAGCTCGGGCTCACCGGCCTGTTCGCCCTGCTCGTGCTCTACGGCATGCTCGTCGCAGCGCGGCCTGCGCACCGCCATCGGCGTCCGGGACGGGTTCGGCAAGCTGTTCGCCGCCGGCCTGGCGGTCTCGATCGCGCTGCAGGTGTTCGTCGTCGCGGGCGGCGTCACCCGGCTCATCCCGCTGACCGGCCTGACCGCCCCGTTCCTCGCGTACGGCGGGTCGTCGCTGGTGTCGAACTGGGTGGTCGTCGCCCTGCTGCTGCGGATCAGCGACAGCGCCCGGCGTCCGCCCGAGAGCGTGGGCACCGCGACGACCGAGGTGCCCCAGGTGGTGGCCGCGTGAACGCCCCGCTGCGCAAGGTCTCGGCCGTCGTCACGGTGCTGTTCCTGGCGCTGTTCGGCAGCGCCACCGTCGTGCAGTTCGTGCAGGCTCAGTCCCTCAACAACCGGCCCGGCAACGCCCGGACGGTCTTCAAGGAGTACAGCCGCGAGCGCGGCCCGATCGTCTCGAGCAACGTCACCCTCGCGGTGTCGAAGCCGACGAACGACCTCTACAACTACCAGCGCAGCTATCCGGACGGCCCGCTGTACAGCGCCGTGACCGGCTACTATTCCGCGGTGTTCGGCTCGGCCACCGGGCTCGAGGCGGCGATGAGCCCGTTCCTGTCGGGCACGGCCGACCAGCTCTTCTACCGCCGGATCTCCGACCTGCTCACCGGCCGCCAGCCCAAGGGGGCGTCCGTCGAGACCACGATCGACCCCAAGGTCCAGCAGGCCGCCTGGGACGCGCTCGGCTCGCAGCGCGGTGCCGTCGTGGCCCTCGACCCCCGCACCGGGGCGATCCTCGCCATGGTCAGCAAGCCGACGTTCGACCCCAACCAGCTCGCCACCCACAACCGGGCGTCGGCCCAGAAGGCCTACGACACGCTGGTGAAGAGTCCGTCGAAGCCGCTGGAGAACCGGGCGATCGCCGGCTCGCTGTACCCGCCGGGCTCGACCTTCAAGCTCGTCGTGTCGGCCGCCGCGCTGTCGACGGGCAAGTACACCCCCGAAACCCTGATCCCCGCCCCCGCCGTGTTCCGCACGCCGGACTCGACCACGCCGCTCCCCAACGACGACCGGCTGCCGTGCGGCCCGAACGACCAGGTCAGCCTGGCCGACGCGCTGCGCATCTCCTGCAACACCGCGTTCGCCTCGCTCGGCGTCACCCTGGGACAGAAGGCGCTGGCGGACCAGGCGGCGCGCTTCGGCTTCGGCCGACCGCTCCAGATCCCGCTGACGGTGACACCGAGCACGTTCCCGCAGACCCGGGGTCCGGCCCAGCTCGCCCAGGCCTCCATCGGCCAGTTCGACGTGCGGGCCACCCCGATCCAGATGGCCATGGTGTCGGCGGGGATCGCGAACAAGGGCGTCGTCATGCAGCCCTACCTGGTGAAGCGCGTCCGGTCCTCCGACCTGGACACGGTCAGCGAGGCCGTGCCCACCCCCTTCTCGACCGCGGTGACGCCCGAGGTGGCGTCGCAGCTGACCGGGATGATGGAGGGCGTGGTGCAGTCGGGCACGGGCGTCAACGCCCAGATCCCCGGCGTCCGGGTGGCCGGCAAGACGGGGACCGCCCAGACCGCGCCCGGGCAGCCCCCGCTCGCCTGGTTCACCTCGTTCGCACCCGCCGACGACCCGCAGGTCGCGGTCGCCGTGGTCGTCGAGAACGGCGGCGGCTTCGGCGAGGCCGCCTCGGGCGGCCGGGTGGCGGCGCCCATCGCCCGCGCGGTCATGGAGGCGGTGGTCAAGCGATGACGCTCACCCCGCAGACCAGCCTGGACGAGCGGTACATGCTGCTGCGGCGGCTGGCGTTCGGTGGCATGGGCGAGGTCTGGGAGGGCACGGACGTCGTCCTCGACCGGCCGGTCGCCGTGAAGATCCTGCGTGCCGAGCTGGCGGACGACGACGCCTTCCGCCGGCGCTTCCGGGCGGAGGCCCGCACGGCCGGCCGGGTGCCGCACCCGGGGATCGCGGCCGTCTTCGACTACGGCGAGACCGTCGTGGCGGGCAAGGGCCTGGCGTACCTCGTCATGGAGCTCGTGCCCGGCGAGGCGCTCTCGGCGATCCTCGCCCGGGAGGGCGCGCTCGGCACCGACCGCACCCTCGACGTGGTGGCGCAGGCGGCCCGGGCCCTGCACGCGGCGCACGAGCGCGGGGTCATCCACCGCGACGTCAAGCCGGCCAACCTCATGGTCACGCCCGACGGCCGGGTCAAGGTGACCGACTTCGGCATCGCCCGGCCCGACGACCACGAGCCGCTCACCGCGACCGGGCAGGTCATGGGCACGGCGCACTACCTCGCGCCCGAGCTCGCCCGCGGGCGGGCCGCGACGCCGGCGTCCGACATCTACGCCCTCGGCGTCGTCATGTACGAGTGCCTCGCCGGCCGGCGCCCGTTCGAGGGTGACGACCAGATCGGCGTGGCCACCGCGCACCTCTCGGAGGAGCCCCCGCCGCTGCCGGCGACGATCTCCCCCGAGGTGCGCGGGCTGGTCGGCGCCGCGATGGAGAAGGACCCGGCGCGGCGGATCCGCACCGGCGAGGCCTTCGCCGCCGCGGCCGAGGCCCTCCGGCTGCGCGGTCAGCCCGGGGCGGCGCCCGGCTACGCCACGGCGCCGACCGCCTACGCCTTCGGCTCGCCGTCGGACGCCCCCGCCGGATCCCCCGGTGGAGGCGAGTCCGCCGGTGCGCCGGGAGCGGCCGCCGCGTCCGGCGCCCTGCTCGCGGGTGGCGCCGCCTACGGGGCCGCGGCCGGGTACGCCGGCTTCGCCGGCGGTTCGGCCAACGGGTACACGAACGGGTACGGCGGCACCGGGTACGCCGGCGGCGACGCGTCGGGGACGCCGAGCGGCGGCACCGCGGGGCTCGCCGGGCCGCCGAGCGGCGCGGGCCGCTACGAGCGGCCGGTCACCGCGCCCCTCCCGGTGGTGGGAGGGCCCGGCACGGGCGGCGTCCGCGGTACCGGACGGCGCTACGCCTCCGCTCCCCCTGCTGGCGCTGCTCGCCCTCGTGCTGGCCCTCGTCATCGGGACGGCGATCGTCGCGCTGCGCCCGAGCGAGCGCGGCGCGCAGCAGGGTCCCACCGACCCCGACGCCCACGCCGACCCCGGCCGGCACCAGGCCGACGTCGAAGCCCTCGACGACCACCCCCCGGCCCACCAGCGACACCAGCGGGCCGCTCGTCGTTCGCACCCACGTCGAGGCGGCCCACGCCGACGCCGACCCCGAGCCGGGTCGACGACGACGCGCAGCGCGACGCCCACCCCGAGCGCATCGCCGACCCCGAGCGCCTCGCCCACGCCCACCCCGACGACTCCCACCGCGTCCGGGACGACGACGACTCCCAGCCCGAGCCCCAGCAGCAGCACGACCACCGCGAGTCAGCAGGCGGGGCGGCGGTGGCCAGTCGGGGCGCTCGGGTGGTGGAGACTGAGGGGTCGGTGACGACGATGACGACGCTTGGGATGGGTCCCGTGAACGACAAGCCCCACGTGCTGGGCAACCGCTACGAGGTCGGCGACCTGCTGGGTCGCGGCGGCATGGCGGAGGTGCACCTCGGCCGTGACACCCGGCTGGGGCGTGTCGTCGCGATCAAGTTGCTGCGCACCGACCTCGCGCGCGACGCCACGTTCCAGGCGCGCTTCCGCCGCGAGGCACAGTCGGCGGCCGCGCTGAACCACCCGGCGATCGTCGCCGTGTACGACACCGGCGAGGAGCAGGTCGTCGAGTCCGGCGGCGGGGTCGTGGCGCTGCCGTACATCGTCATGGAGTACGTCGAGGGCCGGACGCTGCGCGAGATGATGGGCGACGGGCAGCCGCTCGACGTCGACACCGCGCTCGACGTCACCGCCCGGGTGCTCTCGGCGCTGGAGTACAGCCACCGCGCCGGGATCGTGCACCGCGACATCAAGCCCGCGAACGTCATGCTCACGCCGACGGGCGACGTGAAGGTCATGGACTTCGGCATCGCCCGCGCCATGGCCGACGCCTCGTCGACGATGACCCAGACGCAGGCCGTGATCGGCACGGCGCAGTACCTCTCGCCGGAGCAGGCGCGCGGCGAGACCGTCGACGCGCGCAGCGACCTCTACTCGGCGGGGTGCCTGCTCTACGAGCTGCTCACCGGCCGGCCGCCGTTCGTGGCCGACTCGCCGGTCGCCGTCGCCTACCAGCACGTCCGCGAGGAGCCGCAGCCGCCGAGCGCGTTCAACCCCGCCGTGCCCGAGGCCGTCGACCGGATCGTGCTGCACTCCCTGGCCAAGGACCGCGAGACCCGGTACCAGACGGCCGCGGAGTTCAGGACCGACATCGAGGCCTACCTGGCCGGTCGCCCCGTGCCGATGTACGCGCAGGGCGCCGGCGCCGCGACCACCCAGTTCCTCGGGGCCTCCGGCGTCGGGACGCGCACGATGCAGCCGCTCGACCCGTACCCGCCCGGTCCCGAGCCCCTGGGCGGCGGCATGCTGCCGGGCGCCCCGCCGGACGACGAGTACGGCTACGGCGCCCGCCGAGACCGCCGGCAGCCCGAGCAGCAGCGCGGCCGCGGGTGGTCGTACGCGCTGCTCGCCCTCGGGATCTTCGTCGTGGCCGGCCTGATCGTCTTCACCGTTCTGAAGCTGGGCGGCAGCGGGGCGGACACCCCGACCAAGGGCGTGATCCCGCCCCTGCAGGGCCTCACCCAGCAGGCGGCGCAGGCCCAGCTCGCCGCGAAGGGCTTCACGAATGTCGCGGTGGTGACCAAGGAGGACACGACCGCGGCGCCGGGGACGGTGCTCGACGTGACGCCTGCCGCGGGCACCAACACGCCGCTCACCGACCGGGTGACGCTGACGGTCGCGAAGGCACCGGGGCAGGTGAACCTGCCGGACCTGAAGGGCAAGACGGTCAGCGACGCGAACAAGATCATCCAAGATCTCGGGTTCAAGGTCGGCGGTCAGACCCAGAAGGACGACAAGGACCTCAAGGCGGGGCTGGTCATCTCCAGCGACCCGCCGGCCGGTCTCCTCGACAAGGGCGCGACCGTCAACCTCGTGGTCGCGACCGGCACGGTCCAGCTGCCCAACCTCGTCGGGCAAGACGTACGCCCAGGCCGTGAACATCCTGAGCGGTCTGGGGCTGAAGACGCCGGACAACCCGGTCTCCGCAGCCCGACCCGCAGGGCCGGCCGGCCAACACGGTCATCGCTCAGTCGCAGCAGCCGGGCCCCGTGCCGGTGAAGAGCACCGTCACCCTGACGGTGTCGAGCGGCCCGTCGCCGAGCGCGAGCCCGACGACCACGCCGCCCCCGACGTCCTCGCCGACCGCGAGCACGCCCGCCCCCAGTGACTCCACGGCCCCCGGCTCGACCTGATCAACCGAGCCCGGGCGGGGCTCGGTCGTCGTCGTCGTCGAGGCGGTTCCGCTGAGGGGTTTCAGCGCCGCACGAGCGGGGCCATCCCGTCGGAACGGGCCACCGCCTCGTCGTCCCCGCAGACCTCGAGCCAGTTGGCCAGCAGGCGGTGGCCGCCCTCGGTGAGCACGGACTCGGGGTGGAACTGCACGCCGAACAGCGGCAGCTCGCGGTGCTCGACGGCCATGACGACGCCGCTCTCGGTGTGCCCGGTCACGCGCAGCACCTCGGGCACGCGTCTCGGGGACGACCGCCAGCGAGTGGTAGCGCGTCGCCGTGAACGGCGACGGCAGGCCTTCGAGCACGCCCTCGCCGTCGTGGTGCACCAGGCTGGTCTTGCCGTGCATGAGTTCGGGGGCGTGCGTGACCCGGCCGCCGAACACCTCTCCGAGGGCCTGGTGGCCCAGGCAGACGCCCAGCAGCGGCTTCGCCTCGTCGGCGCAGAACCGGACCATGTCGTTGCTCACGCCTGCCCCCGAAGGGGTTCCGGGCCCGGGGGAGATCAGGACGCCGTCGTACGGGGCGGCCTCGCCGGGGCTCACGACGTCGTTGCGCAGCACGTCGCACTCCGCGCCCAGCTGTGCGAGGTAGCCGGCGATGGTCCAGACGAAACTGTCGTAGTTGTCCACGACGAGGATCCGGGTCGTCATCGCTGGGTCACCTCCACGGGCGGTCGGGCGGAGCGCATCGGCCCGCCCATGGTCGCACGCCGGGTCAGGGGGAGGGCAGCGGCGAGGACGCGGGGCCGGACGACGACGGCGCCGCGGACGACGGCCCCGTGGGCGCGGACGACGAGGCGGAGGAGGAGGACGCCGACGACGACGCGGAGGGTGACGCGGACGGCGATGCGCTCGGCGCCGGCCGTGCCGTCGCGTACTGCAGGTCGAGCGTGCCGGTGTACGCCGGGAAGGTGACCTCGCCCGGCTCCTCGACCGACCAGCCGAGGCCGAAGACGCGGGCGAACTCCTTGTAGATCTGGATGGCCGACGACGACTCGATCGCGGCTCGCATGCCGGTCACGTCGCCGATCGCGCTGATCCGGTACGGCGGGGAGTACACGCGGCCCTGCAGGATCAGGGTGTTGCCGACGCAGCGGACCGCGCTCGTCGAGATCACCCGCTGGTCCTGGAGCATCATCGCCTCGGCTCCCCCGTGCCAGAGGGCGTTGACCACGGCCTGCACGTCCTGCTGGTGGACCACGAGGTCGTCGGGCTTGGCAGTGCCGGGAAGGGAGGCCCGCCGGGGCGCGTCGTCGAGGGTCACCGTGAGGCCCGTACCGGCGACGGGCGCCAGACCGGCACCCGGCGCGAGGGCGCTCGCCTCGGCGCGCAGCGACCGCACCACGGCGTTGCCCCCGGCCTCGGCCTTGGTGCGCTCGTCGACCTCCTTGCGCAGCGCCTGGAGCTGGGCGAGGCGGGTGGCGTACCGCGCCTGCTCGTCCCGGAAGAAGCCGGCCGCGTCACCCCGGTCGGTGCGCAGCTGGGTCCCGCGAGCGGTGGTGGCGCTCACGGCGAACAGCAGGCCGGCGAGGACCAGGACGGCGAACACGCCGGCCGTCGCGGGCCGGGGGCGACGCCAGGGTGCCTCCCCGCGACCGAACCGCTGGAGCACGCCGTCACCTCCTCGGCCGGGTCGCCGCGTCCCACACCGCCCTCCGGGCGGCGTCGGGGCACCAGCTGACGCCCCGCCGGGGATACGCTACCCAAGGGTCCGCTGCGTCCGAGCGGCCGAGAGGGTCCGGCGGAAACGGCCGGCGATCGAGAACGGAGTCGGTATGCCCGAGTCCAGGGTGCGCAAGCAGGCGCCCTTCACGCCGCCGCCGTCCCGCGGTTCGGCCGCCAAGCCGAACCCGCGCTGGTTCGTTCCGGTCATGCTCGGGCTGATGGTCGTCGGGCTGCTGTGGGTGGTCGCCTACTACATCAGCCAGACCGCCTACCCGATCCCGAAGATCGGCAACTGGAACCTGATGCTGGGCTTCGGCATGATGCTCGTCGGCTTCGGCATGACGACGCGCTGGCGCTGACGCACCCGCCGTCCCGCCCTCCAGTCTCGTCACCCCGCGAAGGGTCCGGTCCGCCACTCCCGGCAGCCCGGGCCCTTTCGTGCTCCTGCCGTGAACCGATCGACCGCCCTCCACAGGCTTCCTCACAGCTGTGGAATTACATCGGTGTTATCCACACGGCTTGTCCACAGTGTGGAGAACGGCCGCGGCGTGCAGAGCGCCCACCGCGGGGTGCGGCGTCACCAGGGCTCCCTCGGGGAGCGTCGACGTCCGGACCACCACGATCGCCAGCAGGGCGACGGCGACGGCGCCGAGCGCTCCCCAGCGGGCCGCCGTCCGGTCGCGCGGTAGGTAGGCGATCGCGAACGCGCACACCACGCCGGTCACGAAGCCGCCGAGGTGCGCCTGCCAGGCGATCCCGGTCGCGACGAAGCCCAGCACCGCGTTGATCACCAGCACCGCGACGATCCCGCCGACGCTCCGGCCGAGCCGGCGGTTCACCACGAAGAGCGCGCCGAAGAGGCCGAACACGGCGCCGGAGGCACCGACCGTGGGGATACCCCAGCCGGCGCTGTCCACGCCGACCAGCAGGTAGTAGCCCACCGAGCCACCGATGGCGCTCAGCAGGTACACGGCCGCGAACTGCGCCCGGCCGAGCAGCCCCTCGAGGTACGGGCCCACCATCCACAGCGCGTACATGTTGAACACGATGTGCAGGAGGAACGCCGTGGAGTGCAGGAACGCCGCCGTGAGGAACCGGTACGGCTCGGCGACCGCCAGCGGCGGGGCGAAGGCGAGCCGCTCGGTGACCTGGTCGTGCGTGCCGAGCTGCAGCAGGAACATCCCCACGCAGAGGGTGATGATCGAGATCGTCACCACCGGCCGCCCCTGCGAGGCGATGCCGCCGAACACCGTGCGCGCCGCGCGCGTGCCCCGGGCCTGCTGCCGCACGCAGTCGACGCACTGCACCCCGACCGGCGCCGGCCGCTGGCACTCGGGGCACACCGGGCGCTCGCACCGCTGGCAGCGCACGTACGAGACCCGGTCGGGGTGGCGCGGGCAGACCGGCGTCCCGAGGGCGGCCTCGGCGCCGCGGCTGCTGCGGCGGCGTCGTCACCCCCGCTCGACCGTGACCTTCTCGATGACCACCGGCTCGACCGGCTGGTCGCCCCGGCCCGTGCGCACGGCGGCGATGGCGTCGACGACCTGGCGCCCGGACGCGTCCGCCACCCGGCCGAAGATCGTGTGCTTGCCCTGCAGCCAGGTGGTGGGGCCGACGGTGATGAAGAACTGCGAGCCGTTGGTGCCCTGGCCGCCTCGGGTGCCGGCGTTCGCCATGGCGAGCATGTACGGCGCGGTGAAGTCGAGCTCGGGGTGGATCTCGTCGTTGAAGGTGTAGCCGGGGCCGCCGGTCCCCGTGCCCGAGCGGGTCACCGCCCTGGATCATGAAGCCCGGGATGATGCGGTGGAAGATCACGCCGTCGTAGAACGGCTCCTGCTGGGAGCGGCCGGTCTTCGGGTCCTTCCACTCGCGCGTGCCCTCGGCGAGCTCCACGAAGTTCGCCACGGTCTTCGGCGCGTGGTCGGGGAAGAGCTCCACGCGGATGTCGCCGTGGTTCGTGTGCAGCGTCGCGTGCAGCGGGGCAGTGAGGCGATCGGTCACGGTGATGTCCGTTCTCGTTCGGGATCGGAGCGGTTCTTCTGCCTCCACCGAGTCTTCCACGGTGCTCGCGAGCCGTGCCCGGTGGCCACGGGATGGGGAGGCAGGGTGGCGTCGGACGACGATCGCGAGAGGATGGCCGCAGAGGGCGCGCCCCCCTGCCCGACCGCGCGCCGAACCAGCCCACCGAGGAGGAGACGCCGGAGATGTCCAAGGACTCCAGGTCCGCCGTGAAGGACACGGTGTTGGACGCCGCCGAGCAGGCGGCACAGGTCGCCCGCGAGCAGGCCGCCAAGGCCGCCGTGCTGGCGCGGGTCGCCGCCGAGAAGGCCGGCCCCGCGGTCAACGCAGCGGTGGAGAGTGCGGTGACGACGGCGGCCCCGAAGGTCGGTGCGGCCGTCGACTGGGCCAGCCCCCGCCTCGAGCGCGGGCTCCTGGCGGCCGGCCCCAAGGTCGAGGCCGCCGCCGAGAGCGTGGTCCCGGCCGTCGACGCCGCCCGCGACCGGCTGGTCGAGGACCTGCTGCCGCGGCTCGTCGAGGCGGTCACCGCGGCGGCAGCCGCAGGCGCCGTCGCGCAGCGCGCGGCCGCCGAGAAGGTCAGCGCCTCGCTCGAGAACGCCGCGCACGCCGCGGTCGCCACACCGCCGCCGGCGCAGCATCGCGGCCGTCGCCGGCTGCTGATCCTCGGGCTGGCCGCCGCCGGAGCCGCCGGAGCGGCGGCGTGGCGGCGCAGTCGGCAGACCACGCCCACGTGGGACGCCCTCGATGCCGGCGAGCCGGCCTTCACGGGCGGCCCGGAGCCGACGCCGAGCACCCTCACCGAGCCGACCGCGGCCACGAGCGGCTTCAACGGCACGCCGTCGGTCGACACGCCGGTCGTCGACACCTCGGTGACCGAGGCCGTCGTCGTCGAGACGCCTGTCGTGGCCTCCGACCCCGAGCCCATCGGCCAGGGGGACCCGCTCGAGGGCCTGACCACGAGCACCACCACGGAGACTCCCAGCAGCCCGGCCGAGACCATCGCCGAGGGAACGGCCGCGGATGCCCCCGGGACCGACGCCGCCGGCTCGGAGGCCGGGGAGGAGCCGGGAGCCGCGACGAACGGGGAGTCCGGATCGGGGTCCACCGGGCGGCGCCGCCGATCGTCCTGATCACGAACCGGGCCTGACGGCAGAGGCCTGAACGGCACGAGGGCCCGGCGAGCGGATGCTCGCCGGGCCCTGTTCCGTCGTCAGAGGATCACGCGGGCACCGGGTCGGCGCCACGACGGCCGCCCGGCCGGCACCGGAGCAGGCGGCGCGCCGCGAGCCACGTCCCGCGGGCGGCGCCGTGACGCTCCAGGGCCTCGACGGCGTAGGCGGAGCAGCTCGGCGTGAACCGGCAGACGGGGTTGCCGCGCCGGGCGCTGATCCCCCGCTGGTACACGCGGACGGCGGCGACGAGCCGGGCGGACGGGCCGGCCGACCGAGCGCGACGCGACGCGACCACCGGCGCCCGCAGGGCGGCGGCGAACTGCGGCACCAGCAGGACGGCGGCGACCAGGCAGTTGCCGTCGAGGGACTCCGCGAGGCAGCAGCCCGTCTCGAGCAGGCAGGCGTCGCGCAGGCACGACGATCCCCCGGGGCGGTAGCCGTACCCGTAGCCGGGGCCGTAGCCCCCGCGACCGTACGGGTCGCCGTAGCGCGGGTCGTACCGCGGGTCGTAGGGCGGATAGCGTCGTCTGCGGGGCCAGGCCATGGTGCACGAGCTACCCCGCGCGGGCGACGTCCACACCCGAGGAGATCGACGACCTCCCGGCGCTTCTCGTACCCTGGACCCGTGCGCCGACATTGATCCCACCCGCGTCCGCATCAGGGCCTCCCGCCGCGCTCCCTCCGTGGGCCGCCGGGGCCGCCGCTCGACGGCGTCCCCCACCCCTCCCACGGACGGATCAGCATGCCTCCGACGGCCCTGCCCGCACCCGCACGCCGGCTCGCGCGGGTGCTCCTCGCGTACGCGTTCCTCGACGACTTCGTCCTGCTCTACCCGCTCTACACCCTGCTCTTCGCGCACACCGGTCTGACCACCGCGCAGATCTCGTCCCTGCTCGTGATCTGGTCGCTGACGTCCGTGGTTCTCGAGGTGCCCTCCGGCGCGCTGGCGGACGTCACCAGCCGCAAGGCCCTGCTGACCGCCGCGCCGCTGGCCGGGGCGGCCGGCTTCGCGCTGTGGGTGCTGGTGCCGTCGTACCCCGCTTTCGCCGCGGGCTTCGTGCTCTGGGGCCTCAAGGGAGCGCTGGTGTCGGGCGCGCTCGAGGCTCTCGTCTACGAGGAGCTCGACCGCTACGGAGCCGCCGGTGCGTTCGCGTCCGTGCTCGGCCGGGCGCACGCCGCCGGCACGGCGGGCGTGGTCGCCGCCACGGCGCTCGCGGCACCGGTCGTCGCCGCGTGGGGGTACGCCGGCGTCGGTGCGGCCAGCGTGGCGGCCGGTGCCGGCGGCGCCCTGGTGGCCCTGGCCCTGCCGGAACACCGGGCCGGACGGGCCGGGAGGCCGCCCGGGACCGACGGACCGGGCTACGTCGCGACACTCGCGGCCGGCCTGCGGGAGGCGCGGCGCGACGTCCGGGTGCGCCGGCTCGTGCTGCTCGTGGCCGGTGTCGCCGCGGTCTGGGGGGCGCTCGAGGAGTACACACCCCTGGTCGCGGTGGCCGCCGGTGCACCCGTGGCCGCCGTCCCGTGGTGGGAGGTGGTGCTCTGGAGCGGGGTCGCCGCGGGTTCCCTGGCGGCCGCCCGCGTCGCGAACCTCGCCGCCCGCTCGCTGGCCGCGGGGCTGGTGCTGGCGGCGCTGGCCCTCGCGGTCGGTGCCGGGAGCGGCCGGGTGGGCGGGCTCGTGCTGGTGGCGCTCGCCTTCGGCGCCTTCCAGGCGGCGGACGTCGTCGTGGCCGCCTGGTTGCAGGACGCTGTAAGCGGGGCCGCCCGTGCCACGGTCACCTCGCTCGCGGCGCTGGGAGCCGAGCTGGTCGCCGTCCTCGTCTACACCCTGGACGGCGCCCTGGCGGGCCGGTTGGGTGACGGTGCGGCGATGGCCGTCCTGGCGGGCCTCTACCTTCCCGTCGCCCTCGTCGCGTGGCGCGCGCCCTCGGATTTCCCGGTGACCCCGGCCGGGGAGGCGGAGAGGATGGTGACGTGACCGCCCGCCGAGCCGACGTCTTCGTCGACCCCTCGCAGGATCCCCGCAGCGACGCTCCGAGCCCGCCGGGAGAGCGTGCCACCCTGCTGGACTACCTCACCTACCAGCGGCAGACGCTCGAGCTCAAGTGCCAGGGGCTCGACCCGGCCGCGCTGGCCCGCCGCTCCGTGGAGCCCTCGACGATGTCGCTGCTGGGCCTCGTCCGGCACCTCGCCGACGTCGAGCGCACGTGGTTCCGGCAGCGGCTCGCCGGTCAGGACGTCCCGCGCCGGTTCTCCTCGCCCGAGGAGCCGGACGGCGACTTCGACGGCGCGGTCGCCGACGAGGACGTGGTGTCACAGGCATGGGCGGCCTGGCACGAGGAGGTCGGGTTCGCGAACGCCTGGGCGGCCGGCGCGGACGACCTCGACGCGCCGGTGACGATGCCGGGCGGAGGCGCGATCACCGTCCGCGAGGTGCTCGTTCACATGATCGAGGAGTACGCCCGGCACAACGGGCACGCGGACCTGCTGCGGGAACGCATCGACGGTCGTGTCGGGCAGTGAGGGGCGGCTGTGATCCTCCCGAAGGAGCGTGACCCCCGGCTGGTGACGATCCGCCGCGGCGGGACCCTCACCGACGAGGATCACCGGCTCCTCGCGCTGTGGGCGGCCACCTGCGCCGAGCACGTGCTCCCCCTGTTCGAGGCGGTCCGGCCGGACGACCGGCGACCCCGCGAGGCCATCGACCGGATCCGCGCCTGGACGCGCGGCGAGATCCGCATGATGCAGGCGCGGGCCGCGGGCGGCCACGCCATGGGCGCCGCGCGGGACCTGAGCGGGGCGCCGCGGAACGCGGCCTACGCGGCCGGCCAGGCGGCCGTCGTCGCCCACGTCGCCGCGCACGACCTCGGTGCGGCCGCCTACGCGATCAAGGCGGTTCGTGCCGCTGCTCCGCAGGGGCAGGCCGACGAGGCGGGGCGCCGCGAGTGCCGCTGGCAGCGTGACCGGCTGCCGGCGGAGATCCGGGAGCTCGTGCTCGACGACCAGCGGATCCGGAACGCCGTCTGCTGGTCGGTGTTCGACTGCTGAGCTCGCTCTCGGTTCCGCGGGGGTTCAGCCGTCGGCCGCTGCCGCGGCCACGGCATCGGCGGGCGACTCCTCGGCCGTCGCGAGCACGGTCCGGTTGCGGCCCTGGGCCTTCGCCGCGTACAGCGCGCGGTCGGCCTCGTGGATCAGGCCGTCCGGGGTTCCGGCGTGCTCGAGCAGGTCGGCGATCCCGAGGCTCGCCGTGATGTCACGGTCCAGCCCCGGGAGGCTGATGCCGGCGATGGCCTCGCGGTTGCGTTCGGCGACCGGCAGGGCCGCGATCGTGGTCGTGTCGGGCAGCAGGACGAGGAACTCCTCGCCCCCGAACCGGCCCGCGAAGTCGCTGCCGCGAAGGCTCCCGGTGATGGCGAGGCCGACGGCGGCGAGGACCTCGTCGCCCTTGCCGTGCCCCCAGCGGTCGTTGATCTGCTTGAAGTGGTCGAGGTCGAGCATGATCGCGGCCAGCGGTGACACCGACCGGTTCGCGTGCGCGACCATCCGCTTCAGGGTGTCGTCGGTGGCACGCTTGTTCGGCAGCCCGGTGAGGGCGTCGCTGTTGGCGCGGAACTCCGCGAGGGCGAGGTTGCGGAGGTTGGCGAGCATCGGCGCGGCCTGGGCCACGGTGTGGCGGACCACGGCGTCCTCCTCCGCGGTGGGCGAAAGGTCCGGCGACACCAGCACCGAGCCGATGACCTCGCCACCGACGAGCAGGGGCTCGCAGGTGGACGGCCGCCCGAGGTCGGAGCAGATGTCGCAGGTGAGGAGCGGGGCAGGGGTGCTGCCGCCGTGGTAGGTCTTGGCGACGCGGATCGCGGCGCAGGCAGCGGGGCGAGGCTGCCGGCGAGACGCTCGGCACGGGCATCGCCGGGCAGGAGGGGCGTCGCCGCCTCGAGCTTGTTGGCGCTGTTGTTGCGCCGCAGCACGACCACGCTGCCGCTCGCCACCGATCGTTCGAGGTGCCGCTTGACCAGATCGTGGGCCTCGTCCTCGGTCTCGGCGACCTGCAGCGTGTCGACGAACTCGGCCTGCGCGGCCTCCACCTGCGCCTGGACCTCGCGCTGGGCGACCATGGCGTTCAGCGCGTGGCCCAGCTCGCTGAGCTCGTCGCCGCCGCGCGGTGCCAGCACGTCGGTGGGCCGCCCGGAGGCCACCTCGGCGGCGAAGCGGGAGTAGCTGCGGATCCGGGGGACGAGCTGCCGGACGAGGACGGCGACCATGGCGAGGCCGAGGACGAGGACGACCACGACGCCGACCGCGAGCTCGACGGTGGTGGAACGGTAGGTGGCGTCGGCGTCCTGCCGGGTCGAGTCCGCGAGCTCCGACTCCCGGGCGCGCATGCGTTCCCCGCGCTCGATGACGTCGGTGAAGATGTCGTCGATCCGGTCCGCCAGACGGGTCCGGGCAGCGGCGTCGAGCCGACCCGAGGAGGCCCGGGTGGCGGTGGAGAGCGTCGTCCGGTGCAGCTCGAGGTAGGGCCTCAGGCCCTCCCGGATCCGCTGCAGCTCGGTCAGCGACGGCTGGTCGGCGGCGTAGTCGTTACGCAGCGTCACGTCCGCGGCCTGGAACCGGGGGATGAGCACCTCGTCGAGCTCGGTGTTCACCGACGCGTCCATCTCGCTGCTGTCGGCGGCGATCTGGAGCAGCGCGGTCTCGTGCAGCGCGTACGCCGCCGAGACGAGGTCCGCACTGTGCTGCACCGTGCGCAGCCTCTCGTCGGTCAGCGTGGTCGTCCCGTCGTGCATGCGCCGCAGACCGAGCCCCGCGATCACGGCCACGCCGATCATCGCGGGCACCAGCACGCCGAGGATGAGCAGGAACTACCCGCCCACTCCCAGCCGGAACCGTCCTTCGGCGCCGCCCGGCGCTGACGTCGTCACCGGGAGGGGATCGCACACCGGCACGGGCGCTGAACCCCGAGGTGCCGGGCAGGGAGCCCGCACTCGACGCGAGAGGCCCCCTCCCGCCACGCTAGGAGGCCTCTGACCAGCTCGTTCCTGGGGTGGAGGCGAGGGGACTCGAACCCCTAACCCCCTGCTTGCAAAGCAGGTGCGCTGCCAGTTGCGCCACGCCCCCGGGTGCCCCGCTCGCGCCGGGCGAACGGAGCCCGGTTCACTTCACCGGGTCGGTCACCTCGGCCCAGAGGGCCTGCTCGGCGCGGTCCGACTCCCGCTTGCGCCAGACGGCGAAGCCGGCGGCAGCGACGAGCGCGAGGACGAACAGCTTCTTCACGACGTTCCTCCTGGGTTGGCGCACACGACGAGCGACTGCGCGCGGCGAGGTGCCTCGTCACGCCGTCGTCGAGCCTACCCCAGGGGACGCGGGCCGCCCCGGCTGTCCCGACGTCCGCGCACGGGGGCCGGCTCAGACGGCGAGGAGCGCCTGGCTGGGGACGACCCGCTTGCCCAGGGGGAAGAGCCCGACGAGCGCCAGCTTGAACAGGGCGATGCCGAAGGGGATCCCGATCAGGGTCACGCAGTAGGCGATCCCCGCCGCGACGTGCAGCAGCGCCAGCCACCAACCGGCGAACAGGAACCAGAGCACGTTGCCGAGCGCCGAGACCACGCCGGCGCCGGGCGCGGGCACCGTCGTGCGGCCGAAGGGCCACGCCGCGAAGGCGGCCAGGCGGAACGAGGCGATGCCGAAGGGGATGGTCACGATCAGCAGGCAGGCCACGATCCCGGCCACCAGGTAGGCCAGGGCCAGGATCCAGCCGTGCAGCACCAGCCACACGACGTTGAGCACCAGCCGGAGTCCGTCCATGCAGGCTTGACGAGCCGCGACCTGGCCCCGTTCCCGGGCGTCGTACGGCAGCCGGGCGCCGCGGATCAAGACGGCCGCCGCGGCTGCCGATAACCGTCGGGACCTGTGTCCGGCGGCCTCGGTAGGGAGCGTGGCGCGATGCGCATGCGCGCTGTGTCTGCAGCCACGTTGCTGCTGGCACTCTGCCTGCTGCCCGCGGGGATCGGCGCCGCCATGGGCCAGCGGAGCCAGGCGCGCGCCGCGCTCGACGCCGGCCTGTCCCATGCCGCCGCCGAGCGGTCCGCCGTCCTCGTCGACTACTTCCAGCGGGCTCGCGCCCTGACGCTGCTCGCCGCGCACAATCCGGCGTTCGCGGAGTTCTACGCCATGCCCGGGAACCGGGTGACCAAGATCCGCAGCAACCCGGAGCTCATGCAGCAGATCGACGACGGGCTCGGATACCTCGAGACGCTCTTCCCCGGGAGCATCGGGGAGGCCTGCTTCATCGACCGTTCGGGGGCGGAGGTGGCGCGCACGGTGCGGGGGATCCGGGCACTCCTGCCCGCCCTGTCGCTCGACGAGTCGAAGAACCCGTTCTTCGCGCCCACGTTCGCGATGCCGGTCGGGTCCGTCTACCAGGCCCGGCCCTACGTGTCGCAGGACACCCACGAATGGGTGATCTCCAACTCCACCCCGCTGAGCACCCTCGACGGCTCGGCGCCGGCGATCCTGCACTTCGAGGTCACCGTCGAGAGCTTCCGCGCCGCCGCCGGCGTCGGCGCCGGCGCCTACGACGTCGACGTCGTCGACGCGGCGACGGGTCAGGTGGTCTTCGACAGCCGCCGGCCGCAGGGGATCGGCGCACCGCTGGGCCGCCCCGGCGACACGCGCTTCACGACCCTCTCCCGGGCTCAAGCAGGGTCGGGGCGCATGGACGTCGACGGCCGGCCCGCGGCGTTCCAGCGGCTGACGGCGGAGGCGGGCAACGCGAACGACTGGATCGTCGTGGCCGTCGCGCCCGTGCCCGTCGGCCTCCTGTACGGGATCGGGCCGATGGCCGTGGGCCTGGTGGTGGCGGCGCTGGGACTGCTCGCGCTGGCGGGGACGTTCGACCTGGTCGCGCGGCGCGAGCTCGTGTCGGCGGCGATGACCGATGCGCTCACGGGTCTGGGCAACCGGCGGATGCTCCTGCGCGACCTGGGCGCGCAGCTGCGTGGCGCCAGCCCGGAGAACCCGCTCGTGCTCGTGCTGTTCGACCTCAACGGCTTCAAGAGCTACAACGACGCGTTCGGGCACTCCGCCGGCGACGACCTGCTGGCGCGGCTGGGCCGTGCGCTCGCCGCCGCCGTCGGAGCACGCGGCTGCGCCTACCGGCTGGGCGGCGACGAGTTCTGCGTGCTGGCCAGGCTGGGGACCGAGGGTGTCGAGGCGCTCGTCGCCGCCACCAGGGAGGCCCTCACGGAGCACGGCAGCGGGTTCCTCGTCGATCCGTCCTTCGGGGTGATCCTGCTGCCGTCCGAGACGGACGACGTGGTCGAGGCGCTGCGCATGGTCGACCAGCGGATGTACGCGCACAAGCGCACCAACCGGCGTTCCGCGGACCGGCAGAGCAAGGACGTGCTCCTGCACGCGCTGCACGAACGCGACCCCCACCTGCGCGCCCGGCTCGGCGAGGCGGCCCGGCTGGTCGAGCAGGTCGCGGAACGCATGGGACTGTCGCCGGAGGACACCGAGCGAGCGGTGCAGGCCGCGGAGCTGCGGCACATCGGCCAGGTGGCGATCCCGGACGCGATCCTCGACAAGGCCGACGACGAGCTGGAGCCGGAGGAGCAGGCGTTCCTGGCGAACCTGCCGCTGATCTCCGAGCGGATCATCGCCGCGGCGCCGGCCCTGACCCCGGTCGCCCGTCTCGTCCGCTCCAGCCACGAGCACGTCGACGGCAGCGGCCACCCGGACGGGCTCACCGGCGACGCCATCCCGCTCGCGTCCCGGATCGTCGCCGCCTGCGATCGCTACGTCGTGCTCGCTCAGGCGAACGCCTCCCGGCCCGACCCCACGGTGGCCGCCATGGCGAGCCTCCGGCGCGAGGCGGGCAGGCACGTGGACGTCGACGTCGTCGAGGCCCTGACCGCCGTGCTCGCCCCCGGCACCGGCCGGCACCTGGTTCGTCAGCACCCCTGAGGCCGGGCGCAGCCGGTCGCTCCCCCTGCGCCCCGGGTGACGCGCTGCGCGAACACATCGAGGCGGTACGTCGAAACCCGGCTCCTCCCATTCGTCGTCCCGGTAGAGGATGGCCGTCACGAGGAGGAGCCATGAGATACCTGATGCTGGTCTGCGCGTCCGAGGACCTGGGGCCGGACGTGCCGCCCGGGCCGTGGATCGCCGAGATGGAACGACGCAAGATGCGTGTGCTGGGCCAGCGGCTCCGGCCGGTCGTCGACTCCACGACGGTCCGCGTGCGAGCGGGCGAGGTGCTCGTCTCCGACGGCCCGTTCGCCGAGACCAAGGAGCAGATCGGCGGGTTCGACATCCTCGACTGCGAGGACCTCGACGAGGCGATCGAGGTTGCCTCGAAGCACCCTGCCGCCCGGTTCGGAACCCTCGAGCTCCGGCCCTTCTGGGAGTGAGCGCCAGGGATCCGGTCGCCGCCGGCTCGCGGGAGGACCTCGCCCGGGACGCCGTCGCCGCGGCCTTCCGGAACGAACGCGCCCGGGTCCTGGCGACGCTGATCCGGGTGACCGATGACTGGGATCTCGCCGAGGAGTGCGTCCAGGACGCGTTCGAGAAGGCGCTGGTGCGCTGGCCGGAGGACGGCGTCCCGCACAGACCAGGGGCCTGGCTCACGACGACGGCGCGCAACCGCGCCCTCGACCGGTTGCGCCGCGGCAGTGTCGAGGCGGTGAAGCTGCGGGAACTGGCCGGTGAGCCCGGGCCCGAGCCGCAGGAGTGGGGCGACGACCGGCTGCGCCTGCTCTTCACCTGCTGCCACCCCGCGCTGGCGCTGGAGGCGCAGGTCGCGCTCACCCTGCGCACGGTCGCGGGCCTCACCACGGAGGAGATCGCCCGCGCGTTCCTCGCGCCGACGGCGACCATGGCGCAGCGGATCGTGCGGGCCAAACGCAAGATCCTCCAGGCCGCGATCCCGTACCGGGTGCCTCCCCCCGACCTGCTGCCGGACCGGCTCTCCGGGGTGCTGGCGGTGGTCTACCTGGTCTTCAACGAGGGCTACTCGGATCGCCCGGAACTGGTCGAGGAAGCCATCCGCCTCGGGCGGGTCCTGCACGGGCTCATGCCGGCCGAGTCGGAGGTCCGCGGCCTGCTCGCCCTCATGCTGCTCCACGCCGCCCGCGTGGAGGCGCGCACGGACAGCGCGGGCCGGCTGGTGCCGCTGGAGGAGCAGGACCGCACCCGCTGGCGCACCGGCCTGATCGACGAGGGCGTCCGGCTCCTGACGGGGGCGGATGCGCCGTACCAGCTCCAGGCGGCGATCGCCGCCTCTCACGCCCTCGCACCCACCGCGGCAGCCACCGACTGGGCGCGCATCGCCGGGCTGTACGACCGGCTGCTGGCGCTCACGCACTCGCCGTTCGTCGAGCTCAACCGCGCGGTCGCGGTGGCGATGGCGCGCGGCCCGGCAGCCGGGCTCCCCCTGGTCGAGGTGCTGCGGACCTCCGGGCGGCTTCCCGGCTACCACCTGCTGCCCGCGACCGAGGCCGACCTGCTGCGCCGGCTGGAGCGGCACGCGGAGGCGGCTGCCGCGTACGAGCGAGCCCTGGCCCTGGCTCCGGGCGAGGCGGATCGGAGCTACCTGCGGCGCCGCCTCGCCGAGGTGCGATCGGCGTCCGGTTCGGCGGGCTGAGCGGTCGAAACGGGCCGGTCGGGGTTCGTCGTCAGGGCGGATCCGGCGCTCGGATCCCTGACGACACGGAGATCCGATCATGGCGATCCAGGAACAGGACGCGTCCGCTCCACCGGTCCAGCTCGTCCGCGGCGGGCGGTGGCCGGCGACAGCGGTGTTCCTCCTCAACGGGCTGGCCCTGTCGACGTACATCGTCCGTATCCCCTCGCTGAAGACCGAGCACGCCCTCACCGACGGCCGGCTCGGCCTCGTCGGCATGCTCTTCGCGCTCGCGGCGCTGGCGGCGATGCAGGCCGTCGGCCCTCTGGTGTCGCGGCTGGGAAGCGGGCGGGTGCTGCGGGCATCCCTTGTCGTGATGCCCGTGCTGCTCGCGGTGGTGGGACTCGCGCCGGGATGGGTCGGGTTCGCCCTGGCCGTCACCGCGCTCGGCGCGGTGCACGGGGCGACGGATGCCGCCATGAACGCCTCCGCCGTGACGGTGGAGCGCCTTCGCGGGCGGCCGGTGATGAGCGGCTGTCACGCGGCCTGGAGCGCGAGCGCGGTCGCCGCCTCGCTCGTCGCCGCCGTTCTCGTGCACGCGGGCGTCGGGGCCGCCGCACACCTCGGGGCCGTCGCGGCCGTGCTGCTCGTCGCCGGGCTCGCCCTCGGCCCGTTCCTGCTGCGTCCCGAGCCGGATCGCGGACCGAACCCGCTGACCGGCCGTTCGGGACGCGGGTGGCGCCAGGGCTGGTCGGGTCCGCTGCTCGCGCTGGGGTTGACCGGCACCGTGCTCATGATCTGCGAGGGAGCCGCGCTCGGGTGGGGCGCCGTCTTCCTGCACGACGACCGGGGTGCCTCCCTGAGTCTCGCGGCAGCGGGCGTCACCGCCTACACCGGCGGTCAGACGGCCGGCCGGGCACTCGGGGACCGCGTCACCCGGCGCTTCGGTCCCTCCCTCGTCTTCCGGTCCGGCGGGGTCCTCGGAACGATCGGGCTCGCCCTGGCCGTGGCCGCACCGCAGCCGGCGGTAGGCGTGGTCGGGTTCGCGGTCATGGGCATCGGCACGTCGGCGCTCATCCCGCTGGCCTTCAGCGCGGCCGGGCACGCCGGCGGGGGCGGTTCCGGTACGGCGGCGGCCGTCTCGCGCTTCACGACCCTCACCTACGCCGGGATCCTGCTGGGCCCGGCGCTCATCGGCGGCGTCGCCGACCTGGTCGGACTGTCCCGGGTTCTCGCCGCGCTCGTCCCGCTGCTGCTCACCGTCGCCCTCGTCTGCGCCCTTCCGGGCGGCCGGCGGGCGGACGCGGACGATCGACGCGCGACGACGCCGGTTCGAGGCTGAGAGGACGTCCGGACCGCCTCGCTGATCCGTCAGCGGACGTCGACGTAGACGACCTCGACGGCGTTGTTGCCGTAGCCGAGCCGGTTCCACGGCGGGACCTCCGGCTGGACGTTCCCCGCCGCGTCAGTCGCGCGGACACGCAGTGAGTGCCGGCCCGCGGCGGCCTCCCAGTCGAAGGACCAGTCCTGCCAGTGGTAGGGCCCTCGGGGCGGCTCGAGCCGCGCCTCGTGCCACTCCCCGGCACCGGCGAGGGCGACCTCGACCCGCGTCACCGGACCGGTTCCCGACCATGCCTTCCCGCGCACGGTGTGCCTGCCGGCGTCGAGGACCGAGGCGCGCGCGGGCTCGGTGATGCGGGCGCGCACGCGCATGAGGCTGACAGGCTCGTGCGGGCGGTCGGGCCACTCGTAGATGTAGTGCCCGGTCTGGAACTCGCCCGCGTACGGCGCGGTCAGGACGTCGATCCGCGTGAGCCACTTCACCGAGGCGACCGCGTACCAGTGCGGAACGACGATCCGGAACGGCGACCCATGATCGGGTCCCAGCGGCTCGCCGTTCATCTCGTAGGCGACGAGGATCTCCGAGGCCGGGTCCATCACCTCCGCCAGGGGGAGCGCGCGGACGAACGTGAGGTCGTCCTGCGCGGTCTCCGCGAGGATCGCACTGAGGTGGTAGGCGCCACGGTCGGCGCCCTCGAACCTGACGTCGACACCGTCCGCCCCCGGACGTGCCCTCCGCAGGACGTCGTTCAGGAGTGCGCCGCCCCAGCGAGCGGTCGACACCGCGTAGTCGCCCCACGGTTCGCCGGTCGGCAGCGGCCGCATCTCCAGCCGCCCGTTCCCGGCGCACTCGAGGGTGACCGCTCGCTCGACCTTGGGCATCGCGCGCAGGTCGTCGAGGGTCAGGGTGATCGGATTCTCGACGGCGCCACCGACATGGAGCGTCCCGTCGTGCGCGGGGACCGCGAAGTTGCTGCGCACGTAGTGGAACTCGGTGGGTGTGATCTCGCCGGCCAGGGCCTCCGGCGGCGCCTCGGCGTTGTAGGGCGCCGGATTGATCATGTGGAGCGCGGCCCGGGCCTGCGCGAGATCGTCGAGAGTCGTCATGTCGGGGTCTCCTCGGGGGCGGGGAACGGATCCACGTGCCGCTGCTCAGAAGTCGGGGTCGGTGAACGTCGGCTCGCGGCCGTCGTTGAAGGCACCGATGCCCTCGACCCGGTCGGGATGGACGGCGGAGCGCCAGTGCTGGTCCATCATGATCGAGATGGCCTGCTCGACCGGCTGCCCCTCGCCCAGGCGGACCGCCCGCTTGACCGCCTGGACCGCCGTCGGCGAGTTGCCCGCGATCTTCTCCGCGATCCGGAGGGCCGCGTCCAGGAGGTCGCGCTGGGGGTGGAGCTCGTTGACCATGCCCAGCCGGTACGCCTCCTCGGCGGTGATCGGGTCTCCGGTCATGAGCATCTGCATGGCCCTGCCGGGCGGGAGCAGGCGGGGGAGGAACACGGGTGATCCGCCGCCGGCCGAGAGGCCGATCATCGCCTCCGGCTGGCCGAACGTGGCGTTCTCGGAGGCGATGATGAAGTCGGTGCTCTGGGCGAGCTCGGAGCCGCCGCCGTAGGCGATCCCGTTGACGGCGGCGAAGACGGGTTTGCGCAGCTGGCGGACCGTGTAGAGGGTCCGGTCGAAGTCCTGCCGCTGCCGCAGCCAGTCCTCCTTCGTCATCGACCTGCGCTGGCGCAGGTCGCTGCCGACCGAGAACGCCCGGTCACCGGCACCGGTCAGGACGACGACCCGGACGGCGACCCGGACGGCGATCGCTTCGACGACCTCGGTGAGCCGCGCACCCATCTCGGTGGTGATCGCGTTGTCGGCGTGCGGCCGGTTCAGGGTGACGAGCGCGATCCTGCCGCCGGACAGGTACTCGAGGAGGACGGGGGAAGCGGGCTCCTCGGCGGAGGACGGCGGGGGACCGAAGTCCAGCGACGTCCAGTGGTCGGTGGGTGCCGGGTCGGTCGTCACGTCGTCCCCTTCTCGCCCGGAGGCACGTGTGTGTCGAGGTCCGCGAGCCAGCGCAGGGCGCGCAGACCCGGCGCGAAGCAGTACTCCCCGCCACGGGTGACGACGAAGGGCGGCACGCCCGAGAGCCGGCGGCGGATCGGAGCGTGGGGGATGGTGAAGGTTCCCGAGCCGTCGTTCGGCCCGACCAGGGGATCCTTCTCGGCGGGGGCACCGATGAAGATGCCGTCGTTGAGCCACTGGGTCTTGACGAACTCGAACTGGCGCCGCAGGTGTGCGCCGGCGAAGACGAAGATGATGCCACGGTCGGCCCCGTCGTCCTCGAGGACGCCCTCGGGCAGCATCGGCCCGTAGCTCGTGCCCCGCCGGATCATGCGATGCAGCCGCACGTTGACGCTGCCCTCGTCGTCCAGCGCGTCCCTGGGGTTCGCCCGGCGCGCGTGCGAGCCCGCCGGGCACATGAAGCCTCGCCGGTCGTCGGCGTAGCGGAAGTCGTTGTTGCGAGCAGGGTCGGCGCCGAGCTCGGCATCGTCGCGTTCCGGAGACACCGCGAGCGGAGCGCCGCTCTGCCAGCGCCCGACCATCTTGGCGCCGAGGTACGCCTCCTCCTCGCGGCTCGCAGCCTTCGCGCGCAGGTACTGCCGGTAGGCCGCCACCCGGGTGTGGAGCTTGCGGAAGACGACATAGGTGCCGTTGCGCCCCAGCACCTCCGGCGTCGGCATGGGCGGCAGTTCGCCCGTCTCGTCGGGATAGCCGAGGACGATCTCGCCGGCCTTGAGCGGCTTCTCCTTGGAGTTCGACCCCGGCTTACCGCTCCCTTCGACCGCCGGCTGGCCGATGCCGTCCTTGAACCCGAAGGAGGTCCGACCGGTCGGGAGCTGGTAGCAGTCCTGGCGCCAGACCAGCTCGACGCCGGGGAACTCCTGGGAGGCGCGGCGGGCCCTCTCCCGGACGGCCTCCAGCCGCGCCGCATCGGGGGAGAGCACCGCGATCGCGACGTGGACCTCACTGCTGCCGAGCGGCGCCTCCCAGTTGCCGGGATCGCTCTCCCCGACGTCCCCCAGCTCTGCCGCGCGTGCCGCCATCCCCTGCCGGAACTCGGGCGCGAAGCTGTCGAGCGACTCCTGGGGAACCCCCAGGGCCTTCAGACCCTGGTAGGTGAAGGCCACGGTGATCCAGGCGCCCAGCTCCGGTTCGGCCGTCGGCAGCCCCGAGTCGACCAGCGGCAGGAGCCGCCGCACCAGGGCCCGCCCCGCGGCCGGGTCGTCGATGCGCAGCAGCAGGTAGGTCCCCACGTACGGCGAGGGCCGCTCGTGCAGCGCCCCGATCTGGATGTCGTCCAGCTCGAGGCCGGCGTCCTGCTCGACCGTCACGGTCGCACCTCCATCCCGGTCACACGTGCTCCGGCGGCTGGGGCGGGTCCGGGTTCGGCCCGGCGAGATACGGGAACGTGCGCGCGGCGGGCCGTGACGCCCGGTCCACGCCGTCCCCGATGACGGGACCGTTGCCCGCGTTGACGAGCTGCGTGAAGAGCGTGTCGATGACGTCGTCGTTGAGCGCGCGCCCGCCGCAGGTCTCGTGCGCCTTTCCCGCCAGCGCGGCGAGCTCGATCTCGAGGAAGGAGCCCTTCTCGGCGTACGGCTTGCCGACGTCGACGACGAGGTAGTCGGCGAGCACGAGGCCGGTCAGGGGGTGGTCGCCGTCGCCGTCCGCGATCCAGTCGGTGGTGCCGTCGAGACCGTCCCAGAAGGCGAGGTTGGCGTTCAGCCGGGCCCGGTACGCCCCCTGGTAGGTCGGGCCGAGGTGGAACGCGTCCTCCATGTTGTACAGGTCGCGGATCTCGAGGTCCCGGTTCACCGGGTCGAACTGCTTCGGCGCCAGCAGCATGTTCTTCACCTCGGGTCTGCCCACGCGCTCGATCCGCACGCTGAACCGGCCTCTGGTGAGCGTCTCCGCCACGACGCCGACCAGCTCCGCGCCGCCGAGGAGCTCGCGGTCGAGCTCGACCACGAGGCTCAGCACGTTCTTGCCGTCGAGATAGATCGAGCCGTGTTCACTGAAGGCGAGCCTGCCCGTCGCGATCGTGGTCAGCGCCGCCCGGGCGTCCATCAGGAACGGATCCCAGCGCGGGCCGGCGAACGCGCGCACGCCGTGTCCGGAGCCGCCCTGCTCGTCGTTCACCACGAACGACACGACGTCCCCGGCGGGGGTGGTGACGGTGCCCTCCTGCGGACCCTCCGGTCCGTCGGGAGGCGCGAAGACGCAGTCGACGACGAACTCCTCGGGGCGGACGCCGAACAGCGCTTGACCGTCGGGCGAGTCGGCGGTCAACGGGCGCAGCCGGAAGCGGTAGATCAGCCCGTCCGACATCCGGGCCGACGGCGGCGCGAAGGGAAGGGTGTTCATCACGAGCACGAGGTGTCCGGGTCGTTCCGGACTGGGGAAGGCGTAGACGTCGGTGATGTCGGCGACCGGGTCGGACAGGGCCCGCGGGCCCGAGATGTGATCCGACATCAATGTCCCCGTCTCGGCTGCGCGGGTCGGCCGGTCAGTCGGAGGCCTCGTCGAGCAGGGGCCGCAGCGCGGGGTGCTGCAGCGCCGTCTCCGCGTCCGGGTGGTCCAGCACCTGCTGGAAAGCCGCGTTCACCCGGAGGGCCTTCCGGATCTCTTTCACGGTGCCGCCGTAGTTGCGCGCATAGGCGGCGGCGGTCTGCTCGGCGCCGAGCACGAAAGCCTTCAGAGCGGGGCGGTCCGGCAGGCCCTCGTAGCCCTCCGTGTGCCGGAAGATGAGGTCGAAGAGCGCCAGCGTCGGCCCGGAGGTGAAGAAGTCCTCCATGTAGGCGTCCCACGGACCGTCGAAACTGGTGATGAACGCCAGCCGGGTGTCGTCGTCGAAGAGGACGAACCTCGCCTCGTGGATCGTGGCGATCGCCATGCCGTAGTCACTGGGGCGGTAGCCGGGCGTGTCCTGCAGCTCGCGCAGCGCAGCCCGCAGGGACTCGCCCTGGCCCGGCGCGACCCGGAAGAACAAGCTGAACTCGTTCGTCGGACCCACACTGAGGCCCGGCCGTGGGGTTCCTGTCGTGGTCGTCGCCATCGCTCCTCCTCGGGTGATCGCCCGACGGGCGGCCCTGCGAGGTGTGTCGGAACAGGACTGCTCGAGCCTCATCGATCCCGCGACCTCGGGCCTCATCCCCCACGGGTGACGGTGTCGCCGGTCCGGCAACGGCGGAGGGTCAGCGTGAAGGCAGGACGAAGCGGGGGGCGCCATAGATCACGCCGGCACACCACGTCGACGGTGGCGGCCACGAGGTCCAGCGACCACAGAGCCCGGCTCCCCCGCGGCGGGAACCGGGCTCTGAGCTGCGGAGACAGTGGGCCTAAGAGTGTCGCTGCCGCTCGAAAACTGAGCACTGTTGACGCTCGAAGAGTGAGCAGGTGTCTAGTGTGCGGTGTTCTCGGGTCGGGCCGAGGGCAGGGTGTCGATGCCGCTGTTGCGGAGTCGGTGGCTGGCGCCCTTGAGGGTGATGACCTCGGCGTGGTGGACGATCCTGTCGATCATCGCGGCGGCGACGACCTGGTCGCCGAAGACGTCTCCCCAGCGGGCGAAGGGCAGGTTGCTGGTCAGGATCAGCGAGGCGTGTTCGTAGCGGGATGAGACGAGTTGGAAGAACAGGTTCGCGGCGTCCTGCTCGAACGGGATGTACCCGACCTCGTCGATGATCAGCAGGCTGTAGCGGCGTAGCCGGGCGAGTTCGTCGCTGAGCCGGCCGGTGGCGTGGGCGTGTTGGAGGCGGGTGACCCACTCGGTGGCGGTCGCGAACAGGACGCGGTGGCCGGCTTGGGCGGCCTTGATGCCCAGGCCGATGGCGAGGTGGGTCTTGCCGGTGCCGGGTGGCCCGAGCAGGACGACGTTCTGGGCCTTGGTCAGGAACGTGCCGGTGGCCAGGTGCGCGATGGTGTCGCGGTTGAGGCCGGGCTGGTGGTCGAAGACGAAGTCCTCGATCGTCTTGGTGGAGCCGAACCCCGCGGCGCGGATGCGTAGCCGGCCGCCGGAGGCATCCCGAGCGGAGACTTCCCGGTCCAGGACCGCGGCGAGGTACTCCTCGTGCGACCAGCCCCCGGCGCGGGCCTGATCGCCCAGCCGGGCTGCGGCCTCACCGATCCGGGGTGCCTTCAACGCCCTGGCCAGGTAGGCCAGCTGCTTGACGATCTCCTGCCCCGCGGGCCCGGCAGACCCGGCCGTGTCGGCGCCGCTCACGAGGCGACCTCGATTCCGGCGTCGATGGCAGTCTCGATGGGGGTCTCGATCGTGACGCCGAACGCGGTGTCGTAGTCGGCGAGGTCACGCACACCCACATCGCTTGCCTCGGCCAGGTCCCTCACGTGGCTGTCGTCGGTTCGGGTGGACGCGGCGGGAGTCTGGGGAGTCTGGAACGCGTGGCGCAGTTTGGCGGCCGCTGTGACGTGTTCGGGGTCGGTCAGGCTCAGTGCGCTGCCCCAGGACCGGGCATGGTCGGCCACGACCCGATCGTCGTGCTGATCGGCGAGGCGGACCCGGACCCGGGCCAGGTCGGCGGCCACGTCGACCATCCGCCCGATCGCGGCCGGGTGCACCGAGTAGTCGTTGCCGGCGACCCGGACGTAGTAGTCGCGGGGCAGCCGGACCCGGGCGGCGAAGCCGTGCGGCGGCGCCAGCGGTGGCAGCTTCAGCATCGCGGCCCTGTCCACGCCGACCAGATCGGCCGGGCGGGCCTTGAGGGCGCGGACGGTGCGGGCGTTGGCCCGCGGGAGCCACCGCGACAGCTGGGCGTTGAAGTCCGCCGGTGAGGCGAACACCCGCCCGGGCAGGAACGAGGTCTCGAAGTACCCGTTGACCCGTTCCACCCCGCCCTTGGACTCCGGGTCGTAGGCCTTGAGCTGGTGCACCCGGGTGGCCAGTGCCCCGCTGAACTCGCCCACCCCGGCTGCCAGCCGGTTGCGGCGCCCGATGCCGGACTCGTTGTCCCAGACCAGCCGCCGCGGCACCGCCTCGAGCTGTCCGGACAGCAACGCCCACATCCCCGACAGCAGGTCGGCCGTGGTCCGCGAGGGGATCATCACGGCGGTGATGAACTTCGAGAACGAGGCCACCATCACCAGCACCGGCAGCAGCGCCGCGGTGCCGTCGTCGAGGGGGATCCGCGGCTCGGGGAACCACAGATCGCACTGGACCTGGTCGCCAGGGTGATACACGATCCGGTCCGCCGGATCCGTGGGCGCATAGTCGGGCCGGAGCCGGGCCACGTTCTGCCGGAACCAGGTCGCCGACCCCGTCCACCCGACCCGTTCGGCCAGCACCGTCGCCGGCATCGACGGCGTCGCCTCCAGCAGGGCCCGGACCCGCTGCTCGAACGGTGCGAAGCTCGTCGGCACCGCCGGCCTGGAGTACCGCGGTGCACTCGAGGACGCGACCGCCTTCGCCACCGTGTTCCTCGAGACCCCCAGGTCCCTGGCGATCTGCGCCTTCGGCACCCGCTCGCTCAGGTGCAGCCGGCGGATCAACGCCCAGTCTTCCAAGGTGATCACTTCCCCATCGTGGGTAGGTGCTCACTCTTCGAGCGTCACATCTGCTCAGTTTTCGAGCGTCATCGACAAAGAGGACTCGAACCTCTGACCTCTTCCTTATCAGTCAGTCGGGTGCGAACCCGATTCATGCTGTGACCCGCGCCTTCTGTCCGTCGGCGTCCGTCAGGATGCGGCCCGGTGGTAGCCATGTGGCTACCAGTTCGGCAACCAGCGCCGAGCGGGTTAAGGATGCCGGGCCGGTGAGTGGCCAGGGTGCGGGCATGTCCTCGTCGAGGCCGAGGTCTCGGGACGCCGGTGCCGGGTCAAGGGTCGAGCGTGCTCGATCGCGGAGCGACGCCGTCAGGCGCCCTTGACGCGGTGCCGGTGGCTTGAGAACGCTGCCGCGTAGGGGGCATGCCTTTCGGTGCGTTTGCCGCCGCCTCAGCCCGATCATGATCGTCTGTCTTCATGCGGCCCGGCTGCGCCCGCGGGCGGCGAAGCCGCAGAGCGGGCGCAGGGCCGGCGAAGCCGGCCTTTAACACCTCGACACCTCGTACAGAAACTCGTCACCATCTCAGCCTTGCGGAGGTGTCCGACTCCGCTTGATGCGTGACACATCGGTTCCAGTTGATGGGTGACACTCCGCCGAGTGCTGGTGGAGTTGAGCATGACGGAGCAGCGGTACCGGGCCGTGCTCGAGGTGCAGGCCGGGGTGCCGGTGAGCGAGGTGGCCGAGCGGTTCGGCGTCTCGCGGCAGGCGGTGCATCGGTGGATTGGGTGGTATCGCAACGAGGGCCTGGACGGGCTGGCCGATCGTTCGCACCGCCCGCACGGGCATCCGGATCAGACCAGCCCGGAGGTCGAGGCACGGATCTGTGAGCTGCGCGGGGCGCATCCACGCTGGGGACAGCGCCGGCTGGCCTTCGAGCTCGGGCGCACCGACTGCCCAGGTCCAGTGCCGTCGCTGACCACGATCTACCGGGTGCTGGTCCGGCACGGACTGATCAACCCGGTGCCCCGTCGGCGACGCCGGGAGGACTACCGCCGTTGGCAGCGGGACCATCCGATGGAGCTATGGCAACTCGACGTCGTCGACGGCATCCACCTGGCCGACGGCGGCGAGGCCAAGGTGGTCACCGGAGTGGACGACCACTCCCGGTACTGCGTGATCGCGCACGTGGTGCGGCAGGGCGACCGGACGGGCCGTGTGTCTGGCGTTCCTAGACGCCTTGCGCGCGCGCCTAACGTCGTGGCGCGTGCCCTTCGCCTTCGATACGGCGCGTGATGCCGTCGAGCAGGAAGTCGAGGCCCATGATCATGTGCTCCTCGGTGGAGGGTCCTTCGGGCGCTGTCATCCACTGCGCGAGCAGGGGGTAGTGACCGCTAGCCGCGACGACGTCACTCAATTGGCGAACGGTGGCCATCAGGCCGGCGTCGTCGTCGATGCCGTAGGCCCTGACCGCGCTCCGTTCCTGGGCGGCGAGGACTGCGCTGGAGAACACGTGCCGGTCGAGCAGGGCGAGGTAGCCGAGGGCGTCCGCGAGTCCCGGGCCGACCCCGGTCAGGACTGCTAGGCCGGCCTCGGTCCGGTGCATGGTGTTCGGTCCCAGCGGGGGACGTGTGTGTACCAGCTCGGCGTACCAGAGGTGCCGGCCGACCATTTCCCATGTGTCCAGCTCAAGGCGCCGCAGCATCGCTCGCCAGTCCGCAGAGCCGGAGGCGGGGTCGATGTCCGGCAGCGGGACCTCTCCGATCACGTCGTCGAGCATCAGGTCCACCAGCCCGTCCTTGCTGTCCACGTAGCGGTACAGCGCCATGGCGGTGTACGACCCGAGCTCTCCCGCCACGGCAGACATCGTCAGTGCTGCCGCGCCGCCGCGGTCCGCGACACGGATCCCGGCGGCCACGACCGTCTGGCGGCTGAGCGAGCGCCGCGCCTCGGGGGCTGGCTTGAGCCAGATCAGGGGCGGCGCAGAGGCCACCGGTTCGGATCGCACGCTCGGAGTTTACAACCACAAGCGGGCGTTTATATGGTAAAGCCAACCAATGATGTCGGGGCGGCACCGAGACCGGGCGCGACGCCCGCGTCCCCCTTGCACCTGCCGGCCGGGCCTGGGGCGAGCTCCGGCACTCGACCGCACCGACCGCGTGCCGTCGACCGACCACGGCGAGAGGACCCGCATGATGAGCGCTCAACCCACACGTGGAGCCCCCGATCCCGGCTTCCGCACCGGGGTCGTCCGGGGGATCAGCCACGGCCTGTTCGGACCGCCGACTGCGTTCGCAGAAGCCGCCGCCGGGCTCGGCGTCGGCTTGGTCCGCGCGTATGTGTACTGGAGCCAGGTCGAGCCCGAGGAGGGACGCTTCGACTTCGCAGTCGTGGACGGCCTGCTCGACGACCTGGACGCGCACGGCATGGACGTGTGGCTCACGGTCTGCTCGAGCTCACCGTGGGCGACCCGAGTGCCGACGACCTTCCAGCCGCAGTCGCCGGCGCTCGACCCCACCAGGTACGGCCGCTTCATCCAAGCCGTCGTCCGGCGCTGCGCCGGCCGCGTCCACTACTGGCAGTGCAACAACGAGCCCAGCAACACCGGGCTGCTGTGGGCGGGAACTGCCGAGGAGTACCTCGCCCAGCTCCGGATCTTCTACGACGTCGTGCACCGTGAGTCCCCTGCTGCCGACGTCGTCCTCGGCGGGTGCGGCTACGACTACCTGTCCAGTGAACCGGGCAGCGCGCCTCGCCGGTTCTTCGAGGTGCTCGTCGAGGAGGGGCGCGAGGCCTTCGACCTGTTCTCGGTGCACCTCTACGACGACCCCGCCCGGATCCCTGGACACGTCGAGGACGTGCGGTCGCTGATGCGCAAGAGCGGGGCAGAGAAGCCCGTGGTCGTGGGGGAGTACGCCGGCCCGAGCCTGTTCGAACTCCCCGACGCCCTGGCCGCGCTCGAGACGGCGATGATCACGGCCTTCGGTGCCTCCCACAAGCCCGACCAGGCCGAGCCGCCGGACCGGCGTGCGATGCGGCAGCTCTACGACCGCCTCGACGAGCTCCCGGACGGCATCCGGATCTTCCTCGAGGGCTGCCCGCCCGAGCTCGAGGCGCTGCGCGAGCGTGTCGCGTGCCGGCAGATGGTCACCCGCAACGTCCTCGCCCTGGCCGCGGGCGCAGGGCTGACCGTCTGCTGGGACCTGGCCCCCGAGATCCCGCACTACCGTGACCGGCTCAACATGCTCGGTTTCCTCTCCGGGACCTTCGCCCTCCTGGACTTCGACGACGATGGGGGACTCACTCGCGAGCGCCCCGCAGCAGCCACGCTGCGCATGGTGGGCCGGCACCTCGCCGGCGCCCGGGGCGCGAAGCCGATCCCGACCGACGACCCCGACCTGTCGGCCTACGCGATCGAAACCGCTCATGACGAGACGCTCCACGTGCTCTGGCGCGACGGCGACCTGCTGCGCGGCGAGACCTCGCCGCCGGTCGAGGTGGACTGGCCCTGGCCCGAGCCGACCGCCATCGTCGAGGACCCGTTCGGCGCCCGGGACGAACTCGCGACGGACCACGGCCGGGTCACGCTCTCGACGTCCATCACCCCGCTGCTGGTGTCGCCCTCTTCGCGACCCTGAGCGGCATCAGGTACGGCTGGACCACCTTCCCCGCGCCGTTCTTGGTGAAGCCCGTCATCAGGCCGCCCGGGACCATCAGCTCAGCGCGCACCGTCTGGACCCGTTCGACGAGCTCGACAGGCTCCGTCGGCAGTCGTCGGCCTGTCGGCGCCTGCCCAGATGAACCGACGGCTGGCGGCCACGCCAAGCCTCTACTGCGGCGTATTCGAAACATTGGACGGTTGATCCTAGTGAGGTGGGCCGTACTCCTAGCCACGCTCGAAGACTGAGGGCAGGCAGGTGGGCAACGCGCCGGCGTTGGTCAGGTGCTATGACTGCGCCCCGTGGGGTGGTGGGCTTTGAGGACGGAGTCCTCGGTGTTCACGGGCCGCTGGTGATTGCGGCGGGTTCAGTATCGCGATCGGGTTCGGGCGGCGCCAGGAGGGTCATCGAGGTTTCGGAGAAGTAGCGGCGGTCGTAGACCTGCCATTCGTCGTGGGCGTCGGCCAGGACGGCGCCGACCAGGCGGATGACGGCGGTCGGCAGCGACCGCTACACCGTGGCCGACGCCGTTCGCGAGTGGCTGGAGCACGGGCTGACGAAGACGGGAGAGAGCACGCGACGCACGAACCGCTACCTCGCGGAGACCCACATCATCCCGTTCCTGGGAGCGCGCCGGCTGCGTGCCTTGAGCGCAGCGGAGGTGGACCGCTGGCTGGCCAACCGCGCTGAGGTCCTGAGCACCAGCAGCGTCCGCAAGTTGCACTCCGCGCTGAACCGGGCCGTGCGGCGGGCCATGGCGCGGGACAAGGTCAAGCGCAACGTCGTCGACCTCTGCTCGATCCCTCAGGGGAGGCAGGGCCGGCCTTCGAAGGCGCTCACGCTCGCCCAGGGCCTCCTCGATCCTCGACGCCGTCGACGGGACGCCGATGCACGCCTACGTCGTCGTCTCGCTGCTGACCGGCGCCAGGACGGAGGAGCTGCGGGCCTTGCTCTGGGAGGACGTCGACCTGCTGGGTCGGCCGGATCCCTCTCCACCCGTGCCTCCATCGATGGCCGTCTGGCGGTCGGTGCGTACTACAGGGGACACCAAAACTCGCCGCTCACGCCGGACCCTCGCCCTGCCGGCGCGGTGTGTCGACGTCCTCTCTGAGCACCGCCGCATGCAGACTCGGCTTCGCGCGGCCGCGGGCACTAAGTGGATCGACCTCGGGCTCGTCTTCACAACGCGCTGGGTACGCCGCTCGACTCGGCCGACGTCCGCCGGGACTTCCGCGCTGCCATCTGTCCGACCCCCGGTCTCGATCCCGACGCCTGGACTCCGAGGGAGCTGCGGCACTCGTTCGTCTCGCTGCTGTCCGACAGCGGCGTCCCAATCGAGGAGATCTCCCGCCTCGTCGGCCACCGCAGCACCGTGGTGACGGAGATCGTCTACCGCAAGCAGCTTCGCCCGGTCATCCAGTCCGGTGCGACGGCGATGGATCGCCTGTTCGCGGCGAACAAGACAGCGCGTGGCGGGCAGTTTGGCGGGCAGGACGCCCCGGACACCGGAGAGCCCGGCTCCCTCGCGGCAGGAACCGGGCTCTGACCAGGGGAAACAGGGGTGGGCCTAGGAAGACTTGAACTTCCGACCTCTTCCTTATCAGGGAAGCGCTCTAACCGACTGAGCTATAGGCCCGGGGGTGATACCGCCGGTGGACGAGGCTACCCCACCGGCAGCGCCCGCCCAAACCGGGTTCGGCCGGGCGCCGCCGGTGCGGGTCAGTCGTCGGAGAGGGTGACCTGCAGGCCGCCGACGAGGCTCGACGCGAGGTTGTACAGCACCGCGCCGACCGTCGACATGGCCATGATGATGAGCACGTTGACGACGGCGATGACCGTCGTCAACGAGACCACACGGCCGAGCCCGACCCACTGGTTGATGTCGAACTGCGTGTTCGCGCTGCCGATGCTCCGCAGCTCGTTGTTCACGGCGCCGAAGACGCCCATCGCGTCGAGCACCGACCACAGGACCACGGAGGCCGTCACCAGGACGATCCCCAGTGCCACGGACAGCAGGAACGAGAGTTTGAGCACCGACCACGGGTCGACGCGGGCCACCGTGAGCCGCACCTTGCGTGGGCCGGACACCGGGACGCTACCCGTGCTCGGGCCCACCGCGGGGCGGTGCGGGTCGGGGTAGGCGGCCGACCGGCCGTTCGCCGTCGCCGTGCCGTTGACGCCCGCGGGGGCCGGGCGACCCGGCGCGGGACCCGCCGGCGCTGGGCGCGCGGAGGTGTCGCCGGCTCCGGACGGGCGACCGGTGACCTGGGGCCCCGAACCCGATCGGTACGCCTGCTCGGACTGACTCACGCTCACCTCCGCGCTCCTCTTCCGTCCTGACGGTACGCCATGGCCACCCTCCCCGCGCTCTGCCCACTCGCGCTCGGCGCGTACGGCACAGCGCTGCTCAACCCCCGCGTCGACGACGATCGTAGCCGCACGCCGCGAGGGCTCACTCCTCGTCGTCGCCCGGGGTCGCCCGGTCGGCCTCGTCGGCGGGCTCGTTCTCCGCCGCCTCACCAGGCACTTCGCCCTGCTCGGCGGCCGGATCGACGCCCGCCCCGGCGGCGGCGTCGAGCGCCGGGCCGTCGGGGGCGGCGAGCAGCTCGCCGTCGTCGCCGGACAGGGTGCGCTCGGTGTTCCGGGCGATGGCGATGATGCGGTCGCCGGGGTCGGGCTTGGCGAAGACGACGCCCATCGTGTCCCGGCCCTTCGCCGGCACGCCGTGCACCTGCGAGCGCACGACCTTGCCGCGCTCCATGACCACGAGCACCTCGTCGTCGTTGCCGACGATCATCGCGCCGACCAGGTCGCCGCGCTCGTCGGTGAGCTTCGCGACCTTGATGCCGAGGCCGCCGCGGCCCTGGTTGCGGTACTCCGCGACCGAGGTCCGCTTGGCGTAGCCCTGCTCGGTGACGACGAAGACGAAGGCGTCGGCCGCGTCGCGGACGACGTCCATGGCGAGCAGCTCGTCGCCGTCCCGGAAGCGCATCCCGGTGACGCCCGAGGTGGCCCTGCCCATGGGCCGCAGGGCCGCGTCGTCCGCCGTGAAGCGCAGCGACATGCCCTTGCGGGACACGAGCAGGATGTCGGCGCCGTCCGCGAGCAGGCGAGCGGCGACGAGCTCGTCGCCGTCGAGGAGGTTGATGGCGATGACGCCGCCGGAGCGGTTCGAGTCGTACTCCTCCAGGCGGGTCTTCTTGATCCGGCCCTGCCGGGTCGCGAGCACGAGGAACGGCGCGGCCTGGTAGTCGGGGATGTCGAGGACCTGCGCGATCTCCTCGCCCGGCTGGAAGGCCAGCAGGTTCGCCACGTGCTGGCCCTTGGCGTCGCGGCCGCCCTCCGGCAGCTCGTAGGCCTTGGCCCGATAGACGCGGCCGAGGTTGGTGAAGAAGAGCAGCCAGTGGTGGGTGGTCGTCACGAAGAAGTGCTCGACGACGTCGTCGCTGCGCAGCTGCGCCCCGCGCACGCCCTTGCCGCCGCGGCGCTGCGCCCGGTAGTTGTCCGAGCGGGTCCGCTTGGCGTAGCCGTCACGGGTGATGGTGACGACGACCTCCTCCTCGGGGATGAGGTCTTCCATGTCCATGTCGCCGTCGAACGGCAGGATCTGCGTGCGCCGCTCGTCGCCGTACTTGGCGACGATCTCGGCGAGCTCCTCGGAGACGATCCGGCGCTGCCGCTCGGGCGAGGCGAGGATGTCGTTGTAGTCGGCGATCTGCCGCTCGAGCTCGGCCAGCTCGTCGATGATCCGCTGCCGTTCGAGTGCGGCCAGCCGGCGCAGCTGCAGGTTGAGGATGGCGAGCGCCTGTTCCTCGTCGACGTCGAGCAGCGCCATCAGGCCCGTGCGCGCCTCGTCGGCCGACGGTGAGTTGCGGATCAGGGCGATGACCTCGTCGAGCGCGTCGAGCGCCTTCGCGAAGCCCCGGTACAAGTGGGCCTGGCGCTCGGCCTCGCCCAGCAGGTACCGGGTGCGCCGGACGACGACCTCGATCTGGTGGTCGACCCAGTAGCGGACGAACTTGTCGAGGCTGAGGGTGCGCGGCACGCCGTCGACCAGCGCGAGCATGTTCGCGCCGAAGGTGTCCTGCAGCTGGGTGTGCTTGTACAGGTTGTTGAGGACGACCTTCGCGACGGCGTCGCGCTTGAGGATGATGACGATGCGCAGACCGGTCTTGTCGGACGTGTCGTCGCGCAGGTCGGCGATGCCCTGGATCCGCCCGCTGTCGACCAGCTCGGCGATCTTCATCTTCAGGTTGTCGGGGTTGACCTGGTACGGCAGCTCGGTGACCACCAGGCCGGTCCGGCCCTGGATCTCCTCGACGTTGACGACGGCCCGCATGATGATCTGGCCGCGGCCGGTGCGGTAGGCGTCCTCGATGCCGCGGGTGCCCATGATCAGCCCGCGGGTCGGGAAGTCGGGGCCCTTGACCCGCAGCAGGAGCTGGCCGAGCAGCTCCTCGTCCTCCGCCTCTGGGTGCTCGAGCAGCCACTGCACGCCCTCGGAGACCTCGCGCAGGTTGTGCGAGGGGATGCTCGTGGCCATGCCGACGGCGATGCCGGAGGAGCCGTTGACGAGCAGGTTGGGGAAGCGGGCGGGCAGGACGACGGGCTCGCGGGTCTTGCCGTCGTAGTTCGGCTGGAAGTCGACGGTGTCCTTGTCGATGTCCCGCACCATCTCCATGGCGAGCGGGGCGAGCCGGCATTCGGTGTTGTGGCTGACGAAGCCGTTCGTGACGAACGAGTGGTCGTCGGTGTCGACACGCAGCGACCACACCGGTTGGACGCCGGCATCCTCGACGGAGGCGACGGTTGCATAGTAGAAGCGGCCGTCGACCAGCGGAAGGACCACCTCCTCGGCCTCGGGGTCGAGGCGGTCGAGGATCTCTTCTCCGTCGCGTTCCCAGCGCTCGATCCGGTCAACGTTGTGCCGGCGCAACCAGTCGTGGTCGGTCCACGTGCCGCTTCCGTGCCGCCGCACGTACTCGGCAACGAAGGGCACGGCATCACTGGACAGCGAGGTGGACGTCTTCGGGATCCTGCTCAGGACGACCGAGAGCTTGAGGTTCTTGGCGCCGTGGAAGCCGACCTGCGAGGCGAACAGCCGCGCGTCGCGGCGATTTGTGATGACTACCTTGTACTCGCCGGTCGCGTGCACGACGACCTTGCTGACGATCCCGAACTCGAGCAGGAGCTGCTGGACGTCGCTCGCGAGACGGGGGCTCCGGGTCGAGTAGGAGATCTGGACGCTCGAGCGGGGGAGCCCGCTCACGGATCCGTCGCCGGTGAAGAGCGCCTGAAGGAATCGCGCCTTCACGACCGGGACGGCGGTCCAGACGAACTCGGGCACCCGCTTGTCGGCGCTGCGCAGGCCCTCCATCTTGGCGAGGCGCGACCGCCGCAACGCCGACAGGTTGTGCACGTCAAGCTCGTGCAGAACCGATCCGGATGCGATCGTTCGGCTGTTCAGGTAGCGCGTACCCCCGACGACCAGGTCGTAGGCGCGCACCACCTCGGTGAAGAAGTCCTCGTCGACGTTGTTGAACCAGGCCCTGGACGACGAGGAGAAGCCCTCGCTCACCCGGGCGCCGGCCAGGAAGGCCTCGGCGAGCTGGTACCTGGTCGCGGTTCCCCGCTCGTAGGGCTGCGGACGCGAGAGGACCACGCGGTCACCGGGAGATACCTCTTCGAGCAGGCTCCACAGCAGGGTCGGGACGCCCCCGACGGACCGCAGGGTCAGGACGGGGTGGTTGTGCGTCCCGGTGACCTCGTAGCCCTCCCGTGTCCGAAGGCGCAGCGTGGCGTGCTCCCCGGAGTGAAACACCTTGGTGGCCGAGACGGGCCGGCCGGAACGGTCCATGACCTTGAGATCGACGTTGGTGTCGCTGTTGCTCCCGGCTCCAGGGGCGAGAGCGGCGATGCGCACCGAGCTGCCGTCCCCCAGCCGCACGAGCGTGTCACCCGTGACGCAGTACCTCATCGCGGCAGCCGGGTCATTGCCGGGAGAACCGAAATTGCCCTGGCCCTGGACCAGGGGATAGCGCAATGCCCAGGGCTGCGCGAGCCGGACGAGGGTGTCGTAGATCGCGCTGTCGCCGTGCGGGTGGTAGCTGCCCATGACGTCGCCGACGACACGGGCGCACTTGTTGAAGCTGCGGTCGGGCCGGTACCCGCCGTCGTACATCGCGTAGAGCACGCGCCGGTGCACCGGCTTGAGCCCGTCGCGCACGTCGGGCAGCGCGCGCGACACGATGACGCTCATCGCGTAGTCGAGGTACGACCGCTGCATCTCGAGCTGCAGGTCGATGGGCTCGACCCGGCCGCCGGGGGACAGGGGAGTCTGCTCGGTCACGGAAGTCCTTCGCTAGAACCGGTTCAGGCCGGGGTGGAGACCGTCGGGCGCGTCAGATGTCGAGGAAGCGGACGTCCTTGGCGTTGCGCTGGATGAACGAGCGGCGGCTCTCGACGTCCTCGCCCATCAGCACCGAGAACATCTCGTCGGCGGCCGCGGCGTCCTCGAGGGTGACCTGCAGCAGCACGCGCTTCGTCGCGTCCATCGTCGTCTCCGACAGCTCCGAGGCGTTCATCTCGCCCAGACCCTTGTACCGCTGGACCGCCTCCTCCTTCGGGAGGCGGCGCCCCGCCTCCTGACCGGCCGCGATGAGCGCGTCGCGCTCCCGGTCGCTGTAGGCGTAGTCGGGCTCGCCCTTGCTCCACTTCAGCTTGTACAGCGGCGGCTGGGCCAGGTACACGTGCCCGTTGTCGACCAGCGGGCGCATGAAGCGGAAGAGCAGGGTCAGCAGCAGGGTGCGGATGTGCTGGCCGTCGACGTCGGCGTCCGCCATCAGGATGATCTTGTGATACCGGAGCTTGGCGAGGTCGAAGTCCTCACCGACGCCGGTGCCGAAGGCGCTGATCAGGGCCTGCACCTCGGTGTTGGCGAGCACCTTGTCGATGCGGGCCTTCTCGACGTTGAGGATCTTGCCGCGGATCGGCAGGATCGCCTGCGTCCGGGGGTCTCGCCCGCTCTTGGCCGAGCCGCCGGCCGAGTCGCCCTCGACGATGAAGATCTCGCACTCGCCCGGGTCGGTCGACTGGCAGTCCGACAGCTTGCCGGGCAGCCCGCCGCCGCCCAGCAGCCCCTTGCGCCGGGTGGCCTCGCGCGCCTTGCGCGCCGCGACCCGCGCCGCGGCCGCCTGGATCGACTTCTGGATGACCTCGCGGGCCTCGCGCGGGTGGCTGTCGAGCCAGTCGCCGAGCTGGGCCCGGACGACGCGCTGCACGAACGTCTTCGCCTCGGTGTTGCCGAGCTTGGTCTTCGTCTGGCCCTCGAACTGCGGTTCGCCCAGCTTGATCGAGACGACGGCCGTGAGCCCCTCGCGGATGTCGTCGCCGGTCAGGTTCTCGTCGCGCTCCTTGAGGATGCCCTTCTCGCGGGCGTACTCGTTGACGAGCGTCGTGAGCGCCGCGCGGAAGCCCTCCTCGTGGGTGCCGCCCTCGTGCGTGTTGATCGTGTTCGCGTAGGTGTGGACGCTCTCGCTGTACGCCGTCGTCCACTGCATCGCGATCTCGACCGACAGCGCGCGCTCGACGTCCTCCGCCTCGAAGTCGATGACCTCGGGGTTGACGACCTCGCTCTTCTTGGAGGCGTTGAGGTGCTTGACGTAGTCGACCAGGCCGCCGTCGTACCGGAAGGTCACCGCGGGGGCCGTGCCGTCCTGGTCGGCGTGGTCGGCGCGCTCGTCGACGAGGGTGATCGTGAGGCCCTTGTTCAGGAACGCCATCTGCTGGAAGCGGCCGCGCAGCGTCTCGAAGTCGAAGACGGTCGTCTCGAAGATCTCACCGTTCGGCCAGAAGGTGATCGTCGTGCCGGTCTCGTCGCTCGGGCCGAGCCGCCGCAGCGGGGCCGTCGGCACGCCGTTGTCGAACTCCATGGAGAACACGGAGCCCTTCTGTCGCACCTCGGCGATCAGCCGGGTCGACAGCGCGTTGACCACCGACGACCCGACGCCGTGCAGGCCGCCCGACACCTTGTACCCGCCGCCGCCGAACTTGCCGCCGGCGTGCAGCTGGGTCAGCACCAGCTCGACGGCGCTCACACCCTCGCTGGGGTGGATGTCGGTCGGGATCCCGCGGCCGTTGTCGGCGACGCGCACACCCCCGTCCGCGAGCAGCGTGACGTCGATCGTGTCGGCGTAGCCGGCGAGCGCCTCGTCGACCGCGTTGTCGACGATCTCGGTGACCAGGTGGTGCAGGCCGCGCTCCCCGGTCGACCCGATGTACATGCCGGGCCGCTTGCGCACGGCCTCGAGGCCCTCGAGCACCGTGATGGCGCTGGCGTCGTAGGTGCCGTCGACCGCGCCGGGGTGCGGGAGGACCGCGGTGCCGTCGGCGGCACCGTTCACGGCGCCGTTGACGGCGGGCGCGACGGCGCCGTCGGGAGCACCGCCGGGGAGGACGGTGGCCGGCGACGCGGCCGGGCCGGGAACGGCCGTCGAGGTGGATGCGCTGGGCGTGAGGCTCGGCTGCTCGGCCACGGGACGCACGGCTCCTGAGGTGTCGTTTGCGGGGCGGCGGGCCGGGAGCCGGCGGCTGCGCCCACTCCCAGGCGTGATCCGCCGTATCTGGTGCTCAGTCTACCCTGATCCGCCCATCCGAACGGCTCCTGGCGGGCCCTGCACGCCGTGTCTGCGGCCCCACCGCCCCCTGCATCGACTCCCTGTACGCGCCGACCCCGGTGCGGGGCCCAGAGTCGCTCCAGGAGGCGCCGTCCGCCGTGGCTCCCGCCGACCCTCGCGAGCACCACTGCCGGCTGGTGCCGTCCGATCGTTCACGTCCTCGACGGGTGCTCCGGAACCGGGATCGTGACCGGTGCGGGCCGCGCCGGACGCGACGCTCCGAGCCGGGCCGCCAGCCGCTCCGCCGCCCGCGCCGTGACCGCCGTGATCGTCAGGTGCGGGTTGACGCCGTGCGCCGTCGGGAACACCGCGCCGCCGAACACGTGCAGACCCGGGGTGTCGTGCACCTGCAGGTCGGGGTCCACCACCGAGGTCGCCGGGTCCTCACCCATCCGCGCGCCCCCGAGGTCGTGGCTGCTGAGGACCCCCTTGAACCGCGCGGTCGGCCACGTCGACGCGGCGCCCATGGCACGCAGGAGCTCCGCGGCCCGGGCCTGCATCCACCCGACCAGCCGGTCCTCGTTCGGTCGCAGGCCGCAGGTGACGCGGGTGACGGGCAGGCCGAGCCCGCTGGTGTCGCGCCACAGCGGGTCGAGGTCGACGTAGTCGGTGGTGTACGGGAGCGCGTCGGGCTGGATGCGGATGGCGACGACGCTCTGCCAGCGGCGCAGGTGGTCCTTGTACGGCGCCCCCCAGGGCCGGACGCCCGGCGGCACCGGGTCGCGCGCGATGCCGAGGGGCAGCTTCTGGTTCTCGATGTTGAACGTCGCGCCGCCGACGAACCCGTGCGCGAAGGAGTCGAACGCCTCCTGCTGGTAGTCGTCGATGCCGCACATCTGCGCCGCCGGGCCGGTGTGCCCGTTGAACACCGCGCCGGGCACGTAGCCGTACACGTCGGACCAGAACTTCGTCATGTAGTGCCGGCCCAGCTGCCCGGAGGCGTCGCCGAGGCCGCCGGACAGGAACATCAGCCGCAGGTTCTCGTACGTGTAGCTCGCGAGGATCACCGTGCGGGCGCGCTGCACGCGCAGCTCGCCCGCCGGGTCGAGGTACTCGACGCCGTCCGCGTGGCCGTCGACGTCGACGAGCACCCGCACCACCCTGCAGTGCGTGCGCAGGTCGAGGTTGCCCGAGGCGAGCGCCTCGGGCACCGACGTGAAGAGGGGGTTCCAGCGGTCGTTGGCGAACGGCCCGAAACCGCCGCTCCACGGGTGGTACGCGGTCGCCGGCTGGCCGTTGTACGGCCGCGAGTTCATGCAGATCGGGGTCGGGTAGGGGTGCAGCCCGGCCGCACGCGTCGCCGTCTCCCAGCGCCGCCCCAGCGCGAACTCCCGCAGCGGCGGCATCGGGTAGTCCGTGCTGCGCGGGCCGCCGAAGGGATTGGCGCCGCCGGCGCCCGACACCCCGCAGGCGTGCTCGGCGAACGTGTACCAGGGCTCGAGGTCGTCGTACGACAGCGGCCAGTCCGTGACCGTCGTGTGCGCGGGCAGCGCGCCCGCGCCGAACCGCTCGACGATCCAGGAGCGGAACGCGAAGTGGTGCGGGTGGTACCGCCGCAGCGCGCCGCCCCAGTGCGCGACGCTGCCGCCGACGCCGTTCATCATCCGCCCGAGCGTGTAGGCCGCGGGCCGGGCCGGGGTGGCGCTCGTCGGGGCGCCAGCGCGGACGCTCCGCCTGGAACTTCGGCCCCATGTCGCCGCGGCAGTAGTACGCCGCGCTGAGCTCGTCGGGCACGAAGTCCTGCGCGGTCCGGTAGGGGCCGGCCTCGAACCCGACCACTTTCAGGCCCGCCCCGGCGAGCATCGGCGCGACGAACCCGCCGACCGCGCCCATCCCGACGATCACGACGTCCGCGTCGGGCACCGGGGGTGCGACGGCGCGCTGCGGCGAGTACCCGGCGACGCGGACGGGCTCGCGCGCGAGCTCGCCGGTGACCGTCCAGCCGGCGTCGGCGAGGTCGCGCACCTCGCCGCCCTTGTCGACGTGCTCGGCCGCGAGGTTCTCCTCGGCGGAGTGCTCCAGCCACAGGCCCGGGTGGCCGAGGAAGCGCCAGCCCTGCTTGTCGCGGTTGCCGCCGTGCGCGGGGTCGGCGAAGACGCCCTCCTGCACGTGGGCGAGCAGCAGCTCGGCGAAGGTGCGCTGGTCGGGCACGGCGAAGTCGGGCAGCGTGCCCGCCCACAGCCGCGCGACGAGGTCGTCCTGCTGCGCGTCGGGCAGGTCGGCGAACCCGGCGCCGTGCAGCGCACCGGGCCGCGTCGTCGAGCGCCCGCAGCCCGGTCCGGTAGGTCTCGTGGTGCTCCCGGTAGAAGCCGGACAGCGCCCGGTCGAGGTAGGTGACCGCGCCGATGCTCGAGGCTGCCGCGCTGTGCTCGTCGGCCGGGAAGAACCGGTCGAACACGGCCGCGAGGGTGCGGCCCTGGTAGGGGCTGAGGCTGATCAGGGCATCCGCGGGAGCGGGCACGGTGAACTCCTCGGGGCTCGGAGGGTCAGCGAACGACGGTCCCTGCGGGTGCGGCGAGCAGGGCGAGGTCGCGCCGCGCCGGCAGGCCCTCCCAGTCGCCCGGCATGGTCACGGCGAACGCGCCGCACGCCGCGGCCGTGGCGAGCCGGGCCTTCAGGTCGGCGCCGGCGAGCAGCTCGGCGAGGTACCCGCCCACGAAGGCGTCCCCGGCGCCGACGGGGTCGACGGCCACGACGGCGTGCGGTGGCACGTCGAGGACGGCGCCGTCCGCGAGCGCCATGGCCCCCCGCGATCCGCGCTTGAGCACGACGGTGGCGGGGCCGAGCCCGCCGAGCACGCGGAGCAGGCCGGCGGGGTCGCTCGCCCCCTCCCCGGGGGGCAGGAGCAGCTCGGCCTCGTCCTCCCCGGCGAACAGGACGTCGGCCCGGGCGGCCAGCTCGGCGAGCACCGGCCCGGCCACGTCGGGGCCCCAGAGCGCCGCGCGGTGGTTCACGTCGAGGCTGACCGGCACGCCCGCGCCACGGGCCTCCTCGACCGCGGCGAACGTCGCGGCCCGCGCGGACGGCGACAGCGCCGGCGTGATCCCGGTGACGTGCAGCGCACCCGCGGCACGCAGCAGTTCGACCGGCAGGTCCTCGGGTGCGAGCCGGCTCCCCGCGGAGCCGGCGCGGTAGTAGGCCACCCGCCCGACGGACGGGGTCCGGCGTGACTTCACCATCAGTCCGGTCGGGGCGCCCGGGTCGCGGACCGCGTGCCGTACGTCGACGCCCTCGCCCCGCAACTGCGCGAGGACGAGGTCGCCCAGCTCGTCGTCGCCCACCCGGCCGACCCACGCCGCGGACCCGCCGAGCCGGGTCACGGCGATCGCCACGTTCGACTCGGCGCCGCCGACGTGCAGGTGCAGGTGCGGCTGGTGGCGCAGCGGCCCGATGCCCGGCGAGCTGAGCGCCGCCATCGTCTCCCCGAGGGTCACGAGCACGGCCGGGCGAGCGGTCACGTCGCCGCCCCGGTGACGACGGCGGGGGGCGGCGGAGCAGCACTGATCGACTCGAGCGCCGCCGCCGCCCGCGCCGTCAGCGCCCGCAGGTCGCCGTCCGGGCGCAGTGCGTCGCCCAGCAGCGGGCCGCCCAGGCCCACGGCGACCGCCCCGGCGGCGAGGTGCGCCGGCACCTCGCCCGGCTCCACCCCTCCTGTCGGCATCAGCGGGACGCCCGGCAGGAACGCGGAGACCTGTCGCAGGTAGTCCGCGCCGCCGACGGACACGACGGGCGACACCTTGACCACCTCGCAGCCGGCGCGCCACGCCGTGACGATCTCCGTGGGTGTCAGGGCGCCGGGGACGAACGGCAGGCCCAGCCGGCCCGCGGCCGCCACCGCTCCGCCGTCGAGCACGGGGCTGACCGCGAACTGCGCTCCCGCGGCGGCGACGGCCTGCACGTCCGCGGGTGAAATCACGGTGCCGGCACCCACCCAGGCGTCTGCGGGCAGCTGCTCGCGCACCTCGCCGATCGCCTCGAGCGCGCCCCGGGTGGTCAGCGTGATCTCGAACGCCCGCCAGCCGGCGTCGTAGAGCGCGCGGGCGACCAGCGCGAAGCGGTCGGCGTCGGGCGCGCGCAGGATCGCGACGACCCGCTCGGCGCGCAGCCGTTCGAGGAAGGAACCCGCGGGGGTGGCGGTCATCGGTGTCACTCCCCGTAGCTCAGGTAGACGCTCTTGCGCCGCAGGTAGCGCTCGAAGCCGTGCTGCCCGTCGTCGCCGCCGAGGCCCGAGAGCTTCCAGCCGGTGTGGAAGCCCTGCACCTGCTCGGGGCCGATGGCGTTGACGTACACCTCGCCGAACTCGAGGTCGTCGCTCGCGCGCATCGCCGTCCGGACGTCGCGGGTGAAGACGTAGGCGGTCAGGCCGTAGACCGTCGAGTTGGCGTACCCGATCACCTCGTCGTAGTCGTCGAACGGGACCACCGGCAGCACGGGGCCGAACACCTCGTTCCGCACGATCTCCATGTCGTTGCGCACCCCCGTCAGCACGGTCGGGGCGAACCAGTGCCCCCGTTCAAACCGCCCGCCCTCGGGCCGGCCGCCGCCGAGGACGACGTCCGCGCCCTGCTCGACCGCCCGGTCGACGAAGCCCTTGACCTTCTCCCACTCGGGCCCCGAGACCTTGGGACCCATCTGCGAGGCCTCGTCGAGCGGGTCCCCGACCCGGACCTCGGCGGCCAGCTGCACCACGCGGTCGACGAACGCGTCGTGCACCGACCGGTGCACGTACGTGCGCTCGTTGCAGGTGCAGACCTGGCCGCAGTTCCACAGCCGCGCCTCGACCGCCTTGCGGGCGGCGAGCTCGACGTCGGCGTCCGCGAACACGACGAACGGTGCCTTGCCGCCAAGCTCCAGCGACACCGGCATGATCTTGTCGGCGGCCTGCGCGAGGATCTCGCGGCCGGCGCGGGTGGAGCCCGTCATCGTGACCATCGAGGTGATGGGGTGCTCGACCAACGCCTTGCCCACGGTGCGGCCCTCGCCGGTGACGACGTCGACGAGGCCCGCGGGCACGCCGGCGAGCTCGCAGACCCGCGCGAGCGCGAGCGGCGCCAGCGGGGTGACCTCCGACGGCTTGAGCACGACGGCGTTGCCGGCCATCAATGCAGGCCCGACCTTGCGGGCGAAGATCGCCGCCGGGAAGTTCCAGGGGATGATGGCGACCACCACGCCGTAGGGCTCCTCGCGGACCGACAGCTGCTGGTCGCGCTGCGCCGGGGCCACGAGCTCGCCGACCTGCCGGTACCGCTGGGCGAAGGCGAAGTCGAAGAAGGCCTTGACGCCGCCGATCTCGCCGCGGGCCTCCGTGATGGTCTTCCCCTGCTCGGCGACGACGATCCGGGCCAGCTCCTCGGCGTGCCGGTCGACCTCGCGGATCACCGCAGCGAGCACCTCGGCGCGCTCGCCGAGGGTGCGCCGCGCCCAGGCGCGCTGGGCGTCCCGGGCCGCCCGGAGCACCTCGTCGACGTGCTCGGCGCCGGCCTCGGGAACGGCGGTGAACACCTCGCCCGTCGCGGGGTTCTCGACGTCCCGGGTCCGCTCGGTGGTGACCCAGCGGTCGCCGATCCGCATCGCGGGGCGCTCGCCGAGCAGTGTCCCGGCGCCGACCACCGCTCCCGGGGCGGAGGCGGGGCCGGGGTCGGGGCGGGCGTCGGTGGCGGAGGTCGTGGTGTCGGTCGGGGAGCTCACGCTGCCTCCTGGGTGGTGCGCGGATCGATCAGGGCCTTGACGACGCGGCGGTCGGCGAGGGCGGCGAACGCGTCCTGCCATCGCTCCAGCGCGAAGACCGTGCCCAGCGGCGCGGGGTCCACCGCGCCGCGGGCCATGAGGGCGAGCGCGGCGTCCCAGCTCGACCACGACGACGACAGCGAGAACGTGACGTCGAGCGCCCGGTTCATCGCGACCCCCCACGGCACCTCGACCTCGGGACGGTCGGGGACGCCGAGGACGAGCATCGCGCCCCGCCGCCGGGCGGCGGCGACGCAGGTGGCGACCCCGGCGGCCGACCCGCTCGCCTCGACGACGAGGTCGGCGTCGCCGGGAACCGTGCTCGTCGCGTCGACCAGGACGGTCTCGATCCCCAGGCTCGCGGCCAGCTCCATCCGGGGCGCACTGGAAGGGCGACCGGCGAGCACGACGCGGCCGGCTCCGCCCGCCCGGGCGACCAGCGCCGCGAGGATGCCGATCGGGCCCGGGCCCACGACGCGGACGACGCCGCCGAGGGGCACCGGGCTGCGCTCGTACCCCGACACCACGATGGCGGTGGGCTCGGTGAGCGCGGCGGCCACGTCGCCGACGGCGTCCGGCACGGGGTGCAGGAGCGAGGCCGGGACGGCGACCTGCCGGGCCAGGGCGCCGTCGATCCCCCAGCCGGGGGAGCGCTTGGCGGCGCAGAGCTCGGCGTGCCCGCGCCGGCAGAGCTGGCACACGCCGCAGGCCAGTGCGTGCGGCTCGCTGACGACGCGGGTACCGGGCGGAACGCCGTCGACGCCCTCGCCGACCTTCGCGACCACCCCGGTGAACTCGTGCCCGAGGGTGACCGGCGGGTAGCTCGGGAAGGTGTTGTGAGTGATGTGCACGTCGGTGCCACAGATGCCGGCGTGGGTGACGTCCAGCACCGCCCAGCCCGGTGCCGCGGCAGGCTCCGGGACGTCGACGAGCTCGAGGTGCGCGTCCTCGGGGCGGAGCTTGCGCAGCGCCCTCATCGCCGTTCCAGGTGGGCCCCGCGGACCAGCACCTTGACGTCGTACCCCGAGGCGAGGCCCGCGATCGCCGCGGGCGCCTCGTCGGGGCCGACCGTGCGGGTGATCAGCGGCCCGGGGTCGAACGCGCCGGTCGCGATCATCCGGGCCGCGGTGGCGAGGTCGTCGGGGGCGTACACCCGGGTGCCGATCACGGCGAGCTCCTTGAAGGTCACCGCCTGCAGGTCCAGGGGAGTGACGCCGGGGTAGACCCCGACGAGCACGACCCGGCCCCCGGGCTCGGCGAGCGCACCGAGCCGGGCCGCGACCGCGGGGTGCGCGGCGCAGTCGAACACCACCGGCACGGCGGCGTCCGGCGCGTCCTGCGCGACGTCGAACCCGAGGCCGGCGGCCGCCTCGCGCCGGGCGGGCGCCCGTTCCACCACCCGCACGCTGCCGGCTCCGGCCTGACGCGCGCAGAGCGCGACGGCCAGGCCGACCGGCCCGGCGCCGACCACCAGCACGTCCTCGCCGAGGGTCAGCCCGGAGCGCCGCACGGCCCGGACGGCGACCGCGAGCGGCTCGGCGAAGGCGGCCCGCGCGAGGTCGATCCCGGCGGGCAGCGCGACCAGCGAGCTTTCGGGCACGAGCACCTGCTCGGCGGCGCCGCCGGGGGCGTCGATGCCGAGCAGGCCGAGGGTGGCGCAGATGTGCGGCCGGCCGGCCAGGCAGGTCGGGCAGTGGCCGCACGGGAGCAGCGGGTTGACGACGACGGGGGTGCCGGCCGCGAGGTCGGCGGTGGGGTCGGCGAGCGTGCCGCTGATCTCGTGCCCGAGCACCAGGCCCGGCCGGGCGCGGGCGTGCTCGCCGGCGACGATGTGCAGGTCGGTGCCGCAGAGCCCGGTGTACGCGACGTCGACGCGCACCCAGCCTGCGCGGGGCTCGGGGCGGGGCAGGTCGACGGCGCCCAGCCGACCGGGGCCGTCCCAGCGGAGCGCCCTCATGATCCCGCTGGATTCCTTGATCACGGGGTGGTCGGGGGCCGTCATGCGCCGGCCCTCGCGGGGGTGTTCACGGGGGAGCGCGGGGCGTCCCCGCGGAGCACCCGGACGGCCTCCTGCGCGACCGAGGTCTTGAGCGCGACGAACGACTCCTCGGAGTACCAGGCGGCGTGCGGGGTGACGACCACGCGCGGGTGTTCGGCGAGCCGCCGGCCGACCTCGTCGGGGGGTTCGGTCTCGAGCACGTCAAGCCCCGCCCCGGCGAGGCGGCCCCCCTCCAGGGCCTCGAGCAGGGCTGCGCCGTCGACGAGCCCGCCGCGTGCGGTGTTGACGAGCACGGCCCCCGGTCTGGCGGCCGCCAGGAACGCCGCGTCGACCAGATGCCGGGTCTGCTCGGTGAGGCCGAGGTGCAGGGAGATCACGTCGCTGGTGGCGACGAGCTCGTCGAGCCCGACCTCACGGACGCCGTCCCCGGGTCGGCCCGGGGCCGGGTCGGCGGCCACGACCTCCATGCCGAAGGCCGCGGCGCGGCGCGCCACGGCCGATCCGATCGCCCCGGCGCCCACGACGCCGAAGCGCAGCGTCGACAGCCGGCGCAGCGGCCGGGCGACCCGGTACTCCCAGCTCCCGGCGCGCACCGACGCCGCGAGCACGGGCAGGCCGCGCAGCAGCGTGAGCGTGAGGGCGAGGGCGTGGTCGGCCACCTCCTGCGTGCCGTAGTCGGGCACGTTCGCCACCCAGACGCCCCGCCGCGACGCGGCCGGGACGTCGACCGTGTCGACGCCGACGCCGTACCGGACGACGAGCCGCACGCCGGGCAGTGCGTCGAGGACCTCGGCGGTGACGGGCGCGTACTGCGTGATGAGCACGGTCGCGTCGCCCGCGTGCTCGACGACGTCGCCGGCGGTGCGGCACTGCTCGAGCCGCCAGGTCGCGCCTGCCGCCTCGAGGACCTCCGCCTCGGGCGCCGTCGTGCCGTGGTCGCAGTCGGTGATGACGACCGTGCCCGCCGGCGTCCCCGGCCCCGCTTCCATGTCTCCCAACCCCTCGCTCATGGGCCCTCGCTCGTCCGGGGAGCCGCCGCGGCGTAGCGCCGGAGCGTCTCGCGGTCGAAGCCCGTGCCCAGGCCCGGCTCGTCGGGCAGGTGCACGACCGCGTGCTCGTCGAGCTCGACGGGATGGGTGAGGAGCTCGGTGCGCAGGCCGTTCGGGTTCTGGTCGAACTCGAGCAGCCGGCTGTTCGGGATCGACGCGATGAAGTGAAGGTTCGCGACCAGGCTGGCGGCGCTGGAGTAGACGTGCGGCACGCAGGCGAGACCGGCGGCGTGCGCGATCGCCGCGACCCGGCGGCACGCGGTGATGCCGCCGGTCCAGATCACGTCGGGCTGCACGACGTCGACGGCCCGGGCCTGCACGAGGTCCCGGAAGCCGCTCACCAGGGACTCGGTCTCGTACCCGGCGACGGGGGTGTCCAGGGCCGTGGCCAGCGACGCGCTGCCTGTGTGGTCGTCGGTGAGCACGGGCTCCTCGAACCAGGCCAGCCCCAGGCGGTCGAACTCGCGCCCCGCCCGCAGCGCCGTCGCCGGGTCCCAGGCGTTGTTGGCGTCGACGGCGAGCGCGAACCCGTCGCCGAGGGCCTCGCGGACGGCGCGCACCCGCTCGAGGTCGTCCTCGAGCGGGAGCGCCGCGAAGTCGGGGCGCACCATGTGCGCGAGCGGGTTCAGCGGGGTGTCAGGGGTGCGCCCGACCTTCATCTTGCCGTGCCGGAACCCGCGGTCCGCGTAGCCGCGGAACTCCTCCGCGACCTCCTTCGGGCCCTTCCCCTCGAGGTAGAACCCCGCACTGGCGTAGGCCGGCACGCTCTCGCGGTAGCCGCCCAGCAGCCGGTACAGGGGCATCCCGGCGATGCGGGCGGTGAGGTCCCAGAGCGCGATGTCGATCCCCGACAGGGCCATCACGAGCGCTCCGCCGTTGCCGAGCTGGTGCGAGGGCCAGAACATCCGGGCCCAGAGGTGCTCGGGGCGGGTCGGGTCCTGGCCGAGCACGCGGGGTGCCAGCACCTCGTGGATCAACGCCTCGGTGGTGCCCGGGGAACCGCCGTAGATCGCGGACTCCCCGATGCCGACCAGGCCGCTCCCGGTCGTGACCTCGACCAGCAGCGCGGCGCGGCTCGGGATGTAGTGGACGGCGTCCGCCATGGGTGCGTCGAGCGGGTAGTCGACCGCGTAGGTGGTGACGGCGGCGACCCGCTCGCCCCGGGAGCTGCCCCGGTTGCGCTCGATCACTGCACGTACCCCAGTCTGGTCGAGACCGCCGCCGCGGTCTGCAGGAGCCGCGGCACGACGGTCGGCCGCTTGGCGGGCATGCGCTCGGCCGGCCCGGCGACGGAGATCGCCGCCACGGGCCGGCCGAGGTAGTCGCGGATGGCTGCCCCGACGCACGAGACGCCCTCCTCGACCTCGACGTCGTCGATCGCGTAGCCGCGCTCGCGGGTGTGCACCAGCTCGGCGCGCAGCGCGTCGGCGGTCAGCAGCGAGCGGGGGGTGAGCCGCACGTACTGCATCGCGGCGAGCCGCTCGTCGAGCTCGGGCTCGGGCAGGGCGGCGAGGTAGGCCTTGCCGAGGCTGGTGCAGTTCATCGGGCGGCGGGTGCCCAGCCGCGCGGTCACCCGCACCGACCCCGGGCCGTCGTGCTGGTGCACGTAGACCATCTCGTCGCCCTGCGGCACGGCGAGGTTGACCGTCTCGCCGGCCGCCTGCGCGAGCTCCCCGAGCAGCGGGGGCGCCACGTGCATGAGGTCCATCTGGTTGAGCGCCGCGAGGCCGATGACTACCATCCGCGGCCCGAGCCGGTAGGCGCCGGGGGTGGAGCTCTCCTGCAGGTACCCGCCGGTGCGCAGCCGGTCGACGAGCCGGTACGTGGCGCTGCGGCTGAGCCCGAACTCGTGCATGATCACGCCGGCCGTGACCTCGCCGCGTTCGCCGACGAACTGCACGAGCGCCAGGCCCTTCTCGAGCGTCCCTGTCTGGACGATCTCGTCGGCCCGCCGACCCGGCGTCGCACCGTCCTTGATCGTCATCCAGCCACCCCTGGTTGTTCCCACTCTCCGGGACAGCATCCCGAAGAGTGGAACCCTAGAGCGGGCAGGACGGACACCACAAGACATTCGGGCGTGACCGTGCGGTGCCGGCGGTCGGCGGGATCAGCCGTACGTGTCGCGCGGGCCCTGGCTGCCGGGCGCCAGCCGCGGGCCGCGCCGCCACGACGGCTGCGTGGGGCCGTGGACGACGACCTTGGTCACCGTGCCCTCGCCGACCTCCTCGGCCAGCTTGCGCAGCAAGGTCTGGGTCAGCAGGCGCACCTGGGTCGCCCAGGCCGTGCTGTCCGCGCGGACCACCAGGACGCCCTGCTCGAAGGTCTCCGGCGTGCAGTGCGCCGCGATCTCGCCGCCGACGACGGCCTCCCACCGGCCGATCACCCCGCCCACCGCGACCTGCTCCTGCCAGCCGCGCTCCGCCACGAGCCGGGCCAGGGTCGCCCCCACGGTCTGCGGGTCGCGGGCGTCGGGGCGTGCTCCGGAGCGCGCCCCGTCGTCGCGCGGGCGGCGCCGGCGGCCACCGGTCCCGCCCGGCTTCGCGCCCGGCGCCGCGCCCCGCTCGCGGGCCGCTGCGCGGGCACGGCCGAGGGCCGCACGGACGGCGTCCGCGCCCTGCTCGGCCTCGTCGGCGCCGCCCGCCGGCTCCCCCGGCGGTGGGCCTGGAGCCGTGCCGGGAGGCGGGGGTTCAGCGGACACGACGGACCTCCCCGGCCATGACGTCGACGCGCGCCCCCTCGAGCGCCTCGGGCACGTCCTGCGGGACGGCGGCGGTGACCAGCACCTGCTCGGCGCCCGCCACGAGTGCCGCGAGCCGGTCGCGCCGGCCGACGTCGAGCTCGGCGAACACGTCGTCGAGCACGAGCACCGGCTCGCCGTCGCCGTCGGGGCCGCCGTCCGCGCGCAGCAGCTCGTAGCTCGCCAGGCGGAGGGCGAGGGCGAACGACCAGGACTCCCCGTGCGAGGCGAAGCCCTTCGCGGCGAACGGCCCGAGGTTCAGCTGGAGGTCGTCGCGGTGCGGGCCGACCAGGCTCACCCCCCGCTCCAGCTCGCTCGGCCGGGCCTTCGCCAGGGCCTCGAGCATCCGCGCGGCCAGCAGGTCGCGGCTCGGGGCGTCGGCGGCGGCCACGTCGTCGCCGAGCGAGCTCCGGTAGGCGATCGCCGCCTCGCCCTGCCCGTCGGACACGTCCGCGTAGGCCTTGGCGACGTCGGGCGCGAGCAGGTGCACGAGCCGCAGCCGGCCGGCGAGCAGCTCGGCCCCCGCGGTCGCGAGGTGGGAGTCCCACACGTCCAGGGTGCGGACGTCGCCGCGGCCGGCCCGCACGCTCGCGCCCGCCGACTTGAGCAGGGCGTTCCGCTGGCGCAGTACGCGGTCGTAGTCGGCACGGACCCCGGCGAACCGGGGGGCCCGGGCCACGAGCAGCTCGTCGAGGAAGCGCCGGCGCCCGTCGGGGTCGCCCTTGACGAGCGCCAGGTCCTCGGGGGCGAAGAGCACGGTGCGTAGGGTGCCGAGCACCTCGCGGGCGCGCGGCACCGGAGCCCGGTTGACCCGTGCCCGGTTGGCGCCGCCCGGCACGATCTCGATCTCCACCAGGGTGTCGCGTCCGGCGCGGGCGACCAGCGCGCGGACCACCGCCCGCGCGGCGCCGAGCCGCACGAGCGGTGCGTCCGTGGACACACGGTGGCTACCGAGGGTGGCGACGTAGCCGACCGCCTCGACCAGGTTCGTCTTGCCCTGGCCGTTGGGGCCCACGAACGCCGTGACGCCCGGTTCGAGGTCGAGCTCCGCCGCCGCGTAGGAGCGGAAGTCGGTGACCGAGAGCCGGGCGACACGCACGAAGGGAGCTCGCGGCTCGCGTCAGCGCGTCTCGCCGGTGCCCGAGGACGGGCCGGCGGTGACGGCGTGCGCCGCGTCCACGTCCAGCGCGGCCGCGCCGTCCACCTCGCCCGTGCCCGAGGTGGGGCCGGCCGCCGTCACGGCGTGACCGCCGAACTGGTTGCGCAGCGCGGCGACGGCCTTCATGGCGGGCGAGTCGTCCTGGCGGCTGGTGAAGCGGGCGAACAGCGCCGCGCTGATCACCGGCATCGGCACCGAGTTGTTGATCGCCTCCTCGACGGTCCAGCGGCCCTCGCCGGAGTCCTGCGCGTAGCCCCTGATCGCGCTGAGCTTGGGGTCGCTCTCGAGCGCCTTCACCAGCAGGTCGAGCAGCCACGAGCGGACCACCGTGCCGCGCTGCCAGGCCTGGAAGCACCCGTGCACGTCGTGCACGATGTCCTTCGCCATGAGCAGCTCGTAGCCCTCGGCGTACGCCTGCATCAGGCCGTACTCGATGCCGTTGTGGACCATCTTCGCGTAGTGGCCGGCGCCGACCGAGCCGGCGTGCACGAAGCCCTCCTCGCGCGGGCCCTCGGGGCGCAGCGCGTCGAACACCGGCATCGCCCGCTCGACGTCCTGCGGGTCGCCGCCGCACATCAGGCCGTAGCCGTTCTCCAGCCCCCACACGCCGCCCGAGACGCCGCAGTCGACGTACCGGATGCCCTTCGCGTCGAGCTGCTCGGCGTGCCTGAAGTCGTCCGTGAACTTGCTGTTGCCGCCGTCGATGACGAGGTCGCCGGCCTCGAGGTGGCCGCCCAGCTCGTCGATGGTCGCGTCCGTAGCCGCGCCCGCCGGCACCATGACCCACACCAGCCGGGGCGCGGGGAGGGCCTTGACGAGCTCCTCGAGACTGCCGACGTCACTGATGTCGGGGTTCCGGTCGTAGCCGGTGACCTCGATGCCGGCGTTGCGCAGCCGAGTGCGCATGTTGCCGCCCATCTTGCCGAGACCCACGAGTCCGATGTGCACGGTGACCTCTCCTGGCTGCTGGTGGCTGGTCTGGCTGGTCTTCACTCGAGCCGGTCGTTTCTGGAGCCGGGTGCTCAGGGCCAGCCTGCCACCGCACTGATCGGGAGGCAGGCCGGCGTCGACCCGCCGGCTGCCATCGGGTCTCAGCCCGCCAGGCGGACGGGCATCAGCAGGTAGCGGTAGCTGTCGTCGTCGCCGCCGTCGAGCTCCGCCTGGCCCGAGATGACGGCGGGCTTGGCCGCCACGGTGAACGAGAGCCGGGCGAACGGGGCCCCGAGGGCGCCGAGCCCGTCGAGCAGGAACGCCGGGTTGAACGCGATCGAGAGGTCCTCGCCGTGCAGGGCGCACTCCACGGCCTCCGACGCCTGCGCGTCCTCGCCCTGGCCGGCCTCGAGGGTGACCGCCCCGTCGGTGAAGCTCAGCCGCACCGGGGTGTTGCGCTCGGCGACCAGCGACACGCGCTTGACCGCCTCGAGCAGCGCGTGCGTGTCGACGACGGCGTAGGTGGGTGACTCGGCGGGGAAGAGTGCCCGCACCTTCGGGTACTCGCCGTCGACCAGCAGCGACGTCGTCCGCCGGCCGCCCGCCTCGAAGCCGATGAGCTCGCTGCCGGAGCCGGTGCTCAGCGCGAGCGTCACGTCGCCGGCGGACCCGAGCGCCTTCGACACCTCCGAGAGGGTGCGCGCCCGCACCAGGGCCACCGAGCTGGTGTCCGGCGCCGACGGCCGCCACGGGATCGTGCGCATCGCCAGCCGGTACCGGTCGGTGGCGAGCAGGGTCAGGCGCTCGCCCTCGATCTCCATCCGGACGCCGGTGAGGATCGGGAGCGTCTCGTCCCGGCTGGCCGCGACCGTCACCTGGGCGACGGCCTGGGTGAAGCCGTCGGCGCCGATCAGCCCCGAGCCCTCGGGCATCGACGGCAGCGTAGGGTACTCGTCGACCGGCATCGTCAGCAGGGTGAAGCGGCTCGCACCGCAAGTCAGCGAGACCCGGGACCCGTCGGTGGCCACGTCCACGGGGCGGCCGGGCAGCGAGCGCGAGATGTCGGCCAGCAGGCGGCCGGAGACCAGGACGGTCCCGGCGTCGGCGACCTCCGACGGGATCTCGACGCGGGCCGACACCTCGTAGTCGAAGCTCGAGAGCCGCAGGACCCCGTCGGGGTCCGCCTCGAGCAGCAGCCCCGCGAGGACGGGCACCGGCGGGCGGGCCGGGAGCGCGCGCGCCACCCACGTGACCGCTTCTGCGAGGACGTCACGTTCGACGCGGAACTTCACCTCGGGCCACCTCTCCATGTGCACCTGACGGGCGCGCTCGGCGCGCCTGGCACCGCCCCGGCCTCGCGGTGGGGTCCGTGCGCCCGCACGACAGTACGCGAGGTGGGAGCCCCTCGTGAACCCTCCCCGTGATCAAGGAATATCGGGACCCTCGAAACCTCCAGGACTCCGCAGGACCGAAGGGACAGGGGGCGGCCGCAGCCAGATGTGGGCGGGTCATCTCCCTCTCGAGTTCCCCATCCGTATCTCGTCATCACGCCTGTGGAAACCGTGGACGACGGGTGTCGGTGCAGGTGGAGGCCGAGATGCCCGGTGGACGGGCTGTCGACGGCGAGCGACGCACCCGGGGACGGGGCGTGGACAGACGGGCGGCGTCCACGCGGGCGTCCAGGGTTGTTCACCTCGCCGTCCCGCCGGGTCCACAGTGACGGCCCTGCTGTCCACCGGCGTCCACAGGTCTGTCCACGGCCTGTGGTCGACCGTTCACCCGAGCCCATGCACCGGTTGTCCACAAGGTTGTCCCCACGCTGTGTACGAAGCGTGTCCGACTGAACCGTCGGGTGCCGAGGGTCCCCTGCCACGCACCCTCCGTGATAGCTGCAGCCCGGCCCCGAGACGCGCTCGCCGCAACGGATCGACAACCTCGCGACCTGGTACCGGCGCCGTCCCGAGGGACGAGAATGCGCAGGTGGTGGAGGTGCCGTCGCGAAGCATCCCACCGGCCGTGACGGCTGCGCTGCGTGAGGCCGCCCGGCTCGGTTTCGGCCACAGCTGCTCGCAGGCCGTGGGGCGGCTGCTGGCCGCCGTCGCCGCGGTCAAGCCGGGCGGCCGTCTGGCGGAGAGCGGAACGGGCACCGGTGCGGGCGCCGCCTGGCTGCTCTCGGGGATGGACCCCGGCGCGCGCCTGCTCACCGTGGAGCACGACGCGGGCCGGGCCGCCGCCGCGTCCTCCGTGCTCGCCCACGACCCGCGCGTCCGGGTGCTCAAGGGCGACTGGCGGCTGCTCGAGGCGCAGGCACCCTTCGACGTCTTCTTCTGCGACGGCGGCGGCAAGCGCGAGGACCCCGGCGCCGTCGTGCGCATGCTCGCGCCGGGCGGGGTCCTCGTCCTCGACGACTTCACGCCGGCACGGCCCGGCGAGCCGGTCTGGCCGCCGACGTACCGGGGCGCGATCGACACGCTGCGGCTCCGGTACCTCACCGATCCCGCCCTCGTCGCGGTCGAGCTGTCCGTCGGCGACGGCAGCGGCGTCGTGCTGGCCACCCGGCGATGACACGGGGATGCGTGGCCGGGGGCGGCGCGAGGGGCGCCGTCCGCGGGAGGTGCGGTCAGCCCCGCGCGGTCTGCTTGATCCGGTTGGTGAGCTCGGTGACCTGGTTGTAGATGGAGCGGCGCTCGGCCATGAGCTGGCGGATCTTGCGGTCGGCGTGGATGACCGTCGTGTGATCCCGGCCGCCGAACTGCTGCCCGATCTTCGGCAGCGAGAGGTCGGTGAGCTCCCGGCACAGGTACATCGCGATCTGCCGGGCGTTGACGAGGACGCGCGAGCGCGACTGCCCGCAGAGGTCCTCCATGGTCAGGCTGAAGTAGGCGGCGGTCTGCGCCATGATCGTCGCCGCCGTGATCTCGGGGGTGTCGTCGGCCGGGATGAGGTCCTTGAGGACGATCTCGGCCAGTGACAGGTCCACCTGCTGGCGGTTGAGACTCGCGAACGCCGTCACCCGGATCAGCGCGCCCTCCAGCTCGCGGATATTCGTCGAGATCTTGCTGGCGATGTACTCGAGGACGTCGTCCCGGGCCTGCAGCCGCTCCCCGATGGCCTTCTTGCGCAGGATGGCGATGCGGGTCTCGAGGTCGGGCGGCTGGACGTCGGTGATGAGGCCCCACTCGAACCGGGAGCGCATCCGCTCCTCGAAGCCGGCCAGCTGCTTCGGCGGCAGGTCGCTGGTGATGACGACCTGCTTGTTCGCGTTGTGCAGCGTGTTGAACGTGTGGAAGAACTCCTCCTGGGTCTGCACCTTGCCCTGCAGGAACTGGATGTCGTCGATCAGCAGCACGTCGACGTCGCGGTAGCGGCGCTGGAAGGCGCTCGCCTTGTCGTCGCGGATGCTGTTGATGAAGTCGTTGGTGAACTCCTCGGAGTTCACGTAGCGCACGCGGACCGCCGGGTAGAGGCTGTGCGCGTAGTGCCCGATGGCGTGCAGCAGGTGCGTCTTGCCCAGGCCCGACTCCCCGTAGACGAAGAGCGGGTTGTACGCCTTCGCGGGCGCCTCCGCGACGGCGACCGCGGCGGCGTGGGCGAAGCGGTTGCTCGCGCCGATGACGAACGTCTCGAACGTGTACTTGGGGTTCAGCCGGGCCGGCTCCGCCGACGTCCGCCCGCCCTGCCCGCGCCCCGTGCCCGGGCGGTGCTGAGGGCGCACGTCCAGGTCGTCGTAACCCGGGTCGTGCCGGGCGCCGGTGCCCGCGGCCGCGGCCGGGCGGCCCGCGGCGAGCTCGGGGTGGGCCAGCTCGGGGTAGGCGAAACCACCGCGCGTGGGGCCTCCGTCGCCGTCGTAGCCGGGCACGAGGGGCAGGTCGAGCTCGTCGGTGTCGGGTTCGGCCACTCGCGCGGACACCGGCGGAGCGTCGCGGCCGGGCACGCCGCCGCGGGTGCCCCCGGACGTCGTCGGCCCGTTGCCGTTGGCGTGCCCGTTGCCGTTGCCGTGCCCGTTCGCGTGCCCGGGACCCGCCGGGACCCCCGCGTGGTCGAAACCCGGGAGCGACCCCTGGTCGCCGGCGGGCACCGGCGCGCTCGGCGGCACGATCGAGGAGTCGACGGTGACGGCGATCCGCACGGGGTGCCCCAGCTCCGCCGAGAGGACCCGCACGAGGGCCTCCCGCATGCGCTGCTCGAGGACCTCCTTCGTGAGGTCGTTCGGTGCGGCGAGCAGCGCCGTGCCGTCGAGCAGCCCCAGGGGTCGCGTCAGCCGAACGAAGGCCTTCTGCTGCGGTGTGACACCGGCGGCGTCGAGGGCCTCCACGGCCCGTGCCCACACGGACGCGAAGTCGTCCTCCGACCTGCTCACGCTTACGCCCTTCCGTCGCGGCAGAGAGACGATCCCGTAGTCCACACGGTTGTCCACACACTGTGAATATGCGGTGGCTGCGTGACGTCGCTCGACGTTTTGCGCCGATGGTGGCCGTACGGAGGGGCCCCCGCCCCCTGCGGCTGATCGGTTCTGCGTCCCCCGGCGTGTCGCGCGCTCCCCGACTCCAGCACCACAGGACCATAGCCTGTTGGCCACCTGCTTGGGCATGCGAGCGACCGCCCTACTTGAGGCCACTACTCATTACTGTCCGTACAGCGGAGAGAGGCCGCACGGCGGCCCTGTCGTGAGGGCAAGGCTCTGACCTGCGAGAACGGCGCCGATGTTTCAGCTCGGTCACCGTGACCCTCGTCCGAACGGCCACAATACGTGTTCGAATGGCCACGTGTCGCTGCAGGAAACCGGAGGCGCGCCGGCGGCGCGGGCCGGCCCCTCCCTGGACATCCGCTGTGGACGCACGCCCGCTGGTGGCCGGCCGTGCGACGGCTCAGGGGGCTGGACGGCGGCATTGACGTGCCCGACCTCTGTCCACAGGGGTTCTCCACAGGTCGTGGACAACCTCCGTCGACACCTCCCGGGAGCGCCGCCGCCGAGGACCGGCCCCCGTGGCCGACGTCCCCGTGGGGCCGCTCGCCGGTTTGACCCTGGTCCCGCGGGCGACGTACCGTAGCCAGGCTTGACAGCAGGCAGATGCGCCGTGCCCTGAGGGCGGCGGGGGCCGGCTGCGAGCGTTCTTCCCGGGGAACCGGGTCGACCTTTCCCCTGATGGGCGCGAGCGTGGAGACGTACAGGTGAGCAAGCGGACCTTCCAGCCGAACAACCGGCGCCGGGCCAAGACGCACGGCTTCCGGCTGCGCATGCGCACGCGTGCCGGTCGCGCCATCCTCTCGGCGCGCCGGCGCAAGGGCCGCGACGAGCTCTCCGCCTGAGCACCGCCCTCCGCCTGGGCTCCCGTGCTGCCCGCGACTCACCGCCTCCGTCGCAGTGCCGACTTCGGTGCTGCCGTCCGTGGTGGGCGCCGCTCGGGGAGCCGCACGCTGGTCGTGCACGTCGCCCGTGAGGCGGCGTCCGGCGAGCCCGCCCGAATGGGGTTCGTCGTCTCCAAGGCCGTGGGGGGTGCTGTCGTGCGGAACCGGACGAAGCGCCGGCTGCGCGCAGTCGCCAGTCGCGTCGTCGGCGCCCTGCCTAACGGGTCGCGCGTCGTCGTCAGGGCCAACCCCGCCGCCGCTGCGTCGACCAGCCCCGATCTCGAGCGCGACCTGACGGCTGCGCTCCGGCGGCTCGGCCTGGCCCTCCCGGAGGCCGGCAGGTGAGCGCGCTCCCGGGGCGTCGGAGCCCGACGGTGATGCCGGCCGTGATCTCGGGGTTGCGCTTCCTCGTGCGCCTGCCGGCGCGGCTCGTGGTCACGCTGCTGCGGCTCTGGCAGTACCTCGTGTCCCCGGTCTACGGGCCCACCTGCCGGTTCTACCCCTCCTGCTCGGCCTATGCGCTCGAGGCGGTCGACCGGCACGGGCTGGTGCGCGGCGGCTGGCTGGCCGTGCGCCGACTCGGCCGGTGCCACCCGTGGAACCCCGGGGGCGTCGACCCCGTTCCCACCAGGGTGCGCCTGCGCCCGCTCGGCACGCCGGCCGGCGACGACGCCGACCCGATCACGACCACACCGGCGGCATGCGCCGCCGGCCATCGGCCGCCCCGGCGCGCCGCCTGACGGCGAGGACACGCATGTTCGACTGGTTCTTCACCCTGCTCCAGCCGCTGGAGTACGTGGTCGCCTCCATCATGGTGGGCTGGCACACCGTGCTCACCGCGGTCGGCATGCCGGCCGCGTCCGGCTGGACGTGGGCGTTCTCCATCGTCGGCCTGGTCATCGTCATCCGGATCCTGCTCATCCCCCTCTTCGTCAAGCAGATCCGCGCCTCCCGGGCGATGCAGCTGATCCAGCCCGACCTGAAGAAGATCCAGGAGAAGTACAAGGGGAAGAGCGACCCTGCGTCCCGTCAGGCGCTGACGCAGGAGACGATGGCGCTCTACAAGGAGCGCGGCACCAACCCCTTCTCGTCCTGCATGCCGATCCTGCTGCAGTCCCCGATCTTCTTCGCGCTCTTCCGGGTTCTCAACGGCATCCCCCAGGGCAAGACGATCGGGCCGCTCAACGCGGAGCTGGTGGCGCAGGCCGACCAGGCGACGATCCTGGGGGCACCGCTCTCCGCGACCTTCGTGCACGCGCCCAACACGGCGACGCGCATCGTCACGGTGATCCTCATCCTCCTCATGTCGCTGACCACGTTCACCACCCAGCGGCAGCTCATGACGAAGAACATGCCGGCGTCCGCGCTCGACAACCCCTTCGCGCGGCAGCAGAAGGCGCTCCTGTACATCCTCCCGCTGTTCTTCGCGATCTCCGGCATCAACTTCCCGATCGGCGTCCTCATCTACTGGCTCACGACGAACCTGTGGTCGATGGGCCAGCAGTTCTACGTGATCCGCCGGATGCCGGCGCCGGGCAGCGCGGCCGAGGCGGCCCTTCTCGAGCGCCGGCGCCGCAAGAGCCAGGGCCTCGAGCCCGAGCCGGCCGTGGCCACCAGCGCCGACGGGCGCACCCCCGGAACGCCCGCCGGCGGGCAGCGCCAGCAGCCGAAGCGGCAGAAGCGCAACCAGCGGGGTGCCACCCGCGCCCCGGCCCCGTCCGCCTCGAAGCGCCCTGGCCAGGCCGGTGGGGGCGGCGGCGGAAGGCCCGGCGGCAAGACCAGGTGACGCCGAGGCGTCACGTCACCGTGGCGCCTCCGTCGGGGGGCGGCGCCATGCCATGCGTGAGAGGAGCATCGTGACCGAGACGGATCCCACGACCACCGGCGGCGAGGAGCAGGGGGGCGGCCTGGCGACGGCGTCCGAGTTCGACGACCGGGGCGCACCCGAGACGGGTGAGCCGGAGTCCGCCGAGCAGGGCACCCGCGAGGCGGAGGCCGTCGAGCAGGAGGCCGTCGAGCAGGAGGACGGCGAGCAGGAGGACGGCGAGCAGGAGGACGGCGAGCAGGAGGACGGCGACGAGGGTACCGAGCGGGCCCCGCGGGGCAAGGCGTCGCTGCGCCGCCTCGAGGAGGAGGGCGAGGTCGCGGCGGACTACCTCGAGGAGCTGCTCGACATCGCCGACCTCGACGGCGACATCGACATCGACGTCGAGAACGGGCGCGCCTCGGTGGCCATCGTCACCGAGAGCGGTCGCGACCGTGAGCTGCGCGGGCTGGTAGGCCCGCGCGGCGAGGTGCTCGAGGCCCTGCAGGAGCTGGCGCGGCTGGCCGTCCAGGCCCGGACCGGCGAGCGCAGCCGGCTGATGCTCGACGTCGCCGGGTACCGCGCGGGCCGGCGCCGGACCCTCGAGGACGTCGCCGCTCGCGCGGTGGGCGAGGTGCGCCGGACGGGCGCTCCGGTCCAGCTCGAGCCGATGAACGCCTTCGAGCGCAAGGTCGTGCACGACGCGGTCGCCGAGGCCGGCCTGGGCAGCGAGTCCGAGGGCGTGGAGCCCGCGCGCCGCGTCGTCGTGCTGCCGTCCGCCTGACGCGTGAGCGACGCACAGGAACATCCCGACGGGGACGGCGACCTCGAGTCGCCGTCCCCGTCGGTCGTGGAGCACTTCTTCGGCGCCCGAGCCGACCTGGCGCGTGCCTTCGCCGGGCACCTCGCCACCTCCGCCGTGACCCGCGGCCTGATGGGGCCTCGGGAGCTGCCCCGCCTCTGGGGCCGGCACATCCTCAACTGCGCGGCGGTGTCGCCCCTCGTCCCGCCCCGGGCACGCGTCGCGGACGTCGGAACCGGCGCGGGCCTCCCCGGCGTGGTGATCGCGATCGCCCGGCCCGACGTCGAGGTCACCCTCGTCGAGCCCTTGCTCCGCCGGGTCACCTGGCTCGAGGAGGTCTCGCAGGACGTGGGTCTGACGAACGTCCGGGTGGTCCGTGCCCGGGCCGAGGAGCTCCCCAGGGCCACCTGGGACGTCGCCACTGCCCGCGCGGTCGCCCCCCTGGACAAGCTGACCCGCTGGTGCATGCCCCTGGTGCGCGCCGGCGGGGTGATGCTGGCGCTCAAGGGACGCAGTGCCGCCGAGGAGCTCGCGGCCGCCGAGGACGTCCTGCGTCGCAACGGTGCCGCCTCCTGGCGGGTGGTGGAGGTCGGCGGGGACGTGCTCGACGAGCCGACGGTGGTGGTCGAGGCCCGCAAGGCGAAGGCGCAGGCCGAAGCGGGTCGGCGAGCGCCGGGGAAGACCCCGGCGAGGCGTTCGCGACAGCACTGAGCCGGCCGACGTTTCACGTGCAACACGCCGCCGGCCGAACCCAGGTGGACCCACGTTTCACGTGAATCACCACGCCGCTCGCCGTCGGCCGTCCTCCGGTGTCCCTCCCGTCGACGCAGCGTCCACCCGCCGGGCGGGCGCTGTTTCACGTGGATCGGACGCAAGGTGATCACGTCCCGCCGACCACGGACCGTGAGAGTCGGGTGTGGCCCGGCGCGCCTTCTGGACCCAGCGTTGTCGCACCGGCTTGATGGATGCATGCAGCTCCGGGACGGGCTTGCGAAGCGTCATCGCGCCGACATGTCGAGGAGGGTCATGTGAAGGGTCTCGGTTGGCCGCACCCCTTGGCGCGCGGAGGTGCGCACGGTCTGGGGTGGCCGCGGCCGGCGGGCTCGAGCGACACGCCCGCCGAGAGCACGCCGCCGGCATCGGGTGGGGACGGCGAGTCGAAGCCCATGCAGCTGCAGGTCGAGCACGACCAGGTGGTGCTCGACGTGCGGCACGTCGTGCCGGCGTTCGCGCTCGCCGGCCTGTCCCCGGGCAACGCGATCGCGGCGTGCCACGGGGAGGGGGAGCGGATCGCGCGGCAGGTGGCGACGTCGGCGCTGTCGGGATGGGAGGGCGCCGCCCCCTCGGTCATCGACGGGGGGCTGGCGTGGGGAGGGGGTGCCGGCGACCTGAGCCTGCTCGTGCGTCCGGCCCTCGCCGTCCTTCCCGAGCCGGAGTCGCCCACGCTCGGGCGGGACGAGTCGCCCGGCCCGCCGGCGCCACCTGTTTCCCGTGAAACCTCGCCCGGCGAGAACGACGAAGCGGGCGAACCGACGGACGCGGTCGAGGTCGAGCGCGACATCGACACGCGGGAGTCCTCCGCCGCAGGTGCTTCGGTGCAGACTGCTCCTGTGCACGCCGAGCGGCAGGACGAGGACAGGAGCGTACGCATGGGCCAGAGCTCGATCGCACCTGGTGCGACCGAGGAGAGCACCGCGCGAGCCGCCACGGCGGGTTCCGGCTTCGGCTACGACGACCAGCACCGGTTCGACCTGGCGAACAGCCTTCCCCGGGTCGACGAGTCGACGCCCCTGGCGTTCGAGGTCGCGGAGGACGCTCGGCGGCGCATCTCGCTGGTGGGTCGCCCCTTCCCGCAGCCGCCCCACACGCGGGTGCTGACGGTCGCCAACCAGAAGGGCGGCGTCGGGAAGACGACGACCACGGTCAACGTGGCGGCCGCGATGGCGCAGTCGGGGCTCAACATCCTCGTCCTCGACATCGACCCGCAGGGCAACGCGTCGACCGCCCTCGGCATCGACCACCACTCCGAGATCCCGAGCCTCTACGACGTCGTCGTCGAGCAGCGTCCGCTGGGCGAGGTGCTGCAGACCTGCCCCGACATCCCCAACCTGCTCTGCGCGCCGGCGACCATCGACATGGCCGGCGCCGAGATCGAGCTGGTCTCGCTCGTCGCCCGCGAGGTACGGCTGCAGCGGGCGCTGCGCCAGTACCTGGACTAGCGGGAGGCCGAGGGGCTGCCCCGGATCGACTACGTCTTCATCGACTGCCCGCCGAGCCTGAGCCTCCTGACCGTGAACGCCTTCGTGGCGGCGGACGAGGTCTTCATCCCGATCCAGTGCGAGTACTACGCGCTGGAAGGGCTCTCGCAGCTCCTGAAGCACGTGGAACTCATCCGGGGGCACCTCAACCCGACCCTGCACGTCTCGACGATCCTCCTGACCATGTACGACGGCCGCACGCGCCTGTCGTCGCAGGTCGCCGACGAGGTCAGGGCGCACTTCCCCGAGACGGTGCTGAAGACGACCGTCCCCCGCTCGGTGCGCATCTCGGAGGCGCCGAGCCACGCCCAGACCGTGATGACCTACGACCCCGCGTCCAGTGGCGCCCTCTCGTACCTCGAGGCGTCGCGTGAACTGGCCGAGCAGGTCTTGACCTGGACCGACCGCACCCGGCAGGAGGAGCGAGCGTGACCGACAAGCGACGTGGGCTCGGGCGGGGCCTCGGTGCCCTCATACCCAACGGCACGGCACCCGTGACCAAGCCGGCGGGGGACCGTCCCGTGGACGTCTTCTTCCCCGGTCGCCCGACCGACGGCGCGGCCGCCGAGCGTGAGGCCGGAGGGGTGGGCACGGCGACGCTGCTCCAGGACCCGCCCGACGACCTCGACGAGCGTGAGTTCTTCGAGGCCCACGAGAAGGCGGCGGCCGGCTCCACGGCGTCCGCCGATTCACGTGAAACAGTGCCGAGCGAGTCGCCCGACGGGCTGCTACCGGTCCCGGGCCTGCGCTTCGCCGAGATCCCCGTGGGTGACGTGCGGCCCAACCCCCGGCAGCCGCGCCAGGTCTTCGACGAGGAGGCACTGGCCGAGCTGGTGCACTCCGTCCGTGAGATCGGCGTCCTCCAGCCCGTCGTCGTCCGCCCCACCGGCCTGCTCGGCGACGGGGAGTCGCCGTTCGAGCTCGTGATGGGCGAGCGCCGCTGGCGGGCGGTGCAGCAGGCGGGTCTCGAGACCATCCCGGCGATCATCCGTGAGACGTCGGACGACGACCTCCTGCGGGACGCGCTGCTCGAGAACCTCCACCGCGCCGAGCTGAACGCTCTGGAGGAGGCGGCGGCCTACCAGCAACTGCTCGACGACTTCGGCTGCACGCACGAGGAGCTCGCGGGTCGCATCGGCCGCAGCAGGCCGCAGATCAGCAACACGCTTCGGCTGCTGAAGCTGCCCCCCGCCGTCCAGCGGCGGGTGGCCGCGGGCGTCCTGTCCGCCGGCCACGCCCGCGCTCTGCTCGGCCTCGAGGACGCCGAGAGCATGGAGAAGCTCGCCGGCCGGATCGTCGCGGAGGGCCTCTCCGTCCGTGCCGTGGAGGAGATCGTCGCCCTGGGCGACGGGCCGGTGAAGCCGGCGCGCAAGCGGCCCCGGCCGGGCGGCCACACCTCCGAGCTCAACGATCTGGCCTCCCGCCTGGGGGACCGGCTGGACACCCGCGTGACGGTGGCGCTGGGCCGGACCAAGGGCAGGCTGAGCATCGACTTCGCCAGCGTCGACGACCTCAACCGGATCATCGCCCTGATGGCGCCCGAGGTGCGCAAGGCCTTCAGCGAGGCCTGACAGTGAGGATGTGCGTGAGCCCCGCGGGTTGCCGGTCTGACCCGAGGCCTGACTGACCGAGGTGTCCTCGACGGGATCTGTCGGCCGGTTGCCCGCGGGGCTCACGTGCACTCACCGGGTGTGGTCGTGACCTCATAGCGCCTCTGTGTGTCAAGCGTCGGAGGGTTGGAGGTTTCGTCGGTGGTCCTCGAGGAGCCGCTTGTAGATCACGTTCGTGAGCTGGCGCTTGAGGCTGCGCCGGGCTTCGGCGGGGGTCTTGGCTTCGGCGAGCTTGCGGCGGTAGTGGTCGCGGCCGGGACCGGGGTCGCGCGCCTGGCAGACGGCGATGACGTGCAACGCGGAGTTCAGTTGCCGGTTCCCGGCTCGGGAGAGGCGGTGCCGGCGCAGGTCGCCGCTGGAGGCTTCGATGGGAGCGGTGCCGGCGTAGCTGGCGTAGTGGTGCCGACTCGGGAAGCGGGTGACGTCGCCGCTGTGCGCCACGATCTTCGCCGCGAGGACGGGTCCGACGCCGTGCACGTCGGTCAGGGTGCTGCCTGCCGCGCTGAGGCCGTCGGTCAGTGCCGCCGCATTGGCCTTGAGGGCTGTGTCGAGGCGCCGCAGGTCGGCGATCAGGTCCCGTGCCAGCGCTTTGCGTTGGGCATCGGCAGGTGTCAACGGCTTGACCTGACGCAGCAGGGCCGCGGCCTGCAGGGTGCTCAGGTTCTGCTTCGCTCCGCCTGGGTGCAGGTCACGGAGCAGGACGTGCAGTCGGTTGATGGTGCGGGTACGTTCGGCGGCCAGGTCATCGCGTCGCTCGGACAACAGCCGCAGGACGACGGTGTGGTCCTCGGCCTGCACCTGGCGCAGCTGGGCGCGGTGCTGAGCGACGGCGGCGACCGAGGCGGCGTCGGTGACGTCGGTCTTGCGGGCGTTACCCGAGCCGAGCAGCCGGGCACGGGCGGCGAGCTTGGCGGGCACGTCCAGCACGACTTGGTCGACGGCAGCCAGCGCCAGGGCGACTCCCCGGCCCAGTCCGGCGGCGCCCTCGACGGCCCAGCGGCGCTCGTTCCACGGCTGCGCCCAAGCCAGCAGCCGGTCCAGGGCGGCATCGTTCACCGGCAGACGGACTTGGCCGAGTTCGCGACCCGAGGGGTCCACGGCGACCGCGGTCAGCGAACTCTTGTGCGGGTCGATCCCGATAGTGATCACGAAGGCAGTCCGTTCGTCGCGGAGACACGGGATTCCGCGGCGGGCAGCCTGACTTCAGGACCTGGTCACGCCTCTGTTGAGCCACGCCGCGGCGGACGCCGGACGGACGCGGCAAGCTATCAGCGAGCCAGCCCAGAAGGCGGCAAGGAGCACTGCGAGCCAGCCCGTCCGACGTCCTCGGCACGCTATGGGCTGCAGACCCAGCGGCCTGACGTCAGTCAACAAGTCAGGAGCCTGTGCCACCAGGCGCCCGTCACTGTCTTGTCCGTCACCGCAGCGGGTGCGTGCCGCCCTTACCGGTTGACGAGCGAGAAGGACGACGCGACCACGATGACACGACGAGCATCAACGACCAAGATCACAACGGCTGGCGCCGGGCCCGTCCTGGTGATCGGTGGGGTGGACACGCACAAGGACACCCACACCGCGGCGGTGGTGGACCAGGCGGGGCGGGTGCTGGGCACGGCCCAGTTCGCTGCAACCGCGGCCGGCTACCGGGCCTTGTTGGACTGGCTGCGTGGGTACGGGCGGCTGCAGCTGGTGGGAGTCGAGGGAACCGGCGCCTACGGCGCGGGCCTGACCCGATACCTTCAGGCCGGCGGGGTCGTGGTGGTCGAGGTCGACCGCCCGGACCGCAAGACCCGCCGGTTCGCGGGCAAGTCCGACCCGATCGATGCCCAGGCCGCGGCGTTGGCGGCCTTGTCCGGCCGCCGGGACGGCACCCCGAAGGACCGCACTGGCGTGGTGGAGTCGATTCGGCTGCTGCGTATCCCGCGCCGGACTGCTGTCGCGCAGCGCGCCAAGGTCATGGTGCAGATCAAGGCGATCCTGGTCACCGCTGCCGACCCTGTCCGCGCCGCCCTAAGCGGCCTGCGCGACCGCGACCTGATTGCCACCCTGGCCGCCTCGCGGCCCGACCCGGCCGGCGTCGGCGACCCCGCGATCGCCGCGCGGATCGTGCTGCGGCGCCTCGCCCGCGAGCACCAGCACCTCACCGAGGAGATCACCGACCTCGACGAGTTGCTCGAGCCGCTGGTCGCGCAGGCCGCCCCCGACCTGCTCGCCCTCCACGGCGTCGGCCCGGACGTCGCCGGACAACTGCTGGTCACCGCCGGCGCCAATCCCGACCGCCTCACCTCCGAGGCCGCGTTCGCCGCGCTGTGCGGCGTCGCCCCCGTCCCAGCCTCCTCGGGGCGAACAACCCGGCACCGGCTCAACCGCGGCGGCGACCGCCAGGCCAACGCCGCCCTCTACCGGATCGTGCTCTGCCGCCTGCGCTGGGACGCCCGCACCCGCGCCTACGCCGAAAGACGCACCACCGAGGGCAGAACCAAGCCCGAGATCATCCGCTGCCTCAAACGCCACATCGCCCGCGAGGTCTACCGTGCACTGCCCCGCCTCCATCTCAACGATCTCGCCTCAGCGGCTTGACCATCCATAGGAGCATCCCGCGCAACCACGACGAGGGACGACGAGAGGGGGACCCGCGGTCAGCGGGTCCCCCTCTCGCAGAACGTCAGGCCGGGACGGCCCGCTCGCCCGCCGCCTGCTCGACGATCGCCCGGTACAGCCGGGACAGGTCCTCGCCGCCGGCCTCGGCCGCCTGCGGCAGTAGCGAGGTCTCCGTCATGCCCGGCGCGACGTTCACCTCGAGGAACCACGGCCGGCCGTCGGCGTCGACGACGAGGTCGGTCCTCGAGAGATGCCGCAGACCGAACGTCCGGTGCGCCCGGAGAGCGGCCTCTGCGGCGGCAGCGGCCGCAGCGGTGGTGAGCCGTGCCGGGCAGAAGAACTCCGTGGCGCCCGCGACGTAGCGGGCGTCGTAGCCGTAGAAGCCTCCGTCGGGCACGATCTCGACGGCCGGCAGGGCGCGCGGGCCGTCGCCGAGGTCCACCACCGACACCGCGACCTCGACCCCGGCGACGAACCGCTCCACGAGCGCGACGTCGCCGTACGCGAAGCACTCGACCATCGCCGCGGGCAGCTCCTCGGGCACCCGCACCACGCTCACGCCCAGCGCCGAGCCGCCGCGGGCCGGCTTCACCACCAGGGGCAGCCCCAGCCGCTCCGTGATGGCCGCCAGCACGCTGCGCGCCCCGAGCTCCCGGAAGGTGCCGTGCGGGAGCGCCACCCCCACGGGCGTCGCGAGCCCGGCCGCCCGCGCCGTCGCCCCGGCCACGGACTTGTCCCAGGCCGAGCGGCACGCCGCCGGCCCCGACCCGACGTACGGCACGCCGACGAGCTCGAACACGTCGCGCACCGACCCGTCCTCGCCGGTCGCCCCGTGCAGGAGCGGCCAGACCACGTCGACGCCGCCCCCGCTGAGGGTGTCGACCAGGTTCGCGTCCACGTCCCGTTCCAGCACCACGCAGCCGGCGTCCCGGAGGAACTCCGCGACGCGGCGTCCGGAGCGCAGCGAGACGTCCCGCTCGTGCGACAGGCCGCCGGCGAGCACGAGAACGCGGGGGGCGAGGGTCATGCCAACTCCTCGAGGAGCGACGGAGGGATCCGGGGGAACGTGGATCCCGCGGAGGGTCAGGAGAGGTCGGGGCCGGGGGAGTCGACCCCGCGGTGGGCGGCCCGTGGGCCGCCGCCGCCGCTGGCGCCGAAGGTCTCGAGCAGTTCGGTCTCCGCCTCGACCACGGAGGCGAGCCGGCGCACCCCCTCACGGATCCGTTCGGGTGTGGGGTAGCAGTACGACAGGCGCAGCGATCGCCGCCCCTGGCCGTCGGCGAAGAAGGCCGTGCCCGGGACGTAGGCCACCCGCTCCGTCACGGCCCTCGGCAGCATGGCGGTCGCGTCCAGGCCCTCGGGCAGCGTGACCCAGACGTAGAAGCCGCCCCGGGGGGTCGTCCAGGTGGCGCCGGGCAGCAGGTCGGCCAACGCGTCGAGCGTCGTCCGGGCGCGCTCCCGGTAGAGCTCGCGGAAGATCCCCACCTGGTGCTTCCAGTCGTGGTCCTCGAGGTAGGTGGCGACCGCCAGCTGGCTGAACGCGCTGGGGCAGAGGATGGCCGACTCGCTGGCCAGCACGAGTTTCTCGCGCACGGCGTGCGGCGCGACGGCCCAACCGACCCTGAACCCCGGCGCGAAGGTCTTCGAGAACGAGCCCAGGTAGACCACGGCCTCGGGGTCGTGGGAGTGCAAGGAGGGGAGCGGGTCGGCCTCGAACCCCAGGAGCCCGTAAGGGTCGTCCTCCAGGACCAGGACGTCGTGCCGGCGGGCGATCTCGACGATCCGGGGCCGGCGCTCGGCCGACAGCGTCACGCCCGCGGGGTTGTGGTGATTGGGCACCGTGTAGAGCAGCTTCACGCGGCGGCCCTGCGCCCGCAGGGAGCCGAGCGCCGCCTCGAGCGCCTCGGGCACGAGCCCGTCGTCGTCCAGCGGCACGTGGACGACGTCGGCCTGGTAGGCGCGGAAGACGCCGAGCGCCCCCACGTAGCTGGGTGCCTCGGCGATCACCACGTCCCCGGGGTCGACGAAGATCCTCGTCACGAGGTCGAGCGCCTGCTGGGACCCCGTGGTCACGACGACGTCGTCGGGGTGGGCGTCGACCTGCTGCGGCGCCATCACGTCGATGATCCTTGAGCGCAGGCCGGGGTCACCCTGACCCGAGCCGTACTGGAGCGCCACGGCTCCGCGCTCCGCCACCAGCCTGGCCAGCGACTCGGCGACGACGTCCAGGGGAAGGGCCGAGAGGAAGGGCATGCCACCCGCCAGCGAGACCACCTCGGGGCGGCTCGCCACGGCGAACAGGGCGCGGATCTCGGACGCCGTCATGCCGCGGGTCCTCAGCGCGTAGGCGTCGACCCAGCGGTCGAGGCGCGACCCCCCGCCGGTCGCGGTGCCCCTGCCCGACCCCGCCGTTCCCTCGCTCGCTCCCGGCATCCGCAGGCCCTCCTCCAGCCACCTGTAATCACCTGACTACTCAAGGTGGTCTTCACGTTCGCCGAACTCGTGCGTACCATCTCAGAGGGGTTCCGCCTCCAACGGCCGATCGTCCCCTCCACGCCTTGGGAGTGTCGCATGCGGCTCGTCCGCCTCGTCGTCGCGGGCATCGCCATCGGAGCCTTCGCCGGCTTCGCGGGTGCCCTCCTCCGACCGCGCTCCGTGCACAGCAGTCCCGGGGCCTCGATCACGACGGGCGATCCGGTGCCGCTGCCCGAACGCGAGCACGAGCCGGTGGCGGCGGCGAGCGGCGAGGCTCCGCACTGATGGGTCGCCGCCTCGCCCCGCTGACGCTCGACACGCTCCCCGACGTCCCCGACCCGTGCCGGCAGTGCGTCATGTGGGAGCTCGAACCCGTCGCCGCCGACCGGGCCAAGCAGGCCGGAGACACCGCCTTCGAGAAGGAGGCCTGGGTCTCGGCGACGCTGCTGGAGTGGGGCTCCTGCGGGAGGGTCGCGTACGTCGACGACGACCCCGCGGGTTTCGTGCATGTACGCGCCGCCCAAGTTCGTGCCGCGGGCGCTCGCCTTCCCGACGTCCCCCGTCAGCCCCGACGCCGTCCTGCTGATGACCGCGCGCGTCCTGGCCGAGCACACGGGCGGCGGCCTCGCCCGCATGCTGGTCCAGGCCGCCGCGAAGGACCTGACCCGCCGCGGCGTGCGGGCCGTCGAGGCCTTCGGGTACGTCCCCGAGGGCCACGAGTTCTTCCTGCCCGGTGAGCGCCTCCCGGGCTGCCTGGTACCCGCGGATCTGTTGCTGGCCGTGGGCTTCAAGACCGTGCGGCAGCACCCGCGCTACCCCCGGCTGCGGCTCGAGCTCAAGACGGCGCTGTCGTGGCGCGAGGACGTCGAGCAGGCGCTCGAGCGCATCCTCGGTTCGGTGCGGCAGCCGGCGCTCGCCAGCTCCGTGTCGACACCCGGCTCCTGACGGCGCCGGCGCCTCCTAGCGCTGGCCGGCGGTCTCCACCAGCTGCGCGTAGGCGAGCACGTCCGCCAGGCGCAGGGTGCCCGTGGCGGCGTCCTCCTCGCCCAGGTACAGGCGCTGGATGGCGACCACGAGCGCGTCGGCGACGAGGTCGCGGACGCGATCGTCCGCCAGCCGGGCGGCGTCCACGGGGTTGGTGAGGTAGCCCAGCTCGACCTGGACGGCGGGCATCTTCGTCACCCGGAGGATGTCGAACGTGCACGCGTGCGTGCGGAGGTCGGTGAACCCCGCGCGGGCGACGAGCTCGCGCTGCACCAGCGAGGCCAGGTGCGCGCCGGTCGCGGAGCGTGCACCGACCCGGTCGTCACCCCAGTAGAAGCTGGCGACGCCGTTGGCCGCCACCGCCTCGGAACCGTCGCAGTGGATCGAGATCACCACGTCGGCGCCGACCTCGTCGGCCAGCGCCGCGCGGGCGACGTCGCTCGGCCCCGACCAGCGGTCGCGGGTGAGCACCGTATCGACGCCCGTGCTCCGCAGGCGCGCAGCTGTCCGCGAGGCCACGTCGATAGGCGATGTCGTCCTCGTGCAGCCCGTGCGCGCTCCAGCCGCGGTCGATGCCCCCGTGCGCGGGGTCGAGCACGACCACCTTGCCGGCCAGGCTGGTGCCCGAACCGGCCACCTCGGCCTGCTGCCGCAGCGCCCACGGGTCGCCGCCGCCGACAGCGCGGGCGAGGGCCTCCATCGCGCGCAGGGTCGCGGGCCCGCAGGTCCCGTCGACGGCGACGCCGAGGCTGCGCTGCAGCTCGCGCAGCGCCCCGTCGGTCTTCGGCCCGAAGACGCCGTCCACAGGACCCGCGAGGAGCCCCAGCACGACCAGCCGCTCCTGCAGCGCCGCGACGTCGTCGCCGCGCATCATGTGCCCGGTCACGAGGAGGAGCACGCGGTCGCCCAGGCGCCAGCGGGCGGCCTCGAGCACGCGCAGGGTCTGGGTGCCGACGACGCCGTCGGCGAGCAGGCCGCGCCGCTGCTGGAAGGCCCGGACGGCCGCCTCGAGGGCCCCGTCGTAGACCTCGGGTGCGAGCGCGTCGAGGCGCCCGGCACCCGGCACGACGTGGTCGACGAGCTGCCGCAGCGCGACCACGCGGTCGCCGCGGTCGCCCGCCCGGAGCGGCTCGACGGGCTGGGAGGTCACCCTCAGCCCAGCCAGGCCGAGAACTCGCGCAGCAGCATGGGCTTGGGTCGCGCGCCGACGACGGTCTTGACGAGTTCGCCACCGGAGTACACGGCGAGTGTCGGCAGGGCGGTCACGCCGTAGCGGGCGGTGATGGCCGGGTTCTCGTCGGAGTTCACCTTGACGACGGTGATCTTCTCGGCGTGCTCGGCGGCGATCTCGTCGAGGATCGGCGACACCTGCCGGCACGGCGCGCACCACGGCGCCCAGAAGTCGACGATCACGGGCTTGTCGGACTTCAGGACATCGGCGTCGAAGCTGGCGTCGGTCACGGACTTGGCCTGGGCCATGGGAACTCCTCGAGAGGGACCGGGAAGAAGGATGCTGCCAGATGACGGGGGTGGCGCGGGTCAGCCCGCGACCGCCGCGGCGGTGACGGCGGCGGAATGGGCGGCGCCCTCGCGGTCGGCGTCGCCCTCGTCGGCCAGGGCCGCGAGGTAGCGCTCAGCGTCGAGCGCGGCGGCGCAGCCGGACGCGGCCGCGGTGACGGCCTGCCGGTACTCGTGGTCGACGACGTCGCCGCAGGCGAACACGCCCGGCACGCTGGTGCGCCCGGTGCGGCCGTGCACGGCCACGTAGCCCTCGTCGTCGAGCGCCACCTGCTCGTGGAACAGCTGGACGCGCGGATCGTGACCGATGGCCACGAAGAGGCCGGTGACGGGGAGCTCCGACTCCTCGCCGGAGACCACGTCGCGCAGCCGGAGGCCGCTCACGCGGTCCTGGCCGAGCACGTCGACGACCTCGGAGTTCCAGCGGAAGGAGATCTTGGGATCCGCCATGGCGCGCGCCTGCATGATCTTGGACGCGCGGAGCGTGTCGCGCCGGTGCACGATCGTCACGGTGCGTGCGAACCGGCTGAGGAAGGTGGCCTCCTCGAGCGCGGAGTCGCCGCCGCCGACCACGGCGATGTCCTGGTCGCGGAAGAAGAAGCCGTCACACGTGGCGCACCAGCTGACGCCGTGGCCCGAGAGGCGCTTCTCGTTGGGGAGCCCCAGCTCGCGGTAGGCGGAGCCGGTGGCGAGGATCACCGACCGCGCGCGGTGGGTGGTCTGGCCGCCCCACTGCGGGTCGCCGGTCACGACCTCCTTGATCTCGCCGTGCAACTGCACCGAGACCACGTCGTCGGCGACGACCTCGGCGCCGAACCGCTCGGCCTGCGCGCGCAGGTTCTCCATCAGCTCGGGGCCCTGGATCCCGCTGGGGAACCCGGGGAAGTTCTCGACCTCGGTCGTGTTCATCAGGGCACCGCCGGCGGTGACGGCGCCCTCGAAGACCAGGGGCCGCAGGTCTGCCCGCGCCGCGTAGATGGCGGCGGTGTAGCCCGCGGGGCCGGACCCGATGATGATCAGATCCCGGACGTCGTTCACAGTGCCCTCGTCTCGTGGATTGCCGTGCGTCTGCGCTGTGCAGAACCGATCGTAGGCCCGAGCTGTTCCCCCGGCCGCTCCGTCCCGACCGGCGAGCCTCCACCCGCCGGCCCGCTCCCGGAGCCTCAGCCCTTGAGTGCGGTGTAGGCGAGGGAGTGGTCGTCGGAGGCGGAGCAGCTGCGCTCGACCACGAACACCTCGTACCCGCCGTCGACCGCGTGCAGCACGAGGACCGCCGCCTCCCGGTCCTGGTACGTGGCGAGATCGACGGCGACCAGCCGGTCGGGCGAGGTCTTGAGGGCCGCCAGGCAGCCGTCGAGGTTGGCGGGGTTCGAGATGTCGGTCGCCGTGGGGTCGGGCGCGACCTGGGCGAGATGCCGGGGGGCACGGCCGTCCGCACTGCCGGGCGGCCTCGCGACCGGCGCCGAGGCGGCGGGCGCCGAGGCGACCGGGGCCGGGCCGGCGCCCGGGGTGGCCGCAGGGGCGGCGTCAGCAGGTGGCGTCCGGGTCAGCGCCTGCGCCTGCCGGGCGAGACCGGCCGACGTGTAGGCCGTTCCGGTGCGCTCGTAGCGGACGGCGGGCGAGCCGCTCCCCGCCGCGCCCCCGGCGGCGGCCGCGGCGCTCGAGTCGCTCTCAGCCCCGATCGCGGCGGTCCCCCCCGACGCCCCCGACCCCCCGACTCGGCGCGCAGGGCGTTGACCGCGACCACCCCGATCACGGCCGCGGCCGCGACGCCGACGACGGTGGCGGCAATGCGCCGGCCGGGCCGCCGACCCCCGGATCGTGCCTCGCGACGGCTCGGGACCGCCCCGCGCCCACGGCTGCCTCCGGGGCGGCGGGTGTCGAACGCCGTGCTCCCGGCGGCGTCGAAGGGATCGGCGTCGTCGTCCCAGGCGGCCGGGCCGTGCACGCGCTCGGTGTGCAGCGGCACCGGCGCAGGCTCCGAGGCGGATGCGGGGCCGGGTCCCGTTCCCGCGCCCGCGGCCCCGAGGGCGGCCTCGATCCGGGCCCAGACGTCGGCCGGCATCGGCCCCGGGTCGCCTGCGAGCAGAAGGCCCCGGATGCGCTCGGCGTCGGCGAGCAGGAGCGAGCACCGCTCGCAGGCCAGGACGTGCGCCTCGACGGCCCGGGCCTCGGCCAGGGGTAGGACGTCGGAAGCCAGGTCGGCGAGCTGGTCGTCGTCAGGGTGTCCGTCGCGCATGTCCGCGCTCGCCCTCCTCTCGTGATGCCGTCGCCGCGTCCGAGGGGGCGGCAGCACGCCGTCCCTCCCCACCCCGAGGTGCGACGCGCGGGCTCACCGTGAGGTTCCCGGTCGCGTTAGCCGCCGGCTTCGCGCCGGTGGGGTTCCCCGTACCCAGCAGGACGCGCGCCAACGCGATGCGCCCGCGCGAGCACCGTGACTTCACGGTGCCCTCCGCGACCCCGAGCAGTTCGGCGGCCTCGGCCACCGAGAGCTCCTGGACGTCGACGAGGACGATCGCCTCACGCTGGGCCTCGGGCAGGCGCGCGAGGGCGGCCGCGAGGTCGATCCGGCTCTCGGCCGCCGTGTGCTCGTCGTACGGGGCCGGCACGTCGGTGTCGCCCAGCGCGACCGCGGGGCGCGCGGCACGGCGGCGCATGCGATCCAGGCACGCGTTGACCACGACGCGGTGCAGCCAGGTGGTGACGGCGGCGTCGCCCCGGTAGGCGGCGGCGTTGCGGAAGGCCGACAGCAGCGCGTCCTGGAGGGCGTCCGAGGCGTCCTCCCGGTCGCGCATGGTCCGCAGGGCGACGGCCCACAGGCGGTCGCGGTGGCGCCGGACGAGCTCGGTGAACGCGTCGGGGTCGCCGGCGACGTGGGCCGCCATGAGCGCCCGGTCGTCGCGCGGGTCGCCGCTCGTCACCGTCTCACCCCCGCGCCCTCCGGCTCACCGCACGTCGATCTCGCCGACGACGGCGCGACGGCCGTCGCCGCCGCTGTCGGGGAGCCGGGTGAACCAGACGATCAGTTCTCGGGTGGAGACGGGCGTGGCGGGCCGCAGGTTCACGCTGCCGGTGCCCGTGAGCCGGCCGGTGGCGACGACGGTGGATCCGCCGATGTCCGGGCCGTCGGCGGTGCGGAGCTCGATGGTGCCGTCCGTGCCGGGGGCGGTCACGGTGACCGAGGTGACCGTGCTCGTCTCGCCGAGGTCGACGGCCAGGCCGAGACCCTTCTTGAGGCCCCCGAACTCGGGGCTGCTGTAGCGGTCGGAGTGCCAGGAGGTCGAGGGGTCGCCGTCGATCGCACGGGCCGCCAGGTCGTTGTTCTCGTTGTCGTCGCCCTGCGGGTCGAGCGCCTGGACCCCCGCGATGGAGACGGGCGCCGCGCTCGGCGTGTTGCTGGTGACCGCCGAGGGCGAGGCGGCGGCGGCCGTCGCTGCTGCCGGGCCGCTCGCACGCGCACCGGGCGCGCTCGATGCCCCGCCCCCCTTGTTGATCAGCGGGGCCGGGTGGAAGTCGACGAACCGGGTCACGGCGAACACCCCGAGGACGACGAGGAGAACGGCGAGCACGAGCAGCACGAGCCGGGACTGCTCCCGGGGCGGCCGGGCCAGCGGGGCCCTGGGGGCGAACGGCGCGAGCGGCTCCTCGGGGTGCGCGATCGATCCGAGGATCTCGAGGGCGTCCAGGGTGCCCGTGGGCTCGTCCCGCGACTCGTTCGTCCGGTGGCGCGCCGGCTCGGCGGCGGGCTGCCGGATCGGCGGTGCTGCCGGCGGGGGGGCGGCCGGCGGAGGGGCCATTGCGGGCGACGCGGCGTGACGGGACCGATCGGTCGTGGTGGTCCCGGCCGTGACGCGGACAGCCGCGGGTGCGGGCGCCGCGGACGCCGCGGACGCCGCGGACGCCGCCGTCGACGCCGCGGACGGAGATGTGCGGGGCGTCGCGGGCGCGGGCTCGGCCGGCGCTGCCTCGGGCGCCGCCTTCGGGGGCGCTGCCGCCTTCAGTGCTGCTGCGGTGGATGCCGCCGCTGGTGCCGCCGCTGCCGGGCGCCGCGGCGACCGGCGGGTGGGTGTGGGCGGTGCCGCGGCGGGCACGGGCGCCCCCAGGGGCGCCGGGGCGTCGGCGAGCGGCGCGCCCGGCGGGGGCGCCGTGGCCGCGAGCGGGATGCCGCCGCTCGCCGTGGCGGGGCCGAGCACGCCACGGAGGAGGCGCCGCAGCTCGCCGGTGGTGGCCGCGGCTCCCGTCGCCCCCGTCGCCGCCTGCTCGTCCGGCGCTCGGTCGTTCGGCGGCGGCTCGTCCGGTCCCCGGTCGGCTCGTGCGGTGGCCGGTGCAGCGGGAGTCGTGCCCACGGGGGTCGGATCGGCCGCCGCAGCTGCCGGGGTGAGCGGGTCGGTCCCGGCCGCGGGGGCCGCCGCCGTGCCGGGCGCGGACTGCGATCGCGAGCGGGCCGCACGTGCCGCGGGCATGGAGGCGACGGGCCGGCCGGGAGCGCCGATGTGCAGCCCGCGCGGGTCGGTGAGCGGGGCCGCCGGGGCCCAGGGCGCCAGCTGCGCTGGCCAGCTCGCCGGGGCTGCGCGGACCGTCGTCGTGCGGCCCGAGCATGACCGAGCAGAGGGTGTCGAGGTCGTTGGGGACCCCGGCGACCAGGTCCCCGGGCGGTACCGGCCGGCCCGCGACACGCGGGGCGCGGGCGAGACCGGCCTCCTGCGTGCCGGGCCACCGGCCGGTCAGCGCCGCGTAGAGCAGCGCCACCAGGCCGGCGGCGTCCGATCGTCGCGGCGGCGGCGCTGGTGGGCGACTCGATGCCGTCGGCCGCCGCGTCGATCGCGGTGCCGGCGACCGTCACGGTGCCGTTCCGGGCCACGATCAGGCTGGTGGGCCGCAGCCGCAGGTGGTGCAGGCCGCGCGCGGCCGCCCGGTCGAGCGCCTCCGCGGCCTCGCCGGCGAGGCGCCGGCCGGTCTCCGCGGCGAACGGGCCGTTCTGGAGCAGCTCGGCCAGCGTCCGGCCGGGTGCCGGCTCGAGCACGACGTAGGGGGTGCCGCGCTCCGTACCGGCGGCGAGGACGCGTTGCAGCCTCGGGTCCTCGACGAGGGCAGCGCGCCGGGCCGCGTCGACGATCTCGCCGCCGTAGGGGTGCCCGACCGCGTACGCGGACACCAGCACGGGGCGCTCGAGCGTCTCGTCGACGGCGCGCCACAGCGACGCCGTCGGGTCGGGTCCGCACCCGGTCGTCGAGGCGGTAGCGGCCCGCGAGCACGCTGCCGTGTCCTACGCCGTTCAGAGCCGGTTCCTCCTCGGGGGGGCGGGGCTACGCGGATGGACCGGGCGCGGCCGGCCCGGCCACCACATGCTAGGCCGCGCTCAGCCCCCGACCAGCCGCCGCACCGGAGCGGCGAGGTCGCTGAGCTCGCGGACCCGCAGCATCCGGAGCCCGGCGACGTAGACGAGCAGCAGGACCGCCCCGCCGACGACGAGTGCGGCGAGCGCCCCCCGGGTGCCCTCTCCGGCGAAGAGGTGGGTCGCCGCGGACGCCGTCCAGCCGAGCACGCCCGCGAGCAGCGCCGCGACCACGCACTTCAGGTACGTGGAGAGCACACGGGCCCCGTCGATGCCGCCGATCCTGCGCCGGGTCAGCACGGCCAGCACGCCGGCCCCGACGAGGTTCGACAGGCTCATGGCCAGGCCGATGCCCACCACGACGCCCACCCCCGACAGCCGGGCCCCGGCCAGGAGGTTCCCGGCCGTCCAGACGGCGATCACGAGCACCTGCACGTAGAACGGCGTCCGAGCGTCGCCGAAGGCGTAGAACACGCGCTGGAACAGGTACATGGCGCTGAACGGGACCAGGCCGAGCACCATCGCGCTCGTCGCCCAGGCGAGCCCCTCGGCCGTGGCGCGGGTGTTGGTCGCGAACAGCAGCGACGTGAGGTCCTGACCCAGCACGACGAACGCCACGCTCGCCAGCACCGTCGCCACGCCGGTGGTGCGCAGCGCCAGCGAGACGTCGTCGCGCACCGCGTCGAACCGCCCGGCCACGACGGAGTGGGACATGCGCGTGAACACCGCGGTCACCACGGACACGGCGACGAGCGAGTGCGGCAGCATGAACAGCAGGTAGGCGGTGTCGTAGACGAAGCGTCCGGTGCCGGCCGCGCCCGCCTCCTGGCCGGCGCTGTTGGCGATCCGGGACAGCACCACGAGTCCGAGCTGGCCCACGACCAGCGCGCCGAAGGTCCAGCCGGCGACCTCGCCGGCCGAGCGGAGCCCGACCCCGCGGAACCCGCGGCGCGGGCGCCAGCGGAACCCCGTCCGGCGCAGCACCGGCACGAGGATCAGCGCCTGGGCGACGACGCCGAGGGTCGTGGTGCCGGCGAGCACGGCGATGGCGCCGGGGGTCCACCAGCCCGCCGGGCGCGCGCCGCTGCCGTACAGCGCGACGAAGACGACCATGCCGACGATCGCGACGACGTTGTTGACCACAGGCGCCCACATGTAGGGCCCGAAGCTGCCGCGGGCGTTGAGCACCTGCCCGAGCACCGTGTAGAGCCCGTAGAAGAAGACCTGGGGCAGGCACCAGAACGCGAACGCGACGCCCACCGCCACCTGCTCGCGGCTCCAGCTGGACGACCCGAACAGGCGCAGCAGGAGCGGCGCGGCCGCGGTGACGACGAGCGTGGCGACGGCGAGGAGCCCGAGGGAGAGCGTGATCAGGCGGTCGACGTACTCGCGGCCGCCGTCCGCGCTGCGCATGGCGGCGACGATCTGCGGCACGAGGACGGCGTTGAGCACGCCGCCGCCGATCAGCAGGAAGAGGCTGTTCGGCAGCGTGTTCGCGGTGGTGAACGCGTTCGCGGAGAAGGCCGCGCCGATCGCCCACGCGAGGACGACGACGCGCACCATGCCCAGCACTCGCGACATGAAGGTGCCGGCGGCCATCACCGCGCTGCTGCCGAGCACCGCACGGGCGCCGGGGACCGGACCACCGGGTCCGGCCTGCCCGGCCTGTCGCCGGAGGGCCCCGGCGGCTCGCTCGCAGGCCCGTCGACGGTCCCGTCCCCGCGCCCTGTTCGCCGTGCGGGGGTGGGCGGGGGCGGCGCCCGGCGGGACGGCGGAGACGGGTGCGGTGGCTGCCGGCCGGCGGCTGGACCTCGAGGTCGGTGCGCGGGAGCGTCGCGGTCACCGTGGCGGAACGCCCTCCGCCGTCCGCCGGCCGCGACGGTCCCGGCCGCCACCGGCGCGGCCGCGACGCGGTGCCGCTGCCATCGGAGCGGCCACCGGAGCGGCCACTGGAGCCGCGGCGACCGGAGCCGCGGCGACCGGAGCCGCTGCCACGCTGGAGGGGACGGCGGTCGGGACCGGTTCCGCCGCCTGCTCCTGCTCGGCGAGCGCGGCGGGCGCCGCCGGTTCGGCCTCGGTCGTCGCGGGCCGGGGGGTCGGGCACCGCGACGCGGCCGATGTCGTCGGGGTCGGGCACGCTCTCGGGCGGGATCCGCTCGCGGCGGCCGCGGCGCACGCCCCGGCCGAGGCCGACGACGAGCAGCAGGGCGAGCAGCGACCGCGACGACGCCCAGCCCGCGCCGCTCCCAGTCGCTGCGCACCCGCACGAGGATGTCGTGGTCGGAGTGGTAGAGGACGGTGCGGCCGTCCGGCGTGGTCAGCGTCGCGACCACCGCGACGTCGCCGTTCGCGATCGCCTTGACCGGCATGACGACCTGCAGCGACTGGCCGGCGCGCAACTGCTTGAGGCACATCGCGTTCGGCACGACCAGCTGCCCGGTCCGGGGCGTCAGGACGAGGCACACCTTGACGTCGTTCGGCAGGGCGTTGTGCACCGTGATCGGGCAGCCGGCCCTGCCGTCGCCAGCAGGTTCTTCGTGGAGCCGGGGTCGACGGACAGGCCCGCGTACAGCCCGTCGACGTCCGTGGTCAGGGGGGTCCGGGCCAGGGCGAGCCGCGCGGCCGGCGTGCCGCGCCAGCCCAGGCCGACGAGGGACAGCGCGGCCGAGCGCAGCGGCGGGACGACGGGGTCCGGGTTCGTCAGGGCGGGGGCGAACAGCGCCAGGGCGCTGTCGGCCGCGGCGACCGCCTTGACGTGGTCGACGGGCAGCTCCCGGGCCCGCTCGTCGGCGGGGTAGTGCACCGCGAGGAGTGCCCGCGTCGCGCTCTCCGGTGGCGAGGCGTGAGTAGGGCCGGGTCGTGACCCAGCCGGCCTTGCCCAGGGCTGCCGACAGCCGCTGGACGGCGCCCGCGTCGGGGTCCCAGTCCCGCGGAGCGGTAGCGAGCACGTGCTGTCCCGGGTGCTCCGCGCCGGCGGCCGCCAGCTGGGCCAGCAGGAACGCCGTGCCGGTCGCCGCGGAACCGGCCGAACCCGCGCCGGCGAGCGCCGCGCTGAGGTCGGCGTCCGAGACCGTCGTGGGCGCGACCCGGGTGCCCTTGCGCCTGTTGACGACGGTGAGGTCGAGCCGGGCGTCCCGGTCGCGGGCCGCGGCGGGCAGGGCGGTGCTGTCGAGCACGACCGGGCCGGTCCGCTGCCCGGCGAGGGCGAACAGGGACGGCGCGTCCGTCGCCCCCTGCGCCGGCCACACGACGACGGGCGCCGCGACGCCCAGCAGCCGGGCCGTGTCACGCCTGGCGGCGGCGGAGGCCTCCGTCAGCAACGCGCCGGCACCGGCGCGTTCGACGGCGCTCACGTCGGGGTCGGCCCACGGCAGCGCCAGACGTCCTGCGAGCGGGCGTCCTGCGTGAAGGTCCGCAGCCATGTCGTCGCTCCTGGATCCGCCTTGGCGTCGGCGGCGGACGAGAGGAGCGCCGGGTCGACCGCCCACGAGAACGGGGCGCCCGCCGTGGCGCCCACGACGCGGGCGAGGCGGCCGGTCCAGTCCCGCGCCGGCCGGGCCTTGGCGGTGCCGGCCGCGGTGCTCGCGGTCGGCGCGGTGACCGGCACGAGCACGCTCAGCTGCACCGGGCGCTCGGGTGCGTGCGGCGCCCAGACCGTGAAGGTGCGCGCGCCGCCGCTCGCGCTGCCGGCCGGCAGCGCCGCCGACGCCCCCTCGGCCTGCACCGTCAACCCGTACGGCCTCGCCGTCGGGTCGGCCGGGTCGAGGAGAAGCCTCGCCGCCTTGATGCTGAGCTGGAACGCGGTCGTACCCCCGGCCGGCAGCGGCCGGTCGATCGACTCGAACTCGATCCGCTGCCCCGGATGGTCCTGCGGGTCGGCGTCCTGCCACGTCGTCACCTCCGCGCGGGTCGCGAGCGCCGCCGACATCATCAGCGACACGATGATCGACCTGACCGGTGCCGTCGTGCGGTTGCTGACCGTGCCCCTCACCACGAGCGTCGACGAGGGTGTCAGGCCGGCCGGAGCCACCTGCGTGATGCGGACCGCGAGCGCGGTGGACGGGTCGACGGCCCGCACCGCCGCGACACCGCCGGCCGTGGCGGTGGCGGGCGCCGCCGAGGCAGGGGCGGCACCGGCGAGGGCGCTCGCAAGGAGGCCCGTGGCGGCCGCACCGGCGAGCGCGGCGCGCAGCACAACGCGGAGGTGCCGGCGGCGGAACGGCCGGGGCAGGGATGAGGGGCTCACGCCGTGTCCTCGAGGAGCGCCGTCGCCTCCCGCGCGATCCGGCGCTCGTTGGGGAACGTGAGCACGTCGCCCAGCTGGCTCAGCGGTACCCAGGCGACGTCGATGGCCTCCTGGTCGGGGTCGCCCGTGACCGTGAGGGTGCCGCCGAGCGCCTCCAGGAGGTAGTGGTGCACGAACTTGTGCACCCGCCGCCCCTCCGCCGAGAAGCGGTACTCGATGGTGCCGAGCGGCCGGACCACGCGCCCGCGGATGCCCGTCTCCTCCTCGATCTCGCGCACGGCCGCCTGTTCCGCGGTCTCGCCCTGCTCGAGGTGCCCCTTGGGCAGGCACCACTCCACCCGCCCGGCCCGGTTCACGCGGGCGATCACGGCCGCCCGGGGGGTGCCGGCGCCGCGGTCGACCACCAACCCGCCCGCCGAGGTCTCCTCCACCGTCGGCAGCGGCCGGCCGGGCCGGCGCGGCCGCCGCGGGAAGCGGGCGGAGGGGGACATGACGTTCACTGTAACCAGCGGTTGCTGTGCGGACCGGTGAGCGAGCACGGGGCGGCCCCGTCGGGTCGGAGGCGGCGTCTGGCAGGCTTGGCCGTCGTGTACGAGCAGGCGAGGCGACGGCTGGCGGCAGCACTGACCGCCCTCGACCCCGCCGTCCTCGAGCTCGCCGAGCTGTTCGCGGCCCGAGGTCACGCGCTCGCGCTCGTCGGCGGCCCCGTGCGGGACGCCGTCCTCGGCCGTACCGCGCCCGACCACGACCTCACCACGGACGCGCGCCCCGACGTGACGCACCGCCTGCTCGCCCGCTGGGGCGACTCGGTGTGGGACGTCGGCAAGGCCTACGGGACGATCGGCGCCCGGCGCGGGGAGCTCGTGGTCGAGGTGACCACCTACCGCACCGAGCGCTACGACCGGGACTCCCGCAAGCCCGAGGTCGCGTACGGCGACAGCCTCGAGGAGGACCTGCGCCGGCGTGACTTCACGGTCAACGCCATGGCCGTGCAGCTGCCCTCCCTGACGTTCGTCGACCCGTTCGGCGGCCTCGACGACGTCGTGCGCCGCCTGCTGAGGACCCCGGGCACCCCCGAGGAGTCCTTCGACGACGACCCGCTGCGCATGATGCGCGCGGCCCGGTTCTCGGCCCAGCTCGGGTTCGACGTCGCGCCCGAGGTGGTGGCTGCGATGACGGCCATGGCCGGGCGGATCGAGATCGTGGCGGCGGAGCGGGTCAGGGCGGAGTTCGAGAAGATCCTGCTCGCCCCGGACCCCCGGCGCGGCCTCGAGCTCCTGGTCACGACCGGCCTGGCCGGCTACGTCGTGCCGGAGCTGCCCGCGCTGAAGCTCGAGATCGACGAGCACCACCGCCACAAGGACGTCTACGAGCACACCCTGACGGTGCTCGAGCAGGCCATCGCGCTGGAGGACGGTCCCGGCGGCCCCGTGCCCGGGCCGGACCTGCTGCTGCGGCTCGCCGCGCTGCTGCACGACATCGGCAAGCCGGCGACCCGCCGGTTCGAGCCGGGCGGCGGCGTGAGCTTCCACCACCACGAGCTCGTCGGGGCCAAGATGGCGGCGCGCCGCCTCAAGGCGCTGCGGTTCGACCGCGACACCGTCAAGCAGGTCGCCCGGCTGGTCGAGCTGCACCTGCGCTTCCACGGGTACGGCGACGCCGACTGGACCGACTCGGCGGTCCGGCGGTACGTCACCGACGCGGGCCCGCTGCTCGAGCGCCTGCACAAGCTGACCCGCTCGGACTGCACCACGCGCAACCGGCGCAAGGCCGAGCGGCTCGCCGCCGCCTACGACGCGCTGGAGCAGCGGATCACCCGGCTGCGGGAGCAGGAGCGCCTCGACGCCGTGCGTCCCGACCTCGACGGCAACGCGATCATGGAGATCCTCGGCATCCCGCCGGGGCCGGAGGTCGGCCTGGCCTGGCAGTTCCTCAAGGAGCTGCGGCTCGAGCGCGGACCGCTGGACCCCGCCGAGGCCCGCGCGGCGCTGCTGCGCTGGTGGTCCGAGCGCGCGGGAACCTCGAGCCGCCTGACCCTTCAGGATCCTCAGGACTCTCAGGTCCGGCGAGCGGCCGCCGCCGGGACGCGAGCGCCGCCCGCAGCACCCCCAGCAGGACGCCGAGCGCGACGCAGGTGCCGCCGAGCATCCAGGAGACCCCGAAGGTCGTCGTCTGCAGCGCGGAGATCGTGTCCGGCAGCCGGCCGGGCAGCTCCGAGCCGACCGGGCCCGGCAGGGCCGGCGGAGGACCGCCCCGCGACACGCCCGCCGCCGTCGCGGCCACCGCGCCGGCGCCCACGGCCCGGCCGGGCGCGCCGGGCACCTCGACCCGCAGGCTCTCGACGAGCAGGCCGGCTCCGCGCGGCACGCGGTGAGCGGGGGCGACCGTCAGCCGCAGGAGGCACGGGCCCGGGTAGGAGACCGCGCGCTGCACCTCCCGGCCGTCCACGGCCAGCGACACGGCCTCGGGCGACCACGTCAGCGTGTAGGTGTGCGTGCCGCCGGCGCCGCCCGGAAGGGTGACCCCCGAACGGTCCAGGGCGATCCGCGTCACGGCCCCCGCCAGGCGCGGGAGCCGTGCTCGCAGCGTGACCCGCGCGTACATCAGGGGGCGGCCCGCGCAGGCGATGCCTCCGCCCGCCGTCGCCGCGCAGCCCGGGGGGACGGCGGCGGCGATGCCGTCCCACGACCACGCCTGCTCCCAGGCGGGCCCCGCGTCGGTGGGCACCGCGGCAGCGGCGGCGGGGACCGGCGCGACCGCGGGGAGAAGGACGACGAGCGCGCCGGCGGCGAGCGCGAGGACGGCGGCGCGCAGGGAGCGGGCGGACGGCCCGCGCGAGCCGGGGATCACGCGGACGACCGTACCCAACGTCAGCCGAACGGCGGAGCCGCGGCGTGTCGAATCCTGTTCAGTGATGCACGGCGATGTCGTCGTCCGGCACCGGGCCGCCGGCGGCGTACCGCCAGAAGGCGTGCAGGAAGGGCGTGGAGCTGGGACCGCCCATCTCGCGCTGGGTGAGCAGGACGGCGACCGTCCCGGTGGCCGGGACGACGTGCGCGGCCGTGCCCGACCCTCCCACCCAGCCGTACCGCCCGGGAACCACCCACACCTCGTCGGCGGTTCGCGGGGCCACGTCGACCGATCCGCCGAAGCCCCAGCCCTGGCCCTCGAGGAACAGCGCGCCGTCCGCCCGCTGGGTCGCGCTCAGGTGGTCGGTCGTCATGAGCCGGACGGCCCGCTCGGAGAGGATCCGCCGGTCGCCGGCGCGACCGCCGTCGAGGAGCATGCGGCCGAACCGGTACCAGTCGTCGGCCGTCGAGACGAGGCCGCCGGCACCCGAGGAGAAGGCGGGCGGCCGCGACCACATGCCGTCGGGAGGGTCCGCCACGACGAGGCCGCCGTCGGGCCCCGGCCGGTAGGCGGTGGTGAAGCGGCGCATCGCTGTGGGGGGCACCCAGAACGCCGTGTCGGTCATGCCCAGCGGCTCGAGGATCCGCTCCGCCAGGACGTCGGCGAACGGTGCGCCGGCCACGCGCTCGACGAGCAGCCCGAGGATGTCCGAGCAGGTGTTGTAGAGCCAGGTCTCGCCGGGCTGGGCCAGCAGCGGGATCCGCGCGAGCGCGGCGAGCCACTCCCCGGGAGCCGGGACGGCGTCCGACGGCGGCCCCTGCCGGAGCTCGCTGAACAGCGGCTGGACCGCGGGGAGGCCGAAGTCGGTCGGGAAACCCCACCCGGCCCGGAACGTGAGGAGATGCTCCACCGTGATCGGCCGGACCGCCGGCACGACGTCGTCCAGGGGTGCACCGGGCCACCGCACCACCCGGGGCGCGGCCAGCTCGGGGAGCCAGCGGGCGATGGGGTCGTCGAGGTCGAGGCTCCCGTCGTCCACGAGCACCATCGCCGCGGCGGCCGTCAGGGGCTTCGTGATCGACGCGATCCGGAAGATCGAGTCGGGGGTGGCCGGAGCGGTGCCCTCGAGGTCCGCGCTGCCCGCCGCGGCCACCTCGACGTCGTCGCCCCTCGCGACCAGCGCCACCACTCCCGGCGCGTGCCCGGCCTCGACCATGGTCGTGAGCAGCTCCTGCAGGGTGCGCATGGTGCCCACGCTGTCACGGCCCGACCGGCACCGGGGTCGGGGCGCCGCGGGCGGACCGGCGGACCGCCGCGTAGTACGCCGCCGCCGCCCCCAGGTAGACGAGGGCGGTGGCGGCGAGGACGCCGGGCGAGTAGCCGTCGGGCGGCAGGAGGACGGCGCCCGCGACGGCGGCGGCGACGAAGCAGGCGTTGAAGACGACGTCGTAGAACGAGAAGACCCGCCCGCGGTAGGCGTCGTCGACCGTGACCTGGATGATCGCGTCGACGCAGATCTTGGCGCTCTGGCCGGCGACCCCCAGCACGAACGCCGCGACGAGCATGAGGGGCACGCTCACCGCCACTGCGACGAGCCCCTGCACGACCGCCGCCACCAGGAAGCACGTGCAGATCCAGAGCTGGGGCGTGGTGCGGCGGGTCGCGACGGGCGTGATCAGGGCCGCGGTGGCGTAGCCGGCGCCCATCAGGCCCACCACGGAGACGAGCAGGGCCAGGCCGGCCGCGGCGTCCGCGGGGTCGTTGAAGCGGTTGCGGCACAGCAGCAGGACCGCGACGGTCGTGACGCCGAAGACGAACCGGTGGGCGCCGATCGCGAGCAGGGCGTGCAGGGCCGCGCGCCGCTCCCGCACGTGCCGCGCGCCGTCGGCGATGCCGCGGAGCACGGCGCGCGGGCCGGTCGTCGCGGGCTCGGCGCCGGCGTCGGGGCCGAGCAGGCCGGGCGCCATCCGCAGCGCGAGCAGCGAGGAGCCGAGGTAGGCGACCGCGGCGACCACGAGGACGACGGCGTCCGTGGCGTCACCGGCTCCGAGCGCCCACCGGACGCCGTAGGCGAGGCCGGCGCCCGCGAGGGCGGCCATGGTGCCGGACGTCGGCGAGACCGCGTTGGCCATGACGAGCTCGTCGTCGGTCACGACGTGCGGCAACCCCGCCGACAGCCCGGAGAGGAAGAACCGGTTCACCGACAGGCACAGCAGGACGAGCAGGTAGAGCGGTGGCCCGACGGCATGCCCGGCGACCAGTGCCGCCGCCGCCAGCACGAGCACGGCGCGCACGCCGTTGGCGACCAGCAGGATCTGGCGCCGGCGCCAGCGGTCGAGGAGCACGCCGGCGAAGGGTCCGACCACGGTGTACGGCAGGATCCCGACGGCGAAGCCGGCGGCGGCCTCGCCCGCGGTGGCGGCCCGCTCGGGGAGAAGAAGAAGACGCCTGCCAGGCTCACCTGGAAGGCCCCGTCGCCGAGCTGCGAGGTCAGCCGGGTCGCGAACAGCCGGCGGAAGCCGCGGCCGCGCAGGACGATCCGCAGGTCGCGGACGTAGGTGGCGGCGGCGGGCACGGCGCCAGCCTACGGTCGGCCGCCGACGCGAACCGGCCCGGTCACGCGCGTGACCGGGCCGGTTCGTGACGAGCGGGAGGGGGCGGGTCAGCGCTGCACGTCGCCGCGGATGAAGGCCTCGAGGTTGGTGCGCGCGACGTCGTCGGCGTACTGCACCGGCGGCGACTTCATGAAGTACGACGCCGCCGAGAGGATCGGGCCGCCGACGCCGCGGTCCAGCGCGATCTTGGCGGCACGGACGGCGTCGATGATGACGCCGGCCGAGTTCGGGGAGTCCCAGACCTCGAGCTTGTACTCGAGGTTCAGCGGCACGTCGCCGAAGGCGCGACCCTCGAGGCGCACGTACGCCCACTTGCGGTCGTCGAGCCACTGCACGTAGTCGCTGGGGCCGATGTGCACGTTCCGCGCGCCGATGTCGTGCTGCATGTTGCTCGTGACGGCCTGCGTCTTGGAGATCTTCTTCGACTCGAGGCGGTCGCGCTCGAGCATGTTCTTGAAGTCCATGTTGCCGCCGACGTTGAGCTGGTACGTGCGGTCGAGCACGACGCCGCGGTCCTCGAACAGCTTCGCGAGCACGCGGTGCGTGATCGTCGCGCCGACCTGGCTCTTGATGTCGTCGCCGACGATCGGGACGCCGGCGTCCTCGAACTTCTTGGCCCACTCGGGGTCGCTGGCGATGAAGACCGGCAGCGCGTTGACGAAGGCGACCTTCGCGTCGATCGCGCACTGCGCGTAGAACTTGTCGGCCTCCTCCGAGCCCACCGGCAGGTACGAGACCAGCACGTCGACGCGGGCGTCCTTCAGGACCTGCACGACGTCGACCGGCTGGTCGTCGGACTCGGTGATGGTCTCGCGGTAGTACTTGCCGAGGCCGTCGAGCGTGTGGCCGCGCTGCACGGTCACGCCGAGCGGCGGCACGTCGCGATCTTGATGGTGTTGTTCTCGCTGGCCTTGATGGCGTCGGCGAGGTCGAAGCCGACCTTCTTGGCGTCGACGTCGAACGCGGCGACGAACTCGACGTCGCGCACGTGGTACGGGCCGAACTGGACGTGCATGAGCCCGGGCACGCTGGCCGTCGCGTCGGCGTCCCGGTAGTAGTGCACCCCCTGCACGAGGGACGAGGCGCAGTTGCCGACGCCGACGATGGCTACGCGGACCGAACTCATTCCGTTCTCCTTCTCCTACTGGGGCGCTCGGCCTGGCTGGCCGGTGCGACGGGGGGACGGCTCGCCGAGCGCGCCGTGCGGTGTGCGCGCGCGGCCGGTCGGGGTCGTCGAGGTGGGTCATGTTGCTCGCGCGCTCGGTGTCGATGAGCTCGGTGAGCCAGCGCACCTCGCGTTCCACGGACTCGAGCCCGTGGCGCTGGAGTTCGAGGGTGTAGCTGTCGCGCCGCTCGCGGGTGCGGGTCATGGACTGGCGGACGCCGTCCAGCCGCTCCTGCAGCCGGGTGCGCCGCCCCTCGAGGATCTGCAGCCGGGTGGCGGCGTCCGTCCGGGCGAAGAAGGCGAAGTGGACGTCGAACGTCTCGTCCTCCCACGCCGCCGGCCCCGGCTGGCGCACCAGCGACTGGAACCGCTCCTTGCCCTCGGCCGTGAGCTCGTAGACGATCCGCGCCCGCTTGCCGGCGAGCGCCGGGGCCGGGCCGTCGACCTGACCGGCCTCGCGGATGAGCCCCTCGGCCAGCAGCGTCTTCAGCGCGGGGTAGAGCGTGCCGTAGGACAGGGCCCGGAAGGCCCCGAGGACGGCGTTCAGCCGCTTGCGCAGCTCGTAGCCGTGCATCGGCGAGTCGTGCAGCAGGCCGAGGACGGCCAGTTCGAGCACTTCTGCGCGCCGGCTCATGCCGCACCTCCCTCCACCGTGACACTTCCGTGTCTCGCCCTGATGTATCGGCGCCGATACATCAGTACGATAGGCAGCGCGGCCCGGCGAGCGCAACCGGAGGGCTCGGCAGGGCGTCCTGAGCAGGGCGCGGACGACGTCCGCGGCGCGGCAGGCGACAGGAGCGGCGGGCGCGCTGACCCCATACTGGTTCGGGCGTGCGCGGCGGACGGAGCGCGCGTCGCGGCGGGAACCGCCCGTTCGACGGCGTCGTCGAGGAGAGGGGCCCGTGCACCCGCAGGGGCGCCGGGGCGACGACAGGTACGGACGACAGCACGACGAGGAGACGAGGACCGTGGCACGTCGCACCGACGCGTTCGGGGAGCCGATCGCCCCGGGGCCGCGGCACGGTGCCGAGGACGGTACCGGGCGCCGCGCGCTCGAGGCCTACGAGGACCTCGACGGGTTCCCACCGCCCCCGCCACGCAAGCGCTTCATCGACTACCCGCGCGCCGGGCGCCGCCGCTGGACCCGCTGGATCCCCTCGTGGCGCCTGGTCACGACCACCTTCCTGCTGGGTATCGGCCTGCTCACCGGCGCGGTGCTCTACGGCTACTCGACCACCCAGCTGCCGGCCCGGGAGAACACCGGCGCCGACTTCCAGACGACGATCGTCTACTACGCCGACGGCAAGACCGAGATCGGCCGCTTCGCCGCGCAGAACCGGGTGTTCGTCCCGCTCGACAAGATCCCGCCGACGGTGCAGAACGCCGTGCTGTCCGCGGAGGACCGCACGTTCCGCACCAACGGCGGGATCTCGGTGACGGGCGTGCTCCGGGCGGCGGTCAACAACCTGCGGGGCGGCGCGACCCAGGGCGGGTCGACGATCACGCAGCAGTACGTGAAGAACGCCTTCTCGAGCACCACCGACCGGTCCTACAGCCGCAAGATCAATGAGTTCTTCATCTCACTGAAGGCGGCGCGGGAGCTGTCGAAGGACCAGATCCTCGAGCGCTACCTCAACATCATCTACTTCGGCCGCGGCTGCTACGGCATCGAGGCCGCGTCCGAGTGCTACTTCGGCAAGCACGTGCAGCAGCTCAACCCCAGCGAGGCGGCCTACCTCGCGGGCATCATCAACGCGCCGTCGTACTACGACTCCGGCACCCCGGCCGCGAAGGCGGCCGCGCGCGCCCGCTGGACGTACGTCCTCGACGGGATGGTCACGCAGGGCTGGCTCGATCCCGGCGTCCGCCGCAAGCAGGTGCCGCCGAAGATCAAGCCGGCCGTCACGACGAGCAAGCCCGTGCCCGGTGACCAGCGGCCCTACCTCATGGAGATGGTCAAGACCGAGGCGGCGAAGGACGGCATCAGCGAGGCGAAGCTCCAGCAGGACGGGTACCACATCACCACGACGTTCTCCCCGTCGATGATCAACGACGCGAAGAGCGCGGTCACCTCGACGCTCGGCCCCCGCAAGAAGTGGCTGTCGGGCACCCAGGTGGCCATCGCCACGATCGACGCGAGGACCGGCGCGCTCGTCTCCGTGTACGCCGGCGACGGCATCCGCAGCCGGAACGCCGTGACGCAGGACACCATGCAGGCCGGCTCCACGTTCAAGCCGTTCGCCCTGGTCGCGGGGCTCGAGGGCAAGCGCGACGCGGGGGACTGCTCGCCCAAGCCTCCGGACGACACCAGCGTGAGCCTGCGGAGCCGGTTCGACGGCAACGACGGGGCCAAGGTGGAGGGCTTCGACAAGGTCAAGGGCGTCACGAACTTCGGCCACGAGAGCCTCGGCACGATCGACCTCGTGAAGGCGACCGCCGAGTCGGTCAACTCCGTCTACGCCGCGCTCAACGTGCAGGTCGGCCCGGAGCACACGCAGGACGTCGCGATCTGCGCCGGCTACCCGAAGAACACGCTGGGCTTCACCCTGAAGAAGCCGCCGACCCCCTCAAACGTCCTCGGCACGAGCTCGCCCCACCCGGTCGACATCGCCCAGGCCTACGCGACGTTCGCCGCTCAGGGCGTCCGGCACGACTGGTACGTCATCGCGCAGATCACGGGACCGACCGGCGGCGTGGTCATGAAGCACGACGCCCAGGCGGCCACGCAGCAGGTGTTCGACAAGGGCGTGATGGCCGACGCCACGTTCGCGATGCAGGCCGTCGTCAAGCGGGGCACCGGGTCGGTCGTCGGCAGCGCGCTCGACCGCCCGGTCGCCGGCAAGACCGGCACCACGGACGACAACAAGTCGGCGCTCTTCGCCGGGTTCACGCCGCAGTACTCGACGGTCGTGTCCATGTACCGGATCGGCAAGGGCGGCAAGCAGGACACGCTCAACGGCCTGGCCGGGTACTCCGAGGTCACCGGTGGCACGATCCCGGCCAAGGTCTGGACCGCCTACATGGGCCAGGCCCTCGACGGGGTGCCCGTCCGCCGACTTCCCGCCGCCCAGTTACGGCGGTGTGCCGGTCGACCCGGCGCCGGCGCCGTCCGCCGCGCCCACGACGACCGCGCCGACGACGAGCACCACCACCGCGCCGCCGACGCCGTCCGCGCAGCCCTCACCCACGTCGACCGCGCCCGCGCCGTCCCCGACGCCCACCGAGCCGGGGCCCTCGCCCACGGACACGCAGCCGACGACCGTCCCCGGCCCCACACCCTCGCTGCCACGGGCGACCCTGCCGAGGCCGACCAAGTCACGCGGGCACTAGTGACGGACGGGCGCGTGCACGACGAGGGCGTGCACGAGGAGGGCGTGCACGAGCAGCAGGCCGTCCGGCAGGACCCGCCGGCGCCGGTCGCGGCTCCCTCGCGGGAGGACCCGGTCGCCCGGGTGGCCTCGGCCGTCGCCGGGGGCCCGTCGGGGCGCCGGCTCGCGGTGACCCTCGGCTTCTTCAGCGCCGTGCCGGTGCTGGTGCTGCTCGCGGTCGGCATGCTCGGCGCCGGGGTCGTCCAGAAGGAGCACTGCCGGACGTCGGGCTGGTCGTCGCCCGACATGTTCTGGCACGCCTGCTACAGCGACATCCCCGTGCTCTACTCCAGCGCCCACCTGGGCGGCGACGGCGCGCTGGGCCCGCTCGAGGCGATCCGCAGTGCCAACCTCGGGCAGCCGCCGCTCGCCTCGCTCGCGATGTGGGCCGTGGCGGCGGGGGTCGGCAGCGGGGACCCCAGCCGGGCCCCGAGGGCCTACTTCGATCTGTCGGCGGTCGTCCTCGGCCTGCTGCTGGCCGTCGCCGTGGCCGCCGTGGCGATGGCCGCCGGCCGACGGCGCGCCTGGGACGCCGCGCACGTGGCCCTGGCCCCCGTGCTCCTCACCGCCGGGCTGCTGTCGTACGAGCTGCTCGGCGTCGCGCTGCTCGCGCTGGCGCTGCTCGCGTGGGCCCGCGGGCGGCCGCTGGCCGGCGGCCTCCTGCTGGGTGCGGCGGCGTGCGCGGCACCGGCCGCCGCCGTCGTCGTGGTCGCGGTGCTCGCCCTCGGGCTGCGCGCCGGACGGCTGCGCCCCGCGCTCACCTTCGCGCTCGCGACCGGCGCCGTCTGGTTCGGCGTCCGGCTGCTCGCCTACCCGAACCTGGACGGCGGGCTGCCCGCCGCCTGGGAGGGCTGGAAGGCCTCCGGTCCCGGCTACGGCTCGCTCTGGCTGGTGCCGTCGCTGATCGAGCAGAGCCGTCCCGCGCACGTCCTGTTCTGGCCCGGCGTGCACGCGCTGAGCGCCACCGCGGCCACGGTCGGCACCCTGCTGTGCCTCGTCGCGGTCGCGGTGGCCACCACCGCGCTCGCGCTGTCGACGCGGCGCCGGCCACGGCTGGCCCACGTGGCGCTCTTCGCGGTCGCCCTCTCGCTCATCGTGATCAAGTCGCTGCCGGTGCAGTCGTCGCTGGTGCTGCTGCCGCTGATCGCGCTCGCGGGGCTGCGCTGGCGCGACCACCTGATCTGGGCGGCGACCGAGCTCGTCTACTTCGTCGGCGTGTGGCTGTTCATCGCGCTGTCGAGCGCGCCGACCCGGGGCCTGCCGGCGGGCGGGTACCTCCTGCTGCTCCTCGCACGCCTGGCCGGCATCGCCTGGCTGGCCGTGCAGGCCTACCGGGCAGCGGTGAATCCCGGACTCGATCCGGTCCGGACTCCCGCCGACGCCGCCGCCGGGGAGGACGCGGGCGAGGACGACCCCGCCGGTGGGCCGCTGCAGGGGTCGGAGGACCGGCTGGTCGTCGAACTCGCCTGACGCCTGTGGACGTCGCACACCCGTGTGGACACAGGATTTCGGCCCTCCGGGCCGCGCGGGCTATCCTCGCTCGTCGGGTCGTCGCGGTTCCGCCCGCTCCGGGCACGTACCGAGCGATCCGGTCAGACGCACCAGCCCTCCTGTCACGGAAGGACCGTGACCGCCCAGACCAGAGGAGGTGGGTTCACGCATGCGTCACTACGAGCTGATGGTCATCCTCGACCCCGAACTCGAGGAGCGTACGGTCGCACCCTCGCTCGACCGGTTCCTCAACGTCGTCCGCAAGGGCGGCGGCTCGGTCGAGAACGTCAACATCTGGGGCCGCCGCAAGCTGGCCTACGAGATCAAGAAGAAGACCGAGGGCATCTACGCGGTCGTGGACATGCAGGCCGAGCCCGACCTGGCGAAGGAACTCGACCGGCAGCTCAACCTGAACGAGGCGGTCCTGCGCACCAAGCTGATCCGCCCCGAAGCCCACTAGTCGCCCACTGACGAAGGCAGGCAGGATCAGCATGGCCGGCGAGACCGTCATCACCATCATCGGCAACCTGACCAACGACCCCGAACTGCGGTTCACACCCTCGGGTGCCGCGGTCGCCAACTTCACGGTCGCCTCCACCCCCCGCACGTTCGACCGGCAGTCGAACGAGTGGAAGGACGGCGAGACCCTCTTCATGCGCTGCTCCGTCTGGCGCGAGGCGGCGGAGAACGTCGCCGAGTCGCTGACCCGGGGCACCCGCGTGATCGTCAGCGGCCGGCTCCGCAGCCGGACGTACGACACGAAGGAGGGCGAGAAGCGCACCGTCGTCGAGCTCGAGGTCGACGAGGTCGGCCCGTCGCTCCGCTACGCCACGACGAAGGTCTCGAAGACCTCGCGCGGCGGTGGCGGTGGTGGCGGCTTCGGCGGCGGTGGCGGCAACGGTGGCGGTGGTGGCGGCTTCGGCGGCGGGAACGCCGGCGGCGGTGGCGGGGGCTACGGCTCCTCCCAGGGCCGCTCGGAGGACCCGTGGGCGACGGGGCCGTCCGGCGGGGGCAACGCCTACGCCGGTGCCCCCGAGGACCCGCCGTTCTGATCCACGCCTGCCTTCCCGGCCGCTGACGCGGCCCACCTCGCGGCCGCCGTCCGGCGGCCGCCGACCATCCCGGGCCACCCGGATCCCCGGTCATGCCCGGGCTCCCTCTCCCTAGGAGCACCACGATGGCGAAGCCACCTGTCCGCAAGCCCAAGAAGAAGCAGAACCCGCTCAAGACCGCGGGTGTCGAGAAGATCGACTACAAGGACGTCAACGTCCTGCGCAAGTTCATCTCGGACCGCGGCAAGATCCGCGCCCGTCGCGTCACCGGCGTCTCCGTGCAGCAGCAGCGCGAGATCGCCAAGGCCGTCAAGAACGCGCGGGAGATGGCTCTCCTGCCGTACTCCAGCTCGGCCCGCTGACCGGTAGCCGACGGACGACGGAAGGAAGCAGACGAGATGAAGCTCATCCTCACGCAGGAGGTCACCGGCCTCGGCACCCCCGGTGACGTGGTCGAGGTCAAGGACGGCTACGGCCGCAACTACCTCGTGCCGCGCGGGTACGCCGTCGCCTGGACCAAGGGCGGCGAGAAGCAGGTCGCCGCGATCCGCGGCGCACGCTCCGCCCGCGAGATCAAGTCCCTCGAGGAGGCGCAGCAGCTGCGCGCCTCGCTCGAGAGCACCACGGTGACCCTGCCGGCCAAGGCCGGCGCGAACGGGCGCCTGTTCGGCGCCATCACGACCGCGGCCGTCGCCGAGGCCGTGGCGAAGGTCGGCGGCCCCAAGGTCGACCGCCGCAAGGTGGAGCTGTCCCAGCCGATCAAGTCCCTCGGCCAGTACAGCGTCCTCGTGCGGCTGCACCCCGAGGTGCAGGCCAAGGTCCCCGTGGCGGTCGTCGCCGGCTGAGGCCGTACCCTCGCCGCCGTGGCGAGGTCGGGAACGGTGCCGTGGGCGCCGGGGAGCACCCTTCCCCGGCGCCCGCTGCTCGTCCCGCGCTACCGGACCGGGACGCCGTCCGACCCGAGGTCGAGCGGCTCCGGTCGCCGTGCAGGATCGGCCGGCCGGTCCGGTGCCCGCCGGCCGGCGTCCGTGGGTGCGTCGGAGCCCGGGCGTGGCCCGGCCCGGCGGACCAGCAGTACCCACAGTGCGGCGAGAACCGCGAGCGCGAGCCAGCAGTAGGACTGCTGCACGACGTACCCGGCAGGGTGCTGCCAGCCGTGCCGGGCCACCCACGAGTTCCCCGTCCAGGGCAGCCGGGCCGCCAGCACGAGCCCGGTCCCGGCGGCGGCCGCCACCCGGAGCCGGGACCGACCGTCGCCGAGCAGGGCGCCGATGGCGACCACGCCCCAGTACAGGTGGTGGAGCCAGGAGACCGGCGACAGGAGCACGGCCAGCATCCCCATCACGGCCACCACGGCTACGGGCTCGCCGAGCCGCTCCAGCTGGGCCGCGAGCCGGAACCCGAGCACGGCCACGACTGCCGCGCACGCGACCCAGGTCACCGTCAGCGCCGGCCCCTCGCCAGGTCCGATCCGCAGCAGCATGCCGCGCAGCGACTGGTTCGACGGATCCTGGTTCGGCCCGAGCCGACCGGAGTCGAACAGCGCGTCCGTCCAGTACGCGGCACTCGCGGAGGGTGCGTACAGGGCTGTCGCCACGGTCGCCGTCGCCGCCGCCGCGACGGAGGCAGCGAGGACGCGCCACTGCCGGGTGACCGCCCAGTGCACCCAGAAGACCGCCGGGGTGAGCTTGACCGCCGCGGCCAGCCCGACCAGCGTGCCGCGTGGCCACCACCCGACCCGGCGGCGCGCGACGTCGACCAGGCACAGCGCGACCAGCGCGGCGTTCACCTGACCGAAGCGGATGCTGTCCTGCACCGGCTGGAGCTGCACCAGCGCACCCGCGACGACACCGTGCACCAGCCCCCGTCGTGCGGCGAAGCGCTCGAGGAAGGGCCGGAACGCCACCCCCGTGATCGTCCACAGCAGGAGGATCTGCGCCACCGACCACAGCCATCCCACGGCGACGAACGGCAGTGCGAGCAGCGGGATGCCCACGACCGCCGCGAACGGCGGGTAGGTGAAGGGCAGGTACTGCGGCGCCTCCGTCAGCCACGAGTAGACCTGCCGACCCTCGACCAGGCTGCGCGCACCCTCCCGGTACACCTCGAGGTCGACCAGCCAGATCTCGTCGGGAAACGTCAGCACGTACTGGATCAGCACGCGCGCGCTCGCGCCCGCGAGGACGATCAGCCCGACGAGCAGCCAGAGCCGCGGGCGCGCGTCGAGCGCCGCGAGGACGCCTCGCCCGCGGCTCCGGGACCGCCGCGCTGCCGGCGTCGAGCGGGCGTCGGCGGAGGCGGGCGCGGTGGGCACGCGGTCATTGTCCCCCGTCCCGCCTCCTTCGCCCGCCCCGTCGCGGTGTCCCTGCGGCGGGCGACCCGCGGCGGGTGTCAGCGCGCCGCTCCCGGGACCAGCCACGCCGACGAGCGGGCGCGCAGCCCCAGGAAGACGGCGCGCAACAGCATCCAGCCGCCGGCGAAGACCGCCCACAGCAGCACGAGCCGCGCCGTTCCGGCCGGCGCGGCGTGCGCCACGAGCAGGGCCACCGGGGCGTAGAGCGCCGTCTGGATCACGCCCGCCACCGCGAGGTACGTGCCGTCGCCGGCGCCGATCAGCACCCCGTCGAGCACGAACACGTAGCCGGCGACCGCCTGTGTCACCCCGACGACCACCAGGGCGGCCACGACGGCGCCGCGCACGACGGGATCGGGCGAGAACAGCGGAGCGATCACGGGTCCCAGGACCGCGACCGCGAGCCCCGTCAGCGCCCCGCACGCCACGCCCCAGCGCGTCATCGTGGCGGTCGAGTCGCGGACGGCGTCCAGGTCGCCCGCCCCCAGTGCGGTCCCGGTCAGTGCCTGTGCCGCGATCGCGAGCGCGTCGAGCGCGAGCGCCAGCAGGATCCAGATGCTGCTGACGACCTGATGGGCCGCGAGCCGGGCAGGACCGGCGGCGGTGGCCGCGTACGTCGTGACCAGCAGCGCAGCCCGCAGGGCGAGCGTGCGCACCAGCAGCGGGCCGCCGGCCCTGGCCGCGGCACGAACCCCGGGCAGGTCGGGGCCCAGGCCGACGCCGCCCGCGCGTGCCCCCCGCACGACGACCGCGCCGACGGCGAGGGCCATGAGCACCTGGGTCGTCGCCGTGCCCAGCGCGGACCCGGCGATCCCGAGGTGCACGCCGTGCACCAGCACGAGGTTGAGCACGGCGTTGAGGACGGCGCCGGCGGCGGCGACCACGAGCGGGGTCCGGGTGTCGAGCAGGCCGCGCAGCACGCCGGTGGCCGCCAGCACGACGAGCATCGCCGGCACGCCGGGCAGCGACCAGCGCAGGTAGGTCACGGCCTGGGCGGCGACCTCGGGCGTCGCGCCGAACAGGCCCACCGCGGCGGGTGCCAGCACCAGCCCGGCGACGGCCACGGGCACGCCCAGACCGGCCGCCAGCCAGAGCCCGTCGACGCCCTGCCGGAGTGCCGCCGGTCGCTCGCCCGCACCGACCCTGCGGGCCACCGCGGCGGTGGTGCCGTAGGCGAGGAAGACGAAGGTGCTCACGACCGCGGCGAGCAGACCTCCGGCGATGCCGAGAGCGGCCAGCGGAACCGTACCCAGGCGCCCGACGATCACCGAGTCCGCGAGCAGGAACAGCGGTTCGGCCACCAGCGCCCCGAGCGCCGGGACGGCCAGGGCGAGGATCTGGCGGCGGTCCGCTCGTACGGCCCTCACCGGGCTCGTCCGTTCTGCGGGCGGCGTGGGGGCACCTCCTCGTCGCGACACGCCCGGGGACGGGGCTCGCCCGGATCGGGGTCGAGTTTTTCACGTCCACACCCGGTGGACGCCGTCCGCGCCGGTCAGCACGTTGTCATGTGGTGGAGTCAGCAAGTTGTCCACCGAGTTGTCCACAAGCTGTGGACAACCTCTCGCTCCCGTCCACCGGTCGTCCCCAGGATGTCCGCAGGTGTGTCCACAGACCTGTTTGTGTCGCGTGACGGGCCTCCCTACCGTCTTCCTCATAACCCTCAGCCGCTCCAGAGAGTGCTCGTAGCATGACTCCTCGTGTCTTTGTCGTACCCCGCCTGTAGACACATGTTCGAGCGCACCGAACTCCGTCCGGTGTGGTCGGTGCGAGGTTCGACGAAGGGAGGGGAGCTGTGACACTCGCCGAGCTCGACATGGGCAGCAGCGGCCCCAGTGAGGACTACGGTCGCACCCCGCCGCAGGACCTGGCGGCCGAGCAGAGCGTGCTCGGCGGCATGCTCCTGTCGAAGGACGCCATCGCCGACGTCATCGAGGTCCTGCGGGGCAACGATTTCTACCGGCCGGCGCACGAGACGGTCTACGAGGCGATCCTCGACCTGTACGGCCGCGGCGAGCCGGCCGACGCGGTCACCGTCGCCGCCGAGCTCACGAAGCGCGGCGAGCTCGGCCAGATCGGCGGCCCCGCCTACCTGCACACCCTGCTGTCGTCGGTCCCCACCGCAGCCAACGCGGGCTACTACGCGCGGATCGTCCGGGAGCGGGCGGTGCTGCGCCGCCTGGTCACGGCGGGCACCCGGATCGTGCAGCTCGGGTACGCGACGGACGGCGGCGACGTCGACGAGATCGTCAACGCCGCGCAGGCCGAGGTGTACGCGGTCACCGAACGCCGCACCTCGGAGGACTACCTCCCCCTCTCCGAGATCATCGAGGGGGCGATCGACGAGATCGAGGCCTCCAGCCACCGGGGCGACGGCCTCACGGGCATCCCGACCGGCTTCGCCGACCTCGACCGGCTGACCAACGGCTTCCACTCCGGTCAGATGATCGTGATCGCGGCGAGACCGGCCGTGGGCAAGGCATTGGCCCTCGACACCCCCCTGCCGACGCCCGACGGGTGGACGACGATAGGCGAGATTGCCGTAGGCGACCTCGTGCTCGGGGCCGACGGCCTGCCCACCCGGGTGGTCGGCGCCACCGAGGTGATGACCGGGCGGCCCTGTTACGAGGTCCACTTCTCGGACGGGACCGTGATCGTGGCGGACGAGGAGCACCAGTGGCTCACCGAGACGCGCGCCTCGCGCAGGTCCGCCCAGCAGGCGCGGACCGGATACGACGGGTACCGCAACCAGCGGACCTTCGCGGCCGTACGGACGACCGGGGAGATCGCCCGGACTCTGCAGTGCGGCACGTCGGATGCTCGTTCGAACCACAGCGTCCGCCTCGCTCCCGCGCTTCAGCTCCCCGAGGCCGACCTCCCCGTCCCGCCGTACACCTTGGGCGCATGGCTCGGCGACGGCACGACCGCCGCAGCTCAGATCACGAGTGCCGACCCCGAGATCCTGCTGCGCATCGAGGCGGACGGCTTCCTCGTCACGCCGAGCGCCGCAGCCTCGTTGCGGTACTCCATCCGCACGGTCGAGGAACCGACGCAGGTTCGGTCCTGTGTCGCCCATGGCACGGTGCGGGGGCGGTTGCGGACGCTCGGGGTCCTCGGCGACAAGCACATCCCCGACGCGTACCTCCGAGCGTCCGAGGGTCAACGCCGCGCCCTGCTCGCCGGTCTGCTCGACACTGACGGAACAGTCGTTCCCTCGGGAGTCGTGCAGATCGCCGTGACCGATCACCGGCTCGCGCTCGGCATTCGTGAGCTCGTCACCGGGCTCGGCTATCGCTCGACGCTGTCGACCAAGCGCGTCCAGGGGCGGAGCGAGTCGACGTCGACGTCGTACGCCATCACTTTCAGCAGTGACGACGACGTCTTCGAGCTGGAACGCAAGCGCCTGGTCCACAAGGAACGGCGCGGTCGCCGTTTCCCGCGACGGGACAGCCGCTTCATCACCGAGGTCCGGCCGATCCCCTACGTCCCGGTGCGCTGTATAGAGGTAGCGGCCGAGGACCACCTCTATCTCGCCGGTGAGTCGATGATCCCGACTCACAATTCCACGTTGGGGCTCGACATCGTGAGGTCGGCCGCGATCCACCATCAGATGTCGTCGGTCATCTTCAGCCTTGAAATGGGACGCAACGAGATCACCATGCGCCTGCTCTCGGCGGAGGCCCGGATCCCGCTGCAGAACATGCGCAAGGGAACGATGCGCGAGGAGGACTGGACCAGGCTGGCCCGCACGATGGGCGAGGTCAGCGAGGCGCCGCTGTTCATCGACGACAGCCCGAACATGTCCCTGATGGAGATCCGGGCCAAGTGCCGGCGGCTCAAGCAGCGGCACGGCCTCAAGCTCGTGGTCGTCGACTATCTGCAGCTCGATGAGCTCCGGCAAGCGGGTCGAGAGCCGCCAGCAGGAGGTCTCGGAGTTCTCCCGCGCCCTCAAGCTGCTGGCGAAGGAGCTCGAGGTCCCGGTGATCGCGCTGAGCCAGCTCAATCGCGGGCCCGAGCAGCGCACCGACAAGAAGCCGCAGATGTCCGACCTGCGTGAATCGGGATCGATCGAACAGGACGCCGACATGGTCATCCTGCTGCACCGCGAGGACATGTACGAGAAGGAGTCGCCGCGCGCGGGCGAGGCCGACTTCATCGTGGCCAAGCACCGCAACGGCCCGACCGACACCATCACCGTCGCCTTCCAGGGCCACTACTCGCGGTTCGTCGACATGGCCACCTGACCAACCGTCGACCGGGCGGCGGCCGCTGCGGCGCCTGTACCGTCGGAACGTGAGGCGAGCCGACGGCGCGTCGGCGGGCGGCGCCAGCGTGAGCACCACCGACGCCGAGGGCGGCGCACGACCGCCGCTCACCACGCGACCCGCGGGCGGGGCACGTGAGGGCCGTCGGGCCCGGCTCCGCGCGGGCGCCCGCGACGTCGCCCCGGCACTCGCGGTCTACGCCGCGATCCGCCTCGTCGGGCTCCTCGCCCTGGCGATCTACGCGCGGAACCACGATTATGCGGCGTTCGCCCGCCTCGACACCTACGACGCCCCACGGCTCCTCCGCCTCGCGGCCCGCGGGTACGACCCGCTGATCCCCGGCTACCTGCACGGCAGGCCGACGACGAGCAACATCGCGTTCTTCCCGCTGTACCCCCTCGTCGTCCGGGCCGTCGCGGCGCTGCCCCTGGTCTCCGTCCTCGCGGCGGGCTACCTGGTCACCGCCGTCTCCGGTCTCGTCGCGGCGGCCGGACTGGACCGGTTCGGCCGGCGCCTCGTGCCCGCCGCGAACGGGGGCACCCGGGCGGCCACCGACGCGGCCGCCCCGAGAACCGCGCGGGTCGGGGGGCTCGTCGTCGTCGCGCTGTGGGCGACGTGGCCGCACGGCGTCGTCCTCGCCATGCCCTACACGGAGGCGCTGTACGTCGCGCTCGCCGTCTGGTCGACGCTGGCCCTGCTCGACGGGCGCTGGCTGACGGCGGGGGTGCTGTGCCTGTTCGCGGGCGCCACACGCTCGCTCGGCGTCGCGCTGGCCGGTGCGATCGCCCTCGCCGCACTGGTGGCGGTCGTGCGCGCGGTGCGCGAGCACCGCCGCGTGCCGTGGCGGCCCGTCGCGGGCGCCGTCCTCGCTCCCCTCGGGGTGCTCGGGTACTGGGGCTTCCTGTGGGCCCGCACCGGCCGCCCCGACGCCTGGTTCTGGGTGCAGTCGGCCGAGTGGCGCTCGGGCTTCGACGGCGGCGCCTACACCCTGCGCACGATCACGAGCTCCCTGACCCAGGGGGACGACCTGGTCATCGTGGTGTGCTCGCTCGTCGTGGTCGCCTCGATCGCCCTGGTCGTCGCGCTCGCGGTGGGCCGGGCACCGCTCGCGGTGGTCGCGTACGCCGCGTTCGCGGTCGCGCTCGTCCTCGGCACCGAGAACTACATGCACTCCAAGTCGCGCCTGCTGCTCTGCGCCTTCCCGCTGGTGCTCCCGTTGGCGTGGGGGCTCGTGCGGCTGCCCCGGCCGGTGATCGTGGGCGTCCTCGTGGTCCTGACGGTCGTCGTGGCCTGGTACAACGCCTACGTCCTGGTGGTCTGGACGCTCTCGCCCTGACCCGGCGACCCCGGCGGACCCCGGCGGAGGCGGCTGGGGGGGCCCGGGGATGCGGAGTGCCCGGCCGGGGCCGAGGGTGGGTGCGTGATCGACGACCCCTCGGCCCAGCGCTGGTACCGGCAAGCCGTCATCTACTGCGTGGACGTCGACAGCTTCGCCGACGCCAGCGGGGACGGGTGGGGGGACTTCGGGGGGCTGCGCCTGCGGCTGCCGCACCTCGCGCGCCTCGGCATCACGTGCCTGTGGCTGAACCCCATCCACCCGACGCCGCACCGGGACGACGGCTACGACGTGTCCGACTACTACGCGGTCGACCCACGACTGGGCACGCTCGGCGACTTCGTCGAGCTCGTGCACGAGGCCGCCGACCACGGCATCCGGATCGTGATCGACCTCGTGGTCAATCACACCTCGGACCAGCACCCGTGGTTCGTCTCCGCGAAGAGCGACCCCGACTCCCCGTACCGCGACTTCTACGTCTGGTCGAAGGACGAACCGGCCGACCGGTTCCAGGGCATGGTCTTCCCGGGGGAGCAGCGCGAGACGTGGTCGTGGTGCGAGGAGGCCGGCGCCTGGTACTACCACCGGTTCTACGACTTCCAGCCCGACCTGAACTGGCGCAACCCCGAGGTCCGCGCCGAGATCCAGCGCGTGATGGGGTTCTGGCTGCAGGTGGGCGTCGCCGGCTTCAGGGTCGACGCGGCGCCCTTCGTGATCGAGCTCGTGGAGCCGGGGCCCGAGGCCGACGTCAACGACTTCCAGATCCTCACCGACTGGCGGCAGTACCTGCAGTGGCACCAGGGCGACAGCGTCCTGCTCGGCGAGGCGAACGTCTCGCCGCAGGACGTGCCGCAGTACTTCGGCTCGTCGGAGGCCGGGGCCGACCGCATGCACATGCTCTTCGACTTCGTCCTGAACCCGAGGCTGTTCCTCGCCCTCGCCCGCCGGTCGGCCGAGCCGCTCGCGGAGGCCCTCACGGACGCCGTCCGCGTGCCCCGCGGCGGCCAATGGGTGACGTTCCTGCGCAACCACGACGAGCTCGACCTCTCCCGGCTCACCGAGCCCCAGCGCGCGGAGGTCTTCGCGGCGTTCGCCCCCGAGGAGGACATGCAGCTGTACGCCCGCGGCATCCGGCGGCGGCTGGCCCCCATGCTGGGCGGCGACCGGCGCCGGATCGAGCTCGCCTACGCGCTGCAGTTCTCGCTCCCGGGCACGCCGGCGCTGCGCTACGGCGAGGAGATCGGCATGGGCGACGACCTCGCGCTGAAGGGCCGGGACGCGTTCCGCACGCCCATGCAGTGGGACGGCGGCCCGGGTGCGGGCTTCTCGAAGGCCGACCCCGAGGCGTTCACCAAGCCGCTGGTCGACGAGGGCCCCTTCGCGTACACGGAGGTGAACGTCGCCCGGCAGCGCGGCCGGGGCGACTCGCTGCTCACCTGGACGCAGCGGCTGATCAACGTCCGGCGGGAGTGCCCCGAGACGGGCGACGGAAGCCTCACGCTCGTCGACGGCGAGGGCGTCCCGCCCGAGGTCCTCGCGCACCGTGTCGACGGCCTCACCGGCTCCCTGCTCTTCCTCCACAACCTCTGCGACGAGGAGCGCACCGTCGACCTGACGAAGGCGAAGGGCCTGGACGACGCCGGCGAGGTGGAGGAGCTGCTCGCCGACGCGGCCGCCGAACCACTCGCGGATCCCGCCGACGGCCTTCGCCAGGTCGCGCTGACCGGCTACGGCTACCGCTGGATCCGCCTCGTGCACTGACCCCCGCTTCGAGCCGGGCGCGCGCCGGCGGGTCCGGCACGACATCCTGGGTCGCGTGCTGGTCGACGTCGCGATCGTGGGGGCAGGGGGCGCGGGCAGCAGCCTGCTCGTGCACCTGGCCCGGCTGCTGCCCGAGGGCGCGACGCCACCGTCGATCGCGGTCATCGACCCCGTGCACCACGCGGGCCGCGACCGCACGTGGTGCTTCTGGGACGACGGCGCGAGCCCCGTCGAGGGCGCCGTCCACCGGTCCTGGCGCGAGGTGCTCCTCGTCGACCGCTCCGGCGCCGAGCACCGGCTCGACCTGGCGCCGCTGCGCTACGTGATGGTGCGGTCGCAGGAGCTGTACGCCCTGGCCGAGGGCGCCGCGGACCGGCTCGGCGCCGTCCGCGTGACCGCGCCCGCCGGGGCGGTGACGGACGGGCCCGAGCGCGCGCACGTGGTCACGGGCGACGGCGAGGTGCGCGCCCGCTGGGTCCTCGACTCGCGGCCCGCGGCGCCCCGCCTGCCCGCGATGACCCCGCTGCTCCAGCACTTCCGCGGGTGGACGGTTGCGGTTCGGCGCCGACGTGCTCGACCCCACGGCCCCGGTGTTCATGGACTTCACGGTGCCCCAGCCCGCGCGCGGCGTCGCCTTCGGGTACGTGCTGCCGGACGACGCCCGCACGGGGCTCGTCGAGTACACGGAGTTCTCGCGCGAGCGGCTCGCCACGGCGACCTACGAGCGGCACCTGCGCCGCTACCTGCGGGAACGCTTCGGCGCCGCCGGCGCGGCCGGCGCGTACGAGGTCAAGGACGTCGAGGACGGCGCGATCCCGATGAGCGACGCCGTCCCGCTGCGGCGCACCGGGCGGCGGATCGTCCGGCTCGGCACCGCCGGCGGCGCCACCCGGGCGTCGACGGGGTACACGTTCGCGGCCATGCAGCGGCAGTCGGCGGCGGTGGCTGCGGCGCTGCTCGGGCTGGACGGGCGGGGCCCCGACCCGCTGCCGCCGCCCGCCTACCCCGCCCGGCACCGGTGGATGGACTCGGTGCTGCTCCACGCGCTCGACCGCGGGCTCGTGCAGGGGCCCGAGCTGTTCGCGCAGCTGCTGCTCGGCAACCCGCCGGAGCGCGTGCTGCGGTTCCTCGACGGCCGGTCGTCCCCGCTCGACGAGCTGGGGATCATGGCGTCCACCCCGACCCTGCCGATGATGCGGGCCACCGTCGCGACCACGCTCCGGCGGGGCGCCCGCCGGGTGCGGTCCGCCCGCCGGGGAGCCTCGTGACGCTCGTCGAGCGGCTGCGGGCGGCGGTCGGCGACGCGCACCTGCTGACCGGAGCGCTCACCGCCGGGTACGACCGCGACTGGACGGGTCGCTGGGCCGGGGAGCCGCTCGCCGTGGTGCGACCCGCCTCGACCGGCGAGGTCGTCGCCGTCGTGCGGGCCTGCGCCGACGCGGGCGTCGCGCTCGTCCCGCAGGGCGGCAACACCGGGCTGGTCGGCGCCGCCGCGCCGGCCGACGGCGAGGTGGTGCTGAGCACCGGGCGGCTCCGCGCCGTCGGCGTCCCCGACCCCGTGACGCGCACGGTCGAGGCGGGCGCCGGCGCTCCCCTCGAGAGCGTGCAGCTCGCCGCGCTCGCCGCCGGCCTCGAACTCGGGATCGACCTCGCCTCCCGGGGCACCGCCACGGTCGGCGGCGTGGTCGCCACGAACGCGGGCGGCGCCCGGGTGCTGCGGCACGGCACCACGCGCACGCAGGTCGCGGGCCTCGAGGCGGTGCTGGCGGACGGCTCGGTCGTGAGCCGGCTCGGCGGCCTGCCGAAGGACAACACCGGGTACGACCTCGTCCAGCTGCTCACCGGCAGCGAGGGCACGCTCGGCGTGATCACCCGCGTGCTGCTGCGGCTGGCCCCGGCCCCGGCGGCGCGCGCCGCCGCCCTGGTGGCACTCGACGACGCGGCGGCCGCGGTGCGGCTGCTCGTGGCGCTGCGTTCGGGTGTCGACCGGGCTCGACGCCGTCGAGTTCTTCGCCGCCGACGGCCTCGACCTCGTCGTGCGGCGGGGGAGCGTGCGGTCGCCGTTCGCCGGCGCCGCACCGTTCTACGTGCTGGCGGAGAGCGTCGGGCCGCGCGGGGCCGACCTGCTGGACGAGCTCGCCGCCGCGATCGAGCCGGTGGACGGCGTGCGCGACGCCGCGGTCGCGACCTCGGAGGCCGACCGCGCTCGGCTCTGGGCGCTGCGCGAGGGGCAGACCGACGCGCTCGCGCCGCTGCGGCCTGTCAAGCTCGACGTCGCGGTCCCGGTGCCGGCGCTCGCGCGCCTTCCTCGAACGGCTGCCTGATGCCGTCAGCGCGGCGGCGCCCGGCGCGCGGCCGGTGACGTTCGGGCACCTGGCCGAGGGCAACGCGCACGTCAACGTGACCGGAGTCCCTACCGCGGCCGAGGACGCCGTCACCGGCGGCGTCCTGCGGCTGGTCGCCGAGCTCGGCGGGAGCATCAGCGCCGAGCACGGGATCGGCCGGGCGAAGCTCGGCTGGCTGCACCTGACGCGCTCGCCTGCCGACGTCGCGGCGATGCGCGCGGTCAAGGCCGCCCTCGACCCCGCCGGCCTGCTCTCCCCGGGCCGCCTGCTCCCCTGACCCTCGTCGCCCCTTCCCGTGCCGATCAAGGAAAAGCTGGACCAGGGTCCAGGTTTTCCTTGATCGGCGGGGGTTGAGGGGGTAGTCAGTCGTTGACGACGGTCGTGCGCGAGGTGTAGACGAGGTCGCCGTACTCGTCCGGGTGCTTGCCGATGTAGGCCTTGACGAAGGGGCAGAGCGGCAGCACGGCCAGGCCGCGGGCGCGCACGTCGTCGAGCGCCCAGCGCACCAGCTCCGACGCGACGCCCTGGCCCTCGAACGAGGGGTCCGTCTCGGTGTGCGTGAAGACGACCAGCTCGGCGGTGGGGATGAACTCGGCCAGCGCCGCGACCCGTCCCTCGACGCTCGCCGTGTAGCGCTTCTGCTCGTCGTCGCGGGTGAGCTCGACAGGACGGCCGTCCCGGGTGGTGCGTCGCGGGTATGGTCATGCCGACAGTCTGCAACCCGTGCAGCCCGCGTGGCCCGGCCGGGTGGTCGCCGGCTGCGACGCGAGGAGCAGGGGAGGGCCGCGTGGACGACGAGCCGGGCGTGTGCGTGGTCGGCGCGGGGATCGTGGGGCTCGCCACCGCGCGCGAGCTCACGCTGCGCCACCCGGGGCTTCGGGTCACCGTGCTCGACAAGGAGCGTACGGTCGGCGCCCACCAGACGGGGCACAACAGCGGCGTGGTCCACGCCGGCCTGTACTACGAGCCGGGTTCGCTGAAGGCCACGCTGTGCACGCGCGGCCGCGGCCTGCTCCGCGAGTACGCGGCCGAGCGCGGCGTCGCGTACGCCGAGCTCGGCAAGCTCGTGGTCGCCGTCTCGGGCGACGAGCTGCCGGCGCTCGAGCGGATCGAGGACCGGGCGACGCGCAACGGCGTGCCCGGGCTGCGCCGGCTCGACGCCGCCGGCCTGCGCGAGGTCGAGCCGGCGGCGACCGGCGTCGCCGCCCTGCACTCGCCGCACACCGCGGCCGTCGACTACCCGGCGGTGTGCCGGGCGCTCGCCGCCGACGTCGCAGGCGCCGGCGGCGAGGTGCTCCTCGGCCGTGTCGTGGACGAGGTGCGCGCCACCGCCGCCGGCGGGCAGGTGCGGCTCGCCGGCGGCGAGGTCCGCCGCTTCGACGCGGTCGTCGTGTGCGCGGGCCTCGGCTCCGACCGGCTCGCCCGCGGGCTGGGCAGCGCGCGGGACCTGCGGATCGTCCCCTTCCGCGGGGAGTACTGGGGGCTGCGGCCGCCGGCGCGCGAGCTCGTCCGGGGCATGATCTACCCGGTGCCCGACCCGCGGTACCCGTTCCTCGGCGTGCACCTCACCCGGCGCGTCGACGGCGAGGTGCTCGTCGGCCCCAACGCGGTGCTGGCGCTGGCGCGGGAGGGCTACCGGTGGCGCGACGTCGACCTGCGCGACCTCGCCGACCTCGGCCGCTGGCCGGGCACCTGGCGGATGGCCGCCCGCAACTGGCGGACCGGCGTGCGGGAGCTGTCGGTGTCGCTGTCGAAGCGGGCGTACGCCGCGGCCGCCCGCCGGTACGTTCCCGAGCTCGGGCGCGCGGACCTCGTGCCGGCGCCGGCGGGCGTGCGGGCGCAGGCCGTCGACCGGCGCGGGAGCCTCCTCGACGACTTCGCGATCGACGTCGAGGGCGCGGTCGTCGCCGTCCGCAACGCTCCCTCGCCCGCCGCCACCTCGAGCCTGGCGATCGCCGAGCACATCGCCGGGCTGGTCCCGGTCGCCGCCGTCTGACCCGTCCGATGCGCCGCCCGCCGCCTCGGGGGCGGGCGGCACGGATCAGACGGTCCGCAGCGCCACGGTCACCGCGTGGCCGTCGCCGACCGTCGCCTGCGAGCGGGTCCACGTGCCGTCGGGTGACGTCGTCGACGACGAGCACCCGCTCCGCCAGCGTCTCGCCCGCCACCAGGTCGAGGTTGGCCCGGACGGCGTCCGCGACGGCGCCGTCCGCCGTGCCGACAGCCAGCTCGATGCGCTGCCCGACGGCCAGCCCCGCGTCGCGCCGGGCCTGCTGCACCGCCCGCACCAGGTCGCGCGCGACGCCCTCGCGGGCCAGCTCCGGCGTCACGTCGGTGTCGAGCACGACGAACCCGCCCGACGGCAGGACGGCCACCGCCTCGTGCCCGGCGGCCTCGCCCGACACCACCGTCTCGAGCGTGTACTCGCCCTCGAGCAGCTCGAGGCCGCCGCAGACCAGCCGGCCGTCGTCCTCGAGGCGCCAGTCACCGGCCTTGCTCGCCCGGATCGCCGCCTGGACGTCCTTGCCCAGCCGTGGCCCGGCGGCCCGCGCGTTGACCGTGAGCCGCTGCGTGACCCCGAGCTGGGCCGCCTCGGCGTCGTCGAGGTCGAGCAGGCGCACCGCCTTCACGTTGACCTCGTCGGCGACGACGTCCGCGAAGGCCTTGAGCTCCGCGGCCTCCGCCGCGACCACGGTGAGGGCGCCGAGCGGCTGCCGCACCCGCAGCCCCCGGGCCTTGCGCAGCCCCAGCGTCGTCGACGCCACCTCGCGGGCCCGGTCCATGCTGGCGACCAGGCCGGGGTCGGCCGGGAGCGCGTCGGCGGAGGGCCAGTCGAGCAGGTGCACGCTCCGCCCCCCGGTCAGCCCGCGCCAGATCTCCTCGGTGGTCAGCGGCAGCAGCGGCGCAGCCACCGTGCACAGCGTCTCGAGCACCGTGTACAGGGTGTCGAAGGCCGCGCGGGCGTCGTCCGTGAGACCCCCGGTCGCCCAGAACCGCTCCCGCGAGCGGCGCACGTACCAGTTCGTCAGCACGTCGAGGAACTCGCGGACGCTCTGGCAGGCGCCGGCCACGTCGAACGCGTCGAGCTGACGGGTGACGGCGTCGACGAGGTCGTGCGTCTTGGCCAGCACGTAGCGGTCGAGCACGTCGGTCGAGTCCGTCCGGCGCACGGCCTCGTACCCGCCCTCGGTCGCCGTGTCGGCGTAGAGCGTGAAGAAGTACCAGACGTTCCACAGCGGGATGAGCACCTGGCGGACGCCGTCCCGGATGCCCTGCTCGGTGACGACGAGGTTGCCGCCGCGCAGCACCGGCGACGACATCAGGAACCAGCGCATCGCGTCGGACCCGTCGCGCTCGAACACCTCGCGCACGTCGGGGTAGTTGCGCAGGCTCTTGCTCATCTTGCGGCCGTCGTCGCCCAGCAGGATGCCGTGGCTCACGCAGGTGCGGAACGCGGGCCGGTCGAACAGCGCCGTGGCCAGCACGTGCAGCGTGTAGAACCAGCCGCGGGTCTGCCCGATGTACTCGACGATGAAGTCGCCCGGGTAGTGGTGCTCGAACCAGTCCGCGTTCTCGAACGGGTAGTGCACCTGGGCGAACGGCATCGAGCCGGACTCGAACCAGCAGTCGAGCACCTCGGGCACCCGGCGCATGGTCGAGCGCGCCCGTCGGGTCGTCGGGGTTCGGCCGGGTGAGCTCGTCGACGTAGGGCCGGTGCAGGTCGGTCGGGCGCACGCCGAAGTCGCGCTCGAGCTCGTCGAGGCTGCCGTAGACGTCGACCCGCGGGTAGCGCGGGTCGTCGCTCTCCCACACCGGGATCGGGCTGCCCCAGTACCGGTTGCGGCTGATCGACCAGTCCCGGGCGTTCTCGAGCCACTTGCCGAACGAGCCGTCCTTGATGTGCTCGGGCACCCAGCTGATCTGCTGGTTCAGCTCGACCATCCGGTCCTTGAACGGCGCTCACCTTCACGAACCACGACGAGACCGCCTTGTAGATGAGCGGGTTGTCGCAGCGCCAGCAGTGCGGGTAGGGGTGGTCGTAGGTCTCCTGGCGGAGCAGGACGGCGCCGCTCGGCGGCCCGGCCTTCAGGTCGGCGACGATCGGCCGGTTGGCCTCGAACACCTGCAGCCCGGCGTACGGCGGCGACCTCGGCGGTGAACCGGCCCTGGCTGTCGACGGGGACGACCGGCTCGATGCCGGCTGCGTCCGTGGCGACCTTGTCGTCCTCGCCGAACGCCGGGGCGAGGTGGACGACGCCGGTGCCGTCGTCGGTCGTCACGAAGTCGGCGCCGAGCACGCGGTGCGCGCCCGCCCGCCCGAGGAAGAAGTCGAACGGCGGTCGGTAGCGCCAGCCCCACCAGCTCGCTGCCGCGCAGGGTGCGCACGACCCGGGGCGACTCGCCGAGCTCGCGGGCGTAGTGCGCCAGTCGGGCCTGCGCGAGCACGAACCGGCGCCGGGCAAAGGGCCCGTCGGAGGGCTCGACGACGACGTACTCGATGTCGGGACCGACGGCGACGGCGAGGTTGGTCGGGAGGGTCCACGGCGTCGTCGTCCAGACGAGCAGCCGATCGCCGGTCTCGAGCTGGAGGCCGACGGTGACCGCCGGGTCCTGGCGCTGCCGGTAGACGTCGTCCATCCGGGTCTCGGTGTTCGACAGCGGCGTCTCGCAGCGCCAGCAGTAGGCGAGGACGCGGAAGCCCTCGTAGACGAGCCCCTTGTCCCAGAGCGTCTTGAACGCCCAGAGCACGCTCTCCATGTAGTCGAGGTCGAGCGTCTTGTAGTCGTGCTCGAAGTCGACCCAGCGGGCCTGCCGCGTCGACGTACTCCTCCCAGTCCTTCGTGTAGCGCAGCACGGAGGTGCGGCAGGCGTCGTTGAACTCGGCGACGCCGAGCGTCCTCGATCTGGGACTTGTGCGTGATGCCGAGCTGCTTCTCCGCCTCGACCTCGGCGGGCAGGCCGTGGCAGTCCCAGCCGAACCGGCGCTCCACCCGGCGGCCGCGCATGGTCTCGTAGCGCGGGACGACGTCCTTCACGTAGCCGGTCAGCAGGTGGCCGTAGTGCGGCAGGCCGTTGGCGAAGGGCGGCCCGTCGTAGAAGACGAACTCGTTGCTGCCGTCGACGCCCGCGGGCCGCTGCTCGACGCTCGCCACGAACGTGCCGTCCTCGCGCCAGTAGCGCAGCACGCGGTCCTCGATCTCCGGGAACCTCGGGGTCGACGGGACGCCGCCGGCCCTGCTGCCGTCGAGCTGCTCGTCAAGGTTCCGTGGGTAGCTCACCGCGTGCTCCTCGTGGCGCGACCAAGGTTCTCGCGCGAGGACGACGACACCCGGCGTCCGGCCGGGCGGCACCGCGGTACCACCTCGCTTGCCACCCCTCGTGCGGGTGACCTCTCGTGAACGGCTGTGACGGGCCACTCCCGTCCGGTTCTACTGAGGACCCCGTCGTGGGTCCCGTTCTTCCGGAGGCTCACCGGTGATGGCCGGGTCGACGCCTGTGTCTCGATGGTAGCGCTCCGGGTCCGCGTGCCGCCGCAGGGTTTCCCGCCGTGACGGTCGGCCGCGGCCAGGTTGCCGTTCCATCACGACGGGGGAACGGTCCCGCATACTCCCCTGGCTCCCGCGACGTGCGCTCCTTACCATGACCATGTGGGGGCGCAGGAGTGTCTCGGGTGCGGAGCGCCGATCGAGGTCGATCCCCGCTTCTCCGCCTGGTGCCCGGACTGCCTCTGGAACGCCGATCCCGTCCCCGGGCCGCCCGAGCCGCGGGGCCGGCAGGCGCGGCGCAGGGATCGTGGGCGCCGGCTCGCGGCCGAGGTGCACGAGCGCGTCCTGCGCGACGGGGCCAGGCCCTCGTCGGGGTCGCTGCGCACCGCCGTCCTGCTGGCCGCCGTCGTCACCCACCTCGCCAGCCTCGTGCTGATCGGGGTCCTGCTATGGCTGCTGACCGCGGACATCGCGTTCGTCGTGCGGCTCGTCCTCGTGCCGACGGTCGGGGTGCTGGTCGTCGCGGTCTGGCCGCGGCCGCGCCGGCTCGACCCCGACGCGCGCAGCCTGACCGCCGCCGACGCACCCGCCGCCTTCGAGGTGGTGGGGCAGATCGCGGCCGCGCTCGGCGTGGCCACACCGCCGGTCGTCGCCGTCGACACGGAGTACCGGTCGGCGCTCGTCCGCGTCGGCTGGGCGCGCCGTCCCGTCCTGGTGCTCGGCTGGCCGCTCTGGAACGTCCTCGACGGGCAGGCGCAGGTGGCGCTGATCGCCCACGAGCTGGGTCACCTCGTCGACGGCGACGTCCGGAACACGCTCCCGGTCCCGCTGGCCTCCGACACCCTGCAGCGGTGGGCCCGGGTGTTCCAGATGAGCCCGGGCAACTGGGACCGGGCCATGTACAAGGTGAGGTTCTCCTCGGGGACCGGCGACTACGCGTACGTCATCCGCGGCGGTACCAGCCCGACCGCCAGCCTGAGCGCGGTGCTCGAGCTCTTCGTCGGGTGGATCATGCGCCCGATGGCCTACGTGCTGGCCACGCTGCAGCGGGCCTTCGAGTCGGCCGCGACCCGCGCCGGCGAGCCGTCCGGGTACGTCGCCGACGAGGCCGCCGTCCGCGTGGCCGGCACCGCGGCCACGATCGGGATGCTCCGGGTGGGCGCGCTCGAAGGGCCCGCCGAGCGGGCCGTGACCAGTGCCGTCAACCGGAACCTGCCGGACATCTGGGCGGCCGAGCGCGAGGCGATCACGTACCTGCCGGCGTCGGAGATCGACCGCGCGATGATCGCATGCGGTCTGCGCTGGGACCGCGCCGACGCCGCGCACCCGCCGACCCACCTGCGCCTGGACGTCCTGGCGACGCGACCCGAGCAGCCCCCGTCGGTGGTTCCCGCGGCGGCAGCGCTCGCCGCGATGACCCGCGAGCTGGCCTCCCAGGTGCGGCCCGATCGCGTGGACGTGAGCATGTCGCGGACCCCGAGCCGGGTCTGATCGCACCCGACGGGAGCATGCTGCGGCGATGCGTACGGTGAGTGTGAGCCTGCCGGCGGACCTCGTGCTCGACGTCATGGTGCTCGCGGACGTCAGGAACGCGCAGGACGCCGTCGAGGTCGTGCTCCGCGACTACGTGCGGCGCGGCCGGCGGACGGAGGCCGTCACGGGTGAGCCGCCGCCGAGCCGGGATCGGCGGCCCGATCCCCGCCGTGACCAGCAGGGGTGAAGCGCCGCAGGCGCAGGCTGTTGGTGACGACGAAGACGCTGCTGAAGGCCATCGCGCCCGCAGCGACCATCGGGGTGAGCCGGCCGGTCACCGCGAGCGGGATCGCCGCCACGTTGTAGGCGAACGCCCAGAACAGGTTCACCTTGATCGTGGCGAGCGTCCGCCGGGAGAGCCGGATCCCGTCGGCCACCGAGCGCAGGTCGGAGCGCATCAGGGTGAGGTCGGAGGCCTCGACCGCCACGTCCGTGCCGCTGCCCATCGCGATGCCGAGGTCGGCGCCCGCGAGCGCCGCCGCGTCGTTGACGCCGTCGCCGACCATCGCGACGACGCGTCCGTGGGCCCGCAGCCGGCGGACCTCGGCCAGCTTGCCCTCGGGGAGCACACCGGCGACGACGTCGTCCGCGGGGATGCCGACCTGCTCGGCGACCGCACGGGCGGGAGCGACCGCGTCGCCGGTGAGCAGGATCGGGCGCAGGCCGAGGGCGCGGAGTTCGGCGACGGCCTCCCCCGAGCCGGGCTTGACGCGGTCGGTCACCTCCAGGGCGCCGCGGGCGCGGCCGCCCCACCCCACGAGGACGCCGCCCGCGCCGGCGCCGGCGGGAACCGTCAGCCCGCGCTCCGTCAGGAACGAGGGCCGGCCGACGACCATGACGTCCCCGTCGACGACCCCCTCGACGCCGAGCCCGCCGGTGGAGGCGAAGTGCTCGACCTTCGGCAGGTCGATGCCGCGGGCGCGTGCCGCGGCGACGACGGCGCGGCCCACGGGGTGCTCGCTGCCGCTCTCGACCGCGGCCGCCCTGCGCAGGATCTCCGTCTCGCTGTCGCCCGGGCCGGCCGTGACGGTGGCCACGCTCATCCGGCCCTCGGTGACGGTGCCCGTCTTGTCGAGCAGCACGGTGTCGACCCGGCGGGTGCTCTCGAGCACCTCGGGGCTGCGGACCAGCAGGCCGAGCTGGGCCCCGCGGCCCGTGCCGACGAGCAGCGCCGTGGGCGTCGCCAGGCCGAGGGCGCACGGACAGGCGATGACGAGCACCGCCACGGACGCCGTCAGCGCGGCGCCCGCCGAGTGGCCGGTGAGCAGCCAGCCGGCCGCGGTGAGCGCCGCGACCACGAGGACGACGGGCACGAAGACCGAGCTGACCCGGTCCGCCAGGCGCTGCACCGGGGCCGTGCCGTTCTGCGCCTCCGTGACGAGCCGGCCGATCCGGGCCAGCGTGGTGTCGGCGCCCACGCGGGTGGCGCGGACGACGAGGAGGCCCGAGGAGTTGACCGTGCCGCCGACGACCGGCGAGCCCGCGGCGACCTCGACGGGCACGGGTTCGCCGGTGACGAGCGAGGTGTCGACGGCGCTGCGGCCCTCGACGACCACGCCGTCGGTCGGGACGGTGCCGCCCGGGCGCACCAGCACGAGGTCGCCGACGGCGAGCCGCTCGACCGGCACCTCCTCCTCGGACTGCACCGACCAGCTGCCGTCGTCGGCGACCGGCAGCCGGGTGGCGGTGCGGGCACCGAGCCCGAGCAGGGCGCGCAGCGCGGCGCCGGAGCGGTGCCGCGCGCGGGCCTCGGCGTAGCGGCCGGCGAGCACGAGCACGGTGACGACCGACGCGACCTCGAGGTAGAGCTCGGGGGCGGGGCTCACCAGCAGCGCGCCCAGCGACCAGAGGTAGGCGGCGGACACGCCGACGCTGATCAGCGTGTCCATCGTGGTGGCGCCGTGCCGGGCGTTGACCGCGGCCGCCCGGTGGAAGGGCCAGGCGGCCCAGACGGCGACGGGAGTGGCCAGCGCGAGGCTCACCCACTGCCACCCGTCGAAGCGCAGCCCCGGCACCATCGCCAGCAGCAGCACCGGCAGCGCGAGCACGGCGGCGACGACCAGCCGCACGCGCAGGAGCCTCGTGTCTCCCGCGGGGGGCTCCGCCCCCCGTGTCCCCCCGAACTGCCCGCCTGCGCACCGACTGCAACGGGCAGCTCGGCGGTGTAGCCCGTCCGCTCGACCGTCGCGACGAGCTCCGCGGGGTCGAGCGCCTCGGGGAAGGTCACGTGGGCGACACCCGTGGCGTAGTTGACCGACGCGGCGACGCCGTCGATGCGGTTGAGCTTCTTCTCCACCCGCACCGCGCACGAGGCGCACGTCATGCCCTGGACGGCGAGGTCCAGGGTGCGCAGGGGGGTGATCCGCCCGGCGGGGGCCTCAGTGGGCGACGTCATACCCCGCCTCGTCGATCGCAGCCCGGACGGCGGCGGCGTCCAGCGGAGCAGCGCTGGTCACGGTGACCGTCGAGGTGCCGTGCGGCACCAGCTCGACCTGCACGTCCTGCACGCCCTCGAGCGCGGTGAGCTCCTGGGTGACGGCGCCGACGCAGTGCCCGCAGGTCATGCCGGCGACCGGGAGGGTGGTGGTGATCGTGCTGCTCATGGCGTTCTCCTCGGGAAGAGCTGCTTCAGCTGCGGACGAGGCGGGCGATGGCGTCCGCGGCCTCGCGGACCTTCACCTGCGCCGCCTCGTCGGATGTGCGGGCCGCGTCGACGACGCAGTGCCCGACGTGGTCCTCGAGCAGGCCCAGGCTCACGGCCTGCAGGGCCTTCGTGACGGCGGCCACCTGGGTGAGGACGTCGATGCAGTACGTGTCCTCCTCCACCATGCGCTGCAGGCCGCGCACCTGCCCCTCGATGCGGCGCAGCCGCTTGAGGTACTCGTCCTTCGTGCCGGTGTATCCCGCCAACGCGTCCTCCTCGGTCCTGTGTCCACCCTACAACCGATACCCCCAGCGGGTATTCCTGAGGACGCCTCGATCTCGATCGACTCGCGGGCGGTCCGGACGAACCAGGACGATTGACCGGTGACCACGACCAGCGATCGGCAGCAGGGCCAGGGCGGGGAGCAGGACTGGACGCCGGACCCGCGGCGCTGGCGCGCGTTCGCCGTCTGTCTCGTGGCCGGCTTCATGTCGCTGCTCGACGTGAGCATCGTCAACGTCGCGCTGCCCTCGATCCGGGAGGGCCTGCACGCGTCGTCCAGCGACCTGCAGTGGGTCGTGTCGGGGTACGCGCTCGCGTTCGGGCTCGTGCTGGTGCCCTCCGGGCGGCTGGGGGACGTGCGCGGGCGGCGGACGATGTTCCTGGTCGGCCTGATCCTCTTCGTCGCGGCGAGCGCCGCGTGCGGCCTCGCGACCTCGTCCCTCGTGCTGATCGTCGGCCGGCTCCTGCAGGGCGTGGGCGGCGGCATCCTCAACCCGCAGGTCTCCGGCTTCGTGCAGGAGCTGTTCCGCGGCAAGGAGCGGGGGAGCGCCTTCGGCCTGCTCGGCGCGACCATCGGCCTGTCGACCGCGGTCGGGCCGCTCGTCGGCGGCCTGCTCATCCAGCTGTTCGGCGAGTCGTCGGGCTGGCGCGCCGTGTTCTACGTCAACGTGCCCATCGGCATCGCCGCAGTCGTGCTCGCGCTGCGCTGGCTGCCCGCGCGCTCCGGCCGCCGCCCGTCGGCGAGCCTCGACCCCGTCGGTGTCGTGCTGCTCGGGGTCGGCGTCCTGCTCCTGCTGCTCCCGCTCGTGCAGGAGCGCTCCTGGACCGGCAGCACGAAGTGGCTGCTGGTGCCGGCCGGCCTGGCCGTGCTCGCGGCCTTCGTCGTCTGGGAGCGCCGCTACGAGCGGCGCGGGCGCGAACCCATGGTCGCGCTCGAGCTGTTCCGGACGACGTCGTACGCGTTCGGCAGTGCCATCGGCCTGGCCTACTTCGCGGGCTTCACCGCGATCTTCTTCGTGCTGGCGCTCTACCTGCAGACCGGGCGGCAGTACTCCGCGCTGCAGGCGGGTCTGGCGATCACCCCGTTCGCCCTCGGGTCCGCGGCCGCGTCCGCGCTCGGCGGCCGGGTCGTGCACCGGTTCGGGCGCCCCCTCGTCGCGGTCGGGCTCGGCATGGTCGTCGCCGGGCTGCTCGTGACCGACGTCGTGCTCTCGCGGGTCGACGGGTCGAACGTCGGCTGGGCCACGGCTCTGCCCCTGCTCGTCACCGGCATCGGCAGCGGTCTGGTCATCTCGCCCAACATCACGATCACGCTGTCGCAGGTGCCCGTCGCGCGGGCGGGCAGTGCGGGCGGCGTGCTGCAGACCGGCCAGCGGATCGGGGCCGCCATCGGCATCGCGGCGGTGGGCTCGCTCTTCTTCAACCGGCTCGCGTCGTCCCGCGGCGACTGGGAGCAGGCCGTCACGAGCGCCCTGCGGCTCTGCGACGTGATCGTCGGCGTCGCGCTCGTGGTCGCCCTGCTCGACCTGCGCTTCGGTGAGCGCAAGCGCCCGCAGGACCGGGACGCGCCGCAGGAGCAGCGCGCCTCCGCCTGATCAGGCACGCGCCGTCGGTACCGTTCGCCGGTGGAGCAGCCGGCGGACCTCGAGACCGTCCGCGCCTCGTACGACCGGGCGGCCGACAGCTACGTCGCCACGGGGATGGGGGACCTCGCCGCTGAGCCGTGGCTGCGCGCCGCTCTCGCCGGGTTCGCCGAGGAGGTGCGCGGGCTCGGTCCGGTGCTCGACGTCGGCTGCGGTCCGGGTCATGTGACAGCCCTTCTCGCAGGGCTGGGGCTGGACGCGCGGGGAGTCGACCTCTCGCCGCGCATGGTGGAGCACGCCCGGCGGCTGTACCCGTACCTCGCGTTCGAGGTCGCCTCGGCGACCGCCCTCGACGTCGCGCCCGGGTCGCTCGGCGGGGTGCTCGGCTGGTGGTCGCTCTTCCACCTCCCCCGCGAGGTGCTGCCGGGCGTGCTGGCGGCCTTCGCCGCCGCGCTGGTACCCGGTGGGGTGGCGCTGATCGGCTCGCACGCCGGGTCCGGCGAGCGCGTCCGCACCGAGGTCTACGGCGTGCCGGTGCGGTGGACGAGCCGGTACTGGCAGCCCGAGGAGCTCACCGACATGCTCACGTCGGCGGGCCTCGAGATCGTCGCCGACCTGCGACTGCCGCCACCGGCTCCCGAGCTTCGGGCCGGCGTCGTGCTCGCGGCGCGTAGGCCCGTCCGATCGTCCGCGGAACTCTCCGGAGGCGGGTCTGCGGGCCCGGGCGAACGCCTACGATGACCACATCCTGGGCCGAGGAGGAGGTGTGCCGTGTCCGGCATCGTCGTGCTCGACCTCGCGCTGCTCGTCGTCGTGATCGTGGTCGTGGTCGCGCAGATCGGCGTGCGACGCACGGCCAGGGCCTGCCGCTCGGCGGCCCGCGCCACCGGGCTCGTGCTCCCCTCGCCGCGCGAGGCGCTCGACGACCGTGAGCGGCTCGAGGCCTCGCTCGCCGCCCGGCTCGTCGCCGGCGAGATCAGCAGCGAGGCCTACCGTCGGCGGATGGCCGAGCTGGCAGCGGTCGAGGCGACGCAGCGTCCGCTCACCGGCCCGCCGCCGCAGTCCTGACCGATCCCGGCCGGTCCCACGGTGAGCCTGGTCCTGCGCTGGTCGCTCCGGCGGGCCGAGCGCGGCCCCGACCCCGCGGAGGCCGCCCTGCACGCCGAGCTGCTCGACGGCCTCACGGGCGTCGTCGCGGAGGTCGGGTGCGGCCGGGGGCGGATCTTCGAGCGCTACCCGCCGACCGTCGGCCGGCTGGTGGCGGTCGAGCCGGACGCCGGGTTCCGGGTGGCGGCCACCGCCGCGGGCTCCCGCGTCCCGTTCCCCGTCGAGGTCGTGGACGGCGTGGGCGAGTCGCTCCCGCTGCCCGACGGCGCCGTCGACGCCGTGGTCTTCTCGGAGGTCCTCTGCAGCGTTCCCGACCAGCCGGCGGTGCTCGCCGAGGCCCGTCGCGTGCTGCGGCCGGGCGGTCAGCTGCGGGTCTTCGAGCACGTCGCGGCCGCGTCGCCGGCCGGCCGGGCCGCGCAGCGGGTGATCGACCGGGTGATATGGTCGCGGCTGCTCGGCGGCTGCGAGACCTCGCGCGACACGGCCCTCGCCGTGCAGGAGGCCGGCTTCACCTGGCAGAGCGTGCGCCGTTGCTGGTCGGCGTCCTCGCCCATGTTCGCCCCGGCGGGCCCGCACATCCTGGGCACCGCCGTCTCTCGGTGATCATGCAATCCGCGGCGGTTGCCCACAGGTGTGGATGACCGCCGCGGATCGCATGATCAGCGCGAGGGGGACTGGTGATCAGTGGTGCAGGGTGGGGATCCAGCGCGGGCCGGTGTGGGCGCGGCGGCCGAGCAGCGCGAGCACCGCCGGCAGGAGCACCCCGCGCACCAGGGTGGCGTCGAGCAGCACGGCAGTCGCCAGACCGACCCCGAGCTGCTTCATCTCGAGCGTCGACAGCGTCCCGAAGATCGCGAACACCGCCACCATGACCGCAGCCGCGCTGGTCACGACCCCGGCCGAGCGGGCGACCCCGATCCGGACGGCGTCGCGCGGTTCGGCCCCGCCCTTCCACGCCTCGCGGACCCGCGACACCACGAACACGTGGTAGTCCATCGAGAGGCCGAAGAGCAGCACGAACATGAGCAGCGGCAGCCACGCGGCGATCGAGCCGATCGAGGTGAAGCCGAGCAGGCCCTGCGCCCACGTGCCCTGGAACACGGCGGTCATGACGCCGTACGCCGCGCCCACCGAGAGCAGGTTCAGCCCGACGGTCACGGCCGCCAGCCACGGCGACCCGAACGACACGAGCATGACCAGGAACGTCAGCACCAGCACGAAGGCCATGACCCAGGGCAGCCGCCCGTCGAGCCAGCGGGTGAGGTCCGTGACGTCGGCCGAGCCGCCGACGTGCACGGCGGCCCCGGGGACCCCGGCGAGCGCTCCCGTCACGGCCGGGACGACCTGGGCACGGATGGCGTCCACGGCGTCGCCGAGCCTCGGGTCGGACTGCTCGACCGGGACGGGCAGGGCGAGCACGTGCACGGTCCGGTCGGTCGAGACGGCGATCCGCGGGGAGTCGACGCGGGCCACCTGCCCGGTCGCGGCGGCGGCCGGCATCGCGGCGCGCAGCGCCCGGTCCACGTCGGCGGCCCGATCGGCCGGCGCCTGGACGACGACGTCGACGGTGGTGCCGTCCTGCGGGAAGGCGGCGGTCAGCCGCTGGTAGGCGTCCACCGCGGCGAAGCTGCGGGGCAGTGACTCCGGCCCTGGCAGTGCGGTGCGCATCGAGAACATGGGCAGGGCGAGCGCCGCGACCACGGCGCCGGCGGCGAGCGTCCAGACCAGCGGCCGGCGGACGACGTGCCCGGCGAGGCGGCCCCACGCGCTGTCCACGGAGCCGCGGCGAGCCGCACGGCGCTTCGAGAACGGCAGCCGGATCGCCTCGACCTTGTCGCCGAGCACCGACAGCATCGCCGGCAGCACGGTCGCCGAGGCGATGACGGCCACGGCGACGACGAGCATGGCGCCGATGGCGAGCGAGGTGAACATGCCCCCTGCGACCAGCATGCCGCTCATGGCCACGACCACGGTGACGCCGGAGATGAGGACGGCGCGGCCGGCGGTCGCTCCGGCGCGAGCGATCGCCTCGCGTCTGCTCGCACCTGCAGCTCGCTCCTCACGGGAGCGCCGCAGCACGAACAGCGCGTAGTCGACCCCGACCGCCAGGCCGATGAGGAGCACGAGGCTCTGCGTGTTCCGGTCGACCGGCGTGACGTCCCGCGAGACGAGTGCCGTGAGGCCGAGCGCGGTGATCACTGCTCCGATCCCGAGCAGCACCGGGACGCCGGCCGCGACGACCGCGCCGAAGGCGACCAGCAGGACGCCGAGCGTCACCGGGAGGCTGATGATCTCGGCCCGGCTGAAGTCGGCGTCGAGCTGGCGCCGGACCTCGCTGTCGATCGAGCCCGGACCCACCTCGCCGACCTGCAGGCCGGGATGCGCTGACGCGAACCGTTTCGTGGCGTCGAGCACCGGCCCGACGACGTCCCCGGGCTGCTTCCCCGCCACCCCGGTCGCACGGGCTGAGCTCGAGACGGCGTCGAGGCCGACCGCCAGCACCAGGGTGCGGCCGTCGCCCGCCGGCACCGGCCGCCCGACCGTCGCCACCCCGCTCACGCCCGCATAGGCGGCGGCGAGCTCGCGGCCGATGCGCGTGACGTCTGCCGGGGCGAGCGCGCCGCCGCGGCTCGTCACGACGACGTCCTCGGTCGGCCTGGTGCCGAAGTCGGCGCCGGCGCTGATCCTGGCCGCCTCGCGCGAGTCGCCGACGAGCTGGTCGTCCCCGCTGGTGGTCCGCAGGCCGCCGCCGAGCAGCACGAACGCCCCGGCGAGCACGAGCAGGCCGGCGAGGAGCGTGCGCCACCGGTGTTCGGCGCACCAGCGGGCGAGGCCGCGGGGGCCCCTCCCGTCGAGCGTGCCGAGCCGGCCGCGGTCGTCGTGTTCGTCCGGTGAGTCGAGGGTGGTCCCCGGGACGACGGGGGACGGTGTGGTCGTTGTCGTCATGGTCCACAAAGGTGGCGCCGCCGTGGCCCCCGGACATTGGTGCGACCCGGCGAACCGGAAGGGGGGACAGCCCCACCCCGGCGCGGGGGATCGCCCGCCCCGACATCCGCCGGGCAGCACCGTGCCCAACGGGCGCGGCGTTCCCTAGCGTTGTCGCCGTGACCTCCCCGACGACCGCCGTCGCACCGGCGCCCCCGGACACCGGGCCGGCGGGTCCGGCTGCTCGCTGGTTGCGCGGCTGGGCCGCCCTGGCGCACCTGGTGCTCGACCTCGTGGTCGCCGTGCCCTGCCTCGTCCTAGCGATCCTGCTCGTGGTGGGCGTCGCTACGATCCCGGCGTTCGGCGTTGGCCTGCCGATCGTCGCCGGCGTCCTCGCCGCGGTGCGGGGGATCGCCGCGCTCGAGCGCGCCCGGCTCCGCGCGTTCGCCGGCGCCTACGTCGTACCCCCGCCCCGCCCGCAGCTGCCGGGCTGGCGGCGGTTCCTGCTCGAGGGCCGCACGTGGCGCGCCATGGCCTACGTGGCGATCATGGCGTTCTGGGGCCTCGTGGTCGGCACCGTCGCGCTCTCGGCGGTGGCCCTCGCCCTCGCGCTGACGGCGCTGCCGCTCTACCGCGCAGCCCTGCCGCACCCGACCATCGACCTCCTCGGCCTGGCCACCGTGCCGGCAGGCGCGTGGTGGGGGCTGGTCGGCGTCGCCGGGCTGGTGGTGCTGCCCCTCGCCGCCGACGCGCTGGTGCGCGTCGAGGTGCTCGTGGGTTCGGCGCTGCTCGGGGCCGGCCGGGGAGACCGGGAGCGTGCCCTCGCCCGGCGCGTCGAGACCCTGACCCGGACCCGGGTCGGCACCGTCGACTCGGTCGAGGCGGAGCGCCGGCGGATCGAGCGCGATCTGCACGACGGGCCGCAGCAACGGCTCGTCGCGATCGCCATGGATCTCGGCATGGCCCGCGACCGGCTCGCCCGCGACCCCGAGGGCGCCCAGCAGCTCGTCGACCACGCGCACGCCGCGGCCAAGGAGGCGATCACCGAGATGCGTCAGGTCGCGCGCGGCATCCACCCGCCCGTCCTCACCGATCGCGGCCTGGACGCCGCCCTCTCCGCGCTCGCCGCCGCGTCGCCGGTCCCCGTGCAGGTCACGGTCGACCTGCCCCGCCGGCCGGCGGCGACGCTCGAGGCCATCGCCTACTTCTGCGTCTCCGAGGCCCTGACCAACGTCGCGAAGCACTCCGGCGCGGACCGCGCGTGGGTCGACGTCCGTGAGCGCGACGGGCAGCTGGTGGCGTCGGTGCGGGACGACGGCCAGGGCGGCGCCGACCTCACCCGTGGCACGGGCCTCGTCGGGCTGCGCCAGCGGGCCGCAGCCGTCGACGGCCTGGTCGACGTCTCGTCGCCACCGGGCGGCCCCACCGTCGTGACCGTCAGCCTGCCGTTCGTCCTTGCCGGAGCCGCCTCGTGACCGCCCAGCCCACGCCCGTGAGGACCCGGATCGTGCTCGCCGAGGACTCCGTGCTCCTGCGCGAGGGGCTGGTGCGGCTGCTCACCGACTCCGGTTTCGAGGTCGTCGACGCTGTCGCGGACGCCGAGTCGTTCCTGCGGGCCGTCGAGGCCGCCCGCCCCGACCTCGTCGTCGTCGACGTGCGCATGCCGCCGACGTTCACCGACGAGGGCGTGCGGGCGGCGCTCGTCGTCCGGGAGCAGTACCCGCAGGTCGCCGTCGTCGTCCTGAGCCAGTACGTCGAGGAGAACTACGCCACCGAGCTGCTCGCAGGCCGTGCCCGCGGCGTCGGGTACCTGCTCAAGGACCGGGTCGCCGACGTCGGCGAGTTCACCGACACCTTGCGGCGGGTGGCCGCGGGCGGTACCGCGCTGGACCCGGAGGTAGTCGCCCAGCTCCTGTCGCGCGCACGCCGGCGCGACCCGCTCGAGCGGCTGAGCCCGCGCGAGACCGACGTGCTGCGGCTGATGGCCGAGGGGCGGTCGAACACGGCCATCGCGGCGGCCCTCGTCGTCAGCGAGGGCGCCGTCGAGAAGCACGTCTCCAGCATCTTCACCAAGCTCGACCTGCCACCGGCCGAGCACGACCACCGCCGCGTGCTCGCCGTCCTGCGCTGGCTCGAGCACGGCTCCGACGCCTCCTCGAAGGACGAGTGAGCTCGATGACCAGCACGATCCCCACGACCACGGAGGTTCCGGCGCCGCCGCCCGCAGGCGGTGGGGTCGTCGCCCTGCGCGTGCTCGGCACCGCGCTCGTCGTGCTGCTGGTCGCCGGCGCCACCTTCGGCGTCGTCATCGGGTTCTTCCGGCAGAGCGTGACCGAGACGCGGGTGTACCCGGGCGTGACCGCTCTGTCGGTGAGCGCCACCACCGGGTCCGTCACCGTCCGAGCCGGCGCCCCGGGGTCGCCCGTCACGCTCACCCGGCACCTCAGCTGGTCGTTCCAGCGGCCGAGGTCGAACGAGACCCTCAGCGGCGGCCGTCTCGACGTGGAGGCCCGGTGCGCGAACGAGCTCGCGGCGGGTCTCTGCACCGTCGGCTACGACCTCGTCGTGCCGCCCGACCTGCCCCTCACCCTCGGGACCCACACGGGCACGATCGAGGTCGACGGCGTCACGGGCGACGTCACGGCGAGCACGCACACCGGCTCGGTGGAGCTGAGGAGCCTGGGCTCGCGCCGCGTCGAGGCGCAGACGTCGACCGGATCGGTCGAGGTGCACCTCACCGTCGTCCCCGACGACGTCCGCGCCGACACGTCGACCGGCTCCGTCGAGGTCGTCGTCCCGGCCGGTCCGACCACGTACGCGGTGTCCGCCTCGACGTCGACCGGCAGCACCGACGTGAGCGTCCCGGTCGACCCCTCGTCGGCGCACCGGATCAGCGCGCACACCTCCACCGGCTCGGTCGACGTGCACAGGGAGCCCTGACCCAGGCGCCACCCGGGCCGATCGGTGGGCATGACCACGGCGTCGTCCTGGCCGGAGAGTGCGCCGATGGCGATGAGTTCCGGCGGTCGGCGCCGTCATCGTGAGCACACCGACGGCAACGGGCCGGCCTGCGCCGGCCGAGGAGGCTCCGATGGGCAAGGTCGTGCTGTACGGCTCGGTGTCGGTGGACGGCTTCGTCGCGAACGAGGACGACCAGCCCGGACCGCTGTTCGACTGGTTGCTCAGCGGTGACATCCCGTTGGACGAGACCGGCGCATTGACGGTGTCGCAGACGTCCTACGACTACGTCCGGCCGTACTGGGACCAGATCGGGGTCACGATCGTCGGCCGCCACGTCTTCGACATGACCGACGGCTGGGACGGGAAGCCTCCGGGTGGGGTCGACCACGTGGTCGTCGTGACGCACCGGCCGCGGCCCGAGGGCCGGCACGCCGAGGCGCCGTACTCCTTCGTCGACGGCGTCGAGGCAGCCATGGCCACGGCGCAGGAGCTTGCGGGTGACCGCGTGGTCGAGGGCGCCGCCGGTGACGTCGGTGGCCAGGTGCTCGCCGCGGGCCTCATCGATGAGGTGCGGATGGATGTCGTGCCCGTCGTGTTCGGATCCGGCAAGCGCTTCTTCGGGTCGGTGCACGCTCAGCACCTGTTGGAGGATCCGGACGCGGTGATCCAGGGCAACCGCGTGCTTCACCTGCGCTACCGGGTGCGCCGTTGAACGATCCGGTGCGGTCGGGAGCGGAACTGCCAGGTGCTACGCCGCATGCATGGCGTCGGCCGGTCATGCTTCGATCCACCCATGCACGTGGTCGTTGTCGCGGCGCTGGTTCGCGATGGTCGAGTCCTACTCGTGCACAGGACTCCGCACCGCCACGCCTACCCCGGCGTGTGGGATCTGCCCGGCGGGCACGTCGAGCCGGGCGAGACAGCGCTCACCAGGGAGCTGCGCGAGGAGCTGGGCGTGCAGACGGCACCAGGCGCGGCGGTCCCTCTGTGTCGGCTGGACGCGGACAGCGGTGAGAAATCCCTACGCCTCAGCGCCTGGCTTCTGCGTGATTGGCGGGGGACACCGGCCAACGTCGCTCCTGATGAGCACGACGACATCCGGTGGTTCGAGGCCGAGGAGTTGCCTCCACTGGCCCACGAGCTCACAGGCACGGCGCTCGTGGAAGCGATGCGGCGCACTCCCGGCTGAACGTCGACGCACGTGATCGACCGATGAGTCCTCAGCGCCGTGTCGGTCTGTACGCCGAGGACGACTCACCGGGAGGCTGACGCCATGCGGAAACTGACCTTCGGCATGAACGTGAGCGTGGACGGCTACGTCGCCGCGCCCGGCAACGACCTGGGCTGGAGCGTACCGAGCGACGAGCTGTTCCAGTGGTGGTCCGACCGGGTCGGGGCGACGGGCCTGGCGTTGTACGGACGCAAGCTGTGGGAGGGGATGAACTCGCACTGGCCGACCGCCGACCAGCAGCCCGGCGCCACACCGGCGCAGATCGAGTTCGCCCGCCGCTGGCGGGACATGCCGAAGGTCGTGTTCTCCTCCAGGATCAGCGACGTCGACGGGAACGCCCGCCTGGTCACCGGCGACGCCGTCACCGAGATCACCCGGCTCAAGACGGGGGACGGCGCTCCGATGGACGTCGCCGGCGCCACCCTCGCCGCGGCCGCCATGCGGGCCGGCCTGATCGACGAGTACGCGATCGTCACCCACCCCGTCCTGGTGGGCGGCGGCACGCCGTTCTTCACGGCCCTGGACGACTGGGTGAACCTGAACCTGGTGGAGACCCGGACGTTCCCCGACGGCGTCCTCCTGACCAGATACGAGACCAGGCGCTGACTGCCCGACCTGGGATCGGCGCGGGGTCGGAACACCAAAGGATCGTGTGGCCATTGTCGGTTCTCTCGGTTCACCGAAGCACGGGGAACACCAGGTGGGTGACCCGGTCGCCCTGGATGCAGACGGTCGGGTTGCCGAGCAGGACGTCCTCGGACGACAGCGCGCCGAAGAAGGGGCGGTTGCCCTGGCCCATGACGACGGGGACCAGGTCGACGGCCACCTCGTCGAGCAGTCCCAGGTCCAGGCACTGCCGGGCGATGTCGCCTCCGGTGACCGTGACCACACGGTCTCCGGCGATCTCCTGCGCCCGTGCGACCGCGGCCGCCACTCCCTCGGTCACGAAGGTGAAGGGCGCGTCGGGGTGGGCCTCGACCCACTCCGTGGGCACGCGGTGCGTGACCACGACGACGGGGGCGTCCAGGGTGTGCCGGCCCTGCCAGCCGTCGACCACCTCGAAGAGCGTCCGGCCACAGACCAGCGCCCCCAGGGACGACGTCCACCGTCGCCAGTGCTCCGCGCTCGCCGGCGTGAGGTGGACGGGGAAGTCACCCGCCGGGGTCGGGAGCGCGACCTCGCCGTTCTGCAGCCAGTCGAACAACCGGCCGATGGTGTTGTCCTGCTTGGCGACGTACCCGTCGAGGGACATGATCGCGTTCGCTACCACCTTGCCCATGGATCGTCGCTCCTCACGGCTGCTTCGGGTGCTTCGGCCGGTAGACATGCTGCCGATGCCGTTGGGGACGCACCGTCCTGGCGGAACTCATCGGGAGGTGGCGCGGGAGTGCGGCGGCCCGAGGCGTAGGTCGAGCACGGGTCACCGTGGCTAGGCTCCAGCGGGAGCGCCTCAGGCGCCCGCCGCCTCGCCGTCGAGAGGACCCCCGTGGCCGACGTCCAGCCCCTGCTCCTGCCCTCGAACCAGTTCGACCACTTCTACCTGGGCGGCGACCGGATCCAGGCTCTGCGTGGCGGGCCCGGCGGCCCCCGGCGCCCCGAGGAGTGGCTCGGCTCGGCCACGACCAGCGCGGGCGCGGCGCCGCAGGGGCTGTCGCGGCTGCCGGACGGGCGGCTGCTGCGTGACGCCGTCCACGCCGACCCGCAGGCGTGGCTGGGGCCCGAGCACGTGGCGCGGTACGGGAGCGAGAACGTCGAGCTGCTCGTGAAGCTCCTCGACGCGGGGCAGCGGCTGCCCGTGCACGTGCACCCCACCCGGGCTTTCGCCGGCGAGCACCTCGGCCTGGCGCACGGCAAGACCGAGGCCTGGGTGATCGTCGAGGCGGAGCCCGACGCCGTCGTCGGGCTCGGGCTGCGCCGGCCGATGGCGCACGAGGAGCTGCTCGCGCTGGTGCGCGCGCACGACAGCGCGGCCCTGGTGGACGCCGTCCACACCCGGCCAGCCCGGGCCGGCGACGGGGTCTTCGTGCCGGCCGGCACGCCGCACTTCATCGGGCAGGGCGTGCTCGTGGTCGAGGTCCAGGAGCCGACCGACCTGTCGATCCTGCTCGAGTGGGACGGGTTCGCCGTCGACGGCGACGCCGACGGCCACCTCGGGCTCGGGTTCGAGACCGCCGTGACCGCCGTCGACACGCGGGTGTGGTCCGGCGAGGACGTCGACGCCTGCGTCCGCACCCTCCCGCCCGGCACGACGGGCCTGGCCCCGGCGCTGGTCGGGGCCGCGGAGCCGTACTTCAGGGCGCAGTGGGTGTCGCCGGGAGCGGAGGTCGACGTGCCCGCCGGGTTCGCCCTGCTCGTGGTGCTGGACGGCGCCGGGTCGGTGCGGGCCGCCGGCGGATCGCTCGAGGTCTCCCGTGGCGACGTCGCCCTGGTGCCCTACGCAAGCGGTGACTGGCGGCTGACCGGCAGCGTCCAGGGGGTGCTGTGCCGCCCGCCGGCGCCGGACGCGCCGGCCGCCCCTCGCTGACGGCGGATCAGCCCGGGTCGGGCGGCAGGGCGGTCAGCTCGCGGCGGAACGGGACGTCGCCCACGGGCGGCTCACCGAGCTCCCGGGCGTACCGGTGACCGGCGAACACGGCGGCCGCGATCGTCGAGGGCGCGCGGCAGTCGCCGATCGCGGTCACGCTGCGGATGCCGGCCGCCGGCCACTCGGCGCGCGCGGCCAGGAGGCCGTCGGCGAGCTCCGCCCGCGGCAGCCTCGCGGTCACCATCACGACGGAGTCGGCCACGATGCGGTCGGCGTCCGCTTCATCGCCGGTGAAGACGCACGCGGTGGTGACGGCGCCGGGTCCCACGGCCGTGAGGGTGCGCGAGGTGCGCAGGGTGACCCCGGCCCGGAGCAGACGGGCATGGATGCGCCCGGACTCGAGGGTGTTGACGGTCCACGCGGACACCAGCGGCGCGGGCGTGACGACCGTGACCCCGTACCCCTCACGGGCGAGCAGCTCGGCGAGCACGCCGCCGAGGTAGTAGTGATCGTCATCGAAGACGACGACCTCGCGGCCCCGCGGCCGTGCCCCCGCGAAGAGGTCGTCGGGGCCGAGCACCTCGCTGCCCGCCGCCACCGGGACCGGCCCCGTGTGCCAGCGGCCGAGGCCGTCGGTGCGCCAGCCGGCGCCGGTCGCGAGCACCACGTGCGCGAAGCCGAAGCCGAGCACGTCGTCCGCCGTCGTCGGGCTCTCGCGGTGGACCTCGGCCTTCTCGAGCAGGCTCAGCTGCTGCACCCGGTGGTCGGCGACCCGCCGCCAGGCCGCCAGCCCGGGCAGCGCCGACTCGTGGCGGACCCGGCCGCCGAGCTCGCGGGAGCCCTCGAGCAGGGTGACGTGGTGCCCGCGCCGGCCGAGCCAGAGGGCGGCCTCGAGCCCGGCCGGCCCCCCGCCGACCACGAGCACCGGCTCGGCCGAGCGGGCGGGTGAGATCCGCTCGGGGTGCCAGCCGCGGCGCCACTCCTCGCCCATCGTCGGGTTCTGCGTGCAGCGGATCGGCGAGGAGGTCATGTCGCCCGAGACGCAGACGTTGCAGCCGATGCACTCGCGGATGTCGGCGCTGCGCCCCCGGCGGACCTTGTCGGGCAGGAACGGGTCGGCGATCGACGGCCGGGCCGCGCCGACGAGGTCGAGCACGCCGCTGCGCACCTGCTCGGCCATGAGGTCGGGGTCGGTGAAGCGGCCGACCCCGACGACCGGCTTGCTCGTCAGCTGCTTGAGCCCCAGCAGGTGCTCGGTGTGCGACCCGGGACCGGCGAAGCGCGACGTGGACGAGTCGTTCGCCCAGTCGCCCACGACGAAGTCCCACAGGTCGGGCAGCTCGGCGAGGGTGCCGACGACCTCCGTCACCTCGTCGCGTGCGAGTCCGCCCGGCCCGCTGAGCTCGTCGACGCACAGCCGGACGGCGACCGCGGCGCGCACGGCGGTCTCGTGCAGGGTGTCCTCGAGCACCTCGCGCAGCAGGCGCATGCGGTTGGCGAGAGAACCGCCGTACGCGTCGTCGCGCAGGTTGTACCGGGGCGAGAGGAACTGCTGCAGGCCGCTCAGGCCGTGCCCCGCGTAGACGTAGACCAGGTCGAACCCGGCCTGCAGACTGCGCCGGACCGCGGAGCGGTGCCAGCGCCGGAGCTCGGCCAGGTCGTCGAGCGTCATCGCGCGGGCCTGCACCGGGTGCGTGGACAGCACGGGCAGGTGCGAGGGCCCGAGCGGCACCTCACGGGTACCGAGGTTGCTCGCCGACAGGCCGTTGTGCACGAGCTCGATGCCGGCGAGCGCGCCGCCGTCGTGCACGGCGTCGGCCAGCCGGGCGAGGGCGGGGATGTCGTCGTCGCTCCACAGCCGGCCCTCGATGTACGGGGTCAGATCGGAGCTCGGGTGGATCTCCACCTCCTCCGTGCACACGACCGCCCAGCCGCCCTCGGCCTTGACCCGGCGCATCCCGGCATGGGCCGACGGGGCCCGGAAGCCCATCCCGTTGCAGTGCGGCACCTGGAAGAAGCGGTTCCGGGCGACGACGGGCCGATCGCGACGGGTTCCAGCAGCACGGCGTGCCGCGGGTCGGGCGCCTCCCCGCCCGGCACGTCGCCTGCGCCGGTCACGGCTCGAGCAGGTCGACCAGCTGCGCAGCCAGGCCGGTGTACGTGGCCGGGGTGAGCGCGAGCAGCCGGTCGCGGGCCTCGCCGGGCAGGTCGAGGGACTCGACGAACGCGTGCAGCGCCGCGCGGTCGATCCGCCGGCCGCGGGTGAGCTCCTTGAGCTGCTCGTACGGCTGCTCGAGGCCGTGGACGCGCATCACCGACTGCACCGCCTCGCCGAGGACCTCCCAGTTGGCGTCGAGGTCGGCCGCCATGGCGGCGGCGTCGGCGTCGAGCCCCGCGAGGCCACGCCGCACGTTGTCGACCGCCAGCAGCGAGTGCCCGAAGGCGGTGCCGATGTTGCGCTGGGTCGTCGAGTCGGTGAGGTCGCGCTGCAGCCGGCTCGTCACGAGCGTCGAGCCGAGCAGGTCGAAGAGGGCGGAGCTGACCTCGAGGTTGGCCTCGGCGTTCTCGAAGCGGATCGGGTTGACCTTGTGCGGCATCGTGCTCGAGCCGACGGTGCCCTGCCCCCTGACCTGGGCGAAGTAGCCGAGGGAGATGTAGGTCCAGACGTCGGTGCAGAGGTTGTGCAGCACCCGGTTGAAGCGGGCGACGTCGGCGTAGAGCTCGGCCTGCCAGTCGTGCGACTCGATCTGCGTCGTCAGGGGGTTCCAGGTCAGGCCGAGGTGCTCGACGAAGCTGCGCGAGACGGTGAGCCAGTCGGTGCGGGGGGCGCCCGCGACGTGCGCGGCGTACGTGCCCGTCGCGCCGTTGACCTTGCCCAGGTACTCGGCGCCCTCGACGCGGCGCAGCTGCCGGCGCAGCCGGTGCGCGAGCACGGCGAGCTCCTTGCCGAGCGTGGTCGGTGTCGCGGGCTGCCCGTGGGTGCGGCTCAGCATGGGCTGGTCGCGCAGCTCCTCGGCCATCCGCGCCACGTCACCGGTCAGCGCCGCCGCGGCGGGCAGCCAGACCTCGCGCACGGCTCCCCGGACGACGAGGGCGTACCCGAGGTTGTTCACGTCCTCACTGGTGAGGAACAGGTGCAGGTGCTCGGCGACGTCGGCGAGCGTGGTGCCCTCGACGTGCCGCTTCAGCAGGTACTCGACCGCCTTGACGTCGTGCAGCGTGACGCGCTCGATCGCGGCGAGCTCGCCGACGGCGGCCGCGTCGAAGGTGCGCGGGACGGCGCGCAGCTGCGCCACCTCGGCCACGGTGAGCTCGCGCACCCCCGGCACCGCGCGCGTCGAGGCCAGGTGGATGAGCCACTCGACCTCGACCCTGATCCGCTCCCGGTTCAGCGCCGCCTCGGACAGGTACTCCGCCAGCGGCGCCACGGTCTGCCGGTACCGGCCGTCGAGCGGACTCAGCGGCTGCTCGCCGAGGCCCGCGAGCTGCCGATCGGACCCATCAGCGGCGCCGGCGCCGGCGGGGCCGGCCGTGGGAGCCGGGGACGTGGTCACGCCGCCCATGCTTCCACGACCGGCGACGCGCTCAGCTCCCGGCCGGAGCCGTCATGATCGAGAACATCGCGCCGAGCGGGTCGACGACGACGGCCATCCGCCCGAACGGCGTGTCGACCGGTTCCTGGGCGACGGTTGCGCCCGCCCCCCGGGCCTTCGCCGCCGAGGCGTCGGTGTCGTCGACGAGGAAGTAGGTCATCCAGTGGGCCGGCACCTCGGCCGGGACGCCGGCGTCCATCGCGCCGATCCCGCCGACCGTCTCGTGGTGCGAGGCGTCCTTGAGCATCCAGTACGGCGAGCCCTCGACCGGCTCGAACTCGTAGCCGAACACGGCGGCGTAGAACGGCTTCGTGCGCTCGGGGTCGCGGCTCATCGCCTCGTTCCACACGACCGAATTCGGCTCGTTGAACCGCTCGTAGCCGATCGTCTCGCCGGCCTGCCAGATGCCGAAGAAGGCGCCCGCCGGATCCTGCGCGACGGCCATGCGGCCGGCGGCGCCGACGTCCATCGGGGGTGCCACGACGGTGCCGCCGTTCGACGCGATGGCCTCGGCGGTCTTCTCGACGTCGTCGACGGCCAGGTACGTGAGCCAGGCCGGCGGTGCGTCACCGCCGCCCATCTGCGGGCCGATCCCCGCGACCGGGCGCCCGCCCAGCAGGCACATGCCGTAGTGGCCCATCTCTTCGCCGGTGTCCTGGATCTCCCACCCGAACAAGGTGGAGTAGAAGGCGTTGCTGGCGGCCGGGTCGGGGGAGCTGAGGTCGACCCAGCTCGGGGTGCCCTGCGGCCAGGGCTCGTCGCGCGTGCTCATGAAAGCTGCCTCCCGGAGGGACCGGGCGCGGGCTCGGTCGCCCGCGCCGACGCGTCCACCCTTGCACCGCCCACCGACACACGTAAGGGGGTCCGGCCGGGTCGATCAGGTGGGTGGCACCGCCACCGGGGTCTCCGGCGCGATGTCGGCCGGCGCCGGCGCGGACGGCGTCCGCGCGGTCTCGGCCAGCACGATGCCGGCGAGCACGACCGCGGCACCGGCGACCTGCACCGGCGAGAGCCGTTCCCCGATCACCAGCCACGCCACGGCCCCGGCCAGCACCGGCTCGAGCGTGCCGAGCAGGCCCGCCCGGGTCGCCCCGACGCGGCGCACGCCGGCGAGCACGAGCACGAAGGGCACCACGGTCCCGAGCAGCACCACCCACGCCACGAGCACGCCGGCCGGCAGGCGCAGGCCTGCAGTCACGTCGACCGGCACCCCGAGGCTCGCCACGGGGAACGTCCACGGCGGCAGTAGCACCAGCCAGAACAGGGCCGCCGCCGCGAAGCCCAGCGCGGCCAGCGACACCGGGTCGCGGTCGGCCAGCCCGCGCTCCCCGAGCAGGTAGTAGGCCGCGAGCACGCCGGCGTCGAGCGCGGCCGCCCCGAGGCCGATGGCGTCGAGGGTGAGCCCCGACCAGACCTGCGCCACCAGGGCGAGCCCGGCGAGCGCGAGCAGGAGCGCCGGCCACAGCCGCGCGCGCACCGGGCGCCGTCGGACGAACCGTACCCACAGCGCCACCAGCACCGGTGCGGTGAACTCGACGAGCAGCGCGACGCTGACCGGGATCCGGGCGATGGCCACGAAGTACAGCCACTGCACCATCGCGACGCCGAGCACCCCGTACGCCGCGAGGAACAGCAGGTCGCGGCGGCCGGCGCGCAGGCCGCCGCGGTCGCGCACCAGGGCGGCCAGGCAGAGGACGACGGCCGCACCCGCCGAACGGACCTCGACCAGGTGCAGCGCCGACACGCCCGAGCCGAGCACGAGCTTGCTCACGGTGCCGTTCACGGCGAACAGGCAGGCGGCGGCCGCGACGAAGCCGACGCCCGTCAGGGAGCGCGACGCCCTCCACCGGAGCGGAGCCGCCGGGTGATGGGACGACTCCATGAGGACGGAGCGTAGGCCAGGCCTAAGCTTCCGCTGGGTGTGGCGCGCGTCACGGCAGCACGTCGGCGGGTGACGATACGTTGCGGCCCTGTGGTCCCATGCGGATGCGGGACCTGCTGTATGACGAGCTGGGTGAGCGGGAAGGACACGGCATGACCGGACGCTCCACGACGGCCGCAGGACCGCGCGGATGAGGGTCGCGGTCCCGGCCGAGACCACGCCCGGCGAGCGGCGCGTGGCGCTGCTGCCGGACGTCGTGCCTTCCCTCGTGCGCGCGGGACTCGAGGTCGTCGTGCAGTCCAGGGCCGGGGCGCATGCGCTGGCGAGTGACGCCGCCTACGCGGCCGCCGGTGCGGACGTCGTCGAGACGGTGGACGCCGCCGGCGTCGACGTGCTCCTGCACGTCCGCCCGCTGCGCCCCGACGTCGTCGCCAAGCTCAAGCCGGGCGCCGTGACCCTCGGCTTCTGCTCGCCGGGCGCCGAGCTCGACGTCGTCCGCGCCCTCGCGCAGGCCCAGGTGACGGCGTTCGCCATGGAGCTGGTGCCGCGGATCAGCCGGGCCCAGTCGATGGACGCGCTGACCTCGCAGGCGCTCGTCGCCGGGTACCGCTGCGTGCTCGAGGCGGCGACCCGGCTGCCGCGCTTCTTCCCGCTGTTCATGACGGCGGCCGGCACGGTGCCGCCTGCGCGGGTGCTCGTGCTGGGCGCCGGCGTCGCCGGGCTGCAGGCGATCGCCACCGCCAAGCGGCTCGGCGCCGTCGTGTCGGCGTACGACGTGCGGCCCGCGAGCGCCGACGAGGTGCGCTCGATGGGCGGCACCTTCGTCGACCTCGAGCTCGAGGCCGTCGAGGGCGCCGGCGGGTACGCGCGGGAGCTGTCCGCCGACCGCGCCGTCCGCCAGCAGGAGCTGCTGGCGCCGCACGTCGCCGCCGCGGACGTGCTGATCACGACGGCGGCCGTGCCCGGCCGCCGCGCGCCGCTGCTCGTCACCGCCGGCATGCTCGCCGGCATGAAGCCGGGCAGCGTGGTCGTCGACCTGGCCGCCGAGTCGGGGGGCAATGTCGAGGGCGCGGTCGCCGGCGAGGAGCTCGCGGTCGACGTCCCCGAGGGGCAGGTACGCCTGCTCGGCATCAAGGACGCGGCGAGCACCATGCCCGTCGACGCCTCCCGGCTGTACGCGAAGAACGTGGCCAACCTGCTGCTGCTCATGACGAAGGACGGAACCGTGGCCCCCGACTTCGACGACGAGGTCGTCGCCGGCACCTGCCTCACGCACGCCGGCGAAGTGCGGCACGCGCCCACCGCCGAACTGCTCGCCGCGGCGACCGGGAGCCGTGCTGATGGACGGCATCGCGCTGCTGGCCATCTTCGTGCTCGCCGTGTTCGTGGGCTTCGAGGTCGTCTCGAAGGTCTCGACGACCCTGCACACCCCGCTGATGTCGGGGGCGAACGCCATCCACGGGATCATCCTGGTCGGCGCCATCATCGTGACCGGCCATGCGCACAGTGCCTGGACGATCGGCGCCGGCGTGCTGGCCACGGTGCTGGCGACGGTCAACCTGGTCGGCGGGTTCGTGGTCACCGACCGGATGCTCGAGATGTTCAAGGGCCGCCAGCGGCCCGCCGTCGACGTCTCGCAGAACGGGCGGGCCGCCCGGTGAAGGTGCTCTCGGGGACCGCCGTCGAGCTGCTCTACCTGGTCGCGGCCGTCTGCTTCATCCTCGCGCTGAAGGGCCTGTCGAGCCCGCGGACCGCCCGGCGCGGCAACCTGATCGGCGCGGCGGGCGCGGCGATCGCCCTGCTCACGACGTTCTTCTCGACGGACCTGGACAACCTCGGGCTGATCCTCGGGGCGATCGCCGTCGGCTCGGTCGTCGCCGTGCCCGCGGCCCGCCGCGTGCAGATGACGCAGATGCCGCAGCTGGTCGCGCTGTTCAACGGCGTCGGCGGCGGCGCCGCGGCGCTCGTCGCGATCCTCGAGCTGTCAGCCGTGTCGACGATCAGCACGATCACCGGCGAGGAGCGCGGCAACCTGCTCGCCATCGCCTTCACCGTGCTCGTGGGCTCCGTGTCGTTCGCCGGATCGGTCGTCACGTTCGCCAAGCTGCAGGAGCTCATGACGACCCGGCCGGTCGTCGTCCCGGGCGCCGCGCCGCTGCTGATCGGGGGGCTGGTGGCGGCGGTCGTCGCGGCCGCCGGCGTGATCGCGACCGGGCACCTCTGGGTCGGCCTCCTGCTGCTGCTCGTCGGCCTCGCGCTGGGCGTCATGCTCGTGCTGCCCGTCGGCGGGCGCCGACGTCCCGATCGTGATCTCGCTGCTCAACGCCTTCACCGGCCTCACGGTGGCGGCCGGCGGGTTCGTGCTGCGCAACACCCTGCTGCTCGTCGCTGGCACGCTCGTCGGCGCGAGCGGCACGATCCTCACCCGGCTGATGGCCGCGGCGATGGGGCGCTCGGTCGTCGGCGTCCTGTTCGGGGCCCTGCGCGGCGGCTCGACCGCGGGCTCGACGGCGATCAGCGACCGCCCGGTGCGCTCGGCCGGCCCCGACGACGTCGCCATCCTGCTCGAACTACGCGCACAAGGTGGTCGTCGTCCCGGGCTACGGGCTGGCCGTCGCGCAGGCCCAGCACACGATCCGCGAGCTGGCCGAGCTGCTCGAGACCAAGGGCGTCGAGGTGCTCTACGGCATCCATCCGGTGGCGGGCCGGATGCCGGGGCACATGAACGTGCTGCTCGCCGAGGCGAACGTGCCGTACGAGGCCCTCAAGGAGATGGACGAGGTCAACCCCGAGTTCAAGACCACGGACGTCGTCCTCGTGGTGGGCGCTAACGACGTGGTGAACCCGGCGGCGAAGACGACGCCCGGCGCGCCGATCTACGGCATGCCGATCCTCGAGGTGTCCGACGCCCAGCAGGTCGTGTTCCTCAAGCGGTCGATGCGCCCCGGCTTCGCCGGCATCGAGAACGAGCTGCTCTACGACGCCCGCACGACGCTGCTGTTCGGCGACGCGAAGGACTCGCTGACGAAGGTGCTCGGGGCCCTCAAGACCCTCTGACGCCCGCCCCGCACCGCCCCGCCCGCGCGCTCGTCGCGTGCTCCTCTGCGACTGCTTTGCTCACCGTCGGCTCGGTTTCGGGGCCCAAAAGTGAGCCGAAGAGGAGTAATGCAGCCGGGGAGGAGCACGGAGGAAGTCCCAGTGCTCGGCCGATAGGTTGGGTGACGTGACGAGGGGGCGGCGGGTCTGAGCCGGTACCTGCGCATCCTCCGGATCCGGGCGGCGCGCGTGCCGTTCCTCGCGTCGGTCGTGGCTCGCATGCCGATCTCGATGGCGCCGCTGTCCGTGGTGCTGCTGGTCCAGCAGGTCCGGGGGTCCTACTCGGTGGCCGGTCTCGTCACCGGCGCCCTGGCTCTCGGGACGGCCCTGGCCTCGCCGGGTCTCGGCCGGCTCGTCGACCGCCTCGGGCAGCCCCGCGTGATCGCCGTCAGCGGCCTGGTCTCGGCAGCGCTCCTCGCCGCGCTCGCGGCCGCCACCGTCAGGGGCGCTCCCGACGCGGCCCTCGTGGTGCTCGCCGCCTGCTCGGGACTCGGCTCGCCCCCCATCGGCGCGGCGATGCGCGGCGCCTGGCGCACCGCCCTGCCCGAGGCGGCCGACTGGCAGTCCGCCTACGCCCTCGACGCGGTCGCGATCGAGTTCGTCTTCGTGGTGGGCCCGCTGCTGGTCGCCTTGCTGCTGTTCGCCCCGGGCGTCGTCCCGCTGCTCGTGACCGCCGGACTGCTCGCCGTCGGCTGCGTGGCCTACGCCCGGGCGGACGCCGTCCGCGCGTGGCGACCCGAGCCGCACCCGCACGGCGAGGGGCGCGCGCGGTCGCCGATCACGCACGTGGGTGTGCTCGCGGTCGTGCTCGCGGTGCTCGTCGTCAGCGGCGGCTTCGCCCACCTCGACCTGTCCATCGCGGCCACCGCTCGCGAGGCGCTGCACGACCAGTCGCGCGTCGGCCTGCTCTTCGCCTGTGTCGCGGGCGGCAGCACGGTGGGCGGCCTCTGGTACGGCTCGCGGCACTGGCGCCGGCCCGAGCGCCTGCGCCTGCCGGTGCTCCTCGCGGCGACGGCGGCCGGGTTGCTCGCCGCCGCTGTGCTGCTCGGCGGTCTCGAGGGCGTCGTCCGGACCCCTTCGCTCGGGGTGCTGGCGGCGCTGCTGTTCGTGACCGGACTGACGATCGCACCCGCGATCATCATCGCGGGCAACCTGATCGACGCCCAGGCGCCGCGGTCGCGGCTGTCCGAGGCGCAGGCCTGGCTCTCGACGGCGTACACGGCGGGCGGAGCGGGCGGCACCGCGGTGGCCGGGCTGCTCGTCGATGCAGGCGGTCCGGGGCGCGGCATGCTCGGCGCGGGCCTCCTGATGGCCGGGGGAGCCCTCGCCGCCGTCGCCGCCCAGCCCGCGTGGCGCCGGACCCCGGAGGCTAGCGTTCGGTGATGCACAGCTTCGGCAGCGACAACCACAGCGGCGTGCACCCCGAGGTCCTGGCGGCGATCGCCGATGCCAACGCCGGACACGCGCCCGCGTACGGGGCCGACCCCGTGACCGACCGCGCGATCGCGGCGGTGCGGGCGCACCTCGGCGGGCACGCCGAGGTCGCGTTCGTCTTCAACGGCACCGGCGCCAACCTCGTCGGCCTCGGGCTCGCCCTGCACCCGTGGCAGCACGTGATCTGCGCGGAGTCGGCGCACATCGCCGTCGACGAGTGCGGCGCCCCCGAGCGCCTGCTCGGCGCCAAGCTGGTCACGGTGCGCACGCCCGACGGCAAGCTGACGCCGGAGCTCGTGCACGGGTCGGTCACGGGCGTCGGCGACGAGCACCGCACCCAGCCGGGCGCCGTCTCGATCACGCAGTCCACCGAGTGCGGCACCGTCTACACGCCCGCCGAGATCCGCGCGCTCGCCGAGACCGCGCACGACCTCGGCGCCGTGCTCCACCTCGACGGCGCGCGGATCGCCAACGCCGCCGCCTCCCTCGGCGTGCCGCTCGCCGCGATCACGACCGACTGCGGGGTCGACGTGCTGTCGTTCGGCGGCACCAAGAACGGGCTGCTCGGCGGCGAGGCCGTGGTCGTGCTCCGCGCCGATCTCGGGCCGGGCCTGCCCTACCAGCGCAAGCAGGTGGGCCAGCTCGGCAGCAAGGGCCGCTACCTCGGCGCCCAGTTCGCGGCGCTGCTCGAGGGCGACCTGTGGCTGCGCAACGCGGCGCGCGCGAACGCGATGGCCCGGCGCCTCGCGGACGGCGTCCGCGACCTGCCCGGCACCTCGATCGCCTGGCCCGTCGAGGCGAACGCCGTCTTCGTGCAGCTGCCCGGCGCGCTCGCCGAGGCGGCCACCCGGTTCGGGGCGTACCCGCCCGACGAGGGAACCGGCCTCGTGCGCCTGATGTGCTCGTGGGACACCACCGAGGACGACATCGACGCGCTGCTCGCCGGCCTGCGGGCGGCGCTGCCGGCTCCCGAGCACGAGCACGAGCACGTGTAGCGCGGGCCCCGGCGGGTACGTCGACGCCATGAGGCTCAGCTCGCTGCGGACAGTCCTGACCGAGGCCGCGCCCACCAGCACGGTGTGGATCGACGCCAACCGCGGCGACGAGAACGCCGGCCACGAGGTTCGGCTTCGCTGGCAGGCGCTCGCCGACCGGCTCCGCGAGCTCGGCGCGCCGGAGGCCGACGTGAGCGCGCTCGAGACCCCCGCCACCGCGCCCACCGGCCTGCCCGACCCCAGCTCCCGGGTGCTCGCCGCCCGCGACGGGCGCGTCGTGCTCGACGAGGTGGTGGGGGAGACCCCGCCCGACGGCATCGGCGAGGTGGCGTTCGAGGCGGTGCCCGATGTCACGCCGCTGCTGACCCTGCAGCCCGAGGGTGCGTCGTTCGTCGTCGCCCGCATCGACCGGGTCGGGGCCGACGTCGACGTGTTCTCCGGCCCCGCGACGCCGGTCGACGAGGCCTCCGTCGAGGGCCGGACCATGCGCATCCACAAGTTCGGTGGCGGCGGGTGGGCGCACCTGCGGTTCCAGCACAACACCGAGGAGGCGTGGCGCAAGAACGCCGAGCAGGTCGCCGAGCTCGTCGACGCCAAGGCCAAGGAGCACGGAGTCTCGCTGCTCGTGCTCGGCGGTGACCAGCGGGCCCGCACCTTCGTCGTCGAGGCGCTGCCGCCCGGCTACGAGATCGTCGAGGTCGAGGGCAACGTGCGGGCCGAGGGCGCGTCCGACGACCAGCTCGACGCCGCCGTGGCGACCGCCGTCGCCGCCCGGACGACGGGTCGAGCGCAGGCGGTGGTGGAGCGGTTGCGGGCCGCCCGCGAACCGATGGAGGACGGCACCGAGACCGGCACCGCCGCCGTCGACCTCGAACGCACGGTCGCGGCGTTCCAGCAGGGCCAGGTGTCGGTGCTCCTGCTCGAGCCCGACCGGTTGCGCGCGCGCCGGCTCGTGGTGGGCCCCGGACCGCACGATCTGGCGTTGCCGGGCGGCCCGCGCACCTGGGACGGGGACGGCGTCGAGGTGCCGGCCGACCTCGCGCTCGTGCGCGCCGCCGTGCTCACCGACGCCGACGTCCAGGTGCTGCCGGGCGCCGACGCCGACGTGCCCGACGGCGCCGCGGCGCTGCTGCGCTGGGGCGACGGGGGTCCGTCGCCGGCCGCGCTGCGCAACGGCGTGCCACTGCCGTAGCGCTGACGTCTCGCGGTCGTCGTCCACAGAGGTCTGGCTCGCCCCGCCCTCCACACCCGGCGCGGGAGCAGGCGCGCGCGCCTGCCGAGGGTGCCTAGCGTTCGGGCATGGACGGGGTGGACGGGGTGTGGGTGGCCGCGCGGGCGGCGGAGGTGCAGGGCCTCGCGGACGACGTCCGCCGGCTGGCTCTCGCCGCTCGCGTCGCCGACGACGCGTACTGGCGGTCGGACGCGGCCGAGGCGTTCCGAGCGGCGCTCGTGTCCGACGTGCAGGCGCTGGCCCGGGTGGCTGCGGCGTTCGACGACGTCGTGGCGGCGCTCGGCGCGCACGCACGGGCCCTCGACCAGCTCGCCCCTCTCGACCATCTGGCGCCCGGAGTGGCCGGGGCCGCCGGGCTCGCGCTGAGGCTCGTGCCATGGCTCCGCTGACGCGCACCGGCGGGGCGGGCGTCCCGCTCCAGGTGAGGGGAGGCGCCGGGGGGATCACCGTCCGCGTGGAGGACCTCGAACAGTCGGCCGGGGCTCTCGAGCGGGTCGCCGCCGGCATGGGCGACGTGACGCTGCGCGCCGGGGCCGTGGCCGCCGACCCCCACCTCGCGCTGAGCGGCGTGCTCGCCCCGGCCACGTTCGCCGCCGTCGAGGAACGCTTCGCGGTCGCGCTGCTGGGGCCGGGCGGCGCGGTCGCCGCGGGCGCCCGGCTGGCTTTGCTCGCCGTGCACCTGCACGCCGCGGCCGCCGGGTACGCCGTCACGGAGACCCGCGCGCTCCTGCTCGTGGGAGAGATCGAGGCCGGGCTGCGCGGGCGGCCGGGCGAGCTGACCGCGGCGCTCGCCGACCTGGTCGCCGGCAGCGTGCCCGGCGGCGGCCCCATCGTCGCCCGCCTGCTCTCTGCCACCGGCCGCGTCTCCCCGATCCTGGCGGACGACGGCGCGGTCGACGTGACCTCGTCGGGTCCCGTCCCCGTGCCGCCGGCGGCGGGCGTGGGCGACCTGCTCGGGCTCGTCGCCGCCGCCTACCCGGCCGGCGCGGTGCCACCGGGCAGCGTGGCGGTGCAGCGCGTGCTGCGGCCCGACGGCTCCCGCGCATGGGTCGTCGCGATCCCCGGCACGCAGGAGTGGGGGCCGGTGCCGGCGTCGGACCCGCTCGACCTCACCTCGGGCGTCACGGCGCTCGCCGCCGGGCCGAGCGCGGCGTCGGCCCTCGTCGTGCGCGCCCTCGAGCTGGCGGGCGCCGGGGCGGGGGAGCCCGTGCTGCTGGCCGGCCACAGCCTCGGGGGGATGCTGGCCGCGCAGCTGGCGGCCGACCCGGCGGTCTGCGCCCGGTTCTCGGTCCGGTGCGTGGTGACCGCCGGCTCGCCGGTGGCGCGGTACCGGGTGCCCGCCTCGGTCGCCGTCCTGTCCCTCGAGCACACGGACGACGTCGTGCCGGCCCTCGACGGTGACGTGAACCCCGACCGGGCGGGCTGGGTCACGGTGCGGCGGCCGAGCGGGGCGCGCGAGGTGCCGCCCGACCCCGCGGCCGCGCACGACGCCGATGCCTACGCCGCGACCGGAGCGCTCGTCGACGCCTCCGCGGACCCCTCGCTGGTCGCCTGGCGCGTCGCGCTCGCGCCCTTCGTGGCCGGCCCCGGCGTCACCGCCGTCCGGACCGTCGTCACCGGCCGCCGGTCGCGTCGGGCGGGGACGACGGCGAGGGGATCGTCGGCCGGGTCTGGGCGGAGGTGAGGTCCCGGTGCCGGCGCAGCGCCTCGAGGCCGGCGGCCCGTCCCACCGGCAGGCGGACCGCGGCCCTGGTCAGGGTGAGGTCGTCCGCGCCGGGAGGCAGCGCGCGGGCGGCGTCCGCGACCTTCGCCAGGTCGTCGCGCTGTGCGGCGACGAAGGCGGGATCGACGACGTCCCCGTGCCCCGGGACGACCACGGGCCCCAGCCGGGGCAGCAGCGCGGTGAGCGTCGACGGCCACTCCAGGGGATACGCGTCCGAGAAGGCCGGGGGCGCCCCCTCCTCCACGAGATCGCCGGCGACGCTGACGCCGGCGTCGGGAACCTGCACGATCACGTCGTGGTCGGTGTGACCGCGGCCGGGGTGCTGGAGCACCACGTCACGCCCCCCGAGGTCGAGCACGGTCTCGCCGGTGAAGGTGAAGTGCGGCGGCAGCACGCGTACCCCCGCGACGGCGTCGGCCTCCTCGGGCCGCCCGCCGTCGCGCAGCCAGCCCGCCGCGACCTCGCGCTGCTGGTCACCGCCGCCGGTGAGCGCCGTGCGGCAGCCTTCGTGCCCCCAGATCGGCAGGCCCGGCTGCTCCCCGGCGAGGGTGGCGTTGCCGAAGCAGTGGTCGAAGTGCGCGTGCGTGTTCACGACGACCCACGGCAGCGCCGTCACGGCGCGGATCGCGCCGACGAGGGCGCGGGCCGATGCCGCGTGCGAGGTCGTGTCGACGACCAGGGCGGCCTCGCCGCCGAGCACGAGCGTCACGTTGAGGTCGAGCTCGCGGTGCCGACGGACCAGGACGCCGGGGCCGATCTCGCGCCACTGGTCGAACAGGCCGACGGGCGGCTCGTACCCCGGCGGGAGCTCTCTGCCGTTCGTCATGCCGTGGACCCCCCGTCGGGGCGTTCGCGCAGCTCCAGGGACCGCCCGCGGAAGAGCGCGACCACGCCTCCGTCCGCGGCGCGGCGCACCGTCACGTCGGTCACGCCGTTGCGGCCGTACCGCGTGAGCTCGACCGCCTCGGCCTCCAGGACGTCTCCGGTGAAGGCGGGGGACACCCAGGTGATCTCGGCGGACGCCCCGACGACCGGGCCGCCGGGGCCCTGGTTGCAGGCGGCGGCGAAGGCGCTGTCGGCGAGGGCGAAGAGCAGGCCGCCGTGGCAGGTGGCGTGGCCCTGCACCATGTCGGCGCGCACGGTCATGCGCAGCCGGGCCCGGCCGCGCGCCGCCTCGAGCACCTCGATCCCGAGGGCGCTGCTCGCCGCGTCGGCGGCGAACAGCTCCGTCACCCGCGGCGTCACAGCGGCCGTGCCGGCCCGATCGGCGGCGGCGCTGCCGGAGGCCGTCTCAGAGGTCACGCAGGTTCTCCTCCGCGGCGATGGCCTCGTCGAGGCGGGGGCTCAGCCGGTAGCGGCCCGTCGGATCCTCGTCGGCGAGTTCGCCGAGTACGGAGGCGATCCGCAGCGCGCCCACGCGGTCGCCCCACTCGAGCGGCCCGGAAGGGTGCCCGGCACCCAGGAGCATGGCGACGTCGACGTCGGTCGCCGTGGCCTCGCCCCGGGCGACCAGGTCGACGGCCTCGTCGACGAGCATCGCGACGGTGCGGGCCACGATCCCGCCGGCGACGTCGCCGATCACGCTCACCTCGACGCCGGCCGCCTGGCAGAGCCCGGCGGCCGCGTCGAGCACCGCGGGGTCGAGCCCGCGCGGCGCCATCAGGGCCACTCGCGTACAGGTGGCCGGGTCGTGCGCCCAGTCGAGCAGGACGACGCCGTCGGGTGCCTCCAGCCCCCAGGAGCGGGCCGTCGAGCCATCCGTGACGCGCAGCAGGCCGCCGCCGGGCAGCCGCAGGCCGGGCAGCTCCTCCATGACCTCGCTGTCGTCGAGCGCGATCCGGTCGATCCGCACGCCGCCGCCCGCGATCCGGTCGAGGAAGGCCGTCATCGGCCCCATGTCGTACTCGACGAGCTCGACCGCCTCGGGTGCCGGGCGCCGCGGGTAGGTGTCCGGCTCGGCGTCGATCGCCCGGCCCTCGGGGGAGTAGGCGAAGACACCGCGGCCGGTCTTGCGCCCGAACCGGCCGGCGTCGACGAGCCGGCGCTGGAACTGGGTCGGCGCGTACCGGGGGTCGTGGTAGGTCTGCTCCCACACCGAGGTCGAGACGGCGAGGTTCACGTCCTGGCCGACGAGGTCCGTCAGCTCGAACGGGCCCATGGGGAACGCGCCGGCGTCCCGCAGGACGGCGTCGATCGTCGCGGGAGCGGCGGCGCCGCGCTCCGCGAGCCGCTGCGCCTCGCCGTAGTAGGGCCGGGCCACGCGGTTCACCACGAACCCCGGCGTCGAGGCGCACTGCACCGGCGTCTTGCCCCAGTCGCGCACGAGCTCCGTGGCGGTCTCGACCACCTTGGGGTCGGTGGCGTCGCCGCGCACCACCTCGACCAGTGCCATCCGGGGAGCCGGGTTGAAGAAGTGCAGGCCGACGAGCAGCCCGGGCCGGGCGAGGCCGGCGGCGACGGCGGTGACCGACAGCGAGGAGGTGTTGGTGGCGAGCACGACCTCGCGGCCCACGCCCTGGCCCGTGACCGCCTCGAGGGTGCGGAGCAGCTCACGTTTGGCGGCGAGGTCCTCCACCACGGCCTCGACCACGAGGGCGCAGCCGGCCAGCTCCTCGACGGAGTCCGCGACGCTCACCCGGCCTGCCGACGTCGACCGCCTGCCCGGCGTCGAGGCGGCCGCGGGCGACGTCCCGCTCGAGGCGCCGGCGCAACCCTGCCAGGGCCTGCTCACCGGCCCGCGGCCGGGTGTCGAACAGCCGTACCCGGTGGCCCGCGCGTGCGGCGACCTCGGCGATGCCGGCCCCCATCGTGCCGGCGCCGATGACGGCGACGTCGTCGTCCGGGGTGATCCGACGCACGCCCCCTCCTCCCCGCCGGGTCGTTCCGGCCCGGCCCCGTGCTCCTGCGGTGCCCGGCCAGCCTCGCACAGGGCCGCCCGCGACCCCCGGTGAAGCTAGCGGAACAGCTGTGCGAACAGGGCGGTCGTGGCCGCGTAGCTCCCGGACGGCCACCGGCTCTCGGGCACGTTCGGCTTGAACGTGGCGGGCGGCACGGTGATCCCCGCGGGCAGGGTCTCGCCGGCGCGCAGGCCGGAGCCCCGCAGGATGTAGTACGTGTCCTTCGTCGAGCAGGGCGAGCTTGATCCGCTCCGGCCCGGGGTCGCCGCGGCACACCGACCACCAGCCGACGGTCGCCTCGCCGTACCCGTCGCCGTCGGTGTCCGTGACCCTTGTCGACCCGGGGACGAAGTCGAGGCCGAAGTCGACGTCGCAGCCGGCCGTGCCCGGGTCCCGCAACGGCGGGAGGAGCATCCGCGGGGCCTGACCGAGGCCTGCGGCGTGGTAGACGTGCAGCGTCGCGGCGCGCACGACCGCTCCCTCGCGCTTGTCGACGGTCTTCGTCGCCAGCAGCAGGTTGCGCCCGTTCGTGTCCGTCCACGACCAGGCCTCCACGCCCGCGCCCGTCGCCTTCAGGCCGGCCTTCCTGAGCTCGCCGAGCGCCGTCCAGGGGTCGATCCGGGTGACGTCGGCCAGCGGCACCTTCGCCGTGCTGCTCGCGCCGGCGCCGGGCCTGGCGGACGCTGCCGCCGTGGGCCCGGCGGAGACGGCCGGCGCGGTGGCGGCGGTGGCCGGACGCGCCGGTGAGCCCGAGCCGGCGTGCGCGAGCAGCCACCCGCCGCCACCGCCCGCGACGGCGACCGCGACGAGCCCGGCGACCGCCGCCGCCCGGCGGCCGCTCGAGGGCGGCCGCCGCGCGGCGGGGCCGTCCTGCGGCGCCGTACCGCTGCCCGGCGGGTAGGCCGGCGGGACGCCGGGCGCATGGCCGGACCCCTCTGTGAACGTGTCGCCGTACGGGGCGCCGGGGTGCTCGTCGAGGGGCCGGGAGCCGCCCGAGCGGGTCCCGCCGAAGGGCGGCTGCGAGGTCATGAGGCGCTCTCAGTCGCCGTCCGGGATCGCCACGTTGAGGATCATGCTCACGAAGGTGATCACGACCGCGGCGCCGAGGGTCGACCAGAAGAAGGGGCCCGCGTCGAAGCTGATGCCGATCTTGTCCGACAGCCATTCGACGATCTTGAGCATGAGCGCGTTCACGACGAACGAGATCAGCCCCAGTGTCAGCAGGTAGAGCGGCAGCGTGAAGAGCTTGACGATCGGCTTGATGAACGTGTTGATGATCCCGAAGAGCGCGCCCACGATGAGCAGCGAGAGCGCCCGGTGGCCGAGGCTCCCGCCGTCCACCGTGACCCCCGGGATCACCAGCGTGGCGATCCAGATGGCGAAGGCGTTGATGACGACCTTCGTCATGATCGAGCGCACGAGGCGTCATCCTGGCACGCAGCCGGGCGAGGGCCCAACCGCCCTTACGGGGCGGCAGTAGTGCGTGATGTACTACTCCTCGTGCCGCCCGACCAGGTTCCCGACGTCGCCGTGATCGGCGCCGGCGTCGTCGGCGCGGCGTGTGCGCTCGCGGCCGCCCGGGCCGGCCTGCGCGTCGCTGGTCGTCGACCGCGGCCCGGTCGCCGGCGGCACGACCGGCGCGGGCGAGGGCAACCTGCTGGTCAGCGACAAGCGGCCCGGTGCCGAGCTCGACCTCGCCCTGCTGTCGCTGCGCGCTGTGGCGCGAGACCGCCGGGCACGTCGAGGCGCTCACCGGCGGCGGCTTCGAGCTCGACCTCAAGGGCGGCCTCGTCGTCGCGACCGATCCGCTGGCGATGCCCGCGCTGCGGGCGCTGGCCGGAGACCAGCGGAGCGCCGGGGTCGCGGCCGACGAGGTCGCCGGCGCACGAGCTGCGCGAGCTCGAGCCGCACCTGGCGCCCGACCTCGCGGGGGGCGTCCACTACCCGCAGGACGCGCAGGTCCAGCCCATGCTCGCCGCCGCCCGGCTGCTGCAGGCTGCCAGGGCCCACGGCGCGCGGGTGCGCACCGGCGTCGCCGTCACCGGCCTCCTGCGTGCGGGCGAGCGGGTGACCGGGCGTGCGGACGTCCCACGGCGACCTGGCCGCCGGGGCGGTGGTCAACGCGGCCGGTACCTGGGGCGGCGAGGTCGCCGCGATGGCCGGCGTCGCCCTGCCCGTGCTGCCCCGCCGCGGGGTCATCCTGGTCACCCAGCCGCTGCCGCCGCTGGTCCGGCACAAGGTCTACGCGGCCGAGTACGTCGCGGACGTCGCCAGCGACGAGGCCGGCCTGGAGAGCAGCGCCGTCGTCGAGGGAACCCGCGCCGGCACGGTGCTCATCGGGGCGAGCCGCGAGCGGGTGGGCTTCGAGCGCGCCATGCCGCTGCCCGTGGTGCGCCGGCTGGCCGCGCAGGCGCTGCGTCTGTTCCCCGTGCTCGCCGACGTGGCGCTGCTGCGCACCTACTCGGGTTTCCGGCCGTACTGCCCCGACCACCTGCCGGTCATCGGCCCCGACCCGCGGGCCCCGGGGCTGCTGCACGCGTGCGGCCACGAGGGCGCGGGTGTCGGCCTCGCCGCGGGTACGGCGCACCTGCTGGCGCAGGTGCTGACGGGCGCCGCTCCCGAGGCGACCTGGAGCCGTTCCGGCCCGAACGGTTCGGCGCGGAGGTGACGGTGTGAGCAGGTCCCCGTCCGACGGCACCGCCGGCTTCTCGTTCGACGGCGCCGCCGTCCCGTTCGCCCCGGGCCAGACCGTCGGCGCGGCGCTCTGGGCGCACGGCGTCCGCTCCTGGCGCCGGACCACGCGTCCGGCGGCGCCCCCGCGGCCTCTTCTGCGGCATCGGCGTCTGCTTCGACTGCCTGGTCGAGGTCGACGGGCGGCCCGACCAGCGGGCCTGCCTGGTGCCGGCCGAACCGGGGCTCGTGGTGCGGACACAGGAGGGGGCGGGCCGTGGCGACCAGGGCGTGTGACGTCGCCGTCGTCGGCGCCGGCCCGGCCGGGGCGGCCGCCGCCGTGACGGCGGCCCGGCCGGCGCCCGGGTGCTCCTGCTCGACGCCGAGCAGCGGCCCGGCGGCCAGTACTGGCGGCACGGACCCGACGGCCCCGGCACGCCCGGAGAGGTCGCGGAGCACGCAGCCGAGTGGCGCGCCCTCGCGCGCAGGCTCGCGCTCGGCGCTCGACTCGGGCAGGGTCGCGCACCTGCCCCGCACCCGCGTCTGGCGCGTCGACGCCGGCTCCGCCCGGCCCGGGCGTGCTGCTCCAGGCCGCCGGCCCCGGCGGGCGAACCGCTCGAGCGTGGCCGCGGCCGCGCGGTCGTGCTCGCGACCGGCGCGCACGACCGGGTGCTGCCCTTCCCGGGCTGGGACCTGCCGGGCGTCCTGACCGCGGGCGGCGCGCAGGCGCTGCTCAAGGAGCACGGCGTGGCTGCGGGCAGCCGGGCCGTCGTCGCCGGGACCGGACCCTTCCTGCTGCCGGTCGCGGTGGGCCTCGCCGAGGCCGGCGTCCGGGTGGCCGAGGTCGACGAGGCCGGCGACGGGCGCGGCTGGGCACGCGGCTGGCGGGCAGCGGCGGCAGCGCCCGGGCAAGGTCGCCGACGGCGCCCGCTACGCCGCCCTGCTCGCCCGGCACCGGATCCCGGTTCACCTGCGGCAGGCCGTGGTCGCCGCGCACGGCGACGACCGGCTCGAGGGCGTCACCGTCGCCCGGCTCGACCGCGACTGGACCGTGCTCCCGGGGTCCGAGCGCGACGTCGCCTGCGACGTCGCCGCCGTCGGCTGGGGGTTCACCGCCCGGCTCGAGCTCGCCCTGCAGGCCGGCTGCGCGACCGCGCCCGGCCCCGACGGCGCCCCGGCCGTCACCGTCGACGCGGTCGGCCGGACGAGTGTCGCCGGGCGTCCTCGCCGCGGGGGAGCTCACCGGCGTGGGCGGCGCCGACCTGGCTCTGCTCGAGGGCGCGATCGCCGGGACGGCAGCGGCGGCCGTCGCCGCCGGGCGCGAGCCGCGACCGCCGCACCCCGGCGTCGCCGCGCGCCGCGAGCGGCTCGCCGGCTTCGCGGCGGCCATGCATCGTGCCCACCCGGTCCGCGAGGGCTGGGTGACGTGGCAACGCGACGACACCCTGGTGTGCCGGTGCGAGGAGGTGCCCGTCGCGGCGGTCCGCGAGGCCGTCACCGACCTCGGCGCCGGCGACGCCCGCACCGCCAAGCTGCTCACCCGTGCCGGCATGGGCTGGTGCCAGGGGCGGATGTGCGGCGAGGCCGTCGCCCGCCTGGTCGCCGCCGCGGCCGGCCGGGAGCACGACCCGTACGCCGATGCCCTCGGCGGGGCGGCCCGCCCGGTCGCCGTCCCCGTCTCCCTGCGCGCCGTCGCCGCCGGCGGCCTCACCGAAGCCCGAGCCGAAGCCGAAGCCGAGCACGACACCCACATCGTCCGACCACGGAGGTCCCTCATGACGTCACCGTCCCGCCCCTGGCACGGCGTGCTCGTCGCCACTGCCCTGCCGCTGCGCCCCACCGGCGCCGGCGGCACCCTCGTCGCCGACCTCGACGCGCTACGCCGAGCACGTGCGCTGGCTGGCCGAGAACGGCTGCGACGGCGTCGTCCCCAACGGCTCGCTCGGCGAGTACCAGACGCTGACGCCGACCGAGCGCGCCGACGTCGTCCGCGACGGCGGTCGCGGCCGCCCCCGAGGGCATCACGGTCATGCCCGGCGTGGCCGCCTACGGCGCCGCCGAGGCCCGGCGCTGGGCCGAGCAGGCGGCGCGAGGCGGGCGCCGCCTGCGTCATGCTGCTGCCGCCCAACGCCTACCGCGCCGACGAGCGCGCGGTCGTCGAGCACTACCGCGAGGTCGCCAAGGCCGGCCTGCCGATCGTCGCCTACAACAACCCGTTCGACACCAAGGTCGACCTGACGCCCGGCGCTGCTCGCCCGGCTGTTCGGCGAGGGGCTGATCGTCGGCGTCAAGGAGTTCACCGGCGACGTCCGCCGCGCCTACGAGATCGCCGAGCTCGCCCCCGGGCTCGACCTGCTCGTCGGCTCCGACGACGTCGCCCTCGAGCTCGCGCTCGCCGGGCGCCGTCGGCTGGGTCGCCGGCTACCCGAACGCCCTGCCCGACGCGTGCGTGCGCGCTGTGGCGGGCCTGCCGGGCCGGCGACCTCGCCACCGCGCTCCCGCTGTACCGCGCCCTGCACCCGCTGCTGCGCTGGGACTCCAGGACCGAGTTCGTCCAGGCGATCAAGCTGTCGATGGACCTCGCCGGCCGCTACGGCGGCCCGTGCCGGCCGCCGCGCGTGCCGCTGCTGCCGGAGCAGGAGGCGCAGGTGCGCGAGGCCACCCAGAAGGCGCTCGCCGAGGGCCTGCGATGAGGTCACGGCGCGTCCTGCACGCCGTCGACTCGCACACCGAGGGCATGCCGACCCGCGTCGTCACCGGCGGCGTCGGCGTGCTCCCCGGCGCGACGATGGTCGAGCGGCGGCGCTGGTTCATGGCGAACAGCGACGACCTGCGCACGCTGCTCATGAACGAGCCGCGCGGGCACGCGGCGATGAGCGGGGCGATCCTGCAGCCGCCGACCCGGCCGGACGCCGACTACGGCGTCCTCTACATCGAGGTCTCCGGCTGCCTGCCGATGTGCGGCCACGGCACGATCGGCGTCGCGACCGTGCTGGTCGAGACCGGCATGGTCGAGGTCGTCGAGCCGGTCACCACGATCCGGCTGGACACGCCCGGCCGGCCTGGTGGTGGCCGAGGTCGCAGGTCGCGGACGGCGCCGCGACGGCCGTCACCCTCACGCAACGTGCCGTCGTTCGCTGCTGCAGCTGGACGCGACGGTCGACGGTCGAGGGCTTCGGCGACGTCACGCTACGACATGGCGTTCGGCGGCAACTTCTACGCGATCCTGCCGATCGACCTCGCTCGGCCTGCCGTTCGACCGCGCCGCGCAAGCAGGAGATCCTCGACGCCGGCCTGGCCATCATGGACGCGATCAACGACGCAGCACCGGCCCGTGCACCCCGAGCAACCCCGAGATCGACGGCTGCCACCACGTGCAGCTCGCTGGCGCCCGGCTCCGACGCCGCAGCACTCCCGGCACGCCATGGCCATCCACCCCGGCTGGTTCGACCGCTCGCCCTGCGGCACCGGCACCAGCGCCCGGATGGCGCAGCTGCACGCCCGCGGCGAGCTCGCCCTCGGCCAGGACTTCGTCAACGAGTCCTTCATCGGCACGCACTTCGTCGGGCGCGCGGTCGAGGAGACGACGGTCGGGCCCGAGGGCGGCGCCCTGCCCGCGGTGGTGCCCACCATCACCGGCCGGGCCTGGGTCACCGGGCACCGCGCAGTACCACCTCGACCCGGCCGACCCCTTCCCGGAGGGGTTCGAGCTGTGACCGAACCGGCGCTGCGCGCGCCCGCCCTCCGGTCGCCGGCCCTGGTGCCCGACAGCCTGCGGGCCCAGGTCGTGGACGCCGTCCGCGCGGCGCTGGTCGCCGGGCAGATGTCGCCCGGCGAGGTGTACTCGGCGCCCCAGCTCGCCGAGCGGTTCGGGGTGTCGGTGACGCCCGTGCGCGAGGCCCTGCTCGAGCTCGTGCGCGACGGGCTGCTCGTCGCCGTGCGGAACCGGGGGTTCCGGGTGGCCGAGCCCGCCGACGACGAGCTGGACGCCACCAGCGAGGTGCGCCTGATGCTCGAGCCGGCTGCCGCCGAGCGCGCCGCCCGGCAGCCGGGCGAGCGCCGTGCCGCCGCCGAAGCCGCACTGCGGGCTGCGGCGCGCGTGGTGAGCGAGGCGGCCGAGGCGGGCGACGCGGTCGCCCACGTGCGGGCGGACAGGGCGTTCCACGCGGCCCTGCTCGACCTCGCCGGCAACCCGGTGCTCACCGAGACCGTGCTCCGGCTGCGCGATCGATCGCGGCTCTACGGCCGCGGCGGCGAGCCGCTGCAACCGACCCTGCGTCAGGCGGCGGCCGAGCACGAACGGCTCGTCGACCTCGTTCTCGGCGGAGAGCCGGGCGCCGCCGCCGAGGCCATGGCCCGGCACATCGGGCACGTGCGCGCGGAGTGGTCCCCCGACGCCGGCTGAGCCGGGGACCGGGCCGGGCCTCACGCCGGTAGCCGCCCCCGGATCCCGAGGGCCGCGCGGTCGGCGGCGGCGCGACCGGAGGCCCAGCCCTCGCCGTCGCCCACCGAGACGCGGGCGCCCGTGCGCAGCCGCGGGAACAGCTCGGCCACGTGCCGTTCGACCTCGGCCTCCCGCGCGGCCAGGACGGGCAGCAGGCGGTCGCAGCCGGACTCGCCGGCCGCGCGGCGCTCCTCGCTCCTCGCGGCTTCGGCCAGCCGCTCACCGATCCGCGAGGCGAAGGCCACCAGGAAGCTGTGCCGGAACGCCCGGGTGCGGGAGCGGCCCGCGGCGTCGACGCGGGGCCCTGCGCAGCGTTCATGGCGTGCGTGGCCTGCACGAGCAGCGACGTGAACAGCGCGTCGACCGCGGCGAGGTCCGCGTCGAAGCCCAGCACCGTGCATGCGCCGAGCTGCTTGTGCCAGACCGCCTGGCAACGGTTCGCCGCGGGCGACGGCCGAGAGCAGGCTCACCTTCGCCGACTCGTACGGACTGTCGATCCAGATCCGGACGCCCAGCCGGCCCGGGGCTGCTCGCTCCGTCGGCGGAGGCGACCAGCGCGGCGTCGATGCTGTGCCGCGCCATCAGCGCCTGCGCACCGGCGGTGAACGTCTCGGCCTCGGCCGGGAACGTCGTCGACTCGGCCTTCGCCAGCAGCGCCCGTACGCGTGCGAGCACCCGCGGATCGACGCCCTGCGTAACCGGAGGTGCCGGCGCCGGCCGTGCCGGGAAGGTGGGTCAGCCGCTGCAACCCCACGAGCAGCCCGAGGAACCGGACCAGGTCGGCGCAGGCCTGCAGCGCGTCGAGCCAGTGGCAGCCCGCGTCGCCGGCGGTGAGCCACTCGGGCCCGGCGGACGGAGCGACGTGGACGGCCAGCTCCTCGAGCTGAGGCCGCCAGCGTGCGTCGATCGTGCTCGGCGGGTAGCCGGCGAGCTCGATGCCGATGGCGCGGCGCAGCAGCTCGACCTGACGCCCGGTGAGCTCCCGCCGGGCCGTCTGCACCAGGTCTGCCGGTTGCCAGCCGCGCCGCCAGGCGCTGGTCACCGCTTCGACGAGCACGCCGGCAAGGCGCTCCTCCGCGCTGCGCCGGGCGCGGCCGTCGTCCTCCGCCCTCCCCAGGGCCGGTGCCACCTCCGACAGGGCGGCGAGGATCCGCTCGCGCTCGCCCAGCTGGAACCGGTCCCACCACGTGTCGCCCTGCCCACCCATGTCGGTCCTCCCCCTCACCCGGCACCCGGTCGGCGCCCCGGTGACCATCCCAGCAGGACCCACCGACACACGCGTTCCTGCTGGTCATGGGCTCGGGGGCGCACCCACGGACGGCGGGAGGGGGCGGCCGTAGAGTGAGCGTCATGAGCACCGACGACGTGGTCGGGCCGCGGCTGCGCGCCGTCCTGGCCGGCCTTCCCCGCTACGTTCCCGGCCGCCCCGCACCCGCCACGGGTCACGACGTCGTCCACAAGATCAGCTCGAACGAGAACCCGTACCCGCCGCTGCCGTCGGTGGTCGAGGCCGTCGCCCGCGCCGCCGCGACGATGAACCGCTACCCCGACATGGCCAGCGCACGGCTCGTCGGCGCGGTCGCCGACCGCCTCGGCGTGCCCGCCGCGTGCGTGGTGCCCGGCACCGGCAGCGTCGCGGTCCTCGGGCACCTCGTGCAGGCGGTCTGCGACGAGGGCGACGAGGTCGTCTACGCCTGGCGGTCGTTCGAGGCGTACCCGATCGTCACCCAGGTGAGCGGCGCGCGGCCGGTGCAGGTCCCGCTGACGCTCGACGCCCGGCACGACCTCGAGGCCATGGCGCGCGCCGTCACCGCCCGGACCCGGCTCGTCCTCGTCTGCTCGCCCAACAACCCCACCGGGCCGGCGGTCCACGCGCAGGAGCTCGAGACCTTCCTCGAGCGGGTGCCGCGCGACGTGCTCGTCGTCCTCGACGAGGCGTACGTCGAGTTCGTCCGCGACGAGAAGGTCGCCGACGGCCTCGACGCTCTGGCGCCGGCACCCCAACGTCGCCGTCCTGCGCACCTTCTCGAAGGCCTACGGGCTCGCCGGGCTGCGGGTCGGCTACGTCGTCGCGCACCCGGCCGTCGCGGACGCCGTCCGGGCCACGGCCCTGCCCGTTCGGGGTGTCGACCCTCGCCCAGGAGGCCGCGATCGCCTCGCTCGCGGCCGAGGCCGAGCTGCTCGAGCGGGTCGACGCGATCGTCGCCGAGCGGGAGCGGGTCGTCGGCGCCCTCCGGCAGCGCGGGTGGGCGGTTCCCGACGCACAGGGCAACTTCGTCTGGTTCGACCTCGCCGACCGCTCGGTCGAGTTCGCCGCCGCCTGCCAGCAGGCCGGCATCGTCGTCCGGCCGTTCGCCGGCGACGGCGTGCGCTGCACGATCGACGTCCCCGAGGCCAACGACCGCCTGATCGCCGTCGCCGCCGACTTCCCGCACTGACGCCGAGCCACGGGTCCAGGTTTTTCTTGATCGGCGGGGGGCGGAGGCCGGGGGTGGGGAGGGTGGGTCAGTGCTGGCGGTCCGTCGAGATCACGATCGCGACGCCGGCCACCGCGAGCGCGCCGCCCGCGAGCTCCGCCCCCGACGCGACCTCCCCGAGGAGCAGCCAGCCCAGGAGCACCGCCACGACGGGGTTGACGTAGGCGTAGGTCGTGGCCAGTTGCAGCGGCGCCTTCGCGAGCAGGTAGAAGTAGGCCGTGTAGCCGAGCAGGCTCCCGACGGTCACCAGGTAGAGCAGGGCCCACCACGCCGAGGGCGGCACCGAAGCGAGGTGCACGTCGCCGGCCTCGCCGCGGGCGAGGCCCCCGACGAGAAGGGCCAGCGCCGCCGAGCGCCATCTGGTAGGCGCTCGCGACGAAGAGGTCCGCCGGGCGCGTGCGCCGTCGGGAGTACAGCGACCCGGTGGCCCACGAGGCGGTGCCGACCAGGACGAGCGCGGCCCACCACCACGGGATCGCCCCCAGGGCGCCCGGCCGCGCCAGCACGGCGGTTCCCGCCACCCCGACGAGCGTGCCGGCCACCGGGAGCAGCCGGGGCCGCTCGCCCACCAGCGCCCCGAGCACGACGATCCACAGCGGCGTGGTCGACACGAGCAGCGCGGCCAGACCGCTGGGCAGGCGCTGTTCGGCGACGGCGACCAGCCCGTTCCCGCCGCCCAGGAGCAGTGTGCCGACGACGGCCGCCGCTCCCACCTGCGCCGGCGTGATGCGCAGGCTCCCCGGCCCGCGCCGCAGCCGCAGGACGGCTGCGAGCAGCAGCCCGGCGACGACGAAGCGTGCGCCCATGCCCAGCAGCGGCGGGATGCCGCCGGTGACGACCACGCGGATCGCGAGGTAGGTCGAGCCCCAGATCACGTAGACGCCCACCAGCGCGACCAGGACGCCGGCGGTCAGGGTGGCCGGCCGCGTCGCCCTGGCCGCGGCGTCCGGCTCGGGGGCGAGGGCCGGAGTCGAGTCATGGGATGACGTGGTCAGCAGTCCTCCTCGGGTCGGATCCAACCTACGCCGCGCGCGGGGGCTGGCGAACGGGTGGACGACGCGGCCGACGGACGTTCGGTGGACCGCGGGCGCGCCGCCGGGACCCCGCTGGCCCGACGACTCTACGTTCGCACTCGTAACGTTGAGCGACGGATCTGGAGCGATACCTCGATGGCCGACCGCGGCACCGACGGCGTCCGGGGGGTCGCCCTGCCCACCGCGCTGTGCTCCCTGGTGTGCGGCGGCTCCGTGCTGATGATCGCCCTGGCCGGCGTGCTGGGGCTGCAGGCCCCGGCGGCACGGCCCGCGCCGCCGGCCGCGGTGCTGTCGCCGGCCCCGGTCGCCGCCGCGCCGGTCCCCCCGCCCCCGCCGGTCACCGACGCCCCGACCGCGACCGACTGGGTCGTGCAGCTCCCCGCGAACGCGCGGTAGCCGGGCACGCCGACCGGGGGCACCGGCGTCGCCTGCTCGATCGTCGCGCGCCGGCTGGCGGTACGTTGTCAGTGGCTCGTGGTCCGCCCACCGGCACCGCCACGGCCGCGCGCCGCCGGGCGATCCCGTGGGTCTCGCACCATGGTCCGGAGGCGTCGTCCCGAGACCGTGCAGGTGGCGGCGATCCCGCCTCCCCGCCCGACGAAGGAGAGCCCGTGACCGACAGCGCCGTCGGAGCACCCGCCCCGAGCATCGACCTCGTGCAGCTCCTCACGCCCGAGGGCGAGCGGGTCGAGCACCCCGACTACGCCTTCGACCCCGATCCCGCAGACCCTGCGCTCGCTCTACCGCGACCTGGTGCTCGTGCGCCGCGTCGACACCGAGGCGACCGCCCTGCAGCGCCAGGGCGAGCTGGGCATCTGGGCCAGCCTGCTCGGCCAGGAGGCCGCGCAGATCGGCTCCGGCCGGGCGCTGCTGCCGCAGGACTACGTCTTCCCGACCTACCGCGAGCACGGCGTCGCCTGGTGCCGGGACGTCGACCCCGTCACGCTGCTCGGCCTCTACCGCGGCGTCAACCTCGGCGGCTGGGACCCGAACGCGCACAACTTCCACCTCTACACGATCGTCATCGGCGCCCAGACCCTGCACGCGACGGGCTACGCGATGGGCGTCCAGCGCGACGGCGCGGTCGGCACCGGCGACGAGGACGCGCGACACCGCCGTGATCGCCTACTTCGGCGACGGCGCCACGGCGCAGGGCGACGTCAACGAGGCGTTCGTCTTCGCGAGCGTCTACAACGCGCCGGTCGTCTTCTTCTGCCAGAACAACCAGTGGGCGATCTCGGAGCCGAACGAGCGGCAGACGCGCATCCCGCTCTACCAGCGCGCCCGCGGTTTCGGCTTCCCGGGGGTGCGGGTCGACGGCAACGACGTGCTCGCCGTGCACGCCGTCACCAGGGCGGCGCTCGACCGGGCCCGGCGCGGCGAGGGGCCCAGCTTCATCGAGGCGTTCACCTACCGGATGGGCGCGCACACCACCTCCGACGACCCGACCCGCTACCGCATCGCCGCCGAGGTCGAGGAGTGGAAGCTCAAGGACCCGATCGCCCGGGTCAAGGTGCACCTGGCGCGCAACGGCCTGGCCGACCAGGCGTTCTTCGACGAGCGTCGAGCGCGAGGCCGACGAGCTCGCCGCGCACGTGCGCAAGGCCTGCCTGACGATGCCCGACCCCGAGCCCGACGAGATGTTCGCCTTCGCCTACCGCGAGCCGCACCCCCTCGTCGAGGAGGAGCGGGCCTGGTTCGCCGGCTACCACGCGGGCTTCGCCGACGCCGGCGCCGAGACGTCACGGGGGTGCGCGATGAGCACGCAGACGACGATCGCCAAGGCCATCAACGCGGGCCTGCGGGCCGCCATGGAGAAGGACCCGAAGGTCCTGGTCATGGGCGAGGACGTCGGCAAGCTCGGCGGCGTCTTCCGCGTCACCGACGGCCTGCAGAAGGACTTCGGCGAGGACCGCGTCATCGACACCCCGCTCGCCGAGAGCGGCATCATCGGCACCGCCATCGGGCTCGCGCTGCGCGGCTACCGGCCGGTCTGCGAGATCCAGTTCGACGGCTTCATCTACCCCGCGTACGACCAGATCGTGTCCCAGCTGGCGAAGATGGGGAACCGGTCGCGGGGGCAGGTGAAGCTTCCGGTCGTCGTCCGGGTGCCGTTCGGCGGCGGCATCGGCGCCGTCGAGCACCACAGCGAGAGCCCCGAGGCGTACTTCGCGCACACCGCCGGCCTGCGGATCGTCTCGCTGCGCCAACCCCGCGGACGCCTACTGGATGATCCAGCAGGCGGTCGACAGCGACGACCCGGTGATGTTCTTCGAGCCCAAGCGCCGCTACTGGGAGAAGGGCGAGCTCGACGCCTCCGCCGGCCCGCGCGCTGGGGCTGCACGACGCCCGGGTGGTCGCGGCCGGGCGAGCACGTCACCGTCGCGGCCTACGGCCCCATGGTGCAGGACCGCCCTGGACGCCGCCACCGCCGCCGAGGCCGACGGCACGAGCATCGAGGTCGTCGACCTGCGCTCGCTGTCGCCGCTCGACCTCGACACCCTCGTCGCCTCGGTCGAGAGGACCCGCCGGCTGGTCGTCGTGCACGAGGCGCCCGTGTTCCTGGGCCTCGGCGCCGAGATCGCGGCCCGGGTCACCGAGCGGTGCTTCTACGCGCTCGAGGCGCCCGTGCTGCGGGTCGGCGGGTTCCACACGCCGTACCCGCCAGCCGGCTGGAGGAGGAGTACCTGCCCGACCTCGACCGCGTGCTCGACGCCGTCGACCGCGTGCTCGCCTACTGACGCCGCTGCACCTGGACCCCGGAGGGAGCAGCGAGTGTCCGACATCCAGCAGTTCCGCCTGCCCGACGCCGGGCGAGGGCCTGACCGAGGCCGAGATCGTCACCTGGCAGGTGAAGCCCGGCGACACCGTCACGGTCAACGACCCGATCGTCGAGATCGAGACGGCCAAGTCGCTCGTCGAGCTGCCGTCGCCGTTCGCCGGCGTGGTCACCGAGCTGCTCGTGCCCGAGGGCGTCACCGTCGACGTCGGCACGCCGATCATCGCCGTCGACACCGACCCGTCGGCGGTCGACGGGAGGCGCCGGCCGCCGTGCCGGAGGCGTCCGCCCGAGGCGCCGGCCGCCCGAGGCGGACCCCACCGAGGTCCAGATCCCGCCCGCCGAGGGCGCGGTCGAGCCCGGGATGATCGGCGGCCCGGCGCCCGGCGGACGCACCTCGGTGCTCGTCGGCTACGGCCCGCGGACGACGGCCGCCGTCCGCCGCCGCCGCGCCCGCGCCGACACCCGCCGGCCCGACCTCCCGCCGATCGAGGAAGTCCGATCAGCATCCGGCCGCGGAGCGGCCCGCCCGCAGACGCCGAGCCCCCGACCCGCGTCGCCGCAGCCGCGCGCACGTGCTCGCCAAGCCGCCGGTCCGCAAGCTCGCCAAGGACCTCGGCGTCGACATCAGCGACCGTCGCCCCGAGCGGGCCGGGCGGCATCGTCACCCGCGAGGACGTCGAGCGCGCGGTCACCGGCCGCGGCGGACGACGACCTCGTCGCCGCGCCGGCGGGCCGCCCCGGTACCGGCGAGCCGCGAGAGTGCGCATCCCGATCAAGGGCGTGCGCAAGGCGACGGCCGAGGCGATGGTCGCCGTCGGCGTTCACCGCGCCGCACGTCACCGAGTGGGTCACCGTCGACGTCACGCGCACGATGAAGCTCGTCGAGCGGCTCCGCGGGCCGACCGCGAGTTCGCCGGCGTGAAGGTCTCGCCGCTGCTCGTCGTGGCGAAGGCGCTGATCATCGCCGTCCGGCGCAACCCCCACGTCAACGCCACCTGGGACGACGCGGCCGGCGAGATCGTCGTCAAGGACTACGTCAACCTCGGCATCGCGGCGGCGACCCCGCGCGGGCTCGTCGTCCCGAACATCAAGGACGCCGAGCAGCTGTCCCTGCGCGAGCTGGCCGACGCCCTCACCGCGCTCACGGCGACGGCCCGCGAGGGCCGCACACCGCCGGCCGACATGGCCGGCGGCACGATCACGATCACGAACGTCGGCGTGTTCGGGATCGACTCCGGCACGCCGATCCTCAACCCGGGCGAGGCCGCGATCCTCGCGTTCGGGCAGGTCAGGCAGCAGCCGTGGGTGCACAAGGGCAAGGTGCGGCCGCGCTGGGTGACCCAGCTCGCGCTGAGCTTCGACCACCGGCTGGTGGACGGCGACCTCGGCAGCCGCACGCTCGCCGACGTCGCGGCCGTGCTCGAGGACCCGGCCCGCGCCCTCGTCTGGGGCTGACCGGAGCCGAGAGGCGGCAGGCGCCCCGCCCGGCGCGGGCGGACCGCCTGTCACGTTCGGGCGTCCCGTCCGGTCCCGTGGGTACACGACCGGAGAGAGAACAGGACGCGACCATGGCACGCATCTCGCTCGACCCGCCGCTCACCCCCACCTACCGGCTCACCCGCTGGTACTCGCGCCGCACCTACGACGCCGTCCTCGACCCCGGCGCGGCGATGGCGCACAACCAGCGCGTCCTCCGCTCGTACCTGAGGTTCGAGCAGTCGGTCGCCCGGTGGCACCGGCTGGACGGCACCCTCGCCGCTATCGCCGAGCTCGCCGCGGCGGCGCGGATCGGCTGCAGCTGGTGCCTCGACTTCGGCTACTGGGAGAGCACCCGCCGCGGCGTGGACCCCGCCAAGCTCCGGGACGTCCCGGGATGGCGGGACAGCGACGTCTACACCGACCTCGAGCGTGCCGTGCTCGAGTACGCCGAGGCGATGTCCGCCGACCCCGTCGCCGTCACCGACGAGATGGTCGACGCCCTGCGGCGCGGCCTCGACGACGCCGCGCTCGTCGAGCTGACCATGCTCGTCGCGATCGAGAACACGCGCTCGCGGTTCAACGCCGCGCTCGGCCTCACCAGCCAGGGCTTCCGCGACCGCTGCGAGATCCCCACGGCGGGCGCGTGAGCCGCCGGTGAGCGAGGACCCCTTCCAGCGCCACCGCGCGTTGCTGTTCACGGTGGCCTACGACGTGCTCGGCAGCGCGGCCGAGGCGGAGGACGTCGTCCAGGACGCGTGGCTGCGCTGGTCGGCGGCCGAGCGGGACGACGTCCGCGACGCCAGGGCCTACCTGGTGCGGGTGACCACCAACCTGGCGCTGAACCGGCTCAGCTCGGCCCGGGCGCGGCGCGAGGCCTACGTGGGGCCGTGGCTGCCGGAGCCCCTGCTCACCACGCCCGACGTCGCCGACGCGGCCGAGGTGGCCGAGGCCGTCTCGATGGCCCTGCTCGTGGTGCTCGAGACGCTCTCGCCGCTCGAGCGCGCGGTCTTCGTGCTCCGCGAGGTGTTCGGGCTCTCGCACCGCGAGATCGGCGAGGCCGTGGGCCGCTCGGAGGCGACGGTGCGGCAGGTCGCGCACCGCGCCCGCGAGCACGTGGCCGCCCGGCGGCCGCGCTTCGTCGCCGACCGCCGGACCCAGCGCGAGGTCACCGAGCGCTTCCTGGCCGCCGTCGTCGGCGGCGACGTCGAGGCCCTGATGCGGACCATGGCGCCCGAGGTCACGCTGCTGACCGACGGCGGCGGCGTCACGAAGGCGGCCCGGCGCCCCATCCAGGGGTCGAGGAAGGTCGCGAGCTACCTCGCGGCCGTCACGGCGGAGGGCCTGGCCGCTCCCGGCCTCGGCTTCGAGGTCGTCGACGTGAACGGCGCCTCGGCCGTCGCCATCCTGACCGACGGCCGGGTGTTCGTGGTCGCGCAGGTGCGCGTCGACGCGGCCGGGCTCGTCGAGGAGGTGCACGTGGTGCTCAACCCCGACAAGCTCGCCGGCCTGCGCGAGCCGCGGCAGATCTCCGTGCGCTGACCGCCCACGTCTCACGTGCTGGGCGCGGCGTTGCCGTGCGTCCGCTCTGCCTGTTCCGATGGCCGGACCCGACGCCATCCCGGAGGCTCCCCGTGACCATCGAGCAGACCCGGCCGGACGTGCAGACCCTGCCCCTGGTCGACATCTCGCGTTTCCGAGACCCCGCCCGGCGGGAGGGCTTCCTCGCCGAGCTGCGGCACGCGGCGCACGACGTCGGCTTCTTCTACGTCACCGGGCACGGCATCCCGGCGGAGGTGACCGACGGCGTCCTCGAGGCGGCCCGCGCGTTCTTCGACCTCCCGCTCGAGGACCGGCTCGCGATCGAGAACGTGAACTCGCCGCAGTTCCGCGGGTACAGCCGGGTGGGCACCGAGCACACAGCCGGAGCCGCCGACCAGCGCGACCAGATCGACGTCGGGCCGGAACGGCAGGCCCTCGAGGAGGTGCCGGCCGACAAGCCGTACCTCGGGCTGATCGGCCCCAACCAGTGGCCGCCCGCCGCGCCGTCGCTGCGGCCGGCGGTGCTGCGCTGGCTGGACGAGGCCGACCGGGTCTCCCGCGAGGTCCTGCGGGCGCTCGCCGCCGCGCTCGGCCAGCCGGAGACGTACTTCGACGCGTGGTTCGACGAGGAGGCGCACACCCACGTCAAGGTCGTGCACTACCCGGGCCGGGAGCGGGCGGAGTCCGACCAGGGCGTCGGCGCGCACAAGGACTACGGGTGGCTCGCGCTCCTGCTGCAGGACGACCTCGGCGGCCTGCAGGTCGAGGCCAAGGACGGCAGCTGGATCGACGCCGTCCCGATCCCCGGGACGTTCGTGTTCAACATCGGCGAGATGCTCGAGATCGCGACCCAGGGGTACCTGCGCGCGACGCGGCACCGCGTGGTGACGCCTGCGGCGGGGCGGGACCGGTACAGCATCCCGGTCTTCCTGGGGCCGCGCCTGGACGCCGTGGTCCGGCCGTTGCAGCTCCCGGCCGCCCTGGCCGCGGAGGCGGGCGGCGTCGAGGAGGACCCGTCGAACCCGATCCTCGCCGAGTACGGGCGCAACCAGCTGCGCGGATGGCTGCGCAGCCACCCGCGGGTCGCGGAGCGCTGGTGGCCGGAGGGTGTGCCCCGGCCGGCCGGCTCAGAGCAGTGAGAAGCCCTTCGTCCCGGCCGGGATGCGGCGCAGGCCGGCCGTCCTGAAGTCGACGACCAGGTAGTCGGGGGTGACCTCCGTGACCTTGCCCATCCCCCAGCTGTCGAGGGTGACGCGGTCGCCGACCTGGAAGCCGTCGGTCGTCGGGGGCACCGGCTGCGTGCGGACGAAGGGACTGGTGGGCAGGACGCGCTGAGGGTGTGCCACGACCTCAGTGTCCGTCATCCGCGGGCATGCGCGACATCCTTCACCCGGTTCCCGCCCAACTTGCCGTCCGATCGAGACCTTCCGTGGGGCGGCCGGCCACCCCGAGCGGGGTGCGGGTGAGCCATGGGCGACGCCGGGCGGACCACATCGGGGGTGAGGCGGAGGTGATAGGCAAGGGGTCGTGACCGCCCCCCTGCGCCCCTGGGCCGCGCCAGAGCTGACCTCGTGGAACCGGCTGCCGATGCACGCCGTCCGGCACCGCGCCGGCGACCTCGGCGTCGAGCGGATCGAGCTCGACGGCACCTGGGCCTTCGAGCTCTTCCCGACGCCGGAGCAGGCGCAGGCCGCGGGCCCCCTCGCGACCCGCGTCGAGGTCCCGGGCTGCTGGACGCTGCAGGACTTCGACGACGTGCACGGCGTCGGCGACCTGCCGCACTACACGAACGTCCAGATGCCGTGGCCCGGCCGCCCGCCGCACCCGCCCACGCGAGCGCAACCCCACGGGGGTCTACGAGCGCGAGGTCGAGGTTCCGCCGGGCTGGGCCGGGCGCCGCGTCGTGCTGCACGTGGGGGCCGCGGAGAGCGTGCTGCTGGTGCGGGTCAACGGGACCGACGTCGGCGTGGGCAAGGACTCGCACCTGGCGAGCGAGTTCGACGTGACCGCGCAGCTGCGCCCGGGCGGGACCAACGTCGTCCGGCTCACCGTCGTCAAGTGGTCGGACGCCACCTTCGTCGAGGACCAGGACCAGTGGTGGCACGGCGGGGTCACCCGGTCGGTCTTCCTCTACGCCACCGCACCGGTGCACCTCGCGCACGTCCACGTCGTCGCCGACCTCGCGACACCGGACGGCGACCCCGTCGCCGAACCGCTGCTCGAGGGTGCGACGGCGACGGGGCGGCTGCGGGTCGACGTCCACGTGGGCGCGCCCGGCGGCGAGGTGCCGGACGGCTGGAGCGTCGGCGTGCGCCTCGCCGGCGCTGCCGGCGCCGACGCTGGCGGCGTCGGTGCCCCCCTCGCGCACGGTGGACACGCCGGAGGCGCACCGGGCGGGCGCTGCCACTGCCGGCGTCCGAGGCGGGGCGCATCCAGTACCTGCGCGCCGCCGGCGCCGAGCTCGAGCCCGCGGAGGCGGCCGTCGGGGCCGCGATCGAGGCGTTCCGCCGGCCGCTCGGGATGGGGCGGCTGCGCGTCGAGGCCGAGGTGCCGGGGGTCCACCCGTGGACCGCGGAGCTGCCGCACCTGTACGACCTGTGGTCACGCTGCACGACCCGAGCGGTGCGGCGATCGAGGCGCACGACGTACCGGGTCGGCTTCCGGCGGGTCGAGGTCGTGGGCGACGACCTGCTCGTCAACGGCGTGCGCGTGATGATCCGGGGAGTCAACCGGCACGACTTCGACCCGGTGCACGGGCGTGCCGTCGCCCCCGGGCGGTTCCGCGACGACCTGCAGGTCATGAAGCGGTTCGGGTTCAACGCCGTCCGGACCTCGCACTACCCGAACGACCCGGCCCTGCTGGACGCCGCGGACGAGCTCGGCCTGTTCGTCGTCGACGAGGCCGACATCGAGTGCCACGCCTACGCCCACCACGTCGCGGACATGCCGGAGTACGCGGCCGCGTTCGTCGACCGGGTCGCGCGGATGGTGCGCCGCGACGTGAACCACCCGAGCGTGATCCTCTGGTCGCTCGGCAACGAGAGCGGCTACGGCGCGAACCACGACGCCGCGGCCGGCTGGGTGCGCCGGGAGGACCCGACCCGGCCGCTGCACTACGAGGGCGCGATCATGTTCGACTGGACGGGCCCGCAGACGGCGAGCGACGTCACCTGCCCGATGTACCCGACGATCGAGCTCGATCGTCGCGCACGCCCGCTCCGGCAGGCAGCGGCACCCGGTGATCCTGTGCGAGTACTCGCACGCGATGGGCAACAGCAACGGCGACGCTCGCCGACTACTGGGAGGCGTTCGAGACGACCCCCGGCCTGCAGGGCGGGTTCATCTGGGAGTTCTGGGACCACGGGATCCTGCAGCGGCTCCCTCCGGTCGACGCCGTGGGCCTTCCCGCCGGCAAGGCCGGCCCGGTGCCGGGGCTGCGGGGCGACGGCCTGCCCCCCGAGGGGTACCGGTGGGCGTACGGCGGCGACTTCGGCGACGAGCCGAACGACGGCAACTTCGTCGCCGACGGCATGGTGTTCCCCGACCGCGCGCCCAAGCCGGCGATGCACGAGCACCGCGCGCTCGCCTCGCCCGTGCGCCTGCTGCCGGGCGACGACCCGACCGGTTCGCCCCGAGCGCTCGTGCTCGAGAACCGGCAGGACGTCCGCGACCTGTCGTGGCTGCGCGCGGAGTGGGTCGTGCTCTCCGACGGCACGGACGGGTCGGGCCGGCCGGGCGTGGCCGCGACCGCGCCGTGCGAGCTGCCCGACCTCCCCGCCGGCGGGACGGCCCGGCTCGAGGTTCCGGCCGAGCTGCTGGCCAGGGTGACCGCCGGCGCCGACCCGGCCGCGGAGGCCTGGCTGTCGCTGCGGCTCCAGGCCGCCGAGGAGACCCCGCGCGCCGCCGCGGGGGCTGCCGTCGCCGAGCAGCAGGTGCCGCTGCACCTCGAGCGCCGCGACCTGCCGGCCCGGGTAGGGGTCACCGGCACCTCCTCGGCGGACTCCCTGGTGGACGCCGACGGTCTGCTCGCCCACCCGCTCCTCGCGAGCGCGCCGCGACTGGCCCTGTGGCGGGCGCCCACCGACAACGACCGGATCGGCGGCATGGCCGCCCGCTGGGCGGAGCTCGGCCTGGACCGGCTGACCCGCGAGCTGCGGTCGGTCGAGGAGCGGGACGGCGCCGTCGTCGTCACCGCGGACGTCGTCACCGGCGCCGGCCACCCGGTCCGGCACACGCAGACGATCACCCCGCTCGACGGCGGGACGGTGCTCGTCGAGGAGCTGGCCGTGGTCCCGCCCGAACTCGACGACCTGCCGCGGGTGGGCTCGGTGTTCGAGGTCAGCGGCGAGGTGCCGGCCGGATTCATGCGGTGGTTCGGTGGCGGGCCGTTCGAGAGCTACCCGGACCGGCGCTCGGCGGCGGTCGCCGGCCTGCACTGGGCGCCGCTCGACGACCTCTTCACGCCCTATGTCCGGCCGCAGGAGAGCGGCGGCCGGAACGGCGTCCGCTGGTTCGCCCTCGGCGGTCCCCTGTCGGCGGAGGGCCCGGAAGGATCGCGGTGGGAGCCTGCGCTGACCGTGTACCTCGACGAGCCGCGTCAGGCCAGCGTCACCCGGTACCTGGCGCACGACCTCGCCGAGGCCACGCACTCCGACGAGCTGGTGCCGCGGCCCGAGGTCGTCGTCCACCTGGACGCTGCTCACCGCGGCCTGGGGACGGCCTCGTGCGGTCCGGACACCCTTCCCGAGTACCTGCTGCACCCGGGGGAGTACCGCTGGGCCTACGTCATCCGGTGACCGGCTTGGTCCCGGTAGCCGGCGATGGTCGATGCGAGCTGAGTCTGCAGGTGCGTGATCCCGCGCAGCGTGGCCCGGACCTCGCCGGGGGACAAGGCCGACCAATCGATGCCCATCAACACCTCGAGGCCGGCGTCCAACTTCGCCAGCGCCTCGCTCACGCCCTCGGGCAGCGCGTCGATCGCCTCGGCATCGAGCTGGGCCGGCCCGACGGCGTCGCGCGTGTTCTCCTCCATGCCCCGGACGATAGACACCAGGACCGACAGACCGGCCTGCTGAAGATCGCGGAGCGGAGCGTGCGGGCCGGAGAGTGGACCGAACGACGGACAAACCTCACCCAGTGGGCGTCTCCGGGGCGTCTGGGGCGACTTTGTCCGTCGTTCGGCCCGCCCGGTCCGGCGGCCGAGCTGACTTCAGCACGAAGAAGCCCCCGGCGGGTGGCCGCCGGGGGCTCCTTCGTACTGGTGCCGGTGAATCAGCGGACGGGGCCCACCGGTTCCTCCTCGGCCGCCTCGCGGGCGGTCTCGGGTGTGTCGGTCGAGCCGGCGCCGGGGACGAGGCGGCGGCGCCGCCCGCGTCGACGGCCCCGTCGGGGACCTCGGACCGGGTCGCGGCGGCCTCCCGCGCCTGCGTCTGCTGGGCCTGCAGGCCCGACTGCGTGCGCAGCTTCTCCTCCGGGAGCCACCAGACGATGACGAGCGCCACGGCGATCACGACCGCGCCGAGCAGGAACACGATGCTGATCGAGTCCGCGAACCCGACGATGAACGGCCGGGCCAGCCGGGGGTCGAGTGAGCTGATGAACGACGAGTCGTTCAGCGCCGCCGTCGACCCCGCGCTGCCTCCACCCTTGAGCATCCCCAGCACGGGGGCGTTGGCCGGGTCGCTGAGCACGGCCGGGTCGCGCAGGGCGGACTGGAACTGCGGGGTCGAGACGCTGGCCCCGAACGCGGACGCGATCTTGCCGGGCAGCGCGTTGAAGAGCACCGACAGGAAGACCGCGGTGCCGAGCGTGCCGCCCATCTGCCGGAAGAACGTGGCCGACGAGGTGGCGACGCCCATGTCCTGCGGCGGCACGGCGTTCTGGATGGCGAGAATCAGGGTCTGCATGTTGAAGCCGAGCCCGAGGCCGAACATGAACGCGTAGACGTCCACCGTCGCGATAGACGTGTCGGCAGTGATGGTGTGCAGCAGCAGCATGGCCGCCAGCAGGACCACGAGGCCGATGCGCGGGAACCAGATGTAGCGGCCGGTGCGCGCGATGAACTGGCTCGACGAGATCGTGCCGCCCATGATGCCGATGACCATCGGCAGCAGCAGCAGGCCGGCCGCGGTCGGGCTGTAGCCCTTGACGATCTGCATGTAGAGCGGCAGGGCGGCCAGGGCGCCGAACATGCCCATGCCGACGACGAGGTTCAGCATCGAGCCGACGGCGAAGGTGCGCCCGCGGAACAGCCGCAGCGGGAGCAGTGCGTCGTCGCCGATCCGGCGCTCGGCCAGGAGGAACAGGACGATGCCGGCGAGGCCGATCACGTACGCGGTGACCGAGCGGCCGCTGGTCCAGCCCCATTCGCGGCCCTGCTCGGCGACGATGAGGATCGGGACCAGCGCGACGACGAGCCAGACGGCGCCCCAGTAGTCGATCTTGTGTTCGCGGCGGGTGTGCGGCAGGTGCAGGTTCCGCACGACGAGCAGCAACGAGACGATGCCGATCGGGACGTTCACGAGGAAGACCCAGCGCCAGCCGGCGATGCCCGAGGATCGTCGCCTGCCCGGCGAGGAAGCCCCCGACGACCGGGCCGAGGACGCTCGACGTCCCGAACACCGCGAGGAAGTAGCCCTGGTAGCGGGCCCGCTCACGCGGCGGGACGATGTCGGCGATGATCGCGAGCGCGAGCGAGAAGAGGCCGCCGGCGCCGATGCCCTGGAAGGCCCGGAACGCGGCGAGCTGGTACATCGACTGCGCGAAGCCCGAGAGCACGGAGCCGACCACGAAGATCGAGATCGCGGCGATGAAGTACGGGCCGGCGGCCGTAGAGGTCGCTGAGCTTGCCGTACAGCGGCGTCGCGATGGTCGAGGTGATGAGGTACGCCGTCGTCGCCCAGGCCTGCAGGCTGAGCCCGTCGAGGTCGTCGGCGATGGTGCGGATGGAGGTGGCCACGATCGTCTGGTCGAGCGCGGCGAGGAACATCCCCGACATCAGCGCGATCAGGATGACGACGATCTGCCGGTGGGTGAACAGCGCCTGATCACCCGGGGCGCGGGTGCCGGCGGGGCTGCCGGCGGGTGTTGCGGTGCTCATGCGATCTCCTGGTCGGAACTGCGTGGGTCGCGGACGTCGGTGGCGTCGCGCGGTTCTGGCGGGTACGGGGGCACGACCGCGGGTGGGTCGGCGTCGGGATCGACCATCGCCCGCACGAGGCGGGGACGGAACGCGTCGAGGTCGTCGTTGAGCCGGCCCATCAGCCGGACCAGCTGGCGGAGGTCGTCCGGCGCCCAGTCGGCCAGCGCCTGCCTGATCATCAGCTCGCGGCGGCGCCCGATCTCGGCGGCGAGGGCGCCGCCGCTGTCGGTCGCGACGAGCTGGACGGCGCGCCCGTCCGCGGGGTCCGGCCGGCGCTGCACGTACCCGGCGCGTGCGAGCTGCGCGACGTGCCGGCTGACGGTCGAGGGATCGAGCAGGGCCAGGCCCGCGAGCTCGCCCTGGCGCGCGGGGCCGCAGCGCACGAGCGTGAAGAGCAGGCTGAAGGCGGCCAGGTCGAGCCCCTCGGGGACCAGGGTGGCCATCTGGCTCTTCATGACGTGCAGCAGGCGGCTGTGCCGCGAGAGCTCGTGGTTCAGGGCGGTGACGAGCTCGTCGTCGCCGGCCGTGCCGAGGGCCGGCATCGTGTGCTCGGAGGTGCTGGACACCGGACTCCCTCCTTCGTGCACTAGTTGGGAGCTACAACAAGATGTATCCCACAACTGCTTGGTCCCCGCAACTTATTTCCCTCCTGCGTTCGGTGGGTCCACGTGTCCGACCCGCGGCATAAGGTGCGAACATGCGCGTGCACGTGATCCAGGTGTCCTACGGCGACGACGAGCCCGTCGCCGACCGCATCGACCGGGTGGCGCGGCTGGTGCGCGACCAGCGCGGGGCCGACCTCGTCGTCCTCCCCGAGCTGTGGTCGCACGGCGGCTACAGCTACCCGCACCTGGGCGGAGCGGGCCGAGCCGGTCGACGGGCCGACGATGAGCGCCATCGCCGAGGCGGCCCGTGACCTGGGCGCCGTCGTCCACGCGGGCAGCATCATCGAGCGCGTTCCCGAGGGCGCCCCGCGGGGGGCGCAGGGCCGTGGCCGCTGGAACACCTCGGTGCTGCTGGGCCCGGCCGGCGAGCGGCTCGCCGTCTACCGCAAGATCCATCGGTTCGGGTTCGGCAGCGGCGAGCCGGCACTGCTCGAGGCGGGTGACGAGGTGGTCACGGCCAAGGTCGACGTCGGCGGCGAGAGCGCGACGATCGGCTTCGCCACCTGCTACGACGTCCGCTTCCCCGAGCTCTTCCGCCGGCTCGCCGACGACGGGGCGCGCCTGGTGCTGCTGCCCGCCGCGTGGCCGGCCGCCCGCACCGAGCACTGGACCGTCCTGGGCCGTGCCCGCGCCATCGAGGACCAGGTCGTGGTGGTCCAGGCGAACACCGCCGGGACGCACGCGGGCGTGCCGATGGCCGGCCACAGCCAGGTGGTCGACGCCACCGGGCGCGTCCTCGCGGAGGCCGGCAACGACGAGGAGGTCCTGGTCGCCGACGTCGACCTCGGCGCGGTCGAGGCCTGGCGCGAGCGCTTCCCCGTTCTCGCGGACCGCCGGCTGTGAGCGCCGACCCCACCGCCGGCGCCGCGGGCAGCGCCCGCGTCTCCGACGGGAGCCCGACCCCCTTCGGCGACCTCGACGCCTTCCTCGCGCTCCCGCGGGTCGACGGGCTGCTCCTCTCGCCCGACGGCACCCGGCTGGTCACCGGCGTCGCGGAGCTCGACGCCGGGCGCGCCCGCTACGTCACCTCCCTGTGGGAGGTCGACCCGCAGGGCGTCCGGCCCTCGACCCGGCTCACCCGCAGCGCCAAGGGGGAGACGCCGGTCGCGTTCCTGCCCGACGGCGGGCTGCTGTTCACCTCCGCCCGCCCGGGTGCGCGACGAGAAGCCGGCGGACGACGCCCCCGCGGCGCTGTGGCTCCTGCCGGCCGGCGCCGGCGAGGCGCGCGTGGTCGCCGTCCGGCCCGGAGGGGTGAAGGGCGCGGTGGTGGCCCGCGACGAGGGCACCGTCGTCCTCGCCGCGTCGACCCTGCCCGGCTGCGCTGGGCGCCGACGACGACGAGCAGCGCCGCAAGGCCCGGACGGACGCGAAGGTCGACGGCGATCCTGCACGAGAGCTACCCGGTGCGGTGGTGGGACGAGGACCTCGGCCCCGACGAGGTCCGGCTGCTGGCGGGCCGTGTGCCCGCGGAGCCGGCCGCCGGGCACGGGCGACCGCGAGCTCGGGCGGATCGCGCTGCGCGACCTGACGCCCGCGCCCGGGCGCGCCCTCGACGGCGCCGCCATGGCGATCTCGCCCGACGGCCGCACCGTGGTCACCACCTGGCAGCGCCCCGAGCGCGGTGGCCGCCGCGCTCACCCTGGTCGCGATCGACGTCGCCACCGGGGACCAGCGCGTCCTCCTCGACGACCCGGCCGAGGAGTACGGCGCCCCCGCGTTCTCCCTCGACGGGCTCCGGCTCGCGGTGCTCGTCGAGCAGCGCTCGACCGTCGACGAGCCGCCCGGCACCCGACTGGCCGTCCTCGACCTGGCGCTGGGCGAGCGCACCGACGTCGCGCTCGGGCTGGGACCGGTGGCCGGGCCCACCCACCTGGACGCCCGACGGCGCCCTCGTGCTCGCCGCCGACGACCAGGGCCGTTCGCCGGTCTGGCGGCTCGACCCCGCCGCCGACGCCGAGCCGGTGCGGCTCAGCGGCGACGACGGCGCCTACACCGACCTGCAGGTCTCGCCCGACGGGCGCTGGGTCTACGCGCTGCGCTCCGCGGTCGACGCGCCGCCGGCGCCCGTCCGGCTCGACGCCCGGCGCGCCGACCAGCAGCCCGAGTACCTGCCGACGCCGGCCCCCGCGCCGCAGCTCCCCGGCACGCTCACCGAGGTCGAGCGCCACCGCCGAGGACGGCACCGCGCTGCGCGCCTGGCTGGTGCTGCCTCCCGGGGCCTCCGCGCACGTCCCCGCGCCCGCTGCTGCTGTGGGTGCACGGCGGCCCGCTGCACTCGTGGAACTCCTGGTCGTGGCGGTGGACGCCCTGGCTCATGGCCGCGCGCGGCTACGCCGTGCTGCTGCCCGACCCGGCGCTCTCGACGGGGTACGGGCTCGACTTCGTGCGCCGCGGCTGGGGGCGCTGGGGCGAGGCGCCGTACACCGACCTCATGACGCTCACGGACGCCGCCGTCGAGCGCCCCGACGTCGACGAGGAGCGCACCGCGGCGATGGGCGGCTCCTTCGGCGGCTACATGGCCAACTGGATCGCCGGCCACACCGACCGCTTCCGCGCGCATCGTCACGCACGCCAGCCTCTGGGCGCTCGACCAGTTCGCGCCGACGACCGACGCCGCCGACTACTGGCGGCGCGAGATGACCGCCGCGATGACGATCGCGAACAGCCCGCACCGGTTCGTCGACGAGATCCGCACACCGATGCTCGTCGTGCACGGCGACCGCGACTACCGGGTGCCCATCGGCGAGGGCCTGCGCCTCTGGGCCGAGCTGGCCGAACGCGGCGGCGAGGACGGCTCGATGCCGCACAAGTTCCTGTACTTCCCCGACGAGAACCACTGGGTCCTCAAGCCGCAGCACGCGAAGCTCTGGTACGAGGTCGTCGCTGGCGTTCCTCGCCACCACGGTCGACGGCAAGGAGTGGCAGGTGCCCGAGCTGCTGCGCTGAGCGGTCCGGAGGTCCGAGGTCACACCTGGGTGAGTGTGGCGCGCGGTGCCAGCAGGAACGCGCACAGGTAGAGGACGGCCGCGATCCCGACCAGCGCCGGGTAGCCGATCAGCAGGGCGAGGTACTCCAGGCAGCCCCCGACCATCGCCCCCAGCAGGTTCGCGCCGAAGGCCGCCGTGGCGTCGGCGGTTCCGGCGAACCGCGCCGCGAAGACGATGTTGGCCGCGACGATGGGCGCGAAGGTCACCGCGACGGCCGCGGCCAGCCGGGCCGGGATGGGCAGCTGCAGCAGGGCGGCGGTCGGCACGAATGCGGTCAGCGCGAGGGAGGCGGCCAGCAGGGCGTACCCGGCGACCCGGGACGGGGGGCGGGGCAGGCGTCTGGTGATCTCGACGGCGAGCAGCACGCAGACCAGCACGCCGGCGAAGACGAGAGCGTTCACGAGCCAGGTGGTGCCGAAGAGCAGGGCGAACCGGGTGACGCCGCGAGTCTCGAGCAGCAGGAAGGCCGCCCCGAGGAAGGCCAGGTCGACGTAGGGGCGCAGCCGGGCCGGCCGACCCCCCGCGACGCGGACGGCAGCCACGCTGACCAGCAGGATCCCCAGCAGGACGAGCAGGTACGGGGACGGTATGGACGGCGTCAGCAGGTAGGGGAACGGCCGGTCGTCGCTGACCGGTGCCGGGGCGGCGGTCCGGTCGGCGGCGACGAGCGCCCGGGTCAGGGGGCGCGAACCGGGGTGGACGCGGGAACAGTCCTGGGCAGCCGCGTCGACAGCCGCGACGATCACCGCATTGGTGTTCCCGGCGATGAGATCGACGCACGGCCTGTGGCCGAAGGCCTGGGTGACGGTCGCGATGTACCGGTCGACCAGCCACGACTCGCGGTAGGCGTTGTACATGGCGAACACGCCGCCGGGGCGCAGCCGGGCACGCGCCGCCTGCAGCGCCTGCGCCGTGAACAGGTAGCTCTCGAGCCGGATCTGCCCGCTGCCCGCGATGAGCGTGAGCGAGTCCGGCAGGGCGAAGATGACCGTGTCGTAGGTGCGGTCCGTCCGCTGCAGCCAGGCCCGGCCGTCGTCGACGTGAACGCTCACCCGCGGGTCCTGGTAGGGCTTGTCGGGGTTGAGGTCGTGCCCGAGTTGAAGGAGCCGGGGGTCGATGTCGACCGCATCGACGCTGGTCGCCCCCCGCCGGAGGGCGAGCGCCACGTCGACTCCGTCGCCGGCGCCGATGACGAGCGTGTCGCCCCCGCTCTTTCGCGGCACCCGCAGGTACGGCACCTCGTACGCGGGCTCGGCGCCGAGGCGGGTCGAGAGCGCGGTGATGTTCTGATGCGGGACGCCGTTCACGCTGACGCCGATCACGGAGGAGCCGTCGGCGGCGCGCCCCTGGACGGTGGTGACCTTGTAGTACGGGGACCACGAGACGCCGGGGGTCAGCGACTCCTGCGCGAGGAGCCCCACCACCACGATCAGGCAGCCGAGCGCCAGGAAGGGTGGCCGGCGCGACGAGCGGGCGAGCAGCAGACCCGTGGCCACGGCCACGACCGCTCCCCAGGCCACCGACGGCGCCCGGACGAAGGAGAGGGCCGTGAACGCGGCGATACCGGCGAGGCTGCCGAGCAGGTCGTAGCGGTAGGCCTCGAGGCGTTCCAGGCCCGGGAAGCACGCCGCGACGAGCTCACCGGGGCCTGCCATGACGGCGGCGACCCCGAGGAACACCACGGGCAGCGTGACCCACACGGGTGGGCCGGACGTCGAGAGCGAGGTGAAGTAGATGAGCTCTCTGCCGCTGCGCTCCACCGTGACGGGGACGAACCGGACGAAGACGACCAGCGCGGCCAGCACCACGGGGAAGTACGCGGGTGCCGGCCGGCCGACGCGGGACCGCAGGAAGCCCACCCCGACGCCCAGGAAGCTGCCGAGAAGCACGATGTTGCTGAAGTAGCCGAGATGGACGACGTTCGCTCCGAGCCAGCGGATCAGCGCCAGCTCCAGGAAGAGCATGAGCGCGCTCGCGAGGGCGAGCCGCCGCCTGCCCAACCCGATCAGGAGCTCGGGACCCGCGACCGTGGCAACCGATCGCGGCGCGACGGCGCTCGTCATGCCCTGCTCCCGTCCCTCGGCCGGCTCCAAACCTAGGGGCAAGCCGGCCGAGGGACGGGCGACATGGGAGCGGCGCCTAGAACGCCGCCTCGTCGAGGTCCATGAGGTCGTTGTCGGTCGCCTCCGCGATCGCCCGCTCGGCCGTGAGTCGGGGGAGGACCTGCCGGGCGAAGAACCGGGCCGCCGCGACCTTGCCCCGGTAGAAGGGCTCGTCCTTCGCCGACGTCCCCTCGGCCAACCGGGTCAGGGCCACGTCGGCCTGGCGGAGCAGCAGCCAGCCGATCACGAGGTCCCCGGCGGCGAGCAGCAGCCGCGTGGTGTTCAGGCCGACCTTGTAGACGTTGCGCGGGTCGTTGCCGGGCGAGCCCTCGGCGCGCGGGTCGCTGGCCATGACGTTGCCGACCATGACGCCCACGATGCCCTGCACGTCGTCGAGCGCCTTGCCGAGCAGCTCGCGCTCGGTGGCCAGCCGGCCGTCGCCGGGGTCGGCCTTGGCGAACTCGGCCACCTGGCCGGCGAGGTGCGCGAGCGCGCGGCCCCGGTCACGGACGATCTTGCGGAAGAAGAAGTCCATGCCCTGGATCGCGGTCGTGCCCTCGTAGAGGGTGTCGATCTTGGCGTCGCGCACGTACTGCTCGAGCGGGTAGTCCTGCAGGAAGCCCGAGCCGCCGAAGGTCTGCAGGCTCTCGGTGCCGAGCAGCACCCAGGAGCGCTCGGAGCCGACGCCCTTGACCAGCGGCAGCAGCAGGTCGTTGACGCGCACCGCCATCTCGTCGGTCTCGCCCCGGGCCTCGGCGAGGGCGACCGCGTCCTGCTGGGCCGCCGTGTAGAGGACGAGCGCGCGCAGCCCCTCCGCGTACGCCTTCTGCGTCATGAGGGAGCGCCGGACGTCGGGGTGGTGGGTGATCGTGACGCGCGGGGCGGCCTTGTCGGCCATCTGCACCAGGTCGGCGCCCTGCACGCGCTCCTTGGCGTAGGCCAGGGCGTTGAGGTACCCGGTCGACAGGGTGGCGATCGCCTTGGTCCCCACCATCATGCGGGCCGCCTCGATGATCTTGAACATCTGGGCGATGCCGTCGTGCACGTCGCCGAGCAGGGTGCCGACGGCGGGGATGCCGTCGACCTCGCCGAACCGGAGCTCGCACGTGGTCGAGACCTTGAGGCCCATCTTGTGCTCGACGTCGGTGACGAAGACCCCGTTGTGCTCGCCCAGCGCGCCCGTCTCGGGGTCGACGTGGAACTGCGGGACGACGAACAGCGACAGCCCCTTGGTGCCCGGACCGGCGCCCTCGGGGCGGGCCAGCACGAGGTGGACGATGTTGTCCTGGAAGTCCGAGACGGCCGAGGTGATGAAGCGCTTCACGCCGGTGATGTGCCAGGTGCCGTCGGTCTGCTGGACGGCCCTGGCCCGGCCGGCACCGACGTCGGAGCCGGCGTCCGGCTCGGTGAGCACCATGGTCGCGCCCCAGTGCCCCTCGACCATGTGCCCGGCCAGCTTCCGCTGGGCCGGGGTCCCGAGGACGTACATGACCTTGGCGAACGAGAAGCCCGAGCTGTACATGTGGACGCCCGGGTTGCTGCCCAGGACGAGCTCGGCGATGGCCCAGCGCAGGCTGGGCGGGATGGTCGTGCCGCCGAGCTCGACCGGGACGTCGGCGCGCCAGAACTCGGCGTCGACGTACGCCTGGTAGCTGCGGCGGAACGACTCGGGCAGGCGCACGCTGTGCGTGGCGGGGTCGAAGACCGGAGGGTTGCGGTCGCTGTCGAGCAGCGAGGGGGCCAGGTCGTCGGTGGCGAGGCGCGCGACCTCGGCCAGCATCTCGCGGGCCGTCTCGCCGTCGACCTCGGCGAAGGGCCCGGACCCGAGCACCTGGTCGCGGCCGAGGAACTCGAACAGGGTGAACTCGAGATCGCGCAGGTTGTGCTTGTAGTGGCTCATCGCCGTTGACCTCCGGGCTGCCGACGGGTGCTTCCAGTGCCGGCGGGGCGCGGCCGGCCTGCTGGAGCGGCGGGGGTTACCCGCCGGTAACACCGATGATGCTACTGGCCAGTAACCCGTGCAAGCAGCCGGAGGATCGCAACGCCGACGGGGCGGTGGGAGCGCCTGCTCCCACCGCCCCGTCGGCGGTCGTGCTGCGATGCTGAGTGCTCCTGATGAGGCCGTGCAGGGTCGGCCTCGCCTCGCGCTGCCCCGGAACCGGAGGCTCCGAGGCGGGCCCTCAGAGCCGGGTGCGCGAGCGAGCGCCGCCCGACACGAGGGCCACGCCCACGGCGGCGAGGGCGACCTGGATGAGGAGCTTGATCCAGTCGATGCCGTTCGTGTCGCCGACGCCGAGCGCCTGGGCGATCACGCCGCCGATCAGCGCGGCGACGATGCCGATGGCGATCGTGACCCAGATCGAGAGGTTCTGACGCCCCGGGACGACGAGCCGACCGAGGGCACCGACGATGAGCCCGACGATGATCGCCGAGATGATCACGCCAATCACGATTGCTCCTGTTTGGGTGGGGTGGGTGGTGCCTGTCGACCTCTCAAATGCCCCTCCGACGGGGTATGTAAACGTCACCAGTGATGGTGGTCCGATGCGGTTCCGCGCGGTAGCGGCGCGGGATGCCGCCTGCGTTCGCCCTTGTCATGATCCAATGACATGGTCCGATGCATGGTCACCTCCCTGCCGGCCCCCGTCCTCGACGACACGGGCCACGCCGCCGCCGCACCTCTCACCCGCCGGTCGTGGCTCACCCTGGTGGCCTCGGGGGTGGTCCTCTGGCTCGGCCTGTCGGCGATCGGGATCACGCTGTGGCGCGGGCTCGCCACCTCGGCGATCGTCCAGGGTGACGTGCGCCTCTCCCGGTGGTTCGTCCCGCACCGGACGTCGCTGCTGAACACGCTGACGCACTACGGGACGCTGATGGCGGAGACGATCACTGCCATCGTGCTGACCGCCGTGCTCGTCGTCGTGTTCCGGCTCTGGCTGGGGCGGTGGCGGGAGTCGATCGCGCTGCTCGTCGCGATCATGGGTGAGCTCTTCGTGTTCCTGCTGGTCACGAACACGGTGGGGCGCCCGCGGCCGCCGGTCCCCCGGCTCGACCAGGCCCCTCCGACCTCGAGCTTCCCCTCCGGTCACACCGCGGCGGCGGTCGCCCTGTACGGCTGCATCGCCATGATCGTGCTGCGGCAGATGGCCACCCGGTGGCTCGCCCGGCTCATCGCGACGCTGTGCTGCCTGGTCCCCGTGATCGTCGCGACGTCCCGGGTGTACCGGGGCATGCACTACGCCACCGACGTCGCCTTCGGCGCGATCGGCGGCGGCCTCTGGCTGCTGGTGACGGTGATCGTCGTGCTGCCACCGGCGACGTACGGCCGCGGGGCGGTGGCCCGGCGGGGCTCGCCCGACTGATCGGATCAGGTCGACGACGGCCTGGACAGCACCGCGGCGTTGTCGTCCGAGGGGACCTCGGGCTCGTCCTCCACCGGCGGGGGATCCTCGTCCGTGACGAGGTCGTCCTCGACGTCGTCCTCGACGTCGTCCTCCTCGTCGAGCTCGGGAGCGGCCAGCACGGGCACGAGCTCGTAGCGGCGGCCGTAGGTCTCGACGACAGCGACGACGGCCGCCGCCAGAGGGATCCCGATCAGAGCGCCGATGGGCCCCCAGACCGCCGCTCCGATGAAGACCGCGGCGAGCGCGATCCCGGGGTTGACGTCCATCGTCCGCTTGCTCACGCGGGGCGTGAAGACGTAGTTCTCGAGCTGCTGGTAGACGGTGGCGAAGAGCACGATCCACAGCGCCGTCAGCGGGCGGGTGAAGACCACGAAGAGCACCGGCACGGCGATGCCGATGTAGGTGCCGACCACCGGGATGAACTGGGCGGTGATACCGACCAGCAGTGCGAGCGGAAGCCAGTAGGGCACCCCGATGGCCCAGAAGAACACCGCGTGGAAGAACGACGACAGGGCCGCGAGCACGACCTTGGAGATCACGTAACCGCCGGTCTTCTGCGCGGCGATGTCCCAGACGGTGACGAAGACCTCCTGGCGCTGCGGGGGCATCCAGCGCCCGATCGCGCGGCGGACCCGGGGGCCGTCGGCGGCGATGTAGAACGCGAAGACGAAGAAGGTGAAGACCTCGAGGAGGAGGGAGAAGAGCGAGGTCACGATCCCCAGGACGCCGCCCGCGATCTGGGTCGTCCACGAGCCGATCTGCTCGGGGGTGAGACGCAGGCGGTCGACGACCGTCGTCGAGTCCAGCTGCAGGTGCAGGTGCACGTTCACCCAGTCGACGCTCTGGCTCACGGTGGTCGGCAGCGACGTGACGAGCTGCGCGAGCTGCTGGAAGAACAGGTTGCCGAAGACCGCCCCCATACCGATCACGCAGATGGCGACGAACGTGCCCACGACCCCGGTGGCCGTCCCGCGGCGCATACCGCGCTCGGTCAGGCGCAGGATCGCGGGCTCCATGGCGATCGCGAACAGCCAGGACAGCATCAGGATGAACAGGAAGTGCCCGATCGCGGTGAACACGTCCAGCACCAGCAGCCACGCGGTGATGATGAGCAGCACGCTGATCACGGACCGCCGGAGCTGGCGCGACTCGAACGCCACCATGGTCAGCGGCCGCGCCTCGGCCGTCGGCGGTGTGTGCGCGGCGAGCCGCCGCGTGCGGCGCTGGGAGGTCGGCGCCACGACCGTGACCGGCAGGGGCGAGCCCGCGGCCGGTCCGTGCGGTGGCCCGATCCGCGCCTCGCCCGGCGCCGGCACACCCGGTTCGCTCACGCTGCCTCCCGTCTCCTGGGTCCGACCCTAGCCGCACCCGATCTCTGCACAGGACGACGTACCCGCCATGCTGCCTCTCATGACTGCCCGGCCGCAGCCCCCCTGCGGGGGGCCCGCAGAGCCCTCCGCCGGTGCTCCTCTCGAGCCCGCCGTCGCGGTCTGGCCGCTGTTCGGGCTCGAGCTGCATGCCGGCGACCTCGAGCTGCGTCCGGTGCGCGAGGCCGACGCCGTCGCCCTGGCGCTGCTGCTGCCGGACGACGTCGAGCTCGACCCCGCGGCGCCACGCGCCGGGCTCGGTGACGGGCGCGCCGGGCGGGCCGCGGTCGCCGTCCAGGAGGTCTGGCGCTCCTGGGCCGGGTGGACGCCGGCGCGCTGGGTGCTGCCCTTCACCGTCCGCCTCGCGGGCGAGCTCGTCGGGATGCAGGTGCTGGAGGGCACCGACTTCCCCGAGCTGCGCACCGTCGACAGCGCGAGCTGGCTCGTGGGCCGCGAGCGGGGGCACGGGGTAGGCCGTCGCATGCGCGAGGCCGTCCTCGCCCTGGCGTTCGGCGAGCTGGATGCCGAGTACGCGATCACGTCGGCCTGGGCGGACAACGCGGCCTCCCTGGGCGTCTCGCGCTCGCTCGGGTACCTGCCCAACGGCGTGCACCGTCACCTGCGCCCCGCAGTCGCGGGCGGCGCCGGCGACATGGTGCACCTGCGGCTGGCCCGGCAGGACTGGAGGCCACCGGCGCCGGGCGCCGTCCGGATCGAGGGAGCAGCGCGCTGCCGCCCGCTCTTCGGCCTCGCCCCGGCGGCCTCGCCCCAGGCATGACGGATGCCGTCCGGGGCACGTGGGCGGGCATGACGAGGTACGGGTACTTCCTGTCGAGCGAGGAGTTCGCCCCCGGGCAGCTGATCACGCAGGCGAGGCGTGCCGAGCAGGCCGGCTTCGAGGCGCTGTGGATCAGCGACCACTTCCACCCGTGGAACGGCGAGCAGGGTCAGAGCGCCTTCGTCTGGTCGGTGCTCGGGGCGCTGTCCCAGGTGACCCGGCTGCCGATCAGCACGGCGGTGACGTGCCCGACCATGCGCATCCACCCCGCGATCGTCGCGCAGGCGTCGGCGACCGCGGCCGTCCTGCTGGACGGCCGGTTCGTGCTCGGCGTCGGCAGTGGCGAGGCGCTGAACGAGCACATCCACGGCGACCCGTGGCCCTCTGCCGACGTCCGGCTGGCCATGCTGGAGGAGGCCGTGGAGGTGATCCGGCTGCTGCACTCCGGCGGGGTCAAGGACCACGACGGCACGTACTACACCGTCGAGAACGCGCAGCTGTACACGCTGCCCGAGCAACCGGTGCCCATCTACGTCTCCGGCTTCGGCGCCAAGTCGGCGACGCTGGCGGGACGGATCGGCGACGGCTTCTGCTGCACGAAGCCCGACGCGGAGCTGGTCGGCACGTTCCGCGACTCCGGCGGCGGGTCGAAGCCGGTGCAGGGCGGGTTCAAGGTCTGCTGGGGCGCGGACGAGCAGCAGGCCGTCGAGACTGCCCACCGGCTGTGGGCCAACGAGCAGCTGCCCGGCGAGCTCGCCCAGGTGCTCCCCACGCCGGCGCACTTCGAGCAGGCCTCGCAGCTCGTGACGACGGACATGGTGGCGCAGGCGGTGGTCTGCGGGCCCGAGGTCGACCGGTACGTCGAGGAGTTCACGCCAGTACAAGGACGCCGGCTACGACGAGGTCTACGTGCAGCAGATCGGGCCCGACCAGGAGGGCTTCTTCAGGTTCTGGTCCGAGGAGCTCGCGCCCAAGCTCCGGTGACGTCGGAACCCCGGTCCGCGAGCGCTTCGCACTGAGTCGTCACGTGACTCGAGGGGCCGTTCCCTCGTGATGCCGAAGGCCTGAGTCGCCTGCCGACTCAGCGCGAAGTCCCGCGCCATGGGCGCACCGCGAGCGCCGGGCGGCCGGGCGGATCGGGAGCCCGTGGATCGTGTCGGGCGTTCGGCCCATCCTGGGCAAGCCCTGCGTGCGCGGCGGCGGACATGCATCACTCTCACTCTCTGGTGACCGTTGGTTAACTCGAAGTGACGTGGCGGGTTCGTTGCGAGTCCCCCGTCACGATCCAGGGGAGAGCTCGCACATGCCGCACCTCGACCGCCGCCGGCGGACGCTGCTCGTCGTCGCGCTCGGTGGCGCCGTCGCCACCGCGACCGCGGCCCTCGCGCCGCTCGGCTCGGCCGCCGCGCCCGAGCCCGCGCCCGCCCCGGCGGCTCCGGTGACGGGCGCCCCGGCGCCGGTGCCCGCGATCACGCCGCTGTCGCACGGGCTGTCCGGCGCGGCCACCGCGCTGTTGAGCTGGGCGCCCGACGCCTCGCGGCTCGCGTTCGTCGACGGGACGTCGGTGGTGAGCAGCCACCCGGACGGGTCCGGACGGGTCGTCGTCGCAGGCGGTGTCGCCGCGAACGCGCTCGCGTGGTCGGGCGGGGGCGCCCGCATCGCCTTCTCGGCCTCGGAGTCGGCCAAGGCCGGCGACCTCCCGCAGCTGTGGATCGGGACCCCGACCGGGGGCAGGCCGTTCAAGGCGACGGGGCCGACCGCCGCCGGCCGTCGCACGACCGGGGTCACCTGGCTCGACGGCGTCACGCTCGTCGTCTCCTACACCACCCGCACCGGCCCGTCCCGGCTCGCCCTGGTCACGCTGACCAGGCCGGCCGCCACGACGGTGCCGTTCGTCCCGAGCGACCCGTCGGCGTCCGTGCCCACCACCCAGCTGCTCGACCCCGCGGCCGCGCCGGGCGGTGCCCTGCTCGCCTACCGGCAGCGTGTCCCCGCAGCCGCGGGAACCTCCGTCGACAGCATCTGGGTGGCCGGTCCCCGCGGCGGCAAGGCTCGCAAGCTGGCCGAGGCGGCGACCCTGGGCCGCCCGGTGTGGTCCGCCGACGGGCGGACCGTCTACGTCACCCGGGTCGGCGCGGGCACGTCCGACGTGCTCGCCTACCCCGCCGCGGGCGGCGCGCCCGTCGTGCTGCAGCGAGGGGTGACCGGGGCGCCGGTGCTGCTACGGCGCCCGCTCGCCGCCGGCTCCGCTCGCGCGTCCCGCGTCACCGGTCGTGACGGCATCGCCACCTCGATCGCGTCGTCCCGGACGCTCTGGCACGCCCTTCCGCTGCGCAAGGGCGCCCGCGGCGCCCGTGCCGCCGTCCTGGCCGGTGTGGCGGACCCGCTGGACGCCGCCCTCGCGACACCTCTCGCGGCCGCCAAGAAGGGCCCGCTGCTGCTCACCGGGCGCACCCTCGACGTGCGCGTGGCCACCGAGCTGCGCCGCGCCGTGCCGGCGCGCTCGACCGTCTACCTGGTCGGATCCGCCCGCACGCTCCCGGCGGGCATCGTCACGGCGCTCGGTCGCCTGCACTACCGGGTTGTCCGGTACGCGGGGGCGGACGCCACCGCGACCTCCGTGCTCGTCGCGACGCGCGGGCTCGGGTCGCCGAGGATCGTCCTCTACGCGGGCTCCTGGCAGGACGCGCTCGTCGCCGGTCCGGCGGCGGCGAACGTCGCCGGGGCCGTGCTGGTGACCCGCGGCGCCACGGTGACGGCGCCCGTCGCCGCCTACGTCCGCCGGTACCACCCCGCCGGCTACGCGGTGGGCGGCCTGGCGGCGCGGGCCGAACCGTCCGCGACGCCCCTCACCGGGCGCACGCCCGGCGACATCTCGGTCGCCGTGGCGCGGGCGCTGTTCCTGCCGGCGGCGACGGCGGTGCTCGCGACCCCCGCCGCCGCGCAGGACGCGGTCGTCGCCGGGGCGGCCGCCGCGACCCTCGGCCAGCCGCTGCTCCTGGTGGAGCGGCGCGCGCTGCCGGCATCCGTGGGGGCCTACCTCGACCAGGCGAGCGGGTCGCTCGACGCCGTGACCCTGTTCGGCCGTCCGGCGCTGCCCGTGCCCGGAGTGCTCACGCTGGCGGCCCGTCTGGCAGCGGGCCGTGCCGCCCGCTGACCGCCGGTCGCACCGGGTCGTACCGACGCGGCCGTGAGTACCGGGGTCAGGCCGGGACGGCGAGCGCCGGCGCGGGCAGCAGGCGCCAGGTGACGGCGGTGCCGGGAGCGAGGTCGCCGGCAGCCCCGGCGGACAGCTGCGCGACGACGAGGCCGCCGGGGGTGGCCACGCTGACCCGGGCGAGCGCCCCGAGGAAGCTCGTCGACACGACGTCGCCGGTGGCGGCGGGCGTGGCGTCCGACCCGTCGCCGGCGCGCACGACGACGACGGCCTCGGGGCGCACGAGCACGGCGACGTCGGGCCCGGCCGCCGACCCCGGCAGCAGCGGCACCGTGCCCGCGGGCGACACCGCCTGCCCGTCGCGCACCGTCGCCGGCACCCGAGAGGTCAACCCGACGAACTCGGCGACGAACCGCGTGGCGGGCCGCTCGTAGACATCGCGCGGGGCGCCGATCTGCTCGAGGCGACCCGACCGCATGACCCCGACCTGGTCGGCGACGGCGAGCGCCTCCTCCTGGTCGTGCGTCACGAACACCGCGGTGGTGCCGACCTCGAGCTGGATCCGCCGGATCTCCTCGCGCAGCTGCGTGCGCACCCGGGCGTCGAGCGCCGAGAGCGGTTCGTCGAGCAGCAGCACGCGGGGGCGGATCGCCAGGGCCCGGGCGAGCGCGACGCGCTGCTGCTGCCCGCCGGACATCTCGCCCGCATACCGGCCGGCCAGCCCAGACAGACCGACGAGTTCGAGCGCCTCGCCGGCCCGCCGCCGGCGTTCCGCGGCCCCGACGCGGCGCATCCGCAGGCCGAACGCCACGTTCTCGAGCGCCGTGAGGTGCGGGAACAGGCTGTAGGCCTGGAAGACCATGCCCATGTCGCGCTTGCTCGCCGGCACGTCGGTGACGTCGCGGCCGGCCACGACGACCCGGCCGCGGTCGACCTCATCGAGGCCGGCCAGCGCCCGGAGCGCCGTCGTCTTGCCGCACCCCGACGGGCCGAGCAGCGCGACCAGCGCCCCGGGCGCGACGTCGAGGGTGAGCCCGTCGAGCGCCTTCACCTCACCGTAGGCGCGGTGCAGGTCCTCGAGCCGGACGGCGCTGCCGGCGGCGCTCCCGTTCTCACCCGGGGCGACGGTCTCGACGGTCACGGGGTGTCCTCCAGGCGGGCGGGGGTCACGGCGAGGACGGGCTGGCTGCGCCGCCGGCCGCCGCGGCGCCGCGCTCCCGCGAGCGAGAGCACGAGCAGCAGGGCGAACGCGAGCAGCAGCGCGGTCAGGGCGACCGCCACCGAGATGCTGGGGTCCCGCTTGCCGAGCAGGTTGATCGCCACCTGCACGTTGGTGCGGCTGAGCAGGTTCGCGACGGTGAACTCGCCGAGCACGAGCGCCACCGACAGGAACGACGCCGCCAGGACGGCGCCGCGGATGTTCGGCAGCACGACCCGGGCGATCACCGTGCCCCAACCCGCGCCCAGGCTGCGGGCCGCCTCGGCGAGGGTCCGGACGTCGACCGCCTGCAACCCCGTGTCGAGCGCGCGGTAGGCATACGGGAGCACGAGCACGGCGTACGCGAAGCACAGCGTCAGCGACGAGGGCCCGAGGAAGTACGCGACCCACGCGTAGACCGGCGCCAGCCCCACGACGAGCACGATCGCGGGCACGATCAGCGGCAGCAGGCAGAGGAACTCCAGCGGGCGGCGCAGCCACGGGAGGCGCAACCGGACCCAGATCATCGTGGGCACGAGGAGCAGGAGCATGAGGCCCACGGTGAGGACGACCAGACCCGCCGACGCGACCATGCCGTCCACCAGGTCGGGGTACTCGTCGGCCAGCCCGCGGACGTCGGCCAGGGTGCGCCACACGTCGAGCGTCCGGCCGCTGCCCGAGGGTGCGCGCGTCGTGAACTCGACCATCGCGACCAGCGGCAGCAGGAAGAACGTGCCGACGACCGCAACGACCACCCACCGCTGCACGGCCTGCCGCCTGCGCCGGCGGCGCAGCCGCGTCCCCGGCCGCACGGGTCGAGGTGCCGGGTTCGACGCCGCCTCGGGGGTCACCGCAGCCATGCGCTCGTCCGCCTCTGCAGCCGGGCGTACAGCCACAGCACGACGGCCACGATGACGACCATGCCGAGCGCCATCGCCTTGCCGATGTTGTCCTGCCCGGTGATGACCTCACCGCTGATCGCCGCGTCGATCTTCAACGGGACGATCGGGCTGCCCTGGCTGATCAGGGCCTTCGCGGTGGCGTAGGCCGAGAACGCGTTAGCGAAGAGCAGGAGCATCCCGCCGAGGAACGACGGCAGCAGCACCGGGCCGCCGACGTGCCGCCAGTACGCGAAGGTCGAGCCGCCGAGGCTCTCGGTGGCCTCCCGCCACTGCGGCCGCAGCCCGTCGAGGGCCGGCAGGAAGACGATCACCATGAGCGGGATCTGGAAGTACGTGTAGACCAGCAGGAGCCCAGGGGTGTCGGTGAGCCAGCCGCCGGCGCCGTACGGGTCGATCCCGAACGTGTTCTGCAGCCACACCGTCACGAAGCCCGTGAAGCCGAAGGTCGCGAGGAACGCGAAGGCGAGCGTGACGCCGCCGAACTGGGCGAGGACGCCGCAGGCGGCGGTCACGACGCGCCGCAGCACGCCGGCCGGGTTCGCCGTCGAGATCGCGTGCGCGAGCAGGGCGCCGAGGACGGCTCCGAGCACGGCCGTGACGGCCGAGATCCACAAGCTGCGCGCGTACGCCTGCACGACGACGTCCTCGCCCAGCCCCCGCACGTTCGCCAGGGTGAACCGGTTGTTCACGTCGAGGAACGACCCGATCACCACGACCAGCGTGGGGATCACCAGGAAGAACGTGACGAGCAGCGCGAACGGCACGACACCCAGCAGGGCCGCGGCGTGTCCGACCAGGCGCCGGCGACGCCGGCCACCGTGCGCAACCTCCACGGCGGCCGGCGCGGCCCCACCCCGTGCTGCGGGCGTCGGCAGGGCTGACGAACTCACCCGATGCTCTTCGCCCAGTTGTCCTTGAGGTACGCGGCGGCCTTGTCGCTCTGCGCCTGCGTGAGGAGGACGGGCGTCCCGCTGACCTGCGGGAGCGCGCCGAGCAGCGTCTTGTCGACGGTGCCCGCCTTCGTCATGGCGTCGGCGCGGACGGGCCGGGCGCCGCCGGCGAGCCACAGGTTCTGGCCCTGGTCGCTGTAGAGGAACTCTTCCCAGAGGCGGGCGGCCGCGGGGTGCGGCGCGTCCTTGTTGATCGCCTGCACGTAGTACCCGCCGTAGACGGCGTTCTGCGGCACGACGGTCTTCCAGTCGATGTTCGTGTTCTGCAGCGACTTGCCCTGGGCGACGTTCAGGTAGTCCCAGTCGAGCACGACGGGGGTCTGCCCGGCCTTGATGGTCGCCGGCGTCGGGTCGACGGGGAGGAAGTTGCCGGCCGCCTTGAGCTGCTTGAAGAAGTCGACGCCCTTGGAGATGTCGTCGGCGGAGCCGCCGTTGGCGATCGAGGCCATCATGACGCCGGCGAAGGCGGCGCCCGCCGACGTCGGGTCACCGTTCAGCGCCACCTTGCCCTTGTACTCGGGCTTGAGCAGGTCGGCGACCGTGGCCGGGGCGGGGACGACCTTGGCGTTGTACCCGATCGACATGTAGCCGCCGTAGTCGTTCGTCCACGCGCCGGTCGGGTCCTTGAGGTTGTCGGGGATGTCCGCGAAGGTCGCGACCTTGTAGGGCGCGAACATCGACCCGTTCGCGTTCGCGATCGACTGGCCGACGTCGAAGACGTCGGGGGCGTTCGGCTGACCCTTCAGCGTGTTCGCCGCGTTGATCTCGTCCTTGCTGCTCGCGTCGGGCTGCGCCGACGTGACCTTGATCTGCGGGTACTTGGCCTCGAAGGCCTTGAGGATGGCGCCGTAGTTCGCCCAGTCGGGCGGCAGCGCGATGACGTTGAGTGCGCCCTCCTTGTTCGCGGCGGCCGCCAGCGCGTCCATGCCGCCCAGCGCCTGTGCGCTGGTGGCGGACGCCGCGGAGACGGCGCCGGCCCCGGAGCCGCTCGCCGAGGTCGACGTGCTCGACGAGGGCGGGGAGCAGGCGGCGACGGCGGCGAGGGCAGCGGTGCCGGCCGCGAGGGCTGCGGCGGTCGTGGCGCGACGGCGGGGGCGAGCCGCGGGTGCACCGGGAGGGTTCAGGCGCATGGGGGACCTTTCGCGAGCGGCCCGAGGGCCGGTGGCTGCCGCACGTGGGCACGACGTGCCGGACGGTAGGTGTCGTGGGTCGGTCCTGGTCGTCACCAGGTCGTCGCTGGCGTGAACGTAACGTGACGCCTTCCCCCACCGGAAGCCCTCCGCCTGCATCTGTCCGGTAACGGCTCCGGCCTCCGGGCCCCGCTACAGCGGTTCGCTGCTCACGACCTCAGTCCTCGTGCAGCGCGGACGGCTTGTGCACGGCCTCGCCGCCGGACTTCTCGCTCTTGACGAGGTACTGCGGCTCCTCCTTCGACGCGCGCACCGTGCGGCCCGCCGCCTCGGTGTCCGACGTGATCTCCTTCTCGACCACGCCCTCCGCCGTCCCGCCGTGGGACTTCCAGGAGACGTGGTCGCCCTTGTGGAACTTCTGCTCGGCCATGTGTCGGCAGTACCCCGCGTCGCGTCCTGGCACCCAGCTCAGTCGTGGGGGGTGGGACGGCGGCGCCCCGGGTGGCTGGGCAACCCACCCGGGCTGCCCTAGGGTCGAGCCGTGCTCGAGACGCCTGCCGAGCTCGACCGGCTGCAGCAGCTGCTCGACGCCTCGCACGCCGGAGGAACCGGCCACCTGCGCTCCATCGCCACACCGGAGCACCTGCTGACGGCGCGCGACCTGGCCGGCCTGCTGACCGGCATGCGCGTGCTCAGCGCGGCCACCGTCACCGCCACCGGCGAGCCTCGGATCAGCGCCCTCGACGGCCACTTCCTGCACGCCACCTGGACCTTCTCGACCGCCACCGACTCGGCCAAGGCGCGGCACCTCGCGGCCCGCCCGGCCGTCAGCGTGGCCCACCTCGACGGCGAGGAGCTGGCGGTGTTCATGCACGGGCGCGCCGAGGTGGTCGACCGCCGTGCGCCGGACGGCGCCGAGATCGAGGCGCACTGGACGGCGCACTACGGCTCGTCGCCGTACACCTGGGGCGACGTGACCATGTACCGGCTGCGACCGCACTTCGCCCTCGGCTACGCCGCCGACCGGCCTGCTCTCCTCGCGCGCCGCGGCCTCCCGGCCTGACTCGCCGGGTTATCGCGACCTGGGACCTGCGGGAGGATGCCCCCGTGCGAGACGCAGAGGCCGTGCACGACGCCGAGTCGCGCCGGAGCCTGCCTCCGCTCGCGGCCGAGAACCACGTCTGCGACGTCTGCGACATCCGATACGAAGCCGTTCCGGTCGACTTCGCCCGCGACGGGATCGCCCGCCTGCCCGGCCGGTACGGCGCCGCGCTGACCGGCGTCCCCGAGGAGGCTCTGCGCAGGCGGCCCGAGCCAGGGGTGTGGTCGGCGATCGAGTACCTCTGCCACGTCCGCGACGTCTACGCGACCTTCACCGTCCGCCTGCACCGCGCCCGCACCGAGGACCGGCCCGCGCTCGAGCCGATGTTCGCCGACCTGCGGGCCGAACGGTTCGGCTACGCCCGGTACCCGCTGGACGCCGTCCTCGCCGAGCTCGCCGCCGTCGTGCGCGCCTTCACCGACGAGGTCGCCGACACGCGGCCCGGCGAGTGGGGGCGGGTCGTCACCCGGCTGCCGGGGGAGGAGCGGACGGCGCTCTGGCTGGTCCGGCAGGCGCTGCACGAAGGTGCACATCATCTGCACGACGTCGAACGCGTCCTCGGCTGACCCATCCGGGCGAGGAACGGCTCCGAAGCACGGGCGGTAACCCCGTACCGACGCCGAGGAGGCCGTCATGACCCATCAGCCCGCACATCCCGAGCCTGTTCCGCCCGTGCCGGCGGAGCCCGCGCAGGGCGACGACGGCGGTGCCAGCCGCCGCGCGTTCCTCGCCGGGGCCGGCGCCGCGACCGTCGTCGGTGCGGCTGCCGCCGCCGGCGGCCTCAGTGTCCACGCGTCCGCGTCGCGTGACATCACCGCCGCCACCGCAGCCGACGGCGCCCCCGTCGCCGGCGGCACCGGTTCGACCGCCGCCGTCGTCGCCTACGTGCGCGACGCCGCCGGCGGCGAGGTCCGGCTCATGAGCGGCGAGCGCGAGGTCGTCGTCCACGACCGCAGCCTCGCCCGCACGCTGACCCGCCACTTCGACGAGCAGGAGGGCTGACATGTCCTCGCACCGCGAAGCACCCGAGATCTCCAAGGACCCCGTGGCCGACAGCACGGACCTGTACGCGTTCGTCAGCCCCGACCGGCCCGACACCGTGACGCTGATCGCGAACTACGTGCCGCTGCAGGACCCCGCCGGCGGCCCGAACTTCTTCGAGTTCGGCGACGACGTGCTCTACCAGATCCACGTGTCGCACTCGGGCTCGATCACGCCCGACGTCACGTACTCGTTCGCGTTCACCACCGAGGTGCTCGACCGCGGCACCTTCCTCTACAACACCGGGCAGATCAGGACCCTCAAGGACAGGACCTTCAACCGGCGCCAGTTCTACACGGTGTCGCGCACCGATCGGCACGGCACGAAGGTGCTCGGCAGGCACCTCGCCTCGCCGCCCTGCAACGTCGGGCCCCGCTCGATCCCCGACTACCCGTCGCTCGCGGCGTCCGCCGTGCACACCCTCCCCGGCGGCCGGCGCGTCTTCGCCGGGCAGCGCGCCGACGCCTTCCACGTCGACCTGGGCGCCGTGTTCGACCTGCTCGACCTGCGCCCGTTCCAGAACCTGCACCTGATCCCGACCGGCGCCGCGCCCGGCGTGAACAGCCTGGCGAACCTCAACGTGCACAGCATCGCCTTGCAGGTCCCGATCACCGACGTCACGGGCCGGGGGCGGCCGACCGACGTCCTCGACGCCCGCTCGACGATCGGCGTCTGGACGACCGCCGGCCGGCGCGCGTCGCGCGTGCACGACGGGAGCGACGACCGCTACACCGGGCACGGCCCGTGGCGGCAGGTGTCGCGCCTGGGCAACCCGCTGGTCAACGAGGTGCTGATCCCGATGAGCCTCAAGGACCAGTGGAACGCCCGCGCGCCGCGGACCGACAAGCACTTCCTCGAGTACGTGCGGCAGCCCGAGGTGGCGCGGCTCCTGCCGGTGCTCTACCCGGGCGTGTTCCCGAACCTCGCGAAGCTCCGCGCCGACCGCGCCGACCTCGTGGCCATCCTGCTCACCGGGCTGCCCAAGGGGGTCGTGCCCGGGTTCCAGAACTACACCGGGCCGACCTACGCCGACGTCCTGCGCCTCAACCTCGCCGTCCCGCCGACGGCACCCGCGAAGGCGAGCACCCTGGGCATCATCGGCGGCGACCTCGCCGGCTACCCGAACGGGCGGCGGGTGCGCGACGACGTCGTCACGATCGAGCTGCGCGCCATCGCCGGCGTCACGTACCCGCTGGTCGCTCCGGCCTACAAGCCCGACGGCGCGGCGGCGCTGGTGCAGGACGGCACCATAGCGACCGCCACGCCCGACGCCTTCCCGTACCTCGCAACCCCGCACGACGGCTTCACCACGGCGGCATGAGCGGGCACTCCCACGCTCACCCGCAACCGCCCGGCCGAGGCGCACAACGCCTCGGCCGGGCAGGGGCCGGTGCTCGTGGACGTCGACGAGGAGCACGGCGCGCTCGTGCTCCTCACACCGCCGGCCCTCGAGGGCGCCGAGATCGAGGTGTCCCCGGCCCCAGCACGCGGCGGCCGACCCGGGCCCCGCCAGCACGTCGCCGTCCTGGCACGGCCGGTCGGCGCCGCGCGCGTGCATGCCGCCGTCTACCCCTCGCTGCCCGCGGGGCGATGGCTCGTGCACGACCCGGACGCCGATCGCGTCGCACTCGTCGTCGACGTGCCCGGCGGGCGCGTCACCGAGGCCCGCTGGCCGACTCCGGAGGCGTGAGCGGATCGCTGCTCATGGCACGTCGGGGACCGGCGCCGGCGTCCGGGCCCCCGCCCGGCGCCGGCGCATGACCCAGAGCACCGGCCCGCCGACCAGGGCGGCGACCACGGCGACCGGCAGCAAGGCGCCGAGCACGGTGACCACGACCGTGGTGCTCGCGGTGACGGCCTCCCAGCCGCTGCGCAGCCCGCGCAGGAACGGCGCCTGCTGCGTGGCCGGCGGCGGGAGGGCCGCCGTCGTCCGCAGGTCGATCGTGAGTGTCGCGAGGTCGGCCTGGTCGGCGAGCGCGGCCCGGCGCGCGTCGACCGCGTCGAGGTCGGACTGGCGCTTGGAGAGCTCGGACTCGAGGAGGACGACGTCCGACAGCGACTTCGCCGAGGCGAGGAGCGCGCGCACCCGCGCGACGCTGGCCCGCTGCGTCGCGACCCGGCTCTCCAGGTCGGCGATGTCGCCGGTCACGTCCTGCGCCGACGTCGTCCGGTTCAGCTCCCTGCCCACGCCGCCCGGACCGGTGACGAGGGCGAGGGCCCGGTCGAGGTCGGGCTCCGGAACGCGCAGGACGAGCACCGACTGCCCCGCCCTGCCGGCCTTGCCGCTGGGTGCGGCGCCGTCCGCGTACGTGGTCGTCTCGGAGCCGACCGTCCCGCCCACGGTCCGGGCCGCCGCGCGGACGCGACCCACCGCGTCGGCGAGTTGCCCCTCGACCTCGACCACGACCTGCGCGGTCCGGATCACACGTGGCGCGAGCGCCGTGACGTCGGCCGCACCCGCCACGGCGCCGGCCCCGCCCGTGGCCCCGCTCGCGGGGCGGGCCGCCGATCCTCCGGCCGATCCTCCGGCCGGTCCTGCCGCCGGTCCTGCCGCCGGTCCGGCCGCCTCGGCGGCTGCCGCGGACCCGCCCTCACCCCCTGCCGAGCCGGACGACGCCTGCCCGGTGCACCCCGCGAGTGCGGCCAGGGCGAGGACGACGACGGCGAGGGCGGTCGGGACGGCGGCTGCGCGACGGCGCTGGGTGGTGCCCATGGGTCCTCCGGTCGGCGGGGCTGGGTGCTGCTCGATCCGGCGAGCAGACGCGGCCCGGTGCCCGTCCGGTTCCGGGGCGGAGGTCACGATCCGGTAGCTGCAACCCCACGGCACCCTCGGGCGTCCCTGTCAGCGTTGCCGCAGGGCCACGACGGGAAGGGAAGGAGGGGTGGGGCCCTCCGGATCCGCCACGCCGGCCCGTAACCGGGGCGTCATGCGCCCGACATGTGATGGTTCGCCCCGCCAAAGGTGCTTCGCGTGCCTCGCCCGATGACGGCTCGTATTCTCGAAGGTGTGCTGCGGAGCCGGTCCCTCGAGCCTCGCATGCCTTCGGTGGACCAGGCCGACCGTGACGTGACAGCCGTCGCGCCCCGATCAGGGCGCTCCGGCTCGCTCCTCGAACGTGCCCGCACCCGGGGGAGCGCGTTGCCCGACGGCCTGGCGTGGAGCCTCGTCGTGTACGCCCTCACGCGCGTCCCGGTCGTGCTCGGTCTGCTCGTCTTCTGGGCGCGCAACCCGACGCAGAACTACCGGACGACCTTCCTGCGCCAGGACGGCTGGTGGTACGTCCGGCTGGCCGAGAACGGGTACAGCAGCTCGCTGCGCCCGCCCGTCCCGAGGCCGGGGACTACCACCACACCTTCAGCGACTGGGCGTTCTTCCCGGGGTACCCGCTCGTCATCCGCGCCGTCCACGCGGTGACGTTCCTGCCCTACCTCGAGGCGGCGCTCCTGGCCGCCGCGGTGTTCGGGCTGCTGGCGATCTGGGCGGTGTACGCGCTGGGGGCGACGTTCGGCGGTCCGGGCGTCGGGCGGGCGTCCGCGCTCCTGGTAGCGGCGTGGCCGGGCTCCGCGGCGTTCTCGCATCCGTACAGCGAGGGCCTGTTCATCGCGGCGGCGGCCATGGCCCTGGTGTCCCTGCACCGGGAGCGGTGGGTCGCCGCCGGGCTCTTCGGACTGGTAGCCGGCCTGACCCGGCCCACCGGTTCCGCCCTGATCGCCGCCGGCGTCGTCGTGGCCGCCGTCCACCTGGTCCGCAGGCGCGACCCGCGGCCGCTGATCGCCCCGCTGCTGACGGCCGTCGGTCCGGTGGCCTTCGTGCTGTACGGCTGGTCGCGCACCGGCGACCTCATGGTGTGGCGGCACGCCGAGAACCTCTGGAAGCAGAAGTTCGACCTGAGCAGGGAACTGATCCAGAAATCCCTCGACGTGTTCGAGCACCCGGCGCCGGCCATGCACTCGACCGTCGGCCGGCTGCAGCTCGCCAACAGCGCGCTCGACACGGTCGGCGCGCTCGTCCTGCTGGCGATGGTGGTCGCCGCGGTCGCCCTGCGCCGCAGGCTGTCGATCGGCTGGGTGACGTACGCCGTCGTCGCAGCCGCGCTCGTCGTCGCCTACAGTGCCGTGGCCCCGCGTCCTCGGACGATCCTGGCGATCCTGCCGGGCTTCGTGTGGCTCGCGGCCTGGCTGCCGCGCCGCCTGCTGTACGCGGTGTGCGGGCTCCTCGTGGTCGCGACCCCGTTCGTCGTGTACCTCTGGTCGTGGCGGGTGACCCCGTGACGTCCCCGCGCAGGCGAAGGGCGGGAGCGCTGGCGGTCGCGCTGGCGATCGGCGCCACCCCGGCGCTCGCGGGCTGCGGCAGCGAGGTCAACCTCAGGCCCACGACGCTGATCGGCCGGTCCGCCTCAGCGACCACGGTTCTCGTCGCAGCCGGTGCGGAGAACGCCGTCGCGGGGGCCCTCACGAGATACGCCGGCACCCGCGAGTCCGGGTTCCTGTACGGGACGGGCAGCCCCGACGACATCGCGACGACGGTGAAGAACGGGCGGCTCATCGACATGGTCGTCCTGCCGGCCGGGCCCGGGCTCGACCGGGTCGAGGACGAGTTGCTGAAGCCGGCCTCCCGGTTCGGGAGGGTCGGCTCCACGACCTACTACCTCGGCGCCGTCACCTCGAAGGCGCTGGCGTTCATCACGTGGCTGTCGTCCCGTCCCGGTCAGGTGGCCCTGCGGGCCAACGGCGTCCGCTGACCCCTGACCCGGGTCCTGGAGGGCGGGGTCCACCGGGCGGGCAGGCGTCTGCCGGGGAGTCGTCCGGGGCGTCCTCCGGGGAGTCGCCGGGGCCGTCTCGGGTGAAGATGAGCGTGTGACGGGGCAGGAACGGCCGCCCGACCAGCGTGAGGTGCTCGACCTCGGCGTCCTCGGCGACGACACCGAGGGGCCGGCCCCTGCCGCCACCCCCGCACGAGGGGTCTCGCGGCGCTCCCTGCTCCTCGCCGGGGCCGGCGTCGCTGCCGCCGCGGGGTTCGCGACGGTGAACCTGCGGGGAGGCGCCGACACTGCGGCCCGGCCGCCCCCGCCCACGCCGGCGCCCACCGCGTCGGTCTCGAGCAGCACGGTGCCGGCTCCCTCGGCCTCCGGCCCGGCGGTCGCTGTCTCCCGGATCGGGCACCCGGTGCTCGGCGGCACCGCCGGCTGGGACCTGTTCGGCGTCACCGAGGGCGTGCTGCTGCGGATCGAGCCGGCCACGGGCAGGGTGACGCGCACCCTGCTGCCGGCCGAGCTGCAAGGTGTCGTGTCGGTGGTGCCCGTGCGCGACGCCGTGCTGCTGCACCGCGACGAGTACGGCTTCGGCTACACGGTGCCCGACGGCCGGCCCGTGACGAAGCTGCCCGACGACCTCGACGGTCCGGGGCCGGTGCTCCCGGGCCCCGACCCCGACCACGTCTGGGTGCCGGAGTTCCGGTCAGGGGACACCGTTCTCGGCCTGCGGTCCGTCGACGGGCGCTCGACCTCCACGTACGTGCGGGTGCCGCCGTTCCAGGGGCAGCCGCCCCGGGCCGACGGGGGCGGCGGCCTGCTGTTCATCGGCGTGGGCGGGGTCTACCGCGCCGGGCCGGGGCCCGCTCGGCTGGTGACGTCGGGGCAGCTGGTCGGGCTGGGGGCGCCCGGGTGGCTGACGCTGGACTGCGACGCCGCCGCACGTTGCGGGGCGGCGCTGCACACCCGCGACGGCGCGGTGCGCCCGGCTCCCGTGCATCTGGACGTCGACAGCCAGGTGGCGCCGAGCCCCGTCTCGCCGGACGGCCGGACGCTGGCCTACCTCACCACCTTCCAGTCGAACTTCCTGCGCCTGGCGCTGCTCGACCTCGTGGGCGGGGGACGCCGCGACGTCGACGTGGCCCTGCTGGCGACCGGGGAGGCCATGACGACGGTGGTGTGGTCGCCCGACAGCCGGTGGCTCGCTGTCCTGGGTGAGAACGGCCGCCTGCATCAGGTCGAGGTCGCGACGCTGCGCGTCTCACCGGTCGCCGCGACCCTGCCCGCCCTGGACAGGCTCGTGGCGAGGACCGGGACGGGCTGATCGGTCGGCTGATCAGTCGGTGCCCGACTCCATGGCGGCCTCGTCGAGCATCTCGCCGCCGACGTCGCCGGGGCTGCCGACCCGCTCGATCTGCGTCGCACCACCCGGCTCGAGCCCGCGGACCAGGGCGTGCCGGTCGTCGCCGAGCATGTCGGACGCCGCGTAGAGCTCCAGCTTCTCGCGGGAGTCCGCGATGTCGAGGTTGCGCATGGTCAGCTGGCCGATGCGCTCCAGCGGGCCGAAGGCGGCGTCCTCGGTGCGCTCCATGCTCAGCCGCTGCGGCCGGTACGTCAGGTGCGGGCCGGTGGTCTCGAGCACCGTGTAGTCCTCGCCGCGGCGCAGCCGCACCCGCACCTCACCGGTCACCGCGGTGCCGACCCAGCGCTGCAGGCTCTCGCGCAGCATCAGGGCCTGCGGGTCGAGCCAGCGGCCCTCGTAGAGCAACCGGCCGAGCCGGCGGCCCGAGTCGCGGTACGCCGCGATGGTCTCCTCGTTGTGCACGGCGTTGACGAGCCGCTCGTAGGTGACGTGCAGCAGGGCCATGCCGGGCGCCTCGTACACGCCGCGGCTCTTGGCCTCGATCACCCGGTTCTCGATCTGGTCGGACATGCCGAGCCCGTGCCGCCCGCCGACCCGGTTGGCCTCGTGGACGAGCTCGACCGGGTCGCCGAACTCCCGCCCGTTGATCGCCACCGGGCGGCCCTCGTGGTAGCGGACGCTGACCTCTTCGGCCGGGATCTCGACGGCGTCGTCCCAGAACCGCACGCCCATGATCGGCTGCACCAGGTCCATCGACTGGTCGAGGTGCTCGAGCAGCTTCGCCTCGTGGGTGGCGCCCCAGATGTTGGCGTCGGTGGAGTACGCCCGCTCGACGCCGGTCCGGTACGGCAGGTCGCGCTCGGCCAGCCAGAGGCTCATCTCGGTGCGGCCGCCGAGCTCCTTGACGAAGTCGGGGTCGAGCCACGGCTTGTAGACGAGCAGGTTCGGGTTGGCGAGCAGCCCGTACCGGTAGAAGCGCTCGATGTCGTTGCCCTTGAAGGTCGAGCCGTCGCCCCAGATCGAGACGTCGTCCTCGCGCATCGCCTGCACCAGCAGGGTGCCGGTGACCGCACGGCCGAGCGGCGTCGTGTTGAAGTACGTGCGCCCGGCGCTGCGGATGTGGAAGGCGCCGCAGGTCAGGGCGGCGAGGCCCTCCTCGACGAGCAGCCGGCGGCAGTCGACGATCCGGGCCAGCTCGGCACCGTACAGGTAGGCCCGGTCGGGGACGGACGCGATGTCCGGCTCGTCGTACTGGCCCAGGTCCGCGGTGTACGCGCAGGGGACGGCACCGTGTTCACGCATCCAGGCCACGGCCACCGAGGTGTCCAGGCCTCCCGAGAACGCGATGCCGACCCGCTCCCCCTGGGGGAGGCTCACCAGGACCTTGGACACCGCACGAGGCTATCGCCTGGCCCTCACGGTGCCTGCCGGGATCCGACCCGCGAGACCGGGGGCGTGACCGGCCTGAGTGATCACCTGTGAATTACATGGCGTGACGGCCTCGACACCCCGCGGGCGACGGGCGTAGGAAAGCGGGATGGATGGACAAAGCAGTCCAAAAGGATCGATCGAGAGCCTCACTCCGAGCCGTCGCGTCGTGCTGTCCGGTTCCCTCGTGGCCACGGGGGCGGCGGCCCTCGCCGGCGCGCCGGCCGCGGACGCCGCCGAGCTCCGTCCCGGCGCCCCCGGCACGGGCTGGCCCGGCCGCCCGCTGCGACCCCAGCCGCCCGACGCCGAGTTGCGCGCGATCCTGCGCGAGATCAGCCCCGCGCGCGTCGAGGCCAGTGTCAGGCGTCTCGTCGCCTTCCGGACCCGCCACACGCTGTCGAGCCAGACCGACCCGCAGCAGGGCATCGGCGCCGCCCGCGACTGGCTGTTCGCCGAGTACTCGCGGTACGCCGCCCGCTCCGGCGGCCGCATGACCGTGCAGCTGCAGTCGTACGTGCAGCCGCCGGCCTCGCGCATACCGACACCGACGACGATCACGAACGTGGTGGCCACCCTGCACGGCTCGGTCACCCCCGATCGGGTCTACGTCGTGTCGGGCCACTACGACTCCCGGGTCACCGACGTGATGAACCCCGACGGCTTCCAGCCGGGCGCGGACGACGACGCCTCGGGCGTGGCGGTGTCGCTGGAGCTTGCCCGCGTGCTGGCCACGCACCGGCCGCACGCGACCATCGTGCTCGCGGCGGTGGCGGGCGAGGAGCAGGGCCTGTACGGCTCGGGGTTCATGGCCCAGCAGTTCAAGGCCGCCGGCACCGACGTCCAGGGGATGTTCACCGACGACATCGTGGGCAGCAGCACGGGCGACGACGGCCGCCGGGACCCGTTCCGCGTGCGGCTCTTCTCCGAGGGCGTGCCGACCTCGGAGACGCCGGCGCAGGCGGCCGTCCGTCAGTCGGTGGGCGGCGAGAACGACTCGCCGTCCCGCCAGCTCGCGCGGTTCGTGCGCAACGTGGCCGAGAACCGGGCGACGGGCATGCGGATCTGGGAGATCTACCGGCGCGACCGGTACCTGCGCGGCGGCGACCACATCTCCTTCCTCCAGCAGGGCTACCCGGCGGCCCGCTTCACCGAGCCGCGCGAGAACTTCGCCCACCAGCACCAGGACGTGCGCGTCGAGAACGGCGTCCAGTACGGCGACCTGCCGCAGTTCTGCGACTTCGGCTACATCGCCCGGGTGGCGCGGGTGAACGGCGCCGCGCTCTGGTCGCTGGCCCAGGCGCCGGGCACCCCGAAGAACGTGCGGATCCTCACCGCGCAGCTCACCAACGACACCGACCTCGTGTGGGACCGCGGCCCCGAGCCCGACCTCGCGGGCTACGAGGTGCTGTGGCGGTACACGACCGAGCCCGACTGGACCCACGTCGTCCCGGTCGGGAACGTCACGGCCGCGCACATCGAGATCTCGAAGGACGACGTGTTCTTCGGCGTCCGCGCGGTGAGCCGGTCCGGCTACCACAGCCCGGCGGCGTTCCCGGTGCCGTCGTCCTGACCCGCCACGGCGTCGACTCACCCATGACGTGCGGTCCGTTCGCGAGCCGTCCGCAGCTCCGCACCAGGTGTGCACGATCCAACGGATCCCGAGATGCCTCCGGCCCGCGCACATCTGGTGCGGAGTGCGAGCGCCGGCCGCTCGAGTGACGCCGCCGGCCCGTCCGCCGGCTGCCCGTCCGCTCCCTCTGTCGCCGCCCTCGCCTAGCGTGGGCCCGGTCGGACGTAGGAGGGCAGAGGGAGGGCGGGAGTGGCCGACTGGACGCGTGCCCTCGGCGCGCTGCTGCCCCCCGACCCCGACGGCGCCACGGACGCCGACCGCGACGTGTCGCCCGCCCGGGTCCGGCGCGCGCTCGTGCAGCCCGCGCTCCAGCTCGAGCTCGTCGCGGGCGACGCGGACCGGCCGCCCCTGCTGCGCGCCAGGCCGGTCGTGCCGGGCGCGGCCGGGGGCTGGCGAGCGGCCGGCACCTCGTGGGGCGTGATCGGGTACACCCATCAGGGTGACCTGCCCGCGACGCGCCGCCAGCGCCGTCTGCTCGTCGAGCTGCTGGCCCTGGCGCGCAGCGACCGGCAGTACCTGCAGACGCCGTCCTGGCTCGACCTCGCCGAGATCGACAGCCGCCGGGTGTGGGACCTGCTGTGCGAGCTCCGCGACAGCGGCCTGCCGTTCGTCACGCCGGGGCGGCCGGTGGGCAGGGGCCTGGTCCACGATCCGGTCACCGCCCGGCTCGACGTCCGGGCCGTGCGCGGCGGAGTCGACGTGGCGGGCGCCGTCCTCACCGGCACCGGCGAGACGGTGCCGGGGGAGGCCGTCGGCATCGCCGACGGCGCGGCGCTGGCCTGGTGGGCGAGCGGCACGGACGGGCGTGGCAGGGACGTGCGCGACCTGCACGTCGCGCCGGTTCCGCCGGCCCTGGCCTCGTCGTTGCCGGCACTGCGCGACCTCGCGCCCGTGCACGTGCCGGCGGCGGACGTCGACCGCTTCACCGCCGACTACCTGCCGCGGGTGCCCGACGCGGTCACGGTGCGCGTCACCGGCGACCTGCCCGTGGCGCCGGACCGCACCCGGCTCCGGGTGTCGGTCACCCCGCTCGACGACTTCTCGCTCGACGTGCGCTGGCGCTGGGAACGGCGCCCCGGGGCGCGTCGCGACGCGCCCGCCGAGCGCGCGCTGGTCGACGCCGTCCGCGGCGCGGTGCCCGACGGCGTGCTGCCGGCCGGCGGCCGGCCCGGCGACGTGCCGTCGTTCACCGGCCTGCCGGCCCCGGCGCGTCTGGCCGGCATGGCCGCCGTCCGCTTCGCGCAGGCCGCGCTCCCGGCGCTGACCGCGCTCGACGGCGTCGAGGTCGACCTCGCGGGCGAGCTGCCGCGCTACCGCGAGGCCCGCGACGCCCCCGTGCTGACCTTCGACGCGCTCCGGCCCGCCGACCGGGACTGGTACGACCTCGCCGTGTCCGTGCGCGTCGACGGCGAGGGGGTGCCGTTCGGCACGCTCTTCACCGCACTGGTCAAGGGCCGCACGCACCTCGTGCTGCCCAGCGGGCTGTGGTTCCCGCTGCGGGACGGCCGGTTCGCCGAGCTCATCGCCCTGATCGAGGAGTCCCGCGGGCTGCCGGAGGCGCCCGAGCACACGCTGCGAGTGAGCCGGCACGACACGAGTGCATGGGACCGGATCGAGCTGGTCGGCGCCGTCGAGGGCCGTGCCCGGGCCTGGCGGGAGCGCGCCCGGGCTGTCGCGCAGGCGCCGTCCCGGGCCGCGCACCCGCCCCCGGCCGGGGTCACCGCGACGATGCGCCCCTACCAGCGGGCGGGGTTCGGCTGGCTCGCGACGCTGTACGAGAACGGCCTCGGGGGCGTGCTCGCCGACGACATGGGTCTGGGCAAGACTCTGCAGACACTCGCGCTCGTACAGCACGTGCGCGACCGGAGCCCCGCCGGCCCGCCGTTCCTCGTGGTGGCGCCCACCAGCGTCGTCGGCACCTGGCGCAGCGAGGCGGCCCGGTTCACGCCCGGCCTGCGGGTGGCGACGGTGACGGGCACGTCCCGCACCCGCGGCGGAACCACGATCGCCGAGCTCGCGAGCACCGCGGACGTCGTCGTGACGTCGTACGCGCTGTTCAGGCTCGAGCTCCGTCGCTACCGGGAGGTCGAGCTGGGCGGGGCTGGTGCTCGACGAGGCGCAGAACGTGAAGAACCACGAGTCGGTCGCCTACCGGGGGGCGCGCGACCTCGGCGTCCCCTGGACCCTCGCCGTGACCGGCACCCCCATGGAGAACAGCCTGATGGAGCTGTGGGCGCTGATGTCGCTGGTCGCGCCTGGCCTGCTCCCGGTGACGCCGCAGGCGTTCAACGACGTGTACCGGCTGCCGATCGAGCGCGCCCGCGACGGCGCGCGGCTGGCCGCGCTGCGGCGCCGGGTGGCGCCGCTGATCCTGCGCCGGACCAAGGAGCAGGTCGCCCCCGACCTGCCGCCGAAGACCGAGCAGGTGCTCGAGGTCGACCTCGCCCCCGCGCACCGGCGCGCGTACGACGCGTTCCTCGCGCGCGAGCGCAGCAAGGTGCTCGGCCTCGTCGGTGACCTGCCGCGCAACCGGTTCCGGATCTTCAGCTCGCTGACGCTGCTGCGCCAGGCCGCCCTCGACGTCTCGCTCGTCGACCCCGACCGCGACCCGGTCCCGTCGACCAAGCTCGACGTCCTGCTCGAGCTCGTCGACGACATCGTGGCGGAGGGCCACCGGGTGCTGGTGTTCAGCCAGTTCACCCGGTTCCTCCGGGCGGCGCGTCAGCGGGTCGAGGCGGCCGGCATCGAGGCCTGCTACCTCGACGGGCACACCCGGCGGCGCGACGAGGTGGTGGAACGGTTCCGCTCGGGAGCCGCGCCCGTGTTCCTGATCAGCCTGAAGGCCGGCGGCACGGGGCTCACGCTCACGGAGGCCGACTACTGCGTCGTGCTCGACCCCTGGTGGAACCCCGCCACCGAGATGCAGGCGGTCGACCGGACGCACCGGATCGGCCAGAGCAGGCCCGTCGTCGTCTACCGCCTGGTCGCGAGGAACACCATCGAGGAGAAGGTGGTCGCCCTGAAGGACGCGAAGGCACAGCTGTTCGCGAGCACCTTCGACGGGGAGGCGCTGACGTCGGCGGCGCTCACCGCCGACGACGTCCGGCAGCTCGTGGGCTGAGGTCCCGGAGTCGGTTCGGGGGCGCGCGGAAGCCCCGGCGCCCACCGCACGGGGGTTCGGGGGCGCCGGGACTCCAGGAGGTTCAACGACGGCAGCGGGACGGCCGTTACGCCAGGCGCACCGAGGACGTTCCACCCCGACGGCGAGTGGCCGGGGGACGTCCGAGCCGCTTACGCTGATCGCGCCCCCGGCGACCGGTCGGTCAAGGTGCAGGACGCCCCGGAGAGAACAGATGGGTGAGCGAGAACGTCGGATGCGCGAGCGTGAACGGGCTGCGGACGAGCGCGACCGGCTGGCCGACGAGAGGGACGCGGCCGCCGAGCGCCGGGACCGCGTCGCCGACCTGCGCGACACCGTCGCCGAGGAGCGGGACCGCGCCAGCAAGGAGCGCGATGTCGAGGTCGACCGCATCCTCGACGGCGCGCTGGCCCGCGACGTGGCCGCAGGCCACCGCGACGCAGCCGCGAGGGCGCGCGACGCGGCGGCGCATCGACGTGACCAGGACGCGCAGAGCGTCCCGGTCGACACCGCCGCGCGGGAGCGGTTCCTGGCGAGCATCGACCGCGAGCTGTCGGCCCGCGACCGCGACCTGAGCGCGGGCGACCGCGCCGACCTGATCGACGCGCGGAACCGCGCCGCGGCCCGCCGCGACGCCGCCGGCATCCAGCGCACCGAGTCGGCCCTCGACCGCTTCGAGGCCGAGGCCGACCGGCTGCACGCCGGCAAGGACCGGACCGAGGCCGCCGTCGACCGCGGGGCCATCGCGCCCGAGTCGCGGTCCGACACCTGAGCGCGACGACCCGGGTGATCGTCGAGGCCGTGAACGTCGGCGTCCCCCGCACGCTCACGTTCGGCGACGTCGACGTCGCGACCGCCATCTGGAAGGCGCCGGTCAGCGGGCGCCGCCGGGTGCAGCGGCTGAACGTCGAGGGCGACCGGCAGGCCGACCTGCGTGTCCACGGCGGCCCCGACAAGGCCGTGTACGCCTACGCGGGCGAGAGCAGGGCCTGGTGGGCGGAGCACCTCGGGCTCGGCGGGCTGCCGCTCGGCATGTTCGGCGAGAACCTCAGCACCAGCGGGGTCGAGGTGGACGAGGCGGTCGTCGGCGAGCTGTGGCGGGTCGGGTCGGCCCTGCTGCAGGTCAGCCAGCCCCGGGTGCCCTGCTACAAGCTGGGGATCCGGTTCGACGACCCGGCGATGCCGCGCCGGTTCGCCGCGGCGGGGCGCCCGGGCGCCTACCTGCGCGTGCTCGAGGAGGGGGAGATCGGCGCCGGCGACGACGTCACCGTGGACGCCCGCCCGGCGCACGGGGTCACGGTCGGTGACGTCGCCCGCGCGTACCACGCGCACGACGCGTCGCTGGCCGCCCCGTTGCTCGACGTCCCGGAGCTCGACGACGGCTGGAAGGCCTGGGCGCGACGCCGCGTCGACCGGCACCGCGGCTGACTCTGGCACGATCTTCGGCATGGACGCTCCCCGCGCGGTCGACGTCGCTGCCGCCGTCGCCGCCATCGGCGAGCCGTGGTCCCCCCGGACCGTCGGGACGGTGAACGACTACGACGTCCGCGTCGTCCGGACGTACGGGGAGTTCACCCGCCACAGCCACCCCGAGACCGACGAGTTCTTCCTGGTGCTGTCGGGCGAGCTGACGATCCGCACCGACGCGGGGGACGTGCGCCTCGGCGCCGGGCAGATGTACGTCGTCCCGGCAGGTGTCCGGCACCAGCCGGTGTCGCCGGACGGTGCGACCGTCCTGCTGTTCGAGCCGAGCGCGACCGTCAACACGGGGGACACCCCCAGCGAGCTCACCGCGGAGCGACGGGTCCTGTGATCGCATCGCCGGGCGGGGTGCCGAGCAACCGTTGCCAGGTGCCGATCGACGTCCGGTAGCCGGCCGGCATCGAGAGCAGCGGGACCCGCTCGAGCGGGAACAACCGGGCTTCGAGGTGCTCGTCGGACACGAGGAGGTCCGCCCGGGCGGAGCGAGGGTCGACGAGGCAGCCGTACGTGACGACGAGGACGTCGCGCTGGGCCTGCGCGATGCGGTAGACCCACACGTCCAGCAGCCGGGCGGGGCGCACGCTCCAGCCGATCTCTTCGGCGACCTCGCGGGCCACGCACTGCTCCGGGGTCTCGTCGCGCTCGAGCCTGCCGCCGGGCAGTTCCCACTCGTCGCGGTCGTTCCGCAGCAGCAGCACCTGCCCGTCCCGGATCACCACGCCCTTGACGGAGACCGGGTAGATCGGAGCCGGCACGTGCACATTCTCGGGGGTGGTGGTGCCCCGCCGCTGGCCGGGTCCGCTACGAGCGATCGGAGCTCGAGTGGAGGTCGGCCTCGAGACTGCGCAGGAGCCGGACGGCGCGCGCCGTGAGCTCTGACGCACCGATCGACCTGACCGGCGGACGCGCCCCGGCGCAGTACCGTGCGGACGTCGTTCCACGCGCGTGGATCGACCCGGCGCAGCCTGTCAACCTGGGCGGCGTGCTGCGCGTCCCTGGTGGCCGCGCCGCCGGCCACAGGCTGCCGGTCATCGCCAGAGTTGTGCTGCCCACCGACGGAACGGCTGCTGATCGTGAGAACCGAAGGGATGTCCGCCCGGCGCAGGGTGGGTGTGTCGCTGCTGCCGGGTCTCCTGGCCGGTGCGGCGGTGGTCGCGGCGACACGGCAGTGGGACCTGGGTGCCGTCGCGGGCTGGGACGTCGCCGGCCTGGTCTTCCTGGCGTGGACGTGGCGCGAGGTCTGGGGGCTCGACGAGGTGGCCAGCGGGCGCAGGGCCGAACGTGAGGACCCGACCGCGGGAGTGGCCGACCTGATCCTTACGGCGGCGGCCGTCGCCAGCCTGGGCGCCGTCGCGATCATCCTCGTCACCGGCCGCAACAGCAGCGGCGGCGGAGCGGTCGCCGACCTCGCCCTGGCCGTCGGCTCGGTGGCCGTGTCGTGGGGGGTGGTCCACACGACGTACGCGTTGAAGTACGCGCGCCTGTACTACCGGGGCCCGGACGGGGGCGTGGACTTCCACGACCCCGTCGAACCCGCGTACAAGGACTTCGCGTACCTCGCCTTCACGGTGGGCATGACGTTCCAGGTGTCCGACACCGAGATCAACGCGCGCGAGATCCGCGCGACCATCCTCAAGCAGGCGCTCCTGTCCTACCTGTTCGGTGCCGTGATCCTCGCCGTGACCATCAACCTGCTGGCAGGCTTGTCCAAGTAGGCCTCCTGGCTGCCGCTGCGTCGTCGTCCGGCGGGGTTGTCGCCCGTCGATGCCCGGGCCGAGGGAGGTGAGCCGTGGACTGGTTCGTCATCGGGCTGGCCCTCGCGTCGGCCTTCGCCTCGGCGATGTCGACGACGCTCAAGAAGGCCGCCGCGAACCGGTCCACCCGGTCGGGCCGGACCAGCGCCCGCCTCGCGGGCCTGGGCGGTCCGTTGTGGTTCGCGGGCCTCGGCTGCGACGTGGTCGGAGTCGGACTCCAGGTGGTGGCGCTGCACTACGGCGCCCTGGCGTTGGTGCAGCCGCTCCTCGTCAGCGGGTTGATCTTCGCTCTGATCCTGCGACACGTGGGCAGCAGCTCGCGGATGACCTCACATGAGCTGCTCTGGGCCGGTGCGCTGGTGGCCTGCCTGACCGGGTTCCTGTTCTTCTCCGGTGCGACCACGGGCAGTGGTGGCTCGCAGGCCGCCGACCAGGGGGCAGCGCTCATCACGGGTGTCGCCATCCTGACGGCGATCGTGGCGTGCGTCGTCCTGGCCCGGCGCACCGTGCCGCCGACGGGGCGGGCGGCGCTCCTCGGTGTCGCCGTCGGTGCGGTCTACGCGCTCACCGCCGCCCTCATCAAGGCGGCGAGCGACGTGTTCGCCGCGCACGGCATCGTCGCGCTGCTGACCAGCTGGCAGCTCTACGTGCTCCTCCTGATGGGCGCGGCGGGACAGCTGCTGACCCAGCGGGCCTTCCAGGCCGGCCCCATCACGTCGAGCCTGCCCGCGATCAGCACCATCGATCCGCTGCTGAGCGTGCTCATCGGCGTGCTCGTCTACCACGAGGTCCTGCACCGCGGGCCGCTCGACGGTCTCGTGCTGCTGGTCCTGCTGTTGCTGCTGATCACCTCCGTGATCCAGCTCGGCCGGGTGGAGAGCGAGGAGTCGCCGTCCGCGGCCGGGTCGCCCGACGCGGACGCCGAGCCTCTCGGGTCGCCGCGCGAGGCCGGCGGGGAGCCGGCGGCGGGAGTTCCGCCGCCCGGCCCCACCTGAGAGCCTGCAGGCATGGACGCCGACAGTGCGGCACCGAGGGCCGGCAGAGAGGCAGCGTCGATGTCCGACGGACTCGTGTACGACACCATCGGAGCGACGTACACGGTGACGCGCCGTACGGAGCCGCGGATCGCGGAGCGCATCCGGGACGCTCTCGGCGACGCCCGGACGGTGCTCAACGTGGGGGCGGGCACGGGCTCGTACGAGCCTGACGACCGGTACGTCCTGGCGGTCGAGCCCTCGGCGGTCATGCGCGCGCAGCGCCGCCCCGGCGGAGCCCCGTGCCTCGCCGGGTCGGCGGAGAGCCTCCCGTTCGACGACCAGGCCTTCGACGCCGCGATGGCCGTCGCCACGCTGCATCACTGGCGGGACCCCGTCGCCGGCCTGCGCGAACTCCGGCGGGTCGCCCGTCGCGTCGTGGTGTTCCTGTTCGACACCTCGGATCCGGGCCGGTTCTGGCTGACCCGTGACTACCTGCCGGAGGTCAATGCTCTTCCGATGTCCCGAGTCCTGGCCTCCCCGACCGAGCTGACCGGCTCGATCGGGGCCCGGACGGAACCCGTCCTCATCCCCTGGGACTGTGCCGACGGCTTCTACGAGGCCTACTGGCGTCGACCCGAGGCGTACCTCGACGAGCAGGTCCGCCGCGGGATCTCGGTGTGGAACGCGGTCGGCCCCGAGGTGGAGCGTCGTGCCGTGCGGAACCTCCGGAAGGATCTCGAATCAGGTCGCTGGGCCGAACGGAATCGCGAGCTGGTCGATCTCGCCGAGGCGGATCTGGGCGCCCGCCTTCTCGTCGCTCCGTGAGCCGGCAGCCTCTGCTGCGCGTGCTCCCATCCGGTGATCCACATGCCGAGGCGTCGATCAAGGGCCTAGCCTGCCCGGGCAGTGACTGGACACCCATCCCGCTCCGATGGAGGACCCTCATGCCGATCGCAGTCAACCTCGACACGTTCCTGGACAAGGCCTACGAGAACAGCTCCCTGGCGGAGGTCCTCGCCGCCCCCGTGAGCGCGCTGGCCGGCGTCAGTGACGGCGACGCGGACCTGCTCAAGAGCGCCTTCAACATCAAGACCGTCGGGGATCTGGGCAAGAACAAGTACTTCCGTGCCGCGCAGCTGCTGGCCGAGCTCGCCGAGGACGGCGCGAAGTAGCCGGTACTCGGCCACGTCGAGCACATGCACGATCGATGCTCGACGTGGCCGAGCCGTGTCTCGGGGCAGTGTGCGCGTCAGCCGTCCACACGTCGTGCGGAGCCGTGGCCGGGTAGTGCCGTCGGCCAGTACCCCGCTACCCAGTCCTCCCACGAGTCGAACCCCGGCGGCGGCGGGTCGATGTCCGTGGCCGCGAGTTCGGCCGCGTCCGGCGGCTGGAAGCCCGGCCGCCAGCCGTCGAGGTCGGCCCTGGTCATCGCGAACGTGGTCTCGATCTCGGTCAGCCCACGGGCCTGGACCCGGCGCCACTGCTCCGCCTCGGCCACCTGCAGGTAGACCAGCTCGCTGGTCGCGCCAACGGAGGCTGCCAGCGCCCGCAACGCCGAACGCTCGACCCGCGCCCAGACGCCGAAGTCGAGCACGACGTCGACGCCGATCCGCAGCGCCGCCAGTGCCAGCCAGATCAGCCGCCCCTCGACGACGATGCGCTTGCCCTCGGGCTGCTCCTGCCCGAACAGCGGGATCATCCACTCGTCGGGGGTCAGGCGGAGCGCGTTGCATGCCGACGCGATCTCCTTCGCCCGGCTCGTCTTGCCCGCCGCGGGCAGGCCGACCATGACGAACATCGTGGGCACGCTGCTTGTCCCGTCCTTGTCGTGCGCATCCGTCCGACGAGCCTGCCTCAGGTTCGTGCGGGCGCGGTCCGGGTGGTCATCCGCTCGCCGTGGCGCGTGAAGATGCTGAGGATCTCAGCCGGTTCCTCCCCCGCGCTGCCGAACCAGTGCGGCACCTGGGTGTCGAACTCGGCCACGTCGCCGGGCACGAGCACCCAGTCGCGGTCCGCGAGGACGAGTCGCAGGTGGCCCGAGAGAACGTAGATCCACTCATGGCCGTCGTGGGCCCGTGGCTCGGCGGTGACCTTCCCCGCCGGGATGACGACCTTCCATGCCTGCACGCCGTCGGGTTGCCGGGTGAGGGGGATGACGGTGCGCCCCTTGACCCGTCCGGGCTTGAGGCGGAGCCGTGGGTCCCCCACCTCCGGAGCGCCGACGAGGTCGTCGAGCGGCACTCGGTAAGCCTGCGAGAGCGCGAGGAGCAGTTCCAGGGTGGGACGCCGCTGCCCGTTCTCGAGCCGGGACAGCGTACTCGTGGAGATCCCCGTCGCACGCGAGACGCCGGTGAGGGTCGCCTGGCGCCCGGTCCGTACCTGCTTGAGCCGGGACCCGACCTGGTCCAGCGCCACGGCCATGGCCGCGCCGGTCTCGCCGGCCGATCCGGTGCCCTCCACGGGAGTCATCTGACTCCCGTTTCCCGGAAACGGCAACGTTCGTAGGTGACGGATGGGCACCCGGATGGTGGGCGCATGAGCGATGACGTCAGCCACGGGAACTGTCACGACGAGCGGTCGGCTGCTCCGGGCGGCTGCGCCGGCTGGTGTGGCGCGGCGTCGGCAGGTGGGTCCAGGTCCATGGCCGGTGGGCGGCGGGCCGTCCGAGGGAGGCGTGTCTGTTAGCCCGGGGCTTTCACGATGGCCGGGGCGATAGTCGTGTCGATCAAGTGAAAGGTGCTCCTGAGCAGGCAGGATCTGGCTTGTCTAGGGTCAGATCGGTTGCAGGTCAGGAGCACCTTCCAGGTGAAGCAGCGTACTGGGTTGTATCCGCGTTCTCGGGTCGATGTCGGCGGCGCGGGGGTGGTGTCGCACGCCGGCGGTGTGCTGCTGACCGCGGTGATTGGCCGGGTCGGGCTGGACCAGGCCCTGTCGCTGGCACTGTCGCGGTGGCGTAAGCCGCACGCGGTGCATGACCCGGCCAAGGTGGTGCTGGATCTGGCGGTGACGCTGGCGCTGGGCGGGGACTGCCTGGCCGACATCGCGGTACTGCGGTCGGCGCCGGGGGTGTTCGGGCCAGTGGCTTCGGATCCGACCGTGTCCCGCACGATCGATGCCCTGGCTGTGGACGCGCCCGCGGCGTTGGCCGCGATCGACGCCGCTCGCGCTGCGGCCCGCAAGCGAGCGTGGCAGCTGGCCGGGCAGCAGGCCCCGGACCACGACGTCGACGGCACCAAACCCCTGGTGATCGATGTGGACGCGACGCTGGTGACAGCGCACAGCGAGAAGGAGCAGGCGGCGCCGACGTTCAAGAAGGGGTTCGGCTTCCATCCCCTCTGGGCGTTCGCCGACCACGGCCAGGCGGGCACCGGGGAGCCGCTGAGCGTGCTGCTCAGGAAGGGCAACGCCGGCTCGAACACCGCCGCCGACCACATCGGCGTGGTCCGTGCCGCGCTCAGGCAGCTCCCGAACCACCGGCCGGGGCGGCGGCCCGGGCGGCGGGTCTTGGTCCGCGCCGACGCCGGCGGCTGCACCCACGCCTTCATCGCGTGGCTGGCCGGGCAACGGCTGCAGTACTCGATCGGGTTCGCCTTGCCCACCGACTTCGCCGAGGTGTTGGAGAAGATCCCCGAGCAGGTGTGGACCGAGGCCTACGACGCCGACGGGAAGATCCGTAAGGGGGCCCATGTCGCCGAGGTCACCGGCCTGCTCGACCTGAACTCCTGGCCGGCGGGGATGCGCGTGATCGTCCGCCGCGAACGCCCGCATCCCGGCGCCCAACTGAGGATCACCGACGCCAACGGCTGGCGGATCACCGCGTTCGCCACCAACACGGCGATCGGTGGTCCCGGCGGCCCCGGCACCCAGCTGCCGGAACTGGAGCTGCGCCACCGCCGCCGGGCCCGCGCCGAGGACCGGATCCGGTCCGCGAAAGACACCGGGCTGAGGAACCTGCCGCTGCACGACTTCGCCCAGAACCAGATCTGGTGCGCCATCGTCGCCCTGGCCTGCGAACTGCTCGCCTGGTTGGCGATGCTCGCCTTCAGCGGCAACGACGCCAGACGCGACGCCAGACGGTGGGAGCACAAGCGGCTACGGCTGCGGCTGCTGTCGATCCCCGCCCGACTCGTCCGCACCGCCCGGGCCACCCGACTGCGCCTCGCGATCACGCCCTGGACCGGGCTCGCGCACACCGCCTGGCGGCGGCTCGTCCCCGGCTAACCACGCCTGGCCCAGCCCCCTTCGACCCGCCCCGCAGCAGCCCCGGCCGTGGAAGCCGGCGACACCCGGACCGACACCGGCCGACCTGTCACACCCACCCACCAGAATCACGTCCTCGAGCCGGCCAGAACCGCCGACCAACCCTCACACGGCAAGATCACGAAAGATCGAGGTTAGGCACCCAGAGCTCTGAAACGAACACCGGGCCCGCACCGCCCGAGCCGAGCCTGCGTGCCGGAGTTGCACTGCGATACGTGCACCAATGTCCGTTTGGGACTCTTGACGGCAAGGACACCGCGAAGCAGCGTTGCCCCCGTCGATCCCGCCCCGAAGGTGTGGGCTGCCACGGAGGAGCAGGGCTGAAGGCGCGGTGATCGGCGACGGTCGGTGGAGCTCTGGGCGCGCCCGCTCTCGCCGCTGTACGCGTGACGCAGTTCGAGGTTGCGTCTGCCAATTCTCAGTTCGGCTCGGCCACGTGTCTGAATGACGCGTGCTCGCTGCTGCAGCCGACCGTTGCCCGACGGCCTGCAGCAACTTGCCCGTGGGGGCGGGTTCCTTCCGAACGGCGTCGGTCGTGGGCGGCGCATGCACCCTCGTCCACGAGATCAAGGCGCTCGCGTTCGACGACGCGGGACGGTCGATGTCCAGGCGCGCCACGACGATTGCGCGGCAGTCGCTTCGGGCTTCGATGCGGCCTCCAGGTCACCGGTCATGCGGCGCGCCGGACGCATCCGAGCAGCATCTCACCCATTCTCTGCAAACCCCCTGAGGAGGAACGCGTGTTCACGAATCCAATCAGCCGCAGGCAGGTCTTGACCACTGCGGCCGTCGTCGTCCTGTCGGAAGCGTGTCGCTTCTCGTTCCGGCGGTCGCTCACGCGGATGAGGGGGGCCCGGCGCTCGACGGGTCGTCACCACGTACTTCGGCATCCTCAAACGCCGGCATGGCGAGCGCCGACGGTGACTTCTCCGCGCTGGCGACGGTATACGGCAAGAACCCCGTCCTCACCCAGTCGAACCCCGCCGGCGGGCAGAACGTGTACCGGGGGCTGGAGGCGGTGACCGGGTTCTACGTCGGGCTGTGGAGCAAGTTCCAGGGCATTCAATGGTCCCAGGACCACATCCGGAACCTCACCGGGGACGTGGTCCTCAGCTACGAGCACGCAGGCAAGCCGACCTGGACGGCGCAAGGACGGTGCGCTCACTTGTTCAAGGTGCGCCACCACCGCATCCTCACGCTGGATTGGGTTACCTATTACGCCGGCATCCCCGCGTAGCTGCCGCAGCGCGAACGTCGCGTAGGAGCAGCGGAGGTGGCCGACCATCTCCCTGGGAGTCGCTGTCGTCAGGGGTACTGGCAGCCCCTCCCAAGGCCGCGGCCGGCGGCCCTACCGTCGGGACGTGGACACCCGCGCCGAGATCCGTGACTTCCTGACCAGCCGCAGGGCGCGGCTGTCTCCGGAGCAGGCCGGGCTGACGGTGTACGGAGACAAGCGGCGTGTGCCCGGGCTGCGCCGCAGCGAAGTCGCGGGGTTGGCCGGCGTGAGCATCGAGTACTACACCCAGCTCGAGCGCGGCAGCCTCGGTGGAGCGTCCGAGCAGGTGCTCGACGCCCTGGCGGGCGCCTTGCAGCTCGACGAGGCGGAGCGGACCCACCTGTTCGATCTCGCCCGTGCCGCCGGCACTCCCAACCGAAGCCGCACCCGCGGTCGGGCCCCGAACCTGCGGCCGAGCATCCAGCGGCTTCTGGAGACCCAGGCCTCACCTGCATACGTCCGCACCGCGCGCCGTGACATCGTGGCGGCGAACTCGGCGTGCACCGCGCTGTACGGCGACGTGCTCGCACCGCAGGCGCTGCCGCTGTCGCTTCCGCGCTTCATGTTCCTCGACCCGCGCGCCAAGGAGCTCTTCCTGGACTGGGGCACGGTCGCCGACGACATCGTGGCCTCGCTGCGCATCCAGGCCGGACGCACCCCGAACGACCGTCAACTCACCGATCTCGTGGGCGAGCTGGCCACCCGTAGCGATGCCTTCGCCTCGCGCTGGGCCCGGCACAACGTCCGGCTGCACCGGACCGCCCGCAAGCGCCTGCACAACGCCGTCGTCGGCGACCTGGAGCTCACCGGGGACGCCCTCCAGTTGCCCGGCGAGGACCTCACCCTGATCGTCTACACGGCGCCGAGCGGCAGCCCGGCCCAGGAGAAGCTGGACTTCCTGGCGCGCTGGGCCGGGGCCCCACGCAGGCCGAAGGCAGCCACGTCCCAGCCCACTGCGCAAGCGCAGGAGAGCTGAGACCAGAGCCGGAACCATCACGCCAGCAGGCCGCAAGCCCGACCGGCGCTCTACGTGACCCACGTCCCCTCGATCAAGGAGAGACATGTCCACCTGGCTCATCACGGGCAGCTCGAGCGGCCTCGGCCGCGCAGTGGCCGGCGCCGTCCTCGACGCCGGCCACAACGCCGTCGTCGCCGCGCGCAAGGTCGACTCGGTGCGCGATCTCGCCGAGGCCCACACGGACGCGACCCTGGCCGTGGCCCTCGACGTCACCGACTCCGCTCAGGTCGCGGCCGCAGTCCGCCAGGGTGAGGAGCGGTTCGGCGGGATCGACGTCTTGGTGAACAACGCCGGTTACGGGTACCGCGCCGCCGTCGAGGAAGGTGACGAGGCGGACGTGGCCGCCCTGTTCGCGACCAACGTCTTCGGGCCGGTCGCGCTCATCAAGGCCGTGCTGCCCGGCATGCGCGCCCGGCGCCGCGGCGCCATCGTCAACATCTCCTCCATCGGCGCCCGAATCTGTCCGCCCGGCTCCGGCTACTACGCAGCGTCCAAGGCTGCCCTCGAAGGCTTGTCGGGGTCACTGCGCAAGGAGCTCGCGCCGCTCGGGATCGCCGTCGTCGTCGTCGAGCCCGGGGGCTTCCGCACCGACTTCGCCGGCCGCTCCCTGCAGCAGTCCGCGACAGTGATCGACGACTATGCCGAGACGGCGGGCAAGCGCCGCAAGGAGCACGACACCGCGCACGGCACGCAGCCGGGCGACCCGGTGCGCGCCGCCCGCGCGATCCTCACCGCCGTCGAGGCCGACGAGCCGCCCGCCCTGCTCATGCTGGGAACCGACGCGCTCACCGCCGTCCGGGCCGTGATCGACGCCCAGCTCGCCGAACTCAACTCCTGGGAGAAGACCAGCCTGAGCACCGACTTCCCGTCCACGACCTGACCCCGTAGGTGTCGGACCGGTGGCGGACCGGTGGCGGACCGGTGGCGGACCGGTGGCGGACCGGTGGCGGACCGGTGGCGGACCGGTGGCGTATCGGTGTCGTATCGGGTGACCTCCTCGCAGCTGGTTCTCGATGCATCCGGCCGTCACGTCGGTGACAGGTCGGTCGTTCGGTGCGGGCAGGCATGGCAGAGCCGGCATCCCTCGTGCTGGCTGCCAGGCTCAGAACCCGTAGGAGCCCACCTGTGCGGCAGCGGTGGCAACCGGCGGGTCGACGACGCGCGCGGGGAGGTCCTCCTGGAACCTGGCGAAGGCGGCCGACCGGGTGAGCGGGTTGTCCTCCCCTTCGAGGACGGCCACGTGCACGAAGCTGACCTGGTCCGCCAGCCGGAAGGTGGTGTAGCGGAAGCCGTCGGGGGCCGACCCGGCGAGTTCGGCGTAGACGTCCTCGATCAGTCGCTGGTTCTCGTCCGCCGCGTCGGGTGTGGTCCGGTAGCGGACGATCACGCTGGTGCTCACGATGCTCTCCCTTGCTGCACGTCGGTGCGGCCGCGCCCGGTGGACTGCGGTCGTTCGGGCGGCTCGTCGCCGAGCTGTGCGCAGGCCGCGAGATAGTGCGGCAGCAGGCCGCTCCACCCAGCCCTGTTGCGGTTCCTGACGTCGACGCCCGCGCTGCCCAACCGCTCCCAGCCCCGGTGCTCGATCTCGACTCTGGTGGAGGTCTCCTCGGGGACGAACCGGATCTGCACCTCCGTGGCGTCGGCCCGGTCCTGGCGCAGGTGCCACAGGTAGGACAGCCGCGTCGGCGGCGCCCAGTCGGTGACCTCTCCCCACTCGTGCACCTCGCCGCTCGGCGTCCGCTCGAAGATCCGGCCACCGACGCGGCCCTCGATGACGACCTCGGCGTCGGCCCTGCCGCTCACGGTGTGGTCGGCCGGCCACCAGGTCGAGACCCTCGTCGTCCAGATCGCGAAGGCGTGCTCCGAGGAGCAGGCCACCCGGAACGACAGGCGCAGCGGCTCGGTGACGGTCATGGCGGCGCCTCCCCGTCCGCCCTGGTGTTCTCGGCCATCAGCGTCATCCGGGCGGCCACCTCTCCCCACACCTCGGTCAGGTACTGCTGGACCGCTGCCACGCCCTCGTCGTGCAGGCGATAGATCCGCTGGGTACCGGCAGGTTCCTCCACGACGAGGCCGGCGTCCTTGAGCAGACGCAGGTGGCGGGAGACGGCAGGGCGGCTGATCGGCATGCCGGCCGCGATGTCCCGCACCGATCGGCCCCCGCCGCCCAGGAGTTCGACGATCTGGCGGCGGCGTGGGTCTCCCAGCGCGCTGAACGGATCCCCTGCCGGCTGTGCCGCCCCCATCAGTGCCCCGTCTCGACCCTGGTCTTCAGCCCATGGGCGAACTGGCTGAACGAGTCGGAGAGGTCGGGGATCACCTTGGCCATCAGTCCCGCGAGCGGGCCCCGGTAGGTCTCCTGCATCTCGAAGGTGACCTTGCCGTCCCGCTCCTCGGTGACGGTGTACGTCCGGGTGCCGGTGAACAGCCCCAGCGGCATCCCGCCGCGCCAGGTCATCCCGGCGCCGGGTCGAAGGTCGACCACGGTGACCGGGAACCCGCGCTGTGGGTTGACCGCGGGGAACACGGTGACCTTCTGCCCGAGGGCGGGGGTGCCATCGACGCGCACGACGCCCGAGTCCCAGCTCGGCCACGAGCCGACGTCGATCAGGACGTCCCAGGCGGCCTGCGGGGTCGCGGTGATGACGCTGCTCGCGCGGTACCCGTCCATCGGCGAGCCTCCACATATTGGTAACAAGAAGTGGACCGTAACAAGACTGCTACCGAGAAGCAAGGCTCGAGGGTGGCCCTCGTGCTCGCCGTCGTCGTGGCGTCCGCAGACGACGTGGCTGGAGGCGATGGCCGGGGGCGGGGTCTCGCCGGCACATCACCTCGGACTGACGGCTCGACCTCCGGCCGCTGGTGCGTTCGCCCGCCGCATGCCGCTGCGGGCGCGCGCCGGGACCGGCGCCCACGCTGCACGCCCGGCGAGCGCGGGCCCGCGTAGCGGGCCGCGCTCTTGATTGAGTGCAGGCAAATTCGGGCTCACGACGTCGAGGAGGCAACACCCGGCAGGGGCTCTCCGACGGCGGCACCGTCATCGAGTTGCTCGCCCCGGCGGGCTGGGCGCCCGTGTACGGGAAGCTCACCGACCGCTTCGGTGTCAGGCGTATCTTCGGCGTCACGCCCGGCGACGGAGACCCGACGGGCGTGGCGATGAGTCGGTCGACGTTCGCGCGTCTACAGGCCATGACCATTACGACACGAATCACGAGCGTCACCGTCGAGGTCGAGGACCAGGACCGGGCGCTCGCCTTCTACCAGGACATCCTGGGGTGTGAGGTGCGTGCTGATGTCGAGGTCTGGCCGGGCGCCCGCTGGCTGGAGGTGGCGCCACCCGGCTCACACGTCGGCATCGCGCTGCTGACGCGTGCGAGCGGCCTGCCACTCGGTGTCCGCTACGGCACTGCGGACGCAGACGCGGCGCACGAGCACCTGGTGGGCGCCGGGGTGCGGCCGCACCAGGACGTGCTCCGGACCGACTATGCACCTCCGATGTTCACGCTCGCGGATCCCGACGGAAATACTGTCGTTCTCATCGAAGACGAGGAACCCTCACCGCACGCCGGGTAGGCAGCCGCCCTCCGCCTGGCCCAAGTCCGCCGGGTCAGGGGTTCGCACAGGCAAGCACGGTGAGCGTGGCGTGTCGGCCGCACAGCTGCCCGACACCGCGCCGATCCGGCCATCCCGTGGCTCGATCCTTCGCCGAGCGCATTCAGGACGCGCCATCCTCAATGAGCGGCACGACCCTGGTCGTGACCCAGGCCGAACAGGTACTGGCGGAGGGCTTCCACTCGCTCGACGCATGGCTCACAGAGGGCGGCTTCCCGCCTGCAGACCGGCCCACAACTCGCCGCCATCCTCGTGATGGCGGCTTTCTACATAGGACGGCCCCCGCCGGGGGGAGCGGGGGCCGTCTCGTCAGTCCTGGCCCGGGGGGGATGGGCCGGCCCTGACGGCGGGGCGCTGCTGCCACCGCACTTCGAACGTACGCGCGTCCACCGCCTGCGCGGCCTCTTTGGCATGGCTTAACACGGACAAGCCTCTAGCTTGACGCTAGGGGCGGGGGCAGCGGACGCCGAGCTCCCGTTCGCAGCCAGGGTGACCTGCCCCGGCATGCGGACCAGCTGCGGACCGGCGTCGTCGTGGGCCTACCAGTCCCGTTAGACGATCCCCATACGAGACTCGGAGATCATCGCTTCTCGCCCGCCGCTCTGATGGATCGAGGCTCGGGTCTGAGGCGGGTGAGCAGGTCGGGCGCTGCGCTGCGATCACCGCGCGCATCAGCCAGCTAAGGCACCCGGTGGTGCTGCGGCCGGTGTCGAGCGAGGACGCCATGAGCGCCGACTGGACCCGGCTGCCCTGCGGGCTGCTCCCACGGACCTCGACGCGCACCACCGAGGTGCCGGGCGTGAACCGGGTCGCGGGTCGACGTCACGAGCAAGCCCCTGGGCACCATCAAGTGAGAGGTAGGAGTTCCTCACAAGCGCTCCACGCGGTCGGCCTGCGGGCCCCGGTCGCTCTGACGGACGGTGTACCGGACCCGGTCGCCGCGCTGCAGCGGTTCCGATCCGGCGACCACGGACACGTGGACGAACAGGTCGTCACCTCCGGCGTCCGGGGTGATGAACCCGAACCCGCGGTCGCCGTCGTACCGTGCGACGACGCCCTCGCCGGCGCGTGCGGGCACACCCCGTGACGCCGGCGCCCTCCTCCTGGCGGGTGCCGGCCCGACCGGTGCCGGCCGTCGCGGCGGCGGTGCGGGCTCGGCCGGGGGCTCGGCTCCTCGGACGAGCTGCACGTCGCGGGCCTGCGGGCCCTTGTCGCCGCTGACCACCTCGTACGCCACGCGGTCGCCCTCGCTCAGCCAGGTGAGGCCCTCGGCCAGGGACCGGGCGTGGACGAAGACGTCCCCGGCGCCGGAGTCGGGGGCGATGAAGCCGAAGCCCTTGTCCTCGTCGTACCAGGAGACGGTGCCATCCGCCCCGTCCGCCCCGATGGCAGAGCCGGCCCCGGCGGACGGGCCGGCCCCGGGACCGAGCGGAACCACGTGCGCGGCCTGCGGGCCGCGCTCGCCCTCGACGACGACGAAGGCCACCCGCTGCCCGTCGGTGACCACGCCGCCCGTCACGATGGCCGAGCTGTGCACGAAGATGTCGGGGCCGCCGCCGTCCGGCGAGGCGAACCCGTACCCCTTGGCCGGCTCGTACCAGTTGACCGTGCCGAGCAGGCCCACGACGCTGCCGGCGGCCGCGTCGGCGGTGACGCGGACGCGCAGCGCCTGGGGACCGCGGTCGTTCTCGCCGGCCTCGAACTCGACGGCCTGGCCCTCGCGGAGCACCTTCGGGCCGCCTTCGGGGACGATCTCGGAGGCGTGCACGAACACGTCCGGTGAGCCGTCCTCAGGCGCGAGGAAGCCGAACCCCCGTTCGGCGTCGAACCAGCGGACGGTCCCGTGCGGCATAGGGAAGCTCCAGGTCGGAAGAGCGGCACTACTCCCAGTCTCGCTGACGGCGTCGTGCCCGGAACCACCAGGACCGTCAGCGGCGCCGGTTCCACAGGGGTTTCGTTGTCCAGGCGTGGAGCGCTGCGCGCTCGAGTCGGCGCCGTCAGCCTGTCTCAGTCGTTCGGCAGACGACACCGGGCGGGATGTCAGCCGCGGGTTGCTTCACTGGTTGGGGATTGGCGGATGCTCATGGCGTCGAAGGCGCGGTCGGGCAGGTGGCGGCGAGTGGTGCGGAGGATGCGGGCGGCGGTGCCGACGAGCTAGCGGCTGCGAGGCCGGCGGGCGGTGGCTGCGGTGAGGACGGAGCGGGTGACGAGAATCGAACTCGCACTGTCAGCTTGGGAAGCTGATGTTCTGCCATTGAACTACACCCGCGCGCCCGCCGTCGGCGAGCGACCACACACTACCAAAACCCGCGCCGCCCGCAGCCCCCTCCACCCCAGGCAGGCACCCCGCGCCCACCCGGGTCGACACTTCCCGATGTATCTGCCGTTCCGCTCGTATCTCCGTCTGGCGAGCGGGCCACCCCGCCCATCTCGGGTCTTCACCCGACCCGAGACCTGCGTCGATGCCCGATGCGTCCGCTCGGAGCCCGCCTAGGCTGAGGGCGACAAGGGGGGGAGACCCGATGTTGTTGCGCGCGCCGGCCTCGCGGCCGGGGCCCGTGGTCGCCGTCATCGCCATGGTCGTGCTGGCTCTGATCGACCTGGCGGCCGCGTACGCCACCAAGGAGGCCGTCACCCGGCGCTCGCCGGCCTGGGCCGCCGGCGGCGTGGTGCTCTTCGTGCTGCTCTTCTTCGTGTACGCCTCGAGTCTCCAGTACGCGGAACTCGCCCTCGTCACCCTCGGCTGGGTCGTGGTGCTGCAGGTGGGCGTCCTGATGCTCGACCGGTTCCCCTACGGCCAGGCGCTCAGCGCGGACAAGTGGGTGGCCGTCGTGGTGATCCTGGCGGCCCAGGGGTACCTGCTCATGCCGTCGCCCCCGGCGTCACCCCCGGCGTCTCCCTCGGCATCCCCCTCCGGGTCGCCCGCCGCGTCGGTCCCGGCCCCGTCGTCCGCCGCGGCTGCGGCCCACGCGGCGGGCGGTTAGCCTCCGCGCAGGGCGAGCGCGAGGGAGGCCGGCATGGGTGAGCTGCAGGTGGAGGTCGAGCCGGCCGAGGTCGGGCTCGACGGCGGCCGGTTGCAGCGACTCACCCGCTATCTCGACGGGCTCGTCGAGGCCGGCCGCGTGCCCGGTTGGCTCGCCGTCGTGTCCCGGGGCGGCAAGGTCGCCTACCTGGAGCGCGGCGGCCACCGCCACATGGAGGACCAGCTCCCCGTCGAGACCGACACCGTCTTCCGCATCTACTCGATGACCAAGCCGGTCACGAGCGTCGCCGCGATGATGCTCGTCGAGGAGGGCCTGCTCGAGCTGACCACGCCGGTCGGCGACCTCGTCCCCGTCGCTCCGCGACCCGCGCGTCTACGTGGGCGGCCCCGACCTCAAGCCGGTCACCGTTCCCGCCGCCGAGCCCATCCGGCTCTGGCACCTGCTCACGCACACCGCCGGGCTCACCTACGGCTTCCACCGGGTGCACCCGGTGCGACGCCCTGCTGCGCCAGGCCGGGTACGAGTGGAGCTTCCCCGAGGTCGACCTCGCGACCGCCGTCGACGTGTTCGCCCGGTTCCCCCTGCTCTTCCAGCCCGGCGCCGAGTGGAACTACTCGGTCGCGACCGACGTGCTCGGGCGCGTCGTCGAGGTGGCCTCGGGGGTGCCGCTCGACCGCTTCTTCGCCGAGCGCATCTTCACCCCGCTCGGGCATGACCGACACCTCCTTCGGGCTGCGGCGAAGGCGCGGACGCCGACCGCCTGGCCCGCCTCTACGCCGCCACGCCGACCGGCCGGTTGGCCCCGCTCGACGCCCTCGGCAGCCCGCTTCGCCAGCCCCGCCGTGACTGTTCACCGGCGGCGGCGGCCTCGTCTCCACCGCCGCCGACTACCACCGGTTCGTGCAGATGCTGCGCGGGGGCGGACAGCTCGACGGCGTCCGGCTCCTCGGGCCCCGGACGGTGGCGGCGATGACCCGCAACTGGCTCCCCGGCAACGCCGACCTCGACACCTACGGGAGGGCGCTGTTCGCCGAGACCCCGTACACCGGGGTCGGTTTCGGGCTCGGCTTCGGCGTCGTGCTCGACCCGGTCGGCCGCCGGGCTGCTCACCTCGGCCGGCGACTACTCGTGGGGCGGCGCCGCGAGCACCTCGTTCTGGGTGGACCCCGCCGAGGACCTCACCTGTCGTGTTCCTGACGCAGGTGTTCCCGTCGAGCGCGCTGCCGGTGCGCGGCGTGCTCCGGCAGCTCGTGAACCAGGCGATCCTGGCGTAGCCGAGGCACGGGGTGCGGCACGGGTACCGTGGGGGGGTGCTCCTCTCCGACCGGGACATCAAGGCCGAGATCGACGCCGGGCGCGTCGTCCTCGAGCCGTACGACAAGGAGATGGTGCAGCCGTCGAGCGTCGACGTGCGGATCGACCGGTACTTCCGGCTGTTCGACAACCACAAGTACCCGGTCATCGACCCCGCGCAGGAGCAGCCCGAGCTGACCCGGCTGGTCGAGGTCGACCCCGCCGAGCCGTTCGTCCTGCACCCCGGCGAGTTCGTGCTGGCGTCGACGTACGAGCTCGTGACGCTCCCCGACGACGTCGCGGCACGGCTCGAGGGCAAGTCGTCGCTCGGGCGGCTCGGGCTCCTCACGCACTCGACGGCCGGCTTCATCGACCCCGGCTTCTCCGGGCACGTGACCCTCGAGCTGAGCAACGTCGCCACCCTGCCGATCAAGCTCTGGCCCGGCATGAAGATCGGTCAGCTCTGCTTCTTCCGGCTGTCGAGCCCGGCCGAGCAGCCCTACGGCACGCTCGCCGGCTCCCGCTACCAGGGCCAGCGCGGCCCGACGGCCAGCCGTTCGTACCTGAGCTTCCACCGGACGCGCGTCTGATGGCCCTCATCCGCAAGCGCGGGATGACCGGCATGACCGGCGTCCTCGACATCACCTCCCCGCGGATGCTCCGCGACGCCCACCTGCTGCTCGTGCCGAGCACCGTGACGATCCAGGACGTCGCCGAGCTCGTGAGGGCCCGCGTCCGCGGGAGCGCGATGGGGACGACCGGGGTGGTCCGGCTCGGGCGGCACAGCCGCCTGCTCGGGCCGTTCCAGATGACCATGGAGGACGCGGTCGACGCGCAGGTCCCGATGCCATGGACCGTGGCGTACGCGTTCCAGGCGCCGGTCGAGCGCGAGGACCCGCCGCCGCCGGGCGTCGACGACCGCGACGGGTTCGCCCACGCCTTCCCCGACGGGCTGCCCTGGCGCGAGGAGGGCCGCGGGCTGCACCTGCTCGTCGCCCTCGCCCGGCGCCTGCAAGGGGGCCGTCCGGGTGACCGGCGGCCGGGTCGATCCAGCCCGACCCCGACCGTGCCGTCGACGTCGTCGTCCACAGCCCGCACTGGCTCGACCCCGAGGTGCTGCTCAGGATCGTCGGCGCGCCAGCTGCCGACCGCGCGGCTGGCCATCGAGGGCGAGGAGTGGGAGGGGCCGCCGCCGGAGGTCTACTCGGGCGCGGTCGTGCGCCAGCACCTGCCCGGCGACGGCTTCGACGAGGACCATCACGTCGCGCTGCAGGCGCTCGCCGACGACCACGACCTCGCGATCCTGCGGCAGGACGACGTCCTCGACGGGTACGCCCTGGTCGGTGAGGTCGGGGCCTACGGCCAGGACGGCGCCGTCGAGGTGCTCGTGCACGTCGCGGACCCCGACGAGCCGTCGGTCGCCGGCCAGAGCTGGGCCGCCGACCCGTTCGTCACCTACGAGGTGCGCTGGTCGTGCCCGGAGCCGGACGAGCGCGAGCGCCGGACGCCGTCGGAGTCGTACGCCGCGGCCCGCGAACGGGTGCGTCCCGGTGATCCTCGGCGGTGGCGCGGGTGGTCGTCGAGGCCGCCGCCGGCGTCGTGGTCGACGAGGACGGTTTCTGGCTCGACCGCTACGCCCTCTGAATCCTCTCCCGCCCGTTCTCGTCCCCTGCGGCCGTTCTCGTCCCCTCCGTCCCGCCTCGCGCCCCTTCGCTCCGGCTCCTTTGTCCCTGACCCGGCTCGGCGGCAACCCCATCGCCGGACGCTTTGCACTGGCCTCATATCTGAGGCCGGAGACCCGAACTCGGACGTGAGGCCGGAACCCTCGGTCTCGGGCGCGACGGCCAAGCCTCGGCCTCACATGTGACGCCACTGCAAAGCGCCGGGCATGAGGGGCGGGGCGGGCACCCGGGCGCCGGGCCGCGCGCTCAAGTCGCTCCGCAGGGAGCCGATGACATACCTCGTCCGGCTGGTGGCGAGGAGGAGTACGCGTGGAAGCGATCGACGAGATCGTCGCCGAGTTCCTGGTGGAGAGCCACGAGAACCTCGACCAGCTCGACCGCGACCTGCTCGCGCTCGAGCAGAACCCCGACTCCCGCGAGCTGCTGGCCAGCGTCTTCCGGACGATCCACACCATCAAGGGCACGAGCGGCTTCCTCGCGTTCGGCCGGCTCGAGAAGCTGACGCACGTCGGCGAGAACCTGCTCAGCCGGCTCCGCGACGGCCGGATCGCCCTCACCGACGCCCGCTCCAGCGCGCTGCTCAAGATGGTGGACGCCGTCCGCGGCCTGCTCGCCAGCATCGAGCAGACCGGCGGCGAGGGGGACGCCGACCACGGCGAGCTCATCGCCCTGCTCTCGGCCCTGCTCGAGGACGGCCCCGAGAACGAGCGCCGCAGCGCAGCCGGAGACGCCGGCACCCAGGAGGTCGAGCGCGCCGGCCGAGCAGCCGGAGGGGCCACGCCGGGCAGCCGGAGCGCGCCCGCCGCGGACGCCGCGCCTGCCCGCCGACCAGCTGGACGCTCTGGGCGCTGCCGCCGATCGGCGAGGTGCTCGTGCAGGCCGGCGACACCACGCCCGAGGCCGTCGAGCTGGCGCGCATCGAGCAGCAGCTCGGCGACGACCGCAAGCTCGGCGCGATCCTGGTCGAGCACGGCGCCGCCGACGCCCGCAGCGGTCGAAGGCGCCCTCGAGGCGCAGGGGAGCGGCCACCGGTCCGTCGTCGACAGCTCCGTCCGCGTGGACGTCGAGCTGCTCGACTCCCTGATGCGCCTGGTCGGCGAGCTGGTGCTCGCCCGCAACCAGCTCGTCTCGCCGGCTCGGCGACGCGCAGGACACCTCGAAGGACTCCTCGCTCGCCCGCAGCGCCCAGCGCCTCAGCCTCGTCACGAGCGAGCTGCAGGAGCAGGTCATGAAGACCCGCATGCAGCCCGTCGACGCCGTGTGGAGCAAGATGCCGCGCGTCGTCCGCGACCTCGCCCGCACCTGCGGCAAGCAGGTGCGCCTCGAGATGGAGGGCCGCGAGACCGAGCTCGACCGCTCCGTCCTCGAGGCGATCAAGGACCCGCTGACGCACCTGGTGCGCAACGCCGTCGACCACGGCATCGAGAACCCGCAGGACCGCGTCGCCGCCGGCAAGACCGCCGAGGGCGTGCTCACGCTGCGCGCGTACCACGAGGCCGGCCAGGTCCACCTCGAGATCACCGAGGACGGCGCCGGCATCGACCCGCAGCAAGATCGCCGCCAAGGCGCTCGAGCGGGGCCTCGTCTCGCAGACCCAGCTCGCCGCGATGAGCCAGCGCGAGATCCTCAACCTGATCTTCCTGCCCGGGTTCTCGACCGCGGCGCAGGTCACGAACGTCTCGGGCCGCGGCGTCGGCATGGACGTCGTCAAGACCCGGATCGAGGCCATCGGCGGCTCCGTCGACGTCTCGAGCGCGGTCGGCCGCGGCTCGACCTTCCGGCTCACGATCCCGCTGACGCTGGCGATCATCCCGGCCCTCACGATCGGCTGTGCGGGGCGCCGGTACGCCGTGCCGCAGGTCAGCGTGCTCGAGCTGGTGCGGCTCGCCGGCGAGCACGCCCGCGGCGGCATCGAGCTCATCTCGGGCGCGCCGGTCTACCGGCTCCGCGACATGCTCCTGCCGCTGGTGCGGCTCGACGAGCAGCTCGGCCTCGTGCCGCTGGGCTCGGGCGACGCGGCCGTCGAGCAGGGGGCCGGCGGCGACGGCGAGCGGGGCGGCTTCATCGTCGTCCTGCAGGCCGAGCAGCAGCGGTTCGGGCTGGTCGTCGACGACGTCCTCGACACCCAGGAGATCGTCGTCAAGCCGCTCGGCCGGCACCTCAAGGGCATCCCCGTGTACGCGGGCGCCACGATCCTCGGCGACGGCTCGGTCGTGCTCATCCTCGACGCCTCGACCCTGGCCCGGCGCGCCAACGTGCTCGCCAGCGGCACCGGCGTCGCCACCGTGGACGCCGACGGCGGCGCTCGAGCCGCTCGACCCGGTGCTCGTCGTCGAGATCGGCGGCGGTCGCCGCGCGGCGATCCCGCTCGAGATGGTGACCCGCCTGGAGGAGATCCAGCGGGAGTCCATCGAGCACGTCGGCGGCCGCGAGGTCGTGCAGTACCGCGGGCACATCATGCCGCTGCTGCGGATCTCGACCCTGCTCGGCGTCTACGCCGAGCCCGACGCGGAGGGCACCGGCGTCCAGCTCGTCGTCTACACCCGTGGGGAGCGCAGCGTCGGGTTCGTCGTGGAGCGGATCCTCGACATCGCGACCGAACGCGTCGGCACCCGGAGCGACATCGACGACCAGGCGCTGGTCGGCAGCGTGGTCGTCGGCGACAAGGTCGTCGAGCTGCTCGACATGGAGAGCGCCGTCCTCGCCGCCGACCCCAACTTCGGCGCCGGCGGCTACGACGAGGCCGGCCTCACGACGGCCGAGACGTTCGAGCAGGAGGCCCTCGCATGAGCCAGCTGTCCACGTTCCACGTCGGCAAGTACCTCTTCGGCGTCGACGTCTCGCTCGTGCAGGAGGTGGTCCGCCTGCAGCAGATGACGCCGGTGCCGCTCGCCACCGCCGAGATCGCCGGTCTGATCAACCTGCGCGGCGAGGTGCTCACGGCGATCGACCTGCGCGCCCGCCTCGGCCTGCCGCCCGCTGGACGCCCTGGGACGGCCCGTGAGCCCGTCAACGTCGTCGTCCGCGTCGACGACGAGCCGGTCAGCCTGCTCGTCGACGAGATCGGGGGCGTCCTCGAGGTCTCCCAGGTGCCCTTCGAGCAGACCCCGAGCACGGTCGACGAGCGCGTGCGGGACCTCCTGCTCGGCGCCTACACCCTGCCCGACCGCCTGCTCCTCGCCCTCAACGCCCGCCGGGTGCTCGACGTGAGCACGTACGGGGCCTCCGCCACCGTGTCCCCCCGCGACGCCGCGGCCTGACCCCGACCCGCCCGCCCCTCGTCTCGCGTCACTTCTGCCCAAGGAGCTCCCCGTGCACGCTCTCGTCGTCGACGACTCGCGGGCCATGCGTTCGATCCTCGCCCGGCTCATGACGGGGCTGGGGTTCGAGGTGTCCCAGGCCGGTGACGGCGCCGAGGCGCTGGCGGTGCTCGACAGCGGCATCCGGCCCGACGTCTGCCTGGTCGACTGGAACATGCCCGTGATGGACGGGCTGACCTTCATCAAGACCGTCCGCCGGCGCGACGACCTGCGCGACATCGCGCTCATGATGGTGACGACCGAGAGCGAGCAGGGGCAGATCGTGCGCGCCCTCGCCGCCGGCGCCCACGAGTACGTGATCAAACCGTTCAGCGACGAGGTCATCGCCGAGAAGCTCGCGCTGCTGGGCGTGGTGTCCACGTGAGCATGCCGCCCGTCGCGGACAGCCTCGGCCGGCGCCGCATCCGCGTGCTCGTCGTCGACGACAGCGTCGTCATCCGGCGGCTGGTCACCGACGCCCTGGCGAGCGACCCACAGATCGAGGTCGTGGGCGTCGCGCCCAACGGCCGCGTCGCGCTCGAGCGGATCGCGCAGCTGAAGCCCGACGCGGTGACGATGGACATCGAGATGCCGGAGATGAACGGCATCGAGGCGGTCCGGGCGCTGCGCCGCACCGACCCGCGCCTGCCGGTCGTGATGTTCTCGACGCTGACCGAGCGGGGTGCCTCGGCGACGCTCGACGCGCTCGCGGCCGGTGCCAGCGACTACGTGACGAAGCCGTCGAACGTCGGCAGCTTCGCCGAGTCGCAGAAGAACATCCGCGAGCAGCTCATCCCCAAGCTCAAGGCGCTCACCGGGACCCGCCGGCGGGGCGCCGCGACGGCGACCCCTCCGCCGCCGCCCGCCCGCCCGTCGGTCCGCCGCCCGCGCACCGGGCCCTTCGGCGTGCTCGCGATCGGCAGCTCGACCGGAGGCCCCGACGCGCTCGCCACCGTGCTGCCGGCCCTGCCCGCCGACCTGCCGGTGCCCGTGGTCGTCGTCCAGCACATGCCCCCGGTCTTCACCCGGCTGCTCGCGGCCCGTCTCGACGGCCAGTCGCACGTGAGCGTGGCCGAGGCCCAGCACGGTGAACCCCTGCTGCCCGGCCGCGTGCTCGTCGCCCCCGGCGGCGCGTCACATGGCGGTGCGCCGGGTCGGCACGCAGGTCGTCGCGGAGCTCACCGACGACCCGCCCGAGAACTTCTGCCGCCCCGCCGTCGACGTCCTGTTCCGCTCCGTCGCAGCCGTCTACGGCGACCGGGTCCTCGCGGCCGTGCTCACCGGCATGGGCCGGGACGGCGAGCGCGGCGCCACCGCCATCCGGGAGGCGGGTGGCGACGTCGTCGCGCAGGACGAGGCGACGAGCGTGGTGTGGGGCATGCCGGGCGCCGTCGCCATGGCCGGGCAGGCGGACCGCATCCTCCCGCTGCCGCAGATCGGCCACCAGCTCGCGGCTGCGCTCTCCCGGCCGCACAGCGCGGTGGGGGTGGCCCCGTGACCCTGCCCGCGATGGACTTCGCCTTCGTCACCGAGCTCGTGCGCCAGCGCAGCGCCATCGACCTGCAGCCCGGCAAGGAGTACCTCGTCGAGTCCCGGCTGGCACCGCTCGCGCGCACGGTCGGCGAGCGCGACGTCGCGGGCGTCGTCGCGCGGCTGCGACGCGGCGACACCTCGCTCTGCGAGCTCGTCGTCGACGCCATGACCACGAACGAGACCTCGTGGTTCCGTGACACGCACCCGTTCCAGGCGATCACGCAGCACCTGCTGCCCGACCTGGTGGCCTCGGGCCAGCGCGCGCTCACCTTCTGGTCGGCGGCCTGCTCGAGCGGCCAGGAGGCCTACTCCCTGGCGATGCTCCTGCTCGAGTGGCTCCCGGGGCGCCCCGGCGTCAGCGCGCAGATCGTCGGCACCGACATCTCGCCGCGGATGGTCGAGCGCGCCCGGACGGCCCGCTACTCCCAGCTCGAGGTCAACCGCGGCCTGCCGGCGCAGTACCTGGTCACGTACTTCGAGCAGGCCGGCCGGGAGTGGGTGCTGCGGCCGCAGGTGCGGTCGATGGCCCGCTTCGAGCGGGGCAACCTGGCGCTGCCGCCGGTCGGCGTGCCGATGTGCGACGTCGTCTTCCTGCGCAACGTGCTCATCTACTTCGACCTCGAGACGAAGCGAGCGGTGCTCGCGAACGTGCGACGCGTGCTCAAGCCCGGGGGCTACCTGCTGCTCGGCGGGGCGGAGAGCACCCTCAACATCGACGCGGCCTTCCAGCGGGTGGAGCTGGGCCGCGCCACCGTCTTCCGACACACCGGAGGTGCCGCGTGAGCGCCGAACCCCTGCCCGCCCCCGTCATCGAGGCCGAGATCGAGGCCGCCCGCCCGGACCTTGAGGGCCTGCTGGCCGACGTCCTCGCGGCCGTCCTCGCCGAGGAGGTCGAGGTGCTGCCGGCGTCCGCCGCCACCCACCCGACCGATCCCTCCGGGGCGCCGGACGCCGCCGCGCTGGTCGCCGTCCGGGACGACCGCACCGGCACCGACCTCGGCGTCCACGTGCGGGTGTCCCCGGTGCTGGCGCGCCTGCTCGCCGCGCGCATGTTCGCCTGCGACGAGCCGGTCAGCGAGGACCTCCTCGACGCCGTCGGCGAGCTCGGCAACATCGCGGGCGGCAACGTGAAGTCGCTGCTCTTCCCCAGCGACAGCACCGCCCGGCTGTCGTTGCCGTCGGCCGTGCTCGGCGGGCCCGCGACCGCGCCGCCCGCGCGCGGCGACGCCCCGCCGCCGGCCGTTCTCCGCGCGCTCGTGCTCGGCGAGCCCGTCGAGCTCACGTTGGTGCCGAACGTCGAGGCCGGGGCCCTGATCTGGCCCCCGACCGCGGCGACCGAGGTCCTGGAGGGACAGTCATGAAGATCGTCGTCGCCGACGACAGCCGCGCGATGCGGATGATCGTCGTGCGGACCCTGCGTCAGGCCGGCTTCACCGGCCACGAGGTGCTCGAGGCCGAGAACGGCCGCGAGGCCCTCGAGCTCGTGACCGAGCACCGGCCCGACCTGATCCTCTCGGACTGGAACATGCCCGAGATGACGGGCATCCAGTTCCTCGCGGCGCTGCGCGCCCGGGGCGACTCGACGCCGTTCTGCTTCGTCACGTCCGAGGGCTCGGACGAGATGCGCGAGCAGGCCATGGCGACCGGCGCCCTGGGCCTCATCGCCAAGCCCTTCACGGCCGATGTCTTCTGCGACCTCCTCTCCCCGGTGGTGACCCCGTGAGCGCTCTCGTCGAATCCTCGCCGCTGCCCGGCCGTGCCGCCGTGCGCAGCCTCGTCGAGGACCTGGTCGGCCGGCCCGTCGAGCTGCGGGACGCCGAGCCGGTGCCCCCGCGCGCCGGCAACGTCGTCGCCGTCTACGTGACCGACCACCTCGCGATGACGGCGGTCGTGGTCGTCGACCTGGCCGGTGCCGCCCGCATCGGCGGCGCGCTCGGCATGCTGCCGCGCGGCGGCGTCGACGACGCCATCGACGAGCGGGACCTGTCGGGCATGCTGCGCGACAACTGCTACGAGGTGCTCAACGTGCTCGCGAGCGTCTTCAACGCGACCGGTGCCCCGCACGTGCGGCTGTACGAGATGTACGGCCCCGACGCCTCGCTGCCGGGTGACGTGGCGGCGTTGTCGCAGATGATCGGGCAGCGGCTCGACGTGATGCTCGAGATCGCCGGCTACGGCGACGCGCACGTCTCCGTCGTGGTGCGCTGAGAGAGGCGGGAGCGGCGATGAGCGGTCCGGCACAGCTGGGGACGCGGCCCGACCTGGTGCGCCAGGTGCGGGTCACCCGGCACGGCATCCATGACGCGAGGCGTCAGCTCGTCGCCTACCGCGCGGTGGTCACCGCCGCCGCTCCGGGGAGCGACCCGGCCTCGCCCGCCCACCCGACGACCGCGCAGGTCGCGGCCACGTTCGGGGCGTTCGGGGTCGAGGCCCTCACCGGCGGCCGGCCCCTGTTCGTCGACCTGCCGCGGCCGTTCCTCACCGGGATGGTGCCCGTGCCGGTCGAGCCCGCGTCGGTCGTCGTCGAGCTCGGCGAGCACACCGGCGCCGACGCCGAGCTGCTCCTGGCGCTGAACCGGATGCAGCAGGCGGGCTACCGGATCGCCGTCGCCGACTACCGGGGCGACGCCTCGCGCAGCGCGCTGCTCGAGCTCGCGGACTTCGTCACGCTGCAGGTCGACTCGCTGCCGTCGCTCGTCGTCCCGGGGCTCGTGCAGACCTGCCGCGCCCGCGGCGCCACCCTGATCGCGACCGGGATCGAGGACGCCGCCGCGTTCGCGCACTGCGTCGAGCTCGGGTTCGACCTGTTCGAGGGCCGCTACCTGATGCGCCCCTCGATGCTCGAGCGCCGCGCGCTGACGCCGTCCCAGGTGGTCTGCGCCCGGCTGCTCGGCGAGCTGGCCGACCCCGACCTCCCGACGGTGCGGATCGCGCAGCTCGTCGGCAGCGACCCCGGCCTCACCCTGCGGGTGCTGCGGACGGCGAACTCCGCCGCGACCGGCACGCACGAGGAGCTGAGCTCGCTGCGCCAGGCGCTCGTGCTGCTCGGGCCCCGCCGGCTGCGGGCCTGGGTCGTGCTCGCGCTGCTCGACGGCGGTACCTCGCGGGAGGTCTACGACGACCTGTGGAGCGTGCTCGCACGTGCGCATGCCTGCCAGCGGCTCGCCGCGGAGCAGGCCGACCTCGGGTTCACCGTCGGGCTGCTGTCCGGCGCCGCCCAGCTGCTCGGCGCGGAGGCCGCCGACGTCGCCGACGGCGCCGGTCTCGGCGCCACCGCCCGCTCGGCCCTGCTCGAGGGCGACGGGGACGCCGGCCGTGCGCTGCGGGCCGTGCTCGCCCACGAGCGCGACGACGTCGAGGCGCTCAGCCGCACCGGTCTCGCCCCGGTCGCCGTGTCGCACGCCTACCTGGAGTCGCTGCGCGACTCACTGCAGATCGTCCACGAGCTCGAGGGCGACTGACCCCCGTAACCTCCAGCGCTGATCAAGGAAAGTAGAGGGATCAAGGAGCGACCATGATCCCTCTAGCTTCCTTGATCAGCGCGAGGATGGGTCACGGGGCGGGCGAGGCCGCGCTCGACGGCGTCGACGAGGCGAGGGCGCAGCTCGGCCGCCGAGATGATCGCGTCGACCGAGCCCACCGCGACGGCGCGCTCGATGGAGTGCACGGCGTCGAACTCCGCGGCGACCTCGCCGAGCTTCTCCGAGCGCACCGCCGCCCGCACGTCGGCGAGCTCGGCGACGATCCGCGCGCGCTCGACGTCGCTGGCGTCGGCCGCCCGCTTCTCGAGCGCCGCCACCCGCGGGTCCGACCGGGTGCGCCGGTCGACCTCTCCGGTGAACACCACGCCCGCGGCCGGCGCCCCGCCGATCACCGACGCGTACGACCCCTCGACGGCGAGCACCTCCATCGTGTCGTTCAGCGTCTTGGAGAAGACCACGAACGCGCCGCCGTGGTAACGGGACACGACGCAGAACACGATCGGCCCGTCGAAGTTCACGACCGCGCGGCCGATCTCGGCGCCGTACTCGAGCTGCCAGCGCCGCATCGACTCCGGTGACCCGTCGAAGCCGGACAGGTTCGCCAGCACGACCAGCGGCCGCACCCCGCTCGCGGCGTTGATCGCGCGCGCCGCCTTCTTCGAGGACTGCGGGAAGAGCGTGCCCGCCGTCCAGGTGTCGGGCCCGTCGGTGGGCGGGAAGCCGCGGCGCGGCACCGGCCTCGACTCGATCCCGAGCAGGCAGACCGGGTGACCGCCGAGATGCGCGTCGAGCACGACGGCCGTCTCGGCCTCGGCCATGCCCGCCCAGCGCTCGAGCGTCGGGTGGTCCTGGTCGGCGACCGCGCGCATCAGCGTGCGGATGTCGAACGCCTTCTTGCGCTCGGGGTTCGTGCGTGCCGAGAAGATGTCGCCGACGGTCCTGAAGTCGCTGTCGGGGTGCTCGTGCGGGTAGTCGCGCACGTCGCGGTCGCGCGGGTCGGACGTCGGCGCGGGCCGCGGCGTCCGCTCGCCCGGCGCCACGTAGGCGTGGTCGTAGTGCGCGAACGAGGACCCCGACGGCGGCGGCGAGGTCGGGCGCCCAGTACTGCGCCTGCCCGTTCGGGCCCATCACCCGGTCGTAGCCGCCGATGCCGAAGTTGTCCTCGGCGGAGACGCCGCCGGAGTAGTCCAGCGACTGCTTGCCGGTGAGCACCATCGCGCTCTCGGGGGTCATGACGAGGATGCCCTTGGTGTGCATGAGCATCGTCGCCTCGGCGTTCCAGTACGGCTGGGCGCCGACGTTGATCCCCGTGACGATGATGTTGATCTCGCCGCCGCCCTGGGTGAACTCGACGATCCGGCGCAGCGCCCGCGCCACCCAGTCCATGTTCTCGGTGCCGTTGTCCATGCTGATCCGCGCGCCCGACGAGAGCGCGAACCACTCCACCGGCGCGCCGAGCTCCTCGGCGAGGTCGAGCGCCGCGCACACCCGCGGCGCACTCGGCCTCGGCGAGCGCGCCGAGCGAGCGGGTCGGGTCGCCGAGCAGCACGACCCGCGTCATGCCCTCGGGGTAGCGCTCGGCTGGGGGTGCGGACGACGCCCACGACGAGGCCGGCCTTGTTGCCGCCGGGCGCCCGGTCGACGGGCACGAGCCGCCCCATGTCGTCGAGGTCGTGCTCGGTGAACGAGCCGCCGTGGTGCGCCGGGCCGGTGAGCAGCGGCACGACCTCGTACGGGTAGACCGTGCCGCGCCGGCGCGAGCGCAGCACCTTCTGCGCGTAGTCGTCGAGCGGGCGCAGGCGCTCCGTCGGCGGCCCGCTGACGCTCGCGACGACGCCGGAGCCCGGCTGGTAGGAGAACCTGGCCGACACGGCGATCGGCGCCTCGCCGGGGACCGGGCGATCCGGCCCTGCGCCACGACCTCCTCGATGCCGGCGCCGACGGTCAGCGGCGCGACGGTCCGCTTGAGCGCGGTCAGCTCCTCGCACCGGCGCGTCGATGGTCGGCCAGATGTAGAGCCACACGTGGTTCATGTCGAGCCGGGCGCCGTCGGCCGGACGCCGCCCGCGCGCGGCGGATCGCGTCGAGGCAGCTCGGCGACGGCCCGCTCGGCCTGGGGCAGCGACGACGACGTGCCCGGCGGCGTCACGGACGATCGGACAGCTCGCGCACCTGCGCCAGGGCGACCAGCCGCTGGTCGGACTCGTTGCCCGGGCGCGACGCAGTGGTAGAGCAGGACGTCCTCGGCGGACGGCAGCCGCGTCAGCGTGAAGTCGCGCAGCCGCCACAGGTTCGAGCCGCCGCCCGACCATCGGGTGCATGCCGCGCACCAGCGCGTCCTCGACGACGCCGCCGGCGAACCGTCGGGCCGGAACGTGAACTGGTGCACGCGGCCGCCGGAGTTCGCCGCCACCATCACGGCGATCCGGCGGAGCCGCTGCACCAGGGGCAGCCCGCCCACCGCCCCGGCCAGCGCCGCGGCGGCGGCGTCCGCGTCGGACGGGCGCGTCGGGCCAGGCGAGGTAGAGGTCGACGACGGCGTCCTGGCCGGCGGGCGTCGCGGCGACGAGATCTCCGCCAGCTGCCTGGCCGGTGGCCGCGAGCTCGCCGAGGGTGGCGACCGTCGACACCAGCCGGGTGCGGCCTCGTTGATCTCGTAGTCGCCGATCACGCACGGCCGGCCGTCGGCGCAGGCACCCGCGGGTCTCGTCGAGCACGAGGTCGTGCTCCCGGTAGTGCCGCCGGGCGAGCACCTCGACCAGCGGCTCGGCCTCGGGCACGCCGCCGGCGATGCGCTCCGCGAGGAAGCGCACGAGCGGCTCGGGGCTGGCGACCAGCGCCTCGACGCGCTCCTCGTAGTCGCCGGCGTCGGGGTGCTCGGACAGGTACTCCAGCTGGTCGCGGACCTCGGCGTAGGCCTCCTCGCGGGCGGCCTCGACGATCGGCGCCTCGAACCAGCGGAAGCGCGCGCTCCGGGCCAGGTCGCCGATCGTCGGGAAGCGCAGCTGGGTGGCCAGGACCAGGCGGTCGAGCACCTCGCGGGCCCGGTCCACCGGCGAGGCGCCCCGTCGGGCGCCGGACGCCTCACCCGCGGGCACCTCGTCGGCGAGCCAGCGCTGCAGCAGCGCCGTGACCACCGGGCAGGTGGCGACTGGGTGCGCTGCTGGGAGAGGAAGACGCGGAACACGGCCTCCTCGAGGTCGGGGCCGCGGTCGAGGCTGGTCACGCCGTAGTGCGCGAGCACCCGCGCCGAGCTTGCCGCGGAAGTCCTCGGGCAGGCGCTCCCGGTCGACGTCGAGCGAGTGCAGGTAGGCGTGGAAGTACTCGCGCGGGCTGTGCACCCGGTCGTCCGCGCCCTCCTCGGCGTGCGGGCGGTTGCGGGTGAGCTCGCAGAGGTCGGCGAAGACGGTGAGCACCGTCAGCTCGGCGTCGAGCAGCTGCGCGGCGGCCGCCCGTCGAGGCCGTCGCGCACCTGCCCGTAGGCGGTCGCGGCCCGGCGGCCGGCGTCGGCGCGCACGTCGTAGCCGAGGATCATGCTCTCGAGGTCGCCGAGCAGGCGCACCGCGCTGCGCCTCGCCGTCGAGGGCGGTCCGCGCGCTCGGGGAGCTCGACGGCGGCCTGTCCGCCGCGTCGGCCGGGCCCGCGGCATCGGCGTCCGCCAGGCGGTTCGAGCCGCAGCAGCGGCTGGCCGGCGCCCACCTGGTCGTTCGCGGCGACCAGCAGCTCCTTGACCCGGCCGGCGAACGGCGCCGGCAGCAGGGTCTCCATCTTCATGCTCTCGAGCACGACGACGGGTGCGCCGGCCGCGACCTCGTCGCCGACCGCGGCGGCGACCGACACGACGAGGGCCGGTGCGGGCGCGCGCAGCACGCCGCCCTCGTCCTTGGTGACGCGGTGGACGGTGCCGTCGACCTCGACGAGGTGGTCCGCGGCGTGCGCGGCGGTCACGACGCGGTGCGGCACGCCCTCGACGACCAGCCGCACGGTGTGGCCCTGCAGCTGCTCGACGACCGCGTCGACCTGGGTGCCGTCGACGGTGACGCGGTAGCGGTGCGGGCCGACCTGGGCGACCTCGACCTTGTGCGTGCTGCCGCGCAGCTTGAGGTCGAAGGCGCGCCCGAGGGCGTGCCGGGCCTCGGGCCGGCCGCCGTGGGCGGCGGCGAAGAAGCGGGCGCGCTCGCCGCGCTCGGCCTCGTCGTAGGCGTCGATGCCGGCGGCGACCAGCGCGACCCCGGCGTCGCGGTGGTTGACCAGGCCCGCCGCGGGCGCGCTCGCGGTCGATCCACCCGGTGTCGGCGCTGCCGTCGATCACCTCGGGCCGGTCGAGCAGGTCGAGCAGGAACGACTTGTTGGTCGTGCCGCCCTCGATCACGACCGTCGTGTCGGTGAGCGCGCGGCGCAGCCGGGCGAGCGCGTCCGCGCGGGTGGGGCCGTAGGCGATGACCTTGGCGATCATCGAGTCGAAGTCGGCCGGGATGACGTCGCCCTCGGCGACGCCGGTGTCGACGCGCACGCCCGGGCCGACCGGCTGGCGCAGCACGGCGATCCGGCCGGGGGCGGGCGCGAAGTCGCGGTCGGGGTCCTCGGCGTTGAGCCGGGCCTCGACCGCGTGCCCGGACGGCCGGCGGCACGGGCCCTCGAGCCGGCCGCCCGCGGCGACGTGCAGCTGCAGGCGCACGAGGTCGAGCCCGGTCGTCAGCTCGGTGACCGGGTGCTCGACCTGCAGCCGGGTGTTGACCTCGAGGAACGCGAACGCCCGCTCCTGCGGCTGGTAGAGGAACTCGGCCGTGGCCGCGCCGCGGTAGCCCGACCGCCACGGCCAGCCGGGCGGCCGCCTCCTTGACGAGCTGCTCCTGCTCGGCGGTCGAGGACCGGTGACGACGACTCCTCGATGAGCTTCTGGTTGCGCCGCTGCACCGAGCAGTCCCGCACGCCGAGCGCCCACGCCGTGGACGCCGTCGCTGATGAGCTGTACCTCGACGTGCCGCGCTCCGGTGACCAGCCGCTCGAGGAACACCACGCCGCTGCCGAAGGCCCGCATCGCCTCGTCGCGGGTGCGCTCGAACACCTCGGTCAGCTCGGCGTCGTTCGTGACCACGCGGATGCCCCGGCCGCCGCCGCCGGCGGCGGCCTTGAGCATGAGCGGGTAGCCGATCCGGTGGGCGTGGTCGAGCGCCGCCTCGAGGTCGTCGACCGAGCCGTTGCTCCATGCCGCGACGGGGACGCCGGCCTCCTCGGCGAGCAGCTTGGCGCCGATCTTGTCGCCGAGCCGGCGCATGGCCTCGGCGCGAGGGCCCGACGAATGTGACGCCGATGCGGTCGCAGAGCTCGGCGAACGCGGGGTCCTCCGCGACGAAGCCCCAGCCGACCCAGGCGGCGTCGGCGCCGGTGGCGAGCAGGGCGCGCTCGAGGACGGCCAGGTCGAGGTAGGGCCGGGCCGACGCCGGGCCCGAGGTTGTACGCGAGGTCGGCCTCGCGGACGAACATGGCGGTGCGCTCGCCCTCGGTGTGCAGCGCCACGGTCTCGATCCGTGGCTCCGGTCGCCCAGCGCGTTGAGGTCGCGGACGGCGTGGAGGAGGCGCATCGCCGCCTCACCCCGGTTCACGATCGCGATGCGGCGGAACATCAGCGCCCTCCTCGTCGTCGAGCGGGCACGCGGGCAGCGCCCGCGCCGCTGGCCGCCTCACCATACCCAGCAGCCACGGTCGCGACGAGTGGCCGGGACCGGGCCGGGTGCGGCCGGCCCTCGGGAGCGGCGGCGATCAGTCCGCGGTGTACTTCTCCGCCGCCGCGTGGGCCTCGACGACGGCCTGCAGCGCGCGGTTCCGCCGCACCTGCGAGGCGTACCCGCCGGCGAGCCGGCTCACGGCCTCGGCGCCGACGGCGCACCCGGCGGCGACCAGGCCCCAGCGCGCCAGCGCGGCGTCGGTGTCGAGGGCGCCGCCGGCGGCGAGCGACCAGAGCGGCGGCCCGGCGACCACGGCGGCGAGGACGAGGCCGGCACGCAGCGGGCTCACTCGGCGACCGTCCGGGCGAGGTGGGCGCAGAGCAGCGCGGTCCACGTGTGCCGGTCGACGGCGATGCCGTCGAGGCGCACGACGGGCAGCCCGAGCTGGAGCATCGCGGCGGGCTGCGGCGCTTGCGAGCGCGCCCTCGACGGCGAGCGCGTCGACCTGGCCGAGGGCGTCGAGCCAGTTCTGCGCGTGCTCGACACGCGTCGCCGGCGGCGACGACGGCGAGGACGGCGCCGGCGCCGACGGCCTGCAGTGCCTCGACGGCGGCCGGCACCTGCGCGGCGCCGTCCGCCTCGACGGCGACGACGACGTCGCCCGATGAACCGTGCCTCGGCGAGCGCTGACGCGCGCTCGGCGCCGGAGGCGGCCGGCACCCGGACGACGCTGCGGGGGACGAGCGTGCCGTCGACGACGACGGGCAGGTCGAGAGCGGTGCGGTGCGCCTCGAGGGTGACCGACGCGGCGGGGCCGACGACGGCGACGACCCGGGTGGCGGCGTCGAAGTCGACCTCCGGCATGCGCTCGAGCATCCGCAGGACGGCGGTGAAGCGGTCGCCGGGGCGCAGGCCGCGGGTCCAGGCGGCGGGCACGCCGAGGTCGCGCAGCGCGCGCCGGTCGGCGGCGAGCCGGGGGTCCTCGCGCCGGTCCCGGGTCGGGAGGGCGACGCGCGCGGCGGGTTCGGGGGGTGCTGCCGGCGCGGCCGCGGCGAGGTAGGCGGCGGGGACCGGGGACGCCGCCGGTGCCGGGGCGGGCCGCTGCGCGGGGAGCGCGGCCACGAGGGTGGGCACGGGGGCGGCCACGGGGTCGGTGCCGGCGCGCAGCTGGTCGAGCAGCGCGGTGAACTCGGGCCGGTCGGTCGATGGCCGCACGGCGGGAGCGGCCGGGCCGACCGGGACGGCCGGCACGGTTGCCGGCTGCTGCTCGAGCAGCCGGCGCAGGGCCAGGTCGAGCGCGTCGTCGACGGCGCTCTCGGCGGCGGCGAACGACGACGACGTCGAGCTCCTGACGCCGGGCGCGAGTGCGAGCTCAGCGGCGTCCGCGCGGTCGGCGAGCCCCAGCAGGCCCTCGGCGGCCGCGACCCGCGGGTCCTCGGCCGCCGCGGCGATGCGCCGGGTGAACCGTTCGGTCGCGCCCCCGGGGGCCGGGGTGTGCGTCATCGGGCGCTCCTGTCGGGGATCTCCAGGGCGACCTCGAACCGCTCCTTGGCGAAGAAGCCGAGGACGCCCCCGTGCCGGATCTTCTCGGCACGCACGATGCGCGCGTCAGGGCCGCCCTCGGCGTGTGCACGCTCGAGGAGGGCCTCGAGGTCGTCACCCTCGAGCAGCAAAGTCGTGGGCACGGCTCACCTGTCCGACGGTCTCGATGGCGGAGGTCCCCGCGGTCTCGGCGAAGCCGAGCACGGGGAGCGACGGGAAGGTGCCGCGCAGCAGCCGGCGCAGCGGCAGGCGCAGCGGGCCGGCGACGAGCAGCACGGGGGTCACGCCGGTGTTCTCGGCAGCGGTGACGAGCGAGGACAGTTGGCCGACCAGCTGATTCGCGAGCACGGGGTCGACCGCCAGCACGACCCCCTGCTCGCTGGCGCGCAGGCCCTCGGCCAGCTCGGTCTCCGTCGCCGGGTCGAGCGTGATCGCGTGCAGGGTGCCGTTCCGCTGGTAGGGGGCGACGAGGGCGGGGCCGAGGGCGCCGCGCGCGGAGTCGAGCAGGGCGTCGGCGTCGGTGGTGACCCGGGCGCGCTGGCCGATGCCCTCGAGCACGCGGCCGAGGTCGCGGATCGACACCTGCTCGTCGAGCAGGCCCTGCAGCACCCGCTGCACGCCCGCCAGCGGCAGCAGGCCGGGCACGACCTCGTCGACGGCGGCGGGCCGCTCGGCCTTGAGCACGTCGAGCAGCTGCTTGACGTCGTCGAGCGAGAGCAGTCGTGACGCGTGCCGCCGCACCATCTCGGCCAGGTGCGTGGTCACGACCGCGGCGCGTTCGACCAGGGTGGCGCCGACGGCCTCGGCGGTGGCGCGGTGCTCGAGCGGCACCCACACGGCGGGCAGCCCGAAGACCGGCTCCGTGGTGCGCCGGCCGGGCAGCATCTCGGGCGCGTCCCCGATCGCGAGGATGTGCCCCGGCGGCGCCTCGCCGGTCGCGACGGTGACCCCGCCGATGCGGATCTCGTAGCCGCCGGGCGCCAGCGTCGCCCCGTCGCGCGTGCGCACGGGTGGCAGCACGATGCCCAGGTCGAGCGCCGTCTTTCGGCGCAGCGCGCGGACCCGGTCGAGCAGGTCGCCGCCGCGGGAGTTGTCGACGAGGTCGACGACGTCGGCGGCCAGCAGGAGTTCGAGCGGGTCGACGTGTAGGGACTCGGTGACGGGGTCCTTCTCGGGCTCCCCGCCGGCCTGCGCCGCGGCGGCGGAGGGCAGCGCGCGGGCGGCGTCCGCGTCCTCGGCGGCGGATCCGGCCCGGGTGGACGCCGCCAGCAGCAGGCCCCCCGCGATCAGAAAGGGGAGTTTCGGCATGCCCGGTACGAGGCAGAGGCCGATCAGGGCGGCGCCGCCGATCCGCAGCGCCTCGCGGTGCCGGGAGAGCTGGCCGACCAGGTCGTTGCCGACGTCGCCGTCGGAGGTCGACCGGGTCACGATGACGCCGGTCGCGACGGACATGAGCAGCGCGGGCACCTGCGAGACGAGCCCGTCGCCGACCGTCAGCAGGGAGTAGGTGTTGATCGCGTCGCCGGGCGACATGCCCTTCTGGAGCATGCCGACGGCGAACCCGCCGACGAGGTTGACGACGGTGATGATCACCGCGGCCATGGCGTCGCCCTTGACGAACTTGGTGCCGCCGTCCATGGCGCCGTAGAAGTCCGCCTCGGCGGCGACCTCCTTGCGGCGGCGGCGCGCCTCGTCCTCGTCGATCAGCCCGGAGTTGAGGTCGGCGTCGATGGCCATCTGCTTGCCGGGCATCGCGTCGAGGGTGAACCGGGCGCCGACCTCGGCGACGCGGGCGGCGCCGTTGGTGACGACGGTGAGCTGGATGACGACGAGGATCGCGAACACGACCAGGCCGATGACCAGCGAGCCGCCGATGACGATGTGGCCGAAGCTGTCGATGACGTGGCCCGCGTAGCCGTCGCGGAGCACCAGCCGGGTGCTCGACACGTTGAGGGCGAGCCGCAGGATCGTGCCGACCAGCACCACCGTGGGGAAGACCGCGAACTCGAGCGGCTTGCGCACCTGCATGGCCACGAGCAGCACCAGCAGGGCCATCGCGATGTTGCCGGCGATGAGCACGTCGAGGACCGCGGCGGGCAGCGGCACCACCATCATGATCACGACGATCACGACGACGACCGGGACGGCGAGCCTGGCGATCCTGCTGGACGGCATGCGTGTCCTCCTCGAGAAGCGGCAGCCGTCCGTGGCGTCCCTGCGGTCTCGGCACCCCGCGGCCCCGACTTGAGAGGCCCGGCCCGGCAATCCGTCGCCCTCCGCCCCCTGCCCTCCGCCTCGCTCCGCCGCCGCCAGCGGCCCCGCCTCGCCTGCCGGCTCCACCCACCTCTCTCCAGGGCGCCTCCCCTCCCACGCGACGCTTTGCTCTGGCCTCGGATCTGACGCCCTGGATCGTGGCGTCACGACACCTCCGGCCCGGTGAGTGCCTGCAGCCCCGTGTCTCACATCCGAGGCCAGAGCAAACGGCGGGAGTCGAGGGCGGCGGGCCCGTGGCGCAACGGGGTCGACGACCCGCCACCAGTGCTGGTCGTGCCCCCCGGCCTGCCGATGATCTGGTGGCGCGACGACGACCGCGCGCTGGTCGGCGTCACCGGCGCGTTCACGTGAGGCGCGCTCGTGCTGGCGTTCGGCCTGCTGCGAGGCGGTTCGACGCACCGCCGAACGCGTGAATCCTTCGCGTGATCTGCTCATGGCGGGCCGCGTGGGGCATGAGGCATCCCATGCAGGTCGTCGTCGCGCTCGTGGCGCTCCCCTCGGTCGCCCTCCTGCTGGCCCTCGCCAGCCGGCTCGAGGACGGTCTGCGCGCCCGTGCGTCCTCCCTGCCTTCCCCGGCGGCGCTGCCGCCCGGACCGCTCGTGGTGGCGGCCGGGCAGGCCGTGACGGAGCGGCTCGTGGAGGGTCTCGCCGACGGCGTCTGACGCCCCTCCGACCTCGCAGGCTCCCCCCGCCCGCCCGCCCGCCCGCCCGCCCGCCCGCCGGGCGCTTTGCGGTGGCTCACGTGGCGACTCGAGCCGTCGATACGTCACACCCTTCCCCGGGGTGGAACGCAGGACGGACAAACCCCGGTCAGGGAGCGGTCGAGGGGCCTGCGGCAGGCGTTTGTCCGTCGTTCGGCCACACGACGCAGAGCAGAGCGGCGGACGGGTGGCCTTCCTACGGTGCCGGAGGCGGCTGAGGGGCCTCCCGATCAGGGAGAGGTCCGCAGTTCGCGCACCTCGCGGCGGCTCGTGCGCCGCTCGCGCGAGCGGCGCGTCCGCAGGGCGGCCTTCGAGGGCAGGTCCGGCAGGTCCGCCGGCGAGGGTCGGCTCGCACCGCTGCCCGGGCGCCGCAGCGACATCACGAACGCGAGGATCCGCGCGACGGCCATGTACAGCTCCGCGGGGATCTCGTCGTCGACGTCGCAGACCCGGTACAGCAGCCGGGTCAGTGGCTTGTCCTCGACGATCGGCACCCGGTGCTCGCGCGCCCGCTCGCGGATCGTGGCCGCGAGCGCGTCGGTGCCCTTCGCCACGACGCGCGGGGCGCCCCGGCCGGACTCGTACCGCAGCGCCACCGCGTAGTGGGTGGGGTTCACGAGGACGACGTCCGCGCTCGCCACGGCGGAGAGCATGCGGTTGCGGCTCATCGCCATCTGCTTGGCCCGGATCGCGCCCTTGACCATCGGGTCGCCCTCGGTCTGCCGGTTCTCGTCCTTGATCTCGCGGGGTGTCATGCGCAGCTGCTTCATCACCGACCGGCGCTGGTAGCCGTAGTCGGCCAGGGCGAGTACGAGACCCGTGACGGCCGCGGTCCAGACGAGGGTCCTCAGGCCACCTGCGAGCACGCCGAGCGCGGTGGGCACGGGCAGCTCGCCGTGGCCGACGAGGTCGGGGATCAGCGAGCGGCCGAGCGCCAGCACGACGACGGCGATCACGGCGACCTTCACGAGCGCCTTGAGCGCCTCCCACGCGGCCCGCGAGCCGACCATCCGCTTCAGGCCCTGCTTCGGGCTCAGCCGTGACGCCGTGAACTTCAGGCCCTTGCTCGAGGGGTGCACGCCCTGCGCCGCCATGGCGAGGACGGCGCCCGCGGCGGCCGCCGCACACACCGGCCCGGCGGCCGTCAGGACGGCCGTCGGCAGCCAGGCCGCGGCGGCGAGAGCGCGCTCGGGGCTGGGATCGGCCGCGACGGCGGGCAGCAGGGCGAGCCGCGTCGCGACCTCGTCGCGCACCACCGCCGACGGCGTGCGGAACGAGGGCGCTACCGGCGGCGATCGCGAGCCAGGTCGCGGGGTCCTGCGACCGCGGGAACCTGCCGTCGCGACGCGCGTCGCGCAGCCGCTTGGCGGTCGGCTTCTCGGTCTTGCCGTCCTGGGTCATGAGCCGGCCACTAGCCGCCCGTCCCCGAGAGCTGCAGGACGACGAGCGTGGCGTGCTGCACGAGGTCGTGCACCACCGACGGCAGGCGAACCACCACGAACCCGACCAGCAGCAGCGTGAAGAGGATCTTCAGCGGGAACGCGAGGGCGAACGCGTTGAGCGCCGGCGCCGCCCGGGTCATGAGGCCGAGCGAGACGTCGGCCACGAGCATGGCCCCGATGATCGGGGCGGCGATCTGCAGCGCGCCGCTGACGAGGCTCGCGACGTCGCCGATCAGGGCCCGCCCGAGCGCGTCCCACGAGATCGAGGGGTCGGGCATCGCCTGCAGGCTGCGCGACAGCCCGTGCACGACCATGAGGTGCCCGTCCGACGCGAACAGCACGGTGACGGCGACGAACTGGTGCAGCCGCCCGAACACCGAGGTCTGCGTGAGCATGAGCGGGTCGAGCGCGATCGAGGAGTTGAAGCCGCCGACGATGTCGATGAGGTCGCCGGCCGCCTGCACGGCGCCGACCGCGACCAGCACGAAGAACCCGAGCGCGAACCCCGTGACCAGCTGCACGAGCAGGCGCAGCACGAGGTCCCACGAGTCCAGCGGGCGGCGCCGTGGCCACGACCGCCGAGGTGAGCGGCAGCGCGAGGCCCAGTGCGAGCGCGACCCGCGCCTGCGCGGGGATCGCGCGGGTGTTGAACGGGGGCGTGACCACGACGAACGCGGCGGTGCGCGCGACGGCCAGCACGAAGGCGGCGAGCAGCTGCTCGCCGACCGCCAGCTGCAGGCCCGTCACCGGTCGTCCATGGCGGGCCTCACGAGTTGATCAGCGACGGGACCATCGCGAACAGGTCGTGCGTGAAGCCCTCGAGCGTGCGCAGCGCCCAGGCGCCCGTGAGCACGAGCACGAGCGCCGCCACGAAGAGCTTCGGCAGGAACGTCAGGGTCGACTCCTGCACCTGCGTCGCGGACTGGATGATCGACAGCGCCAGCCCGATGACCAGCGTCGCGACGAGCACCGGCCCGGCGATCTTGGTGGCGGTGAGCAGCGCCTCGGCGACGATCTGGACGACCTGGTCGTTCATCGGTAGCTCCCGAGCAGGGTGGTGACGACGAGCGACCAGCCGTCGACGAGCACGAACAGCAGGAGCTTGAACGGCAGCGAGACGAGCGAGGGCGGCAGCATGACCATGCCGAGGCTCATGAGCACCGCGCTGACGACGATGTCGACGACGAGGAACGGCACGAAGACGACGAAGCCGATGATGAACGCGGCGCGCAGCTCGCTGAGCACGAACGCGGGGATCAGGGTGCGCAGGTCGACGTCGTCCGGCGTGGCGGGGGCCGGGGCGTCCGCCGCCTTCGTCATGAGCGCGATCTCCTCGGCCCGGGTGTGCTTGAGCATGAACGCGCGCAGCGGCTTCACCCCGTCGGTGAAGGCCTGCTCGGTGGTCTTGGTGCCGTCCAGGTAGGGCTTGACGCCGTCGGCCTGCATGGCGTCGAAGGTCGGGCCCATGACGAACAGCGACAGGAACAGCGCGAGCCCGACGAGCACCTGGTTCGGCGGGACGCTCTGCGTGCCGATCGCGCTCCGCACCAGCGACAGCACCACGACGATCTTGGTGAACGCGGTGCAGAGCAGGAGCACCGAGGGCGCCACGCCGAGCAGCGTGACGAGCAGGATGATCGTGACGACCTGGCTCGGCTGACCGGGCACACTGACGCTGACCTGGCCGCCGGTGGCCGTGCCCGTGGATGCCCCCGTCGACGTCGCCGGTGCCGTGGGTGCGGTGGGACCCGAGGGCCCGCGGGGTTCCGCGGGCGCGGCCTCGGGCGCGAGGGCAGGCGCGGACGCCGCCCGTGCGCTGCTCCCGGCCGGGACGGACGCCGCCGCGGCCGTCGTGCCGGTGCCGACGAGCAGCAGCAGCGCGAGCCCCGTCCCGGCGACGACCGCGAGCGCCGAGCGGAGCGCCCGACGCGAGACGGCTCGTGCCGGGGGTGGTGTCGTCACCGGCGCCGCGCCGTGAGGTCGCGCAGGCCGTCGAGCGCCTGCTGCCATGTGCGCGGGTCGAGCACGCTGCCGGTGCCGTGCTGACCGGGCCGCGACGGTGTTCCTGGGAGGAGCACCCGCCGGTACAGGCCGGGCCGCGACGTCACGGGGTCGCCGGGAGCGAGGCCCCCGGCCTCCTGCAGGTCGCGGCGGGCGACCTCGAGGTCCTCGGCGGCGAGCTCGCGGAGCAGGGTGACGCCGTGCGGGGTGACCCCGAGCACCATGCCGCGGCCGGCGACCTCGACGACGGCGACGGACGCCTCCCGGGTGAGCCCGGCGCGCTCGACGACCCGCAGGCCCACGCTCGCGCCGGCACCGCCGGCGCGCCGGGCGAAGCGGGCGGCGAGCACGGCGAGCGCGACGACGACGACGAGCGCGAGCGTGACCCGCCCGAGCACGGCGAGGTCGTCGGCGGGACTCACCGCGCGTCCCTCGTCACGATCTCGGTGATGCGCAGGCCGAACGCCTCGTCGACCACGACGACCTCGCCGCGGGCGAGCAGGGTGCCGTTGACGAGCAGGTCGGCGGGGGAGCCGGCGAGCCGGTCGAGCTCGACGACGTCGCCGGGGGCGAGCGCCAGCAGCTGCCGCACCGTCATCCGGGTGCGGCCGAGCTCGCAGGTCACCTCCATCTCGACGTCGCGCAGCATGTCGATGCCCCAGCCGGGCGCGCCCGCGGCGGCGGTGGGCTCGGCGCGGGCGGCGTCCGTGCCCGCAGCCGTGCCCGCAGCGGTGCCCGCGGCCGTCGCCGGGACCGGGGAGACCAGGCTCACCCCGACCAGCGCGTGCACCGCACCGCCGGCGGCCAGCGGCACCAGGACGGTCGTGCCGCCGGCGAGCACGTCGAGGCTGCCGTCGACGGGCGTGCCGGTGGGCGCCCCGTCGAGCCGGCCCCCGAGCGCGCCGGCGAGCGTCTCGAGCGCGGGCCGCAGCGCGGCGGCCGGCTCGACGGCGCCGAACGGCGTGCCGGCGAGGGCCTCGACGAGCTCCGTCGCCCACGACGAGCAGCACCTTGCCCTCGGCGCCCCCGCCGAGGTACGCGGTGATCGGCGGTGCCCGCGGGCAGGGTGAGGCCGCTGCCGTCGGGCACCGGGGCCTGCGGCTCCAGGGGTGCGGCGCTCGGGATCTGGGCCGCCGCCTGGGTGACGGCCTCGAGCACGCGCTCGGCGGTGCGGCGCCAGCTGTCGTCGCCGGCGCCGGTGTCGGGCACGAGCGGGGAGGCGGAGAAGCTCATGGTCGTCCTCGTCTCGTCAGGGTTCGGTCAGGGGTCTGGGCACGATGAGGACGGCGAGCGCGCGGCCCGACGTCCCGGGGACGGCGTGCGCGAACGTGGTCGCGGCGGAGGTCACGGCGAGCGGCGCGGTGGTCCGGTGCTGCAGCGGGACGACGTCGCCGACGGCGAGCCCGCCGATCACGGCCGACGGCAGCCGCAGCGGCGCGAACCGGACCGCCACCTCGACCTCGACGTCGGCGAGGCGCTGCTGGGTGCGCTCGGCGGCCTGGCGGCGGGCGGCCGCGCGCGCCTCGGCGTCCTGCGCGCGGCTCAGCCGCTCGAGCACGGGCGCCAGGGTGGCGTAGGGGATGCAGAGCGAGGCGGAGCTGGTGCGCTCGCCGATCGTCAGCTCCATCCGGGCGACGACGACGGGGTCGGTGGGCGCCGCCGCCTGCACGAAGCCGGGGTTCGACTCCAGCGTGACGAGCTCGGGCTTGACCGCGCCGAGCGGCTCGAGGGCGTAGGAGAGCTCGCGCAGCATGCGCCCGAGCAGCTGGCGCACGAGCGGCCTGCTCGATGTCGGTGAGCGGGCGGTCGGGCTGCGTCGGCCGAGCCGGGGCCGCCGAGCATGTGGTCGACGGCGGTGAGCAGGGTGGGCGCCTCGAAGGTCAGCAGCGAGCGGCCCGACCAGGGCTCCAGGGCCACGACGGCGCAGACCGCCTGCTCGGGCAGGCCGGAGAGGTACTCGTCGTAGCTGAGCTCCTCGATCACGAGCGGCGCCGAGGGTGCAGACGACGCGCAGGCTCGTCGTCAGGACGGTCGAGCCCTGGCGCGCGAACGTCTGCATGGCGACGCGCAGCAGGTGCGACTGGTCGCGCGCGAGCCGCACCGGCCGGCGGAAGTCGTACTGCGCGGCTCGCCGCGCCGGCGCCGGCCGAACGCGGTCGCCTGCTCGGAGTAGCCCACGGCACCTGCATCGGGCGCCCGCGCCCGTTCCTTGAGCCGCCCCCTCGACCAGGCGGTGATCAAGGAAAGCGGACCCGTGCGGGACCGGGTCATCTGACCGCGGTCCAGCTTTTCCTTGATCACCGCGGAGACAGGACGTCACTGCATGACGAAGTCCGTGAAGTAGATGTCGTAGACCTTGTTCTCGTAGAGCTCGGCGACCTGCTTCACGAGCGCGGCCTTGGCCTTCTCGCGGCCGTCCTTCTTCGCGAGCTCGTCGACCGTGCGGCCGGTGAACAGGCTGATCGCGGCGTCGAGCGCCTTCGCGCCCGAGACGTCCTCGCCGGCGTCCGCGCTTGCCTGCAACGAGAGCCCCAGCTTGAGGAAGTGCCCGGCGGCCAGGTTCACGGTGATCGGGTCGAGCTTGACCACCGCGCCCGGGGTCGGCTTCGGCGCGGCGCGCGGCTTGCCGTCGCCCTTCGGCTTGAGCACCAGCATGTACACCGCGGCGAGGGCCACGACGGTCACCAGCACGAGTACGACGAGCTTCTTGCGCCCGCCGCCCTTGGTCTCGTCGGCCTCGGCCTTCGCCCGCGTCGGCCTCGGTCTTCGCGGCCATCGTCCCCTTCTCCTTCGTCGAGGTGGCGAGGGTGCGCGGCTGGTCAGCCATCGCCGGCCCCCGTGCTTACGACTGTGCTGGTCCCCGCGCCGGCGGTGGCGCCGGACGTGCCGTCGGGCGCGTTCCCCAGCTGCGCGACGGCCCGGCCCGCGCTGTCGTCGACGGCTCGCGAGGACGACGATCTCCACCCGCCGGTTCACGACCACCGCCCGGGGGTCCGACGCCGGGCAGCAGCGGCCGGGTGTCGGCGTAGCCGGCGGCCGACCATCCGAGTCGACCGGGACCCTGCCCGGCCCCGCGAGGTACCGCAGCACGCCGGTCGCCCGGTCGGTCGACAGCTCCCAGTTCGAGGGGAAGCGGTCGGTCGCGATCGGCAGGGAGTTCGTGTGGCCGTCGACGCTCAGCCGGTTCGGCAGCGTGGCGAGCGTCGGCGCCAGCGCGTCGAGGATGACGCCGGCCCTGCGGCAGCAGCCGGGCGCTGGCGCTGTCGAACAGCACCTTGTCGGTGGCGATCGGTGACGACGAGCCCGCGCTCGTCGAAGCGGAACGTGGCGCCGCGGGGCACCCCCGCCCGGGCCAGGGCGGCCTTGAGCGCGCGCCTTCGCCTTGCTTGCAGGTTCGCCACCTCCTGGCGCACCTGGGCCTGCTGCGTGGCGTGCACGAGCTTGGCCACCTGCGGCGGGGCTCGCGCCCTTCCAGGAGTTGACGTCGACGCCGCCCGCGCCGCCCTGGGTGAGCCCGTCGACCTGCGGGCGCGTCGGGCGCGACGGCGCCGCCCGACTCGAGCAGGTCGCTGCCGCCGGCCAGCATGGTCTGCGGCGTGCCGAAGCCGTTGTGCAGGCCCTGCTTCAGCTGGTTGAACTTGCCCTGGTTGATCGAGCTGATCGCGAACATGACGATGAACAGCACCATGAGCAGGGTCATCATGTCGGCGTAGCTGACCAGCCAGCGCTCGTGGTTCTCGTGCTCCTCGTGCTCCTCCTCGTGGCCGCCGCGCCGGCCGTGGCGCGCGGACCCTGGCCGCACTCACGCCGCCTCCTTGGCGGCCCCGGGCCCCGGCGGCTGCATCTTCGAGCGGAGCTTGGTGGCGACCACCCGCGGGTTGGCGCCGGCCTGGATCGCGAGGACGCCGTCGATGACGAGCTCCATCCGGGCGGCCTCGTTCGCCGCGACGACCGTGATCCGCTTGCCGAAGGGCAGGAACATGATGTTGGCGGACATGACGCCCCACAGCGTCGCCACGAACGCGCCGGCGATGAGGTGGCCGAGCTTGCTCGGGTCCGACAGGTTCTCGAGCACGTGGACGAGCCCGACGACCGTGCCGATGATGCCGATCGTGGGGGAGTAGCCGCCGGCGTCCGTCCAGAAGCTCGGCGCCGACCTTGGCCGAGGCCTTCTTCGACCTCACCTCGGCCGGTGAGGATCTCGTAGAGGTCGTCGGGGTCGGTGCCGTCGACGGCCATCTGGAGCCCCTTCTTCATGAAGGGGTCGTCGACCTTCTCCATCTCGGCCTCGAGCGCGAGCAGGCCCTCGCGCCGCGCCCGCTCGGCCATCTTCACCAGCGGCTCGACGACGGCTCTCGGGGTCCGCCTTCTTGGCGGTCATCGCGTACACGAGCCACTTGATCGCCGACGATCATGCCCGGCATGGTGTTCGAGGCCAGCGAGGCGCCCGCCGACCCCACGAAGATGAGGAACAGCGGCGGGATCAGGAGGATCGACATCGGGCTGCCGCCCTCGAGGATCTGCGTGCCGAAGACGGCGACGAACCCGAGGAGGACTCCGACGATCGCTGCGGGATCCACGCGTCAGTCCCTCCCGTCCCGGTCGGGCAGCGGCATGCGCAGCACCCGCGCGAGCGAGGCGCCGAGCGGCGCTGTGCGCCGCGACGTCGTCCGACGACCAGCTCCGTGGCGCGGTCCACGCTCAGGGTCGCGGCCTCGGAGGGCACGTCGTCCGCGCCTGCACCACCCGCACGGACGCCGTCCGCGCCGGCGCCGCCGCGCGAGAAGGAGTGCGCCTCGGCGGCGATCGAGGCCCGCCAGGTGCGGACGGCGTCGACGACCTCGGGGACGGACTCGGCGACGACGAGCTTGTGCCCGTCGACCATGGTGATCACCGTGTCGGGGGTCGGCTCGGCCCGTTCGATGAGGTCGGGGTTCACGGCCACCTGGTGACCGCCGAGGCGGGTGAGGATGATCACGAGTCCGTCCTTGGGGGTGTCGTGCTGCGGCAGGCCGTCCGTGGCTGACGCACGACCGGTCGGCACCGGCGCCCCGATGTTGAGGAGCGCCGGTGCCGACCGAACGGGTCAGGGCTGGTCCGAGCGGGTCACGCCCGGGCTCAGCGCTTGATCGACGACATCACGCTGGGCTATCGCTTGATGTCGACCAGGTCCTGGAGCATCTGGTCGCGACGTGGTGATCACGCGGGAGTTCGCCTGGAAGCCGCGCTGGGCGATGATCAGGTTGGTGAACTCCTGGGCGAGGTCGACGTTGCTCATCTCGATCGCGCCGGCGAGCAGGGTGCCCACGCCGCCGCCGCCGGGGGCGTTGATCTGCGGGTTGCCCGAGTTCGTCGTGGCCCGGTAGGTGCTGTTGCCGGCCTTCTCCAGGCCCATCGGGTTGTTGAACCCGGCCAGGGCGACCTTCGCGAGCACCAGCTTCTGGCCGTTGCTGAACGATGCCGGTGACCGAGCCGTCGCCGCCGATCTGGAAGCCCTGCAGGCTGCCGGCCGCGTAGCCGTCGGCGCTCTTGACGTTGGCCGTCTTCGGGCCGCCGAACCGGGTCAGCGCGTCGAAGTTGATCGTCACCTGGGTGGTGCCGTCGGGCAGCGTCACCTGGTCCTGCACGCCGGGCGTGCCGGTCAGCTGGCCGGTGTTGGGGTCGAACGCGAGGCTCGCGCCGCCGTCGACGAAGGCGGCGTTCGGGTCGTTCGCGTCGGTCACGGCCACGGTGTAGTTGCCCGCGCCGTCACCCGTCAGGGTGATCGTGAGCGGGTGCGCGGCGCCGGAGGCGTCGTAGACCGTCTGCCCGAGCGTCAGGACGTCGTCGGCGACCGTCGAGGTGGGCTGGATGTTGCCGGCCAGGATGACGGCCGCCGACGCCTTGCGGCGGGCTCAGCGTGCCCGCCGGGACGACGATGTCGCCCGGCGGCGACGTTCGTGTTGAGGACGCCGGTGCGGGGTCGCCGGACCAGCCCTGCACCCGGAAGCCCTCGGGGTTGACGAGCGTCCCGGTGCGTGTCGAACGCGAACGACCCGGCCCGGCTGTACACCTGGGTGTTGCCGTTCTGGAGCACGAAGAACCCGTCGCCCTGGATCATGAGGTCGGTGGCGCGGCCGGTGTTCTGCGCCGAGCCCTGGGCGAAGTTCGTGCTGATGGCGCCGAGCTGGACGCCGAGGCCGACCTGGGCGGGGTTGACGCCGCCGGTGCCGGCGGCGGGCGCGGACGGCGGCCTTCACCATCTGGCTGAGGGTGTCCTCGAACACGACCGAGCTGCTCTTGTAGCCGACCGTGTTGACGTTGGCGATGTTGTTGCCCACGACGTCCATCAGCGTCTGGTGCTGGCGCAGGCCGGTGATGCCGGAGAAGAGGGAGCGGAGCACGCGGTCCTCCTGGGGAGGCGGTAGGGCGGCGTCCGTGCCGGTGGCCCGCAGGCGTCGTGCCCGTGGGGTGGTGCGGTCTGGAGGTGGGTGGTCGACGCGCGCGGGTCAGCCGGTGGCGGCCGGCGCGACGGTGCCGACGGCGGTGACGGCGTCGAGCGCGACGAGCTGCCCGTCGACGGTGAGCGTCGGGTTCTGGCTGCCGTAGGTGGTGCCGGTGACGGTGCCGGTGCGGGCCTTGCCCGAGTAGTCGGTGTACGTGACCGTCCGGCCGATCAGCGCCGGCCGCGGTCTGCGCGTGGGTCGCGTCGAGCACCTTCTGGTCGAGCGTCGACAGCGCGTCGAGCTTCTGGACGACGGTGAACTGGGCGGTCTCGGACATGAACTGTGTCGGGTCGGACGGGCTCGACGGGTCCTGGTACTTGAGCTGGGCGACCAGGAGCTTGAGGAAGGTGTCCTGGTCGAGGGTGCTCGAGCGGGCAGGGTCGGTCGCGGACGTGCCGGTGCCGGTCGTGGTGCTCGTGCCGGTCGTCGCGCCGGTACCGCTGACGGTCGTCATGGCTCTCCTTCGGGGAGGTGGGCTGGGGGTCAGACCCGGACGTCGAGGCGCCGGGCGGGTGCCGCCGGACGCCGGGTCGGCGGCGGTGCGCCGCCGGGCGGTGGGCGCGGCCGGTTCGACCGGCGCCTGCCACTGGTCGTCTCGGGTCTGCCCGCCGTCGGGCCCGGACCTCGATCCGGACGGCTGGCCGCCGGCCGAGGCGGACCCGCCGTCAGGGCCCGGCGAGGTGCCGCCGGTGCCGGTGCCCGTCGCCGTGGCGTCCCCGCCGCCGGCGACCGGCGTGGCGGACGCAGCCGAGACCGGCGGAGTCGGGCCGCAGGGCCACGTCGCCGAGGTCGAGCCCGGCCCGGCGACAGGCTCGACCGCAGCTGGCCGAGGCCCTCGCGCAGGGCGGCCAGGGCCTCGCTCGCCGCCGGTCACCGCCATCCGGACGTCAGCCGCCCCGGACGTCGACCGTGACGGTGACCTCGCCGAGGTGCTCGGGGTCGAGCCGCAGGACGGTCCGGTGCCCGCCGTCGCGCAGCGCCCGCACCGACGTCAGGTGCCGCAGCACCTGGTCGGCGGCGTCGCCCGGAGCTCCGGTGGACGGCGCCGGGGCCGCGGCATCCCCGGCGGGCGCGGTGCCGGCGGGCGTGCCGGGGCTCGCCGGGGCGGGAACCGCTCCGGGGGACGCGTCGGCGGGCAGGCCGGCCGGCGGCGCCGTCGGCGTGGTCGCAGCGGCCGAAGCCGTCGCCCGGTCGATCGATGCGTCGGGCGCGGCCGGGGCCCGTGCATCGGGCCCGGGCGTCGTGGCCGCGGACGCCGCGGCCCGGCCGGAGCGGGAGCCCCGAACGGTCGCTGCCGGCGGGGTGCCGACAGCGGGACGGTCGAGCACGGCCTGCTGGGCTTGAACGGGTGCGGCCGCCGGGGTCACCGAAGGCAGAACCAGGGCCGGCGCCGGGGGCTCCACCGGGCCCGCCGTGGCGACGGGCGCGGGGGACGGCGCGGGGGACGGGGCTGCGGGCAGCGCGGCGGACGTCGTGTCGCCCGCCGGAGCCGGAACCGCGCCGCCGGCCGCCACCCCGGCCTGGGGCTGCGCATCCGGCTCGACCGCGACGGCGGGGGTCGAGTCGGGGGTCACGGTCGCCGCGGGGAGCGCGGCCGGCACGGGCGAACCTGCCGGTCCCGTCGTCGCCGTCGTCGCAGGGGCGGGCGACGGCGGGGTCGCCCCGGGGCCGGGGACGGCGACGGGGTTCTGCGCGGCCACCGGAACGGGTACGAGCCCGGCAAGCTGCGCGAGCACGGCGAGCGCGGCGCCGTCGGCGGCGGCCGGCGACGGGGCCGGTGCCGAACCGTCGGACTGCGTGCCGGTCACCGTCTCGGCGCCGGTCTGGGCGCCGGTCTGGGTGCCGGTCTGGGTGCCGGTCGGGATGCCGGTCGGAGTGCGGGCGAGGATGCCCATGGGGCTGCCGGCCGGCGCGGGTGCGGTCGGCAGGCCCGGCGTCGCCGACGCGGGCGTGCACGGGGGAACGGCCCCGGTGGCGGCGGCCAGCGCGGCGAGGAAGATCCCCGAGATCGTCGCGGGGGCACCGGTGGGTGCGCCGGCGGGCGTCGCCCCTGACCCCGCCGGGGCGGGGGTGGCGGCGGCGAGCGTGGGAACGGTCACGAGAGGGCCTTCCAGTAGTCGGTCACGCGTGCGACGTAGTCGCGGGTCTCGGGGTACGGCGGGACGCCCCCGTAGCGCTGCACCGCGCCGGCCCCGGCGTTGTAGCCGGCCAGCGCGAGGTCGACGCGGCCGCCGAAGCGGCCGAGGAGCTGGCCGAGCAGCCGCGCGGACCCGTCGACGGCCTGGGCCGGGTCGAGCGGGTCGACGCCCAGCGACGCGGCGGTCGCGGGCATGAGCTGCATGAGCCCCTGCGCACCGGCGCCGGAGACGGCCGTGCGGGTCGTAGCCGCTCTCCGCCTTGGCGACGGCGGCGAGCAGCGCCGGGTCGACGCCGTGCGCGGCGCCCGCGCGGGCGAACAGGGACGCGTACGGCACCTTCGCCAGGGCGGCCGACATGGGCCCGGCCACCGTTCCCGGGGTCGGCCGCGGGGACCGGAGTGGGCGCGGACGGCAGGCAGCACGCGCCGGATCGCCGACGGCGGCCCCCAGACCTTGTGCAGGCCGACGGAGCTGCCGGTGTGCGGGGCGTCGACCATCTTCCCGTCGCCGGCGTAGATGCCGACGTGGTGCGCCGGCGTCCCGAAGAACACGAGGTCGCCGGGCCGCGCCTGCGCGAGCGAGGGCACGGCGGTGCCGGCATGCGCCTGGTCGGCGGCGACGCGGGGCAGGTTCACCCCGAGCCGGGAGAAGACGAGCTGGGTCAGTCCCGAGCAGTCCAGCCCGGTCGACGGGTCGGTGCCGCCCCAGCGGTAGGGCACGCCGTCGAGGCTGCGGGCAAGGCGGACGGCGTCCGCGCCGGTGGCCCCTGCCGGCGAGGTGGGAGCGGCGTCGGTGGTCGTGCCGGTGCCGTCGAGCGCGGAGGCGAGGGCGGTCGCGAAGTCCCCGCTGCCGCCGGCGGAGCCGGTCGTGCCGCCGGCGGCGGCCGCACCGGGCGGGGCGGCCGGGAGCAGCCCGAGCCTGGACTGCAGCTGCGGCCACCCTGACCTGGATCGCGGCGAGGTCGCTCATCGCCGGCCTCGCGCAGCGCCGCCTGGGCGGCGAGGTCGTCGAGCGCGAGCTGGTCGCGCGCGCGCGTCCGCGGCCGCCAGTGCGACCCGGTGCCGGTCGTGCAGGTTCTCGACGGCGCGGAGCCGGCCACGGGCCCCCTGCCAGGAGCGCAGCGCGGCGTCCACCCGCTCCTGCGCCGCGCCGATCGCGGCGTCCGCGTCGGCGATGCGCCGCCGTAGGGCATCGCGGTGCAGGCCGGCGGCGACGGCCGCCCCCGGGGTGGTGCGGGGACCGGGGACGGCGACGGCGAGCGGACGCGGCGAGCCGCGTCGCGGGCCGCGACGGCGCCGGCCAGCGTCGCGGCGGGCCGCGGCGAGCGCGCGGGTGGCCTCGCTCGAGCTCGGTGCTCCGCAGCCGCTCCAGCGGCTCGAGGCGGAAGCGGCGGTTCACGCGGCACCGCCCGCCGCCGACGCCTCGGCCGTGAGCTCGGCGACGAGGTCGGCGGGCACGATCGCCGCGAGCCGGGCCCAGGTGTCCTCGGGGTCGGCGACGTCGCCCGGGGCCTGCCGGAGGAAGGCGTCGAGCTCGCGCGCGCAGGGCGATGGCGCGGTCGGCGACGGGGTCGCTGCCGTGCGCGTAGGCGCCGACCTCGACGAGCTCGCGGACGTCGCGGTACGCGGCGAGCAGCCGCCGGGCCGCCGCGGCCAGGGCGCAGGCGCGCGGGCGGGAGGACCGCCCGGTCCACCCGGGAGACCGAGTCGAGGACGGCGACGCTCGGGAAGTGCCCGGCGGTGGCGAGGGCGCGGTCGAGCACGACGTGGCCGTCGAGGATGCCGCGGACGGTGTCGCCGATCGGGTCCTGCAGGTCGTCGCCCTCGACGAGCACGGTGTAGAGCGCGGTGATGCTGCCGGTCGCGCCCGGGCCTGCCCGCTCGAGCAGCCGGGGCAGCATCGCGAAGACGCTCGCCGGGTAGCCGCGGGTCGCGGGCGGCTCGCCGGCGGCGAGGGCGACCTCGCGCTGCGCGAGCGCGGTGCGCGTGACGGAGTCGACGACGAGCAGCACGTCGACGCCGTGGTCGCGGAACCACTCCGCGATCCGGGTCGCGGTGAACGCCGCGGTCAGACGCAGCAGCGGCGGGTCGTCGCCGGTGGCCACGACGACGACGGTGCGGGCGCGGGCGGCGTCGTCGAGGGTGTCCTCGAGGAACTCGCGGACCTCGCGGCCGCGCTCGCCCACCAGGGCGACGACCCGGACCGGCGCGGCGGTGCCGCGCACGGCCATCCCGAGCAGGGTCGACTTGCCGACGCCCGAGCCCGCCATGATGCCGACGCGCTGGCCGGCGCCGAGCGGGAGTGAAGGCGTCGAGCGCGCGGACCCCGGTCGGCAGCACCCGGTCGACCCGGCGCCGGTGCAGCGGGTTCGGCGCGGCGGCGTCGAGCGGGACGTGCTCGACGTCGGCCAGCGGGCCCGCGCCGTCGAGCGGGCGGCCGAGGGCGTCGACGACGCGCCCGAGCAGGCCCGGGCCGGCCGGCACGCGCGGGCCGGAGCGGGTGGGCACCACCTCGTCGCCGGTGGCGATGCCGGTGGTCGCGCCGAGCGGCATGCACGTGGCGCCGTCGCCCTCGGCGTCGCTGTGGACGGCCACGACCTGGGCGGGCAGCGACCCGGCGGCGGTGTGCACGGTGACGAGGTCGCCGACGCCGGGCCGGATCCCACGGACCCGGACGCCGAGGCCGACGACGCCGGCGACGCTGCCGCTCACCTGGGGTGCGGCGGCGGCCGCCGCGACGGCGAGCCGATGGCGCAGCTCGTCCACGAGCGTGCGGTCATGACCGGAGCACCTCCTCGGCGGCGGCCACGGCGGCCGGCACGTCGAGGCGCAGCCGCTGGGTCTCGCCGCGGACGACGACCGTGCCCGGCGCGACCGAGGGGTCGGCCACGAGCACGGTGCCGTCGGGCAGCGTGCTCGGTCGAGCAGCGCGGCGTCGGCGGGGGCCAGGTGCAGCACGAGGCGCGCCGTCGCCCGCGAGGGCGTGCAGTGCCGACCGGACCCGCGCGGCTCACGTCGTCGTCGACGGTAGCTCAGCTCGCGCGCCAGCGCGGCCCGGGCGATCGTGAGGGCCCCGTCGGCGAGTGTGTCGGCGAGGTCGGCCCACTTCGGCTCCTCCGGGCGTCGCGCGGCGGCCTCGGCCAGCGCCTCGAGCAGGCCGCGGGCCGCGGCGAGCACGGCGTCGCGCTCCATGCGCAGCCGCCCGGCGCGCTCGGCCGCCTCGACGCGGGCGACGTCGTCGGCGTCGCGCCGCCCGGCTGCCCAGCCCGCGGCGTAGCCCTGGGCCAGTCCCTCGCGGCGCGCGTTCTCGACCACCTCGGCGAGGACGGCGTCCAGCGCCGGGTCGCCCCAGGCGGCGCCCGTCGCGGCGGCCGCGGCACCGGCCAGCGGTCGGTCGAAGCGCACCGGACGCACGCCGGGCGGCTGGGTGGGCAGCTCAGTCGACGAGGGCATCGTCCGACCCCCTCATGATCACGATCTTGCCGGCCTGCTCGAGCGCGCGGATCTCGTTGACGACCTTCGCCTGCGCCTCCTCGACCTCGGAAAGCCGGCGCGGGCCGAGCAGCTCGATCTCCTCGGCGAGGTTCTCGGCGGCCCGGGTCGACAGGTTGCGCATGATCTTCTCGCGGACGACCGTGCTCGTGCCCTTGAGCGCGAGGGCGAGGTCGCCGCTCTCGACGTTGCGCAGCACGAGCTGCACCGCCGCGTCGTCGAGCGTCATGATGTCCTCGAAGATGAACATCTGCGCCCGCACCTGCTCGGCGAGCTCGGGGCTCACCGACTCCAGGCCCTCGAGGATCATGCGCTCGGTCGACCGGTCGGCCCGGTTGATGATCGCCACGAGCGGCGGGACGCCGCCGACGGCGGACAGCTCCTGCGGCGCCATGACGGTCGACATCCGCCGGTCGAGCTCGCGCTCGACGAGGCGGATCACGTCTGGTGACGCCTGCTCCATGAGGGCGATCCGCTGGGCGACGTCGGCCTGCCGGCCTGCGCTCCAGCCCCGACAGCACGATCGCCGACTGCGCCGGGCCCAGGTGCGCGAGCACGAGCGCGATGGTCTGCGGGTGCTCGTCGGCGAGGAAGGTCACGAGCTGGCGCGCGTCGGCCCGGCGCAGCCCCTCGAACGGCATCTCGGCGAGCGTCGCGCCGAGCCGCTCCATGATCTCGTCGGCGCGTTCGGCGCCGACGCTGTCGGCGAGCAGCTGCTTGGCGAGCTCGAGGCCGCCGCGGCCGGCGACCTCGTTGGACACCAGCGACTTGTAGGCCTCGCCGACGACCGACTCGGCGTCCTCCCACGACACGTCGCGCAGGCGCACGATCTCGGCGGTCAGGTCCTCGACGACCTGCTCGGGGAGCTTCGAGCAGCACCTTCGAGGCCTTCTCCTTGCCCAGCTGCACGAGCAGGATGGCGGCCTTGCGCAGCGGCGAGATGGGGCTGCGCGGCGGCGCCGGGGTGGGGGTCGTCACGGGTCAGCCCTTGCGCTCGGCGAGCCAGCCCTGCACGAGCTGGGCGATCTCGTCGGGCTGGTTGTCGACGAACTGCGCGAGTTCGCTGCGCATCCGGTCGCGGCGCGCCGCGGCCTCGGCATCGTCCTGCTCGAGCGCCAGGGGGCCCCCGAGCGCCGCGGGCGACCCGCCGAGCGCGGGCAGCCGCCCGGCCGCGATGGCGGCCTGCACCTCGGGGCTGAGCAGCACGTTGCCGGAGGCGGGCAGGTCGCTGGCGGTCGCGTCGACCCGGGTCTCGCGCCGGCTGCGGCGCCAGCCGAGCATCAGCGCGAGCAGCACGAGCAGCCCGATCCCGGCCTTCTTGCCGAGCTCGAGATAGCCCGCGGTGCGCTCGGCGGCCTGCGCGTCGGCGAGCTGCTTGGCGGCCGCCTGGGCGGCCGTGGTGTCGAAGGGCAGCTTGCTCACCTGGACGGTGTCGCCGCGCTTCGGGTCGAGCCCGACCGCGTTCTCGACGAGCTGCTGCACCTCGTTCGTCGCCACCCCCGTCTTGGCGGCGTCCAGCACCACCGCGACGCTGAGCCGCTTCACCGCGCCCGGCGCCCCCTGCGCCTTGGTGACCACGGAGCCGACGGGGTTGTCCACGGTCCGCTCGCTCTTGGAGTACGTGCCGCCGTTGCCCGAGCCGGACGCCGCGGTCAGCGTGGGCCAGGTCTGGCCCAGGACGCCGCCCGCGCCGCCGCCGGCACCGTTGAATGCCTCGCTCGTGGTGGCCTCCGTGAGCGGCGGGACGCCGCTGGCGGACACGTAGGTCTGGCTCGTCGTCTCGGTCGAGGCGTAGTCGAGCTCGGCGTTGACCCGCACGACGGCGTGCCCGGGCCCGAGCACCCGGTCGAGCATCTGCTGGACGGCGGTGCTCATCCGGTCCTCGAACTGCGCCGTCTCCTCGTCGGTCTCGCTGGCCGAGCTCGCGGCGCCGGCCGCGCCGTCCTCCCGGGTCGACAGCAGCGTGCCGTTGGCGTCGGTGACGGTGACGTCGGAGGCGGCCAGCGAGGGCACGCTGCCGGCGACGAGGTGCATGACCGAGCGCACCTGGGTGCGGGTGAGGCTGGTGCCCGGCGCGAGCGCCAGCAGCACGGACGCCGTCGGCTTGTCGGTGCTGGTCGTGAAGACGTCCTTCTTGGGGATGGCGAGGTGGACGATGGCGTTCTGCACGCCCGACATCGCCTGCAGGGTCTTGCCGAGCTCGCCCTCGAGCGCGCGCTGGTAGGCGACGTTCTGCTGGAAGTCCGTCGACGTCATGCCCTGCTGGTCGAGCAGCGACCAGCCGCCGGCGTCGCCGGCGGGCAGGTTCTTGCCGGCGAGGGAGACGCGCAGGTCGTAGACCTGCGCCTCGGGCACGAGCACGGTGGAGCCGCCGTTGGTGAGCTGGTACTGCACGCCCTGCGACTTCAGCTGGTCGACCACGGCGCTCGCGTCGCTGCCCGTCAGGTTGCTGAACAGCGGGCTCCAGGTGGGCTGGGCCGCGAACCGGGTGAGCGCCACGGCGCCGAGCACCAGCCCGATCGCCGGCGACGGCGACCATGGCGCGCTGGCCCGGCGTGAAGCCGGCCAGCAGGCCCTTCGGCCGCGCTCGAGGGAGGCGACGGTCCGGCGGTTCACAGCGGCATCCTCATGATCTCGTTGAAGGCGTCGAGCGCCTTGTTGCGCACGGTCGTGGTGAGCTGGGTGGCGAGCTGGGCCTGGGTCGCGGCGATGACGTAGTCCTGCACGTCGGAGAGCGTAGCCGGTGGCCGCCTGCACGGCCTTGCCGGCAGACGTCCGGTCGAGCTGCTCGAGCTGGCCGAGGCTGTTCGTGACCGCGCCGGCGAAGTCGGTGCTGCGGCCGGCGCGCCGGTGGCCTGCCGGCCGGCTGCACGCACCTGCGCCGGGCTGGGCCGGCCGCTGCGTCGCCCGCGACCTGGCGGCGGTACGCCTCCGCGAGCTGCTGCAGGCCGCCGACGCCGCCGACGCCGCCGACGCCCCCGACGCCGGCGCCCATCAGCCGCGGCCCATCTGCAGGGCGGCCTGATAGGTGGCGCGCACGCGGTCGAGGTTGGCGGCGTTCGCCTGGTAGCCCCGCTCGCGCCATGATCATCGTGGTCATCTGCTCGCCGAGGTCGATGTCGGGCAGGCGGACGTAGCCCTTGGCGTCGGCGTTCGGGTCGCCGGGGGAGTAGACGAGCCGGCCGGCGGCGCTGCCGAGCTGGATGCCCCCGACCTGGACGCCGGCGCCGGTGCCCGCCGTTCTCGACGGCCTGCGCGACGACGTAGCGGGCCTGGAACGCCGGCTGCCCGGCCGGGCGCACGGTGTTGACGTTGGCGATGTTGTCGGAGATCGCGTCCATCCAGGTCTGGTGGACGTGCATGCCGGAGCCGCTGATGCCGAGGGCGTCGAACACGAGTCAGGACCCCGCGATCGCCGTGCGGTAGAGGGAGAACCGGTCGCCCGCGGCGCGCAGCGCCAGCTGGTAGGCCAGCTCGGTCTTGACGCTCGCCGTCGTCTCGGCGGTGAGGTCGACGTTGTTGCCGTTCAGCCCGGCGGGGGCCGCGGAGAGCGTGGTGGTGGGGGCGACGGCCGAGCGGGTCCGAGCCGTCGTCCAGAGCGCGCTGCAGGTCGGCCTCGAAGGCGACGTCGTGGGCGCGGTAGAAGGGCGTGTTGACGTTGGCGATGTCGCCGCTGATCGCGCGCTGGCGCGCCGAGAGCCCGTGCATGGCGGACTGGAGCGCGTCGATCGAGACGTCCTCGAGCATGAGCACCGAACCCCTGTCGAGCGGTGCCCGGGGGCACCGCGGTGGTCCTTCAGGAGGGTGCGCCCGATCCGTGGCGCTGGTGAGCAGTCCGTGCTCGGGTTGTACATCGGGCCGCCGGGGCCGGTTCTTGAGGGCTCTCGGGTCCTCGGAGGGCCCTCGCGCCGGTCGACGGTCAGCCCAGGACGTCGAGGGCGGCGCCGTCGGTGTAGCTGCCGCTCCTGCGCCGGCGGTGCTGCGGCCGGCGAGGGCGGCGAGCGAGGCGGCCGCGGCGTCGCGGCGGCGCTCGACGGTGGTCGTGGCCGCGGCGAGCACGGCGAGGACCTCGTCGGCGGCGGGGCTCCAGGGCGGCGGGCCAGGGCGAGCCGGGCGGCGCGGGTGCGGACGGGCAGGCGCGCGGCGAGGGCGGCCGGGTCGGCGGCCGGGTCGAGGGCCTGCCGCTCGACGGCGCGCGCGCCGGCCTCGACGGCGTCCAGGTAGGCCGGCCAGCCCTGGGTGGGGCGATCCGCCCGCGGCCGCGGTCACGCGGCGCCGGCCGGGTGTGCGGCCACAGGCGGGTTCCCGGCGAGCTGGGCCGCGCCTCGCGCCAGGCGTCGCGCAGCGGCACGACGAGCTCGCGGCAGTCGGCCACCCGCTGGGGGACGTGCCGCAGGCGGGCCTGCATGAGCTCGCCGACCATCCACAGGTAGAGCTGGGCGAGCCCCTCGCCCTCGGGCCAGAGCTGCGAGGTCGAGGGTCGCGTGCAGCTCCAGGAGGATCTCGCAGGCGTTGGAGAGCCGGCTGCCGCTGGCCGCCCAGTCCTGCGCGCAGCATCGCCTCGTGGGCTGCGCCCAGGTCGGTGACGAGCCGGTCGTACAGCATGGTGAGCAGCCGGGCGGGTGACACGGTGGTCGCGGCGTCGCTGGCGTAGCGGGCCTGGGCGAGTCCGTAGGACATCGCTTCCCTCCGGGGTCGCAGCGGTGCGTCGGCGGGGTCAGCTCGAGCTGGAGTTGCCGAGCATGCTGGTGGACAGGCCGGAGAGCGCGCTGGTCTGGCTCTTGAGCGTCGCGAGCGCCGTCTCCATCGCGGTGAACTGCGTGGTGAGGCTCGCGCGGTAGTCGGCGAGCCGGGTGTCCCAGGCGTCGATGTCGTCCTGGAGGCTCTTCACCTCGTTCTGGTAGGTCTGCTGCGCCGTGGTCAGCGCGCCGGTGCGTGCTGTTCGTGAGGCTCGAGACGAGCGTCGACGAGGCTCTGCGCCAGACCGGGCGCGAAGCTGACGCTAGCCGACGTCGCCGCCGCCGGCCGCGAGGTCGGCGTCCGACAGGCCCGAGGTGTCGAGCGGCCAGCCCGACGGCGCCGCTGCGTGCCCGTCGGCAGCGAGAGCAGGGTGCCGATGCCGGTCGCGGCGGAGCCCGTCGATCGTGCCGGTCGCGTCGGCTGCCGGCGGTGAGCTGGCTGCCGGCCGATCCGTCGACGTCCGCCGTGAAGCGCCGCCGCCGCTGCCGAGTCGCCGGCCGTGAGCAGCAGGTTGCCCGAGCCGTCGTCGGCCGCGCCGATCCCGAGCCCGCGCCCGCGGCGGCGCTCGCGCTGATGCCCGCGGCGATCGTCGCCGGGGCCGTCGCCGGCCTGCACCGTGTACGACGCCGAGGTGGCGCCGCGCGCGACCGTGACGACCTGCCCGGTCGCCAGGGAGCCGGCGCCCAGGGACCACTGCTCGCGGGTCGCGCAGGCTGTCGACGTGCACGCCGTAGCTGCCGGCCCGGGTCGCGGACGTCGAGGACGAGTAGCCGGACCGAGCCCGAGACGCCCGCGGCGGCGGCGAACGTCGTGGTGGCGCCGAACGCGGCCTCGACCTTGGCGGGGTCGGCGGCGAAGGCCGCCGTGAACGCGGCTCTGGTCGAAGGTCACCGGTCCGTCGCGGGTCAGGGAGACACCGGCGGCGCCCGCCCGGCTCACGATGTCGAGGAGCTGCTGCTGGACCGACCGGACCGTCGGGTCGCCCATCAGCGGGCCGGCGGTCTTCTTCGTCGCGTCGTACGCGGTCGCGGACGAGATCTGCGCCGAGCGCGGTGTTCAGCGCGTCGACGAGCTTGCTCACCTGGCCGGCGACCTGGGTGCCGTCGATCGTCGACCGGACGGTCACGCCGCTCTCGACCTTGCCCGACGGTGAACGACAGCCCCGGGACGACCCCGCTGAAGGTGTTCGACGACGAGGTGATCTGGTAGGCGGTGGCGGGGTCGGAGCCGATGCTGATGACGGCGTCCGCGCCGGTGGTGAGCACGTTCATCGCGCTGAAGCCGTCGAGGCCGTCGAGGGTGAACGCCGACGAGGCGCCCGGCGACGTCGCCGTCACCTGCAGGCGGTACTGGCCGGGCGAGGTCTGGACGGCGGTGGCGGTGACGCCCTTGCCCGCGGCGTTGATCCCGGCGACGACGTCGGCCAGGGACCCGCTGCCGACGTCCACCTGGGTGGTCCCGGCGGAGGTGGTGAGCGTGAGCGGGCCGCTGGCGACGACGGCGGACGTCGACCCGACGGCCTCGGCCGAGACGAGTGCGTGCGCGGCGGCGACCGCCGTGACGTCGAAGGTGAGGGAGCCCGCGGCGGTGCCGCTCGCGGTGGCTGTCACAGAGCTCGAGCTGGAGCTGACGGTGGTGCCCACCCACGCCGAGGTCTGTGGCCAGCCCGGCGGCGAGGCTGCCCACCGACGACAGGGCGCGTCTTCAGCTTGCCCAGGGTGTCGGCGGCGGTCTGCTGCGTCGTCTGCTGGTTCTTGAGCAGGGTCTGCTGGTTCGACTGCGCCTGCACGAGGCTGTTGATGAGGTGAGCGGTGTCGAGCCCCGACACGGCGCCGGAGATTGTGACGTTCGACACGGTGCCCTCCTCGGCTGGGCCGGCTGGTGCGGCTGGGTGCGGCGGGTGGAACGGGGCCCGGGTCCGGGTGGTGGCGCGCCGGGTGGCGCGCCACCACCCGGACCTACGGGCGGTCCTGCGGATGGTCCTCCAGCGACTCAGGGCTCACTGGAGGAGCTTGAGCACCGACTGCGGAGCCTGGTTCGCCTGGGCGAGCATCGCGGTGCCGGCCTGCGAGAGGATCTGCGACCGGGTGAACGAGACCATCTCCTGCGCCATGTCGGTGTCCCGGATCCGGCTCTCGGACGCGGTCAGGTTCTCGACCGTGACGTTCAGGTTGTTGATCTTGTGCTCGAGCCGGTTCTGCGCGGCACCGAGCGTGGCGCGCGTGGTCGAGATCGTGCCGATCGCGGTGTCGACGGCGGTGATCGCACCCGACGGCGCCGGTGCGTGAGGTTCTGGCCGCTGACGCCGAGGGTGGTGCTGTCGGTCCCGGCGATCGTGATGTTCAGCGTGTCACCGGCGTTGGCGCCCACCTGGAAGTCCTTGTTGAACGTGCCGTCGAGCAGGGTCTGGCCGTTGAACGCGGTCTTCGAGATGTTGTCGAGCTCCGTGGCGAGCTGCTGGAACTCGGTGTCGGCGGCCGCCTTCGAGGAGGTGTTCTGCGAGCCGTCGTTGGCGGCCTGCACGGCGAGGTCGCGCATGCGCTGCAGGATCGCGTGCGACTCGGTCAGCGCACCTTCAGCGGTCTGCACGACGCTGATGCCGTCCTGCGCGTTGCGGACGGCGACCTTGAGGCCGCCGATCTGCGAGCGGAGGCCCTCGGAGATGGCGAGGCCGGCGGCGTCGTCGGCGGCACGGTTGATGCGGAACCCGCTGGACAGCTTCTCCAGCGACTTCGACATCTGGCTGTCCGTCACCGACAGGTTCCGGTAGGCGTTGTAGGCCGCGATGTTGTTGTTGATGCGAAGACCCACGATCTTCCTCCTTGGTCAGGGTCAATCCCGGCCCGTCCGTGGACCGGTTCGGTGTTTCCTGTCGGCGCCTGGGCGCCCGAGTTGAGCCGTCGCCCCGGGTGGGCGTCAGCCGGTGGAGCCGATCCGGCCCAGTGAGGCGGAGCCGATGCCGACGGAGCCCTGCAGCGAGGCGCCGTCGAGGTAGGCCTGGACGTCGGCCCGCGTGCGCAGGTCGGACCGCCGGGCGACCGCCGTGACGTACGCGTCGCGCCGGCGGGCCCGGACGCCGTCGCCGCCGTCGCCGCGCCCCGACGATGCGCCTGCCCCGGCGCGGGCGTCGTCCTCGAGCAGGCGCGACAGCGCCTCCTTGAGCAGGTCGAGCCCCTCCGAGCGCAGCTGGCTGGCCCGCGACTGCGTGACCCCCAGCTCCTCGGCGATCTCGGTGAGCTGGCGGTCCTCGAGGTAGTAGCCGGTCACGACCCGCCGGGCCCGCTCGGGCAGCTCCGCGATCGCGTCGCGCAGGTAGCCGAGCCGTTCGGCGGCCACCAGCGCCTCCTCGGGCCCCGGCGCGCCGTCCTCCAGTCCCGCGCCGAGGCCGTCGTCGCCGACGGCGAGCGGGTCGAGGCTCAGCAGGGAGGCACGGTCGGTGCCCTGGAGCACCTCGCGCGTCTCCTGCTCGCTCATGCCGGCCGCCGCGGCGAGCTCGGCGTCCGTGGGTGCGCGGTGCAGCGCCTTGGTGAGCTCCTCCGCGGCGTGTGGCGAGGGAGCGGGCGCGGGAGCGGACGGAACGGGTCGCCCAGTCGCGCTGGCGCATGTGGTCGATCATGGCTCCGCGGATCCGGGTGCTCGCGAACCGCGCGAAGGGGACGCCGAGCGCCGGGTCGAAGGCGCGCGCCGCCTGCACGAGCGCGAGCGAGCCGGCCCCGACGAGGTCGTCCGCGTCGAGGTGGCGGGGCAGCCGCGCCGCCGCCTCGCGGGCGAGGTGGCCGACGAGCCCGAGGTTGTCGCGGACGAGCGCCTCGACGTCCGATGTCGTAACGGTCACGAGGTCTCTTCGGCCCGCCCAGCTGCGGCCTTTCGCCCCGGAGGGCCTCGCGATGACCCGTGAGCGTGCCTTTCACACGACCGGGTGACCCGTTCGCCCGAACGGCCCAGCGCGCCCGGGTGCTCAGCTTCGGGCGCGGGATGCCGATGGGTAGCGCATGAGCCTGCCCGACCTCGCGGCCGTCCTGTGGCGCCAGCGCGACCTGCTCGAGCGCCTCGTGTACCGGCTCGAGTGCGAGCAGCTGCTCCTCGCCGCGGGCCGCACCCGCTTCCTCGCCCTCGCCACCGGCGAGGTGGAGGAGCTCGTCGCCGCCCTGCGCGTGCGTCGAGCGTGCAGCGCGCCGGCGCTGCCGACCGCGGCCGCCCGCGAGGCCGGGCTCGCCCCGGGCGCGGGCCTCGCGGAGCTCGCCGCGGCGGTGCAGCCGCCCTGGACCGGCGTCCTGGTCGAGCACCGCGACGCCCTGCTCGCGCTGACCCGCGAGCTCGGCGCCCTGGCGGAGAGCAACCGGACCCTGATGGCCGCCGGGCTGCGGGCCGTCGAGGCCGCGCTGGCCGGCGCTGGCGAGCCGCGACGCGACGGCGTCCGTAGGGTACGACGCGCGGGGCCGCAGCGACCTGCTGTCGGGCGCCGGGCCGATCGTCGTCGACCGGGCGCTGTGAGGCCGGCATGACCGGGTTCTCCAGCCTCAACACGGCGGTCACCGGCCTGTACGCCGCCCAGCGGGCGATGGACGTGACCGGGCAGAACATCGTGAACGCCAACACGCCGGGCTACTCCCGGCAGCGGGCCGCTCTCACGGAGATCGGCTCGGCGACGTCGTCGTCGCTCTTCACGGGCAACGGCGCGAACAACGGCGGGGTGAACGTGGCCACGCGTGGCGCGCATCAAGGACGCGTTCGTCGAGGGCGCCCGGGTCGCCGCCGGTGCGCCGGCAGGCGGCGCTCGGCAGCCAGACCGGCGCCCTGACCGGCGTGCGAGCAGCTGCTCGGCGAGCCCGGCGAGACCGGCCTGCAGTCGACCATCGACTCCTTCTACGCGGCCTGGCACGACCTCGCGAACAACCCGACGGACGTCGCCGCCGGCTCCGTGGTGATCCAGCGCGGGATCTCGGTCACCGACCAGCTGCGCGCCCTCAGCGACGGCATCGCCGGGCGCTGGTCGACGGCCCACGACGCGCTCGAGGACGTGCGTCACGCAGGCCAACCAGGCGGCCAAGGACCTCGCCGACGTCAACGGCAAGATCGCCGCCGGGCTCGTCGCCGGCCGGCCGGTCAACGAGCTGATGGACCAGCGCGACACGCTCGCGCGCACGCTCGGCACGCTGGTCGGCGGCCAGGCCAGCCAGGGCGGGGACGGCCAGGTGTCGGTCTCGGTCGGCGGCGTCGCGCTGGTGTCGGGGTCGACGGCCCAGCAGTTCACGCTCGCCGGCGCGACGACGCCCGGGGGCGCCACCGCCTCACCGCCCGTCCTCATGTGGGGGACGACGTCGGTGCCGGTCGAGTCGGGCTCCGCCGCCGGCTACCTGGCCGTGCTCGGCACCGACCTCCCCGCGCTCGCGGCCCGCGTCGACGGCGTCGCCACCTCGCTGCGCGACCTCGTGAACGGCGTCCACCAGCAGGGCTTCCAGGCCGACGGCACGCCCGGCGGGCTGTTCTTCGACGGCACCGACGCCGCGCTCGATGACCGTCGTCCCGACGCTCCCGGCGCAGCTCGCCGTCACGCCCGCCGCCGGCACCATCGACGGCGGGAACGCCATGAAGATCGGCGACCTCTCCGACGACCAGGTCGCCGCCGCCGCGCTGGGCCGCGACGGGCCCTCGGCGCAGTGGCGCGACGTGACGACCCTGCTCGGCGTGCGGGTGCAGAGCCTCAAGAACGCCGCGCAGGTGCAGGACTCGGTCGTCGCCGCCGCCGACGCCGCCGTCCAGTCCGACTCCGGGGTGAACATCGACGAGGAGATGACGAACCTGCTCCAGTTCCAGCGCGCCTACCAGGCGTCGGCCCGCCTCATCACGACCGTCGACGAGATGCTCGACACCCTCGTCAACCGCACCGGCACCGTGGGCAGGTGAGGACGCCGTGAACATGAGGGTCACCCAGGGGTCGCATCAGCGCGAGCACGCTGCGCGGGCTGCAGACCTGCGCTCGGCCGGGTGCAGGACCTGCAGGCCCAGCTGTCCAGCGGCAAGCGCATCGCCGTGCCCGAGCGACGACCCGTCGGCGCACGGCGTCGGCCATGACGTACCGGTCGCAGCAGGCGGCCGACGTGCAGTACCTGCGCAACGTCGACCAGGCCGCGGCCCGGCTCGGGCGTCACCGACGACACGCTCACCTCGCTGTCGGACCGGCTCCGCGCGGTGCGCGAGCTCATGGTCCAGGCGCAGAGCGGGGCGATCAGCACCGAGAGCCGGGTCGGCGCTCGTCCGCGCAGGCGGCGCAGATCCGCGACGAGGTCGATCGGCCTCTACAACGCCACCTACCTCGACCGGCCCGTGTTCGGCGGCACCGTGCCCGGGCGGCAGGCCGTCGACCCCACCACGGGCGCCTACCTCGGCAACGAGCAGCCGATCACGCACCCGGATCTCGCGCGACGCGACGATCCGGCTCGACGTGCAAGCGGCAGCGACGTCGGGGCGGACACCATGCCGGCGCTCCTCGACCGGATCGTGACCGACCTGGCGTCGCCGGCGGGCGTCCCCGCCGCAGACTTCACCGACCTCGACGCCGGCATGTCGAAGGTGCTGCAGGCGCTCGGCGACGTCGGCGCCCGGAGCCGCCCGCGTCGACTCGACGAAGACGAACGTCGACTCCCAGCGCCTCGACCTGAAGACCCGGATCAGCGAGAACGAGGACGTCGACCTGCCCGCGACGATCATGAACCTGCAGGCGCAGCAGGTGGGGTACCAGTCGGCGCTCGGGGCGTCGGCGAAGATCCTCCAGATGTCCCTGCTCGACTTCCTGAAGTGAGTTCTGCGATCGAACGCTCACGCTCCGCTACGGTGACGGCCGTGGAGGAGCTCCCCGAGCTGACGTTCGTGCGCCCGTTGCCGGGTTTCGGCGACCTGCGCCGCTTCGTGCTCGTCGACCTCGAGCCGCCCGGCGAATGCCGAGGGCGCCGAGGCCGTGCTCTTCGAGCTGCGCAGCCTCGAGGACCCGGCCGTGCGCTTCCTCGTGGCCGCTCCCGCCGCCTTCTTCCCCGACTACGCCTTCGAGCTCGACGAGACCGAGTGCGCGGCGCTCGGGCTGAACTCGACGAGTCGGACGCGCTGGTCCTCGTGCTCCTCACCGTCGGCCACGACACGCCGACGGCACGGCCCACCACGGCCAACCTGCTCGCGCCGGTCGTCGTCAACGCCCGCACCCGCGCCGCCGCCCAGGTCATCCTCGCCGGGCACGGACTGGCCCGTGCGCGCGGCCGTCGTCCCGGCCGCCTAGCCCGCCTAGCCCGCCCGGCTCCCCGGCCGAAGGAGCCCACGTGCTGGTCCTCACCCGCCGCGCCGGCGAGAGCATCGTCATCGGCGACGACGTCCGCGTCGTCGTGCTCGACGTGCGCGGCGAGACCGTGCGCCTCGGCATCGACGCCCCGCGCAGCGTCGCCGTGCACCGCGCCGAGGTCTACGCCGAGGTGCAGGCGGCCAACGCCGCGGCGCTCGCGCCGTCGGGCGGCGACCTCGGGCCCCTGGCCGGCTCGCTCGCCCGGCTCGCCCGCCCGCGCGCGGCCGTCTCGGGATGCCGCCGGCGCGACCGGCCGCAGGATGGTGCGCATGAGCGAGGGCGACCAGCGGTTGGAGCAGGTGCAGGAGCGGATCGACGAGGCGCACGAGGCCGCCGACGCAGGCCGGCCGCGACCTGCTGCCGCAGGGCGCCTCCGCCGCCGACCCGACGGCTCCGCCGAGGAGCAGGGCGCCTTCGAGCCCGCCGGCGACGACGCCGACGCCGGCGGGAACCCGGCCGAGGGCGACGACGCGGACACCCCGGGCGCTGCCGACGACGCGCGGGCCCCGGAAGCGTCCGACGAGGCGCAGACCCCGGACGCGGCCGACGACGCTCGCTGACGCCGTCCCGCTCTCTTCCGGTCCACCCGCGGTCCACCCGTGGGCTCACTCCGGTTGCACCCCTCTCGCTGCGATGCACCCAGAAAGCCGCTCGGCACGCCGTCCCGGGCGGCTTCTCGCGTGCATCGTCGTCACCAGGGTGCACGGCAGGAGTGGACCGATCCGGTCCACTCAGTGGACCTCGTGGTCCAGCGTCGACGGGTGTTCGCCCGACTCGCACACGCCCAGCGATGGACCATTCGGTCCACTGGCTGGACCGCTCAGTCCAGCCACGAGTGACGACGCGGCGGCGCGCGAGGAAGTCGCGCTCCGCGGCATTCGTCGTGAGCGCCAGCGCGGCCTCGTACGCCGCGGCCGCCTCGCCGCCACGGCCGAGGCGGCGCAACAGGTCCGCGCGGGTGGCGTGCAGGTAGGGGTAGCCCGCGAGCCGGGCGCCGGCCTCGGACGCCGCGAGCTCGTCGACGGCCTCCAGACCCTGCGCGGGTCCCTGCGCGAACGCCAGGGCCGCTGCGCGGTTGAGCGCGACCACCGGCGAGGGTTCCGCGGGCCAGGAGGGCGTCGTAGAGCCGGACGACGCGCGGCCAGTCGGTCTCCGCGAACGAGGGCGCGACCGCGTGGGCGCCCGCGATGGCGGCCTGCAGCGCGAACCGCCCCGGCCGCGGCACGCGCAGCGCGTCGACCGTGAGCCGGAGCCCCTCGAGGATCTTCGTGTTGTCCCACCGGCTCCGGTCCTGGTCCTCGAGCAGCACCAGCCGGCCGTCGCCGTCGACGCCGGGTGGCGCGCCGCGCGTCGGTGAGCAGCAGCAGGCCGAGCAGGCCGCGGGCCTCGGGCTCGGCGGGCAGCAGCGACGACCAGCGTGCGGGCGAGGTCGATCGCCCGGTCGCACACGTCCTCGCGGACCAGGCGCTCCCCGTCCGGCGCGGTGTGCCCGGTGCTGAAGAGCAGGTGCACGGTCGTGAGCACGCTGTCGAGCCGCTCGGGCAGCTCCTCGGCCGACGGCGTCCGGTAGGGGATCCGCGCCTGCGCGATCTTCTTCTTGGCGCGCGTGATCCGGGCCGCCATCGTCGGCTCGCTCACCAGGAACGCGCGGGCGACGTCGGGCGTCGCGACGCCGCAGACGAGCCGCAGGGTGAGGGCGACGCGTGCCGCCGGCTCGAGGGCGGGGTGGCAGCACGTGAAGACGAGGCGGAGCCGGTCGTCGGGCACCGCCGCGCCGTCGCCGACGTCCGGCCGCTCGCCCAGCACCGCGCCCGTGGCGGACGCCTCCACCGGCTCGACCAGCAGCGGCAGCTTGCGGCGCAGGGTGCCCTCGCGGCGGAGCCGGTCGACGGCGCGGCGGCGTGCGGCGGTGGTCAGCCAGGCCCCCGGCCGGTCGGGCACCTGGGAGCGGGTCCACGCCTCGAGGGCGTCGACGTACGCCTCCTGGGCGCACTCCTCGGCGAGGTCGAGGTCACCGGCGACGCGCACCGTCGCGGCGAGCACGAAGGCCCACTCGCGGCGGTGCGCGTCGGCGAGAGCGGTGGCGACCTCGTCGGCCGTCGGGGTCACGCCCCCGAGGTGTCGACGACCGGGCGCACCTCGACGCCGCCGGCCGGGGCCGGGCACAGCTTGGCGATCTGCAGCGCGTGGTCGAGGTCGCGCGCGTCGACGAGGTAGAACCCGCCGAACGTCTCCTTCGTGTCGACGAAGGGGCCGTCGGTCACCACGCCGTCCCGGACCGAGGTGGCCGTGCCGCTCATGCCGAGCGCCTCGCCGCCCTTGATGGTGCCTCCGAGGTCGGCCACGGCCTTGGCGAAGGCGGTGTGGGCGTCGAGCATGGCCGACCACGCCTCGGGGCTCTGGTCCTGGAAGGCCTTCTCGTCGCCGTAGATGAGGATCGCGTACTGGGTCATGGGGTGCCTCCTGGTCGAGGGTCGCGGCCGGTCCTTCCGCCCGTCACCCTGACGTCGCACAGCCTGCCCCGAAATCGACAGCGGATCGACGACGACTTTCGCGCCGGCGGCGACGGCTGCCCGGGAGCCGGGTCAGGCCGGCGTGGGCACCGAGGTGGCGCCGTCCGACGCGGGACCCCTCCGGACGGCGGCCAGCAGCATCTGGGCGACGTCGACGACCTCGACGTTCTCGCTCGCCACCCCCTCGGCCTGCTTGGACGTGAGGCTGTCGCCCAGCATCACCCGGCAGAACGGGCAGGCGACGGCGACCTGCTCGGCGCCCGGTGGCGAGGGCCTCGTCCATCCGGTTGCCGTTGATCCGGGTGCCGAGCTTCTCCTCCATCCACATCCGGGCGCCGCCCGGCCCCGCAGCAGAACGAGCGGTTGCCGTGCCGGGGCATCTCGGTGAGGGTCACGCCCGGCAGCGCGCCGATGAGTTCGCGCGGCGGGTCGTAGACCCCGTTGTGCCGCCCGATGTAGCAGGGGTCGTGGTAGGTGACGGTGCTGGTGGCGCCGTCGTCCGCGGTGGCCGCCGGCGTGTCCGCGCCCGTGGTGAGCGGGGCCACCGGCGAGACCGGCGTCAGCTTCTTCTCACGGACGAGCCGGTTGAGCAGCTGGGTGTGGTGGAGCACCTCGTAGCTGCCCGCCGAGCTGGGGGTACTCGTTCTTCAAGGTGTTGAAGCAGTGCGCGCAGGTGACGACGATCTTCGTGGCCTTCGCCTCGCGGAGCACCTCGACGTTCTGCATCGCGAGCTGGCTGAACAGGAACTCGTTGCCGGAGCGCCGGGCCGGGTCGCCGGTGCACGACTCGCCGTCGCCGAGCACGGCGAAGGTGACGCCCGCGGTGTCGAGGAGCTCGGCGACCGCGCGCGTGGTCTTCTTCTGCCGGTCCTCGTAGGCGCCGGCGCAGCCCACCCAGAACAGGTAGTCGACCTCGGTGAGGTCCTCGACGTCGACGCCCACCTGCTTGACCTCGAACGGCAGGTCCTTGGCCCAGTCGAGCCGCTGCCGCGGGCTCACGCCCCACGGGTTGGAGTTGCGCTCGAGGTTCTTGAACAGCCCGTTCAGCTCGTTGGGGAAGGCGGACTCGATGAGCACCTGGTTGCGGCGCATGTCGACGATGTGGTCGACGTGCTCGATGTCGACCGGGCACTGCTCCACGCAGGCCCCGCACGTCGTGCACGACCACAGGACGTCGGGATCGATCACGCCGCCGGCCAGCGGGTTCAGCACGTCGACCGGGGCGACGAGCGGCCGCTCCGCCTCCGCCCTTGCCGCCTCGGGGAGCCCCGGCCGGTCCTCCTCGGCGGCCAGCAGCCACGGCGCCTTGCCGTAGGCGTGGTCGCGCAGCGCCAGCACGAGGAGCTTGGGGGAGAGCGGCTTCTCGGTGTTCCACGCGGGGCACTGCGACTGGCAGCGGCCGCACTCGGTGCAGGTCGTGAAGTCGAGCAGGCCCTTCCATGTGAAGTCCTCGACCTTGCCCACGCCCAGAGGCGCGTCCTCGTCGAGCTCGTCGAGGTTCTCGAAGTCGAGCACCTCGCCGTTGACGCGGATCGGCTGCAGCTCGCCCAGGCTCGGCGTGAGCCCCCGCTCGGGCGCGCGCCCGGGGTGCCGCTTGAACCAGATGTTCGGGAACGCGAGGAATCGGTGCCAGGCCACGCCCATCGTCGGCTGCAGGGCGATCGTGATGAACCACGCCATCGACACGAAGATCTTGACGGCGGCGACGACGACGATCGCGTTCTCCAGCGCGGTCACCGCGGTGCCGGAGAGGAGCCTGCCGATCCAGGCGGTGGTGGGGTAGTGCACCCAGGACGCCGTCCCGGCGGCGCCCCCCGCGGCCGGGCCGGACGCCGCCAGCGCGTACTCGAGGCCCCGCAGCAGCAGGACGCAGACGACGACGGCCAGGATCGTGGCCTCGACGTAGTAGGCCTGCCAGAACGTCGAGCCGAAGAAGCGCGAGCGCCGGCCGTGCTCCGCGGCACGCCGCGGGTGGTCCTTCTGCCGGATGACGATCAGGGTGAGGATCCCGAGGCCGGTGAGCCAGGCGATGATCTCCGCCAGCCACTCGTACACCGGCCAGTGACCGATCAGCGGCAGGGCGAAGGTCGGGTCGACGACCTGCCCGTAGGCGGTGAGCAGGGTGAAGAACAGAGCGCCGAAGCCCACGAACACGAACCAGTGCATGACGCCGACGAGCGGCCACTTGCCCAGGCGGGCGTGCCCCAGGGTCTCCACGAGCACGCTGCGCACCCGGTCGCCGGCGAGGCCGCCGCGGGTGCGGTCGGGAGACCCGAGCCGGATCACGCGCACGAGGTAACCGACGGTGCGCGCGAACAGCGCGACGCCCACGACGGAGGCCACCGCGATCAGAGTGATCATGGTGATCTGCAGGGCGGACAGGTCCATGCTCGTCGACTCTCCAGTTCGCCGGGCCCGCACCCGCGCAGCGCCCGGGCGTGGTTCTCAGGGACGAGTGTGCCGCCGGGCGCCGACAGATCCCGATCCGGGCCTCAGCTTACTGGCGAGTAACTTGTGCCGCCCGCGGCCCGAAGGTCGCGACTCGGTGACGACGGCGTCGGAGCGTTGTCCCCGTCGTGACGACCCCCCTAGGATCGGCGCGCCCAGACAGAGATCATCAGAGAGGGTTCCCTCCCATGTCCTTCCAGGACGCCGTTCGGACCTGCCTGCAGCGGCGCTATGCGGAGTTCTCCGGCCGCTCGCGCCGCTCCGAGTTCTGATTCTTCGTCCTCTTCAGCGCGATCGTCCGTACGGTGGCCAACGTCCTCGACCGGATCATCGGCAGCGGCAGCGCGACGTCGGGCGGCATCATCACAACCCTCGTGACGCTCGCCCTGCTCGTTCCCTCGCTCGCGGTCGGCGTCCGCCGCCTGCACGACACCGGCCGCAGCGGCTGGTGGTGGCTGATCGTCCTGATCCCGATCGTCGGCGCCATCCTGCTCATCGTCTGGTGGGCCGGCGACAGCAAGCCCGCCAACCAGTACGGGCCGTCGCCCAAGGCGATCGAAGGTGGTTACGCTCCGGTTCCCCCGCCGGCGCCGCAGTTCTGAGCCCTTCCGCCCGTCGCTCGGCGCGACGCCGAGTGTTCCAACGGCCCCCGTCCGGATCTCCCGGCGGGGGCCGTCGCGGCTCTAGGCTCGATCGCACGCCGCCCCCGTCCGCAGGGGCGCCCCCGGGGGAGGGTCCCGTGTCGTTCCAGGAAGCCGTCCGGATCTGCCTGCAGCAGCGGTACGCGGAGTTCAGCGGGCGCTCGCGGCGCTCGGAGTTCTGGTTCTTCGTCCTGTTCAGCGCCATCGTGCGCACCATCGCCAACGTCGTCGACGCGATCCTGCACACGAACTACGCGAACAACGTGGGCGGCCTCGTCTCGACTCTGGTCTTCCTGGCGCTGGTCGTTCCCTCGCTCGCGGTCAGCGTCCGCCGGCTGCATGACACCGGCCGCAGCGGCTGGTGGCTCTTGATCGGCCTGATCCCGCTGGTCGGCATCATCGTGCTCATCGTGTGGTGGGCGCAGGATAGCCACCCCGACAACCAGTACGGGCCGAACCCCAAGGGGTACGCCGAGGTCGGCAACCCCGGCGGTGGCTACGGCCCGCCCCCGGCGCCGGGGCAGGGTTACGGGCAGCCGCAGTACCCGGACCAGGGTCACGCGGCGCCGCCCGCCGCACCTCCGGCACAGCCCTACGGGACGCCGCCGCCCCCGCCGGCGCAGGGGTACGGCGCGCCCGACCCCGAGCTGCCGCCACCGGGCCCCGAGAACCGCTGACCCACCCGGGGAGGGGGCGGGCCGGCTCGCGGGGCTGCCGGCTACGCCCCGGAGGTCGTTGTGCCCAGGTCGACGATGGCCGCCACCGGGCCGCCGCCGTCCGGGCCCTGGTGCGCCGCCGACACCGAGACGAACACCGCGGGGTCGCCGGTCACCGACGCGGTGACCCCGCCGACCGTCGCCTTGATCTGCCGGTGCCAGTGCACGTCGGAGTCGTCGAGCATGGCGTTGCGCCGGCCGCGGACCTGCCCGTCCTGGGACGCCTCGCACTTGAGGAACACGTTGACCAGCCGGCCCTCCAGGTCCGACGGGTGCGGGCGGTCGGGCAGGTCGAGGCCCGCCGTCACGGATGGCCGCCCAGATGCCGTCGGCGTCCAGCGCGTCCTTCATCACCGAGTGCCCGATCCGGTAGCGGCCGCCGACGCCGACGGCGTTGCCCACGACCACGACCTGCGCCTGGTCGAGCTCGACGCCCGACGAGCACGACGCGACCGAGCTGTACAGCGAGCGGTCGTGCATGACGTCGTCGTCCGACGGCATCTCGATCTCGCCCAGGGCCACCGCGACGCCGAGGGCGGTGGTGCCGTTCGAGAGGTCCATCGACTCGTGGGTGTGCTCGGTCCACACGGTCTTGCCGCGGCTCTTGGCGTCGCGGATGGTGTGGATGGTCAGCAGCGGGGTCTTCGTCTGCACGTAGTGGACGTCGCCCGCGTCGGTGATGCCGGCCCGCTCCATCGCCACCTTCACGGCGGCGGCGACCTTCTCGATCATCGGTCGCCGGCCGATGTCCTCCGGCAGCAGCTGCTCGCTCATCGCGAAGCCGACGGTGAGCCGCGGCTCGTCGCGGCCGGCCTGCGCGTCGGGGTGGTCGGGCGGGAGGGTCGCGAACACGGTGGCGTGCGGCGAGAGGACGCCGTCGGTGCCGCCCGACCAGACGATCGGCACCTGCATGACCTCGTCGCGGCCGCGGGTGCCCTTCGGCCATGAGGACCTCGCGGAACGCCCGGTCGGCGATGATCCGGGTGTAGTCGTTGACCCCGCCGTTGCCCTCGGTCTTGCCGATCACGGCGACCACGCGGTCGGCCTCGAGCACGCCCGGCGTCGACGAGCTCGGCCAGCCCCGAGGCGTCGCTGACGTTCTTGAGCGGGATCTTGCGGACCTCGATCGCATCAGGCATGGCCGCACGTTAGCGGGCGCCGCTCCGGCGTGACACGGGAGCGCGTCCGCGATCCCTTCCCCGATCCCTGGGCACGAACACGACCCTCACGTTCGGTGAGCAGCAGACGCGGGCCCCTGCAATCGGCGGCGCACGAGTGACACACCGCTCGATCGTTTGCCCCCGTCCGAGATCCACTGGTAGGAACCTGCACACAGAGTGACCCCCGCCAGCAGGGGTCCGGATCGGCGTGCGCCACGAGCCGCGCCGGCGAGAGGGGAATGTGTGCGAAGGCTCAGGACCACTCTGATCGGCTCGACCGTCGCGGCCGCGGCGGTGGGGACGCTCGCGGTCACCACCCTTGCCACCTCGGCGACGGCGGCACCGCTCGCCGGCGGGGCCGCTGCGGCCACCGCCGCCACCAGCACCGGCTCCGGCTCCGGCACCGGCACCGGCACCGGCACCGGCACCGGAGCGTGTCCACGGTCGCGAGCGGCGTGAAGTGGGGCGCCTGCGCGAGCACGGGGCTGACCAAGGCCGGCGCCGTGTGCGCGATGCTCTCGGTGCCGCTCGACTACAGCAGGCCCAAGGGCGCGAAGATCCAGCTCGCGCTCTCGATGATCAAGCACAAGGACCAAGAAGTACCAGGGCATCATGCTGGTCAACCCCGGCGGCCCCGGCGGCTCCGGCCTCACCCTCTCCGTCCTCGGCCAGTACGTGCCGAACGGCGCGGGCGACTCCTACGACTGGATCGGGTTCGACCCGCGCGGCGTCGGCTCCAGCAAGCCGGCGCTGACCTGCGACCCGAACTACTTCGCCGGTCCCCGGCCGCTCTACGAGCCGCTGACCCCGCAGCTGGAGCGGACCTGGCTGGCCAGGTCGAAGGGCTACGCCGCCGCCTGCGGCAAGAACGGCGGCGCCCTGCTCAGCCACATGAAGACCACCGACGCCGCGCGCGACATGGACAGCATCCGCGCGGCGCTGCGCCAGAAGCAGATCAACTACTACGGCTTCTCGTACGGCACCTACCTCGGCCAGGTCTACGCGACCCTGTTCCCGAGCCGGGTCCGCCGGATGGTGTTCGACGGCGTCGTCGACCCCAAGCGGGTCTGGTACGCCGCGAACCTCGACCAGGACGTCGCCTTCGAGCGCAACCTGAAGATCTGGTTCGGGTGGCTCGCGAAGTACGACTCGGTCTACCACCTCGGGCAAGACCGCCGCGGCCGTCGAGGACCTCTTCTACAAGGAGCGGTACGCCCTCGCCGCAGAAGCCGGCGGGTGCCCTGGGGCCCGACGAGTGGACCGACGCCTTCCTGTACGCCGGCTACTACCAGTCCACCTGGCTCGACCTGGGCACGCTGTGGGCCGACTACAACGCCACGCACGACCCGGCGCCCGTGATCGCCGCCGCCAACGACGCCAACGGCGTCGGCGACGACAACGGCTTCGCGGTCTACGCGGCCGTCCAGTGCACCGACACGCAGTGGCCGACCTCGTGGGCGAAGTGGCGCCGGGACAACTGGGCCACGTACGCCGACGCCCGGTACGAGACCTGGGCCAACGCCTGGTTCAACGCGCCGTGCCTCTACTGGCCGGCCAAGGCGGGCAAGGCCGTGAACGTCAACGGCGCCAAGATCCCCGCCGATCCTGCTGGTCGAACGAGACGCTCGACGCGGCCACGCCGTACCCGGGCGCCTCGAGGTGCGCAAGCTCTTCCCGAAGTCGCGCCTGCTCGCCCTGCCCGGTGGCACCACCCACGCCGGTTCGCTGTACGGCAACGCCTGCGAGGACAACCTGATCGCCGACTACCTCGCGACGGGCAAGCTGCCGGCGCGCAAGAAGGGCGCCGGGCCGGACGCGACGTGCGCGCCGCTGCCGGTCCCCGACCCGACCGCCGCCCCGGCCGCTGCGAAGGCCCAGGCGTCGACGTCGCTCGCCCGCCGCGGCGACGACCCCGGGGGTCGCTCCGCGCCGCCCGCTGCTGCCGGTGCGCTGAGCTGGGGAGACGCTCGGTTCTGACGACGGCGCCGTCTCGCGGGACCTCCCGCGGGGCGGCGCCGTCTGCGCGTCTTCCCGTGCTCACCGAATGCGGCCTTACTCGCCGGATGCGGATAATCGGGCCCCGAGAATCCGCACTCGGCGAGTAACCCCGCACTCGACGAGCACGGCGCGGGGCGCAGCGGCGGACGGCGTCAGGCGTCGAGCAGGCCGGCGTCGTGGGCGAGGATCGCGACCTGCACCCGGTTCGAGCACTCGAGCTTGAGCAGCAGCCGCGACACGTGCGTCTTGACGGTCGCCTCGCTCAGGAACAGCTCGCGGCCGATCTCCGCGTTCGACAGTCCCCGGCCGACGGCGACCAGCACCTCGCGCTCGCGCTCCGTCAGCGGCGCCAGCCGGGCGAGCGCCGCCTGCCGCCGGGTCGACTCCGCCGACGAGGCCGCGACGTGCGTGATCAGCGCCCGGGTGACGCCCGGCGACAGCATGGCGTCTCCCGCCGCCACCACCCGCACCGCCTCGATCAGCTCGCGCGGCGGCGTGTCCTTGAGCAGGAACCCGCGCGGCCCCGGCCTCGAGCGCCCGGAACACGTACTCGTCGAGCCCGAACGTCGTCAGCACGACGACGCGCGGCGGGTCGGGCAGGGCGGTCGACCCGGGCGCCGTCGCGGCGAGCCCGTCGACGCCGCGGCATCCGGATGTCCATGAGCACGACGTCGGGCCGGTGCGCCCGCACGGCCTCCACCACCTCGGCGCCGTCGCCGGCCTCGCCGACGACGTCCAGGTCGTCCGCGCTCGAGAGGATCATGCGCAGCCCGGCCCGGACGAGCGCGTCGTCGTCGACGAGCAGCACCCGGACGGGGCCGAGGGGAGAGTGGGTCACGGAGTCGGCCACGGGAACCAGGCTCGCACCCGCCAGCCGCCCGTCCGGGGTCGGCCCGGCCTCGAGCGTCCCGCCCGCGAGGGCGACGCGTTCGCGCAGGCCGACCAGCCCGAAGCCCGCTCCGGGCAGCAGGCTCGTCTGCCGCCACCGGCCGCACGTTGACGACCTCGACGGCCAGCCCCGCTCCCGGCTCACCGTCGACCACGCACCCTCGTCGCTGGCACCGCGCGCGTGCTTGTGGACGTTGGTCAGCGCCTCCTGCACGACGCGGTACACCGTGCGGCCGGTGACCTCCGGCGGCGCCGCCGCCGCAGGCTCCGGCACGTCGAGCGCAGCGTCACGGCGACTCCCGCCGCGGCGGACGACTCGACGAGCCGCGGCAGATCGCTGCAGCTGCGGCTGCGGAGCGAGGTCGGCGCCTTCGGCGGAGGCGTCGGCGCGCAGCACGCCGAGCACGCCGCGGAGATCCTCGAGCGCGGCCCGCGCCGTCTCGCGGATGAGCGTCGCGGACCGCTCGACGACCTCGGGGCCCGCGTCCGGGCGCACCTCGAGGCCCCCGGCGTGCAGGCCGATGAGCGAGATGCGGTGCGCCAGAACGTCGTGCATCTCCTGCGCGATGCGGGTGCGCTCGGCCAGGCGGGCCTGGTCGGAGCGCAGCGCCAGCTCCGCCTCGGCCTGCTCGGCCCGCACCGCGCAGCGACGCGACAGGTCGCGCCGGGCGCCGAGGTAGGCGCCGACGGCCACCGCCAGCCCCAGCGTGAGCGCGTCGGAGACCAGGCTGCCGGCCAGCTCGCCGGTGGCCGCGTTCAAAGCGACCGCGACGAGATAACCGCCGGCCGGCCACCGCCCAGGTGACGCGGTCGCGCCGGCGGATCGCCAGCGCGAACATGGCGAGCGGGAGGAGCCCCAGCCCGGTCGAGGCCAGCATGGACGGCACGGCGAGCACCACCGGCAGGAGCGGCCGCGACCGCCGCCACAGCAGCGAGGCGACGGCGACGACCCCCGTGACGGCGAACGTCGCCGCCGCGAGATTGCCCCGGTGACCCCCGATGTCGGCGGCAGTCCCCGCGACGACGAGGAGGCCGACCGTGCACGTAGACCGCGTCGGCGCACGCCTCGCGCTCCGTCGTGCTCACGCGCGCGAGCGTAGGCAGCCGCACGGCCTCGGCCGCGTCCGACGGACGTCGCGCCGGCCCCGTCGCACGTGCGACTTTCGTCGTACCCGCCGTCGAGGCCTCCGCCGGACGTGGCGGGGTGCCCGGCGGCGAGAGCGTTGCTCCCATGATTTCCGTCGAGAACCTCACCAAGCGCTACGGCTCCGGCCGCCGCGAGCGTCGACGACGTCTCGTTCAGCTGCGCCCCCGGCACCGTCACCGGCTTCCTCGGCCCGAACGGCGCGGGCAAGTCCACGACCCTGCGCGCACTCTGCGGCCTGACGCCGCCCACGTCGGGTCGCGCCACCATCGACGGCGTCCGCTACGCCGACCTGCCCAACCCCGGCCGGGTCGTCGGGCGTGATGCTGGACGCCGCGGCGCAGCACCCCGGCCGCACCGGCCGCGAGACCATGCGGCTGGCCGCGACGCTCCTCGGCGTCCCGCGGTCGCGGGCCGACGAGATGCTCGAGCGCGTCGGCCTGGCACGGCGCCGAGCGCCGCCGCGTCCGCGACTACTCCCTCGGCATGCGGCAGCGGCTCGGCATCGGCCGCCGGCGCTGCTCGGCGACCCGTCGGTGCTCGTGCTCGACGAGCCCGCCAACGGGCTCGACCCCGAGGGCATCCGCTGGATGCGCGGGCTGCTCCGCGACTTCGCCGCCGCCGGCGGCACCGTGCTCGTGTCGAGCCACCTGCTGCGCGAGGTGGAGGCCACCGTCGACCGGCTGGTCGTCATCGACGGCGGCCGGATCGTCGCCCAGGGCACGATGAGCGAGCTCGTCGCGCAGAGCGGCCCCGGCGCGGTCGTCGTCCGCGGTCTCGACCCCGCCGGCCTGCGCGCCGCCCTGCTCGCCGCCGGGCTCGCCGCCGACCGGCAGGACGACGGCACGCCTGCTCGTCCGCGCCGACGCCTCGAGGACGTCGGCCGTGCCGCGCTGGCCGCCGGCCAGGTGCTGCTCGAGCTCCGCGGCCGCCGGCGGCGGCCTCGAGGACCTCTTCTTCCGGCTGACCTCGCCTGAGGGCGCGGAGCCGACCACGACGTCCACCCACCCCGCCGGCCGTCCAGCGTCCCCCAGGAGGTGCCGGCATGAGCGCCGTCGACCATGTCCCCGTCCCGGCCGCCGCACGCGCCCGGCCGTCCGCGCGGCCCGTCGTTCGCGACGCTCACCCGGGTCGAGCTCCGCAAGAGCGTCGACACCCGCGCCGGCCAGGCGCTGCTCGCGCTGGCGCCCTGCTGCTCTCCGTCGCGGTCGTCGGTTACCTGGTCGCTCCACGGCGCGGCCGACGGCGCTGAGCTACGACGGCTGGCTGCGCGACGCGAGCTACCCCGTGATCGTGCGCTGCTGCCGGTCGTCGGCGTCCTGGCGATGGCGAGCGAGTGGACCCAGCGCACGGCGCTGACGACGTTCACGCTGACGCCGCGGCGGCTGCGCGTGCTGGCGGCCAAGTTCGCCGCGGCGGTCGTGCTGGGCCTGCTGGCCACCGTCGTCGTCGACGCGATGGCCGCAGCCGGGCTCGCCGTCCGCGGCACTGGTCCTCGACGCCGACGTCGCCTGGGGCGCCCTCGGCGTCGATCCTCGGCGGCTCGGCGGTCTCGGCCGCGCTGGCGCTGGTCATGGGTGCCGCGCTCGGCGCGCTCATCATGCAGACGGCCGCCGCGATCGTCGCCTACTTCGTGGCGCCGAACGTCGTGCTGCTCGCCGTCGCCACGGCGTGCTCAGGGCAAGGCGCCGTGGGTCGACGTCAACGAGGCCTTCGGGTGGCTCTCCCGGTTCGACGTCTCGGGCCACGTCGGGCAGCTCGTGACCCCGCTGGTCCTCTGGATCGCCGTCCCGTTCGCCTTCGGCGCTGTGGCGCAGCGTGCGCCGCAACGTGAGCTGACCGACGCAGCAGGGCGCCCGCTCCACCCGAGGGAGCGGGCGCCCTGCACGTCCGGTCCGCTGCCGGGACCGCGTGAACCGGACCGCGGGGCCTCCGCCTCCCGAGGCTCCGCGGTCCCGCGGCTCAGGCGTCCCGGCGTCGGAGCAGGATCGCGCCGACGACGAGGATGGCCACCCACTCGAGCGTGAAGACGAGGTAGCCGTTCCACGGCGAGAGCAGGTCGGGGTCCTGCCGGATGGTCGTGATCTGACCGCCGGCGTTGGAGAAGAAGTACTCACGGATCGTCTTGCCCCAGTCGCCCGGCAGCAGGTTGCTGAGGATGGGCAGGACGAACAGCAGGCCGATGGCGGTGGTGATGGAGCCCGCGCTGTGCCGCAGCAGGGTCCCCACGGCGAATCCGAGCATCCCGCAGCCGAGGATGTACAGCCCGCCGCCGATGACCGCGCGGGTCACGCCGGGGTCACCCAGGTGCGCCTCCACGCCGACCGTCGCGAAGAAGGCCTGGCCGATGAAGAAGGCGCCGAACGACGTGATCAGTCCGACGACGAGGGCGACGACGCGCGAACGTGACCCCCTTGGCCGCCAGCACCTTGAGCCGCTGCGGGACGGCGGTCAGCGTCGTCCGGATACCGCCGGTGGAGTACTCGGCGGTGATGATGAGCGCCCCGAGCACGGCGATGGCGAGCTGACCGAAGTACAGGCCGCCGAGGGAGTTGGCGGTCGGGTCGATGTTCGCCTTCTCCTGCGGGTCGACGTGGCTCCAGTTGGCCGTCTCGCCCCAGGCGAACAGCGTGGTGAAGCCCCACGAGACGAGGACGTGGCGAGCAGGGTCCACCGCGTCGAGCGGACCGACCACAGCTTCGTCCACTCCGAACGGAGGACGTTGGGCAGCGTCGTCCCGCTGGACGGCACCGAGGGCCGGCGGGCGCGCCGATCGTTGCTGTGCTCATGGCCGTGCTCACCTCTCGGTCCGGGCGCCGGCGAGGGCCGGCTCGTCGGAGGGCGTGCCCGCGACGGGGGTCTCGGCGTGGTACTCGACGCTGTCCCGGGTCATCTCCATGAACGCCTCCTCGAGCGAGGAGCGCTGCGTGAACAGTTCGTGGACGGTCAGCCCCTTGGCGGCCGCGATGTCGCCGACCTGGTCGGTCGTCATCCCCGTCGACCTCGAGGTAGGCCTCGACGCGGCATGACCCGGCGCACCGTCGGCCGCGAGCGCCTCGGCCAACTGCTCCTGCTGCGGCGAGCGGACCCGGGTGCGCGCCTGCGGAATTCTCGGTGATGAAGTCCGCCGTGCTCATGTCGGCGAGCAGCCTGCCGCGACCGATGACGATCAGATGTTCGGCCGTGATGGACATCTCGCTCATGAGGTGGCTGGACACGAAGACGGTCCGCCCCCGCGCCGCCAGCGTCTGCATGAATTGCCGGATCCAGATGATGCCCTCGGGGTCGAGGCCGTTCACGGGCTCGTCGAACATCAGCACCGCGGGTCGCCGAGCATGGCCGCCGCGATGCCCGAGCCGCTGGGACATACCGAGCGAGAAGCCACGGATCCGCTTCTTGGCGACCTCGCCCATGCCCGTCATCTCGAGCACCTCGTCCACGCGCTTGGTCGGGATGCCGTTGGACTGGCACAGCGCCACGAGGTGGGCCCGCGCCGTGCGGCCGCCGTGGACGTCCTTGGCGTCGAGCAGGGCCCCGACCTCGCGCATCGGATACTTGGCCGAGCCGAAGCGCTGCCCGTTGACCAGGGCCTCGCCGGATGCCGGCCGGTCGAGCCCCAGGATCAGCCGCATCGTCGTCGACTTGCCGGCCCCGTTCGGCCCGAGGAAACCGGTGACGACGCCCGGCTGAACGGTGAACGACAGGTCGTCGACGGCGAGCTTGTCCCCGTAGCGCTTGCTCAGACCGCGCACCTCAATCATGCTGGGCTCTCCCGAGTTCTGGCATCGTGTGGTGTCAGCAAAACGCGGCGCCGCGCTGTGCCGTTTCTCGTCCGGCCACCCTACCGGGCGCCCGATCAGGCTCAGCCGATTTTCTCAGCCGCTCCTCAGCCGCAAGGAAGTTGAGTTTGCAAGCATTTCGATGCGCGCGTCCGGACCGGTGAAGGACTTCCGCGTGCGCCGCTCGCTGCGTAACCTCCACGTCGCTGCCGGTGAATGGGGGGAGACACGGACGAGCGCACGCTGTCGGTCGTCCAGAGCGCCGCGCGAACATGAAGTTCGGTGGCCGGTCGGGGCTCGAGATGGCGGAGCGGGACGTCGAGGTCTGCCGGTCAGCCGTGCAGCACCTCGGCGGACGACGGGATCTCAGGGGCGTCGTCGTCGTCCGCCGGCGCCGGCCGGACCCGGCGACGCAGGCGGCCGGCGACGAGGACGACCCCGGCACCGAGCAGCAGGCCGGCCAGCCCCCACAGCGGAGCGGGGACCGCGGGGGCGGCGGGTGTCGCGGCGCCCGGCTGCGACCGCTCGACGGCCGGGCGGGCCGCGGCGGCCGTCGGTGGCGCGGTGGCGGCCAGTGTCGCGGGCGTGGCGGTGGGGCCGAGCCCGAGCCCGGTGAGCAGGGTGGTCAGGCCCTTCGGGTCACTCGCCCGGTGCCACGTCAGGTCCTCGTTCAGCCCGGCGACGCCGGACATGTCGCTCACGCTGGCGATCGACACCTCGTCGGCGCCGAGGAAGACGTGGTCGATCCGCCACACGGCGACGTCGTGCATCAGCCAGGTCACGGTGATGCCGCCGGATCCGGGGTTCCACCCGCCGCCGGCGACCACCGGTGCCGAGCCGTCGCTCGCCGGTGCCGACATGGCGCCGAGCAGCTCGGAGAGGCGCTCGTAGCGCGGATCGGAGGCGTAGAGGGCGGTGGCCCGGCCGTTGGCCGGGTCGACGAGCAGCACGCTCGTCGGCCCGCCGGCGGAGCTCGACGGCGCGAACGCGACGGCGAGGGCGCCGAGCAGGGCCGTGACGAGGACGACGAGCAGGGTGCGGGGTGCACGCATGGCGACCTCCGGGAGGGCGAGTACCCGGGGTACACCGCAGCTGCCCGACCGGTTCCTCAGCCCGCCGGCCGCGCGGACGAGGCGATCTCGGTCGCGCGCTCGAGCGTGAGGTCGCCCTCGAGGCGCAGCGTCGCGCCGGAGGCCTGCCAGATGAGGGTGTGCCCGGCGAGCCGGGGCGGCTCGGTGCGCGTGCCGCCGCGGTCGTCCGTATCGAGGACCACCTCGTGCGGCGCGTCGAACCACAGCGCGAAGTTCCCGTCGACCGTGGTGAAACGGACGCCCTGGGCTGTCTTGGCCGCGAGCCCGTCCAGATCGGCCGCCCACTGGTCGAGCCGGACCGTGCCGTCGGGGCCTCCAGTCCAGATCATCGACACCAGGCGGCGATCGGCCGACACCTGCACGCTGTCGGGCGGCCCGAGCTCGGCGGGCACGAGCGGTGCGAACCCGAGCGCGGCCTCGGCCTGCGCGAGGGACGCGGCCGCGGTGACGGACGGGGGTGGCGGGGCCGTGGTGGGGGCCGGCGTCGGCGTGATCCGCACCCGGACCCCGCCGAAGCCGAACCAGTCGGCCACCGCAGCGCGGACCGGCGGCGCCGCGAGCAGGGTGCCGAGCACGGCGACGACCCCCGCCGCGACGGTGACGAGACGCCGACGCATCCGGAGGCGCTCACCCACGCGCGCCCGCTCGTGCCAGGCCGAGCGCCGCGGGGCAGGCGGCGCCGCGGCGAGGCGCGCGAGGACGGCGTCGGCCATCGCGGCAGCCGCCGCGGGAGGCGGGGCGGGGACGGCGTCCGCGAGGGCGCGGAGGTCCTCGACGAGCAGGCGGCGCGGCGCGTCGTCGGGGTCGGTGCTCATGCCTCGCCTCCTGTCGTCCGGGCGTCCTGCGGATCGGTGATCGTGCCCGCGAGCTGGTCGAGCGCGCGGCTCAACCGGGACTTCACCGTGCCGCGCGGCACGCCGAGCCCCGTCGCGGTCTCGGCCTCGTCGAGATCGAGGAGGTAGCGGCAGACGACGACCTGCCGGTACGGCTCCGCGAGCCGGCCGAGCCCGGCGACGAGCTGCTCGCGCCGCTCCCGCGAGAGGACGGCGTCGGCCGGGCCGTCGTCCGGCCCGGGGACGAGCAGCGGAGCGGTCCGCTCCCACGCGGCGTGCTCGCGGGCACTGCGACGGCCTGCCGACCGCAGCAGGTTGCGCGTCTCGTTCGCGACGATGCGCAGCAGCCACGGGCGGAAGGGCGCTCGGTCGCGGAACCGGTCCAGGCTCGCGTAGGCCTTGACGAACGCCTCCTGCACGACGTCCTCGGCATCGGTCCCCGCGCCGAGCAGCCGGGCGGTGCGGACGGCCACGGGCGCGTGCCTGCGCACGAGCTCGGCGTACGCCTCGCGGTTCCCTGCGCGCACCCGGGCCACGACCTCGCCGTCATCGTGCTCGTCGCTGATCGGACCTCCTCCCCATGCTGCTGCTCCTACACCGCCGGCCAGGGTCCGGTTCCCGGCGCGGTCAGGCCGTGACGCGGGTCCCGGCGACGCCGGCGGCCGCCTCGCTGATCCGGTGCAGGCTGGTGATGGCGGAACGGTGCCCGGTCCGCTCCGTGAACCGGCAGACCGCCTCGACCTTCGGGCCCATGCCACCGGCGCCGAACTCGTCGTCGGCGGCGTGGGCGCGCAGCTCGGCGACCGTCACCTCCTCGAGCGGCCGCTGCCGCGGCGTGCCGAAGCCGACCATCGCGTGATCCACGTCGGTGGCGACCACGAGCAGGTCGGCGCCGAGCGCCTCGGCCAGGACGGCCGCCGTCAGGTCCTTGTCGATCACAGCCTGGACGCCGGTCAGAGAGGTGCCCTCTCGGCGAGAACCCGTCCGCACCGTCGGCACCCCGCCACCGCCGGCCGCGACGACCACGAACCCCGCGTCGAGCAGCGCGGCGACCGCCGGCGCGTCGAGGACCTCCAGCGGCTCGGGCGACGCGACCACCCGGCGCCACCCGCGCGCGCCGTGGTCGATCCAGGTCTGGCCGTGCTCCATCAGCGCCTGCGCCTCGTGCTGGGGCAGGTAGCGGCCGATCGGCTTGGTCGGGTGCTCGAAGCCGGGGTCCGCGGGGTCGACGAGCGTGCGGGTGACGAGCGCGGCGACGCGCCGGTTCTCGCCGGACAGCGCGAACGCCTCGTCGAGCGCGTCGAGCAGCAGGGTCCCGAGGGTCCCCTGGGTCTGGGCGCCGCACCAGTCCAACGGAACGGGCGGGACGACGGCGGCGGCGATCTCGTTCTTGACGAGCAGGTTGCCGACCTGCGGGCCGTTGCCGTGGGTCACGACGAGCTGGTGCTCGACGGCGAGGTCCCTCAGCGCGGGCGCCGCGGCACGGACGGCGTCCGCCTGGGCCTCGGGGGTGGCATCGCCACCAGGGCCGGTGAGGGCATTGCCACCGAGGGCCACGACGATGCGCACGTGCGCAGGCTAGGGGAACGTCCTCCGCCCGGGACGGGCCCACTGTCGAGGCTTTGCCGTGAGTCGCGTGGTGACTCGCCGAGCGGGAGGTCCCGCGCAGCTCACCTCGTGACTCAGAGCAAAGTCGGCGAGGCAGGGTCACTGTCCTGGGCGGCTCAGGGCCCAGACGCCGTAGGGCGGATCCCCCGACGCGCTGCCGTCGTCCGGCATCTACGGAGCCCACTCCATGAGGTTCGCGAAGAGGTCGGCCTGCTCGACGGCGTCGTCCAGGGCGTGGTGCGTATGCGGCCGCCTCGACAGCAGGTGGGCGGGCATCTCCCGCTTCACGGCCTTGCCGATCCGCACGCCGGCCTTCAGCGCGTACATCGTCTTCATGTCGAGGCAGCCGGAGTGGCCGAACGGCGAGCGTCCGGGGGCGAAGCGCGCGAGGTAGGTCGACACCCACGGCCAGTCGTACGACGCGGGATAGGCGACGAGCACGGGCCGGCCGGCGCCCGCCACCTCGCGCACCCAGCCGGCGAACGCCGCCATCGCCTCCTCGGGGGCGGCTCCGTCGCGCAGGAGGAGGTCGCGGTCGAGCCCGCTGACGGCGAGAGCCTGCGGGTCGAAGGAGTCGCCGACCGGCCGGAGCTCCACGTAGTGCGTCTGCGCGGTCGGGTCGGCGCGGGTGAACCGCCGGCCGTCGAAGGTCCCCGCAACACACGCGCCGAGCGACAGCATCGAGTTCACCAGGGGGACCGGCCCGTCGGCCTCGACGTCGACCGAGATGTACACGTCGGCCCCCTCGTTCATGCGCCGGATGTTACGGGTGGGCGAGGCGCCAGGCCGCGTTGATCAGGCCGACGTGCGAGAACGCCTGGGGCACGTTGCCCAGCGGCGCCCCGGTGCGCACGTCGGCCTCCTCGGCGAGCAGGCCGAGGTCGTTCGCCCGCGAGGTCGCCAGGTCGAACAGCGCGCGGGCGCGCTCGTCGTGGCCGGCCATCGCGAGGCACTCGACCGGCCAGTACGTGCACACGAGGAACCCGTTCGTGTCCGCCGGCCAGCGCCGCACCAGCCCCCGGTCGCCGAGCTGCGCGGCGACGACCTCGATCGTCGCGGCCATCCGCGGGTCGCGGGCCGGCAGGAACCCCGCGAGCGGCAGCAGCAGCACCGACGCGTCGAGCTCGTCGGAGTCGAACGCACCCGCGTAGGCCCCGAGACGCTCGCTCCAGGCCCGCTCGAGCACGGCCGCGCGGACGGCGTCCCGCGCCTTGGCCCAGTCGTCGGTGTGCGCCCGCGATCCGAGCCGGGGCGCCAGTGCGAGCGCGCGGTCGAGGGCGACCCAGCACATGACCTTCGACGACATGTAGTGGCGCTGCGCGTCGCGTGCCTCCCACATGCCGGAGTCGGGCTGCTCCCAGGCGCTCGCGGCCCGGTCGGCCATGCCGGCGAGCAGGTCGACCATCGCGGGATCGAGCTCGTCGGTGCTGTCGCGGAGCAGCAGGTGCGCGGTGTCGAGCACCTCGCCGAGCACGTCGAGCTGGGTCTGCGTCTAGGCGGCGTTGCCGACCCGCACCGGGTCGGACCCTCGGTAGCCGGGCAGGTGGTCGAGGGTGCGCTCGGTGAGGTCGCGCTCGCCGCCGACGCCGTACACGATCTGCACGCCCTCGCCGACGGACCGCCCGTCGAGGTGGCCGACGGCGGCGGTCAGCCAACGCAGCAGGGCCAGCGGCTCGCTCGGGCAGGTCGCGAACGCGAGCGCGCGGGCCGTCACCGAGAGGTCGCGCACCCAGGCGTAGCGGTAGTCCCAGGTGTCCGCCCCGCCGTCGGTCTCCGGCAGGCTCGTCGTCGCGGCCGCGAGCACCGCGCCGGACCGTGCGTAGGTCGGCCCGCGGAGCACGACGGAGCTGCGTCGCACCAGGGCGGTGTGCTCGCCATCGTAGGTCGTGTGGTCGGCGACCCACGATCGCCAGGCCTCGACCGTGTCGTCGAGGTCCGCCCTGTTGCTCAGGTCGGCCACGTCGCGGGCGGCGTCCGTGGGGTGCGGGGGAAAGGCGGCGACGGCGCCCAGTCGCAGCTCGACGCGCTCGCCCTGCTCGACGGTGAACGCGGCGCGGGCGACGTCCTCGTCGAGGTCCCAGGCCGCGGGCCGGTCGCGACCAGGCGTATCGGCCCGCCGTGGGCCTCGAAGCTCGTGACGTCGAGCCGGCGCAGGTGCGGGCGGGTGACGCCGTACTCGGGGCGGGCGGCGAGCTCGTTGGTCATGGCGACCGTGCCGGCGAGGCCCTCGACGGCGCGGACCAGCACGTGCGGGCTGTCGAGGCCGACGTCGTGGCCGCGGGCGCCCGGTTCCAGGGCGAGGGCGTCGGTGACGGCGACCGTTCCGGTGCTCGTCGTGTGCACGGTGCGCATGACGAGGGTGTCGTCGAGGTAGCTCCGGCCCGTCGTGGACGCCCCTGTGGGCCGCAGGCTCCAGGAGCCGGCGTCGGGGCCGAGCAGGCGCCCGAAGACGGTGGGGGAGTCGAACCGCGGGACGCACCACCAGTCGATGGACCCGTCGCGGGAGACGAGCGCGGCGGTCGAGCAGTCGGAGAGGAAGCCGTAGTCGCGGATCTCCGGCCCGCTCGCCCGCTGCTCACTCGCCCCCTGCCCACGTGCCACAGCCGTAGCCAAGCAGCCCACGGGGTCGAGCGCCCTCCGGAGGCGACCCCGGGAGGGCGCGACCCGTGTCGCGACGTGGCGACGCGCGGTAATCGGAGCGAATCGCTTGTGGCCGACGCCGGTTACTGCTTGTGTTGCCTCCGCTTGTCCCTGTGTGTCCGTGGCGTGAGGAGTCCTCGATGCGCGCACGTGCTGTGATCGCCCTGCTGGCCGGTACGACGATGGCGGGTGCGGGGGCGATCGCAGCGCCGACCGCCTTCGCGGCCCCGGCGAAACCATCCGGCCCCGAGCAGCACGTCATCGTGCTGCTCCGAGATCAACACCCCGAGAGCCCCGCCCTGGCGGGGTCCGTCGCCAGGCGCGCCGCCGCGGTGCGCTCCGACCAGGCGCCGCTGCAGCGCAGCATCAGCCGCCTGGGTGGCTCCACCACACATGCCTTCACCACCCTGAACGCGGTCGCGGCGACGCTGCCGACGACGTCGGTCGCGACGTTGCGCGCCGACCCGGCGGTCGCCGACGTGGTGCCCGACCTCGTCTGGAAGGCGCCTCGCCCGGCCCACGAGTCCGCGCAGGCAGGGACCTCGTCGCAGGCTGCCGGCTCGCAGCAGGTGTGCCCGAGCAGCCCGGCGCACCCGCTGCTCGAGCCCGAGGCGCTGCAGCTCACGCACACGAACTCGGACAGCCCGACCGAACTGACCGCCCGCTCGCTCGGCTACGACGGCCGTGGGGTGAAGGTCGCCTTCATCGCCGACGGCGTCGACGTGAACCAGCCCGACTTCATCCGCGCCGACGGCAGCCACGTCTTCGTCGACTACCAGGACTTCTCCGGTGACGGCACGGCCGCGCCGACGTCGGGTGCCGAGGCGCTGGGCGACGCCGGCTCGATCGCCGCGCAGGGCCGGCAGGCGTACGACCTGTCGACGTTCGTGAACCCGGCGCACCCGCTGCCCGCGGGCTGCACGATCCGGGTCGAGGGCATGGCGCCGGGGGCGTCGCTGGTCGGCCTCAAGGTGTTCTCGAACGCTCTGCTGACCGCACCGACCTCGACGATCATCCAGGCGATCGACTGGGCCGTCAGCCACGACCACGTCGACGTGCTCAACGAGTCCTTCGGCTCGAACCCCTACCCCGACACGGCCGCCGACCCGATCAGCATGTTCAACCGGGACGCCGTCGATGCCGGCGTCACGGTCACGGCCAGCACCGGTGACGCGGGCGGGGGCAACAGCCTCGGTACGGCGTCGACCGACCCGTGGGTGATCGGTGTCGCGGGTAGCACGCAGTTCCGCGCCTACGTGCAGGAGGGCTACGGCGGCGCGCCCCTGGGCAACGGACACTGGGTCAGCGACCAGCTGTCGTCGCTGTCCTCGGGCGGGATCGGCCAGACCGGCCGCGTCCCCGACCTGATGGCGCCCGGCGACCTCGGGTGGTCGACCTGCTCGAATGCGACGCTGCCCAACGGCGACCCGCAGTACGTCGACTGCACCGACGAGAACGGCCGCCCCAGTGATCTGCAGCTGTTCGGCGGGACGAGCGAGTCCGCCCCGCTGACGGCCGGTGCCGCGGCACTGGTCATCCAGGCCTACCGGCAGGCGCACCACGGGCAGTCGCCGTCGCCCGACCAGGTGCGCCGGGTGCTCGACAGCAGCGCCGACGACCTCGGACTGCCGGCGCAGGACCAGGGCGCCGGGCGGCTGAACAGCTACCGCGCGGTGCAGGCCGCGGTCAGCCTGGCCGGCGGCCGCGCCACCGGCCAGGGGCTGGTGTTCGACCGGGCGCAGGTGTCGCGGACGACCACGCCGGGCGCGCTCGTCACCAGCAAGGTGCGGGTCACCAACACCGGCGTCGGCCCGCAGCGGGTCACGGCCGCTCTCCGCCGCATCGACAAGGTCGTCGGGCAGCAGACCAAGACCGTCGCCATCGATTCGTCGAGCACGCAGACGTTCCTGGACCAGCTCGGCCGTCAGCGCGTCTACGTGACGACCTCGGTGAAGGTGCCGGTCGGTACCGACCTGCTGCGCGCCTCCATCGCGTGGCCCGGCCCCGCCGGGCCGCTCGTCCGGATGACGCTGTTCGACCCGCAGGGCGCCCTTACCGCCTACACGCTGCCTCAGGGCACCGGCAACCTCGGCAGCGTCGAGGTCCACAACCCCGCTCCGGGGACGTGGAAGGCGGTGCTCTGGACCGCGCCCGGCGCGGCCGGCTTCACCGGACCGGTGTCGCTGCGCACCACCGACCTGGTGGCGACCTCGGCCGGCACCGTCAGCCCGTCGTCGTTCACCCTGCCGCAGGGCGGGACTCGGCTCGTCACGGTCATCACTCGTGCACCGCGCAGCGGCGCGCGGGCGGACTCGATCGTTCTCACCGGGCGGTTCGGGCAGCAGAGCACGCTCCCGGTCGTCGTCCAGGCCGTGCAGCCCGTGACGAAGAAGCGGGCGGCGACGTTCAGCGGGACGTTCGAGCAGGCGAACGGCCGCGACTTCAGCCCCGGGCAGACGGACACGTACCGGTTCGCCGTCCCGGCGGGGGCACGTGACCTCGACGTGAACCTGCGGCTCACGGGGACGCCCGCTAACGAGATCGTGGCGCACCTGTCCGACCCGTCCGGCGAGCCCGTCGACACGCTGCTCAACACCGACCCGACGACGTACGACCCGAGCAAGCCGAACCCGGTGATCAGCAACGGGCTCCAGATCATCCACGCCAACCCCGCGGCGGGCGTGTGGCAGCTGACGCTGGAGCTCGCCAACCCGGTTGCCGGTGCCGCGCTCCCGCAGGCCTACCGCGGCAGCGTCGCGCTCGACCAGGCGAGGGTCAGCAGCTCCGGCGTGCCGACCAGCGTGAAGAGCAAGGTCAGCAAGGCGAAGGGCGCGACGGCGACCATCCGGGTCGTCAACACGAGCCCGGCGCCGCAGACGTTCTTCGTCGACGCCCGCACCGCGAGCACGGTGACCTACCCGCTCGTGGCCAAGCAGGCGGCCACGAAGACGGATCCGTACACCGCGTCGGTGGCCCTGCCCCTGCCGGACGAGAACGTGCCGGCGTGGCTGGTTCCCACCGAGTCGACCCGGGTCACCGTGGGCGCCTCCTCCACGGCGCCGGAGACGTTCGACCTGATGCCGCTCGACAACCCGACGGCGATCAACGCGCCGAGCAGCCCCGACATCGAGGCGAACGTGTCCGGCAACAGCGCGACCGCGGTGCACACGGCAAGGCCGGTGGCCTCGGCGCTGTGGGCGGCGTTCCCGAGCCTGATCGGGCCGTTCCCGCCGAACGGGGCGACGCCGGGCAGCGTCAGCATGCAGGCCAGCGTCGTCACGCGGCAGTTCGACCGGGCGGTCACCAGCAGCACCGGTGACCCGCTGCTGGGGACCGTCTACGCCAACGCGCCGGCCGCCACGCCGGTGACGCTGGCGCCGGGTGCCTCGGTGACGCTGAAGGTGACGATCAAGCCGACCGCGGGCGTGGGCAGCCAGGTGCGCGGCACGCTGTTCGTCGACGTCCTGCAGCCGGGCGGTGCGGCCGGCCTGTCGAGCTACGCCGACGCGATCGCGGCCCTGCCGTACGCGTACACCGTCAAGAAGTAGCTATCGGAGGCCGGGGCGGCGACGGTTCCACCGTCGCCGCCCCGGCCTTCGTCGTTCGTCGCGCGCGAGCGGTGAAGGGTCCGTACGCCCCGTTGCAGCCGCTCGGACGCGCGGAGCGGTCAGCAGGGCGTCCCGATCGCGAGGCTCGACACGAAGCCGGGCTTCGATCTCCTGGAGCCCGAAGGTGCCGTCGGCGATGCCGACGATGAGCTCCACTTCTTCTGCTTCGTCCTGCGTGAGCACGAGTTCGTGTCCGTTCATCGGGGATCGGCCCCCAGCGGCGCCGCTCGATGATCTTCAGAGCCGTCTCGAGGTCGAGGTGCCGAGGCGCGTCCTGCGACGGCTGCTTCGAGCTGCCGGCGACCAGTCCGTCGACGCGGGGGCCGCTCGACGGATGGTTCAGTTTCTACGTCACCTCAGGCACGTATCGGCTCGTGCGGTTGGCTGGCCGCACTGGCCCGATCGCGGACGTCGTCGTGGCGGTGCCGGCCTGATCTGATCAGTCCTCTTTCGTTCGCTTTCGAACAGGCGTGCCGTGAAGCGGGCACGCCTCTTCCCGCGCGTCCTTCATCCCGCCCTGTCACCATTTCTGCGCTTAGCGTGATGGCACCGTTTGCAGGGCCTGAACTCCCACGTTCTGATGATGCGCCGCGCGTCGGCGCGGTCGTTCGTCCGGCGACCGCTTCTCTGTGTCTGCGGCCCGCGAGAGCGGCCCGACGAAGCCCTCGACGACCGGTTCCAAGGCCGCGCGACACGCGGATGGGGATCGGTCGATCGAGCCACTGGACTTAACGGAACGTCATGCTAGGCTCACGCACCGTGTAAGTCCTGGGTACTGCTGCTGCTCCAGAGACGTCTGGGACAGCTGAGGCGGTGCCGGCGCCGGGGGGCGCGAACCAGCTGAGCTCCCGAGAAGCGCACAGGCGAAACCGGTCGGCCGACGAGGGTCCACACCTCGTGACCGCCGTCTTCTTCTCTGCACTCTCTCGAGCCACGCCATGGACGTCGGCGCGCCTGGGGACATCCCCCGGGCCAGATGCGGAAAGGAGGGTGACGACGCGCAGCGGCGGCTCCCTTTGAAACCGGGAACCACCAGATGCAGGTCAGTGCATACGAGCGGCGCGACAGCTGCCCTCCAGAACGCATACCGGCCACGTGACCACCTCCGGACGGGGAGGTCACCGGAGTACCGGGTCATCGAAGAAAGGGATGTTCCACATGAACTTCAAGGACAAGCGCACTCGGCGGATAACCGCCGCATGCGCGTCCGCCGCCGTCGTGGTGGGAGGTGTCACCGTCGGCGCGACGCTCGCGGGCGCGGCCGGATCGCTAAGCCTCACCACCGGCAGCGCCGTGACCGCCCTCGACCTCGGCCAGCAGGTTACGAAGCGCGTCACCACGCTCACCTCCGCCGGCGATGTCGGGAACTGGACGCTGACCTACAACGGAGGTTCGGCACACAGCTTCACCAACGCTGCGACTGCCGCAGCCGTTCAGGCTGAGCTCAACACCAACGATCCGGGGATCGTTGCAGCCGGAGGCGTCACGGTCACCGGGAACCCGCTCAACGCTGCCAATACCCTGACGATCACCTTCAATGTGCCGGGCGTTCGTGGGGCCTTCACGAAGTCCGTCACCACTAGCTCCATCACTGTCACCAACACCACCGCCGGTGGTGATGCGGTCGCCGCGATCGCCAACGCGGCGTTCGCGACGCACATTTCGACGGCTCCCGTCGGCAACGTCACCCTGACCCTGGACAGCTTCACGGCACCCACCGGCGTAACCCTGACCGGTACGCCGGGGCTGCAGTACCAGGTCCAGACGAGCAACACCGCGAACGGCGCGGGCCCGCTCTCGGGTTGGAGTGGGCTGGCCAACGCCGGCGGCTCCGGCTCGACCAGCACCGCGATCACCAGTCCCGCGCTCAACGACGTCTTCATCACGGCAAGCCAGCCGGGGACCTACACGTTCCACTTCTCCGACGACAACAACAGCGTTGGCACCGGCGATGACATCGTGTCGCCGACGGTGACCATGATGGTTCTGGACGCGGAGAACGCTACGTCCGGGGCTGCCTCTGACGACTGGTCGCCGGCTGTGACGGCCTCGCCGACGACTTCGACCTACGGCGCGGCGATCACCGCGACCGTCCCGCTGACGGGGCTGACCCTCGCCGACACCCGGAGCTCGAATTCGGGCGTGGGAGTCCTGGGCAGCAAGATTGCGGCCCTCGTCGGAGTCAAGTTCACCTCCACGACCGGCGCCTTGAACACGGACATCGCCACGGGCACGGACTACACCGCCCCGCGCGCCGTGACGGCAGCAGCGAGCAGTGCGAGCCTCACCCTGCCGGCCGGCAAGACGGCCACCACTGGTGACGTCGTCAGCACAGCCACGTTCGACCGCAACGGCGACGGCACGCTCACGGACGCCACACTGGGCACGCCCGCCAGCACGCATGTCGACACCAACGGCGTCACGGCCACGGCCGATCCCGCCCCGACGGCGGTCGTCGGTAGCGTCGCCGCTGGGGCTGGCGCCAACACGGCCGTGGTGAAGACCGGGACCGCGGCAGCCACGTACACCACAACGGTGACCGACGCGGGCACGAAGACCGACGACGTCGTGCTCTTCACGCTCACGCCGGGAACGCACACGCCCGGCCTCACGGCGAACGGCACGCTGGTCAGCAACAACAGCGGCGTGAAGGTCTACTCCGTGACCGCGGACGCCAACGGCGTTGCGACACTTACCGTCACCAGCGATGTCACCACGGCGGGCACGACCTACACCGTTGGCGCGGGGTCGAACAACCACAACGGCACGAACCTCGCCGTGAGCTACGCCGATCGAGCAGCGTCGTCCCTCAAGGTCACCAGCTCCGCGGCGTCTCTCAACGTCGCGCCCACAGGGACAGTGACCATCGCCGGTAGCCTGCTGGACCAGTTCGGCGGGACATACGTGCCGAGTGGTTCGGACACCCAGCAGGCGCAGCTCTTCGTGAATACCGCAGCCACGAACTGCGCCAACCCCGGTCTGGGCGTGCTCACCTCGACTGCGGTTGCGCAGGCGTCGATCGCGACCGGTTCGGTGAGCTTCAGCTACACGCCGGCCTCGGCGCCCACCGCGGGCTACTGCACCAAGTTCGCCATCGGCTACGACGCCGACAAGGACGGGTCCGTCGCCAACACGACTCCGGAGCGCGTCTTCGGGACGGTCACCTGGGCGTCGACGACCGCGGCTTCGTCGGTGACCATCACCACGCCGGTGAACAACGCGACGAGCGTCAACCTCTCGTCGCACGCCACCATCGCCCCGGGGCAGGCTCACGCCATTGCCACGGACTTCGGTGACGCGAGCGGCCAGATCACGGGCACCGTGTACGACAGCAACCACACGGCCGTGGCGTTCAAGAACGTCACGATCACGGGAACCCCGGGCGTCTACTTCTCGATGTCGGCCACCCCGGACGTCAACAACCCGCTCGTCACCACGGTCACGACCACGACGACCAACGCGGGTGCGATCGGCGGCGTCTACGCCTTCTTCACCAAGCCCGGAGCAGGCTCTATCACTGTGGCGGCGGACACGGTCACCCAGAGCGCCGCCTTCACGACGGATGACTCTGCAGATGCCTACAAGGTCGTCGTCAACCCGGCGTCGGGTGCCCCTGGTGACGTGCTCATCGTTACCGGTTCGGTGATGGACGCCTTCGGCAACCCCGTCGTTGGCACCCAGGTCGATCTGAGCACGGGCGTCTCGACGATCGGTGTTCTGGCCAACGCGGCACCGCTCACCAACTCGGCCGGTGTCTTCAGCACCACGTTCACCACCGGCTCGAACCAGAACGGGAAGGCGACCCTGACGGCCACGCTGGACGGCCAGACGGTGAACCTCACCCCGGCGGCCGGCTGGGCTACCGCCGGCATCACCACCCTGCCGACCGGTGTCTACCAGGCGACCAGCACGATCACGGTCGCCGAGGACACCGCGACGCTGGTCGGCCCGGCCAAGCGCGTCTCCGCAGGACGGGTGACCCTCACGGGTACCGCCCTTCCGGGTGCGCGGGTTGCTCTCTACGTGAAGGGCGCCACGAGCCCCTTCGCCAGGGTCACCGCGGACAGCACCACGGGCGCCTTCAGCACTCGGGTGGTCGTCGCCCGGACGATGACGTTCTACGCCAAGGCCGGTAAGGCCACGAGTGGCTACGTAACGGTGGGAGTCAACTCCTCGGCCAGGATCACGAAGCTGAAGGCCCTGAAGGGCAACAAGCTTCAGATCACGGCAACTGGCGGTCCGCTCAAGGGTGGCACCTTCACCTTCTGGACCTGGTCGCACGGGCACTACGTCAAGGTCACCTCGGTGAAGAGCAAGACGGGTGCTGCGAACTTCGTAGTCACCAAGACGAAGGTGAAGAGGACCTACGCGGTCACCTACACCTCGCCTGGTGCCTACAGTTCGCCGGTCGCCAGCATCACCGTCAAGCTCTGACGACCAGCTCCACGTAACACCGCACCACATCTAGGGCCCCGGTCGGGGCGGCCTTCGGGTCGCTCCGGCCGGGGCCCGCGCGTCTACGCGCGTATGTCACGGTCGGATGCAGGTGCCGGAGCTCGCTGGTACATAAGGGGCACTGATCTCGCCGACTGCGGGAGGGCCCATCATGCGGATGCGATGGACGCTGGGTGTGACGGTCCTGGTGGTGGCGGCCACCAGCGTGGCGGCGGCACCGGCGGCGCAGGCGTGGGGAGCGGCCGGCTCCAGCTGGGGGCACGTTCCCAGCCGCGAGACCGTGGTCTCGTCGCCCGTCGTGGCCGGTGGGTACCCCGGCGCGAAGCCCGCTCCCGGTGGCTGCGTCGCCGGACCGTACGACGCGAACTTCTCGGAGTCAGCGCTGGCCCTCCGACCCGGCTCGGAGCAGCTCGTCAGCGGCGCGAAGGCCTACTTCGCACAGTGGAGCACGTACAAGGCCCAGCACACGGTCTCGTTCGCGTTCGGCCGCGGTGGCCGCCCGTCGACGCACATCGTCAACGGCTTCGACTGCGTCACCGCCGGCACCCAGGCGATGCCCCCGTCGTGGACGAACGTCACCGACCCCAACCTGGCCTGGGACACCCGCGGCCGCATCCACCAGCTCGTACTCGCCTACAACGCCTACTGGGGCACGGTGAAGGGCCCCAACGGCGACGTCTACGCCGTCCACTCCGACGACGGCGGGCGCACCTGGGTCCGCGACAACGGCGGTGCGACGGTCGAGCCCGGCCCCGAGTTCAGCGTCGACGCCGCGTCGTACCTCGACAAGCCGTGGATCACCGCCAACCAGAACCCGCGCAGCCGCTGGCGTGACCACGTCTACGGCGCGTGGGTGCTCTTCACCGCCACCGGCGCCGAGATCCACACGGCGGTCAGCCGCAACCGCGGCGCCACGTGGAGCGCGCCGCAGACCGTCCGCACGCCTCAGGCGCTCGGGCCGTCGAACCCGTGGCCCATGATCGCGGTTGGTCCCGACGGCGTCGTCTACCTCTCCTATGTGAGCTACGGGAAGACCTCAGCGGACGGCGCCACCGTGCCCGCCACGCTCTGGCTCGCCCGATCGACGGACGACGGCCGCACGTGGAGCGGCTTCGACAAGGTGGCCGACACGACCGCGATCGCCTCGTGCTGCGTGCCCGGCACCACGCTGCACCGGTCGAGCGTGCAGTACCTCGCCGTGAGCCCCGACCGCCCCGGCCACGTGTACGTCGCGTGGAACGAGGTCAGCCGCGGGCAGGTCGACGTCCGGCTGGCCTCGTCCTCGGACGGCGGGCTGCGCTGGAGCCGGCCGGTGACGGTCAACGACGACCACTCCGGCGCCCAGCAGTTCTCCGCCACGGTGGCGGCGGGTCCGCGCGGGGCGGTCGCGGTGGGGTTCTACGACATGCGCGGCCGGTGCCCGAACAGCTCGGCGATCCTGCCGCAGCACCGCGGGCAGGCCGGTGTCTGCATCGGGCTGACGCTGCAGGCGTATCGCGACGCCGGCGGCACGGTCCGCGCCGTCGGGCGGAACGTGCTCGTGTCCCACCACCTCTGGGACCCCTACCAGCCCGGCCAGACCCGCGGCGGCATCTCACAGCTGGCGTGCGAGGACCCGGAGCCGACCTGCTCGAACATCTTCCTCGGGGACTACTTCTCGATGCAGGTGTCCGCGACGCGGGTCTACGTGCTCTCCACCTCGACGTACCCGCCCTCTTCTGTGCGCGCCGACGGCGGCGGCCGGATCCACTACCAGCAGCAGGTGCTCACCACGGTCTCGCGGCGCGCGCTGGGGATCTGATCGGCGCCTCGTCCCGGGTCACTAAGGGGCGTGGCCGCCCGCGACAGAACGTACGCCGACGTGGTCGGCAAGCCTTCGTCCGAACACCGGGACGTGCTCGGACGTCCGCGTCTGCGTGCGCACCAGGTCATGGCGCGCTCGCATTCTCTGTGGTGCTTCTAAGGAGAGCGCACGGTCGGCTTTCGGCTGCGCTGCTCCACTAAGTCCACCAGGCACTGCTGATGAAGGAGTCATCGATGTCGCTCAACGTCCGTCGTCTCGTCCGCTCCGGCGCGCTGTCCGTAGCGGTGCTCGCCGTCCCGGTCGCCGCCCTGGCATCAGGAGCCGGCCATGATGGCGGTAAGCCGACGCCATCGGGAGGGACCATCACCGCGGGCCCATCCTCCGTGGCAGCCCCTCCTCCCGCGCTGGTCAGCGTCGGAGGCCTCAGTGACAGCCGCTTGCAGGCCGGGCTGGCCGCCGCCAAGCACGCCGGCGGTACCGGCCCGGCCGCGGTCGCGGCCTTCTGCGCCTCGACCGGCTTGTCGCACGCCGCCGGTCAGAAGATCATCGACACCGTCTTCGGGTCCAACACCGATCGCAGCCTCATGGGCCCGGTGGCCGCCAACCTCCTCGCCTCTCGGTTGAACATCGACACCGCAGCGGCGCAGCGCGTGTTCCAACAGCTCGGCGCCTTGAGCGGCAAGACGGGTGTGGACCCGGCCAACGCGGCGTTCGCCGAGATCGCACGCTCGATCGGCGTAGCCCCGGCCCAGCTGGCTGCCGCCCTCGACGCCGTTAAGCGGGCATCCGCGAGCCAGTGAAGTGAGGGGCTGCTGACGAGGGCCTGTGACGTGGATCGTGCTTACACTCGCGGCGTGCGCGTTCTCGTCGTCGACGACGACGCAGCCGTGCGCGCAGCGTTGGCCACAGCCCTGCTCGTGACGGCTACGAGGTGCTGACCGCGAACGACGGCGACTCCGCCCTCGGGTGTCTCGAGACGGCCGACCCCGACGCCATCCTTCTCGACGTCGCCATGCCCGAGCCGAACGGGCTGGAGGTCTGCCGGCGGATTCGCGCATCGGGCGACCAGATCCCGATCCTCATCCTCACAGCTCGAGATCTTGTCGACGACCGGGTGACGGGCCTCGATGCCGGCGCCGACGACTACCTCGCGAAGCCGTTCGCCCTGGTCGAACTCCGGGCTCGTCTCCGAGCCCTCCTACGCCGCAGCGGTGCAAGCACGGACCGACTCGTCTACGCCGACCTCGTGCTCGACCTATCGGCCGCGCGGGTGACACGTGGCGAACGCGAGATCCCCCTCACTAAGACCGAGTATCAGCTGCTCGAGCTGTTTCTGCGTAACCCCGGGCGCGTGTTGAGCCAGGGGACCATCTTCCAGATGGTCTGGGGGTACGACTTCGGCCCCAAGTCGAACAACCTGTGGGTGTACGTGAGCTATCTGCGCCGCAAGCTCGAGGCCGACGGCGAAGCCCGCCTCCTGCACACCGTCCGTGGACTCGGCTACGTGCTCCGAGACACGCCGTGACGTTGCGGAATCGGCTGGCCGCGGCTGCCGGCGTCGGTGTGCTCATCGTCGTGGCCGGCGTCAGCGGTGTGCTCTACCTGTTCTATGCCGACAGCCTGCGCGCTCGGGTCGACGCGGCCCTGATCGACGCCGCGCAACAGGCATCCGCCATCGCCCAGCAAGTCAAGAGGTCGGCCGGCGACAAGGGGCCGCCGAACTTCGCCAAACCGGTGACGGTCGGCAGTTCTCAGGTGGAGCTGTTCTTGGGGCCGGTCTCTGCAGGGCAACTGACCGGCGAGGGACCGCTCGACGGTCGTGACGTCGCCGTGGCCGAACATGCCCAAACGGCGTACTTCACCGACGTCAGCGCCGGCGACCATCGATTCCGCGTGTACACGGCCGCGATGCCGGACACCTCGGGCGGAGCCCTCGTCCGAACCAGCCATGCTGGCGACGCGGACAACGCCGCACTCGGCCAGGCCGCCCTCTTGCTCGCAGTGCTCACAGTCGCAGCGGGCGCCCTCACGTACGGTCTCGCCCACCTGACAGCCGGCCGTGTCCTGCGACCCATCGCCGACTTGACCGCGGCCGCCGAACACGTGACCCACACCAGCGATCTCACGGCTCGGCTCGGGGTGACCGGGTCTGACGAAGTGGGCCGGCTCGGCGCCTCGTTCGACCTGATGTTGGCCACACTCCACGAGGCGATCACCGCGCAGCGCCAGCTCGTGGCCGACGCGTCCCACGAGTTGCGAACCCCACTGACCAGCTTGACCACCAACCTGGAACTACTCGATGAAGGCGAAGGGGTTGCCGACCCGCAGGCGCCTGCCCTGGTACGCGCGGCAAGGGAGCAAGCCGGGGAGCTGACCGATCTGGTCACAGGCTTACTGAACCTCGCCCGGTACACGGAGTCGGCGCCCGATCGTGAAGATGTACGACTGGACCTGCTCACCGATGCAATTGTGGAGCGGCGAACGGAGCGCTCGCCGAACGCGGCAATCGACGCGGAGTTGCAACCCTGCCTGGTCCGCGTAGACCCCGTCGCTGTCACCCATGCCATCGACAACCTCATCGACAATGCCCTCAAGTGGAGCCCTCCGGGCGGGCGTGTTCGAGTCGCCGTCGGCAGCGGACGATTGTCCGTCACTGATCACGGCCCGGGAATCGCCGACGTAGACGCGCCTCACATCTTCGAACGCTTCTATCGGGCCGCGGCCGGACGTGGAATGCCCGGAGCGGGTCTCGGCCTGGCGATCGTCGGTCAGGTCGCACGCGCCAACGGAGGATTCGTGCACGTGAACACCGGCCCGGCTGGATCCACCTTCACGCTCACGTTCCCTCCAAGTGAGCTGCCGCGGCAACCGCAGGAGACGTCTGTCCCTGTGGATGCTGCTGCAGCGACTCGTACAGCTCGACCGGAACCGGCCCTTCCTGCGCAACCACACTCATCGATCGCGGCCGCGCAGGCAGGCGAGCGCTACAGCCGGCGCGCCCGCAGGACCAGGTCGTGCGAGTGATCGGCTTCTACGACGGGCGCGGCCGGTGCCCGAACAGCTCGGCGATCCTGCCGCAGCACGGGGGGCAGGCGGGCGTCTGCATCGGCCTGACGCTGCAGGCCTACCGCAACACCGGCGGCACGGTGCGAGCCGTCGGGCGGAACGTGCTCGCGTCCCACCACCTCTGGGACCCCTACCAGCCCGGGCAGACCCGAGGCGGCATCTCGCAGCCGGCCTGCGAGGACCCGGAGCCGACCGGCTCGAACATCTTCCCTCGGGGACTACTTCTCGCTGCAGGTGTCCGCGTCGCGGGTCTACGTGCTGTCGGTGTCGACGTACCCGCCCTCGTCCGTGCGTGCGGACGGCGGCGGCCGGATCCACTACCAGCAGCAGATCCTGGCGACCGTGTCGCGGCGCGCGCTGCGCATCTGACGCCTCAAGCGGCGATCTGCCGCCCTCAGGCCCTGGACGTCGCCCTCGAGCGCTAGGCCGCTGTTGCAAGGCCTGCCTGCTGTTCGCGAGTGACGTGTCATACAGCTTTGAAGTGGCTAGGTGTCATCGAGCCGCCATGGTTCTGCTCGGTTATCGCTGGGGCGGGTTTGTCGGTGGTGGGGTCTAGCGTCTGAGTCATGGGAGACGGGGGTCGCGACGAGCAGGAGCCGCTCGACGCCGACGACACGGAGAACGCCGACGGTGCCGGCGCCGGTGCCGACGCGTCGCCTGACGTGGTCGCCGATGTGGTGCCCGAGTTCGCGGCGGCGGCGCTGGCTCTGGTCCAGCGAGGCCTGGCGGTGCTGTTGGGGGTGCGGCATGCGGCGTTGTCCGGAGGCGAGTTGCGGGCGCTGTCCCGGGAGATCACCGCCCTGCAGGGCACCCTGGCCTCGGCCGGGTTCGGGACCCTGGCCGCGATGGACGCCCGGGATGATGTGGTGCCGAAGGCGCGGGCGGGGCAGGCGTCGGTCGCGTTCCAGCAGCACGCGTTGGGGATCGATCACGGCACCGCCCGGCGGGACTCCACGACCGCGCACCTGCTCCACCCGGACACCGGCGACCTGAAGCTCATGGGCGCGGCGTACGCCGCGGGCGAGGTGCTGCGCGGGCACGTGGACGTCGCGGTTCGCACCCACCGCGACCTCGGCGAGAAGATCCGCGAAGAACTGATCCCGCTGGAGCAGGACGGCTCGGGCTGTGTCCGTCGGATCCAGGCGGTCGACGCGCTGCTGGCGGAGAAGTCCCGGGCGTGGAGTGTGCGGGAGCTGGACCGGTTCGCCCGCGCCCTGGTCGAGGAGCTGAACCCGAAGACCCCGGCGGGTGCGCACGAACGCCGGTTCCTGTACGCCTCCCCGGACGCCAACGGGAACCTGGTCGGCAAGTTCGCCTGCGGCGCCACCCACGGCGCCCTGATCCTCGCCGTGCTCGCCGCCGGCAACGGGCTACGACCCGGTCTGGCGATCGACCCGGACGGCGTCGAACGCGTGCTGCCGGACACCCGGGATCTGGGGCAGCGGAACATGGACGCCCTCACCGACTGCCTCGCCGCCGGCGCCGCCCGCGCCGGCATCACCTTGCCCCCGGGTGCGGGCACCCGCCCCGACCCCGAACCCTGGCCCGACACCTTCGGTGAACCGGACCAAGGACGACGACGATGGCGAGCCGCCCGGAGGCGGAGGGCGAGTACACCGTCGTCCGGGAGCCCGGGGTGTTGTCGGGGCCGTTCCCGCCGGTGAAGATCCTCATCACCGTCGGCGTCGAGCAACTCGCTACCGCCCTAGCGACGGCGGCGGGACCGGCGCAGGACCCGAACGTCGCGTGGAGCTTCAGTGACCTCTCGAAGGAGCCGCCGCCGACACCGCCGCCGACGCCACCCTCGTTGGGCGAGACGGTGAAACAGATGGCGGGGCGGGCGTGGATCCAGCACGCCGGCCGGCCACCGGACCAGACCCTCGCCGACCTGTTCGCGCGGGCCCGGCTGCAGCGGGTGCTGCACACACGTGAGGGTGCGGTCCTGGCGATGGCCCGGACCGTCCGGTTGGCGACCCCGGCGCAGAAGGACGCCCTGATCGCCCGCGACGTCGGCTGCGTCATCCCCGGGTGTGCCGTGCCCGGGGAGCACTGCGAGGTGCACCACGTCACCCCCTGGGCGGCCGGCGGTGCCACCGACGTGCAGAACATGTGCCTGCTCTGTGGACGGCACCACACCGAAGTAGGGCAACGAACCTGGGACATCGACATGATCAACGGCGTGCCGTGGGTCCGCGTCCCGCACTGGATCGACCGCACCAGACCACTCCTGCGCAACCACACGCATACGACGCGACCGGATAGGTAGGTGGGCCGGTGCCACCGCCGGCGGGCTCGCACGTGCTCTCCACTCGAGCCGGCCGCCCTCCGTGCGCGCTGGCGGGCGGCGGCGGCTGGATCGACCTGCCAAATCATGACGCAGGACGTCCCGCGGCCCCCGAGCTGTCTGACCGTTCAGTCGTCGTCGCCGGGGCCCCAGGTGGGGCGGTAGTCGAAGGTGGGTGCGGTCGAGATCTTGCGGCGGTCGGTGCCGAGGTAGCGCATCGTCCAGATGTCGGCGTTCTCGTCGTTGATGCTCGGGCGGTCGGTGAAGACGAGACTGGTTCCGTCGGGGGACCATTGCGGGTTGGCGTTACGTCGCCCGGTGGCCTGGTTGTCGGTCAGCCAGCGGATCTTCGACGTGCAGTCGGCCAGCGATGTGCAGGTCGCCGGGACCGTCGCGAGGTCGACGAAGGTGGCGTCGGGGTCACCGCGGCCGTAGGAGTCGAACACGAGGACGTCCTTCGTCGGGCCACGTCGTGCCGTCGATAGGTCGTTGACGTCCGCGCTGATCGCCCACGGGGTCAGCTGTCGTTCGGAGCCACCCCTGACGCTCATGCGGAACAGCGCCGAGTGCCCGTCCGCGTTCCGCAGCCGCTGGAACGTCACGTAGCTGCGGTCGGCCGAGACGTGGAGATAGTTGTCCTCGAAGGTGCCGTCGATGCCGGGCGGGGAGAGACGCCTCGCGTGGGAGCCGTCGATATCGGACGACCAGAGAACCGCGGATGCCGCGGAGCCGGTGACCGGGTCGAACGGAGCACTGACCTTCGTGAAGGCCAGCCGGTGGTTCGAGAGCCAGGTGGGCTCCACGGCGGCGACACATGGGTCGACGCAGCCGACGTCGACCTCGTGGTCGTGCGTACCGTCGGGCCGGACGAGATGGGTGCTGCCGGCGTCGGGGGTGTTGTGCTCGTAAGCGATCCAGTCCCCGTCCGGAGACACCTGGGCGTTGAGGTCGTCCACGCCCGGGAGTGCGGGCGTGAGGACCTGCTGCCCGGAGCCGTCGGCCCGGGCGATGAGCAGATGCTCAGAACCCGCCGGCGTCCGGTTGGTCCAGACGATGATGCCCTTCGTCGAAGGGCGGTCGGCGCGAGTCGCGGCCGAGGCGCTCGCTCCGGCCGTACAGGTCACGGCCAACCCGAGGATCACAGCAGCGGTGGTGATGCGACCGACCTGCATGGTTCCTCCTGCGGATGCCCGTGCGACGCTTCCCGATCGGAACACTGATGGCTCCTGAGGGCATCGCTCCATCCCTAACATTCGGGGTTGACCGGAGATAGCGTGGCTTTCATGGCCGCCCGTCTGACCGCGGCGAGGAGCGGGATCCTGCAGCAGATGCAGGATCCTCCGCAGGGCGCCTGGTTCGCCGAGAGCGCGATGGCGGCGGTGGCGCAGGCCATCGGATTCGACGGCTATTGCTTGTTCGGGGTGGATCCGCTGACCGGCATCCGGTCGGTGATGTTCTCACGGCACGGGCTGACCGCCGGCACCGAGCGGTTGCTGCACAACGAAACCGTGGAAAGCGACGCAAACCGGTACGAGCAACTCGCGATGGGGTCACGCAATGCCGGAGTGCTGTCGCTGAACGAGTCCGGCGGCCGGAGCCCGCGCCTGCACGAGCTGCTCCGACCCGACGGGTACACCTCCGAGCTCCGCCTCGCTCTCGTGGCGGGAGGGCGCTACTGGGGGGCGCTGAACCTGTTCCGGAGCGACTCCCGACGCCCGTTCACACATGAGGACGCGGACGCCGCGCACGAGTTATCCGGACCTCTGAGCCTTACCATCCGCCGGTACCAGCTCGGCACGACTCCTGCTCCCGCCACCAGACGTGACAGCGGCGTCGTGCTGTTCGATCGGCGCGGTGCCCTCCTGAAGACCGACCGGGCAGCGCGGAGCTGGCTCACGTCCCTGGCCGATTCCTGGGTCCACGGCGCCCTGGACACGGACGTCGACCGCGTCGTGCACGAGGTCGCTGCCGTGGCCGGCGGGCGACGCCCCGGCGTTCCCCTGTGTCGTGTGCGGATGCCGGACGGGGAATGGCTCGTCGTCTCGGGGAGCAAGCTCGACGACGGCGGCGACGATGACCATCACGGCGGCGACGGAGACGCAGCCGTGGCCGTGGTCCTGCGGACGGGCGACGTCCGCACGGTCGCCCCCGCCTTCGCCGCCTGGTGCGGGCTGACCGCTCGCGAGACGCAGGTCCTGGAGCTGCTGGCTTCAGGTCACTCGGCGAAGCACATGGCTCGCGGACTCTGCCTGTCGGTCATGACCTTGAACGACCACTTGAGAGCCATCTATCGCAAGGCTGGGGTCCGGGGCCGCGACGAACTCCTCGCGCTTCTCTGCTGACGCACTCCCTGCGTTTCAGAGCCGGCGAGCTCGCAGGACCAGGTCGTGCGAGTGACCGGCTCCCGGCCCCGCCCCTGACGAAGCGCGGACGCCGCTCGTCCGTCTCGACGCGCCAGTGCTCGTCGAGCATTGCCACCACGTCCTTCGGCAGCACGTAGTCCGCCGGGTCGAAGCCGTGCATGCTGCCCGGCTCCAGGTAGTGGTGCACGACGAGCAGTACTCCACCCGGCTCCACCGCTCCCATCAGCGCCCGCTCCGCGTCGTTCGTGGGCGTCCGCTTCGAGCGCCGGGTACTGCGCCGACACCAGGTCGTAGGTTCCCAGCGGCGCCTCGACCAGCCCGGAGTGGATCCAGCTCACGCTCACGCCGGCGTCACGGGCGTGCCGCTCGGCCCGCTCGAGGGCCACCTGCGAGACGTCCAGCGCCGTCACCCGCCAGCCGTTGCGAGCCAGCCAGACGGCGTCGGCGCCCTCCCCACAGCCGACGTCCAGCGCCGTGCCCGGCGCCAGCCCCGAGACCTCGGCCACCAGCGCGCCGTTCGGGTCGCCGCTCCAGATCTGCTCGGCCGTCGCGTAGCGCTCGTCCCAGTCCGCCGGCGGTCTGCGGGGTCGAGCGGGGCTCGGAGTGGTCGTGCGTCATGCCACCCACCCTCGCACGCCCCCGAACCTGCAGCGAAAAGGGCTCCGACAATGGCCGGAAAGCGCGGTGAAAGACCTTGAGAAATCAGCGAGAATGTGATATGTTCACGAATGGTCGTGGTACTTTCCTTCGGCTCGACGCCGACATTCAGGAGTTCCCACGATGGCACTCGACTCCCAGCGTCGTCTCTTACGTTCTCGACGGCTCGACCTTCGACGGAACGGTCTACGAACAGAACACGGTGACCGGGAAGGCTCCAGGCCTCCTGCTGGTCCACGGTGGCGCCGGCCTCGACGAGCACGCGCACGAGCAGGCGCGGCGGTGGGCCTCGACCGGCTACACCGTCCTGGCCTGCGACATGTACGGCCGCGGCGTCGCGGGCGACCGCGCGCGGGTGATGAGCACGGTGACAAGGCTGCGCGACGACCCCGACGAGATCGTCCGCCGGGCCGGTGCCGCCCTCGAGCGCCCTCCAGCCGCACGCCGACGGCCGCGTCGCCGCCATCGGCTACTGCTTCGGGGGCCTCGTCACGCTCACCCTGGCGCGCGCCGGTCTGCCGCTTGGCGGCCTGCATCAGCGTGCACGGCAGCCTCGCGACGACGAGGCGGGCGGCCCGCGGCGACGTCCGTGCCCGGGTCCTCGCCTGTCACGGTTCCGCCGACCCGCACGTCCCGCTCGAGCACGTCGTCGACTTCGCCCGCGAGATGGACGACGCCGGTGCCCGTTGGAAGCTCACGATGTACGGCGGCGCCCAGCACGGCTTCACCCACGCGCACGCAGCACCCGGAGCGACGCCCGGCGTGGCCTTCGACCCCGGTGCCGACGCCGGCTCGTTCGCCGACGCCTCGGCCTTCCTGGCGGCCGCCTTCGGCTGAGTCCCGCGCATGGTCCACACGGACGGCGAGGGCCGTGTCACCGGTCGCGGTTAGGCTCGCCGAACGTGCGCCGGGTCGTCGTTCTCGTCAGCGCGATCGTGCTGCTCGACGTGCTGTTCTACTCGGCGATCGCGCCGCTGCTGCCGGCGTACGCCGAGCACCTGGGTCTCAGCAAGACCCAGGCCGGCATCCTCAGCGGCTCCTACGCACTCGGCACGCTCCTGCTGTCGCTGCCCGCGGGCTGGCTGGCCGCGCACCGCGGCACGCGGGCGACCCTCCTCGTCGGCCTCGCCCTGATGGGCTCGGCCAGCATCGCCTTCGGCCTCGGCACGTCGTTCGCGGTGCTCACGGCGGCCCGCTTCGTGCAGGGCGTCGGCGGTGCCGCGGCCTGGGCCGCCGGTCTCGCCTGGCTCGTCGAGGTCGCCCCCCGCGAGCGGCGGGGGCAGCTCATCGGCACGGCGCTGGGCACCGGGATCGCCGGCGCCATCGGGGGACCCGTGCTCGGCGCCCTGGCCGTCGCGTTCGGACCGTCGCACGTCTTCCCGGCGGTCGCGCTCGTGGCGGCGGGGCTCGCGGTCGCCGTGGCGCTGACCGCGACCAGGGGTGAACCACCCCCGGACGGCGACCTGCGGCGGGCCCTGCGCGATCGTCGCGTTCTGCTCGGAGCGTGGCTCACGACGCTGCCGGCGCTCTTCTTCGGCACCTACGGGGTGCTCGTGCCGCTGCGGCTCGGCGATCTGGCCGTCCCCGCAGCCGCCGTCGCCGGGATCTTCCTCGTGGCCGCGGCCGTCGAGGCGGTGATGAGTCCGGTCGTCGGGCGGCTCTCCGACCGCCGCGGCCGCCTGGTGCCGCTGCGCGCCGGTCTCGCCGGCATGGCCCTGGCCTGCGTGCTGCTGCCCCGGCCCGACACCGGATGGCTCGTGGCGGCCGTCGTCGTCTTCGCCGCGGCCGTCGGCGGCATGCTCTTCGCGCCCGCCGGCGCGCTGCTGTCCGAAGGCGCGGAGCACGCGGGACTTGCCGCAGGGCATCGTGTTCGGCCTCTTCAACCTCGCCTGGGCCGGTGGACAGGTCGCCGGCGCGGCCGGCGGCGCGCGGGTCGCCGACGCCACCAGCGACGCCGTTCCGTACCTCGTGGTCGGCGTCCTCGCGCTCGTGACCCTTGTGGCGCTGTATGTCCGCCGGCGTCCATGGAGGTGACCTTCCGTTTCATACGGAGAGGTGGTGGTGGCGCGACGACCCGGCGGATAGCGTGGGAGTGGCGGAGCTCCACGGCCTGCGACCAGAAGGAGCTCGGGGATGAACGAAGAGGTGGTCCTGCGCCCCGAGGGCGAGCTCGACCTCGCCGGCGTCGAGCCCCTCCGCGTCACCTGGTTCACCCTCGCCGAGACCGTCGCCCCCGACCGCGTCGTGGTCGACCTCGCTCACGTGAGTTTCGCCGACGCCACCTTCGTGGGGCTCGTGGTGGGGTTGCGCCGCCGCCAGGCCGCGCACGGCGGCTGCGTGCGGGTGCGCAATGCCGCGCCCCAGCTGCGCCGGCTGTTCACGCTCACCGGGCTGGGTGACCTGCTGGCTCCCGACGACCCGCCGGGACTCCCGGGCGCGAACCGGCCGGGCGTCGTCGACCTTCGCGTGCCCCGGCCCGCGGGGCCACGGACCATCCGGGCCGTGGTGGAGCACGCGAGCGGCGACTAGGCATTCGTCTCGCGTCGCGAGACGACTCTCTCGATATGTGGACGCCCGCGTCTACCGTGAGGCATGACGACGAGGACGGTCTATACGCACGGGCACGCCGAGAGCGTGCTGCGCTCGCACCGGACGCGTACGGCGGAGAACTCGGCGGCCTACGTGCTGCCGCACCTGCGACCGGGGCTGACTCTGCTCGACATCGGCAGCGGACCCGGCACCATCACCGTGGACCTTGCGGAGCGCGTCGCGCCCGGCCGCGTCACCGCGCTGGAGGCGTCCGAAGGGGCGCTGGCCCTCACCCGTGCCGAGGTCGAGCGCCGCGGCCGCGAGAACGTCGACCACGTCGTGGGCGACGTCCACGCCCTCGACCTGCCCTCGGGCTCCTTCGACGTGGTGCACGCGCACCAGGTGCTCCAGCACCTGCCCGATCCCGTGACCGCGCTGCGCGAGATGATCCGCGTCTGCCGGCCGGGCGGCGTGGTCGCCGTCCGCGACGCGGACTACGCGGCGTTCACCTGGTACCCCGACAACCCCGGCCTCGACCGGTGGCGGGAGCTCTACACCGCCGCGGCCCGTGCCAACGGCGGCGAGCCGGACGCCGGCCGGCACCTCCTCGCCTGGGCGCACGCGGCCGGCGCGACCGCCATCACCGCCTCGGCGTCGACCTGGTGCTACGCCGACCCGGTCTCGCGCGCAGCGTGGGGCGGCATGTGGGCCGACCGCATCACCGGCTCGGCGATCGCCGCGCAGTTGATGGAGGCCGGGCTGAGCACGCAGGAGGAGCTGGACGACGTCGGCGCGGCCTGGCGCGCGTGGGCGGAGCACCCCGACGGGTGGATCATGATCCCCCACGGCGAGCTGATCATCCGGGTCTAGCTGGCTACCCTCGGCCGCCCTCGACCGGCACGCTCGCGAAGGCGCGCACGGGGAAGGTGCCGAAGCCGGCGACGCGCGGCGGGGCCGCCGTGAACCGGGCGCCGTGCGGCGGCAGCGCATCGAGCCCCGTGAGGTGCTCGGCGACGGGGATGCCGGCCGCGAGCAGCACGGAGTGCGCCGGGCGCGCGCCGTCCGACCCCGGCCCGATGTCGTCGATGTTGACGGAGTCGATGCCGACCAGCAGTGCTCCGTGGTCGGCGAGCCATCGGGCGCCGGCCTCCGTGAGGAAGGGCGCGTCGAGGGCGTACTCGGGCGTGCCCCAGTGCTCGTCGCCGCCGGTGTGCAGGAGCACGGCCCGCCCGGTCACCTCGTGCGCCGCGAGCGCACCGACGTCCACACCGCGGACGCCGGTGCCGGCGGTGCGGACGACGACAGCGGGCAGGTCGGCGAGCCGCTCGAGCGGCAGGCCGGCGAGGTCGGCGCCGTCCGCGTACCGGTGGAAGGGGCTGTCGACGTACGTCCCGGTGTTGCCGACCATGCTGATCCGGTCGATCGCGAACTCCGTGCCGGGCGCGTAGGTGGCTCGGGAGGCCTCGCGGGTGAGGTGCGGCGTGATCTCGGGCGCGGGCAGGCCGGGGTAGGTGACGGTGCCGTGCGCGACCACGTGGTTGAGGTCCACCAGCCGCCGCGCCGCACCTTCGGGCACCGCCGGCGCGGCGCTCGGGCCGCCCCGGGTGCCCCGGTGCTGCTCCTGCACCACGCGCAGTGCGCTGATCTCGACCGTGTCGGTCAGCAGCAGGCCGAGCGAGCCGAGGAACAGCTCGCCGACCAGCGTCTCGTCGGCGTCCGGACCCGGAAGGTCCACGCGGAAGGCCTCGGCCGTCAGGCCGCCGCCGTTGCTGAACGTCACGCGGGCGTCGAACACGGCACGGAACTGCGGCTCCGTCGGCACGGTCATCTCTCCTCACCGGTCACCAGGGCGAGCAGCCCCTCGAGGTCGTCGAAGCACGGGCCGCACGACCGCAGGTGGGCGGCGACCGCCGGGTGCGCCGCCTCGGCGTCCTCGCCGCGCGCCACCAGCTCCGCGTAGAGGTGCAGGACCTCCATCGCGTGGTCGCAGCCGCCGTCGCGGGGGTCGACGTCGAGCAGCCGGTCGAGCACCGGCCAGCCCGTACCAGGCGCGGTCACGACGCCCTCCCGTCCGACGGCGCCTCGGGCGCGCCGCCCATGTAGCCGTTGGCGGCGAAGACGTCGCGGATCTTACGCCGGGCGTCGAACATCGTCTTGTAGATCGCGTTGCGGTTCGCGCCGAGCTCGGCGGCGAGCACGTCGAGCGCGACGCCGTCGACGGCGATCGCCACGAAGACCTGTTGCTGCCGCGGCGTCAGCTGCTCCTCGACCGTGCGGCGCAGCAGGGCGAGCAGGTCGCGGGCCTGCACCTCGTCCGCCGGGCCCGCGCCCCACCGGTCGGGCAGGGCCTCCCAGTCTGCGACGTCGAGCCGGACGCCGCGGGTCGCGCGCAGGTGCCGGGCGACGGCGGCGCTCACCTCGAACACCGCGAAGGCGTACGCCCAGGTCGTGAAGCGGCTCTGCCCGCGGAAGGTGTCGAGCTTGGCCAGCACGGCGACCGTCGCGTCGGCGGCCGCCTGCTGCGCCAGGTCGTCGACGTCGGCCGCACCCAGCCCGGTACGGGCGGCGCGGCGGCGCAGCTCGCTCCGCGCGGCGCGGTGCAGCAGGGCGAAGAGGTCGGCGGTGGCCGCGTCGTGGTCCCCGGCCGGCGACCGCAGCGCCGCGAGCCACTCGTCGTCGCCCCGCACCACCCGGCCCGCCCGGACCGGGACGGGAGCGCCGGCGTGGGCGGCGTCCGTGGTGGCCTCGTCCACGCCGCGACCGTAACAGGCGCGATCAACCGGGGACTGCTCCGCCGGGACTCCTTACGGGGGTCTGACGCGATGGGCCGGGCCGGTAAGGACACGGCCCGGGTCGACGCGGATGCATCTGTCCAGACCGTCTGCTGACCGGAATCGAGAGGTACCTCCCGTGACCACGTTCCGCCGCACCCTCACCCTCACCGGCGCGACCGGCCTCGCCCTCGCCGCAGCCGTCGCCGCGAGCCCCGGCGCCTCCGCCGCGCCCACCCACCACGAGCACGGGGACGACGGCGCCGTCTTCGTGCAGAACGACGCCCTCGCCGGGAACCAGGTCGTCGCCTACCGCCGCGGCGCCGACGGCGCGCTGACCCAGGCCGCGACCTACGCCACCGGCGGACTCGGCGGCCGCCTCACGGGGGCCGGCGTCGACTTCACCGCCTCGCAGGGTGCCCTGACCGCGGACCGCGAGCACGGCGAACTCCTGCGCCGTCAACGCCGGCAGCGACACGCTCAGCGTGTTCGGCGTCGACGGCAGCCGGCTCCGGCTGCGCCAGGTGGTCGGCACCGCCGGCGACTTCCCGGTGAGCGTAACCGCGCACGGCGACCGCGTCTTCGTGCTCAACGCCCGGGACGGCGGCAGCATCCAGGGCTACCTGAACCTCGGCGGCCGGCTGTTCCGGGTGCCGTCCTGGCACCGCGAGCTCGAACCTGCCGGTGACCGACGAGGCGAGCACCGCCGAGTTCACGCACACGCCGGGCCAGGTCGCGTTCACGCCCGACGGCCGCCACCTGATCGTGACGACCAAGGCCTCGACGAACAGCATCCTGGTGTACTCCTTCGGCCGGTCCGGGCACCTGGCCCACGACCCGGTCGTGCGCACCGAGGACGGCGCCGTGCCGTTCTCCGTCGCGTTCGACGCGGCCGGCCACCTGCAGGTGACCGAGGCCGGCCCGAGCGCCGTCGCCGCCTACGCGGTCGGCGCCGGCGGCACCCTCGCCCCGCTCGGCGTCACCCCGACCGGCCAGCGCGCGACATGCTGGATCGACGCGAGCGGCAACCTGCTCGCCGCCTCGAACGCCGGCAGCGCCAGCGTGACCACGCTCCGGGCCCAGCCGTCGGGCGCGACGACGAAGCTCGCCGACACCGCGACCGGCCCCGGCACGGTGGACGCCGACTTCACCCGCGACGGGCGCAACCTGTACGTGCAGACCGGGGGTAACGGTGGCGTCGACGCCTTCGCGGTCGCGGCCGGCGGTGCGCTGACCAAGGTCGGCTCCGTGACGGTTCCCGACGGCGCGGGCGGCGAGGGCATCGTCGCCTGGTGACCTGGGTGACTGACGCCGAGGGGCGGGGAGCGGCGGCTTCCCGCTCCTCGGCACGCGTGCATGATCGCTCTACCGTGCATGATCGCCGCGAGATGAGGGAGAGCCGATGAACGACTATCCGCCGATGGCCGAGACGGCCGGCCGGGTCGAGCCGGCGCCGCGGCGCGTCCGCGGCTACCTGGGCGGTCGCACCGTCTTCGACACCGTGGCCGCCCGGTACGTCTGGGAGTCCGTGCGGTACCCGCAGTACTACATCCCCTTGACCGACGTCGACACCACGCTGCTCGTCGACGAGGACCACCCGCAGCGGTTGCGCCTCGGCACTGCCCGCCGGCACGCGCTGCGTGTCGACGGCGTGGAGCGGCCGGGCGCCGTCCGGGTGTACGGGGACGACGCGGCGCCCGGCGTCGCCGGTACCGCCCGCTTCGAGTGGGACGCCCTCGACGCCTGGTACGAGGAGGACGAGCAGGTCTTCGTACACCCCCGCAACCCCTACACCCGGGTGGACGCCGTCCGCTCGACCCGGCACGTGCTCGTCGAGCTCGACGGCGTCGTGCTCGCCGAGTCGTCCGCGCCGGTCCTGGTGTTCGAGACCGGGCTGCCGACGCGGTACTACCTCGACCGGACCGCGGTCGACCTCTCGCGCCTGGTGCCGACGGCGACCCGGACGGCCTGCCCCTACAAGGGCCGGACCTCGGAGTACTGGGACGCCCGGGTCGGCGAGGGGGTGGATGAACGGGTCGTGCCCGACGCCGCGTGGTCGTACACGTTCACGACGGCGGCTCTGCAGCCGATCGCGGGCCTCGTGGCGTTCCTCAACGAGCACCTCGACATCACCGTCGACGGGGTCCGCGTGCCCCGCCCGGTCACCCCCTTCAGCTGACGGGAGCGGTGCGCTTCCCCTCGACCCCGATCCGGACTACGGTCCTGTTGTGCCGTCTCTCCCTCAGGGCTCGCCGTCCGGGCTCGCCGCCCTCGACCTCGCACCGCCGACCGCCCCCCGCGAACGGGCCGACGCCGCCCGCAACCGGCTCAAGGTGCTGGTGGCCGCGGCGGCGCTCTTCGCGGAGCGCGGTGTGGCGAACGTGTCGATGGACGAGGTCGCGGCCGCGGCCGGCGTGGGCAAAGGGACGCTGTTCCGGAGGTTCACCGACAAGTCGGGGCTCGCCGTCGCGCTGCTCGACGAGCTCGAGCGCGACCTGCAGCAGCGGATCCTGTCCGGGCCGCCGCCGCTCGGGCCCGGCGCGTCGCCGTCCACACGTCTGGCCGCCTTTCTCGACGCCTACCTCGACTACGCCGAGGGCAACCTCGACCTCGTACGGCTCTCGGAGACCGCCAGCCCCGGAGCGCGCTACCGGATCGGCTCCTACCGGTTCTGGCACCGGCACGTCGCGGTGCTGCTGGGGCAGGCCCGGCCGGAGCTGGACGCCGACGCCGCGGCACACGTCGTGCTCGCACCGCTGGCCGCCGATCTGCTGCACGGGCTCGGCCCCGATGCGTGGCCGCGGCACCGGGCGGCCGTGCACGCGCTGCTCGGTGCGTGATGGGACGGAACCGACCGTAATTCGTCGCGGCCGGCCGACCCGCCGGGAGGGGACCGGCGTGTCGGCCGTGCAGACGAACTACGGCCGGTGGACCTGGCTGCTCACGCCGCCGGGGCGGAACTCCCGGACGGCCCGGGGTTCTGATTCGGGTTCTGGTTCGGCGTCTGACCCGGCGTCTGGCCGGGAGCGCCCGGGCCGCCCGGCCCGAAGCCGCGCCAGCCGCGCGGGCCATGCATGGATCGGGTCGCGTTCACCCGGTCGGTGACCCTGGCCTGCAGGTTCTTCGTGATCTGGTCGGCCTGCGCCTGGGTGAGGCGGCCGGCCTTGACGGCGTCGGCCAGCTCCTGCTTCTCCTGCGCGACCAGGGCCGCGACGAGCGTGTCGACGGAGACCTTCTTCTCCTTGGCGACGGTCGCCAGGCTCTTGCCGGCCTGCAGCTCGGTACGCAGGTCGCTCTCGGACATCCCGAGCGTCTTCGCCGCGGTCGCGAGGTCGGCGCGCGGGCCGCCGCGGAACCCGTGACCGAAGCCGCCGGGGCCGCCGGGGCCGGGCCGTCCGGGGGCGCCGACGCCGGCCTGGTTCAGGGCGCCGGCGACCTTGTCGGCCTGGTCCTGCGTGATCGTCTTGTCGGCCACGAGACCGGACAGCACCTGCTTGATCCGGTCGAGCGGCGAGGTCGCCGTGCCGTTGGGCGCGGTCTGCGCCGCGAAGGCCGTGCCACCGACCGCGGCACCCGACAGCGCGATCGCGCCGATGGCCGCCGCCGTGACGAGCTTCTTCCGCACAGGGGTCTCCTTCGTGCCAGGCCGGGGCGTCCCGGCTCGTGCCCAAGAGCTCTTCCTACGCAGAACTGTCCAGCATCGACCTGTGCCGAACCTGTGGTGGAGCTGACAATTCCGCGTCGTCACCCAGTCGGCCCTGCAACTCGCGGGCGGTGGCCCGCAGCTGGTCGACCGCGGCGGCGACCGCCGGCACCCGCACGGCCACGGGCGCGAGCAGGGCCACGACCGCACGCGGCGGGTGATCGGTGATCGGGAGCACGGCGACATCGGCGCGCCGGCTCGCCAGCAGGGTGAGCCCGGGCAGCGCGGCGACCGCCAGACCCGCGGCCACCAGCGCCTGCACGACCACGTAGTCGTCGGTGCTGTGCCGCACGTCGGGCGTGAACCCCTCCCGCGCCGCGCTGGCGAGCAGGTGCTGCCGGCAGCGCAGGCAGCCGGCGATCCAGCGTTCGGCCGCGAGGTCACGCAGCGCCACGCTCGCGGCGCTCGCCCGCGGGTGCCCGGCCGGCACGACGAGCCGCACGGGGTCGAGCAGCAGCGGCACGCGCAGGAGACCGGCGTGGTCGTTCTCGGTCACGATGTCGGGGTACTCGAAGACGACGGCGACGTCGCACTCCCCGCGCAGCAGCAGGCCGACCGCCTCCGGCGGCTCGAGTTCCGTCAGCCGCACGTCGAGGCCGGGATGGGCCCGGGCCAGGCCGGCGAGCGCGGTGCCGACGAGGGTCGCCGAGGCCGACGGGAACGCCGCCAGCCGCACCCGCCCGGCGCGCAGGCCGGCGAGGTCGGCCATGGCGTGGCCGGCCGCGTCGAGGCTCGCGGCCACGCTGTCGGCGTGCCGCAGCAACGTGCGGCCGGGTTCGGTGAGGGCGATCCCGCGGCCGACGCGGGTGACCAGCGGCAGCCCGAGGTCGCGCTCCAGCCGACGGACGTGCTGGCTGACCGCGGGCTGCGTCCAGCCGAGCGAGCGGGCGGCGGCGGCCAGGCTCCCCTGCCGCCCTACCTCGCGGAAGACCAGCAGCCGCCGCGGGTCGAGCGTGCCGCCGGTCGTCATCCTCATATGAAAGCACTGCTTTCAGATGACCCTCATGATGTCGGACTTGTCGTCGTGATCGGGGAGCCGTCAGCCTGGAGGCGAGCGCGTCGACGAGGACGGGCAGGACGAGGAGGACGGATGCGCACCATCGGGTTGCTGGGCGGCATGAGCTGGGAGTCGACCGCGGAGTACTACCGCCTCGCGAACGAGGGGGTCCGCGACCGGCTGGGCGGGCTGCACTCGGCCCGCCTGCTGCTGCACTCGGTGGACTTCGCCGAGGTCGCCGAGCTCCAGCGGCAGGACCGCTGGGACGACGCGGGCCAGCTCCTCGGCCAGGCGGCCAAGGGCCTGGAGGCTGCGGGCGCCGAGCTGCTCCTGATCTGCACGAACACCATGCATCTCGTCGCCGACCAGGTGCAGGCCGCCGTCTCGGTGCCGCTGCTGCACATCGTCGACACCACCGTGGACGCCGTCCGCGCCGCCGGGCTCACCCGGGTGGGGGTGCTCGGCACCCGGTTCACGATGGAGCAGCCGTTCTACCGCGAGCGCATGGCGACGCACGGTGTCGAGGTGCTCGTGCCGGAGGCCGACGACCGCGACGAGGTGCACCGCGTGATCTTCGGCGAGCTCTGCCAGGGCGTGGTGCGCGACGAGTCGCGCGAGGCGTACCGGCGCATCATCGAGCGGCTCGTGGCCGCGGGGGCGCAGGGGGTGGTGCTCGGCTGCACCGAGATCGAGCTGCTCGTCGGCCCGCAGGACAGCGCCGTCCCGGTCTTCCCCACGACCCGGCTGCACGTCGAGGCGGCGCTGAAGGCCGCCGGCGTCTGATCAGCCGGCGCCCTCCGAACATCAGAACTGGTCGACACGCCGACCCGGCTCGTCGTGTCGGCGGGTTCTGCTGAAGTTTTGGGCGGCGCCGCTCGGGACGTACGCCCCTATGGTCGGGCCATGGACGGGCTGACCATCCGGCAGGCCGAGCCCGGGGACGTCCCCGGCATCGCCCGGGTGCACGTGGCGGGCTGGCAGTGGGCCTACCGGGGACTTCTGCCCGCGGACTACCTCGCAGGGCTCGACCCGGCGCGGCGCGAGGCGATGTGGGGGCCGTGGATCGCGACCGAGGAGGGCCGCGGCCAGGTGGCCGCCGCGCTCGGCGCGGGTGAGGTGATCGGCTTCGTCGCCTGGGGCCGGTACCACCTCGACGACCTGGGGCCGGGGCAGCGCCCGGACGCCGTCGGCGAGGTGCGGGCGCTCTACCTGGCGCAGGCCCACCAGGGCCGCGGGGTGGGGCGCGCCCTGATGGCGCGGGCGGTCGAGCGGTTGGGCGCCGCGGGGTTCACCGAGGCGAAGCTGTGGGTGCTCGAGACGAACGCGCTGGCACGGAGGTTCTACGAGCGGCAGGGCTGGTCCCTCGACGGGGCGCGCCTCGACGAGGACTACGACGGCCTCACGCTCCCCGAGGTCCGTTACGCCCGTTCCCTCTGACGGGGCTCCGCCCGCTCCGCGCGAACGATCGGGTGACACGCTGCGACGAGCCTTGCGTCGTGAACCCCCGGACGCCTACGTTCAGCGATCACCAGCGCGACGGCCGAGGGGGGCTCTGGGCATGGCGACACGGAGCGTGCACTGCTCGTTCCTCGACCCGGCGCTTCCCGCCGTCGAGGTCGCGCTGCCGTCGACCGTCGCGCGGAGCGGGGGGATCTCGAGCTTCGGGGTGGTGCGGTTCGGCACCGTCGAGCTCGAGCTCAACGACTCGCACCGCAGCTATCTGCCCGAGTTCTTCGGCGTGGCCGGCGCCCACGTCGAGGACGCGATCACGCTCCGCGGCGGCCGCACGGTGCGGCTGGGCAGGGTCGGGGCCCGCGACGGCACCGGCCACTGCTTCGCGGTGGAGGCCGGCGAGCGGCGCCTCCTCGGCGCCACCCCGCCGCGCACACCGGTCGCCATGCTCGCCGCCTGGCTCGCCGACCTGCACGTGACCTCGACCGCGCACGGCCTCGCCGTGCATCCCCGCGGGCACGCACGGTGGGCGCCCGGCCGCGCGCCGCACGTCGTGCTCGTCGTCGTGCTCCGCTCGGGGCAGCGGGTGCTCCTCGACGTCCGACCCGCCTACCGCAAGCTACGCTCATCGGCGGCAGGCCTCGCCGTCGGGGGTGGCCGGCTGAGCCGCGTGGCCCCGCCCGAGCGGCCGCCCTACCTGACGCTCGACGCCCCCGACCACGTCGTCCACCTCCTCACCGCGAGCAGCGACGGGCTCGACGAGGTGGCTCACCTCGGCGCGCAGCTCGGTGTGCGGGCGCTGGCGGGGTGACGGGGTGGCCATCCTGGTCGCGGTCGCCGCGCTGACGACGTCCCTGCTCCTGCTGGCCTCCGGGGCCGCGCACGCCCGCCGCCCGGGCGCGCTCGGGGCGGCGCTCGCGGCCCACGGCGTGGTCCGCCGCACCGCGCCGGTCGTGCCGGCTCTGCCCGCCGCGGAGCTGGCGCTCGGCGCTGCGACGGTCGTCGCGGAGCTCGCCCGGGTCCCGTGGGTGCTCGCGCTGCTGCTCGCCGGCCAGGTGCTGCTCTTCTCCGCTTTCGCCGTGTACCTGTCGCGTGTGGCGCGCAGGGGTGACCAGGGGCTGGCGTGCGGCTGCGGGCTGCCCGAGGTCCCGGTCGGCCCGCACGCGGTGGCGCGCGCCGCCGGGCTGGCCGCGCTCGCGGCGTTCGGCGCCGCCGGGACGCTCACGGCCGGGGTGCCGAGCGACACCGCGTCCGTGGCGGTCGTGACCGTCGCCGCCCCGACGCTGGCCCTGCTGCTGGCCGTCGGGCCGGCCGCGCGCCGGCAGCCGCTCCTCGACGGACTCGACAGAATCGAGAGAGGAGCCGTCGCGTGAGCCCGACCACCGCCGCGCTCGTCCTGGCCTGGATCTGCGTCGTCGTCCTCGCGCTCGCCACCGCCGGGTTGCTCCGCCGGGTGGAGGCGCTCGAGCGGCAGGTCGCCGGCGCCGGGGTCCCCGGCGGCGTCGGCACGGGCGCGGGTGGCGGGGCCCGTCCCGGGATGCGCCTGCCGCTGCGCGAGCACCTGGGCGCGGCGGTGAGCGGCAGGCGCGAGGTGCTCCTGCTGGTCGTCGCGCCGGGCTGCGGCTCCTGCCGCTCGGCACTCGCGGCGCTCGGCGCGGCGGCGGCGCGGACCCGCCACCTCGACGTCGTCGTCGCCACCGCCGCCGCCGACCTCGGCGACCTCGCACCCCCCGCGGGCGCCGCCGTCGTCACCGGTGCCGCCGCGTTGGTCGACGTCCTCGGGGTGCCCGCGACGCCCTACCTGGTGCGTCTCGACGCGGAGGGGACCGTCCGGGCCGTCGACCTCGTGACCGCCGGCACCGACCTGGCCGGCTGGGTCCAACCGGCTGCGGAGTCCGGATCGGGACGGGCAGTCGAGCAGGGAGTGGAGCAGCGATGAGCATCGGTTTCGACGACCTGCCCGTGGCACCCGAGGCCGACGCGATCCGCCGCACCCGGCCGCCCCTGCCGGGCCGGCGCGCGCTGCTGCGCGGAGCGGCGGGCACGGCGACCGCGGCCGCGTTCGGCGTGATCGGAACCGTCAACGCCGTCGTCGCGAAGGCCGCCTACTTCCAGGAGTTCACGAACACGAAGGCGGGGCCGTGCGGGCCCACGGGATACGCGCACCTGCACACCGAGCACGGCCTGAGGTGCGGGCCGTCCACGATCTGCCCGACCTGCTGCTGGACGCTGCCGAGCACCCGCTTCAACCGCACGGGCTGGCACCGGACCGGGGTCGTCGGCCGCACGCAGTACACGCAGCGCCCCAACCAGTGCTGGGCCGGCCAGTACGAGGGCTGGCGCTGGAAGTTCAGCGACGGGCGCACCTACCGCTGCTCCGACGGCTACAGCTTCACCGACCGCGGCGTGTCCAAGACCATCTGCCCCTGGTCGGTCTGACCCGTGGCCCTCGCCGTCGCCGCGCCCCCGCTCCGGCGGGCGCTGACCTCGCCGGTCGTGCCGTTCGCCGTGCTCGCGGCGGCGGCTCTCGTGCTGGTGGCGCGCGGCCACGACACGCCGGCGCTGGTCGCCGCGGCGGCGGTCGCCGGGGTGTCCCTGTCGGGGTCCACATGAGGCCTCAACAGCGCGTGGGCGCTGCGGGCCTCGGGTCGGGGCCCTCGGGACGGGCTGGTGCTGGGGCTGTGGTTCGCCGTCGGCCTCGCGGTCGGCGGCCTGCTGACGGGCACGCTGCTCGGTCTCGTCGCCGCGCTCGTGCCGTTCTCGCCGACCCGCTGGTCGCTGCTGCTCGCGGCCGCTGCGGCGGCCGTTCTCGCGGCGCACGACCTGCGGGTCGCCTCGGTCGAGCTGCCGCAGCGGCGCTCGCTCATCCCGCAGGAGGTCTTCCTGCGGAGCCCGGCGCTCGGCTTCGTGCGGTTCGGCCTGGAGTTCGGATCGGGCGTGCGGACGTACGTGACGTCCGCCGCCCCGTACGCCGTGGTCGCCCTGCTGCTTGCGGCGAGCGACGGGGTGGCCACGGGCATGCTCATGGGCCTCGCGTTCGGGCTGGGGCGGGCGCTCGCCCCGCTGCAGGCCGTCGCCGGGGTGAAGCGCTACTGGGCCGCGGACGTCGCCCGCGTGTCGCGGATGGTCGAGCGGGCGGCGTCGGTGGTGGTGGCCGTGGTGGCCGCCCTGCTGGTGACGCACGGGTGGTGACAGGGATGGCGGTCGTCGTCGCCGTCCTGACGGTCGTGACGGTCGTGAAGAGGAGGGGCGGATGCTGCGGTTGACGAGGACGGCGTCGCTGGCGGTGGGTGCGGTCGCGCTGCTCGCGCTGCTCGTGGCGGCGCCGCCGGCCTTCGCGGCCGTGCCGCGCTTGACGGCGCTCGCGGGCTCCTACACGAACCCGCTGCAGGTCGCCGTGCACACCGGCCGCGTGCTCGTCGCGGACGGCGACCAGCTGCGGCAGGTCGGAAGGGCCACGCCGCTTGCTACCGGGCCACGCGGGGGCGAGGTCGCGGGCGTGGCGTTCGCCACGAGCGGCGGCTACGCCTACGGCACCAGCAACGCCGGACGCACCCAGACCCGGCTCACCATCGTGTCGGGCGGCCGCACGGTCACGGCCGATCTATCGGCGTACGAGCGGGCGCACAACCCCGACGGGTCGGTGGGTTACGGCGTCGACAGCCCGTCCGCCTGCGTCCGGTCCGCCTTCGCCGCTCTCGACGGCGGCCCCGCGTCGTACCGGGGCCGGGTCGCCTCGCGCCCCGTCGCGGTGGCGTACGCCGCTGGCCATTGGTACGTCGCGGACGGCTCGGGCAACGACCTCCTGGCGGTGGACGCGAAGGGTGCCGTGTCGCTGGTCGCGGTGCTGCCGCGGCAGCCGTTCACGTTCTCGGCGCGCATCGCCGGAGGCCTGGGTCTGCCGTCGTGCGTCAACGGCGTCCGCTACAACGCCGAGCCGCAGCCGACCGACGTCGAGGTGGGGCCGGGCGGGTTGCTGTACGTCAGCGTGCTCCCCGGGCTCTACGACCTCGGGCAGGCCGGGAGCGTGTACCGGATCGACCCGCGGACCCACCGGGCGACCCGGATCGCGACCGGCTTCGCCGGCGCCATGAACGTGGCCGTCACTACCGCCGGGACGGTGTACGTCGCCGAGCTGCTCGCGGGCCGGATCTCCGTCGTCCGCTCGGGGCGGCCGGTGGCGTACCGGACCCTGGCGAACGTGGTCGGGCTCGAGGCCTTCGGCTCCAAGCTCTACGCCTCGACGCTCCCGTTGGTGAGCATGGGCGTCACGATCCGCTCGGGGCACGTCTACCGGATCGGCTGACGGGGCACGGGCCGAGCGCCCGCGTCGGCCGGCGGAAGTCTGGAGGTCGCGGTGGGACGGGTCGAGGGCGTGCGCCGGCGGCTGGAGGACGAGCTGCCGACTCTGGCGGTCACGCACGACGTGCCCGGGGTGTCCGTCGCGGTCCTGGTGGACGGGCAGGTGGTCGAGGGCGCGGCCGGCGTGGTGAATCGGCGGACGGGGGTGGCGGTCACGCCCGATTCGGTGTTCATGATCCAGTCGATCACCAAGGTCTGGACGGCGACGCTGGTCATGCAGCTCGTCGACGACGGCCTGGTCGAGCTGGACGTCCCGGTGCAGGCCTACCTGCCGGGTTTCCGCACGGCCGACGAGGGGGCGAGCAGCCGGATCACGGTGCGGCACCTGCTGACGCACACCGGGGGCTTCGAGGGGGACATCTGGACGGCGACGACCGCGGGCGACGACGCTCTGCAGCGCTTCGTCGACGACCTCGTCGTCGGCGCGCCGCAACGGGCTCGGCCGGGGGAGATGTACTCGTACTGCAATGCCGGGTACGGCGTGCTCGGCAGGCTGGTGGAAGTCCTGCGGGGTACGACGTACGCCAGGGCGCTGCGGCGGTATCTGGCCGTCCCGCTGGGCATCGAGGAGATCGCCTTCTGCGCGGACGAGGCGCTGGCCTTCCGCACCGCGATCGGACACGTCCGGCCGAGGCCCGACGAGGCGCTACGGCCGCTCGCGGTGTGGGCCGTCTTGCCGCCGTCCAACCCGGCCGCCGGCAACCAACTCGCGATGTCGGCTCGGGCCCTGATCGCCTTCGCTCGCATGCACCTGGCCGACGGCGTGGCACCGGACGGCACCCGGCTGCTGTCGCGGGCGAGCGCCCGGGCGATGCGCGAGCGCCAGGTCGACCAGCCGGCCGCGGTCGGTGGACGTGCCGGGCAGGGGCTCGGCTGGATGCTGGCCAAGCGGCCGGGCGTGGTCGAGCACGGGGGCGACGCGCCGGGCGTCGCGGCATTGCTGCGGACGGTTCCCGCGCATGGCGTCGCTGTGGCGATGCTGACGAACAGCGGTGAACCGGGCCCCCTCGTGAACGCGCTGGTGGATCCGTTGCTGCACGACCTCGCCGGCGTCGCGCCCGCGCCCGGGCTCACCGCACCGGCGGCGGACGTCCGCGTGGCCGAGCCGCGGCGCTACCTGGGTCGCTACGAGACGCGTGCGACGCGGTACGACGTCATGGCCGACGAGGACGGTCGAATCCGGGCCGCCGTCTCGGACCGGAACGAGGCGCTGACCATGAACGAACTGGCAGGGGTGCTCGCCGAACCGGACCGCTACGAGCTGCGCCGGGACCACGGGGACGTCTTCGTGCTGGTCGACCCGTCGGGAGCCGCGGCCCGGGCGGTGGAGTTCCTCGGCACCGACGCCGCCGGGCGAGCGCGATTCCTCCACGCCAGCCGGGCCGCTGCCCGGACCGGCTGATCGGACCGGATCAGTCGACGAGCGTGCGGGGCAGCCCGAAGGGAGCGAGCAGACCGGGCTCGAAGCGGGTCACCTCGTGGATGCGCGAACCCGCGATCGTGAGGACGAACAATCCCCGGGCGTGCCAGACCCCGCCGACGGTGTCCAGCTGGTAGACGACATAGGCAGGCTGGCCGTTGGCCCGGGTGTGCACGAAGCGGAACCGGCGTCCGGGCGCGTGCAGAGCGGTGAAGAAGCGGGCCGCCGCCTCGCGGCCCTGGTACTCGAACTCCAGCGGGGGCATGCGTAGCCACGCGTCCTCGGTGAGCAGCGCGACCATGCGCGGGATGTCGAACGCGGCGAAGGCGTCCAGCCAGGCTTCGACGACCTGACGCTCCTGGGGTGACCGGGGCGGCGGCGGGGGTTGCACGGGCCGCTCGACGGCGAGTGCCGCGCGAGCCCGCTTGAGGGCGCTCGTCACCGCCTCCTCGGTCGTGTCGAGCATCGACGCGACCTCGGAGGCCCGGAACGCGAGGACGTCCCGGAGCAGGAGCACCGCGCGTTGCCGCGGAGGGAGCACCTGCAGGGCGCGGACGAAGGCCAGCGACACCGCCTCGCGGGACTCGGCGAGGTGCTCGGGGCCGGGCGCCGGGTCGGCGAGGTCGTCCGGGTACGGCTGCAACCACGGCACCTCCGAGGAGCGCGACGGCGGCGGCGGCTCGGCGCTGAGCGGCGACGTCAGCGGCGGCCTGCGCCCGGCGGAGCGGAGCTGATCGAGGCAGCGATTGGTCGCGATCCGGTAGAGCCAGGTGCGCATGCTCGACCTCCCCTCGAAGCGGGCCAACCCCTGCCAGGCCGAGAGCAGGGTCTCCTGCAGGGCCTCCTCGGCGTCCTGCAGCGACCCGAGGATGCGGTAGCAGTGCAGCTGCAACTCCCGCCGGTACGGCGCGACGAGCTCCTCGAACGTTCCCTCGTCCACTCCGGCGTTCCCGGCCGACCTGCTCATCCGCTCTCCCTCGGCTCTCCTTCGTGGTGGTCACGCTCCGGTGGAGCTGACGTCGGCCCGGGCCCGAACTGGGCGCCCAGTTCCGCCCCTGATGCTCGTCGGTCCAGCCGACCCGTTCCCGACACGAGGAGCAGAACCCTCATGGTCGACCTCGCCGCACCCCCTCGCGCACTGACGCCGCTCTCACGATCGCGGCAGCGGCTCGGCGTCCTGCTGCCGTCGGTCGCCTTCTTCATGGTCACTCTCGACGCGCTCGTCGTGGTCACGGCCCTGCCCACCGTCCGGCGCGAGCTGGGCGGTGATCCCGCCGGCCTGCAATGGATCGTCAACGCCTACAACCTCACGTTCGCCGCCGGCATCGTCACCGCCGCGGCACTCGGCGACCGCTACGGGCGCCGCCGAACCTTCCTCGTCGGACTCGCCGTCTTCACCGTGTCGAGTGCTGCCTGCGCGCTCGCCCCGACCCTCGCCCTGCTGATCGCGTTCCGCGCCGTGCAAGGGCTTGGCGCCGCGGTGCTCGCCCCGGTGGGACTGACGCTGGTGACCACGGCGATCCCGGTGGAACGACGAGGGGCCGCGGTCGGCCTGTGGGGCGGCATCTCCGGTCTGGGCGTGGCCGCCGGACCTCTCATCGGCGGCGCCGTGACCGAGGGCCTGGACTGGCACTGGGTGTTCTGGGTGAACGTCCCGATCGGCATCGTCACGTTCGCCGGTTGCGCCCTCGTGCTTCCCGAGAGCCGGGGACCGCGACGCGCTCTCGACGTCCCCGGCATGGTGCTCGCCGCCGGGTCCCTGTGCGCGCTCGTCGCGGCGCTCGTCGACGCGCCCTCGAAGGGGTGGTCGGGAGCTCACACGCTGGGGCTGCTCGCCGTCGCCGCCGGTGCCCTGGCCGGCTTCGTCGTCCGCGAGCGACGGGCAGCGGCGCCCATGATCCCGCTCGGGCTCTTCCGATCGTGGACCTTCTCCGCCGCGGCGCTGGCCAACCTGCTCAGTGCTGCGGCGATCTTCTCGGCGGCCTTCGTCATGAGTGCCTGGTTCCAGGTGGGCCTCGGTTACGGACCACTCGCGACCGGCCTGCGCTTCCTCCCCTGGACGCTGACGCCGCTGTTCGTGGCCCCGCTCGCGGGAACGCTCAGCGACCGCCTCGGCCCCCGCAGGGTCGCCGTCCCCGGACTGCTGCTGCAGGCGGCGGGGTTCATCTGGATCGTGCTGCTCGCCGGGTCGGGCGCGACCGAGCTCGCGTTCGTCCCGCCGTTCCTGGTCGCGGGTGTCGGCATCTCGCTCGCACTCCCGTCGCTCCCGGCCGCGGCACTCGGTGACCTGCCGTCGAGCTCGCTCGGGCCGGCCGCCGGAGTCGTGAGCACGACCCAGCGGGTGGGATCCGTCGTCGGCGTGGCCGTCATCACGGCGGTGTTCGCCGCCCGGGGCAACTTCGCAACTGCGGACGCCGCGACGACGGGGTTCCGGGCGGCGCTCTCCGTCGCCGCGCTCATCTCCGCAGTGGGCGGAGTCGTGGCCCTCGCCATCGGCCGGTCCCACCGATGACGCGACGCGCCGGGCAAGCCGCCCCGTCCCGGATCCGATCCGCGCCGGCCCGCGATCAGGACTTATTGAGCTCCTCGGCGAGCATCACGATGATGCCGCTCGGGCCGCGGACGTAGGTGAGCTTGTACACGTCCTCGTACGTCGCCACGCCCCGCAGCGGGTGGCAGCCGTGCTTCGCGGCGACCGCGAGGGCCTCGTCGATGTCGTCGACCGAGAAGGCCACCCGGTGCATGCCGATCTCGTTGGGCCGGGTGGGTTCCGTCTCGATCGCGTCGGGGTGGATGTACTCGAAGAGCTCGAGCCGTCCGTTGCCGTCGGGGGTCTGCAGCATCGCGATCTTGGCGTGGTTCCCGTCGAGGCCGACGGCGGTGTCGGTCCACTCCCCGCTGACGGTGGCCCTGCCGATGACCGTCAGCCCGAGGTCGGTGAAGAAGGCGATCGTCGCCTCGAGGTCGCGCACGGCGATGGCGACGTTGTCGAGCTTGATGGGCATGCGCCGCACGCTACCGACTCAGCTCGTCCCGCTCCTGACGCGCAGCCAGAGGTAGGAGGCGTCGGCCACGCTCTCCACGACGAGCGGGTCGAACTCGACCTGCCGGCCCCCGGGCTGCCGGAAGAACGGGGTGCCGTCGCCGAGGAACACGGGGACGACGATCGCCAGGACCTCGTCGAGCTCGCCGAGGTCGAGGCACTGACGGGCGACGTCCGCGCCGAGCACGTTCACGTACCCGTCACCCGCCGCCGCCCGGGCGGCGGCGACCCCCGAGGCGACGTCCGACACGAAGGTCGTGTCCGGCACGGTGGTGTCCGGCGGGTGGTGCGTGACGACGAACACCGGGCCGCTCCAGGTGCCGCCGAAGGCGCCCTCGTGCTCCGTACCCCGGTTCGGATCGTCGCCCGAGAACGTGGTCGCGCCGACGAGCAGTGCCCGGATGTCCTGCTGCAGCGCGTCGATCCGGGGGGTCGGACGCAGATAGGGCCGAAGCCACGACATGTCGCCGCCGGGACCGGCCATGTAGCCGTCGAGGGAGATCGTCGCGGAGTAGAGCAGGGTGCTCACGGTGGCGTCCTCCCTCGTGCCGGGCGCCCCGGCCGGCTCAGCTCACGTGCACCCACGGGCGGTTCGAGGGTAAGGGCTCGGCCTCGCGCAGCACCTCGCGGGTCACGGGCGCGATCTCGCCCGGCCCCGACGAAGAGGAACCGCAGCAGGTTGAGCAGGGGGTTCCCCTCGGTCCACGTGAAGTAGACGTGCGGCACGAGCCCCGTGCGGTCGCGCACCGCGAGCAGGACCTCGGCGATCGTGTTCGCGACGACCGAGCTGCGGACGGTCAGGACCCGGTGCCCGTAGCGCTCCTTGCCCCGCACCTGCAGGACGGTCTCGAAGTCGGAGGCGTCGACGACGGTGACCTCGACGAAGACCAGCGGCGCCCACCGGGGGATGTCGTTGTCCTGCCGGATCCGCACCACCTTGTCGCGGTAGGTGTCGGCCCCCGTGTCGGAGGGGTCGTGCGCGACGAGCCGCAGCGTGCCGCACTTGGCGGCGCCGGCCAGGTACTGCTCCGCCTCGGCGTCGAACGTGATGCCCACCCCGCGCAGCTCGAACGCCCGCCGCCCGCGGGAGACGAGCGACACGACGACGATCGCGAGGATGAACAGGCCGCCGATCCGCAGGCCGTCGGGGCGCTCGAGGACGTTCGCGACCGTGGTGTAGACGAAGACGGCCGACACCGCGGCGAAGACGATGGCCGCCCGGCGCCGGCGCGCCCGCCGTGCCGACAGCGTCACCGCGACCGAGGCGGAGGTGATCAGCACCAGGACGCCGGTCGCGTAGGCGCCGCCCTGCGCGTCGACGCTCGCGTCGAAGACCACAGGTGACGGCGAAGGCGATCGCGGTGAAGACGAGCACCAGCGGCCGGACGGCGCGGGCCCAGTGCGGGCGCCATGCCGTAGCGGGGCAGGTAGCGGGGCACGAGGTTGAGCAGCCCCGCCATGGCCGACGCGCCCGGCGAACCACAGGATCGCGATGGTGCTGACGTCGTAGACGCGTGCCGAACCCGTTGCCGAGGTACTCGTGCGCCAGGTAGGCGAGCGCGCGCCCGTTGGCCGCCCCGCCGGCCTGGAACTCCGCGGGCGGGATGAGCAGCGTCGTGACGAGGCTCGACAGCACGAGCGAAGACGCTCATGATCAGCGCGGCGGTGGTGAGCAGCTTGCGGGCGCCCGCGATGCGGCCGATCGGCCGCTGCTCGGTGTCCCCGGGCGCGCCCTTGATCTGGGGCATGACGGCGACGCCGGTCTCGAACCCGGACAGGCCGAGCGCGAGCTTGGGGAACACGAGCAGCGCGACCCCGACGACGGCGAACCAGCTGGGGTGCTCGCGTGGTCAGCAGGCGGGTCCAGGCAGAGAACACCCCGGGGTGGGTGGCCACCTGGGCCAGCCCGACCGCGACCACGACGACGTTGAGCGCGAGGTAGAGCGCCGACGAGCACGACGGCGATGCCGATCGCCTCGCGGAACCCCTTGAGGAAGACCGCGCCGAGCAGCGCGAGGAGCACCAGCGTGATGGCCACCTGCGTGCCGTCGAGCCAGGACGGGGCGTAGCGGGTTCTCGATCAGGTGGGCGGTGGCGTCCGCCGCCGACAGCGTCATCGTGATCATGAAGTCGGTCGCGGCGAACCCGAGCAGCACCAGGACGAACAGCTTGCCGCCCCACCACGGCAGCAGCCGCTCGAGCATGGCGATCGAGCCCTCGCCGTGCGGGCTCTCCTTGGCCACGCGCCGGTACACCGGCAGGGCGCCGAACAGCGTGAGCGCGACCAGGACGAGGGTCGCGATCGGCGAGACCGCGCCGGCGGCGAGCGCGGCGATGCCCGGCTGGTAGCCGAGGGTCGAGAAGTAGTCGACGCCGGTCAGGCACATGACCTGCCACCAGGCCCGGCGGTGCTCCTTGCTGCCCTTCGCGTGCGGGCCCGGATGATCCGCGGACTGCTCGGTCAGCCCCTCGAGCATCCAGCCGCGGAGCCGGGTGGGGCCGGCCGCGGGTCGGACGCTGGTCATGACGGTCTCCTGGCGCGAGGGGCACGCCGACGGGGCCGGCGTCCGTTCCGGACGGGACGGCTGCTGACACCGCCGCATCCAGGACAGCGCGTCGGGCGCCACCGCCCATCCGGCCTTTACGCCCTCTTCACGGGGACGTTCGTCATCGATACGCGATTTCTACGGCTGTACTCAGGCTCACGATCGCTCAGGGCTGGAAGCGGTAGCCCATCCCCGGTTCGGTCAGCAGGTGCTGCGGCCGGGTCGGGTCGTCCTCGAGCTTGCGCCGCAGGTTCTTCATGTACTGGCGCAGGTAGTGCGTCTCCTCGACGTAGGTCGGGCCCCACACCTGCTGCAGCAGCTGGCGCTGGCTCACCAGGCGCCCGGGGTTGCGGCAGCAGCACGTCGAGCAGCTGCCACTCCGTCGGCGTGAGGTGCACGCGGGCGCCGTCCGCGTCGGTGACGGTGCGGCCGGCCAGGTCGACGGTCCAGCGGCCGAGATGCACCGGCTCGCTGTCCTCGTGCGGCCCCACCCGCCGGCTGACGGCCCGGATCCGGGCGAGGAGCTCCTCCACGTTGAACGGCTTGGTCACGTAGTCGTCGGCCCCGGCGTCGAGCGCGTCGACCTTGGCCGGCGCTGTTCAGCCGGCCGGACAGGACGACGATCGGCACCGGCGTCCAGGCGCGCAGGGAGCGGACCACCTCGACGCCGTCCATGTCGGGCAGCCCGAGGTCGAGGACGACGAGGTCGGGGTGCTCGGCCGCCGCCGCCCGCAGGGCTTCGGCGCCGGTGGCGGCCGTGACGACGCGGTACTGCCGGGCGAGCAGGTTGATCCGCAGCGCGCGCAGGATCTGGGGTTCGTCGTCGACGACGAGGACGCGTGTCATCGGGCCGCCCCCACCCCGTCCGGGCTGGCGCCCGGCGCCGCCGGCGCCCGCGGGGCCGCGGGGGCGACCGGCAGGCTGACGGTCATGGTGAGGCCGCCACCGGGTGTCGCCTCGGGCTCAGGGTGCCGCCCATGGCCTCGACGAGGCCCGCGCGAGAGGGCGAGCCCGAGGCCGACGCCCGCGGTGTTGTCGCGGTCGCCGAGCCGCTGGAAGGGCAGGAAGATCCGGTCCCAGTCCTCGCGCGGGACGCCGGGCCCGATGTCGACGACCCGGAGCTCGACCCGGTCGCCGTGCGCGCTCGCGGTGACGCTGGGCGGGGCGTCGGGAGGGCTGTAGCGCAGCGCGTTGGCGACGAGATTGGCCAGGGCGCGCTCGAGCAGCGCGGGGTCGGCGTCGACGTCGGGCACCTCGTCGGGGATCCGGATGGCGACGCCGCGCGCCGGCGGCCCGAGGCTGTCGACGGCCGCGGGCACGACGTCGGCGACGTCGATGGGCTGCAGGTCGACAGCGCGAGCGCGCCGGCCTGCAGGCGGCTCATGTCGAGCAGGTTCTCGACCAGGCGCGCGCAGCCGGTCCAGCGACTCCTCGGCGGTGGCGAGCAGCTCGTCGCGGTCGCCGGTCGTCGAAGTGCGACGTCGCGTGCGCTGCGCAGGCTGCTCACCGCGGCCGTCGCCGAGGCCAGCGGCGTGCGCAGGTCGTGGCTGACCGCGTTGAGCAGGGCGGTGCGCAGCCGGTCGACCTCGGCGAGGGTGCCGGCGACCTGCGGCCTGCGCGGCCAGCCGCTCCTGGCGCAGAGCGACGGCGGCCTGGGCGGCGAACGCCTCGACCACGCGGCGGTCGGCGGCGTCGAGGGCGTGCCCGCGAGGACGAGCGTCATGGTGTCGTCGACGCGCACCTGGGCGTCGCCGTCCATGGGCGACGAAGCCGGGCAGCTGCCGACGGATGCGGCGACCCGCCACTGCCCGGCGTCCCGCGTCCGTGCCAGGCACCGCCTCGAGCAGCGTGACGTCCGTCCAGGCCGAAGGTCTCGCGGAGCTGGTCGAGCAGGGCCGGCAGCGGCCGGTGCCCGCGCAGCACGCTGCCGGCGAGGGTCGACAGGGTCGCGGCCTCGGCCCGCGCGCGTGCGGCCTCGCGGGTGCGCCGGGCGGCCAGGTCGACGACGGCGCTGACCGCGGCGGCGACCACGAGGAACGCGAGCAGGGCGAGCAGGTTCTCGCGCTGGGCGATGGTGAAGCGGTGCAGCGGCGGCGTGAACCAGTAGTTGAGCAGCAGGAAGCCGAGCGACGGCGGCGAACAGGGCCGGGCGCGAGCCCGCCGACGAGCGCGACCGCGACGACCATGAGCAGGAAGGCGAGGATGTCGCGTCGGCAGCGAGATCTGCCGCTGCACCGCGAGGAGCAGCACCGTCAGCAGCGGGCAGCCCGACCAGCGGCGAGCACGAACCCGGCGGTGCGCCGCCCGGGCGACAGCCCGCTCGCGGGTCGCGCGCGGACGTCGCCGGCTGCGCGACCTCCTCGTGGGTGACGAGGTGGACGTCGATGGAGCCGGACTCGGCCGTCGTCGTCACGCCGACGCCGGGGGCGAGCATCTGGGCGAGCCGGCCGCGCCGGCTGGCGCCGAGCACGAGCTGGGTGGCGTTGACGCCGCGGGCGAACGTCGAGCAGCGCCCCGGGCACGTCGCTCGCCGACGACCTGGTGGTAGGTGCCGCCGAGGTTCTCCACCAGCGTCCGCTGCCGGGCCAGGTTCGCCGGGTCGCCGCCGGTCAGCCCGTCGTTGCGGGCGACGTGGACGGCGAGCAGGTCGGCGCCCTTGGTGCGGGCGGCGATCCGGGCCGCCCGGCGGATCAGGGTGTCGCCCTCGGGGCCGCCGGTCAGGGCGACGACGACCCGCTCCCGGGTCTCCCAGGTCGCGTCGATGCCGTGGTCGGCGCGGTAGCGGTCGAGCTGCTCGTCGACCTTGTCGGCGAGCCACAGCAGCGCCAGCTCGCGCAGCGCGGTGAGGTTGCCGACCCGGAAGTAGTTGCCGAGCGCGGCGTCGACCTTGTCGGGCGCGTAGACGTTGCCGTGGGCCAGCCGCCGGCGCAGCGCCTCGGGCGCCATGTCGACGAGCTCGATCTGCTCGGCCCGCCGCACGACCTCGTCGGGCACGGTCTCGCGCTGCGGCACGCCGGTGATCTGCTGGACGACGTCGTTGAGCGACTCCAGGTGCTGGATGTTGACGGTGGTGATCACGGTGATGCCGGCGTCGAGCAGCTCCTCGACGTCCTGCCAGCGCTTCTCGTGCCGCGACCCGGGGGCGTTGGTGTGGGCGAGCTCGTCGACGAGCGCGACCTCGGGGCGGCGGGCCAGCACGGCGTCGAGGTCCATCTCGGTGAAGGTCGGCGCCGCGGTAGCCGACCTCGGCCGCGGGGCACCACCTCCAGGCCGGCCGACGAGCGCCTCGGTGTGCGGCCGGCCGTGCGGTCTCGACGAAGCCGACGACGACGTCGGTGCCGCGCTCGCGCCGGCGGTGGCCCTCCTCGAGCATCTTGTAGGTCTTGCCCACGCCGGGCGCGGCCCCGAGGTAGACCCGCAGCCGGCCGGCACGCCACGTCGTCAGCTCCGCCGTCAGCCCTGCGTGTGCGACGGGTAGCGCTGGTCGAGGTCGAGGTTGAGCCGCAGCACGTTCGACCGCCGGCTCGCCCAGGAAGCCGAGGGCGCGGCCCGGCCGTGTGCTCGTCGATCACGGCCTGGACCGCGCCGACCGGGACGCCGCGGGCCCTGGCGACCCGCGGTGCCTGCAGGCGGGCGTAGGCGGGGCTGATGTCGGGGTCGAGGCCGCTGCCGCTGGCGGTGACCGCGTCGGCGGGGACCGGCCGGCGTGGCCGGGGCGTCGCCGCGGACCGGGCGTGACGACGCCCGTGGCTGTAGTCCTCGCCGAAGCTGCGCGCACTCCACCGCACACCTTGCCAGCGTGGCGACGAACGGGCGTGGCCGGGCAGGCCTGGTTGAGGCTGACGGCCCGGGTCACCGGGCCGGTCAGCCCGTCCGCGGTGGAAGACGGCCAGGACCGCGCCGACGCCGTCCGGCGGTGCAGTACGGCCGTCGGCCGTCGACGCCCTCGAGCTCGCCGACCGCCGGGCTGCGGGCGCAGACCTGGGTGAGCAGGCTCTGCTTGCCGGTGTCGCCCTTCACCGACGGGTCGGGCAGCGTGTCGACGACGCTCTCCGGGCCCAGGTTGGACGCGCCGGTCGCGGTCGGGTCGTAGCCGGCGGCGCCGGCCGCGGACGGCCGGGACTGGAAGTACTGCACCAGCGGGTTGCCGTCCTCGTCCGTGAACGACTGCCCGATCAGCGCGCTGCCGACCGCCGTGCCGCCGGCCGTGACGAGCGACCCGTCGGCGCGGCTCTTGCAGGCCGGGCAGCTGGGCGACCGCCGTGACCGCGAGCGGGTAGACGACGCCGACGAGGAGCGGTGAGCACGAGCAGGGCGCGCAGCGCGGCGAGGTGCTGGCCGAGCCAGCTGGCAGCGCGTGACGGTACGCATCACGAGATCCCGGGGACGACGTGGAGGAGCAGGTCGATGATCTTGATGCCGACGAACGGGGCGACGATGCCGCCGAGCGCCGTAGACGAGCAGGTTGCGGCGCAGCAGCGCGCCGGCGCTCGCCGGGGGTGTACCGGACGCCGCGCAGGGCCAGCGGGACCAGCGCGACGATGATCAGCGCGTTGAAGATGACCGCCGACGAGGATCGCCGACGTCGGGCTGTGCAGCCGCATGATGTTGAGCGTGTCGAGGCCCGGGTACACCGCGGCGAACATCGCCGGGATGATCGCGAAGTACTTCGCGATGTCGTTGGCGATCGAGAACGTGGTCAGCGCGCCGCGGGTGATGAGCAGCTGCTTGCCGATCTCGACGATCTCGATGAGCTTGGTCGGGTCGGAGTCGAGGTCGACCATGTTGCCGGCCTCCTTCGCGGCCGACGTCCCGGTGTTCATCGCGACGCCGACGTCGGCCTGGGCGAGGGCGGGCGCGTCGTTGGTGCCGTCGCCGGTCATCGCGACGAGCTTGCCGCCCTCCTGCTCCTTCTTGATCAGCGCCATCTTGTCCTCGGGCGTGGCCTCGGCGAGGAAGTCGTCGACGCCGGCCTCCTCCGCGATCGCCCGGGCGGTCAGCGGGTTGTCGCCGGTGATCATGACGGTGCGGATGCCCATCCGGCGCATCTCGTCGAACCGTTCGCGCATGCCCGGCCTTGACGACGTCCTTGAGGTGGATCACCCCGAGCGCGCGGGCCGGGTCGCCACCGCGCCGGGACGCGACGACGAGCGGCGTGCCGCCGGAGGCGCTGATGCCGTCGACGACCGAGCCGACGCTCGTCGGTCGGTCCGCCCGCCGTTCTCGCGGACCCACGTCAGCACCGCGGCCGCGGCGCCCTTGCGGACCTGGAGCACGGCTCCCGTCGGCGTCGTGCGAGGTCGACGCCGGACATCCGGGTCTGGGCGGTGAACGGCACCCAGGTGGCCGCCGCGAGCTCGCCGGGGTGGCGTTCGCGCAGGCCGTACCGCTGCTTGGCGAAGACGACGACCGAGCGGCCCTCGGGCGTCTCGTCGGCGAGGCTGGACAGCTGGGCGGCGTCGGCGAGCTCGCGCCTCGCCGACGCCGTCGACGGGCAGGAACTCGCTGGCCTGCCGGTTGCCGAGGGTGATCGTGCCGGTCTTGTCCAGCAGCAGGGTGTTGACGTCGCCGGCGGCCTCGACGGCCCGGCCGGACATCGCCAGCACGTTGCGCTGCACGAGCCGGTCCATGCCGGCGATGCCGATCGCGGAGAGCAGCGCGCCGATCGTGGTCGGGATCAGGCAGACCAGCAGCGAGACCAGCACGATGCCGGTGACGCCGTCGGCGGTCGAGCGCCTGGGTGTCGGGCGCCGCGGCCTGCTGCGCCTTGGAGAAGATCGCCAGCGGCTGCAGGGTGGCGACGGCCAGCAGGAAGATGATCGTCAGCGCGGCGAGCAGGATGTTGAGGGCGATCTCGTTCGGCGTCTTCTGCCGGTTCGCGCCCTCGACCAGGGCGATCATCCGGTCGATGAAGCTCTCGCCCGGCTGCTGGGTGATCCGCACGACGATCCGGTCGGAGAGCACCTTCGTGCCGCCGGTGACCGCGCGAGCGGTCGCCGCCGGACTCGCGGATCACCGGCGCCGACTCGCCGGTGATCGCCGACTCGTCGACGCTGGCGATGCCCTCGACGACGTCGCCGTCGCCGGGGATCGACCTGGCCGGCCTCGACGACGACGACGTCGCCCTGGCGCAGCTCGGGCGCCGGCACCTCCTCCTCGGTCGACGCGGTCGGCGCCCGGCGTCCAGTCCGTCAGCCGGCGGGCCATCGTGTCCTGCTTGGCCGCGCCGCAGCGTCTGCGCCTGGGCCTTGCCGCGGCCCTCGGCGACCGCCTCGGCGAGGTTGGCGAAGACGACGGTGAGCCAGAGCCAGACCGTGATCGACCAGGCGAACACGGTCGGGTGCGGCGATCGCCAGGACGGTGGTGAAGACCGAGCCGACCTCGACGACGAACATGACCGGGTTGCGCCACAGCGTGCGCGGGTCGAGCTTGCGCAGCGCGTCCGGGCAGCGACCGCAGCAGCTGCGCGGGGTCGAGCAGCCCGCCGCCGACCCGGCGCGGTGCCGCCGGCGCCGGGCCGGCGGCCGTGCGGCGGCGTCGGGGGCCATGGTGGGCGCGGTCACTGGAGTCCCTCCGCGAGCGGGCCGAGGGCGAGGGCGGGCAGGAAGGTCAGCGCGACGAGGATCACCGTGACGCCGACGAGCATGCCGACGAACAGCGGCTGGTAGGTGCGCAGCGTGCCGGCGGAGGCGGGCACGGGTCGCTGCCGGGCCAGGGAGCCGGCCAGCCCGAGCACGAGGACGATCGGCAGGAACCGGCCGAACAGCATGGCCAGCCCGAGCGCGGTGTTGTACCAGGTGGTGTTCACGCTGAGGCCCGGCGAACGCCGAGCCGTTGTTGTTGCCGGCCGAGGTGAAGGCGTAGAGCACCTCGGACAGGCCGTGCGGCGCCGGTGTTGAGCATCGACGCCCGCGCCGACGGCTGGGCCATCGCCGCCGCGGTGCCGACCAGCACGAGCGACCGGCGTGGTCAGGAAGTACAGCGACGCGAACTTGATCTCGCGGGCGCCGATCTTCTTGCCCGAGGTACTCCGGCGTCCGCCCGACCATCAGCCCGGCGACGAACACCGTGATCACGGCGAGGACGAGCATCCCGTACAGGCCGGAGCCGGTGCCGCCGGGCGCGACCTCGCCGAGCATCATGTTCGATCATCGTCGACCATCGCCGCCCAGCGCGGTGTACGAGTCGTGGAACGAGTCCACCGCGCCGGTCGAGGTCAGCGTGGTCGCGGCGGCGAAGGTCGCCGACTGCGGGACGCCGAACCGGGTCTCGGTGCCCTCCGTCGCCGCGCCGACCGCCTGCGGCACGGTGCCGCCGTGCTGCACCTGCAGGACGTTGATCGGCGACGACGCTGCACGATCGCCAGGATCGCCATCACCGCGACGATCGCGTAACCCTGCCGGTTGTCGCCGACCATCCGGCCGAACGACCCGCGGCAGGCTGAACGGGATCACCAGCAGCAGGAAGATCTCCAGCCAGTTCGTCCACGTCGTCGGGTTCTCGAACGGGTGCGCGCTGTTGGCGTTGTAGAAGCCGCCGCCGTTGGTGCCGAACTCCTTGATGATCTCCTGGCTGGCCACCGGGCCGCCGGTGATGTGCTGGGTCGCGCCGGCCAGGGTCGTGACGTCGGTGCCGCGCGGACAGGTTCTGCACCATGCCCGCCGGCGACGAAGACGACCGCCCCGACCACGGCGACCGGCAGCAGCACCCGCAGGCAGATCCGGACCAGGTCGACCCAGAAGTTGCCCGAGCTCGCCGGTCGCGCTGCGGGCGAAGCCGCGGACCAGCGCGACCGCGACCGCGATGCCGACCGCGGCGGAGACGAAGTTCTGCACCGCCAGGCCGGCCATCTGGACGAGGTGGCCCATGGTCGACTCGCCGCGAGTACGACTGCCAGTTCGTGTTCGTGACGAAGCTGACCGCGGTGTTCCAACGCCTGGTCCGGCTTCGACCGCCGGGAAGCCGAGGCTGAGCCACAGGTGGTCCTGCAGCCGCAGGAACGCGTAGAGGAACAGCACCGAGACCGCGGAGAACGCGAGCACGCTGCGCGCGTAGACGCCCCAGGTCTGCTCGCCGTCGGGGTCGACGCCGACCAGCCGGTAGATCCACCGCTCCGGCGCGCAGGTGGCGGGGCGACGTCGCCACCCGGTACAGCAGGTCGCCGACGGGCCGGTAGGCCAGCGGCCAGGGCGACGGCGAGCGACAGCGCGAAGAGCACGCCCGCGAGCGAGCCCGACATCAGAACCTCTCCGGGAACAGCAGGGCCACCACGAGGAACACCGTGAGCAGCACGGCGAGCACGAGGCCGACGAGGTTCTCGACGCTCACAGCCGCTCGCCGCCCCGCACGACGAGCGCCAGGACGGCGAACGACACCACCGTCAGCAGCACGAGGACCAGGTCAGACATCAGTGGTGTTCCTCTCCTGCACCGCGGGCTCGCCGGACGTCCGCTGGCGCGGAACGGCCGGGAGCGGCGGAGAAGGCTGCCGAACGTCATCACCCGGCCATCGCCGGTGGGCGGCGGCCAGGAGCAGGCCGAGCAGGCCCGCGGCGCACAGCAGCCCGGCGTGCACCACGTCGCTGCGGCCGTTCCAGACCAGGTCGCCCTGGTGGCCCTCCACGAACCCGTCGAAGAGCAGGAACGCGACGCCGGCCGTGACGGCGACGGCCGCGAGGTCGCCGACCGTCGCGGCGAACACGGCGACCCCCAGCACCAGCAGGGCGAACCGGGCGTCCCGGCCCTGCGCGTCGACACCTGTGGGCACCGCCAGGCAGGCCACGACGGCCACGGCGCCGACGGCGGTGTTGATCCCGAGCGGCACCTCGCGCTCGCCCATGACGTCTGCTCCGTCCGCGCACGTCGACGGGGCCTTCCCGCCGACGTGTCAACAGAACGCCGGCCGGCGGGGGAGCAGAAGGGGCCTTCACGCGGCTGCTACGCGCCGGCCCCCTGCGTTGACGAAATCTCTACGGGCTAGACCTTGGCCCCGAGCCAGCGCAGGACCTGGGGGAGCACGCCCTGCCAGACGCCGGTGTTGTGGCCGCCCTGCGGCAGCCGGATCTGGTCGACGCGCAGCGGCGGCCTCGCGGCCGCGATGAACGCGGTGGACGGCTGGGCGGTCCCGGGATCCTGGGCCGAGTAGACGACGAGCACCCGCACCGCGGGCGGTGTGGCGTGCCGCACGAGCCACATCGGGTCGTTGGCGTGCAGCTTCTGGGTGTCGCCGCCGAAGAGCCCCGCGGCGCCGGCCGCCGTGTCGGGGGAGAAGTAGCCCGACAGGACGGCGGCCGAGCCGAACGTCTGCGGGTACTGCAGCGTGAGCTTGCCGCTGCAGAAGCCGCCGGTCGAGTACCCGGCGACCGCCCAGTCGGGGCCGGGCGGCAGGGCCCGCACCTGCGACTGCACGATCCGCGGCACGTCGACACCCAGCCACGTGCCGGCGGCCGGCCCGCCCGTGACGTCGCTGCACTCGAGGTCGCGGGTGCCGTCGATGTTCATCTTCGGCAGGACGGCCACGAACGGCTGCACCCGGCCGGCCGCGATCTCGGCGTCCATGACGTCCTGCAGGCCCAGCTTGTTGATCCACGTCGAGGGCGTGCCCGGGTAACCGGGCAGGAACATCACCACGGGGTAGCGCTTGCCCGCGTTGGCCGGGTCGCCGTAGCCGGGCGGCGTCAGGTAGGTGACCTCCGCCTGGACGTGCGAGGCGGGCCCGCGCACGTCCTCGCGAACCACGCGGGGTGCGCCGGTGATCTGGCGCAGCCCTGGGATGGGCGGCAGCACCCGGTCACCGTTCACGGCCGCTCCGGTGCCCGTCGCGCCGCCGCCGGCGTGCTGCGGTGTGCCCGTCGCCTGGACGGAGGCCGTCGCGTTGTCGTCCTGGCCGAACAGGTCGGACCAGCTCTCGTAGAACACGTACTCGCGGTTGAGCACGACGCTCGCCAGCAGCACCGCCGTCAGCTGGCACAGGACCACGAGCCCCAGCCGCTGCGCCATCTGGACGCCGCCCGCGCCCCGCACCCGGCCCCACAGCAGGAGGGCGGCGATCGGCGTGGCCACCGCCAGCGCGATCGCCAGCAGGAAGAGCGGTGTGCCGAGCAGGTCCACGGTCAGCCTTCGGGTCGTCGGACGGGCTCGAGCCGCGAGCCGGGCCCGGCACCCCGACCGGCCCCCGAAGTATGACGCGCGAGCGCCCCGAAAGGTGGCACCCGAGCGCTCGGTCGCCCGGTGTTCAGGTGTCGCGCGCCAGCCAGGCGCGGACGGCGTCGTCGTGCTGGCCGAGCGTAGGCGGAGCGGCGTGCGAGCGGTGCGTCGTCTCGGTGCCGTCCGCGTCGAAGAAGCGCAGCGGGGGACCGGGCAGCGTGACGGCACCGAGGGTGGCGTGCTCGACCTCGACGAGCAGCCCCTGCGAGCGGGTCTGCTCCCAGCCGTACACCTCGTCGAGGGTGCGCACCCGCCCCGACGGCACGCCCAACTCGGCGAGCCGCGGCAGCAGCTCCGTCGTCGTGTGGCCGGCGAAGGCGCCTTCGAGCAGCTCGATCACCCGGTCCCGGTTGGCCACCCGATCGGCGTTCGTGGCCAGGCCGTCGGCGTCCGGGTCGAGCCCGAAGCCCGCGCACAGCCGTCGCCACAGCCCCTCGCTGCCGACGCTGAGCTGGACCGCGCCGTCCGCGCAGTGGAACAGCCCGTACGGGCAGATCGAGGGGTGGTGGTTGCCCTGCGCCCGGCCCACCTCGCCGGCGACCGTGTAGCGCGTGCCCTGGAAGGCGTGCACGCCGACGATCGCCGCGAGCAGCGACGTCCGCACGACCTGGCCGCGGCCGGTGCGCTCGCGCTCCAGCAGCGCGGCGAGCACGCCGTAGGCGCCGTACATGCCGGCGAGCAGGTCGCCGATCGGCACGCCGACACGCTGCGGGTCGTCGGGTCCCGAGCCCGTCAGCGACATGACCCCGCCCTCGCCCTGCGCGATCTGGTCGTAGCCCGGCCGGCCGCCCTCGGGACCGTCGTGGCCGAACCCCGAGATCGACAGCACCACCAGGCGCGGGTTCAGCTCGAGCAGCCGCTCGGCGCCGAACCCGAGGCGCTCCAGGACGCCGGGGCGGAAGTTCTCGAGCAGCACGTCGGCCCGCCCGACCAGGCCGGTCAGCAGCGCGCGGCCGTCGTCCGAGCGCAGGTCGGCGGTCACCGACTCCTTGTTGCGGTTGCAGGAGAGGAAGTAGGTGGAGACCCCGCCGTCGGGCGAGTCGACGAACGGCGGACCCCAGCCGCGGGTGTCGTCGCCGCCCTCCGGGGTCTCCACCTTGATCACGCGGGCGCCGAGGTCGCCGAGCATCATCGCGGCGTGCGGCCCGGCGAGCGCCCGGGTGAGGTCGACGACGAGCAGCCCGGCCAGCGGGCCGGCCGGCGCGCCCGCGGTCGGGCCGCCGGCGGGCTGGGAAGGGTCCGTCACGCGCCGGATCGTAGGCCCGATCCGTCCTCCGAGGCCCGTGCCGGCGCCTTGGCCCCGCGCCCGCCTCGTGCTCCCCCCGGCTGCGATGCACGCGAGAAGCCGCTGAACGACCGCTCGCGATCGGCTTTGTGCGTGCATCGTCGCCGGAGGGGAGCAAGGCAGGAGGCGAGGCGAGGAGATGGGGCCGCCCGGCGCGATCGGCCGATCGGGGCTCGGCGGGTGTCGCGGGGACCCCGAACGGAGGCAGCGGCGTCACCGCCGGTACAGCGCGGACGGCCGCGGGGATGGACCCTGCGTCCACCCATTTGCGCTGGTGACGCGGCACTTCGGCGGTGCTGACACTCGTGCCATGAGACCTCTCGCCGGTCGGGCGCTCGCCGGTGCCCTCCTGTCGGCGGCCGGCCTGGTCGTGACCCCCGGCCTCGCCGCCGCCGCGCCCGCCGTCGCCGTCAGGCACACGCTGCCGCACCGGCTGCCGCACGGGCTGGGCGCCACGAAGCCGTCGACCCGGGTGCCGGCGAGCCGGCTGCTCCGCAAGGGCGTCCGCACCGCACCGCTGCCGGCGTCCGCGGACCTCTCCGCCGGCGCCCCCGCGATCGGCGACCAGGGGCAGGTGGGTTCCTGCGGGCCCTGGGCCATCGGGTACTCGATCATGGGGTACTACGCCAGGACGCAGCCGCACGCGGGGGCGCCGTTCGCGGCGATGTCGCTGTACAACGAGGTCAACGGCGGGCGGGACGTCGGCACGTCGGTGTTCCAGCTGTACGACGCGCTCAAGCAGAAGGGCATCACGGAGCAGGCCGTCTGGACGCACGGGCTCAACGACGTGAGCAGCCGGCCGAGCTCCGCGGAGGCCGCCAACGCGCTCACCCACCGCACCTCGGGCGGCACCGTGCTCTTCCTGGGCGACCGCCAGGGCGTCGCGGCGCAGACGGCGATCGAGACCGCACTCGCGGCCGGGCACCCCGTGGCGATCGGTATGCCCGTCTACGACCCGTTCTTCCGGCTCTCGGCCGGGAACGCCGTCATGACGGCGTCCCGGGCCACGGGCACGAACGAGGGCGGTCACGAGGTCGCTGCGTACGGCTACGACGCCACCGGCATCAAGATCGCCAACTCGTGGGGCAAGGGCTGGGGCAACGCCGGCTGGGCGACCTTGAGCTGGGACTTCGTCGACCGGTACGTGTTCGAGGCCTCGACGCCGGGCACCTTCACGACGAGCTCCCCGCCCGCCGCGCCCGCCTCGACGCCACCGGTGATCTCCGTCGCCGGGGGGACCAAGGTGCCCGCCGCCACGGGTGGCGCGGTGGTCGTCACCGGGAGCGGGTTCGGCGCCACGGCCGCGGACGTCGCTGCCGGGCGGTTGACCGCCACGGTCAACGGCATGCGAGCCGCGCTGACCTGGACGTCCGGCACCGCGGCAGTGGTCACGGTCCCGCCGGGGGCGCCGGGCGGTACGGCGTCGATCGTGCTGCTCCGTCAGGGCGCCGCGTCCGCACCGGTGACCGTGACGTACGCGGCGTCGATCAGCGGCCTGTCGGTGACCCACGGGCCGTCGGCCGGCGGCACCGTGACCGTGGTGGGCGGCCGAGGCTTCGCGGGCGGGTCGACCTGGGCCCTGACGGCGGCCGACGGGTCGGTGCTGGCCGCGCTGCCGGTGGTGGCTTCGCTCGACGGCGTCCAGGCCGGGGTCGTGGTGCTCGGGGACACCTCCGCCCGGATCAAGCTGCCGCCGTCGCCGAGGGCGTTCCTGCCGGTGGTCCTGACGTTCACGCCGGACCCGAAGGTCTACCCGACGGCTGTCTACGCGCCGACCTCGGCGGCGGTGTTCACGTACAGCGACTTGGGCTGAGGCAGGGGCTGACAGACGGGCCGAGCGGGCCTCGAGAGGAGGTGAGCGCCACGGAGCAGGCGGCACGGTCGCAGCGGCGGCAGTGCCGCCTGCTCGCGCGTCAGCTCGGGCTCGCCGTCACGATCCAGTGGCTGACGTGGGTGACGAGGCCGGCGCCGTAGCTGGTCGCGTCGGTCGCCGTGAGCACGACCAGGCGCAAGGGGGACTGGCCCTGCGCGAACAGGTCGGGTGGCAGCGGGAGCGCCCTCGACTGCGTCGAGACCGTGTCGACGGTGAAGCGCTGGGTGCGCCGGTTCGTGTCCGTCAGGGTGATCGTGTCGCCGGGGGCCACCCGCTGGAGCGGGAACAGCGCGCCGGGCACGCCCTGCGCGTCGCCCACGCGGCCGGCCACGAGGATCGTGCCCCACAGGTCGCCGACGTGGGCTCCGACGTCGAGCTGGCCGGCGAGCGCGATGCTGTCCGGCGTCCCGACGCCCGGCCCGAGCAGCGACATGGGCACCAGTGGTGCCTTCAGGCTCGCGCCCGGGTCGGCGGCGCCGACGGTGAGCGTGGCACCGGTGGCGGGCGGCCTGGCGTGCGGGGTCACGGCTCCCGCAGTCGAGGTGTTCGTGATGTTCAGGGCGCCGAGGTCGGGCCGGGTCACCGCGAACGTCGCGGACGGGTCGCCACAGGGGACGGCCGCCGCCGACTGGCCGGTCGAGGCCGGCATCGCCGCCGTCCACGTGTAGTAGCCGACACCCCCGGGCTTCACCGTCGGGCTCGTCAGCGTGTCGTCGCCGGTGAAGGTCACGGCCGTCGCAGCGATCTTGGCCTTCGGCGTGCAGTCGGTGGCGGCGGGGGCCGACGCGAACGGCCCGTACAGCACAAGGGCGACCTTCGCCGTGATCCCCGGCAGCGACCCGGTGAGCGTGACGTCGACGTCGGCGGGGTCGCCGGGCCGGGGAGCGCCGTCCGGCGCCAGGGCGAGCATCGGGGTCGCGTTCACGAGGAACGTCTCGGACGGCGCCGCGCACGCCGCGACGGCGTCGTCCTGCAGGGGTGTTCCGGGCAGCGTCTCGGTCCACGTGTACCAGCCCGGGGCCGCCGCGGTGACGGGCGGCGTGGTCGCCGTCCCGCTGCCCTTGGCGTCGGTGGGAACGTCGACGGCGGTCTCACCGGCGGGGATGGCGGGGTCCGCGCAGTCGGCCGGCTTCGGCTTGACGGGGAAGGGACCCCAGAGCCGGGCGGTCACCGTGCCGGTCCAGCCGGGCAGGGCGCCGGTGACGGCGACGGCGTCGGTGAGGTCGTCGCCCACGGCCGGGGCCCTGGGGGCCGCCGTGGTCACGAGCTTGGGGGTCAGCCCGGTGATGGTGGTGCTCGCCGTCGCGCTGAGGCTCGCGCGCGGGGCGGCGCCGACGGTGCGCTGCGCGGCGTGGTCGGGGGAACCCCGGTCGGCGTAGTTCTCGGGTGTGTAGAGGAGCGGGACGGCGGGCGCCAGGCCCCGGGCGGTGACGGCGACGTCGAGCTGCCCCCGGGCCCTGGCGGTGACCGCGATCGTGGCGGTGCCCCGGCGGTCGGTCCGGGCGGTGATCGGGCGGGCGTCGCCGGTCACCGAACCGGTCAGGGCGACCGCGGGCATGCCGGCGTTCGCGGCGGACAGCAGGGTGATCCTGAGGCTGCCCGGCGTGGTCGCGGACGGCTTGGTGACCCACGTCGCGGTCAGCGTGTAAGGGCCGGCGTGCTCGGCGACGTCCTTCGCCATCTCGTCGAAGGCGTGCTTGACCTTGGGGTGGGCGGCGAGGGTCTGAGCCCAGCGCGCCTTCTCGCGCCTGGACTGCGCGGCGTCGCCGACCGTGAGGAGCCGGACGACGTGCTCGGCCGCCGCCGCCGTCTCGGGTGACGTGGTCGCGGCGTAGCGATCGGTCAGGTACGCGAGCCGGCCGAGCTCCTGGGCGGTGAGCGCGGGGCCGGTGAGGGCGTCGGCGGTGCCGCCCCTGTGGTCCGGCGACCAGCCGACCTGCTTCTTCAGGCGCGTCGCGGGTGCGACGACGTAGCCGCCGGCCGTGGACGGCCCGCGGCCGTTGAGGTCGATGCAGAACGTGGGGCGGTTCCCGACGACGTACGTGCCCATCCAGCCGTCGTCCGGGAAGCGGTAGCCGACGCCGAGGTGCGCCGTGCCGGCCGATGCCGTCACGACGGTGTCGGTCGTCGCATCCTGCGCGGCGCCGGCGACGAGCAGGCCGAGCGCGACGAGCACGCCGCCCCAGCCCCACCCCCACCTCATGGCGGCGATCAAGGAGATCCTGGACCTCGCGACGGCGTCAGTCGGTCCCGCCGGCGGCCTTCCAGGCGGTGTCGACGGCCGCGACGCCGTCGGCGTCCGCGATCGGGGCCTTCGCCTTGGGGTCGATCACGACGGCGTAGGCGCTGAGGGTGCTGGACGTACGCCAGCAGACGAGCAGCGTGGGGCGCTCGAAGGCCTTGCCGCTCGGCGTCAGCCGGGTGTCGTGCGTGCACGAGACCGAACCGCTCTTCGTGCCGTTGTCCACGGCCCAGGCCTGCTCGAGCTTGCCGGTCAGGTCGGCGCGGGCCGCGACGACGCGGATCGTCTTCCCGGTGCCGCTGGTGCCGTAGCTGCGGGCGCCCCAGACAGCGTCGCCGATCGCCTGATGCACCTTCGGCCTGCCAGCGCGGGGCCGCGGAGCGGGTCGCCGCGCGTAGGTGGGCAAGCCGGTCAGGTCGCTGGGCAGCTCGATCTGCTCGGTCGAGGTGGCCCGGGCGGGTGTGCTCGAGCGTGTGGTGGTCCAGGCGACGAGGGTGCCGCCGAGGATGCCGACGACGCCGACGGCTGCGATCAGGGGGAAGCGGTTCCGGTCGATCCACGCCCTGATGCCGGACGCCGACTGCACCGGCGCGGGCTCGGGGAGTCCCTGCTCGCCGGTGCTCGAGCTCGATGGGCGCGTCGTGGGTCGTGGACATCGGATCCTCCTGGAGCGGCGGTGGCTGCCCTTTCTTCGACAGAGCCGCCGCGTTCCTTGAGAACAGCGGAACGGCCCGGGCCGTGAAGGCCCGGGCCGTTCCTGGAGCTGTCCTCAGCGGTTGCGGATCAGAAGTCCGAGACCGTGAAGGTGGCGCCGCTCGACAGAGCGGTCAGGTAGGTCGGCGCGGTCGCCGAACCGTCGTTGACGACGGTCAGGGTGTACGTGCCGTTGGCGACGTTGCTGGCGGCGACGGGCCAGGTGTAGGTACCCGCGCTCGTCGTGGTGTCGATCTTCTTCGCCGCGTTGACCGTGCAGATCAGCTCGGTGTCGCTGATCACGACGGGAGTGGTGCACTCGGTGACCTGGCCGTTCGTCTTGGTGGCGCCCGCGGCGTAGCTGGCCTGGTTGTAGGCGCCGGCGACGAGGTACACGTGAGCGCTGGTCGAGTTGGTGCCGGCCGCGGTGCCGTTGCCCGAGGAGACCCCGGCCGAGGTGCCGTCGAAGGTGAGGGCGCTGAAGCCGGAGCCGGTCACGTCGACATCGACGCTCTGGCCCTGGGGCACCGTGTTCGGCGAGACGTTGACGCCGTTGACGTAGGTGTACGGCGTCACGCCTGTGTTCGCCGCCGTGCTGGTGACGGTGCCACCGGCCGTGGTCACGGTCAGCGTCACCGCGCCGGAAGCGGCGCGGGCCGGCGTCACGGCGCTGAACGACTGGTTGCTCAGCGGGGTGATGTTCGTCAGGGGCTGACCGCCGAGGGTGGCCGTGAGCGGCGTGGCCGTGGTGATCGCCGTCGGGAAGTCACCCGCTGCAGCCGCGTAGATCGTCACGAGCTGGCCGCCGACCGTCGGGCCCTTGGCCGGCACGATCGCGCCGCCGCTGGCCGTGAGGCGCAGCGTGGGGGCGCCCGCGACGAGGTAGTTGGCCTTGCCGACGACGGTGGCCGTCGTCGGGATGGTGCCGGCGCTCTGGGCCTGGTTGTAGGCGCAGACGAGCACGTAGCTGGTGGCCAGGGAGGTCAGGTCGGGCACCACGATGGAGACCTTGGTGTTGCTGATGTACCGCAGCGTGCCGGTCGCCGTGGCGGCGTTCGAGGTCGCCGGGTTGGTGGCGCAGCTCGCGGTCGCGGCGGCGGTGGACGTCGTCGCCTGGAACTGGACGCCGACCAGGGTGTTGACGAACTTCGCCGTCGACGTGCTGGGCAGCGTCAGGGTCAGGGTGTTTGCACCGGTCGTCGCGCCGGTGGTGCTGCTCAGGGTCATGACCGTCTGGGTGGCCGTGGTGGCGGCCAGGCTCGCGGTGCTGCCCGCGCCGATGGCGGCGAGGGCGAGCACGGCGCTGACGCCGGCGCGGGTCAGCATCGCGCTGGACCCAGTCCTCAGGGTTCGCATCGTAGTGGTGTCTCCTCCATGAGATGGATGACGTCGAGGCCTTTCTGGACCCCGACGCCGGGGTCTTCATCGCCCTCGGGGAACTGGTCGGCGGGGGCGCGGAACTTCTTCAGGAAAATCCGTGGTCAATCACTGCGGGGCGTGGCCGGAATGCGCCGGGAATGCCGGACGTGCGGCCCCCTGGAGAGGGGGCCGCACGTTCGTGGCGGAGGACTTCAGCCCACGACGACGGTGATCACCGAGGTGTACCCGGGGGCGTTGGTCGTGCTCCGGCCGGTGGCGCCGCGCAGCAGGTAGGTGCCCGGCTTCGGGAAGGCCACCTTGGCCTTGACCAGCCCGTTCGGGTCGATCGCGGCGTTCCTGCCCGCGGTCCACTTGGCGGGCTTGTCGGCGCTGGCGAACTCGAGGTGACCGTTCGCGACGAAGCCGGAGTTGATCCGGAAGGCGTAGGTGACGGTTCGCCTTCGCGGTCACGTCCATGTCGGGTCGCGCAGCCCAGTTGACCTGGCTCGAGGAGGTGAAGTTCACGGCCTTGCTCACCGTGATCGCACCCCTCGCGGGAACGAAGGTGGCCCGGACGGTCATGTTCACCTGGCTCATGAAGGCGACCTGGAGAAGACCGTTGTCGTCGGTCAGGTCGTCACTCAGCACGGTCCAGCGCGCGCCGTCCTTGCGCTGGAACTGCACCCTGACGTTCGGGACGGGTGACTGCACCTGGCCGTTGTCGTCGACGACCTGGATGAAGCCGGTGACGTTCGACCCGACGAAGGCCGTGGTCGGGAGCTGCAGCGACACCTTCCGCACCACCCGGTAGACCGGGGGCTTCGGGGCCGGCTTCGGCGCGGGCTTCACCACGGTGGCGGCGGCGAGCCGGATCGAGTCGGCCTGCTTGATGGCCGGCGTGGTCGCTGCCGGCTTCGACGCCGCGGCAGGCACCGACGTGGTGTTCATCGGCGACACCCCCGTACCGGCCTTGGGCGCGGGCGACGAGACGGGGGCCAGCACCAGCTGGGTGGCCTTGACCGTGGAGGCCGTGAGGGACGCCGTCCCCGAGGCCACAGCGGTGGAGATCGGCGTGGCCAGGACGGCCACGGACGCGACCGCCAGGCCGGCGACGACGCCGGCCGTGCGCTTGGACATGACGTGATACCTCCGGGAGCGACGGGGGCGCCCCGGCAACTGCGGGCGCCTCGCAGTGCTCATCGGCGTACCGCGGCGACACCTGACCGGTCGGCGGACGGAACTGCGCCCGGTCGGGTGAGTCGTCACCCGACCGGGTGACGCCCGCTCGGCCGCGCAGCGTCCTCCGCCGCAGCGCGGGTCCCTACGTCGCGGCGGCCTCGGCCCGCATGGCGTCCACCAGCGCCCGCGCCGCCCAGCGCAGGACCTTCTCCTCCGCCTCCGGCTCCAGGCCGCGGACGTCCTCGAGGATGATGTGCGCCTCCCAGCCCACGACCAGGCACAGGGCGGAGACCAGGCGCTCGAACTGCTCGTCGGAGAGGTCGCCGCGCAGCGGCTCGACGGCCTGCTCCACCCATGCCACCCGGCGGAACCCCCGCCGGGGGGTCCGTCCGTCGGGACGGCTCACCGGCGTCGACCGTGAGGCGGATGATCGTCCGCCCGAGCGGCAGGGTGACGGGCGCCAGCCGCGTCGAGGTGCGCACCAGGGCGTCGACCCCCGCAGCCGGGTCGTCGGCGGTGGCCGCCGCGGTCATCGCGGCGTCCATCTCGGTGGCGCTCAGGGCGCCGGCGGCGGCGTCCAGCAGCAGCTGGTCCAGCGTCGGGAAGTACATGTAGACGGTCCTGCGCGAGACGTCGGCCTCCGCGGCGACTCGTCCACCGACGGCGTCCGGCCCTCCGCCAGCAGCCGGGTCGCCGCCTCGACGATCGCCGCGCGCGTCCGCCGGCGCTGCGCCGCCCGGCCGGCCGGTCGGCCGCCTGCCGTCCCCTTGACTCGTCTGCCATCGCCCTGACTATACCTACGTGTTGTAACTGCACACCAGTGCAACGACGATGAGGAGAGATCGTCATGGTCAGGTTCATCAACTGCTTCGAGGTCCCGGTCGGGCGCGACGAGGACTTCCTGGGCTGTGGGGCGAGGTCAACGACTACATGCAGGGCAAGCCGGGCTACGTCGGTCACCGGCTGCACCGGACGCTGGCCGACGGCGCGCGCTACCGCTACGTGAACTACGTCGAGTGGGCGAGCGCCGACGACTGGCAGGCCGCGCACGACGCGGGGTTCCGGGAGCGCGTGGGTCGCCCCGGCTGGGAGCACTTCACGACCACCCCCGCGCTGTACGAGATCGTGCACGCCGCCGGAACGATCAGTGACGTCGGCGAGACCCGCGCTCAGAGCCAGTCGACCGCGTTCGAGTTCGCGCCGTCGGGAGCGAGCCGGGCGTAGCCGGGGCCGCGATCGACGAAGGGCTCCCGGTCGGGCCGAGCGGCGCGCAGCTCGGCCCGCAACGCGTCGGACGCCGCGACGTCGACCACGCGGCTCGCCGGCGGCGTCCGCGGGGCCGCGACCACCCCGTAGTCGCGGCGGGCGCCCCGGTACGAGACCTTGCCCCAGCGCAGGTCCCGCTCCGACCTCGTCGTAGGGGCCGCTCCAGCGGGTCGCCCCAGCCGCCGCCGCCCGTCGTCCGGATCCGGATCACCTCGCCGGCGCGCACCGGCTCGGCGTCCGTCAGCGCGTCGACCTCCCGCTCGCGCGGGCCCGCCCGGGTCGATCGTCACCTGGAACGGCTGCCCCGCCCGCCCCCCGGCGACGCCCCAGCACGACAGGATCGAGCGGTCGGCGATCGACATGAACGAGGCGTCCCGCAGCATCCGGATGTGCTTCTCGTAGCCGAGGCCGCCGCGGTACCGGCCCGGGCCGCCGGAGTCGACGGCGAGCCCGAGCCGCTCGACCCGCAGCGGGAAGCGCGACTCGCTGAACTCCGTCGGGATGTTCCGCGAGTCGGGGACGACGTGGATGGTGTCCTCGCCGTCGGCGTAGTACCGGCCGCCGGAGCCGCCGCCGAGCACCTCGCGCATGAGGTAGGGCCGGCCGCTCGGCGTCGGTGCCGTGGACGCCCGGTGTACCGGATCGTCTCCTGGTCGGCCGGCATCCGGCCGCCGGTCGCCTTCGCGAGCACGCCGGCGAGCACGCCGAGCAGGCGCAGGATGACGAAGGTCCGGGCGTTCGTCGGTGCCGGGAAGATCGGCGTCAGCAGCGTGCCCTTCGGCGGGAACCGCAGCTCGAGCAGCGGCACGACGCCCTCGTCGACGTCGAGCTCGGCCATCCGCTCGGGGGTGTCGGCGAGGTTGCGCAGGATCGGCGCGAGCCACTTCGCGAGGAAGTTCCCGTCGGCGTAGTCGCCGGCGTGGTTGATCGGGCCCTTCGCCTGCGGGCCGGTGCCGGTGAAGTCGAGCACGAGCTTGTCCGGCGTCTTCGTCAGCGTGATCCGCTGGGCGTGCAGCCGCGGCGGGTCGATGCCGTCGTGCTCGGCGTAGTCCTCCCACGTGTACTCGCCGTCGGGGATCTTCGGGCAGGATCTCGCGCCGGTAGGTCTCGGTGGTGCGGCGCAGGATCTCGTCGAAGCACCGCCTCGACGGCGTCCGCGCCGTACCGCTCGAACAGCTCGGCGAGCCGCCGGGCGCCCATCAGGCAGGCCGAGCACTCGGCGTCGAGGTCGGCGGCGAGGGCGTCCGGCGTCCGGCTGTTGCGGGTCATGATCCTCAGCGCGGCCTCGTTCGGCACCCCCTGCGTCCCACAGCTTGATCGGGGGGACCATCAGGCCCTCCTCGAAGACGCTCGTCGCGGTGCTCGGCATCGACCCGGGCACGGCGCCGCCGATGTCGTCGTGGTGGCCGAAGGCCTGCACGAACGCGACCACGCGCTGGTCGCCGTCCGGAGGCGCCCGCGAACACCGGGACCGTGACGCACAGGTCCGGCAGGTGCCCGATGCCGCCCTCGCAGGCGTAGACGTCGTTGTGGAAGAACACGTCGCCGGGCCGCATGGTCGCGATCGGGTGGTCGCGGGCGACGGGGTGCACGAGGGCGCTGTACGAGCGGCCGGTCAGCTTGCGCAGCCGCACGTCGTGGATCCCCACCCTGAAGTCGTGCGCGTCGCGGATCATCGGCGAGCGCGAGGTGCGCCCGATCGCCGTCTCGACCTCGCGCTCGACGCTGGCGAGCGTCCCTTGCACGATCTCGACGAGCACGGGGTCGACGAGCACGGGATCGACATCGCCGTCTGTGTGCCCTCGTCGTGATCATTCCGCGCCGGTCGACGACGATTCGGGCGACACAGGTCGTGATGACGAGGTTGAGGTGGGCGTCGACGCCGGCCTCGAAGCCGGGGTGCAGGGGGATCGTCGAGCCGAACTCCTCGATCATCGGCCGGGCCCTGGAGCACGTCGCCCGGGGCGCAGGTCGGGCCGCCAGTAGACCGGGACGTCGTCCAGCGGCTCCTCGAACACGACGCGCCGCCGCCCGGTGAGGGCGCGCGCCGGGTCGCCGTCGCCGGCCTCGTGCGTCGGCAGGTCGGGCCGCCGGATCGGCCCGACGCCGGTGACCCGCAGGTTGACCCACTCGACCCGCTGGTCGTCGCGGCCCGATCGCGGAGGGAAGGCGTACCCGTACAGCGCCTGGTGGGCGGAGTGGAACGCGTCGGCGACCTGCGCCGCGCATGGCGGCGTCCAGCGGACCCGGCCGGCACCGGCACCCGCACCTCGTAGGCCTGGCCCGCGTACCGCAGGTCGGCGCTGCGCTCGAGCCGCGCCCGTGCGCGAACCCCTCGGCGGCCAGCGCCGCGCCGGCCTCGCCCTCGAGCGCGCGCGAACGCGCCGGCCGACCCGGTCGAGGTCGAGCCGCGTCGTGCGGCTGCAGGTCGGTGCGCACGTGGTCGGTGCGGACGTCGACCGTGAGCAGCCCGAACGCCGAGACGTTGCCCGGCTCGGGCGGCACGAGCGCGCCCGCCAGCCCGAGGACGTCGACCAGCCGGCACGCGAGCAGCGAGCCCGACCCCCCGAACGTCGCGAGCGTGAAGTCGCGGACGTCGAGCCCGCGCTTGACGCTGATCTGCCGCAGCGCGTTCGCCTGGTTCCAGGCGCTGATCTCGAGGATGCCCCGGGCGCACTCCTCGAGCCCCATGCCCAGCTGCCTGGGCGAGGTCGAGCAGGCCCGCGCGGGCGGCGTCGACGTCGAGCGGGATCCGGCCGCCGAGCAGGTGCGGGGGGATGCGGCCCAGGACGACGTGCGCGTCGGTGACGGTCGGCTCCGTGCCGCCCTTGCCGTAGCAGAGCGGGCCCGGGTCGGCGCCGGCCGAGCGCGGGCCCACCTTGAGCGCGCCCTCGGGGGAGATCCAGGCGACCGAGCCGCCGCCGGCGCCCACCGTGACGACGTCGATCATCGGGATCCGGCTCGGGTAGGCGCCGACCGAGCCCTCCGTCGTCAGGGTGGGCTCGCCGTCGAGCACGACGGACACGTCGGTGCTGGTTCCGCCGCCGTCCAGGGTGAGCACCTTGCCGAACCCGGCGGTGCGGGCGAGCAGGCCGGCGCCGAGCGCGCCCGCGGCAGGCCCGCTGAGCACGGTCGTGATGGGCCGCCGGGCCACCTCCGGGCGCCGAGGCGACCCCGCCGTTGCTCTTCATGACCGCGAACGGCGGGGCCGGGGCGTCGCCGGCCAGCTCGGCGAGCCGCGTCGCGATCGAGGCCACGTAGCGCGGCGACCGCGCGGCTTGACGGCGACGTCGACCAGGGTGGTCATGGTCCGCTCGTACTCGCGGTACTCGGGCAGCACCTCGCTGCTGATGCGACACGACGGCGTCGGGGTGCTCCCGCGCGAGCGCCTCGCGCATCGCCAGCTCGTGCGCGGGGTTGGCGTAGGCGTGCAGGAAGCAGACGCCGATCGCGTCGACGCCGCTGCGCGCGGAACCAGCGGGCCACGGCCCGAGCCGCGCCCGCGTCGAAGGGCCGCACCTCGCTGCCGTCGACCGCCAGCCGGCCCGGGCACGGCCCGCACCAGGTCGGCCGGCACGAGCCGCGGCGGCTTGACCCAGAAGTAGGAGTTGCCGTACCCGTCGGGCACGGACTGCCGGGCGATCTCGAGGATCGACCTCGTAGCCCTCGGTGGTGACCAGACCGACGCGGCCGACGTCCCCCTCGAGCAGGTGGTTGGTGGCGACGGTCGTGCCGTGGACGACGCCCTCGACGTCCCCCGGCGCCGGCGCCGAGCGCGTCGAGCCCGGCGACGAGGCCGGTCACGAAGCCCTCGGCGGGGTCGGCGGGCGTCGAGGGCGTCTTGGTGCTGACGACGCGGCCGGTCGCGGTGTCGAGCGCGACGACGTCCGTGAAGGTGCCGCCGGTGTCGATGCCGATGCGGATCCTCCGCGGAGCGCTCATGGCGCACATCGAACCCGGCCGGCTGCCGCAGCGCCCCGGCAACTGTCGACGACGGCGCACCGCGGCCTTTCGTCGCCAGCCACGAGCGGCCCGCGCGATCGCTAGGTTGATCGTGGTGTGCCCGGAGGGGGCGGCGCCCGGAGGAGGATCATGATGTCCCGCTGGTCCCGTCGCCGCGTTCTCGTGGCGGCCGCCGTCCTGCCCGTCCCCGTCACGGCCACGAGCGCCTCCGCGCTCACCGCGCCGGGTGTGCCCCGGCCCGGCGTCCCCCAGCCCGGCGGTGCGCCGGTGGCCGACCCCGAACCGGTCGTCGACCCGGCGGAGGAGATCGGCGGCACCGCCTCCGCCGGCGACACCGCCGCCGGCGTGATCCGCCCGGTCCCGGCCACGACGGGCGGCATTGCCGTGGGTCGTTCCGCCGGCGGGGGCCGCACCACCACGGAGGGCCGCGCCGGTTCCGGGGACAGCACCGCCGCGGCGGACGGCGCCGTCGCCGCCGGCTCGACGAGCAGCGTGCCCTTCAGCTTCACGTCGGCGGCGTTCACGATCAACCGGCTGGCGCCCGGGAGCCGTCCCTATGCCCAGTCGACCCCCGTGTCCCTGACGGACACGGGCACCCACGACGCGAGCGGCGTGCGCATGTCGCTGCGCAACGGGAGGCTCTACGACCATCCGGTGGGCCAGGCGCAGTACGGCATCTTGCTGCACGACGCCTACCGGCTCACCGGGAACAGGGCCTATCTCGACCGGTCGATCCGCAACGCCCAGCGCCTGGTCGATCGGCGGGTCCTGCGCGGCAACGCCTGGTTCTACCCCTACCGCTTCCCGTTCCGGCTGCACGGCAACGCCGAGACGCTGACCCCGCCGTGGTTCTCGATGATGGCTCAGGGCCAGGCGCTGAGCCTGTTCACGCGGCTCGCCGGGACGACCGGCCAGGCGCGGTGGCGGCAGGCCGCCGACCACACTTCGCCTCGTTCCTCCTGCCGTTCGCCTCGCGCCGGCCGTGGGGCGTGTACGTCAAGGACCGGCTGCTGCGCCTCGAGGAGTACCCCGACCCGGCGCGGCTCTGGGGCGACCAGACGTACAACGGGCACGTGTTCGCCCTGTTCGGGCTCTACGACTACGTCGCCCTGACCGGCAGCGCGGACGCCCTGACGATGCTCCGCGGCGCCCTGACGACCGCCCGCGACCTCGTCCCGAAGCTGCGCGTCCCCGGCTGGCGCAGCCACTACTGCCTGCGCCACCTGCACGACTCCGGGCACTACCACGGCATCCACATCCGCCAGCAGCAGATGATGCAGGCGATCACGGGCGACGCGGCGTTCGCGCGCAACGCCGACGGCCTCTACGCGGACTACCCGCTGGGGATCGGCGGTTCCGGCGAGGGCAGCGTCGCGTTCGGCGCCGGCCGGCACCCCGCCTACCGCTTCGCCGCGAACGGCACGGTCACCGCGAGCCGCGTGTTCACGGCCGCCCGCGCCACCCGCGCGCCGGCGAACGACCGCACCCGCATCCCCGGCCGCCCGGGTCTGTGGTACTCGATCAGCGCCGGGACGCTGAAGGGGTGGTGGGTGCAGGAGGCGCCGGGGCACCGCGTCCTGCGCGGGGCACACGCGGTGCTCTCCTACCCCGTGGCCCGCGCGGCGACGGTCCGCATCGCGCGGCCGGTGGCCGTGCTCGCCGGCGACGCCGGCGCCGTCGCGGTGACCACGACCTACGCGGCCGGCGCGCGGGTCTCGGTGAACGCCCGGGCAGCGGTCGACGGCGTCGACCGCCTCCGCCTGGCCGCCGGGCCGTACCGGGGCCGCTGGATCGCCTCGAGTTCCCTGACCCTCACGGGCTGACCGCCGGCCGGTCCCCCGGGCCGGCCGGCCGAGCCCGCCCCCGGCGGGCGATCGCCGGGGTCACCACGTACGGTGCGGACATGAGTGCCGTCGCCGGGGTGCGCGCCGAGCTGCCCGAGCACGTCCACCGCGCAGGACGAGATCACCGACGTCCTCGGCGACGTCGTCCTCGGCCGGCACGCCGAGCGCTCCGAGAAGGTGGCCCTGCTGCGCCGCCTGCACGGTGCGGCCGGCGTCCGCACCCGGCACCTGGCCCTGCCCGCTGGAGGCCTACCGCGACCTCGGCGGGTTCGGCGCCTCGAACGACGTCTTCATCGAGCAGGGCGTCCACCTCGGCGAGCGCGCCGTCCGCGGCGCCCTGGACGCCGCCGGCCTCGTTCCGGCCGATGTCGACATGCTCATGACCACGAGCGTCACCGGCATCGCCGCCCCGAGCCTCGACGCGCGGCTGGTGGGCCGGCTCGGCCTGCGCGCCGACGTCAAGCGCGTCCCGATCTTCGGCCTCGGCTGCGTGGCCGGCGCCGCCGGCATCGCGCGCCTGCACGACTACCTCACCGGGCACCCCGACGACGTCGCCGTCCTGCTGTCCGTCGAGCTGTGCTCCCTGACCTTCCAGCGCGACGACGACTCGACCGCCAACCTCGTCGCGAGCGGCCTGTTCGGCGACGGCGCGACCGCCGTGGTGATGGTCGGCGAGCGGAGGGCCGCACGGATGGGCCTGACGGGTCCGTTCGTCGTCGACACCCGCAGCCGGTTCTACCCCGACACCGAGCGCGTCATGGGCTGGGACATCGGCGGCAGCGGCTTCCGGATCGTGCTCGCGGCCACCGTCGCGGACGTCGTCAAGCAGTACCTCGGCGACGACGTCGAGGCCTTCCTCGCGAGCACGACCTCAAGATCCGCGGACGTCGACACCTGGGTCGCCCACCCCGGCGGCCCGAAGGTCATCGACGCCATCGTCGCGGCGCTCGACCTCGACCCGGGCGCGCTCGACGTCACGCGACGCAGCCTCGCCGACATCGGCAACCTCTCGTCGTCGTCGGTGCTGCACGTGCTCGAGCAGACGCTCGCCGAGGGCCTGCCCACCCCCGGCACGCCCGGCGTGCTGATGGCGATGGGGCCCGGTTTCTGCGCCGAGCTCGTGCTCCTGCGATGGTGAGCACGTGATCCTCTGGTATCGTCCTGATCGCCGTCGTCGTCGCGATCCGGTTCGTGGAGCTCGGCGTCGCCAAGCGCAACCGGGCGTGGGCGATGGAGCACGGCGGCGTCGAGACGCGGTGCCGAGCACTACCCGGTCATGGTCGCGCTGCACACCGCGCTGTTCGTCGGCTGCCTGCTCGAGGTGCCGCTCGCCGACCGCCCGTTCCTGCCGTGGCTCGGCTGGCCGATGCTCGCGCTGCTCGTCGGTGCGCACGCGCTGCGCTGGTGGTGCATCCGCACCCTCGGGCCGCAGTGGAACACCCGGGTCATCCGGGTGCCCGGCGCACCGCTCGTGACGGGCGGCCCCTACCGGTGGCTGCGCCACCCGAACTACGTCGCGGTGGTCGTCGAGGGCTTCGCGCTGCCGCTCGTGCACACGGCCTGGATCACGGCGCTCGCTGTTCACGGTGCTCAACGCGCTGCTGCTGCGGGTACGACTCCGCGTCGAGGAGGAGGCTCTGGCCACCGCCCCCGTGGGTTGACCGGGGCCGGGTCGCCGGAGGCATGCTGAGAGCGTGATCCCGCGGCTCCGGGTAGCCCGCCAGGTCGCCGACGACCCGGTCGCCGACGAGCACGTCGTCGGCGTGGCGGTGCAGGCCCTGGTGTCGGCCGGCGTCGTGATGGGGACCGGCGTGGTCGCGTGCCTGGTGGTCGCGCCCAAGCCGGTCGTCGTCGACGACGGCCTGAGCTGGTTCGGGGTGACCCGATCGACGCTGCTGCCCTTCGCCCTCACCATGCTCACGACCGCCGCGCTCCTGTTGCGGGCGTCCCGCGAGCTGCTCCAGGTCCCGGCCCTGCGCCCGCTCGGCCCGGCCCTCGGTGCCTGCGCCGCGTTCCTGCCGCTGCTGGTCGCGACGCCCTTCACGCTGAGCCCAGTGGTCGAGGACGCGCACGAGACCGTCGGATCGGCGCTGTTCGTCGTCCAGCTCCTCGCGGTCGCCTGGCTGTGGCGGCGGACCCGTGACCGCCTCGTCGGCCTGCTGCTGCTCCTCCAGTTCGGCGCGGGCGTCGTCTGCGCCGCTTCGCTGCCCGACCTCGTCCCGGCGATGTTGCAGGCCCAGGTCGCCTTCCAGGCGGCCTTCACGGCGGCGACGGTCCGGGGCGTCCTGCTGATCGGCGCCCGGGGTGCGGACGGCTCGGAGCGCACCGAGGCCGCCTCGGGACGGTCGCCGGTCTAGCGGCCGCATCGCCGGAGCCGCGTCACGATCCGTGATCGCGGAGCGGGACGGCACGGGCAATTGCCGTGGATCCATCTCGATTCGGTCACGGTACGCCTACCGGGGCATCACCCATGCTTCGATGTCGGAACTTTCCGCTGGTCTCACTCGTCAAAGGGGACTCATCAGTGCGACGACCAGTACTCGGGGTGGTGGTTCTGGCGGCAGGTGCCGTCGTGGCCGCCGGACTCGCCCCCACAGCCGACGCAGCCACCCACCGCACACCTCCCAAGACCCTCGACCACCTCGTCGCGGCCATGGCCGCGGGCAGCGCGTTCGCACCGTCGGCCCGCGCCTCGCTCTCCTCCGCGGCCAAGGAGGGCGGCGGCAACGAGGAGGGCAGGGACGGCCTGTCCGAGGGCATCCAGGCCAGCATCGCGTTCGGTGCGATGCGCAGTGCGCCGGTGCAGACGATCAGTGCGGCCGCCCTCGCGAACGCCGCCCGCCAGGCCGCGGGCGTCCCGACGGTCGGTCCCGCCTGGGCCGAGGTCACGAACAAGCCGTACGACTCCGACGCCAAGGGCTACCGCGACCCCGTCTGGTCGAACTCCGGTGGCGGCGCGGGCCTCGTCGCCGGCCGGATGAGCTCGGTGGTCGTCGACGGCCGCTACGTCTACGCCGGATCGGCGGGCGGCGGCGTGTGGCGCTCCACCGACGGAGGGGCGCACTGGACGGCGCTCTTCCAGAACCAGGCGACAGCGTCCACCGGAGCCCTCGCGATCAACCCCCGCGACCACTCGCTCTGGCTGGGTACAGGTGAGCCGATCTACGGCGACGCGTGGGCCGGCACCGGCGTCTACCGCTCGGGGGACCACGGGGCGCACTTCACCCGGGTCGGGGGCAGCGAGCTGTATGCGAAGCAGGTGCACCGGCTGGCCTTCGACGGCAACGGCGCCGTGCTCGTCGCCACCATGGACGGGCTGTACCGGCACTCGGCGGGCAGCACGACGGGCGCCTGGAGGACCGTCCTGCGGCCTCCTACGAATCCGACGTCCGGTGACTACCGGCGGCGGCTGTCGCAGATCAGCGACGTCGTGGTCCGGCCCGGCACGAAGGGCAGGACGGTCCTCGCCCCGCTCGGCCTCATCTACGGCTCCCCGAACAACGGCTTCTACGTCTCGACGAAGGGCGGTGCCGCGGGCACCTTCACGAAGGTGAAGGTCACCGGCGACATCAACGGGGCCGACATCGGCCGTACGACGTTCGCCTACGACCGGTCCGGCAAGCGCCTGTACGCCGTCGTCCAGTCGCCGGAGATGACGTTCAACCCCGCGCCCGGCCACTCCAGCGCGCTCGGCGGCGTCTTCGTCTCCGCCAACGGCAACCCGGCGGGCCCGTGGAAGCGGATCGCCGACTCGGCGAAGCTCGCCGAGTCCGGCTCCGCGCTGGACTACCCCGGCGACTACGAACCCGGCGTGCAGGCGGACTACAACCAGTTCCTGGCGGTGGACCCCGCCGACCCGAAGCACGTCTACCTGGGCCTCGAGGAGGTCTACGAGACGACGACCGGCGGCGCCTCGTGGACGACCGTCGGGCCGTACTGGAACTTCCCGTACACCTGCTTCGAGAACAACCCCGACAGCTGCCCCAAGACGACTCACCCCGACCAGCACGCCGTGACCATCGCGGGCGGGTACGTGTGGGTCGGCAACGACGGCGGCATGTACAAGCGGGCCCTGCGCAAGGCCAAGGGCTGGGTCGACCTCAACGCGACCCTGCGCGCCCTGCAGTACTACAAGGCCGACTCGGCCCGCGACCGCGGCGGCCTGGCGTTCTGGGGCGGCCTGCAGGACAACGGGACGTCGCTGCTCAGGCCGAACGCGAAGACCATGGTCTCGCCCTTCGGCGGCGACGGCGGCGACGTCATCCTGGACCCGGCGAACGCCGACCGGGCCGTGAACGAGTACGTCTACATGTGGATGGCGCTGACGACCAACGGCGGCCGCTCCGACGGCACGGCGCCGACCTACCGCGACATCTCGCCGTCGTGCATCGCGGGCAACCTGCCCGACGGCGTGTGCGACGAGGCGCCGCTGTTCATCGCCCCCCTCGCCCGCGACGTCAACGACCCGACCCACTGGGTCGCCGGCGGCAACCAGGTCTGGGACGACACGGCGGCGTGGGACACCGTCTGCACGGCGGCGAAGTGCGACTGGAAGAGCGTGCACGACCTCGGCGACTCGGCCGCGGGCGTGGCCCACTCGACCTCGGCCCTCGCGGTCAACGGGTCGACGACCTACGCCGGGTGGTGCGGTGGTTGCAACCTGACGACGCTGTTCGAGAGCGGCATCGACACGAACTACGGCGGCACTTGGCACCGCGTGACGGCGCCTAACCTGCCGAACCGGTTCGTCCAGGGGCTGACGGTCGACCCGTCGAACGCCGCCCACGTGTACGCCGTCTACGGCGGCTACTACACGAACTGGATCCCGAGCGGGCCGGGCCACGTCTTCGAGTCCTACGACGGCGGCACCACGTGGAAGGACATCACCGGCAACCTGCCGGACGTGCCGGGTGACGCGCTCGCGCTGACCCCCGACGGCAGGCTCGCCCTCGCCACGGACCTCGGCGTGTACATCGCCGACGCCCCGAAGAAGGGGTCCGTCGCCTCGTGGGCGCACTACGGGAGGGGACTGCCGAACGCCCCGGCGGTCGACATCCGGGTGTCGCCGCTCGGCCGGTCGCTGCTCGTGGCCACGCACGGGCGCGGCCTCTGGCAGCTGCCGCTGCGGCCGCGTCCGCCGGCGGTGAAGAAGTGAGCTGACGGCAGGGCCCCAGGACGGGCAGGACGGGCGGGGGCGGGCGGTGCTCGGGGGCACCGCCCGCCCCGTCGTGCGTCCCGTCGCGGAGAGAGCCCGTCCTGCCGCAGGATGAGCCCATGGACGTCGATCTCCTCGTGGTCGGTGGCGGGCCCGTCGGGCTCGCCACCGCCGTCGAGGGGGCGCTCGCGGGCCTGCGCGTCGCCGTCGTCGAGCGTCGGACCGGCCCCGTCGACAAGGCGTGCGGCGAGGGCCTGATGCCCGCCGCACGGGCGTCGCTCGAGCGGCTCGGCGTCGCGGTCGACGGTCGGCCCTTCCGCGGCATCCGCTACCTCGCCCCCGGGCACCAGGCGACGGCCCTGTTCCGTCGCGGCGACGGGGTCGGCGTCCGGCGCCTGGCCCTGAGCGCGGCGCTCGCCGCGCGTGCCGACGCCCTCGGCGTCAAGCGGCTCGACGCCTCCGCGACCACCCCCGTGGTGCACGCGGAGGGGGTCGAGGTCGCGGGCGTGAGCGGGTCGTGGCTGGCCGTCGCCGACGGCCTGCACTCGCCGCTGCGCCGCGCTCTCGGGCTGCACGTCGAGCCCGGTCCCCGGGGCCGCCCGCGCTACGGGCTGCGCCGGCACTACCGCGTGGAGCCCTGGAGCGACCTGGTCGAGGTGCACTGGTCGCCGCGCGCCGAGGCGTACGTGACCCCGGTCTCCGCGGACGTCGTCGGGGTCGCGGTGCTCGGCCCCGGCGACGGCACGGGCTACGACCGGCTGCTGGAACAGTTCCCCGAGCTGCGCGAGCGCGTCACGGGAGCCGCCCCGGCGTCCGTCCTGCGCGGCGCGGGCCCCCTGCGGCAGCGGGCTGCCCGCCGGGTCGCCGGGCGTGCGCTGCTGGTCGGGGACGCCGCCGGCTACGTCGACGCGCTCACCGGCGAGGGCATCTCGGTCGGGCTCGCCTGCGCGCACGAGCTGGTCCGGTGCGTGGTCGCGGAACGGCCGCAGGAGTACGAGCGGGCATGGCTGCGGGCGACCCGCCGCTACCGGGTGCTGACCGGCGGGCTGCTCTGGGCCGCTCAGCGGCCGCGAGTACGGCGGACGATCGTGCCCGCGGCGGAGCGCCTGCCCGCCGTGTTCGGCAGGATCGTCGACCAGCTCGGCTGACTGTGAGGCCGACTGTGAGGCCGACTGTGAGGCCGGGTGTGAGGCCGGCCGGCTCAGCGGCCGCGGGCGAGGCGCCGACCGCCGCGCAGCCCGATCGCCAGGAACGTGGCGGCCAGACCGGCCAGGCTCCAGAGGACGGGGGTGGGCGCGCCGCGTGGCGTCGTCTCGGCGACCGGCCGGGCGGCGACCGCCACGGGCGCGGGGGCGGGCGCCGCCGCAGATGCGGGCGTCGGCCGGGCAGGCGTCGGCGCCGGCGGGCCGGGGGAGGGCGACGGCGGTGCCGGCCGGGTGACCACGGCGAGCTCGCCCACCATCGTCGCGAGGTCCCTCCGGGAGACCGGATCGAGGTCCGGTCCCGCGGCAACACCCGCCGATCCGGTCGATCCCGCATCCATCCGCAGGCGGATCCGCACGGCCGACGTCCGGGTGGCGCTGACGTAGCCGCCGTAGTCACGCAGGGCGGCAAGCAGCCGCCGCGAGATCGCGGTCCGGGGGCGGAGACCGGCGGCGACCCGAGGTGGGAGGGCGAGCAGCGTGCCGGCCGGCAGCCGCGTGCCGGGCACGCTGAGGGCGAGAGCGTGCCGCAGCGGCCGCTCCCCGGCGAGCTCGCCCGCCGTCACGGCGCCCCCCGGGGCGAGGAGGGCCGAGAAGCGGTGCCCGGGCATGCCCTGACCGGTGAGGTCGACCTTCGCGCCGGCGCCGGCCGTTCCACCGGCGCACCGGTACGACGTGGCCGCGAGCGCCGATGCGTCGAGGAGCACCAGCCACCCGGTGCCCGGGACGGCGCACGTGGTGCGGGCGAGGCGGGCGGCGGCCGCTTCGGCCGGAGCGGGGACGACGACCACGGCCTCGATGCCCACCGGACCGTCGCCGAGGCCGGCGGCGGTGTACTGCGCCCGGTTCCCGAGCGGGGTGTTCCACGGGCTCGTCGCCGCGAACGGCTGCACGAGCGGGTCACGGGTCGCGGCCGACGCGGCCGGTGACGTCGCCACCAGGGCCGCGACGATCGCGGCCGTGGCGAGGCCGGGAGCCAGCACGGCGAGCGAGCCTACCGGAGCCCCGGCCAGAGCCTGCTCGCGTCCACCTCGAGGCTGACGACGACGAGGTCGCCGTCGTCCTTCTCACCGCGGACCCGGGCCGGCACCGGGAGCAGCCAGCCCCTCGCACGGTCGTGCCACACGCTGGTCGACCAGGTGCGGCCGTCGACCGTCGCGGTCACCGGGAGGCGACCGAAGGCACCGGCCGCCGAGGGTGCCTCGCCGTCCGGGACCGGGGCGAACACCCACGCCCCCGGGCCGTCCCACCTCAGCAACCGGGACTCGAACGCCATGTCCCGATCATGGGCCAGGCCGCCGCGGAAGACGAGTCGCTGCCTCTCAGTCGAGCAGGCGGTCGAGGCCCGGCGGCAGGTTGCCGTGGTGCAGCACCGTGAGTCGCTGCGTCGGCCGGGTCAGCGCGACGTAGAGGTCGTTGACGCCGCGCGGCGAGCCGTCGACCACCGCCTGCGGGTCGACGACGGTCACGCCGTCGAACTCCAGGCCCTTCACCTCGTCGACCGTCAGCACGTCGACGCGCGCGGCGAGGTCGCCCGGGTCACGCGCCAGGAGCGCCCGCACGTCGCCCGACAGCCCTCGGTAGCCCTCGCGCGGGACGACGACGGCGTGCCGCCCCCCGCCGTAGCAGCTCGTCGTCCGCGCGGACCGCGGCCGCGGCCGCCGCCCGCCACGACGGCCGGGCTCGCGGCCCGGCAGCCGCACCGCCGACGGCGGCCAGGTCGCCGCACGGGCCGAGCGGGCCGGCTTCACGGCGATCCCGTGGGCCTCGAGCAGCGCCGTCGCCAGGTCCATGACCTCGGCCGGCGTCCGGTAGTTGACCGTCAGCTCCTCGAGCCGCCAGCGGCCCTCGGCGATCGCCGTCGAGCACGTCGCCCCACGCGGTGGCACCGGCCGCCGATCCCGTCTGCGCGACGTCGCCGACGACCGTCATCGACCGCACGGGCACGCGGCGGCGCGATCAGTCGCCACTGCATCGGCGACAGCTCCTGCGCCTCGTCGACCACCGCGTGCCCGAAGGTCCAGCGTGCGGTCCTCGCGGGCGCGGTCGGCGAGCGTGCTGTTCGGCCCGCCCGCGGCCTCGAACCGGTCGGCGAGCATCTCGGCGGTCGGCGCCATGTTGGGGTACGCCTCGCCGGTCTGCTCGAGCACCTTGCGCGCGAACTCCAGCGCCTCCGTCCGGTCCCGCGCTCGCCTCGGCGGCCCGCGCCTGCGCCGCGGTCAGCGTCGCCACGTCGGGTCCGATGAGCTCGGCGGCCTCGTCGAGCAGCGGCACGTCGGACGGCGTCCACGGCGCGCCCTTCTCGCGCAGCAGGAGGTCCTGCTCGCGACGCGTGAGGATCCCGTTCGCGGCGGCGGCCAGCCGGTCGGGACGGGCGAAGAGGTCGGCGACGAGGCCCTGCGCGGTGAGGGGCATCCACAGCAGGTTGACCTCGCGCCGCACCGCGACCTCCGAGCGCAGCTCGGCCAGCAGGTCGCCGCGGTCCTCGCCGTCGGACTCGAGGCCCCGTGCGGCCGCGAGCTGACCGGCGAGGTCGTCGAGGACGTGCCGGACGAACGTCGTCCGCGCCTCGTTGTGCGGGCGACCGCCCTGGCGGGCCCGTCCCCGGGCCTCCGCCACGACACCCGGCCTGATCAGCGACGGTGTCGCCCTCGACGTCGATCGGCACCGGGCCGGCCGGCGTCCGCTGGCGGTTGCGGACGGCGTTCCGGACGACGTCCGCCATCCGCAGGTCGCCCTTGACCACCGCCGTCGCGGGTCGCTCGGGGGCGGTCGCGTCGACGCCCGGGAACAGCTGGCCCGGGCGTGAGCAGCACGACGCCGGTCTCGCCGAGGCTCGGCAGCACCTGCTCGATGTACCGCAGGAAGACGGGGGTGGGCCCGACGACGAGCACGCCGCTGCGCGCGATCCGCTCGCGGTGCGTGTAGAGCAGGTAGGCCGCGCGGTGCAGGGCCACGGCCGTCTTGCCGGTGCCCGGGCCGCCCTGGACGACCAGGACGCCGGCCAGCGGCGAGCGCACGACGCGGTCCTGCTCGGCCTGCAGGGTGGCGACGATGTCGCGCATCCGGCCGGTGCGGTGCGCGGTCAGGGCGCTCATGCAGCGCTCCCTCGCCGGCGACCACGGCCAGACCGGCCCGCTCGAGCGCCTCGGCGTCCAGCAGCTCGTCGTCGATCCCCGTGACCGCGCGGCCGCGGGTGGCCAGGTGGCGGCGACGCGCGACGCCCTGCGGGGCGGCGGCGGTCGCCTGGTAGAACGCCGACGCCGCGGGCGCGCGCCAGTCGACGAGCAGCTGCTGCTGCGCGTCGTCGGACAGGCCGAGCCGCCCGACGTAGCGGCGGGCGCCGTCGGCCAGGTCGAGGCGGCCGAAGGCCAGCCGGTCCTCGACGCTCGCGAGCCGGGAGATGCGCTCGCTGTGCCACGCGTCGAACGCGTCCCGCTCGGCCCGGCCCGAGGGGGTCGGCACGAGCGGGGCGCGGCGCACCTCGTCGAGGGCGGCGCGTGCGCGGGCGCGCAGCGTGTCGAGCTGCTCGTACAGGCGGGCGACGTAGGCCTGCTCGACGTCCAGCTCGCGTTGCAGGTCCTGCGTTGTCGAGGGGGTCGTCAGGGCGTGCCTCCTTCACCGGCGCCCAAGGGCGGCCTTCAAGTATGTGCGGTGCGGCGGCGGCGTGCACCACCGGGGCCGGATCCGGGGTCGGTGAGCGGGTTGCGGCGGGCCCGGCGGACGGGATTCACCCGTCCGGAGCCTGCAGGACCCCGGCCCCGGTGCCGACGGGAGCGTCGAGCGGGCCACGCGCAGGGCGTGGCCCGGGCCCGTCGCGAAGGAGGGCGGCCATGAACGTGACCGGTGTCGGCGCCACGCCGCCTCCGCCACCCGTCCCGCCGATAGCGCCCGCCACCGCGGTCGCGTCGACCGCACCGGATCCCGGGTCCCGCGAGGGGCAGCCGGGGACCGGGCGCGGACGCCGGCCCGGGGAGCGGCCTGCCGAGGTGAGCCTCCCGGAGGCGCCGCCGCTCCGGATGCTGACGATCACGGAGATGCGGGTCATGCTCGGCCAGCTGCCGGCGAGCGCCGCCCTGCGCATCCCGCACGGCCAGGTCGAGGTCGGCGACACCTACTCCTGACCCGCGCGGTCGACCATGTCCGCCCCCCTGCCCGTCCAGGCCAGCGCGGCGAGGTGGGCGGCCGCGACCCGCGCGACGACGTCGGGCGCGATCCCGGCGAGACCGCTTCCGGTGCCCCAGCTGCCCTCCGCGTCCCGCTCGTAGGCACGGACCGCGCGCAGCACCTCGCCCAGGCGGGTCGGCTCGCCCCGCAGGGCGGCCGCCAGCGGCGGGGCGAGCGCGGGCAGCATGTCCACGAACTCGGCCCCCGTGACGCCCAGGGCGTCGGCCAGGCCGTCGAGCAGGCCGAGCGCGAACGCGGTGTCGGGAGCCCCGGCGCCGCCGGTGCGCACCAGGTTCTCGCAGGTGCGGGCGCGCAGCAGCGCCGCGGTCAGCACCGTGGCGTCACCGACGAGCTCGGGCAGGGTGAGCAGGACGATCCAGCTGCGCAACCGGGCCAGGCCGATCACGATCACGGCGTCGCGCAGCGTCCCGACGGAGCGGCGCAGCCCGTACGCGCTGGAGTTCGCGATCCGCAGCAGCCGGTAGGTCAGCGCGGGGTCGCCCCGCAGGATCGCCTCGACGTCGGCCGCGGTGGTCTCCGGCTCGGACAGGCGGGCGAGCAGCTGCACGGCGCTCGCCTGGCTCGGGTTCAGCGTGGCGCGGCTGTGGGTCTGCGGTCGGCCCAGGTGGTAGCCCTGGAACAGCTCGAAGCCGGCGTCGCGGCACCGCGCGAACACCTGCTCGTCCTCGATCCGCTCGGCGAGCAGCCGCACGCCCGGGCGCCGGCACCGCTCGACGGTGGCGAGCACGTCGTACCAGGCCTGGCCCAGGACGTCGACCTTGACGATGTGCGCGACCTCGAGCAGGGGCTCGGCGGCGTGCGACCAGACGAAGTCGTCGAGGGCGATGGTGAAGCCGCGGTCGGCCAGGCAGCGGACGCCGTCGACGACCTCCGCGTCCACCTCGACCGTCTCGAGCACCTCGAGGACCGCCACCCGGGGGAGGAACGGCACCGGCAGGGCGCCCGTGAGGAAGGCCCGGGTGAGGTTCACGAACCCGGGCCGGCCGGCGAGCAGCTGCGCCGGGTCGAACTCGGCGAAGGCCGCGAGGATCGTCGCGGTGGTGGCGGCGTCGCCGGCCGCGGACGCGGCGCCGGCGGTCGCGGCGTGCCGGAACAGCAGCTCGTAGCCCACGAGAGCGCCGCGGGCATCGACGATGGGCTGCCGCGCCACGTGCACGAACCCGGCGGCGCCGCCGTTGCCCGTCATGCCCCACCCCCTCGTCGCCGCCCGGCCGCACACCCGCTCCTCACGGCTATCGGCGGGGCGGGGGAGCGGCTGGAGCGTCCGCGCGAGTGGTGGAGGTCAGAGGTGGCCGCTCAGAGTCGGCGGCTCAGAGTCGGCGGCTCAGAGGTGCGCCTTGTCCACCGCGGACTGCAGGGACTGGATGTAGCCGTCGCTCGTCACCGTCGCCCCCGAGACGGCGTCGATGCTCGCGTTGCCCGCGGCGACCGCCTCCTGGTCCAGCTGCGGGACGGCATAGCTGTTGATCTCGAGGTCGCGCCCGTTGTTCTGCGGGTACTGCACCGCGTCGGCCTTGGTGATCTTGCCCTTCGCCACGGTGATCTGCACCTGGACCGTGCCCCACTGGGTGTCGACCGCGTTCCCGGTGTAGGTGCCGGCCGACGACCCGGAGATCGACCCCGACGACCCGGACGACGAGCCGGACGACGAGCGGGATGACGAGCCGGTCGAGCCGCTCACCGGGGTGGAGCCGATGGCCGTCCCGGCGGGCGTGCCCGTGCTCGAGTGATAGCTGAGCGCCAGGACCACGGCGCTCAGGCCGCTCATGACGGCGAAGGTGGGGCGACGCATGACCTCACTGTGGGCCGCGCACCTGGGCCGGTCCCCGGCGGAACCTGTGCGCGCGCTGTGCGGTACCGTCCGCGCGTGCCGCACGCCGTCGTCCTGGCCGGGACCGGCGCGATCGGCCGTGCCACGGCGCGCCGGCTCGTCGATCACGGCTGGACCGTCCACGTCACCGGGCGCGATCCCCGCCACCTGCCCGTCGCCTTCGCCGAGGCCGGGGTCGGGTTCAGCCGGCTCGACCGCACCGACCCGGATGCGGCCGCCCGGTTGTCGCGGGCGGTCGGCGAGGGCGCCGACCTGCTCGTCGACTGTGCGTGTTTCACGGCGGGCGACGCGACACGCCTGCTCTCGGTGGCCGGCCGGGTCACGTCGACGGTGATGATCTCGAGCAAGGCCGTCTACGTGGACGCCGCCGGCAACCACTCCAACTCCGAGCGCCCGCCCCGGTTCGCCGGGCCCGTGCCCGAGACAGCACCCACCCTGGCGCCCGGCTCCGGCGACCACGACAGCCCCGAGGGCTACGGGCCGAACAAGGTGGCTGCCGAGCGGGTGCTCCTCGACTCCGGGCTGCCCGTCACCGTGCTGCGGGCCTCGAAGGTGCACGGCGCGGGCGCGCGGAACCCGCGCGAGTGGGTGTTCGTGCAACGGCTCCTCGACGGTCGCGGCATCCTGCCGCTGGCGCACCCCGGCGCCGTCGAGCACTCCACGGCCGCGGTCGGCACCGCGGCCCTGATCGAGACGGTCGCCGCCCGGCCCGGCGCACGCGTGCTGAACACCGCCGACCCCGACGCGCCCACCGTGCTCGAGCGGGCGCGGGCCGTCGCCGCCGCCATGAGTGCGGCGTGGGACGAGGTCGTGCAGCTCGACGCCGCCGAGGCGCGCACCCATCCCCGGGTCGGCCGCACCTCGTGGGACGCGCCCCACCCGGTGGTGCTCGACACGACGGCGGCTCTCGCGCTCGGGTACGAGCCGGCAGGGACGTACGCGCACACGGTCGCGGAGGAGGTGGGGTGGCTCGTCGCCGCGGCCACGGGCGGCCCCGAGGCCGCGCTGCTGCCGCCCCGGGACGACCACGCGGCCGAGGACGTCTGGCTGGCGTCCCGGGTCAGTGCGGGAAGGACGTCTTCGCCGGGGCCTGCAGGTCGTCGGCGTACCGGCGGATGAGGTCGAGGTTGCGGTCGGCGAGGTGGTCGAAGGTCTGGGCGGCGTTGGAGCCCGGCGTCAGCGACGCCAGCGCGCTGCCGGGGTCGAGCCGGGCGGCCGTCCAGCCCTCGTGCGAGGCGGCCCGGGCCACGACCTCGGCGATCGGCGTGACGACCATCGAGTTGCCGAAGTAGATCGTGCCCGCCGGGTCGAGCCCGGTGGCGTTCGCCCCCACCACGTAGACGTGGTTGTCGTAGGCGCGGGCGCGGTTCGTCAGCTCCCAGAGGTCGGCGCTGCGCAGCAGCGCGGAGGGCCGGGCGATCAGCTCCGCACCCCTGACCGCGGTGATCCGGGACAGCTCGGGGTAGTCGCCGTCGAAGCAGATGATCATCCCGATGCGTCCGAGCGGCGTGTCGACCACGCAGACCTCGTCACCCGCGGTCACCCAGCCGCCCTGGTCGCACCGCTCGCCGGCGAACGGGTGCGTCTTGCGGTACACCCCGAGCACCTCGCCGTCCTGCCCGATCAGGGCCGCGGAGTTGTGGACGACGCCCCGCGCGGCGCCCCGCTCGTAGGTGCCCCAGACGACGTGCACGCCGAGGTCGCGGGCCGCCTCCTGGAGCGGCGCCGTCACGGGGCCGGGGACGGCGCTGACCACGTCCCAGAGCTCCTCCGGGCCGGTGCCCGTGACGAACCCGGTCGACGCCGTCTCGGGCAGCACCACCAGCTCGGCCCCGGTCGCGTCGACGCACCGGCGAAGCCAGTCGGCCCCCTTCGCGCAGTTCGCCGCGACGCTCGCCGCGCTGAGCGGCCCCGGCAGCGGCGCGATCTGGACGGCGGCGACGGTGCAGGCGCGCATGGAACCTCCGGGAGCTCGGGCCTCCCCGTCAGGGTACGTCGGGTGTCAGCGGCGGCGGCCCGCGAGCCGGGCACCGATCCAGACGCCCACCAGCGCGATCGCGGCACCCACGAGCACGCCCGGCAGCTGGTCGCGCACGTCGACGTGCACCTGGCGGCCACCCCGGGGTCCGGCGCCCGGACGGGTGAAGACCCGCTGCAGCGTGGCCGCGGGCTCGCCCTCGAGGGCGACGGCCTCGCGCACCTCGTCGACGGTCGGCGCGCCCTCCGCGGTCTCCAGCGAGGGGGAGCTCGCCTGACCGGGCACCGTGCCGACGCCGGCCGGCTCCGCGAGGACGGCGTCCACGGCCTTGAAGAACTCCCCGGCCGTCTTCTTGGCGACTCCCGCGAGGACCCGCTGGCCCACGCCGCCCACGGCTCCGCCGACGACGGCGTCGGCGGCGTAGCTGAGCAGCGTGGTGCCGTCCGCGCCGTCCTCGAGCGTGACCCGGACGTCGGCGTCGACGGTCCCGGGTGCGCCGGCGCCCGAGGCCTTCAGCGTGAACGCGCCGGGCGGTGCCGGGTCGGTCAGGGCGACGTCACCCAGGTACGTCCCCTTGATCGAGGCGACCCCGGCGGTCACCGTCATCCGGTAGCGGTCGTCGCCGACCGCCTCGAGCCGCTCGCACCCGGGGATCGTGCGGACGAGCACCGCCGGATCGTTCAGCGCCGCCCAGACGCGGTCGCGGGGGGCGTTGAGCGTCGCCGTTCCGTTGATCTTCACGGATCCTCCTCGACAGGTCCGGGTGACGGTACCGCGCACCCCCCGGCCCCGAGCAGCCCTCCCGGGCAACCCCTTCCACCGGACGCTTTGCACTGGCCTCGGATCCGGGCCGGGCACGTCGTACCGGGCCCGGTCCCCCGTCCATTTCTGAGGCCAGTGCAAAGCGTCGGAGGAGGGGGCGGTCCGGTGGGGAGCGAGCGCCTGTCAGCCGGCCGGCGGTCGCGGCGGCTCTCGGCTGTCGCTCGCGTGCCGCTCGCGGAGCTCGAACAGGTCCGACGGCGAGATCGGCATCGTCGTGATCGGGATGCCCTCGGCGTCCTCGATCGCGGCGGCGAACACGGCCATCCCCGGGATCACCCCGGCCTCGCCCGCCCCCTTGATGCCGAGCGGGTTGAGCGGCGACGGCGTCTCGAGGTGGTCGGTCTCGATCCGGGGGACCTCCGTGGCGTACGGCATGAGGAAGTCCATGAACGAGGCGTTGAGGATCTGCCCGTTCTCGTCGTACTCGACCTTCTCGTAGAGCGCGCCGCCGACGCCCTGCGCGACGCCGCCGTGGATCTGCCCCTCGACGATCATCGGGTTCACCAGGGTGCCGCAGTCGTGCACGACGCAGTAGCGCAGCACCCGGATCTCGGCGGTCTCGGGGTCGGTCTCGACGACCGCGGCGTGCATGCCGCTGGCGAACGTCGAGCGGATCGGCGAGTAGTAGTCCGTGGCCTCCAGCCCCGGCTCGTCGTCGTCCGCGACCGGGGGCCGGTCGGGCTGGGCGGTCCCGGCGAACTGGGTCGCTGCCGCCGCCGAGGCGTCGAACGCGTAGCGCAGCGGGTTCGAGAGCACGGCCACGGTCGACAGCGGGATGGACGTCGCCGGCGCGCCCGACCACCTGCACGACGCCGTCGACGATCTCCAGGTCCGCGGGGTCGACCTCGAGGGCGTCCGACGCGATCCGCAGGGCCTTCGCCCGCACCTTGGCCGCCGCCAGCCCGACCGCGTTGCCGCTCATCACCGCCGCCCGGGAGGCGAAGGTGCCGACGGCGTAGCCGAACCGCCGGGTGTCGCCCGACGTCACGTGCACCGTCCTCGAGCGGGACGCCGAGGGTGTCGGCGACGATCTGCGCGAACACCGTCTGGTGGCCCTGGCCCTGCGTGGTCAGGCCGATCGCCACGTTCACCCGGCCCGACGTCTCGACCTGCACGTGCGCGCCCTCGTAGGGGCCGACGCCGGTGCCCTCGACGTAGCAGGCGAGCCCGATGCCGACCCGGCGTCCCTGCGCGCGGGCCGCGTCCCGGTGCGCGGCGAACTCGTCCCAGCCGACCAGGGCCTTGATCTTGCGGAGCAGCTCGGGGTAGTCGCCCGAGTCGTAGATCAGCGGCCGGCCGTCCTGGAAGGTCAGGCCCTGGTCGTAGGGGAACTCGTCGGGCTGGATGAAGTTCGCCGCGCGCACGTCGGCGCGGTCCAGGCCGAGCTCGGCGGCGATCGCGTCCATCGTGCGCTCCATCGCGAACACGCCCTGCGGCCGCCCGGCGCCGCGGTACGGCGTGACGATGACGGTGTTCGTGTAGAGCGAGAAGAACTCGACCCGGTAGGCGCCGGGCTTGTAGGGCCCGAGCAGCTGGGTCGAGCTGATGATCGGGACGATGATGCCGTAGGGCGTGTAGGCGCCGTTGTCGTGCCAGAGCGTGACGTCGAGGCCGAGGATCCGCCCGGCGTCGTCGAACCCGACCCGAACGTGCTGCAGCTGGCGGCGCTCGTGCGCGCTCGAGACGAAGTGCTCGCGCCGGTCCTCGACCCAGCCCACGTCTCGGCCGAGCAGGCGCGCGGCCCACGGCACCAGCACCTCCTCCGGCCACGGGTGCATGATCTTCACGCCGAAGCCGCCGCCGACGTCGGGGGTGATGCACTCGACCTTCGCCAGCGGCATGGCGAGCTTCGCCGCGACGGCCGCGCGCACCCCGGTCGAGGTCTGCGTCGACGACCAGATCCGCATCGACCCCTCGTCGCGCGTCCCAGCGGGCGAGCACGCCCCGGCCCTCGAGCGGGCTCGACAGCGACCGCTCGACGTCGAGGTCGAGCTCGAGCACGTGCGGCGCCGCGGCGATCGCGGCCGGGGCGTCGCCGACCTCCTGCAGCATGTGCGCCGCGACGTTGCCCGGGACGTCGTCGTGCACCAGGCGGGTCGCCGTCGCGGGCCTGCTCGACGCCGACCACCGGCGGCAGCACCTCGTACTCGACGCGGATCCGGTCGAGCACGTCCTCGGCCACGTAGCGGTCGGTCGCGACGACCATGACGACCGGCTCGCCGACGTGCCGCACCACCCCGTTCGCCAGCGGGAAGCCGGTGCGGCCGTGGGTGAGCGCCGGGTGCGGGATGAGCAGCGGCAGCCGCTCGGCGACCCGGGTGCCGTCGCGCGCGTCGGCCTCGAGCAGGTCCTCGTAGGTGTAGACGGCGACCAGCCCGTCGACGTCGAGGGCGCCCGTGACGTCGACGTCGACGACCCGGGCGTGCGCGTGCGGGCTGCGGACGAACGCCGCCGCCAGCGCGCCGTGCACGAGGTCGGCGAGGTAGCGTCCCGGCGCCGCGCAGCAGCCGGTCGTCCTCGCGGCGCTGCACCCGGCTGCCGACCAGCGAGGACCCCGTGACCCGGTCTCCTCGACCTCGCTCGACGGCGGTCACGGCCGCGCCTCCGCTGAGCCAGTTCCGCGGCCCGCAGCACCGAGGCCACGATGTTCTGGTAGCCCGTGCACCGGCACAGGTTGCCGGCGATCGCCTCGCGGGCGTCGTCCTCGGTCGGGTCGGGGTTCTCCCGCAGGTAGGCGGCGACCGTCGTGAGGAAGCCGGGCGTGCAGAACCCGCACTGCAGGCCGTGGCACTCCTTGAAGGCGCGCTGCACGGGGTGCGGCTCCCCGCCGGGGCCGCGCGAGCCCCTCGACCGTCGTCACCTCCGAGCCGTCGACGGTCACGGCGAGCAGCAGGCACGACCGGACCGGGACGCCGTCGAGCAGCACCGTGCAGGCGCCGCACACCCCGTGCTCGCAGCCCACGTGGGTCCCGGTCAGCCCGAGGTCGTAGCGCAGCGCGTCCGACAGCAGCCGGCGGGCCGGCACGGTGACGCGGTGCTCGGTGCCGTTGACGACCAGCCGCACGGGCAGCGTCTGCTCGCTCACGCGGCCCTCCCGCCGGCCTGCCTGGACGCCGCCCAGGCCTGCGCCAGCGCCCGCGCGGTGAGCACGCGGGCGAGGTGCAGCCGGTACGTCGGCGGTGGCGTGCATGTCGCCCTCGGGGTCGAGGTGCTCGACGGCGTGCCCGGCCACCTCCCGCCAGCTCTGCGGGTCGTCGCCGGGGCCGCCCGGCGCCGCGCCGGACAGGTCGACGACGGCGGGGGTCGGCCCCATCGAGATGTAGGCGACCCTCGTGACGCGCCGGGGCCCGCGACGGCGGCGACGCCGCACATCGCGTAGTCCCCGTGCCGGCGCGCGACCTCGGCGAAGGCGGTGCCCGCACCTTCGGCCAGCGCCGGGAAGAAGGCCTCGACGGCGAGCTCGCCAGGGCCGACCGCCGACTCCAGCGGCCCGACGAAGAAGTCGGCCGCGGCGACCTCGCGCCGCCCCCTCACCGATGCGAGCGTCACGGTGCCGCCGGTGACGGCCAGCACGGCGGTCATCTCGCCGCTCGGGTCGGCGTGCGCGAGCGAACCGACGGTGGTCCCGCGGTTCCGGATGGTCGGGTGCGCCACGAGCCGCAGACCCTGGCGCAGCAACGGCTGCACGGCCGCGGCGCCGTCGCTCCGCTCGACCTGCGCGTGCCGGGCGAGGGCCCCGACACGGACGCCGTCCGCGCCGGGCCTCACATAGGCGAGCTCGGCGAGCCGGTTGACGTCGACCAGATGGCCCGGCGCCGCGAGGCGCATCGAGAGCACGGGCAGCAGGCTCTGGCCGCCGGCCAGCACCTTGCCGTCGGGGCCGACCTCCGCCAGCACGCAGAGCGCCTCCTCGACCGATTCCGGCCGGTGATACGTGAACGGCGACGGCTTCACGACGGCATCCTCTCTCCCACGGGGGCTCCGCCCCCGCGCACCCCCGAAAGACCCGCCGCAGGGCCCTTCCCTCTTCGTTCTGCGGGCATCACGCACGATGGAGCGATCATGCTTCGTAGGTGATCGCTCCATCGTGCATGATCAGCGATTGGGGAACAGGGGTCAGCGGCGGTCCGTGTCGTAGGGGTCGGGCTCCACGTAGGCGCCGGGGGCGTCGACGACGATCGAGGCGCCACCGACCCGGCGCTGGGCGTCCACGGCGTCGCGCATCTCCTTCGGGGCCAGCACCCGAGCCAGGTGCCAGCCGCCGACGGCCACGATGGTGCCGAACGCGATGCCGCTCAGGGTGAAGTCGTTCGTGATCTGCCAGCTCACGCCGCCGATGGCGATGACGATGCCCGCGGCGAGCGGCACCAGGTTGACCGGGTTCCCGAAGTCGACGCCGTTCTCCTTCCAGATCTTGGCGCCGAGCAGGCCGATCATGCCGTAGAGCACGACGGTGATGCCGCCGAGGACGCCGCCCGGCGTCGCCGACACCAGCGCACCGAACTTCGGCGAGAGGCCGAAGAGGATGGCGACGACGGCCGCCACCCAGTAGGCGGCGGTCGAGTAGACTCGGGTCGCGGCCATGACGCCGATGTTCTCCGCGTAGGTCGTCGTCGGGGAGCCACCCACCGAGCTCGCCACGGCGGTGCCGATGCCGTCCGCCGCGATGGCGCGGCCCATGTACGGGTCGAGGTCGGCGCCGGTCATCCCGGCGACGGCCTTGACGTGGCCGGTGTTCTCCGCGATGAGGGCGATCACGGCCGGCAGCACGAGCAGGATGAACGTCAGCGAGAAGCTCGGCGCGTGGTAGCCGACCAGCGCCTTGCCGTCGGGTCCGGGGGTGCCGGTCGAGGGCGGGAAGCCGACCCAGCTCGCGGCGTCCACGTTCGTCCAGCTGACCCGGTCGTGCGTCGTCACCTTGCCGGCGGCGGCGTCATAGGACGTGATCTGCCCGAAGATCCTGTCCGCGGCCCAGGACAGGACGTAGCCGAAGACCAGCGCGAGGAAGATCGCGATCCTGCTGATGAATCCGCGGGTGGCGAGGCTGACGACGATCACGAAGATCATGGTCAGCAGCGCGATCCCCTGGTCCTGGGGCCAGTAGACGGACGCCACCACCGGCGCGAGGTTGAAGCCGATCAGCATGACGACCGCGCCCGTGACCGCCGGCGGGAGCACCGCGTAGACGACGCGGCTCCCCGCGAAGTGGATGATCACGCCGATCGCCGCGAGCACCAGCCCGGCGATCAGGATCGAGCCTGTGACCTGCTGCGACGTGCCACCCTGCGCCCGGATCGCCGCCACCCCGCCGACGAACGCCGCGCTCGTGCCGAGGTAGCTCGGCACCTTCCCCTGCACGATGAGCAGGAAGATGATCGTCGCGATCCCGCTCATCATGATCGCGAGCTGCGGGTTCAGGCCCATGATCAGGGGGAAGACGAACGTGGCACCGAACATGGCCACGACGTGCTGGGCGCCGAGCCCGACCGTCCTGCCCCAGCTCAGGCGCTCGTCCGGCGCGACGACCTCGCCGGGCGCCAGGGACCTGCCGTCGCCGTGGAGCTTCCAACCGATGGCCATGCGCCCTCCCGGGGCTCGGGTCCCGCACCGGTGCAACGAGTAGCCGAAACCTAGGGGGGTGCCCCCCGGCCAGCATCGGCAGCTTTCGACAGGCGCTAGGTCGGTGGATTGGCGACTGCGGCCGAACCCGCCCCCACCCGCTGGAGGTCCGTGGTCTCCCACGTGGGTCCGTCGACCACCGGGCCCGCCTCGGTCCAGGTCACCGGGTCGATGCACAGCCGCCGGGCGGTGTTCGCCGGGTCCCAGGCGTGGTAGACCAGCACGTCCTGCCCGTCCGGACCCACGACGAGGCTGTTGTGGCCCGGCCCCACGACGTGCCCGGGGACGGTGCGCAGCAGGGGTTCGCGGCCCTGCGCCTCGGTCCACGGGCCGAGCGGGTGGTCGGCGGTCGCCCAGTTCACCCCGTACGTCGGCTCCTCCCAGTTGCCGCCCGAGTAGAAGAGCACGTACCGCTCCTGGCGCCGGCAGACGAACGGCCCCTCGAGCGTGTGCCAGTCGTAGACGCCGCCGTACATCGGCCGCTCCCGCCTGAAGATCTGCCAGTCGCCGGACGGGGTCAGCACCGATGTGGGGCGGCCGGCGAGCCGCGTCATCCCGTCGAGCACGTCGACCGCGAGCATGGTGCCGACCCGCGGGCCCTCGAGCACGTCCCGGGCGTAGAACAGGTACCAGGTGCCGTCGACGTCCCGGAACGGGTGCGGGTCGATCGCGAACCGCTCGCCGGGCGTCAGGTCGACCCCGCAGTCGACGTACGGTCCCATCGGGTCGTCGGCGACTGCCACGCGCAGCGAGTGGGCGGTGTCGCCCCGCCCCACGGAGTAGTACATCCACCAGCGGCCGTAGTCGTGTGCGATCTCGGGCGCCCAGTAGTCGCCGCCGAGCCGTTCGCCGAGGTCGGGCGACAACGGCTGGAGCGCGCCGCCCGCGGACTCCCACCGCACCAGGTCGGCGGAGCGCAGCATCTCGAAGGGGCGCCCGTCGACGCGGCGCCCGGTGCCGACCGCGACGTACCCGCCGCCGTCGACGGGCAGGACGAAGGGATCGGCGAAGTAGCCGGCGTGGACGGGATTGCGGTACGGCCTGCTCATGCCTGACCGGTCTCCTTCGGTGGCGCGGGTGGTGGCGCGGGTTGTGGCGCGGGTGGTTGCGGCGGCGCCCGGGGAGCGGGAGGGAGCTGACGGAGGCACCGTGATCGATCCGTGACCCAATTGGGGTGGTACAGGGGCGAGTCGGGTGCCATCTAGGGTTGTTGCAACGATGTATTCGGTGCAAACTCCCGCACATGCAGCTTCTGGGCAAGTATCGGCACAACGGAGTGCACACCGGACTTGTCGCCCTCGCGGTCCTGACCGCAGGGGTGGCCGGTGTGCCGGCCGCGGCCGCCGCGACGGCGACGCCCGCGACGACCTCGCCCGCCCGCGCCGGCGGCCTGGTCCCGACCGCCTACCGCAATCCGGTCTCCCGTGCCGTCGGCGACACCTACGCCGACCCCGACGTGGTGCGTGGCAAGGACGGCTGGTGGTACGCGTACGCCACCTCCGACCCGCTGCACTCCGGCGAGACGACCCGGCACTACATCCCGATGTCGCGCTCGCGCGACCTCGTGCACTGGACGTACGCCGGCGACGCCTTCACGCCGGCGACGCTGCCCTCCTGGGCCGACCAGGCCCACGACACCGCGCTCTGGGCGCCCGACGTGCACTACGTGAACGGCCAGTGGCGGATGTACTACGTGGTGACCCAGACGACGGTCACCGCCGGGTTGAACGACAACGCGATCGGCATGGCGACCGCCCCCACGCCCCTCGGGCCGTGGAAGGACAGCGGCGCCCCGGTCGTCGGGCCCCGGCACGGCGGCAACGCCGCCGATCCGAACGACTGGCTCTGGACCTACGACCCCGACGTCGTCCGCGACACCGACGGCACCGAGCACATCTTCTACGGGTCGTACTACGGCGGGATCTTCGAGCAGTCGCTCGACCGCAGCGGGCGGCACGTCCTCGGCGACGAGAAGCGGATCGCCATCGACAACAAGTTCGAGGGCACGTACATCAAGCGCAAGGCCGGCTACTGGTACCTCTTCGCCTCGACCGCCAACTGCTGCGCCGGCCCGACGACCGGGTACAGCGTCGAGGTCGCCCGCTCGCGCTCGCTGACCGGCCCCTACGTCGACAAGGACGGCCTGCGCGTCGACGTCGGTGGCAACACCGGCGGCACCCCGGTGCTGTACCAGAACGGGAACCGCTGGATCGGCACCGGCCACAACTCGATGGCCACCGACGACATCGGCCAGGACTGGATCTTCTACCACGCGATCGACCGGAACAACCCGTACCTGACGGGCACCGACGGCATCAACCGGCGGCCTATGCTCGAGGACCGGATCGACTGGGTGAACGGCTGGCCCGTGGTGCGGTACGGCTGCGGCCCCAGCGACTCCCGCCAGCCGGGCCCCGTGGTCAGGCGCGGCACGGGCAACGCAGGCGCGGTCGCCGCGGGCACGGGCGGCGCGAGCGTCAACCGCTTCGACTGCCTGGAGGCGCTCGCCTCGATCGGGCCGGGCCGCCTGGACGCCGCCGCGTCCGACGACTTCAACGGCTCGTCGCTGAAGCCGGGGTGGACGGCGCTGCGCTCGCCCGCCGTCACGCTGACCGGAGGTCACCTCGACTGGACCGTCGAGAACACCGACCTCGTCGGGCCGTCGGAGCCGGGCGGAGAGACCGCCGGTGTGCTGCTTCGCCGCCCGCCCGCCGGGAACTGGACGGTCGAGACGAAGCTGACGCTCGACCTTGGCACCGACGAGATCCGCAACTACCAGGGCGCGGGCCTGGTCGCCTACGTGAACGACGACCTGTTCACCCGGCTGAGCAAGGTGGCCATCTGGAACACCCGGCAGACCGAGTTCGGCAAGGAGATGCCGTACGCCGGGCGGCTGTCCTACGGCGGCACCATCGTCGGCCCGCCGGCCCTGACCACGTGGCTGCGAATCGTCCACCGGATCAATCCCGCGAACGGCGAGCACGTGCTGACCCCGTTCACCAGCCGCGACGGCCATACCTGGACGCGAGGCGGCTCGTGGACCCTCCCGGCCGGCAGCGACATCAAGGTCGGCCTCGTCTCCCAGGGCGGCCAGGGCGTCCCGCCGCCGGCCACCGCGTCCTTCGACTACTTCCACGTCTACCGGCCCTGACCCGGCCGGTCGCCGGGCCGCTGCCCCTGCCCGGCAACCAGCACCTGTCCGACCGACACCATCCCGCTTACACCACCCCTGGTCACGGCCACACAAGGAGCACAGACGATGACGTCCAACAACGCGTTCGGCCAGGATGCCCGCGGAGGAGCCGGGCCGACGGGCCCGCAGGATCCGGCCCTCACCCGCCGCGGCCTCCTCTCCATCGGCGGGGGGCTCGGCCTGATGGCGGCCCTCGCCGCCTGCGGCGGGTCGAAGACGCCGCCGACCGCGAGCGCCCCGGCGGGCGGCAACGGGGGCGCCAGCTACACCGGCCCCAACGTCACCGTGAAGTTCTGGAACGGGTTCACCGGGGCGGACGGCGTCGGGATCAAGCAGATCGTGGACGACTTCAACTCGAAGAACCCGAAGATCAAGGTCGAGATGAACGTCTACCAGTGGGCCGACTTCTTCCAGAAGCTGCCCGCGGCAGTGGCGAGCGGCAACGGCCCGAACGTGGCCGCGATGCACGTCGACGACATCGGGACCGCGGCCGCCCAGAACACGATCGTCCCGATCCAGGACATCGCCGACGCGCTCAAGCTGCAGGAGTCCGACTTCTCGCCGATCGTCTGGCAGGGCGGCCTCTACCAGAACAAGCGGTACGGCATCCCGCTCGACATCCACCCGCTCGTCATGTACTGGAACAAGGCCGTCTTCACGAAGGCGGGGCTCGACCCGGCGAAGCCTCCGACGAACAAGAACGACTTCGAAGAGGCCCTGAAGACCATGAAGGGCAAGGGCATCAAGGGCTACTGGGTGAGCCCCTTCCAGTTCACCGGCGGGCTCACGTACTTCGGCCTGATCTACCAGTTCGGCGGCAAGGTCTTCAGCGACGACCTGAAGACGGCGACGTGGGACCAGGACCCGGCCGTCCAGGCGCTCACCTGGATGCGCGGCCTGATCGACCAGGGCTACAGCCCCTCCAACGTCGCCCAGGACGCCGACTACGTAGCGCTGCACAACGCCCAGAACGCGATCAACATCAACGGCATCTGGCAGATCAACGACACCGTCCGGGGGCAGAAGAACCCGCAGGACTTCGGTGCCGGCCCCGTGCCGCAGATCGGTTCGCAGAAGGCTGTCTGGGCCGACTCGCACCAGTTCGTGCTGCCGCGCCAGACCAGCGCCGACCCGAACGTCACCCAGGCGTCGGAGTACTTCATCAAGTTCGTCGAGCGAGAACTCGATCCCGTGGGTCAAGACCGGCAAGATCCCGGCGTCCCAGACCGTGCTCAACAGCGCGGAGTTCAAGGCGATCCAGCCCGAGGCCAGCCTGGCGGAGTCCCTGGGCTACGCGCACTTCCCGCCGCCCCTGGCGGGCGTCGCCGACGTCCTGACCCAGTTCTGGACCGGCTACCAGGCCGCGATCCTCGGCAAGGCCGACCCGGCCTCGGCGCTCAAGGACTCGGCGGCGAAGGCCAACCAGATCCTCAAGGCCAACGCAGGCGAAGTACGGGGGCTGACGTGGCTACCGCTGCGCGACCCGCCGCGGTAGGTCGTGCCGGCGGACGGGTCGGTTGCCCCGCGCAACCGGCCCGTCCGCCGGACGGGGCGGGCCACTCCCTATCTGTTCCTCGCGCCGTTCCTCGTGCTGTTCATCGGGTTCGTGCTGCTGCCCGCCGTGTACGGCATCTGGGTCAGCCTGCACGACTACGACTACCTGCTGCCGGGCAAGCCGTGGGTGGGGCTGCAGAACTACACAGACCTGTTCGACTCGGCCGGCCGCGACGCCGCGAACTTCTGGCACTCGATGGAGGCGACGGGCATCTTCACCGTGCTGTCGGTGCCATTCCTGCTCGTCCTCCCGCTCGGCCTGGCGCTGCTGCTGAACCGGGCCTTCCCCGGACGCACGTTCTTCCGGGCGGTCTTCTTCACCCCGTACGTGCTCGGCGTGGCGGTCGTCGGCGTCCTCTTCCGGTTCATCCTCGAGCCGACGATCGGCATCGTGAACTACTACCTCGGGCTCCTGCACCTGCCGCAGCCGGCCTGGACCACCTCGACGCCCTGGGTCTGGGTGACCCTGGTCGGGCATGACCGTGTGGTGGACGATCGGGTTTCAACGCGATCATCTACCTGGCCGGTCTGCAGGACATCTCGCCCGACCTCTACGAGGCCGCCGAGGTCGACGGGGCCAGCAAGTGGCAGCAGTTCCGGTACGTCACGCTGCCGGGTCTGCGGCCGGTCCTGCTGTTCGTGCTGACCGTGACCATCCTCGCGTCGGCCAACATGTTCGGGCAGTCCTACATCACGACCCAGGGCGCGCCCAGCAACGAGACCAGGACGGCGATCATGTACATCGCCCAGACCGGTCTGCGCGAGTTCCGCCAGGGGGCCGCGGCGGCCATGGGCTACATCCTCGCGGCGGCGCTGATCCTCATCAGCCTGGTGAACTTCCGGCTCTTCCGGACCGAGGAGGGTGAGAGCTGATGGCGACCGCGGATGCCGTCGAGTCGGTCGGCGGCCTGACTCGGGAGAAGCTGCGGCCGGCGACGCGCGGAGCGGGCCGGGGCCGTGGACCCGGCATGATCGGGTTCTACGTGGTGCTGATCCTGCTCTCGCTCGTCTTCATCCTGCCGCTGCTGTGGATGCTGGTCACGTCGTTCAAGCAGGCGCAGGACGCGACGAGCCAGCCGCTGAGCTGGATCCCCAACCCGTTCACGGGCGAGAGCTACACGCCGCTGGCGTCGACCACGTCGCAGACACCGGTGATCCTGTGGTTCTTCAACAGTCTCGCAGCGGCGGCCATCAACACCGTGCTCATCGTGGTGACGGCGTCGATGGCGGCGTACGCGCTGGCCCGGATGGACTTCCCCGGCAAGAGGCTGCTGTTCGGGCTGATCGTCGGCACGATCTTCATCCCGAGCTTCGTGCTGCTCATCCCGAACTTCCTCATCGTGAGCGACCTCGGCTGGCTCGACAGCATCTGGGCGATCGCGATCCCCAGCGCGGGCGGCGCCTTCGGGGTGTTCTTCCTGCGGCAGATCTTCCTGTCGCTGCCGCGGGAGATCGAGGAGGCGGCCTGGCTCGACGGCGCCAACCAGTTCCAGATCTTCTACCGGATCGTGCTGCCGCTGGTGCGTCCCGGGCTCGCCACGCTCGCCGTGCTGGCGTTCCTCACCAACTGGAACGAGCTGATCTGGCCGGTCTACGTGCTGTTCTCGCCGTCCAAGTTCACCCTGCCGGCCGGGCTGCCGATCCTGCAGGGCGCGTACAACACCAACTACCCGATCATCATGGCGGGGGCGGTGGTGGCCAGCGTCCCGGTGATTATCCTGTTCGTCTTCGCCCAGCGCCACGTGATCGCCAGCGTGGCCCGCAGCGGCCTCAAGGGCTGACCCCGACCCGACCCGCCCTCACCCTGTCGCCGATCAAGGAAAACCTGGACCCGGACCGAGCGCACTGCTCGGCAGCGGTCCAGGTTTTCCTTGATCGGCGAGAGTGGCGCGCGCGGTCAGGCGTCGCGCATCCGGTGGATGCGCAGGGCGAGGTGCAGGGACAGCCGCAGCTCCGGGTCGTCGCCGAACGGGCCGAGCAGGCGCTCGAGCTTGGCGATCCGGTAGCGCAGCGTGTTGTAGTGGAAGTGCAGCCGCCGGGCCGCCTCGGCCACGTTGAGGTTGGCGTCGAGCAGCACCTCGAGCGTGCGCCGCAGGTCGGCGGCCTCGTGATCGTCGGAGGACGGGCCGTCGGCGCGACCGAGCGGCCCCAGCGCCTCCTCGGCGAACGCGCGCAGCTCGGCGCCGTCCTGCACGAGGCTCAGCAGCCTGAACACCCCGAGCCCGTCGAAGTGCGCCAGGGCCCCCGGGCCCTGCACGCGCCGGCCGACTCGCACCGCCGTCCGGGCCTGCTCGTAGGCCCGCGGGATGTGCTCGGGCCGCGCCGCCACCCGGCTCACCCCGGTGCCGAACGAGCGCCGGCCCCCGCCTCCGTCACCGGACACCTCCCGCACGAGCTCGCGCACCAGCCGGTCGGCGTCCCCCGAGGCGGGCACCGCGAGCAGCGCCACCACCTCGCGGTGGAACCCCACGACGGGCGCGCTCGGGTCCCGCTGCCGGACGACCCCCTGCCACGCCGACGCGAACCGCTCGCCGGCCGGCCGCGCCACCAGTCCGCCGCCCTCGTCGTCACCGTCCACGGGGTCGAGCTCGGCGACGACCACCACGAGCGGGCGGTCGACGTCCCAGCCGAGGCTCGCCGCGTGCGCGACGCCCACCTCGGTGCCCACCCGGCCGCCCAGCAGTTCCCGCAGGAAGTCGCCGCGGTACTTGCTCTCCACCGCGTGCACCGCGAGCTGCTTGGTGACGGCGAGGGCAGCCACGGTCGCGGCCCGCTCCACGGTCGGGACGTCGGCCTCGGTCAGGGTCCCGGCCGGCGAGAACGCGACGATCCGGCCGTGGTCGACCCGGCCCGCGGTGACGCGCACGACGACGTGGTTGCCGGTCAGCCCGCCGTGCCGCGAGAGCCCGGCCGGCTCGTCCTCGGTGCGCAGCCGTCCCGACGCCTGGAAGCACCCGCTGCCGTAGACCCGCTCCAGGGCCTGGACGTCGCCCGCGTCGGCGAGCACCCGCCCGTCGGGGGTGGTGATGACCACGGCGCCGCCGAGCAGGCCGACCAGGCCGGCCGCCACCTCCGGCAGCCCGCCGCCGTCCACCACGACCTGCAGCAGCTCCATGAGCCCCCACGGGTCGGGCTCGCCCGACCGCCCTGGCAGATCGTGCGCCGGAACCGCGGGAAGGTTGGCAGGAGTGGCCATGCGGGGACGGTAGCGCCGCAGTTAGCGTCGGCCTCGTGGGTCACCTCCACCGAGACCTGACCGAGACGTCCGCCGCCGACGTGGCGCTGGCACCGGTCCTGGCGGGTCCGGCCCGCGTGGGGCGCGTCGTCACCGTCACCCGGCTCGCCGTCTACGCCCGCCTCGACCCGTCCGGCCCGGGCGGCCCGGAGGCCACCGATCGCGACGTCGTGGCCCTGCTCGGCCCCGGGGCCGTGCGGGTGCCCGATGCGATCGCCGTCGCCGGCGCGTGGCCGGCCGTGGCCGCTCGCGCCCCCGCCGGCGGGCTCGTCCGGTTGGGGGGCGGCGCGCTCGTGGTGGGCGGCGTCCGCATCCGGCCGGTGCGCTGGTACGACGCGCACGTGCCGCGGGTGAGGGTCGGCCCAGCCACGGCGACGCGTGCTCGCGCGGCGGGGCTGGGCCTGCCACCGCTGCCGGACCCCGTCGCCGCCCCCGCCGGCGCCTTCGCCGCGGCCCTGACCGACCGGCTCGCGGACGGCGACGCCGAGCCGCTCGCCGACGCCGTCCGCAGGCTGGTCGGGCTCGGTCCGGGGCTCACGCCGGCCGGTGACGACGTCCTCGCCGGCGCCCTGGTCGCCCTGGCGGCGACGGGCGGCGACGCCGCGGCGCTCGACCGGCTCGTCGCCCCGCTGCGGCCGCACACCACGATCGTGTCGGCGGCGCTGCTGCGCTGCGCGGCGGCCGGCCGGGCGGTTCCGCAACTGGCACGCTTCGTCACGGCCGCCGCCGCGGGCCGCGCCGTGCCGGCCATGGTGCAGGATCTGCTACGGGTGGGTTCGACCTCGGGCACCGCCCTCGCGCACGGCGCCCTCGCGGCCCTGGGCGCACCGGCGCGGGAGGTGGCGTGAACGAACGGCAGCGGGTCGAGCTACGGCCCGGCGCGTACCACGACTCGGTGACGCTGCTGCAGGTGAGCCGCGCAGTCGCCGACGTCGAGGGGGTGCTCGCCGCCCAGGTCGCCATGGCGACCGGGCTCAATGTCGAGGTCCTCGCCGGCATGGGCTTCGAGGTGCCCGCGAGCGCGGGCCCGAACGATCTCGTGGTCGCGGTGCGGGCCGTCGACGACGACGCCCTCGCGGCCGCCGACGCGGCCGCTCGCCCGGGCGCTGAGCGGTGGCGGCGCGGCGGCCGCAGGCCCCGACCGCGCACGACGCCGCCGCGGACCACCGGGTCGGCGGCGCGCCGCGCCGGGCACGGCACCGGCGAGCCCCGGCTCGCCCTGGTCTCCGTGCCCGGGCAGCACGCCTTCCCCGAGGCGATGGACGCGCTCGAGGCCGGGCTCGACGTGCTTCCTCTTCAGCGACAACGTGCCGCTGGAGCAGGAGGTGCGGCTGAAGGCCGAGGCCGCTCGCCGCGACCTGCTCGTGATGGGCCCCGACTGCGGCACGGCCGTCGTCGCTGGCGTCGGGCCTCGGGTTCGCGAACGTGGTCAGGCCCGGGCCGGTCGGGCTCGTCGCCGCGTCGGGCACCGGCGCCCAGCAGGTGATGAGCCTGCTCGACGCCGCCGGCGTCGGCGTGCGGCACTGCCTCGGCGTCGGCGGCCGCGACCTCTCGGCCGCCGTCGGCGGAGCGTCGGCGCGGCAGGCGCTGCGCATGCTCGACGCCGACCCCGGCACCGAGCTGATCCTCGTCGTCTCCAAGCCGCCGGCGCCGCAGGTGGCGGCCGAGCTCGAGGCGCTCGCGGCCACGCTGGACACGCCCGTGCGGTTCGCCCTGCTCGGCCCCGGGCAGCCCGACCTCACCGCTGCCGCCCGCGGCGTCGTCGAGGCGCTGGGGCAGGAGTGGACGCCTCCCCGTTCGTGGGCCGGCCGCCGCCCGACGCGCACCGGCTCGCCGCCTGCTGCGGGGCGGCTACGCCGGCGGGACGCTGTGCGACGAGGCCATGGTGATCGCCTCCGCCGTCGCTCGGGCCCGATCGCCTCGAACATCCCGCTCGACGGGGCGCCTCGCGCGTGCAGGCCGGTCACTTCGGTCGCGGCCGAGGGGCACGCAGATGATCGACTTCGGGGACGACGAGTTCACCCGCGGCCGCCCGCACCCGATGATCGACAACTCGCTGCGGCTGCGCTGGCTCGACGGCGAGGCCCGCGCGGCGGCGTCCGGGCCACGGGTCGCTGCTCCTCGACGTCGTCCTCGGGCACGGCGCGCACCCCGACCCCGCCGCCGAGCTGGCCCCGGCGATCCGTGCCGCCAGGGCGACGGCCGGGGAGCGCTCGACGTCGTCGTCGCCCTGGTCGGCACCGAGGGCGACCCGCAGGGCCTGCTCCGCCAGGCCGCGCGCCCTGCGCCAGGCCGGCGCGCACGTGCACCTGTCCAACGCGGACGCCGCGCGCGCCGCCGCCGACCTCGTCGCCGGGACCATCGAGGAGGGCGCGATGAGCAGCCTGCTCGACGGCGAGCCCGCGGTCGTCTCCGCCGGCGTCGCGCTGTTCGCCGACGCCCTGCGCGCGCAGGCCGTCGACGTCACGACCGTCGACTGGCGCCCGCCGCTCGGCGCGGGCTCGCGTCGAGGAGCCGCTCGCGCGGGTGCTCGCCGATCCGCGGCGGCCGGACGCGAACGCCACCGCCGCCGGGCGGATGCTCGCGGCCGGGGCCCGGCTGGTCGACGTCCGGCCGGCCCGGGAGGCGCTGGGACTGGAGCCGGGCACCTTCCTGCACAGCGGGCCACCCGATCGACTGGGACCGCGCCTCGGGGCCCCTGCGCGGCGCGCTGCAGGGGGCGATGGTCTTCGAGGGGCTCGCCGGCGACCCCGACGAGGCCGCCGCGAGGCTCGCCGCCGGCGAGCGGGGTCACGCTCGAGCCGTGCCACCACCGCTCGGCGGTGGGGCCGATGGCGGGAGTCGTCTCGCCGTCGATGTGGGTGTTCGAGCTCGAGGACCCGGTGCACGGCGGCCGGGCCTGGTGCTCGCTCAACGAGGGCCTGGGCAAGGTGCTGCGCTACGGCGCCTACGGGCCCGAGGTGATCGAGCGGCTGCGCTGGATGTCCGACGTGCTCGGCCCGCTGCTGGCGCACGCGGTCCGCTCGGTGCGGGACGCGAGCGGCGGCGTCGACGTGAAGGCGATCGTCGCCCAGATGCTGCAGATGGGCGACGAGGGCCACAACCGCAACCGCGCCGGCACGCTGATGCTCCTGCGCGAGCTGCTGCCCGCGATGATCGACTCCCCGTACCCGCAGGCGGACGTCGCCCGCGCCGTGGCGTTCGTCGCCGGCAACGACCACTTCTTCCTCAACCTCGGCATGCCGGCCTGCAAGCTCGCGACGGACGCCGCGCGCGAACGTGCCGGGGTCGACCGTCGTCGTGGCGATGGCCCGCAACGGCACCGACTTCGGCATCCAGGTCTCGGGCACCGGCGACCGCTGGTTCACCGGCCCCGCGAACACGCCCGAGGGGCTGTTCCTCGGCGAGCTACGGGCCGGACGACGCCAACCCCGACATCGGCGACTCGGCGATCACCGAGACGGCCGGGCATCGGCGGCTTCGCGATGGCGGCCGCGCCGGCGATCGTGCGCTTCGTCGGCGGCGACGTGCCGTTCGCGCTCGCCACCACCCGGCGGATGTACGAGATCACGGTGGCCGAGAACCCGGCGTTCGGGATCCCCGTCCTCGAGTTCCGCGGGACACCCGACCGGGCATCGACGTCGCGGCCGTCGTCCGCACCGGCATCCTGCCGCAGATCAACACCGGCATGGCCGGGCGGGTGGCCGGCACGGGCCAGGTCGGCGCGGGGCTCGTGACGCCGCCCGAGCAGGTGTTCCCGGCGGCGCTCGCAGGCGCTCGCCGAGCTGGCCCCGCCGCTGGCGTGAGGCCCGGACGGGGACGCGTCAGCCCGCCCGGCCGACGTCGCCGCGGTGCCGGCGGCGCACCCGCCACGTGAGCCCCGTGGCCACCGCCCCGGCGCCCACCAGGCCGGCGAGCACGGGGGCCAGCCAGCCGTAGCCGGGCACCAGGAAACAGACCGAGGCGGCGCACGCCCATGCGGCCACCGCCGCGAACACGACGACGTCGCGCACGTCCTGGGCGGTGCCGCGGGTGCGGTCGACCCGGCGGTGTCGTCTGCGCCGCCCCTGCGAACCGACCTCCGGCCCCACCGCGCCGTCCAGCTCCCCTGTGCTCGTGCCGGTCCTGTCGCGTCTGCCAGCGCGTCTGTGGCGTGCCGCACCGGCTGGTGGCCGTCACCGGACGTGCTGTGTCGATCGTACGCCCGCCGGTCGGTCCGGCCAGTCACAATGCGTTGTCGGGTGTTGACAGCTCGAACTTTTCGGATGAGGTTTCGGGTCCTGGAGGTCACATGCAGTCATCGACCTTGGACGGAACGCACAGATCGAGGGGTAGTCGCCATGAGCATCGGCAGTGAGAGGCCGCGCACCGGCGACGCCGCGGGCCAGGTCCCGCGCGCCTTCGGGGTCGGCCGGGGCGCCGGCGCGGAGTCGTTCGCCCAGCGCCGCGAGGCCGCGCAACGGCGCCTGCTGTCGTCGGCCCGGCAGGCCGAACTCGTCGACAGTGCCCTTCGTGCGCTCGACGAGCAGCTCGCCGACCACCGGGTGGCCGACCCCGACGGCACGGTGCACGCGACGGCCCGCGCGCTGCTCGCCGTGGCCTACGCGGCCGAGGCGTACGACGTGGCGTTCGCCCCGGCCCACGGGCGGGTGGCCATCCGGATCCGGCGCTCCGACTTCGGTCTGGAGGCCGACATCGTCGATCTGACCGGGGACGACCTCGGCAGGGGGAGCCGCCTGCGCCCGCCGGGCGACATCCCCCCGCACCTGGGCTGACCGGTCGTCAGGACCCGGCAGCTCGACGGCTCGAAGGACCCGTTCATCGTGACGCTGCCGCTCGGCCCGGTGGGGTCGGAGGGTCTGTACGTGCGCCTGCGCTGGCCATCGTCGAGGTGGTCCTGGCCGACGAGTGCACGCCCCTGGCGCGACGGGCTCGTCGTGACCACCCACGTCGTGGGCGGGGCGCCGGCTCGTGCTCGACTGCCGCCCCGCCGCGGGCGGCGTCCTGGTGCCCTTCGAGGTGCCCGACCCGACGCCCTGCTGCGCCAACCACGCCTGATCGCCCCCCGACCTGCGCCGGGGAGACGAGGGTCATAGCGTTCGGGTGGCGGCGCGGGCCCGGTCGGGGCGGGCCGCCCTTCGGTACGACTCCCGCAGCAGCGATCGGACGGGCCGCGGAGCGGCCCACGAAGGAGTGGGCATGAGCACGGACGACAGCGAGTACGACACCGAGGGCCCCGCGGACGGCGGCGCCGGCGGCACGAGCGGCGTGCATGACGGCGGTGCGGACGGCGGCGCGGACGGCGGCGCCGGCCAGCACGGCCCCGCCGACGGCGGCGCGGGTACGGCGGCGGCGGTGACGGCGGTGCGGACGGGGGCGCCGGCGGTGACGGCGGGGCCGACGGGGGCGCCGACGGTGACGGCGGGGCCGATGGTGGCGCCGACGGTGGCGCGGGTGACGGCGGAGCGGACGGCGGCGCAGGCGGCGGGTCCGGTCAGCACGGCCCGGCCGACGGAGGCGCGGGTTACCGCAGCGGCGGTGACGGTGGCGCCGACGGTGGCGCCGACGGTGGCGCCGACGGTGGCGCAGGTCGCTGACGTCGAGGTGACGAGCGCGCAGGGCGGGCCGGCGGACCGACCGGCCCGCCCTGCGGCGCTGCACCCACCTCGAACCCGACGACTTCGCCGACCGGGTCTGGGGCAGGACGCCTCGCTGAGCACCCGCGAGCAGCTGCCCCGGGGTTTCGGCGACCTGCTCGACCTCGACGCCGTCGACCACCTCGTCTCCCGGCAGGGTCTGCGCACGCCGTTCCTGCGGGTGGCGAAGAACGGCCAGACGTACGCCGCGGCCCGCTTCACCCGCGGCGGCGGCGTCGGGCGCCACGGTCGACGACCAGGTCGACGACGCCGCGCTCGCCCGGCTCTTCGCCGACGGCGCGACGATCGTGCTGCAGGGCCTGCACCGCACGCACGCGCCGATCGTCGACTTCGCCCAGGCGCTGGCCGCCGACCTCGGGCACCCCGTGCAGGTCAACGCCTACGTGACGCCCGCCGCAGGCGCAGGGCTTCAGCGACCACTACGACGTGCACGACGTGTTCGTGCTGCAGGTCGCCGGCGAGAAGCGGTGGTTCATCCGCGAGCCGGTGCTGCGGCACCCGACCCGCGACCAGCCGTGGACCGACCGGCGCGCCGCCGTCGAGCAGGCCGCGAAGCAACCGCCGCTGCTCGACGTCGTCCTGCGCCCCGGCGACGCGCTCTACCTGCCGGCGGGATTCCTGCACGCCGCGCAGGCGCTCGGCGAGACCAGCGCCCACCTCACGGTCGGCGTCCACACCTGGACCCGGGCCCACCTGCTCGCCGAGCTCCTCAGGCAGCTGCAGGGCGTCGAGTCGCTGCGCGAGCCGCTGCCCCTCGGCGTCGACGTCACGCGATCCCGAGTCGATCGGGCTGGAGCTGGCGGAGACGCTCGACTCGCTGCGCGCCGCGCTGCGGGACGTGGACGCGCACGCCATGGCCGCGCCGGCTCGCCCGCAGCGCCGCCACGAGCGTGCGCGCCGAGCCGGTCGGGCCCGATGGCGCAGGCGCGCGCCGCGGCTGCCCTCGACCTCTGGACCCGGGTGCGCTGGCGCCGGTACCTGCGGGCCGAGCTGCGCCGCGCCGGCGACGAGCTCGTCGTCGCGACCGTCGAGACCACCCTGCGGCTGCCCGCGGCCGCCGAACCGGCGCGTGCGCCGCCTGCTCGCCGGTGAGGAGCTGACGGTCGCCGAGCTCGGCGGCGACGGCGTGCCCGGCGACGCCGACCGGCTCGAGCTCGCGGCGTCGCTGCTGCGCCACGCGCTCGTCGTCCCCGCGTGACGGTCCCGCCGATCCCCCGGTGCTCCGACGCCGCACGCGAGCGCGACGACCCGCTCTACGCCACCGCCCCGCCGGCGACCCGGCTCCTGCTGGTCGAGGTGCCGGGGCCGTGGGGTCGCGACGGCGATCAGCGACAGCCGGCTCGACCGCTACGCGGGCGGCCGGCTGGCCGAGCTCGCGGGCGTCGCCGGCGCCCGGGTGCTGCTCGTGCGGCGGCCGGGGCGGCACGTCCTGCCGCCCGCCGGCGTCCCCAAGGCATGGGCGCTGGCCGACCTGCGCCCCGGCCGGGAGCACGTCCGCTGGGGGACCTGGCGGGTCGAGCACGACCTGCTCGACCTGGACCTCGGATCGATCCGTCCGCGGAGTCCGACGGTCCCGCCGGCCCGCAGCGCGTGGCGCTGGTGTGCACGCACGGCCGGCACGACGTGTGCTGCGCCGTCCGCGGGCGGCCCGTGGCGGCGGCCCTGGCGGCCGCCGCGACCGGCTGGGACGTCTGGGAGTGCTCGCACGTCGGGGGCGACCGCTTCGCGGCCAACGTGCTGCTCGTGCCCTCCGGCGAGCTCTTCGGCTCCCTCGACGAGGCCACCGCGGTCGTCGGCGGTCGCGCGCGTTCGACGACGGCCGCCTCGACCTGGCCCACCACCGGGGGCGGTACGGCCGGCCGCCTGGTCGAGCAGGCCGCGGAGCACCACCTGCGGGTCGCGCTCGGGCGAGGACCGGCTGGGCGCCGTGCGGCCCCTGCGCATCAGGGGGACCAGCCGCGGTGGACGGTCGACCTCGAGGCCGCGGGGCGGCGGCGCCGGGTGGTCCTCGTCGCGCGCTGGTCGGAGCCGGCCCTGCTCACCTGCTCGGCGGGCCGCCCCGACCGGGTGCGCCTGCTGGAGCCGGAGCGGGTGGACGACCTGGGACCGGCCTGAGGCCTGCCGGCTCGCGCCGACGACCGAGGGCCCGCACCCCGGTTCGGGTGCGGGCCCTCGGGCCGTGTGGCGGGCCTGAGCGGGAGCTCAGATGGCGCGGACGTTCGCCGCCTCCTGAGGAGGGCCCTCGGGGGCGCCTTGTCTCAGATGGCGCGGACGTTCGCGGCCTGCGGGCCCTTCTGGCCCTGCTGGATGTCGAACTCCACGCGCTGGTTCTCCTCGAGCGAGCGGTAACCGGTCGCCTGGATGGCGGAGAAGTGGACGAAGACGTCGGGCGCGCCGCCGTCGGGCGTGATGAACCCGTAGCCCTTCTCGCCGTTGAACCACTTCACGGTGCCCTGTGCCACTGGTGCTTCTCCTTCGGTGGGAGCGGTTCGGCGACCGACCCTGTGTCGGCCACCGGGCTGCCGCGGTGTTCGACGTCCCACCTCGGAGCGGCGCCCTGGGTGGTGCACCGGCGAGGCCCTTGCGGAAAACGCCCGCCGAACGGTGCATCGCGGGCGCCTGAACGTTCGGGAACTGCAACTGCAACCAGGCGCGACGCTAGCACTCTCGACGCTCGCCTGCCCAGCACGAGGAGCGGGTGATTTCGCCCGATCCGGTGCGCCCCGCGCAGGCGCTCGCGCAGAAGCCCGCCGGCGCCCCGGCGCCGGCCGCCCGGTGGGCGACGCCTGGCCGGGGAGGCGCCTGCCGTGACAACGTATGCGGCGACCAGGCGCGCCGACGCGCCGTACGCCGACCATCGGGGCCGAGGAGGGGGTGCGCACGTGAGCGACGTCGAGACGCTGCTGGGGGAGATCGCCGGCGATCGGTGCGGTCGACGGCGGCGGCGTCCGCCGGCTGGCATGGACGGCGGAGGACGCCCGGCTGGGCGAGTGGTTCGCCGCGGCCTGCGCGCGAGCGCGGGCTCGAGGTGCGGACCGACCGCTGCGGCAACCAGTGGGCCTGGTGGGGCGACCCCGACGCCGCCCTCGCGGCCCCGCCCGCGGAGGCCGCCCACGACGAGGGCGGCGAGCCCACCGAGGTGCCGACCGAGGTCCCCGCGGACATGGCCGCCGACGCGCCCGCCGACGGCGAGCAGGCCGACGGCGAGCAGGCCGACGGCGAGCAGGCCGACCGAGCGACGGCCGTCGAGGAGGGCCCCGCCGCCGTCGACCCCGCGGGCGACGTGCTCGAGCTCGGCCCCGGCGGGGTCGTCACCGGCAGCCACCTCGACTCCGTGCCCGGGCGGCGGCGCCTACGACGGACCGCTCGGCGTCGTCGACCGCGCTCGCCGCCATCGACCTGCTGCGCGAGCAGGGCTTCGAGCCGCGCCGGGCACTCGGCGTCGTGCGCTTCGTCGACGAGGAGGGCGCCCGGTTCGGCGTCCCCTGCACCGGGAGCCGGCTGCTGACCGGCCAGCTCGAACCCGGCGACGTCCTCGGCCTGCGTCGACGCCGACGGCGTCACCTACGGCGAGGCCGCGGCAAGGCGGGCCTGGACCCCGACGCGATCGGGCGCGACGACGAGGTGGTGCGCCGGATCGCCGCCTTCGTCGAGGTGCACGTCGAGCAGGGCTTCACGCTGGCGGCGGAGGAGGTCGACGCCCCGCTCGGCGTCTGCGGGCTGATCCGGCCGCACGGGCGCTGGCGCGTCGACATGCGCCGGCCGCGGCGACCACGCCGGCACCGCCCGGTTCGCCGACCGCGCCGACCCGATGCTCGAGCTCGCCCGCCTCGATCACCACCGTCCGCACCGTCGGCGAGCCGGCAGGACGCGCTCGGCACGGTCGGGCAAGGTGGAGGTGCACCCCAACGTCCCGAACGCCGTGCCGGCCTCGGGTCCGCGCCTGGGTCGACGTCCGCGCGGACACGCCGGGGCAGGTCAAGTCGGTGGTCTCGGAGCTCCGCGGCCGTCGGGTTCGACCTCGAGTCGAGGAGTCGTGGACGCCCGCGACGCCCTTCGGCGCCCCGCTGACCGACCGGGTGGCGCGCGTCGCCGGTGACGCCGCTGGGCGGCGGCCCCGCTGCCCGTGCTCGCCACCGGCGCCGGTCACGACGCGGGCGTGCTGGCCACGGCGGGCGTCCCCGCCGCCATGATCTTCGTCCGGAACCCCACGGGCGTCTCGCACGCGCCGCGAGGAGCACGTCGAGCCTGCGGACGCCGAGCGCCGGGGTACGCTCCCTGGCAGCGGTCCTGGCCGATTTGTGTCGTTGATCCGCCGGCCCGCCCCGCCGGGGCCGGCTACGCGGCCCCGGCGCGAGGGAGGGTCTGCGGCGTGACGGCGACGCACTCGTGGTGGTGCGAGCACGCCTGGCTGCCCGGCGGGCCGGCTGCCGGTGCGGTGCGCGTCACGCTGCGGCGACGACGGGCATGATCTACGAGGTCGCCGTCGGCGTCGCCGGCCGCCGCGGGCGACGTCCGGCTGCCGGGGCTCGTGCTGCCCGGGCTTCGCCAACACGCACTCGCACGCCTTCCACCGGGCGCTGCGCGGCCGCACCCACGGCCGCGGCGGCACGTTCTGGACCTGGCGCGACCGCATGTACGCGCTCGCCGACAAGCTCGACCCCGACACGTACGCCGAGCTCGCCACCGCCGTGTACGCCGAGATGGTGCTGGCGGGGGTCACCTGCGTCGGGGAGTTCCACTACCTGCACCACGGCCCCGGCGGCGCCCGCTACGGCGACCCCAACGCGATGGGCGAGGCGCTGCGCGAGGCCGGCCGCGCCGCCGGCGTCCGGCTCACCCTGCTCGACGCCTGCTACCTGCGCGGCGGCATCGACGTGCCGCTCGAGGGCGTGCAGCGCCGGTTCGACGACCAGGACGCCGAGAGCTGGGCGAACCGGGTCAGCATGATGGAGCGACGACGAGAACTTCCGGGTCGCCGCCGCCGTCCACTCGGTGCGCGCGGTGCCCGCCGAGGAGCTCGACGTCGTCGTCGAGGCGGCGGTCGGCGAGGACGGCATGCCCGCGCCCGCTGCACGTGCACGTCTCGGAGCAGCCCGCGGAGAACGAGGCCTGCCAGAGCGCCTACGGCTGCTCGCCGACGGAGCTGCTGTCCGAGCACGGCGTGCTCGGCTCGGCCACGACCGCGGTGCACGCGACGCACGTCAGCGAGCACGACATCGCGCTGCTCGGCGAGTCCGAGACGGCCGTCTGCGTGTGCCCCACGACCGAGCGGGACCTCGGCGACGGGCTCGGGCCCGCCCGCGCGCTCGCCGACGCCGGAGCCCCGCTGACGCTCGGCACCGACCAGCACGTCATGGTCGACATGCTGGCCGAGGGCCGCGGCCTGGAGATGCACGAGCGGCTGCGCTCGGGCCAGCGCGGGCCGGTTCAGCGTGCCCGAGCTCGTCGAGGCGATGTCACCGAGCGGGCACGTGGCGCTCGGGCTGGCCCGAGGCGGGTCACATCCAGGTCGGCGCGCTGTGCGACCTCGTCGCGATCCGGCTCGACACGCTGCGCACCGCGGGTGCGCTGCCCGAGCAGGCGCTGCTCGTCGCGGCCGCCGGCGACGTCGACACCGTGGTGGTCTCGGGGCGGCTCGTCGTCGCAGGGCGGGCGGCACGTGCTCCTCGAGGCGGACGGCGGCCCCGGCGTCCCCGAGCGCCTGATCCACGCCGTCAGCCGCGCCTGGGACGAGCACTAGGCCCCCGCACCCTCTCGTCGATCACCGCGAGGAGAGCGCCGCAGCGACGACGTCCGCGGCCCGCTCCAGGTGCTCATGGGTCACCCAGGGGGCGGGCGACAGCCGGACGACGTCCACGGGCACGTCCAGCGCTCGGCCTGCCGGGACGACGCCCGCGCGCAGGCCCTGCGCCGCGAGTGCCGCGACCACCTGCCGGGCCCGGCCGGGCCCGGCGGCACCGATCGTGACGATCGCGCTCGGCTCGTCGACGGGCTCGCCGAGCGGCAGCGCCGGCACCCGCTCGAGGAGCAGGTGGCGCAGCGCGACGCCGAGGCCCGCGAGCCGGGTCGCCACGGCGTCGGGACCCGCGGCCACCAGCTCCGCCACCGCCGCCGCGAGGCCCACGCGGGCGGCGACGGCGGCCTCGCGCGGCTCGAGGACGCTCACGTCGGGGTCCGCACGCACGTCTGCGCCCTGGCCGGCGTGGCTGTGCAGCGTGGGCGGCCCCGCGAGGTGCGGCCGCCACTGCGCGCCCACCACCGCGAAGCCGACGCCCCGCGGGCCGTGCAGCCACTTGCGGCTCGTGCCGGCCACCGCGGCCGCGCCCGGGACGGCCGGCACGTGCCCGAGCGACTGGCAGGCGTCCACGACGACGGGTACGCCCGCCGCTGCGGAGACGGCGATGAGCTCGCCGAGGGGCTGGACGACGCCGCGCTGCGAGGGCACGTGGCTGACCACGACGAGCCCGACCCGGTGGTCGCGGAGCGCCTCCTCGACGGCGGCCGGGTCGAGCCGGCCCGCGCCGTCCTCCGCGAGCTCGACGACGCCGGTGCCGCGGCGCGCGGTCAGCCGGTCGAGCGCCAGCCGGTTGGTCAGGAACTCGCTGCGCGGGGCCAGCACCGTCTCGCCGGGCGTCAGCGGCCACGCCTCGACCAGCCCCCGGACCGCCTCGCTCCCGTTGCCGACGAACTCCACCGGGCTCCCCGGCATGCCCGCGAGCGCCGCCAGCCGGCTGCGCGCCTCGTCGAGGACCTCCTGCGCCTCCGCGGCCGCCACATAGGCCCCGAGCGTCCGCTCCCGGCCCAGGTGCGCGACGGTCGCGGCCAGCACGCCCTCGCTCATCACGCCCGCGGCCGCGACGTCCAGCTCCACCACGCCGTCGGTGTCCGGTGCGTGCAGTGCCACGGGCGCATGCTCCCACGCGACCTTCCCCGCGACCCGGCGACGGCCCGGCGAATAGCCTCACGCGGTGAGTGACGCCACCCTGCTCGAGCGGGCCCTCGGGCGCCTCGCCGCGCTGCCGGGCGTCCCCGAGGCCGTCGGCGAGGCCCGCGAGGCGTGCTCCGCCCTGCGCTGGCACCCGGCGCTGCGGCGGCGGGCGGCCCAGGCCCGCGCCGAGTCCGGCGTGCGCGCCGTGCGCGCGTCGGCGGCGCTGGCCGGGGCCCGGCTGCCGGTCTCCCTGGTGCGCGACGTCGCCCGCGGTGCCGCGACGTTTCCCCCCGACCCGTCCGGCCGGACGGCCCTGGGCGCGCTGCGCGCGCACGCCGAGGCCGAGGCCCTGGTGCCGGGTTGGGAGCGCACGCCGCTCCAGGCACTGGCCCGGTTGCACGTGGCCGCCGCGGCGGGCCTGGTGCCGGACGCCGCCCTCGGCCGCCCCCGCGCTCCCTCGGAGGCTCCCGGCGACGGGGCCGACCTCCTGACACCGTCGGGACGTCCGCTGCCCGTCGTGCCCGCGGCCGAGGTGCCTGCCCGGCTCGCGGCGTTGGCCGCGCTCGTCGCCGCCCCGCCCGGCGTGCCGGCCCTCGTCGTCGCGGCGCTCGCGTCACGCGGAGGTCGCCACGCTGCGGCCCTTCGTGACCGGCAACGGGGTCGTGGCTCGCGCCCTCGGCCGGGCGCTCGTCGTCGGGCGCGGGCTCGACCCCACCGGGGTCGCGGTCTGGGAGGCGGCGCTGCTGGCCGCCGGCCCGCCCTACCCGCTGGCCCTGGCCCGCTACGGCGAGGGCGACGCGGACGGCGTCCGCGCCTGGCTGCTGATGTTCGCGCAGGCGGTCGTGGACGGCGCCGCCGAGGGCAGGCGGGTCGCCGACGCCGTGTTCGCCGGCCGGCTCGACGACCCCGCCTGAACCCGCCTGCCCCGCCTGCCCCGCCTGGACCGCCGGGACCTGACCGGTCCCTCAGACGCCGACCCTGCTCGGCGGTGGAACCACCGTCGCCGGGTCGTCGAGGCTGCCGCCCGCGGCGAGCATGCCCGCGATCGCCGCCCCCGTCGTCGGCCGCGACCACAGGTAACCCTGCGCGCGACGGCAGCCCAGCGCCGCGAGCACGTCGCGCTGCTCCCGGGTCTCCACGCCCTCGGCGACGACGTCCATGCCGAGCGCATCGGCCAGCCCGAGCACGAGCGAGACGAGCGCGCGCGCCTGCTCGTCCTCGGTGACCGCCGGCAGGAACGAGCGGTCGAGCTTGAGCACGTCGACCGGCAGCCGGTGCAGCCGGGCGAGCGTCGCGTAGCCGGTGCCGAAGTCGTCGAGGGCGACCCGGAACCCGCGCTCCTTGACCTGCGCCAGCACCGTGCGACGCCCTGCCCTCGTCGGTCGAGCGCGGTCTCGGTGACCTCGATCCGCACCGCCGACGGCGGCACCCCGTGCCGGGCGCAGGCCTGCGCCAGCCGCTCCGCGAGGTCGGGGGCGAGCGAGAGCGCGCTCACGTTCAGCCCGAGCTCCAGGTCCAGCGCGCCGTGGTGCGCCCGCCAGTCGCCGAGCGCCCGCAGCGACTCCTCCATCACCCAGGCGTCGACCGCCTGGACCGCGCCGACCTCCTCGGCCAGCTGCACGAACGTGTCGGTCGCCGCCGCGAAGCCCCGCCGGCGCCGCCACCGCACCAGCGCCTCGACCCCGGTGAGCCGCCCCGTCGCGCAGGCAGACGTCGGGCTGGAACGCCACGTCGAGCTCGCCGCGCTCGACCGCGCTGCGCCACCTCGCCCGTCAGCCGGGCCCGCTGGGCCGAGGTGCGTCACCGACAGCTGGTCGAGGACGACGACCCCGCCCGGCCGCCGGTCGTTCGCCTGCAGCTCGGCCGCGGCCTGCAGGGCCGCCTCGGCCCGCTGCAGCGACGCCCGCGCCTCCGCGCTCGGGGTCGAGGGCCGCGACACCGGCCCACGCCACGACGGGCAGCGCCGATGCCGGCCCCGGCAGCGGGGCGCGAACCGCCCGCACCATGCGCGCGGCGCGGCTCGCGGGCCGCCCCGACCGCCTCGGGCACCAGGACGCCGAACTGCCCGTCGCCGACCCGCGCCACCAGCGCGGCGCCCCTCGCGACGGCGCCCGGGTCGAGCTCGCCGCGCAGCCGTTCCGCGGTGACGAGCAGCACGCGCACGGGGTCGAGGTCGAGCAGCACGGCCCGCCGGACGGCGTTGTCGGTGTCGACGAGCACGAGACTGGCGCGGCGGCCCTCGGCGAGCGCCTGCTCGGCGGTGGCCAGCAGCAGGTCGCGGTTCGGCAGGTCGGTCTCGCGGTCGTGGCTGCGCTCCCAGGCGAGCGCCACCTCGGCGCTGTGCAGCCGGGTCGTCTCGGTCGTGACGGCGAGGGTGTCGCCGTCGGGCAGCGGGGTCACCCGGGTGACGAAGCGCCGCCCGGTGTCGTCGTCCACGCCCCAGTCGACGCGTCGCGGGCGCGCCCGGCGGCCACGGCGGCGGCGACGCCGGGCACGCGCGCCGCACGGGCGAGGACGTCGCCGGCGGCACGGGCGGCGTCCGGATCCGCGCCCGGCGCCCCTTCGGGCCGCCAGCGCCCGTCCCGGCCGATCCGGGCCACGGCGACGGGTGACGCCTCGACGAGCGCGCGCCAGCGGGTGGTCTCGACCTCGGCGCCGTCACGGGCGAGCGCGTCGGCGACCAGCCCGGCGACCGCGAAGAGCGAGGCCAGCGCGCCGGCGAACATCACGAGCTGCAGCCGGAACGTGGTCTCGGAGTCGCCGAACCGCAGCTCGGCGGCGGCACCGAGGGCGAGGCCGGCGACGGCGAGCACCGCCGCGCCGCGCGCGCCGGTCGAGGTCGGCGGCGGTCCAGGCGAGCGGCACGAGGGCGACCGGGAGGAGCGCAGCTGGCACGCACGTCGGTGCCGCCCGCGAGCAGCGAGGTGGCGGGGATCAGCACGATGAGCAGGGCCTGCGCCGGCGAGCTCCCAGCGCCGGCGGGCCGGCACGGAGCGCGTCGGCGCGGCGGCCGCGCGTCCACGGCGGCCGCGAGCACGACGAAGGCCGGCGTCAGCGTCAGCGACCGCGGTGGCCGTGCCGACGACGGCCGCGGGCCCAGCGGCCGGCGTCCAGGGGCTGCCCGTGCGCGGCCCCCAGCAGCCCGGCGGCGCTCGCCGCCCCGATCGGGGCCAGCACGACGCCGAGGCCGAGGAACCGGGTCAGCAGAGCGTACGGGCTGTCGGGGCGGGCGACGCCGGCGCAGCAGCTCGGCCGCGAGGACGAGGGCGAGGGTGCCCGCCACGTCGGTCGCGCACGCCGCCAGCGGATGCGGCGGCGTACGCGGTCGGGGCACATGACCAGACCGCCCGCCAGCGGGCCACCAGCACGAGCCAGGCGCGCGCGCCAGCCGGCGCACCAGCAGGTAGCCGAAGGCCACACCGGCGGGCGGGAACCAGAGCGATCCCGCATGCCGGCGTGCCGCGCCGCCGACGAGCAGGAAGGCGAGCGTCGACAGCCCGAGGTAGAGGACCGGGAGGGCGGCGCGGTAGCTCGGCGCGCCTGCGCGGCGCGGCGGCGGTCGCCGTCATGGCGGCAGGTTACGGGTAGTAGACCCAACGTGACTCGAACTTGCCGCGATCGTCCTGCCCGGTCCCGATGGTGCCGACGGGTCCCGACGTCACGCGGCCGGCCGGCGCGTCCGGGCCGCGGCCCACACGACGGCCGCCGTCAGAGCGAGGGCCGCCGCCGCCGTCGCGGTCGCCCGGGGCCGGGAGCCGGCGGCGTCGGTCAGGCCGTTCAGCCGGCGGCGCAGCGGTGCGGGGTGGGTGAAGTCGAGCACCGGCCAGCCGCGCGCGATCGGCCTCCCGCCGCAGCGCCCGGTCGGGGTTGACGGCGTGCGGGTGACCGACCGCCTCGAGCATCGGCAGGTCGGTGACGGAGTCGCTGTAGGCATAGCATCCGGGCGAGGTCGTACCCGCGCCGGTCGGCGAGCTCGCGGATGGCCGTGGCCTTGTTCGGGTCCGTAGGCGTAGAAGGCGATCTCGCCGGTGTACCGCCCGTCCCGCTCCACCATCCTGGTCGCGATCACGTCGTCGGCGCCGAGCATCGCGGCGATCGGCTCGACGAGTTCGGCGCCGCTCGTCGAGACGACCACCACGTCGCGTCCGGCGGCGTGGTGCTCGGCGATCAGCGCGACCGCCTCGCGGTAGACCATCGGCTCGACGATGCCCACCAGGGTCTCGGCGACGATGTCGCGGACCTGTGCGACGTCCCAGCCCGCCACGAGCGACGACATGTAGTCGCGCATGCGCTCCATCTGCTCGTGGTCGGCTCCGGCCACGAGGTACATGAAGTGGGCGTAGGTGCTTCGTAACACAGCGCGACGAGTGAGGAGGCCGCCGGCGTAGAGGGGCCGCGAGAAAGCCAGCGTGCTCGACCTCGCGATGATCGTCTTGTCGAGGTCGAAGAAGGCGGCGGCGCGGCCGGCGGCCGGGATCACATCGCCAGGATAGTGACGGCGTGGCCACGGGACCGGCCCGCCGCTCGGAGGCGCTCGCAGGCCGTTGTCTGCCCTCGGACTTCTCGACGGATTCCGTCGTGCAAGCGCCTGCGTTGCTTCTGATCCCGTCGACTTTCGGGTGCGTGGTTGAAAATCGATGGAGTTGGGCGGTCGGCGGTTGCGTCCTGACCTTGAGGGGTACAGACTTGCCGCGCCGGCGAAAGCCGTGCCGCCAGGCCCGGCTCCTCCCCCCCGAGCCGGACTGGCAGACGACCCCCGCTCCCCCCCAGCGGGGGTCGTCGCACGTCAGGGGTCCCTCGCCTCTCGTGACGCTGTGTGATGCCGGGACTGCTCCTGACCACTGGGGGCCCTGCGTCGGCGCCTGTCGTCCACAGGCCGCGCCGGCGTCCCGTCGTCCACAGCGGCCGTCCCAGGGGCTCGCTCCCCCCGTGCACGCGCACCCAGGGTGTGGTTCCGGACGTCGGTACGGATGGTGGACGCGGAAGGGCGTGAGGTGCGTGGCCGGGGGTGGGGGGAGTCGGGTCCTGGTGGTCGGGGCGACTCCCGCGATCGTGGAGGACCTGTCGGCGGTGGTGCGGCGCGGCGGCGCCGAGCCGCTCGTGACGAGTCCCGGGGGAGACACGGGGTCGGGCGCCCGTCGCGGACGACGGAGCGGTGCTGGCGCTGGTGGAGTGGTCGCCCGACCTGGCACAGCGGCCGCGGCCGGCCGGCCGCGCTCGTCCTCGTCTGCGCGGGCGAGCCCGACCCCGAGGTCTGGCGGGACGCCGTCCTGCTGGGGGCCGAGCACGTGGCGGTGCTGCCCGAAGGCGAGGGGTGGCTGGCGGCGCGGGTCGAGCGCTCGGTGCGGGGCAGGGCTCCCGCGCCGCTGGTCGCCGTCGTGGGCGGCCGCGGCGGTGCCGGGGCGTCGGTGCTGGCCACCGCGCTGGCGCTCACCGCGGCGCGCCGCGACCTCGAGGTCACCCTGCTCGACCTCGACCCGCTCGGCGGTGGGCTCGACCTGCTCCTCGGCGCCGAGGCCGCGCCCGGCCTGCGCTGGGGCGACCTGCGGCACGTCACCGGGCTGCCTGCCCGCCGGGGCTGCTCCCCGCGACCGCCGTCCGGGCCGAGGGTGTCGCGCTCGTGACCTGGGAACGCGACCGCCCTCCCGCCGTGGCCGTTGGAACGGTCCAGGCCGTGCTCGAGCGTGCGGGCGACGAGAGCGACCTCGTCGTCGCGGACCTGCCGCGCCGGGTCGACGACGTCACCCGGACCGTGCTGCGCGCGGCCCGCCAGGTGCTCGTCGTCGTGCCCGCCGAGGTCCGGGCGGCGGCGGCCGCCGCGCGCGTCGCGGCCGAGATCGACCTGCACGCGGCCGACGTGGCGCTGGTCGTCCGCGGTCCCGCGCCGAGCGGTCTCGCCGCCGAGGCCGTCTGCGAGGCCGTCGGGCTGCCCGCTGGCCGGCGAGCTGCGGGCCGAGCCCGGCCTCGCGGCGGCCCTCGACCGGGGGGACGTGCCACCCCTGCGCCACCGCGGCCCGCTCGCGGCGCTCGCCACCCGCCTCGTCGTGGCGGCCCTCGCGGACCGGCGCCGGTTCTCGCGCCGATTCAGTCGTCGATCCAGTCGTCGGCGCCGGCGGGGATGCGGTGAGCACGCCGTGGCTGCCCGCCGTCCTCCAGGCCCTGGTCGACGACGAGTCCGTCACCGACGTCCTCGTCAACGGTGCCGACGGCGTGTGGGCCGACCGCGGAGCGGGGCCGGTGCGGGTGCCGGCCGACCTGGGCGGCGAGGACGCCGTCCGCGCGCTCGCGGTGCGACTCGCGGCCGGCGTCGGGCCGCCGCCTCGACGAGAGCCGGCCCTGGGTCGACGCCCGGCTCGCCGACGGCGTCCGCCTGCACGCCGTCGTGCCCCCCGGTGTCGCCGGGCGGCACCCATCTGAGCCTGCGCGTCCTGCGGCCGGGGCGGTTCGGGCTCGACGAGCTCGTCCGCTGCCGGCGCGGTACCGCCGGTGTGGCGCCGGCTGCTCGAGGCGCTCGGTCGCCGCGCGCGCCGCCCTCCTCGTGACCGGCGGCACCGGCACCGGCAAGACCACCCTGCTCGCCGCCCTCCTCTCGCTCGTGCCCGCCGACCGAGCGGCTCGTGCTCGTCGAGGACGTCTGCGAGCTCCGCCCCCGGCACCCGCACGTCGTGCGGCTCGAGGCCCGGCACGCCAACGTCGAGGGCCGCGGCGAGGTGACCCTGACCGACCTCACCCGCCAGGCCCTGCGGATGCGCCCCGACCGGCTGGTGGTCGGCGAGTGCCGCGGCGCCGAGGTGCGCGACCTGCTCGCCGCCCTGAACACGGGCCACGCCGGCGGCTCGCGCGACGCTGCACGCCAACACCGCCTCGGACGTGCCGGCCCGGCTCGAGGCCCTCGGGGGTCTCGCCGGCATGGCTCCGGCGGCCGTCGCGCCGCAGGCGGCCGCCGCGTTCGACGCCGTCCTGCACCTGTGCCGCGACAGTCGGGGTCGCCGCCTCGCCGAGATCGGCTCGCTGCGCCGCGACCAAGAAGGCCTGCTCACCGTCGAGCCCGTCTCGACGTGGTCGGGAGTGGGCGACCCGTCACGGCGGCCGGGATGGGACCTCCTGGTCGCCCGGCTCGGGGGTGGGACGGCGGCTCCGGAGTGATCGCCCTGTCCGGCCTGCCCGACGTGTCGATGCTGCCCGCACTCCCGGCCCTGCCCGTTGTCCCGGCCCTGCCCGTTCTCCCGGCCCTGCCCGCGCTGCTGGCCGCGCTGGCGGTACTTGTCCGCCCTCGCGACGCGCGGGCGCGCCGCCGTCTCCGGTCGGCCGTCCCCACCCGGTCGGCGCCGATCGCTCGGGCAGGATCCGACCTGACCGGCGACGCCGCCGTGGCCGAGCTCGCCGACCTCGTGGCCGCCGTCGCGCGGGCCGGCCTGCCGCCCGCACGGACGTGGGCGCTCGTGGCGACGGGTGCTCGTGACGGCGCGCACCTCGCTGCCGACGCCGCCCGGTGGGCCGAGCTCGGCCTGCCGTCCGGAACCGCCCTGCTCAGGTCGGCCGCCCCACGACCCGGAGGGCCGCTGCCGTTCGGCAGGTCGGCCCGGCGGGGCCCGGCGCCGCCTGCCCCGCCCCTGCTCGCCCTGGCCGTCGCGCTGGACGTCTGCGACCGGGCAGGTGCCCCCACGTCCGCCGTGCTGGCGGGTCTTGCGCGGTCGCTGCGCGCGCAGGAGAGCGCCCGCCAGGATCGCGAGGTCGCCCTCGCGGCACCCAGGGCGACGGCCACGGTCATGGGGCTCCTGCCCGTGGCCGGCGCGGCCCTGGGACTGCTCCTGGGGGTGAACCCCGCCGCGGTCCTGCTGTTCACCCCGGTCGGGCGCCTCTGCCTCGTCATGGGGCTGGCCCTCTGGACGCTGGGCCGCTGGTGGATGCAGCGGCTCGTCGGCGCGGCGGCCGCCGTGTCGTCGTGAACCCGTCGGGCTGGGTTCCGGCCGGACTGCTGGCCGCCGCCGTGCTGTGCTGGTCGCCGTCGGGGCGCCGCCGCGGCCGCCGGCGGTTGGACGCCGCCACCGGTCGCCGCGGGGGCGGGGCTCGCCGCGCCCGCGGAGGGGTGCCCGGGCCGGTCCTGCTCGACCTGGCGGCCGCCGTTCTCGACGCCGGTGCGCCGGCGTCGGCCGGTGTCCGCCTGCTTGCCGGGGCCCTTCACGAGCACGACCCGGCGGCTGCCGGCAGTCTGCGCGACCTGGCGGTCCGGCACGACGCCGCAGCCCCCGGGCTCTCGGCCCCCGCGGGCCTGCCCCCCTGGCTCCTCCGGCTCGACGGCGCCCTGACGCTCGCCCGGGACTCCGGCACTGCACCCGGTCCCCTGCTCGCTGCGGCCGCTGAGGACGAGCGCCGGGCCACGTCGGCGGCCGCCCGGGTCGCCGCGGCCCGGCTGGGTGTCCGCGTCGTGCTTCCGGCGGGCGTGTGCCTCCTGCCGGCGTTCGTACTCCTGACCGTCGTCCCGATCGTGCTGGGACTGCTGACGTAGTCGCGTCCCATCGGTCCGTCGTCCACAGCCCGTCGGGGCGCACCGCCGTCCACAGCCGGCGGCACGACCTCTGCGGCCGGCTCCCGTGGCGGCCCAGGGTGGGCGAGCGGCCGACCGTGCCGCAGCCCTTCCCAGGGGCCCCCCGAGTGCGAACGAGGTCACCATGCAGACGAAGCGACAGCTACTCACCCTCCGCCCGTCTCCCACCGCGCGCCCGAGGCGAGGCGGCCGGCCCGGCCGGCTGCGCACCCTGAGGGACGCCGGGATGGCGACGGCCGAGTACGCCATCGTGACCGTCGCCGCGTGCGGCTTCGCGGGCCTGCTGGTCGCACTCCTGCGCAGCGATCAGGTGCGCGGCCTGCTCCTCGGCATCATCCGCCGCGCTCTCGCCGGATGACACGCCACCGGGCACGAGATGCTCCGCGTCGCGGCCCCCGCGCGCAGGCGGGCGGCGTCACCGCCGAGACCGCCCTCGCCCTCCCGGCCGTGGCCGTCGTGGCCGCCGTGATCGTCGCCGTCGGTCACGTCGCCGCGGTGCGAGCGGAGTGCGCCGAGGCCGCCCGGGCGGCCGCGCGGCTGGCGGCCCGGGGCGAGGCGGACGGCGTCGTGGAGGCCCGTGCCCGCGCGACCGCTCCGGCCGGCGCGGGCGTCGCCGTCGCCCGCTCCGGCGAGCAGGTCGCCGTCCGGGTGGGTGCGGCGGTCCCGCTCCCGCTCGGGCTCGCCGTGACCGTCGAGGGGGACGCGACGGCCGACGCTGAGCCCGGCCTCGGGACCCTCCCGTGATCCCGGCGACCCCGGCCTCCTGCCGTGACGACCGTGGCGCGGGAACCCTCCTGGTGGTGGGGGTCTGCGCCGTCGGCGTGGTCCTGGCCGGGGTCCTCGGGGTGCTCTCCACGGTCGCGTCGGCCCGCCGCCGGGCCGACACGGCCGCCGACCTCGCCGCGCTCGCGGCAGCCGGTACCGGCGCGCTCCCCGACTGCTCACGGGCCGCGGTCGTGGCCGCCGCCAACGGCGCCACCCTGCAGCGGTGCACCCCCAGTGATCAAGGATCCGTCACGGTCGAGGTCGTCGTCACCGCAGCCGGCGGCTGGTTCCCGCTGCCGCCCTCGGTCGGGCGGGCAAGGGCCGGCCCAGGCCCCCCCGCGGGCCGGGCCTCAGGGCGCGCCCGCGAGCAGGGCGTCCAGCACGGCCGCAGCCGCCGCCTTGTCGAGCGGTTCGTTGCCGTTGCCGCACTTGGGCGACTGCACGCACGAAGGGCAACCCGCCTCGCAGGGGCAGTCCGCCAGCACGGCCCTGGTCGCCCGCAGCCACGCAACCGCGGCCCGGTAGCCGCGCTCGGCGAACCCGGCGCCCCCGGGGTGCGCGTCGTGCACGAACACGGTGGGCAACCCGGTGTCGGGGTGCGCGGCGGTCGACAGGCCGCCGACGTCCCAGCGGTCGCAGGTCGCCACCAGCGGCAGCATCCCGATGGCGGCGTGCTCGGCGGCGTGCAGGGCCCCCGGCAGGTCGGCGGGCGCCACCTCCGCCGGGACGGCGGACGGGGGCAGGGTCCACCACACGGCCGTCGTCCGCAGGGTGCGGGCCGGCAGGTCGAGCGGTGCCTGCCCCAGGATGCGCCCGCTGCGCACGTCCCGCGTCACGTAGGCCACGACCTGGGAGGTGACCTCCACGCTGCCGACGTGGAGCGTCGCGGGTCCCCAGGCGACCTGCTCGCGGACGGCGAGCACGCGGACGTCGCTCACCTCCCGCGCCTGGGTCACGACCTCGCCGTCCGCAGGCTCGACCAGGGCGACGTGCGCGTCGAGGTCGAGCGAGCGCACCCGCCAGACGCCCCCCTGGTGGACGTACACCGCTCCGCGGTGTGCGGTGTGGTGGCTGGCGTCGTGGTCCACGGTGCCGACCACACGCCCGGTCTCCTGCTCGACGATCCGCACCGGCTCGCCGCCGGTGCCGCGCAGGTCGGCGAGGTCGCCGGCGCGCTCCTCGCGCGTCCAGTACCAGCCGCCCGGCCGGCGGCGCAGAGCGCCGCGCGCGACGAGCGCGGCGAGCAGAGGGCCGGCCGCCGGTCCGAAGAGCGGCAGGTCGGCCTCGGTGAGCGGGAGCTCCGCCGCCGCGGCGCAGAGGTGCGGAGCGAGCACGTAGGGGTTGTGGGGGTCGAGCACCGTCGCCTCCACCTCCTGGTCGAACACCGCCTCCGGGTGGTGCACCAGGTAGGTGTCCAGGGGGTCGTCCCGGGCGACGAGCACCGCCAGCGCGTCCCGGCCGCGCCGGCCGGCGCGGCCCGCCTGCTGCCACAGCGACGCGCGGCGCCCGGGCCAGCCGCAGATGAGGACGGCGTCGAGACCGGCCACGTCGATCCCGAGCTCGAGCGCGTTCGTGCTGGCCAGGCCGAGCAGCCGGCCCGCGCGCAGGTCGGCCTCGAGCGCGCGCCGCTCCTCGGGCAGGTAACCCCCGCGGTACGCAGCCACCCGGCCGCCCAGCCCCGGCGCGACCTCCTCGAGCATCCGGCGTGCTCCGGCGGCCACCGCCTCGGCCCCGCGGCGCGACGGCACGAACGCGAGCGTGCTCGTCCCGGTCGCCACGAGGTCCGCGAGCAGGTCGGCGGCCTCCGCGACGGCCGTCCGCCGGGTCGGCGCCCCGTTCTCGCCGCCGCCCGGGCGCAGCGGGGGCTCCCACAGCACGAAGTGGGTCCTGCCCCGTGGCGACGCGTCCTCGCGCGACGACCACCGGGTCGAGACCGGTGAGGGCCCGGGCGGTCCCGGCCGGGTCGCCCGTCGTCGCGGACGCGAGCACGAAGACCGGCTCGCTGCCGTAGCGGGCGGCGATCCGGCGCAGCCGTCGCACCACCAGGGCGACGTTGCTCCCGAACACCCCGCGGTAGTGGTGGGCCTCGTCGACGACCACGTAGCGCAGGGCCCGGAGGAACGACGACCAGCGGGCGTGGCCCGGCAGCAGCGCGTGGTGGAGCATGTCGGGGTTCGTCAGCACGAGGCCGGCGTACTCGCGCGCCCACCTCCGCTCGTCGGCCGGGCTGTCGCCGTCGTAGGCGGCCGCGCGCAGGCCCGGCAGGCCGAGTGCCTGCACCGCCGCGAGCTGATCCGCCGCCAGCGCCTTGGTGGGTGCCAGGTAGAGGGCCGTCGCGCCGCGCCCGTTCGAGGCGCGGCTGCCCGCGATGACCGCGCTGAGGGCCGGCAGCAGGTAGGCGAGGGACTTGCCCGAGGCGGTGCCCGTCGACAGCGCGACGTGCCGGCCGAGGTGCGCGGCCTCGGCCGCCAGGAGCTGGTGCGTCCACGGCCGATCCACGCCCGCCCGGCGGAAGGCCCCCACGACCGAGGGCTCGGCCCAGCCCGGCCAGGGGCCGCACTCGCCCTCGCGCGCGGGCTGGGTCCGCACGTGCAGGACGCGCTCGGCCCGGGCGGGAGTGGCGACGAGACGCTCGACGGCGACCGGAAGGTCCCATCGTGTGCGCGTCCCGGTCTCCACCCCGCCAGTCTCACCCGAGCCGCCCCCGCACGTACCGGCGGTCCTGGCGTCGGCCTGAGCGGAATCCGCGAGGAATGGTTGAATGCCTGGCGAGGAGCGCGGGCGGCACGCCCGTGTCGTTCGTCGACCCGGGCGACCGGGTTCAAGGAGGGCAACGTGGAGCTGAGCGTCACGAGTCGCCAGGAGGGGGCGCGGACGGTCATCGCCGTCGGCGGCGAGATCGACGTCTACACCGCGCCGAGCCTCCGGGAGCGTCTCAACGAGCTCGTGGCCGCGGGTCATTACGACCTGGTCGTCGACATGGAGAAGGTGGAGTTCCTCGACTCCACGGGGCTGGGTGTGCTGGTCGGCGGCCTCAAGCGGGTGCGGTCGTACGACGGCACGCTGCGGCTGGTGTGCTCCCAGGAGAAGATCCTCAAGGTGTTCCGCATCACCGGCCTCACGAAGGTGTTCCCCATCCACGCCACCCTGCAGGAGGCGCTGGACGACACCGAGCGGCGTCCCCGACGGGACGGCCAACTGAGCGCGCCCCCGGCGCAGGTCGGAGCAGCACGGGTGACCGTCGCATTGCGGTTCCAGGCCGCGCCCGAGCACGTGCGCACCGCGCGGCTGGTCGCCGTGGCGGTCGCGCGGCGGGCGGGCATGGACGAGGTGAGGCTCGACGAGATCCGCCTCGCCGTCGGCGAGATGTGCGCACGTGCGGTGCGGCGCTCCTTGCAGAACGGCAGGCCGGGGCGACGTGCTCGTCGAGCTCGACGACCAGGGCCCCACCCTCGACGTGACGGTCACCGACACCTCGGCCGCCGGGGAGGCGGAGGAGGAGTCGGTCTCCCTCCCGCTGGTGCGGGGGCTGGCCGACGCCGTCAGCGTCGAGGCGGGTCCCGGCGGCCCCGGCGGCGTCGTCCGGATGATCTGGGCGCGCTGACCGAACCGGTGAGCACGACGCGCTGACCACTGGTCACGCACAGCAGTTCCGCGGGACGAGTGGGGACGCCCGCTGGTGCACGACTGTCACACACAGTCGACTTTGGGTGTGCGGTGACCGATCCGTAGACTTCGCGGCGTCGGTGCCACCGGACCTCCGGTCGGCCCAGATCGCCAGGTCCCGTGCTGATTCTCGGCTCCCGCCGGTACAGCGGGCGGGCTCGCAATCGTCGAGGAGGACGGATGCCAGGGTTCACACGCGTCGCGGCGGCCGAAGGGGGGGTGCTCGACGTCACGAGCGGCAACCGCACGCTCGTCGCCGTGGTCGGCCTGATCGCGCTGCTGGCGCTGGGCGCGGCCTTCGTGTTCCGCAGCCAGGTGCTCGCCGCCGGCGAGGGCACCGAGAAGATGCGGGAGATCGCGCGCGCCGTCCAGGAGGGCGCGTCGGCGTACCTGCGCCGCCAGTTCAGCACCCTCGTGTGGTTCGTCGTCCTGGTCTTCCTCCTGCTGTTCCTGCTCCCCGGCGACACCGGCGTCCGCGTCGGCCGCAGCATCTTCTTCGTCGTCGGCGCCCTGTTCTCCGCCACGATCGGCTACCTCGGCATGTCGCTCGCGGTGCGCGCCAACGTGCGGGTCGCCGCCGCTGCGCGCGAACCGAACGGCCGCGACGAGGGCATGCGGATCGCCTTCCGCACCGGCGGCGCCGTCGGCATGGCCACCGTCGGCCTCGGCCTGCTCGGCGCCGCCGTTCGTCGTCTTCTTCTACAAGGGCGACGCGCCGGCCGTGCTCGAGGGCTTCGGCTTCGGCGCCGCGCTGCTCGCGATGTTCATGCGTGTCGGCGGCGGCATCTTCACCAAGGCCGCCGACGTCGGCGCCGACCTCGTGGGCAAGGTCGAGAAGGGCATCCCCGAGGACGACCCGCGCAACGCCGCGACCATCGCCGACAACGTGGGCGACAACGTGGGCGACTGCGCCGGCATGGCGGCCGACCTCTTCGAGTCGTACGCGGTGACCCTGGTCGCCGCGCTCATCCTGGGCAAGGTCGCCTTCGGCGAGCAGGGCCTGGTCTTCCCGCTGATCGTGCCCGCGATCGGCGCGATCACCGCCGCCATCGGCGTCTTCATCACGCGGCCCCGGCCCGAGCGAGAGCGGCCTGACCGCGATCAACCGCGGCTTCTACATCTCCGCCGTCATCTCGGCCGTGCTCTGCGCGATCGCGGCGTTCGTCTACCTGCCCGACAGCGTTCTCGAAGCTGACCGGGGTGGGTCCGGACGTCGCCTCGCTCGACCGCAACCCGCGCGCTGGTCGCCATCGGCGCGGTCCTCCTCGGCATCGTGCTCGCCGGCGTCATCCTCTGGCTGACCGGCTACTTCACCGGCACCGACAAGAAGCCGACGATCAACGTCGCGCGCACCTCGCTGACCGGCGCGGCCACCGTCGTCCTGTCCGGCATCGGGGTCGGCTTCGAGTCCGCCGTCTACACCGCGCTGATCATCGGCGCGGCCGTCTACGGCGCCTTCCTGCTCGGCGGCGGCGTCATCATCGTGTCGCTGTTCCTCATCGCGCTGGCCGGCTGCGGCCTGCTCACCACGGTCGGCGTCATCGTCGCCATGGACACCTTCGGCCCGGTCAGCGACAACGCGCAGGGCATCGCCGAGATGTCCGGCGACGTGCACGGCGAGGGCGCCCAGATCCTCACCGAGCTCGACGCCGTCGGCAACACCACCAAGGCCATCACCAAGGGCATCGCGATCGCCACGGCGGTGCTCGCCGCGACGGCGCTGTTCGGCTCCTACACCGACGCCGTCGGCAGCGCGCTGGTCGGTGCCCAGGCCCGGGTCAGCGACCTCACCACGGCCTTCGCCTTCGAGGTCGTGTCCCCCAACGTCCTGGTCGGGCGTGATCATCGGCGCGTCGGTCGTCTTCCTCTTCTCCGGCCTCGCCATCGACGCCGTGACCCGCGCCGCCGGCGCGATCGTCTACGAGGTGCGGCGCCAGTTCCGCGAGCACCCCGGGATCATGGACGGCACGGAGAAGCCCGAGTACGGCCGCGTCGTCGACATCTGCACCCGGGACTCGCTGCGCGAGCTCGCCACCCCGGGCCTGCTCGCCGCGATGGCCCCGATCGCGGTCGGCTTCGGCCTCGGCGTCGGTCCGCTCGCCGGCTACCTCGCGGGGGCGATCGGCGACGGGCGTCCTCATGGCCGTCTTCCTGGCCAACTCCGGCGGCGCGTGGGACAACGCGAAGAAGATCGTCGAGGACGGCAACTACGGCGGCAAGGGTTCCGACGCGCACGCGGCGACGGTCATCGGCGACACGGTCGGCGACCCGTTCAAGGACACCGCCGGCCCGTCGATCAACCCGCTGATCAAGGTCATGAACCTGGTCTCGGTGCTGATCGCGCCCGGCCATCGTGCAGCTCTCGGTGGGCAGCAACGCCTCGGCGCCGCTGCGCTACGGCATCGCGCTGGTCGCCGTGGTGGTCATCATCGCCGCGGTCACCGTCTCGAAGCGGCGCACCTCGGTCATGACCGACGAGGTGCCGGCGGCCGCGTCGCCGACCCAGTCGGCCGCGGTCTGAGCAGCGGCGTGAGCAGACGCGGGACCAGCCGCGTGTTCCAGGAGACCACATGACGCACCACGACGGAGGCCCCGGGCTGCTGCCCGGGGCCTCCGGGCTCTCGCCCACCACGGAGCCACCTGACGTCCCCTCGGCCGAGGCGGCGGACGTCGACCGGCTGCGCGCCGACCTGCAGGGCTGGACCGTCGACACCGTGCACGCCCTCCTCGGGGACGTCGCCCAGGCGGCGCTGGCCCGCGAGCAGGCGGTGCCGGCGGTCAGGGCGCTCGAGGGCCACCTCGACGACCCGCACGCGGCGCTCACCCTGGCGTTCGTCCTCGGCCGCCCCGTGCCCCGTCGCCGGCTGGCCTCCGCGCTGCCGGAGCTCGGCGTCGAGGGCGCCGTCCGCATGGGTCTGCTGGAGCCCGCGGGGCGCGGCGAGCGGGACGCCGTCCGGGCCCGGGTGGACCTGCGGCCCTACGCCGCCGTCGACGCGGCGGGCACGGCCGACTGGTGGGTGGTGTCCGACCTCGGCGAGGTCGCCACCGGCCGCCCGCTGCCGCCGGACCACGTGCTCGGCGTCGGCGGGGCCTCGGTCACGCTGGCGCGGTGCACGATCCGCACGCCGGTGGCGCGGGCGCTCGACGTCGGGACCGGCTGCGGCGTGCAGGCCCTGCACGCCACGCCGGCACGCGGACGCCGTCGTCGCCACCGACGTCTCGGCCCGCGCGCTCGCCTTCGCCCGCCTGACCCTCGCCCTCAACGGCGCGCGCGCCGTCGACCTGCGCCAGGGCGACCTGCTCGAGCCCGCCCGCGGCGAGGAGTTCGACCTCGTGGTCAGCAACCCCCCGTTCGTCATCACCCCGCGGACGCCGTCCGTGCCGTCGTACACCTACCGGGACGGCGGGCTCCCCGGTGACGAGATCGTCCGGAGGCTCGTCACGCAGGTGCGCGCGGTGCTCGCGCCGGGCGGCATCGCGCAGCTGATCGGCAACTGGGAGCACCGGCGCGGGGAGCCGTTCGAGGACCGCATCACCGCATGGCTCGACGAGTCGGGGCTCGACGGGTGGGTGGTGCAGCGCGAGCTGCAGGACCCGGCGCAGTACGCCGAGCTGTGGATGCGCGACGGCGGCGACCCGATGCCCGAGGCGCGCGCCGAGCTGTACGAGGCCTGGCTCGACGACTTCGACGCCCGCGACGTCGAGGCGATCGGCTTCGGCCTGGTGACGCTGCGCCGGCCCGTCGCGGGCGAGCCCGGCCTCGACCGGGTCGAGAGCGTGCTCGGCGGGCTCGAGGAGCCCGTCGGTGAGCACGTGGCGGCCTGCCTGGCCGCGCACGACTGGCTGTGGGCGCGGACCGACGAGGAGCTGCTGGCGGAGCGTCTGCGGGTCGCCGGCGACGTCACGGAGGAGCGGTACCACCGGCCGGGGGAGGAGGACCCGACGGTTCTCCTGCTCCGGCAGGGCGGCGGCTTCGGCCGCGTGGTGCAGGCCAGCACGGCGCTGGCCGGCTTCGTGGGCGCCTGCGACGGCGAGCTCACCGGCCGGCAGATCGTGGGCGCCCTGGGGCACCTGCTCGAGGAGCCCGCCGGCGACCTGGCCGTGCGGCTGGGACCGGCCGTGCGTGCCCTGGTCGCCGACGGCTTCCTCGCTGCCGCCCCCGCGCTGATCTCCCCGCTGCCCGGGTCACTGCCGGTGATCAAGGAGGAGCCGGCCCCGGATCAGGGCCGGCTCTTCCTTGATCACCGCGGGAGATGGCGGGGGAAGGGGTCAGTGCGCGGCCGGCGCCGCGGTCGCCGACCAGGTGCGCAGGGCGTGCTCGACGACGGCGATGAGCGACTGCTTGGCCGACTCGCGGTCACGCGCGTCGATCGACGAGCACCGGCACCTCGTCGCTCAGCTGCAGGGCCTCGCGCACCTCTTCGGGGCTGTGCCGCAGGAGACCGTCGAACGCGTTCACCGCGACGACGAAGGGCAGCCCGCGCGCCTCGAAGAAGTCCAGCGGGCCGAAGCAGTCCTCGAGCCGGCGGGTGTCGACCAGCACGACCGCGCCGATGGCGCCGCGCACGAGGTCGTCCCACATGAACCAGAACCGGTTCTGCCCGGGCGAGCCGAACAGGTAGAGGACGAGCTCCTCGTCGATCGAGATGCGACCGAAGTCCATCGCGACCGTGGTCGTGGTCTTGTTCGGCGTCGCGGTGAGGTCGTCGACGCCCACGGACGCGGACGTCATGACGGCCTCGGTGCGGAGCGGCACGATCTCGGAGACCGCCCCCACGAAGGTCGTCTTGCCGGCTCCGAACCCGCCCGACACGACGATCTTCGTCGAGCGGGAGGGACGGCGGTCAGAGCCGTTGAAGGCCACTGAGCACCCTCCTCAGGAATGCTGGATCACGTTCGTCGCCGTCTGCGGCGGCGGTCTTCAGGACCTCGACGAGCCCGAGGTCCACCATGTCGGCGATGATCACCCGTGCGACCCCGAGGGGAACCCGGAGCTGCGCCGCGATCTCCGCGACGGACACCGACCGCTGGCAGATCTCGATCACCGTGTTGTGCTCGGGGGACAGCAGGGGACTCTCCCACGCCTCGCGCCCGTTGGCGGTCGGCAGCACGAGCGCCTCCAGGTCCAGGTCGCGGCCCGGCTTCGTCCGGCCACCGGTCCGGGCGTAAGGACGGACCAGCGCGGCCGTCGTCGTCCTCGGCCGGCAGGCCGGCTCCCGGGGTCGTGTGCTCGGACATGTCGGGCCGCAGGCGGGTCAGGGTCAGTTGCCGGGCCAGGCCGTCGCTGCCGACCCGGAGGTCCGCAGCTCGGGTGACAGGTGTTCGCCGACGCGGTCGACCAGCATCGTCATCTCGTAGCCCACCAGGCCGATGTCGGAGGTGGGCGAGGCCAGCACCGCGAGCCACGACCCGTCCGAGATGGCCATGAGCAGCAGGAACCCGCCCTGCATCTCGACGACGGTCTGCACCACCTGCCCGGCGGAGAAGCACAGGGCCGCTCCGTTGGTCAGGCTGCCGAGTCCGGAGGCGACGGCCGACAGCTGGTCGGCCCGGTCCCGCGGGAGCCCCGACGAACTGGCCATCAGCAGGCCGTCGGCCGACACCACGGCCGCGTGCGCCACCCCCGGCACGCGCTGCGTGAAGCCGTCGACCAGCCAGCCGACGTCGGTTCCGGTGCCCGTACTCACGTCACCCTCCCTGCTCTCCGGGCGAGCGCCCGGGGTCGTTCTCCCCGCTGCGGGAAGCTGCGAACAATCCGTCGCCCGACCGGTCCGCCGGCAGGTGCCGGGCGCGCCGGGCGGACGTCAGACCGCGTTGGTAGCTCGACAGCCGCCCGCGGACGGCGTCGGCGTCGGCCCGGCCGGGCAGGTCGGCCGCGGCCGCCGACGGGCGCCCGCCGCGCGGCGCGTCTCGGGGCGCGCCGCGGGAGCCGTGACCGGGGCGGCGGCCGCCGCGGACGGGATGAGGTTCGCGCCCGGGCGGCGCCGGGGCAGACCCACCTCGGTCGTGCCCGAGACCTCGGGACCCGCCGCCGCACGGGCGTTCGTGGCCATCCACCGCTGGTCGCCCGAGCGCCGACCAGCGCGCCGCGGAGACCGGCGTGCGCCGGTCGGTGGGGGCGTCCCGCAGGTCGATGACCCGGTTCGGCCCCGGGGACGGCGACCCGTCCGCGGTGAACCACATCGAGACGGTGTCGAAGATGGGCGTCCCGGCGGGCTCGGCCGGCACCTGCAGCTCGCCGGACAGCGGCTCGGCGGGCGCGGGAACGGCCTGCCCGCCGCCGTTCACGTCACCGTGCGACCTCCCGTTCGTGCTGCCGTTGTTCCCGTTGGACGTCCCGTTCCCGCGGGCGGCACCGATGGCCGGAGCCGGGTCCCAGGGGGCGGGGGCGGCCGGCTGCTCGCCGGTGTCGGACGCGACCGGCAGGGCCTCGGCCGGCGTGGCCGGTGCCTCCGCCTGGTCGGGCCCGTCGGACGACACCGGTGGCGGGGGTGTCGCCGGTCCCGCGGGCGGCACCGCCGGAACGGTCCCGGCACCGTCCGTCGCCGGGCCCGTCGGGGCGAACAGCGCGGACGCGGCGTTGGGGGCCGATCCGCCGGCCCGGGCGGCTCGTGCCGCGGCCGCCGCCGCGGCGGCCGTGGCGGCCGAGGGTGCCCCGGCACCCGCAGGCCGACGGGTGCCGGCGGGCGTTCCGGCAGTGAACGGGCGCCCGGGGGCGCCGAAGCCACCGCCGGTACGGCCCGTGACGGACGGGCCGCCGGTGGGGGCGACCGCGGGACCCGCCTCGGCGGGCGCCGAAGCGGCCGATGCCGCCGGAGAGGGCTCGCCGGGCTCGTCGGACGGGGCGGGGGTGACTGCCGCGGCCGGCGGGACGGGCGGCGTGCCGAACGGTGAACCGCCGGCCGCGACGCTCGCCAGCGGTCCACCGGCCAGGGCGGCACCGGGGCGCCGGCTGGGCAGCGGGCTGCCGCTGCGCGCCGGGGCCTCGCTCGCCGCCCCGCCCGTCGTGTCCGCGGGCACCGGGCCCGACGTGCGCCGGGGGAGCGTGGCGGGGGTGACGCCCGACGGCGTCCGGATCCGCGTGGTCGTGGTGCGCTCCGGGTCGTCGTCCGGCGTCGGGACCGCCGCCGCTGCGGCGCGTGCGACCCCCACGGGCTCCGGCGTCGCCGGCGCCTCCGCCTCCGGTGCCGCATCTCCGGTGCTGCCGGGGGCGGGCGGGACGGGGGACAGCGGGGACGCCGGGGACGTCGAGGACGCCACCGGGACGGCCGTCATCGGCCGGACCGGGGTCAGCGGCCCGCGCCCCGCCGCAGGAGCCGGAGCGGACGGCGTCGTCGGCTCCTGGACCTGACCGGCGGCGACGCCGATCGGCGGCCCCGCAAGACCGGCGGACCCCATGACGAGCTGGGCGGGCACGACGACCTCGGCGACGGTGCCGGCCGCGCCGTCTCGCTGGGCGAGCCGCACGCGCGAACCCACCGCGCTGCGCCAGGCGCCCGACGACGTACAGACCCATCCGGGAGGGGACCTGCATGTCGAAGCTGCCGGGGTTGGCGAGCCGCGCGTTGAGCTCGTCGAGCTCGCTGCCGGGGATACCCACGCCGGAGTCGGTGATCTCGAGCCGGAGCGCTCCGTCGGGCTCGAACGCCGCGGCCATGAGGATCGGGCTGGTCGGCGGCGAGTACATGGCCGCGTTGTCGAGCAGCTCGGCGAGCAGGTGGATGAGGCCGCCGGCGGCGGGCCCGGCCACCGCCGCCCCGTTCACCGGCTGGAGCCGGACCCGCTCGTACTGCTCCATCTCGGAGGTGGCGGCGCGGAAGACGTCGGCGATGGGCACCGGGCGCGTTGGTGCGCGTGCGCACGACCGATCCGGCGAGGACGAGGAGGTTGTCGTTGTAGCGGCGCATCCGCGCCGCGAGGTGGTCGAGCCGGAACAGGTTGCGCAGCTGGTCGGGGTCCTCCTCGGTGCGCTCCAGCTCGTCGATGATGGCCAGCTGCTTCTCGACCATCGACTGGCTGCGACGCGACATGCTGACGAAGGCGTCGTCCAGCGAGCGCCGCAGCCGCACCTGGGCCGACGCGAGCCGGACGGCCTCGTTGGTGAGGCCGTCGACGGCGCGGGCCACCTCGGTCGTCTCGGGGCCACCGGCCTCGCCGGGCGGCAGGGCGGGCGGCATGACGACCTGGGCGTCGGGACCCTCGCGGTCGATCTGCGGCGACGGCCGCGGGCAGGCGGACGTTCGCCGTCTCGACGGCCGCGGTGCGCAGCCGGCGCAGCGGCGAGCTGACCGACCGGGCGACCGCGGCGGTGAAGGCGGTCACGAGCACGAGCAGCAGGAGGGCGCCGCCGCCGACGACGCCCACCCGGACGAGCGCGTTGCGCACGCTCTGGGACGCCGTCGCCTGGGCGTCGGCCACGACCTTGGCGACCAGGTCGTCGAGGTTGGACAGCCGCTGGCCGGCCGCGCTGACGAACGTCGGGTGCGTCCGCGGCCGCCTTCTGCTTGGCGTTGTCGTTGTCACCCGCGTTGTTGGCGAGCGTCGAGCGCCTCGCTGCGGAACCCGTCGATGCGCGCGTCGTCCGCGCTGACGGCGGCGATGGAGGACCGCTGGTCCTCGGTCGCGTGGTTCGCGGCGATGAGCAGGAGGTCCTGCTGCTGGCTCGCCGACTGCGCAGCCGCGGCCCTGGCCGGCGCGGGCAGGTTTCCGTTGACGAGGCGCGATGTCGACGTCGATGATCTCGTTGGCCGCCAGCGGTCGAGACGCCCGCGAGCGCGGTGATGGCGGCTGCCGTGTTGACCGTGCTGCCGTCCGAGGTGGCGGTGGCGAGCCGCTGGGCGAGGCGCTCGGTGAGCGCCCGGGGCGCCTCGAACACGTTCTGGTAGCCCGCCTGCACGAGGCGCGGCTGGAGCGCCGCCTGCCCGTCCGCGGGCTGCTTGATCCCGCTCTCCTCGATGCCGTGCGGGAAGGTCTCCTGCCGGATCTGCGCGAGGGCCTGGCGCCGGTCCGCGATGTCCTTGATCTTCGACTTCGTCAGCGACGTCCCAGCCGCCCCGCGGCGCGTCGGCTCAGCACCGAGTTCAGCGTGGCGAAGGCGGCGTCCGTCGTCGCGCGATCCTTGCGGAGGCGGATGCGGGTCCCCTTGGACGGCTCCGCGACCACGGTCATCGTGCTGATGACCTCGCGCTGCAGGGCCTGCGCCAGCTGGTTGGAGTACAGGGCCGCGCGTGGCGATCTTCTCCGCGTCCTGCGCCTCGCGCAGCTGCCCGATGGCCTGCGTCGTCACCAGCGCACCCGCGCCGAGAATGACGAGCAGCGGCCCGGCGACCAGGGCCACGAGCTTGCGGCGGATGGGCCACGAGCTCAGGCCGAAGCGCCGCCCAGGGGCAGCGCCTCCCACCGGTTCCGCCGTGCCTGAGGCGGTCATTCCGTGTCGAGGCACCCGACCCTCCCTGCCGCCGCATTGGCGTGGTTCACGCACTTCGTCCTCGTCGACTGACGGCCACCGCAGGCCCGCGTTCCCCTGCGGTCGCCCTGACGGACAACTGTCGAATCGTGACAGACGATCCGTCGTCGAGGGTACGGGGGAACGCGGATCCGTGGAACGGACCGTGAGGAGAGGCTCCTGTCAGGCCCGCAATATGGCACATCGCGCTGGGTGCTTCACCATGAGTGACGAAACTCCCCTGGTTGTCACGGACCGTGCGCACCATCGCCGCGCCGCCTGTGGACGATGCACGCGAGGTCGCGCCGACGGCGTTACCGTGCTTGCGCGTCGCTGTATCGCCGACCGGTTCCCGGCCGTGGTGTCGCAGCGACCCTCCGAGCAACCTTCCCGAGCAAGCTTCCCGAGCAACCCCGTCCCGAGCAACCCCTTCCCGAGCAACCCCCTCCAGGAGAGGCACGACACCCGTGGCCACGAGCAAGGCGCCCGCCCGCCGGCGGCTCGTCATCGTCGAGTCGCCGACGAAGGCGCGCACCATCGCCGGCTACCTCGGCCCCGAGTTCGAGGTCGAGGCGAGCCGCGGCCACATCCGCGACCTCCCGCAGCCGAGCGAGCTGCCCGCGGACATGAAGAAGGGCCCGTTCGGCAAGTTCGCGGTCGACGTCGACAACGGCTTCGAGGCCTACTACGTCGTCGACGCCGACAAGAAGAAGATGGTCGGCGAGCTGAAGCGGGCCCTGAAGGACGCCGACGAGCTCTACCTCGCGACGGACGAGGACCGCGAGGGCGAGGCCATCGCCTGGCACCTGCTCGAGGTGCTGCAGCCGAAGGTGCCCGGTGCGGCGCATGGTCTTCCACGAGATCACCCGCGAGGCCATCCAGCGTGCCCTGCAGGACACCCGCGACCTCGACGAGCGGCTGGTCGACGCGCAGGAGACCCGGCGCATCCTCGACCGCCTGTACGGCTACGAGGTCTCGCCGGTGCTGTGGCGCAAGGTCCGCGCCGGGCCTGTCCGCCGGCCGCGTCCAGTCGGTGGCCACCCGGCTCGTCGTCGAGCGCGAGCGCGAGCGGATGGCCTTCCGCTCGGCCTCGTACTGGGACGTCACCGGCACCTTCGCGCAAGCAGCCGGCCGACGCAGGCCGGTGCCGGGGCGTTCCCGGCCCGGCTCGTGGCCGTCGACGGCGCCCGGGTCGCGGTCGGCCGCGACTTCGACGACCGCGGCACGCTGACGGCGTCCGCCCGGTCCGCGGGCGTGGCCCACCTCGACGAGGCCGCGGCGACAGCCCTCGTCGAGGGCGCTCGAGCAGGCGAGCTTCTCGGTGCGCGGCGTCGAGGAGAAGCCGTACTCCCGCAAGCCGGCGGCGCCGTTCACGACCTCCACGCTGCAGCAGGAGGCCAGCCGCAAGCTGCGCTTCTCGTCGCGCCAGACGATGCGGGTGGCGCAGGGGCTGTACGAGAACGGCTACATCACCTACATGCGTACCGACTCGGTGAACCTGTCGGAGCAGGCGCTCGGCGCGGCCCGCCGGCAGGCCGCCGAGCTCTACGGCCCCGAGTTCGTGCCCGACCGGCCGCGGCTGTACGCGACGCAAGGCCAAGAACGCGCAGGAGGCGCACGAGGCGATCCGCCCGTCCGGCGACGCCTTCCGGACGCCGGCGCAGGTGTCGGGGCAGCTGAGCGCCGACGAGTTCCGCCTCTACGAGCTCATCTGGAAGCGCACGGTCGCCTCCCAGATGGCCGACGCGCGGGGCTCGACGGCCACGGTCCGGCTCGGCGCGACGACCGCCGACGGCCGCGCCGCCGAGTTCTCGGCGTCCGGGCACCGTCATCACCTTCCGCGGGTTCCTCGCCGCCTACGAGGAGGGCCGGGACGACGACCGCGCCGAGCCGGGCGCGGCGGACGACGAGCAGCGGCGCCTGCCGGCGCTCGCGACCGGCGACGGTCTCGACGCCCGCGAGCTGCACGCCGACGGCCACGAGACGACGCCGCCGCCGCGCTACACCGAGGCGAGCCTGATCAGGGCGCTCGAGGAGCGCGGCATCGGCCGGCCGTCGACGTACGAGCCGACCGTCCGCGTGATCCAGGACCGGGGGTACGTGACGACCAAGGGCTCGGCGTTCGTGCCGACCTGGCTGGCGTTCGCGGTGACCCGGCTGCTCGAGGAGCACTTCGGCCGGCTCGTCGACTACGACTTCACCGCCGCCATGGAGGAGGACCTCGACCGCATCGCGGCCGGCGCAGGAGAACCGGGCGCACTGGCTGTCGCGCTTCTACTTCGACGCGGACGGCGGGCTGAAGCCGCTCGTCGACGACCTCGGCGACATCGACGCGCGCGACATCAACACGGTCGTCGATCGGCGACGGGATCGTGCTGCGCGTCGGCCGGTACGGCCCCTACCTGGAGGCGCCGGGCGACGGACGGCCAGGAGCCGCGCCGCGCCTCCGTCCCCGACGACGTCGCCCCCGACGAGCTGACCGTCGAGAAGGCGCGCGAGCTGCTCGAGACCAACGCGGACGGCGACCGCGAGCTGGGCGTCGACCCCGACACCGGCCGCACGGTCGTGGCGCGCAACGGGCGGTTCGGCCCGTACGTGACGGAGGTCGTCGACGAGGGCGCGGCGTCCAGGGCGCAAGGGTGCGCGCGAAGCCGCGCACGGCGAGCCTGTTCAAGAGCATGCAGCTGCAGACCGTGACGCTCGACGACGCGCTGCGGCTGCTCTCGCTGCCCCGCCTCGTGGGCACCGACCCGGCGACCGGCGAGGAGATCACGGCGCAGAACGGCCGCTACGGGCCCTACCTGAAGAAGGGCACGGACTCGCGCTCGCTGACCAGCGAGGACCAGATCTTCGACGTCACCCTCGACGAGGCGCTGGCCATCTACGCCCAGCCCAAGGCGCGCGGCCGGGCCGCGGCCGCCGCGCCGCTGCGCGAGCTCGGCCCCGACCCCGTCTCGGGCGGCGCCGTCGTCGTCAAGGAGGGCCGGTTCGGCCCCTACGTCACCGACGGCACGACCAACGCGACGCTGCGCAAGGAGCGACGCGGTCGAGACGATCACGCTCGAGCGTGCCGCCGAGCTGCTCGCCGAGAAGCGGGCGCGCGAGCCGGTGAAGCGTGGCCGCGCGGCCCCGGCGAAGAAGACGGCCGCCAAGAAGACCACCGCGGCGAAGAAGACGACGGCCGCGAAGAAGACCACGGCGGCGGCAAGAAGACCACGGCCGAGCGCGGCACGCAGGTCCGCCGAAGGCTGCAGCCGGACGCCCGGGTTACCGCCGTGCCGTAGCGGCCCGGTCGGAGTTACCGTGCTCGGGTGGGGTGCGAGCGTCCAGCTCCGGCGGCGTGCCCGGGATTCGGCGTCGAGGCGCGGGAGCGCCATGAGGACGTGGACGCGGCTGGGTGAACAGGACCCAGCGCGCGACCGTCGATCCCTTCAGCGCGCTCGAGGTGCAGATGGCCCTGGCCCGGGTGGAGCGCCTGGTCGTCGACCTGCAGCGCGACGACCGCCGGTTCGCCCGGGCCCACCACCTCTACGCGGCCATCGCCGCCTACGACCGCCTGCTCGACGAGGCCTGCGCCTCGCGGGCGTGCCGACCGCAGACGGGCGACGCGGCGAGGTGCGCCGGGCTGCTCGCCGAGGTCGAGCTGCGGGCCCGCGGCTGGTCGTGGTGAGCTCCGCCGGGCGATGCGGCGGTCCCGCGGTTGGCGGAGGGCTGTCGCGGCGCGGGCTACGCTGACGGCGTGGCCAGGCACCTGACCCGACTCGGACGGGGCGCGGCGCAGCCGGGTCCCGCCGGGGGCGGGCCGGGCGGGCAGCCGGACTCCGCCGCGCCGCCGCCCACGGTGCCGGTCCTCGCCCCGCGGCCGTGCCCGGGCCGGTCACGGCTGCCGGGGGTCGCGAGCCGACCGAGGCCGAGCTGATCGCGGCCGTCGAGGCCTACGGCAAGCGGAACTGGCCCGACGACGACGCGCCCGAGCACGACGTCGGCGCGGTGCTGCGGATCGTGCCCGTTCCGCCGGCTCTGGCTCGCCCTGCTGGGGTCGAGCTTCGGCGACTGGCTCGGCCTGCTCGCCACCGCGGCGCTCGCCAAGAACCTCGCGAGCGGCTCCTACACGGCCGAGAACTTCGCGATCGCCGGCGTCTTCATCCTGCGGCTCGCCGCCCGCGGTGCTGCTCGGGCCCCTCGCGGGCGCCGTCGCCGACCGGCTCGACCGGCGCTGGACGCTCGTGCTCGGCGACGTCCTGCGGTTCGCCCTGCTTCGCGACGATCCCGCTGGTCGGCACGCTGTCGTGGCTGTACATCGCGACCGTCCTGATCGAGTGCGTGGCCCTGTTCTGGATGCCCGCCAAGGACGCGACCGTCCCGAACCTCGTGCCGCCCAAGCGGCTCGAGGCGGCCAACCAGATCAGCCTCGTCGCGACCTACGGCACCGCTCCGCTCGCCGCGCTCGTCTACGCCGGCATGGCCCTGGTGACCGGCACCGTCACCGACCTCGCGCCGTGGCTGCACCCTCGACCCGATCATCGTCGCGATCTGGGTCAACGCCGTCACGTTCCTCGTCTCCGGCCTGGTCATCTGGCGCCTCGACATCCCGCCGAGCCCCGGCCGGGCGCACGCCCGCGAGGGCAGCGTGCTCAGCACGATCCTCGACGGGTGGCGGTTCGTCGGGCGCACCCCGGTCGTGCGCGGGCCTCGTCATCGGCATGCTCGGGGCGTTCGGCGCGGCCGGGCTTCGTCGTCGGCCTGTCCCAGACGTTCGTGCAGGACCTCGGCGCCGGCCAGGCGGGCTTCGGCGTGCTCTTCGGGGCCGTGTTCGTCGGGCTCGCCGCCGGCATGTGGCTCGGCCCGCGGCTGCTCGAGGGCTTCTCGCGGCGGCGGCTCTTCGGGCTGTCGATCATCCTGCGCCGGGGCCTTCCTCGTCGCGCTCGCGCTCGTCCCGAGCCTCGTCGCGGCGGTGCTCTTCACCACCGTGGTCGGTGCCTGCGGCGGCGTCGCCTGGGTGACCGGCTACACCCTGCTCGGCCTCGAGGTCGACGACGAGGTCCGCGGGCGGACCTTCGCCTTCCTCCAGTCCGCGGCGCGGGTCGTGCTCGTGCTGGTGCTCGCGCTCGGGCCCGCGATCGCCGCGCCGATCGGCACGCACACGATCACGCTCGCCCCGAACTTCCAGCTCACGTACAACGGCGCGGCCTGGGTCTTCCTGCTCGCCGGCGTGCTCGCGCTCGTGCTCGGGGTGACCGCGTACCGGCAGATGGACGACCGGCGCGGCATGCCCCTGCTGCCCGACCTGCTGTCGGCCTGGCGGAGCCACTCGGTCGTCCCGACGCCGCCGGCGCCGCACGGCCAAGCGCGCCGTGCCCGGCTACCTGATCGCCTTCGAGGGCGGCGACGGCGCGGGCAAGTCGACGCAGGCGCGGCTGCTCGCGCGAGTGGCTGCGCGACGACCAGGGGCACGACGTCGTGCTCACCCGCGAGCCCGGGCGCGACCCCCCTGGGGGTCCGGCTCCGCGAGCTGCTGCTCGGGCGCGACGAGCGGGTCGACCCGCGCACGGAGGCCCTGCTCTTCGCCGCCGACCGCGCCGACCACGTCGCCACCGTCGTGCTGCCGGCGATGCGCCGGGGCGAGGTGGTCGTCACCGACCGGTACGTCGACTCCTCCATCGCCTACCAGGGCGCCGGGCCGCGACCTCGGACCCGACGAGATCGCCCAGCTCTCCCGCTGGGCGACCGACGGGCTGGTGCCCGACCTCACCGTGCTGATCGACATCCCGCAGGAGTTCTCGCGGGTGCGCCGCGCCGCCGACGCCGCCCGCGCCGGCGAGGACCGGCTCGAGTCGCTGCCGGCCGACTTCCACGAGCGGGTGCGCGCCCGGTTCCTCGAGCTGGCCCGCGCCGAGCCGGCCCGCTACCTCGTGCTCGACGGCACCGAGCCGCGCGAGCAGCTCCAGGAGCAGATCCGCCGCCGGGTGCGCGACGTGCTCCCGCTGTCGGCCCGCCAGCGCGCGCCGGCTGGCGGACCGGCTCGCCCAGGAGGAGGCCGACCGGCGCCGGCGGGCGGAGGCCGAGGCGGAGGTGCTGCGCCTGGACGCCGAGCTGCGGGTGCGCCAGCGCGAGGAGTCGATGGCGCGCCAGCAGACCCGCCGCAGGCTTCGGGAGGAGGCCGAGCGCCAGCTTGCGGAGGAGGCCGAACGCCGGAGCAGCGAGCCCCCGCCGACCGAGGAGCTTCCCGTCCACCAGGGTCCGCCCGGCGTCGTCGACGTCACCGGTGGCGAGGCGGCCGGCCGCGTGTCGGACCCTGGTGAGACGCTGCGGCCATGAGCCGCCCGCTGGTGAGGTGCCCGTGACGGTCTGGCGACGACGTGGTCGGCCAGCCCGACGCCGTCGCCGTCCTGCGTTCGCGCGGTGGAGGGTGGCCCGATGACGCACGCCTGGCTGCTGACCGGGCCTCCCGGGTCGGGGCGGTCCACGGCGGCGCGTGCCTTCGCCGCGGCGCTGCAGTGCCGCGGGGCGGGTGCGGCGAGTGCCACGAGTGCCGGACGGCGCTCGGCGGCAGCCACCCCGACGTGACGCTGGTCGCCACGGAGCACGTGTTCCTGCGCGTCGACGAGGTGCGCCCCCTGGTCACGCTCGCCCAGCAGCGCCCGTCGCTCGGGCGCTGGCGGGTGATCGTCCTCGAGGACGCCGACCGGCTGAACGACACGAGCGGCAACCTGCTGCTCAAGGCGATCGAGGAGCCGCCACCGCGCACCGTCTGGCTGCTCTGCGCGCCGAGCCCCGACGACGTCCTGGTCACGATCCGGTCCCGATGCCGCCACGTCGGCCTGCGCGTGCCCCCGGTCGCCGACGTCGCCGAGCTGCTCGTACGCCGGCACGGTGTCGACCCGGCGGTGGCGTCGTTCGCGGCGCGGGCGTCGGGCAGCCACGTCGGCGTGGCCCGCCGCCTCGCCCTCGACGAGGGCGCCCGGATCCGCCGTCGCGACGTGCTGCGGTTGCCGAGCGTGCTCACCACCACGGGGTCGGCGGTGCTCGCCGCGGCCGAGCTCGTGGCCGTGGCGGCGGAGGAGGCGAAGGACGCGACGGCCGAGCGCGACGCCGCGGAGCGCGCCGCGCTGCTGCACTCGCTCGGCGCCGAGGGTGCGTCGACCCTCCCGCCCGCCGGTCCGTGCGCAGGTCAAGCAGCTGGAGGAGAACCAGAAGCGCCGCGCCACCCGAGCCCAGCGCGACGTGCTCGACCGCTCGCTGGTCGACCTGCTGTCGCTGTACCGCGACGTGCTGGTCGTGCAGCTGGGCGCGGACGTCGACCTCGTGAACGCCGAGCTCGTCGACGGAGGTCGAACGGCTGGCGCGCGCGTCGTCACCCGACGTCACCGTCCGTCGGATGGACGCCGTGGGCCTGGCCCGCGACCGCATCGCGGCGAACGTGGCGCCGCTGCTCGCCGTCGAGGCGCTGATGGTCGAGCTGAGGCCCGCTGCGGCGGCGTCCGCGGGTGAGAGGCGACCTGCGTCGGCCGTGGCGGGTCGCCCCAGGAGAGCGGGTTAGCCTGCCCCGGTGACGTTCCGCGCCCGGCCCGCCGGCTCCACCCTCGCGACCCTGGCCCTCGTCCTGGCCAGCCTGATCGCGACCGCGGGCTGCTCGTTCTCGAGCGGGCCCGACGTCGGCGACCCGACGGCGCCGGCCGCCGAGCGCGAGCGCCCCGACCGGGCACCGGGACCCGGCGACCGACCCCGCCTACGCGGCGTTCTACGGGCAGAAGCCGACCTGGACCGACTGCGGCGGCGGGTTCACGTGCACCAAGGTCACCGTGCCGGTGGACTGGTCGAAGCCCGCCGGCGGCACCCTGCAGCTGGCCGTCTCGCGGAAGGCCGCGACCGGCAAGCGGATCGGCTCACTGCTCGTGAACCCGGGCGGCCCCGGGGTCGGCGGCGCGGACTGGGTCAAGCTGGCGGCTGCCGACGTTCGGCAGTGACGCGTTGCGTGGTGCGTTCGACCTGGTCGGGTGGGACCCGCGGGGCACCGGGGACTCCGCGCCGGTGACGTGCCTGAACGACCGGCAGCTCGACGAGCTCTACTCCTCCGACGCCACCCCCGACACTCCCGCCGAGGTGCAGAACCTGGTGGCCGAGTCCACGGCCTTCGCGCAGGCGTGCCGGAGCCGGAGCGGGCCCGTCGCTCGCCCACCTCGACACGATCAGCACGGTGCACGACATGGACGTGCTGCGCGCGGTGCTCGGCGACAAGGTCCTCACCTACTACGGCGCCTCCTACGGCACCTACCTGCGGCGCCTGGTACGCCCAGGAGTTCCCCTGGCGGGTGGGTCGCCTCGTGCTCGACGGCGCCGTCGACCCCTCCCTGACGTCCGCGCAGTACGCCGAGGGACAGGCGCTCGGCTTCTCGCGGGCCGTCCGGTCGTACGTGAAGGACTGCCTGGCGAACGACGGCTGCCCGCTGCGCGGCACCGTCGACGACGCGTACGGCCAGCTCGAGAGCCTGCTGGCGCGGACCGACGAGACGCCGCTGCGGACGGCCAGCGGCCGCCCCCTCACCCAGGCCCTGATGGCGACCGGCCTCGCCCGGGGCATGTACGACGCGCAGGAGTGGCCGAGCGATAGCCGGGCGATCGCGCAGGCGCTCGCGCGGCGACGGGACGCCGCTGCTGCACCTGGCCGACGAGTACCTGAGCCGCGACGCGCAGCGGCCACTACGGCCAGGACCTCACCTCGTACAGCCCCATCTACTGCCTCGACCACCCCGAGACGCGCAGCGTCGCAGGCGATCGGGGCGGACGCCGAGCGGCTGGGCAAGGAGTACCCGCCGCTCGGGGACTTCATCGGCTGGGGCGCGGTGTCGTGCAAGGTCTGGCCGCTGCCCGGGCGTGGTGCCGGCGCAGCGCCTGACGCGCCAAGGGAGCGGCGCCGATCCTCGTCGTCGGCACCACGGACGACCCGGCGACGCCGTACGAGTGGGCGAAGTCGCTGGCGTCGCAGCTGTCGTCGGGCCGGCTGCTGACCCGCGTGGGCCAGGGGCACGCCGGCTACCGGCAGGAGCAACCCTGCATCGACGCCGCCGTCGAGCGGTACCTCGTGCAGGGCACGCTGCCCGGCGGCGGGCACCATCTGCTCCTCCTGATCGCCGCTCCAGGGAGGGACCGGCCCGGACGGCGACACGCCGCGCGGGCCGGGACCGTGTCGAAGCCGGTCGGCGGGGGCAGCGCGACCCCGTATACTCGTGGACCGTGCCGCCGACGCGGGGGCACGTGCCGCCTTAGCTCAGTCGGCCAGAGCGACGCACTCGTAATGCGTAGGTCGTGGGTTCGATTCCCACAGGCGGCTCCGACAAAACCGCAGGTCATCTGCCGTCCTCGCTGTGGCCGCAGCCCCCGAAGGGGGGCTTCATAGGATGTCCGGGGCACACTGGGGGTGCAGTGAGGACGTTCCCGGGTAGAGGAAGTTCGGCCAAGACAATGGGGTCAGGGCCTTCGTGGTTCGCCCCAGCTCACGCCGGTCGCTCGCCCCGTGCGCGGGCGATGTAGCGGTCGGCCGAGCGGCGGACGGCCGCCGCGCCGTCCCGCACGACCACACGGCCCCACCAGCCGCCGTAGATCCGGTCGAACGTGAACCGCTCGACTCGGCGGGCGATGTCGTCGACCGTGCGCTCGTCGAGCGGGATGAGGTTGGGGTAGCTCCACATGAAGGACACCCAGGCCCGGTCCTGGACGACGGTGATGGTGTCGCCGGTGAGCAGGGCGCCGCGGCCCTGTGACCCGGCCGGCCAGTGCAAGACGGCGGCGCCGTCGAAGTGGCCGCCGATCCGGGCGACGGTGACGCCGGGCACGGGCTGGACCTGTTCGTCGAAGAACTCCACCCGCGGTGAGGGGCGCTGCACCCATGCCCGGTCGGCGTGCGGGAGGAGCACGGTGGCGTCGAACGCCTCGGCGATGTCGATGTTGGCCGCGTAGAAGTGTGGGTGCGAGATGGCGATGGCGGCGATGCCGCCGAGGGAGCGGATCCGCTCAAGCGCTGCGTCGTCGAGGACAGGCACGCAGTCCCACAGGACGTTGCCGCCAGGGGTGCGCACGAGCAGCGCTCGCTGTCCGATGGCGACGCTGGGGGTGACGCCGACGCCGAGAAGGTCCGACTCCTCCTCGCGCAGCTCGCTCGCGTGGTCGTCGAGCAGGTCGTCCCGCGTTGTCCAGTGTTGGCCCTCCCAACCGACGTACTGCCGCTCGTCCAGGCAGATCGGGCAGCTCTCGGGCGGCCGCAGCGTGTCCGGGTACTGCACCGCGCAGGTGACACAGATCCAGGCGGGCATCGGCTCTCCTCCCGGCGTAGGCGACGGTCCAGCGCCCACCTTCTCGCATTCGCGTACTCACATGGGCACTGCGTCAAGACGCCATGCCCGCCACCACCGGACCCGGCAGGTCCAGTGCGTCCGGACGCCGGACAGGATGCGGCGCAGATGCACTGGTCACTCCAGGCATGGCGCCCGATGGTGGACTGAGGACTACCCGGGCCGTCGCAGGGAACAGGGTTCTCCAGGTGTCATGTGTACATGCCCGGCGGCCGGTGCTGCGCGGACGGCGTGGGGATGATCACCGCCGTGGCAACCTGCTCCCACGCGATCACGAGGGTCACCTCGGAGTCCGCTTCGAGATCGAGCAGCCGCAGGCGCCCGACCCGCTCGCTACCGACGTTGCCTAGCTCGGCGGCGACCGTCTCCTCCTGACCAGGTGCGATCTCCCATCTCTGCTGCCACCCACTGGCTCCGACCAGCACGAGCGCGGCCACGCGATCACCCTCTCCCGGTCCGACCGGCATCGGCCGACAGCCAGGTTGGCGCTGCGGCGCGGCGTCGACGTCCCAGCCCGCAGGCGCATCAGCGGCTATGTACGCGAGCAGTTCGAAGCAGCCCAGGCCTCCTGACCCAGGAAAAGAGCAACCGCGAGACAGCTTAGTCGCCCACGGAAAACGATCGACTTCCGGACGTCGTGAGGGACGCGGCACCCGTGCGGCAGAGCCGGCCGCTGTAACGAGAGGTCCCCGCGTCGGAGCTGCTCATCGTTCCGTCGGGGGCACGCTGGGGGCACATGACGAGGACAGCCAACGGCGAGCGACGCGAGACGAGGAGTACGTTCTGCCCGCTCCAGCCAGGACGGTTCCAGGCGAGCCGCAGGTAGACGGCGGGGAGCAAGAGATCTCGTAATGCGTAGGTCGTGGGTTCGATTCCCACAGGCGGCTCCCTCTCTGACCTGCACAAACGTTCCTGAACTTGATCTTCTCCTGGCCGGGCGTGACGCGAAACTCCGTGTCATGGATCCAGATGATCACGATAGGTCCGAGTCATTCCTGTCACTCGCGGGGCTGGCTGGTCCGGAGTTCTCCGGTGAAGCCCTAGTCATGCGTGTCGAACGCTTGCGTAGTGCGTTGCTCGGCGGCGTGATATTCGAGGCTGGTAGCGCTGGTGCGTGGTTGGTGCTGCCGTCCGGGCACGAGGCCGTCGAGGGTGGACCAGCAGCGGGTTCCCCATGGACACGGTGCAGCGTCCGCCGTGGAAGGCGAGCGATAGCTCCAGGTAGCGCACCGGCGAGGATGGCGTGATGAAACCGCCGCCTTGCCCCTGCCTGTGGTACGACCACGATGAGGGCGCCGACGAGCCCGGCGCCTGCTTCTGCGGCCATGCCCGCGACCTGCACGAGCAGGAGCAGAGCGTCGCCGGCGGGACGGGACCGGGCGGCTGCCGCGCCGTGATTGACCCGGATGCCCCCTACGACCCCAGACTCACCGAAGCCGTCCTGCGACTCGTCGAGCGCGACCACCGCGAGGAGTCCTGAGCACGACAACGGGCGTCGCGCAGTCGTCCGCCGGGAGGCAAGGCCTCGCTCCTCGACGTCTGCCATGCCCTTGGAGGCGGCCCTCAACCGCCGAGCTGGGGCGCCCCGTGAGTTTCGTCGCCGGTGTCGGAGCTGCGCCGTACAGTGAGGGATGTGACCGATCACGACCGGGATCAGGACCGGACGGCTGGCGGGGAACGGGTTCCGACCTGGCGTGACGGCGTGCAGCTGAGCCGCCAGGACGTTGCCCTGCTCACGCCCGAGCAGCTGCAGCAGTACTTGGACGACGGCGTGGTCCGGGACCTGGCGGAGATCGAGCAGATGCCCGAGCCGATGCGGTCCTGGGCGCAACGCGTGGTCGAGCAAGCTCGCGCTCGGGTCCTGGCTCGGGTCGCCGAGCAGGAGCGCCGCTCAGCCTCATGACCTCGCTCGTCACCGATTCGTGAGCCAGCCCACGCGCCGCGGCGTCCGCACGATCGAGGACTTCTGGATATCCCTTGATCTGGCCCTGCCCAGCGGCAGGGAGCCGTCGTGGCACGCTTTCGCCACCTACGACCTGCCGCGAGCCGTCGAGCGGTTCGCGACCGAGTGGGACACCCTGCCAGCCCTGATTCCCGGCCGTCCCGACTACCGGCTTCTCATCGGCATCGGCACCGTCGTCGCCGTTTACGCGGTCGAGGCCCAGCTCGCACCCGACGGCACGGTTGAACTGGTCAACATCACCGTACACACCACCGGTCTCCCCGCCTCGGATGAGGACCCGGGGTGGAGCCGGATACCGGACCGTCGACGCGGGAGACGGGCACCCGCGTCCGCAGGCAGAACGGGCGGTCGCCGATCTCGGACGCGCGTTCAAGTCAGTTCGACTCATCACCGCTTGCCGTGCCGGAAGCCGATCTCGCATCGAGACGTACAGCCTGGTTACCTGCCGCAGGGAAGCGCCTGACCTCCCTCCCCTTGGGAGAGGCTTGGGTGGTCATGTAGGGCCCTTTGCAGGAGCGGGTGGTGCTGGTGACCGGCGCGAGCTGGCGGGTCGCCATCGGCGCGGCTATCGCTCGACGCCTGGTCGCGGACGGCGCCTGGGTGATGCTGCAATCCTGGTCGCCGCACGATCAGGAGCAGTCCTGGCGCGGGACCCTGGTGGCCCGGACGCGTTGGTCGCCGAGCTGCGCGCCGTCGGCGGCCGCGAAGCCGACGTCCGCCTGTTCACTACGCTGATGCAGTTCGATGCCTTGTACCAGGCCACTTCACGTGCAATCGGCAGAAACTGGCCAAGATGCCGGTGCTCTGGGCGTACGCGCGCGAACTTTTCCAGACCCCGGCTCCGGCGACACCATCGACTTCGACCACATCAAGCGGCACTACTCCTCGTGCACCGCGACATCAACCCGACCGGCATCGTCCCCGTCGGCCCGGACCGTCGGGTGGACAAACCCGCACGGCCGGGAGGCGCTCGGCGCGCGGCCGTTCGGCGACGGAACGCCACTGCCGCCTCCCCGGCGCGAGGAGACGATCCCGCCCGAGCACACCCCGCCCGCCGCCTAGCCCGGCTACAGCCACCGCTTGTACTTGAAGACCAGGTAGAGCGTCGCGGCGAGTGAGATCATGATCAGGATGGAGGCGATGAAGCCGGCTTCGCGCCCGAAGCCGGGGTAGGGCACGTTCTGGCCGAAGAAGCCGGTCACCGCGGCCGGGACGGCGACGATGGCGACCCACGCGGAGATCTTGCGCATGTCGTCGTTCTGCTGGACCGAGGTGTGGGACATCCGGTCGGCGGCGAGCGTCATGTGGGTGCTGATCCGGGTCTGGAAGAACTCGATGATGCCGTGCAGGAGCTCCTTCTGCCCGTCGGCCATTCTCGAGACGACCTCGAACCGGTCGGCCAGGTCGGCGAGCTGCGGCGTGTCCTCCTCGGGCAGGAACCGGACCAGGTGGGCCATGCGGTCGTAGGTCGCGGCGCTGTGCAGGGCCATCGTGCGGATGGCGAGGAGCTCGTACCAGACCTGGAAGAGGTCGGTGAGGAACTCCTCGGTGTCCTCCATCGACCTCCCCCGACATCACGCGCTGCTCCAGCTGACCGCAGCGCTCGGCCAGCTCAGCGATCAGGTCGGTCTCGCGGCCGGCGAGCGTCCTGACGATCGCCGCCGAGAGCTCGAACGCGCTGCGCGGCCGCAGCTCGCCCGAGGCGAGCCTCGCCAGGACGGCGCCAGTGTCGATCATCGCCACCGCCGGGTCGACGACCGGATTGAGCGGCCCGTGCACGGTCACCAGGTAGTCGCGCCCGAGGAACTGGTCCATCTCGATGTAGTGGACGTGCCCGCGCTTTCCGATCTTCGGGGCGTGTAGCACGGTGAACACGTGATCGTCATAGACGTAGACCTTGGAGACGTGGTTGCGGAGGACGCAGTCGCGGACGGCGAGTTCATGGAAGCCGAAGGTCTCCGACAGGACATCGGCCTCGGGCCGCGGCAGATCGGCATGTCGACCCAGAGCACCCCGTCACGGTGGATCAGCAGCTCGTCGAGCTGCTCCGGAGCACACTCCTGCAGTCCCGCTTCGTTGATCAGGTACACGTTCATGATCTCGCACCTTCCGCCCACCTGCGTCGCATCCGCGCCACGGGCTCGTCCCATCGTCGCCGTCTCGGCCGGCATCGGCTCTCGCAGGGGCGCCGGGGTAAGCCCGACGCCCTACCTGCACGCATGCCCGCACGCACCCGGGCACGACGGGTTGGCTATGGGCCAGCCATAGCGAAATATGGCGGTGTGATCACGACGGACCGCGTGTACCGCTCGCGCGTACGCGAGGACCAGGCGCGTCGCACCCGCCGGCGGGCCCTGGATGCCGACACATCCTTGTTCAGCATGCGCACCGGGGAGGGCATGAAGGTCGCCAAGGCCAAGGGCCGCCTACGTGGCAGGCAAGCCAAGCTCACCGTCCGGCAGGAAGCTCACCTGGCAGCCCTGCACGCCGGCGGCGACTACACCCCCGGCGAGCTCGCCGAGCTGTTCCGGGTCGGCCGCTCCACCGTCTACCGAGCTCTGCCCCGAGTTCAGGCCGGCGATGAGTCCGTTCTCACCGTCACCTTCCAGCAGCCCGAGAAGCGCGGGCCCTGACACGGCAACCGGTCGTCCCGCAGTAGCCACCCCGGCCGGAGGAACCCCATCGCCGGAACAGTCTTCACGCGAGGAGCCCTACCGTCACCGCCACGGGGACGTGGGCTGCCTACGCCTGGAGCCAGGCCTAGGGTCTGTCCCAGCAGTCCGTATGAGACCCACAGAGGACCGGTGGCGACTAGCCCGCGAGCGGCGGCCCGAGAGGGTCGTTCAAGAGGTGCCTCGCGTCGGCTTCGAGCCACCCTTCCACGGCCTTGCCGTTCTCGAGGCGGAAGATCTCGATCCAGGTGGACGTGACCTTTCGGCCGGTCGCCGGTCGACCCATGTACTCGCCCATGTGCGTACCTCGGTCCGTCCCGCGTACGGCGATCCGATCGCCGACGGCGAACACGTCCTCGATCGTGGTGACGAGATCGGGAAAGGCCGTGCGGTAAGTCGTCACCGCCTGTCCGTACTCGTCGGGGCCAAGGATCGCCACGTCAAGAGTGTTGTGGCTCACGAAACCCTCCGCGATGAACTCCTTCGCCCGCGAGACGTCTCAGTCGTTCCATACGTTCTGGAAGAAACGACGGACCGCGACCTCGTTCTCCTGGGCAGACATCACGGTTCTCCTCGCTGTAGTTGTCACGATGGCCGGCCCGAGGACCGCGGGGCTCCCCGCCCGAAACCTGTCCTACGGGCCCCGGACGCCGGATGACTGCACAGCCGGAGCCGAAGTCCGTCCACTGGACGGCGGCCAACGGCCAGTCCACCAGCACCGAACCAGCGCGTCCCGCCGTCGAGCCCGGCCACCGGCGTCTCTGACCGGACATCGACGGGGTCGACCAATACGTCCGGGAGCACGGCGCCTCCCCCTGCGAGCCTCGCCGCTCGGTGACGTACCTGGAGACATGGAGGAGTGGAAGGAAACGACCATCTAACTCACCTAGCCTCGGGCGCCGTAGTTGGGGCGGGTGTCGTCCATCGCGGGGGCCCGGCGGTCGGATGGAGTCGGGGCTCGAAGAGCTCCCTGCGAAAACCACCCTACCCTTACGGGCAAGTCCCATTCCTGAAAGAGCGCGGTGAGTTAACGGGGGTCGGTGACTTGGGGATGGGCTTGCCGCGTCCAGGCTGACGTGCCGAGGTAGGCGCTGGGGTCATCCCCCCTCGCGGTACGTCAAGGGTGTCGGTGATCGGGGTTGGGGCTTCTTCGCGTCCTGGCGGACGTGCCGGACTGGCGCCGGGGCCAAGGCGCGCGCAGAGCGCGACCGCGAAGCGGCCGTAGGGGCCTTGGGGCCGGCGCCGGTTCGGCAGACGATATGGGTGGCGGAGAAGATCGGGAGTTGGCTCCTGGGGGGGCTGGGGCGGGGGTGGGTAAGTGCGCTTCATCAGGGTCCGGTGGCCCGGTTGGTCGGCAGGCTGGGGCTGCCGGTCATCCCTTCGCTGGTGGGCATGATGGGGTGCGCGGTGCTCTGGTCAGCGGTGTCAATCAAGTGGGACGACCGCGCCGGCCCGGGCCGGGGGTCATGACCCCACGCGACATCGCGCTGATCAGGTCTGGGGTGCTCATGCCAGGTAGGGAGGTTGTCCGTGGGGCGTCGAGGGCGCGGACATGGTGGTCGCGCAGCGCGTAGTAGACGAACTCCAGTTGGCGGCGGGCGGCCGCCACGACCGCGATGTTGTGCCCACGCTTGGCAGCAATCTTCTACGTCGATACGCGCCCAGGACGGTGTGACGGGGCAACCGCTGAACGGACTCGACCATGGCCCAGCGGACCAAGGTGCTGCCTTGTTTATCTGTGGCGGTGGTGACGTTCAAGCCCTGCCCGCCGTGGGTTATGCACTTCTTCTCGATCATCTTCGCCGGGGTCGGCGCATCATCAGCGGGGCGGAGAGGATCAGGTTTTCGCCGGAGGTCGACCATCCCATGGTGATCGACTCCCTTGGGTTGGGGGCCGTGACTTTGCGCCGGTGGCGTCGGGCGCCCCTGCTTATCTGGGTGCTCGGACCCTCCGGTGGGGTCCGGCG
>CAWBVK010000006.1:0-498713 GCA_963792195.1 uncultured Actinomycetota bacterium | reverse complement strand
CTGCCCCCCCTACGCGAGAAGTAGCAGGTCATTCCTGAAGGAGTGGGGGCGGTCAACCCGTGAAGACGGGCTGGCTGGCCCTTCTTCTTGCCGCGGCCGCCTGGTGTTGGGCGCGTTGTAGCGGCGTCGGGGTCAAGGCGCGGCCCGAAGGGCTGCCCGTGTAGCGGCATGGCCTTGACGCCGGCGTCGGGAGACGCATGATCGGTTAGGCCCGGTCGGGGTTCAGTGTCGGCGTCGCTCCGTCGGTGAGTGGGTTGGATCTGCTGGCTTGCCACAAGGTGTCCAGGTTCCGGGTTCGGTGCCGGAGGGCAGGCCGGGGAACCGGCTGCCGGTCATTCCTTCGCCCACGGTGAGGGCATGGAGCTGATGCGGCGAGTGATCGGATGGGGTCAATCAGAGGCGCGACCACGCCACCAGCGTGGGGGTCAGACCTGCGGCACGACCGCGCATCCGATCACGACCGTTCCGCTCACGCCGACGCCGCCGCCGCCGCCGTTGTGGCCTGCGGGCGTGGGCGGGAAGACAGGGCGCGCACGTGGCCGTCGCGCAGGGCGTAGTAGACCAGGGTGAGCAGCTTGCGGGGGGTGGCCACGGTGGCGATGTTCGCGCCGCGACGGGCCGCCAACTGGTGCCGGCGGGCCACCAGCCAGCCGGCGTCGGCGGGCGTCTCCTGCACCGCCTCGACGGCGGCCCAGCGCACCAGCTTGGAACCCTGTTTCGTGATTGAGCCGCGGTGCACGGTGGCGTCGGACTCCCGGTGGCGTGGGGTCAACCCTGCCCAAGAGACCAGGTGCGCGGCGGTCGGGAACCGGTGCACGTCCCCGATCCGATGACGGTTCGGCGAAGAACACCCCGGCCAGGACCGGCCCGACCCCGGGCAGCGCCAGCAGCGCCTGATAGCCCGGTTCCCGGGCCAGCTGAGCCGTCAGCCGGGTGCTCACGGCGGCGATCTCGAAACCGTAGGCGTCGATCAGCCGCAGCAACGAGTTCACCCGGCCCCGGTAGACCGGATCCAGCGCCAGGTTCTCGAGCAGGGCCCGACCGGCAACCCCGAACAGGTCCGAGACCCGCACCCGCACGCCCTGCTTGGCCAGCACCGCGTGCACCTGCGCCTTCAACCCTGACCGCAGGGCGACCAGCTTGGCCCGGTGCCGCACCAGCTCGCGCAGTTCCCGCACTGCCGGCGGCGCGATCCAGGCCTCCGGCAGGCGATTCATCCGCAGCAGATCGGCCAGATCCGCCGCGTCCCGGACGTCGTTCTTCACCCGCCGATACGTGAAACCCTTCACACCCAACGGGTGCGCCAGGTGCACCCTCGCGCCCTGCGCGGCGAGCACGTCGGCCGCCCAGTACCAGCCGTACGTGGCCTCCAGCACCACCTCCGGATCCGGTCCCGCCTTCGCGATCTCCAACGCCAACGCGACCGGATCGTTCTCGATCCGGACCGTCTCCAGTCGCTCCCCAGCCGGCGTCATCCGCACGATCACCGACCGGCGCCGATGCAGATCAATCCCCACGAACTGCCGCTGCGCATACCCTTCCACCAGGGGCCTCCTTCGTCGTGAGACGTGAACACCCCCAGCATCGGCCGGGGAGTCACGAGGAGCGGAGGCCCCGCTCCTTCATGGCATCAGAGGCCCTGTCCGGTTCGCCGGGCAGGGCCTCGGTCGCCCGCAGGTCCGCAGGCGACGCGCCCTCCCCGATCTCCCGCTGCGTCATCTGCGGTTACCTGGTCATGGGCAATCAGAGCGCTCATTCCTGGAGCAGTTGCTCGGTCGCCGGAAGTAGGTGATGAGGCTCTGGCGCGTCGATGAGGTGGGCGAATGCGGCCTGCTCGATGGCCTGGTCCTCGGCGGTGAGCCGTTCGTCGTGTTGGCGCTGGTGTTCGTGCCAGCTGGCGACGTCGAACTGCTCGACGAACAGGTTCGCGTCCTCTCCGACCCGGTAGAGGTTCCACCGGATGGCTCCCGAGCGGAGCCTGGAGCGCCGCATGGCCTGCATCGCCGCGACGAATGCAGGCTGCTGGTCGGGGTGGACCTGGTAGCGGATCGACACGGTGACCGGGCTGGCGCTTTCGGGTTCGATCGCGAAGCGTGGCGTGTCCCAGTACGCGAGCGGGGAACGGTCGAGGTTCTGGCTGTCGGGGACACGGAGGACCAGGACCATCAGGCAGCTGACGACGAGCAGGCCGGCGCAGATCAGCAGGGTGGAGCGCAGCCCGAGCCGCGCGGTGACCAGGCCCCAGAGCGGAGCGGTGAGGGCCTGGGTGCCGAGGAACACCATGAGCAGGACGCCGAGGGCCCGAGCGCGGACCCAGCCCGGCACGAACAGCTGGAGCTCGGAGGTGATCGTGGTGACGGTGGACGCCCACCCGAATCCGCACACCACCAGCAGGGGGATCGCGATCGACAGCGAGCTGGTGAAGGCGAGGGCCGCGAACGCGACGGCGAACAGGCCCGCGGCGAGGGCCAGGACGGTGTTCGAGGTCACGCGCCGTTTCAGCGCGCCGAGTCCGAGGGCGCCGGCCACGGCGCCGGCGCCCAGGGCCGCGAACATGATGCCGTAGCCGCTGGCAGCCAGCCCGAGCTGACGGGACGCGATGAGCGGGAGCAACGCCCAGACGGCTCCGGCCGGGAACACGAAGGTGACGAACCGGAGCAGGATCGTACGCACGACCGGCTCGTGGCGCACGTACCGGCCGCCGGCCCGCAGGGCGGGCAGGAACCGCTCGCGTTCGCCTCGGTCGGCGGCCGGACGGCGCCACAGCACCAGGACGCCGGCCAGGACGGTCGTGAGGGCGGCGTTCAGTGCGAAAACGGGTGGTACACCCCGGGCGGCGATGACGAAGCCGGCGATCGCGGGGCCGGCAGCTCTGGAGACGTTGACGCTCACCATGTCGAGCCGGGTCGCGGCGGCGATCTCGTCGCGAGGGACCAGCTCGGTGATGAGTGACTGCCAGGTCGGGGAGCTCATGGCCATTCCGGCGCCCGCGGCGAACACGAAGGCGAGCAGCAGCGCGGGCGGCATCATGTCGGCGGCGGTGAGGACGGCGAGCAGGGCCGCGACGACGATCGCGTAGACCTGGACGGCCAGCAGCATCCAGCGCCGGTCGAACGCGTCGGCCAGGACGCCGGCGGGCAGGGCCAGGAGCATCATCGGCAACGTGCTCGCGGTCTGCACCAGCGGCACGATCGTCGTCGCGTGCGGGTCGTTCACGAACAACCACTGGGCACCGACGGTCTGCCCCCAGGTGCCGATGCTGGAGCACACCACGCCCAGCCAGAGCCAGAAGAACACCCGGTGGCGGAACGGTGCGAACGGTGAGGCCGTTCCGGGCGTGGGCGGCCTGGTCGCGGTCACGATGTCACCTTCCGGTGCGGAGCCGTCCACGGGTGGCCGGCCGAGAGTCACGCTGCCAGGGGGCGGAGGTCGAACGGCTGGCCCGGCGCCAGCACGACGATCCGGTCCGGATTGACGACCCGGCCCGGCAGGGAGGCGGGGTCGGCGTTGAACGGCGGGAAGTCGGGAGCGTCGACGCAGCCCCAGTGGTGCAGCAGCAGTGGCGTGTCCGGATAGGCGTTGGCCATGGCGACGGCGCCGTCGAGACCGAAGTGCCACTCGCTGTCGGAGAAGTCGAACAGCAGAGCGTCCGGCGTCGGCATGTGCAGGTGGTGGTCGGGGATGAGCCGCGAGTCGCCCGGCGCCCAGACGACGCCGTCCGGGGTCGCGAGCCAGAACCCGCAGCAGTCCTCCGGCCGGAAGATCCGGTCGGCGGCGCCGGGGACGTCGTTCTGCCAGGCGTGGTCGGCCGGGGTCACCGTGACCTCGACCGGGCCGACGGTGAAGCGATCGCCGATGTCGTGGCCAGTGGAGCGGAGGTTCTGGGCGCGCATCAAGGTGTCGACGTAACGGGTGGAGTGGAAGGCGGTGGTGACCGGCCCGAGTTGACGGCACGTCGGCACGCTGTAGTGGTCATTGTCGCTGTGGGTGATCAGCACCGCGTCGAGCCTCGGCACGGTCTGCGCTGCGATCGGAAAGTCGATCATCACGGACATGTCGAACCCGCCCAGCAGCGGGTCGATCATCAGCGTGGTGCCGCGGGCGTTGATCAGGAACCCGGCCATGCCGAGCCATCGGAGCACTGTTCCGTCCTGCGCGTCGAAGGCTTCGGCGCCGAACGGCCGGGTCTGCGGTGCGCGTGCCTGCTGTTGCTGCATCGCCGATCTCATCCTTCCGATCCGGCCGGTGCACCGGCTCGACGTTCTGCTCGGGCAGGTCCGTTGCTCCCGCCAGGACGGGACTGGAACTGGTTCTTCGCCAGGGTCATCGCGGACATGGCCTTCGGCAAGCCGGTGTAGAAGGCGGTGACGCCGTTCTGCTTGGCGAAGGCGAGGTGGACGTGCAGTTGCTCGATGTTCCCGCCTGCTCGCCGTCGTGGTGCCCGGGGCGGCTGTGAATCGCTGACTCGCGTAGCGCGGTCTGCTCGGCGGGTCGGAAGCGAAGAGCGACACGATGAACCAGGCCGGAGCTGCGGCAGAGCACCGTCGGCGACATAGGAGGTGACCGTCCGGCGCTCCAGCTGCAGTGGCTGCAGTGGCAGGGCGCGGGCCCGGTCAGCATCCGGGAGCTGGCTTGGGAGTTCCCGTTTCGATGTGGCTCGTCAGGGGTGCGTGGCGTACACGTGAGTGCCGCGCGTGCCTGCGGCGCTCATCTGAGCCCGCGCGCCGGCGCACTGATGGCGCACCCTGCCGGCGACGCCCAAGAGCCGGGCTCCGCCTGCCGCAGGCGGAGCCCGACGCCTTCCGTGGGGTTTCAGATCTTCCTAGCCGAGGTGGAGGGTTGCCATCTGCGGGAGGTTCTGTGAGGAGTCGCCGATGTAGATCCGGTAGGTGCCGTGGTGGAGAACCCATCCGGTGTCGGGGTTGTCCCAGGAGGCCAGCGACGAGATGGGGACGGTGAGGGTGACGCGGCGGCTCTGGCCGGGCGCCAGGTTCACCTTGGTATACGCCTCGAGCCGGCGCGGCGGTTCCTTGGCGGACGCTGGGGAACCGACGTAGAGCTGGACCACCTGCGCTCCGGCCCGGCGGCCGGTGTTGGTGACGGTCAGGTGGGCGAGGAGCCGGCTCCCGCTGCGGGTGAGGGCGAGATGGCTGGTCCGGAACGAGGTGTAGGACAGCCCGTATCCGAACGGGAACAGTGGCCGCTTACCGGTGGCGTCGTACCAGCGGTAGCCCACGAGCAGGCCTTCGGAGTAATAGACGTCGTCACCGTCGCCCGGGTACTCCACCGTGCTGCGGGCGGGCATCTGCCGGTCACTGGCGGGGAAGGTGACCGGGAGCTTGCCGGAGGGGTTGACGTCGCCGAAGAGGACCTGCGCCAGCGCCGTCCCGGAGGTCTGGCCGGGGTACCACGCCTCGACGACCGCTGCGACGGAGTTCAGCCACGGCATCGTCACAGCACTGGAGCTGTTGAGCACCACGATCGTGCGCCGGTTCGCCGCGGCCACCGCGGAGATGAGCTTGTCCTGGTCGCCGGGCAGTGCGAGAGCGGTGCGGTCCATACCCTCGGCGGCCGGCACCGAGACCACGACGACGGCGACGTCCGCGGCTCGGGCGGCCGTCGCGGCGGCCGCCACCAGGAGGTCCTCCCGGGGTTGCCATCCCAGGTGAAGACCCGACCCGACGGCGAACGCGTCGACGGTGACCAGGGTGCCGTGGAAGGCGGTGACCTCGACCCGGACGGTGTGCGCCCCGGCGGTCAGGTGGACCAGCCCGTAGCTGTTCGGCTCGTGGAAGGGGGCCAGGCTCGCGACGGACCTTCCGTCGATCCAGAGGTGCAGGTTGGGGCCGCCGGAGAGGGAGAACCGGTAGTCGCCGGTGGCCGGGGCGGTGAGGGTGCCGGTGTAGCGGGCGGACCAGACCGTGTGCCCGGTGACGACGGCGGGGGTGCCGGTGTAGTCGAGGTTGGGGACGGTGCCGGTCGCGATCGGCGTGCCGGACAGGTCAGCGGTCCCGTAGTAGGTCGCGGCCAGTCCGCTGCCGAAGGCCGTGGCGGGGACCGGGGTCAGGGGGCCGGTCACTCCGACGGTCCCCTGGGCGTGGGTGACCGTGACGCCGCTGCCGGCGCGCGCGGTGATCCCGGCGAGCGGGGTCACGACCGGCTTGGACGGCAGGACGGTCGCTGAGCCGCCGGCCGCGGTCTGCGGGTGCTCGCTGGCCGCGTCCCCGATGACCGCGATCGACCTGAGGCTCCGGCTCAGCGGCAGCACGGAGTGGGAGTTCTTCAGCAGAACGGTGCCGTCGGTGGCGATCTTCGTGGACAGGGCGAGGTGCGCCGGGGTACTGACGACGTGGTTCTTCACGGTGGCCGGGTCGGGCAGCGGGTGGTCGAACAGCCCGATCCGGAACATCGCGGTGAGGATGTGCGTGACCATCGCGTTCAGGGTCGACTCCGGAACCGAGCCGGCGAGCACGGCGGCCTTGAGCTTGGCGCCGAAGTGCTGGCCGCCGAACAACTGGTCGAGGGGAGTCGGGTTGGCCTCGTCGGCCACCCCGGGCATCTCCAGGTCCAGCCCGGAGCGCGCGGCCTTGACGGTGCTGTGCAGCGCGCCCCAGTCGGACATGACCAGCCCGTCGAACTTCCACGCGTCACGCAGGACGTCGGTCAGTTCCTGCGCGTTCTCGCACGCGTAGGTGCCGTTGACCCGGTTGTAGGAGCACATGATCGCGCCCGTGCCGCCCTGCTGGACCGCCATCTTGAAGGCCGGCTGATAGATCTCGTGCAGCGTGCGCTGCGCAGCCACGACGTTGATGTGGCTGCGCAGCACCTCCTGGTTGTTCGCGACGAAGTGCTTCGTGGTGGCGATGACGTGGTTGCCCTGCACGCCGCGGATCTCCGCGACCGCCTGCGCGCCGGTCAGGTAGGGGTCCTCGCTGAAGGTCTCGGGTGCCCGTCCCCACAGCGGAAGCCGCAGGATGTTGATCGTCGGCGCCAGGGCGATGTTGTGGCCCTTGCCGGCCTGCTCGGCGCCGTAGGCACTGCCATAGGCGTGCGCGAGCGAGGTGTCCCAGGTCGAGGCCAGGGCCGAGGTGTCGGCCCACTGGGTCACGCCGGTCGAGCCGTTGCCCACGCCGACGGGGGAGTCCGCGAGGTACAGCGCGGGGATGCCGAGGCGGGTGTTCGCGGGCACGAGGCCGGCGAAGCCCTGGTTGAACAGGAAGCCGGCGCCGTGCACCATCGCGATCTTCTCGTCGAGCGTCATCCGGGCGACGACAAGCCGAGCGCGTTGATCCGCGGAGAGCCGCGTATTCATCCACGGTGGCGCGGTTGCGGTTTGCGCGCCTGGCACCGAGGCAGGCGTCGAGGCGGATGCGGGAACTGCGACGGCGGTCAGCGACGCGACTGCCAGCGAGACGCCCGCGAGGATGCCGAGTGGCTTGCTCTTCACTGCTGCTCCTTCAGCTCGGGCCGCAGTGCGCAGCCCGGGGTTCGAGGGCACGACGGACGCGTGAGCATCCGTAGGCGCGGCGCGGGCCGGACGCCGCAGAGGGGGTGAACCCGGACAATAGTGTCGGCGACGTCACGGCTGCCTGGCCCAAACAGGGACTTGCGCGAGCGTCACATGTGTGTAGTGGCCGACTACCTGGGGGAGGCGGGCGCGAGCAGACTCCGCCAATGCAGGGCTATCGACAGGGCCTGCCTACGAGGTCGTCCAAGATTGGTCAGCGTTCATCGCCGCCGGCAGAGCGCTGGGACCGCCTGGGGACCACACGTCATGCGCGGGAGGTCGCACCGAGCACGAGGTGCTACCGACCACACGACCCGACGGCATCTGCAAGCCGAGGAAATGTCTACGCCCACGTCCTCGCGGTCACGTGTGAGTCCCTGGCGTGGTGGGGTCCGGGGTGATCGACGGCGTGCTCCGCTGAAGCAGGGGGCCATCGGCGGGATCTTCGGTGTGAACGGCCAAGCACACACTAAAGAGGAACCCGCCAATGGCGTTGTTCCAGTCTGCCGTGTCCGAACTGCTGAAGGCATCCCGTGCCGTTGAGGGCGTGGACCTCATCCGCGAGTCGGTCCGGATGGTCCTGCCGGAGCTCCTCGGGACCGAGGCGGCGCAGGTCATCCTGGATGGCCGGTCCCGGTGGTTGGCAGCATGCACGGGCCGGACGCCGGAGTTGCTGGCGATCGGATGGCGGCTACCCCGGAGCATTCATCAGCTTTCGTAGGCCACCTCGTCCTTGCGGACGACGAGGTAGCCGGGGAAGGACTCGACGACCCGCTCGACGTCGAGCGACTGGTGCCCGGGCGTGACGACGAAGTCCCGCGGGTGCGCGTGGATCTCCGTCCACCGCTGCGGGGTGATCCGTATCCGTCGACGACAGTCAGCGTCGGAACATTCGCAGAAGAACGGCGCCCGTTCCCGCTCAGCGTCGGCGCCTGCCTCGCCGACGAGTTCCTCGACCTTGTCGTTCGCGGCTCTGGACTGGACTTCCACCGCGACCTTGCGCCGCCGCAGCCGGTTCCGCCACCCGCGCCATGGATCACGCATCGGACCCGGCGCCGCTCTCGTTCGGGATGACCACCTCGACGACGGCGCCGCCCTCGGGCACGGCGCGGCTGGACACGCTTGTACTCAGCTTGCTGACCATCATCAGTCCCCGGGAGCGTTCATGAAGGCCCGGCACCGGCCAGGCGCTGGGGAGTCCCGGCCCCTGGTCGTGAACCCGGACGACCAGGGCCTTTCCGTCGACACGGACGCTCAAAAGGATCTCCTGCGAGCTGGTGTGTTCGACGCTGTTCGCGATCAGCTCGCTGACCACGAGTGCGACGTCGTCGATGACGTCCTCCGCGACAACCTCGCGGAGCACGGCGCGCACCCAGCGCCGGGCGATCGAGGTGCTCGACCTGGCCGCGTCGAGTCGAATACTCGAGGTCGACGGCCCCTGCGGCTCTCGTGTCGGAGCAGACGTCCGCAACCCCGACTCGCCAGCCGACACCCGCTCCTCCTCGTGCACGACCAGGCCACTATGGGCGACTTCCCCGAGACGAGCCAGGCGAACCGCGCATCGGGGCATCCTGGCGGGTGGCTCCCTCGTCTGGCGGACTATGGCCTTCGCCGTTGTGGTCGGTCACCACGAACTCGCGCAGGCCGTGGTCTCGATCCTCCACCTATCCCAAGCCCGGTGCGTCCTGGCTCTTCAGCTGCGTCCACAACTGCCTGGCGTCGGGGATGAGAACCAAGGCTGGGCCACCACCACCGCCGCTCGGATCAGCCGCAAAGTGCAGATCTACGCCCTGTAGGCCCATCAGCATGTAACCCTCGTGCCTGGCGACCCTCTGCATGCCCACCCTCCGGTAGAACGCGGCCGTCCGGTCCAGGCCGTGCTGGGCCGGATCGGAATCGACCCACCGAAACGGGCCTGTAGGGGGGACCGGGCCCACAGCCATCCAAGCGCAGCACGAGGGTCGAGGCGGACCACCGGCATCCGGGTCGAGCGCCGCGCTGCCCACAGCGCGCACTGGTCACAGATGAACACTCCAGGGGTGGACCGAGCTCGACGGCCGGGCCCGCAGCGAACGTCTGAGCGCACCGCCGCACCGAGTCGACGCAGTTCCAGAACTCGTGTCGACGGGCACCGTCGTCATAGCACCCGGCCGAGATGAGGGGGTCGATGACGACGACGCCGGACTCACCCTCGATCAGCGTCATGGTGGACAGGTCGAAGCCGCGGATCGGACAGTGACGTCGTGATGGCCCATCTGCGCCTCGGTGAACACGTGCGAGCTGTGCCTGTTCCTGTTCCTGCCGACGAAGTTCGGCCCGGCCACGGCGATCGCGGCAAACGCGACGTCGTACAAGGCGCCCTTGACGTAGTCCGAGCGTGTGAGGTCCTCCTGGACGCTGTGACTCGCCAGGGCTGAGGACGGCTGTCTAGTCTCGGCTCGTGACCCGCACCGGCGAGTCAGGGGTGCGTCTGCGCGACGTGCGGGTCACGCGCGAGGACGGGACGATCGCGCTCGAGCAGATCTCGCTCGATGTGGCTGCTGGTGAGCTGCTCGCGATCGTGGGCCCATCCGGCAGCGGCAAGACGACCTTGCTGCGTGCCGTCGCGGGCCTGGTGCCGGCCGGCGGAACCGTCGAACTCGCCGGGCGCGACGTCGCAGGGGTAAGTACGGACCGGCGTGACCTGGGGATGGTGTTCGAGACCAGCGCCTTGGTATCGATCCTGGACGTGCACGGCAACCTCGGCCTGGGTCTCCGCCTGCACCACGTGCCCAAGGACGAGCGGAACGAACGGGTCGACGTCGAGGCCACCCGGATGCGGCTCGGGCGGCTGCTCGGCCGCAAGCCCGCCAGCCTGTCGGCCGGCGAGCGCGCCAGGACCGACATCGGCCGGGCTCTCGTCCGCAGGCCGTCCGCCTGGTTGCTCGACGAGCCGCTGGCCCACCTCGACCCCGGCGAGCGGTTCGAGCTGCGGCGCCGGCTCGTCCACGAGGTCAAGCGGCAGGGCGTCGCGACGCTCTACGTCACTCACGACCCGGTCGAGGCGCTCGCCGTCGGCGACCGCGTGGCCGTCCTGCGGCAGGGACGCCTCGTCCAGGTCGACACCCCCCGCGCGCTCTACGAACATCCTGTCGACGTCTTCGTCGCGACCTTCCTCGCGTCCCAGCCCATGGGGCTGGTGATCGGGCGGCTCGTGTCCGCGGCCGGCCTCGCCGGCGTCCGGGTGGGCGACCGCACCGTGCCGTTCTGGAGGGGCACGCCGCCCCAGCTCGAGGGTCATCAGGACCGCGACCTCGTCCTGGGGTGGCGCCCCGAGGACGTTCTGGACGCCGCGGGAGTCGACGACCCCGACGTCGCCCGGCTGCGCGGGTTCGTCGTCGCGACGGAGTTCACCGGTCCTTCCGTGCTCGCCTTCGTCGAGTTGGACGCTCCGGCGCCGACCGGCGACGGCGTCGAGCCCTGGGTGCCGCCGGTCGCCCGGGCGCGTCTCGTCGCCCGGCTGCCGCGCGACCACACGGTTCAGCTGGGGATGTCGTTCACGCTGGCGGTGGACGCCGCGCGGGTGCACGTGTTCGATCCGGCGACCGGCCTCGCCCTCTGGCACCCCGTGAACGTCGAGCACTAGACGTGCTGTCCAGGGACAGCACGTCCGGAGGACCGGGAAGCCGAGTGCCACGTCGCGCCGATGTGGGTCACGATGGGCCGAACCGCCGCTGCGGGCCGCACGGCGGATGCTCTTCCAGGAGGCGGTGCGGCAGTGGCAGTTGCCCTCCTCGCGAGCAAGTACCGCGTCCCCGGCCGGCGCCCGAACGCTGTTGCCCGCCCCCGCCTTGACGAGCGCCTGAACGCGGCGCTCTCGTCCCGGCTGACCGTGCTGTCCGCGCCCGCCGGTTTCGGCAAGACCACCGTACTCACGGAGTGGCTGGCCACGTTCGGGCCGCGCGCGCCGGCGGTCGCCTGGGTCTCGCTGGACGAGCGCGACAACGACGCCGCGCGGTTCTGGACGTACGTCGTCACCGCCATCGGCGGGGCGGTCGAGGACGTCGGCGGAGCCGCCTCGGGGCTGCTGGACTCGTCCCCGCCGGCCACGGAGGCGGCCCTCGCCGCCCTGCTCAACGAGCTGGGCGGATCGAAGCGGGACCTGCTGCTGGTCCTCGACGACTACCACCTCGTCGAGGCGGCCGACGTGCACGAGGGGATGACCTTCCTCCTCGAGCACCAGCCACCGCAGCTGCACGTGGTGCTCGCGACCCGGACCGACCCGCCGCTGCCGTTGGCCCGGATGCGTGCCCGTGGCCAGTTGTCCGAGGTCCGGGCCGCGGACCTTCGCTTCACCGTCGAGGAGTCCGCGGCGTACCTGAACGACGGCATGGGGTTCCGGCTCAGCGAGGGCGACGTGACGTCGCTGGACGCACGTACCGAAGGGTGGATCGCGGCCCTGCAGCTGGCCGCCCTGTCGATGCAGGGCCGCAGCGACGTGAGCGCGTTCATCGCCGGGTTCGCCGGGGACGACCGCTACGTCGTGGACTACCTCGGCGAGGAGGTCCTGGCACGCCAGCCTTCCGACGTCCGCCAGTTCCTGCTCCGGACGTCGATCCTCGAGCGACTCACCGGCCCGCTCTGCGACGCCGTCACCGGACGGCCCGGCGGCAAGGCGACCCTGGTCGCGCTCGAGCGCGCCAACATGTTCGTCGTCCCGCTGGACGACAAGCGGCAGTGGTACCGGTACCACCACCTGTTCGCCGACGTCCTGCGGGCGCACCTCCACGACGAGCAGCCCGAGCGCGTGGCCGAGCTGCACGCGCGGGCCAGCGCATGGTTCGAGGCCGACGGCGACAGCTCGCAAGCGGTCAGCCACGCGCTGGCCGGCGGCGACGCCGATCGAGCCGCCGACCTCATGGAACCCGCCGTGCGGACGATGCTCCGGGACCGGCGTGAGGCGGAGCTCGCCGGCTGGGTGCATGTGCTGCCAGACGACGTGGTGCGGAAGCGGCCGGTGCTCGGCATCGGCTTCGTCGCGGCGCTGGCGCAGGTGTCGAACTTCGACACGGTCGGCCAGCGGCTCTCGGACGTCGAACGCTCGGTGCGGGCGGAGGACGGCAGCTGGCCGCCGCAGCCGCCGCCGGACCTCGTCGTCGTCGACCGGGTGGCCTACCGCTCACTGCCCGCCCAGATCCACCTGTACCGGGCCGCCCTGAATCTCGCCGGCGGGGACCTCGAGGGCACGGTCACGCAGGCGCGGGAGGCGATGTCGCTCGCCCCGCCGGACGACGCCCTCACCCGCGCCTCGGCAAGCGCCCTGCAAGGACTCGCGTCGTTGACCGGGGGAGACCTCTCCCGTGCGCATGCCGCCTACACCCGGACGGTCGCCGAGCTGACCAGTGTCGGGTTCCTCGCCGACGTCCTGGGCTGTTGCATCACCCTCGGGGACATCCGCCGGGCCCAGGGACAGCTCGGCGACGCGCTGCGCACCTACCAGCGGGCTCTGGACCTGGCGCCTGCGCGGGCCGGGGCGCGACCCGCTGCGGGGAACCGCCGACATGCACGTCGGAATCGCCGGGGTGCTGCTCGAGCGGGACGACCTCGCGGCGGCGGGCGAGCACCTGTACGTCAGCCGCCGCCTCGGTGATCACAACGGGTTGCCGCAGAACCCCTACCGGTGGCGCGTCGCCATGGCCCGGCTGAAGGAGGCCGAAGGCGACCTCGACGATGCGCTCGAGCTCCTCGACGCTGCGGACGACGTCTACGTCGGCGACTTCAACCCCAACGTGCGGCCGGTTCCCGCAGTGCGCGCACGGCTGCGGCTGCGGCGCGGGGAGCTCGACGAGGCGGAGGCGTGGGCACGCGAGCGGCGCCTGTCCCCGGACGACGAGCTGTCGTACCTGCACGAGTACGAGCACGTCACCCTCGCGCGGCTGCTCCTGGCCCGGCATCACGCCGAAGGGGACGCCCGCGCGCTCGAGGAGGCGCTCGAGCTGCTGGCGCGGCTGCTGGCTGCCGCCCGGGACGGCGAGCGGGCCGGAAGCGTTCTCGAGGTCCTGGTCCTTCAGGCTCTGGCCCACCAGGGCCACCACCACATGGACGCCGCCCTCGACGCACTGCAGCGCGCGGTGAGGCTCGCCCAGCCGGAAGGCTACGTGCGGCTCTTCGCCGACGAGGGTGCCGCCGATGGCGGCCCTGCTGAAGGCGCTGCCGAGGCAGTCGACGGCCGCGGGGTACGTCCGCCGCCTGCTGGCGGCGACGACGAGGACACAGCACCGGCCTTCCTCGGGGCGGGGCATGGTCGAGCCCCTGAGCGACCGCGAGCTCGACGTGCTCCGCCTGCTCGGCAGCGACCTCGACGGTCCCGACATCGCGCGTGCGCTGTCGGTGTCGCTGAGCACCGTGCGCACCCACACGAGGAACATCTACGCCAAGCTCGGCGTGACCAGCCGGCGTGCCGCCGTCCGCCAGGCGCACGACCTGAACCTGCTGCCGGGACCGCGCCGCGGCTGAGGGCTGCGCGACAGATCCTCCGGACTTTCATCACCCGACTCGTCAGGTGTGACGAGGACGGCTCGTCACATCGGCGGCCACCTTTCGACGTGTTCCACCGCGCACCGCACCCGCCTCCGGCGGACCGCGGTCCGGCCACGGCGACGGAGGCGACGAGCGTGAGTCCTGCTCAGGAGCCGGATCGGTACGAGATCCGCGTGAAGGGACACCTCGCGGACCGCTGGGCCGCCTGGTTCGACGGCATGACCCTCACCCGGCAGGCCGACGGCACCACGGTTCTCGACGGCCCGGTCGCCGACCAGTCCGCACTCCACGGCCTGCTGCGCAAGGTCAGCGACCTCGGCCTCCCGCTCGTCTCCGTCACACCCACCACCCAGCACGAACCAAGGAGCACGCCATGACCACCGACACCCGCACCACGCCCACCGCAGCCGCCGCGCCGGCCACGCGCCCCCACATGGACCCGATGCGAAAGGTCTCCCTGGCCGGCGGCATCGCCTACCTCGCCACGTTCGCCGCCTCGATCCCGCAGCTCAAGCTCTTCGCGGACGTCATCGCGGACCCGACCGGATACATCAGCACCCCCGGGAGCAACACGGCTGTGCAGTGGGGTTCGGTGCTCGAGGTCCTGACGGCCGCCTCCGGCGTCGCCACCGCCGTGGTGCTGTATCCGGTCACGAGGCGGGTCAGCCGCACCGCAGCGATCGGCTTCGTCACCTCTCGCGTCGTCGAGGCGGCGCTCATCCTGGTCGGCGTCGTCAGCATCCTGTCGGTCGTCACGCTGCAGCAGCACTTCGCCGGCGCCACCGGGGCGCAGGGGCAGGCGCTCGGCGTGACCGGCGAGTCGCTGGTCGCAATGCGACAGTGGACGTTCCTGCTCGGCCCGGGCATCATGGCCGGCTTCAACGACCTGCTCCTGGGCTATCTCCTTTACCGATCCGGGCTGGTGGGGCGCGTCATCCCGATCTTCGGCCTCGTCGGCGGCCCGCTCTTCCTCTTGTCGGACACCGCTGCGATCCTCGGCCTCTGGGGCCAGACCTCCGCGCCCGGCTTCCTGTTCGGCTTCCCCGCGATCGTGTTCGAGCTCTCCGTCGGCGTGTACCTGACGGTCAAGGGGTTCCGGCCGGCCGCCGTCGCCGCCCTCGACGGCCCGTCCGTGCAGACCCGCGACGCCGTCCCGGCCGCCTGAGGTCAGTGGTTCGAGCCCCGCAGCCATTCGGAAGACACAGGGGCGGCCCACCCCGACCGGTGGGCCGCCCCTGCTGCCGACCCCACCCCCGTCGGGAGTCCTCATGATCATCGCTGAGAACCTCACCAAGACGTACGGCCCCAAGACCGCCGTCGACGGCATCAGCTTCACCGTCCGGCCGGGCCAGGTCACCGGCTTCCTGGGTCCGAACGGCGCCGGCAAGTCCACGACCATGCGCATGATCGTCGGCCTGGACCGGCCCACGAGCGGCAGCGTCACCGTCAACGGCCGGCCCTACGCCCAGCACCCGTCCCCGCTCACCGAGGTCGGGGCCCTGCTGGAAGCGAAGGCCGTCCACACCGGCCGGTCGGCCGCCGCCCACCTGCGAGCCGTCGCCGCCACCCACGGCTTCGGCCGGAAACGGGTGGAGGAGGTCATCGAGATGACCGGCCTCCAGAGCGTCGCCGGCAAGCGCGTCGGCGGATTCTCCCTCGGGATGGGTCAGCGGCTCGGCATCGCCGCCGCGCTGCTCGGCGACCCGCAGACCCTGCTCCTCGACGAGCCCGTCAACGGCCTCGACCCCGAGGGCGTCCTGTGGGTCCGGACGCTGATGCGGGAGCTGGCCGCGCAGGGCCGGACCATCTTCCTGTCCTCGCACCTGATGAGCGAGATGGCGCTCACCGCCGACCACATCGTGGTTCTCGGCCGCGGCCGCATCCTCGCCGACGCCGGCGTCGCCGACATCATCGCCCGCTCCGGCGGCAACACCGTCGTGGTCCGCAGTCCCCAGGCCACCCGGCTCGTCGAGCTGCTGCGCTGCCCCGACGTGACGTGCACCGCGATCGCACCCGGCGCCGTCGAGGTCACCGGCACCACCGCGGCGGTCATCGGCGAGGCCGCGGCCGCGGCCGGCATCGTGCTGCACGAGCTCACCCCCCGCGCCGGCACGCTCGAGGACTCCTACCTGTCGCTGACCGCCGACGCGGTCGAGTACCACTCCTCGCCGGTTCCGTCCCCGACGGCGCCGGCCACCCTCTCGAAGGAGCAGCTGCGATGACCACCCTGACCAGCGTCGCCACCGACAGCACCAGCGTTCGACGCCACTTCGCCCATGGCGTCACGTTCCCGCACGTCGTGCACTCCGAATGGATCAAGTTCTGGTCGCTCCGCTCGACCGTCTGGACCCTCGCCACGACCGTCGTCCTGATGGCCGCCGTCAGCTACCTCGCGGTCTTCTTCACCGCACGTGAGGCCTACGACCCGGCGACGAAACCCCAGGATGCGGCCGTCCTCGTCGCGCTGCTGCACGACCCCTCGGTCGTGACCGCGGGCGCCGACCTCGCCAAGCTCGTCGTCGCCGTCCTCGGTGTCCTGGTCATCACGGGCGAGTACTCGACAGGCATGATCCCCACCATCCTCACCGCCGTCCCGAAACGGCTGCCCGCGCTGTGGGCCAAGGCACTGGTCCTGTCCGTGGCCATGGCCGCCACCGCCGCCGTCGGGATCGTCCTCGCGTGGGCGGTGGCACTGCCCACCCTGCACGCGCACGGCGCCGCGCTCGACCTCGGGGACGCGCAGACCCGGCGCATCCTGCTCGGCAGCGTCCTGTACCTGGTCGCGGTCTCCCTGCTGGCGTTCGCGATCGGCGCGATCGTGCGGCTCTCCGCCGGCGCCCTCGCGACCGTGCTCGGGCTGCTCCTGGTCGTGGAGGTTCTCTTCCGCACTATCCCCGCCGACGTCTTCCGCACCGTGAGCCCGTACCTTCCGGGCACCGCCGGTCATCAGCTCCTCGCCACCCAGGCCGCCATCGACCACGCCAGAGCGGCCTCCAGCGCCCCCGTCCTCGACCCGTGGACCGGCTACGCCGTGATGCTCACCTGGGTCGCGGCCCTGCTGGTGGTGGCCGCGGTGCTGCTGCGCCGCCGCGACGCCTGACCGACCACGCTGACCGACCACGCTGACCGACCACGCTGACTGAACACGACGCCTGTCGGCGTTCATCGGACCCGCTTCACCGGCAGGATGGCGAACGCCCCGGCCACGGCGCACAGCCCGGCGACGGTGTACAGCACGGTGTAGCTCCCGCCGCCGGCAGCCAGGATGGCCGGCGCGAGGGCCGGTGCGATGGTGAAGGGGAGCGCTCCGGCGATGTTGAACACACCCAGATCCTTCGCGGCGTTCTCCTGGTCGGGGAGCACCTGTGTCACGAGCGCGAGGTCGACGGCGAAGTACACCCCGAAGCCGAGCCCGCTGATGGCCATGCCGACGAGAAACCCGTTGACGTCGGTGGCGGCGGCGAGCACGAAGAGCGCGAAGCCGTACACGATCGACGCCGACAGGACGAAGACCTTCCGTCGGCCGGTTCGGTCGGACAGCCGGCCGCCCGCGAGGGAGGCGAGGACGACGATGGCGGACTGGACCAGCGCGCCGAGGAAGACCTGTTGTGGCACGTCGGCCTCTGCGCTGCCGAGCTTGTCCAGCAGGTAATAGACCTGGTAGGTGGCGAGGAAGGCATACGCCAGGATGAGCAGGAAACGGCTGGCGAAGGCCCAGGCGAAGTCCGGGCTCTTCCGAGGGTTGACGTAGAAGGTGGCCGCGAACTCCCGGAGTGACCACGGCGGCTTGTCGGCCACCGCGAGCCGGCGATCGTCGAGGGCCACCACGAACAGGAGGATGAAGAACCCGCCGATCACACAGGGCGCGAGGAACATCACGAGCAGGTTGCCGGTGAACAGCTTGACCAGGAAGGTCCCGGTCACGGACGCGACCGGCGTGCAGATCCCGAGGACGCCCGCGACAGTGCCGCGCTGAGCCTCGGGGACCTGGTCCGGTAGCACGGCCACCTCGGCGGCGAGCAGCGCGTTGAAGAAGACCTGGGCGATGCACCACCCGACCAGGACGACCGCGACGTTGGGCGCCAAGGCGATCACGAGAATCCCCGACGAACCGGCCAGCAGACCGATCACCATCCACGGCCGACGCATGCCCCACCGAGAGGACGTGCGGTCGCTCATCCTGCCGAAGAACGGGTTCGCGACGATCGACAACAGCCCGCCGATGCTGGCGACCAGCGACAAGCTGTTCGGCGCTCGTTCCGTCCCCACGAGCGAGTTCACCTTGAGCGCCAATGTCACCAGAAGGGGCGCCAGGAACAACAGACTGGTGCTCAGGAACGCCAGCGTGTAGAGCGCCACGAAGCCGCGTCCCACTCGCGGTGCCGGGGCGAATCCGCTGCTCCCCGAGGCCCTGCTCGTCGTCCTCTGCGTCGGAGCCTCCCGAGGGCGGGGAGGGCGGACGGTCGAGCCGGGAACCGGAGGAGACGGCGTATCGGTCATGGCGCTCTCCTTGCAACGAAGTGCGAGGACTCGCATGCGGAGCGAGTGACCCGAACCATCGCAGGTGGGACCGGCACCAGCATGCTCCTGGAGGTTGCGCTCGTTCCAGACTCGGCGGGGATCCGCCTCGCTCCTGACCGACGAGCTTGTCCGCGCCGTTCGCCGCCTGGCCTGTCATCGAGGCAACACGGGCCTACGCTGGCGCGATGCCTGTGCTGGGCACCAAGCTCCACCTGCCCGTGCCGCGTCGCCGGCTGGTACACCGTGCCCGCCTCATCGACCGGCTGGAGGCTAGGGGAGGCGAGATGCCCCGGCTCGTCCTCGTGGCGGCACCTGCCGGGTTCGGCAAGACGACACTTCTGACGCAGTGGCTGTGGGAGGCGGGCACGCCGCAGCGCAGGGTGGCGTGGCTGGCTCTCGACCCGGGCGATGCCGACCCCGCGCTGTTCGTGACCCACCTCGTGGCGGCGATTCGGACCGCCGAGCCGGACGTCGGGGTCGAGGCGCTCGCCCTGCTGGAGGCCGGCGGCAGCACGCCGACCGAGGCGGTGCTGGTCAGCCTGATCAATGAGCTCGACGCGCTCGCGGGTCCAACGGTCGTGGCCCTGGACGATTATCACGTTCTGGACCGCACTGCCGTCCATGAGGCGGTGACCTTCTTCCTGGACAACCTGCCTCCGCAGGTCACTTTGGCGATCACCTCGCGCGCCGATCCGCCACTCCCGTTGTCCCGTCTGCGTGCGCGCGGGGAGCTCGTGGAGGTACGTGCCGCTGACCTGAGGTTCACCCGGAGCGAAGCTCACGTGTTCCTCAACGAGGTGATGGGGCTGGCGCTGGAGCCTGCGCTCGTGGCCGCGCTGGAGACACGCACCGAGGGGTGGGCTGCGGGGCTCCAGCTGGCCGCGCTGTCGGTGCAGACTCATCTAGGCACCGCCGAGGGACCTGCAGACATCGATCTCTTCGTCCAGGCCTTTTCCGGAAGCCACCGGTTCGTCCTGGATTACCTCGTCGAGGAGGTTCTGGACCGGCAGCCGGATGACGTGCGCGCCTTCCTGCTCGACACCTGCGTGCTCGACCAGATGACCGGCAGCCTCTGCGACGCGCTGACCGGGCGCGTCGACGGTCAGACCATGCTCGAGAGCCTCGACCGCGTGAACCTGTTCGTCATCCCGCTCGACGACGAGCGCCGGTGGTACCGCTATCACCACCTCTTCGCCGACGCCCTCCGCGTGCGATTGGCCAGCCGCGGCGCCGATCGGGTCGACGAGCTGCACAGCACGGCCAGCCGCTGGTTGGCGAAGAACGGACTGCTGTCCGATGCGCTACGGCACGCGATCCTCGGAGGTGATCACGAACACGCAGCCGACCTCGTCGAGCTCGGCGTTGCCGACCTTCGGCGACGACGGCAGAACGACACCATCCGCGAATGGCTGGCGGCGCTGCCCGACGACCTCGTCCGTGCCCGGCCGCTGCTCGCCACCTACACCGGGTGGAGGCGGCTCTCCGAGGGCGACGTGGACGGGGTGGAGGCGTGGCTCGACGCCTCGGAGGCCGGTCTCGTCACCATGCCGCCTGCCACCATCTCCACGCCGGCTGCGTTGGCGGAGGCGGCCAGAGACCGGGAAGGCGAGATCCGCGGCCTCCCCGCCATGATCTCGGTGTATCGCGCCGCGGTGGCGCAGGCCAGGGGAGATGTCGGCGGCACCGTTGCGCATGCGCGCCGGGCCCTCGCGCTGGCCGGGCCGGAGGACCACTTCGCGCGAAGCGGCGGCGCCGGTTTCGTCGGTATGGCGGCATGGGCCGCCGGTGACCTCCGCTCCGCCGTCGACAGCTTCGGCAAGGTGGTGCGGAGCCTGCATGCCGCCGGCATGGTGGCGGACGAGCTGGGGACAACGGTCGTGCTCGGGAGCATCTGGCTGGCCCGCGGACGCCCGATCGAGGCGCGCCGGCTCTATGAACGGGCGCTGGCCGCGGCCGAGAGCCGGCCCGGCGCGGCGCTCTCCACGACCGGGGACCTGCACGTCGGCCTCGCGGACGTCCTCCGCGAGCAAGGGGACCTCGGTGCGGCCGCGGAGCATCTCGACGTCGCCCGCGAACTCGGCCATCGGGCGTCGCTGCTGGAGAACCGCCATCGTTGGTACACCGCGACGGCAGGCCTGCTACAGGCGAAAGGTGACCTCGAGGGTGCCATCGCGATGCTCGACGAGGCCGAGCCGCTCTTCCTCCCCGGCTTCTTCCCTGACGTGCGGCCGATCGCCGCGACCAGGGCGCGGGTGCGGATCCTCCAAGGCCGGTTGGACGGTGCGCGAGCGTGGGCCCGCGAGCGTGGGGTCGCGCCGGCGCATCCGCCGACCTACCTGGGCGAGTACGAGCAGCTCACCCTCGCCCGGTTGCTCGTCGCAGAAGGGAACGTGGGCGAGGCGCTCGACCTGCTCGACCGGGTGCTGGCCGCAGCGCAGGTCGCAGGGCGCGACGGCAGCGTGATCGAGGTGCGCCTGGTGAGGACGCTCGCTCATTACGCGCACGGCGACGCGGACTCGGCGGCGGACGACCTTTCTGCCGCTCTGACCGAGGGGGTGCCGGCCGGCTACTGCCGGCTCTTCCTCGACGAGGGACAGCCGATCTCGGAGCTGCTCGGGCGCGTCGCCCACGTCGCGGCGCACGAGGTACGGGCGCACGCCGAGGACCTGCTGGTCAGGGCACAGCGACCGTCCCCACCCGCACCTCCCGGGCGTGCATCCGAGGAGGGTCTCAGCGAGCGTGAACTCGAGGTGCTGCGCCTGCTGGCGACCGAGCTCAGCGGCCCCGAGATTGCCCGCCAGCTGTTCGTCTCTCCCAACACGCTGCGTACGCACACCAAGCACATCTTCACCAAGCTCGGCGTGAACACCCGCCGGGCTGCGGTCCGGCGGGCCGGCGAACTCGGCCTGCCGTAGCGGTGAATCACCAAGCGGGTCACATCACATGGTGATGTCTGCTCACCCCCTCGCTTCCTAGCGTCCCTGGTCATGGCCGGACATCCCGCCCGGCACCAGACCTAGGACCAGGAGCCCGCCATGACCGTCACCATCACCGGCCTCACCAAGGCCGCCGGCGTCGCCTCTGCAGCGGCCGGCGTGATCTTCATCGGCGTCCAGCTCGGCCACCCCCAGCTGAACCTGACCACGATCACCACGACCGACGTCTTCGTCCGCGACGTGTTCAAGATCCTGATGTGCCCACTCGCCCTGGCGGGGATCACGGGCATGTACCTGAGCCAGGTCCGGCGCAACGGAGTCCTCGGGCTCGTCGGTTACCTCGTCTTCGCCGCCACCTACCTCTCCATCATGTGCACCACCTATATCGCCGCGTTCGTCGCCCCCACGCTCGCCAAGACCGATCCGGCCTACGTCAAGGACGTCATCGCCCTGTCCACCAGCCGCGGCACCGTGACCGGCGACCTCGGAGCTCTTGCTGTCTCGTGGGGACAGATCCAAGCGGGTCTCTACCTCACCGGCGGTCTGATCTTCGGCATCGCGCTCTTCCGCGCCCGGGTCCTCGCCCGCTGGGCGACCCTGCTCCTCGCCGTCAGCGCTTTCGCGAGTGTCGTGCTCTCGCTGATGCCGGACGCCTTCTACCGGCTGCTCGCCTTCCCGAACGCCATCGCGATGATCGGGCTCGGCGTCTCCCTCTGGCGCAGCCAGCGGACGGTCTCCGAATCCAGCGCCGTCAAGACCACCGCCTCGCCCGCGGCCGTCCCCGCCGCACGCGTCAACCCCTCTGCAGTCCGATGACCACTCGCTCGCCGAAGCCGGCCGGCTCCACGCGGAGCTGGCCGGTTCCGGCCGCCCTGATCGCACTCGTCACCGTCCCGGTGATCGCAGGCATTCTCCGCCTCGTCCAGCTCTCCGGCGGACCGCCGACGATGCCGGCGAACCCGCGGTTCGACGCGTCGCCGCTGCCCGTCGTGGTGCACATCGTCAGCGCGGTCGTGTTCGCGCTCGTGGGCGCCTTCCAGTTCGTGCCTCGCCTGCGGCGACGCCGGCGGGCCTGGCACCGGCGAGCCGGGCGCATCGTGGTGGTCGCGGGGCTCGGCGTGGCGTTGTCGGCGCTGTGGCTGAACCAGTTCTTCCCGCGGGCGCACGCCACTCGCGGCATCGTGTACCCGCTCCGACTGATGTTCGGTGTGGCGCTGGTGGTCACTCTCGTCCTCGGGTTCCGCGCGGTCCGCCGCCGCCAGTTCGCGACGCACCGGGTGTGGATGATCCGCAGCTTCGCGATCGCGCTGGTCGCCGGAACGCAGGTCTTCACTCTGGGCTTCGGCGGCGCGGTCTTCGGCACCGGGGATCTCGCCCAGGCGCTGATGCTGGTCGCGGCCTGGGGGATCAACCTCACGGTCGCGGAGTGGGCGATCCGTCACCCCGCACGTCGTCGCCGTGCTGTGGACGCCGAACCGCGCGACCGGGCGGGAGCCCTGTCGTGAACGGCACCCGGACGACGTATGTCATCCGTGTCGACGGCCACCTCGACGACCACTGGTCGGCCTGGCTCGGGGCGCTCGATCTGACTCGCGAGACAGACGGCACCACCCGCATCACGGTCGACGTCGCCGACCAGGCGCAGCTCCACGGCGTCCTCGCCGCCCTGCGCGACATCGGCGTCGCCCTCACCGCGCTGCGCGGCCCCGACCCGGCAACCCTCATCCCACCGCCCGCACTCGAGAACCCTTTGTGCACGGGGCGCCTCACCCTTCGTCCAGCCACCACCGACGACGCCGATGCGACGTGGGCGTATCGCCGGCTCGAGTCGATCAACGAGTGGCTCACGGGTTCCCCTGCCGACCTCGACGACTACCGCCGAGTGTTCGCCGAGCCCGGTCGCCTCGCGGCCACGGTGATCGTCATGCTCGGCCACGACGCTGCCGCCCAGATCATCGGCGATTTCATGCTCCGCCGGGAGGACGCCTGGGCGCAGCTCGAGATCGCCGACCAGGCTCGACACGCGCAGGCCGAGCTCGGCTTCGTCCTCGACCCCGCACACACCGGACACGGCTACGCCACCGAAGCCGTGAGTGAGCTCCTGGGCCACTGCTTCCGGGAGCTCGGCGTACGCCGCATCACGGCGAACTGCTTCCTCGGCAACGACGCGTCGTGGCGCCTGCTCGAGCGGGTCGGCATGCGTCGCGAACTCCACGCGGTCCGCGAGTCCCTGCACCGGTCGGGTCGGTGGCTCGACACGGTCGGCTACGCCCTCCTTCAGGAGGAGTGGTCCGTGACCTGAGCAGCCCGCAACCGCGCCCAAGGGGACGCTCGCCGGGCAACAGCTGACGCCGGGGACGCTGCGGGGTCATGGCAGGTGGTCGAGGCGATGAGTGTGGGCGTAGGCGACAGCTTGTGCACGGTCTCGTAGTCCGGCCTTGCCGAAGATGTGGTTCACATGCGTCTTGACGGTCGCTTCCGAGAGGTAGAGGCGAGCGGCGATCTGGCCGTTGGTGAACCCGGCGGCGATCAGGGAGAGGACCTCGGCCTCACGCGTGGTGAGGCCGTCGGGCAGGGCCGGGCTGGGTGGGGTAGCCGGCGTGTGCGTCGAGGTTGCGGCGCGGGCCACGAGGCGGGCGTAGACCTGTGGGTCGAGCACGGCCTGTCCGGCGGCCGCAGCGTGCAACGCCCGGGCGATCTCTGTGCGGCCGGCGTCCTTCGTGAGGAAGCCGACCGCGCCGGCCTGGAGGGCGGCGATGACGGCATCCTCCTCAGCGAACGTGGTCAGCACGACGACCTGTGTGCGGGGGTGGTCGCGGCGGATGCGGCGGGTGGCGGCGGTGCCGTCGAGGCGGGGCATGCCGAGGTCCATGAGGACGACGTCGGGGTCGTGTTCGGCGGTGAGGGCGACGGCCTGTTCGCCGTCACTCGCGGCGGCCACGACGTCGATGTCGGGCATCATGCCGAGCAGGGTGACCAGGCCCTCGCGGACGATGGCCTGGTCGTCGGCGACGAGGACCCGGACCGTTGACCGCCCGGGGTCACGCGACTGCATGTGCCCAGGCGGGTAGGCGGAGCCGGATGGTCCAGCCGGTGCCGTCGGGTCCGGCGTCGAGACTGCCACCGAGGGTCTCGGCGCGCTCGCGCAGTCCGGTGAGGCCGTAACCCCCGCCCGTCGCCGACAGCGAGCTCCTCCCACCAGCGACGGCGCTCTCCGGACGGGGGACCGGGGTGGCCGGGGGTGTGTCGGTGACGGTCAGGACGGTGGCCTCGTCGGAATAGCTCAGGCCCATGCTGACGACGGCGCCGGGCGCGTGCTTGCGGGCGTTGCTGAGCGCTTCTTGCGCGGTACGGAGCGCCGCCAGCGACGCGTCGGGGGGCAGGGGGCGCTCATCTCCGCTCACCGACAGGGGTGACGCGACCCCACCTTCGGAGCGGTACTGCTGGAGGAGGCCGTCGAGGAGCTGGGGCAGCGGCGCGATGTCGCCGCGGAGGGCGGCCACAGCGCGGCGGGTCTCGGTCAGCCCTTGCACCGCCAGCCCGCGGGCGCGGTGCAGCTGGGTCTGTACCCGCCCGGGATCGGCGCCGTCCGTCAGCAGCGCCTCGGCGACGTCGAGCTGGACGGCGAGGGCACCGAGGGAGTGGGCGAGCAGATCGTGGATCTCGCGGGCGATCCGCGCCCGCTCGTCGAGAGCGGCCGCCCGCGCCTGCTCGTGCCGGGCGCGCTGGGACTCGGCCAGCAGCTCACGGGCCTGCTCGGTCCGTGCCAGGTACTGGCGTCGATTCATTCCCAGGAGCAGCGCGGCGGCGAGCGCGAAGGCGTAACCGGCGACGGTCGGGCCCCACGTACCGCCCGCCAGGACGGCTGTGATTGCCATCGCTGCGATGCCCGCCAGCGTGAGCCGGGCGGCGGCGCCGGGTGAGAGCCGGACGACGGCCTCGAACACGCCCACCGCGGGGAGGGCGACCGCGGGGCCGCCCGGCGTGAGCCCGACGACGACGCCGCCGGAGACGACCAGGAGCAGCAACGCGGCCAGGAGAATCGGCCGCCGCTGCGGCGGGCGGATCAGAACCAGCCAGGCCAGTGAGGCCACGGCGGCCGCGACCGCCACCGCGAGCGGGCGGCCGTGGGTGCCGACCCCGGGTGGGATCTCGACGAGGCCGACGAGGATGGCGGCGAGCCCGGCCAGTCGCAGGGGTACCTGCGCCCGGTACCAGCGGTCGTCCGGGCTCGACGTCGGGGACCTCAGCATCGGCGTTCCTCACCGCGCGGCGAGCATCTGCCGCCGAGACCGAGCCTGCCACTGCCCGCCCTCCCGCGAGAAGGCCCTGCGGGTCACGACGATGCCCTCGGCGAGCAGGGTGACGCCGACCGAGAGCAGGAGAGCCGGCCACCGGCTCGCAGCAGGCGACCAGCCGAGACCGATCGAGATCGCGGTGACGGTGAGGCGGGTGGCGAGGGTCGCCGCCCACAGCGCCAGGGTGATGGGCCTGTAGCGCATCCACGGCTGACCGTCGCGGACCTCGACGGCGACAGTGACCCCGCGGGCCACGCCCATCGCGGCGGCGACCGCGGTGCCCGCGGCGACGATCCCCACGTCCACCGTTCGCAGTCCGCGTCCGGCTGCCCCCGTGAACTGGAGCACGCCGTAACCGCCGAGTACGGCCGGCATCAGGACCAGCCGCCGGGGGTTGATCGGGCGGCCGTGCCAGCGGGAGGCAAGCACATAACCGACGGCGACCAGGACGACGAGGGCGGAAAGGGCGGCAATCATCGTGAGCTCCTGGAATTCGGGTCCGTTGTGGATGACTGCGACGCTAGGCGGCGGCAGAAGCCCGGTCACCCATCCCCGGGTGGAGGCGGGATGGATTTCCGGGCGTGGGTGCCCGGTCGATTCCGGGGTCGAGGACGGGTGGAGACCGGGTAGAGACCGGGTGGACAGGGCGTAGATGAGGGTGGACGGTCGGGCGAATCTCCACCGGGTCTCGGTCCACGGGCTGATCCGCGGACCCGCCCGACGTTTCTAGCCTCCTGCAGTACCCGCGAGAAGTTCTCCAGGAGGCCCGCCATGCTCACCTACGCACCGCCCGCACCGGCGCCCGCCGACCGCCGCGGCAGGAGCGCCTATCTCTGGTTGATCGCTGCGGGTGTGCTGTTCGCGTTCACCGCCGGCCGGTGGACGTTCCCGCCGGCGGCGTGGTTGGCGCCGCTGTTCCTGCTGCGCTTCGTCCGCGTCCGCCCGGCGGTGCCCGGGCTGCTCCTGGCGTGGCTGGCCCGGTACCTGGTGGCGGCAGCGGTGACTCTGCCCGGAACCGTTGCCGTCCCCGGGTCTCGCTACTACCTGTCGGTGCTGGTCGTCATCACGGCGGCGATGCTGCCCTATACGGTCGACCGGTTCGTGACACACCGCGTGCCGGGCTTCGCCGGGACTCTCGTCTTCCCCGTCGCCGTGGTGAGCCTGGAGTACGTGCTGTCGTTCGGGCCGACCGGCACGATCAACTCTCTCGCGAACAGTCAGTACGGCGATCTTCCGTTGGTGCAGCTGGTATCCGTGACAGGGATCTGGGGGATCACCTTCCTCATCGGGTGGTTCGCCTCGGTCGCGAACTGGGCCTGGGAACGCGGATTCGTCTGGCCGCGGATCCGTACCGGTGCCGTCGCGTACGCGGTCGTCCTGGTCGCCGTCGTCGTCGCAGGCCTGGCGCGCTTGACCCTGACCTCACCGGGGCCAGGCGTCGTCAGGGTGGCGGCGATCAGCGCGTCGAAGCAGGCGGCCGCGACCGCCGGCCGTGTTCTGACAGCCTCCACCGTCGACGCGCTGGAGTCCGGCGCTGCCACCCCGGCCCAGCGAGCCACCGCCCGTAGCGCCTTCACGACCTTGGATGCCGACCTCCTCGCCGCCACCGGTCAGCAAGCGCAGGCCGGGGCGCAGATCGTCGCCTGGCCCGAGGGCTCTGCCGTCGGCGCCGGTGTCCTGCAGGAGGACGAGAAGGCCTTCCTGCAGCAGGCCGTTGCTCTTGCCCAGCAAAACCACATCTATCTCGAACTCGGGCTCGGAGTGTTCCTGTCCCGCTCGGCCCGGCCACCTTATCTGAAGGACGAGTCGGTACTGATCGACCCGGCGGGGCGGGCAGTTTGGACCTACGAGAAGACGCATCTGGTCCCGTTCACCGAACAGGGCCGCGTCGTCGTGGGCGAAGGCAGGCTCCCCGTCAGCGACACTGCATTCGGCCGACTGGCCGCCGCGATCTGCTTCGACCAGGATTTCCCCGACACGATGCGACAGGCCGGAAGGGCGGGCGCCGACATCGTGATCGGGCCGTCCAACGATTGGCGAGCGATCGATCCCAGTCACGCCGATGCCGCGACGTTCCGCGCCGTGGAGAACGGTTACTCGCTCCTGAGGCCCGCCAGTAACGGCTTGTCCCTCGCGGTGGACTACCGCGGACGCGTCCTGGGCGCCGCCGATTACTTCACCGCCGCCGATCGCCAGGTTCTTGTCGCGCACCTTCCCGTCCACGGTGTCCGCACCATCTACAGCCGGATCGGGGACGTGTTCGCCTGGGTATGCCTGGCCGTTCTGGCTCTGCTGCTGGCGATCGCTCGCCCCCGCCGGACCGAAGCCCTGGACGGGAAGCGCTCGGCGTCCCGAGCAGATCTTTGATCACCGAACGCGTGTCGCCGTCCAGCTGCTGTCCGCGATCCAGGTTCCGATGCCGGACCCGGCCGCGGCGAGGAGGAGGACGTTGCGTGTCGTTCTGGCTGCGTGCGCACCCTCGAGTGGCCCGCTGCCGGGCCGAGGACGAGGCAGGCCCGCATGACCGGTCGTCCTCGTGGTGGTGATACGTGCTTCCGGCTAGGAGGTGGCCAGCGCGGCTCGCCTCGGTTCGGCGGAGTGCCCGGAACTCCTCGCGACGACGACCGACGCGGCGATCAGCCAGAAGGGCAGCAGCAGGTAGTTGACGAGACCGCCGGGCGGGATCCCCGCGTCGCCGAGGGCACCGAGCACGCCGAGCACGACGGTGAGGACGGCGAACCACTTCGGAAGGACGGAACTGCGAATGCCGCCCCACCCGGTCGCGACGAAAGCGGTCGCCAGCCCGATGCCCGACCCGGCCCACGCGAAGTAGGACCCGTACCCCAGGACATGCACCGCGGCGTCGTCACCGGCATCGGCGGCACCGTTGATGAGGGCCCAGTTCCACATCACCATCTGCGACAGCCCGGCGACGACGACCACCCAGCCGCCGAACGCGACGTTCGAATATGTCGCCTCCCGGGCCTCGCCGGACCGCAGGAGATTGCGGACGGCGGTCGCGAAGAACAGGAGTGCCATCCCCATGAGGACGAGACACCCCTGCCCGGCGTAGTTGAGTCCCAAATGGTCGTGGATGATCTGGGTGCTCGCCGTGCCCGGCGTGTCCGAGGACGATGACGTCAGGAGAACGGCTTGGCCGATCCAGCACAGGCCCGCGACCGCGCCGCTCCACGGAAGGAGCCTTTCGAAGGTGGTGAGGGACATCGTGCGCTCCCCTTCTCGTGAGGGGCCGGCGGTCCCTCGTCCGGCGAGCATCACCAGGCGGCGGACCCGGGCGCACGATCCGCGCGTCCCGCCTCGTCCGGGAACAGCTCCCGGGCAACGTTCCCCAGGACTCGCGCAGGCTCCAGACTCGTCGCATGAACGCCCTGGTCGTGATCGGCACCGCCGCGGTCGCCGTGCTGGTCGGACTCCTGGTGGTGTTCCGTGCGGCCCAACGACGGATCGGCTGGCTCCTGGTCGCGCACGGCCTGTGCTTCGGGGTCGTGCTCACGAACAGCGGCACCAGTACGAGTCGGGCTGGGATGGTCGGTGACCAACTCGCCGCGGGCGCCTGGGTGTTCCTCTTCCTGTGGCCGGTGCTCATCGCCTACCTGCTGCCGGATGGCCACACCCTGTCCGTCGGCTGGCGCCGGTGGATGCTCACGGGGCTGGGCGGCGTCGCCGCATTCCTGGTCGGAGCCACCGGGGACGCCGACGGCTTCCGTGAGGCGCACAACGGCACGGACCCTCCGCTGGCGTGGCTGCCGTCACCGGTCGGCGGCGTCCTCGGAGTGATCGGACTGGTGCTCACGGTCCTTCTGTTCTTCGGGGCGGTGTTCGCCGTGCGCGCCCGGTTGGGGCGGTCTTCGGGGCAGACCCGGCTCCAGCTGTTGTGGATCGTCTGGGGAGCGACCAGCCTGCCTCTCGCACTCGTGCTCATCTGGGTGGGGCACTTCGTGCTCCGTGACAACGCAGTGGTGATCGATCTGGCCCTCGTCCTGGCCGGAGCCGCCCTCCCGATCACTATCGGGATCGCCATCCTGCGCTACCAGCTCTTCGACATCGAGCTGGTGCTGAGCCGGACGCTGACCTACGGCGTGCTCCTCGTCGGCGTTGTCGCCGTCTACGCGCTGTCCCTCGCCGTCGCCGACCGGCTGGTCGGAGACAGCGCTCTGGGCGGCGCGATCACTGTCGCCGTCGTCGCCGTAGCGATGCAGCCGGCTTATGCGGCCGTCCGTCGCCGGCTCGAGCGCTGGGTGTACGGCTACCGCTCCGAGCCCACGACAGCGTTGCGCAGGCTCGGCGCGAGCCTGGAGTCCGCTGATCCACTCCACGTGACCGAGGCCATCACAGCCTCCGTTCGTGACGCCCTCAAGGTGGATCGTGTCTGGGTCGCCGCTCCTGGCTCTGAGCAGGGCCACGACCCGAGGGTCATGGGCGTCCCCTTGATCCATCGTGACGAGCTCATCGGTGATCTCGTCGTGGAGGTGCCCGCCGGTCGGCGTCTCTCGCCGGCCGACAGCGCACTGCTCCACGACCTCGCGCGGCACGCAGCGGTGACCATTCGCGCCGCACAACTCGCCGCCGAGCTGCAGGCCTCGCGTTCCCGGATCGTCAGTGCCCGGGAGGAGGAGCGTAAACGGCTCCGGCGGGACCTCCACGACGGTGTCGGGCCGTCACTGGCCGCGATCCTGATGAAGCTCGAGGCTGCTCGGTCGGGCAAGGACGGCGCGGCCCGGAACGCCTTGCTGACTGAGATCCGTGACGAGACCAAGGCCGCCATCACCGAGGTGCGCCGCGCCGTCGACGAGCTCCGGCCGCCGGCCATCGACGAGATAGGACTCTCGGGTGCTCTCCGCCAGCGTGCCGTATCGCTGTCGACGGACCAGCTCGTGTTCGAGGTCCACGGACCGCCCGTTACGCCCCCGATTCCCGCGGCCGTCGAGGTCGCCGCGTTCCGTATCGTCTCCGAAGCCATGACCAACGCCGTGAAGCACTCGGGCGCCAGCCGCTGCCGCGTGTCGCTCGTGTTCGACGACATGCTCGAGCTCACCGTCTCCGACAACGGCCGCGGCAATGGGCAACCCACTGGCAACGGGGTCGGCTGGAGCTCCATGACGGAGCGGGCCGCGGAGCTCGGGGGAACCTGCACCATCTCGGACGACGTCCGCGGCGGCCTGCTCGTCCGTGCCCTGCTGCCGCTCCACGAGGACGCGACCAGCGAGGTCCTCGCATGATCGACATTCTCGTAGCCGACGATCATCCGGCTTTTCGGCGCGGGCTGGAGCTGATGCTGGGCGAAGTTGCCGACTTCCACATCGTCGGCATGGCGGAGAGCGGTACCCGAGCGGTCGAGCTGGCCGGATCGCTCGCTCCGGACGTCGTCCTGATGGATCTGCGGATGCCGGACCTGGACGGCATCGAGGCCACCCGCCGGATCAGCCGGACCACTCCCGCACCCGCCGTCGTCGTCCTCACGATGTTCGAGGACGACGACTCCGTCTTCGCTGCCATGCGCGCCGGCGCGCGCGGCTACCTCCTGAAAGGGGCCGACCAGGAAGAGATCGTGCGAGCGATCCGTGCCGCCGCGGCGGGCGAGGCGATCTTCGGTCCTGAGATCGCGACTCGAGTGATCAATCATTTCGCTCGAGGTGGCGGCTCGACGACCGCGTCCTTCCCTTCCCTGACGGATCGCGAGCGCGAGGTGCTCGAGATGATCGCCGCAGGCAAGGGGAATGCCACGATCGCCCACGAGCTCGTGATCAACCTGAAGACGGTCCGGAACCACGTCTCGAACATCTTCACCAAGCTGCAGGTCTCGGACCGGGCGGGGGCGATCGTGAAGGCCCGAAAGGCGGGGCTGGGAGGCGACTGACGCTCGACCCCTCCACACAGCTCTTGAGGAGGTGCCTCGGCTCTCGCTCGCGTCGCCCCTGTCCCGCGGGGTATGGAGCCGCGCCCCAGCAGCTGCGGGCAGTACGTTCTCGCTGACGGCGGCGCCCGCGGGTGGCCGACCACCGTCGGACGCCGTCCAGCGCAGTCGGGAACCGCCGAGGAAGGGAACCGAGCATGAAGATCGCTATCGGCTTGCCGTCCACGCTCCCAGGGGTAGGCGGGGGGCTGGTGCGCGATTGGGCGCGCGCGGCCGAGGACGCCGGGTTCAGCAGCCTGGGCACGCTCGACCGCGTCGTCTACCGCAATCTCGAACCGCTCCTGGCGCTCACGGCCGCGGCCTCGGTGACCCAGCGGATCGGCCTGCTGACGGCGATCCTCATCGCCCCGACGAGAGGCGCCGACGTCGCCCTGGGCAAGCAGCTCGCCACGCTCGACGTGCTCTCCGACGGGCGGTTCACGGCCGGCGTCGCGGTCGGCGGCCGACCGGACGACTACGGGGTGAGCGACCTCGACTTCGAGCGCCGCGGACGCTGGTTCGACGAGGCGCTCAAGGCGTGGCGGGCCGCCTGGTCGGGCGAGGGCGTCCGCGGCGCCGGCCCCGTCGGTCCGCCGCCCGTCACGCCCGGTGGCCCGCCCCTGCTCCTGGGCGGCAACAGCCCTGCCGCCGTGCGGCGCACCGTTCGGTACGGCGCGGGATGGATCTCCGGCGGTGGCGGTCCGGGCGCGTTCGCCCGCGGCGCGGACGCCGTCCGCGAGGCCTGGACCGCCGGCGGGCGGGACGGCACGCCGCGGCTCTCCGCGCTCACCTATTTCGCCCTGGGCCCGACGGCCGCCCAGGACGCGCAGGAGTACATCGGGCACTACTACGCGTTCCTGGGGCCGATCGCCGAGCAGATCGCCGCCTCGGCCCTGACGGACGCCGACCAGGTCGCCGCATCCGTCTCCGCGTACGAGGCCGCCGGGTGCGACGAGCTCGTCCTCTTCCCGTGCAGGGGCGAGCCGGCCCAGGTCGACCTGCTGGCGTCGGCGGCGAGCGTTGGGGCGGGGTGACGGCGGCGGCCGAACCGGCTCTCGTCAGTCCGATGTCGCCGCATCCGTGCGAGCGGACGGACTGATCAGTCGGCGGGCGATGCGCACGTCGGGACCGAGCCGGGTCAGGTGTGCGGCCAGCTCGGCGCCGGCCGCGTCCAAGGTTTCGTCGGTCAGCGGATCGAGCGCGTCGAGGATGAACAGGGCTGTGCTGGTGTCGTCCCGCAGTTGGGTGCGGTGCGCCTGGCGCCAGTTCCATCGGCGGCACGTGACACCGGCGCTGTCGCACCAGACGACCTCCCCGGGCTCGGGGTGTTCGACGACCGCACCGCCGTCGGCCATCGTGTCGAAGGCTTCGGTGCCGGTGGCTCGGTGCAGCTGCGGGGAGCCGACGTAGCGCGTCAACTCCTCGCCGCCCACGGGAACCTGGTGCAGCACGGAGATCGCGTTGTACAGATCGGTGAGCCTGTTGATCCGGGGGAGGCCGCCGTCGGACACGGCACGGCGCAGCAGCGCCTCCAGGCTGTTGCGCGTGCGTTGCGGCTTGGCCCCGAAGGCGCGGTAGGCCTCGCGCCATGCGGCCACATGGGGGAGCTGGTCGACCTCCCGCTGCGCCAGCGCCTGTCGGGCGGCCGTCTCGGCGGACCGGAGCAGGGTCTTACTCACCTCGTCGCCGGGTCCGGGTCGGATGCCGTCCACTGCCAGCAGGAGCGCTCTGTAGTCCGGCCGCAGCGCCATCACGCCGTCGTCGACGTGCGCGCCGGCGAGGAAGCTCTCGAGGGTGGCCAGGTCCGCCATGCTGCGCTCCGATCGGGACACGGAGAAGTGGCCGTGCTCCGCACGGTCTCTTCCTACTGCACTTAGAGTGCACTATACTGCACTCTGGCGAACAAGGCCGAGAGTGCACATAGCCCCGATCGAGGAGGTGCTCCCCGAATGCCGAGCGAGACGACCGCGGCGCACGTCCCCGAACTCGTGGGACGCCGGGTGCGTGCAGCCCGTGGCAGCAGAGCCTGGACGCTGGACCAGCTGGCCGAGCACAGCGGCGTGAGCCGGCGGATGATCGTCAACGTCGAGTCGGGCAGCAGCAACGCCAGCATCGCGATCCTGCTGCGCCTGGCCAGGGCGCTGGACGTCACCCTGGCCGACCTGGTCTCCGAGGCGCCGCAGTCCCACCGTGTCACCGTCTCCAGTCCTGACGCCCGCACACCGTTGTGGCGCGGCGACGCCGGCGGCACAGCGGTCCTGACCGCCTCGGCGGACACGCCGGACATGCTCGAGCTGTGGGACTGGGCACTGGGGTCGGAGGAGGTCTACGTCTCCGAGCCGCATCGCGCCGGCACTCGGGAACTGCTCCACGTCTTGACCGGGCACGTCCGGCTGACCGTCGACGGGCAGGTCCACGACCTGCGCGCCGGGGCGGCGGCGAGCTTCCCCGGCGACGTCCCCCACGGATACGCCAACCCCGGCAGGCGGCCCGCACGGTTCAGCCTCACCGTCTTCGAGCCGAGCGCACGGACACGGCCATGAGCAGCGAGGCGTTCCCGGCCGGCGACGGGAAGCGGAGCACCGACGAGCCGGCCCGACCGAGGAGTACAGCGATGATCTGCTGTCAGTTCATCTTCAAGCCCGGCACCTACGACCAGGACCTCCCCGAGCACCGCGAGGCGAAGGGCCAGGTCCGGCGCTGGTACGACGGATACCGCATCGTCGTCAGCGAGGTCACCGCGATGTACGGCGACGGCCGCCTCGACCAGCCGGCCCAGGAGGAGGCGGTCACGGCCGCGCGTTCTCGAACTGGAACTGCAGCCGGACGGAGCCGTCCATGGGAAGCATGAGCGTGAAATCGCTCGGCGACCACGCGCCGGGGACGAGGAACAGCCGGTCCTTCCCCTGGATCAGGAGATGCAGACCTCGGTAGCGGTAATGGAAGGTCTGGGCCTCCGACGCCGGCAGCGCCGTCTCCTTGATGGTGGGCGAGACCGTGCTCAACCGCTCGCGGGTGTCCACGATGACCGTCGGCAGCTGGTCCAGGTCGAGCGCCAACTGCTGGGCGGACCCCCGGCCCGACCACTCCGCCACCGTCGCCGTCGCCCAGAACACGTCGGTGACCAGGACCAGGGCCAGGGCCAGGACGACGCCGATCGGCCGCACCGCCTGAGGGTGGATCGGTCCGCGCATCCTGGCGCTGAACAGCGCCAGCCCTGCACCCAGCCCCATGACGAGTGGCGTCACCAGTGCGTAGGGCGTCCAGTCCTGCAGGAGCGCGTACCCGAGCAGGAGCAGCGTCCCTACGAGGAGCAGGCACCACCCCGCCAGCTCGGCGAGCCGCCAGGACCGGTCGAGGCCCGCCAGGCGCTCGCGTCCGCGGCCGGCGACGGACTCGTCGGCGTCCGTGCTCGCCACTGATGCTGCGCGCACGCGCCGGCCGAAGACGTCATGTGCGATGGCGACGGCGACGCCGATGAGGACGAGGACCAGCAGCGGGGTGAGCAGGGCCCGGGGACTGCGCATGACGTAGTCCTGTGTGCTCAGGCCGATCGTGTCGACGTCGACGCCGAAGTACTCGTACTGCGCACGTGAGGAGGCGTATCCGAAGTAGAACAGGACGGCGGTCAACACCGACAACGGTGCTGCGACGGACGCCGCCCAGCTGATCAGCCGCTCGACGCGACCGGTCTCCGCGGCAGCCTCTTCGTCGGCCATCCGTCCGCGTCCCTAGGAGGACGTGGTCGCGCCGGAGTCGGACGAGCTGTCCGACGGCGGCGGTGGCGGGGACTGCTCGGTCGCCGTCTCCGGTTCGTTCGGCTGCGGCACCTCGACACTGCCGGACTGCTCGGTGTCCGCGTCGCTCTGCAGCTTCTGCTGATAGAGGGCGCAGGCCGCGACCTGTCCTCCGGTGCAGTCCACTGTCGCGGTGACCTTCACCCTGACCCTGGCGCCCGCAGCCCCTCCCGCGCTCTTGACCAGGGCCAGGCAGCCGTCCGTCCCGCTCTCGGTCAGGACGAGGCCGACGCGGCACACGGGGGTGCTCCCCGAGCAGTCCGACCCGGCCAATTCCAGGAGTGCGGGGTCGAACTCGATGCCGGTGACCACGAGCCTCATGTCCGCGGGAACGTCCGACGCCGAGTCCAGGAAGTTGATCGTCAGACACCAGCCGTCGTCGACGTTGGCGCCGATCGGCAGTCCCGCCGTCAGCACAGCCCCCTGACCGCCCTGCGGGGGCCGGACCGACTCGGTGCCGCCCGTTTCCAGGGGAGGGGTGGTGTCGGAGTCCGATGTCGAGTCGGGTGCGGACGACGACTCGCCGGCCGCCGAATCCAGGGACGAGCTCCCTGTGGCCGCCGCCGAGGCGCCCGCGACCTCCTGCCCGGCAGACCCGCAGGCGGGCAGCACGGCGAGCACCGCGGTGCAGAGGACGGCGAACACGATCCTCGGCATGTGGTCACCTCGGATCCGGGAATCGGCAACAGCCTCCGACGGCACGTGGACAGCACCTACCCGGTCATTCTAGATCGCAAAGCCGCCCTCGAACGGGAACTGTGTGCGGCGGGCGACGACCCGTCAGGGCAGGGGCGTCCCGGAGCCGGGGTCGGGGTAGCTGACGACCTCGGTGGCCTTGGCCGAGAGCCACACCCGGGCGCCCTTCTCCAGCTGCAAATCGGCGACCGCGGCCGGTGTCACGTCCACCAGAGCGCCCGGGCGTCCTTCCGTCGCGACGCGCACGCGGTCGGTGAGCAGTTCGATGCCACTGATCACTGCCGGCCAGATGTTCCGCGTCGAGGTGTGCACGGGCTCGCTGGTATGGACCGAGATGGCCGACGGAGCCAGCACGACGAGCATGCGGGGATGCTCCGGTGCCGATGTGCCCGGCGCCGTCTCGGACGACGCAAGGTCCGTCGATCTCTCGTGCCCCACGGCGTACAGGGCCCCGCCGGAGTCGAGGTCGATCCGATGAGTCGTCGGGTCGGCGAGGACACCCGTGTACAGGTTCAGCCCCATCAGCCGGGCGACGTATTCGGTGGCCGGCCTGCGGGCGACGGTGGAGGGAGACCCCTCCTGCACCACGCGTCCGGCCTCGAGCACGACGATCCGGTCGGCCAGCACGAGAGCTTCCAGCGGGTCGTGTGTGACGAGCAGCGTCGGGCCGTCGAACTCGGACAGGTGCTGCCGGAGTTCGGCGCGGATGTCCAGGCGGGTCCGGGCGTCCAGGGCGGCCAGCGGTTCGTCCAGGAGCAGCAACCGGGGCGAGGCGGCCAGGGCGCGGGCGAGAGCGACCCGCTGGGACTGGCCGCCGGACAGGGTGCCCGGTCGGCGGTCGGCGAGCTCGGCCAGGCCCACCCGCGGGAGCCATTCGGCCGCGGCCGACCGCGCTGCTCGGCGGCGAAGTCCCTGCGCGCGGACGCCGAAGGCGACGTTGTCCAGCACGGTCAGGTGGGGGAAGAGCCGGTGGTCCTGGAACAGCAGGCCCACACCCCGGTCCGGTGCGGGCACGAAGGTCCGGCCGGTCGGATCGTCCCACACCGTGTCGCCGTCAGGGTCGGACAGCACGACGGATCCGCCGGTGATCGGCAGCAGGCCGGCCAACGCCCGCAGAAGGGTCGTCTTGCCGGCACCGTTCGGGCCCAGGACGGCGAGAACGTCCCCCGCTCCCACCTGGACCGTGGCGTCGAGGGTGAAGCCCTCTCGTTCGACCACGACGTCTGCTCGAAGCGACGCGCCCCGAGCCGCCGGGCGCGTGTCGGACGCGGCCTCCTCCACCGGGAAGGCTTCGGGGCGACCGCCGTTGCCAGGACGCACGACGACGTTCCGTTCATCGGCCATGGGGCTGCCTCAGTGGCTCAGTGGGCCCGGGACTGGACGGCCCGGGTCGCAGCCAGCGCTCTCGCAGTGTCACCAGGACGGCGACCGATACCACCAGCAGCACCAGACTCAGCGCGACAGCCGCCTCGGGGTCGGACTCCAGCGCCAGGTAGACGGCCAGCGGCATGGTCTGGGTGGTCCCCGGGAAGTTGCCGGCGAACGTGATCGTCGCTCCGAACTCTCCCAGGGCGCGGGCCCAGCACAGCACGCTGCCCGCCAGCAGGCTGGGGGCGACCAGGGGCAGAGTCACGCGCCGGAACGTCGCGAACGGGGCAAGGCCGAGGGTCGCGGCCGCCTCCTCCAGCCCGACGTCGGCGGACCGGAACGCGCCCTCCACAGTGATCACGAGGAACGGCATCGCCACGAACGTCTCGGCGACCACGACTCCCGCCGTCGTGAACGGCAGGGTCACCCCGAACCACGCGTCCAGCCAGCGTCCGACGACGCCCGTCCGACCCAGCGCCGTCAGGAGCGCGACACCACCGACGACCGGCGGGAAGACCAGCGGCAGCGTGACGAGTGCGCGCAGAGTCGCGGCGGACCTCCCGCGTAGGCGCGACAGGACCCAGGCGAGCGGCACCCCGATCAGCAGGCTGATGCCCGTGGCCGTCGTCGCGCACACCAGCGACAGCCGTAGGGCCGTCGCGACGTCGGCGTCCTCGAGCAGCGCCGGAAGGTTCCTCCACGGGGCTCTGACCAGCAACCCCACCAGCGGGAGAAGCAGGAAGGCCACGGCGACGGCCGCCGGCAACGCCAGCGGCCACGGCACGCGCGCCCGCCTGCCGGTAGGCGTCCGCCGTCCATCCGCGGTAGCCCTCGCTCCGGTCGTCCTCGGCGACCGGAACGAGGGCGTGGGGCCTGTCATCAGGGCTTCTCGAAGCCGGCCTCACCGAGGACCGTCGCGCCGTCGGAGGACAGCACGTAGTCCACGAACGCCTTCGCCAGGTCGGGGTGCTCGGACCCCGTGAGCGGCGCGATCGGATAGCTGGTGGAGGCATTGACGTCGTCCGGGATGGTGATGCCCTTGACCTTGCTGCCCGCCGCCATCACGTCGGTGACGTAGACGACGCCGGCATCGGCCTCGCCCAGCTCCACCTTCGACAGCGTCGACTTCACGTCCACCTCGTTGGACACGGGCTTCACGGTGAGCTTCGCATTGGTGAACACCTGCCGGGCGGTGCTACCGCACGGCACCTCCTGCGCGCACAGCACCACCTTCACCGACGACTTCGCCAGATCGGACAGCTGGGCGATGCCGGCAGGGTTGTCGGGTGGGACGGCGATCTCCATCACGTTCTCAGCGAAGATCTGCGGACCGGTCGCGGCATCGGCGGCGACGACGGAGTCCATGTTCTTCTTCGACGCGGACGCGAAGACGTCGGCCGGAGCGCCCTGGGTGATCTGCGTGGCCAGGGTCGAACTGGCGCCGAAGCTGAAGACGACCCTGGTTCCCGGGTGGGCCGCCTCGAACTGCTGACCGATCTTCGTGAACGACTCGGTCAGGGACGCGGCAGCCAACACCGTCAGCTGACCGGACACGGACGGCGACGCGGACTGCGAGACGCCCCCGGCCCCGCTCGTGGAGGCCGACGAGCGGGCGGAGGTGCCGGACGAGCCACCACAGCCGGCGACGACGGTGGACGCCACGGCGACGGCCGCGACCGCGAGAAGGCGACGGCGCACTGGGGATCTCCTGGTGGGTGAGGAGGGAGGGGGACCGGACGTCGCCGAGCGCTGAATCACGCGTCCGGGATCTCGACCACCACGTTGGTCGCTTTGACGCTGGCCACGGCCAGGACGCCGGGCTCGAGACCGAGGTCGTCGGCGGCCTCCCGGCTCATCAGCGACACGACGCGGAAGGGCCCGGCCTGGATCTCGACCTGAGCCATCACCGTGTCGCGCAGGACGCGCGTCACCAGCCCCGAGAAGCGGTTGCGAGCCGACTCCCCGACGACCCGGTACGACGCGTCCCGGCCGTTCTGGGCGACATCCTCGGCGAATCGCGCCAGATCGGCACCGTCGACAGCGAGCCGGCCGGCGGCATCAGGGGTGGTCTGCAGGCGCCCACTGTCCGCCCAGCGGCGGACGGTGTCGTCGCTGACACCGAGGAGCTCGGCGGCCTGGCGGATCCGGAACAGGGCCATGGGCAGACTGTATCCGCATCTGCGGTCACCCGAGAGCTGGACTGCCGCATCCTCGACCCTGGGGCGGTGGGAAGGTCGCAGATGCGACGGGCGCGTTCACCAAGGGTGCTGGTGGCGCCGAGGATACTGGCGACGTCCGCCGCGTCCAGCCGTAGAGCGAGGGGAGCGTCGATGGCCACTGTGAGCGTGCGATACATCGTCGACGATGTGGACGCCGCCATCGAGTTCTACTGCCGGTTCCTCGGGTTCGAGGAGGTGATGCATCCGGCGCCGGGCTTCGCGATGCTCGCGCGTGGCGATCTGCGCCTGGTCGTGAGCGCACCCGGCGGTGGCCCCGGCGGCGGCCAAGCCATGCCCGACGGCACTCGCCCCCGGCCCGGAGGCTGGAACCGCTTCATGCTGGAGGTGGACGACCTCGAGTCGAGCATCGAGACGCTGCGCGGGCGCGGCGCCCGGTTCCGCAACGAGCTGATCGTCGGGGTCGGCGGCAAGCAGATCCTGCTCGAAGACCCTTCGGGGAATCCGGTCGAGCTGTTCGAACCCACCCGGACCGAGGCCAGGCTCGACCGCGCCCCGGACCCGGACGAGGGTGATGGTTCGTGACCGTCCAGGGCTCCGACGGCTGGAGAGGGCCTCGTTGAGCGGCCCCGCGAGCCGTGGTCGAGAGCGTGTGTAGCCTATGCGCATCCGTGTGCATAGGAGGTTCGGGCCATGGGACGAGCGAACGTGTACCTGCCGGACGACCTGGAACGCCGGGTCAAGGCGGCGCGCATCCCGATCTCGGAGGTGTGCCAGCAGGCGCTGCTCAAGGCGGTGGAGGCGGCGGAGTCCGCGCGGCCGCAGCTCGACGGCTCGATCACCGCGGCGTACTACCGAGGCGCACAGGCGGGGGAGCAGTGGGCGCGCTCGGCGCCGCCCGTCACCCTGCTGACGCTGCTGCGTGACCAGCGCCTGGAGCAGATCCCGGCCGATCACCTGCCCGAGTCCTGGTACTCGTTCAGTGACGACCTCACCACCGCGTGGGAGGCGGGCTTCGTCGAGGGGGCCCGCGTTGTGGCCAGGGCCGCCGTCGAGATCCCCCCCGCGTCCGGCCCGGCCGCGGAGCCCACGCCCGACGCCGGACCCGGCGCCGCAGCCGACATCGTGCTCGACGCCGTCCTCGACGCCTCCTCTGATGACACGAGCGTCACCGGGCTCGATGACCTTCCCGACGGTCCCGACATGGCGGGGGAGGAGCTCTTCGTCGCCGAGGCGCCGTCGCTCGGCGACGATTCCACCAGCTACATCGGCCTGGACCAGGCCGGCCGGCGCGTGGCGTTCGACCCGCACGCCGCGGTCGCGCAGGACAAGAGTCCGCTGTTCGCCGTCCTCGGGCCGGCGGACCAGCGCGCCGGGCTGGCGCTGACCATCGGCCTGGACGCGGCCTCGCGAGGCGTCGCCGTCGTCATGCTCGACGTGTCGGGGCAGTTGCGTCCACGCGCCCGCGGCCTCGGGAAGACCGTGCGGCTGCCGTCCGCACCGCAGCAGTCGATGCCGAACCTCGAGTCCCTGTTCGGCGGGTCCGAGGGTGGCATGCGTGGCCTGTGGGACATGCTCGGCGGCCTGTCCGCGGCCGGCGGCGGCCTGTTCCCCACCTCGGCCGCGTCGTCCCGTGCTCTCGTCACGCCGGGGTACGTCACGGTGCTGTCGCTGGCCGGCGACGGGCCGCTCGGCGGCGTGTTCGGCGCGGTGAACGCGCTGCGCGCGCTGAGCGAGCTGACGTCCAAGGCCGCGCACCCCCGGCTGCTCCTGGTGGACCTGCCCAGCGGTGTCGCGGTGCCCGGCCAGCTCGCCGCCGCGCTGGGCCGGTTCATGCGCACGGCGCGGCAGAACGACGTCGCGCTGGGCCTCTCGGCGGAGAGCACGGAGGCCGTCGCGGACGTCGGCGGCACCGGGGCTCTCCTGTCGACGGTGTTCGCGTTCCCGACGAGCAGCCCCGCCGAGGCCCGACGGCTGCGCACGCTGCTCGGCCCCGATGCGCCCATCCTGGTGCACCCGCCGGGCTTCGTCCCGCGGCCCGAGGACGAGGTGTGGTGCACCATGCGTGATCTCTCCGGCCGGCTGGGTCAGGTCCACCTGGACGCCGGCTGACGGGCGTCACTGCCCGGCGTAGTGCCCGATCTCGAGGATGTTCCCGTCGGGATCCTTGAACCACGCGCCGCGGGCGCCGCTCTCGTGCCGGGCCCTCCGGTTCAGGCTCTCGCTTCTCGGCGTCGCCGTGTAGTCCCGGCCGGGGAAGGGCGGTGCGGCGGACGTCGGTCAGACCGGCGCGCCCGCCGAGGACGGCGGCCCCGCCGAGGCGGCGTCCGGCGCGCGGTCGCCGTCCAGCCAGGACTCCAGAGCCTCGGGACGCACCGGACGGCTGATGTGGTAGCCCTGCGCGAGGTCGCACCCCATGGACCGCAGCTGCTGCAACGTGCCCGAGTCCTCGACGCCCTCGGCGACCACGGCGAGCCCGAGGTTGTGGCCCAGGTCGACCGCGGACTGCACGAGGACGGCGTCGTTGTCGTCGGCGTGCATGTCCATGACGAACGAACGGTCGATCTTCAGCTCGGAGACGGGCAGGCGCTTCAGGTAGGCCATCGAGGAGTACCCGGTGCCGAAGTCGTCGATGGACAGCCGCACGCCCTGATCGGCGAGCCGCTGCAGGACCGCCACCGCCGCATCGGGATCAGCCATGATCGTCGTCTCGGTGAGCTCCACGACGAGCAGCCGGGCGGGTACCCCGTACGCCGCGAGGAGGTCGGCGACGCGGTCGGGGAAGCGGAGGTCCAGCAGGCTCCGGGCACTGATGTTGACGGCGACCGGTGTCTCGAATCCCCGGGCGAGCCAGCTCCGCTGCTGGGTCAGCGCCATCCGCAGCACGGAGGTGGTGAGCTCGTCGACGAGGCCGGTGGTCTCGACCACGGGGATGAAGGACGCCGGCGGGACGGCACCACGCACCGGGTGGTCCCACCGCAACAGCGCCTCGACCCCGTACAGGCGACCGGTGGCCGTGGAGATCTTCGGCTGGTACTCCAGGCGCAGCTCGCCCGAGCCGTCCGGCGGGCTGCTCTCGAGCGCCCGCCGCAGGTCCCCGAGGAGGGCGAGCCGGGCGGGCGTGTTCACGTCGCGCTCCGGGTCGTACACGGCCAGCGGCTCGTGCGTCTCCTTGGCCTGGTACATCGCGACGTCCGCGCGCTGGAGCAGACCGACGACGTCGTCCCCGGGGGACGACAGGGCGATGCCGATGCTGGCCTCGAGGTCGAGGTTCACGCCCTCGATGCGGAACGTCTCCTGCAACGCCACCGTCAGCCGCTCCGCCATCGCGACGGCGCTCTCGCGCGTCGCGTCCTCGAGGAGGATCGCGAACTCGTCGCCGCCGAGCCTGGCGACGGTGTCGACGGCCCGGCATGTCTCCGCCAGCCGGTGCCCGACCTGGACGAGCAGCTGGTCACCGGCGACGTGCCCGAGCGTGTCGTTGACCTCCTTGAAGCGGTCGAGATCGAGCAGCAGCATCGCGACCGACGTGCCGGAGCGCTGCGCGACCTGCAGGGCGTGCCCGGCCCGGTCGCCCAGGAGCAGCCGGTTCGGCAGTCCGGTGAGCACGTCGTGCAGGGCCTGCCGGGCGTGGTCGTCTGCCTGCCGGCGCAGCGCCGCGTGGACCTGACGCATCCGCCACGCGAAGAAGGCGAAGGCGCACACGGTGAGCACCAGCGTGAGCAGGTCGACGACCACGACCATCAACCCGGTCGAGTCCGCCAGGGCCACCGCGGCGAGCGCCTGTTCGTGGTGCTGCCGCGCGGCCCGACCGACCTCGTCCTGCAGGCTGCCGAACACCGGGTCCACCTGCCCGACGTCGACCGCATCGATCTCCACCGCGGAGGCATTCCGGTCGCGCGCCACGAACATGGCCTTGCTGCCGGCGACGTAGCGGGCGTTGTCCGACCGCACCTGCGCCGCGAGCATCTGGTCGGGTGAGGTGCCGGAGCGGGTCAGGTCGGCCATCGCCCGGTCGAGGTCGCGCTCGGCGGCCTCGTGCGCCGACCTCGGGGCCGGGCCCGGTTCGAGCAGGTACTTCCGCTCGAGCGACTCCTCGGCCGCGACGGCCAGCGCCGCCCTCTGGAGTATCTCGTTGACGGTCACGGCGTCGCGGGCCTGTGCCGCCGCAGAGCGGGCGGTGACCGAGCCGGCGGTGACGACGACGCCCAGGAGGAACAGCGCGACGCCGGTGACCACCGGGCCGGTGACGCCTGCGCCGGTTCGTCCCCGCGCGCGCAGGCGCAGGGCGGAGCGGGCACGACGTGTGCGCATGGCCGCTGCCCCCTGACGACGGGATGGTCCTGACGAAGAGCCATCGGCGTCCGGCCGTACGACCTTTACGCGCGGTGTAACCCCCCGGCCTACCTCAGGGTGCACACCTCCTCCCCGGCATCACCACGAAGGGATCGTCATGCAGCGCAGGCTCGTCCTCGGCGGCATCCTCGCCGCCGCGCTCGGCGCCGGAGGCATCGGCCTCGCGGCCGCCGCCTCGAGCGGCTCGGCCTCGGCGGCACCACCCACCGGCACCGGCACCGGAGGCTACGGCCCGGACCCGTCCGCGTCCTCGTCACCACCCGGGACGGCGCAGCCGTCGACGGTCGCGACGCGATCCACGGCCCACGGTCGGGTGATCACCGACGGGGCCGGGCGGACCCTGTACCTGTTCGAGGCCGACAGCGGCACGTCGTCGGCCTGCGACGGCTCGTGCGCCGCCGTGTGGCCGCCGCTGGCGGCCTCCGGCGCCGTCCAGGTGAGCGGCGGGGCCTCGGCCGAGCTGCTCGGCAGCATCCACCGCGCGGACGGCACCACGCAGGTGACCTACGACGGCCACCCGCTGTACTATTACGCGGGCGACCACGAGCCCGGTGACACCGCCGGCCAGGGGCTGAAGCAGTTCGGCGCCGCGTGGTACGTGCTCGACCCCCAGGGCGCCAAGATCGATGACGACTAGGGGGCGGACGGCCGCGCTCCGCGTGACGCCCTCCTACGTGCTGCTGCTGGTCGCGTCCTGGGCGGTGCTCTGCATCGTCGCCGACCGGGCCACCCGGGACGCCGTCCTGCAGGCGAACTCCACCGACGTGGCGAACCTGCTCTCCGGCCGGATCTACAGCCTGGCGACCAGCGCCGCCCTCGTCGAGGGGCCGGGCTGCCTGGCCGTCGTCGCGGCCGCGGCGGGCGTGCTCGGGTTCGCCGAGCGCGCCTGGGGGCCCGGGCGGCTGGTCGCCACGTTCGTGCTCGGTCACGTCGGGGCGTCCGTGCTGGTCTTCGCCGGGCTCGCGGCCGGGCTCGTCGCGCACGCGTTCCGCCCCGGCGTGGCCACCGCTACCGACGTCGGGGTCAGCTACGGGCTGCTGGCGGTGCTGGGTGCGCTGCTGGCCGAACCGGGCCTGCCCCGGCCCGGCCTGTGGCAGGGCACCGCCGTCGCCCTCGTGCTGGGCGCCGCCGCGCTCGGGCACACCTTCACGGACGTCGGTCACCTGGTGGCGCTGCTGCTGGGGCTCGCCGCCGGCCGTGCATCGGCACACGGCCGGCGCGTACGCAGCCCGGCCGACCTGCGCCTGATCCGCGGCGGGAGCCGCTCGGAGGGGCGTTCAACGGTGAGGAGAACCGGATGACTGCCGTCGACAACGCGGTCTACGACCGGCTGGGCACGACCTGGTGGAACGACGAGAGCCCGCTCGCCCTCCTGCACGGCAGCATGACCGCCGGCCGGATGGCCTACTTCCGCGCGGTCCTCGAGCGCCTCGGCCGTGTTCCCGCGGTCGAGGGCGGCGCGCGTGCGCTGGACATCGGCAGCGGCGGGGGCTTCCTGGCCGAGGAGTTCCACCGGCTGGGGTTCGCCGTCACAGGCGTCGACCCGTCCCGGGTCTCGGTGGGGACCGCCCGGGCCCACGCCTCCGGGGCCGGCATGGACATCAGCTACCGGGTCGGGTCGGGTGAGGCACTGCCCGTCGAGGACGCCGGATACGACGTCGCCTGCTGCTCCGACGTCCTGGAACACGTGGACGACGTCAAGCTGGTCCTGGCCGAGACGTCCCGTGCGCTGCGACCCGGAGGCGTCTTCCTGTTCGACACCCCGAACCGGACCCTGGCCTCGAGGGTGGTCACGACCGCCGCCCAGGCCTGGCGGTTGACCCGCGTCGTCGACTTCGCCGGCCACGACTGGCGCGCGTTCGTCCGGCCGTCCGAGCTGGCCCTGCGCGCGGCCGAGCAGGGGATGAGCGTCGAGGAGGTCGTCGGCCTCGGGCCGCGGGCGCCGATCCGGACCGCGGTGGCCGCCTACGCCGGGCTGCGCCTGGGGAGGCTGAGCTACCGGCAGGTCAGCGAGCGCCTCGACATCGGGCGGACCCGTGGCACCGCCTTGTCCTACATGGGCTACGCCGTCAAGCGCTGAACCGCCTCGCCGACCCGACCTGAGCGCGGTCGGCGCGGGTGGTGCGGGATCCGGACACGTGGGCCTCGGCCTCGATCTCGATCACCCAGCGGGGATCGACCAGCCCGGCGACGAGCACCATCGTGGCCGCCGGACGCACGGCGCCGAGCAGTTCACCGTGCACGGCTCCCACGGCCTCGACCGCCCCCGCGTCGGTGACGAACATCCGGGTGCGGACGACGTCAGCGAGATGCGCTCCCGCCTGCTCGAGAGCGATCGCGATGATCTCGAAGCAGCGGCGTGCCTGCTCGCCAGGGTCGGGGGAGCACGAACCGTCGGGCCACACGGGTCCGGTGCCCGACACGAGCACGCGGTCGCCGACACGGACGGCGCGGGAGAAGCCGATGGTCGATTCGAAGGGTGATCCGGAGGAGATGTGTGTCGTCGTCATGGAACACGTATAGAGGGTCACCGCTCGGCGGCGAGAGCCCCGGTCGCCGTCAGCGGTCAGCGTTCTGAGCCATCAGGTGATGCGTCTGCGCACCCACCAGAAGGTGAAGCCGGTCAGCAGCGCGGACGCCGCCAGGTACACGCCCGTCTCGGCCCACTGGAGCGGCCAGAACCGGTCTGCCGGCTGGTACACGACCTTCTGCCGATACCCTGCGTCCGTCAGCCGGGTGAGGCAGTCGTCGATGGACCGAGCGGGAGCATGGACGGCGGCACCGGGGCTCGGCGGCGGATCCTGGGGCAGGCAGGCCGCGAACCACGCCGGCAACGCGGTGAGGTGATGCGCACCGTCGACGGTCTCGTTCGTCAGCACCCAGTCGTTGTGGTCGGGTGTGTGCACCGAGACGGTGGCCCGCTGCCCCTCGTCGAGCGAGATCCCGTCGAAGGTGCTCCTGCTGAACGGGATGAGGCTGGTGACCGGCGGCAGGAGTACGGGGCGCACCCAGATCGGCATGCAGACCTGCACGACGACGTACAGCGCGAGGGTGAGCGCCATCGCGGGCAGTGTCCTCCGCACCACGGCGCCGACGGCGAGGCCGAGGGTCACCGCGAAGATCGCGTAGCTGACCGGGACGACGCCACGCATCGCGAAGGTGACGGGCGTCAGCCGGGTGGGAAGAGCGCCCCGGGTCGCGCTGACCGCGCCGTCGAGGGCGCTGGACCACCATGTGATGGCCACGCTCATCGCCGCGACGACGACGGCGGTCACCACGCCCGTGACCCCGGCCCTGGCCGCGAGCCACGTGCTGCGCGTGACGGACTGCGTCCAGGCCAGTCGATGGGTACCCGTCTCGAGCTCCCGGGCGACCACCGGCGCGCCCCAGAAGGCCCCGATCAGCGGCGGTACGACTGCCAGGACGGCGATGCCGGCGTAGAACAGCGCCGTGTCGGTGCCGGTGAGGTGGTCGAAGACGCTGCTGCTGCGCCGGGCCAGTTCTGCCAGCTGTGGCCCCGTGACGGCTGCCACGAGAACGATCGCGCCGGCCGCTGCCACGCCGGCGGCCAGCTGCAGCCGGGTGAGCCGCCAGGTCAGCCAGATCACCGCAGCACCTCCAGCGCCCGGGTGGGGTACGTGTCGGCCGCCCCGGTCATGTAGGCCAGCACGAGGTCCTCGAGGCCCAGTTGCGAGACCGCCCAGCCCGGGTCGAGCACGGGCCCGTCGGTCCGCACGACGAGCGTCGTCTGCCGGTCGGTGTGGCTCGCAGTCACCACCTGGGTGCCCTTGGGCATCGAGGCGGGGTTCCGGCGCGCGCCGGTCAACCGGTGATGCGTGGCGAGCAGCGTGTCGACGTCACCGACGGCGCGAACCTGGGAGTCGGCCAGCACGACGAGGTGGTCGCACACCCGTTCCAGGTCGGAGACGACGTGGGACGAGAGGACGACGGTGACCTCGCGCTCCGCGACGGCCTCCATGAGCACCGCCAGGAACTCCCGTCGGGCCAGCGGGTCCAGGCTGGCGACGGGCTCGTCGAGCAGGAGCAGCTCTGGTCGTCGTGCCAGGGCCAGGGTGAGTGCGAGCTGCGCGCGCTGCCCGCCGGAGAGCTTCGCCGTCTTCTGCTTCGGGAGCAGTCGCAGCTGCTGCACGCGCCGGGCGGCTCCGTCGCCGTCCCACCGGGGGTTGAGCCGCGCGCCCAGCGTGAGGTGGTCCGCAACGCTGAGCGTGGGGTACAGCGGGGTGTCCTGGGCGACGAACCCGACCTTCGCGAGCTGCGCCGTGTCCCGCGCCGGCGCTGCCCCGCACACCTCGATCGACCCTGTCGTCGGAGTCAGCAGGCCGGCGGCCAGGTTCAGCAGGGTGGACTTCCCGGCGCCGTTCGGGCCGACCAGGCCGATGACCCGCCCGGCGGGGAGCGAGAGGGAACAGCCCTGCAGCGCCCAGCGACCGCGATACCGCTTGCCCAGGGCGGTCGCCTCCACGATCGCGTTCACGCTACCTCCCGAGCAGAGCGAAACGTGCTGGCGAACAGCGCCTCGATGCTCTCGTCGTCCAACCCCGCGGCGCGCGCCTTGGCCAGCCATCGCTCCAGGTCGCGTCGCAGCGGCGGGAGCGCGCTCAGCAGCTCTGCGCCGAGTGACATCGTGACGAAGGTGCCGACGCCGGGCCGGGGGGCGACCAGGCCCTCGCGCTCGAGCTCCCGGTAGGCCTTCAGGACGGTGTTGGGGTTGATCGCCAGCCCGGCGACGACGTCCTTCACCGTCGGGAGCTGATCACCCTCCCGCAGCAGGCCCAGTCTCATGGCCTGGCGGACCTGGCGGACCACCTGGAGATAGGGCGACACGCCCGAGCGGTCGTCCAGCGAGAATTCGATCATGCCAGGGAGTCCATTCAACTAGGAGACTAGAACTATGGCATGAAGGACCTGCTGTCGGCCAGGGGTTGCGTGTCAGCGTGCCCGGCGCGGCTCAGTCGGGGGCGGTCACGGGCGGCGCTGCCACCGTCGCATCCCGGACGCGGGCGGCGACCTCGGCCCGGACGACCGCGGCCGGCCGCGCCGACGCGCGGACGACCACCTGGCTGACCGAGCCGGACAGCAGGCGGCCCACGGCCCCGTGGCCCCGGGTGCCGACGACGACCAGCCCGGCGTCCGCGGCCGCGCGCAGCAGGGCGGCGGCCGGTGCAGCCTCGACCAGCGAGGCGGTCACGCCCATCTGCGGGTACGCGGCGCGGACGCGGGCCACCGCCGCGTCGAGGATCGCGCGCGCCGCCCGGCGTTCAGCGCCCAGCATGCCGTCCCGCTCGATCACCACCCGGGTGTCCACGCCCACCCACGTCGCGTGCCGCGCCACGTCGTTCCACGCGCAGACCACGGTGAGCGGCGCCGAGCTGTCCCTCGCGACGGCGGCCGCATGGTCGAGAGCCGCCTGCGAGGCGGCCGACCCGTCGACGCCGACCACGACGGGATGCGCCGGCCCGATCCGCACGTCCCCCCGGCCCCTGACGATCACCACCGGGCAGTGCGCGTGCGCCGCCACCGAGGCCGACACGGACTGCTCCACGACACTGCGGAGCCGGCCGTGGCCGCGCGTGCCGACGACCATCAGATCGGCCGTCCGGGAGGCGTCGACCAGTGCCGCGAACGGCCGGCCGACCTGCGTCAGGCCGCTGACGTGCACGCGCCGGTCGGCCGTGCGCGCCCGGGTCACGCCGTCGTCCACCAGCCGCCGGGCGGGCTCGTCGGCGAGGTACGCCCCCCAGCCCGTCGCGCCGCTGTTGCCGCCGCCCGTGACGAAGCGGCCGTAGTCGATCACGTAGAACACGATCAGGCGCTTGCCGGACCGTGCGGCCTCGACGGCCGCCCACTCCACCGCACGCACTGCCGATTCCGACCCGTCATAGCCGACGACGATCCGGCCGGTCTGCCCCATCATCACGATCCACCCGCCTCCGAAGCCTCGCTATCAGCGTGCTCCGGGGCGCAGCCCGGGGGCAGGGTCGAAAGTCCGCAGCATCCGGCCCGCACTGCAACCGATCTCCCAGCTGGGGCGTCCTGATCAGCACAGGGGGCAGGCGCAGGCCGGAAGGGCCGGACGCGCCCGCCGCTGGTCCGGGGAGGACCCCATGAGTACCCGCCGCGGCATCGCCGCGAGCACCTGGTCGATCGCCGCGCTGGCCGCCGTCGCGCTCGGGCTGGCCGGCTGTGGACGTGATGCCACGGCGACGCCGGGTGTCGCCGGCGTCTCGTCCTCGACACCCGCGGGCGTCGCCACCCCCTCGCCGACGGCCGCCGCCACCTCCTCGCCGACGGGCGCCGCCCAGCACTCGCCGGCGCCTTCGGCGGGGCCGGCCGTGGCGGATCGAGGGCGATCCTCCGGGCTGCTGCCGGTGTGGCCGTTCACCACGGCCGCCCAGGTCCGCCAGTGGCAGGCCGCCTACCGCGCGAGCGGGCACCAGCCCTGGCACCTGGACGCCGGAGCGACCGCGCTCGCGTTCACGCGCGGCCACCTGGGCTATGTCGAGGTCGACCGGGTCACCTCGCGATCGATCAGGAACGGCGACGCCCACATCGGGGTGGGCTGGCGGGTGCAGGGGTCGCGGTACGGGACCGCCGCCGTGCTGCACCTGATCAAGTTCGGTTCCGGTCCCGACGCGCCGTGGGTGGTCGTGGGCACCGACGACACCCAGCTCACCCTCGACGCGCCACGGTACGGCTCGACCGTCAGGTCACCGGTGCGGGTCGGCGGCCGCATCACCGGGGTGGACGAGAACCTCCGGGTCATCGTCCTGGGCCCGTCGTCGTCCACCCCGCTGTTCTCCTCCCGCGGTCTGCCCGCCGGCGGCACGAGGACCCCCTGGTCGACCATCGCCCGCTTCCACGCCCCGCACGGCACGGTTCTCACGATCGCGGTGTCCACGGGCGGCCACCTGAAGGCGGTCGAGTTGTTCGCCATCACGGCGGTCCGGGCGGCGTGAGGCCCGACTGCTCCTCGCTGTCTCACCCCCCGGGGACGACGTCGACGGGGGGTGAGGCGGCCATCCTTCAGGGGTTGGCACAGGGAGCCCGGACGGAGTGACGACCATGGGGGAGCCGGCCGTGACGACGGCGGCGCGGCCGGGCGGCCACCCGGGCGACGACCTGCCGAGCTGGCGCGAGACCCCCGCCAAGCGGGCGATCCTCGAGTTCGTCGCCGCAGTGACCGACCCCGGCTCGCCCGACGTCGTGCCCGAACGCGAGCGGGTCGCGGTCTTCGACAACGACGGCACGCTCTGGACCGAGCAGCCCGCGTACGCCCAGCTGGTCTTCGCGCTCGACAGGGCCGCCGAGCTGGGCAGGCCGACGAGCATCGACGAGCTCCGCGCGGGCGGCATGCCGGCGCTGATGGAGCTGCTCGCCCTGACCCACGCCGGCATCACCACCGACGAGTTCGACGCGGCCTGCCGGGCCTGGCTGGCGACCGCGCGGCACCCGCGGTTCGGGCGGCCCTACCCGCAGACCGTCTACCAGCCGATGCTCGAGCTCCTCACCCTGCTCGGCCGGCGCGGCTTCGCCTGCTGGATCTTCTCCGGCGGCGGCACCGACTTCATGCGCACCTGGGCCGGCGAGGTCTACGGTCTGCCGCCGAACCGGGTGATCGGGAGCGTCGGCGGGACCACGTTCCGCCTCCGGGAGGGGCGCCCCGAACTCGTGAAGACCACCGAGGTCCGGATCGTCGACGACGGCCCCCTGAAGCCGAGCTCCATCCACCAGCACGTCGGGCAGCGGCCGATCATGGCGGCCGGCAACACGGACGGCGACCTCGCGATGCTCCAGTGGACGGCCGGGAGCCCGCACCGGAACCTCGAACTCGTCGTGCGCCACACGGACGCCGACCGCGAGTACGCCTACGACCGCGACCCCATCCTCGGCAGCGGCACCGAGAAGCTGCTCGCGGCGGCCGCCGACCACCGGTGGACCGTCATCGACATGGCCGCCGACTGGGCCGCCGTCCACCCCGTGACCCGGTAGCGCGGCTCACCCCGCCGGCTCTTGGCGGTCGCGACGCAGAACCGTGAGCACCGTCAGGCCCTCGGCGTCGGCGGCCTCGGACGTCGTGAACCTGAAGTCGGCGCGCATACCCGCGCCGAACAGCCGGTCACCCGCTCCGACGACCGTCGGGAAGGTGATCACGCGGTACTCGTCGACCAGGTCGGCCGCGGCCAGCGGGTGTACCAGGCTCAGGCTGCCGATGACGACGACGTCCCGCTGCTCCCGCTCCTGCTTCACCCAGTCCAGCGGTTCGCCGTCGATCGCCGCGGAGTTCGACCACGCCGCCGCATCGATCCCGCGCCGGGTCGCGACCCGCTTGGGCACCGCGTTCATCACGCGGGCGTAGGCGGTGTCGCGGGTCGGCCAGAGCCGGGCGAAGTGCTCCCACGTGCGCCGCCCGTACAGCTGGACGCCGTCGGTCATCCGCTCGCCGAGGCGGAACTTGTCGTCGCTCACCGGACCGGCCCCGTACCGGAAGGCCCAGCCCCCGTAATCCGTGCCCCACCGCCCGTCGGGGTCGGAGACCACGCCGTCCAGCGTGGCGAACTGGATGACGATGACGTCGCCCATTCCCTGCTCCCTCCTGTCGCGGGCGCCCTCGGACCGGCCGCCCCTCCCCGACACCTACCGCCCCCGGCCGGCGAACTCATCGGTGCCGCCGGGCAGATTTCCTCCGGAGGCGCGGCATAGGCTCGCAGGCGTGGTGACGGCGACGACGCAGCAGCGTGAGGTGCCGCACCACGAGCGGCACGAGGCCTTCCGCGGCGAGCTGCTGGCGCACTGCTACCGGATGCTCGGCTCCGTCGACGAGGCCGAGGACCTGGTGCAGGAGACGCTCGTCCGGGCCTGGCGGGCCGCCGACCGGTTCGACCCGCAGCTGGCGTCGTTGCGCACCTGGCTGCACCGGATCGCGACCAACGCCTGCCTCACTGCCCTGCAGGGCCGGGCCCGGCGGCCGCTGCCCAGCGGTCTGGGCCCGGCCGGCGACGACCCGCAGGTGCCGCTCGTGCCGCGGCTGGACGTGCCGTGGCTGCAGCCCTTCCCCGACAGCCGGCTCGGCGACCCCGCCGACGCCGCCCAGCAACGCGCCGGGCTGCGGCTCGCCCTGGTGGCCGCGCTGCAGCTGCTGCCGCCGCGGCAACGCGCGGCGCTGGTGCTGCGGGAGGTGCTCCAGCTCCCGGCCGCCGAGGTGGCCCAGGTGCTGGGCAGCAGCGTCGCCTCGGTGAACAGCAGCCTGCAGCGCGCCCGGGCCACGCTCCGCGCGGCCGGGCCGGTGCTCGAGGAGCTGCGCGAACCCGCTGATCCCACCGAGCGGGTCGTCGTCGAGCGGTACCTGGCGGCCTTCGAGGCCGCCGACGTCCCCGGCCTCACCCGGCTGCTGGCCGACGACGTCGTGCTCGAGATGCCCCCCGTGGCGCTCTGGCTCGCCGGCAGGGAGCACTACCGCGAGTTCATGGAGCGGGTCTTCGCGATGCGCGGGCCCGGATGGCGCCTGCTCCCCGTGCAGGCCAACGGGAGCGTCGCCCTGGCCACCTACGCGCCCGACCCGGCGACCGGCGGCGTGCGCGCGCACTCGCTCCAGGTGTTCGACGCGGCCGGCGGCCGGGTGCGGCGCTGCGTCACGTTCGCCGACCCGGCGGTCTTCGGCCTGTTCGCGCTGCCCGCGCGCTGATCAGGCCTCGCCTCCGGGGGCGAGCACGATGTCGAACCGCAGGGTCGTCCACGTGGGGCCGGCGACGGCGCGCCCGTCCGGCGTCGGGTCCGCCGCCGCGTGCCGCTGGACGTCGAGCACCAGCGACTCCCGCACGCCGAACACGCTGTCGCGCTCGAGCAGCTCGTCGCCCCGCACGAAGACGTGCGTGACGAGGGTGTGCAGTCCCGGCGCCCGCACGAGGAAGTGCAGGTGCGCCGCGCGCATCGGCGAGCGTCCGGACGCCGCGAGCAGCTCGCCGACCGGCCCGTCGTCGGGGATCGGGTAGGGCGTCGGCGTGATCGCCCAGAACCGGTACCTTCCTTGCTCGTCGGCGACGAGGTGCCCGCGCGCGGCGACGCGCTCGTCGCCGTACTGGACGTCGTAGAAGCCGTCCTCGTCGGCCTCCCAGACCTCGAGCCGCGCGTTCGGCACGGGCCGGCCGGCGGTGTCCGTCACGGTGCCCTCGACCCAGCACGGCTCGCCGGCCGCGCCGCCGGCCATGTCGCCGCCCAGCTCGACGGCCGGGGAGCCCTCGACGAAGAACGGGCCCAGCACCGTCGCCTCGGTCGCGCCGGCGTACGCGGCGTCCGCCATGGTCACCAGCTGCATGGAGGCGCCGAGCACGTCCGAGAGCAGGACGAACTCCTGCCGCTTGTCGTCGGTGATGTGCCCGGTGGCGGTGAGGAACTCGACGGCGCGCCGCCACTCCTCCTCGGTGAGCCGGACCTCGCGGAGGAAGGCGTGCAGGTGCCGGGTCAGCGCCTGCAGCAGCTCCTTCAGGCGGGGGTCGGGCGTCTCCGCGAAGGACGCGACGACCCGCTCGACGAGCTGCGCCTCCCGCCGCTGCTGCTCCGCGTCGTGCGGGGCGTCGACCGTCATCGTGGCTCCTCTCCCTGCCATGCGTGGTGGAGCAGGTCCTCGAGGTTCTCCCTGGTCACCGTCGCCGGGTTGCCGGCGGGCACGGCGGCGAGGACGGCGCCGGCCGCAGCGCCCACGCCGTCCTCGGGCATGCCGAGGTCGCGCAGCGCGGTCGGCGCGTCCAGCTCCTTCCGCAGCCGCGCCAGCCCCCCGGTCGCCGACGAGGCCCCGAAGGCCGCGGCGAGACGGCGCTCCACCTCGGGCGCGAACGGCGCGTTGAACGCGAGCACGTGCGGCAGCACGACGGCGTGGGTCTGCGCGTGCGGCAGGTCGAACATGCCGCCGAGGACGTGGCAGATCTTGTGGTGCAGGCCCGAGCCGGCCGACGCGAACGCGACCGCCGCCAGGTAGGCGCCGTAGAGCGTCCGCTCCCGCCCGTCGAGGTCCCGCGGGTCGCGGACGACGTCCGGCAGGCCCGCCGGTGAGCCCGCGCACCCCCTCGAGCGCCAGGGCGGCGTTGATCGGGTCGGCCCGGGGAGCCCACAGCGAGTCGACGCAGTGCGCCAGCGCGTTGAGACCGGAGGCGACGCTCAGACCGGCCGGCAGCGAGAGCAGCAGGCCGGCGTCGTAGACCACGACCTTCGGCAGCACGCGGTCGTCGGCGCCGGTGGTCTTGCGGCCGCCCTCGGTGAGGCCCCAGACGTTCGTGGCCTCGGAGCCCGCGTACGTCGTGGGGACCGCGACGATCGGCAGCCCGGTGGTCAGCGCCACCGCCTTCGCCAGGCCCGTGGTCGACCCGCCGCCGACGCTCACGACCGCGTCGACGTCGTGCGCGGCGGCCGCCGAACGGGCGCGCTCGGCGACGTCGGCCGGCACGTGCATGACCACCTCGCGGTGCCGCAGCACGACGGGGAGGCCGGCCGAGACGGCGTCCGCGATCTCCGCCTCGCCCTCCCCGGCGACGACCATCACCCGGCTCCCACCGAGCCCGGCGACCTCTGCGGCGACGTTCGCCGCCGCCTCGCCCGAGCCGAAGACCACCCGCTGCGGCAAGGTGTCGTGGACGAACCTCAATGTCACGCGCTTCCTCCGCCCCCGTAGCCGAGGATCGCCGACAGGGCTCGCCAGCAGTGCGGCCTCGGGGTCCTCCGGCAGGCCGGCCGAGCGCCAGCCGATGTGCTTGTCGGGGCGGACGAGCAGGGCGCCGTCCTCGTCGACCTCGCGCAGCCGCGCCCAGTCGTCGTAGAGATCGGTGACCTCGCGGCCCGGGCCGATGACCACGGCCTCGAGCGGCACGCCGAGCTTCGCGGCGACGGCGTGCGCGGCCCGGGCCCAGGTCTCTCCGGCGATCCCGGTGAGGAGCGTGAAGCGCGTCATGGGCGCGAGGTCGAGGGTCGACAGCTTGCGCCGGGCGTCGCCGACCCAGGCGTGCGGCAGGCGTGACCCGGGCACCGTCGACGGCTCGTAGTACAGCTCGGGGTCGCGGGTCGGCTCGGGGCGCGCGCTGCCGTCGCCGACCACCGCGCCGGAGTCGTAGAACTGCCCGAGCTCGACGCCGTGCGCGTTGAACTCGTAGTTCTTGAGCTCCATCGCCTTGACCAGGGCCTCGCGCTTGGCCGCGCCCCTCGGGCGTGTTCGCCTTGCGCTCCTCGATCCGGGCGGCCATCTCGGCCTCGTCCTTCGCGTCGAGCAGGCCGAGCACCTCGAAGAACTGCACGAACTCGCGGCTCGACTGGTTGGCCCGGGTCACGATCTGCTTGGCGACGGGCGCCCGCTCGGCCGAGTACGTCTCCAGCAGCGACGGCGCGGCCTGCCCGCGGAGCACCGCGGCGAGCTTCCAGGCGAGGTTGTAGGAGTCCTGGATCGAGGTGTTGGAGCCCAGCCCGTTGCTCGGCGGGTGCCGGTGGACGGCGTCGCCGACGCAGAACACCCGACCGGCCTGCAGGTGCGTCGCGTACATCTCGTTGTTGCCCCACAGCGAGGTGCCGGTGATCTCGACGTCGATGTCGGGCAGGCCCGAGCAGGTTCCGCACGATCCGGATGGCGGCCGCCTCGTCGACGACCGGCGGCGGCTGTGTGATGTCGTACCCCCAGACGATCAGCCACTCGTTCCAGGGCCGGACCATCCGGACCAGCCCGGCGCCGATCCCGCCGACGTTCGAGCCGGGCTGGATCACCCAGTAGAGCACCGACGGCCGGTGGCCGACCCACGCCGAGATGTCCGCCTTGAAGGTGATGTTCATCGAGCCGGCGACGTCCATCGGCGCCCTCCATCGGCAGCCCGACGTCGCTCGCCACCGCCGACCGGGCGCCGTCCGCACCGATCAGGTACTTCGCGCGGATCGTGTACTGCCGGCCGGTCAGGCGGTCGCGCACCCGGACGTCGACACCGTCGGCGTCCTGCTCGTGGCCGAGGTACTCGGTCGAGAAGCGTGCCTGGGCGCCCCGCATCGCGGCGTTGCGGACGAGGATCGGCTCGAGGTAGGTCTGCGGGATGTCGCACCGGCAGGCACGGGGAGGCGAGGGTGTAGTCGGCGCGGCGGGCGGGGGAGGTGCCCCAGGTGAGGATGCGCCCGATCTCCTCGCCGGCGATCGACGTGCAGAAGACGGTGTCGCCCATGAGCTCGTGCGGGGTGGCGTCCGCCTGCACCTGGCTCTCGATGCCGACGTCCCGGAAGATCTCCATCGCCCGCTGGTTGGTGATGTGCGCGCGGGGCGTGTTCGCCGTCCAGCGGTACTTCGTGATCATGATGGTGTCGATGCCGAGGGTCGCCAGGAACAGCGCCGCCGAGGCGCCGGCCGGGCCCGACCCGACGACCAGGACGTCCGTGGTCACCGTGCCGTCGGGCAGCCGGGTCTCGGCGATCCCGTCGTCGAACCGAGCCATCGCTCACACCACCTTCGTGCCGTACATCTCGCCGAGCGGGTCGCTGATGAGCTCGAGCCTGGCGCCGTCGGGGTCCCTGAAGTACAGCGAGGCGCCGCTGATGTGCTCGTGGTGGATGCCGGTGGCGTCGAGCCGCTCCTTCGCGGCGGCCCAGTGCTCGGGCGTCACCGAGATCGCGCAGTGGTGCAGGCCGCCCAGCACCTCGGCGTACGGGCCGAGGTCGAGCCCGGGCAGGTCGAAGAACGCGATGGCATTGCCGTTGCCCACGTCGAAGAAGAAGTGCGTCGAGCCGGGGTAGTCGCGGTTCTCGAACATGTCGGTCAGCGGGAAGCCGAGCACGCCCTGGTAGAACTCGACCGTCCGCCGCACGTCCCCGCTGATCAGTGCGGTGTGGTGGATCCCGCGGCCGGCCGACGCGAGCCGCGTCGCCGCGGGCTGCAGCAGGTCCTCGACGATGCGGGCGCGCTCGGCGTGCAGCGCCTCGATGGTGGACAGGTCGAGCACGACGTCTCCTCGGGTCCTCGCCAACGTAGTTGAAGTTTGAACGATAGGGCCACGAGGGGATGCGAGGCAAGGATTCCGCGCAACTGTGCGTCGATCATGCAATTCCCGTTGATCATGCAATCCGCGTGGATCATCGTGCCCGGGTCGCCCCGCCCTCCGTACCGGCCCGACATGCCGATGGTTCCGGCGTGTCGGGTGCGTATGGAGGGCGTGGTGACCGTCGAGCGGGCGTGAAGATCGACGCGGGTTGCATGATCAACGGGAGAGGCCGGCGTCCGGACGTGCGAGCAGGAGGCGGCACCAGGCGTCGACGAGCACCTGGCCGAAGCGCTCCGGGCTCCAGCCGCGGTCGCCGACGAGCAGGGTCCAGTACTCGGGGCCGTTCATGCTCCAGATCACGTCGGCGACCTCGTCGTCGGAGAGGTCGGGCCGGAGCTCGCCGGTGGAGCGCAGGTCGGCGGCGAAGAGGCGCATGTTCGTCGCACGCCGCGCGCTGATCTCACGCCAGAGCGCGGCCGACTCGGTGTCGGTGCTGGCGGCGTCGCGCAGGGCGAGGTAGACCGGTGCCAGGCGGGGCTGGATCAGGACGAGCCCCCCGACGTACGCCTCGATCTTGCCCCGCGCCGTCGCCGCGGCCCTGACCCGCGCCACGTAGTCGCGCTGCTCGGCGGGTACCGCCTGGTCCGTGCCCGAGATCGCGGTCTCGAGGACCTCCCGCAGCAGGGCGGGCTTGCGCCCCACGGTGGCGTACACGGTGTCGACGGCGACGCGTGCCTCCCGGGCGATGTCGGCCACCGTGGTGGCCAGGTAACCCTTGCGCACGAACAGGTCGCGAGCGGCGTCGAGCACGGCCCGCCGGGTGGCCACGGCCTGCTCCGCTCGGCGGGGGGAGTGGTATCTGGCCCGCTCCCCCCGCTCCCCCCGCCGATCGGGCGCACCCTCGCTCATCGGTCCTCGTTCCCTCTCCACCCGCCCCCGCCGCGTCCGGCCGCCATTCTGGTGCAGCTCACGACCCGGGGGCGATCGGCGGGCCGACGATACGCAGCCCGTAGGCCGGGGCGAGTGCGCTCCAGCGCGCGACGTCCCCCGGGGTCACCCCGCCGTCGGGCAGCCGGCGCTCGGTGGCCGGTTCGCCCACCTCGTCGTACATGCCGAACACCGGGCCGGGGAGGGCGAGGCCGAGGAAGCGCACGGGCGTCGTGCCCGTGGTCCGGAAGGCGTGCGGCACGCCCTGCGGCAGGTAGATGAAGTCGCCGGGGGCCAGGTGGAAGGTGTCGGCCCCGGCCACGTAGGTCATCGTGCCCTCGAGCAGGAACCAGGCCTCGGCCTCGCGGGTGTGGACGTGCAGCGGACTCCCCGAGCCGGGCGGCTGGGTCACGATCGACGCCGCGAGTAGGCCGCCGGTGTCGTCGTCGCTGACCAGCCGCTCGAAGAGCGCTCCCATCGACCAGGTCGCGGCGCCCGCGCCGTTCGTGCCGGCCACGGCACGCGTGCCCGCGGTGGAGGTGGAGGTGGTGGACATGAGGTGCCCTCTCCCATCGGAATGCTTTTCGGATGAACCTACCCTCCATCGGCTGCCACGCTACGTCAAGCCCCTTGACGTCCCTCTCCAGTTCTGCCTAGGGTGCCCCTGTTCATCCGAAATACCTTCGGAACAACAATGGAAACGATAAGGAGCACTGCCATGACCAGCACCATCAGCACCGGCACGTCGCCGGCGTACCTGGCGATGCAGCGGATCTTCGACGAGGGCTTCGCGGGCGGCGACGACACGGTGGTCGACGAGGTGTGCTCGCCCGACCTCGTCGAGCACCAGTTCGGCATCGCCGGCGCCGGCGCCGAGGCGGTCGAGCACGTCAAGGCGGCCATCCGCGACGTGCACCGCGCCTTCCCCGACATGACCTTCACCATCGAGGACGCGGTGGAGTCCGGCGACACCATCTGGGTGCGCGTCCGCGGCCGGGGCACCGCCAGCGGGCCCTACTTCGGCCCTCCGAGCGGCAAGCCCCTCGAGATCACGGTGATGGACGTCGCGCGCGTCGTGGACGGGCGCATCGTCGAGCACTGGGGCGTCCCCGACCGGTTCGCGGCGCTCGCGCAGACCGGGGTCCTGGCTCGCCTCTGAGCTAGGGCGCGAAGATCTGGACGGCGCCCTCGATCTCGCGGACCGCGATCAGGGGCAGTGGCGACGGCGGGGTGGCCAGCTGGTGGCGGACGAGATCGCCGGTGACGGCGAAGGTCGCGTTGTGGCAGGGGCACACGAGCTCGCGCGACGGAGCGTCGAGCATCAGCCGGCAGCCGAGGTGCGTGCAGACGCCCGAGACGGCGCGCAGCTCGGCCCCGCTCCGCTCGACGAAGCCGTTGACGGTCCCGACGTCGAAGGCGCTGACGGAGCCGTCCGTGAGGTCGGCGGTGGCTGCCACCGTGTGCCAGCTGCCGGTGTTCGGGTGCAGCGTCGGCTGGGCGGCCACCACGCCCACCGCGGCGTCGGCGACGAGACGCTCGACGGCGACGCCGCCCGCTGCCCCCACCGCCACGCCGGCGGCGGCCACCGAGGCCACTCGGACGGCCTGCCGCCGGCTCGGCCATCCGGGGGACGGCCGGCCGCCGTCCGCCGCCGGCGCCTCTGCCGGCTGATGGGCGAGCTCGTCGGCCAGTTCCTCGGACAGGCGCCGGTGCAGAGCGGTGACGAACTCCTCGCTCGGGGCGCCGCTGCCGGGCCGGGCGGCGCGCAGGGCGATGGCCGTCCGCAGGTCCGCCGTCTCCTCGGGGTCTGGGCGGAAGCTGCGCGGACGGCGTCCGTGCAGCATGTCCTCGATGTAGCGGCGCAGCCCGCGCATGCTCATGACGTCGCCTCCTCGCCGGCCGTGGCGGCCTGCCGCAGCGCCCGGTGCTGCAGCACCTTGGCGTTGGCGACGCTCACGCCCATCTCGTCGGCCGCCTCCTTGATCGTGCGCGCCTGCAGGAACCGCAGTTCGAGGATCCGACGGTAGCGGTCGGGCAGCGCTCCGAGGATCCGCTGGACGCGCCCCGACGCCCGCTCGTTCGCCGGCGTCGCCGCGAGCACCTCCTCGAGGTCCCCGTCGTCCAGCCCCGTCACCTGCGTCCCGAGTGTGCGGCGCCAGTAGGCGGCGAGGGTGGTCCGGACGGTCGCCAGCAGGTACGCGCGCACCTCGGGCACCGTGGCCGACACCCGGAGCGGGCGCAGCGCGGTGAGGAACACCTCGGTCGTGAGGTCCTCCGCGTCGGGCCGGTTGCCCACCTTCGCGAACATCAGCCGGTGGACCCAGTCGACGTTGTCGCGGTAGATCGCCTCCCAGTCGGGATACGTCTCGTCCGCCACGATCCGCAACCGTCGCACCGCTGGTGCACCCGTGTCACCAGCCGGCTGGGACCGCTGATCCCGGAGCACGGCGCACCTCCTCGAGCCGGTGGCGGGCCAGGGGCGAGGCCAGGGGTGAGTCAGTGCGTGCCAATCGTCCCGCCGCCCGGGGTCAGCGCGTACCAGGGAGCGCCGAACTCGTCGAGGGCCTGCCCCGTCGTGTCGCCGGGCATGGCATCGCCCGCGTAGTAGTAGAGGGGGTGGCCGGCGTAGGTGAGCTGCGTCGTCCCGTCGGTCCTGCGCAGGGTGCCGATCAGGTCGAGCCTCGCCCCGCCCGTCACGGCCGGCTTCGAGGCGGCCCCGGCGGGCGGCCAGACGCTGGTGCACGAGCCGGAGCAGGTCGAGCTCGTCGCCGAGTCCGAGGCGAACAGGTAGAGCGTGCGGCCGCTGCCGTCGACGAGCGTGGGACCGAGCCTCGTCGTCCGGCTGGTCAGGGTGGCGGCGGACGGGGCGGCGGGACCGGTGGTCGTGCCGGCCGAGCCGTATCCGGAGCCGTATCCGGCCCCGGCGCCGGCCGTGCTGGCGCCCCCCGACCCGGCCACGGCCACCCCCACCCCGGCGGCTCCGAGCGCCACGGCCGCGATCGCGGCGCCGACGACGAGTCGTCTCTTCATGATCAGTCCCTCTCGGCTCGGCCCGAACGCGATCGCCCGGACGGCGGTACCACCAAGAGGTAGGAGCGCGGGTTACAGGCGCCTCTCATGTCCCGTTGATCATGCACTTCCCGTTGATCTTCGCGGCCCGGCCACTACGCCATCCATGCCCGGCCGACACGCCGTGGGCTCCGGCGTGCCGCGGGCGTATGGATGGCGTCGTGACCGTCCTACCCACCTGAAGGTCCACGGGGATTGCATGATCAACGGGAGTTGCATGATCAACGCGGGGTGGAGGGGGTGGCCGGGCACGGGCATGCTGGGCGCGACGGCGTCGACGAGGGGAGCCGCACGGTGGCCGGGGAAGCGCTGCACGACGGGTGGACGGTGCGGGCCGTCGGGGGCGACGTCCCGCCGGGATTGGAGGGGGTGCGGATCCCCGCGACGGTGCCGGGCTGCGTGCACCTCGACCTGATGGCCGCCGGCCTCGTCCCCGACCCCTACCTCGACGAGAATGAGGCGGCGCTCACCTGGATCGGCCGGGTCGACTGGCGCTGGGAGACCACGTTCGCGGCGCACGCGGACGGCGACGAGCACGTCGACCTCGTCGCCCTCGGCCTCGACACCGTCGCGACCGTCGAGGTCAACGGCGCGGTCGTGGCCCGCACCGCGAACATGCACCGGAGTCACCGGATCCCCGTCGCGCACCTGCTCGGGCCGGGGGACAACACGCTCGCCGTCACCATCGCGGCCGGCCGCACGGCCGCCGAACGTGCGAACGGCGTGCTCGGCCCTCGCCCGCACGTCAACGCCCACCCGTACAACGCGATCCGCACCATGGCCTGCGCCTTCGGCTGGGACTGGGGCCCGGACGCCGTCACCGCCGGCATCTGGCGCCCGATCGGGCTCGACCGCTGGCGGGGCGCGCGGATCGCCGCGCTGCGCCCCCTGGTCGGCGTGGACGGCGACACCGGCCGGCTGACCGCGCACGTCGACCTCGAGCGCGACGACGACGTTGCCGGGCTCACCCTCCAGGTCGCCGTCGGTGACGCCGGCGTCACCACCCAGCTGCGGCCGGGGGAGACCGCAGCCACCGTCGAGGTCGAGGTGCCCGGCGTCCGCCTGTGGTGGCCCCGGGGGTACGGCGCCCAGCCGCTCTATCCGGTGACCGTCACCGTTGGCGACTCCGCCACCGGCCGGACGCACGCCGTGGCGCGGACCCGGGTCGGCTTCCGCACGGTCGAGCTCGACACGACGCCCGACGAGCACGGCACGCCCTTCACGATCGTGGTCAACGGCGAACCCGTCTTCGCCCGCGGCGTCAACTGGATCCCCGACGACATCCTCCTGCCGCGTGTCACCCGCGAGCGCTACCGGGAGCGGATCACGCCGGCGGTGGAGGCGAACGTCAACCTGGTGCGCGTCTGGGGCGGTGGCATCTACGAGAGCGACGACTTCTACGACGCGTGCGACGAGCTCGGCGTCCTGGTCTGGCAGGACTTCCTGTTCGCCTGCGCGGCCTACGCCGAGGAGGAGCCGCTGCGCGGCGAGGTGATCGCCGAGGCGCGGGAGGCCGTCACCCGGCTGAGCCCGCACCCGAGCCTCGTGCTGTGGAACGGGGGCAACGAGAACCTCTGGGGCCACGAGGACTGGGGCTGGAAGGAGCGGCTCGGCGACCTCAGCTGGGGCCTCGGCTACTACGACGACGTGCTGCCCGGAATCGTCGCCGAGCTCGACCCCACCCGCCCCTACTGCCCGGGCAGCCCGTGGTCGCCCGGGCGCCGGTCATCACCCGAACGACCCCGCGCACGGCACCACCCACCTCTGGGAGGTCTGGAACCGCCTCGGCTACGAGCACTACCGCGACGCCGTCCCGCGGTTCGTCTCCGAGTTCGGCTTCCAGGGGCCGCCGGCCTGGGCCACGCTGACCCGCGCCGTCCACGACGATCCCCTCCGCGCCGACGGCCCCGCGCTGCTCGCCCACCAGAAGGCCGAGGACGGCCAGGCGAAGCTCGCTGCGCGGCCTGCGCGGCCACCTGCCCGAGCCCACGTCCTTCGACGACTGGCACTGGGCCACCTCGCTCAACCAGGCGCGGGCGGTCGCGCTCGGCGTCGAGCACGCCCGCTCCTGGAGCCCTGTGTGCTCGGGCGCGATCGTGTGGCAGCTCAACGACTGCTGGCCGGTGGTCTCGTGGGCCGCCGTCGACGGCGACGGCCGCCGCAAGCCGCTCTGGTACGCGCTGCGCAGCAGCTTCGCCGACCGCCTGCTCACCGTCCAGCCGAGGGACGGCGGCCTCGCGCTGGTCGCCGTCAACGACACCGCCGACCCCTGGACGGCGTCCGCGCGTGTCACCCGCCGATCCTTCGACGGGAGCGTCCTCGCGGACATGACCGTGCCCCTCGACGTCCCGCCCCGCGCCACCCGCGACGCGCTGCTGCCGGCCCAGCGTGGCCGAGCCGGGGGACGCCGCCCGCGAGGTCCTGCTCGCGGAGGCCGGGGAGCAGCGGGCCTGGTGGCACTTCGCGGAGGACGTGGACGCCGCCCTCCCGCCCGCCGACCTCGACGTGAGCGCCGAGCCCCGTCCGGGCGGCGTCCGGCTGGCGGTGACTGCCCGCACCTTCGTCCGCGACCTCGCCGTGCTGGCCGACCGTGTCGCCCCCGACGCCGTGGTCGACGACATGCTCGTGACCCTCCTGCCGGGCGAGAGCACGGTCGTCGGGATCGACACCGCCGCCGGCGTCGATCCCGCCGCGTTCACCGGGCCCCTCGTCGTGCGCTCCGCGAACCAGCTCGTGGCCGGCGACGCCTGACTTGACCCTCGACCAGGTCGAGGGTCCATCGTCGGGGCCATGGAGAACCAGCTCCGGGGGATCGGGGAGGTGGCGCGGCGCAGCGGCCTCAGCGTCAGCGCACTGCGCTGGTACGACGAGAACAAGGTGCTCGTGCCGGCCGTCGTGGACCCGCTCTCGGGCTACCGGTGGTACGCGCCCGACCAGATCCGCAGCGCCCGGATCGTGGCGCGGCTGCGACGCGTCGGCCTGCCCGTGGCGGCCATCCGCCAGGTGCTCGCCGATCCCGCAGCGGCGCCGGCCCTGCTCGACGCCCACCTCGTGCGGCTCGAGCAGGGCCTCGCCGATGCCCGGCGCGAGCTCACCGCCGCCCTGACCCTGCTGGACGCACCCGTCGAGGAGCCGCTCGTGAACGCCGTCGCCACCCTGCTCACCGCCACGCCCGCAGCCCTTGCCACAGCGTTGCGGGCCGTCCGTTTCGCCGCCGGCACCGACCCGTCCGACCCGGTCCTCGCCGGCGTCCTCCTCGACGTCGAGCCGGGTGCCGCGAGCGTCGTCGCCACCGACCGGTACCGGCTCGCCGTCGCGCCCGTCGAGGGCGCCCGGGTCGAGGGGCCCGCGGTCACCGCGCTGCTGCCCGCCGGCTGGGTCGACGCGGTCGTGGACCGGCTCGACGCGGCCCCCGACGGCGGCGAGGCCGAGCTGACGGTGACGGCCGGCGCGGTCGCCGTCCGGGTGCAGGGCGGCGAGCTGGCGTGCGAGTGGCTCGACGTCGACTACCCCGACTACCGCCGGCTCGTCCTCGACCTCAGCCCCGGGGTGCCCGTGCAGCAGGGGTGGCTGCGCGACGAGCTCGCCGCGGCCGCACGGGCCAGGAGGCCCGCGCGAGCACGTGCGCCGCCAGGACGACGCCACCCGCGTGGTGGCCCTGCTGGCGCAACGGGACGACGGCGTCGTCGCGCTGACCGAGCCCGTCGACGGCGCGGTCGCCGTCGACCGCGAGTACCTGCTCGAGGCGGTCGAGGCCGGCGGCGACGGTCAGATCACGCTGGCGCTCGACGGGCCGCTGAACCCGCTGGTGATCCGCACGAGCAGCGGCCTCAGCCTGCTCATGCCGATCGCCCCGGAGGCGTGAAGACTGGCGCCGAAGGGAGGAGCGACATGCCGGACTTCGCGGTGACCCTGGTGCACGGCCCCGGGTGGGACGACGCGCGGGGGATCCGGGAGCAGCGCGGGTGGGACGAGCACGCCGCGTTCATGGATGGGCTGCTGGACGACGGATTCCTCCTGCTCGGCGGTCCGCCCGACGACGGCCGGCAGACGATGCACCTGGTGCAGGCGGACGACGCCGACGACGTCCGCCGGCGCTTCGCCGTCGACCCATGGGCGCAGACGGGGCTGCTCGAGATCGGCTCCATCCGGACCTGGACCTTGTGGCTCGACTCCCGATCCATCGCGAGTGGAGCCTGAGGGCCCTCAGCTGCCTGCTGTCGCCTCCGGGGCGAAGGTCTCGAGCACCTCGGTGGCGTGGTCGAGCGCGGCGGCGGGGTCGGCGTCGGGAGAGCCGACCCGCGGCACGAAGTTGAGGTCGAGGAACGCCTCGGTCACGCCCTGGGCGTGCAGGCCCGCGAGGTCCTCGCTGATGGCGTTAGCCGAGCCGGTAAACGCGCGTCGGGTACCGGAGCGGTCGCGGACGTCGTCCCCGAGCCCCACGACGGCGCGGACGACGAACCGCAGGGCGGCGGGGTCGCGGCCGGCGTCCCGTGCCGCGCCGCGGATGGTGGCGACCGCCGCGGTGATCTCCCGGGGGTCGAACCGGCTGCTGCTGATCCAGCCGTCGCCGATGCGGCCGGCGCGGCGCAGCGCGGGCTCGGCGGTCGCGCCGAGCAGGATCGGCAGGGGCTGCTGCACGGGCTTGGGCAGGAAGCGCACCGGCGGGACGTCGACGAACTCGCCGTGGAACTGCACGGGATCGGGCCCCCACAGGGCGCGCAGGGCGCCGACCGTCTCCTCCAGGCGCGCCCCGCGGTGGTCGTACGGGACGCCGATCGCCGCGAACTCCTCCTTCGCCCATCCCAGGCCGAGCCCGGCGTCGAGCCGGCCCTGCGAGAGCACGTCGAGCGTGACGAGCTGCCGGGCGAGCACCGCCGGCGGCAGGAACGGGGCGTTGACCACGGCGGCCCCGAGGCGCACCCGCCGGGTCACGCCGGCGGCGAACGCGAGCGCCACCACCGGGTCGAGCACGGATCGGTACTGCGGCCCCCAGTCGACGTCCGCAGGGGCCAGGAGGCGCTGGTAGGTCCACAGCGACCCGTAGCCCAGCTCCTCGGCCCGCCGCGAGAAGGTCACCACGTTCTCGGGCGTCGCCCACGCGCCCGAGACCGGCAGGCCGAAGCCAACGACGAGATCGCGCGCGGGCGGTTCGAGCTCAGTCACCGGCCCATTGTCGCGCCCTCGGCGCCGGCGCCTGCGCCGGCGCCTGCCTCGGCCTCGGCGACGGACGCGGGCTCGGCGAACTGGCTGGTGTAGAGGGCGTGGTAGGCGCCGCCGCGGGCGAGGAGCTCGTCGTGCGTGCCCCGCTCGACGACCGCGCCGTGCTCCAGCACGAGGATCAGGTCGGCGTTCCTGATGGTCGAGAGCCGGTGCGCGATGACGAAGCCGGTGCGGCCCGCGCGCAGCCGCGCCATCGCCTGCTGGATCAGCACCTCGGTCCGGGTGTCGACCGAGCTGGTCGCCTCGTCGAGCACGAGGACGGGCGGGTCCGCGAGGAACGCCCGCGCGATCGTGACGAGCTGCCGCTGGCCCGCGGAGACGTTCGAGGCGTCGTCCTCGAGCACCGTGTCGTACCCGTCGGGCAGGGTGCGCACGAAGTGGTCGACCTCGGCGGCCTCGGCCGCCCGGCGGATCTGCTCGTCGGTCGCGCCCGCCGCGCCGTAGGCGATGTTGTCGCGGATGGTGCCGCCGAACAGCCATGCGTCCTGCAGGACCATCCCGAAGCTGTGGCGCAGGTCGTCGCGGGTCAGCTCGCGGACGTCGACCCCGTCGAGGGTGATGCGGCCGCCGTCGATCTCGTAGAACCGCAGCAGCAGGTTGACCAGCGTCGTCTTGCCGGCGCCGGTCGGTCCCACGATCGCCACCGTCTGCCCCGGGCGGGCGTCGAGCGAGAGGTCCTCGATCAGCGGCGTCTCGGGGTCGTACCGGAACGACACGTGCTCGAAGCGCACGTGGCCCGCGACGCGGCCGAGCCGCGACGGCTCGGCGGGGTCGGGCTCCTCCTCGGCCTCGTCGAGCAGGGCGAAGACGCGCTCGGCCGACGCGATGCCCGACTGCACGAGGTTCGCCAGGCTCGCCAGCTGGGTGATCGGCATCGTGAACTGCCGCGAGTACTGGATGAACGCCTGCACGTCGCCGATCGGGAGCTGCCCGGACGCCACCTGCAGGCCGCCGATCACGGCGATCGCGACGTACCCGAGGTTGCCGACGAGCGTCATCGCCGGCATCACGACGCCCGAGATGAACTGGGCCTTGAAGCTCGCCTCGTAGAGCTCGCCGTTCGCCTCGTCGAACACGCGCTCGGCGTGCGCCTGCCGGCCGTAGACCTTGACCACGTCGTGGCCCGAGAACATCTCCTCGACGTGCCCGTTGAGCCGGCCCGTCCAGCGCCACTGGCTGGCGAAGTGCGGCTGCGCGCGGCGGGCGATCAGCAGCGTGCCGACGATCGAGACCGGCACCGTCACCAGGGCGACGAGCGCGAGCAGGGGGCTGATCCAGATCATCACCCCGAGCACGGCGACGACCGTCGTGATCGCGGTGATGCTCTGCGTCAGGGTCTGCTGCAGGGTCGTGTTGATGTTGTCGATGTCGTTCGTGACGCGGCTCAGCAGGTCGCCGCGCGCGTGCCGGTCGACGTAGGCGAGCGGCAGCCGCCCGATCTTGCGGTCGGCCTCCTGCCGGATCGCGAAGACCACCCGCTGAGTGACGCCCGCCATGATCCAGCCCTGTGCCCATGCGAACAGCGAGGCCAGCAGGTAGACGGCGAGCACGACGAGGAGCGCGTGCTGCAGCTGCGCGAAGTCGACGCCCTGGCCCGGCACGACGTCGAGCGCGTTGACGAGGTCGGCCTGTGTGGTCCGCCCCTGCGCCCGCAGGCCCGCGACCACCTGCTCCTTGGTGAGCGCCCGCCGGCAGCTGCGCGCCGACGACGCCCTCGAAGATCATGTTGGTGGCGTTCCCGAGCAGTTTCGGGCCGGCCACCGAGCAGCCGACGGACGTGATCGCCAGCCCGACGACCAGCGTGAGCCGGCCCTTCTCGGGCGCCAGCCGGGCGAGCATGCGACGCACGGTGCCCCGGACGTCGGAGGCCTTCTCGACCGGCATCCCGATCGGGCTGCCGAACGGCCCGGGACCCCGCCGCTGCATCGGCATGCCGGGGCGGGTCGCGGTGCTCATGCCGGTGCCTCCTGCAGCTGGGAGGCGACGATCTCGGTGTACGTCGGGCAGGTCTCGAGCAGCTCGGCGTGGGTGCCGACGCCCGCGACCCGGCCCTCGTCGAGGACGACGATGCGGTCGGCTGTCAGCACGCTGCTGATCCGTTGCGCCACGAGGACCACCGTCGCGGAGTGGGTGTCGGCGCGGAGCGCGGCGCGCAGCCGGGCGTCGGTCGTGTAGTCGAGCGCGGAGAAGCTGTCGTCGAAGAGGTAGACGGCGGGCCGGCGCACCAGGGCCCGCGCGATCGCCGAGGCGCTGGCGCTGGCCGCCCGACAGGTTGGCGCCGCCCTGCTCGATCCGCCCCTCCAGGCCGCCCGCGATCTGCTCGACGACCTCGCGGGCCTGAGCCACGTCGAGGGCGTGCCAGAGCTCGTCGTCGGTGGCGTCCTCCTTGCCGTACCGCAGGTTCTCGGCGACGGTCCCGCTGAACAGGAACGTCCGCTGCGGCACCAGACCGAGGCACGCCCAGAGGTCCTGCCGCGCCAGGTCGCGGACGTCGACGCCGTCGAGCAGCACCGCGCCGCCGGTGACGTCGTACAGCCGCGGCACGAGGTTCAGCAGCGTCGTCTTGCCCGAGCCGGTGCTGCCGACGACGGCCGTCGTCAGGCCGGGCTCGAAGGTCAGCGACACGTGCTCGAGCACGGGCTCCTGGGCGCCGGGGTAGCGGAACTCGACGTCGCGGAACTCGACCAGCCCGCGTCTCCCGCCCTCCGCCGGCGCGACCGGCGCCGCGGGGTCCGTGATCACAGGCTCCGTCACGAGCACGGCCTGGATCCGCTCGGCCGACGCGGCAGCGCGCGGCACCATCGTGATCGACATCACGGCCAGGAGCACCGAGAACAGGATCTGCATCACGTAGGAGAGGAACGCGGTCATGCTGCCGATCTGCAGCTCGCCGTCGGCGATGAGGTGGGCGCCGAACCACACGATGGCGACGCTGGCGCTGTTGATGATCAGCATCATGCTGGGGAACGTCAGCGCGAACAGCCGCGTCACCGCGAGCGTGGTGGCGGTCAGGTCGGCGTTGGCCTCGGTGAAGCGCGCCTCCTCGTCACCGGTGCGCACGAACGCGCGCACCACCCGGATGCCGGTGAGGTTCTCGCGCAGCACCCGGTTCAGAGTGTCGATCTTGAGCTGCACCGAGCGGAAGAGCGGCACGGCACGCCGCAGCACGAGCCCGATGACCACGAGCATCAGCGGCACGACGACGAGCAGCAGACCCGACAGCCGCACGTTCTCGCGCAGCGCCATGATCACGCCGCCGACCATCGTGATCGGCGCGGACACGAGGAGGAGCAGCCCCACGACGACGAACGTCTGCACCTGCTGGACGTCGTTGGTGGTGCGCGTGATCAGCGACGGCGCCCCGAAGTCGTTGACCTCGCGCAGCGAGAAGCGCTGCACCCGGCGGAAGAGCGCGGCCCGCACGTCGCGGCCCATCCTCATGGCCGTCGAGGCGCCGAGGTAGGCCGTGGCGACCGCCGCCGCCCCGACGACCAGCGTGACGAGGAGCATCACGGCGCCGACGCGGGTGATGTACCCGGTGTCGCCGGTGAGCACGCCGTTGTTGATGATGTCGGCGTTGAGGCTCGGCAGCCAGAGCTGACCGATCGCCTGCACGAGCAGCAGCCCGACCACCGCGGCGACACGGCCGCGGTACGGGCGCAGGTACCGGCGGAGCAGGGCGAGCACGCTCCCATCCTGGCTCGGCCGTCAAGAGGATTCGCACCCGGCGCGCCCACGGCTCCGACCTCGTCGAGGCCGTCCCTCGCGCCGGTCGCACGACGTACTCGGCATGATCGCCACCCGGACGCCGCACGGCGGCTCTTCGCGATCGTCGTCGCTGGTCGCTCGGTCCGCGCGGTGGGTTGTGGCGATGGGGTGGCGATCACGGCGGGGGGTCGAGGAGGTCGGGCGCCGGCGATACCGCAATGGGCGGCGGCGCGGACGCGGCGTCCCTGGTGGGGTCAGCCCGACCCCGCCCGTTGCGGTATGCGGGGCGATCACGAGGTGACGACCGGGGCATGTGTCACCGCCGCGCTTACCATGGGCAGGACGGCGGCCGCGTCGGAGGAGGCTCCCCATGGGTGACCAGGTGACCGTGCTCGGCGTCGGGATGGTGCCGTTCGCGACGCCGAGCCGGGCCGAGCCGTACGACGTGCTCGGCGAGGGGGCGGTCCGCGCGGCCCTGGCGGACGCCGGCATCGACTACGGCGACGTCCAGCAGGCGTACGTGGGCTACGTGTACGGCGACTCGACCGCCGGCCAGAACGTGCTCTACCGGGTCGGCATGACCGGCGTGCCGGTCGTCAACGTGAACAACAACTGCTCCACGGGCTCCTCGGCGCTCTGGCTCGCCCGGCAGGCCGTCGAGGGCGGCGCCGCCGACGTCGTGCTCGTGCTCGGGTTCGAGCAGATGCGCCGCGGGGCGCTCGTGGCCCAGTGGCCCGACCGGCCGAGCCCCTTCACCCGGTTCGACGAGGTGCTCGCCCGGGCGCTCGCCGACCGTCCGGCCGGTGCCGACGCACCGCTCGCCCCGCGCTACTTCGGTGCGGCCGGCGAGGCGTACGCGCAGCGGTACGGCAGCTGCTCCCGACCTCTTCGCGCGGGTCGCCGTGAAGGCGCGCCGGCACGCGGCCGGCAACCCGTACGCGGTGTTCCGCGAGCCCGTCACCCTGGAGGAGGTGCTGGCGTCGCCGGCCGTCTTCGGGCCGCTCACCCGGCTCCAGTGCTGCCCGCCGACCTGCGGCGCCGCGGCCGCCGTCCTCGTCAGCCCCCGCTTCGCGCGGGCGCGCGGCCTCACCGGCGGCGTCCGGATCAGGGCGCAGGCGATGACCACGGACCGGCCGTCGTCGTTCGAGGGCGACCCGATGCGCCTGGTGGGCTACGACATGTCGCGCGCCGCGGCCGAGCAGGTGTACGAGGCCGCCGGGCGTCGCCCCCGAGGACGTGCCGGTGGTCGAGCTGCACGACTGCTTCACGACGAACGAGCTCCTCACCTACGAGGCGCTGGGCCTGACGCCCGAGGGGACCGCCGAGAAGTTCGTGCTCGACGGCGACAACACCTACGGCGGCCGGGTCGTCACGAACCCGTCGGGCGGCCTGCTGTCGAAGGGGCACCCGCTCGGCGCGACCGGCCTCGCGCAGTGCGCCGAGCTCGTGTGGCAGCTGCGCGGGCAGGCGGGCCCCCGCCAGGTCGAGGGGGCGCGGCTCGGGCTGCAGCACAACATCGGCCTCGGCGGCGCGTGCGTCGTGACCCTCTACGAAGCCGCCTGAATCCCTAAGCGGCCTGCCGCACCCCGGCGAGGAAACGCTCGAGCCGGCCGAGCGCCTCGGCGAGTGTCCGCACGTCGGGCAGGGTGACCACCCGCAGGTGGTCGGGCCGGGGCCAGTTGAAGCCCGTCCCCTGGACGAGCAGCACGTGCTCGCTCTCGAGCAGGTCGAGGATCAGCCGGCGGTCGTCGGTGACGGGGTAGACGGCCTGGTCGAGCCGCGGGAACAGGTAGAGCGCACCCTGCGGCTTCACGCACGTCACGCCCGGGATGCTCGTGACCATGTCGTAGGCCAGATCGCGCTGCTCGAGCAAGCGGCCGCCGGGCAGCACCAGGTCGGTGATGCTCTGCCGGCCGCCGAGCGCGGCCGAGATCGCGTACTGGCCGAGCGCGTTGGGGCACAGCCGCATGTTGGCGAGCAGGTCCAGCCCCTCGAGGTAGCTGCCCGCGTGCGCCTTCGGCCCCGACACGACCATCCACCCGGCCCTGAACCCCGCCGCGCGGTACGCCTTCGACAGGCCGTTGAACGTGAGGCACAGCACGTCGGGGGCGAGGCTCGCGGTGCTCACGTGCTCCGCGCCATCGTAGAGGATCTTGTCGTAGATCTCGTCGGAGAGCACGAGCAGGCGGTGCCGGCGGGCCACCTCGACCACGCCCCCGAGCACGTCGCGCCCGTACACCGCGCCCGTCGGGTTGTTGGGGTTGATGACGACGACCGCCTTCGTGCGGTCGGTGACCTTCGCCTCGAGGTCGGCGAGGTCGGGCGTCCACCCCGCCTGCTCGTCACAGAGGTAGAAGACGGCCTTGCCGCCCGACAGCGAGACCGCGGCCGTCCAGAGCGGGTAGTCGGGAGCCGGCACGAGCACCTCGTCGCCCTCGTCGAGCAGCGCCTGCATCGCCATGACGATGAGCTCGCTGACACCGTTGCCGAGGTAGACGTCCTCGACGTCGAGGCCCTCGATGCCGCGAGTCTGGTGGTACTGCATGACGCTGCGTCGTGCCGACGGCACGCCCTTGCTGTCGCTGTACCCCTGCGCGTTGCGCAGGTTCGCCACGACGTCCTGGCACAGCTCGTCGGGCGCGTCGAACCCGAACGGCGCCGGGTTGCCGATGTTGAGCTTCAGCACCCGGTGGCCCTCGGCCTCGAGCTGCTTCGCCCGGGTCAGGGCAGGGCCCCGCACGTCGTAGAGGACGTTCGACAGCTTGCTCGACTGGATCAGGTCCACGCCGACCATTGTCCCGGTCGGGTCAGCCCCGGGAGCCCGTGGGCCCGTCGCCGGTCCCGGTACCCGTGCCGCTGCCGGCCAGGGCCGGGGACGCCGCCCGGTCGTGCCCCGCCTCCTCGTCGGGCGCGAGCTCGACCGCGCCGACGATGCCGACCACCATCGCCGCCAGGCCGCCGACCAGCCCGGCGATCGCGAGCCACCCCGGTTCCAGGTGCTCGTGCAGCAGCAGGACCCCGACGACCGACGCCGCCAGCGGGTCCGCGGCGGTGACGGCGGGCAGCACGTGCCGCAGCGGCGCCTGCTGGTAAGCGCGCTGCACGACGAGGTTGCCCAGGACCGAGCAGAGCACGAAGCCGCCGAGGTCGAGCAGCGACCGCCAGTCGAGCAGGTGCCCGCCGCTCATGGCGAGCGCCTTGAGGAACACGGCGTCGAGGGCGAAGAGGGCGCCGGCTGCTCCGCCCATCACGACGGCCACGGCAGTGCGCGGCAGCCGGGTGCGGCCGCAGAGCAGGCCGGTCGCCGCGAGGAGCACCGCGAGCACCACGGTCAGCACGAGCGAACCGAGCCCGATGTTGCGCCCCCCGTGCGGGCGGGCCAGCGACAGCAGGGCGATGATCCCGGCCACGACGAGCAGCCAGCAGCCGACCTCTCGGAGGGCGGGCCGGCGCCGCTCCCGCAGGCACTCGAGGGCGAGCGCGAGCACGAGCCCGGTGGAGAGCACGGCCTGCACCACGATCACCGTGCCGAAGCGGAGCGCCACGGTGTGCAGGGTCAGGGCGATCAGTGCGGCGAGGCTGCCGAGCAGCCAGCGCGGCGTGCGGAGCAGGCGGAGCAGCAGGCGCACCGGCCCGCCGTCCTCGACGGGCACGGCCGACGCGGCGCCGCGGTGCAGGTTCGTCGTGACGGCGAAGAGCGTGGCGGCGCTGAGCGACAACAGCACCGCGGCGATGGTGGCCCCCGTCACGGGGCCTGCCCTCCCGCCGCGCGTGTCGACGCCGCCGCCCGGCGCGTCCCGGCCATCTGTTCGTCCCCTCCGTTCCCGCCCCCCGGCGGGTGAGCGCCCCGGTCGGTGCCCGAGTCGATGGTGCCCGCTCGGGGCCGCCCCCGGCCACACCGGGCGGCCGCCATCGCCCGGTCGGTGCTACGCCGCCGCCCGGGAACGTACGGTTGCGCGCTTGCCGCGCTCACGCGCCCGGGGGCGGCCAGCCCAGCCCGACGGGGTTCGGGAACGGGACCACGCCGGCGCCGGCCACCGCCTCGGCGATCGGGCGGAGCAGGGCGGACACCTCGTCGGTCGCCTCGGCGCCCAGCGAGGCCCAGGGATCGGACGCCGCCACGTCGGTCCGCAGCTCGACGTCGTCGCGGGCCGCGCGGCCGGCGTCCGTCAGCACGACCGAGCCGTCGGCGGCGCGGGCGGTCCAGCCGCGGGCGACGAGCCGGCGGGCGCCGTCCGCCCACTGCTCCTCGGTCCACGCCCGGCCCAGCCGCAGCTGCTCCTCGGGCGACTCGCCCGCCGCGACCTTGAGCAGGTGGGACTCGACGGGGCTCACCCCAGCGGTGACGAGTGCGGCGACGTGCCCGTCGCCGCGGTGCTCGCGCAGGACCGTCGTCGCCTGCCACAGCCGCTCGACCGGGTCGTGCCGCGGCGGCAGCGCTGCGTTCGCGGCGGCGAGCACGCGCCCGGCGACGTCCGCGGCGGCGGCCGCCGCGCCGAGGGCGTCCGCGGCGCGCACCAGGTGGGCCTCGTCGACGCCGGCCTGCCCGCAGACCTGCCGCAGGGCGGCCGCCGCGGAGCTCGCGCGGGCGTCGAGGGCGGCCGCCGGCGCGACGACGTCCCAGGCCGCGGGCAGGACCTTCTCGACCCGGCGCGGCGCGAAGCCGTGGAAGGCGGCGGTCACGACGGCGGGGGGGACCACCCCGAGCGGCGCGGAGCGGAGCACGACGTACCCGGCCCAGAACCCGCGCAGGCCGAGGGCCTCGGCGGCCGCGCGGGCCTGCGGCGCGAAGTACGTCACCGCGTGCACGGGCTCGACCAGGTGCCAGAGAAGCCGGGCCTGCCGGGGATCGACGTCGACGCTCACGCTCACCCCCCGATCCTCCCACCTCCCCGTGATCAAGGAATCCGGCGGGATCAGGGGACGGAAAACCCGTGGACGCCGGCCTCTGCCCGCGCGCACGCTCGAGCCTGCGATCACGAACCGCGCGCGACGAGCCGGCCCGGAGGCTCGCCACCTCCCGGTGCGCGGGCGGCAGTCAGGTCCCTGCTCGGGGACGCACGCCATGGGCGTGTTCCACCGCCGCCCACCTGTCCTCGGGAGCCCTCGCGCATCCCCACGTCCCGCACGCCGTCCGCGCGCCCGGAAGGAGAGCCGTGTCCGCGTCCAACGTCCGCCCGCTGCGGCCGGTCGTGCCGTCCCCCGCGGGTGCCGGTGCCGCGCCCTCCGGCCGCACCCGCGAGGGCGCCCCGGGTCGGGCCCGGGAGGCGCGCGACGAGCTGTTCCTCCTGGCCGTGCACTCCATGGTCACCGGCGACACGGTCGACGAGTCGGCCGGCGAGCGCCACGACCGGCTGCGCGAGCTGGTGGCCCGGGTCGCCGTCGAGGACCCCGGCTGGACCCTCCGCTTCGTGGGCTGGCTCCGCACCGGCGCGCGGCTCCGCTCCGCGGCGCTCGTGACGGCCGCGGAGGCGGTGCGGGCGCGGCTGCAGGCGGGTGCCGCCGGCGGCAACCGGGAGCTGGTGCGGGCGGCCCTCGGCACGGCCGACGAGCCGGGGGAGTTCCTCGCCTACTGGGTCGGACGCTACGGACGGCGCCTGCCGCAGCCGGTCAAGCGCGGCGTCGCGGACGCGGCGGCGGCGCTCTACGGGGAGCGGTCCCTCGCGACGTACGACGGCGAGACCCGCAGGTTCCGGTTCGCCGACGTGCTCGAGCTCGTGCACCCGGCGCCGCGGGACACCCGCCAGCGCGCGCTCTTCATGTACGCCATCGACCGGCGGCACGGCCGGCGTGTGGCGGTGCCCGAGTCGCTCCCGCTGCTGGCCGCCCGGGCCCGGCTGCTCGGGCTGCCGGTGCCCCAGCGGCGCGCCGTGATCGCCGGTGCGTACGGCGACCCGTCGGCGGTGCTCGCGTCGACGGCGATGTCGTGGGAGTCGGTGGCGGGCTGGCTGCAGGGCCCGCTGGACGCCGAGGCGTGGGAGGCGCTCGTTCCGACGATGGGCTACACGGCCCTGCTGGCGAACCTGCGCAACCTCGACGAGGCCGGGATCGCGGACGACGTCGCGTCGGCGGTCGCGGCGCGGATCGCGGACGCCGACGAGGTCGCGCGGTCGCGGCAGCTGCCGTTGCGCTTCCTCTCGGCCTATCGCGCGGCGCCGTCGCTGCGGTGGAGCCGGGTGCTCGAGAAGGCGCTGCAGGCCTCGCTGGCGTCGGTGCCCGCGCTGCCCGGGCGCACCCTCGTGCTGGTCGGCCGGTCGGGCTCGATGTCCGAGCCGCTGTCGGGGTGCGGCGCGGTCACCCGGGCGGACGCCGCCGCGGTGTTCGGCGCGGCGCTCGCCCTGCGGGCCGCCGGCGGGGCCGACCTCGTCGAGTTCGGCGCGATCAGCCGGGTTGTGCCCGTCGAGCGGGGTGCCTCGCTGCTGCGGGTCGCCGAGTCGATGGGTTCGCTCGGCGGCACGGACACGGCCGACGCCGTCCGCCGGCACTTCGGCGGGCACGACCGCGTGGTCGTCGTCACCGGCGAGCAGGCATGGGCGCGGTCGCGCGGAGCCGATCCCACGGGAGCGGTGCCGCCACGCGTGCCCGTGTACACGTTCGACGTCGCCGGCCACCGGCACGGGCACCGCCCGTCCGTCGACACCGGCGCGCCCCCGAACCGGCACACCTTCGGCGGCCTCACGGACCGGGCGTTCGCCGCGATCGAGGTGCTCGAGCGCGCCGAGGAGGGTGGTTTCCCCTTCTGATCCCCGCCCTCCTGTCCACGGCGATCATGCACGCTGGAGCGATCACTCGCGGTGCGGCGATCATGACGAGTTGGGCGGGCAGTCGTCCGGTGCATGATCGCTCCAGCATGCATGATCGCCGCGGGAGTGGGGGCGGGATCGCCGCGATCGAGGTGCTCGAGCGCGGCGACGAGGTTTCGTGGCCCTTCTGATCAGCGGGAGGAGGGTGGGCGGCCCGGCCACGTGCGGCCGGCCCAGGGGTCGTAGTCGACCTCGAGCGGCTCCTGCTCGGGGCGGAGCTCCTCGGGCACGTGCTGCAGGTTGACCCTGATCCGGTACCAGAGCGAGCTGCTGCCCCGCATCCTGTCGACCAGGACGTCGACGGCCTGCAGATGGCGGGCGGCGTCAGGGTGCTTGTCGCGCCAGCGGGCCAGACCCTCCTGCGCCTCCGCCTCGCTCTTCGCCCGCGCGATCTCGAGCAGCGGCATGGTCATCGTCCGCCGGCCGGTGCCCTTGGGCGCCTTCTCGGCCGGGCCGAGGGCCTCGGCCAGCGACAGCAGCCCGTCGAGGGAGCCGGCCGAAGCGTCGATCCCCTCCCATGCGTCGCCGCGCTCGGCCCACCGCTCCAGGACGGCGGGCATCGTGAACGCGGCGGGGTCGCAGCCGGGCACCTCGCTCCACGCCAGCGGCGTCGACACCCGCGCGTCGTGCGTCGGGCGCACCGAGTAGGCCGACGCCACGGTGCGGTCGTAGGCGTTCTGGTTGAAGTCGACGAACACCCCCTGGCGCTCCTCCTTCCACCAGCGGGCGGTCGCGAGGTCGGGCGCGCGCCGTTCGCACTCGCGCGCCACCGCCTGCGCCGCGAGGCGCACCTGCTTGAAGGGCCACGCCCGCTCGATCCGGGCGTAGACGTGGAAGCCCCGGCCGCCCGACGTCTTGGGCCACGCCGCCAGCCCGTGCTCCTCGAGCACGTCGCGGGCGAGCAGCGCCACCTCGACGATGTGCTCCCACGGCGTACCTGGCACCGGGTCGAGATCGATCCGCAGCTCGTCGGGGTGCGCGAGGTCATCGGCGAGCACGGGGTGCGGGTTCAGGTCGATGCAGCCGAGGTTGACGGCCCAGGCGAGGCCGGCGGCGTCGTGCACCACCGCCTCCTTGGCGGACGTGCCCGAGGCGTACTTCAGCTCCACCACGTCGACGTAGTCGGGCCGCTTGTCGGGCGCGCGCTTCTGGAAGAACGCCTCCTCGTCGATCCCCTTGACGAACCGCTTGAGGACCATCGGCCGCCCGCGGACCCCGCGCAGCGCGCCCTCCGCCACGGTCAGGTAGTAGCGCACGAGGTCGGCCTTGGTGAGGCCGAGCTCGGGGAAGACGGGCTTGCCGGGGTGGGTCACCGGAACGACCGCACCGTCGACCTCCAGCGTGAGCGTGTCCGCCACGCGATCACCTTAACCGCGCCGGCGCCGGCAGCCTCCCGGCAGACCCCGCTCACGCCGCAAAGGGGCGACGCCCCGTCGCCCGGCCGGAGCCGGACGGCGGGGCGTCGCCGTTGATGCGGTGTGGCTCAGGGCCGGACCAGGGAGATCCTCGTTCCCCAGTTGGCCAGTGCCGTCCGCGTGCCACCGCACGTGCCCAGCGGCGGCGTCAGGTACTGGGCCAGGGTGCAGCTCTGGCCGATGTACTCCGACGCGATCCAGATGTCGTCGCCGACGACCGACGCGGCACCGTAGTCACCCCAGCGCGAGCTCTCGGTGGGACCCACCAGGGCGGGGTAGCCCGTGAAGCCGTCCTCGGGACCCTTGCCGGCCGCGGCCAGCTGGATCGGGCCGAGCCCGCGGACGCTCACCGAGGCGAACGCCGCGCTCGGGTAGTAGCTCTTCCCCGTGAGGGTGAAGGCCATGACGCCCTTGCCCTTGCTCGTCACGCCGATCGCCGGGTAGGTGACGGCCTGACCTGGCAGCCCGAACCGGCCCTGCGTGACGAGCCTGCCTGAAAGGCCTGTCGGCCGGACGACGTACCAGGCGATGCCGGCCTCGTCGTCGGAGCCGAACGAGACCTTCGTGTCGAGCGCCCCGTACAGCAGGCCGCCCGCGTACGTGACCTGCTGCATGCGCGTGTCGTTGGCGTCCAGCTTCGCCAACTGCTCCGTCGGGCCCGTGCCGCTGACGATCAGCGGCCGGCAGCTCGGCGTGTTGAGGCAGTCGCGCAACGGCGTGGGACCGTTCTTCTGCGGAGCCTTGGGCGGCAGGGAGTACGGCGCGACCCCGATCGGCGCCGCGTGCAGGACCGCCGCCGGCGAGCGCCGGCCGAAGGTGGCGGTCCCGGTCATCGTCCAGACCAGAATCTGCCTCGACGTCACGTACGTGCCGTTGTTCGCCTCTTCCGCCGCGTTCGAGGACAGGAAGTACTCGATGCCGCCCCGGGCGCGGTTGAAGTCACGACCCGAAGGGGACTGCGCGGGCCACAGGGTGAAGCCGGGCCGGCCCTGGTCGGCACCGGTCGTGTCGAACTGGGTGACGTAGATCGTCCGGGCGCCGCGCGCGAGGGCGAGCTTGTCGAAGGCGTACACCTGGGCCGCGTTGAACGGCTCGCCGGGCGCGACCAGGCTGTACTCGTTGGTGGTGATGTAGAACCCGTGAGAGTCGAACCCGATGTGCGGGTAGTCGCCGATGCACGGGCAGTTCGGGTGGATCGGCGTCCCCTGGCTCCCGTCGTCCTGCACGGGCAGCCGGTAGATGCGCCACGTCCCGAGGGGGTTCTTGGTCACGGCGATGTCGAGGGAGTTCGCACCGGTGAGGTCACCGGTCTTCGGGTCGAGCGCCAGCTCGAGCATGACGAAGTAGAAGGTGCCGGTCGAGGAGTCGTAGACGCAGCTCGGGTCGGTCGACTCGGGCCCGTACACCACCGGGTTCTTCGTCCGGTCGATCGTCGAGGGGAGCCCGAAGAACTTGTTGAGGCTCATCACCCCGCCCTTGTGACCGGAGGGGGAGTCGACCCGGACGGCGTCGTTGACGCCCTCGACGACGTAGCCCTTGCCCACGCAGAGGGCCTGGTCGGGTGGCTCGAGCGAGAACTGGTTGCCGTTGTCGGCCGTCCGCTGCTCGTAGTGGTTCAGGCCGTCGAAGCTGCGGATCAACCGGGCGCCGGTGCGCACGATGCCGCCCGGCTTCTGGGTCGCCGAGGTGCCGCCGGCAGAGGTCGCGGCGGCGCGAGCGGCCTGCGGCGCGGATCCGCCGTCCTCCTCGAGGGGCTCCCGCTGGATCTCGTTGCCGGCAGGCCTGCCCACCGTGCCGGTCTTGCCCGGCGTGAACGCCGTCGTGTGCGCGGTCGAGATGTTCCTCGTCGTGCCCGTGATCGATCTGCTGGTCGGGGTGTTCGTGGCGGACACGGTGGACACGGTCGCGCTGCTGGCCGTCCCCGCAGTTCCCACCTGAGCGACCACGACGGCTGTCGCCGCCAGGCCTGCTGCCATTAGCCGACGCCTCACGCCAGTCTCCCTGTCTTCCAGACAGCCCCACCCGGGGTAGCTGGAAACTGACACAAGATGGGCACTCTGCGCAACGAATTCGTGAAGATTCTCCGGACTTGCGGGAACCAGAGACTCGGATCGTGCGTCTAAGCGCTTTCCCGGCGCACGGCCGCGACCCCCAGGATGGGGACATGACCGTCCTCGGCCTCGTGGCCCTGCCGACCCTCCCACCCGAAGAGCTCCGTGGGCTCGCCGAGACGGCCGACGCCGCCGGCCTGGCCGAGCTGTGGCTCTGGGAGGACTGCTTCTGGGCCGGTGGCATCGCCGCCGCCGCCACCGCGCTGGCGGCGACCCGCCGGCTCCGAGTGGGGGTGGGCGTGCTGCCGGTCCCGCTGCGGGCGGTGACCCTGACGGCGATGGAGGTCGCGGCCCTCGAACGCGTCGCCCCCGGTCGCTTCGTCGCGGGCCTCGGGCACGGCGTCCAGGAGTGGATGGGGCAGGTGGGGGTCAGGGCGGAGTCGCCGCTCACGCTGCTGCGCGAGTACGTCGGCGCGCTGCGCGCGCTGCTGGCCGGCGACGAGGTCTCGACCCAGGGCCGCTACGTTCGTCTCGACCGGGTGCGCCTGGGCCGCCCGGTGCCCGGCCGGGTCGGCCTGCACGTCGGGACGGAGGGTCCCCGATCCCTGCGCCTGTCGGGAGAGGTCGCGGACGGCACGATCCTGACGGGCGGTACCCCTCCGGACGCCGTGCGTGCGGCGCTGGCCCACGTGGAGCAGGGGCGGCGCGACGCCGGGCGGGGCCCGCTGCGCGACGCGACGGACCCGCACCGCGTCACGGTCTACCTGCGCTGCGCGACGGGTCCGGACGCCGTCGAGCGGCTCGAGGCCGACCGGCGCCGGTGGGACCTGCCCCAGGGCAACGACTTCGGCGTCGCCGGGAACGCCCGCACCGTCGCGGCGGCGGCGCGCGCGCTGGCCGATGCCGGCGCGGACGCGGTCGTGCTCCAGCCCACCGAGGACGAGCCGGACCCGCGGGCGTTCGCGGAGTTCGTCGCCCGCGAGGTGGCGGTGCACGTCCGACCCCCGGAAGGGTGCTGACGAACGGTGACGGCAACGCCCGGCGTGACCCGATTCGGGTCATGTCCGTGGCGCCGGGGGGACACGCCGGGATGACATGCCTGTAAACGTTGACAGCCGCCGCCACTCTCCGCGACGGTGTGCTGCCGGCACTGGGCCGGCCGGTGCGGGGGGCAGCCGATTCCCCGCGCGCCGTCGGGTGGAAGGGTGTCCATGAGATCCACTTCTCGCAGGTTCCGGCGCGGCGCGCTCGCCGCCGGAGCGGCGACAGCCACGCTCGTCGGAGGGCTGGCGATAGCACTGCCGGCGGACGCGACGCCGGCCGCCACGAGCGCGTCGTCGTCCTCGGCCCAGCAGGCCGTCATCGTCGTCCTCCGCGACCAGGTCGCGTCGGCCCCGGCCGACACCGCGCACCTGGGCGCACGGTCCGCCAGGACCTCCGCGGCGCAGGACGTCGTCCTCGCCCGCCTGGCCGGCGCGAGGCCCACCAAGGTCACGCACTACGTCCTCGGCAACGCCTTCGCGGCGACGGTCAGCGCGGCCCAGGCCAAGGCGCTCGCCGCCGACCCGGCCGTCGCCTCGGTCGTGGCCGACACGACCGTCTCGGTCGCCCCCACCGCCGGCGCGGGTGCCACCGCCGCGGCCGGCGCCCCGGCCGTGGGCACCGACAGCACCCCCAAGGCCGCCCGGCCCAGGGTTCCCGGTGCCCCCCGCGTCGCGGCCCCGCCGCAGGCCGGCGCAGCTGCTGCGGCCCCCTCCACCCCCGCCGTCCCGGCAGCCCCCGCGGCCGTCAATCCGGCCGCCTGCTCAACGAACCCGGCCACGCCGATGCTCGAGCCCGAGGCGCTGCAGACCATGAACGTGCGGTCGAGCAACCCGAAGGCGCGCACCGCCGCGGCCCTCGGCATCGACGGCCGCGGCGTCAAGGTCGCCTACATCGCCGACGGGATCAACCCGAGGAACAAGGCGTTCCTGCGCACGAACGGCAGGAGCGCGATCGTCGACTACAAGGACTTCTACGGCGACGGTCCCGACGCCCCCACCGGAGGCGCCGAGGCGTTCGGCGACGCGAGCGCCATGGTCGCCCAGGGCAACGTCGTCTACGACGTCGCCAAGTTCTCCAACCCGAAGGTCGTCTCCTACAAGGGCGGCCACTGCTACATCCGCATCGTCGGTGTGGCGCCCGGCGCGAACCTCGTGGCGCTCAAGGCCGGCTCGGAGCTGCTGCCGAACTCGGCGATCCTGCAGGCGATCGACTACGCCGTCCGGGTCGCGCACGTCAACGTGCTCAACGAGTCGTTCGGGTCGAACATCTACCCCGACCTCAGCGCCCGCAACACCATCCAGCTGTTCAACGACCAGGCGGTGCGTGCCGGCGTCGTGGTCACCGAGTCGACCGGTGACGCCGGCGTCACGAGCACCATCGGTGCCTCGTCGACCGACCCGCTGGTGATCTCGACCGGCGCCTCGACCGACTCGCGCATCTACGAGCAGACCGGCTACGCGCTCGCCACGCTGTTCGGCAACGGCAAGTGGCAGAACGACAACGTCTCGGCCCTGTCGTCTGCCGGCATCACGCAGTCGGGCCGCACGATCGACGTGTCGGCGCCCGGCGAGGCCGACTGGGCGGCGTGCGACTCGAGCACGACGACGATCGACGGCCAGGTCGTGCCGCGCTTCGCGAACTGCACCTCGTGGAACGGCGGCCTCGCCGACATCCAGTCGTTCGGCGGCACCAGCCAGTCGGCGCCGTTCACGGCCGGCGTGGCCGCGCTCGTCATCCAGGCCTACCGCAGCACGCACGGCGGTACCTCGCCGACGCCCGCGCTGGTCAAGAAGCTCATCACCAGCACCGCGCACGACCTGGGCCTGCCCGGTGACGAGCAGGGCAGCGGCCGGGTCGACGCCCGCGCCGCGGTCGAGGCCGCGCTGACCTACCCCGGGGCGAAGAAGGCCGCGCCCAAGGGCACCGCGAGCAACGTCGCCCTGTCGGCGAACCAGCTCACCCTCGCCGGCAAGCCGGGCAGCACGGTCACCGGTTCCGTCACCGTCACCAACGTCGGGACGGCGACCCAGACAGTGCGGGCCTCGGCTCGCCGCTACGCCGATCTCGGCCGCGCGACGAGGCAGACGGTCGCCATCGACGCGAACTCGACCGCCACGACGCCGTACCCGACCACCGGGGCCCCGTGGGTGGTCAAGACGGCGAAGTTCACCGTGCCCAAGGGTGCCGACCGGCTGGCGGCGTCCATCGCCTTCCAGTCGCCGATCAAGTCCGACGGGACGGGTCCGGTCGTCCGGCTCAGCCTCTTCGCCCCTGACGGCACCTTCGCCACGAACACCCGCCCGCAGGGCGGCCCGGCGCCCGCGAACTACGGCTTCGCCGACGTGCGCAAGCCGGCCGCCGGCACGTGGACCGCGGTGTTCTACACGAATGCCGGCACCGGCTACACGGGCAACGTCGTCCTCGAGACCCGCGCCCAGAAGGCCGTGCCCGTCGGAACCGTCACCCCGGCACGCACCACGATCGCCAAGGGGCGGAGCGCGAAGGTCACGCTGAAGTTCCGGGTGCCGGCGCTCGGCGGTGACACGGTCTACACCGGCGGCGATCACGAGCTCGGGCGGCCACACCGTCGCCGTCCCGGTCATCGTGCGGACGATCGTGCCGACCAACGGTTCGTACGGGGTCTTCGGCGGCACCATCACGGGCGGCAACGCCCGTGGCGGCGCCCCGGCGCAGACGTTCTCGTTCGCCTTCGACGTGCCCAGGGGCAAGAAGGACCTGGACGTCTCGACCGTGCTCAGCAAGGACCCGGGCGACCTGCTCGAGACCGTGCTCGTCGACCCGAACGGCGAGACGCCGAGCATCGGCTCGAACGTCGTGTTCGACGGCAAGGCGGCGAGCCAGGGCGCGGGCGCGCAGAACTACGTCGCCAACCCCCTGCCGGGGCGCTGGCGGTTCGTGGTCGTCGTCCTCAACCCGGTCACCGGCACCGAGCTGCGGCAGGACTTCCGCGGCGTCGTCGCCTTCGACCGGGTCAAGGTCAGCGCCTCGCCGGCAGTCCCGAACTCCGCAGCGGTCACCCTCCCGGCCGGTCAGCCGGTCGCCATCACGGTCTCGGTGACCAACACGGGCGTCGCCCCGCTGCCCCTGCAGGTCGACGGCCGCCTCAACGGCCTGACCGCCCTGCAGCTGGCACCGGTGTTCGGCGACCCGACCGTCCCGCTGCCGGTCAGCGTCGACGACCTGTCGGGCCTGCCCGGCTTCCTCGTGCCGCCCGGCACGAAGAGCGCGAGCGCCACGGCGACGTCGACCTCGCCGGTGCAGATCGAGTGGTCCTCGCCGGGCTTCGGCATCGACCTGTTCGGTGACCTCCGCCAGGCTCAGGCGGGCAACACCGTGTCCACCGCCACGGTCACGGAGCGCACCGGCACGGTGGGCCAGGGCTTCTGGGGCGCCTACCCGCAGCAGATCGGCCCGTTCAGCAACGCGGGCGCCCCGAAGGGCACGTCGTTCATCGCGGCCACCGCGGTGACGCAGCCCTTCGACCCGGCGGTCACCAGCTCGACCGGTGACCCGTACCTGAACGCGGTCGCTCCGCAGCCCGGTCTCGGCACCCCGGCGCTCATCGCGCCGGGAGCCACCGGGACGGTCACCGTGACGGTGACGCCGACCGGCGCGAAGGGCACGGTCGTCTCGGGCGTGCTCAACCTGGTGACGTCGCCGTTCACCCCGGTGCCGTTCAACGCCACCGGTGACGTCATCGCCCAGGTGCCGTACACCTACACGATCGGCTGACCTCAGGGCTGATCACCTGCAGCACGGCACCACCGCAGTGACGAGGGGCCGCGTTCCTGACGGAGCGCGGCCCCTCGCTCGTCCCGCGGGTCATCCCGAGCTGTCGGTGCCGGCGGCGAGCAGGCGACGTCCGACGGCGGTGACCGCCCCGCGCAGCTCCGGCCCGCCCACCACCCGCATCGGGACGGGGACGGCGGCGAGCTGCTGGGCGTACCACAGCGGGCTGCTCGTGCTCGCGACGAGCCGCGTGGTCCCGGGGTCGACGGGCTCGAGCCGGCCGAGCGTGCGCGGCAGGCGGGCCGCGACCTCGTCGAGCGGCGCCTCGAGGACGACGTCCACGATGTACTCCCAGCCCGTCGCCAGGTGCTCCTCGAGCACCGCGACCGGGTCGAGGTCGTCGGGCACCTGGGCCGGCGCGCGGAGGACCTCGACCGACCGCACCCGGTCGATCCGGTAGGCGCGGACGGCGTCGGCGGCGGGCCGGTCCGCCTGCGGGGGGCGGTGCGTGCGGCACAGCAGGTACCAGCGGCCGTGCCGGACGACGACGGCCCACGGGTCGACGTCCGCCGTCCACTCCGAGCCCGATTCGCTGCGGTAGGCCAGCCGCACCTGCCGGCGCGAGCCGCACGCCTCGACCAGGGCGGTGGTGGTCGAGGGATCGGGCCGGGCCGCGCCGCGGTCGGGCGCGGGAGCGGTGGTGGTGCGCACTGCCTGGGCCTGCGCGGCGACCGTGCCCGGGAGCGCGCGCAGCAGCTTGCCCAGCGCGGCGCCGACCGGTCGGGTCGGGTCTGAGGCGTCGTGGTGGCCGTCGAGCACGGCCATGACCAGGGCGAGGGCCTCGTCGGGGCTGAACACGAGCGGCGGCAGGCGGACGCCCCGGCCCAGCCGGTAGCCGCCGTACGGCCCGCGCTCGGACTCGACCGGGATGCCGGCCTCGCGAAGGATGCCCACGTACCGGCGGGCGGCCCGCTCGCTGACCCCGAGCCCGGCCGCGAGCCGGTCGGCGGTGATGCCGGGGGAGTCCTGCAGAAGCTCGAGGGCGAGGAGCGCCCGCGCGGTGGGGCCGGCGTCAGAGGCCATCGTGCCGCTTTCCGGAAGGGGATCGTCCGCAAGCGACTCTAGGCTGCCGGCGTGCACCGCCCCATCGACGACGCCCGGCTGCGGATCGTGCCCGCCAACGAGGCCTCGTGGGACGACCTCGCCGCCGTCTTCGGCACCACCGACGCGGGCCACTGCCTGTGCCAGCGCCTGCGCGTCGAGGGCTGGATCTGGCGCGACACGATCCTGCCCGAACGCGCGGAGATGCTCCGGGAGCAGACCGGCTGCGGCGACCCCGGCTCACCGGGGACGAGCGGGCTGGTGGCGTACCTGGACGGCGACCCCGCCGGGTGGGTCGCCGTCGCGCCGCGGGTCGACCACCCCAAGCTGCGCACCTCCCGGGTGCCGTGGGCGGGCCGGCACGAGGACCGGGACGACGCCGACGTGTGGGCGGTGACCTGCTTCGTGGTGCGCAAGGAGTACCGCGGCCTCGGGCTGACGTATCCGCTCGCGCGGGCGGCGCTCGGGCACGCGCTCGCCCGCGGCGCGCGGGCGGTCGAGGGCTACCCGATGATCACGAGGCCGGGGCAGGAGATCACCTGGGGTGAGCTGCACGTGGGCGCCCGCCAGGTGTTCGAGGCGGCGGGGTTCGCGCAGGTCACCCATCCCACGGTCCGGCGGGTGGTCATGCGGGCCGAGCCTGGGGACCTTGCCGCGGCAGGGTGAGGATCTCGGGCCCTTCGTCGGTGATCGCGATCGTGTGCTCGCTGTGGGCCGTGCGGCTGCCGGTCGCGCTCCGGAGCGTCCAGCCGTCGGGGTCAGTGACGAGCTCGGCGGTGCCCGCCATGATCCACGGCTCCAGGGCGAGCAACAGCCCGGGGCGGAGTGTGTACCCGCGACCCGGCCGCCCGGTGTTGGGCACGTGCGGGTCCTGGTGCATTGTCGAGCCGACGCCGTGGCCGCCGAACTGCGTGTTGACCGGGTACCCGGCCTCGGTGAGCACCGAGCCGATCGCGTGCGAGACGTCACCGATCCGGGCCCCGGGCCGGGCCGCGGCGATCCCCGCGCGCAGGGCGCGCTCGGTGGCGCCGATCAGCGCCAGGCTCTCGGCGGCCCGGGACGGGCCCACCACGAAGCTCACTGCGGAGTCGGCGACGACTCCCGCGAGCGACACCGCGAGGTCGAGCGTCAGCAGGTCGCCGTCGGCCAGCGCGTAGTCGTGCGGGAGGCCGTGGAGCACCGCGTCGTTGACCGACGTGCAGATGTAGTGACCGAACGGGCCCCGACCGAACGACGGCGCGTAGTCGACGTAGCACGACACGGCGCCCGCCTCTTCGATCAGAGCTCGGGCCCAGCGGTCGACGTCCAACAGGTTGGTGCCCACCTCGCAGCGCACGCGCAGGGACTGCAGGATGCCGGCGACCAGCGCGCCGGCCGCCCGGGCCCGGGGCAGCTCGGCGGGGTTCAGGATCTCGATCATGCCACGCCCTGTTCGGTCACCCGGCGGTTGTCGGTGTCAGTCTCGCCGGAGACCCTGCGGGCGCACGAGACGGCCCGGTCGGGCTAGGCGCTCGGGACCGTGGCCATCGCCTCGCGCCGGTCGTCGAGCCACCCGAGGAGGTGCTCGGGCGGCATGGGACGGGCGAGGTGGAACCCCTGGAGCACGTCGACGCCCATCGCGCGCAGCTCGCTGCGCTGGTCGCCGTCCTCGACCCCCTCCGCGACGGTGCGCAGGCCGAGGCCGTGGGCGAGCTGGTTGGTGGTGTTGACGATCATCCAGCTGCGCCGGTCGGTGAGGATGTTCGCGACGAACGAGCGGTCGATCTTCAGCTCCTGCAGCGGCAGGTCGCGCAGGTAGGCCAGCGACGAGAAGCCGGTGCCGTAGTCGTCGACCGACACCTGCACGCCCTGCACGCGCAGGTCCTCGATGACCCGGCGGGCGTGGTCGGGCTCCGCGAGGAAGCTGTCCTCGGTGACCTCGACGATCAGCCGGTCCGCGGGGACCCGCTCCCGCGCCAGGATCGCCCGCAGCTCGGGCAGCACGGTGCCGCCCAGCAACTCCGGCGGGGCGATGTTCACGGCCAGGCTGACGTCGATGCCGCGGGCCATCCAGCCGGCCAGGTCGCGGACGGCGGTGGCGAGCACGACCTCCGTCAGCCGCGGCATGAGTCCCGCGCGGCGGGCCGCCGGCAGGAAGGCCCCGGGAGCGAGCAGGCCCTGCGTGGGGTGGCGCCAGCGCACCAGCGCCTCCACGGAGCACACCGCGCCGGTGGCGACCTCGACCTGCGGCTGGTACCAGACGACCAGCTGGCCGCGCTCGAGCCCGTGCCGGAGCTCCTCGGCGAGCGCCAGGCGCGCGCGGGAGAACTCGTCGTGCTCGGGGTCGTACACGAGGGTGCCCAGCCCGCTGCGCTTGGCCTGGAACATCGCGACGTCGGCGCAGCGGAGCAGGTCGCCCTTCGTGGCGATCTCGCCCGTGCGGACGGCGATGCCGGCGGACAGCTCGACGGCGATCTCGAGCCCGTCGAGGTGGATCGGCTTGCGGATCAACACACGCATGGCCTCGGCGAGGGCCGTCAGGGCCTCGGTGTCGCTCTCCGACAGCACGAGCGCGAACTCGTCGCTGCCGAGCCGCGCCGCCAGCACGTCGGGCGGGAGGGCCTGCCGCAGCCGGCGGGCCACGATCTGCAGCAGGCCGTCGCCGGCCGTGTGGCCGAGGCTGTCGTTGATCTCCTTGAAGCCGTCGAGATCGAGCATGATGACCGCGAAGGGCCGCGGCGCCGCGAGCCGGTCGGTGATCTCGCTGATCACGGCCCGGCGGTTGGGCAGGCCGGTGAGCTCGTCCGTGCGCGAGAGCCGGCACGCCTCGGCGGCGCCGCGCGCCTCGCGCAGCGTGAGCACGAGCAGCGCACCGGCGGCCAGGAAGGTCGCCACGCCCGGACGACGACGTAGAGCCGTGCCGCACCCGTGGGCTGCAGCACGAGGACGCCCAGGGCCACGGCGGCGGCGGCGACGGTCAGGCGGGCCCCGGTCGATGAGGGCTCGCCCGGGGCGGGTGGCTCGCGGCGCGGGCGGCAGGCGCCGTCGGTCAGGAGCACGTACGCCGCGCACCACATGAAGTCCTGGAGCAGGCCGTAGGCGTAGGTGCCGGCGCTCAGCGTGACCACGGCGCCGCTGGTGTCCGCGACGGCGAGCAGGGCGAGTCCCGCCACCGTGGCCGCGGTGCCGGCCGAGAGCGCCCGGGTGCGCAGCACCGTCTGCGCCACCACGACCAGCACGAGCACCACGTCGAGCACGGGGTAGACGAGCGCCACCAGCAGCGGGACGCCCTGGTGGCCGATCGCGGCCGCGACGGGGGTCACCACGAGCAGGGCGGCCAGGCAGACGGCGCCGCCGCAGGCCACGGCCGCCTCGAGCCAGTCGGCGAGGGTGGGCCGAGGCCGCCCGGCAGCGTCGAGGGAGAGGTGGACGGCCATCAGCACCGTGCTCGAGACGAAGAGCCACTCCCCCGGGGAGGGGAAGGACACCGTGGCGGTGATCCCGGCCAGCGACAGCCGGACCGAGCCGCCGGCCCACATGAGCAGGGCGGGGGCCAGCGCCAGGGTCGCGAACCGGCGCTCGGGGCGCAGCGACGCAGCGACCGCGAGCCGCGCCACGAGGACGGCGAACAGCAGCCCCGCCCCGGCGAGGGGCGATACCCGGGTGACGGGCCATCGCGCCGCACGGAAGGATGCGCCGGGTGCTCCTGCTCCTGACCCTGCTGGGGGACCCGCCCGGCGTGCTCGCCGCCGATCTCGGCCATCTGCTGCACAAGCACCCCGGGCGCGCGCAGTCGTTCCGGGTGGCGTCGGGCACGGCACACGTCGTCTACCCGGAGGCGACGGACGCGCGGTGCACGGCGGCGCTGCTGCTGGAGGTCGACCCCGTGGCCCTGGTGCGCGGCTCCGGCGGCGCGGGGGAGGGGTTCGCCCTCGCGCAATACGTCAACGACCGGCCCTACGCCGCCTCCAGCCTGCTCGCGGTCGCCCTCGGCCGGGTGTTCCGCACCGCGCTCGCCGGCCGCTGCGACGCCCGCCCGGAGCTGGCCGCGCGGCCGCTGCCGCTCGAGCTCCGGGTGCCGGCCCTGCCCTGCTCGGGCGGCCCCGACCTCGCCGGGCGACTGTTCGGGCCGCTGGGCTGGGACGTCGACGCGCGGCCGCTCCCGCTCGACGAGCAGCAGCCGGAGTGGGGAGCCTCGCGCTACGTCGACCTGCGCCTGTCGGGCCGGGTCCGGCTCGCCGACGCGCTGAGCCACCTCTACGTACTGTTGCCGGTGCTCGACGACGCCAAGCACTACTGGGTCGGGCCCGACGAGGTCGACAAGCTCGTCCGGTCCGCGGGCGGCTGGCTCGCCGCCCACCCCGAGGCCGAGCTCATCACGCACCGCTACCTCGCCCACCGGGGGACGCTCACCCGCGACGCGCTCGCGCGGCTCGCCGAGGTCGACGACGCCCCGCCCGAGGCGCTCGACGACGCCGTCCCGCTGGAGCGGGGACCGGAGGGACAGGGTGAGGCGACCGTCGAGCTGCCGCTGGCCGGGCAGCGCCGGGCGGCGGTGCTGGCCGTGCTCCGCGCGGCCGGGGCCCGCACGGTCGCCGACCTGGGCTGCGGCGAGGGGCTGCTGGTGGCGGACCTGCTCGACGAGCCGGGGGTCACCCACGTGGTCGCCGCGGACGTCTCGGCCCGCGCCCTGGAGGTCGCCGCCCGTCGCCTGCGGCTCGACCGCATGCCACCGCAGCGGCGCGCGCGGGTCGAGCTGCTGCAGTCGTCGCTGGTCTACCGCGACGAGCGGCTGCGCGGCCTCGACGCCGCGGTGCTCATGGAGGTGATCGAGCACGTCGACCCGCCCCGGCTGGGCGTGCTCGAGCGTGCCGTGTTCGGCGAGGCCTCCCCCCGGACGGTCGTGGTCACCACTCCCAACGTCGAGCACAACGTGCGCTACCCCGGCCTGCCCGCCGGGGCCCGCCGGCATCGCGACCACCGGTTCGAGTGGACCCGGGCGGAGTTCCGGGCCTGGGCGGACGCCGCCGGCGGGCGGTGGCACTACGCCGTCCGGTACCTGCCGGTGGGACGCGACGACCCCGAGGTCGGGCCGCCCACCCAGCTGGCCGTCTTCACCCGGCAGGGCCGCGAGCCCGGGGAGGCCGTGGCGTGACCGGGGACCGGATCGAGCTGGCGGTCCCCGCGCTGAGCCTCGTCGTGCTCGTCGGCACGACCGGCTCGGGCAAGTCCACGTTCGCGCGCCGGCACTTCCGCCCGACCGAGGTGCTCTCCAGCGACGCGTTCCGGGGGATGGTCGCCGACGACGAGAACGACCAGTCAGCGACCAAGGACGCGTTCGAGACCCTGCACTACGTGGCCGCCAAGCGGCTGGCCGCCGGCCGGCTCACCGTCGTCGACGCCACGAGCGTGCAGCCGCGAGACCGCGCCTCGCTCGTCGCACTTGCCCGCGATCACGACGTCCTGCCGGTGGCCATCGTGCTGGACCTGCCGCCCGAGGTGAGCGCGGCGCGCAACGCCGCCCGCCCCGACCGCGACTTCGGGCCGCACGTGCTGCGCCGCCAGCACGACCAGCTGCGCCGCGGGCTGCGCGGCCTGCAGCGCGAGGGCTTCCGCACGGTGCACGTGCTGCGCACACCCGAGGAGGTCGACGCCGCGACGGTGGTGCGCACGCGCCTGTTCAACGACCTCCGGCACGAGAGCGGCCCGTTCGACGTCGTGGGCGACGTCCACGGCTGCCGGGCCGAGCTCGAGGACCTGCTGACGGCGCTCGGCTACGCCCTCGAGCGCGACGACGCCGGCCGGCCCGTCGGGGCGCGGCACCCGGAGGGCCGGCGCGTGGTGTTCCTCGGCGACCTCGTCGACCGCGGGCCCGACACACCGGGCGTGCTGCGGCTGGCGATGGGGATGGTGTCGGCCGGCAAGGCGTTCGCGGTGCCCGGCAACCACGAGAACAAGCTGTTGCGGGCGCTGCGCGGCCGGAAGGTGCAGGTGACGCACGGGCTGGCCGAGTCGCTCGAGCAGCTGGCCGCCGAGCCGGCGGAGTTCCGGGCGGCCGTCGAGCGGTTCGTCGACGGGCTGGTCAGCCATTACGTGCTCGACGGCGGGCGGCTCGTGGTCGCGCACGCCGGGCTGGTGGAGCGGTACCAGGGCAGGGCGTCGGGGCGGGTGCGGGAGTTCTGCCTGTACGGCCAGACCACCGGCGAGACCGACGAGTTCGGGCTCCCCGTGCGGTACCCGTGGGCGCAGGAGTACCGCGGCCGCGCCATCGTGCTCTACGGCCACACCCCCGTGCCGGTGCCGGAGTGGGTCAACGACACGCTCTGCCTCGACACCGGGTGCGTGTTCGGCGGGCGGCTCACGGCGTTGCGGTGGCCGGAGCGCGAGCTCGTGTCGGTGCCGGCCCGGGCCGTGCACTACGCGCCGGCCCGGCCCTTCCCGGTGGACCCCTCGCTGGGGGGCGACCCGCTCCCCGCGGACGCCGGCCGTGCCGCGGCGGCCGGGCGGCGCGACCCCGAGCTGCTCGACCTCACGGACGTCACCGGCGACCGCGTGATCGAGACCCGGCACCACGGGCGGGTCAAGGTGCGGGCCGAGCACGCCGCCGCCGCGCTCGAGGTGATCAGCCGGTTCGCGGTCGACCCGCGGTGGCTGCTGCACCTGCCGCCGACGATGAGCCCGGTCGCGACCTCGCACCGGGAGGGGCTGCTCGAACACCCCGACGAGGCGTTCTCGGCGTACCGGGCCGACGGGGTGGCGGCGGTCGTGTGCCAGGAGAAGCACATGGGGTCGCGGGCCCTGGCGCTGGTCTGCCGCGACGAGCGGGTGGCGGCCGCGCGGTTCGGGATGCCGGCGGGCGGGGTGAGCGGCGCGCCCGGCGCCGTCTGGACCCGGACCGGCCGGCCCTTCTTCGGCCCGGAGCTCACGGCCGCGCTCGTCGGACGGCTCCGGCACGCGGCCGAGACGGCCGGCCTGTTCGAGGAGCTCGCCACCGGCTGGCTGCTGCTCGACGCCGAGCTGCTGCCCTGGAGCGTCAAGGCGCTGGAGCTGCTGCGCACCCAGTACGCCGCCGTCGGCGCCGCGGCCGGCGCCGTGCTGCCCGTCGCGGAGCGCCTGCTCGAGGCGGCGGGGGCGCGCGGGGTCGACGTCCAGGCCCTGCTGGCACGCACCCGCTCACGGCGGGCCGACACCGAGGCATTCGTGGCCGCCTACCGGCGGTACTGCTGGCCCACGGACGGGCTCGACGGCGTGCGGTTCGCGCCGTTCCAGGTACTCGCGAGCGACGGAGCGGCGCACACCGCGCGGGACCACGGGTGGCACCTCGCGCTCGCGGACCGGCTCGCCGCGGCCGACCCCACCCTGGTGCTCGGTACGCGCCGGGTGCTCGCCGACACGACGGACGCCGACTCGACGGCGGCGGCGACCGCGTGGTGGGAGGCCCTCACCGGCGGCGGTGGCGAGGGCATGGTCGTCAAGCCGCTCGCCGGGCTCGTGCGCGGTCCGCGCGGGCTCGTGCAGCCGGCTCTCAAGGTGCGCGGCCGGGAGTACCTGCGGATCGTCTACGGGCCCGAGTACACCGAGCCCGGGAACCTGGAGCGGCTGCGCTCGCGCGGGCTCGGCCGCAAGCGGTCGATGGCGCTGCGCGAGTACGCGCTCGGGCTCGAGGCGCTCGAGCGCCTCGCCGCCGGGGAGCCGCTGTGGCGCGTGCACGAGTGCGTGTTCGCCGTCCTGGCGCTCGAGTCCGAACCGGTCGACCCGCGGCTCTGACCCCGCCCCTCTCCTCGCTGATCAAGGAAGCTAGAGGGATCAAGGAACGGCGGCGGCCACCGCCCGCGGGCGCGGCACGGCCGCGAACGTCGACAAGGTGAACCAGCCCGGCAGGGCGCGGCGCAGCTCGGCCGGCCCCACCAGCACCACGTCGCCGGAGCGGACGGCAGCGCCCCAGGGGACGTCGCCCATCCACACGGCGACCATGCGGCGCAGTTCGGCGGTGACCAGGACGTCGACGGGGTGCCCCGGGTCGTCGTCGCAGACGTCGGCCTCTCCGCCGCCGAGGACGAGCCACCAGTCCCGCTGCCGCGGGTGGGCGTCGGGGAACCGGAAGCCGACGACGGTGCGCCCCGGGGGCAGGGCGGCGTGGTCGACGTTCCGGTGCATGTCCCAGAGCAGCAGCTTGGGGTCGAGGTCCGCGTCGCCCAGCTCGCCGACCCAGCGCACGCCCCACGCTCCGATCGCCTCCACGACGGCGCGGAGCTCCTGGCCCGCGGGGGTCAGGAGGTAGTCGACCTGGCCGTCGTTCTCCCGGCGCTCGACCAGCCCGGCCCGGGTCAGCTGCTGCAGCCGTCGCGAGAGCAGGGTGGGGGACATCCGCGGCACGCCGCGCCTCAGGTCGTTGAAGTGCCGGCTCCCGCCCAGCAGCTCGCGCACGACGAGCAGCGTCCACCGCTCGTCGAGCAGCTCCATGGCCTTCGCGACCGGGCAGAACTGGTGGTAAGGCGCGCCCATGGTCACGACGCTAGGCCTCGCGGCACCCCCGCGGCCAGTACACATCGTGGACTGGGTCGGCGCGGCAGGGGCTCGTAGCGTCCCCGTCAGGACACGTCGAGGCGAGAAGGAGAACCGTCATGACCACCACCACGACCGACGCGGCGGCGGACGCCGCGCTCAAGGCCCGGCATCGGGCCATGTGGGCGCTCGGCAGCTACGCCGCGGTCGCCCGGGAGGCCGTCGCCGGCGTCGGCCCCGTGCTCGTCGAGGCCTGCGGCGTCCGGCCGGGCGACCGCGTGCTCGACGTCGCTGCCGGCACCGGCAGCGCGGCGATCCCCGCCGCCCTCGCCGGAGCCCACGTCGTCGCCTCCGACCTCACCCCCGAGCTCTTCGACGACGGCCGCGCGCGGGCCGCCGCCGCGGGCGTGGACCTGGAGTGGCGGGAGGCGGACGCCGAGACGCTGCCGTTCGAGGACGGCTCCTTCGACGTCGTGATATCCGCCATCGGGGTCATGTTCGCCCCGCACCACGCCAGGGCGGCCGCCGAGCTCGTCCGGGTCTGCCGCCCCGGCGGCACGATCGGCGTCCTGAGCTGGACGCCCGGCGGCTTCATCGGCCGGATGTTCGCGACGATGAGGCCGTACGTCCCGGCACCCCCGCCCGGCGTGCAGCCACCGCCGCTGTGGGGCGACGAGGCCCACGTGCGCGAGCTGCTCGGCGACGGCGTGACGGGTCTGCAGGCGCGCCCGGAGAACCTGCCGGTCGACCGGTTCGCGACCGGCGCGGAGTTCCGCGACTTCTTCAAGGCGAACTACGGCCCGACGCTCGTCGCCTACCGCGGGCTCGCCGACGACCCGCAGCAGGCGGCGGCCCTCGACCGGGACCTCGCCGAGCTGGGTGACGCGCAGCTGCGCACCGGGCCCGCCGGGCGCCCGGTCATGGACTGGGAGTACCTGGTCGTCACCGCTCGCCGGGCGGGGTCATCCCCGGATTGAGGACCCGGGCAGGGTCAGGGTGGCGCGGGTGCCGCCCGCCGGGGACGCCGACAGTGCCGCGCTCCCGCCGTGCGCGGCCGCGGTCTCGGCGACGATCGACAGGCCGAGCACGCTGCCGGGCAGGCCGCGGGCGGCCTCGGAACGCCAGAACCGCTCGAACGCCGCCTCGCGCTCCGCGGGCGGCACGCCGGGCCCTTCGTCGTCGACCGTCAGCACGCCGCCGTCGAGCCGTACGGCCACCCGGCCCTCGGGCGGGGAGAACTTCAGCGCGTTGTCGAGCAGGTTGAGCACGGCGCGCTCGAGCGCGGTCGCCTCGGCGTCGGGCACGACCCACGGGGCCAGCTCGACCGCGATGGGCCGGCCGGCGGCGCGGCGCCGGGCGCGCTCGACCGCCGCCGCCACCACGGCGTCGAGCCGCACGTCGGCCCGGGGCCGGTCGGCCTCCTGGCCGGCGAGCACCGTGAGCAGCCCGCCCTCCTCGGTCTTGCGCCGCAGGTAGCCCACGTACACCTCGAGGGTGTTCGACGCCGGGTCGAAGTCGAACCCCCACACGTCGTCGAGGATGCGCGGGCGCTCGAGCACCCGCCGCGGGTTGCGCAGGAACAGCTCGAGCAGCTCGTGCTCGGTGCGGGTCAGCACGATCGGCCGGCCGGCGCGGGTGACCTCCCGGGTGGCGGTGTCGAGCCGCAGGTCACCGACGGCGAGCACCTCGCCGCCCTCGGCGGTCGCACCGGCCCTGCGCAGCAGCGCCCGCAGCCGCGCGAGCAGCTCCTCCAGCGCGAACGGCTTGGGCAGGTAGTCGTCGGCGCCGGAGTCGAGGCCCGCCACCCGGTCGCTCGTCGCGTCGCGCGCCGTGAGCATGAGCACCGGGGTGCGGTCGCCGGCGGCGCGCATCCGCCGGCACACCTCCACGCCGCCGAGCCGGGGCAGGCCGAGGTCGAGCAGGACGGCATCCGGCCGGTGCTCCTCGACGGCCCGCAGCGCGGCCTCGCCGTCCGCGGCCGTCACCACGGCGTAGCCCTCGAAGGCGAGGCTGCGCTCCAGGGACGCGCGGACGGCGGGGTCGTCGTCGACGACGAACACCTTCACGATCGCCATCCTGCCCGTCGCCGCGGCTCAGGCGGTGACGTCGCGCCGCACGAAGGCCGCGGACGACGCCGGCGCCGCCAGCAGCACGTAGCCGACCAGCGTCACGCCGGCGGTGCCGAGCGCGATCGTCGACGTCCCGCCGCGCGCCAGCGCCGAGAGCAGCTGCCCCGGCAGGCACCGGTCCGAGCCGCTCACGGTGCCGGCCAGGATGGTCTCGAGCGGTAGCAGCCACGCGACGCCGATCGCGACTGACGCGACCGGAGCGCGGAGCAGCACGCCGAGGGCGGCGCCGAGCGTCGCGTACCCGGCCACGGCCCCGGCCGTCTCGGCGAGGGCCTTCGCGGTCGCCGTCCAGCCGTCGGCCGTGAACCACACGCTCGCGTCGGTGCCCTCGCGCCCGGCCATGGCCAGCGCCACCCCACCGGCGACGACCGCGGACACCATGACGGCTCCCAGCGCGAAGCTGACCAGGGCCGCCCACGACCCGCCGAGCAGGCGCAGCCGGCGCGGCTGGCGGATGAGCAGGTTGCGCAGCGTGCCGTTCGCGTGGTCACCGGCCATGGTGCCGGCGGCGACGGACAGGGCGAGCACGCCCAGCAGGTTGACCGCGCTCGTCATCCCGGTGAGCAGGCCGCCGGAGCCGGCGAGCTGGCTGAACGCGACGCCCTGCGTGGGCCCGAACCGCGGCCCGGGCACCGTGCTGCGAGGCGTGTTGGCGCAGACGAGCGAAGTGACGAGGACGCTGACGGCGGCCACGCCGCCGTAGACGCCGAACAGCAGGGCGGGTCGCCGCAACTTGATCCACATGGAGGAAGGTGCCGTACACGGGAGCCTCCGGGGCAGGGGTGAGGGGTGGACGCCGAGCGGGTAAGCGGACGTCCCCGCTGGCGGGGCCGGTCATCTCGAGGAAGGCCTCCTCGAGGGTGGGCCGGCCCAGCTCGAGCCGGGCGAGCACCACGCCGGCGGCGTGGGCGCGCCGGTTGAGCTCTGCGGCGAGCGCCTGCGCGCCGGCGTCGTCGGCCGCCGGGTCCAGCTCGACGGCGACGTCCCGGCCCCGGCGCCCCTCGGGGGGCACGGACGTGGTGGCGGGCAGGTCGAGCGCGGCGGCGATGTCGGCGACGAGGTCGGCCGACGCGGCGTCGGGCGCGGTGAGCAGCAGGTGCGGGGGACGGCTGCGCACGAGCGCCTCGACGGGCCCCTGGAAGGCGACCCGGCCGCCGCGGATGAGCACGAGATGGTCGGCGACCTGCTCGATCTCGGCCAGCAGGTGGCTGGAGACCAGGACGGTCATGCCCTCGTCGCGGAACGAGGCGATGAGCTCGCGCATCTGGGCGATCCCCGCCGGGTCGAGCCCGTTCGTGGGCTCGTCGAGCACGAGCAGGCGCGGGGCGGGCAGCAGGGCCGCGGCGATGCCGAGCCGCTGCTTCATGCCGAGGGAGTAGGAGCGGTAGCGGTCGCCGCCCGGCCGCCGAGCGCCGACCCGGTCGAGGACCTCGCCGACCCGGCGCAGGGGAAGCCGCCCCGCGCGCGCCAGGACGGCGAGATTGTCGGCACCCGACAGGGCGGGGGTGAAGCCGGCCCCTCGATCAGGGCGCCCACCTCGCCGATGTAGGCGCTCGGCCGCTCGAGCGGCCGGCCCAGCACGCTCCCGCTGCCGGCGCTCGGCCGGACGAGTCCGAGGAGCATCCGGATCGTGGTGGTCTTGCCGGCCCCGTTCGGCCCGACGAACCCGCAGACGACGCCGGTGGGGACGTCGAGGGCGACGTCGTCGACGACCGTCCGGTTGCCGTAGCGCTTGGTGAGGCCCCGGGTGCGGACGGCGGCGCCGGTGTCGGCGTCGGCGTCGGCCGTCACCGGCGCCGCCTCGGACGCAGTGGTGAGAGTGGTCATGCCACGAGCGTCGGCACCGCAGGTGAGAGCACCGTGAGAAGCGCGCTCGCCCCGGGTGAGAACTGCCGTCAGGCGGCGGTTCCCACCCCGGGGCGGTGATCCGGGTCGATCAGGGCGCGTCGATCAGAGCGGGTCGATCAGAGGGGGTCGTCGTAGGTGCGCCGCTCCTCGACGTAGCCGCCGCGCGGGTCGACGTACCCCTGCGCGCTGCACCGTCGTGGCGGCGCGCCGGCGGGGGCCCAGATCGCGAAGCAGATGCACGAGGCCGAGGACGCCGACGGCCGCGAGGATCCAGCCGATCAGGTGCACGTCGAGGCCGGCGATGTTGATGTTCACCGCGAGGGCGAGGATCAGCCCGATCGCGATGAGGGCGATGCTGCCGCCCAGGCCCATGGCAACGCTCCTTCCGTGGGGTCCACCCGTGGTGGCTGCCATGGGGAGGAGTACCCCCCGTGCAGCGATCCCAACCGCCGACCGTCCGCCGTCACCCGCGCGGCCGCCGCAGGCGCCACCCGTCCGCGACGAGTGTGCCCTGATCCTGATCATCCAGCCGGAATGACCACGATGAGCGCACACAGGTCGCCCGAAGGAGGCGGAGGTGGGGTCAGGCGGCGGCGACCACCGGTTCGGCCGGGGAGCCGGTCGAGGCGGCCGCGGCCGGCTCGAGCGCGAGCTCGAGCACCTGGGCGACGTCCGAGACGAGGTGCACGGTCAGCTGCTCGCGCACCTCCTCGGGGACGTCGTCCAGGTCGGGCCCGTTGCGCTCCGGGAGGATCACCTCGGTGAGCCCGGCCCGGTGCGCGGCGAGCAGCTTCTGCTTGACGCCGCCGATCGGCAGCACCCGCCCGGTCAGCGAGACCTCGCCGGTCATGCCGACGCTCGGCCTTGCACGAGCCGGCCGGTGAGCAGCGACGCGAGCGCGGTCGTCATGGTGACGCCGGCCGACGGCCCGTCCTTGGGCACGGCCCCGGCGGGGAAGTGCACGTGCACCCGCTCGTGGCCGAGGGCGAAGGTCGGCACGCCGAGCCGCTCGCCGTTGGCGCGCAGGTAGCGACAGGGCGATCTGCGCCGACTCCTTCATGACGTCGCCGAGCTGGCCGGTCAGCGTGACGCCGGGCTCGCCCTCCATCGTGGCGACCTCGACGAAGAGCACGTCGCCGCCGGCGCCGGTCACGGCGAGGCCGGTGGCCACGCCGGGGACGGCGGTGCGCTCGGCCGACTCGGGCGTGAAGCGGGCCCGGCCCAGGTAGGGCCGGACGTCGTCGACGGTCACCGGGGACCGTCGCCGCGCCGGAGGCGAGCTGCGCCGCGACCTTGCGGAGGACCTTCGCCAGGGCCCGCTCGAGCTGCCGGACGCCGGCCTCGCGGGTGTGCTCGGCGGCGACGGCGGCCAGCGCCTCGGGGGTCAGGACGACCTCGTCGGCGGTCAGGCCGGCGCGCTCGAGCTGGCGGGGGAGCAGGTGGTCGCGGGCGATGGCGACCTTCTCGTCCTCGGTGTAGCCGTCGAGCCGGACGACCTCCATGCGGTCGAGCAGCGCCTCGGGGATCGTCTCGGCGACGTTGGCGGTCGCGAGGAAGACGACGTCCGAGAGGTCGAGGTCGAGCTCGAGGTAGTGGTCGCGGAAGGTGTGGTTCTGCGCCGGGTCGAGCACCTCGAGCAGGGCCGCCGCGGGGTCGCCGCGGTAGTCGGAGCCGACCTTGTCGACCTCGTCGAGCAGGACGACCGGGTTCATCGAGCCGGCCTCCTTGATGGCGCGGACGATGCGGCCGGGCAGCGCGCCGACGTAGGTGCGCCGGTGGCCGCGGATCTCGGCCTCGTCGCGGACGCCGCCGAGGGCGACGCGGACGAAGTTGCGGCCGAGGGCCCGGGCGACGGACTCGCCGAGCGAGGTCTTGCCGACGCCGGGCGGGCCGACGAGCGCGAGCACGGCGCCCGACCCGCGGCCGCCGACGACCTCCATGCCCGCGCTCGGCTGCGGCGGGCGCGGACGGCGAGGTACTCGATGATGCGGTCCTTCACGTCGTCGAGGCCGGTGTGGTCGGCGTCGAGGACGGCGCGGGCCGCGGCGACGTCGGTGGTGTCGGTGGTGCGGGTGCCCCAGGGCAGCTCGAGGACGGTGTCGAGCCAGGTGCGGATCCAGCCGCCCTCGGGGGACTGGTCGGACGTGCGCTCGAGCTTGTCGGCCTCGCGCAGCGCGGCGGTGCGGACGGCCTCGGGCAGGTCGGCGGCCTCGATCCGGCTGCGGTAGTCGGCGCCCTCGTCGGTGGCGTCGCCGTCGCCGGAGATCTCGCCGAGCTCCTTGCGGATGGCGGCCAGCTGCTGGCGCAGCAGGTACTCGCGCTGGCTCTTCTCCATGCCCTCGCGGACGTCGGACGCGATCTTCTCGCTGACCTCCATCTCGGCGAGGTAGGCCCGGGCCTTCTCGAGCAGGAACTCCAGGCGCTCGGCGACGTCGGCGCGTCTCGAGCAGGCGCAGCTTGTCGGCCGGCTCGATCCACGGCGGCGTAGCCGGCGGCGTCGGCGAGCTCGGACGGGTCGCTCATCCGCTGGACGGTGTCGATCACCTGGTAGGCCTGGCGCTGCTGGAGGATCGACGTGAGCACGTGCTTGTACTCGGTGGCGAGCTCGCGGGCCCGGCCGGTGGGCGCGGGCACCTCGACGGGCTCGGCCTCGACCCACAGCGCGGCGCCGGGGCCGGGGACGCCGGTGCCGATCCGGGCGCGGCTCGATGGCGCGGAGCACGGCGGCGGGCTCGCCGCTGGGCAGGCGGCCGATCTGGGTGACCTCGGCGACGGTGCCGATCACGCCGGTCCTGCCGTCGAGGCGGGGGACGAGCAGGAGGCGCAGGGGCGTGTCGCGGTTGTCGCGGGGGTCGCTCGAGCGGACGCTCCCGCGCGCGGCGCGGGCGGCGTCGATCGAGGCCTGCGCCTGGTCGGTCAGCTCGATGGGCAGGACCATGCCGGGCAGGACGACGGCGTCGTCGAGGAAGAGGACGGGGAGCGTCGGACATGCCCGCCTCAACGTGATTACCCGCTTGCACCTTCCCGGTCCCTTTGAGTCGACCCCGCTCAATCCGCTCTGGGCGAACACGCCGCCGCCCACAACCCGGCGCTGATCAAGGAAGCTAGAGGGATCATGGTCGACCATGATCCCTCTAGCTTCCTTGATCAGCGCGAGGGTGAGATGGGGTCAGGGGCGGCGTTCGGCCAGCACGAGGGCGAGGTCGTCGTGCAGGCCGCCGGGCACGTGCCGCCGCACCCGCGTGATCACGGTGTCGAGGGCCTGGTCGAGGGTGCCGGCGCGCAGTGTCTCGACCTGGTCGGTGACCGAGAAGAACGCCCCGTTGCGGTCGCGGGCCTCCACCAGGCCGTCGGTGTAGAAGAGCAACCGGGCGCCCACGCCCCACACGGCGTGGCTCTGCCGCGCCCCGCCGACGCCGAGTCCGAGCGGCGGCGCCGGGTCGCCGACGTCGAGCAGGTGCGCGCCGTCGGCGTCGACCTGCAGGGGCGGGTGGTGGCCGCAGTTGACGAAGGCGACGCCGCCGTCGTCGTGGAACTCGGCGAGCACGGCCGTGACGAAGTCCTCCTCGCCGCTCACGGCGTGCACGACCTCGTCGAGCGTCGACGCGACGGCGCCGAGGTCGGGCACGGTGAGCGCGGCCTGCCGGAAGGCGCCGACGACCGCGGCGGCGAGCTGGACGGCGTCCAGGCCCTTGCCCCGCACGTCACCCACGATCATCCGGACGCCGAACGGCGTCGCGCTCACCTCGTAGAGATCGCCGCCGATGAGCGCGTCGTCGGCGGCGGACATGTACCGCGCGGCGAACGCGACGTGCCCGACCGAGTGCGGCATCGCCCGCAGGACGGCGCGCTGCGCGGCCTCGGCCACTACCGTGAGGCGGCGCAGCCGCTGCTCGCGCCGCTCCCGGTCGGCCGAGAGGAGCACGGCGGCACCGCTGATCAGCGCGCAGAGGACCAGGCGCACCGCCCACGCGCGGGTGCCGGCGTTGCCGTCCCAGATCCCGGCGAGTGCGGCGAGCAGGGTCGCCACGACGGCGAGCAGCGCGGTCCGGGACGGAGGGGAGCGCAACGCCGCCAGCACGACGGCCAGGGAGAACGACGCGGTGATCTGCGCGGTGGGATCGAGGAACGCGTCGGCGACGACCAGGGCGGCCAACACGTTCACGGGGATCGCCAGCTCGCCGACGAGCTGCCGGGGGAGCCCGGCGACGCGCTGCGGCATCGCCCACCCCTCCCGTCCGGCCGCCGCCCCCGTGCCGGCGCCTGGCACCGTGCGCCGACCCGGCGGACTCTACTGTGCGCGGCACCGTGCGCCAGGATGGCGCCGTGGTGGACGGCGGGGTGGACGGCGGGGTTGACGGCCGGGCGGACGGCGGGAGCGCATGGGTGCTCGCGGTCGACGCGCGGGCCGAGCCGCCGGTGCTCGCCGTCGGCGAGCTCGCCGGGCGCCCGGCTCGCGGGTCCGGGGATCCCCGACGGCGCGCCGCTCGCGGTCGTCGTCCTGCACCCCGCGGGCTCGGACGCCGCCCGCGTCGGCGCCGCCCTCGCCGCCGTCGCCGCCCGCCTCGGGCGCCCCGGCTGGCCCGCGCCGGTGCCGCTGACCGCCCCCGAGGCGGCGGCGTGGCGGGCGCTCGGCCTGGGGCTGCTGCCGCCCGCGTGCGCGCCTGGTCGTGCTCGACACCGCCGGACCCGAGGCCGCCGTCGTCGACCGCGACGGCGACCTGCTCGCCTCGCCTGCGGCGGCCGTGGGGGCGGGCACCGGGGCGGCCGGCCGCCCCGAGGACCTCGTCGCGCTCGCCCGGCAGGCCCTGGACGCCGCCCCCGCCGGCCCTCCGTTCGCCGGTGTGCTGCTCGCCGGGTCGCTGCCCGCGGTGCGACCGGCCGGGAGGAGCTCCCCGCCGTCGTGGCCCGGGTCACCGGCCGCCCGCCGCTGCTCGCCGGCGACCCCGCGACGACCGCCGTGCTCGGCGCGGCCGCGCTCGGCTACGCGGCGGCGACGTCCGTCGACGAGCGCGCGGGGGCTCCCTCGGCGCCGGGAACAGCGGCCAAGGCGGCGCCGTCCCGGCCCCGGTCCGGACCCATGCCCGAGCTCCCGGCCGGACGGCGGCGGCTCCCCTGGCTGCTGGCGGCGCTCGGCGTGCTGGTGGCCCTGATGGCCGCCGGCGGGCTGCTCCTCGGTCACCAGCGAAAGGCCCCCTCGCCGTACACCTACACCTGCCACGGAGGCGTGGTCGTGGCCTACTCGGCCGAGTGCTCCCGGCTCGGCGCCGTCGGCCGGACCCTGACGCCCCAGCCAGCCCGGCAGCTCGTGCGGCCGGCATCGGCCGGGCGAACAGGTACCCCTGCGCCGCCTCGCAGCCCGCCGCGAGCAGCAGCAGCCGCTGCTCGTCGGTCTCGATGCCCTCGGCCACCGTCTGCAGGCGCAGGCCGCGGGCGAGCCCGAGGAAGGCGTCGACGAGGGCGCGCGCGGTCTGCTCGGGCAGCGGCGCGACGAACGAGCGGTCGAGCTTGACGGTGTCGACCGGCAGGTCCCGCAGCCGGGCGAGCGAGCTGTGGCCGGTGCCGAAGTCGTCGATCGCGACGCCGATCCCGCGATCGCGCAGGTCGCGGATCAGCGCGGTGGTGCGGCCGAAGTCGGCCATCACCGCCGACTCGGTGAACTCCACCTCGAGCCGGGCTCGGGTCGAGGCCGTGCCGGCGAGGCTCGCGTCGATCGTGGCGAGCAGGCGGTCGTGCCGCAGGTGCGCGGCCGAGACGTTGACCGCGGCGCACGGGCACGTGCAGGCCCTGCGGCGTCCCACGCCGCGAGCTGGCGGGCCACCTTCGCGAGCACGAGCTCCCCGAGCGCGATGATCTGCTTCGACGCCTCGGCCAGCGGGATGAACACCGCCGGCGGGATACGGCCCCTCCTCGGGGTCGGTCCAGCGCGCCAGCGCCTCGACCTTGCGCAGCGCGCCGGTGGGCAGGTCGACGATCGGCTGGTAGTGGACGTCGATGGCCGCCGTCGGCCAGCGCCCGGCGCAGCCTCGTCGTCAGGGCCATCCGGCGGCGGGTGTCGTCGGAGCCGCTCGAGTACCGGACGACCGAGCCGCCGCCGGAGCGCTTGGCGCGGTACATCGCCGAGTCGGCGTGCGCGAGGAGCTCGACGCGCGTTGGCGGCGTCGTCCGGGTAGAGGCTGACGCCGACGCTCGCGGTGAGGTCGAGGTCGACCTCGCCGACGGTCATCGGGCGTGGACAGGTGCTCGAGCAGCGCAGCGGCGCGTGCCGGTCGACCGCCGCCTCGTCGAGGTCGGGCCCGGTCAGGACCGCGAGGAACTCGTCGCCGCCGTGCCGGGCCAGCAGCGCCGCGCCGGGCAGCGCGGCCACGACGCGCCGGGCGAGGCCCGCGAGCAGCTCGTCGCCGACGGCGTGCCCGAGCGACTCGTTGACGTCCTTGAAGTCGTCGACGTCCGCGTAGAGCAGGGCGACCCGGTGCCCCGCGCGCGCGGCCTCGTCGAGGACGGCGTGCAGCTGCGCCTGCAGGCCGGCCCGGTTGAGCATCCCGGTGAGCCCGTCGCGCTGCAGCATGTCCTCCACGTGCCGGGCCAGCTCCAGCCGCTCCTCGATGACTGCGCAGGACGGCGACGAACGCGGTCGTCCCCGCGGCGGCGGATCGGTTCAGCGTGACCTCGACCGGTACCCGGCTGCCGTCGCGGCGCAGGGCCTCCACGCTCATCGGCCGGCCCAGCACGGTCTCGGGGGTGACGTCGGCGATGCCCCGGCAGATGCCGCTCGCGGTGCTCCGGCGGCACGAGGAAGTCGCGACGTGCAGCCCGACGGCCTCCTCCTCGGTCCACCCGAACGTCCGCTCGGCGGCGGCGTTCCACTCGACGACCACGCCGGCCCGGTTGGTGACCACGACCGGGTCGTAGCTGGCCGCCAGCACGCGCCAGGTGCCGCGCCTCGGGCGACGGCAGCCTCCCGGCGCGCACGCTCCAACTCGTGCCGGCCGGGATCCGGCTGACGGGGCACGGCGGCGGCGACGGCCGGGACGGCCGGCGGGGCCGGTTCGGCGGGGGTCGTCACCCTGGTTGCCTCGGCACCGGGACCCGCCGGGTGAAGCTCACTGGTCCCGGCGCGGGTCCTCCTCGTCGCGCACGGCGCGGTCGACGACGACGGTGCGGCCCGCGACGATCTCGGCCGCCGTGTCCGCGACCCACTTCTCGGGCTGCTCGGGCAGCCCGGCCTCGGCGATCGCCCGCGCCAGCTCGGCCCGGACCTGGCTCGACGTCGCCCCCGGTGTGCGTCGGCCGACAGCCGCTCGACGATCCCCTGGATCGCTCCCTGCGCCTGCTGCTGGACCTTCGGGTTCAGATCGGTCATGCCGGCGTCTACCCGTACCCGCGCCCCTCACCCAGGTGCATGCCGCCGCGGCGCCGCGGGGTACGTGCACCGAGGGTGACCGACACGCCACGAGGAGGAACCATGCCCGGCAAGGACGAACTGCCGTCGACGTTGCGGCGCTCGCCACGCAAGGCGCAGGAGACCTGGGCCGCGACGCACGACTCGGCGGTCGGCACCTACGGCGAGGGGGAGCGCGCCCACCGGACGGCGTTCGCCGCCCTCAAGCACGCCTTCGAGAAGGTGGGCGACCACTGGGAGCCGAAGACGCCGCAAGGGCCCGTCGGACGCGCAGGCCGCGGGCAGTTCCCGGACCCGCCGGCCCACGGCCGAGGGCGTCGACGCGAACGCGTCGAAGGGGCACCTGCTCGACCTCGCGCGCCGCCTGAAGGTCCCGGGGCGCAGCCGGATGGACAAGGGCGAGCTCGTCGACGCAGTGAAGAAGGCCAACCGCCGCGAGACGGCGAAGGCCCGCCAGCGCTGACGGCCGGCGCACTCACCACGGGACGTCCAGGGACGCGCGGAAGAACGTTCACCGTCCCCCCTGTCCTGGTTCATCCGGCGCCGCTACGGTTCGTATCCACTGCCCGGATCGGGGCAGGGAGTGACGTTCCGTCCGCATCCCGTCCCCGGGGGACGGGACCCCGAGGGAGGCCTCGTGCGCCGTCGAACCTTCGTCCTGCCCGCTCTCGCCGCCGCCGCGGCGTGACCGCGCTCGCCGTCGCGACGGTGCCCGCCGCGGCCGCAGCGGGCGCGGTGCCCGCGTCCACCGCCCGGCACGACCACGGGCCCCGCGTCGTCGGGCCGTACAAGCACCTCGTCGTGATCTACGAGGAGAACCACAGCTTCGACAACCTCTACGGCGGCTGGGGCCGGGTCGGCGGGCAGCAGGTCGACGGCCTGCAGGACGCGCCGCCGGCGCACCACCGTGCAGCGTGCACAGGACGGCACGCCGTACCGCTGCCTGCCGCAGGTCGACGTCAACCTCACCTCGCCGCCGCTGCCGGCCACGTGCACCGACCCCGCGCACGGCGTGCACGCAGCGACTTCCGCAACCGGCCGTTCACGCATCGACCGCTACATCGGCCCGACGGACACCACCTGCCCCGCGCCCGGTGTCTTCGCCCCCAACGGCGTCCTCGAAGGGCACGGGCTGCCGGGCGGGCTGCACCCGTGACCTCGTGCACCGCTTCTACCAGGAGCAGTACCAGATCGACGGCGGCCGGCAGGACCGCTACGTCACCGGCAGCGACGCCGTCGGGCTGACGATGGGCCACTACGACACCAAGCAGCTGCCGATCTACCAGTACCTGCACGCCGCGGGCGCGCCCGAACTACGTGATCGCCGACCACTTCTTCCAGGCGGCGTTCGGCGGCTCGTTCCTCAACCACCAGTACCTGGTGGCCGCCCGGGCGCCCGATCGACACCGACCAGGCCCAGCCGACGGGCGGCACGACCGACCTGCACTCCGTGGTCGACGCCAACGGCTTCCCGAACGCCACCTACCCGCTGTACAAGCCGACCGACCCCGGTGACGTGACGGCCGCTGACGCAGGCCTGCGGGCCGACGGCGAACCCGCGCGTGGCGTGCGGCGACTACGCCGTCAACACGATCCAGCCGGCGCAGACGCCGGCCGCGCGGCTCGGCGCCGTGCTGCCGCTGGTCGACGCCTCGAAGTACCCGACCATCGGCGACCGGCTGATGGCCGGCGAACGTCTCGTGGAACTGGTACTCCGGCGGCTGGGACGACGCGGAGGCCGGCCACCCCGGCCCGCTCTTCCAGTACCACCACCAGCCGCTCAACTACTTCGACTCGTTCGCCCCCGGCACGCCCGGGCCGCACGCACCTCAAGGACGAGACGGAGTTCGTCGCCGCGGCGAAGAACGGCACCCTGCCGACGGTGAGCTTCGTCAAGCCGTACGGCGCCGAGAACGAGCACCCCGGCTACGCCAGCGAGCCGAACGGCAGCGACCACCTGGTCGACCTGCTGAAGACGATCACGAGCGGGCCGCAGGCGAAGGACACCCTCGTCGTGGTCACCTACGACGAGTTCGGCGGGCAGTGGGACCACGTGCCGCCGCCCGGCACGGGCAGCCCGACGCGCGGCGTGCACGACGCCGTTCGGCCCCGGCACCCGCATCCCCGCGCTGCTCGTCAGCGCGGCGATGACGCGCTCCGGCGTCGACCACACCGTCTACGACACGACGTCGATCCTCGCGACGATCGAGCACGGCCTCGGCCTGGCGCCGCTGAGCTCGCGCGACGCGCGGGTCGCCGACCTGCGGCACGCCGTCCGGATCGGAGGGTGGAGCGGAGGCTGGTCGGAGGGTCACGAGCACTGACCCGAGCTCGACCCGGGCCGGCTGAACCCGGCCACCACCTGTGTGCCCTCGTCGTGATCGACCAGGCTCGATGATCACGACGAGGGCACACACGTGGTCAGGGGCGCCGTCGCTACCGTTGCTTCATGTCGACTCCAGGCCGTGCCACCGCCGCCTGACGGGAGGCCCGGCGCGGGCGACGTCCGCGACCGCATCGCCACGGCGGCGCGCGAGCTCTTCGCCGCCCAGGGCTACGAGCGCACCACGGTCGAGGCCGTCGCCGAGCGGGCGGGAGTCAGCCGGCGCACGTTCTTCCGGCACTTCCGCTCCAAGGACGACGTGATCTTCCCCGATCACGAGCGGATCGCCGGCGGCGGCCTCGGCGCATCTCGCGGCGCTCGGGGAGGTGCCGCCGGTGCGCGCCGTGTGCGGCGGGCGCGCGCGTGGTGTTCCGCAGCTACGTCGACGAGCCGGCGGTGTCGGTGCAGCGCTACCACCTCGCGCGCACCGTGCCCGCGCTCAAGGACCGCGAGATCGCCGGGGCCTCCCGCTACACCCACCTCTTCAGCCGCTACCTGCGCGAGCGCCTCGGGACGGGCGAGGGGACGTCCGGCTCTACGCCGACGTCGTCGCCGCCGCCGTGGTCGCCGCGCACAACGAGGTGCTGCGGGCGTGGTTGCTCGGCGGGGGCGAGGGGGACCCCCTGCCCCGGCTCGACGCGGCCTTCGCCTGGGTCACCGAGCGCTTCGAGGGTGTCGTGCCCGACACCCGGCGGCCGCGCCGGGGAGACCGTCGTCGCCGTGTTCCGCTCCGGGGAGCCCCTGGACGCCGTCGTCGAGCGCATCTCCCGATCGATCTCCCGGCCTCGTCGTAGGACCTTCGACTCTTGCCGTCCGGCATCCCGTGCCGTCAGACTGGCACTGCGTGCCACAGCCGGGGTGGCGCCACGGTGCAGAGGAGCGGCCCGATGACCACCACGACATCGAGGACGACGTCCGACACGGTGAGCGGGTCGGTGAACAGGACGACGCGTGCGACCGGGGGCGGGTTCGCCGCCGGCCTGTTCGTGATCACCGAGCACAAGGTGCGGGACCGCATCGCCCGGCAGCGCGCACGACTGGGTGCCCTACGGTGTCCAGCACGCCTGGCGGCCGGGCGAGCGCCGCACGCTCTGCGGGGAGTGGACGGCCGGCTGGACGGTCTTCTGGGAGCGTGCCTTCTCGGCCCGCCCGGCGAGTGCGTGCCCGGGCTGCGTCGAGGCGACGCTGCCCGAGGCCTCGCGCCGCCGGCTCGATCGCTTCGAGCGCGCGTCCTGACCGGAGGCCGTGTTCTCATGGAGCCGCACGATCACCGTGCGGTTCCCTGACCCGCTCCGGGCGCCGCACCGCTGCGCTCGGGAGGTCCGGTGGCGTTCGGAACAGGCGGCGGCCGCGGCGGCATGATGCGCGGCGGCGCGCCCCGCGGGGCCGCGACGCCCGGCGCCGGGCCCGGCGGCCGGCGCCCGACCCGCAGCTGCTGCGCCGCGTGGGCGCGCTCTTCCGCCCGTACGGCGGCCGGCTCGCGCTCATCGCGGTCGCGATCGTCGTCGCCAGCCTGCTCGGCATCGTGCCGCCGTTCCTCACCCAGCGGGTCTTCGACGACGCGCTGTTCCTCGCACGGCGGCCCCGACCTGCGCCTGCTGAGCGTGCTCGTCGGGCTGCTGATCCTGATCCCGCTGGTGACCGCGCTCATCGGCGTCTGCCAGACCTACCTGACCACCGTGCTCGGCAACCGCGTCATGGCCGACCTGCGCAGCCGCCTCTTCGAGCACCTGCAGGCGATGGACCTCGGCTTCTTCACCGCCACGAAGACCGGGGCCATCCAGTCGCGGCTGGCCGAACGACGTGGGCGGCGTCCAGGCGGTGCTGACCGAGACGGCGTCGTCGATCCTGTCGAACATCGTGACGGTGACGCGCGTCGCTGGTCGCGATGCTGCTGCTGTCGTGGCAGCTCACGCTCGTCGCGCTCGCGCTGCTGCCGGTGTTCGTCGTGCATGCAGGTGCGGGTCGGGCGGGTCCGGCGGCGGATCGCCGGCGCAGACCCAGGCCTCGCTGTCGGACATGACGGCGATCACGCAGGAGACGCTGTCCGTCAGCGGGATCCTGCTGGCCAAGGTCTTCAACCGGCAGGCGACCGAGATCGAGCGCTACCGCGCCGAGAACGAGCGCCAGGTCGACCTGCAGGTCCGCCAGACGATGACCGGCCAGTCGTTCTTCGCCGTCGTCCAGACGTTCTTCGGGGTCACCCCGGCCATCGTCTACCTCGTCGCGGGCATCACGATCTCCCGCGGGACGCCGACTCAGCGCCGGCACGATCGTCGCGTTCACGACGCTGCAGACCCGGCTGCTCTTCCCCGTGATCAACCTGCTGCGGGTCGCGCTCGACGTGCAGACCTCGCTGGCCCTGTTCCAGCGGATCTTCGAGTACCTCGACCTCGTCCCGGCGATCATCGACCGGCCCGAGGCGCGTGACGCTCGACAGCGCGGACGTGCGCGGCGAGGTCGCGATGGAGCACGTGTGGTTCCGCTACCCGGGGCAGGGCGAGCACACGCCGGACGTCCCTCCGGACGCAGCGGCCGACGGCGCCCCCCTGAACGGCGAGCCCGTCGCGTGGGCGCTGCGCGACGTCAGCCTCGCCGTCGAGCCCGGCCAGCTCGCCGCCGTCGTCGGGCCCGAGCGGCGCCGGCAAGACGACGCTGTCGTACCTCGTGCCGCGGCTCTACGACGTGCAGGAGGGCGTGGTGCGGCTCGACGGGCACGACGTCCGCGACCTGACGCTGGCGAGCCTCGCCGACGCGGTCGGCATGGTCACGCAGGACACCTACCTGTTCCACGCGACGATCCGCGAGAACCTGCGGTACGCGCGCGGCCGACGCCACCGACGCCGAGCTCGAGGCGGCCGCGCGGGCCGCCAACATCCACGACCGGATCATGAGCTTCGACGAGGGCTACGACACGGTCGTCGGCGAGCGGGGCTACCGGCTGTCCGGCGGCGAGAAGCAGCGGCTGGCGATCGCCCGGGTGATCCTCAAGGACCCCAAGGTGCTGATCCTCGACGAGGCGACGTCGGCGCTCGACACCACCAGCGAGCGGCTGGTGCAGGAGGCGCTCGAGACGGTCATGCACCAGCGGACGACGATCGCGATCGCCCACCGGCTGTCGACGATCCTCGGCGCCGACGTCATCCTCGTCGTCGACGAGGGCCGCATCGTCGAGCGGGGCACGCACGCCGAGCTGCTCGAGCTCGACGGCCTGTACGCCCGGCTCTACACCGAGCAGTTCGCCGGCGGCCGGGTACAGGCCCGCTGCGAGGACGGCGTCGTCTTCAGCGACGGCCTCGTCCTGCCGCACGCCGGCGCCTGACGCGTCACCCCACCCCTCGCGCTGATCAAGGAAGCTGGAGGGATCATGGACGTCCATGATCCCTCCAGCTTCCTTGATCAGCGCAGGTTGGGGGCGAGGCTCAGAAGACGTCCGCCATGGCCTTCGTGAACGCCGGCAGGTCGTCGGGCTTCCGGCTGCTCACCAGCGGGCCGGGGCCGTTGGTGTCGATCACGACCTCCTCGTCGACCCACTCGCCGCCGGCGTTGCGGACGTCCGTCTGCAGGCTGGGCCACGAGGTCATCCGGCGGCCGCGCAGGTCGCCGGTCTCGACGAGCACCCAGCCGCCGTGGCAGATGACGGCCACCGGCTTGCCCGCCTCGAGGAAGCCCTTGGCGAAGGCCACGGCCTTCGGGTCCATCCGGACCTCGTCCCCGTTGGCGACGCCGCCGGGCAGGACGAGCCCGTCGAAGTCCTCGACGCCGGCCCGCGAGACCGGCAGGTCGACGTCGAAGGTGTCGGCCTTGTCGAGGTGGTTGAACGCCTGCACCTGCTTCGCGTCGCCGCCGGCGACGAGCAGGTGCGGGTGGCCGCCGGCCTGCTCGACGGCCTTCCACGGCTCCGTGAGCTCGACCTGCTCGATGCCCTCCTGCGCGACCAGGAACGCGATCTTCTTGCCGTCGAGTGCCATGTCGGTCTCCTTTCGTATGTGTGTTTCGGTCGACTCGTGCGCCCTCATCGTGATCATTCCCGAGGAATGATCACGATGAGGGCGCACGAGAGCCCGGATTTGGGGGATCAGCCGCGGGGGCCGTTGCCCGCGACGTCCTCGAGGACGCCGCCCGCGCGGCGCTCGCCGTCGCCGGCGTGCAGGCGCGTCACGGGCGACGTGCGCCCCGGCCACGGCGCGGGGCCGTCGCTGGGGATCGACACCTGCTCCGAGGGCGTGAACACGTTGCCTCTGTGCGGCCCGACGTGCTGGCGCCGCAAGCCCGCCAGCCGCATGAGCCCGGGCACGAGCACGTCGTACAGGCGCGGGGCCGCCACGAACCCGAACCGGATGACGAGGTTCGCCGGGTTCACCCCGCCGAGCCGCTTGCGGCGGTCGACGACGCGCACGATCTCGCGGGCCACCGACTCGGCCGTCACGACGGGTGGCGGCGGGCGGCCGATCGCGCCCCGCGTAGTTGGCGGCGAGCGTGTAGACGGGTGTCGCGATGCTGCCCGGGTTGACCACGGCGACGTGCACCCCGGGCAGCGAGCGCGCCTCCTGCTGCAGCACCCGCACGAGGCCGCGCGTCGCCCACTTCGAGGTCACGTACGAGCCCATGAAGGGCACGGTCGCCTGACCGAGCACCGAACCGACGTGCACGAAGCTGCCGCCGCCGGCGGCCTCGAACGCCCGGAGCGCGGAGCGCGCGACGTTCGCGGTGCCCACCACGTTCACCCGGATGACGTGCTCCCAGACGTCCGCCGGCACCTCGTCGTGGCGCCCGTACGCGACCACGGCGGCGGTGTGGACGACGACGTCGACCCGCCCGAAGCGCTGCCTGGCGGCCGCGAACGCGTCGTCGACCGCCGCGGCGTCGGCGACGTCCGCGACCGTGACGAGCGCCTCCGCGCCCAGCCCGGCGACCTCGGCCCGCAGGTCGTCGAGCAGGCCGGCCGAGCGCGCCAGCAGCACCAGGCGGGCGCCCCTGCGCGCGTACTCCCGCACCGTGGCCGCGCCGATCCCGCCCGTCGCCCCGCTGATCATCACGACCGGGGGAGCGACCGGCGCCTCGGCAGGGCTCACGGCTTCAGGACGACCTTGATGCAGCCGTCCTCCTTCTTCTGGAACGTCTCGTACATGCCGGGGGCGTCGTCGAGCGGCACCTGGTGGGTCGTGAGGTCCGCGACGCCGAGCGGGTCGGCGGGGTCGTCGACGAGCGGCAGGATGTCGTCGATCCAGCGGTGCACGTTCGCCTGCCCCATCCGGATCTGCAGCTGGCGGTCGAAGACCTCCATCATCGGGAACGGGTCCAGCTCGCCGCCGTACACCCCGCTGATCGAGACCGTGCCGCCGCGCCGTGCCGACTTGAGCGCCGCGTGCAGCGCGGCGAGACGGTCGATCGCCGCCTTGTCGATGAACGGCTGCGAGACGGCCTCCGGCAGCAGGCCCACGGCCGTCTGGGCGATCTTGGCGCGGGGGGAACCGTGCGCCTCCATGCCGACGGCCTCGATGACGGCGTCGGGGCCGCGCCCGTCGACGAGGTCGATGAGCGAGCCGGGGACGTCGTCCATCTCGGTGGGGTCGAGCGCCTCGACGCCGTGCCGCGCGGCCATGGCGCGGCGCTCGGCCACGGGGTCGAGCCCGATGACTCTGGACGCGCCCTTGTGCAGCGCGATGCGGGCGGCCATCTGCCCGATGGGGCCGAGGCCGTAGACGGCGACCGTGCCGCCCGGCTCGGGGTCCGCGTACGCGACGGCCTGCCAGGCGGTCGGCAGCACGTCGGAGAGGAAGAGGTACTTCTCGTCGGGCCCCTCGTTCGAGACCTTGATCGGGCCGAAGTGGCCCTGCGGCACCCGCAGGTACTCCGCCTGCCCGCCCGGCACCCGGCCGTACAGCTGCGTGTAGCCGAGCAGCGCCGCGCCCTTGCCCTCGCCGCGCACCTGCGTGGTCTCGCACTGCGAGAACAGCCCGCGGTCGCACATGAAGCAGTGCCCGCACGAGATGTTGAATGGGATGACGACCCGGTCTCCGGGCTGCACGTGCGTGACGGCGTCGCCGACCTGCTCGACGATGCCCATCGGCTCGTGACCGAGGATGTCGTCCTGGTGCATGTACGGCGCCAGCACCTCGTAGAGGTGCAGGTCCGAGCCGCAGATCGCGGTCGAGGTGACCCGGATGACGACGTCCGTCGGCTCCTCGATCTTCGGGTCGGGCATCTCCTTGACCTGCACGTCGCGCTTGCCCTGCCAGGTGACGGCCTTCATGTCGCTCCTTCGTCCGCATCTCGTCTCGTCTCGTCTCGACACCGCCGTACCCGGCGCCCGGGCGGCCATGCGCGAACCGGCGCCGAATGCGTCACGTCTGGCGCGGTTGTCCGGTCTCGGCGAGGAGCGGCAGGAGTTGGATGGCCGGGTGACGACGGTGGTCGACGCCCACGTGCACGCCTGGGACCCCGGCCGGCTCGCGTACCCCTGGCTGGCCGCGCACCCGCGGCTGGTCCGCCGGATCGTGCCCGCCGACCTCCGGCCCGGCGTGCCGCTGGCGGGCCGCGTGCTCGTCGAGGCCGACTGCCGCCCCGACCAGGCGGATGCCGAGACCGCCTGGCTGCTCGACCTCGCGCGCGCGGACCCGGGCACGCTCGGGGTGGTGGCCGCGCTCCGGCTCGAGCGCGGCAAGGCCCTCCGGCCCCAGCTCGAGGAGCTGGCCGCCGAGCCCCTCGTCGTCGGGGTCCGGCGCTTGGTGCAGGACGAGCCCGCGGGCCTCGCGCTGAGCTCGGGGTTCGTCGAGGGCACCCGTCTGCTGGCGGACGCCGACCTGGTCAGCGACCTCTGCGTGCGCTCCTGGCAGCTCGCCGAGGTGACCCGGCTCGTCCAGCTGTGCCCCGGGGTGACGTTCGTGCTCGACCACCTGGGCAAGCCCGCCGTCACCGGGGCCGGCCCCGAAGCACCGTGGACCGCGGACCTCGCCCGGCTGGCGGCGCTGCCGAACGTCGCCGTGAAGCTCTCGGGCCTGGCCACCGAGGCCCCCGCGGGCACCCCGCCGCAGCACCACCTGCCCTACCTCCGCCACGCGATCGACTGCTTCACGCCGGCGCGTTGCCTCTTCGGCGGGGACTGGCCCGTCTCGACCCTCGCCACCACCTACCGCACGTGGTACGACACGGTGGCGAGCGCGATCGCCGACCTCGCCCCGGCCGAGCGGGCCGGGATCATGGCCGGCACCGCCCGCCGCATCTACGCCCTGCCCTACCCCGAACCCGACCCCGGACCCGACCCCGGACCCGACCCCGGACCCGACCCCGGACCCGACCCCGGACCCGACCCCGGACCCGACCCCGGACCCGACCCCGAGACCAGCCCGGAGACGACATGCTGACCGGCCGCCTGCTGCACCCCGGGATCCTCGGTGCCCTGGCGGCCGCTGGGCACGGGTCGCTCGTGCTCGTGACCGACGCCAACTACCCGGCGACCACCACCCGCGGCCCGAACGCCGCCGTCGTCCACCTCGACCTCACCCCCGGGGTCGTGGACGGCGTCACCGTCGTTGCCGCCCTCGTCGGCCAGGTGCCGGTCGAAGAGGCCTTCGTGATGGCGCCGGCGACGTCCGGACCGAACGCGCTGACGAGCGAGCCGCCGATCTGGTCCCGCTTCTCCGCCGCGCTGGCGGACGCCGGGTGGCCCGTCCCCTTGCGGCAGTTGGAGCGCGCCGCGTTCTACGCCGCCGCCGGCACCCCCGACGTGGCGCTGACCGTCGTCACCGGCGAGACCGAGATCTACGCGAACCTGCTCTTCCGGATCGGGGTCGTCCGGTGACGTCGCGCTTCACCGGGCTGCGCACCCACGACGTCCGCTTCCCGACGTCGCGCGAGCTCGACGGCTCCGACGCGATGAACCCCGACCCGGACTACTCCGCCGCCTACCTGGTCCTGACCACCGACGCGGACGACGGCCTCGAGGGGCACGGCTTCGCCTTCACCACCGGCCGCGGCAACGACGTCCAGACCGCCGCGATCCGCGCGCTGGCGCCGTGGATCGTCGGCCGCAGCGTCGAGGACGTGCTGGCGAACCTCGGCGCCTTCGGCCGCGAGCTGACCGGCGACCCCCAGCTGCGCTGGCTCGGCCCCGAGAAGGGCGTCGTCCACATGGCCGTCGGCGCGGTGCTCAACGCGCTGTGGGACCTGCGGGCCAAGCGCGAGGGCAAGCCGCTGTGGCTGGTGCTCGCCGACCTCGACCCCGAGCAGCTCGTCGAGCTCGTCGACTTCCGCTACCTCACCGACGCGCTCACGCCGGACGAGGCGCTTCGGATCCTGCGCGACGCCGCGCCCGGCCGCGCCGAGCGGGAGCGGCAGCTGCGCGCCGAGGGGTATCCAGCGTACGACGACGTCCCCCGGCTGGCTCGGCTACGACGACGACAAGCTCGCCCGCCTCTCCCGGGAGGCCGTCGACGCGGGCTTCGGCATGATCAAGCTGAAGGTCGGCGCGATCCGTCGAGGACGACGTCCGCCGGCTCGGCATCGCCCGCGACGTGGTCGGCCCCGACGTGCCGCTCGCGGTCGACGCCAACCAGCGCTGGGACGTCCCGCAGGCGGTCGACTGGATGGCGCGGCTCGCGCGCTTCGACCCCTACTGGATCGAGGAGCCGACCAGCCCGGACGACGTCCTCGGCCACGCCGCAGTCCGGCGCGGGGTGGCGCCGGTGCGGGTGGCGACGGGCGAGCACGTGCAGAACCGGGTCGTGTTCAAGCAGCTCCTGCAGGCTGGGGCCGTGGACGTCGTCCAGATCGACGCGTGCCGCGTCGGCGGCGTCAACGAGAACGTCGCGATCCTGCTGCTGGCCGCCAAGTTCGGCGTCCCGGTCTGCCCGCACGCCGGCGGCGTGGGCTTGTGCGAGATGGTGCGGCACCTGTCCGTGTTCGACCACGTCGCCGTCAGCGGCAGCCTCGACGGCCGGTTCACGGAGTACGTCGACCACCTGCACGAGCACTTCCTCGACCCGGCGCTCGTGTCGGGCGGCCGCTACCTCGTGCCGACCGTGCCCGGCTACAGCACGCAGCTGCAGCCCGCGAGCATCGCCGCGTACTCCTACCCGGACGGTCCGGTCTGGCGGGCGTGACCGAGGAGCTCGACCGGTTCGTGCTGGGCGGCGCCCCGCTCGGGGGCCTGTACTCGGCCCTGGACGACGACACCGCCGCCGCCCTCCTGCAGGCGGCGTGGGAGTGCGGGGTGCGCTCCTTCGACACCGCGCCGCACTACGGCGCGGGCCTGTCGGAGCGGCGGTTGGGGGCCTTCCTCCGGCAGCACCCGCGCGAGGCGTACAGCGTGTCGACCAAGGTCGGGCGGCTCCTCGTCGACACCTCAGAGGACACCGAGGGCACCGAGGGCTACTTCGGCGCCGACCGCAAGCGGAGGGTGCGCGACTACAGCCGCGACGGCGTCCTCCGCTCGCTCGACGACAGCCTGCGCCGGCTCGGCCTCGACCGGGTCGACACGGTTTACGTGCACGACCCCGACGAGTTCGTCGACGAGGCGGTCGTGCACGCCTGCCCGGCGCTGATCCGGCTGCGCGACGAGGGCGTCGTCCGGCACGTGGGGGCGGGGATGAACCACGTGGCGCCGCTGCTGCGGATCGTGCGCGAGACCGACGTCGACCAGATCATGGTGGCGGGCCGGTACACGCTGCTCGACCGCAGCGCGGGGGATCACCTGCTCCCCGCATGCTCCGAGCGCGGGGTCCGGGTGGTGGCCGCGGGCCTCTACAACAGCGGCGTGCTCGCCGACCCCCGGCCAGGGGCGCACTACGACTACGCGCCCGCCGACGCGGCGACCGTCGAGCGTGCCCTCGGGCTGCGCGAGCTCTGCGCGGCGCACGGCGTGCCGCTGCGGGCGGCCGCCGTCCAGTTCCCGCTGGGTCATCCTGCGGTGCGGGCCGTCGCGGTGGGGTGCCGCGACACGGGGCAGGTCCTCGACGCCGTCCGCATGCTCGGCACGCCGCTGCCGCCCGCCCTCCGTGAGGCCCTGGCGATGCCCTGACCCGGCTTGCCAGGATGGTCGTCGCGCGGGGGTGATCGGCGGTGGCGGCGGCACCGACCGGGCGGTTCGGCCGTCCGCTCGCCACGCACCAGGAACATCGCATCCAACCGCGCCACGGTGAGTGCGCAGGCCTGCCTACGATCGGCGGCATGAGGAGCGAGCGCGACGGCTACCTGCTCACCACGGACAAGGACCGGGTGGACGTCGACGTGGTGCACCGCTGGCTGTCGCAGGAGGCGTACTGGGCACTCGGACGCCCGCGCGAGGTCGTCAGGGCCACGATCGACGCATCCTGGGTGTGGTCGGTGTTCGCGCCGACGGGGGAGCAGGTCGGCTTCACCCGGGCCGTCACCGACGCCCTGACCTTCGCCTGGATCTGCGACGTCTTCGTCGACCCCGCCGCCCGCGGCCGGGGTATCGCGACCTGGATGGCGGGCGCCGCCGTCGACGACCTGCGCGCCGCGGGCGTCGACCGGCTCGTCCTGGCCACCAGCTCGGCCCACGCGGTGTACCGCCGGGTCGGCTTCACCATCCCGGCCGAGGGCCGCTACATGGAGCTCGACGCCCGCGGCGTCGCGCTGCCAGCGGTGGGAGCCGGGTGAGGGCGGCAGCGTGAGGACCAGACCCGTGCGCGCGGTCGGGGGCGACCTCGCGGTCGCCGTCACCGTGCTCGCCTGGATCGGGCTGGTGCTGCTCGCGGACGGCGTCCGTGCCCTGGACGGCGCCGAGGCGGCGCGCCAGCTCGCCCTCGGCGCCGCGACCTGGCTGGTGCTGGCGGCCCTGCTGCGCCGGGAGGCACCGCTCGTGCGCGCGCAGACGCTGGTGGTCGTGGCGCTGGCGACGTGCGTCGAGTACACGTTCTCGCCGCTGCTCGAGGCGTACGTGTACCGGATCCACACGGTGCCGCTGTTCGTGCCGCCGGGGCACGGCCTGGTGTACCTCGCCGCGCTGGCGATCGGCCGCAGTGTGCCGGTGCGCGCCCGGCAGCGCCCGCTCGTCGCCGTCACGGTCGCGGTGGGCGGACTGTGGGCGGTCGCGGGCCTGGTGGGCCTCGGCGGCAGGCACGACGTGCTCGGCGCCTTCTGGTTCGCCTGCCTGATCGGGTTCCTCGCGTGGGGGCCGAACCGTGGGCTCTACGTCGGCGCCTTCCTCGTGGTCGGCTACCTCGAGCTCGTCGGCACCGCGCTGCACGTGTGGGCCTGGGCGCCCAGCGACCCGGTGCTGCACGTGATCGGCCAGGGGAACCCGCCGTCCGGCGCCGCCGGGGGGTACGGGTGGTTCGACCTCTACGCCCTGCTGCTCGCGCCGAAGCTGCTGTCGCTCTGGGAGCGGCTGGTCAATGCCTCGAGGACGGCGCGGTGGAGGCGGCCGTTGGTGACCACCGCACTGCCGCCGCCGGTCATGTCGGCCAGCGCGTCCGCGCCCTCGAGCGAGGTGAACCTGCCGCCCGCCTCGACGACGACCGGCACGAGTGCCGCCATGTCGTAGAGCTGCAGGTCCGGCTCGGCCGCGACGTCGACCCCGCCCTCCGCGACCAGCATGTACGACCAGAAGTCGCCGTAGGCGCGGCTGCGCCACACGCTGCGCTGCAGCTCCAGGAACGCCTCGAGCCGGCCGGCGCGCTCCCACTCCGCGAGGTCGGAGTACGACAGCGACGCGTCGGCGAGGTCGGCGACCGCCGAGACGTGCAGCCGGCGGGCCGCGGCCAGGCTGCGGCCGGTCCACGCGCCGGTGCCCGTCGCCGCCCACCACCTGCGCCCGAGGGCGGGCGCCGAGACCACGCCGACGACCGGGTGGCCCTCGTCGAGCAGGGCGATCAGCGTGGCCCACACCGGCACGCCCCGGACGAAGTTCTTCGTGCCGTCGATCGGGTCGATCACCCACTGCCGGGCGCCGTGCCCGGTGGGGCCGAACTCCTCGCCGACCACGGCGTCCCGCGGCCGGGTCCGCCGCAGCTGGGTGCGCACGAGCTCCTCGGCGTCGCGGTCGGCGTCGCTCACCGGCGTCAGGTCGGGCTTGGTCTCGACCCGCAGGTCGGCCGCCTGGAATCGGGACGCGGTCAGCGAGTCGACCATGTCGGCGATGACGTGCGCGAGCCGCAGGTCGTCGTCGTAGACCGCCACCGCCGCTCCCTCCGCCTGGCGCGGCGTGCCGTACGCCGGAGTCGCCGCGCAGCGAACGGTACAGGTTTACGGTTCGGCTCATGTTCGACACGATCTCCGGCCTGCCCGTGCACGTGCTGGTCGTGCACGCGGTCGTCGTCCTGCTGCCGCTGATGTCGATCGTCACGGCTGCGGTGGCGGTGCGCCGGAGCTGGCGCCAGTACGCCCCGGCGGTCGTCGTCGTGGACGCCGTCGTGCTGGTGCTCGCCTACGCGGCGAAGGAGTCCGGCGAGCGCCTGCAGGCGCGCCTGCAGCAGCTCGGCAACCCTGCGGTGGCGCAGGACCACGGCGAGAAGGGCGCCCTGGTGCCGTACGTCGCGCTCGGGGTGCTCGTGGCGGCCGTGCTCGTCTGGCTGACGACGCGCTCGGCCCGCTTCGTGCCGGTGGCCGTGGTCGCCGCGCTCGTCGCGGGCGCCGTGGGCATCGGCTGGACCTACGTCACCGGCGAGAGCGGAGCCCGCGCCGTGTGGGGCGAGGTGGTCTCGAACACGAGCGCGCCGCGCGGCCGCTGAGCGGCGCGCCGGCCTCGCGGCCACCCCGAGTCGGCCCTGCGCCGCTCACGCCTGCGGGTCGACGATCCCCAGCATCAGCGCGGCGCCGCCGGCGAGCGCCGCCACCGTCAGCAGGAGCGCCAGCCCCGCCCAGAGCGTCGCGGGAACGATGAAGGTCCGCTGCCGCAGCGTGTGGAAGTCCGCGGCGCCGGTGCCGTCCTGCAGCACCTGGACGACGCCGCCGACGAGCAGCAGCCAGACCCACGCGGTGGCGACCAGCTGCTGGACGTCGACCGGGGCGCGCGCCGCGGTCCACAGCAGGCCGGCGCCCGCGAGGAACACGACCAGCCGGGCGAAGGCGTTCATCGGCGCCAGGAAGAGCAGACCCAGCAGGAACACGCTGATCCACAGGACCGCGTCGGCGTTGCCGTGGGCGAGGGCGAACGCCCCCGCGAGGCCGAACATCGACGGGCCGACGTAGCCGGCGAAGGTGACCAGCAGCAGGAAGATCGCGCCGCGGTGCTCCGTCGCGCCGGTCTGGTCGCGGTTGAGCGTCACCCGGGTTATCCGGCCGCCGAGGAGGACGACGAACAGCGCGTGCGAGCCCTCGTGCACCATCGTCACCAGGTGCCCGGTCACCCCCCACAGCGCGATCGCGACCGCGCCTGCGACGATCGCGGCCGCCACGACCAGGGCCGTCGACGGCGGGTGCGCGAGCACGTCCGCCGCCTGGCCCACGGCGTGCTGCAGGGCGTCCGTGGTGACCGACGGCGTCGGGTGCGGCGTCGCGAGGTGCGGCGTCGGGTGCGGCGTCACGGGTCCAGTGTGCGGCGTTCAGCCCGGACGGCCCGGTTCCTCCGGCGGCGTGCCGGACGTCGCGGACGGCTCCTCGGTGCCGGCCCGCGAGCGGAGCAGGCGGCGCAGCGACTCCAGCCGCGAAGGGCCCGCCGGGCCGGCCCCGCCCGCCGCCACGAACGCGTCGAGCCCGCACTCGGGCTCGTCGTGCGTGCAGCCGCGGGGGCACTCGCCGGTGCCGGCGGCCAGGTCGGGGAACGCGGCGAGGATGCGGTCGGGGTCGACGTGCCCGAGCCCGAACGAGCGCACGCCCGGGGTGTCGACCACCCAGCCGCCGGCGGGCAGCGGCAGCACCACCGCGGACGACGACGTGTGCCGGCCCCGCCCGGTGACGTCGTTGACGACGCCGGTGGCCCGGGTGGCGCCCGGCACCAGGGCGTTGACCAGCGTCGACTTGCCGACGCCGGAGTGACCGATCAGCACCGTCACCCGGCCGTCGAGCCGCTCGCGGACGGCGTCCAGGCCCTCGATGCCGCCCGGGGTGGCGGGGTCGCGGCGGGTCACCACGTACGGGACGTCCAGCGGGGCGTAGGCCGCCAGGAACGGCCCGGGCTCGGTGAGGTCGGCCTTCGTGAGCACGAGCAGCGGGTCGAGGCCGGCGTCGTAGGCGGCGACGAGCGCGCGGTCGACCAGGCGGGGCCGGGGCTCGGGATCGGCGAGCGCCGTCACCACGGCGAGCTGGTCGGCGTTCGCGACGATCGGGCGCTCGACGGGGTCGGCGCCGTCGCCCGCGTCGTCCGCGCTGCGCCGCAGCAGGCTGGAGCGGTCCTCGACGCGGACGATGCGGGCCAGCGAACCGGGGTCGCCGGTGACGTCGCCGACCAGGGCGACCAGGTCACCGACGACCACCCCGGCCCGGCCGAGCTCGCGCGCCTTCATCGCGGTCACCTGGCGGCCGGGGTCGTCGGGGGCGCCGAGGAGCACCGTGTACCGGCCGCGGTCGACCGCGATCACCCAGCCGGGGACAGAGTCGTCGTGCCGCGGCCGCTCCTTGGTGCGGGGGCGGGAACCGCGCGGGTTGGGCCGGATCCTGACGTCGGACTCGTCGAGTTCGCGGCGCCGGCGCGGCGGAGTCACGGTCGGCTCACGGCGGCTCACGGTCGGCTCATCCTCGGCTCATCCTCGGCTCACGCCAGCATCGCCGACCACAGACCGGTGAACCCGGGCAGGGTCTTCGCCGTCGTCTCGACGTCCTCGACGAGCACGCCCGGGACCCGCAGCCCGAGCAGTGCGCCGGCGGTGGCCATCCGGTGGTCGCCGTAGGTTCGGAACAGCCCGCCGTGCAGGGGCCGGGGCCGGACGACGAGGCCGTCGGCGGTCTCGCCGACGTCGCCGCCCAGCCGGTTGATCTCGGCGGTGAGGGCCGCGAGCCGGTCGGTCTCGTGGCCGCGGACGTGCCCGATGCCGCGCAGCTGCGAGGGCCCGTCGGCGAGCGCCGCAAGCGCGGCGACCGTCGTCGCGAGCTCCCCGGCGTCGGCCAGGTCGGCGTCGATGCCGTAGAGCTCCCCGGTGCCCTCGACGGTGAGGCCGTCGCGGTCGAGGTTCACCTCGGCACCCATCTGGTCGAGCAGGTCGCGCAGCAGGTCGCCGGCCTGCGTCGTGTACTGCGGCCAGTCGGGCACCCGCACCCGGCCGCCGGTGACCGCGGCCGCGGCGACGAAGGGCGCGGCGTTGGACAGGTCCGGCTCCACCTGGACGTCGAGGGCGCCCACCGGGCCGGGCTCGACCCGCCAGGTCGCCGGGTCGGCGTCGTCGACGACCACGCCGACGTCGCGCAGCGCCTCGACGGTCATGACGACGTGCGGGGTGCTCGGGATCGGCGAGCCCACGTGCTCGAGGGTGAGCCCCTCGGTGAAGCGGGCGCCCGCCAGCAGCAGCCCCGACACGAACTGGCTCGACGCGGAGGCGTCGATGCGCAGCGTCCCGCCGCGCACGGCGCCCGTCCCGTGAACCGTGAACGGCAGCCGGCCGGCCTGCTCGGGCGAGGGGCCGTCGTCGACCTGCACGCCGAGGTCGCGCAGCGCGCGGACGACGGTGGCCATCGGCCGTCGCCGTGCAGCGGGGTCGCCGTCGAAGCGGACGGCACCCGTGGCCAGCGCGGCGACCGGCGGCACGAAACGCATCACGGTGCCGGCCAGCCCGCAGTCGACGTCCGCGGGACCGCGCAGGGGGCCGGGCGTGACCACCCAGTCGGGGCCGAAGGCGGACGTCCCGGGGACCTGCTCGAAGCGCACCCCGAGCGCCCCGAGCGCGGCGGCCATCAGCGCGGTGTCGCGCGAGTGCAGCGGCGAGCGCAACCGCGACGGCTCCTCGGCGAGCGCGGCGAGGACGAGGTAGCGGTTCGTCAGCGACTTGGACCCCGGGACGGACACCGTCGCGTCGACCGGCCGGGCCGCCGTCGGGGCCGGCCAGGCGGCGCCGGTAGGTGAGCCCGCTCCCATGGGCGTCGAGAGTAGTGCGTGCTCGCGGCTGGGTCCGATACGGGTGCTCGCGGCGCCGGGGGCTCATGGCGGGGGAGGCCTGGACGACGAGCAGCCCGTGGGAACACCTCGCCGGAGGATGCACCTCGCGGTGGCGCCGCTCGCCGTTGCGCCGCTCCTGCTGGCATGGCCGGCCGCGCCCGCCCCGGCCGCCGCGTCCCCGGTGATCGCGGCGGCGCGGTGCCGCACGACGAGCGACCTGCTCGCGCACCCCCCGGTCGCCCGCTGGCGCGCCGCGGGCGGCGTCACGGGCGCTTCCTGGGACGGCACCGACGGCCTCGGGCACTCCGTCCGGCTCACCGTCGCGCAGGCGCCGACCACCCGCGTGCGGCTGGTGACGGCGGCGGTCAGCGGCTACGGCGACGTGCTGCGCACGACGGAGCTGACCGCCCGGACAGCGGGTGCCGTGGTCGGTGTGAACGGGGACTACTTCTCCTACGACTGGAACGGGTCGGCCGTGCCACAAGGGGTGCTGGTGCGGGGCGGGCGGGTCGTGCGGGTGCCCCCGGGTCCGAGCCTGGCCGTGGGCTCCGACGACGCCGGCCGGCCCGTCGGGGGCCGAGTGCGCGTCCGGGGGACCGTGAAGCTCGCAGGCCGCGTGCTCGCGGTGGGCTCGGTGAACGACGACGCGGGCTCCGACCGCCCCGACGCGGTCGCCGCGGGTACGGCGGTCGGGGTCGTGACCCCGTGGCTGGGCCGCGACCGGCCCCGGCGTGACTGGGAGCTCGTGGTCCGCCGCGGGGTGGTCGTCGCCTCGGGCCGGCGTCCGGTCCTCGGCACCGGCGAGGTGCTGCTGGCCGGCTCCGGGGCGACCGGGCGGTCGCTGCGGGCGGTCAGGGTCGGGAGCAGGGCGGCGATCGCCTACGCCGTGGTCACCGACGCCGGGGTGCGGATGCGCGAGGCGGTGGGCAGCGGGTCGGTGATGCTGCGGGGCGGGCGCGACCTGGCCACGTGTGACGGAGGCGGCGACGTCTCCCGCCCGCGGACGCTGATCGCCTGGGACACCCCCCGAACCCGGATCTGGCTCGTCACCGTGGACGGCCGTGGCTGGGAGGCGCCGGTATCGCGGTACGGGCTCTCGTACCGGCAGGTGACGGAGATCGCGCGCGCCCTCGGCGCGAGGGAGGCCGTCATGGTGGACGGCGGGGGCTCGACGGCGATGGGCCTGCGCGGCGCGAACGGCGTGGTCCGGCGCGTCGACGCCCCGGCGAGCGCGCCGCAGCGCGAGGTCCCCGACGGCCTGGTGCTCGTCCCCCGCTAGCGGTTCGTCGGGGGTGCCTGAGCCGGGCGGAGGACCCCGACGGCGCGAAGGGCCGGCGGGTACGGGGCGGCCTGAGCCGTCTGAGCGCGGGGGCTCGGCGGTCAGTCGGCGCCGACGGAGCGCTTCGCGTCCCTCGCGGCCCGCTTGGCCTCGCGCCGCGCGGCGCGGCTCGTGCGGTGCGCCGACTTGCCGAGGTGCTCGGCGGCGTGCCGGCTGCGCCAGGCGAAGCCGGGCCGGCCCTGCGTGTCGACGGCCGCGAGCAGGGTGCCCCCGAAGCGCCCGAGATCGCGCATCAGGTCGTCGAACTCGGCCTTGCGGCGCTCCCCGTCCTTCTCCGTGCGCAGGCTCATCACGTGCAGGTACAAGCCGGGGGCCAGGGTCGCCGCCATCGCGAGGCCGGTGATCCGGGGCATGCGACCGAGGGCGAACAGGGCGGCCGAGCCCATCATCACGGCGCCGTTGGCGCGGATCAGCAGATCGGGGTCCTCGGGGAGCCCCAGCGGGCCGGCGACGGCCTTGACGAGCGGCCGCGCGCGCTCCGCGCGCTGGCCGGGGTGCAGCACGGCGTCGAGACCCTCCTGCACGAAGGAGGCCGCGAGCATGGGGCGGGCGAGGCGTCGCACGATCGTCATGCTCTCTGCTTACTCCCGCGATCGTGATCGCGCGACGCGACGCGCCCCTCGCCCGCCCTCCCGTTGACCATGCAATCCGCGTTGATCACGCAATTCCCGTGGATCACACCCGCGCGGCCCGCGCCCAAGAACTCTGCGACGATCATGCACGCGGGAGCGATCATGCGGTCGCACCCGTCTCGCACGACGTCCTCGCCCCACCCCGTGGACCGGACGCCGTCCGCGACCGTGCGCTTCACTCGCGAACCCGCAGTTCACCTCCTTCATCCCCCTCTCGGGCGCGCTCGACGAGGGGATCCGCGGGGTGAAGTGCGGGTTCGCGAGTGAAGACCGAGCCGCGCCTCGGCGTCGCCGCCGTGGAGCACGTGCTGGGTCTCGGCGCGCGTCAGGAGGAGCCTCGTCCGAGCGAGGAGCCCGGGAGCCTCGGGCGGAGCGTGCATGATCGCTCCGGCGTGCATGATCGCCGCAGGAACCCTGCAGGATCATGATCAACGCGGATTGCATGATCAACGGGGATTGCATGATCAACGATGGGGGACTGGCGGGGCCGTGTGGCACGCTGGCGGGGTGTGCGGACGGTACGCGAACAGCCGGCGGCCCGAGGACCTGGTGGAGGAGTTCGAGGTCGAGCGGACCTCCGGGCCGGGCCCGGGGCAGGATCCGGCATCGGCGGGTCCCGACTTCAACGTCGCGCCCGACCAAGCCCGCGCTGGTCGTGCTCCGCCGCCAGGTGAAGGACGCCGACGGCGAGAGCGCCACCGCCCCCGACGGCTCGGACGCCGCGGAGGACGACCGCACCCGCCGCGCCGCGGATGCTCCGCCTGCTCACCTGGGGCCTGGTGCCCTCGTGGGCGAAGGACCGCTCCGTCGGCAGCCGGATGATCAACGCCCGCGCCGACTCGATCCTCGAGAAGCCGGCCTTCCGGCGCGCCGCGGTCGCCCGCCGCTGCCTCGTCCCCGCCGACGGCTGGTACGAGTGGCAGAAGAGCCCCACCGAGAAGGACGCCAAGGGCAAGCCGCGCAAGCAGCCGTTCTGGATCCACCCCGGCGTCGAGCGCCCGATCGCCTTCGCCGGCCTGTACGAGTTCTGGCGCGACCCCGCCAAGGAAGGGCGACGACGCCTGGCTCACCACGTTCACGATCGTCACGACGGAGGCCGAGCCGGGGCTCGACGTCATCCACGACCGGATGCCGTTCGTCGTGCCCGAGGACCGGTGGGCCGACTGGCTCGACCCCGAGCTCACCGACCCCGACGCCGTCCGCGCGCTGCTCCAGCCGCCGGTGCAGGGCCGGTTCGTCGCGACCGCCGTCACGACCCGGGTGAACGCGGTCGTCAACAACGGCCCCGAGCTGCTCGAGCCGGCTCCGCTCGACCAGCTGCGCGGCGTCGTCGACCCCGCGACCGGGGAGCTCATCGGTGCCGGCGAAGCCCCTCTCTTCTGAGCGGCTGGTCGAGACCCCGCAGGGGCCGGCACGCCTGGTCGTCCACGAGCCGGGCGACGACGCCGCGGGGTGTCCTCGTGCTGGGGCACGGCGCGGGCGGCGGCGTCGGCGCGCCGGACCTCGGTGCCGCCAGGGCGCAGGCCCTGCGGCAGGGGTGGCGCGTCGTGCTGCTCGAGCAGCCGTGGCACGTCGCCGGGCGCAAGGTCGCGACCGCGCCGCCGCGGCTCGACGAGGCGTGGCTGGCGGCGCTCGAGCAGGTTCCGCGGGAGGGGCCGCTGGTCGTCGGGGGTCGCAGCGCCGGGGCGCGGGTCGCCTGCCGCACGGCGGCGGGGCTCGGGCGCGGTCGGCGTCCTCGCGCTGGCGTTCCCCCTGCACCCGCCCGGGCGCCCCGACCGGAGCCGGGCGGGGGAGCTGGCCTCCCCGGGGCGGCCGGCGTGCCGGTGGTCGTCGTGCAGGGCGAGCGCGACGCGTTCGGGACGCCGGCCGACCTTACGGCGCTCGGCCTGGCCGGCGTCGACGTCGTCGCGGCGCCCGGGTGACCACGCCCTGCGCGGCGCGGCCGGCCCCGTCGCGGACGGCGTCCGCGCGGTCCTCGACCGCACGCGCGGGGGCGGCTGAACCCGAAGGGTGGAATGGGGCCCCCCGGACGGTGTTGAGTCACCACGTCCGGCAAGCAGATCCGGACGTCCGGGAAACTCGAGGACGGCAGGAGGCCGCGTCGTGCTGGTTGCGGTAGTGGACGACGTACCGCGCGGGCTGTTGGGCCCGCCGGGCGGGTCCGGGTTCTCAGAGGGTGTCGCGTGGCTGCGCCCGATAGGCTCAGGTGCGATGACTGAGGACACGGGCCGGGCACCGGCCGGCGAGACGAGCGAGGAGCGGTCCGACCGCTTCGAGCGTGAGGCCCTGCAGTACCTCGACCAGCTCTACTCCGCCGCGCTGCGCATGACCCGCAACCCGGCCGACGCCGAGGACCTGGTCCAGGAGACGTTCACCAAGGCGTTCGCGTCGTTCCGGCAGTACCAGCCGGGCACGAACCTCAAGGCGTGGCTGTACCGGATCCTGACGAACGCGTACATCAACACCTACCGCAAGAAGCAGCGCGAACCCCAGCAGGCGCAGTCCGACGACATCGAGGACTGGCAGATCGCCCGCGCGGAGTCGCACACGTCGTCGGGCCTGCGCTCGGCCGAGGCCGAGGCGCTCGACCACCTGCCCGACTCCGACGTGAAGACGGCCCTGCAGCAGATCCCCGAGGAGTTCCGCATCGCGGTCTACCTCGCGGACGTCGAGGGGTTCGCCTACAAGGAGATCGCCGACATCATGGGGACGCCGATCGGCACCGTGATGTCGCGGCTGCACCGCGGCCGCCGCCAGCTGCGGGCGCTGCTCGAGGACTACGCGCGCGAGCGCGGCCTGGTCGGCGTCGCGAGCGAGGGCGGTGCGGCATGAGCTGCGGCAACCCCCACGAGACCCCCTGCTCCCAGGTGGTCGAGCAGATGTTCGCCTACATCGACGGCGAGCTCGGCGAGCCCGACGTCCACCTGATCTCGGTGCACCTGGCCGAGTGCGGGCCCTGCCTGAGCGAGCACGACGTCGACGCCATGGTCAAGAAGCTGGTGGCGCGCGCGGGCGGCGGCGAGCACGCCCCCGGCACCCTGCGCGAGCGGATCATGGTGTCGATCACCGAGGTCCGCTCGGTCCGCCTGCAGACCGGCGGCTGACCCCGCGTCGAACGCCGACGGCCCCGCGGATCGGATGATCCGCGGGGCCGTCGCGCGTCTGCGGTGGGTCTGTCGCCTTCCGCGTCCGTCAGGCGTTGGGACGGCGACCGTGGTTGGCGGCGTTGCCCTTGCGGGCGCGGCGGCGGCGTGCGCGCTTGCTCATGACTGCTCCTCGTGGGTGTCTCGCGGGGGTTGACGGCTTCCGGGGGGCCGCCTCGTGGAGGCGTCCCTGACCCGTCGATCGTCCCACACGGCGGCGATCGCTCTCGCGAGCCGTGGTTCGCGGGGACCTCAAGCCGCGCGCACCCGCGGTCGATGCCACCTGCGTGAGCCTCGAAGCGGGCGTCGAGCCCTACCTCCGTGCCCTCGTCGAGCTGCTGGGGTCGGACCTGCACTGCAAGGTCGGCTCGCCGCCGAGGATCCGCATCGACGGCACCCTGCGCACGATGCAGGCGCCGGTGCTGACGCCGTCCGACACCGAGCGCATGCTGACCGAGGTGCTGCGGCCCGACCTGCTCGAGCACTTCCGGCGGGCGAACGAGGTCGACTTCGCCTGCTCGCTGCCCGGCGTGGGCCGGTTCCGCGTGAACGCCTTCCGCAGCCGGGGGAGCGTGGGCATCGTCTTCCGGCGGGTCAGCCTGGGCGCCATCCCGCTCGAGGACCTCGGCCTGCCGCCCGCCGTCGGCCAGCTCGCGCTCGAGCCGCGCGGGCTCGTGCTCGTCACCGGGCCGACGGGGAGCGGCAAGACGACGACGCTCGCCGGCATGATCGACCGGATCAACGCGCGCCGCGAGGTGCACGTCGTGACCATCGAGGACCCCATCGAGGTGATCCACGAGGACAAGCTCGCCATGATCAACCAGCGCGAGGTCGGGCTCGACACGGCCGACTTCTCCTCGGCGCTGCGCGCCGCGATGCGCCAGGACCCCGACGTCATCCTGGTCGGGGAGATGCGCGACGAGGAGACCGTGCGGGCGGCGCTGTCGGCGGCCGAGACGGGGCACTTCGTCCTGTCGACGCTGCACACGACCGACGCGCAGGAGACGATCAACCGGATCGTCGACTTCTTCCCGCCGCACGAGCAGATGCAGGTCAGGGTGTCGCTGGCCGGGGCGCTGCGCGGCATCGTCGCCCAGCGGCTGGTGCCGCGCGCCGACGGGCTGGGCCGCTGCAGCGTCGTCGAGGTCTGCGTGGCGACGGGCCGGGTCGCCGAGGCGATCCTGGACCCCGACAAGACCAACCAGATCACCGAGCTGGTGTCGCAGGGCGGCTACTACGGCATGCAGACCTTCGACCAGCACCTGGTGGCGCTGGTGCGGGACGGCGTCGTGACGGTCGACGCCGCCGCGGCCGTGGCGAGCAAGCCGCACGACCTCGCCGTCGAGCTGCGCCGGCTCGGGCTGGTCGCCTGAGGGCATCGGGCGGCCACCGGCCGCGCGTAGCCACCGGCTGTGCTCCCCGCCGGCTGCGATGAACGCGAGAAGCCGCTCGACGGGACGTGTCGAGCGGCTTCTGGCGTGCATCGTCGTCGGAGGGGAGTACGACCGGGTGGTCGACAGGGGCTGCGCACCGCCGGCGCGGTGCTCAGGGCCGCCGCTCCCACGGGTGGTCGCGCAGGTCGCGGCTGTCCACGCCGTAGCGCGGCGCGAGGGCTGCGATGAGGACGAACAGGACGAGGAACGCGATGAGTGCCATGGATCAAGAATGCGATCTCGCGTAGACTCCGGCCAGTGGCAGGAACGCCACGGTTCGAAGACTTACCGCCACCACCCCCAGGGGGCCCGGATGCGCCGGATCCGTTCGGTCGCCGTCGTCGTCGACGACGGCGTCGCGCCCTTCGAGTTCGCCACCGCGTGCGAGGTGTTCGCGGTCGACCGGACGGCCGAGGGGCTGCCCGGGTTCACCTTCGCCGTGTGCTCGCCGCGGCCCGGCCCGGTGCGCTCCTCGGCGGGGTTCGACATCACCGCCCCGCACCGGCTCGAGCCCCTGCTGACGGCCGACCTCGTGGTCGTGCCCGCGCTCGGCGTCGAGCACGAGCCCGACCCCGCGCTCGTCACCGCCCTGCGCGCGGCGGTCGACGGCGGGGCCACCGTGGTGAGCCTCTGCTCCGGTGCCTACACCCTCGCGCGGGCCGGCCTGCTCGACGGCCGCAGGGCCACCACGCACTGGCACTACGCGGCGGACTTCGCGGCGCGGTTCCCCCAGGTGGACGTCGTCCCCGACGTGCTGTTCGTCGAGGACGGCCCGGTGGCCACGAGCGCCGGGACGGCGGCCGGCATCGACCTGTGCCTGCACCTCGTGCGGCGCAGCTACGGGCCGGCGATCGCGAACGGGATCGCCCGGCGCATGGTCGTCCCACCGCAGCGCGACGGCGGCCAGGCGCAGTTCGTGGAGGCGCCGGTGCGGCCGGCCGAGGTGGCGACGCTGGCCCCGGTGCTCGACTGGATCCTCGCGCACCTGAACGAGGAGCTGTCCGTCGCGGCGCTCGCCCGGCGGGCCGGCATGTCGGAGCGCACGTTCGCGAGGCGCTTCCACGACGAGACGGGCACGACGCCGCACCGCTGGCTGCTGGCGCAGCGAGTGGCTCTGGCGGAGCGGCTGCTCGAGGAGGGCGACCTGCCGATCGAGGCGGTGGCCCATCGTTGCGGCTTCGCGTCGGCGGAGATGCTGCGGCACCACTTCAGGCGGCTGCGGTCGACCGCGCCGCGCGACTTCCGCCGGACCTTCGGTCACCGCGGCGGCAGCTCCAGCCCGAAGCCGAGCAGGTCGACGCCCGGCGCGGGCGACCAGTCCAGCTCGGGCCTGCGGGTGAAACCCCGCGTCGTGTAGAGCCGGTGGGCCGCGGCCATGGCGACCGCGCTGCTGATGACCACCTCGCGCGCGCCTGCGGCCTCGGCCTGGCGCAGGCACCAGTCGACGAGCGCCCCGCCCACGCCGCGGTCACGGGCTCGCGGCAGGACGCCGAGCATGCGGAACTCGGCCTGCCCGGCGCTGGCCAGCTCCGTCCACCGGCTGCCGGGCAGCGCGAAGGTCACCGACCCCAGCACGTCGCCGTCGGGGCCGACGGCCACGGCGACGACGGCGTCCCGGGCGCGGTCGCGGGCGTCCGCAAGGACCGCCAGGTAGTCGCCCTCGACGAGGCCGTCCGCCTCGTAGGCGGCACGCACCACGGCGCCGGCGGCGTCCAGCTCGTGCTCGAGGGCCGGCCGCACGAGCGGCACGGCGAGCCGGGAGGACCTGGCGGGCAGGCTCTCGTCGCCGGTCGCCCCCATGGCGGGAAGCCTACGGGCGGCGCCGGCGAGCGGGGGAGCGGTGGCGGGTGATCAGCGGTCGGCGAGGAGCTCGGGGGTGCGGGTGTCGACACCCAGCACGGGCGCGAGCGCGGCGACGGAGACGAGGACGGCGAGGACAAGAAGTACGGTCATAGAAACATCCTACAACTTTCGGGTCACTTTGTCACCCGCTGCTCCAACCCTCTTCGCGCCGATCAAGGAATCCGTGACGATCAGATCGACATGATCGTCACGGATTCCTTGATCGGCGACGAGAACGGGTCGGCGGTCGGGTCAGGTCGAGCCGATCGGCGCCACGTCGCTCTCGTCGGTGAGGTCGTGCACGCGGGCGTCCCCACGATCGGCGACGTAGTCGTCCTCGCGGGTGTCGTCCGTGCCCTCGGCGACGTGCGCCGCACGCAGGATGAACGTCGCGACGACCGCGACCAGCAGGTTGACGAGGACGGCAAGGAACCCGGCGTAGATCGTCATCTTGGTGTCGAGCCCCAGCTTCGACAGCGCGAACGCCGACCCGCCGAAGTGCTCCCTGGTCACCGTCGGCGGTTGGCCCGCCGCCGTGTACGTCACCACCGGCGTCACCCAGAGCATCCAGAACCCCGCGATCATGCCGGCCGCCCAGCCGGCCACGAGGGCGCCGCGGTGGAACCAGCGGGTCAGCAGGCCCAGCCCGACCGATGGCAGCGTCTGCAGGATGATGACGCCGCCGATGAGCTGCAGGTCGATGGAGAACTGCGGGTCGATGAGCAGGATGGCGAGCAGCGCACCGAGCTTGACCACCAGTGAGGCGATCTTGCTCATCTGGGCTTCCTGGGCCGGGCTGGCGTCCGGCTTGAGGTACTCCTTGTAGATGTTGCGGGTCCACAGGTTGGCCGCCGCGATCGACATGATGGCTGCCGGCACCAGTGCTCCGATCGCGATCGCCGCGAAGGCGATCCCGGCGAACCAGGCGGGGAACATCTGGTCGAACAGCCGCGGGACGATCGTGTTGCCGTCCTTGCCCACCGGGGTCGTCCCCGCTCGGATCGCCATGTACCCCAGCAGGGCGAGCAGGCCGAGGAGGAACGAGTACGCCGGCAGGGCCGCCATGTTGCGCTTGATGGTGCCGCGGTCGCGCCCGGCCAGCACGCCGGTCACCGAGTGCGGGTAGAGGAAGAGTGCGAGCGCCGACCCGAACGCCAGTGTTGCGTACTGCAGCTGCCCGTTCGGCCCGAGCAGGATGCCGTCTCCGGGGTTGGGCGACTTGGTGAACTTGGCGTCCGCCGCCCCGAAGATCGACGACCAGCCGCCGAGCTTCGCCGGGATGTAGAACACGGCGACGAGGATGACGAGGTAGATCAGCGCGTCCTTGACGAACGCGATGAGCGCCGGCGCGCGCAGCCCGGAGTTGTACGTGTACGCGGCCAGCACCGCGAACGCGATGATGATCGGCCAGTTGCCGGTGACCCCCATGGTCTTGAGCACGGCCTCGATGCCGACGAGCTGCAGGGCGATGTAGGGCATCGTCGCGACGATCCCGGTGATCGCCACGAGCAGCGCCATCGTCGGCGACCCGAACCGGCCGCGGACGAAATCGGCCGGCGTCACGTACCCGTGCACGTGGCTGACCGACCACAACCGGATGAGGACGAGGAAGACCATCGGGTAGACGATGATCGTGTAGGGCAGCGCGAAGTAGCCGGCGGCGCCCGCGCCGAACATCAGCGCCGGGACGGCCACGAAGGTGTAGGCCGTGTACAGGTCACCACCCACGAGGAACCAGGTGACCCACGAGCCGAAGTTGCGCCCGCCCAGGCCCCACTCGTCGAGGTGGGCCATCGAGTCGGCCCGCCGCCAGCGTGCCGCCACGAAGCCCATGCCGCTGACCAGGACGAAGAGCACGACGAAGATCGTGATCTGGACGGCCCGCCCGCTCACCGCCGGCCTCCCCGCCGCATCGTCGCCCGGTACACGAGCACGGTGCAGAGCACCCCGACCGGGATGACGGCCAGCTGGAACCAGTAGAAGAAGGGGATCCCGAAGAGCTCGGGGTCCGTCTTGTTGTACAACGGCGGCCAGATCACGAGCAGCAGCGGCACGAGCAGCAGCCAGTTGACCGGCGACCGGTCGACGTCTCTTCGCCCGGACGTGTCCGGATCGGGCAGGGGACGCTCCGCCATGGTCTTCCTCTCTCAGCGCGGCCGGTGGCGACCGTGCCACCGGGTCGATGGAACAGTTGCGATCCCGGCGCGGGAGGTTTACGCCCGGTTCGATCACATTCCGGCCGACGGATCGGGGCGTGTCGTGTCAACCGGATCCCGGGGCGCGGCAACTCCGATGCGCGTGGGGTCCGATGTGCGTGGGAGTGGTGCGCGAACCGGCTGGAGGTGGGCGTGGGCGCCGTGCTCGGCTTCGGTGCCGTGCTGGGCCTCGCCTCGCTCGTGGGGGTCGTGGCCGGACGGGGCCGCCGTCCCGCCACGCTCGAGGGGTGGGCGCTCGCCGGCCGGCGCAACGGGGGCGTGGCGACCTGGTTCCTGCTCGGCGGGTCGATCTTCACCGCCTACACGTACGTGGCCGTCCCCGCGCTGGTGTACGGCGTCGGCGCCCTCGGCTACTTCGCCGTCCCGTACACGATCGTCGCGATGCAGCTGGCGTTCCTGGTGCTGCCCGCGCTGTGGCGGCGCGCGGCCGCGCACGGCTGGCTCGGCCCGGCGGACGTCGTCCGCGACCGGTTCGGCTCGCCGGCGCTCGCCCTCACGGTCGCCCTGACCGGCCTGCTCGCGACGATGCCCTACGTCGCGCTCCAGCTCCTCGGGCTGGCCGCCCTGCTGTCGACGCTCGGCGTGCCCGACGGCGGTCCGGCGTCCGACGCCGCCCTCACCGTCACCTTCGGCGTCCTCGCCGTGGGCACCTACCGGCACGGGCTACGCACCCCGACCGTCGTGGCCGTCGTCAAGGGGGTCCTGATCTTCGCGGCCACGGGCGTGCTCGCGGCCGCGGTGCTCGTGCGGGCGGGCGGCCCCGCGCACGTCGTCGACGGCGCAGGCCAGGTGCTGGCGGCCCGGCCGGGTGCGAGCCTCGCGCTGCCGCCGCAGCTCGGCAGCGCCTACGTCACCCTCGCCCTCGGCTCGGCCGTGGCGCTGCTGCTCTACCCGCACGTCCTGCTGCCGAGCTTCGCCGCCCGGGACGCCGGGGTGCTGCGGCGGACCTCGGTCGGCCTGCTGGCCTGGACGGGCCTGCTCGGGGTGCTGGCGCTCGGCGGCCTGGCGGCGGTCGCGGCCGGCGTCCGGGTGCCGCCCGGGCACGCGGAGCTGGCGCTGCCCCGGCTCGTCCGCGAGGTGCTGCCCGACCTGCCGGCCGGGCTCGTGCTGGGGGCGATCGGCGTCGGCGCCCTCGTGCCCGCGGCCGTGATGTCGGTGGCGGCCGCATCGAGCTTCGCGAGCAACGTGTACCTCGAGTACGTCAACCCGCGCGCCCTGCCCGGGCAGGTGCGCTCGGTGGCCCAGGCGACGTCCGTGGTGGTCAAGCTGGGCGCGCTCGCGTTCGTGCTGGGCCTGCGCACCCAGGACGCCATCTCGCTGCAGCTCCTCGGCGGCGTGTGGATCCTGCAGACGCTGCCCGCCGTGCTGCTGGCGCTGCCGGTGCGCTGGTTCCACCGCTACGCCCTGCTCGCCGGGCTCGTCGCCGGCGTCGCGACCGGAACCTGGTTGTGCGCCGCGCAGGGCTTCGTCGCGGTGACGACGTTCCGACTCGCAGGCATCGACATCGGGGTGTACTCCGGCCTCGTGGCGCTCGGGGTCAACCTGGCCGTGGTCGTCGCCCTCACGCCGGTGCTCGACCGGCTCGGCGTCTCCCGCGGCATGGACTCGACCTGGTCGCCGGCGCGCGGCGCCCCGCGCGCGGAGTGGGAGGTGAGGTCATGAGCGGCGACGCCGGCACGCCGTGGGGCGTGACCGCTCCGGCGGCCGCGCCGGGCGGCCGCGCGCGGGCGGCGTCAGGCTCCGGCCCCTCGCCCGCAGGCCCGTGGCTGGGGCTGCGCGACCTCGACCGCGAGGCGGCCGTCACCGCGCTGTTCGACCAGCACCACACGCAGTTGCTGCGGCTGGCGGTGCTCCTGGGCGCGGAGGGTGACGCCGAGGACGTCGTGGCCGAGGCCTTCTGCGAGCTCTACCGGCGCTGGCCCCGGCTGCGCGACCCCGGGGCGGCGCCGGCCTACCTGCGCTCGGTGGTCTGCAACCTCGCCCGGATGCGGCTCCGGCACCTGCAGGTGGTGCGCCGGCACCAGGCCAGCGAGCCCCCGGACGCCGGCCCGTCGGGGCAGTCGCCCGAGCAGGAGGTGGTGCTGCGCGAGGACCACCGCGAGGTCGTGCTGGCGTTGCGCGAGCTGCCCGAACGGCAGCGGCAGGCGCTCGTGCTGCGGTACTGGCTCGACCTCAAGGAGGCGGAGGTGGCCGCGGCGATGGGCATCTCGCCGGGGGCGGTCAAGGCGCACACGTCCCGCGGCATGGCGGCGCTCACCCGGCTGCTCAAGGAGCGGCGATGAGCGACAGCGAGACCGTCCAGCGGCTCCGCGAGGCCCTGGACGCCGTGGCCGGCGAGGTGCGCACCCGGCCCGACGCCTACGAGCGCGCCCTCGGGGAGTGGCGCCGGCGCGAGCGCCGCCGGCGGGGGAGCGCACTGCTGCTCGCCGCGGTACTGGTGGCCGGCGCCGACGGGGTCGGCCTGTGGGCGCTGAACCGCAGCTCGGGCAACGGGTCGGTCGTCTTCGACGCGCCGCCGCCGGCGGTCGTCCCGCCGCCGCGCTGACCCCCTTCCTCTGCCGCGATCATGCACGCCGGAGCGATCATGCGCGTCCGGTCGCGGCCTTCCTGAGCGGGTGGGTGCGGCCCGGGTCGGGCAGACTGACCCGGGTGAGAGCCCGGTGACGGCGAGCACGATCGCGGAGACGATCGGCATCTCCGCGACCGCGCCCGTCATCGGCGGGCTGATCGCGGCGCTCCTGTTCGCCGTCGCGAACAACGTGCAGCGGCACGCCGCCTCCGAGGTGCCGCACGGGCATGTCGGCCCGGTCGGGCTGCTGCTGCGCCTGCTGCGGAACCCGCGCTGGCTCGCCGGCAGCAGCGCGGCGGTCCTGGCCCTGCTCGTGCAGGCGTGGGCGCTGTCGCAGGGCGGCGTCATCCTCGTGCAGGCCGTGATCGCCTCGACGCTGGTGTGGTCGCTCGCGCTCGAGGCCGTGGTCGAGCGCCGGTGGCCGACCCCGGCGCAGGTGCTGGGCGCCGCGCTCGTCGCCGTCGGCATCAGCGTGCTGGTGCTCGTGGGCAAGCCGGGTGCCGGCGGCCAGTTCACCGACATCGGCCGCGCCGCGCTCGTCTGGGTCGTGGTCGGGCTGGTCGGCGCCGGCGCCCTGCTGACGTCGCGCCGGCGGCCGAAGGGGCGCCGGACGGCGGTGGTGATGGGGGCGGCCGCCGGCGTCTGCTTCGCGCTCGACGCGGTCTTCCTGCGCGGGCTGACCGCCGCGCTGAGCCCGCTCGTGCCGGTCACCCTGGTGATCAACCTGGCCGGGTTCGTCGTGGCGTCGATCCTGGGGAACCTCGTGATCCAGCGCGCGTTCCAGATGGCGCCGCTGCGGCACGTGCTGCCGGCGATGGCCGCGGCCGAGCCGGTGACGGCCTTCCTGTGCGCCCGGTTCGTGTTCGGCGAGCGGCTGCAGGGCGGGGCGCAGGGCTCGCTCGGCGTCGGCGGCGGGCTCGCGCTCATGGTCGTCGGCGTCATCCTCTGCGCGGTGGCCGCGCCTGCGGCGGGGCGCCCCCTCACCCTGCCCGTGACCAGGGAATCCAGCGGGATCAGGGAATCCAGCACGATTCCTTGATCCCGCTGAATTGCTTGATCACGCGGAGGAGGCAGGACGGCGAGGGGCGGGCCCGCTCCTGCGGACCCGCCCCTCGCCGATCGTCGCCCGGGCTCAGGCCTGCTTGGTCTCCCAGAAGATCTTCGAGATCTCCTCGATCTTGCCCAGGAGCTGGTCGGCCACGCCCTCGTCCAGCGAGCCCTTGGCACCGCTCGCGCCGGCGAGCTTGGTCGCCTCGTTGAAGAGCTGGTGCAGGTTCGGGTACTTCTCGAAGTGCGGCGCCTTGAAGTAGTCCGTCCACAGCACCCAGAGGTGGTGCTTGACGAGCTCGGCCCGCTGCTCCTTGATCAGGATGGCGCGCGTCCTGAAGTCGGGGTCGCTCGACGCGTTAGCCTTCTGGATGATCATCTTGACGGACTCGGCCTCGATCTTCGCCTGTGCCGGGTCGTAGACGCCGCACGGCAGGTCGCAGTGCGCGCTCACGACGGTGCGGACGACGACATCGCGGAGACGGATGAGCATGTGAACACTCCCTCTCGGTGGGGTCCTGGGGATATGTGTCGTGCGGGTGCCCGCGGCCAGGGCCGCGCGGCCTCGGATCACGCTACCCGCCCGATCCCGAGGTCGCAGGGCGCGGTCCGCCGAGCCGGAACGGTGGGGGCCATAGCCGGCACAGGGCGACCGCCAGCAGGTCGGCGTCCGGCACCGGGCGCCCCAGCTGCCAGGAGTCCACGCCCTCGGCGGGGTTGTCGCGCTCGACCCACCAGCCCTCCGCGTCGCGCACGGCGAGCCGCTTGACCGCGACCGGGCGGTCGGGCGACAGGCGCACCACCGCCAGCCGGCCGGCCCGTGCTCGCCGGGCGGGGCTGCGCCCGCCGCGCACCAGCAGGACGTCGCCCTCCCGCAGCGTCGGCAGCATCGACCGCCCCTGGACGCCGACCAGCGTGAAGGCGGGCAGCGACGCGGACGGCACGGGAACCAGGCTGTCATCCGCCGCCGAAAGAGTCGCCCGCGCCCCCACCCCGTGCTTGGTGGTGATCAAGGAAGAGCTCGACCGCCGGGGTCGAGCACTTCCTTGATCACCACCAGAGGACGAGGGGGCGGGTCAGCAGGGAGCGGCGATAGCCTGCGCGCATGCTCGCCGCCTATGCCGCCCGCACCGCGCCCGACGACCCGCTGTCCGCGCTCGAGGTGGGGGAGCGGCCCGAGCCGGGGCTGCCGGAGGGGTGGGTGCGCGTGCACGTGCGGGCCGCGAGCCTGAACCACCACGACCTGTGGAGCCTGCGCGGCGTCGGGCTGCCCGCCGAGCGCCTGCCGATGATCCTCGGCTGCGACGCCGCCGGCGTCACGGACGACGGCGACGAGGTCGTCGTCCACGCCGTGATCGGTGACCCCGACTGGAGCGGCGACGAGACGCTCGACCCGAAGCGGTCTCTGCTGTCGGAGCGGTACCAGGGCACCTTCGCCGACCAGGTCGTCGTCCCCCGGCGCAACCTCGTGCCCAAGCCGGCGGCGCTGTCCTGGGAGGAGGCCGCTTGCCTGCCCACGGCCTGGCTGACCGCCTACCGCATGCTCTTCACCCAGGCGGGCGTTGCGCCCGGTGACACCGTGCTCGTGCAGGGTGCGGGCGGGGGCGTCGCCACCGCACTGATCCGGCTCGGCTCGGTCGCGGGCCTGCGCGTGTGGGCGACCAGCCGCGACGAGGCGAAGCGGCTGCGCGCGGTGGACCTCGGCGCCGAGCAGGCCTTCGAGAGCGGCGCCCGGCTGCCCGCCCGGGTCGACGCCGTGATGGAGACCGTGGGCGCCGCGACCTGGTCGCACTCGCTGCGCTCGCTGCGACCTGGCGGCACCGTGGTCATCTCGGGGGCGACGTCCGGCCCCGACCCGGCCACCACCGAGCTCAACCGGATCTTCTTCCTGCAGCTGCGCGTCGTGGGCTCGACCATGGGCACCCGCGACGAGCTCGCCAAGCTCATCGCCTTCTGCGAGCTGACCGGGGTGCGGCCGCTCGTCGACACGGTGCTGCCGCTGGAGCAGGCCCGCGAGGGCCTGGCCCGGATGGCGTCCGGGGACGTCATGGGCAAGATCGTATTCGTGCGGTCGTGACCACGACCCGGGCGCCGGCGGCCGCGGCGGCACGCGAGAATGCTCCCGTGTACTTCACCGACCGGGGCATCGAGGAGCTCGAGCAACGCCGCGGCGAGGAGGAGGTGACCCTCGCGTGGGTCGCCGAGCGGCTGCGCGAGTTCGTCGACCTCAATCCCGAGTTCGAGACGCCGGTCGAGCGGCTGGCGACCTGGCTGGCCCGGCTGGACGACGACGAGTGAGCGGCAGGTGACGACCGGCGTGCACGGTCAGGGATCGACCGAGCCGCACGGCGCCGCCGTCCGCGCCGGTACCGGGCGCGAGCAGGGGCTGCGCATCTGCGTCGTCGGCGACGACCTCGTGGCCGGCATCGGGGACGCGCGGTCCCTGGGGTGGGTCGGCCGGGTGGGCGCGCGCACGCCCCGCGACGAGGTGCCCGTGGCGCTGTTCCCGCTGGGCGTGCCCGACGAGACCACCGCCGGCCTGCTGACCCGCTGGCGCGAGGAGGTCGGGCGCCGCTTCGCCGGCGCCGCCCCCGAGGACTGCCGGCTCGTCGTCGGCCTCGGCCGGCACGACGTGTACGCCGGCGTCTCGCTCCCGCGGTCGCGGCTCAACCTCGCCAACGTGCTCGACGACTGCACGAACCGGGGGCTGCCGGTGTTCGTGGTGGGCCCGCCCCCGGGGCCGCACGACCGGCTGAACGCCAGCATCGCGGAGCTGTCGGCCGCGTTCGCCGACGTCTGCGTGCGCCGGGGCGTGCCGTACGTCGACACGTTCACGCCGCTGGTCGCCCACGAGGACTGGCTCACCGACCTGGCCGCCGGCGACGGCGTGCACCCGGGGCAGGCCGGCTACGGCCTCATCGCCTGGCTCGTGCTGCACGGCGGCTGGCGCGCGTGGCTGGGGTTGCCCGAGCAGTGACTCCCACCAGCGTGTCGCTTCCGATCATCTGCATGATCAGGGAGTCACGCCCAAGGGGACTAGCGGTCGAAGGACTGCTTCAGCAGCGTCTGCTGCTCGGCGGCGTGCTTCTTGCTCGATCCCGCGGCGGGGGACGCCGACGCCGGGCGCGACACGCGCAGCAGCGGCCGGCCGCCGAGGTGCTCGGGCAGGTTGAGCGCGACGAACGGCCACGGTCCCTGGTTGGCCGGCTCCTCCTGCACCCACACGAGCTGCGCCCGCGGGAACGCGCCGATCGCCTCGTTCACCGCGGCGAAGTCGAGCGGGTAGAGCTGCTCGAGCCGGACGATCGCCGTCCGGCGGTCGCCGCGCTTGGTGCGCTCGGCGAGCAGGTCCCAGTAGACCTTCCCGGAGCAGAGCAGCACGCGGTCGACGTCCGCGGGGTTCAAGCCGTCGGTCTCCCCGATGACCGGCCGGAAGGTACCGCTGGTGAAGTCCTCCACCGCCGACGCCGCGGCCTTGAGGCGCAGCATCGACTTCGGCGTGAACACGACCAGCGGGCGGCGGGGCTTGGCGTGCGCCTGCCGGCGCAGCAGGTGGAAGTGCGAGGCCGGCGTCGACGGCTGCGCCACCGTCATGTTGTTCTCGGCGCACAGCTGCAGGTAGCGCTCGATGCGGCCGGAGGAGTGGTCGGGCCCCTGCCCCTCGTAGCCGTGGGGGAGGAGCAGGACGACGGACGAGCGCTGACCCCACTTCTGCTCGGAGCTCGAGATGAACTCGTCGACGATCGTCTGCGCGCCGTTGCCGAAGTCGCCGAACTGCGCCTCCCAGCACACCAGCACGTCGGGGGCCTCGACCGAGTACCCGTACTCGAAGCCCATCGCGGCGAACTCGCTGAGGAGCGAGTCGTAGATGAAGAACTTGCCCTGGTCGTCGGCGAGGTTCGCCAACGGCGTCCACTCGGTGCCGGTGATCTTGTCCGTGAGCACGGCGTGGCGCTGCACGAACGTGCCGCGCCGGCTGTCCTGGCCGGCGAGGCGCACCCAGTGGCCCTCGATGAGCAGCGAGCCGAAGGCGAGCAGCTCCCCGAAGCCCCAGTCGATGCCGCCCTCGCTGGCCATCGCCGAGCGGCGCTCGAGCAGCGCCTGCAACTTGGGGTGCACCGTGAAGCCCTGCGGCGGGGTGGCGTACGCGTCCCCGATCCGCTTGAGCACGGCCGTGTCGACCGCGGTGGTGAAGGGGCGCGGCGTGCCTCCGTCACCCTGCTGCGCGAGCGGCAGGTCGAGCCCGGCGGTGACGTCGCCCGAGCGGATCGGCGTCTCCGACGCCTCCTTGGTCTCGGCGAACACGCGCTCGAGCTGCTCCTGGTAGTCGCGCAGCGCGCCCTCGGCCTCTTCGACGGTGATGTCGCCGCGGCCGATCAGCGCCTCGGTGTAGAGCTTGCGGACGCTGCGCTTCGCCTCGATCAGCGTGTACATGAGCGGCTGCGTCATCGAGGGGTCGTCGCCCTCGTTGTGGCCGCGGCGCCGGTAGCAGACGAGGTCGATGACGACGTCCTTGTCGAACGCCATCCGGAACTCGAAGGCCAGCTGCGCGACCCGCACGCACGCCTCGGGGTCGTCGCCGTTCACGTGGAAGATGGGCGCCTGGATCATCCGGGCGACGTCGGTGGAGTAGACCGACGACCGCGACGACGCCGGCGCCGTGGTGAAGCCCGACCTGGTTGTTGATGACCACGTGCACCGTGCCGCCGGTGCGGTAGCCGCGCAGCTGCGACAGGTTGAGCGTCTCGGCGACGACGCCCTGGCCGGCGAAGGCGGCGTCGCCGTGCAGCAGCACCGGCAGCACCGAGAAGAAGGCGCTGCCGCGGTTCAGCCGGTCCTGCTTGGCGCGGACGACGCCCTCGAGCACCGGGTTGACGGCCTCGAGGTGGGACGGGTTGGCGGCGAGGTAGACCTTCGTCGTCTCGCCGGTCTCCGCGCGGAACTCGCCCTCGGTGCCCAGGTGGTACTTGACGTCGCCGGAGCCCTGCACCGACTTCGGGTCCTGGGTGCCCTCGAACTCGCGGAAGATCTGGCCGTAGCTCTTGCCGGCGATGTTCGCCAGCACGTTGAGCCGGCCGCGGTGCGGCATGCCGATGCAGACCTCGTCGAGGTCGGCGCGGGCGGAGGCCGAGAGGACGGCGTCGAGCAGCGGGATGACCGACTCCGCGCCCTCGAGGCTGAACCGCTTCTGCCCGACGAACTTCGTCTGCAGGAAGGTCTCGAAGGCCTCGGCGGCGTTCAGCCGGCGCAGGATGCGCAGCTGCTCCTCGCGGCCGGGCTTGGCGTACGAGTGCTCCACCCGGTCCTGGATCCACGTCCGCTGCTCGGGGTCCTGGATGTGCATGTACTCGATGCCGATGGTGCGGCAGTAGGAGTCGCGCAGGACGCCGAGGATGTGCCGCAGCTTCATGACGGGCTTGCCGCCGAAGCCGCCGGTCGGGAACTCCCGGTCGAGGTCCCACAGCGTCAGGCCGTGGGTGGTGACGTCGAGGTCCGGGTGCCGGCGCTGCTTGTACTCCAGCGGGTCGGTGTCGGCCATGAGGTGGCCGCGGACCCGGTAGGCGTGGATGAGCTCCTGCACGCGCGCGGTCTTGTTGATCTCGTCGTCGTGGGCGACCGAGATGTCGCGGACCCAGCGGATCGGCTCGTACGGCAGCCGCAGCGCGTGGAAGACGCGGTCGTAGAACCCGTCCTCGCCGAGCAGCTTGCGGTGCACGATGCGCAGGAAGTCGCCGGACTGCGCGCCCTGGATGATGCGGTGGTCGTAGGTCGACGTCAGCGTCATGGTCTTGCTGACGGCCAGCCGCGCGAGCGTCTCCTCGGAGGCGCCCTGGTACTCGGCCGGGTACTCCATCGCCCCGACGCCGATGATCGTGCCCTGGCCCTTCATGAGCCGCGGCACCGAGTGCACGGTGCCGATCGTGCCCGGGTTGGTCAGGCTGATCGTCGTGCCGGCGAAGTCGTCGGCGCCGAGCTTGTTGGTTCGCGCGCGGCGGACGACGTCCTCGTAGGCCGCCCAGAACTGGGCGAAGTCCATCGACTCGCAGTGCTTGATGTTCGGGACGAGCAGCTGGCGGGTGCCGTCGTCCTTCGCCAGGTCGATCGCGATGCCGAGGTTGATGTGCGCCGGCCGTGCGACGGCCGGGCTTGCCGTCGACCTCGGTGTAGGCGTGGTTCATCTCGGGCATCTCGGCGAGCGCCTCGACGAGGGCGAAGCCGACGAGGTGGGTGAACGAGACCTTGCCGCCGCGGGCGCGGGCGAGGTGGTTGTTGACGACGATGCGGTTGTCGATGAGCAGCTTGGCCGGGATCGCGCGCACGCTCGTCGCGGTCGGGACCTCGAGGCTGCTCTCCATGTTCTGCGCCGTGCGCGCCGCGGCGGTCTTGAGGCGTTGCACCTCGACCTCGGAGGAGGTGACCGGGCGCTGCGGCTGCGCCTGGGGCACGTCACGGGGGAGGGGGGCGGTGGGCGCGGACTGCTGGGCGGGGGCGGGCGCCGGCCGGGGGACGGGCGCCGTGGCCGGCGCCGTGGCCGGCGTCGTCTGCGCGGCCGGCGCTGGAGGGAGCGGTCGGCGCGGGCGCCGCCGGGGCGCTGGGCGCGGACGCCGCCGGTGCCGGGGCGCTGGGCGCGGACGCCGCCGGTGCCGGGGCGCTGGGCGCGGACGTCGCCGGTGCGGGCGCGGCCGGCGCCGTCGGCCAGCTGCCGTTGGCGCTGCCGTTTGCACCGCCGTTCGTGCTCGCTGCGGCCCGGTTCGCACGGGCGCCGTCCTCGGTGCGCGACGGGCCGAGCGGGGTGTCGGACGGCTGGTAGTCGGCGAAGAACTCCCACCACGCCGGATCCACCGAGTTCTTGTCCTCGAGGTACTGCTGGTGCAGCTCGTCGACGAGCCACTCGTTGGGACCGAACTCCGCGTGGTCGGGCGTGGGTCGCTGCGACACGGCGTGGATCGCCTTCTTCCAGTGCTCTACAAAGTCGTCCAGCTGGTCCATCCACCCTAACCCGAGCGGGTGCGGCCGGACCCGGCCGTGGTGCTCGTCCCGGCGGGTCGCGCGGGCGCGGAGGCGGCGCGGGGCGGCGCCCGGAGCCGGCGCGGGTGGCGCGCGGTCAGGTCACGTCGCGGCGGGTGGTCACCACTACCCCGGCGGCGGCGAAGACGAGGCCGTACGCCAGGAGCACGAGGGCGCCGCCCCACCACGGCAGCAGGGTCTGCTCCACCCCGCCGGTCGTGCCCTGAACGAGGGCGGCCGAGGCCTGGTTCGGCAGGTACTGCGCGACGGCGCCGGCGTGGGCGGCGTTCAGCGCCAGCCCCAGCAGGGGACCGGCCAGCACGGCGAACCCGACGGCGGTGAGCAGCGCGACGATCTGGTTGCGGATGAGCGTCCCGAGGCCGAGGCCGAACACCGCCCAGACCGCGCAGGCGAGGCCGCGAGCACCATCGACCGCACGACGCCCTCGGCGCCGAGGCCGAGCGGGTAGCCGCGCAGCCGCAGCACCAGCGCCCCGGCCACGGCGCCCGCCAGCACGAACACGACCCCGTACGCGAGGCCCGGCCATGAGGTAGGCGACGAGCTTGGCGGCGACGAGCCGGGAGCGGCGGGGCACGGCGAGCAGCGTCGGCGTGATCGTCAGGTGCCGGTACTCGCCCGCCATGCCGAGCACCCCCAGGCAGAGGGTGACGACGTACCCGAGTGCGGCCCCTCCGGTGTAGATCGAGCGGAGCACCGCGGGGTCCGTCGGCGGCGGGGTCGGGGCGCCGTTGCCGGTGTTCAGGCCGGCCACGGCGGACAGGATCCCCGACTGCAGGAAGGCCAGCAGCACGCCGGTGATCAGCAGGCCCCACCACATGCGCGTCGTCCGCAGCTTGAGCAGCTCGGTGGCGACGATGCGCCCGAAGCCGCCGGCCGGGGCGGGGCGGTCGGCGGTGACGGTCACGGCGCCACCTCGGGGGCCGGCACCGGACCGGGGGGCGGGGCAGGCGGGGCGGGTGCGGGGACGACCCCCGTCACCGGCGGGCCCGGCTCCCCGCCGTCCACGAGCCGCAGGAAGATCGTCTCCAGGTCGCTCTCGGCCGCGGAGAGCCCGTGCAGCTCCACGCCCGCGGTGAAGGCGACGTGCCCGACCGCCTCCGGCGAGGTGCCTCGCGCCAGCACCTCGGAGGGCGTGGGTGCCCGCGACGCGATGCCCGCCGCGGCGAGCGCCGCCACGAGCGCGGCCGGGGACGGGGTGCGGGCCCGGACGGCGCCGGCGCCGGCCAGCTCGTCGAGCGACCCGGCCCGCACCAGCCGGCCGCGCGCGATGATGACGACGTCGTCGACGGTCTGCTGGACCTCCGACAGGACGTGACTGGAGATCAGGACGGTCCGGCCCTCGGCGGCCAGCGACCGCAGGAAGCGCGCGCAGCCACGCGATGCCCTCGGGGTCGAGCCCGTTCGCCGGTTCGTCGAGCACGAGGACGCCGGGGTCGGCGAGCAGGGCCTGGGCGAGCCCGAGCCGCTGCCGCATGCCGAGCGAGAACTCCCCGACCCGGCGGTCGGCGGCGCCGGTCAGGTCGACGAGGGCGAGCAGCTCGTCGATGCGCCGCTCGCCGACACCCGCGGGCATCGCCGCCACCCGCAGGCTGTCCCGCGCGGTGCGCCCGGCGTGGAAGCTGCTCGCCTCGAGCAGCGCCCCCACGGTGGCCTGCGGCCGCGGCAGGTCGGCGTACCGGCGGCCGCCGATCGTCGCGGTGCCCGCCGTCGGGGCGACCAGCCCGAGCAGCGTGCGCAGAGTCGTGGTCTTGCCCGCCCCGTTCGGCCCGAGGAAGCCCGTGACCCGCCCCGGCAGGACGGTGAAGGACAGGTCGGACACGGCCGTGACCTGCCCGAACCGCTTCGTCAGGCCACGGACCTCGACGACCCGCTCGGGCGAGGTGTCCACCCCCGAAAGCCTAGCGACCATGCCGGACGCGGCCGAGGGGCGCGGGTCCGGGCGTTGGCGTGCGCCGCGGCCCCCGTGCGACCCTTGTCGGTCGGCCCCGTCCCTCCCGTTCCCTCCCGTTCCCTTCCCCCTGGAAGTAGTTCCGTGCGATTCCTGCGCCCCGAGTCCGCCGCGTCCCGCGACCTCACCTACGCCGACGTGTTCCTCGTGCCCACCCACTCGGCCGTCGCGTCGCGGCTCGACGTCGACCTCTCCGCGCCGGACGGCACCGGCACGACGTCCCGCTCGTCGCCGCGAACATGACCGCCGTCACCGGCCGGCGGATGGCCGAGACCATGGCCCGCCGCGGCGGCCTCGGCGTCCTGCCGCAGGACGTCCCCCTGGACGTCGTCGCCGACGTGGTCGCCCGCGTCAAGGCCTCGCACCCGGTGCTCGAGACGCCGCTGACGCTGGGCCCCGAGGACACCGTCGCTCGACGCGCTGCACCTGCTGCCGAAGCGCGCGCACGGCGCGGTCGTCGTGGTCGACGCGCGAGCACCGGCCCGTCGGCGTCGTCGCCGAGGTCCGACTGCCGCGGCGTCGACCGCTTCACGCAGCTGCGGCACGTCATGTCGCACGACGTGCTCACCCTCGACGCCGACGACGTCGAGTCGCCCGAGGGCCTGCGCGCGCGCCTTCGACGACGCTGCACGCCGCCCGCCGCCGGTTCGCCCCGGTGGTGCGCGAGGGCCGGCTGGTCGGCGTCCTCACCCGGACCGGGGCGCTGCGCTCGACCATCTACGCGCCCGGCGCTCGACGCCGGCCGGCCGGCTGCGGATCGCCGTCGCCATCGGCATCAACGGCGACGTCGAGGCGAAGGCCGCGCGGCGTGCTCGACGGCGGGCGCCGACGTGCTCGTCGTCGACACCGCGCACGGCCACCAGGAGCGGATGCTCGAGGCGCTGCGGGTCGTCCGCAAGCTCGACCCCGCAGGTGCCGGTCGTCGCCGGCAACGTCGTGACCGCCGACGGCGTGCGCGACCTCGTCGCGGCCGGCGCCGACATCGTCAAGGTCGGCGTCGGGCCGGGCGCGATGTGCACCACCCGGATGATGACGGCCGTCGGCCGCCCGCAGTTCTCGGCCGTGCTGGAGTGCGCGGAGGCCGCCCGGGAGCTGGGCCGGCACGTGTGGGCGGACGGCGGCGTGCGCCACCCCCGGGACGTCGCGCTCGCGCTGGCGGCCGGCGCCGCGCAGGTGATGATCGGTTCCTGGTTCGCCGGCACCTACGAGAGCCCGGGCGACCTGCTGCTCGACGAGCAGGGCCGCGCCTACAAGGAGAGCTTCGGCATGGCGTCGGCACGCGCCGTCGCCGCCCGGACCGCCGCCGACAGCGCCTTCGACCGGGCCCGCAAGGGGCTGTTCGAGGAGGGCATCTCGACCTCGCGGATGTACCTCGACCCGCCGCCGCCCCGGCGTCGAGGACCTGCTCGACCACATCACGTCGGGCGTGCGCAGCGCGTGCACCTACGCCGGCGCGACCAGCCTCGCCGAGTTCGCCGAGCGGGCCGTCGTCGGCGTCCAGTCCGGCGCCGGCTTCGAGGAGGGCCGCCCCCTGCCCGTCCGGCTGGTGAAGCCGCCGGGGGCTCCGCCGTGCATGATCGCTCCGCCGTGCATGATCAGCGCAGGAGGATCGGGGCGCCGGTAGACTCGGCGGCGTTCCGTGCCCCGGGGGACGACCCCGTCGAGCACCTGTGACGTCAAGCACTTGAGAGGTCCATCCGGTGACCGAGTGGCTCCTGGTGGGCCTCGGCGTGCTCCTCACCCTCGGCACGGCCGTCTTCGTGGCCGGGGAGTTCTCGCTCGTCAGCGTCGACCGCCCCGCCGTCGAGCGGGCCGTCGAGGCCGGCGACAAGCGCGCGCAGGGGGTGCTCGCCGCCGTCCGGAACCTCTCGACGCAGCTGTCCGGCGCCCAGGTCGGCATCACGCTGACGACGCTCGTCGTGGGCTTCCTGGTGGAGCCCTCGCTCGCGGCCCTGCTCGAGCCCCCGCTGCGTGCGCGCTCGGCGTCTCGGCCGACTTGGCGCCGAGCCGCTCGCCGTGGCCCTCGGCCTGCTGATCGCCACGGTCTTCTCGATGATCGTCGGCGAGCTGCTGCCCCAGAACCTCGGCATCTCGGCGCCGCTGCGCACCGCGAAGGTCGTCGCCGGGCCGCTGCGGGCGTTCTCACGCGCGGTCGGCCCCGCCATCACGGTGCTCAACGGCAGCGCCAACGCACTGCTGCGCGGGGTCGGCGTCGAGCCGCAGGAGGAGCTCTCCAGCGCCCGCACCCCCGAGGAGCTGGCGGCCCTCGTGCGGCGGTCCGCCGAGGTCGGCACCCTCGACGAGACCACCGCCGAGATCATCACGCGGTCGCTGGAGTTCCCGGCGCGGACGGCCGCCGACGTCATGACCCCACGCGTGCGCACCCAAGTGGTCCGGGTCGCGGGAGAGCGCCGCGGACGTCGTCACGCTGGCCCGGCGCACCGGGTACAGCCGGTTCCCGGTGGTGGACGAGGGGCTGGACGACGTCGTCGGGCGTCGTGCACCTCAAGACGGCCATCGCCGTCCCGCGGGAGCGTCGCGAGGCGGTGCCGGTCGCCGCCCTGATGGCCGACGCCGTCCGCGTGCCCGAGACCGTGCGCCTCGACCCGCTGCTCGACGCGCTGCGCGCCCAGGGCCTGCAGATGGCCGTGGTCGTCGACGAGTACGGCGGGACCGCCGGTGTCGTCACGCTCGAGGACGTCGTCGAGGAGCTCGTCGGCGAGGTCTCCGACGAGCACGACCGCAGCCGGACGGGCATCGTGCGGCTGCGCGACGGCAGCTACGTCGTCCCGGGGCTGATGCGCCCCGACGAGGTGCGGGCGCGCGCCGACCTCGCCGTCCCCGACGGCACCGCGTTCGAGACCGTCGGGGGCTTCGTCATGGCGGCGCTCGGCCGGGTGCCCCGGGTCGGGGACCAGGTCGAGGTCCCCGGCGCGGTGCTCCGGGTCGACCGGATGGACGGCCGCCGCGTCGACCGGCTCCGCGCTGTGCCGCGGCCGCCGGAGGAGCGGCCGTGAGCGGCGGGAGCGCGCTGCTGCTGGCGTTCGGGCTGCTGCTGCTCAACGCGTTCTTCGTGGGCGCCGAGTTCGCGGTCATCTCCGCGCGCCGCAGCCAGATCGAACCCCTGGCGGACGCGGGGAGCCGGGCCGCCCGCACGACCGCTGTGGGCGCTCGAGCATCTCTCGCTGATGCTGGCCTGCGCCCAGCTGGGCATCACCGTGGCCTCGCTGGGGCTCGGCGCGGTCGCCGAACCGGCCGTCGCCGACCTGCTCGAAGCCCCCTTCGCGGCCGCCCGGCTGCCCGAGGGCCTGCGTCACCCGGTCGCGTTCGCGCTGGCCCTCGCCGTCGTCGTCTACCTGCACGTCGTGCTCGGCGAGATGGTGCCGAAGAACCTCGCGATCGCCGGGCCCGAGCGGGCGGCGCTGATGCTCGCGCCCCCGCTGGTCGGCGTGGCCCGCGTGGTCAAGCCGCTCATCGTCGTGCTGGACGCCGTGACCCGCCTGCTGCTGCGCCTGCTGCGGGTGGAGCCCAAGGAGGAGCTCGCGTCGGCGTTCACCGCGGAGGAGGTGCACTCGATCGTCACCGAGTCGCGCCGCGAGGGCCTGCTCGACGACGAGGAGCACGGCCTGCTGACGGGGGCGCTGGAGCTCGCCGCGCGGCCCGCGGCCGACGTCATGGTGCCGCTCGAGCGGCTCGTCACGGTGCCCGCCGGCTCGACCCCGCAGGAGGTCGAGAGGATCGTCTCCCGCACCGGTTTCAGCCGCCTGCCGGTCGCGGACGGTGACGAGCTGGTGGGGTACCTGCACGTCAAGGACCTGCTCTACGCCGACGACGAGGCCTACGGGCTGCCGGTGCCGGCGCGGCGGGTCCGGGCCCTCGTCCCGGTGCCCGTCGACGAGGACGTCGAGGACGCGCTGGTCGCCCTGCAGCGCGCCGGCGCCCACGTGGCCCGGGTGCTCGGCGACGACGGCGCCACCGTCGGCGTGGTGTTCCTCGAGGACGTGCTCGAGGAGCTGGTCGGCGAGGTCAGCGACGCGACGCAGCTCGGGCGGGGGCGCCCGGCACGCCGCTGAACCGGCTCCCGGGGGCGGCCTCCGAGCTCGGGAGAGCAGGCCCGGCGCGGAGTTCTTGACCCTCGGTTGACGCCGTCTGAACGCTCCTGTGCTGCAGGATGTCCGCACGGTGGAGGCCCTGGTCCGGGACACGCCTGACGATTTGGTGAGTGACACGCGGGACCTTCTATAGTTCCCTGACTCCAGGGGTCACGGAACGTGAGCGGGCCCCGTGCGGTCCCCAGCTGCCCTCGGGAGGTTCCTCCGTGCCGTCGCACCGCGCCGACACGCCCTCGGACGCACCGGTCGCCCTGCGCACCAGGGCCTCGGCGCACTCGCCGGAGCAGCGGCGTCGCGACCTGCGAGCCCGCGCGACGGCGACGGACCCGTACCCCGCCCGATCGTCCGCCCGATCGTCCGCCCGGTCGTCCGTGCGCCGGCCGGCGGCGCAGCGTGCCGGTGCCCTCGACTGGCTCGAGGCACCCGCGTCCACCCGGTCCTTCGAGCCTCCCGCCTCCGCCGGGGCCCTCGCGCTCGACCCCTTCCCGGTCCCTCGCCCCACCCCGCCCGCCCGCGAGGAGCACGACGAGAGCCCGCCCACCTTCGGGCTGCCGGTCGAGCAGCCGGCCCGGCGGTCCGAAGCCCTTCCCAGCCGGCGCGCCCTGCGCGCCGCCGCCGTGGCGAAGGCCCCGCAGACCAAGCGCTCGGCGCAGACCACGACCACGGCCCGCGCCGCCGCCCCACCCGGGACCGCTCCCGCGGGGCAGCCGGAGCCGGCCCCCCGCCGCGCGTCCGCGCTCGGGCTGCCCCAGGTCGGCATCGCGGGGGCGCTCGGCATCGCCACGATCGCCGTGCCGCTGAGCGGCGCCTTCGCCGTCGCGCCCGCTACGAAGGCCTCGTCGGTCACCGCGCCGTCGGTGGCCGCCGCGCTGCAGCCCCTCCCGCCGTTCCCGCTGGTCGCCCCCTCGCCGGCCACGGCGCTGGACGACGTCCGCCTGCTGCCCGACCAGACCGAGGCCGTCGCCGTCCCGGCGCGCCTGGCCGCCCCCCGCGTCGTCCTCGCCGACCGCGCGTCGCGCAGCGACCAGCGGGCCGTGCTGCCGGGGTGCGACGGGCACGTCCCCGACGTCACCGGGGTGCAGAACGGCCGCCTCCCGGCGTCGATGCTCTGCACGCTCTGGGACCCGAACCGCCAGCTGCGCTCCGACGCAGCGGTCGCGATCGCCAAGCTCAACCTGGCGTACAAGGCGAAGTTCGGGCACCCCATGTGCTTCAACGACGCCTACCGCTCGCTGACCGCGCAGTACCGGGTGAAGGCCGAGCGCGGCGGGTACGCGGCACGCCCCGGCACGAGCGAGCACGGCTGGGGGCTGGCGGTGGACCTGTGCGACGGCGTCGACAACGGGCCGGGCAGCCCGACCTACCAGTGGATGCGCGACAACGCCCCCGCGTACGGCTGGGACAACCCGAAGTGGGCGCTGAGCTGGGGCGCGGGGCCGTACGAGCCCTGGCACTGGGAGTACGTCCCGGGGGAGAAGAAGGAGTCCTCGGGCGACTGAGCTACCGTCGCGGCCGTGGACGCCGACAGCGACGCGGCCCTGCTCGCGGCCCTGCGGGCCGGCGACGCCGCCGCCTTCGAGGGCGTCGTCCGTGCGTGGTCGCCCGGGCTGTTGCGCGCCGCGCGCACCTACACGCCGACCGAGGCGGCCGCCCAGGAGGCCGTCCAGGAGACCTGGCTGGCCGTGCTCGACGGCCTGCCGCGCTTCGAGGGCCGGTCGCGGCTGCGGACCTGGGTGCACGGGATCCTCGCGAACATCGCGCGGCGGCGCGGGGTGCAGGAGCGGCGGTCGGTACCGCTCTCCGCGCTGGCCGGCGACGGCACGCAGCTCGTCGACCCCGCGCGCTTCACGGGGCCCGGCGACCCGTTGCCGGGGCGCTGGCGCGACGACGCGGCCCCCGAGGCGTGGGGCCCGGAGGGCAGCCTGCTCACCGACGAGCTGCGCGCCATGCTGCTGGCGGCCCTGGTGACACTCCCCGAGCGGCAGCGCCAGGTGGTCGTGCTGCGCGACCTCGAGGGCCTCAGCACCCCGGAGATCGCAGAGGTCCTCGGCCTGGCCGACGGCAACGTGCGCGTCCTGCTGCACCGGGGCCGCATGCGGCTGCGGCAACTCCTCGAGGACTACGTGCGCGGCCGCGCCCGCGCCGCGGAGGTGCCGTCATGAGCGCGGGACCGTCGGGTGCGTCGGCCCCGCGGGTGCCGCCGGGCCCGCCCTGCTCCGAGATCGTCGAGCTGCTCGGGGACCACCTCGAGGGAGCGCTGCCGCCCGCCCGGGCCGCCGAGGTCGAGGCGCACCTGCGCGAATGCGAGGGCTGCACCGCCCTGCTCGACCAGCTGCGGGCGACCATCGGCCTGCTGGGGGCCGTGCCCCCCGACGTCGTCGCCGACGCCCTGCCGGACGACGTGCGCACGGCGCTGGTGGAGCGGTTCCGCGCCCTCACCGACCCCCGGGGCCGGGCGTGACCCGGTACGCGCTGCTGGCGCTGCCGTCGGCCAATCGGGTCTACCGCGGGAGCGCGCCGGAGCTCGCCGTCGCCGAGCTGGGGGTGCTCGACGCGGGCGTGCTCGGCGGCCGGCTCCGCGACATCGGGGGCGCCCGGATCGGCGGCGTCCCGTACCTGGTGTTCGGCAGCGACGGCCCGCTCGACGACGCGGCGCTCGGCGTGGTCGCGCAGCTGTCGACCGCCTACGCGCTCTTCGAGGCCGGTCACGACGGACGCCTCGCGCCCGTCGAGCTGCCTCCGGCGGCCGACCTCGACGACGACCTCGTCACCGTGCAGAAGTACGCCGGCAAGACGAACGAGCAGTTCACCCGGCTGCTCCTCAACGTCACGGCGGCGTCGTCGGCGGGCGCGGACCGGTTCGCGCGGGGCGGCCTGACGGTCCTGGACCCGCTCTGCGGCCGCGGGACCACCCTGAACACCGCCCTGCTCGCCGGCCACCACGCCGCCGGGATCGACCTCGACGCGAAGGCCGTCGAGGCGTACGGGACCTTCCTGCGCACGTGGCTGGAGCGCAAGCGGCTCAAGCACCGGGCGTCGTACGGACCGGTGCGGCGCTCGGGCACCCTGCTGGGGCGGCGGTTCGAGGCGACGTTCGCCGCGACGAGGGAGGCGTACCGGGCGGGTGAGATGCGCCGTGTCGAGGTGGTCGCCGCCGACACCCTCAACGCCCCCGACTTCTTCCGGCCGGCCACCTTCGACGTCGTCGTCACCGACGCCCCCTACGGGGTGCAGCACGCCAGCCGCACCGGCGTGCGGCAGGCCCGCAATCCGCTGGTCCTGATCGAGGAGGCGCTGCCGGTGTGGGTGCGCCTGCTGCGACCCGGCGGCGCGGTCGGCATCGCCTGGAACACCCTCGTCGCGCCACGCGCCGAGCTCGTGCGCCTGCTCGGTGCCGCCGGGCTCGAGCCGCTCGACGACGGCCCCTACCGGGGCTTCGAGCACCGCGTCGACCAGGCAATCGTGCGCGACGTCGCGGTGGCCCGCCTCCCCTGACCGTCGCCCCTCTCCTCGCCGCTCCCCGTGAGCCGGGAATCCGCGACGATCAAGGAATCCGCGACGATGGAGGGATCGATGCCGCGCGGCGGGTAGGGAATGGGCGTGAGCATCCGCCTCGCCGTGCTCGGCGACTCCATCGGCTACGGGCAGGGGGCCGCCCGGACGGCCGACACGCTCGGCCCGCGACTCGCCGCCGCCCTGGCGGCCGCCGGCATCGACGTCGAGCACCGCGTGTTCGCCGTGCCCGGTGCGGTCAGCGCAGACCTCGCCCGGCAGGTGGAACGCGCCCGCGCGTGGCGGCCGCAGCTCGTGGTCGTGGTGATCGGCGCCAACGACCTGACCCGGTTCGTACCCGCCGGGCAGGCGGCCGGCGCGCTCGCGGCCGCCGTCCGGTCGCTGCGGGGGATCGGGGCCCAGGTGGTGCTCGCGCCCGCGCCCGACCTGAGCATCGTGCCCTACGTGCCGCCCTCTCTCCGCGAGATCGTCCGTGCGGCCAGCGGGGTGCTGCGGTCGGCGCAGGTGGAGGCCGTGCGGGCGGAGGGCGGGCTGGTCGCCGACGCGGACGGCGCCACCTCCGCCGCCTTCGTCCGCGATCCCCGCCTGTTCTCCGTGGACCGCTTCCATCCGTCGAGCGCCGGGTACGCCGTGATCGCGGCCGCGCTGGCGCCGGTCGTGGAGGCGGCCGCGCGCCGGATCCTCCCGGCGCGGGACACCGGTTGACCCTCGGAAGGCCTTGACGGCGCTACTTGCTTTTTGCAAGTGTGGGGCTTCGTCCACGACGCCCGATCCTCAGAGGGAGACCACGATGCCCCAGATGTTCGTCAACCTGCCGGTGACCGACCTGGACCGCGCCAAGGCGTTCTACACGGCCCTCGGATTCACCATCAACCCGCTGTTCACCGACCACAACGCCGCCTGCGTCGTCGTCGAGGACGGCCACAACTACTTCATGATCCTGACGCGTGAGTTCTTCCAGACCTTCAGCGAGAAGCCGATCGGTGACCCGACGGTGGCGGTGTCGTCGGCTACCGCGATCTTCCTCGACAGCCGGGAGGCGGTGGACGCGACCGTGACCGCCGGCCTCGCCGCCGGCGGCGCCGAGACGCAGCCCCCGAGCGACTACGGCTTCATGTACCAGCGCCAGCTCAGCGACCCCGACGGCAACCACCTCGAGTTCGGCTGGATGGACCCGGTCGCCGTCGAGAAGGGCCCGCAGGCCTTCACCCAGCAGCAGGCCTGAGGTCCGTGGCCGCACGCGACTACGGGCAGTTCTGCGGGGTCACGCGGGCCCTCGAGCTCGTGGGTGAGCGCTGGGCCCTGCTGATCGTCCGCGACCTGCTCGTCGGGCCGCGCCGCTACGGGGAGCTTGCGGCCGGGCTGCCACGCATCCCGAGCAACATCCTGGCGGCGCGGCTCAAGGAGCTGCAGGAGGCGGGGATCATCCGCCGCGCGCCCCGGTCGCGCGTCATCGTCTACGAGCTGACCCCCTACGGCCGCGAGCTCGAGCCGGTCGTCCTCGCGCTGGGCGCCTGGGGCTTCAAGGCGCTGGGCGATCCGAGGGACGAGCAGATCATCACCCCGGACTCGATGACGATGGCGCTGCGCACCGCCTTCCGGCCGCATGTGGCCGCCACGCTGCCCCCGACCGCCTACGCCGCGCGCCTGGGTCCGGCCGACCTGCTCGTACGGGTGGACGGCCCGGTCCTCGACGTGTCCCGCGGTGACGGGCCGGCCGACCTCGCGTTCGCCACCGGTCCGGCCATCCGCCGGCTCATCTCGGGCGAGCTCGCGCCCGATCGCGCGATCGCGACCGGCGTGGTCCAGGTGCTGCGCGGCCCGGGCGACCTGCTCGGGCGCTTCGCCGACACGTTCCACCTGGCGGCGTGATCCCGCTGGATTCCTTGATCCCGCTGGATTCCTTGATCCCGCTGGATTCCTTGATCCCGGGGAGGGTGGAGGAAGGCGGCGGGGTCAGCGGCTGAAGGTGACGCCCTCGTCGGCGACGGGTGACCGGCGGTAGAGCCGGCGGTCGAGGAGGTAGTTCTGGTGCACCCGCCAGGGAGCACGGCTGCCCTGTGACGGCAGTGTCGCGAGGGCCCGCTGCACGTAGCCGCTCGTGAGGTCGATGATCGGCCGGCGCGCGACGGAGGCGGGCGGCTCGACCGGGAGGACCACCCGGTACCCGTTGCGGTCCATATGGTCGAGCAGGCGGCACACGTACTCCGCGATGAGGTCGCATTTCAGCGTCCACGACGCGTTCGTGTACCCGAGCGCCATCGCGAGGTTGGGCACGCCGCTGAACATCATCCCCTTGTAGCCCACCGTCTGGGACAGGTCGACGGCGCGCCCGTCGATCTCGAGCGTCACGCCGCCGAAGATGCGCAGGGCGAGCCCCGTGGCCGTCACGACGACGTCCGCGGGCAGCTCGTCGCCCGACTCGAGCAGCAGGCCCTTGGGCGTGAACCGCTCGATCCGGCCGGTCACGACCGAGGCCCTGCCCGCCCGGACGGCGGCGAACAGGTCGCCGTCCGGCACCACACACAGGCGCTGGTCCCAGGGGTCGTAGGGCGGGGTGAAGTGCGCGGCCACGTCGAAGTCCGGCGGCAGCTCCCGCAGCAGGCCCTTGCGCACCAGTGACCTCATCACACGCGGCGCCCGCCGGCTGAGCTGGTAGCTCGCCATCGTGAAGAGCACGTTCTTCCACCGGATGACGTCGTAGGCGCGGCGGGCCGGCAGCCGCCGGCGGAGCCGGTCCGCCAGCGGGTCCCGCGAGGGCAGGCTCACGATGTACGACGGGGTGCGCTGGAGCATGGTGACGTGCTCGGCCTCCGCCGCCAGCGCGGGCACGAGCGTGACGGCGGTCGCGCCGCTGCCGATGACGACGACCTGCCGCCCCGAGACGTCGAGGGCCTCCGGCCAGTGCTGGGGGTGGACGACCGTCCCCTCGTACTCCTCCACGCCCTCGAAGTGCGGCGTGTGCCCCGTGTCGTACCGGTAGTACCCGGTGCACATGTAGAGGAAGCCGCAGGTGATCGCGACGATGCGGCCCGTGTCCTGCCGCCGCACCTCCACCGTCCAGCGGGCGTCGGCCGACGACCAGGCCGCGCTCAGCACCGAGTGCCGGTAGCGGATCGCCCCCTCGAGGTGGTAGTCGTGCGCCGTCTGCTCGATGTAGTGCCGGATCGAGGGGCCGTCGGCGATCGCCTTCGCGTCCGTCCAGGGCTTGAAGCCGTACCCGAGCGTGAACATGTCGGAGTCGGAGCGGATGCCGGGGTAGCGGAAGAGGTCCCAGGTGCCGCCCATCGCCTCGCGCGCCTCGAGGATGACGAAGGTCGTGCCGGGCCGTTGCAGCCGCAGCCGCGCCGCCGCGCCGATGCCGGAGAGGCCGGCGCCGACGATCAGGACGTCGAGGTGATCCACCTGCTCGAGGGTCTGCTCGCTCATGACGCGGTGCCTCCCGTTGCCGTGCTGCCTTCGGTGCGGCGGACGAAGTCGACGACGACCCGGGCGAGCTCCTCGCCGCGGTCCTCCTGCACGAAGTGCCCGCCACCCGTGATCGTGACGTGCGGCTGGTCGCGGGCGCCCGGCACCCGCTCGCGCAACGGGCGGTCGGCGCCGGCGGTGATCGGGTCCCCGTCGGTGAAGGCGCACAGCAACGGCCGCTCGAACCGGGCGAGGGCGGCCCAGGCCGCCCGGTTCGCGGCGCCTCCGGGGTCGCCGGGCGTGGTCGGCACCAGCCGCGGCATCGCCCGCGGCCCGGCCAGGTACGCGTCGTCGGGGAAGGGGGCGTCGTACGCGGCCAGGACGTCGCCGGCGAGCGGCTCCCGGCAGCCGGCCGCCACGAGCCGCGACACCTGCAGCTCGCGCGCCCCCACGACGACGTCCCGGAAGCGCTCCCACACCGCGGGCATCGGCGTCTCGCCCGTGGGCAGGCCGGTGTTCGAGGCGACCACCCGGGCGAACCGCTCGGGGTGCCCGGCGACCAGGCGCAGGCCGATCAACCCGCCCCAGTCCTGAGCGACGAGCGTGACGTCGTGCAGGTCGAGCGCGCCGAAGAGCAGCCGGCGCGTCCACTCGACGTGCCGCGCGTAGCTGTGGTCGCCGATCTCCGCGGGTTTGTCCGAGCGCCCGAATCCCACGAGGTCGGGCGCGACGGCCCGCAGCCCGGCGTCCGCCAGCACCGGCAGCATCGTGCGGTAGAGGAACGACCAGGTCGGCTCCCCGTGGAGCAGCACGACCACCGGCCCTCCGGCCGGTCCCGCCTCGACGAAGGCCATGCGCAGCGGCCGGCCCGGCTCGCCGACGTCCGCATACCTCGGCCGGTACCCGAAACCGGGCACGTCCGCGAAGCGCTCCTCGGGCGTCCGCAGCACCCTCACCGCGGTGCTCCCACGGGTGCCTGCGCCGCTCGGGTCGCCTCGGCGAGCCTCGCCGAGAGGCGGACGTTGCGCTTCTCGAGCAGGCCCGGCGCCAGCCGCTGCGCCCACCACGCGCGCCGCGCCCCGCGCGGCGCGACGATCAGGGGCACGTTGCGGCGCAACCCCTCGAGCGCGGCGGCCGCGATCTCCGCCGCCGGCACGGGCACCCCGATGCCGGCCTGCTCGAGGTGCTCGCGGATGGGCCGGCCGTCGGGGCCGGCGCCGTCGAGCATCGCCGTGTCGACCCAGCCTGGGCACAGCGCGCTGACCCGGACGCCGAAGGGTGCCGCGTCGGTGCGCAGGGCCAGCGACAGGCCGACGACCGCGTGCTTGGTGGCCGCGTACGGCCCGAGCCCCGGCCCCGGCACGAGACCGGCGAGGCTCGCGGTATTGAGGATCTGGCCGCGTCCGCGGTCGCGCATGCGCGGGTAGGCGGCGTTGACGCCGTGCACGACGCCCATGAGGTTGACGGCGACCACCCGCTGCCACTCGGCGAGCGGCCAGGCGCCGTCGTCGCCAGGCGCGGGTGCGACGCCGGCGTTGTTGACGATCAGCCGCAGCGGCTCGCGCTCCTCGACGGCCGCCACCGCGGCCGCCACGGCGCCCGCATCCGTCACGTCGAGGGCCAGCCCGCTCGCGCCGGACAGCGCGGCGGCGGCCGCCGACGCCTTCGCCCCGTCGAGGTCGGCGAGGACGACCCGCCAGCCCTCGCCGGCGAGCGCGGTCGCGAGCGCGAGGCCGATGCCCCGCGCCGCCCCCGTGACGAGGGCCGCCCCGGGGCCCGGGGCCGCCCCGGCGCTGCCGGCGGGCGAGGTATCGGTCGGGCTGTTCGCCATGACGCCTCCTGGGGAGCGCTGATGGCGCCAGTGAAGCGTGCTGTTGAATTCACGTCAATAGGAGTGGGTCGCGCGGGTCCGCGTGGTGCAATGGCCCGGTGGTGGAGGCGCGGACCCGGCGGCGGCTGGGCGTCGACGAGCGCCGGGCGATGCTGCTCGAGCTCGGCCTGCGCCTGTTCGGGGCACGCGGCCCCGACGAGGTCTCGGTCGAGGACATCGCGCGCGAGGCGGGCGTCAGCGCGGGTCTGCTCTACCACTACTTCGGGAGCAAGCGGGAGTTCCACCAGGCGGTGACCGCGCACGCCATCGAGCGGCTCGCGCTCGTCACGGCGCCCGACCTCACACTCTCGCCCGGCCGGCGGCTGGTCTCGGGCCTGGTGCGCTATCTCGAGTACGTGCGCACCGACGCCGGAGGCTGGTCGTGGCTGCTGCGCGGCGGCGCGGCCGGCGACGAGCAGCTCGCCGCGCTCTCGGAGCGGTACCGCGAGTCGATCCTCGGGTGGGTCATCGACGCCCTGCCGGCGGCCGCGCAGACGCCCGTGACACGCCTCGCTGTGCTCGGCTGGATCGGGTCCAACACCGAGATGGCGATCGCCTGGCTCGCCGGCGACGGGCCCGATCGCGTGGTCGTCGTCCGCCTGATGGTCGCGGTGCTCGTGGCCGCGCTCGCCGAGGCCGGCGTCGACGCCGGCGTGGTCGCTGCCCTGCGGGCCGACGCCGACGTCGCCCTCGCCGCGCTGGCGAGCGGCTGACCGGGGCGAGGTCCCAGACTGGGGCCGTGAAGCTGCCCGAGAGCGAGGCGCGGGCACGGCTCGCGGCGGAGCACCACGGGGTGATGTGCACCCTGCACCCCGAGCGCGGCGTCGACGCCGTCCCCTGCATCTACGCGCTGGACGACGGCTGGGTCGGCGTGCCGGTCGACCGGGTCAAGCCCAAGTCGTCGATGCGGCTGCAGCGCGAGCGCAACCTCGAGGCCGACCCGCGGGCGACGCTGCTCGTCGAGCACTGGGACCCCGACGACTGGACCCGGCTGTGGTGGGTGCGGGCCGAGCTGCGCGTGCAGCCCGAGCCCGAGGCCGCGCTGGTCGGGGCCCTCGCGACCCGGCTCGCGGATGCCTACCCGCAGTACCGCGACCAGCCCTTCGAGAGCGTCATGGTGCTGCGGGTCGTGGCCGTCACCGGCTGGGCCGCGAGCGGCTGAGCTCAGGCCACCGGCGGCAGGCCCAGGCACCCGCGCAGCGCGTTCTCCACCAGTTCGCTCCGGTCGTGGCTGCCCATGCTCCCGGTGACGAACACGAACGCGTACCCGCCTACGGTGCTGACCCAGCCGACGCTCCCGCCGGTGCCGCCCATGCCGTAGCCGTCGGGGTCGATGCCCACGCCCAGTCCCCAGCTCGCCTCGCCCCGCATGATCTCGTCGGTGCCGCTCCACTGCGCGGTGGCGAGCTCGGTGCGGAGCCCGTCGGAGAGCAGCCGACCGTCGAGCAGCGCCGCGAACAGCCTGCAGAAGCCCTCCGCCGTGCCGTGGACGTTGACGGCGGGCACCTCGGCCGCCCGCCAGCGCTCGCCGTTGACGACCGCCGGGTCGAACGCCCCCGGCGGGTTCGTACGCGCCCGGCCCCGCAGGCCGGTCTCGGTCAGCCGGGCGCGGAAGGCGGGGTCGTCGAGCCCGGTGAGCTCGACCGCCCGGCCGAGGTCCGCCGCCCCGAGCCCGAGGACGACGTCCGCGCCGAGCGGGCCGGTCACCCGCTCGCGGAGCACCGTCCCGAGGGAGCGGCCCTCGACCCGCCGCACGATCTCGCCGACGAGGTGCCCGAAGAACAGGGCGCTCTCGCCGCCCCGCTCGCCGGGCGTCCAGCTCGGCGCCTGCCGCGCCAGCGCCGCGCACAGCCGGTCCCAGTCGTAGAACGCCTCGGTGGGCAGCGGCTCGTCGAGGGCGACGACGCCGGCGGTGTGCGACAGCACCTGGCGGACCGTCGCGCGCGCCCTGAACTCGGGCCAGTAGGTCTGCACGGGCGCGTCGAGGCCGACCCGGCCGTCGTCCACCAGGAGCAGCAGGGGCAGCGCCCCCACCGGCTTGGAGACCGAGTACGGCATGACGATGCTGTCGGGGCGCCAGGGCACTGTTCGGTCGCCGTCGGCCCATCCGCCCTGCAGCCGGGCGACCCACCGCCCGTCGTGCCACGCGGCCATCGCGGCGCCGGTGCCCGGCTGCCCGGCCACCACCTGGGCGAAGGCCTCGCGGACGTCGTCGAAGCCGGCGGCGACCTCGCCGTCGACCGTCCCGCCGGTGTGGGTGCTCGTCACCCCCCACACCTACCATCGTCCCCTGTGCGCCCTCATCGTGATCATTTCATCTAAATGATCACGATGAGGGCACACAGGACGGGCGGGGGGCAGGGCGGTCAGACGCCTTCGATCGCCTCGAGGCGTCCCGACTGCACGGCCTTCGCGAACTGCTCGTAGTCCTGCTCGTTCTGGTCGGCGTAGCGCACGGAGAACTCGGTCATGGCCGCGTCGAAGGCGCCGTCGGCGCCGAGGTAGGCGGCGATCGCCACCGGGTCACCCGAGCGGGCGTGCGCGCGGGCCAGCGTCCAGCCGCAGAAACCTGCGTACAGCCGCAGCGCGGCGGGGGACATCTCCTCCACCAGCGCGGACCCTTTCATGTCGCGTAGCTGGCGCCAGTAGTAGTGCCGGTGGACGTCCACCCCCTTGGTCCACCCCAGGAAGATGTCGCTGGAGGCCTGCATCAGCCGCTGACCCTGCACCACGCGCTCGCCGTGTGTCCGGAAGCGGCTGCGCGGGAGCTCGAACTCCAGCACGGAGGCCGTCGCCTCCTTGATCTGCAGGAACAGCGGGTCCGCGGCGTCGCGCCCCTGCAGCAGCACCACGAACGCCCTCGTTCCGACGCTGCCCACGCCCACGACCTTGCGGGCGACGTCGACGAACTCGAACCGCTCGAGCAGCCGGCGCCGGTCGTCCTGCAGCGTGCTCCGATAGGCGCGTAGCTGTGCGCGGATCGTGTGCTCCACCTCGTCGGCGGACATGTGGTAGGCGGCACCGAGCTCGCGCGCCGGCACGAGCACCGGCGGCTGGCTGGCGATCCGGTACTGCCCGTCGACGAGCTCGCCGAGCTTGGACAGGGCCTGCAGGCTGTCCCGGGTCCGCGCCTTCTCTCGGAGCCGCTCGGACCGCCTGACCTCCTTGACCAACTGCTCCTGCTTCTTGGTGTCCTTCTTGTCGGTCTTGCCCTTGGCCGTCTTCCCCGGCTTGGCTCCCTTGCCCGTCGCGGCCGACTCGGTTGCCACGGCTTCGGAGATCGTCGCCGTCAGCTGGTCGTCGTCCAGATGGGCGTACCAGATGTCCAGGGTGCGCATCGTCGCGAACTCGGCCATGGCCGTCGAGTACGCCTGTACGGCCGCGTGGGCGGCGTCTCGCACGTCGGCGGCCGTGAAGCCGTTGTTGCGGGCCGCCACAGCGAAACTGGCCGTCATCCGGATGACGTCGTACTCGAACGGGCCGGGGAGCGTCTCGTCGAAGTCGTTGAGGTCGAACACGAGCCGCCGCTCGGGCGAGGCGAACATGCCGAAGTTCGACAGGTGGGCGTCCCCGCAGAGCTGCACGTCGAGGCCGGCGACCGACGTCGGGGCGAGGTCCGCGGCCATGACCCTCGCGGTGCCGCGGTAGAAGGTGAACGGCGACACGACCATGCGCCCGTGCCGGACGGGAACCAGGTCCGGCTCCCTGCTCTTGTCCTGCTCCTCGAGCAGGGCGAGCGGATCGGGACGGTCGGCCGCGGGGCGCCAGCGGGCGAGCAGCGACGGCGGCGCGGTCCGGCGGGCGTCCTCGCCCCTGGCCGTCCGCTCCTCGACGCTGGGATGCGCGATCTTGACCTGTGCCATGGCGCCCACCTCCACTCGTCCCCACGAGCACGCGCGCGCGGGGCGCGGCCCGCCGTCGGGGCCCTGTCGGCGGCGGTCGCGTCGCTCGATGCTCCTCGCGTCCGCTGCCGCCGGCATCGTCCGCTGCGGAGGAGTCAGCTCCCCGGGTGTGTGGGGGCGCCGAACAGGAGTCGACCGACGGCGACGTCCACGAGGCGGAGCCAGCGGTCCCCGCCGGGGTCGTTGCTGACCTGTTGCGACGCGAGCCCGGTCAGCACCGCCGTCCAGAGATCGAGGTCGGCCTCGTCCTCCACGCCGGCCGCGGTGAGCACCTCGCCGAGGTCGTCGAGGGCGCGCCGGGCCAGGGTCATCGACGCGGCGGACGGCTCGAACCCTGGTGCCGTGTGCTGGAACAGCAGCTGGAAGCGGGCCGGGTCCTCCGCGGCGAACGCCACGAACAACCTGGCCGCCTGGCGCACGAGCTCCGCGGGATCGGCGGGGCGCTCCTGCGCGTCGATGCGCTCGCGCAGCTGCCGGTAGCCGTCGGCAAACATGAGGTCGAACAGCGCGCTCTTGGACGCCGCGTACTCGTAGAGCGAGGGCGCGCGCATGCCGACCTCCGCCCCCAGGTCCCTCAGCGTCCAACCGGTGAGCCCGCGCTCGTGGGACAACTGCCAGGCGGCGTCGAGGATCCGGCGGATCGTCTCCTGGCGTCGCAGCGCTCGCGGGGACCCGGTGACCCCGTTCGCTGTCCTGGTCACTCTGGGCTCCCACCCGTCCTCAACTCGCCCTAACAATGTTAGGGAAACCTCTTGACTCCGGTCCACGGTAGCAGCAAACTCCTAACAACGTTAGGCACGACGACCGGCGCCGCCGACCGAGCGGGCGCCCCGCAGACAGGAGAGCGCGATGCACACCGAACTCGATCCCATGACCGCGGCGCACGCCGCGTCCCCGCTCGTCGCTGCCGGCTCCGGCCGCGTCCTCGCCGACGGCCCGGTCGGAGCCGTGCTCCTGGCCGGCGCCACGGCCACCGGCGGCCGCGCCTCGTTCGTGGTGCACCCGCTGGCGCCGCGCGCGCTCGGCTCGCCCGTGCACACGCACTCGCGCGAGGACGAGTGGAGCTACGTGCTGGACGGCCAGGTGGGGCTGGAGGTCGGTGGCCGGGTGCTGCTCGCCGGTCCCGGCGACCTCGTACTGAAGCCGCGCGGGGTGCCGCACGCGTTCTGGAACCCCACCGACGAGCCGGCAAGACTGCTCGAGGTCATCACCCCCGGCGGGTTCGAGACCTACTTCGAGGAGCTCGGTCAGATCCTCGCCGCCGCCGAGCCCGACCTCGCCCGGCTCGGTGAGCTGGCCGCGCGGCACGGCCTGCAGATGGACGTGTCGTCGGTGCCGCGCCTGGTCGTCGAGCACGGCCTCCGTGCAGGCTGAGGCCATGACGCCGCGCAGCCCCAGCTACGCGCGATGGATGGGGGCCGCCGCCGTGGAGTACGACCGGCTGCTCCGCCTGCTGCGCGGCCTGCACGACGAGCAGTGGCGCGCGCCGACCGACTGCGAGGGCTGGGACGTCCACGACGTCGTCGCCCACCTCGTCGGCGCCGCCGCCGCGATGGCCTCCCTGGCCGAGCAGGTGCGGCAGGCGCGGCGGGCCCGCGGGCTCGGCCGGCACGACGACCTCGTCGATCTCGTCGACCGCATGAACGCGGTCCAGGTCGCGGAGCGCCGCGGGGCGACGTCGGCGTCGTTGCTGGCCGATCTCGAGTCGACGGCGAAGCGGGCCGTCGCCGTCCGGAGCCGGATCCCCGCTCCGGTCCGGGCGGTGCCGGTGCCGTTCGGCCCGCCGCTCGGCACCCGGCCGCTCGGCTACGTCATGGGCCGCATCTACACCCGGGACGCGTGGATGCACCGGGTCGACCTGGCGCGCGCCACGGGGTCGGAGCTCGAGCTCACGGCCGCTCACGACGGCGCGATCGTCGAGGACCTCGTGGCCGAGTGGGCCGGGTCGCACGGAGCGGGCTACGACCTGACCCTCACGGGCCCGGCCGGGGGCCACTGGAGCAGCGGCACCTGCGGTCCGGAGGGAGAGGTTCAGATGGACGCCGTCGAGTTCGCACGCGTGCTGTCGGGCCGGGCTCCCGGCGACGGCGTCCTCGCCGTGCGGGTGCCGTTCTGAGCCCCGAGCACCCCGAGCCCTGCGCCTCCGGCGGTCTCATTCCCGCGGGGTGACGCGACCTCGACCGGCTGGTGCCAGCGTCGGCATGTGACCGACGAGGCGCTCCGCTCGTGCTGCGCCCCGTCGAGGTCCCGGCATGCGCCGGACGACCGCGCCCCGGCCGCTCACGTCGACCAGGGCGGCGACGTCGACGGCCTGGTCCAGCTGGACGGCGGCGAGTTCCTGATGGGGACCGACGACGCCGAGGGCTTTCCGGAGGACGGCGAAGGCCCTGTTCGGGCGGTGACCCTGCGGCCGTTCCGGATCGACCCGGTGGCCGTCTCGAACGCCCGCTTCGCCACCTTCGTCGACGCCACGGGCTTCGTCACGGAGGCCGAGCGGTTCGGGTGGTCCTTCGTGTTCGCCGGGCTGCTGGCCGACCGGTTCCCCCCGACCCGGGGCATCGAGCAGGCACCGTGGTGGCGTCAGGTGTTCGGCGCCGACTGGCGGCACCCCGAAGGGCCGCAGTCCTCGGTCGAGGACAGAGCCCAGCACCCCGTCGTCCACGTGGCCTTCTCCGACGCCCTCGCGTACTGCCGCTGGGCCGGGGCGCGGCTGCCGACGGAGGCCGAATGGGAGTACGCGGCGCGCGGCGGCCTCGAGCAGGCGCGCTTCCCGTGGGGAGACGAGCTCACACCCGGAGGGCAGCACCGCTGCAACATCTGGCAGGGGCGCTTCCCGTCGGTCAACTCGCTGGACGACGGCTACCTCGGCACCGCGCCGGTCGACGCCTACCCGCCGAACGGCTTCGGTCTCCACAACGTCGCGGGGAACGTCTGGGAATGGTGCGCCGACTGGTTCAGCCCGGTGACCAACTCGAGTGGTCCCGCCGAGGACCCCACGGGTCCCACGTCAGGAGACAGCAAGGTCATCCGCGGGGGCTCCTACCTCTGCCACTCGTCCTACTGCAATCGCTATCGGGTCGCGGCGCGCAGCGCGAACACCCCCGACAGCTCCACCGGGAACACGGGCTTCAGGGTCGCGCGCGACGCCTGACGAAGGAGAGCCGTCATGACCGAGGCCACGACCACCGACGTCCTCGTCGCGGGTTACCAGGACATCGACCGGGCCACGCAGGACTTCGAGTCCCTGGTCTCGCTCGTGAAGGCCCGGCAGGTCTCGATCGACGGCGTCATCCTCGTCACCCGCGCGGAGGACGGGACCGTCGGCGTGCGGCAGACCGGCGACGACCGCGGCCGCAAGGGTGCGGGCTGGGGCGGGGGGGTCGGCCTGGCGGTCGGGTTGTTCGCGCCGCCGCTGCTCGCCTCGGTCGCCGTCGGTGCCGTCGCGGGCCGGGTCATCGGCGGGTTCGTCGACCACCGCGTGGAGCACGAGATCCAGGAGAGGATCGGCGAGACCCTGCCGCTCGGATCGGCGGGGATCATTGCGGTCTTCGACGACGCCCAGGCGCTGGCGGTCGGTCAGGCGCTCGGCGGCGCCCAGCTCCGGTCGATCGTGCAGGGTGACAAGCACGGCATGAGCGCCCTGAAGGAGTCGCTCGCCGAGGCGATGGGGAAGTTCAGCCCCGATCGGAGCGTGCTGCCGATCCCCGACCCCAACTTCGCCGGAGTGGCCGGGCGGACGCTCGACACGTCCATCGCCGACTGGACGATCAACATGACGCCGACGCCGCCGCGGGGCGCGCCGAACGTGTTGCTGGTGCTGATCGACGACGCCGGCTTCGGCAATCCCTCGACGTTCGGCGGGCCCGTCTCGACCCCGGTCATGACGCGGGTGGCCGAGCAGGGCCTGCGCTACAACCGGATGCACGTGACGGCGCTCTGCTCGCCGACCCGGGCTGCCCTGCTGACGGGCCGCAACCACCACTCGGTCGGGTTCGGGTCGATCGGGGAGTTCCCGGGGCCGTTCCCCGGCTACTCCGCGAGCGTGCCGAAGGACTGCGCGCCGTTCGTGCGGGCGCTCCAGGCCAACGGCTACTCGACCGGCGGATTCGGCAAGTGGCACCTGACGCCGGATCACGTGCAGGGGGCGGCCGGGCCGTTCGACCGCTGGCCGAACGCCTGGGGTTTCGACCACTTCTGGGGGATCCTCGGCGGAGAGACGGGCCAGTACGACCCTGTGATCGTCCAGGACAACACCACCCTCGGCGTCCCGGAGGGCGCTGACGGGAAGCAGTATTACTGGCCTGACGACCTGACCGACCAGGCGGTGCGCTGGCTGCACCAGGTGCGCGCGCAGGACCAGGAGAAGCCCTGGTTCATGTACTACTCGACGGGCTGCGCGCATGCACCCCACCAGGTCGGGGTCGAGTGGAGCGAGAAGTACCGCGGCGCGTTCGACCAGGGTTGGGACGTGCTCCGCGAGGAGACGTTCGCGCGGCAGAAGGCCCAGGGCGTGATCCCCCCGGACACGGTCCTGACGCCGCGACCGGAGGAGCTGCCCGCCTGGGAATCGCTCTCGGAGAACGAGCGCGCGCTCTACGCCCGGCAGATGGAGGTCTACGCGGGCTTCCAGGAGAACGCGGACTGGAACGTCGGCCGGCTCCTCGACGCCGTCGATGAGCTGGGTGAGCTGGACAACACCCTGGTCATCTACATCTTCGGTGACAACGGCGCCAGCCTGGAGGGAACCCTCACGGGGTCCTTCAACGAGCTGACCATGCAGAACGGGATCGCGCTGACGGCCGAGCAGCAGCTCTCGTTGATCGACCAGTACGGCGGGCTCGACGCGTGGGGCGGTGCCGAGTACGCCCCGCACTATGCCTCGGCCTGGGCATGGGCCGGGAACGCCCCCTTCCAGTGGGGCAAGCAGTGCGCCTCCCACCTCGGCGGCACCCGCAACGCGATGGTCGTCTCCTGGCCCCGGCGCATCAGCGACGCCGGTGGTCTGCGCAGCCAGTTCACGCACGTCATCGACGTCGGCCCGACCATCCTCGCGGCAGCCGGCATCCCCGAGCCCAGGATCGTGGACGGGACCGACCAGAGGGCGATGGACGGGAGCAGCTTCCTACGCACCTTCGACGACGCGAACACCCCGGAGCATCGAAGCCTTCAGTATTTCGAGATCCTCGGCAACCGCGCGATCTACAAGGACGGCTGGTGGGCCGCCTGCAAGCTCGACAGGATCCCCTGGGACCTGTCGCCGGAGACGCTGCGGAGGTTCGCGCCCGGCGTCTACGACCCGGACCAGGACACCTGGGAGCTCTACTACCTTCCCGACGACTTCTCGCAGGCGAACGACCTGGCCGCGGAGAACCCCGAGAAGCTCGCCGAGCTGAAGGAGCTCTTCTGGGAGGAGGCCGAGAAGCACAAGGTGCTGCCGCTGCTCGCGGCGTTCTCGGTCTTCTTCGGGATCCTGCCGCCGCTGCCCACGATCACGACGCACACGTTCCACGGCGACGTCGAGAACGTCGCCCCTGGGATGATCCCGCGCGTCTACGGCCGTTCCTACGCCGTCGAGGCGGAGCTGTCGGTCCCGACGGAGGGCGCCGAGGGCGTGATCGTCGCCGAGGCGGACGAGATGGGCGGCTTCTCGCTGTGGGTCGACGCGTCGGGGTTGCTGCACCACAGCTACTCGATGATGGGCGTCGAGCACTACCGGCAGGTCTCCACCGAACCGATCCCCACGGGCGACGTCGTCGTCCGGCTGCAGTTCGACGCCGACCAGCAGAGACCGGCAACGGGCGGGACGGTCAGCCTGTACGCCAACGCCGCGAAGATCGGCGAAGGACGTATGGAGCGAACGGTCCCTGTGCGCTTCTCCGGATACGCAGGCATGGACATCGGCCGCGACAACGGTCTGCCCGTCGACCGGTCCTACGCCGACAGGTCGCCGTACCCGTTCACCGGCAGGGTCAAGAAGGTGGTCTTCGACCTCAAACCGGGCAGCCACGACGACGAGAAGGCGCTGCACGCAGCCGAGGCGCACGTCGCCGCAGCCCAGGGGATCAGCGCGTAGCCGACTCCATGCGGATCACGAGGCCGCGGCTGCGGGCCGGCAGGACGAGCAGGTGGGCGCCGCGCTCCGGCGTGCGTACGACGACGCCCAGGCCTGGGTCGAGCACAACGCCGGCCAGGCCGGGACCGACCGCTGACACGAGGTCGGGTGACAGCGCAGGCTCGTCGCTCCTCGTGGCAGGGGGGCCGTTCAGACCGTGATGGCGACCTTGCCGCGGACCTGGCCGCTCTGCAGCAGGCGCATGGCGTCGGCGGCGTCGTCGAGCGGGTAGCTGCGGTCGACGCTGGGGACGACCTTGCCGCTCTCGATGAGGCCGGTGAGCCGCTCGTAGACGTCGGCGTGCTCCTTCGGCAGGAGCAGCGCCAGACGCTGCCGCACGAACGGCGAGATCAGCACCCCGCCCAGTTGCCGGCCCATGCCGGTGACGTTGCCGCCGCCCTCGCCGCCGACGAAGACGACCGTGCCGCGCGGGTCGAGTGCTCGTCGCAGCCGGCGCACCGGCGTGCTCCCGCCGACGTCCAGCACCAGGTCGTACCGGTGGACGCCGTCGGCGAAGTCCGCACGCGTGTAGTCGACGACCCGGTCGGCACCGAGGGAGGCCACCAGGTCGGCCTTGGCCGGGCTGCACACGCCGGTGACCTCGGCGCCGGACGCTTTGGCCAGCTGGACGGCGAAGGCGCCGACGCCGCCCGACGCGCCGACGATCAGCACGGACGAGCCCGCCTGCAGCCTGCCTACGTCGGTGAGCGCGCGCAGCGCCGTGCCCCCCGAGACGGGCACGGTGGCGGCCTGCGCGAACGTGAGGTTCACCGGCTTGCGGGCGAGTTTGTCCTCCCGCGTGACGGCGTACTCCGCGAACGCGCCCGGGGCCACGCCGTACACCTCGTCGCCCACGGCGAACCGCGTAACGGCCGGCCCGACGGCGGCCACCGTGCCGGCCACCTCGCGGCCCGGGACGGGGTTCCTCGGCCTCCGCAGGCCGAAGGCCAGCCGCATCGCGTAGGGCTTGCCGGTCAGCGTGTGCTCCGTGCCGCGGTCGAGCCCCGCGGCGGCCACCCTCACGAGGACGTCCCGCTCCCCGACCGAGGGGCGGGGCAGGCGAGCCGGCCGGAGCACCCCTGCACCGCCGTAGCCGCCCTGGACGATCGCTCTCATGGTCGTGGGCGTCGTCGTCGAGTTCGTCATGGTGGTTCCTCCGCGGCGCTGTTGTCGTACTTAGTACGAAGGACGCTACCTTACACTGTACGAAGATGTCCAGGGTGGCGACGGACCGAGGAGGGTGCATGGCTGAGGCGGCGACGGATCCTGCGGGGAGGCGCCCACGGCTGAGCCGGGAGCGGGTCCTGCAGGCCGCGCTGTCGGTGGCCGACGCCGGCGGTCTCGGGTCGCTCACGATCCGCTCGCTGGCCCAGGAGCTCGGCGTCAAGCCGATGTCGGTCTACTACCACGTCGACGGCAAGGACGAGATCCTCGCCGCCCTGGTCGACATCGTCTTCGGCGAGATCCGGCTCCCCGAACCCGGCGCCCCGTGGCGGCGCGAGATGCACGCCCGAGCCCTGTCCGCACGCGAGGTGCTGAGGCGGCACAGCTGGGCGATCGGGCTGCTCGAGTCGCGGCGGAACCCGGGGCCGGCCAACCTGCGCCACCACGACACGGTGATCGCGACGCTGCGGACGGCCGGCTTCTCGCCCGAGCTGACGGCGCACGCGTACGCGCTGCTCGACAGCTATGTCTACGGCTTCGCGCTCCAGGAGGCGACGCTCGCGTTCCAGCGACCGGAGGGCGTCGGCGACATCGCGCGACCGATCATGGACCGGATGGCCGGGGGCGCGTACCCGCACCTGGTCGAGATGGCGACGTCGTACTACCTGCAGCCGGGCTATGACTTCGCCGACGAGTTCGAATTCGGCCTCGACCTGATCCTCGACGCGCTGGAGAACTCCCTAGGCCGCCAGGCGTGAGGGCTTGAGAGCGCGCCGCCGGGGTACGGCCGTCGGGTTCCGCACGACCGACGAAGGGGACGCCTGTGCCCGAGAACCAGCCCAACGACCCGACCACGAGGATCCCCGGCACGCCGAGCCCGAACGGGCACGGCGCGCAGGCGCAAGGACCGGTCAGCCCTGGTGCGCCGACCGTGAAGGAGGCGCAGCTCGATGCCTTCCGCGTGAGCGACGAGGGATCGCTCTACACCACCGACCAGGGTGTAAAGGTCGACGACACCGACAACTCGCTCAAGGCCGGCGAACGCGGGCCCTCGCTGATCGAGGACTTCCACTTCCGCGAGAAGATGACCCACTTCGACCACGAGCGCATCCCCGAGCGCGTGGTCCACGCCCGCGGCGCCGGCGCCTACGGCTGCTTCGAGTGCACCGACTCGCTCGCCGACGTCACCACGCGCCGTCGTTCCTCAGCGAGGTCGGGCAGGCGGACGCCGGTGTTCGTGCGGTTCTCCACCGTCGGCGGCTCGCGCGGCTCCGCCGACACCGTGCGCGACGTGCGCGGGTTCGCGATGAAGTTCTACACCGACGAGGGCAACTTCGACCTCGTCGGCAACAACATGCCGGTGTTCTTCATCCAGGACGCCATGAAGTTCCCCGACTTCGTGCACGCGGTCAAGCCCGAGCCGCACAACGAGATCCCGCAGGCGAGCAGCGCCCACGACTCGTTCTGGGACTTCGTCTCGCTGCAGACCGAGTCGGCCCACATGCTCATGTGGCTGATGTCCGACCGCGCGCTGCCGCGCAGCTACCGGATGATGCAGGGCTTCGGCGTCCACACCTTCCGGTTCGTCGACGCCGACGGGCGCGGGCACCTTCGTGAAGTTCCACTGGCGGCCCCGGCTCGGCACGCACTCGCTGGACTGGGACGAGACGCAGAAGATCGCCGGCAAGGACCCCGACTTCAACCGGCGCGACCTGTGGGAGAACATCGAGGCCGGCAACTATCCCGAATGGGACCTCGCCGTGCAGCTCGTGCCCGAGGAGCGCGAGATGGACTTCGACTTCGACCTGCTCGACGCGACGAAGATCATTCCCGAGGAGGAGGTGCCGCTGCGGGTCGTCGGCCGGATGGTGCTCGACCGCAACCCGAACAACTTCTTCGCCGAGACCGAGCAGGCGGCGTTCCACCTGGGCAACCTGCCGCCCGGGATCGACGTCACGAACGACCCGCTGCTGCAGGGCCGGCTGTTCAGCTACCTCGACACCCAGTTGATCCGGCTCGGCGGCCCGAACTTCACGCCAGATCCCGGTCAACCGGCCCGTCGTCGAGGTCCACAACGTCAACCAGGACGGCTACCACCAGCACCGGATCCTGACCAACCAGGCGAACTACTCGCCCAACTCCCTGGGCGGGGGCTACCCGGCGATCGCCACCCGGCGAGCAGGGCGCCTACCGGCACTACACCCAGCCGGTGTCGGGCGAGGTGATCAAGCGGCGCAGCCCGAGCTTCGGCGACCACTTCAGCCAGGCCCAGCTGTTCTGGAACAGCATGAGCGCCTACGAGCAGCAGCACATCGTCGACGCGTTCTCGTTCGAGCTGGGCAAGGTCGACCGGGCGGAGATCCGCGCAGCGCGTCCTCGACCGGATCCTCGCGAACGTCGACGCGCGGCTGACGACGCTCCGTCGCCGACCAAGCTCGGCATGGAGGCGCCGGCCGCGACCGCCGAGAACGCACGGCAAGAGCTCGCCGGCGCTCAGCCTCGCCGACCAGCCCGTCGTCGGCGGCCACCCGCAAGGTCGCGGTGCTCGCCGCCGACGGCGTCGAGGCGTCGTCGCTGCAGGTGGCGCTCGCGCCGCTGCGGGACGCCGGCGCCGTCGTCGAGATCCTCGCGCCGCACGCGGGCGAGCTGACCACGGACGACGGCGGCCGGCTGCAGGTCGACAAGCGGATCGCCACCATGTCGTCGGTGCTCTACGACGCCGTGTTCGTGGCCGACGGCGAGGCCTCCGTGCAGGCGCTGCTCGAGGACGGCGAGGCGATCCACTACGTCGCCGAGGCCTACCGGCACGCCAAGCCGGTCGGCGCCTTCGGCGACGGCGTCCGGCTCCTCCTGGCGGCGCCCCTGCCCGACGCGCGGTTCGCGGAGTCACCCGCGGACGGCGTCGTGAGCGCCGAGGGTCTGGTCACCCGGCACCTCGACCCCGCCGGCGGCGACGGCGGGCGCCAGGTCAGCGAGATCGGCGAGGCGTTCCTCGAGGCCGTCGAGGGCGGTCGCTGGTTCGGCCGGAGCGTGGGCAAGGTCCCGGCCTGACCGCGCGGGTCGGCGGCTCGGCCCGACCGCGACGGGGAGGGGTCCGCACGGGCCCCTCCCCGTCGCGTCCCCGCCCGGGGTGCCGCACGCGGTCCCGCCCGTGCGGCATGCTCCCTGGGAGCCGCGCGCAGGACGGTCGCGATGGGAGGTCGGGCGCATGGGCATCGTCGAGCGCCTGACTGCCCTGTGGAACCGGGTGTTCGCCTGGGCGGACGCCCTGCAGCGGCGGCACGGAGTGCTGGGCTTCCCCTACGCCGTGGTCAAGAAGTACGGGGACGACGAGGGCGGGCGGCAGGCCGCGCTCATCACCTACTACGGCTTCCTGAGCATCTTCCCGCTGCTGCTGCTCGGCGTGGCGATCCTGTCACGGGTGCTGGTCGCGAACCCCGACCTGAGGCAGCGACTCGTCAGCGCCATCGTGCCGCCGGTGCTCCAGCCCACGGTCGACCACGCGCTGACCACATTGCCGTCCTCCACCGTGCCGCTGATCGCAGGTCTGATCGGTTTGCTGTTCGCCGGGACCGGCATCGCCTTCTCGGCCTACCAGACCCTGAACAACGTCGCGGCCGTCCCCCGGCGAGTCCGCTTCGGGTTCATCCCCCGCTACGTGCGGGTGTTCGTCATGCTGGTGACGCTGATGCTCGGCGTGCTGGCGGTCGGGGCGCTCACCGTGGCGACGACGGCGCTGCCCGGCTCGCCCGGCCTGGAACGCGTCGCGGGGACACTCGGCTCCGTCGTGATCATCTTCGCCGTGCTGCTGCTCGGCGCCAGGCTGCTGCTCGCGCGGCCCGCGCCGTTCCGTGCCGTGTGGCCGGCGGCCGGCCTGGGTGCGGTGGCGGTGGCGGTGCTGCTCGCCATCGGGCCACCCCTGCTGGCGCGGTTCGTCAGCAGCTCGGGCGCCGTCTACGGCAGCTTCGCCACGGTGGCCGGCCTGTTCGCGGTCTTCTACCTGATCAGCCAGGCGCTGGTGTACGCGGCCGAGGTCGCGGCGGTCCGGTACGCCCGGCTCTGGCCGAGAGCGCTCGACCAGACCCGACCCACCGCGGCCGACGTCCGCGCGCAGACCCTGCTCGCGCGCGAGCAGGAACGGTCCCCGGCGGCCCGGGTCGAGCTGCGCATGGCGCCGGCCGATGACCCGATCGCCGGCGACGAGGGGTGAGCCGGCGCCGCCCGGGCCCGGTGGCCCTGGCGCCCGGCACCGACGTCTCGAAACCCTGCTTCGCGGCCCGGATGGACGAGCGGGCCTTCGACCCTGATCTCCGGAGGGTGATCGGGACTAGGGTGGCGGGGTGCGGTTGGTCGACCGCGGTGCGGAGAAGCAGGCGCTCGGCGAGCTGCTCGACAGCCTCCGTCGGGGGATGAGCGGTGCTCTGGTGCTGCGCGCCGAGCCCGGCATGGGGACGTCGGCGCTGCTCGGCTGGGCCGCGGAGAACGCGCGGGACATGCAGGTCGTCCGGATGGTCGCGGTCGAGGCGGAGCGGAACATCGGCTTCGCCGCCGTGCACCAGCTGCTCGTGCCCTTCCTCGCGGCCATGGACTCGCTGCCCGAGCCGCAGCGCCGCGCCCTGAACGTGGCCTTCGGCCTGGAGTCCGGCCCGCCGGCAGATCCGTTCCTCGTCGGGCTCGCGGTGCTCACGCTGCTCTCCGACGTCGCCGAGACCACGCCGGTGCTCTGCGTCGTCGACGATGCCCAGTGGCTCGACGAGGAGTCGGCCGACCTGCTCAGCTTCGTCGCGCGCCGGCTGCTCGCCGACCGGGTCGGCCTGCTTTTCGGCGTCCGGGAGACCGCCGGCGACGAGCCGCGGCTGCAGGCGCTGCCGAGCCGGCGACTCACCGGCCTGCCCGAGCAGGCCGCGCGCGAGCTCCTCGAGACGTCGGTCAGCCGGCCCATCGACCCCCACGTGGCGAACCGGATCGTGGCGGAGACCGAGGGCAACCCGCTCGCGGTCGTGGAGGCGGCCGGCGAGCTGACCCCCGACCAGCTCGGCGGCACCGAGCCCCTGCCCGAGCCGCTGCCCGTCGGCCACCGGCTCGAGGCGTCCTACCTGCGTCGCGTCCGCGAGCTCCCTCCCGACACCCAGACGCTGCTGGTGCTCGCGGCAGCCGGTTCGCCGGGCCAGGGGCATCTCATGTGGCAGGCGGCCGCCGACCTGGGCATCCCCGAGTCGGCGGCCGCCCCCGCCGAGGCGGCCGGCCTCGTCACGTTCTGGCCCCAGGTGCGCTTCCGGCACTCACTCGTGCGCTCGGCGGTGTACCACGGTGCCACCGCTGCCGAACGCCGCCTCGCCCACCGCGCGCTGGCCTCGGCGAGCGATCCCGAGCTCGACGCGGTCTCCCGCGCCTGGCACCTGGCGGCCGCGGCGGCGCGGCGCGACGAGGGTGTGGCCGCCGAGCTCGAGGCGGCGGCCGAGCACACCCGCAGCCGCGGCGGGTACGCGGCCACGGCCGTGCTGCTCGAACGCGCGGCCCAGCTGACGCCCGGCGCCGAGGCCCGGGCCGAGCGGCAGCTCGCCGCGGCGCAGGCCCACGTGCTGGCCGGGACGATCGACCGTGCCGACGCCCTGCTCGTGGAGTCGACGAGCGGCCTGCGCCGCCCGCTGTCGGTGGCGCTGGCGACACGCCTGCGCGGCAGGATCGAGGCGACGTGCGGTCAGGTCGCCGACGCCGTCACCCATCTCGTCGACGCCGCGGGACGGCTCCGTCCCCTGGATGCGCGGGCCGCGCGGGACGCGCTGCTGTCGGCCCTCGAGTCCGCCGCGTTCGCCGGCTGGGCCCCGACCGCGGTGCCCCTGCAGGAGATCGCGCGCGGCGCCGAGCACCTGACCCCGCCGGGCGATGCTCCCGACTCCGCCGCCGACCTGCTGCTGCACGGGTACGTGAGCCGGCTGACCCGGGGCTATGCCGCGTCGGTGCCGCAGATGCGGGCGGCGATCGACGCGTTCCTCGATGACGACGTGGACGGCGACGTGGCGCTGCGACGGCTCGAACTGATCGCCATCGCCGCCGCCGACCTGCTCGACGACGAGGCGGTCGAGCAGCTGACCACACGCTGGATCGACCGGGCCCGCGAGGCGGGGGCGCTGGCGAGGCTCGCCGGCGGGCTCGCCTTCCGGAGCGCCTTCGTCGACGCGCCCGCCGGGCGGATCGCCGCGGCGCGGACGGCCGACGTCGAGGCGCGCGAGCTGGGGGAGGCGACCCACAACCCCGCCATCGTGCCGCCGACGGGCGCCCACCGGCTGATCACCCTGGCACTCAGCGGGCGCGAAGCGGAGGCTCGCGAGACGGCGGCGGCCGTCGTGCGGGAGGCACCCACGCGTGGCGCCGCAGGCGAGGCCGCGTTCGCGGCTCACGGCCTGGGGGTGCTGGAGATCAGCCTGGGCAACTACGACTCGGCCGTGACGTGCCTGGAGCACGCGTACACCGACGACACCCCGCTCGCGGGCACCCAGGTCCTGCCCGATCTCGTGGAGGCGGCGGTCCGCGCCGGCCGGCGCGACCTGGCCGAGCAGGCGCTGCTGCGGCTGGGCGAGCGCGCCGCGGCCTCCGGCACTCCGCTGGCGCGGGGGCTGCTCGCGCGGTCGCAGGCCCTGCTCGCCGGCCCCGACGAGGCCGAGCCGCGGTTCCTGGAGGCGCTGCCCCTGCTCGGCCGGACCCTGGCCGTCCCCCAGCTCGCCCGCACCCACCTGCTCTACGGGGAGTGGCTGCGCCGCCGCCGTCGTCGTCGGGAGGCGCGCGACCAGCTGCGCGAGGCCCTCGACCTGTTCGAGGCCACCGGCCTCGACGCGTTCGCCGAGCGTACGCGGGTCGAGCTGCGCGCCACCGGCGAGAGGGTGCGCAAGCGCGAGATCGGTGCCCCCGAGGAGCTGACCCCGCAGGAGGCGCAGATCGCGGCCCTGGTGAGCCGCGGGGAGGCGAACCGCGAGATCGCGGCCCAGCTGTTCATCAGCCCGAGCACCGTCGAGTACCACCTGCGCAAGGTCTTCCGGAAGCTCGGGGTGACCTCGCGCACGCAGCTCGCCCACGTGGTGATCAATCAGCCGCCGGCCCCCCGCGAGCCGATCGCCGACGACGGGGTCGCGGTGCAGGGCGCCGGCCGCTGACGCGCCCTGGAGGGAGTCGGCACAGATGAGCGACGAGGGCCTGGCGCACGCGGTCGCCGCCGAGCTGGCCGCGGACCCCGAGGTGGACGGCCGCGCGATCGCCGTCTCCGCCTACCACGACGTCGTCACGCTGCGGGGGACGGTGGGCGGCGTGCGCGAGCTGCGGGCTGCGATCAGAGCTGCCGAGCGCGTCGCGGGTCTGGGCCGGGTCGACGACCGGCTCGACGTGCGCCGGCTGGACGACGAACGCAGCGCCGACGCCGACCTGCGCGCTGCGGTCCTGCAGGCGCTGATGGCCGACGCGGCGGTCCCGGCGACCGTCGACGCGAAGGTCCGCCATGGCGTCGTCACCCTCGTCGGGACGGCGAGGCGGCGCTACCAGCGCGACGCGGCCGGGATCGTCGCGGCGAGCGTGCCCGGCGTGGTCGCCGTCGACAACGACATCGACCTGACCGCCCCGCAGCCGTAGCGCGCCGAGCCGGGGCGACTGGGGAAATCGGTGATTCGACGGCGCTGGCGCCGCTCGTGGCGTGCCTGCGCATCCAGGCGTCCGGGGACGGCGTCCGTTCGGTGCTCCATCTCGGTTACCTGCTCTTCTACCTCGCCGGCGGCTTCGTGGCCACGGCCACCCAGACCGTCGCGACGCTGGCGGCCGGGTCGAGCGCGGACGCCAAGGTGCCCAACCTCGGGGCCAGCGGGGCGATCGCCGCCGTGCTGGGCGCGTACGTCGTCCTGTAGCCGACGTCGCACGTGCGGGGGCTGTGGGGCGTCATCCCGCTCCGGGTCACCGCCTGGGTCTATCTCGGCATCGGGTTCGCCTACCAGTTCGTCTCCGCGAACGAGGGCCTGTTCAGCACAGCGTCCGGGGGGCGTCGCTTTCTTCGCCCACGTCGGCGGTTTCCTGTTCGGCTTCGTCCTCACGCTGATGCTGCACGGCGGCGGCCGGGTCACCACGACCGCCCCGACGGCGGAAGGGATCCGTGACCGCTCCGCCGGACACGAGGACTGGGGAACTCGGGGATTCGTTGCCACGGGCCGCACTCCTAGCGTCGGGGCATGCCGCTCCGCACAGGGCGGGGCGACCGAACGGAGAAAGGAGGGGAATCGCCGGATGACGACCGACGAGCAACTCCAGGCAGACGTTCTGGACGAACTGTTCTGGGACCCGAAGGTGGACAGCGAGGCGGTCGCCGTGTCCGCCGTGAACGGCACCGTCACGCTCCGCGGGACGGTCGGGGGCCTCCGGGAGAAGCTCGAGGCCCGCAAGGCCGCCGAGCGCGTGTACGGCGTGCTGCTGGTCCGCAACGCCCTCGAGGTCCGGCCCCTGAACGAGGACCGCCGCGACGACGCAGAACTGCGCGGTGACGTGCTCCGCGCGTTCACCCTGAACTCGGTGGTGCCCCCGACCGTCGACGCGCACGTCAAGGACGGGCTCGTGACGCTGACGGGGAGCGCCGGCTGGCAGTTCGAGCGCGACGAGGCCGTCACCGTCGCCGCCAGCGTGCCGGGTGTCACCGGCGTCCAGGACGACGTCGTCCTGAACGGCCCCCGGCCTGACGCGTCCGACATCGGACGCGCCATCCACAAGGCGTTCCGCCGGAACGCCAAGCTCGACGCCGACAGCATCCGGGTGGAGACCACGGGCGGGACCGTGTCGCTGACCGTGAGCGTGCGCTCCTGGAGCGAGCACGACGCCGCCGTCGCCGCCGCCTGGTCCGCCCCGGGGGTTTCCCGGGTCGACGACAACGTCATCGTTCGCTACTAGTTCCTCAGGAGAGATCGTCATGTTCCGGTTCATCTCGCAGTCCCTGTTCTGGCGGGGCATCCTCGCCATCGCCATCGGAGTGGTGTCCGTGGCCTGGCCCCACATCACCGTCGGGGCGTTCGTCGTCCTCTTCGCCGTCTACGCCTTCATGGCGGCCGCCGCCGACGCGGTACGCGCGTTCAGCAGCGGCAAGGCCGGGCCCGTCTTCGGCTACCTGCTGCTGAGCCTGCTCTCCGTGGCCGCCGGCGTCGTCGCGCTGGTCTGGCCCGGCATCACCGCCCTGGTCCTCACCCTCTGGATCGGCGCCTGGGCCTTCGTCACCGGCCTGGTCGAGGTCGGCATCGCCTTCCGGCGCGACGAGACGGCCGGGGAGCGCGCCCTGTGGGCCCTGGGTGGCCTGGTCTCGCTCGCGCTCGGCGTGGTGCTCTTCATCCGCCCCGACATCGGTGCGGTCAGCCTCGCCACGGTCTTCGGGCTCTACTGCATCGTCAGCGGTGTCAGCGCGCTCGTGCTGGCCGTCCAGGCGAAGCGGGCGGACACCACCGCCGGACGGCTGGTGGGCGCCACCGCATGAGCCCCGTGGGCAGCGGCCGGCTCCCCGGATCGGGGGGCCGGCCGACGGCGTCCCCGTGGCGCGCCGCGCGCCACGGCGTCGTCGCGGCGTTGCTGCGCTCGGCGCGTCGACGGCCCTCCCGTGGGGCACCACCGCGGTCCGCCGGGATCCGACACCCGGTAGTGCCGCGATGAGCCATGAGGCGGAGCTGATCTTGGCCACCCGTGAGCGCGTCGGTCGCGGCCGACGACTCGAGGGCGATGCTTCCGTGACTCCGTGGTGGTGCAGGTAAAGGGACCCGGGCCTTCATGCGTACGTGGGGTGTGGAGCGGCGATGGCAGGAATTCATCGAGTTCTACACCCCCTCCAGGGACGACTGCCTGCGCATGGTGCTGCTGAACGTCGGCGACAGGCAGCTCGCTGAGGACCTGGTGGCGGAGGCGTTCACCCGGGCCTGGCTGTCCTGGGGCAAGGTCCGCGAGCACCCCGTGCCACGGGCCTGGGTGGTGCGGACCGCCCTGAACGCCCACGTGTCCTGGTGGAGGCGTCGTCGGCGGGAGCTGACGGTGGACGACCCGACAGCGTGGACGCGCCTCGACGGCAGCCGGTTCGAGCACTCTGTGGACCTGGGCCTCGACGGGGCCCTGGTAGCAGCGGTCCGGGCGCTTCCGCTCAGGCAGCGCGAGGTGCTCAAGCTCAGGGTGTTGTTCGACCTGGACACCGATGCGACGGCCACGCTGCTCGGCATCGCGCCAGGGACGGTCGGCGCTCACCTGCACCGGGCACTCGCCGCGCGCTCCGCGAGCACATTCCGTGCTCGAGCGACCAGGAGGTCACCCGATGAACGACGACATGCTGGCGGCGATCCGAAGCTCCCTCACCGGCACCAAGGACGCCCTCACCCATGTGCACATGGACGAACCCCCGGAGTCCCCGTGGTGCTGACCTCCGGCAGGGTGTGCACGGCGGGGGACCAGCTCCAGATCTCCCGGGTGGTCCGCAAGCTACCGGGGAACGGCGCCATCGCCATCGCCATCGACCCGGAGGCCATGCCGCCCGGAACGGAACTGGTGATCGGGATCGGCACCCTCCGGAACGGGTGCCGACAGGAGCCCGGTGCGGCCTTCGGCCTGGAACGGAAGGGAACCCCGATCGACTGCGACGGCGACGCCAAGACAGCCACCAGCTATCAGCTACCGCCGCGGTCCCTCGGTGCGACCCGTTCGGCGACGCGGCGCACCGTCCACCCGCAGAAGGGGCCGATCAGCGCCCCCGCCACCACGTCGGACGGGTAGTGGACGCCGGTGTGCACGCGGGCGTAGGCCACGAGGGTGGCGGCCAGGTGCAGGGGCACCCACGTCGCGGGCAGCTCCTCGCCCATGGTCGACGCGAACGCGAAGGCCGACGCGGAGTGCCCGGACGGGAAGGAGGGGGACGTCGGGCGGCGCACCTGGCGTGAGGCCACCTGCTCGCCCTCCGCGGGTGCCGCTGGCCGGCGTCGCCGACTCAACCCCTTGAGGGCGATGTTGCTCACCGCCGACGCCATGCCGATGGACAGGACGGCTTCGGCCGCGGCCCGCCTGCCCCGCGGTCTCCCCACCGCCGCGACCACGGCGGCCGTCGCGAGCCACAGGCGTGAGTCGTTCGCCGCGTTCGACAGCCGCACGAGCAGGCCGTCGAGGGTCGGGGTCCGGGTCGCCCGGACCGCATCGAAGATCGCGTGGTCGACCGCGGTCGCCTCGGCCAGGACCTCCGAGGCCCATGCCCGTCCGCTCTCGACCTTCATCTCTGTCATCGTGGGCTCCCTTCGCCGTGGACCCGCGGCCCGCGTGCGTCGTACGCAGCGGGAGGATCCGCTGCCTCGGACGCTAGGCGTGATGCAGGGCGGCGGAATCCCGGAAAGCCCCAGTGCGGGCTCCGCCACGCCCGCACCCCGCCGCCTCCGGCCGGCGCGTGACCGGCGCAGGCGCTCGGGACGGCACTAAGGAATTCGGGGATTCCGCCCCGATCGCGCCTGACTAGCGTCGAAGACACCAACCCACCAGGAGGAGAAATCATGGCACTGTCCGAAGACCTTTCCCGCCTCTCGGCCCGCGCGAAGGACGCCGAGGACCGGGTCGCCAAGGCGAAGGCCGAGGCCCGGGACCGGCTCGAGCAGGACGTCGCGAGCGCCCGCCGCAGGACGCAGGAAGCCGCCGACAAGATGAAGGCGCGCAAGGACGAGGCGACCAAGAACGCGGACGCCCGCGGCGACGAGATCCAGCAGTCGTGGAACAAGCACGTGCAGACGGCCCGGGCGCGGATCGACGCGCGCAAGGCCCAGCACGACGCGAAGGTCGCCCAGCACGACGCCGAGGCCGCCACGGACTACGCGGAGTTCACCATCGACTTCGCGTACAACGCGATCGAGGAGGCGGAGTACGCCGTGCTCGACGCCGTGCTCGCGAGCATGGACGCCGAGGCCGCGGCGACCAAGGTCCCCAGCTGACGGACCCGATCCGACACGCTGGTGGCGGGCCCTCGGCCCGCCACCAGCGCACCGGACTGGGCGTCGAGATCAAGGTCATCACCGGCGACAACCACCGGGTCGCCGTGAAGGGTCTGCGGCGACCTCGGCCTGCCCGTGCACGGCACGGTCGTCACGGGCGAGGAGCTCGAACGCCTCGACGACGCCGTGCTCGCGGCCGCGCTCCCGCGGACGACGATCTTCGCGCGGGTCACGCCCGAGCAGAAGTCCCGCGTGATCAAGGCTCAGCGTTCACTGGGGTCGACCGTGGGCTTCCTCGGGACGGCGTCAACGACGCCGTCGCCCTGCACGACGCCGACGTCGGCATCTCGGTCGACACGGCCACCGACGTCGCCAAGGACGCCGCCGACATCGTCCCGCTCGACAAGGACCTCGACATTCTCGCGGGCGGCATCAGCGAGGGGCGCCGGATCTTCACGAACACCATGAAGTACGTGCTGATGGGCACGTCGTCGAACTTCGGGAACATGTTCAGCGCGGCGGCCGGCTCGTTCTTCCTCAGCTTCCTGCCGATGCTCCCGACGCAGATCCTGCTGAACAACCTGCTCTACGACGTCAGCGAGATGACGATCCCGACGGACAACGTCGACGAGGAGCTCCTGCGTCGTCCCTCGCACTGGGACACCGGTCAAATCCGGCGGTTCACGCTGTTCTTCGGCCCGATCAGCTCGGTCTTCAACTTCGTGACGTTCGCCGTCCTGCTGCTCGGGCTGCACGCGGGACCCACCCTCTTCCGCGCCGGTTGGTTCGTCGAGTCCCTCGCGACGCAGAGCCTCGCCATCTTCGCCATCCGCACCCGGCGCGTTCCGTTCTTCCGCAGCCGCCCGAGCATTCCCTTGCACTGCTCGACTCGCGGTCGTGGCCGTCGCGGTGTGGCTGCCCTTCTCGCCGCTGGCCGGCGCACTCGGCTTCACGCCGCTACCGGCACCGTTCCTCGCGGTGATAGCGGTCCTCATCCCGGGCTACCTGGTGCTGCTGGAGGTCGGCAAGCGGCTGTTCTACCGTCGCGAGGCCGCCCGCCCGGCACGCCCGGCCCCGCCGGCGGGAGGTACGGCGCGCCCCTCCCGACACCGCCGGATCCATCGCCGGGCGTCCCGCTGGAGCACCGACCGCCCACTGCGGACCTCAGCCGGCTGACTCAGGTCGGCGAGATGTCGCCGGCGTCGTCGTCCTCGCACAGGAACCGTGCGACGACCGGGGCCAGCTCGTCGGCGCTGGTCATCAGGCCGAGATGACCGTCGTGGTAGACGTGCAGGCGTGGCCGTGGCAGGAGCCGGGTCATGAGGTAGGCGTTGGCGAGCGGGATGATCGGATCGTCGTCGCCGGCGAGCACGAGCGTGGGCTGCCGGAGCAGCGGCAGCAGCGGCAGGCTCGTCCACCCGACGCCCCCGAGCAGCTGGTACAGGTAGCCCTGCCGTGAGACCGGGTCCGACCGGCTCGCCAGGAGCGCGTCGACGAGCCGCGGCTCGGTGCGGATGCGGCCACCGTAGATCTCACCGGCGACGGCGCGCAGGTAGTCGGGGTCGCGGTGCCGGCGCGGGGTCGCCATGGCCCGCAGCACCCGGGGGCGGGCGGGGATCATGAGGGCGCCCGTGCCGGTGCTGACCAGCACCACCCGGCGGCAGCGCACGGGGTTCTGCAGCGCCAGCTGCTGCGCCAGCCCACCTCCCCAGGAGATCCCCAGGACGTCGAACCGCTCGTGGCCGAGCTGCCGCACGAGCCGCCCGGCGAGCCGAGCGAGGCCGCTGAACCGGTACGGCCGGCCGGGCAGCGGCGACCCTCCGATGCCCGGGACGTCGAAGGTGACGACCCCGATCGCGGGGTCGAGCGCCTCGACGAACGGGGTGAGCACGTCGAGGCGGACCCCGATCCCGTTGCACAGCAGGAGCGGGGGGGTGCCGGGCAGCCCGTCCCGGGACCAGATCCGCAGGCGCTGCCCGCCGACGGTGACCAGGCGCGGGCCGTCGCCCGACTGTGACGTCATCCGGGCGGAGTCAGGCGAAGGCGCCGACGCCGGTGATGTCCCGGCCGACGATGAGCGTCTGGATGGACTGCGTGCCCTCGTACGTATGGATCGCCTCCATGTCGCTCATGTGCCGCATCACGTGGTGATCGATCATGATGCCGTTCCCGCCGAGCAGGTCGCGGGCGGTGGCGAGGACCTCGCGCGCCCGCCGGGTGTTGTTCATCTTCGCCAGGGCGGCGACGGTGTCGGTGAGCTGGTCCCGCTCCTGCAGCCTGGCGACGCGCAGACAGTACAGCTGCATCGAGCAGACCTCGGCGAGCATCGTGACGAGCCGCTCCTGCACCATCTGGAAGGCGACGAGGGGCTTGCCGAACTGGGTGCGGCGCAGGCAGTAGTCCAGGGCGACGTCGTAGCCGGCGGTCGCGTGACCGAGTGCGGCCCAGGCGACGGCGCCGCGGGTTGCCGCCAGGACCCGGCCGGCGTCCGTGAAGCTGCGCGCGCCCGGCAGCCGGGCGGCCTCGGGCACGCGCACGCCGTCGAGGCGGATCCGTGCCTGCCACACCGACCGCAGCGACCCCTTCCCGTCGATCCGCGTGGCCGTCCAGCCGGGGGCCGGCGGTTCCACGAGGAAGGCCTTGACCCGCCCGTCGGCGACGTCCCGGGCCCACACGACCGCGACGTCGGCGATGCTGCCGTTGCCGATCCACGTCTTCGTCCCGTCGAGGACCCACGTGTCGCCTTCGCGTCGCGCGGTGGTCTCCAGCGCGACGGCGTCCGAGCCGTGGTCGGGCTCGGTGAGGGCGAACGCGCCGAGGGTCCGCACCCGGGCCATGGCCGGCAGCCACCGCTCCTTCTGCTCCTGCGAGCCGAGGGCCGCGATCGAGCGCATCGCGAGGCCGGCCTGCACGCCCAGGAAGGTGCCGAGGCTGCCGTCACCGCGGTGCAGCTCCATGTGGATCAGGCCGGCGGCCAGCGGGGTCAGCTCGGGGCAGCCGTACCCACGGATCCCGTCGCCGACCAGGCCGAGCTCGCCGAGGCGCTCCGCCAGTGCGCGGGGGAACTCGGCGCGCTCCCAGGCGTCGCCCGCGACCGGCAGCACCTCGTCGTCCACGAAGCGCCGGGCACGGCTCCAGACCTCGCGTTCGGCGGGGGTCAGCTGCTTGCCGATCCCGAAGTAGTCGGTGCCGCGGGACCGGCCGATCGTCTCGTCCAGGACACTGCTCATCTCACGTCGCCCTCAGGTCTCGTAGACGTAGGTGCCGGGGGCGTCTGCGAGCGGTTCCAGGCCGTGGCCGCCGGGTCGTGTCGGGGCGTCGACGAGGCCGCCGCACCGCTCGGCCAGCCACGCGTCGTAGTCGGGCCACCAGCTGCCCTCGCGGGACTCGGCGCGGCGCAGCCAGGCCTGCGGGTCGGCCGGGTTGTCCTTGCCGGTCTGGTAGCTCGCCTTCGGGTTGTCCGCCGGGTTGACCAGGGCAGCGATGTGCCCGCTGGTCGACAGGACGAAGCGGGAGTCGCCGCCGAGCAGCTGGATGCTCCGGTAGCAGTTCTGCCAGGGCGTGATGTGGTCGGTGATCCCGGCCACCACGTACGCGTCGGTCGTGACGCCGGAGAGGTCGACGGGCAGGCCCAGCGTCGTCTGGCCGCCGGGCCGGGTCAGCCGGTTCTCCATCGCGATGTCGATGAAGTCGGCGTGCAGCGCCGCGGGCAGCCGGGTGGTGTCGGCGTTCCAGAACAGGATGTCGAAGGCCGGCGGCCGCTTGCCCAGCAGGTAGTTGTTGACCCAGTAGTTCCAGACGAGGTCCCCGGGGCGCAGCCATGCGAAGACCTCGGCGAGGGAGCGCCCGTCGAGGTAGCCCCGACGCCGTGACACCCGCTTCGCCAGCTCGGCGGTGCGCGGGCCGGCGAGCGCGGCGGTGACGCCCGACCGCTCGCTGTCGAGGACGGTGACGAACAGCGAGAACGCGGCCAGCCGGTGACCCTGCCCGGTCGCGGCCAGGTGGGCGGCGGTCAGCGACGCGAGGATCCCCCCCGCGCAGATCCCCGTGAGGGCGACCTGCTCCGACCCGGTCAGCCGCTCGGCGGCGCCGAGGGCGTCGAGGACGGCCCGCACGTACGTGTCGCTGTCCCAGCCCGCGTGCACGGCCCGCGGGTTGCGCCAGGACATCACGAACACCTGCTGGCCCCGGCCCACCAGGTACTCGACCAGGCTGCGGCCGGGCGCGAGGTCGATCGCGTAGAACTTGTTGATCGTCGGCGGGACGAAGAGCACGGGCACCGCACGGACCTGCGGGGTCTGCGGCGTGTACCGGATGAGCTCGAACACCTCGGTGCGCAGGACGACGGCGCCGGGCGTGACGGCGATGTTCCGGCCGACCTCGAAGGGGGAGCGGTCGACCATCTCGGGGATGCGCGGCGCGGAGACCAGGTCGCCGACGAGGGCGCGCCCCCCGCGGAGCAGGTTCAGGCCACCCGTGTCGACCGCGGCCTTGGCCGAGGCGGGGTTGAGGAGCGGGACGTTGCTCGGGGCGAGCGCCTCCACGAGGTTCTCGACGAGGAAGCGCGCCCGCTGGTCGTCCTCCCACTCGAGCTCGGCGTCGGCGACCAGGCCCTGCGCGGTCTCCCCGGTCGCGAGGTAGGCCTGTACGACGCGGCGCAGCAGGGGATTGGTCGCCCAGGCCGGGTCGGTGAAGCGGCGGTCGCGCCGGGACGGAGTGATCGTCGACGTGCCGAGCGCGATCTGGCCGAGCCCGGCGGCGAGCGAGCCGAGCCGCCGGGTGGTCGCCACCGGCCGCGTCGCGAGCGAGCCCAGCAGCCGGGCCGCCGAGAGGTCGGGCGCGAAGCGGCGGTAGGTGCCCAGGGCGGCCTCGATCAGCAGGGCGTCGAGCGGCGCGGCGACATCTTCGTCGGCGGGTGTGCTCGCAGTGGTCGTGGTCATGGCGCCGCCCTCAGGTGGTCGTCGCGACGACGAGGTAGACGACCGTGACGAGCAGGATCACGAGCGCGGGACCCATGTGCTTCAGGCTGTCGCCGGCCCGCAGGTGCATCACCACGGCACCGCCGACGAGGAGCGCCATGCCGAGGGCGGCGGCCACGCCGATGGGGTGCCACACGAGGCCGAGGATCAGCCCGACGGCGGCCGCGAGCTCGGCGACGCCGATGAGGCGGTACCGCGGCCACTCGATGCCGAAGTGGTCGGCGGACGCCACCATCGCGGGCTGGGCGGACAGCTTGGCGAACGACGGCATCAGGCAGAGCGCCGCCAGCAGGAGGGACAGGATCGTGAACACGGGGTTTCCTTCGGGGAGACGGGGTGGTGGTGGGTCAGGTGGTGCCGACAGGGGTGGTGGTGGCTGCGGTGGTGGCGACGGGGGTGCCGGCGGCGACGGGGCGGGCCGCCCGGGCGCGCCAGGGGATGCGCGGCAGGTGCCGCCGGCGGCAGGCCGACGCCACGACCCGGTCGGGCCGGACGACGACCGTGAGCGCCGGATCCTCGAGCAGGGCCGCCAGGCCGGAGGCGCCGGCGTCGGGCACCGAGAGCTCCACCCACCCGTCGCGGTCGGCCTGCGCGGCCCCCGGCACGAGCCGGACCAGCAGCAGACCCTGCCGGCGGCAGAGGCGCAGCAGCTCGGGCGTGGGCGCGGCCGCGGTGAGGACGGCCGGGCGGCGCCGCAGGACGTCGTCGAGGCGGGCGGTCGCGCCCTCCTCCAGGTCGACCACCGGGTTGGCGACCAGGCCGCCGACCCGCAGGTCGCGCGGGACGCGCCGCCGGCTCCGGCAGCTCTGCAGCGCACCGCCCCGCAGCCGGGGTGTCGCCGGCGACGCCAGCAGCTCCGCGGAAGGTCGCGCTGCGGCAGGCCACCGCCAGCGCGACCCGGCGGGCGAACGGCCGCCGCGTCCTGGCCGCCGGTCATCGCCCACCCGATCGCCACGGCCTTCTTCACCATGGCGGTCGCGTGCGGGCGGCGCTCTGCGTCATAGCTGTCGAGCAGCTCGGCCTCGGCGCGTCCGCCGAGCACGTGGGCGATCTTCCAGCTGAGGTTGTCGGCGTCGCGCAGCCCGGCGCCGAGCCCTTGGCCGATGAACGGCGGCGTGAGGTGGGCGGCGTCCCCGAGCAGGAACGCCCGGCCCGCGCGGAAGGCGGGGGCGACCCGGGCCCGGAACGTGTACACGGCGCTGCGCACGACCTCGAGGCCGGCGAGGTCGTCCTGCGCCGTCCACGGCCGCAGCAGCCGGGCCAGCATCCGCGGCTCGACGAGGTCGGCCTCGTCCTCGCCGTCCCGCAGCTGGAACTCCCAGCGGTACCGGTCGCGCGTGACGTGCATGAACGTCGCGGCGCGGGCGGGGTCGCAGACCTGCTCGACGCCGTCCCAGGTCGGCAGGCCGCGCGGGGCGCGGACGTCGACGACGAGCCAGCGCTCCGTGAAATGCAGGTCGGCCATCTCGATCTCGACGAGGTCGCGGACGGTGCTGTTCGCGCCGTCGCACCCGAGCACGTAGCGCGCCGGGAAGGCCTCGGTGCCGGGGTCGTCGCAGCGCTCGGCGACCACGCGGACGGGCAGGGGGGCGGTGCCGTTCCCCGTGTGGTCGAGCTCGACCACCTTCAGCCCGCGGCGCAGGTCGATCAGCGGGTGCGCCTCGACCCGGGCGAGGAGCAGGTCCTCGAGGTCGGGCTGGTGGAACATGTTCGCCTGCGGGAACCCGTTGCGGCCGGGCTGCGTCCGGCGCCCGAACTCGGCCAGCACCCGGTGCTGCGCGTCGAGCAGCCTGCAGGCCGCCGGCGGGCCGGGAGCGGGCCAGGAACTGCTCGCTGATCCCGACGGCGTGCAGGATCCGCAGGACCTCGTCGTCGAGATGGACGGCGCGGGGCAGGCGATGGGCGGCGGCGTGCCGTTCGAGCAGGGTGACGGGGACGCCCGCGTCGGCGAGGAGGAGGGCGGCGGTGCAGCCGACGGGTCCGGCGCCGACGACGACGACGCCGTCGGGGACCGGGATGGCCGCGCGGGTGGGGTGCTCGTTCACCGGGGTCTCCTGTCAGGGCGCGCAGCGGACGGGAACGGGGAAGCCGGCGACGGCGTCGGCCACGAGGTCGGGGTCGAGCCCGGCCACCGTGACCACCAGGCGGCCGTCCTGGTGGACGGCGGTGATCTCGCGGGCGGGTTCGAGCCCGGCGGCCGCGAGGGCGTCGCGGACGGCCTCGACGGCGGCGTCGGCGACGAGCGCGGGCTTGAAGTACTTGCCCACCTCCGTCGTGGGGATGGAGGCGAGGGAGCGGATCCGCTTCGGCCGGGCGGCACGCTCGTCGATCGCGCGCTCCGCCCAGGCGAGGAGCTCGGCCTCGTCGAAGGCGTCGGGGTCCGCGGGGACGACGTAGGCGACGGGGACCTCGCCGGAGTGCCGGTCCGGCCGGCCGACCGCGGCGGCGGCGACGACCGAGGGGTGCCGCAGCAGCGCCTCCTCGATCACCTTGGGGTCGATGTTGTGGCCGCCGCGGATGATGAGGTCCTTGGCGCGCCCGGTGAGGTGGACGTACCCGTCGGCGTCGACGCTGCCGAGGTCGCCGGTGTCGAGCCAGCCGTCGCGGACCGTCCCGTCGCGCGTGACCCGGGGGCCGCCGAGCGCGGGGTCGGTGACGTAGCCGGCGAACACGGTGGGACCGCCGATGACGAGCAGCCCGACCTCACCGGGTGTGCAGTCGGTCCAGGAGCCGTCGTCCGCCGACCCGCACGGCCTTGACCCGCTGGCTCGGCAGGACCTTGCCCGACGGAGCCGGCGCGCTCGCCGCCGAAGGGGGTGAAGGCGCTGGCGCAGGTCGCCTCGGTGAGGCCGTACCCCTCGAGCAGCCGGACGCCGGTGTGCCGCGCGAACCCCTCGCGCACGGACGACGGCAGCGGCGAGGCGCCGACGACGGGAGTGCGCAGCGAGCTGATGTCGGCGTCGACGGGCACCCGGCCCAGCGCGCCGTAGACGGTGGGCACGCCGGACATCGACGTGATCCGGTAGTGCTCGACGATCCGCCAGAACCGGGCGTACAGGTCGTGGCTGCGGTAGCCGAGCGGCCCGGGCCACACGACCCGCGCGCCGACGAACGTGGGGGCGATGCCGGTCACGAGCAGGGCGTTGACGTGGAAGAGGGGCAGCCCGCCGAGCACGGCGTCCCCGGCCCGCCAGCCGCTCGCCACGGCGATGTCGCGACCGCACGCGAGCTGGTTGGCGTGGGTGTGCGCGGCGACCTTGGGGGACCCGGTGGTCCCGCCGGTGTGCACGAACGCGCACAGGTCGTCGGCGGCGGGGAGGGTCGCTCCCACGAGCCGGTCGCCGGGTTGCCCGGCCGCGACGTCGTCGAGGTAGGCGACCAGTGGGCCACCGGCAGCGCGGGACCGGTCTCGTCATCGGTCCCGGGCAGCAGCGGCGGCGGTGGGCCGTCGGCCCCGTCGGGCCGGAGGGCGAGGACGGCGGCCATCCCGGTCTCGCGGGCGACGTCGAGCATGGCGTGCCAGACGTCGGCGTCCAGCTCCGGTCCGGCGGCGACCAGGAACCGTGAGCCGGTGCGCCGGACCAGCTGGACGATCCGCTCGCTGCGCAACGCGGGGTTGACGGGTGCCGCGATCGCGACGGCCTCGGCGGCCAGGGTGGTGGCGTAGAGCGTCGAGGTGTTGGCCCCGCACAGCGTGACCGCGTCCTGCCGGCGCACGCCGAGGGCGGTCAGGGCGTTCGCGGTGCGGGTGACCCGGGCCGCGAGCTCGGAGTACGTCCAGGTGAGGCACCGGGTGTACGCGGCCGGGTCGGGGATCCACCGGGTTGCCGGCGCGTCGGGCCACCGCGCGGCCGCGTCGAGCACGAGCTGGTAGGTGGAGGCGGGCATCGGCAGGACGTCCTGCGCGGTCGGCACGCGCGACGCCGGGGCGGTCACGACGACGTCCCGACGACGACGTTGCGCTGGGTGCCGAGGTCGAGCCGGCCGTCGGGCGAGGCGATCCGCGCGCTCACGACGTCGCCGTCCTGCAGGTAGCGCGGGTTGGCCGCCTCGCGCCCGAAGAAGATGCGCCACCGGGTCGCGGGCGGGAGCAGCGCGGCCACCGTGGCCCTCACCCGTCCCGGAGCCCGCAGCGCGGTGCCGCCGGGCGTGCCCGTGAGCAGCAGGTCGCCGGGCGCGAGCGGCTGGAACCTGGACAGCAGGGTCAGGGCGCGGGCCGGCCGGACGATCATGTCCTCGACCGTGCCGTCCTGCCGCACCTGGCCGTTCACGCTCAGCGTCAGCCGCAGCGTGCCGAGCCGGGCCAGGTCGTCGGAGTCCACGAGGGTCAGCCACGGGCCCACGGGGGTGAACGTCGGGTACGACTTCGACTCGTAGAACTGGGTCCTGGTCAGCTGGATCTGCCGCGCGCTGACGTCGTCCGCGACGACCAGGGCGGCGACGTACCGGTGCAGCTCCTCGTCGGGAACGGTGGTGCCGACCGGGAGGTCGGCCCCGAGCACGAGCCCGAGCTCCACCTCGTGGTCGAGGAAGCCCACGCCCTCGGGGCGCACGATCTCGCCGCGGGGGCCGGTGACCGAGTGCGACGCCTTGCGGAAGAACGCGGGCGGGACGGTGTCGGGGTCGATCCCCGACTCCCGAGCGTGCGAGCGGTAGTTCACCATCTGGGCGACGACCCGGGCGGGGACCGTCACGGGGCTCTGCAGGTCGAGCGACTCCGCGGGGACGGCGGCCGCAGTGTTCCGCGCCGCCTCGGCGACGGCCGCGTCGAGCGCGGCCCGGTCGGCGAGGAGGGCGCCGGTCGTGGAGGAGGCCGGCTCGAGGCGGACCAGTCCGGCGGGGGTCGCAGCCACCAGCCGTCGGCCGTGCGGGCCAGGTCGACGCTCATGACCGCATCGCCTTCACCAGGCCGCGGACGGCGCCGAGGTCGATCTCGTTGCCCTTCTCGCGGAGCGCCGTGACGGCCGCGAGAACGGTGGCGGGGTCGCCCGCGCCGCGTGAACTCGCGGGTCGCCTTCGGCCCCCACTGGGCGAGCCCGCTCACCGACAGCGGTGCCCAGCCGGGCTCCAGCGAGCAGTCGAACAGGTCGCCGTCGGCGAAGTGCTCGAACATCAGCCGGTCGGGGTCGCGCCAGTAGTCGAAGATCTGGCTGCCCTGGATGTGCCGGCCGATGCCCCACGCGTGCCGGTAGCCGCGCTCGCGCAGGTACTCGCCGCTCGCCGCGACCTCGTCGAGGTCCGTCACCTGGTAGGCGGAGTGCAGCACCCCGGTCTGCGGCTGCAGGCCCATCGCCAGCGTGTGGTGGTCGGTGGGCTCGCTGCCGCGGTCGCACCGGATGAACGCCATGGCGGGCCCGCGCTCGCGCTGCCCGTCGAGGTAGAGGAAGTCGCTGACGATCAGGCCGAGGTGGTCGAGGTACCAGTCGAGGGCCGCCTGGAAGCGGGTGGTCGCGATCACCACGTGGCCGAGTCGCTGGACCTCGGCCGGACGCCGTGCCGGGCGATGTGTCCCGTTGACCCGCGGCGTCGCCGCGCCGGTGTTCAGCGGCAGCGGCGACCGCTCCGGCAGCGCCGGGAACTCGGGGACGCCGTGCACCACGCGGACGGTGAACCCGCTGGGGTCGGCGAGCGTGACGGCGCTGCCGCCGCGGTGCGCGGTCACCCCGGCCCCCGTCGCCCTGGCCAGCCGGGCGAGGTCCTCCTGTGCGTCGGCCCGGAACGCCGGCCCGACGAAGCGGGCGTGTGGGCCGCGCCGAATCACCAGGCACGCCGGCCCGTCCCACCGCGCCCGGAGGACGAGCGTCTGCGGCGTCCGGTCGGTGACGACGAACCCGAAGTCGACGGCGAACCGCTCGGCGGCCTCGAGGTCGGGCTTCTCGAACTCGAGCCACGCCAGGCACGCCACCTTGATCACTGGATTGCGCGAGCGCCCGGGGTGCTCGCCGCGCCGCGCACCGGCCTCGCTGTGCACGCCCCGGTGGCCGTCCGCGGCCGGGGTCCCGGCGCTGAGACCGCTGCCCCGGACGGCGGGGCCGGCGAGGCGACCGCCGCCCTCTGTTCCCGTCATGATCCCGCTCCCTTGCTCTCACAGATAGGACTGATGCTCATCACTTCTGTTATGCACTATCAGTCTTGTGAGCCGCTATCGTCAAGAGGGTGGAGGGAGGCGATCCGGGCCGCCCGTCGGACGGCACTGATCACCGCCAGCGCGTACGGTGCTTGGCGACAGCGCGGGAAGGAGCGTGGAGTGACTGAGCCCGCCACGACCGAGGTCGCGAGGGCCTCCCGGCTCGATCGCCGCAAGGCTCGGACCCGTCAGGCGCTCGTCGACGCAGCGGTCCGACTGATCGCCGAGGGGCGGGGTGACCGGGCGAGCATCCAGGAGATCACCGACGCCGCCGACATCGGCTTCGGGTCGTTCTACAACCACTTCGAGAGCAAGGAGCAGCTCTTCCAGACGGCCTCGCAGGAGGTCCTCGAGCGGTGGGGTGCCATGATCGACCGGGCGTGCGCGGGGCTCGACGACCGCGCCGAGGTCTTCGCCGTCTCGGTGCGCATCACCGGCCGCCTCGGCTGGACGCATCCCGACCTGGCGGGTTTCCTCGTCGGCGCCGGGCTCGACGTGCTCGACCAGCCGGTCGGCCTCGCGCCCCGCGCCCTGCGCGACATCCGGTCCGGGCAGGCGGCCGGGCGGTTCGCCGCGCTCCCGGCGGAGACGGCGCTCGGTGCTGTCGCCGGCGGTCTGCTGGGCCTGCTGAAGGTGCACCTGGAGCATCCGGACGACGTCGACGCCGCCTCGGTCGACGACCTGGCCCGCGCCCTCCTGCGCATGCTCGGTGTGCCCGACGAGGAGGCGGCCCGCATCGTGGGGCTCGAGCTGCCCGCGACCGGGGCCTGGTGACGACGTCAGCTCTCTGTGCTCACGTGACAGCGCAGCGCAGCGCCGTGCCTCCGACGCGTCGTTCAGTCGCGGGCTTGAGGATCCTTTAAACCGATCTGGGTGATGAGGGCGTCATCCCATGGGGGGAGGCTGACGGTGGTGTAGGCACGCCCAGGGAGCCGGCGGGGCCGCACCGCTGCTGCGGAGGGGACGACGCATGCCCATCGGGAGTGACCGACGTGTCCGAGCCGAGGGTGACGCCCGCCGGCGACCCGTCATGACGGCGAAGTTCCTCGTGCCGGTCCTGAACGCCCCCGTGCTCGACCGCCCGCGCCTCGTGCACCGGCTGACCGCGGCGGCTGCGGCCCGCTCACCCTGGTCAGCGCGCCGGCAGGGTCGGGCAAGACCGTGCTGGCGAGTGCGTGGGTCCAGGCCGGCGCGGCGCCCGGCCCCGTCGGATGGATCAGCCTGGACGAGGAGGACGATCGTCCCCGGCGTCTTCTGGACCTACCTGCTGACGGGCCTCGAGCGGGCCGGCGTGGACCTCACCGGGGTCGGCATGCCCGACGGACGTCGGACCGCGTCGACCATTCGCTGCTCGTGCGGCTGGCGGCTCGGCTCTCGGAGCGATCCGACGCCGATCGTCCTCGTGCTCGACAACGCCGAGACGATCACCAGGCAGCGCATCTTCGACGAGCTCGACTTCCTCGTCCGGCATGCCGCCGGCGGGCTGCGGCTCGTCCTGCTCACGCGGGTCGACCCCGGCCTGCCGCTGCCCCAGTACCGGCTCGAGGGCGCGCTGAGCGAGATCGGGTTCTCCGACCTGGCCTTCCGTCCCGACGAGGCGGCGTGAGCTGCTCGCTGCCCGGCATCCCCGGCTCTCGGACGCCGCCGTCGAGGCCTTCTTCCACCGGACACGTGGCTGGGCCGCCGGTCTCCGGCTCGCGGACGTCTCCGACGGCGACGCCGGGCGCCGCGCTCCAGGATCCCGCCCTCGTCGCGGCCAGCGACATCGCCGTCTACTTCCGCACCGAGGTGCTCGAGGCGCAACCGGCGCCCGTGCGCGACTTCCTGATGGCGACCAGCGTCGTCGCAGACCCTGGTGCCGGGCCTCGCGACGCACCTGTCGGGGCTGCGGGAGGCGGAGGCCACGCTGCGCGTCCTGGCGCAGTCGACCGGCTTCGTCGAGGCCGTGCCGGGCGAGGAGGACGCGTTCCGCTACCAGCCGCTGGCCCGCGACCTGCTGCTCGCGCAGCTGCAGCAGGAGCACCCGGCCCGCTGGCGCCGGCTGAACCGCAAGGCGGCGTACTGGCTGGTCCAGGCGGCCGGACTCGTCGACGCCGTGCGGCAGTTCGCCGCCGCCGGCGACTGGGAGGACGCCGCTGACGTCGTCGTCCGGCACGGCGCCGTCGGGCTGCTGCTGGCCGCGGGCCCGGCGGGAGACCTCGCGACGCGCCCTCCGGGTGCTGCCCGCCGAGGTCGCCGGGCCCGAAGCCGCCGCCGTGGCGGCCGCGGTGGCACTCGTGCACGGTGACCTGCAGGGATGCGACAAGAACCTGCTGCGGGCCCGTGAGCTCGCGCCCGAGGCCTCGAGCGAGAGGACCGACGGGATCGAGTTCGCGACGAGCCTCGTCGCGCTCGCCCGCGCCGCGGCCGGCGGGGCGCGCCGGCGTGCAGCCGGGCGGTCCGCTGCGAGGCCGCGGCGCTCTGCGCCTGCGGCCTCGCCCGCCCGGTCGACGCCGCCACCGAGGCCGTCCTCACCCACGCGCGGGGCTGCGCGCTGCTGGTCGCCGGGGACCTCGCACCGGCCCGGCAGACGCTCGAGGGGCCGCCCGGGAGGCGTCCGCCGCGGGGCACCCCTACCTCGCCGGGCTCGCCCGCGCACGGCTGGCCCTGACCGAAGCACTGGCCGGCCGGCTCGGCGAGGCGGAGACGGCTGCTCGCGCCGCCGCCGACGCCGTCACCGACGTGGACGGCGTTCCGCGGCTACGCCGACCACGGCGCACGCGCCGCCCTCGCCTGGGTCGCCAGCGAGCGCGGCGAGCTCGGCGAGGCTCTCGCCCAGCTGCACACCGTGGCCGCCGCGCCGCACGGGTACGACGATCTCGTCGCTGCCGCAGTGCTGGTGCTGGTCCGCTGCCGTCTGCTCCGGGCGCGCGGCGACCTCCTCGCCGCGCTCGGGGCGCTCGACGAGTTCGCGAGTCCGGGGGGGACCTGCTGCCGAACTGGCTCGGCCAGCGGCTGGCCGCCGCGGCCGTCGACATCCTCCTCGCGCAGCGCCGGGCGGACGCCGCCGTGCCGAGCGGCTGCCCTCCCACGTGCCGGAGGAGCACGCCGCCGCACCTGCTCGCGCTCGGCTGGGTGAAGCTCGCCACTGGCGCGCCGGCCGAGAGCGGGCAGGCTCGCGCGGCAGGTGCTCCACCGGCCCGTCGCGGCCGTCGACCTGCACGTCACGGCCCACCTGCTCGCGGCGTCGAGCGCGCTGGCGCTCGGCCTGGCCGAGCCCGCGGCGGCGTCGCTCGACGAGGCCGTCACGCTCGCCGCCACCACCGGCTGCCGCCGTCCGTTCGACGAGGCGCCCCGGCGCCTGACGTCGTTCCTCGACCAGCGCCGGCCGCCGCGACGGGTCGCCGTCCGCCCGGCCGGCGCTCCCGCCGGCCCGCGCCGCACACCTGCCGGCCCGCCCCCGGGTGCCGGCGGCGCGGCCGGCGCCGTCCGGCGTGCCGGGCAGGAGCTCGGTGCACATCCCGATCCAGGGCCAGTCCCCGGCCGTGCTGGTGCAACCGCTGACCGAGCGGGAGCGCGAGGTGCTCGCTCATCTCGACGCCCTGCTGCCGACCCGCCAGATCGCCGCCGAGATGTTCGTGTCGGTCAACACCGTGAAGACGCACGTGCGCGCGATCCTGCGCAAGCTCTCGGCCAAGCGGCGCCACGAGGCGGTCCGCCGGGCCCGGGAGCTCGGCCTGCTCTGAGGTCTCCGCTCACGACAGCGTCATTGGCGACGGAGGGTGGGCACGGGTCGGCCCCTAGTCGCCGGGGTGCGGGGCTGCGGTGGCGGCGTCCGCATCCGATCCCGATCCTGGTTCCGCGTCGGGCGGCCGCTGACCGGGCACGGCGCCGAGCAGCTCCTCGCGGGCCTGCTCCCGGCGTGCGACCGCGTCCTCGACGATCCGCAGCTGCGCCTCGTCGGCACCCAGGCCGTACACCTCGTTGACCATGCGGACGAGGTCGGGCCGGTAGTCGTGCCGGCTGGCCACGTACGCGCCGGGTGTCTGGGCGTTCTTCATGTCGACCATGACCTGGAAGAACGTCGTCACCGGGCGCCACCGCATCGAGGCGGGAACGCCGCGGGGGCTGTGGACCCCGGCCGGGCGGACGCCACCGGGGGGGTCACGCAGCCAGCGGGGCGCGCGCAGGATCAGGTCGGGGCCGAACTTCGTGACGCCGTCGTTGTCGTGGCTGAGGAGCACGAAACGCACCTGGTCACGCCGCTCGCGCGGCAGCGACTGGAGCTGCTCGATGTCGTTGACGACGGCCACGCGGTCGGCGTCCGTGTCGTCCCGGCCGGAACGGGTGACCTCCTGCATCCAGCCGCTGAGGTACGGCGTCCCCAGCCACAGTGCACGGTCGATGCCCAGGGCCTCCAGCCCCGTCGTCCCCCAGTGGAGGAAGACGTCCTGGCTGGTGTGGGCGCCCAGACTCTCGCCGAAGATGACGACGCGCGGGCGCCGGTCGGGCGGGAGCTCGCGGACGCGCGCGGCGATCCGCGACCACAGCAGCCGGTTCTGCTCACGAGCGTCGTCGATCTTGCCCAGCGAGAGCGGGGACGGCCGCTTGGAGTACTGCAGGGTGACCGTGGCGACGTCGCCGCGGGTCAGGTACTCCGCCGCCGCCACCCCGACGTAGTTCACGTACCCCGTCCCGGTGGGGGAGACGAGCATGAGCAGCCGGCGGTCCCACGCACCCACGCGGTCCAGCTCGGCGAGGGCCAGCGCGACGCGCTCCGCCGCGGTGGGGGCGGCGTCGAGCCCGACGTAGACGTGCGCGGGCGACGCGACCGCCGGCTGCCCCGTCACGGTGGGGATGGACAGGTCGGGGAAGCCCGGTGGCGGGTCGGCGAGGGGCTCGGGGCGGGCGGCGCTGATGACGTGGCGGCGTCCCTCGCGGCCGAGGCTCTCCCAGGACACCAGGCTGTTGCGGCTGCCGCTGCAGCTGTCCAGGGTCCAGTGGTGGCTGGCCTCCTCGGCGAGCACGGCGTCCACGGCGAGCGCGGCCGACTCGACCCGCACCATCCCGCGGCTCCACAACGTCCACCCCGCGGCCCCGAGAACCGAGAGGACACCGGCGTGGCCGGCCAGACGCCACGCCCCGTGCCGGCCGGAACCGTGCCGGGACATCACGCGGTCCACGCCGGAGGCCAGCCGCTCCTCGCCGAAGGCCAGCGCGGCCAGCCCTGCCGCGACGCCGAGCCCGAGGCCGAGCGACGCCGGCAGCGGCGGGTGCACCTCGTCGGGGTCGGAGGCCGCCTCCGGCGGCAGCCCCTGCCGGCGTCGCCACTCCACGCCCGCGGCGAGCAGGAGCCCGGCGGGCAGCGCCAGCGGGAACCCGCCCAGCCGCCCCCCGGTGCCGAGCCGGCTGTTCAGACGCCGCGCGAGGGCGTCGGCGCCGAGGAAGACCACGCCGCCCAGCCCGGTGGCCCCGCTGCGCCAGGCGGCCTGGCGCAGGAGGCTGCGCAGCGGGCGCTCGTCGTCACGCACGGTCAGGGCGCGACCGACGGCCAGGCCGACCGGGATCGACGCCAGGTCGACGGCCAGCACGCGGCGCCGGACGCGGTCCGGGTCGCCGTGCGTGCCCACGGACGCGAGGGCGGTCAGTGCGTCCTGCGTGGCGACCGTGGTGGCATAGGTGAGGCCGATGACCAGGCCGCTGACGATCCCCTGGTCGGCGACGGAGCGCGGCCCCAGCGAGCGGGCGAACGTGGCCGGTGCGACCGCCGCCGCCATGAGCAGTCCCGTCTGCTCGGCGTGCCGGCCCAGCGACGTCGTCACCACGGCGGCGGTCGACGGCGCGCCCCGCGCAGATCGGGCGGGCCGGGCGGGCCGGGCGAGCCGCCGGGCGGGCCGGGCGGGCCGGTGCGCAGCGAACGAGGGCATGTGACCACCGTGTCTCCGTCAGGCACATCTCGGTCAGGGTGCCCACCAGGGTGGGCCGGGCGGCCGGGAGGCTGCCTCATCCCGGGCGGGTGACGGAGCGCGACCGCTCCGACGGCCGGCCGCGGTCCGGGCCCTCACCCCGTCGGAGTGATGCCCCGTCGGGGACCCGCGACGATGCTGTCGCGGTGACGCGAACCGTGGACGTGCTCGACGGCAACACCTTCGTCGTGAGCGACGAGCGGGGCGACATCGACGGCTCGCCGGTGGAGGTGCACGGACTCTTCGACCGCGACACGCGCTACCTGTCGCGCTGGATCCTGACCGTGGGCGGTGAGCGGCTCACCACCCTCTCGGTCGACCGGACCCGGTACTACAGCGCGCAGTTCTTCCTGGCGCCCGGCGTGGCCTCGACGTATGTCAACGCCACCCTCGCGGTCATCCGGAGGCGGACGGTGCTCGACGGCTTCCACGAGGTCGTCACCCTGGTCAACCACGATGCAGCGGCCGTCGACCTCGAGGTCGTCCTGGAGGCCGCGGCGGACTTCGCCGACCTCTTCGAGGTCAAGGACGCGACCGTCGACGCGAAGCCGGGCCGCACCTACCGGAAGGTGGAGCCGGACCGGCTCGTCCTCGGCTACGAGCGCGAGAGCTACCGCCGGGAGACGTGGATCCGTGCCGACGCCGGCGCGACCTACGACGAGCAGGGCCTACGCTTCGCGGTCGAGCTCGAGCCCCAGCAGTCCTGGACCTGCGAGATCGACGTGGTCCCGGCCCGGCACGGGCAGGCCGGCGCCTTCGCGCCCCGGTCGGCGTGGGAGGACCCCGAGAAGCGCCTGGGACTGCGCCTACTGCGCGAGCGCTCCCCGGTGCTGAGGTCGAGCTGGCGCCCGCTCGAGCGGATCTACCAGCAGTCGCTGCAGGACCTGGCGGCGCTGCGCTTCGACCTGCCCACGAGCCCCGGCCGCTACATGCCCGCCGCCGGGCTGCCGTGGTTCATGGCGGCGTTCGGGCGCGACAGCGTCATCACGAGCTTCCAGGCGCTGCCCTTCGTCCCGGGCCTCGCGGAGACTGCCCTCGTCACGCTCGCGCAGATGCAGGCCACGGGCGTCGACGACTTCCGCGACGCGGAACCGGGCAAGATCCTTCACGAGTTGCGGTTCGGCGAGCTGACCGCGTTCGAGGAGCGGCCGCACTCCCCGTACTACGGGGCGGCGGACGCGACGCAGCTCTGGCTCGTGCTGCTCGACGAGTACGAGCGCTGGACCGGGCGCGACGACGTCGTCCACGCCCTGGAGGCGCCGGCCCGGGCCGCGCTCCGGTGGATCGACGAGTTCGGCGACCGCGACGGCGACGGGTACGTCGAGTACCAGACGCGCAACCCGGCGACGGGGCTGCCGAACCAGTGCTGGCGCGACTCCCCGGAGTCGATCCAGTACGCGGACGGCCGGATCGCCTCGCTCCCGCGCGCCACGTGCGAGCTGCAGGGCTACGTGTACGACGCCAAGCGGCGGGCCGCCCGGCTCGCCCGTGTCGTCTGGGACGACCCGGCGCTCGCCGACCGCCTCGACGAGGAGGCCGCCGGCCTGAAGGCCCGGTTCAACCGCGACTTCTGGCTGGAGGACCGCGGCTACTACGCCCTTGCGCTCGACGGCGACAAGAAGCCGGTCGACAGCCTCACCTCCAACCTGGGGCACCTGCTCTGGAGCGGGATCGTGGCGGACGACCGGGTCGGCCGCGTCGTCGAGCTCCTCCTCGGTGAGCGGCTCTACTCGGGGTGGGGCATCCGCACCTTCGCCACCGGGCAGGCCGGGTACAACCCCATCGGGTACCACCTCGGCACCGTGTGGCCGCACGACACGGCCTTCGCCGTCCTCGGGCTGGCCCAGCACGGGTACCGGTCGGAGGCCGCCGAGGTCGCCATGGGGCTGCTGGAGGCGGCGGACCTGCTCGGCAACCGGCTCCCGGAGGCGTTCGCGGGGTTCGACCGTCGGGAGACGTCCTACCCCGCTGAGTACCCGACCGCCTGCAGCCCGCAGGCGTGGGCATCCGGCGCGCCCTTGATGCTCATCCGGGCCGTGCTCGGCCTGGAGCCGGACGGCGCCGTGCTACGGTCCCGGCCGCTCCTGCCCGAGCAGGTGCGGCGCCTCTCGCTACACCATGTGCCGGGGCGGTGGGGCACGAGCGACATCGCGGTGGACCTGAGCGACGAGGTGCTGACGGTCGGCCTGGACGGCAGCTCGCCCGAGGTCGTCAAGGAGCTGGTGGGGGCCAGTGGGCGGCTCACGGCGGACAACTCCATCGGCCAGCGCCTCACCATCGGCTTCGACCTGGGGTCCGACGGGACGTACCGGCTCGTGGCGGACGACGGACGGCTGTTCATCGACCGGCACGCCGAGGACGCGCAGACCCGGCTCGTCACGGACGCCGAGACGCTGCTGGCCCTGCTGCAGGGTCGCCGGCAGGCGGCCACCACGGTCATCTCGGGCCGGGCGCGGCTCGAGGGCGACCCCGAGCTCGGCGGCCGCCTCCTGACGTTTCTGAGCGGCCAGGAGGCACGGGTCCGCTGAGGGTGGGTGGTCAGGGATCGACGGGGTCCGCAGGGTCGCCCCCGTCGCCGTCGTCGCCCGGAGGTGCCGTGAACGGACGGGGCATGCCGTACAGCGCGACGAGCCGCGCCACCAGCGTCACCAGGAAGATCTGCCCGAGGATGGCCTCGAGCACGGCCATCGACCGGCCGGCGTCGCCTGCCGCGGTGTAGTCGCCGTATCCCGTCGTGGACAGGGTGATGAAGCTGAAGTACTGGACGGCGGCCGGGGTGGCCTCCTGCCCGCCGGCGAAGAACGCGGCCGTGCCCAGCTTGGCGATGCTCGTGTACACGGCGGCGAAGAAGAAGCCGATGAGCAGGTACGCGCTGAGCGCTCCGAAGATCGTTTGCATCGTGACGTAGCGATGCCGCAGGATCCGCCGGACGATGACGAGGATCGTCGTCACCAGCACGACGGCGACCCAGGCGGCGAACAGTCCCTGGGTCGTCGGGCCCGGCAGGACCAGCGCGACGACGACCACGAGCAGCGACCCCCCGCCCAGCCCGAACCGCAGCGCGCGGGCGGCGTCCTGCGACAGTTGTGCGGACCTGATGGCGATGAGCAGGGCCGCGAAGTCCAGGGCGAGCGACGGCACGCGCGTCCAGCCCTGCTTCGAGAAGGCCCCCAGGACGAAGGTCAGCACGAGCAGGATGAAGACGAGCTCATAGCGGTCGGCCCGGCCACGCGCCGTCTTCAGGCGCGCGGCCTTCTCCCGTGCCGTCGTCCGGCCCGCTGCGGTCCCGCCCGCCGGCACCTCGCCCAACCCTGCTCTGCGCTCGCGTCGCCCGGGCCGCCCGCCTAGGAGCCGCTCCGCGCGAGCGGCAGGTCGGGTTCCCGGTGGCCGTTCGCCGGGATCCGCATCTGCGGCAGGGGTGCCGGCCGGCCTGCCGCCTCCGCCGGTAGCCCGCCGGTCGCGTTGAGCGCGGCGTCGAGGGTGAGGGCTGCGTCGATGAGGGCGAGGTGCGTGAACGCCTGCGGGAAGTTGCCGATCTGCTCCCCGGTGAGCGCCATCTCCTCCGAGTACAGGCCCAGGTGGTTGGCGTACGTGAGCATCTTCTCGAAGGTCAGCTCCGCCTCGTCGAGCTTGCCGGAGCGAGCGAGCGCGTCGACCCAGCTGAACGTGCACAGCGAGAAGGTGCCCTCCGACCCGCGCAGCCCGTCGGGCGACGCCCCCGGGTCGTACCGGTAGACCAGGCTGTCGGTGACGAGTTCCTCGCGCATCGCGTCGAGCGTGGAGAGCCACATCGGGTCGTGCGGCGCGACCAGCCCCAGGCTCGCCGCGCGCAGCAGCGACGAGTCGAGCACGGTCGTGTTGTAGTGCTGCACGAAGGCGCCGCGCTCGGCGTTCCACCCCCGGTCGAAGATCTGCTCGTAGATGGCGTCCCTGGCGGCCGTCCAGCGCTCCAGGGGCGCGGGGCGGCCGTGCTCGGCGGCGAGCCGGATGCCCCGGTCGAGGGCCACCCATGACATGGCGCGCCCGTAGGTGAAGTCCTGGCGCCCGCCGCGGGTCTCCCAGATGCCCTCCTCGGGCTGGTCCCAGTGATCCGAGAGCCAGTTCAGGATGCCGACGATGCCCTTCCAGCCGGGGTGCCCGACCTCGATCCCGGCGTGGTCGCCGGCGTAGACGCTGTCGAGCGCCTCGCCGTAGATGTCGAGCTGGAGCTGCTCCGCGGCGCCGTTGCCGATCCGAACGGGGCGCGAGCCGCGGTACCCCGACCAGTGGTCGAGGGACTCCTCGACGAGGTCGGAGGAGCCGTCCACCCGGTACATGATGTCGAGCGGCGGCCGGTCGCCGTCCCGGCCGGCGCGCTCGGCGACCCGGTCGCGCAGCCACTGGGCGAACCCGGCCGCCTCCTCCACGAATCCCAGCCCGAGCAGCGCACGCACCGAGAACGAGGCGTCCCGCACCCAGGTGTAGCGGTAGTCCCAGTTCCGCTCGCCGCCCACCTGCTCGGGGAGCGCGGCGGTCGGGGCGGCGACGAGCCCGCCGGTCGGCGCGTACGTCATGAGCTTGAGCGTGATCGCCGAGCGCTCGACCATCTCGCGCCAGCGACCACGGTAGGTCGAGCCCTTGAGCCAGGTGCGCCAGAACGCCGCCGTCTCGGCGTGGTCCTGCGCGATCTCCAGCGGGCTGATCTCCCGCGGCGTCCGTGCGCCCCACTCGATCACGACGCCGCGGGTCTGGCCGGCCGACAGCGGCAACGTGACGTGCAGGTCGCCGTCGTCGGTGCGCACCAGGGCCAGCCGCTCGTCGTCGCGCTCGCGGACGGCGTGCAGCGTCAGGCCGTCGTCCCCCGCGGTGAAGACCGCCCCCGCGTCGGTGAGCCGCAACTCGTGCTCGCGACGGCCGTAGTCGAACCGAGGGGCGACCGTGGCGTCGAAGGTCAGTGCGCCCCGGATGCACGTCACCATGCGGACCAGCCGGTGCCGGGCCGGCCCGTTGCCGGGCGCCGGCGGCATGAAGTCGACCACCTCGCCGATCCCGTCCTCGGCGAGGAAGCGCGTGATGAGGATCGCCGTGTCCGGCAGGTACAGCTGCTTGCTGGTGTAGGCCGTCCCGCTCGGCCTGATCGCTGCAGTGCCCGCCGCGCTCCGGGTCGAGCAGTGCGCCGAACACCGACGGCGAGTCGAACCTGGGGGAGCAGAACCAGTCGATCGATCCGTCTGTGCTGACCAGGGCGGCGGTGCGGAGGTCGCCGATCAGCCCGTGCTCGGCGATGAGCGCGCTGGTCGCCGGTGCTGCTCCATGGGGATGTCTCGGTCATGTCCGGCGCCTCTCTCACGCGATGGGGTCGTGCCAGGGGTCGCCGTTCGGCAGGACGGCGTCCGCCTCCTTGGGGCCCCAGGTCCCGGGTGCGTACGGGACGACGGGAACCGCTCCGGGAGCGAGGATCGGCTCGACGACGCGCCAGGCCGTCTCGACGGTGTCCTGGCGGGCGAACAGCCAGCTGTCCCCTTCGAGCGCGGCGCCGATCAGCCGGTCGTAGGGGCGCATGTCCGAGGCCGGCATCTCCGCGAAGACGAGCTCGTGCGGCAGGGCCGCCATGCCGCCGCCCTGTCGCTTGCCGACCACCGTGAGGCTGGTCCGGACTCGCCGGCCAGACCCTGAACGTGAGCGCGTTGGAGACGCCGACGGCTCCAGGCCGAAGACGTTGTACGGCGGCGGCCGCAACGTGATGTGGATCTCGGTGGCCGTGACGGGCATGCACTTGCCGGCGCGGATGACGATCGGGACGCCGGCCCAGCGCCAGGAGTCGATGTAGACGCGGGTGGCGAAGAACGTCTCCGTCGTCGAGCCTGCTGCCACCCCGTCGACGTCCAGATAACCCTCGTACTGCCCGAAGACCGTCGTGGCGGGGTCGAGCGGCCGGAGCGACTCGACGAGCTGCTCCTTGGAGGTGCGCCATCCGTGCAGGCCCTTCCCGCCGGGAGGGTTCGCCGTCACGGTCGCCAGCACTTGGAGGAGGTGGTTCTGCAGGACGTCGCGGACCGCTCCCGGCGCGGTCGTAGAACCTGCCGCGGTCGGCGACGTCGAAGGCCTCCGCCATGGTGATCTGGATGCTCTCGACGTACGTCCGGTTGAGCAGGGGCTCGAGGATGGAGTTGGCGAAGCGCCCGAAGAGCACCGTTCTCCACCGGATCGAGCCCGAGCCAGTGGTCGACGCGGTAGATCGCCTCCTCGGCGAAGACCGCGTGCATCGTCTCGTTGAGCTCCTGTGCGCTGCGCAGGTCGGCGCCGAACGGCTTCTCGACCATGACCCGGGCCCCGCCGGCGAGACCTGCCGCGCCGATGCCGCGGGCGATACGGCCGAACAGGGGTGGCGGGACCTCGAGGTAGAACAGCACGCGGCCGCCCGGGCGCACCTTCGCGGCCACCGCCTGGTAGGTGGCGTCGTCGTCGAGGTCGCCGTCCACGTAGTCGAGCAACCCGAGCATGCGCGCGGCGTCCGGCGCGGTCGGGGTCCATCTCGTTCAGCCGCAGGGACGCCTCCGCGTACGCCCGGAACTGGTCCAGGCCCCAGCCGCTCTTCGCGACGCCGATCACCGGGACGTCGAGGACGCCGCGGCCCACGAGCCCGACGAGGGCGGGGAAGGTCTCGAGCTTGGCGAGGTCGCCGGTCGCTCCGAAGATCACCAGGGCGTCGATCGTGTCGGTCACAGGAGCTCCTTGGCTCGTGCCGGTCATGCGGCCAGCCGCTCGCGGATGTGGTCGCCGACCCGCAGCGCGTTCGCGATCGCGGTGAGCGACGGGTTCACGGCGCCGATGCTGGGGAAGAAGCTGGTGTCGACCACGTAGAGGTTGTCCAGCTCGTGGGCCTTGCACATGACGTCGAGGGCGGAGGTCGCGGGATCCGTGCCGAACCGCACCGTGCCCGCCTGGTGCGCGGTGGCGCCGATCGGCATCGTCTTGTGCATGTAGATGCTGTGATCGAGCAGGTGCTCCTGCATGCCGAGCTTGCCGAGCATGCCCTCGAGCCGGTGGCGCAGGCGGTTGACGCCGGCGGTGTTGTGCTTCTCGTCGAGCGTCAGCTGGATGCTGCCGTCCTTGCGGAGCGTGACGCGGTTGGTGGGCAGCGGCAGGTCCTCACCGCAGAGCCAGAAGTCGATGGCGTGGTGGGCCAGCACCTCGAAGGGCATGCCGGGGGAGACCTTCCCGGCCCACCGGGGCGCATTCGCCCTGATCTGCTCGTCGTCGGACTTGCCGAGCATCTGGATCCCGCCGAGCGGGTAGTCCCAGTCCTCGTCGCCGAGGTACCAGTCGTGCATCGCCAGCGTCTTCTGGAAGCGGGTCGGGTTGGGCTCCTTCGAGACACCCATCAGGGCGAGGTTGTTGTGCCGCAGGTAGTAGCGGCCGACGACGTCCGAGCCGTTCGCCAGGCCGTGCGGGGTGCTTGTCGTTCGCCGAGCGCAGGAGCAGCGCGGCGGAGTTCACGGCCCCGCAGGCGACGACCACGATGTCCGCGCTGAGGGTGACCGGCTCCGGCGTCGCCGTCCAGCCGGACGACGACACCGGTCACGCTGCCACCGCTCGGCGTCCGTCTCGAGCCGCTCGACGTAGGCGCCGGTCAGCAGCTCGACGCCGCCGCTCGCCACCGCCGGGTCGACGCAGATGACCTGGGAGTCGGACTTCGCCTGAACCAGGCACGGGAAGCCGTCGACCCGGTCGCAGCGGATGCACACGCTGCCGCGGGTCGCGCGGCCCGTCGGCGTCCTGCTCGAGGTTGACACCGATGGGCAGGTGGAAGGGATGCAGCCCCTGCTTCTCGAGGTCGTCCGACAGCTGCTGGATGCGCGGCTCGTGCTGCACCGGCGGGTGGGCGTAGTCGGCGCTGTACGGGCCCTCGAACGGGTCCTCGCCGTGCCGCCCGTGCACCCGGTAGAGGTGCTCGGCCTGCGTGTAGTAGGGCTCGAGGTCGGCGTAGTCGATCGGCCAGGCCGGCGAGATGCCGTCGTGGTGCTTCAGCTCGCCGAAGTCCTCGGGGCGCAGCCGGAACAGAGCCGCTCCGTAGAACTTCGTGTTGCCGCCGACGTAGTAGTTGACCTCGGGCTGGAAGGCGTTGTGGTGCCTGTCGTACCAGGACTCGGGAGGCAGGTACTTCCCCCGGACGAAGACCTCGCGCGAGCTCCCAGTTGTCGCGCTCGCGCGGCAGGTAGCCGCCGCGCTCGAGGAGCAGCACGCGCTTGCCGGCAGGCGCCAGGCGGTGGGCGATGGTGCCGCCGCCGGCGCCGCTGCCGATGACGATGACGTCGTAGTGGTCGTTGCTCATCGCGGGTCAGCCCATCGGGTCGGCGTCGGCGGCCTGCGTCTGCAGCCGCGTGGCGTGCTCCCGCCAGCCCTGCGCCCCCGCGTAGGCGGCGGTCGCGCCTGGGCGAGCCGGCGACGCGCGATCACGGACGGCGGCTCGTCCAGCTGCCCGACCCACGACCGAGCGGCCTGGATCACCGCGACCGACGTCGCGAGCGCGCCGGCCATGCCGATCACGGCGCCGACCGACATGAGCACCGCACCCCCGACGAGCAGGTCGCGGTTCACCTCGACGCGGCGTTCGTCGATCCCAGATGTCATGGCGTCCTCCCTGGGTCCGTCGTGCCGTGGGTGGTGCTGGTCGCTCCGGGTGCTCGTCGCTCCGGTCGCTCGACGCGGGCGGACGACTCCGATGCTTCGGGCCGGCCGGCGGGGGGTCGTCATCCCGAACGAATGACCTCGGGGGTGATCCGGCCGCGCCGCAGCCGGACGACGCGGCGGGTGAGGGCCGCCTCCTCCTCGCGGTGCGTGATGAGGAGCACGGTGCGGTCGCCGGCGGCGCCGAGGACGTCCCCGATCAGCTCCGCCGCCGTCGGGCGGTCGACGTGCGCGGTCGGCTCGTCCAGGACCAGGACGGCGGAGTCGGCGAGCAGTGCCCGGGCCAGCGCCAGCCGGCGGCGCTCGCCGCCCGAGACGGCCGCGCCGTCCTCGCCGACGAGCGTGTCCCACCCGTGCGGGAGCCCCGCCACCCATGCACCGAGCCGCACCCGGCGCAGGGCGTCCTCCACCGCCGCGTCGTCCGCGTCGGGGCGGGCGAGGCGGACGTTCTCGCGGATCGACGTCGCGAAGAGGTAGGCCTCCTGCCCGTCGAGGGAGATCCGCTGCCGCACCGCGTGCTGGGCGAGGTCGCGCGCGTCGGTGCCGGCGACGACGACCCGCCCGTCGTCGGGGTCGAGGAAGCGTACCAGCAGTTCGGCCAGCGTCGTCTTGCCCGATCCGGACCTCCCCACGAGGGCCACCCGGTCGCCCGGCGCGAGGGTGAGGTCGACGCCGTGCAGCCCCCAGCCGTCGGCGTCCTGGGGTTCCAGCCCCACGGCGTCGAGGACCACCGGGCCGGCACCCGGGACCGGGGCGGGGCGCACCGGGTCCGAGACCGCGGGTGGCCGGGCGCCGATCAGCAGGACGCGCCGCGCGGACTCGAGCGTCGCGCGCAGCGCGAGCGCGGCGGGGGGCAGCGGCGCGACGGCCTCGAACGCGGCCGCGGCCAGCAGGGTCAGGGCCGCGACCAGGACCCGGTCGAGCCGGTGGTCCGCCGTGGCCTGCACGCAGACGGCCAGGACGCCCAGCCGTGGTGAGTCCCGCGACGAGCACGGAGAGACCCTCGACGACGCCGCCGGCGAGGGCGTCTCGGCGGCCGAGGCGGGTCAGCTCGGCGTCGAGCCGCCGGATCCGGTCGGCAGCGGCCCGGTCGGCGCCCAGCATGAGGAGCTCCGCCGCTCCCCGCAGCACCTCGACGAGGTCGGCGGTCAGCTCCGCGCGCACGGTGACCCGGCGGGTCGCCGTCGAGCGGCTGAGCGCGGCGGCCAGCGCCGGCACCAGCACACCGCCGGCGATCAGTCCGGCCGCGAGCACGGCTCCCGCTGCCGGCAGCAGGACGGCGGCGACGGCCACGGACACCGATCCGGCGGCCAGCGCGACCAGCGGCGGGATGAGGCCGCGCAGGTAGAGGTCCTGCACCGCGTCGACGTCGCCGACGAGCCGGGTGAGCAGGTCGCCGTCGCGGTCGGCGCCCGTCCGGTCCGGCAGGCGTCCGGCGAGGGAGCGGACGGCGGCCGCGCGCGTGCCGGCCAGCGATCGCAGCGCGAGGTCGTGGGCCACCAGGCGGTGGGCGTAGCGCGCGATCGGCCGGGAGATGCCGAACGCCCGGACGCCGACGATCGCGACCGTGAGCGAGAGGATCGGGGGCTGCTCCGCGCAGCGCGAGATGAGGTACCCGGCGAGCGTCATCAGACCGACGCCGGTGAGCACGGCGACGGCACCCAGGGTGACGGCGAGCGCGAGCCGCCCCAGCGGCGGGCGGGTCAGCCGGAGCAGCCCGGCGAGGGTGCTCACGGTGCCACCACCGCCGCCAACGGTGCCGAGGGGAGGTCCGGTGCGGTGGGCGGGACGGGGCGCAGCTCGACGATGCGGTGGGCGACCGCCAGCGGCCGGGCGTCGTGCTCGACCACCAGGACGGCGCGTCCCGGCGCGACCCGGGCGATCGCCTGCGCCACGACTGCCGTCGACTCCGGGTCGAGGTGGGCGAAGGGCTCGTCGAGCACCAGCAGCGCGGGCTCGGGCAGCAGGGCCCTGGCGAGGGCGATCCGGCGCTGCTCGCCGGCCGACAGCCCTCGACCGCCCGGCCCGATCACGGTGTCGTAGCCGCGCGGGAGGTCCGCCACGACGGCGCCGAGGCCCGCGAGCTCGGCCGCCGCCGCGACGCGTTCCGGCGACGCGTCCGGGTCGCCGAGGGCGATGTTCTCGCGGATCGTGCCGCGGAACATCGTGGGTCGCTGCGGGAGCCACCCGATCTCGCGCCGCCATGCCCGCACGTCGAGCGTCGCGAGGTCCCGGCCGTCGATCAGGACGGCACCGGCGTCCGGCCGGCGCAGGCCGAGGAGCAGGGAGGCCGTGGTGCTCTTGCCGGCGCCGCTGGGCCCGGTGAGCACGACGACCTCGCCGCGGCGCAGCTCGAGGTCGAGGTCGCGCACCACCGCACCCGCCGCGGTCGGGGTGCTCCACCGTGACGCCGGCGAGCTCGACCCGTTGCCAGCCGCGCGGCGTGCCGTCGCCGTCCGACGCCGTCGCGGTCGGCCTCGAGGACGTCGAGGATCCGCCCGGCCGCCGCCAGGCCGTCGGTGCTCGCGTGGAAGAGGGTGCCCAGGGCGCGCAGCGGCGCGTAGAGCTCCGGCGTCAGCAGCAGCACGATCAGGCCCGCGCGCAGCGTGAGGCCGCCGCCGATGAGCCGGACGCCGACCGTCACGGCGACCAGCGCGGTGCCGAGGGTTGCCGCGAGGTCGAGCACGGCGCCGGAGAGGAACGACAGCCGCAGCACCTGCATGGTGCCGTCGCGGTAGCGCTCCCCGCTCTCGGCGACGAGGTCGGCCTGGGCGTCCGCACGGTTGTAGGCACGGAGCGTGGGCATGCCGCGCAGCACGTCGAGCACGTGGTTCGAGAGGTGCGCCAGCGCCTCCCAGCGCTCGCGGGCGCGCGCTCCCGCGCTGCTGCCCACGAGCGCGAGGAACACGGGAATCACCGGCAGCGTCACCAGCATGATCGCGGCCGACGTGGGGTCGACCACCAGGGCGGTGGCGAGTACCGCGACCGGCACCGTGACCGACAGCACCACCTGCGGCAGGTAGCGCGCGAGGTAGACCTCCAGCGCGTCGACCCCGGCGACCGCCGCCGTCGCGATCTCCCCGCTCCCCACCTCGTCGTCGGAGGTCTGTCCCGGTGCGCCGCTCGCCAGCCGGGCGGTCACGAGGGCGAGCCGCAGGTCGGACATCACCCGTGCGGCGGCGCTTCGCCCGATCGTCTCGGTGGCCCCCGAGAGCGCGGCGCGCACCGCGACGACGACCGCGAGGGCGGCCAGCAGCGGGGCGACGCGCGCCGGGCCGCCCCCGGTCGAACGCCATGGCGACCAGGGTCGCCACGATCACCGCCTGGGCGATCAGCAGGCCGGTCGCCACCAGGCCGAGGCCGATGTCGACACCGAGGGCCACCCGGATCGAGCGGGCTCGCGCGAGCAACCGCCGGTCGAGCGCGCGCACGGTCCCGGGCCGGCCGGTCAGTGCCCGGCGACCGGGGCGGTGCGGTGCTCCGGCGACCCGGGCTGCCCGGGGACCGGCGGCCCGGAGGGGCCGAGCTGGAGCCGGCGCCGGAAGACGTAGTAGGTCCAGCCCTGGTAGACGAGGACCAGCGGGAAGAAGATCACCGCCACGATGGTCATGACCGTGAGCGCGTACGACGACGACGCCGTGTTCGCCACCGTGAGGTCGAACTGCGACCCGCTGCTCGAGACCATCACGTTCGGGTAGAGGCTGAGGAAGATCGTCGAGATGGTCGCCGCCATGGCCACCGTGGTCGCCGTGAAGCCCCAGCCGTCGGCGCCCCGCCGCACCACGAGGGCGGTGGCCGCCGCCGCCAGGATGCCCACGAGGGGGACCAAGCCGGGGACGACCCCCCGCCCGGTGACCGCCTCCGTCCAGAACATGAAGACGAGGACGGCGAGCGCGGTGAAGGGAGCGCTCCGCCGGGCCACGGTCCGCGCGCGGTCCCGGACCTCGCCGTCCACCTTGAGCGCCAGGAACGTCGCGCCGTGGGTGAGGCACAGCAGGACCACCGTGACGCCGACGAAGAGGCTGTAGGGGCTCACCAGGTCGAGCAGGCTGCCGGTGAAGTTCGCCTGGGCGTCGATCGGCAGGCCGCGCACCAGGTCGCCGAGGGCCACGCCGATGAGGAGCGGGGCGACGACGCTGCCGACGGTCGTGAGCGTGCTCCAGGTGCCCCGCCACCGGGGGGACTCCCGCTTGTCCCGGTACTCGAACGAGACGCCGCGCACGATGAGCGCGACGAGCAGCAGCACCAGGGGCAGGTAGAGGGCGGAGAACATCGTCGCGTACCAGCCGGGGAAGGCCGCGAACATGGCGGCACCGGCGACGATCAGCCAGACCTCGTTGCCGTCCCAGAGCGGGCCGATCGAGTCGAGGGCGAGCTGGCGCTCCTCGTCGGTCCGGCCGAGGCGCGCGTGCAGCATCCCCACGCCGAAGTCGAAGCCCTCAAGGACGAAGAACCCGGTCCAGAAGAGGGCCACGAGGACGAACCAGACGACGGCAAGGCCCATGACGATCTCCTCAGTACGTCATCGCGCGCACGCGCGTGTCGGGCGACGGCTCGGCGGCGGGCTCGTCGGGTTCGGGGCCCCGGCGGGTGTAGCGCACCATGAGCCCCCAGGCCACCACCGCGAGCGCCGCGTAGAGCAGCAGGAAGGTGACGATGCTGGTCACGACCCACCAGGTGTCGACGGCGGGTGACACGCCGTTGGCGGTCTTCATGAGCCCCTGCACGATCCACGGCTGCCGGCCGTTCTCGGTGAGCATCCAGCCGGCGGTGTTGATGACGAACGGCAGCGCGGCCACCCAGACGGCCGATCCGGAGGAACCAGCCCGACCTCGTCAGTGTGCCACGCCAGATCCGCCAGCACCCCCAGAGCGCGAAGAGGAACACGAGGACGGCGGTGTAGGCCATGACGCGCATGGACCAGTACTGGACGAAGACGTTGGGCACGTAGTCGCCGGAGCCGTACTGCTGCTGGTACTGCGCGTTGACCTCGTTGAGGCCCTCCACCTGGCCGTTCCACGAGTTCGTGGCGAGCAGGGAGAGCAGGTGCGGGATCTGGATGATCTTCGTGGGCGTCTCGTCGCGGTTGCCGCCGCCGATCTGGAACACCGAGAACGAGCAGGGCTGGCAGGTCTCCCACTGCGCCTCGGACGCCGCGATCTTCATCGGCTGGTACCTGTCCTCGACGACGCCGAGGAGGCTGCCGACGGTCATCCCGAGGATGGCGGCCGGCAGCAGGACGACGAGCGCCAGCCGGGCGGAGCGGGCGAAGAGGTCGGTCTCCGAGCCACGGCGCAGGTGCCAGATCGAGACGGCCAGCATCACCACGGAACCGGTGACCAGGGCCGCGAGCAGCACGTGGGCGTATCCCCAGAGGAACACCGGATTCGTCAGCACCGCCCAGATGTTGTTCAGCTGCGCCTTGCCGTTGTTCAGCTCGTAGCCCACGGGGTGCTGCATCCACGAGTTCGCGGCCATGATGAACGCGGCGGAGAGCATCGCGCCGACCGCCACCATCCAGATGGTGAACAGGTGGATGCGGGGCGACAGCCGGCCCCAGCCGAAGAGCCACAGCCCGAGGAAGGTCGACTCGAGGAAGAACGCGGCCAGCCCTTCGATCGCCAGCGGTGCCCCGAAGACGTCACCGACGAAGCGCGAGTACGCCGCCCAGTCCATGCCGAACTGGAACTCCTGCACCAGCCCGTGACCACGCCCACCGCGATGTTGATCACCAGCAGGGTCCCGAAGAACCGGGTGAGCCTGAGATAGGCGCGGTCCCCGCGCTTGTACCAGGCGGTCTGGAGGACGGCGGTGAGCAGGCTGAGCCCGATCGTCACCGGGACGAACAAGAAGTGGTAGATGCTCGTCATGGCGAACTGGAGTCGTGCCAGGTCCAGGGTGGACATCGCGCTCCCGTCGGTGTCGATGGCGCGCCCGTCGACGCAGTCCCGCGCCAGTGGACGGTGGCCACGACACCAGTCGCGGCGGGTGGCGACATCACCCCGAGGGAGTGACCCTCGATGCGGCCCTCCTTCCCACCCGCAGCGCGCGTGCGTAGGGTCGTGACAGGTGTCAAGACACCACGCGGTGTCGTCACATCGCCGGATCCGGGGGGAGGGGAGCGGGCATGACGGGAACCGACGTGGTCCTCCCACCCCTGCAGCGGCGCGGGACCGTGCGCCGGGTCACGCTCCTGGCCCGCCTCGAGGCCGCCCCGGCCGGATCGCTCGTCCTGCTCGTGGCCCCCGGTGGGTACGGCAAGACCACGGTCCTGAGCCAGTGGGTGGCGCGGGAGGGCGCCGTGAGCGCCTGGGTCAGGGCCGACGCCGGCGACGACGACCCGGCTCGCCTGGCCGGGCACATCGCGGCGGCGCTCCGGAGCGGCCCGGCCGCCGACATCCGGACCTCCGACCGGCCCGCCCGTCCCACGGCCGGGTCGCGACTCGACCCGGCCGACCTGCTGGCGGCCGTCAGGGTCCTGCGCCGGGGCCGTCGCCCGGTCGTCGTCGTGATCGACGACCTGCACGAGGTCACGTCGCGGGCGTCGCTCGCGCTGCTGCGGGCGCTGCTCGACGAGGGCGGGCCGGCGGTCAGGGTGGCCGCCGCCGGGCGCACCCGCCCCGATGTGGTCGTGCCGGACCTCGTCGCGGCCGGCCGCTGCCTCGAGCTGGGTCCGGCCGACCTCGCCTTCTCGGAGGGCGAGACGCGCCAGGTCTTCGTGTCCGCCCACCAGTCGGTGACGCCGGACGTCGCCCGCGCCGTCGTGGAGCGCACGGAGGGCTGGCCGGCGGGTGTCTACCTCGCCGCCCTCGCCTCGAGGCAGGGGCCGGGCGGTGCCGGGTCGGCCACCCGCCCCGGCCTCATCTCGGGCGACGACGTCTACCTCGCCGACCACTTCAGGGCCGAGGTGCTCGCCGCCGAGGCGCCCGACAATGTGCGGTTCCTGCTGCGGACCGCCGTCCTCGACCGCATGTCCGCGCCCCTGTGCGACGCCGTGCTCGGCGCGACCGGCTCCGGCAGCCGCCTGCTCGACGCGGCACGCCGCAACCTCTTCGTCGTCCCCGTCGGCCCCGGCAACGACCGGCACGGCCCCTGGTTCCGGTACCACAGGCTGTTCCGGGAGATGTTGCTCGCCGAGCTGCGGCTGCGTGAGCCCGGAGCGGAGCCCGAGCTGCACCGCAGGGCCGCGGGCTGGTTCGAGTCCGAGGGCCTGCCCGACGGGGCGATCCCGCATGCCCTCGCGAGCGGGGACCGGCTGCGGGCCGCGCGGCTCGTCGACCTGCGGGCACGGCAGGCCTTCGACGAGGGGCGGCGCACGACCGTGCTCGGCTGGCTCGGCCGGCTGGACGACGCCGCGCTCGCCGCGTACCCGCCGTTGGGCGTCACCGCGGGCTGGATCTGGGCGCTGAGCGGGCAGCCGGTCCGGGCGCAGAGCGCTCTTCGCGTGGCTCGAGCTGCGGACCCCGCCACTCCTCTGCCGGGCGGAGGCACGCTGGAGCCGGCCACCGCCCTGCTCGCCGCGTTCGTCGCCCCGTTGGGTGTGGAACGGATGGTTCACGACGCCCGGCGCGCCGTCGAGCTGGCACCCGCCGGGGCGCCGCAGCGGCCGCAGGCGCTCGCCCTGCTCGGGGTGGCACACCTGCTGACCGGGCACCCCGACCTCGCGGCTCCCGAACTGGCCGAGGCGGCGGCGCTCGGAGCCGCGCAGCAGCCGCGCACGGCCGCCTTCGCGCGCGCCGAGCTGGCCCTCCTGACGCTGTCGGCGGGGGAGGAGACCGCGGACGCCGACATCGCGGCGTCCCTGGCCCTGCTGGAGGTGGCCGGCGTGGAGGGTGACGTCGAGGCCGTCCTGGCGCATGCGGTTGCGGCGTGGAGGGCGGCACGGGTGGGTGACCTGACGAGCATGGGGCGCCACGTCGACAGGGTGGACCAGATCACCGCGGACGCCTCACCCGCCGCAGTGCCCTGGTTCGGCGCGCACGTCAGCATCGTGCTCGGACGGGCCGCCCTCGAGGCCGGCGACCCGCTCGCCGCCAGGGTCCGGCTCGAGGAGGCGCGCGGGTGCCTCGGGCATCTCCTGACCGAGGGTGCGCTGCGGGCCCAGGTGGACGAGCTCGCCGACCTGCTCGCCCGGAGCGCGGCCGGCGCGGTCGCCCCCGTCGCGCAGGCCGGTCCGGCGGCCCTGACCGCGGCGGAGGTCCGGGTGCTCCGGCTCCTGCCGACCCACCTGTCGCTGGCGGAGATCGCCGACGAGCTGAACATCTCCCGGAACACCGTCAAGACGCAGGTCGCCGCGACCTATCGCAAGCTCCAGGCCGGCACGCGCGCGGAGGCGGTCCGGCGGGGCCGCGAGCTCAGCCTGCTCACGTGAGGGGAGGGGTGCGCGGCGATGCCGGCACTGACCGCCATCGGGTACCGCGACGAGACCGGACACCTGTCGCCCTCTGAGCGGGCAGCGCTCGGCCGGGCCGCGCGCGGTCGCACCCGCCGCTCCGCCCACGAGGACGTCGGGGACGTGTCCGGGAGGGGCCATCCGCTCGCGCTCCTCGAGGCGCAGGCGGCCACGCGCGTGCCCGAGCTCGTGCCGATCCGCTACGGCCGCATGGCGAGCTCGGCGTTCGCCTACTACCGGGGGGCCGCCCTCCCGATGGCGGCCGACCTCGCTCGCACGCCCGTCTCCGGCATGGTGGTCCAGGCGTGCGGGGATGCGCACCTGCTCAACTTCGGGCTCTACAACACGCCCGAGCGCTCGCTCGTCTTCGACATCGACGACTTCGACGAGACGCTGCCGGGCCCCTGGGAGTGGGACGTCAAGCGCCTCGCGGCGAGTCTCGTGATCGCCGGGCGCGGGCGGGCGTTCACCCGGAAGCAGCGTGCGGCGGCGGTCCTCGCGGCGGTGCGCACCTACCGCACGGCGATGGCGGAGTTCGCCGGCCGGCGGACGATCGACGTGTGGTACGCCCGCCTCGGCGCCGACGAGCTGGCACGGCGCGCCCAGGAGATCGGGACGACGCACAAGGGGGCCGCCGTCGCCCGTACCGGCCGTCAGCAGATGGCCAGGGCCGCGACGCGGACGAATCTCCAGGCGGTCTCAGCGCTGACCCGCGTCGTCGACGGCCGGCTCCGGTTCGTCGACCGCCCCCCGCTCGTCGAACCCCTCGGGAACCTCCTGCCCGACGACGAGCACGAGCGCCTGCAGGACTGGCTCAGGGGCGTCCTGACGGGCTACCTCGCGAGCCTCCCCACCGAGCGACGGCGGCTGATGGCGCAATACCGGATCGTGGACGCGGCCCGCAAGGTGGTGGGGGTCGGGAGCGTCGGCACGTTGTGCTGGATCGTCCTGCTCACGGGCCGCGACACCGACGACCCGCTGATCCTGCAGGCGAAGGAGGCACAGCGATCCGTGCTGGAGGCCTACCTCGAGCCGTCGGCGTTCGCCAACGACGGCGAACGGGTGGTGACCGGCCAGCGCCTCATGCAGGCCGCCAGCGACATCGTCCTGGGGTGGCTCCGAGCCGCCGGCACGGACGGCGTGGCGCGGGACTTCTACGTGCGCCAGCTGCGTGACGGAAAGGGGTCGGTGGACATCACCAAGGTGACTCCCGCAGGTCTGGAGGCCTACGCCGAGATCTGCGGCTGGACCCTCGCCCGCGCCCATGCCAGGTCCGGCGACCGGATCGCGATCGCGGCCTACCTGGGGTCCTCCGACGTCTTCGACCAGGCGGTGCTGCGGTTCGCGGAGGCGTACGCCGACCGCAACGAGCGCGACCACGCGGACCTCGTCGCGGCCGTCGCCGAGGGCCGGGTGCGGGCGACGTCCGGCGTCTAGCCGGGGGACTCAGCGGAGGGCCAACCCCAGCTCCCGCGCCCGGCTGACCGCCTCCCCGCGGGAGGACGCCCGGAGCTTGCGGTAGATGGACGTCGTCTCGGACTTGACCGTGGCCCGCGACACGTGCAGCCTCTCGCCGATCTCGCCGAGCGAGAGGTGGGTGGCCAGCAGGGGCAGCAGCCGGAGCTCGGCAGCTGTCAGCGAGGAGGCGCCGACGGGGTCCGCGGCCACGCGGTCCAGGGTGTGCCGCAGGGCGCGGGCCTCGTCGTGGAGCGCGCCGAGCCGCGGGTGTTCCGCGAGGATCTCCTCGGCCTGGCCCGCCGCCTCCTGGGCGCCCGCGGCGTCGCCGAGACCCAGGTAGACGCGGGCCAGCACGAGCAGCGCCTGGACCGGCGCGACGGGGATCGAGGGAACGAGCAGGGGCCGGAGCCGGGCGCAGTTGCCCGCGTGCAGCCGCGCAACCCGGACGTCGCCGCGGCCGAGTGCCGCCCGGGCGCTCCAGGCGTAGACCAGGGCGCTCGTCCAGTAGTGCTCGAAGCCACCGGTCTCGACGATGGTCAGCGCCTGCGCCGCGAGGTTGTCGACCTGGCCGATGTCGTTGCGGCGGTCGGCGACGATGCAACGCTCGGCCAGGATCATCGCGGCCAGGGGCAGCGCTCCGGCGCGTTCGGCGTCCTCACGCGCCAGCGCGAGGATCGGATCGGCCTCGTCGAGATCGTCCTGAAGGAGGTGCGACATGCCCTCGGTGAAGAGCATGGTCGCGCGGTACGGGCTCGACGGTGCGAGTCCGGCCAGGCTCGCCCGGGCGTCCGCCCGCATCGCCTCGAGCCCGTCCCGGGCGAGGATCGCGCGCAGGTAGGCGAGCAGTGCTCCCGTCGTGTTGCCGTCGGGCAGCACCACCTCGGGCGGCGCCGAGCGCGCCGCCTCGGCCCACGCCTCGGCCTCGCCGACGCGGCCCAGGAGCGCGAAGATCAAGGCGCCGTGGACGGCGATCCCCGGGTACAGCTGCAGCCCGCTCTCGCGGTCGAACCAGGTCACCCAGCGCAGCACGGTGTCGACGCGGCCGCTCGCCCAGGTCGGCTGCATGTGCTCGAGCACGAGGCGGGCGACGACGTCTGCGTCCCCGGCCTCCTGCGCGTGCTCGATCGCCTCGTCAGCGAGGCCGTGCGCCTCGAACCAGGCGGCGGCCCGGGCGTGCAGCTGCGGTACGAGGCCCGGCTCCCGGCGGAGCAGCTCCTCGGTGAGCACCTCCCGCAACAGGTGGTGGTAGCGGTACCACTCGCGCCTGCGGTCGAGCGGGACGACGAGCAGGTTGCGGCGCTCGAGTTGCTCCAGCATCGCGGCCCGACCCCGTGCTCTCGACGGTGGCGTCGCCAAGGTCTCCGCACAGGCGTGCGAGGACGGAGGACCGGGTGAGGAAGGTCAGCTCCGCCCCGGAGAGCTGCTCGAGCACCTCTTCGCGCAGGTAGCGCCTGACGTCGCCGTCGTCCCCGGCGGGGCGACCGGCGATCGAGCGCCACGCGTGGGTCTTGATCGCCAGTGCGGCGATGTAGAGGGCGACGGGCCACCCCTCGGTGCTGTCGAGCAGGTCGCCGAGGGAGCCGGCGTCCGGGGCGGCCCCCGTACCGCGCAGCAACTGCCGGGCCTCGTCAGGGGCCATCGCGAGGTCTCGCACGCCGAGTTCCAGGACATCCCCCTGCAGGCGCAGGCGGGGCAGGGGCAGGGGCAGGGGGAGCCGCGAGGCCATGGCGATCTGCCAACCCGCGGGCAGTCGCAGGGCGACCTCGGCCAGCATGTCGTGGCACTCGCGGTTCGTGATCGCCTCGACGTGGTCGAGAACCAGCACCGCAGTTGGTGCCTCGCGCCGTACTGCGTCCATGAGCCCCGGGACGGCGGCCACTCCGGCGCCCTGGACCAGGCGTTCGAGCCGACCCGGATCGATCGCCCCGAGGCGCTCCAGCGCGGCTCCCAGGCAGCCCATGAGCACGGCGGGATCGTTGTCGCCCTCGTCGCACGACAGCCACGCGCTATCGGGGTCCTTCGTCGCCGCCCATTGCGCGAGCACGGTGGACTTGCCGTAGCCGGCGGGCGCGACCACGGCGACGACCGGCACGGCACCGGCTGCAGCGATCGTGGCCAGGACGCGCGGACGTGGCGTGACGCCGGGCCGGGGATGGGGCCGCTCGAGCTTGGACTCCCGCAGGCCGATCGAAAGGGGACGACCTCTTCGCGGCGACGCCGCCTGCGCCCTCCTCGTCGTCGTCCCCACCACCAGCGAATCTAACCCGGCGGGTCATCCCCCGACAACGCCGATTCTTGGGGGGTGCGACCAAGCTACTCCGCCGCGGGTGAGGACGCCGTCACCAGCGGGGACCAGCCTGACAGTGCGGGACCCGGCCGCGGAGGAGGGAGCCACCCGGATGCTGCTCGTTCGGGTGGTGAGCCCGCCGGCGGCCACCGGCGAGCTCACCACCTGGCTGGCGGGCGAGGAGGGCGTGGCGAACCTCGTCGTCCAACCCGGTGCCGCTCGCCACCCCGACGGTGACGGGGTGCAGTTCGTCGTCCGTGAGGGCTCCGCGAACGCGGTGCTCGCCCGGCTGCGCGGCATGGGTCTCGACGCCGACGGCCCCATCTGCGTCGACCACGTGGACGCCACCCTGTCCGACTCCGCCGTACGCGGTTCAGGGCCGGGTGCCCTGAGCCGCGAGCGGGAGCCGGTGTGGGAGCTGGTGGAGGCGACGATCCGGGCCGGCGAGGAGTACGCCCCCAGCTTCTACGTCCTGCTCACCATCGCGGGCCTCATCGGTGCCGTCGGCATCCTCACCAACTCGCAGATCCTCGTCGTCGGGGCCATGGTCGTGGGCCCGGAGTACGGCGCGATCATCGCCGTGGCTCTCGCGATGGGTCGCCGCGACCCGGCGTCCGTGCGCGCCGGACTGCTGGCCCTGTTCTGGGGGTTCCTTGCGGCGGTGCTCGTGACCAGCCTCTTCGCGGTCGCCGTCCGCGCCTCGGGCGTGAACGCCGGTGGCGTTCCGGCTGGGGCTACGCCCGGTCAGCGCGCTGATCGGCACACCGAACCTCTTCTCCGTCGTCGTCGCTACGCTGGCAGGGATCGTCGGAGTGGTGTCGCTCACTGAGTCGCGTGCCAACGCGCTGATCGGCGTCTTCATCTCCGTCACCACCATCCCGGCGGCCGCCGACATGGGGATCTCGCTGGCCTACGGGAACTGGCACGAGGCCGGCGCCTCGACCCTGCAGCTCCTGCTCAACGTGGGCATTCTGCTGCTGGTCGGCGCCGCCGGGCTGGCCCTGCAGCGGCGCATCTGGACGCGGCACGCGGCATGAAGGGGTGAGCTGGCAGTCATCCCTCCCGGACGATGCCGGGGGAGGTAGTGGGCAGCAGCGTGATCGCGTGGCCACCGCCAAGGAGTCGACCGTCGTGTACGCCGCCGGGCTGGTCCAGGGGATCGCCCTGGTCACGTTCCCGGCCGCGGGCACGGTCTTCACCAGTCCCGACGGGTACGACCTCTCCAGCACCCGCTACGGATTGATGTTCCTGCCCCAGGTCCTGACTGCGGTGCTCGCGTCGCTGCTCGGGGGTGGACTGGCGCGAAGAGTGGGCACGAGGACCGTGTACCTGGCCGGGCTCGTGGCCGATCTGGTCTCGATGACACTGCTCGTGCTCAGCCAGGTGGTCCTCGACCATCACGGCCCCGCCTACGCGCTCCTGCTCCTGGCGACCGCCTTCCTCGGGGTGGGCTTCGGCCTGGTCGTCCCCACGCTCAACACGCTCACCGCGGTGTTCCACCCCGACCAGGTGGACCGCTCGGTGCTCGTCCTCAACGCCCTGCTCGGGCTCGGGACCACGCTCGCGCCCGTCTTCGTCGCGATCTTCGTGGGGCTCGGCTTCTGGTGGGGGCTGCCGGTGCTCGCCGTCGTCCTATCGCCGTGCTGCTCGTGGTCAGCCTCCCCCTGCCGCTGCACGCGGGCGCCCGGGCCGCTGCCGGCTCCGGCGCCGGCGTCAGGGCGCCGATACCGGCCCGCTTCTGGGTGTTCGCCGCCTTCGCATTGCTCTACGGCGTGTGCGAGACCATGAACGGCAACTGGGCCCAGATCGAGATGACCCGCCAGATCGGCGCCTCCGCGACCGTCGCGTCGCTGGCGCTGACGGTCTTCTGGGGCATGGTCACGGTCGGCCGTGTGCTGTTCGCCGCCGTGCAGCGCGCCGTGCCGCCCACGGTGACCTACCGCGTGCTGCCGTTCGTGCTCGCCCTCGGGCTCTCGTCGTGGCGCTCCTGCCGCACGGGGCGCAAGGCACGGCCCTGCTCGCGTTCGGCCTTGCGGGACTGGGCTGCTCGGCCCTGCTGCCGCTGACCGTGAGCTTCGCCCAGGAGCAGCTCCCCGCCTTGGCGGGCGCGGTGTCGGGGGGCGTGATCGCCTTCTACCAGATCGGGTACGGGATCGCGGCCTTCGGCTCGGGGCCGTTGCAGGACGCCGGCGTCGGCCTGCCCGCGCTCTTCGGCGCCACCGCCGTCGTGGCGCTCGTGCTGGCGGGGCTCGCGGGCGTCCTGGCGACCCGAGAGCCGGCCCCGGCGCCCGCGCCCGCCTGACCTCCCGAGCCGACTCTGCTGGAGGGATGAGATGTGCTGACCACGGCCTCACCCTCACCCCTTTGGTAGGAGGGAGCTGCTGAAGATCGAGGAGGCCGCCCGGCGCTCGGGGCAGACCCTCGAGGAGGTGGCGGACGAGGCCGCCCTCGAGCTGGTCCCCGAGAAGCGGTACGGGTACCTGACGTTCCTGCGGCTGGCGTTCCGCGAGTACCCGAAGCGGGCGATCCTCGGGGCGACGCTGATGATCACGCAGTCGTTCCTCTACAACGCGATCTTCTTCACCTACGCACTGGTGCTCACCACGTTCTACGGCGTGAGCGCGACGAAGGTACCCCTCTACGGCCTGGCCTTCTCGATCGGCAACCTGGCAGGTCCGCTGATCCTGGCCCCGCTGTTCGACTCCGTCGGCCGCAAGAAGATGATCTCCGGGACGTACCTGGTGTCGGGCGCGCTCCTGGCCCTGAGCGCCTGGATGTTCAAGAACGGCGACCTCACGGCCTTCTCCCAGACGTTCGTGTGGGTCGTCATCTTCTTCTTCGCCTCGGCCGGGGCGAGCGCCGCCTATCTCACCGTGAGCGAGACGTGGCCGATCGAGATCCGTTCCGAGGCCATCGCGGTGTTCTTCACGATCGGCACGATCTTCGGCGCGATCGGGCCCGTCTTCTACGGATGGCTCATCGGCGACGGCTCCAGCCGAACCGGACTGTTCATAGGTTACCTGGTCGGCGCCGGGATCATGATCATCGGTGGCGTCGTGGAGCTGCTCATCGGCATCAACGCGGAGGGCAAGTCGCTGGAGGCGGTCACCAAGCCGCTGACCGCGGTGCCTCGCCCCCGGGCAGCGGCCGATCCTGCGGCCGATCCTGCCGCGAGCTGAGCGCTCGCACGAGGAGGGCGGTGCCTGCGACGCCGGCACCGCCACCCACGTACGGCCTAGGAAGCAGCGTCGACGGTGGAGGCTGCTGAAGCCGTCTCCGCCCACGTGGCCGGAACGTCCGCGCCTCCCTGGGGCGAGCGGCGGCGTCCGCTGGAGAAGAGCATCGGCAGCGGCGAGAGGCGTCCCGCGACGAGACCTTCGCCGATGGTGAAGGTCGGCGCGAGCTCGATCATGCGCCGCGACACATGGGAGAACGTCTGCGCGAGCAGGTCGATCGCCGCGGCGGAGTTGACCTTCATGAGCACGAGGTTCTCGCACTGCGCCAGGACCTCGGGGTGCAGCCGGTCGGGTCGCTGGGTGGAGAGGAAGAGGTACAGGCCGTACTTGCGCCCCTCCGCGGCGATCCGGATCGCGTGCTCGATGGCGAGTGCCTGCGCGCGGTCGGCCGGTTTGGCCGGGCAGACGTTGTGCGCCTCGTCGATCACGACGAGGACGGGTTCGCGGCGGTGCCGCCACTCCCACAGCGCGGACAGGACCGAGGCGACGATGGCGGAGCGCTCGCGGGGGTGCGGTAGTTCGCCGATGTCGAGGATCGCCCCACGCCAGTCGGGCGGGAGCTGGTCGATGAGCGGGGTGTCGTCGACCTCCGCCCACACCGACCAGTCCGCGGCGGCGAGGTTGTCGATCCGCAGCGCGAGCCTGCGCGCCGGCTCCTCGAGCGGGTCGAGGCGCGCCCGGAGGTCCCGCAGCGAGTACTCGGTGTCCGGCATCGCTTGGGTGACCCGGCGGAGGCTGTCGTAGAGCTCGGCGTCCTCGATCGGGTCGAGCTCGAGCGCGAGGGCCTGCTGGTCCAGGGGCAGGCGACCGTACCGGATACGCAGGCGGTTCACACCGTGGTGGCGGAAGACCTTGACCCGGTCCGGCAGTTCGTCGGCCCGGCGCACCTCCTCGGCGCTGAGCCCGTCCCGGTCGATCTCTGTGACGTGCACGTAGTCCGAGTTCGGGTCGATGACGATGACCTTGAGGTCGGTCCGGAGGAGGAGCTGCTCGATCAGCAGTCCGAGGGTGTACGTCTTGCCCGAGCCGGACTGCCCGCAGAGGAACGTGTGCCTCGTGAACCCTGCGGCTGCGAGCTGCACGGCACCGAGGGCGTCGGGGCGGGCGGTGCCCAGGTCCAGACGCGCGGTCGTCCCCAGTCGCGACTCGAGCCACTGCCGCAGGACGGGAGCGGGCGCGGTGGCGACCTGGCCGCCGGCGAACGGTTCGGTGAGCGGACCGCTGCCGGCCAGGCTCGCCACCAGCTCACCGTCACCGAGGATCTGGACATCACGGACGTCGGCCGCGACGCCCCCCTGCCCGTCGGCGAGGACGGTGCGGCCGACCTGCCCCAGCAGGTCGCGCCCATCGGGCATCGTGACGACGACGGGCGTGCCGACGGTCGGGGCCTGGCCCAGTGGAGCGGTGAAGCTGAACCGGCCGTCGCCGAAGGACCAGGCCTGCGTCGAGGGTGGGGTCATCTCAGCGGCCCGGCGAGGTCATCTGGTCGATCACCGTGGTCACAGCGAGCACGAGGATCTCGTTCTCACCCGGCTGGATCTCGACGCCGTACGTGTCCGCCACCCGGAACCAGCGCTTGGAGACCTCCGCCACGGGGCGCCCGTCCGCCTCGATCTTGTACTCGTGGTCGAGGAGGTTGCCCTGGACGTGCAGGTCCGCGCCGCCCGGGATCTCGACCGTCATGCGGTCGCGCAGCGGCGTGATCATCGCCTGCTTCACCCGGGCAACGGTTCGGCCGCCCGGGTCCTCGATCTCCATGGTGTCGCGGACCCGCATCATGCGCTCCTGGATCCGCAGCAGGGTTGCGCCGTGCGGGTCGTCGAAGTTCAGCGTCTCGCGGACACGGAGCGCCTTGCCGTCGACCTTGTAGGCGCGCCGGCCGTCGCCGTCCTCGATCCAGTAGTCGTCACCGATGGAGACCAGCTTCTGGCGCATCCGGTAGTGCACCGCCCGGCGCTCCTCGCGCCGGCCCTCGTGCCGTTCCTCGCGCCGCTCCTCGCGTCGTCCCCTGAAGACCATTATCCGCTCCTGTCGTGGTGGTGGTGTCTTCGCGGTGGTAGTCCGCCAGCAGCTGCTCCTCCTGCTCCTTGCGCGGGAACAGGAAGAACACGATCACGGCACCGACCAGCACCGCGACGATGCCGGCGGTGTACGCCCAGTCGGCACCGTCGAGGAACGAGGACTTCGCGCCGGCGATGATCTGCTGCGAGTACTGCGGGTACTGCTGCGCGACCTCCGCCGCGCTTGAGAACGACTTGGTGAGCTCGTTCTGCACGCTGGTCGTGACCTGCTGCCCGTTCGGCGCGGACGTGATCGCCACGCCCACCGCCGTGGCGTACCCGGCCGTGAGCAGCGCGCCGAAGACCGACTGCATGATCGCGCCGCCGAGGTCGCGCTGGAGGTCCGCCGTCCCCGACGCCATCCCGGCGCGCTGAACGGGGACGGAGCCGGTGAGGGAGTGGGAGGCGGGCGTGCCGGCCAGACCCACGCCGATGCCGATGAAGGCGTAGGCGAGCCCGACCTGCCAGTAGGAGCTGTTCTCCTTCCAGAGGAGCAGCATCCAGCCGAACGCGAGGAAGAGGAACGCGTACCCGAGGAGCAGGGTGAACCGGGCCCCGCGGGTCTCGATGAGCTTCGCCGAGCGCGGTGCCACCAGGATCATGAAGACGACGGCCGGCAGGAAGGCGGCGCCCGCCTGCAGCGTGGTGTAACCGAGCACGTTCTGCAGGTACTGCTGGCTGATGAACGCCGCGCCCATCAGCGAGCCGAACACGATGATCCCGGCGCAGGCGGCGACCCAGAACACCCGGCGGCCGGCGATGTGCAGGTCGTACAGCGGGTTGCGGGCAGCGCGCTGGCGCAGCACGAAGGCGATCAGCCCGACGACCGCGATGGCGGCCAGCGTCAGGGTCAGAGCGCCCTTGTTCGGCACCGGCGCGAAGTTGATGGCGAGGATCAGCGACCCGACGAGCGCGACGGAGAGGACGCCCCCGAGGTGGTCGACGCTCTCGGTCGTCTCGTTGACGTGGGCAGGGACGAAGAACCACGCAAGGGCCACGGCGATCACGGCGAGCGGCAGCGTGACGAGGAACACCGAGCCCCACCAGAAGTGCTCGAGCAGGAAGCCGGCGACCAGCGGCCCGAGAGCGGCGACGCCGCCGCCGATCGCCGACCAGAGTGCGATCGATCGCGTGCGGCCCGGGCCCGACCAGAGCGCGGCGATCAACGCCAGCGTCGTGGGGTAGGCCATGCCGGCCGAGAGCCCGCCCAGGATCCGCGCGAAGAAGAGCACGGTGTCCGACGGCGCGTACGCGGCGAGCAGGCAGGCCGGGACCGACAGCACCATCCCGAGGACGAGGAGGAGCTTGCGCCCGTACCGATCGCCGACCGCCCCCAGGTAGAGGACGGAGGCGGCCAGCCCGAGCGAGTAGCCCACGGCGATCAGGTCGAGTGCGGTCTGGGAGGAGTCGAACGCCCGCCCGATCGAGGGCAGCGCGACGTTCGCGACGGACAGGTTGAGGTTCGCCACGGCCGCGACCGCGATCAGCGACACGAGCACCAGACCGGCGCGTTCCGGCGCCTCGGCCGTCGGTGTGCGAGGCGCCGGGACGGCGGCCCGCCCCTGGGTTGCGTCGGTCATACGGTTCTCTCCTCCTGGGGTGCGCGCAGCCGGCCTACGTGTGGGCGAACGGACTTGGGCTCGTCCTCGCCCGGCGGCCGGCCGTGCTTCTCGAGGTGGGCGACGACCTCGGCCAGGTCCGCGAGCAGCTTGTCGCCCAGGTCCGCGCTGAAGCCCTCGCGCACCACCACCCGCAGGACGGCGAGGTCCTCGGCGTCCGCCGGCATCGTGTAGGCGGGCAGCTGCCAGCCGTACTGCCGCATCCGGTTCGAGACGTCGAAGACCGTGTACTTGCCCGGGTCGCGCATCGCGAAGGCGAACACCGGGATGTCGGTCCCGTCGCTGAGGAGCTCGAACGGGCCCATCTTCGCGACGGCGGTCGAGAGCGACATCGGCGATGTCCCGCAGCGTCTCCATGATCCGGGTGTAGCCGGCGCGCCCGAGCCGGATGAAGTTGTAGTACTGGCCGACGATCTGGTTGCCGGGGCGGGAGAAGTTCAGCGTGAACGTGGGCATGTCGCCGCCCAGGTAGTTCACGTGGAAGACGAGGTCCTCGGGCAGGTCCTCCTGGTCGCGCCAGACGACGAACCCGACCCCGGGGTAGGTGAGCCCGTACTTGTGCCCCGAGACGTTGATGGACTTGACGATCGGCAGCCGGAAGTCCCACTCGAGGTCCGGCTGCAGGAACGGCGCGACGAAGCCGCCGCTGGCGGCGTCGACGTGCATGGGCACGTTCCAGCCGGTCTCGGCGTTGTGCGCGGTCAGCGCCTCGGCGATCTCCTTGATCGGCTCGTACTCGCCGGTGAACGTCGTCCCGAGGATGGCGACGACGGCGATCGTGTTCTCGTCGACGAACGGCAGGGTCGTCTCCGGCGTGATCGTGTACCGGTCGCGAGTGATGGGAACGTAGCGGGCCTCGACGTCCCAGTAGCGGCAGAACTTCTCCCAGACCACCTGCACGTTGCTGCCCAGCACCAGGTTGGGGCGGTCCGTCGGGAGCCCCGCCGCACGCCGGCGCTCCCGCCACCGCCACTTCAGCGCGAGCCCCGCGAGCATGACCGCCTCGCTCGACCCGATCGTCGAGACGCCGACCGCCGTCTCGTGCGGCTGCGCGTGGAACAGATCGGCGACGATGTTGACGCAGCGGCGTTCGATCTCCGCCGTCGCCGGGTACTCGTCCTTGTCGATCATGTTCTTGTCGAACGCCTCGGCCATGAGGCTCTCGGCCTGCGGTTCCATCCATGTCGTGACGAACGTCGCGAGGTTCAGCCTGGAGCTGCCGTCGAGCAGCAGCTCGTCGTGGATCAGGCGGAACGCCGAGTCGGGGAAGGTGCTGTCCTCGGGCATCCGGTTCTTGGGCACGGGCTTTCGCGCCAAGCGGCCGCCATACGCGACGGACATCAGCGCCTGCTCGGCGCGGGGGTCGTGGCTGACCTTGTGCATGGCGGCGCCCTCCGTCGGTGTGGACAGGTCGAGTCTTCGGGCCTGGGCCGCCACCCGGCTCATCCCTTCCGGAGGAGCCGGTCCCGCGGGGTGAGGGGCGTCAGGCCCGGGCCCGGAGTCCGTGACGGCCCGGGATGAGGACGCCGAGCACGAGCCCGACGAGCGAGAAGCCCAGGAGCACGCCCTGGGCGACGGCGAACGACCGCCCCTCCTGGGTCGTCGACGCCGCGGCGACGAGCACGGAGCCCACCAGCGCCGTGCCGAAGGACGAGCCCAGGTTCGACACGCTCCGCGAGAGCCCCGAGATGTCGCCCTGGTCGGCATCGGAGAAGCTCGACTGCACGATCGTCACCGACGACGTCAGCATCACGCCGACGCCGAGGCCCATGAGCAGCAGGCCGGGGACGAAGGTCCAGACGGCCGAGTCGGTGCGCACCAGGGCGAGCAACAGGCCCATGCCGACGGCGGTCACGAAGAAGCCCGCGACGACCAGCCACCGCTGCGGACGGCGGCCGGCCAGCCGCTCGGCGCCGGCGGAGGCGGCCAGGATGCCGATCGTGGCCGGGGTCAGCAGGAGGCCGGTCGAGATCGCGCTGAACCCGCGCACCTCCTGCAGGAACACCGAGATCGTGAAGAACGACCCCTGCAGCACGAGCCACTGGATCGTCTGCGTGCCCAGACCGAGGTTCGCCGTCCTGTTCTTGAAGAGCCGGGTGTGCAGCAGCGGTTCGCGGCCCGCGCGCTCGGCCGCCCGCAGGTGCAGGAAGAACCAGGCCAGGATGACGACGCCGATCAGCACGAAGATCCAGATGGGGGAGACGCCGCCCTGCGGGATCACGACGGTGCCGCCGATCGTGAAGTCCTGACGCGATGCGAGCCACCCGTACGACCGGGTGAGCAGGATGCCGAGCACGAGGAAGAAGAGGCCGGCCGCGGACAGGACCGCGCCGACGACGTCGAAGCGCGGGGCGGGCCTGTCCTGCGGCGGGTCGGTCAGCCCGCGCGCCAGCCAGATGATCGTCACGATCACGATCACCTGCAGGACGAACGAGGCGCGCCAGCCGAAGACCGTCGTGACGAACCCGCCGATGAGCGGACCCGCCGCCGCGCCGAGCCCGGCGGCGCCACTGATGACGCCGAAGTACCGGGCCCGGGTGGCGAGGTCGGAGAAGAGGACGGTGACCAGGATGTAGATCGGCGGGATCATGAGCGCCGAGCCGACGCCCTCGAGGATCGAGTAGCCGAAGGTCATGATCCCCAGCGAGGGGGCGAGTGCGGCGACGAGCGCGCCCACGCCGTAGACGGTCAGGCCGCCCATGAAACAGCGCTTGCGCCCCCAGACGTCGGTCAGCTTGCTGCCGGGGATCATGAGCGCGGCCATGGTCAGGGTGAACAGTGTGATCGCCGTCTGGAGGCCCTCGACGGTGGTGTTCAGGTCGTGGGCGATGTCGCTGATGGCCACGTTCATGTTCGTGGCCGCGTAGCTGGCGATGAACTGGGCGAGCGCGAGGGGGAGCACCAGGCGGCGCGCGACGGCACGCGACATTGCGGGTGGGTTCGCGCCGGGTGCGGTCGGGCCTACGTCGGCAGGCTGGGCGGGGGGCCTCGTCCGGGGGATGGGGCTGTCCGTCATGCCGCCAGGCTCGCGACCGTGGACGGGGTCGTCCTCATCCCCCGGGCGTGAGGCTCAGGGCAGCCGCGGGGCGAACCTGCCGAGTTCGTCCTCGCCCTTGTGCACGATCCCGTAGCTCGCCTCGGGCACCGGGTTCCAGGCGCCCAGCAGGTCCCCGAGCGGTTCGGACACGATGATCCGGGTCTCGTCGGAGATCTTCTGGAAGACCTCGTTCTCGGGGTACATCACCCTCATCGTCGCGACGGCGGAGCTGAAGTACAGCGTGCGGCTCTTGCCGATGCTGGAGTAGCGGAAGCCGAAGGTGCCGCTCGCCGTCCGCTCGTCGCGACCGTCATCTGCATGGGCTTGTCCACGCCGTGCTCGCGTCCCGTCGCCTCGACGAACCCCACCATGCGCTCGACCGCGGCGACCGGGTCCTCGCGCAGCCCGAACGTCAGCGCGAGGTAGAACATGACCTCCGAGTCCGTGGACCCCTCGATCGACGGGTAGAGCTGCGGGTCGACCGCCATCACGAGGTCGCGCTTCATCAGGTGGAAGTCCTTGATGGCGCCGTTGTGCACCCACAGCCAGCGGCCGTAGCGGAAGGGGTGGCAGTTGGTCTGCTGCACGGCCGTGCCCGTGCTCGCGCGGATGTGGGCGATGAAGAGGCCGGACGAGGTCGAGCGCGCGAGCTCCCGCAGGTTGACGTCGTTCCACGCCGGCCCGTGCCCTTGAACAGATGACCGGGACGCCGCTGTCGCGCGTGGTCGGCAGGGCGCTGCCCGCCGCCCTCGACGCCGTACCAGCCGACGCCGAAGCCGTCGCCGTTCGTCGTCTCCACGCCCATCCGGGAGTGCAGGCTCTGGTCGATGAGCGAGTGCTCCCGGTTGTACAACAGCTCCTCGAGCAGGATGGGCGTTCCCGAGTAGGCCAGCCACCGGCACATGCGAGCTCCCTCAGCCCTGCGGCTCGCTGGCCCCGCCGTCGTGATCGGGCGTTCGGCGCGTCGCCGTCCCAGTCCACCCCGCGCGCGGCCGACGCCGCCTCACTCCGAGGGAATGACCCGTCGGCCGGCGGGTCAGCCCTCGGTTCGGGCGGGCGCCGGGCGGGCGCCGTCCGGCCCCGGCTCGTGCTGTCGCGCCCGGCAGCACGTCGAAGGGTGACGCGCCGGGCTGCTTCGGGAGGGCGTCGAAGACGGGGAAGGCGCTCGGCATCACCCGCCGCCGGACCTCCTCAGGCAGGCTCAGGTCACCGCCGGTGTGTCCCATGCTGAAGACGCGCTCCGGGCGGGCGCGCCCGGCCATGGCGCGGCCCCAGCGCCAGAGCGCGCCCAGCCGGTTCCCGAACCCGTTGAGGAACGTCAGGTGGACGAACATCCAGACGAGGAAGCCCGCGAACCCGCTCAGCCGCATCCCGCTTGAAGTTGACGATCGGCGCTGAAGCGGCCGATCGCCGCCGCGCTCCCGAGGTCGCGGTACCGGAACGGGCAGCGACTGTGCGGCGTCGTCCTTGAGGCGCCGGCGGATCGTGTTGGCCGCGTGCAGGCCACCCTGCATCGCCACCTCGCACACGCCCGGCAGCTTGTCGATCGTGGCCATGTCGCCGACCGCGAACACCTCGGGGTGGCCGGGCAGGCTGAGGTCGGGCAGGACGGCGATGCGGCCGGCGCGGTCGGTCGTCGCGCCGGTGGCCTCGGCGAGCAGGCCGGCGAGCGGTGACGCCTGCACGCCGGCCGCCCAGATGACCGTGCCGGCGGTGATCCGCTCCCGGCCGTCGGGCCCGTCGACGTCGACGCCGAAGGCGTCGACGCCGACGACCCGGCTGTGCATGCGCAGCTCGACGCCGCGCTTCTCGAGGGCGTGCGGCGGCGCGGCCGGAGAGCTGGTCGCCGAAGGCGGCCAGCGGCTCGGCGCCGCCGTCGGCGAGGACGACCCGGACGGACGCCGGGTCGATCCTGCGGAAGTCGCTTCGTCAGGCTGCGCACCGCCAGCTCGCGGACCTGGCCGGCGAGCTCGACGCCGGTCGGGCCGCCGCCGACGATGACGATGGTCAGCCAGTACTGCCGCTGCGCGTCGTCCGTGGGCGCTCTCCGCCAGCTCGAACGCGCCGTAGACGCGGCGCCGCAGCTCGAGCGCGTCGTCGATCGTCTTCATGCCGGGGGCGATCAGCGCGTACTCGTCGTGCCCGAAGTACGACTGCCCCGCCCCGGCCGCGACGATGAGGCTGTCGTAGGGGTACTCGCGCTGCTCGCCCGGGATGGCCGCGGCCAGCACGACCCGCCGCTCGAGGTCGAAGCCGGTCACCTCGGCCATCTCCACGCTCACGTTCCGCTGTCGCCGCAGGAGGTGGCGCAGCACGGGAGCGATCTGTCCGGGGGAGAGGATGCCGGTCGCCACCTGGTAGAGCAGCGGCTGGAAGAGGTGGTGGTTGCGCCGGTCGACCAGGGTCACGTCGACCGGCGAGCGCGCCAGCAAGCCGCGTGGCCGGGAGGCCCCCGAAGCCGCCCCCGACGACGACCACCTTGTGGCGGCCGGCTTGCGCTGGTGCCTGGCTCATCGCCGCTCCTCCGGGACGGGTCGCACTGGGGCATCGGCAGGACACGCGGGGCGCCGCGATCCGGTCCTGCTCGCAGGTGCCACGCTCGCCGAGCCGGGCGCCGCGGTCGTCATCCGATTGGGATGAGGAAGGCGGGTGGCCACCCGTGTTGGCTCGGGACGATCGCGGCTGCCGAGCGGCGTGAGAGGTGGAGGTCAGCTATGCCGACGGACCGGCCCAACATCCTGGTCATCTGGGGCGACGACATCGGGATCACCAACCTGAGCTGCTACAGCGACGGCTTGATGGGGTACCGGACGCCGAACATCGACCGGATCGCCGAGGAGGGGGCGCGGTTCACCGACTACTACGGCGAGCAGAGCTGCACGGCGGGGCGGGCGGCGTTCATCTGCGGGCAGAACCCGATCCGGACCGGCCTCACCAAGGTGGGCATGCCGGGGGCCACCATCGGCCTGCAGGCGGAGGACCCGACCATCGCGACGGCGCTCAAGGCGCACGGCTACGCCACCGGCCAGTTCGGCAAGAACCACCTCGGCGACCGCGACGAGCACCTGCCGACGGTGCACGGCTTCGACGAGTTCTTCGGCAACCTCTACCACCTCAACGCCGAGGAGGAGCCGGAGCTCGCCGACTACCCGCGGCCGGAGGACCTGCCGAACTTCCGGGAGCGGTTCGGTCCGCGCGGGGTCATCCACTCGTGGGCGAACGACGACGGCACCCAGCGCATCGAGGACACCGGTCCGCTGACCAAGAAGCGGATGGAGACCGTCGACGACGAGTTCCTCGCGGCGGCGCTCGGTCTTCATCCGGGACAAGGCCGCCGCCGACCAGCCGTTCTTCGTGTGGTTCAACGCCACCCACATGCACTTCCGCACGCACGTCAAGCCCGAGAGCAGGGGCCAGGCCGGGCGGTGGCAGTCGGAGTACCACGACACGATGATCGACCACGACAAGCTCGTCGGCGACCTCCTCGCGCTGCTCGACGAGCTCGGCATCGCCGACGACACCATCGTCGTGTACTCGACCGACAACGGGCCGCACATGAACACCTGGCCGGACGGCGGGATGACGCCGTTCCGCGGCGAGAAGAACTCGAACTGGGAGGGCGCCTACCGGGTGCCCGCCGTGGTGCGGTGGCCCGGGCCGGATCCCCGCCGGCACGGTGCTCAACGGCATCGTCAGCCACAACGACTGGTTCCCGACCCTGCTCGCCGCCGCCGGCGTGCCCGACATCGCCGACCGACCTGGAGGCCGGCGTCGACCTCGACGGCACGCCGTACCACGTGCACCTCGACGGCTTCGACCAGCTCGACTACCTCACCGGGGCGACGACGGAGAGCCCGCGCCAGTACTTCTTCTACGTCTCCGACGACGGCGATCTCACCGCGGTGCGGTTCGACAACTGGAAGCTGGTCTTCCTCGAGCAACGCGCGACGGGCACGCTCCGGGTCTGGGCCGAGCCGTTCACCCGCCTGCGGGTGCCCAAGATCTTCAACCTGCGCACCGACCCGTACGAACGGGCCGACATCACCTCGAACACCTACTACGACTGGATCCTCGACCATGCCTGGGTGGCGGTGCCGATGCAGGCGTTCGTCTTCCAGATGATCCAGAGCTTCGTCGAGTTCCCGCCCCGGCAGAAGCCGGCGAGCTTCAGCCTCGAGGACGTGCTCGCCGAGCTGCAGACAGGAGTCCACAGCACGTGACGGAGTCAGCCACCTCGGTCGCCGCCCGGCGCCGCGCCCGCGGACGACATGGTCTGGGTGCCCGGGGGCACCTTCCGCATGGGATCCGACGACCACTACCCCGAGGAGGCGCCGGCGCGCGACGTCGAGGTCGGCGCGATCTGGATGGCGCGCACCACGGTCACCAACGCCGCCTACGCCGCCTTCGTCGACGCCACCGGTTACAGGACGGTCGCCGAGCGCCCGCTCGACCCCGCCGACTTCCCCGGGGCCCCGGCGGAGAACCTCGTGCCCGGGTCGATGGTCTTCGTGCGGCACGCCCGGGCCGGTCGACCTGCGGCACCTCAGCCAGTGGTGGCGGTGGACGCCCGGCGCCTGCTGGCGGCGCCCGGAGGGACCGCGCAGCGATCTCGACGGCCGCGAGAACCACCCTGTCGTACACGTCGCCTACGAGGACGCCGAGGCGTACGCCGTCTGGGCCGGACTGACCCTACCCACCGAGGCGCAGTGGGAGCACGCCGCACGCGGCGGTATCGCGGGGGCGACCTACACCTGGGGGAGCGAACCCGAAGGGCCCGGCGAGCGGCGCGCCAACTACTGGCACGGGAGGTTCCCGTGGCGGGCCGACGACGGGTACGGCCGCACCGCGCCGGTCGGCTCGTTCCCGGTCAACGGGTACGGCCTCGCGGACATGGCGGGCAACGTCTGGGAATGGACCTCGGACTGGTACGTCGAGCGCCGCTGGAGCGACGTCTCGGCCTGCTGCCTGCCGCGCGACCCTCGTGGGGGTCGTCGCGAGCAGAGCTACGACCGGGCACAACCACAGGTGCGGATCCCGCGCAAGGTCATCAAGGGGGGCTCGTTCCTCTGCGCCGACGACTACTGCCTGCGCTACCGGCCGGCGGCGAGACGGCCCCAGATGATCGACACGGGCATGAGCCACATCGGGTTCCGCTGCGCGGCGGCCCCAGCGGTCTGAGTCCGCCACATCGACGAGGCAGGAGGCACGTGTTCTTCTTCCGGCTCAACAGCCTGGTCGTGGCGCTGATCCTGTTCGTGGTGGTGATCGGCGCAACGGCCCTCGGGCATCTGATCGGCCGTTCCGAGCACAAGAAGCCCGAGGGAGACAGCGAGCCGTTCGGGGTGATGCAGGCGGCCATGCTCGGCTTCATGGGGTTGGTGCTGGCCTTCGGTCTCAGCCTCGCCGTCGGGCGCTACGAGGACCGGCGAGCGGCGATCGTCGAGGAGTCCAACGCGATCGGCACCACGTACCTGCGGGCCCAGACGCTCCAGGAGCCCGTCCGCACGCGGTCGATGGATCTCCTGCGTCAGTACACCGACACGAGCATCCGTATCGCCCTGACGGTCCCGGACAGTCCGGAGCAGGATGCGGCCGTCGCGGACAGTCAGCGCACGGAACGAGCGTTGTGGAGCGATGCCGGACAGGCCTTGGCGGCGCAACCCGACGCGAGCGCGCCGCGCCTGTACGTCGACAGCCTCAACGGAACATTCGACGCCCAGTCCAGCCGCGTCTACGGCCTCGACAACCGCGTTCCCACGTCGGTCCTCGCGCTTGAGGTCGTCGGCGCAGCCATCGCCCTGGGGTTGCTCGCGCTCCACCTCGCCGCGCTCGGCCGCGGCCTCACCACGGTGTTGGTGGCCGCTGTCCTGGTGACCCTCACGCTGGTCATCACGCTCGACCTCGACCGACCGGTGCGCGGCCTCATCCAGGTGAGCGCCACACCGCTGACCGACGTCCGCGCCTCGATGGTGCCGCCGCCCGCAGCCGGACCCTGATCAGGGTCCGCCCACGGGCGCCGGAATCTCACACCCGTTCGGGCTCGGCGGCCCCCGCGACACCGATCTCGACCAGGTCGAGGGGATGGACCCACTCGTCGCTCACGGCGGCGCCGCCCGCTCGGACGACGGCGTCACGCAGCGGGGCCGCCCAGACGTGCTCGATCAGCGCGATGGCCGCGGCGCTGCCGTTGGGGATCGCGTCGGCGACGTCCCACACGTCCGGGCTGTCGAGCAGGTGACCGTCCGCGCCCGCCTCGCGGCCGGCGCGGGCCGCAGCCTCGACGCTGACTTCGTCGCCCTCGCCCAGTCCGATGAGGGCGCCCGCCACCTCGCCCAGGTCTTCCGCCTCGCCGATGGACAGGTCGCTCCACTGCACGGTGGTCAGCTCGCCGTTCACGTCCTTCTGCACGACGAGGGTGTCGATGAGACGGATCATGTCGTTGTCGCGGAGCCGCACGAGCTCCCGAACGATATCTCCGGTGAAATTCGGCCGGTCGAAGGCCAGAACCAGCAACTGCACGGGTCCGATGGTCATGCTGCACCTCCTGAGAGCGCCGCGAACGTGTCAGGCACCGAGGATCTTCTGCTTCTGCGCGTCGAACTCCGCCTGCGTCAGGACGCCCGCGTCGAGCAGTTCCTTCATCTTCATGAGGTCGCCGTAAGGGTCCGCGCTGCCCGCAGCCGCCTCCACCTCGGTGGGCGCCGCCTGCTCGGGCACCATCGGCGCCGGCTCCGCCTGCTCGGGAGGACCCGCCGGGGCGGCTTCCTGCTGGGCGGCCATCGCTCTGGCCTCGCCACGCTTGGCAGCGACGTGAGCCGTCGTTCCCAGCACCGCAGCGCGTCTGATCATCCTTGGCACGGTGTCCTCCTCGGTCGGCCGGCTGAGCGCGCGATCAGCCGTCCCGATCCTCGGGACCCGCCCAGCACCAGCCACTCTTCACGCGCCCGGTGCTCGGGGGCTCACCCCAAGGGGATGACCGCGACGGCGAAGGAGCGAAGCGCATCCGCGCCGGCCTATTGGGCGGGCGATGACGACCGCGCCTCTGAAGTTGAGTACGTGCAGATGGGGCTGCAGGCTCGTAACGGATCAGGTGCGACGGCCGATGTGCGTGACCTTGATCGTCCGAGCCGGCGGCTCCCAGACGACGTCGAGCGTCACCGGTCGAAGCCGAGGCGACGCCTCACTTCCTCCTGAGGGACCCAGGCCTCGTGGCCCTCGGCCTCGCGCAGTCGCGACTCGGCAACCGCGAGGGCGTCCTCGAGGTCCTCCAGCTCGTCGGCCGAGATGACAACCGCGGAAGGTTGGTGCTGGTCGGTGATAGTGATCCGCTCGCGATTGCGCGCGGCGCGGAGCACCAAGGACTGCAGGGGTGCGACGACGGCGGCCAGGGGGATCGACTCAGCCATGATTGACGTGTGCCCCACACCACCGACAGACGGCTGATGCGAGGGGTGAAGCCTTCAGCGGCGCTCAGGAACCAGAGAAGTCAGCCGGCCGAAGAACCACGGCTCATCTGCCGTACGGTCACTTCTCAGTAGGGTCTGACCAAGGGTCAGGAGGGTCATGAGGATCGCCCTGTTCGCCACCTGCCTGGCCGACGCGCTGTTCCCGCGGTCCGCGCAGGCCACGGTGGTGGTCCTCGAGCGGCTGGGGCACGAGGTCGTGTTCCCCGCGGGCCAGACGTGCTGCGGGCAGATGCACGTGAACACCGGGTACCGGCGCGAGGCCCTCCCGCTGGTCCGGCACCACGTGGACGTGTTCGAGCGCGCGCTCGCGGACGGCGCCGACGCGATCGTGGCGCCGTCCGGGTCGTGCGTGGGATCGGTGCGGCACCAGCACGCCACCCTGGCCCGGGACGCCGGCGATGCGGGGCTGGCCCGGCGTGCCGAGGCCGTTGCCGCGCGGACCCACGAGCTGTCCGAGCTCCTGGTCGACGTCCTCGGGGTGGTGGACGTCGGGGCGGCGTACCCGCACCGGGTGACGTACCACCCGACGTGCCACTCGCTGCGCATGCTGCACGTCGCGGACAAGCCGCTGCGGCTGCTGCGCGCCGTCCGCGGGATCGACCTGGTCGAGCTCCCCGCGGCCGACCAGTGCTGCGGGTTCGGGGGCACCTTCGCCGTGAAGAACGCGGACACCTCGACGGCGATGCTCGCCGACAAGCTCGCCGCCGTGGGCGCCACCGGGGCCGAGGTCGTCACGGCCGGCGACTCCTCGTGCCTTCTGCACATCGGCGGCGGCCTGTCCCGGCTGCGCGCCGGTGCCCGGACGGTGCACCTGGCGGAGATCCTCGCCGGCGAGGGCTGGGAGGCGGCGCTGTGAGCGGGACCTTCCTGGGGATGCCGAGCGCCCTGCCGCACGCGACCGACCGGGGGACGCTGACCGGGCGGCCGTTCCCCGAGGCGGCCCGCGACGCGCTGGCGAACACCCAGCTGCGGCACAACCTCGGGCACGCCACGTCGACGATCCGCCGCAAGCGCGCGGGTGTCGTCGCCGAGGTGCCGGACTGGGAGGAGCTGCGCGACGCCGGGGCCGCGATCAAGGACGACGTCCTTGCACGGCTGCCGGAGCTGCTCGAGCAGTTCGAGGTGGCGGTGACCGCCCGCGGCGGGCAGGTGCACTGGGCCCGGGACGCCGACGACGCCAACCGGATCGTCGCCGATCTGGTGCGGGCCACGGGCGCCGATCAGGTGGTCAAGGTCAAGTCGATGGCCACCCAGGAGATCGGGCTCAACGAGGCCCTCGCCGACGCCGGGATCGCCGCGATCGAGACCGACCTGGCCGAGCTCATCGTGCAGCTGTCCGACGACACCCCCTCGCACATCCTCGTGCCCGCGATCCACCGCAACCGCGCCGAGATCCGGCAGATCTTCCTCGACGCCATGCCGGGCGTCGACCCGGCGCTGACCGACGACCCGCGCGTGCTGGCGATGGCGGCCCGCGCGTACCTGCGCACGACGTTCCTCGCCGCCCGGGTGGCGATCAGCGGCGCGAACTTCGGCGTGGCCGAGACCGGCACGCTGGCCGTAGTCGAGTCCGAGGGCAACGGCCGGATGTGCCTGACGCTGCCGCAGACGCTGATCACGGTGATGGGCATCGAGAAGCTCGTCCCGACCTGGCGCGACCTCGAGGTCTTCCTCCAGCTCCTGCCACGCTCCTCGACGGGGGAGCGGATGAACCCGTACACCTCGCTGTGGACCGGCGTCACGCCCGGCGACGGCCCGCAGGACGTGCACGTGGTCCTGCTCGACAACGGCCGGACGGCCGTCCTCGCCGACCGGGTCGGCCGTGCCGCGCTGCGGTGCATCCGCTGCTCCGCGTGCCTCAACGTCTGCCCCGTCTACGAGCGCACGGGTGGCCACGCGTACGGCTCGGTCTACCCCGGGCCGATCGGTGCCGTCCTCACGCCGCAGCTGACGGGCATGGACGGCGGCGCCGTCGACACGCTCGTCTACGCCTCGTCGCTGTGCGGTGCCTGCTACGAGGTCTGCCCCGTCAAGATCGACATCCCGGAGCTGCTGGTCCACCTGCGCGGACGACACGTGGACCACGAGCGCGGACGCCGCCTGCCGTCCCCCGAGCGGGCTGCGATGGCCGCGATGTCGTGGGGGATGCGTGGCCCCCGCCGGTTCGCCGCGGGCGAGACCGCGCTGCGGGCCGGGCGGATCATCGCGCGGGGCGGTCGGATCCGCGCGCTCCCGCCGCCGCTGTCCGCCTGGACCGCGTCGCGCGACGTGCCGGCACCGCCGAAGGAGACGTTCCGGCAGTGGTGGGCCCGGCGGTCCCGCGTCGACGCCGCTCCGGCCGACGGTTCGCAGGTGAACCCGTGAACGCCCGCGAGGAGGTCCTCGGCCGGATCCGGACCGCACTCGCGGCGGCACCGCCCGGCGCCGTGGCCGTGCCCCGTGGCTACCGCGCGCACGGGGACCACGTGCCGGGCTCCCCGCAGCTGCTGGACCTGCTCACGGAGCGGCTCGCCGACTACCGCGCCACCGTCGTTCCCGCACGTCCCGACGGTGGCGGCGACGGCGTGCCGGCCGCGGTCGCGGGTGCTCTCGCCGAGCGCGGCCTGACCCGGGTGGTCGCTCCGGACGGCGTCCCCGATAGCTGGCTCGGCGGCGTGGCGGCTCTCCGCGAGCCGCTGACGGTCGCCGACCTCGACGCGGCGGACGCGGTCGTCACCGGCTGCGCCGTCGCCGTCGCCGAGACCGGGACGATCGTCCTCGACGCCGGTGCCGACCAGGGCCGGCGTGCCCTCACCCTGGTGCCCGACGTCCATGTGGTCGTCGTCCGGCCCGACCAGGTCGTCGAGACCGTCCCCGAGGCCCTGGCCCGGCTCGACCCCACGCGCCCCCTCACGATGATCAGCGGGCCCTCGGCCACCAGCGACATCGAGCTCGAGCGGGTCGAAGGGGTGCACGGTCCACGCACGCTCGTCGTCGTCCTCGCGGCCGCGGCGTCGACCGCGACCCATCCGACGGGGTCGGGTTCCCGGTGACGAGGCTCCGGGTGCCGTCCCGGCGCCCGGGGCCTAGCGTCCTTGACGCTTCCTCGGCAGCGAACGATGTGTTCGCCGCTCTCGATCGCCTCACGGGCATGACCGCCCCCGCCCCGTCGTGACCAGACTGGCCGGGCGTGCGGCCCAGCTCGCGGACCTGCTCGGTGCGGTCGACGACGCCGTCGCCGGAGCAGGCGAGCTGGTCTGCGTCGTCGGACCGTCGGGCGTGGGCAAGACGGCGCTGGTCGCGGCCGCGATCTCGGCCGCCCGCGCCCGCGGCGTCGAGGTGCTCGCAGCGTCCGCGCCTGCCGGTCACCCCGGACGTGCCGTGTGGCTGCAGCTGCTAGCGGACGCCGGTGCAGCGGCCGACGCCCTGGACGCCCTGCGTGGCGGCGACCCGCTCGCGCTCGGCACCGCGCTCGGCGCACTGATCAGCACCAGTCCCCGGCTGGTCGTCGTCGACGACGTCGACGTCGGCGGTCCCGAGGCGTTCGTAAGCCTGGAGCTGCTCTCGGCCCGGCTGGTCGGCGGTTCGACCTCGGTGGTGGTCACCTCGACCCGGCCGCTCGGGCTGGGTCGTCGGCTCACCCTCGCCGGGCTGGCCGAGGCGGACCTGGCCGGTGCCGTGCCCGGCCTGGACCCCGCGCACCGGCACGCCGTCTGGGTGGCGTCGAGGGGCCTGCCGGGGGCCGCGCGGGAGCTCGCGAAGGCGCTGGGACGGCTACCGCCCGGCCGGGACCCGCTCGTCCACCTGGCCCTGGCCGCCGCGCCGCGCGCCGAGTTCCTGGCTGTCGACGACGAGCTCCTGCGGTTGCTGGAGCAGGCCCTACCGCGGGCGGCCGACGACGGGTCGCGCGCCCGGCTGCTGGCCCGGATGGCTCGCGAACTGCTGGGCGATCCGCTGGCCGGCGAGCGGCGTCGGGCCCTGGCCGACGAGGCGCTGCGATCTGCGCGGGCCGACGGCGACGACCAGGTGCTGGCCGAGGTGCTCGACGCCCGGCTGCACGCCCTGTGGGACCCGGCCGGCGCCCTGAGCCGCCTCGAGACGGCGAGCTCGATCGTCGACCTGTCGCGCCGGGCCGGCGACGGCGCCCTGGAGCTCTCGGGCACGTTCTGGCGCTTCGTCGCCCTGATGGAGCTGGCCCGGGTCGACGAGGCCGAGGTCGTGCTCGCCGCGTACCACCGAGCGGCCACCGCCGCCGGTGACGCCGAGGCGTCCATGATCGCCGTGTCGCGGCACGCCGTGCTCGCCAACCTGCGCGGTCGCTTCGACGTCGCCGCTCGGCTGACCGACGAGGTCGCCGAGCTGGCCGCCAGGATCAAGCTGCCCGACGCCGGCCGCCTCGTCGCCTCGCTGCGCTCGGCCTCCGTGATCGAGAAGGGCACACCGGGTGAGTGGACGCAGGCCGAGGCGACGATGTCGCAGGTCGCCCGCGCTCTCCCAGGTCACCTGTACGAGGCGACCCGCGCGCGCATCCTGCTGGCCCTCGGGCGGCGCGAGGAGGCGATCGCCGAGCTCGAGCGGGTGCTGCCCTGGGCTCTGGCCGCGTCCGGGCCGCGCTGGTTGACCGCCGTCTGTCAGCTCGCCGAGGTGGCGGCCGCAGGCGCCGACATCGCCGCGGTCGAGGCGCTGCACGCCGCGTTGACGCCCTACACCGGACGCCTCGTCGTCCAGGGCGGCGCCAACGCCGCGAGCGGGTTCGTCACGTTCTACCTGGGCCTGCTGGAGATGCGGCTGGGCCGGCTCGAGGAGGCGGTCGCGCACCTGCAGGAAGCGTGCGAGAGCTCCCGTCGCATCGGCGCGCTCCCCGACCACGCTCGCAGCCTGGCCGCGCTGGCCGACGCCCTCTCTCGGCGCGGGGCCGCCGACGATCTCGAACGTGCCGCCGAGACAAGGGGGCGTGCACTCAAGATCGCCCGGCGTCTCGGCCTCGGCACCCTGCTCCGGTCGATGTCCGTGGGGGCGGACGAGTGGACCTACCTGCGGGACGGACCCGACTGGCTGCTGGTCGCCGGCACCGAGCGCGCCCGCCTCCCGGACAGTCGTGGCGCGCAGCAGTTGCGCGTGCTGCTGGCCGCACCTCGCCACGACGTCGCCGCGCTCGACCTGGTGGCCGGTGGCGCCGGGCTGTCCGCGGGGTCCGCGGAACCGGTGCTCGACATGCAGGCCCTTGCCGCCTACCAGCGGCGACTGCGCGATCTCGACGCGGAGCTCCAGGACGCCGACCACGCCGGGGACCGAAGGCGTTCCGAGCGGGCCGAGTCGGAGCGCGCGGCGGTGCTGGCCGAGCTGCGAAGGTCGACCGCTCTCGGCGGGCGAAGCCGCGTGGTCAGCGACGAGGCCGAGCGGGCGCGTGTCAACGCGACCCGCACGCTCCGCTCGGTCATCGCGCGCATCCAGCCGCAGGCGCCGCGTGCGGCTGCCCACCTTCAGGCGTCGATCCGGACGGGACTGTCGTGCCGCTACGACCCCGCGCCGGGCGGCCCCACCCGGTGGCGCCTGTAGCCCGAACGATGTGTTCACCTCGTTCGAACGCCTCAGGGGTATGACACACACCGCCTCGAACCAACCCATCACCGTCGCCGGCATGGCGGGGGACCTGCTCGGCCGACCCGACGAGCGCCCGCCGCTCGTCCTCATGCCCGGCCTGAGCTTCGACCGGCGGATCTGGCGCCCCGTCCTCGAGCACCTCGACGAGATCGACCCCGGCCGGCAGATCCTCTCGCTGGACCTGCCGGGCCACGGGGAGTCGCCGCAGCAGCCGCCGCACAGCTACGAGCACGTCATCGAGCTGCTGCGCCAGGCCATCGAGCAGGCCGGACTGAGCCGGCCCGTGCTCGTCGGACACTCGATGGCCGGCGGCATCGCCAGCATGTACGCGGCCCGGCAGACCGTCGCAGGCGTCGTCAACGTCGACGCCGTCCCGGTGCTCGCACCGTTCGTGCGGCTGATCCAGTCCATGATCGACTCGGAGACGGGGCAGGGCGTGGCAGCCGCCTGGGCGGTCATGGAGCAGAGTTTCCGCACGGACCTCCTGCCGCGGGAGATGCGCCTACTGGTCGCCGAGAACAGCCGGCCGGACGAGCAGCTCGTCCTCGGCTACTGGCGCGACCTGCTGCATGCCGACCCCGAGCTGGCCGACGAGGCGATCGGGGCCGAGATCGCCGCGGTCGCGGGCCGCCACGTGCCGTACCTGCTCGTCCTCGGGAGCCAGCCGCATCCGGCCGTGCAGGAGCGGCTCGAGCGCCTCCTGCACGGCAGCGCGACGGTCGAGGTCTGGGACGGCGCCGGGCACTTCCCGCAGCTCGCCCACCCTGCGCGGTTCGCGCAGCGTCTCGCCGCCACGGCCACCTGGGCGGACGTCGTCCGCGGTGCTCGGTCATGACGACGCGGCAAAGGAGCTCCGAGAACCGGGCCGAACAGGCCACACCTCGGGCGTCTGCTCGTATCCGGGGCTAGGTGAACGCGTTGACCGCTCGCGCCACGATCAGACCGAAGAGCGCCAGCGCGACCGTCGACTGGACGACCATCGTGTACTTGGCCCGGTGGGTGAGTGGCATGACGTCGGTGGGGCTGAAGGCGGTGGCATTGGTGAAGCCCAGATGCAGGTAGTCGAGAAAGACGGGCCGCCAAGCGGGCGGCGCGACCTCGGGACTCAGGTGCTGCGTGAAGGCGAAGTCGATCGGGGTGGGATGAAGCGAGCGGGCGATCGGCCCCCCGCCGTCCATCAACCAGAAGAGCAGGCCGAAGGCGAGGTTGTTGCCGAGCCAGACCACCCCGCCGGAGGCGAGGAGCTGCGCGGGGGAGTTGCTCACCCCGAGCCCGCCGATCAGGTCGCGCACCAGGACCGCGGTCGCCCACAGCGCCGCCAGCACGAGGACGACCACCAGGGTCACGGAGAGCCGGTGCAGACGGTTGTGCCGGGTGACCCCGCCCGGATGACCCGCGAGCAGGACGGCGAGCAGCACGGCTTCGATGGACGGCACGAGCCACGGCAGGCCGATCGCTGCTTCGTGAGGCAGCCAGACGCGCAATCCGATGTTCAGCGCCATGAATCCCAGCAGGGCGGCCACAGGCGGCCAGCGCGACTCGCCGACGTCCGGTCCGACCACGGTGACCGTCGGGGGCTTGCCGATCGACGGGTCCATGCGAGGCTCCATCATCGGATCGTCCCACCGGCGATCACCGCGTGTGCGGTGCCACCGTGCGCCCAGGCGGCACCGGAACGGAGGACCTGAGCACCGATGGCGGCAGGCCTGGAGATCGAGATCGCCGATCACGTCCCGAGCGGGTCGACGCGGCTGGCGGAGCGGGTGCTGTCCCGGCTGCTCCGGCTGCCCCCCGCACGGAACGACTACCGGGTGGAGCGGGACGTCGCGGTTGCCGCCCGCGACGGCGTCGTCCTGCTCGCCGACCACTACGTGCCGCTCACGGCCGGTCAGCGCGGGACCGTGCTCATCCGGACGCCCTACGGCCGCGGCTTCCCCGGCGACCTGCTCGATGCCCGCGTCTGCGCGGCCCGTGGCTACCACGTGCTCATGCAGAGCTGCCGCGGGACCTACGGGTCCGGCGGTCGGTTCGACCCCATGGTCCACGAGGCCGAGGACTCCCAGGACACGGTCGCCTGGCTGCGCCGGCAGCCGTGGTTCGACGGGCGGCTCGCCACCCTCGGTGGGTCGTACCTGGGATGGGTGCAGTGGGCGCTGCTGCTCGAGCCACCGCCCGAGCTGCGGACGGCGATCGTGCTCGTCGGTCCGCACGACATGTTCCGCGCCGTGCAGGGCACCGGGGCGTTCACGCTCAACGACGCGCTGTCCTGGTCGGACCTCATGATCCACCAGGAGGTCACGAGTCTCGCCCGCGGCATGCTCCGCACGGCCACCGCCAAGCGCCGGCTGGAGCCGGCGTTCTCCGGGCTGCCCCTGGCGGACGCGGCGGAGCGCCTGCTGGAGCATCGCGCGCCGTGGTTCCACGCCTGGTTGACCCACCCCGAGCCCACGGACGCCTACTGGGATCGCCTGAAGGCCGGAGCGGCCCTCGACCGGGTCCGCGTCCCCGTCCGGCTCGTCGCCGGCTGGCAGGACATCTTCCTCAACCAGACCGTCGAGCAGTACGAGGCGCTGCGCCGGCGGGGGGTCGACGTCAGCCTCACCGTCGGGCCGTGGACGCACCTCCAGGTCGGGACGCGCGGCGCCGCGCGCGTCGTCCGCGGCAACCTCGACTGGCTCGCCGAGCACCTCTCGGGGGAGGCACCGGGATCCGCACGCGTGAAGGCGCCGGTCGTGATCTGCATCACCGGCGCGCCGAGAGGGCAGGCGTGGCGCGAGCTGCCGGCATGGCCGCCGCCGAGCCGGCAGGAGGTCCGGTTCCTTCAGCCCGGCGGCCGGCTCACCACCGACGCCCCGACCGGGGCCGGGCCGTCGACGTCCTTCCTCTACGACCCGTCCGACCCCACGCCCACTCGGGCCGGGCGGCTGCTGACGTCGGACGCCGGCGTCCGGGACGACCGTCCCCTCGAGGCGCGGGACGACGTCGTGACGTTCACCTCGCCGCCGCTCGCCGACACCATCGAGGTGGTCGGCGTCCCCGTCGTCGAGTTCGCCCTCACCATCGACAACCCGCACGCGGACGTGTTCGTCCGGCTCTGCGACGTCGACGCCAAGGGGGTCTCACGGAACGTCTGCGACGGCTTCGTCCGGCTCGACCCGGCGATCCCGGCGGGCGAGGTGCAGCGACTCGACCTCGGGCTCGACCCGTGCGCGCACCGGTTCGCCGCGGGGCACCGGGTCCGGCTGGTCGTCGCCGGCGGGTCGCACCCCCGGTTCGCCCGGAACGAGGGCACCGGGGCGCCTCCCGGCACGAGCACGCAGCTGCGGCCGTCGCTGCACACCGTGTGGCACACGCCGAGCGAGGCGTCGCGCCTCGTGCTCCCGGTCCTGCCCGGTGAGATCAGCTCCTCCGGCGCGTAGCGGCGACGAGGGCCTGATCATCGAGTGCGGCGTCACCGCCTCGCCGCTGCGAGGCGGTGACGCCCGCCGCTCAGGGCTGATCTCCTGGCATGGCGCCTCTCCGCGGTCGGGGCCCCGTCAGGCGCGACAGGGCGTCGGGGTGAAGATCTGACGGAAGTTGAGGAACAGATTCTCGCTGGCGCCACCTCCGCCGAAGACGAGGTGCGTGCTCCCCAGGAGTGAGCCGTACTGCGCGTTGCGACCGAAGCTCGTGGTGCTGCCGGGCAGGTGTGCGCCGTAGCCGAGGAAGCAGCCGTGGCCCCTGCCCGCGTTGAACGCGCTGAAGTACGGGTAGAACTCGGCGGGCTGACCGGTGTCCTGGGTGGGGATCAAGGTGCATCCCACCCCGGTGTCGACGTCGCACGTCGCTTCGACGGCCGGGAGGTCCGCTTCGAACCCCATTCGCTGGTAGTTCACCGTGTAGTTCTGACCCGTGCGTGGCGGGCTGAACAGGATCGGCTCCGGGTGCACTCGGAGATTGCCGTCGGGCCAGTCCTTCTGGTAGGAGGGGCCGTCGAATCCGGTGTTGGTGTCCGTGCACCCGTTGACCCGCACGAGGAGCGACTCGGACCCCGGGAAGCAGAAGTTGTCATCGCCGTCGGCGGGACGCGTGCCGGTGCCTCGGCCCTCGACATTCCCTGCGGGGCAGGAGACCGGCTTGCCGTCGGCGCCGATGCCGAATTGCGTCGGTGGGATCGGGTTGGAGCCGGTGCAGAACTGGAAGTGCCCGATCTCCTCCGAGAACGCCACGTTGTACGTGTGTGCCGCCCAGATCACCCTGGTCTGTGGGGACGACGTGGAGTACATCGGGTGGAAGTCGTACGGGACGGCGTCGCAGCTCGTCCCGGTCGGGTCGAACCGGACCTGGGCGAAGCCGTTCCTCGCGCTCGCGGTCATGGAGCCGGACTGGTGGCTCGTCCGGTCGTCGAGCACCACCCGCACCCCGTCGGCGCTGTCCCGCACGGACAGCTTCACGACATCCCCCGAGTTCATGAAGAGGTCCTTGGCCGGATCCGGCGTGAACGTCGCCAGCGTCGACTGCAGGGGGTTGGCCGGCGCCTGGGACCGCCCGTTCCTGGTGACGAAGGCGAAGTTCCAGTACTCGATGCCGACCTGCGCGGCGCACGTGTCGTTCTGGAGCTGCCCGGTGACGGGGTTCTCGGACAGGCCGAAGATGTTCATCGCGGCGCACCACTTCGTGGGGTCGCAGGTGGTCGCTCCCGGCGCCACGGCCCATGCGGGCCACGGCACCCAGCCGGGCGGATAGAACTGGAGTTCCATGAACGCCGTACCGGGGTGCTTGGGTGACACTGCCGGATCGACGATGTTGGTGTCGCTGTCCGGGACGCACGTCGACACCTGCTCCGGGTACGACTGGGTGTCGCACAGGGCCAACCCGAACCAGAAGGTCGGGTTGAGCTCGAAGTGGTAGGAGTTCGTGTCCGGGTGCGCAGGCGAGGGGTCGCGCGGCAGCCGGAGCGTGTACTGCATGCGATTGCCGCTGCCCGGCTTCGTGGAGTAGAAGAGGGCGGACGGCTCGTCGTGCCCGACGTAGTGCCCGAAGACCTCGTCGGACTCGGCGACATCCGGGCAGAGCCTGCTGACGACGCAATTGAGGCTGACGCGAGAGTTCGGCGTCAGCTGTGGTGCTGTCGGCGACGCATTCATTCCCTGGGCGTTCGCCGGCACTCCGACAAGAGCGGTGACGGCCAATACAGGCACTGCCGCCAACCCGATCCGTATCGATTTCATGTGTCCACCTCGAAAGGGCGGCCACCGGCTGGGCCTGGGCCAGCACACCACGCGACCGGCTCCCGATCGCGGAGCCTAACACTGCGGGCCACGCAAGGAACTGCCCGAAAGGGCAGTGCCATCGTCGTCTCCACCGGCGCCGGAACGGGCGGACGTGGAATGAACATGCCCCCTTCCTGGCGGTTGGCCGCACCGGCGGCCTCATCCCTGAGGTCGCCGGTGCCGGGCGTCGCCGTCCGTGTGATCCGCTGGTTGCCGTGCGGGCTCAGCCCACGAGAGTGATGACGAGGCTGCCCGTGCCGTCACCGTTCTCCACCAGGTCGAGGCGCCCCTGCGCGCCGACGTACCGGCCGGTGCCGCCCGTGACGGCGAGCTCCTTCGACGGTGCCGGGCTGGAGAGCCCCGACGCCGCGATCTGCCCGTGGGGCAGCGCGATGGCGAGGGTGAAGAAGACCTGCCCCGTCGGTGACGTTGGTGACCAGGCCTGATCCACCCTCGGTGCCCACGACGTGGCCCTTGCCGTCGAGCAGCTGGTCGCTGAAGAGCGCGTAGTCCCCGAGCCGACGTCGTCCTTGTTCTTGCCAGCGGGGGGACGTCGACGACGTAGTGGTCGCTGAACTTCACGGCGAAGCGCAGCACGGTGGCGTGGTGCGCGGGGCTCGCCAGCCACGCGCGGCCGCGCTCGGCGGCGGCAGCTCGGGGCGGCGCCGGCGCTGCCGGCCGAGGCGACCAGGCCGACTCCGGTCCCGACCACGGCTGCGGCCGCGACCGCGGCGGCGGTTCTCCAGCGACCGGCGGGAATCGGGACGGGGTGCGAGGGGTGAGATCGGTGTCGTTCACGGGGTGCTCCTTGTGTGTCGGTCTGTGGAAGGGGTCTGTCGAGGGGTCAGCGGAGTTCGCGGCGCGCGTTGACGGCGGTGGCGGCGACGGAGATGAGCGCCGTCCATCCGAGGAGGACGAGGAGCGCGACGCCCGGGGAGAGCACGTCCTGCCCGGGGTTCGCGGGGACGGTCAGGCCGACGGCCGCACCGGTGGGCAGCCACTTGGCGAGCTCGGGGAAGACGTTGGCCAGGAGCAGCTGCTCGACCACCTGCACCCAGACGAGGGCGCCGATGATCGCGCCGACCGTGTTGCGGACGAGGGCGCCCACGGCCACCCCGAGCAGCGCGTAGCACCCCGTGGCGAGGGTGGCGCCCAGCCAGTACCGGCCGATGTCGATCGGGAGGTCGTGCACGCCCTTGGCGGCGTAGAGCGGGATCGCGATGCCGACGGTGAGGCCGAAGACCACGGCGCCGGCGACCGCGCCCAGCACGCCCATGAGCACGAGCTTGGCGACGAGGACCCGGCCCTTGTGCGGCTCGCCGAGGTAGGTCGCGAGGATCGTGCGATGCCGGAACTCGCCGGCCATGACGAGGATGCCCAGGACGAGCATCGTCATCCCGGTGACCGCGGACACCGAGAGCGACTTGCTCACGTTCGCCGTGCTGCCGAGCGCGGGCTGGCCGTTGGTCCCGGCCAGGAAGACGTTGGTGACCAGGCCGACGACGGCGAGCGCCGACCATCACCCCGGACGCGACCCAGACGGCGGGCGTCGACGTGAGCTTGCGGTACTCGATGTACGTCTGCCGGTAGGGCAGCGGGTAGGTCATGCGGATCGCCGGCGTGGTCACGACGGCACCTCCTGGTGGTTGGTCGGCCCGGCTTGCCGGACCATCGGGGTCTCGGACGGCGGCAGCGCCGAGTCGTGCACGAGCGCCTGGAAGACGGACTCGAGGTCCGCGGACTGCTCCTGCAGCCCCGTGACGAGAGCGCCGGCCCGCACGGCCGCGGCCGCGATCGTCGCGCCGTCCGCGCCGTGGACGAGCAGGCCGTCGGGCCCGGTGCGGTCGACGGTCGCCCCGGCCTCGACCAGGGCGGCGGAGAGCGCGGCGGCGTCCCGGGTGGTGACGGCCACGCCGCCGGGCCGGACGAGCTCGCGGACGGTGCCGGCCCGCACGAGCCGGCCCTTGTTGATGATCACGGCGTCGTCGGCGGTGTTCGCGACCTCGGCGAGCAGGTGGCTGGACAGGAAGACGGTGCCGCCGGCGTCCGCGAAGGTGCGCAGGAAGGCGCGCATCATCCAGATGCCGTCGGGGTCGAGCCCGTTGAAGGGCTCGTCGAGCACCAGGGCGGCCGGGTCGCCGATCAGGGCGCCGCCGAGCGCGAGCCGCTGGCGCATGCCGAGCGAGTAGCCGCCGACCCGGCGGTCGGCCGCGGCCGTCAGGCCCACCAGGTCGAGCATCTCCTCGACGCGCCCCGGGGGAGCGCCCGCCTGCAGGGCGAGGATGCGCAGGTGCCGGCGGGCGGTGCGGTTGGGGTGCAGGCCCTGGTCGAGCACGGCCCCGACGACGCGCATCGGGTGCGGCACGTCGCGGTAGCGCCGGCCGTCGATGGTGGCGGTGCCGGCGGTGGGGACGGTGAGCCCGAGCAGGGCCCGCATGCTCGTCGTCTTCCCGGACCCGTTCGGCCCGAGGAACGCGGTGATCCGGCCCGGCTGCACGTCGACCGAGAGGTCGTCGACCGCCGTGACGGCGCCGTACCGCTTCGTCAGGGAGGTGAAGGAGATGGCCACGGGGGCTCCTTGCGGCAGCGTCGGGGCGGGAGGGCGAACGCTGCAAGCCTGTTCCGGCGGCCGGGGGACGCGGGAGTGCCAGCCGCACCCGCCGCCGGGGGCGAGCCACACCACGGCCGGGCGGTCCGCTGCCCTGCGCGGGGAGCCCGCGGACTCCGTACGCCTTCAGCGGTGAGGCCGCCCCTGCCGCAGACCGCGGTCCTGATCGTCGACGACCAGGCCCCGTTCCGGCTGGCCGCGGCGGCGGTCGTCGCGGCGACCCCGGGCTTCCGGGTCGCCGCGGTCAGCCGGCGAGCGGCGAGGAGGCCGTCCTGCTGGCCCGGCGGCTGCACCCCGACCTCGTCCTCATGGACGTGCAGCTCCCCGGCGTCGACGGCTGGGAGGCCACCCGGCTCCTGCGGCTGCTGCCGGTCCCGCCCGTCGTCGTCGTCCTCTCGGGCGGCGGACGTCGAGGACGCCGAGGAGCGGGTCGCTGGCGAGCGGGGCGCTGTGCTACCTGCCGAAGGCGAGCCTTCGGCCCCCGCGAGCCTCACTCGGGCGTGGGCAGCGGCAGGGGGCGGCCCGGCCGCGCCTGCTCGCTGACCGGGAACGTCAGCCGGACGCTCCCGCCCCTGCCGGGCGAGCGTCCCGCCGAGCGCCTCGACCCGGTCGGCCGCCCCCTCCAGCTGGGCGCCGCCGGGGCCGTCGCCCGGCTCGAAGGTGAGGGTCACCACCAGGCCGTCCGGCGTCCGACCCGAGCACGACCCGGACGTCGCCCCGTGCCCCCCGCAGGAGCTCGGTGCAGCAGAACCAGGCGGCGGCCTCCACGTCCTGCGGGCCACCGGTGGCCGCGCCGGTGCCGGTCGTCGACGGTGCACCCGCCCGCCGCGTGCGCGCAGGGCGGCGGGCAGCCCGCGCTGGGCGAGCAACGGCGGGCTGATCGCGCGCGTGATCTCGCGCAGCTGCTCGAGGGCCTCCGTCGGTCGTGGCGATGCAGGCGTCGACGAGGCCGACGGCCGCCGGCGGGTCGGACGCCGCGGGTCGCGGCCGCGACGGCGGACAGCCGGTCCGGCACCTCACGCAGCCCGCTCACGACGCCCACCCGGATGGCCGCGGCGACCTGGCGGCGGCCGGAGTCGTCGGCGGCGAGCAGGCGCTGCCGTGACGCCGCGAGGTCGGCGTTCACCCGTGCGAGCCGGGTGGCGCCCGCGCGCAGCGACTCCTCGAGCCCGGTGGTGGCGAAGGCCGGCCCGGCGCGCTCGCAGAACTCGCGCAGCACCCGGCGCCGGGACGCGGACGGCGCCGCCTGCTGGCGCAGCTCGAGCACCAGCCGGCCGACGTCGACGCCGTCGTGAGCGGACCGGCGACCTCCAGGGCGCCCTCGCCGGGACCGCCCGGTCCGCCGCTGCCCGGCGGCCAGACCTCGCTCACCTCGCTGCCGTCGTCCAGCCGGACGCGCGGCCCGGCAGGACGACGCCCCCATCAGCCGCGCGGTGGTCTCCGCGACCCCGGCGAGGAACGAGGCGCCCGGCGGCCGCGTCCGCCAGCTGGTCCGAGTGCGCCACGAGCACGGCGTACCGGGCGGCGCGCGGGCCGTAGACCAGCCGGTCGGCGGCCCGGGCGGCGACGCGCCGGACCGGCTGCAGCAGCAGCACCACGGCGACGAAGGCGCCGAGCGCGAGCCACGACGGCCGGCCACCGCCTTCGACGATCCGGCCGACCGAGGCCACGGCCACGAGGTACGCCGGCCGAGGCGACCACGACGACCGCCGTGAGCACGACGGCGCCACCGATGACGCGGTCGACGTCGTAGAGCCGGTAGCGCAGCACCGCGAACCCGGTGGCGACCGGGACGGCCAGGTAGGCCACCTGCAGGGCGACGACGAGGACCGGCGGTGTGGGCCGGCCGGTCAGGTTGAGGGCGAGCGCCGCCACCGGCACCGCGGCGAGACCGACCGCGGCCACCGCGATCCAGCGCATCTGCTGGCGCTCCTCGCCGCGGGCGCGCCGCAGCCGGACGACGACCGCGGCGGCGCCGGCCACGAGCCCGGCGAAGACGCCGGCGTTCGCGACGCCGACGAGCCAGTCGACCGTTGCGGTGGCGGGCATCCGACCTGCGTCGGTGATCCTCGACGGGGTGGACAGGGTGAGCAGCGTCCCGACGAGGACGGCGTAGGAGCCGACGGCGAGCAGCAGCGCCGGCCGCCACCGCGGCGACGGCAGCCGCCCGCCCGGCGCCAGCAGGAGCAGGACGGCGAGCAGCATCAGCGCGAACACGCCGCCGAGCAGGTCGCCGACCCACTCGGCCACGCGCCCGCCTGCGGGGAAGCGGCCGTCGGCGAGGGCGAGGTTGCCTGCGGCGCGGGCGGCCAGGCCGATCGCCACGCCGAGCTGGCCCGAGGCAGAACAGCCACCCGATCGCGGTGCCGTGGATGCCGGGAGAGGATGACCGCGCCGACGAGGGCCCCCACGACGGTGGCGAGCGGGATGCCGGGGAAGCCTTCGCTCACCGCCGCGGCCGACAGGAGCGGGACGCCGGCCGCCGCGAGCAGGAACGCCTGGGCCACCGCGAGGGCCGCGGTGACCACGACGACGGCCCAGGCGTGCCGGGCGGGCGCGCATCGTCAGCCGCCCGCAGCCGGGGCGGCGCGGAGCGAGGCGCCGGCAGCCGGAGCCCGGCCCGGCCGGCCGCGGAACGGGACGCTCGCCGGACACCGTCGTGCCCGCCCCGGGGCGGACGTCACGGCCAGGGAGCCGGCGAGGGCCTCCAGCCGGTCGCGCATGTTCTGCATGCCCGGTGCCGGTGCCGGTCACCGGAGTGGCACGAAGCCGTGACCGTCGTCCGACACCGTGAACGCCAGCGCGCCCGTCCCGGACCGTCAGGCGGATGTCGACCCGGGACGCCCGGGCGTGCTTGGCCGCGTTCTGCATCGCCTCCAGGCAGCAGAAGTAGACGGCGGCCTCGACGTCGGGATCCGATGCCCCGGCAGGTCCTGCCCGCGCACGGTGACCTGCAGCGGGCCGCCGCCGGCCGCCTGCTCGAGGGCCACGGCGAGCCCGTGCTCGGCGAGGCGTGCCGGGTACAGGCCGTGGGACAGCTCCTCGACGGCGGCGAGGGCGGACCGGGCCGCCGTGCGGGCCGTGGCGACGGCCGCGGGCTCGACCGGCGGCCGGTCCGCGACGAGGGATCGCAGCAGCCCGAGGTGCACGGCGAGCGCGACGAGGTGCTGCTGGGCGCCGTCGTGGATGTCGCGCTCGACCCGTCGCCGGCCCTGCTGCGACGCCAGCACGAGTCGCTGCCGCGACGCCCGCAGGTCGCCGGCCCGCAGCTCCGCCTCGGCGACGGTCGCGCGCAGGGCGTCGCGCAGGACCGCGGTCTGCAGGATGGTCGCGACGTGCTCGGCGACGTCCCCGAGGAGTGCGCGGTCCCGGGGGGAGACGCCGACTGCCGGCGGGCATGGCGACGCGGAGGCGGCCCAGCGGGCTCGCCGGACCGCGCGAGCGGGGTCACGTGGGCAGTCTCGCTGCCGTCGAGGACCGCGTCGGCCGGCCAGCCGGCGGCGAGCGGCGGCGTCGACGTGCCGGCCGTGGTGATCTCGACCGACGCCGCGCCGAGCCCCTCCTGCACGAGCCGGGCCGTGCTGCGGAGCACCTCGGGCAGGTCGTCGGCGGCCACCGCGCCGCGGGCGAGGCGGGCCAGCCGGTCCTGCGGCAGCACCGGCAGACGCCGTCGCAGCCGGCTGCCGAGCGGCTCGAGGGTGACGGCGGCGACGGCCGCGGCGAGCACCGTCAGCGCCGGGCCGGCGCCGGTGGACACGTCCGAGGAAGGCCCGCCCGGCCAGGACCGCCGCGAGGTAGAGGATCGCCACGTACGCGGCCAGCAGCGCGGTCACGACGACGTGGGTGCTCCACGCCCGCCGGTCCCGCCGCACCGCGTCGCCCACACGCCGAGTCTGGGGGGCGGGCGCAGGGCCGGGCACCACCCGGCTCGCCGTCTCAGCTCGCGCCGGTGGCGTCGAGGAAGGTGAGGACCGCCTGGACCCGGCGGTTGCACGTCGGGCTCGGCGCCGAGGGACAGCTTGGTGAAGACGGCGTTGATGTTCTTCTCCACGGCCCGCTCGCTGAGGTACAGGGTGCGCGCGATGGCCTGGTTGCTCTTGCCGGCGGCCATCTCGCGCAGCACCTCCAGCTCCCGCGGCGCCAGCTCGGCGAGCGGGCCGCGTGTCCGCCGGGCGGCGCGCGACCAGCGCCTCGACGACCTTGGGGTCGATCACCGAACCGCCCGCGGCGACGGTCCGCAGTGCCTCGACGACCTGCTCCAGGTCGGAGACCCGTTCCTTCAGCAGGTACCCCAGCCCGCCGGTGCCCTCCTTGAGCAGGTCGACGGCGTAGGCGTCCTCGGCGTACTGGGACAGGACGACGACCCCGATGCCCGGGTGCTCGGAACGGATCCGGCGGGCGGCGTCGACCCCCTCCGTGGTCCACGTCGGCGGCATCCGGATGTCGGTGAGCACGACGTCGGGGCGGTGCTCGCCGACCGCGGCGAGCAGCTCGTCGAGATCCGCGGCGAGGGCCGCGACCTCGAGCTCGGGCGACCGCGCGAGCAGGGCCGCCGTGCCCTCGCGCACGAGGTAGTTGTCCTCCGCGAACACCAGGCGCAGGACCATGCCCGAACACTAGGCGCTCCGCAGCTGCGCCCGTCGGGTGAGTGACAGCAGGTCGCGGACGCCGGCCTCCGGCAGGTACGCCCGGCTGAGCGCGAGCCCGATCCGCGGGAGCGCGGCCTCGTCGGGGAACACGAGGTACAGCGGGGCGTGCGAGGGCTGGAACTTCGACTTGAACGCCTGCAGGGAGCGGAAGCCGTAGTACGGCTCGAGCCTCGTGCCCAGGGTGTCCAGGAAGGCGTCGAGGACCCCGCGGTCGTCGTCGTCCGGCGCTCCGCCGGCCCGGGCGAGGGGCACGCCCGACAGGGAGACGAACTCCGCCCCCTCGGCCTGGAACGTCAGGCACGCCGACGCGATGAGGAACTCCATGGTGTGGCGGAAGCCGCCGGGCAGCCGCCGCATGACGTCGAGGGTCCACCCCCGCGGCTCGCCTCCGCCCGGGCCGTAGGCGGGCATCCACGAGGTCACCCCGTGGACGGTGCCGTCGGCGTCCACGGCCAGGCCGACCCGGACGTCGGGATCCATCGCCTCGTCGAGACCGCCGAGGGTGAAGCCCATCTCCGGCAGGCCCTTGTCGCCCACCCACTGCTCCGAGATCGCCCGCACCTGCACCTGAACCCCGCGGGGCTGCTTCGCCAGCGGGACCAGGCGATGGGTCAGCCCCTGCTTGGCCGCCTGGTTCAGCGCGGTCCGCACGTCCTGCCAGGCCTTGCCGGTGAACGCCAGGCCGGGCAGGGCGATCACGGCCTCCTCCGCGACCTGCACCGTGCGCCAGCGCCGCGCCGCGGCGTGGTCCGCCGTCTCCTGCGTGACCGAGAACAGGCAGGGCAGCAGCCCCTCGGCCTGCACCCGGTCGGCGAACGCGCGCAAGAGGTCGGAGCGGTCGGCGGCCGTCGCCGCGACGGGGTCGCACAGGCCGAGGGCGACGCCCGCGTGGGCCTGGTAGGCGACGTATCCCTCACCGCCGTCCTGGGCGAAGAACCAGCGATTCTCGGGCCACGTCGTCATCCAGGCGAGACGGTTCACGGCGCCGTCGGTCCGCAGCACGGCGGACGCTCTGCTCCGCTCGTCCTCACCCGGCACGAAATGGAAGGAACCCGTCGTCCGCCGGGCCCGCCGCCGGGTCGGGTTCCGGAACGCCCGGCGGCCGAGGACGAGGACGGCGAGCTGCGCGCAGGTCAGTAGCGCGGTGTAGGTCACCAGCGGCCAGCCGGGGTGTCCGTCGACCGCCAGGGCGACGCCGACCGCGACGAGGACGGCGAGGCTCGCCACCGTGAGGCCTACCGCCCAGCGCCAGGCGCGCCGGCGGCCCGAGCGCAGCCCGTTCGCCACCAGGAGCCAGAGGACGGCGAACACGAATCCGCTCGTCAGCGAGCTGTCCGTGTCGTCGAGCCCGACCGTCAGCGGGCCGCCCGTGGACGCCAGCGAACTGGCGCAGGCGGCCGCCGCGGACACGACGAAGGCGCCGGACGCCAGCAGGCGGTACTCGTGCCGGCTCAGCGACCTGGCCCTCAGGTCGATCCGCCGCCCGACCAGACGCGGGCCCACGGCGAGCCCGAGCGCGACGGCCAGCAGGTGCTCGAGGTCCCACAAGGCGCCGATGTAGACGAAGGCCACGACGGCGTAGGTCAGCAGGCCGACTCGCAGCCGCCCCCGCCACGGGCTGCCGAGCGTGGCCGTCGCGGCCGCCGCCACGCCGAGCGCCCCGGCGGAGAAGCCGACGTCGAGCACCCGGGCGTTCGCGTCCGCCCACGGCCAGCTCGAACCGAGCGTGAGCCAGAGCAAGGCGGTCGTCCCCAGCACGCCGGCCAGCTGCGTCAGCGCCGTAACCGGCAGCGCCCGCCGTGTGCCCAGGCGCAGCTCTCCGAACCCGGCGAGGACGAGGAACCCGCCCACGACCGGGACGTACTGCAGCGGCACCAGGGCGAACACTGAGCCGCTGACCGGGGTCCACCAACGCCCCGCCTCGAGGGCGGGCAGGCCGTAGGCCACGTGGTCCACGAGCCCCGACGCGTGCAGCGGCCTCCAGAGGGCCCCCGTCAGGACCCCGGTGGCGAGCATGACCGCGACCACTGAGAGGGTGAACGGCAGCCGCTTCGCCAGGGTGGTGCCGGCGGTGCGCACAGAGGTTCTCGGCGGCGCGGCCGAGAGGGGCGGGCTCATGCCAGCCAGCTTCGTGTGTGCCCACGAGCGGCCGCAGGGGTGCCACCCGTACTGCGTGCGGGGCGCCAGCCCCCCGGTTCAGGCTTCGGTCACGCGGCGTCCCTACCGCCCGACCAGGGTGCGTACGGCGTCGTACAGGTAGGCGCTCTCGGTCGACGAGGTCATCGCCCGTCGTCCTGGTCGAGTTCCGCGAGCACCTGTTGCGCGACCCGGAAGGCGCTGTTGGCCGCCGGAACGCCGCAGTAGATGGCGCTCTGCAGCAGCACCTCCTTGATCTCTTGCTCGTCGAGCCCGTTGCGCAGTGCGCCGCGCACGTGCATGGCGAGCTCCTCGTCGTGGCCCAGCGCGACCAGGGCGGTCAGCGTCACGATCGAGCGGCTGCGCCGGTCCAGCCCGGGCCGGGTCCAGATCTCACCCCATGCGTAGCGGGTGATGAGGTCCTGGAAGTCCGACGTGAAGGGCGTCGTCCCCGCGGTGGCCCTGTCCACGTGGGCGTCCCCCAGGACCGCTCGACGCACCTGCGTCCCCGCACCGCGGGCGCCGTCCGCGGCGGCGGCCCGCACCAGGCGGGCGACGGACTCCGGAGCCTCCGCGGGCGGGAGGTGTCCGCAGCCCTCGAGTACGACGAGCCGGCCGTGCCGGACGGCACCGGCGATCCCGGCGAGGTCCGCTGCCGGCGTCACGAGGTCGTGGCGGCCGGCGACCGCGAGCACCGGGGCTCCGACGTCGCCGAGGCGGACGCGCACGTCGAAGACGGCCAGCGCGTCGCAGGCCAGCGCGTAGCTCTCGTCGTCCGCGGCCTCGAGGCCGGCGAGCAACTCCTGCGCGACGGGGTTCTGCTGGGCGAAGCCGGGGGCGAACCAGCGGGCGGGGGTGCTGTCGACGAGCGCGGCCGTCCCGGACGAACGGACCAGGGATGCGCGCTCGCGCCAGCTCTCGGGAGTGGCGATCCGGCCTCCTGTGGCGATCAGCGTCGCCTCCGCGACGCGGCCCGGGGCGTCGAGCAGGAGCTGGAGGCCGACCGCCCCGCCCAAGGAGTCCCCCGCGTACGCGAAGCTCGCACCCGGTGTTCCGCGCCGGCCGAGCACCTCGTAGGCGAGGGCGAGGACGGCGCCCGCCAGGTCGGCCACCGAGAACGGGACGGTCGCCGCCGGGCTGCCCCCGTGCCCCGGCAGGTCCCAGCCGACGACGTCGTACGCGTCCGCCAGTTCGGCGGCGCAGGCCGACCACAGGGTCTCGACGGTCGTCCCGAGCGAGGGTCCGACCACGAGCAGGGGCAGCGATGGGTTCGTGGGTGTGAGCTGCACGGGCTGCACGATCGGGGCGCTCATCCGGCTCCCTCCAGGTAGGTCGCGGCGCGCTCCACCACGGCGTCGACGAGCTGGCCGGCCGCGCCCAGGTAGGCGCCAGGCTCCGTGGGTGGATCCGACGGTTCCCCCGCGAGCCCGGCCAGCGCGCGTGCCTCTGCGACGAGCTCGGGGGCCGCAGCGTCGGCGGTCGCCCGCATGCGGTCGGCGTCCACCCGGAGCCCCGCGAGGAGCTCGGTGGCCTGCGACGCGGCGACGACCGTGCGGCGGGCGAGGAGCCGGATCGCCCACCACTCCGCGTGCCAGGCCCCGGCGGGGCGCTCGTCGCCGCTCTCGGCGGCGGCGAGGTGGAGCTGGGCACCGAGCCCGGGCGCGGCGAGCGCCGCCCGCCGCAGGAGCACCGAGAGCACCGGGTTGACCTTCTGCGGCATCGTGGACGAGACGCCCCGGCCGCGAGCCGCGGGCTCGGCCAGCTCCGCGATCTCGGGTCGCGACAGCGTGAGGACGTCGTTCGCGATCCGCCCGTAGGCGTCCGTGCAGCGGACCAGGGCGTCGCCGGCCCGGGTGAGCGGTGCCCGGCTGGTGTGCCACGGCGGCGCGGGGCGCAGGCCGAGTGTGGTGGCGACGTCCGCCGCCAGGTTCAGGGCGGCCTCGTCGGGCGCCTCGGCGCCGGTCAGGCGGGCGAGCTCGGCGGCCCCGGCGAGGGTCCCCGCGGCACCCCCCAGCTGGGCCGGGAGCCGGACGCCGACGGCGTCGAGGTCGTCGGCGGCGTCCAGCAGACCGGTGAGCCAGGTCGCGGCCTTCAGCCCGAACGTGACGGGTACGGCATGTTGGGTCAGCGTGCGTCCGGCCATGACCGAGGCACGGTGGCGGGCGACCAGCCCGAGGAGGGCCCGCGACTGCGCGCGCAGCTCGACCCGGAGGCGGTCGACGGCGTCACGCAGGCAGAGGACGAGGGCGGTGTCGAGGACGTCCTGGCTCGTCAGCCCGCGGTGCAGCCACCGGGACGCCACCGCGTCGTCGGACCCCAGGCGTTCGCGGAGCAGCGCCACGAGGGGGACCACCGGAGTGCCTCCGGCCTCGCCTGCCGCGGCGAGGTCGTCGGTGTCCGGCGGGGTCAGCAGCTCCGTGAGGGAGGCACGCGCCCCGGGGGGCGCGATCCCCGCCTCGACCAGTGCGGACAGCCACGCCTGCTCGACGGCGACCATCGCGCGCACCAGGGCGGCGTCGGTGAACAGGTCGCCCGCCCGCTCGTCACCGGGCCAGAGCAGGTCCGTCATCGGGTCGGCTGGCCAGCGTAGGTGAGGAAGACCGTCTCCCCGTCTCCTTGCAGCACGACGTCGAACGCGTACCCGGACGTGTCCCGCACCGCGATCAGGGAGCCGCGTCGGTCACGCGGGACCGCGGCCAGCAGCGGGTCCCGGTCCAGGGTGTCGTCGTCCTCAGGCGGGTCGGCAGGCAGGTAGGCGCGGGTGAACAAGCGGTCGAGCAGACCGCGTGCGAACACCGTCAGCGCGAAGAAGGGCGCGACGGACCCCGTGCCGGCTCCGGGCGCCAGCGTGGTGAACGAGTACCTGCCCGCGTTGTCCGTGCTCGCGCGGCCCCAGCCGGTGAAGGTCCATCCGTCCCGGCGCAGGGCGCCTGGCTGCTGGACGACCGAGCCGTCGGGGGCGGCTTGCCACAGCTCCAGCAGCGCGTCGGGAACCGGCTCCCCGCGGCCGTCGAGCACTCGGCCGTGCAACTGGATCGCGCCGGGCGATCCCGGTGGGACGAGCTCGGCGTCGTGCGGGTAGGGGAGGGCGTAGCCGAAGAACGGCCCGACGGTTTGCCCCGGTGTCGGCACGAGGGCGCTCACGGCTGCTCCTGCTCCATCGGCGTCCGCGAGCTGCCGGTCAGGACGATGTCCCAGCGGTAGCCGGTGCACCATTCGTGCTCGGTGACGTCGTGGTCGTAGCGGGCGACGAGGCGGTCGCGGGCGGCCTGATCGGGGATCGACCGGTAGATCGGGTCGAGGTCGAACAGCGGGTCCCCGGGGAAGTACATCTGCGTGACCAGCCGCTGCGTGAAGTCGGTGCCGAAGAGCGAGAAGTGGATGTGCGCCGGCCGCCAGGCGTTGCGGTGGTTGCGCCACGGGTACGGCCCCGGCTTGATGGTCGTGAACCGGTAGCCACCGTTCCCGTCCGTCAGGCAGCGGCCCACGCCGGTGAAGTTGGGGTCGATCGGCGCGGGATGCTGGTCGCGCTGGTGGATGTAGCGGCCCGCGGCGTTCGCCTGCCAGACCTCGACGAGCTGACGGCGGACGGGTCGGCCGTCGGCGTCCGTGACCCTGCCGGTGACGACGAGCCGCTCGCCGACGGGCGCCCCGCCGTGCTGGATCGTGAGGTCGGCCTCGAGCGGGTCGACGTCCCGTTCGCCGAAGACGGGGGCGAAGAGCTCGACCCCTTCGGGGTCGGCATGCACCGGCGCCTTGGTGGGGTGGCGCAGCAGGCTGCTGCGGTAGGGCGGGTAGTCGAGCAGCGGCCGGGTCCGGTCACCCTCGCTCAGGCGCTCGTGCTCGTAGTCGGCACTCAGCCTCGAGATCTCGGCGCTGATCTCCGCCTGGGTCGCGGCGGCGGCGTCGGAGGACGGTGGCGTCGGGTCGCGCCGCTCGTGTCGGGCGCCGGTCAGGGTCATGGCGCCGACCGTAGTCACGGGGGGCCCCGGATGGGAGGCTGTCCTTCCGCTCAGCGGAAGGAATGGCGGCATGGCGGGAAACACCGGGCGGGCGGGGGCCACCGTCGCGTCGCGGGTGCTGGCGCTGCTGGCGGCCTTCGACGAGGGACACCGCGCGCTGGGGCTCAGCGAGCTCGCTCGCCGGGCGGCGCTACCGCCGCCGACCGCGCACCGCCTCGCGGCCGAGCTGGTGGCGGGCGGCTTCATCGCCCGGCTGCCGGACGGCCGATACGTGGTGGGGCGCCGGATGTGGGACATCGGCCTCCTCGCGCCGGTGCAGTCCGGGCTGCGGCAGCTCGCCTCGCCCTTCCTGCACGACCTCTACGGGGCCACGCTCGCAACCGTGCACCTTGCCGTGCGGGACGGCGTCCGGGTGCTCTACGTGGACCGGCTCTCGGGGTCGGCGTCCGTGCCCGTGGTCAGCCAGGTCGGCGGGCGGCTGCCCCTGCACTGCACCGGCGTCGGCAAGGTGCTGCTCGCGTACGCTCCCGCCGAGGTCCAGGAGCGGGTCCTCGGCCACCTCGCCCGCATCACCCCGTACACGATCACCTCACCGGGTCTGCTCGCGGAGCAGCTGCGCCGGGTGCGCCGGGACGGCTACGCCCAGACGGTCGAGGAGATGAGCCTCGGCGCCTGCTCGGTGGCCGTGCCCGTGCTGACGCCGTCCGGCGTGGTGGCGGCCCTCGGGATCGTCGTCCCGAGCCTGGGGCGGAACCGGCCGCGGCTGGTATCGGCGCTGCAGGTCTCGGCGCGCGGCATCGCTCGGTCCGTCGAGGGCACGGACTTCCGCTGGGTGGAAGGCGAGAGTGGCCCCGCCGCGGAGGTTCCCCGTTGACTCGTCCTCATGCGCACCCAGGTCGCCATCATCGGGGCGGGGCCGGCCGGCCTGCTGCTCTCCCACCTGCTCGACCGGGAGGGGATCGAGTCCGTCGTCCTCGAGACCCGGTCGCGCGCGTACGTCGAGGCGAGGATCCGCGCGGGCATCCTCGAGAGCTCGACCGTGGGCCTGCTCTACGACGTCGGCGTGGGGGAGCGGCTGCACCGGGAGGGGTTCGAGCACCGCGGCATCTACCTGCAGACCCCGGGGGAGCGCCACCACCTCGACTTCGTCGACCTGGTGGGCCGGAGCGTCTGGGTGTACGGCCAGACGGAGGTGACCAAGGACCTGGGCCGGGCCCGCGACGCGGCGGGCCAGCAGTTCAGGTACGAGGTGACCGACACCCGGCTGCACGACCTCACGGGTGACCACCCGTTCGTGACCTACCTCCTCCCGGGGGGCGCTCGGGAGCGGCTCGACGCCGACGTGGTCGTGGGGTGCGACGGTTCGTTCGGGCCGAGCCGCGCCGCCGTCCCTCCGAGTGCCCGCCAGGTCTGGGAGCGCACCTACCCCTACGCCTGGCTCGGGGTGCTCGCGGACGTACCCCCGTCCACGGACGAGCTCGTCTACGCCTGGCACCCCGACGGGTTCGCCCTGCACTCCATGCGGTCCGCGACCGTGAGCCGGCTCTACCTGCAGGTACCCCCCGAGACGGACGTCGACGACTGGTCCGACGACCGGATCTGGGGAGCACTGGCCGAGCGGCTCGGCGCCGGCATCGACTCCTGGCACCTGCGGAGCGGGCCCGTCACGGAGAAGAGCGTGCTGCCGATGCGCAGCTACGTCCAGGCGCCGATGCGGTACGGGCGCCTGTTCCTCGCCGGGGACGCCGCGCACATCGTGCCGCCCACCGGCGCCAAGGGGCTCAACCTCGCGGTCGCCGACGTCGCCCTGCTCGCGCCGGCCCTCGCCCGGTGGCTGTCGAAGAACGACAGCGCGCTCGCGGACGCCTACTCGGACGCCGCACTGCGCCGCGTCTGGCGCTGCACCCACTTCTCGTGGTGGATGACGACGATGCTGCACACCGGCGGCGACCCCTTCGACGCGCAGTTGCAGCTGTCCCAGTTGCGGTGGGTGGCGACGAGCACTGCTGCCGCGACGGGGCTGGCCGAGAACTACGCCGGCCTGCCGATCGGGTACTGAGAACCTCAGGGGACTCCGCTTCGTCCCACGTCACGCTCCACAGCGACGGCAGGGAGTCCTGTCGGTGCGCTCGCTTACGCTGACGCCGTGTCCGATCCGGATGAGCTACCCGAGTCGTCCCATGTCGACCCGTGGGCCGCGCACCTGCCGGGACAGGAGCTCGTCCCCGCGTATCTCGTCTCACGGTTCGCCGCGCAGTATCGCGCCGTGGTCGACGTCCTGCTCGGAGCACAGGACGACAGCCTCACCGGCGTCGCGTACGACGAGATCCTGGGGCGGCTCCGCGAGCACCTCGTCGACCGGGTGCCGGAGGACCGCGTCGACGCACTGCTCGGGAGTGAGGGCTTCGGCCTCGACGCGCGGCTGGACCAGCTCGTCGGCTGGAGCGTGCTGACGCGGTGGCAGGAGCCGGCCCGCACCGGCGAAGACTTCCTGCGCCGGCGCGACAGGTACCAGCTGACGCCGGCGGCGGCCGCGTTCCACGCCTTCTGGACCTCACAGGCCGACGACGACGACGCGGGCGCGGCCGACCTGACGCTGGCCCCGCGGGCGATCCACGACCGTCTCCTCGTGTTCGGGGACGCCGTGCGCGGCCGCCGGTACCCGGCCGCGGCCGCCGAGTACCAGCAGGTGATCGTGATCCACCGGGGCATGGCGGCTGCCGCGCGGGGCTGGCAGCGGGCGCTGGCGCACGCGCTGTCGGGCGGACCGGACGCCGGCAAGCAGGAGGTGCTCTGGCGGACGCTCCAGTCCTACGTGGGCATGTGGGGCGAGCAGGTCGACGTGCACACGCCGCGGATCGCAGCCCTGCTCGATGAGCTGGCCCCGCTACTGAGCGACCAGGTCTGGGGGGCGTGCGTGCGAGCTGCCCTCGCGGATGCCGCCGACGACGCGATCGTCGACGCCCAGGCCGCTCGCTGGGCGCACACGTGGGCGTCGTTGCGAACCTGGTTCGTGGGGGAGGGCGGCCAGGCTCGGCGGCTGCGCCGGCAGCTGCGCGACCTGGTGGTGCCCTGGGCGCGCGGGATGCACATCCTCATGGACACCGGCGGCACGGTGACACGCAGGGCGGAGCTCCTGCAGCTCGCCCGTGCGGCCGAGCGGGCGCCCGACGACGAGACGGCCTGGCGGCTGTGGGACACCGCGGTCGCGGCCTTCCCCGCCCGGCACCTGCTGCTGCCGGCCGACGCCCCGACCGATGCTTCCCTGTCGTGGGCCGACGCGCCGCCGGCGCCGGTCACCGCGCGGTTCCGCGAGCAGGGCGCCCGGGCGGCCGCCGGTGCCCGCCCGCGGGCCGTCGACCACTCGGCCGGCCGGGCCGCCGCCCGCCGCGCGCGCACCGCCGGGCGTGCCGCTCGTGCCGAGGCGGAGGCCTCCTTGCGGGGTCGCTCCGGCAGCAGGCTCGGCAGCTGGGACCCCCTCACCGAGCCCGAGTTCGACCTCTTGCTGGAGCTGCTGGCCGTTGCCCGGCGGCAGGGCTCCCGGGCACTCGACAGCAGGTCGGCGGTCACCGGCGACGGCCGGTGGCGGGTCACCCTCTCGACTCCGGACGGCGGGTCGGGCACGGCGGCGCTCAGTACACCCCGCGGTCGCCTGGTCACTCTCGACTGGCGGTTCGAGCTCGAGCCGGCCTCGGAGCGGGTCGGATGAGCCGCGAGCTGGCGGATCGGCAGCGGGCCTTCACGGGCCTGCTGGCACGGCCGGTCCTGCACCGTGAGCGCGACCCGGAGCTGTTCGCCCTCGTCCGCGACCCGCGGCACCGGACCGTGCTGATCGACTGGTTCGCCTCCCGGCTCGGCTACCGGCTGGTGGTCACGGACACCGCCGCCCGCCTCTTCCGGCTCCCCGTCGCCGGGCACGTGGTCGCACCCCGGCGGACCGCGCCGCCGTCCCGCCGGGTCCTCGTCCTGGCCTTCCTCGCGGCAGCTGCCGCGGAGGACGCAGAGGAGCTGACCACCACGCAGGAGCTCTCCGACCGGGTTCGGGTGCTCAGCCGGCACGAGGGGGTGGACGTCGCACCGTACGACCCGGACCGCTTCGCGGAGCGGAACCTGTTCGTGGCTGCCGTCCGCCTGCTGGTGGACGGCGGCCCGCTGCTGCCGACCAGCCGCGACACCGAGGACCGCCGCGAGGGGTGGGCGCATCGCCGCGACCAGATCGGGGGCGCCTACCGCGTCGACCGGGAGTTGCTGCTCCGTCTGGTCGACCCCGCCGCGCTCGCCGCAGCACTTGGTGCCACGCGCGACGCCCCGGTACCGGACGACGCCGTCCGCTGGTCGGTGATGCGCCGGCTGGTGGAGCTGCCCGTCTGCCTGCTCGACGATCTCACGGACGCCGAGCGGAGCTACCTGACGGGGCAGCGCCACCGCATCCTCGGCTGGTGCGCCGAGATGACGGGCTGGGTCGTCGAACAGCGCCGCGAGGGCCTCGCCCTGGTCGCGGCCGACGAGGAGGACTCCGATCTGCCGTTCCCACGCCTGCGCGCCGTCGACTTCACCGCCCTCATGCTGCTCGAGGAGCTGCGCGCCCGGATGGACGGCGACAGGCTCGTCGGGGACGACGACGTCGACGCCGCCGCGTCCGAGGTGCGGGCGAGGCACGTCCGGGCCATGACCAAGGAGCTCGACAGCGACCTCGCCGTGCGCGAGCGCGGCCTGGAGCTGCTGCGGGCGCTCGACCTGGTGCGCCCGCACAGTCCGGACAGGTGGTGGCTGTCGCCGGCGGCCGACCGCTACCGGAACCCGCAGGTCCTATCGGTGACGTCACGGATCGGCGCGGAGGAGCGATGACCGTGGACAATGGTACAGCGGGGCGGGGCTGGCTCGGCGCCGCGACGGGGGGAGGGCTGCCCGAGCCGGCGCGGGAGCGGTGGCAGCCGCTGCGGGTCGGCATCGTCGCGCTCTGGGAGTACGACGACGCCGAGTTCTGGTTCGCCGACGGCCGTCTGGTGCTGCGCGGCGGCAACGGCGCAGGGAAGACGAAGATCCTCGAGCTCACGACGCTGATGCTGCTGCGCGGGGAGATCTCGGCGTCCGTGCTCGACCCGTTCGGTTCGCAGCACCGCACGATGCGCTACAACCTGCTGCCTACGGGCGACGGCGACGACCCCCGCCCGATGACCGACGCCGGGCTCGGCTACGCCTGGGTGGAGTTCGGCCGGCGGACGGCGTCCGGCGAGGCGCAGTTCCTCGTCTGCGGCATGGGGGCGTCGGCACGCCGCGGCACCGGGTCGTCCGGGGTGACCACCTGGCACTTCGTGACCGGGCAGCGCCCCGGGAAGGACCTGGACCTGGTCGCCGCCGGCACCACCCTGAGCCGCAAGGAGCTGGTCGGGCTGGAGGGCGTCGAGGTGCTCCCCAGCGCGGCGGCCTATCGGGCCCGGCTCGCCCACGACCTCTTCGAGCTCCCGCCGGAGTCCTACGACAACCTCACCGAGCTGCTCAAGCAGCTGCGCAAGCCGAAGCTGGGGGAGCGGCTCAACCCGGCGAGCCTGGCCGAGACGCTCCGCGACGCGCTGCCACCCCTGGCCGCCCAGGAGGTCACCCAGCTCGCCGAGGGCTGGGACCGGCTGGAGCGGCTGCGGCGCGCGGTGGAGCAGACGGAGGAGGCCGCTGGAGCGGTCGCGCGCTTCGTGAGCCGCGGCTGGCGACCCTGGGTACGGCAGGTGCTGCGCCGGCGCGCCGACGCCTCCGCATCGGCGACCACGACCCTTGATCGGACGACCCGCGACCGTACCGCTGCCGAGGCGAGCCTGACTGCCGCAGCTGAGGCGGTGGACGCCGCGCAGGGCGAGCTGGCGCAGGCGCGGCTGCGTGAGCGTGACAGCGGCACCGAGTTGCGCGAGCTGCTCGACTCCCAGGCGTACCAGGACGCGGTCGCCGCCGCCGGCCGGGTGGAGTCGCTGCGCGCCGACCTGGCCGGCAGGCAGGACCAGCGCGACGCGGCGGACCGGCGGGCCGAGCGGGCGGCGTCCGCCCTGCATGCTGCCCGGACCGCCGTCGAGGCCGCACGCGCGCAGGTCGCCGCCGCCGAGGCGGAGGCGGAGCGGAGGGCGGGCGACCTGGCGCGCGCGGCGGAGCCTGCCGGCCTCGTGGTGAGCGCCGAGCGGCACCTGCCCGGCCGGGACGTCGGCGCGCTCGCCGCCGACCATCAGGTCCGGACCGAGCGCTTCGGACGGTTGCGGCGGCTGCACGAGGAGCACGCCACCCGCGACCGGGCGGCGAACAGCTCGGGCGAGGCCCTGCAGCAGGCCGAGACCGCCCGGACCCGGGCCCGCGACGACGAGGTGGATGCGGCGGACGGCGTCGGGACGGCGGCCGGCGACCTCGAGCTGCGGCTGCGTGACTGGGCCGCCGAGGCGATCGTCGCCGCGCCGCCGCCGGAGCTGCTGCAGGAGTGGTGCGCGCTCGTGCCCGGGCTCACCGTGGTCGACCCGGACGACGGCAGCGTGCGGCCGGGGCCGTCCGTTGTCGACACCGCCCGGCAGCACGTCAGTGCGGCGCGTGACCGGGTCGCCGACCGCCTCGCGCAGGCACGCTCCGTCCGGCCGCCGCTGACCGAGCGGCTGGCGGAGCTGGATGCGGCGCTGGCGGACGTGCTCGCCGGCGTCCAGTGCGAGCCCGCGGGTCCGGCGTCCTGGCGGCGGCGTGACCGCCCCGCCCCCGACGCCGGGCGCGGTGCGCCGCTCTGGCGGCTGGTGAACCCGGCCGGCGTCGGCGGTGGGCAGCTCGACCTGCTCGAGGCGGCGCTCGCGGCGTCCGGCCTGCTCGATGCGTGGGTGAGCCCGGACGGCACGCTCGATCGCGAGGGAGGTCGCCTGGTCGCCGACGTGCAGCCACAGCCGCGGGCTGGCAGGCCGGCCGAGGCGAGCCTGCTCGCGGTCCTGGATCCGGACCCTTCCGGCGGCGTCCCCGTCGAGGTGGTGCGGCGCCTGCTGGCCGGCGTCGGGTGGTCGCCGGCCCGGGCGGACGCGGACGCGGACGCGGGGGACTGTCTCGCCGCGGACGGCAGCTGGCGGATCGGCGGACTGACCGGTCGCGCCGAGCCGTCCGCGCCGGCCTCGTTCCTCGGCGCCGCGGCCCGGGAGGCGGCGCGTGAGCGCGAGCGGGCGCGGCTGGAGGTGGAGCGTGCCATGACGACGCAGCGCATCGCCGTCCTCGACCGGGAGATCGCGGCGGCGTCCGCCGATCTCGAGCGCGTCGCGGCCGAGGAGCGCGCGCTGCCCGCGGCGGCGGAGCGTGCGCTGGGTCAGGCCGTCGTGCGGCTCGCCGAGCGCGGGCGCGCCCGTGCGGCCGCCGAGCAGCGGGTCCGGGAGGCGCAGCGGCGGCACGCCGACGACCTGGAGCGGCGCGACCGGGCGTGGGCGGACTTCGCCGACCACGCCGGCGCCCACCGGTTCGCCCTCACCGACCTGCCCGGCCAGGAGGAGGCGCTGCGCCGGTTCGGCGAGGCGGTGGCCCGGCTCGACAGCGAGCTGCGGTTGTTGGCGGCCCGGCTGGAGCACGCGGACGAGGCGACATCACGTCTCGACGAGCGGGCCGAGGCGGCGGCCGCGGCAGACGTGGAGGCCAGGGAGGCGGCCGAGTCGCTGCGGACGGCCTCGGTGCGCCTGAGCGCCGCGGAGGAGAACCTCGGGGAGGACCAGCGCGAGCGCCTGGACCGGCGCGCCGCGCTGGACGCCGACATCGAGCGGCTGCGCGAACTCATGGAGGGGCTGGAGGCGCGGCTGCGGACGGCGGAGGTCGCGGCCGCCACGGCGCTGGCGGTGCTGGAGCGGCACGAGGAGAGCCGCCGCGCGGCCGAGAAGGCGCGCGACGACTCGGTCCATGCCCTCTGGGTCGCGGTGGACGCCGGGTTCGCCGAGGCCCTCGGACTCCATGTGCCGGAACGGCGGACCGTGCAGTCCGCGCGGGAGTTCACCGCTGCCGTCCGCCGCGAACTGGACCTCCAGGCCGACGAGGTCCGCCAGGAGCAGGCGTGGCGGACGTGCTTCCGGGAGCTGGAATCGCTGCGTCAGCACCTGCTGCCCACGCGTGACGCGCACGTGCGGGACGACGACGACGCACCCGCCGAGGGAGCCCCGCCGCTCCCGCGCGCCGAGGTGCTCGTCGACCCGGGCACCGGCTGGCAGCGACCCGACCTGGCCGCCCACACGCTCGCCGGGCGGGTTCGGGAGCAGCGCGAGAGCTACGACGTCGAGCAGCAGAAGGTGCTGACCACGCTGCTGGAGTCGACGTTCATCGAGCACCTCAAGGACCGGCTCGACTACACGACGCGGACGTTCGTGCGGATCAACGACCAGCTGTCGCGGCACCCGACCCGGCGCGGACACCTGGTGCGGGTTCTCTGCGAGGCGGACCCGACCGACCCGGAGGCGGGCGCCGTGGTCGCGGCACTGGGGCAGGGGTTCGGGGAGCTGACCGCCGACCGGCAGCGGATGGTGCGGTCGTTCCTGGCGCGCAAGATCGACGAGGCGAGGGCCGAGGCGACGGCCGGAGGTACCGCCGACTGGAAGGACGAGCTGGCACGGGCTCTGGACTACCGGCGGTGGCTCAAGCTGTCGCTGCAGTACCGGCCCGGCGCGGGCAGCCCGTGGGCGGTGTTCGACGCGGCGCGCCACGCGGCCAAGTCGGGCGGCGAGAAGGTGGTGCTGCTGTCGCAGCCGCTGTTCGCGGCGGCGGTCGTGGCGTTCGACGCCGCCGGGCCCCTCGCGCCCCGGTGGGTCTGGCTCGACGAGGCGATGACCGGCGTGGACGCCGCGGTCAAGGCGTCCTTCATGGGGCTGACCGTGGAGTTCGACCTCGACGTCATGCTCACCGCGCACGACGAGTGGTGCGACTACGTGACCGTGCCCGCGGTCGCCGTCTTCGACCTCGCCCGGCACGAGCACCTGCCCGGCGTCGACGCCGTCCCGTACCTGTGGTGCGGCGGCAGCATGACTGCCCTCGCCGTGGAGCGGATCGGCGTAGCGGCGGACGACGGGGGCATCCCGGCCGAAGGTCTCTTCGCGGACCTGGACGAGGCGTGATGCGAGTCCCCGACGGGCTCGCGGCATGGGCACGGCTGGCCGGGCCTGCGACCGTGCTCGACGAGGTCCGCCGGCGCGCGCGCCGCGGGCACAGCACCGACGCCGGAGCGCTCCGGGTGGACCTGACGCCCGACCGGCGGCGTGAGGTGGCCCGGGTGCTGGGCGTTCGGTGGGAGGCCTCAGGCCGTCCGGTGCGGCTCCAGGACCTGTCCGCGGCGCTCGCGGACCACGGCCTCACGCTGCGTGAGTTCGTCGAGGCGCTCGACGGTGCGGTGGTCGTCGAGGACCGCCTGGTGCGCTCGCAACGCGACGTGCGTCGGGACGAGGAGCGTGCGGCGGCCGGGCAGGAGCTGCGGGCGGCCGGCGTCGGCGCCGAGGACGTGGCGCGCTGGCTGGACGACCCGGTCCTGCCGCGGCCTGGCACTGGCGAGCTGCAGTCCGTCGCCCACGAGGTCGCGCTCGTCGCGCGCCGCGTGGCGGCTCGGGAGCGGCCGATCGGCCTGGCCGCGCTCGCCGCCGAGCTGTTCGGGGACGCGCACGCGCTGGATCATGCGCAGCTCACCGGGCGTGCGACGGCCCGGCTGCTGGCGACCGTCCACGGCCTGCCCGCGCCGTCAAGGGGCGGTCGTGAGTGGCGCGCCGCCTGGGCCGCCGCCGGCGTCCGGTGCGACGGGGTCTCGTCCCGCGTGCTCACGCTGAACCTGCCCCTGAGGGGGGATGGAGCCGCTGCCCGCTGGTGCACCGCGACGCCGGGGGAGCCGGTGTGGCTCACCCTCCGAGCAGTGGCGGCCGCGTCGTCGGTCCCGGTGCCCCGCCGCGTCTTCGTCTGCGAGAACGTCACGGTGCTGGAGGCCGCAGCCGACGAGCTCGGCCCGGCGTGCCCACCGATGGTGTGCTCCGACGGCATCCCCTCGCACGCGGCGCTCGATCTCGTCGCGACTCTCGCGGCGGCCGGCTGTCCGATCTCCGTGCGCGCCGACGTCGACGAGGCCGGCTTCGTGGTCGTCGATCAGGTCCGGCGTGTCGCCCCCGCGGCCGAGCTGTGGCGCTTCGACCTCGCCTTGTACCGCCAGTTCGCGACCGTTACGGACGCGATGGGCGAGGGCGACGGCCTCCCCGCCCTGGTCGCGGCCTACACCGCCGCCGGAAGGGCCGTGCACGAGGAGGAGCTGATCGACCTCCTGCTCGCGGACCTGTCGCGAGCTGTCGAGGTGCCGCCGCCGTCGTGAACGGCTGACAACTGCCGAGACGAAGGCCTGGCGTGCATCAGGGCGTCACCACGCGTGGCCGAACGGGGATGGCGACCGCCTCGGCATGGCCATGATCGAGGCCGCAGATCGCCACTTAAGGCTCGTCGAGCCTCCTGTGCAAGCTGCGCAGCTGATCAGCCATGATCGGGTGATCCCTGCCGTAACCAGCAGCCTCGCCCAGCCCGCTGAAGTTCCACAGGAGCGCCTCGCGTCGGCGGCGATCCGACCGGTGTTTGGGCGGTCTGGTCGGCAGCGGCAGCTGCGCCTGCTCGGCGGCGTCGATCATCTCCTCGTGCAGGAGGAGTTCACGCCGCATAGAGGGTCCGGGCCTCGGACAGGACCGTGTCCTTGAATCGTCGGTGAAGTGCGGCGGCGGAGACCAGGTCGACGGGCCGGCCGAAGACGGCGGCGAGTTCGTCGGCGAGCTGCGCGATCTCCCAGCCGAGACGGCGGCCCGGCTCCAGCTCGTAGAGCACGTCGGTGTCGCTGTCGGGGGTGGCGGTCCCGCGGGCGACGGAGCCGAAGACACGAAGCCGCGCGATCCCGTAGCGGGCGCAGACAGCGGCGAGACGCGCCTCGTCGACCGTCACTTCGGGAACCGCCGCCATGTTGTGAAGGTTAGCGATCGATCGGCGCCGACCTGCTGCAAGGGGAAGGTCGAGCGGGCAACGATTCGAGCTGGACCGCGCGTGGAACGAGTCGTGGGACGAAGCGCTGATACCCAAAGAGAGTCAAAGGGCGTGACATCTCGTCACTCTGAGGTATAGTCCCAGGTCAGGAAAGTGCCCCCGGCAGGATTCGAACCTACGCACCCGCCTCCGGAGGCCGGTCGCCCGGGTCGTCAGGTGCGTCACGAGACGCATCACGGTCGCCGTCGACGTCATGGACGTCCCCGCCGCCTCCGGGCGACATCAGCTCCTCCCAGTAACCGCTCCACGTGCTACCTCGCCCTGGCACGGTCCGTCGACCACCCTGGAGCAGCCGCATCGCGCTACTCGCGGCCGAGGGGAGCGGACGGAACCTGGGACATTGGGCTCGGCGTCTGTCGACTTTGTCGTCTGCCCGCACCGCGTCGCAGGCGGACATGAACTGGAGCAGGCGGGGGCCCAGCTCGCGGTCGGCGAGGGTCGCCTCGATCGAGGACATTGCCCGAGCAGGTGCAGGTTGGAGGCGAAGTGCGGATGCAAGGGCGCGTGGGAACTCCTGTCTCGAGGTAGGGAGTGCTGCGCTCAACAGTTCGTGGAAAGCGGCCGAAGGTGTCTGGCGCCGTCTGCTAGAGGTCGAGCGTCAGCCGGCGCCCGCGGCAGCGGGAGATGCAGGTCATGATCGTGCCGTTGGTCAGGCGTTCGTCGAGGCTGAGGACGGAGTCGCGGTGCTCGGGGACGCCGTTGAGGACGCGCACCTCGCAGGTGCCGCAGGTTCCCTCCCGGCAGGTGGAGAGGATGGCCGCTCCGGCGCGGTTGACGGCGTCGAGGACGCTTTCATCCGCGCCCACCGACACGATCCGGCCGGTGCGGGCGAGGACGACCTCGAACGGCCGGTTCGGTCCGTAGTCGGCGGGGCGGGCGGCAAACCGCTCAACGACGAGTTGCTCCTCGCGTCCCGCCCGGCGCGCTGCATCCTCCAGCCCGACCAGCAGCGTCTCGGGCCCGCAGGCGTAGACGTACGCCTCGTGGTCGGGAAGGCCGGCCCAGATCGCGTCGAGATCCGCTCGTCCGCGGTCGCGGCTCGCCCAGGTCTCGACGCGTGCCCCGTAGCGGGCGGTGAGTTCGTCGAGGTAGGGCATACGGTCGGTGGAGCGGGCGAGGAAGAGCAGGCCCCAATCGCTGCCGCGGTGTGCGGCCTCCTCGATCATGGGCAGTAGCGGGGTGATGCCGATGCCGCCCGCGACGAACAGAAGGCTCGACGCCGGCCGCAGCCGGAAGTGATTGCGCGGGCCGCGGATCCGGAGCCGGTCGCCCACCCGCACCTGGTCGTGGACGGCGACCGACCCACCGCGGCCGGCGTGCTCTCGGAGGACCGCGATCCGCAGCTCGGCGTCTCCGGGCCGACCACACAGTGAGTACTGCCGCAGCGCGCCGTCGGGTAGTTCCAGGTCGACATGGGCACCGGGCTCCCACTCGGGGATCTGTTCGGGCTCGTCGCTGGTCAGCGTCAGTTGGACGACGTCGGCTGTCAGGACGCGGCGGCCGGCCACCGTCACCGGGATCGCGAGCGGCTCGGCGGCTGTGGTCGAAGGCGTGGTGGCAGCGGCGGTGACCGGGACCGGCGTCCAGGCCAGGGGCAGGGAGATCATGCCGCGACCCTCGGAGACCATGGTCCGTTCCAGCCGGTCCGGCGGGACGCCGAGTCGGAGGTCGGGCAGTCGCTCGTGCAGCACGGCAAGCTCGACGCGCAGCAGCAGCCGGGCCAGCGGCGCGCCGAGGCAGGCGTGCACGCCCTGGCCGAAGCCCAGGTGCGGCACGGCCCAGGACCGGTCGAGGTCGACCTCCTCCGGGGAGGCGAACCGGCCGACGTCGCGGGAGCCGGAGGCGTAGGCGAGGAAGACCTGCTCGCCGGCCCGTAGCGGCACACCGGCGAGCGTGGTGTCCCGGGTGACCAGCCGCTTCATCCCGGTGATCGCCGACTCGAAGCGGAACAGCTCCTCCAGCGCGCCCGCCCGCGTGTCGTCGTCGCGCTGGGCCGCCGTGTAGCGGCCGGGGTCGGCGAGCAGGTGCGAGAGCCCGGTGCAGATCAGGTTCGAGGACGTCTCGTGTCCGGCGAGCATCAGTCCCGGGAACAGCGAGAGCATCTCGAAGTCGGTCATGTCGACCGCTCCCCCGTCGCGCTGGTCCCACACATGGCTGATCAGGTCGTCCCGGCGGTCGCGCTTCCGTTCCGCCATCACCTCGAGGACGTACTCGTGGAGGTCCAACAGCCGCTGCGCCTTCTCCTCCGGTGTACCGGGGTGGTGGATGTCGCGCGGGCCGAGGAAGAACCCCAGGGCCGCGCCGATCCACTCCCACCGGTCGGGGTCCAGGCCGACCACATGGCTGATCACCTGCAGCGGCAGCGGCAGCGCGAACGACGTCTTCAGTTCCGTCCTGCCGTCGGCGACGAATCCGTCGATCAGCCGGTGCGCCCGGTTCCTGACCCACGGCTCGTAACGCGCAAGCCGGCGCGGCATGAAGAAGGTGTTGACCGCGCGGCGAAGCCGGTCGTGGTCGGGGTTGTCCAGGCCGAGCAGCGTGCCGCGAGAGGGCACCCGGCCGGCGAATCGCTCCCGCCAGGGCGAGGGCAGCTCCGGCACGGTCGCCCTGGAGGAGAAGGTGTCCGGGTCGTGCAGCGCCGCGATGATGTCGTCGTAGCGGCTGACCACGCGGGCCTCGAACACCTCGGAGTAGGGCAGCCCGTCAGCGGCCCTGAGCATCGCGAGGTCCTCGAACAGGTGCCGCGGGTCGGTGAACGGGCAGCGGCCGGCGGCTGAAGGGGACGGCATGGATCCTCCGTAGCGGGATGACCGCGATCCCGCCGGAGAGCGCACACAGGCGGGACACGCGAATGTCCGTCTGCTTGCCCGGTGCGTCGGTCGCACCGAGGGGGATTATCCGGACCGGCCTGATCGCCGGGCGTCCTCACCCCGCCTGTGTGCCCGACAGGATAACTCCGCGGATCCTCCGCAGGACAAGGGGACTGTCCGATCGGACGGTGCAGGTGATCCTTCTCGACACGCCGGGCGTGGCCCGGTGGGGAGGAAGGATCTTCTCCGACACGATCGGGCGACGATGCCGCTGAAACCCTCTGATCAGGCCGCCGAACCCGCTTGGTCCGTCCCGGCAAGCCCCGGCCGGCCCGCGGGGGTTCCCTCGGGCAGCCAGCGGGCGAGTCGCGCCGGCCCGAACAGTTCGTCGAGGGTCAGGTGGATTGCGCCCACCAGCTCGCCGGTCCTGCCCAGCGACGACGGCTCGATCCGCAGCGTGCGCGTGGCCAGTGGCAAGGAACGCCGGTAGACCGACTCACGGATCGCGGCCAGCACGTAGTCGCCGGCGCTGGCGACTCCGCCGCCGAGGACGACGAGGCCCGGGTTGTAGAAGCTCACCAGGGTGGCCATGGTCGTTCCGACGAGACGGCCGGCGCGGGCGAGAAGGGCGCGGGCGGCCGCGTCGCCACGTTCAGCCGCCGCCGTGAGGTCCGCCGCAGTCACTGTCCCGGTCTCGGCGAGCGTCCGGGCCAGCAGCGGGCTCCCGCCTCCCTCGGCCAGCCGGCGTCCCTCGCGCGCCAGGGCGGCCCCGCCCGCGACGGCCTCGAGGCAGCCCGCGTTACCGCAGCGGCAGATGACGGTCTCGGCCTCGGCGACAGCGACGTGTCCGATGTCTCCGGCGCAGCCGTTCCTGCCGCGGTGAAGGCGACCGCTCGAGACCAGACCCGCCCCGATGCCGGTGCCCATCTTGACGTACAGGACGTCCTGCTCCTCGGCGGCCGCGCGGTTCGTCCGCAGCTCGGCGAGGGCCAGCAGGTTGACGTCGTTGTCCACCCAGGTCGGCGCGTTCCAGCGGCGCGCGAAGCGTTCGCGGATGGGGTAGCCGTCCCAGCCCGGCATGATCGGCGGCGCGACGGGGAGCCCGGAGGAGAACTCCACCGGGCCCGGCACTCCGACCCCGACCCCCCAGATCTGCCCTCGCGCCTCCGGCCGGCGGAGGAGGTCGTCAACCAGCTGTTCCGCGCGGCCGAGAACAGCCTCCGGTCCGTCCGCCACGCTGACGTCCTCCTCGAGGTGCGCCACCATGCCAGCGGCCAGGTCGGCCAGGCCTACGTGGATCCCGGTTGCGCCGATCGCGACACCGACGACCAGACCGGCCTCGGCGCGCAACCGCACCCGCCGCGGTGAACGCCCTCCGGTCGACGGCGCGAGACCGGCGTAGGCGACGACACCCGCAGCCTCCAGCTCGGCCACCCGAGCGGCGACGACGCTGCGCTTCAAGCCTGCGAGCTGGGTGAGCAGCGGCTGCGTGAGTTCGTGGTGTGCCCGGATGGCTGCCAACACGGCGGCCAGGCTGTCTATGCGCTCGGAGACAGGACCGTCGGGGACTCGGCGCGGCCCCGACCGGACGGTCGGGTTTCGTTGGGTCACAACGGAAGTCTGTCACAGGAACACAGAAGTTTCGGGACGGACCTTCTCCCGTCTCCGCGCGTGCTGCCGCCGCGGCACCCACGGCCTCCCGGTCCTCCGGCATCTCAGCGTGCATCCCCCGGCACTCCCCGCTTGGAAGGCATAGATCAACTCGATAGGTGCGCATCAGCAAACTTATGTTCCCAAGCGACGAAAGCGTCTGTGAGACTCCACGAGTCGGAAGCCCCCTCCGGCGATTGCCCCCGGCCAGTCGATCCGGGATCAGACCGAAAGGCTCACCATGACGCACCCCATCCACCGGCGCCGCGGCGTCGTTGCCCTGGCGCTGCCGGTAGCCGCCGGCCTGATGCTGGCCGGCTGCGGCAGCAGCAGCTCGTCCGGGTCGAACGGCGCCGAACCGCAGTCGATCACGCTGTCGTACGCGAGCGCCAACACCTCCGAGCAGGCGTACGAGACGCTTGCGAAGGACTACATGGCGGCGCACCCCGGCGTCACGGTGAAGACCAACCGGCTCGCGCTGAACGCCTACAACCAGACCCTGACGACCCAGATGCAGGCGGGCAACGGGCCCGACGTCTTCTACATCAACGCGGGCACCGGCCAGGCCGGCTCGGTGGGCCAGCTCGGCAAGGCCAACGAGCTCCTGCCGCTCGACGACCCCGCGTTGAAGCAGGTCATCCCGACCGGCTACGAGCCGAACTTCTCCTACAACGGCCAGCTGTACGCGGTCCCGAACTCGCAGGCGTTCTCGGCCATCATCTACAACGACGAGCTCGCCAAGCAGAACGGCGTCAGCCTCACCTCGGCGTCCACCCTCCAGGACGTCCTGTCCCAGTGCGCGAAGGTGAAGGCGTCCGGCAAGTCCATCTTCGGCCTCGCGGGCTCCGTGCCTCAGAACCCGGGCATCCTCTCGATGATGATCGCCTCGTCGACGGTCTACGGCTCCGACCAGAACTGGAACGCGGAGCGGACCGCCGGCAAGACCACCTTCGAGGGGACGCAGGGCTGGCACCAGGCGCTGCAGTCCCTCATCGACCTCAACACCTCGGGCTGCTTCCAGGAGGGTGCCGCCGGAGCCGGCTTCGACGCCCTCACGAATGGCGCCTCCCAGGGCAAGATGTTCGGCTTCTTCGCGCCCAGCGGCGCGACGAAGGACATCATGGACGCCGCCGGTGGCCACGTGAAGCTCGTGGCGCTGGCGTTCCCCGCCCCGCAGGGCCTGAAGACGTACATCACGCTGAACGTCAACGTCGGGCTCGCCGGCAACAAGAAGACGAAGAGCCCCAAGCTCGTCGAGGACTTCATCAAGTTCTCCGTGTCGCCCGCGGAGGCGAAGAAGTTCGCTGACGCACAGGGGAGCATCCCGGTCGGCTCGACCGTGTCGTCCTCGGATCTGCTCCCGCAGTACCAGCCGGTCGCCGGCCTGTTCCAGAGCCAGCAGTACCGCCCGTTCGGCGCGGACACCTGGCCCAACGGCCAGGTGTACGACGCCCTCGGCACCGGCGCGACGGGCCTGCTGACCGGCCAGAAGTCGATCGATGACGTGCTCAAGTCGATGGACGCGGCGTGGGGCAGCTGACACAGCCGATCGCGGGTGGGGATCTCAGCTCCCCACCCGCCGTTCCCGCACCAGGACGAGACGGAGGCGGCGCCATGACCACGACCCACGGTCGCACCGGCACGATCGAACCTGCCGCCACGGCGAGCAGGACGCCGGGGCGGGGCGCCGGTCACGGTTACCGCATCGGCTACGGGCACTGGTGGTGGGCCCTCCCAGCCGTCCTCCTCATGCTCGGGCTGATCTACGCGACGACCGCGGGGGGTGCCTTCTACGCCTTCACGAACTGGACCGGTGTCGGTTCCTTCGACTTCGTCGGGTTGAAGAACTTCACCAAGATCTTCCAGACCCCTGAGCTCACCGGCGCGCTCGTCAACACCCTGCTGCTCGCGGCGGGCTTCCTCGTCCTCGCGAACGTGCTCGGGCTGCTCTTCGCCCTGGCGCTCAACCGCACTCTGAAGTCGCGCTACGTCCTGCGAACCCTGCTCTTCATGCCGGTGGTCCTCGCGCCCATCGCCGTGTCGTACGTCTGGAAGTTCATCTTCGCCTTCGAGGGCCCGCTGAATCAGACGCTCGGCGCCGTCGGCCTGAAGAGCCTGCAGCGCGATTGGCTGGCAGACCCGCATCTCGCGCTTCTCGCCATCCTCGTCGTCATGGTCTGGCAGAGCACCGGGTTCACCATGGTCATCTACCTCGCCGGCCTGGCGACGGTTCCGGTGGAGCTGGAGGAGGCGGCCGCCCTCGACGGCGCCGGGCACGTGATGCGCTTCCGCAAGATCACGGTCCCACTCATCCAGCCGTCCATCGCGATCGCCACCACGCTCACGCTGATCCAGGGATTGCGCATCTTCGACCAGGTCCTGGCGCTCACCGGTGGTGGGCCGGCGAACGCCACCCAGACACTCGCGACCGAGGTCTACCAGCAGTCCTTCGTCTTCGGGAACTTCGGCTTCGGCGCCGCCCTCGCCCTCGTGCTGAGCGTGCTGATCCTGGTGTTCACCGTCGCCCAGCAGTACGCCACCCGCGACCGCCTCTAGATCGGACGGACCCGTGTTCCGCTACACGAAGAAGACCCTGGTCCTGGAGATCGTCACGATCCTCGCGGCCCTCGCGTTCCTGATGCCGTTCTACTTCCTCGTCTCCACCGCGCTGAAGACGGGCCAGCAGGTGCTGACCACGTCCACGCTGTCGTTCCCCACGAGCCCGACGTTCGGGAACTTCTCGACCCTTCTCTCGCCGTCCAGCGATGCTTCGGCGAGCATCGTCAAGGGCCTCCTGAGCAGCCTGTTCATCACGGCGGGGACGATCGTGGCTCTCGTCGTGGTCGGGTCCCCGGCCGCCTACGTGTTCGCCCGCAGCACGAGCCGGTGGAGCAGTCGCACGTATTACCTGTTCCTCATCGCCATCCTGCTGCCGACCCAGCTCGGCGTCGTCCCGCTCTATGTCGAGGCCCGCGCACTCGGCCTCGTGGGGACGCCGTGGGGCATGATCGTGATCTACACCGGCGTCCTCATCCCGCTGTCGGTGTTCCTCTACGCCGGGTTCTTCCGCCGGCTGCCCCGCGATTACGAGGAGGCCGCCACGGTCGACGGCGCCTCGCGCACCGCCGTGTTCACGCGCATCGTCTTCCCGCTCATGGGGCCGGCCACCGGCACCGTGGCGATTCTCGGGGGCCTCATCGTGTGGAACGACTTCTTCACGGCGCTCATCTTCCTCAACGGATCCGATTACCAGACGCTGCCCGTCGTCATGTACAACTACGTCGGCTCGCTGGTCTCCCAGTGGAACCTCATCTTCGCCGTCGTCATCATCTCGATGGTGCCCATTCTCGTCTTCTATTTCTTCGCCCAGAAGAAGTTCATCCAGGGCTACGCCGGCGGCCTCAAGGGCTGACGACGGCCTTCGCCGACCCGCTGCATTCCCCAGAGAAAGAAGACGCAGACCGTGGCCTACCAGCTCTCCGCCAACATCGAACTGCTCTTCACCGAGGCCGGCGCCGGCGCCGGTGACCGGGTCCGTGCCGCAGCGGCGGCGGGATTCGACGCCGTCGAGATGTGGTTCTCGACCGACAAGGACCTCGACTCGCTCGGCAAGGCCCTGGCGGACACCGGCGTGCAGCTGACCTCCCTGCTCGCGGGCCCGCGGATGGGCTACACGTTCCCGGGCAGCGACCTCGCCCCGTTCCACCAGGGGCTGGACGTCGCCGTCGAGCACGCCCGGCTGCTCGGGTGCCCGCGCGTCGTGCTCGCCTCGGGCGTGGGCTTTCCGGGGATGAACCGGCAGAAGAACCTGCAGGTGATCATCGACATGTTCGGGCAGGCCGTCGAGCGCACCCGCGACTCGGGCGTCGACTTCGTCCTGGAGCCGGTCAACTCCCGCGTCGACCACCCAGGCGCGCTCACGGACCGGACCGAGGACGCCGTGGTGGTCGCCCGCGCCGTGGCCTCGGACCGGTTCGGCATCCTGTACGACCTCTACCACTCGATCACCCAGGGCGAGGACCCGGCGGCCGAGCTGGCGAACGCGGCCGGCCTCGTGAAGTACGTGCAGCTCGCCGACGTCCCGGGCCGCGGTGAGCCGGGCAGCGGCTCGGTGGACTGGGCCGCGCAACTCGCAGTGCTGCGGGCCTCCGGCTACGACGGCCCCATCGGGCTCGAGTACTTCCCGACAGTCCCTTCCGAGCAGTCGGTACAGCGCATCCGCGCGATCGCCGCCCAGGCGTGAGAGAGGAACCACGACATGCCTGACCAGCACGCTCATCAGACCTCGGGAATCGCCGGCACCGGCATCGAGCTCGGACTCACCCTCTACTCGCTGACCTCCGAGTGGGCCGCCGGGCAATACACCTTCGACAGCCTCCTCGAGACGGTCGCCGACGCAGGGACTCGGTCCGGGCGTCGAGTTCAACATCGCGCAGATGCTGCGAACCTACCCGGACGTGGACGACGAGTTCGTCCGCTGGTGGCACCGCGCGCTCGATCGCCTCGGGCTGGAGCCGAGCGCCTGCGGCACGAACCTCGACATGGGGCGGCGCAAGGACCGCGACATGACGCCCGACGAGGAGTACGAGTTCCTCGCCGTCCAGCTGAGCACCGCGCACCGGCTCGGCTTCCACCGCGTGGTCATCCGCATGGCCGGCAAGGAGCTGCTGCGGCGGCTGCTGCCCCTCGCCGAGCAGTACGACCAGAAGCTCGGCTACGAGTTCCACGCGCCCATGGGGCCCGAACGACCCGAAGCTCCTCGCCATCCGCGAGATGTACGACGAGCTCGGGTCGGACCGGCTCGGCTTCACCGCCGACTTCAGCTCCACCATGCACAGCCTGTCCCCGACGCTGTTCCGCACGTTGTCCCAGATGGGCCTGCCGGAGGAGCACTTCGCCGTCATGCAGGACATCTGGCGCAAGCCGGTCGCCGATGCACGAGCGCAACGACGAGTTCGAGGACTACCTGCGCGCCCACGACTTCGACCCGGCGCGGCTCGGCCCGTTCACCCGACTCGCGTTCAACATGCACGGCCTGGTGCCACCGGAGGAATGGCTCGACATCATGCCGCGCACCTTCCACGTGCACGCGAAGTTCTTCGACATCGACGAGAACGGTGACGAGCCCGCGATGGACGTGCCGCGGATCATCCGGCAGTTCGTGCAGGGCGGATACACCGGCTACCTCTCCAGCGAGTGGGAGGGGCACGCGTTCGCCGACCTCGGCGAGGCCGATCCGGTCGCTCTCGTGCAGGCCCAGCACCGACTGATCCGCCGGGCGATCGAGTCCGCCGCAGCTCCCGTCCCGACCACCACCTGAGGAGGCTCCGTGGCCACGCACAACTCGCTGTTCCGCGAGACCGATGTCCACCGGCACCCCGACGGGCTGAGCGTCTCGGTCCAGCTGCCCTGGTACCGCAGTCTCTGGCTCTCCGCGGTGGACGACGTGACCGCCACCGTCGACGGCGACACGATCCCGCAGGATCGGCTGCGCTTCGAGCTGCATGGACGCAGCTACCGGATCGATGAGCTCCCGGCGCAGTGGGACACCCTCTGGTTCCTCCAGGACCGGCCCGACGTCGTGATCTCCCTCGACCGCGTCCCCGAGCCGGGCGAGAAGGTGACGGTCGAGGTCGTCCTCACCCTCCGGTTGCTGTACATGCAGATCGCGCCGCAGCGCTACGTCGGCAACCGGGTCCAGGTGCAGCGGGAGGTCGTCCTGTGACGGCTCTGCCGAGGCGCCTGGCAGTGGGCGACGTCGCGCCCCGCTTCGAGCTCCCCGATACGGACGGTCGATCCGTCGAGCTCGCGCCCGGAGACGCTGAGGCCACCGTGATCGTCTTCACGGCCAACGGCTGCCCGTTCGCGCGGGCCTGGCACCAGCGGATCCAGCAGGTCGCCCGGGACTACGCCGAGCTCGGCGTCCGCGTCCTGCAGATCGTCAGCAACGACGACACCGAGCACCCGGAGGACTCGGTGGCGCGGATGCGTGAACGCGTCGACGCCGGCGAGCTCGCCGGTCCGTTCCTGCACGATGCCGACCAGTCGGCCGCCCAGGCCTACGGAGCGACGTCGACACCCGAGGTCTTCGTCGTCGACCGCGGCGGTGTCGTGCGCTACCACGGCGCTCCGGACGCCGATCACGACGACCCGTCGCAGCGAGCGTCCTGGCTCCGCGACGCGGTCGACGGCGTCCTCGCCGGTCGTGCGGTCGCCCGCCCCGAGACGTCCCCGGCGGGGTGCTCGATGAAGTGGCGCGCCGAACTCCTCTGGTGGGAGGGCTGCCCGACCCACGAGCAGGCCGCCGACCTGCTCCGGACCACCCTGACCGAGCTCGGGCGCGAGGACGTGCACGTGGTCGAGCGTCAGGTGCGGACCCGGGACGAGGCGCGACGGCTGGGGTTCACCGGGTCTCCGACCTTCGCCGTGGGTCGCCATGACCTGTTCCCGACCGATGCCGCGCCCGTCCTGGCGTGCCGGGTCTACGTCCGTCCGGACGGCCGGGTCTCGCCGCTGCCGGACGCCGAGGACCTCGCCGACCGCCTCCGTGCGGCGCTCGCCCGCCCGTGGGACCTGCCCGGATGGGTGGACCCGCGCAAGCACGCCACCGCCTGACCAGATCCCACGCCGAGGACAAGGAGCACGCATGGCACCCGGCACCGGACCTCGAGTCCTCGTCGTCGGCAGCGGCCCAACCGGTGCGACCTACGCCCGCCTGCTGATCGAGCGGACGCCCGACGTCCACGTGCTCATGGTCGAGGCCGGGCCCCTGGTGTCGACGCCGCCGGGCACGAACGCGAAGAACATCGACGACCCGGCCGAGCAGGACCGCGCCCGCGCGGCGTCGCAGGGCCGTGGCGAGCACACCGCGGGCGTCTCGGCGCTGCCCGGCGGCACGGCCGCCGAGGGCACGATCACCGCCCGCTTCGGCACGTACCTCGTCGGACGCGCAGCGCCCGGTTCCGGTGGGCTGCCCGCCGCCGCGGTCTCGGCCTGCGTGGGCGGCCAGGGCGTTCATTGGACGTGTGCGACGCCGCGGCCGGTGAGCAGCGAGCGCATCGCCTTCCTTCCCGACCTCGACGAGCTGCTGGACGAGGCCTCGCGGTTGCTGCACGTCACAGCCGGGGCGTTCGGCGGCACCCCGCAGGCGGTGGGGATCCTCGAGCGGATCGGGGCCGAGTTCGCCGGCGACGGCCTCACGGTGCGCCCCCTGCCGGTGGCGGCCGATCCTCGCCCCGACGGGACGCTGCGGTGGGGCGGCACGGACGTCGTCCTCGGCCCGCTCGCCGAGGGCGCGAGCGCCGACCGTTTCGAGCTGCGCCCCGAGACCCTGGCCGTGCGGCTGCTCCGGGACGGCGGCCGCGTCGTCGGCGCCGTGCTCCGCGACCAGCGGACCGGCGCCGAGGAGGAGGTCCGGGCCGACGCCGTGGTGGTCGCGGCCAACGCCTTCGGCACCCCGCAGCTGCTCTGGACGTCCGGCATCCGGCCCGAGGCGCTGGGCCGCTACCTGACCGAGCATCCGCTCGTCTTCGGCATCGTCGCCGTCCGCGAGGGCGTGCTGCCGCCCCCGGACCGGGACAGCCGGCTCCGGACCGACCCGATCCGCGGCGTCGTCTCCGTGGCGTTCGGCGAGGGCCACCCGTTCCACGCCCAGCTGATGTACTCGCCGATCTGCCCGGTACCGCTGCCGGACGGTAGCCCCTATCGCGACAACCCGGCGGGCTACGCGATGGTCGGCTACGGCCTGCGCAAGTTCCCGCGGCCGCAGGACGGGCTGACCTTCGACGAGAGCACACCCGACGCGAACGGGTTGCCCGGCGTCGTCGTCTCCTACGACCTCACCGACCGCGAGTTCGCCGAGATCGAGGAGGCGAAGAAGTTCCAGGCCCGCGCCGCCGGCGTGCTGGGCGACTTCGTCGAGAACCAGCCGCGGCTCATGCCGCCGGGGACCTCGCTGCACTTCATGGGGACGTTCCGGATGGGGGAGCGGGACGACGGCACCAGCGTGTGCGACCCCGACTCGCGGGTCTGGGGCGTCCCCGGGCTCGTGCTCGCCGGCAACGGGCTCATCCCGACCGCCAACGCCTGCAACCCGACCCTGACGAGCGTCGCTCTCGCCGTGCGCGGCGCGAGGACGCTGGCTGCCGACCTCGCGGAGAACCGATGACCAGACCCTTCCCGCCCCGCGTCGACGTCGCCATCGTGGGCAGCGGGCCGACCGGCGCGGCCTACGCGCGCATCCTCAGCGAGCTTGCGCCGGACGCGACGATCGCGCTCTTCGAGGCCGGGCCGGTGCTCGCGGACCCGCCCGGACTGCACGTGAAGAATATCGAGGACCTCGACGAGCGACTCGCCGCCCAGCGTCGCTCAGAGGGTCTGCGCCCGCACACGGCGACCAAGGAGGAGGACGCCTACGCCGACCCCGCCGAGCGGGTGGTGCGACCGGGCACGCATCTGCTGCCCGAGGGCTTCCAGGAGCCGGGAGAGGACGGCATCCCGGCGCTGGCCATGTCGACCAACGTCGGCGGCATGGGCGCGCACTGGACGTGCGCCTGCCCGCGTCCTGGCGATGCCGAGCGGATCGCCTTCCTGCCCGACCTGGACGAGCTGCTCGACGAGGCCGAGCGGCTGCTCGCCGTCGACCGGCACCCGTTCGACGACGCCCCCTACGCCGGCGTCGTCCGCGACCGGCTGGCCGCCGAGTTCGACGCCGGCCGGCCCGAGGAGCGGCGGGTGCGGGCCGATGCCGCTGGCGGTCCATCGCCGCGCGTCCGACGGCGCCCTGGTCAGTGGAGCGGACCGGACGTCGTCTTCGGCGACGTCACGCGGGCCAACCCGAACTTCACGCTGTTCGCCGAGGCGCCCGTCCGCCGGGTGCTCGTCGAGGACGGCCGCGCGGTCGGCGTCGTCGTCCGCGACCTGACCGACGGCACCGAGCACGAGGTGCGCGCCCGCTTCGTCGTCGTCGCTGCCGACGCGCTGCGCACCCCGCAGGTGCTCTTCGCCTCCGGCGTCCGCCCGAAGGCGCTCGGCCGCTACCTCAACGACCAGCCGCAGATGGTGTTCGCCGTCCGGCTCACGCGATGTCGCGCACACCGCCGCGGAGCAGCACGACCCGCGCGGCGACTCGACGATCACCGAGCAGAGCGGCGTCCAGTGGGTGCCCTACACCGACGCGCGACCCCTTCCACGGCCAGGTGATGCAGCTCGACGCCTCGCCGATCCCGCTGGTCGGCGACGACGTCCCGGCGCCGGGCAGCATCGTCGGGCTGGGCTGGTTCTGCGGCAAGGACCTGCAGGCAGTCCGACCGGGTCGAGTTCTCCGACGACCGAGACCGACGACTACGGGATGCCCAAGCCGCGGATCCACTACCGCCTCACCGAGCGCGACCACGGCACCCTCGCCGCGCGCGCGGGAGGCGATCCTGCGCGCGGCCCGGTCCCTGGGCGAGTTCATCGGCGACGCGCCGCTCATGCTCTCGGGCGGGGCGTCGCTGCACTACCAGGGGACCACCCGGATGGGGCGCCACGACGACGGCACCTCGGTCTGCGGCCCGACGAGCGAGGTCTGGGGCGTCTCCGGCCTCTACGTCGCCGGCAACAACGTCATCCCCACACCGATCGCCTGCAACCCCACCCTCACCTCGGTCGCGCTCGCCGTCGGCGGCGCCCGCGACATCGCCGCACGACTGGCCGCCGGCTCGGGCGTCGTGCTCGCCGCCGCATCGGAAGGGAAGTGACGAAATGCTCGAGTTCCCGGTGATCCAGGGCAAGGCTTCCGCAACGTCGTCGAGGACGGCCGGGTCACCGGCTTCTCGTTCCGGCTGCGCAATCCGAACTACCGCGGCGGTCCGGGCAGCATGCTCGACGGCGTCGAGGTCGTCATCGACGGCGAGCGGATCCCCGACCACGTGCCGCTGTGGACGCTGCAGGGCCGCACGTTCACCCTCGACGAGCTGCGCGCCTCGACCGACGTGCGCTGGCAGCTCGACGAGGCCGCCACCATCACCGTCCCCAAGCCGGGCGGTCTCGGCGACGGGAGTGCACTCCCTCGAGGTGACGATCTTCCTGCGCCGCTCCTACATCCCGCCGCTGATCGCCCGGACGCACTTCCGCGCGGCGGCCAAGGCCGTGATCGTGCCGCCGGCGCCGGAGGGCCGCATCAAGTACGGCGTCTCGACCTACAGCTACACCGGCGACGTCAACACCTCGATGACGCTCGAGGACGTCTTCGCCGAGATCGCCGACCTGGGCGCCACCGGCATCGAGATCCTCGGCGAGGGCAACATCCCGGACTACCCGTCGCCCGACCCGGCGTGGATCGACTTCTGGCACGGGCTGCGTGCAGAAGTACGGCCTGACGCCGACCAACTACGGGTCCTGGGTCGACACCACCCGGTGGCACGACCGCGACCTGACCGCGGAGGAGGGCGCCGAGCAGCTGCAGCTCGACCTGCGCCTCGCCAAGCAGCTCGGCTTCACCTCGGTGCGGCCGAAGTTCGGCGTCACCTCCTGGGACCTCGACCCGCACCCGATCTGGCAGGAGACCGTCGAGCGGTCGCTGGACCTCGCCGCCGAGCTCGACGTCGTCATCTGCCCGGAGATCCACACGCCGACGCCGATCAAGCACCCGGTGACCCAGGGATACATCGACTTCATCGAGAAGAGCGGCACGGAGCACTTCAAGCTGCTCATCGACACCGGCATCTTCAACACCGAGCCGATCCTCGACGTCTCGGAGGAGATCGACGGTGACGGCGAGGAGATCCCGCCGCACCTGCGGCCGCTGAACGTGCCCATGGCCGACCTCGTCGAGGTGCTGCCGCACACGCACTTCATCCAGGCCAAGTTCGTGGAGATCGACGACGACCTGCGGGACCTGCACGTTCCGTGGGCCGAGATCCTTCCGACGCTGGAGCAGGCGGGGTGGTCGGGCTACCTGTCCAGCGAGTACGAGGGCCGCCGGGAGCCGTATCGCGGCCGCGACCAGGTGCGCCGCCAGCACGCCCTCATCCGCTCGCTCGTCTCGGGAGGGAGGTGACCATGCCACGACCCGTCACGTTGTTCACCGGTCAGTGGGCGGATCTTCCGTTCGAGGAGGTGTGCCGGCTCGCCTCGGGGTGGGGGTACGACGGTCTGGAGGTGGCCTGCTGGGGTGACCACCTGGACGTCGTCCGCGCCGCCTCCGACGAGGCGTACGTCGCCGATCGGAAGGCGGTCCTGGAGAAGCACGGCCTGGGGTTGTGGGCGATCTCGAACCACCTCGCCGGGCAGCTGGTGTGTGATGACCCGATCGACGAGCGGCATCGGGGGATCGTGGGGGACCGGGTCTGGGGTGACGGCGACGCCGAGGGGGTGCGGCGGCGGGCGGCGGAGGAGATGAAGGCGACGGCGCGGGCGGCGCGTGCGTTGGGTGTCGATGTGGTGGTGGGGTTCACCGGGTCGAGCATCTGGAAGACGGTGGCGATGTTCCCGCCGGTGCCGGCGTCGATGGTGGATGCCGGGTACGCCGATTTCGCGGATCGGTGGAACCCGATCCTGGACGTGTTCGACGAGGTGGGGGTGCGGTTCGCGCACGAGGTGCATCCGAGCGAGATCGCCTATGACTACTGGACGGCGACGCGGGCGTTGGAGGCGATCGGGCAGCGGGAGGCGTTCGGGTTGAACTGGGACCCGTCGCACTTTGTGTGGCAGGACCTGGACCCGGTGGGGTTCCTGTGGGACTTCCGGGACCGGATCTACCACGTGGACTGCAAGGACGCGAAGCGGCAGACCGGGAACGGGCGGAACGGGCGGATGGGGTCGCACCTGGCGTGGGCGGACCCGCGGCGGGGCTGGGACTTCGTGTCGACCGGCCACGGGGACGTGCCGTGGGAGGCGTGCTTCCGGATGCTCAACACGATCGGCTACACCGGGCCGATCTCGGTGGAGTGGGAGGACGCCGGCATGGACCGGCTCGTCGGCGCTCCCGAGGCGCTCGCGTTCGTCCGCCGCCTCGCGTTCGACCCACCCGCAGCGGCCTTCGACGCTGCCTTCTCCTCGAAGGGTGAGAGCTCATGACCTTCGACAACCACCGCCCGCCGCTGCGGGTGGCGATGATCGGTCACGGCTTCATGGGCGCGGCCCACTCCCAGGCGTGGCGCACGGCCCCCCGGGTCTTCGACCTGCCCCGGAGCGTCGAGATGGCCGTGGTGACGGGGCGTAATCCCGAGGGCGTCCGCGCCGCCGCCGAGCGATTCGGGTGGGCCGAGGCCGCCACGGACTGGCGGCGCGTGGTGGAGCGCGACGACATCGACCTCGTCGACGTCGTCGTCCCGGGTTGGGCGCACGCCGAGGTGGCGATCGCCGCGCTCGAGGCCGGCAAGCACGTGCTGTGCGAGAAGCCGCTGGCGAACACCCTGGCCGAGGCGCAAGCGATGGCGGGCGCGGCCACCGAGGCAGCAGCTCGCGGCGTCTTCGCGATGGTCGGGTTCACCTACAGGCGAGTGCCGGCGATCACTCTGGCGCACCAGATGGTGACCGCGGGAGACATCGGTGAGGTCCGGCAGGCGCGAGCGGTGTACCTGCAGGACTGGCTCAGCGACGAGGACGCGCCCCTCACCTGGCGCCTCAAGAAAGAGACCGCGGGCTCCGGCGCCCTCGGGGACATCGGCGCGCACATCGTGGACGCGGTCCAATTCGTCACCGGGCAACTGCTGACCGGCGTGAGCGGAGCCCTCCGCACCTTCGTCACCGAGCGGCCGGTGCTCGAGCAGTCCGTGGGCCTGACCGGCCGCGCTTCCGTCACCGAGCGGGACACGGTCACCGTCGACGACGCGTCCGTCTTCTTCGGCACCCTCAGCGGCGGTGCACTCGCGACGTTCGAGGCGACGCGCATGGCCTCGGGCCGCAAGAACGCGCTGCGCTTCGAGATCAGCGGCTCGGCCGGAGCGATCGCCTTCGACCTGGAGGACCTCAACGTCCTGGAGTACTTCCGGTTCGACGACGGCGCCGCCGCTGGCTTCCGGCGCATCCTCGTGACCGAACCCGAGCACCCCTACCTGTCCGGCTGGTGGCCGGCCGGCCACGTGCTCGGCTACGAGCACGCGTTCTCGCACCAGGTGCACGACCTGGTGACAGCGATCGACGCCAAGGAGCAGCCGCGGCCGTCCTTCGACGACGGGCTGCAGGTGCAGCGCGTCCTGGACGCCGTGGAGACCAGCTCGACCGCCTCCGGCTGCTGGACACCCACCTCCTGAGCACGTCGACTCGAACGCTTCAGCAGAAAGGGGCACACCGTGGCCTGGACGAAGTGGTCCTACATGGACCACTGGGTGACGCAGACGCCGCAGGGGCCCCAGCCCCCGTCGTTCAACCGGGCCTACATGGACCGGTACGTCAAGCAGCTGTCCGCCCTGGGGTTCACCGGCTTCGACACCTTCTTCTTCTACCTGCCGCTCTACGCGGGGATGTACGGCTCGGTGCCCGGTTTCGAAGGGTTCCTGCAGGACAACGGCATCGAGAAGATCACGGGGATCTTCTCGGCCTACCCCTCGGCGACGAGGTACACGGCGCCCCACGTCCGGGAGACGCACGACCGGATCGTCGCCGACTGCACGAACACGCTGCGCATGTGCGAGGGCCTGACCGGCGTGGAGAACTTCATCGTCATGCCGACGTCCACCTACTACCAGACGGAGCCGGTCACGGACGACACCATCAAGGTGGTCGGCGACCTGTGGAACCGCGTCGGGAAGCTGACGCTGGAGCACGGCATGACGACCACCTGCCACTTCGAGTTCTGGGGCGCGATCCGCACCCGGCCCCAGCTCGAGCTGTTCTTCCGGTACACGGATCCCGAGTACGTGCACTTCTTCTGCGACACCGCACAGCACACGATCGCCGGTGTCGACCCGATCCAGCTGTTCCGGGACTACAAGGATCGCTGCACCGGCTTCCACTTCAAGGACACCAAGGACGTCGACCGGCACGAGGCGTACCGAACCCCGCCGGACCCGGAGCTGATGGCGCCGCGCGTCAAGCGCTGGTTCTACGAGATGGGCGAAGGCGGGCTGGTCGACTTCCCGACCCTCATGAAGGAGATCGTCAGGTCGGGCTACGACGGCTGGCTGACCGTCGAGCACGACAAGGCCGAGCTCGGCGGCAGCAGCTACGCCGAGGCGACCGCGGTCGCGAAGTGGTACATCGACACCGTGCTCGCCCGTGCCGAGGCGGAGGCGCGCGCCGAGCTGGAGACGGCGCGATGAGGGACACGTTGCGCTGGGCGTACGCCCTGAACCAGTGGAACGTCCGGCTCGACGTCTTCGTCCGGCACGAGGACCAGCAGCGGGCGCTCAAGACCGTCTCGGCCTGCGGCTTCGACGCCGTCGAGCTGGCATCGGGCACCGGTCGCTGGGACAACATCAGCCGGCCCGAGGTCATCCTCCTCAACCACGGCAGCCACGAGGGTTTCCTCGAGTTCCTGCGCCGGGCCCGCGTGAAGCACGTGTCGAGCATGTTCTGGGACCCGCAGGCGCCGGCCGAGGAAGAAGAGGGCTACGCGTTCCGTACGACCGCGAACCCGGAGGACCACGATGCGATCGTCGAGTGGGCCCGACCCTTCGTGGACTTCCTGGCCGGCGTCGGCGCCGAGCAGCTCGTCGTCCGCCCCGTGGGCTCGGCCTGGATGACCCCGCCGCTGGACGTCGACCGCATCAAGCTGATCGGCGAGCTGTGGAACCGCGTCGGCGAGCTGTCCGCGGCCGCCGGCCTCGGGCTGGCCCTGCACTACGACTGCCTCGGCGCCGTGCACACGGCGGACGAGCTGCGCGGCCTGCTGGCGGCGACAGATCCGGCGATCGTCGGGCTGGCGCTGGACACCGCGGAGTTCACGGTCGGCGGCATCGACCCGGTGGCGTTCTACCGCGACAACGCCGAGCGCGTGACGCACGTCCACCTCAAGGACACCCGCTACGCCGACACCGGCGAGGAGTACCGGACACCCGGCGCCGAGTCGACCATGCTCAAGGGTGGGGACGGGCGGCGGATCGAGCGCTGGTTCTACGAGCTCGGCACGGAGGGCGGACTGGTCGACGTCCCCGGTTTCGTCGCCGCGCTGCGGGAGCGGGACTTCGGGGGTTGGGTCGTCGTCGAGAGCGACCACGGGGGCGATCCGGCCGAGCTGGCCATGCTCAACAGCTGGTACCTGCAGCGTGTGCTGGGGGTGGCCAGGTGACGGAGCGGAAGATCAAGTGGTCGTACATGGACCACTGGCGCAGCAACGGTCCGGCCGGCCCGATCGACCAGTGGCACTCCGTCAAGGCGATGTCCGCCTTCCTCAAGCAGATCAAGGCGACGGGCTTCGACGCGATCGACACGTTCGACTTCCGGGTCTGGCAGATGTACGGCGACTATGGTGGCCCGGCGAAGTACCAGGAGATGGTGCAGGACCATGGCCTGGAGCGGATCGTCAACACCTTCCACGCCGCCGACTACGACGTCCGGAACTACGCGCCGCACCTCCCCGAGACGCACGAGAACATCCTCGAGGACTTCCGGGTGACGATGGGCCGCTGGTCGGAGATCCGGCTGGACAACATCATCGTCATGCCGGCGACGCTCTACTACGACATGGAGCCGATCACCGACGACAAGCTCAAGTACACCGCCGAGTGCTGGAACAAGGTCGGCGAGATCACGGCGAGCCACGGCGTCCGGCTCACCTGTCACCACGAGTTCTTCTGCGGCATCCAGAGCGAGCGCGACATCGAGACCTTCTACTCGTACACCGATCCTCGGTACGTCTCGCTGTTCGTCGACACCGCGCAGCACTGCATCGCCGGGGTCGATCCCGTCGCCCTGTACCGGCGGCACGCGCACCGGGTGAGCGGTTTCCACTTCAAGGACACCCGCAACGTGGCCTCGGGCGACGACCATCGTCACCGGCCCGACTCCGAGATCATGGCGCCGACCACGGGCAAGTGGTTCTACGAGATGGGCACCTCCCAGGGCCTCGTCGACTTCGAGGCGATGATGACCGCCGTCCGCGACGACGGATACCGGGGCTGGATCTCGGTCGAGCACGACAAGGCCAACAAGGACGGCGGCGACTACGCCGAGAGCACCGCGGTGGCGCGCTGGTACGCCGTCAACGTCCTCGAGAAGATCTACCGATAGGGCGGCCGATGACGGACATCAGATGGGCGCACGCGATCGCCCCGTGGAAGCCGCAGTTCGACGACTTCGTCCGCCGCGAGCAGCACGAGCGGGCGCTGAAGACGATCTCGATCGCCGGTTTCGACGGCGTCGAGCTGACCGCGGGGACGGGCCGGTGGGAGCCTCTCGGGAACCCGCAGCAGCTGGCCGCGAACTTCGGCTCGCTCGCCGGCTTCCGATCCTTCCTCGACGCGTGCGGGATCGCGGCCGTCTCCAGCTGGCTGTTCGACCCGCAGCAGCAGTCGATGGAGCACCTCACCCCGCCGCTCTCGCCGCTGGCTCCGGACGACGTCCCGCTGATCGTGGAGAAGGCCGTGTGGTTCGCCGAGGCCCTGGCCGAGCTCGGCGGGTCCGTCCTGGCGGTCCGGGCCGCGCCGTCCGCCGGCGACGCCGACCCGCTGGACGACGATGCGCTCGACCGGCTGGCCGCCTGCTGGGCCGCGGTGGGTCGGGCCACGCGCGAGTGCGGGGTCACGACGGCGCTGCACGTCGACTTCATCTCCGCGCTGCGCCGCGCGGGGGCCCTCGACGGCCTGCTCGCCCGGACCGACGTCGCAGACGTCGGCCTCGTCGTCGACACCGGCGAGCTCGCCGTGGCGGGGTTCGACCCCGTGGACGTCGTCCGCCGCCACCGCGACCGGCTGCGGCACGTGCGGTTCAAGGACGCGTTGGCGACCGACGAAGCCGAGGAGTACCTGCAGCCGCACGCCGAGTACACGGTGCGGCAGCGGGGCGGGGCGCGCGAGATCCCGCGCTGGTTCGCGGAACCCGGAGTCGACGGCGGCCTCGTCGACGTCCACGCGGTGGCCCGGGCGCTCGTCGAGATCGGCTACGAGGGCTGGGTCGTCGTCGACAGCGCGCCCAGCCCGCATCCCGCCACCAGTGCCCTGCTCAGTGGCTACCTGCTGCAGCGCGACCTCGCCTTCGCGCGCACATGAGCGCCCCCACCGCCCCCCGAGGCCGCGTGGCCGTGATCGGCGCGGGCCCGGCGGGCATGGCGACGGCCTTGTCCGTCCACCAGGCCGGCCACGACGTCGTGCTGCTCGAGCGCTATCCACAGGCACGCCCCGCGGGCAACATCCTGAACCTGTGGCCGCCCCCGGTCCTGGCCCTGCGGCTGCTGGGTGTGGACACCAGCGACCTCGGCGCCCCCTGTCGCACGGAGTTCCGTTCCGTCGGCGGGCGCACCCGTGTCCGCGTGACCCTGCCGGAGGACGTCGTCCGCGACTACGGCGGTGGCTTCATCGGCCTGCTGCGTCCGGGGCTCTACGAACGGCTCCTGGCCGCACTGCCGCCCGGCGTCCTGCAGGTGAACCGCGCCGTCGACGGCTTCGATCAGGACGAGTCCGGCGTCCGGATCCGGATGTCGGACGGCGACACCCTCGACGTCGACGTCCTCGTCGGCGCCGACGGGATCGATTCCCTCGTCCGCCGCACGCTGTGGGGCGACGTGCCGAAGCGCGAGCACGACCTGCATATCTTCGGAGGCTTCACCTTCGACGCGACGGTGTCCGCCGAGCGTGGTCTGTGCGTCCTCCAGCACAGCCGGACGGTGCAGGGAAGCTGGACGTCGATCAGGCACCACGGGCGGGACGGCTTCCAGTGGTGGGTGTTGGGCGCCCACGACGCCCGGACGCCGTTCACCGCTGATCCGCACGCAACGGCGGCGGCCATGGGGGCGGAGTTCGCGGCCCCGTTGCCGCAGCTCATCGCGGCCACGGATGCGGCCGACGTGCAGCGGTGGGTGCTGCGCGACCGCACCCCGCTCGACCAGTGGTCGAAGGGACGGGCGACCATCGTGGGGGACGCGGCGCACCCGACGAGCCCGTACGCCGCCTACGGTGCGGGGATGGCGATCGAGGACGGGTACTTCCTCGGCCGGCGGCTCGCCGGTGTCGACATCCGTGACCCTGCCGCCGTCCGTGCCGCCCTCGACGCCTTCGAGGGTCCGCGGAAGCCGCACACCAAGCGGCAGGTGCAGCAGGCCTGGATGCTCGGGAAGATCTTCCACCATGCGCCGGCGCCGCTCCGGCCGGTCCGGGACGCCGTCCTCGATCGCACGCCGTTCCTGCAGAAGGTCGTCGGCGAACGCTCGCCGGGCGAGATCATCGAACAGATCGCGGCGATCGACGAGGCCGAGCGCCATTTCTCGGTAATCCGTCGGGCGAGCTCCTGACACTCGCCAGGGGCCGTTCGTATTCGTCCGGCTGATGGCCGTCCCCGATGATTCCGCCCGCGGTGGCGGCGGCGCGCACCACCACGTCGCGGAGGTAGGCGTGCTCCGGGTCGTCGTCGTAGGCGGGGTGCCACCACATCGCCTCGACGAGGGGTGAGACCTCGATCGGGCAGGGCACGGCGCGGACGCCGACGTCGTCGGGGATGAGATCCATGAGCCTGCGCTGCACGAGCGCGACGCGGCGCGACCCGGCGACGAGGACCGGGACGGTGAGGAAGTTCTCGGTCACCACCTGGACCCGCGGCTCGACGCCGAGCATGCGCAGTTGCAGCGCCGCCGAGGTGGACGCCGTCGGGCCGTGGAAGGACGCCACCCAGGGCAGCTCCGCCAGCTGGTCGAGGGTGAGCTTGTCGCCGACCTCGTCGTTGTCCGTCGAGACCAGGCACAGCCATTCGTCGCGGTACAGGTCGCGGTGCCGGAGCTCGGAGAGGAAGCCGTGCGGCAGGACGAGCAGGTCCGTACTCAGGAGGACCTGTGCGGCGCGATCCACGACGTACGGCGTGGGGGAGGAGAGGCGCAGGCGGGCCCGGGGCGCCTCCCGCGCGAAGGTCGTGGCGATGAGGTTCCCGAGCACCGCGACCCCGTAGTCGCTGATGATCACGGAGAACTCCCGCGAGGACGCGCCGGGGTCGAACTCCGCCTGCGCGGCGAAGACGCGCTCCGCGCTGTTCAGGGCGACGCGGGTGCGTTCCTTGAGCTGCACGGCGAGCGGGGTGAGCCGGTAGTCGTTGCCGACCCGGGCGAGCAGGGGATCGTCGAAGTGCCGGCGCAGCCGCGCCAGCGACGCCGACAGCGCCGGCTGGCTGAGCCCCAGCTGCTCGGCCGCCCGGGTGACGCTGCGCTGCTGCAGCAGCGCGTCGAGCGAGACCAGGAGGTTCAGATCCAGGCTGCCCAGGTTCATGGCCGCCAGTATCGATCTCCGCCTGCCCTACGCATAGATCCAGCTGATGCCTTTGCATCAGACATTTCGTCTTCCCGGTGGATACGCGGATGACGCACCGTGGCTGTATCCCATCCAGGAGGAATCGGTGCCCGTTCCCACGCACAGCCGCGCGTCCGCCGACGCCGGCAGCGCCGTGCCCGATCTCGACCCGAGCGACCCCGAGGGCGCCGTCGCGGCAGCGGCGGGCCGCTGCTCCAACCGGGGGCGCTGGGGCGACGACGACGTGCTCGGCACGCTGAACTTCCTCGGCGAGGCCAAGCGGCGCGAGGGCGCCGCGCTCGTCCGCCGCGGCGCCGCCTTCTCCCTCACGCAGCCGTTCGACACGAACGGCCCGCAGACCGGGTGGCGGCGCCGGACCAACCCGGTGCACACGATGCTCGACACCGGCACGGACGCCGAGCGCGGCACGCAGGGCTTCCCGCACGGCATCGGCGGAGCGGACGACGTCGTCTTCATGCCGCTGCAGGCCAGCACGCAGTGGGACGGCCTCGGCCACATCTTCGACCACGGCCAGGCGTACAACGGGCGGCGCGCGGGCGACGTCGTCACCAGCGACGGCGACCGCGTGACCGGCATCGAGACGGTCAAGGACCGCATCGCCGGCCGCGGCGTCCTGCTGGACGTCGGCCGCGCGCTCGGCGCCGAGCTGGGCTCGCACGGCGAGCTGCCCGACGGCTTCGCCATCACCGCCGACCACCTCGAGGCGACCATCGCCGCTCAGGGCGAGACCGCCCGGGTGGGGCGCGGTGATCTCGCTGCGTCGTCCGGACGGGTCAGCTGACCCGCGCCCGCCGGAGCCTCTCGGAGGGTTCTGGCTGGGGAGGTTACGCGGGTGGTGCATCAGCCGGGCTCTCCTTCACCACCGTCGACTGGCTCCACGCCACTGAGATCGCCGGCATCGCCACCGACACCTGGGGCTTCGAGGTCCGGCCCAACGAGTTCGACCACGCCTTCCAGCCGTTGCACCAGGTCGTCATCCCGCACCTGGGGTTGTTCATCGGGGAGCTCTGGGATCTCGACGTGCTCGCTGCCGACTGCGCGACCGACGGCGTCTGGGAGTTCTTCCTGGTCGCCGCCCCCATCCCCGTCACCGGCGCCGTCGGCGCGCCCGTGAATCCCCTGGCCATCAAGTAGGAGACGTCATGCCCGCAGTGGAGAACGTCCTCGTCGTCGGCGGGGGCGCGGCCGGTACCGCGACCGCCATCCTGCTCGCGCAGGCCGGCGTCACCGTCGACCTCGTCGACGTCAAGCCCGAGCCCACGGCCATCGGCTCGGGCATCACGCTGCAGGGCAATGCCCTGCGCGTGCTGAAGCAGCTCGGGGTGTGGGACGACGTCTCCGCAGCCGGCTACGCCTTCGACAGTCTCGGACTCCGCGCGCCGGACCCGGCCGGGACGCTGCTCGCCGAGATCCCCGACGTCAAGACCGGCGGCCCCGGCCTGCCGGCCACCCTCGGCATGCCTCGCCCCGAGCTCGCCCGGATCCTCCTCGAGCGGACGCTGTCCGCCGGTGCCAAGGTGCGCTTCGGCACGACGTTCACCGACCTCACCCAGGACGCCGGCAGCGTGCAGGTGACCTTCTCCGACGGGTCCAGCGGCACGGTACGACCTCGTCATCGGCGCCGACGGCATCCGTTCCTGGACCCGACGCGCCCTCGGCGTCCACCTCGAGACGCGCGCGACCGGGATGGGCATCTGGCGCGCCTTCGGGCCGCGGCCCGCCAGCGTCACCCGCACCGACCTCTACTACGGCGGCCCGTCGCTACATCGCCGGGTACTGCCCCACCGGCGAGGACTCGCTCTACGCGTACATCGTCGAGCCCGCCCAGGACCGCTCGACGCTGACCCCGCAGGACCAGCTCGCCACGATGCGCGAGCTCTCCGCAGGCCTACCACGGACCCTGGGACGACATCCGCCCGACGCTCACCGACCCGTCGCGCGTGAACTACACCGTGGTTCGAGACGCACGTGCTGCCCGAGCCGTGGAACCGCGGCCGAGCCGTGCTCATCGGAGACGCCGCCCACTCCTGCCCCCCGACGCTGGCCCAGGGCGCCGCCCAGGCCCTGGAGGACGCTGCCGTCCTCGCCGAGCTCCTGCTCTCGGCCGACGCGGTGGACGGCGACCTCTGGCACGCCTTCCACGCCCGCCGCGTCGAGCGCGCCAGGACCGTCGTCGACGCCTCGAACCAGCTCGGCCAGTGGCTGCTCGACCACGTGCAGGGCGACGTCCCCGGCCTGCTGCACGCCGTCACCGAGCTCGTCCGCCAGCCCGCCTGAGCAGCCCGATTCGTACAGCGAGGACTCCTGATGCCCGACCGTCTCATCACCCACCTGCGGCACGTCGACCTGGCGGTGCCGGACCACGCCAAGCAGCTCGACTTCTTCACCAACACGTGGGGCCTCGCCGCCGAGCACACCGATTCCGGCCTGAGCTTCCTCGCCGCGGAGGGGTCGCCGGAGCAGTACGTCGTCCGGCTGCGCCAGTCGCCGGAGAAGCGGATCGACCTGATCGCGTTCGGCGCGGCGAACCCGGCGGACGTCGACACGCTGGCCGCCCAGCTCGCGCGCGACGGCGTCCGCCTCGTGCACGAGCCCCAAGGCCTGCAGACCCCCGGCGGCGGCTACGGCTTCCGGTTCTTCGACAACGAGGGCCGCACCGTCGAGATCAGCGCGGACGTCGCCGTCCGGCAGCACCGCAAGATCGAGGAAGGCGAGTCGATCCCGGTCCGCCTCTCCCACGTCGTCATCAACTCCGCGGACCCGGAGGGGACGCGCGCGTTCTACGAGAAGCACCTCGGCTTCGCACTCTCCGACACCCTCATGCACCCGCGGATGGGAGAAATGATGTGGTTCATGCGGATCAACGCCTGGCACCACAGCATGGCGATCGCCCGCGGCCCGCACCCTTCCCTGCATCACGCCTCGTTCGAGATGCGGGGTATCGACGAGTACATGCGGGGCACCGGCCGGCTGCTGCGCGCCGGCGTCGAGAAGATCTGGGGCCCCGGCCGGCACCTGGCGGGCAACAACACCTTCAGCTACTTCCTGGACCCGCACGGGAACACGGTCGAGTACACGACGGAGCTCGAGCAGGTCGACGAGGACGCCTGGCACCCGCACGTCTACGACTTCAGCAATCCCGAGGTCAGCGACCAGTGGGGGACCGCCAACGCGATGAACGAGTTCGTCGCGAAGCAGTCGTTCAACGACCCGGACAAGGGCCTCTTCCAGGCCCCGCCGGTGTGAGCAGAAGCGGACGTCGATGAAGTTCGCCACCTGGCAGGTCGACGGGGGTACGAGGGCGGGCGTCGTCGCGGACGACGGCCTGCACCCGCTGCCGGCAGGGACCACCGTGCTCGACCTCGTGCGTTCGGGGCTTCCCACGGCACTCGAGGCGGGCTCCGACGCGCTCGCGGGGGAGGCCACCCCGCTGGACGCCGTCCGGCTCCTGCCGCCCCTGCAGCCGCCGACCGTCCGGGACTTCGTCGCCTTCGAGGAACACGTCGAAGGGGTGCGCAGGAGCATCGACGGGGTCGGCGGGGTCGTCCCCGAGTGGTACCAGGCCCCGACCTTCTACTTCACGAACCCGTACGCGCTCGTGGGTGCGTTCGACGACGTGCCTGTTCCGCCGGGCTCGGCTCGCTTCGACTTCGAGCTCGAGGTCGCGGCCGTGGTGGGCCGCGACGGCGCCTCGCTGACCGCGGATCAGGCCCGCGAACACATCTTCGGCTACACGATCTTCAACGACTGGTCCGCGCGCGACCTGCAGGCGCGGGAGATGAAGGTCAACCTCGGGCCGGCCAAGGGCAAGGACTCGGCCACGACTCTCGGGCCGTGGCTGGTCACCGCCGACGAGCTCGAGCCGTACCGGGACGATGAGGGCTTCCTCGCCCTCGACCTGCGCGTCGCGGTCAACGGGGTCGAGATCGGGCAGGACCTGCTGTCGAACATGGGCTGGCCGTTCGAGGAGCTGGTGGCGTACGCCTCGCGCGGCACCTGGGTCCGGGCGGGCGACGTGCTGGGCTCGGGGACCTGCGGGAACGGCGGGTGCCTGGCCGAACTGTGGGGGCGGCGCGGGCGGATGGAGCCGCCGCCTCTGCAGCCCGGCGACCTCGTCGAGATGACCGTCGAGGGCATCGGCGCCATCCGCAACAGGGTGGTGCCCGGGCTGGAACTGCCCCCGGCGCGCCCGGCGCGCCCACGTCCCCGGCTCCGCAAGCGCGGGGCGCGCCCATGACGGGACGGGTCGACGGCAGAGTGGTCGTCGTCACGGGCGCCGGGCGCGGGCAAGGTGCCGCGGAGGCCCGCCTGCTCGCCGCCGAGGGAGCGACCGTGGTGGCAGCCGACCTCGGGCACCGAGCCGAGGAGGAGCTGCCGGGCGTCCACTACCGCAGCCTCGACGTCACGGACGCACGAGCCTGGTCCGTCCTCGTCGCCGAACTGACCGACGCCTACGGGCGTGTCGACGGGCTGGTGGCGAACGCCGGCATCACCTGGCGGGCACGACTGGCCGACGTCACCGTCGCCGATCTCGCCAGGGTCCACGAGGTCAACGTCGCCGGGGCGCTCCTCGGGATCCAGCACGTGACGCCTCTGATGCCCCCCGGGTCCTCGATCGTCACGGTCGGGTCCGTGGCGGCCCTGACCGCGCACAGCGCGGTCGCCTACACCACGAGCAAGTGGGCCCTCCGCGGCTTGACCCGCGTGGCCGCTCTCGAACTCGCCCCGCTCGGGATCAGGGTCAATGCGGTCCATCCGGGCTACATCGAGACGCCCATGACGTCCTCGGCCTCCGAGGCGTTCACGACCGCGAACCTCGCCGAGACGCCGCTCGGCCGGCCCGGCACCGTCGACGACGTCGCACCCCTCGTGGTGTTCCTGCTCAGCGATGACGCCGGGTACATCACGGGCGCGGACATCCCCGTCGACGGTGGCATGACCGCGCACGGCGGCGTCAAGTCCATCAGTGACGCGACCCGGGTCGCGCGCTGAAGCACTCACGAGAGGAAACCCCGTGTTCGAGTACTTCCCCGGCAATTACGTCTGGAACCTGGGCGTCGTCGCCACCCTCAACAGCGGCGGCCGCATCGATGAGGTCGACCGGGCCTGCCGGCCGATCAAGGAGGCTGCCGCACGCGGCGAGGACGCGGGCACGCCCGACTTCCTGCAGGCGTGGACGGGGCTGACGGATCAGCTCGTGGCTCAGGCCGAGGCGGCGGAGAAGGCCGGGCACCGGCGGACGGCGGGTCAGCTCTACGCCCGCGCCACGAACTACCTGTGCCAGGCCGAGCGGATGCAGAGCGCCAAGGCGCCGAACCGGCTGGACAGCTACCGCCGTGTCCTGGAGCTGCAGCAGAAGGCCTTCGACCTCAAGGATGCCCGGCTCTCGCGGGTCGAGATCCCCTACGAACGGACCACGCTCCCCGCCTACTTCAGCCAGGCGCCCGCGACGGACGACGGACCCGCCCCGGTGATGATCCACTGGAACGGGCTCGACTCCACGAAGGAGCACATGTACTCGTCCGGGCACTGGGAGGAGCTCGCTGCGCGCGGGATCTCGTGCCTCATGGTCGACTGCCCCGGCTCCGGCGAGGCGCTTCGCGTCCAGGGCCTGAAGGCGCGCCTCGACACCGAGGCGTGGGCGGCGGCCTGCGTCGACTACCTCCTCACCCGGCCCGACGTCGACCCGTCGGCGATCGGGCTGGTCGGATGGTCGTTGGGCGGGTACTTCGCGCCCCGGGCCGCCGCATTCGAGAAGCGCCTGGCGCTCGTCGTCGCGTGGGGGGCCAACCACGACTGGGGCGCCGTCCAGCGGCGACGCCTCGAGCGGGAGGGGGAGCGACCCGTCCCGCACTACTGGGACCACGTGCTGTGGGTGTGGGGCTTCGACGACCTGGACCGGTTCATCGCGTTCGCGGACCAGGTGAACCTGGACGGCGTCGTCGAGAAGATCACCGTACCGTTCCTCGTCGCCCACGGCGCGGGTGACCGGCAGATCCCGCTCGAGTACGCGCACCGCTCGTACCAGCAGGCGACTGCGAGCCCGAAGCGCGAGCTGCGCATCTTCAGCGCCGAGGAAGGCGCCACCGAGCACATCGGGCTCGACCACCTTCCGCACGTGAGCACGTTCATCGCCGACTGGGTCACCGACACCTTCGCCGAACTCGCCGCCGGGCGGTGAAGGCCGCTGCGACGCAGGGGCAGCGAACTCGCCGTTCGTGACCGCGTATCGATCGATCCAGAGACCCTCGACGGAGACTCGGTGCGCAGGCCCCTCCTCCGGGTAATGGGAGTCGGAACCCATCAAGCAGTCCCTGCCGAGTATCCAGACCATGCCCGGAAGGGGGCAGCGGCACCTGCGGAGGCATCGGACACGGCGGTTGCAGCACCCCCACCGGAGGCATCGGCCACCATGGGCACTCCTCGTCGGCATCGGGACGACCTCACCGTACGTCCAGAGTGCCCCGTCCGGGGGTCGGACCTGCTGTCCGTTGCGGATGAGGCACAACCTGGCTTGCCATCCCGGCGCCGGGCATGCCGCTCCCGTCTGGTCACCTGGCAACTGATCGACAGCCTCCCGCCGGTGGATCCGGGACTCACCGGCGAAGGTCACCGCCTCTGACGCGAGGGGATGCGGCCCGCCCAGGCCTGCGCCGTGGTCTCGCGCCGGCGGCGAGGGCTGCCCGGCGCCAAGCTCATCCCGTTTGGATGATGCCTCGAGTGGCAGGCCTACCGTGGGCTGGGAGCGTGTGGAGGAGGAACGCTGATGACCGACGCGACCGCTGATTTCTTCGATGGGCTGAGCCGGCGTGGCCATGAACCCCGACTGGCGAACGTCAGGGGCACGGTCCGGTTCGTGATCGACCAGTCCGGGCACACGGACGAGTGGTGCTTGAGCATCGACCACGGCGCCCTGCGGGTATCCGCGGGAGCGGGGGGCGCGGACTGCGCGGATCCGGACTGCGTGGTCGGCGCCGCGAGGGACGTGTTCGGCGGCGTCGCGACCGGTGAGGTGAACGCCATGGCGGCGATGCTGCGCGGCGACCTCCTCCTGTCGGGAAACGCTGAACTGATCGCCGCGTGCCAGTGGCTCTTCGGGCCGCCGCCAGGGGCGAGCGTGCCGGCCGAGGCGGGGAGGGGGCGGGTGTCGTGACCGACGACCTGGTGAGGATCCTCGATGGGAACACGTTCGTGGTCAGCGACAGCCGTGGTGACATCGAGGCATCGGCCACGGAGCCCACGGGCTTGTTCAGCTACGACACCCGCTTCCTGTCCAGGTGGGTGCTCACGGTGGACGGCGGCCGTCTCACCTCGCTGTCCACGGACGATCTGAAGTACTACGAGAGCAAGTTCTTCCTGGTCCCCGGCACGGGAAGCGTCTACGTCAACGCGACGATGTCGGTGATCCGCCTGCGGGACGTGGGAGCCGGGTTCAGGGAACGGCTCACCGTCCTCAACCACGACAGCAAGGCTGTGGACATCTCGGTGCGGCTGGACGCGGGCAGCGATTTCGCGGACCTGTTCGAGGTCAAGGATGCGCTGACGAAGCAGGGGACCTACGACACCCGCACAGACGGCGGGCGGCTGGTGCTGGGCTACCAGCGCGGAAAGTACCGCCGGGAGACCGAGATCTCCAGCAGCGAGCCGGCGGAGATCTCCGAGGACGCGCTGACCTTCGCGGTGCACATCGAGCCGCACGGCGAGTGGAGCACCGACCTGCGGGTCGAGGCATCCATGGTGCGCCCGGACGGGCAGCGGGCACTGTTGAGCAGTGGCGGCGAGCGTGATGGCCGCTCGATGGACGAAGACGTGCGGACCTGGCTGGCGGGCGCCCCTCGGATCGAGTGCGACTGGCAGTCCCTCGAGCAGACCTACCGGCGCAGCCTGGTCGACCTGGCGGCGCTGAGGTTCTCCCCGCTCGTCGCGGGCCCGCACAGCCTCCCGGCCGCCGGGCTGCCGTGGTTCATGACGATGTTCGGCCGGGACAGCATCTTCACCAGCCTGCAGGCGCTGCCCTTCGTCCCGGATCTGGCGGCGACCACGTTGCGGGTCCTCGCTCTCTGGCAGGGCACCCGGGTCGACGACTTCCGCGACGAGGACCCGGGCCGGATCCTCCACGAGATGCGCTACGGCGAGCTCAGTGCGTTCGAGGAACGCCCGCACACCCCCTACTACGGCAACGCGGACGCCACCCCGCTGTTCGTGGTGCTGCTCGACGAGTACGAGCGGTGGACCGGCGACCAGGCCCTGGTGCGCGAGCTCGAGCTCCCGGCGCGTGCCGCACTGAACTGGATCGACGAGTACGGCGACCTGATGGGCAACGGCTACATCTCCTACCAGCGGCGCAACGAGGAGACCGGCCTGGAGAACCAGTGCTGGAAGGACTCCTGGGACTCAATCGCGTACCACGACGGCCGTCTGCCGGGGTATCCGCGGGCGACCGCTGAGCTTCAGGGCTACGCGTACGACGCGAAGTGCCGGGGGGCGCGTCTGGCCCGGCTCGTCTGGCACGACGACGAATACGCCGACCGGCTCGACACGCAGGCCGCTGATCTCAAGCAGCGGTTCAACCGCGACTTCTGGATCGACGACGGCCAGTTCTACGCGCTCGCCCTCGACGGGGACGGGGCGCAGGTCGACTCGCTGGCCTCCAACATGGGGCACCTGCTCTGGAGCGGGATCGTGGGGGAGTCCAGGGCCAAGGCCGTCGCGGATCACCTGCTCGGCCCGCGGCTGTTCTCGGGGTGGGGTATCCGGACGATGGCCGAGGGGGAGCAGCGGTACAACCCGATCGGTTACCACGTCGGCGCGGTGTGGCCGTTCGACAACTCGTTCATCGCCTGGGGCCTGCGGAACTACGGCTTCAAGGACGAGGCGGCTCAGATTGCCGCGGGCATCCTGGAGGCGGCCGACTTCTTCCGCGGCCGGCTCCCCGAGGCCTTCGGCGGGTACCACCGGTCCGTCACCAGGTACCCGGTGCAGTACCCGACGGCCTGCAGTCCGCAGGCATGGTCGACCGGGGCGCCGCTGCTGCTGCTGCGCACGATGCTCGGACTCGAACCGGTCGGTGAGCACCTTGTGGTCGACCCCGCGCTGCCGGTGCAGATCGGACGTCTCGAGCTGCTGGACATCCCCGGGCGGTGGGGGCGGCTGGACGCGTTCGGCCGTGGCCGGGTCGAGACCGGACGCCAGCAAGGCCAGCCTCTACCGCGCGACGTCGAAACGGCCGCCATAGCTGAATCGGCAGGCAGGCACCAGTAGGGCGGGCACCGCTCGGCAGCGCACCTGGAGGCAGGCATGTGTCGATGGCTGGCGTACACGGCGCCCCCGATCCTCCTGGACGAGCTGCTCTACAAGCGCGAGCACTCGCTCATCGACCAGAGCTTGCTACCTGGCATTGACGTTCGGGCTCCGCGACGACCCCGTCGCAGCCGTGGAGCGGATGGTCGGTTTCGTCGAGGCCACCGGTCGCAGGCACGGCGTCGACGCCCCCATCCGATGACGGTCGGCACGACGGACGGCGAGCGTCTGTTCGCCTTCCGGTACTCCAGCGAGGGCAAGAGCCGCACCCTCTACTTCAGCACCGCCGTCACCAGCCTGCGGGCGATGTACCCCGAGGCCGAGATCTTCGGGCGGCTCTCGGACGACACGCGGGTCGTTGTGTCCGAGCCGCTCGGTGAGGTCGTGGGAGCGTGGAATCCGGTGCCGGAGTCGAGCTACGGCGTCGTCGACAAGGGGAGCGACACGCTGGGCACCTTCCGGCCGCGGATGCCCTGACGATGACCGGATACCGGAGGGCGAAAGGGCCCGCCCCGCCCAGTCCCGTGAGGGCATAGGAACCAGTTGCGCGTGGGGCGGTGGCGGGGAGGACGAGGTCCCGAGGCGCGGTCCGGCCGGAGGTGAGGCGTCGGATGCAGAGCGGGGACGGACGGCGTGAGCCGGCCTTCCTGGAACAGGCGCTTCTCGACGCCGCGGCATTGCGCAACCGTCATGGACGTGCTCCGCCGCTACGCCGACGAGCTTGTGGCACACGCCTGCAAGCTCGTCATCGTCTCCGCGGGGGAGCGCGTCCGCGGACAACTGCGGATCACGGGAGTGACCGACGTGATCGCTTCGGAGGGCGTGTACGTGGGGGACGCGAGGGTGGGGGCGGCGCAGCGCCGCGCCCACGACGACGCCCTGACGTGGATCGGGCGTCACGCGAGCGGGGCGGAACCCGACCTGCCGACGAGTCGCGGGTCTCGCACATCAGCGGACGGATGATGATCCGACATGCGATGCGGTTGAAGATCACAAAGTGCCCCGGCAGGATTCGAACCTGCGCACCCGCCAGCGGAGACCGGTCGCTTCGGTGATCAGCCCTCTCACGGGCACGCATGCCCTTCACTATCGCCGTCATCGATGTCCGTGTCTCCTCCGGTCGACTCCAGTTCCTCCCACGAACCGCTCCACGACGGACTCTTCGCGGGGGGTCGTGACGGGTGCGCCCAAGGCGCCTTCCCGCCTGCCCTGCTCTTGCATTGAGGCGAGACATTCGTCCAAGCCAGAGGCGTCAAACGCGACCGACGCTGGCTGCATGACCAAATCGCTCTCCACCCGGACGCCGCGCACGCGGACGGCGCCAGACGGCTCGCAGACCGGCTCGATGCCGCCGCGTCGGCGTCTGAAGCGACGCCGCCGTCTGGCGGTGGCAGCCATCACGCTGGCGGTGATCGTCGCGTCGCTGACGGTCAACACCATCCTGACCGACGCCGAGTCGACGTCCGCGGCGCCTACCGGCACGATCCCGGTCGACGGCACCGCCCTCTACGTGCGGCAGGACGGACCGGCGAGCGCACCCGTGGTCGTCCTCATTCATGGCCTTGGCAGTTCGACCGCCGCTTGGGACGCAGTCACACCCGCGCTTGCGGCGTCGTACCGCGTCGTCCGGATCGATCTGCTCGGCCATGGTCGGTCCGCCAAGCCGAACGGCGACGCGTACTCGATCCCAGATCAGGCGAGGCTCGTCGGCGACGTGCTGACGAGGATCGGCGTCACCCAGGCGGTCGTCATCGGCCACTCGACCGGTGGATACGTCGCAACGGCGCTCGCCGAGCAGCACCCCTCGCTCGTGACCGCGCTGGGCCTCATCGACACGGGTCCGCGCCTGTCCGACTTCGTCTCGAGCGGACCCATGGGCAACCTCCTCACGACGGGGGTGGTGGGCCAGCTGATCTGGCGGCTTCGCACGGACGCGATCCTGCGCAAGGCCGCGTCCTCCGCGTTCAGCAGACCCGGGTTCACGATCCCGCAACAGATGATTGAGGATCTGAACGGGATGACCTACCACGCCCTGACGGCGACGTCACGCGGATCCGACGACTACCTCAAGGAGCCGCTCCCCCGGCGTCTGATGACGTTCGGAAAGCCGATCCTGGTGCTGTACGGCGCCGACGACCGCCGGTGGAGTCCGTCGGGATTCGCCGAGTACGGCGTGGTGCCAGGCGCACGCATCCAGGCGGTGCCCGGCGTCGGGCACTCGCCGATGATGGAGGACCCTCGCCGCACGTCGTCGCTCCTGCTCGCGTTCGTGGGCTCGTTGAGCGGACGTTGAGCGGTGACTCGGAGTTCCTATAGTCGAAAGGTGCAGCCGGACTGGGACATCGCGGTACCGCGCGTCACACGGCTGCCCGGCGTCCGCTTGGCGGCGTTCACCGGCCGCTCCACGGAGCCGGTCGACCTGCCAATGGTCCCTTTTCCGGCTGTGACGCTCTTCCTCGATTTCGGCGACGCGGCTGTCGTCGCTCGCCGGGGAGACACCTGCGTGCAGGGCATGGGCGTCGTCGGCATCGGCGCCGGGCTGCTGAGTGGGCGTGCTCACAGCCTTGCGTGCCTGCAGGTTCGCCTGTCACCGACCCTGGCGTACGCGGTGTTCGGCGGCGCGGTCGACCAGCTCGCCGGCAGGGCGATCGAACTCGGTGCCGTGTGGGGTGGCGAGGCCGAGCGCCTGCGCGAGCGCCTCGGGGCGCAACGGAACTGGGACGATCGGTTTGCGTTGGTCGAGTCGGCTCTCATCCGGCGATCGGCGCCTGCTCGTCGGGTCGACGCCGAGGTTGCGGAGGTGTGGCGTCGCGTCTCCCTGGCCCAGGGGCGCGTTCGGGTCGAGCGGCTGGCCGACCAGGTGGGCTGGACTCGCAAGCGGCTCTGGTCCCGGTTCCGCGCCCAAGTTGGGATGACACCGAAGCGCGTGGCCCAGCTCGTTCGCTTCGACCATGCAGCGCACCTGCTTGCCGGCGGACTGAGCGCGGCCGAGGTCGCAGCCGAGACGGGGTACGCCGACCAGTCGCACCTCCACCGTGACAGCACGGCCTTCGCTGGGCTCACACCCGCGGCCGTCGCAGCTGCACCGTGGCTTCGCGTGGACCCCATCGCTTGGGGTGTACGCGTCGAGCCGTCGTCCACGCCCAGCAACGACACAGACCCGGGCGCCTAGCCTGGAGTTGGCAGCTCACTCGACCGCCAAGAGTTGCGGTGTGATGTGCCCCGGGTCCCGTGGAGTCGGCGTGGCAGCAGCGTGGAGGCGTAGGTCAATCCTCCGGGTCCGGCCCCGGGCCGTCGAGGAGATCCGGCGGCTGGTTCAGTGCGTCGTGCGCGTCGCGCAACTGATCGACCATCGCCGGGAGGCGCTCCACCGCCGTGGTGATGAGGACCTCGAGGTCGATGGACCAGTAGCCGTGCACGATCCGGTTCCGCAGCCGGGACGGCTGTTGCCAGGGGATCTCGGGGTGGTCGGCCTTCAGGTCGTCGGGCAGCTGCGTGGCGGCCTCGCCGAGGACGGTGAAGTTCCACAGGAGGGCGTCGCGGCGTTGACGATCCGAGCCCAGTGACTCGGCCGTCTGGCCGACGGCGAGGAGATGCGCCTGCTCGGCGGCGTCGATCATCTCCTCGAGCAGGAGGAGCTCACGCCGCATACAGGGTCCGTGCCTCGGACAGGACCGCATCCTTGAGCCGCCTGTGGAGCGCGGCAGGTGAGACCAGGTCAACGGGCCGGCCGAAGACAGCCGAGAGCTCGTCGGCGAGCTGCTCGATCTCCCAGCCGAGGCGGCGGCCCGGCTCCAGCTCGTAGAGCACGTCGATGTCGCTGTCCGGGGTGGCGGTACCGCGAGCGACAGAGCCGAAGACACGCAGCCTAGCGATCCCGTAACGGGCGCAGACATCAGCGAGACGTGCCTCGTCGACCTTGACTCCGGGAAGCGTCGGCATGTGGTCAAGGCTAGCGATCGATCGATGCTGGGCCGCTGCAACGCGGGCGCTGCGCGGGCAACGATTCGAGCTGTACGGCCCGTGGAGGGGGTCGTGGGACGAATTGCTGTTGCCCAGAGAGACCAGAGTGCTGTGACATCTCGTCACTCTGAGAGATAGCTGCAGGTCAGAGAAGTGCCCCCGGCAGGATTCGAACCTGCGCACCCGCCTCCGGAGGGCGGTGCTCTATCCCCTGAGCTACGGGGGCTCCGGGCGGTGAAGAGAGTATCAGTCCGCCGCGGGTCGCTGCTCGTCCTCGTCGGCCAGCAGGACGTCGATGAACGCCGCCGCCTCGATCTCCGCCCGGGCGGGGTCCTGCGCCTCGATCGCGTCGATCAGTGCCACGTGGTCCTGCTCGTCGACGCCGCCGTAGTGGTCGGCGTTGCTGCGCACGTTCTCGCTCAGCGCGTCGACCAGGTTCTCGTAGAGGTCGGTGAGCACGGGGTTGTGCGCGGCCTGGCCGATGGTGCGGTGCAGGGCGACGTCCGCGGCGATCTGGGCGTCCACGTCGCCGCGCCGGTGGGCGGCGTTCCGGTCGTCGATCAGGCGGCGCAGGCGGGCGACGTCCTCGGGGGTGCGGTGCAGCGCCGCCAGCCGGGCGGCGCCGGCCTCCAGGGTGCGGCGCACCTCGAGCACGTGCAGGTGGTGGGCGGTCGCGATGCGCCGGCTGACGGCGCCCGCGAACTCCGAGGCGGCCAGCACGTACGTGCCCGAGCCCTGCCGGCGCTCGAGCAGGCCGGCGTGCACCAGGGACTGGACGGCCTCGCGCACCGTGTTGCGGCTCGTGCCCGTCAGCTGGGCGAGCTCTGCCTCGGTGGGGATGCGCGCGCCGATCGCCCAGGTGCCCGCGACGATCTGCTCGCGGAGCTGGTCGATGACCTGCTCGATGAGCCCCGCCCGCCGCGCGGTGCGCAGCGCGGGCAGCTCCCCGGTGTCAGCCGACTGCGTCATCCTGTGATCCTATCTGTCCAGGTCACCAAGAGTAAGATGTGAGCCCGTGACCCTCGATCGTCCCACCGTCGCCCGCCGGGCGATCTCGGGCCCCCGCAGACGGCCCTCGGGTGGCACGATCCAGGCCCTCCTGGCGATCCTCCTCCTGACCCTCACCGTCCGGACGGCGGTCACCGGTCTGTCACCGCTCCTGCCCAGGGTGAGCGCGGGCATCCCCCTCACGCCGGCGCAGGCCGGCCTGGTCGGGGCGCTCCCGCCGTTCTGCTTCGCGCTCGCCGGGCTGATCGGCCCGCGGCTGCTGCGCCGCATGCCGGCCGAGCGCGTCGTGCTCGCGCTGCTCGCGCTCGAGGTGGCCGGCCTCGTGTCCCGGCCCTGGTCCGGCGGCCCCTGGGCGTTCGTGGCCTGCTCGATGGTCGCGCTGATCGGCATGGGCCTGGGCAACGTCGTGCTGCCGGTGCTGGTCAAGGCGTGGTTCCCGCACCGCATCGCCACGGTCACCTCGCTGTACGTGATGGGCGTGACCGCCGGGACCTCGCTGCCCGCCCTGTTCGCCGTCCCCGTCGCCGACGCGGTCGCGCGGGGCAGCGGCGACGCGCGGCTCGGCTGGCAGGTCGGCCTCTCGTGGTGGGCGTCGCTGAGCGTGCTGGTCGCCATCGCGTGGCTCGGCCCGGCCCGCCGCCCCCGTGCCCTCCCGTCGGCGCGGCGCCAGGAGGGGACGCACGACGACCCCCCACCCTCGCGACCGGTCTGGAGGAGCCCGATCGCGTGGGGGATCATGCTCCTGTTCGGCGCCAACTCGCTGACCAGCTACGCCCTCTTCGCCTGGCTCCCCACCCGCCTGACCGAGGCCGGCATGGCGCCCTCGACCGCCGGCGTCATGCTTGCCGTGTTCGGCGGCATGGGCGTCCCCGCGGCGCTGATCGTTCCCCACCTGGCCGCCCGGTACCAGCGGATCCTCCTGCTGTCGGTGCAGTTCGCGGCGTGCTTCGCGATCGGCCTGCTCGGCCTGCTGCTCGCGCCGCTGCACCTCACCCTGCTCTGGGTCGTCGTCGCGGGCTGGGGCAGCGGCGGCTTCTCGCTCGCGCTCACGCTGGTCGGGCTGCGCTCGCGCACCCCCGCGTCCGCGGGGCGGCTCTCCGGATTCGCCCAGGGCTTCGGCTACCTCATGGCCGGGTTCGGGCCGATCGTGGCCGGCGTCCTGCGGGAGCGGACCGGGGGCTGGACGGCGCCCTTCGTCGTCCTCGTGGCGGTCCTGGTGCTCATGATCGTCGGCGGGGCGCTGGCCGCGCCGAACAAAGCCGTCGAGGACGACCTGGGCCTGCCCGCTAACCTTCGACGGTGACCCCCGCCGAACTCTCCGCAGCGATCCGGGCCTGCCTCCAGGCGGCCGTCGACGCCGGCGACCTCGCCGTCGCCGTCCCGGCCGACGTCCGCGTGGAGCGACCCAAGCAGCGCGAGCACGGCGACTGGTCGACCAACGTCGCGCTGCAGCTGGCCAAGCAGGCCGGCCGGCCCCCGCGCGAGATCGCGACGCTGCTCGCGGCCCGCCTCGCGGAGGTGCCCGGGATCAAGAGCGTGGACGTCGCCGGTCCGGGGTTCCTCAACGTCGTCCTCGACGCCGCCGCGGCCGGCGAGCTGGCCCGCACGATCCTCGAGGCGGGCGCCGCCTACGGGCACACCGACACCGGCGCCGGCCACCGGGTCAACCTCGAGTTCGTCTCGGCGAACCCCACCGGGCCGGTCACGCTGGCCAGCGCCCGGTGGGCCGCGGTCGGCGACAGCCTCGCGCGGATCCTGCAGGCGACCGGGGCGACGGTGGCCCGGGAGTACTACTTCAACGACCACGGTGCGCAGATCGAGCGGTTCGCCGCGTCGCTGCTCGCCCGCGCGCGCAACGAGCCGGCGCCCGAGAACGGCTACGTCGGCGGCTACGTCGGCGACGTGGCCGCGCGCGTCGTCGCCGACGCCGCCGCGGCCGGCGAGCCCGACCCCCGTGAGCTCCCGCGCGACGAGGCCCTCGAGGTCTTCCGCGCGCGCGGCGTCGACCTGATGTTCACCGAGATCAAGAACTCGATGCGCGGGTTCCGGGTCGAGTTCGACGTCTACTTCCACGAGAACGACCTCTACGAGCAGGGCGCGGTCGACCGGGCCGTCGCCAGGCTCCGCGAGCTCGGCCGGATCTACGAGTCCGACGGCGCCGTCTGGCTGCGTACCACCGACCTCGGTGACGACAAGGACCGCGTCGTCATCAAGAGCGACGGGCAGGCGGCGTACATCGCCGGCGACCTCGCCTACTACCTGAACAAGCGCGAGCGCGGCTTCGACCGCTGCGTGATCATCTTGGGCGCCGACCACCACGGGTACGTCGGCCGGCTGATGGCGATGTGCGCCGCGTTCGGCGACACCCCGCACGAGAACCTCGAGATCCTCATCGGCCAGCTGGTCAACCTCGTCAAGGACGGCCAGCCCGTCCGGATGAGCAAGCGCGCCGGCACGGTCGTGACCATGGAGGACCTGGTGGACGCCGTCGGCGTCGACGCCGCCCGCTACGCCCTGGCGCGCTCCTCGGTCGACGCGTCGATCGACATCGACCTCGACCTGCTGACCCGGCACACCAACGAGAACCCCGTCTACTACGTGCAGTACGCGGCGGCGCGGCTCGCGGGCATCGTCCGCAACGCCGTCGAGGCCGGCGTGCGCCGCGACGACGCGTTCGAGCCCGCCCTGCTCGACCACGAGGCCGACGCCGCCCTGCTCGCGGCCCTGGGCGAGTTCCCGCGGGTGGTCGCGCAGGCGGCGGAGCTGCGCGAGCCGCACCGGGTCGCGCGCTACCTCGAGGAACTCGCCGGCCTGTTCCACAAGTGGTACGAGCACACCCGGGTCACGCCGCGCGCCGGGGAGTCCGTCACGGACGGCCACCGGGCCAGGCTCTGGCTCGCCGAGGCCGCGCGCCAGGTGTTCGCCAACGGACTCGGCCTGCTCGGCGTCACCGCGCCCGACCGGATGTAGCGGCCCCGACACATGGCAACCCACGAGGCCGGCGCGCTGCACGCGCCGGGGTACGGCGGCGTCGCGTACGTGCCCTCCTGGCTGCGCGCCCCGTCCGACGCCAGCGAGCTGCTCCCGCAGCTGTGGTCGTCATCGGTCGGGCGGGAGCCGTCCGGCGAGCTGTCCGTCGGCGGGGTCGGCGTCCGCGCCCTGGCCGCGGAGCACGGCACCCCGGCCTACGTGCTCGACGAGCAGGACTTCCGGCGGCGCGCCGCGGCCTTCCGCGACGCCTTCTCGGCGGCGTTCACCCCGCTCGGCGGCAGCGACGTCTTCTACGCCGGCAAGGCGTTCCTGTGCACCGAGGTCGCCCGGTGGATCGCCGCCGACGGGCTCGGCCTCGACGTGTGCACCGGGGGCGAGCTGGCGGTGGCGCTGCGGGCGGGGGTGCCGGGCGAGCGGATCGCGCTGCACGGCAACAACAAGTCGGACGCCGAGCTGCGCCGCGCGCTCGGCGCCGGCGTGGGGCGCGTCGTGGTCGACTCCCTCGAGGAGGTCGACCGCGTCGCGACCGTGGCGGGCGAGCTCGGGGTGCGGGCCGGCGTGCTGCTGCGGGTGACGGTCGGCGTCGAGGCCCACACCCACGAGTACATCGCGACCGCGCACGAGGACCAGAAGTTCGGCCTCTCGATCGCCGGCGGGGTCGCCGCCGAGGCGGCCCGCCGGGCCCTGGCGCGCCCCGAGCTGCACCTGCTCGGGCTGCACAGCCACATCGGCTCGCAGATCTTCGACACCGGCGGGTTCGAGGTGGCGGCCCACCGCGTCCTGCAGCTGCACGCGGCGATCGCCCGCGAGCACGGCGTCGAGTTGCCCGAGCTCGACCTCGGCGGCGGCTTCGGCATCGCGTACACGAGCGAGCACGACCCGCTGCCGCCCGAGGCGCTCGCGACGGGCATGGCCGACATCGTGCTGCGCGAGTGCACCGGCCTCGGCGTCGCCGTGCCGCGCGTCGCCGTCGAGCCCGGGCGCGCGGTCGCCGGGCCGAGCACCTTCACCCTCTACGAGGTCGGCGCCGTCAAGGACGTGCTCCTCGACCACGGCGCCACCCGCCGTTACGTCGCGGTCGACGGCGGCATGAGCGACAACATCCGCACGGCCCTCTACGACGCCGACTACTCGTGCACGCTCGCCTCGCGGGCGTCGTCCGCGCCCCCCGTCCTTGCCCGCGTCGTGGGCAAGCACTGCGAGAGCGGCGACGTCGTCGTGCGCGACGAGTTCCTCCCCGGCGACGTCGGGCGCGGCGACCTGATCGCCGTCCCGGGGACGGGTGCCTACTGCCGGAGCATGGCGAGCTCGTACAACCACGTGCCGCGGCCGCCGGTGGTCGCCGTCCGCGACGGCGCAGCCCGGGTTCTGGTGCGGCGCGAGACCGAGGACGACCTGCTGGCCCTCGACGCCGGCTGACCCCCCACACTCACCATCCCGCCGATCAGGGAATCCGTGCCGATCACGGACTGCCGGGGCGCCGGGCGCGTGTACGGCGGCTGCGACACTGAAGTCGCGGCACGCGCGTGCCGAGCGACACGGGGAGCGCCCCAGCCCGGATGATGAGACGGGCCCGCCGCGACGCGAGGCTGTGTGTCAGACAGGTGCGGGTGGGGCCGCACGGGTGGGTGCGTCATCGAGAGGAGCGCGGCGTGGAGCCGGTCAGGGTCGCCCTGCTGGGGTGCGGTGTCGTCGGCACCGAGGTGGCGCGCAACCTCACGACACACGCCGACGAGCTGGCCCGGCGGGTCGGCGCGCCCCTCGAGCTGGCCGGCATCGCCGTGCGCCGCCAGGGCCGGACCCGCGACCTCGACGTCGACCCCGCCCTCTTCACCACCGACGCCGCGGGCCTGGTGAAGGACGCCGACGTCGTGGTCGAGGTCATCGGCGGCATCGAGCCCGCCCGCTCGCTGCTGCTCGAGGCGATGGCGGGCGGGGCCGGGGTCGTCACCGCCAACAAGGCACTGCTCGCCGAGGACGGCCCGACCCTGTACGAGGCCGCCGCGCGGCACGGCGTCGACCTCTACTTCGAGGCGGCCGTCGCCGGGGCCATCCCGCTGCTCCGCCCGCTGCGCGAGTCGCTCGCCGGCGACCGGGTGGTGCGGGTGCTCGGCATCGTCAACGGCACCACCAACTACGTGCTCGACAAGATGCACACCACGGGGATGGGCTTCGCCGAGGCCGTCGAGCAGGCGCAGGCCCTCGGGTACGCCGAGGCCGACCCGACGGCCGACGTCGAGGGCTTCGACGCGGCGGCCAAGGCCGCGATCCTCGCCAGCCTGGCCTTCCACACCCGGGTCCGCGCCGCGGACGTGCACCGCGAGGGCATCACCGGCGTGACCGCTGCGGACGTCGCCTCGGCGAAGGCCATGAACGCGGTCGTCAAGCTCCTCGCCATCTGCGAGAGGGCTGGGGACGGCGACGGCGAGACGGTGAGCGTCCGCGTGCACCCGGCGATGATCCCCGCAACCCACCCGCTGGCCGGCGTGGGCGACGCCTACAACGCCGTCTTCGTCGAGGCCGAGGCGGCCGGCGAGCTCATGTTCTACGGCCGCGGCGCCGGAGGTCAGCCCACGGCGAGCGCCGTGCTCGGCGACCTCGTGGGGGTCGCGCGCAACCGGGTGGGCGGAGGCCGCGGCCCCGGCGAGTCCTCCTACGCGGACCTGCCGGTCCGCCCCATGGGCGACGTCCCCACCCGGTACCACGTCAGCCTCGACGTCGAGGACCGCCCGGGCGTCCTCGCCCAGATCGCGCACGTGTTCGCCGAGCACGAGGTCTCGATCGAGACCGTGCGGCAGACGGTCCGCCGGGGCGAGGGGCGCCGGGCCGCGCTCGTGGTCGTGACCCACCAGGCCCCCGACGCCGCCCTCGCGGCGACGGTCGACGCGCTGGCGGACCTCGACATCGTGGCGTCCGTCGACAGCGTCATGCGCGTGGAGGGCACCTCCGCGGACGCGCCGGAGGAGAGCAGCTGATGGCCCACCTGTGGCGCGGTGTGCTCGAGGAGTACCGCGACCGGCTGCCGCTCGGCCCGCACACCCCGGTGATCACGCTCGGCGAGGGCGGCACCCCGCTCACCTTTGCCCGCACGCTGTCCCAGCGCACCGGCTGCGACGTGTGGGTCAAGTTCGAGGGCGCCAACCCGACCGGGTCGTTCAAGGACCGCGGGATGACGATGGCGATCTCGCGGGCGGCCGAGGCCGGCGCGAAGGCCGTCATCTGCGCCTCGACCGGCAACACGTCGGCCTCGGCCGCCGCCTACGCCACCGCGGCCGGCATGGCCTGCGCCGTGCTCGTGCCCGACGGCAAGATCGCGATGGGCAAGCTCAGCCAGGCCATCGCCCACGGGGCGACCCTGCTGCAGGTCGACGGCAACTTCGACGACTGCCTGACGCTGGCGCGCAAGCTCGCCGAGAGCTACCCGGTCGAGCTCGTGAACTCGGTCAACCCGGCCCGGATCGAGGGCCAGAAGACCGCCGCCTTCGAGGTCGTCGACGCGCTCGGCGACGCGCCCGACGTCCACTGCCTGCCGGTCGGCAACGCCGGCAACATCACCGCCTACTGGAAGGGCTACGTCGAGTACGCAGCGGGCGAGGCCCCGGTGGCGACGAAGCGACCGCGCATGTGGGGCTTCCAGGCGGCCGGGGCCGCGCCGATCGTCCTCGGCCACCCCGTCGACACCCCCGACACGATCGCGACGGCGATCCGCATAGGCAACCCCGCCTCGTGGAAGCAGGCCGTGGCGGCCCGCGACGACTCCGGCGGGCTGATCGAGGCCGTCGACGACGCGCAGATCCTGGCGGCGCACCGCCTGCTGTCGGCGTCCGAAGGGGTGTTCGTCGAGCCCGCGTCGGCCGCCTCGGTCGCGGGCCTGCTCGCCGTGCACGCCTCCGGCCGGCTCGAGCCGGGGCGGACCGTCGTCTGCACCGTGACCGGGCACGGCCTCAAGGACCCGCAGTGGGCGCTCGTCCGCGAGGACGGCCAGCAGGTGCAGCCGGTGCGCGTGCCGGTCGACGCCGTCACCGCGGCGCGGGCGCTCGGGCTTGAGTCGTGAGCTTGTCATGAGTGGAGGCCTCGTCGCCGCGCTGACCGGGCCCTCGCCGGCGGACGACACCCGCTGGGGCGTGGACGGCGTCCGCGTCGGCGTCCCGGTCACGGTCCGCGTGCCGGCGACCAGCGCGAACCTGGGGCCGGGGTTCGACAGCCTCGGTCTCGCGCTCGCCCTGCACGACCTGGTCACCGTCGAGGCGGTCGACCCCTCGGACGGCGACCGTCTGGTGGTCGACGTGTCCGGCGAGGGGGCCGGTGAGGTGCCGCTGGGGGAGGAGCACCTGGTCGTGGCCGCCGTCCGGGCGGGCCTCGCGCACGCCGGCGCCGAGCAGCCGGGGCTGCGCGTCACGTGTGTGAACGGCGTGCCGCATCGGCCGGGGCCTCGGCTCGTCGGCGTCAGCGGTGGTCGCAGGCCTGCTGGCGGCGCGGGGACTGCTGACCGACCCGACGGCGCTCGGCGGTGATGCGGTGTTCGACCTGACCGCCCGCGCGGAGGGGCACCCCGACAACGCGGCCGCGGCCGTCGCCGGTGGGTTCGTGGTGGCCTGGACGGATCCCGACGGGACGTCGGGGTACGTCACCGTGCCGGTGCACCCCGGCGTGCGCGTCGTCGCGTGCGTGCCCCGGGCGCGGCTGGCAACCTCGCTCGCACGCGCCGTCCTGCCCGCCACGGTGCCGCACGCCGACGCCGCCTTCACCGCCGGGCGGGCCGCCCTGCTGGTCGAGGCGCTCAGCCGGTCCCCGCGCCTGCTGTGGGAGGCGACGCACGAGCGCCTGCACCAGGCGCAGCGCGCCCCGGCCATGCCCGCGACGGCGGCTCTCGTCGCCGCGCTGCGCGACCGCGGCGCGGCGGCCGTGGTGTCGGGGGCCGGGCCGGCCGTGCTCGTCCTGGCGGGGTCGCCGGGGGAGGCGGCTGCCGCTGCCGCCGCGGCGCGGGAGCTGACGGAGCACCCGGGGGGGACCGTCGAGGGGAGCTGGGAGGTGCTGACGCCGGCCATCGACACGTTCGGAGGCACCCTGACAGGGCCGCCCGCCCGGTGACGGCACCGCCTCGTGACATACGGTGACGACACGCCGCGAGATCGCCCTGGGACGGCTACTGATCGCGGTCGCGCGATGGCCGGGCGAGGCGGCTCCGGTTGCGCAGGCCGGACCGCGTCAGGGAATGAGCCAGGTCACGCCGGTGTTGACTGGACCGACTCTCCGGGGGGCATGTCGCCGTCGCACGGCCCCCGTTCTGAGTGTTACAGTGTGTGCGCAGCCGAAGGCCAGCTCGATGTCCGAGCGCCTGCGCCGCTGCCCCCGCCGCGATCTGCCAGCCAGCTCCCCCTGTGCCTGCGCGGCGTATACCAGTCCGGGCCCCCCCTGCCCGGCGTCGTCCCGCTCGACCGCGATCTGGTCTCCACGGTCGGCAAGGGAAAGGACCCTTCGTGACAGACACCTCAGAGATCGCACCTGCCGGCCCTGCCGCCAACGGCGCGGGCTCACGGACCCCCAATCTGTCGTCGCTTCGCCTGCCCGAGTTGCAGGCGGTCGCCGCCCAGCTCGGCATCGGCGGCACGGCGCGGATGCGCAAGTCCGACCTGGTCGCGGCCATCCAGGCCCACCAGGGCAACGGCACCGGTGCGGCCTCGGCCGCCGCTCCCGCGGCGGCCCCGCCCACAGCCGGCGGCTCGTCCAACGGGCAGGCCAACGGACAGGCCAACGGGCTGATGAACGGCCGGGCGAGCACCCCCGAGCCCACCCCCGCGCCGCGCACCCGCGGCCGGCGCGCGGCGGCCGCTCCGGCCGGGCCGCCCGCTCCCCGGGCGACCGACGAGGCGCCCCAGCAGGCGCTGCCGATCGAGACCCCCGACCAGAGCCCCGCTCCGGCCGCCGAGGCCCGGGCGGAGGCGCCCGCCGACGCCGTGAGCGAGCCGACGGCCGATCGGTCGGAGCAGGCCCCGCGCCCCGAGCGCGAGCAGGCCCGCCGCGACACCCGCCGGCAGCGCGAGCCGCGCGAGAGCCAGCCCCGCGAGAGCCAGCCCCGCGACGGCCAGGGCGAGCCGCAGGCGCGCCAGCCCCGCGAGGTGCAGCAGCGCGAGCCGCGCGACGGCCAGCTGCGTGACGGCCAGGCCGAACCGCAGGCGCGCCAGCAGCGCGACTCCCAGCCCCAGCAGCCCCAGTCGCAGTCGTCCCAGCAGGCCTACCGCGACGACGACGACGAGGACGGCGACGGCCGCGGCCGCCGCCGCCGGGGTCGCTACCGCGACCGCAAGCGCCGTGGCCGCGAGGGAGCGCCCGCCACCGCCGGTGTGGCCGCCGACGAGCCCGAGGTCGGCGACGACGACGTGCTCGTGCCCGTCGCGGGCATCCTCGACGTGCTCGAGAACTACGCGTTCGTGCGCACCTCGGGCTACCTGCCCGGCCCCAACGACGTGTACGTCTCCCTCGGCCAGGTCAAGCGCTACGGCCTGCGCAAGGGCGACGCCGTCGTGGGCGCCGTCCGGGCCCAGCGCGAGGGCGAGCAGGCCCAGCAGCGCCAGCAGAAGTTCAACGCGCTGGTCCGCCTCGACACGGTGAACGGCGCGTCGCCCGACGACGCGCGGTCGCGGCCGGAGTTCGGCAAGCTCACCCCGCTGTACCCGCAGGAGCGGCTACGGCTCGAGACCGAGCCGGGCGTCGTGGCCACCCGGCTGATCGACCTCGTCGCGCCGATCGGCAAGGGCCAGCGCGGGCTCATCGTCTCGCCGCCGAAGGCCGGCAAGACGCTGATCCTGCAGGCGATCGCCAACGCGATCACGCGCAACAACCCCGAGTGCCACCTCATGGTCGTCCTCGTCGACGAGCGGCCCGAAGAGGTCACCGACATGCAGCGCACGGTGAAGGGCGAGGTCATCGCCTCGACCTTCGACCGCCCGGCGGACGACCACACGACGGTCGCCGAGCTCGCCATCGAGCGGGCGAAGCGCCTCGTCGAGCTGGGCCACGACGTCGTCGTCCTGCTCGACTCGATCACCCGCCTGGGCCGCGCCTACAACCTCGCGGCCCCCGCCAGCGGCCGGATCCTCTCCGGCGGCGTCGACTCGAGCGCGCTGTACCCGCCCAAGCGCTTCTTCGGCGCCGCGCGCAACATCGAGAACGGCGGCTCGCTGACGATCCTCGCCACCGCGCTCGTCGAGACCGGCTCCAAGATGGACGAGGTCATCTTCGAGGAGTTCAAGGGCACCGGGAACATGGAGCTGCGGCTGTCCCGCGAGCTCGCCGACAAGCGGATCTTCCCCGCCATCGACGTGAACGCCTCCGGCACCCGCCGCGAGGAGATCCTCATGTCGAAGGAGGAGCTCAGCATCGTCTGGAAGCTCCGCCGGGTCCTGGGCGCCCTCGAGCCGCAGCAGGCGATCGAGCTGCTGCTCGACCGGGTGAAGCAGACGCGCAGCAACCTCGAGTTCCTCATGCAGGTGCAGAAGACGACCCCCGTCCCCGGCCGCGGCGACGACGACTAGCAGCCCCGCGCGCGCGTTCTGCGTGCTCAGGCCCGGCTGCGTTGCTCCATTCCGGCTCGGTTTCGTGCCCTCGAAGCGAGCCGAAGTGGAGCAACGCAGCCGGAGCGGAGTACGGGGAATGACGGAGGGCCGGGCCTGGTTGTGGGTCTGGCACACTGATGGTGGTTCCGGTTCACGTGCGCCCCGACCGGCGCGGCACGACCCGGCGACCTCGACCTGACAGGAGCAACACGGTGAAGAGCGGCATCCACCCCGAGTACGTGGAGACCGAGGTGCGCTGCACCTGCGGCAACACCTTCACGACCCGGAGCACGGCCAAGAACGGCGTCATCAACGCCGACGTCTGCAGCAACTGCCACCCGTTCTACACGGGCAAGCAGAAGATCCTCGACACGGGCGGTCGCGTCGCGCGCTTCCAGCAGCGCTACGGCAAGAAGACCGCCGGCAAGTAGCCGACCACCGCGACCGCCGGGGCCCAGCAGGGCCTCGGCGGTCGCGTGCGTCCGGCGCCGTTCCGGCGGTGCCCGGACCGGTGATCGTCGCGAATTCCTTGATCGGCGGAGGTCGGGGGCGGGAGGTGGAGGGACGGCATGACCACTGACGTCGACGGCGCGCTGCTCGACGCCGTCCGGCCGCTGCTCGACGAGCACGCCGAGCTCGAGCGCCGCATGGCCGAGCCCGGCCTGCACGCCGACCCGGCGCTGGCCCGCACCCTCGGCCGTCGCTACGCCGAGCTCGGCCAGGTCGTCGAGGCGCACCACGCCCTGGTCGCGGCCGCCGGCGACGCCGCGGCCGCCCGCGAGCTCGCCGCCGACGACCCCGAGTTCGCCGCCGAGCTGCCCGCCCTCGAGGCGACCCACGAGGCGGCCCGCGAACGGCTGCGCCGCCTGCTCGTGCCGCGCGACCCCGACGACGACCGCGACGTCATCGTCGAGATCAAGGCGGGGGAGGGCGGCGAGGAGTCCGCCCTGTTCGCCGGCGACCTGCTGCGCATGTACCTGCGGTACGCCGAGCGCCAGGGTTGGCGGACCGAGGTGCTCGACGCCACCGAGAGCGACCTCGGCGGCTTCAAGGACGTCGCCGTCGCGGTCAAGTCGCGCGGGACGCCGCAGCCCCGGGCGAGGGCGTCTACGCGCGGCTCAAGTTCGAGGGCGGCGTCCACCGGGTGCAGCGCGTGCCGGTGACCGAGTCGCAGGGCCGGATCCACACCAGTGCCGCCGGCGTGCTCGTGCTGCCCGAGGTCGAGGACGTCGAGGTCGAGATCAACCCCGATGACCTGCGTATCGACGTGTTCCGCTCCTCCGGCCCCGGCGGCCAGAGCGTGAACACCACCGACTCCGCGGTGCGCATCACGCACCTGCCGACGGGCATCGTCGTGAGCTGCCAGAACGAGAAGTCGCAGCTGCAGAACAAGGAGCAGGCGCTGCGGATCCTGCGGGCCCGCCTGCACGCGATCGCGGCCGAGGAGGCGCAGGCCGCCGCCGCGCAGACCCGGCGCTCGCAGGTGCGTACCGTCGACCGCAGCGAGCGCATCCGCACCTACAACTTCCCGGAGAACCGGATCGCCGACCACCGCACCGGCTACAAGGCCTACAACCTCGACCAGGTGCTGGACGGCGACCTCGAGCCCGTGGTCCGCGCCAGCGTGGACGCCGACGAGGCGGCGCGCCTCGCCGAGGCCGAGGCCGACGCGACCCGTTGACCGAGCTCTCCGTTCTCCTGCGCGCGGCACGGGACCGCCTGGCTGCCGCGGGCGTGGCCACCCCCGGCCCGGACGCCGACCGGCTCGCCGCCTACGCCCTCGGCCTGCGCCCCGGCGAGGTCGCCGCGGCGGCCGTTCGTGGCCTCGTCCTCGACCCGGTCTCGGCGGCACGGCTGGAGGAGCTCGTCGCCGCGCGTGCGCAGCGCGTGCCGCTGCAGCACCTCACCGGCCGGGCCGGGTTCCGCACCGTCGAGCTCGCCGTCGGTCCCGGCGTCTTCGTGCCGCGGCCCGAGACGGAGGTGGTGGCCGGCCTCGCCGTCGACGAGGCGCTGCGGGTCGCGGCGGCCGGGCGCGCGCCCGTCGTCGTCGACCTCTGCACCGGCTCCGGTGCCGTGGCCGTCGCGCTCGCCGTCGAGGTGCCGGCCGCGGAGGTGACCGCGGTCGAGCTCGACCCGCTCGCGCACGCGTGGGCGCGCCGCAACGTCGACGCGCTCGCGCCCCGCGTCGACCTGCGCCTCGGCGACGCCGTGCGGCGCCGACACCGGCGTCGCCGCCGACCTCGCCGGCTCCGTGGACGTCGTCGTCGCCAATCCCCCCTACATCCCTGCCGGCTGCCCGGCCGGTCGACCCCGAGGTCGCCGACCACGACCCGCCGCGCGCGCTCTACGGCGGGGGCGCGGACGGTCTCGACGTCCCGCGCGGGGTGGTCGCCGCGGCCGCCGGTCTGCTCGTGCCGGGCGGCCTGCTCGTGATGGAGCACGCCGACGGCCAGGGACCGGCCACCCGCGCGTTGGTGGCGGGGCCCGGCTGGGACGACGTCCGGACGGAGGACGACCTGACCGGCCGCCCGCGCGCCCTGGTGGCCAGACGCAGCGCTTGACCCTCCCAGCGACCCAAGCGATCACGCAACCGCCACACCCACCTCCGTACGCGCGCGACACGCCGTGGGGGACGGCGTGTCGCGCCGGTATGGAGGGTGTCGTTACCGCCCGCCGCGTCCATGATCGCTCCAGCGTGCATGATCGGCGGAGGATGGGTGGGGGTGGCGCCGGTGGCGCCGGTGACCCCCTGCAGGTGACAGACTCGGAGCCGTGAGCTATCCCTTCGACTGCGCCGACCCGGCGGGCCGGAGGCGGGGGCTCGACTCGGCCGTGTCGGCGGTGCAGAACGGCGCGCTCGTCGTGGTCCCCGTCGAGAGCGCCTACGGCCTGGCGTGCGATGCGTTCTCGGCGCCCGCCGTCGCCGCGCTGCACGCGCTCAAGGGCGACCCGGCGCGCCGTCCGCCGGCCGTCCTGGTGCCGAACGTCCGCACGCTCGACGGGCTGGCCACCGACGTGCCCGAGCCGACCCGGGCGCTGGCCGAGGCGTTCTGGCCCGGCCTGCTCACGCTCGTGTGCGCGGCCCAGCCCACCCTGAACTGGGACCTGGGGGACACGCGCGGCACCGTCTCCCTGCGCATGCCGGTCCACCCGCTGGCGCTCGAGCTGCTCGAGCGCACGGGCCCGCTCGCCCTGACGACGGCGGCCCCGTTCGGAACGCCGGCGCCGCGCGAGTGCGAGGCGGCCCGCGACCTGCTGGGCGAGGCCGTCGACATCTACCTCGACGCCGGCACCGCGCCGTGGATCGGCACCTCCACCGTGATCGACGGGCGCGGCGACGTTCCGCGCGTCGTGCGCCTCGGCGCCGTCGGGCTCGACGAGCTGCGCGAGGTGGCCCCGGGCACCCTCGCGGCCGCCGGACGAGGCGGCTGAGTGCGCGCCTACCTCTACCTCGTGATCGTGGCCGCGGCCGTCACCTACGTCACGACCCCCCTGATCCGGCGGATCGCGCGGCGCATCGGCGCCATCACCCCGGTGCGCGAGCGCGACGTGCACGCCGTCCCCATCCCGCGGATGGGCGGGGTGGCGATGTTCCTGGGGTTCGCGGTGGCGATCGTGACGGCCAACGAGATCTCGCTGCACACGTCGAGCAACTTCCTCCGAACGGTGTTCCAGGGCGGTCAGCCGTGGGGCGTGCTGCTCGGCGCGGGCGTCGTCTGCCTGCTCGGGGTCGCCGACGACGTCTGGCAGCTCGACGCCATCACGAAGTTCGCCGGCCAGGCCATCGCCGCCGGGCTCATGGCGTGGAAGGGCGTGCAGCTCGTCTCGGTGCCGGTGGTCGGGGTGACCATCTTCTCGACCGGCGTCCTCGTGCTCATCACGGTGTTCGTGGTGCTGCTGACCATCAACGCGGTGAACTTCGTCGACGGGCTCGACGGGCTGGCCGCCGGGATCGTCGGCATCGCCGCCTCGGCGTTCTTCGTCTACTCCTACCTGCTGACGCGCGCGACCGCCTCGCAGGACTACTCGTCCGTGGCGTCGATGGTGACGGCGTCGCTGGTGGGTTGCTGCATCGGCTTCCTGCCGCACAACTTCAACCCCGCCCGGATCTTCATGGGCGACAGCGGCTCCATGCTGATCGGCCTGCTCATGGCGTCGGCGACGATCGAGGTGACGGGTCAGATCGACCCGGGCTCGACGTCGGTCGAGCAGATCGCCCCGAACATCATCTTCCTGCTGGTTCTGCCGCTGGCGGTGCTCGCGCTCCCGCTCGTCGACCTCGCGCTCGCCGTCGTGCGGCGCACCCGCCGCGGGCAGATGTTCTGGCAGCCCGACAAGATGCACCTGCACCACCGGATGCTCGCGCTCGGCCACAGTCACGCGGCCGCCGTGCTCATCCTGTACGTGTGGACGGCGACCATCGCCTTCGGCGTCGCGCTCATGGCGTTCGTGCCGTTCACGTTCGGCCTGCTGGCGGGCGGCCTCGCGCTCGTGGTCGCGACCGCGCTCACGCTGGGGCCGCTGCGGCGACCGCGCGTCCGGGCGGCGAGCAGGCACGCGCAATGACACGAAGAGTGGTCGCCGTGGCCCGTCCGAGCGCTCCTCCAGAAGATTGTGATCGGATTCACAAGCTCGGGGATTGCGGAGTCGGATCGTGACGGAGGGTATGGACAGGTCGCCAGGGACACCCCCCGGGACGGCGCCCGTGGCGGGCCCGAGCGCCGACCCGGGAGGCGCCCTGCTCCGGGCCTCGACCGCTGGCCGGCGCCGTGGCCGGCCTGCTCGTGACGGTCGCGAGCCTGCCCTGGGGCCTCGCCGCGGCCGTCGCGGCGGCGCTCGGGTCGGTGCTCGCCATCGCGGCGCTGGCCGTGGGCCCGCTGCTGCTGCGGGCGACGCGGAACGCCTCCCCACCTGCGGTGACGGCGGCGGCGGCCGGCGGCTACGCCGCCGTGGTGGTGGCGCTCGGTGTCGCGTTCGCCGTGCTCGCGCCGGTTGCGTGGCTGTCGGCCGAGCACCTCGCCGTCGCGCTGGTGGTCGTGACCGTCGCCGGCCTCGCCGGGCAGGTACGCGCAGTGACGCGTCTGCGCGTCCCGGCGTTCGACATGACCTCCGCTGAGCGGGGATCGGGCTCGTCCGGGCCCCGCGGTGGCAACGGAGCGCAGTCACCGGCCTCACCCGGTCGCTGATAGGGTTGAGCACGTGGACGACGACGCCCACCGATCCGCCGGTGCAGTCCGGTGAAGGTGAGGCGTGGAGCGTCCTCGCGTACATCATCACCGGGCCGCTCCTCTACGGAGGCCTGGGCTGGCTGGCCGATCGATGGCTGGGGACGTCGCCGTGGCTCGTTCTCGTGGGCATCGTCGGGGGCATGGCTCTGGCTGTGTATGTGGTGTGGGTCCGGTACGGTGCGCACGACCGACGCCCGCCCACGGCGTCCTCGTGATCGACGAGACGCCGGTCGCCCTCAGTAAGGAGACCTCGTGAGCATCGTGCTCGCCGCCTCCGACGGCTACGAGGCCCCCGGTCCCCAGATCTTCTGGAAGCCGCTGTTCGGGCACGGGCAGTGGACCGCGACCTGGCCGATGCTCCTGATGGCGGTCTCGGTCCTGATCCTGGCGGTCTGGCTGCTCCTCACCACCCGGCGGCAGGCGATCGTGCCGGGCCGCTCGCAGTTCTACACCGAGCAGGTGTATGGGCTCGTGCGCAACTCCGTGGCGCGCGACGTCATCGGCAGCCACGACTTCCTCAAGTTCGTGCCGCTGCTGTTCTCGATGTTCGTGCTGATCCTGCTGAACAACCTCTTCGGGGTCGTGCCGCCGTTCCTCTTCCCCACGATGAGCCGGATCGCCTTCCCGATCGCCCTCACGCTCATCGTGTACGTCACCTACCACACGGTCGGCATCCGGCGGGTCGGGCTCGGCCGCTACCTCAAGAACATGATCCCGCCCGACGTGCCGGGCTGGGTGCTCGTGCTGCTCGTGCCGCTCGAGTACGCCCAGTACTTCCTGATCCGGCCGGTGACGCTGGCGCTGCGGCTCTTCGGCAACATGTTCGCCGGCCACATCCTGCTCGTGCTCCTGATCACCGGCGCGGAGTACCTGGTCCTGCACTCGGGCTCGGTGCCGCTGGTCGGCGCGGGGATCATCACCTGGATCATGGCCTTCGTCATGACGCTGTTCGAGATCCTCGTCGAGTTCCTCCAGGCGTACATCTTCACGCTGCTCGCCGCCCTGTACATCGCCGGCGCACTCGCCGACGAGCACTGACGCTCAACCTGCAGGACGATCCAGACCGCTACCGGTACAGGTAGCACCGGACCATCGAGCACCCCGCGCCCGGCACCGGCCGAGCACGGTCACCGTTCACACCGGCGCCGCCAGCAGCGACGGTCGAAGGAAGGGAAAGAACCAACGTGACCGGAAACATCGCGATCCTCGGCTACGGCCTGTCGGCCATCGGCCCCGGCATCGGCGTCGGTCTCATCTTCGCCGCCTACATCAACGGCGTGGCCCGCCAGCCCGAGGCGCGCGGCCTGCTCCAGCCGATCGCGTTCCTCGGCTTCGCCCTCGCCGAGGCGCTCGCCATCTTCGGTCTGGCGCTCGCGTTCGTCTTCCGCTGACAGACCGCCCGTCCCGACGACTCTGGGAGTTCACATGAGCGCCGCCGCGGCCCTGGTCATGGCCGAGCAGGACCCGAACCAGTACCCGATCCTGCCCGAGTGGGGCGAGCTGATCTTCGGGCTCGTCTCGTTCGCCGTCCTGTACCTCGTCGTCCGCCGCTACGTGTTCCCGCGCCTGGAGACGATCTTCGCCGAGCGCACGGCGGCGATCGAGGGCGGCATCGCCAAGGCCGAGCAGGCCCAGGCCGAGGCGGCGGCCGCCCTGAAGCAGTACCAGGACGAGCTGGCCTCGGCCCGCGCCGAGGCCGGGCGGATCCGCGAGCAGGCGCGCGTGGAGGCGGCCCAGATCGGCGCCGAGTTGCGGGAGCGGGCGCAGCAGGACGCCGCGCGCATCACCGCCGGGGCGCAGCAGCAGATCCAGGCCGAGCGCCAGCAGGCGCTCGTCCAGCTGCGGAGCGAGGTCGGCCGGCTCGCGGTCGACCTGGCCTCGCGCATCGTGCAGGAGTCCCTCACGGACGACGACCGGCAGCGGCGCGTCGTCGACCGCTTCCTCGCCGACCTCGAGCAGGAACAGGACGCCGGCGACGGCGCCCGCGGGGCCGGGGGTGCACGTCCGGTGCAGGGCCAGGGCGTCTGATGCGCGGAGCCGGTTTCCGGGGCATCAGCGAGGAGTCCTTCGCGGCCGGACAGGAGCGCCTCGAGGCGCTCCTGTCCCGTGGGAGCGGGGCGGACGCCGCGGCGCTGTCGTCGCTCGGAGACGACCTCTTCGCGGTCACCGACCTGCTCTCGGCGAACCCGGCCGTGCGCCGCGCGCTCACCGACCCGGCGCGCGACGGGCAGGCCAAGGCGGAGCTCGTCGAGCGCCTGCTCGCCGGCCATGTCTCAGAAGCCGCGATCGACCTGGTCGCCGGTCTGGCCCGCAGCCGCTGGAGCCGGGCGGGCGACCTCACGGACGCCGTCGAGGCGTATGCGGTATCCGCCTTGCTCGCCTCCGCCGAGGCCGCCGGCCGGCTCGACACGGTCGAGGACGAGCTGTTCCGGTTCGCCCGCATGGTCGAGGGCGACCAGGGCCTGCGGGACGCCTTCTCCTACCGCACCGAAGGCCCCGACCGGAAGGCGCAGCTCGTCCATCGCCTGCTGGACGGGCGGGCGGCGCCCGAGACCGTCCGCCTCGCGGTCCAGGCCGCAGCCCGGCCGCGCGGGCTACGCACCGAGCAGGTGCTCGAGCAGTTCGTGCAGGCCGCCGCCGACCGGCGCCGACAGGTCGTCGCCCAGGTCGTCGCGGCCACGCCGCTCACCGGCGAGCAGCGCAGCCGGCTCGAGGCGGCACTCGCTCGCCGCTACGGACGGGTTCGGCTGAATGTCGACGTCGACCCCGAGGTCGTCGGCGGCCTGCGGGTGCAGGTCGGCAGCGAGCTCGTCGACGGCACGGTCCGCGCGCGGCTCGACGACGCCCGCCGGCGGCTCGCCGGCTAGACGCGGCTCGACGGAACTGCCCACCCGCGGGCGCCTTCCGGGCCCGATTCCCCCAGACTTGACAGCAGAACGACGACACACGAAGAGAGCAGGGGCGCACAGCGATGGCGGAGCTCACGATCCGTCCCGACGAGATCCGGGACGCGCTGGACGCGTTCGTCCAGTCCTACGACGCCGGTGAGGCCTCCCGCGAGGAGATCGGGCGCGTCAGCGAGGCCGGCGACGGCATCGCGCGCGTCGAGGGCCTGCCGGGTGTGATGGCCAACGAGCTGCTCCGCTTCGAGGACGGCACGCTCGGGCTGGCGCTGAACCTCGACGTCCGCGAGATCGGCGTCGTGGTCCTCGGCGAGTTCGCCGGCATCGACGAGGGCCAGGAGGTCCGCCGCACGGGCGAGATCCTCTCGGTCCCGGTGGGCGACGCGTTCCTGGGGCGCACCGTCGACCCGCTCGGCAACCCGATCGACGGCCTCGGGGAGATCAAGGCCGAGACCCGCCGCGCGCTCGAGCTCCAGGCGCCGACGGTCGTCCAGCGGCAGTCCGTCAAGGAGCCGCTGATGACGGGCATCAAGGCCATCGACTCGATGACGCCGATCGGCCGCGGCCAGCGCCAGCTCATCATCGGCGACCGGCAGACCGGCAAGACCGCGATCGCGATCGACACGATCATCAACCAGCGCGACAACTGGGCGTCGGGCGACCCGTCGCGGCAGGTGCGCTGCATCTACGTCGCGATCGGCCAGAGGGGCTCGACGATCGCCAATGTACGCCGCTCCCTGGAGGAGAACGGCGCGCTCGAGTACACGACGATCGTCGCGTCGCCGGCGGACAACCCGGCCGGCTTCAAGTACCTGGCCCCGTACACCGGCTCGGCCATCGGTCAGCACTGGATGTACGCCGGCAAGCACGTGCTGATCATCTTCGACGACTTGTCGAAGCAGGCCGACGCCTACCGGGCCGTGTCGCTGCTGCTCCGCCGCCCGCCGGGCCGCGAGGCCTACCCCGGCGACGTGTTCTACCTGCACAGCCGGCTGCTCGAGCGCTGCGCAAAGCTGTCTGACGAGCTGGGCGGCGGCTCGATGACCGGCCTGCCGTTCGTGGAGACGCGGGCGAACGACGTGTCGGCGTACATCCCGACGAACGTCATCTCGATCACCGACGGCCAGATCTTCCTCGAGTCGGACCTGTTCAACGCGAACGTCCGCCCGGCCATCAACGTGGGCATCTCCGTGTCGCGCGTCGGCGGCTCGGCGCAGACGAAGGCGATGCGCAAGGTGTCGGGCTCGCTGCGCGTCGACCTGGCGCAGTACCGCGCGCTGGAGGCGTTCGCCATGTTCGCCTCCGACCTCGACGCGGCATCCCGTGCGCAGCTGGCCCGCGGATCGCGCCTGGTCGAGCTGCTCAAGCAGCCGCAGTACGCGCCCTACCCGATGGAGGAGCAGGCGGTCTCGATCTTCGCGGGCACCAGCGGCCTGATCGATGACGTCCCGGTCGAGGACATCCGGCGGTTCGAGCGCGAGATGATCGACCACCTGCGCCGCAACACGAAGATCCTCGACACGATCCGCGAGACCAGGGCCCTGGACGACGACACCGAGGCCGCGCTGCGCGAGGCCGTCGACGAGTTCAAGCGGAACTTCACCGGCGGCGGGTCGCCATCCATCGCACCCGGGCACGAGTCGGCCGAGGCGATGGACGCGGGCGACGTCGAGCAGGAGCGCATCGTGCGCCAGAAGCGCGGCTGACGTGGCCGGCCAGCTGCGGGAGTACCGCAACCGGATCCGCTCGGTGAAGTCCACCCAGAAGATCACCCGGGCCTTCGAGCTCATCGCCGCCGCACGCATGATGAAGGCGCAGCAGCGGACGGCGGCGTCCACGCCCTACGCCCGGGCCATCACCCGGGCGGTGTCGGCGGTGGCGACGTACTCCAACGAGGACCACCCGCTGACGACGGAGAAGCCGCACGTCGACCGGGCCGCGATGCTGCTCATCACGAGCGACCGCGGCCTGGCCGGGGCCTACTCGTCCAACGTGATCAGGGCGGGGGAGAGCCTGGCCGAGAAGCTGCGCTCCGAGGGCAAGACGGTGGTGCCGTACATCGCCGGCCGCAAGGGTTCGGCCTACTACCGCTTCCGCCGGCGGGAGGTCGCCCGGGAGTGGGGTGGGTTCTCCGACGCGCCGCAGTTCGAGAACGCTCGCGAGATCGCGCAGACGCTCATCGAGGCGTTCCTGACTGATGCCTCCGAGGGTGGGGTCGACGAGATCCACATCGTCTACACCCGCTTCGTCAACATGGTCACGCAGGAGCCCGAGGTCCTGCGGCTGCTCCCCCTCGAGGTCGTCGAGGGGGAGGAGGCGCCGAGCCCGGAGGACGTCCTGCCGCTGTACGAGTTCGAGCCGAACGCGGCGGCGGTGCTCGACGCGCTGCTGCCGAAGTACGTCGAGAGCCGCGTGTTCAACGCGATGCTCATGGCCGCGGCGAGCGAGCTCGCCGCGCGCCAGCGCGCCATGAAGTCGGCGACGGACAACGCCGACGAGCTGATCCGCCGCTACACGCGGCTGGCGAACAACGCCCGCCAGTCGGAGATCACCCAGGAGATCAGCGAGATCGTCGGCGGCGCGAACGCCCTCGCCGACGCCACCGCCGCCGCCGGCTGACGGCACCCCGTTCGAAGCCCGCCCCGCCAGGGCGAGCGTGGAGGAGAGAGCAATGAGCACCGTCCTGGACGAAACCTCGATCGAGTCGCCGGGCGCCGCGGGCGTCGGCCGTGTCTCCCGTGTCATCGGCCCCGTCGTGGACATCGAGTTCCCCGCCGAGGCCATGCCCGAGATCTACAACGCCCTCCACGTCGACGTCACCATCGGCGAGCAGACCCGCACCCTGACCCTCGAGGTCGCCCAGCACCTCGGTGACAACCTCGTGCGAGCCATCTCGATGCAGCCCACCGACGGCATGGTCCGGGGCTCGGTCGTCACCGACACCGGCGGTCCCATCACCGTCCCGGTCGGCGACAACACCAAGGGCCACGTCTTCAACACCATCGGCGACGTGCTCAACCTCAAGGAAGGCGAGACGTTCGAGGCGATCGATCGCTGGGGGATCCACCGCAAGGCCCCCGCCTTCGACCAGCTCGAGAGCAAGACCGAGATGTTCGAGACCGGTATCAAGGTCATCGACCTGCTGACGCCCTATGTGCTCGGAGGCAAGATCGGCCTGTTCGGCGGCGCCGGCGTCGGCAAGACCGTGCTCATCCAGGAGATGATCTACCGGGTCGCCGAGAACTTCGGCGGCGTATCGGTGTTCGCCGGCGTCGGCGAGCGCACCCGTGAGGGCAACGACCTCATCACGGAGATGACCGAGACCGGCGTCATCGACAAGACGGCGCTGGTCTTCGGGCAGATGGACGAGCCGCCCGGCACGCGCCTGCGGGTGGCGCTGTCCGCGCTGACGATGGCGGAGTACTTCCGCGACGTCCAGGGGCAGGACGTGCTGCTGTTCATCGACAACATCTTCCGGTTCACGCAGGCCGGCTCCGAGGTCTCGACGCTCCTCGGGCGCATGCCGAGCGCCGTCGGCTACCAGCCGACCCTCGCCGACGAGATGGGCGTGCTGCAGGAGCGGATCACCTCCACCCGCGGCCACAGCATCACCTCGATGCAGGCCGTGTACGTGCCCGCCGACGACTACACCGACCCGGCCCCGGCGACGACGTTCGCGCACCTCGACGCGACGACGGAGCTCTCCCGCCAGGTCGCGTCGCTCGGCATCTACCCGGCCGTGGACCCGCTGGCCTCGACGAGCCGCATCCTCGACCCGCGCTACATCGCCCAGGACCACTACGACACGGCCGTCCGTATCAAGTCGATCCTGCAGCGCAACAAGGAGCTCCAGGACATCATCGCGATCCTGGGCGTCGAGGAGCTCTCGGAGGAGGACCGCGTCACGGTCAACCGGGCGCGGCGGATCGAGCGATTCCTCTCGCAGAACACGTTCGTGGCGAAGAACTTCACCGGTCTCGAGGGGTCGTTCGTGCCTCTCCGTGAGACGGTGGAGGCGTTCACCAAGATCGCCGACGGCGACTACGACGACACTCCCGAGCAGGCGTTCTTCATGTGCGGCGGTCTCGAGGACGTCGAGCGCAAGGCGGCGGACATCAAGAAGCAGCTGGGCTGAGCGGTCCACCCTCGGACGCGCCCGGGCCCACCTCGTCGAGGGGGCCCGGGCCCGTCGGCCGGGGGGCCGTCGCCGCCGGTCGCGCAGACGCGACCATCGGGCGAAGTTCCCGGTCCATCCAGGTCGCGAGGGGCGCCCGAGGCGATCTGGTCGGTATCCTGCACATGCACGCGCCGGCGGTCCTGATCGTGAGGTCTGCCGGCTCCGTCGGCGCCCGACGTCCGACCCGGTCGTGCCGCCCGCCAGCGAGGTGGCCCGGCCGGTCACCGCACCCGGGCCGCCCGGCCCGCCCCGAGGGAGGTAGATCGTGCCACTGGAGGTCACACTCGTCTCCGCCGACCGCCGCGTCTGGTCCGGCGAGGCCGCGCGCGTCATCGCGCGCACCGTGGACGGCGACATCGGCATCCTCGGCGGCCACGCCCCGCTGCTCGCAGTGCTCGCGCCGGGGGAGATCCGGATCAGCCCGAGCGGCGGCGAGGACGTCGTGGCGACGCTCGACGGGGGCTTCCTGTCCGTCGAGCACGACCGCGTCACGGTGGTCTCCGACAGCGCGTCCCTCGAGTCCGGCTCCCAGGCGCACTGACGGGGGGCGACGGCGATGGGAGAGGTGCTGCTACCCCTCGCCGTCGTCGCCACGCTCGTCACGGTGCTGGTCGGGCTGTGGGCCGTCGTCCTCGCCCGCCGGCTGCTGCTCGCCCGCGGCGTCGGCACCTTCGACTGCTCGCTGCGCCGGCGGAGCCGCCCGGGCAAGCGCGGGGGTTGGGTGCTCGGCGTCGCGCGCTACGAGGCCGACCGGCTGGACTGGTTCCAGGTGCTGACGGTCAGCCCGCGGCCCACGCGGTCGCTGGCGCGCGAGCGGCTCGTCATCCTCGAGCGCCGCGACCCCGACGTCGCCCATTCCTACGCCGTCCTGCCCGGCTGGGTCGTCGTCCTGTGCGCCTACGGCACCTCCACGCTGGAGCTCGCCATGAGCGACGCCGCCTACAACGGGCTGGCCGCCTGGCTCGAGTCCGCCCCGCCCGGCCAGCACGCCCGCATCGCCTGACCCCCGGCCCCCATCCCTCACCCCCACTCCTTCGACGATCATGCACGCTGGAGCGATCTTGTCGGCGCGAACGTGACCTCCCTGCACGTCGCGCTGCTGCGCGGGATCGGGCCCGCGGATCCCGCGACCCGCAACGAGCGCCTCCGCGCGGCCTTCACGTCGATGGGCTTCACCGGCGTGCGTACGGTCATCTCCAGTGGGAACGTCGTCTTCGAGGTCGAGGGTGATCCGGACGTCGCCCAGCTGGAGGCGCGTATCGAGCAGGGGCTGGCCGAGCACGTGGGCCGGCCGATCGGGACGATCGTGCGGTCCCGTGAGCGGCTGCGGGCGCTCGTCGACCTCGACCCCTTCGCGGGTGTGCCTCAGGAGCCCGACACCGTCCTCAACGTGACGTTCCTCAAGCAGGCGCCCGCGGTGGACCTCGACTACCCGCACCGGCCCGAGGGCAGGACGTACACGCTCCTCGCACTGCACGACCTGGCGATCTGCAGCGTCGTGCCGACCGCGGGCCCGGGCACGGCGGATGTCATGACGTGGCTGGAGCGCCGCTTCGGCAAGCAGATCACCACCCGGACCTACCGGACGGTCGGCCGCATCCTTTCCGCGATGGGCGACGGCTGATCGCCTTCAGCGAACGACGGCAGACGACGAGGCGCCCGGCACGTACGGTGGGCCGATGGGAGACCTGCTGCCGCTGCGACGTATCCGCGACACGGGGCGCCCCGCGCGGAGGCCACAGCCCGAGCCGCTCTGGCGTGAGGTGCTGGGCCGCCAGCTGCGTGCCGAGCGGACCGCCCGCGGCGAGCGCATCGCCGACGTCGCGGCCCGCGCAGGCGTGTCGCCGCAGTACCTCTCCGAGGTCGAGCGCGGCCGCAAGGACCCGTCGTCCGAGATCCTCTCCGCCCTCGCGGGGGCGGTCGACCTGCCCGTCCGCGAACTGACCCGGCGGGCCGGAGCCCAGCTCAACGCGCTGCTGTCAGTTGCCGCGTGATCTGATCACGCTGTCGACGACGCCGTAGTCGACGGCGGCGTCGGCCGTCAGGATCAGCTCCCGCTCGGTGTCGCGCCGCACCTGCTCCGGAGTCCGGCCCGTGTGCCCGGCGAGGATCTGCTCCTGCAGCGAGCGCACCCGCTCGACGTCGTCGGCCTCGATGATGAGGTCGGGGATGGCGCCCCGCCCCTGCGCCGCCGGGGCGTGAATGACGACGCGCGCGTGCGGCAGGATCGTCCGGTACCCGGGGGCGCCGCCCGCCAGCAGGACGGCGGCGGAGGCGACCGCCTGCCCCACGCACGTCGTGTCGACCCGCGCGCGGACGAACTGCATCGCGTCGTAGATGGCCAGCGTCGCGGGGAGCTCGCCCCCGACCGAGTTGAGGTAGAGCGCGATCGGGGCGTCGGGGTTGTCGTTCTCGAGGTGCAGGAGCTGGGCGATGACGGCGTTGGCGACGCCGTCGTCGATACCGGTGCCGAGGTAGATGATGCGGTCCATCAGCAGCCGGCTGTAGACGTCGACGGTGCGCTCGCCGAGCGGGGTGCGCGTGGTCACGTAGGGGATCGTGTAGCTGCTCATAGCGAGCTCCGCAGGCCGATCGGACGGAGCGCGGTGGGCAGGACCTGGTCGACGGACGTGACGACGGCGTCCACGAAGCCGTAGTCCCTGGCCTCCTCGGCGCTGAACCAGCGGTCGCGACGGGAGTCCTCCTCGATCCGCTCGAGTGGCTGGCCCGTGTCGTCGGCGATGCAACGCAGCACGGTGTCGCGCGTGCGGCGCAGGTCGTCGGCCTGGATCGCGATGTCCATGGCCGTGCCGCCGATGCCGGCCGAGCCCTGGTGCAGCAGCACCTTGGCGTGCTCCATGGCGTACCGCTTGCCCGGCGTGCCGGAGGAGAGCAGGAACTGCCCGGCGCTGTAGGCCATCCCGAGGTTGATCGTGGAGACGTCGTTGGGGATGGCGCGCATGCAGTCGCGGATGGCGAGCATGCCGGGCACGGAGCCGCCCGGGGAGTTGATGAGCAGGCGGATGTCGGCCTTGGGGTCTTCCGCCGAGAGCAGCAGGAGGGCGTGGCACAGGCGGTTGCTGTTGCGGTCCTCGAGGGGCTCCCCGAGGACGATCGTGCGGCGGTCGAAGAGGCGGCGGTAGAGCTGGTCGTCGAGTCCGTTGAGAGGGTCCGGTCCGTCGGTCATGGACCAACCCTCGCCCCGGCTCGCGGGCCCGACCAGAGCCCGCTGCTCAGAGCAGCGCTGCTGTGAGCGGCGTGGGCGGAGCCGGCGCACGATCGTCCACGTGCGCAGGGGGTCGGGCGTACCGAACGACGGACAAACCCTCGTCAGCGGGCCTCTCCATCGATGCAGGCCCACGTTTGTCCGCCGTTCGGCACCGGCCGCGGAGGCCCGCAACCCAAGGGGGACGTCAGGCGGGCGGGGTGGCGCGGCCGCCGCCCGGGGTCCACAGGACGTCGCCGACCTCGCGGTTGGCGTGCCGCCCGAGGATGAACAGCAGATCGCTCAGCCGGTTCAGGTACTGCGCCGTGAGCGGGTTGACGCCGCCGCCGTCGCTGGTCCCGTACTCGTGGACCGCCGCCCACACAGATCGCTCGGCCCGCCGCGTCACCGTTCGCGCCACATGCAGGTACGCCGCGGCCGGCGTGCCGCCGGGCAGGATGAACGAGCGCAGCGGCTCGAGCGCCTCGTTGTACTCGTCGCAGGCGGCTTCGAGGTCCGCCACGTACGAGGGGGTGACGCGCAGCGGCGGCTGCGCCGGCTCGCGCACCAAGGGCGTGCACAGGTCGGCGCCGACGTCGAAGAGGTCGTTCTGCACGCGCTGCAGCAGCGCCCGCACGTCCGGATCCAGGGAGGCTCCCGCGGCGGAGAGGACCACCCCGAGAGCGCTGTTCGCCTCGTCGACGTCGGCGTAGGCGACCAGCCGCAGGTCGTTCTTGCTGGTGCGGCTGAAGTCGCCGAGCGATGTGGTGCCGTCGTCGCCGGTCCGGGTGTAGATCCTCGTCAGATTGACCACCCGACGAGCGTAGGGGAGCGGGTCAACCCCTACGATCCAGGCCCGTGGATGCGTTCAGGATCGTCGGCGGCGCTCGTCTCGAGGGCGCGGTGCGCGTGCCCGGGGCGAAGAACAGCGTCCTCAAGCTCATGGCGGCCGCGCTGCTGACCGAGGGCACCAGCACGTTGATGGACGTCCCCGACATCGTCGACGTCCGGATCATGGCCGAGCTCCTGCGCCGCCTCGGCTGCGCGGTCGACCACGATCCCGAGGGCGGCGTCGTCTCGGTCGGCGTCCCGGCGGTGCCCGACCACCGCGCCGACTACGACCTCGTCCGCGCGATGCGGGCCTCCATCTGCGTCCTCGGCCCGCTGGTCGCGCGGTGCGGCGTCGCGGACGTCGCCCTGCCCGGTGGCGACGCCATCGGCTCGCGCGGGCTCGACATGCACATCACCGGGCTGCAGCAGCTCGGCGCCGTCGTCCACGTCGACCACGGCTTCCTCGTGGCGGAGGCGCCCGAGGGATTGATTGGCGCGCACGTGCGCCTCGAGTTCCCGAGCGTGGGCGCGACCGAGAACCTGCTCACCGCCGCGGTGCTCGCCCGCGGCACGACCGTCATCGACAACGCCGCGCGCGAGCCGGAGGTCGTCGACCTGTGCCGCATGCTTCGGCGGATGGGCGCGCACATCGAGGGCGTCGCGACCTCGACCCTGACCGTCGAGGGCGTGCCCCGGCTGCGGCCGGTCGAGCACCGTGTCGTCCCCGACCGCATCGTGGCCGGCACCTGGGCCTTCGCCGCAACCCTGACCGGTGGCGACATCGTCGTGCGCAACGGCGAGCCCGGTCACCTCGGCATGGCGCTCGACAAGATCACGGCGGCGGGCGCGACGGTGAGCCACCTGCCGGACGGGTTCCGGGTGCAGGGCCCGCGCCGGGCGCGGGCGGTCGACGCTGCCACCCTGCCGTACCCCGGCTTCCCGACGGACCTGCAGCCCTTCATGATCACATTGGACGCCGTCGCCGAGGGCGCCGCCCTCGTCACCGAGAACCTGTTCGAGGCGCGTTTCCGGTTCGTCCAGGAGATCGCGCGGCTCGGCGCCGACGTCCGGGTCGACGGCCATCACGCGCTGGTGCGCGGGGTCCCGAGGCTGTCGGGTGCCCCTGTCGAGGCCAGCGACATCCGGGCAGGTGCCGCGCTGGTGCTGGCCGGTCTCGTCGCGGAGGGCGAGACCCTGGTCGTGGGCGCACGGCACGTCGACCGCGGCTACGCGGGGATGGACGCGGCGCTGAGGGGGCTCGGCGCGGACGTCGTCCGCACCCGCCTGCCCGACCCCGCGTACGCCTGACCCTTCGCGCGGTGGCTCGCGGCGTCCCCGTAGACCCTGGTGGTGCCCCGGCTCGGGGCCCGGCCCCCCGCGGCATGCGCCGGATGCGGGAGGATCGCTCGCATGAGGTGGATCCTCGCCGTCGTCCCCGGGATCCCCGCGGCCGCGGGTGATCCCCCGCAGCTGCTGCCGGCGCGGGAGATGATGGCGTTCACCCTCGGCTTCCACATCGTGCTCGTGCCGTTCGGGGTGGCCTTCACCTTCCTCATGCTCCTGATCGCAACTACCGAGGCCTGCGGCGCCGGGACGCCGACGCCCTGCTCCTCGCCCGGCGTTGGTCGCAGGTCTCGGCGGTGCTCTTCGCCGTCGGCGCCGTGTCGGGCACCGTGCTCTCGTTCGAGATGGGCCTGCTCTGGCCCGGTCTCATGGGCCGGTTCGGGGCGGCCTACGGCTTCCCGTTCGCGATCGAGGGACTCTTCTTCTTCCTCGAGGCGATCTTCGTGGCCGTCTACATCTACGGCTGGGACCGGATGGCGCCGTGGCCGCACTTCTGGACCGGGATCCCGGTCGTGCTCGCCGGGGTCGGCGGCACCGCGTCCGTGGTCGCCGCCAACGCCTGGATGAACCGACCGGGCGGGATCACGCTCCAGGACGGGGCGGTCGTCGACGTCCGGCCGGCACAGGTGTTCTTCAACGGCGCGTTCGGCTACGAGGTGCTGCACATGCTGCTCGCCGCCTACATGGTGGCCGGGTTCATCGTCGCCGGCGTCTACGCCGCCGGGCTGCTCCGGGGGCGCCGCACCGCTACCACCGGCTCGGCCTCGTCGTCCCGTTCACCGTGGCCGCGATCGCGACACCGCTGCAGATCCTCGTCGGCGACGTCGCGGCGCGAGAGGTGTTCCAGCACGAGCCGGCCAAGTTCGCCGCCATCGAGATGCTGCCCCGGACCGCCACGCACGTTCCGGAGACGCTCGGCGGGGTCATGATCGACGGCGAGCCCCGGTACGGCATCGACATCCCCTCGGGCGCCTCGCTCCTCTCCGGGTTCAGTCCCTCCACGCTCGTCCGCGGGCTCGACGCAGATCCCGCCGCAGTACCGGCCGCCCGACCGGCTGGTCACGATCGTGCACCTGGCGTTCGACGTCATGGTCGGCATCGGGTTCGCGCTGCTCGCCCTCGCCGCTGTGGTTCGCGATCGCCTGGTGGCGGCGGCGGGCCGTTCCGGAGAACCGCTGGCTGCTCCGGGCCGTGGCGGTCAGCGGGGCGCTCGCGCTCGTCGCGCTGTGGTGCGGCTGGGTGGTCACGGAGGTCGGGCGGCAGCCGTGGACCGTCGTCGGTCTGCTGCTCACCCGGGACGCCGTCACGACGGCGGGCAACCTCTGGCTGTTCTTCGGCGGCACGCTCCTGCTGTACGTCGCCGTCGGGGTCGGGACCTTCGCGGTCCTGCGGCTGCTGCGGCGCCGGTGGGCGGAGGGTGACACCGTCGGGGGTGGCGACGCCGACGTGCCCTACGGGCCGTCGAAGGCGCGCGACCTCGGCGTCGCATCCACCGGCGGAGAGGGCCGATGAGCACCGTCGCGGCGGTGCTGCTCTTCGTCGGCGTCCTCGCCTACGCCGTCCTCGGCGGCGCCGACTTCGGGGCGGGGTTCTGGGACCTGACCGCTGGCGGGGCGGAGGGTGGTCGTCGTCCGCGTCACCTGGTCGACGTCACGCTCGCGCCGGTCTGGGAGGCCAACCACGTCTGGCTGATCTTCTGCCTCGTCATGCTCTGGACCGCCTTCCCGCCGGCGTTCGCCGCGATCACCACGACGCTCTACCTGCCGCTCGGGCTCGCGGCCCTCGGCATCGTGGTCCGGGGCTCCGGGTTCGCGTTCCGGAAGGTCGTCGTCCGCACCGACCACCAGCGGGTGGTGGGAGCCTCCTTCGCGGTGTCGTCCGTCATCACCCCCTTCTTCCTCGGGGCGGTCGCGGGCGGCATCGCGAGCGGCCGGGTACCGACCCGCGGCTACGGCGACCCCGTGCGCAGCTGGGTCAACCCGACGTCGCTGCTCGGCGGCGTGCTGGCCGTGCTCGCCTGTGCCCTGCTCGCGGCGGTGTTCCTGGTGGCGGAGGCCCGCCGCCGCGCGGACGGCGACCTCGAGCGGTGGTTCCGCGGTCGGGCCCTGGCGACGGCCGCGGTCACCGGAGTCGTCGTCCTGGCCGGGATCGCCGTCCTCCGCGCCGACGCACCGCAGCTCTTCCGCGAACTGACCTCGCGCGGGCTGCCACTGGTCATCGCGTCGGCGGTCTGCGGCGTCGCCGCCCTGGTGCTGCTTCCCCGCGCCGCCCCGGGTGTGCTGCGCCTGCTGGCCGTCGGGGCGGTCGCCACCGTGGTCGCCGGCTGGGGCGTCGCCCAGTACCCGTACCTGCTCGGCACGCACCTTCCGATCGCGGACGCCGCGTCGCCGCTGCCCACCCTCTGGGTGCTCACCGTCGTCGCGGCGGCCGCGGTCGTGCTCGTCGTCCCCGGCTTCGTCCTGTTGTTCACGCTGCAGCAGCGCGGCCGGCTCGACCTGGGGTGAGCGCTGTCGGCGGTCACTGTCGGGAGCCAGAGGTGGAAGCGGTCCGCCGCTCCCGCCAGACCCAGCTCGTCGAGGGCCGGCGCCCGCAGGTCGTGCACGAGCCGGCGCACGTCGGCCAGCACCGCGGCGACGTCGTCCGTGGCCTGCTCCAGCAGGCGGTCCGCGGCCTCGGGCGACGTCCGGGCCAGGTTGCGGGCGTGGAGACGACGCGTGAGGGACCCGGCCTCGGGGTCGTGGTCGCGGCCGGCGACCTGGGCGTGCTGCCCACCGCCGTCGAGGTCACCGCCTACCGGATCGTCTCCGAGGCGCTCGCGAACGTCGTCCGGCACGGCCGGGCCGCGCGAGCCGTGGTCCGCCGGGAGCGGGAGCCTGGGGACCCTGCCGCGGCCGACCGGTTAGACGCGGAGCACGACCCGGGCCGCCTTCACGTCCTCGGGGAAGACCAGCACTCGGGGACCCTCGGTCGTCGGCGCCAAGGTGGCCCGCAGGCCGGCGTCCTCGAGCCGGCGGCGCATGACCTCGGCCTCGACGAAGGTGGGGGGCTCGGCGACCGGCACGAGCAGTCCGTACTCGGTGGGGGTGCCGACCGTCGGGCGGCGCTCGACCAGCGAATGGCCGTGGCTGAACGTCCAGCGCAGGAGCAGCGCGAGCACACCGACCACGGCCAGCGCGACCACCGGCCCGAAGGCGTACGAGAAGCTGCCCCACTGCACGCAGGCAGTCTCCCTCGCTAGGACCGGGGCCGCGAGACGCGCGCGGAGCCCGGTCGACGAACCCGGACGAGCGGGTGTGAGCGCGACGGCGGGCGCATACCACGTCAAGTCCGTCGCTGGTCACAGTGTCATCACGAGTAACCGTGGCGTGCTGGTCGTGGAGGCGAAGGCCAGCTAACCTCGCGCTATCAACCAGTGACGGCAGGTAGCGTCCGGACGCCACGGAGCGGCGGCTGGACGCAACGGAAACACCCTCTCGGGCGTCAGATCCGCAGGGCGTGGTCACGCACCGAGAGCGAGGGGGCGGGCAGATGGACGGCGACGAGAAGCAGTCGGGCTCGGAGCGCGAGCTGGTGGCACGGGTTCTACGGCCCGGCGCGGAGGTCGACCTCGTCGGCCGCCTCGACGGCCGGACGGCCCCGCTGGTGCGCGAGACGCTGCATGCGTGCATCGACGAGGGCGAGGGCGATCTGCTCCTGCACATCGGCTCGCTGGAGATCTGGGACGCCGCCGGTCTCGGCGTCCTGGTGGGGGCGCATCGGCGCGCCCGCCGGGCGGGGCGGCGCGTCGTCCTCACCGAGGTCCCGCCGCGGCACCTCCGGCTGCTCAAGGCGACGCGGCTGCACCGACTGTTCGTCGTGGAGCCCCGCGTCGCCTGACTAAAGCTCTTGATCTTCGGGGGGTCCACGGGGGCAGAGGCTTTTGATCTTCGGGGGTCCGCGGGGGGCAGCGGCTTTTGATCTTCGGGGGGTCCACGGGGGGCAGCGCCCCCCGTGTGATGCGATGCTTCGGCCGTGTCTCCCGAGGTCCCGATCGTCGGGCTGGTGCTGATGGCGGCGACGGTCGCCGGCTTCAGCGCGCGCTTCGGCTTCTCGTCCCCGCTGGTCCTGACCGCCGTCGGCATCGTCGCGTCGTTCGTCCCCGGCGTCCCCGACTACACGCTGAAGCCCGAGCTCGTCCTGGCCGGCATCCTGCCGCCGCTGCTGTACTCGGCCGCGATCCGCACCCCGTTCGTCGACATCCGGCGCAACCGGCGCCAGATCGGCCTGCTGTCGATCGGGCTCGTGCTCGTGACGGCGTTCGCCGTGGCCGCCGTCGCCGTGGCCATCCTGCCCGGGCTACCGCTCGCCGCCGCCGTCGCCCTGGGCGCGGTGGTCGCGCCCCCCGACGCGGTCGCCGCGACGGCCGTGGCCCGGCGGGTGGGCATGCCGCGCCGCATCGTCACGATCCTCGAGGGCGAGAGCCTGCTCAACGACGCGACGGCGCTCGTGACCTTCCGGACGGCGCTCCTCGCGCTCGCCGGCACGGCGACGGCGCTCGGGGCGGGCGTCGACTTCGTGCGCGCCATCGTCCTCGGCGTCGGGACGGGCGTGCTCGTCGCGGCCATCGTCACGCCCGTGCGCCGCCGGGTCGAGGACGCCACGCTCGACACCACGCTCTCGCTGCTCGTGCCCTACGTCGCCTACCTGGCCGCCGAGGAGGTCGGCGGGTCGGGCGTGCTCGCGGTCGTCATGGCCGGGCTGATCCTCGGCCACAAGTCGCCCGAGATCCAGTCCGCCGGGTCGCGGGTGACCGAGCGGACGCTGTGGCGCAGCGTGCAGTTCATCCTCGAGAACTCGGTGTTCCTGCTCATCGGCCTGCAGCTGCGCAGCCTGCTCGAGAAGGCGCGGGCCAGCTCCGTCGACAACCGGACGATCCTCGTGCTCTGCGTGGGCGTGACCGTGACCGTGATCGTCGTCCGGGTGCTGTGGATGTTCCCCGCCGTCTACCTGCCCCGCGCGATCCCTGTGATCCGGCGGACGGAACCGTGGCCACCGTGGCAGAACGTCGTCGTGCTGTCGTGGGCCGGCATGAGGGGAGTCGTCACGCTGGCCGCAGCCTTCGCGCTGCCCCGGACGCTGGGCGAGAGCCCGGCGCTCATCATCGCCGCGTTCAGCGTCGTGGCCGCGACCCTGCTGCTGCAGGGCTCGACGCTGCCGGCCCTCGTGCGGCTGCTGCGGGTGCCCGGCCCCGACCGCGCGCAGGACGCCCTGCAGCAGGCCCTCGTGCTGCAGCGCGCGGTCGACGCCGGGAAGCGGAAGCTCGACGAGGTGTCGGACGGCGACACCCCGAAGGACGTCGTCGAGGACCTCCGCTCGTGGGGCGAGCGGGTCGCCCACTCGGTGTGGGAGCGGCTGGGTACCAGCGACGGGCGGTCCGAGACCCCCACCCGGGCGTTCCGGCGGCTGCGGGTGGCCATGCTCCGGGCGGAGCGCAACGAGGTCGTGGCGGTCTACAGGTCAGGCAAGGTGCCGGCCGAGGTCCTCGAGGGCGTCATGGAGCGGCTCGACCAGGAGGAGGCCATGCTCGTCGCCTTCGGCGAGGGGGCCGCGACCGGCCAGGCCGACCTGCTCACCCCGCCGGGCGGCGAGGAGTGCGAGCACCTGCGCACCGAGCCGCTGGTGGCCGTGCCCGGCAACCCCGACGGGTGCGAGGACTGCCTCGCCATCGGGGCGCACGACTGGGTGTCGCTGCGCATGTGCCTGCACTGCGGGCACGTCGGCTGCTGCGACTCCTCGCCGCGCCGGCACGCCAGCGCCCACTTCGACGAGACCTCGCACCCAGTGATGCGGAGCATCGAGCTCGGCGAGGGCTGGCGCTGGTGCTTCGTCGACAAGGTCGCCGCCTGACCGTCCCGCCCGCCCCGCCCGCCCACACCCCTCCCGTTGATCATGCAAACCGCGTTGATCATGTAGACCCGCGGGGGCCCCGTGCACCCCCATCCTCCATGGATCATGTCCCTCGCGTCGACGGTCATTACGCCCTCATACGCCCGTGACACGCCGGTGCCACCGGCGTGTCGGACGAGTACGGGCGGCCTACCGGCCGCAAGTCAAGATCCACGGAGTTGGGGGTTCACGGGGGCAGAGCCGCGGTGGGGTGGCATGATCAACGCGGATTGCATGATCAACGCGAATTGCATGATCAACACAAAGGAGGAGTGGCGGTGGTCACGTCGCCGGGGGTCCCGCTCGGTGAAGCAGGCGGTTAGCGTCCGGTGACGGCGAGCACGAGGAGGCCCCGATGGAGACTCCCTGGCTGATGCGCACGTACGCCGGGCACTCCGGCGCCACGCTCACCAACGCGCTGTTCCACCGCAACCTCGCCAAGGGCCAGACGGGCCTCTCGGTCGCGTTCGACCTGCCCACGCAGACCGGCTACGACCCCGACGACGAGCGGGCCCGCGGCGAGGTCGGCCGTGTCGGGGTGCCGGTCGCCCATCTCGGCGACATGCGTGCCCTGTTCGAGGGCATCCGCCTCGACCGCGCGAACACCTCGATGACGATCAACGCCACCGCGCTGTGGATCCTCGCGCTCTACCAGGTCGTCGCCGAGGAGCAGGGCGCCGACCTGGCCGCGCTGAGCGGCACGACCCAGAACGACATCGTCAAGGAGTACCTCTCGCGCGGCACCTACGTGTTCCCGCCCGCCCCGTCGATGCGGCTGGCGACCGACCTCGTGGCGCACGCGTCGACCACTCTGCCGCGCTGGAACCCCGTCAACGTCTGCAGCTACCACCTGCAGGAGGCGGGTGCCACGCCCGTGCAGGAGGTCGCGTACGCACTGGCCACGGCGGTCGCGCTGCTCGACGCCGTCCACGACGGCGGCCAGGTCGCGCCGGAGGCGCTCGGGGACGTCGTCGGCCGCATCTCGTTCTTCGTCGACGCCGGGGTGCGGTTCGTCGAGGAGATGTGCAAGCTGCGCGCGTTCGCCGACCTCTGGGACGAGCTGACCCGTGAGCGCTACGGCGTCACCGACGAGCGGCAGCGCCGCTTCCGCTACGGCGTGCAGGTGAACTCGCTCGGCCTGACCGCCGCGCAGCCCGAGAACAACGTCGCGCGGATCATGCTCGAACTGCTCGCCGTCACGCTGTCGAAGCGGGCCCGCGCCCGCGCCGTCCAGCTGCCCGCCTGGAACGAGGCCCTCGGCCTGCCCCGGCCCTGGGACCAGCAGTGGAGCCTGCGCCTGCAGCAGGTGCTCGCCTACGAGTCCGACCTGCTGGAGCACGAGGACCTGTTCGAGGGTTCCGCGGTGGTGGGGGCGCTCACCGCGCAGATCGCGGACGCCGCCCGCGCGGAGCTGACCCGCATCGAGGAGCGCGGCGGCGTGGTGGCCGCGGTGGAGAGCGGCGAGCTGAAGGCGGCACTGGTGGCGGCGCACGCGGAGCGCCGGCGCCGGATCGAGACGGGCGAGATGGTAGTCGTCGGCGTGAACCGCTTCACCGAGACCGAGCCGTCGCCGCTGACGGCCGACCTCGGCACCGCCGTCGAGCGCGTCGACCCGCGCGCCGAGGCCGACGCCGTCGCGGCGGTGCGTGCCTGGCGGGAGCGCCGCGACGCCAGGCCGGAGGTGCGCGCGGCGGCGGCATCCGCGCTGGCCCGGCTGCGGGCCGACGCCGCGGGGTCGGCCAACCTGATGCCGGCCACGCTGGAGTGTGCCCGGGCCGGGGTCACGACGGGGGAGTGGGCAGGGGCCCTGCGCCAGGTGTTCGGGGAGTACCGGGCGCCCACGGGGCTCGGGGGCGCGGCGGTGGGTGCGGAGTCGGGTGCGGAGTCGGGTGCGGCGGTGGGGGCCGGGCACGCCGGCTCCTCACGCGAGCTGGCGCGTGCGGCCGTGCGGCGGACGGCCGCCGAGCTCGGTGGCCGGCTCCGGCTGCTGGTCGGCAAGCCCGGTCTGGACGGGCACAGCAACGGCGCGGAGCAGGTGGCGCTGGCGGCGCGGGACGCCGGGTTCGAGGTCGTGTACGCGGGGATCCGGCAGACGCCGGCCCAGCTCGTCGCGGCGGCCGTCGCGGAGGACGTGCACTGCGTCGGCGTCTCGGTGCTGTCGGGCGCGCACCTGGAACTCGTGCCGGCGGTGGTCGACGGCCTGCGGGAGCAGGGTGCGGGGGACGTGCCGGTGGTCGTGGGGGGCGTCGTGCCGCCGGACGACGTCGCCGAGCTCCTCGGCCGCGGTGCGGCCGCGGTGTTCACACCTGCCGACCACGACCTCGGGCTCGTGCTGGCGCGCGTCGTCGACGTCGTGCGGGTCTCCCGCGGCCTGCCGCCGTTCGGGCCCCGCGACGTCACCAGCCCTGGCGGGTCCCCTGCAGCGCCTGGGCCACGGCGAGGCTCAGCGCCCGTGCCGTGAGCACCGCCCGATCGGCGGCCTCCGGTCCGTGGATCGCGGCCCAGCCGGCCAGCTCGCGGCGCAACGCACCGTGCACCGGGGCGAGCTCGCGGCAGGACCGCAGGAACCGAGTGCCGGCGGCGTCGTTCGCCACGAGCGCCGTCGCGGCCTCGGCGAGCACGGCGGCGTCGGCGGCCGCCACGACGGCGACGTATGCGGCGCCCGCCATGAAGGCGTCGTCGACACGGGCAGCGGACCGAGGGCGGGGAAGCGACGCGCGGCTCGGGGCGGCCGGGTCGGTGAGGTCGCGCAGGTCGGCCTCGATCTCGGGGAGCAGGGCGAGGCAGCGGGGGCCAACGGCTCGGAACGGCCAGGGCCCGGCGGCCGGCCGGGGCAGCCGCGACCAGGCAGTGGCCGCGCGCCGCAGCCACGCGACGTAGGCCCCGCGGTCGCTCACGCCCGCGGGATCGGCGAGGGCGGCCGCGGCGTGCGCACGCGGTCGCCAGGTGCGGGCGTCGAGGGTCGCGATGAAGCCGTTCCGGAGCAGGGCCTCGTGACCGAGGGGCTCGCGGGTGGGGGCGTCGCCCGCCAGGGCACCAGTCATGCCCTTCATTCGGCCACGGCGGCGTGGAACTGGACGTCGCGCGGGTCAGGTTGGGCCGATCACCCGATCCGGGCACCCCTTGCCCGGGCGGTCACGACCACGCGGTGACGAGACCGTCGACGATGCGCTCGAGGCGCTCGGCCGAGGTGGCGAAGACGATCCGGGCGAAGCGCTCGAGGCCCGGGCCGTAGTCGGGTCCGCGCGAGAGCATCACGCGGCCCTCGGCGAGCGCCGCGGCGGCCGGGTCGGGCAGGTCGACGCCGCCGAGGTCGAGCCACCCCAGGTAGGTGGCCTCGGGTGGCACCCACGTCACCGCGGGCAGCCGTTCCGCGAGCAGGGCGGCGAGCTGGTCCCGCCGCTCCGCGAGGCCGGCCAGGACCCGCTCGAGCCACGGACCGCCGGCCGTGTAGGCGGCCACCGTCGCGACGAGCCCCAGCGGCGAGACGCCGTGGTTGGCGACGTGCGGCGCGGCGGCCAGCGCCTTGGTGTCGGCGTCCGTGCCGGTGACGATCTGCGCGCACTTGAGCCCGGGGGTGTTCCAGGCCTTGGACGCCGACGTGACGGTCGTGACGTGCTCGGCGGTGCCCTCGATGGCGGCGTAGGGGACGTGCCGCGCGCCCGGGAGGACGAGCGGGGCGTGGATCTCGTCGCTGATCACGCGGGCGCCGTGCCGCAGCGCCGCGTCGCGCAGCGCCTCGAGCTCGTCGCGCGCCCACGCCCGGCCCACGGGGTTGTGCGGCGAGCTGAGCAGGAGCGTGCGGGCACCGGCCGCGAAGGCGGCCTCGACGGCACCGACGTTCAGCCGGCGCGCGGCGTCGACCACCGGCACCGTCACCACCTGCCGCCCGGTGAGCGGGACGACGTGCAGCAGCGGCGGGTACGAGGGGACGGGCACGACCACGGGGGCCGGCTCGCAGAGCGTCTCGAGGGCGAACCGCACGCCGGCCATCACGTCGCCGCAGACCACGACGCGTTCGGGGGCGACGTCCCAGCCGTAGTGCTCGGCGCCCCACGTGGCCAGCGCCTCAGGCACGCCCGTCGCTGCCAGGGGCGGGTAGCCGAACGTGCCGCGCTCCACCGCGGCCCGGACGGCGTCGAGCACGGGCGGGCACGGCCGGGCGTCCATCTCGGCGACCCAGGCCGGCAGGACGCCCGCCGGCGGGAACGTCCACTTGACCGACCAGGCGGCGCGCAGGGCGTCGTCCGGCAGGTCGAAGGGGTCGGCCGTGGCGTCGGCCGTTGACAGCTCGGACTCGTGGGCGGCGTGCATGACGGCACCCTAGTTTCCGGCCGGGGCCGGCACCTCCGGCGAACGCGCCGTGCGCCGCTGGCGCAGCGCGAGCGCCAGGGCGGACAGGGTGAGGAGCACCGATACGCCCAGGGCCAGGGCGTAAGCGTGGCCGTAGTGCTCCTCACGCGCCGGGCCGGCCGCCGGCGGCGCCCCCCGGACCGCTGCGTAGAAGACGGCCGAGATCACGGCCGCGCCGATCGCGTTGCCGATCCGCTGCGCCGTCTGCAAGGTGCCGCCCGCGGTCGACCCGCCCGCCACCGGCACCTCGGCGAGCGAGAGCGCCTGGTTCGGCGTGATCACGGCGCCGCCGCCGAGGCCGGCGACGAGCAGCGGCAGCGCCAGGGCCAGCCCGACGGCGAACGGCGCCAGGCTGCCCGCCGTCCAGAGGGCGACCAGGGCCGACGCGGCCGTCCCGACAGCGAAGCTCGACAGGCCCGCCACCAGCACCTTCGACCCCAGGCGCGGCAGCAGCCGCCCGGCGAGCGGCGCCGCGATGGTCGCGCCGACCGCGAACGCCGAGGCCGTCAGCCCCGAGTGCAGCGCGGAGAAGCCGAGCCCGTCCTGCAGGAAGAACGCGAGGACCAGCGGCGTCCCCGTGTAGCCGCAGAAGAACAGCAGGGCCAGCGCGACGCCCCCGGCGTACGAGCGCACCCGGAAGAGCCCGAGGTCGATGAGCGGGTGGCCGCGCCGGCGCGCGGGCCCGTGCTCCCACCAGAGGAAGGCCGCCAGCACGAGCAGCGCGGGCACGAGCAGCGCGGCGAGGCGCAGGTCGCGGCCGGCATCGTACTGGACGAACGGGAACAGCACGCCCAGCACGCCGAGCGCGAGGAGCCCGGCGCCCGGCAGGTCGAGCGGGCGGCGCAGGCCGCTGCGCGGCGGGTTCGGGAGCCACGCGCGGCACAGCAGGAAGGACGCCAGGCCGACGGGCAGGTTCACGAGGAAGCACAACCGCCAGCCCCAGGTCTCGCCGCCGATCGCGACGATCAGACCGCCGACCACCGGGCCCGCGGCGCTCGCGACACCCACCGCCGTTCCGATCGCGCCGAAGGCCCGACCCCGCTCCCGCTGCGGGAACAGCTGCTGGACGATCCCCGATACCTGGGGGTTGATGAGCCCGCTCGCGAGCCCCTGCAGCGCCCGGGCGACGACGAGGATCCCGGCGGTCGGCGCCAGCCCGACCAGCACGCTGAACGCCGTGAACGCCGCGATGCCGATGAGCAGCACGCGACGCCGGCCGCGGTCGTCACCGAGGCGTCCGCCGATGATCGGCACCATGCCGAATGCGAGGGCGTAGCCCGAGATCACCCACTGCAACTCGGCCGGGTTCGCGCCGGTGCCGCGGCCGATGCTCGGGAGCGCCACCGTGACGATGCTGACGTCGAGCAGCGTGGCGAACAGCGCGGTCACGCAGACGGCGAGCGCCCGCCAGCGGCGGGGGTCGAGCTCGCTCTCGAGGTCGTCGCGGGCGGGAGCGCTCACTCCTCCCACCCAGCCATGCGAGCAGGCTAACCGGCGGTCATTCCACGAGCTCCCGGACCAGGCGGCCCACCTCGGAGGCGCAGCCCCACGACAGGGTCAGACCGAGGTCGCCGTGCCCGTAGCAGTGCACCAGCACGCGGTCGGCGTCCTCGTCGGTGGGCTGGTGTTCGAGCTCGACCCGCGGACCCGTCGTCCGGGTCGGGCGCAGGCCCACCCGGACGCCGTGCAGCTCGGCCCCGCGCAGCGCCGGCACCAGCTCGCCGGCCCGGGTGACGAGGTCCCTCGCGGCCGGCTCGTCGGCGACGGGGTTCCAGTCGCCCCGCTCGCCCGCGCCCTCGACGACCACGACGTCGCCCTGCGGCACCACGGCGAGCGGGGACTGCAGGTCCCACCACCACGTCTCCAGGCCCGGGTTCGCGACGAGCGCGACCTGCGTGCGCACGGGCTCGGTGTCCAGGTCGGCGGCGAGCGCCCGCGCGGCGGCGCCGGTGGCGTCGACGACGACGCCGCGCGCCGGGAGCGCGGGCAGCGCGAGCCGGGTGAGGGTGCCCCCGGCCGTGAGCAGGCGGTCGCGGAGCCAGGGCAGGTAGCGGCGCGGGTCGGCGACGGGGAGCTCGACCGCGAAGCCCGACGGGCGACCGGCCGCGGGCGCGCTCTCGGGGACCAGGCGGACGTCGTCCGCGAGCTGCTCCGCCCAGGCCGGGGGAACGGCGGCGGGGCCGCCCAGCAGGTGGCCCTTCACGGTCCGCACACCCGCGCGGACGCCCTCGGCGGCGCGCAGCTCGGCCAGCGTGTCCCGCGCCCAGGCGAGCTCCCGGTCTCCGAGCCGGGCTGCCGCGTCGCCGCGGGGGGCGGGGAACCACAGCCCGGTGCCCGCCGCGGACGCCGTCTCGAGCGGCAGGTCGCGCGCGAGGACGTCGACCGCGTGGCCGGCCTCGGCGAGCCGGACCGCGCAGGTCAGGCCGATCACCCCGGCGCCGACGACGGTCACCCGCTGTGCCATGCGCCGATCCTAGCCCTCGTGGCGATCATGCACGCCGGAGCGATCACCCACGTCAGAAGAGGCGGTGCTCGCTCGTGTCGTGACCGCGCAGGGCGTCGTAGTCGAGGGTCACGCACCGTATGCCCCGGTCCGTCGCAAGCACCTTCGCCTGTGGCTTGATCTCCTGCGCGGCGAAGACCCCGCTCACCGGCGACAGCAGCGGGTCGCGGTTGAGCAGCTCGAGGTAGCGGGTCAGCTGCTCGACGCCGTCGATCTCGCCGCGCCGCTTGACCTCGACGGCGACGCTCCCGCCGGCCGCGTCGCGCACGAGCAGGTCGACGGGCCCGATCGCGGTGGGGTACTCGCGGCGCACCAGCGTGAAGCCGCTGCCGAGGGTGTGCACGTGCTCGGCGAGCAGCTCCTGCAGGTGCGCCTCGACGCCGTCCTTGACCAGGCCGGGGTCGACGCCGAGGTCGTGGCTCACGTCGTGGATGCACCTGGTGCAGGTGCACGACGAGCCGGTCGTCGCTCTTGGCGTTCTGCACGGTCCAGACCTGGGTGACGCCGGCGGCGAGGGCCTCCTCACCGGGCTCGCCGATCTTGAGGCTGCACGGCGGGCTCATCCAGTTGAGCGGCTTGTACGAGCCGCCGTCGGAGTGCACGAGCACCGACCCGTCGGCCTTGACGAGCAGCAGGCGCTTCGCGAGCGGCAGATGGGCGGTCAGCCGCCCGGCGTAGTCGACCGAGCACTCGGCGAGAACGAGACGCACGGCGACGAACCTACCCCGTGCTCATCTGCGGCTGCTTTGCTCATCGTCGGCTCGCTCTCGCGGCCGAAAAGTGAGCCGACGCGGAGTAATGCAGCCGGAGAGGAGCACGCAAGGTGTGCGGAGGCGCACACCGGCGGGCGGCCGCTCACGGAGCCGCGGTGGGAGACTGCGCGGGGAGCACGCGACGGCGAGCAGCGGACGTCGAGGAGGGACGCGATGGCGCGGGAGATCACGACGGTGGCGGTCGTCGGGCTCGGCACGATGGGCGCCGGCATCGCCGAGGTGATGGCCCGCAACGGCCTCGACGTCGTGGCCGTCGAGGCGGACCCGGCGGCGGTCGAGGCCGGGCGCGGTCACGTCGAGCAGTCGACGTCCAGGGCCGTCGCGCCGCGGCAAGCTCGCCGAGGACGAGCGCCAGGCCCTGATCGGCCGCATCCGCTTCACCGCCGCCCTCGAGGACGTCGCCGGCGCCGACCTCGTCGTCGAGGCCGTCCCCGAGAAGCTCGACCTGAAGCGCGAGATCTTCGGCAAGCTCGACTCGATCGTCGGCCCGGGCGCGATCCTCGCGACGAACACCTCGAGCCTGTCGGTCACGGAGATCTCGGTGGCGACGCACGACCCGCGGCGCGTCGTCGGCCTGCACTTCTTCAACCCCGCGCCGGTCCAGCGGTTCGTCGAAGTCGTGCGCACGGTCGTCACCGACCCCGAGGTCGCCGACACGGTGACGGGCCTTGCCCGCCGCCTGGGCAAGCAGCCGGTCGTCGTGGGGGACAAGGCGGGCTTCATCGCGAACGCGCTGCTCTTCGGCTACCTCAACCACGCCGTGCAGATGTACGAGCAGAAGTACGCCACCCGCGAGGACCTCGACGCCGCCATGACCCTCGGCTGCGGCCTGCCGATGGGCCCGCTCGCGCTGCTCGACCTCATCGGCCTCGACACCGCCTACGAGATCCTCGACACGATGTACAAGCAGGGCCGCGACCGCCTGCACGCCCCGGCGCCGCTGCTCAAGCAGATGGTCGTGGCCGGCCTGCGGGGCCGCAAGAGCGGCCGCGGCTTCTACACGTACGGCGAGCCGGGGTCGTCGTCCGTGGTCCGCGACGCAGAGACCCCCGGGGACGCGCCGGCCCACGGCCCGGGGCGCGCGGTGCGGAGCGTCGGCGTCGTCGGCAGCGGGACGATGGCCACCGGCATCGCCGAGGTCCTCGCCTCCGCGGGCTACGACGTGCTTCTCGTGGCCCGCAGCCCCGAGAAGGCCTCGGCCGCGCTCGACCGGATCGCCGCCGGCCTGGGCAAGGCGGCCGAGCGCGGCAGGATCACGGCGGCCGACCGGGACGCCGCCCGCGGCCGGGTCCGCGGCTCGGCCCACCTCCAGGACCTCGCGGACGCCGACCTCGTGGTCGAGGCCGTCGTCGAGGACCTCGCCGTCAAGCGCGCCCTGTTCGAGAGCCTCGACGGGATCTGTAGGCCGGGGGCGGTGCTCGCCACGGCGACGTCGTCCCTGCCCGTGATCGAGTGCGCCGCCGCGACCCGGCGCCCCGGCGACGTCGTGGGCCTGCACTTCTTCAACCCCGCGCCGGCCATGAAACTCGTGGAGGTGGTCTCGACGGTCGCGACCGCCCCCGACGCCGTCGACACCGCGCTCGCCGTCGCCGAGCGCACGGGCAAGCGTGCCGTCCGGTGCGCCGACCGCGCGGGCTTCGTGGTCAACGCCCTGCTGTTCCCCTACCTGAACGACGCCGTGCGGATGCTCGCCGAGCACTACGCGGGCGTCGACGACATCGACACGGCGATGAAGGCGGGCTGCGGGTACCCGATGGGCCCGTTCGAGCTGCTCGACGTGGTGGGGCTCGACGTCGCCCTGGCGATCCAGCGCTCGCTGTACCTGGAGTTCCGCGAACGCGGCTACGCGCCTACCCCGCTGCTCGAGCAGCTCGTGACCGCGGGGTACCTCGGGCGCAAGGCGGGCCGCGGCTTCCGCGAGCACGGGTGACGGCTGGTCACCCGCTCGGCGCGCTGATCCGCCGCGCGGCCGACGGGGTCTTCCCCCCGGTCGACGGGCTCGTCGACGTCGTGCCGCCGTACCGCGCGGGCGTGGAGGCCGTCGTCTCGTTCACCGGGCACGCGCTCGTGGCGACGGCGCTGCCGCTGGAGGCGCTGGTCGCGGCGGGTGCCGACGGCTTCGGCGGTGCGACGTCGCCGCCGGTCGTGGCCCTCCTCGCGGCGACCGACGGCCTGGTCGGCGTGCTCGACGCCCTGCTGGTCGCGCCAGGCACCGGAGGCGGGCGGCTCCCCGAGCGGCCCGACCTCGCGGACCACCTGCGCGCCCAGCACGCGCGGTTGTGGCGCAGCGACGTCCGTGTGTTCGGCGACGAGCGCGGCCTGGTCACCTTCGCGCGCGGTATCGGCGGCCTGCCGGAGCTCTCGTTCGAGGTGCCGCCCGAACAGAGGGGCAGGGGCAGCGGCCGCGCGCTCCTGCACGAGGGACGCGCGCTCGTGCCCGCCGGCGAACCCGTGCTCGCCGCGGTGGCCCCGGGGAACGCGGCGTCGCTGCGCAGCCTGCTGGCGGCGGGCTTCGTGCCCATCGGATCGGTGCTGCTGGTGCGCCCGGCCCGAGGAGCCCGGCCCGGGCGTTAGCCGCAGCCGCAGGCGCCCCCGCAACAGCCACCGCTCCGGGTGCCCGCGGTCGGGGTCGTGGCCGAGGTCGAGCCGGCACGGCCCGTCAGGCCGACGGTGGGCAGCATGCGGACCGTGTCGTGGTGGCCGTCCGGGCAGGGCGCGGGCTCGTCGGCCCGATCCATCGAGCGGTTGATCTCGAAGGTGGCGCCGCACGCGCGGCACCTCACGTCGTACCTCGGCACGGGGGCTCCTCTCGGACGGGCCTGCTGAGGCCATTCTGCGCGACGCCCCCGACACTTGTGGTGTGCCCCGCAGCCGTCGCCGTCCGCGCGCCGAGCCGGCCAGTGCCGAGGACCTCGAGACGCGGCTCGTGCACGGCGGCGGCCGGCTCGAGGAGCACGCCGACGGTGCCTGGCGGGTGCGCCCGGTGACCGGTGCGGCGGCCACCAAGCCGTACGTGTGCCCAGGCTGCCGGCAGACGATCCCCGCAGGCACCTCGCACGTGGTGGCCTGGCCGGAGGACCAGCTCGGGGCCTTCGGCGGCCCCGGCGACCGCCGGCACTGGCACACGCCTTGCTGGGCGGCCCGCGCGCGCCGCCGTTAGACGGGCGACACAGGGGCCGGACGTCGACAGACGCACGTTGCCGGCCTCCGCGAGGAAGCCGGCAACGTCGTCCGTCAGTTCGTGATCCCGCTGAATTCCTCGATCACGGGAGGATGGCGGGGCAGGGTCAGCGGCGGACCGTCTCCGGCTGGGCCGGGAGCGTGATGGTCCGATCGGCGTCGCCGTCGTCGCCTTCGGGGGCCGCCTCGACCGCCGGCTGCTGGGCGGCCTGGTTGATCTGGCCCACGCTCGGCACCGACATGGCGCCCAGCAGGTGACGCAGCTGGTCGAGGTGGCCGGTGATGCTGTCGCGCTGCCGGGTCAGCTCGTCGACCTGGCGCTGGGCCGCGCGGCGGGTGCGCTCGGCCTCGGCCTTGGCGTCGGCCATGGTCTTCTCGGCGTGCGTGCGCGCCTCCGAGAGCACCTGCTCGGCGTTGCGGCGGGCGTTGCCGAGCAGCGCCTTCGAGTGCTCGTCGGCGTCGCGCCGCACGGACTCGGCCTGCTCGACGGCCTTCGCCGCGCGCTGCTCGGCGGCGGCGGCGCGCTGCTCGGCCTCGGCCACCAGCTGCGTCGCCTGCGCGACGGCCTGCTCGTGACGCTCGGCGTCGAGGCGCTCGGCCTCCTCGCGGCGGGACGCCAGCTTGACCTCGAGGTCCGTGGTCATCTGCTCGACGCGGGCGCGCGTCTCCTCGTGCAGGGCACTGGCAGCGGCGCGCATCTCGTCGGCGTCGCGCTTGGCCGCCCCGCGCAGCTCGTCGACCTCGCGCTTGGCGGCGGCGCGGAGCTCGGTGACCTCGCGCTCGGCCGTGGCGCGCAGCCGGGCAAGCTCGCGCTCGACCGTCGTGCGCTTCTCGCTCGTCTCGTGCTCGCTGACGGAGCGGAGCTTGGCGGCCTCGCGCTCGGCGACGCCGAGCATCTCCTCGGCCTTGCGGGTGGCGGTGGCGACGATCTCCTCCGCCTCGGTGGTCGCGTTCGAGCGCACCTCGGAGCTCTCCCGCTTGGCGGCCGCCGTCATCTCGGCCGACTCGTTCTGCGCGACGGCGCGTACCTGCGCCGCCTCGACCCGGGCCTGCGCGAGGGCGTCGTCGGCGTCCTTCGTGGCGGCCGCGATCACGTCGCTGGCCTGTTCCTCCGCCAGCCGGAGCAGCTGCTCGATGCGCGCCCCCAGCCCGCTGTACGACGGCCGCTCCACCTCCCGCAGCTGACGGTGCGCCTCGGCCACCTCGCCCGCGAGCTTCATCGCCCGGGCGTCGACCTCCTCGACACGGGCCCGCGCGTCGCGGAGTGCGGCCTCGAGGGCGCCGAGGCGCTCGTCGACCTGCACCTTGTCATAGCCGCGATACACCGTCTGGAACATCTGGTGCTGCTTGTCCCCGGCCACTGGCTATCGGCCCTCCCTGGCCTCGCGAGGCCTCACATGTCACGGAATCGCATGATCGCGTCGAGGTGCCGCTCACGGAGCTGCGGATCGCGCACCCCGAGACCTTCTCCCGGCGCCAGGCAGACTACCCCGACCTTGCCCTGGTGGAGGTTACGGTGGACGTCGAAAGCGGCCTGCGGGGCACCTTTCAGGGGGTAGGTCCGTGACAGTGTGGGGTGGATCAAGCCGCGTCGGATCAGATCGTTGGCCGCCCATGCCTCTGCGTAGTTGGCGAAGTGCGAGCCGACGATCCGCTTGAGGTGCATCCAGAGGTAGCGGTTGTCGAACTCGTGCGTGAACCCCGACGTCGACGCGCACGTCACGACCGTGCCGCCGCGCCGGGCCACGTAGACGCTCGCGCCGAACGTCTCGCGGCCCGGGTGCTCGAACACGATGTCGACGTCCCGCCCGCCTGTCAGCTCGCGGATGTCGGCGCCGAACCGCTTCCACTCGCGCGGGTCCTGGGTGTGTTCGTCCTTCCAGAACCGGTAGCCGCGCTCGCTCCGGTCGAGCACCAGCTCCGCGCCCATCCGCCGGCACAGCTCGGCCTTCGCCGCGCTCGACACGACGCACACCGGCGTGGCGCCCGACGCCAGCACCATCTGGGTCGCGTACGAGCCGAGACCGCCGCTCGCGCCCCAGACCAGCACCGTGTCGCCGAGCCTCATGCCGGCGCCGTGCCGCGAGACCAGCTGCCGGTACGCCGTCGAGTTGACCAGCCCGGGGCAGGCGGACTCCTCCCAGGTCAGGTGCGCCGGCTTCGGCATGAGCTGGTTGGCCTTGACGAGCGCGAGCTGCGCCAGGCCGCCGAAGTTCGTCTCGAAACCCCAGATGCGCTGCTCGGGGTCGAGCATCGTGTCGTCGTGACCCTGCGGTTGCTCGAGCTCGACGGAGAGGCAGTGCGCCACCACCTCGTCGCCGGGCTTCCACGCGTTGACACCCGGCCCGGTGCGCAGGACGACGCCCGAGAGGTCGCTGCCCAGCACGTGGTAGGGCCGGTCGTGGCGCTTCGTCAGGGGGCTGAGCCTGCCGTAGCGGCGCAGGAACGTGAACGTGTCGACCGGCTCGAAGATCGAGGACCACACGGTGTTGTAGTTGACGGCGCTCGCCATCACCGCCACCAGCGCCTCGCCGGGGCCGAGCTCGGGGGTCGGCACCTCCTCGACGTGCAGGCTGCGCCTCGGGTCCTTCTCCGCCGACGGCTCGCCCTCGAACATGCCCACCTCGTCGGCGTGCACGGTCACGGCGAGGTAGCACGGCGGCGCGGGCAGGGCGGCCCAGTCCCGGGCGGTCGCCTCGTCCGAGGCGACGGCGTCGACGATGTGCTGCACGGGGGCCTCCTGGGGCGACTCGGGGCACGGGCGGCGCAGGGCATGGGGGACCTGAAGGCAGGGGGTACCTGCCGCGCGGCTGGGTGCCGGGCGGCCTGGAGCGGACGGCGTCAGGGCGCGGCGGGCTCGACGAGCTCGACGAGGACGCCGCCGGCGTCCTTGGGGTGCACGAAGTTGATCCGGCTGCCCGCGGTGCCACGCCGCGGTGCGTCGTAGAGCAGGCGGACGCCCCGCTCGCGCAGCGCCGCGCTGACGGCGTCCACGTCGTCGACCCGGTAGGCCACCTGCTGCAGCCCCGGGCCGGAGCGGTCGAGGAACTTCGCGATCGTCGAGGCCGGGGTGAGCGGTGCCAGCACCTGGACGCACGAGCCCGAGTCGCCGACGGCGAGCATGGCCTCGCGCACGCCCTGCTCCTCGTTCGTCTCCTCGTGCACGACGCGCATGCCGAAGACGCGCTGGTAGAAGTCGAGCGCGGCGTCGTAGTCGGGCACCGCCACGCCCACGTGGTCGATCGCCGTGAAGAGACCGGCCGGCAGGGCGCCGGCGGCGTCCGGCCGGTGGGGCTGCGTCCGCGACACGTCAGCTGACATGACAGCAGGCTAGGCCGGGTACCCGGGCAGGGATCGTGACGTGGGCCACGCCGGTCGCTGTCGGGCTGTCGCCGGTCGGCGTTACGGTTGAACCGGTACCCGAACACCCAGGCCGACCGAGGAGTTCCCGTGGCCGACACGCCCCAGACCGTGACCGACCGGCCGGCGTCCGACCGGTCGGGCGAGCGCACGTCCGTCCTCGTCGCGGGCGCCCGCACGCCCATGGGTCGCCTGCTGGGCGGCCTCAAGGACTTCCCGGCGACGGAGCTGGGCGCGGTTGCCATCCGCGGTGCCCTCGACAAGGCCGGCGTCGACCCGGCGGCCGTGCAGTACGTGATCATGGGACAGGTCCTGACGGCCGGTGCGGGCCAGATCCCGGCCCGGCAGGCCGCCGCCGCGGCCGGCATCCCGATGACCGTGCCCGCGCTCACCATCAACAAGGTCTGCCTCTCCGGTCTCGACGCCATCGCCCTGGCCGACCAGCTGATCCGCGCCGGCGAGTTCGACGTGGTGGTGGCCGGCGGTCAGGAGTCGATGTCGCAGGCGCCGCACCTGCTGCTCGGGTCGCGCCAGGGCTACAAGTTCGGCGACGTGCCGCTGCGCGACCACATGCAGTACGACGGCCTGTGGGACGCGTTCACCGACCAGGCGATGGGCGAGCTGACCGAGGCCGCGAACCAGGCCGACCGCTACTTCTCGCGCGCGCAGCAGGATGCGTTCGCGGCACGCTCGCACCAGCTCGCCGCCCAGGGGTGGAAGAACGGCCTCTACGACGACGAGGTCGTGCCGGTGCCGATCCCGCAGCGCAAGGGCGACCCGCTGATGTTCAAGGACGACGAGGGGATCCGGCCCGACACCACGGTCGAGAGCCTGGCGCGGCTCAAGCCGGCGTTCCGGGCCGACGGCACGATCACGGCCGGCTCCGCGTCGCAGATCTCCGACGGTGCCGCCGCCGTCGTCGTCATGAGCCGCACCAAGGCAGAGGAGCTCGGCCTCACGTGGCTGGCCGAGATCGGCGCGCACGGCGTCGTCGCGGGCCCCGACTCCACGCTGCAGCACCAGCCGTCCGCCGCGATCAAGGCCGCCTGCGCCAAGGAGGGCATCGGCGTGAGCGACCTCGACCTCGTCGAGGTCAACGAGGCGTTCGCCGCGGTCGGCCTCGCGTCGGCGCAGGAGCTCGGCATCGACCTCGAGATGATGAACGTCAACGGCGGGGCGATCGCCCTCGGGCACCCGATCGGCATGTCGGGGGCCCGCCTGGTGCTCCACCTCGCGCTCGAGCTCGCCCGCCGGGGCGGCGGCTTGGGGGCGGCCGGCCTGTGCGGCGGCGGCGGCCAGGGCGACGCGCTCATCCTGCGCGTCCCGGCCCGCTGACCACTCCGCTGAGTCACCTCGCCGAGCCGGAGACCGGGGCCGCCGCAAGCACGGGCGACCCCGGTGCCGTCGTGCCCGTCGACCTGCCCGCCGTCGTGCCCGTCGACCTGCTGGTCGAGCAGGCCCGCGCCGGGCGGCCGCGCGCCGTCGCCCGCCTCGTGTCGCTCGTCGAGGACGCGTCGCCCGCGCTCCGCGAGGTCGCCGCGGCGCTGGCCCCCCACACCGGGCACGCCCGGGTCGTCGGTCTGACCGGGTCGCCCGGGGTCGGCAAGTCGACCGCCACGTCGGCGCTCGTCGCCGCCCTGCGCGGGCGGGGGCAGCGCGTGGGCGTGCTCGCCGTCGACCCGTCGTCGCCGTTCACCGGCGGCGCCCTGCTCGGCGACCGCATCCGGATGCAGGAGCACGCGCTCGACCCCGGCGTCTTCATCCGGTCGATGGCGACCCGGGGGCACCTGGGCGGCGTGGCCTGGGCCACCCCGCAGGCGGTCCGGGTGCTCGACGGGGCGGGCTTCGACGTCGTCCTCGTCGAGACCGTCGGCGTCGGCCAGAGCGAGGTCGAGATCGCCGGGCTCGCCGACGTCACGGTGGTGCTGCTCGCCCCGGGGATGGGTGACGGCGTGCAGGCGGCGAAGGCGGGCATCCTCGAGGTCGGCGACGTCTTCGTGGTGAACAAGGCCGACCGTGACGGGGCGCAGAACACGGTCCGCGACCTGCGGCACATGATCTCGCTCGGCATGCCGCAGGGCTCGCGTGAGCCGGGGGAGCCGCAGCCGTGGCGGCCGCCGGTGCTCACCGCGGTGGCCACGGAGGGGCAGGGGATCGACGAGCTCCTGGCGGCTCTCGACCAGCAGTACGAGTGGGCCGGGTCGACCGGCGCGCTGCGCGAGCGCCGGCTGCGGCGGGGGGCGCGCGAGGTCGAGGCGATCGCCGTGACGGCGCTGCGCGAGCGGATCGGGGACCTGCGCGACGGGCACCGGCTCGGCGACCTCGCCGCGGCCGTCGTCGACGGCCGGCTCGACCCGTACGCGGCCGCCGACCAGCTCCTGGCCGAGCTGGGGGAGCAGACCGTCAGTCGGTGACGCCGGTGCCCGGCGTGGCCAGCCAGCGCAGCCCGCTCGCCTCGTCGGCGGAGGCGACCGCCCGGCCTGGACCGAGGGCGCGCGCCTCGTCGAGCGCGGCGCTGGCCCCGACCAGCAGGAGCTGTGCGTCGGGGCAGCGGTCGTCGAGGGAGCACAGGCCGGCGCCGGCGCCCAGCGGCGCGGCCACCCGCGCGACCTCGGCGAGGAGGCCGTCGGCCACGCCGAAGGCGCCGTCGGGGCCGAGGCCGGGCAGCAGCACCGCGAACAGCTCGCCGGCAAGCCGGTAGGTGGGCGCGGGCGGCCGCCCGCGCGGGGCCGCGAGCACCGCCGCCGCAGCGCCCACCAGCGCCTCGGTGCGCCGCCTGCCCAGCACCTCCACGGCCGCGGGGACGTCGGTCAGCTCGACGAGGGCGAGGGTCAGCGGCCTCCGCTCGTCCCCGGCCCGCCGCACGGCCTCGGGCAGGTCCGCGCCGAAGGCCCGGCGCGAGCCGGCGCCCGTGAGCTCGTCGACCCCGAGGTCCCGGACCGCTTCGGCGTGCCGCCGCGCCAGTCCCCACCCGCCGAGCGCCATCGCGAGGGGCACCACGAGCACGGCACCGGCGGCCAGCCGGGCGGCCTCCACAGCGGGGTCGAGGCCCCCCGCGGCGACGGGCGGGGCCCAGGCGGCGAGCGCCGCCTCGAGGGCGGCGACGACCAGGGTGGCGGCGAGCACGGCCCCGGCCAGTCGCGCCGCGACCTTCAGGACGGCCGCGGGGTCCACCGGGCGCAGGCCACGGGCGGGAACGACCGCCGGGACGGCATGCCTGGAGCCGCGCGCGGCGCGATCCCCCTGGCGAGACGTCATCCCGGCCCTCCGTGGCGGTCCCCCCTGCCCCGTCCGTGGGGTGGGCTCTCCTGACCCGACCCGTCGGCGGCCGCGGCCCCGCCATGAGCCGCCGAACGGGGGCCGCCGCGGCTCGGGTTAGCCTCGACGGGTGCTCGTGGCCTTCTCAGTCGCCCCGTCCGGTGCCGCTCCCGACGGCCGGTCGCCCTCCGTGGACGGCTCCGCCGACTCGGTGTCGGCGGCCGTCGCCGCCGCCGTCCGGGTGGTGCGGGCCTCCGGGCTGCCCAACCGGACGGACGCGATGTTCACCACGATCGAGGGCGACTGGGACGCCTGCATGGGGGTCGTCCGCGACGCCGTCGAGGCCGTCGCGCAGTACGGCAGCCGGGTCAGCCTCGTGCTGAAGGCCGACATCAGGGCGGGCCACGAGGGAGAGCTGCGCGGCAAGGTCGAGCGGCTCGAGGGCCTGCTGGCGGCGGACGGGGCGGGTGCCCCGGCGCACGAGGAGGGCGGGGCCGATCGTGGCTGACCTCCTGCGCAGGGTCGGCCTGCCTCGGCTGGGCGCGCTCGCCGTCGTCGCCGTCGGGGTCGTGCTGCTGCTCCTCGCACTCGCGTTCGCCACCGTGTGGGCGCGGCCGTCGGTGACGACCGTGCACGTCGCGGGCCAGCCCGGTGCGCCGATCGTCGACACCTCGGCCGCCGCGCTCGCCCTCGACGGCCCGTCGGTGCACGTCGACGTCCGCGGCCCCGACCCCACCAAGCCGGTGTTCGTCGGCGTGGCCCGCGAGGGCGACGTGGCGGCGTACCTCGCGGGGGCCGCACGCACCGAGGTCACGGGCGTGGACGGCGACCATGCGGTCACTAGCCGCGTAGGCAACGACACTTCGCTCCCCGAGCCGACCGGCGTCGACATCTGGGCGCTGAGCTCGACCGGCAACGGCAGCGCGGGGCTGACCTGGCCGCAGACACCCGGGCGGTGGCGGCTCGTCGCAGCCGCCGACGGCGCCACGCCGCCCGCCGCGGTGACGATCACCTGGCAGCGCGAGCGCGGCGCCTCGCCCGTGCCGGCGCTCCTCGCGGTCGGCCTGCTGCTGGTCGTCCTCGGCGCGGTCGGGCTGCGCGTGCTGTCCCGCGGGCCCGGCACGCCGGCCCCCGACCGCCCCCGGCGCCACCGGGAGGGCCCGCCGACCCGCGGCGCGCCGGACCCCCGGACCCGCCGCGCCGCCCGCCACGAGAACGTCGCCGACGACATCACCGACGAGGACGACGAGGACGAGGACGCCGACGTGGAGGCCCCGATGACGCCGGCCCCCTTCCGGGCGGAGCCGCCCGGCGGCGGGAGGGTCCCGTGAGGCGCCGCGACGTGCTGGGGCTCGGTCTCGTCGCGGGCCTGGCAGCGTGCTCGGGAACGGAGACGGGCACCCCGGAGGCCGACGGGCCGCACTCCGCCGTCGTCGCGGAGCAGGCGGTGGGGATCCTCGCCGCGGTCGACGCCGCGCTGGCCAGGGCCTTCCAGGCGCGCAACCCCCGCCTCCTCGGGGCGCGCGCCGTGGGGCCGGCCGGCCGCGCCCTGACCGCCCGCCTCACCGTCGCGACCAAGCGGCACACGACCCTGCCTGTGCCGGGCCCCCTGACGCTGAAGCGGCTCGTGCTGCCGGCCGCGGGGGACTGGCCCCGCTGGATCATCGCCGCCGGCACCCTGCCGGGGGAGTCCACGCCCGTGCTGCGCGTGCTGCGCTCACTCGACGCCCGGTCGCCGTACGGGCTGTGGGGCGACCTGTCGCTGCTGCCCGGCGCGACCCTCCCGTCGGTGGCCACGCCCTTCACCGGCACCCCGCTGCTCGCGCCCGACTCGGCGGCCGGCCTGGTCCGGGCGCCGTCCGCGGTCGTCAAGGACTACGCGACCGCGCTCATGTCCAGCACCGCGACCGTGCCCGGCACACGGTTCGCGCCCGACCAGTTCCGCCAGCAGGTCGCCGGGCAGTTCGCGAAGGACCGCGGGCTCCTCGGCGGCCTCGCCCGGGTCGAGGCGACGCACCGGCCGGCCGCCGACGGGCTGGTCGCCCTCCGCACCTCGGACGGCGGCGCGCTGGTGGTCGCCGCCCTGGAGCAGCTGTACACCGTGACCGTCCGGCCGGGGAGCGGGCAGGTGACCCTGGACGCCGACCTCGCGGCGCTCGCCGGCGTGCCCAGGATCGGCCGCACCGTGCAGCGCACGTCGGTGGAGACGGTCGCGTTCGCCGTCCCCCCGTCGGGCGGGGGCAGCGTGACCGTGCTGGCGGCCGCCAAGGACGACGTGTCCGCCGTCGGCTCCTGACCGCTTGTTGCCCCGACCAGTGTGCCCTGAGCGTGATCATTCTTCCGCAATGATCACGCTCAGGGCACACAGGTCGTGTCCGAGCGGGGGGCCGGACGGGCCCTCGTGAGCACGAACGAGTGATGTGTCAAGGTGAAGACATGAGCAACCAGCCCGGCCGGGCGCCCCGCCCGGCGCTCGACCTGCGCGGTGCCGTCGACCTCTCCGCCCTCGCCCGGCGGGCGAACCCGCCGGCGACCGGAGCGGACGGAGCGAACGGCGCGGCCGCCGGGGCCGAGGGTGCGGGTGGCGGCACACCCGGGGCTCCGGTCGTGGCGGTCACCGACGCGACGTTCGTCGCGGAGGTGGTCGACCGCTCGTCGACCGTTCCGGTGGTCATCGACTTCTGGGCCACCTGGTGCGAGCCGTGCAAGCAGCTGTCGCCCGTGCTCGAGCGCCTGGCGGCCGAGTTCGGCGGCCGGTTCCTGCTAGCGACCGTCGACGTCGATGCGAACCCGCAGCTCGCACAGGCCTTCCAGGTGCAGTCGATCCCGACGGTGTTCGCGGTGCTCAAGGGCCAGCCGATCCCGCTGTTCCAGGGCGCACAGCCCGAGGCGCAGGTGCGGGCCGTCCTGACCGAGCTCCTGCGGGTCGCCGCGGCGAACGGCGTCGACGGCGTCGTCCCCACCGGTGAGCAGACCGAGGCCGACGCCGAGGCCGAGGTGGAGCCCGAGGAGGAGGAGGAGGAGCAGCTGCCGCCGCTGCACCAGGCCGCCTACGACGCCATCGACGCCGGCGACTACGACGCGGCGATCACAGCCTACGAGCAGGCGCTGCGCGAGAGCCCGGCCGACGAGGAGGCCCGGATCGGGCTGGCCCAGGTCCGCCTGCTGAAGCGCACCGCGGACGCCGACATGACGGCGGCACGCGCCGCGGCGGCGCAGCACCCCGACGACGTCGACGCGCAGATCCTCGTCGCGGACATCGACCTGCTCGGCGGCCACGTCGAGGACGCCTTCGCCCGCCTCGTCGAGACCGTGCGCCGCACCAGCGGTGCCGACCGCGACCGCGCCCGCAGCCACCTGGTGGAGCTCTTCGACGTCGTGGGCGTCGCGGACCCGCGCGTCGCCGCGGCCCGCGTGGCCCTGGCCAACGCCGTATTCGCCTGACCCACCTCGCCTTATGCGCTGATCAAGGAAGGTAGAGGGATCATGGATTTTCATGATCCCTCTACCTTCCTTGATCAGCGCAAAGGGAAGGGGTGAAAGAGGGTCAGCCGCGGGCGGCTCGTGCCGGGCGGGAACCGCCGTCGGTCAGGTCGACGACGGGGCTGCGCGGCGGCCGGCTCCCGACCTTGACCAGGTCGCCGGCGATGTCACGGACCTTGCGCCGCTCGCGGCGTGAGATCTCGACGAGCAGCTCGAAGGCGGCGTCGGCGTCGCAGCGGTGCTTGAGCATGAGCATCCCCTTGGCCTGCTCGATCACGGCACGGTGCTCCACCGCCTCGAGCAACGCCGCGCGCTGCGCCTCCAGGGCCGCATGGGAGGCCGCCGACGTACCCCCGCGGGGCGCCGCCGGCGGGGCGACGACCTCGGGGGCGGCCGGCGTGCTGCGCAGCGCCTGCGCCACCTCGCGCTCGAGCTGAGCGCTCGTGGCCCCCAGGGACGACACGATGTCGCGCACCGCGGCGAGCAGGGTCTCCACCCGCTCGACCTGCACCGCCACCTCCGCGCTGATCTCCGCGCCGGCGTCCACCGCCACGCCGTCCTCGTCAGGGGTCGGAAGGTTCGTCATGCCGTCCATCTCGTCCGCCGCCGGCCGTCCCGAGTGCCTTCCGCTGCCCAAACAGTTGCTGAAGGTGAGCCAACTCTGACACGGCGTGATGATTCGAGCGGCGCGAATGCCGCAACTCAGGGGCCGCCGCATGCGTAGCGCGAGCACCGGCCCAGCTCCTGACTACCCGGTGGTCATGGACGCCACGATGAACGCGACGATGGATGAGTCGGGTCGCCCGACCGCCGACATCCTCCATGCACGGGTGCATCGACGTCTCCGTCGTCGAGCCCGCGCCGTCCGGCCATCCAGGCCCGCGCGGTGATCGAGCAGAGGCGTACCGAACGACGGACGAAGTCGCCCAGAAGGGCTTCTGGAGGGCGTCCGGCCGGGTTTGTCCGCCGTCCGGTCCGCGGCGGCGGCTGAGGTCCGTCGCCGGGGATCCCCACGTCCACATCGCGGTCCAGGCGCAGGGGGACTGTTCGGGTCATTGACCGCCGGACGTTCGTCCGAACAGCGTGTGACGCTCGAATACGCACTGCTACGTTCGATGCCGTCGAGCTGATCCATCACCCCTCGGCGTCGCCCCGACTCCCGCGGCGACCGCGATCGACACCACGATCGCCAGCACCATCACCCGGCGCTCGATCCCACGACCGCCACCGCGGCGTCGCCGCCTGCCGGTCCTGACCGGCGGCGCCGACCCGGCCTGCCCGGCAGTGCCGGCAGTGCCTCACCCGACGGACCACCACCCGCTGCTCCATGCCGCTGCGCCGACCGCGCGCCGGGGCCGGCGGGTGCCTCCGGCGTGCCCGCAGGCAGAGATCAGAGACATCCCGAGACGGCTCCGTCCGAGACCGGCCCATCCGAACCAGCAGGGGGACCACACCGATGACGCAGACCACCGACGGCCGTGCCCGGCTCGCAGCCGACCCGACCACGGCCGCAGCCGACCTGCGCCTCGACGAGGTGCCGGCCGACACGCCCGTGCGCGTCCTGACGCCGCCGGCCCGCTCCGCCCCCCGCCTCACCGTGGTCGTCCCGACGCGCAACGAGGAGGAGAACGTCGGGCCGCTCCTCGGCGAGCTCGGCCCTCTGCTCGCCGGCCTGGACGCCGAGATCCTCGTGGTCGACGACAGCGACGACGCCACTCCCGCCGTCCTCGCGCGCGAGGCGGCCGGCTGCCAGGTGCCGGTGCGCCTGCTGCACCGCGAGCCCGGCCGGCGCCGCGGCGGCCTCGCGTCCGCCGTCGTCGCCGGTGCCCGGCACGCGGCGGGCGAGTGGGTCCTCGTCATGGACGCCGACCTCCAGCACCCGCCCGCGGACGCCGCCCGCCTCGCACGCACCGCCCTGTGGCACGACGCGGACGTCGTGATCGGCACCCGGTACGCCGGCGCCGGGTCGGGGGAGGGCCTCGACGGCCGCGGCCGCGCGGTGGTGTCGAGCGCGGCAGGCCGGCTCAGCCGGATCGTCTTCCCCCGCCGCCTCGCCACCGTGACCGACCCGATGAGCGGCCTGTTCGCCTTCCGCCGCGACGCCGTCGACCTCGACCGGCTGCGCCCGGCCGGCTTCAAGCTGCTGCTCGAGATCCTCATCCGCAACCCCGGGCTGCGCGTCGCGGAAGTCAGTTACCGCTTCGCGCCGCGCGCCGCGGGCCGGTCCAAGGCCGACCTGCGCCAGGGCCTCACCTTCGCCCGGCACCTCGCGCGGCTGCGCCGGGACGTCCTCGCGCGCCAGCTCCGCGAGCGCCCCGCGACGCCCGCCGAGCGGCTGCGGCAGGCGGTCCGTGCCGTCATGTTCGGCCTGGTCGGCGTGTCGGGCGTCGTGGTCAACACCGCCGTCCTCTGGTTCTTCTACCACCGGGTCGGCCTGCACGCGGCGTGGGGCGCGGTGCTCGCCACCCAGGCCTCGACGCTGTGGAACTTCGCGCTGGTCGACTTCGCCGTCTACCGGGGGCCGAAGCGCGGCACCCGGCGCGGCCGCGCCGCCCGCTTCGCCATCATGAACAACCTCCTGCTGCTCGGGCGGATGCCGATCTTCCTCGCGCTGGTCGCCACGGGGGAGGCGCGTGCTGCTCGCCAACGCCATGACGCTGGCGCTGCTCTTCCTCGTCCGCTTCTTCATCAGCGACCGGGTCATCTACGGCGCCGCCACCACGACCACGGACGACGGCGGCTCCACCCGCGACCCCGTCCGCACGCTGGTCGAGGCGGCCCCGGTCGACGAGACCGCGGTCCGGCGCCGGTCGCAGTACCTGACCTACCGCTACGACATCGCCGGCATCGTGACGATCGGCTCCCAGATCAAGCTGCCCGAGCTGGAGTTCTTCAGGGCGCAGTGGGTCCCCGACGCGGACGTCGACATCGCCGTGCGGGTCGGCGACGTCGGGCGGCGCGCTCCCCGGCCGCGGGCGCTCATGACCCAGTACGTCGAGGGGTACGTCGAGGGCGGCGGCGAGCAGGGCGACGGCCGCGAGCCCGTGCGGCTGCGCTACGAGGAGCACCTGGGCCGGCTCGGCGCCAACTTCCGCGTGGACCTCGGCGACACGATCACCGTGACCGTCGGGCCGCTGCTGGCCCGTTCCCCGCACGTCGTCTACACCAACGTGGTCGAGGCCCTGCTGCGCTTCGTCATGGTCGACCGCGGCCACATGCTGCTGCACTCGGCGACGATCAGCCTGGACGGCGTCGGCGTGATGCTCTCGGCCCTGACCGACACCGGCAAGACGGCCACCGTGCTCCGGCTGCTGCGCGAGCACGGCGGGCACTTCCTCTCCGACGACATGACGATCGTCGGGCCGGACGGCACCGCCGTGTGCTTCCCCAAGCCGCTGACGATCAGCGCGCACACGCTGCGCGCCGTGCACGCCGACGACCTCACCCCGCGGGAGTGGCGCCGGCTGCAGTTCCAGAGCCGGCTGCACTCCAAGGGCGGCCGCTCGATCGCGCTCACGCTGAGCCGCTTCAACCTGCCGATCATGGGGATCAACGCGATCACCCAGATCCTGGTGCCGCCGCCGAAGTACAGCGTCGACCGCCTCGTGCCCACCCAGTTCGCCAGCTCGACCCGGGTCGAGGAGCTGTTCGTCATCGAGCGCGGCACGCCCCGGCTGGCCGACCTCGACCACGACGACACGCTGCGCCGGATGCTCACGAACACCGACGACGCCTACGGCTTCCCCCCGTTCAAGTACTTCGCGTCGGCCGTCACCATCGGCGGCCGCGGCTACCGCGAGCTGCGCGAGCGCGAGGAGGAGATCCTGCGCTCCTTCCTCTCGCACGTGCGCGCCCGGGTGCTCGCCTCCGACACGTTCGGCTGGGCCGACGAGATCCCGCGCCTGCTCCGCGCGGAGCGCGGTGGCGCCGGGTCGGGGTCCGGCGACACGGGTCGGGGGCACGTCGCGGGCGGCGTCCGGCCCCAGGTGGTGACCCTGCCCGACGCCCGGCCGCACCGCCCGCTCGACGCCTGGCCCCGCTGGCGCCCCGCGCCCGCCGCCACGCGCAGCACGTCATGACCCGCTCCTGACCGACGTCCCGACGTTCCGGCGTCTCCTGAAGGAGGAGCTCCCCTCGTGCTCTCCACCGTGCTCATGGCCGCCTACGGCGTCGCCATGCTCGCCCTGTTCGTCATCGCCGTCACGACCCTCGCCTGGATGCTCGACTCGTGGCGGACGCCGTGGGCGGTCGGGCAGATGCCGTTCCCGGTTCCCGACGAGCCGCAGCTGTCGTTCTCGCTGATCGTGCCCGCCCGGCACGAGGAGGCGGTGCTCGCCGACACCGTCGCGCGGCTGCTCCGCCAGGACCACCCCGCACTGCAGGTCGTGCTCGTGGTCGGCGACGACGACCCCGGCACCGCCGCCGTCGCGCACGGCCTCGCCGCGCGCGACAGCCGCGTGCTCGTCGTCGTCGACGACAGCGTGCCGAAGAACAAGCCGAAGGCGCTGAACCGGGCGCTGCCGCACTGCACCGGCCAGGTGGTCGGGGTGTTCGACGCCGAGGACGAGGTCGCGCTCGAGCTGCTCAAGCACGTGGACGCGTGCTTCCGGCAGACGGGCGCGCACGTCGTGCAGGGCGGCGTCCAGCTCATGAACTACCGCTCCAGCTGGTGGGCGCTGCGCAACTGCCTGGAGTACTTCTTCTGGTTCGCCAGCCGGCTGCACTTCCACGCGCGCAACGGCTTCATCCCGCTCGGCGGCAACACGGTCTTCGTCCGCACCGACCTGCTGCGGCTGGTGGGGGGCTGGGACGTCGACTGCCTCGCGGAGGACTGCGAGCTCGGGATCCGCCTGTCGGTCGCGGGGGCGCGGGTCGCGGTGTCGTACAGCCCCGCCCTGGCGACCCGCGAGGAGACCCCGCCGACCCTGAAGGGCCTGCTCAAGCAGCGCACCCGGTGGAACCAGGGCTACCTGCAGGTGCTCCGCAAGGGCGAGTGGCGCCGGCTGCCGACCCGCAGCAAGCGGATGACCGCGCGCTACCTGCTGGCCATGCCGTTCGCGCAGGCGTTCGCCGGCCTGCTCGTGCCGATCTCGTTCGTCACGATGCTGTGGCTCAAGGCACCGCCGCAGTTCGTGATGCTGACGCTGCTGCCGCTCGCGCCGACCCTGGCCACGATCGTGATCGAGGCGATCGGCCTTGCGGAGTTCGACCGGATGTTCGACCTCGAGGCCCGCTGGCGCGACTACGCCAAGCTCGTCCTCGGGGCGGGGCCCTACCAGCTCGTGCTCGCGGTGGCCGCGATCCGGGCCGCGGTGCGCGAGATGCGCGGCGAGCGCGGCTGGGAGAAGACGGAGCACGTCGGCGCGCACCGCCCGCTCGCCGAGCTCGACATGGCGGCCCCCGACGACCTGTCCGGCGAGCTGGCCGGCGAGCTCGACGGCGTCGAGGTGCACGACCTCGGCGTGCACGACGCGAGCGGGCCCTCGACCGGTCCGATCTCGCTGCACGGCGGTGCCCGATGAGCCTGCTCTACGAGCGCTCGCTGGCACCGCTCGACATCGGGCTGGAGCCGCAGCCCGCACCCGGCGAGCCGCTGCCCCGCCGGGCCCTGACGGGCACGCTCGGCTGGCTGCGCCGCCAGGTGCCCGACCTGCTGCTCGTGACGCTGCTCCTGGCGGTCGGCGGCGCCGTGCACTACGCCGGCATGAACGCCGCCCCGGCCCGCTTCGACGACGAGGGCACCTACACCGCGTACGCGTGGGCGGTGCAGCACTGGGGCCGGCTCAGCCACTACACGTACTGGTACGCCCACCCGCCGGTCGGCTGGATCCAGATCGCCGGCTGGACGTGGCTGACCGACGGATTCGGGCGGGCGCCCTACGCGGTGGCCGCGGTCCGCGAGTTCATGTTCGTCGCCAAGCTCGCCGACATCGTGCTGCTCTACGCACTCACCCGTCGGCTGCGGCTCGGCCGCGTGACCGCCGTGCTGGCGGTGCTGCTGTTCGCGCTGAGCCCGCTGTCGGTGTACTTCACCCGCGCCGCCCTGCTCGACAACGTCGTCACGCCGTGGCTGCTCGCGGCGTTCCTCATCGCGGCCGCGCCCCGGCGCAGCCTGCTCGGCGCGGCGGCGAGCGCGGCGTGCATGGCCATCGCCGTGCTCTCGAAGGAGACGGCGCTGCTGTACCTGCCGGCGGTGCTCCTGCTCTTCCTGCAGCGGGCCGACCGGCGCAACCGCCGCTTCACGCTGACGCTGTTCACCACGGTCTTCGTGCTGGCCTGTTCCGCCTACCCGCTCTACGCGCTGACGAAGAACGAGCTCCTCGCCGGCAACGGGCACGTCAGCCTGGAGTGGGCGATCCGCTGGCAGCTGTTCGACCGCACGGGCAGCGGCGACATCTTCGATCCGAACAGCACCGCGCACGCGGTGATCCGCAGCTGGATCCAGCTCGACCCGTGGCTGCCGAAGCTGTCCCTGGTGCTGCTGCTGCCCGCGCTCGTCATGCGGCGCACGCGGGCCGTGGCGTTCGCCTTCGCGCTGCAGGTGCTCCAGCTGCTCCGCAACGGCTACCTGCCCTACCCGTACGTCATCGCGATGCTGCCGTTCGGCGCGATCGTGGTGGCCGCCGTCCTCGGGCGCGCCTGCGGCGCGCTGTGGTTCCCCGCGCAGCCCTGGGTGCGCCGCGGCGCCGCCTCGGCGCGGCGCGCCCTCGGCCTGCCCTACGACGAGCACGCGCTCGACCCCGACGCCACCCGCGCGCTGCCGCTGCCCGCAAGGGGCCCGTGGGACACCACCCCCGGGGGTCTCCCGCTGCTCGGCGGCTTCACCGTCGACGGCCGGCCCCGCGTCGGGCCCGCCGGGACGGCGGAGGCACGCTGGGCGCCGCGCCGGTTCGTGCAGCGGCTGCGGCGCACCTGGCTGACCCGCTGGCAGGGCCCGCCGCGGCACGCGTTCCACGCGGTGAGCGCGCTGGGGGTCGCCTGGCTGCTCGTGATCGTCGCGCAGGCCTGGCAGGCGCCGCTGCAGGACCTGCGCCTCGTCTCGCGTGACGAGGGCAAGGCGCAGGCGCTGAGCTGGATCGAGGACAACGTGCCGCGCAGCGCCTACCTGGTCGTCGACGACAGCCTGTGGGTCGACCTCGTGACCGCCGGCTTCGCGCCGTCGCACGTCATCTGGTTCACCAAGCTGGACGTCGACTCCGCGGTGAAGCTGCCGGCCACGCCGCAGTGGAAGGGCATCGACTACGTCGTCGTCGACCACCAGGACGACCAGGCCCTGCACGTGCAGGACGACGGCAAGCCGTCGCCGACCGGCCTCGCGCTGTTCCCGACGATCAGCCAGGCGCTGCGGCACGTCGCGCACACGCAGACCTTCGGGGCCGGGCTCGACGCCATCACGATCCGCACCGTCGACCCCGACCTGCCGCTGACGCCGCCCGCCCGGCACGCGGCGGTGTCCGAGGGGACGGCGAGCCCGCTGCTGCGGCCGACGGCCCTCGCCGCCCGATCGGCCCGGCGGGCGGCCGCCGCCCTCGCCCTGTCCGCGGCGCGCGCGGCGCACCTGCCCGTGCACCCGCCGGCTCCGGCGACGAAGAGGCCGGCCGCGAAGAAGAGGCCCACGCCGAAGAAGAAGAAGGTCGCCCCGGGGACGGCGCCGACGAGGGCTGTCACGAGGTGAGCGGCCGGCACCACCAGCCACCCCCGCGGGCGCCCGGGCGGGCCGTGCCCGAGGCCCGGCACGCCTCCCGGGTGAGCCGCGACGCGCGGCACGCCACCCGGCGGCCGGCGCCGTCCCGGCCCGTACGGCGGCGGCGCCGGGCCGTGGGGGCGGTCGCCGTCCTCGCGGCCGCGACCCTCGGGCTCGCCGGGCTGCGCAGCGGCCAGGCCTACGCGACCCCGCCGGCGACGGAGATCTGCCCCGCGGACGCGGTGCAGGCGCGCGCCGTCGACGGCCTGCTCCAGTTCACGCGGTGGCTGCGCGCGGGCGGCGTCCAGGGGTTCGTGGGTGAGGTGGGCTGGCCCACGGGCCCGGACGCCGACGCCTGGCAGGCCGTCGCCGAGACCTGGTACCGCGCGGCGGACGACGCCCGGCTGCCGGTGACGGCCTGGGCCGCCGGCCGGTGGGGGAGCGGCTACCGGCTCGCCGTGTACCGGGCCTCGGCCGAGACGGGCCGGCTGGACACCGCCGGCCCGCAGGCGCAGGTCGTCGAGCGGCACCCCGGCGGCGCCGGCGTCCCGCGGGGCGTCGCCCTCGCGAGCGCCGCGTTCGGCACCGGCCCCGGCACCGCCTACAGCGCCGGACGCCCCGGCCGGTACGGCACGGACTACAGCTACGACTCCTCCACGAGCTGGGCCTACCTCGCGGAGCACGGCGTGGGCGTCGTCCGGCTCGCGGTGACCTGGGAGCGGCTGCAGCCGCAGCCCCTGGGCCCGCTCGACCCGGCCGAGGTGGCGCGCCTGCTGCAGGCGGTCCGCTGGGCCGAGCAGCTCGACCTGCGCGTCGTGCTCGACCTGCACGGCTACGGGGACCTGACGCTCGGCACCGCCAGCGGCCCACGTCGCGTGAAGCTCGGATCGAGCGCCCTGCCCGTCGCCGCGTTCGCCGACCTCTGGCAGCGGCTGGCCGGCGTGGTGGCCGACCACCCGGCCGTCGTCGCCTACGGCCTGCTCAACGAGCCGCTGCACCTCGCCGCGACCGGCCGCGCCGGCGCCCGGCTCTGGGAGCGCGCCTCGCAGGCGGCGGTGGTCGCGGTGCGCGCCGCCGGGGCCCGCGGCACCGTCCTGGTCTCGGCCTACGGCAGCCCTTCGCCCGTCGGGTGGCCGCACCTGCACGGCGTCCCCTGGATCCGCGACCCCGGCCACGACGTGGCCTACGAGGCGCACGCCTACTTCGACGCGGACGGCAGCGGCCGTTACGCCACGCCGTACACACAGGAGTTGCGCGGCGCAGGCCCACAGACCGGGCACGTCGCCGTCACGCTGCAGGCCGGCGAGTGCGTCACCCCTGCCCCCGTCCCCGATCCGACCCTCGAGAGGTGGACCTCGTGACCCTCCGACCACCGTTCCGCCGTGCCACGGCCCTGGCGGCGGGGGCCGCCGCCGCAGGAGCGCTGACGGCCGCCCTGGTGGCCTCCGGCGCGGAGGGCGCCCCCGCGGCGCCCGGCCCGGCGGCCGGCCCCGCCGTCGCGTCGTCGTCCGGCACCGGCGGGCACCGCTGCCCCTCCGGCGCCCTGCCCCGCGTCACGCTCACCGGCGCGACCTTCTCGCCGCCGCTGGCGGGCGGCACCTCGTTCGTCCCGGGCCGCTACACGATCACCCTGGTCGGCACCGTCGACGACGAGACCGGCGCCGGCATCGACGTCCGGGGGTTGCGCCTTACCGTCGGCGGCCGCCCGTGGACCGCCCGGCCCACGGTCGCCACCCGGGTCGCGCCGCAGACCTCGGCCCGGCTCGTGGTGCGCGGCACCTACACGGCGACGCGCACCGAGCGCGTCGACCTGCGCACGAAGCTCAGCTGGCGGTGGACGGACGCCTCGCTCACCGCCTGCGGCACGAAGGGACTGGTCGACGATGACTGACGCCTCTACGCGGCGCAGGACGGGCCGGCGCCTGGCCGTGGCGCTGCTCGCCGTCGCGAGCTACTCCGCCACGCTCCTCACGACCAGCACGCTGCTGCCGCGGTCGCAGGCCGCGACGGTGGCGAGCGTGGTCGTCACGGCCGACGCCAAGGTGCAGGCCGACACCCCCGACACCAACTACGGCACCAGCACCGCGCTCGGGGTCAGGGGCCCGTCCACGACGTCGCCGCTGATGCGCAGCTACCTGCGGGTCGTCGTCTCGGGCCTCGGCCACGCCCCCGCCTCCGCGCGGCTCGACCTGTACAGCTACGCCACCAGCGCGACGGGCGTGCAGATCTCGCTCGCGGCCGACAGCTGGACCGAGACCGGCATCACGTGGGCCAACGCGCCCGCGGTCGGAGCCCCGGTGGCCACCGTCGCGCCGCTGACGTCGAACACGACGGCGAGCGCCGACGTCACCTCGGCGATCACCGGGGACGGCACGTACACGTTCGTCGTCACGACCACCTCGGCGACGGGCAAGACGTTCGCCAGCCGCGAGGTCGCCGCGCACCCGCCGACCCTGGTGCTCGACACGACCGCGCCCGCACCGTCGCCGTCGCCGTCCGGCACGGGGACGGCGACCGCGGCCCCCACCTCGACTCTGACCTCGACACCGACCCCCACCCTTGCCCCCGGCAGCACGCCCACCACCACCCCTAGCACCATCCCCGGGACGACGCCCGCGACCACCAGCACCCTGACGTTCGCGCCCTCCGCCGACACCTACGTCGAGGCGGACACCCCGGCGGTGAACTACGGCAGCGGCTACCAGCTCAACACCCAGGCCGCGTCGTCGACGACCCCCGAGGAGCGCGCGTACCTCAAGTTCGCGGTGAGCGGGCTCACCGGCACGGTCACCTCGGCCACGCTCAAGCTCTGGACGTACTCGACCTGGGCGAGCGGCATCACGGTGTCGCCCACCGGCACGGGCTGGACCGAGCCGGGGATCACGTGGGCGATCGCCCCGGCCCCGGGCGCCGCCGTGGGCACCGCGAAGAACCTCGTCGTCAGCACCACCGTCTCGGTCGACGTCACGCCGGCGGTGACGGGCAACGGCGACGTCGCCCTCGTCGTCGCGACCGACCGCGCGGGCCTGGTCAAGTTCGCGAGCCGGGAGGCGACCGCGAACAGGCCGCAGCTCGTCGTGACGACGTCCAGCGGGCCGGTCCCCACCACGACGACCCCGCTGCCCACCCCGTCGTCGACCACCGCGTCGACCACGCCGACCGACAGCCCCACCACCTCGACGACCTCCGGCGGCGACCCGACCATCGTCGCGGCCGGCGACATCGCCTGCGACGCCGGCGGCACGCCCTCGGCGACCGCCTGCCAGCAGAAGGCGACCAGCGACCTGGCGCTGTCGCTCAACCCGACGGCGGTGCTGCCGCTCGGCGACGAGCAGTACGAGCTGGGCAACCTCGCCGACTTCAAGGCGTCGTACGACCCGACGTGGGGCCGGATGAACGCGATCGCGCACCCCGCACCGGGCAACCACGAGTACGGGTACATCGGCAGCAGCATCCAGCCGACCGGCGGCGAGGGGTACTTCACGTACTTCGGCGACCGCGGCCACCCGCTCTCGCCGGGCTGCACCAAGCTCTGCACGTCCTGGTACAGCTGGGACGTCGGCGCCTGGCACATGATCTCGCTCGACAGCCAGTGCGGCGTCGTCGGCGGCTGCAACCCCGGCAACCCGCAGTACCAGTGGCTGCTGAACGACCTGAACACGCACGCCAACCGGTGCACGCTCGCCTACTGGCACATCCCGCTCTACTCGAGCAGCACCGACCACCAGCCCGACATGCAGTCGATCTACTCCTTGCTCTACCAGAAGGGCGCGGACGTCGTGCTGACCGGCCACGCGCACTTCTACGAGCGGTTCGCCCCGCAGGACGCGACGGGCACCGCGCAGCCGAACGGGGTCGCGCAGTTCGTCGTGGGGTCGGGCGGCAAGAGCTTCTTCTCGATGCGGGCGACGCCGGCCGCGAACAGCGCGGCGCAGATCGCCAACACGTTCGGCGTGCTGCAGATGACGCTCGCGCCCACCGGCTACAGCTGGCGGTTCGTGCCGTCGACGTCCGGCGGGTCGACCGACGCGGGGACGGCCTCCTGCCACTGAGACGCCCGAACGGGGAGCGGGCGACCGTCCCACGGACGTCTCCGGGGAACCGATGAGGGTCCTGCCGCGACGCTGTGCACTGCCCCGCCGGTTGGAGCAGTGCACAGCGTCGCGAGAGGCACCCGCCGGCCCGCGCGACACAGCGCAGAGCTCGTCGACACAGCGCAGCTCGGCGACGCAGCGCAGCTCGGCGACGCAGCGCAGCTCGGCGACACAGCGCAGCTCGGCGACACAGCGCAGCTCGGCGACGCAGCGCAGCTCGGCGACGCCCGCGCAGTTCGGCGACGCAGCCCCGTCGCGGCCGCAGAGGGCAGATCGAGGGTGGGCAGAACGGCTCCGCCGTTCGGCCCACCCTTATCTGTCCGCACTTGCCTGCTGACTCTCGGTGACAGGATCCTTGCCGTGGCACGCATCTTCGTCGTAGGGGCCGGAGTCGTGGGCAGCGCTTTCGGGCGGAGCCTGGGCGAGGCCGGACACCACGTGACGTTCGTCGACATCTCTGCCGAGCGCGTCGACGCGCTCCTCGCGGAGGGCCTCGACGCGACGACCCGGCTCGACCTGCGGGGAGAGCCGTCGTCGTTCGTCTTCCTCACGCTGCCGACGCCGGCCGGCCCCGAGGGGTACGACCTGCGGGCGATGGCCACCGGCGCCCGCGACGTCGGGCGGGCGATCGGCCAGGCGCAGGCGGAGCGCGCGGCCGGCGGCCGGCACAGCAGCCGGCGCGACGCGCGGCTCGAGGCGCGGGTGGACGGGCGGCTCGACACCCAGGCGGAGGGCCTGGCCGTGCACACCGTGGTCACCCGCTCGACCGTGCCGCCGGGCACCACCACCCAGCTGGTCGGCCCGACCATCGCGCAGGCCGCCGGCACGAGCGAGGGCACCGGGTTCGTGCTCGCCGCCAGCCCCGAGTTCCTGCGCGGGGACAGCGCCGACGACGACGCCCGGTGGCCGTGGATGACCGTGATCGGCGCCCGCAGCCGGCGGGTCGCCGAGCGGCTGTGCAGCCTGCTCGAGCCGTTCGGCGGCGAGGTGCGGGTCGTCGACCGGCCCGAGACCGCCGAGCTCGTCAAGTGCGCGCACAACCTCTACAACGCCACGAAGATCAGCTTCTGGAACGAGATGTGGCTCGTCGCCGGCCGGCTCGGCGTCGACCCCGATGAGGTCGCCGGGATCGTCGCCCGCAGCTCCGAGGCCTCGCGCAACCCGGTCTACGGCATCCGCGGCGGCGCCCCGTTCGCCGGCCGGTGCCTGCCCAAGGACACGCACGGCTTCCTGGCGTTCGCCCGCGAGCTCGGCCTGCCGATGCCGCTGCTCGACTCCGTCGTCGGGGTCAACAGCCTGCTCGGCGACCAGGTCGACGGCGAGCTCGAGGCGCTGGCGCAGCAGGCCGCCGCTCCCGCGCGCGTGCTCGACCTGCGCGAGCCCCCCCTCGCGCCGCCAGAGGACCACGAGTGGACGACGCTGTACCGCGAGTGGACGTCGCCGGAGCGGGGCGCCGGGCAACCGTGGCGCGGCCGGCGCGGCGGGACGTGGTGACCGTGGTCGACCCGGGCTTGCTGCCCGCCGTTCCGCTCGGCCTGCTCGGCGCCGCCCGCTGGACGACCTGGCTGCTCCGCCGGGTGCCGGCGGCGCTGTACCGGCCGTTCGTCGCCGACGTCGACACCCCGCTCACCGTCGTCGTCCCCGTGTATCAGGAGGACCCCGTGGTTCTCCGCAGGGCAGCGGAGACGTGGCGCCAGGAAGGGGTGGCCGAGGTGGTCCTGGTCGTGGACGCCACGGACGCCGCCTCCCTCGCCGTCGCGCGCTCCCTCCAGGGCGAGCAGCAGGACGAGCAGCAGGACGAGCAGCAGGACGAGCACGAGGTGCCGGTGACCGTCCTGGTCACGGACGTCCCGGGCAAGCGGCACGCGCTGCGGCTCGGCTGGGAGGCCGCCCGCACGCCGCTGGTCGCCCTGGTCGACTCCGACACCTCCTGGGCGCCGGACGCCGCACGCCGGCTGCGGATGCCCTTCGCGGACCCCACCGTCGGCGGGGTCGCGGCGCGCCAGAACGTCGACGACCCGCGCGGGCTCCTGCAGCGCGTGAACGACATGTACCTCGACCTGCGGTACTTCGACGAGCTCGCGGGGCAGACCGTGGCCGGCCGCTCCGTGTCGTGCCTGTCGGGCCGGACGGCCGTGTACCGCCGCTCCGTGCTCGAGCAGGTCGCGGACGCGTTCCTGTCCGAGACCTTCCTCGGGGTGCCGTGCATGTCGGGCGACGACAAGCGGCTCACCTCGCTGACGGCGTCCCTCGGATACGCGACGGTGCTGCAGCGCAGCGCCCGGGTGTGGTCGACGTTCCCCGGCACCCCGCTCACCTTCGTGCGGCAGCGGATGCGGTGGGCCCGGAACACCTGGCGGTCGGACCTGCGGGCGCTGCTGCTCGACCGCTGGGTGTGGCGCCGGCCGTTCCTCGCCTTCTGCATGGCCGACAAGGCCGTCGGCGCCTTCACGCTGCTCGCGGGGCCGCTCTACCTCGCCGCGGCCCTCGTGCACGGCAACCTGGCGTTCGCCGCCGCGCTGGTCGGCTGGTGGTGGGTGAGTCGGGCCGTCAAGGTGCTGCCGCACCTGCGCCGGCGTCCCTCGTCGGTGCTGCTCGTGCCGGCGTTCGTCGCCGTCACCTGGGTCATGGCCGTGCTCAAGATCTGGGCGCTGCTCACCGTCCGCCGGCAGCGCTGGCTGACCCGGGACGTCGCCGTCGTCGGCGGCTCGGTCGTCCGGACGAGCACGCCGGCCCCCGTGCTCGTCGTGAGCGGAGCTGCGTCGTGAGGGCCGCGGCTCTGGTGCTTGCCGGCGGCCTGCTCGTGGCGGGGCCGCTCGTCGCCGCCTCGCCCGCGTCGGCCGCCGAGGTCGCTCGCCCCGACGTGACCGTCCCGGCGCTGCCGGGCGTCCCGGCGGCCGCCCTGCTGGCGCACGGCCGGGTGCTCGTGCTCCGCCCCGGCTCGCTCGAGATCGCCCTCGACGGGCGGGTCCGCCGGACGGTCGCCGTCCGGCAGCCGCTCGACCTGACGCAGCTGCCCGCCCTGGTGGGCGACCCCTCCTACGCCGTCCGCACCGCACCCGACGGCCTCCTGCTGGGAGCCGTGCTCCTGCAGCGCCCGGGCACGCGGGTCGTGGCCAGCGGCGTGCGGCTCGAGCTCGCGGACACCGGCGGGGCCGGGCCCGCGCGGCTGACGGGCACGCGCGCCGCCGTCGACCTGAGCGGCGTCACCGTCACGGCGTCCAGCGCCCTCGGGGTCGCCGCCACTCCCGGCGCCAGGATCGTCACCGCCGGCCTGCGGTACCTGCACGACAGCGACGTCCGCCTGCAGGACGTCGTGCTGCGCGGCCTCGGCACGCCGGGCCGCGCGGGGCTGCCCGCGGTGCGTGCCGGCGGCGGGAGCCGCGTGCGGCTCACCGGGATCACCCTCGAGGCGGGCGGTCGGGGTGTCCAGCTCGACCAGCCCGGCCCGCTCGACATCGAGGGGCTCACCGCCGATCACGCGACCGGCGACGTGATCCGGGTCGTGGGCGGCAGCGGGGCCCGGCTCTCGGGCATTCGCACGACCGGGACGGCGGGGGCGGCCGTGCGGCTGCGGGCCACCATCGGGACCACCCTCACCGGGCTGTCGTCCACGGGGGACACACGCGCGCTCATCGCCACGGACGTCGACGGCCTCGACGCCGCCGGCGTGTCGGCGTCCGGATCGGGGCTGCTCGTGGGAGGGCGGCGCGTCGAGCTGGTGTCGCCGCGGGTCGACGCACCCGCGGTGGCACTGCAGGTCGAGGGTGCCACCGGGGTGGTCGTGCACGGCGGCAGCCTGCGCGGGACGGCGGCCGTCCGCGCCGACGCGCAGTCGATGGGCGTGCGGCTGGAGGGCGTCACGACGCGGGGGCGGGTGACGCGGTCGGTCGGCGTGTACGGCGGCACCGTCGACGACCCGGCACGCGCGGCCGCCCCGGCCGCCACCCCGGCGCATCCCGCAGCCGCCGGCGAGCCCTGGTGGGCGGCGCGGCTGCGCGGCGCCGGCGCCGTGGCTCTCGTCGTCCTCGGCGGCGGCCTGCTCCTCGAGGTGCTGCGCGGACGACGTCGTGACGGGCGCACGGCGCATCGTGACGCGGGCGTGGTCACCGCCGCCGACGGCTCGCCCGACGATGGGCTCGCGCTCGACCTGGGCGAGGCCGGCCGGCTGTAGCGCCGGCCGTCCTCCGGTGTCGTCTCCTGCGCACCAGGACTGCAGGGATTCACCCGCTCGACGGATGCTGTTCCGTTATCTCTCCGTGCTCAATCCCATACCCTTCGTAACATCATCGTCCCGGACGCGGACGAGCACGGACGGAGGAGCGGTGTCCACAGCACGCAGGAGCGCGCCGGTTCAGGCGCGGATCCGGCCCGTCGACCACGCCGGCCGGCCGCTCGTCGTCGACGTCCGGAGCCTGCCCGAACTGGTGTTCCAGCCGCCCGCGCCGCCGGAGGTGCCGGTGCCCGCACCGCTCGGCGAGCTGGCGGCCGCCCCCGGCCGGCCCGGGCCGGCCGAGCCGCGGGAGCCGACGTTCGACGAGCTCGTGCACGGTTACGGCCGGCATCGAGGGGCGGTGGCCGCGGCGGCCCGGCGGGGGATGTTCGGGATCGCCCGGGGCGCGCGCCGCGCGTCGGGGCGGCGCGGGTGACGGGGTCGACCGGGTCGACGGACTGGGAAGGCGGTTGGCCGGCCCCCAGCTGGGAGCAGCTCCTGACCGGTCCGGTCGGCGCGGACGGCGTCCGCGCCGTCTCGCCGCGGCATGCGCGGGCGGGGGTGGCCGCGATGGGCGAGTTCTCGTTCGGACAGCCCCTGGACGACGGCATGGGCTGGGGTGAGGCGATCACCTGGACGGCGGCCGCCGCGGGCGCGGCTCTCGTGGCCGCCCGGTACGTGGGCGACCTGCTCAGGTAGGCGCTGCCGTCACTCTGACGTCGGCCGCATGATGATGGGGGGATGGCCGACGACCCTGCTCTGGACCTGCTCCACCGGCACTACGAGCGCGGCCTGGAGGAGCCCCGGCTGAGCGAGCCGCTGGGTTCCGTCGAGTTCGCCCGCACGCTGGAGGTGGCGGCACGCGTCGTGCCGCCACCGCCGGCCGTGGTGGCCGACATCGGCGGCGGCCCGGGGCGCTACGCCCTCGAGTTCGCCGCGCGCGGCTACACCGTCGTGCACCGCGACGTCGTGCCGCTGCACGTGGAGCAACTGGCTGCGGCGTCCGGCGCGCTCGCGGAGCGCGTCGACACCGGGGTCGGGGATGCCCGGGACCTCGACCTGGACGACGACAGCGTCGACGCCGTCCTGCTCCTCGGGCCGCTCTACCACCTGGTCGACCGGGATCAGCGCGTGCTCGCCCTGCGGGAGGTGCTGCGCGTGGCACGTCCCGGCGCGCCCGTGCTCGTCAGCGCGATCTCGCGGTGGGCCCCGCGCCTGCACGGCTACCTGGCGGAACGCCTCTACGAGCAGGGACCGTTCTTCCACCGTCTCGTGCAGCTCGCGGAGGAGAGCGGGCGGATCAACGACGAGCTGCCCGGGTGGTTCACCGGGTACTGCCACCGGCCCGACCAGCTTCGCGACGAGGTCGAGGAGGCCGGCCTCGTCGTCGAGGACCTCGTCGGCCTGGAAGGGCTCGCGTTCGCGCTGCCCGACCTGGCGGAACGGCTGCAGGACCCGGTCCACCGGGACGTGGTCCTCGACTGCGCCCGCGCGATCGAGCGGGTCCCGGAGTTGCTGGGGCTGAGTACGCACCTGCTCGTGGTCGCTCGCGCCCCCTAGCGGCCCGCCATCAGGCGGCTGCCTCGTCCTCCGGCGATGTCCGGCGTGGTTCCACCGTCGAGAGGTTCGCTCAGCGCTTCATGAACCTCAGCCAGAAGGCCCCGAACAGCAGGACGATCCCGATGTTCGCCAGCAGCCGTGCCCAGAACTGCCCACGGAAGAACAGGACGTCGACGCCGACGACCACGACGACGAGCGCGAGCACGTAGAGCGCGACCCCTGCTTGCTTTCCCGCCATGTCGCCATCCTGCTCGCGCTTCAGCCAGGCAGGTACCCGTGTCAGGCGTGCGCCGCCGCTGCCTGTGCGATCAGGTCGGCCACCATCGGCTTGCGGATGTCGGAGTGCGCGCCGGCGAACGACTGGCCCTGCACGTTGTCGATGACGGCCTGCGCGTCGACCCGGTAGAAGGTCCCGGCTGTGAGGCCGTAGTCGACCGGCCCCGCCGCCGGCATGGTGAGGCTCTGGCAGGGCGTCGCGCCCTGGAACCCGTCGGAACCCATGCCGTTCCACCGGCCGGCCGGCGTGCTGTCGCTCTGGTCCTGCTGCGTCAGGAACGACGCTCGCGGGTACCAGACGCCGACCGCCCAGTCGTAGACGCTGTGCGTCGCCACCAGCGGCCCGTGCACGCGGTCGCCGTAGCCGTCGAGGGCGCCGGCCACGCCGAACGGGTTGCCCGCCTGGGGGCTGAAGCTCCAGTGCGAGAAGGCGCCCTGCACGAGCGTCAGCGACGCGATCGGGCTGTCGCCGGGCTGCCCCACGCCGGCCAGCGCGAACGAGACCAGCCGCGCCCCGAAGCTGTGCCCGGCCAGGTGCACCCGGATCGCACCCTGCTGCTGGCGCAGCCGCGCCAGGAGCGGCCCCAGCCCCTGCTGCCCGATCGTCCCGGCGCGCGTCTTCATCTGGGCGTAGGAGAAGACCCGCAGGGCGTCCTTCGCGCCCTGCACTGCCTTGCCGAAGATGTCGCCGAAGCCTTGTTGCGCGCCACTGGACGGGGCGGTTCCGAAGATCCCCGCCGTGGCGGCGTAGGCGGCCATGGGGTCCGTCGCCAGCAGGACGCCGGTCTCGCCGCGGTCCTCGACGCCGGACGCGTCGGGTCCCGGTCCTGCAGGTGTCAGTGCGGCGATCCGGGTGCTGATCTGCTCCAGCAGCGCTCGCTTGGCGTCGTCCGTGCCACCGTCGAGGACCAGCTGCTGGCCCTGGTCGATGAGGGCGCCGATCTCGGTGAGCGTGTCGCGCGCGCCCTGGTCGGCGAAGCCGGCCTTCAGGCTGTCGGCGATCTGGGCACCGGTCAGCTCCTCGGTGCCCGCCTTCGGCGGCCGGAGCGGGCCGCCGTCGGCCTGGGTGGAGGCGAGACTCGCCGGCGGTGTCGCGTTCGTGGGCGGGAACCACAGCGACGGCCAGAACACCCGCACGAAGCCGACGGGTCCGAGACCCGGCACGCTGCGCGAACGCGTCGCGGATCAGCGGGAACATCCCCGCGTACAGGTTCTCGGCGTCCGCCCGGGAGCTGCCCCAGCCGTGCGAGAAGACGACGAGGTCGCTCACCCCGCGGTCACCCGCCCCCGAGATGAGCGCCTGCTCGGCGGCGGCGTCAACGAGGGCGCCCTTCTCGTCGAACTCCAGGTCCCACACCGGTTCGCCGGTGTCGAGCTGAATCATGTCCACTCCCTCGTGTCCCTGCTTCAGACGTCCGCCAGCATCCGCATGAGGTCGACCAACCCGGCCCCCTGCGCGTACCGCTCCCGGCCCAGGTCGGTGGCGCTGGCGGTCAGCAGCGCCTTGACCTCCCTGGGGCGGCCGATGAACTCCGGCCGCGCCGACAGGAAGGCCGCCAGCACGCCCGAGACGTGCGGGGCGGCCATCGAGGTGCCGGACAGCTCGGCGTAGGTCGCCGGGTGGGGGGCGGCCCCGGGCGGCGGGAAGCCGGCGCCGACCGCGACGTGCCCGGTGGCGGCCGAGGCGATCCACTCTCCCGGCGCGACGACGTCGGGCTTCGAGCGCCCGTCGAGGGTCGGGCCCTTGCCCGAGGTGTAGGTGACGCCGAAGGCGTGCGGGGCGTCGCGGTGGGTGGAGCCGACGGCGATGCACTCCTGGGCGTGCGCCGGGCTCGGTGATCGACCCGAGCACCGCGGACGTCGTCGTGGCGTCGCCCTCGGCGCGGGCGCCGTAGTTGCCGGAGGAGACGACGACGAGGACGCCCGAGTTCACGAGCAGGTTGACGGCCTGGCACAGCGGCGACTGGCCCGCGGCGTAGTGGTCCGGGTCCCACTCGCTGCCCAGGCTCATGTTGACGCCGTGCACGCGCAGGACACCGGGGTCGACGTTCACCTCCATGCGCAGATAGGTCAGGGCGCGGATGACGGCGGCGGACGACGTCACCCACTGCCCCGCCGGGCTGCGCCGCATCACCTTGAGGCTGATGAGCTCGCAGTCCGGCGCCATGCCCGAGAGAGCGCCGGCGTGCGGCCGCGGCACGAAGCCGCCGTCCTGCTGCTCCTGCGAGCTCGCGACCTGCGGGGCGGGCTGGTCGGGACTGCAGCCGGCGATGATGCCGGCGACATGGGTGCCGTGGCCGCTGTCGTCGTCCAGGGCGGTGACGTGCGCCGGGTCGGGCGGCGCCGGCGGGGGAACCGGCGGGTTCGCGGGGTCGACGAGGTCGGTGAAGTCGCGGTGCAGCCCCACCGTGGAGCGGTGCTGCGGCGGGGTGCCGGCGGCCTCGGCGGCGAGCTCGAGCCCGGCGAAGTGGGGGTGCGCCGCGTCGATCCCGCTGTCGATGACGGCCCAGACGACGCCACGACCCCGCGCCGCATACGAGCGCCAGGCGGCGTCGGCCTTGACGGTCGGCGCCGACCGGTCGATCTGCGGGTAGAGCGGGTAGTCGGGCCAGATCCGGAAGATGGTGGTCGCCGTCGCGCCGCCGTCGCGGACGCGGCGCCGGTCGTCCTCGACGAGCTGCGCGGCCTGGGCCCGCGAGAGCACGCACTGGTAGAGCTTCGGCGCGACGAGCGCGAGCCCCCGCGGCACCGGCGGCTCGACCGTGCTCGACGTGGGGCGGTCCTGGTGGGCGGCGGAGAGCGGCGCGTATGCGTCCCACACCTGGTAGAAGTCGTTGCGCACCGCCTCGAGGCCGCCGGGGTACCGCACGTCGAGCTCGATGATCATGGGGACGCGTTCGTCGGCGCTGACGTTCCCCTTCGCGCCGGCTCTCGGGGTCCGGGGTAGGCGCAGGCTCCCGACGAGGGGCGTGCGGCGATTGTCGTCGGGCTGGGTCGCCATGCCGCCCCCTCACGCGCTGATCGTCGTGGTCAGGACCCTATCGAGATCAGCGGGCGCGGGTCAGGCCTTCCGCCGGCGCAGTCGGCGCCCTTCGTCCTTGCTCCGGATTGCCACCTGATCTTGTCGCCCTGGTCAGGCGGCGTCCGGTGTGGTGATATCCACGCGAACCCGCGTCGGGGGCCCAGGCGGCGAAGTCAGGGGTACGCAGGAGGTGGCCCCGTTCGGGATCGTGCTCCCGCCCGAGTTCAGCACGTTGTTCCGCGCCATGGGGACGCTCGAGGGAACGTTGATCACGCTGGCCCCCGGTTACCTGTTCATCCAGGCCGCGCAGGACATCGCCAGGGAATGGGTGGGCGAGCGGGTGACGCCCGCGACGGTGAAGGAGGCGCTGCAGGCCGAGGGGCTCGCCCTGCTGCCGCTCCTGCGCCGGGCTCCGCGCCACGCGGATCGCATCGCGACGATCCTGGAGCGGGGCGACCTGCAGCTGCGGGTCAGCCTGTTCTCGGACGACGACGACGTCCGCACCCTCATGCGGCTCGTGAACCGGGGGATGCTGGCCGTCCTGGGGAGCGTCGTCGGGCTGCTGTCCGTGCTCCTCCTCGGCACGCCCGGCGGTCCACCCTTCACCGGCGACACGTCCCTGTTCCAGTTCTTCGGCTACTTCGGGCTGTTCTGCGCCAGCGTCCTGATCCTGCGGGTGATCGTCGCGATCCTCCACGACGGGCTCAACTGATGGGCGTGCCGGCTGCGGCGGGAGCGGCCGGGAGCGCGACGGGCGGGGGAGTGGCCGGTGTGCTCGGCCTCCTCGTGCTCACCGAGTGCGGGCTGCCGCTCCCGGTCCCGGCGGACCTGCTCATGCTCCTGGTCGGCCAGCAGGCCGCTGCGGGGACGTTGCCGCTGTGGCTGGCCGCGGTCGCGTTCGTCGCCGTCGCAGCCGTGGGGACGACCGCCGGCTTCTTGCTCGCCCGCGGCCCCGGCCGCGCCGCTCTCGCCCGCCTCGGGCCGCGGATCGGCCTCGGGACGGACCGTCTGGCGCGGGCGACCGACCTCGTCGTCCGGCGCGGCCGCCCCATGCTGGCCGTCGGTCGGCTGACGCCGGGCCTGCGCACGCTGACCGTCGTCGCGGCGGCCTCCGCCGTGCCGGCGAGGATCGCGCTGCCGCTGCTCGTGCTCGGCAGCACGGCGTTCCTCGAGGCCCACCTGCTGCTGGGTTACGGCCTCGGGGCGGCCGCGAGCTCCGTGCTCGGCGGCGCGGGTCGCGTGGTCGTCGCCGTCGTCGTCCTGCTGGCTCTCGTCGCGCTGGCGACCGCGCTGGCCAGGGGGAGACGTGCGCGGCGGCGCGCCGGTAGCGATGCCGAGCCGGACGACGGCGCCGAGATCCACACCTGGACCGAGGCGGCCTGTCCCGCCTGTCTGGCCGCGACCTCGGTGCCTGCCTTCGGACGGTTCTCGACCGGGTTGTTCTCCCGGCGCGCAGCGCCCTAGTGCCGCGCGGCGCAGGCGACGCAGGACCGGGCGGTCGGACGGGCCAGGAGCCGTTCCCGGGCGATGGGTTCGCCGCATCGCTCGCAGATCCCGTAGGTCCCGGCATCCAGCCGGCTCAGCGCCTCGGCCGATTCCGCCAGATGAGCCCTGGCCTGCGTCAGCAGGGCGGCCACCTGGGCCCGCTCGAAGGCGATCGTGGAGCCCTCAGGGTCGTGCTCGTCGTCCGCGTTGGACGACGCCGACGCGCTGATGATGTCGTCCATCGCCCTGGTCAGGGTCTCGACGCGGGCGAGGAGCTCCGCCTGTTCGGCGGCGAGCGCCTCGCGCACCTCGGCGTCCACGAATCGCTCCTGGGAAGGATCGTCCGTCATGCGGGCGGGTAGTCGGAGAGGGCGAACCAGTCGTACGGGTTCGGGGTGGCCCGGTCGGCGCGGGGGCGGGCGTAGTAGCCGTCGAACAACAGCGCCGCCAGGCCGGCGAGCAGCTCGTCGTGCACTCCCGCGGGGCCCAGCAGCTCGTCGAACCGCCGCACGCCCCGCGGGTCGCCGGCCTCGAGGCCCAAGGCGGTCGCAGCGCGCCCCTCCCGGACCCACGGTGCTCCAGGGCGCGCCCTGCGCCGGGACGACGGAACGCACCACCTCGTCGGCGACCGCCAGCACGCGGGCGACGTCCGGCGCTCCCGTGAGCCGGGCGAACAGACGCTCGCGCAGGCGGCGTACCTCGTGGGCACACCCCGATCGTAGGCAGGGGTACCTGCCGCCGTTGCCCATCCAGGGCAGTGCCTCCGATGAGGTCGTGCCGCGCGCGGAGTCTTCCTGCACATGAAGGTTCCGATATGCGCTGGGAGGGAACGACCGTGGCGACGTACGTCTTGATCCATGGCGCCGGCGGTGACGCCTGGTACTGGCACCGAGTCGCACCGCTCCTCAGGGAGCGTGGGCACGAGGTCGTCACCATGAACCTGCCGGTGAGCGACGAGTCGGCGGGGCTCGCCGAGTACACCCAGGTGGTGCTCGAGGCGGTCGGCGATCGCCGCGACCTGGTCGTCGTCGGCCAGTCGCTCGGCGGCTTCGTCGCGCCGCTGGTGGCGGAGCGCCGGCCCGTCGAGCTGCTGGTGCTGCTCAACGCCATGGTGCCCCGGCCCGGCGAGACCGACTGGTGGGCGGCGACCGGCCACCCGGTGCAGACCGGTCCGGATCTCGACCCCGTCGAGGTCTTCTTGCACGACGTGCCCGACGCCGTCCGAGCCGAGGCCGGCGCTCACGCCAGTCCGCAGGTGCCGACACCGATGCGCGAGCCGCATCCGCTCGAGCGCTGGCCCGACGTCCCGACGCGCTTCGTGCTGGCGCGCCAGGACCGCTTCTTCCCTGCCGACTGGCAGCGCGCCGTCGTGCGCGATCGCCTCGGGATCGAGCCGGACGAGATGGACGGCGGGCACTGCGTCGCGCTCAGCCGCCCCCGTGAGTTGGTGGCGCTGCTCGAGAGTCTGCGGGCGAGCACGGCGGGCGTCATGGCTGATCGACAGTGAGGTGCAGGAGCCAGTCGTCGTTCTCTCCGGTCCGGATCAGGGCGTACCTGCGCGTGCCCGACCGGCCGCGCAGCACGAAGACGAAGCGTCGCTCGTCCCGGTCCTCGAGCTCCCATGTGCCGGTGTCGGCGATGGACTTGTCGACGTCCTCGTAGGTGAGGTGGTCGATCTCGTGGTCCGGCACGTGGATCGCCAGCCGGTTCTGCCGGGGGTCCTCGGGCAGTCCCCGTGGAACGGCCCACGACCGGAGCACGCCGTCCTCCTCCAGGCGCAGGTCGGCATGACGACGCGGACGACGGTGGTCATGCAGCACGAACCGGCCCGTCACGACGCCCGGAGCCTCACCCACGGCGACAGCCTGGCAGTACCGCGAGCAGAAGCGACGCCGTCGTGGCCGGGTTCCCGATGGGCTTGCGGCTGGGTCCGCACCGGTGGCGCCCAGTGGCAGAGTGTGCGCATGAACCGACCGACGATCTGCGCGGCCGCGGGTGGAGGCGTGACCCCCGGATGAGCGAGAAGGCTCCGTCCCAGGAGATCGACGACATCATCGCGATGCACGCCGACTGGCGCGGGCAGCGGCTGGCCGAGCTGCGGCGGGTCATCCTCGGCGCCGCCCCCGCCATCGAGGAGGCGGTGAAGTGGAAGAAGCCCTCCCGGCCGGAAGGCGTCGCGGTGTGGATGCACGGCGGCAACCTGTGCATGGCTGACGTGCTGAAGAAGGCGGTCCGACTCACCTTCCCGAACGGCGCCGCGTTGAGCGACCCGGCCGGCCTGTTCAACACGCGCCTGGACAGCAAGAGCGTGCGTGCCATCGACAGCTTCGAGGGCGACGTGGTCGACGAAACGGCGCTGCAGGCGCTGATCGTCGAAGCGATCCGGTCGTAGCTCGCACCCCCGCACACGACCTCACGTCAGTGCGTGCAGCTTCGCGAAGGCCTCGAGGTCGAGGCGTTGCTGGTCGAGATCGGTGGCGGCCACACCCACCACGAGCCGGGTGACCCCTTGACGGGCGTAGGCCTCGACGCCGGCCGGTTCCGTCTCCAGGGAAGCCCATCGGGTGTGCTCGATCCGGTCCGGGTCCCGGCCGGCTTCCTCGGCGGTCGAACGGACCAGGTCCCACTGGGCGGCGCGCTCCTGCGGCGGGAGCCAGCCGCCGGGGAACCATCCGTCGCCCCGCCGGCCGGCTCTGCGGGCGGCTGCCCGGCTCGAGCCGCCGACGTGCACGGGCAGCGTGTCGACGTCGTGCGGTTTCGGGAAGCTCGTGACCTTCTCGAACGAGAAGAACTCCCCGGTGAATGTGGTGCCCTCGGCGTCGCCGGCCCACAACGCCCGCAGGACGTCGATCGCCTCGTCGGCCCTACGGCCGCGCGTCCGGTAGTCGACGCCCACCGCCGCCGCCTCTCCGGGTAGGGCTCCGACCCCGACCGTCAGCAGGCGCATCCGCCCCCGGGACAGCACGTCCAAGGTCGCCAACCGCTTCGCCAGCACCACCGGCTGGTGGTACGGCAGCAGGAGCACCGCGGTCCCGAGCAGGATCCGGCTCGTCGACGCCGCCACGAACGCCAGGCACTCCAGCGGGTCGGCGATCGGCGTCGCCGGCGGTATCTCGAGGTCGCCTACTCGTGCCCCGACGTGCAGCGCCATGTGTTCGGGCAGGTAGAACGACTCGAAACCGAACTCCTCCGCGGAGCGCGCGGCAGCTGCCAGCCGCTCGGGGTCGGTGCCGGACGTTCCGGTGTTGTAGCTGACGCCGAACTTCATCGGCCCAGCATTCACCTGCTCCCGGATGCGATCGCTGGGGCGGTCGACGAGACGGCTTCGAACTCTTGCCGATGACCGACCGAGGCCAAGTCAGGGCGTCAGGAAGGCAGGTCCCAAGCGGTCAAGCTGATCTTGGCGGAGTTGTCGCTTTGGACGGAGATGACCGTGATCCTCGCGATCTTGCGGTGCGGCGCGTCGTTCTTGGCCCCCACACCGTTGGTCACCGTGCAGATCACCAGGCCTTGGCTGAGGATCTGCTTCTGATCCCCCGGGGACAGGTCGATCTGGTGGGAGCAGTCCCCGGCAGTAGGGGATCCGCTGGGGAAGGTCGCCAGGCCTGGGGTCTCGAACTGCAGGACCGCCGCCGTGCCGCATGTGTAGTACTGGACGTCGGAAGCGTCGGACGTGGCGTTCACGAGCGGCTGGTCGAGGTCGATCGGGCGGGTGCACTGGCCGGTGTTGGGGACCAGGTTGATCACTGTGTCGGGATAGGCCCCGACGTAGTCGCCGGTCGGCGTAGGCAGTGGCTGCCCAGGTGTGTAGGCGGCCGGCGGGGTGGTCTCGTTGCCCGACGACTCCTCCGTCGTCACGGAGGGCGCCGGGGTCGGGGTCGGCGTCACGGATCCGGGGGAGGTCGGGCTCGGTGACGGGGCGGCGGTGCTCACGGCCACGTTCCCGGCCTTGGTGTAGGCGAGGAAGGCCAGAACCAGTGCGGCGACCGACAGGAGCGTCGCCAGGGACGACAGCGCCATCGTCGGGCTGACGGCGCCGCGGGCGTCATGGCGACGGGTGAAGAGGAGGTGAGGCGACATGGCGCTCCTGTTCATGACGGTGGCGTCAGCGTGAGATGCGAGGTCGTTTCAAGGTGAAGGTCGCGTCGTGGATCGAGCAGTAGTACTGGACCCACACCCGCGTGGCTCCGGAGATGTCCCCGTGCAACGAGCTCGTCTGCCCGCCTCGCGGCGCGGCGGAGCCCACCTCCTGCTTGCGCGCCGCAGCGTTGTAGCGCGTCTCGGTGTTGACCGTGACCTGAACGCCCTTGTCGGGTCCCCACACCGGGGGCGCCTGCACCTCGGCGTCGAACGTCGTGAAGCCGTCCGTCGGGATCGTGAACTCCACCTGCCGCACGATGTCGTTGCCCTGGTTGGTCCCGCAGGTCAGGCGGAGGTCCTGCCCGCTCACGGCCGCATAGGAGGCACCCTGCGGCAGGGGGCTCTGTGCCAGGAGGCGCGAGTCACTGGCGGACGACGTCTGCGACACCGACCGCGAGCCCGTCACGCTCGGGCTGGGGCTCACCGAGGGTGCGACGATGCCGCTGCTCTCGGGCGGTGGTTGATGGCTTGTGGTGATCCACCACGTACCGCTGCCCAGCACCACGACCGCGGCCGCCACACCGACGAGCCATCCACGCGGCGTCCGCCGCGGCGCAGCGGGGGAGCGTGTCAGGGCGTGGTCGATGGCGGTGAGATGCCGGAGGTCCCGCAGGGCCGTGGCGACGACGGTGCCGCCCGGTGTCCCTTCCGCCCCTGGTTCCCGGGGCGCTGCTCTGACCACGCCGACGACGAGCGATCGGCAGTCCTCCGCGGGCCCGCTGCCGTTCGCGCCTCGCGCGAGGACGACCGGCGCCCCCGACAGCCCCCTGGGCCGGACCGGCGTCGACGCCTGGACCTCGGGCAGCTGGATCTTCAGGGCGACCGCGTGCCGGAAGCGCAGCCGGGCCTCGACGACGTCCCCGGCGAGCGTCGTCGGGTACGACACCTGCTCCCCGGTCGGGTAGCCGATGACCTTCACGGGGTCCCGGTCGCGGACGTCGTCCACAGGAGCCATGGCGCTGTCCTGCAGGCGGGTCCACATGTCGCGGAGCTCCTGGCCGGCGCGACCGGCCAGCCGGGTCTCGTCGAGGCCCAGGACGGCGACGTCGAGGTCCTCGTCCTTCGCGACCAGCTCCAGCGGCACGTACACGAAGCGGGTCGAGCGGCCGCGACCCAGCGGCGCGCGGAACCAGATCCCCGTGCCGCCGGCCGTCGCGACGTTGTGCCACGTCGTCAGCACATGCCCCGACGAGAGGACGAAGGCCGTCCGCAGGGCCTCCCCCGCCTGGGCAGGCGCGTCCTCGGCAGCCTCACGGCGGCGCCGTTCGTCGTCACCGACGAGCAGCCGCCCGACCGGAACCCCCGTGGTCATCGGTCACGGCCGCCGATTGAGCGTGATGGTGACCTGCACGCTCGACTCGCCCTGCGCGGTGAACAGGGCCTGGACGCCCGCCGTGAGCGTGATGCCGAACGTGACCTCCACGGCGTCGAGCTCCAGTGCACCCGCGGGTGCCGAACCGGCGGCGGACATCGACCTCTCGATCGACGCCGCCACCCGTTGCGCCGTGACGCCGATCTCCGCCGCGAGCGCTTCTGTCGCGCGGCGGACTGCCTCCTCGCCGTGTTCGAGCACGGCGTCGGAGGCCCGGCCGACCCGCCGGCGGAACCCGCCGATCGTGTCGTCGAAGCCGGGCCCGGCGAGCGACGCCGAGTCGTCCTCGGACGCACCGGACGGTGCGGTGGCCGGCGCCAGAGCCACCGCCACCGCGTAGCCGTTCGGGACGTATGGAACGTCCTCTGCCACGTGAGCCCCGCTTCCCCCCCGGGTTCGCGACCTTTGCAGACCGCATCGTAGGGATGTTCACCCGGACGGGGGAGCAACGAGCCGAACGTTGGGTGACGACCTCACCTGAACGGCGTAGGCGACGGGCCGTCCTCGCCGGGGAAGCCAGGCACGCGGTTGCGCCGGATCAGGATCCCGTCGCTCTGGTGCGGGACGGGGGGCGGGCCAAGGCGAGCAGGTCACGCAGCCCGGCCTCGGGCAGGTAGGCGCGGCCGAGCGCGACGCCGATCCTGGGCAGCGCGGCTTCGTCGGGGAAGACGAGGTACAACGGCTCGTGCCGCGGCTGGAACTTCGACTTGAACGCCTGGAGGGATCGGAAGCCGTAGTAGGGCTCGAGGCTGACACCGAGCCGGTCGAGGAACGCGTCCAGCGGCGCCCTGTCGACTCCGGAGTCCCCCGGCCCGGCCTTGGCGAGCGGTACCCCGGACAGCGAGACGAAGGCCGCGCCCTCGGCCTGGAAGGCGAGGCAGGCCGAGGCGATGAGGAACTCCATCGAGGAGCGGAACCCGTCCGGAGCCCGCCGCATCACGTCGAGCGTCCAGCCCGTCGGGCTGCCGCCGTCCGTACTGTAGGCGGGCATCCAGGATGTGACCCCGTGCACCGTGCCTTCTGCGTCGACCGCCAGCCCCACGCGCACGCGGGGATCGAGGGCCTCGTCGACGCCGCCGAGGGTGAATCCCATCTCCGGTAGGCCCTTGTCGCCCGTCCACTGCTCGGAGATCGCCCGTACCTGCACCTGGATCCCTCGCGGCTCGCCGGCGAGGTGAACCAGACGGTGGGTGACACCCTGCGTCGCCGCCCGGTTGAGCGCCGTCCGGACGTCCTGCCAGGCCTTGCCCTTGAAGGTCAGCGCGGGGAGATCGATCACTGCCTCCTCGGCGACCTGGAGCACCTGCCAGGAGAGGTCCCGGCTCACACGCGCGGCCTCGGCGGTGACGGAGAACAGGCAGGGCACGAGCCCGGCCGCCTCCATGCGGTCGGCGAAACCACGCAGCAACCGGCCGCGCTGCTCCGGTGTCGCCGCCACCGGGTCGCAGAGGCCCAGCGCCACGCCTGCGTGCACGCGGTACGCCACGTACCCCGGCTCGTCCGTGCCTTCTGCCGGCATGTACCACCTGTTCTCGGGCCAGGTCGTCATCCAGGCGAGCCGGTTCGGCGTGCCGCGCGACTCCAGGAGGGCCCGCGCCCGTCCGCGCTCGTCCTCGCAGGGAAGTGCGAGCGGTGAGCCGGGGATCCGTCGCGAGCGGCGACGCGAGGGGTTGGCGAAGGCCCTCCGCCCGGCCACGAGGATCGCCACTTGCCCCAGGGTGAACGCCAGCATGTACGTCAGGACGGGCCAGCCGGGCTCGGATCGCACCGCCAGGACGACCGCGAGAACGAGGAGAGCGACCAGGGACCCTACGGTCACGAACACGGCCACCCGCCACGCCCTCCGGCGCCCCCTGCGCAGTCCCGCTGCCACGAGCAACCACAGCACGGTGAAGACCGGGCCGGAGGCGAACACGGCCTCGGTGCCGGGCATGCCGGTGGCCAGGGGCCCGCCTGCCTCCGCCAGCGGCGCGATCAGCGCGGCGAGCCCCGACACGACGAAGCTGCCGGCCGCGAGCAGCCGGTATTCCCGCCTGGTCAGCCTGGTCAGCCTGGGCCGCGCGAGGCCGGCGCGGCCGCCTCTGCGCGACGCGACGAGGTGTGGTCCGAGGGCGAGGCCGACGGCCACCGCCAGGAGGTGCTCGAGGTCCCAGAGGACGCCGACGTACACGAAGGACACGACCACGTAGGTGGCCAGGGCGATGCGCGCTCGCCCCCGCCAGGGAGCGGAGAGGGTGACGGTCGCCGCGCTTGCCGCCCCGAGCGCCCCGGCTGAGAACCCGACGTCACGGGTGAGGACCGTCTGGTCGGCCCAGAGCCAGCCGTGCCCGGAGACGATCGCCAGGAATGCGGCCGCCCCCAGAACCCCGGCGAGCTGGGTGACGACTGCCGTGCCCGCCGCCCGTCGCGTCCCCATCCGGTACTCCGCGAAACCGCAGAGCAGGACGAAGCTCCCCAAGGTGGGCGCGTACTGCAGCGGTGTCTGGGCGAAGAGGACGCCGGTGGCGGGCGTCCACCAGCGGCCCGCGGAGAACGCGGGCACGCCGTAGGCGACCGCGTCCAGCAGCGACTGGCTCCGCAGTGGCCGCCACAGGGACGTGGTGGCCAGGCCTGCCAGCAGTGTCAGGACGGCGACGGACAGCGTGAAGGGGATCTTCTCGCGCAGGGTGCGGCCGACCCGCACGGCCTGGAGTGCGTATCGTCCGATCCGGTTCGACCCCGTGGCAGCGGCCGGATCGGGAGGCCTGGTCACGGCGGTGGCCGAGATACCGGCGGATCCGGCCGGCGTGGAGGAGGAGCCGCCCTGGATCACTCGGGTCTTCATCGTGTCCTCCACACGCCGCCTCCCGGCAACGTCCCATCGTCGGGAGGAGGAGGGAAGGCGGGAGACCGGTGGGTGCCAGGGCGGGTTTCTGGTGAGTTCCCGAATGCGATCTTCCCGAGTAGTGTCGGTGGCACGCGACCTCGGAGAGGGGGGTCCGTCGTGGCGTCTTCCGCTGTGCCGACGTCGCCCCTGGCGCCTTCGGCACCGGGGCAGCCGAGCAGAGAGCCGCGGTCGCTGCCCGCTCCGACGGTGCTCGTGGTCGCCCTGGTCGTCGCGGTAGCCGCGCTGGCGGCGGGCGGCGCCGTGTTGCTGGCCCATTCCACCGGGGACCTCGACCGCGCCGGCCTGCGGGCCGGCATGGTCGACTGGATCGTCGTCCCCTACGTCCTGGGCGGTCTCATCGCGTGGCGGCGCCGGCCGGAGAGTCGCTTCGGAGTCTTGATGATCGCCGCCGGCCTGTCCATGGCCGTCACCACGTTCCAATGGAGCGCCAACCGCCCGGTCTTCACGTTGGGGCAGCTCGCCGATCTGGTGCCGGCAGTCGTCTTCGCACACGTCTTCCTGGCCTTTCCGGACGGCCGCCTCGAACGCGCGCCGGACCGGTTGCTCGTCCGCGTCGGTTACGTCACGGCCGTCGGGGGATCGTTGCTCGTGCTGCTCCTCGGCGGATTCGATGCCCGCAACCTGCTCACGCTCAGCCCTAACCGGGGCGTGGCGGAAGCGGTCCAGAACGTGCAACTGCTGGTCCTTGCGGCCGTGAACCTCCTCGGCGTCCTGCTGCTGAGCCGTAGCCGGAGGCCGGTGGGGCACGCGCCGCGACGCCTGCTGGCCCTGCTCGCGGACTCGTTCGCGCTCGGCCTGATCACCTTCGCGGCCCTGCTCGTCGCGGGGGTCTTCGCCCTCCCCGGGTTCGAGCAGCTGCGCCTCGTGACGTTCGGCGTCCTCGGGCTTGCCCCGCTCGCATTCCTCGGCGCGCTGCTCGACGCGCGGCTGGCGAAGTCCGGGGTGGCCGGACTGCTGGTCGAGCTCCGGGACCACCCGTCGACGGACCTGCGTGATCCGCTCGCGCGCGCCCTGCGCGACCCGACCCTGACGTTGGCCTACTGGCTCCCTCAGTACGAGGCCTGGGCGGACCAGGCGGGCAACCCGGTTCCCGTTCCCGACCCGGACCCCCACCGCAGCGTCAGGGTGATCGACCGCGACGGCGAGCACGTGGCTGCCCTGCTCTACGACCGTTCCCTCCAGGACGAGGACGAGCTGGTCGCCGCGGTCAGCGCCGCCGCGGACATCGCGCTGGAGAACGGGCGGCTCCAGGCCGAGCTGCACGCGCGCCTGCAGGAGCTGCACAGCTCCCGGACGAGGGTGATCGAGGCCGGTCAACGGGAGCGTCAGCGGCTGGAACGCAACCTGCACGACGGCGCGCAGCAGCGGCTGGTCGCCGTCAGCCTCGAACTGGCAGTCCTGCGGGAGCGCCTCAGCGAGGACGCCGACGCCAGCGGCAGGGTCGACGAGATGAAACGCGAGGTGGCGTTGTCGCTCGACGAGTTGCGGGATCTGGCCCGCGGGCTTCACCCTGCCGTGCTCAGCGGGCACGGCCTGGCCGTGGCCCTGGATTCCCTCGCCGCGCGGGCACCGGTGCCGGTCCGGCTCTCGATGGACCTGCCGCGACGGTTGCCGGACGCGGTGGAGGTGGCGGCGTACTACGTCGTCTCGGAGAGCATCGTCAACGTGGGGAGGCACGCCGGGGCGGCATCGGCCACGATCGACGTCGGGGAGCTCGACGGGCGGCTGATCGTGGAGATCACCGACGACGGGGGAGGCGGCGCCGACACGGAGGCGGGTTCGGGCCTGCGAGGGCTCGCCGACCGGGTCGAGGCGCTCAACGGCCGGCTGCGGGTCTGGAGCCCCGTAGGCGGTGGAACGCGCGTCAGGGCAGAGATCCCGTGCGGGTAGCCATCGCCGAGGACAGCGTCCTGCTGCGCGAGGGCTTGACCCGGCTGCTCGGGGACGCCGGGTTCGACGTCGTGGGGCGGTTCGGCAACGCGGACGATCTGCTCGCGAGGGTGCGTTCGGCCCCTCCGGACGTCGTCATCGTCGACATCCGGCTGCCCCCGACCCACAGCGACGAGGGGTTGCGGGCGGCTCTCCACATCCGTGAGCGGTACCCCTCGGTCGGAGTCCTGGTGCTGTCCCAGTACGTCGAGGTCGGGCTGGCGATGACGCTGCTCTCTGATTCGGCGGAGGGCGTCGGGTACCTGCTCAAGGACCGCATCAGCGACGTCAAGGACTTCCTCGGCGCGGTGCGCCGGGTCGGCGGGGGCGGGTCGGCGCTGGACCCGACCATCGTCTCGACGCTGCTGCGCCGGCGCGGCAGTGCCGACCCCCTCCGCGACCTGACACCGCGCGAGCGGGAGGTTCTCGAGCTGATGGCCACCGGCAGCTCCAACCAGGGCATCGCGGATGCTCTGGTCATCACCGTGCGCGCCGTCGAGAAGTACGTCTCCGCGATCTTCGGGAAACTCGGCATTCCCGCGACGGGCAGCGAGTCGCGCCGGGTGCTCGCCGTCCTGATGTTCCTACGGTCATGACTGCTCGAGCGTGCGTGGTTCCGGCGACCTGACCGCCGCAGGAACGACCGACACACCAGAAACCCGTCCCCCCGAACGACGGGGCGACCCCGTTTCGGCCTGTCCGGCGCGGTGGGAGGTTGGCGGGACCCGACACTCCTGACCGGCTGTCCACCCTTACCGGTCAGTCCCGTCCAACCCATCCACGGAGACCCACATGTCCAGACGCACGCCATGGATCGTCACCGGGATCGTCGTTCTGGTCGTGGCCACGCCCGTCGTCATCTCCGGGATCGTGCTCCTGGCCCTGTTCGGTTCCCGGGGTGATCTTCGCAGTGGACCCCATCAGGTGACGGCGCCCAGCCGGGCGCTCATCTCCTCGGTGGCCGAGATCAATGACACTGCGGACGCCGGGTCCCTCCTCGGTGACACCCGGCTGGAGCTCGCCGGCACCCCACGCGACGCCGGCCACGGCGTCTTCGTCGGGATCGCCCCCGCGGCGGCCGTGGACCGCTACCTCGCCGGCGCCGACGTCGACGTCGTCGACGACTTCGAGCTCGCGCCCTTCAGCCTCACCACGAACCGCCGGCCGGGCACCGCGTCGCCGGCCGCACCTGGTGCGCAGGACTTCTGGGTGGCTCGCGCCGAGGCCCGATCAGGTACGGCCTCGCTGTCCTGGACGGTCCGGGACGGCGACTACCGCGTCGTCATCATGAACGCCGATGCGAGCCCCGCGGTGGACGTCGACGGCACCTTCGGAGTCGTGATCCCTAGGGCGTTCGGACTGAGCATGGCCGTGCTGGCGACCGGCCTGGTCATGGGAGTGCTGGGCGTCGCCCTGCTCCTCGTCGGGCTGCTGCAGCACGGCCGACCCGCCCCGCCCGCCTCGCTCGCACCGCTCGCACCGCCATCAGCAGCGCCGACCGCCACGGGCCCGGTCCCGACGCAGGCGGCGCCCACTACCACCCCGACCCCTGCCGGACCGCCGGCGACCGGGCGGGAGCAGGAGCCGGATACCGCGTCGCCCCGGGCCTGACCGGTACCGAAGCCGTCGCCCGGCCCCGACCCTCCGCAGCACCCTCGAAAGGGGAGCACCATGAGCACCCTGCCCGTTCCCAGGCCTGCGGAGACCGTGACGCCTACGACGTCCGCCGCCCGGGCCTCCTCTCTCAGCAAGGTCTACGGAGAGGGTGAGACCAGCGTGGTCGCCCTCGACGCGGTCGACGTCAGCATCGAGCGGGAGCAGTTCACGGCGGTGATGGGCCCCTCCGGCTCCGGCAAGTCCACGTTCATGCACTGCCTTGCGGGCCTGGACTCGGCGACCTCAGGGCAGGTGTGGATCGGGGACGTCGACCTCACCCGCCTGAACGACGACGACCTGACGCGGCTCCGGCGGGATGCGGTGGGGTTCATCTTCCAGGCCTACAACCTGGTGCCCACTCTCACCGCGCTCGAGAACATCACCCTGCCCCTCGACATAGCAGGTCGGAAGGCGGAGCCCTCCTGGCTGGACACGGTGGTCGACACCCTGGGGCTGACCGATCGCCTCAGCCACAAGCCGAGCGAGCTCTCCGGAGGTCAGCAACAGCGGGTGGCCTGCGCACGGGCACTCGTCAGCAAGCCGCAACTCGTCTTCGGGGACGAGCCGACCGGCAACCTCGACAGCCGCGCCGGGGCCGAGGTCCTCGGTTTCCTGCGCCACAGCGTCGACTCCTTCGGGCAGACGATCGTCATGGTCACGCACGACCCGAAGGCGGCCTCCTACGCCGATCGCGTGATCTTCTTGGCCGACGGCCGGGTGGTGGACGACATGCCGGAGCCGACAGCGGATCGAGTGCTGGAGCGGATGGGTCGCTTCGAGGCCGCCGGACGGAGGACCTGAGATGTTGCGGCTCAGCATCCGATCCCTGCTGGCGCACAAGCTGCGCATGGCGATGTCCGTGGCCGCGGTCGTGCTCGGCGTCGCCTTCGTCGCGGGAACCCTCGTCTTCACCACCTCGATGTCCACGTCCCTCGACGACCTCGTCTCCTCCGGAGCCACGGACGTTTCCGTGACACCCAGGTCGGCGGTGGACGGGAGCGCGCCTGCCGCGGACGCCGTCCTCACCGTTCCCGACGCCACCCTGACCAGGATTGCAGCGGTCGAGGGCGTGAGCCGAGCGGTCGGATCGGTGGCCGTGCCGGGCGTCTTCGTGGTCGGCGACGAGGGCGAGGTCGTCGGAAAGGCATCCACGGCCGGCACCGGGATCGCCTGGACCGGCGTCGGCTTCACCCGGAAGCTCGACACCGGGTCCGCCCCCACCGCGGAGGACCAGGTCGTGATCGACGACACCACCGCCGCCGCCGCGTCGTTGTCGGTAGGGCGACCGGTGAAGCTGTTGCTGCCCACGGGCCCCCGGAGCGCCGTCGTCTCCGGGATCTTCAGGCCGGCCGGCGCCTCCCTCGGTGGGCAGGCGTACGTGGCGTTCGCCCCCGCCCAGGCCCAGCGCCTGCTGCTCCGGCCAGGGCAATGGACGACGGTGGACGTGACGCTCGCCGCCGGAGCCTCCGACACGGCAGTGCGCGAGAGTGTCCGGGCGGCCGTCGGCCCGACGTTCGTCGTCCGGACCCGGGCGGAGCAGATCGCGGCTGCGAAGGACTCGGTGTCGAGCAGCCTGTCGTTCTTCACCTACTTCTTACTGGGGTTCGCCGTCGTGGCCCTCCTCGTTGGGGGCTTCCTCATCGCGAACACGTTCGCGATGGTCGTCGCGCAGCGCTCTCGTGAGATGGCGCTGATGCGCGCCGTCGGTGCGACCAAGCGTCAGGTGACGCGAGCGTTGATGGTGGAGGCGATCGTCGTGGGGCTCGTCGGCTCGCTGATCGGGGTGGGTCTGGGGCTGCTCGTCGCTCTCGGCCTCGGAGTGGCCTTCAGCGCCCTCGGGCTCGACCTCTCGGTCACGCCGGCCCTGCCCCCCTCCGCCGTCGCGATCTCGCTGCTGCTGGGTGTGGGCGTCACCGCAGCCGCCGCCTACCTCCCGCTGAGGAGGGCAGGGAGGATCGCGCCGGTGCAGGCCCTGCGCGAGAGCGCCGGCGTGGCCGACGGGCCCCCGCGGCGGCGGATGCTCGTCGGGCTCGCGGTCCTGGTGCTCGCGGGCGGCCTGCTCGCGGTCGCGTCCCTCCAGGCCGGCAGCGTCCCGCGGGCGTCCCTCACGGGGCTCGCCGCGCTGGCCCTGCTGGTCGCCACGGTGGCCCTGGCCCCTGCGACGGCCATGGCACTCTCCGCGCTGATGGGCAGGCTCTTGCCTCGCGCCGGGGGGACGCCGGCGATGCTCGCCAGAGCCAACACGGTGCGCAACCCGCGCCGGACGGCGGCTACCGCCTCGGCGCTGACGATCGGCCTCGCCCTGGTCACCGCCATCACGGTCGTGGCAGGGTCCGCGGCGGCCTCGGTCGACTCCCTGGTCGACGGCGGCGTGTCCGCCGACCTGATCCTCAGTTCCCAGAAGGAGGGCGGCTTCGAGCAGGCGGACGCCGACCGGGCCGGCCGGGTCGACGGCGTGGGCGGCGTCGTCTCCGAGCAGAGGGTCGGCATGCTCGCCGACGGCGAGCGGATCGGCGGCATGGCGGTGGGCGGGGCAGCGTTGTCGACCGCGCTGCGACCGGAACCGGTTGCGGGCACCGTCGACGGCGTCCCTTCCGGGGCCGCCCTCGCCGACGAGCCGACGGCGACCGCCAAGGGCTGGAAGGTCGGCCGCGAGATCGCCCTCACCTTCTCCAACGGGGCGACGAGGACCGTCAGGCTGCAAGGGATCTACCGGGCGAACCAGCTCGTCGGCGCCGGCCTCCAGGTGAACCTCCAGGACTACGTCGCGGCCACGAAGGACTCCAAGCTCGCGGTCGCTTTCGTCATGGCCGAGGACGGTGCTGACATCGGGGCTGTCACCCGCGGGGTGACCGCAGCCGTCGCGGCGAACCCGCTGCTGCAGGTGGAGGACCGGGGCGCACTGAAGGCGCGTAGTGCGGGCCAGCTTGATCAGCTTCTCGGCCTCGTCTACGGCCTCCTGGCCCTGTCGATCATCATCGCGATCCTGGGCGTGGTGAACACGATGGCGATGTCGGTGCTGGAACGTACCCGCGAGATCGGCCTGCTTCGGGCGGTGGGGCTGACCCGCGGGCAGTCGCGCCGCATGATCCGTGGCGAGTCCGTGATGATCGCCGTGCTCGGCGGGATCCTCGGCGTCGCCGCCGGCCTGATCATCGGGATCGCCTTCCAGCGATCCCTGGCCGAGGTCGGCATCGGCGTGCTGTCGATCCCGGTCTGGCAGATCGCGTTGTTCCTCGTCGGTGCGGGGCTGGTCGGCATCCTCGCCGCACTGGCACCTGCCCGGCGAGCGGCCCGCATGGACGTCCTGGGTGCCGTCGCCGCGACCTGACCCGCGATTCCCTACAACCCCGGCGCCCCCTGGGCGACGACGCCGACTGTGCAGGAGGCCGGACGTGCCCCAGCAACTGGAGCAGACCGAGGTCGTGATTGTCGGGGCCGGGCCGACGGGGCTGACGGCGGCCCTCAGGCTCGCGCAGCTCCGGATCCCGCACGTGGTCGTGGACGCTCGCGCCGCGCCCACCCTGACCTCGAACGCAGCGCTCGTCCACGCCTCCAGCCTGGAGCTGCTCGCGGAGCTGGGAGTCGGAGACGAGCTGGTGGCGGCCGGCCGGGTGATCCGGCGCATCGTCATGGTCGACCGCGGCCGCCCGCTTGCACGGATAGAGCTCGCGGACCTCCCGACCAGATACGCCTTCGCCCTCGGCGTCCCGCAGAGCACGACCGAGGAGCTGCTGCTCCGGCACCTGGGCGAGCTGGGCGGGTCGGTTCGACGCCTGCATCGGGTGCGGTCCGTGAAGGTCGACGGTGGCGACCACGTCGTGGCGGGGATCGATGAATCGGGGGGCGACCCGCTGCCCTTCGAGATCCGGGCCCGTTACGTCATCGGTGCCGACGGCTCGCACAGCGCGGTTCGTTCCGCGATCGGCCTGGAGTTCCGCGGCGAGACGTACGACTCGCAGTTCGTCCTGGCCGACGTCGAGCTCGAGTATCCCGACAGCGCGGACGACGAGGCCACCATCATCATGTCCTCCCACGGGGTGACGGTGATCGCCCGGTTGCCCAGCGGCAACCGCCGCGTCATCGCCACCATGGCCGCGGGTCCGGAGGTTCCCGAAGCCCCGGACCGGGCATTCGTCGATGCGCTCCTGCGCGACCGTGGGGTGGGCGCGCGGTCGGCGTCCGAGCCGGCCTGGGCATCCCGGTTCCGGGTCCACCACAAGGTCGCCGACCGGTTCCGCGTCGACGGTGTCTTCCTCGCGGGTGACGCGGCCCACGTGCACAGCCCGGCGGCGGGTCAGGGCATGAACACGGGGATCGCCGACGCCTACGACCTCACCACACGCATCGCGGCCGTCCTCGACGGGGAGGCCGCCGAGTCCACTCTCGACCGCTACGAGCAGGCCCGCCGGGCCGCCGCGCTCGAGGTCCTGCGCTTCACCGACCGGATGACGCGCGTCGCCATGCTCGACAAGCCCGTTGCCCGGTTGCTGCGACGTTTGATGGCAGGCTCCGTCGGCCGGTTTCCGCCGGTTCGGCATCGGCTCGCCATGTGGGTCACGGGCCTCGAACGCAGCCCCTTGCGCAGCGACCTTCCCGCGGTGGGACCACGGGCGATCGACCCGCTGGCTCAGGTGAACCGGGCCACCCGAGTCGACTGAACGGGACGAGCCGGTAGCGTCGGACCCTTGACCGGACCGGTCGATCGCTCCTCCGGCAGCCAAGCGCAGCGCCCAGGACTCGCGGGCTCGACCTGCCGGCCGTGGCGCGCCCCTCAGGGGCGAGGGCCGATCCGGGCGAAGAAGATGTCGCTCGGGCCGTTCTTCGCCTGTGGCGCCGCCATGGTGAAGACCGCTGCGAAACCCTGCCGGCCGACCGCGGCAAGGTCCTGGTACTCACCGAGGCGACCGTTGGGCGCGGCGCGGTAGTCGAACGACCCGGCGACGTGCGTCTGCTCCCATGTCCGCCCCCGGTCGCGCGAGGCCGCGAACCACACGTCGGTCGTCGCCTCGTCGTCACCGAGCCGGTCCCGGCGGTTGTCGTACCAGAGGACGCCGAGCGTCCCGCTGCCGTCGACGGCGATAGCCGGTTCGAAGGCGAAGGCAGTGATGCCGGGGATCGCCTGCGTACCGGTCCAGGTGCGGCCGTCGTCGGAGGACGAGACGAACTCCACGGTGCCGGAGGTCGCCGAGGTGTCGCGGTCCCACGCGACATAGAGGGTGCCGTCGGGGGCGGTCGCAGCCGAGAAGAAGCTCATGTCCTGGTTGGAGAGCGCTTGGCCGGTCTCGGGGTCGGGGAAGGGATTGATCGTCTCCGACGCGACGACGTGCGGCGCGCCCCACGTGCGGCCCAGGTCGGGTGAGCGTGAGGTGAGCAGCCGGTTGACGAAGGTTCCGTCATCGAGGATCTCCAACCGCGCGAAGACCGCCAACAGCGATCCGTCACGCAGAACCAGAACCTGTCCTGACAGGTCCAGCCCGTTGGGCGGTGCGGCGTCGACGACGACGGGGGCGGACCAGCTCGAGGCGGAGTCCGTCGTCCGGGCGAACAGCAGGGTGCCGTCGAGCGGGAGCGGCAGTGCGGGGTCGCGATCGAACCAGGCGGCGTACGCGTGGCCTGATCGCCGCGGGTCGGCGGTCACCACCATGCGCTCGGTGCGCGTGCTGGTCGCGGAGATCGCTGTGGTGCGGGTCCAGTGCTTCCCGCCGTCCCGGGAGCGGCTGGAGACGTTCGCCGCGACCGGTGGGTCCGTGGCGAGCGCGATGGCTGCGCCGGTGAAGTAGATGGTGCCGTCGGGTCCGGCCGACAGCCAGGGGTCGCTCGCGGAGTCGGCGGTCCCACCGGTGCAGCGGGTCAGGCCGGGGATGGTGCGACGTGACCACGTGCGACCGCCGTCGCGGGAGGTGGCGATCAGGTCGCTGCGGCCGCCGTGACCGAGGTCCTGCTGCCAGGTCGCGACGATCGTTCCGGGGCGACTCGGGTCGACTGTGATCGCCGGCTCGATCTCCGCGCCGGCGATGTGCGTGTCGTCCTGGGCCGCTCCCGGGCAGCCATGAGGGAAGGGGGTCGGTCCCGATAGCGCGCTCAGGTCGCGCACCGTGTAGTGGCCGTCATGGCCGGACGTCGAGGAACCGGCCGCAGAGGCGGCGGCAGCGACCGGCTGGGCCACCCCGGCAACGGTGACGAGCGCGCAGCACGGAAGCAGCGTCCGCAATCGTCGCCGACTGGCGTGGGGCCCTGGCACACGTATCGACATCTGGGTCTCCATGGCTGGTGGACGCGCCGAAGCGGCATCTTCACCGTTCCATCAGGGCGGGACGGTGGACACCGGGCAGCCCCGTCGTTCCGGTGGCCGGGTTTCTGGTGTGCGCGGTACAAACACCAAGGCCACGTGGCGCGACTCCAACCCGTCGTTGACAAGCGCGTGCGGCGCGCCGAGGTGGTCTGGCGCTGACGCAGGTGCGCGGAGGCAGCCCGGGCGAGGCATCTCGTTCGGGATGACTGGCTAGGGTCTGTCCCGTGGCCTGGCTCCCCGACGACTTCGTCCACCCCGTCCAGGTGCCCCTGTCCACCGGATACCACCTGCGCCCGATCCGGGCGACGGACGTCGACCTCGACCTGCCCGCCGTCATGGGATCGCGTGAGCGGCTCTGGTCGATCTACGGCGACGCCTGGGGGTGGCCGCCCGCCACCATGACCCGCGAGCAGGACCGTGAGGACCTCGCGCACCACGAGGCCGAGATCGAGTCCCATGAGTCCTTCAACTACGCGCTCCTCGACGCGGGGGAGACCGAACTGCTCGGTTGCGTCTACATCGACCCGCCGGCGAAGGTCGGGGCGGACGCCGAGGTCTCGTGGTGGGTCGTCGACAAGCTGGTCGGCAGCGAGGTCGAGCGCGCCCTCGACGAGTTCGTGCCGAGGTGGCTCGCCGAGGAGTGGCCGCTGAAGGCCCCCCGATACGTCGGACGCGACCTCTCCTAGAAAGAGTGGCTGGCCCTGCCGGAGGCCGACGCCAGGTGAGTCATTCGCGGGAGCGGTGAGTGTGAGAGCGAAGCCGCTGGCAGTCGGCGGGCTGGTCGTGTCGATTTGTGGGTTCGTGGCGCTGGTGACGGCAGCAGTGGTCGCGCTGGGAGTGGGAGTTCGCGTGGCTGTGGGGAGCCGGCCGAGCGCCGCCCCTCCCTCGCGTGGCGCTTCGCCCACGCCGACCGCGTCGGTTTCCGGGAGGCCGGCGGTTCAGCAGGCGGTCAGGTTCGTGCCCGAGCCCGAGGACTTCACCGTGGCGGTCCAGCGGACCGGAACAACGTGCGGCCTTGCGATCCGACCACCGGCTGAACTCGCCGATCAGCGCACCATCCGCTGCAGGGCGACCTACCGGACGACGGCGATCTACCACGGCAAGCCACTGGACCCCAAGGGAACCTACATCGTCTTCTACCAGGTGGTCGGCAGCGTCCTCGGAAGCGAGCCCTCCTCGTTCACCGTCAGGAACGGCCGAATCCCAGTCCTCCCGGTGCGCTCGGCCCTCGTCCACGCGGGGTCGGCGCTGTCGGCCATCACGACCGACGTGGAGTGGTTCCCCACAGCTTGACCGCCGACGGTTGAGACGTACGAGTACGTGGAACGGGTAGACGTGCGCCGGGACAGCGGCTCGGCATGCTGGAGCCGACACCTCCGGCTGACAGGAACCCGCCGTGCCCTCCTCCTCACCCTCCCCCTCCTCGACCTCCTCGACGTCGACCCCGCAGGAGGCCCCGACGGTCTTCGTGCTGTTCGGGGCGACCGGCGACCTCGCCAAGCGCATGGTGTTGCCGGCGTTCTACGACCTGTACGCCCGAGGCCTGCTCCCCAGCCGGTGGCGGTTGGTGGGCAACGGCCGCGGCGACGTGGCGCACGAGGACTTCCAGGCGCAGATCAAGGCGTCGCTGGAGGAGTTCGCGACGGCGCCCGAGCCGGACGCCTGGAAGGGGTTCGCCGCCGAGGTGCGGTTCGCCGGGGGCGGTTTCGACGGGGACGACCCCGGCAGCCTCCTCGACGTCCTCGAGGAGGCCCGGCGTGACCTGGGCGAGAGCGTGCGGCTCGTGCACTACCTCGCGATCCCTCCGACGGCGTTCCCCGAGATCACGAAGGCCATCGGCAAGCACGGGCTCGCCGCCAACAGCCGGGTGGTCTACGAGAAGCCCTACGGCACGTCCAGCGAGAGCTTCACGGAGCTCGACGACCTCGTGCACACCGTGTTCGACGAGGAGCAGGTGTATCGGATCGACCACTTCCTCGGGAAGGAGGCGACCCAGAACCTGCACATGCTGCGGTTCGCCAATCGGATGATCGGGGACTCGTGGCATCGCGAGGCGGTCGCCGAGGTGCAGATCGACGTGCCCGAGACGTTGGGCATCGCCGATCGCGCCGGCTTCTACGACGCCACCGGCGCCGCGCTCGACATGCTCGTCACGCACCTGTTCCAGGTCGCGGCGGAGGTGGCGCTGGAGCCGCCCGCCGAGGCCGACGGCCTCGCCCTGCAGAAGGCGCGCGAGTCCGTGATCTCCGCCTTCCGCCCGCTGGATCCCCGCGAGGTCGTCCTGGGGCAGTTCGAGGGCTACCGGCAGACGGACGGCGTCGCCGACGACTCCGCCACCGACACCTTCGTGGCCGCCAGGCTCTGGGTCGACACCGACCGGTGGCGCGGCGTCCCGTTCCTGCTGCGCACCGGCAAGAGGTTGGCGGCGAGTGCCCAGCGCGTGAGCCTGGTGTTCCGCGAGCCCGACGGCCCGGTGCATCCCGGCGCCGGCTGCCCCAGCGTGCTGACGTTCGACCTCAGCGGCTGCGGCGCGCTCGACCTGCAGCTCGTCGTGAAGCGGCCGGGCCCTGACTTCGTGCCGGCCGAGGCCAGCACCGCCATCCACCTCGAGCACGTGCACGAGGGCGCGATGGCGCCCTACACCTCGCTGCTGCACGACGTCCTGATCGGGGACCGGTCGCTGTTCACCAGCGCGCCCGGCCTGGCTGCCGCCTTCCGTGCCTTCGCCCCGCTGCAGAGCGACGCGCGCCCGGCTGTGCTGCCCTACCCGCAGGGCAGCTGGGGACCGGCAGAGGCGGACACACTCCCCGGCCCGCACGGATGGCTGCTCCGGACCGACGACGGCGCGAAGTAGGTCGTACCGCCCGGCGACTCAGGCGGACGCCGTCCGTGCCGCGGGCTCGACGGTCGCCTGGAGCCGGCGTGCGACGTCCACGTGGTCGTTCGTCCACACCAGCCGGACGGCGTAGGTCCGGACGGCATGGTCGTCCAGCTGGGCCCCGTTCCGGACGTCGGAGGCGAGGGCGTGGACGAGATCGGCGTCGGCGGACCGCTGGAGAGCCCGCGGCACGGGCCCCGCGCCCGTCAAGGCTTGCGCCATCGCCGCGAACCAATTCGTCACGCGCTCGGTCAGGGTGATCAGCTCCAGCTTCGCGTGAGGCGCGTCGACGGCGGCGGCCCCGTGGTCCGTCCACAGATCGGCGACGGCCTCGGCGGTCAGCCGGAGTCCGGCGACCCCCGTCAGCAGTGACCCCACCTCGGCCATGGTCAGCCGCTTGCGCCCGCGTTCGGCCAGGTACTCCCGAAAGGCGTCGTCGAGGCGCCGGGCCGCCGCGGCCGCCCGTACCGCCGCCCCGTCCGTGCTCTGTGCGACGTCGTCCATGCCGGTGCCGCTCTCGGCGGCCGCGCGGAGGTACGCGGTGCACGCGGCGTAGGCGTCGGCCAGCCCTTGGCGGAGGGCCCCGGCGGCCCCGCGCGGCCAGAACAGGGCCCCGACGACCAGGCTCACGGCGCAGCCGATCGCGACGTCCTCGACGCGCACCAGGCCCACCTCCCAACCCGCGGGGCTGATGATGTTGAACAGGATGAGCAGGGTCACGGTGAACCCGGCCTGCCCGGCGGTGAACGAGATCGCGGGGGCGATGCCGGCGATCAGGATCGCGACCGGGAGCAGCAGCCACAGCAGGTGCTGGTTCTTGCCGATCACCAGCACCAGCGCGCCGCCGACGACGAATCCGAGCGTCGTGCCGGCGACCCCGCGCAGAGCGCTCTGCCCGGTGCTCAGGGCGTTGGAACGCAGCACCGACAGCGCGCCCAGCACGATCCAGAACGCGTGCTGGGCGCTGCTGAGGTCTGCGACCAGTACGGCGCCGGCCAGGGCGAGGGCGCCGCGGACGCTGTTCCGCAGCCAGACGGAGTGGACGTCGACGTGGGCGAGCGCGCGTTCCTGGGCCGAGGTGAGAGGCCCGGGGAGGCCGGCCGGCTGTCGACCCAGGAGCTTCTGCCACCAGCTGCGAGCCTCGGCCGCCGTGGCAACCGCGATGTTGGCGGCGATCGCCGTGACGGCGAACGAGAGCTCCTGCGCGCGGAAGCTGGGGCCGAGGGCGCGGACGAGACCGTCCATCGGCTCGCCCTCGCGCGGTAGCTCGACGCCGTCGACGGCCACCGCCTCCATCGCGCGGCGCACGCGGACCAGGTCGTCGAGGTGGTCCTGGAGGCTGTCCTGCGGCGGCTCGTTCAGGGACAGCGCCTTGCCGGCGTGGTCGAGCAGGACGCCGGCCGCGCGTTTGACCTCGCGCACCGTTGGGTCGGCCGGCACGGTTCGCGGGACGGATGCGGCGTTGTCGAGGATCACGCTGAGCCACACCACCTCGTCGACGAGCCGGATGACAGCGCGTGCCGCTGTCGTCAGACCCGACGGGCGGTACGGCGTGGCGAGGAACGTCGTGTGAAGTCTCGCGACGGCGGCATCGGCGCGGGCGACGGCGGTGTCGGCGTCCTCGCCCGGTTCCGCCGTGCCGGGCGGCGACCTCGGCGTCCAGCCGGGCCGCCAGCTGGCGGCAGGCGTCGGACGCCGCCTCGCGCAGCGGCTCCTTGCGCGGCGCGGGCCAGAGCAGCGTCACCGCCGGCAGGGACACGACGCCCGCCAGCACCCAGCCGAGCAACCGGTCGGGGATCGCCGAGGCTGGGGCCGGCGTCGTGACCGGGAGGATGAAGCTCAGCAGGATCGACGTGCTCGCACCGGCGAGCGCCGAGCTGACCACGCCCGCGAACAGCACGACGAAGCCGACCACCAGCATCGCCACCGCCGCGAGCCATGCGGTTCTGGAGACGAGCGTCGCGGGCGCGATGAGCACGCACCCGATCGCCACGAGGAAGCTCTGCGCGGCCAGCCGCTCGCCGAGCGTGCCGCCGAAGTCGGCCAGCAGGAGCATCGCGAACGAGCCGAACGCCGCGAACGTGGCCACGTCGGCGTTGCCGATCACCTGGGACCCGACGGCGAACAGCGCCGGCATGACGATCGCCGTCCGTGCGGCGCGGCGGGTGGCCCGCAGGCCGCCGTCGCGAGCGAGCAACCAGCTGCGAGCGCCGCTCAGACCCTCCCGCCCCGAAGCCGCCACGGCGCCATCCTTCCGGATGACGTCTCGTCGCGGTCGATCGTCACCGGCGTAGCTCGGCGACCGTGCCCAGCCGCTCGAGCTTGTGGGGGTTGCGGATGGCGTACATCTGGGTGATCCGGCCGTCCTCGATGACGAAGGAGACGGCGGTGTCGTTCTCGCCGCCGGGGTCGATGCGCGCCGCGATGCCGCCGTTGAGGTCGACGACGAAAGCCCTGGCGGCCGGGGCCAGCTCGGCGAAACGGGCCAGCACCGGGGCCAGCTTCGCGGCCCCGCGGACCGGCTTCGGGATGGTCGGGGCCAGGCCGCCGCCGTCGCCCACGACGAGCACGTCGGGGGCCAGCACCTCGAGCAGTCCGGGCACGTCGCCGGTGGTCATCGCGGCGAGGAACCGCCTGACCACCTGCTCCTGCTCGGTGCGGCTCACCGACATCCGCGGCCGGCGCGCCGCCACGTGCTTGCGTGCCCGTGTCGCGATCTGGCGCACCGCCGCCGGTGACTTGTCCAGCGCCTCGGCGATCTCGTCGTACGGCACGTCGAAGACCTCGCGGAGCACGAAGACCGCGCGCTCCGTCGGCAGCAGCGTCTCGAGCACCGCCAGCATGGCGATCGACACGCTCTCGGCGAGCTCGACGTCCTCGGCGACGTCGGGGCTGGTCAGCACGGGCTCGGGCAGCCACTCGCCGACGTAGTCCTCGCGCTGCCGCGCGAGCGTGCGCAGCCGGTTGAGGCCGAGCCGGGTCACGATCCGCACGAGGTACGCCCGGGGGTCCCGGACCTCACCGCGCTCGGCCTCGCCCAGGGCTGCCCACCGCAACCAGGTCTCCTGCACCACGTCCTCGGCGTCCGCGGCCGAGCCGAGCATCTCGTAGGCGACGGTGAACAGCAGGCTCCGGTGGGCGAGAAAAGGGTCGTCGCTCACGACCGTGACGCTATCCCCGGTCGCTCGGCGAGCGGCTTGAGGCCGCATGCTGCTGCGAAGCCGTCGGACTCGATGCCGAGCGCGACGTTGCCGCGCGTGGTCATGTTCGCGAACGCGATCACCGAGGTGAGCTCGACCACGGCGGCAGATCCGAGTTCGGCGTGCAGCCGGTCCACCAGCTCGTCTGTCACGGTCGGCGGTGTCTGGCTCATCGCCTCGGCGTACTCGAGAACGTCGCGCTCCAGCGGCGTGAACACGTCCGCCTCGCGCCATCGCGGGATCTCACGCGCCTTCTCGACGTCGAGCCCCTTGTTGCGCGCCTCGAAGTAATTGAAGTCCAGGCACCACGAGCAGCCGACGAGCGACGCGACCGCCATGTGGGCGAACGACTTCAGGCCCTCGTCGCATGCGTCCCACTTCTGCAGCTTGCCGCCCAGCCGGGAGGTGGCCGACAGGACCTTGGGGTTGTGCCAGTAGACGCCGAGCGCCGTCGGCACCTTGCCCAGCTTCTTCTCGATGATCCGCTTGATCAGCGCTCCCTTGATGCCGGTGATCTCGGCCGGCGGGATGCGGGTGGTGTGTTCCATGTCCTTCTCCCGTGTCGATGGTTCCGTCGACGGGCTGGTAGGCCGTCGCGCCATGGAGACACCGGCCGGGCCGCGGATGTGACATCGAACCGGCTTGCCAGGTCTCCGGATGCGCCCGGCATGCGCGGTTCGGGCGCATGCGCTTCCACTACGGTGAGGCCATGACCAGCGGCGGCCATGTCGTGCACCAGCTGGCTGTCGGGGACGCGTACGCGTCGCTGTCGCGCCGCCCCGGGAGCCGTGAGGAGCGGTACGCCCTCGGGAAGTCGCTGCGCCGGCGCGTGCGGCGCTCGCAGTTCGCGTCCTGGTCGCCTCCTACGGACCGGCCGGACGTCGTCCGCCAGGTGGCCGACGCGAACGAGGGGCGGGTCCCCGAGCTCGTGCCCGTCCGGATCGGGCGGATGATCGCCACGCCATTCGCGTTCCTGCGGGGCGCCGCCGCGGTCATGGCGGTCGACTTCGCATCACTGCCCGCCACGGGCATCACTCCGGTCATCTGCGGGGACGCCCACCTGGGCAACTTCGGCTTCTACGCCTCGCCCGAGCGCAACCTCGTCTTCGACCTCAACGACTTCGACGAGGCGCACCCGGGCCCGTGGGAGTGGGACCTGCGACGGCTCGTCACGAGCGTGTGGGTGGCCGGACGGCAGAACGGCTGCTCCGAGGTGGCCCTCGCGGACGCCGTCCGGGGCTGCGTCGCCGCCTACCGGGCGCAGGTGCGCCACCTGGCCCGGCTGCCGTTGCTGGCACGGGCGTTCGAGCGGCTGGACGTCGACCGGCTCGGCGAGTCGACGGACGACGGCGGGTTCCGTGAGGAGGTCCGGGACGCGACCCGACGGGCCCGGCGGCGCACCAGCGACCGGGCGCTGCCCCGGCTGACCGAGCAGCGCGACGGGGTGCGGCGCATCGTCGAGGACCCGCCCCTCGTCACCCGCATCGCCGACCATGACCAGGACCTCATCGTGGCGGCCCTGGACGACTACCTGCTGACCTTGGCGGGGCAGTGGCGCCGGGTGCTGGCCGGCTACACCGTCGTGGACGTCGTCCACAAGGTCGTCGGCGTCGGCAGCGTGGGCCTTCGGGCCTACCTCGTGCTCTGCGAGGGGAGCAGCCCCGACGACGTCGTGTTCCTGCAGTTCAAGCAGGCGCGCCGCTCGGTGATCGCCCCCTTCGTGCACGGCGCGCAGGCGCACCACGAGCACCAGGGGCAGCGCGTCGTGGAGTACCAACAGGCCGTGCAGACCGTGAGCGACCCTCTGCTGGGGTGGACGACGGTCGACGGGCGCCAGTACTACGTGCGGCAGTGGCGGGACATGAAGGGTGCGGTCATCGTCGACGGCATCGACTCCGCCGCGCTCGCCGACTACGCCGCGATCTGCGGGCACCTCCTGGCGAAGGGCCACGCCCGCACCAGCGGCGCCTCCATGATCGCGGCCTACGTGGGGCGCGCGGCCAAGCTCGACGAGGCGCTCGCGCGCTTCGCCCAGGCCTACGCCGACCAGACGGAGCGGGACCACGCGGCGCTCGTGGCGGCCGTGGGTCGGGGTGTGCTGCCCGCGCAGCGCGGGCTGTAGACCGACGTCTCAGGGTCGGCCGGACGGGCTCGGCGCGGGCTCGATCCAGCGACCTGGTCGGCGGCGCATGCCGCGTCACGTTCTCCCGGTGAGGGCTGCCTCAGCCCGGCACGGCGCGGCTACGGTTGCTTCACGCGGGGCACGGCTTCGAGCAGAGGAGATCTCCATGTCGAACCATGTCTACCGGGTCGTCGAAGTGGTGGGATCGTCTCCGGACGGCGTTGACGCCGCCATCCGCAACGCGGTGGATCGAGCAGCGCGGACGACGAGGAACCTCGACTGGTTCGAGGTCGTCCAGATTCGCGGTCAGCTGAATGAAGGCGCGGTCGCCCACGTCCAGGTCGGACTGAAGATCGGATTCCGACTCGACGACGAGTAGCCGGCGGGCCGGTAGCGACGACGGGCGGGCGGGTGCGAGCCGATGCCAAGCCCCCAGCGGCACGTGAGGTACGTCACGACCCTCGGTCCTCGTCGAGGACGTCCTGGGTCGGCAGGGCCGGCGTGGTCGGCGGCGGAAGGGCGGTGACGCCCAACCCGGTGCCCAGCTTGACCCGACCCGAGGCGGCCAAGCGCTCGCGGACGCCGGCCGTCACCGGCACGATCACGGCCGCCGGTACTCCGTTGTTGGTCACCATGACCGACTCGCCCTGCGCGACCCGTCGCAGCAGCTCAGCCCAGTTGTTGCGGACGCCGCCTCCCCGACCGTAGCGCGGTGTAGCACGGGCCGTGCGGTGCGAGAGGCGTGGTTCTGGTTCGATGCCCTCCGCATATCTTCGCCGGGCGCTCTCGCTGGTGTTCGCCAGTGGCCGAGCTCGAGGCGCTCCCGCCGGAGGAACGGGCGTCCAGTCTCAGGTGGCCCCACCGCGTCGTGGTCACCTCGTCGGGGGGCCGGGTGATGATCGACGGGTACGCCGTAACCCCCTGAGTTGCGTCGGGGGTGGCGGCGGTAGGTGCGGCAGTGCGTCCACCGAGTGACGGCAGAGTTGGCCAGGTCGTGGGCGCGCTCCTTGCGACGGAGGTCTCACGCGCTGCCGGTATCGACCCACGCTCGTAGCGCCCGGTCGCCCCACGCTGGCTAGGGTCTGTCCGTGGCCTGGCTCCCCGACGACTTCGTTCACCCCGTCCACGTCCCCCAGTCCACCGGACACCACCTGCGCCCGATCCAGGCGACGGACGTCGACCTCGACCTGCCCGCCGTCATGGGATCGCGTGAGCGGCTCTGGTCGATCTACGGGGAGGCCTGGGGATGGCCGCCCGCCACCATGACCCGTGAGCAGGACCGTGAGGACCTCGCGCACCACGAGGCCGAGATCGAGTCCCACGAGTCCTTCAACTACGCGCTCTTCGACGCGGGGGAGACCCAACTGCTCGGTTGCGTCTACATCGACCCGCCGGCGAAGGTCGTGGCGGACGCCGAGGTGTCGTGGTGGGTGGTCGACAAGCTGGTCGGCAGCGAGGTCGAGGACGCCCTCGACGAGCTCGTGCCGAGGTGGCTCGCCGAGGAGTGGCCACTGAAGGCGCCCCGATATGTGGGACGCGACCTCTCCTGGCAGGAGTGGCTGGCCCTGCCGGACGCTGATGCGAAGGCGCCGACCGACCAGGCGTGACCGACGGGACCAGCCGGCGAGTGGCCGACTTCCTCGCGCGAACCCTGACGCCGCGAGGTTGAGGCCTACCGCGACTTCGTCGTGTTCAACGTCGAGGTGCACCCCGGTCAGGCCGCGCGGCGACTCCTCCTGCTGGGCCTCGCGATGGCTCGCGTGGCGGTGGTCGCCTTCGGTGAGTGGGAGGGCCGACTTGGACGTCGTCCAAAGCCGGCGACCTCGACGATGTCGACCAGTTGCAGCCGTAGCTCGCCGGGCGTGCGCATGAGGGGGAGCGGAGAAGCCGAGGCTTACCCTGTTGGCGTGGCGCTCCCCGAACGTGCACTGGCGACGGCACCGGCCCTGCCCAAGGTGATCCGCGAGGCGCTCACCCCGGCCGAGCGTGGCGATTTCGACCGCGAGTATCGGCAGGTCATGGCAGAGTCAACCGAGTCCCTCGACCTCAACCCCGTGATCGGCATGCTGGAACGGTGGCGTCGGGTGGCCGTCTCTGCTCAGGAGAGCGTGGCTCACGAGCGGATGCTCGAGCGCGCGGCGCAACTCGCGGCGGGAGGCGACATCCCGACCGAGTCCTGGCAGGTCCTGCGTCGCCGACTCGACGCGTAGGTGTATTCGGTCGAGACCGACCTCGACGCCGTCGCCGAGGTCGAGGCGCTCCCGCCGGAGGCACTGGCGTTGTTCGCGGAGCTGATGCTCCTGCTGGAAATTGCGCCGTGGAGCGGCGATCCCTACAGCCGAGTCAACGCTGACAGCGGCATGAGGACGATCACCTTCGGGCGAAGTGGGGAGGGGCTCGTCGTGTACTTCATCCTCGAAGATCAACGACGTGTCATCGTGCTGCGTGTCGTGTGGATGACCTGACCCCGCGAGAGCAGGAACAAGCGCGTCACCGCCTGTCCGGTCACGACCAGCCGGCGGCGTGGGCGAGGCCGAGCGCGTAGTCGACCCAGAACGTTCCGGCCGAGGGTTCGCCCGGGCGGCAGGTGCCGTCGGACTCGCCCGGGGGCTTCACCCAGAGCAGGGCGTCGGCCATCGGGTCGGCGGCCGTCGTGGTGGGGGCGGCGCCCAGGGCGCGGCCGGGCGGGTTGCACCAGTCCAGGGGCCCGGTCCAGGGGCCGAGGCCGTTGCGGCCGGCGTCGACGACGTAGGGCGTGGGGCGGCCGAGGGCGTCGGCGATGCGGTGGGCGTAGGTGGACTGGTCGGTGGTGGTGCCGAAGTTCGAGACGTTCAGCGAGAAGCCGCGGGCCGTGCCGATCCCTGCCGCGGTTAGCCGCGCGGCGGCGGTGGATGACGACATCCAGTTCGCGTGCCCCGCGTCGAGGTAGACCCAGGTCGAGCCGGTGGCGAGCCGGCCGACGGCGTAGCGCAGCAGGTCGGTGCGCTCCTGCTGGCCGGGGGCGTGAGGCAGCCCTGCATGGCGAGGGCGTCGGGCTCGAGGACGACGATCGCGGGGGAGCCGGCGAGTCCGGCGGCGACGGCGTCGATCCAGGCGCGGTAGGCCTGCGCGGTCGGCAGGCCGCCGGCGTGGCAGTCGCGGTGCGGGATCGCGTAGAGCACGAACGTCACGAGGGCGTTCTGCGCGAGCGCGGGCGCGAGCACCCTGCCGATGGTGGTCGTGACCGCGGGGGCGGGTGTCCAGTCGCCGAGCCAGACGGCCTGCGGGGTGGCGGCGATGCGGTCGAGGACGGCGGCGTCGGCGGGCCGGTCGGCGCGGATCCGGGCCGCCGCTGTGGCGGCCTGCGTGCCCGGGACGGCCCACAGGGTCCGGCCACGAGGGCCGTTCCCCTGCTGCACGGGCGGCGGGGAGCTCGGGGCAGGGGTCACGAGGGCGGGCCGCTGACGCCGGATCACGAGGTTCGGCGCCGCGCCGCGCGCGAGGCGTACGGCGGTGCCGCCGTCGGGGCCCGAGGTCGGCGCGGCGGCCTGGGCGGGCGTGCAGAGCAGCGCCACGGCGGCGGCGACGAACACCGCACCCACGCGCAGATCGGGACTCACGGATCGGGTGTCGGCAGCCAAGGGGCCCCACGTGAGCCCTCGGCGCTGGTGACACCCCTGTGGCCGCGAGCCGCGAGCGGGGTCGGCGATCGCGTCCTGGGCCCGACTGCCCCGCGCCTTCCGGCGTAGGTCGGGTCAGTAGTGGTACCGAGCCTGCAGGATGATCAGGTCGTCGCCGTTCACGCGGTAGACGAGGCGGTGCTCGTCGTCGATCCGCCTGGACCAGCAGCCGGCGAGCTGGTGCTTCAGGGGTTCCGGCTTGCCGATCCCGGCGAACGGCTCGCGCATGACGGCGAGGATGAGCTCGTTGATCCGCGTGACCTTCGTGCGGTCCTTCTGCTGCCGGTAGAGGTAGTCGTCCCAGGCGTTCACGTCCCAGACCAGCCTCACGGCTCCACCAGCACGTGCTCCTCGTGCTCGCCCACCTCCGCACGCTCGTTCGCCGCGACGAGGCGCCGAGCGTTGGCGGGGTTCTGGAGCAGGTACGAGGTCTCATGCCACGAGTCGAAGTCCTCCTTCGACACGAGCGACTGCCTGGACGCCGCGCCGCCCGCGGGGGCACAGCTCCTCTCGTGCCGGCTGGAGCCGCTCCAGCGGCAGCGACAGGTGTGACGGGCAGGGCTCACGCCGTCAGCGTGACGCGGCGGAGCCGCTGCACCACGAGGTAGAGCGCCAGCGCGAGCAGGGCGACGTAGCCGTCGTTCTCGATCCAGCCGACGGGCGTCTGCAGCTCGGGCACGAACGACGCCGGGTACACGAGCACCGAGACGGCGAGCAGGAGCGGCAGGAGCACGGCGAGGGCCCACCAGGCGGCGAGCCGGTCGGTGCGGACGGCGAGCGCGGCGCCGAACCCGACCGCGTAGAACGCCCACGAGACGGGGTCGGTGGCGGAGAACCCGGCCTCCGGCAGGCCGGCAACGGTGGTCCAGACGGTGTAGGCGGCCGACCCGGCGAAGGCGACGAGCAGCACGTTCGACGTGTGCGTGCTGTACCGGCGGGTGCGGGTGGCGGTGGCGGGGCGTGAGGTGGTGGTCGTCATGCCGATGAGCCTGGCGGCCGGCGGTCGGCGCTCCCACCCACAGAGCCCCCACACCGCGCCCACAGCGCGTCCGCGCTGCTAGCTTGCGAGCGATGGACGACGCGGCGGGCGGCTCGGGCGGCTCCGGCAGCTTCGCCGATCTGCTGCGCCGTTTCCGCGACCGGAGCGCGCTGAGCCAGGAGGAGCTGGCCGCCCGCGCCGGCCTCACCGCGAAGGCGATCAGCGCGCTGGAGCGGGGTGATCGCCGCCGTCCCTACCCGCACACCGTCCGCTCGCTCGCCGACGCCCTCGCCCTCGACGACGCCGAGCGCGGAGCGTTCGCGGCGGCGGCCCGCCCCGACGCCGGCGGCGTCCGCGATGTGGCACCCGAGCCGGGCAGCGGGCGGCTGCCGCACCCGCCCGGGGAGCTGGTGGGTCGGGACGCCGTCCGCGCCGAGCTGGCCGGCCTGCTGCGCTCGGGCGCGACGCGGCTGCTCACGCTGACCGGCCCTGGCGGTGTGGGTAAGACCGCGCTCGCCCTCGCCGTCGCCCGCGACCTGGCCGGCGACGTCGAGGGGCAGGTGGCGGTCGTCGAGCTCGCCCCGCTGCGCGAGCCGCGCCTCGTGCTGCCGGCGGTCGCCCGCGCTCTCGGCGTCCGGCAGACCGACGGCCCCGTCGTCGACCGGCTCGCCGACGCGCTCGGCGACCGGCGGTTGCTCGTCGTCCTCGACAACCTCGAGCAGGTGATCGGCGCGGCCCCCGAGATCGCCGAGCTGGTGGCGCGCTGCCCGCGTCTCGTCGTGCTGGCCACCAGCCGGGCACCGCTGCGGGTCCGCGCGGAGCTCGAGCGGCCGCTCGAGCCGCTCCCGCTGCCGACCGCGGACGACGCGGCGGCCGTGGCGGCGTCGCCGTCCGGCCGGGTGTTCCTCGAGCGGGCGCGGGCCGCCGGCGCCGCCGTCGACGTCGACGACGCGCGAACCGCCGCCGACGTCGCGGCGATCTGCCGGCGGCTCGACGGGCTCCCGCTCGCGCTCGAGCTCGCCGCCGCGCACGCCCGCTACCTGCCGCCCGCGCAGCTGCTGGCCCGGCTCGACGTCGCGGTGAGCTCGCCGCGCTCGCGCGACCTGCCCGAACGGCAGCGCACGATGCGGGCGACCCTCGACTGGAGCCACGACCTGCTCACCGCCGACGAGCAGGCGCTCCTGCGCCGGCTGGCCGTGTTCGCCGGCGGCTTCGACCTCGACGCCGTCGAAGCCACGTCCGGCGGCGACGTCCTCGGGGCCCTCGGCGGGCTCGTGGAGCAGTCGCTCGTGGTGGCCGACGGCGGCCGCTACCGGTTGCTGGAGCCCGTGCGCCAGTACGCTGCGGCCCGCCTGGCGGAGGCGGGGGAGGAGCAGGACGCCGTCGTCGCGGCGGCCGCCCACTACCGCGAGCTGGCGGCCGCGGCGCGTGCCGGGCTGCACTCCGCGGAGCAGGCCGAGTGGCTCGACCGGCTGCAGGTCGAGCACGCCAACCTCGGCGCCACGATGGCCCGGCTGCGGGAGCGCGGCGAGCACGCCGCGGCGGCCCGGCTGGCGGCGGACGTGTGGTTGTACTGGGCGCTGCGTGGCAGCGCGCTGGAGGGGCTGGGCTGGCTGGAGGCGATCCAGCCCGAGGCTCTCGATCCCCGGCCGAGGGCCGCCCTGCAGGTGGCGACGGCAGGGCTGCGCTACGCGTCGGGCGACGTGGCGGGGGCCGCGGCCCCGGCGGCCGACGGCGTGGCCGCGGCTCGCTCGGCGGGCGCGGAGGAGCTGCTGGTCGAAGGGCTCGTGCTCGCGGGGACGGCGGCGGTCGTGCACGGCGGCGGCGAGCAGGAGCTCGCCGAGGCGCGGGCGCTCGCGGAAGCGATCGGTGACGCCTGGGGCGCTGCGCACGCGGCGGCCGCGAACGGCCAACGCCTGCTCCGGGTCGGGGACGTCGAGGGCGGGGCCGCGACGCTCGCCGAGGCGGAGACGCTCGCGCGCGCCCTGGGGAGCCCGTTCACGCTGGCGACGGTGCTCAACGCGCAGGCGACGCTGGCCCTCGCCAAGGGCGACGACGACGCGGCCGTCGACCGCTTCACCGAGGCGGTGGCGCTCGCCGCCGGCATCGACACGACCTGGACCCTGGCGTACGCGCTGCCCTCGCTCGCGGCCATCGCCGCCCGCCGCAGCCGGCCGGAGCTCGCCGCCGAGCTCGTCGCGGCCGCGGCGCAGGCGGCGCGGGTCACCGTCGCCTACCCGCCCGGGTCGGACGCCGCCCGCACGTGGCTGGCCGGCGTGCGGGCGGACATGGGTGACGAGGCGTTCGAGCAGGCCTGGGAGCGCGGCCGGCGGCTGCGGCCGGCCGACGTCCCTGGCCTCGCCGCACGCCTCAAGCAACCCCGCGGATCGATCTGACGTAGCGGCGGTACCGCGGCAGGAAGACGAGCCGGGTGAGCAGCCGGACCGGCGCCGGCACGCTCGCGTACAGCTCGGCGGCCTCCTCGGGGGTGGCCTCCTCGAGGATCATCCCGAACATCAGCGGGAGCTGGGCCTTCGTCATGGCGGCGATGCCGTGCTGGCCCACCTCGCTCCACTCGGCCGGGGTGACGTGGCGGGCGGCGAGGGGGAGGATCTCGCGTTCCTCCTCGTCGAGGTGCTCGAACAGCGCCTCGCGGAGCGCGTCGAAGGTGGACGCCACCTCCTCCGTGACGGCGGGGCGGCCCTCGACCCGCCAGCGCCCCAGCGCCGCGCGCAGGTGCTCGGTGTGGGTCTCGACGCGCTCGTGCTGCTCCTCCATCCGGTGCACGAGGGCGGCGTCGGGCGGGCAGCGGTCGAGGAGCTTGGGCCAGAGCAGCAGGTCCTCGCTGGTGTGGTGCAGGTGCAGCCCGTCGAGCAGCAGCTGCGCGTGCTTCGCGACGACGGCGACCCGGGCGGTGTCGCCGGCGGCGACGCCGCGGACGGTCCGGGGGATCAGCGTGAACTCGCGCCGGAAGGCGCGGTGGACGACGACCATGTCGTGCACGTCGGTGAGGGTGGCGTTCGTCGTGTTCGTCATGCCCACCAGGCTGTCGACGGGCGCCGCGGCGGCCCAGCCACACCACTCCCACACCGCTGCCACGGTCGGCAGAGGCCGGCGTCCTACCCGGGCAGGGGCAGGACGCCGGCCGGAGGATCAGGGACGTGGCCGCACCACCTCGACCGCGATCCAGACGAAGCCGATCAGGCCGATCAGCAGCTGCACGAGCTCGCCGCCGGGCAGCCCGGGCACGAGGTCGGTGACGAAGAACAGGCCGACCAGGCCGAGCGCCGGCGTCGGCACGAAGCCCGCCCGGTGCCCGGCCAGCGCGAACAGCACCATGGCAACCGGCATCGCGAAGAACAGCGGGAGGATCGCCGGGCCGGCGATGGCGTCCAGCCGGTTCACCGCCTGCGCCCCCTGCTCGTACGGCAGCTGCGCCAACGCCCCGAGGGCCCAGTGATGGACGCCGATCAGCACGAGCCCCGCGGTGCCGAGGACGCCGGTCACCGCTCCGGCGTTGCCCAGCCCGCGGCCGCGGCCGCGCGTGAGCCCGGTGAACGACAGCACCATTCCCGCGCCGAACAGCGCCGCGAGGATCTCCAGCCATCCGAGCGGGCCGATCACCGACTCGTGCCCGGCGACCTGCCGCAGCTGGGCGGCGGGTGAGGCGCCGTCGTCGAACGGGTCGAGCGGGCCGGTGGCCAGCAGCGCCAGCAGCATGGCCGGCGCGCAGGCCGCGCCGACGAGGAGGCGCAGCCGCGGCGGGCGTCCGAGGTCGGGGGCCGGGGCGGGGGTCGTGGGGGCGGTCAGGTCGGAGGTCATGTCGGGCTCCTTCAGTACGGGTCGGGGCACCGACGCTAGGAAGCCTCGCCGTCGCCCCGCGTCGTCGTGGGCGGCGGTTCCGGCCGGCCCGCCGGAGGCCGGGGTCGCACTGCCGGTACGCCGCATACGGGCAGCGGATACTCCCTGAGGGCAGGGCTCGTACTCCCGCCGGACGGCGCGGGTGGGCGGCGTCGCGACCTATCGTCGACGCATGCCGAGCGTGCGGAGGGGTGTCCTGCGGTGGCGCGTCACGTCCACTGCCGTCGACGTCCTGCTCGCCTGCTTCGTCGCCGGGCTGTCGCTCACCGAGGTGCTCACCGGGCAGGTGTCCGGGCCGCCGGTAGCGGGCGTCGTCATCGCCCTGCTGTTCGGCGCGACCATGCTCACCTGGCGACGGGCACCGTTCGCGACCCTGCTGGCCTGCTACGCGCTCATGGTGCTGAGCGTGGTGCTGCACGTCAGCCTCTACGACTTCCTCGGGTCGGTGGTCGCCGGCGTCCTCGTGGTGGCCTCGGTCGCCGTCCACTACCGGTTCTGGCCCGCGGTGGCGGGCCTGGCCACCGCATACGTGACGCTCCTGCTCACCGCCCTGCGTGACCCGGGCGGGTGGCTGTGGGGTGCCTTCATCATCGGTGCGGCCTTCGCCGCCGGGCGCCTGGTGCGCAGCCGGGCCCTGCTGATCGCCGACCTGCGTGCCACGACCGAGGAGCTCGAGCGCAGCCGCGACCAGCAGGCGCGGACGGCGGTGATCGAGGAACGCACCCGGATCGCGCGGGAGATGCACGACGTCGTCGCGCACGCCGTCAGCGTCATGGTGGTCCAGGCCGGTGCCGCGCAGCGCATCCTCGAGGTCGACCCCGAGCGGGCCGCGGCCGCGATGGAGGCCGTGCAGGTCACCGGGAGCACGGCGCTGGTCGAGCTGCGCCGGATGCTCGGCGTCCTGCGGCTGGAACCGGGGCAGGCGGAGCTGGGGCCGCAGCCGGGTCTGGCCGACCTCGACACACTCGTCGGCACCCTTGAACGGGCCGGCGTGACGGTGAGCGTGGACCGGCGGGGACGGGCCCGGGCGGCTGGATCCGGGGGTGGAGCTGACGGCCTACCGGATCCTGCAAGAGGCGGTGACGAACGTGGTGAAGCACGCCAGAGCCAGTTCGGTGCGGATCGCGCTCGACGACGACGGGGACGAGCTCGACCTGCAGGTGCGCGACGACGGGGTGGGAGCGAGCTCCGGCGGAGGCGGCGCAGGCGGTAGCGGCGGCGGCCACGGCCTGCTCGGCATGGCGGAGCGTGTCGCCGCGTACGGCGGCCGGCTCGACACCGGGCCGTCGCCCGAGGGCGGGTTCGTCGTGCGCGCCCGCCTGCCGCTGGCCGGGATCGCTGCGTCGCAGGACGCGTGATGCCGGCCGACCCGCTGCGCGTCGTCGTCGTCGACGACCAGGCCCTGGTCCGCGGTGGATTCTCGATGATCCTCGGCACCGAACCCGGACTCGAGGTGGTCGGCGAGGCGGGGAACGGCGAGGAGGCGGTCGTCGTCTGCCGCGAGGCCCGGCCGGACGTCGTCCTGATGGACATCCGGATGCCGGTCCTGGACGGCGTGGAGGCGACGCGCCGGATCACCGCGGAGACGGACGCCCGGGTGCTCATGCTGACGACGTTCGACCTCGACGAGTACGTCTACGACGCCATCCAGGCGGGCGCCAGCGGGTTCCTGCTCAAGGACGTGCGACCCGAGGAGCTCGCCCACGCCGTCCGAACCGTGGCGCGTGGTGACACGCTGCTGGCGCCGGTGATCACCCGGCGGCTCCTCGAGCAGTTCGTCGGGCGGCCGTCGCCCGGCCGTGCCGCCGCGGCCCTGGAGCGGCTGACCGACCGGGAGCGGGAGGTGCTCGGCCTCGTGGGCCGGGGTCTGTCCAACAGCGAGATCGCCTCGGCCCTGTTCGTCTCGGAGACCACGGCCAAGACCCACGTCAGCCGGATCCTGACCAAGCTCGCGCTGCGGGACCGGGTCCAGGCCGTGGTGCTGGCCTACGAGTCAGGGCTGGTCCGCCCGGGCGAGCAGGACGCGCACCAGGACCGCGGCGGCGAGAGCCGGGCGTAGCCGCCTGGACGCATCCTGAGCGCGAGGGGCCGCGTCCAGAACGAGCGGCGAGACCTGCTGTCGCTCGTGCTCACAGCGCGCCGCGCCGTCTCGCACAGACGTACAGATTCCCCGCGCTCGGCCGTGGAGCCTGAACCCGAGGCCGCCGACTGTCACGTGCCGCGGAGCTCGGCGCGATGGTCGAGGAACCAGCGGTAGGTGGTGGCGATACCCTCGTCGAGCGGGATGGACGCCGACCATCCGAGGCCGGTCAGCTTGGTGACGTCGAGGAGCTTGCGCGGCGTACCGTCCGGCTTGCTGGAGTCCCACTCGACGGGCCCGTCGTAGCCGACGACCTTCGCGACGGTCGCGGCGAGCTCGCTGATGGAGACGTCGGTGCCCGTGCCGACGTTGACGTGCTCGTCCCCGTCGTAGTGCTCGAGCAGGTGCAGGCAGGCGGCGGCCATGTCGTCGACGTGGAGGAACTCCCGCCGCGGCGTCCCGGTGCCCCAGAGCGTGACGGGCGCGCCATCGTTGGTGGATCACGACCCGTGGTAGCTGAACGCCGCCCACTCCGAGGGGTGCGCGAAGGAGCGTTCCTCCGGCTCGCGCAGGCGTAGCGCCCGGATCAGCTCCCGCGCCGGCGGCCCCTCCCACGCCCTGACGTCGGTGAGCTTCTGCTCGTTCGTCGTGTCGCGCATCCACCTCTGCGCGACCGCCAGCGCCTGCGGCGGCGAGAGCCTCTCGACCCGCCAGGCCTGGTAGAACCGGCCCGTGAGCAGCGCGGCGACCTCTCCCCGCACGGCCCACTGCGTCGCCAGAACTCCCTCGAAGCCCACCTGCAGCAGCCCCGTCGGCAGGCTCACACTCTCGTCGGGGAGCACCGCGCCGGGCTGCCCGGTGCGGCAGGCCGAGAGGACGCACAGCCGTCGCCCGCTGCGGGTCCGCGGCAGGTCGAGCAGCGTGCGCAGGTCGAGCGGCTCGTCCCCGGCCAGGTAGAGGGCGCTGCGCAGCGGCTGCTCCGGCCGCGAGTCGCCGTGGCAGATCATGTGCACGACGGCGGCACCGGCGAGCGCGCTCGTGGCGGCCTCCCGCGTCGCCCCCGGACCGGCCAGGCGCACTACGGGCTCGAACGTCGCGGCCACGAGGTCGGCCTCCGACCCCGAGTACGTCAGCGCCGGCAGCCGCGTCGGCTGCGGCGCGGCCACCAGCAGCAGCGGGCCCGCCAGGTGGCCGTCCGGCCCTCGGTGCGCCAGCGCGCGGACCCCCGGCACGTACCGCACGACGTGCCCGTCGAGAAGTGCGCCCGCGTGCGCACGCCCCGGGGAGGGCGGCGCGGCGGCGGCGTGCAGCGGCAGCAGGGCGAGGAGCCCCGATGGCACGAGCACGAGGTCGTGCGTCACGCCCGCATCGACGACCGGCCCCAGGACAGCGCGCCAGCACCAGCCGGCGACGGCGTCCAAGGTCCCCGCGAAGGCGGGTCCGCCGGCGCCGAGCAGGGTCTCGACCCGCCGCTGGACGGCGTCCGCCGTGCATCGCGGCAGGTCCACCGGCCGGACCCCGCCCGCGGTGTCGACCAGCAGTGCGACGCCACCGGCGCGGGCGGGTGCGAGATAGGCGAGCGTCGTCGTCGCGGGCAGCGCCGCGGCGATCTCGTCGATCGACGGCGCCGCCAAGAAGCCCTCGTGACCGGGCACAGCGCGGATCGCCGCGATCGCGGCGTCGAGGCGCGCCGTGACCGTGGGGTCGGCCCGCTCGGCGGTGCGGAGCGCGGTGGCGGCAGCGGCGTAGGCCTCGACGAGTTCCGGCCGATCGGCGGCAAGCGCCGTCAGGTCGATCCGGTCCTGGTCGAGCACTTCCGAGAGCAGCAAACCGCGTCCGCGCTCCAACGCCTCGACAGCCTCGCCCGGTCGGCCCGCGCGCACCAGCGCGAACGCGGCGGCGCCCGGCAGGCCCTGGGCCTGCTCGAGCCAGGCCTCCTTGTGCTCGCGCAGCAGCTGCTCACGGAACAACCGCTGGACGGCGTCGAGCGCGTGCCCGTACGCCTGCGCGGCCTCCGTCCACGAGGCGCGCCGCGACGCCCAGTCACCCCATCGCAGTGCGGCGGCGAGAGCCCACTCCAATGAGGCGACGAGGCCGTCGCGCACCGCCTCCGCGTACATGTGCACGCCCTCGGCGACACCGTCGCCGGAAAGCCGGTCGCCGGCGGCCAGCTCGAGCATCGACCCCAGGTTGTAGGCGCGCGACGGGCGCTCCTGTGCCGCCGGGTCGGTCATGCGGAGAGCCGTGCGGTAGTGCTCGACGGCCTGCGCCAGCAGGTCGCGATCGCCGGTGGCCTGGGCGGCGACCGCCAGGGCGTTGCCGGCGTTGTTGTGCCGGGATGCGAGCTGCCAGTCACCGGGCGGCGTCAGCTCGAGGACCCGTTCCTGCGCCTCGACCGCGCCGCGCAGGTCGGCGATGTCGCCGCGCGCGTCGAACCGGGTGAGCAGGGCGTTGCCGAGGTTCGTCAGCTGCGCCGGAGAGGCGCCCCGCCGGGGCTCCTCGGCGAGGACCGCGACGGCCTCGTCGAGGTCGGCGAGGTCGCGGGTTCGCAGGTAGCGCCGGCGCAGCAGACTGCCGAGCGTCGTCCCCGTGGGCGCGTCGCGCAGCTGCCACGGCAGGAACCGTGCGGAGCGAGCCCTGCGCTGCAGTTCGATGGCACGGTCGAGGTCGTCGATCGCGCCGAGCGCGTCGAACCGCCACTGGAGGACGTCGCCCAGCCGCCACTCGTAGATGGCCCGGGAGCGGCCTTCGGGGGTGTCGTCGAGCGCCGCCTCGGCGAGGGCCACAGCCTCGGTGATGCGTTCTTCGCCGCCGTCCATCCTGAAGCGGGCGACCAGCGCGGAGGCGAGCGCGGCGCGGCACAGGCACCGGTCCTCGAGGGCGGCGGCGGCTGCCAGCCCGCGCCGCGCAGCTGCTTCGGATCGGTCGAGGGTTGCGCCGGCGGCGGTGTCGACCATCCAGAGGCGCAGGAGCGTGTTGGAGAGGTTGTACTCGACCCGTGCCAGCCCCCGCTCGCCACCGATGCACAAGGCGCGAGCGCGCTCCAGCAGCTTCCACGCCGTCGACAGCTCCGGCGTCAGGCGGGCCTCGCCTGCGCCCGCGACCCAGTTGTGCGCGGCGCCGGCCCGGCCGAGGAGGAGCACCTGGTCGCCGTGGCCGGCGTCCGCGAACGCCGGATGCTGCACGACGGCGTCGATCAGGGACACGTAGCGGGGGAGGGCTTCGTGGTCGCCGTCCAGCACCCACCGCGCGAGCTGCTCGCCGGCCTCCTCGACGGCGCTCCCGAGGGACGACGGCAGTGGGCCCAGCGGCAGGATGCCTGCGGCGGCCTCGGCCTCGCGTGCCCGGTCAGCGTGCCCGTGCATCCTCCTCACGACCCGGCCGCGCCGCGCTGCAGGAACCGGGTCACACGCGCGCCGGCCTCCCGTTCGCCCGCGGGGTCGTCGGCGGGGGGCACGCCCAGTGCGGTGTAGAGCAGGTCGCGGTGCAGGTCGAAGCACGACTGGACGACGACCGCGTACGCGGCGGCGGCCATCAGGGCCCACCTGTAGGCGACGACGAGGCCGAGCACGGCGATGGGCAGCACCCACCAGGCGAGCGCGACCCAGACCAACGACAGCAGTGACCAGGCCCACCAGCGGGCGGCCTCGTCGAGCCCCTCCCGTGCGGCGGAGGCCCCCGTGCGGGCCGTGTCGGGAAGCAGGAGCCACAAGCGCGGCCAGGTCGTGACGGCGTCGAGGCCGTAGCGGAGCCGCGGGCGGGACTCCATCACGCGGAGCCGGTCGCCGAGCGCGGTGGGCATGCGCTCGGCGGCCCTGGTGGGGACCGCCGCGCGGCGCTGCTCGAGGCGGAGGAGCTGGGCGTACTCCTGAGCGTTCAGGGCGTCTCGTCGCGCGAACAGCGTCCGCCAGGCCTCGGCGTCGTCCTTGATGCGCTCGCTGCGGCGCTCGATGCGCCGCGCCGCCAGCGGGTCGAGCCACCGGGGCCAATAGCCCTCGAGCAGGCGCAGCACGGGGAGCGTCAGCAGGCGCCCCAGCTGGTCGCAACCGCTGACGATCAGGAGCCCGACGCCGACCGCGACGGCCTGTGCGACGAGGCCACTGCCACCGAGAGCTGAATCCCACGCGTGGACGAGATCCGTCCAGCCCGATCCGGGTCCCCAGAGCCCGCCGTGGCGCCACACCCAGGCGAGCAGGCCGAGCAGCCAGAAGGCCAGCGCGGGGGACTGGAGCAGCGCCGCCCAGCGGTCGGCCGCCTTGTCGCCGATCCCCGACCACAGCGCCGTGAGCATGCCGTCTTCGCCTCAGACCCGCCGCAGCGGGCCGTGACCGTTCGGGCACGACGGCACGTCCTCGCCCAGCTCGAACACCGGGTAGCGGTAGCCGCAGGTCGGGCAGGCGTACCAGATGGCGTCGCTGGGGTCGGCGCGGCCCGGCAGCTCACCGTCGTCGGCACCGCGGGCGTTGTCGAGGGCCTGGAGCCGCTCGGACAGGGCGGCGCGGGTCCGCGGGTCCCCGGCGAGCAGGTCGACGATCTCGTCGGCGACGTCGTCGCCGCTGTCGGCGCGGTCGAGCCGCTCGCCGAGCCGCTCGGGCAGGTCGGCGTCGACCTGACGCAACAGATCCTCTTGATCCCGTGCGACCTCCCGCGCGGCGCGGACGACCTCGTCCCCCTCCATCAGGACCTCCCCACCCTCACGGCCCGCGCGACCGGAGACACCAGTGTGCCGAGCGTGATCGGCCGACGGAAGCGTCTGCGCAGCGGCGCCGGTCGCTGACGGGTATTCAGGAGCCTCGCGGCCACCCGCCCGTGTATTTCGGCGGCTCGTGACTCGTCTGCCCGTTTGGGCGTGGATCGTCCGGGCCCCCGGTGGAGGGTAGCGGCCCGGTTGATCGAAGTGGTCAGCTGTGCTGACCACATTCTCGAGGAGAGAACCATGACGGTCGATCGGAACGAACGAACGGGCGGCACCTGCGGCTGCGGGTGCCACTCCTCCATTCAGATCACGAACACGGGCGACGTCAACGTGTACGCGTGCGGCAGCCCGCGAGATCATCACGAGTGCCCTCCGGAGGGTGGCGGTTCGAGCGACCCGATCGCGCCGGGTCAGTGCGTGCCGCTCGCCCTCGGCGCCAAGCCGAAGCAGAGCCAGCGGAGCAAGCTCGACAGCCTGCTCGCGGGCAGCCCGGTGCCGAGTGCTCTCGCCGCGGGGTTCGTGCAGACGTCACGTCGGTACCTGGCCGGCCGTGCCGCCGCGAACGGGTTCGAACACGACGTCTTCGCGGTGCTGTCGGGGCTGCCGGCGCAGCTGCAGGGAACCCTGACGTGCGCGCTCAGCTCCTTCGACGCGCTGACGGCGACCGAACGCGCCCAGCTCGTGGACACGTCACTGCTGACCGACCTCGACACGCCGGTGGACGCGTCCTCGCTGGCCACCGCGTTCGCCCGCGAGATCGACCAGCGGGTCGGGTCGAGTGTCTTCGGCGATCCTCAGGGGGCCGAGCAGGAACGGCCGGGGCGCAACCGGTTCTTCAAGCCGGTCGGGGAGTCGTTCGACATCCAGCTACCGATCTTCATGCTGAACGGGCTGCGCACGAACGAGTTCGTCCCGGCCCTGAACCCGGGCGACTTCAAGCCCGAGGAGCTGCAGCAGCATTGCGAGGTCGTGCTCGTGAACGGTGCTCCGCAGACCAACTGCGACGTGCAGACCAGCAACTGCCCCGGGAACTTCCTGTCCGACGGCCAGAATGTCACCTGCCTGCGTGTACCCCAGGTTCGCGGCGGTGACGCCGTCGTGCTGCAGGGCATGGACTACATCAGCGTCGACGCCCGGGTGCGCCTGACCTCACAGCCGTCGGGGAGCGTCACGCGTGAGGTCGACGCGCACGTCGTGGGAGATGTCGAGACACCGCTGAGCGAGATCGTCGACGGCGTCCAGGTGCCGATCCGGGACGCGCGCGTCCACGATCGGATGACCTTTCTCGTGCCCGGCGACCTGCCGCCCGGCGTCTTCTCGGTGCAGATCGTCCTCCCGAACGTGAGCGGGATCCCGGAGCTCGGCGACCCCATCCTGTCCAACCCGCAGTTCATCGAGGTCGCCCCGCCGTTGACCGCCCGGTTCACCATCACGAGCGAGACCCTGACGGCGGTCGACGAGACCTCTCCCGCGTTCTTCGGTTCCGACGAGGTCCGCGTACGGGTCCGCGCCTACCCCGTCACGATCAACCTCACCGAGCTGCTCCTGGGCGACGAGCTGGCCTTCGACTCCCCGGAGTTCGACGACGTGGACTCGGGCGACGTCCGCGACATGACGGCCCTGCTCTTCGCCCAGCAGGCGCCCATCGACGCCATGTTCATGTCGATCCTCGGCTTCGAGATCGACAGCGAGAAGGCCTACCGAGATCAGATCAACAGCTTCACCGACGCATTCCTGCACTACCTGAAGATCGCCCTGGAGGCCATCGGCACCGCCGTCGGCGGTGTCGCACTCGCCATCGGCCTCAAGGACCTGCTGGCACTCGGCCTTGCTCACCCCATCGTGTTGCTGATCGCCGCTGCGATCGTGCTCACCGTCATCGTGTTCGTCTCGTGGTGGGCGCCCGCCGACGAGATCATCTCGGACAGCATCGGCCTCACCGTGGCCGACCTGGCCGAGTTGACGAGCGTCGACGTCCCGATGCCGGCGCCCAGCGAGTACGCGACCGGGAGCGGCATCACCGTGAAGGTCACGCCCCTGGAGAAGATCCCCACGCAGTACCGGGAGCGACGGGAGTACGTCAGCCCTGAAGAGGGCAGCAGGTACCAGATCGTGCTCCGGTACAACCGGGTGGCTTGACCGGGACCTGGCTCGCGGGCGGCACCTGCTCGGCACCGCCCGCCCCGGTCGGCCCTGGTCACCACTCGCGTAGACCATGCGGCGCATCCAGCCGCCGCAGCGCCTCGGCGGACTCCGACGGGTGAGCCGGGGACCCGACCCGACGGGGCCGGGCCGGGCCGGTGATGGTGTGCCCGGGCCGGAGCAGTTCGGGGACGACGCGCCAGGCGATCCAACCCAGAAGCGCGCCCTCTTCCCGAGGTCGTCGCGGACGCCGTCGCCGCCGTCCGCGCCCTCTGACGCGGCGCGCGCTCGTTTGACCGCTGCGCCTGCGCGGACTCCTCAACCTCGTCGGGCGTGGCGAGCTTCAGACTGGTCGCGGAGCAGGCCGCGCGTCAGTAGCTGCACCACCTTGGGCCACGCTCCTGCTCGGCCTTCTTGTGGGCGCGCGCAGGCCGTGCACCGTCAGACGCTTCGAGAGCGTGCCGCCGTGCGGCCGTTGCGGGCGAGCGAGCCGCTCGGAGGGCCGTGACCGGCGCGGGGGCAACCTCGCTGTCCCGCACCTCCGCCATCGTGCCCGCGATTGCGTGGGGTTCGCGCAGGTCGACGGTGAGAGTTGCGGCGGCCGGGGCCGACGCGATCTGTTCCGGTAGGCGAGCGGGTGCATCGTATGCCTCGAGATCACTCGCGAGGCCGAGCGTCAGCGCGGCGGACTCCTTGAGGAGAGCGACCACCAGTCGACGGGTGCGCCGGCGGGTGTCGCCGTCGAGACCGTCGAGGGTCTCGAGCAAGCGGCCGGCCCCGGTCAGCCTCGACGCGGCCCGACCCAGCCTGTCGGCGTCGACGTCAGGATCCTGCTCGACGATCTCGAGGTCGTCGGCCAGCGGAGCCTGCAGCATCTCGCGCAGGGCCTGTGCGTCCTTGACGGTCCATCGGGTGGACCGTCAAGGTGACGTCGAATCCGCGGAGCGCGCAAAGAGGTCGGGGTGCCGCGCGACCACCCGACGGATGAGAGCAGTCTCCGCAGCGCAGTATGTGGCGACGTCGTGCGCCTCGAAGTCCCGGAGCCCTGCCATGGTGCGCAGGACCTCGGCCTCACGAGTCACGTGCCGACGGCGGCGACGATCTCCTCCGCCTTCGCGTCGCCGTGGTGCCATGCGAGAGTGACGCGACCGAGGCCGGGTCCTGGCTCTGCCGCCAACTCGTTGGTGATCTCGTCCTTGATCGTGAGCGACCCGGGCGCGAGGTTGAGGGCGAAGGCGAGTCGGGCGGCGGCCACACGGCCGACTTCGTTGCCGCCGCCGAGCTCCTTGCCCAACCAGGTGTTTCCTGACCAAGCTCGCGCTGCGGGACCGGGGTCCAGGCCGTGGTGCTGGCCTACGAGTCAGGGCTGGTCCGCCCGGGCGAGCAGGACGCGCACCAGGGCCGCGGCTCGGACGCCGGGCACGGGTAAGCCCACGTCGTCCGTCGAGCATCGTCAGCCACCTGAGCCCGCTCTCGCGGTTCACGACCTGCATTGCACCTCACCGTGCGGTGATCAGCACCAGGCCGAGACCGGGTACCCGGCCCACGCGGACACCCTTCACTCGCTTCAGCGCTCGCCGAGGTGACGTGAGGGACCGAACGCGGGGTGTGCCGTCAGCGGCAGGGCGCTGGAATCGGTGCCGTCACCTCGGGTCCGGCATTGCGCGGGAGGACGAAGGTGGCGTAGAGGACGGCGGGAGTCGATCCGCGGTTCTCTGCGACGTGCACTGCGCCGGGCGTCTCGAAGAAGCCATGTCCGGTCCCGATGACCTCGGACAGGCAGCGGCCGTGGTCGGCGTGCTGCAGGGTGACTGCGCCGGAGGTGACCTGGACCAGGACGAAGCCGGGATGGAAGTGCCATCCCGTCGTGTCCCCAGGCTTGAAGTCGATGCGGACCGTCACGACATTCGAGGGACGGTGGCGGTCGATGTCGATGGGGCCGCGGACGAGCGCGGCGGCGAGCGGGGTGACGCTCGGTTCGCGAGGCGCGGGCTCGGAGGCAGGAGGTGCCGCTGGGCGCGGGGCGCCGGCGGCGGAGTCGGCGCCGAACGTCGTGACGGCAAGAACCGCGGCGACGGCGGCGGCCGGTAGGACTGTGGCCACGGTCGCGGCGCGACGGTTGGGAATGGGCAGTCGCATGACGTGCCTCTCTGTTGTCCGGGCCGTCCCCGGTGGACGATCCGTGCTCGCTCCTGTCCAGGCGGAACCCCTTTGCGCGTTCTTACCGACGACTTAGTCGGCTCCCACGGACGATCGCCCGCTGCGCCCGGGGCCGCTGCGCCGAATTCCGGCGTAGCGTGGGCCGAGGGAGGCTGTCAGCTCCGGGCCGACCGGTCGAGCCGACGGATCGAGCAGATGGCTGACGACACCGGCGTGAACATTCGGCTCCTGGGGGGGTTCGAAGCCACCGTTGACGGCCGCCTGGTCCCTGCCGAGGCCTGGCGTCTGCGCAAGGCCAAGACACTGGTCAAGCTCCTGGTCCTGGCCGACGGGCATCGGATGCATCGCGAATCGCTGGTGGCCTTGCTCTGGCCTGATCGCGATACGGCGTCAGGGACGAACAACCTGCACCAGGCGCTGTATGTGGCCCGCCGCGTGCTCGCGACCGGCGCCGGCACCCTTTTCGTCTTGCGTGAGGACGTCGTGCTGCTGTCCGACGGCGCGATGCCCTGGCTCGACGTCGAGGAATTCACCGACGCGGGTCGGCTGGCGCGTCAGACCCGCGATCCCGGCGACTATCGACGAGCGGCCGAGCTGTACCGCGGCGACCTGCTACCCGAGGACCGCTTCGAACGCTGGGCCGAGGCCCCCCGGGAAGCACTGCGGGACCGCCACCTCGGCCTGATGGTCGAATACGCCGAGGTGCTGGCGGAGCACGGCGAGCTCGGTGAGGCGGTCGACGTGGCCGCCGCCGTGACCGCCGCGGATCCTTTCCACGAGGGCGCGCACCGGACCCTGATGACCGCCTTGGCCGCGACTGGGCGCCGCTACGAGGCCCTTGCGGTCTACGACCGGCTACGAGAAGAGTTGAACCGCGAGTACGCGGCCGATCCCGAGCCCGCCACCCAACGGGTCTACCGAGATCTGCTGGCGAGGGCCGACCCTGGGGTGGAGCCGGCCGGTCCGATGGCCCGCACCATGGCAACCCGAAGCACTACCGGTCCCGTCGTGGAGGCGGCAGACCGAGGCGGCGCGGACAGCCCGACCCTTGAACGGACCTCGTTCATCGGTCGGCACCGAGAGACCGCGGAAATCGTCAATACGCTCGAGCGGACTCGCCTGCTGACCCTGACCGGGCCGGGCGGCGCAGGCAAGACCCGGTTGGCGTGCGAGGTCGCCGCTGCGCTGGCCCCCGGCTACCGCGGCGGGGTGTGCGTTGCCGAGTTGGCGTCGCTGTCGCGTCCTGATCTGGTTCCCCACGCGGTGGCCGCGGCGCTCGGCGAACCGATGCCCGAGACCGGGAGAGCCGAGCGGGCGCTGGCCCGGCAGCTGTCGGATCGCCATCTGCTGCTGGTCCTCGACAATTGTGAGCACCTGCTCGACGCCTGTGCCCGGCTCGCCGCCGAGCTGCTGCGCAGCTGCCCGAACGTCATCGTGCTGGCCACGAGCCGGGAGCCCTTGCGCGTAGGTGGGGAGGTGACCTGGCGGACACCATCGCTGGCGTTGCCCGATCTGCGTGCCCTTCCCCCACTCGATCGGTTGGCGGAGCTGGACTCGATCCGGCTGTTCGTGGAGCGCGCGCACGACGTCGCACCGCAGTTCGTCCTGGACGAGACGACGGCGCGGGCCGTTGCCGCGATCTGCGTCCGCCTGGACGGCATGCCGCTGGCGATCGAACTGGCGGCCGCCCGTGCCTCGGCACTGGCGCCCAGCCAGATCGCAGAGCGCCTGGATGACGCGCTCCGTGTACTGGATCGTGGTAGCCGTGCCGCCGTCAACCGCCAGCGGACGCTGCAGGCAACGCTGGCATGGAGCCACGATCTGCTCGAGCCGGACGAACGCGTGCTGTTCCGACGCCTGGCCGTCTTCGCCGGCAGCATGACGCTGGAGGCTGTCGAGAGCATCTGCGGCGGTGACGGGCTCGACGCCGTCGACCTGTTGAGCAGGCTGGTCGACAAGTCCCTGGTCCAGGTCGAGAGCGCCGGCGCAACGGTGCGATACCGCTTGCTGGAGACGATCCGGCAGTTCGCCGATCAGCAACTACGGGACGCCGGAGAGCGATCCGACCGAGAGCTGGCTCACCGTGATTGGTATGTCGACTTCGCGGAGGCCAACGACCCCGAGCGCGCCGTCGAGGTCGTCAACGACACGCCACAGGCGCTGGACGCCGAACACGACAACTTGAGGGCCGCGTTGTCCACCGGCTTGGTTCGGGACCCGGGTGTGGCGTTGGGGCTGGCGGTGAGTCTGTGGCGCTTCTGGCTGTCGCGCGGCCACTTCTCCGAGGGAAGCCGTTGGCTGGCGGCCACTCTGAGCGCCGCGCCGGAGCGGACCGCCACCCGAGCTCGCGCTCTGCTCTGTGCGGCGTCCATGGACCTCCGCCGGGGCGGCCTGGGCAGCCTCCAGCTCGAACTCGGCACCGAGGCCATCTCGATCATGCGTGAGGTCGGCGACGATCGCGCCCTGGCCAAGACCCTGCACCTGGCCGGGATGCTGGCCTGGGTCGAGGAGGACGGGTGGCGGCGCGCGACCGCACTCGTGGAGGAGAGCCGTGCGCTGGCTGCCCTGACGGCGGATGGACCGGCCGTCGCCGACGCCGCCCACACCCTCGGAGTGATCGCCCTCGCTCGCGGTGACGACGCGCAGGCCGAGCGGCACTTCGCCGCCGTGCTCGGCTTGCTCGACCGCGTGCCCGCGGACCTGCCGCCGTTCTTCTCCGCCCTGACACCCGGGTTCTACTTCGAGCCTGCCCGCGGCGGCCCGCCCCGACTGCCGTTCACCGAGACCGTGTTGCTGTTCCGCCGAGTCGGTCGCCGTCAAGCCGTGGCCTACACGCTGGCGAACCTCTCGTACGCGGCGAGCCTCGCCGGAGACCCTTCTCGCGCCCTCCGGCTGCTCGAGGACAGCTTGAGCGGGTTCGCCGCGCGAGGGCGATCTACACGGCCAGGCCCTGGCGCTGAGCCGTCTGGCCGGCGTCCACCGCGTCGCAGGCAGGGTCGCCACGGCCACTCAGCTGCTCGACGACAGCCTGGAGATCCGCCAAGGCCTCGGCGACCGCCGGTCGATCGGGATGACGGTGATCAATCAGGCCCTGGTGGCCGCCGCGGACGACGACCCGGAGAAGGCCGACCGGCTGCTTCGCGAGGCTCTGCTGCTGTTCGAGGAGACAGAGGACGGACCGGGCGTTGGGGCGCCCTGCTCGACCTCGGCCTCGTCCTGCTCGACGCAGGCGACTACGAACGAGCGCGCCGAGTGCTCCGAGAGTGGCAGGGCCTGCCGCCCGCTTGGACGTTTCGACCTCGAGCATGGGCGCTGCTGTCCCTGGCCGCGGCGGAGCGACGCTGCGGCGACGACGACGCAGCCGTCCGCTGCCTCGACGAAGCGCGCCAGGCCTTCCTTGCCCTTGCGGACTCGCCAGGGCTCGCCTACCTGAACGGACTGGACGGGCTGGACGGGCTGGACAGCCCGGATGGGCAGGCCGAGGCGCTGCTAAGTGAGTGTTGAGCGGGCCCTCCTACGGTCGAGGCGACCTGTTGACCTGAACGGTGATGTGAACGAGGGATACCACCATGACCGCAACGACCCATGCCCGCGACGTTCTCGGGGACGCCACCCTGGGCGAACTTGAAGGCACCCTGCGGGGGCGACTGGTGCGCCCCTCGGATCCGCACTACGACGAGGCACGCGCGGTGTGGAACGCGGCTCACGACCTCGAACCAGCACTGATCATCCAGTGTGCGGGCCCTGCAGACGTGGTCCGAGGAGTCGAATTCGCGCGCAGCGAAGGACTCGAACTGGCCGTCCGCGGTGGCGCTCACAGCATCGCCGGCTTCTCGACCAGCAACGGCGGGGTGGTCCTCGACCTGTCACCGATGAAGGGCATCAGGGTCGACCCGGTCACTCGCCGTGCCGTCGCACAGCCCGGGCTCACCTGGGCCGAGTTCGACCACGAGACCCAGGCGTTCGGGCTGGCGGTGACCGGCGGCCTGGTGTCGAGCACGGGGATCGCAGGATTCACTCTCGGCGGCGGGATCGGGTGGCTGTTGCGCGAGTTCGGCATGACCTGCGACAACCTGCTGTCGGCCGACCTGGTCACCGCCGACGGCCGGCTCGTGACCGCCAACGAGCACGAGCATGCCGAGCTGTTCTGGGCGCTGCGCGGCGGCGGAGGCAACTTCGGTGTGGTCACCTCCATGGAGTTCCAGCTGCACCCGGTCGGCCCGACCGTCTTCGCCGGCCCGATCTTCTACGCCGGAGCGGACGCCGTCCAGGTGCTCCGTGGTTGGCGCGACCTCACGCGGACCCTGCCCGACTCGCTCACCACGCTGGCGAACATCCTGATCGCACCGCCTGTCCCGTTCCTGCCCGAGACCTGTCACGGTCAGCCCATCGTCGCGATCATCGGGGTGTACGCCGGTTCGGTCGAGGACGGCGCCCAGGCCGTCGATCCGCTGCGCCACCTGGCGGAGCCGCTGGCCGACCTGATGGGACCCATGCCCTACACGGCCATGCAGAGCCTGCTGGACCCGCTGTGGACCCCTGGGGCCCAGAACTACTTCACCGGGGCACTCCTGACCGAGCTGAGCGACGAGGGCATCGACACACTGCTCGCCCAGCACGGCGCCGGTACGGCGCCCGTACGGGAGCTGCATCTGCACCATGGCGGCGGCGCCATGGGCAGGGTCCCGGCCGACGCGACCGCCTTCGCGCACCGCGACGCGGCCTACGTCCTCAACATCATTGCCCGGTCCCCCGACCGGGCAGGCTTCCCCGAGCACGTCGACTGGGCACGAGCGACGCGCCGGGCCGTGGACCCGTCGACCACAGCCGGTGGGTACGTGAACTTCACCGGCGACAGCGGCGCCGACACGGTGCGCATGGCCTACCCGTCCGCCACGTACGCCCGACTGGTCGCGGTCAAGGACCGGTACGACCCGACCAACCTGTTCCACCTCAACCAGAACATCCACCCCTCGGGTCGAGGCTGACCACCGCCCCCTTCACGTCGACGACCCCCATGCGCCGGAGCAGGTGGCCCCTCCATGCCATTCATCCACATCGACGTCACCGAAGGCGGGTTCACCTCCAGCAGCCCCGCCACGTCCGTTCGGCTCGGCCTCCGGGACGGCGGACGATGCGGACGATCGTGGACCGGGACCGGGGCCGCCTCGACAAGGGCACCCCGGGCCCGAACGCCGTCCAGTACCCAGCCACGAATTGGTGACGTTCCCGTCCGAGGGCGCGACCCTGCGCGGCCGGCTCTACGCCCACCCCGAGGGTACCGACGCCGAACCCGGACGACGGCCGGCGCTCGTCATGGCCCACGGCTTCACGGCCACCATCTCGGGAATGGTCGCCGAGCGTTATGCCGAGCGGCTCCATGCGTCGGGCCTTCAGGTCCTGCTGTTCGACCACCGTGGTTTCGGTCTCAGTGGCGGTTCACCGCGGCGGCAGGTCAATCGGTGGGTACAGGCCCGTGGCTACCGCGACGCGATCACTTTTCTCGCACGGCGACCGGACGTCGATCCGGGCCGCATCGCGATCTGGGGGGACAGCTTCAGCGGCGGCGTGGCCATCTGCGTCGCGGCCTTCGACACCCGCGTCCGCGCACTGGTCGTGCAGGTTCCCTCCTGCGGTGCGCACGACGCAGCTCCGAGCACCGGGGGCGACTTCGAGGCCCTCCGGACGGTCTTCGACACCGCCGAGCTGGCGTCCTTGCCTGCGCGTGTCGTCGGTCCGGCGCCGGTCGTCTCCCCGGATCAAGGTCGCCGGCCGAGCCTGCTCGTTCCGCTCACGGCCTACCGCTGGTTCGTCGAATTCGGCGGCCGGCCTGAGACCGGCTGGAGCAACGAGGCCAGCGTCGTCGAGCTCGACACCCACCCGGCACTGCATGCCCAACTGTGCTCACCACACCTCACCTGCCCGTCCTTATGGGTCGTCGCGGACGACGAGATGCCCCGCGCCAACCCTGCGGTCACCCTGGTGGCCTATGGATCGGCGCCCGGACCGAAGGAGCTGCTGAAGATCGACGGGGGGCACTTCGGCCTCCTCTACCCCGAGACGGTCATCTTCGACCGCGTGGTCGACGCACAGGCGCGCTTCCTGGCTGCACACCTCGTTCAGGGCGGGTCGGTGGGCCCATGGGCACGGACGACGAACTGACGGTGGAGCTGGTCAGCTGTCCCGAATGCCGAAGCGTGGCCTCCGTGGAATGGAGCACGCGGATAGACGGAATCCTCCACCTCAAAGTGCGGTGCATTCACCGGCACTGGTTCTTCCTGCCTGCCGCCCGGGTCTTCCCCTTCGGCAGCCGACGAGACAGCCACCAGACCTCGTCGCTGTCGACGCCCCCCGAGAACTGACCCTCCACGTGCCGCGCCGGCTGAAGGATCGGTTTACCGAATCGTGCCGCCTCCCGGCGTGCTGAACGGTCGCGTTCATCGGGGGAGCGGAGGCGCGAGGTGGGCGACCAGCACGCGCAGCCCAGGGGCCCGGGCGGGGTATCGGCCGCAGGCCGCCGGCCCCGGGTTGCGGATCGACGGGGGTACGCCGTCACTCCCTGGGGTTGCGTCAGGGGTGGCGGCGGTAGGCGCGGCGACGCATCCACCGGGTGACGGCAGAGTTGGTCAGGCCGTCGGCGCGCGCTCCGGCAAGGAAGGCCTCACGTGCCTGCCGGCACTGCTCGTCGTCCCGGCTGGTCGTGGCCCGGGCCAGCGCGGCGATGTATCCGGAGCGGACGAGCTGCGGAGAGCTGATGAACTCGGCCTCAGCGCCGGCTGAGCGGAGCTTGGAGACCGCGGAGCTGTCGTCGGCGGCAGGGTCGGCGCGGACGGCGTCCGCGAGGTCCAGCAGGGCGACGTAGGCGGCGCGGCGCTCCTCGGTGATCTTCTCGCCGACACGCTGGTACCCGGACACCAACCAACCGATCGCGAGTCCCGCGAGGCCGGCGGTCACGCCGACGAGGTTGTTGTCCGGCACCCGAACGTCCTGGCAGATGCGGCGGTGAGGACGGCCGTCACCCTGGCCGCGCCGTCGTCGCTCGCTGAGCACCTCACGTGTCCGGTCACGACCAGCCGGCGGCGTGGGCGAGGCCGAGCGCGTAGTCGACCCAGAACGTTCCGGCGGAGGGCTCGCCCGGGCGGCAGGTGCCGTCGGACTCGCCCGGGGGCTTCACCCAGAGCAGGGCGTCGGCCATCGGGTCGGCGGCCGTCGTGGTGGGGGCGGCGCCCAGGGCGCGGCCGGGCGGGTTGCACCAGTCCAGGGGCCCGGTCCAGGGGCCGAGGCCGTTGCGGCCGACGTCGACGACGTAGGGCGTGGGGCGGCCGAGGGCGTCGGCGATGCGGTGGGCGTAGGCGGACTGGTCGGTGGTGGTGCCGAAGTTCGAGACGTTCAGCGAGAAGCCGCGGGCCGTGCCGATTCCCGGCCGCGGTTAGCCGCGCGGCGGCGGTGGATGACGACATCCAGTTCGCGTGCCCCGCGTCGAGGTAGACCCAGGTCGAGCCGGTGGCGAGGCGGCCGACGGCGTAGCGCAGCAGGTCGGTGCGCTCCTGCTGGCCGGGGGCGTCGAGGCAGCCCTGCATGGCGAGGGCGTCGGGCTCGAGGACGACGATCGCGGGGGAGCCGGCGAGTCCGGCGGCGACGGCGTCGATCCAGGCGCGGTAGGCCTGCGCGGTCGGCAGGCCGCCGGCGTGGCAGTCGCGGTGCGGGATCGCGTAGAGCACGAACGTCACGAGGGCGTTCTGCGCGAGCGCGGGCGCGAGCACCCTGCCGATGGTGGTCGTGACGGCGGGGGCGGGTGTCCAGTCGCCGAGCCAGACGGCCTGCGGGGTGGCGGCGATGCGGTCGAGGACGGCGGCGTCGGCGGGCCGGTCGGCGCGGATCCGGGCCGCCGCCGTGGCGGCCTGGGTGCCCGGGACGGCCCAGAGGGCGCGGCCACGAGGGCCGTTCCCCTGCTGCACGGGCGTCGGGGAGCTCGGGGCAGGGGTCACGAGGGCGGGCCGCTGACGCCGGATCACGAGGTTCGGCGCCGACGCCGCGCGCGAGGCGTACGGCGGTGCCGCCGTCGGGGCCCGAGGTCGGCGCGGCGGCCTGGGCGGGCGTGCAGAGCAGCGCCACGGCGGCGGCGACGAACACCGCACCCACGCGCAGATCGGGACTCACGGATCGGGTGTCGGCAGCCAAGGGGCCCCACGTGAGCCTTGGGCGCTGCGGTCACCCGTGCGTCAGCCCGCTGCTCCTTGCTGCGTTGATCGCCCTCGTGGAGACGCTGAACGTGGCTGCGCCTGCGCCGCCCGCGCGAAGTCACGCGACGAGAGTCCGCGAACGCCCTCGCCGTGGGAGTCCCGGGCAGTCACTGTCGGCGGCAGATGGTGCACTTCTTCCGGTTAGGGTTCGGGGATGGAGCCGACGGAGAATCAGGGCCCTTACCAGCCACGAACGCCGCCGATGGCCGAGGACGATCCGGTTGTGCAGTGGCTGCTGCAGGGCGATCCGGCGATCCGCTGGCAGGTGCTGCGCGACCTCGTCAACGCCTCGGAGACCGAGGTGGCGACCGAGCGGGCGCGGGTGGAGCACGAGGGCTGGGGTGCTCGGCTGCTGGCGCTGCGGGCTCCTGATGGCCTGTGGGCGAACGGGGCCTGCTTTCCGGGTACGGCGGCGTTCGCAGCGGACACTGCGCGGGCTCTGGCTGCCGGTGAGCCACCGCCGCCTTTCCCGTCGCCCGACGCGGAACCGGCCGAGGCGCCGACCGACGGGTCGGGTGCCGAGCCGGGCCAGCCGTGGACCGCGACGTACCCGGTCCTGCTCGACCTGTGCCACCTGGGCGTTCCGCCGGACAGTGCGGTGATGCAGGAGACCGCACACCTGGTGGCCCGCAACTGCCGCTGGGAGTACGACGGGCTGCCGTTCTTCGCCGGCGAGGTGGACTGCTGCATCAACGCCGGCACGATCCTGATCGGTGCCTACCTGGGCGTCGACGTCGACCCGGTGGTGCAGCGGCTCGTGGCCGACCAGATGCCGGATGGTGGCTGGAACTGCTGGGCCGAGACGCGCCCAGCGCCGTCATCTTTCGCAAGCACCCTGGACGTGATCGACGCTCTGCTGAGGTGGGAGCGCCATACCGGCGGATCTGAGGAGGTCCGCCGGGCTCGCCGGAACGGAGAGGAGTACCTGCTCCGGCGCAACCTCTTCCGGTCGTTACGCACGGGCGAGGTGGTCAACCCGCAGTGGGCATTGTTCTCCTACCCCCCACGCTGGCACTACGACCTGCTCAAGGCCACGGAGTACTTCGCCCGGCGTGGGGGCACTCCGGATCCGCGGCTGGCCGAAGCGATCGAACGCGTCCGCGCAAAGCGCCGACCCGACGGGCGTTGGCTGCTCGAGAACAACCACGCCGGCGCGGTCCACTTCCGGTTCGAGGAACCCGACGGCACGCCTAGCCGGTGGAACACCTTGAGGGCGCTGCGGGTGCTGCGCTGGTACGACGCGTCCGCCCAGCTCCGGCAGCGCGAGCCAGGCGTCTTGACGACAGGTGGCGACTCACGTCGACGGTGGCAGTTGAGCCGTTCCGTTGGAGGAACCATCAGCGGGACGGCGCGGCCCTGGCCCAGACGACCCGGTGCCAGCTCGAGTCCCGGTTCACCGACGTCCCGCAAGACCCGTCCGGTCCAAAAGCCCCACGGACATGCCCGTAACGGGACGGGGGAGGTATCGCTTCGCGGTGACTCCGCGCGTGCCGGTGCGAGCGGTTCTGGCCCGAGTCGATCGGCCGTGGAATCAAACGTGGTGCGAACTGAGGCCTACCGGAGCCTTGTGGAGCAGCTGCGGACGGGTCGGCCGTGACCACAGCCCCAGACAGAAGCTGGAGTGGGCACTGTCCGGACGTCTTCTAGTTCGAAAATGACGGTGACTGGCGGGCGACAGCTCCGGCGGAGCGCAGCGGAGCCGGGATGGGTTCGATGCGGTCAGGCGGCGGGTTGAGGGTGACGCTGTAGCCGAGGGCTTGTAGTCCGCGGATGTGGTTGCGGACGGCGCGTTGGGTGCCGGCGCGGGTGTCGTAGTGGTGCGGGCCGAGGTCGACGTACTCGGCGGTCGGGGTCGGCGAGCAGGTGCCAGATGATGACCAGGATGGAGCGGCCGACGGCGACGATCGCCTTCTTCTTGCCGCGGCGGCGGGCGAGGCGTCGGTAGCGCTCGCCGAGGAAGGTGTCGGTGCGGGCGGCGGCCGACGGCGGCCTCGCCCAGGGCGCGGGCCAGGTACCGGTTGCCCTTGCCGGTGGCGTTCGTTGCCCTTGCGTCTTCCCGGCGGACTCGCTTGACGATCGGGGCGAACTTGGCCCAGGAGGCCAGGTGGCCGGCGGTCGGGAAGCGGGTCATGTCCACCCCGATCTCGGCGATGATCGTCGCGGCGGCGATCCGGCCGATGCCGGGGATCGCGTCCAGGCGCGCCAGCCGGCGTCAGCGAAAGGGGCGATCAGGTCCTCGATCCTGGCCTCGACGGCGGCGATGTCGGCGTCGAGGGCGTCGATGCGGGCCAGCATCGTGGCCAGCAGGAAGGCGTGGTGGTCGCTGAACCGGCCGACGAACGCCTCCTCGCAGGTCCGGGATCTTGGCGCGCATCCGGGACCGGGCCAGCTGGGCCAGCACCTTCGGGTCCCGCTCGCCGGCGATCAGCGCGGCCATCATGTCCCGGCCGGAGACCCCGAAGATGTCGCTGGCCACCACCGACAGCTTGATCTGGGCGTCCTCCAGCAGCTTCTCCACCCGGTTCTTCTCCGCGGCCGCGCTCGCCGACCAGATCGATCCGGTAGCGGGTCAGGTCCCGCAGCAGCCGGATCGGCTCGCGGCGGCACGAAACTGGGCCGCAGCATCTGCCGCTCGGCGACCTTGCACAGCCACACCGCGTCGATCGTGTCGGTCTTCGGCCGGCCCGGCAGGTGCTTGACGTCCTTGGCGTTCACCAGCCAGACCTCGAACCCGGCCGCCTCCAGCAGGTAGAACACGCGGCTTCCAGTAGTCGCTGGTCGCCTCCATCACCACCCGGGTCACCCGCAGCGCCCGCAGCCGATCCGCCAGCGCCTGCAGCGAGCGGGTCATCGTGGAGTAGGTGGCCACCTCCTGCGCTCGCCGGCCCGTCCCGCTCGGGCTCGGGCACCCGCACGCAACACGCCACCTCGGCCTTGCCGATGTCCAGCGCGGCGACCCGCTCCACTGCCAGTCTCGTCGCCGTCCTGGGTCTCCTGCAGCATCCACGACCTCCCCGTCTCGACCTCGTCCGACCGCGCAGGCCGGTCGCCCGCAGGAGCCGCAGGGAGGGGTTCAAAGCTAGTTCGCGTGCTCGAGGCACAAGGAAGGGCCCACGAGCGCGGCTCCCGGCGCCCGACTAATCCACGGCCTCAGACGATCAAGGAGGGACGACGTCGACGGGCGACCGGACCCCCATTTTCAGCCCGGAACGGGCCGCCCACCAGGGCGTCTGGGACTAATCCGATGGTCGCAGGTTCGATCCCTGCCGGGCGCGCGCAGTCAGCAGGCGCTATGCCCTGGTACATACTTCGCCGATCACGCTCGTGGTGCGAGCGTCTCAGAACGCTGCCCCCATGGTGGTGCAGCCGGGGCGGTCGTCGAAGCGCAGTGGGGCTAGATCGAGACGCTGCCGAGCTGCTCGTTGCGCGTGAAGGTGTACGCCGGGAACGAGCGAGTCTCGGAGGCCGCCTTGATCGTCCCCGGAAGAGTCCGTGGAGGTTCGCGTCGTGACGACGAGGTCTGCGGACAATCTGCGGACAAACGATCTAGATACAGCCCCCACGATCTAGCGAAGTAGGGCCGTGACCTGCGGATTTGTCAGTGCCCCCGGCAGGATTCGAACCTGCGCCACCTCTTTAGGAGAGAGGTGCTCTATCCCCTGAGCTACGGGGGCGCGGGGCCCAGCGTACTGGACCTCCGCCGGCCGACCGCCTCGCGTCATCCAGCGCGGGTGAGGCGCCGCGCCCCGTCCGAATCCCACAGTGATGGGTCCCAGGATGCTGTCCGCAGTCGCAGATCGGATGCCGCATGAGCGAGCACGAGGTGACCGCCGGCCGGTCGCACGCGCTCGCCCGGCTCAGGGCCGGGCTCCTGCTGATCGTCCTCTCGTGGTTCCCGTTCGCGCAGATCGTCATCAGCATCGCCACTCACCGCGGCACCCTGACGAGCGAGGGCGCGGCCCAAGAGGTGCGCCTGGCCATCTGGGGGGTCCAGTTCCTGGTCGGCTTCGTCGGCCTGTGGCTGGCCGGGGCGGTCGCCGTGGCCGCCGCCAAGGCCGACGGCTGGCGGCGGCTCCCGTCGAACCTCTGGAACCTCCTCAAGAACGGCGAGGAGCCCGCCGCCTGAACGGCGGTCGAGACCACGTCAGGCGTCGAAGTCGAGCACGACCGAGGGCGTCAGCGGGCACGCGACTGGCAGGCGAGCACGAAGCCCTCGTCCACCTCGTCGTCGTCGAGGGCGTAGCGGCGCGCCATCGTCGACCTCCCCCTCGACGAGCTTCGCCCGGCACGTCCCGCAGACCCCGCCCTTGCACGCGTACGGCGCGTCGGTGCGCACCGCGAGCGTGGCGTCGAGCACGGAGCCCGTCCGGCGGCATCGCGGAACGTCGTGCGTCCGCCCGTCGAGCCGCACCGTCACCTCGCTGGCGGCGTCCGCGGCACCCCGACGCCGCGGCGGTGCGGCCGGGCGCGGACAGGCTCCCCTCGACGTGGAACAGCTCCAGGTGCGATCGCCGCGTGCGGCACGCCCGCGGCCACCAGCTGCGTCCGGACCTGCTCGACCATCTCGAACGGCCCGCACAGGAACCACTCGTCGACGTCGTCGGGCGGGACGAGCGCGTCGAGCATCCGGTCGAGCCGCTCGTCGTCGATGCGGCCGGAGCAGCAGCTCGGCGTCCCGCGCCTCGCGGGAGAGCACGTGCACGCAGCTGCAGCCGGTCGGGGTAGCGGTCCTTGAGGTCGGCGAGCTCCTCGAGGAACATCACCGATCCGGCGTCGCGGTTGGCGTAGACCAGCGTGAACCGGCTGGCCGGCTCGGTCTCGAGCACGGTCGCGAGGATCGACAGCACCGGCGTGATGCCGCTGCCGGCGGCGATCGCCGACGTAGTGCTTGGCGTTGCGCCGGGTCGAGCCGGACGTCGAAGCGGCCGGCGGGCGTCATCACGTCGAGCACGTCGCCGGCCCGCAGCTGCTCGAGCGCGTGCCCGGAGAACGCGCCGCCCGGCAGCCGCTTGATCGCCGATCCGCAGCCGCCCCGGACGACGGCGGGCGTGCAGATCGAGTAGCTGCGGCGCACCTCCTCGCCGTCGACGTCGCGCGCAGCGTGAGGTGCTGGCCGGGCGCGAAGTGCGTACTCGTCGCGCAGCTCGGGCGGGCACGGCGAAGGTGACCGCGACCGCGTCGTCGGTCAGCTGCTCGACCGCGGCGACGCGCAGCGGGTGGAAGGCGGCGTCGGCGGCCGGCGCGACCTGCTCCTGCGTGCTGGTCGTCACGGCGGCCATCAGAGCGCCTTGAAGTGGTCGAACGGCTCGCGGCAGGCGCGGCAGCGCCACAGCGCCTTGCACGGCGGTCGAGCCGAAGCGGCGAGAGCTCGCGGGTGTCGAGGCGAGCCGCACTGCGGGCAGCGCGACGGCCAGCGCGAGGCCGACCGGCCGCCCGCGGCGCCGCGGTGCCGGGCGGCGCGATGCCGTACTCGCGCGAGCTTGCGCGGCCGTCGCTCGCTGATCCAGTCGGTGGTCCAGGCGGGCGCGAGCACGATCCGCACGTCGACGTCGCCGATAGCCGGCCTCGCGCGAGCGCGCGCGGCGACGTCGTCGCGGATCGCGTCCATCGCCGGGCAGCCCGAGTAGGTCGGCGTGATCGTCGACCGTCGACGCGCGCCGTCGTCGTCGACCGTCGACGTCGCGCAGGATGCCGAGGTCCTCGATGGTCAGCACCGGGATCTCGGGGTCGGGCGACGCGCGCCGGCGACCGTCGCACGGGCGCGGCTCGACGTCGGTCGGCGGTCACCAGGTCGCCCCCGGGTGCGCGCGGTGCAGGTCCTGCATCTCGGCGAGCAGGTGCCCGAGGCGCTCGGTGTGCACGCCGCGCCGGCCGCCGCCGGGCCGCGCGGCGACGGCCGGGCACGCTCGAGCGTCGCCTCGCGCGAGCACGGTCGCGACGTGCGCCTCGCCACGCCGGCGCGCAGCGCGGCCGGGTCGACCGCGACGCCGGCCGCGAGCGAGCCGCGGTCGATCGCACGGCGTCGAACAGCTCGTCGACGTAGGGCCACATCGTCGTCGAGCGCGGCCTGCATCCGGCGCGTGGCGACTCGTCGGTGCCGTCGCCGAGGCGCAGCACCCACTGCGCGGCGTGGTCGCGGTGGTAGTCGACCTCCTTGACCGCCTTGGCGGCGATCGCCGGCGAGCGTCGCGTCGGTCGACGTCGCGCAGCGCGCGTCGTACAGCGCGAGCTGGTAGGTCGAGAAGCACGAGCTGCCGCGCGATCGTGACCGCGAAGTCGCCGTTCGGGCTGCTCGACCAGCTGCACGTTGCGGAACTCGCGCTCGTCGCGCAGGTAGGCGAGGTCGTCCTCGGTGCGGCCCGCGCCCTCGAGCTCGCCGGCGTAGGTCAGCAGCGATGCGCGCCTGGCCGAGCAGGTCGAGCGCGATGTTGGCCGAGCGCGATGTCCTCCTCGAGCTCCGGGGCGCGGGCGATCCACTCGCCGAGCCGCTGGGCGAGCACCAGCGCGTCGTCGCCCGAGGCCGCAGCGGCGTAGTCGCGACGCCGTGCGCGGTCGACCGGTCGCGGTCACAGGTGCTTGCACCCCTTCGGGGATCGTCGTAGAACGTCGGGTGCCGGTAGACCTTGTCGGCGGCCGGGTCGAAGAACGCGTCCTTCTCGTCCGGGCTGGACGCGGTGATCGCCGCGGCCGGCACGACCCAGATGCGACACGCCCTCGCCGCGGCGGGTGTAGAGGTCGCGGGCGTTGCGCAGCGCCATCTCGGCGTCGGGCGCGTGCAGGCTGCCGACGTGCTCGTGGCGACAGCCCGCGGCGGGCGCGGACGAACACCTCCCACAGCGGCCAGTCGCGCTCGCCGCTCGGGTCCGCCGGCGCTGGTCATCGCGGCCACCGCCTCGTCGGCGCGCGCGGCCGTGCTTGTCGGCGTACGCCGCGGCGGCCTCGCGCACCCAGGCGCCCTCCTCGTGCGCGCGCGCGCCGGTGCGCCATCCGCTGGGCGTTGCACGGGCCGTTGCCCTTGAGCACCTCGTAGAACTCGGTCCAGTCGATCTCGCCGAAGTCGTAGTGGCCGCGCTCCTCGTTCCACCGCAGGTCCGGGTCGGGCAGCGTCAGGCCGAGCACCTCGGCCTGCGGGCACGATCATGTCGACGAAGCGCTGGCGCAGCTCGTCGTTGGAGAAGCGCTTGATCCCCCAGGCCATCGACTGCGCCGAGTTCGGGCGAGTCGTCGTCGGGCGGGCCGAACATCATCAGCGACGGCCACCACCAGCGGTTCACCGCGTCCTGGGCCATCGCGTGCTGCGCCGGGGTGCCGTGCGACGAGCGTGTAGCAGGATCTCGAAGCCCTGCCGCTGGTGGAACGACTCCTCCTTGCAGATCGCGGACCATCGCCCGGGCGTACGGGCCGTAGGAGCAGCGGCACAGCGGCACCTGGTTGATGATCGCGGCGCCGTCGACGAGCCAGCCGATCGCGCCCATGTCGGCCCAGGTCGAGCGTCGGGTAGTTGAAGATCGAGGAGTACTTCTGCCGGCCGGCGATGCAGCTGGTCGAGCAGCTCGTCGCGGTCGACGCCGAGGGTCTCGCGCCGCGGAGTAGAGGTAGAGCCCGTGGCCGGCCTCGTCCTGCACCTTGGCCATCAGGATCGCCTTGCGCCGCAGGCTCGGGCGCGCGGCGTGATCCAGTTGCCCTCCGGCTGCATGCCGATGATCTCGGAGTGCGCGTGCTGGGCGATCTGCCGGATCAGCGTCTTGCGGTAGGCGTCGGGCATCCAGTCGCGCGGCTCGATGCGACCGCGACGCCTGGCTGAGTACGTATTGCTCGAATTTGTTGAAGCGCAGCAGCGCGCGCGCCATGAAGGCGTTGACCTCGCGGTAGGAGCGATAATCGCCCTGCGTCACCCGGATCAGGTCGCTGCGTGAATGCAGCGCGGGCCACAGCGCGGAATTTGCGAACCCTTCATAATAGCCGCCGTAATGCGCGGCCGGCAGGTCGATCATCGCGAGCGTGCCGGCGCCAAGCGATTCGATTTCGGCAAACGGTTCCTTCTGGGCGCCGTCTCGCAGCCGTCCGGAGGAACCGACCCAGATCGCGCCGGAATTTTCGACCACCGGCAAGAGCGCAGCCGCAAGCCCGCCGGTCATCGGTTCATTGGCTGTTGGCGCGGGCCACGCGGTTGGAGACGACGACGAGGTTCACAGAGCTCCCCTCCTGGCATGCGGGCATTTAACTGCCGTTCATCAATATGGTTCCTTGAAGATTGCCGGTTGAATTGAAACCGAATTCAGACATGTGAGCGACGGAACCGCGGTTCCTTTGCACAAACATGAAGTCTGGTGCAGGAAAAGCACGAAAAGCGGAAGAAAAACGCGGCTGCGCCACAAAGCCAGCGCAAGCGCGTGGCGACTATGGCGCCTGCGTCACGCTTTGGTCATCGAGCAGCCGCGCAAGAAACTCGCGCACATCGCTCGGCGCATCGAAATGGCCGGCGACGCCGCGCACGCGACGGCCGACGGAGAATGCGACACCGTCGAAATCGGGCATGATTGCGAACACCGTTTCATCGGTGACGTCGTCGCCGATGAACAGCGGCTTGCGGCCCTTGAACGGCTCATGCGTCATCAATTCGCGCACGCCGGTCGCCTTGGTGAATCCGGAATGCTTGATCTCGCAGACGCATTTTCCGGGCAGCACCTCGATCGGCGCGTTCGGCAGATCGGCGCGGATCAGCGACACCGCTTCATAGATCGCCTTCTCCGCATGCGGCGCCAGACGATAATGCAGCGCCAGCGAATAGCCCTTGTCCTCGAGCAGTATTCCCGGGCTGAGCTTTGCGATGGCCGCCAGCCGCCGCTTCAATTCCTTGTCCATCGGCGGCGCGTGGGTCGCGACCGCTTCGCTGTCCGCGATCAGCCGCATTTCCGCGCCATGGCCGCCGACCGCCGGAAATTGTTCGGGCGCAAAGATCAGGTCGATGTCGTTGAGCGAGCGCCCGCTGACCAGCGCCAGCGCGCCCGAGGTCCTCTCCAGCAATCCGTTCAGTGTTTTCGCCAGACCCGGCGGCACCCAGACTTCGCGCGGCGTCGGCGTCAGGTCGAGCAGCGTGCCGTCGATGTCGAGCAGGATCGCGGTCTCGCCAAGATGCGGCACGAGCGAGATGCGGCACCGGAACGGCTTCCGGCGATTGCGTCCTGCTCGCGCCGATGTCGTCTTCCTTCGATCGGCATCTCGGCCAGTCCTGATCCATCTCATCCTACTCCACAAATGCGAGCGGCTGTGCGACAGATTCCAGCGACTTGCGCTCGGCGGCGATCGCATAGCGCCACGCCGACGCGCGGCCGCCACGATCATCAATGCCGCACCCAAGCAGATAGCCGGCGAACACGCTGCCGCGCGATCCGGTATCGATCAGCACGCCGAACAGCGCGGGCCCGACCACGCCGCCGATTCCGGTGCCGATCGCATAAAACAGCGCGATCGCCAGCGCGCGCACCTCCAGCGGAAAGTTCTCGCTGACGGTGAGATAGGCCGCACTCGCCGCCGGCGAGGCAAAGAAGAAGATCACCATCCAGGCGATGGTCTGGGTCTGCGCGCTCAACACGCCGATCGAGAACAGATAGCCCGACAGCGCCAGCAGCACGCCGGAGACGCCATAGGTGAGCGCGATCATGACGCGGCGGCCGAGCGTATCGAACAGCCGCCCGAGCAGCAGCGGCCCCAGGAAGTTGCCGGCGGCAAAGGGCAGGATGTACCAGCCGACATGGTCGGCGGCGATGCCGTAGAAATCGGTCAGCACCAGCGCGAAGGTGAAGAAGATCGCATTGTAGAAGAACGCCTGCGCGATCATCAGCGCCAGCCCCACCAGCGAACGCTGGCGATAGGTCGAGAACAGCGTATGCGCGACTTCGCGCCAGCGGGGTGTGGTCGCGCATCCTGCAGCCTGATTTTCGGCAAAGGCCGGCTCGCGCGGGTCTTGCGCATGCCCGTCGCGGAGCGTCTCGATCTCGTCGACGATCGCATGCGCCTCGTCGGGACGGCCGTGGATCATCAGCCAGCGCGGGCTTTCCGGAATCCACATCCGCATCACCAGCACGATCAGGCCGAGGCACCGCGCCGGTGAAATAGGCAAGCCGCCAGCCGAGATCGGGCCGAGCGACGGCGGGATCGAGCAGCACGATCGCGCTGGCCGCGCCGAGCGCGGCGCCGATCCAGAAGCTGCCGTTGATGACGAGATCGGTCCAGCCGCGATAGCGCGCCGGCACCAGTTCCTGGATGGTCGAATTGATCGCGGTGTATTCGCCGCCGATGCCCGCGCCGGTCAGAAAGCGAAACAGCGCGTAGCTCGCCGACGCTCCAGGACAGCGCCGTCGCGGCGGTCGCGGAGAGATAGAGCGCGAGCGTGATGAAGAACAGTTTCTTGCGGCCGATCCGGTCGGTCAGCCAGCCGAAGCCGATCGCGCCGAGCACGGCGCCGGCGAGATAGCGCGCTGTTGGCGAGACCGACATCGAAATTGGAAAATTGCAGCGTCGGGCTTTCCTTCAGCGCGCCGGACAACGCGCCGGCGAGCGTCACTTCCAGCCCGTCGAGGATCCAGGTGATGCCGAGCGCCAGCACCACGCGGGTGTGAAAGCCGCTCCAGACGCAGCGCGTCGAGCCGCGACGGAATCGCGGTTTCGATGATGCGATCGTCGACGCGCTCAGCGGCCGGCGCGATGGCCGCCGCGATCGTTCGACTGCCGGATCTTCGTGCAAGACCATTGGATCAACCAATGCAAAATGCCCCGGGACGCCGCGCCTCCCGAGGTTTTTCAAGCGCGATTGCGGCAAGCCTGATGCCCGCCACCCCGAGATAACGTCGCGATGCAAGGCGGAGTTCCGGCTTCGCCGCCGGGAACGATCGGGGTCAATTGCGGCTTCTGCTAGGGAATACAAGGAGATGAGCATGGCGGAACGCGAGAAAGAAGGCCGCCCGAAAGACCGCGCGAAAGCGGCAGCGCGCGAAAACCCGCCAGGTCGCCGAAACGCTGGTCGCAGCGGGTGACGCGCGAAAGCGACGCGCTCGACCTGAAGCGCGGCGTGTTCAAGCAGACCAGCGCGAAGAAGATCGCCGCATCGCTGAAGCGATCGGCCGAGCACAGCACGCGCCGCAAGTCCGGCGCCTACCGTTCGGCGCTGTCGATGCTGACCTTCTACATCAACCGCGCCGGCAAGACCTTGCCGAAGACCCAACGCGAGCGGCTGGAGCGCGCGAAGGTGGAGCTGAAGCGGGCGTTCGGGAGGGAGTAATGCCGCTCAATTTCCTACGTCATTCCGGGCAGCGCGAAGCGATGGGCCGGAATCCATAACCACGAGCGTGATGTTGAAAAAGCTGGCCGCCATCGTGCCCAAGGCGAACGATGGGGTTATCGATTCCGGGCTCGCGACGTCGTCGCGCCCGGAATGACGACGAGATAACGCCTACGCCGCCCTGATATTCGCCATGAAGCGGTCGAGCTCGGCGCGCAGCCGCGTGCTTTCGGTCGACAGCGCTTTCGCCGAACTCAGCACTTCCTCCGGACGCCGAGCCGGTTTCGGTGGCGCCGCGGTTGACCTGCACGATGTTGGTGGCGGCCTCGCGCGTGCCCTGCGCGACGCTCTGGACGTTGCGCGCGATCTCCTGTGTCGCCGCGCCCTGCTGCTCGACCGCGCTGGCGATCGACGAGGCGATGTCGGAGATCTGGCCGATGGTGCGCGCCGATCTCCTTGATCGCGGCGACCGACTCCCGCGTCGCCTCCTGCATGCCGGCGATGTGATTCGAGATCTCCTCGGTCGCCTTCGCGGTCTGGCTCGCCAGCGACTTGACCTCGGAGGCGACCACGGCAAAGCCGCGGCCGGCATCGCCCGCGCGCGCGGCCTCGATGGTGGCGTTGAGCGCCAGCAGATTGGTCTGCTCGGCGATCGCGGTGATCAGCTTGACGACGTCGCCGATCTCCGGCGCGGCGCGCGACAATTTGCCGATCCGGCGCATCGGTCTCCTGCGCCTGCGTCACGGCCGCTTCGGCGATGCGGTTGGATTCGCGCACCTGCCGGCCGATCTCGTCGACCGACGCCGACAATTCTTCGGTCGCCGACGCCACCGACTGCGATGTTGGTGGACGCCTCTTCCGAGGCGCCGGCCACCTGGCTCGACAGGCCCTGCGTCGTCTCGGCGGTGCGCGTCAGCGTGCCCGCCGCCTGTTCAGCTGAACGGCGGAGGCCGAGACATTGGAGACGATCGAGCCGACCGCGGTCTCGAAATCATCGGCGAAGCGAATGAGCTCGGCGCGGCGCGCCGCGCCGGCCTGCCTTGTTCTGCGCATCCTGCGCGGCGGCATCGCGCTCGGCCTTGGCGATCGCCTGCAGCTTGAACTCCTCGACCGCGCCGGCCATCTCGCCGAGCTCGTCCTTGCGGCCGAGCCCCGGCAGCACGACATCGAAATTGCCGCCGGCGAGTTCGCGCATCGCCTTGCACATCGCGATCATCGGCCGCGAGATGCCGCGCCCGAGCAACAGCGCCAGCACCGCGCCGAGCAGCGTAGCCGCCCACGGCGAGCATGAGGATAAGGTGCTCGGTCTCGCCGATGGTCGCGTGCGATTCGGTTCCAGCCGCTGCTGTTCGGCGACGAGATCCGCCTTCATCGCGCCCGCGCCCTGGCTGATCGCGCCGGCCGATCCGCTCATTTCGGTGACCAGATCCTCGATGGTCCTGGCGTTCTCGACCAGCCTGGCTCAGCGCCTGGCGGTATTCTCCGAGCAGGCCGCGGCCTCCTTGAGGCCCTGCGATGATCTTCTCGTTCTGTCGAGGATGGCCTGCAGCGCATTCTCGACGAATTTGAGCCGCGCCAGCGCGCTGTTGGCGACCGCCTGGTCGGAATTGACGACGAAGGTGTTGGCGAGCGCGACGGTCGCGGCCTGGAATTGCGTCGATCACCTGCTTGGCGCCGAACTTGACCGCCTGCAGTTCGGTGTCGGCGGCGTTGCTGGCGAGATCGTCGAGCTTGTAGCGCAGCATGTTGGCGCCGCGGCCAAGCTGGTTCTGCACGATCAGCGCGCTCTCGCGCTTGACCTTGAGGATGTCGGCAAAGGTCCCGGCGAAATTCCGGAACTCGATCGCCAGCCGCTTGATCCCCTCGAGCCGCGCCGGATTGCCGGTGCCCGCATCGACTTGTCGATGGCGTCCTTCAGGCTTGCCTCGGCCGCCTGCGCCGCCTTGGCGTCGTCCTCCTTGCCGGTCACGACATAATATTTGACCAGCGCGCGATAGGAGATCAGTTCGCGGTCGATGTTGCGGGCAAAATCGGCTTCCGCGACGCTGGTTCGGTAGGAGCCGACCGCCGCCGGAGACATGGTCGAAGCCGAAATAGGCCATGGCCAGGCTGACGGCCGAAATCGCCAGCACCAGCGCGAAGCCGAGCAGGATCTTGGCGCGGAAACGCAGGGTTGGAAGCCGGGACAACAACGATCGTGAACGGACTGCCCCCGACATTCCAACCCACCGGAATTCCAGGCCTTCCCAGCAACTGCCGGTCAGCAGGCAGAATGATAAGGCGGTAAACTCGCCGGCCCCGGTGCCGGCAAGCTCAGGGCAGAATGGCATAAGGGGGCGTAAATCAGTAGCCGGACGGACCTGCGCCGAGGCACCGACTGCCTTGTGCGAAGCAAGCCGCATGGCGATGCGGGCGCTCGCGTCGCTCACAATGATTTCGCGACCGAATTTCCCAGTTGCAAAGTTCCCGCCCCCTGTTTCTAATTGGACCAATCAAAAATCATCATCGGGAGGGTATCAGCGTGTCGACAGTCAAACTGACAGTGAACGGCAGGGCGGTCTCCGCCGATGTCGAGGACCGGACGCTTCTGGTCCATCTCCTGCGCGAAACTGAACCTCACCGGCACCCATGTCGGCTGCGATACCAGCCAGTGCGGCGCCTGCGTGGTCCATGTCGACGGCCGCGCGGTGAAATCCTGCACCATGCTGGCCGGACAGGCCGCGGGCTCCAGCGTCACCACCATCGAGGGCATCGCCAAGGGCGACGAGCTGCACCCGATGCAGGCGGCGTTCCGCGACAATCACGGCCTGCAGTGCGGCTATTGCACCCCGGGCATGATCATGTCGGCCATCGACATCGTCCATCGCCATGGCGGCAAGCTCGACGAGGCCACCGTCCGGCACGAGCTCGAAGGCAATATCTGCCGCTGCACCGGCTATCACAATATCGTCAAGGCGGTGCTGGATGCCGCCGGCCGCATGAAGGTCGCGCAGGCGGCCGAATAAGCCGTCGCGCCGATCAATTCACGCTAAATTCAAAGACCGCCGCGTTTCGATGGAAATGGCGGAGATCGAGAACTCCGGCAGGGAGAACAGGACATGGGTGTTGAAGGCATTGGCGCAAGCGTCGTGCGCAAGGAAGACCGGCGCTTCATCACCGGCAAGGGCCGTTACGTCGACGACATCAAGCTGCTGGGCATGACCTATGCCCATTTCATCCGCAGCCCGCATGCGCATGCCAAGGTCAAGAGCATCGACTCGTCGGCGGCGATGAAGATGCCGGGCGTGATCGCGGTGCTGACCGGCACAGCAGCTCGTCGACGACAAGGTCGGCAATCTGATCTGCGGCTGGGCCATCACCTCCAAGGACGGCACGCCGATGAAGATGGGCGCATGGCCCGCGATGGCGCCGGAGACCGTGCGCTTTGTCGGCCAGGCGGTCGCGGTCGTGATCGCCGAGACCAAGAACCAGGCCCGCGACGCGGCCGAAGCCGTGGTGGTCAACTATGAGGAGCTGCCGGCCGTCGCCCGACGTCGCGGCCGCGATCAAGCCGGGCGCGCCGCAGCTTCATCCCGAAGCCCCGGGCAACATCGTCTACGACTGGCACGCTCGGCGACGAAGCCGCGGTCAAGGACGCCTTCGCCAAGGCCGCCAACGTGGTGACGCTCGACCTCACCAACAACCGCCTGGTGCCGAACGCGATGGAGCCGCGCGCGGCGATCGCCGATTACGACACCGCCGAAGAGCACTTCACGCTCTACACGACCTCGCAGAACCCGCATGTCGCGCGCCTCGTGCTGTCGGCGTTCTACAACATCGCGCCCGAGCACAAGCTGCGCGTGATCGCGCCCGATGTCGGCGGCGGCTTCGGCTCCAAGATCTACATCTATCCCGAAGAGATGGTGGCGCTGTGGGCGTCGAAGAAGGTCGGCCGCCCGGTGAAGTGGACCGGCGACCGCACCGAAGCCTTCCTCACCGACGCGCATGGCCGCGACCATGTCTCGAAGGCGGAGATGGCGTTCGACAAGGACAACAAGATCCTGGGCCTGCGGGTGAAGACCCACGCCAATTTCGGCGCCTATATGTCGCTGTTCTCCTCGGCGGTGCCGACCTATCTCTATGCCACGCTGCTGTCGGGCCAGTACGTCATCCCGGCGATCTATGCCGAGGTGATCGGCGTCTACACCAACACCACGCCGGTCGATGCCTATCGCGGCGCGGGCCGGCCCGAGGCGAGCTATCTGCTCGAGCGGATGATGGAGACCGCGGCGCGGCAGTTGAAGGTCGATCCGGCCGAACTGCGGCGCAAGAACTTCATCACCCAGTTCCCGTACCAGACGCCGGTGATCATGGCCTATGACACCGGCGACTTCGACGCCTCGCTCGACGCGGCGATGAAGGCGATCGACTATGCCGGCTTCGCGGCGCCGCAAGGCCAAGGCCAAGTCGGAAGGCAAGCTGCGCGGCATCGGCGTCTCCTGCTACATCGAGGCCTGCGGCATCGCGCCGTCGAAGGCGGTCGGCAGCCTCGGCGCCGGCGTCGGCCTGTGGGAATCGGCCGAAGTCCGCGTCAACCCGGTCGGCACCATCGAGGTCCTCACCGGCTCGCACAGCCACGGCCAGGGCCACGAGACGACGTTCGCGCAACTGATCGCCGAACGCCTCGGCGTTCCCATCAGCCAGGTCTCGATCGTGCATGGCGACACCGACAAGGTGCAGTTCGGCATGGGCACCTACGGCTCGCGCTCGATCGCGGTCGGCGGCACCGCCATCGTCAAGGCGATGGAGAAGGTCGAGGCCAAGGCCAAGAAGATCGCCGCGCATCTGCTCGAGGCGTCCGAAGGCGACATCGTCATCGAGAACGGCGAGTTCAAGGTCACCGGCACCGACAAGTCGATCGCGCTGCCGATGGTCGCGCTCGCGGCCTACACCGCGCACAACCTGCCCGACGGCATGGAGCCGGGCCTGAAGGAGACCGCGTTCTACGATCCGACCAACTTCACCTTCCCGGCGGGCGCCTATATCTGCGAGGTCGAGGTCGATCCCGGCACCGGCAAGACCACGTTCGTCAACTTCGTCGCGGCCGACGATTTCGGCCGGCTGATCAACCCGATGATCGTCGAAGGCCAGGTCCATGGCGGGCTCGCGCAGGGCATCGGCCAGGCGCTGCTCGAAGGCGCGGTCTATGACGCCAACGGCCAGCTCGTCACGGCGTCGTTCATGGACTACACCATGCCGCGCGCCGACGACCTGCCGTCGTTCAAGCTGTCGCACACCACGACGCTGTGTCCGGGCAATCCGCTCGGCGTCAAGGGCTGCGGCGAGGCCGGCGCGATCGGCGCGTCCGCCGCCGTGATCAACGCGATCACCGATGCGATCGGCAACAACAAGCTGGAAATGCCGGCGACGCCCGACCGCGTCTGGCACGCCATCCACGGCTGAGGGAGGAGAACGCCATGTACGAGACCACCTATCACCGCGCCTCCTCGGTCGACGACGCGGCCGCGCTGTTCGCCAAGGGCAAGGAAGCCAAATATCTCGCCGGCGGCCAGACGCTGCTCCCGGTCATGAAGCAGCGGCTCGCCGCGCCGTCCGACGTGATCGATCTCGGCAAGATCAAGGATCTGGTCGGCGTCGAAGCCACCGACGACACGGTGATCCGATCAAGGCCGCGACGACGCATTACGACGTGGCGCACGAACGCCGCCGTGCAAGAAGGCGATCCCGGCGCTCGCCCATCTCGCCTCGCATGATCGGCGATCCCGCCGTGCGCTATCGCGGCACCATCGGCGGCTCGCTCGCCAACAACGATCCCGCCGCGGATTATCCCGCCGCGGTGCTGGCGCTGAACGCGACCATCAAGACCAACAAGCGCACGATCGCGGCCGACGAGTTCTTCAAGGGCCTGTTCTCGACGGCGCTGCAGGACGGCGAGATCATCACCGCGGTCTCGTTCCCGGTCGCGGCCAAGGCGGGCTACGCCAAGTTCCCGCATCCGGCCTCGCGCTTTGCGCTGACCGGCGTGTTCGTGGCGAAGACACCGGGCGGCGACGTCCGCGTCGCCGCGACCGGCGCGTCGCAGAACGGCGTGATGCGGGTCGGCGCGATCGAGGCCGCGCTGAAGGCGAACTGGTCGGCGGGCGCGCTCGACAGCGTCAATGTTCCGGCGACGGGCTGCTGAGCGACATCCACGGCTCGGCCGACTACCGCGCCAATCTGATCAAGGTGATGGCGCAGCGCGCGGTGGCTGCGGCGGTCAGCGCAGGCTGAAAGCGGAACCGCTTCCAAGAACGCACAATAATGCGCCTAGACACGGAAAGCGGCGCGCAGCGATGCGCGCCGCTTTGCTTTTGGGACCTTATCGCGCAAAAGGCGCTTGCCATCCGCCACATCAGAGGCGAGACAATTCAGCACGGAAACGCATTCGGGACGAAACGACGATGCTCGACAAACCCGCCTCGCAACCTCCGTCCGCGCCACCGGCCCGCTCGCCGGCTATCCGCATCGTCGAGTTCGCCGGCATCGGCCCTGGCCCGTTCGCCTGCATGATGCTGGCCGACATGGGCGCCGAGGTGGTCACGCTCGACCGCGTCGGCGCCAGGAAGAGCCTGAAATCGGTCGCCGGCCGCGGCCGCAAGATCGTCGAGCTCGACCTGAAGGACAAGGCCGCGATCGCGCAGGTGCTCGACCTGCTCGCCGGCGCCGATGCGCTGATCGAGGGCTTTCGCCCCGGCGTGATGGAGCGGCTCGGGCTCGGGCCTGACGTCGTGCTCGCGCGCAACCCGAAGCTGGTCTACGGCCGCATGACCGGCTGGGGCCAGGAAGGCCCGCTCGCCAACGCCGCCGGCCACGACATCAACTACATCTCGATCACCGGCGCGCTCGCCGCGATCGGCACCAAGGAGAAGCCGGTGCCGCCGCTCAACCTGGTCGGCGATTTCGGCGGCGGCGCGCTCTATCTCGTGGTCGGCGTGCTCGCCGCGCTGCTGGAAGCCTCGAAATCCGGCAAGGGCCAGGTGGTCGACGCCGCGATGTGCGACGGCGCGGCCTCGCTGATGTCGATGTTCTTCGACATGACCGCGATCGGCCGCTGGATCGAAGGCCGCGACCAGAATTTTCTGGACGGCGGCGCGCATTTCTACGGCGTCTATGAATGCTCCTGCGGCAACTTCATCTCGATCGGCTCGATCGAGCCGCAGTTCTACGCGCTGCTGCGCCAGCATGCCGGCCTGACCGATGCCGATTTCGACGCGCAGATGGACCGCAAGGCCTGGCCGGCGCTGAAGGAAAAGCTGACCGAGGTCTTCAAGAGCAAGACGCCGCGCGGACTGGTGCAAGATCATGGAAGGCACCGACATCTGCTTCGCGCCGATCCTCACCATGGCGGAAGCGCCGAAACATCCGCACATGGCCGCGCGCAAGGTCTTCGTCGAGCGCCACGGCGTGACCCAGCCCGCCCCCGCCCCGCGCTTCTCGCGCACGCCATCGGCCATCCGCGAGCCGGAGGTGGTGGATCTCGGTGGGTTGTTAGGCGAGTGGAAGGCGGAGAAGATAGTCTTTCCGTCATTGCGAGCCAACGGGTCCTGCGCGAAGCGCGGCACGATCGGCTCCTCGCAATGACGGTCGGCGGCTACGCCGCGTCCTCCACCTTCAGCACGCCGCGGCGGATCTGGTCTTCCTCGATCAATTCGAACAGCGCCTTGAAATTGCCCTCGCCGAACCCATCGTCGCCCTTGCGCTGGATGAACTCGAAGAAGATCGGCCCGATCGCATTCGCGGAGAAGATCTGCAGCAGCACCTTGGTCTGGCCGCCATCGACCACGCCCTCGCCGTCGATCAGGATGCCGTTCGTCTTGAGCCGCGCGACGTCCTCGCCGTGCTTCGGCAGGCGCGCGTCGATCTTCTCGAAATAGGTCTCGGGCGGCGACGGCATGAACGGCAGGCCGGCGGCGCGCAGGCCCTCGATGGTGCGGTGGATGTCGCGGCAGCCGCAGGCGATGTGCTGGATGCCCTCGCCGCGATAGGTCTTCAGATATTCCTCGATCTGGCCGGACTCGCCGGCATCCTCGTTGATCGGAATCCGGATCTTGCCGTCGGGGCTGGTCAGCGCGCGCGAGAACAGGCCGGAGGCGCGGCCCTCGATGTCGAAGAAGCGGATCTGGCGGAAGTTGAACAGCTTCTCGTAGAAGCCGGCCCAGACATCCATGCGGCCGCGATGGACGTTGTGGGTGAGATGGTCGAGATAGAACAATCCGGCGCCGACGGGCCGCGGATCGCGTGCGCCGAGCCATTCGAACTCGGCATCATAGGCCGAGCCCTTGGCGCCATAGCGGTCGACCAGATAGAGCAGGCTGCCGCCGATGCCCTTGATCGCGGGAACATCGAGCGTCTTCTGCGCGGACGAAACATCCGCCGGCTCGGCGCCGAGCGAAAGCGCGCGCTCATAGGCGCGCCTTCGCATCGACCACGCGGAACGCCATCGACGGCGCGCAGGGTCCGTGCGCGGCGACGAAATCGAAGCCGTGGCGTGCCGGGCTCCTCATTGACGAGATAGTTGATGTCGCCCTGGCGATAGACCGTGATCTTCTTGGTCCTGTGGCGCGCGACCGGCGCAAAGCCCATCAGCTTGAACAGCGCGTGCAGCTGCTCCGGCTCGGGATGCGCATATTCGACGAACTCGAAGCCGTCGGTGCCCATCGGGTTGTCGGCGCTGATAGTGGCGGGCGGCGCGTCGTGCGGAAACGGACCCATGGCGGAATCTCCCATGATTGTTGCAGGGATTTTCCGCCTGATCCGGCGCAATGTGCATGCAAATGGCCGCATATTCTGGCTATCATTGTGCACGGTTTGTGCATAAAATGGGCATTTCACGCATGATTGAGGTGGACGCGTTCGACCTCAAGATGCTGGCCGCGCTGCAGGACGACGGCCGGCTCACCAACCAGCAGCTCGCCGAGCTTGTCGGCCTGTCGGCCTCGCAATGCTCGCGGCGGCGGATGCGGCTGGAGGAGGAGAAGGTGATCTCCGGCTATCACGCCGACCTCTCCAGCGAAGCGCTCGGCTTCAACCTGATCGCCTTCATCCACATCACGCTGGCGACCCATTCGCCCGACAATGCCAAGAAGTTCCGCGCACTGGTCAACCGCGTCGACGAGATCCAGGAAGCCTATTCGTTGACCGGCGACGCCGACTACGTGCTGAAGGCGGTGCTGCGCGACCTCAAGAGCCTGTCCGACATCGTCAACAATGTGCTGATGCCGCATCCGAGCGTGGCGCATGTGCGCTCCTCGATCGTGCTGGACCGGCTGAAGGAGAGCACGAAGCTGCCGCTGAAGGCTAGCGCATGTCCCGCGCGCGACCGGAGATAGATCAGCGCAGCGGCATGGCGCAAATCGAGGGAAATTCGCCGTTCGCGTTGCCGCGTGCGATCTGCGATGATCCGCGCATCAAGCAGGATGACGACGATGGCGCTGCAACTGCGCCCGAACTGCGAATATTGCGACAAGGACCTGCCGCCGCAGTCGACGGAGGCGCGGATCTGCTCCTATGAATGCACGTTCTGCGCGGATTGCGTCGGAGACCAAGCTTCACAATGTCTGCCCGAACTGCGGCGGCGGCTTCGTGCCTCGGCCGATCAGGCCTGCGAAGGAATGGCGGCCGGGCGTGTGCGTCGCCAAGCATCCGCCGTCGGACAAGCGCGTGCATCTGAAATATTCGCTGGACGACGTCGCCGCGCATTCGGCGCGGCTGAAGGATATTCCGCCACAGGAGCGATAGTTTCTACCTCGTCATTGCGAGGCGATGCGAAGCAATCCGAACTCCGCGATGCTCCAGATTCCGGGTCTGGATCGCTTCGCGACGCGTCCTCGCAATGACGGCGTGGCAGTCACTCCGCCGCGCACGATCGTGCCCTCGACCTCGCCGAAGCCGACGCGGTAGCCGTCGCCCTGGCACCAGCCGCGCATGACGAGCGAATCGCCATCCTCGAGGAACGAGCGCTTCACGCCGCCGGCAAGCTCGACCGGCTCGGTGCCGTTCCAGCTGATCTCGAGCAGACTGCCGCGCTGATGCTTCTCCGGCCCGGAGATCGTGCCGCTGCCCAGGAGATCGCCGACATTCATGGCGCAGCCGCTCGAGGCGTGGTGCACCAGTTGCTGCACCGACGACCAGTACATGTACTTGAAATTGGTGCGGCAGATGCTCTGCGGCGCATTCATCGGCGCCGCGCGCAACGACACGTCGAGCTCCATGTCGAAATTGTTCGGCTGCGCCTGGCGCAGATAAGGCAGCGGCTGCGGCTCCTGTGCCGGGCCATGCAGCCGGAACGGCTCCAGCGCCTCGCGCGTCACCACCCACGGGCTGATCGAGGTGGCGAACGCCTTGGCCTGGAACGGGCCGAGCGGCACATATTCCCATTGCTGGATGTCGCGCGCGCTCCAGTCGTTCAGGATCACGAAGCCGAAGATCATCTCCTCGGCCTCGCTTCTCGGTCAGCATCTCGCCCATCGGCGACGCCTGGCCGACCACGACGCCCATCTCGAGCTCGAAGTCGAGCCGCTTGCAGGGGCCGAAGCTCGGCACTTCGGCGGTCGGCGGCTTCAACTGCCCGCGCGGCCGCTTCACTTTCGTGCCCGACACCACGACGGTCGAGGCGCGGCCGTTATAGCCGATCGGCATGTGCAGCCAGTTCGGCTGCAGCGCGTTGTCCTTGCCGCGGAACATCACGCCGACATTGGTGGCGTGCTCCTTCGACGAATAGAAATCGGTGTAGCCGGAGACCGCGATCGGCATGTGCAGTTTCACGTCGCGCATCGGCACCAGCGCCTGTTTGCGCAGCTCCTCATTGTCGCGCAGCTCCGGATGGTCGTGGCGCAACAGCTCGCTGATCCGCGCGCGCGTCTTCGACCACATCTTCGGCCCGAGCGCCATGAACGCATTGAGCGAGGGCTGCGAGAACACGCCGAGCTCGCCGAAGGCGAAGCGGCCGTCCTGCTCGAGCTCCCAGAGATCGAGCACGTAATCGCCGATCGCGACGCCGACGCGCGGCGCGAGCCCGCGCGCGGAGAACACGCCGTAAGGGAGGTTCTGGATCGGGAAGTCGGAGGCGGGATCGACGGGGATGAAGGAGCGGAGTTTTGGGTCGTTGGGGTGGGGCACGATATTTCCTCCAATGTACATCCTCGTCATGGTCCGGGACTCGATCCGGGCCAATCCGATCTTTGACCGAGGTTCGATGGATTCGCAGGGTCAGCCCCGGAGATGACGAGCTGAACAGATCTACGGCTTGTTCGGATCGAACCGCTTCTCGAGCCCCTTCCAGCAATCGGCGTAGTCGTCCTGCAGGGTCGCCGACGTCGCCGCATATTGCGTGACCCGCTGCGGAAAGCGCGTCTCGAACATGAAGGCCATCGTGCCCGTGAGCTTCACCGGCTTCAGCTCGCCGTTGCGACGCATGATCGAAGGCCTGGCGATCCGGGCCGTGCGGCAGCATGCAATTGTGCAGGCTGATGCCGCCGGGCACAAAGCCTTCGCGGCTTGGCGTCATAGACGCCGTAGATCAGCCCCATGAACTCGCTCATGATGTTCATGTGATACCAGGGCGGGCGGAAGGTGTTTTCCGCCACCGCCCAGCGCTCCGGGAAGATCACGAAATCGATATTCGCCGTGCCCGCCGTCTCCGACGGCGAGGTCAGCACGGTGAAGATCGAGGGATCGGGGTGATCGAAGGCGATCGCGCCGACCGGCGAGAAGTGGCGCAGATCGTATTTGTAGGGCGCGTAATTGCCGTGCCAGGCGACCACGTCGATCGGCGAATGCGGCAGCTCGGCTGCAAACAGCGAGCCGCCCCATTTCACATAGAGCTCGGTCGGCGTGTCCTTGTCCTCGTAGCTGGCGACCGGCGTGAGGAAGTCGCGCGCATTGGCGAGGCAATTGGCGCCGATCGGCCCGCGCTCCGGCAGCGTGAAGGCGCCGCCATAATTCTCGCAGAGATAGCCGCGCGCGGGGCCCGACGGGAATCTCGACGCGGAATTTCACGCCGCGCGGGATCACCGCGATCTCGCCGGGCTCGATGTCGATGCGGCCGAACTCGGTGACGAAGCGCAGATTGCCTTGCTGCGCCACGAACATCATCTCGCCATCGGCATTGTAGAAATGCTGGTCGACCATCGACTTGGTGATCGAGATACACATGCGCGGCCATGCCGGCCTTGCGTGTTGACGTCGCCCGCGGTCGTCATGGTGCGCACGCCCTGCAGGAAGGTCATCTCCTCCTTCGGGATCGGCGTCGGGTTCCAGCGCAGCTGCGCGATCGGCAGGTCGTATTCGTGGCACGGCGCGGAGCGCCACAGCCCGGCATCGACCTTCCTGAAGCGGCCGGAATGCTTCACCGACGGACGGATGCGATAGAGCCAGGAGCGCTCATTGGCGCCGCGCGGCGCGGTGAAGGGCGAGCCGGAAAGCTGCTCGGCATAGAGCCCGTAGGCGCAGCGCTGCGGCGAGTTGCGGCCGATCGGCAGCGCGCCGGGCAGCGACCTCGGTCTCAAAGCTGTTGCCGAAGCCGGACATGTAGCCCGGCGTCACTTGCGCGGAGCTTCTGATGATCTGATCAGGCGAGGTGTTGATATTCATGTCTCATCCTCCTCCTTGCAGGGCGGCCCACATTTCCCGGTCGCGCTTGTCGGTCCAGATCACGGGATCGTCGATGCCGGACGCCTCGTCGTAGGCGCGCGAGACGTTGAACGGCAGGCAGTGCTCGTAGATCGCAAAGCTGGAAAATTTCGGATCCATCACCTCGCGCGTCGCCGCCATCGATTCCTTCAGGCTGCGGCCCTTGGCGACGGAGCTTTCGGCCGCGCCGTAAAGCGTGGTGACGAAGTCGCGCGTCATCGCGATCGCGTCGCGCGCGGTCGGCAAGGCCCTTCAGCGCGTCGCCGCGGCCGGGCGCGATCGCCTTCGGATTGAAGCTGCGGATTTCGTTCAGCGTCATCGGCCATTCCCGCAAATGCGCGTCGCCGCAATAGCAGGCCGAGTGATATTCGATGAGGTCGCCGGAAAACATCACCTCGGCATCCGGCACCCAGGCGACGATATCGCCTGAGGTATGTCCGGCGCCGAGCTGCATCAAGCGCACCTCGCGTTTTCCGAGATAGATCGACATCTCGCCTTCGAAGGTCAGCGTCGGCCAGGTCAGGCCGGGAATGCTCTGGGCATCCTGGAACAGGCGCGGGAACCGGCCATATTCGGAATCCCAGTCCTGCTGGCCGCGCTCGGCGACCAGCCGTAGGTTTCCTGCGAGGCGACGATCGCCTTGCGCCTTGTAGGCCGACGCGCCGAGCACGCGCACGGCGTGATAATGCGACAGCACGACATATTTGATCGGCTTGTCGGTGACGGTGCGCACGCGCTCGATCACCTTGTTCGCCATCGCGGGCGTCGCCTGCGCGTCGAACACGAGGCAGCCGTCCTCGCCGACGATCACGGCGGTGTTCGGATCGCCTTCGGCGGTGAAGGCATAGAGATCGGTGCCGATCTCGGAGAACGTGATCTTCTTCTCGGCCGAGATCGGTGGTGGACGCAAAACCCTTCGCCATCAATTCATTCCCTCACGTTCGTTGATTGCTGTCTGTTGCTGTTGTTGCTGCTGGCTCGTATCGAGCGTGCGGCGTTTGGCGAGCGCGATCGCCTCGCGCAACACCTCGATGTCGCCGATATGGTTGGCGAGGATCAGCACCAGCGCCGCGTCGAAATCCGCGCTCTGCGCCTCGGTGAGGCCGCGATGCGCCTCGACGATGGCGCGGAAGGCGTCGTCGGGCTTTGCAAAGTTCGAGCTGGTCGACAGCGGCATCGACAGAACCTCAGTTCGAGCCGGACGCACGGGCCAGCGCCGCATCCAGCGCCGCGCGTCGGATGGCGGAAGCGCGCGGCGACATAGCCGTCGGGCCGCAGCAGATAGGCCGTGCCGGGCTCGGCATCGTAGCGCTGAGCTGGCAAGGCCCTGCGGCATCGAGAAGCCGCCTTCGCCGCCGATCCGGATCGCGCCGACGCCTGCGGGCGCATCGACCGCTGCGCCATTGCCAAACTCCAGCAGCGTGAACTTCGTTCCCTTGTCGATGAAAGCCTCGGTCAGGAATTTCGGCCGGCCCGATCGCCGCCGCAACCGGCGCATCCAGCATCGACGCGCCCGGCCGCGGGCCGCCGCGCCAGACATCGCAATCCGCGGTCGACAGCGGCGTATCGTAGACCGACGGCACCGACAGCCGTCCGCCATTGACCATGCGCTTGCCGAACTCGGTTTCCTTGGCGAGCGACAGCACCGCCTTGCGCAGCCGCGCCTCCTGGTGCGAGTTCGGCGCCATGAAATCGGTCGAGCGGGTCGAATTCGCGGATGTTCTCGTCCGCCGCCGCACTTCGCTCGGTGTGATAGCTCTCGAGCAGGCTCGCCGGCGACTGCCCGCGCAGCACGCGGTCGAGCTTCCAGGACAGGTTCTCGGCGTCCTCCAGCCCCGAATTGGCGCCGCGCGCGCCGAACGGCGAGACCTGATGCGCGGCATCGCCGGCAAAGATCACGCGGCCGTGGACGAAGCGGTCCATGCGGCGGCACTGGAATTTGTAGAGCGATATCCATTCGAACTCGAACTTGTCGTGGCCGAGCATGCGCGCGATCCGCGGCCGCACATTCTCCGGCTGCTTCTCGACGGCGGGATCGGCATCGCGGCTGAGCTGCAGGTCGATGCGCCAGATGTCGTCGGGCTGCTTGTGCAGCAGCGCCGAGCGCCCGGCATGGAACGGCGGATCGAACCAGAACCAGCGCTCGGTCGGAAACTCCGCCGTCATCTTCACGTCGGCGATCAGGAACTGGTCCTCGAACACCTGCCCGGCGAATTCCGCGCCGACCATCTGCCGCAGCGAGGAGCGCGCGCCGTCGCAGGCGACGACATAGCCGGCGTGCAGCCGATAGGGACCGTCGGGCGTCGCGATCGTCAGCGCCACGTGGTCGTTGCGCTGCTCCAGCGCGACCACCTTGTTGCGCCAGCGCAGGTCGATCGCAGGCAAGCTCCTCGACGCGATCGACCAGATAGGCCTCGGCATGGAATTGCTGCAGGTTGATGAAGGCCGGCCGCTTGTGGCCCTGCTCCGGCAGCAGGTTGAACTGATAGAGCTGCGAATGGCCGTGAAAGATCTTGCCGACGCTCCACACCACGCCCTTGTCGACCATGCGCTGGCCGACGCCGAGCCGGTCCCAGAACTCCAGCGAGCGCTTCGAGAAGCAGATCGCGCGCGAGCCCTCGCCGATCCGGTCGGCATCGTCGAGCAGCACGACCTTCTGGCCGCGCTGCGCGAGATCGATCGCGAGCGACAGCCCGACCGGCCCGGCGCCGACCACGACGACGGGATGTTCGGCGACATTGCCGCCGGCGCGATCCTGATCGGGATGCCTGCGATAGCCGAACTGGGTTTTGGTTTGCGCCATGCGATTCGAAAGCCGTCTCTGGCCGAAGATGTGAATGGTCTTCACTTATTAGTCGCACTTGCAACTATCTCTGGCATCCGGCCAGGCTTGCCCGTCAACTCAAATCGGAGCGATCCTTGCCCAGAGCGGCAACCACCGATGGGCCTGCGGAGGCTATCGAGGCAAACCGTCCGCGCGAAAGCCGCGCGGCTCGACCTGCTCCGCTTCATGCCGTTTCGCCTCAACCGGCTTGCCGCCGAGGTCAGCAACGCACTGTCGGCGGAATACCAGGCGCGCTACGGTCTCGACATCCCCGAATGGCGCGTGCTGGCAACGCTCGGCTTCCGCAACGACGCCTGCAGCGCGCAATATATTTCCGACTGCACGCGCACGCATAAATCGACCATCAGCCGCGCGGTGACGACGCTGATGGAGCGGCAGATCATCGAACGCGTCGAGAACGCGAAAGACCGCCGCGAATTCCGCCTGCGGCTGACGCGGAAGGGCCGCGCGCTCTACGAGGAGTTGATCCCGCGCCTGCTGCGCAAGGAGCAGGAGATTCTGTCCTGCCTCTCGCGCGCAGGAGCGCAAGGATTTCGCCGCGCTGCTCGGCAAGATCGAGAGGAGCCTGGAGCTGGTGCAGACCAGCCAGGAAGCCGACGCGAAGGAAGCGTATTGAGCGCATGACGTCATTCCGGGGCGATGCGTCAGCATCGAACCCGGACATGCTCGAGGATTCCGGGTCTGGTCCTTCGGACCATCCCGGAATGACACTCAGTGCTTGACAACGTACTTCGCAATCACAGGAAAATAATTATCCCCCGAGCCGGCATCGATCGCCTCCTGCAAAACCTGGCCAATCAATTCCGCGCCGCGTAGCTTGATGCCGCCGTCATCAGCCAATTCCAGCGCGTAGGACAGATCCTTCAGCGCATATTCCGTCGAGAACGCGCGCTCAGGGAAGACGCCGGGCACGATCGCCTTCAGGCCGTGATTGCGCAGCGCGAAGCTGTCGGCCGATCCCTTCGATAGGGTCTCCAGCAAAAGCCTGGGATCGACGCCGCGCTCTTCGCCACCGCAACCGCTTCCGACAGCGCATTCACCGTCTCGAACAGCACCATGTTGTTGAGGATCTTGGTCACCTGGCCGGCACCGACATCGCCGCAATGGGTGACATCGGTGGCGAAACAACGGATCAGCGGCTCGATCGCATCAAACAGCGCACGCGGTCCGCCGACCATGACGCTGAGCGTGCCGTCCTGCGCCGCCTGCCGGGTGCGCGCGATCGGCGCATCGAGCCAGGAGGCGCCCTTCGCCGCGATCTGTCCGGCGAAGTCGCGGGTCTGGCTGACCGAGGAGGTGCCGAGATCGACCACGATCTGCCCGCTTCGGATGTTCTTCAGAATTCCGTCGCCCTCGAACACCGCACGCACATGTTTGGCGCTCGGCAGGCAGAGAAACAGCAGATCGCTTTGCCGGATCGACATCCGCCACCGCGCCCGCGATGTCAGCACCATCGGCGCGGAGCCGTTGCAGCGGCTCCGCCGAGAGATCGAAGGCCACCACGCGCGCGCCGCTCTTCTTCACGAGATTGCGGCAGATCGGCTCGCCCATGACGCCGAGGCCGATGAAGCCGATGGTCTTGTACGCCGACATCGCTGACTCTCTTTTTTGACGCGTTTTCTTCACGCGAACCGGAATGCACTTCGCTCGAAAACGCTTTGGTTACTTCACAAACGAGCGCGACGGCGCCTTGTGCAGGGCCCAGGCATCGACCTTGTCGCTGGCGCGCGGATAGATTTCGGTGACGATCGGATCATGCCCGGGGATGAAGCGGTCCGGATGCCCGGCGAGACGCTCGACAGTCTCCCATCCCGTCACCATGTCGCCGATGTTGTAGACGATCGGAAACGGGCTTCTGCGGTGCAGATTGGCGTAGTAATGCGCGGCATCGGAGGCAAGCACCACCGGGCCCCGCTCGGTCTCGACCCGCACCACCTGCAGGCCATCGGAATGGCCACCGACGCGATGCACGGTGACGCCGGGCGCGATCTCGCCCTCGCCGCCATGGAACGTGACGCGCTCGCCATAGACATGGCGCACCATCTGCGTGACATGCTCGACCGTGAACGGATGGCGCAACAGCCCGTTGCACATGCAGCGTCCGGTTGCATAGGCCATTTCCCGATCCTGCAGATGAAACCGCGCATTCGGGAATCGATCGAGATTGCCGGCGTGGTCATAATGCAGATGGGTAACGACGATATCCTTGATGTCGTCAGCCTTGACGCCGAAGCCCGCAAGCGCATCGACCGGATTGAGCGTCAGCTTGCGCCCGCGCACCTTGGCCTCGTCGGCGTTGAAGCCGGTATCGACCAGGATATTGCGGCCGCCGCCGCGGACCAGCCAGACGAAGTAGTCGAGGTCCTGGGCGCTGGTCTCGTGCGGATCCGGTGAAAGAAAATTCATCTGCGGCGTGCGGGCCATGGTGGCGTAGCGAAGCGCATAGATTTCGTAGGCGTTTCCCATCGTTTTCACATTTCTTGTTTGAGAGCGGGGGACAGCACCAAGCCATTGTGACCGCCAAAGGTCAAACCGCGAAGGCGCCTGTCACGGGGATGACGCAGGCGAATCCTAATGTGAGCCCAATCACATTGATGCGGTCATGCATGTGGGACATGTGGGAACCTGACCAGCCAGCCCGGGACTGCTCCGCGAGGTCAATTCGATGCGCGCATGGCGGGCGGATCGAAGCTAAGCGGTGATGGTTCGATGTGTCGCAATAAGTCCTATTTTGCAATCAGTTGACGGGTCGTGACCGTGGTTTGATAATGCCGTTAGCGTAGAGTAATGTCGCCGAGGCGCGAGCAACGTCGGCGCCCTTTTTCCTGGACCGCCGTGGTATGAACATTCGTCTTGCCCTGTTTCTGATTGCCCTTTTCTCGCTCGCTTGGACCGCTCCCTCGTCCGCCGCGGGCGACCGTTTTGCGCTTGTCATCGGCAACTCGAAATATCCGGACGCCGACGCCCCGCTCAAGGAGCCGATCAACGACGCCCGCGACGTCGCCGACGAGCTCAAGCGCGACGGCTTCAATGTCGATATCGGGGAAAACCTGACCGTCGACGGCATGCGCCGCGCCTTCGAGCGGCTGTATGGAAAGGTCAAGCCGGGCTCGGTCGCCCTGATCTTCTTCTCCGGCTTCGGCGTCCAGTCCAACCGCCAGAGCTACATGATCCCGGTCGACGCGCAGATCTGGACCGAGCAGGATGTGCGCCATGACGGCTTCAGCCTCGAAACGGTGCTGGGCGAGATCAACAGCCGCGGCGCCGGCGTCAAGATCGCCCTGATCGATGCCTCCCGCCGCAATCCCTATGAACGCCGTTTCCGTACCTTCTCGGCGGGACTTGCGCCTGTCATCGCGCCGAACGGCACGCTGGTCATGTATTCGGCGGCGCTGTCGTCGGTGATTTCCGACACCGGCCGCGATCGCAGCCTGTTCGTGCAGGAGCTGCTCAAGGAAATCCGCGTTCCCGACCTGATGGCCGAGGAAACGCTCAACCGCACCCGCGTCGGCGTCACCCGCGCCTCCCGCGGCGAGCAGGTGCCGTGGATTTCGTCCTCGCTGGCCGAAGACTTCTCCTTCATCCCGGGCGCGCTCGGCCGCGGCGCGCCCCGCGCCGCCCCCGCCGCCGGTTGCGTTGGAGCCGGCGCCCGCGCCATCAGCCTCGCCTGCTCCGCGGCCCGCGCCGCCGCCGCCACCAGTCGCATCAGCCCCGCCACCGGCGCCGGCTCCTGCACCCTCGCCTTCCCCGCGGGTCGCCGATGTCGCGCCGGCCCCGCCCCCGCCCCCGCCGCGGGTCGAAATACCGGCACCGGCGGCGCCGCCGGTCGAGCGGCCGACCCTGAATTCGCCACCGCCCGAGCCGCCTCAGCCCAGTTCACCGCAACTGGCGCTGGCCGACGACCCGACCATCAAGAGCCTGACGGCCAAGATCGACGCCAACCCGGACGACGTCAGCGCGCTGTACCGGCGCGGGCAGGTCTATGCCAGCAAGGGCGCCTACAACCTCGCGATCAAGGATTTCGACGGCACGCTGCGGATCAATGCGAAGGATGTCGAAGCGCTCAACAACCGTTGCTGGGCCCGCGCGGTCGTCGGCGACCTGCAGGCGGCCCTGAAGGACTGCAACGAGGCGCTCCGGCTGCGGCCGAATTTCGTCGACGCGCTCGACAGCCGCGGCCTTGTCAACCTCAAGAGCGGAGCGACCAAGAACGCCATCACCGATTTCGACGCGGCGCTGAAGGTCAATCCGCGGCTGACCTCCTCGCTCTATGGCAGGGGCCTCGCCAAGCAGCGGAACGGCTCGATTTCCGAGGGCAATTTGGATATAGCCAATGCCAAGGCGATGGACCCGAATATCGTCCAGGAGTTCGACGGTTACGGGGTACGCTGACAGGATTTTTGGCGGAACCGCGGCCAGCCGCTGAACCCGCCGGCGAGACCGTCAGCGACAGAGTAGTTAAGGCTGTTACGATCGCGCCCGATTTTGCCGCGATCGAGCCGAAGATTTGGAACCGCGCGGGGCGCGCAGGAGGGACTGGCAATGATCAGGCTGGCAATCAGCAGATTTCTCGCAGCTGGAAAACCGTAGCGCAATTTCATCGCGATGCTTTCGGTTTTGACCATTGGTACGCGCTCTCGTTCGGGATCGGCCAGGCGCGCGCCGACGATGACGTCACCGAAGACCAGATCGTCAAGGCGCTGACCCCGCAGAAGAAGGCGCCGCTGACCCGCGGCCTCTCGATCGGCCCGCAGGCCGACCAGGCGCCGAACCCGGCGGAAACCAAGCTGATCAACAGCGTCCGCGGCCGCGCGACCCGCTCGCTCTCCAACACGCGAGCGCGAGGAGATCGCACGCCGCGCCAAGGACAAGCCGAATATCGACCTCACCATCACCTTCGACTACAACTCGGCCGATATCAGCGCCAAGTCGCTTCCCGAAGTGCAGAAGCTCGGCCGCGCGCTCACCAACGACGACCTGAAGGGCTCGACCTTCCTGCTTGCCGGCCACACCGACGCCGCCGGCGGCGACAACTACAACCAGGACCTCTCCGAGCGGCGCGCCGACTCGATCAAGCGCTACCTGATGGACAATTTCCACATCACCGCGAACGACCTCGTGACCGTCGGCTATGGCAAGAGCAAGCTCAAGGATCCGGGCCAGCCGCTGGCGGAAGTGAACCGCCGCGTGCAGGTGGTCAACATGGAAAACAAGACCACGGCGTCCAAGTAACGCCGGATACAATCGGTCAAGTAACTCAGGTGGCGCCGAGTAGACGTTTTGCAACGAACAAGCGTCCCGCCCTCTGGCGGGACGCGCATTCGTTTTGGGACCGCCTCGCGCCGCATCCGCGCCACGGTCGCCGTTCTTTCCATTCCTTTCCCAGTTTCCCTGGATTGATCCGGCCATGGCGCTTTCCGAAAACATCAAGCGGGCGGTCGGAGCGGTGTTCTTTGCCGCGATCGCGGGCGGCTACTATTGGTGGGAGCACCGGCCGGAGCCGGAAGAGAAGGAAACGCAGGGCACAGGCCCAGGTCGTCGTCACCAAATCCACCAATGCCTGTTTCTCCGACCAGGTGCGCGTGACCGGATTTGTCGTGCCGCGCCGCGAGGCCGTCGTCGGCGCCGACCAGGAAGGCTCCAAGGTCACCGACCTGCTTCGCCCGCGAAGGCGATGTCGTGACCGACAATCAGGAACTCGCCCGGCTCAGCGCGCCGCCGCAAGCAGCCACGACCGCAGCAACAGCCAGGGCGGCAGGACCGGCCCGATCTCGCTGCGCGCGCCCGCGCCCGGCCTCGTCACCGAGGTCCGCACCATTGTCGGCGCCCCGGCCTCGCCGCAGGCGGGCCCGATGTTCCGCATCGCCATCAACGGCGAGCTCGAGCTCGACGCCGAAGTGCCGAGCGTCCACCTGCCCAAGCTCAATCCCGGCGCCACCGTGCGCATCACGCGCGACAACGCGCCCGACCTGATCGGACGGGTTCGGCTGGTATCGCCGCAGATCGACCGCACCACCCAGCTCGGCCATGTCCGGATCGTCGCTGACCAACAATCCATCGCTGAAGGTCGGCATGTTCGCGCGCGCCAATATCGACGCCAAGCGCAGTTGCGGCGTCGCCGTTCCGCGCACCGCCATCGACCATCTGACCGTGCAGGTGATCAAGGGCAATACGGTCGAGACGCGAAAGGTGCGGGTCGGCCTGACCTCCGACACCAACACCGAAATCCTCGAAGGCCTCGAAGTCGGCGAAATCGTCGTGGCGGACGCCGGCTCTTCGCTGCATGATGGCGACCAGGTCAAGACCATGTTCGCCGACGAACTCGATCGACGGGTACGCTGATGGCACTCAATATCTCGGCATGGTCGATCCGAAACCCGCTTCCTTCCGATCGTCTTCTCGATCATCCTGCTGGTGCTCGGCTGGGTGAGCTTCACCAAGCTCGCGGTGACGCGGCTGCCCTCGGCCGACATTCCCGTGATCTCGGTCGCGGTCTCGCAATTCGGCGCCGCGCCTGCCGAACTTGAATCCCAGGTCACCAAGACGATCGAAGACGGCGTCTCCGGCGTCGAGGGCGTGCGCCACATCTCCTCCTCGATCACCGACGGCCTGTCGGTGACCACGATCCAGTTCGCGCTGGAGACCAACACCGACCGCGCGCTCAACGACGTCAAGGACGCGGTGACGCGCGTGCGCGCCAACCTGCCGCAGAACGTCAACGAGCCGCTGATCCAGCGCGTCGACGTGATCGGCCTGCCGATCCTCACCTATGCGGCGATCTCGCCCGGCAAGACGCCGGAGCAGCTGTCCTATTTCGTCGACGACGTGGTCAAGCGCGCGCTGCAGGGCGTGCGCGGCGTCGCCCAGGTCGAGCGCATCGGCGGTGTCGAGCGCGAAATCCTGGTCTCGCTCGATCCCGATCGGCTGCAGGCCGCGGGCCTGACCGCCGTCAATGTCAGCCAGCATCTGCGCGGCACCAACGAGGACCTCGCCGGCGGCCGGGCCGAAATCGGCAAGAACGACCAGGCGATCCGCACGCTGGCCGGCGCCAAGACGCTGAACGATCTCGCCGGCACCATGATCCCGCTGTTCGGCGGCGGCGAGGTCCGGCTCGACGATCTCGGCACCGTCACCGACACCATCGCCGATCGCCGCACCTTCGCCCGCTTCAACGGCGAGCCGGTCGTGGCGCTCGGCATCAAGCGCTCCAAGGGCGCCAGCGACGTCGTGGTCGCGGAGCCGGTGCAGAAGCGCATCGACGCGCTCAAGGCGCAATATCCCGACGTCGACCTCAAGCTGATCGACACCTCGGTGAAATTCACCAAGGGCAACTACGACGCCGCGATCTCGACCCTGTTCGAGGGCGCGATCCTCGCCGTCATCATCGTGCTGCTGTTCCTGCGCGACATCCGCGCCACCATCATCGCCGCGATCTCGCTGCCGCTGTCGATCTTCCCGGCGTTCTGGGCGATGGACCTGCTCGGCTTCTCGCTCAACCTCGTCTCGCTTCCTCGCGATCACGCTGTCGACGGGTATTCTGGTCGACGACGCCATCGTCGAGATCGAGAACATCGTCCGCCACATGCGCATGGGCAAGTCGCCCTACCGCGCGGCGCTCGAAGCCGCCGACGAGATCGGCCTCGCGGTGATCGCGATCTCGCTCACCATCATCGCGATCTTCGCGCCGGCGAGCTTCATGTCCGGCATCGCCGGGCAGTTCTTCAAGCAGTTCGGCATCACGGTGTCGGTGCAGGTATTCTTCTCGCTGCTCGCCGCGCGCTTCGTCACGCCGATGCTGGCCGCCTATTTCATGAAGCACCACGAGCATGACGACCCGCCGCCGGGACGCGATCCTGCAACACCTATCACGGCGTCGTCACCTGGTCGGTGAAGCACCACTACATCACGGTCCTGATCGGGCTTCGGCGTTTTCGCGGCTCTCGATCTGGAGCATCACGCTGCTGCCGCAGGGCTTCCTGCCGGCGCAGGACACCGCGCGCTCGCTGATGGCGATGGAACTGCCGCCGGGCTCGCAGCTTGCCTATACCGAGAAGGTCACCGAGGACATCGTCGCGCGGCTGCGCAAGCGGCCCGAGGTCAAGAGCGTCTTCGTCGACGGCGGCCGCGTGCCGCCGGGCATCCAGGAGGTGCGGCGCGCCTCGCTGATCATCAACTACACGCCGAAGGCCAATCGCAGCATCACCCAGCGCGAGCTCGAACTCGAGATCAGCAAGGAGCTCGAGAGCGTTCCCGACATCCGCTACTGGTTCCTCGACGAGAACGGCCTGCGCGCGATCTCGCTGGTCGTGACCGGCACCGACAGCAACATCGTCAACAATGTCGCCAGCGAGCTGGCGACCCAGATGAAGCGGATTCACGATGATCGCCAACGTGACCCCGGAGACGTCGCTGGACCGGCCCGAGCTTCGCATCCAGCCGCAGCGCCGATCTCGCCGCGCGGCTCGGCGTCACCACCGAAAGCCTGTCGCAGACCATCCGCGTCGCCACCATCGGCGACGTCGGTCCGGCGCTGGCGAAGTTCGACGCCGGCGACCGGCTGGTGCCGATCCGCGTGCAGCTCGAGGACGGCGCGCGCGGCAACCTGCAGCACGCTGGAGCAGTTGCGCGTGCCGCTCGGCCAGCACGGCGAGAAGGGCGGCGTGCCGCTGTCGGTGGTCGCCGACATCAAGCTCGACCAGGGCCCGACCAGCATCAACCGCTACGACCGCGAGCGCCAGGCGACGGTGGCCGCCGACCTCGTCGGCAACTGCCGCGCTCGGCGACGCCACCAAGAAGATCAACGAACTGCCGGTCATGAAGAGCCTGCCGAAGGGCGTCAAGGTGAGCCCGTCCGGCGACGCCGAAAGCCTGAACGAGCTGTCGGACGGGCTTCGCCACCGCGATCACCGGCCGGCCTGATGATGGTCTATGCGGTGCTGGTGCTGCTGTTCGGCACCTTCCTGCAGCCGATCACCATCCTGTTCTCGCTGCCGCTCTCGATCGGCGGCGCGATCGCGCGCGCTGCTGCTGACCGGCAAGCAGCTCACCATGCCGGTCTGGATCGGCATCCTGATGCTGATGGGCATCGTCACCAAGAACGCCATCATGCTGGTGGAATTCGCGATCGAATCGATCCGCGCCGGCCAGCGGCGCGACGAGGCGATGATCGATGCCGGCATGAAGCGCGCGCGCCCGATCGTGATGACCACGATCGCGATGGTCGCCGGCATGATGCCGAGCGCGCTGGCGTTCGGCGCCGGCGGCGAATTCCGCTCGCCGATGGCGCTGGCGGTGATCGGCGGCCTGATGTTCTCGACCGTGCTGTCGCTGGTGTTCGTGCCGGCGATGTTCATGGTGATGGACGATCTCGGCGCGCTGATCTGGCGCTTCGGCAAGAAGCTGATCGTCTCGTCCGAGGACGCCGACCACGACGACCATCATCGGCCGGCACGCGTGGCCAGCCGCCGGCGATCCGGCCGGCAGCCGAGTAGGCTCCGCCGTTTCAGAACTCAGTTCGTCGCCTCGAAGTGCCGGCGGCGCATCTGCTTGAGCACCGTGAGCGCGAGGACGGCGGTCAGCGCGTCGAGGCAGGCAACGACGATGAACACCGCGGTCCAGCTTCCGGTCATCTGCTTGAGATAGGCCGCGGCCGGGCCACCGAAGATCGAGCCGACGCCCTGGGCGATGTAGAGGAAGCCGTAGTTGGTGGCGGCGTAGCGCGGCCCGAACGTGTCGGTCAGCGTCGCCGGGAACAGCGAGAAGATCTCGCCCCAACCGAAGAACACGAGGCCGGTGAGCACCACGAACATCGCCGGATGGTCGATGAAGGCGAACAGGATGAGGATCGCCACCGCCTCGAGCGCGAACGCGAGCGCCATCGTGCTCTCGCGGCCGATCTGGTCGGACACCCAGCCGAAGAACGGGCGGGTGAGGCCGTTGGTGACGCGCGAGAGCGTGAGCGACAGCGGCAGCGCCGCCATGCCGAGCACCAGCACGTCGGCGACCTTGAACTCCTTGGCGAAGGGGCCGACGTTCGATACCACCATCAGGCCGCTGGTCGACATCATCGCCATCATGATGAAGAGCAGATAGAAGATCGGGTTCTGCAGCATCTCGACCGGCGTGAAGCTGCGTTTCGCCTGCATCTCGGTCTGCACCGTGGCGGGGTCGTAGCCCTCCGGACGATAGTCCTCGGGCGGCGTGCGCAGGCCGAGCGCGGCGGCGACGCCGATGATGCCCTGGATGATGCCCCAGACCACCAGCGTGTGCTGCATAGCCCGAGCTCTTGATCATGTTGTCGATCGGGAAGCTGGTGAAGAAAGCGCCGAAGCCGTAGCCCGCGGCCGCGAGCCCGGTGGCGAGGCCGCGCCGATCCGGAAACCAGCGCACCATCAAGCCGATGATGCCGACATAGATGATGCCGGTGCCGAAGCCGCCGATCACGCCATAGGTGAAGTAGAGCGCGGTGAGGCTTTGGGCCTGCGCGGCCAGCACCCAGCTGCCGCCCGACATGATGGCGCCGATCGAGATCAGGAGTTTTGGCCCGAAGCGGTCGACCAGGAATGCCTGGAACGGCGAGAAGAAGGTCTGCAGGATGATCAGCAGCGAGAAGGTGAACTGCAGCTCGGCCAGCGTGGTGCCGAGTTTTTGATTGAGCGGCCCGGTGAACAGCGTCCAGACATATTGCGGGCTCGAGATCGCCATCATCGCGATCAAACCCAGCACGAGTTGTATCCAGCGCGTCGATGCCGTCGATCCACGCGTCTCCGCCAAAGCCGTTGTCATTGCAACGTCCCCCAATTGATAAAACCCAGCCGGTATGACGATACGGCCGGTACTGGGATGCCGGCAAGACCAGCAACCGGGCAGGAGAGATCAATTGTGCAGGCTTTTTTTCGGCCCGCGGAGCCCGCGCTTGCACTGCGCAAAACGCGGGATGGACCGACCAGTCGCCATCCTCGATCAGCACATAGTCCGCTGCTCTGAGGCACGCGTCTCGATCTGCGCAAGCTGGCGGCTGAAATAGGTCAGGAAGCTCTCATCCAGATCGGACGAGATCGAATGCCGGCGGGTTTCGATCGCGACCCGGCTCGTCACCCCGCTGCCGGCGAAGAAGTCCAGCACCGTCGAACCCGGAAACGACAGCGAGCGGACGATCCGCTCGATCAACTCCTTCGGCTTTTGCGTCGGATGACCGACGCGCTCTTTCGAATTGCCGTTGAGACGCGGGATCTTCCAGACGTTGGTGGGGTTGATGCCCTTGTCCAGGCTTTCGGCATTCAGCCGCTTGTCGCGCTTGTAGATCTCGAGAGTCTGCGGATCGAGCGGCTGTCTGACCGCGTCGAGGTCGAAGATAGTATTTTGGCGTCTTCGCAAACCAGGCGATCTCCTCATGCCGGTTGGCGAAGAAGCGCTGCGCGCCCATGCCGTTCGGGTAATTCCAGATGATGAGATTGGCGAGCAGCATCTGCTGTGCGCGCGCATCCAGCCCATCAGGCTGAGCAGGTCGCCGCTGCCGGCTTCGCTCTGATATTGCAGGCCGCCGAACAGCACGAAATTGCCCGACGGCGACAACACGCGCTCGACTTCGCGCAGCCATTTCCCGGCCCAGTCGACATAGTGCTCGAGATCGTCCCAGGCCGCGACGTTGATGTTGTAGGGCGGATCGCAGATCACGAGCTGGATCGACTGGTCCGGGATCTTGCGCAGGGTCTGCAGACAATCACCGACCGCGACGACATGCGAGGTCGCCGCAACGGCGGGCGGGCCGCGACGCTGGCCGAAGAATGCGCAAGCCCACTCTTGCGCAGGCGGTTCATCCCGATATGCCCGGCATTGCGATGAGATCGGTTCGGCATCTGTTCGACCGCGGCGGCGACGGCGAGCGGCGCGCTATTTGTTGTTCGCGATCAGGGTCAGCTTGTTCATGTTCTGCAACAGAATGCGGCCGCGCTGCAGGTCGAGAATGCCGTCCTTGCGCCAGGACTGGAGCTGGCGATTGACGCTCTCGCGCGCCGCACCGACGAAGATGCCGAGCTGCTCCTGCGAGATGTGCACCTCGGAGCCGAAATCCGCCGCCAGCGCGCAAGCCGCCGCGCCAGCCGCACCGGCAGCGGATGCAGCATCGATTCTTCCATGCGCTCGCTCTGCCAGCGGATGCGCTGACACAACAGCTCGATGATCTTGATCGCGACCTTGGGCTCGCGCTCGAGGAAGGCCAGGAAATCTTCCCGCCGCAGCACGAACAGTTCGCGTCGCCTCGCCCGCGGTCGCGTCCGCCGTTCGGCTCTGGCCGTCGAGCACGGCGACCTCGCCGAACATGTCGCCCGGCCCCATGAAGTTCAGCGTCAGCCGGCTGCCGTCGGGGGCGCCGGTCTCGATGCGGATTTGGCCGCGGCGGACCCCGAACAGGGCGTCGCCGGGATCGCCCTTCTGGAACAGGACCTCGCCCGCCGCCAGATGCTGGGTGTGACAGAGATTGGACAGCCGCTGCAGCTCGTCGGCGCCCAGATCAGCGAACAGCGCATTCATCTTCAAAATGACCGCAAATTCGGCCTGTTTGCTCATTTCAATACCTTCAACCCAGATTCGTGGATTCAGCCGTCTCGGAATGTGCCATAGGTCACATAACTTTGCAGCCCCCTGGGTTATTTATGGACCCCTTTTGAGCGGTTGCCCATTTCCGCGATAAGCTGAAGCCATCGGCCCCGCGGAGGGGACGCCGGGCCGCATGAAGCCGTTGCCGGGAACGTGACATGAAAGCACTGAAAATCGCCGGCACCGCCGTTGCCGCCGTCATCGTCATCGCTAGCGCTGCTGCTCGTCGTCGGGGTCCCCTCGGGCTTCCTCGCCTCGGCGATCCAGGACCGCGTCGAGCAGCAGACCGGCTACCGGCTGACCGTTGCCGGCTCGACCAAGATCAGCGTGTGGCCGACGCTGAATGTCCGCCTGAGCGACCTCACGCTGCAGGACCCGAAGGACCGCGAAACTCGCAAGGCGCGTCACCATCGGCAGTCTGCAGGCCGATGTGACGCCTGTCGAGCCTGTGGTCGGGCCATCCCCATGTCTCCGAGCTCGTGATCACCAAGCCCGTGATGTACCGGCAGCTCTTGCGCGAGCGCACGCTGGATGGCCCGTCGCGCGTCGACGAAACCCGCGAGCCGAACCCGAGGCCGTCAGCGATCGATCGCGTGAAGATCGTCGACGGCGCGATCGTTGCCTCCAATGCGCGCGACCGCGTCGAGCGCCGCATCGAAGGCATCAACGCCGACGCCGACCATCGGCGACCGACCACACGCTCAAGGTGACGGGCACGCGCGCGCACCGACAACACGCCGCTGAAATTCGACGTCGAGCGCGGCGCTGCCGGCGCATCGCGACCGCACGCCAGGTCGTTCCCGGTCGAACTCGCGCTCGATGCGCCCGGCCTGTTGCGCGCGCCGCTCGCCGCCAAGGCCGAGGTGCGCTTCAACGGCCCGCTGATCATGATCAACAGCCTCGCCGGCACGATCGGCGACGGCGCCTTCAATGGCTGGGCCTCGGTCGATGTCGCGAGCAAGCCGCTGGTCAAGCTCGACCTCGATTTCCAGAGGCTCGACGCTCGGCTCTGCGCAAACCAGCTGCGTCCGCGCAGCCGCGCGCAGGGCTGGAGCGACGCGCCGATCAACCTGACCGTGCTGAACTATGTCGACGCGCAGGTGCGGATATCCGCGGCGCAGCTCGGCATTGGCGCGGCGCAATTCGCGCCGGCCGGCGATCGACGCCACGCTTGCCGCCGGCGTGCTGAAGACCTCCTTCGCCAATCTCGGCGCCTATGGCGGGCAGGCCGGTGGCGAAATGATCGTCGATGCCTCGAGCGGCGCGCCGACCTACGCGATGCATGCCGATCTCGTCGGCGTGCGCGCGCTGCCGCTGCTGACGAGCCTTGCGGAATTCGACAAGATCGACGGCAAGATGCAGGCGAAGATCGCGGCACGGTCGCAGGGCGCGAGCCAGCAGGCCATCATGTCGAACCTCTCCGGCACGGCCTTCGTGATCTTCCAGGACGGCTCGATCCGCGGCCTCAACGTCGCGCAGATGATCCGCTCGCTGACCGCGAGCACGCTGAACGGCTGGCAGGAGCAGCAGGAGCAGGCGACCGACCTGACGCAATTGTCGGCCTCGTTCAAGATCGAGCGCGGCCAGGCCGTCACCACCGATTTCAATCTGGTCGGACCGCTGGTGAGCGTCACCGGCGCCGGCACCATCGATCTCGGCACCAAGATGATGGGCTTCCGCGTCGAGCCGAAGCTCGTGATGACGACCGAAGGCCAGGGCCGCACCTCCGATCCCGTCGGTTTCGGCATTCCCGTGATGATCGAGGGACCGTGGTCGCGGCCGCGCATCTATCCGGAGATGCAAGGCATCCTCGACAATCCCGACGCGGCCTATGCCAAGCTGCGCGAAATGGGCAAGGGCCTGTTCGGGCCCAATGGCGGCGGCCTCGGCGGCATGCTTGGCGGCTTGAGCGCGCTGACCGGCAATCCGCCCGGCCTCCGGCAAGGACGGCAACAACGGCACCGGGTGGCGGCGCTCGGCGGCAATATCGGGCAGGCGCTCGGCAATCTGTTCCAGCAGACCGGGCCGTGGCGGCAGCCGGCAGCATCCCGGCCGCCGGCAATGTCAGTCCCAGCCGGACGCATCGTCGCAGGCGCCGGCCGCCAGCTCCCAGGCCTCGCCGGCGCCCCCGGAGCAGGCCCAGGCGCAAAATGACCAGGCTCCGCAGGACAGCCAGCCCATGAACGACGTGCTGCGGCAGCTGTTCAACCGCTGAATCCGGCCTGATTTCGCGGATTGCTCCGGCTCCTCCCCTTGCCCCGCTGGCGGGAGGCGGGATCGGGCGCAGCGAAGGGTTGCACTCACAGCCAAACCGGCCCCAAACCATCCACATGGGCGGTAACCACAGCGCCGAGCTCACCCTGCAACCCCCTCGAACTGTGCTAGAAATGGTCCCGGCCGGGACCCCCAACCCGGTTCCATGCGGGTCCCTTTATCTTTCCCTGGTTTCTTTCCTGCGCGGCCCGCCATTTGCACATGACGCTGCCGGATGCCGGGCAGCGGAACGCCGCGCTGACGCAGGGTCGAGAGCCGCCGAAGGGTCTGGATGATCGCCGTCAAGGACAAGAAGATCTGGTTTCTGCGCGAAGGGCTGTTCGCCAAATACGTGATCTCGCTGGTCGGCCTCGTGGTGTTCGTGCTCGCGGTGAACGGCGCGACCGAGACCTGGATCAGCTACCGCGCGACCAAGACCACGCTCACCGACGCGCTGTCCGAGAAGGCCGACGCCACGGCCAAGCGCATCGACCAGTCGATGTTCGAGCTCGTGCGCCAGATCAGCTGGGTGACGCGCGCAAGCCAGCAGACGCTGGAGCAGCGCCGCTCCGACTATGCGCAACTCCTCAACCAGGTCTCCGCGGTCAGCCAGCTCATCGCAGCTCAACGGCCAGGGCCGCGAGCTGCTGCGGCTGTCGCGCACCAAGATCGCGCGTCAACAGCAACGCCGATTTCTCGCGCGACCTGCGCTTCACCGAGACGGTGGCGCGCGGCGTCAACTTCTCGCCGGCGTTCTTCGAGGGCAACCGGCCCTTCATGTCGATCTCGGTGGCGCATTCCGGCTTCAACGCCGGCGTCACGGTGGCCGATATCGATCTCTCCTTCCTCTCCGACTATCTCGGCGACGCCCAGGTCGGCAAGGCGGCCTTCGCCTATGTCGTCGACCCGCGCGGCCAGGTGATCGCCACCTCCTCGCGCGGGCCCGATCTCGGCAAGGACGTCTCCAAGCTGCCGCAGGTCGCGGCCCTGATCGCCGCCGAGCGGCGAGCCGCTCGCGACCGGCACCGACGCCAGCGGCCATTCGGTGCTGACCGCGTCCGCCACCGTGCCGAAGCTCGGCTGGATGGTGTTCTTCGAGCAGCCGACCGCGCAGGCGCTGGCCCCGATCCGCGACCAGCTCGTGCGCGTCGCGCTCCTGATCGGGCTCGGCCTCATCATCGCGATCCTCGCCGGCACCGTGCTGGCGCGGCGCATGCTGGTGCCGATCAACGCGCTGCGCGACCGGCGCGCGCCGCCTCGGCGCCGGCGATTTCAGCCAGCGCATCGAGGTCAACACCAAGGACGAGCTGGAAGAGCTCGCCGACCAGTTCAACAGCATGGCCGACCAGCTCGGCCAGACCTATGCCGACCTCGAGAGCAAGGTGCGAGGAGCGCACCCGCGACCTCGCGCAATCCATCGGCGAATTGAAGGTGCTGGAGGAGGTCGGCCGCGCGGTGTCGTCCTCGCTCGATCTCAACGCCGTGCTGCCGACGGTCGCCGCGCGCGCGCTCGAGATCACCCATGCCGACGCGGTGCTGATCTACGGCTATGATCGCGCGAAGCGCCAGTTCAACCTGGTCGAGGCCGGCGGCATCGACAAATCGGTCGAGGGCCAGCACCTCACGATCGACGAGGATAACACCATCCTCGGCCAGGCCGCGCGCAAGGGCGAGCCGATCGCGATCCCCGATCTCGCCGCGGCCGACGATCATCTCCTGCGCGACATCGCGATCGCAGGCCGGCTTCCACGCGGTGCTGGTGGCGCCGCTGGTCGACCAGCAGGGCGTGCTCGGCGCGCTGGTGGTGCTGCGCCGCGCCGCCGGCACGTTCCCCGAGAGCCTGATCGGGCTGATGCGCACCTTCGCGCACCAATCGGTGCTCGCGATGCGCAACGCGCGGCTGTTCACCGAAGTGGCGCAGACAAGGGCCGCGAGCTCGCCGTCGCCAACGACGTGGTGCGCGAGCAGGCCGACAAGCTGAAGGAGCAGACCGAGCAGCTCAAGAACTGGAACCGCTCGCTGGAGGAGCGGGTCGAGAAGCAGCTCGGCGAGATCGAGCGCATCCGCAAGCTCGAGCGCTTCCTCGCGCCGCAGGTGGCGCAGCTGATCGCCTCCTCCGACGGCGCACGACGCGCTGCTCGACAGCCACCGCCGCGAGGTCACGGTGGTGTTCTGCGATCTGCGCGGCTTCTACGTCTTTCACCGAAGCGACCGAGCCGGAAGAGGCGATGAACGTGCTGCGCGAATATCACGCCGCGCTCGGCGAACTGATCTTCCGCTACGAGGGCACGCTCGACCGCTATGCCGGCGACGGCGTGATGATCCTGTTCAACGCGCCGATCCAGTTCGAGGACCACGTCAAGCGCGCGGTGAAGATGGCCTGCGAGATGCGCGACACGATCGGCGCGCTGACGGAGAAATGGCGCAACCGCGGCCACAGCCTCGGCTTCGGCATGGGCATCGCGCTCGGCTATGCCACGCTCGGCCAGATCGGCTTCGAGCAGCGCCTGGAATATGCCGCGATCGGCAGCGTCACCAACCTCGCCTCCCGCCTGTGCGACGAGGCCAAGGCCGACCAGATCGTGGTGAGCCGCCGCGTCTACGGCATGGTCGAGCAATGGGTCGATGCCAAGCCGCTCGACGATCTCGTGCTGAAGGGATTCAACCACCCCGTGCTCGCGATGGAGATCCTGCGCTGGCGCGAGGAGGTCGACAATGTCGTCGATGCGGCGGCGGCGGCGGCGAGGCGGCGGGGATAAGAATCTCCACTGTCGTCCTCGCGAACGCGAGGACCCATACCGCGGACTCCATCAATAGAAGACAGCAGTCGACGATCGTCGCTCCAACGGGCGGCGGTGGTTATGGGTCCCGGATCGCGCTCCGCTTGTCCGGGACGACATCGGTGGATTCGAATTTCAAACAGCGCGCTCTCGTCATTCCGGGGCGCGCCTCTTTGGCGCGAGCCCGGAATCCATACTCACGATGGTGGTTATGGATTCCGGGTTCGCCGCTGCGCGGCGCCCCGGAATGACGACGGAGTTTTGGACACACCTCCGCATTCCCGCGGCGCGATTCCGCCCGGGCCATGTCGAAACACGTGTCCCTCAGAAGCAAGAGGGCACAGGGAATGCCGGATGCTCAGCCGCACCCATGGCCCGCCTGCAAAAAAAAAAGCAGGCGGCAGTCACCACAGGTGTGCCGAAACGTCCGGCATTCCCTGCGCGATGGTGTTACGGCTTATACGTGATCTCCCCGGAGTACCGGGCTTGTTAGCCTCCGTCGCCTTGTACATCGCGTACAAGGCTTGACCCCAGCGTCGGGGGACCAGGACCACACGACTTCGCCGTCCGCCAACACGTCGCGCGCCTCGCGACATCTCAGCGTCCATCACATCCTGACCCAACGTCCGTGGCGACGCGCGTACGCCCCTCTTGGCAGGTCAGGACGCGCCAAGCCAAACCAGTGATTTGCCCGACGGCGCAAGTGGTATTTTGGTGACAGATGGGGTGGGGAGGTGGATCGGATTGAGATGACGAAAGAAATCAAATCTTAGACGCAGCCTTCGTCTAATCTTTTCGCGGTCTTGCGATCGCATAATGCTCCGTGGAAACGGCTCACACCCCCGCCGGCCCCTGCGACACATCGATCACATGCCGCTCGGTGCCAACCGTGATCACGATCGTGTACGTCTTCGGTCCGCCGCCTTGATCCGTGGGCGGCGCCAGATGGAGTTGACCGCCGTACCACTCGCCCGGCATCAGTGTGTTGTCCTTGATCACCGATTGTTCGAGCACAGCCATATTGCGCTGACCTGTCTCGACAGTCGCGGCGATCATTGCCTCGTTTTGATATGCGGCATTGTTCACGGCAATCGCATTTGCCGTCGGACTATAGAATGTGCCGGTGCGGCCGTTTGGAGTTGTGTAGGCGCCGTATCCCGTTCGCGATGCGCTATATGAATTTCCGGCCACGGCAACGCCGGCGAGAATCGCTGCGGCGACTTGGCGGTTCTTTTCCTCCTGAACGAGCATCTCGTAGGTGACGACCTTCATGTCGAAATCCGAACCGGCGACATGCTGGACCGCCTCAACCTGGGAGACGCGGAAATCGACCGGCTGCCTGCCCATGTTGTTGATGCCAACGACAAAGACCGGACGGCCATTGGGCTGAAGCTGGCCAGCCGCCGGCCTGACCAACACGAGCGAGTTCTTTTGACGGGATACCAGCGCCGGCTGTCCGTCGCGCATCATGGCCTGTTGCTGCGGATTTGAAGGCTTGAAAGCAACTGTTTCGCCTGAAGTGACACAGCCACCCAATGTCGCGCAAAGCGCGACGACAACAATTTTACGCATGAAACACCCCCGTGCCCGAAAGCATCCAAGCGCAACCATTGCGTGAGATCAACGAGAACTCGCCTATTTGTCTTCAGTCCATTAGGCGATGACCGGCCGGCCACATCGTGAACCGTCCGCCGGTTTGGACGAACTTATTGTCACTTGGCCCCAGCAGCTCCCGTCTGGTATCGCGTAAGGCTCAGGAAAACCCGACGGATTTCAGATGACGCTTTTCAGCGCGCCGCCCCTTTCCCGCACCCTCCCGGCGCTCGCCGCCGCCCCTCCTCGCCCTCTCCTCCCCCGCCCTCGCCGCCGAGGAAGCCGACGCGCCGCGCGGGCCGGCGGTCACGGTGCTGAAGGCCGCGAAATCGTGCTTTGCCAATATCGTCGAGGTGTCGGGCATCGTCATGCCGCGGGAGGAGACCGCGGTGCGGCCGGAGCGGCTGGGGCTGAAGGTCGCCGACGTGCTGGCGGAGGCCGGCGACAACGTCAATGCCGGCCAGACGCTGGCGCGGCTGAACCTGCCGGAGGGCGGGTCGATCAACGTGCAGGCGCCGGTGGCCGGCACGATCTCCGTCTCCAACGCCACGATCGGCGCGATGGCCTCCGGCAAGGGCGAGCCGCTGTTCAACATCATCGCGCGCAACGAATACGACCTGGTCGGCCTGGTGCCGATCGGCGACCTCGCGCAAGCTCACGGTCAACCAGCCGGCCGCCGTCCGCGTCATCGGCGTGACCGCCGACATCGAGGCGAAAGTCCGCCGCATCGCGCCGACCGTCGAGCCCGCCGTGCAGCTCGGACAGGCCTTCATCGGCATCACCTCCAACCGGCGCGTGCTGGTCAATTCCGCGGCGCGCGCGCTGATCAAGATCGGCCAGAGCTGCAACGTCGCGGTGCCGCTCACGGCCGTGCAATATGGCAGCGCCGGCACCGTGGTGCAGGTGGTGAAGCGGCAGCGGATCGAGACCAAGCGCGTGGAGATCGGGCTGATGAGCGGCGGCCAGATCGAAATCCGCGACGGGCTCACCGAAGGCGAGGAAGTCGTCGCCCGGGCCGGCGCGCTGCTGCGCGAAGGCGATCCGGTGCGGCCGGTGACGGCGGCGGCGAATACGGGCGGGAAGTGACGCAAGTGCGAAGCCGACGTAGTTGCGATCAGATAGGCGAAACTCGTCATTGCCGGGCTTGACCGGCAATCCATCCGCTTCGAAATGACCTATTGGGTATACATTCTGCGAGCAAGCCGGCGGAACGCTCTATGTGGCGTCACGAACGACTGATCCGACGCGTATACGAACATCGCGAGGGCTTGGCCGAAAGCTTCACCAAGCGTATGGCGTCAAGAGCTGTCTATTTCGAACCGCATGAGACGATAGATCGCGCTTCAGCGCGAGAAAAATATCAAGCACTGGTCGCGTGAGTGGAAGATTGACTTATCGTCGGGAGCAATCCGATTGGCGGGATCTTATGATGAGATAGTCCGCTGACGCGGACGATGGATCGCCGGGTCGAGCCCGGCGATGACGAGGAAAATACGGGTAGACTGCGAGCGGATCAGCCGCCGGCGGAGTCGGCGGTGGCGAAGCGGATGTCTTCCAGCAGCGAGGACGACACCGACGGCACCTGCTCGCCTTCGCTGGCGCGCGAGATCGCGACGCGGGTGTTGCGGAACACGGCGTCGGCGCCGAGGCCCTTCACGGTGAGGTTGCTGCAGCAGCTCGGCCACCAGCACGCTGTGGGCGCCCTTGGAATCCTCGGCGACCTTGCCGGGCGTGGCCGACGAGAGGATCAGCGCGTTGTCGGGCGCTATGATCGGCGCGAGCCCGTGCGAATAGGAGCGGAAGCGGCGCTCATAGGGGTTGCGGCGGGAGGCGTCGACCACGACGAGCTTGGCGCGCGCGCCCTGCGCCTTCATCACCTCGAGCACGGATTCGACGCTGACGCCCTCGCGCCTGACGTCGTTGTTCCTTCCAGATCGTGGCGTCGACCGGAATCATGTAGCTCTCGCGGCCGACCTGCACGCCGTAGCCGCCGAAGAACAGCATCACGATGGAGTCGGAACGGATGCGGCCGCGCAGGCGGTCGAGCGCGCGCGTCATGTCGTCCTTGTTGGCGTCCTCGACCACGTCGACGTCGAAACCGTCGCGGCGCAGCGAGGCGGTCAGCGCGCGCGCATCGTTGATCGGCTGCGCCAGCGGCGCGCTGGCGTCGGGATAATGGCCGTTGCCGATGACCAGCGCGACGCGCGAAGCCTTGCGCACGGCGTCACCGCCCTGCTCGGTGGACGACGGCCTTGGCGGCATCGAGCGCGCGCAGGTTCAGCGCGGCATGGGCGCCGATCGCGAGCCCCACCGTGGCCACAAAAGCGGCGACGATCGCGATCGTCCGGCGGGAGATGTGAAGCTGCGTTACTTTCATCACGGTCATTCCTGCTCGTTGCCGAAGACGCGCTCGGTTGGTCGCGCCAAAGCTTCTGAGGTTTGTGGGGTTGCTGGAGCGTGTGTCGCTCAATTGCGCTCAATTTGCGGCGCCGCAACAAACAAACCCTTAACCGCTCGCATCCCGCGAGGCAACCCATAAGCTCGCCATTTCAGGCAAGGCATTGAAAAAATTTGATTTATTTTCGTGCGTTTAGAAAAAATTAGGCATCCGGACAGTGTTCTTGCGGCCATCCTGGCGTCAAATTGCCGCCCAGCGCTGTGACCTCGGTCACATTTGTATTTCCGGGACCTTCATGCCAGTTTTCACGTTCTTCCCGGGATTTGGGGCGGATCGTCCGCGGTGGGGCCGCGTTGAACCGTTTTGCCGCATCCAGCGACGGCAGCGCGCGAAAGAGTTTGCATGGGTTTTCAATATTTCGCCGGCGCCGCCTACCGCGCGCTGACGGCCCGGAAAGACGGCCCGTCGCTGTACGATCTCTGCGATCCCGTGCTGCTGAACGGGCACCTGTTCAAGGATCCTGGCGGCGACGCCGCATCTCGCCAAATTCTACAAGACCGCGCTCGGCAATCCGGCGCTGCGGCCGCTGCTGCGCCGCGCCGGGCTGCCGGAATTGTCGGACGCCTCGCGGTTTGCCGCCCTGCGCGAGGCGCTGACGCGCGCCCGCGACGACGAGACGCCGGACTGGGACGCGATCGGCCAGCCGGTCGCCGACCTCCTCGACACCATCGACGCTGTCGCACCCGAAGCCCGCGAAGGCGAAGCCGAACGGCGCCGCGCCCGCGCTTAGCGAGATCGAGGGCGTGATCCGCGTCTGCGCCGCGCATCTGCTCGGCTCGTTCCGGAAGAATGGCTTCATCCCGACCTATGCCGCCTTCAACCTGATCGGCGATCCCGATGTGCGCGGCCGCGAACTTCTGATGGCGCTGACCGGGCTGAACGCGCGCGGCTACAAGAACTCGACGCTGCTGTTCAACCTCGCGCGCGTCTTCATCGCGCGCTCGAAGGCGCGCGAACTGATCAACCCGCCCTGGACGCGGCATCGCCGAGCCGATGTGGGAGCCGATGCAGATCCGCCATCGCTCGGCCTATTACGATGCCTTCTTCACCGAGGCGCTGCTCGGCTATCGTCGAGACCGGGCTGGCCTCGCCGGCGGAAACCGCCGCGGCGCGACGAGCGATCGACGACGATGGTCGATTTCTGCATCACGACCAGCCGCGAGGAGGTGCGCTCGCATGACGGCAGCGACCGTCAACGTGATCACGGCGCTGGCGCCGCCGCCGCATCCGCGCTTCTCGCCGCTTCTTCACCCAGATCAAGCAGGACCTCGGCTTCGGCATCTACGTGCCGGATTGCGACACCACGGCCTGCTCGTTCTCGGCGGCGACGCAGGCCGGCTCGACCGATCCGATCCTCGACCAGCCGCTGCTCGACTTCTATGCCGGCTACCAGGTGCGCGAGGGCGCCAACGAGCCGAGGGTGACGGTGCCGCTCAACGACCATATCGATTTCGAGGGCGGCGTCGCGACCTGGATCGACAATCTCGCGGGCGAGCGGCCGTACGGCAACGATCTCGATCCCACGCTCAATCTCGACATCCTCGAGGTCTCCTTCCGCAATCTGGCGCGCTGGAAGATCCTGGAGACGCCGACGCGGCTCGCAGACGATCCAGCGCATCATCGGCTTCCAGAGGCGGCTCGCCGAAAGCGGCGCCTTCGCCAATCCGCGCTCGCACATCTATTATCTGCCGGAGCTCTATTGCGCCTATTTCGGCCGCTGCTATGCCGCCTTCCTCGCGCTGCCGCCGGCGGCGCGCGCGGCGATCGATCCCGGCGGCGCGTTCGAGCTCATCCGCGCGCGGGTGCTCGGCCTATGTGCAGGGCGAGCTGATCGCGGGCGAGATGAACGCGTTCGACGCGGCGCTGGCGCTGATCGCGCTCGGCCATCTCGGCGCCGACGTCGCGAGCTTCACGCCGGCGCTGCATTGCATCATCGAGCACGCTCGGCGAAGGCGGCCGCCACGGGCCCTACCGCGCCTATGAGTGGAACAAGATGAAGACGCCGACGCGCATCCTGGTCGGCGGCCCCGAGGTCACCTCGGCCTTCGTGCTGATGGGGCTTGCGCTGGCGCGCCGGGCGATGATGCGGACAAGCCATGACCTGTCGTCCCGGCGAACGCCGGGACCCATACCGCGTGATTTCGCAGACGGGCGACTGGCCGCGGCACATGAGTTCTGTCGAACTGACGCCGGAGGTCGTGGGTCCCCGCGTTCGCGGGGACGACTGCAGTGGACGAGATATCGCGTAAGTTGACAGTGCATCGCCGGTTCAAACCGCTGGTTTGCGGCGCGAAATCCGCCCACAATCGGAACATTGATCGATTCGATTTCCAGTTGGCCTCATTGCATGAACACTGGCATGATCATGGTCACCCTCGCCATTCCTGCTGCTCGCGCTGCCGTCGGCTTGCCGATCGCCGCCGACATCACCGGCGTGCCGAAGATCCGCGAGGGCGACCAGGTCCAGATCGGCACCACCCGCATCCGGCTCGGCGGCATCGATGCGCCCTCGACCGACCAGCTCTGCCTCAACACCAAGGGCGAGCGCTGGACCTGCGGCGTCGCCGCGCGCGACGAGCTGATCAAGCATGCCGGCGGCAAGAGCTGGACCTGCCACACCCGCACCACCGACCGCCGCGGCCGCGTCGTGGCGCGCTGCGAGGTCGACGGCGAGGACATCCAGAAATGGCTGGTGACGAGCGGCTGGGCGCTGGCCTACACCCGCGTCTCGCAAGACTACGAGGCCGACGAGAAGGCCGCGCGCGAGGCCAAGGCCGGCATGTGGCAGGGCGCCTTCATCGCGCCCTGGGACTGGCGCGTGCGCAACAAGAAGACGCCGATCCTCGGCGCGACCAAGCCGCCGGAAAACGCGCATGCGATCCTGCTGGCGTCGGCCTCGGGGCCGGTCGCGCCCTCGCCCGACTGCACCATCAAGGGCAATGTCAACTCCGCCGGCGAATGCATCTATCACAAGCCGACCAGCCGCTGGTACGCGCAGATCAAGATGAAGATCAGCAAGGGCACGCGCTGGTTCTGCTCGGTGGAAGAGGCCGAAGCCGCCGGCTGCCGCGAGACGCGAGCGATAACACGCTTACCCTCGCCCTGCTTGCGGCGTGGCTAGAAGCGTTGCTGCGAGATCAGGCTCGATCTGGTGGCTCAGCAGTTGGGAGAACAGCCGGCGTGACCGATCATCCCGCCGATCCGCATCCCGCCTGCCCGCCATCAGCGCGAAGCTGGAGCGCGTGCTGCTCTCCGCTGCTCGCGATCGTCGCTCGCCTACGCGGTCGCTTGCCTATCTCGTGCTGCCGGCGTTCTGGACTCACTATGAGCACCAGAAGGGGCTCGCTGCGCTGCCGATGGTGACGCGCACCGCGCAGGGCATTCCCGGCGACGCCATCAATGTCGGGCTGATCGGCAACGAGAAGGAAGTGCTGTGCGCGATGAACGCGGCCAGATGGTTTCCCGCCGACCCCGTGACGCTTCAGTTCCTCGATCGAGATCGCCGGCAGCGTGCTGCTCGACCGCGCCTATCGCGACGCGCCCGTCAGTCCCCTGTTCTATCTCGGCCGCCGCGAGGACCTCGCCTTCGAAAAGCCGGCCGGCAAGAGCGCCGACCGCCGCCATCACGTGCGCTTCTGGAAAGTGCTGGACAAGGGCGAGGAGCAGCGGCCGGTCTGGCTCGGCGCCGTCACCTTCGACAAGGGCGTCGGCGTCAGCCATTTCACCGGCGCCATCACCCATCATATCGATGCCGATATCGATGCCGAGCGCGACGGGCTCGTAGCCGACATCGAAGACGGCCGGCATGGCGACCGCCAAATATCAGGTGACCGGCGTCGGCCCGACGCTCGACCGGCCGCAATGGCGGCGGCGATCTCTATTACACCGACGGCGAAGTCTGGATTCTGCGCCTGGTCGAGGACTGCCGCAAGCAGACCGAGCCCGGTCGCCGACACTGCCGAGCCCGCCCGCGACCGAGCTGAAAGATCAGATCTGGCATGCGATCGCAGAGTCGTTGCCGAAATAGGCCCGGCACGAGCTTGAAATTCGCGCGCAATAAACTGCATCCATGACGGCCTGAAATGCGCAAGGACAAACAACAATGACCGTTCGCGCGGGCCGGGAATTTCTGGCCATCCCCGGGCCCACCACGATGCCCGACGAAGTGCTGCAGGCGATGCATCGCCCGGCGCTCGACATCTACTCCCAGCAGATGGTCGATCTCACGCGACGGCCTGCATCGCGATCTCGGCAAACTGTTCGCGACCAAGGGCAAGTCCTACATCTACATCGCCAACGGCCACGGCGCCTGGGAAGCGCGCGCTCTCCAACGTGCTGTCGCGCGGCGACAAGGTGCTGGTGCTGGAGAGCGGCCGCTTCGCGGTCGGCTGGGGCCACGCCGCGAAGCTGATGGGCGCCGAGGTCGAGGTGCTCAAGGGCGACTGGCGGCGCGCGGTGCGGCCGGAGGAAGTCGAGGCGCGGCTGCGCGCGGACAAGGACGCACGAGATCAAGGCCATCCTCGTGGCGCAGGTCGACACCGCCTCGGGCGTGTACAACGACATCGAGGCGATCGGCAAGGCGATCAAGGCCACCGGCCATCCGGCGCTGTACATGGTCGACGCCGTGGCCTCGCTCGGCTGCATGCCGTTCGAGATGGACAAATGGGGCATCGACGTCGCGATGTCCGGCTCGCAGAAGGGCCTGATGACGCCGCCCGGCCTCGGCTTCGTCGCGGCGAACGAGCGCGCGCTGCGACGTGCACAAGAAGGCCAACATGCGCACGCCCTATTGGGACTGGAGCGAGCGCGAGGGCACCGAGCATTACCGCCGATATGCCGGCACCGCGCCGGTGCATCTGTTGTTCGCGCTGCGCCAGGCGATCGACATGCTGCTCGACGGAAGGGCTCGAGAACGTGTTCCTGCGCCATCGCCTGCTCGCGCGAAGCGGTGCGCCGCGCGGTCGCGCGTCTGGGCGGAAGGCCAGGTGCTCGGCTTCAACATCGCCGAGGCGAGCGAGCGCTCCGACACGGTGACGACCGTGACGGTGTCCGGCGGCCACGATCCCGCAGAAGCTGCAGCGCTATTGCAAGGAGAAATGCGGCGTCGTGCTCGGCACCGGCATCGGCGACCTGCAGGGCCAGGCGTTCCGCATCGCCCATATGGGCCATGTCAACGCGCCGATGATGCTGGGCACGCTCGGCGTCGTCGAGGTCGGCCTCAACGCGCTGCAGATCCCGCACGGCAAGGGCGGGCTGGAGGCAGCAATTCATGGC
>CAWBVK010000005.1:0-138931 GCA_963792195.1 uncultured Actinomycetota bacterium | reverse complement strand
TCGATGCTGTGGCCTGCAGTCGGGAGAGCACGCTCAGGCGCCCCAGCCGGCCTGCTGGCCGCCGACCCGCTCGGCGGCGATCCGCTCCTGGTAGCCGGACGCCTTGTACGCGGCGATCGGGTCCCGGGGCAGGCCGCGCTCCTCGCGCAGGTCGGCCAGCAGCGCCCGGACGTCGGTGGCGTAGGCGTCCATGAGGATCCCGTTCGCGCCGAGCACGTCCCCGGCCTGCTGCGCCGCGCGCAGGGCGTCCTCGTCCACCAGCAGCGCCTTGGCCGTCGCCTCCAGCACGTTGAGCACCGACCGGATCTGGCCCGGGATCTTCGGCTCGATGTTGTGGCACTGGTCGAGCATGAAATTCACCCCGGACGCCGGCAGGTGCGCGTCGCTGCGACACGATCTCGTGCAGGATCCGGAACAGCTGGAACGGGTCCGCCGCGCCGACCATGAGGTCGTCGTCGGCGTAGAACCGGGAGTTGAAGTCGAACGCCCCGAGCCGGCCCTGCCGCAGCAGCATCATGACGATGAACTCGATGTTCGTGTTCGGCGCGTGGTGGCCGGTGTCGAGCACGACCGTGCGCCCGCTCGCCCAGCGCCAGGCAGTGCAGCAGCGACGTGCCCCAGTCGGGGATGTCGGTGGCGTAGAAGTACGGCTCGAAGAACTTGTACTCCAGCAGCAGCCGGTGGTCGGGGTCCAGCGCGGCGTAGATCTGCTGGAGGGAGTCCGCCAGCCGCTCCTGCCGGTCGCGCAGGCTCGTCCTGGCCCGGGTAGTTCAGGCCGTCCGGCAGCCACAGCTTCAGATCCGTCGACCCCGTCTGCCGCATGATCTCGACGCACTCGACGTGGTGCGCGACCGCCTTGCGCCCGCACCGCCGCGTCGGGTGCGTCAGCGACCCGAGCATGTAGTCGTCGTCCTGGAACAGGTTGGAGTTGATCGCGCCGATCCGGACGCCGAGATCCGCGGCGTGCTTGGCGAGCTTGCCGTAGTCGGCGACCTTGTCCCAGGGGATGTGCAGCGACACCCGCGGCGCCACGCCCGGTGTACCGGTGCACCTGCGCCGCGTCGGCGATCTTCTCGAACGGGTCCCGCGGCACGCCGGGCTGGGAGAACACCTTGAACCGGGTCCCGGAGTTGCCGAACGCCCAGCTCGGCACCTCGATCGTGAACTCCGCCAGGCCCCTGCGGACCCTGTCCGCCCGGCACCGCCGGGCGACCCCCGGCTCCGGCGCCGTCCCTGCTGTCATCGTCGTTCTCCTCGCCGTGCTGCGGTTCGCGTGCGGGCTGCTGGGGCGCGCGGGTCTGCACGCACAGCGGGAGGCCCGGGCCCGCTCGGCGACTCCGCGCCGGCCGGCGGTCAGCCCTTGACGGCGCCCGCCGTCATCCCGGACACGATCTTGCGGTTGAAGAAGATGAACATGATCAGCGGCGGGACGGTGACGAGCACGATGTCCATGAAGAGCAGGTTGTACTGGGTGCTGAACTGGCTCGCGAAGTTGTAGGTCGTGAGCTGCACCGTGGCGTTCTCGTCGCCCGGCAGGAAGTACAGCGGGTTGACGAAGTCGTTGAAGATCGCCACGGACTGGACCAGGACCACGGTGATCATCACCGGCCGAAGCAGCGGGAAGATCACCCGGAAGAACAGTGTGAACGGCCCTGCTCCGTCGATGATGGCCGCCTCGTCGAGCTCGCGCGGGATGGCCGCCACGAAGGCCCGGAAGAGCAGGACGCAGAACGACGATCCCGAAGGCGATCTCGACGAGGATGAGGCCGGGCAGGGTCTTGAAGAGGCCGATCGACTGCAGCACGTAGATCGTGGGCACGATCGCGGGCGGGATGATGAGCCCGGCCAGGACCAGCACGTTGGCGAAGGTCGCCAGCTTGCCCGGGCCGTCGCTGGATGACGAAGCCGACCATGGAACAGATGACGACGAGAACGGCGACCGAGACGACGGTCAGGATGATGCTGTTCTTGAACGCTGTGACCAGCTGGTAGTCGCGGGCCGAGAACACTTCCTTGATGTTGTCGATGATCGGCCAGCTGGTGGGCCAGGAGAACGTCAGGTCCAAGGCCTGGTCCTCGCTCTTCACGGCCGTCAGGAAGATGAAGACGAACGGGATGACGAAGACGACGACCGCGACCGCGATCGCGACGACCTCGACGCCGAGCCGGCGGGTGCCCCTCACAGGTCCACCTCCTTCGAGTTCATCCAGCGGAACAGCGGGAAGATGATGATCATCACGAGGATGAAGAGCACGACGTTGCCCGCGGTGGCCAGGCCGAAGAAGCCCGCCTGGTACTCCTTGTAGATGACCGACGCGATGACGTCGCTGCTGAAGCCGGGACCACCCGCGGTCATCGTCCAGATGAGGTCGAACGAACGCAGGCCACCGATGAACGACAGCAGGATCACACTGAACGTCGCAGGGCGGACTGAGCGGGAGGGTGATGTTCCAGAACTTGTTCCAGGCCCCGCCGCCGTCGACGTCGACGGCCTCGTAGTACTCCTGCGGAATGGACAGCACTCCCGCGATGTAGATGACCGTGGCCAGGCCGACGCCCTTCCAGACGTCGACGAACGCGACGGAGAGGAGCGCGGTGTTCGGGTTGCCGAGCCAGTCGGGCCCGGGGATCCCGAACCAGGACAGGACGGTGTCGACCAGGCCCGTATCCGGTGTCAAGAGCGCACCGAAGGTGAGGCCCACCGCGACGGTGCTGACGAGGACCGGGAAGAACACCAGGGAGCGGAGCACGCCGCGCACCCGGATGGTCGAGGTCAGGAGCACCGCGAGCAGCAGGCCCAGCACGACCTTCAGGCCGCTGGTGATGATCGCGTACACGACGGTGTGCCACAGCCCGCTGCGCAGGGCCTGCTCGGAGAAGAACTGCTTGAAGTTGTCCAGGCCGATGAACGTCGTGCTGAAGAGGGTCCATCGCGTCATGGCGAAGTAGAACGACATCGCCGTGGGAACGAGGAAGATGACCGCGTAGATGACCCCGGCGGGCACGTAGAAGAGGGGGGTGTAGGTGCGCTCGAGGGCGCTGCGCCTGTGCTTGGTCAGCGCTTGCTGCGGGGCGGGCCGGCCGGACGCCGCATTGCTGCGGCGCCCGACCCCGAGCCTTGCTCGGCCGCGATTCCGTCACCATCCCGGTAGCCCCAGCTGCTGGGCTTCCTTCGTGACGTCCTGGTCGTACTGCGCTGCACCCTGCAGCGGCGGGGTCTGCCCGGTGCCCACCGCGACGCAGATCTGCTCCAGCGACGGGCCCTTCACCGGCGACAGGAACTCCAGCGCCGGAGAGAACGCCTTGGCGTTGATGTAGTTCTGGAGGTCGGCGGCGACCGGCGGCGCGTCGGCCGGCAGCGTGTAGCCCTTCACGAGGTACGGCCCGGTGGGAGGAGTGCCCTGGCTGTAGGCGTCCGTGCCCTCCTTGGTGTTCATGAAGGCGATGAACTTCTTGGCGAGGTCGACGTTCTTGCTCGTCTTGGGGATGTAGGCGCCACCCGGCTCCCAGACCGTCGCGCCGGCCTTGGACGCGTCGTCACCGGGGATCCCGAAGAAGCCGATGTGCTTCGCCTGGTCGGCCGGGATCAGTGCGACGGCGTTCGACAGCATCGGGTACATCGCGCCCTTGCCGGTGGCCAGTAGCCTCATGCCCTGAGCCTGCAACGCCGAGCCGTAGTTCGAGTTGACCAACCCCTTGGCCTGGACCTCGGCCAGCTTCTGGAAACCCTTGGCGGCGTTCGCGTCCGTCGCGTACTTGACCTTGTTCGACGTGTAGTCCTTCGCAAAGTTCGGGTTCGCCACCTGCACGTTGTAGTAGTCGCCGAGCACGAACAGCTGCGACGTCCACGTGTCAGGTGCCTTGAAGGTCTCGATGACCGGCGTGATGCCCGCCGTCTTGATCTTGTCGGCGTTGGCGAGGAAGTCGTTCCAGGTCTTGGGCACCTGCAGGCCGAGGTTGGAGTAGACGTCCTTGTTGTAGAGGATCCCCCCGCCGAACGCCGTGCCGAACGGCCCGCCGTACACCTTGTTGTTCTGGGTCACGACGGGGAAGAACGCCGGGTCCACGTTGGCGATCGCGGGGTCGCCCGTCAGGTCGACGAGCGTCTTGGACGGGTCCAGCGCCTGCAGCAGCGATCCGGAGTTGTACCAGAAGACGTCCTGCATGTCCCCGGTCGACAGCTTGGTCTTGACGATGTTGTCGCCCTGGGTGCCCCCGGGCCGGCTCTCCGTCTTCACGTCGACGCCGGGGTTGGCCTTCTTGAACGCGTCGACGACTGCCTGCGCGGACTTGACGGTCGCGGCGTCGTTGCCGACGAGCAGCGTGAGCGTGTTGCCCCCGCCGCCGCCGGCAGCCGCGCCGGACGAGCTGGAGGCACCTCCCAGCCCGGAGCTGCAGGCAGTCATGGTGACGAGGGCGGCCGCGGCCACGCCCGCCGTCGCCAGCCTCAGATCAGCGATCTTCATCGGGGAACCTCCAGGACGACGGGGTTGGACGAACCGGATTGAGACGTTTCACTGATCCGGGTTCCGACGAGACTAGGAGGGTTGTACCTAGCCGTCAAGGGGTCGGGATGCCTCTAGTGGGAGGTTTTGTCAGCTTCCGTTCGGCCTTCTCTCGATGCGGGCGCAGGTCGGAGCACGAAGCCCGCTCCTGTCCGACGCCCGGGTTGACAGGCATCTGCTTATAACGGTTCAGTAAAGGCGTCAGTGACGCGGGTGCGCGCATGTCCCCGAGGACGTCGGCGTGCCGGTCCACTCCTCAGCGAAGGCGGCCGACGTGACCCTCCCAGACCCGACGACCTCCGACGCCGGTACGAGGGTCGCCTCGCTGACGGTGCGTCCCTCCCCTGAGGGGAGCACCGGGCGGGGTCCGCTCCGGGTCGACTGGGCGGTGACCTCGACCACCGCGACCGAGCAGCTCGGCTACGAGCTCCAGGCCTCGCCGGCGGCCGCGTTCGACCAGGACGTGGCCACGACCGGACCCGTCGAGGGCGCCGACCAGCTCGACGTGGTGGCGCCGGGCGGCCCCCTGCGGAGCCGGGAGGTCCGGCACCTGCGCGCCCGCGTCGCCACCGCGCACGGCTGGTCCGACTGGAGCCCTGTCGGCACGGTCGAGGCCGGCCTGCTGGAGCCCGCGGACTGGTCGGCCGTGGCCGTGACCCTGGCCGACGATCCCGGCGCCCGCGAGCAGGCCCCGCCCCCGCTCGTCCGCGTGGCCTTCGACCTGCCCGCAGCCGTCGTGCGAGGCCGGCTGCACGTGACGTCGCTCGGCGACCACGAGGTGCGGGTCAACGGGCGGCGGGTGGGCGACCACCTGCTCGACCCGGGCTGGACCTCCTACGCCCACCGCCTGCTCGTCGTCACCCACGACGTGACGGACCTGCTGAGGGCCGGCGAGAACGTGCTGGCCGGCGTCCTCGGCGACGGGTGGTACCGCGGCCGGATCGGCTGGGACCCCGACGACGACCGGGGCCGGTACGGCCGGCAGCTCGGACTGCTGGCCCAGCTCGAGGTCGACCTCGCCGACGGCCGCACGGTCGTGGTGGCCACGGACGGATCCTGGCGCGCCGGCACCGGCGAGATCCGTGCCGCGGACCACTACGACGGGTGTCACGTCGACCTGCGCCTGCGCCAGGACGGCTGGGACCGCCCGGGCTTCGACGACAGCCAGTGGTCGCCGGTGGCCGTCGTGCCCCTCGACCCGGCCGTCCTGGCACCGCAGGTGGCGCCCCCCGTCCGGGTCGTCGAGACGCTGCGCCCGCGGCTGCTGCCCGGCCCCGACCCCGACGGCTCGACCCTGCTCGACGCCGGCCAGAACGTCGCGGGCGTCGTCCGGCTCGTCGTCCGGGGCGAGGCCGGGGACGTCGTCACGGTGCGGCACGCCGAGGTGCTGGAGCCGGACGGCGCCCTGCACACCCGGTCACTGCGGACGGCCAGGGCCACCGACAGCTACGTCCTCGCGGACGACGCCCCCGTCACCCTCGAGCCGTCGTTCACGTTCCACGGGTTCCGGTACGCGGAGGTCGTCACGGACGCCGAGATCCTGGCGGCCGAAGTGCTCGCCGTCAGCAGCGACATCCCGGTGCGCGGCCGTTTCACCTGCTCGGACCCCGATCTGACGCGCTTCCACGAGAACGTCCGCTGGTCCCAGCGGGACAACTTCGTCGCCCTGCCCACCGACTGCCCGCAGCGCGACGAGCGGCTCGGCTGGACCGGCGACGCCCAGGCCTTCGCCCCGACCGCGTGCACCCTGTTCGACGCCCGCGCCTTCTGGGCGAGCTGGCTCGTCGACCTGGCGCACGACCAGACCCCCGACGGCGCCGTGCCCAGCGTCGTCCCCAACGTCCTCGGCGACGGCGAGCCCGCGCTCGGCCGCGCGGGCTGGGCGGACGCCGCGACCATCGTGCCGTGGTCGGTGCACGTCGCGTACCGCGACCGGGAGGTGCTGGCGCGGCAGCTGCCCAGCATGAAGGCGCACGTCGGGTACCTGCAGGCCAGGCGCCACGACGACGGCCTGCTCGGCGGTGAGTTCCAGTTCGGGGACTGGCTCGACCCCGACGCCCCGGCCGGGCGGGCGCACGAGGCCAAGGCGTCGTCCGACTACCTCGCGAACGCCTTCCTCTCGCACAGCGCCCGTCTCGTCGCCCGGGCCGCTCGGGTGACCGGTGACGGCGAGGCCCCCCGCTACGAGGAGCTCGCGGACGAGGTCGCCCGCCTGACCTGGGCGCGCTGGCACGAGCACGCGGTCACGAACCAGACCGGTGCGGCGGTCGCCGTCGAGCTGGGGATCGCTCCGGCGCAGGAGCACGCCGAGGTCGGGGCCGCGCTGGCCCGGCTGGTCCGGGATGCCGACGGGCGGATCGCCACCGGCTTCCTCGGCACACCCCTGGTGCTGCCGGCCCTCACGCGGACCGGGCACGTGGCGGAGGCCTACCTCATGCTGCTGCGCCGGGAGCTCCCGTCGTGGCTCTACCAGGTGACCCGGGGCGCGACGACCGTCTGGGAGCGCTGGGACGCGATCCGGGCCGACGGGTCCATCCATGACGGCCGCCTGGTGCTGCCCGACCACGAGAGCGAGATGCTGTCCTTCAACCACTACGCGTACGGCGCGGTGGTCGACTGGGTCTACCGGCACGTCGCGGGGATCGCGCCCGACGAGACGGCCCCGGGCTACCAGCACACGATCCTCGCTCCCTGCCCGGTGGCCGGGATCGATCACGTGGCCGCCTCGGTGGACACGTCGTTCGGCACGCTGGCCGTCGAATGGTCCACCGACGGGGAGGAGGCCTTCTCGGCTCGCTACGACATCCCGTTCGGGGTGCGGGCCACCTTCGCGCCGCCTGCCACGGCGTCCTCCGTCGTCCGGATCGATGGCCGCACGATCGAGGGATCCGTCACAATGGCTCCCGGGAGGCACGAGGTCGAGCTGTCGTCCCCCCGCATCGTCAGGCCAACGGTGCCCAGTCTCCCGTGACGGTGTGGACGCCGCATCAGCGTCCGGGCTGCGTCGAGAGGAGTGGAGGCGGATGGCCGCGGCGGGCATCAAGGACGTGGCGACCCGTGCCGGTGTCTCGGTGGGCACGGTCAGCAACGTGCTCAACCGGCCCGACATGGTCAGCGGGCGCACCCGGCAGCGGGTGCTCGACGCCATCGATCAGCTCGGCTTCGTGCGCAACGAGTCCGCACGCCAGCTGCGCAACGGCCGCAGTCGCACGCTCGCCTACGTCCTCCTCGACCCAGGCAACCCCTTCTTCACCGACGTGGCCCGGGGCGCGGAGGAGGCGGCCCGCGCGGCCGGCCTCGCGCTCTTCCTCTGCAACAGCGAGGAGGACCCCGTCCGCGAGGCCGAGTACCTGGACGTCCTGCTCGAGCAGCGGGTCCGGGGCGTCCTCATCACGCCGGTCGACCACCACGCCGAACGGCTGCGGCTCATGCCCCAGCTGGGCGTGCCCGTCGTGCTTCTCGACCGGGCGGCGGACGACCCCACGACGTGGTGCAGCGTCTCCGTGGACGACGTCGAGGGCGGCGACCTGGCCGTGACCCACCTGCTGGAGCTGGGGCACACCCGGATCGGGTTCGTCGGCGGGCCCATGTCCATCGCCCAGGTCGTCGACCGCCGGCGTGGGTCCGAACGGGCCTTCGAGCGCGCCGGCGTCCCGCTCGACCAGCTCGTGCACGTGGAGACCACCGCGCTCACGGTGTCCGAGGGGCGCCGGGCGGGCGAGCGCCTGCTCGGGCTCCCGAAGCGCCGGCGACCGACCGCCGTGTTCTGCGCGAACGACCTGCTGGCGATCGGCCTGCTCCAGGAGATGATGCTCCAGGGCGTCGGTGTGCCGGACGGCATGGCGATCGTCGGGTACGACGACATCGAGTTCGCGGCCGCGGCCGCCGTCCCCCTGACGTCCGTCAGCCAGCCGCGGCACGAGCTCGGGCGACGCGCCTGCGAGCTGCTCCTTGCCGAGGCGGACGAACACGCCGGGCGGGCCGGCGACACCGGGCACGTGCACCGACAGGTCGAGTTCACCCCCGAGCTCGTCGTCCGCGCCTCCTCGGGGCGTCGATCGGTGTCGCCGCGGTGAGGCGCGACCACTGGGTGCTGCCGTCGCTCGCCACCGGGCCGGCGAACGTGCTCGCCTATGGCCACGACGGACCGCCCGTCGTCTTCGTGAGCGCCGAGCGGGGTTCGGCCTGGGACTACGAGCAGCGCGGCCTGCTCGACGCCACGTGGGACCTCCTGGAGAACGGCCGGGTGCGGATCTACGCCGTCGACACCTACGACCACGCCTCCTGGCGCAACGACTCCCTCGGGCGCGAGGACCGGGCCCGGGCCCACCAGCGGTTCGAGGACTTCGTGCTCGCCGACCTGGTCCCGGCGATCCACCACGACTGCGGGTGGCTGGCGCCGATCGCCGTCGCGGGCACGAGCCTCGGTGCCCTGTCGGCGGCCGACCTCTGCCTGCGCCGCCCCGACGTCTTCCCGGTGGCGCTCGGCATGTCCGGCGTCTACGACCTCGACCGGATCGGCTGGGGGGAGCGCGGCGACACCTTCTACTTCCACAACCCCGCCGACTACGTCGCGGGGATGGGCGGCGACCACCTCGACTGGATCCGCGGCCACGCGCGCCTGGTGCTCACGGTCGGCACCGGGATGTGGGAGGACGACTCGGCGAGCGGGGCCCTCAACGGCACCCTGCGCTTCGCCCGCGTGCTCGCGGACAAGGGCATCCCGCACGAGCTGGACGTCTGGGGCGACGACACGCCCCACGACTGGCCCTCCTGGGGCCGGATGCTCGCCAAGCACCTCCCCCGGCTGGTCTGACCGGGCCTCCACCCGGGTGAACGGGCGACGGAGCACCTTTCCTGATCCTCTACGATGCCGATCGCCAACTCCAGATCGGGGATCACGAATGTGGCCGGGCTCGGGGCCGCCACGCGTTCAGCCGTCGGCAGCACGGCCGCGCTGCGCTCCCCGCGCGCCCGGACGACGACAGCGGCGTCGTGGCCATCCTGGTGGCCCTGCTCACCACGGTCTTCGTGGCGCTGGCGGCACTGGTCGTCGACCACGGGCTCGCCTCCGACGCGCAGCGACGCGCGCAGAACGCCGCCGACGTCTCGGCCCTCGCCGCCGCCGTCGTGCTGGCCGGCGGCGGGCTCCCGAGCGACGCCGACCTCAAGGCGCGGCAGTACGCGAGCGCCGACTTCGGGCTGACCGACGCGGACTGGGCGGCGTGCACCACCACGCTGCCCCCCGGCTTCGCGCCGGTGGCGGGCAGCCCGTGCATCAGCGCGAACGCGGCGATCAGGCAGGTGCGGATCGTGCTGCCCCGCCGCACCTTTCCCACCGTCTTCGCCGGGATCGCCGGCTTCTCGTCCCAGACGGTCACGCAGGCCGCGACGGCCGGCTGGCAGGCGCCCGACCCGAGCGGGTGCGGCCTGTGCGTGCTGGACTCGCTCGACAGCAACACCGGCAGCGTCCAGGCCACCGGCGACGTCTACGCCGCGAACATCACCTTCAACAACGCCGTGGGGTCCGTGACCGCGACCGGCGGGACGATCTACTACTCGGGCACGGTCACGAACGGCAGCTACGACCCCGCGCCGCCGGTCAAGGCGGCGACGTTCGCGGATCCCTACCTCGGGGATCGCCCCGCCGGTGATCAACCCGGCCAAGGTCGCCGTCGTCGCCCCCGAGGGGCCGTGCGATCCCGCGACCTACTACACCGACGTCTCCAGGTGCACGAGCTTCGCCCCCGGCGTCCACATGCTGGGCGGCAGCGGCACGCAGAGCCTGGGGGTCAGCGCCACCGGGGTCATGTTCTACCTCACCTGCGGCGCGACGGGTTCGGCCCTGCACGCCTGCCTCGCCGGCGAGAAGGGCGCCGACTTCGGCGGCGCCGGCAACGACGGGACGGTGCTGACCGGTCTCGCCGACCCCGCCGACCCGTGGAACGGGTTCGCCGTCGTCGTCGACAGGAACAACGCGACCCGGCAGACGTGGGTCGGCAACGGCACCCTGGCCGTCACGGGGATCATGTAGGACGCCGGCGTCGCGGGCGTGACCGACAAGGGCAACGGGCTCGACACGGTCACCGGACGGATGGTCGTCCGCAACCTCCACCTCGACGGCGCCGGGACGCGGAGGTACCACATCGACGTGCACAGCACGGCCGGGAGCGGCATCACCTCGCTCGCGAACCTCCCGCACCTCGTCCAGTGACGATGCACGACGGCCGTGTCGCGTATGATGTGTCGTAGAGGGGAGTACTCCCACGCGCCGTTCCGGTCATTCCGGGCACTGTCCAGTGCCCTCGGACGGCGGCCCGGCACCGGTGCGGTGCAGGGCGGAGGAGACCTCGGCCGGTAGCACCGACCGAGGAGGAACCTCGTGACCAGCATCGCCGACCCCCTGCTGTGGGGCCTGACCGGCGCCGCCGTCGTCGTGCTCGTCGCCGTCGACTTCCTGCTGACCCGCCGCCCGCACGACGTGAGCACGCGCGAGGCCGCCGCGTGGTCGGCCTTCTACGTGGCCCTGCCGCTCGCCTTCGGCGCCTGGATCTGGAGCCGCTACGGCTCGGCGCGCGGCGTGGAGTTCCTGACCGGGTACGTCGTCGAGAAGTCGCTCTCGGTCGACAACCTCTTCGTCTTCCTGCTGCTGCTCGGCGCCTTCGCGGTGCCGTCACGGCTGCGCCAGCGCGTGCTCCTCTACGGGATCGTCGGGGCGCTCGCGCTGCGCGCCGTCCTCATCGCCCTGGGCGCGGCCGTGCTCGACACCTTCTCCTTCGCCTTCCTGCTGTTCGGCGCCGTCCTCGCGGCCACCGCCGTCAAGATCCTTCGCGACGCCCGGAAGGGCCACGACCGGACCGTCGACGTCGACCGGCTGAGGAGCGTCCGCCTGATCCGCCGCGTGGTCCCCGTGACCGGCGACTACCACGGGTCGCGACTGTCCGTCCGGGAGGACAGGGCACGGGGCCGCCGCGCGCTCACCCCGCTCGCCCTCGCCGTCGTGGCCGTCCTGGCTGCCGACGTCGTGTTCGCCGTCGACTCGGTGCCGGCCGTCTACGGGATCACCGCCGACCCCTACCTGGTGTTCGCCACCAACGCCTTCGCCCTGCTGGGCCTGCGGGCCCTGTACTTCCTGCTGGAGGGCGCGCTGGCCCGGCTCGTGCACCTCGCCCACGGACTGGCCGTGATCCTGGCCGTCATCGCCGTCAAGCTCGTGCTGCACTGGGCCCACGGCGTCTGGCCGGGGGTCCCCGAGGTGCCGACGCTCGGCGGCCTGCTGCTCATCGTGGGCGTCCTCGCCGTCGTCACGCTCACGAGCCTGCGCGCGACGCGCCGCCCCCGAAGCGGGCTGGCGCGCAGCGGGGGCAGCGGTGAGGATCAGGGCACCGGTCCCGACATGGTGACCCACAGCACCTCCACGAACAGCACCTCCACGAACAGGAGCCGGCGATGATCCACCGCAGTCCGCTGCCCGATGTCGAGATCCCCGCGGTGCCGCTGACCGGCTACGTGCTGCACCGGGCCGCGGAGCTCGCCGACAAGCCGGCCCTGGTCGACGGGCCCACCGGGCGCGCCCTCACCTACGGGCAGCTCGACCAGGGCGTCCGCGCCCTGGCCGGCGGGCTGGTGGCCCGCGGCTTCGCGCCCGGCGACGTGCTCGCCCTGATGGCGCCCAACCTGCCGGAGTACGCCGTCGTCTTCCACGGGGTGGCCTTCGCCGGGGGCGTCATCACGACGATCAACCCCACGTACACCGAGCGCGAGGTCCACCACCAGCTCCTCGACGCCGGCGCGCGGCTGCTCGTCACCGTGCCGCTGTTCCTCGAGACCGCCCTCCAGGCCGCCGAGGGCACCTCCATCGAGGCGGTGCACGTGCTCGGGGCGGACGCGGCCACGCCCCTGCCCGACGGCGTCCGGCCGTTCGCGGAGCTCCTGGGCGCGCCGCTGGCCGAGCAGGTGCCGGTGGACGCCGACGACGTCGTCGCCCTGCCGTACTCCTCGGGCACCACGGGCACGTCGAAGGGCGTCATGCTCACCCACCGGAATCTGGTCGCGAACGTCGCGCAGGTTCTGGTTCCGGCAGACCTGCGCGAGGACGAGAAGATCATCGCCGTCCTGCCGTTCTTCCACATCTACGGCATGCAGGTCCTCATGAACACGGGGTTGCGGGCGGGCGCCACCGTCATCACCATGCCCCGCTTCGACCTGGAGCAGTTCCTGCGGCTGCACCAGGAGTACGGCATCACCCGCTCTTTCGTCGCGCCACCCATCGTGGTGGCCCTGGCGAAGCATCCGCTGGTCGACCAGTTCGACCTCTCCCGGCTCGAGCAGGTGTTCTCGGGAGCGGCCCCGCTGTCGGCCGAACTCGCACTCGAGGCGGGTAAGCGCCTCGGGTGCGAGGTGGTCCAGGGCTATGGCATGACGGAGATGTCTCCGGTGTCGCACCTCACGCCGCCCGGCTATTTCAAGCCCGGTTCGGTCGGCGTCACCGCACCCAGCACGGAACTGCGGATCGTGCACCCGGCCAGCGGCGAGGACCTCGGCCCCGACGAGGACGGCGAGTTGTGGGTCCGCGGGCCGCAGGTCATGAAGGGATACCTCAACAATCCCGCCGCCACCGCCGTCACCCTCGACGAGGACGGCTGGCTGCACACCGGCGACATCGGGCACGTCGACAGCGACGGTCACGTGTTCGTCGTCGACCGGCTGAAGGAGCTCATCAAGTACAAGGGTTTCCAGGTGCCGCCGGCCGAGCTGGAGTCGCTCCTGCTCACCCACCCCGCGGTCGCGGACGCCGCCGTCGTGGGCCTTCCCGACGAGGAGGCGGGCGAGATCCCCGCCGGGTACGTCGTGCTCAAGCCGGGCCAGCAGGCCGCCCCGAGGAGATCAAGGCGTTCGTCGCCGAGCAGGTGGCGACGTACAAGCAGCTGAGGCGCCTGACGGTCGTCGAGGCCATCCCGAAGTCGGCCTCCGGCAAGATCCTGCGCCGGGTGCTGCGCGACCAGGCGCTCGCGGACTCCTGACGACGAACGGCGCCGGCGGCCCCTCCCCGGGGGAGGGACCGCCGGCGCCGGCGTGCAGGGGTTGGTGCAGGGGTTGATGCAGGGGTTGGTTGGTGCGGGTCAGTGCGCCTGGTCGTAAGCCGCGAGGACCTCGGACGAGACCCGGCCGCGGTCGCTGACCGTGAAGCCGTTGTCGCGCGCCCAGGACCGGACGTCGCCGAGGTCGTGCTTGCCCGCGGAACCGCTCGAGGAGCGCGCCCGGCCGGAACCACCGGTGGAGCGGGCCCGGCCGCTGCTCGCGCGGCCGCCCACGCGGCGCGCGTGCCCGACCCAGGGGGCCAGGGCGTCGCGCAGGGCACTCGCGTTCTTCTCCGAGAGGTCGACCTCGTAGCTCACGCCGTCGAGAGCGAAACTCACGGTTTCTGCCGCCTCACCGCCGTCGACGTCGTCGACGAGGATGACCTGGACCTTCTGCGCCATGAATACTCCTGAGCCACGGGATCGATGGTGTCAGATCGAATACTGACGCCAGCCCGTTGAAATGTCAAAGCCCGCGCGCCGACGGAATATGACCTGGCACTATTGCGCGGGGCCGCGCCGCTGCTCGGCCTCGATTCGCGCCTGTGCGGCGCGTTCCCGGCGGTCACCCTCGATGAGCGCCTTGATGGCGATCCAGAAGAGGAACAGCACGCCGGCCGAGGGCACGAGCGCGACGAGGAAGGCGACCACGCGGTCAGGATACGCCCGGGTGCCGCCGCAGGCGGGCGGGCGGTTATCGGGAGAGCTTCTCGTCGCCCGCCGGGCGTTCACCGGTGAGCAGCTCGAGCACGGCGTCCTCGACCGCGCCCTGGGTTCCCGGTGCGTCGTCGGGCGCCCCCTCGCCGATGTCGCGCAGGGCCGGCTCGATGGTGCGGCCGTCGTTGAACAGGTCGACCACGCGCGGATCGACGTACGAGGCCTTGGCGACCGTGGGGGTGTTCCCCAGGTACGAGCTGACCTCCTTCATCGCGCGGTGACGGCGCGCTTGCGGGCGGTCATCGACGCGAGCGTCGGGGTCGAGACCGCCAGCGCCATCGCCGCGAGGACGGTGGCGTGCCAGGTCCTGAAGTCCTTGGCGCTCGCGTCGCCGAGGTGCTCCTTGACGTACTCGTTGACGTCGCTCGTCGTCACGTCGCGCCAGGTGCCGTCGTCGTCACGGTAGGCGAGGAGCTCCTCGCCCTGGCGCCGGTGCCGGGCGAGCGGGGAGATCACGGCGTAGACCTGCGGGATCGGACAGACGTGATCGTGCGTTCCAGGCCGTGCTTGGCGACGTAGTCGAAGGTGAGGCTGCCGTCCCGGTGCACCTTCACGTGCTCGCGCTGCAGGGTCGCCAGGCCGAACGTGCCGTTCTCGGCGGCGTAGTCCTCCCCGCCGATCCGGAAGAAGCCGAGGTCGAGCAGCCGGAACGCGCACGCGAGGACGCGCGTGCGGGTGAGGCCTTCGGCGGCGAGGTCGCGGGCGACCGCCTCGCGGGCCGCGGGCAGCCGCCTGGCGACCTCGACGACCCGCGCGTGCTTGAGCCGGTCGCGGTGCTCGCGCCACTGCGGGTGGTACAGGTACTGCCGCCGTCCGGCGGCGTCCGTGCCCACGGCCTGCAGGTGGCCGCGCGGGATCCGGGCAGATCCACACGTCCTTCCAGGCGGGCGGGATGACGAGCGACCTTGATCCGCTCGATCGCCTCGGGATCGGTGAGTGGCCTGCCCTGGGCGTCGAGGTACGACCAGCCCTTGCCGCGGCGGCGGCGGGTCCAGCCGGGACGGTCGGGCGAGCTGCGCCGCAACCGCATCAGGCGCCCCCGCCCGCGCCGGCCTGGCGGCCCGCGGCTCAGGGCCGCCCAGACCTGCTCGGCGGCGTGCCGCTCCTGCGGCGACGGTGTCACCGCGGCCGCGGGATCGTCGGGGCCCTCGGCCGGCGCGTGGCCGACGAGCTCCACCAGGGCCACGGCGAGGTTGCGCAGTCGCACGTTGAAATGCTGACTCCCCCGCGCCAGGGTCGCGAACGCAGCGGCCGCGTCTGCGCCCGTCGTGGCCATGACGATCCCCTTGGCCTGCTCGATGACCCGGCGGTACTGCACCATCTGGACCATCTGGGCGGCCCGCTCCTCCTCACCGGCGCAGTACTCCACCACCGCGACGGCACTCGCCAGCACGGGCTGCATGTGCTCGAGGGCCTGCGCGTCGCCCATGCCCGCGGGCCGGGCCAGCCAGAGGACCACGACGAGCCCGCTGCTGCCCTCGTCACCCGGCCCCGGCACGGCGACGACCGCGAGCGCCTCGTCCGCGGTGTCGCCGCCCGTGTCGGCGACCACGGGCCGCCCGGTCGCCAGCGCCTCGCGCTCCGCGGCGTCGCCGTCCGGCACCTCCCCCAGCTCCGCGAGCCGGCGCGGACCCGGAGGCCCCCCGGCGGCGGCGGCGACAGCGGCCCCCACGGCGCCCGGGACGTGGTCGAGCAGCTCCTGGAGCACCGCCCGCAGCAGGCCCTCGCCCGTCTCCCTCACGGACACGACCACCACCCCCGCCCGGCGGACGCGATCCCGTCGGCCACGGCATCCGCCCCCCTTCCCACCCCCTCCGGGATCTCCTCGGAGGATTCGTGCCCGCTCGGAGGGTTGAACCAAACCTCCTTTGGGGATGTTTACCGCTGACGCGGTGATCACCAGTCCTCGCGCCGCACCGTTCGCCGACCCCGGAGGAGACGTACGCCGTGTCGCCTTCCCGCCGCCGTCGCCGCGCCAGCCCCGCGTGGGAGGGGCGCCCCACGATCAAGGTCGCGACCCTGCCCGGGCGCGGCCTGTACGCCCGCCACCTCGGGCACCCCGAAGGGGTCGACGGGGTGTACCGCCCCACCGTCGGCCTGCCCGGCAGCGCCCCCCGCCGGGCCTTGTTCGACCGCGGGTGGCTGGCGGAGAACCTCGACCAGGTCGACATCGTGCACGTGCACGGCGTGCGGCCGGGCCAGCCGACCGCCGATGTGGTCGCCGCCGCCGACGCCGTCCGCGCCTCCGGGACGCCCCTGGTCGTCACCGGCTACCACCTGAGCGACCCGTCGGGCGCCGACGACGCCGCCTACGCCGAGCAGCTCGACGCCCTGGTGCCCCGCGCCGACGCCGTCGTGACCCTCACGGAGACCGCCGCGGAGGAGATGCGGCACCGGTGGGCCGTCGAGCCGCTCGTGCTGCCGCACCCGCACGTGGTCGACTTCGTCCGGATGCGCCAGCCCCGGCCGGTCAGGCACAGCGAGCTGCGGGTCGGCACCCATCTCGCGGGTCTCGGCCTGCCGACCGACCCCGTCCGGCTCGTGGACGCGCTGACGCGCGCCGTGCGCGGCATGGACGACGTCCGGCTGACGGTGCACGTCCACGAGACGGTGCTCGACTCGGGCTCCGCCTCCTACGACCTGCGCACGGTGCGCGAGATCGACCGGATGGTCACGGCCGCCCGCGGGGCGTTGCGGGTGCATCGCCCGTTCTCGGAGTCCCAGCTCTGGGACCACCTGTTCGGCCTCGACGTCTCGGTGGTGCCCGGGCTGTACGGCTCGCACTCGGTCTGGCCGGAGGCCTGCGCCGACCTCGGGACACAGCCGCTGCTGCCCGCCGGCACGCACGCCAGCACCCAGCAGCCGTGCCTGACCTACGAGGACGACGGGTCGGTCGACGACCTGGCGGACTCGTTCGCGAAGGCCCTCTGGACCGCCCGCGAGCAGGGCTGCGTGTGGCGGGCCGACCCCGAGGCCCGCTGGGCCGAGCGGGTGCGGGTGGCCGAGGCGCTGCGCGGCCTGTACGAGCGGCTGCTGGGGCTCGACCGGCGCTGAGCCCTCGAGCTCGCGGTCACGCCGGCGTCAGCCGCTGCTCGGGGACGAGGCGGACGACGGGCCGGGTGGGTTCCAGCGCGCAGCGAAATCGGGGCCCGCCCCCCGCCAGGGGTGGGACGAGGATGTGGTCGACGCCGGTCTGCGCGAACTCCTTCGCGTCGTCGAGGCCGATACCGCCGGTGACGGCGATCTCGACCGGCTCCAGGGTGGCGGCCCGGACCTGCCGGACCGTGCCCGCGAGGACGTCGACGTCCATGTCGGTGCAGACGACGAACCGTGCGCCGGCCAGGACCGCCTCCACGGCCTCCAGCGGGGTCGCGACCTCCACCTGCACCATGGCGCGGGGCAAGCGCCTCCGGACGGCGTCGAGGGCACGGGCGAACGACCCCGCGGCGCGCGCGTGGTCGCCGGTGACGTACGCGGAGTCGTACAGCCCGGCCCGGCCGTTCACGCCCCCGCCGCAGCGCACGGCGTACCGCTCGAGCGCGCGCAGACCCGGGGTGGTGGCGGTGGTGTCGAGGACGCCGGTGCCCGTCCCCTCGAGCGTCTCGACCCAGGCGGCCGTCCGGGTGGCCACCCCGGACAGGTGCCGCAGGGTGTCGAGGACGCCCCGCTGCGCGGCGAGCAGCACGCGGGTGCGGCCCCGCAGGTCGGCCAGGACGTCACCGGCGCGGACCCGAGCGCCGTCGAGCACACGCAGGTCGGCGCTCGGTACCGGCAGGTCGAGGCGGGCGGCCGCCTCGGCGAGCAGCACCGGCACGAGCAGCAGGCCCGCGACGACGCCGTCCTCGCGGGCCACGATCTCGCCGCGGCGCTCCTCCTCGGGGCCGACGGTGACGGCGGAGGTGACGTCGACCCAGCCCGGGCCCAGCTCCTCGGCCACCGCGCGGATCGCGTACTCGCGAACGGCCCCCGGGTCCAGCCCGACCGCGGCGAGGGCCTCACGCGTGCCCTCCTGCCACGGCGCGCGGACACCGTCACCGGCTCGATGCCGGCCCATCGGCCCCTCCAGACCTGGTCGCCGTACGGGAGGGCCGGCCCCGCGTGGTGACCTTACGAAGTTACGAAGTCACCGAAACCTATCGTTGCGCAAGGTAACGCGCCACTGGCTCACCGTGATGCGAGGTTCGTCCGACTCCTCCCCCCGGACGGGTCGTGCCGTCCCCTGCACTAGCGTCCAGCCAGCCGCCGTCGCGGGCGGCCTCCCACCCAGCAGGAGGATCCGTGAGCCCCGCACCCGTCGTCGTCCGGACCCGTGCCGAGCTGGCCGAGGCCAGGGCGGGCGCCCCGGGCCGGGTCGGCGTGGTCATGACCATGGGCGCCCTGCACGCCGGCCACGCGGCGCTGATCCGGGAGGCCCGCAGGACCTGCGGAACCGTCCTGGTGACGATCTTCCTCAACCCGCTGCAGTTCGGCCCGGCCGAGGACCTGGCGCGCTACCCGCGCACCTTCGACGACGACCTCGCGCTGTGCACCCGGGAGGGCGTGGACGTCGTCTTCGCGCCGGGCCCCGACGTCGTCTACCCCGACGGCGACCCGGGCGTGCGGGTGTCGGCCGGCCGGCTCGGCGAGGTGCTCGAGGGGCGCAGCCGGCCCGGGCACTTCGACGGCGTGCTCACCGTGGTGGCGAAGCTGCTCCACCTGACGGCTCCCGGCGCCGCCTACTTCGGCCAGAAGGACGCCCAGCAGCTGCTGCTCATCCGGCGCATGGTGCGCGACCTCGACTTCGGCGTCGACGTCACCGCGGTCCCCACCGTGCGCGAGCCCGACGGGCTGGCGATGAGCAGCAGGAACACCTACCTGACCCCGCTCGACCGCGAGGTGGCGCTCACCCTGGTGGGCGCCCTGCGCGCCGGGCAGGTCGCCGCCTCCGAGGGGGCGAGCGCCGTCCGGCGGGCGGCCCGCGCCGTGCTGGTGGCCGAACCGCTCGTGCTCGTGGACTACCTGGTGCTCGTGCACCCGGAGTCCCTCGAGGACGTGCCCGAGTGGTACCGCGGCCCCGCGCTGCTCGCGCTGGCCGCGAGGGTCGGGACCACGCGGCTCATCGACAACGCCCTGCTCACGATCGGCCGGACCCCGGCCACGGAGTGACCTCCTCAGCCCTGCGCCTCGTCGGCGAGCGCGGCGAGCAGCGACTGCGCGGCCTCGGGACGCAGCCGCCCCGAGGCGAGGGCCCGGTCGGCGGTGGCCCGCGCGAGGGCGCGGTAGGTCGCGAGCGTGCCCTCGGCGCCGCTGCCGGCGATCGCCCGCAGGTGGGCCTCGACGGTGCCGGCGTCGCCGCGCGCGACCGGCCCGGTCAGCGCGGCGTCGCCCTGCCGCAGGGCGTTGTCGAGGGCCGCCGACAGCAGTGGGCCGAGCACGCGGGCGGGCGGGTCGACGCCGGCCGCCCGCAGCAGGTCGAGCGCCTCGGCCACGAGCGTCACGAGGTGGTTGGCGCCGTGCGCCAGCGCGGCGTGGTAGAGCGGGCGGGCCTCCTCGGCGACCACGACCGGCTCGGCCCCCATCTCGACCACCAGCGCCTGCCCGATCGGCAGCACCGGCGTGGGGGCGGTGACGGCGAAGCAGCAGTCGGCCAGGCGCGCCAGGTCGAGGCTGCGGCCCGAGAACGTCATGGCGGGGTGCAGCGCCAGCGGGATGGCCCCCGCCGCGGTCACCGGGGTGAGCACGCGCCAGCCGTGCCGCCCGCTCGTGTGCACGACGAGCTGCCCGGCCTGCCACGCCCCCACCTCGGCCAGCCCGCCGACGAGGGGCTCCAGCGCGTCGTCGGGCACCGTGAGGAGGACGAGCTCGGCGCGCTCCACGACGTCGGGAACCGGCAGCACCGGGACGCCGGGCAGCAGGAGCTCCGCGCGCTCGAGGCTCGCGGCCGAGACCGCGGAGACCCCCACCACCGCGTGCCCCGCAGCGCGCAGCGCGTTGCCCAGCACGGCCCCGACCCTGCCCGCGCCCACCACGCCGACGCCGAGCCGCCCGGGCCGCTCGCCCTGGCCGGCGGCCTGGCCCGTGCCCTGGCCCGCGCCCTCCACGAGGTGCGAGGCTAGCCTGACCCTCGTGGGCCGGCACGAGCGCATCGCGGAGCTGACGCACCTCACCGTGCCCGACGGCGGGCGCCCGCTGGAGATCGCCGACCTCGCGACCGGCTACGGCCGCACCGCCCGCGCGATCCTCGCCGCGGCGCCCGGCCCCGTGCGCATCCACGCGGTCGACACCGGGCCGATCATCGACGACGACCTGCTGCACGACCCCCGGGTGCGGCCCGTGCTGGCCGACCTCGACGAGCCGCTGCCCTTCGCCGACGGGGCGCTCGACCGGGTCACGTCGGTCAACGTCGCCGAGCACCTCGCCGACCCGCGGGCGCACGTGGCCGAGTGCTACCGGGTGCTGCGCCCCGGCGGCCTGCTCGTCCTCATGCACAGCGACTGGGACACCACGCTGGTCAGCAGCGACGACGACGCCCTGACCAGGCGACTCGTCGACGCCTTCGTCGCCACCGTGCCGACCTGGGCGCATCGCGCCGACGGCTTCATGGGTCGCAAGCTGCTCGGTCTGGCGAGCGCGGCACCGTTCGAGGTCGTCATCGTGGAGACGTGGGCCGACTGCCACCGCCGCTTCGACGAGAACGCCGTCGCGTGGAAGGTCGCGCGCGGCGTGCTCGCCGCAGCCGCCGGCGATCCCGAGCTGGCGCCCCGCGCGGCGCAGTGGGTGGAGGGCCTGCACCGCTACGCCGCCGAGGGGCGGTTCGTCTTCGCGGTCACCGACGTGGCCGTCGTCCTGCGCCGTCCCGCCGACTCCGGCTGACCGTGGCCTTCGTGCCCTGGGAACGCGCCTGGGAGGAGGCGTTGTTCGGTCCGGCCGGCTTCTATCGCCGCCCGGAGGGGCCGGCGGGGCACTTCCGGACGGCGGCGCACGCCGCCCCGAGCACGCTCGCACGGGCCCTCGCACGGCTGGCGCGGGGTGCCGGCTGCACTGGGGTGCTCGACCTCGGCGCGGGCCGCGGCGAGCTGCTCGCGGCGCTCGCCGGCCTCGAGGAGGAGGCGGCGCCGTTGCGCCTGCACGGTGTGGACGTGGTCGACCGGCCGGCCCTGCTCCCGCCGCGTGTGGACTGGACGCGCGCCGACCGGGGGGTGCCCTACGGCGCGTTCGAGCGGGCCCTGGTCGTCGCGTGGGAGCTGCTCGACACCGTGCCGTGCCCGGTCCTCGAGGTCGACGAGGAGGGCCGGCCCCGGCTGGTGCTGGTCGAGCCCGCCACCGGGCGCGAACGGCTGGGGGGCGTGCCGAGCGAGGCCGACCTGCGCTGGTGCGAGCGGTGGTGGCCGCTCGAGGGGCTGCCGGAGGGGTCGCGCGCCGAGGTGGGCACGCGCCGCGACGCCTGGTGGACGGGCCACGTGCGGTTGCTCGCCCGGCTGGGCGGCGGGGTGCTGCTGGGCGTCGACTACGCGCACCTCGCGGTGGAGCGGCCGCCGCTGGGGTCGCTCAGCGGGTACCGGCGCGGCCGGCTGGTCCCGACGGTGCCCGACGGCAGCTGCGACGTGACCGCGCACGTGGCGCTCGACGCCGTGGCGGCCGCGGGGCAGCAGGCGGGTGCCGGGACGGCCGCGCTGGTGGCGCAGCACGCCGCCCTGGCCGACCTCGGGGTCCGCGGGGACGACGCGGGCGCCGACGAGCTGCTCGACCCCGGCGGTCTGGGCGGGTTCACCTGGCTGGTCCAGCCGGTGCCCGGCTGATCTGAGTGCGGGGCCTTCACGACGCGTGGCCGGGCCGTGCCCGTGCGCAACGAGCAGAAGCGGTCCGGGTAGTTCTGACTCGTCGATTCCGGAGCGCTCGGGGACCGGGGACGATTCGGGACACAGCCGCGGTACCCGGCCGTTCCGCTGCGCGCGGGTACCTCCGAACGGGCGTCGACCATCGGCGTGTCGTTACTCCGTGCGCATGGTCCGTCACTCGTATAGGTCAATAGTGGGTTCTTGATCGGCCCTGCGGGCCTCCCTACGGTGCCGAACGAAGCGCCCGCACGGGCGCGCATCGACGAGGGGGAAGCGTGGTCCTGGCACCCGACGAGTCATCGATGGGCGCGGTCCGGCTGGATGTCGCGCTGCGCGCGCTCCCTCGGGCGCAGCTCCTCACGGACGAGGACGACGTGCTCGCGGCCCGCCGGCTGCACGCCGCCGAGCACGTCCGCGTCGGCTACCTGCCTGCCGACAGCGTGGGCACGGACGGGACGCTCCGGCCGGAGCTCGACCCGTGGCGCCCTTGGGCGCGGTACTTCGGGGCCTTCGACGCCCGCAACGTCCTGCGCGCCACGTGTCGGGTGATCTCGAACACCGCGCACGATCCCCTCCCGACGTTCGCACTGCCCACCCTCGACGAGTCGCTCCGCGTGCAGCTCGAGAGCCTGCCTCCGGGCAGTCTGGGCGAGATCGGATCCCTGGCCCGCGACCCCGGCGTCGGCCGCGAGTTCCCGCGTGCCCTGTTCCACGCCGTCTGGACGGACGCCTCGGGGCGCGGCGAGACCACCTGGGTCATGAACGTGGACGCGCCCGTGCTGCGCACGCTGCGCACGATGGACCAGCTGGCGTTCCGCGTGGCCGGGGCCGCGGCGCCGGCTCCGGTCAGGCCGGTCTTCCCCGTGTGGGTGCGCGTGGCCGACCTGACGGAGGACGCGTTCGTCCGGGGCCTCGATCTCGACGTCGTGGTCCTGCCGTGAGGCCGGCGCGGACCCGGAGCCACCGCTGGCTGTGGCGGTGGTACGCCCGCTTCTACGACGCCCTCGAGGGCGTGGCCGGGTACGGCGAGATGCTGGACGCCGTCGCCACCGCTGCGGGACCGCTCGACGGCCTGCGGGTCATCGAGGTCGGCTGCGGGACGGGCAACGTGCTCGGCCGGCTCCTGCGGGAACGTCCGGCACACCTGACCGGGATCGACCTCAGTGTCGAGATGCTCCTGCCGGCCCGGCTCAAGCTGCGACACGAGCTGGCCGCCGGCTCCGTCGCCCTGGTCGAGGCGGATGCCGTGGCCGGCCTCAGCGCCGTCGCCGACAGCGGCGTCGATCTCCTCGTCGTCGTCAACCTGCTGTACGCGCTTCCGGAGCGCACGCAGTTCTGGGCACAGGCCGCCCGGGTGCTGGCGCCCGGTGGGCGGGTCGTGGTCTGCAACCCCGACACCGCCGGCTTCGCCCCTGCGATCCGGCAGCAGTGGCGCGAGCGCGGCATCAGGGGGTTCGCCGACCCGCGTCTGGCCGTCGTGATCCTCCTGAACCTGGCGATCGATGCGATCGCGCGCACGGGCCGGTACGCGTTCCTGCCCTGGGACGCGCTGCTCGCCGAGGCGGCGGAGGCCGGGCTCGACCGGGGTCACCTCGTGGCGCGCTGCTACGGCGGGCCCTCGGAGGGCATGAACGTCCTCGGGACGATCGCCGCCGGCCGTTAGGGCGAACGGGTCAAGGGGTGAGCACCCCCTGCCGATCATCCCGGTGTGGGCACCACGCGATCACCTGCCGCCGGAGGCATGCGTCCTGCCGTCACCGCGGCCTCTTTCGCCGTGCTGGCGGCGTTCGTCGTGGTCTACCTCGCGCGCCCGGACGGGATCGGCGGCCTGGCCTTCGTGGCGGTCGCCGCGCTGGGCCTGCTGAGCCTGGCCATCGGACCGACGGTGCGCCGAGCCCGACCCCGAGGCGCCTGGCGCTACATGACCGCCGCCGGCGTGTTCTTCCTCGTCGGGCTGGCCCTGCGGCTCGGCCTCCTCCCTGCCGGCGGCACCCTGCTCACCACCCCGGACCTGTGGACCGTCATCGGGTACCTGCTGGTGCTGCGGAGCCTCGCGGGGCTGCTGGCCCATGCCGCGAAGGGCTCGGGAAGGCTGGCCGCCCTCGACGCCACGATCGTCACCTCCGGGGCCGCGCTCGGCTTCTTCAGCGCGGAACTCGGACCCCACCTCGGCCTCGCCCGCCGCGAGGACCTCGCCACGATCGCGCTGAACATCCTCTATCCCGTGCTCGACGCGGCGTTGCTGGCGTTCACCGTGCACCTGGCCTTCCGCACCTCGCGCCGATCGCCCGCCATGGCCCTGCTCCTGGCCGGGATGACCAGCTGGATGGTCGCCGACATCGGCTACCTGGTCCTCTGGCACTTCCGGCCCGCGTCCACCAGCCCGTGGCTCAACGCCATCTTCATGCTGACCTACGCCCTGATCGGAGCGGCGGGGAGCCACCCCAGCGTCCGGCAGCTCGCGTCGCCGGCGTCGGCCACGCAGGCTCCCGCCGCGAGTGCCCGGTCCGTCCTGCTGCTCACCCTGCTGGTCCCGGCCGGGACGGCGATCGTCATCCCCGTGTCCGGGTGGCCCGACGCCGCCGTGCGCGTGACCCTCTTCGCCACCGTGCTGATCGGCGTCTACCTGCGGATGATGCACACCGTCGACGCGCTGCGGGCGGCGGAGGAGCAGGCGCTGCACCAGGCGCTGCACGACCCGCTGACCGGCCTGCCCAACCGTGCCGCGTTCCGTGCCGCCCTCCGTGAGCGCCTGGCGTCGCCCGAGGGGGCGGCCGAGGGCGTGACCGTCGCCTGCCTGGACGCCGACCGCTTCAAGCTGGTCAACGACACCTGGGGCCACCCGGTGGGTGACGAGCTCATCCGCGTGCTCGCCCGGCGTCTGCGCGGCCTGACCGCGGCGGACGACCGGCTGTTCCGCCTCGGCGGTGACGAGTTCGTGGTCGTCGCCCGCGGGGGCACCCTCGAGGTCGCCCGTGCGACCGCCGAGCGGCTGCTCGGCATCGCCGACGAGCCGATCGTGCTCGAGGCCGGCCAGCGCATCGTCATGACGGCGTCCATCGGGGTCGCGCAGGCCCTGCCCGGCAGGCCCGCTGACGCCGACTCCCTGGTCCGCGACGCCGACATCGCCCTCTACACCGCCAAGGACGCCGGGCGGGCCACCTGGGTGCCGTTCGACCAGTCGCTGCGGTCGACCATCGAGCACCGGGTCCGCCTCGCCGACGAGCTGCGCGTCGCCGTGGCGGCCGGTCAGGTGCTGCCGCACTACCAGGCCGTCGTCGGCGGCCCCGGCTACGGCGAGGTAGTCGGCTTCGAGGCGCTCGCCCGCTGGACGCACCCCGAGCACGGGCCGATCAGCCCCGGCGAGTTCATCCCCGTCGCCGAGGACACCGGCCTCATCGTCGAGATTGGCGAACTCATGCTCCGGCAGGCCTGCCACCAGCTCGTGGGGTGGCGCCGGGCAACCGGGCGCGACCTGCACGTCTCCGTCAACCTGTCGGCCGCGCAGATCACCCGCTGCGACGTGCCGGGCCTGGTGCGCGAGGCCCTCGCGGAGTCGGACCTGCCGGCCTCCGCGCTCTGGCTCGAGATCACCGAGTCGCTGCTGATGAGCGACCGGACCACGGCGGCTGCCACCCTCGATCAGCTCTCCGCGCTCGGCGTCGTGCTCTGCATCGACGACTTCGGGACCGGCTACTCCTCGCTCAGCTACCTCAAGGACTTCCCGGTGCAGGTCGTCAAGGTCGACCGGTCGTTCGTCCGCCAGCTGACCAGCGACGGCAAGTCCCGGGGCGTGACCAGGGCGATCATCGAGATGGCGAACGCCCTGGAGCTGCGCGGCGTCGTCGCCGAGGGTGTCGAGCTGCCCGACCAGGCCGCCCTGCTCGAATCGCTCGGCTGCCGCTGGGGTCAGGGCTTCCTGTGGGCCCGCCCGCTGCCGCCCGACGCCGTGGCGACCGAGGTGCTGGGCCTCCCCGCGGTGGCGGCGCAGCTGCCGGCCCGCGCCTGACGCCGCAGCCTCTCAGTCCGACGCCGGGCCGGCCTCGAGCCAGCGCTCCGGCGCCGCGAGCCGGCGTGCCCGCCGCGCGCGCACCGCCTGGTCGTCGAGCAGCGCGGCCGCCTGCGCGAGCCGCAGGTGCGGGACCACCGGGTCGATCGGTCCGCGGGTCGAGTGCACCTGCACCGACGCGACTCCCAGCAGGCGCTGCAGCGGGCCCTGGGCGAGCCCGCAGCTCTGGGTCCGGGCGTGCGGCACGACGTCGAGGCGCCGGCGCAGCCGGCCGCGCCGGATGAGCAGCGCCTGGTGCGTGACCCGGACCCCGTTGCGCCGCCAGCCGACGGGGTCGACCCAGCGGGCCGAGGGCGGCGACGACAGGTAGCCGTCGGGCCGGCGGCTGTCGCCGTCCAGACCCGAGCCAACGATCGCCAGCGCGTCCTCCCCGGGTTCGAGCCCGAGGTCGGGCAGCACCAGCGCGAGCAGGGCCACGGCCTGCTCCCGGGTGCCGACGGGCAGCAGCTCGTTCTCGCTCCGCTGGTGGTCGCCGCGACCTCCGTACCCAGCGACGTTCACGACCACCCGCCACCAGTCCGGCCCGCGCCACAGCAGTGGCTGCACCAGGCTGACCGCCTGCACGCGGCCCGGAGGCACGGTCTGCGCGCGGTGCTCGAGCAGACCGTGGCGCAGCCGCAGCCCGTCGGGCGATACGCGCACCGTGAAGCCGAACGCGCCCGCGAACCGCCGCCAGGCGACCGTGACGACGGCGATCGCGATCGGCAGGAAGCCCGCGACCGCGCCGACCCCCGCCGCCACGAGCCCGACCGTCACGAGCACGGCGGTCGCGACGACGCCCGCGAGCAGCCCGAGGTCGAGCGGCCATCGACGCGACCAGGCGCTGCACCGGCACCTCCGCGACCGGATGCTCGGGGGCCTCGGGCGCGTGCGGGGTGTCGTAGGTGAGGCCGGCCGCCGCCGCCAGCAGATAGTTGCGCAACTGTTGCGCCTGGGTGTCGGTCAGGTACGAGAGCTCGATGTTCGACCCGGCACCGCCGGCCACGTCGAGCTTGAGACGGGCCAGCCCGAAGATCCGGGCGACCAGGGGCTGGACGACGTCCACCGCCTGCAGGCGGTCGAGGCGGGCGCGGCGCTGGCGGCGCACGAGGACCCCGTGGCGCAGTTCGAGCGCCTCGGCAGTCACGCGGTAGCGGGTCAGGCGCCACGAGAGCACGAGCAGGCCGGTGATGACGACGATGACCAGGCCCAGCGCGGGCACTCCGAAGTGCAGCAGGGCGGCCCCGGCATCGGGGCCGGGACCGTCGCCCCCGCGGCCCGGCGAGTCGGGCCCCGCGCCGGCCTGGCGGACCAGGTTCTGCCCGACGTCCTGCAGGGCGACGACGAGCAGCACGACCAGGACCTGCCAGGAGTGCACCGCCGGCGTCAGCGGGTGCACGCGGTGCCAGCCGCCGTCGGCCACGCCCGCGGGGGCGACCGCCGTCGCCTGCCCCGCCACCTCGTCGGCGGTCACGATCTGCTCAGAGCCCCGCGAGGCGCGCCTCGCCCCGGGACGCCAGCCGGTCGCGCAGGCGGGACGCCTCGTGCGGGGGGAGCCCGGGGATGAACGCGTCACTGTGCGCCGACGCCGTGTGCAGCTGCACCTTGGCCAGGCCCAGCGCCCGGTCGAGTGGGCCGGCGTAGACGTCGACGTACTGCATGCGCCCGTAGGGCACGACGACGATGGCGCGCCACATCACGCCGCGGCGCACGAGCAGGTCGTCCGCCCGCTCCGCGTAGCCCCAGGCCCGCACCTGACGCCCGATGGTGAACCAGGCCCAGACCGCGGCGACGGCGAGCAGGGCGGTGACGATCCACAGCCAGGGCAGCTCGGCCATCACCGCCGCCACCGCCGCGAGCACGGCACCGGCGAGCAACGGGCCGCACGTGACGAGGCGACGCGCGACGGCGAGTCGCGGCGAGACCCTCGACCAGTCCACCTCGGGCGGGTCGAAGGCACTGCCCGGCCAACCCCCTGCGGGCCCCCGCGTCACCATGCCGCCAGCATCGCACGAGGGGCGGACAGGAGGACGTGCGAGACTGACGCCGTGGTGCCTCCCGACGGGTCGTCGCTCACCGTGGGCGTCGGCGCGGGCGGGATCGACACGGCCGACATGGTGCTCAACATCGGGCCCCAGCACCCCTCGACGCACGGCGTGCTGCGCCTCAAGATCACCCTCGACGGCGAGCGCATCACCCGGGCCGAACCGATCGTCGGCTACATGCACCGCGGTGCCGAGAAGCTCTTCGAGGTCCGCGACTACCGGCAGATCGTCGTGCTCGCGAACCGGCACGACTGGCTCTCCGCCTTCGCCAACGAGCTCGGCGTCGTGCTCGGCGCCGAGCGGCTGCTCGGCATGGAGGTGCCCGAGCGCGCCGTCTGGGCCCGCACTCTGCTCGCCGAGCTGAACCGGGTGCTCAACCACCTCATGTTCCTCGGGTCGTACCCGCTCGAGCTCGGCGCCATCACCCCGGTGTTCTACGCCTTCCGCGAGCGCGAGGAGCTGCAGGCCGTCATGGAGGAGATCTCCGGCGGCCGCATGCACTACATGTTCAACCGGGTCGGCGGGCTCAAGGAGGACCTGCCGGCCGGGTGGACGACCAGGGTCGCCGCGGCGCTGGGGACCGTCCGAGCCCGGTTGCCCCGGCTGGAGGCGCTCATCTCGGGGAACGAGATCCTGCGGGCGCGTACGCGCGGGGTCGGCGTCCTCTCCCGCGAGGTGGCGGCCGCCTACGGGGTGACGGGGCCGATCGCACGGGCGAGCGGGCTCGACCTCGACCTGCGCCGGGACGAGCCCTACCTCGCCTACGCCGAGCTCTTCGCGCCCGGCGGCCCGGGGCGCGTCGTCACGCGCACCGCCGGCGACTGCCTCGCCCGGCTCGAGGTCCTGCTCGAGCAGGTGCACGTCTCTCTCGATCTCGCCGAGTACTGCGTCGACCGGTTGCGCTCGCTGGCCGTGGGCCCGATCAACGTGCGCCTGCCGAAGGTGCTGCGCGTGCCGGAGGGTCACCTCTACACCTGGACCGAGAACCCGCTGGGCGTCAACGGCTACTACCTGGTCTCGCGGGGCGACAAGGTGCCGTGGCGACTGAAGCTGCGATCGGCGTCGTTCAACAACGTGCAGGTGCTCTCCCGGATCCTGCCGGGCTGCCTGGTCGCCGACATGGTGGCCGTGCTCGGGTCCACGTTCTTCGTCGTGGGTGACGTCGACAAGTAGGGCGTGCGGCCCTTTCCGGACGTCGCCCGGCGTCGTGGCACGGGTCCGCTCCAGCGTTGGTTGGTCACGCCCGAGCCCGGCTGCGGTGACATGTCAGACCTGTATGTCATTCCCGCGCGTTCGCTGTCTGAAGTTCCTCTCGAATGGCGCTAGCGAGCGTTCGAACGACAGAGGTAGAATCGAACACACGTTCGATCAGGGGGTACGGGGTGGGACGCGATCAGGTCGAGGGGAACCAGAGCCGCGACGACGGCCAGAACCAACCGGGGCCGTCCTCACAGAGAGAGCAGCGGGAGCGGGCGCTGCGTGGCCGCCCCGGCGAACACTCCCGCGCCGCGCTCGCGGAGCTGGCCGGGGACGTGGAGACCGACCTCGCGACCGACCTCGCGACCGACCTCGCGACCGACCTCGCGACCGACCTCGCGACCGACCTCGCGACCGACCTCGCGACCGACCTCGCGACCGACCTCGCGACCGACCTGGCGACCGACCTGGCGACCGACCTGGCGACCGACCTGGCGACCGACACCGAGGGGGCCGCCAGCGGGATGCCTGCCCGGGTGGTCCTCGGGACGTGCGTGGACGTGGTGGTGGGGGCGCGCCGGTTGGCGGGGTGGTGTGAGTACCTGCAGGTCCTCGCGGTCGCCCGGCTGCTCGCCGCCTGGTCCGGGCGACCGCCGATCCTGGACGAGCGGCTCGGGCCCGATCCGTGCGGCCTCGGCGAGTTCGCAGACACGGCGCTCGCCGCCCGGCTGCACGCGGTCGCCGACGGGATCGGGGTGTTCGTGCCGGCCGGGTGAGCACCTGGACACCGGCGCCCTGGCCGATGAGTTCGTCGGCTCCGAGGTTGCCGCGGCCGCCGGGATCAGCATCACCGCGGCCCGCACCCGGGTGAGCGCCGCCGCGGCCCTGTTCCTGTCCGACCGGCTGCCCCGCACCCGCACCCTGCTGCGGGCCGGGCTGCTGGACGCCACGAAGCTGACCACGATCCTGCGGGCCACCGCCGTCGTGGCGGACGACGCGCTGTGTGCGGTGGTCGAGGCCCGGCTGATCCCTGACCCCGACCTCGCCCTAGCGGTCGCGGCCGGCGTCCCGGGGCATGTCCTGGACACCCTCGACCCGCAGCAGAATCCGGATGGGCCCGGCAGCGGCCTGCCCTGGGTGTCCCGGGCCACCAACCCGAAGGTGGCCACGCGGATCGCGCGGATCGTGGCGCAGGTCGACGCGCAAGCCGCCACCGACCGGGCCGCCAGGGCGCGAGCGACCCGGCATGTGCGGACCGAGGCCCTACCCGACGGGATGGGCGCGCTCACCGTGGAGACCGGCCGGGAGGCGATCACCGCGATCGTCGCCGACCTCGACGCCTGCGTCGCCACCGCGAAAGCCGCCGGGGATGACCGCACCCCCGGGCAGATCCGCGCCGACGAACTCGTCCACCGCATCACCCTCGGCGCGTTCGGCGCCCCCGCCGCCCCGGGCAGTCCGCTCCCGGTGACCGGGGTACGCGCCCTGCGGGTCAGCCTGACCATGCCGCTGGCGACCTGGCTCCGCCTGGCCGACCACCCCGGGGAGCTCGACGGGTACGGTCCGATCCCCGCCGCCCTGGCCCGACAGATCGCCACTGACGCCGCCCGGGACCACCCCACCACTACAACCTGGCGGTGCGTGCCGATCGACGACCGGCACCGCACCGTCCTGGGCGTCGGGGACACCATCCCCACGCCCCGGCACGATCCCACCCCGCGGCAACGCGACCTCGTCACCACCGCCGACCCGACCTGCGTGTGGCCTGGCTGCAGCCGTCGCTCCACCCAGCACGGCGTCGACATCGACCACCGCATCCCCTACCAGGACGGCGGCGCGACCTGCCCCTGCAATCTGCAGGCCCTGTGCCGACGGCACCACCGGATGAAGGGCAGCGGCCTGATCACCTCCGCGCCCGACCCGCATGCCCGGGCCGGCGTCGACGCCCCGCGCGCCACACCGGTCGGGTCCCTGCTGTGGACCTCCTGGACCGGGCGCTCCTACGGGCACCGCCCCGAGCCCGAGGTCGAGGCGGAGCTCACCGCCCACGAGCAGGCGGTCGTCGCTGCCGCCAGCACCCGCCGCTACCTCGACACCCGTACCGTCTGGGCGGACCCTGACGACCTCGCTAACCCCGCGAATCGGGACAGCGACACCGTCCACGACCTCCGCGCCCGCCTCCACGACCTCGTCAACGCCCTGCGCCCGGCCGGCCCGGCCGACGACCACGAACAGGTCGGGCAGTCAGAGGCATGCACCGCCACCGATTCCTGGCACTTCTCCATCGACCGCGACCGACGCCGCCACGAACGCCAGGCCCAGCGGCGAGGACCACGCACACACGACGCCGACGAGCCCCACGACCACATCCGCGACCTCACCGACGAATGCCCGTTCTGATGAGCGGAAGCGGAGACCGGTGCAGGCGCTCAGGCGGAGCGGTTCTCCTGCATGGCACCGTCCACCTCGCGGCTCGCGTAGGCGAGGTCGCGCGTCGCCTCCTCCTCGTCCAGCTCCGTCAGGGCCGCGTAGACGAGCGCGTCGGTGGTGGCCGTCAGCTGGTCGCGGGGGCCGGGCTCCAGCACGGGGATGCCGCCGGTGTCGAGCGGACGGCGACGCGGCGGCGCAGCGTCGAGGGCCACGGAAACGGAGCCGCTGAGCGCGGGGACGAAGGGGCTTGGCCGCTGCGCGGGCAGGGGCGAGGCCTCGGCGACATCGCGGTCCTGGATCTGCACCCAGCCCTCGGCCACGACGATCGGCTCGGGCGCCACCACGTCGGGCGCCACCACGTCGGGCGCCGCCACGTCGGGCGCCACCACGTCGGGCGCCACCACGTCGGGGACCGCGGCGACCGGCGCCCGCGCGGGCAGCGGGGCGGGAGCGGGAACCGGCGCCGGCTTCGCGAGCAACGGCAGGTCGCGGGCGGCGAGGGCGGCCTCGGTGTCGAGCAGCGCCCGCTGGAAGGCCCCGACGTCGACGCGCAGCTGCGCGATCGTCCGACGGAGCTCGGTGACCTCGTGCCGGTTGCGCATGCGCTCGGCCCGGCGGCGCCGGCGCAGCGAGCGGGCCTGCAGGCGCTCGACGTACAGGCCGACGGCGGCGACGAAGGCACCGCTCGTGGCCAGGCCGGGCTGTGCGACCAGGTAGCCGGCGACGCCGAGACCGACGCCCGTGACGAGCGACGTCATGGGCGCGCAGGCCACCAGCGCGTCGACGGAGGAGCGGAACGCCGACGGCCCCGACTGCTGCGATGCGTACCGATTCGCCACGGCCGTCAACGTAGTGCCGGGACGCGCCCGGCTAGCGCAGGGAACCTCGGCGTGTCCCACCAGTCACAGCAGTATCAGGGGAACGCATGAGCCCGGGATCGGCCGCCCGCGCGAGAGGGCGCCGCCGGTCACCCGGCGGCGCCCCCTCGACCCGGCTAGAGCAGACCCTTGGACGTCAGGTACTCCTTCGCGACGTCCTCCGGCTTCTGCCGCTGGGCGTCGACCTTGAGGTTGAGCTGCGCGAGGTCATCCGTGGTCAACGTGCTCGACAGCTTGTCCAGCAGCGCCGCGATCTCGGGGCTGCCCGCCTTCTGCGTGTTCACCACGGGCACGATGTTCTCGGCCTCCTGCAGGTTCTTGTCGTCCTTCAGCAGGACGAGCCCCTGAGAGTCCAGGGTCGCGTCGGTCGTGCCCGTCTCGACGACGTCCGCCTTGCCGGTGAGGACGGCCTGCTTGCCCTGGGGCGTGCCGAACCCGAGCGGCAGGACCTGGGAGATCTTCAGCCCGTAGGTCTTCTCCAGGCCGATCTGGCAGTTCGGCCGCTTGGGGCACTCCGCGGGCGCCGCCAGCTTGATCGGCTTGCCCAGCTTCGCCAGGTCGGACAGCGTCGTGAGGTTGTTCTCCTGCGCGAACTTCTTCGTCACGGCGAAGGCGTTCTGGTCGGTCGCCGCCGACGGCTTCAGCGCGGTGAGCCCCTTCTGCTGCAGCAGCGGCTGCATGGCGTTCACGGTCTGGGTGCCGTCGTTCGTGGCGATCCCCTTGGCGTTCGCGCCGTTGATCTGCTGGTCGATCCAGGTCGCCATGCCGGCCGCGTAGTCGGGGACGACGTCGATCTGGCCCTGGACCAGCGCCGGCGCGTAGACCTCGCGGTCCGTGACCGACTTGTACGAGACCGTGTAGCCGTTCTTCGCGAGCAGCTGACCGTAGAGCTGCTGCGCCACCAGCATCTCGGTGAAGTTCGCGCCGCCGACGGTAAGGGCCTTGTTCCCCGAGGCGCCGCCCGAGGCACCCGAGGCGCCCGCGGCCGAACTCGTGGTCGAGCTCGAGTTCGAGGAGAGCGCGTTCGACGAGCCGCAGGCGGTCAGTGCGAGCCCCGCGACCGCCACCGCGGCCCCGAGGCCGAGGGAGCGGCGCGAGAGGCGCGTCGAGGATCGGTGGAGGGATGGAGCCGTCATGGTTCAGGTCGCCTTCTGTGTCCCCTGCTTGCCGCAGGCGTGTCCGGTGGGCTTGTGACGCCACAGGGTCACGGTGACGGGCCGTTCCCGTTCCGCTCGCCCTGCTACCCGCTGTACCGACCCAACCTCTGCCGGCGCCGCCGTGCATCCCGGCGGCGCATCACAGTTCGGACACGATCACAGGGCCGCACCCGGTCCGTCAGCGGCTGCGCACGGACCGCAACGGGTTCACCCGGCGCTGCAGCAGGGCCATCAGCCCCTCGACGGTCAGGGCGAGCACGAGCACGCACAGCGCCCCGGCGACGACCTGCGCCTGGTCCTGGAGGGCGAAGCCCTCCGTGATCAGCGTGCCCAGACCACCGCCGGCCACGAGTGCGGCGATGGTCGCCGTCGCGACGACCTGTACGGCGGCCAGCCGGACGCCGTCCATGAGCAGCGGCGTCGCCAGCGGGAGCTCCACCTTCGCCAGCACCTGCGGCCCGCTCATCCCCATGCCCCGCGCCGCGTCGACCGTCGCCGGGTCGACCTCGCGCACGCCCAGGTAGGTGTTCGTGAGGATCGGCGGGATCGCGAAGATCACCAACGCGACGAGGATCGAGAGCGTGCTCAGGCCGAACGGGTCGGGGGCCAGCACGAGCAGCACCAAGACCGCGAAGGTCGGCACGGCGCGCCCCACGTTCGACACGTTGACGGCGAGACCGCCGCCGCGCCGCACGTGGCCGAGCCACAGCGCCAGCGGGATGGCCAGCGCGCAGGCGATGCCGAGCGCCGCCGCCGAGACCCCGACATGCTCGAGCAACCGCTGCAGGACGCCGTCCGGCCCCTGCCAGTGCTGCCCGTCGGAGAACCAGGCGATGACGTCCCCGATCCAGCCCATCAGCCCCCCTCTCGCATCAGGAGGCCCGCCGCCAGGGCATGAGCAGCCACTGCGTCCCGACGAGCAGCAGGTCGAGCACCAGGGCCAGCACCACGCACAGCACCGAGGCCGTCAGCACCTGTGCCTTGAAGTTGCTGCTGAGGCCGGTCGAGATGAGGTCGCCGAGCCCGCCGCTGCCGACGATCGTGCCGATCGTGGTCAGGGCGACCGTCGAGACGGTCGCGATCCGCAGGCCACCCATGAGCACCGGCAGGGCAAGCGGCAGCTCCACGCGCCAGAGCAGCCCGCGCCGGGAGTACCCCATGCCGCGGCCCGCGTCGCGCACCTCCTCGGGCACGCCGTCGAGCCCGGTGAGCACGGCCCGGACCAGGATCGTCAGCGTGTACAGCACGAGGCCGATGATCACCGTCTTCTCCGACAGTCCCGTGAACGGCAGCAGCAGCGAGAACAGCGCCAGCGACGGGATCGTGTAGACGGCCGTCGAGAACCCGAGCAGGGCCGGCCGGAGCCCGCGGATGCGCCGCGCCACCAGCGCCAGCGGCAGGGCGATCGCCGCCCCGATGAGCACGGAGATCAGCGTGATCCGCAGGTGCGTGACGGTGGCCGCGGTCAGGTCGCCCGCGCGGGTGCGCACGTACTCGGGGCACACCCACGCGTTGCGCAGGAGGCAGTCGTCCGCAACCGTGGGCGCATGGCCGTCGATCAGCGCGCTCCCGATCAGCCCAGGGATCACGGAGCCGAACCTACAACCGACACCATGATCCGGCTCGACGGGCTCGGCAAGCGGTACCCCGACGGCACGGTGGCCGTCGACGACGTGTCGCTCGACGTGCGCCGCGGCGAGCTCGTGATGCTGGTCGGGCCGTCGGGCGGCGGCAAGTCGACGACGCTGCGCCTGATCAACCGGCTCATTGAGCCGACGTCCGGCCGGATCTGGCTCGACGGCCGCGACGTCACCCGCTCCGACCCCGAGCAGTTGCGCCGCGGGATCGGCTACGTGATCCAGCGGATCGGGCTCTTCCCGCACCGCACCGTCGAGCAGAACGTGGCGACGGTGCCGGCCCTGCTCGGCTGGGACCGGGCCCGGACCCGGGCGCGGGTGACGGAGCTGCTCGAGCTGGTGGGCCTGGAGCCGGCGACGTACGCCCGCCGCTACCCCAACGAGCTGTCCGGCGGCCAGCAGCAGCGCGTGGGGGTGGCGCGCGCGCTGGCCGCGGACCCGCCGGTGCTGCTCATGGACGAGCCGTTCGGCGCCGTCGACCCGCTGGCCCGCGACCGGCTGCAGGAGCAGTTCCAGAGGATCCAGACCGAGCTGCACAAGACGGTCGTGTTCGTCACGCACGACATCGACGAGGCCGTGCGCCTCGGCGACCGCATCGCTGTCCTGGGGCCGGCCGGCAAGCTGCAGCAGTACAGCGACCCGGGCACCCTGCTCGCGGCACCGGCGAACGAGAACGTCGCGGCGTTCGTGGGCGCCGACCGGGGCATCCGCCGGATGAGCGTCACGGAGCTGACCGAGGCCGACCTCGAGCACCCCACGACCGTCGCCGAGGGCGACGATGTGACACGGGCGGCCGACGGCACACCCGTCATCGGCGAGGGCGGTCGGCTGGCGGGCGTCGTCCGCGGCGGACGGGTCGCGCCGGTGGGCGCGACCGTGCCCCTCGGGGCGAACCTGCGGCAGGCGTTCGCGGTGCTCGCCGGCAGCGACGACGACCAGGTGCCCGTGCTCGACGGCGAGCGCTACGTCGGCTCGATCGGCGCCGCGGGCGTGCACCGCGCCCTGCGCCGGAGCGCGCCCCCCGCTAGCCCAGAGTGACCGCGAGGAGGGCGATGTCGTCGTCGTGGCTCGGCCCGCGGCCCATCACGGCCAGCGCGGCCGTGCATACGGCGTCCGGGTCCTGCGAGCGGGCCAGCGGGTGGCCGGAGAGCCCGGCCACGAGCTTCTCGATGCCCTCGTAGACGGGCAGCGAGCGGTCCTCGACCAGCCCGTCGGTGAACAGCAGCAGGGTGTCGCCGGGCGCCAGGGTCAGGTGGGTTACCCCGAACGACCGGACGTCGACCCCGAGCGGCGGGCCGGGATCGAGGTCCAGCGCCCGGACGGTGCCGTCCGGCCCGACGACGACCGGCGGCGGGTGACCCGCGGACGACACGGCGAGCGCCCCCGTCGCCGGATCGAGGACGCCGTAGAGCGCCGTGACGAGCTCGCTGTCCTCGAGGGCCTGCACCAGGGCGTCCACCCGGGCGAGCACGCCGTCCGGCGGGTGGTTCTCGAGCGCGTAGCCGCGCAGGGTGGCCCGCAGCTGGCCCATGACGGCGGCGGCACGCACGCCGCGGCCCATGACGTCACCGAGCGTCAGGCCGATGCGGCCGGCCGGCAGCGCCACCGCGTCGTAGAAGTCGCCGCCGACCTCGGTACCGTCGGCGCCCGGCAGGTACCGGCTGGCGAGCCTGACGCCGGCCACGGCGGGCAGCGCGCGCGGCAGCAGGCTGCGCTGCAGCGTCACGGCCACCTCGCGTTGCTGCTCGTACAGGCGCGCGTTGTCGAGGGCGAGGGCCGCGCGCCGGACGACGTGCTCGACGAGCTCGTCGTCGAGCTCGTCGGTGGCGCCCGCGCGGGCGACGGTCACGGCGCCGAAGGTGCGGCCGCGCGCCCGTAGCGGCACGATGATCGCGGCCTGGGTCGCGAGCCTGCGGATCAGGGCGAGGGTCTCGTGGTCGTCGCCGGCGAAGGTCGCCACGACCTCCTCGTCGAGCTCGGGCACGCGCTGGGTGCGACCGGTCGCGATGACATAGCCGGCCCCGTAGTCCTGCCCCGGGGTGATGGTGATGCGGTCGAGGACGGCGCGCAGCGCGGGCGCCTGCTCGGGGTCGTCGTGCCGGGCCCTGGCCTCCTCGATCGAGCCATCGGGGCGGGTCACATGCACGGCGCACCAGTCGCCGAGCTGCGGCACGAGCAGGTCGACGACCGCATCGAGCACCTGGTCGGTCCCGAGGCCGGCGGCGAGCAGCTCCCCCGACCGCGCGAGGACCCGGGTCCGCTCCTGCGCCCTGCGCCGCTCGAGCTCGTCGCGCCGGGTGTCGGTGACGTCGGAGGCGACGCAGACCGCGGCCACGATGCGGCCGGTCTCGGGGGCGCGCGCCGGGAACCACGTGACCTGCCAGGTGCGCGCCACGCCGGCGACGTCACGCACCACGACATCCTGGCCGGTCACCGGCGTGCCCTGCGCCAGCGTCTGCTCCAGCTGGGCCCGGACCGCCGGCGCGCTCTCCCCCAGCACCTCCTCGAGGGTCCGGCCGACGTGCTCGGCCGGGCTGGGCCCGTTGTTGCGCGCGATGAGCTCGTTGATCCGCAGGTACCGGCCGGCCGGGTCCAGCACGGCGATCCCGACCGGGGAGTCGCCGTAGAGCGTGGTGAGGACGGCCGCATCGACCGCCGCCAGCGCCGTCTCGGGATCGGTGATCTCGACGTCGCCCGGGGCGACGGGCGCCGGCACGAGCGGGTCGGACCGCTGACGCCGCAACGCCGTCAGCAGCACCTGCGCCATGCGCTCAGGCACGAGCTCCCCTTTGCAGCGGTTCCGGCCGGGCCGTGCGCACGCTACCCACGCCGTCCGCTGCGGGCCAACCCAGCGGCGTCACCGCTCCCGGGGCGAGCGCGGCTGGGGCGCCGCGGGCTCGCCGGCGTCGAGGTCCCCTGGAGCGGCCGTCTCGTCGTCGTCGGGGGGCAGCCGGCACCAGCGCTGCGCCACGAGACCCGCGACGGCGAGGCCGGCGCAGGCCAGCGCGGTCACCGCGGCCACGATGAGGCGGTCGCGCCGCCCGCTCGTGAGCTGGGTGAGCAGGGCGACAGCCTGCGCGACGTACCACCCGGTGAGCATGCCACCCGCGTACGCGGAGGCCTTCGCGAGCACGGCGACCCGGGCCGCGACCAGCGGGTCCACCCGGCGGCCGGCGGGCTTCTCCCCGCGCACCGTGCGCCGCACGTCCCGGGCGAGGACCAGCACGACCACCGCGACGACGGCGGGGCCGAGCGCGGCCGGCCAGGGCAGCGGCGGCCGCGCGCCGCCCTGCCGGATCAGCAGGTCGAGCAGCAGCCAGCCCGCCACCGCCGTGACGGCGGCGGCGAGCACGACGGACGAGACGCGGGCGGGCCTCACGGGAGGGCCTCCTGATGCGGGCGGGAGGTGCTGGTCAGGACGACGTCGGGCCGGGGGCGGACGCCGCGGGTGTCGGCCGCCGGCAGCGCCGCCAGCAGGTCCGCCACCCGCCGCGGCGGGCGGCCCGCGACGTCGGAGGGCAGTTCGGCGAGGGGGTCGAGCGCGGCCCACGGCACGAGCACGAAGGCCCGGCTGGACGCCCGCGGGTGCGGGAGCACGAGGTCGGGGCCGTCGAGCACCAGGCCGGCGTAGGTCACGACGTCGACGTCGAGGGTGCGGGCGGCCCAGCGCACCCTGCGCTCGCGGCCGTGCCGGCGCTCGACGCCGAGGCAGGCGGCGAGCAGCGCGTGCGGGGTCAGCGTGCTGCGGACAGCCACCACGGCGTTGAGGTAGTCGGGCTGGTCGGGGCCGCCCACCGGGTCGGTCTCGACCACGGGCGACACGGCGAGCACGTCGAGCCCGTCGACCGCGGCGAGGTCGTGGACCGCGGCCGCCAGGGTGGCCGCGCGATCGCCGAGGTTGGAGCCCAGGGCGAGGACGCCGTCGCGGGCCGGCGGGAACAGCTCCGCCCGGGTGCGCCGCACGGTCACGGCCACGTCGCCGAACGCCTCGCGGATCGGCGCCTGCGGCTTGTGCACCGTGACGCGGGCCGCGAGGGCGCGCGGGTCGGCGACGCAGATCCGCGCGAGCCGCTCGGCGAGGGTCTCGATCAGGTCGACGGGGTCGCGGCGGACGGCGTCCGCGAGCGCCGTGGCGAGCTCGCCGTAGTGGACGCTGCGGGCGAGGTCGTCTGTGGCGGCCGCACCGCGGGTGTCGAGCTCGACGGTGGCGTCGACGACGAACTCCTGCCCGTCGCGCCGCTCCTCGGGGAACACGCCGTGGTGGCCCCGCGCCCGCAGCCCCGTGAGAGTGATCAGGTCGGGGCCGGAGCGGTCGTGGCCGGTCACGGGACCGCCGCCGGGGAGGCGGCCCGCGCCGCGGCGACGGCCGCCACGACGCGGACGGCGTCCGCGCTGGCCCTGGCCTCGTGCACCCGAACCGCCCAGGCCCCGGCCTCGGCGGCGAGCACCGACGTCGCCGCGGTCGCGCCGTCGCGCTCCTGCGGCGCCGACGCCGGCCCGAGGAAGCGCTTGCGCGAGGTGCCGACGAGCAGCGGGTGACCGAGCTCGAGCAGGGCGTCGAGGTGGGCGAGCAGTGCCCAGCCGTGCTCGGCGCGCTTGGCGAAGCCGAACCCGGGGTCGAGGACGATCCGGTCGGCGTCGACGCCGGCGGCGACGAGGGCGTCGACGCGGCGGGCGAGCTCGTCGCGCACGTCGGCGACGACGTCGCCGTAGACCGCGAGCTCCTCCATGCGGTCGCTCGCACCGCGCCAGTGCATGGCCACGTAGGGCACCTGTGCGTCGGCGACGAGCTCGGCCATGTCGGGGTCGGCGAGCCCGCCGCTGACGTCGTTGACGATGCAGGCACCCACCGCGAGCGCCGCGTCGGCGACCTCCGCGCGGGTGGTGTCGATGCTCACGAGCACGCCTTCGGCCGCGAGGGCCTCGACGACGGGCAGCACGCGGCCCAGCTCGTCGGTGACGTCGGTGCGTGCGGCGCCGGGCCGGGTGGACTCGCCGCCGACGTCGACGAGGTCGGCACCGTCGGCGACCAGCGCGAGGCCGCGCACCACGGCCGCCTCGGCCCGGAGGAACAGCCCGCCGTCGCTGAACGAGTCGGGCGTCACGTTGACGACGCCCATCACCAGGCAGCGGTCGACGGCGGCGAGCCGGCCGGGCAGCCCGGCGGGCCGGCGGGTCATCGGGCCAGCACCAGGCTCATGGCCTCGGCGCGGGTGGCGGGGTTGCGCAGCTGCCCGCGCACCGCGCTGGTCACCGTGCGGGACCCGGCCTTGCGGACGCCGCGCATCGACATGCACAGGTGCTCGCAGTCGACGACGACGAGCACCCCGCGGGCACCGACGACCTCGGTCATGGCGTCGGCGATCTGAGTGGTGAGCCGCTCCTGCACCTGCGGCCGGCGCGAGTACAGGTCGACCAGCCGGGCGACCTTCGACAGGCCGGTGATGCGCCCGTCGGCGGCCGGGATGTAGCCGACGTGCGCCTTGCCGTGGAACGGCACCAGGTGGTGCTCGCAGACCGAGAACACCTCGATGTCGCGCACCAGCACGAGCTCGTCGTGGCCGAGGTCGAACGTGGTGGTGAGCACGTCCGTCGGCTCCTGCCAGAGCCCCGCGAACATCTCGGCGTACGCCCGGGCCACACGGGCGGGCGTGTGCCGCAGGCCCTCGCGGTCGGGATCCTCGCCGATCGCGATGAGGATCTCGCGGACGGCGGCCTCGACCCGTGGACCGTCGTACACGGGCCGGGCCGCCGGCTCGCCGTTCGCGCTCGTCACCTCACAGCGCGGTGGCGCCGCGCCCGTTCGCGTGCCCGTTCGCGGCGGCACGCTCGGCGGGAGTGAGGACGGGCGGGATGTCGGAGACCGAGCGGCGGTCGCTGGACAGCCACACGGGCCGCTCGGGGCGCTTCACGATCGGGGCGAAGACCTCGGCGAGCTCATCCTTGTTGAGGGTCTCGCGCTCGAGCAGCGCCACGACCAGGGCGTCGAGGACGTCCCGGTTCTCGACGAGGACCTCCCACGCCTCGTCGTGGGCGTTCTCGATGAGGCGGCGGACCTCCTCGTCGACCACGCTGGCGACCTCTTCGGAGTAGTCGCGCTGGTGGCCCATGTCGCGACCGAGGAACACCTCGCCCTGGCTCTGGCCGAGCTTGATCGCGCCGATCCGCTCCGACATGCCGAACTGGGTGACCATCCGCCGGGCCAGGCCGGTGGCCTTCTCGATGTCGTTGGCCGCGCCGGTCGTGGGGTCGTGGAAGACGAGCTCCTCCGCGACCCGGCCGCCCAGCGCGTAGGCGAGCTGGTCGAGGATCTCGTTGCGGGTGGTGGAGTACTTGTCGTCGGTCGGCATCACCATCGTGTAGCCGAGCGCGCGGCCGCGGGGAAGGATCGTCACCTTGGTCACCGGGTCGGTGTGCCGCAGCGCCGCCGCCACCAGGGCGTGCCCGCCCTCGTGGTACGCGGTGATCTTCTTCTCCTTGTCGTTCATGATCCGGGTGCGCTTCTGCGGACCGGCCACGACGCGGTCGATGGCCTCGTCGAGCGCCTGGTTGTCGATCACCCTGGCGCCGGCCCGGGCGGTCAGCAGGGCCCCCTCGTTGAGGACGTTGGCCAGGTCGGCGCCGGTGAAGCCGGGCGTCCGGCGGGCCACGGCGAGCAGGTCGACCGATGGCGCCATCGGCTTGCCCTTGGCGTGCACCTGCAGGATCCGGAAGCGGCCCTGCATGTCGGGGGCGTCGACGGCGATCTGCCGGTCGAACCGGCCTGGGCGCAGCAGCGCCGGGTCGAGGATGTCGGGGCGGTTCGTCGCGGCGATGAGGATGACGTTGGTCTTGACGTCGAAGCCGTCCATCTCGACGAGCAGCTGGTTCAGCGTCTGCTCGCGCTCGTCGTGGCCGCCGCCCAGGCCGGCACCGCGGTGGCGGCCGACGGCGTCGATCTCGTCGACGAAGACGATGGCCGGCGCGTTCGCCTTGGCCTGGTCGAACAGGTCACGCACCCGGCTGGCGCCGACGCCGACGAACATCTCGACGAAGTCCGAGCCCGAGATCGAGTAGAACGGGACGGCGGCCTCGCCGGCGACGGCGCGGGCCAGGAGCGTCTTGCCGGTACCCGGCTGACCGTAGAGCAGGACACCCTTGGGGATCTTGGCGCCGACCGCCTGGAACTTGGCGGGCTCCGCGAGGAACTCCTTGATCTCCTGCAGTTCCTCGACGGCCTCGTCGGCACCGGCGACGTCCGCGAAGGTGACCTTGGGCATGTCCTTGTTCACGAGCTTCGCCCGGGACTTGCCGAAGTTCATGACGCGCGAGCCGCCACCCTGCATCTGGCCCATGAGGAACCAGAACAGGACGAGCAGCAGGATGATCGGCAGGAACGAGAACAGCAGGCTGCCGAGGACCGAGGGCTGCGGCTTCTCCTCGTTGTAGCCGCCGGGGGGTGGGTTCTGCTTGAGCAGCTGCACGATCTCGGGGCCGCTGGCGCCGATCCAGCCCGCCGAGACCTTGCTGTGGCCGTCGATCTGCTGCCCCTGCTTGAGGGTCAGCTCCATCGTCTGGTCGCCGTCGATGAGATGCGCGTACTGGACCTGCCCGCTCTTGAGGGCCTGGAGCGCCTGCGAGGTGTCGACCTGCTCGAAACCGCTCGGGGTGAACAGCCGCCCGGCCAGCAGCAGCAGGATGAGGGCGACACCGATCCAGACCCAACGGCCCGGCGTCCAACGCTTCAGGTTCATACCTCGGGGGCAGCCAGCCCCGTCCTTCCTGTTCGATCGTCCGCCCGCCACCTGACGGTCGGTCGGTGCGCGCCTGTATCCCCAGCGCGTCCCGGAAGTGCCAACGGGCGGCTCAACATCAGTGTTCCGGCGTTACGCCGCCGGCGCAATGCCGCTCACCCCGGCGCCGGAACCCCCTCCGAACGGGCTAGGCGCCGTAGACGTGCGGCGCCAGGGTCCCGATCACCCTGAGGTTGCGGTACCGCTCGGCGTAGTCGAGGCCGTACCCCACCACGAACTCGTTCGGGATGTCGAAGCCCACGTAGCGCAGCGGCACGTCGACCTTGAGCACGTCGGGCTTGCGCAGCAGGGTGCAGACCTCGACCGACTTCGGGCCGCGGGACGACAGGTTGGCCATGATCCACGACAGGGTGAGGCCGGAGTCGACGATGTCCTCGACGATCAGCACGTCCCGGCCCGTGATGTCGCGCTCGAGGTCCTTGAGGATGCGCACCACGCCCGACGACTTCGTCCCGGAGCCGTACGAGGAGATGGCCATCCAGTCGGTCTCGGCGGGCAGGCTGAGGCGCCGGCTGAGGTCGGCCATCACCATGACGGCGCCCTTGAGCACCCCGACGAGCAGGGGGTCGCGGCCGGCGTAGTCCTCGTCGATCGCCGCTGCCAGCTCGTCGAGCCGGGTGAGGATCTGCTCCTCGGTGAGCAGCACCTTCGCCAGGTCGGCACCCATGTCGGTCGGCTGCACGTCACTCCTGCTGATTCGATCGCTGGTTCGACTGCTGGTTCGATCCGGGGCCCGGGCGGTCGGCGAACCACAGCGTGCCATACCGCCGGCCGGCGAGGACCCCGCCCGGGAGGTGCACGTCGCCCTGCCCGCTCCACGCGACGACGAGCGCGTCGAGCGCCAGCACGTGCCGGGAGCCGAGCGCCCCGGCGGGTGCGCCGGCGGCCCGCGCCGCCGCGAGCAGGGCCCGGCGGCGGACGGCGTCCGGCGCGCTCGCCAGCTCGCTGCAGGCGTAGCCGCCCGGCCGCCTGGCCCGCTCGACCAGGCCGGCCGCGTAACCGTCGAGGGCGGCCGCGTCCAGCGCGAGCAGGGTCGCGCTGCGGGCCAGGGCCGGCGCGAGGCCGGGCCCGAGGGCGTCCTCCAGCACGCCGAGCGCGGCGCGCGCGCGTACCCGGGCGTAGGCGGGATCGGCGTTGGCGGGGTCATCGTGCGGCACGAGCCCGAGCGCCGCGCAGGCTCCCCGGGTGGTGACCCGCGGGACGTCGAGCAGGGGCCGGAGCAGCAGACCGCGCCGCGCCGGCATGCCCGCGAGCGACCGGGCGCCCGAGCCGCGGGCCAGACCGAGCAGCACGGTCTCCGCCTGATCCTCGAGCGTGTGCCCGAGCAGCACCGCGGCCGCGCCGAGCTCGGCGGCGGCCGCGTCGAGGGCCGCGTAACGCGCCTCCCGCGCCGAGGCCTCGGGGCCGCCGTGGCCGGCGGCGGCCGCCTCCGTGACGTCGACCTGCCGGACCGGGTCGAGCCCGAGATCGGCGCACGCGGCCGCCGCGGTCCGGGCCACCTGCGCCGAGTCGGGGTGCCACCCGTGGTCGACGACCACGGCCCCGGCGCGCACCCCCGCCCGCGGCGCCTCGAACGCCGCCGCGGCGGCCAGGGCCAGGGAGTCGGCGCCGCCGGAGCAGGCCACCAGCACGAGGGCGCCGTCCGGCAGGCCGCGCAGCACGGGCCGGACGGCGCCCCGCACCGCGGCGACCGCGGGGGCCGGACCGCTCACGGCGCTCCTCAGCGGTGCACCCGGCGCACCCAGGCGGCCGGGTCGGCGATCTCGGTCGCCCGGGGCAGCGCGTCCGGCCCGCTCCACACGGCATTGAAGCCGTCCACGCCCACGGCCGCGGTGGCCTCCCGGACGAACCGGGCGCCGTCGGCGTACTGCCGCATCTTCGCGTCGAGACCGAGCAGGCGGCGCAGCACCCGGTCGACGGCGCCCCGGCCGGCACGGCGGCGGGTGAACCGCTGCCGGATCCGCTCCACCGAGGGCACGACCTGCGGTCCGACCTCGTCCATGACGACGTCGGCGTGGCCCTCGAGCAGCGACATGACGGCGGTCAGGTCGGCCAGGGCGGCCCGCTGTTCCGGGGTCTGGACGGCGTCGAGCAGGGGCACCCCCGACCCCTCGCCCCCGCGCACGAGGCCCGGCGCCTCGCGCAGCACCCGCCCGAGCCGCTCCGCGAGCTGCGACGGCTCGAGCAGCAGCCCCCCGACGAGCGCGCGGATGCGCTCGACGAGGTGCGGCGCCAGCCAGGGGTTGGCGCCGAACTGCACCCGGTGCGTCTCCTCGTGCAGGCAGACCCAGAGCCTGAAGTCGTGGGCGGGCACGTCGAGCTCACGCTCGACGCTCACCACGTTGGGGGCCACCAGGAGCAGCCGCCCGTCGGGGGCGAAGGCGTCGTACTGGCCCAGCACGCGGGACGACAGGAAGCCGAGGAGCGCGCCGACCTCGACGCCGGTGACCCGGCTGCCGACCGCCGTGAGCGCGGCGGGCGTCGGCTGCGAGCGGCGGCGTGCGGCCTCCTCGGCAACGGGCTCGAGCAGGCCCCGGAACCCACGGGCGTTGACCCGCGCCCACCCGGCGCGGTCGACCACGAGCACGTCGTCGGCGGTCCCGGCGCCGGTCAGCCGGGTGACGCGCTCGACGTGCGGCACGGCCGCGCGGGCGGCGCTCCGCAGCTCCCCGACCACGGCCGCGGCCTCGTCGCGCCCCAGCTGCGGCCCCGGGCGGCCCACCGCGGCGGCGGTGCGCGCCGCCAACTGCCAGTCGACCAGGTCGTCGACCGGGGCGCGGTCGCTCGAGGCGTCCGTCGTGTCGTGGAGCTCCTCGGCGGCCATGCGTTCCACCGTACGTCGCCCGCGCCGCCCCGCCCTCCCGGGACCGGACTCAGCGGCACCCGCACCCGGCGAGGGCGGCGGCGAGGTCGTCGAGCGCCGTCCGCGCCGCCGTCGTCGAGGCCACGTGGTCGGCGAGGATCACGAACCCCAGCTGGTGACCGTCGGCGTCCACGACCGTGCCGGTCAGGCTGCTCACGCCCGTGAGGGTGCCCGTCTTGGCGCGGACCATCCCCAGCCCCGCCTGCTCGTGCGCCCCGGCGAAGCGGTCGGCGAGCGTCCCGGAGGCTCCGGCCACCGGCAGCCCCGACAACAGCGGCCGCAGCTCGGGGTGGGCGGCGGAGGCGGCGAGCACGAGCAGCTGCGCCAGCGTGCGGGCGGGCACGGCGTTGCCCGTCCCGAGCCCGCTGCCGCCCGTGAGGTGGGCGCCGGCGACGGGCGCCCCGAGCAGGGCGACCCGGTCGAGGACGGCCACGCCTGCGTCGGCGAACGTCCCCTGGCGGCCGGCCCGCACGGCCACGACCTTCGCCAGGGCCTCGGCGACGGTGTTGTCGCTGTCGGTCAGGGCGTGCTCGACCAGGTCGCCGACCGGCGCCGACGAGACCCGCGCCAGCGTGCCGGCGGAGTCGGGCGCCTTCGCCCGGGCGACCGGGCCCGTGACCCGGATGCCGTCCCGGCCGAGGAGCTGGGCGAAGAGCTGCGCGGCGGCCAGCGCCGGGTCGGCGCTACGCGGGGCCGGCTCGCCCGCGGGTATCGGCGTGGCGGGGTCGACCGAGCCCGAGTTCACCGCGAGGGCGGTCACGGGGGCGATGAAGCCGCTCCGCACGTCCCCCGGACTCCAGGCCGGGTTGACCGGGGAACCCGCGAACAGGGTGTCGTCGAGCCGGACGGCGACCTGCGTGCGCCCCTGCGCCCGCAGGGCGGCCGCCGTCCGGTCGGCGAGGTCGGCCATCCCGGCGCGGCCGGTGGCGCCGCTCTCGGCGCCGTGGCCGGCGGCGAGCGTCACGTCGCCCCCGCCGACCAGGACGATCTCGTCGCGCCCCGCGCCGTCGACGACGGTGGTGTCGAGGCGGGCGGCGGGCCCGAGCAGCGAGAGGGCGGCGGCACCCGTGAGCAGCTTGGCGCTCGACGCGGGCACCGTCGGGCGGGTCGGGGCGACCTCGAGCAGCGAGGTGCCTGCGGCGAGGTCGACGATGTCCGCGCTGACGCTGCTGCCGAGCCCGCCCGTGCGCAGCAGCGGCCCGATCACCCGGCGGAGCCCGGCCGCCGACGGCACGGGGGTGCCGGCGCCGACCGGTGGCAGCACCGACGGGGCCGGCCCGGGGACGACCGCGCCCGGGACCACGGGTGCGGCCGCGGCGACCGGCTGCGGGACGGGAGCGGGCCCCGGCTGCCGGTCCAGTGCGACGACGCCGGCGCCCGCGGCGACGACGGTGGCCACGAGCACGGCCGACACGACGACGGTCCGTCGGCCCACGGGCCAGGGCCGCGGCGACCAGGGGGCGCCGGCTCGAGGTGCGGGCGGCGGGGGCTCGGGGAGCACGGGCCGCGGCGGCAGTTCGACGTCGGGGGCACGCGGCGACACCGGCCCGGGCTCCGGCTTCGGCTCCGGCGCCGGTTCCTTGTCCGGTTCCGGCTCCGGCTCGGGTTCCGGTGCGGCTTCGGGCGCGGCGGCAGCGACAGGCACCTCGGCGGCCGGCTCCTCGCCGCCGGGGGGCACCGGCTGGTCGGCGTCCGCGGCGTTCGGAGGGTCCGGAGGCTCGGGTGCGTCCGGGGAGCCGGCGGACGACGCGCCGAGCGGCGCCCCGGCCTGCTGCACTGGCCCCCCTCGTCCCAGCGCCCGGTGGCGCTCGATGTCGACCCGCTCTCGCCGCGAGACTAGTGTCTGGCGGGCCGGGAGAGCGCAGCCGAGGGGAGCGGGTCGTGGAGTTCGACGTCACCATCGAGATCCCCAAGGGTCAGCGGAACAAGTACGAGGTCGACCACGAGACCGGGCGCATCCGGCTCGACCGGATGCTGTTCACCTCGACCCGCTACCCGCACGACTACGGCTTCATCGAGGGCACCCTGGGCGAGGACGGCGACCCGCTCGACGCGCTCGTGATCCTCGAGGAGCCGACGTTCCCGGGCTGCCTGATCAAGTGCCGGGCGATCGGCATGTTCCGGATGCGCGACGAGGCCGGCGGCGACGACAAGGTGCTGTGCATCCCCGCCGGCGACGTCCGCTCCGCGCACGTCAAGGACCTGACCGACGTGTCCGAGTTCGACCGGCTCGAGATCCAGCACTTCTTCGAGACCTACAAGGACCTCGAGCCCGGCAAGAGCGTCGAGGGCGCCACCTGGACCGGCCGCGCGGAGGCCGAGGCCGAGATCGAGGCGTCCCGCCGGCGGGCGGCCGAGAACCACTTCTGACGGCCGGTTCTCGCGGCCGGGGAGTGCCCCGGGAGACAAAGGTCTGGCGGGTCCGGGCATGTCCGGCCGGGTCGGTGCGTTAGGGTGATCGTGTAGCGCAGATGCGCTTGCCCGTGGGCACAGGCCCACGAGGTCGCTGTGGAACCGGTCGAGGCCGTTCGCGTAGCGGCCCCCTTCCACCCGACGGAGTTCTTCCACCGCATGACGCAGCCCTTGACGGGCGGGCGACGCACGCCCGCCGTCCGACGCACGCCCACGCCCACCTCTCCCCGCTCCTCGTCGCCGTCCCGTTCGCCGCGGGGCCCGCGCCGCCCGTCCGGCGGCTCCGGCGGCAACGGCACCTCACCGGTCGCCGCCGCTGCCGCCGCGCTCGACGCCGCGCTCGCCGAGGCGCTCCGGCGCCCCGAGCCGGTGATCGGCTCGTTCGCCGAGCTCTGCCTGCCGCAGCCGCTCGTCACCGCGCTCGCCCGCGGCGGCGTCGACGCGCCCTTCGCCATCCAGAGCCGCGCGCTGCCCGACGCGCTGGCCGGCCGTGACGTCCTCGGCCGCGCGCAGACCGGCTCCGGCAAGACCCTCGCGTTCGGCCTGCCCATGCTCACCCGGCTGGCCGCGTCCGGGCACGGCCCCGGACGCCGACCGCGCCGCGCGGCCTCGTCCTCGTCCCCACCCGCGAGCTGGCCCTGCAGGTCGCCGGCGTGCTGTCGCCGCTGGCGCAGGCGTCTCGGCCAGCGCGTCGCGACCGTCGTCGGGGGCGCTCCGTACGGCCGCCAGATCGAGGCCCTGAACCGCGGCCTCGACGTGCTCGTCGCCACCCCGGGCCGGCTCGTCGACCTCATCGAGCGCGGTGCGTGCCGGCTCGACCAGGTCGAGATCACCGTGCTCGACGAGGCCGACTACATGGCCGACCTCGGGTTCCTCCCGGTCGTGACGCGGCTGCTCGAGCAGACGCCGTCCGGCGGGCAGCGCCTGCTCTTCTCGGCCACGCTCGACCGCAACGTCGCCACGCTGGTCGAGAAGTTCCTGTCCGACCCGGCCGTGCACGCCGTCGCCCCCACCCAGGAGGCAGCCGGCGCCATGACCCACCGTGTCTTCACGGTGCAGCGCGACGACAAGATCGAGGTCGCGACCCGGGTCGCCGGCCGGCCCGCCCGCACCCTGTTCTTCGTGCGCACCAAGCACGGCGCCGACCGGCTCGCCAAGCAGCTCGGCCGCGGCGGCGTCGAGGCCGCCGCCATCCACGGCAACCTCGGTCAGGGGGCGCGCCAGCGCGCGCTGGCGTCGTTCGCCGAGGGCCGCACCCGCGTGCTCGTGGCCACCGACGTCGCCGCCCGCGGCATCCACGTGGACGACGTCGACCTGGTCGTGCACTTCGACCCGCCGAACGACCACAAGGACTACCTGCACCGCAGCGGCCGCACCGCGCGCGCCGGGGCGGACGGCACGGTCGTGGCGCTCGTCCAGCCGGAGCAGCTGCGCGACGTACAGCGCCTGCAGGCCGCAGCGCGCGTCGAGGCGACGGTCGAGGCCGTACACCCGGAGCACCCGTCGGTGCTCGAGATGGGCCGCTCCGGCGACCCCGTCGTCGTCCGGCCCGCCGCGGCGAGGACGCCCACCGAGCCGTCGGCTCGCCGGCACGGATCCGGGCGGGGCCGGCGACCCGGGCAGCAGCGACGCCCGCGAGGCTGACCCTCGGCAACTCAGCCGGACGGACGCGACGGGACAGAACGGAACGGGCGCGACCGGATCCCCGGTCGCGCCCGTTCGCCGTCCTCGGCCCTGGCAGGCCGCAAGCGTCAGTTCTTGAAGGCGTCCTTGACCTTCTCGCCGGCCTGCTTCAGGTCGGACTTGGCCTGGTCGCCCTCGCCCTGCGCCTGCAGCTCCTCGTCGCCCGTCGCGCGGCCGACGCCCTCCTTGGCCTTGCCGCCGAGGTCCTCCATCTTGTTGTCGATCTTGTCGTCGATCCCCATGGACCCTCCTCGATCGTTCTCGCTCGGACAGTCCATGCGATCACGGCCGGTGGAACGCCGCATCTCAGGACGACCCGGGCGTCCGCAGGAGTCGCCGCCCGGTGGTGCCGACCTGACCATGACTCCTATGGCGACTCCCATCACGACTCCCATGACCGACACGCGGTTCGACGTCGTCGTGCTGGGAGCCGGGTCCGGCGGCGAGACCCTCGCGAACGAGCTCGCCGCCGCCGGGCTCGCAGTCGCCGTCGTCGAGCAGGGCCAGGTCGGCGGCGAGTGCCCGTACCTCGCCTGCGTGCCCAGCAAGGCGCTCCTGCTGGCGGCCGCCCGGGGCCTGCCGTGGGACGTCGCCGTCCGGCGGCGCGACGAGGCCGCCGAGCACCGGGACGACTCCGGGGCGGCCGCCGCGCTCGAGAAGGCCGGCGTCACGCTCGTGCGCGGCCGTGGCGAGCTGGTCGAGGGCCGGCGGCTGAGGGTGGGCGGGCACGAGCTGAGATGGCGACGCGGGCTGGTGCTCGCCACCGGCAGCGAGCCGCTCGTGCCCCCGCTGCCCGGTCTCGATGGCGCGCCGACGTGGACGAGCGACCAGGCCCTGTCGAGCCCCGACCTCCCCGGGCGGCTGGCCGTGATCGGTGCGGGCGCGGTCGGGTGCGAGCTCGCCCAGGCGTACGCGCGGTTCGGTGCGCACGTCACCGTGCTCGACCCCGCGCAGGCGCTGCTCGACGGCGAGCCGGACTGGGTGGGCGAGGCACTCGCGGAGGCGCTGCGCGCCGACGGCGTCGACGTGCGGCTCGGCGACGCGGCGGAGCGGGTCGACCCCCTGCCCGAGGGCGGCGCCCGGGTGGTGGCGACGAGCGGCGGGCCAGTGGACGCCGACCGCGTGCTGGTCGCCGCGGGCCGCAGCCCCCGGACCGCCGGCATCGGGCTCGCGACCCTCGGCGTCCGCGCTCGACGCGGGCGCGCCGCTCCAGGTCGACGGCCGCTGCCGGGTGCTCACGGGGCACGGCGTGCTCGATGACGTCTTCGCGATCGGCGACGTCACCGGCGTCGCCCCCTTCACCCACACGGCGAACTACCAGGCGCGGATCGTCGCCGCGCACCTGCTCGGGCGTCACGCCCGCGACGCCGACTACCGCGCGGTGCCGCGAGCGGTCTACACCGACCCGGCGGTCTTCTCGGTGGGCTTGTCCGTCGACGCCGCCCGCGAGCAGGGCCTGGACGTCGCCAGCGCCCGGTCCGACGTCGCCGAGACCGGGCGTGCCTACGTGGAGCACGTCGCAGCGGGCCGTCCCGGCATCGGCCCGGCCGGCCTCGAGCTGGTCGCCGAGCGAGGCAGCGGCCGGTTGGTCGGCGCCGTCGCCGTCGGACCGGACGCCGACAGCTGGGCGGCCGAGCTCGCCGTCGCCGTGCACGCCCGCCTGACCGTCGGCACCCTGCTCGACGTCGTCCACGCCTTTCCGACCTGGGGCGAGGCGGTGCTGCCGGCCGTGCGCGAGCTGGCGGAGCGTCACGACGATGTCGCTGCGAGGGCGGACTCGAACAGGTCGGGCAGGTCGGCGGGGTAGACGGCCTCGCCCGGGCGGCCTGGCCCGTCGTGCGGCCGGCCCTGGGCCTGCGCCCGGACCTGGTCGAGTGTCCACCACCGCCAGGCGTCGACGCTCGCGACCTCCGAGGCCTCCAGGGCGGCCGGCGCGGCGGCCCATTCCTCGACCCGGACGGCGTAGAAGTCGTTGCTCTGCTCGATCCACCAGCGGTCGAACGCGAACGCCGTGCGGTCGCTGTGCAGCGGACCGACCAGCGCGCCCTCGGGGAGCACCAGCCCGGTCTCCTCGTGGAGCTCGCGGACCGCGCCCGCGGTGGGGCTCTCGCCGGGCTCGAGGCCACCGCCCACGGTGAACCAGAACCGCGGACCCGGATCCGCCGGGTCGAAGCCGCGCATGAGCAGCAGGCGGCCGGCGGCGTCGAGCAGGAGCACACGGGCGGCGCGGCGCCGGAGCAGCTCGAGCCCGTCGGGCCGGATCCCCTCGCTCGTCACGCGCCGTCCTGGGGCGACACGCCGGCGCGGAGCCGCGCCAGCAGCACCAGCAGATACGCGAGCTCGCCGGGATCGGCGACGCGGTACCGGGCGTCCGTGGGCCCCTCGCCCACCTTCACCGTGACGTCGCCCGCGTCGTCGTCGAGCACGTCGAACGCGAGCTCGTCGGTGGTGTCGTCGCCGGCGAAGAGCACCCCGCCGTGCGTCAGCCCGAGCTCGGCCCGCAGGCGGAGCAGCGCCGTGCCCTTGGTGACGTCGGTGACCGCCAGCTCGACGATCTGCTTGCCGTCGAGCGCGTGCACACCCGGCCAGCGCGCCGGCCCCTCGAGCGCGGCAGCGGTGGCACCCGCCGCGGACCCGTCCCCGGCGCGCCGGGTGTGCAGCACCACCCCCGCCGGCTTCTCCTCGACGAACGTGCCGGGATGTGCCGCGACGATCTCCGCCACGGCGTCGCGGAGGCTGACGAGCAGGCGCAGCTCGTCGTCGTCGAGCACGCCGTCGTGCCCGTCGATCTCGGCCCCGTGGCTGCCCACGAGGGCCACCCCGTCGGGGGGCGCGAGCAGGCGGCGCAGCTGCTCGAGCGGGCGCCCCGAGACGACGGCCAGGTGGGTCCGCGGGAGCGTCAGCAAGGTGGCGATCGCCTCGACCGCGGGCGGCAGCGCTCGTGCGTCGTCGGGGTCCAGGACGATCGGCGCGAGCGTGCCGTCGAAGTCGACGGCGACGAGCACCCGGTCGCGGCGCGCGAACGCGTCGAGCGCCTGCTCGAGGGCGGCGTCCAGGGACGTGCCGGGCACGCTCACCGCCCCGCCTGCTCGCCCGCGCCGGCGCCGGCGCCACTCGCGGCGTCGGCCAGCTCGGGCCGGCGGCTGGTGACGCCGCCGGGGACGACGGCGACGTCCACCGCGTCGTCGTCGAGCCGCAGACGGTCGTTCGCCGCACCGCTGCGCTCGAGCGCGTGCAGGAAGTCGCCGGCCCAGCGGGCGACGTCGTGGGTGCGCACCCGCCGCCGCATCGTCCGCATGCGCCGCGTCGCCTCCCGGGGGGACGCCGTCGCGGCCCGGACGATCGCGGCCTCGAGCCCCTCGATGTCGTGCGGGTTCACGACGTAGGCCTGCGGCAGCTCGAGCGCGGCGCCGGTGAACTCGCTGAGCACGAGCGCGCCGCGCTCGTCGTGGCGCGCGGCCACGTACTCCTTCGCGACGAGGTTCATGCCGTCGCGCAGGGCGGTCACCAGCAGGACGTCGGCCGCGAGGTACAGCGCGACGAGCTCCTCCTTCGGGAAGGACTGGTGCAGGTAGTCCACGGCCGGGTTCCCCAGCCGGCCGTGCTCGCCGTTGATCCGCCCCACCGTCACCTCGACCTCGCCGCGCAGCGCCTTGTAGCTCTCGACCCGCTCCCGGCTCGGTGTCGCGACCTGCACGAAGACGGTGCCCGGCGTCTTGAGGCGCTGGTCGGCGTACAGCTCCTCGACTGCCTTGAGGCGGTGCAGGATGCCCTTGGTGTAGTCGAGCCGGTCGACGCCGAGCAGCACGAGCTCGGGGCTGCCCAGGTCCTCGCGGATGCGCCGGGCGCGCTCGACGACGTCGGGACGGCGCGCGATCTCGCCGATGACCGCGGCGTCCACCGAGATCGGGAAGGCCTGGGCGCGCACCTGGCGCTCGCCGCCGAGCCCCGGCGCCAGCACGACCCCGCCGCGGGTCACGAGACCCGAGCGCCGGCAGGCCCGCAGGAAGTTGTTGGCGTCGGCCGGCCGCTGGAACCCGACGAGATCGGCGCCCAGCAGGCCGTCGAGCACCTGGCGGCGCCACGGCAGCTGCGAGTACAGCTCGTACGGCGGGAACGGGATGTGGTTGAAGAACCCGATCCGCAGGTCGGGGCGCACGTCGCGGAGCAGGCGCGGGACCATCTGCAGCTGGTAGTCCTGCACCCACACGGTGGCGCCCTGCGCCGCCTGGGTGGCGGCCACGTCGGCGAAGCGCCGGTTGACGTCGACGTAGCTGTCCCACCAGTGCCGGTGGTAGCGGGGCGCCGAGATCACGTCGTGGTAGAGCGGCCACAGCGTGGCGTTCGACATGCCCTCGTAGTACTCGGCGATCTCGCGGGTCGAGAGCGGTACGGCGACCAGGTGCAGGTCGGCCGCGTCGAACGGAGCCGGTGCCTCGCCCTCCGCCCCCGTCCACCCGACCCACGCGCCGCCGTTGCGCCGCAGCACCGGCTCCATGGCCGCCACCAGTCCACCAGGGCTCGGCTCCCAGGTGGTGCTGCCGTCCGGCTCCTCGTGACGGTCGACCGGGAGCCGGTTGGCGACGACGACGAAGTCGCTGCGTCCGCTCATCGACCGCACCCCCGCTTGCTGCAGCTGCCCCGACGTGGGAGGTCCACTGTCGAGTATGCGCGGGGCGCTCGCACGCACAGTCGCCGGTAGCCGCTCACGCCGCGGTCAGCAGACCCTTCTCGCGCACCAGCCCCAGGGCGAGCGTGCGGTAGCCGGCGTCCGCGAACAGCACGACGACGCGGTCGCCCTCGTAGTGGCTCACCGAGCCCCGCCCCCACTGGGGGTGCGTCACCTGGGAGCCGATCGGGTAGGGCCGGTCGGCGGCCTCCTCACTGGTGCCGGCGTCGCAGTTGTCGCAGTTCAGGCAACGCTCCGGGTACTCCTCGCCGAGGAGCTCGAGGATCACGCGCCGGCGGCAGTCGGTCGTCTCGGCGTAGGCGCGGATCATGTCGAGCCGCGAGGAGTCGAACTCCCGCCGGCGGTCGCGCTCGGCGAGTGCGTCGGCGACGACGGCCGCCGGGTCGCGCCGGGCGCCGGCCCGCAGCTCCAGGCCGCCGCGGCGGCGCTTGACGGCGTCCCCGGCCAGGAGCGTCCCGACCACCTGGGCCACCCGCCGCCGGTTGAGGCCGGTGCGCTGCTCCAGCTCCGCCCGGCCGAGGTAGCCGTCGGCCTCCAGCAGCACCCGGACGACGGCGGCCAGGTCGCCCTCGTCGAGGCCCCCGCCCGACTCGAGGTAGCGGCCGAGCGCGAAGTCCTCGAGCCGGAAGAACAGCTCCGCCCGCCCGGGCTCGCCGTCGCGGGCGGCGCGCCCGACCTCCTGGAAGTACTGGTCCACCGAGGTGGGCGGGCCGGCGTGCAGGACGGCGCGGACGTCGGGCCGGTCGACGCCCATCCCGAAGGCGTTCGTCGCGACGATCGTCTGCGCCCGCCCCTCGAGGAACGCGTCGGACGTCTCGCGGCGCTCCCGTGCCGGCAGCCCCGCGTGGTAGACGTGCGCCGGCCGGCCGTCGGCGGAGAGCGCGCCGGCCAGCTCGGAGCACCGGCGGTGGGTCGGGGCGTAGACGATGAGGGCGCCGTCGATCCCGGTGGCCGCCTCGACCAGCGCCTCGTCGCGCTCCCGGTTGCCCGCGAAGAGCCGTGCCCCGAGCCAGATCTCGGGCCGGTCGGCCTCGCCGACGATGACCGCGGGGTCGCGCATGGCGAGGCGCTCGGCGATGTCACGGCGCACGCGGGGCGCGGCCGTCGCGGTCAGCGCGAGCACCCGCGGGTGGTGCAGGCGCTCGACCACGGACCCGATGAGCAGGTAGTCGGGGCGGAAGCTGTGACCCCACTCGCTGACGCAGTGCGCCTCGTCGACCACGAGCAGGCTCGGCCGGCCCTTCTCGACCTGCTCGAGCACCTCGGGGTTGGCGAGCTGCTCCGGCGCCATCAGCAGCATCTCGACCTGCCCCGCGGCGAAGGCCTCGAGCCCCTCGCGGCGCGCCTTCTCGCCGCGCGCCGAGCTGATCACCACGGTCGGGTGGCCGTGCTCGACGAGTGTCTGCGCCTGGTCGCGCTGCAGGGCGATGGTGGGGCTGACGACGAGCGTCGGGCCCGTCGATCAGGTACCCGGCGGTCTCGTAGATCGCCGTCTTGCCCGTGCCCGTCGCCAGGACGGCGATGGTGTCGCGGACGAGCACGGCCTCGACCGCCTCGCGCTGGCCCGGTCGGAGGGTCTGGACGTCGGCCGCATCGGTGGCGGCCTCCGCGATCGCGTCACGGTTCTCGTCGAGCTCGGGGGTCAGGGTCACACGCTGCGCCGTACCCGCGCGCCCGCTCCCTCAATCCGCCCCGAGCTCAGGCCGCCGCGAACGCGGGGGCCGGCGCCGGCATGCGAGCGGCCCCGGCGACGACGCCGGCGAGCGGCGCGTCCACCGTGAGGAGGCCCTGCTGCCAGGCGAGCGCGCCCGGGCCGAGACGTCGGCGGAGGATGGCGATGACCCGGCGATTGTCGGGGTGCACGTCGAGGTGGATCGCGCACGCGCCGGCCTCGCCCGCTGCCGTGGCCGCGGCGACGAAGAGGTCGCCGCCCACGCCGCGCCCCTGGGCGTCGTCGGCGACGAGGACCCCGAGATCCGCCGAGCCGGCGTCGTCCAGCGACCAGCAGGCGTGCCCGACCGCCCGCTCGCCCGCCGCCGAGGGCTCCACCGCGAGCAGGGCGCCGCGGCGCGGCCCGACGGCGAGGAGCGCCCGCACGAGGCCGGGCTTGGCGCCCCCCAAGCCGGCCATGAAGCGGTGGAACGCGCTGGCCGCGGACAGGCCGTTCAGCAGGTCCGCGAGCAGGTCTGCGTCGCCGGGTCCGGCCTGCCTGATCTGAGTTCGCTCCACGGACTCAGCCTCTCCCCGCGCGCTGAGTATGTCAACTGGACTCAGAAGAGGTACGCTGCCCCCGTGAGCAGCCCCGAGGCCCTGCAGTGGTCGGTCGACAACTGCACGATCGGCCGCACCCTCGACATCCTCGGCGACCGGTGGTCGTTCCTCGTGCTGCGCGAGGTGTTCCAGGGCATCCGGCGCTTCGACGACCTGACGGTCCGGACGGCGATCCCGCGCACGGTCCTCTCCGACCGGCTGCGCCGGCTGGTCGACTCGGGCGTCCTCCGGCGCGAGCCGTACCGCGAGCCGGGCACGCGCAGCCGCTCCGAATACCGGCTCACCGAGAAGGGGCTCGACCTCTACCCGGTCCTGATGGCTCTGCAGACGTGGGGCAACCGCTACCTCGCCGACCCCGACGGTCCTCCGATCGAGTTCGTGCACCGCGACTGCGGCGAACCGGTGGAGCTGGTCGTGCGGTGCGAGGCCGGGCACGACGTCGCGCGCAACCGGGACGTCGGCGGCCGGCCGGGCCCGGGCGCGCGCCGACGAGTGGCGTAGCCGGCCCGCTCGGACAGTACCGGCCGGCGCGCAGGTGACCGGAACGTGACCACTTCGGCAACTCGCCGCCCAGCTGATTGGCGGCGCCCGATCCGGGTCATCTTCGCGGCATGGACGCCCCCACGCGCCGTCTTCTTCGCCCTCGGCCTGCCGGCGTGGCGATGTGGACCGGGGACGAGACGGACCGGGGGACGAGACGGACGACGTCGGCGCCGACCTGCCGGGGACGCCGGGCGGGGCCACCGCCGCCCTCGGGGCGCACCGCAACCCGGTCGGGCTCGTCCTCGCCGCGGTGTGCTTCGCGGTCGTCGTCGCCATCGTGGTCGTCGGCCTCTACGTGATGGTGGCGTCGAAGTAACCCGGCGTCGCCGGTCCGGCCTGTGTCGTGGCCGCCACCATCAGCGGGTGGCGGCCACGACCAGTTCACCGAGGTCCTGCTCGACCGGCTCGGCCGGCCCGCCGCGCGCGATCGCCACCAGCGCCTCGTCGAGCGCGTCGAGCTCGTCGCCGTCGAAGTCCGCCGCCTCGCGGTCGTGCCGCCAGGTGCGCAGGTTGAGCACGTGCAGCGCGGCCATCTCGCGCGGCCTCTGCTCGAGCGGGCGGACGGCGGCACGCTCCACGTGCAGGCCCGCCTCCGCGGCGAGGTCGGCCAGCCGCGCACCGACGTCCAGGGCCTGGCCGTGCCGCTGCTGCACCTCGGCGACCAGCTCGTAGTAGCGGCCCGAGCGCCGGGTCGCGGCTGACCAGGCGCGCCGTCTCCTGCACGATCAGCCGGCCGCCGGGAGCCAGCGCGGCGGCCCAGGTGCGCAGCGCCGCCGCCGGGGCGGCCAGGTGGGTCAGCAGGAACCGCGCGAACACCAGGTCGGCGCCCGCCACGGGCAGCGGCTGCGTGACGTCGTCCTCGAGCACCTCCACGCCCGGCAGGTCCGCCAGCTGGCGGCCGGCGAGCGCCGCGTACGCGGGCGACCGCTCCACGCCGACCAGCCGCGACGGCTCGACCACCGCCGTGCAGCAGCCGCGTCGTGTGCCCCGGCCCGCACCCGAGGTCCACGGCCAGCCCGACGCGGGCGGGCGCCCAGCGGGCGAGCAGCGACCGGGTCGGCTGCTCGTACACGTGGGCGAGCAGGTCGAGCCTGCCCGCCGCCACCTCGTCGTCGCCGAAGGTGTAGACGTCCCCGCGCTGGCCCGTCATGCAGAGCGAGCCGGGCTCCTCGCCGCGCACGATGGGCACGCGCACGGTGTTGCCCCACTCGGTCCAGGAGCCGTCGTAGTTGCGCACGTTCTCGAAGCCGAGCAGGTAGGTCAGCACGAACCAGGTGTGGCTCGAGCGCTCGCCGATCCGGCAGTAGGCGATGACGTCGTCGCGTCGGCTTGAGGCCCTGCTCGCCCGAGTAGATCGCCTCGAGCTCCTCGCGGCCCTTGAACGTCGCGTCCTCGGCGGCGGCGCGCGCCCACGGCACGCTCTGGCGCGCCGGGGATGTGCCCGCCGCGCAGCGCGCCCTCCTGCGGGTAGTCCGGGCATGTGGGTCCGCTCGCCGGTGTACTCCTCGGGGGAGCGCACGTCGATCAGCGGGTGGCCGCTCGGCGTGCCGAGGTGCGCGAGCACGTCCTCCTTGAAGGCGCGGATCGCGCGCGTCGTCGCGCTCGACGACGGGGTACTCGACCGGCGTCGGCGCGGGCACCTCGGTGGTGAGCTCGCGGCCCTCGGCGATCCACTTGGCGCGGCCGCCGTCGAGCAGGCGCACGTCCTCGTGGCCGAACAGCTTGAACACCCAGAGGGCGTAGGCCGCCCACCAGTTGTTCTTGTCGCCGTAGATCACGACGGTGGTGTCGCGGGCGATGCCCTTGGCGCCGAGCAGCTTCGCGAAGCGCTCGCCGTCGACGTAGTCGCGGATGACCGGGTCGTTGAGGTCGGTGTGCCAGTCGACCTTGACGGCGCCCGGGATGTGGCCGGTGTCGTAGAGCAGGACGTCCTCGTCGCTCTCGACGACGACCAGCCCCGGTTCCCCGAGGTGCTCCGCCAGCCAGTCGGTGGTGACCAGCCGCTCGGGGTGGGCGTACTGGGCGAGCTTCGGGTCGGGGTCGAGGCCGACGGGCATCAGGGTCTCCTGGCACGGGGGGCACGAAGGGAGTGCGAGAGAAGGGGACCGCAGCAGCTAACCCCGGTGCGGTTGATGCGTCAAACCGGGCAGGCTGGGGTCGTGGAGCTCCCTCACGACACCCCCGACTACATCCGACTGAACCGACCCAACTGGGACGAGCGCGCCCCCGCGCACGCCGCGTCGCAGGGCTACGCCCTCGACCGGTTCGCCTCGGACCCCGCGCATCTCAGCCACGTGGTCAGGTTCGACCTGCCCCGGCTCGGCGACGTCGCGGGGCTCGACCTCGTGCACCTGCAGTGCCACATCGGCAGCGACACCGTCTCGCTCGCCCGGCTCGGGGCACGGGTGACGGGGCTCGACTTCTCGCCCGCGTCGATCGAGCAGGCCCGCCGGCTCGCGCCCGCGGCCGGGGTCGAGGCCGAGTTCGTCGTGGCCGACGTCTACGACGCCGTGACGGTGCTGGGCGCCGAGCGGTTCGACGTCGTCTACACCGGCGTCGGCGCGCTGTGCTGGCTGCCCGACGTCCGGCGCTGGGCGGGCGTGGTGGCGGCACTGCTGCGACCGGGCGGCCGGCTGCACCTGCGCGAGGGCCACCCGATGCTGTGGGCCCTCGGCGACGCCCGGCCCGACGGCACGATCCCGCTGGAGTACCCCTACTTCGAGCGGGCGGAGGGAACGGTCTTCGACGAGCCCGGCACCTACGTCGACACCGAGGCCGGGTTCACCAGCACGACGACCGTGGAGTGGAACCACGGCCTCGCGGAGATCGTCACGGCGCTGGCGGAGCAGGGGATGCGGCTGACCGCGCTCGTCGAGCACGACAGCGTGCCGTGGCGCGCCTTCCCGGGGTGGATGACCGAGGACGACGCCGGCGAGTGGCGCCTGACCGATCGGCCGGAGCGCCTGGCCGCCACGTACACACTCCAGGCCGTCAAGGGCTGACGGGCACGGCCTGCGCCGAGCTGCGAGCCCGCCGTGCCCGCAGGAGCAGGGCCGCACCGGCGGCCAGGCCCACACCGATCGAGACGACGTGCCCCACCGCCGCCACGTCGCCCTCGGTCAGCCCGTCGAACAGCGACGGCACGAGCAGGCCGAAGCCGAGCGCGGCGGCGACCCGCCAGGCGAGCCCGGCCCCGGCGACGATCGTCGTGACCAGGGTCGCCACGACGACGAACGACGGGCCGACGTCGACGATGTGCCGGGCCGCCGCCGGAACCAGGCCGCGGTCGATCCGGACGGCCAGGGACCCCTCGCTGACGGCGGTCCCCAGCACGTGGGCCGTCGTCGCGACGCCCACCGCCCACCACGGCCCCGCGGCGCGTGCGACGCCCGCCAGCCCGAGCGCCGCGAGCAGCACCCAGGCGAGCAGGTCGCCCTCGACGAGCACGGCCGAGGCCAGCAGCGCCCGGACCGGGTGGTCGCCCAGGTTGGCCACGTTCGTGCTCGCGTAGGCGAGCCAGGCCGACCGGCGGTCGGGGCTGCCCCACCGCAGCGTCGAACGACCCCGCCGCCAGTGCCGCTGGGTACGCCGCGGCCGGCCACAGCGACGCGAGGTCGCGCGGGAGCCGTGCCATGGTGGCGACCATAGAGGAGCGGCAGGCAGGGCAGACGAACAGGGATCGAGGGACCGACGATGACGACGACCGGCGATGCCGTCCACCTGCGCACGTGGGCCGGCAACCTGACCTACTCCGCCCGGCGGCTGGTCGAGCCGGAGTCGCTCGACGAGCTGCGCAGGGTCGTCGCGGGCTCCTCGCGGGTGCGCGCGCTCGGCACCCGGCACTCGTTCAGCGCGGTCGCCGACACGACCGGCGACCTGGTCGGCGTCGGGAGGCTCCCCCGCCGGATCGAGGTCGACCCCGAGCGCCGGACGGCGACGGTCTCGGCGGGGCTCCGGTTCGGGGAGGTCGCCCCGGAGCTGCACCGGCGGGGCTGGGCGCTGGCGAACCTGGGCTCGCTGCCGCACATCAGCGTCGCCGGGGCCACGGCGACCGGGACGCACGGGTCCGGGGCGGGCAACCGGTGCTCGCGGCGTCGGTGGCCGCCGTCGAGCTCGTCACGGCGGACGGCGACCTCGTGACGCTGACCCGCGACGACGACGCGCTTCGCCGGTGCCGTCGTCGCGCTCGGGCGGCTCGGCGTCGTGACGGCGCTGACGCTCGACGTCCAGCCCACCTACGACGTCCGGCAACGGGTGCACGTCGGCCTGCCCGGCGAGGCGGCCCTGGAGCACGCGCTCGAGCTGCTCGACGGCGCCTACAGCGTCAGCCTCTTCACGCGGGTGGGGCGACCCGCTGGAGTTCCAGGTGCTGGTCCAAGCACCGGCTCGACGGGCTGGGCGAGCCCGACGGAGCGGCACCCGACCTGCAGGGGTGGGGCGCGCGGGCGGCGTCCGAGCCCTGGCATCCGGTCCCGGGCATGCCCACGGCCAACGCCACCCAGCAGCTCGACGTCCCCGGCCCGTGGTTCGAGCGGCTGCCGCACTTCAGGCTGGAGTTCACCCCGAGCAGCGGCGATGAGCTGCAGAGCGAGTACTTCGTGGACCGCGCCGACGCCCTCGGCCGCCCTGTCCGCCGTCGCCGGCGGTGCGCGACGCCGTCGCGCCCGCGCTCCAGGTCGGCGAGATCAGGGCGGTCGCCGCGGACGACCTGTGGCTCAGCCCGGCGTACGGGCGGGCGACGCGTCGCGATCCACTTCACCTGGGTCGAGGACATGGCGGCCGCGCTCCCGGCCGTGCGGGCGGTCGAGGCCGCGCTGGCGCCCTTCGGGGCGCGGCCGCACTGGGGCAAGGTGTTCACGATGCCCGCCGCGACCGTGCGCGGTCTGCACCCCCGCCTGTCGGACGCCCGCCGCCTGGCCGCCGAGTTCGACCCGCGGCGGCGTCTTCAGGAACGCGTTCGTCGAGGAGTACGTCGACGGGTGATGCCGCTCCGATGCCGCTCCGATGCCGTCAGGGCGTGGGGGTGTCCGTCGGGGTCGGGGTGGGCGTCGGCGTCGGGGTCGGCGTGGGCGTCGGCGTGTCCGTCGGCGTGGCGGTCGATCCGCCGCCGCCCCCGCCACCCCCGCCACCGCCGCTGTCTCCGCTCCCGCCGGGGATCCGACGGCCCCGTGCCCGGGCCGCAGCCCGACGAGGACGGCGACACCTGGCTGATCAGCGAGCAGAAGAGCCCCTGGATCGTGCCCCGCAGCGAGTAGCCGACGCCGAAGCAGATCGCGCCCGCGACCAGGGCGATCAGCAGCCCGTACTCGACGCTGGCGGCGCCGGGCGAGTGCCGGCGGCGGCGCTGGACCGCCGCGCGCCGGACACGCTTCGAGCACCCCACCGCCAACACTCCCGTTCGATCCGAATCCGACGCTCCCCGACCCGCCCCTGCGGCGCGTGGCACCATAATGCGGCCGACCTGGGCCCGAGGTGTGCATCTTGTCAGTTGTTCGACCGATCGTGACTCTACGCAGTCACATGCCGCCTACGCCTCGTGCGATCCTCCGCCTCGCTACCCTGCCCCCATGACGGAGCGGGCGCCGGACGACCGGAACCTCACGGCCGGCGGGTTCGTCGAGCTCCTCGGCCTCCGGTTCGACGAGGTCGGCCCCGACCGGGTCGTGATGAGCTGGGACGTGACCCCGTCGCTCCACCAGCCGTACGGCATCCTGCACGGGGGTGTGCACGCGTCCGTGGTCGAGACCGCGGCCAGCATCGCGGGCGCCGTCTGGCTCGGCGACCGCGGTCAGGTGGTCGGCGTCAACAACTCCACCGACTTCCTGCGGGCCGTCCGCGAGGGCACGCTGCGGGCCGTCGCCGAGCCCGTGCACCGCGGTCGCCTGCAGCAGCTCTGGCTGGTCGAGATCCGGGACGAGAGCCGACCGGCTCGTCGCCCGCGGCCAGGTGCGCCTGCAGAACATCGTGGACGCCGACCGCCTCGGCGGCGCGGCGGCGGCGGGCTCCTGACGACGATGGCCGGACTGGACGACCGCGAGCACGTGCACGCGGAGACCCGGGCGCAGTGGCGGGCATGGCTCGTCGAGCACCACGCCACGAGCACGGGCGCATGGCTCGTCAGCTGGAAGGCCGTCGACGGGGCGGCCCAGCGTCGGGTACGAGGAGTCGGTCGAGGAGGCGCTCTGCGTCGGCTGGGTCGACAGCAAGGGCGGCGTCATCGATGACGAGCGCAGCAAGCTGTGGTTCGCGCCGCCGAAGCCGGCGCTCGGCCTGGGCGCGCACCAACAAGGAGCGGATCGCGCGGCTGGAGGCCTCGGGGCTGCTGCTGCCGGCGGGCCGTGCGCGCCGTCGAGATCGCCAAGGCCAACGGCACCTGGACCATGCTCGACGACGTCGAGAACCTCGTCGTACCGCCCGACCTGGCCGCGTCCTTCGACGCCCGGCCCGGCTCACGGGAGCAGTGGGACGCGTTCCCCCGCTCGGCACGCCGCGCGATCCTCGAGTGGATCGTGCAGGCCCGCACGCCCGCCGACCCGCGAGAAGCGGATCGTGGAGACCGCCGAAAAGGCCGCGGTCGGCGAGCGGGCCAACCAGTGGCGACCCAAGACCTGACGCGCTTTGCGGTGGCCTCGGATGTGGGCCGGCGAAGGCAGCCCCCGGTCCACACGCCCCGGTCCACACGCCCCGGTCCACACGCCCCGGTCCACACGCCCCGGTCCACACGCCCCCGGTCCATTCGCCCCTGGTCCAGATGTGAGGCCACCGCAAAGCGCGGCGATGGAATGCGTTCACCGCGTCTCCAGCGCCTAGGGTCGGCGCGTGGCGAGCGGGCATCCGGGCGAGCCGGACGTGGTCGTGGACGGGGCCGGGATCGTGGCGCGGGCGCGGGCGGCCGCCGGCCCGGACGGCAGGTTGCCGTTGCCCGACCTGGTGGGATGGGACCCGTTCCCGTTCGAGGGCGACCTGCTCGTCAAGCGCCTCGACGACCCGGTGCTCCCCGAACCGCCGCGCCGCGGCGAGGGCGGGGCCGACTGCCCGGTCTGCGCCCGGCCGGACGACGCCTACGTGTGGGCGGCCGAGCGGTGGCGGCTGACCCTTCCGCGGGAGCCCGTGCCGGTGCCGACCGTGCTGCTCGAGCCGCGCGAGCACCTCGACCTCGCCGACCTCGACGAGACGATGGCCGCGGAGCTCGGTGTGCTGACGGTCCGCGTGGTGCGGGCCGGCGAAGGCGTCCCGGGGGTCGGCCGGGTCCACGTCGACCGGATCGGCGACGGGATGGCGCACCTGCACGTGTGGTTCGTCGCCCGGCCCGCCGGCGTCCTCCAGCTGCGCGGCTCGTGCCTGATGGACTGGCTCGACGTGCTGCCGCCGCTGCCCGCCGAGGAGCTGGAGGCGTTCGCCCGGCACCTCGCCGCCGCTCTCTGAGCGCGCCTCAGCCGCTCGACCGCGCCTCGCGTTCGCGGGCGTCGATGCCGACCACGACGTCGCCCAGGCAGTGCCGCGCCAGGCACGTACCGACGAGCAGGGACCGCAACCGCTCCACCACCTCGTCCGTGGTGGTGCCCGAGGCGCCGTCCGCGACCGCGTCGGCCACGAGCCGTGCCGCCGAGGCGGGGCGGCCGTCCAGGGGCAGCGGCCTGCCCGACGCCACGGCCACGTCACCGGCCAGCAGCAGCTCGATCGCGAGCAGCGTCTGCACCCACCCGGCCGCGGTCACCGTGAGCTGGATGGCGCCGAAGGCCAGGGAGTTGTGGTCCTCGACGCCGTCGCCGACGGGCGTGCCCATCACCGTCAGCGGGCTCGCCAGCTGCTTGAGCTCGGCCGCGATCGCGGCGGCGGTGTTGGTGAGCAGCACCGGCACCAGGTAACCGCTGCGCCACCGCGCGGCCCGCACGTGGTCGGCGACCGGCGCCTGCCCCCGTAGCGTGCGCGCGAGCAGGGCGATCCGGCGCTCGGCGAGCATCCCGATGTGCGCGAGCGCGAGGCGCAGCGCCTCGAAGCCGATCCCGAGGCCGAGCAGCGAGAAGTTGCCGTTCGAGATCACGCGCCGGTGCTCCACCTGCACGAGCGGGTTCTCGGGCCGGGCGTTGAGCTCGACGCGCAGGAGCTCGGCCACGTGCGCGAGCTGGTCGGCGGCCACGCCGTGCACCTGCGGGACCGTCCGCAGGGAGACTGGGTCTTGCACGCTGCGGGCGCGGGTGGCCAGGTCGTCGCGGGCCCGCGATCCGAGCGCCTCGCGGATCCGCGCTGCCGAGTCGATCTGACCCGCGAGCGGCCGGGCACGCACCAGGTCGTCGTCGAACACCGAGGTGTTGGCGCCGAGCGCGAGCACGGTCCCGGCGGCGACGACGTCGGCGTTGGCGACGAGGTGGCCGATCGTCCGGACGCCGAGCACCCCCGTGCCCACCGACGCCGAGTTCGCGCCGATCAGCGCGATCGCGTCCTTCGGCTGCAGCCGCACCGGCTCGAGGCCGGCCTCCGCGAGCGCCTCGGCGGCCGGCCGCGTCCCAGCGGCACCGGTCGCGCCCAGCAGCACCCGCCCGCGCCCGAGCAGCACCGCCCCGACGGCGGCCATCTGCACCAGGTCCGCCGCGCCGACCGACCCCTGCGACGGCACGACGGGGTGGATCCCCGCGTCGAGCAGCCGGCGCAGCGCCTCGAACAGCTGCGGGGACGCACCCGACCCGCCCCGGGACATGCCGGCGAGCCGCGCGAACATGACGGCCCGCACCTCCTCGGCGTCGAGCGGCGTGCCGATCGCGGCGGCGTGCGAGCTGATCACGTGCTCCTGGAACGCGGCGAGCAGCTCCTCGGGCACGAGCTGGTCGCGGGCGGCGCCGAGACCGGTGTTGACGCCGTACGCCGGCTGCCCGGCGCGCAGGGTCTCGAGCACCACCTCGTGGGCGGCGGCCACCCCGGCGCGGACGCCGTCCGTGACGACGACCCGCGCGCGGTGCCGGGCGACCTCCGAGACGTCGCCGAGGCGCAGCGGCCCGGTGCCGACCACGACGGTGGCGTCGCCGGGGGCGGCCTCCGGCGGCCGGGCACGCTCGGCGGATTCGAGGACGGCGGCGCCGCCGTGCGCACCGGTGGCCCTCGTCGTGGCCGGGTCGGGTGCCCCCCAGGGCCGGCCCTGCGTCACGGGCGCGCCGTCCGCGTGCTGCCCTTGCGGTGCAGCACCTCGGGCGTGAGGTGCGCGACGAGGTCCAGCTCCATGATCTGTTCGACCTCGGCCAGCCCGACGGGGTCGACGGCGCTCGACGACAGCGGCAGATCGGCGGCGTCGACGGCGACCACGACCACCTCGCGCCCCGTCGCCGCCGCGCCGTCCTTGACGGCCAGCGGCAGCCCGGTGCCGGCGTCCAGGATCGCGATGGTGTCGGGGTAGGTGGCGAGCCGCTCCCCCGCGCCGTCAGCGGCCATGAACTCGTTGAGGTAGGGCACCTCGACGTCCCTGACGCGCAGGGTGCCGTGGTCCCAGCCGCCGCGGGTGACGAGCGGGACGGCGTGCCCGAGCGGGCCGCGGGCGAGCACGCGTCCCTGCAAGGTCTCGAGGACGGCGTCGACGACGGCCTGCCCGCCCTTCTCCTGAGCCCGCGACATGGCCGCGCCCAGGTCGAGCGCGACGGTGATGGCACCGATCGCCGCGTGCTCGCGCACCCACGACAGCTCGACCGGGTTGCGGGCGCTCGCGATGAAGCCGCCGGCGCGCACCGAGACGTCGCGCAGCACGTCGTCGGCCGTCGCGGAGGCGCCGCGGACGACGACCTCGAGGTGCCCGGCGAGGTCGCGGTTGCCGCCGCTGACGACCTGCGTGGCGACGTACCCGGGCCGGGTGGTGAGCCCGAGCGCGCCGAGCTTGCCGGTGGGGTGCGCGCGGACGTCGCCGGCGGCGTCGAGCACGGTCACGCCGAGCACGGACGACTGGATCCACCCGTTGACGCTCGTCGAGTACCCGTTCTGCGCCGTCATCACCGCCGTGATCGGCACGTCGGCGACCTCGATGAGCCGCTGCAGCGCGTGCACGTAGTCGACCGGGCCGGATCTCCCAGGTCGGGGACGCCGGCGCGCCGATCGCGCTGACCGTCGCGACCCAGGTGTCGGCGGGCAGCTCGTCGACGTCCGCGAGCACCGGCCGGTTCAGCGTCGTCGCCGCCGCGCCCATCAGCTCGCCGTGGTGCAGCCACCCGCCTCCCCCGCAGGCGAGCACACCGCCTCCGAGCACCGCGTGCTGCGCGTCCTGGGCCGTGAGCTCACGCATGGTCGGTCTCCTTCCAGCGGCCGGTGCAGGTGGTGTTCCCTGACAGTGGCGAGGGCGGTCCCGTCGCCGGCCTCGGCGTAGCGCAGGACGCCCAGGCCGGTGTCGGCGTCGAGGGCGCGGGCGATGCGATCGGCGGTTCCGGGCTGCCCGTCGGCCACGACGGAGACGCCGGCCGACTGCATCCAGCCCGAGTAGCCGCCCCCTCCCCCGTGGACGGCGACCAGGTCGGCGCCCGTCGCGGCGAGCAGCATCGCGTCGAGCAGCGGCCAGTCGCTGACGCCGTCCGAGCCGTCGGGCATCGCCTCGGTGCCGATCCGGGGGTGCGTCATGCCGGCGGCGTCGAGGTGGTCACGGGTGAAGAGCACGGGGGCGCGCAGCCGCCCGTCGCGGACGGCGGCGTCGGCGGCGCGGGCCATCGCGGACCGCTCGCCGTGACCGAGCCAGCAGCTGCGGGCCGGCAGTCCCTGCTGCTGGACGTGGTGCCGCGCCAGGGCGATCCAGTCCCTCACCTCGGGCCGGCCGCCGGCCTCGACGGCCAGCTCGTCGAGCACGTCGAGGTCGCCCTGGTCGCCGGAGAGCGCGATCCATCGGAACGGGCCGATGCCGCGGGCGAACAGCGGCCGCAGGTAGCGGGGCACGAACCCCGCAGGTCGAAGGCGTCGTGGACGCCGAACTGCTCGGCGTGCACGCGCAGGTTGTTGCCGTTCTCGAAGACGACGGCGCCGGCGCGCTCGAGGCCCAGCAGCGCCGTCACCTGTGCGGCGACGGCGCGCCCGGCGAGCTCCTCGAGCGCCGCCGGGTCGCGATCGCGCTCGGCCGCCCAGTCGTTCGAGCGTGACCTCCGGCGGCAGGTAGCCCGCCCGCAGGTCGTGCGCCGCCGTCATGTCGGTGGCGACGCCCGGGACGACGCCCTGCCGGTGGAGCTGCGCGTAGACCGTGGCCGCGTTGCCGAGCAGACCGACCGCGAGCGGCCGACCGTCGCCTGCCGCGGCGCCGACGGCGGCCAGCGCGCTCGCGACGTCGTCCAGGACGACCTCGACCCCGCCCGTGCGTCGGGACCGGTCGAGCGCCGCGGGGTCGACCTCGACGGTGAGGCTCGACGTGCCGGCCATCCGCGCGGCGATCGGCTGGGCCGAGCCCATCCCGCCGAGCCCGGCCGTCAGGATCCAGGTGCGGGCGGGGTCGGTGCCCGTCTCGGCCAGCGCGAGCCGGAAGACCTCGTAGGTGCCCTGCAGCACCCCCTGCCGGCCGATGTACTGCCAGGCGGCCGCCGTCAGGCCGCCCCAGATCGTGTCGCCGGCGGCGGCGCGCTCCCAGAAGCGCTGCGGGGTCTGCCACTGGCCGACGACGTTGTTGACGGCGCTGACGACGAGCGGGGCGTCGGGCCCCGTCGGCAGGACGGCGACGGGCCTGCCCGACTGCAGCACGAGGGTGTGACCCGGTTCGAGGTCGAGCAGCTCGCGCCGGATGGCCTCGAGCGCGGCGTGGTCGCGGGCAGCCTTGGCGAAGCTGGCGTAGACGACGAGCTCGTCGGGGCGCTGACCGACGTCGAGGACGTTCTCGAGCGCCCTCAGCAGTGCTTCGGCGCGCCACGTCCGGGCACGCAGGGGCAGGGCGGACAGCTGTGGAGCAGACATGCGGCGGGTCTCCATCGACCCTGGCGGAAGCACCCGGCGGACCGGGTTGCTGCGGCGTCGTCGAGCCAGGTCTCTCGGCCGCTCTGGATGGGCGCCGACGACGTTACCTCACGTGACCGGTCGACCCCGCACGCGGCCCACCCGCTGAGACACCCCACAGCCCGTTGATCATGCACTTCCCGTTGATCATGCAATCCGCGCGGGTCGGGCTTCTCCGCGGCGACAACGGCACCGGCCAGGGGTCACGATGTCGTCGTGCCCACGACGAGGACCCGAGGCGCCGCGCAGTTCACCGGCTTCGGCCCCGATGCGCTCGCCTTCTACGAGGGGCTGTCGGTCGACAACAGCCGCGCCTACTGGCAGGCCCACAAGGACGTCTACGAGCGCGACGTCGCCGGCCCCCTGCACGCGCTCGCCGAGGACCTGGCCGGCGAGTTCGGCGAGGCCAAGATCTTCAGGCCGTACCGGGACGTGCGGTTCTCGCCGGACAAGCGCCCGTACAAGGAGGGCGCGGCCATGGCCGTGCAGGAGGGCGGCGCCCTGTACCTGAGCCTCTCCCTCGAGGGCTTGATGGTCGCGGCCGGCATTTACCAGCCGTCCCGCGACCAGCTCGAACGCTACCGCGCGCTGCAGGACGACCCCGCCGTCACGTCGGGTCTCGACCGCCTGCTGGCACGCCTCGCCAAGCGCGGGTATCCGCTCGGGGAGGGCGATCCCCTGCGCACGGCGCCGCGCGGCTGGAGCCGCGAGCACCCGCGCATCGACCACCTGCGCCGCCGCAGCCTGACGGTCGGGGCGATGCACGAGCCGAGCCCGTGGCTGCACACGCCCGAGTGCCTCGACCGCGTCCGGGACGGCTGGCGCGCCGGCCGCGACTGGAACAGGTGGCTGACCGAGCACGTCGGCCCGCCCGAGGACGGCGCTCCGCGCTAGCCCTACCGGACGGCGCGCAGGCGGCGCAGGACCTCGGCGGTGCCGAGCGTGCGCGCAACGTCGGGCAGGTTGGGGCTGCGCGTCGACCCGGTGAGCGCGATCCGGACGAGCTGGGACGCCTCGCGGATCGACCCCGGGTACGCCTCGGGGTTCTTCTTGAACTCCTTCGGCGAGGGCGCGAAACCCTGCTCGGCGGCCAGCTCGCGGATCTGGGCGAACCACGCGTCGCCGTCGTCCAGCGGCCGGTACCGGTCGGCGAGGGCCCCCAGGAAGGCCCGGACGACGTCGGGCGCGACGCCCAGCGCGGCGAAGCGCTCGTCGTCCGCGGCGCCGACCGGGGTGAACAACGACGAGAAGAAGAAGCCGTAGGCGCCGCGGAAGTCCGACCACTTGCGCAGGTCCTTGCGCGGGTTGTCGACGCCGACGCGCTCCACGGAGACGGCACGCACCGCGAGATCGGGGTCGGCGTCGAGGGCCTCGGCGATCGCCGGGTCGAACTGGCGGGCCCACCCGCGGACGGCGTCCACGACCTTCTCGCTCGACCACGACGCGATCACGTCGCCGCTGATGTCCTCGAGCTTCACCAGGTCGACCAGCGGGCCGGCGACGCCGCACTCCGAGAGCCGGATCGGCTCGGCCAGGGCCTGCGCGATCGGCAGCTCGGCCAGCCGGCCGTTCGCCAGCCCCCGCAGGTAGTACAGGACGGCGTCGGCCGGGTAGCCCTGCTCGACGTAGTAGTCCGCGCCGGCCTCGGCGTCCTTGCGCTTGGAGAGCTTGCGCTTGCCGCCCGGGATCTGCTTCATCAGCGGCGCGACGTGGGCGTAGGCCGGCGCCTCGAAGCCGAGCGTCTCGAACAGCTGCAGGTGCAGCGGCACGCTCGAGATCCACTCCTCGGCGCGGATGACGAGGTCGACCCGCATGAGGTGGTCGTCGACGGCGTGCGCGAAGTGGTAGGTCGGCAGCCGCGGGCTGGTGTCGGAGGATTTCAGGATGACCACGTCGTTGCGGTTCGCCTCGTGCTCGAGCCGGCCCCGGATCACGTCGACGTAGGTGCTGCGCGCCCCCGGCGGCAGGTCGGGGGCCCGGAAGCGGACGACGTAGGGCGTGCCCCTTTCGAGCTCGGCGAGCACGGTGTCGATCGGCGCCTCGCGCCACAGCGACCAGCCGCCGTAGTAGCCGGGGGCGATCTTGGCGGCCTGCTGCCGGGCCGTGATGTCGGCGAGCTGCTCCCTGGTCGCGAAGTCGACGTACGCCCTCCCCTCGCGCAGCATGTGCCGGGCGTAGGAGTGGTAGAGCTGCTCGCGGCGGGACTGGCGGTAGGGGCCGTAGCGGCCGTCCTTGCCCGGTGCGACGGCGGGGTCGGTCTCGTCGGGGTCGATCCTGAAGTAGGCGAAGGCGCGCGCGAACTGCTCGAGCGCGTCGTGCACCTCGCGAGCGGTGTCCGTGTCCTCGACCCGGGTGATGAAGACGCCGTCGGAGACGAGGGAGACGCTCTGGCAGATCATCGCGGTGTAGATGCCGCCGATGTGCACGTAGCCGGTCGGCGAGGGGGCGAAGCGGGTGACGTGCGCGCCCTCCGGGAGCTCCCGCGGCGGGTACAGCTCCTCCCAGTGCCCGACCTCGGCCAGGTCGGGTGCGAACAGGGAGTCGACGACCTCCCGCGGGAGCCTCGGTTGGTCGGTCACGGTCGTCCCACTCGTCGTCACGCGCCAACCCTACGGAAGGCGACAGCGGGCCGCGGCGTCGAGTCGGGGGGCTCGGCGCCGCGGCCCGCTGGTCAGGGGGACCGGCCGGGCAGAGGTCAGCGGGCGTTCGCCAGCCCGACCGGCTTCGGCTTGTAGTCGGGGAAGATCTTGGTGAACGACCCGACCCGGGCGCGCTTGGCGAGCACCTCGCCGAGCACGTCGCGGTAGTCGGTGCGGGCGGCGAGGCTGCCGTTGCGTGAACTGCGCCTGGTCCGTCGAGGCCGGGCCACGCGCCGTAGACCGTGCCGCCCTTGATCCCGCCGCCGAGCACGAGCATGGGCCTGGCCGTGGCCGTGGTCGGTGCCGACGCTGCCGTTCTCGCGGATCGTGCGGCCGAACTCCGAGATCAGGACCACGGTGACGTTCTTGAAGGCGTCGCCCAGGTCTGCCGCGAAGGCCGAGAGTGCCGCGTCGAGCTCGGTCAGGTGGTTCAGCATGTCGCCGCCGTCCACGCGGCCCTCGTTGGTGTGCATGTCCCAGCCGCCGACGTCGAGCGTGGCGATGGTCATGCCGAGGTTGGCCTTGACGAGCCGCGCGACGTCCATGAGGGCGCCCGCGAGGCCGCTGCCCTGCGGATACGCCTTCGCCGCTGCGGCCGGGGTCGGCGCGATCGAGCCGACCTTGCCCAGCGCGGCGACGGTGTCGCGCACCTGGTCGGCCACCGGGTGCTTCACGCCCTTGTAGAGGGCGGCGAAGGCGTTGGCGGCCTTGACCTTGATGTCGTCGTAGCCGGCCAGGCCGAACGACTGGATGCCGTTCATCGACAACGCCGGCGCGTCGCCGGCGAGCGAAAGCGGCAGCGACGACCCCATCTGCACGGCCGAGAACACGCCGTTCTCGCCGCGGGCCTGCAGCACCCGGTTCAGCCATCCCGAGGGGGTGCCCGGCGTGGCCGTCCCGCGCTCCAGGGTGTCCATCGCCTCGAAGTGGCGACAGCGAGGTGTCGGGCGTGCCGACGGCGACGACGGGCGCGAGCTTGCCGCCGCCGTACAGGCCGTGCAGCTGCTTGAGCGCCGGGTGCAGCCCGAAGCCACGGCCGAGCGCCAGCGCGGCGGCCTTGGGCACCCCGATGTTCGGCCGCAACTGGTAGTAGCGGTCCTCGAAGGCCGGGACGACGATGTTGAGGGTGTCCCAGCCGCCGCGCAGGCTGATCACGACGATCGTGTCGGAGTCCGCGGCCTTCTGGGTGGCCGAGAACGCGAAGCGGGTCGTGACGGTCTGCAGGCCGAGCGCGGCGACCATGGCCGCCGAGCCCTGCACGACGCGCCGGCGGGTGAAGCCGCGCCGCCACGGGTCGGGCGAGTCGTCCTCGTGGCCGCAGTCGCACCCGGCGTGGATGCCCTCGGGGCGCTGGTCGTGGCCGGGTGTGGTCGCGGGGAGGCTGTCGACGAAGCTGTCGGGCACGGGGGCGTCCTGTCCTGCCACCGGCGGCGGCACGAGGGCGGTTCGGGAGGGATCGGCGGGTCGGGAGGGCACGGTGGCGCTCACCGGAGCTGGTGGTGCGGGCCGCCGAGGATGAGCGCGGGCACCTGCACGCGGAGCCGGTAGTCGTTCTTGCGGGCGTCGGCGCTGAGCGGATCGCCGGCGCGGTGCCCGAGGAACGTCAGGATCGCTGCGCGCGTGCGCGGACGTCGCCTTCTGGAAGTTCAGCCGCGCGAGCAGCCGGTCGACCGCCGCGCCGTACGTGGTGGCGCCGCCGAGCATCGCCGGTGACGTCGGGCGCGGAGAGGCCCTTGCGCCATCCGACCGGTGAGCGACATGTCGAGGTTCCAGCGGCCGAGCACGCCGCTCGCTCGACAGCCACGGCCGCATGAAGTCGGGGTACCCGTCGGGGGTACTGCGGCCCGAGCGGCGCCTGGCCGAGCTGGTCGACCCAGTAGCGCAGGTCGCCGAGGTCGTTCATGAACTTCGACGCGTCGCCCTGGGCGATCGCCGAGGGCCCGCACGGTCGCCACCGTGTTCTCCAGCGGGCGCCGGTACTTCTGGCCGATGCTGTGGGTGAACTCCGGCGAGCTGAACAGGGCCCGCAGCATGGGGACGATCGCGGTGTCGTTCTTGAGGTAGACCGCGGCCAGCCGGTCGACGAGCGCCTTCGACGGGGCGTCGGCGACGAACCGGCGGGCCATGTCGAGGGCGAGGTAGTGCGCCGTCTTGCGGGTGCTTGGCGAGGTAGGCGACCAGGGCCTTGATCGTCGCCATGCCGCCGTTCGCGGTCGCGTTGGGGAAGGTCTTGCCGAAGACGCGCACGGCCCCGACCTTGTGGCGCTCGGGGTGGTACACCACGTTCGCGCCCTTGTCGTCGACGCCGAGACCGGTGAGCAGGGTCGCCGCCGCGGCGACGTCCGCCTGCTTGTATCCGGCGTCCACCCCGAGGGTGTGCAGCTCCAGGAGCTCGCGGCCGAGGTTCTGGTTGCCGCCGTCCTTGGTGTTGTTCTGGTTGTCCAGGTAGATGATCATCGCCGGGTGCGTGAGCATCGCCCAGAGCATGTCGCGGAACTTGCCGAACGCGTACCTGCGGATCACCGCCGCGTCGTAGTGGTTGAGCGTGTCGCGGGTCTTGTCGTTGTGCGCCGGGACGTGCAGCCGGCTGTGGAAGAAGTCGACCGTGACCTCGAACAGCTGCCGCTCGCTCCAGGCCGCGCGGGCGATCGCGGCCATCTCGAGCTGGTCGTGGGCGTACCAGTAGTCCTGCTTCTCGCGCGTCGGGTTCGCGGCCTTGAGCTGGGCCGGCGTCCACCCGAGGGTGTCGAACTGCCGCAGGTACCGGGCCATCGTGGCGTCGGGGATCGACGCGGGGTGCAGCTGCCGCTCGAGCCACGCCTTGATGCCGCGGTGCTTGATGTCGGCGACGAGCCTGGGGGTGGGGCCCCAGGTGGCGCGCCGGGCGATGTGCAGTGCCTGGTCGAGCACGAGGATGGTCGCGGGCTGCTTGACCGTCGTCCTGGTGCCGGCGGCCGCGGCGACCGGGGCCGGGGCCTTCCCGGCGGCGGTCGTCTGGTACTCGACCTTCGCGCCCGCCTTCGTCCGCGCCACCGACTGGCCGCCACCCGCGGTGCCGGCGGTGCCCGCGGCCGCAGCGGCCGGGGCCTTGGCGCGTGCCGCGATGTCGCGGGTGCTCGCGTCGAGGGTGCTGACGGTCGGTGCCTTGTGCGTCGCGACGGCGACGCCGACGAGCGCGACGCCCGAGCCGGCGAGGCTCAGGGTCGTCCGGCGGCCGACCGACCGTGGGCGCCGGGCGTGGGAGGCAGCGCGGGCCTTGGCCGCCGTGCGCGCCGCCGTCTGGGCGTCGGTGCGCTCGGCGTCAAGGACGCTCCGGCGGGAGGTTGTGTTCACGGAGGGCGCGTCGTCGACGTCGTCGAAGAAGGCGCTCTCGACCGGGGTGTCCTCGTCGAAGGAGGAAAGGTGCCTGTTCATCGTGGGAACACCCCACTGCCCGCGATCACCGCTGGTCAAGATGGGCAAGGAAGGCATCCCGCACTCTTGAGAGACCTTTAGTGAACCGTTCCGCCCTCCCCCCTTCGCGGGGTCCGGCGGCGCGGTTGTGGCGGCCGGCCGGGGCGCCCGCCAAGCTTGCGGGCATGCAGGGTCCCCCGCCACCGACGCGTGCCGATCTGCGCCTGCGGCTGGCCCTCGACGCCGCCGAGCTGGGCACCTGGTACTGGGACGCGGCGAGCGGCGTGACGGTCTGGGACCGGCAGATGCGGGCCATCTTCGGGGTGGGCCCCGACTGGCCCGGGACGTTCGACGGCTGGGTGGCGGCGCTCCACCCGCTCGACCGGCCGGGCGTGCTCGCCGAGCTCGAGCGGGCCCTCGGCGCCGGCGGGCGGTACGAGGTCCGCCACCGCGTGGTGCGCCCCGACGGCGCGGTGCGCTGGATCGAGGGGCTCGGCCAGGCGGTGCGCGGCGACGGGGGCCAGGTGACGGGCACCATCGGCTGCGTCCGCGACATCACCTGGCGGGTGGAGCGCGACGGGCGGCTGGAGGAGCTGGCCGGGCTGGCCCGGCGGGCCGCCGAGCAGACCGCCCGACTGCAGGCCGTCACGGCCGACCTCGCGACGGCGCCGAGCCTGGCGCGGGTGACCGAGGTCCTCGGCCGGCACCTGCCGCGGGTCACCGGCGCCGCCCGGACCGCACTCGCCCTGCGCACGCCCGATGCGCGGGGCGTGCGGATCCTCGAGGCCTGGGGGTACCCGCCCGAGGCCCTGGCGGACATGCGCGAACAGCGCTTCGGCGACAGCGTGCCGATGGCTGACGCCGTCGCGACCCGGCAGCCGCTCTTCGTTGGCCCCGCCGACGTCCGGGAGCGGTACCCGGTGCTGGCCGTGCAGAACGAGAAGCTGGGCTGGGTCAGCATGGCCGTGCTCCCCCTGCACTCGGGCGACGAGGCGGTCGGCGCGCTCGCGCTCGGCTTCGGGCAGGAGCAGCCGTTCGACGACGAGCAGCGGGCCTTCCTCGTGGCCGTGGCCGCGCAGGCGGCGCAGGCCGTCACGCGCAGCCTCCTCGCGGCGCAGCTGCGGGAGGTCGGCCGCGAGCTGCAGGCCGGGCTCACCCCGGGCGACCTGCCCGAGGTCGCCGGCCTGGAGCTCGCCGCCTCGTACCGGGCCGGCGGGGACGAGGTGGAGTCGATCGGGGGCGACTGGTTCGACGTCCTGCCCGTCGAGGGGTCGGGCGCCGTCGTCGTCCTGGGAGACGTGATGGGCCGGGGCGTGCGGGCGGCCACGGCGATGACCCGTATGCGCGCCTGCGTGCGCGCGTGCGTCGCCCAGGATCCCGATCCGGGGTCGGTCCTGACCCGGCTCGACCGGCTCGCGCGCGGCGAGGGGCCGCAGGACGTCGTCACCCTGCTCGTCTGCCGCCTCGACCCCGTCACCGGCGACCTGCACGCGGCCAACGCCGGGCACGTACGCCCGATCGTGGTCGAGTCCGGGGCCGCACGCGTTCTGCCCGTCCCGGCCGGCCCGCCCGTCGGGCTGGCCGAGGCGCCGCGGGCGACCGTCACGGCGACGCTCCCGCCGGGCGCGACCCTGCTGCTGTTCACCGACGGGCTGGTCGAACGCCCCGGTCGCGACCACGACGACGCGATCGACCTCGTGGTCGAGGTGGCCGAGCAGGCGGGTCAGGCGGGTCAGGCGGGTCAGGCGGGTCAGGGCGGGGACGGCGTGGGGCGGCTGGTCGCGGACGTCGTCAGCATGCTGGCGGACGCCCCCCGGGACGGCAGCGGGGACGACGTCACGGTGCTGGCCGTCCGCCGCTCCCCGCTGCCGGGTCGGTCCTCGTCGGAGGAGACGTCGACCCCGGCGTGGGCGTGCTCTGCCGGGCACCACGCCGAGACGGCCGGCCTGGTAGTCCTCGAACGCCTGCACGACCTCGGCTCGGGTGTTCATGACGAACGGCCCGTACGCGAACGACCGGCTCCCGGATCGGCCGGCCGCCGAGGACGTAGACGTCGAGGCCGGCGGCGTGCCGCGCGTCCTGGCGGCGGTCGGCCGAGATCGACCAGGGTGTCGCCGGCGCCGTGCACGGCGAGCTGGCCGCCGGTGATCGAGGCGCCCTCGGTGCCGACCGTGCCGTCGCCGGACAGGGCGTAGACGAGGGCGTTGAAGTCGGGCCGCCACGGCAGCGCGAGCGTCGCGCCGGGCGCGACGGTGGCGTGCACGAGCGTGATCGGGGTGTACGTCGACCCGGGGCCGGCGTGGCCGCCGACCTCGCCGGCGATGACGCGGACCAGCGCGCCGCCGTCCTCGCTCGCGAGCAGCGCGACCTTGCCGGCGGTGATGTCCTGGTAGCGCGGCGCCGCGAACTTCTGCGCCTTCGGCAGGTTGACCCACAGCTGCAGGCCGTGGAAGAGCCCGCCGCTCACCACCAGGTGCTCGGGCGGGGTCTCGATGTGCAGGATGCCCGCGCCGGCGGTCATCCACTGGGTGTCGCCGTTGGTGATGAGGCCGCCGCCGCCGTTGCGAGTCCTGGTGTGCCATCTCGCCGTCGATCATGTAGGTGACGGTCTCGAAGCCGCGGTGCGGGTGCCAGGCGGTGCCCTTGGGCTCGCCCGGCGCGTACTCGACCTCGCCCATCTGGTCCATGTGGATGAACGGGTCGAGGGCGCGCTGGCTCGACGCCCGCGAACGCGCGGCGCACGGGGAAGCCCTCGCCCTCGTAGCCCTCGGGGGCGGTGGTCACGGCGAGCACGCGACGCGGCGTCGCGCCGGGCGCCGGCTGCGGGACGCGCGGCAGCGTCAGCGGGTTCTCGACGGTCACGGCGGGCATGACGGATCCCTCCTGGGGGCGAGCCTACGTAGTTGAAGTATGAACTACGTAGCCTCCAACCCGCCAGATGCGCCGCCTCTTCCCGCGCGCCATCAGGCCGCTGACGCGGACCTCAGCGTGAACGCTCGACGTCCGCATCCCGGTCGGCGGCGCCGACGGCCTCGCCGTCGTCGGTCCGCGCGCCCTGGTCCGACCCGGTCACGAGCTCGAACGGATTGCTCGCCGCGAAGTCGCCGGCGTCGTCCGTGTCGTCCGCGCCGTTGGCGCGCCGGTCCGCCTCGTAGTCGGCGGCGCCGACCGCCTGGCCGTCCTGCTGCAGCGTCTGACGCCCGAAGACCGCGTCGGCGGCGTCGTCTCCCATCGCGCCCTCCGCGCCGAGCCCGAGCCGGTTCGCCGCGCCGCTCTCGTCCGTCCGCTCCGACATGTCGCCACTCTCCTTCCGCCGCGACCGCCCGGCCGCTGCTGAAGGCCCAGTACCCGGACGAAACCCCTGGTACGCCTGCCCCGGTACGCCTGCCCGGCTACCGGCTCAGGGCCGCCAGCAGCGGGGTAACGACCGGCTCGACCACCGGCGCGACGGCGCCCCAGGCCTGCCACACCAGCGCCGACGGGAGCAGGATCCCGGCGGTCAGACCCTCCAGCCACCCGCCGGTGTCGAGGCCCACGCCGACGTGCCCCCACCACGGCCAGACGGGGATGCCCGGGCCGCGGCCGGCGAACGGATCGGGGCGGCCGAAGGCCAGGTCGCCGAACAGGTGGCTGACCCAGCCGATCACCAGGCACCAGCCCACCCACTGCACAGCACCGGGGAGCAGCGGGACGAACAGCGACGCCGCGGCAGGCAGGCCCCACCAGTGCGTGATCCCGCGGTGCTGCAGCGGGCCGCCGGCACCGAGCAGCTCGTCGGGCACCCACCGGTCGAGGCGCCTCCAGCCGCGGTACTGGTCCATGTCGGGGGAGCTGGCCCCGGCGGCGGTGACGCCCGCGAGGGCGGCCGCGCAGGTGGCCTGCGGCCAACCCCACCCGGACGCCGCCGCGGTGGCGAGCCCGGCCGAGAGCCCGAGGAGGTGGTGGGTGGCGCGCATCACGGCTCGATGATCCCGGGCCGTTCGTCACGCACCGCTCATCGACGGCTCACGGCGTGTCGCCGGTCAGTGCTTCGCGACGACCTTGACCGTCTCGAGCTTCGCGTCGGCGGGGTCGGGCAGCTGCATCCCCGCGGCGACGCCCGAGCGCAGGTAGTCCAGGGCCTCCCGGGTGATGAGGTCCCCCGGCACCAGGACGGGGACCCCGGGCGGGTACGGCGTGGCGAGCTCGGCGGCGATTCGGCCCGCCGCGCGCTCCACCGGCACGCTCTCCGTGGGGCCGAAGAAGGCGTCCCGCGGGAGCATCACGGTCTCGAGATCCAGGTGATCGGGGCTGGGAACCCGCACCTGGGGGGCCGGGTCGAACCCGTCCGCGTGCCGGGCGAGGTCGCGCAGCGCGTCGACGAGGCGGGCGATCGTGCCGTCGTCGTCCCCGTGCGTGACGAGGGCTGCCACGCGCCGGTGGTCCGAGATCCCGAGGCCGATCCCCTTCTCGGCGCGCAGCCAGTCCAGTGCCTGGTAGCCGCTGATGCCGAGGCCGCTCACCTCGACGAGCACGTGGTAGGGGTCCACCTCGGCGACACCGCGCCGCCCGAGCATCTCGTCGACGGTCAGCGCGTGCAGCCCGTCGATGGCGTTGATCCCCTCGCGCGCCGCCTGGGCGTACTTCAGCGCCCCGTCGATGAGGCCGCGGCCCTGCTCGACCATCTGCCGTCGCCACCCGTCGAGCACCCCGTAGATCAGTGACGAGGTGCTGGTGGTCGAGAGCAGGTCCTCGCGCTGCTTGAGCAGGACAGGGTCGACGCGGTCGCCCTTGAGGTGGAACACCGAGCTCTGCTCGAACCCGGAGCCCGCCTTGTGCACGCTGGTGACGCACACGTCGGCGTTCGCGTTCATCCCCCACGTCGGCAGGTCCTCGTGGAAGGGCAGGTGCGCGCCCCACGCCTCGTCGATCAGCGCCGGCCTGCCCCGGCGGTGCGCCGCCTCGACGACGCCGGCGATGTCGCCGCAGGCGCCGTAATCCGTGGGGCTGATGTAGAGGATCCCCTTCGCGTCGGGGTGGGCCGCCCAGGCGCGCTCGACCGCCTCCACCGTCGGCGGGTGCGCCACCTCGAGGTCGGCGTCCCACGAGGGCTCCACCCATACCGGGCTGATCCCTGCCAGCACCAGCCCTGACACCACACTCTTGTGGATGTTGCGGGCCACCAGCAGCTCGTCGCCGTGCGCGGCGACCGACAGCATCGCCGTCTTGACCGAGAGCGAGCTGCCGGCGGTCGCGAAGAAGGCCTGCTCGGCGTTGACGGCGTCCGCCATCAGCTCCTGGGCCTCCTTCAGGATGCCGCTGCTCGACGTCCGGTCGTCCAGGCCGCCGGTGGTCAGGACGTCGGACAGGAACGCCTCGCGCCCCAGCACCTCGATCACCCGCGGATCCGCGCCGCGGCCCTGCTTGTGCCCCGGCGGCGTGTAGACGACGTCGCCGCGGCGGCGGAACTCGAGCATCGCGTCGAGCACGGGCGCCTTCGAATGATCCATGGCCAGGGGTGTACCCGGCGGCCGGGGCGGGCATTCCCGTGGCATGACGACGCAGCCGGACCCTCAGCCGAACCCTCAGCCGGACCCGGACGCCGGAACCCTGGTCGAGCGCGAGGGCGTGGACGCCGGCTCCGCCCGCTCGACCGCCGAGGCTGCGCTCCCGGCGGGCGGCACGCTCGCGAGGGCTCCCCGTGAGCCGGAGACCCGGCCGACCCAGGTGTGGGCCGAGAGCGCCGGGATGGCGGCCGGGGACCCACCCGACGACGGCGGCGAGTCGGGCCAGGACGAGGGCCTGATCGACTGACGACGCCGGGTGGACGCCGCGGACGCTCGAGTCGGATCGCGGGAGGCAGGCGGAGGGCGCAGCTGGGATGCTCCGTCGGTGGGCACCGAGCGGTTGACCGCGGCGGACGCCGCCTGGCTGCGGCTCGACCGACCCGAGAACCTCATGGTCGTCACCGCCGTGCTGTGGCTGGGCGCTCCCGTCGACCACGGGGCGCTCCGGGCGCGCCTGGCCGAGCGTCTGGTCGCGGCACACCCGCGGTTCCGCTCGGTGGTGCGTGAGCGGCCCCTGCCGCTGCTGCCGCCCGAGTGGGTGCCGGACCCGGCGTTCGACCTCGACCGGCACCTCACCGTGGTCGAGCTGGGCGAGCGCGACGCCGGCGAAGCCGCCCTGCAGCGCCTGGTGGGCGCGTACCTGGCGCGCCCGCTCGACGCCGCCGCGCAGACCGCCCTGGCAGGTCGTGCTCGTCGACGGGTACCGGCCGCACCCGGGCGAGCCGGCGCGCTCCGTGCTCGTGTGGCCGCCTGCACCACGCACTCGCCGACGGCGCGGCGCTCGTGCGGCTCCTGCTCGACCTTGCCGACGGGGAGGAGGCTCCCCCTGAACCGCCTGAACCGCCCGATCGCAGCCTCGTGCGCCTCGCCGCCGGGCTGGCCCTCGCCGTACCCGGCACCGCGATCCGGCTGCTCCTGCTGCCGCCGGAGCCGCGCACCCCGCTGCGCGGCCCGCTCGGGATCGCCAAGGATCGCCGCGTGGGCCGCGCCCCGGTCGCTCGCCGAGTCAAGGCCGCGGCGGCCGAGCACGGCGCGACGGTGAACGACGTGCTCCTCGCGGCCGTCGCCGGGGGCTTCGCGCGCTACCTCGAAACCCATGGAGTCGGGTCCGCCGGCCGAACGCCTGCGCGTCTTCGTGCCCGTCGACCTCAGCGCCGGCGACGCCCGGCTGGGCAACCGGTTCGGGCTGCTGCCGCTGTCGCTGCCCGTGGCCGTGAGCCGGGGCAGCCGCCCGGCTGCGGCGGGTGGCCGACGCAGACGCGCGCCGCCAAGCGGTCCCCCGTCCCCGCGGCCACATTCGTGCTGATCGGCGTCCTCGGCGCGGCTGCCCGCGTCGGTGCGCGACGTGGTCGTCCGGGTGCTGGGCTCCAAGGTGACGGCCATCGTGACCAATGTTCCGGGCCCGCAACAGCAGTTGACCCTCGCCGGGGCTCCCGTCGACGGGATCGCGTTCTGGGTGCCCCAGGCCGCCGCGGTCGGCGTCGGCGTGAGCCTCTTCAGCTACGACGGCACGCTGCGGATCGGCGTCGCCGTCGACGCCGGGCTCGTCCCGCACGCCCAGCTGCTCGCGGACGCGCTCGACGCCGAACTCGCCGCTCTGCTCACGGAGCCGGTGACCGAGCCGGTCACGCCACCGGGGACGCAACCTCGGCGAGCGCCGACGCGTCCCTGATGGTGCGGACGGCGCCGTCGGGGTCGGTGAGCGTCAGGGCCCATTGGGCGACGCGCGGTGCCGCGTCGAGCCGGGCCCGGGCGGCGCCGTCCGACCACTCCATCCACAGCCCGTCCGGGGTCCCGCCGGCACCGCACGCGAAGGTGCCGCCGAAGGCGGGGTGCTCGTTGCGGAGCCGGATCGCCCCGAGCAGGGCGCGCACGACGGGCCGCTCGAGTGCCTCCGTCGACCTCGGCGGGCGTGTAGTGGTGGCGGTTGACGTCGCGGCCCACGCCGGTGCGGCGCAGCAGCTCGACGTCGTTGCCACCCGCCAGCAGCCCCACGTAGTAGACCTGAGGCACGCCGGGTACGAAGAACTGCAGCAGCCGTGCCAGCAGGTACCGGGAGTCGTCGCGACCGAGCGCGTCGTAGTAGGTGCAGTTGACCTGGTACAGGTCGACGTTGCCGGCGGCCGCGCCGGTGGCGAGCCGGCTGGCGCCGCCGCTGGCGCCGTGGATCGCCTCGACCAGGTCGTGGATCTCCTGCGGCGCGAGCAGGCCCGGCGAACCTACCGGGTCCTCGGGGTCCGCGCCGACGTCGACGACACCGATGCCGTCGTGCGTGTCGAGGACGGTCACGCAGTTCGCCGGCCGGAGCTCGAGCCAGCGCAGCAGCGGCGCGACGACCCCCCGTGCAGGACGTGCAGGACCAGCGGCGGCAAGGCGAAGTCGTAGACCCGGTCGACCTGCCGCGCGATCTCCACCTGCCGCCGGTAGTAGGAGTGCACCTCGACCAGCACCTCGAGGCCCAGGCCGCGCATCTGCGCGGTGAGCTCGTCGATGAAGGCGAAGGTCTCGGGCGTCATGAACGAACTGGTCCCCGGGGTCTTGACGGCGTACCCGACCGCGTCGACCCGCACGAGCGTGACGCGGGCACGGGCCAGCAGCTCCAGCACCTCGGTGAGGTAGGCCCGCGCCTGCGGCGAGCGCACGTCGAGGTCGACCTGCATGGGCGTGAACGTCGTCCAGACGAGGTGCCGCCGCCCGCCCAGGCGCATGGCGGTGAAGGGCAGCCCGGGGCGGGGCCGGTACAGGGCGAGCAGGTCCTCTTCGCGGGCACCGTCGGGGAACACCGAGGCGTAGGTGAGGAACATCCCGGCGGACGGCGACGCGTCGCCGCGGACCAGCACGTCCCGGAACCACTCCGACTCGACCGAGACGTGGTTGACGATGAGGTCGACAACGGTCTCGACGCCGTCGCCGGCGAGGGCGGCGACGTCGTCCCAGGACCCCAGGCGCGGGTCGACCTCGCGGTGGTCGGCGGGGTCGAACCCGGCGTCGGCGCCGTCGTGAGGGCGGAAGAAGGGCAGCACGTGCACGCCACCGAAGACCCCCGCGAGCGGGCCGCTCAGGAGGCGCTGCAGGCCCGGCAGGTCACCCGCGAGCCGGTCGGCGTAGGTGATCAGCTGGACCCGGTTGCGCACGCGCCACTCCCTCACCTGCTCCGGCCCTCGACGGGCCGATCCTGGAGTCCGGCCCGGCAGGCGTCAAACGGTACCCACGCCCGCGGAGACGGCCGCGAACGCCACCGAGAAGGCCAGCAGGCCGGTGACGAGGCTGCCCACGACGTTGAGGGCGGCCAGCCCGAGGGCGCCGTCCTCGGCGAGGCGCACCGTCTCGTAACCGAACGACGAGAACGTCGTCAACGCCCCGCAGACGCCGGTGCCCACCAGAGTGCGCAGCCACGCCGGGCCGCCCGCCGGCTACGGCCGCGGCGACCACCCCCAGCACCGCGCTCCCCACCACGTTGACCACCCAGGTGCCCCAGGGCAGCACGCTGTCGTGGAGGGACGAGACGACGAGATCGGTCACGTACCGCAGCGGCGCCCCGGCCGCTCCGCCGACAGCGACGAGCAGGCCGGTCAGCAGGGGGCTCAACGGGCGCTCGATGGGTCGTCAGCGGGGCCGCGCCGCCCGACGTACCGGACCACCTCGACCTCGTCGACCATGACGAGCCCCTCCTGCACGAGCTCCTCGAGCTCGGGCAGGAAGGCCCGGATCTCGGCGGCTCGTCCACCACGATGACGAGGACCGGCAGGTCCTCCGACAGGCTCACCAGCCGGCGGTGTGGATGAGGCTCGAGGCGCCGAACCCCTCGCAGCCACGCACGACGCTCGCGCCGGCCAGGCCCGCCGCGTGTGCCCGGTGCACGATCTCGGTGAAGAGCGGCCGGTGGTGGTACCGGTCGTCCTCCCCGACGAAGACGGTGACCCGCAGGGCCGGCCCGCTCAGTGATGTCATCGCTGACCTCCGCCGATCCGGGCGGCGCGCGTCAGCCTGCGGGTGACCACGAGCGCGACCGGCACCGCGGCCAGCCCGGCCACCGTCGAGCCGACGACGTAGACGAGCCGCCACCCAGGCCCGGCCCGCTGCGGCGAGCGCGCGCGTCTCCAGCATCGCCGTCGAGAACGTGGTGTATCCCCCGAGGACGCCGACCCCGGCGAACGGCCGCACGTACCGCGACGGCGGCCAGACCTCCGAGCGCGAGGACCACGAGCACGCCCAGCAGGAAGCAGCCGGTGACGTTCTCGACCACCGTGCTCCAGGGCACACTGATCCGGCCGGTGCGGGAGCGCACTGTTGATCGCCCCAGCGGGCCAGGCTGCCGAGGGCTCCACCGAGGGCGATCACCGCGAGGACGTCGCGGCGGCGCCCGAGCCCGCCCGCAGCCGCCGGACCTGCAGCCGGCGGATCCGCGGCGGGCGGGTCGACCTTGCTCGGGGACGGCTGCTGACGGGCATCGCGGGTGAGCGTAGCGGCAGCTCAGGCGTGCTTCGCCGCGGCCGCGTCCTGCAGGCCGAGCAGCTCGACGGCCTGCTCGCGCATCTCGACCTTGCGCACCTTGCCGGTCACCGTCATCGGGAAGTCGTCGACGACGTGCAGGTACCGCGGCACCTTGTAGTGCGCGAGCCTGCCCGCGCAGAACGCGCGCAGGCCCTCGATCGTCAGCGGCTCGGCGCCCTCGCGCAGGCGCACCCAGGCCATGAGCTCCTCGCCGTACTTCTCGTCGGGGACGCCGATCACCTGGGCGTCGACGATGTCGGGGTGGGTGTAGAGGAACTCCTCGACCTCGCGCGGGTACACGTTCTCGCCGCCGCGGATCACCATGTCCTTGATCCGGCCGACGATGTTGACGTAGCCCTCGGCGTCCATCGTCGCCAGGTCGCCGGTGTGCATCCAGCCGTTCCTCAGCACCTCGGCCGTCTTCTCGGGCTCGTCCCAGTACCCGATCATCACCGAGTAGCCGCGGGTGCACAGCTCCCCGGGCTCGCCGAGCGGCACGGGCAGGTCGGTGACCGGGTCGACGACCTTCACCTCGAGGTGCGGGTGCACGCTGGCCGACGGTCGAGACGCGGCGGTCGAGGGAGTCGTCCGCGCGGGTCTGGGTCGACACCGGCGACGTCTCGGTCATGCCGTAGCAGATGGTGACCTCGGCCATGTGCATGTCGCTGATCACGCGCTTCATGACCTCGACCGGGCACGGCGAGCCGGCCATGATGCCCGGTCCGCAGCGAGGAGAGGTCGTAGTCGCCGAAGTCGGGCAGCGCGAGCTCGGCGATGAACATCGTCGGGACGCCGTACAGGCTGGTGCACCGCTCGTCCTGCACGGCCTGCAGCGTCGCCGCCGGGTCGAAGCCGGGCGCCGGGATGACGACGCAGGCGCCGTGGCTCGTGCTCGCCGAGGTTGCCCATCACCATGCCGAAGCAGTGGTAGAAGGGCACCGGCACGCAGATCCGGTCCTGCTCGCGTGTAGCCGCAGACCTCGCCGACGAAGAAGCCGTTGTTGAGGATGTTGTGGTGCGACAGCGTCGCGCCCTTCGGGAACCCGGTCGTGCCCGACGTGTACTGGATGTTGATCGGGTCGTCGAAGCCCAGCCGGCGCCGCCCGCGACGGCGACCGCCTCGGCGTCGCACGCGCGCGCGCCGTCGGCGAGCAGCGCGTCCCAGCGTGTCCTCGCCGAGGTAGACGACGTCCCGCAGCGCCGGCAGGCCGGGCCGGACCTCGTCGATCATCGCCCGGTAGTCGCTGGTCTTGAACGACGGCGCGGAGACCAGCGTGCGCGATGCCCGCCTGGCCGCAGCACGTAGCCGACCTCGTGGGTGCGGTAGGCCGGGTTGATGTTGACGAGGATCGCGCCGATCCGGGCGGTGGCGTACTGCACGAGGACCCACTCGAGCAGTGTTCGGCGCCCAGATGCCGACCCGGTCGCCCTTCTCGACGCCGCGCGCGAGCAGGCCGCGGGCCACCCGCTCGACCTCGGCGTCGAGTTCGGCGTAGGTCAGGCGCCGCCCGGCCGCGACGTCGACGACCGCCTCGCGGTCGCCGAACCGCTCGACGGCCCGCTTCAGGTTGGCGTCGATCGTCTCGCCGAGCAGCGGCGTGCGTCGACGGTCCCGCTGGCGTACGAGGTCGTGGGCATGGGTCCTCCCGGTGCTGGGGCTGCCCCCACAGTGAAGCCGCTGGCGAACCGGAGCGGTAGACCTGGGCGGCGGAGCCGCTGCTACTACGCCACGTGTTCGAGTACGGCGATTTGTGCAAGCTTCCGCGGTCACCTGTTTGGCGCCACCGATGCCGGGAACGCACACCCCGAGGTTGGGGTCCTCGGTGACCGCCGAGGACCCCGGCCGGCTCGGGGAGCCCACAGACCAGCCCTTGCGAGGGTGTGACCCAGGAGTACTCCGCCATGCAGACCACCACTCATGACGAGAGCGGACGCCGGTCTCCCGTTCCGCACCCGCCTCGTCCTCGCCCTCTCGATCGTCGCCGCCCTGCTCCTGACCGGGGCGGCGCAGGCGTCGGCACGAGCGGGCACGTCCTCGACCTCGGGCAGGACACAGGTCGTGCCGGGTCACGCAGGACGTGCCGCTCTGCTCGTCGAGAACCTCTGCAACGCGGACACCGTCAACCTGCACGGGCACGCTGCGCATCACCACGGCCACGACGCCGACGTCGAACGGCGGGTTCCGCGTCGTCTCCGTCGATGCGGGCGAACAACCTCACCGGGCAGCGGATCGCGCCGCCGCCGACGTACGCGTACACGGGCAGCGACAACCAGGACAGCCTACTCCTACATCGCGCCGCCGCCCTACCCCACCACCTACAGCGAGCGTCCACTGGACGAAGCTCACGCCGCAGTTCAACGCGCCGGCGATGTGGCTAGTCGTCGTGACCCGCGAGGTCATCACCGCCGACGGCACCGCGATCCCGTCCGTGGAGCGCGCCTACCTGAGCTGCAGCCAGCCGACCAGCCGCGACTGCCACCGCGAGAGCTGACCCGTGCCGCGGCGCCGGAAGGAAGGTCTGAGCCATGACGTGAGCCGACCACATCGACGGCGCGCCGGACGAGCGGCACCTCGGCCGGCGGAGCCTGCTGCGGGGCGCGGCCGCGCTGGGGATCGGGACGATCTCGGCGCGAGGCATCTACGGGGTGCTGGGCGACGTCGTCCGCCCGACCCCGGCCGAGGCGGCGACCGACCGTGACCCGGCGGCTGCAGGAGCAGTACCTCATCGAGCAGCTCGAGGTCATCGTCGACAACGGCGTGACCCTGGTCATCCCGCCGATCTTCAACGACGTCTTCACGGCCACCTTGAAGTCGACGACCACGTGGACGAAGACTGCCCTGAACCAGGCCAAGACGCCGGGTGGAGAACGCCCTGGTCAAGGTCGAGAGCCCCTACGCGGACACAGCGGCCGGCCTGACGATCGTCGTCGGTTGGGGGCTGCCCTACTTCCGGGACGTCATCGGGCCGACGCTGAGCAACAAATACCTGCCAGCCGTCCCCGGAACCTCCCCGAAGCAGTTGGCCGTGGTGGACGCGATCCAGTTCCCGAGCGACCCGGACGCGCGTCGCCCTCGAGGCCAACCACGTCATGTTCAAGTTCCGCAGCGACTCGCAGACCATCCTGTCCAGTGTCGAGAAGGCGCTGTTCGAGGACACGAGCAATGCCGCCTACATTGGCGACCTGTTCGACCTGACGTCGAAGCGGATGGGCTTCGCCGGCCGGGGCTTCAGTGACCAGAGCATCATGAAGACGTTCGGGCTCGACCGGAAGGCCGCCGGCGCCGCCTTGATCCCGAAGATGGCCCAGCTCTCCATGGGGTTCACGAGCACCCAGACGCAGGCCCTCGGGCCGGGCAACCTCCCGAGCTTCGAGACGCTCCGAGGGGTGACGGACCAGTACCCCGCGGGGTACTTCGCGGCCGGGTGCGCCATGCACCTCTCGCACATGTACCTCGACCTGCCCACGTGGTACGGCCCAACGGCCACCACCACCCCCACCGTGCCGTACGCCGATCGGGTGGCCAAGATGTTCAGCCCGCGGGCGACGGCGACGGACGGGACGCTGACGATCCCCAACGGCCCCGCCCAGGTGTCCACCCGGGCTCAGATCGAGACGGACGCGTTGGGCGGCAAGGCGGGTCACAACTCCCTGCTGCAGCAGGCGACGCGACTCGCGGCCGACACGATCGACAACTATGGGCGGCTGCAGAAGAAGGGCACCGCGATCCCGATCCGGGAGGACTTCAACACGCTCGACGACCCCTTCGCGTGGCTGCCCGGAGAAACCGCTCTGCGTCAGGGCAACACGCCGGGGCTGCACTTCGTGGCCTTCGTCCCGAGCCACCTCGCGTTCCACAAGGCGCGGTTCGCGATGGACGGCTACAACCCGGACGGCACCAAGTTCAAGATGACGACGACCGGGACGAAGGGATCGGACTTCCCGGTCACGGGCAGGGCGGCCGGCATCAACTCCATCATGAGCGCGACGCACCGCCAGAACTACGTCATCCCGCCGCGCAAGAACCGCTCGTTCCCGCTCGCCGAGCTCCTCACCTGACGCTCTCCGGCCGATCGGTCACGAGTCGTTGCCCGGGCCCGCATCGCGGGCCCGGGCAACGGTCCTCACGACGCTCCAGGCTCCGCCTGTTCCCGCATGGGAACCCGGACGTGCTCGGCCTCGGCGACCTCGACAGCCCGCTCGTAGCCGGCGTCCACGTGGCGGATGACGCCCATCGCTGGGTCGTTGGTCAGCACCCGCTCGAGCTTGGCCGCCGCGAGCGGCGTGCCGTCGGCGACCGTCACCTGGCCGGCGTGGATCGACCGCCCGATCCCGACGCCGCCGCCGTGGTGGATCGAGACCCAGGTGGCGCCCGACGCAGTGTTGACCAGGGCGTTCAGCAGCGGCCAGTCGGCGATGGCGTCGGAGCCGTCGAGCATCGCCTCGGTCTCCCGGTACGGCGAGGCGACGGAGCCGGTGTCGAGGTGGTCGCGGCCGATGACCACGGGTGCGCTCACCTCGCCGCGCCGCCACCAGCTCGTTGAACCGCAGGCCGGCGCGGTCGCGCTCGCCCTGCCCGAGCCAGCAGATGCGCGCAGGCAGCCCCTGGAACGCCACCCGCTCCTGCGCCGCGCGGATCCAGCGGTGCAGGTGGTCGTCCTCGGGGAAGAGGTCGAGCACGGCGCGGTCGGTCGCGGCGATGTCGCGCGGGTCGCCCGACAGCGCGGCCCAGCGGAACGGGCCCTTGCCCTCGCAGAACAGCGGCCGGATGTAGGCGGGCACGAAGCCGGGGAACGCGAACGCCCGCTCGTAGCCGCCCTGGCGCGCCTCGTCGCGGATCGAGTTGCCGTAGTCGAACACCTCGGCGCCGGCGTCGAGGAAGCCCACCATCGCCTCGACGTGCCGGGCCATCGACGCGCGTGCGCGGTCGGTGAACTCCTCGGGCTTGGCCTGGGCGTAGTCGTGCCAGTCCTCGAGCTCGACGCCGATCGGCAGGTACGACAGCGGGTCGTGCGCCGAGGTCTGGTCGGTGACGACGTCGACCTCGACGCCGCGGCGCAGCAGCTCGGGCAGCACCTCGGCGCAGTTGCCCGCCACGCCGACCGACAGGGCGCGCCGCTCCGCCTTGGCGGCCAGCACCCGGCGGACGGCGTCGTCGAGGTCGGGGGCGACCTCGTCGAGGTAGCGGTTCTCGACGCGCCGGTGCAGGCGCGCGGGGTCGACGTCGACGACGAGGCACGCGCCGCCGTTGAGCGTGACGGCCAGCGGCTGGGCGCCGCCCATCCCGCCGCAGCCGCCGGTCACGGTGAGCGTGCCGGCGAGCGTGCCGCCGAACCGCTTGGCGGCGACGGCGGCGAACGTCTCGTACGTGCCCTGCAGGATCCCCTGGGTGCCGATGTAGATCCACGACCCGGCGGTCATCTGGCCGTACATCGTGAGGCCGAGCTGCTCGAGCCGCCGGAACTCCGGCCACGTCGCCCAGTCGCCGACCAGGTTGGAGTTGGCGATGAGCACGCGTGGCGCCCACTCGTGCGTGCGCATCACGCCGACGGGCCGGCCCGACTGCACGAGCAGCGTCTCGTCGTCCGCCAGCGTGGTGAGGGTGCGGACGATCGCGTCGAAGCTGGCCCAGTCGCGGGCGGCCCGGCCGGTGCCGCCGTAGACGACGAGGTCGTCGGGCCGCTCGGCGACGTCGGGGTCGAGGTTGTTCATGAGCATCCGCAGCGGCGCCTCGGTCTGCCAGCTGCGCGCCGTCAGCGCCGTCCCGCGTGGTGCGCGTACGGGTCGTGCTCCGATCATCGTCCGTGGTCCTCTCTGCTCATCTCCGGCTGCTTTGCTCCGCTGCGGCCCGCTTCGACGCCCCGGAACCGAGCCGGAGCGGAGTAACGCAGCCGCAGATGAGCACGTGATCTCAGGCCAGGGGGGCGCCGAGGGCGGCCTGGGCGGCGTCGACGAGCGGCGCCGGCGCGGACGGCGTCCACGAGCGCGTCGATCTCGGGCGCCAGGTGACGGTCGGGCCCGGGGCCGGGCACCCCCAGGGCCCGGACGGCGGCCAGCACGGCGCCCGTCGCCGCGGCCGGCTCCAGCGGGGCACGCAGCTCGAGCGCTCGCGTCCCGGCCAGCAGCTCGACGGCGAGCACGCGGGCCAGCCCGTCGAGCGCGCGGCGCAGCTTGCGGGCGGCGGCCCAGCCCATCGACACGTGGTCCTCCTGCATCGCCGACGACGGGATCGAGTCGACGCTCGCCGGCACGGCCAGCCGCTTGAGCTCGGCGACGATCCCCGCGGCCGTGTACTGCGCGATCATCAGGCCGGAGTCGACGCCCGGGTCGTCGGCGAGGAACGGCGGCAGGCCGTGGCTGCGCGCCACGTCGAGGTACCGGTCGGTGCGGCGCTCGCTCATCGAGGCGACGTCCGCGACGGCGATCGCGAGGAAGTCCAGGACGTACCCGACCGGCGCCCCGTGGAAGTTGCCGTTCGACTCGACCCTGCCGTCGACGGTCACGACCGGGTTGTCGATCGCGGCTGCCAGCTCGCGCCCCGCCACGGTGGCCGCGTGCTCGAGGGTGTCGCGGGCCGCGCCGTGCACCTGCGGCGCGCAGCGCAGGGAGTAGGCGTCCTGCACCCGGGTGCAGGCCGGCGTCCGGTGGCTGGCCATGATCGGGCTGCCGTGCAGCAGGGCGCGCAGGTTCGCCGCGGACGCCGCCTGCCCGGGGTGCGGCCGCAACGCCTGCAGGTCGGCGGCGAAGACGGCGTCGGTACCCAGCAGCGCCTCGACGGTGATCGCCGCGGCGACGTCGGCGGTCCGCAGCAGCCGGCGCAGGTCGTGCAGAGCCAGCACGAGCATCCCGAGCATGCCGTCGGTGCCGTTGATCAGCGCGAGGCCCTCCTTCTCGGCGAGCTCGACCGGCGCGAGCCCGGCGTCGGCGAGTGCGTCGGCGGCCGGCCGGCGCCGGCCTGCGGCGTCGTGCACCTCGCCCTCGCCCATGAGCGCCAGCGCGACGGCGGCGAGCGGCGCGAGGTCGCCGGAGCAGCCCAGCGAGCCGTACTCGTGGACGACCGGCGTGATGCCGGCGTCGAGCATCGCCGCGTACGCCTGCACGGTCGCGGGCCGCACCCCGGTGCGCCCGGTGGCGAGGGTCGACAGCCGCAGCAGCATCAGGGCGCGCACGACCTCGCGCTCGACCGCCGGCCCGCTCCCTGCGGCGTGCGAGCGGATCAGGCTGCGCTGCAGCTGGGCGCGCCGCTGCGGCGGGATCCGCGTCGTGGCGAGCGCCCCGAAACCGGTGGAGATGCCGTAGTGGGCGGCGTCGTCGTCGGCCAGCTTGTCGATCACCCCGCGGGTCGCGGTGACCGCCGCCGAGTCGCCTCCTCCGAGAGCCGGACGCCCGCGCCGCCGCGGGCCACGCGGACGACGTCCGCGGGGTCGACCGGGCCGGTGCCGACGACCACGACGCGGGCGGGGCGATGCGAGCTCGAACGTCATGCGCCCATCGCACCCCTTCGTCGGGACCCGGGACGAGCACCGAACGACGGATTCCGTCCGGGATCCCAGACGTTCGGATGCTCGACAATGCCTGCATGGTCCCCGCGGCCCGGCAGGTCCTGGCGCTCGCTGCAGGCGCTCGCCCGCCAGCCCGCACCGGTGCCCGCGGCCGTGCTGGTGCGCGAGCTGGGGCTGCCCCGGTCGACCGTCTACCACCTGCTGCGGGAGCTGACCGACGCCGGCCTCGCGGTGCACCTGCCCGAGGAGCGGCGCTACGGGCTCGGGGTCGGCGCGCTCGAGCTCGGCACCGCCTACATGCGCCAGGAGCCGCTGGCCCGGCTGGCGCGTCCGGTGCTGGCCCGGCTGGTCGACCGGGTCGGGCCAGTCCGCCCACCTGGCGGTGCTGCACGGGCGTGAGGTGCTGTACGTCGTCGAGGAGCGCGCACCCGGGCGGCCGTCGCTGGTGACGGACGTCGGCGTCCGGCTGCCGGCGCACCTGACGGCGAGCGGGCGCGCGATCCTCGCGGGACTGCCGGCGGCGCAGGTGCGGGCACTCTTCCCCGGGCCCACGGCGTTCGTCGACCGGACCGGGGTCGGCCCGCGATCGCTGTCCGCGCTGCGGCGGGTCCTCGTCGAGGTACGCGCGCTCGGCCACGCCACCGAGGACGGCGAGGTGACCCCGGGCTTCGCCTCGGTCGCCGCCGCCGCGCACGACCACACCGGCCTCCCGGTCGCCGGACTCGCCGTCACCTTCGCCGGCGCGGACGTCGACCTCGCGGGCCGCGAGCGTCTCGCGCGTGCGGCGACGGCTGCGGCGGCCGAGCTGACCCGCCGCCTCGGCGGGCACATCGCGACCCCCGCGGGAGGCGTCCCCGGCCGCTCCGCGGGGTAAGAACGGCGGCGTGAGCCAGGAGACCCGGCAGGCGCGCGGAGCGGAGGACGCCACCGACGAGCGCACCCACGTCGACCTCACCCCGGCACGCTCGAGCCGCGGCTGGCGCTACTACCTGCGCGCGGTCGGCCCCGGGCTGGTCACCGGCGCGAGCGACGACGACCCCTCGGGGGTCGCCACCTACCTGCAGGCAGGCGCCCAGCAGGGCTACGCGCTGCTGTGGACCGCGTGGGTGACGTTCCCGCTCATGGCCGCCGTCCAGGAGATCTGTGACCGGACCGCCCTGGCCACGGGCAGGAGTCTCGGCGAGCTGGCGACCGACAAGTGGCGCGGACGGGCGCCGCGCGTCGTGATCGGGGTCATGCTCGTCGCCCTGCTGGCCGCGAACGCGCTGCAGGTGACCGCCGACCTCGTCGCCGTCGGCGAGGGGATGCGCCTGCTGCACGCCGGCCCGGCCTGGCTGTGGGCGCCGCTGGCCGGCCTGCTCGTCACCGTGACGGTGATGCTCGGGTCGTTCGAACGGGTCGCCCGGTTCTTCAAGGTGATGTGCCTGGTGCTCGTCGGATATCTGATCGTGGCCGTGCTGGCGCACCCGCCCGCGGGGGAGGTCGCCCGCGGACTGCTCGTGCCCTCGCTCGGGGGACCCGGCTCGACGACCGTGCTCGTGGCCGTGCTCGGCACGACGGTCAGTCCGTACCTCTTCTTCTGGCAGTCGGCGCACCGGGTCGAGGACCTGCGCGACGAGGAGCTCGGCGGCGAGCAGGCCGTGCCGCTGGGGCAGCGGCGCCTGCCCAACGCCCGGCGCAAGCTGCGGGCCTCGCGGCTCGACGTCGTAGGCGGCATGTTCTTCAGCAACCTCGTGATGCTGGCGATCATGGTGGCCAGCGCGGCCACCCTGCGCGCGCGGGGCACGACGGACATCACGAGTACCGCGGGCGCCGCCCGCGCGCTCGAACCGGTCGCCGGTAGCTGGTCGGTCGCGCTGTTCGCGGTGGCCTTCGTCGGCACCGGGTTGCTGGCGATCCCGGTGCTCGCCGGGTCGGCCGCGGCCGGGCTGGCGGGCCTGCTCGGCACGACCTTCGGCTTCTCGCGCTCGCCGCGCCAGGCGCCGGTGTTCTACGGCCTCGTCGCCCTCGGGACGCTCGGGGGCACGGTGCTCACCCTGACGCCTGTCGACCCGATGCACCTCCTCGTGCTCAGCGCCTTCGTCAACGGCGTCATCGCCGCGCCCTTCCTCGTGGTCGTCATGCTCATCTCGCGGGACCGCCGGCTCATGGGCGAGCACCGCAACGGGCGGCTGGCGACGACGCTGGGGTGGGCCACGACGGCCCTCATGACAGGGGCCGCGGTCCTGGCCCTCGCGGGCTGAGGCTCGCGCCCGGGTCCCACGCCGAGGGGGCGTGCGCGGTCGACGGAGGGCAGCGGGGGGCCCACGATGGGCTGCACGCAGATCACCCGGATCGTGCGCATCGGGAGCGGCGGGAGGTCGACAGGTGAGCGAAGGGATCATCGTCGTCGGGGTGGACGGGACCCCCGAGAGCGAGGCCGCGCTGGCGTTCGCGCTGGCCGAGGCGGAGCGTTCGGGCGACCGGCTCCGCGTCGTCACGGCGTGGATGCTGCGCCCGCGCGCCCTCTCGGAACCCGGCGTCCTCGAGTTCGGTCCGCCCGTCTCGGCCGAGGAGCTGGAGCGCCGGGCGCACGACGTGCAGGAGCGCGCCGTGGGGGCGATCCTCCCCGGCGACTCGAAGGTGGCGGTGACCGGCGAGGTCGTCGAGGGGGCCGCGGGCCGGGTGCTCGTGGAGGCGTCCCGGGGTGCCCGCCTCGTGGTGGTCGGCAGCCGGGCGCTCGGGCCGGTGCGCGCGGCCCTGCTGGGGTCGGTGTCCCGGCACGTGGCAGAGCGCGCTGCCTGCCCGGTCGTCGTGGTGCCCGGGCACATCGCCGACGCATGACGCCGTACCGTCACCCGTACGGCTCCGTCGCCACGCTCCGTGACGCCACAGCGTGACGGAGGGCAGTCGACGGATCCCCGAACTGCCCAAAAGTGACGGGTTGCAATGGAAGCGTCATGCGTACGGGCGATGTGCGAGATCCTTCTCCCCGTCGATGATTCGGAGCGACATGACAGTCCATATGTGGCGGCCCCACGTGTGGTGAGCGCGAGCGTGGGTTCGGAGGGGTCCGGCATGGCGAAAGTGCTCGTGATCGACGACGAGCCCGCGATCGTGCGTTTCCTCGTCCGGGCGCTCGACTCCAGCGGCCACGTCGTCCTGTCGGCACACGACGGCGCGGAGGGGCTGCGCCTCGCCGCCGAGCACCGACCCGACCTCGTCATCCTCGACCTGGTGATGCCAGGGCTCTCCGGCGGCGCCGTCCTCGCCGCGCTCGTCGCGCAGGACCCCGCGTGCAAGGTGGTGGTGGTCTCCGCGCAGGACGACGTCGACGGCAAGGTGCGGTGTCTCGACGCGGGCGCCGCGGACTTCGTCGCGAAGCCGTTCGCCGTCGCCGAGCTGCTGGCCCGGGTGCGGCTGCGCCTGCGCGCGACCAAGGCGACGGAGAAGGCCCCCGAGAGCGAGCTCCAGTACGGCTCGCTTCGCCTCGACCTGCGCACGCGCAGGCTGTCCACCGGCGGGCGCGAGGTCGACCTGTCCCAGCGGGAGTTCGCGCTCATGCAGCACCTCATGCGCCGGGCCGGCGACGTGTGCACCCGGGCCGAGCTGCTGTCCGACGTCTGGGGCTACGCCTTCGACCCCGGCAGCAACGTCGTCGACGTCACGGTCGCGCGGTTGCGCGGTAAGCTCCGCGACCTCAACATCGAGACGATCCGCAACGTCGGCTACGTCCTTCGGGAGGCGTGAGTGGCGCGGCTCCCTGTCCGCCCCGTCGACGTGGTGTGGGCGGCATTCGCCCTGGTCATGCTGTGGGTGATGGCCCGCACCGACTTCGGCATGACCATCCCCTACCACCTGATCTTCGTCAGCTTCGCGCTCGTCTACGGCTTCCGGCTCTGGTCCGGCCACGTGTCCGTGGCCGTCCTGTCGGCGATAACGGTGGCGACGGGCGCGGTCTTCGTGCACGCCTACGTGCTCGGCGAGGTGAACCTCGACGAGCTGTCCGAGATCGTCCTCATGCCGGCGATCCTCGCCTTCACCGTGTGGCACGGCCTGCGCAGGGTCGCCGCCCAGCGCCGCGTCGAGGAGCTCGCCGCGCTGGAGAGCTCCCGCGTGCGGCGCCAGCGCGAGTTCCTGCGCGACACTTCGCACGCCATCCGGACGCCCGTCACCATCGCGCGTGGCCACGTCGAGCTGCTGCAGCTGGCCTCCCGTGACGAGGGGGTGCGCGCCGACGCCGACGAGGTCCTGCACCAGCTGCACCGGCTCGCCGAGCTCGCGGGCCGCCTGCTCGTGATGGAGACCCTCGACACCACCGGTGAGCTGCGCCGCGACGACGTCGACGTGGCCCACCTCGTGGCCGCCGTGGGCTCGCGCTGGCGCGCAGCCGTCGAGCGCCGCTGGGTGGTCAGCGTGCCCGACGAGGGTCTGGGCCTGGTGGGCATCGACCGCAGCCGCTTCGAGGAGGCCCTCGACGCCCTGGTGGAGAACGCCGTGCGCTTCACCGAGCCCGACGACATCGTCCGCCTGTCCGCCCGGCGTGACGGCGACGGTGTCGCCGTCGAGGTGGCGGACTCCGGGCCCGGCATCCCGGCCGAGGACAGGGCCAAGGTCTTCGACCGCTTCTTCCACCGGCACCCGCCGGGCACGGAGCCGGGTACGGGCCTGGGCCTCGCCCTCGTGCACTCTGTCGCCCGGGCCCACGGTGGCACGGCCTCCGCCGGCGAGGCGCCGGAGGGCGGGGCCCTGCTGACCCTGCACCTGCCTGTCGCCGCCGCCGGCGCCGGGGCGCCCACCCTCGGACTCATCCCGCAGCAGGTGCGCACGGCGGGGGCCGCGAGCCTGCCCTGACCGCCCCGCCCACGAGCCACCCACGGGACACCCACCACCGGGGATGGGGGGCCGGGTCAGCCGATGACGACGGAGCTCCCGTCGACGCGCACGGCCACCGAGGGGAGCGGCTGTGCCGCCGGGCCGTTGATGACGGCACCGGTGTTGGCGTCGAAGGCGGACCCGTGGCACGGGCACTTCAGCGTCGCGCCGGCCGGGGCGACCGTGCAGCCCATGTGCGTGCAGATCGCGCTGAACGCCACCACGTGATCCTGTGCGGGGCGGGCAACGACGACCGGGCGGCCGGAGGCATCCGTGGCCGCGACGGCGGAGCCGACCGGGACCGCCGACAGCTGCAGCGTGTCGCCGCCACCACCGGCCGCCTGCGTCGTGCTCCCGGCGCCACCCGAGCTCCCGGAGCCGCAGGCGACGACGAGCAGGGCCAGCCCCGCCGCGCCGGGCACAGCGGTGACGACCTGGCGGCGAGTGGGTCGGGCGAGGGACACGTGGACCTCCGGTAGGGGCAGGGCGAGGAGCGGTCACCGGCTAGCACGCGCGCTGGTCGGATCCGGTTCGACGCTAACCCGCCGGACCCGGCCGGGGCCGGGTGGACCCGGTGCACCCTGTTGAACCGGCGGAGACCCGCCCGCGTGAGAGGGGCATGGACAACGTGACGACGACGCGGCAGGCAGGGCGGGTCCGGCGGACGGCGCGTCCGTCGCCGGTGGACGTCGGCATCCGGCTCGCGGGGGCCGGGCTGCTGCTCGGCAACGCCTGGATCCACCAGCACCTGTACGACATCGGGTACTCGACGGTGCCGACGATCGGACCGCTCTTCCGGCTGGACGCCGCCCTGGCCGTGCTCGCGGCCGCCGTCGTCCTGTTCACGCCCAGGCGCTGGTTCCCCCTGGCCTGCGCGGCCGGCGCGCTGCTGCAGCTCGGGACCATCGCCGCCCTCGTGCAGAGCCTCACGATCGGCGCGTTCGGCTTCACGGAGACCCTCGACGCCCCGCTGGTGCCGCAGGCCTTCCTGGTCGAGGGGCTCGGCGCGGCCGTGCTCTTGTTCGGGGTCTACGTGCACAGGGAGTGGTGGAGCGGGCACGGCTGGAGCAGGCACGCCCCGAGCGGGCAGCATCGGAGCGGTGATGCCCCGGCTGGCTGACGAGGAGTTGCTGCGGGCGCTGTTCGACGAGCACGCGCCCGCCCTGCTCTCGTACGCGCTCCGCCTCGTCGACGGCGACCGTGGTCGCGCCGAGGACGTCGTCCAGGAGACCCTGCTTCGTGCGTGGCGGCACCCGGAGGCCATGGACGCCGACCGCGGGTCGCCCCGCCCCTGGCTCTTCGCCGTGGCGCGCCGGATCGCGGTGGACGCCCACCGCCGCCGAGCGGCGCGGCCGCGCGAGGTCGGCGACGAGGCCCTGGCGCTGCTCCCCGCGAACGGCGACGACATCGACCGGGCGCTCGAGTCGTGGCTCGTCGCCGACGCCCTCGCCACACTCACGCCGGCTCATCGAGAGGTGCTGGTGCAGACCTACTTCAGCGGCAGGACGGTCTCCGAGGCGGCCGGTCAGCTGGGGATCCCCGTGGGGACCGTGAAATCACGCACGCACTACGCCCTGCAGGCGCTCCGGCTGGCCCTGCTCGAGCGGGGGGTGACGTCATGAGCTCCTGCCCGCACCTCTTCGACGTGGCTCCCTACGCGCTCGGGACCCTCGACGAGCCCGACCGCGCCGAGCTCGAGGCGCACCTGCCGACCTGCCCCGAGTGCCGGGTCCTGCTGGCCGAGGTCGCCGGGCTCCCGAAGCTGCTGGCCCGGGTCCCGGTCGCGGACGTCGTCGGTGCGGCCCCGCCCGCGCCGTCGGAGGCGATGTTCGAACGGCTCGTCGCGTCGGCCGTCACCGAGCGCCGGACCCGCAGGACCCGCCTGGCGCTCGTCGGCGCGGCCGCGGCCGCGGCCGTCGTGCTCGCGGGAGCGGGTGGCACGGCGCTCGTGCAGGCCCGCTCGGGTCCCGGCGTCCAGGTCGTGGCGGCCGCCGCCGGCGACGTCCACGCCCGGGTGGAGCTGCGCCCCACGGACGGTGGCACCGGCCTGAAGCTGCAGCTGAGCGGCGTACCCGCGCTCGAGCACTGCAGCCTGGTCGCGGTCGGGCGGGACGGCCGCCGCGAGGTCGCCGCCAGCTGGGAGGCGACCTACGAGGGCACCGCCACCTTCGACGGCACCACGTCGATCCCCGCCTCGGAGCTGGCCTCGCTGCGGATCGAGACCGACACCGCGACGCTAGTCACCATGCCGGTCCCCGCAACGGGGTAGACCTGTTCCTCAGATCACGTGATCCGCGTTACGTCCTCCCGGCGCCCGGGAACAGAATGGGCGCTGACACAGGAGGAGGCCCGGAATGGACGACGCGCAGCGCGAGAAGATGGCGACCGGCAAGGGGTTCATCGCAGCGCTGGACCAGAGCGGCGGCAGCACGCCGAAGGCCCTGCGGCTGTACGGCATCGAGGAGCCGGAGTACTCCGGCGACGAGCAGATGTTCGACCTCATCCACGAGATGCGGTCGAGGATCATCACGAGCCCGGCGTTCGACGGCGACCGGGTGCTCGGGGCGATCCTCTTCGAGGACACGATGCGCCGGCAGATCGACGGCAAGCCGACCGTGCGCTACCTCTGGGAGGACAAGCACGTCGTGCCGTTCGTCAAGGTCGACGAGGGCCTGGCGGAGGAGTCCGACGGCGTCCAGCTCATGAAGCCGATGACCCGCCTCGACCCGCTGCTGGCGGACGCCGTCCGTGCCGGGGTGTTCGGCACGAAGATGCGCTCGGTCGTCAAGCACGCCGACCCGAAGGGCATCGACGCGATCCTCGACCAGCAGTTCGAGGTCGGCCGGCGCATCCTCGACGCCGGGCTCGTGCCGATCCTGGAGCCCGAGGTCGACATCCACGCGCCCGACAAGGCACAGGCCGAGGAGCTGCTGAAGGCCGGGATCACGGCGCGGCTGGACTCGGTCCCGAGCGACCGGCAGGTCATGCTCAAGCTGTCGATCCCGTCCCGCGACGGCTTCTACGCGCGACCTGATCGCCCACCCACGCGTGCTCCGCGTGGTCGCGCTCTCCGGCGGCTACAGCCGCAAGGAGGCCGACGAGCTGCTCGCGCGCAACGCCGGGCTGATCGCCAGCTTCTCGAGGGCGCTCACGGAGGGCCTGACCCGGCAGCAGAGCCGGCAGCAGTTCGACGCCGCGCTCGACGAGTCGATCTCGGCGATCTACGCGGCGTCCACGGCCTGAGCGGGCGAAGCGGGCGGGACGGTCATCCCCGGCGGGCGGCCAGCAGCCTCGGCAGGGCGCGGGCGCCGGTGACCGGCGTGAACCGGGCGGCGGCCTGCCGGAGCGCCTCGTACTCGTCGGCGGCGAGCACGAGGTCGCCGGCGGCCGCGTTGGCCTCGACCTGCTCCAGGCTCGACGCCCCCGGGATGGCCACCACCTGCGGGTGGTGCACCACGTAGGCCAGCGCGGCCTGCGACGGCGTCACGCCGTGCGCGTCGGCGACCTCGCGGAGCACGGCCAGCAGCGGCGCGGCCCGCTCGAGGTTCTCGGGCAGGAACAGCGGGTTCATCCGGCGGACCGACCCCGACGGCGGGTTCGACGCGTCGTACCGCCCGGACAGCAGGCCCTGCCCGAGCGGGCTGTAGGCGATCACCAGGCGCCCCCGCTCCGCGGCGTACGGCAGCAGGTCGTCCTCGGGCCCGCGGTGGGCGAGGCTGTACTCCACCTGGTTCGAGAGCACCCGGGTACCGAGTGCCCGCTCGGCGTCCTGCCACCGGCTCAGCGAGTAGTTGCTGACGCCGACCTCCGCCACCAGCCCCACCTGCTGCAGTCGCCGCATCCCCGCCATGGTGGTGCCGTCGCGGACGACGGGGTTCGGCTGGTGCACCTGGTAGAGGTCGATCGTCCGGACGCCCAGCCGTGCCGCGCTCGCGACCGCGCGCTGCTGGACCACCCCCGAGACCGGCAGCACCGGGAAGATCTTGGTGGCGACGAAGGCCTCGTCGCGGCGCTCGCCCAGGGCCTCGCCGAGCAGGCGCTCGCTGCGGCCGAACGCGTAGGCCTCGGCCGTGTCGAACAGCGTGATGCCGCAGTCGAGCGCCCGCTGCACCAGCGCCTGGGTCCGGCGCTCGTAGTCGGGCCCGTAGCCCCACTCGCGCGAGCCGAACTGCCACGTGCCGAGACCGATCCTCGAGATCGCCCTCGCGCTCGGGCGCGTGTCGAGGCCCTGTGCGTGCCGCATGGGGGCGAGTCAACGCGGAGGCTCGCGTCGGGGCAACTCGGCCCCTCCCCGGGCACCTGCCTTCTCGCCGGCGGTGGCGGCGGGTGGCACGCTGGTCCCCGAGGCGCACCAACCCGTCCAGCCGTCAGGGGGTACGCCGTGGCCGATCACCGGGTGTACCCCCAGGGTGACATCGACCTGGCCACGGCGCCGTCACTGCTCGAGCGGTGGCTGGCCGAGATCGACGAGCACCGGCCGCGGCAGCTCGTGATCGACCTGGCCGACGTGACCTTCCTGGACGCCCAGGGCCTGGGCCTGATCGCCGCGCTGCACCGCCGGCAGGCCCAGGACGGCCACCAGCTGGTCCTCACGAACGTCTCGCCGGTGCTCCGGCGCGTGCTGCGCGGCACCCGGCTGCGCAACCTGGTGCGGATCGTCGACGCCGAGCGCCTGGCCTGATCCCGGCCCCCGCTCACCCTGGGCGGTCTCGACACCGCCACCCGGGGGAGGCATCGTGCGGGCGGGTCAGCCAGGAGGGTGACGCGCGCCCTCCTCGCTGTGGCGAGGGCCCTCTCCGGCCGACACCTGTCCGGGAGGTGAGGGAGAGGTGACGGACGCCGTGCCGCAGCAGATCGGCCCGCCGGACGGCGTGCCGCCGGCCGTCGCCTGGCAGCTGGCGGCGGCCCTCGGCGACGGCGTGCTGCGGGTGGCCGGCGGTCGCGTCGTGGCCTCCTGGGCCTTCGGGACGCCGACCCTGGCCTGCCCGACCGCGTTCGGGCAGGGGTCCCTTCTGGCCGACCTCGTGCACCCCGACGACAACCTCCCGCTCCCGCCCGCCCGCGGCTCGACGGTGCGGCTGCTGCTGCCCGGGGGCCCCCGCTGGTTCGAGGTCGCAGGCGTGCCGGACGACACGGCTGACGATTCCAACGGGTGCTGGCTGGCCCTGCGGGACGTGCACGAGCGGGTCGAGGCCGAGCGCGATCTGCGGCGCTCGCTGCACCGCACCCTGCAGGCGGTCGACGCCACCCTCGACGGCCTGGCCGTGTACACCGCGGAGCGCGACGCGGTGGGCGACGTCGTCGCCCTGCGGCTCGCGTTCATCAACGCTGCCGGCGCGCGCGGCTTCGCGGGCGACCCGACCACGCTCGTGGGGCGCGACCTGGCCGAGTTCTGGCCCGACAGCAGGGCCAACGGCCTCTGGACCGCCCTGGTCGAGGCCCTCGCGTCGGGCACGCCCGTACGGGCGCGGGTCCAGGGGTCGGGCGAGTCCTGGACCGGGACGACGGAGGGCGTCCAGGTGCCGCTGGACGCCGACACGGTGGTCTCGTCGTGGCGTGACGTCACCGACAGCATGCGGCAGCAGGAGCTCCTCGAGCTCGCCTACGAGGACGCCGCCACCACCCGCGTCGCCCTGCAGACGGCCCTCGACGCCACGAGCGACTCGTTCGCCGTGTACGGGCTGGAGCGAGACCGGTCCGGCCAGGTGCGGCGCATCGTCGTCCGGCTGGCCAACACCGCGGCCGCGGGCCCCCTCGGCTACGAGCCCGACGCCCTGGTGGGCCGCGACCTGCTCGAGGTGTTCCCCGACCTGCGCGCCTGCGGGCTGTGGGAGGCCATCGTCGCGAGCGTCGACGAGGGCCGCCCGCGCCGCCACCGGGTGCACGTCGACGACGAGGCGGGCGTGTGGACGGCGTCGTACGACAACACCGTCGCGCCGGTCGGCGAGGACCAGGTCGTGGTCACCTGGCGCGACGTCACCCGCGACGAGCAGGGCCGGCGCGAGCTGGAGCGGACGCGCAGCCAGGCCGAGCACGCGGCGACCCACGACCACCTCACCGGCCTGCCCAACCGCGCGCTGCTGGAGCAGCGGCTGACCGAGGCCCTCGAGGACGCGGCCTGCACGGGCCTGGTCGGCGTCGTCTTCTGCGACCTCGACGAGTTCAAGGCGATCAACGACACGCACGGCCACCACGTCGGCGACCTCGTGCTGATGGCGGTCGCCGAGCGCCTGCACCTGCTCACCCGCGAGCGCGAGACCGCGGCGCGGCTCGCCGGCGACGAGTTCGTCCTGCTGCTGCGTGACCTGCCGCTCGGGTGGCGGCCCGAGGAGTTCCTCGAGCGGGCGGACAGCGAGCTGCGCCGGCCCGTCGACGTCGGCCGGGGCCTCGTGACGCCGTCCGCGAGCCTCGGCGTCGTGCTGGTCGACCCCCGGCAGGACGTCCGGTCACCCCGGGCGCTCCTCGAGGAGGCCGACCGCGCGATGTACCGGGTCAAGCGCGGGCGGGCCATGCCCGGCGCCGATCCGGCCGGAGGCTAGAGCGCCGCGACGCGCGGGCCGGTCAGGCCCGGGGATGGGTCAGGCGGCGCGGGCCCGGGCCCTCGGCGGCGAGCTCGTCGCCGGGGTTGTAGAGGCTGCACCGGTCGAGGGACAGGCAGCCGCAGCCGATGCACCCGTCGAGCGTGTCGCGGAGGCGTTCGAGCAGCCCTATCCGCTCGTCGAGCCGCTGCCGCCACGCGGCCGACAGGCGTGCCCAGTCGGCGCTCGTGGGCGTCCGCTCCCCCGGCAGCTGGGCCAGCGCCGCACGGATCTCCTCAAGGGACACCCCGACCTGTTGGGCGATGCGCACGAACGCCACCCGGCGCAGCTCGCTGCGCCGGTACCGGCGCTGGTTGCCGCTCGTGCGCTCGCTGCGCACCAGGCCGAGCCGCTCGTAGTAGCGCAGGGCCGACGGCGCGACCCCGCTGCGTACCGCGAGCTCGCCGATGGTCAGCCCTGCATCGGTCATCGAGACCCCCCAACTTGAGTTCAAGTCCACTTCAGGTTGCACGGTACCTGCATGAGCACATCCACCCCGACCCGCACGCCCCTGCCCGGGCTCCTCGGCCCCTACCTGAGCCGGCTCACCGGCGACGAGAAGCACGAGCCGAGCGCGCTCTCCACGCTCGACGTGCTCTGGGTGCTCTACGACCACGTGCTCGTCGTCGACCCCGCGCGACCCGACGACCCCGACCGCGACCGCTTCCTGCTGTCGAAGGGCCACGGGCCGGCCGCGTACTACGCCGTCCTCGCGGCCAAGGGCTTCTTCCCGCCCGAATGGCTCGACGACCTCGGCGGAGCGAGCAGCCGCCTCGGCCACCACCCCGACCGGCTGCTCGTGCCGGGCGTCGAGATCGGGTCGGGTTCGCTGGGTCACGGGCTGGGCCTCGCGGTGGGCACGGCGCTCGGCCTGCGCGCCCGGCCCGCCGCACACGGGCGGCGTCCGCGGGTGGTGGTCCTGCTCGGCGACGCGGAGCTCGACGAGGGGTCCAACCACGAGGCGATCGCCTACGCGGGCGCGACCGGCCTCGGAGGGCTGACAGCCGTCGTCGTCGACAACGCCTCCGCCACCCACGGCTGGCCGGGCGGCGTGGCCGCCCGGTTCACGGTCGCCGGCTGGAGCGCGGCAACCGTCGACGGGCACGACCACGACGCCCTCGAGACCGCCCTGCGTGCCGCCGCACCCGGACGGCCCCACCTGGTCGTCGGCGTCGTGGAACAGAAGGGCTGAGCCGATGATGCGGGAGCGTTTCGCCGCCACCATGAGCGACCTGCTCGACGAGGACCCGGCGGTCGCGGCCGTCCTCGCCGACATCTCCGCCGACCTGTTCGCGCCGGCAGCGGCCCGGCACCCCGACCGGGTGCTCAACGTGGGCATCCGCGAGCAGCTGATGGTCGGCGTCGCCGGCGGCCTGGCCCTGACCGGCCTGCGGCCGTTCGTGCACTCCTACGCGACGTTCGCCGTCGACCGCGTCTACGAGCAGCTCAAGCTCGACCTGGGTCACCAGGGAGTCGGAGCGGTCGTCGTCACGGTCGGCGCCTCGTACGACGCGTCGGCGGCGGGCAGGACGCACCACTCCCCCATGGACGTCGCGCTGCTCGACACCCTCGACTCCTGGACGGTGCACGTGCCCGGGCACGCCGACGAGGTGGAGCCGCTGCTGCGGGCGGCTGCGTCGTCGACGGAGCGGGTCTACGTGCGGCTGTCCGCCCGGCAGAACGCGCACGCCCTCAGGCCCGGGCCGGGACTGCAGGTGGTGCGCACCGGGTCCCCGGGGGCGCCTGCCGTGGTGGCCGTGGGGCCGATGCTGGACGCCGTCCTCGACGCCGTCGGCGGTCTCGACGTGACGGTCGCCTGGACCGGGACCCCGCGCCCCTTCGACGCCGCCGGGCTGCGCGCCCTGGCGGCGCGGGACGTCGTCCTCGTGGAGCCCTACCTCGCCGGGACCTCGAGCCGCGTCGCCGCCGACGCCCTGGCCGGCGTGCCGCACCGGCTGCTGGCGCTCGGGGTCGGCCGCACCGACCTGCACCGCTACGGCAGCCCTGAAGACCACGACCGCCGGCACGGCCTCGACCCCGCGGGCCTGCGCGCCTCGATCGGGGACTTCCTGGCGTCCGATTGACAGCGGCGGGGCGCGAGCTGAACCTGACGTCCATGGTCATGCTGCCGCCCTCCCGGTGGGCCGATCTCGACGGGCCCGTGCACTACGTCGACTTCGGGGGCCCGGCCGACGGGCCCGTCGTGGTGTGCGTGCACGGGCTCGGCGGCTCGCACGCGAACTGGCTGGCCGTCGCGCCGGAGCTCGCCCGCAGCTGCCGCGTGTTCGCGCTCGACCTCGCCGGCTTCGGGCTCACCCGCGGCGGTGGCCGGCAGACCACGGTGCACGCGAACCGGCGACTGCTCCACCGCTTCGTCACGGAGGTCACCGGCGGCCCGGCCATCCTGATCGGCAACTCGATGGGCGGCACGATCGCCTCGCTGGAGACGGCGGCGGCGCCGGCCGCCGTCGCGGGCGCCGTCCTCATCGACCCGGCGTTCCCGGTCTACCTCAGCAGCCGCCCGGACCCGGGGGTCATGGCGCTGTTCGCGGCGTACTTCACGCCGGCGGTCGGCTCCCTGCTGATGCGGGGCCGGCGGCGCGTGAGGACCCCGGAGGAGATGGCCGTCGAGACGCTGCGGCTCTGCTGCGTGGACCCCGGCCGGGTGCCGCGGGACGTGCTCGAGGCGCACATCGAGCTGGCCCGGCGCCGCGAGGCCTACACCGAGATGGACGCCGAGTTCGTCACCGCCACCCGATCCCTGCTCGCCCTGCTGCGCCACCGGCGGCAGTACCTGGCGATGCTGGCGTCGGTCAGGCAACCCGTGCTGCTGCTGCACGGTGACCGTGACCGGCTGGTGCCGGTACGGACGTCGCGCCGCGTCGCCGCTGCCCACTCCCGGTGGCGGTACGCCGAGGCGCGCGACATCGGGCACGTGCCGATGCTGGAGACGCCGGAGTGGACGCTGCAGCAGATCTCGGACTGGATGGCGACCGCCGGCGCCCCCGCCGTCGAGGCGGCTCGCGGCACGGCGCGCCCCGTCCGTGACCACCTGAGGCCTCCCGTCGATGAGTTCGGGGCCGGGCGGTCGTCGTCCGGGGTATGAGCGAACCGGAGCCGGCGACGTCGATCGACCAGCGGTACAGCAGCCCGGAGGCGGCTGCGACCCCATGGGGCAGGGGCCGCGCGATCCTCGCGGAGGGCGAGGTCTTCTGGGTGGTGACGGTGCGGCCCGACGGGCGGCCGCACGCCACCCCGCTGCTGGCCGTCTGGGCGGACGGGGCGGTGGTCTTCACGACCGGCCCCGAGGAGCGCAAGGCCCGCAACCTCGAGCACCAGGCGGGCTGCCTCCTCCTGACGAGTGACCGCAGCACCGGCGGCGGCCTGGCGGTGGCCGTGGAGGGCCGGGCCGAGCCCGTCACCGACGACACCGAACTCACCCGGGTGGTCGATGCGTTCGTCGCCAAGTACGGCGAGGAGTGGCGGTACGAGGTCGTGGACGGCGGGCTGCGGCACCCCGGTGAGCCGGCGCCCGGTGATCCTGCGGGCCGGGTGCTGGCCTTCCGCCTGCGGCCCGTCACGGCGTTCGGCTTCGGGACGCGCGATCCGTTCAGCCAGACCCGGTGGAGCTTCGATTCCCCGTCCCCGGTCGAGAGCTGAGGCTCGCGCGCGGCCATGGACGTGGCCGACGCACCGGACGGAGCCGCTCGCTGACCCGCCGGCCGCGATGGAGGGAGCGGGACCTACATGCTCCTGCTCAGCCGGCTCCCAGCGCCTTCCCATCTCGGCGTCGTCAGATGGTCGCATCACTGAAGAAGCGACAGGAAGTGGGCTGGCGATGGACAGCGCTGAGCAGAACGGCTCGACGCCGGTGAACGACCCGCAGGGCGCCCCGGCACAGCCGTGGTGGGCGAGCTCGCAGGCGGGCACCACGCCGGCCGCAGCGCCCCTGGGGAGCTACGGCCACCACGGTCCCTCGGGCCCCGCGCACCGGCGCGGCCGGCGGGCGGGCGTGCTCACTGCGGCGATCCTCGCGACCGGGCTGGCCGTCGGTGGCGGGACCGTCGTGCACGCCACCGCGACCGCCGCGACGGGCCAGACGTCGCCGGCGGCGGGTTCGTCCGGCTCGCAGGCCACCGGATGGGACTCCCCCTACGGCCGCGGGCGATTCGTGCCGGGCAACGGCGCGAGCGGCTTCGGCGGCGGCGCGGCACAGCAGGTGACCACGGCGACGAGCTCCCAGGAGACGGGCGTCGTCGACATCGACGTCGTCCTGGGCGGCACCCAGCGCGCCGCCGGCACCGGGATGATCCTGACCTCGGACGGCGAGGTGCTGACCAACCGGCACGTCGTCGAGGGCGAGACCGCCATCTCCGTCACCGTCGCGGCCACCGGCCGCACGTACTCCGCGCGCGTCGTCGGCATCAGCACGACCACCGACGTCGCGGTCGTCCAGCTGGTCGACGCGTCGGGTCTGGCGACCGTGAAGACCGCCTCGGGCAGCGTCTCGACGGGTGACCCGGTGGTCGGCGTCGGCAACGCCGGCGGCACCGGCGGCACCCCGAGCGCGGCGCCGGGGACCGTCGTGGACGTCGACCAGAGCATCACCGCCAGCGACGACGACGGCAGCAACCCCGAGCGGCTCACCGGACTCATCGAGACCGACGCCGCCATCCAGCCCGGCGACTCCGGCGGCCCCCTCCTGAACGACTCGGACACCGTCGTCGGCATGGACACCGCCGCCTCGCCGCAGGGCAACGACGGCTACGCCATCCCGATCGCGACGGCGCTCGACGTCGCGCACCAGATCGAGACCGGCGCGTCCGGCACCCAGAGCGGCGCGGGGTCCTCTTCCTCCTCCTCGAGCACCCGGCACGCCTTCCTGGGCGTCCAGGTCCAGGACGGCGCCGACGGCGCCGAGGTGGCGGGCGTCGTGCAGGGCTCCCCTGCGGACGCCGCGGGCCTGACGGAGGGCGACACCATCACCTCGGTCGGCGGTCACGGCGTGACCAGCGCGAGCGACCTCACGGGCATCATGAGCTCCGCGTCGGCCGGCAGGCCGCTCACCGTCACCTGGCTCGGCCAGGACGGCTCCACGCACAGCGCGCAGATCACCCCCACCGCCTCGCTGCAGTGATCCCCTGGCTGACCGCCCGGCAGCGTCCGTCGACGCGGCCGGGCGGTCAGCTGCGTTCGAAGATGTTGCCGGCGCCGTTGACCACCCACGGCGTGCCCTTGCCCGTGACCGCGATCTGCATGGCGCCCCCGTCGATCCGGTCCCACTGCCCGTTCTGCGCGTACACGTGGACGCCGTAGCCGCCGGGCGTCGCGTCGGTGCCGATGACCCAGACCGAGCCGTCACCGCCCACGCCGATGTCGTGGGCTCCGCCGGGCACCTGGTGCCACTGGCTCCCGGCCCACTGGAAGATCCCGCCGGCATCGTTCACCACCCACGGCGAACCGTCGGGAGCCACCGCGATACGGACGGCGCCGCCGTCGACGCCGTCCCAGCCCGAGCCGTTCCAGCGGTAGATCCCGTGACCCCCGGGCACGGGGTCGGTGCCGACCACCCAGACGCTGCCGTCGGCGCCGACCCCGATGTCGTGGGCTCCGCCGGGCACCTGGTGCCACTGGCTCCCGGCCCGCTGGAAGATCCCGCCGGCATCGTTCACCACCCACGGCGAACCGTCGGGAGCCACCGCGATACGGACGGCGCCGCCGTCGACGCCGTCCCAGCCCGAGCCGTTCCAGCGGTAGATCCCGTGACCCCCTGGCACGGGGTCGGCGCCGACCGCCCAGACGCTCTGGTCACAGGCGCCGATGTCCCGGGCCGAACCCGGGTGGTTCACCCACGTGCTGGTGCTGGAGAAGAGGTGAACGGGGTTGCGCCGCGCGTAGGGCGTCACGAAGAAGCCCAGGATCGGCGGTGCGGTGTCGCGGGAGTGCGTGAAGTCGGTCGTGTGCTCGGGGTGGCCGGTGCCGAACGTGATCGTGACGCCGTCGTCGTCCGGCCAGTTGGGGTCGTAGATGTGGACGGTGGTGAGCGAGCCGGCGTCCTCGTACCCGTACGCCAGCACCTGGTGGTTGTGCCCGAGGTCCGCCGGGTTGGCGCTGTGCACGCGCACCAGGGCCAAGGGGCACGGGTGCCCCGAGTCGATGCCGGCTCGCACGGCCGCCATCTCGTCGTGGATGGTGCGCCAGGAGGTGCCGTGCGGCCCGATCCAGGTGTCGTGGGTGGGGAGGTTCATCCACTCCAGGTACTTCGCGACGCCGGCGGGCAGGTCGAAGCTGTCGAACAGCCGGGACACGACGTAGGTGAAGGCCGGCGAGTCGGGGTCCGGCGTCTCGCGCGACGGCGGGGGCGCGTCGTGCGCCTCGAAGAGGTCGCGGGTGGCGAGCGCCATGCCGCCGCAGAGCCCGTTCGCGGCGTTGCCTATGGCGAGCGGGCCGAAAGGTGTGGGGATCTTGAGATCCGGGACCCGGGGCCAGCTGTTGGGGTAGTGCAGGCCGTTCCGGCTGGGGGCGAACTCGAGGATGCCCACGAGCCCTCCTGGTGATCGGGGGATGCCGCTGGAGGATCACGGCAGCTGATCACACGGAGGCACGGGGCATAGCGCTGATACGTCGGGCGCGAGGGTCGGCCCGGGGTTCGCGGGTGGGGTGGCCGCGACGGGTCACGCCAGAACGGGTCGCCGGGGTGTCAGAGGATTCCCCTGCCCTGGAAGGCCTTCGTCAACCGCCGTCGCCGCCGTCCTGCCGTACAGCTGCTGGGCGGCCGCGACGGTGCTGCGCGCCAGGTCGGGCATGGTCGTCCCGGGGAAGTCGAAGGACCCCTGCAGGATGATCGTGTCGGCCCTGACGTTGCCGAGGGCCTGACGGATGTCCCAGGGGCGCGCGACCAGATCTGGCCGTCGTGGTGCACCTCGCCGTCGAGGTCCGCCGGGTAGTGCAGGTCGAGGTCGACACGCCGCAGGCAGTGGGGATCGCCGGTCGTGTACGACGTCGAGTCCCAGTCGGCGACGCACGGGAGGGGCTCCTGATTCGGGACACCCAGCGAGCGCGAGACGACGTCCCCCACCGTCACCGCCCAGTAGTCGCCGAAGCCCTCGCTGATCGCCCGGCCTCCTCTGAGGCGAAGCTGAAATTCTGGCCGAAGTGGATGGCGTGCCCGTACTCGTGGAGGATCACCTCGGCGTCCTTCGCGTCGTCGACCCCGCCCTTGCCGAAGCGGATCTCGTTCTTCGGGTGGTCCGTGGTGAAGGAGTTGTCGGCGCCGTACTGGTTGATCCGCACGGCCTCCGGCCCGGTGCCGATCCCGCGCCGCGTCTCGCCGAAACCCAGGGTGTGGATGTACGTCTGCGCCTGGGTGACCCAGTAGTAGGCCATCACCTGCTCGAACTCGTCCTGCGAGCGGGTGTACCGGAACGTCCCGGTGGGCCGAGTACGCCGGCTTGCCCGTCTCGCTGACGACGGTCGCGTAGTCACCGTGCAGGTAGCCCCTGCCGTCGAGGTGGGTGAGCGTGACGTCGTGGTACGCGGCGGCGGGCACGGCGCTATCGGCGTCCTTCTGGTCGGTCAGGGTCTCGATGGCCAGTGACTGGACCGGGTTGGTCACGAACACGGAGCCGGTGGCCGTGGCCCCCGTGCCGGTCCCCGCAGCCGGCGCGGCCGTGGCGGCACCCACCCCGGCCAGCAGCAGGGCGCCTGCGGACACGGTGGCGATGATCGTGCGCATGGGGGCCTCCCGGAGCGGCGAGTGGCGGCCACCCTAGGTCGCCCTCCCTGGCGCCATCCACCGTTCGCCGGACCGCCCTGCCCGGCCTCGTGCCGGGCGACGTCACCCGCGCGGGGTGAGGCCCCCGCGACGAAAGTCCGCTGTCGTGGGGCGACCGAGGTTCTTCGCGCGATGGTGGGAGTTTGCATGGGCTGGTTCCTCTGGGGCGTCGTTCTGCCCCTTCTGCTCATCGTGGCGGGGGTCATCGCGATCAGGAACCGACGGAGCGGGCGGCGCTGACCGGGGCGGCCCCTCGATGCTCCCGCCGCCGTCGTCCCCACGGCGCACGTCGAGGTGGACCGGGCAGGGATAGCCATGGACACGACCGCGTTGGTCTCGGGCCTGATCGGGGCGGTGATCGGTGCCCTCAGCAGCGTCCTGACCCTGGTCGTGCAGAACGTCTACCAGAACAGGCGGGAGTCCACGCGGCTCCTCTTCGAGACCGCGTACAAGGACTACGAACTGCGGATCCAGCAGCTGCCCGAGAACCGCGCGGCCTTCCCCGTGATCCTCGCCTACCACCAGCAGATGATGAGGCTGATCGAGAAGGGCGAGCTCACACCGGCCTCGATGAAAGACGTGTTCGACAGGCAGGCGGCGATGAACGCCGAGGTCGTCCGGGCGGCTGGCGTCCCACGGGAGCGCCGTGACGGCCCTGGTTCCGAAGGTTGAGGGTTGCCCGTTCGTGCTGCCTGGGGGCGGCCACCGGCTCCGCGCGCGAACCGGGCGGTACGTTGAGGCGGCAGAGCGTAGTGGACCTTCGTAGGGGGCCCCATGCCGCACGGACATGCGGATCTGGGCGAGGTCACTCCCCAGTCCGTCTTCTACGACCAGGGACGGTTCGGCCGACTGTTTCCGACGCTGCCGCCGTTCGCCGCCGACACACCGCTGGTCCGGGCCGCGCTCGCCGAACTGGGGGCTGCCGGCGGGCCGATGGATCCCGCTGACGACCTGTCCGATCCGATCACCCTGATCACGGATCCCGCCAAGAGCGCCGACAACCCGAACAACCCCACGATCACCGCGGGGTTCACGTTCCTCGGGCAGTTCCTCGATCACGACATGACCTTCGACCCGACATCCAGCCTGGCGCGCCGGCAGGATCCCGAGGCGATCCGCAACTTCCGGATCCCGGCGCTCGACCTCGACAATCTCTACGGGAGCGGCCCGGTGGCCTCTCCGCACCTGTACGACCAGACGGTCGACGCAGGCCGCACCACGCTTCTGGTCGAGGAGATCCCGGGGTCGGCAGCCGTGTCGATCGACGGCTCCACCCGTCTCGACCTGCCCCGCAACAGCCAGGGCGTCGCACTGATCGGGGATCCCCGCAACGACGAGAACCTCGTCGTCTCACAACTTCACCTGGCCTTCGCACGGTTCCACAACCGCGTCGTGACCGACGTCAAGGCCGAGCTGGGGGCCGGTCACACCCTCTCCGAGATCTTCGCGGAGGCGCAGCGCGTGGTGCGCTGGCACCACCAGTGGCTGGTCCTCCACGAGTTCCTGCCGAGAACCGTCGGCCAGGCGATGGTCGACGACGTGCTCGGCGCGGGGCCGAAGTTCTTCACGTGGCGCAACGATCCGTTCATCCCCGTGGAGTTCTCGGTCGCCGCCTACCGCTTCGGCCATTCCCAGATCCGCCCCAGCTACCGCGCCAACTTCGGAACCAGCGCCACGGACGTCACGCAGCAGTTCTTCGCGCTCGTCTTCGATCCCGGCGCCACCGATCCCGGTGACCCGTCCGACCTGCGAGGGGGGCGCAGGGCTCCCCGCCGCTTCATCGACTGGCAGACGTTCTTCGACTTCGGCGACGGCCGCGTCCGCCCCAACAAGAAGATCGACACGAAGCTCTCCACCGTGTTGTTCCACCTTCTCGGGCAGCCACAGGGGGAGCCGGACTCGCTGGCCACCCGCAACCTGCTGCGCAACCTGACGATGAAGGTGCCCTCGGGTCAGCGGGTGGCGCGGGCGATGCAGCTGCCCGAGCTGGCGGCGGGAGACCTTGACGACCTGACGGCGTTCGACCTGCACACGAGGACACCCCTCTGGTTCTACGTGCTGCGCGAGGCGGAGGTCGCCGCCGCGGGCGAACACCTGGGCCCGGTGGGTGGCCGCATCGTGGCGGAGGTCGTCACCGGCCTCATGCGCGGCGACCGGCTGTCGTACCTGCGCCAGGATCCCGACTGGACGCCGACCTACGGGTCGGCCGACGCCTTCACGATGGCCGACCTGCTCACCGTCGCCGGCGCCGTGGCTGTCGTGGCCTGACCGTCGCCGGGCGATGAGCGTGCCGAGCGGGCGCAGTCAGTCGCGTCGGGCCGCCCGCGCGGCGGGCAGGAGGACGGTCGCGAGGAGCTGGCGCTTGCGTCCGGGGTCGGGAGCGTGGGCGAGCCGGGGCTGCAGCACCGCGTAGAGCTCGCGGGCGAGCTCGATCAGTTCGGTGTCGGTGAGCCACATGGCGGCGAGGTTGAAGGTGACGCCGTCGTGCACGGGGTCGACGTCGCCCTGGGCGAGGTACCGGTCGAAGTCGCCGACGAGACCGGCGATGAACGCCAGGAAGGTCTGCCGGTGCTCCTCGGGCGTCATCTTCGTGATCTCGTCGGGGTTCAGCCGCGCGGCAGCGGCCCGCAGGACGTAGGTGCGCTCGACGGCACCGCGAACGCGGCGCTCGGCCACTACGGACAGCACGCCGGCGTCCACCAGACGAGCGACGTGCCGGTACAGGCTGGTGGCAGGCACGTCGGGGAGATCGGCTTGCAGCTCAGCTGTGGTCAGGGCGCGGTCGCCGAGGAACGCCTCGACGATCCGCAGGCGGATGGGGTGCAGCAGTAGGTCCGCGGTCGACACGGATCCAGCCTAGACAATGACGCCAAAGTTGGTAACGTTTCCGCTATCGGTATCCTCGTGGAGGTGGTGGCCATGTCCGATGAGTCCTCGCCGGCCGCGGGGCGCGGAGGCACGTCGCCGGTCGCCAGGGCACTGACCGTCGGGGCCGCACTGCTCGGGGCGACCCTCGTGGCTCGCCGCGCCGGGTACCGCTTCGGCACCCGGACGGTGGTGCGCTGCCGTCAGGGTCACCTGTTCACCACCGTGTGGATCCCGGGCGCGTCGCTGAAGTCGTTGCGGCTCGGCTGGTGGCGCTGGCAGTACTGCCCGGTGGGGCGGCACTGGAGCCTCGTCACCCCCGTTCGCGAGTCGCAGCTCACCAGGCGGGAGCGCCGCTCCGCCGCCGGCCGTCGCGACCTCAAGATCCCCTGACGGCGCCGGACCTCCGTGTCACCTGTGACCGTGGCCTGCCGGCGATGAGGCGACGTCCATGACCCCTTCGCTGCTCGACAACGAGGTCGTCCTCCTGGTCCTCGCGGTCGGTCTGGTGGCCATGGTGCGCTTCGAGATGTCCTGCCTGGCCGACCTCGCTCGAACCCCTGACCACCGACTTCGGATCCTCACGCGCCAGGGCTGGCTGGTCTGCATCCTGTTCCTGATCCCGCTCGGGGGCTTCCTGTACCTGCTGTACGGGCACGACCGCTGAATGCCGGCCGGCTCTGTCACAGGCCGCCCTCGAAGAAGCCGAGCAGCGCTGGGGCGGGATCGGCCGCCGTGCTGACGTTCGCGGCCGTCACGAGGCCGAAGACCGCGCCGAGCCCGACCAGCGCGACCGCGCCCAGCGCCGGCACGCAACGCCGGCGCCGCTCCCGCCCCGGAATGCCTGCGTGGTCGCCACCGGAGGACGGCCGCGAGCTCGACGAGCCCGGCCACGACGGAGACGAAGCCCCCAGGGTGAACAGGACTCGGGCGAGGATCACAGCGCGCTCCTGGCGGCGACGGGGCGAGGTACGTCGTGGGGAACGGGGCCGGTTCGTGGGGCCCGGATGCGGCGCAGCTGCAGGACGGCGACGCGGGCGAGGACCTCGCCGACGGCCATGAGCACCAGCGCCGTGGTCCAGGCCCGCGCGCCGCTGATGTGGTGGTCGACGGAGAACCGTGCCACCCCGGTAGCCCCGTCACCGGTGCTCCAGACCGCGAACCCGAACCGGAAGCCCATGCCGGCGACCCAGAAGGCGGCGGCCGTCAGGCCGGCCCGCGCGACGACGTCGCCGTCCGCGTCGCGCCGGACGGACGTGACGACCCCGCTCAGCAGCCCGAGGAGGAGGCCGGCGGCGGTCAGCACCGCGATGAGCGCGATGTCGTTGCCGTGCGGTGTGAAGGCCCGCAGGTAGTCGGCGCACGCGACGCCGACGAGCACGACGGGCAGGAGCATCGATGCGGGCGTGAGCAGGCGGGCACGCATCTGCCGGAACACGACGGCGATGAGCAGGATGTCGACGATGTAGTCGGTGGTGGTCATTCCGGGTCTCCAGCGGGGCGGGCGAAGGCCTGGTCGACGCGCTCCAGCGCGCGGTCGCACCAGGCGACGGACATGGCCACGAAGTCGAGGCCGAAGGCGTGGACGAGACCGGGCCCGACCAGCCCGGACTCGCTGTCGGGGCGGCCGCGCTCCGCGCCGGGGACGACGGCCTCGAGCAGTTGCCGCAGCTCCACCAGGTGGAGCCGGCGCTGCTCGAGCAGCTCGCGGGCGACGTCCGGCCCCACCTGGTCGACGAAGAGCAGCTTGGTCAGTGCCTCGTCGCGCAGGACGGACGTGGACGACGGCTCGCGCAGCCAGTCGTTCAGGGCCGAGTGGCCCGCGTCGGTGAGCTGCCAGCGTTGCCGGGCCTTGGGCCCCTCGGCGCCGGCGGGCTCGATCAGCCCGCGCTCGTGCAGGTCGTGCAGCTGCGGGTACAGCTGGCCGTCGTTGATGCCCCAGACGAGCCCGGCCGAGCGCCGCGCGGCGGCGCGGATCTCGTAGCCGCTACGGGCCTGCAGCGAGAGGAAGCCCAGGATCGCCCGGGCGGTCGGAGTGAGGGTCTGTGTGGTCGACACATCTCGAGAATGCCTCTGCCAGAGGTATACGACCCCTGACAACCGTCATGGATCGGCCGTGATCGATCTCCGGTTTCGTCCACCTGGGCGGTCCGGAGGGGATCCGAACCCCGGCCGCTAGGTCGTGGACCGGTCCGCCCGGCGCCTCGCCCGGCGCCTCGCCCGGCGCGGAGGCGTTGACGCGCGGACGGCCTCGTCGGCAGGATTCGCTGTGGCGTGACCTACGCCCAACCTCCTCGGGCCGACCCCCAGCACGGCCCCTCGCGGAGGCAAAGGGATCCGTCGTCTCAGGTCGCTGTCGTGGTCCGGTCCGTCTCGATCCAGGTCGCTGGGGTCCCGGCTCGAGGCGTGGAAGGCCACATGACAGCCGAGAAGAACTTCAAGCGTCTGGTCCGCGCCCGAGCGGCCAGGACCGGCGAGTCCTACACCGCTGCCTGCGGCACTTCCTCATCCCCACGGAGGAAGAACCGATGAAGGACCGCCACCCTCTCCGCCTCGCCGTCGGGCAGCTGCCCCTGCACGGAGGCCCCGCCGACGTCGACGCGCTGCGGCGCAGCGGCCGGCTGATCCGCGACCTCATGCACGGCGCTCACCGCGAGGGCGCCCGACTCCTGCACCTCCCCGAGGGGGCCACCTGCTCTCCCCACAAGCTGGCCGTGTCCAGCCTCGGCCCCACGGAGGTGGGCCCGGCCGACTGGAGCCGGGTCGTCTGGGAAACGTTGCGCGCGGAGCTCGAGCGGATCGCCGCCCTTGCAGGTGAGCTGCAGCTGTGGACCGTGCTCGGCTCCGTCCACCGGCTGAGCCCACCGCATCGACCGCACAACAGCCTGTTCGTGGTGTCCGCGGACGGGAACGTCCACACCCGCTACGACGAGCGCTACCTGTCACACACCAAGACGACGTTCATGTACTCCCCGGGGCGACAGTCGATCACCTTCGAGGTCGACGGATGGCAATTCGGGTGCGCTCTGGGGATCGAGAGCCACTTTCCCGAGGTCTTCAGCGACTACGAGCAGCGGGACGTCGACTGTGTCCTGTTCTCGAGCACCGGGGACGGCGACGGCGACGCGTCCACCTTCGCGGTCGAGTGCCAGGGGCACGCGGCCGTCAACGGCTACTGGGTCAGCTTCTCGGTACCGCCGCAGCAGCACCCGGCCGCGACCGCCGGCGTCGTCGCACCTGGCGGCCGTTGGCTCCGGCGATGCCCCGCGACGGCTGACCCCGCGATCGTCACCCTCGAACTGGGCGAGGACTCCGAGGACATCACCACCGCCGTGACGAAGGCGCGGCCGTGGCGACGAGTGGCACGGGGCGGCGTGTACCGGGCCCACGTGGTCGACGACGTCCGGAGCGACGAGCGGGCCGGCTTCTAGGCCGGCCGACCACCGGCTGCTTCGGCTGCCCTTTCGCGCGGCCTTTCACCGCGAGGCAGCAGGGACGCCCGGGGATTGGGCACGCCCCGTATCAGCGAGCGGAAGGGCGACTCCGTACCGACGGAGTGCGGATCGACCACGGCCGCAAATGACGGCGCGACCGATTCGCTCGCCGGAGAGCCGGGCCGTGAGCGTTGCCGGTCGAGGCCCATCACTGCCCACGTCACTTCTGAGAACCGTCTGCGACGACCAAGGAGACCATGCGATGACGACAAGCAACGATCATGTGATCGTGGCCGGCACCGAACGTCCGGCGCCGAGCGACGCCCGGCGGGTCGGCCCGGCCGATGCCGGCGAGCAGCTCACGGTCAGCGTCGAGGTGCGCCAGCGCCCGGACGCCCCACCGCTGCCCGACCTGGCGGTCCTGGGTGCCCAGCGCCCGGGTGAGCGGCCGAAGATCGACCGAGCTGCGCTGGCGAAGAGCTACGCGGCATCATCGGAGGACCTGGCCAAGGTGGCCGAGTTCGCGAAGGAGTACAACCTCACCGTCGAGTCCTCGAGCCCCGAGCAGCGAACGGTGCAGCTGTCCGGCAGCGTCGAGCAGATGAACAAGGCGTTCGGGGTGCAACTCGGCACCTACGAATACGCCGACGGAACGTTCCGCAGCCGCGAGGGCCACGTCATGGTCCCGCGCACGCTGTCGGATGTGGTCAAGCGGGTGTCCGGCCTCACCAACCGGCCGCTGGCTCGGCCTCACGTGCAGTTCAGGCCACTGGTCGTCAGCGAGTTCGACGCCGTCCAGATCGGGCAGCTGTACGACTTCCCGACCGGTGTCACGGGGGCAGGCACCTGCATCGGGATCATCGAGCTGGGCGGTGGGTACACCCAGCAGGACCTCGACATGTACTTCACCTCTGTCCAGCTCCCCACGCCCAATGTGGTCGCGGTCAGCGTCGACGGAGCGGTGAACAGCCCCGGCGGCTCCGCGGACGGCGAGGTCGAGATGGACATCGAGGTGGCCGGCTCGATCGCGCCGGGGGCGAACATCGCCGTGTACTTCGCGCCGAACTCGGAACAGGGCTTCATCGACGCCATCAATGCGGCTCTCTTCGACACGACGAACCAGCCCAACGTCCTCTCCATCAGCTGGGGGGCACCCGAGGACGTCGGCTGGACCACCGCGGGTCTGAGCGGGATGGACACCGCCTTCGCCACCGCAGCGGCCTTCGGCATCACGGTGCTGGCGGCGTCCGGCGACAACGGGAGCAACGACAACGTCTACGACGGGACGGCGCACTGCGACTTCCCGGCCAGCGACCCCTACGTCCTCGCCTGCGGCGGCACGACCTTGCAGGTCAACCCGAACCAGACCGTGGACGAGATCACCTGGGACAACCCCGGGTTCGGATGGGCCACGGGCGGCGGCGTCAGCAACCGGTTCGCCATGCCCAGCTGGCAGGCGAGCAAGGGCATCCCCGTCAACATCAACGACGGCGTCAGCCCCGGTCGCGGTGTCCCTGACGTGGCTGCCGACGCCGATCCGCACACCGGTTACAAGGTCGTCGTCGACGGGCAGTGGGGCGTGGAAGGCGGGACCAGCGCGGTCGCTCCGCTCTACGCCGGCCTGGTCGCCCTGCTGAACGAGAGCTTCGGCTTCCCCCTGGGCTTCATCACGCCGTTCATCTACAGCCTGGACCAGACGAGTGCCTTCGTCGACATCACCAAGGGCACCAACCAGATCTATCCCGCTCCGGGCTACACCGCCGCCGCGGGCTGGGACGCCTGCACGGGCCTCGGGCGGGTCGACGGGAAGAACCTGCTCAGCGAACTGCAGTAGCCGAACCCGGGAATCGGCCGAGGACTCGTCGCCGCGTTCGTCATGGGCGCGGCGACGGGTCCATGCCGGCCGACCCGCCGACTCCGGCACCTCCAGGCCGGCCGGGCCCTTCTCATCCACTCCTACCCAGGTCGTGAACAGGCTCGCCGTCGCTGGACACCGCGGAGCGACGTGTCTAGGGCGTGTCTCACAGATCTTCGATGGGCGACCTGTTTGAGTGCATGTCGTGGACGAGGATCGGTTGAAGCGGCACGACCTGACGGACGCCGAGTGGGCGCGGCTGGAGCCGTTGATGCCGGCGCATCCGAGGCAGGGTCATCGGTGGAACGACCACCGCATCGTGATCAACGGGATCTTCCATCGGGTCCGGACCGGGTGTCCGTGGCGGGACTTGCCGGAACGCTTCGGGCCCTACCAGACCGCCTATGGGCGGCATCGGCGCTGGTCGGGGGACGGAACGTGGGAACGGATCCTGGAGGTGCTGCAGACCGGATGCGACCAGCGCGAGGGAGCGGCCTGGTCGCTGGCGGTCGACTCGACGGTGGTGCGGGCTCATCAGCACGCCGCCGGTGCCCGTCACGCCCCACCCAAGGACATCCCCGCCGAGCGGTTGGCTGTGGCTGAGCTGTCCGCGCCGGGCGGCGCCGTGGGCGCGGGGGGCTGGATCGAATGACAAGAATCTGCTCGGCCCGAGGGCCCGTTTGGACCGGGAGGCGCTGGGGCGCTCCCGAGGCGGGCTGACCAGCAAGATTCACCTGTCCGCGGACTCGCGGTGCCGCCCGGTCTCGCGGGTGACCAGCGCCGGCCAGCGCGGGGACAGCCTGGGGTTCAAGCCGGTCCTGCGACGGGTGCGGATCCGTCGCCGCGGACCCGGCCGGCCCCGGATCCGTCCGGGCCGCGTCCTTGCCGACAAGGCCTACTCAGGCAAGGCCAACCGCGCCTACCTGCGTGCACGCGGTATGCGTGCACGCGGAATCCGCGGGGTGATCCCCGAACGCGCCGACGAGATCCGCAACCGGGCCAGGCGCGGCGCCGCCGGGGGCCGCCCACCGGCGTTCGACCCGGGCCAGTACGCCGACCGCAACGTCGTCGAGCGAGCCATCAACAAGTTGAAGCAGAGCCGAGCCGTGGCCGCCAGGTACGACAAGCGCGACTACGTCTGGCGCGGCACAGTCGACGTCGCAGCCATCCGGATCTGGCTCCGTGACCCCGTCCAATGATCTATCAGACACGGCCTAGGCGACAGTGTCTTGACTCAGGACATGGGCGACAGCCGGGCATCGGGAGACGGGTGACGGTTCCTGGCCGACTCTGTCGCGGACACCGTAATCCGTGGCTTGGGTCGCTCCCTGCCGCTGCTTCCGGGTTACGCCGGGTGCGGCTAGGTCGGTGTCGCTGTGGCGGTCTCTGTCAGTCCAGGATGCCCGTCGCGCCAAGGATGAGGAATACCGCGCCGAGCAGGACCGGGATCAGTATGAAGGCGCCCACGACGGCGGCGATGGCCACGACGGCCCCGAGGACCGGATGCTGCGGCTCAGGGCTCGTCGAACCCGTCGCGTCGTCGCCGCCACCCCGGCGACCACCCCGGCCGCCGCCCCGGCGACCACCCCGGCCGTCACCCCGGCCGCCGCCCCGGCGACCACCACCGGCCGCCGGCCCGCCACCGGCGCCGCCGGGAAGGGGGCCGCGTCGACGTTTGCGGGAGAGCCGGCGTGCCGGCCGCCGCATGAGCATGCGTCGAATGCTACGCCGCTTGCGGTGCCTCGTTGATCCTTCCGCGGTGACCGTACCCTTTCGTGCGGGTGACTTCCTTGCTGGTGGTCCTGGGCAGGACGGCGAGCTGGCCGCCGGCATGGTCGTAGACGCGGAACTCGATGTCGTGGACGTCGATGTCGACCGGAGTGTGTCGATGGGCAAAGCCGACGCATAGCGTCTGTCCGGTGACCTGGGTGAGGCCGCGGCTGGAGCCCCGCGGCTGCACCCGCAGCGGCCCGGCTGGAGCCGGTCGCTGGTGGCTGGCGAGGCGGACGCCTTGCAGGCGCCCGCTCAGGGATGGCGGTACCGGCGCGGGCAGGGTACGGACCAGCACGTCGTCGTCGACGACGTGTGCGAGGTCTCCGTCCAGACGCAGCGTCACCCGGCGGCCGGCCAGAGCCGGCCCGCCGGACCGGTAGCGATTCGGTGCGCCGCCTGCCGGGATACCCCGAACCGCCGTGCCACGTCCACGACGGGGACCCCGGCCTGGACCCCCAGCACCGCCTGATACCGCTGCTCCATGACGCTGCGCTCCACCAACACGCGCCCGAGGATCTTGCGTCACGCACCTCGGGAGGCGGAACAGTCACCCATGTCCTGAAGCCGATGTGTCACCCATGTCCCGGTGCCAGACACGTGTCTAGGCAACAGGCGCGCGCTCGCTGTCTGCGGGCCGTGACGGCATCGGCCGCACCGCCTGACGCGCTTGGGGATCGGGCGGCCCGGCGACGAGGTAGATCACGATCGGGACGAAGCCGAAGCTGAGCAGGCCGCACACGAGCAGGACGACGAACCATGTCTTGTCCTGCAGTTGCGAGGTGTTGATCAGGGCCCCGATCCACGCGACGAACTGGGCGATCATCCCGCCGATCATGGCAAGGAGGCCCACGACGGCGAGCAGGACCAGGGCCCAGCCGCCGGGCGTGGACTGGACGCCGACGACGTCCGGGCCCTGCATGACCAAACTGCCGTTCGCGTGTTCATGGCGCGCCGGGTCCCGCGTTGACTGTCCGGTCTGCTGTCCAGGCGCTCCTGATGAACGCTTCGGTCGCGCGGTCGGAGCGCCGCTGGGCACGGAGGAGGAGCCCGACGGCGACGAGCATGACGGCCGCGAGGACGGTGAGCACCCAGCCGAACAGGAGCAGGCAGGCCTGCATCGCGAGGATGCCCGCCAGGCCGAACTCGGCGGCGGGGCCACCGATGAGGACGAGCACACCCATCGTCGCCTCGAAGGCGATCAGCAGGCCGATGAAGAAAGCCTGGTGGGGAGCGACCAAGGAGTGCCAGGTGTCGCGCACGAACGGGACGCGCGCGGAGTCCGCGAACGACGCGTAGGAGGCCCCGGCCACGAGGTAGGCCAGGTTGACCAGCGCGCCGGCGACGACGTAGTAGATCGCGAGAGCGATACGGCCGACCGGCAGTGCTCCGAGGCGCCGCTGCGTGGCGATCGCTGCCACGAGAGTGATGACGGTCAGGATCAGCCAGGCGATCTTCTCCATGCCGGCTCCCGCTCCTCGGGGTCGCCCGGAGACCGCTCGTGGCCGCGGGCACATCCGTTACGGGCACGGTAGGTCGGCCGCGTTCTCAGGCCCCAGGGCCCAAGGTCCTCGGATCGGACCTTCGCAGGCGGACGCCCGTCTGCCGGCCGTCCCGGATGGTGTCGGCTGGGTACTCGGCGTGGTCGTCCGCAGCCGGCGACGCGAGGCGCAGACGGCTGCGTGGCTTACGCCGGGTCGGCGCCGGCCTGCTTGGCGTCCTGCTCGATCTCGGTGGTGTCGGCCTTGAGCTCCTTGGTCTCGATCTTCTCCGCGCGCCGCATGGCCTCTTCGACCTTGGCGCCCATGTCGGCTACTGCGACGACCACGAGCCCGGCCTCACCGGTGTCGAGATATTCGCCCAGCTCCTTGAGGTCACCACGGCTCATCCCGGCCGCCGCGTGACCGGCCAGCGCCCCCAGCGTGGCGCCGCCGGCCGTGGTCGCCGCCAGCAGACCGCCCCCGATGGCGGCGAACGGGAACAGCGCGACGACCAGGCCGGTGGCCAGACCGAACCCGCCGCCCAGCACACCACCGACGCGCGTGGGTGTCTCGTGCTTCTTGACGATCTTCGTCTTGCCGCTCGCACGACGCTCCACCACTGCCGCGTCGTACGCGTCGATCAGGCCTGCCTTGGTGTGCAGGTCCTTCACCAGGTCGTAGTCCGCCTCCGCAGCGGCCACGTCGGGATACACGCCGACATAGACCATGAACGTGTCCACAGCCATCTCTCTGCCCTCCTCGGCACCACCACGGGTCGCTCCGCGTCAGGTTCCCGGTACACCTCGCTGTGCACGGGTGACCGGCCGACGACGACGGTGCCAAGGGCATCGGTGGAGCGCCTCATCCCTGCCAGAGGATCTGTCGGGCCGGGCCTACTTCTTCCGAGCCGCTTTCGGCGGCAACGAGGCGACGTAGGTCAAGGCCCTGCTGACCCAGGGAGCCGCGCTCTCATCGGGTGGCACCGTCAGGTAGCCCGTCATCGGGCGTTCTTCCGGACCGAAGGGCCCTCCACCGGCGTCGGCCAGTTCAGCCATGTCCCTGGAGGCCAGCTTGACCCCGATGTCGGAGCCGAACAGTCCCGCGAACATGTTCCCGTTGACGAACGCGCCGAGGTTGCCGAACATCGGTTTCACCTCGACCCGGGGATCGACGGGGACAACCGACCGGAAGCGGTCCTTGTCCACCTCCCTTGCCTTCGGTACTTGCACAGCCGTTCCTTCCGTCTCGAACCTCGTGGGCACCTGAGCACGGTCCGTGCCCGGGGCCGCCGCGAGCGCTCCTCGAACTGGTGGGCATCGAGACCAGGTCCGGCAGGCAGGTTGGTTCCCCCGCTTGCAGACCTGCGACTCGCTCAACCCCGACGGTGCTGTGACTCACGACGATGCCTCCTTCATCCTGATCCAGCTGCGCACGACGGAGGCGAGACCGAGCCGCTGCTCATCGAAGGCGACGGCGTCGGTGAACGTCATGAAGGCCGCCGTGTCGCCGCTGCCGTGGAGGTGACAGGTGGTCGCCGGGAATCGTCGCACCGGTGTGGAATATTCACCGGCACGCGCGGCTCGTCACATGCCGGGCATGGAGAGGAACTCGAGGATCTCGATGGTTCCTCCCATCGCCGCGTGAGGGTGACCGTCGAGGACATTGACCAGAGCTTCGGCGTCCGCGGCCTGGAGGACGGAGAAGCCGCCCACGGGGTCTCCGGCGTCGCCGCCGGGCTCCACGACTGCCAGCGGGGCGCCGAGGTCGACGACGGCGTCGCCGGCCCGCTGGGCCCACGCCATCCATGCCTCCATGCCCGCCTGGGCCTGCTCGGGGGTACCTGCGGCCATCTGCTCCGCGGCGGTCGTGGGTGCCCGGTACAGGACGAGGAACTTGCTCATCGCTGACGATCCTCTCCGATCACTGACAACTGTTTCGGCGGTAGCCTAATTAGGGAGCGACCGGAATACTAGGGTGCCGTTGTGACCCGGGACAGGCCTGACGCGGAGTCGGTCCCGGACCTCGACGTCCGGATGCGCGCGCTACGCTCCCGCACCCGACGCGAGATCCTCGCGCTCGTCTGGGACCGTGAGTTGGCGGCCGGGGAGATCGCCGGCGCGTTCTCTCTCACTCCCGCGACGATCTCCGAGCACCTTGCCGTCCTGCGCGGGGCCGGTCTCGTCCGGATGACCCGGGTCGGGACCTCACGTCGCTACCGGGCTCGACCCGAGGCGCTCGACGGCCTGCACGGTGCGCTCGAAGGCGCCACGAAGTGGCAGACGGCGACGGGCATCCCCGAGCGTGCCCTGGCCGACACCCAGACTCGCCCCGCCGTCGTTGCGGCCGTCGACCTCCCCGTCACGCGCGAGGCGGCGTTCGAGGCCTTCGTCGACCCTGACCAGTACAGCCGATGGCTGCAAGTGCCCGTCACGATCAGGGACGGCGCCTTCGCCGCAACGCTCGAATGGGGCACCGAGGTGCGCGGCCGGTACGAGCTCGCCGTCCCACCGCAGCTGATCGTGATGAGCTGGGACTTCGAGGACGACAACGTCCCCGTGCCGGGTCACCCGCTGACGGGCTACCTGCGGATCACAGCACACGAGGGCGGCTGCCGGGTCGAGGTCCACCAGCTGACCGAGACACCCGACCAGGCGAGCTTCATGGAGGCGGCCTGGGGCATGGTGCTTGGTCGGCTGAAGGCGAACATCGGCGCGGCGTCCGGACCGACAGAGCAGCCCGCACCGAGGCCACGCCGACCCAAGCGCACCCGTCCGACATGACCACCCGCGCTGCAGCAGCTCTCGGGCGACAACACCCCTTAGCCCCTCGGAACGACCGCAAGGTCGGGCCACAGGTCGTGCACACGTTCGGGTAACGGCACGCGCAGCCAGGCGCCACGGGTTGCTTGGTGAAGGACGTGTTCGCGTCTCCGACAGAGGGCGAACTCTGATCTGGCTGACCCGGTTCTGACATCCTCCGCCCATGGCTCGCGTCGGCAGCCCCGCCTCCCAACTGCTCGACCGCGCCCAGGACGGGATTCTCCTGTACGGGCTGACTCCGCCACGGCTCACCACGACGGCCGAGCGGGCAGACGAGATCGCGAGAGCCACCTTGGCGCGTTTGGCTTCGGTCGAGCTGGACGCGCTGATCCTCTACGACGTGGATGCCGAAGCCGATCGCTCACCTGACCCGCGCCCGTTCCCGTTCATGCCGATGATGGATCCCGCCGCGTTCCACGTTCGACACCTGTCGCACTGGACGAGCCCGGTGATCATCTATCGTGCGGTGAGCAAATACACCCGCTCTGAGCTGACCGAGTGGCTGACGTCAGCTGACTCCGATCAGGTGCTCACCGTGCTGGTCGGAGCTGCGTCGAGTCGTCAGGTCGTCACGACGCGACTAGGCGACGCCTACCAGCTGCACGGCGCGCTGGCACGTCCCCCCATTCTCGGCGGCGTGCTCATCGCCGAACGTCACGCCGTCGGAGCGGACGAACACCAGCGGATGCTGCGCAAGCAGGTGCAGGGGTGCCGGTTCTTCGTCTCCCAGGTCTGCTACGACCTCGATCACATCCGCAACCTGCTGTCCGACTACGCCTACACCTGCCGGGACGAGGGAATCGACCCGTGCCCGATCGTGCTGACGCTGGCGCCATGCGGATCCGGGACAACGCTCGACTTCATGTCCTGGCTCGGTATCGACGTCCCCCGATGGTTGCGTACGGAGATCGTCCGATCCGCGGACCCCTTGGCGGTGTCCTACGACCAATGCCTCACGAACGCCCGCACTCTCATCACCTTCTGCCGCCGCCTCCGCCTGCCGTTCGGCATCAATGTGGAGAGCCTCACCAACCGCAAGGTGGAGATCGAAGCCTCGATCGACCTCGTCCGCGACATCCGCGACCGGCTTCGATGAGGCCGCGAGGACCAACATTCCCGAGGGGCGACCCGTGTCTGCTGTCGTCGGTAAACAGGTCGCCAGCGAACCCTGATGTGCCGATCAGGACTCACGTGAACGCCGCCGCCTTGGCGGCGAAGGCGGGCACGTCGTGCCCCTTGGTCCCCTGGAGGCCCTGGCGCCCGGACGGTACGCCACCGCGGTCACCCGCTGTCCAAGGGCCGGCAGGCGCTCAAGGACCTTGCCCGGATCGTTCGTGAAGGTGCACGGTGGCTCCGGGGAATACGGAGGAGTGGGTGATGGCGGGCAGGCGCAGGGCGCTCATCGTCGCGATCGACGAGTACGAGCATGCCGGGTTGCGCCGCCTGCTGTCTCCCGCCACGGACGCGGAGCAACTGGCAGCGGTTCTCGGCGATCCGCGCATCGGCGACTTCGAGGTCAGGGTTGTCCGCAACGAGCCGGCGTACGTGGTGCAGGAGCAGATCGAGGATCTCTTTGCGGGGGCGACGTCGGACGACGTCCTGCTCGTGCACTTCTCGGGGCACGGCCTGAAGGGCGAGGCGGGCGAACTCTACTTCGCGGCGCGCAATACCCGGCTCGACCGGCTCGCCTCGACGGCCGTGGCCGCGGAGTTCGTCCAACGGTGCCTCCGGTCCAGCGCTTCGCGGAGCATCGTGCTGCTCCTCGACTGCTGCTATGGAGGCGCGTTCGGGCAGGGCGTCGCCGTGAGGGCAGGAGGCGACGTCAACGTCCTCGACAGCTTCCCGGCCGGCCGGCTCGGCGGCGGGCGCGGGCGAGGGGTGATCACGGCCTCCAGCGCCATGGAGTACGCCTTCGAAGGGGAGCGGCTCGCCGACGACCATCGGCCCGCTCCCTCCTTGTTCACCGCCGCGCTCGTTCAGGGCCTCGCGACCGGGGAGGCCGACCGGGACGAGGACGGGTGGGTCTCGCTCAACGAGCTCTACGACTACGTGTTCGACCGGGTGCGTGAGGCCAACCCCAACCAGACCCCGAGCCGGGACATCGAGATGCAGGGCGAGCTGTACCTCGCGCGGAGCGGTCGACGGCGTCTCCAGCCGGCGCCGATGCCTCCGGATCTGCGTGCGGCCATGGAGGACGGCAACGCCTACATGCGGCTGGGCGCCGTCGCCGAGCTGCGAGCCCGCCTGCTGAGCGAGAACCTCCCGGCCGCTCTCGGCGCGCATCAGGCCCTGTCCGCCATTGCCGACACCGACATCCGGATGGTCGCGGAGGCGGCCACCGCTGCCTTGCGTGAGACGGTGGTTCGGGTCGACCCTCCACGGCTCGACTTCGGAGCCGTCCCCGCCGGTGAGGTGTCCTCGCCCCTCCGCGTGTCGGTGGCGGGGTCGCCGCTCGCCACGAGCATGCAGGTTCAGGTCTCCGACCCCTGGATCGCGGTCCTCCAGACGTCCGGAGGGTACGACGTGACGGTGGCGCCCGGGGTCCGTGGACGGGTGACCGGGGCCGTGACCTTGCGCGGCCCGGTGGGAAGCGCGTCCGTCGAGGTCGTGGCGGAGGGGATCGCCGAGGCCATCACGCAGAACGTCGGCCTGCCGACTCCGGTCCCGACTCCGGTCCCGACTCCGGTCCCGACTCCGGTCCCGACTCCGGTCCCGACTCCGGTGGTGGGTCCCATCGGGACACGCATCGCGGCGCCCCCGGTGACGCGCGCCCCCTCGCGGGACACGGACGCCGTCAACGACCCGGGGAGCGACGGGGTGAGCGGCGGCGCGAGTGCCAGCGAGAAGGCGGCGGCGACGCCGGCCGCTGCGTCACCCGTCACCAGGCCCTCCAGCTCCCGACAGCTCACGCTCGTCGGTGGCGGCCTCGTCGCCGCGCTGGCCGGGCTCCTGCTGCTGCTCGTCGAGCCTGCCGACTGGGCAAGGGACGGGTGGACGAGACCGGCCGACCTCACCGCGCCCGTCTTGCTGCTCGGCGGTGGGCTGCTCACCGCCGTACGCGGATCTGCATCCCTTCTCGGCGCCGGGCTGACGGCGGGTGCGGCCGCGGCGGCGTTGTGGAGTGTCGTGCTCACGGCTGCCCAGGTCCAGGCATACGGGCTGCAGTTCGCGGCTCAGGGCCCCCAGCAGATCGCGATCGTGGCACTCGCAGTGGTCGGGGCGGCGGTCGCCGTCGTTCCCGCGTTGCGCGCGTCGCCCTGGCATCCGGGCACGCTCGGTCCCGGCGCCCTCCGCGCCGTCATCAGCGGTGCCGGTCTGATCGGCGGCACGGCGATGCTCGCGGAAGCGGTCGCGGTGAGCACGGCGATGGCGAGGACGGGATACGAGTACATGCTGTGGCCGTCCTTTGCGATGGTGCCCCTCGCTATCGGCGTCCCCTGGCTCGCCGCCAGGGTCGCGCCGTCGCCGCTGGCCGCCGGCCTGGTCGCGGGCTGGGTGGTGGCGGTGTCGGGGGTCTTCGCGGTGTTCTTCAGCCTGGTGGGATACGCAGGGTACGACGCGGGGTTGCACGTGACGTACGCCGGCTACGACGTCTTCATCGTCACGCTGGTCGTCCTGCTCGGCGCGTCCGTGCCTGCGTACCGGGGTCCGACAGGGGCGTGACGGTCACGGTCGACTTCGCCGTCGGCTCATACGACCGCAGACGGCGGCGAGCACCGGGCTCATCGCCGCGGCCCGAGCGGTGCGAGACCGGGGGCGGGCAAGCCGCCGAGCCCGGCGTCCCGCGACGGGCCGGAGCCGGCCGGGCCGGCTCCTCCAGGCAGGCCGGCGGACCGGCACGGCCAGCCAGTCGGCCCCGGCTGGAACAGGTCGGTGACCGCCGGCCGTTGGTCCTCGCCGGTGTACACCTCGGCGACGACGCGCCGCCGGCGCCCGGTCGTCCCGTCGGTGTACGCGGTCAGGTGCACGATCAGGTCGACGTGCTGGGCGACAGCCGAGCGCCTGGGCCTCGTTAGTGTGCACGCTGAGCACGCAGGGGAGAAGGCGTTCCCACTCCCGCCTATGCCTAGCCGACGCAGGAAGAAACAGGGCTTTGACCTGCGATTTTGTTGGAGCCGCCTGTCGGAATCGAATCCACGACCGACGCATCACGAGCCCGTTCCCACGTGCCGGCCGAGGTCTCTGCTTCGACGTCCTGCTCGCCTCGACAAGCTGGACGAAGGATGTGCATGGTCGTCCAAGGCGGTGCGGGGGCACATCGGGGGCACCTGGGACCCGCTCCGATGGGCCCTGATCACCCTGGGCGACCAGCCTGCCTCACCCTGCGGGGATGAGGCGAGCGCTCCCGGGCGAGCTGATGATGTCGGGAAGATTGACCTGCTGTATCGAGCGCGAGGGGCGCCGGGGCCTGTCGACGGCCATCCACACATCGCCGGTCTCTGCCTGAGGAGGCGGAGCGCCCCGGTTGTCCAGTCATACGTATACCTGTACCGCTGGTGCTCGCCTCACTTGGACGTTCAGGAAGTGTGACACCACGTCAGGAGGAGAAAGGGCTTTGAGCATCATCGACGAGGCGCTGAGCGCCAATGCAACGATCGCCAACGACTACGATGCCGCCCGCGGGAAGCCACCGGCACCTCGAATCGCGATCCTCACCTGTGCGGATCCGCGGCTGAGCGACATCGTGCGGATGTTGGGTCTGGCAGACGGCGATGTCGACATGATCAGAAATGTCGGCACCGTGATCGACGACGACTCCGTCCGGTCCCTGATCGTCTCTACAAGGGTCCTGGGCACGCGAGAGATCATGATCATCAACCACAATGACTGCGGGATGACGAAGTTCGCCGGCAGCGAGCTGGAGGACCGTCTCCGCGAGGACACGGGAATGGCGCCGATCGCGCCGGCCAGATTCTACAGCTTCACCGACGTCGAGCAGAACACGAGGGAGCAGGTCCAGAAGGCCAGGTCACATCCGTGGATCTCCCCGGACGTTCCGGTCAGGGGATTCATCTACGACGTCAACAGCGGGCGGCTCAGCGAGGTGTTACCGGAGGCCACCGCCACTGGTCGGTAGGGATGTCGCTGCCCGCGGTGGACCCGGATCTCGAGCCGAGCGGCATGAAGTCTCGGACGACGACTCTCCGCGAATAGGGGTTGTTCGTCACGGCCTCAGTGTCGCAACGTGGTCGTTACCAGTTGCAATGGTCGGGAGATGCTGCGATGCCAAGCGTGGCGATGCTGGACTTGATGGAGGTATTGAGGGATCGGCAGAGGGCCGGCGCCGGCCAGGCCCCTGCGACGGTGGAAGAGGCCCGTTCCGCGTTCGCCCCCGCGGGCCCCATTCATCCGGTGCCCGACGACGTGCTGGTGAGCGAGGTATCTGCCGGTGGGGTGCGAGCCCATTGGCTCGCCGCCCCGGGGGCGGACACCAACCGGGTGCTCATTTTTCTACACGGCGGCGGTTACCAGTTCGGGTCGCTTCGCAGCGACGGTGAACTGGCCGCGAGGCTGGGCCGGGCCAGCACGATGCGCGTGCTGTTCCCTGAATATCGACTGGCCCCCGAGAATCCCTTCCCGGCCGCCATCGACGACGTCCGGGCCGTGTGGCGGTGGCTGCGCACGGATCAGCAGCTGGACGCAAGATCCATCGCTGTTGCCGGCGACTCGGCCGGCGGAGGCCTCGCCGTGGCGCTGCTCGTGGCGACGCGTGACGCCGGGGACGCCTTGCCCGCGGCCGCAGTAGCTGATGTCCCCGACGGTGGACCTGACCAGCTCGGGTGCGTCCATGACCGACCGCGTCGACGAGGACCCGATCTCCACCCCCGCCTTGCTCCGTCAGTTGGCGTCCGACTACCTGGCTGGGGCCGACCCCAAGACGCCTCTGGCGTCGCCGCTGTTCGCGTCGCTATCCGGTCTCCCGCCGCTGCTCGTGCAAGTGGGAACGGCCGACCTGCTTCTCAGCGATTCCGAACGCCTGGCCGAAGCGGCCGCCGAAGCCGGGGTCGACGTCCGCCTGGAAGTGGGCGAAGGCCTACCCCACGTCTACCAACTGGCGCTCGGCACCCCAGAGGCCGCCCAGGCGACCGAGCGAGCGGGGAAGTTCCTACGGGCACACGTTCCCTGACCGTCGGGAACGTCGCACGGCGGATCGCTTCGGACGGGGAAGCGCAGGCTGGAGAATCCGCCTCGGGCGTCGCGCGGGAGCAGGAGCGGGTACCAGCGACGGGCGGTGACGGTCACGGCGGTCCCCCTCTGCAGTGTGGGCACCGGTTCCAGGCATCGATGGGTGACGTGTTCCCGTTCGGGGTGTACGCGATGGGTGTGGAGCAGGCCCAGGACTACGCTCCGGAAATGATGGGAGCCGGCTGTGGGAATCGAGCCCACGACCTACGCATTACGAGGGGCGCTGACACCGCGCCCTCCCCTGGTTACCTGCGACTTCGCTGCTACTCGGCTTGGGCAGCGGCGCTCCGGCTGCCTTGTCGGACGCGAGTTCGTGTCACGACCCGTGTCATGACAACTCGCCCAACGAGGGCCGGACCTCCTCGCACAACCGTCGTGGTCAGTTCGGCTTGACGCAGGGCCGGCAAGGGATCACCGCGCCGGACGGTCAGCGTGACTGGGGCAGCGTGGCGGTGTTTGGTCTGGCGGCCCTCGCGGACGGCGGCGGGACGACCGGCCCGATGTCGCCGTCCGGCGCCTGGTCCAGATCCACGATGACCGGCGCGTGGTCGCTCGGCCCGGGGCCTTTGCGCGCATGCCGATCGACCCATGCTGCCCGGACGCGATCGGCTACTGGTTGTGACGCGAGCACGAGGTCGATGCGCATCCCCAGGTTCTTGGGGAACATTCCGGCGCGGTAGTCCCAGTACGTGAACATTCGCGCGTCCGGCCACCGCTCCCGGACGACGTCGCGCAGGCCGACCTCCTGCAGTCGGGCCAGGGCCGTTCGTTCCGCAGGAGTGACGTGCGTCTGCCCCGCGTAGGCGTTCGGGTCGAACACATCGGCGTCGGTCGGTGCGATGTTCATATCCCCGCATACGATCGTGGCCGGAGGATCGGCGGCGACCATCTCCTGCAACGCGGCAAGCCACGACAGCTTGTAGTGGTAGTGCTCCGAGTTCGGCACCCGACCATTCGGAACGTAGATCGAGTGCACTCTGATCCCGCTGCAGGTCGCGGCCACCGCACGCGCCTCGGGGTGCGGAAAGCCCGGGGCGCCAGGGATCCCGAGCGCGACGTCGTCCAACCCTGCGCGGGACAGGATGGCTACGCCGTTCCATTGCGCCTCGCCGCGGAGCGCGATCTCGTAGCCACGGCGATCGAGCTCGTCCCCGAGCAGGCCACGGAACGCGTCGTCGGCGAGCTTGGTCTCCTGCAGGCAGACGACGTCGGGCTGCCGCTGGTCGAGCCACGGCAGCAGCCGCGGCACTCGTTGCTTGACCGAGTTGACATTCCACGTCGCCACTCGCACCGGCAATAGGCTAGCCGCGTCGACCGAAGCCGTCCCAAGCCCGGCGCAGAGTGCCATGAGGCAGCTGGGTGGAGCACCGGGGACGTGTCGTTTGTACGGCACGTTGACCTCGGTGGCCGTTCGCCTCCTCGATCGCCCCCGTGGCGCCGGCGCCGGTGGAGATCTGCGAGGGTTCCGGTGGGCGAGCGGCTCACCGTCACCTGGAAGGGGTTGCCGCAGACCAGGGGTGTGGGGAACGCGAACGTAAGTGTGCAGACGCCGGGGTGGATCCTGCGAGGGACCGCCCTGTCACGGCACCGCGTCCGAGGAGGAGCTCGACCTCATCCCCTACCCGTCGGCGAGGCGCGGGAGCGCGGTGTCCGACTGTCGGGGGCAGCCGGGTTCTTCCTAGCGTGGCCTTCGTGGATGCTGCATCGATGCAGACCGGTCCTGACGCGGCGCTTCGTGTCGCGCGCGGCTGGGAGACGATCAAATCCAGGTGCGTTTCCGCAGGTCGCTGAGACGGAGCCGCCTGTGCAGTGCCTGGCGGTGCCCCGGCAGTGCCCGCCAGTGTCCGGCAGTGTCCGGCAGTGTCCGGTTGCAGGGATCGGACCTGCGCTACGCAAGCCGGCGTTCGGACTCTTGGCGCGCCCTGCCATCCAGGCGCTGAACGGTTTCCGACAGCGACTCGAGGACTTCGACGGCGGCGCCATCCAGGTCGGCGACGAGATCGTCTTCCGCTGGTCTTGGTGGAGATGCCAAGCGGCATGGGTGGCGGGTGCGGTCGACGGTGGCGGTGATCAAGGCGGTTGACGCGGCGATGAGCACGGTGCCAGCAGCGGTGACGAACCATGCCCATGGCGGCGGTGCAATCGGCGTGAACCCTGCCGGGAGTTGCTGGGGGAAGCGCTGCGCTTCACCCGTCGACTCTGGTCGCACCGCCCCCCGGAAGTGACACGAACGGCGGAAATCCATCATGATCGTCCAGGTCCGTGACACAGGATTTCGCGTCACGTCGGTCGAGATAATGATCAAGCAGAAGTGCGTTTGCGCAGGTCACACGAGGAGCCGCCTGTGGGAATCGGACCCACGACCTACGCATTACGAGGGCCGCCCACACCTCCCCCTCCCCTCGCTACTTGCGACTTCGCAGCGGATCGGCTCGCTCGACGGCGCTGCAACTGCGTCATTGGACTCCTCCCGTCGCTGCCAGCGACTTTGCTGCTTCCCGGCTGGCTCTGGCGCACTCAATCTGCCTCGTTGGACGCCAGTTCGCATCACAACCCGTGTCACGACAGCTCGCCCAACGAGGGCTGGACCACCTTCCCCCAGACCCCGCTAGTTGTGCTGTCCAGGGACGTTGGTCGGGCGGGTGTGACGATACTCTCTGAGTGATCTTGATGTGGGAAGGCCTCCGGTCGTGGAGTGGAGCTGTCTAGGAACCGCTCCCGACCGGAGGCCCTCGTGTCCCACGCTAACGCCGCCCTGACTCCGCGTGCCCGCCTTCGCCTGGCCCGGTTCGTCGTCGAGGAGGGCCGCCCCATCTCCCAGGCGGCGGTCCGGTTCGAGGTGTCCTACCGGACCGCGCAGCGTGGGTGCAGCGCTACCTCGAGCTCGGCGAGGCCGGGATGAACGACCGGTCCAGCCGCCCGCCACCGGACCACCAAGACGCCGCCGAAGCTGGTCCGCAAGATCATGTCCCTGCGTCGGCGCAAGGGGTGGGGCCCGGTCGAGATCGGCGACGCCCTCGACCTGCCCGCCTCGACCGTGCCGCGGTCCTCAAGCGGTGCCGCCTCAACCGGCTGTCCCACCTCGACCGGATCACCGGCGAACGCGTCCGCCGCTACGAGCACGAGCACCCGGCGACCTGTTGCATGTGGACGTCAAGAAGCTGGGCAACATCCCGACGGCGGCGGCTGGCGCTACACCGGCCGAGTGCAGGGCGAGCTCAACCGGCAGGCGATGGCCAACGCCGGCCTGGTTGCCCGCAACCGGCAGTACAACCCCAAGTGGGGTGTACCAAGGATCTTGGACAGGGCCTCTCGACTGAGAGGATCTGTCCATGCCCGAGCAGCGTCGAAGGTTCAGCCCGCAGTTCAAGGCTGAGGCCGTGCAGATGGTGATCGAGACCGGCAAGCCCATCGCTGAGGTCGCCCGTGATCTGGGGATCCATGACGGCACGCTGGGCAACTGGGTCAACGCCTGGCGGCATGCCCATCCCGAGCCCGACGAGCCGTTGAGTCCCCGTGGAGCGTGCGCGCGTGAAGGAGATGGAAGACGAGATCCGCCGGCTGCGGATGGAGAACGAGTTCCTGAAAAAAGCCGCGGCCTTCTTCGCCAGGACGCAGCCCGTAGCCGAGCGCTGCGCGCTGATCGAGGCGGAGAAGGCCAACTACACGATCGCCTTCATGTGCCGACCTGCTGGGGGTGCCGCGGTCGTCGTTCTACGCCTGGCGCAACCGGGTCGAGACCGCCGACCCAGGCGCGGCGGCGCGCCGCTGGCCGCACAGGTGCGGCGGGTGTTCGACGACTCCGCGGCAGACCTCCGGCTGCCGGCGGGTCGCCGCCCAGCTCAACCGGGAAGGGCACGAGTGCAGCGTCGGGCTGGTCGCCGATCTGATGCGCGAGCTGGGCCTGCAGGCGGTGCAGCCGCGCGGCCTACAAGCGCACCACGGTGCCCGGCGAGCAGCCGGTCGAGGCACCCGACCTGATCGACCGTGACTTCACCGCCAGCGGCGGCCCCGGCGAGCGGCTGGTCGGCGACATCACCTACCTGCGCACCGGCCAGGGCTGGCTCTACCTGGCCACCGTGATCGACCTCGCCACCCGCATGGTGGTCGGCTGGCAGCTGGCCGACGCACATGCGCACCAGCCTGGTCACCGACGCCCTGCAGATGGCCATCGCCGGCGGCCACGTCGCACCCGACGCGATCTTCCACAGCGATAGGGGCGCGCAATACACCTCCGGCGAATTCGCCGCGTTCTGCACCGCCAGACGGCATCAGCGCCAGCGTCGGACGCACCGGCGTCTGCTGGGACAACGCCGCCGCCGAATCGTTCTTCGCCGCCCTGAAGAACGAGATGTACTACCGGCACGCCTGGCCCACCCAAGCCCGAGCACGTTTCGCCGTCGCCGAGTACATCGAGGTGTTCTACAACCGCAAGCGGCTGCACTCCACCCTCGGCTACCGCACCCCGTTCGAAGCGCTCACCGACTACCACGCCAGCAGCGACCGCTGCTTGATCAACAACCCGAGGAACTGTCCAAGATCCTTGACACAGCCCACCTCCGTGCGATCCGATGCCCACCCAGACGCCAGCCCCTGGTGGTATCCGCCCTTGGACCGGCTCGACCGACACCCCTTGCTTGACGTTGTTCTGCAAGTTGTTCCACAGCAGCACGCCTGCGGGATCTTAGAGCGGAAGGATCTTCCGGGACGGGACCTCGGCAAGAGGAATCACGAGCGGGGACCCGCGAGGGACGGCCATCGTGCCGGTTGTCGTTCGACTACCGGAACTCGGGCGTCCACAGTGAAAAACCCCGGCGCACATGCCGCGTGCACCGCTCGGCCCCACTCGCGTCCCGGCGACGAGTCGAAGATCACGATCGATTGGTATTCGCCCTGGCCACCACGTGTACCGTTCATGTTCACCGCGTCGCTGAACCGACCACCGACCGTGCGTGCACATCCAGACCCACTCGTACGCTGAACAACCACTGGGGCCTCCCACATCTGTGGCTTTACCACAATATCCAACCACCGACGGAGCCGCGGGAAGGACCAGATTCGAGGATCGTCGAAAGGCTCAAGAGGACGGTGGACGATCATTCGACAGCGATCGAAGGACTCTTGCCCTCGCCAGCTGCACAGCGACACCGTCTTCGAACGTGCGAAGCACGTCCGGCGCCGAAGAGCGGCAGACAGCGGGAGGGAGGTGCGCTCCTCGAGCATCAGACTGATCCGACATCGAACCCGCCATCATGTAGGACGATCCTATGATTACTCATGCGCCGTCCACCTCGTACAAGGAGATCAAGATGCGCAGGCGCCAGATGTACAAGAAAGCACTCGTCCGTGTCGTCATCGCAACACTAGCGCTCCTCCTCGCTCTGATCGGTGCGGCGGCACCGGCGTCCGCGGCCACATATACCCACAACATCGGTGCCGGCGACATCATCGGTCAGCCCATCAGCTGCGATGGCAAGGTCGATATCATCACCTACTTTGGTAACGACGTGTCCCATGGCACGAGCAAAGGAATCGTCGTCGGACACGTGGAGATCCGGAATCTGACAGGGTATCAGATCTTCATTCAGGGGCAATTCCACAATATGGGCGGCTACGGCGGACAGGGCCACCGGGACCTCTCCCGCCGCCCGCTCGGCAAGGGAGTCACCCTGACCTGGAACATCAATACGCCCTTCTGGTTCACGTTCTCGTCGTCCTGGTGGATATCGAGCCCGGAATGCGGATCCAACAAGCAGGACAACGTGTTGTGGCGCGGGCCGACGCACTAGCCCCCCGAAGCAGGTTGGCGCACGGAGGCCTCCACCGCATCGCTGCTGGTGGAGGCCTCCGTGATCTTCACCAAGGTCAAAGGGAGCTTGTCCTTTTGATGATCGTCGTTAAGGAACCGGCCCGTTCATCTGTCTGGCGTGCGGGTGTGGTGGGACGACGCCGCCCGCCCAGCACTTCAGCCTTCACAAGGACAGTCGAGGATCGTCGAATGGTCTTGTGCGTCACGGGAGATCCCTGGAGGGTAGGGT
>CAWBVK010000004.1:0-1359809 GCA_963792195.1 uncultured Actinomycetota bacterium | reverse complement strand
GACCACCGGGCGCGACAGCGGCTGAGCCTCGAGATCCCGCGCGGCCTTTGCCGGCGCTGCGTGCGAGCGCTGAGCAGGCGACTGCGGGACCTGCCCGGGGTGATCTTGTTTGAGATCGACGCCTCGGCCGGCCGCGTCTGGATCAACGGTGACGTCGACCCCGCCGCAGCCCAGGAGGCGGTGCGCGATCTCAGCTGTTCGTGATCGTCACCTGACGTGCCGCGGCTCGCGCCTCGTCGGCGACGTCGAGAAGTCCCGCTGCCGTCGCCGTCTCGGCGTGGAACTCCCAGAGCTGGACGAGCGCCCACGGGAACTCCCGGTTCTGAAGGAGGGCCGTCGCTCGCCGGCACTCCTCGACTGCGAGGTCCGGGCGCCCGTCTGTGAACGCGAGCCGTGCTCGTCCCCAGGCCGCCCAGGCCTGGCACCGGGGGTTCTGGACGCGTCGCGCGACGTCGTTGCCGCGGTCGAGCGGCTCTCGCGCCTCGGCCTGATCGCCGCTGCCGAGCAGGGTGTGGCCGAGGTTGACGAGCGCGAAGGCGAGGCCATGCAGGGAGCCACCTTGCTCGTCGAGAGCCGCGCCCTGGCGCAGGGTGTCGACCGCCTCGCGCCCTCGTCCCGTCTCCGGTAGGGCGATGCCGAGATGCGAGAACATCGCCCCCTGCAGGACCCGGTGCTGGATTTCGCGGGCCTGTTCGAGCCCGAGCTCCCATTCGGCGATTGAGGCGTCGAATGCGCCCTGACCGAGGTGCAGAAGGGCCTTGATGTAGTGCAGCATCAGCGGGACGCCGGGGTCGGCGTCCTGGTCAAGATCCTCCTCCGCCTGCCTCACCATCGCCCAGGACGCCTCGAAGTCGCCTCCGAACTGCCCCTCCCAGGCGATCACCAGTCGCGACATTGCTGCGTCCTGGGTGTCGCCGATCCGCTCCAGCAGCGCCAGGCTCTCGCGCGCCGCGGCCCGGGACTCGGGGGTGGGGTAGTGGACGTGGAACAACGCGAAGCCCTGCAGCGCCAGGGCCCGGCACGCCGGCGACCCGCCGGGCAGCGCAAGGAGAGCGGTCAGCGCGGCCACGCCCTCGTACCGCAGGTTCCACCCCCAGAACCACCGCATCGCGTCAGCCAGCCGGAAGCCGGCGTCGACGTCCTCCGGCCGTGCGGTACGCCGGGCCCGGTCGATCGCGTAGTCGAGCGCGGCGCGCAGGTTGTCGTGCTCCTCGCGCATCCGGACGGAGCCCGAGCCCCCGGAGCGGGTCAGGGAGCCGTGCTCGTCTGCGAAGGCGGTGAAGTACTCCAGGTGCCGGGCCTGGACGGCGTCCGCCTCGCCGGCCTCGCGCAGCTTCGTCCAGCCGTAGTCGCGGATGGTGACGAGCAGCCGGAAGCGTCCGGTGTCGGGGTCCGGGACAACGAGCGAGCGGTCGACGAGGCGGAAGAGCAGGTCCACGACCTCGCCGGCCTCGAGGTCCCTCGACCGGCAGACGTGCTCCGCCGCATCGAGCGTCCAACCGCCGCGGAACACCGCGAGGCGCCGCAACACCGCCTGCTCGGCGGCAGACAGCAACTGGTAACTCCAGTCCAGCGTCGCCCGCAGCGTCCGGTGCCGCGCCTCACCCGTGCGAGGACCCGCCGACAGGAACGTGAAGCGGTCGGCCAGCCGGTCGGCGATCTCCCGCAGCGGCAGCGCCTTGACCCGCGCCGCCGCCAGCTCGATCGCCAGCGGGACCCCGTCGAGCTGGCGACAGATCAGCGCGACAACGGGCGAAGTCCCGGCGTCCAGGGAGAACGACGGGCGGACGGCGCGCGCGCGGTCGGCGAAAAGCCGCACCGCCGCGCTGTCGCAGATCGCTGCCAGGTCGGCGTCCTCGGCCGGCAGGGACAGGGGATGGACCGCGACCTGCACCTCACCGGGAACTGCCAAGGCCTCCCGGCTCGTCGCCAGAACGGTGATCTTCGGGCAGGCGAGCAGCACCCTCTCCAACAGTGCTGCAGCAGAGTCGATGACATGCTCGCAGTTGTCCACCAGGAGCAGGGTTGAACGGTCTGCCAGGTAGTCGACGACGGCGAGGGTCGCAGCCTCGCCCGGTCCGCGAGGGAGCAGCCCGAGCTGGCGGGCGAAGGCCTCGGCCACGTCGGCGCCCGGCTCCAGGGCGGCCAGACGGACGATCCTGACCTCCCCGGACACCGCGGCGTCGACGTGCCGCGTCACCTCGAGCCCCAGGGTGGTCTTGCCGACGCCCCCGACGCCGGTCAGCGTCACCAGCCTGGTGTCGACCAGGAGGCCGAGGATGGCGTCGACATCGTCGCGGCGACCGATCACCGCGGACAGCGCGGGAGGCGGCGGCGTCGTCCGCGGAACAGCCCGCGGGGGAGCGGGGGACGCGTCATCGGCAACCAGCTGCGGGGCGATGGGTGTGGGCGCGGCGGGCTGGGGGAGCTGCTGCCGGAGGATCGCCTCGGCGAGGGCCCGCAGCTCCGGCGACGGGTCGATGCCCAGCTCGTCGGCCAGCCGGCTGCGCAACCGGTGGTACAGCGTGAGCGCGTCCGCCTGCCGCCCGCTCCGATAGAGCGCGATCATGAGCAGCCGGTGCAGCCGCTCGCGCAGCGGGTGCAGGGTCGCCAGCCGCTCGAGGTCGGCGACCGCCTCGCCGTGCCTGCCCAGCTCGAGCAGGAGCTCGAGTCGATCTTCGAGAGCAGAGATCCGCATCTCCTCCAGGCGCGCGCTCTCCGCCTCGATCCACTCGCCGTCGCCGACGTCGCCCAGGGCCGGCCCCCGCCAGAGGGCAAGAGCTTCGTCCATTAACGCCAGGGCGTCCCCGGGATTACCGTCCGCGACCAGCTGCCGCGCGCGGGTCAGGAGGTGCTCGAACCGGTGGACGTCGATGGCGTCCGGCTCGACGGCGAGCGCGTAGCCCGGCGCGCGGGTGAGCAGGACGTCGCCCGGGATGCCGGCCGCGACGAGGGCTCGCCGCAGTTTCGACACCCGGACCTGGAGGGCGTTGGCGGCGTCGGCGGGCAGGTCCTCGCCCCAGAGCGCGTCGGTGAGGGCGTCGACGGAGACGACCCGTCCCGGGTTGAGCGCGAGCCGGGCGAGCAGGGCACGCGCGCCCGGCTGCAGCGCGACCGGTGGGCTGCCGGGCACCCGAACCTCGACAGGCCCGAGCAGGCCAAGGATCACAGCTTCCACGCACATCCCCATGTCAGGGGCCGTGCCAGAGTTGCCTTCTGGACGGGTCCTGACGTTACGGGACCGCCCCGATTGGCCGAAACGCCTCCGGGGATCGCCTCGAAGCTGGTCACGCGCCGGGCCTTGGTCCCAGGTGCCGCGGGGCCGACCCCAACCGGGCAGCGTCGGCGCGGTCGGTTACCGATCGAGTTGGATCTGGCCAGCTTCACGAGGTGAAGCTCAGTGGGATGCCAGCAGTCGTCGACCGGCCGCCGTGACCGTCTCACTCGCCCGGGGTGAGGTGCGCGCTTCCGTGAGGCGCTTGCGTGGGACGTTGGCAAGCCGCCGCCGGCACACCGGGTGTTGCAACACCGCCGCGCACTCAGCTGAAGCATGGACTGGATGATCGGCATGGCCGCTTCGCGCGTGGGTCAGACACCCACCTCTGAGGATCCGGCTTTCCCATCCACGGGCACGCGACGCATTGGTTGGATCGTGGCCGGCTCCCTGGTCACCGGGCTGGTCGCTGCTGCGCTCCTGGTCGCCGTCCCGTTCATCCCTGCGACCGAGAGCGCCGTCACTGGTGCCGTCCTGTGTGGGTTCGCCCTGGGGTGGGCGATGTTGGCAGTGCTCTCGGTCCGGTTCACGGACCAGCCACAGCGATGGGCAGCTGCTCCTGCCCTGTTCATGGGCCTGGGCGGTCTGCTGCTGGTTTTCGGTTCGTCGGTACACGGGGTTCTCGACTGGGTGTGGCCGCCTGCCCTGCTGGCGTTGGCGATCTGGATGTTCGTCCGCGTCCATCGACAGCTTCACAGCCGTACCGGACGCTGGCTCCTCTACCCAGTGATCGGGTTGACGGCGCTTGCCGCCATCGGCGGCGGCTGGGCCACCCTCGGCGCGGCAGCGGACGCCAGGGCCTACCCGATGCCCGGTCAGTTGATCGACGTCGGCGGACACCGCCTGCACCTGAACTGCACCGGCTCGGGCAGCCCCACTGTCCTGCTCCAACCCGGCGCCGGCGAGATGTCGTCGAACATGGGATGGATCGCGCCGGCCGTCGCCCGGAACACCCGGGTCTGCGTCTACGACCGCGCCGGTCGCGGGTGGAGTGAGCCCGCTGACACTCCCCAGGACGCCGCTCACATAGCGACCGACCTCCACACGTTGCTGCAGCGCGGAAACATTCCAGGACCCTATGTGCTGGCCGGGCATTCCTTCGGCGGCCTCTACGCGCTCACTTTCGCCGCCCGCTACCCCGACGAGGTCGCCGGAATGGTCCTCGTGGACTCCACCGCGCCGGCATCCGCCGCGAAACTGAAGACCGCGACGCGGTACGACGGAGGCTCTTACGACGTCCTGGGGCGCGCCTCAGCCCTGATCTCAAGCACAGCACGACTCGGCCTGGGACGCCTCTATGCCCAGGTCGCCTCCGGCAGCCTTCCACCACGCTCGGAAGGCGAGTACCGTGCCAGCGTCGCGACCGCAAACAACCTTCGCAGCACGATCGACGAGTACGTCCAGGCCAATGCCTCAACGCAGGAAGCCGCATCCCTGAGGAACTTCGCCGACAAGCCACTCGCCGTCCTGACAGCCGGCATCGGCAGTGACGCCACCCACCTGGCGGACCAGAATCAGCTGGCCACCCTGTCGACCAACAGCGCGCACCGTGTCATCGACGCGGATCACGAAGGGCTGATCGGAGACGAAAAGGGTGCTACCGCTACCACGCGAGCGATCCTCGACGTGCTCCAAGCCGCGAGGTCCCAGAAGCCCCTCCAACAGTGAAGCCAAGGCAGCGGACATCCACTTGAGTTCACCCCGTCTGACCGCCCCCTGACCGCGGGAACGGTGGTTCCGCAGGGAGGATGCGGCGCGGCACCGGCGACAGGCCACAGCGAATGGCATCCGACCACGTGCCCCGGCGACCCCGCCGCACGGCGCAGCCGGGCGAGGACCTCGACGACCGGGCAGGTCTGGCCATGCTGCTCGCGACCGCTCGTCCCCGCCGGACCGCAGTCCGCTCGGGTCAACGGTGAGCACTCGGGATCCGTGCCCTTGACGCCCTCCGCTGGGTGTTGGCAACAACCGGCCCCTTACCGGGCTAGTCGGCACGTCACCAGAGGTGAATCATGGGTCGTTCGTTCGCCGCTTGACAGGGCGGGCCAGTGTCCGCGACCTCACCTCCCTCGCCCACCCCTCACGCCGGCTCGTCCACGCCCAATGTTTACGGCAGCACCACACGATCATCACCAGGAGCTATCGATGGCAGAAGAGAGCATCGTCCGCATGTCCCACAAGTTTGTCGTAGTCTTGACAAAGTCTCTGGAGACGGGGGCCGCGCTCAATGCCTGCTCCTATGGCGGCCACGCTCGTTGCGCGTGCGGACGAGAGCCTCCGGGCCGAGATGAGCTTCATCGACTACGAGGACGCTGACGGCAACCTCCACCCGGTATCCGGCCTGTCACTCATCGTGCTGAGCGCGAAGAATAGCAATCAGATCAGACATGCCCGTCTCGCCGCGGTGGAGGCCGAGATACATGTCGTCGACTTCACTGGATCCATGACCAAGGACACCTATGTCGAACAGATGGAGCGTACCGCCGCGCTGCGAGAGGGAGAGCTGGAATGCTGGGGTATAGCTATGTTCGGTCCTAGGGGGGAGATCGACCCCATCACGCGCAAGTTCTCCCTCTGGCGATGACTGCAGCGAAAGCCGGGACGGTCCGCTAACCTGCGACCCAGGCGGGGGAATCGTGGAATCAAGGGGGAACTGCTACGGGCCCGCCCCCGAGGGTCTCGACGTATGACGACAACAAGGGGCAGCAACTCGTGGCTGAGTCGGGCGCCACGGCCCACATACGAAACGTAGCGTTCGGCCCGGACTACCTCGAGCAGGCCTGGTCCCGCTTCGCGGAGCTGATCGCGCAATGCGCGGCGACGTTCTCAGAACACGCCCGACGCTGCGGGCGCGCACCTCGATGACCGCATGCCCACCGTCGTCGCTGATCGGGACCGAGCCGCCGGCCGCCTGTCCGAGGCCGGCGTCGGCACCATCTGCCGCGCTCACGCCGTGCAGCCCGTCACCGCCCTGCAGTCGGAGTACTCGCTGTGGTGGCGCGAGCCCGAGGCCGAGATCATCCCGGTGCTCGAGGAGTTGGGCATCGGCCTGGTGCCGTTCAGCCCCCTGGGCAAGGGATTCCTCACCGGCACGGTGACGACCAACCAGGAGTTCGCCGCCGGGGACGTCCGCAACGTGATCCCGAGGTTCACCCAAGAGGCGCGGCAGGCGAACCAGGTCGTCGTCGACCTGGTCCGGCGCATCGCCGACGCCAAGAACGCCACCCCCGCCCAGGTCGCGCTCGCGTGGCTGCTCGCCAAGAAGCCCTGGATCGTTCCCATCCCGAAGAGCGGCTGGTGCTCAGCTTCTTCGACCACGGGGCCGCATGGCGATTGGGAACCCTCGTGGTCGACCGCGCGCTCCGTGACCACTCGGCCCTGATCATCGACATCCGTCGATCGCAGATGCTGCTTTTCGCGCGGCCTTGGCCGGGACGACGGCCGAGAACGAGGCGTGGCTGGATCGCAAGGCGCGAACCGTCTTCCGATTCTAAATCAGCACCGCGCCCCTCTCGGCCCGCTTCGCCGCCCAGGGCGTGGATGCCGAGACAGCCGAATGGTTCGATACGAACCGGTTCACGACGGGCGCAGGGTCCGTGCCCGTGCGCGTCCGGGGCGTCGGCGTGGTCGCGGCCGTGCAGCCTGGCGCGCTGCGGGATCGGCGCGGGGGGCCGGATGACCAGATCAGCGGGCGCAGGGCATCTGGGTCGCGGCGCCGGGCCTCAACTCATCTTCTCCCACTACTCGCGGTAGACCTGTCGTGGATCTTTGTCCGGTCGCAGTCCTCGCCAGGAGGGGTGGCGGAGGTGGCCGTCGCCGGTCCATTCGGTGTAGGCCACTTCACCGACGAGGTCGGGGCGGATCCAGATGGCGTCGCGCGTCTCGGCTCGGGGGAGCGGTGTCGGGAAGGGACCGGCGTCCTGTCGCAGCGGCGCCAGCCGCTCCGCGAGCTGGTCGAGCATGCGGTCGGTGAACCCGGTGCCCACGCCGCCGACGTGCTGCAGGTCGCCGCGGTCGTTCAGGACGCCCAGAATCAGGGAGCAGATGCCGCCCGCGCGCCGGCCCGGCCAGGGCGCCAACCTGCGACGACGACTTCCTGCATCCGCTGGTGCTTGACCTTGCGCCAGTCCGGGGACCGCTGCCCGGGCCGGTAGGCCGAGGCTCGGCGCTTGGCCACAATGCCCTCCAGGCCGTGCTGCGCGCTGGCGGCCATCACGTCCGCGGCGGGTCCGGGGAAGCTGGGCGGCACCCGCCACGTCGGGGTGTCCAGCTCGAGGTCGTCGAGCAGGCCGCGGCGCTCGGTGTACGGCAGCTGCAGGAGCGGGCGGTCGTCCAGGCGGAGCAGGTCGAAGACGTAGTAGAACACCGGCACCCGCCCGGCGAGGCGTCGCACTGCGGCCGGGTCGCGAACGTGCATACGTTCCTGAAGGCGGCCGAAGCTGGGTCGGCCTTGCTCGTCGAGCGCTACGAGTTCGCCATCGAGCACGAGCCCGCGCTGCCGGACCGGTGCCGGCGGCTCGAGCACCTCGGGGTAGCTGACGCTGAAGTCGAGGTCGTTGCGCGACATCAACCGCGTGGTGCCGTCCTGGACGTAGCCGACGGCACGCACGCCGTCCCACTTCAGCTCGTACGCCCACCGCCCGTCCTCGTTGGCGGCCGGGAGTTCGCCGGCGATGGCGAGCATCGGACGCACCAGATCCGGCAGCCCCGCCCGGGTGGCCTCACGCTCGCTCATCACTGCATCCTGCGACCGCAGGCCGTGTCTCGCCGACCTTGGGTCACACGAGGGGTGGCGCAGGTGGCCGTCGCCGGTCAATTCGATGTAGGCGACCTCGCCGACCAGGTCGGGCGGACCCAGACTGCATCGCGGGTCTCGGCTCCGGGCAGCGGGGTCGTGAATGGATTGGCGTCGTGTAGTAGTGGTGCCAGCCGCTCCGCCAGCTGGTCGAGCATGCGTTCGGTGAATCCGGTGCCGACCCCGCCAACGTGCTGCAGCTTGCCGTGTTCGTCCGGGATGCCGAGAATCAAGGAGCCGATGCGACCAGCTCGCTGGCCCTGGCCGGGGCGCCACCCGGAGATGACGGCTTTCTGCATCCGCTGGTGTTTCACCTTGCGCCAGTCCGGGGACCGCTGTCCGGGGCGGTAGGTGGAGACTCGGCGCTTGGCCACGATGCCCTCCAATCCGTGCTGCGCGCTGGCGGCCACCACGTCCACGGCAGGGCCGGGGAAGCTGGGCGGCATCCGCCACGTCGTCGTGTCCAGCCCGAGGTCCTCGAGCAGGGCGCGGCGCTCGGTGTACGGCAGCTGGAGGAGCGGGCGGTCGTCGAGGCGGAGCAGGGCGAAGGCGTAGTAGGACACCGGCACCCGGCCGGCGAGGCGTCGCACCGCGGCCGGGTCACGGACGTGCATCCGTTCCTGAAGGCGGCCGAAGCCTCGACACCCTGCTGATCGAAGGACCGGATGAACAGCGGGAACCGCTCGCCGGAGCGGATCACGGCACGCGCCGCCTCGGCCTAGTCCAGAACCATCGCTGCGTCCTTGACCTGTCCGAACACTCGCAGCACCGTGCTCCGTCGGTCGAACACCAAGCCGGTCAGGTGGGCGACCTCGTCCTCGTGCTGCGCCTTGCGCCGGCGCAGCTCGCCGAAGCTATCTATTGATGAAGTCGGCGGCCATCCATGCACGATCGGAGAGGGGCCGAGCAGGTGGGCGGATTCACGACAACCGCGTGCGTGCACACCGGTGCTCTGGTCGTCGAGCCGTGCCTGGGGAGGCAAGGACCTCCTGGGCCGTCTTGATCGGTTCGTCGCCCGACTGCGGGGGGAGCTCGCTGAGGGCTAAGAGTGCCTGCTTACTGATGCCGTAGGCCGGTGAGGGCCGTCCGATGCCGTCGCCCGCTTCTAACGAATCTCTAACAAACGATCTTCGAGCTCGCTTTCAAGATCTCGCAACTGGCCCCTCACCTGCAAGAATGTGGTGGGCGATACTGGGATTGAACCAGTGACCTCTTCCGTGTCAGGGAAGCGCTCTCCCGCTGAGCTAATCGCCCGTGCCCGGGCGACTCTCGGCACGCGAGCGTTGAGGTGGAGACGGGATTCGAACCCGTGTAGCACGGCTTTGCAGGCCGTTGCCTCGCCACTCGGCCACTCCACCGCGAGTTCGGTGCCACCCGTGGGTCGGGTGGTCTCCGAGCGGACGACGGGATTCGAACCCGCGACCCTCACCTTGGCAAGGTGATGCGCTACCAACTGCGCTACATCCGCGTGGCGCCGGGCCCGGTCGCCCGGTCAGCGCGTCAGGAAGACTAGCCGACCGCCGTCGCCCCAGTCCAACCGGTAGGGCCCGCATGTCGCCGTCGCGACGTAGGCTGGCCGCCGTGATCGACAGGGGACGACGGCGAGCGGAGGCCGCATGACGACGACCGTCTGGGTGGACGGCGAGATCGGTGACGGGGCGGCCGCGCGGGTCAGTGCGCTCGACCACGGGATGACCGTCGGCGACGGGGTCTTCGAGACCTGCAAGGTCACCGGCGGCGTCCCCTTCGCCCTCACCCGGCACCTGGTGCGGCTGGGTCGTTCGGCCAAGGCCCTCGGCCTCCCGGTCCCCGACGACGACGCCCTGCACGCGGCCGTCAGCGCCACGCTGGAGGCCCACGCCAGGGCAGACGGGCCGCTCGCCTTCGGGCGGCTCCGGATCACGCTGACGGGCGGCCCGGGGCCCTTGGGCTCCGACCGGGCGGCGGGCGCACAGACCCTGGTCGTGGCCATCTCGCCCGCCGCGCCGTGGCCCGAGCGCGCATCGCGATCGCCACCGTCCCCTGGACGCGCAACGAGCGGTCCGCCGTCGCGGGCGCCAAGACGACCTCGTACGCCGAGAACGTCGTCGCCCTCGATCATGCGCACGGCCGGGGCGCCCACGAGGCGATCTTCGCCAACACCCGCGGCGAGCTGTGCGAGGGCACCGGATCGAACGTCTTCGTGGCGGTCGACGGCGTGCTCGTCACGCCGCCGCTCTCCAGCGGTTGTCTCGCGGGCATCACCCGCGAGCTCCTGCTGGAGTGGGCCACGAAGGAGGGCCTGCCGGTCGAGGAGCGGGACGTACCTCTCGAGGTGCTGGCCACCGCCGAGGACGTCCTGCTCACGAGCTCGACCCGTGACGCGCAGCCGGTCGCCGTGGTCGACGGCCGCGAGCTGCGGGGCGGGGAGCTGGGAACGGCGGCCGCCGAGCTGTTCGCCCGGCGAGCCGCCGATGGGATGGATCCGTAGGAGCTGGTTGGCAGACGGGTGGGAGCGGGGCCGATCAGGCCAGCAGACGCGCGAGGGCGGCGTCCAGGTCGAGGTGGGCGCTCTCCTGGCCGTCAGGGACGACGGCGGTGGTGCGGTCGAGGAAGGTCCGCACGTCCTGGGCGCCTGCCTCGAGCACGGCCTGCCCGTCGGGGGACGTCAGCGAGATCATGAGGAGCTCGCGACCGGTGCCCCACGACGGCCACACGTGCACGTCGCCCTCGCCGACGGGCGAGGTGAGGCCGGTCCGCAGCAGGTCGCGGGCGAACACCCACTCGACCTCCATGCCGTCACCCGAGAAGACGGCCCTGACGGCGTACGGGTCGGTAGCGCAGTAGCGCAGGCTCACGGGCAGAGGGACGGCGTCTGCGTCGGCGACGACCAGCCGAAGCTGCACCGACGCCTCGACGTCCACGTGCTGGTGCATGCGCTGCTCCCTCGCTCGTTCGGAGGCCACCCTGTTGGCCCTCGCGGGGCATACTTCCCACGACTTCGGGTCCCGAAACCCTCCGTGTGCGGCCACGTACTCTGAACCTGTGGACGATCACGCGGAGGAGGCCCGCCGGCGCCGTCCGGTGGATCATCTGCGCGTCGCTCGGGACCGTATCCGGTCGCATCCGGTGCTCCGCCCGGTTTACCGAATTGTCGTGGGCCTTCTGGGTGTCGCGATCACGGTTGGCGGCCTGCTGCTGGTGCCGCTGCCCGGGCCGGGCTGGCTGATCGTGCTGGCCGGACTCGCCGTGCTCGCCTCGGAGTTCACGCCGGCCCGCCGGCTGCTCGACTTCGCGAGCGCCACGCTCCTGCGCTGGACCCGCTGGCTCGCCGCCCAGGGGCTCACGGTCCGGCTGGCCGTGAGCGCGGGCGTGGGCCTCTGCGTGCTGCTCGGCCTGTACGGGGTGGGCCTGGTGCTGGGGGTGCCCGGGTGGGTCCCGGACGGCGTCGTGACGCGGCTGCCGGGCCTGCGGTCGTGAGGCGCCACGAGAGGCCGCAGGTGGTTGCCGGCGGCGAGCGTCCGCTACTATCGGCGGGCGTCACGGGCGATTAGCTCAGCGGGAGAGCGCTTCGTTCACACCGAAGAGGTCACTGGTTCGATCCCAGTATCGCCCACTCCCCGAAGGGGCCCCAGCCGCGCGGCCGGGGCCCTTTCGCATGTCACGAGGTAGCACGTCATGACCGGCAGGGCTCGCCGTTCGTCGGTGGGGGCGCCTAGCGTGCTGCCATGTGCACCGAGCTCGGGCGCGTCGAGGCCGTCCAGGCCTTCCCCGTCAAGTCCCTGCAGGCGGCCCCGGTGCCCGCGATCGAGCTGGACGCCGACGGCGTCGTCGGTGACCGGCGCTGGGCCGTCGTGGGCGACGGGGGAGTCGTCACGGCCGAAGACGCGCCGGCGCTGCGCACCCTCGCCGCCGCTGTGGGCACCGCCGGCGCGCCATACGTGAAGCTCCCGGGCGGCGCGGGCGACGTCCAGGGGAGTGCGGCGGACGCGACGGTCAGCGAGCTGCTCGGGCGGCCGGTGCGGCTGGCGCCCGTCCCCGCGGGCTCCACGCTCGACGCCCCCGTCCACCTCGTCACCCGGCAGGCGCTCGACGCCGCCGCGCGCGGCGAGCACGACATGGCCGGGTGCGCCTGCAGCCTCGAGGAGCCGCGCGCCAACCTCGTGCTCAACACGCCGGGCCTGCGGGAGGACGAGCTGGTCGGCCGGAGGCTCGCGGTCGGGAGCGCCGTGCTGCGCGTCGTCCGGCGGCCGAACCACTGCCTCGGGGTCTACGCCGAGGTCGAGCGCGAGGGCCGGATCGAGACCGGCGACCTGGTCACCGAGGTGCGCGATGCCTGAGTGGATCTACTTCATCCACCCGCCGCGCGAGAACTTCGCCGCCACGATGACCGACGAGGAGCGCCGGGTCTGGGGCGAGCACGCCGAACGGCTCCAGCGGCTGCTCGACGAGGGCGTGCTGATCATGGCCGGGCCGACGCTGGGCAGCGTCAACACCGGCATCGGCGTGTTCGAGGCGCCCGACGAGGCCACCGCTCGCCGGATCGTCGAGGAGGACCCGACGATCGCCAGCGGGCTGGCCCGCGGCGAGCTGCGCCCGTTCCGCGCGTCGTTCCTGCGGGGGCGCGCCGCGCCCCGATAACCCGGGGAGACGCAGGGGGAGCGGTCGGTAGCATCGCGTGTACGCCTGCGCGTGTCAGGCGTTCCCGTCCCCGATCGAGGAGCACCCGTGTCCGACGTCCAGATCGTCGTCCGTACCCCCGCAGGTGACGAGCGGCGGGTCGTGACGACGGGGACGACCGCGGCGGAGCTCTTCGCCGACGACCGCTCGGTCGTCGTGGCGAAGGTCAACGACGCCCTGCGCGACCTCGACCACGTGCTCTCCGCCGGCGACGTCGTCGAGCCGGTCGCCATCGGCAGCGACGAGGGCCTCGCCGTGCTGCGGCACTCGACCGCGCACGTGCTGGCGCAGGCGGTGCAGGAGCTCAACCCGAAGGCGCACCTGGGCATAGGACCGCCGATCCGCGACGGCTTCTACTACGACTTCGACGTGGCCGAGCCCTTCAACCCCGAGGACCTCAAGGCCCTCGAGAAGGTGATGCAGCGCATCGTCAAGGAGGGCCAGACCTTCCGGCGGCGGGTGGTGAGCGAGGCGGACGCCCGAGCCCAGCTGGCGGGCGAGCCGTACAAGCTGGAGCTCATCGGCCTCAAGGGCCCGTCCGAGGCCGGCTCCACGGACGGCGGCAGCGCCGGCGACGACACCACCTCGGAGGCCGAGGTCGAGGCCGCCGCCGACAACGTCTCGGTCGAGGTGGGCGGCAGTGAGCTGAGCATCTACGACAACCTGCGCCGGGACGGCTCCGTCGCCTGGAAGGACCTGTGCCGCGGGCCGCACCTGCCCTCGACCCGGCTGATCGGCAACGGGTTCCAGCTCATGCGTTCGGCCGCCGCGTACTGGAGGGGTAGCGAGAAGAACCCGCAGCTGCAGCGCGTCTACGGCACCGCCTGGCCGACGAAGGACGACCTCAGGGCGCACCTGGAGCGTCTCGCCGAGGCCGAGCGGCGCGACCACCGGCGGATCGGTGCCGAGCTCGACCTGTTCTCGTTCCCCGAGGAGATCGGTTCGGGGCTGCCGGTGTTCCACCCCAAGGGCGGGGTGATCAAGCGGGAGATGGAGGACTACGTCCGTCGCCGGCACATCGAGGAGGGGTTCGACTACGTCGGCACCCCGCACATCGCGAAGGAGCACCTCTTCGAGCTGTCGGGGCACCTGCCCTATTACGCCGACACGATGTTCCCGCCGATCTCGTTCGAGAACAGCGAGTACTACCTCAAGGCGATGAACTGCCCGATGCACAACCTGATCTATAGGTCGCGCGGGCGGTCGTACCGCGAACTGCCGCTGCGACTGTTCGAGTTCGGCTCGGTGTACCGGTACGAGAAGTCGGGCGTCATCCAGGGGCTGACCCGGGTGCGCGGCTTCGCGCAGGACGACTCGCACAGCTACGTGACCCCCGAGCAGGCGCCCGACGAGATCCGGCACCTGCTGAGGTTCGTGCTGGGTCTGCTGCGCGACTTCGGCCTCGACGACTTCTATCTCGAGCTGTCGACCCGCGGCGAGTCCGACAAGTTCATCGGGTCCGACGACGAGTGGGCGACGGCCACCGCCGTCCTCAAGGAGGCCGCCGAGAGCACCGGCCTGCAGCTCGTGCCCGACCCGGGCGGCGCCGCGTTCTACGGCCCGAAGATCTCGGTGCAGGCGCGTGACGCGATCGGGCGCACCTGGCAGATGTCGACGATCCAGTACGACTTCAACCAGCCGGCGGGCTTCGGCCTCGAGTACACCGCGGCCGACGGCTCGCGCCAGCAGCCGGTGATGATCCACTCGGCGAAGTTCGGGTCGATCGAGCGGTTCTTCGGCGTGCTCACCGAGCACTACGCGGGCGCGTTCCCCCCGTGGCTGTCGCCCGTGCAGGTGCTCGGCGTGCCCGTCGCGGAGGCGTACGTCGACTACCTGCAGGGCGTGGCCGACCGACTTCGCAGCGAGGGCATCCGGGTCGAGGTCGACGACTCCGACGACCGGATGCAGAAGAAGATCCGGAACGCCAGCAAACAGAAGGTGCCGTTCGTGCTCATCGCCGGCGAGGACGACGTCGCCAAGGGCGCGGTGTCCTTCCGCTACCGCGACGGCCGCCAGGACAACGGCGTCCCGCTCGACGAGGCGGTGGCCCGCATCACGGACGCCGTCCGCACCCGCGCCCAGGTCTGAGCCCGTCTCCGGGGGCCGACCCCACCACCCCAGGCGCTGATCAAGGAGCTGGAGGGATCATGGTTCGACCATGATCCCTCCAGCTTCCTTGATCAGCGCGAGACACGGGGTCGTGTCCGTAGGATCGCGGGCGTGACAGGCGACGGGGCCGGCGTGCCCGAAGAGCCCCCCGTGGTGCAGCAGCCCTGGGAGTTCGCCGGTGACGCCGACGGCTTCCAGCGGCTCTGGACGCCGCACCGGATGGTCTACCTGCAGGGCGAGGACAAGCCCACGGACGACGCCGCCGGCGAGCAGTGCCCGTTCGACCGCGCCCCCGGCCTGAGCGACGAGCAGGGGTTGATCGTCGCCCGTGGCGAGCTCGCCTACGTGGTCATGAACCTGTACCCCTACAACACCGGTCACGTCATGGTGTGCCCCTACCGGCACGTCTCCCTGTACACGGAGCTGACGCAGGCCGAGATGGTCGAGGTGGGCACGCTCACCCAGTCGGCGATGCGCGTGATCCAGGCCATCTCGGGGGCGCAGGGCTTCAACATCGGCATGAACCAGGGCGTCGCCGGAGGCGCCGGCATCGCCGCCCACCTGCACCAGCACGTGGTCCCGCGGTGGGGCGGCGACTCCAACTTCCTCCCGATCGTCGGCCGCACGAAGGCGCTCCCCGAGCTGCTGGCCGACACCCGCCGGCGGCTCGCGGAGGCATGGCAGGCCCACGCCGCCGGCTGACCGCGCGGGCTCAGGCCCGTTCAGCGCCCGTTCCGCGCCCTTTCCGCGCCAGTTCAGCGCGGCACGGACTCGCTGCCGAGCCGGGCCCGGGCCAGCTCCTCGAGCAGGTCCGCGGCCTCCCCGACGGAGTCGTGCTCGGTGGTCTCCTGCTGCACCCGGCGCGCCGCCGCCCGGAAGTCGGGTTCCGCGAGCACCCGGTGCACGGCGGAGCGCACCCGATCCGGAGCCGGCCGGCCGCCGCCGAGCGTGATGCCGACGTGCGCCCAGCGGATCCGGGCGGCCACCTCCTTCTTCTCCTCCGTGACCCCTGCCTGCACGAGGGGCACGCCGTGCGCGAGGGCCAGGCTGACGCCGGTGTAGCCGCCGTTGGTCACCAGCACCGATGCCCGCTCGAGCAGCGCCTCGTAGGGGATGAAGGGTGCGACGCACACGTTGGCGGGCAGCCGGCGCCCGTACGCCTCCGCCAGGGCCTCGGCAGTCAGCCCGCCGGTGGTGACCACCACCAGCACGTCCTCGGCGGCGAGCGCCGCGATCGCCGGCAGGATCAGATCCGCCGGGTCGTTGTTGACAGTCCCCTGGGTGACGTGGACGACGGTCCTCCCGTCGAGATCGCCCCACCACGACGGCGGCTGCCAGTCGCCGGCCACGCCCCGCCGGAAGGCGCCGACGAAGCGCACCGACGAAGGCAGGTCGCTGCGCGGGTACTCGAAGGCCGGCACCCCGGGGTGGATGACGAGGTAGGGCGAGCCGATCGAGTCCATGACGTGGGCCCGGGCCGGCCCCAGGCCGACCTCGCGGCGGACGCGCTCGTACACCGCCTGCGTGCTGCGGAACAGCACGCGCCGCTGGACGACGCCCAGGACGGCGTTGCGCGGCCGGTTCAGCGGGCCCCGCAGGGGAGTCAGGCCCGGCCCGAACGGGGCGGTGTCGCGGCTCCGCACGGCCAGCATGGAGTCGCTCACCGTCGCGAAGGCGGGCCCCCCGAGCTCGTGGACGAGCGCGGTCGAGAAGTGCAGCGGGTCGGAGACCATCAGGTCGGCCGGCGACCGCTCGAGGGCGGCGCGCAGGTCGCTCACCTGCCCGGGTGCCAGCCCGACGAACATGAGCTCGAAGGCTCGCCGGACCTGCGGGAGCCCCTCGAGGGGCGCGAGCTCGGGGAACGCGTGCAGCGGGTTGCTCCCCGAGATGTCGCGGGCGGCCGTGAGGGGGACGCGCTCGGCGCCCACCCGTAGCACCTGCTCCGCGTACGCCTCCCCGGCGTACCAGCGGACCTCGTGGCCGCGCTCGACGAGAGCGCGGACCACGGGTAGCGGGCCGGCTGCGTGCGCGGCGATGTTGGTGGTGGCGAACAGGAAACGCATGATGCCTCTTTCGCTGGAGGTATACTCTATCGAATTATTGGGTACGATCCGCGAGATGACCGGAGAAGTCAAGCCCCGCACCTATGACGGCAGCGGGCGGCAGCGCGAGGCGCTCGAGCGGCGCCGGCGCATCCGCGCGGCCGCCACGCGGTTGTTCGCGGAGCGCGGCTACGCCGAGACGCCGCTCACGGCGGTGGCGGAGCAGGCGGGTGTGTCCGTCGCGCTCGTGTACTCGGCCTTCGGGACGAAGAGCGCGCTCCTCAAGGAGATCTACGACACGACCCTCGCGGGCGACGACGCGCCGGTGCCGGTGCTCGACCGGTCGCCCGCCGTGCGGATGCGCGAGGAGCCCGATCCGGCGGTCGTCCTGCGGATCTACGCCCGGTCCCTGGGGGCCCGTCAGGAACGACTCGCGCCCCTCCGGCGTGTGCTCGAGGGCGCGGCGCAAGTGGACCCGGCCGCGCGTGAGCTCCTCGAGGAGAACGACGCCCAGCGCCTGCGGGGGATGGCAAGCGTGGCGGCGCTGCTCGCCGACAAGGGCGGCCTGGCTCCTGGGGTGGACGCCGACCGCGCACGCGACGTCCTGTTCACGTTCACCAGCGCGTCGGTCTACGACCTGCTCGTCCGCGGCCGCGGCTGGAGCCTCGACGCGTACGAGGAGCTCCTTGCGAGCACGTGGATCCGGACCCTGCTCGACCCGAGGTTCTGGGACGTGCCGGGCCAGGTGGGGCCAGGTGGGGGCCAGGTGGAGGCCGGGTCGGGGCCAGGTCCGGGCTAGAGCGGGTCGGCCGCCAGCAGCTGGGTGGCCGCGAGCTCGGCGTACAGCGGGTCGTCGTGCAGGAGCTCCTCGTGCGTGCCCGTCGCGCGGACCCGGCCGCGGTCGAGCACGACGATGCGGTCCGCCTGGGTCACGGTCGACAGCCGGTGCGCGACGACGAGCACCGTCGTCGAGGCGGCCACCTCGGCCACGACGTCGCGCAGGGCCCGCTCGTTGCGGGCGTCGAGCTGCGAGGTGGCCTCGTCGAGCAGCAGCACCGCGGGCCGCCGGAGCAGGGCCCGCGCGATGGCGAGCCGCTGCCGCTCACCGCCCGACAGCAGGACGCCGCGGGTGCCGACGAGGGTCTCGAGGCCGTCCGGCAGGCGCGGGACGAGCTCGTCGAGCCGGGTGCGCGCGAGCACGTCCTCAACCTCGGCGCTGCTCGCCCCGGGCGCCGCGTAGGTCAGGTTCTCGAGCAGCGTCCCCTCCAGCGCCGGCGCGTCCTGCTCGACGTAGCCGATCAGCCGTCGCAGGTCGCGCAGCGTCATCCGGGCGACGTCCCGGCCGCCCACGAGCACCCGGCCGGCGTCGAGGTCGTAGAACCGCATGAGCAGCGAGAACAGTGTGGTCTTGCCGGCCCCCGACGGGCCGACGAGCGCCGTCAGGCCCGGCCCCGGCGCCTCGAACGTCACCTCGTCGAGCACCTGCTCGCGGCCGGAGTACGTGAACGACACGCGCTCGAACCGCACGCCGAGCGGAGCGGCGTCCAGGGGTGCAGCGCCCAGGGGCGCGTAGTCCGCGGGCGCGGTGTCCGGGGGAGCGCCGGCAGCGGGCAGCGGCGTCAGCGGGACGTCCTCGACGGCCATGGCGTCGACCGCGGCGATGCGGTCGGCGGCGGCGAGGCCCTGCTGCAGCGTGGTGGTGCCACCGACGAGCTGGCCGATCGGCCCGATCAGGTAGAAGAGGTAGAGCAGGAAGGCGACCAGCGTCGACACCGGCAGCTCGCCGCGGGCGACCAGTGCGCCGCCCACACCCAGGACCGCCAGGAACGGCACCTGGATCGACAGCCCGGTGACGGCGGTCAGCAGCGCGTTCAGCCGGACGCCGCGCACGCCGGCCGTGTACGCCGTCCCGACCGCCACGCCGACGGTGGCGAGCTCGGTGGCCTCCGTCCCGCTCGCCTTGACCGTGCGCGCCGCTCCCAGCGCGCGGTACAGCGCCGTGGCGACCGCCGAGACCGCCTCCTGGGCCGTCCGCACCGCCGCCCGGATCCGCGGGACGACGACCCCGACGGTGAACCCGACGCCGACGAGCACCGTCATCGTCACGGCGAGCAGCCGCAGGTCGAGCCAGCCCATGAAGACCAGGGCGCCGACGAAGCGCAGGCTCCCGTCGACGAGGTCGACGAGCGCCGTCGTCGCGGCGGACCGGAGCAGCGAGCTGTCGGCAGTGGTACGGCTGATCAGGTCGCCGGGCGAGGCGTGGTCGAGCTCGTCGACCCGTAGCCGCACCAGGCGCTGGGCGAGGCGGGTGCGCACGTCGAGCACGACCCGCTCGGCGGTCCGCCCGAGCACGAAGCTGTTGGCCGCGCCGAGCACCGCCGCGGCCACGATCAGGCCGGCCAGCCCCAGGACGGGCCCGACCAGGGACCGGCCCGCGGACAGCGCGTCGATGACGCTCTTGGCCAGCAGCGGCTGCAGCAGCCCGGCCACTCCCGCCAGCAGCGCGAGCACCGTCCCCAGGACGAGCGCGCGCAGGTGCGGGCGGGTATGGGCGAGGAGGCGGTGCACCCCCTCATCATCCGCGCACCCTCACCCGTGATCAGGCCGAGCTGCTCGCCAGCATCCGCTCGACCTGGTGCTGCGGCATGGCGGCGTGCCGGACGTACTTCCGGGTGAACGTGCCCGTGCCGTGCGCGAGGCTGCGCAGGTCGATCGCGTACCGGGTCAGCTCGACCTCGGGCACCTCGGCGGCGACCTCGGTGCGCCCGTTGCCCACCGAGCTGGTGCCGGTCACGCGTCCCCGCCGCGTCGACAGGTCGCTCATGACGCCGCCGACGTACTCGTCGTCGACGACCACCCGCACCTCGTCGATGGGCTCGAGCATGGCGATCCCGGCGGCGGTCGCGGCCTCCTTGAGCGCCAGCGCGCCTGCGGTCTGGAACGCGGCGTCGGAGGAGTCGACGCTGTGCGCCTTGCCGCCCACGAGGGTGACCCGGACGTCGACCATCGGGTACCCGGCCGCGACGCCCTTGGCGAGCTGCGCCCGCACGCCCTTCTCGACGCTGGGGATGAACTGGCGCGGCACCGCGCCGCCGACCACCCTGTCGACGAACTCGAACCCGCCGCCCTCGGGCAGCGGCTCGACCTCGATGTCGGCGACCGCGTACTGACCGTGGCCGCCGGACTGCTTGACGTGCCGCCCGTGCCCGCTCGCAGGCTTCTGCAGGGTCTCGCGCAGCGCCACCCGCACCGGGCCGGTGGTCACCTCGACGCCGTGCCGGGTGCGGAGCCGGTCGAGCAGCACCTCGAGGTGCGCCTCGCCCATCGACCAGACGACGACCTGGTGGGTGTCGCGGTTGACCTCGGTGCGCAGCGTCGGGTCCTCCGCCGCCAGCCGGCCGAGCGCCTGGGACAGCTTGTCCTCGTCCGCGCTGGTCTTGGCGGTGAGCGCGGTCGGCAGCAGCGGCTCGGGCATGACCCACGGCTCCATGACGGCGGGCGCCGAGGGGTCCGAGAGGGTGTCGCCGGTCTCGGCCCGGGTCAGCCGGGCGACGGCGACCACGTCGCCCGCCACGCCCTTGTCGACCGGGGTGAGCGTGGCGCCGAGGATCACCGAGACCGCGCCCACCCGCTCGTCGACGTCGTGGTCGGGATGGCCTCGCTCCTCGCCCGCGAACTGGGCGAAGTGCCCCGAGACGTGCACGGTGGCGTCGGGGACGAGGGTGCCCGAGAAGATCCGCACCAGGCTGATCCGGCCGACGAACGGGTCGGTGGTCGTTTTGACGACCTCGGCCACCAGCGGCGCGGCGGCGTCGCACGTGATGGGTTCGCGCGCACCGCCGACGGGGGTGTAGACGGTGGGCGCCGGGTGCTCCAGGGGCGAGGGGAAGCCCCGGACGACGACCTCGAGCAGCTCCGCCGTCCCGAGGCCCGTGGCCGCGTTCGCGGGCAGCACGGGGTGGAACGCCCCTCGCGCCACCGCCTTCTCGAGGTCCTCGACGAGCGTGTCGAAGCCGACGTCCTCGCCGGCGAGCCAGCGGTCGAGCAGGCCGTCGTCCTCGGACTCCTGGATGATCCCCTCGATCAGTCCGGACCGCGCACCCTCGATGAGCTCGAGGTGCTCGCCGTCGGCCTCGCGCTCCACCCGGGTGCCGCCGGAGTAGTCGAACACCTTCTGCGACAGCAGGCCGATGAGCCCGGCCGGCGTCTCGTCGTCGGCGAGCAGCGGGAGGTAGAGCGGCTGCACGCCGGCGCCGAACACGCGCTGGCAGATCGCCAGGGCCTCGTCGAAGTCGGCGCGCTGCTGGTCGAGGTGGGTGACCACGACGGCTCGAGGCATGCCGACCGTGGCGCACTCGTCCCAGAGCATGCGGGTCATGCCGTCGACGCCGTCCACGGCCGAGACGACGAAGAGGGCGGCATCCGCCGCCCTCAGCCCCGCCCGCACCTCGCCCACGAAGTCGGGGTGCCCCGGGGTGTCGATGAAGTTGACCTTCACCCCCTCGTGGACGACGCTCGCCACGGCCAGCGACACCGAGCGGCCCAGCCGCCGCTCGACCTCCTCGTGGTCGCAGACCGTCGTGCCGTCCTCGATCCGCCCCAGGCGGGTCGTCACGCCGGTGCCCAGGAGCAGGGCCTCGACCAGGGTCGTCTTGCCCGCGGCCGCGTGACCGACGAGGACCACGTTGCGGATGCGCCCCGGGTCCACCGGCTCGCCACCGAGCTGGCCCCCCGCAGCGCGCGACTTCGTGTTCCCCGCCATGAGACCTCCTGGACCGACGTTCGTCCCCACCGGTTCGTGCGCCTTTAACTTCCACCCATCCCACGGTCGCGGGCAAGGGTCTGGAGGGGGTCCGCAACATCGGTAGAGTTCCTACCTGCCCAGCCGATCGGGCCGACCGGCCCGCGCCCTCCCGCGGGGCGCCCGCCGATCCGCGACGCCGGGCCGCGCCCGCCGCGCCGCGCGGGTCCCCTGCCCACCCACCGGACGTCATGCTCAACCGGTTCGCCCGAGCACTGGTCACCAGGCTCCTGACGCCGGCTGCCCGCGCGCTGCTCGCGCTCGGGATCAGCCCCGACGCGGTCACGCTCGTCGGCACGCTCGGGGTCGTCGTCGGTGCGCTGGTGTTCTACCCCCGCGGGTCGTTCTTCTGGGGCACGGTCGTCATCACGTTGTTCGTCTTCTCCGACAGCGTCGACGGGATCATGGCCCGGCTGCTGGGGCGACCCTCGACGTGGGGGGCCTTCCTCGACTCCACGCTCGACCGGTTCGGCGACGCGGCGATCTTCAGCGGCCTCGTCATCTACTTCGCGATCCACCCCGGGGAGCGGTGGGCCACCGCCTTCGTCTGCCTGGCGCTGGCCTGCCTCGTGCTCGGGCAGCTCGTCTCGTACGCGCGCGCCCGGGCCGAGGGGCTCGGCATGACCGCGGCCGTGGGGGTGGCCGAGCGCGCGGACCGCCTGGTCGCCGTGCTGCTCACGACCGGCCTCGTCGGCCTCGGCCTGCCGCCGGTCGTGCTCCTTGTCGTCCTCGCCCTGCTGGCCGTCGCGAGCCTGGTGACCGTCGTCCAGCGGGTGCTCCACGTGCGCCGGCAGGCCTTCGCCCTGGGGACCACGGCCCCAGCTCCCACCACCCCGGCTCCCGCCACCACGGCTCCCGCCACCCCCGCCCCCCGAGGCGACACCGACACCGAGGAGGGTGCCCGTGCGTGAGAAGTTCTCGCTCTGGACCTTCGCCCTGGGGTGGAGGGTCGTCCGGGCGCTCCCCGAACGCGCCGCCTACCTGCTGTTCTCGCTGGTCGCGCAGATCGCGTGGCTGCGGCAGGGCCGCGGCGTGCGTCAGCTCGAGGCCAACCTGGCGCGCGTGGTGCCCGACGCGTCGCCGTACCGGCTCAAGTCGCTGACCCGCAAGGGCATGCACTCGTACATGCGCTACTGGTGCGACGCGTTCCGGCTGCCGGACTGGAGCCAGGAGCGCATCCTCACCACCTGCCGGCTCGAGAACGGCGAGGGGGCGCGCGCCGCGCTCGCCGAGGGCCGGGGTGTGGTCATGGCGCTGTCGCACAGCGGCAACTGGGACCACGCCGGCGCCTGGTCGACGCTCGCGCTGGCGCAGGTCACGACGGTGATGGAGCGGCTGCGGCCCGAGGAGCTCTTCGAGCGGTTCCTGCACTTCCGCCAGCGCCTCGGCATGGAGATCCTGCCGCTGACCGGCGGCGGCGACCTGTTCGGCCACCTGGTCCGGCGGCTGCGCAAGGGCGGTTTCGTGCCGCTGCTCGCCGACCGCGACCTGACGAGCACCGGCGTCCCGGTGACGCTGTTCGGGGAGACCGCGCGGATGGCCGCCGGGCCGGCCGCGCTCGCGCTCGTGTCGGGTGCGGCGCTGTTCCCCGTCTCGATCCACTACGAGCGGCTGCCCGCCGGTTCCCCGGCCCGGTGGGGCGTCGTCGTCCGCTTCCACCCCGAGGTGCGCCCGCCCGAGGGGGAGAAGTCCGAGCAGCTCGCCGGCATGACGCAGGCGTGCGCCGACGCCCTCGCCGAGGGGATCCGCGAGCACCCGCAGGACTGGCACATGCTGCAGCGGGTGTTCGTGGCCGACCTCGTGCCGGTGGCCTCGCCCGAGCTCGCCTGGTAGCCGGCGTGCGCATCGGCATCGTCTGCCCCTACTCCTTCGACGTCCCCGGGGGAGTGCAGTTTCACGTGCGCGACCTCGCTGAGCACCTGCTCGGCAAGGGGCACGCCGTGAGCGTCCTGGCCCCGGCGGACGACGACACGCCTGTGCCCTGGTACGTCGAGAGCGCGGGCCGCGCCGTGCCCGTGAAGTACAACGGCTCGGTCGCGCGGCTGGCCTTCGGGCCGGTCAGCGCCACGCGGGTGCGGCGCTGGCTGGCCGAGGGCGGGTTCGACGTGCTGCACCTGCACGAGCCGGTCTCGCCGTCGCTGTCGATGCTCGCGCTGTGGGCCGCGACCGGCCCGCTGGTCGCGACCTTCCACACGGCCAACCTGCGCTCGCGGACGATGCAGGCCGCGTTCCCGATCCTGCGGCCCAGCCTGGAGAAGATCTCGGCCCGGATCGCGGTCTCCGAGGACGCGCGCCGCACCCTGGTCGAGCACTTCGGCGGCGACGCCGTCGTCATCCCCAACGGCGTCTACGTCGACCGCTTCTCGACGGCGTCCCCCCGGCCGCACTGGCAGGGGACGCCGGAGCGGCCGACGGTGGCCTTCGTCGGCCGGATCGACGAGCCGCGCAAGGGGCTGCCCGTGCTGGCGGCGGCAGTTCCGGCCGTGCTGGCCCGGCACCCCGGCACGCGCTTCCTCGTGCTCGGCCGCGGCGACGGCGACGAGGCGCTCGAGGGTCTGGCGCCCGAGCACCGGGCGGCGGTGGAGCTCCTCGGCCCGCTCGGCGACGACGACAAGGCCGCCCTGCTGCGCTCGGTCGACGTCTATCTCGCCCCGCACACCGGGGGCGAGAGCTTCGGGATCGTGCTGGTCGAGGCGATGAGCGCGGGCGCCCCGGTCGTGGCGAGCGACCTGGGGGCGTTCCGCCGGGTGCTCGACGACGGGGAGCTCGGCCTGCTCTTCCCGGTCGGCGACCCGGCGGCGCTGGCCGCCGCGCTGTCGGGCCTGCTCGCCGACCCGGCCGAGCGGGCCCGGGTCTCGGCGATCGCCGCCGGGGCGGTGCGGCGCTACGACTGGAGCCGGGTCGCCGCCCAGGTTCTCGCCGTGTACGAGACGGTCCGGCTCGGGGCCGACCGGGTGGGCGAGGACGTGTCCGGGCGGCGCCTGCTGACCCGCTGGCGCGGGTGACGCGTGAGCGACCTCGTGCAGTGGGGGCTGATCGCCCTCGCCGCCCTGCTGGTGCTCGGCTGGTACCTGTCGCTCTCCGCGAGCCGGCTCGACCGGCTGCACCACCGGGTCGAGACCCTGCGCGCCGCGCTCGACGCCCAGTTGGCCCGGCGCGCGGCGGCGGCCGTCGAGGCCGCGCCGCTGCTCGACCCCGCCACCGGGCTCCTGGTGGCGGACGCCGCGACGCTCGCGCTGGCCGCCGGCGAGACGCGCAGCGAGACCGAGTGGCTCGAGGCGGGCGGCCCGGTCGAGGAGGTCGAGAACGACCTCACCCGGGCGCTGCACGCCGCATTCGGGGACCCCCAGGTGGTGGCCGACCTGCGAGCCGTGCCGCTCGCCGCGCAGTCGTTGGAGCTGCTGGGCCAGGCGTGCGTACGGGTGCAGCTCGCCCGGCGGTTCCACAACGACGCCGTCTCGCAGACGCTGCGGGTGCGCCGCAAGCCCGTCGTGCGCTGGGCCAGGCTCGCCGGGCATGCGCCGCTGCCCGGGATGGTCGAGATCGACGACTCGATTCCGCCGGGGCTGGTCACCTAGCCCCCGCTCGTCGTGTGACCCGATCGACGGCGGGGCCGGGACGCGCGGGCCGCGTAGAATCGTTGACGACAGGCGACCCCCTCCACCCCCGCATGCGCAGCGAGGTTATCCCGTGACCCAGCACGACACGTCGAGCACAACCCCCGCGACCACCGGCGAGCGGCCGGCCGTCGGCACCGCCCGCGTCAAGCGCGGCATGGCCGAGATGCTCAAGGGCGGTGTGATCATGGACGTGGTCACCCCCGAGCAGGCCAAGATCGCCGAGGACGCCGGCGCCGTCGCCGTCATGGCTCTCGAGCGGGTCCCGGCGGACATCCGCGCCCAGGGGGGCGTCGCCCGGATGAGCGACCCCGACATGATCGAGGGGATCGTGGCAGCCGTCTCGATCCCGGTCATGGCGAAGGCGCGGATCGGGCACTTCGTCGAGGCGCAGGTGCTGCAGTCGCTCGGCGTCGACTACATCGACGAGTCCGAGGTGCTCACGCCCGCCGACTACACCCACCACATCGACAAGTGGGGCTTCACGGTGCCCTTCGTCTGCGGCGCCACCAACCTCGGCGAGGCCCTCCGCCGCCTCACCGAGGGCGCGGCCATGATCCGCTCGAAGGGCGAGGCCGGTACGGGCGACGTCTCGAACGCGACCACGCACATGCGGACCATCCGCGCCGAGATCCGCCGGCTCTCCTCGCTCAGCGAGGACGAGCTGTACGTCGCCGCCAAGGAGCTGCAGGCGCCGTACGAGCTGGTGCGCGAGGTGGCCGAGGCGGGCAAGCTGCCGGTCGTGCTCTTCACCGCGGGCGGGATCGCCACCCCGGCCGACGCGGCGATGATGATGCAGCTCGGCGCCGACGGCGTCTTCGTCGGCTCCGGCATCTTCAAGTCGGGCAACCCTGCGGCGCGCGCCGAGGCGATCGTCAAGGCGACGACCTTCTACGACGACCCCGACGTGATCGCCAAGGTCTCGCGGGGTCTCGGCGAGGCCATGGTCGGCATCAACGTCGAGGAGATCCCGCAGCCCCACCGCCTGGCCGATCGCGGCTGGTAGGCCTCCTCTCGACTCCTTCGCGGCCCTCGGCGCTCATACGCCGGGGGCCGCGTGGCGTATCTGGACGGTCCCGATGATCTCGGCGATGCGAGAGTGCTTTCGGGGCCCGGCAAACCACTCTGCGGTCGCGGAGATCACCAGGACCACGCTCACCAGCGAGCGCCACGAGGCCCTCGCTCGAAGTCCCGGTCGTCGAGCGGCCGACGGGGCGCCTGTCCGGAGGCGCGAGTGAGGTCCTCGAGCACGGCCCATCGCTGACGAAGGACGTGCCGCCAGTCGAAACGCAGCAGCGGAACGCCCCCGTGGCCATGCAGGGCGTTCTGACGGCGCAGGTCGCGCCCGTGCTGCGCCTCCTCGTCGTGGTGGGCCCCGTCGTACTCGAGATGCACCCAGCGTCGAGCCCGCACGATCAGGTCGGGTGTGCCGAGGTGTTCCCCGTCCCGGCCATGGACCGGCACGTTGACCAGTGGCTCGTCGTAGCCCGCGAGCACGACGATCATCCGCAGGCGGCTCTCGCCCGGTGACCTCGCTCCGTGATCGGCGAGCTCCACCGCGCGTCGAGCGAGCCTCACCTCGGGCCAGCGCCGCCGGTCGGCGCAGTAGCCGGCCAGGAGCGGCAGGCTCACCGCGCCCGCGGAGGCGAACGCGTCGGCGACGACGACCGCCTCGACCAGTCGGTGACGGCGCATGAGGTCGAAGCAGGTCCGCTCCGCAGAGGTGACGAGGAGTCCGCCCTTGCGCTCGACGTCGTGTGCCGCGGCACGCCCGAGGAGGCGGGCACTTCGGACGAACTGCAAGGGAAGCCGAGCCCCGGGCGGGGGTGTCCAGGCTCCGTGCAGCCAGGCGGCGGTGAAGCCGGCGGCGATCCCCTCACCTGCGGTGCGCAGCTCCAGCGCTGCGACTCGTGCGGCGGCATCTGCGTCCAGGCCACGTCGGACATACACGTCGGGGAAGAGGCGCACGTACGTCGGTCCTCGGAGCTGGTTCTTCGTCACCAGCCCACGCGCGACGGCGCTGCTGCCGCGGAACGGAACCGAGGCCAGTTCCGGGGGCACGAGGTGATGACGCGTCACCCCTCCACCCAACGAATGACGATCGCCCGGAGCAAGGCATGCGGGCCACCTGTGGACGACGGGTCACGGGCCGTTGATTCTCCACAGTCGCAAGACGATCTCGACCGCCTCAAGTGGTTCCGTCCGGCGGGAAACCACCCTGAGCGCGACGAGATCGCAGACCGGGTCAGGTGACCGTCGACCGGATGCGGTGCGCCGGGGAGAGGTGCTCGCCGGCGTCGAGCACCGCGCGCAGGGCCAGCACCGCCGTCACCACGTCGTCGTGCGTCACGTAGAGGGGGGCGAAGCCGAAGCGGGCGATGTCGGGCGCCCTGAAGTCGCCGACGACGCCGCGCTCGGCCAGCGCCCGCACGATGCCGTACGCGTCGGGGTGTCGCAGCGCCACCTGCGCCGCCCGCCGCTCGTCCTCGCGCGGCGTCACCACCGCCACCTCGGGCACAAGGGTGTCGACGACGCCCGCGAACAACCCCGTCAACGTCAGGGACGCCGCCCGCGCCGCGCCGACCGGCACCGTGTCGTACACCGTGAGGGCGGCCTCGAGGGCGAGCATCGACAGCACCGGTGGTGTGCCGGTCCGCATCCGCTCGACGCCGGGTGCGGGCGCGTACCGGCCGTCCATGGCGAACGGCTCGGCGTGCCCGTTCCAGCCGGGCAGCGCGTTCCGCAGCCCGTCGTGGTGGCGGCGCGCGGCGTACAGGTACGCCGGCGCCCCGGGGCCGCCGTTGAGGTACTTGTAGCCGCAGCCGACGGCGAGGTCGACGGCGTGCTCGTCGAGCCCGACGGGCACGACACCCGCCGTGTGACAGAGGTCCCAGAGCGCGAGCGCGCCCGCCGCGTGAGCGGCCGCCGTCAGGGCCGGCAGGTCGAACAGCTCGCCCGTCCGGTAGTCGAGGTGGGACAGGGCGACCAGGGCCACCTCGCTCCCGCGACGGGCGAGCACCTCGGGGACGTCGCCCGGCGTCGCGGTCACGACCTCGAGACCGGCGGCTGCCGCGGCGGCGCCGAGCACGTGCAGGTCCGTCGGGAAGGACCCGGGATCGGTGACGACCACCCGCCGGCCGGGGCGCAGCCAGGCGCCGGCGAGGTACGCCTTGTACAGGTCGACCGTCGTCGAGTCCCCGCAGATCGTCGTGCCGGGGGCGGCGCCCAGCAGGCGCCCGATCGCGTCGCCCACCCGCGCCGGCGCCCGCCACCAGTCGCTGGTGGTCCACGACGCCACCAGGTCGTGCCCCCACTGCCGCCCCACGGCGTCCGCGAGGGCCGCCGGGACCGCCCGGGGGAGCGCCCCGAGCGAGTTGCCGTCGAGGTAGACGACGCCGTCGGGCAGGTCGAAGAGCGCCCGGGCGCCCCGTGCCGGCGAGTTCGTGTCGAGGGCCGCGGCACGCCGCCGCAGGGTGGGCTCCGTCATCGCCGTCACTCCGGCACCGTAGAACCTAGGCTGCACGGGTGCCCGGGATCGTCTCGCTGCTGCCGTCCGCTACGGAGTGGGTCTGCGCGCTCGGGCTCGGCGGCGAGCTCGCCGGCGTGACCTTCGAGTGCGACGCGCCCGCCGGGGTGCGGGAGGGCCGCGCGGTCGTCGTCCAGGGGATGCCGGCCCACGACGCCGGCGGGCGGCCGCTGGAACCGGGCGAGGTCGACACCCTGGTCCGGGAGCGGATCGCCGTCGGCGAGCCCCTCTACACCCTCGACGCGGCAGCCGTGCGAGTGATCGCTCCCGACGTCGTGCTGACCCAGGACCTGTGCGCGGTGTGCGCCCTGCCCGCGGACGCGGCCCGCGCCGCCGTCGGGCCCGCGCACGTCGTGACCCTCGACCCCCACACCCTCGCCGAGGTGCTCGACGGCGCGGTCGCCGTCGGCCGGGCCTGCGGAGTCCCGGACCGGGGGATCGCGCTGCGGGCGGGGCTCCAGGAGCGCCTGGACGCCGTCCGCGCCGCGACGACCGACGGGGCGGGCAGGCCGCGCGTCCTCGTGCTCGAGTGGACCGACCCGCCGTTCGTCGCGGGCCACTGGGTGCCCGACATGGTGATCGCCGCCGGCGGCGAGCCGGTGCTCGCGGTGCCCGGGGGCCGGTCCACGACCGCGACCTGGGAACAGGTGGCGGCCACCGACGTCGACGCGGTGCTCGTCGCGCCCTGCGGCTACGGTCTCGCGGACGCCGTCGGCCAGGCGCGGGCGATCCTGGACCGGCTCCCGGAGGGCCCGCAGGCGTGGGCGATCGACGCCGGGGGCGTGGTGACCCGCCCGGGGCCGCGCGTCGTCGACGGCGTCGAGGCCCTGGCGGCAGTCCTGCACCCGGGCGCGCGGCCCCGGCGGGACGACCTCGTCGCCCTGGTGCGCGAGCGGCGTGCCCGTGGGAAGAACCACGCGGGCGCCTACGCTCAACAACCGTGACCTCCCGCACCGACCGCAGCACCGATCATCGTGACGACCTCGTCGTCGGCGTCCTCGCCCTGCAGGGCGACGTCCGCGAGCACCTGGCCGTGCTCGCCGAGTGCGGCGTCGTCGGGCGCCCCGTGCGCCGGCCGACCGAGCTCGCCGAGGTCGACGCGCTCGTGCTCCCCGGCGGCGAGTCGACCACCATCGACAAGCTCAGCCGGGCCTTCGACCTGCGTGAACCCCTCCTCGACCGGATCAAGCAGGGGATGCCGGCGTACGGCTCGTGCGCGGGAATGATCCTGCTCGCGGACCGGGTCGTCGACGCCGCCCCGGGCCAGCAGACGTTCGGCGGCATCGACATGACCGTTCGCCGCAACGCGTTCGGGCGGCAGGTCGAGAGCTTCGAGGAGGACCTCTCCTTCGCCGGCGTCGAGGGCGACCGTGTGCGGGCCGTGTTCATCCGCGCCCCCTGGGTCGAGGACGTCTCGCCCGACGTCGAGGTGCTCGCGAAGGTCGAGGCGGGGCCCGCCGAAGGTAGGATCGTCGCGGTGCGGCAGGGCAACCTGCTCGCGACGTCGTTCCACCCCGAGATCACCGGGGACGCCCGCGTGCACAGGCTCTTCGTCGAGATGGTCAGGGGTGCCCTGGCGGGCCGCTGAGCCAGTGGTGAGCTAGTAGGAGGCAACACGATGTCCGGCCACTCCAAATGGGCCACGACGAAGCACAAGAAGGCGGTCGTCGACGCCAAGCGCGGCAAGATGTTCGCCAAGCTGATCAAGAACATCGAGGTGGCGGCCCGCACTGGGGGTGGTGACCCGGCCGGCAACCCGACGCTCTACGACGCCATCCAGAAGGCGCGGAAGTCATCGGTGCCGAACAGCAACATCGACAACGCCGTCAAGCGGGGCTCGGGGGCCGAGGCCGGCGGCGCCGAGTACCAGACGATCATGTACGAGGGCTACGGACCCAACGGCGTCGCCGTGCTGATCGAGTGCCTCACCGACAACCGCAACCGCGCCGCGGCCGAGGTGCGGACGGCGCTCACCCGCAACGGCGGCACCCTCGCCGACCCGGGCAGCGTCTCCTACCTGTTCAGCCGCAAGGGCGTCGTGGTCGTGCCCAAGGCCGGCGGCCTCACCGAGGACGACGTGCTGGGTGCGGTGCTCGAGGCCGGCGCGGAGGAGGTCAACGACCTCGGCGACTCGTTCGAGATCGTGAGCGAGGCGGGCGACGTCGTCGGCGTCCGCACGGCCCTGCAGGACGCCGGCATCGACTACGACTCGGCCGACGTGAGCTTCGTGCCGAGCGTCGCCGTCCCGCTCGACGAGGACGGCGCTCGGAAGATCTTCCGTCTGGTCGACGCCCTCGAGGACAGCGACGACGTGCAGAACGTGTACGCGAACTTCGACGTGAGCGACGAGGTGATGGAGGCCGTCGGCTGACGCCTCCTCCGTGTCGCACGCTCGGCGGTGGGCCCCGGTCTGTCATGGTCGGAGCGTGCGTGTTCTGGCGGTCGACCCGGGGCTGACCCGGTGCGGTCTCGCCGCCGTCGACGGGCGCGCGGGCCGGCGGGTCGAGCTCGTCGCGGTCGACGTCGTCCGCACTCCCGCGCACGCCGACGTCGCCGAGCGGCTGCTCGGGATCGGGCAGGCCGTCGAGGGGTGGCTGGAGCAGCTGCGACCCGACGTGGTCGCGGTCGAGCGGGTGTTCAGCCAGCACAACGTCCGCACCGTCATGGGCACCGCCCAGGCCGCGGGGGTGGCGGTCCTGGCCGCGGCGCGCCTGGGCATCCCCGTGGCGCTGCACACGCCCAGCGAGGTGAAGGCGGCCGTCACCGGTTCCGGCCGCGCGGGCAAGGAGCAGGTGGCGGCCATGGTCACGCGCATCCTGCGGCTGCCCGCGGCGCCGACGCCGGCGGACGCCTCGGACGCGCTCGCCCTCGCGATCTGCCACCTGTGGCGTGACGGCACCGCCGTCCCGCTGCTGGTGGCCGGTGCGCCGGCGGTCGTCACCCCGGCGCAGCGGCGCTGGGTCGAGGCCGCCCGCGAGGCCCGGCGGACGACGGCGCGCCGCGCCGGACCGGCCGCCGGGGCCCGCTAACCTTCGTACACGTGTTCGCTCCCTGTTCCATCTGGCGCTCCACCTCCCGGCGACCCGATCGGAGGTCCTCACCGTGATCGCTTCCGTGCGCGGGCGCGTGCTGGCGGTGCGGCTCGACGCCGCCGTGGTCGAGGTCGGCGGTGTCGGCATGCTGCTGCAGGCGACGCCCGCGACGCTGGCGGGCCTGCGGCTCGGCGCCGAGGCCGAGCTGGCGACGTCGCTCGTCGTCCGGGAGGACGCGCTGACCCTGTTCGGCTTCGCCGACGCCGACGAGCGCGACGTGTTCGAGGTCGTCCAGACGGTCTCGGGCATCGGGCCGCGGCTGGCCCTGGCCATGCTCGCCGTGCACACGCCCGACGGCCTGCGCGCGGCCGTGGCCGCGGGCGACCTCACCGCCCTCATGAAGGTCCCCGGCATCGGCCGCAAGGGCGCCCAGCGGATCGTGCTCGAGCTCACCGACCGGCTCGGCGCCCCGACCGGCGGCCAGCCCGTCCTCACCGCCGTTCCAACCGGGCCGGCCTGGCGCGACCAGGTCGTGGAGGCCCTGGTCGGGCTCGGCTGGTCGGCCAAGCAGGCCGCGGATGCCGTCGACGCGGTCGCCGACGGCGATCCCGGAGCGGGCGCCACGGTCGACGTCCCAGCCACCCTCCGCGCCGCCCTGCGGCACCTCGGGCGATCCGCATGACGGAACGCGACCCCGCAGGTCTCGCGTCCGCGCTCGTGGAGCCCGGGGCCGACGACGACGACCGGGCGGTCGAGGGCGCGCTGCGGCCCAAGCGGCTCGACGAGTTCGTCGGCCAGCGGATCGTGCGCGAGCAGCTCTCGCTCGTGCTCGAGGCAGCCCGCCGGCGCGGCCACCCGCCCGACCACATCCTCCTGTCCGGGCCGCCGGGCCTCGGCAAGACCACGCTCGCGATGATCGTCGCGCACGAGATGAACGCGCCGCTGCGCGTGACCAGCGGGCCGGCGATCCAGCACGCGGGCGACCTGGCCGCCGTCCTGTCCTCGCTCGAGCCGGGCGAGGTGCTGTTCCTCGACGAGATCCACCGGATGGCCCGCCCGGCCGAGGAGATGCTGTACGTCGCGATGGAGGACTTCCGGGTCGACGTCGTGGTCGGCAAGGGGGCCGGTGCGACGGCCATCCCGCTCGACCTGCCGCCGTTCACGATCGTCGGGGCGACCACCCGCGCCGGCATGCTGCCCGGGCCCCTGCGCGACCGGTTCGGGTTCACCGGCCACCTCGACTTCTACGAGCCCGCCGAGCTCGAGCGGGTGCTGCGCCGCTCCGCGGGCCTGCTCGCCGTCGAGCTCACCGACGCGGGCGGCCGTGAGATCGCGCGGCGCTCGCGCGGCACCCCCCGGATCGCCAACCGGCTGCTGCGCCGGGTGCGCGACTGGGCCCAGGTGCGCGGGGACGGCGTCCTCGACGAGGCGGCCGCGCGGGCCGCGCTCGCCGTCTACGCGGTCGACGAACGCGGTCTCGACCGGCTCGACCGCGCCGTTCTCGAGGCGCTGTGCACGAGGTTCGCCGGCGGCCCGGTCGGGCTCTCGACGCTCGCCGTGGCGGTGGGCGAGGAGCCCGAGACGGTCGAGACCGTCGCTGAGCCCTTCCTCGTCCGCGAGGGGCTGCTCGGTCGCACGCCGCGCGGCCGGGTGGCGACCGCCGCGACCTGGCGTCACCTCGGGCTGCGCGCGCCCGCGGCCCTGCAGCCGTCGCTGCTCGACGACGACGCCTGAACCCCGCCTGACGCCCCCTGACCTCGCGCGCGACGCGCTCCGTCCGGCGGCGCGCCCCCGGCGCTCGTTGTTCGTGCCCCGTGCGCTCGCCTACACTCCCCGTTGGCCACCCCGTCGGCGGGAACCGGACACGATCGGTGGCCGTTCGCTTGCCGAGGCCTCGCAACGCCCCCGGACGGGCGTCCAGGCCCACCCGGCCGTCGCCGTGCCGGCGAGGCCATCCCCAAGACCGGAGGAAGGACCAGCACCGTGGGAAACGGGAACGGCAGCCTGCTGCTCATCCTGGTGCTCTTCGCCCTCCTCCTGCTCGCCTCCTCGCGGTCACGCCGGCGCGTGCAGCGCCAGCGCCAGGAGACGCTGGGGCGCCTCGAGCCCGGCGCGGAGGTGGTCACGACCAGCGGGCTGCACGCGTCGGTCGTCGAGGTCCTCGACGACGGGACGATCCGGCTCGAGACCGCTCCCGGCCAGGTGTCCCGCTGGGACCGCATGGCGGTCGCCCGGGTGCAACCGCCCGCCGACGCGACCACCGGCCTCGAACCGGGTGCTGAACCCGGCGCCGAGTTCCCTGCGGAGCCTCCCGTCGAGCCCCCGGGCGTTCCTGCCGGCGAGCCCCCGGCCATGCCTCCCGTCCAGCCTCCCGCGGGGTCCGCGCCAGGGCCCGGCGCCGAGGGGCCGCCCGGGCCCCCCGCCGAGGCCGGGCGCTCCGGCACCGACGGCCTCCAGGACAACGCCCCACCCGACCGGGCCTGACCCGGCCGCGGGGCGGGCGCTCCCGCCCGCTCCCTCGAGAGAAGAGACTGCTACCCGTGGCACGATCCGCACGATCCCGCCCCGTTCGCACGCTGCTCGTGCTCACGGGGCTCATCGCCGTGCTCTACGGGGTCATCGCCGCCGGCGTCCACTGGGACAAGGCGCAGTGGACCCCGAAGCTGGCGCTGGACCTCGAGGGCGGTACCGAGATCGTCCTCTCCCCGCAGCCGGTCGCCGGCCAGACGTCGGTCGACGCCACCGCGGTCGACGAGTCGGTCAACATCATCCGGCAGCGCGTGAACGGGAGTGGCGTCTCCGAGGCCGAGGTGGCGCGGCAGGGCACCGGCGCCGACACCAAGATCGTGGTGTCGCTGCCGGGCAAGCCCGACCCCGCGACCGTCAAGCTGGTCGAGCAGGCCGCCAAGCTGCAGTTCCGCGCGGTGCTCGTCGCCGAGCCGACGGCGGTCCCGCAGCCGGCGGGCACGCCGACGACGGCCCCCACGGGCAGCCCCACCGGTTCGCCCAGCAAGGGTGCGACGCCCGCGCCGAGCGGCAGCGCGAAGGCCTCGGGCGCGAAGCCCTCGAGCAGCGTGCCCGTGGCGAAGCCGTCGGCGACGGGCTCGACGAGCGGCATGAACATCCCGCGGGCGCTGAAGGCCGCTCCGACGCCGTCGCCGTCCGGTGCCGCCTCGTCCCCCGCGAAGGCGGCGACCGGTTCGGCAACGGGCTCGGCGACCCCGCCCGCGGCCTCGACACCCACGGCCAAACCGACGGACGCGAGCGACCCGAACTGGGTCACACCGGCCCTGCAGGCCGAGTTCGACAAGCTCGACTGCAGCAACCCCGCCACGGCGCAGGCCCTGCGCGCGCAGTCGCCCCCGTCGGACCAGCCGTACGTCACGTGCGCCGCCGACGGCAGCGAGAAGTACATCCTCGGTCCGGCCGAGCTCGAGGGCACCGACGTCTCGGGCGCCTCGGCCGGCCTCGAGACCAACAGCCAGGGCTTCACGGGAGCCAACTGGCAGGTCAACCTGAACTTCTCCAGCGAGGGTGCGGACAAGTTCGGCAAGGTCACCACCCGGCTCTTCGCCCTGCAGAACCAGGGCGACCGCAACCGGTTCGCGATCGTTCTCGACAACCTGGTGATCTCGGCCCCGGCCACACAGGCGGCGATCACCACCGGGTCCGCCCAGATCACGGGCAACTTCACGCAGGAGAGCGCGACCAACCTCGCCAATCAGCTGAAGTACGGCGCGCTGCCGGTGTCGTTCCGGGTGGAGACCACCAGTGACATCACCGCCACGCTGGGCACCGACAACCTGCGGCGCGGCCTGCTCGCCGGGGTCATCGGCCTGGCCCTGGTGGTGCTGTACTCACTGCTGCAGTACCGGGCCCTGGCGTTCGTCACGGTCTCCAGCCTCGTGATCGCGGGCCTGATCACCTACGGCTTCGTCGTGCTGCTGGGCTGGCGGCAGGGGTACCGGCTGAGCCTGGCGGGCGTCACCGGCCTCGTCGTCGCGATCGGCATCACCGCCGACTCGTTCATCGTGTACTTCGAACGCGTGCGCGACGAGGTGCGCGACGGGAGGAGTCTGCCGGCCGCCGTCGAGGCCGCCTGGACGCGCGCCCGCCGCACGATCCTGGCCTCCGACGGCGTGAGCTTCCTCGCGGCGCTCGTGCTCTACATCCTCGCGCTGGGCAACGTCAAGGGCTTCGCGTTCACCCTCGGCCTGACGACGATCGTGGACGTCATCGTCGTCTTCATGTTCACGAAGCCGATGGTCGTCCTGCTCTCGCGCACCCGGTTCTTCGGCGGCGGGCACCGGTTCTCCGGCTTCGACGCCGAGCATCTGGGCCGGGACATCAGCTACGCCGGCCGCGGCCGGGTCCGCCCGCCTTCCGGCCGGAAGCCCGCGGCTCCCGAGCCCGTCGAGGCGGGCGCCCGCAAGGCGACCATCGCGGAGCGGCGGGCCGAGCGTGAGCGGGCCGGGCTGAGTGGCGACGCCACCGGTGACACGACCGGCGACGTGACCGGCGACGGAGACGCGCCGCCCGGGCGGGGCGATCCCCGCCTGACCCCCGTGTCGAAGTCCACGACCACCTCCGGCCGGGAGTCCTGATGCCCAGTTTCGCCGCATTCGGCAACGACCTGCACAGCGGGAAGCGGTCGATCGACTTCATCGGCCGAAGCCGGCTGTGGTTCACGATCGCCGCCGTCGCCGTCCTCGTCTCCATCGCCAGCCTCGGGTTCCGCGGCCTGAACGAGGGCATCCAGTTCAAGGGCGGGTCGGAGTTCGTCGTCTCGCAGGTCGCGGACCCGAACACCCGGCTGGCGCAGGATGCCGTCAACGCCACGGTTCCCGGCACCGCGTCGCCCCTGGTCACCGTCGTCGACGGCAACAGCATCCGGGTGGAGACCGGTCAACTGCCCGTGAACGACGTCAGCGCGCTCAGGTCGTCGCTCGCGAAGGCTTACGGCGTGCCCGAGAACAAGGTCAGCAGCACCTTCGTCGGACCCAGCTGGGGTTCGGACGTCACGAACAAGGCCCTCGTCAGCCTGGTCGTGTTCCTCGTGCTGGTGGCGCTCGTCATCACGCTGTACTTCCGCACGTGGACGATGGCCGTCGCGGCGCTCGTGGCGCTGCTGCACGACCTCCTGCTCACGGCGGGCGTCTACTCGCTGATCGGCTTCGAGGTCACGCCCGAGTCGGTGATCGGCTTCCTCACCATCCTCGGCTACTCGCTCTACGACACGGTCGTCGTCTTCGACAAGGTGCGCGAGAACACCGAGCACGTCACCGCCACCACGAAACGCACCTACGCGGAGGCCGCGAACCTCGCCGTCAACCAGACGCTGGTGCGCTCGATCAACACCTCCGTCGTGGCACTGCTGCCGGTCGGCTCCATCCTCTTCATCGGCGCCTTCATCCTCGGCGCCGGCACCTTGAAGGACCTGTCGCTCGCGCTCTTCGTCGGCATCGCCGTCGGCACCTACTCCTCGATCTTCATCGCGACCCCGTTGCTGGTCCGCCTGCGGATGCGGGAGCCGGAGATGAAGGCGCAGGCCGAGCGTGTGTACCGGCGGCGCCGCGACGAGGCCGCGCGGGCGCCGCAGGAGCCGGCGCTGGTCGGCGCCGGGGCCGGTGTCGCCGCTCCGGCGCTCGCGGGCACCGCCGGCGCGTCACCGGCGGGATCCGCGGGCCCCGCGGCTCCGGCCACGCCGGCGGAGCCGAAGGAGCTGCGGCCGGGATCGGGCGGGCAGCGGTCCCAGCCCCGGCGGGGGACCGGCCCGGGCCGTCCTCGGCCCGGCGGCCGCAAGGGCTGACGGGGCGTCGTGACCGAGCAGCGCACCGAGGCGGTCGCCGGGGCGGACGGGGAGTCCGGCACCCTCGACGCCGTCCTGCGGCTGATCCGCGACGTCCCCGACTATCCCTCGCCCGGCGTGCTCTTCAAGGACATCACGCCGCTGCTCGCCGACGGCCCGGCGTTCGCCGAGGTGGTGGATGCGCTGGCCGCGCCGCACGGGCCGGGTGGGCAGCCGGTCGACGTGGTGGCGGGGATCGAGGCGCGCGGGTTCATCCTCGCCGCGCCCGTCGCCGTCGCGCTCGGCGTCGGGTTCGTTCCGATCCGCAAGGTCGGCAAGCTGCCGCACGCGACGGTCGGGGCGACCTACGAGCTCGAGTACGGCACCGCGGAGGTCGAGGTGCACGCCGACGCCGTCCGCCCGGGCCAGCGGGTGCTGCTGGTCGACGACGTGCTGGCAACCGGCGGTACGGCCGCCGCCGCAGCCGGCCTCGTGCGCACGCTCCGCGGTGAGCTGGTCGGGGTCGCCGTGCTCCTGGAGCTGACGGCCCTCGGGGGCCGGAGCGCGCTCCCCGGCCTGCCGGTCCGCTCGCTGCTGAGAGCCTGAGCGCCCGCCCCGCCCCGGGGGAACGGGTCGCCCGGTCTGCGCGCTCCGCGGCCGGGGGCGGAGGCCTCGCGTAGAGTAAGGCCACGCAGGTCTGCCTCCGGGCGGGCCCGAATCCTGCTGGAGGCGCCCGTGGCGGAGGACAGGGTCCGAGCCGTGGAGCCGGTGGACGGCGCCGCGCCGCCCGCCGACCCGTCCACGGCCCCGACCCCCGCCGGCGGTGCCCCGCGCCGCCGGGTCGCCTCCCGGCCCCAGCTCGCCGCCGTACCCGATCTCCCGGCGGCGAACGGCGTCGCGACCGGCACCGTCGACGAGGACGGTCCCGTGCCGACGGCGTCCGCGGCCCTCGACGACCCGCCCGACACCGCAGCCGCCACGGACCCCGGCAGCACCGCCACGGCCTCGCCCGACGCCGAGCCGGGCAGCGCACCCGACGCTGCCAAGCCCGAGTCCCGCGGCCGCGCGAACAGCACCACCGTGACGCCGCGGCACCGCCAGATGTCACCGTCCGAGGGCCTGCCGACGACGAGCCGCGTGCTCTCGCGCATCGCCCGGTTCGGGTCCGGTCGGGGTGCGACGACGTCACCGCTGCTCGAGCCGTTGCTCCGCACGGTGCGCAACGTGCACCCGAAGGCCGACCTGGCGGTCATCGAGCGCGCGTTCGAGGTCGCGGCCCGGGCGCACGCCGGGCAGAAGCGCCGCAGCGGCGACCCGTACATCACGCACCCGGTGGCGGTCGCCGGGATCCTCGCCGAACTCGGCATGACGCCCCCCACGCTGGCCGCCGCGCTGCTCCACGACACCGTCGAGGACACCGCGTACACCCTCGCCGAGATCCGCAAGGAGTTCGGCGAGGAGGTGGCGATGCTCGTCGACGGGGTCACCAAGCTCGACAAGGTCACCTACGGCGACGCCGCGCAGGCCGAGACCGTGCGCAAGATGGTCGTCGCGATGTCGCGGGACATCCGTGTGCTCGTCATCAAGCTGGCCGACCGGCTGCACAACGCCCGCACCTGGCGGTACGTGCCGCAGAAGTCGGCCGAGCGCAAGGCCCGCGAGACGCTCGAGATCTATGCGCCGCTGGCCCACCGGCTCGGCATGAACACGATCAAGTGGGAGCTCGAGGACCTCTCGTTCGCGACGCTCTACCCCAAGGTCTACGACGAGATCGTGCGCCTGGTCGCCGAGCGGGCCCCCGCCCGCGAGGACTACCTGGCGCAGGTGCGCGAGTTCGTCTCGGCCGACCTGCGCGCGGCGAAGATCAAGGCGACGGTCACCGGGCGGCCGAAGCACTACTACTCCGTCTACCAGAAGATGATCGTCCGGGGCCGCGACTTCACCGACATCTACGACCTCGTCGGCGTCCGGGTTCTCGTCGACTCCGTCCGCGACTGCTACGCCGTGCTCGGCGCGCTGCACGCGCGCTGGAACCCGGTGCCGGGGCGGTTCAAGGACTACATCGCGATGCCCAAGTTCAACATGTACCAGTCGCTGCACACGACGGTCATCGGGCCCGAGGGCAAGCCGGTCGAGATCCAGATCCGCACCCACCAGATGCACCGGCGGGCCGAGTACGGCGTCGCCGCCCACTGGAAGTACAAGGACGACCCCAACTCGGCGCCGGAGCGGGCGGCCGACGGCGGCCCGAACGACATGAAGTGGCTGCGCCAGCTGCTCGAGTGGCAGCGCGAGACGGCCGACCCCGGGGAGTTCCTCGACTCGTTGCGCTTCGAGATCAACGCGCAGGAGGTCTACGTCTTCACGCCCAAGGGCGACGTGGTGGCGCTGCCGTCGGGGTCGACGCCGGTCGACTTCGCCTACGCCGTCCACACCGAGGTCGGCCACCGCTGCATGGGCGCCCGGGTGAACGGGCGGCTCGTGCCGCTGGAGAGCACGCTCGACAACGGCGACGTCGTCGAGATCTTCACCTCGAAGGCCGACGGCGCGGGCCCCACCCGCGACTGGCTCACGTTCGTCCAGAGCCCCCGTGCCCGCAACAAGATCCGCCAGTGGTTCTCGAAGGAGCGCCGCGAGGAGGCGATCGAGCTCGGCAAGGACGCCATCGCGAAGGCGATGCGCAAGCAGGGCCTGCCGATCCAGCGGCTGATGTCGCACGAGTCGCTGGTGGCCCTTGCGACCGAGATGCGCTACCCCGACGTGTCGGGGCTGTACGCGGCCGTCGGTGACGGCCACGTACACGCGGCGAGCGTCGTGCAGCGGCTCGTGCAGTCCCTGGGCGGCGAGGAGGGCGCGGAGGAGGACCTCGCCGAGGTCACCACGCCCACACGGGCTCGCCGCCCGCGGATCGGCGACCCCGGGGTCGTCGTGCGCGGCATGGAGAGCGACGTCTGGGTGAAGCTGGCCAAGTGCTGCACCCCGGTGCCGGGGGACCCGATCATGGGCTTCGTGACGCGCGGGAGCGGCGTCTCGGTCCACCGCACCGACTGCTCGAACGTCGCCGGCCTGCTCGCACAGCCCGAGCGGGTCATCGACGTCGACTGGGCGCCCACGGCCGGCAGCGTCTTCCTCGTGCAGATCCAGGTCGAGGCCCTCGACCGCAACCGGCTCCTCTCCGACATCACGCGGGTCCTGTCGGACAACCACGTCAACATCCTCGCGGCCACGGTGCAGACCTCACGCGACCGCGTCGCGATCTCGCGGTTCACGTTCGAGATGGCCGCGACCGGCCACCTCGACCACGTGATCAGCGCGGTGCGCCGGATCGAGGGCGTGTTCGACGCCTACCGGGTGACGGGCAACCGGGTCGACTGATCCGTCGACTGATCGGGTTCCGAAGCCGGCGGAGCCGTCCCACAGGCGCTCCCAGACCTGCAGGGCACGGCGAGCACGGGCGACCCCCGGGCGACCGGTGAGCCCCGCGAGCGCCGCCGAGACGTGCGCCGGCCGCAGCCCGGTCGCGACACCGAGCACTGCGAGCGCGCACACGGCGTCGGTGGGCGGCAGCACGCGGGCGACGTCCACGCCCGTGCGTGCGGGCGACGTGACCGCGAACCCCGGCAGGGCGGCCCACAGGTCGCCGGGGCCGTAGGCGACCGCGTGCAGGCTCACCTCGGCAGCGCGGGTGCGCCGCCCGGCGCCGGCCAGGGCGAGGTCGACCCGGGCGGGGCCGGCGCCCCCGGCGTAGAGCCACAGCGCGGTGTGGAGGCAGACGACCGCTCCGGCCTCGGCCAGCCGGGCAGGTACGAGGAGCCGCAGCGCGGCCAGCCGCAGGCTGAACGTCGGCCGGGCGGTCGACGCCGCGTGCACGTCGACCACGACCGGGCGCAGGTCGCCCGCGGCGACCAGCCGGGCGATCTCGGCGACCGCGGGTCGGCACGAAAGGGTGGGAGCGGCCACCGCCGGTCACTCGCGCCCCTCCACCCGGGGCCGCCCGTGGCTCCCCTTAGCGTGCTCCCCCCGCCCGTCATGCCGCCATCGTGACGGGGGAGCGGCGGCCGCCACCAGGACGGCGGAACGCGCCTGTGGACGACGAGACGCCGGCGCGGCCTGTGGACGACGACCGGGCGCGCCCGCGGATCAGCCGCCGAAGTCGGCCAGCGCCTTGCGGGCCTGCTCGAGCCACTCCTCGCGGGCCTGCAACGCCTGCTCGGCCTCGCGCACCGCTCGCTCGCTGCCGCCGGCGCGGGCCGTCTCGAGCCGCGTGCGCAGCGTCGCGATCGTGCCCTCGAGCTGGTCGACCGCATCCTGCGCGCGTGCGCGAGCCTGCGGGTTGCTGCGGGTCCAGCGCTCCTGCTCGGCGTCGCGGACGGCCTGCTCGACCGCGCGCAGCCGCGCCTCGACCCGGCCCAGGTCGGCGCGCGGCACCTTGCCCGCGGCCTCCCACCGGTCCTGGATGTCGCGCAGCGCCGCCCGGGCGGCCTGCGCGTCGCGGACGGGCACCAGACGCTCGGCCTCCTCCAGCAGCGCCTCCTTCACCTGCAGGTTCGCCCTGAACTCGGCGTCCACCTGGTCGTTGGCGGCGGTGCGGGCGGCGAAGAACGCGTCCTGCGCCGCCCGGAAGCGGGCCCACAGCGCGTCGTCGTCCTTGCGGGCCGTGCGGCCGGCGGCCTTCCACTCGGTCATGAGGTCGCGGAAGGCGTTGGAGGTGGCCGCCCAGTCGGTCGACGTCGAGAGCTCCTCGGCACGCGCGATCAGCCGCTCCTTGACCGCGCGGGCCTGCGAGCGCTGCTCGTCGAGCGCCCCGAAGTGCTGGCGGCGCTTGCGGTCGAAGGTCGTGCGCGCGTGGCTGAAGCGCTTCCAGAGGTCGTCCTCGGTGTGCTTGTCGAGGCGGTTCTGGCGCTGCTGCGTCTTCCACTCCTCGAAGAGCTCGCGCAGCCGGTCGCCCGAGACCTTCCAGGGGATCCGCTCGGGCTCCGGCGCGGCGAGCGCCTCGGCCTCCTCGACGAGCGTGGTCCGCTGCGCTGCGGCCCGCTCCCGCGCCTCGCGGGCCGCCTTCTCGCTCTCGGCACGGCGCGCCTGCGCGAGCGGCGTGAGCGCCTCCAGCCGCGCTGACAGAGCGGGCGAGGTCGCCGACCACGTTCGCCTCGCGGCACCGTGTCGGCCAGCTTGCGCACGGCCGTCTCGGCCTGCCCCCCGCTCACGTGGCCGGCCGCGATGCGCTGCTCGAGCAGACCCACCTGGCCGGCGAGCTCGGCGTACTTGCGCTCGTAGTAGGCCAGCGCCGCCTCGGGCGTCGCGCCCGGGTAGGACCCGACGGCGCGCTCGCCGTCGCGTGGTCCGGACCCAGACGGTGCCGTCGTCGTCGACCCGGCCCCACTGCTCTTCCGTCACGACCTCAGTCTCTCCGCTCATCACCGGCCCCCGTTCGCAGTCCTACCCTAGGCGGGCGCGACGGCCGTCGACACGATCGAGACCTTGCGCTGCGGGGCGCCGTCGGAGCCGCCCTCGGCGCCGCCGGCCGCCACCTTCTGGACGACGTCCAGGCCCGAGGTGACCTTGCCGAGCACGGTGTAGCCGCCGCTGTCCGTCGGCAGCTGCGAGTCCTTGTAGACGATGAAGAACTGGCTGCCGTTGCTGTTCGGGTCGCTGGTGCGGGCCATCGCGACGGTGCCGGCCGGGTAGACGCCGTCCTTCGGCGCGTTCTCGACCGGGCCGAAGGAGTACCCGGGGCCGCCGCTGCCCGAGCCGGTCGGGTCGCCGCACTGCAGCACGTAGATCCCCGAGGTGACCAGGCGGTGGCACGGCGTGCCGTTCCAGAAGCCGTTCTGCGACAGGAAGATCGCGCTCGAGACGGCCTGCGGCGCCTTGGCGCCGTCCAGGGTCATCTTCACGGGCCCGCAAGTGGTGTTCAGGGTCAGCGCCCAGGACTTGCCGGCCGCGAGGCTCTTCGGCGGAGGCGTCGACCACGACTTGGGTGTGGCGGGCGCGGTGACGGTCGGGGCGGGGCACGGGTTCGCAGCGTTCGCCGCGGACGCGCCCGTCGAGGAGGCCGTGGGCGAGCCGGTGGGCGTCGACGTCGCCGCCACGGGCGCGGTGCCGTTCGAGGCACCGCCCCGGAAGGCGGCGACGGCGACGACGATCGCGAGCACGGCGACGACGGCGCCGCCGGCGGTCAGCGCGGTGCGCCGCACCCGCCGCCGCTGCTCGACCCGCGCCTGCTGCTTGGTCGCCCACTTCTCGTACCGGCGCCTGGCGTACTCGCGTTCCCGCCTGCTGGGCGACACCCTGCTCCTCCTCGTGGCTACCCGTTGCGATCCGGCTCGTGTTGATCCGGGCTCGTCGCGTGCCGGCTCGCGTCCGGCCGGGGGTCAGTGTAGGCGCGCGCGTGGTGACGTTCCGGCAGCACCACACGACTCAACGGGGGGCCGGTCCGCGGGGTGCCCGGCGGGAGGGTCGACTAGGCTGCGCGCGTGCTCGTCGTCGGCTTCCCCGCGCTCGCGTTCGCCACGAACTGCTACGTCGTGGCGCCCGCGGCCGGCGAGGAGTGCGTCGTCGTCGACCCCGGCATCGGGGTCGAGGCCCGGCTGGCCGAGGTGCTCGCCGAGCACCGCCTGCGCCCCGCCGCGGTGCTGCTCACCCACGGCCACGCCGACCACGTCTACGCCGTCACCCCCGTGTGCCGGGCGCACGGCGTCGCCGCCTCGATCCACGCCGACGACGCCTACCGGCTGCGCGACCCCCTGTCCTCGCTCGACCCGGCGCTCGTCGGGATGCTCGAGCAGCAGTTCGGCGCGCAGGCGGCCTGGCGGGAGCCGGACGACGTCGTGCAGCTCACCGACGGCCAGCGGCTCGCGATCGCAGGGCTCGAGCTCGGCGTCGTCCATGCCCCGGGCCATACCGAGGGGTCGGTGATGTTCGCCCTGCCGGGTGCGCCTGCCGACGCCGACCGTGTCGACGGTGTCGACGGCACCTTGCTGGCGGGCGACGTCCTCTTCGCGGGCAGCATCGGGCGCACCGATCTGGCCGGCGGCGACCCCGACGCGATGATGCGCTCCCTGACCGCGAAGGTCCTGCCGCTCCCGGACGACACCCTCGTCCTGCCGGGGCACGGGCCCTCCACGACGATCGGCCGCGAACGCCGGTCCAACCCCTTCCTGCTCGAGCTCGCGCGCACCGCCTGAGGGCCGCGCGCCCACCCGCCCGGTTCCGCCGGGTGCCCGTTGGAGAGACGTCATGGCACGCCCCGCCTCCCTGTCCGGCTTCCCCGAGTGGCTGCCCCCGCAGCGGCTCGTCGAGCAGCACGTCGTCGACACGCTGCGGCGCACGTTCGAGCTCTGGGGGTTCTCGTCGATCGAGACCCGCGCCGTCGAGCCCCTCGAGCAGCTGCTCAGCAAGGGCGAGGTGGAGAAGGAGGTCTACGTGCTGCGGCGGCTGCACGCCGACCCCGGCGAGGCCGAGACCGAGGGCCGCCAGTTGGCCCTGCACTTCGATCTGACGGTCCCGCTGGCGCGGTACGTGCTCGAGAACGCCGGGCAGCTGCAGTTCCCCTTCCGCCGCTACCAGATCCAGAAGGCGTGGCGGGGGGAGCGGCCCCAGGAGGGGCGCTTCCGCGAGTTCCTGCAGGCCGACGTCGACGTCATCGGCAGCGGCGAGCTGCCGTTCCACCACGAGGTCGAGCTGCCCCTCGTCATGGCCGACGCGCTCACCGCGCTGCGGCCGATCGGGCTGCCGCCGTTCACGATCCAGGTGAACAACCGCAAGGTCGCCGAGGGCTTCTACCGGGGCCTGGGCCTGTCGGACGTCGCCGGCGTGCTGCGGACCGTCGACAAGCTCGACAAGATCGGTCCGGCGCGGGTGGGGGAGACCCTGCAGGCGGAGGCCGGGGCGACGCCCGAGCAGGCGCAGGCGTGCCTGGAGCTGGCCGCCATCCGCACGCCGGACGCGTCGTTCGTCGAGCGGGTGCGCGCCCTCGGGGTCGAACACACGTTGCTCGACGAGGGCCTGCTCGAGCTCGCGCGGGTCGTCGAGGCGGCCGCCGAGCACGCGCCCGGGGTGCTGGTCGCCGACCTGCGGATCGCGCGCGGGCTCGACTACTACACCGGCACCGTCTACGAGACCGTGCTCGACGGGCACGCCGACCTCGGGTCGATCTGCTCCGGGGGCCGCTACGACGCCCTCGTCTCCGACGGCCGCACCACCTACCCGGGGGTGGGCCTCTCGATCGGCGTCTCGCGGATCGTCTCGCGGCTGGTGCGCGACGGGCTCGCGGCGGTGACCCGGTCGGTGCCGGCGTGCGTGCTGGTGGCGGTGCCCGACGAGAAGCGGCGGGCGGAGTGCGACCTGATCGCGCGCGTCCTGCGGCAGCGGGGCATCCCGGCCGAGGTCGCGCCGACCGCCGCCAAGTACGGCAAGCAGATCCGGCACGCGGACCGGCGCGGCATCCCCTTCGTCTGGTTCCCGGGCGACCCCGAGGTCGAGGGCGGGGCCGGCGCGGACGGCGACCAGGTGCGCGACATCCGCTCGGGGGAGCAGGTGCCCGCGGACGCCGCCGCCTGGGAGCCGCCCGCCGAGGACCGGTGGCCGCGGGTGGTGGCGGCCGGCGGCTGAGCCCGGACCCGTTACCGCCGTTGAGCCGCTAGCGGAGGAGGTGCACGCCGCCGCCGCCCGGCCCCGCGCCAGGCCCGCAGCCGAGGGCGTGCAGGTTGCCCGGTGTTGCCGTTCCCTGCGTAGTTCCCGACGATGATGTTCCCGTTGACGGTGAGGTCGGGCGCCGCCGCCGTAGGTGAGGGTTCCCGACTTCAGGTAGATGGATCCGGTGACGCTCAGTCGCCCGGCGTTGCCGCCGCCGTTGCCGTTGATCAGGAGGCCGCCCGTGTTGTTCGGGTCGCTGACGATGGCCAACCCGAAGCAGACGCTGGCGTAGATGGGGGGCGAGGACACGGACACGTTCAGAGTCGCCCGTCCCTTGACCTCGATCGATCCGCCCGACTGGTTGGGAGCACAGGCCGACGACCGGGTCGTTCCCGCCGCCGTCGTGGAGCACGTCAGCACGAAGGTCACCCCCGTCGCCTGGATCGCGGTGTTTCCGCTGAACGAGGAGAGTCCCGTGAGCGACGTAGAGGCCCGGCGCCGAACGACGTGCAGTTGCCGACCGAGGCGTATGTCCCTGCGGTGCAGGCGCCCGAGGGGGACGCCGCGACGGGCTGGCCGAGGGAGCCCGACACGTCCACGACGGGCGCGGTGATGGGCCCGGTCGTGGGCACGGCGCCAGGGGCGAGCACTCCTGTGACGTCCTGGATCAGCGTCTTGGAGAGGTTGCTGCCGGTCACGCCGCCGTTGACGAAGATGCGGCCGCCGGTGTTCACCACGCTGGGCGTTCGGTCCCAGATCGAGGTCCCCGTTGACGAGCAGGTCTCCCTGGTCCATGTTCAGGTCCGCGTTGGCGCTGAGGTTCGCGTTGTTCAGGACGCAGAGGCTGCAGCCGCTGCCGGAGCCGTCCCAAGTGGCCGTCGCCGACCTCGTCACCGAGGGCGTTCCCTGGCCGATCACGCCGGCGAAGAACGCGGGCGACTTCCGCGGCGGCAGGCTGACGGTCACCGTCTTGGCCGCGAGGTCGACGGCCACGGTCGACCCCGCCTGGTCCCAGCCGTTGGCGGAGATGTAGTCACGGGCCTTCTGGCTCGCCGCCGTCACGTTGTTGCACGTGCTCGTGAGGGTCGCCATGCAGGTTGCGCCGGCGAGGGCGGCCGCGTCCGCCGCGTTCTGGGCCTGGCGCACCTCGTCCTGGGCGAACCCGAGGTCGACGACGATCGCGGCCAGCGCGAAGACCACCACCGAGAACGCGGCCACGATGAGCGCGATCGCTCCGCGCTCGTCGTCCCGGCGACGGGCGAGCCGGCGGATCAGGTGGGGGCCGGCCGTCACGGGCACCACGAGGCCCAGTCAGTTCCTGCCGGCGGGGCTTCGGCGGTGTAACTGATGCGAGTGCCTGCGGCCGCACCCGCCGCCTGCTCGATCGGGATGTCGACACGGGTCTTGGCGATTCCGCCGGCAGGGAAGGGCACGAAGGGAAGAAGAGCCGTGTGCTGAGTGATGGCGCAGACGCGAAGGGTGACCCCCGGCTTCCAGGTGACGTCGGTCGTCGAGGTCGGGAGCGGGTCCTGCCTGATCAGCACGCGCACATAAGTGGCGCCCGAGATCTGATCCATTCGGGCCTCGATCGTGCAGGCCAACTTGTGCAGGTCTGCATCGTTCCCGGTCACCGTGGCCGAGCAGGCGCCGAAGGACTCCACGGCGCCGTTGCGCGCACCGTCGCGGACGGCCTGTCGCGCGGAGATGGAGTCGGAGAACCAGATGCCGTAGTCGACGATGCCGAACAGCATGATCAACAGGAGCGGCGTGACGAGCGCGAACTCGACCGCGGCCGCGCCCCGATCCTGGCGGCTGCAGCCGTGCCGTCGACGTCGGCGTGTCATGCGGCTCCTCATGCTGGTCGTGACGCCAGCACATTATGCGACCGCAGACCGGGCGGATTCGCCCATCACGCCGACGACGGCCTGCCACAGGGTGACGAGGGAGCCTACTCCCGGCGCCCGCGCGGCCGAACCGCGACGTGGGGTGAGCACTGACGAGGAGCCTGATCAGGGCGTCGACGGCACCAGGCGGACGCCCCCGGGGACGGCCGTCACGGCGGGCGCGGTCACCGTCAGAGCCGGCGAGCCCGGGGTCGTGGTGCAGCGGACGAGCGTCACTGCTCCGGCGACGAGCCGCCCGTTGATCTTCACGATGCCGGCGCACGACGAGGAGTCCCGGAACGTCGTCGCCGGGCCGTCGACGGAGCCGTCGATCCGTAGCGTGCCGCCGTTGGCCAGCCGTTGCGTCCCCTGGGCGGTCGGGTCGAACGCCAGCGCGAGTCCCCCGAAGGTCGAACTCCCGCTGATCGTCTGAGAACCGGAGGCCACCAGGCCGGGCTTCACGGTGCTGTTCGCCGCGGAGCACGGCTGCGGCTGCGGATCGCTCACGAAGAGCCTGCTGCACGTCACGTAGATCACCGAGTTGGTCATCGGGTACTTGAGCGTGACCGTGGTCGACACGAATGGCAGGTACGGGTTGCCGGTCAGCACGTAGACGCCGTTGCCGGTGAAGCTCGTGCAGTCGCTGAAGTCCGCGTAGATGCCGGGGGCGCAGGCGCCGGTGTTGCCCTGGGGCGCCTTGGCCGCCGCGGCCTGAACGGCCGCAAGCGTCGACGCCAGCGGGTCGTCGGGCGCGGTGCCCAGGGCGGGCGGGGGGAGACGTTTCCCGTCGCCGGCGGCAGGCCGTACGTGATCTGCCGGCCCGGGTCGCCCGTCAGGGTGCCGCCCGCGCTGACGCCGAGGAGGCCACCCACGGCGACGTCCCCTCCCGCGACCTGGGTCTGGTCGATGCCGCCGGCGAACGTCCCCGAGGCCCCGGCTGAGGTCACGATGCACAGGGCGCAGGCCGGTGCCGGCGGCCCCCACGTTGCGGTCGAGGTGGCGGAGGCCGCGGGCGGCGCCGTGCCCAGGACGCCCGAGAACACGCTGGGAACGGTCCGCGCGGGCACCGTCACCCGGACCCGACGCAGCGTGGGATCGATGCTCACGCAGTCGCCGGGCGACGCGGTCGTGCCCGCAGGCAGGGGGTGGGGATCGAGGCAGCCGGCCCAGGCGCTGGGTTGCACGGCGTAGTTGTCCTGCACGAACTGCCGGGCCGCGGCGGCCGCGCCCGCCTGGTCCGCGGGGTTCGCCGAGAGCTTGACGGCGGCGGCCAGCGCAGCGCTGTCGGCAGCGGTGGCGGCCTGCGCGCCGGCGGACCGGGAGATCCCGAGGTCGACGACGAGGGCGAGCAGGGGCATGGCGACGAACGTGACGATCAGCACCGTGAAGACGGCGACCGCGCCGGTGTCGTCGCGACGCGGCTTCAGCACCACGACCAGTCGCCGGGCGGCGGCGGCACCGCCGTGGCGACGGGGTTCATGAGCAGCGAGGTCGTCACCGCCTGGACGGGCATGTCCACCCTTGTCTTGATCATTCCGCCTCCGGGGAGGGGGACGAACGGCAGCACGGGCGGGTGGTCCGTGAGCGTGCACACCCGGATGCGCGAACCGGGCTGCCAGGCCGCGGTCGCCTTGCCGCTCGCGTCGACGAGCTCGGCCTTCGCGTACAGGACGCCGGTCAGCGGCTGCACCGAACCGGCCACAGAGCAGGCGAGCGGTGCCAGCTGGGTCGTGGCGCCCACGGTGAGGACGACCGACACCGTGCTGCAGGAGGACGCCCCCCATTGCGGCGCGCCCGAGGCGTCGAGCGGGGCGATGGTCGCGGCCCGCGCGGCGTCACCCACCCCCTGCTGGATCGTCAGCACGTCGGCGAAGTAGAGGCCGTAGTCGATCACGCCGAACAGCATCGCGAGGAGGAGCGGCGAGACCAGGGCGAACTCGACGGCGGCGGCTCCGCGGTCACGGCGGGGACCCCGATGGACGGGGCGCTGCGTGCGCACGACCATGCTCTCCCTTACTCTCGGTGACAACCCGGAGACTACTGGTCAACGAGGCCTCGCATGGTCGCGTTACAGCGATCGGTCCCGTGAGGTATTCGGCGACACGGCGACGGGTGGCGACTCCTCGCGGCGCAGTCGAACCTGTGTTCGAATGAGGCATGCGGTGGGAGGGGCAGAGCATCGACGCGGCGGACGACGCCGCGCTGCCGGGCATGCAACGCGTCGCGGGCCTGTTGAGAACGGTCACGGCGCAGGAGTTCCCCGGCGTTCGCTTCCACGAGGTCGCGGCGCGCAGCGCGCTCAACGAGGTGCCGGCCTCGTCGGCGGTGCCGTTCCGCTGGACGATCAACCCCTACCGCGGCTGCGCGCACGCCTGCGTCTACTGCTTCGCCCGCGGCACCCATGCCTGGCTGGAGCTCGACACCGGCAGCGGGTTCGACCGCGAGATCGTCGTCAAGGTCAACCTCGTCGAGGTGCTGCGGCGCGAGCTCGCCCGCCCCGGCTGGGGGCGCCACCACGTCGCGCTCGGCACCAACACCGACCCGTACCAGCGCGCCGAGGGCAGGTACCGGCTGATGCCGGGCGTCATCGGCGCGCTCGCCGCTTCGGGCACGCCGTTCTCGATCCTCACCAAGGGCACCCTGCTGCGCCGCGACCTGCCGCTCCTGGCGAGCGTCGCGCGCGAGGTGCCGATCGGGCTGGCCGTCTCGCTCGGCGTGCACGACGAGGCGCTCCAGACCTCGCTGGAACCGGGCACACCCGCGCCCCGGGCCCGGCTCGAGCTGGTCCGCGCCGTGCGATCGGCGGGCCTCGACTGCGGCGTCCTGCTGGCACCGGTCCTGCCCTGGCTCACGGACGGCGAGGACCAGCTCGACGCCGCCCTCGGCCGGCTCGCCGAAGCGGGCGCCTCGGGCGTGACCGTGATCCCGCTGCACCTGCGACCGGGCGCCCGGGAGTGGTTCATGGCGTGGCTGGCGCGCGAGCGACCAGACCTGGTGCGGCGCTACCGGCGGCTGTACGGGCGCGGCGCCTACGTCTCCGCGGAGTACCGAACGTGGCTGCGGGCCCGCGTCGACCCGCTGCTCGAGCGGCACGGCTTCGGGGCAGTGCGCGTCCGAGAGGCCGGGGGCATCCCGGGCGACGAGTCCGTCGGCTTCCCGGAGGGCAGCCTGCCGCGTATGAGCGAGACGACGCAGCCGCGGTCCAGAGCCGTGCAGCAAAAGCTGCTGTAGGACTGCTCTCACACTGCCTTGACACGTCTACGTGTCAGGTAAGTCCTCTGGTTCTGCTCCGTTCTCGCTGGGGCGGGTTTGTCGGTGGTGGGGTCTAGCGTCTGTGCCATGGGAGACGGGGGCCGCGACGAGCAGGAGCCGCTCGACGCCGACGGCACGGAACGCGCCGACGCCGTCGACGCCGCGCGCCGCTCCTGACGACGCGGTGGCTGATGTGGTGCCGGAGTTCGCGGCGGCGGCGCTGGCTGTGGTCCGGGACGGCCTGGCGGTGTTGGTGGGGGTGCGGCACGCGGCGTTGTCGGCGGGGGAGTTGCGGGCGCTGTCCCGGGAGATCACCGCCCTGCAGGGTAGCTCGTCGCTTCGGCCGGGTTCCGGACCTTGGCGGCGATGGATGCCCGGGATGATGTGGTGCCGAAGGCGCGGGCGGGGCAGGCGTCGATCGCGTTCCAGCAGCACGCCCTCGGCGTCGACCACGCCACGGCGCGCCGGGACTCCACCACCGCGCAGCTGCTCGACCCGGACACCGGCGACCTGAAAGTCATCGGCGCCGCGTACGCGGCGGGGACGGTGCTGCGCGGGCATGTGGACGTCGCGGTCCGCGCCCACCGCGACCTCGGGGAGAAGATCCGCGAAGAACTGATCCCCGTCGAGGGTGAGGCCGGTGGGGGCGGGTGGGTGCGGCGGGTCGAGGTGGTGGATGCGTTCCTGGCCGCCAAGGCCCACCGGTTATCGGTGAAGGAGTTGGACCGGCTGGCGCGGGCGCTGGTGGAGGAGTTGAACCCGAAGACCCCGGCGGGGGCGCACGAACGAAGGTTCCTGTACGCCTCCCCGGACGCGAACGGGAACCTGGTCGGCAAGTTCGCCTGCGCCGCCACCCAAGGCGCCCTGATCCTCGCCGTGCTCGCCGCCGGCAACGGGCTACGACCCGGTCTGGCGATCGACCCGGACGGGGTCGAACGGGTGCTGCCGGACCGGCGGGATCTGGGGCAGCGGAACCTGGACGCCCTGACCGACTGCCTCGCCGCCGGCGCCGCCCGCGCCGGCATCCACCTCCCCGACCACGCCGGCACCCGCCCGGATCCCGAACCCTGGCCCGACACCTTCGGCCAACCCGACGAGTCCGACGAGTCCGACGAGCACCTCCAGGACGAGCGCGAGCCGGAGGCGGAGGGCGACTACCAGGTGGTGCGAGAGCCGGGGGTGCTCTCCGGGCCGTACCCGCCGGTGAAGATCCTGGTCACCGTCGGCGTCGACCAGCTCGCCGCCGCCCTCACCGCGGCCGCGGGACCGGTGAAGGACCCGAACCTCGCGTGGAGCTTCAATCAGCTGTCCACCAAGCTGTCGAAGCAGCCGCCGACCCCCCCGACACCACCCCCACTCAGCGAGACCGTCGACCGGATGGCGGGGCGGGCGTGGATCCAGCACGCCGGACACCCACCCGACGCCACCCTGGCCGAGCTGTTCGCCCGGGCCCGGCTGCAACGGGTGCTGCACACCCCCGACGGCGCCGCCCTCGCGATGGGCCGCACCGTCCGGTTGGCCACGCCGGCGCAGAAGGACGCCCTGATCGCCAGAGACGTCGGCTGCGTCATCCCCGGCTGCGCCGTGCCCGGCGAACACTGCCAGGTGCACCACGTCACCCCCTGGGCCGCCGGCGGCCCCACCGACGTCCAGAACATGACCTTGCTCTGCACGCGGCACCACACCGAAGTCGGGCAACGAACCTGGGACATCCAAATGATCAACGGCGTGCCCTGGGTCCGACCACCCAGCTGGGTCGACCACACCCGACCCCTCCTCCGCAACCACACCCACAGGCCGAGATGAGGCCCGACCTGTCGCTGATCGATCGAGCGAGGCGGCCGTGCTGCGAGTCAGTCGCGGACGACGACCTCGATGTAGTCGCCCGGCTGGTCGATCACGAGTCGGGGCCGCTCTGCGCCTGCCGCGGCCAGCCACACGGAGAGGGCCGAACCGGGGATCGTCAGCTCGTCGCTCTGGCACTCGGCGCCCGAGTGGTGGACGCACCAGGGCCGGCAGGCTGCCCCGGCAGCACCTCCCTGGTGCGGCAGCGAGACGGTTGCGCTCACGATGGCTCCTCGACGACGGGCGGGCAGAAGGCGCCTGCCCGGCGTACCGGCTGCCGGGTCGGCGCCGCCGCAAGGCCTACCACGGGCGCGCGCCCGGTGGTCGGCGCAACGCCGCGCGCCCGGTCCGAAGGTCCGAGAACCCGGTAGGAGGATCAGAGCGGGCGGCTCACCCGCACGGGCAGTCCACCGCCGCACGCAGCCGGGTGTCCTCGCGCTCCTCGCTCCACCGCGCATCCGCCCCGCAGGCCGGGCACGGGGCCGTGAAGACGACGGCATCGGGAAGGGTGGGCCGTGGCCGGGCGCGGGGCAGGAACCCGGGGCTTCCGCCGCCGGGCAGCTCGTGCCGCGGTGACGGAACCGCGGGCGACGTCGTCTGCGGCTGCGGCGCCGCCTCTTCGGGCGCCCCCGACGCCTGGCCCGACTGCGGCGGAAGGGCCGCGACGGCCCCGTGCACGGGCGTCACGACCGGCGAGGGCGTGAGCGCCCTGCGGCTCGGCGGTGGCAGCGCCTGCATGAGGCACCTCCTGGGGAGGGACGTGGGCCGGCCCGACGTGGGACCGTCTGGATCCCATCATCGGGCACGTCGGGGCCTCCGTCGCGGCATTCACCGGATGTCAGGCGCGTCCGGCGCAGCCGGGCCGGTCGATACAGGCCCGCGTAGGATCGACGGGCCGCTCGACGCGACGACAGGCCGGGCGGCGCCGCGGGGATCACGAGGGCAACCAGAGAGCGAGACACCACGTGCTGCGCACCGACGAGGCAGGGAGCCTCCGGGCCGGGGACGCCGGCCGCACCGTCACCCTCGCGGGATGGGTGGCCCGGCGCCGCGACCACGGCGGGGTGGCGTTCCTCGACCTCCGCGACGCCTCGGGCGTCGTCCAGGTCGTGGTCCGCGACGAAGCCGTCGCCCACGGCCTGCGCAACGAGTTCGTGCTGCGCGTCACGGGCGACGTCCGCCGCAGGCCGGAGGGGAACGAGAACCCGGCTTTGCCCACGGGAGACGTCGAGGTGGTCGCCGACCGCGTCGAGGTCCTCAACGAGGCCGCGCCGCTGCCGTTCCAGATCGACGAGCACGTCGAGGTGGGGGAGGAGGCGCGGCTGCGCTACCGCTACCTCGATCTGCGCCGCCCCGCGCAGGCGCGGGCGATCCGGCTGCGCAGCGAGGTGAACCGGGCGGCCCGCGAGGTGCTGCACGAGCGGGGCTTCGTCGAGATCGAGACGCCGACGCTCACCCGCTCGACGCCCGAGGGCGCCCGCGACTTCGTCGTGCCCGCTCGCCTGTCGCCCGGCTCCTGGTACGCCCTGCCGCAGAGCCCGCAGCTGTTCAAGCAGCTGCTCATGGTCGCCGGCATGGAGCGGTACTTCCAGATCGCGCGCTGCTACCGGGACGAGGACTTCCGGGCGGACCGCCAGCCCGAGTTCACGCAGCTCGACATCGAGATGAGCTTCGTCGAGGAAGGCGACGTCATCGAGGTCGCCGAGGCCGTGCTCGTCGCGCTCTGGCGGCTCGTCGGCCACGAGATCAGCACGCCGATCCCGCGGATGCCCTATGCGGAGGCGATGGCCCGGTTCGGCTCCGACAAGCCCGACCTGCGTTTCGGCCTGGAGCTGGTCGAGTGCACGGACTTCTTCCGCGACACCCCGTTCCGGGTCTTCCAGCAGGAGTACGTGGGCGCCGTCGTCATGCCGGGCGGCGCGTCCCAGCCGCGCAAGCAGCTCGACGCCTGGCAGGACTGGGCCAAGCAGCGCGGCGCGCGCGGACTGGCGTACGTGCTGGTGGGGGAGGACGGCGAGCTCTCGGGCCCGGTCGCCAAGAACCTCTCGGACGCCGAGCGCGACGGCGTCGCCGCCCACGTCGAGGGCGAGCCCGGGCGACTGCGTGTTCTTCGCCGCCGGCGCCACGAACCCGTCGCGGGCACTGCTCGGGGCCGCCCGTCTCGAGATCGGCCGCCGCCTCGCCCTCATCGACGAGAAGGCGTGGTCGTTCGTGTGGATCGTCGACGCGCCGCTCTTCGAGCCCTCCGCCGCGGCGCGGGAGGCCGGCGACGTCGCCGTCGGCGGTGGCGCCTGGACGGCGGTGCACCACGCGTTCACGTCGCCCAAGCCGGAGTGGATCGACCGCTTCGAGTCCGACCCCGGCAACGCCCTGGCGTACGCCTACGACATCGTGTGCAACGGCAACGAGATCGGCGGTGGGTCGATCCGTATCCACCGGCGCGACGTGCAGGAGCGCGTGTTCGCGCTGATGGGCATCACGCCCGAGCAGGCGCAGGAGAAGTTCGGCTTCCTGCTCGACGCGTTCCAGTACGGCGCGCCGCCGCACGGGGGGATCGCCTTCGGCTGGGACCGGGTGGCGATGCTGCTCGCCGGCGCCGACTCGATCCGCGAGGTCATCGCGTTCCCGAAGTCCGGCGGCGGCTACGACCCGCTGACCGGCGCGCCGGCGCCGATCACCCCCGAGCAGCGCAAGGAGGCCGGCGTCGACGTCGTAGCCGTGCCCTCGCCGCCGGCGGCGTCGCCGGTGGTGTCGCCGTCCGAGGTGGAGCAGGCGGGCGCGCGGTGACCACCGCGACCGTGCCGGCGGGTGCGGAGGGGCGCGTGCTCGCCCGCCTGGCGCAGGACCTGGGCGTCCGCGAGAACCAGGTGCGGGCGACGGTCGACCTGCTCGACTCCGGCGCCACTGTGCCGTTCGTGGCCCGGTACCGCAAGGAGGTCACGGGCGGGCTGGACGACGCCGTGCTGCGCGACCTCGACGAGCGGCTGGCTTACCTGCGGGAGCTCGAGCAGCGCCGCGCCGCCGTCCTGGAGTCGGTGCGCCAGCAGGGCAAGCTGACGCCGGAGCTCGAGGCGCGGATCCAGGGGGCCGACACCAAGGCCCGCCTCGAGGACGTCTACCTGCCGTTCAAGCCGAAGCGGCGCACGAAGGCGCAGATCGCCCGCGAGGCGGGGCTCGAGCCGCTGGCGCTCGCCCTGCTCGAGAACCCGTCGCTCGACCCGCAGGCCGAGGCCGCGGGTTTCGTGAACGAGACCGTCCCCGACGTCGCGGCCGCGCTCGACGGCGCGCGCTCGATCCTCGTGGAGCGGTTCGCCGAGGACGCCGACGTCGTCGGCGAGCTGCGCGAGCGGCTCTGGAGCCGCGGACGCCTGTCGTCGCGCGTGGTGCCGGGCCAGGAGGAGGCGGGCGCGAAGTTCGCCGACTGGTTCGAGCACGACGAGCCGCTCACCCGGCTGCCCTCGCACCGCATCCTCGCGATGTTCCGCGGCGAGAAGGAGGGCGTGCTCACGCTCACCATCGAGGACCCGGCCGAGGCTCCCTCGATCGAGAGGGCCGCCCCCGCCGTCCGCTCGCCGTACGAGGAGCGGATAGCTGCCCGCTTCTCCATCGCCGACCGTGGCCGAGCCGCGGACCGCTGGCTGCTGGACGCCGTCCGCTGGGCCTGGCGAACCCGGATCCTCGTGCACCTCGACCTCGACCTGAGGTTGAGACTTCGCCAGGTCGCCGAGGACGAGGCCGTCCGCGTCTTCGCCGGCAACCTGCGTGACCTGCTGCTCGCGGCTCCGGCCGGCATGCGGCCGACCATGGGTCTCGACCCGGGGCTGCGCACCGGCGTCAAGGTCGCCGTCGTCGACGCGACGGGCAAGGTCGTGGCCACCTCGACGGTGCACCCGCACGTGCCGCACCGGCGCTGGGAGGAGGCGCTGCGCGTGCTCACGGCGCTCGCCCGCGAGCACCGGGTCGAGCTCGTCGCGGTCGGCAACGGCACGGCCTCGCGCGAGACGATGAGCCTCGCCTCCGAGCTGGCCGCGAAGAGCCCCGAGCTGCGGCTCACCCCGGTGTCGGTCTCGGAGGCCGGTGCGTCGGTGTACTCGGCGTCGGCGTACGCCTCGCGCGAGCTGCCCGAGCTCGACGTCTCGCTGCGCGGTGCCGTCTCGATCGCGCGCCGGCTGCAGGACCCGCTCGCGGAGCTCGTCAAGATCGACCCGAAGTCGATCGGCGTCGGGCAGTACCAGCACGACCTCACCGAGGGGAAGCTGTCGAAGTCCCTGGACGCCGTCGTCGAGGACTGCGTGAACGGGGTCGGCGTCGACGTCAACACGGCGTCCGTGCCCCTGCTGCGCCGCGTGTCGGGGATCAGCGAGGGGCTCGCCGCCGCGATCGTCGCGCACCGGGACGCCAACGGGGCCTTCCGCTCGCGCTCCCAGCTGCTGGCGGTGCCCCGGCTGGGGGCGAAGGCGTTCGAGCAGTGCGCGGGCTTCCTGCGGATCCGCGACGGCGACGACCCGCTCGACGCCTCGAGCGTGCACCCCGAGGCCTACCCGGTGGTGCGGCGGATCGTCGCGCAGACGACGGGCGACGTGGCCGCGCTGATCGGCAACGCCCGGGCGCTCGCCTCGGTCGACGCCATGCGCTTCACCGACGAGACGTTCGGCCTGCCGACGGTGCGCGACATCCTCGCAGAGCTCGAGAAGCCGGGGCGCGACCCCCGCCCGGAGTTCCGGACGGCGACGTTCGCCGAGGGCGTCTCCGAGGTCGCCGATCTCGTGCCGGGGATGGTGCTGGAGGGGGTCGTCACCAACGTGGCGGCCTTCGGGGCGTTCGTCGACGTCGGCGTGCACCAGGACGGGCTCGTCCACGTGTCGGCGCTGTCGAAGACGTTCGTCAAGGACCCGCGCGAGGTGGTCAAGCCGGGTGACGTCGTGAAGGTCAAGGTGCTGTCGGTCGACGTGCCGCGCAAGCGGATCGGCCTGACGCTCCGGCTCGACGACGAGGTGCCGACGGCGGGGGCGCCGTCCGGCCGAGGCACGCGCCCGCGCGCCGAGCGCCCCGCCCGCCAGGGCGGCGGTCAGGGCGGCGGTCAGGGCGGCGGTCAGGGCGGCGGTCAGGGCGGCGGTCAGGGCGGCCAGCGCCCGAAGCGCCCCGAACCGGAGCCGCAGGGAGCCCTCGCGGAGGCGCTCCGCCGGGCAGGCCTGGCCTGAACGCCGGCGCCGCGCGGCCTCAGCCGGCGAGGGGATAGCTCGTGAACTCCTGGTCGAGGCGGTAGCCGAGGCGGCGGTACAGGGCGCGGGCGGCGGTGTTGTCCGAGTACAGGTCGACCGTGGCGACGGGGGGCCGCTCGTGCAGCATCCGCCGGGTCGCCGTGGCGGCGATCGCCAGCCCGAGACCCTGCCCGCGCGCGGCCGTCGCGACGGCGACCGACGCCATCAGGTCGACGCCAGGGACGGCCTCGTACAGGGCGAGGCAGGCCAGCAGGTCGTCGTCCGCTGACGGGCCGGCGCGCACTCCGAGCCACGCCCGGGCGCGCTCGTCGTCCGGCTCCGCGCTGTGCCGGGGGCTGTGCGCCGCGAGGAAGGCGGCCAGCTCGTCGCGGACGACGTCCGAACGGGCGTCGAGCTCGACCACCCGGTCCTCACCCGGCACGGGCTCGGGGGCCCGGTCGGTCCACATCCACTCCCAGCCCACCCCCGCGGCCGGCGGCCCGAACGGCATGCCGTCGGGCACCACCGCGGCGCGGGGCAGGGTCACGCTGCCGACGTCCAGGGCGGGGGCGAGCCGGGAGGCCACCCGGACGGCGGCGCCGGGGTCCCCGACGACGGTCAAGCTCGTCCCGTACGCGCGGCGGTAGCGCTCGAACGCGACGGAGCCTGCCGACGAGGCCCACGCCCGGGCGACGTTCCCCGTCCCGAGGCCCCACCGTACGAAGGGCACGGTCCCGGCCACGTCGGCCAGCTCCTCGGCCGACAGTTCACGCAGGTCCACGCTCAGGCCTCCCGCAGGCCCAACCGGGCGTGCAACCGCCGCAGCGGCGCAGGGGCCCACCAGTTCCACTCGCCCAGCACGGTCATCGTCGCCGGGACGAGCACGAGACGCACGAGCGTCGCGTCGATGGCGACGGTGACCGCCAGCCCGATGCCGGTCTCCTTGATGACGACCAGTTCGCCCGCGGCGAAGCCCAGGAAGACGACGACGATGACCAGCGCCGCGGACGTGATGATGCGCCCCGAGCGCTGCAGCCCCTGGGCCACCGCCTCGTCGTTGGACAGCCCGCCGTCACGCAGTTCCTTGATCCGCGACAGCAGGAAGACCTCGTAGTCCATCGAGAGGCCGAAGCCGAGCGCGACGATGAGCACGGGGATCGCGGTCTCGATCCCGCCGGTCGAGTCGAAGGACAGCACGCGCTCGAGGCCACCCTCCTGGAAGCCCCGGACCAGGACGCCGAAGGAGGCGCCCAGCGACACGACGACGAGCACGAGCGCCTTGACCGGCACGAGCACCGACCCGGTGAGCAGGAAGAGCAGCACGAAGGTGGCGACGACGACCACCCCGATGGCGAGCGGCGCACGTTCCCGCACGTCGTCGACGAAGTCGTTGACGAAGGCCGCCTGACCGGTGACCCACACCTGGCCTGCGCCCGGTTCGCGCGCCTGCAGCGCGCGGACGACAGAGCGCGCCTGGTCGGACGTCGGGTCGGGGACGGTCACGCCGCCGACCGTGCGCGATCCGGCGACGCGCACGCCCAGCACGGACACGCGCTGCCCGGCGTTCTCCTGCTCGCGCACGGGGTCGACACCGGTGACGCCGGGGATGGCCGCCACCCCGGTGTCGGTTGCCCACTCCTGCAGCCGGTCCGCGGGCAACCGGCTGACGACGGTCACCGCTGCGGCGTTCGCGGCCGGGAACCGCGCGCCGATCTGGTCGAACACCTGTCGCGACGGTGCGGTGCGCGGCAGCAGTGCCACCCCCGAGCTCACCAGCCGGAGCTGGAGTACGGGCAGCGCCGCCACGACCAGCAGCACGAACACCCCCACCATGGGGACGACCGGGCTCCGCTGGATCGCAGCCGCCAGCCGCGAGAAGAAGCCGTGCTCGGGAGCGACGTCGCCGAACCGCCGCAGCAGCGGCAGCCGCTGCGTCACGCCCGGCCGCACGAGCCTCGGCCCCGCGAGCGCGAGCAGCGCCGGCACGAGGGTCAGGGCGACGAGCAGGGCCACGCCCACCACGCTCACCCCGGCCGCACCGACGGCCCGCAGGATCGTGGCGCTGAACAGCATCAACCCGGCGAGGCTGACGGCGACGGTGAGCCCGCTGAAGAGCACCGTGCGCCCGGCGGTCGCGAGGGTGCGCTCGAGGGCGCCTTCCGGGCGCGCCCGCAGCTCCTCGCGGTAGCGGCTGGTGAGCAGCAGGCCGTAGTCGATGCAGAGCCCGAGCCCGAGCACGGTGACGACGCTGACCACGCTGCTGTCGAGGTCCGTGACGTACGAGAACCCGAGCAGGGCCGCGAGCGCGCCGGCGATCGAGGCCAGGGCCCCGAGCAGGGGCAGACCCGCCGCGAGGAAGCCCCCGAACACCACGATCATGACGAGCAGGCTCGCGGGCAGCGCCACGACCTCACCGGTGCGCAGGTCCTTCGGCACCTGGTGGGTGATCTCGTCGGTGATGGCCCTGGCGCTGCTCGTGCTCGCGGCCGCCCCCGGGATGCTGCGGCCCGCGGCGACGAGCCGGTCGGACACGTCCGCCAGCGCGGTGCGCTCGGCCGCTGCGCCGAGGTCGCGCATCAGCTGCACCGTGACGAGCAGGGCGCGGCCGTCGGTTGCCACCAGGGGCGAGCGGGCGGGGTCGGCCGGCTGGCCGGGCACGGTCGGCGTCCACGGGGTGCGGACGGCGCGGACGTCGGGGCGGCCCGCGAGCTCGGCGCCGACGCGTTCGACCGCCGTGCGGACTGCGGGATCGGCCGGATCGACGCGGTCGAGCAGCAGGGTCTCCGTGGCACCGCCCGGGGCTGTCTGGTTGAGGATCTGCTGGCCGGTGCGTGCCTCGCTCGACACCTGCGGCGCGTCGCCGGGCTGCAGGCGGTCGAACAGCCCCTCCCCGAAGGCGCCGGAGGCGGCGGCCAGGCCCAGCGCGACGAGCACGGCCCAGGCGCCCACGAACCGCAAGGGGTGCCGGGCGATCAGCCGGCCGAGGGCGGGGAGCACCCGGTTAGCCTTCCAGGTGTGAGCGACCTGTTCGCCAGCGCCTTCGAGATGGGCGAGGACGACGCCCCCTCCGGCGCGGGCGCCGTCCCGGGGGTGGACGCCGGGGCGCCGCTCGCCGTCCGCATGCGCCCGCGGACCGTCGACGAGATCGTCGGCCAGGACCACCTGCTCACGCCCGGCTCGCCGCTGCGCCGCCTCGCGGAGGCGGCCGGCGGCCCCGCCGGCCCCGTCTCCGTGATCCTCTGGGGGCCGCCGGGGACGGGCAAGACGACGATCGCGCACGTGCTCTCCCGCTCCGGCGAGCGGCGGTTCGTCGAGCTCAACGCCGTCAGCGCCGGCGTCAAGGACGTGCGCCGCGTGCTCGACGAGGCCCGCGACGCGAAGGCCATGTACCGGCGCGACACCGTGCTGTTCCTCGACGAGATCCACCGGTTCAGCAAGTCCCAGCAGGACTCGCTGCTGACCGGGGTCGAGAACCGCTGGGTCGTGCTCGTCGCCGCGACCACCGAGAACCCGTCGTTCAGCGTCGTGTCGCCCCTGCTGTCCCGCTCGCTGCTGCTCACGCTCAAGCCCCTGGACGACGCCGCCGTCGGACTGCTCGTCGATCGTGCGGTGACCGACAGGCGGGGTCTGGGCGGCCAGATCGCGGTCGATACAGCTGCACGTGCACACATCGTGCGGACGGCCGCCGGCGACGCCCGGGCCGCGCTGACGGCGCTCGAGGCCGCCGCCGGCACCGCCTTCGCGCACGCCCATCAGCAGGAAGGCGAGGAGCGGCCGGTCGCCGTCACCCTCGAGGACGCCGAGCGCGCCGTCGACCGCGTCGCCCTCAAGTACGACAAGGACGGCGACCAGCACTACGACGTCATCAGCGCCTTCATCAAGTCGATCCGCGGCTCGGACGTCGACGCGGCGCTGCACTACCTCGCGCGGATGCTCGAGGCGGGGGAGGACCCCCGGTTCGTCGCGCGCCGCCTGATCATCAGCGCGAGCGAGGACGTCGGCATGGCCGACCCGACCGCCCTGCCGCTGGCGGTCGCCGCGGCGCAGGCGGTGCAGCTCATCGGCATGCCCGAGGGCCGGATCGTGCTCGGGCAGGCGGTGGTGCACCTCGCGCTGGCCCCGAAGTCGAACGCCTCCTACCTCGCGATCGGGGCGGCCGCGGACGACGTCCGCGCCGGGCTGGCCGGCCCCGTACCGGTGCACCTGCGTGACGCCCACTACCCGGGCGCGGCCCGGCACGGCCACGGCAAGGGCTACCTGTACGCGCACGACGACCCGCGGGGAGTGGTCGAGCAGCAGTACGCGCCCGACGCGCTGTCGGGGCGCACCTACTACGCGCCGACCGACCGGGGGTTCGAGCGCGAGCTCGGCCCGCGGCTGGCACGCCTGCGCGCCCTGCTGCGCGGCCGCCCGCAGGACTGACCCGCGGGAGGGGCGGGAGGGCTCAGGGCGTGCGGCGGCGGCGCCAGGGGTTCGCGATAGGGTCGCACCCGCTGTGCGCGGGCGTCTGCGGAGGGAGTGGCACCGATGTCGATCGGCGAGCTGGCGGGGCTCATCGCCGCCCTGGCGTTCGTGCTGCTCGTGGGCTTCCTCGCCTACCCGCTCTACAAGCTGGGCAAGGTGTTCGACGAGACGCGGGTGTCGGTGCACGACCTCACCGGCGGCGCCCTTCCGCTGCTCAGCGAGGTCACGACCACGGTGACGACGGCGAACGGCCAGCTCGTCCGCGTCGACACGATCACGAGCAACGTGGCCGAGGCCTCCGAGAACGTCACGGCGCTGACCCGCCTCTTCGCCGCGACGCTCGGCACGCCCGTCGTCAAGGTCGCGGCGTTCTCGTACGGCGTCCGGGAGGTGCTCTCGAGCCGGTCCGCCTCCTCGGGGCGTTCGGACCGGTCCGGGCGCTCGAGCCGCCGCGGCCGCAGGGGCTGAGCCGTGGTCAGCAGGGTCTTCTGGATGGCGGTCGGCGCCGGCGTCACCATCTACGTCGTCAGGCGCGTCAACCGGGCCCTCGACGCCGCGAGCCCCGAGGGGATCTCCCGCTCGCTCACGGCCGCGGTCGACGCCCTGCGCGACCTCGCGGACGACGTCCGCGTCGCCATGCACGAGCGCGAACAGGAACTGCGTGTCGCTCTCGGGGTCGAGGCAGGCACCATGGATGCTGGCAGCGCCTCCGAGCAGCGGGCCCCGCGTTCCTCCTGACGCTGCCGCCCGCGCCGCGCGCACGGCTCGGGCCCGCACCGCGGGTCAGACCCTGACCAGAACCCCTACGACGATCGCCACCCCCGGAGGTTCCACCATGGACACGGCCGAGATCCGCCGCCGCTGGCTGCGCTTCTTCGAGAGCCGGGGGCACGCCGTCGTCCCGAGCGCCCCGCTGCTCTACGACGACCCCAACCTGCTCTTCGTCAATGCGGGCATGGTGCCGTTCAAGCCGTACTTCCTCGGCCAGGAGACGCCGCCGTTCAAGCGCGCGACGAGCGTGCAGAAGTGCGTGCGCACGCTCGACATCGAGGAGGTCGGCAAGACCACGCGGCACGGCACGTTCTTCCAGATGAACGGCAACTTCTCGTTCGGCGACTACTTCAAGGCGGGTGCGATCGAGCTCGCCTGGGAGCTCATCACGCGTTCCGTCGCGGACGGCGGCTACGGCCTGCCCGAGAGCAAGCTCTGGGTGACCGTCTACCACGACGACGACGAGTCGATCGGGCTGTGGCGGCGGATCACGGGCATCCCCCAGGACCGGATCGTCCGGCGCGGCATGAAGGACAACTTCTGGTCGATGGGCGTCCCCGGGCCGGCGGGGCCGTGCAGCGAGATCTACATCGACCGCGGGCCGGAGCACGGGCCCGACGGCGGCCCGGAGGTCGACGAGGACCGGTTCCTCGAGTTCTGGAACCTGGTCTTCATGCAGTTCGAGCGCGGCGAAGGGGGCGTGAAGGAGGACTACCCGCTGCTGCGCGAGCTCCCGGCCAAGAACATCGACACCGGCATGGGCCTCGAGCGGATGGCGTTCCTGCTGCAGGGCGTGCAGAACCTCTACGAGATCGACGAGGTCTTCCCCGTGATCGCACGGGTGCAGGAGATCTCGGGCCGCCGTTACGGCGCCGACCACGACGACGACGTGCGGATGCGCGTGGTGGCCGACCACGTGCGCAGCGGGCTCATGCTCATCACCGACGGCGTCACGCCGTCGAACGAGACGCGCGGGTACGTGCTGCGGCGGCTGCTGCGCCGCGCGGTGCGCTCGCTGCGCCTGCTCGGCGTCGACGAGCCCGTGCTGCTCGACCTCGTGCGGGTCAGCGCCGACCGCATGCAGCTGAGCTACCCCGAGGTGGAGCGCGAGTTCGGCCGCACCTCGCAGATCGTCGAGCAGGAGGAGGAGTCGTTCCGGCGCACGCTGTCGTCGGGCACGACGATCCTCGACACCGCGGTGCGCAGGGCGAAGAGCGCCGGCCGGACCGTGCTGTCGGGCGAGGACGCGTTCGCGCTGCACGACACCTACGGCTTCCCGATCGACCTGACCCTCGAGATGGCGGCCGAGCAGGGGCTGCGCGTCGACGACGCGGAGTTCCGCCGGCTCATGGGCGAGCAGCGGCGCCGGGCGAAGGAGGACGCGCGCGCCAAGAAGTCGGGCCACGCCGACCTCGGCGGCTACCGCGCCATCGCCGACGCGCTGACGGCGCCCGTCGTCTTCACCGGCTACAACGAGGTGGTCTCCGAGGGCCGGGTCGCGGGGCTCATCGTGGACGGCGAGGTCGTGGACTCCGCCACCGAGGGCCAGCAGGTCGAGATCGTGCTCGACCGCACGCCCTTCTACGCGGAGGGTGGCGGCCAGCTGGCGGACGCGGGGCGGATCGAGGTCGACGGCGCGCTGGTCGTCGTCGACGACGTCCAGTCGCCGGTCACGGGACTCATCTCGCACCACGCGCGGGTGCTCTCCGGCGAGGTCCGCCCGGGGGCGCTGGCGCAGGCGCTGGTCGACGTCGAGCGGCGCAAGGCGATCAGCCGGTCGCACACCGCCACGCACATGGTGCACAAGGCGATCCGCGAGGCGCTGGGCGACACGGCGACGCAGGCGGGCTCCGAGAACGCGCCGGGGCGGTTCCGGTTCGACTTCCACGCCGGGTCGGCGCTGCCGATGAGCGCGCTGCGCGACGTCGAGGCGCGCGTCAACGCGCTGCTCGTCGAGGACCTCGAGGTCCACGCGGAGATCATGTCGCAGGACGAGGCGCGGGCGGCGGGCGCGATGGCGCTGTTCGGCGAGAAGTACGGCGACCGGGTGCGCGTCATCTCGGTGGGCGACTGGGCGCGCGAGCTGTGCGGTGGCACGCACGCGGCGCGGTCCGGCCAGCTCGGCCTCGTGACGCTGCTCGGCGAGGGGTCGATCGGGTCGGGGGTGCGCCGGGTGGAGGCGCTCGTCGGCTCGGACGCGTACGCCTTCGCGGCCCGCGAGCACGTGCTGGTGTCGCAGCTCACCGACGCGCTCAAGGTGCGCCCCGAGGAGCTGCCCGACCGGGTCGCGAGCCTGGTCGCGCAGCTGCGCGACGCCCAGAAGGAGATCGACCGGCACCGCGCGGCCGCCGTCCAGGAGGCGGCGGCGACGGCGGCTTCGTCGCCGCGCGACGTGTTCGGGGTCGACCTCGTGGCGCACGACGCGGGGGAGTCGGCGCCCGACGAGCTGCGCAGCTTCGCGCTCGACGTGCGCGGGCGGCTCGGCAGCGCCCGGCCGGCCGTCGTCGCGGTCGGCGGCGTCGTGAAGGGCCGGCCGCAGGTCGTCGTGGCGACCAACGACGAGGCGCGGCGCTGGGGCCTCGCCGCGGGCGACCTCGTGAAGGTCGGTGCGGGCGTGCTCGGCGGCAGCGGCGGCGGCAAGCCCGACGTGGCGCAGGGCGGCGGCACCGACCCGGCCCGGATCGGCGACGCGCTGCTGCGCATCGAGCACACCATCGGCGAGCGGGTCACCACCGGCCGGTCGTGACGGCCGAGTAGTCACGGGTCACCGGTGGGCGAGGCCGTGCGTCGCGGCGTCCGGGTCGGCGTCGACGTCGGCAGCGTCCGCGTCGGCGTCGCCCGCAGCGACCCGTCGGGCCTGGTCGCGACCCCGGTCGAGACCGTGCGGCGGGTTGCGGGCACGTCGGCGGACGTCGACCGCGTCGCCGCGATCGTCGCCGAGGAGGAGGCCTTCGAGGTCGTCGTGGGGCTGCCCAGGACGCTGCGCGGCGAGGAGGGTTCGGCAGCACGGGCGGCGCGCCAGTACGCTACGGCCATCGCGGAGCGCGTCGCGCCGATCCCGGTCCGGCTCGTGGACGAACGGCTGAGCACGGTTTCGGCGCACCGCTCGCTCCGTGATGCGGGAGTGAGGGGGCGCAGGCACCGGCCCGTGGTCGACCAGGTCGCGGCGGTGGTCATCCTGCAGTCCGCCCTCGACGCCGAGCAGGCGTCGGGGCGGGCCCCCGGGGCGCTCGTCGCTCCGGGCCCGCCGCCGGAAGGTCCGGCGGCGAGCGGAGAGGAGGGCGGCGGCACGTGACGGAGATGTCACTGTCGGACGTCGTCCCCGGGTCCCCCCAGGGTCCACGGAGGCGCTCCCAGCGAGCGGCGGAGAAGCGGCGCAAGCGGCGCAAGCGGCGGACCTGGGTCACCGTTCTGATCATGGTCGTCGTGCTGGGCGCCGCGGGCGGTGCCGCCTACTTCACGCTCAAGCCCCTGCTCGCCTCGTTCAACGCGCCCAACGACTACGCCGGGCCCGGGCACGGTTCCGTGACGGTGCAGATCCCGGCCGGGGCCACCGGCGCCAACATCGCCTCGATCCTGGCCAAGGCGGGCGTGGTCAAGACGCCCAAGGCGTACCTGACAGCGGCGGCGGACACGCCCGGCGCCGCGAGCGTCCAGCCCGGCACGTACGAGCTGAAGCTCGAGATGACGGGCCAGGGCGCCGTCCAGGCCCTCCTCGACCCCCAGGCCAAGCAGCTGCGGCGGGTGACCATCCCCGAGGGGACCCGCGACTGGCTGTGATCTTCGACAAGATCGCGGCGTCGACGTCGATCACGAAGGCGCAGCTCACGGCCGCCGCGAAGGACACGGCCGCGCTCGGCCTGCCGCCGGAGGCGCACGGCAACCTCGAGGGCTACCTGTGGCCGGCGACCTATGACGTCGAGCCCACCACCACCGCGGCGGACCTCCTGCACCAGATGGTGACGCAGACGACCGACCAGCTCGACCAGCTAGGCGTCGCCGAGAAGGACCGGCACCGCGTGCTCACCCTCGCGAGCCTCGTGCAGGCCGAGGGCCGTCACCCCGAGGACTTCGGCAAGATCGCGCGGGTGCTCGACAACCGCATCGCGGCGAAGCGGAACCTCGAGCTCGACACCACGCTGCACTACGCGCTGAACAGGTTCACCGTGTTCACCAGCAACAAGGACACGAAGTTCCCGTCGCCGTACAACACGTACCTGCACCCCGGCCTGCCCCCGGGGCCGATCGACTCGCCGGGGCTCGAGGCGGTCAAGGCCGCGCTCGACCCGACGCCGGGGCCGTGGCTCTACTTCGTCGCGACCAACCCGAGCACGGGCGAGACCAAGTTCGCCGTCACCGACGCCGACCGGCAGAAGCTGCTCGCCGAGTACAACGCCTGGCAGAAGGCCCACCCCGGCCAGTAGCGGCGCGGCCTCCCGTCCCGAGCGCCGATCATGCACGGTGAGGCGATCATGCACGCCCGCGAGGCCCTCGCAGGACTCCGGGGCGTGCCGCCGGTCGGACGAACTTGCCACCAGACGCCGTCCGGGCGCTTCCGGCAGGGGTTCGTCCGTCCTCGGGAATGTCTGCGTGATCGCTCCAGCGTGCATGATCCACGGGGATTGCGTGATCGACCTGTGAGCCTGGGTGCCGCCCGCTCGGGCTGCTCGAGCTCCGGATGCTCAAGAACCGGCCAGTACCGGCCGACGGTCTCCTCGCGAAGTGGCGACGCGCGACGGCTCTGCCGTGCGCGCGCTCCGAGGGAGGAGATCCGTGGGCAACAGCGGCGAGCAGGACAGCTGGGGCAGGCCGTACGGCGACCATTACGGTGACCAGTACGGCGGGCAGCAGCCCGGGTACGCGCCGTTCCGGCGCCCGTCCGGGCCCGTCCCGGCGCCCGTCCCGGCGCCCGTCCCGGCGCCCGTCCGGGCGCCCGTCCGGCGCCGCAGCCCCGTCCAGGCTCCGGTCCCGGTGCCGGAGCCGCGCTCGGTGCTCGCCGAGCCCGCCGCCCCCGCCGGCGCCTACAGCCGGGCGACCACGGAGCCGGCGACCCGCCCCGACGAGATCACCCTGCACGAGCTCCTGCAGGGGATGCTCGACGTCGGCGCCTCCGACCTGCACCTGACGGCCGGCACGCCGGCGCTCGTCCGCGTGCACGGCGACCTCGCGCCGCTGCGCGACTGCCCCACGCTCCCGCCGGACCTCATCCAGCGCCTGCTCTACACGATCCTCACCCAGAAGCAGCGCGAGCGGTTCGAGAGCGACCTCGAGCTCGACCTCGCCTACTCGATGCCGGGCGCCGCGCGCTTCCGCGTGAACGTCTACCGGCAGCGCGAGAACCTCGGCGCGGCCTTCCGCCGGATCCCGTACGAGATCAAGTCCCTCGAGGACCTCGGCGTCCCGGCCTCCGTGAGCACCTTCGCCGGCCTGCCGCGCGGGATGGTCCTGGTCACCGGGCCCACCGGGTCGGGCAAGTCGACGACGCTGGCCTCGCTGATCGACCTGGCGAACCGCACCCGGCACGACCACATCATGACCGTCGAGGACCCGATCGAGTTCCTGCACCGCCACAAGAGCTGCATGGTCAACCAGCGCGAGGTGGGGGAGGACACGCTCTCGTTCGCCAACGCGCTCAAGCACGTGCTGCGCCAGGACCCCGACATCATCCTGGTCGGCGAGATGCGCGACCTGGAGACGATCTCGGTCGCGCTCACCGCGGCCGAGACGGGCCACCTGGTCTTCGCCACCCTGCACACGCAGGACGCCGCGCAGACCATCGACCGCGTCATCGACGTCTTCCCGCCGCACCAGCAGCAGCAGGTCCGCACGCAGCTGGCCGGGGCGCTGCAGGGCGTCGTCTGCCAGACCCTGTGCCGGACGTCGGACGGCCGCGGCCGGGTCGTCGCGACCGAGGTCATGGTGACGACGCCAGCGATCCGCAACCTGATCCGCGAGGGCAAGACCCACCAGGTGTACTCCGCGATGCAGGCGGGTGCGCAGCACGGGATGCACACCCTCGACCAGCACCTCGCCGAGCTCGTGCGCGGCGGCCGGATCAGCTACGAGCACGGTCTCGAGAAGTGCCACCACGCCGAGGACTTCAACCGCCTCTGCGGACGCGGCTGAGGAGGGGGGCCGACATGAGCACGGCGACCAAGACCTTCGAATACTCGGTCCGGGACCGCAAGGGCAAGCTCGTCAGCGGCAAGCTCGAGGCGCCCAGCGAGGCGGCCCTCGTGCAGCGGTTGCGCGGCATGGGGTACGCCCCCCTGACCGTGCGCGAGACCGGCATCGGCTTCGACCGGGAGATCAACATCCCGGGTATGAACCGGGTGAAGTTCAAGGACCTGGCTGTCATGAGCCGGCAGTTCGCCACGATGATCAACAGCGGCCTCTCGCTGCTGCGGGCGCTGGCGATCCTCTCCGAGCAGACCGAGAACAAGCTCCTCGCCAAGACCCTCGGCGAGGTGCGGACGGCGGTCGAGACCGGCCAGTCGCTCTCCTCGGCGCTGGCCAAGCACCCCAAGGTCTTCCCGCCGCTCGTCGTGAACATGGTCCGCGCCGGCGAGGTCGGGGGCTTCCTCGACAAGGTGATGCTGCAGATCGCCGAGAACTACGAGGCCGAGGTCAAGCTCCGCGGGAAGATCAAGTCCGCGATGACCTACCCCGTGGTCGTGTTCGTCATCGCCATCCTCGCGACGATCGGCATGCTCCTGTTCATCGTCCCGATCTTCGCGAACATGTTCACCGACCTCGGTGGCACGCTCCCGCTGCCGACCCAGATCCTGGTGAACCTCTCGAACGCCCTGCGCCTGTTCGCCCCGCTGGGCGTGGTGCTCGCGATCGTGGGCGTCGTCGCCTGGGCGAAGGTCCGTCACCAGGAGCAGGTGCGCAAGGTCGTCGACCCGCTCAAGCTCCGGGTGCCGATCTTCGGGCAGCTCTTCCAGAAGGTCGCCATCAGCCGGTTCGCCCGGAACCTCGGCACCATGCTCGCCTCCGGCGTCCCCATCCTGCAGAGCCTCGAGATCGTGGGCGAGACGGCCGGCAACGTCGTGCTGCGCGCCGCCGCCTTCTCGGTGCAGGACAGCGTGCGCAGGGGCGAGTCCCTGGCCGGTCCGCTCGCGCAGCACAAGGTCTTCCCGCCGATGGTCGTGCAGATGCTCGCCGTCGGCGAGGACACGGGCGCCATCGACACGATGCTGCAGAAGGTCTCCGACTTCTACGACGCCGAGGTCGAGGCGACCACCGAGGCCCTGACGAGCCTCATCGAGCCCCTGATGATCGCCGTCCTGGGCACGCTCATCGGCGGCATGATCATCGCGCTCTACATGCCCATCTTCAACGTCTTCAACCTCATCAAGTGACCTCAAGTCCGCCCGCGCGCTGCCGATAAGCACTACGTCATCGCCTGCCGCGTAGGCCCTGCGTCGCGGCGGCCAGCCCGACCCTGCGAACCCGCCGGACCGAATCAAGGAGCCACACCGATGCTCGCTCGCCTCCGCCCCGCGGCGAAGACGGAGTCCGACCAGGGCTTCACCCTGATCGAACTCCTCGTCGTCATGATCATCATCGGCATCCTCGCCGCGATCGCCATCCCGGTCTTCCTGAGCCAGCGCCAGAAGGCCCAGGACACCGCGACGAAGGCCGACGTCTCGTCGATCGCCAAGGAGATCCAGACCTACTTCGTCGACAACACCGCAGCGCCGCAGGCCGCGGCCGTCGCGACCGCCGGTAGCGGCGCGAGCATGACGTACACGTTCACCCCGGTCGCGGCCGGCACGGTCACCACGGTCGGCCGCGTCTCCCAGCCGGCGAACATCACCGTCGACTCGCAGGGCTACAACGCCACGACCCCGTCGACCAAGTGGTGCATCGCGCTCATCAACAGCCAGGGCTCCGGTGCCAAGATCTGGAAGTACACGGCGACCGGCGGGCTGCAGCAGCTCGCCTCCGGCACCGCCGCCGGTGCCGGCTGCGTCTCCGGTACCGACTACTGACCGGTCTGCTGATCGGTCCGCCGTCAGGGCGGGGGGCGGCCCATCGGGCCGCCCCCCGTTCCGCGTTCCCGGAGGGTTCCCATGACGCTCAGCACCGACCCGGCTACCGTTCCGTCGGTGCTCATCGCCGTCTGCGCCCTGTTCGGCCTGCTCGTCGGCAGCTTCCTCAACGTCGTCATCGCCCGGGTGCCGGGCGGCGAGTCCGTCGTCCACCCGGCCAGCCGGTGCCCGCGCTGCGGTGAGCCCATCGCGCCCCGGGACAACGTGCCCGTCGTCTCCTGGCTCCTGCTCCGCGGCCGGGCCCGCTGCTGCGGCACCCGCATCTCGGCCCGCTACCCCGCCGTGGAGCTCGCGACCGCCGCCGCGTTCGCCGTGGTCGCCGCCTGGGCGACTGGCGCGTGGACGCCGGGCCTGCTCGGCGAGGACCCGGCGATGGCCCGGGCCGACGCTCTCCTGCCGCAGACGTGGAGCGCTCCCTGGCCGCTGCCGGCCTTCCTCTACCTCGCGGCGGTGAGCATCGCCCTCGCCGTCATCGACGTCGAGCACCACCGGCTGCCGTTCTGGATCGTGGTCCCCTCGTGGTGGATGGGAGTCGGGCTTCTGGGCGGGGCCGCGCTGCTCCTGCACCACCCCGAGGCCGCGCTGCGCATGCTGCTCGGCGGCCTGGCCCTGTGGGGCTTCTACCGGCTCCTGCACGCCATCCAGCCGAACGGCATGGGCTACGGCGACGTCCGGCTCGGCGGCCTCATCGGGCTGTACCTCGCCTGGATCGACTGGGGCGCCCTCGTGACGGGGGCGGTGCTGGGCGTCCTGGTGGCCGGCATCGGCGCCGCCGCCGTCCTCGTCGCCCGTCGCCGGGGGCTCAAGGCGGAGATCCCCTACGGGCCCTACATGCTCGCCGGGGCCTGGCTCGGGATCCTCTGGGGCCAGCCGCTCGCGAGCGCCTACCTGCGGGCCAGCGGGGCCTGAGGACGAGCGTCTGACGCTGCTCCGACCGGTGGACGCCGCCCGCGCGGCGCCACCCGCCGCCGCCCGGGGACTCAAGAGTGGCGGCCCAGCGCCCGATCAGCCCATCGGACCGCCTTCGCGGTCCGCGCTGAGAGGAGCCCTGGGAGCATGCCGCGTCGCACCGCCATCGGCCTCGACATCGGGACGTCCGTGGTCCGCGCCGCCGAACTGTCCTACGGACGCGGCGGGATCACACTGGAGCGCTTCGGCCAGCTCGTCCTGCCGCCCGGGGCGGTCCTCGACGGGCAAGTGGTCGACACCGAGGCCGTCACCGAGATCCTGCGCACCCTGTGGTCGGCCACGGGGTACGGGCACAAGCGGGTCGTCCTCGGCGTGGCCAACCAGCGGGTCATCGTCCGCCAGCTCGAGCTGCCGTGGCTGCCACGCGCCGAGCTGCGGTCGAGCCTGCCGTTCCAGGTGCACGACCTGCTGCCGATCCCGGTCGACCAGGCGGTGCTCGACTTCTTCCCGACCGAGGAGCTCACCGACCCCTCCGGCGGCCGCACCTACAAGGGGCTGCTCGTCGCCGCCGCGCGCGAGACGGTCCTCGCCAACGTCGCCGCCGCCGAGCAGGCCGGCCTGCGGGTCGAGGCCGTCGACCTCACGCCCTTCGCCGTGCTGCGATCGCTCGGCCGCCAGACCGGCGCGGAGGTCGAGACCGAGGCCCTGATCGACATCGGGGCCCGCGTCACCAACATCGTCATCCACAGCGCCGGCCTGCCGCGCTTCGTGCGCATCCTGCTCGTGGGCGGCCAGGACGTGACCGAGGCCGTGTCCGAGCAGCTCGGCGTCCCGCTGGCCCAGGCCGAGGTGATGAAGCAGCAGGTGGCCCGGGCCGGCATGGACGAGGGGCTGGCGGACGTCGCCCGCGCCGTGGCGGCCACCGCGCAGGACTTCGTCACCGAGGTCCGCGGCTCGCTCGACTACTACGCGGCCTCGAACCCCGGCGCAGCCGTCGAGCGGCTGGTCGTCACGGGCGGGGGGTCGCGCCTCGACGGCATCCTCGACCGGCTCGCCGCGGCCACCCGGCTGCCGGTCGTGGCCGGCGACCCGATGGGCAGCCTGCGGGTCGGCAAGACCGGTCTCGAGGACGCCCAGCTCGACTTCGTGACACCGCTGGCCGCCGTCCCGGTCGGCCTCGCCCTGGGAGCGATCCGATGACGACCTACCCCGACCTCGCCCCCGCGGGCGCCGCGCCGGCACCGGCCGTGAGCTCCGCACGCGTCGAGTGGGCCGCGGTGCCCCGGGTCGACCTGCTGCCGCCCGAGATCCAGCAGGGCCGCCGGCTCGCCGCGCTCAAGCGCGTGCTGGCCGGCGCGGTCGCCGCCACGGTCGTCGTCTGCGTCGGCGGCGTCGCCTGGGCACAGGCCGGCGTCGGCTCGGCGCAGGACGACCTCGACGCGGCGCAGGCCCGGGGTGCGACGCTGCGGGCCCAGCAGGTGACCTACGCCCAGGTCCCGAAGGTCCTGGCGCTCATCGACGCCGCCGGGGCGGCCCGCGAGCAGGCGATGGGCAAGGACATCCTCTGGTACGGGCTGCTGTCCGACCTCTCGCTGACGACGCCCGAGGGCGTCAAGCTCGACAGCCTCACCGTCGGCCTCGACACCTCCGGCACGCAGGCGCCGGTCACCGACCCGCTCGTGCCGGCCGGCATCGGCGAGGTCGACTTCACCGGCAAGGCCGCGCACTTCCCCGACGTCGCCGAATGGCTCGAGTCGGTGGCCGGCCTGCACGGCCTCGACGGCTCGACGCTGCAGAGCGCCAGCTCGACGACGGGCCCGGGGAACGTCGTCGACTTCACGTCGACGATCAAGGTGACGGCCACCGCGCTGACGCACCGCTACGACCGGAAGGCCCACTGACGTGTTGAAGAGCCCCACCTCGCGGTGGTCCGCCGGCGCCGCAGGTCTGTGCATCGCCCTGCTCGTGCTCACCTACCTCGTGCTCGTCGCGCCCCGCCGCGCCGACGCCGACGCGCTCACCGAGCAGACCGCCGCCGCCGAGCAGGCCAACGACGCGACGCAGCTGCGCACCGCGCAGCTGCGCGCCCTCTACGCCACCCTGCCGCAGCGGCGGCAGGAGCTGACGACCATGCTCGCGCAGCTGCCCGTCACGGCCGACGTCCCGGGCTTCGTCCGGTCGCTCGACTCCATGGCCCGCACCAGCGGCGTCACCCTCACCGGCGTCACCCCGGCCCAGGGCGGGTACCTGGCTCTCGGTGGTGCCGGTGGCACCGCGGCGGCCCCCGGCACCGGTGGTGGTGGCGGCAGTGGTGGCGACGGCACCGTCCGCGCGGTGCAGGTGCCGGTCAGCGTCGTCGTGAAGGGTCCCTACTTCAAGGCCGTGACCTTCCTGCAGCGGCTGCAGAGCGCGCAGCGGGCCTTCCTCGTGGTCGGCCTCCAGGTCACGGTGTCGGGCAGTGACGTCACCCTGACCGTCAAGGGCGACATCTTCGCGCTGCCGGGGGCGGCGCAGGCGCTCAAGGACGCGTCGCCGGACGCGAAGGGCGCCCAGGCACCCGCCGCCGCTCTCCCGGCCGGGACGACCGGCGCAGCGACCGGAGCAGCGACCGGTGCAGCGAGCGGCGCCGCCGCTCCGGTGTCGCCGACGACGGCCCCGCAGGGGGCGGCGAGCCAGCAACCGGCCGCCACGTACCCCGCCATGACGTCGCCGCCCACCTCGCCCCCGCACGTGGGGACGGCGGCGGCCGGGGCCACGAGCCGGTGAACCGCCAGTTGATCCGGCGCCGCGAGACGACCGCGGCCGCCGAGGCCCCCGCGGCCGGCCCCGACCAGGCCGCCGCCGCCCCGCCACCCGCGTCCGCGGCGGCACCCGACGCAACGTCGCGACGGGTCGTGCGCCGCCCGGTCGTCCTCGCGCTGGTCGCTGCCGGCGCCGCCGGCCTGGCAGGGCTCGCCTGGGTCCTGCTCTCGGCACCGGCCGACCCGACCGACCAGAGCGCCACGGGCCCGGTCGTGTTCCCCGGCGCCCGCTCGAGCGCCGCGGGGCCGTCCGCGCACCCGTCGGTCACCCCGACCCGGACGGACGGCGCTGCCGGCACCGCGACGGGCACAGGGACGCGCACCGCGACGGGAAGGGACCCCTTCGAGGGCGACGGCGCGCTCGCGGGCGCCCCCGGCGCACCCGCGCCGAGCACGGTGGCCACCGCAGCCGCCCCAACCAGCCCGCCGCACACCGAGACTTCCGCGCCGACCGGAGCGCCCACGAGCCTCCCGACGAGCGGGCCGACGAGCGTGCCGCCCACCGGCGCCACCGCGACGGTGACCGTCACGACGCACCCGACCTACCTCGGGCTCTACGGCTGGAACGGCGGCCGGGCCGCCTTCCGCGTCAACGCGAAGGCATACACGATCGCACGAGGGACCTCCTTCGGCACCGGCCTGCGGTTCGCGGGCGTCGTCCGGCGCGGGGGTGAGGACTGCGCGGTCGTCGCCCACCCCGGCGGCACCGTCACCCTCTGCCCCGGGCAGGTCCTGCACATCGGCTGACCGTCCCGGTGGGCGGGGGCCGGGTGGGCGGGGGCCGGGTGGGCGGGGGCCGGGTGGGCGGGGACCGGGTGGGCGGGCACCGGGTGGGCGGGCACCGGGTGGGCGGGCACCGGGTGGGGGGTGGCGGGGGCCCGGCGTCGGGACGACGGCGCATGGGAGGATCGGCCGCATGCTGCGCTGGCTGACCGCGGGGGAGTCGCACGGTCCCGCTCTCGTCGGCGTGCTCGAGGGCCTGCCGGCCGGGGTCGCGGTGACGACGGACGACGTCCGGGCCGCCCTGGCCCGGCGGCGGCTCGGGTACGGCCGCGGCGCCCGGATGAAGTTCGAGCAGGACGAGGTCACGTTCGTCGGCGGCGTGCGGCACGGCCTGACCCAGGGCGGCCCGGTGGCCGTCGAGGTCGCCAACACCGAGTGGCCCAAGTGGGACACGGTGATGGCGGCCGACCCCGTGCCGCCCGAGGTCCTCGCCGAGCAGGCGCGGGCCGGCGCGCTCACCCGGCCACGCCCCGGCCATGCCGACCTGGCCGGCATGCAGAAGTACGGCTTCGACGACGCCCGTCCCGTGCTCGAGCGGGCCTCCGCCCGCGAGACCGCCGCGCGCGTCGCGCTCGGCGCGGTCGCTGCGGCCTTCCTCGAGCAGGCAGCCGGCATCCGGCTGGTCAGCCACACGGTCGCCGTCGGACCGGTCGAGGTCCCCGAAGGCGCGCCGCTGCCGCTCCCGGAGGACGTCGCCGCCCTGGACGCCGACCCCGTGCGGTGCCACGACCCGGGCACGAGCGCCCGCATGGTGGCGGAGATCGACGCCTGCCGCCGCGACGGCGACACGCTCGGCGGCGTGGTCGAGGTGCTCGCCTCGGGCCTGCCGCCCGGCCTGGGCAGTCACGTGCACTGGGACCGGCGCCTCGACGCCCGGCTCGCCGGCGCGCTCATGGGCATCCAGGCGATCAAGGGGGTCGAGGTCGGCGACGGGTTCCGGACGGCGGCGCGCCGGGGCTCCGCCGCGCACGACGAGATCGAGCGCGGGCCCGACGGTGCCGTCAGGCGGCGCAGCGGCAGGGCCGGCGGCACCGAGGGCGGCATGAGCACCGGTGATCTGCTGCGGGTGCGCGCCGCCATGAAGCCGATCTCGACGGTGCCGCGGGCGCTCGACACGGTCGACGTCGCCACCGGCGATGCGGCCGTCGCGATCAACCAGCGCTCGGACGTGTGCGCAGTCCCCGCAGCCGGCGTCGTCGCCGAGGCGATGGTCGCCCTCGTGCTCGCGGACGCCGTGCTCGAGAAGTTCGGCGGCGACAGCGTGCGCGAGACGGCCCGCAACGTGCGGGGCTACCTCGACGCGCTGCCCGACCTGTTGCGGCCGCCGTCTCCGAGCACGGACCGGTCGACGGACCGGTCGGAAGGGTGACCCGGCTCGTGCTCGTCGGCCCGCCCGGTGGGCTCACCCGCGAGACCGGGCGCGTGCTCGCCGCGCGTCTGGGCGTCGCGCTGGCCGACACCGACGCGGCGGTCGAGGCCACCGCCGGCAAGAGCGTCGCCGACGTCTTCGTCGACGACGGCGAACCCGCCTTCCGCGAGCTCGAGCGGGCCGCGGTCGCCGAGGCGCTGGGCTCGGACGGTGTCGTGGTGCTCGGCAGCGGCGCGGTGATGGACCCGCTCACGGAGCACGACCTCGCGGGGCACGTCGTCGTGTTCCTCGACGTGTCGGTCGCGGACGCCGCCCGCCGGCTCGGCTTCTCAGGCCAGCGCCCCGCAGCGCTCGGGAACCCACGGGCGCAGTGGCTGCGGCTGATGGAGCGGCGGCGGCCGGTCTACGAGCGGGTCGCCACGGCGACCGTGAGCACCGACGGGCTCGAGCCCGGCGAGATCGCGGACGCCGTCCTGGCCCTGGTGCCGCAGGAGCGGCGGTGACCGAGGTGCCGACCCGACGGCCCACCCGGATCCGGGTGGGTCCCGGCGCGACCGGCGACCCGCCGGGGCACGAGGGCTACGACGTCGTCGTCGGCAGCGGGCTGCTCGCCGAGCTCGCGCCGCTGCTCGCCGACGCCCGCCGGGTGCTCGTCGTCCATCCCCGGGCCCTGCGCGCCACCGGTGACGCGGTTCGCGACGACCTGTCCGCGCAGGGCTTCGAGGCCGTCCTCGCGGAGGTGCCCGACGGCGAGGAGGCCAAGACGGCCGCCGTCCTCGCCTTCTGCTGGCAGGTCCTCGGGCAGGCCGGCTTCACCCGCACCGACGCCGTCGTGGGGGTCGGCGGCGGCGCCGTCACCGACCTCGCCGGCTTCGTGGCCGCCACCTGGCTGCGCGGCGTCCGGGTGGTGCAGGTGCCCACCACCCTGCTGGCCATGGTCGACGCCGCGGTCGGCGGCAAGACGGGGATCAACACCGCGGAGGGCAAGAACCTGGTCGGCGCCTTCCACCCCCCCGCGGGCGTGTTGTGCGACCTCGCCACACTCGAGACGCTCCCCCGCAACGACCTCGTGGCGGGGCTCGCCGAGGTGGCCAAGTGCGGGTTCATCGCCGACCCGGTGATCCTCGAGCTCGTTCCCGGGTTCGAGGACGGGGCGCTGCTGCGCGAGCTCGTCGAGCGGGCCGTCGCGGTCAAGGCCGACGTGGTGACGCGCGACCTGCGGGAGTCGTCGCTGCGGGAGATCCTCAACTTCGGGCACACCCTGGGGCACGCGGTCGAGCTCGTCGAGCGGTACCAGTGGCGGCACGGCGCGGCCGTCAGCGTGGGCATGGTCTACGCGGCCGAGCTCGGGCGGCTGGCCGGCCGGACGCCGGAGGCGCTGGTCTCGCGGATCCGGGAGGTGCTGACCGCCCTCGGCCTGCCGACGACCTACCGGCAGGACCGCTGGCCGCAGCTGCTCGAGGCGATGCGGCGCGACAAGAAGACCCGCGGCGATCTGCTGCGGTTCGTCGTGCTCGACGACCTCGCCCGTCCGGCCCGGCTCGAGGGCCCCGACCCGTCGCTGCTGGTCGCCGCCTACACCGAACTGGCCCCGTAGCCTGCCCACCTCCCGTTGATCATGCAATCCGCGTTGATCATGCACTTCCCGTGGATCATGCACGGTGGAGCGATCTCCGCGTCGGCAGGCGCGGCGGCGTCCCGGCCCTGACACCGACCGGCTGCGCCTACCAGCTGTTCGACGTGCCGTCGGAGGAGATCGCCCGGGCGCGGTCCGAGATCCCCGACGAGCCCGCCCCGGCCCCCCGGGAGATCCCCGGTGATTCGGCGTGGACCGAGCCCCCGGCCGACGGGCGGCGCCGCCGACGGTGACGGCGTCCAGGAGGCTGCGGGCACGTCAGCCCAGCGGGAACGGTGGCTGCCACCACCACGGATCCGGGGACAGCTCGACCCGGTCGACCCACTTGACCCACCAGTAGCCGCGCCGGCCGGGCGCGACGAGCCGCACCGGGAAGCCGTGCGCGGGCGTCAGTGGCGATCCGCCGACGCTGGTCGCGAGGAGGAGCGTGGGCGCGTCCTCGACCGGGAAGCGCACCCAGTACCCGGTGACCGAGCGCACGAGCACACTCCTCGCGCCCTCGCGGGCGGCCAGCAGCGGCCCGACGGGCGCGCCCTCCCAGTCCTGCACCGAGTACCAGCCGGATGTGCAGTCGAGCAGCGCCCGCCGCCGGACCGCGGCGCCGGTCAGGTCGGCCAGGGTCAGCTCGCGCCGGCCGGCCCCGTCGACCACCTCGAGCCGCCAGGCGGCGGGGTCGACGAGCGGCACGGTGTCGGTCAGCCAGATCGTCGGCGGCAGCCGAGCGGCGTCGCCCGACGCGGTCTCGTAGGAGCCGGTGAACCGGCGCCGGGAGCCCGGCAGCCCGGCGGCGTCCGTGCCCAGCGTCACCGCGGCGTCCGCCGCCGTGGCGAGGGCGACGAGCCCACCGGTACGCAGCAGGGTGCGGCGGGAGAGGTCGGCGCGGCGGGCGCGCACGCGCCGGACCACCAGGTGCCAGACCAGGAGCGGCACGAGCCCGAGCGCGAGCGCGATGTGGAGCCACAGCGACGGGAGCCCGGCAACGGACCGCACGAGCCCCGTGCCGGAGGCGACGCCTGCCACGAGGGCGGCGACCGTGAGCGCGGCGAGGAGCAGCGAGGCGTACCGGGCGGCGGGGTGGCGGCGCAGCCCGGAACGGACGATCCGGGTCTTGGCCGGCGCCAGGACGACGACCAGCGCCGCCGCCGCGCCGTGCGCCAGGACGATCCACCGTCCGCGCGCGCTACCCGTCGCGACCGCGCCGACGCCGGTCGCGAACGCCAGTGCGAGCCCCACCAGCAGCGTGAGGTTCGTGACGCGGGCCGGCAGGCGGCGCCGCACGGAGCGGAGCATGCTCCGATGGTCCCTCGGCGGCTACGGTCGACGCATGGCGGACGAGGTGCGCGACGGGGTCGAGCTCAAGCACCTCGACGCCGAGCTCTTCGACGGCGCGGGCGTCACCAAGCGCGACCTCGTCGACTACCTCGACGCGGTCGCCGTCCGGATCCTGCCCGAGTTGCGCGACCGCCCCCTGACCGTGCTGCGGGTGCGGCCCGGCCAGCAGCCGTTCATGCAGAAGAACCTGCCCGCCTACGCACCCGACTGGATCCCCACGGTGCAGGTCTGGGCGCAGGCCTCGCACCGCGAGGTCCGCTACCCGCTGTGCCACGACCGCCGGACGCTGATCTGGTTCGCGGGCCAGCGGGCGGTCGAGTTCCATCCCACGATCCTCGACGGCGAGCACCACGTCACCCACCTCGTGCTCGACCTCGACCCGCCCGAGGGCGCAGGCTTCGCGGACGTCGTCCGCGCCGCGCTCCTGGTCCGGCAGGCGCTGGCCGACACGGGGCTGGCGGGCGCGGTGAAGACGAGCGGGTCGAAGGGTGCCCACGTGATCGTGCCGGTGCGGGCGGGCGTCGCCGTCGAGGACTCGATGGCGGCGACCCGGGCACTCGCCGCGCGGGCCGAGCGGCTCGACCCCGCCGTGGCCACGACGGCGTTCATCAAGGACGACAGGCAGGGCAAGGTCTACGTCGACCCCACCAGGGCCGGCGGCGCGAGCCTCGCCTGCGCCTACAGCCCGCGGGCCCGGCCGGGCGTGCCCGTCTCGTTCCCGCTCACCTGGGACGAGCTGCCGGACGCCGACCCGCACGCGTTCACCGTGCTGACGGCGCCCGGCCTGCTGGGGGGCCGTGACCCGTGGCGCGTGCTCATGCCGGCGCCGCAGGAGCTGCCGGCCGAGCTCGTCGCCGAGGGGCACGCGATCCCCGTGCCGCGCGTCGCCGCCATGCACGAGGGCAAGCGGCGGGCCCGCGCCCGCAGGGCCGACGGCGCCTGAACGACTTCGCCCGCCGGGCTGGCACGCTGGGGGAGACGAGGAAACGGGAGGGGCCTGTGGATGACGACAGCGGTCTGTCAGACCGCCCGCGTAGCGCGATCCCCGGGAGGGTGCACGCACCCATCGAGCCCCTCGGGACGACCGCCGAGGAGCTGCTCGAGCTGCCCGACGACGGGATGCGCCACGAGCTCGTCGAGGGGGAGCTGAAGCTGATGACGACGGCGAGGGGCTCTCCACCGCCCCTTCGTGGGGCTTCCCCGAGTTGGCTCCCGACCTCGTGGTCGAGGTCGTCTCTCCGTGGGACCGCGCGCGCGAGGTGTCGGCGAAGGCGGCCATGTGGCTGGACGCCGGCGCGCGGCTCGTCTGGGTCGTCGACCCACAGGGCCGGCTGGCCACCGTTCACCACCCGGGGGGCCAGGACACCGTGCTGCGCGAGGACGGAGCCCTCGAAGGCGAGGACGTGCTGCCGGGCTTCCGACTCCCCCTGGCGTCGCTCCTGCGCTGATCAGTCGATGTCGGGCGGCAGGGACGGGTCGTCGTGGTGCTCGAAGGCCCGCTCGAGCAGGCGTGCCGACGTGCGGCCGGGGGAGAGCTCGGGGATCCCGTCGCGAGCGAACCACTCCACGCCGTCGGTCTCCGGACTGGTCGTCGCCGTTCCCCCTACGAGCCGGCAGCCGACGACCGCCTTGAGGGTGAACCACCTCATCGGCGGGTGCCCCCAGCGCTCGCGGTCGTAGACGCCGAACAGCCGCTCGTACTCCACGTGGTAGCCGCTCTCCTCGCGGGCCTCCCGCACCGCCCCGGCGGCGATGCCCTCGCCGACGTCCGCCCAGCCACCCGGCAGCGTCCAGCGGCCGTCGGAGGTCTCCCGTACGAGAAGCACCCGGCCCGCGTCGTCGAACACGGCCGCGCGGACGTCGAGCTTCGGCGTCAGGTAGCCGTCGGAGTTCTCGACCGCCAGGCGCAGCGGCGCCGGTGTGCCCTCGGCGTCCAGGGCCCCGGCGATCTCGGCCGTGACCTCCTTGAGGCGGGCGTAGCGGGCCGCGTCGAAGGGGTTGCGCGCATACGTGATCCCCTCCTGCGCGATGGCCTGCAACGCGCGGACCCGCGCGAGCCAGGCGCCGTCCGATGCCTCCGTGGTCCGGTCCACCCGGGCACGCTACCGGCGGGACCGGGCCCCCACAGCGCGGCCGGTACCATGGCGGGCGATCCCCACCGACAACGCCGGGGCGGACGCGTGCCCGGCAGCGAATCCCGACGCGAACCCCGAAGGACGAAGGCAGACCCGTGGCGACGACGAACGAGCTGAAGAACGGCCTGGTGCTCAACCTCGACGGGCAGCTGTGGTCCGTCGTGGAGTTCCAGCACGTCAAGCCGGGCAAGGGCGGCGCCTTCGTGCGCACCAAGCTCAAGAACGTGCTGTCGGGCAAGGTCGTCGACCGGACGTTCAACGCCGGGACGAAGGTCGACACCGCCACCGTCGACAAGCGCGACATGCAGTACCTGTACAAGGACGGCTCGGACTTCGTGTTCATGGACTCGAACACGTACGACCAGATGCACGTCCCGGCCGAGACGGTCGGCGACGCCGCGAACTTCCTGCTGGAGAACCAGGACGCGATCGTCGCCGTGCACGAGGGGACGCCGCTCTACGTCGAGCTCCCCACGTCGGTCGTGCTCGAGATCACCTACACCGAGCCGGGCCTGCAGGGCGACCGCTCTACGGGCGGCACCAAGCCCGCGACGGTCGAGACCGGCTACGAGATCGCCGTCCCGCTGTTCCTCGAGACCGGCACGCGGGTCAAGGTCGACACCCGCACGGGCGACTACCTCGGCCGGGTCAGCTGACTCGTGGGCGCCCGGACCAAGGCCCGCAAGCGCGCCCTCGACGTGCTCTTCGAGGCCGACCAGCGGAGCCTGGACGCCGTCCGCGTGCTGGCCGACCGCGTCAGCCGGGCGGAGCCGCCGGTGGCCGAGTACACGGTCGAGATCGTCGAGGGTGTGAGCGCGCACCGGGAGCGCATCGACGAGCTGCTCTCGACCTACGCGCAGGGCTGGACGCTCGACCGGATGCCCGGCGTCGACCGGTCACTGCTCCGGCTGTCGGCGTGGGAGCTGCTGTTCAACGACGACGTCCCCGACGCCGTCGCCATCGACGAGGCGGTCGAGCTGGCGCGCAGCCTCTCGACGGACGAGTCGCCGGCCTTCGTGAACGGCCTCCTGGCACGGCTCCTCGAGGTCAAGCCGACCGTCTCGCGCTGACCCTCCCCAAGCGCTGATCAAGGAAGGTAGAGGGATCATGGCTTGCCATGATCCCTCTACCTTCCTTGATCAGCGCTTGGTAGCGGGTTCAGTCCTCGGCGGCGACGGCGCGGCGGGCGTCGGCGTTGAGGACGCCCCACGCGATGAGCTGCTCGGCGAGCACCGCCGGCGGCACGTCGTAGATGACGGCGAGGGTGCGCAGGTCGTCGGTGCGGATCGAGAGCACCTTGCCGTTGTAGTCGCCGCGCTGGCCCTGGATCGTGGCGGCGTAGCGCGCGAGCGGCCCGGCCTTCTCGGCCGGCACCGACTGCAGGCGCTCGAGGTCGAGCACCAGCTTCGGCGGGGGCTCGCTGCTGCCCGTGGGCGCGGCGTCGGGCAGGAGCGCCTGGACCGGCACGCCGTAGAAGTCGGCGAGCTCGGCGAGCCGCTGGACGGTGACGGCTCGGTCACCGCGCTCGTAGGAGCCGACGACGACCGCCTTCCAGCGGCCCTCGGACTTCTCCTCGACACCGTGCAGGGACAGACCCTGCTGGGTGCGGATCGCGCGGAGTCGGGCGCCGAGCGCCCGTGCGTAGTCGGAGGCCATGCGGTGATGGTCACGGAGAGTTACTGATTTCGTCAAGCAGGATCGCCGAACTCGTTGGAATCGATCTCGTCACGACGGGGGATCCGCCCGGAATGCACCATCTCGTCCTCACCTGATCGGACGTGTCCACCGTCCGGCGTTCGGGCCGTCCGCCCAGGTCGGGGCGGCGAGCGGCGGCCGCGTGTGCGGTGCGCGCGGTCACGGCGCGGCCGTGCGGCGCGCCGTGCCCGGCCCGTCGCCGGGTGCGGCTGGTAGCCTCGCTGTCGATCGACCCACGCGTCGGGCGGCTCGCCCGGCGCCTTCCTTTAAGACCCGTCCCGTGAGGCGGGGAAGGAGGCCGTGGACGTGTCGTCCGCGCATGCCGGTCCCAGCACCGGCGCCCAGCAGCGGCCCGGAGAGCCCGCGCAGTCCCCGTCGGATAGCCCACCACGTGAGGGCCGTGCCGTCCTGGACGCCGGTGAGATCCGCCGGGCCCTCACCCGCATCGCCCACGAGCTCGTCGAGCGCAACAAGGGCGTCGACGACCTCGTGCTCCTCGGGATCCCGACCCGGGGCGTCCCGCTCGCCCGCCGGCTCGCACGCCGGCTGGGCGAGATCGAGGGCCGGCCCGTCGCGGCCGGCGACCTCGACGTGACGATGTACCGCGACGACCTGCGCTCCCAGCCGGTCCGCACCCTCGCCGCCACGACGCTGCCCGACGGGGGCGTCGACGACAAGGTCGTCGTCCTCGTCGACGACGTCCTCTTCTCGGGCCGCACGATCCGCGCCGCTCTCGACGCGCTCAACGACCTCGGCCGCCCGCGCGCCGTCCGGCTCGCCGTCCTCGTCGACCGCGGCCACCGGGAGCTGCCCATCCGCGCCGACCACGTCGGCAAGAACCTCCCGACGTCGCAGCAGGAGCGGGTGCGCGTGCACCTCGACGAGGTCGACGGCGTCGACGAGGTGCTGATCACCGGTGCGGCCACGAGCGCCGGCGGGGGGAACTGATGCGCCACCTCCTCTCCGCCGCCGACCTCGACCGGTCCGGCGCGGTGACCGTCCTCGACGTCGCCGAGCAGATGGCCGCCACGCAGCGCCGAGAGATCAAGAAGCTGCCGACGCTGCGCGGCCGCACCGTCGTCAACCTCTTCTTCGAGGACAGCACCCGCACGAGGATCTCCTTCGAGGCCGCCGCCAAGCGGCTCTCGGCCGACGTCATCAACTTCTCGGCGAAGGGCTCGAGCGTCTCGAAGGGCGAGAGCCTCAAGGACACCGCGCTCACGCTCGAGGCGATGGGGGCCGACGCCGTCGTCGTCCGGCACGCGGCCAGCGGGGCGCCGCACCGGCTCGCCCACGCCGGCTGGATCCGCGGCGCCGTCGTCAACGCCGGCGACGGCACCCACGAGCACCCCACCCAGGCGCTCCTCGACGCGTTCACCCTGCGGCGGCGCCTGCGCGACGGCGCCCCGGGGCAGGACCTCGCGGGGCTCCGGGTCGCCGTCGTGGGCGACGTGCTGCACAGCCGGGTCGCCCGCTCGAACGTGCTCCTGCTGCACCGGCTCGGCGCCGAGGTCGTGCTGGTCGCCCCGCCCACGCTGCTGCCCGTCGGCGTCGGCGCGTGGCCGTGCACGACGTCGCTACGACCTCGACGCGACGCTCGCCGGGGCGCACGGCGAGCTCGACGCGGTCATGATGCTGCGCGTCCAGGCCGAGCGCATGAACGCCGCCTACTTCCCCAGCACCCGCGAGTACTCGCGCCGGTACGGTCTCGACGCCCGCCGCCTGCGGCTGCTGCCGCCGCACGCGATCGTCATGCACCCCGGCCCGATGAACCGCGGCCTCGAGATCAGCGCGGAGGCCGCCGACTCCGAGCGCTCCACCATCGTCGAGCAGGTCACCAACGGGGTCGCCGTCCGGATGGCCGTGCTCTACCTGCTGCTCGCCGGCGCGCCGGACAGCACGCCACTCGACCCCGCGACGGACGGGATCACCGTGGAAGGGAGGCACGCATGAGCGCCCGCTTCCTGCTGCGCGGCGTCCGCCCGCTGGGCGGCGACCCGCGCGACGTCCTGGTCGAGGGCGGCGTCGTCGACCGGGATCGGCACCGGCCTCGGCGCGGCCGGCGCCCGGGTCGTCGACGCCGACGGCCTGGTCGCGCTGCCCGGCCTCGTCGACCTGCACACCCACCTGCGCGAGCCCGGCCGCGAGGACGCCGAGACCGTCGAGTCGGGCACGCGCGCCGCCGCGCTCGGCGGGTTCACCGCCGTGCACGCCATGGCCAACACCGACCCCGGTGGCCGACACCGCGGGCGTCGTCGAGCAGGTCTGGCGGCTCGGCCGTCGCGCCGGCTGGGTCGACGTCCGGCCCGTCGGCGCGGTCACCGTCGGGCTCGCGGGGCGAGCGGCTGGCCGAGCTCGGCGCCATGGCCGAGTCCGCGCGCCGGCGTCCGGGTCTTCTCCGACGACGGCAAGTGCGTGGCGGACGCCGTCCTCATGCGGCGGGCGCTCGAGTACGTCAAGGCCTTCGACGGGGTCGTGGCGCAGCACGCCCAGGAGCCGCGGCTGACCGAGGGCGCGCAGATGCACGAGGGCGAGGTGAGCGGCGTGCTCGGCCTCACCGGCTGGCCGGCCGTCGCCGAGGAGGCCGTCATCGCCCGCGACGTGCTGCTCGCCGGGCACGTCGGCGCACGGCTGCACGTGTGCCACGTCTCGACGGCGGGTTCGGTCGACATCGTGCGCTGGGCCAAGAGCCGCGGCGTGCGGGTCACCGCCGAGGTGACGCCCGCACCACCTGATGCTCACCGACGACGAGGTGCGCGGCTACGACCCCGTCTTCAAGGTGAACCCGCCGCTGCGGCGGCGCCGACGACGTCGAGGCGCTGCGCGCAGGGCCTCGCCGACGGCACGATCGACGTCGTCGCCACCGACCACGCGCCGCACCCGCTCGAGGACAAGGACTGCGAGTGGGGCGCCGCCGCGCTCGGCATGACCGGCCTCGAGACCGCGCTCTCGGTCGTCCAGGCGGCCATGGTCGACACCGGGCTGCTCGACTGGGCCGGCGTCGCCCGGCGCATGTCGGCCGCGCCCGCGCGCGATCGGCGGCCTCGTCGACCAGGGGGTCGCGCTCGGGGTCGGGGCGCCCGCGAACCTCGTGCTCGTCGACCCCGCGGCCCGGCGCGTCGTCGACCCGGCGCGGATGGCGACGGCCGGCACGCAACAACCCGTTCCGCGGGCGGGAGCTGCCCGGGCGGGTCGTCGCCACGTTCTACCGCGGCACGCCCACGGTGCTCGACGGCGCCCTCGCCGAGCCCGCGCCCGACGTCCGGCCCGACCGGATGGAGGTGACGGCGTGACCCGCGCCGTCGCCGTCGGGCTGCTCGCCCTGCTCGTCGCTGCTCGTGTGGCGCGGCGATGCTCGCCGGCTGGCGCCGGCGGGCGGCCCGGCAGACCCGCGAGCTGGGGCTGCCGGCGCTGCCCGCCACGCCCGTCGAGCCGGGCGGCCGCCGCTCACCGACGACGCCGACGGGTCTACGTGTCGACGACGACCGCCGGCGACTGGCTCGACCGGGTCGCCGCGCACGGCCTCGGCGCCCGCAGCGCCGCCACGATGGCCGTCACCGACGGCGGGCGTCGAGCTCGGCTGCGGCAGGGCGCGCCCGACGTGTTCGCCGCCGCCGGCGTCGCTGCGGGGCGCGCGCCGCGAGCCCGGCATCGGCCGGGAAGTTCGTGCCGCCGGCCGGTCTCGTCGTCGTCACCTGGCGGCTCGGGGAGGTCGACCTCGACACCGGCTTCCGGCCGGCGTCCGCGCGGACGCCGACCGGCTCGTCGCCGGCCGTCGAACGCCTCGTCCCGCGCGGCCGCGGGCAGGCGCGGAGTGAACGGCGCCGCGGAGCGTCCACGAGCACCGCGCCGTGCTCGTCCTCGAGGACGGCCGCGCCTGGCACGGGCGGCCGTACGGCGCCGTCGGCACGACCGTCGGCGAGGCCGTCTTCGCCACCGGCATGACCGGCTACCAGGAGACCCTGACCGACCCGTCGTACCACCGGCAGGTCGTCGTCATGACCGCCCCGCACATCGGCAACACCGGCGTGAACGACGAGGACGCCGAGTCCGCGCCGCATCTGGGTCGCCGGCTACGTCGTGCGCGACCCCGCCCGCCTCGCGTCGAACTGGCGCTCCGCGCCGCGAGCTCGCCGACGAGCTGCGCGACGCAGGGCGTCGTCGGCATCAGCGGCGTCGACACCCGCGCCGTCACCCGGCACCTGCGCGAGCGCGGGCGCCATGCGGGCGGGCATCTTCTCGGGCGCCGGCCGCCGCCGAGCGGGTCGAGGCCCTCGTGGACGCCGTCCGCGCGGCCCCGCCGATGACCGGCGCCGACCTCGCCGGCGAGGTCTCGACGGCGCAGCCCTACGTCGTGCCCGGCGCGTCGGCGAGCGGAACGGTTCACCGTGGCGGCCGTCGACCTCGGCATCAAGGCCATGACCCCGCCGCCGGATGGCCGAGCGCGGCATCGAGGTGCACGTGCTGCCGGCGTCGGCCACCCTCGCGGACGTGCTCGCCGTCGCACCCCGACGGCGTCTTCTTCTCCAACGGCCCGGGCGACCCGGCGGCCTCGACCGGCCCCGTCGAGCTGCTGCGGGCGGTGCTCGCCGAGGGCCTGCCGTTCTTCGGCATCTGCTTCGGCAACCAGCTGCTCGGGCGGGCGCTCGGGCTCGGCACGTACAAGCTCGGCGTTCGGCCACCGCGGCATCAACCAGCCGGTGCTCGACCGCGCGACCGGCCGGGTCGAGGTGACCGCGCACAACCACGGCTTCGCGGTCGACGCCCCGCTCGACGGCGGCGGTCGCCCACCGACTTCGGCCGGGTCGAGGTCAGCCACGTCGGGCTCAACGACGGCGTCGTCGAGGGGCTGCGCTGCCTCGACGTCCCGGCCTTCTCGGTGCAGTACCACCCCGAGGCCGCGGCGGGCCCGCACGACGCCGGCTACCTCTTCGACCGGTTCGCCGACCTCATGCTCCCCGCTCCTCCGCCGCTGATCATGCACGCGGGAGCGATCATGCGCGTGGCGGTGATCAGGCACGGACGCATGATCGCTCCCACGTGCATGATCAGCGCCCCGTGCATGATCAGCGCGAGTGCGGACGAGGGAGGGGAGGGCTGATGCCGAAGCGCGACGACATCGCGAGCGTGCTCGTCATCGGCTCCGGGCCGATCGTCATCGGGCAGGCCGCCGAGTTCGACTACTCCGGCACGCAGGCCTGCCGGGTGCTCCGCGCCGAGGGGCTGCGCGTCGTCCTCGTCAACAGCAACCCCGCGACGATCATGACCGACCCCGAGTTCGCCGACGCCACCTACGTCGAGCCGATCACCACCGACGTCGTCGAGGCGATCATCGCCAAGGAGCGCCCCGACGCCCTGCTCGCCACCCTCGGCGGCCAGACCGCGCTCAACACCGCGATCGCCCTGCACGAGGCGGGGGTGCTCGAGAAGTACGGCGTCGAGCTGATCGGCGCCAACGTCGACGCGATCGAGGCGGGTGAGGACCGGCAGCGCTTCAAGGAGATCGTCGAGCGGATCGGCGCCGAGGTCGGCCCGCAGCCGTCGATCTGCCACTCGATGGCCGACTGCCTCGGCAGCGGTCGAGGAGCTGGACTACCCGGTCGTGGTGCGCCCCAGCTTCACCATGGGCGGCCTCGGCTCCGGCATCGCCTACGACGAGGCCGACCTGCGCCGCATCGCAGGCGCCGGTCTGCAGTACTCGCCCACCACCGAGGTGCTCCTCGAGGAGTCGATCATCGGCTGGAAGGAGTACGAGCTCGAGCTCATGCGCGACCGCAAGGACAACGTGGTCGTCGTCTGCTCGATCGAGAACCTCGACCCGATGGGCGTGCACACCGGCGACTCCATCACCGTCGCGCCGGCGCTGACCCTCACCGACCGCGAGTACCAGCGGCTGCGCGACATCGGCATCGCGGTCATCCGCGCGGTCGGCGTCGACACCGGCGGCTGCAACATCCAGTTCGCGGTGAACCCGGCCGACGGCCGCGTGGTCGTCATCGAGATGAACCCGCGGGTGAGCCGCAGCAGTGCGCTCGCCAGCAAGGCCACCGGCTTCCCGATCGCCAAGATCGCTGCGCGGCTCGCGATCGGCTACACCCTCGACGAGATCCCGAACGACATCACGGCGAAGACCCCGGCCAGCTTCGAGCCGACGCTCGACTACGTCGTCGTCAAGGTCCCGCGGTTCGCCTTCGAGAAGTTCCCCGCGGCCGACGCGACGCTGACGACCACGATGAAGAGCGTCGGCGAGGCGATGGCGATCGGGCGCTGCTTCACCGAGGCGCTGCAGAAGGCGCTCCGCTCGCTGGAGCAGCGCGGCGCACCGTTCGACTGGGGCGGCCCCGCGCCGGACGCCGCCCGCGTCGGCGAGCTCCTCGAGCAGATGCGCCGGCCCGACCCCCGACCGCCTCGGGCAGGTGCAGCAGGCCGTGCGCGGCGGGGCCACGATCGAGCAGCTGCACGAGGCGACCGGCATCGACCCGTGGTTCCTCGACCAGCTGGTGCTCCTCGACGAGGTGGCCCGCACCGTCGCCGAGGCCCCCGCCCTGACGGCGGACGTGCTGCGGGAGGCCAAGCGGCACGGGTTCAGCGACGGGCAGATCGGTGCCGTCCGGGGCATGGCCGAGGACGTCGTCCGCGAGGTGCGGCACGCGCTCGGCGTGCGGCCCGTCTACAAGACGGTCGACACCTGCGCGGCCGAGTTCGCGGCCACCACGCCGTACCACTACTCCTCCTACGACGAGGAGGACGAGGCCGCCCCGTCGGACCGCCGCAAGGTGATCATCCTGGGCAGCGGGCCGAACCGGATCGGCCAGGGCATCGAGTTCGACTACTCGTGCGTGCACGCGAGCTTCGCCCTGCGCGACGCCGGCTACGAGACGATCATGGTCAACTGCAACCCCGAGACCGTCTCGACCGACTACGACACCTCCGACCGCCTCTACTTCGAGCCGCTCACGCTGGAGGACGTGCTCGAGATCGTCCATGCCGAGCAGCGCGCCGGCACCCTCGAAGGGGTGATCGTGCAGCTCGGCGGCCAGACGCCGCTGGGGCTCGCCGCCCGGCTCGAGGCCGCCGGCGTGCCGATCGTGGGCACCAGCCCGGCTGCGATCCACCTCGCCGAGGAGCGCGGGGCGTTCGGCCGGGTGCTCGCCGAGGCCGGCCTGCCGGCGCCCCGGCACGGCACCGCGTTCAGCTTCGAGCAGGCCCGCGCGATCGCCACGGAGATCGGCTACCCGGTGCTCGTGCGCCCCAGCTACGTGCTCGGCGGCCGGGGCATGGAGATCGTCGACGACGAGCCCGGCCTCGCCGACTACCTGCGCCGGGCCACCGAGCTCACCGAGGAGCACCCCGTGCTCGTCGATCGCTTCCTCGACGACGCGATCGAGATCGACGTCGACGCGCTCTTCGACGGCACCGAGCTCTACCTCGGCGGCATCATGGAGCACATCGAGCAGGCGGGCATCCACTCCGGCGACTCCGCGTGCGTGCTCCCACCGGTGACGCTGGGGGACACCCAGCTCGACCGGGTGCGGGCCAGCACGGAGGCCATCGCCCGGGGCGTGGGTGTCCGGGGGCTGCTCAACGTGCAGCTCGCGCTCGCGGGCGGCGTCCTGTACGTCCTGGAGGCGAACCCGCGGGCGAGCCGCACCGCGCCGTTCGTCTCGAAGGCGACCGGGGTGCCGCTCGCCAAGGCCGCCGCCCGGATCATGCTGGGCGCCAGCATCGCGGACCTGCGGGCCGAGGGCCTGCTGCCCCCGACCGGCGACGGCGGCGACCTCCCCGACGACGCGCCGCTCGCGGTCAAGGAGGCGGTGCTGCCGTTCAAGCGCTTCCGCCGGCCCGACGGCCGCTCGGTCGACGCGCTGCTCGGCCCCGAGATGCGCTCGACCGGCGAGGTCATGGGCATCGACGAGGACTTCCCGCGGGCGTTCGCCAAGTCGCAGACCGCCGCGTACGGCGGCCTCCCCACCGGCGGCCGGGCGTTCGTCTCGGTGGCGGACGCCGACAAGCGCGCCATGGTCCTGCCCGTCAAGCGGCTCGCCGACCTCGGCTTCGAGGTGCTGGCCACCGAGGGCACGGCACGCGTCCTGCGGCGCAACGGCATCGCCAGCACGGTGGTGCGCAAGCACAGCAGCGGGCCGGGGCCCGGCGGTGAGCCGACGATCGTGCAGCGCATCTACGCCGGCGAGGTCGACATGGTGGTGAACACCCCCAGCGGGCCCGCGGCGCGCCTGGACGGCTACGAGATCCGTGCCGCCACCACGACCACCGACAAGCCGATCATCACGACGGTGCAGCAGCTGGCCGCCGCCGTCGCTGCCATCGAGGCGGCGATCGCCGCCGACGGGCGGGTCAGCGTGCGGTCGCTGCAGGAGCACGCCCGCTCCCTCGGCCGGGGGCCCGCGGGAGGGCCGGCATGAGCCGCCTCTACCGCAGCGTCCTGCTGCCGCCGGTGAAGCTCGCGACCGCGCACGACGCCGAGGTCGCCCTGCACCTGCACCTGCGCGCGATGAGCGCCCTGCAGGCGAGCCCGGCGCTGCTGGGGGCGGTGGCACGCCGGCACGCTGCGCCGCCGGACCCGCTGCTGGCCCAGGAGCTGATGGGCGGCCTGCGCTTCCCGCACCCGTTCGGGGTCGCGGCGGGCTACGACAAGAACGGCGCCGTGTACCCGGCGTTCGAGGCGCACTTCACGCCCGGGTTCGTCGAGGTCGGCACGGTCACGCTGCGCCCGCAGGCCGGCAACCCGCGGCCCCGGGTGCACCGGCTGCCGGGCGACCACCTGCTCAACGCCATGGGCTTCCCGAACCAGGGCGCGGCCGCGGTGGTCCGCAACCTGCGTACCCTCCCGCCGCCGTCGGTGCCCCTGGGCGTCAACGTGGGCAAGCTCAAGGCCACCGCGGACGCCGCCGCGCCGGGCGAGTACGCCGAGGTGGTGCGCGCGTTCGGCGGGCTGGGGGAGCGCACCCCGGCCTACTACGTCGTCAACGTCTCCTCGCCCAACACGCCCGGACTGCGCGCCCTGCAGGAGGTCGGGCGGCTCGGGGAGATCCTCGACGCCGTGACCGCGGCCCTCGACGAGCAGCGCCGGCCCGGGCCGGCCCCGCGCCGGCGGCTGCTCGTGAAGCTCGCCCCCGAGCTCGGCCCCGCCGACCTCGAGGCGGTGGTCGGCCTCGTGCTGCGGTACGGAACCGGAGGGCTCGTGCTCACGAACACCCGCGCCGCCACGGGCCGCCCGGGCGGGGTCAGCGGCCCCGACCTCTTCGCGCTCAGCTCCGCGATGGTGCGGGCCGCGGCCGCGCTGCTGCCGTCGGACCGCGTGATCGTGGCCACCGGGGGGATCGACAGCGTCGAGCGCGCCTACGAGGTGCTCGCGCACGCCGACCTCGCCGGTGTCTACACCGGCCTGGTCTTCCGCGGGCCCGGCCTGCTGCGGGAGCTGCGGGACGGCGTCGCCGCGCGGCTGCGCGCGGACGGCGTGCCGTCCCTGGCCGCGCTGCGCGCCGAGCACCGGCCGGTCCCGTCGACGTCGGGGGGCGAGGCGTGAGCGCCGGCACCAGGGCATCCTTCGGGGAGCGCCTCGCGGCCGCCGTCGCCGCCCGCGGCCCGCTGTGCGTCGGCATCGACCCGCACCCCGCCCTGCTGGCCGGGTGGGGCCTCGCGGACGACGTCCAGGGGCTGGAGGCCTTCGCGCTGACCGTGGTCGAGGCGGTCGGCGACCTGGTGGCCGTGGTGAAGCCGCAGCTCGCCTTCTACGAGCGGCACGGGTCGGGCGGGATCGCCGTGCTCGAGAAGGTGCTGCGCCGGGCCGCCGCCGCGGGGGCGCTGACGATCGCCGACGCCAAGCGCGGCGACATCGGGTCGACGATGGCCGCGTACGCCGAGGCGTTCCTGCGCGAGGGCTCGCCGCTCGCCGCCGACTCGGTCACCGTCTCCCCGTATCTCGGGTTCGGGTCGCTGCGCCCGGTGCTCGACGCCGCCCGGGCGTCGGGGCGGGGCGCGTTCGTCCTGGCGCTCACCTCGAACCCCGAGGGGGCCCAGGTGCAGCACGCCACGGGGCCCGACGGCCGCTCGGTGGCGCAGGCGCTGCTCGACGACGTCCGTGCGGAGAACTCCTCGGTGATCGAGAAGGCCGGGTCCGCCGCCCACTGGGGATCCTTCGGCGTCGTCGTGGGGGCGACCGTGGGCGACGTCCGTTCGGTCGCCCCCCGCCTCGCCGTGCGCGGACCGATCCTCGCCCCCGGCATGGGGGCCCAGGGCGGCCGTCCCGGGGATCTGCACCGGGTCTTCGGGGACGCGGTCGGGGACGTCCTGCCGAGCACCAGCCGCGAGGTGCTGGCCGCCGGACCCGACCCCGGCGCCCTGCGCGCGGCCGCGGAACGGGCCCTTCGGGGCGTCCGGACCGCCCTCGAGGGCAGCTCCGTGCCCCTGACCTGACCAATTGCCCCGTCTGTTCCGCCACCTGCGTTGCTCCGGCGGCTCGGCAGTCGGTAGGTTCATCGCTTGCGGCGGGGCGCCTACGGACCGGCCGTAGCGAGCGATCGGCGCACCGACCCTGCAGCGAACAGGCACGACAGACCGAGGTGACCTAGTGGCACTGCCCCCCCTGACGCCCGAGCAGCGGGCTGCGGCCCTCGAGAAGGCCGCGGCGGCTCGTCGCGCCCGCGCCGAGGTGAAGAACCGGCTCAAGTACTCCCAGGGCTCGCTCGGCGAGGTCATCAAGGAGGGGCAGAGCGACGAGGTGATCGGCAAGATCAAGGTCTCCGCGCTCCTCGAGGCGCTGCCCGGCGTGGGCAAGGTACGAGCCCGGCAGATCATGGAGGAGATCGGGATCTCGGAGTCCCGGCGGGTACGCGGGCTCGGCGCGAACCAGATCGCGGCGCTCGTCGAGCGCTTCAACCGCTGACCCGACGGTGGAGCCAGCGCGCCGCGGATCCCCCGACGGACCGCCGGGCCGGCGCCTGACGGTCCTGGCAGGGCCGACGGCCGTGGGCAAGGGGACCGTGTCCGCCGACATCCGGCGCCGCTACCCCGAGGTGTGGCTGTCGGTCTCGGCGACGACCCGCCCGCGGCGGCCGGGCGAGGTCGACGGGCAGCACTACCGGTTCGTCACGCCCGAGCGGTTCGACGCCATGGTCGCCGCGGGCGAGCTGTTGGAGTGGGCCGTCGTGCACGGCGTCCACCGCTACGGCACGCCCCGGCGGCCCGTCGAGGAGGCGCTGGCCGCCGGCAAGCCGGCCCTGCTCGAGATCGACCTGCAGGGCGCGCGGCAGGTGCGGGCGAGCATGCCGGGAGCGCTCTTCGTGTTCCTCGCGCCGCCCTCGTGGGACGAGCTGGTGCGCCGTCTGGTCGGCCGCGGCACCGAGACCGAGGACGAGCGCGAGCGGCGGCTCGACAACGCCCGCCTCGAGCTGGCCGCCGCGCCGGAGTTCGACGTGACCATCGTGAACGCCGACGTGCACCAGGCGACCGACGAACTCGTACAATGCATGGGACTGGTGCCACGCCCGATGGGCGTGGCCCGCGGCTGACGGGCCCCTTCCGGCCCGCGTGCCGTCTTTCGAGCAGCACCGGAACCCCGAAGTGGAGCACTGCGTTGGCCGGCACCGTCGCGTCGCCCGAAGGCATCACCAACCCCCCGATCGACGACCTCCTCGAGGCCGCCGACAGCAAGTACGCTCTCGTGATCTTCGCGGCCAAGCGGGCCCGGCAGATCAACGCCTACTACTCCCAGCTGGGCGAGGGCCTGCTCGAGTACGTGGGCCCGCTCGTCGAGACCCACGTCCAGGAGAAGCCGCTCTCGGTGGCCCTCCGTGAGATCAACAGCGGCCTGCTGGTCGCGGAGCCCACGGAGGGGTGAGCCCCGCCCTGCCCAGCGGTCCCGACGATCGTCCAGATCCGGCGGGTCCCCGGGTCGTCCTCGGGGTCGCCGGCGGGATCGCCGCCTACAAGGCGTGCCTGCTGCTGCGCCTGCTGACCGAGTCGGGCCATGACGTGACCGTCGTGCCGACAGCCGCGGCCCTGGAGTTCGTCGGTGCGCCCACCTGGGCGGCGCTGTCGGGCCGGCCCGTCGCCTCGACCGTCTGGGCGGGGGCGGAGTCGGTGCCGCACGTGCGGCTGGGCCGCGAGGCGGACCTCGTCGTCGTGGCCCCGGCCACGGCCGACCTGCTCGCCCGCGCGGCGCACGGCCTCGCCGACGACCTGCTCACCAACACGCTGCTGACGGCGCGGTGCCCCGTCGTGCTGGCTCCGGCGATGCACACCGAGATGTGGCTGCACCCCGCGACGCAGGCGAACGTCGCGACGCTGCGGTCGCGGGGCGTGGTCGTGCTCGACCCGGCGTCCGGCCGGCTCACCGGCGCCGACAGCGGCCCGGGCCGGCTGCCCGATCCCGAGGCGATCCTGCAAGCGGCCCTGTCGCTGCTGCGGCGGGGTTCGCAGGCGGGCGTCGCGGGAGCGGCGGCGGCCGACCTGGCGGGCCGCCGGGTCGTCGTCTCCGCCGGCGGCACCCGCGAGCCCCTCGACCCCGTCCGCTACCTGGGCAACCGCTCGTCGGGGCGGCAGGGCTTCGCCCTGGCCGCAACCGCCGCCGCGCGCGGGGCGAAGGTCACGCTCGTCGCGGCGAACGCCGAGCTCCCCACCCCCGCCGGCGTCGAGGTGGTGCAGGTCGGTACGGCCGCCGAGCTGCGGGCGGCCGTCCTCGACGCCGCCGCCGGTGCGGACGCCGTGGTCATGGCGGCGGCGGTGGCCGACTTCCGGCCGGCCGACGTCGCGGTCGCCAAGATCAAGAAGTCGGACGACCCCGACGACGTCCCGCTGGTCCGACTCGTCCGCAACCCCGACGTGCTGGCCGAGGTCGTCGCGGAGCACGCGCCGGGCCGGGTCGTGGTGGGTTTCGCGGCGGAGACCGGGGACGACGCTGGCGACGTCCTCGCCCACGCCCGGGCGAAGCTCGCCCGCAAGGGCTGCGACCTGCTCGTGGTCAACGACGTCTCGGGGGGCGCCGTGTTCGGGCGGACCCGCAACGCGGTGACCATCCTCGCGGCCGGGGGCGAGTCGCGGGAGGTGCCGGAGGGCAGCAAGGAATCCGTGGCGGACGCCGTCTGGGACGAGGTGGCCAGGCTGTGGACATCCGCCGGTGGTCCTGCACCCACCCCGGTAGAGTGACCCATCGCCCCCTCGCCGGGGGGCTCGCCGGCTTTTCCGGACAAGCCGTTCGGACCAGCCGTATCAGTCAGCAGCCGCTGCGACAGGGAGCGCCGTGACCCACCGTCTGTTCACCTCGGAGTCCGTCACCGAGGGCCACCCCGACAAGATCTGCGACCAGATCAGCGACGCGATCCTCGACGCGCTCCTCACGCAGGACCCGCGGAGCCGGGTCGCCGTCGAGACGCTGGTGACCACCGGCCTCGTGCACGTGGCCGGCGAGGTCACGACCGAGGGCTACGCCGACATCCCCGGTATCGTCCGCTCGACGGTCCTCGGCATCGGGTACGACTCCTCGCAGAAGGGCTTCGACGGACGCTCCTGCGGCGTCGAGGTCTCGATCGGGTCGCAGTCGCCCGACATCGCGCAGGGCGTCGACAGCGCCTACGAGGCCCGCGTCGAGGGCGACGCCGACCCGCTCGACGCGCAGGGGGCCGGCGACCAGGGCCTCATGTTCGGGTACGCCTGCGACGACACCCCCGAGCTCATGCCGCTGCCGATCTGGCTGGCCCACCGGCTCGCCCAGCGGCTCTCCGAGGTGCGCAAGAGCGGCGAGGTGCCCTACCTGCGCCCCGACGGCAAGACCCAGGTGACGATCGCGTACGACGGTGACCGCGCCGTCGCCCTCGACACCGTGGTCGTGTCGACCCAGCACGCCGCCGACGTGTCGCTCGAGAACCTGCTGCAGCCCGACATCGCCGACCACGTCGTCAAGCCCGTGGTCGACGGCATCGGCATCGACACCGACAACTTCAGGCTGCTCGTCAACCCGACCGGGCGGTTCGAGGTCGGCGGCCCGATGGGCGACGCCGGCCTCACCGGGCGCAAGATCATCGTCGACACCTACGGCGGCATGGCGCGGCACGGCGGCGGCGCCTTCTCGGGCAAGGACCCGTCGAAGGTCGACCGGTCGGCCGCGTACGCCATGCGCTGGGTCGCCAAGAACGTGGTCGCCGCCGGGCTGGCCCGCCGCTGCGAGGTGCAGGTCGCCTACGCCATCGGCAAGGCGCACCCGGTCGGCCTGTACGTCGAGACGTTCGGCACCGAGTCCGTGCCCGCTCGAGCGCATCCAGACCGCGATCCGCGAGGTCTTCGACCTGCGGCCCGCCGCGATCATCCGCGACCTCGACCTGCTCCGGCCGATCTACGCCAAGACCTCGGCGTACGGGCACTTCGGCCGCGAGCTGCCCGAGTTCACCTGGGAGCGCACGGACCGCGTCGACGCGCTGCGTTCCGTCGCCGGCTGACCCAGCCGACGTCGCTGGGCGCCGCCGTCGAGGGCCCCCCGGAGCAGCTCGAGCTGCTCCGGGCGGCCGCGCGTGGGCGGCGGCCGCGCCCCGCACCCGGGCTCGCGCCGGTGCTGCCCGTGGCGCGGGTCGCGGTCGACGTCCAACCGGCGCACCTCGACCGGCCGTTCGACTACGCGGTCCCGGCCGACCTCGACGAGCAGGCGGCGCCCGGCGTCCGGGTGCGCGTGCGATTCGCGGGGCAGGACGTCGACGGGTTCGTCCTCGAACGCGCCGAGGCCAGCGACCACCCCGGCCGGCTGACCCCGCTGCGCCGGGTCGTGTCACCCGAGCCGGTGCTCACCCCTGCCGTGCTGACCCTGTGCCGCGCCGTCGCGGACCGCTACGCCGGCACCCTGCGCCGACGTGCTCCGCCTGGCCGTGCCTCCGCGCCACGCCCGGACGGAGAAGGAGGACCCACGGGGGGCTCCGCCCGCCGTGTCCCCCCCGAAAACCTGCGTTGATCATGCAAACCGCGTGGATCATGCCGCGCCCACTGCCGCCGGTGAAGCCTGGGCGTCGTACGCCGCGGGCGGGGCCTTCCTGGCGAGGGTCCGGGCGGGAGAGGGTCCCCGGGCCCTGTGGACGGCGCCGCCCGGGCCCGTCTGGGCGGACGCCGTCGCGCAGGCGGTCGCCGCCGCCGTGCGGGGCGGTCGGGGCGCGCTCGTCGTCGTGCCCGACCGCCGCGACCTCGACCTCGTCGGGGCCGCGCTGGCCTCGCACCTCGACGTGCCGGTGGCCCGGCTGGAGGCCGACCTCGGGCCCACGGCCCGGTACCGGGCCTTCCTCGCGGCCCTGCGCGGCACCGCGCCGGTCGTGCTGGGCACCCGCGCCGCGGCGTTCGCGCCGGTGACCCGGCTCGGGCTGGTAGTGCTCTGGGACGACGGCGACGACCAGCACGCCGAACCCCGGGCGCCCTACCCGCACGCGCGCGAGGTGCTGGCGCTGCGGGCCGAGCTCGAGGGGGCGGCGTTCCTGCTGGGCGGCTGGTCGTGGACGGCCGAGGGGGCCGCCCTCGTCGAGGCCGGCTGGGCCCGGCCGCTCGAGTCCGACCGCTCCGCGCGGAGGCGAGTGTGGCCGCGGGTGCGACTCGCCGCCGACGCCCCCGGCGACCCGCTCGCCGCCGCCGCCCGGATCCCCACGTCCGCCTGGCGAGCGGCGCACGACGCGCTGCCGCACGGCGCGGTGCTCGTGCAGGTGCCGCACGCGGGCTACCTGCCCGGCGTGGCCTGCGCGACCTGCCGGGCCCCCGCCCGCTGCCCGGCGTGCGCGGGGCCGCTGCGGCTGCAGGACGCGGTCGCGGCGACGGGACCCATCTGCGGCTGGTGCGGGCGGGTCTGGCCCGCCTGGACCTGCCCGCACTGCCAGGGACGCCGTCTGCGCGCCACCCGCACCGGCGTGGAGCGGACCGCCGAGGAGCTCGGCCGGGCCTTCCCGGGCGCGGCGGTCGTCGTCTCGCGTGCCGATCGGGACCTGCCGGCCGTGCCGGCGACGGGAGCCCTCGTGCTCGCGACGCCCGGCATCGAGCCCTTCGCACCCGGCGGGTACGCGGCCGCGCTGCTGCTCGACGGCGACGCCCTGCTGGCCCGGCCCGACCTGCGGGCGGGCGAGGAGGCCCTGCGCCGGTGGCGGAACGCGGCAGCGCTGGTGCGGCCCGCCGAGGAGGCGGGCGTGGTCGTGCTGGCCGCGGACCCGTCCGCACCCGCGGTGCAGGCGCTCGTGCGCGGGGACCCCGCCGGGTACGCCGCACGCGAGCTGGCGGAGCGGCGCGAGCTGCGGCTGCCGCCGGGCGCCGCCGTCGCCTCCGTGACCGGGGACCCGGCCGCCGTCACCGATTTCGTCGCGGCCCTCGACCTGCCCGCCGGCACGTCGGTGCTCGGCCCGGTGCCCATGCCGCAACCCCCGGGACGACGCGAGGCCGCCGGCGCCGTCGCGCAGACCCGGATGCTGGTCCAGGCGGAGCCGGCGCGTAGGGAGGATCTCACCTCGGTGCTGCGGAGTGCTCTGGCCGTCCGGAGCGCCCGCCGCGACGCGGGCGCCGTCCGGGTCCGGATCGACCCGCGCGACATCGGCTGACACCCCGCCCCGGCGATCATGCACGCTGCGGCGATCTCGCCGGCGGTCGGCCGTCGGCCGTCGCCAACCGCCGCCATGCCGCCGAGTCCTGAGCCCGCCCGACTACCTAGACTTGATTCATCGCCCGCGAGCCTCGAGGAGTTCCGTGGCCATCCAGCCCATCCGCCTGTTCGGCGACCCCGTCCTGCGCACGCCCGCGCAGCCCGTCACCGACTTCGACAAGGAGCTCCGCCAGCTCGTCAAGGACCTCGAGGAGACGATGATGGACGCTCCGGGGGCCGGCCTCGCCGCGCCCGCAGATCGGCGTCGGCCTGCGCGTCTTCACCTACTACGTCGACGGCGACCCTCGGGCACCTCGTGAACCCGAGCCTCGACCTGTCCGACGAGGAGCAGGACGGCGAGGAGGGCTGCCTGTCGTTCCCCGGGCTCGTCTACGACACGAAGCGCGCGCTGCGCGTGGTCGCCAAGGGCTTCGACCAGCACGGCGAGCCGGTCGTCATCGAGGGCAGCGAGCTGCTCGCACGGGCGATCCAGCACGAGACCGACCACCTCGACGGCGTCCTGTTCATCGACCGCCTCGACAAGGCCCAGCGCAAGCTCGCGCTGAAGGCGATCCGCGAGGCGGACTGGGCCGGCACCGCCACGCCTGTCGTCAAGGTCAGCCCGCACGCGACCTTCGGCAAGGCCCTGTAGGGTGCGGCTCGTCCTCGCCGGCACCCCCGACGTCGCCCTCCCGTCGCTCGACGCCCTCGACGCGTCGACCCACGAGCTGCTCGCCGTCGTCACCCGCCCCGACGCCCCCGCCGGTCGCGGCCGCCGCAGCGCCCGCTCCGCCGTCGCGCGGTGGGCCGACGAGCACGGCGTCCGTGTGCTCCAGCCGGCCAAGCCCTCGGATCCCGGGTTCCTCGAGTCGCTCGCCGGCCTCGACCCCCGACTGCTGCCCCGTCGTCGCGTACGGCGCGCTGGTGCCGAAGCGCGCCCTCGACGTGCCCCGGCACGGCTGGGTGAACCTGCACTTCTCGCTGCTGCCCGCCTGGCGGGGCGCCGCCCCGGTGCAGCGCGCGATCATGGCCGGGGACGAGGTCACCGGGGCCACCACCTTCCGGCTCGAGCAGGGCCTCGACACCGGCCCGGTCTTCGGCGTGCTCACCGAGACGATCCGCCCGCGCGACACGGCCGGCGACCTGCTGGGCCGGCTGGCGAGCGCGGGCGCCGGCCTGCTCACCGCCACCCTCGACGGCATCGAGGCCGGCACCCTCATGCCGGTGCCCCAACCCGACGAGGGCGTGTCGCTCGCGCCGAAGGTGACCGTGGAGGAGGCGCGGATCGACTGGTCCCAGCCTCCGCACGTCGTCGACCGGCGCATCCGCGGCTGCACCCCCGCGCCCGGCGCCTGGACGACCTTCCGCGGCGAGCGGGTCAAGATCGGCCCGCTGCGCGGGTTCCGGACGCCGCCCGTGCCGCGCCCTTCCGGGCAGCGGGGGCTGACCGTCGAGGGTCGCGACGTCGTCCTCCTCACCGAGGCGGGCGACCACGTACTGGGCGACGTCCAGCCCCCGGGCAAGCGGATGATGCCGGCTGCCGACTGGGCGCGCGGCGCGCGCATCCAGCCGGGGGAGTCGTTCGCGTGACCCCGCCGCCACAGCCGCAGCGGCCGTCGGCGCGGCGCACCCCGACGCCGAGGACCCGCAACGTCGCCCGCCGCGAGGCGGATCCCGCCCGCCGGGTCGCCTTCGAGGTCCTACGCGCCGTCGACGCCGAGGACTCCTACGCCAACCTCGTGCTGCCCCGGCTCCTGCGCAAGGCCGGGCTGAGCGGCCGCGACGCCGGATTCGCGACGGAACTCACCTACGGCACGCTGCGCGGGCGGGGCACCTACGACGCGGTGATCGCCGCCTGCGTCGATCGGCCGCTCGCCGACGTCGACCCGCCGGTCCTCGACGCGCTCCGGCTCGGCGTGCACCAGCTGCTGGCGATGCGCGTGCCCGCGCACGCCGCCGTGTCCGCGACGGTCGACGTCGTCCGCGCCGACGTCGGCCAGGGGGCGGCCGGCTTCGCGAACGCCGTCCTGCGGCGGGCCGGCGAGCACGACCTCGCCGAGTGGCTGCGCCGCATCGTGCCCGATGGGGCGGGCGACGACGAACGGCTCGCGCTCGAGACCTCGCACCCGGTGTGGATCGTGCGGGCGTTCCGCGACGCGCTTGCCTTCGCGGGGCGCGCCGCCGGCGAGCTCCCCGCCCTGCTCGCCGCCGACAACGCGCCGCCCGCCGTCACCCTGGCCCTGCTGCCGGGGCTGGCGACCGCCGCCGACGTGCCGGAGGCCGCGGGCGGCACGCTCGGCGCGCTCGCGCCGACGGCCCTGCGCCTCGCCACCGGCTCGGGCGCCCCCGACAGCCTGCGGATCGTCCGCGACGGCCGGGCGCGGGTGCAGGACGAGGGCAGCCAGGCGGCCGCGCTCGCGCTGGCGGCCGCGCCACTGGCCGGGCCCGACCACGGGCGGTGGCTCGACCTGTGCGCCGGCCCCGGCGGCAAAGCGGCGCTGCTCGCCGCGACCCTGCGGGCGCGCGCCGTGGACGGCGCCCGCCTGGTCGCGAACGAGGTCTCGCCGCATCGCGCCGATCTGGTCCGCGGGTCGGTCGCGGGCGTCGAGCGGGTCGCCGCCGGCCTCGTCGAGGTGCGCGTCGGCGACGGCCGTTGGGTGGGGGAGGACGAGCCGGGCCGCTACGACCGCGTGCTCGTCGACGCCCCCTGCACGGGGCTGGGCGCGCTGCGGCGGCGTCCGGAGGCCCGGTGGCGGCGGCAGCCCTCGGACCTGGCCACTCTCGGGCCGTTGCAGCGCGACCTGCTGCGGTCGGCGCTGGCGGCCGTGCGGCCGGGCGGGGTGGTCGCCTACGTCACGTGCAGCCCGCACCCCGCCGAGACCCGGCTCGTGGTCGACGACGTGCTGCGCCGGCGTGACGACGTCGAGCGGCTCGACGCCCGCGAGGTGCTCGCGGACGGCGCACGCGGCCCCGACGTCCAGCTGTGGCCGCACGTCCACGGCACCGACGCGATGTACCTGGCCCTCCTCCGCCGCGGGCAGTGACACTTCTGCGTCGATCATGCAATTCCCGTTGATCATGCAGTCGATATGTCGGAAGTGTGGATCGCGTGATCCACGAGGGCTTCGTGATCAACGGGAATTGCATGATCAACGCGAATTGCATGATCAACGGGAGGTTGTGCGGCGACCGATCAGGACGACGACGCCGGCTGGCGGATCGGCAGGCGCACCTGGAAGCGCGTGTCGCCGGGCGAGGAGATCACACGGAGGTCGCCGCCGTGCCGGTTCACCACGATCTTCCAGGAGATGTCGAGCCCCAGCCCCGTGCCCTCGCCGACGCCCTTCGTGGTGAAGAACGGCTCGAAGATGCGGCGCTGGATCTCGGCCGGGATGCCGGGACCGGTGTCGCCGATCTCGACGAGCAGGCTGTCGCCGTCCCGGGCCGTGCGCACGGTGAGGGTCCCCGAGCCGTTCATGGCGCTCGCGGCGTTGTCGATGATGTTCGTCCATACCTGGTTGAGCTCGCCCGGGTAGGCGAGGATCTTCGGCAGGTCGCGGTCGAGGTCCTTGACCACGGTGAGGCCGCGCAGCCGGTGGGTCATGACCACCAGCGTGCTCTTGAGGCCCTCGTGCACGTCGACCCACTCGTGCCCGGCGCGGTCCATGTGCGAGTAGTTCTTGGCCGCGTTGACGAGCGTCGAGATGCGCCGGGTGGCCTCCTCGATCTCGGTCATCAGCATCTCGGTCTCGACGCCGTAGGCCAGCCAGCGCACCGACCCGTTCAGGTCGTCGCCGCCGGTGACCGACGGCAGCTGCTCCAGCCAGTCGGGCGTGAGCCCGGCACCGACGAACACCGGCGCGAGCTCCCACGCGCCGTCGACGTCGTGGTCCTCGAGCCACGTGCCGACGTCCTCCTCGCGGTCGCTCGTCTCGAGCGGAGACAGCTCGGGGGCGTCGGCGACCCGCTTGACGGCGTCCTCCTGCAGGTCGACGAGGCGCTTGAGCGCGTCGGCGTCGATGTCGGTCTTCGCCAGCAGCGCCAGCTTGTGGCGCATCCCCGCGACCCGGTCGCGCAGCGACGACGTCGCGCGGACGGCGGCGGCTGCGGGGTTGTTGAGCTCGTGCGTGAGCCCGGCGGTCAGCGAGCCCAACGCCACGAGCTTCTCGCGCTGCCCCACGAGCACCTGCGAGGTGCGCTGCGCGATGAGCATCCCCTCGATCAGGTGCATCGCCATCGGGAACCAGCGGCGCAGCTGCGGGGCGAACTCGTCGGCGGGCAGCGCCATCATGGCCACGTCGGTGACCGCGCGCAGCGAGCCGGGGTAGCGGTGCTGCTGGCCGGCCGGCGGGTCGGTGAACGATGCCGTCGCCCCCGCGTAGGCGCCGCGCTGCGACGACCGGGTCAGCTCCATCTCGTCGCCCGCCACCCGGCGGCTCATCGAGATCGTGCCGCTGAGCAGCACGTAGAAGCACGTCGCCGGCTCGCCCTCGCCGTAGACGACGCCCCCCGCCGGGAAGAGCTCGACCCGGCCGCGCTCGGCGACCCAGCCGAGCTGGTCGGGCGCGAGGGCCTCGAACAGGAACATGCCGCGCAGCTCGTCGGGAGTCAGTCGCTGGCCCTGCCGGTAGGTGCCCGTCGACGCCGGGCCTGCGCCCGACCCGAGCGGGGTCGCGGCGGGGTGGTCGCTCACATCTTCTCCAGGTAGCGGTGCACGAGGGTGACGGCCATGGCGCCCTCGCCGACGGCGGAGGCCACCCGCTTGACGGACTGTGCGCGCACGTCGCCCGCCGCGAAGACACCGGGCACGCTCGCCTCCAGCAGGTACGGGTCCCGTTCGGGCACCCAACCGCCCGGACGCCGACCGTCGCGCAGCAGGTCGGGACCGGTGAGGACGAAACCGGCGGGGTCGCGCGGCGACGCGTGCCGTCGAGCCAGGCGGTCAGCGGGGCGGCGCCGATGAAGACGAACAGGTGCGAGGCGTCGACGGTCTCCTTGGTGCCGGTGGCCGAGTCGGAGAGGACGAGCCGCTCGAGGTGCCCGTCGCCCTCCGCGGCGACGACGGTGGTGCAGGTGCGCACGCGGATGTTCTGCGTCGCGCGCACCTGGTCGATCAGGTACTGCGACATCGACGCCTCCAGGCCGCTGCCGCGCACGAGGATCGTCACCGAGCGGGCCACCCGGGCGAAGAACACGGCGGCCTGGCCGGCGGAGTTCGCGCCGCCGACGATGTAGACGTCCTGGTCGGCGCAGGCCTGCGCCTCGGTGGCGGCGGACCCGTAGTAGACCCCCGCCCCCACGAGCTCGTCGACGCCGCGGCGCGTCCATCCGCCGGTAGTCGACGCCGGTCGCGAGGACGACGGCGTGCGCGGCGATCTCGCTGCCGTCGTCGAAGCGCACGACGCGCGCCGGGCCCGCGGACCTCGAGCCGCTCCACGGCCCGCGTGGTGAGGACCTCGGCGCCGAACTTGGCCGCCTGCCGCCGGGCGCGCTCGGTGAGCTGGCCGCCGCTGACGCCGTCCGGGAAGCCCAGGTAGTTCTCGATCCGCGAGCTCTGGCCCGCCTGCCCGCCGGTGGCCTGCCGCTCGACCAGCACGGTCTTCAGGCCCTCGGACGCCGCGTACACGGCGGCGCCCAGACCGGCCGGGCCGCCGCCGACGATGACGACGTCGTAGAAGTCGGTGGCCGGCGTCGTCGACAGGCCGACCGCCTGGGCGAGCTCGGGCATCGACGGTGCGACCAGGGTCGTGCCCTCGGGCGTCACCACCAGCGGGATGGACCCGTCGTCGACGCCGGCGGCGGCGAGCAGGCGGCGGCCCTCGGCCGTCGTCCACGGTCCACCACCGGTAAGGCACGAGGTTGCGCGCGAGGAAGTCGCGGACGTCGTGCGACGGCGCCGACCACGGGTGGCCGACCACCTGGACGTCGAGCACCGGCGCGTCGCCCAGCGCGCGCCAGGTCTCGAGCATGGCGTCGACGACGGGGTAGAGCTTCTCCTCGGGCGGGTCCCACGGCTTCAACAGGTAGTGGTCGACGTCGACGACGTTGATCGCCGCGATCGCCGCGTCGGTGTCCGCGTAGGCGGTGAGCAGAGCGCGCCGGGCCCGGGGGAACAGGTCCATGGCCTGCTCGAGGAACTCGATGCCGTTCAGCCCGGGCATCCGGTAGTCGGCGAGGATCGCGGCGACGGCGTCGCCGCGGAGCTTCACCTCGCGCAGAGCGTCGAGGGCCTGCTGCGGATCCTCCGCGCGCACGATCCGGTAGTGCTCGCCGTACCGGCGGCGCAGGTCCCGGGCGACCGCCCGGGAGACGGACGCGTCGTCGTCGACGGTCACGAGGACGGGCCGGCCTTCAGGCATGACACCTCCGTCACGGGCCGCCCGCTCGGGCGGCTGCCGCCATTGTCGTCCCCTCGGGCGAACGGGCGGTGCTGCGCCCAACAGCGCGCGGCCGCCGGCTCTTCCCGCGGGCGCGACGACCCGGCGCCGGTAGGGTCGCCGGTGTGGGCCTGCAGATCTCGCCGAGCATCCTGACGGCGGACTTCGCGCACCTCGCCGACGAGCTCGACCGCATCGCGACGGCGGACTGGGCGCACGTCGACGTCATGGACAACCACTTCGTGCCGAACCTGACGCTCGGGCTGCCCGTCGTCGAGTCGATCGTCAGGGCGACGTCCCTGCCGGTGGACACCCACCTCATGATCGAGGACCCGGACCGCTGGGCGCCCGCCTATGCCGAGGCGGGCGCCCGCAGCGTGACCTTCCACGCCGAGGCCGCCCAGGCGCCCGTGCGGCTGGCCCGCGAGCTGCGTGCCCTGGGTGTGCGGGCCGGCCTGGGCCTGCGCCCGGCGAGCCCGATCGAGCCCTACGTCGACCTGCTCGCCGAGTTCGACATGATCCTCATCATGACGGTGGAGCCCGGGTTCGGCGGGCAGGGCTTCCTCGAGGGGTGCCTGCCCAAGGTCCGGCGCACTCGCGAGGCCGTATCCCGCGCGGGGCTCGACGTCTGGGTGCAGGTGGACGGCGGCGTGTCGGGGGAGACGATCGCGCGCTGCGCCGAGGCCGGCGCCGACGTCTTCGTCGCCGGGTCGGCGGTCTACGGGGCGGACGACGCCGCCGCCGAGATCCAGCGCCTGCGCGAGCTGGCCGCGAAAGGACACGCGTGATCTACCACATCGCCCTCGCCTCGGACTGGCAGGCCGCGCTCGAGGCGGGGGAGTACCGGGTCTCGACCGTCGGTCGCACGCTCGAGCAGGAGGGCTTCCTGCACGCCTCCTTCGCCAATCAGGTGCGCACCGTCGCGGACGCGCACTACGCCGGTGTCCACGAGCCGCTCGTGCTCCTGACGATCGACGAGCGTCGGGTGACCGTCCCGCTGCAGGTGGACGCCGTCCCGGGGCAGGCCGAGGGGTACCCGCACCTCTACGGCCCGCTGGACGTCGCCGCCGTCGTGCTGGCCACTCCGCTCCTGCGGGACCACGAGGGCCGGCTGGAGATACCCGACCTTCCCTGAAAAGGCATCGCTGCCCCGGCTCCGGGGGTGCAACCCTGAGACGTGCCCGAGATGGTCATGTACACCCGGCCCGGCTGCCCGTTCAGCGCGAAGCTCCGCCTCAAGCTCGGGCTCGCGCGCATCCCGTACACGACGGTGAACATCTGGCAGGACCCCGAGGCCGCCGCCCTCGTCCGCTCGGTCAACGACGGCAACGAGCTGGTGCCGACGGTGCAGGTCGGCGAGACGTTCCTGAGCAACCCCACCGTCCGCCAGGTGAGAGCCGCCCTCGCCGCGTCCTGATCCCGGGTGCATACTTGACGCGACATGCAACGCGTGCTCCGGGGTCGGTGAAATTCCGAACCGGCGGTGACAGTCCGCGACCCGACCGCAGCCAGCGGCCGGTGGACCTGGTGGAACTCCAGGACCGACGGTGAGAGTCCGGATGGGAGGCAGCACGCACGGTGTCGGTGCACCCGGCGTCAGCACGCGCGGCGACGGGTCCCGGTGCCGACGTCCCCCGGAGTTCGTTTCCGCAACGAGTTCTCCGAGGAGACGGACACCATGATCGCAGCAGCGGCGGCCTCGTCGCCGAACCTCTTCCAGCAGGTCATCGACGCCGGCGTCGACGTCGGCCAGTACAAGCTGCACTGGCTCGAGCTGGCCGGCGTCCTCATCGGCGTCGCATCGGCCTGGTACGGCATGAAGCGCTCGGTGCTGGCGTGGCCCGTCGGCATCGTCGCCAACGTCATGCTGTTCTTCGTCTACACCGCGGCGGCCTTCGGCGCCGACTCGCGGGTGCCCCTGTTCGGCCAGGCCGGCCGGCAGATCTTCTTCATCATCACGAGCATCTACGGCTGGTGGCGCTGGTCCCAGCTGCAGCGGGCCGCCGGTGACCCCCATGCGCCTGCGATCGTTCCTCGCTGGATGACACAACGCGAGCGGGTGTTCATCGCTGCCGGCTGGATATTCGGCACCATCGTCGTGCAGGCGATCTTCCAGTACCTGTGGAGCCTGGCCCCCAACCCCTACTTCACCCCGCAGTGGTGGTTCTACTGGTGCGACGCCTGGATCTTCGTGGGTTCGATGGTCGCCACCTACGCGATGGCGCGCGGCTGGAACGAGTTCTGGCTCGCCTGGATCGCCGTCGATCTCGTCGGGGTCCCGTTCGGGTTCGCGACCGGGTACGTGCCGACCGCGGTTCTGTACACCTTCTACGGCGCCTTCGTGCTCTACGGGTTCTCCCAGTGGGTGAAGGTGTCGCGCGAGGAGCGGCCGCGAGGCATCGACGACCCGGCCGTCGAGACGGTCGCCTAGGGATGACGGACGATCGTGTCTCGGTGTCCATTCTCTGACTAGAGTCAGAGAATGGACACCGAGATGATCGCCGACGTCCGCCGGTTCAACCGGGTCGTCACACAGCGGGTGGGCGCCCTCGACGATCACTTCCTGGATCGGGACCGTGCGCTGGGCCAGTCACGGTTGCTCTGGGAGATCGGTGTCGAGGGTTCCGACACGCGTTCCCTGCGATCCCGGCTCGACCTCGACTCCGGGTACCTCAGCCGCCTGTTGCGTGCACTCGAGCGGGCGGGTCTCGTGGTCACCGAACCTCAAGCCCGTGACGCCCGGGTGAAGACCGTTCGCCTGACGCCCGCCGGCCTCGCGGAACGCCGGCATCTCGACCGGCTCAGCGATGCGTCCGCCGCGTCGCTCCTGGAATCGCTCGACGAGCACCAGCAGCGGCGTCTCGTCGCCGCCATGCGAGAGGTCGAGCATCTGTTGACCGCCACCCGGGTCGAGGTGGTGACGGCCGACCCCGACGAGCCGCGTGCGCGCTCATGCCTGGAGGCCTACGTCGACGAGCTCCGGCGGCGCTTCCCGGGCGGGTTCGATCCGGCGCAGAGCATCTCGGCATCACCGGACGAGCTGCGGCCACCGGCGGGCCTCATGCTCCTGGCGGTCCTCGACGGCGACCCCGTCGGTTGCGGCGCGGTGAAGTTCCACCCGCATGCTCCGAGCGAGATCAAGCGCATGTGGGTCGCACCGAGCTCCCGCGGCCTCGGTGTCGGCCGCCGGCTGCTGGCTGCGCTCGAACACGAGGCGGCGCGGTCGTACCCGGTGGTCCGCCTCGAGACGAACGCCACGCTCGAGGAGGCGATCCGGCTGTACAGGTCGAGCGGCTACGTCGAGGTGCCGGCCTTCAACGGCGAGGCCTACGCCCAGCACTGGTTCGAGAAGCGCCTCGACGCGTCGCGGTGACGGGCCGTCACGAGGGCTCTCATGATCCACGCGGATTACATGATCAACGGGAGGAGGGGACGGGTCCGGCCGCCTCGTCTAAGTTGGCGGGCGTGAAGTCCTTCGACGACCTCTTCGCCGAGCTGCGCTCGCGCGCGGACGAGCGGCCCGCCGGATCCGGCACCGCAGCCGCCCTCGACGCCGGCGTCCACGCCATCGGCAAGAAGGTCGTCGAGGAGGCCGCGGAGGTCTGGATGGCGGCCGAGCACGAGACGCCGGAGCGCACCGCGGAGGAGATCTCTCAGCTGCTGTACCACCTCCAGGTGCTCATGCTGGCCCGCGGCCTGACCCTCGCCGACGTCTACCGGTACCTGTGAGGAGCCCGATGCTGCGTGTCGCCGTACCCAACAAGGGGGCGCTGTCCGAGGCCGCCGTCGGCATGCTCCGCGAGGCCGGCTACCGGCAGCGCCGGGACAGCCGCGAGCTGGTGCTGCCCGACCACGAGAACGGCGTCGAGTTCTTCTTCCTCCGGCCGCGCGACATCGCCGTCTACGTGGGCGCGGGCACCCTCGACGTCGGCATCACCGGCCGCGACCTGCTGCTCGACTCCGGCGCCGACGCGCGCGAGGTCGTGGCGCTCGGCTTCGGCGAGTCGACCTTCCGGTTCGCGGCCAGGACGGGCAGCGCCGCGACCCTGGCCGACCTCGAGGGCCGGAGGATCGCAACCAGCTACCCCGGGCTGGTCGAGCTCTGCCTGGGCGAGCACGGCGTGAAGGCCGACGTCGTCCGCCTGGACGGCGCGGTCGAGACGGCCGTCCGCCTGGGCGTGGCCGACGTCATCGCGGACGTCGTCGAGACGGGCACCACGCTCCGCAACGCCGGCCTCGAGGTGTTCGGGGAGCCCATCCTGCGCTCGGAGGCCGTGCTCGTCCGCCCCGACGGCGCGGGCGACGACCCTGCGGTCGACGTCCTCGTGCGGCGCCTGCAGGGGGTGCTCGTGGCCCGGCAGTACGTGCTCATGGACTACGACGTCCGCGTCGACCTGGTCGAGCAGGCGTGCGTGATCACGCCGGGGCTCGAGTCGCCGACCGTCTCGCCGCTGCAGGACCCGGCCTGGGTCGCCGTCCGAGCGATGGTGCCGCGTGCACGCACCAACCAGGTCATGGACGAGCTCTACGCGCTCGGGGCCCGGGCCATCCTCGTGACGGGCATCCACGCGTGCCGGCTGTGACCGGGTCGGAGCCCCCGTTCCGGGTGTTCCGCCCGTTCCGGGCGCGCCGGGTCGCGATCGGCTTCGCGGTGGCGCAGGCCGCCGTCCTGGTGGGCCTCGCCGTGCTGGCGCCGGGCGACGGGCCGGTGCCGTGGCACTGGTACGACCGGCTCGGGTTCGTCCTGGTCGCCGGCGCGATCGCCTACGTCCTGCTCCTCTTCGCCCGGCTGCGGGCGAAGCCCGGGCCCGACGGGCTCGTCGTCCGCAACGTCGTCCGCGTGACCCGGCTGGCGTGGCCGCAGATCGTCGCCGTCCGGTTCGGTGGAGGGGATCCCTGGGTGACGCTCGACCTCGCCGACGGCGACGTCCTGAGCGTCATGGCGATCCAGCGCTCGGACGGCGCCCGCGGCGTCGCCGAGGCACGCCGGCTCGCCACCCTGGTCGCCGAGCACAGCCGTACCCCCTCCGACGACTGAACCCCAACCCTGCGCTGATCAAGGAAGGTAGATGTCATGATCCCTCTACCTTCCTTGATCAGCGCCAGGACGTGCTAGCGGTCAGCTCGGGGTGGGCAGGCCCTTCGCGGCGGCGGCCTTCGTCACGACGTCACGCATCTGCTGGGCGGTGGGGATCCCGGCGGACAGTGCCGTGCCGTCGACCAGGATCGTCGGCGTCGAGGTGTACTTCTGCGAGAACAGCTCGGTGCGCTGGAGCACCCAGCCGCCGAACCGGTTGTTCGCCTGGGCCGCGGCGACGGCGTCGCGGGGGGCGCCGGCCTGGACGGCGTACTCGAGCAGCTGCGCGTCGGTCAGCCCGGCGCTGCCCTCCTCGGGCTGGTTCGCGTAGAGCAGGTCGTGGAAGGCCTGGAACGAGCCCGGCGCGGTGTCGACGACCGCCGCGGCGGTGTCGAGCGCCCGCGAGGAGTAGTTCGTCGTCGAGGCCCGGTCGAGGAACGCCACCGGCTTGTAGACGAGCTTGACGATGCCCTGCTTCGCCCAACTCTGCAGCTGCGCGGAGTTGTCGGCCTCGAACTGCCGGCAGGCGGGGCACTGGAAGTCCTCCCACATCTCCACCGTCACCGGCGTCTTGGCGGCCGTCGTGGTGCCCGAGACGCCGGCGATCCCACCGTCGGGGAGGAGGTTGCGGGGGGTGCCGCTGGGCGCCGCGGCGGCGGCGACGGCCTGGTCGTGCTGGGCGCTGCGGACGATCCCGACGGCGGCGGCGATGGCCACGACGAGGACGACGACGACCGACGAGACGATGATCGTGCGCCGGCGCGCCTCGGCGCGCTGGGCCTCGGCGCGCAGCTGCGCGGCCTTCTCGCGGGTGCTGTGAGCGGTACGGGCGTTGGTCACGGGAACTCCGAAAGGGGGAAGGCGAAAGAAGGGCGAGAGAAGGAATCAGGGGTTGAGGCCGAGGCGGCCGTCGAGCGACAGCGGGCTTCGCGGCCGGGCGACGAGCCAGCCGGCCAGCAGCAGGAGGCCCGCGTCGCGCAGCAGGTCGAGGACGTACCCGTGCACCGGGTCGGTCACCACGGCGCCGGTGGCGCCGAAGCAGCCGCAGTCGATGGACAGCCCGCGGGCCCAGGCCGCGGCGATGCCGACCATGAACATCACGAGCAGCAGCGCGGCGCCGGCGGCCGCGACCCTGGTCACGAAGCCCACCAGGAGCAGCCCTGCGAGGGCGAGCTCGACGGCGGGCAACGCGTAGCCGAACGCGGGGGCGACCGACTCGGGGAGCAGCCGGAACGCCCGGACGCTGCGCACGGTGCCCTCCGGGTCGGTGAGCTTCGGCCACCCCGCGGCCGCGAACACCACGGCGAGCACGATCCGCGCGGCGAACGAGATCCAGGGGACGACGGCTGCCGAACGGCCCTCCGCGCGGGTGGCGCGGGCCGTGCGGGCGGCGGCAGGGGAGGACGGGACGTTCACGAGGGACTCCTGACAGTCCGGCGGGCGGGGGCGGGTACGTGCCGCCTGCCCGGGAAGGTCAGGCGGCGCGGAGCGCGGCCGGGGGTCCTCGTTCGAGCGCCGTGCCCGGGTGCCAGAGCGAGGCCAGGGGCGCGGGTGCCGGGGTGGGCACGGGCCGGACGTCGCCGGTGCGCGGCAGTCCGACGAGCAGGAGCAGGAGCGGCCGGACGGCGCCCGCGAGCTGCATGGCGACGGTCAGGCCGGTGGCGGCGGCGACGACGATCGCGGCGGTCAGCGCGGCGAGGAGGGCGTGCCCGAGGAGCACCAGGAGCGCGGCGGCGACGGCCGCGGCCGCGGCCGTGAGGGTCACCGTCGCCGGAAGGGTGCCGGGCGGGCAGCTGCGCGAGGTGTCGCTGAGGGCGAACCGCACGCCCGCCTCGGCGCCGGTGCCGACGACCGAGAGGCAGCCGCCCCGCGGCGCGCTGGCAGGTGCCATGAGCGCGAGCACGGTGTGGCCGGCGAGCTGGGCGAGCGCCGCGACGGCGGCCGTCGAGCCGGCGCCACGGGTGGGCAGCAGGCAGGCGACCAGGGCCACGACGACGCAGACGACGGCGACCGGCGCCAGGGCGGGAGCTCCGCCGGTGGTCAGGGCGTGCGCGGCGACGACCCCGGGGGCGGTCAGGAGCGCGACGGCAACCCCCTGCGCCCACCGCGCTCCGGAGATCACCTGCTCCACGCCGCGAGGGTACACGCGCAACCTGTCGGCAACCTGGGAGGCGATCCTGAGGCCGCCCCGCTCGGGGGCACCGCGGCGAGCTACGAGCCGGTCAGAACCAGGTGGGCGTCCACGGGGCCCGGGTGGTGCGGAGCAACCGGGCCAGCCGGGCGAGCGCTCCGGGAGCGTGCTCGTCGGCGCGGCCCGCGAGGGCGGAGGCGTACAGGTCGCCGCCGCCGAGCCACAGTGCGGACAGCACGTCGACCGGCAGCGTGACCTCGGGGCTGCTGCCGCTGCGCCGGCAGGCGCCGGCACCGGCGGCGTCCGCCTCGATGGTGAAGGTGCCCGCCGCCCAACCGGCCGGGTCGACGACCTCGACCGTGACGGCGCCGGCGCTCTCGTAGGTGCGGGCCGACAACGCCGCCACCGGGTCGAGCAGGCGCGACCACTGGAAGTCGCAGCGGGAGACCTGGCGCGCTGCGCGGGGGTCGACCAGCAGGGTGGGCAGGGGCTCGTCGACGGCGTGCTCGTCGGCGTCGACGGTCGCCATGAGGTCGAGCGAGGTGAGCACCGACCAGAGCGCCGTGTACGCCTGCGGGGTGGCCGCCTGGAAGCGCTCGAGGTGGGCGACGCTCTCGATCCGCCGGTCGCTCCAGCGCTCCTCCCCGCGGAAGGCGGCGAAACCCTGCGGCGCGCCTGCCGCGTCGCGGTGCACGAGGCAGGTGCGCTCGGGGCCCTCGGCGTTGCGGCCGAGCTCGCGGTCCCAGCGCAGGTCGGAGATGTCGAGGGCACCGGGCCGGCGCGCGGCCTCGAAGACGGCGGGCGCGACCTCGCGCAGCTCGGCCTGGCTGACGACCGTCACGGTGCCTTCGACGTGCACCTCGGGCCGCAGCCGCGCGGTGGGCACGTCCACCCGCCAGTGCGCGGTCTCGGTGGCCGCGCCGAAGCCGAACCGGCCGTAGATCGGGGCCTCGGCTGCGATGAGGATCGCGACGGCCAGCCCCCGCTCGGCGGCGTCGGCGAGGTCGGGGACGATCATGCGGGTGAGCAGCCCCCTACGCCGGTGCGTCGGGAGCACGGTGACCCCGCTGACGGCGTCCGCAGGCACCTTCGCCCCGCCCGGCGCCGTGACGTGCGTGTCCCAGGCGCGGTAGGTGGCCACCACTTGCTCGCCGTCCAGCGTGGCGAGGTACCGGTGGTCACGCGGCATGATCGTCTGTCGGTGGGCCAGGCCCTCGGCGTCGAGCAGAGGCTGCAGGAAGACGGTGAAGTTCGTCCGCAGCCAGCGCTCCATGAGCGGGGACCCCGGCTCCACGGGGACGACGGGCAGCGCGCCGGGCTCGGTCACGCGGGACAGGCTAGTGCCGGGCACCGACGACGACGTCGGCATTTTCCGCCGTCCGCTCCCGGGCGAAGTGCGCTCGTTCCTGCCGGGCCCAGCGCTCCCAGTGCGGGGCGTAGGTGGCACCGTCCCGGGCCAGGGCCCGGTCCCGGCGGACGCTCTCGGGCGCGTCGAGCCACGCCAGGGCGGTCAGGTAGGGGCGGCAGGCCCGAGCGCCCGACCCGGCGCCCTCGACCACGACGACGGGCGGCGCCGGCGGGCCCAGCGCGGGCATGCTGCGGGCTGCGCCCGGGGATCCGGAGGCCCAGTCCCAGGTCGGGAGGGTGACCGGGCGGCACGTAGCCAGCGGCGCCAGCAGGTGCCCGACCAGCAGGGGGACGACGGCGTCGAGGCCGTCCCAGCCCGGGTAGAGGTCGTCGAGGTGCACGACCTCGGCCCGCGAGCCGGCCTGCTCCAGCGCCTGCGCCAACTCGGCGGCGAACGTCGTCTTGCCCGACCCGCTCGGCCCGTCGACGGACGACCATGCGGGGGCCGTCCGGCGCCGCGCCGGGCAGCGGCGCGGCGAGCACCCCCGCCGCCGACCTCGGCGGCGCTCGTCACACGCGCAGGTCCGCGGCGTCGAGGGCCGCGAGGGCGGCGGCGTCGCCGGACCGCTCGACGACGGCGCGGGCGCCCGCGACCGAAGGCGACGAGCACGAGCTCGCCGGGCTCACCGACGAGCCGGGCCGTCGCCCGGCCCCGGGCGGCGACGGTCTCGCGGCCGTCCGGCGTCGCGAGCACCACGCCGGTCCGGGCCCGGCGGAACATCCCCCGGCCCCGGGTCTGCAGGAAACGCCAGAGGGCCGCGTCCACGGCGCCGGGCAGCTCCGCCGGCCGCGGGGGGACGCCCAGATCGCCGCGGCGGACGTCCTCGCAGTGCACGAAGTGCTCGGCCAGGTTGCCGGCGGCGTCGGCCCCGGGCAGCGCGAACGGGCTCGTGGCCGGTGGGCCCGTCCTGATCAGGCGGAGGAGCTCGGGGTAGGGCCGGCGGGCGTAGCCGGCCCGGACGTGCTCGGTCCACCCGGCGAGCGGGCGCAGCAGGAGGCCGGGAGTGCTGTCGAGACGGCGCTCGCGGGCGACCAGGTGCGCGGCGAGGTCGAGCGACGTCCACCCGGTGCACAGGGTCGGCGCGCCCGGCCCGGCCGCCTCCAGCGCGTCGGCGAGGCGGGCCCGCTCTCTGGCCGAGGGGGTGGTGGACTGTTCGGCCGGTGGGCTGCTCATGCGGGGATCGTGGCACGCCCGGGGCCGTGTCGGCGCCTCGTGAGAAAGTGACAGACGTGCCCGACGACGACCTGCCCGCCACCGGCGCGGACACCCTTCGCCGGGGCCTGCGGGTGCTGGCGCGCGGCATGCGCGACGAGCCGGGGATGTTCTCGCTCGCCGTCGCTGGGAGCGCCGTCTACGGCATCGGGACGGCGGCCTCGGGGTGGTGGCTCGGTCACCTGACCCAGACCGTGCTCGCCCCCGCCTTCGCCGCGCACCACATCACGAGGCAGCAGCTGCTGTACGTCGTCGGGACGCTCGCCGGCATCGCGCTGGCCACGTCGATCGGGGTGGTCGGCCGGCGGGCGGCCGGTGGGGCGACGATGTACCGGCTCCAGGCCCGGTACCGGCGGGCGGTCACGCGTCAGTACCTGCGGCTGCCGCTGTCCTGGCACCACCGGCACCCCGCGGGCCAGCTGCTGTCCAACGCCAACGCCGACGTCGAGGCCACCTGGCAAGTCATGGCGCCGCTGCCGATGGCCCTCGGCGTCCTGGTGATGATCGTGGTAGCGGCCGGCGCGATGCTCGCGGCCGACCTCGTGCTCGGGGCGGTGGGGCTGCTCGTCGTGCCCGCCGTCTTCGTGGTCAACGTCGTGTTCCAGCGCCGGATGTCGCCCCTCGTGGTGCGCGCGCAGCAGCTGCGGGCCGACGTGTCCTCCGTCGCGCACGAGAGCTTCGAGGGCGCCGTCGTCGTCAAGACGCTCGGGCGCGAGGCCGCGGAGACCGAGCGCTTCGGCGGCGTCGCCCAGCGCCTGCGCGAGGCGAACGTGGCCGTCGGCACGACGCGCGGCATCTTCGACCCGATCCAGGAGGGGCTGCCCGTGCTGGGCACCCTGGCGGTGCTGACCGTGGGCACGTGGCGCATCGCGCACGGCGCCGCCGACACCGGCGACGTCGTCCAGGTCGCGTACCTGCTCGCGCTGGTGTCGTTCCCCGTGCGCGCACTGGGCTGGGTGCTGGCGGAGCTGCCCCGGTGCGTCGTGGGCTGGGAGCGGGTCGACGCCGTGCTCGCCGCACAGGGGGAGATGGAGTACGGCCCCGGCACGCTCGAGCGCAGGGGCGCCGCGGCGCTGGCGCTGGCCCACGTCGACCACGGCTACGAGGGGCAGGGCGGCGAGCGCTTCCCCGTGCTGCACGGCGTCACCCTCGACATCCGGGCGGGGTCGACGGTGGCCGTGGTGGGGCCCACCGGGGCAGGCAAGTCGACCCTCGCGGGCCTGCTCGTCCGCCTCGTCGACCCCGTCGACGGCCGCGTGCTGCTCGACGGCGTCGACCTGCGGGCGCTGCGCCGCGGGGAGGTCGCCGGGGCCGCGGCACTCGTCCCGCAGGCCACCTTCGTCTTCGACGATACCGTGCGGGGCAACGTGACCCTGGGCGCGCCGCTCGGCGACGACGCCGTGCAGCGCGCGCTGCGGCTGGCCCGCGCCGACGGGTTCGTGCAGGAGTTGCCCGAGGGCCTCGACACCCGGGTGGGCGAGCGCGGCGCCACGCTCAGCGGCGGCCAACGGCAGCGGATCGCGCTGGCCCGGGCCCTGGTGCGCGACCCGCGCCTGCTCGTGCTCGACGACGCGACCTCCGCGGTCGACCCGCACGTCGAGGCGCGCATCCTCGCCGGCCTGCGCGAGACCGGCGGCGCCAGCACCGTCGTGGTGGTGGCCTACCGGATGGCCACCATCGCGCTGGCCGACGAGGTCGTCTACCTGGAGCGGGGCCGGGTGGCGGGGCGCGGGCCGCACGAGGAGCTGATGCGCGCCAGCGAGGGCTACCGCCGGCTGGTGACGGCGTACCAACGCGATGCCGAGGAGCGCGCCCGGCTGCGTGCGGCCACTCTGCGCGACGCGGAGCTGGCCGGTGCCGAGGAGCTCGAGGCCGAGGCGTTGCGCACCTTCACGCGCGAGACCGGGGTCGACGAGACCGAGAGCCGTGAGACAGAAGGGGCGGCGTGAGCGCGACCACGGCGTCCCCGGGCACCACCTCGACGATCGACACCGGGGCCGCCGGCGGCGCCTGGGCGACGCTGCGGCGGGGTGCGGCGCTCAGCCCCGAGCTCACCCGCGGTCTGGTGCCGACCCTGCTGGTGTCCCTGCTCTCGACCGTCGGCCGCGTGCTCGTGCCCGTCGCGGTGCAGCAGACCATCGACAAGGGGATCCGAGCGCCCGGCGGCCCGCGGCCGGGACTCGTCCTCGCGCTGTGCCTGGTGGCCGCCGTGGGGCTCGTGGTCACCGCCGTCTCGTCGTACGTCGCCAACCGCCGGATCTTCCGGGCCACCGAGGCGGGCCTGGCGACCCTGCGCACCCGGGCGTTCCGGCACATCCACGACCTCTCGACGCTCAGCCAGAACACCGAACGCCGGGGCGCCCTCGTGGCGCGCGTGACCACCGACGTCGACACGATCTCCACCTTCGTGCAGTGGGGAGGCCTGCTGCTGGTGACGTCCGCGGGTCAGCTGCTGGTGGCGACCGTGCTGATGGTCGTCTACTCCTGGCCCCTGGCGCTGCTCGTGTGGGTGTGCTTCCTGCCGCTGTTCCTGGCCTTCCGCTACCTGCAGCGCTTCGTCTCGACCGCGTACCGCCAGGTCCGCGAGCGGGTCGGCGACATGCTCGGCGCCGTCTCCGAGTCCGTGGTCGGCGCCGACACGATCCGCGCGTACGGCGTCGAGGAGCGCACCCAGACCCGCGTCGACGCGGCGGTCGCCGCCCATGCGCGGAGCGCGATCCGAGCCCAGATGACGGTGGCGGTCTCGTTCAGCGGCGGGGTCCTCGTCTCGGGCCTGGTCGTCGCGGCCGTCGTGGGGCTCGGCACGGTGCTCGGGGTCCGCGGCTCCCTGACGCTGGGCGAGCTCGTCGCCTTCCTGTTCCTGGTCCAGCTGTTCACCGGCCCGGTGCAGATCGGGACCGAGGTGCTCAACGAGCTGCAGAACGCGGCCGCCGGGTGGCGCCGCGTGCTGGCCGTCCTCGACACGACGGCTGACGTCGCGGACCCCGGCGACGACGGCGAGGAGCTGCCCCGGGGGCCGATCTCCGTGCGCTTCGAGCACGTGTGGTTCGCCTACCCGGGCGGCCCCGACGTGCTCCGCGACGTCGACCTCGAGCTGCCGCCGCGGGCGCGCATCGCCGTCGTCGGCGAGACGGGCTCGGGCAAGACCACGCTCGCCAAGCTCCTGACCCGCCTGATGGACCCCAGCCGTGGCCGGGTCCTCGTCGACGGCGTCGACCTGCGGCGGGTGCGCTTCTCGTCGCTGCGCGAACGGGTGGTCCTGGTGCCGCAGGAGGGTTTCCTCGTCGACGACACGCTGCGCGCGAACGTCGCCTGGGGACGCGACCACCCTGCCGGCGCCTCCGCCGGCACCGGTGTCTACCCCACACACGGCGACGAGGTCGAGCTGGCGCTGACCGAGCTCGGCCTGCTCGAGTGGGCCGAGCAGCTGCCGCACGGGCTCGACACGCAGGTCGGGCAGCGCGGCGAGGCGCTGTCGGCGGGGGAGCGCCAGCTGGTGGCGCTCGCCCGCGCCTACCTCGCCGACCCCGACCTGCTGGTGCTCGACGAGGCCACCTCCGCGGTCGACCCCGCCACCGAGGTGCGGCTCGGGCGCGCCCTCGAGGGCGCCACCCGGGGCCGGACCTCGGTCGCCATCGCCCACCGCCTGTCCACGGCCGAGGCCGCGGACCTCGTGGTCGTGGTCGAGTCCGGCGAGATCGTCGACGTCGGCCCGCACGAGCGGCTGCTGGAGACCTCGGCCGTCTACCAGCGGCTGCACGCCAGCTGGGCGGCCCAGCAGCGGCCCACCGCCGGGGCTGGTGGAAGGATCGGAACGTGACGCAGGCCTCCACCGCCACCCCGCCCGAGCCCGCCGGCGCCCTCGACCCGCCGCGTCGCGGCCCGGCTGAAGCGCGACGCCGACGGCCTCGTGTGCGCCGTCGTCCAGGACCGCACCTCCCGGGCCGTGCTCATGGTCGGCTGGATGGACGACGAGGCGCTCGCGCGCACCCTCACGTCCGGCCGGGTGACCTTCTGGAGCCGGTCGCGGAGCGAGTACTGGCGCAAGGGCGACACCTCCGGCCACGTCCAGTGGGTCCGCGGGGTGGCGCTCGACTGCGACGGCGACGCCCTGCTCGTCGAGGTCGACCAGGTCGGCGCGGCCTGCCACACCGGGGAGCCGACCTGCTTCACCGGTCGCTCGCTGCCGGTCGTCGTCGTCCCCGAGGAGCAGCGGTGACGGCGGACGCGGGCCGCACGACCGCATCCCTGGCCGAACCGGCGGCACCCCAGCACGCCCTCGTCGCGCCCGACCTCACGCTGGGCGCGACCTGGCCCGACCTCGCGGCGTTCCGCGCCCTGGCCCCCGACCGCCGGGTCATCCCGGTGGTCCGGCGTTTCCTGGCGGACGGCGAGACGCCGATCGGGCTCTACCGCAAGCTCGCCGCCGACGCCGCCGGCACGTTCCTCCTCGAGTCCGCCGAGCAGGGCCTCTGGTCTCGCTGGAGCATCGTCGGCGCGCGGAGCCGGGCCACGCTGACCGCCGAGCGCGGCGAGGCGCGCTGGCTGGGTGAGCCGCCGGCCGGCGTCCCGACCTCGGGCGACCCGCTGCTGGCCCTGCGCGACACCGTCGCCGCGCTGCAGACCCCGCGCCTGCCCGGCCTGCCGCCGCTGACCGGCGGGCTGGTGGGCTACCTCTCGTGGGACGTCGTCCGCCGCTGGGAGACGCTGCCCGACACCGGGGTCGACGACATCGAGCTGCCCGAGCTCTCGATGAGCCTCGCGACCGACCTCGCCGTGCTCGACCACTCCGACGGCACCGTGCTGCTGGTGGCGAACGCGGTGAACTACGACGACACCGACGAGCGCGTCGACGAGGCCTGGGCCGACGCCGTGGAGCGGCTCGACCGGATGACCGCCCAGCTCGCCGCGCCGGCGGCCAGCACGGTCGCCGTGCACGGCGGTCCGCCGTCCGCGCCCGCGCGGCAGCGCACCGAGCGCGAGGAGTACCTGTCGGCGGTCCTCGAGGGCAAGGCCGCCATCCGCGACGGCGAGGTCTTCCAGGTGGTGATCTCGCAGCGGTTCGAGATCGACTGCCCGGCGGACGCGCTCGACGTGTACCGGGTGCTGCGCGCCTCTAACCCCAGCCCGTACATGTACCTCTACCGGGGGGTCGACCCCGCGGGCCGCACCTTCGACGTCGTGGGGTCCAGCCCCGAGGCGCTGGTCAAGGTGAGCGCCGGCCGTGTGATCAGCCACCCCATCGCCGGGACGCGCCCGCGGGGGGCCACGGCCGCCGAGGACGCGCTGCTGGCCGAGGAGCTCCTCGCGGACCCCAAGGAGCGGGCCGAGCACGTCATGCTCGTCGACCTGGCCCGCAACGACCTCGGCCGGGTGTGCGTGCCCGGAACGGTCGAGGTGGTCGACTTCATGAGCGTGGAGCGGTACAGCCACGTGATGCACCTCGTGTCGACCGTCGAGGGCGACCTCACCCCGGGCCGGACGGCGTTCGACGTGCTCCGGGCCACCTTCCCGGCGGGCACCCTGTCCGGCGCCCCGAAGCCCCGCGCGATGGAGCTCATCGACAAGCTCGAGCCCACCCGGCGCGGGCTCTACGGCGGAGTGGTGGGCTACTTCGACGTGGCGGGCGACCTCGACATGGCGATCGCCATCAGGACCGCCCTGCTCCGGGGCGGCGTCGCATACGTGCAGGCGGGCGCCGGGATCGTCGCGGACTCCGATCCCGAACGCGAGGACGACGAGTGCCGCAACAAGGCGGCGGCCGTGCTGCGTGCCGTCGCGACGGCCTCGACGCTGCGCGTCCCGTGAGCGGCACATCAGACGCGGGGTCCGCCGGGCCGGTTGCCGCCCAGGGCGGGCGCGGCCGGAGCAGCCCGCGCGGCCGGCTGCTCTGCGCACTCGGCGCCCTCGCCGGCAGCGGGATCGTGGTGCTCGCCGCGGGGCGCACGTGGGTGACCGCGGCGCCGTCGGACGTGCCCGGGGTCGCCACCGTGCCCGTCGCGGGGTCGCAGGTGGCGCCCGCCGCGTCCGCCCTGGCGCTGACCGCCGCGGCGGCGGCGGTCGCCCTGCTCGTCACGGGCCGCATCGGGCGCCGGCTCGCCGCCGGGGTACTGCTGCTCGCGGGGGTCGGGGTGGTCGTGACGGCCGTCCTGGTCGTGGCCGACCCGGCCGGTGCCGCCCAGGGAGCGGTGGCGAGCGCGACCGGCCGCACGGGGGGCGCCTTGCCCCCCACCACCCTGTCGGGCTGGGTCTGGCTCGCGCTCGCCGCCGGCCTGCTGATCGCCGGCTGCGGCGCCTACGGCCTCCTGCGCGCGGCACGCTGGCCGGCGCCGGGCCGCCGTTTCGAGACGGCGTCCGGCGGGGCCGGCCCCGCGCCGGTCGCCGGATCGGGGGCCACCGCCACCGCGCCGCAGGCGCCCGACACGATCGGCGCCTGGGACGCCCTCAGCCGGGGTGACGACCCCACCGGCTGAGACGGGCCGGGCCTGGCAGAATGCCGCTGATCGAGAGGAGCACCATGGCCGACAGCCAGCAGGTTCAGGTCCAGGGCCGGCGCCCTGGCGCGCAGACCCCCCACGTCGCGCCCGACCACGACAACCATGGGCAGAGCGTCGCCGCGTGGACCGCTGTCGGGATCATGATGCTCGGCGCGCTGATCATGTCCATCGCCGTCGTGATCGCCACCGTCTGGGTGTTCGTGCTCGGCGCCGTCGTCGTCGTCATCGGCGTGATCGCCGGCAGGTTGCTCGCCGCGATGGGCTTCGGCGTGTCGGGCCGGCCGGGTCACTGATCCCCGGGAATTCAGGCGCCCGGTCCACGATCCTGGTGACCCTCCGTACCCACCCCTCCCTGGGCCGGTACGGGAGCACCCCTGGCCACGGGTACCATCGGCAGCGTCGACTTCGCCGCTGACAGGGGAGATCCGTGACTGTCCTCGACGACATCCTCGCCGGCGTCCGGGAGGACCTCGTCGAACGCCAGGCCCATACGGACCTCGCGCAGCTACAGGCGCTGGCCGAACGCCGGCCCTCGCCCCGGCCCGCCGAATCGGTGCTCCGTGACGGCGAGACCGTCAAGGTCGTCGCCGAGGTCAAGCGGTCGAGCCCGAGCAAGGGCGCGCTGGCCGCGATCGCCGACCCCGCGGGGCTCGCCAGCGACTACGAGTCCGGCGGGGCGAGCATCATCAGCGTGCTCACCGAGGGGCGCCGCTTCGGCGGCAGCCTGGCCGACCTGGCGGCCGTCCGCGCCGCGGTCGACGTCCCGATCCTGCGCAAGGACTTCGTGGTCTCGAGCTACCAGGTGTGGGAGGCGCGCGCCTACGGCGCGGACGCCGTCCTGCTCATCGTGGCGGCGCTCGAGCAGCAGGCCCTGGTCTCGCTGGTGGAGCGGGTGCACTCCCTCGGGATGACGGCGCTGGTCGAGGTGCACGACCCCGACGAGGTGGCGCGCGCCGTCGACGCCGGCGCGCACGTCATCGGGGTCAACTGCCGCGACCTGCGCACGCTCGAGGTCGACCGCGCGGTGTTCGCGCGGGTCGCCCCGCTCATCCCGTCGAACGTCGTCACGATCGCCGAGTCGGGCGTGCGGGGTCCGCACGACGTCCTCGAGTTCGCCCGCGCCGGCGCCGACGCCGTCCTGGTGGGCGAGAGCCTCGTCACCGGCCGTGACCCGCGCTCCGCCGTGGCGGACCTCGTGGCGGCCGGCGCGCACCCCGCGCTGCGGGCGGTGCGCAAGTGACCGCGGTGCGACGGGCGTACCGCCCGCTCTCCGCGCAGAACGGGCCCGTACTTCGGGCGCTTCGGCGGCCGCTACGTTCCCGAGGCGCTGGTCGCCGCGCTCGACGAGCTCGACGCCGCGTACACGGCCGCCATGGCCGATCCGGCGTTCACAGCGCAGCTCGCGGAGCTGCACCGCACGTACACGGGCCGCCCGAGCATCCTCACCGAGGTGCCGCGCTTCGCCGAGCACGCGGGCGGCGCGCGGATCCTGCTCAAGCGCGAGGACCTCAACCACACCGGCTCACACAAGATCAACAACGTGCTCGGCCAGGCGCTGCTCACCAAGCGGATGGGCAAGCCGCGGATCATCGCCGAGACCGGCGCCGGCCAGCACGGCGTGGCCAGCGCGACCGCCGCGGCCCTGATGGGCCTGGAGTGCGTGGTCTACATGGGCGAGGAGGACACCCGGCGGCAGGCCCTCAACGTCGCCCGGATGCGCCTGCTCGGCGCGGAGGTCGTCCCGGTCACGTCGGGGTCGCGCACCCTGAAGGACGCGATCAACGAGGCGATGCGCGACTGGGTCACCACCGTCGACCGCACGCACTACCTGCTGGGCACGGTCGCCGGGCCGCATCCCTTCCCGACGATGGTCCGCGACTTCCACAAGGTCATCGGCGACGAGGCGCGGGCGCAGGTGCTGGAGCTCACCGGCCGCCTGCCCGACCTCGTGGCCGCCTGCGTCGGGGGCGGGTCGAACGCGATCGGCATCTTCCACGCGTTCCTCGACGACGCCGATGTCGCCCTGCTCGGCCTCGAGGCGGGCGGGGACGGCGTCGAGACGGGCCGGCACGCCTCGTCGATCACCGGCGGCGCTCCCGGCGTCCTGCACGGCAACCGCACCTTCGTCCTGCAGGACGAGGACGGGCAGACCATCGAGAGCCACTCCATCTCGGCCGGCCTCGACTACCCCGGAGTCGGGCCCGAGCACGCCTGGCTCGCCGAGTCCGGCCGGGCGCGCTACGAGCCGGTGACCGACGCGGAGGCGATGGAGGCCTTCCGCCTGCTGTGCCGCACCGAGGGCATCATCCCGGCGATCGAGAGCGCGCACGCGCTCGCCGGGGCGCTGCGCGCCGGGCGCGAGCTCGGTCCCGACGGCCTGATCCTGGTCAACCTGTCGGGCCGGGGCGACAAGGACGTCGACACGGCGGCGCGCTGGTTCGGCCTGGTGTCGGGGAGCGACCTGGTCGCCTCCGAGGCCGAACGCGTCGAGCACCCGCTCGACGGCCCGCTCCCCGGCGACGGCCCCGGTGATCCCGAGGCCGACCGGTGAGTGCCACGACCCTGGCCCGCTCCGCGGACGTCGTCGACGCGGCGCGTGCCGAGGGCCGGTCGGTGCTGGTCGGCTACCTGCCGATCGGGTACCCCGACGTCCCGACGTCCGTGGCCGCGGCCCGCGCCATGGTCGAGAGCGGCGTCGACGTGCTCGAGCTCGGCCTGCCGTACTCCGACCCGTTGATGGACGGCCCGGTCATCGCCCGGGCCGTCGACGCGGCGCTCCGCGCCGGCACCCGGACGCGCGACGTGCTCGCCGCCGTCGAGCAGATCGCCACCGCGGGGGCCCCGGTCCTCGTGATGACCTACTGGAACCCCGTCGACCGGTACGGCGTCGACCGCTTCGCGGCGGACCTCGCGAACGCCGGCGGCTCGGGGCTGATCACGCCCGACCTCATCCCCGACGAGGCCGGCGACTGGCTGGCCGCCAGCGATGCGCACGACCTCGAGCGGGTCTTCCTGGTGGCGCCGTCGTCGACGGACGAGCGGCTCGTGTCGACCGTGCGTGCCACCCGCGGCTGGACCTACGCGGCCTCGACCATGGGCGTGACGGGGGAACGGGCCACCGTCGGCGGCGGCGCCGAGCGGCTGGTCGCCCGCACCCGCGCCGCGGGCGCCCAGCGAGTGTGCGTCGGGCTCGGCGTGTCGACCGCCGACCAGGCGGCGACGGTCGCGGCCTACGCGGACGGCGTCATCGTGGGCTCGGCCTTCGTGCGCGCGATCGCCGAGGCGGGGAGCCCGGCGCAGGCGCCTGGTGCCGCCGGGCGCGTCGCGGCCGAGCTGGCGGAGGGGGTGCGCCGCGGAAGCGGTCGCGGTGCCGCCGACGGAGCCGACGGAGGGGGCACGCCGTGATCAGCACCATCCCGAGCCCGACGCAGGGCGTGTGGCAGCTCGGACCGTTCCCCGTACGCGCCTACGCGCTGTGCATCCTCATCGGCATCGTCGTCGCGATCTGGCTCGGCGACCGCCGCTGGCGGGCGCGCGGCGGCCGGGAGGGGGACGTCCTCGACGTCGCCGCCTGGGCCGTTCCGTTCGGCATCGTCGGCGGCCGGCTCTACCACGTGGCCACCGTCGTGGCAGCCCTACTTCGGTCCCGGCGGCCATCCCGTGCAGGCGCTGTACGTGTGGCAGGGCGGCCTGGGCATCTGGGGCGCGGTCACGCTCGGCGCCGTCGGCGCCTGGATCGCCGCCCGGCGCAAGGGCCTGCTGCTGCCGCCGCTGGCCGACGCGCTCGCACCCGGCATCGTCCTCGCGCAGGCCATCGGGCGCTGGGGGAACTGGTTCAACAACGAGCTGTACGGCGGGCCGACCACGCAACCCTGGGGTCTGCAGATCCACCAGTGGGACACGGAGGCGGGTCACGCCGTCCTCGGGCCCGACGGCAAGCCGATCGTGCTCGGGACGTTCCACCCCACCTTCCTCTACGAGTCCCTGTGGGACCTCGCCCTGGCCGGGGTGCTGATCCTCGTCGACCGCCGCTTCAAGATCGGCCACGGTCGGCTGTTCGCCCTGTACGTCCTGCTCTACACGATCGGGCGCGGCTGGATCGAGGCGCTGCGCGTCGACCCCGCGAACCACATCCTCGGCCTGCGGCTGAACGAGTGGACCAGCGTGCTCGTGGGGCTGGGCGCCCTCGCCTACATCATCGTGTCCGCCCGGCTCCACCCCGGCCGGGAGACCACCGTGCTCCGTCACTCCGCGGCACCTGTGCAGCACGTGTCCGTCGAGGAGCGGCTCGCTTCCGGCCGGCCCGCCCGGGACGCGAGCGCGGACGCCGGGACCGAGGACGCCGGGACCGAGGACGCCGGGACCGAGGACGCCGGGACCGAGGACGCCGGGACCGAGGACGCCGGGACCGAGGACGCCGGGACCGCGGACGCCGGGACCGAGGACGCCGGGACCGAGGACCGGCCGAGGACGCGGGCGCGGACGCCGGGGCCGCGGACGCCGGGGCCGCGGACGCCGGGGCCGCGGACGCCGGGACGGAGGCCGAGGCGCCGGCTCCCAAGCGCCGGTGGTGGCGCTGGGGTACGCCACCCACGCCGGCGCCCGAGGGGAACGCCGGCGACACCGGCGACGACCTCGAGGCGGCGGAGCCCAACTCCACGCGCTGAACACGTCCACGCGGCCAGCCATGATCGCCGGGCGGGCACCACCGGGCCGGCGTCCAGGACGTCGACCTGGGGTGACGGGCCGGCCGCGGCGACCCGTGGTGCCGGGATGGCGATCAAGGTCGGAGCCGGAGGTTCGCTGACGCTCCGTGCTGCCCGGAAAGGACGGGATTGCGGCGCTCCGGGAGGCCCGAGAGCGGCTCCCGGCCCGGTGTATTCCTCAGGTCCCCGGGCAGCCGTTACAGTGACGACACACCCACGCGGGCCATCGGCGTCCCTGCGGGGCGGACCGACTCCGGCCCCCGCGACGCACGCCGGATCGGGGCGGCGTCGGGGGGGCCGTTCCCCAGACGCGACGAGGTGGCCTCATGATCTCGCCCTTCCGCCGGTTCTCCACGAAGCCCGAGGCCGTCGGCCTCTACGACGGCGCGCACGAGCACGATGCGTGCGGCGTCGCCTTCGTGGCGACCATGCGCGGTGAGCCGGGGCACGACATCGTCGAGCTGGCGCTCACAGCGCTGCGCAACCTCGACCACCGCGGCGCGGTCGGGGCCGAGAAGGACACCGGCGACGGGGCGGGCATCCTGACCCAGGTCCCCGACGCGTTCCTGCGCGAGGTCGTCGACTTCGCGCTGCCGCCGCGCCGCTCCTACGCCGTCGGCCTCGCCTTCCTGCCGTACGACGACGCCGAGGCGGCGGAGGTCGTCGCCGGCGTCGAGCGCATCGCGGCCGAGGAGGGCCTGAGGGTCCTCGGCTGGCGCGACGTGCCGACCACGCCCGATCTCGTCGGCGCCACCGCCCGCGCCTGCCAGCCGCGGTTCCGCCAGCTCTTCGTCGCCAGCGCCCGCGGCCGCGTCGTCGGGCTGGCGCTCGAGCGCATGGCCTTCTGCCTGCGCAAGCGCGCCGAGCGCGAGACCGGCGTCTACTTCCCCTCGCTGTCGGCCCGCACCCTGGTCTACAAGGGCATGCTCACGACCGGGCAGCTGGAGCCGTTCTTCCCCGACCTCTCGGACCGCCGGTTCGCCACCGAGCTCGCGATCGTGCACTCCCGGTTCTCGACGAACACGTTCCCGAGCTGGCCGCTGGCGCACCCGTTCCGGCTGGTCGCGCACAACGGCGAGATCAACACCGTGAAGGGCAACCGCAACTGGATGCGGGCCCGCGAGAGCAAGCTGGCCAGCGACGTGATCCCCGGCGACCTCGACCGGCTCTACCCGATCTGCACCCCAGAGGCGAGCGACTCCGCGAGCTTCGACGAGGTGCTCGAGCTGCTCCACCTCGGTGGCCGCAGCCTGCCGCACGCCGTCCTCATGATGATCCCCGAGGCGTGGGAGAACCACGCCGAGATGGACCCGGCCACGGCGCGCCTTCTACGAGTTCCACTCCATGTTCATGGAGCCCTGGGACGGCCCGGCCTCGATCACGTTCACCGACGGCACGCTGATCGGGGCGGTCCTCGACCGCAACGGCCTGCGGCCGTCGCGGTACTGGGTGACCGACGACGGCCTCGTGGTGCTGGCCAGCGAGGTCGGGGTGCTCGACGTCGACCCCGCGAAGGTCGTCAAGAAGGGCCGGCTCCAGCCCGGCCGCATGTTCCTCGTCGACACCGACCACGGCCGGATCGTCGACGACGAGGAGATCAAGCGCGAGCTCGCCGGCCAGCACCCCTACGACGAGTGGCTGCACGCGGGCCGGATCCACCTCAAGGACCTGCCCGAGCGCGAGCACATCCTGCACACGGCGGCCTCCGTCACCCGCCGGCAGCAGACCTTCGGCTACACCGAGGAGGAGCTGCGCCTGCTCCTCACCCCGATGGCCCGCACCGGCGCCGAGCCGATCGGCTCGATGGGCACCGACACGCCGATCGCGGTGCTGTCGGGCCGCCCGCGGCTGCTCTTCGACTACTTCACCCAGCTCTTCGCGCAGGTCACGAACCCCCCGCTCGACGCGCATCCGCGAGGAGCTCGTCACCAGCCTGGCGACGTCCATCGGGCCCGAGTTCAACGCCCTGGCGGCCACCCCCGCCCACTGCCGCCAGCTCGTCCTCGACTTCCCGGTGATCGACAACGACGAGCTGGCGAAGATCGTGCACGTGAACGCGGACGGCGACCTGCCGGGCTACCGCACCGTGACGGTCAGGGGCCTGCTACCGGGTGGCCGGCGGCGGCGAGGCCCTTCGCGAGCGCCTCGAGGAGATCTTCGCCGAGGTGACCGCCGCGATCGAGAAGGGCGCCCACTTCGTCGTCCTCTCCGACCGCGACTCGACCGCCGACCTCGCCCCGATCCCGTCACTCCTGCTCACCAGCGCCGTGCACCACCACCTCATCCGCGAGAAGCGGCGCACCCAGGTCGGCCTGCTCGTCGAGGCCGGCGACGTGCGCGAGGTGCACCACGTCGCGCTGCTCATCGGGTACGGCGCGGCCGCGGTCAACCCCTACCTGGCCATGGAGAGCGCCGAGGACCTGGTGCGCTCCGGCGTCCTCACCGGGATCGCCCCCGAGAAGGCCGTCGCGAACCTCATCAAGGCCCTGGGCAAGGGCGTGCTCAAGGTCATGAGCAAGATGGGCATCTCGACGGTCGCCTCGTACCGGGGCGCGCAGGTCTTCGAGGCCATCGGCCTGGCCCCCGAGCTGGTCGACCGCCACTTCACGGGCACCACGTCCCGGCTGGGCGGCGTCGGCCTCGAGGTCCTCGCGCGGGAGGTCGCGGCCCGGCACGCGCGCGCCTACCCGCCGGACGGCATCCGCGACCCGCACCGCCGCCTCGACGTCGGCGGGGAGTACCAGTGGCGCCGCGAGGGCGAGCCGCACCTCTTCGACCCCGAGACCGTCTTCAGGCTGCAGCACGCGACCCGTGCCCGCCGCTACGACGTCTTCCGCGAGTACACCCGCAGGGTCGACGAGCAGGCCGCCCGGCTCATGACCCTGCGCGGCCTCTTCGCCTTCAAGGAGGGCGAGCGCGAGCCGGTTCCGGTCGACGAGGTCGAGCCGGTCGAGTCGATCGTCAGGCGGTTCTCGACCGGCGCCATGTCGTACGGCTCCATCTCGCAGGAGGCGCACGAGACCCTCGCCGTCGCCATGAACTCGATCGGCGCCAAGTCGAACACCGGCGAGGGCGGCGAGGACCCCGAGCGCCTCGTCGACCCCGTCCGGCGCAGTGCGATCAAGCAGGTCGCCTCGGGCCGGTTCGGCGTCACCAGCCTCTACCTGACCCAGGCCGACGACCTGCAGATCAAGATGGCGCAGGGCGCGAAGCCGGGGGAGGGCGGTCAGCTGCCCGGCCCCAAGGTCTACCCCTGGGTTGCCCGCACCCGGCACTCGACGCCCGGCGTCGGCCTCATCTCGCCGCCGCCGCACCACGACATCTACTCGATCGAGGACCTCGCCCAGCTGATCCACGACCTCAAGAACTCCAACCCGGGGGCCCGGGTGCACGTCAAGCTGGTGGCCGAGGTGGGCGTGGGCACGGTCGCCGCGGGGGTGAGCAAGGCGCACGCGGACGTCGTCCTCATCTCGGGGCACGACGGCGGGACGGGCGCCAGCCCGTTGACCTCGCTTGAAGCACGCCGGCGGCCCGTGGGAGCTGGGCCTTGCCGAGACCCAGCAGACGCTCGTGCTCAACGGCCTGCGCGACCGGATCGTGGTCCAGACCGACGGCCAGCTGAAGACCGGCAGGGACGTCGTCGTGGCGGCGCTGCTCGGCGCGGAGGAGTTCGGCTTCGCGACGGCGCCGCTGGTGGTGTCCGGCTGCGTGATGATGCGCGTCTGCCACCTCGACACGTGCCCGGTCGGTGTCGCGACCCAGAACCCGGAGCTGCGCAAGCGGTTCAGCGGCAAGCCGGAGTTCGTCGTCACCTTCTTCGAGTTCCTCGCGCAGGAGGTGCGCGAGCACCTGGCGGCCCTGGGCTTCCGGTCGCTCGAGGAGGCGATCGGGCACGTCGAGCTGCTCGACGTGGGCCGCGCGGTCGACCACTGGAAGGCCTCGGGGCTCGACCTGGCGCCCCTGCTGACCGCCGTCCCCGCTCCGGACGGCAGTGCCCTGCACCGCACCACCGCGCAGGACCACGGCCTGGAGAAGGCGCTCGACCACACTCTGATCGAGCTCTCCGGCGACGCGCTCGAGCGCGGCGAGGCCGTGCGGATCGAGCTGCCCGTGCGCAACGTCAACCGGACCATCGGCGCCATGCTCGGCCACGAGCTCACCAAGCGCCGGGGCGGCGGCGGCCTGCCCGACGACACGATCGACGTCACGCTCACCGGCTCGGCCGGGCAGTCGTTCGGCGCGTTCGTGCCGCGTGGGATCACCCTGCGGCTGTTCGGCGACGCCAACGACTACCTGGGCAAGGGTCTGTCGGGCGGGCGGGTCGTGGTGCGCCCCGACCGGGCGGCCGCGTTCGCCGCCGAGACCAACATCATCGCGGGCAACGTCGTGGGCTACGGGGCCACCAGCGGGGAGATCCTGCTGCGCGGGCAGGCGGGGGAGCGGTTCTGCGTGCGGAACTCGGGTGCCACCGCCGTGGTCGAGGGCGTCGGCGACCACGGCTGCGAGTACATGACGGGCGGGGTCGTGGCCGTGCTCGGCCGCACGGGTCGCAACTTCGCCGCCGGCATGTCGGGCGGTATGGCCTACGTGCTCGACCTGCGGCCGGGCCGGGTCAACCACGAGCTGGTCGACCTGCAGCCGCTGGACGACGCCGACGCGTGCCGGCTGCACGAGCTCGTGCAGCGGCACCGTGCCGAGACGGAGTCGGCGGTCGCGTGGCGGCTGCTGCAGGACTGGCCGGCCGCGGTCGCCCGCTTCACGAAGGTCATGCCGCGCGACTACGCACGGGTGCTGGCGGTGCGGGCGCAGGCGGAGGTCGAGGGGCTCGATCCCGACGGCGACGAGGTGTGGAACCGGATCATGGAGGCGTCCCGTGGCTGACCCGAAGGGCTTCCTCAGCGTGCGGCAGCGCGAGCTGCCGCCCCGGCGTCCCGTCCCCGTCCGAATCCAGGACTGGCGCGAGGTCTACGAGGACACCGACCGCACCGTGCTGCGCCGGCAAGCCGGGCGGTGCATGGACTGCGGCATCCCGTTCTGCCACCACGGCTGCCCGCTGGGGAACCTGATCCCCGAGTGGAACGACCTCATGTGGCGCGGCGACGAGCACGAGGCCGTCGAGCGGCTGCACGCCACGAACAACTTCCCCGAGTTCACCGGCCGGCTGTGCCCGGCGCCCTGCGAGGCGTCGTGCGTGCTCGGGATCAACCAGCCTGCGGTCACGATCAAGCAGGTCGAGGTCACGATCGCCGACCTGGCGCACGAGCGCGGCTGGGTGACCCCCAAGCCGCCCGACCGGCTGAGCGGCAAGACCGTGGCGGTCGTCGGCTCGGGGCCCGCGGGTCTGGCCGTCGCCCAGCAGCTCACCAGGGCGGGGCACACGGTGGCGGTCTACGAGCGGGCCGACAAGATCGGCGGCCTGCTCCGGTACGGCATCCCCGAGTTCAAGATGGAGAAGCGCCATCTCGACGCCCGGCTGGCCCAGATGGAGGCCGAGGGCACCCGGTTCCGGCCGGGCCTGCGGGTGGGGGAGGACGTCACGGGCCGCCAGCTGCGCGACCGCTACGACGCCGTCGTGCTCGCCGTCGGCGCGACCGCTCCGCGCGACCTCGACGTGCCGGGGCGCGAGCTCGGCGGCGTCCTGCAGGCGATGCAGTACCTGCCGCCCGCCAACCGGCGGGCGCTGGGCGAGCCCGCCGACGACCTGCCCTTCGCCGACGTGACGGCGCACGACAAGGACGTCGTCATCATCGGCGGCGGCGACACCGGGGCGGACTGCCTCGGGACGGCCCTGCGGCAGGGCGCGCGCAGCGTGACCCAGCTCGAGATCATGCCCCGGCCGCCCGAGGAGCGGCCGGGCACGCAGCCGTGGCCCACCTACCCGATGATCTACCGGGTCTCCAGCGCGCACGAGGAGGGCGGCGACCGGCTGTACGCCGTCAGCACCGAGGCGTTCCTCGGCGACGAGCAGGGGCAGGTGCGGGCGCTGCGGCTGGTCGAGGTGGAGCTCGTGGACGGCCGCTTCACCCGGGTCGAGGGCAGCGAGCGCGAGCTCCCCGCGCAGCTCGTGCTCCTCGCCATGGGCTTCACCGGCCCGGAGCGGGGGCCGCTGCTCGAGCAGCTCGGCGTGGAGCTCGACCAGCGGGGGACCGTGCGCCGCGACGCGGCCTTCGCCTCGAGCGTCCCCGGCGTGTTCGTGGCCGGTGACGCCGGCCGCGGCCAGTCGCTGATCGTGTGGGCCATCGCCGAGGGCCGTTCCTGCGCCGCGGCCGTGGACCGCTGGTTGACTGGCGGTAGCGTGCTCCCTGCGCCGATCGCGCCCACCGCGCGACCGATCACTGCGTGAGGTGGCGGGCATCACCGCCCGTGCACCCGACGTCCGCCCTACCTCGTGAGGACCCCAGGACATGCGCCGCGCCAAGATCGTCTGCACGCTCGGGCCCGCGGTCGAGGGCCGCATGCACGAGCTCGTCGAGGCCGGGATGGACGTCGCCCGCCTCAACCTCAGCCACGGCGCGTACGCCGAGCACAAGGAGCGCTACCTGGCGGTCCGCCGGGCCAGCGACGAGGCGGGCCGCGCGGTCGGCGTCCTCGTCGACCTGCAGGGCCCGAAGATCCGGGTGGGCCGGTTCGCGAGCGGTCCGGTGCAGCTGGCGAACGGCGACACCTTCACGATCACCACGCGGGACGTACCCGGTGACGCCGCCTGCGTCTCGACCACGTACGCGGGCCTGCCGGAGGACGCGCGGGTGGGCGACGTCATCCTCATCGACGACGGCAAGGTGTCGGTGCGCGTCACGGAGGTACGGGGCACCGACGTCGTGACCCGGGTCGAGGTCGGCGGCGAGGTGTCGAACAACAAGGGCCTGAACCTGCCGGGCGTGGCGATGAGCGTGCCCGCGCTGTCCGACAAGGACGAGGCCGACCTGCGCTGGGCGCTGCAGCTGCGCGCCGACATGATCGCGCTGTCGTTCGTGCGGTCGGCGTCGGACATCGACGCCGTCCACAAGATCATGGAGGAGGAGGGGGTCCGGCTCCCCGTCATCGCCAAGATCGAGAAGCCGCAGGCGGTCGACAACCTGGAGGAGATCGTCCGGGCGTTCGACGGGATCATGGTCGCGCGCGGCGACCTCGGCGTCGAGCTGCCGCTCGAGCAGGTGCCGCTCGTGCAGAAGTACGCCGTCGAGCTGGCGCGCCGCGCGGCGAAGCCCGTCATCGTGGCGACCCAGGTGCTCGACTCGATGATCTCGATGCCGCGGCCCACCCGCGCCGAGGTGTCGGACTGCGCCAACGCCGTCCTCGACGGCGCCGACGCCGTGATGCTGTCGGGCGAGACGAGTGTGGGTAAGTACGCCCTCGAGTCCGTGCGCACGATGGCGCGCATCATCGAGACCACCGAGGACCAGGCGCTGGAGCGGATCGCGCCGCTCGGGACGCGCCCCTCGACCAAGGGCGGGGCGGTCACGTACGCCGCGGCCCAGGTCGGCGAGCTGCTCGACGTGAGCTTCCTGGTGGCGTTCACCACCAGCGGCGACTCCGCCCGGCGGATGTCCCGGCTGCGCTCGCGGATCCCGCTGCTCGCGTTCACGCCCGATCCCGCGGTCCGCTCGCAGCTGGCGCTCAGCTGGGGTGTCGAGACGTTCCTGACCGTGTCGGTCGACCACACCGACGAGATGGTCAAGCAGGTCGACGAGGCGCTGCTCTCGATCGGCCGCTGCCAGCGCGGCGAGCAGGTCGTCATCGTCGCGGGCTCGCCGCCGGGGATTCCCGGCTCGCTGAACGCCATGCGCGTGCACCGGATCGGCGACGCCGTCTCGGGCGTGGTCCCGGCCTACCAGTAGGCGCCGCCCCCGGTTACTTCGCGTTGATCATGCAATCCGCGTTGATCATGCAGGCCGCGCGGATGCCGCGGGAATCGCATGATCAACGCGGATTGCATGATCAACGCCGGACGTGGGCACGTGGTGCCGGGTGCGGGATTCGAACCCGCATGCCTCTCGGCGGCGCATTTTGAGTGCGCTGTGTCTGCCGATTCCACCAACCCGGCGCTGGCGCCGACGATATCGCCTGGCCGGGTCGCGTCTCGCCTGCTGCGCACGACCCGCCCCCGGCGATGCGCTTCACTACGCTGCCTAGGTGACCGACCAGCCCTCTGCCACTGCCCCCGTCGCCTCGCCCACCGGGGCGCGCCGTGTCGTCGTCGCCGAGGACGAGGCCCTGATCCGGCTCGACGTGGTCGAGATGCTCCGCGAGGCGGGGTTCGACGTCGTCGGCGAGGCCGGTGACGGCGAGCAGGCGGTGCGCCTGGCCGAGGAGCTGCGGCCCGACCTCGTCGTGCTCGACGTCAAGATGCCCGTGCTCGACGGCATCTCTGCGGCCGAACGCATCGTCGGCGCCCGGATCGCTCCTGTGGTGCTCCTCACGGCGTTCAGCCAGCGCGAGCTCGTCGAGCGGGCACGCGACGCGGGCGCCATGGCCTACGTGGTGAAGCCCTTCACCTCCGCCGATCTCGTGCCGGCCCTCGAGATCGCGCTCAGCCGGCACGCCGAGATCCGCGCGCTCGAGTCCGAGGTCGCCGACCTCGCCGACCGGTTCGAGACCCGCAAGCTGGTCGACCGCGCCAAGGGGCTGCTGCAGGCCAAGTTCGGGATGTCCGAGCCCGACGCCTTCCGGTGGATCCAGAAGACGTCCATGGACAAGCGCCTGACCATGCGCGAGGTCGCCGCCGCGGTGGTCGACTCGTCGGCCTCGGCGACGGGGTCGGCCACGCTGAGGGCGGGCGGCGCCTCCTCCGAGAAGGGCGTGGACGCCGACTGAGTGCATCTCCCGGTCATTCATCGGATGACCGAGAGATAGGACCAACTTCGCCTGGCGTTTCCGAATCGTTGTGTTCGCAAGGGGTGCCCGACCCTTCCGGCGCGGTTCACGCGCAGGTGCCGATGGTAGTTTCCCCCAGGTCAACGCCTGGACGTCCTGTCCCGGCGGTCACACATGGAAGAGGTAGGACATGGCGAAGCCGATTCGGGCCGTGGCCCTCGTCGCCGTCGGGGCGCTCGGTCTGGCCGCCTGCGCCAGCGGCAGCTCCAGCGGCAGCTCGGCCGCTGGCGGTGGTGGTGGCAAGACGCTGATCGTCTCCACCGACCTGCCGTTGCAGGGCTCCAACAAGGACGCCTCGGACTCGACCAACCAGGCGATCGAGCTGTACCTGAAGTCGATCGGGAACAAGGTCGGCGACTACAACATCCAGCTGCAGAAGTACGACGACTCGACCGCGGCCGCGGCCAAGTGGGACCAGGCGCAGTGCCAGACGAACGCCCAGAAGCACGCGAACAACGCCAACGAGGTCGCGGTCATGGGCACGCTCAACTCGGGCTGCGCCAAGATCGAGGTGCCGGTGCTCAACCAGGCCCCCAACGGCCCGCTGCTGATGGTGTCGCACGCGAACACCAACGTCGGCCTGACCCGGCCGTGGGACGCGGGCGAGCCGAACAAGTACTACCCGTCGGGCAAGCGCAACTACGCGCGCGTCGTCACGACCGACGACGTCCAGGGCGCGGCCGCCGCCATCTTCGCCGGGCAGACCCTCGGCGTGAAGAAGTGCTACATCCTCAACGACAACGAGACGTACGGCCAGGGCGTGGCAAAGGTCTTCCAGGACAACGCCACCAAGAACGGGATCCAGATCCTCGGCAACGACGCCTGGGACCCGAAGGCCACCAGCTACACCTCGGTCTTCCAGAAGATCCAGGCGGCCGGCGCCGACTGCGTCTTCCTCGGCGGCATCTACGACAACGGCGGCGCCCAGCTCATCAAGGACAAGGCGTCGGTCCTCGGTGACAACACCAAGGTCAAGGTGATCGCCCCCGACGGCTTCACCGGATTCCCCGACATGAACAAGATGCCGCAGGCGCAGGGCATGTACCTCACCTTCGCGGGCCTCTCGATCGACCAGCTGCTCGCCGCCGGCGGTGCCGGCGCCAAGCTGGTGGACGACTACAAGAAGCAGTACGGCCAGGCTCCGTCGTCGAACTACGCCCTGTACGGCGTGGCCGCCATGCAGGTCATCCTCAAGGCCATCGCGGCGTCGGACGGCACCCGCAAGGGCGTCAACGACGCGGTCTTCACCAAGGGTGTGACCGTGCCGGCGAGCGAGTCGGTCCTCGGCAAGGAGCTCAAGATCGACCCGGCGACCGGTGACGTCAACGCCAAGGACATCACCGTCGAGGTCGTCAAGGGCAACAACGAGACGTTCCTGAAGGCCCAGTCCGTCTCGTGATCGATCAACGGGCTCGGGCGGGGAGCATCCCCCGCCCGGGCCCGTTGCCACGACCGCGCCCGCGACCCCACACTGCCCGCAGCGCAAAGGTGCCGCCCGTCGCCCTGACGCCGGCAGCGGCCTCGACCCCAGGGGTGAGCCCATGACGTTGACCCAGACCTCGATCGAGACTGCCGATGCCCGACCACCCCTCCGGGCAGGTCAGCTGGTCAACCGCTTCCTGGGCGGCGGCCTGCTGCTGCTCGTCGCCCTCTGGGTGGTCGTGCAAGCCGTCGAGCACACGACCCAGTTCGCCAACGCGATGGTGACGGGCATCAACAACGGTGCCCTGTATGCCCTCATCGCACTCGGCTACACCTTGGTCTACGGCATCATCGAGCTCATCAACTTCAGCCACGGCGACCTCTTCATGCTGGCGACGGTGCTGGCGGCGGCCGTGGTCGTCACCACCTTCGGGGCGACGACCACGAACTGGGCGGCGGCGGGGGTCCTCGGCATCGCGCTCATCGTCTGCATGACCGGCGCGGCCGGCCTCAACGTGGCGGCCGAACGGCTCGCCTACCGGCGGCTGCGGCGGGCCCCGAAGCTGGCCCCCCTCATCACCGCCGTCGGCCTCAGCTTCGTGTACCAGTTCATCGGCGTCACCGCCAACGGCTCCGCGCAGAAGAGCTGGGACACCATCCTCGGCGACTCGGGCTTCACGATCGGTTCGGTGACGATCCACTGGACCACGATCGTCATCATCGCCGTCACCGTGCCGCTGCTCCTCGTGATGACGTGGCTGGTGACCAGCACGCGCCAGGGCAAGGCGATGCGCGCGACCGCGCAGGACCAGGACGCGGCCCGTCTGATGGGCATCGACGTCGACCGGACCATCGCCTTCACCTTCGGCCTCGGCGGGGCACTGGCCGGCGCGGCCGGCGTGCTCTACATGGAGTCCAGCGGCATCACCCGGTGGGACGTGGGCTTCCGGCTGGGCCTGTTCGCGTTCACGGCGGCCGTCCTCGGCGGGATCGGCAACCTCACCGGAGCCGTGCTCGGCGGGGTCATCATCGGGATCATCGAGAGCCTGAACGGCTCGCTCGGCCTCGGGCAGGAATGGGGCCAGACGGTCATCTTCACCGTGCTGATCGTCCTCATGGTCTTCAAACCCGAGGGCATCCTCGGCAGCCCCACCCAGGAGAAGGTCTGACATGGCGGCCACGACTTCGGGGCGGCCCGCGCCCACGCTGCAGCGCAGGCTGCGCTCGATGCCGGTGCTCTTCGTCGTCATCGTGCTGGTGGTCTTCGTCTTCTACCAGTTCGTCCTCGGTGGCCTGGTCGCGCCGGTGCAGGACTTCTTCAACAGCTGGTTGCCCCTGCAGGGCCTCAACCAGTGCCTCATCTGGGCCATGCTCGCCGTCGGGCTCAACATCGTGGTCGGCTACGCAGGCCTGCTCGACCTCGGGTACGTCGCCTTCTGGGCGATCGGCGGCTACGTCTGCGCCTGGCTCATGTCGTCGTTCTTCAGCCAGTGGCACGTCAACATCCTCGGCTCGGCGCCGCCGGGCCAGGAGGCGGGCATCCACATCAACTTCTGGCTGGTGCTGCCGATCGGCGCTGCCGCCTGCGCCCTCTCGGGCGTGATCATCGGCGCGCCCACCCTGCGCCTGAAGAGCGACTACCTCGCGCTCGTCACCCTCGGCTTCGGCGAGATCGTCCCCGAAGTGTTCCGCAACGGCGGTGACGTCCACGGGTTCAACCTGACGAACGGTGTCAAGGGCATCGACCCGGTCGACCCCATCCCTCTGGGACTTGTGCACGCCATCTTCCCGGGGGTCCCGGCGACGCTCGGCCCGTTCGACAACACCTACAAGTTCCTCGTCTACGCGCTGCTCACGGGCGTGGCCATCTTCATCTCGCTGCGCATCCGCGTCGGGCGGCTGGGCCGGGCCTGGCTGGCCATCCGCGAGGACGAGCTGGCCGCCAGCATGATGGGCGTGCCGCTCATGCGCACGAAGCTGGCGGCTTACGCGGTCGGCGCGGCGATCGGCGGACTGGGCGGCGTCGCGTACGCCACGTTCACCGGCGGGGTCATCCCCGACAGCTTCCAGTTCGCCAACTCGATCATCCTGCTGGCGATGGTCGTGCTCGGCGGCATGGGCAACGTGTGGGGGGTGCTCCTGGGCGCCCTTGTGCTGGAGTGGGTCAACTCGACGGGTCTGGCGCAGCTGGGGGCCTCCGTCAACAGCAGCCTCGGGACCGACATCAACTTCCCGTCGTACAACTTCCTGATCTTCGGTGCGCTGCTGATCATCATGATGCTGTTCCGCCGGGAGGGCCTGCTGCCCGAGGCCCGTACGCGCCAGGTGCTCCAGGAGCCGGAGCGCGGCGAGATCGAGTCCGTCGGAGCCGACCTCGAGGGGACCACGGTATGACCGCCACCGCACCGGCCCGGGACGCGGCCGCACCACCGCTGAGCATGCGGGCGGACGCCATCACGATCAAGTTCGGCGGCCTCACCGCCGTCCGGAACGTCGACTTCACGATCCCCGAGCAGGCGATCGTCAGCCTCATCGGTCCCAACGGCGCCGGCAAGACCACGTTCTTCAACGTGCTCACCGGCCTCTACCGGCCCACCACCGGCCGCGTCCACCTGGGCGACCGCGACGTGACGGGGCTCCCGCCGCACCGCATCGCCGACCTCGGCCTCGCGCGGACGTTCCAGAACATCCGCCTGTTCAACCTCATGACCGCCGAGGAGAACGTCCTCGTGGCCATGCACTCGCACATGAAGTCGGGCGTCTTCGGGACCGTGCTGAAGACGCCGCGGCAGCGCCGCGAGGAGCGCGAGGGCCGCGAGTACGCCCGCGAGCTGCTCGAGTTCGTCGGCATCGGCAAGACCTGGGACGAGTACGCGCGCAACCTCTCCTACGGCGACCAGCGCCGGCTCGAGGTCGCCCGCGCGCTGGCGCTGCGGCCCAAGGTGCTGCTGCTCGACGAGCCGACGGCCGGCATGAACCCGCAGGAGTCGGCACGTTTCGTCGAGTTCGTGCACCGGGTGCGGGACGAGCAGAAGATCTCCATCCTGCTGATCGAGCACGACATGAGCGTCGTCATGCGGGTGAGCGAGCGGATCACCGTCCTCGACCGCGGCGAGAAGATCGCCGAGGGCGGTCCGAGTGACATCCGCAACGACCAGCGGGTCGTCGAGGCCTACCTCGGCAAGACCGGCACCGAGGGCTATGGGAGCGACGCATGAGCACCGACACCTCGCCGGCCGCGAGCCGCACCGGCCGGGCCGACGGCGCCCTGCTCAGCGTCGAGGACCTGCACGTGTACTACGGCAGCATCGCCGCCGTGAAGGGGCTCACGCTGCACGTGCGCCCCGGCGAGATCGTGACCGTGATCGGGTCCAACGGAGCTGGCAAGTCGACGACCCTGCGCACGGTCTCCGGGCCTGCTGCACGCGCGCAAGGGCTCGGTCAGGTTCGAGGGCAAGGACATCTCGCGTCTCGCAGGCCACCAGGTCGTCGCCGCAGGCATCTGCCAGTCGCCCGAGGGCCGGCGCATCTTCCCGCGGATGACCGTCGAGGAGAACCTCGACCTCGGGGCGTTCCTCCGCAAGGACCGGGAGGCGATCGCCGCGGACAAGGAGCGGGTGCTCGAGCTCTTCCCCCGGGTGCGGGAGCGGCTCGCCCAGAAGGCGGGCACGATGTCGGGCGGCGAGCAGCAGATGCTCGCCGTCGGCCGTGCCCTGATGGGCTCGCCGCGGCTGCTCCTGCTCGACGAGCCGTCGATGGGCCTGGCGCCGGTGCTGGTGGACCTGATCTTCGACACCATCCAGACCATCCGCGAGCAGGGCACGACCGTGCTCGTCGTCGAGCAGAACGCGCTGGCGGCGTTGCGCATCGCCGACTACGCCTACCTGATCGAGTCCGGCAACCTCAAGATGGAGGGCTCGGGCGTCGGAGCTGGCCAAGAACGACGACATCGTGCGCGCCTACCTCGGCGGCTGAGCGCCGCTCGGGGTCGCCGCACACTGCGAGCTCGCCGCACACCGCCCGCCGTCAGGCCCGCGGAACTGCCGGTGGCGGGGGTGAGCCGTTCGCCGGAGACCGCGCGGCCACGCGCGCGCCGCTCTTCGCGGCGCGTCCCGCGACCCGTAGATTCCGGTCCGTCGCCGGGGGTGCGGGCAGGGTGCGGCGTCCGTCGAGGGCGCCCGACGTCGAGGAGGCTCGCGTGACGCGTCCACCGGTTGACGTCCGCCAGGCCGGTCCGGGCGATGCCGACGACCTGCTCGGCCTGTGGGTGCAGGCGCGCGCCGAGGTGCAGGGCGCGGGGCGGCCGCTGCTGGGGCCTGTGCCCGAGCTCCTGCGGCCGCGCCTGGTCGACACGCTGGCGCGGCGCGGCGACGTCCACATCCTGCTGGCGCGCTGGGAGGGGCGGCCAGCGGGCTTCGCCCTCGTGCGGGTGGGCCAGCTGCTGCCCGTGCTCGAGGGCGACTGCGTGCAGCTCGAGCACCTCTTCGTCAGCGCCGGGCTGCGCCGGCACGGCATCGCCAAGGCGCTGCTCGGCCGGCGTCGCGGGCCTCGCCGAGCGGTCGGGCGCCGACCAGATCCTCAGCGGGGCGCCGCCGTCCGCCCGCGAGGTGCACCGCTTCCTCGCGCGACTGGGGTTCACCCCGCTCGTCCTGCGCCGCGTGGTGGCGACCTCGACGCTGCGGCGCCGGCTCGCCGGCGAGTCCAAGCGCAGCGCCCTGGAGGACCTGCTGAGCCGCCGGCGGTCGCTGCGCGCCCGCGCCGTCCGGGCGGCGACACCGCCGCACGGGCTCGCGCTCGACGTCGCCGAGGCGCCGGTCGTCCCGGTCGTCCCGGTCGTCGCGGCTGTGGACGTCGACCTGCCGCCGCCGTCCGTCGCCGACACCCTCGAGCTCGAGGTCCAGCTCGAGGTCACGCCGGACGTGCAGATCGAGGTGCGCCCCGTCGACGTCCCGGTGATCGTGCCGGTGCCCGTGACCCCGCCGTCGCACGCGGCGTCGCGTGGCCGCCGCCGTGGGGCTCCCGGCGGGCGGCGAGCGCGTCGACGAGCGGGCAACCGAGCGGGCGACGTCCACCTCCACCTCCGCCTGACCCCGGGCCCGGCCGTCCGCCCCGAGGTCTCGGCGGTCCGTCGGTGGTGGCGCATAGGCTGACGACGTGACCCAGACGCCCACCACCCCGTCGACCGGCAGGGCGCCCTCACGGCGGGCCCGGCCGGCCGCCCCCGCGGCGAACGCCGCCGTCCCCGCCCGGCCGCTGGCGCCCCGGCACGCGGGCCGGCTGCTCCTGGTCGACGGTCACTCGATGGCCTACCGCGCGTTCTTCGCGCTGCCGGTCGAGAACTTCTCGACCTCCACGGGCCAGGTCACGAACGCGGTCTACGGGTTCACCTCGATGCTCATCAACGTCCTGCGCGACGAGCAGCCCACGCACGTCGCGGTCGCGTTCGACGTCTCGCGCGTGACCTTCCGCAGCGAGGCCTACGCGGAGTACAAGGCGAACCGCAGCTCCTCCCCGCAGGAGTTCTCGGGCCAGGTCGCCCTCATCAAAGAGGTGCTCGCCGCCCTGAACGTGCCCGTCCTCGAGAAGGAGGGGTACGAGGCGGACGACGTCATCGCCACCCTGACCAGGCAGGCGACGGCGCAGGGTTTCGAGGTCGTCGTCAGCAGCGGCGACCGCGACGCGCTGCAGCTCGTCACCGACGACGTCACGCTGCTCTACCCGCTGCGTGGGCGTGAGCGAGCTGATCCGCATGACCCCGGCCGTCGTCGAGGAGCGCTACGGCGTCCCGCCGGTGCTCTACCCCGACGTGGCGGCGCTGGTGGGGGAGTCGAGCGACAACCTGCCCGGCGTGCCCGGGGTCGGCAACAAGACCGCCGCCAAGTGGCTGACCCAGTACGGCGGCCTCGACGGCGTCATCGCCAACGTGGGCGCCATCGGCGGCAAGGCCGGCCAGAGCCTGCGCGACCACCTCGAGGGCGTGATCCGCAACCGGCAGCTGAACCGGCTGGTCGACGACCTCGAGCTCCCGCTGACGCGTCGACGACCTGCGCGTGCGCCAGTGGGACCGCGAGCAGGTCCACCAGGTGTTCGACGGGCTGGAGTTCCGCGTGCTGCGCGACCGGCTGTTCGCCACGCTCAGCGCGCCCGAGCCCGAGGCCGAGGGCGGCTTCGACCTCGACGTCGAGCACCTCTCGGGGCCCGCCGTGGCCCGCTGGCTCGCCGCCCACGGCACCGCGACCACCGGCCTGCACGTCCTCGGGCACTGGGCGCGCGGGCCGGGGCGACGCCGAGGGCGTGGCGCTGGCCAGCGCCGACGGCGCCGCGGGCTTCGTGCACCTCGCGGACGCCGACCCCGAGGCGCTGGCCGCGCTCGCCGGCTGGCTCGCCGACGAGGCCCGGCCGAAGGTGCTGCACGACGCGAAGGGCCCGCTGACGGCGCTAGGCGACCGCGGGCTCCCGGTCGCGGGCCTGGTCAGCGACACCGCGCTCGCCGCCTACCTGGTTCGGCCCGACCAGCGCAGTTTCGACCTGGCCGACCTCACGCTGCGCCACCTCGGCCGCGAGCTGCGGGCCGAGGTCGAGGCCGCGGAGGACGGGCAGCTCGCTCTCGACGTGGGCGACACCTCGGGCGACGCCGAGGGCGCGATGGTGCGGGCCCGCGCCGTGCTCGAGCTGGCCCAGGTGCTCGACCGCGAGCTCGAGGAGCGCGGGGGCAAGCAGCTGCTCCACGAGGTCGAGCTGCCGCTCGAGCGCGTCCTGGCGGGCATGGAGCAGGCGGGGATCGCCGCCGACACCGCCCGGCTCGAGGCGCTGGAGGCGCACTTCGCCGCCGCCGTCGCCGAGGCCGCCGCGAACGCCTTCCGCGAGATCGACGCGGAGATCAACCTCGGGTCGCCCAAGCAGCTGCAGACCGTGCTGTTCGAGCAGCTCGGCATGCCGAAGACCAAGCGCACCAAGACCGGCTGGACGACCGACGCCGAGGCGCTCGCCGACCTCTACACGAAGACCGAGCACCCGTTCCTGCTGCACCTGCTGCGCCACCGGGACGCCTCACGGCTGCGGCAGACCGTCGAGGGGCTCATCAAGTCCGTCGCGGACGACGGCCGCATCCACACGACCTACCAGCAGACGATCGCCGCGACGGGCCGGCTGTCGAGCACCGACCCGAACCTGCAGAACATCCCGATCCGCACCGAGGAGGGTCGCCAGATCCGCGAGACCTTCGTCGCGGGCCCCGGCTACCAGAGCCTGCTGACGGCCGACTACTCGCAGATCGAGATGCGGATCATGGCGCACCTGTCCGGCGACGAGGGGCTCATCGAGGCCTTCCGCTCGGGTGAGGACCTGCACCGGTTCGTCGGCAGCCGCGTGTTCGGCGTCCCCCCGGCGGAGGTCACCCCGGCCATGCGCTCCAAGATCAAGGCGATGTCGTACGGGCTGGCCTACGGGCTGTCGGCGTTCGGCCTGTCGCGCCAGCTCGTGATCCCGGTCGACGAGGCGCGGACCCTGATGTCCGACTACTTCGACCGGTTCGGCGGCGTGCGCGACTACCTGCAGAGCATCGTCGCCCAGGCACGCCGCACCGGGTACACCGAGACGATCCTCGGTCGCCGCCGCTATCTGCCCGACCTGACCAGCGACAACAAGCAGCGCCGTGACATGGCCGAGCGGATGGCCCTCAACGCCCCGATCCAGGGCTCCGCGGCGGACGTCATCAAGGTCGCGATGCTCAAGGTCGACGCGGCGCTCCGCGAGCAGGGGCTGCACAGCCGGCTGCTGCTGCAGGTGCACGACGAGCTCGTGCTCGAGGTGGCGCCCGGCGAGCTCGAGCGGCTCGAGGCCGTGGTGCGCGAGGCCATGAGCGGCGCCGCCACGATGTCGGTGCCGCTCGACGTGTCCGTCGGTGTCGGCTCGTCGTGGCACGAGGCCGGCCACTGACGGTCAGGGCGCTGCCGGCGTCCGGCGGCGGCCGGACCACACCGATCCGGTGAGCAGGGCGACCACAGCCGCCCGCTCCCGGAGCAGCCCGAGGCCGGCGAGCGTCCAGGCGCCGGCCAGGACGGTCCCCACCAGTGCCGTCACGGTCGAGGGCTGGAGCACGGCCACCGCTCCGACCGTCGCGGCGGCGCAGACCCAGGCGGCAGCGCCGAGCCACCGGTCGCCGACGGCCACCCGTGCGTACACGAGCACCTGGACGACGGCGAACGCGGTCCCGAGCGCGGCGAACAGGGCCACGGTGCGCCCGAGCGGCGCGTACCGGGCCCCCGCGGCGAGCGCCACGAGTCTGCCGCCGCCGAGCCACGTCACCGCGACCACGGCGGCGCCGAGGCCGGCGGTCAGGCCGAGTGCTGCGGCGACGGCCCGGTCGCGGGTCGCTGCGGCCGTCATCCGCGGGTAGAGCAGCGTCGCGAGGAAGGCGGGCCCCCAGAACGCGACCTTCGTGAACAGCGACCCGACCGCGTACACGCCCGAGGCCGCCGCGGGAAGGCTGTGCCGGGCGAGCAGCACGTCGAGATTGACGAACGTGAGCAACCCGGCCGTCGAGGTGCTGGAGCCGGCGACGTCGCGCCACAGCCGCCCCCAGCTGCCGGGCCCGCGGACGCCGCCCGTGCCCGGCAGGCCGAAGGCGGCCGGGACCACCGCGACGGCGACGGCCATGGTCACCACGGCGGCGACGAGCGTGCCCGTGATCACCCCCGTGACCCCCCACCCGGCGGCCGCCGGGAGCGCTCCGCCGGCGCACCTGGTGCCGCCCGCGACGACCAGCAGCAGCGCGAGCCGGCCGAACCGCTCCGAGCCCTGCACGACCCCCTGCGCGGCGAACGTGCCGCCTGTCGGCAGCAGGGAGGCGCCGAGGCTCACAGCGGCCCAGGGGCCTCCGAGGTGCAGGTAGCGGTCGAGCAGCGGCGCCGCCAGCACGACGACCAGCCCGACGGCGCCCCCTGCGCCGAGGCCGAGCGCGCCGAGGCGGGGGTCGGTCCCGCGGGCCGCGCGCGCCGCCGTCCGGCGGGCTGCCACCAGCTGCACGGCCAGGGCGGGCACCAGTCCGATCACGGCGAGGTTCAGCAGGGCCCCGACGGCCCCGTAGTCCGCCGGTGGCAGCAGCCGGCTGAGGGCGAGCACGAGCACGTAGCCGAGCACGTTGGCCGCGAGCGTGGCGCCGGCGAGCACCGCGCCGGACCGCGCCAGCCCGCGCACGGCACCCGGCACCGGTGTCGCGCCCGGTTGCACCGTTCCCGGCTCGGCCATGCACGCTCCCTCGCCCGGGCAGCTCCGGGCAGCTCCGGGCAGGTCCCGGTCCCCTGCGACGGTAGCGGGCCGGCTCAGCCGAGGCGGCGGGCCGCGAAGATCACTGTGCCCGGGAGCAGGCGCCCGCGCAGCGGGCTCCAGCCGCCCCACACGTGCTCCGCGCCGTCGGGCCACTCCGGCTCGACGAGCCGCTCCAGCGTGAACCCCGCGGCGACGAGGTCGGCCACACGGTCCCCGAGGGTGCGGTGGTGCTCGGCGTACCGGACCGTGCCGGCGCCGTCCAGCTCCACATACGGCGTGCGGTCGAAGTAGGACCGGGTGGCGGTGAGCCCGGCGGGGCCCGGGTCGTCGGGGAAGGCCCAGCGCACCGGGTGCGTCACCGAGAAGACCCACCGGCCGCCGGGCCGGAGCACGCGGGCGACCTCGGCCATGACCCGGCCCGGGTCGGCGACGAACGGCACCGCGCCGTAGGCGGAGCAGGCGAGGTCGAAGGTCGCGTTGGCGAGGGGCAGGGCGCGGGCGTCCGCCTGGACCAGCGCGTAGCCCCGGTCGCGGACGTCGCCCGCGCGCGGCCGCCCGCAGCATCCCGGCGGACAGGTCGAGACCCACGACCCGGGCGCCGCGCCGGGCCAGCCACCGCGAGCACTGGGCGGCGCCGCAGCCCACTTCGAGGACGTCCCGGCCGTCCAGGTCGCGGGGATCGCCGAGCAAGCGGGCGTCGTCCTCGCGGAGGCCCTCGGGACCCCAGACGAAGTCCCCGTCGTCGCTCCCCTCGCCGGAGTCCCCTTCGCCGGGGCCCCCGAGGAAGGCGCCGTGCTCCGCGAGATACGACGGAGCCTCGCGGTCCCACCAGCGCCGGTTGCCGCGAACGGTCGCCTCGGCGCCGGCGGGCAGGTAGCCGGCCGAGGCGAGCTCGTCGCCGTCCGGAACCGACGCCTGCGCCGGCGATGAGGGTTCCGTCATGTGGCCATCGTGCCGGGAGGGGCACGGGGAACAGACGGCGGCCGCGTGTCGCTGAACGTGAGCGACGTGCTTTGACCCGTGATCTGAGCAACAGCTAAGCTTGGGTCGCGCGCGGCGTCTGCGCGGACTGTCGTTGTCCTTGATCCGATTGGTCGGCCGGTGACCCCTGGGTCTCCCACCGGGCCACCCGGCTGGCGGGGCGGGTACGGCCGGGCGGGCGGGGCGCGTCGACCAGCCCTTCCTTCCCATCGACACCTGTCCGCATCGGAGCCCCCTCTACATGACCACGAGCACCGTCGAGCAGACGAGCACCCCACAGGTAGCCGTCAACGACATCGGCAGCGCCGAGGACTTCCTCGCCGCGATCGACGAAACGATCAAGTACTTCAACGACGGCGACATCGTCTCCGGCACCATCGTCAAGGTGGACCGCGACGAGGTCCTGCTCGACATCGGCTACAAGACCGAGGGTGTCATCCCCTCGCGCGAGCTGTCGATCAAGCACGACGTCGACCCCGGCGAGGTCGTGACCGTCGGCGACGAGATCGAGGCCCTGGTCCTCCAGAAGGAGGACAAGGAGGGGCGGCTCATCCTGTCCAAGAAGCGCGCGCAGTACGAGCGCGCGTGGGGCACGATCGAGAAGATCAAGGACGAGGACGGGATCGTCACCGGCACCGTGATCGAGGTCGTCAAGGGTGGGCTCATCCTCGACATCGGCCTGCGCGGCTTCCTCCCGGCGTCCCTGGTGGAGATGCGGCGCGTGCGCGACCTGCAGCCGTACGTCGGCAAGCAGATCGAGGCCAAGATCATCGAGCTGGACAAGAACCGCAACAACGTAGTCCTGTCCCGCCGCGCGTGGCTGGAGCAGACCCAGTCCGAGGTGCGCCAGACCTTCCTGCAGACCCTGCAGAAGGGCCAGGTCCGCTCCGGCGTGGTCTCGTCCATCGTCAACTTCGGCGCCTTCGTCGACCTCGGCGGCGTCGACGGCCTGGTGCACGTGTCCGAGCTCTCCTGGAAGCACATCGACCACCCGAGCGAGGTCGTCGAGGTGGGCCAGGAGGTCACGGTCGAGGTCCTCGACGTCGACATGGACCGCGAGCGGGTCTCGCTGTCGCTGAAGGCGACGCAGGAGGACCCGTGGCAGCAGTTCGCCCGGACCCACGCGATCGGCCAGGTCGTGCCCGGCAAGGTCACCAAGCTGGTGCCGTTCGGCGCGTTCGTCCGCGTCGACGAGGGCATCGAGGGCCTCGTGCACATCTCGGAGCTGGCCGAGCGCCACGTCGAGATCCCCGAGCAGGTCGTGCAGGTGGGCGACAGCATCTTCGTCAAGGTCATCGACATCGACCTGGAGCGCCGGCGCATCTCGCTCTCGCTCAAGCAGGCCAACGAGGGCGTGGCGTCGGCCGGGGCCGAGTTCGACCCGTCGCTGTACGGCATGGCCGCCGAGTACGACGAGCAGGGCAACTACAAGTACCCCGAGGGCTTCGACCCCGAGACGAACGACTGGCTCGAGGGCTACGAGAAGCAGCGTGAGGAGTGGGAGCGGCAGTACGCCGAGGCCCACGCGCGCTGGGAGGCGCACCGCAAGCAGATCGACGACGCGGCGAAGGCCGAGACCGAGGCCCGCGGCAGCGAGACCCCCGCCGGCCCGACCCCCTCGACCTACAGCTCCGAGGCCCCGCCGGCCGAGGGCACGCTGGCGTCCGACGAGGCGCTCGCGGCGCTCCGCGAGAAGCTGACCGGCGGCTTCTGACCGGTCCGCAGTAACGAATCCGGAGGGCCCCGGCCGCAGCAGCGGCCGGGGCCCTCCGGCGTCCCGGCCTCTCGTCCCGCGTGGACCCCTCCGGCTGCGATGCACCCGAGAAGCCGATCGTCGGGCCCGTCCGGGCGGCTTCCGCGGGGCAACGCAGCCAGGGGGGAGCAACTCCGCGGGAGCAATCACGCGGGAGCAATCGAGCGGGGTTCCCCGTCGCCGCGGCCGCCGACGCTGGGCCGGGGGTGTGAACGAGGTCCGCCCGCAGGGGTCAGGCGGACTCGCGCCGTTACCGTCGAAGGGTCAGCGGCCGGGGGGCCGAGCAGCAGGCGGCGACGCCGGGATGCCTCGGGTAGGGGTCGATGCAGGACGTGCACCGGACGAACCGGCCCACGCGCCGCAGGCCGCCGGACACCCGGGCGAGAAGCACGCTCGGCCCCCTGGCGGTGAGCCTCGCCACCCTGGACGCCGCCGACCGCCACCACGCCGGCGTCCTCCGCCGTTTCGACGCCTCCCTCGAGGTGCCCGCCCGGGCCCAGCCGGCACGGGTTCGCCGCTCCCGCTGGCGGGCCCGGTACACCCGCGTCGTCGTCATCGGCGACCTCGCCGCGGCGCCCGCGGCGACGGCTCTGGTCGGCGCCGCGCCCCGCACCCTCGAGGCCACCGCCCTCACGGTCGTCGCGGCCGCCGTGGCAGTGACCGTGCTCGCCCTCGCCGGCGGGTACCAGCACCGCTTCATCGGCACGGGCACCGAGGAGTTCCGCCGGCTGCTCGCGTGCGGCACCCTCGCCGTGGCCGTCGCCGACACCCTGGCCTACGCGGCCGGGCCCGGTGCCGAACGCGTCGTCGTGCTCGCGGCGCCGGTGGCCGTCGCGCTCGCCGTCGCCCAGCACCTGCTTGCCCGCGGCCTGCTGCACCGCCTGCGCCGGCGGGGGCTGCTCGCCGACCGCGTCCTCGCGCTCGGACTCGAGCGCTCCGTCGCCGGGCTCGTGCACGCCACCCGCCGCGACCCCGGCGCCGGCCTCCGCGTGGTCGGGACCTGCGTGCGGCAGAGCTCTGGCCCCGCCGTCGAGGGCGTCCCGGTGCTCGGACCACCCGAGGCCGCCGTCGACGCGCTGCGCACCTGCCACGCCGACACCGTCGTGCTGGCCGCCTGGTCCGACGTCGGCGAGGACGACCTGCGCCGCCTGGCCTGGCAGCTCGAGGGCAGCGGGGTACGGCTGCTCGTCGCTCCCCGGGTGGCCGAGGTGGCCCAGACCCGCCTTCACCTCCGGCCGGTCGGCGGCGTGCCGCTGCTCACGGTCGAGGAGCCGGAGTTCACCGGGGCGCGCCGGGTGGCCAAGGCGGCGCTCGACTACGGGCTGGCCGCCGTGGCCCTGGTGCTCCTCGCGCCCGTGCTGCTCGCGGTCGCCGTCGCCGTCAAGGCGACGTCGCCCGGGCCGGTGCTCCATCGCCAGGAGCGGGTCGGGCGGCACGGCCACGTCTTCCGCATGCACAAGTTCCGGAGCATGCGGGTAGGCGCGGAGCGCGAGCTCCCGGCGCTCGGGGAGCTCAACGAGCACGCCGGCGCGCCCCTGTTCAAGATGCGCGACGACCCGCGCGTCACGGGGGTGGGCAAGGTGCTGCGCCGCTGGTCGCTCGACGAGCTGCCGCAGCTGCTCGACGTGCTCGCCGGCTCGATGTCCATGGTGGGGCCGCGGCCACCCCTCCTCTCGGAGGTCGAGCGCTACGAGGACGACGTCCGCCGCCGCCTGCTCGTCAAGCCCGGGATCACCGGCCTGTGGCAGGTGTCGGGCCGCAGCGACCTGTCCTGGGAGGAGACGGTGCGCACCGACCTGTCCTACGTCGAGAACTGGCACCTCGGCCTCGACCTGCGGATCATCGCCCGCACCCTGGGCGCCGTCCTCTCCCGCTCCGGGGCGTACTGACCCTCTGACAGGATGCCCCCGTGCTGCGGGTCGGACTCACGGGCGGCATCGGCGCGGGCAAGTCCACGGTGGCGGGCCGGCTGCGCGAGCTCGGCGCCGTGGTCGTCGACGCCGACATCCTGGCCCGGCGCGTGGTGGAGCCCGGCAGCGAGGGGCTGGCCGCTGTCGTCGCCGCGTTCGGCACCGGCGTGCTCACCGCGGACGGCGCCCTCGACCGGCCCGCCCTCGGCCGCCTGGTGTTCGCCGACGAAGCCGCCCGCGGCCGCCTCAACGCGATCCTGCACCCGCGGATCGCCGCCCTCACCGCCCGCGAGGTCGAGGCCGCGCCCGCCGACGCGGTCGTCGTCCACGACGTGCCGCTGCTGGTCGAGAACGGCCTCGGCCCGAACTACCAGCTGGTGCTGGTGGTCGACGCCCCGGCGGCGGAGCGGGTCCGGCGCCTGGTGGGGGACCGGGGCATGGAGCCGGACGACGCCCGCGCGCGGCTCGCCGCGCAGGCCGGGGACGACGCCCGCCGGGCCGCGGCGGACGTGCTGCTCGACAACGGCGGGCCGCGGGGCGGGGTGCTCGCGGCGGTCGACAGCCTGTGGCGGGACCGGCTGGTGCCGTTCGAGGCGAACCTGCGGGCGGGTCGGCCGGCCCCACGGCCACGCCAGGCGGTGCTCGTCGACCCCGACCCGACCTGGGCCGCCCAGGCCGGGCGCGTGATCGCCCGGGTGAGGCGGGTCGCCGGGCCGCGGGCCCTGCGGGTCGACCACATCGGGTCGACGTCGGTGCCGGGGCTGCTCGCCAAGGACGTGCTCGACGTGCAGGTCGTGGTCCCCGACCTCGCCGCGGCCGAGCAGGTCGCGGACGACCTGGCCGAGGCGGGGCTGGTGCGCCGGGAGGGCGACTGGTGGGACTCCGCGGCGGACGGCGGGCGACTGCCCAAGGCGATGGCGCAGAACGCCGACCCCGGTCGCGCGGTGAACTGTCACGTGCGGCCGGAGGCGTCGCCGGGGTGGCGCGAGGTGCTGACGTTCCGGGACCGGCTGCGGGCCGACGACGCCCTGGCGGTGGAGTACGCCGCGCTCAAGCAGCGGCTGGCCGCGGCGCCGCACGACTCGGTCGACGCGTACGCGGAGGCTAAGACGCCGTTCGTGCGCCGGGTGCTGGCCGGCGACGGCGAGGAATGAGTCTGTCGGTGGCGGCGCTTAGCGTAGGACCATGCGACCGACGACCGACCTCCAGCGCACCGTCGCGCCCTTCCGGGTGGTCTCCGACTTCTCCCCGAGCGGTGACCAGCCGCAGGCGATCGCCGAGCTCGCGAGCCGGGTGAACGCCGCCGAGAAGAACGTCGTGCTCCTCGGCGCGACCGGTACCGGCAAGTCGGCGACCACGGCCTGGCTGATCGAGCAGGTGCAGCGGCCCACCCTCGTGCTCGCGCCCAACAAGACCCTGGCGGCGCAGCTGGCGAACGAGTTCCGGGAGTTGCTGCCGCACAACGCCGTCGAGTACTTCGTGTCGTACTACGACTACTACCAGCCCGAGGCGTACATCCCGCAGACCGACACCTACATCGAGAAGGACTCCTCGCTCAACGAGGAGGTCGAGCGGCTGCGGCACTCGGCGACCAACTCCCTGCTGACCCGCCGCGACGTGATCGTCGTGGCGTCGGTGTCGTGCATCTACGGCCTGGGCACCCCGCAGGAGTACGTCGACCGGATGGTCCGGCTGAAGGTCGGCCAGGAGCTCGAGCGCGACGAGCTGCTCCGGCGGTTCGTGCAGATGCAGTACACCCGCAACGACCTCGCCTTCACGCGGGGCACCTTCCGGGTGCGCGGCGACACGGTCGAGATCATCCCGCAGTACGAGGAGCTCGCGATCCGCATCGAGTTCTTCGGCGACGAGATCGACCGGATCTACACGCTGCACCCGCTCACGGGCGAGATCCTCCGCGAGGAGGACGAGATGTACGTCTTCCCCGCGACGCACTACGTCGCCGGCCCCGAACGGATGGAGCGGGCGATCGGCACCATCGAGGCCGAGCTCGCCGACCGGCTCGCCGAGCTGGAGCGCCAGGGCAAGCTGCTCGAGGCCCAGCGGCTGCGCATGCGCACGACCTACGACATCGAGATGATGCGCCAGGTCGGCTCCTGCTCCGGCATCGAGAACTACTCACGCCACATCGACGGCCGCGGGCCGGGGAGCGCCCCGAACACCCTGCTCGACTACTTCCCCGAGGACTTCCTGCTCGTCATCGACGAGTCGCACGTGACCGTGCCGCAGATCGGTGCGATGTACGAGGGCGACATGTCGCGCAAGCGGCAGCTCGTCGACCACGGGTTCCGGCTCCCCAGCGCGATGGACAACCGCCCCCTGAAGTGGGAGGAGTTCCTCGAGCGGATCGGGCAGACGGTCTACCTGTCGGCCACGCCCGGCGACTACGAGCTCGCGAAGGGCAGGGGCGTCGTCGAGCAGATCATCCGGCCGACCGGCCTCGTCGACCCGCGCATCGTGGTGAAGCCGACGAAGGGCCAGATCGACGACCTGCTCGGCGAGATCCGCAGCCGGGCCGAGCGCGACGAGCGCGTCCTCGTCACCACCCTGACGAAGAAGATGGCCGAGGACCTGACCGACTACCTGCTCGAGCAGGGGGTCCGGGTCCGCTACCTGCACTCCGAGGTCGACACCCTGCGCCGCGTCGAGCTCCTGCGCGAGCTCCGGCAGGGCGAGTTCGACGTCCTCGTCGGGATCAACCTGCTGCGCGAGGGTCTCGACCTGCCCGAGGTGTCCCTGGTGAGCATCCTCGACGCCGACAAGGAGGGCTTCCTGCGCTCGTCCAAGTCGCTCATCCAGACCATCGGCCGCGCCGCCCGCAACGTCTCGGGCGAGGTGCACATGTACGCCGACACGATCACCCCGTCGATGCGGCAGGCCATCGACGAGACGAACCGGCGCCGCGAGAAGCAGGTCGCGTACAACACCGAGCGCGGGATCGACCCGCAGCCGCTGCGCAAGCGCATCGCCGACATCACGGACCTGATCGCCCGCGAGGACGAGGACACCGAGGCCCTGATCGGCGGCGGCGGGCGGCAGCGGAGCCGGGGCAAGGCGCCGGTGCCCGGCATGCGCTCGACGGGCGAGCAGCCGGGCCGGCACGCCGGCGACCTCGTCGCCCTGCCCTCCGCGGACCTCGCCGACCTCATCCAGCAGCTGACGCAGCAGATGCACGCGGCGGCGGCGGAGCTGCACTTCGAGCTGGCGGCACGGCTGCGCGACGAGGTCTCCGAGCTCAAGAAGGAGCTCCGCGGGATGCGCGCGGCGGGCACCGCCTGAGGGGACGAGCCCGCAGGAGCCGACTAAACTTCGACGGGCACGCACCATCCGTGCCCGGTGCCGCAGGGGGACCACCCCGGCAGAGCCAGCAGGAGGTCCCGCCGCGTGAGCCAGACGTTCGAGATCGTGACGTTCGCCGTCATCGGCGTACTGCTCGTCGTCGATCTCGTCGTCGTCGCCCGGCGGCCGCACATCCCGTCACTGCGCGAGTCCGGCCTCTGGGTGGCGTTCTACGTGGCGCTGGCCCTCGCGTTCGCCGTCGTCCTGCTGCTGGTGAGCGACGGGCCCACCGCAGGGGCCTTCCTCGCCGGGTGGGCGACGGAGTACAGCCTGAGCGTCGACAACCTGTTCGTGTTCGTCGTCATCATGACCCGCTTCGCGGTGCCGCGGCAGCACCAGCAGAAGGTGCTGCTCATCGGCATCATCCTGTCGCTGGTGCTGCGCGGCGCCTGCATCGTGGTCGGGGCCGCGGCCATCGAGCGGTTCGACTGGGTCTTCTACCTGTTCGGGGCCTTCCTGGTGTACACGGCGGTGCAGCTGTTCCGCGACCACGGCGCCGCCGAGGAGTACCACGAGAACGCCGTGGTCCGCCGCGCCCGCCGGGTGCTGCCGATCAGCGAGCGCTACGACGGCGCGAAGCTCACCACCCGGGTCGCCGGCCGGCGGCTGCTCACGCCGCTGGTCATCGTGCTGCTGGCGATCGGGTCGACCGACGTGCTCTTCGCGCTCGACTCGATCCCCGCGATCTTCGGCCTCACGCAGGACCCGTTCATCGTCTTCACCGCGACGCTCTTCGCCCTGATGGGCCTGCGCCAGCTGTACTTCCTGCTCGGGGGGTTGCTCGACCGGCTCGTCTACCTGCCCAAGGGGCTCTCGGTCATCCTCGCGTTCATCGGCGTCAAGCTCGTCCTCGAGGCCCTCGCCACCAACGAGATGAAGTGGCTGAACGGGGGCGAGCCGATCGAGTGGGCCCCCGTGGTCCCGATCTGGCTGTCGCTGGCGGTCATCGGCGGTGTCCTCGTGGTCACCACCGTGCTGAGCCTGCTGGTGCCGCGCCGGCGCACGGCGGGCGACCCCGCCCCGGAGCACGAGCTCTCCTCGACCGGCGGGGCCTGACCGACCGAACGGTCGATCGACGGGACGGACCCGGCCGGGTCACCAGCCCCTGGATCGCCACTCCGCCAGATGCGGGCGCTCCGCGCCGAGCGTGGTGTCCTTGCCGTGACCCGGATAGACCCAGGCGTCGTCCGGCAGCACGGCGAAGAGCCGCTGCTCCACGTCGTCGATCAACCGGCCGAAGCGAGCGGCGTCCTGCTGGGTGTTGCCCACCCCACCGGGGAAGAGGCTGTCGCCCGTGAAGACGTGCGTGCCGCCGTCCTGGGAGCGCAGCACGAGTGCCACCGATCCGGGCGTGTGGCCGCGCAGATGGACGACGTCCAGCGTGGTCGCACCCACGGTCACGGTGTCCCCGTGATCGAGGACGACGTCGGGGGAGACCGGCAGGTGGGTGGCGTCGTCCCGGCCGGCCGCCCCCCGCGCCCCTGTCGCCGCCAGGACCTCGGTCAGGGCGCGGTGGTGGTCCCAGTGCTGGTGGGTCGTCACGACAGTGGCGAGGCCGTGGCCGCCGTTCGGAACGCCCTCCGCGACCAGGGCGAGCACGCGGGGTGCGTCGTCGGCGGCGTCCACGAGGAGCTGCTCGCCCGTGGCCCGGTCCGTGATCAGGTAGACGTTGTTGTCCATCGTGGAGACGCTGGCCTTGCGGATCACGACGTCGGGCAGCTCGCGGACGTCGCTGGGCCCGCCGGGGGAGACGTCGCCGGTGTAGGGCTGGGTCACGGGGTACCTCTCAGAGCCAGGGCGGCAGGGTCGGCAGGGGGCCGGATGCCCCCAGCACGCTGCCGTCGGACCGGCCGGTGATCCACAGCGCGAGCTCGCCGGTGGGCCCCTCGATGCGCAGCGGCTGGTTCGCGGTGCGCGTGCCGGTGCCGACCGTCCACCCGGTTCCGCGGTCGGTGTCGGTCACGGTGAGCGCCGGCGCGGCGGGGTGGGCCACCAGGGCCTGGATGCTCTCGTCGAGCAGGCGGGCCACCAGCGGGTCCCCGGCGGTGAAGCCGGACGGCCAGCCCAGGTCGACGGCGTGCAGAGCCACCTCGCGCCAGCGCATCCAGGGCACGTCCCGGACCGGGCGGGTCCAGCCGGCCGTGCCGGAGACCGTGGCCTCGAGGCGGTCGGCGGGCAGGTCGCGCCATGCGGCGGTCATGTGGTGGGCGCCGGCGAGCAGGCGCGTGACGTGGTCGGCGCCCGAGCGGCCCGCACCCGCCTCGATCGAATGGTCCCGCGACTCGCGGGAGGCGTACATCAGCCCCGCGTCGTCGGCGTCCCCGGCGCGGCCCAGCACGGCCGCGAAGGCCTCGGCGTTGTCGGCCAGGTGCGCCAGCACGTGCCCCCGGGTCCAGCCCGGGAGGCGGCTCGGGCCCGGCACCTCGGCGTCGGTGAGCAGGTCCGCCCGCACGACCACCTCGAGCGTCCGCGCCGCGACGTCGGCCATGATCGAGTCGACGTTCGTCGCGTCCTGCGGCATCGGCACACCGCAACCCTAGCCACCCGCCCCCGCGCCGGCGCGGGCATGAAAGCGGGGCGGGTGCCGTTGTGGCTGGTCGGCGGGGGACTGCCGGGGGGCGGCACGACCGGGTCACGAGGCGTGATCGGACACCTGTTCGGCGTCCGAGGAGAGTCTGTCGGACCCGCCGCCTAGCATGGGAGCGAAGGCCGTCCTCCCGCCTCCCCGAGCCTCGAGAAGGACTTGTGAGCGACCGACTGATCGTCCGCGGTGCCCGTGAGCACAACCTGAAAGACGTCTCGCTCGAGCTGCCGAGGGACTCCCTCGTCGTCTTCACCGGCCTGTCCGGCTCGGGCAAGTCGTCCCTCGCGTTCGACACGATCTTCGCCGAGGGCCAGCGCCGGTACGTGGAGTCGCTGTCGGCGTACGCGCGCCAGTTCCTGGGTCAGATGGACAAGCCCGACGTCGACTTCATCGAGGGCCTGTCGCCGGCGGTGTCGATCGACCAGAAGTCGACGAACCGCAACCCGCGCTCGACCGTCGGCACGATCACCGAGGTCTACGACTACCTCCGCCTGCTCTGGGCGCGCGTCGGCCACCCGCACTGCCCGGTGTGCGGCGAGCCCATCACGAAGCAGACCCCGCAGCAGATCGTCGACCGGTTGCTCGAGCTGCCCGAGGGCACCCGCTTCCAGGTGCTCGCGCCGGTCGTCCGGGGGCGCAAGGGGGAGTACGCCGACCTGTTCCGCGAGCTGCAGAGCAAGGGCTTCGCGCGGGCCCGGGTCGACGGCGAGGTGATGGCGCTGAGCGACCCGCCGGTCCTCGAGAAGAAGCTCAAGCACACCATCGAGGTCGTCGTCGACCGCCTCGTCGCGAAGCCGTCGAGCAAGCGCCGCCTGACCGACAGCGTCGAGACCGCACTCGGGCTGGCCGGGGGCATCCTCACCATCGACCTGGTCGACGAGCCAGCTGGGCTCGCCCGAACGCGAACGCCGGTTCAGCGAGAAGATGGCCTGCCCCAACGACCACCCGCTGGCCTCGTTCGAGGTCGAGCCGCGCTCGTTCTCCTTCAACAACCCCTACGGCGCCTGCACCGAGTGCACGGGCATCGGCAGCAGGCTCGAGGTCGACCCCGAGCTGCTCGTGCCCGACGAGGACCTGACGCTGGCCGAGGGCGCCATCGCGCCGTGGGCCAGGGCTCCGCCGACTACTTCGTGCGCCTGATGAAGGCGCTCGGCGAGGACCTCGGCTTCACCGTCGACACGCCGTGGCGGGCGCTGCCCGAGCGGGCTCGGTACGCGCTGCTCCACGGGCAGGACCACCAGGTGCACGTCCGGTTCAAGAACCGGTACGGGCGCGAGCGGTCGTACTCGACCGGCTTCGAGGGCGCGATCCCGTTCGTGCAGCGCCGGCACGGCGAGACCGAGTCCGAGTGGAGCCGGGAGCGCTACGAGGGCTACATGCGCGAGGTGCCGTGCCCCGCCTGCAAGGGGGCGCGCCTCAAGCCGGAGTCCCTCGCGGTCCTCGTCGGGGGCCGGTCGATCGCCGACGTCTGCAACCTGCCGATCCGCGAGGCCGCGGCCTTCCTCGGCGGCCTCGAGCTCAGCCCGCGCGAGAAGCAGATCGCGGAGCGCGTCCTGAAGGAGATCCAGGCGCGCCTGGGCTTCCTGCTGGACGTCGGCCTCGAGTACCTCTCGCTCGACCGGGCCGCGGGCACCCTGTCCGGCGGCGAGGCCCAGCGCATCCGCCTCGCGACGCAGATCGGCTCGGGGCTCGTCGGCGTCCTCTACGTGCTCGACGAGCCGAGCATCGGCCTGCACCAGCGTGACAACCGGCGGCTCATCGACACCCTGACCCGGCTGCGCGACCTCGGGAACACGCTGATCGTCGTCGAGCACGACGAGGACACGATCCGGGCGGCGGACTGGGCGGTCGACATCGGTCCCCGCGCCGGCGAGCACGGCGGGCAGGTGGTCCACTCCGGGACGGTCCAGGGGCTGCTCGACCACCCCGACTCGCTGACCGGCATGTACCTGTCGGGCCGCCGCGAGATCGCGCTGCCCGCGTCCCGGCGCAAGGTCGACAAGCGCCGGCAGGTCACCGTCGTCGGCGCGCGCGAGCACAACCTGCGCGGCATCGACGTGAGCTTCCCGCTCGGCTGCCTCGTCGCGGTGACCGGCGTGAGCGGCTCGGGCAAGTCGACGCTGGTCAACGACATCCTCTACACGGTCCTGGCGAACAAGCTGAACGGCGCGCGCCAGGTGCCCGGCCGGCACAAGACGGTCACCGGCCTCGAGCACCTCGACAAGGTCGTCCACGTCGACCAGAGCCCGATCGGCCGCACGCCGCGCTCCAACCCGGCCACCTACACCGGCGTCTTCGACCACATCCGCCGGCTGTTCGCGGAGACGACCGAGGCGAAGATCCGCGGCTACCTGCCGGGCCGGTTCTCGTTCAACGTCAAGGGCGGCCGCTGCGAGGCGTGCTCCGGCGACGGCACGATCAAGATCGAGATGAACTTCCTGCCCGACGTCTACGTCCCCTGCGAGGTCTGCCACGGCGCCCGGTACAACCGGGAGACGCTCGAGGTGCACTTCAAGGGCAAGACGATCGCCGACGTCCTCGACATGCCGATCGAGGAGGCGGCCGAGTTCTTCGCCGCCGTCCCCGCCATCGCCCGGCACATGACCACGCTGGCCAGCGTCGGCCTCGGCTACGTCCGGCTCGGCCAGCCCGCGCCCACGCTCTCGGGCGGCGAGGCGCAACGCGTCAAGCTGGCCGCCGAGCTGCAGAAGCGGTCGACCGGCCGCACGGTCTACGTGCTCGACGAGCCCACGACGGGCCTGCACTTCGAGGACATCCGCAAGCTCCTCGGCGTGCTGCAGGGTCTGGTCGACAAGGGCAACACGGTGCTCGTCATCGAGCACAACCTCGACGTCATCAAGAGCGCCGACTGGATCGTCGACATGGGGCCGGAGGGCGGCTCGGGCGGCGGCAAGGTGGTCGCCGAGGGCACCCCCGAGCAGGTGGCCAAGCACCCCGACCAGCCACACCGGCCGCTTCCTCGCGCCCGTGCTCGCGGGTCGCGGGCACCTGCCGCGCACCCGGGGCAAGGGCGGAGCGACGGCGAACGGCACGGCAGAGGCCGCGCGGGGCGCACAGGGCGTCGCCGTCGACCTCCTCGAGCTCTCGGCGACCAGCAGCTGACGGGTAACCGGGTAGCGGCGTAACGAGAAGTTCACGTCCGGCTCTTGTGGAGGCTCCCGTAACCAGGTTTTCATAGCTCCCTGACCAACCCGGGGCCGGCCGCACCAGGGCCGGGGGGCCCGACCGGGCCCGGGTGCCGTCAGCCCGGGGGGCCACAGGCTCCGCCTCCGGAGCCCGTAGCTCGAGGAGTTCCGCCATGGCCGGTGAGGGTCCGAAGCTCGCTCGCGAGCTGAACATCTGGGAAGCGATCGGCATCTCCGTGGCGCTGATGGCGCCGTCGATGGCCGCGAACATCAACCCGCAGGGCATGGTCGGCGCCGTCGGGCCGCGCCATCCCGCTGACGTTCGCCGCTCGCGACCGTCGGGGTGCTGCTCGTCGCCTACACGTTCGTCCGGCTCACCCAGCGCTTCAACCACTCGGGCTCGGTGTACGGCTTCGTCGGGGCGACCCTCGGGCCGCGGGCCGGCGTCGTCGCGGGATGGGGCCTGCTCGGCACGTACACGTTCTACGCCGTCGTCACGGCGACCGCTTCGTCGCGGTTCATCCTGGCGTTCCTCGACGGCACCGGCCTCTGGACGAAGCCCGCCGGACGCGCTCGTGCTCGTCCTCGTGCCGCTGATCCTGCTCGGCGTCTTCTGGCTGACGATCTCGCCGGTGCGCCTCGGCACGCGCTTCCTGCTCGTCGTCGAGGGCGCCACGGTCGCGCTCATCCTCGCTCGTCGCGCTCATCGTGCTCGGCAAGCTCGCCGGCGGCAACGGGCCGGACGGGCAGGGCATCACGTTCTCGCCGTTCACGCTGGCGAGCGGTTTCGGCACCTCGGCGCTGTTCCTCGGGGTGGTGTTCGGCTTCCTCTCGTTCGCCGGCTTCGAGGCGGCGGCGACGCTCGGGGAGGAGACCCGGCACCCGCGGCGCGACATCCCGCGGGCGATCCTCGGGACGGCGATCTTCGGCGGCTCTACTTCGTCTTCGTCACCTGGGTCGAGGTGATGGGCTTCGGCACCGACGACAAGGGCCTGGCGGCGTTCGGCTCCTCGGGCTCGCTGTTCGGCGACCTCGGCACGCAGTTCGTGGGCCCGTGGCTCGGCGACCTCATCACCCTCGGCGCGGCCGTCAGCGCGTTCGGCTGCGCCCTGGCCTGCTCCGTGGGTGCGTCCCGGCTGCTCTTCGCCCTCGGCCGCGACGGCGTCGCCCCGGCCGCGGTGGCACGGGTCTCCCCGGGCCGGCGCACCCCGGTGGTCGTCGGCGGCCGTCGTCGCGATCGCCGCCCTCGTGCTCGAGGGCCTGCTCTGGATCGTCTACGCGTCGGATGACTCGCCCTCGCTGTCGGTCTTCATCGCCGCCGGCGTGATCGGCACCCTGATCCTGCTCGTCGCCTACGTCCTCGCGACGATCGGCGTGGCCCGGCTGCTGTTCTTCTCGGGCAGCCGCCAGGTCGCCGCCTGGGAGTTCGTGGTGCCCGTCCTCGCGCTCGCGCTGCTCGGGTACACGCTCTACAAGAACCTCTTCCCGCTGCCCTCGGGCAAGGCCGCCGTAGCTCCGTTGGTGGCCGTGGCATGGCTGCTCGTCGGAGTGGTCTACGTGATCGCCGTCCCGGCGGGCGGCGCAGCGGGCGGGGGAGCGGCTCACCGCCGACGAGGGGCTGGCGCCCGAGGTCGGGGAGCGCGTGTGACCACGTATCCCGACCCCGTCCCCGGCGGCCGCCCCGGGGACGGCGAGCGGGCCCGCGAGGTGGCCGGCGGAGCTCGCCGCGCGCGGCGTGCACGGCGTGGCACTCTCGTGGGTCGACACCTGCGGCGTGACCCGGGTCAAGACCGTGCCCGTCTCGCGCCTCGAGTCCGCCGCGCGGTGGGGCGTGGGGATGTCACCGGTCTTCGACCTGTTCCTCGCGGACGACTCGATCGTGTCGGCCGAGTTGCAGGGCGGCCCCGACGGCGACCTGCGGCTCGTACCCGACCTCGACCACGTGGTCGCGCTCGCCGGCCAGCCCGGCTGGGCGTGGGCCCCCGTCGACCGGATGACCCAGGACGGCACCCTGCACGCCGGCTGCTCGCGGACGATCCTGCGTCGCCTCGTCTCCGCGGCCCAGGCCCAGGGCCTCACGCTCAAGGCGGCCGTCGAGATCGAGTTCGCGCTCGGCCGCGGCGACGTCCCCTACCCGGCGTTCGAGCCGGCCTGCGTCGGCCCCGCCTACGGGATGACCCGGCTGGTGGAGCAGGCCGACTTCTGCGCCGAGGCCCTGGCCGTGCTGGCCGCCGAGGGCGTGGAGGTCGACCAGATCCACCCCGAGTACGCGGCGGGGCAGTACGAGGTGTCGGTGGGCGCGCTCGACCCCGTCGGCGCCGCGGACCGCTCGGTGCTCGTCCGGCAGACCCTGCGGGCCGTCGCCCAGCGGCACGGCCTGCGGATCTCCTTCGCGCCGTCCGTCGTCGCCGGCGGGGTCGGCAACGGCGGGTCACCTGCACGTGTCCGCCTGGCGCGACGGGGCGAACCTGCACGGCACCGGCGAGGGCAGGTACGGCATGACCGCCGAGGGCGAGGCCTTCGCCGCCGGCGTCCTCGCGGCCCTGCCGGCCCTCGCCGCGGTGACCACCCCGAGCCCCGCGAGCTACCTCCGGCTGCAGCCCTCGCACTGGGCCGGCATCTACGCCTGCTGGGGCCACGAGACGCGGGAGTCGGCGCTCCGCGTGGTCACCGGGATGGTCGGCGACCGCGACCGTGCGGCGAACCTCGAGGTGAAGTGCGCCGACCTCGCCGCCAACCCCTACCTGCTCCTCGTCGGCGTGCTCGGGGCCGGGCTGGACGGCGTCCAGCGGTCGCTCACCCTGCCCGAGGAGGTCACCGGCGACCCGGCAGCGCTCGACCCGGCCGAGGCCGAGAAGCGAGGCGTCACGCGCCTGCCGGCCTCTCTGCCCGAGGCGGTCGAGGCCTTCGCGGCCAGCGAACTCCCCGCCGCGGTGTTCGGCGACCTCGTCGTCGACGCCGTCCTCGCCGTGCGGCGCGGTGAGGCCGCCCGGTGCGCGGAACTCGACGCCGCGGCCGTCGCCGAGGCCTACCGGTGGGTGTACTGAGCGCCGACCCGTCGGTCGCCGAGCGGCTGCGTCGCGCGTCGTCCGGCTTCGCCCCGGCCGAGCGCCGCGTCGCGCGGGCCCTGCTGGCCGAGTACCCGCTGACCGGCCTCGAGCCGCTGGCCGTCGTGGCGGAACGCGCCGGCACCAGCGCCCCGACAGTCCTGCGGGTGGTCGCCAAGCTCGGGTTCAGCGGGTACCCCGACTTCCAGCGGCTGCTGCGCGCGGAGCTCTCCGCGCGCTGGTCCACGCCGCTCGACGTCATGCCGCGCGAGCCGTCGACCGGGCTCGTGGACACGGTGCGGGAGGCGATCCGGACGTCCGTCGCGGCCGACCTCGCCCGGCTCGCCGGCGGGAGCGACGCGGAGGACGCCGCGGCGCTGCTCGCCGACGCCCGCCGGCCGGTGTGGGCGCTCGGCGGCCGGTTCAGCGCCGTCCTCGCCGAGTACCTCGTGCTGCACCTGCAGGTGCTCCGCCGGGGCGTGCACCGGGTGCCGGGCGACCCGGGCGGGCGGCACACCGCCCTGCTCGACGTCGCCCGCCGGGACGTCGTCGTCGCGTTCGACTACCGGCGCTACCAGCGCGACACGATCGAGTTCGGTTCCGCCGCCGTGGCGCAGGGGGCCCGGCTCGTGCTCTTCACCGACCACCTGGTGTCGCCGCTGGCCGGGGACGCCGACGCGGTCGTGGTGACGACGATCGACACCGGGTCGCCCTTCTCGGTCATGTCGCCCGCGCTCGCCGCGGTCGAGACCGTGCTCGTCAGCGTCGTCGAGCGGCTCGGCGGTGCCCCGCAGGCCCGGATGGAGCGGTACGACGAGCTGTCGACCGAGGTGCTCGGCCGCCCCGCCGCCGCACCCGACCCCAGCACGCGCAGGAGGACGCCATGACCGCATCCCGCACGGACGAGCACGACGACCGGGATCCGCTGGCCCGGCTGTCGGGCTCGGTGCCGCTGGTCGACCACCACTGCCACGGGGTCGTGGCGGTGCGGACCGACCGGGCCGAGGTCGAGGCGCTGATCAGCGAGGGCGGCGCGCCGCCCGAGGGCGAGACGAACTTCGACACGCCCGTCGGCCTGGCGATCCGCCGGCACTGCGCGCCGCTGCTCGACCTCGAGCCGCACGCGCCCCTCGAGGAGTACCTCGCACGGCGCTTCGAGCTCGGCACGGAGGAGGTCAACAGCCGCTACCTCGGGGCGACGGGCACGGGCACCTACCTCGTCGACACCGGACACCGCCCCTCGGGCCTGACGACGCCCGAGCAGATGGGCGAGCTCACGGGGGCGGCCACGCGGCACGTCGTCCGGCTCGAGTCCGTCGCCGAGTCCGTCGCCGCCGACGGGGTCGACGCCGCGGAGTTCGCCGCCCGCTTCGCCGAACGCCTGGCACGCGACGTCGCCGAGGTCGGGGCCGTCGGGGTCAAGTCGGTCGCCGCCTATCGGACGGGGCTGCGGCTCGACCCCGCCCGGCCGTCCGCCGAGACGGTGACAGCCGCGGTGGCGCGCTGGCTCGCCGGGGGACCCGGCGCGTCGGGCTGGCGGATGGCGGACCCCGTGCTCCAGCGCCTGAGCCTGTGGACGGCCGTCGACCTGGGGCTGCCGATCCAGTTCCACATCGGCTTCGGCGACAGCGACATCCGGATGCCCGAGGTCGACCCGACGCTGCTCACCGACTGGCTGCACCTGCACCGCGTGCCCGTCATGCTCCTGCACTGCTGGCCGTGGCACCGGCAGGCCTCGTACCTGGCGTGCATCTACCCCCACGTGCACGTGGACGTCGGTTCGGTCCTGCACTACGTGGGCCCGCGCCGGGGCGCCGAGGTGCTCGCCGAGGTCGCCGAGGTCACGCCGTTCACGCGGCTGCTGTACTCGTCCGACGCCTTCGGCGCCCCCGAGCTGTACCTGCTGGGCGCGCTCACCTACCGCCTCGCGCTCGCCGCGCTGCTGCGCGACAGGGTCGACAGCGGTGAGTGGGCCGCTCCCGACGCCGAACGCGTGGCGCACCTCGTGTCGCACGGCAACGCCGAGCGCGTGTACGGGCTGGCGGCCGGCTGAGCCGGGGACCGGGAGGACGACGACCATGAGCGGGCCTCACGCCGGCGTGCGGGCGCGGCTCGAGGCCCTGCGTGCGGCCTGGGTGGCGGCCGTGGACGCCGAGCTCTCCGGCGCGGTCGCGCTGCGGCACCGCCTGCACGCCGCCCCCGAGGTGTCGGGGGATGAGGCGGCGACCGCGGCGGCCGTCGTCTCGGCGCTGGGCGCGGGGGCGGGCGAGCCGTCCGCGGGGACGGGGCGCGTGCTGCGCGTCGGCCCTCCCGGGCCGGCCGTGGCCGTCCGCGCGGAACTCGACGCCCTCCCGCTCGTCGAGGCCACGGACGCCCCGTACGCCGCGGCCAACGGCGCGATGCACGCCTGCGGGCACGACGTGCACCTGGCGGCCGTGACCGCACTGACCCGCGCGGCACTCGCCCTCGAGTCCGCGGGTCGCCGCCTCCCGGCGGGGCTGGTCGTCGTCCTCCAGCCGCGGGAGGAGGTCGGCCCGACCGGCGCGACGGACGTCGTGGCCGAGGGGATCCTCGCCGCGCACGACGTGCGCTGCGTCGTCGGCGGGCACCTCCAGCCCCAGGTGCCCGCCGGGCACGTCTCGTGCGACGCGGGTCCGGTGAACGCCGCCGTCGACGAAGTGGAGATCGTCGTCACCGGCAGGGGCGGCCACGGCGCCTACCCCCAGCTGTGCGTCGATCCCGTCCCGCCGCTGTGCCGGATCGTCCTCTCCCTGCAGGACGCCGCCCGGTCCGCGGTCGACCCCCTCCAACCGGTCGTCGTCACGATGGGGCAGCTCGCCGGCTCCGGCGCGCCCAACATCATTCCCGACGAGGCGCGCGCGGCGGGCACCGTACGGGCGATGCGGCCGCAGGACATGGCGGCGCTCCACGCCCGGATCGAGGCCCTCGTCACCGGGATCGCGGCCGCGCACGGCGCCACCGGCCGCTACGTGATCCAGCGGGGCGAGCCGGCGCTGGTCAACGACCCGGCCACCGCGACGGCGGCGACCGAGTGGCTCGAGGCGCTGGGCGTGCCGACCGCGTCGTTCGCCTCGTGCGGCTCCGACGACTTCGCCACCTACGGCACGGTGCTCCCGATCCTCATGGTCTTCGTCGGCACCGGCGCCGGGCCGGCGTCCCCGATGCTGCACGACCCCCGGTTCCTGCCGCCCGACTCCGCCGTCCGCGACGTGGCCCTGGCGGTCATGGCCGGCTGGCTCGCCGCCGTCGAGACCCACCTGACGCCCCTGGTACCCGGCGTGGTGCCGGAGGTGGTGCCCGAGGCCGACGGCCGTCCTGTCGGCGGTGACGCTTAGGGTTCTCCCGTGGCCGACCCCGCGACGTACCGCCCGCGGACGGGCGAGATCCCCGAGTCCCCGGGTGTCTACAGGTTCCGCGACGCGCACCGCCGCGTGATCTACGTCGGCAAGGCGAAGAGCCTGCGCCAGCGGCTCAACTCCTACTTCGCCGACCCCGCGTCGCTGCACCCGCGCACGTTCTCCATGGTCACCACGGCGGCGTCGGTGGAGTGGACGGTCGTCGCGAACGAGGTCGAGGCGCTCCAGCTCGAATACTCCTGGATCAAGGAGTTCGACCCTCGGTTCAACGTCAAGTACCGCGACGACAAGTCCTACCCCTTCCTCGCCGTGACCATGGGCGAGGAGTTCCCGCGGGTCCAGGTCATGCGCGGTGCCAAGCGCAAGGGCACCCGCTACTTCGGCCCCTACGCGCACGCCTGGGCGATCCGCGAGACCGTCGACCTGCTGCTGCGGGTGTTCCCGGTGCGCACCTGCAGCAACGGGGTCTTCAAGCGCGCCGGCCAGGTGGGGCGGCCCTGCCTGCTCGGCTACATCGACAAGTGCTCCGCGCCGTGCGTGGGGCGGATCGACGCCGACGCGCACCGCCGGCTCGCCGAGGACTTCTGCGACTTCATGGCGGGCCAGACCCAGCGCTTCGTGCGGCGCATCGAGCAGCAGATGCGCGACGCGGCGAGCCAGCTCGAGTACGAGAGGGCGGCCCGCCTGCGCGACGACCTCGCGGCCCTGCGCCGGGCGCTCGAGAAGAGCGCGGTGGTGCTCCCCGACGGCACCGACGCCGACGTCTTCGCCCTCGCGGAGGACGACCTCGAGGCCGCCGTCCAGGTCTTCCACGTGCGCGACGGCAGGGTGCGCGGCCAGCGCGGCTGGGTCGTCGAGAAGGTCGAGGACGTCACCACCGGCGACCTCGTCGAGCAGCTGCTGCTCCAGGTCTACGGGGACGCGGGCCGTGACGGCGTGCCGCGCGAGGTCCTCGTGCCGGCCGACCCGCCCGACGCCCCCGAGATCGAGGCGCTGCTCTCGGAGGTGCGGGGCGCGCGGGTCGCCGTCCGCGTGCCGCAGCGCGGCGACAAGAAGGCGCTGCTCGAGACCGTCGCCCGCAACGCGGCGCAGTCGCTCACGCTGCACAAGACCCGGCGCGCCGGCGACCTGACCACCCGGTCGAAGGCCCTGCAGGAGGTGCAGGAGGCGCTCGGCATGGCCGACGCGCCGCTGCGGATCGAGTGCTACGACGTCTCGAACATCCAGGGCCAGCACGTGGTGGCCTCGATGGTCGTCTTCGAGGACGGGCTGGCCCGCAAGAGCGAGTACCGGCGGTTCACGATCAAGGGCACGAACGGGCAGGACGACGTCGCGGCCATCCACGAGGTCATCACGCGCCGGTTCCGCCGCTACCTGGAGGAGAGCGAGGCCACCGGCGAGCTCGGCCTCGGTGACGAGGGCGACGAGGTCGACGCCGACCCGGGCGGTGAGGCCGGCGAGGGAGTGCCGGGCCTGGCCCCCGGCGAGGCGGGCCCCCGCCTGAACGGGCTCACGGAGGGCATGTCGGACGGCCTCGCCGACGACATCGCGTTCGGCTCGCGCATCGACCCCGAGACCGGCCGCCCGCGCCGCTTCGCGTACGCGCCGAATCTCGTCGTCGTCGACGGCGGGCCGCCGCAGGTGGCCGCCGCCGCCCGGGCGCTCGCCGAGCTCGGCATCGACGACGTCGCGCTGTGCGGCCTCGCCAAGCGCCTGGAGGAGGTGTGGCTGCCGGGGGAGGAGCACCCGCTGGTGCTGCCGCGCACGAGCGAGGGGCTGTACCTGCTCCAGCGGGTGCGCGACGAGGCGCACCGCTTCGCGATCACGCATCACCGGCAGCGGCGGAGCAAGGCGATGACCACGAGCCTGCTCGACGAGGTGCCCGGGCTGGGCCCTGCACGGCAGAAGGCCCTGTTGCGGGCGTTCGGCTCGGTGAAGCGGCTGCGTGCCGCCAGCCCCGAGGAGATCGCATCGGTGCAGGGCATCGGGCCGGCGCTGGCCGCCGCCGTCGCCGGCGCGCTCGCCGGCCAGACGCAGGAACCGGCTGTCGATGTGGCGACGGGTGAGATCCTCGAGTGACGCCGGGGGGCGCTCGAGCCACGGGGCGGACGGGGATGACCAGAACGGGAGTCGGAGTGACCGCGACCAGCGGGACGGACACACAGGCGGCATCGACGACCGAGCCGGCGAGCGGGCCGATGAGCGGGCCCATCCGCCTCGGCGTGCCCGGGGCCCCGAGCGAGCTGCTCGTCATCACGGGCATGTCGGGGGCGGGCCGGTCGACGGCGGCGAAGGTCCTCGAGGACCTCGGCTGGTACGTCGTCGACAACCTGCCGCCGCAGCTGATCGAGAGCCTGCTCGAGCTCACCACGACGGCCGGCCGTGAGGTGCCCCGGCTCGCCGTCGCGGTCGACGTCCGCGGCCGGTCGTTCTTCGCCGCCCTCCGGACGGCACTGGCGGACCTCGACGAGCGGGGCATCGGCCACCGCGTGCTGTTCCTCGACGCCACCGACGAGGCGCTGGTGCGGCGGTTCGAGTCGGTGCGCCGCCCGCACCCGCTGCAGGGCGAGGGCCGCCTGCTCGACGGGATCGTGCGCGAGCGCGCCCTGCTCGACGAGCTGCGGCAGTTCGCCGACATGGTGATCGACACCAGCTCGCTCAACGTGCACCAGCTCGCGCACGCGGTCACCGACGTGTTCGGCGGCGACGCCGGGCCGGCCCTGCGGGTCAGCGTCGTCTCGTTCGGCTTCAAGTACGGCCTGCCGCTGGACGCCGACCACGTCGCCGACGTGCGCTTCCTGCCGAACCCGTTCTGGGTGCCCGAGCTGCGGCCGCACACCGGCCTGGACGACGACGTGCGCGCCTACGTGCTCGGCCAGCCGGGCGCGCAGCCGTTCCTGGCGGCGTACGCCAAGGCGCTCGAGCCGGTGCTCGCCGGATACATCCGCGAGAAGAAGCGCTACGCCACGATCGCGATCGGCTGCACCGGCGGCAAGCACCGCTCGGTGGCGATGAGCGAGGAGTTCGCGAAGGCGCTGCGGGCCGCCGGTGTGTCGGCGTCCACGGTGCACCGGGACCTGGGGCGGGAGTGAGCCCGCCCACCAGCTCGGGGCCGGCCGTCGTCGCCCTGGGGGGCGGTCACGGGCTGTCGGCGTCGCTGTCGGCGCTGCGCCACCTCACCGACCGGCTGACGGCCGTGGTCACGGTCGCCGACGACGGGGGCTCCTCGGGTCGGTTGCGCCGGGAGCTCGGCGTGCTGCCCCCCGGGGACCTGCGGATGGCGCTCTCCGCACTGTGCGACGACAGCGAGTGGGGCCGGCTCTGGCGCGACGTGCTGCAGCACCGCTTCGCGAGCGCGGGCACGCTGCACGACCACGCGCTGGGCAACCTGCTCATCGTCACCCTCTGGGAGCTGCTCGGCGACACCGTCACCGGGCTCGACTGGGTGGGCCGTCTGCTGGGCGCGCGCGGGCGGGTGCTGCCGATGGCGGCCGTCCCGCTCGACATCGAGGCCGTCGTCGAGGGCGTCGACCCCACCGACCCCGGCGCGCTGGCCACCGTGCGCGGGCAGGTCGCCGTCGCCACCACGCCCGGACGCGTCGTCGGGGTCCGGCTCCTGCCCGAGAAGCCGCCCGCCTGCCCGCCGGCCGTCGAGGCGGTGCTGGCCGCCGACTGGGTCGTGCTCGGGCCGGGCTCATGGTTCAGCAGCGTGCTGCCGCACCTGCTCGTGCCGGGCCTCGCGCACGCCCTGCACGAGACGCCCGCCCGCCGCTGCGTCACGCTCAACCTCGGCCCGCAGCAGGGTGAGACCGACGGCTTCGGGCCCGAGACGCACCTGGAGGTCCTGGCCGCGCACGCGCCAGAGCTGCGGGTCGACGCCGTCCTGGCCGACCCCAGCGCCGTCGACGACGAGGCCCGCCTCGAGCGGGTGGCGGGCGACCTCGGCGCCCGGCTCCTCGTGCGCGAGGTGCGCATGCCCGACGGCAGCCCGCGGCACGACCCGCTGCGCCTCGCCGCGGCCTACCGCGACGTGTTCCACGGCCACTGAGCGCCCGTTCCGGCCGACACGCCGTCCTGCGGGGGTGCATCTGCGGCGTGTCCGTTCGGACGAGCCGTCCGGCGACGGACGGCCCCCGACTCCTCGGAGCGGTGCACGGGGGTGGGGGCGCCGGTGGCAGGATGTCCGCCATGGCTCTGACGGCGTTGGTCAAGGACGAGCTGAGCCGCCTGCACGTGACGAAACCCTGCTGCCGCAAGGCCGAGGTGTCGGCCATGTTGCGCTTCGCGGGCGGCCTGCACATCGTCGGTGGGCGGATCGTGGTCGAGGCCGAGCTCGACACGGCGGCGGCCGCGCGGCGGCTGCGCCGCGACATCGCCGAGGTGTTCGGGCACACGAGCGACATCGTGGTGCTGGCACCCGGCGGGTTGCGCCGGGCGAGCCGGTACGTCGTGCGGGTGGTCCGCGACGGCGAGTCGCTCGCCCGCCAGACCGGCCTGCTCGACGGGCGCGGCCGGCCGGTGCGGGGCCTGCCGCCGCAGGTGGTCTCGGGCGCGACCTGCGACGCCGAGGCGGCCTGGCGCGGCGCGTTCCTCGCGCACGGCTCGCTGACCGAGCCGGGGCGGTCCTCCGCCCTCGAGGTCACGTGCCCCGGCCCGGAGGCGGCGCTCGCGCTCGTCGGCGCGGCGCGCCGGCTCGGCATCGCGTCGAAGGCCCGGGACGTGCGTGGCGTCGACCGCGTGGTGCTGCGCGACGGCGACACGATCGGCGCGATGCTCACCCGGCTCGGCGCGCACGACACGGTGCTGGCGTGGGAGGAGCGGCGGATGCGCCGCGAGGTGCGCGCCACCGCGAACCGGCTCGCGAACTTCGACGACGCCAACCTGCGCCGCTCGGCGCGCGCGGCCGTCGCCGCCGGCAGCCGGGTGGAGCGGGCGATGGAGATCCTCGGCGAGGACGTGCCCGAGCACCTGCGCTCGGCCGGGGAGCTGCGGCTCAAGCACAAGCAGGCCAGCCTCGAGGAGCTGGGCCAGCTCGCCGACCCCCCGATGACCAAGGACGCCGTGGCCGGCCGCATCCGCCGCCTGCTCGCCATGGCCGACAAGCGCGCCTCCGACCTCGGCATCCCGAACACCGAGGCGAACCTGACCCCCGAGATGCTCGACGCCTGAGCCCCACGCGCCAGTGCGCGGGAGGGGACCAAGGGCCCTGTCGGGCTACCTGCCGGTAGCCCCTAGGGTGGTCAGTGGGTACGACGGCGTACGACCGCGATCAATCGATCATCCACACACGGCGCCGGGCCGGGTCCCGGCGCGGCTGGGAAGGCTTCGACGTGACCGTTCGAGTTGGCATCAACGGCTTCGGCCGCATCGGCCGCAACTACTTCCGCGCCCTGCTCGCCTCGGGCGCCGACGTCGAGGTGGTCGGGGTCAACGACCTCACCGACGTCAAGACCCTCGCGCACCTCCTGACGTACGACTCGATCCTCGGCCGCCTCGGGCGCCCCGTGAGCTTCACCGACGGGAAGATCACGGTCGGCGACTCCAGCTTCGCCGTCCTCGCCGAGCGCGATCCCGCCGCCCTCCCCTGGAAGGAGCTGGGCGCGGACGTCGTCATCGAGTCGACCGGCCACTTCACCGGTGCGGAGAAGGCCCGGGCGCACATCGACGCCGGCGCGCAGAAGGTCATCATCTCGGCGCCCGCGAAGAACGAGGACATCACTGTCGTGATGGGCATCAACGAGGGGCAGTACGACCCCGCCGCCCACAGCGTGATCTCCAACGCCTCGTGCACGACGAACTGCCTCGCCCCGATGGCCAAGGTGCTGCTCGAGGAGTTCGGCATCGTCAAGGGGCTCATGACGACGATCCACGCCTACACGAACGACCAGGTCATCCTCGACTTCCCGCACAAGGACCTGCGCCGCGCGCGGGCCGCCGCGACGAACATCATCCCGACCACCACGGGCGCCGCGAAGGCGATCTCGCTGGTCATCCCCGAGCTCAAGGGCAAGCTCGACGGCTTCGCGATGCGCGTGCCCGTGCCCACCGGTTCGGCCACCGACCTCACCGTGCAGCTCGAGCGCGAGACCACCAAGGACGAGGTGAACGCGGCCTTCAAGCGCGCCTCGGAGGGCTCGCTCAAGGGGTACCTCGAGTACACCGAGGACCCGATCGTCTCCAGCGACATCGTCACGTCGCCCGCGTCGTGCACCTTCGACGCCGGCCTGACGACGGTGCAGGGCGACCAGGCGAAGATCGTCGGCTGGTACGACAACGAGTGGGGCTACTCGAACCGCCTCATCGACCTCACCACCTACGTCGGCGCCAGGCTCTGATCCGCCCCGCACCTCGTCAGCACGCTCACTGCTGCCCGCCGTACGGGCCCACGCCCTGCCCGCTGTGCACTGCCCCGCGTCATGGGGCAGTGCACAGCGCGCGGGTCGACGTCCCGCGCTGGGCGCGTACCCCTGTGGAGCAGTCCTCATGAAGACCATCGACGACCTGGGCGACGTGCGCGGGCGGCGCGTGCTCGTCCGCAGCGACCTGAACGTCCCGCTCGACGGCACCACGATCACCGACGACGGCCGCATCCGCGCCTCGGTGCCGACGATCCGCCGCCTCGCCGACGCCGGCGCCCGCGTGGTCGTCGTCGCGCACCTCGGTCGCCCCAAGGGCGCCCCCGAGGACCGCTACTCGCTGCGTCCCGTCGCGGCCCGCCTCGGCGAGCTGCTGGGCCGCGACGTGCGCTTCGCCACCGACACGGTGGGCGCCTCCGCGCACGAGGTGGTGGGTGCGTTCGCCGACGGCGACGTCACGCTGCTCGAGAACCTGCGCTTCAACCCGGGCGAGACCAGCAAGGACGACGCCGTCCGCGGTGCCTTCGCCGACGAGCTGGCCGCGCTGGCCGACGTCTTCGTCTCCGACGGCTTCGGAGTGGTGCACCGCAAGCAGGCGAGCGTGTACGACGTCGCGCAGCGGCTGCCGCACGCCGCGGGCGGCCTCGTGCTGGCCGAGGTCGAGGTGCTGCGCCGGCTCACGGTCGACCCGGCGCGGCCGTATGCCGTCGTCCTGGGCGGGTCGAAGGTGTCGGACAAGCTCGGCGTCATCGACAACCTGCTCGGCAAGGCCGACCGCCTGCTCATCGGCGGCGGCATGGTCTTCACCTTCCTGGCGGCACAGGGGCACGAGGTGGGTACGAGCCTGCTCGAGGCCGACCAGGTCGACACGGTCCGCGGCTACCTCGAGCGGGCGCAGGCATCCGGGGTCGAGGTCGTGCTGCCGGTGGACGTCGTCGTGGCCGACGCCTTCGCCGCGGACGCCGCCCACGATGTCGTCCCCGCCGACGCGATGCCGCCCGGGCGGATCGGCCTCGACATCGGCCCCGAGTCGGGCCGGCTCTTCGCCGACCGCCTCGCCGATGCGCAGACCATCTTCTGGAACGGCCCGATGGGCGTGTTCGAGTTCGACGCGTTCAGCGCCGGCACCCGTGCGGTGGCCGAGGCACTCACCGAGTCCAAGGGCCTCACGGTCGTCGGGGGCGGCGACTCGGCCGCCGCCGTCCGGCGCCTCGGGTTCGACGAGGCGGCCTTCGGCCACATCTCCACCGGCGGCGGCGCGTCGCTGGAATTCCTCGAGGGCGCGACCCTCCCCGGCCTCGCGGTTCTGGAGGACTGACCCGATGGCTGCTTCGATCCAGGGGCGCACCCCGCTGATGGCGGGCAACTGGAAGATGAACCTCGACCACCAGCAGGCCACGCACCTGGTGCAGAAGCTCGCCTGGACCCTCGACGACGCCAAGCACGACTACGAGGCCGTCGAGGTCGCCGTCCTGCCGCCGTTCACGGACATCCGCTCGGTCCAGACGCTCGTGGACGGCGACAAGCTCCGCCTGCGCTACGGAGCCCAGGACCTCTCGGCGCACGACGCCGGCGCGTACACGGGCGAGATCTCGGGGGCCTTCCTGGCGAAGCTGGGGTGCACCTACGTCGTGGTCGGGCACAGCGAGCGGCGCCAGCACCACCACGAGTCCGACGCGCTCGTCTGCGCGAAGGCCAGAGCCGCCCGCCGGCACGGGCTCGTGCCGATCCTCTGCGTCGGCGAGAGCCTCGAGGTGCGCCGCGAGGGCGGGCAGGTCGAGCACACGCTCGGCCAGCTCGAGCGGGCGCTCGAGGGCGTCGCGGTCAACGACCCCGGGCACCTCGTCGTCGCCTACGAGCCGGTGTGGGCGATCGGCACCGGCGAGGTCGCCACCCCGCAGGACGCCCAGGAGGTCTGCGCCGCCATCCGCTCCCGGCTCGGCGAGCTGTACCGGGGCGAGGTGGCCGACCGGGTCCGCGTGCTCTACGGCGGCTCGGTCAAGGCGGGGAACATCGCCGCGATCATGGCCCAGCCCGACGTCGACGGCGCCCTGGTGGGCGGCGCCTCCATCGACGCCGCCGAGTTCGCTGCCGTCGTCCGGTACCGCCAGCACGTGACCGCCTGACGAGTCCTCGCCGGGGGAGACCCTGGCAGCGCCCGGGATCGCTTAGGCTGTGGCCACGGGCGCTCGAACCGGGCCCGCGACCGAACGCACGAACCGCCCCGAACCGCGCGAAGGACCGACGTGACCGCGATCCGCATCACCCTCCAGGTCGTGCTGGTGTTGACCAGCCTGTTCCTGACGATCCTGATCCTGCTGCACAAGGGGCGCGGTGGCGGTCTGTCCGACATGTTCGGCGGTGGGGCGACGTCGAGCATGGGCAGCTCCGGTGTCGCCGAGCGCAACCTGAACCGCTTCACGATCGCCGTCGCGCTCCTGTGGGGCGCGGCCATCGTCCTGCTGGGTGTGCTCGAGCGCTTCACGACGACGTACTGACGCATCCGACGCTGCCGCGCGCCGGGCGCGCGGGCGATGCCTTTTCCGACGACCAGTTCGACGAGCAGTTCGACGAGCACGGGAGGACCACCGGTGGCGAGTGGCAATGCGATCCGCGGCAGTCGCGTGGGTGCGGGGCCGATGGGCGAGGCCGAGCGCGGTGACACGGCCCCGCGCCTGCAGATCTCGTACTGGTGCTCCAACGGGCACGAGACGAAGCCCAGCTTCTCGGAGGAGGCCGGGGCGCAGCCGCCGGAGCTCTGGGACTGCCCGCGCTGCGGCTTCCCGGCCGGCCAGGACCAGGCGAACCCGCCGTCGGCGCCGCGCAACGAGCCCTACAAGACCCACCTGGCCTACGTGAAGGAGCGGCGCAGCGACGCCGACGGCGAGGCCATCCTGCAGGAGGCGCTCGACGCCCTGCGGGCCCGCAAGATCATCCGGTGAGCGGTGCCGCGCCCGTCGTCGCGCCCGTGGAGCTGCGGGGACGGTGGGTGCGGCTCGAACCCCTGACGCCCGGGCACGTCCCGGCCATCGCCGGCGCGGCATCGGGGGACCGGTCGACGTACGGCCTGACGACGGTGCCCGACGGCGCCGACGCCGCACGCGCCTACGTCGAGGGCATGCTGGCCGAGCAGGCGACGGGCAGCAGGCTCCCGTTCGCCACCGTGCTCGCGGGCACGGGTGAGCTCGTCGGCTGCAGCACCTTGCTCGATCTGCAGTACTGGCCGGTCGACGACCGCGCGCCCGGCATGCCGGTGGTGGCCGAGATCGGCTCGACCTGGCTGACCCCGGCCGCGCAGCGGACCCCGGTCAACACTGAGGCGAAGCTCCTGATGCTGACGCACGCCTTCGAGGTCTGGCGGGTGCAGCGGGTGTCGCTCAAGACCGACGCCCGCAACGCCCGCTCCCGGGCGGCGATCGAGCGGCTGGGGGCGCGCTTCGACGGCGTCCTCCGCCGGCACTCGCCCGCCGCGGACGTCGGCCTGCGCGACGCCGCCTTCTACTCGATCGTCGACGACGAGTGGCCCGCCATCCGCGCGAACCTGGAGTCCCGCCTCTTCCGGCCTGCGCGCTGATCGCGAGGGGTGGCGGGATCGTGCGCCGCAGGGTTCACCCTGCGGCCGTCCTCGTGCGGGCGCCGGCGTCGGCCCCGTCGACGATGGCCCGCAGTGCCGCGACGTGGCCAGCGAACGCCTCCCGGCCCGCGGGCGTCAGCCGGGCCCGCACCCGGCGCCGCTGCCCGTGGACGTCACGCTCCACGTGCACGTAGCCGGCGTCCTGGAGGGTCGACAGCTGCTTGGACAACGCGGAGTCGGAGAGGGCGAGCTCGTCGCGCAGGAAGGCGAACTCCACCCAGTCGGCGGCGGCGAGCAGGGCCACGATGGAGAGCCGGGTGCCGGGGTGGATGAGCTCGTCGAAGCGGGGGGTGCTCATGCGCCCACGGCCGCGGAACGGCGCACCCGCGCCAGCGCCAACGGGCCACCGAGCACCACGACCACCGCCACGACCACGCTGGCCCAGGTCACGGGGTGCCGGGCGCCGTCGGCCGCGAAGGCCAGCGACAGGACGACGGTGACCGCGGCCAGCAGGATCAGCCCGCCGATCACGTAGGCCGCGACGTGACGGCCGACCACGTCGGCACGGACGCGGAGGTTCCCGCTGCCGCGCCGGCCGTCGATCGCGCGTGGTGCGACGGCCGCGTGCACGGCGCCGAAGACCAGAGTCGCCGCGAGGGTCAACCAGGGCCTGCCGAGGTCGGTGATCACGCCGAGCGCGATCCACCCGAGGCCCACGCTCCACCAGTACCACCGCGGCACGCCGATCTGCTCGGCCACGGCCCGCCTGCGACGCTCGACGTCGGCGAGGGCGGCCCGTGCCTCCGAGGCACCGATCTCTGTCATGTCGTGCTCCTTTCCCGGTAGGAAACCCACATTAGGGTTGCCTGTCAGGAAAGTCAACGCGCGAGCAGTCCGTCAACCATCAGTTGACGACCGCGAGGCGTCAACTTAGTGTTGACGCATGCCCACCCAACCTCACCTCACGGTCCGTCTCGACGAGCTCATCGACGGGATCCGCACCGCCAGCGACGATCCGCTGGACCAGTTGACCAGCGCCGTCCTCGCCGCCGAGTACCTCGGCGACGTCGCCGACCACCTCATCGGCCACTTCGTCGACCAGGCGCGTCGGTCCGGGGCGTCCTGGACCGAGATCGGCCGCAGCATGGGCGTCACCAAGCAGGCCGCGCAGAAGCGGTTCGTGCCGAGGACCGGGCAGGACGCCGGGGCGAACGCGAAGCAGGACTTCGGGTCCTTCACCCCCCGCGCCCGCAACGTCGTGGTCTCGGCCCAGAACGAGACGCGCGCGGCCGGCAACCAGGAGATCACCACCGATCACCTGCTCCTCGGGCTGCTCGACGAGCCGGAGGGGGTGGCCGCGCTGGCCCTCGCCGACCAGGGGATCGAGCTCGGCTCCCTGCGGGAGGCGGTGACGCGGCGGCTGCGGGCGCCCACGCCGGAGACGCCCGCGCTCATCCCCTTCGACGCGGGGGCCAAGGCGGCGCTGCAGCTCACGTTCGAGCACTCGGCCCGCCTCGGACACACCTACGTGGGTACGGAGCACATCCTCCTGGCGCTCGCCGAGGCCGAGGGCGGCGACGGTCCTCTGACCGCGGCCGGCCTCGACGTCGCCCGTGCCGAGCAGTTCGTCGTCACGGCGGTGAAGACGGTGTCGTTCGCACCGCGCGCGGCGGAGTCCTGAGGGTCAGGGCGACGAGATCCGGGTGAGCCCCGGAGGCACCTTGGCCGCGGACGCGCGGTCGAGCAGCCACAGCGTCGCCCGCTGCCCCCGGGCCCCGGCGGCCGGGACGGCGACCTCGCCGGCTCCCGACAGGGCGAGCGCGACCGCGGGCGCCTTCTCGGCGCCGGCCGCGAGCAGCCACACCTCGGCGGCGGAGCGGATCACGGGCATGGTCAGGGAGATCCGCACCGGCGGCGGCTTGGGTGCGCCCCGGACGCCGACGACGGTCCGGTCGGTCTCGTGCAGCGCGGGATGCTCGGGGAAGAGCGACGCCACGTGCCCGTCGGGCCCGACGCCCAGCAGCACCACGTCGAACGAGGGCACCCCCAGCCTGTCCTCGGGGCGAGCGGCGCGCGCGAGCTCCTCGGCGTAGCGCGCGGCCGCCGCGTCGACGTCGTCCCCCCAGTCGCCGCCGCTGGCCGGCATCGCGTGCACCCGCGCCGGGTCGACACCCACGTGGTCGAGGAGCGCGTCGCGGGCCTGCGTCTCGTTGCGCTCGGCGTCCCCGGGGGCCAGGAAGCGCTCGTCGCCCCACCACAGGTCGAGGGCGGTCCAGTCGATCGCGTCCCGGGCCGGGGAGGCGGCCAGCGCCTTCAGGGTCGCCGTCCCCACCCCGCCCCCGGTGAGAACGACGTGCGCGCGGCCGCGGGCGGCCTGGGCGTCCACCACGCGGGTGACCAGCCGGGCCGCCGCCGCCTCGGCGAGCAGCTCGGCGTCGGCGTGGACGACGACGGTGGCGGGCGCGCTCACGAGGCCGGGCCGGAGGGCGCGTCGTCCGACGGCGACGTGTCGGTGCCGGCCGGCGCGTCGTTGGTGACCGGCGACGGGGCGTCGGGCATCGTCCGCTTGGCGCCGCGCGAGCCGCCGGCACGGCCCGTCTTCGTCGCCGACCCGTGCAGCACCTTGAAGCCCTCGGTGAGCACCTCGGCGTAGATGTCGTCGGGGTCGAGCCGGCGCAGCTCCTCCGCCAGGCAGTCCCGGTCGTTGCGCGGCGGCAGCGAGATCTGCCGCGCCGGCTGGCCGGGCTGGGTGAGGGTGGCGACGTTGCCGTCGGGGCGCACGAGCTCGACGGCCCCCGACTCGCGCTCGAGCGAGACGCTGATCAGGCCGGTGCCGGGCTCGGTGCGGGTGCGCGACACGGGGCAGCGCAGCGTGACCGCGAGCCATGCGGCCATCAGCTCCGCGCTGGGGCTGTCGCTGCCGCCGGTCACGTTCGCGGCCGTGACCGGCTCGTAGGGCGGCTGGTCGAACGCCGCCGCCAGCAGGCCGCGCCACAGCGTGATGCGGCTCCAGGCGAGGTCGGTGTCGCCCGGCACGTGCCGCTTCGCCGAGAGCTCAATGGTGCGGACGGGCTTCGGCGTGGCGGCGGCGTCCGTGATGCGCCGCTGCGCCATCTGCCCGATCGGGTCCTCCGCGGGCCGGTCCGGCGGGGTCCCGGGCCACCATGCGACGACCGGCGCGTCGGGCAGGAGGAACGGGACGACGACACTGCCGCCGTGGTCGGAGAGCTGGCCGTACAGCCGCAGCACGATGACCTCGCTGGCACCGGCGTCGCCCCCGACGCGCACCTGGGCGTCGAGCCGGTTGGTGCCGCGCCGGTTGCCGCGCACGACCGCGATGATCCGGCAGGGGTGCTCCCGGCTCGCGTCGTTGGCGGCCCGGATGGCGGCCTCGGCGGGGCCGTCGTCGGTGACGATGATGAGCGTGAGCACGCGCCCGAGCGCGACCGCCCCGCCCGTCTCCCGCAGCTCGACGAGCTTGCGCGAGACGTCGCCCGTCGAGGTGTCGGGCAGGTCGATGATCACGGTCGCCTCCAGATCCGGCCGTCGCGGGCCATCATCGCCTCGGCCGAGGCGGGACCCCACGTTCCCGAGGGGTACTGCTCGGGCTGCCCCTGCGTGGCCCAGAACTCCTCGATGGGATCGAGGATCTGCCACGACAGCTCGACCTCTTCGTGCCGGGGGAACAGCGGCGGGTCGCCGAGCAGCACGTCGAGGATCAGGCGCTCGTAGGCCTCGGGCGACGCCTCGGTGAACGCGTTGCCGTAGCCGAAGTCCATCGTGACGTCGCGAACCTCCATCTGGGTGCCCGGGACCTTCGAGCCGAACCGGATGGTGACGCCCTCGTCGGGCTGGACGCGGATGACGATCGCGTTCTGGCCGAGCTCCTCCGTCGCCGTCCGCTCGAACGGCAGGTGCGGCGCCCGCTTGAACACGACGGCGATCTCGGTGACGCGCCGCCCCAGCCGCTTGCCCGTCCGCAGGTAGAACGGGACGCCGGCCCAGCGGCGGGTGTCGATGTCGAGCTTGACCGCTGCGAACGTCTCGGTCATCGAGTCGGTGGAGATGCCCTCCTCCTCCAGGTAGCCGGTCACCGGCTGGCTGCCCTGCCAGCCCTTCGCGTACTGGCCACGGGCGGTGTGGGCCGCGAGGTCCTCGGGGAGCCGGACGGCGCTCAGCACCTTCTCCTTCTCGCCGCGCAGGTCCTTCGCGTCGAACGAGACCGGCTCCTCCATGGCGGTGAGCGCGAGCAGCTGCAGGAGGTGGTTCTGGATGACGTCGCGGGCGGCGCCGATGCCGTCGTAGTAGCCCGCGCGGCCGCCGATGCCGATGTCCTCCGCCATGGTGATCTGCACGTGGTCGACGTAGTTCGCGTTCCAGACGGGCTCGAACATCTGGTTGGCGAACCGCATCGCCAGCAGGTTCTGGACCGTCTCCTTGCCGAGGTAGTGGTCGATGCGGAAGACCGAGTCGGGCGGGAAGACGGATTCGACGATGTCGTTGAGCTCGCGCGCCGACTTGAGGTCGTGACCGAAGGGCTTCTCGACGACGACCCGCCGCCACTGGTCGCCGTCCTGGGCCGACAGGCCCGAGCGGGCCAGCTGCTTGGTGACCTCGGGGAAGAACTTCGGCGGGATCGACATGTAGAAGGCGTGGTTGCCGCCCGTGCCCCGCACCCGGTCGAGGTCGTGGATGGTGCGCGCCAGCTGGTCGAAGGCGTCGTCGTCGCCGAAGTCACCGGGGACGAACCGGAAGCCCTCGGCGAGCTGGCGCCACACCGACTCGCGGAACGGCGTGCGGGCGTGGCTGCGCACCGCCTCGTACACGACCTGCCCGAAGTCCTGGTTCGCCCAGTCCCGTCGGGCGAAGCCGACGAGCGCGAAGCCCGGGGGGAGCAGCCCCCGGTTCGCCAGGTCGTAGACCGCCGGCATGAGCTTCTTGCGGGCGAGGTCGCCGGTGACTCCGAAGATGACCAGTCCGCAGGGTCCCGCGATGCGGGGCAGGCGCTTGTCGCGCTCGTCGCGCAGGGGGTTGTGCCCCGGCGTGATCAGGGTGCTCACGGAGAGGTCCCTTCCCTGCCGGCGCCGCCGGCATGCGCTGTGCCACCCAGCACCCTCCGCAGCCGGTCGAGGCCGGTCGAACGGTCGCGCAGGTTGAGGCGCAGCACGGGCCGCTGGTGCTCGGCGAGCACCTGCGCGTCACCCGCGGCCTGAGCAGTGATCAGCTGACCGAAGGTGAACGGGCGGTCGGGCACCTCGAGGTCCTCGCGGGTGTCCGCCGTGATCTGCAGGTAGGAGCCGATCGCCGGCCCGCCCTTGTGGTACTGCCCCGTGGAGTGCAGGAAGCGCGGCCCCCAGCCGAACGTGACCGGCCGGCCGAGGCGCCGGGCCAGGGGAGCCCGGACCTCCGCGAGCGCCGCGTCGTGCTCGCGGTCGAGGTAGGCCATGACCGCCAGGTAGCCGCGCGGCCCGACGGTCGCCAGCAGCGCCTCCACCGCCTCCTCCAGGCTCTTCGCCTCGCCGAGCAGCCCCGGTGTGGCCCGGATCTCGACGTCGCCGTCGACCAGGTCGGCGGGGGTCGGCTCGGGCCGCGCGTCGAGCAGACCGCGCGCGGCCTTCTTCGCGCTCTCGACGTCGGGCTGGTCGAACGGGTTGATGCCGATCAGCCGGCCGGCGATCGCGACCGCGTACTCCCAGAGCAGGAACTGCGCGCCGAGGGGCCCGGCGACGCTGACGCCGTCCCCGGCGATGGCGGCGGGCTCCGAGGGAGCGTGCGCGTCCTCGCCGTCGGTGCCGTCGCCCGAGGGGCTGACCAGGCGCACCACGAGGACGTCGTCCGCGTGGGTGCCCACCTCGGGGGCCTGCGGGCCCTCGGTGACGACCGGGAGCAGCCCCTTGCCGTCCTTGCCCGTGGACTCGGCGATGAGCTGCTCGGCCCAGTCGCCGAACCCGGGCAGGCCGGAGCCCTCGTCGACGAACACGATCTTGTCGCGCAGCGGGTCGGTGCCGCCGAGGGCCGCCCCGACGAAGAGGGCAGGGTTGGCCTGGTCGTCGGCGCTGAGCAGGTCGGCGACCTCGTCGGCCTGGTCGAGCAGGGCGCCGACGTCCGCGCCCGCGAGCCCGCTGGGGACGAGCCCGAACGCGGTCAGCGCGGAATAGCGGCCGCCCACGTGCGGGTCGGCGTTGAACACGGCGCGGTAGCCGGCGTCGGCCGCCGTCTTCTCCAGCGGCGACCCGGGGTCGGTGACGACCACGATCCGGCGCGCCGGGTCGACGCCGGCCTCGCGGAAGGCCTGCTCGAACGTTCGGCGCTGGCTGTCGGTCTCGACCGTGCCGCCCGACTTGCTCGAGACGACCAGCACGGTGCGCCCGAGGTCCGCCAGGGCGCTGCGTACCTGCTCCGGGTCGGTGCCGTCGAGGACGACGAGCGGGACGCCCGCGGTCCTGGTGATCACCTCGGGGGCGAGGGACGAGCCGCCCATACCGGCCAGCACCACCCGGTCGACGCCCTCGGCGGCGAGCTCCGCGCGCAGGGCCTCGATCCTGGGCACCAGCTCGCGGCTCGTCGTGTGCAGGCCGACCCAGGAGAGCCGGATCGCCGCCTCGGACTGTGCGGCGTCGCCCCACAGCGTGCTGTCCTGGCGGCTGATCCCGCCGGCGACCCCCTGCTCGACCAGCCGGGGGACGTGCCGGGCGACGGCCTCCGCCGCCGCCCCGTCGGCCGAGACGTCGAGCACCGACCCGTGCTCCCAGACGGTGCCCTCGTCGTCTGGGGTCTCGCCGGAGGTCCCGTCAGAGGTCGACGTCACTTGTCACCCTCCTGGTGGGCCTTGGCGCGGTCGAGCTCGTCGGTGACCGTCTGGAGCAGCTCGGCCCAGCTCTTCTCGAACTTGTCGACGCCCTCGCGCTCGAGCAGGTCGGTGACGTCGGCGTAGCCGATGCCCAGGGCCTCGAGCCGGTCGAGCACCTGGCGGGCCTCGTCGTACCGCCCGCGGACGGTCTCGCCAGCGATCTCGCCGTGGTCGGCGACGGCGTCGAGGGTCTTGCTCGGCATGGTGTTCACGGTGTCGGGCGCGACGAGCTCGGTGACGTACATGGTGTCGGGGTACGCCGGGTCCTTGACGCCCGTCGAGGCCCACAGCGGGCGCTGCACGCGGGCGCCCGCGGCGGCCAGGGTCTTCCAGCGCTCGTCGCCGATGACCTCCTCGTACGCCTGGTAGGCCAGCCGGGCGTTCGCGATGCCGGCCTTGCCGCGCAGCTGCTTGGCCTCGTCGGTGCCGAGGGCGTCGAGCCGCTTGTCGACCTCGGTGTCGACGCGGGAGACGAAGAACGAGGCCACCGAGGCGATGGACGCCAGGTCCTTGCCGCTGGCCTTGGCCTGCTCCAGCCCGGTGAGGAAGGCGTTCATGACGGCCCGGTAGCGCTCCAGGCTGAAGATCAGCGTGACGTTGACGCTGATCCCATCTCCGATCACCTGCGCGATCGCGGGGATGCCCTCGGCGGTCGCCGGGATCTTGATCAGGGCGTTCGGGCGGTCGACGGTCGAGGCGAGCGAGCGGGCGGCCTCGACGGTGCGCCGGGTGTCGTGCGCGAGCCGCGGGTCGACCTCGATCGACACCCGGCCGTCGACGTGGTCCGTCGCCTCGTACACGGGCATGAACACGTCGCAGGCCGAGCGGACGTCGTCGGTGGTGATCTCGAACACCGTGGTGTCGACGTCGGCGCCGCGGGCGGCGAGCGCGCGCACCTGGTCCTCGTAGCGGTCGCCCTTGGCGAGGGCGCTGGCGAAGATGGTCGGGTTCGTGGTCACACCGACCACGGCACGGTCACGGATCAGCTTCTCGAGCTCGCCGCCGGCGAGGAGCTCGCGGGACAGGTCGTCGAGCCATACGGAGACACCGAGCTCGGAGAGCCGGGCGAGTGCGTCGGTCATGGGGATCACTCCTGAAGGTCGGCCGGGAGGGCCGGGTCGGCGGGGATGGGGGCGTGGGTGCGGGGGGTGTGCCCCCGCCGTCAGGCGTCGCCTGCCCGGTCCAGGTGAGCGAGGCTCTCCCTGGCCTTGTCGGCGACGTTCTCCTTGGTGAAGCCGAACTCGTCGTAGAGCTTCTGGTAGTCGGCCGAGGCGCCGAAGTGCTCCAGCGAGACGCACCGGCCGGCGTCGCCGACGATCTCGTGCCAGCCTTGTGCCACGGCGGCCTCGACCGAGACACGGGCGCGGACCGCGGGCGGCAGCACCTCGTCGCGATAGGACTGGTCCTGGGCCGCGAACCACTCCCGGCACGGCATCGACACGACGCGGGTGGGGATGCCGTCGGCCTGCAGGAGCTCCTGGGCGGCCACGGCGATCTGGACCTCGGAGCCGGTCGCGACGAGGATCACGCGCGGCGTGCCGCCGTCCGCCTCCCTGAGGATGTAGGCGCCCCGGGCGACGCCGTCCGCCGCGGCGAAGCCGCCCTGCCCCGAGCGGTCGAACGTCGGCAGGTTCTGCCGGCTGAGGCAGAGCCCGGCCGGCCGGTCGGTGTGCTCGAGGATCGTTCGCCAGGCCCAGGTGGTCTCGTTCGCGTCGGCGGGGCGCACGACGTCGAGGTTGGGGATCGCCCGCAGCGCGGCCAGGTGCTCGACCGGCTGGTGGGTGGGGCCGTCCTCGCCGAGACCGATGGAGTCGTGGGTCCAGACGTAGGTGACGGGGAGCCCCTGGATGGCGGCCATGCGGACGGCGGGCCGCATGTAGTCGCTGAACACGAGGAAGGTGCCGCCGTAGACGCGCAGGCCACCGTGCAGCGCGATGCCGTTAAGGATCGAGCCCATGGCGTGCTCGCGGATGCCGAAGTGCAGGGTGCGGCCGTAGGGGTCGCCCTTGCCCCACAGCTTGGTCTCGATGTCGGCGGGCAGGAACGAGGGCTCGCCCTCCATCGCGGTGTTGTTGCTCTCGGCCAGGTCCGCCGAACCTCCCCAGAGCTCGGGGAGCACGCCGGCCAGGGCGTTGAGCACGCCGCTGCTCGCCTTGCGGGTCGCGACCGCCTTGCCCGCCTCGAAGGTCGGCAGCTTGTCCTGCCAGCCCGCGGGGAGCCGCCGCTCCCGTAGCCGGTCCCACAGCTCGAAGCGGTCGGGGTTGTCGGCCTTCCACTTGGCGAACCGGTCGTCCCACTCGGCGTGCCGCTGACGGCCGCGGTCGACCGCCTCGCGGGCGCGCGCCAGCGCGGCGTCGTCCACCTCGAAGTGCTGATCGGAGTCGAAGCCGAGCACCTGCTTGGTGGCGCGCACCTCGTCCTCGCCGAGCGCGGAGCCGTGCGCCTTGCCCGTGTTCTGGGCGTTGGGCGCGGGCCAGGCGAGGACGGTGCGGAGGATCACCAGCGACGGGCGGCTCGTCTCGTCGCGGGCCGCGGCGAAGGCGTCGTAGAGGGCCTGGACGTCCTCGTGGTAGTCGCCGTTCTTGCCCGCCTTCGGGCCCTCGCCGCCGGTCCAGTCGACGACCTGCACGTGCCAGCCGTACGCCTCGTAGCGCTTGGCCGTGTCCTCGCTGAGAGCGACGGCCGTGTCGTCCTCGATCGAGATGTGGTTCTGGTCGTACATGACGACGAGGTTCCCGAGCCGCTGCGTCCCCGCGAGGCTCGAGGCCTCGCTGGTCACGCCCTCCTCGATGTCGCCGTCCGAGGCGAAGGCCCAGATCGTGTGGTCGAAGACGCTCTCGCCGGGCGCCGCGTCTGGGTCGAGCAGTCCGCGCTCGCGACGCGCCGCCATCGCCATGCCGACGGCGTTGGCCAGGCCCTGACCCAGCGGGCCCGTGGTGACCTCGATGCCGTCGGTGTGTTCCACCTCGGGGTGGCCGGGGGTGAGCGAGCCCCACTTTCGGTAGCGCTTCAGCTGGTCGAGCGGGAGGTCGTAGCCGTTGAGGAAGAGTTGCACGTACTGGGTGAGGCTGGTGTGCCCGCACGACAGCACGAACCGGTCCCGGCCGGGCCACCGCGAGTCGCTCGGATCGTTGCGGAGCAGCTTGTTGTAGAGGAGGTAGGCGGCCGGCGCGAGGCTCATCGCGGTGCCGGGATGGCCGCTGCCCGCCTCCTGCACGGCGTCCATGGCCAGCACGCGGGCGTTGTCGACAGCCCGCCGGTCGAGGTCGGTCCAGTCCAGGGAGGAATCGGTCACGACGTCCTCGCGTCCTCTCGTCGACGGCGGCGCCGGCGACCCTACGACGCCGGCGCGGGCTTGCGGGCAGATCGGCGGCGTCGGCGGCTGCTCCCCGCGGGCGCCGAGCGCCTGCGGAAGGGCAGCCGGAAACGTCCCCGACCCGGTGATCCCGAGCCTAGCCGCACTGCGGGTGAACGCCCGCTCGAGGCCGGCCCGGCACCACTCCCTGCCATGCCCCTCCACCACCCGCCTCGAACCTCCCGGCGTACAGTTGGCCGCGTTCCATCCCGCCGCACCCGAGGACGCCGTGACGACCGTCGACCCACGACCTGGTGCCGCACGACCGGGCCTCGGTGCCGCCGATGCTGCCCGCGACGCGGGGCGGGTCCGGCCGCGCCGCAGCCGGGCAGCCGCGTTCGTCGCGCTGACCAAGCCGCGGATCATCGAACTGCTCCTGGTCACCACCGTCCCGACGATGGTCTTCGCCGCGCGCGGCCTGCCCCCGCTCTCGCTCGTGGCGGCCACGCTCGTGGGCGGCACGCTGGCGGCCGCCAGCGCGAATACGCTGAACTGCTACCTCGACCGCGACATCGACGTGCTCATGCACCGGACGGAGCGGCGCCCCCTCGTCACCGGCGAGGTGACGCCGCGCGAGGCGCTGCTCTTCGGGATGGCCCTCGGCGTCGCCGCCGTGGCCCTGCTCGCGTCGCTGGTCAACGTGCTCTCGGCGGGGCTGGCCCTGGCCGCGATCCTGTTCTACGTCGTCGTCTACACGATGATCCTCAAGCGCCGGACGCCGCAGAACATCGTGTGGGGCGGCGCCGCCGGGTGCATGCCGGTGCTCATCGGCTGGGCCGCCGTCACCGATTCGCTCTCGTGGGCGGCGGTCGTGCTGTTCGGCGTGATCTTCCTCTGGACGCCACCCCACTACTGGCCGCTCTCGCTGAAGTTCCGCGACGACTACAGCCGGGCGGGCGTCCCGATGCTGCCGGTGGTGGCCCCGGCCGCCGAGGTGTCCCGCAAGATCGTCGCTTACGCGTGGGCGACGCTGGCCTGCTCGCTGCTCCTCGTGCCGCTCGGCGGCGCCGGCCCCGTGTACGCCGTGTGCGCCCTCACCGCGGGCGCCTGGCTGGTGGCCGAGGCGCACCTGCTGCTCCGCCGGGCCCGGGCGGGCGCCCGCAAGCTGGCGCCGATGCGGCTCTTCCACCTCTCGATCACCTACCTCACGGTGCTCTTCGTCGCCGTCGCCCTGGACCCCTTCCTCCGCTTCTGACGCCCCACCTCCTTGCGCCGATCATGCACGGCGGGGCGATCATGCACGCCGCGGCGATCACGGCACGCTCGCTGCTCGCGCTCCCGTGACCGGCCCGTTCTCTCTGGGCGTCGCACCCGTCGCCGTGATCGCCACGCCAGGACCACAAGTGCGGCCGCCGTCGGCGTCGGTGCAGGTCGACGCCTCGTGCGGGCGAGCTGTGGTCACCACCTGGCGATCATGGCGCGGGCAGGGGGGCGGGAGGCCCGGGCGGGCGATGCTCGAGGTCAGGCCGCCGCCGGGGGAGGGGCGACCTGCTCGACCAGTGCGTGCCACGGCGTGCCCGTCACCGCGACCACGACGCCCGTCACGGCCACGGTCAGCAGCGACGCCCCCAGCATGTGCGCCACCACCAGCGGCGCGGGGAGCGACGTGAAGTACTGCACGTAGCCGATCGCACCCTGGAGCAGGGTCACGGCGACGAGCCACATGGCGCGGCGGCGCGCCACGGCCGGCGCGTCGAGGAGCCGCAGCACGAGGGCCAGCGCCGCGACGAGGCCGACGAACAGCCAGACGGCGTCCGCGTGCAGCCAGCTCACGGTGCGGGGGTCGAAGCCGAACCGGGACGGGTGCACGGCGTCGCCCGAGTGCGGGCCGGAGCCGGTCACGACCGTCCCGAGCGTGAGCACCACGGCGGCGACCATGGCGACGAGGCCCGCGAGCCACCGCACCTCGGCACGCTGGGTTGCCGCCGCGGCCGGCCGGGTCAGCGCCAGCAGGAGCACCACGGACGCCGCCACGAGCACCATCGACAGCAGGAAGTGGCCGGCGACGGCCGCCGGCGCGAGGTTGGTCAGGACCGTGACGCCGCCCAGTACCGCCTGCGCCACGACCCCGAGGATCGGCACGGCCGCGAACGCCAGCAGCCGGCGCGGCGCTCCCGTGCGCATCACCCACGCCGTGACGGACACGACCACCGCCACCGCCGCGACGCCGACCACGAACGTGAGCAGCCGGTTGCCGAACTCGACGTCCTTGTGCCACCCCTGCGCCTGGCGCACCGTCGGGATGTAGGAGCCCGGCACGCACTGCGGCCACGTTGGGCAGCCGAGCCCCGACCCCGTCAGGCGCACCAGCCCACCGGTCACCACGATCCCGACCTGCGCGATCACGTTCAGCAGGAGCACGGGGCGCAGCAGCCGCGCGGGCACGTCCACCAGGCGCCCCCAGCGCCCCTGCCGGGGGACCGGGACGTCGGCGACGCCGGTGCCGCCGGCGACGTCGGTGGCACCCGGGGGCAGCGGGGCGGACGGGGCGCTCACCAGCACAGCGTAGGAGTCCTCCCGCCCCTGCCGCCCGCCGGTCGCCGCGGCACGGCCGTCAGCCCGAGATGGTGCCCCGCAGCACGCTGTCGCCCGAGTGCTTCGGGTCGCCCGGCTGCTGCACCGAGATGTCGACCACGGGGTACTGGCTGATGTCCACCCCGTTGGGGATCACGAACTCGTCGTCGCCCGGCGACAGGATGCCCACGGGCACCATCTTCTTGATCGACCGGTCGATCAGCCACACCTCGTAGAAGTGCCCTGCCTGCGGGCGGAGGGACGCGACGTCGACCTTGAGCCGGGGACCCGACTTCGTCTCGACCACGCTCGCGTGACCGCTCGCGGAGGTGACCTTGGGCTGGAGGTTGTCCAGGTCGACCTGCGCGACCGTGGTCCCGGGGGCCGGCGTGGTCACCGCGTGGGTGACGAGCGACCCGACGGCCGCCCCCACGACCAGCGAGGCCGCGACGGCGATCGTGAGGGTGCGAGCGCGGGGCGACCAGCGCCGACGCGAGGGGTCGCCGGCGCCCGACCGGCGGGCGGACGACCGGTCGCGCCGCAGCGGAGTGACGGTGTCGGGCGGGGTCGCCCCGGCGGCGATCACTTCGGGCCGGGGCGCGACGGCGACGCCGGTGCGTGCGGCGATCGCGTCCCACACCTGCGCCGGGGGAGGGATCGGGGGCCCGCCCTCGGCGGCCGTCGCGGCTGCGGTTCCGGCGGCCAGGTCCGCGTCGAGGGCGGCGTCGGAGCGCACGGTCGCGACGACCTGGCCGAGGTCCGCGACGTCGGCGCGGCACTGCGGGCAGCCGGCGATGTGGGCGGCGTCGGCCTCCGGCGCGGGCTCGCCCAGGGCGACCAGCGCCAGCACGTCGGGGTCAGAGTGCTGCACCGTTCACCTCCAGACGGCTGCGCAGCCGGACGAGCGTCCGGCGGATGTGGCTCTTGACGGTCCCGAGCGGCAGACCCGTCCGGGCGGCGATCTGCTCGTGCGTGAGGTCGTGGAAGAACGCCAGCTCCATGATGCCTCGCTGCGGCTCGCCGATCCGCGCCAGCTCGTCGAGCAGCACCATGCGGTCCTCGGCCGAGCGCTCGAAGCGATGGCCGGCGGCCTCGGGCTCGGCGTGGGCGGCGGCGGCCTGCCGTTCGCGCTCCTCGCGGCGGCGCCGGGCGAAGGCGTCGGCGACCCGGTGCCGCGTGATGCCCACCAGCCACGCGGCGAGCGGCGCCGCCTCGGGGCGGTAGCCGGCCCGGCCGGTCCAGGCGGAGACGAACACCTGCTGGGTGACGTCCTCGGCGTCGGTGGCAGAGCCGAGAGCCCGCGTGGCGATGCCGTGGACCAGCCCGCCCCAGCGCTCGTACGCCCAGGCGAGGGCCCGTTCCTCACCGGCCGCGAACAGCCGGCCGACGTCTGCGTCGCTCGGCTCGCCCGTACCCGTCACGGGCGCGTCCGCCGCAGCCTCCACCGACACCTCCACCCGCGGGCGTGCCGGCGCGGGCTCGCGCCGCACCGCGCCGTCGCCCACCCTACCTATGCGTGCGGGCCGCGCCAGGGCCCCGAGCTGGGCGCCGAAGACGCTCACGCCGACCCTGCCAGGGGCACCGCGACGACCACCAGGTTGTCCCGGTAGCTGCCCAGGTCGGCGATGAAGGGGCCCCCGCACGTGATGAGGACCAGCCGCGGGGCGCCGTCGCGGGCGAACAGCCGTTCGACCGGCAGTCTCTGCTTGGTGATCGTCTGCTTGCCCACCACGCGGTAGGTGAGCGTGCGGCCGCCGTCCAGCGCGACGGTGACGCGGTCGCCCACACCGACCGTGCGCAGGGCGAACAGGGCGCCCGCGCCCTGGACCTTCGCGTCGACGTGCCCCGCGATGACGGCCGCGCCGGCCGCCGCGCCCGGGGCGGGTCCGAAGCGGTACCAGCCGACCTCGCTGATCTCCTTGGGCACGACCATGGCGCCGTTGGCGTCGACGCCCACGGGGGTCACGCTCGCGTCGATGCCCGCGGCGGGCACGGTCAGGCGCACGGGTGCGGGGTCGGCGGGGTCGCCGCCCGGGGTGGCGGGCCGGGTGCCGAGGCTGGGCAGGCCACCAGGCGTGGACGTCGCCCGCGTGGCCCCGGCCTGGGCGGTGGGGGAGCCGGACGCCGTCGGCGCGGGAACACCCACCGACGTCACCGGCACGCCGTCGTCCGCTTCGGGGCGGGTCGCCGACCAGAGGACCGGGACGGCGACGGCGACGGCCAGGCAGCCGACCAGGAGTAGCCACCACCGGCGCACCGCGTGCCTCCAGTCCTCGGATCGTGATCGTCAGGCCGGGCTCCCCGGACCGGTCGCGCCGGTCCGGGGAGCCCGGCTACCGCTGGTGCTGCTGGTTCTGTTGCTCAGCGCCGGGCGACGACGAGCTTGCGGCCGGCGACGGCGGCGCCGCCCACGGCCAGGAGCGTGAACGCGGCGAGCGGCAGCGGCAGGCTGTCGTCGACGAGGCCGCCGGTGCCCGAGGGGACGCCGCCGGGGTTGCCGTGCAGGCCGCTGATGGTCTGCACCGCGAGCTTGAGGTTCTTGTCGCTCGCGGAGCCCCAGGCGTAGACGATCGTGTTCGTGCCCTCCTTGAGGTTCAGCTCGGCGGGGCCGATCGCGACGGTGGAGGTGCCGGCGAGGACGACGTCAGCCTTGACGGTGCCGGCGGGGATGTCGGCCTTGGCCTCGTTCGGGTTGGTGAGGTTCTTGAAGACGGGCGTGCCGTTGGCGCGGACGTCGACCGCGGGGGCCGCCGCGTCGTGCCGGACGGTGATGCGGGTCTGGCCGGCCTTGATCGTCGAGACGTCGTTGACGTACGGCGTCAGGATCGGCTTGCCGTCGGCCGTGAGGTGGGCGACCACGGTGATGTTCGCGCCGGCCGGCACCTTGACGCCCTTGGCCTCGATCGCCGGGGTGCCGTCGGGGCCCTTGCCCGCCGCGAAGACCTTGAGGTCGTAGGTGCCCTCGGGCAGAGCCACGGGGTCGGTGAGCGTGCCGGGCTTGAAGTTGCTGAGCAGCTTCTGGCCGTTGGCGTAGACGTCGACGGTCAGGCCGGGCACGCCGTGCAGGACGGACACCTGCGACGTGCCGGCGGCGGACGAAGGGCTGGCGAGTGCGACGCCGGTGCCGACGGCGGCGGCGAGGACGCCGGCCACCGCGAGTACGCGGAGGGAACGCATCGGGACTCCAGGGGATAGCCAGGGGATAGGTGGACTGTCACCACCCTTTCCGCCCGTGGCGCTCCCGCGGATGCAGCGGCGGAGCGCGAGTTCTCAGTCCCAGCGGAACCAGCGGACGGCGGCCAGCGTGCCGGCGACCGCCCAGGCGAGAAGCACGCCGAGGGCGGCGACGTCGAGCCGTCCGTCCTGCAGGGCCGCCCGAAGGCCGGACCCGAGGGCCCCCGACGGCAGGGCCTGCGCGATCCGCCCCCAGGTCGTGCCGCCCTCCGCGGGCACCAGCACGGCGCCGCCGGCCGCGAGCACCACCCAGACGAGGTTGGCGACCGCGAGCACGGCCTCGCTGCGGAGCGTCCCGGCGAGCAGCAGGCCGAGCGCCACGAACGCGGCGGTGCCGGCGAGCACGAGCAGCAGTGCGGGGGCGAAGCCGGCGGCGTGCGGGCGCCAGCCGAGGGCGATCCCGAGCGCGCCGAGCACGGCGATCTGGATCGCCTCGATGGCGAGCACCGCCAGCACGCGCCCGGCGAGCAGGCCGCCGCGGCCGAGCGGGGTGGTGCCGAGCAGGCGGAGCACCCCGTAGCGGCGGTCGAAGGCCGTGCCGATCGCCTGCCCCGTGAACGCCGTCGAGAGGACGGCCAGCGCGAGCACCCCCGGCACGACGACGTCCACCCGGGGCCCGGCACCCAGGTCGGGCACGGAGGCGAGGGTGAGCCCGACCAGCGCGAGCGCCGGGAGCACGAGCGTGAGCAGCACCTGCTCGCCGTTGCGCAGCATGATCCGCGCATCGAAGCGGGCCTGCGCCAGGACCCGCCCGGCGGGCGGCGCCGCGCCGCCGTCGGGGGCGAGCGCGGCGGCGTCCAGGATCCCGCCGGGTGCCTCGATCACCGCAGCGCCCGGCCGGTCAGCTCGAGGAAGACGTCCTCGAGGGTGCGGCGCCCGAGGGCGAGGCCCTCGGGGAGCACGTCGTGCGCCGCGCACCACGCGGTCACCGTCGCCACGGCGCCGGGCCCGAGGGCCACGCCGACGCCCTCGACCGTGTAGCGGCCGGGGACCGGCTCCGCGGCGACGACGCCCTCGGGCAGCGCGGCCCGCAGCGTCGTGAGGTCGAGGCGGGGGGGACCGTTGAACTGCAGGACGTCGGCGCCGCTGGTGAGCTCGGCGGGCGTGCCACGGGCGACGACGCGGCCGTGGTCGACCACGACGACGGCGTCCGCGAGGCGCTCGGCCTCCTCCATGAGGTGCGTGGTGAGGACGACGGCGACACCCGCATCCCGGAGGGCCCGTACGAGGTCCCAGACGGCCAGCCGCGCCTGCGGATCGAGCCCCGCGGTGGGCTCGTCCAGGAAGACCAGCTCGGGGCGACCCACGACCGCGGCGGCCAGCGCGAGCCGCTGGCGCTGCCCGCCGGACAGCCGCCGGACCGTCGTCCGGAGCACGGGCTCGAGGCCGAGGGCCACGGCGAGGGCGTGCCGGTCGAGGGGGCGGGCGTGCAGCGCGGCGACGTGGGCGAGGACCTCGCCCGCGCGTGCGCCGGTGGGCAGGCCGCCGTCCTGGAGCATGACGCCGACGCGCGCCCGCAGCTCCGGCCCCTGCCGGGCCGGGTCGAGCCCCAGCACCCGGACGTCGCCCGCGTCGGGGCGGCGCAGCCCCTCGCAGCACTCGATGGTCGTGGTCTTGCCCGCACCGTTCGGGCCGAGGACCGCCACGACGGCGCCCATGGCGGCGGTCAGGTCGAGGCCGTCGACGACGGTGCGGTCGCCGTAGCGCTTGACGAGACCCCTGACCTCGAGCGCTGCGGCGGGCACAGCTGGAGTGTAGGCAGCGCCCCTGCCGGTCGCCCGGCGGACCCCGACCCGTCGTCGATCACGCCGACCCGCACCCTCCCGTTGATCATGCAATCCGCGTTGATCATGCACGCTGGAGCGATCATGCGCGCGGGAGCGATCGTGACGGAGCTCGACAGGGGCCCGGTCAGAACGACCTCGATACTCGGCGGACGCGCCGTCCGCGCCGGCGCGTCCCGCGACGATGGGAGTCGTCGTGACGGCGGTTCCCATCGCGTGATCGCCCCAGCGTGCATGATCAACGCGGATTGCATGATCAACGGGAGGCGTGCAGGGGTCGGGTTGAGGTGCGCGGCGAATAACGACACAATGGTGGTATGAAATTCGGCGGGAGCGTCACCGTGGGCGGCACGGCGGCCGTCGCCGTGCCCGAGGGGGCTCCTGAGGCACCCGACGCCCGCACGCGTGACCGGGTCTGCCAGGCGGTGCTCGAGGCAGGCCCGCTGAGCGCGAGCGTCCTGGCCGGCCGGCTCGGCCTGACGCCCGCCGCCGTCCGCCGCCACCTCGACGCGCTCGCGGCCGACGGCCTGGTCGCCGTCTGGGAGGCGCCCGTCGCCCGCCGTGGCCGCGGCCGCCCCGCCCGCCGTTACGTCGCCACCGACCGCGGCCACGCGGCGATGTCCGCCGGCTACGACGACCTGGCTTCCTCCGCCCTGGGCTACCTGCGCGCCACCCTCGGCGAGCAGGCCGTCCGGGCCTTCGCTGAGCAGCGCGCGGGGGAGCTCGAGCAGCACTACGCTCCCCGGATCGAGGCCGCCGGCGAGGAACCCGAGGCGCGGGTGCGCGCCCTGGCCGACAGCCTCACCGCCGACGGGTACGCCGCGACGGCCCGGCCGGCCGCACCCGGCATACCCGGCCTCGGAACGCAGTTGTGTCAAGGGCACTGCCCGGTGCAGCACGTCGCACGGGAGTTCCCCGAGCTCTGCGAGGCGGAGACGGACGCGTTCTCACGGTTGCTCGGCGTGCACGTCCAGCGCCTCGCGACCCTCGCGCACGGCGCCCACGTCTGCACCACGCACGTACCTCCTTCCAGCACCTCGAGTACCTCCAGCATCACGACCCCCCAGGGAAGGCAGCCCGCATGACCACCACGGCACACCCCGAGCTCGAGGGCATCGGCCGCTACGAGTACGGCTGGGCCGACTCCGACTCGGCCGGCGCCGTCGCGCGCCGCGGCCTCTCGGAGGAGGTCGTGCGCGACATCTCGGCCAAGAAGTCCGAGCCCGAGTGGATGCTGAAGCTCCGGCTCAAGGCGCTGCGGTTGTTCGACCGCAAGCCGATGCCGAGCTGGGGGTCGGACCTGTCGGGGATCCACTTCGACACCATTAAGTACTTCGTGCGCTCGACCGAGAAGCAGGCGGCCTCCTGGGAGGACCTGCCCGAAGAGATCAAGAACACCTACGACCGCCTGGGCATCCCCGAGGCCGAGAAGCAGCGTCTGGTCGCCGGCGTCGCGGCGCAGTACGAGTCCGAGGTCGTGTACCACCAGATCAACGAGGAGCTGGAGCGGCAGGGCGTCATCTTCGTCGACACCGACACCGGCCTGCGCGAGTACCCCGAGCTGTTCAAGGAGTACTTCGGCACGGTCATCCCGGTGGGCGACAACAAGTTCGCCTCGCTCAACAGCGCGGTGTGGTCGGGCGGCTCGTTCATCTACGTGCCCAAGGGCGTGCACGTCGAGATCCCGCTGCAGGCCTACTTCCGGATCAACACCGAGAACATGGGCCAGTTCGAGCGCACGCTGATCATCGCCGACGAGGGCTCCTACGTGCACTACGTCGAGGGCTGCACCGCGCCGATCTACTCCTCCGACTCGCTGCACAGCGCGGTCGTCGAGATCGTCGTCAAGAAGAACGCCCGGGTGCGCTACACGACGATCCAGAACTGGTCGAACAACGTCTACAACCTCGTCACCAAGCGGGCGACCTGCGCCGAGGGCGCGACCATGGAGTGGATCGACGGCAACATCGGCTCCAAGGTCACGATGAAGTACCCGGCCGTCTTCCTGATGGGCGAGCACGCCAAGGGCGAGACGCTCTCGATCGCGTTCGCCGGCGAGGGCCAGCACCAGGACGCCGGCGCGAAGATGGTGCACGCGGCCCCGCACACCTCCTCGACGATCGTGTCGAAGTCGGTGGCGCGCGCCGGCGGCCGCACCAGCTACCGCGGCCTGGTGCAGGTGCTCGAGGGCGCCCACCACAGCGCCTCCACGGTCCGCTGCGACGCGCTGCTCGTCGACACCATCAGCCGGTCGGACACCTATCCCTACGTCGACGTACGCGAGGACGACGTGTCGATGGGCCACGAGGCGACCGTCTCGAAGGTCAGCGAGGACCAGCTCTTCTACCTCATGTCCCGCGGCATGACGGAGGAAGAGGCAATGGCCATGATCGTGCGCGGCTTCATCGAGCCCATCGCGCGCGAGCTGCCCATGGAGTACGCCCTCGAGCTCAACCGCCTCATCGAGCTGCAGATGGAAGGGGCCGTCGGCTGATGGCGGCGGAGAACACCACCGTCGAGGAGTTGCACGAGGCCGCGGCGGCGGGCACCCCAGGCCTCACGGGCCCGGGGACCGACCAGCACGGTTTCGTCGCGCACACCCATGGCGGCCGGCCCGACACCGACGCCGTCCCCGCGCAATCGCGCGGCCAGCGGCCGGCGAGCTTCGACGTCGACGTCTTCCCCGTGCCCACCGGCCGGGAGGAGGACTGGCGGTTCACCCCGCTCGACCGGCTCGGCGGCCTGCTGGACGGCGAGCCGTCGCAGGCTCGCCTGGAGTGGTCCACCGACCTGCCGGACGGCGTCGAGCTGGTGACGCTCGGCGCCGACGACCCCGCGCGTCACGCCGTCCCCAAGCCCCTCGACCGGGTCGCGGCCCTCGCCGTCGAGCGCAGCGGCGGCGCGGTCGTCGTCCGGGTGCCCGCACGGGCGCAGCTCGACCGGCCGGTCGTGCTCCGCCTCCACGGTGAGGGCGGCGAGCTCGTCTGGGGCCACGTCATCCTCGAGATCGGTGCCGAGGCCAGCGCCACCGTCGTCCTGGAGCACACGGGCCGCGCCCGCTACGGCGCCGCCGTGTCCGTGCTCGTCGGCGAGGCCGCCCACCTGCGGTTCGCCTCCGTGCAGGACTGGGACGCCGGCGCGGTGCACGTCGTGCAGGTCGCGTCGAGGCTGGGCCGTGACGCCACCCTGCACTCCACCCAGGTGAGCCTCGGCGGCGACCTGGTGCGCGTCACCGAGAGCGTCGACTACACCGGCACGGGCGCCGACGCCACGCTGAACGGCGTCTACTTCGCCGACGCCGGCCAGCACCTCGAGCACCGCCTGTTCGTCGACCACGCCGTGCCGCACTGCCGCAGCAACGTCACCTACAAGGGCGCGTTGCAGGGCGACGGCGCGCACACGGTCTGGGTGGGCGACGTCCTCATCCGCGCCGCTGCCGAGGGCACCGACACCTACGAGCTCAACCGCAACCTCGTGCTGACGGACGGCGCGCGCGCCGACTCCGTGCCGAACCTCGAGATCGAGACCGGCGAGATCGTCGGCGCCGGCCATGCCAGCGCCACCGGCCGGTTCGACGACGAGCAGCTGTTCTACCTGCAGGCTCGGGGGATCCCCGAGAGCGAGGCGCGTCGACTCGTCGTGCGCGGGTTCTTCGCCGAGCTCGTCGAGCGCATCGGCGTGCCGCAGGTCGAGGAGCGCCTGATGGCCGCGATCGAGGCCGAGCTCGCCCCCGCCGAACCCCTCGAACCCCTGACCCCCGTCGACCTCGCCGCCCAGGAAGAGGTGACCGCGTGACCGGCCGCCGCGTCCTGAGCGTGAGCGACCTGCCCGAGGTCGGCGCCGTCCAGGTCGTGATCGACGGCGTCCCCGTGGCGGTCGTCCGCGACGAGCAGGGGCACGTCCACGCGATCGACGACACCTGCACGCACGCCGAGGTCTCCCTCTCGGAGGGAGAGGTCGAGGACTGCACCATCGAGTGCTGGCTGCACGGATCGCGCTTCGACCTGCGCACCGGCCAGCCCACGGCCCTGCCGGCGATCCGGCCGGTGGCCGTCTACCCCGTGACCATCGACGGTGACGACGTCCTCGTGGACGTCTCGGTCGCCGTCAACGCCGGCGACTGAGAGAGAGCACACCCCCCACATGGCCACCCTCGAGATCCGCGACCTCCACGTCACCGTCGCCACCGAGCAGGGCGCGAAGGAGATCCTGCGCGGCGTCGACCTGACCGTCCGCTCCGGCGAGACGCACGCGATCATGGGGCCGAACGGCTCCGGCAAGTCGACCCTCGCGTACTCCGTCGCCGGGCACCCCAAGTACACGATCACCGGCGGCACCGTCACCCTCGACGGCGAGGACGTGCTCGCGATGACCGTCGACGAGCGCGCGCGCGCGGGGCTCTTCCTCGCCATGCAGTACCCGGTCGAGGTGCCCGGCGTCACCGTCTCGAACTTCCTGCGCACCGCCAAGACCGCCGTCGACGGCCAGGCGCCGAAGCTGCGCACCTGGTCGAAGGACGTGCGGACGGCGATGGAGCAGCTCCGCATGGACTCCTCGTTCGCCGAGCGCAACGTCAACGAGGGCTTCTCGGGCGGCGAGAAGAAGCGCCACGAGATCCTCCAGCTCGAGCTGCTCAAGCCGAAGGTGGCGATCCTCGACGAGACCGACTCCGGCCTCGACGTCGACGCGCTGCGCGTCGTCAGCGAGGGCGTCAACCGGGTGCGCGCCACCGGCGAGGTGGGCGTCCTGCTGATCACGCACTACACCCGGATCCTGCGCTACATCACGCCCGACTTCGTGCACGTCTTCGTCGACGGCCGCATCGTCGAGGAGGGCGGGCCCGAGCTCGCCGAGCAGCTCGAGGCGGAGGGCTACGACCGCTACACCGGCGCCGCCGCTCCCGCCGCCGCACCCGCGGGGGCCTGACGAGGTGACCGCAACCCCCACCCGGACGGCGCCCGCGGCGGCGCCGTTCGACGACGCGGAGCTCGCGCGCATCCGCGCCGACTTCCCGGTGCTGTCCCGCCGGGTGCACGGCGACGTGCCGCTCGTGTACCTCGACTCGACGGCCAGCTCCCAGCGGCCGCGGGCGGTGCTCGACGCGGAGCGGGCCTTCCTCGAGACGTCGTACGCGTCGGTGCACCGCGGCGCGCACGCGCTCGCGGAGGAGGCCACCGAGGCGTTCGAGCAGGCCCGGGGGGCCGTCGCAGCGTTCGTCGGCGTCGCCGACGACGAGCTCGTGTGGACGCGCAACGCCACCGAGGGGATCAACCTCGTCGCCGCCGGCCTGAGCGACCCCGACTGTGCCCTCGCGCTACGGCCCGGCGACGAGGTGCTCGTCACCGAGATGGAGCACCACGCCAACCTCGTGCCGTGGCAGCGCGCGTGCGCGCGCACCGGCGCGACGCTCCGCTGGATCCCGGTCACCGACGACGGGCGGCTCGACCTCGACGCCGCCGACTCCCTCGTCACCGAACGCACCCGGGTGCTGGCCGTCGTCCACGCCTCGAACGTCCTGGGCACGCTGAACCCGGTGGCGGAGCTGGCCGCGAAGGCGCGCGCGGTGGGCGCGCTGACGGTGCTCGACGCGTGCCAGTCGGTGCCGCACACGCCTGTGGACGTGCACGCCCTCGGCGTCGACGTCGCCGTGTTCTCCGCGCACAAGATGCTCGGGCCCAACGGGCTCGGCGGTCTGGCCGGGCGCCGCGAGGTGCTGGCGGCGCTCCCGCCGCTGATCACCGGCGGCTCCATGGTCGACGAGGTCACGATGACCACGGCCACCTTCAAGGCCCCGCCGGCCCGCTTCGAGCCCGGCACCCCGGCGATCAGCCAGACCGTTGCGCTGCACGCCGCCGTCCGGTACCTGCAGGCTCTCGGGATGAACCGGGTGGCCGCGCACGAGCACGCGCTCACGGAGCGGATCCTCGCTGGTCTGGACGGCATGCCCGGCGTCCGGGTCCTGGGTCCCACCACGGCCGACGACCGCGTCGGTGCGGTCAGCGTCGTCGTCGACGGGGTGCACCCGCACGACGTCGGCCAGGTGCTCGACGCCTCCGGCGTCGCCGTCCGGGTCGGCCACCACTGCGCGCAGCCCGTGCACCGCCGGTTCGGGGTGCGGGCCAGCGCGCGGGCGAGCGTCTACCTGTACTCGACCGCCGCCGAGGTCGACACCTGCCTCGAGGCGCTGTCGGGCGTTCGGCACTACTTCGGACTGGCCTGACGTGACCGCGCCCTCGCCCGGGTTGGACCAGCTGTACCAGCAGGTCATCCTCGACCACTACCGCGAGAAGCACGGCCACGGCCTGCGCGGCCCCGGCGCCGTCCGCGACGCCGTGGCGGTGCGCGACGGCGGCCTGGTGTGGGCGGAGAGCCGCCAGGTCAACCCGCTGTGCGGTGATGAGGTGACGATCCGGGTCGCCGTCGCCGTCGACGGCGGCGGCGACACTGGAGTCGACGCAGTGGTGCGCGACCTGGCGTGGGAGGCGGAGGGCTGCTCGATCAGCCAGGCCTCGACGTCGGTGCTGCACGACCTCGCCGTCGGGGAGCCCGCGGCGCGCGTGCGTGAGGTGGTCGACACCTTCCGCACCATGGTGCGCTCGCGCGGCGCGGTCGAGCCCGACGAGGCGGTGCTCGGCGACGCCGTGGCGTTCGCGGGGGTGGGCCGGCACGCGAACCGGGTGAAGTGCGCGATGTTGGGATGGACCGCGTTCGAGGACGCGTTGGCACGGGCAAGCAGTGCGAGCGGCGTGAGCGACGCCGGTGACGAGGAGAGGTCATGAGCGAGACCACGGTGTCGGGCCCCGCCAACGCCGCGGACGTCGAGGAGGCGCTGCGCGACGTCGTCGACCCCGAGCTCGGGATCAACGTCGTCGACCTCGGCCTCGTCTACGGCCTGACCATCGACCAGAACAACCAGGCCATCATCGACATGACCCTGACGTCGGCGGCCTGCCCGCTCACCGACGTCATCGAGGACCAGGCGCAGCAGGCGCTCGCCGACCTGGTGTCGGGCGTGCGCATCAACTGGGTCTGGATGCCTCCGTGGGGCCCCGACAAGATCACCGAAGAGGGCCGCGAGCAGCTCCGCGCGCTCGGCTTCAATGTCTGAGCGCCCCGGCGGGTGACGCGCACCGTCGAGGTCGGCGCGGCCCGGCTGGAGCGCTGGCTGGCCGGCTTCGCCGAGCGCCACGGGCCCGTCGAGCTCGCGGCAGGTCCCGCCGGGCCGGTCGGGGTGGCGGCCGACGGCGCTCGCGCCGAGTTCGCCCACCCGTGGGTCGGCGGCACCACCACAGATCTCCGTGCTCTGGCTGCCGCCGTGCTGGCGCCTCGCGCCGTCGCCGTGCTGCTGGTGCGCCGTGGGGGGTATGCCTGCGCCGTCGTCCGGGACGGGCGCGTCGTCACCTCCAAGGTCGGCAGCCGGTACGTGCAGGGCCGGACCGCCGCCGGCGGCTGGTCCCAGCAGCGCTTCGCGCGGCGGCGCGACAACCAGACGGCCGGGCTCGTCCGATCGGCCGCCGACGTCGCCGCCCGGCTGCTGCTCGAACCACCGAGCGACACGATCGCCACCGGCGGCGACCGCCCGCTGGTCGACCGAGTTCTCGCGGACCCGCGACTGCGCGCCCTCGCGGCCCTGCCGCGAGGCCCGCACCTACAGGTGGGCGACCCGCGGAGCGACGTCGTCCGGACCCTGCCCGACCTGCTGACCCGGGTGGCCGTCACGCTGGCCGAGCCGGCCGGGACGCCCTACGGGCAGGAGACGACCACCAGCCCGTAGATGGGCACGCGCCTGCACGACGGGTCGGCCAGTCGCGCGCGGATGGCCCGGTAGATGTCGTCGGCCTCCGGGCGGCCGACGCTGTCGTAGAACAGCACCACCTGCCGGCCGCGTACCCGTCGCAGACCCTCGATCGCTTCCACGGTGCGCGGGTGCTTGTCCACCCGGCTGTTGATGCGACGCAGGTACGCATCCGGTACGGATCCTCGGTCGGCCGCGACCCCTAGGCCGACGGGGTCGCTGCCGAAGAACGAGAACGTCGTGGACGGGTGCTTCGCCCGCTCCTGCGCCAGGTAGCGGATCACGCCGCGCCAGTCCGTCTTGTACGGATGCCGCAGGTCGCTCGCGACCGTGCCGAGCGAGACGAGCATGGCGACCAGCACCACGACGGCGAGGACCTGGCGCTCCCGCTCACGCCTCGGCAGGGCCGTCGCGACCCAGACGGTCCCCCACGTGAGTGCCGGTAGCACGACGATCATGTTGCGAAGGGTCCAGATGTGCACGACCTGCGACACCACGAAGACTCCGATCGCCGTCCCCGCGGCGACGCCGACCAGCACCAGGCCCAGCCACAGGTCGGACACCGGCGCGGCGCTACCGGCGCCCGCCTCGTCGCCACGCGCATCCTGGGCCGGCTCGCCCGCCTCGTCGCCACGCGCATCCTGGGCCGGCTCGCCGGCCCCGACGCGCCCCCGGAGCCGCAGTGCGCCGGCAACCAGCAGGAGCAGGACCACGAAGGCGACGCCGGCCCAGGACGTCCAGGCGAACCCGTCGCTGAGCGGTCGCAGACCCGTGACCGCGAAGACGGTCGTGAGCAGCACCCCGACGTCGCGGGCAACGGGCGCAATGATCCAGCTGGTGCCCGACGCGAACCCGGGTCGACCGATCCCGGTCAGGATCCAGGTCAGCTGCGGAACGAGCGCGAGGGCGCCGAGGCCCAGCACGACCAGACCCTCGAGCGTGCGCCGGCGCCGTAACGCCAGGACCACGACGACGAGCGCGAGGGCGCCCACCAGTGCCGCCCCCAGGAGATGCGCGGCCGAGGTGAGCAGGGCCCAGGCACCCCAGCCGGCCAGATCCCGCTTCGGGTGCGGCGCGTCGGCGGCGCCGGCGAAAGTCGCCAGAAGCCTGACCGTGGCAGCCGTGACGCCTGTGGCCCCCAGCAGTACCAGCGCGTACGGACGGCTCTCCTGGCTGTAGACGATGCCGAAGCCGTTGGCGGCGGTCAGGGCGACGGCGAGCAGGCGGGCTCGGTCGGAGAGCCCCGCGGCGCGTAGGCCGGTCCAGGAGACGACGATGGCGCCGAGACCGAAGAGCGCGCTCAGGCTGTGCGTCCACAGGGTGGCCGAACCCCCCAACCGCTCCCAGGCCCACAGGAGCACGGCGTAGAGCGGCGTGTGGATCTCCGTGCGCCCGACCTCGAGGACGTGCCCGAGGTTGCCCGACGCCTGGGTCACCGAGAAGATCTCGTCGCCCCAGTAGCTCTGGTTGTGCAGGAAGGCCAGCCGGACGGCGACGGCCGCGGCCACGACCACCCCCGCGAGCACGGCGACGACGTCGGGCCGCTTCCGGGCCCGTCGCGTGCCCGGGGCGACCGGGGGAGTGCCCCCGGCGGTCCGCTCGAACACCTCGTGCGCCACGGTCGGAACGCTACCCCGAGGGCGTGTCGTGCGGATCTGCGGCCGGCGACGGTCCGGGCGACGATGACGGCCGTGAGCGCACCCGTGAGCGACCGTCAGCTCGAGGCGGCGCTGGGGCGCTTCGCGGCCCTGGCCGACCTGATGCTGCGCGACCCCGGTGCCTGGCTGGGCGGCGGCCCCGCGCCCGGTGCGTCCGCGGACGCGGTCCGCCGTCCGGCGCCCGGCCACGAGGGCCTCGGCCACCGGGCGCTCGGCGGACTCGAGGCGGCCGGCGGCGTGGCCCGGCGGCTCGTCGCGGGCCGGCGCCACCCGGGATCCGCCGGCTGGGCGCAGGTTCCGGTCGACGAGCGAGCCGGCTGGTGGGTGTCGCGGACCCAGACCATCGCGGCGCCGATCGCCGCCACACCGAGGATCATCGGCGCCCTCGCCGACCGCCTGCCCCTGCAGGGGACCCTGGGGGCCGCCGCGGCGGGGTTGACCGTCTGCGCCGTCGCGCGCGAGCACGGGATCGACGACCCGCAGGACTGGGTGCCGCTGCTGGCCCGGGTGCTCTTCGACCGCGACCTGCCGCGGCCCGACGCCGTGCCCAACGCCGGGGCGGCGGCCCGGACGGCCGACGCCCGCGCCGCCGACCCGGCCGTGCCCGCGCCCGCCCCGGTGCGGGCCCGTGGTCCCCTGCGGCGGGCCGCGCACGCGCTCTGGCGCCTCGGGCTGCTGCTCTGGGGCCTGCCGGGGCTCTTCGACAGCCGCCCGCGCGGCTTCGTGCTGTGGCGGGCGCTGGGCAAGCTACCGCTCGTCGGGCTGCCCGCGGGCCTGCTCGACGAGCGCGGGGCCGTGCGGTCGGCGGCCGACGAGACCCGGCGGATCCTGCAGGCCCGCGCCGGCGACGCCTAGGGTCCTTGTGGTGATCCCACCGATCGTCGACCGTCCTTGGCTCGCCGAACACCCCGAGGTCGTGTTCCCCGACGTCCGCTGGTACCTCGACGGCCGCTCCGGACGGGCCGCGTACGAGCGCGGCCACCTGCCGGGTGCCGTCTTCGTCGACCTCGACGCCGCGCTGGCCGCGCCCGCATCGCCGGCACTGGGTCGCCACCCGCTCCCCGCGCCCGAGGTGTTCGCCCGTGAGCTGGGGGCCGCCGGCATCGGGGACGGCGACGTCGTGGTCGCCTACGACGACGCCGGCGGCACGGTCGCAGCACGCCTCGTCTGGATGCTGCGGGTCACCGGCCGCAGCGCTGCCCTCCTCGACGGCGGCATCACGGCGGACGAGCCCGGCCTGACGGCCGGTACCGAGCACCGGCCCCAGGCGCGGCCCACCGCGGTGCCGTGGCCGCCGGCGGCCCTGGTGGACGCCGACCGGCTCGCATCGCCCGGCGTCGTCCTGCTCGACGCCCGGGACGCGGCCCGGTACCGCGGCGACGTCGAGCCGGTCGACCCGAGGGCGGGACACGTGCCCGGCGCCCGCAGCCTGCCGGCCCGCGAGACGCTCGGCGCCGACGGCCGCCTGCTGCCCGTCGAGGAGCTCCGCGAGCGGTTCGCCGCGGCGGGCGTGACGCCCGGCGGAGACGTCGTCGCGATGTGCGGCTCCGGCGTGACGGCGTGCCACACGCTGCTCGCCCTCGAGCACGCCGGGCTGGGCGGCGGGCGGCTGTACGCCGGGTCCTGGTCGCAGTGGAGCTCCGATCCCCGCCGCCCGGCGGCCACCGGCGACCTGCCCTGAGCCTGCCCCTCGGTCACGCGCAGAGGGCGGCGAGCTTGGCGACCGTGTTCCAGTTGCGCACGGTGGTGTGCGTGACGCCCTTGGCCGCCTGCTCGAGGTGGGCCATCGCGGGGGAGTCCATCAGGCCCTTCGGGCACCACACGTAGACCTCGCCGGGGCGCGCCCACCAGCGGTCGTCGCCGATCGCGTCCGCGTCGGGTGGCGGCAGCTTCTCGCCGACCGGATCCGCGAGAAACGCGATCATGAAGCGGGACCCGTCGGGCGGGTCGGGCATCGGGCACGCGTCGGCCACGGCGGTGAGCTCCGCCGATGTCCGTACGACGGCCCGGACGTCGTGGCCGAACCGTTCGAGCACGACCCCTTCCACGCCGGCGGTCACCTCCCCGGGCTTGGCGCCGTCGGCGCTGAGCACGACGTTCCCGCTGGCGAGCAGGGTGCGGACGTCCGCATAGCCGGCCGCCTCGAGGGCCGCCCGCAGCTCCGGCATGGGGATGCGCTTGTTCCGGCCGACGTTGATGCCGCGGAGCAGCGCGACGTATCGGCACGAGCTCATGGCCCACCTCCTGGGGGTTCATGGTAGGCGCGCAGGGCCCCGGTCGATCAGTCGTCCACACCCCGCGCCGCGAGGGCCTCGCCGAGCCGGTCCGCGTGCCGCAGGGCGCGGATCGTGAGCGGTACCGCGAACGCCCGCACGGAGCGTCCGGCCCCCCGGGCCGCCCGCGCCTCCCGCACCTCGGCGGCCAGGCCCGCCAGCACGGGAACCGTGCGCACGGCGAGCGCCAGGACGAGCGCCACCCGGTCGGGGTCGACGCCGACGCGTCGCAGCGGCCGCAACACCGCGACGAGCGCGTCGAGCAGCTCCTGCGTCCGCGTCGTGAGCGTCACCAGGCCCGCCGCCCCGACCGCCAGCACCAGTCCCGCCACGACGCGCACGGCCGGGGCCGGCCCGGCGATCCACAGCTGCACGGCCCCGACGAACACGAGCAGCCACAGCAGCGGCCGGAGCTGGGCGAGCACGGCGCGCGCGCCGACACCCGACACGGCCACGGCCGCGGCGAACACCGCCAGGCCACCGGCGAGCACCCACGGGGAGCGCAGCAGCGACACGGCCAGCAGCAGCACCGCCAGCGCGAGGAGCTTCACCCCGGCCGGCGCGCGGTGCAGCGGCGAGTCCCCCGGGACGTAGAGGCCGATCACTCGGGCGCCCCCTCGCCGGCGGCGTCCGCGTGCACCGGGCCGGGGGGCGGACCGGCCGGCGTGCCGGCCAGCAGGGCGCCGTAGGCGGCCAGGGCGCTGGACGGCGGCCCGTCGGCGACGACCCGTCCGTCGTCGACGACGAGCACGCGCTCGAACCCGGCGAGCTGCTCCACGTGGTGCGTCACGAGCACGACCTGCTGCGGCAGGCCCTCGAGCAGGGCACCGACCCGGTGCGCGTTCCGGGCGTCGAGCAATGTCGTCGGCTCGTCGCACACGAGCACCGCGGGTTCCGTCACGAGCACGGCGGCGAGCGCCAGCAGCTGCTTCTGGCCGCCCGACAGCAGGTGCGCCGGGTGGTCCGCGTGCGCGGCGAGGCCGAACCGCGCGAGCACCTCGCGCACGCGCTCGTCGCGAGCGGCACGGTCGAGGCGATGGCGGCGCAGCGAGAAGGCGACGTCCTCGGCGACCGTCGGCATGACGATCTGGGCGTCGGGGTCGGTGAACACGAAGCCGACCCGGCGGCGCACCGCCGCGCCCTCGCGCGCGGTGTCCAGCCCGTCGACGAGCACCCGGCCCGAGGTCGGCACGACGAGCCCGTTCAGCAGCCGCGCGAGGGTCGACTTGCCGGAGCCGTTCGCCCCCACGATGCCGATCCGCCGCTCGGCCAGCTCGAGGTCGACGTCCCGCAGCGCCACCCGCTCGCCGAACCGGTGCGTCACCCTCTCAACCACGATCACGCGTCGACCACCCCGCCCGACGCCCGCACCGCCTCGACGAGCACGGCCACGCCCTGGCCGCCCCCCACCGCGCACGCCGCCACGCCGTACCGGCCCGCCCCGCGCGTCACCAGCCGCGAGAACAGCCGGACGACGAGCAGCGCGCCGGACGCCCCCCACGGATGCCCCAGCGCGATCGCGCCGCCGTCGGGGCAGACGCGACGGTCGTCGGGCCCGAGCGGGTCGAGCCCCAGCAGGTGGGTGCACGCCAGCAGCTGCGCCGCGAAGGCCTCGGTGATCTCGACCAAGTCGACCGCGTCGAGCGGCAGCGCCGCCCGCCGCAGCACCTCGCGCACCGCCGGCACCGGGCCGAGCCCCGGGAGCTCGGGATCGACCCCCACGGCGGCCGTCGCCAGGATCCGGAGCCCCGGGACGGCGGCCCGCGCCCGCGCCTGCTCCGTCACGACGGCGACGGCGGCGGCGCCGTCGTTGATCCCGCACGCGTTGCCGGCGGTGACCGTGCCGCCCGGCACGAACGCGGCGGGCATCCGTGCCAGGACGTCGACCGTCAGCCGGGGCCTCGGCCGGTCGTCCGCCGAGCAGCCGGCCACCGTCACCAGTTCGTCGGCATAGCAGCCCTGCGCGGCGGCGGCCACGGCGAGCCGGTGCGAGCGGGCGGCGTAGGCGTCCTGCCGCTCGCGGCTCACGCCGGTCTTCGCCGCCAGCTCGTCCGCGGCGACCCCCATCTCGGGGTCCGGCCAGCCCGGCGGCGCGAACGCGGCACGTACACCCCCGTCGCGGGCGTGCGTCGCACTCTCCGTGCCGCCCGCGAGCGCGGCCTCCACCTCGCCCGACCGCACCAGGGCCGCGGCCAGCCGGACGGCCTCGAGCCCCGACCCGCACTGGCGGTCCACCGTGCTGCCCGGGACGCCGCTGCCGAGGCCGGCGGCGAGGGCGGCGATGCGGGCGACGTCCCCGCCCGGGCCGCAGCAGTTGCCGAGGACGACGTCGCCCACCGGCGCGGGACCCTCGGGCTCGTCCGGCAGCAGGAGGCGCCGGCGGTCGGCCTCGACGGCTGCCAGCACCGGCGCGGCCAGCCCTGGCGCGTCGAGCGCGGCGAGACCGCGGCCGGAGCCCGCCACCGGCGTGCGGCGGGCCGCGACGACGACCGGGGTGCGCGGGTCCACCCACTCAGGCCAGGTGGTCGACGAGCCGGTCGAGGCTGTCCGACCAGCCCTGCTCGTGCGGCTGCACGTCGTCGGGTGGCAGCCCCTCGTGCGTGAGGGTGAGCCCGCTGCCGTGCTCCCCGCCGATCAGGTCGACGTGGACGACGCTGCGGACGTCGTCGCCGTCCCAGCGCCAGCTGGCGACGAGCCGGCGGGGCGGGGCGACCTCGAGGTACTCGCCCTCGACGGCGAGCTGCCGGCCGGCGGCGGCGATCCGGTAGCGGCCGCCGACGCGGGCGTCGGCCTCCGCGGTCGTCCCGTAATCGGCGGGCCAGAACCAGGCTGCGAGCTCGGCGGGGTCGGTCAGCGCCCGCCACACCTGCTCGAGGTCCGCGGGGAAGGTCCGGCTGAGGTGGACGACACCGTCGGTGGTCATGCCCGCAGTATCCCCGCCGCCCGCCGCCGGCGGGGGGGCCAGGTCCTCGGCGGCGCCTCTGGCCACCTTGCCGCCAGGTGTGCGGGGGAGGTCGTCGACGACGAGGTAGCGCGCCGGCCGGGCGGGCGGCGGCAGCGTTGCCCGGGCCGCGGCGCGCAGCCGCGCTAGCAGGATCCGCTCGTCGGGGGCCCCCCCGACCCCCCACCCCGGTCGCACGACCGCAACCACCTGGTCGCCCCACCGGTCGTGCGGCTCGGCCGCACAGACGATCTCCGCCAGGCCGTCCACCCCGCGCAACGCTGCCTCGACCTCCGCGAGCACCACGACGTGGCCGGCCACGCTCGCCGCTCCCGGGCGGCCCGCGACCGTCAGGACGCCGTCCGCCCACCGCCCCACGTCGCCGACGCCCGCCCAGCCGTCGCGCACCGTGAGCGGACCCGTGTGGCCGGCGACGTACCCGAGAGCGATGTAGGGGGAGCGGACCTCGATCGAGCCCGCCCGCACCCTGACCTCGGTGCCGGGGAAGGAGCGCAGCCCCCGGCCGTCGGGGTCCGCCGCGACGAACGAGAGCTCGGCGGCGCCGTAGTACTCGGCGAGCGTGGTACCGCTGGCCGCGGCGGCCACGCGCAGCGACGCGGGGACCGCGGCACCGGCCGCGACGAGGCGGCGGAGCCGGGGGAGCCGGCCCGGTTCGGCGCGTGCGTGAGCGAGCGCGTCGGCGGCGACGGGCGGCACGGCGTGCAGCACGCTCGCGTCGTCGGCCGCGGCCCCCGCCCGCGCGGCGCCCAGCCAGCGGCCCGGCGCCACCACCGGCACGCCGGTCGCGAGCGCGTGCCAGACGGCGAAGAGCGTGAGCGTCGACGACGCGTCGCCGGGCGCCCAGGCGACGTCGCCCGTGCGGTACCGGGCCAGGGCGGTGTACGCGGCGAAGCTGTCCGTCCAGGACGCGACGGTCCGGACGACGGCCCGCGGGGTGCCGCTGCTGCCGGAGGTGAGCACGACGAGCAGGGGTGCGGCCGCGTGCCGCTCGGGCTCGGCCGCGGCGGCGGCGAGCAACCGCTCGGCGGCGGCGTCCGGGGAGGTGGCTGGGACGATCACCGGGACGTCCCCGCACGCCTGGGCCGCGAGGAGCCCGGCGACGGCGTCGCGGGGGGTCGTGGTCCGCACGAGCCGGGCGCCGCGGGCCGGCTGCGCCGCACCGTCGACGTCCTCGAGCAGGTCGCCCACGGTGAGCCAGCCGGTGCCGGTGGAGAGCGCCGGCTCCGTGGGGTCGCGCTCGCGGAGGGCGGCGAGCAGGGTCAGGGGAGGCGCTCCGCGTCGGCCGGGCGCCGGAGGTCGTCGCGCAGCGGGTAGCCGCGGGCGACCGCGGCCGCGACCAGTGCGGCGATCACCGCCTTCAGCGAGGTCGCCCGGGACGAACACCCACGACTTCACCAGGACGACGGACAGCGGCAGGCCGGTGACCCAGGCCTGCACGGGGATGCCGATCGCGTAGATCACCGCGATGCCGCCGACGACGTTCGCCACGACCAGCCAGCCGAGGGTGAAGCGCCCCCGCCACTGCTCGACGAGCAGGCCGACCACGAAGGCGCCGGCGGCGAACCCGAGCGCGAAGCCGGCCGACGGGCCGGTGAAGACGCCGAGGCCACCGCGGCCGCCGGCCAGCAGCGGCAGGCCGGCGGCGACGAGCACGAGGAAGGTCGCGGCGGCGAGGAACCCGCGCCGGCTCCCGAGGATCGCCCCGGCGAGCATGACGCCGAGCGTCTGCGCGGTGATCGGGACGGCCTGCCCGAACGGCGTGATCTGCCCCGGCAGCCCGAGCACGGCGATGACCGCGGCGAAGGTGGCGACGAGCGCGAGATCGCGCGAGGTCAGGCGGCGGCTCACGGCTGGCAGCCTAACCGCCCCGTCAGACCTGGCTGAACGTGTCGCAGCGGTCGATGTCGCCGCTGGTGTAGCCGGTCGTGAACCAGTCCTTGCGCTGCTGCGCCGTGCCGTGCGTGAACGACTCGGGATTGACGCGCCCCTGCGTCTCCTGCTGGATGCGGTCGTCGCCGACCGCCGCCGCCGCGTTCTGGGCCTCGGCGATGTTCTGCTGGGTCAGGTTGATGCCGTTCTGGCGGGACTGGTCGGCCAGCTTGGCCCAGACGCCCGCGTAGCAGTCGGCCTGCAGCTCGAGCGCCACCGAGTAGCGGTTCGCCAGTGACGGGTTGCGCTCCTGGGCGGCGCGCACCTTCGACTCCGTGCCGAGCAGGGTCTGCAGGTGGTGACCGTACTCGTGGGCGACGATGTACGCCTGCGCGAACTGGCCCTGCGCGCCGAACTGGTCCTGGAGCTGCTGCAGGAAGTCCAGGTCGAAGTAGAGCTCCTGGTCGGCCGGGCAGTAGAACGGCCCGGTCGACGAGCTCGCCTGGCCGCAGCCGGTCTGCGTGCCGCCGGTGAAGAAGACGATCCGCGGCTTCTGGTAGGGGATGCCCCTGCGGGCGAACTCCTGGCTCCAGACGGTGTCGGCCACGTTGTAGACCTTGATCAGCCGGCAGTCGGTGTACCTCTGCAGGGCGCCGGAGCTGTTGCACCGCTGCCGGAGCTGGTCCGCGCTCTCGCCGGAGGCGCCGGAGCCGACCTGCCCCCCGTTCACGGGCACCTGCAGGCCGCTCGTGCCGCCGGCGCCGCCGCCCCCGCCCAGCAGGCTGTAGACCAGGTAGATGATCAGGCCGACGACGCCGACGCCGCCACCCATGGCGAGCCCGCCGCCGCCGAACCCGCCCAGGCCTCCGCCGCCGCGGCGGTCGTCGACCCCCCCGACGTCGACCCTGCTGTCGTCGAACTCGATCGGCACCAGCCGAGGCTAACCCGCGATCACCGCGGGCGCCGTCCGGCACGGCCCCGCCCCGGCGTCGCCTACGATGGACGTGACCAATCGAGTTCAGGAGCCTTGTCACCGCATGATCGTCGCTTCGGACGTCGAGCTGCGGGCAGGGGCCCGGATCCTGCTCGAGCACGCCACCTTCCGGGTCGGTCCCGGCGACCGCGTCGGCCTCGTCGGCCGCAACGGTGCCGGCAAGACCACCCTCACGCGCGTCCTGGCGGGCGAGGGCCAGCCGGCCGCCGGCACCGTGACCCGCTCGGGCGAGGTCGGGTACCTGCCGCAGGACCCGCGCACCGGCGACCTGGAGCAGCTCGCCCGCGACCGCGTGCTGTCCGCCCGGGGCCTGGACGAGGTGCTGCGCCGGCTGCGCGAGACCGAGGGCGCGATGGCCAGTGCCGACGACGAGACCCGCGAGGCGGCGATGGAGCGGTACGGCCGGCTCGACGCCGAGTTCACCGCTCGCGGGGGCTACGCGGCCGAGAGCGAGGCGGCCACGATCTGCTCGAGTCTCGGGCTGCCCGAGCGCGTGCTCGCGCAGCCGCTCGGCACCCTGTCGGGCGGCCAGCGCCGGCGGGTGGAGCTCGCGCGGATCCTCTTCTCGGGCGCGGACACGCTGCTCCTCGACGAGCCCACCAACCACCTCGACGCCGACTCGGTGCTGTGGCTGCGGGACTTCCTGCGCGGCTGGTCGGGCGGCCTCGTCGTGATCAGCCACGACGTGACCCTGCTCGAGCACGTGGTCACCAAGGTCTTCCACCTCGACGCGAACCGGGGGGTGCTCGACGTCTACAACGTCGGGTGGAAGGCCTACCTGGAGCAGCGCGAGACCGACGAGCGCCGGCGCAAGCGCGAACGCGCCAACGCAGAGAAGAAGGCCGCGACGCTGATGGCGCAAGCCGACAAGATGCGGGCCAAGGCGACCAAGGCGACCGCCGCGCAGAACATGGCGAAGCGCGCCGAGCGGCTCCTCTCGGGCCTGGAGGAGACGCGCAGGAACGACCGCGTCGCGAAGCTTCGCTTCCCCGACCCCGCGCCGTCGGGCCGCACGCCCCTGACGGCCCGCGGCCTGTCGAAGTCGTACGGCAGCCTGGAGGTGTTCACCGACGTCGACCTCGCCATCGACCGGGGGAGCCGGGTGGTGGTCCTCGGGCTGAACGGCGCGGGCAAGACCACGCTGCTGCGGCTGCTCGGCGGGATGGAGACGCCCGACACGGGCGAGGTGCTGCCCGGCCACGGCCTGCGGCTCGGCTACTACGCGCAGGAGCACGAGACCCTCGACGTCGGGCGCACCGTGCTCGAGAACATGCGGACGGCGGCACCCGACCTGGCCGACACCCAGGTGCGCTCGGTGCTCGGGTCGTTCCTCTTCACCGGCGACGACGTCGACAAGCCCGCCGGGGTGCTGAGCGGCGGGGAGAAGACCCGGCTCGCCCTGGCCACCCTGGTCGTGTCGGGGGCCAACGTGCTGCTGCTGGACGAGCCCACGAACAACCTCGACCCGGCCAGCCGTGCCGAGGTGCTCGACGCGCTGCACCGGTACCGGGGCGCCGTCGTCCTCGTCACGCACGACGAGGGTGCGGTCGAGGCGCTCGCCCCCGAGCGCGTCGTGCTGCTGCCCGACGGCGACGAGGACCTCTGGAACCGCGACTACCTCGATCTCGTGGCACTCGCCTGAGACCGCTCGTCGATCTCGCCCGAGATCAGCCCGGCGCGTCGCTTGCCACCCGTCGCCCGCGGGGCGACGATGATCACGTGGCGCCGTCCGGGGAGATCTCCGCATGCCTTTTCGGATCAGCCCGGTATGCTCACACAACGTACTCGGGGGGTACACATCCGTTGTCATCGGGCGTCGTCGGCGTGGCTTCCCGCAGGTCCCCGCCGTGGCGCCCCCATGGGTGCCCCGGCACCGCCCGTCCGCGTTGCCGCAGGTCGAAGGGGTCCTTCGACTGGCCGACACGTCAGGGCGGGGTCAGCATGGTCGGGCACCAACACCGCCGAGGAGGATCAGTGGCCGAGACTGTCAAGAAGGGCGCCCGGATCACGGGAGCCGACCGAGCCAAGCTCGCCGGCGAGCTCACGAAGAAGTACGCGAACGGTGCGAGCATCCGCGCGCTGGCCGAGGAGACAGGGCGCTCCTACGGTTTCGTGCACCGGATCCTCACCGAGAACGACGTGAGCCTGCGCAGCCGCGGCGGCGCCACCCGCGGCAAGGCCAAGACGCGCTGAGCCGACCGGTGGAGCCGGGCCGTCCCGTCCAGCAGCGGCGGGGCGGCGATCCGCCAGGGGCACCTCTGCCCGCACCCCTGGTCGAGCAGGCTCGTGCCGCCGGATTGCGCCTGGAGACCGACGGCAACCGTCTGGACGTCGTTCTCGCCGAGCCGCAGCGCCGTAACGCGCAGACACCGTCGATGTGGCGCGCGCTCGCAGCCGTCGGCGCCTGGGCCGCCGACGCCGTTCTCGTCGTCGTGCTGAGTGCCGACGGCCCCTCGTTCTCGGCCGGGCTCGACCGGCGGGCGTTCTCGCCCGGCGGTCTGCCGGGCGAGCCCGGACTGGTCGAGCTCGCCGGGCTCGACCCCGCGGAGCTCGACGCCACGATCGCGTCGTTCCAGGCGGGCTTCACGGTGTGGCGCCGCGCCCCGTTCGTCAGTATCGCCGCGGTCCAGGGCCATGCGGTCGGTGCCGGCTTCCAGCTCGCCCTGGCCTGCGACGTGCGCATCGCCGCCGACGACGCACGGTTCGCGATGCGGGAGCCCGCGCTCGGACTCGTGCCCGACCTCGGAGGCACCGGAGCGCTCGTGGAGGCCGTCGGGTACGCCCGCGCCGTCGAGATCTGTGCGACCGCCCGATGGGTCGAGGCCCCCGAGGCCGAGCGCATCGGGTTGGTGCAGTCCGTCGTCCCCGTCGACGAGCTCGCCTCGGCCGCGAGGCGCCTGGCAGACGCCGTCCTCGCCAACCCGGCACCCGCCGTCCGCGCGACGGTGGGGCTGCTCGCCGGGGCGCGCGACCGCGACCCGCAGGCCCAGCTCGCGGCCGAGCGTTCAGCTCAGGGCGATCGCCTGCGGGCCCTCGCGCGGGAAGTCCCGGCGGGCTGAGGGCGTTCCAGCGCCAGGTGGGCGACCGCATGCGCGTGCTCGGCGGCCCGCCGACGACGAAGGGATGTCCGTGTCACATTCAGCGTGGTCGACCGCGCGGTCGTTCACCCGCGACCGCAGTGTCGCCCAGCGCAGGCTCGCCCCCGGCACCACCCGGCGGGTGATGGGCTATGCACGCCCCTACCGCGGCCTCATCGCCGGGTTCCTCGTGCTCGTGGTGTTCGACGCGATGCTCGTCGTCGCCACTCCGCTGCTGCTGCGCCGGCTCATCGACGACGGCGTGGCGACAGGGCGACCGACAGGTCGTCGTCGTGCTCTCGGTGCTCGTCGCCGTGCTCGCCGTCGTCGACGCCGCCGCGGGGCTCGGCCAGCGCTGGTTCTCCTCGCGGATCGGGGAGGGCCTGATCTACGACCTGCGGACCCAGGTCTTCGGGCACGTGCTCCGCCAGCCCGTCGCGTTCTTCACGCGCGCCCAGACGGGCGCGCTGGTGTCCCGGCTCAACAACGACGTGATCGGCGCGCAGCAGGCGTTCACCTCGACCCTGTCGGGCGTGGTGTCGAACGTCGTGTCGCTCGCTCTCGTGGCCGGGGCCATGCTGGTGCTGTCCTGGCCGATCACGGTCATCTCCTTGCTGCTGCTGCCCCTCTTCCTGATCCCCGCCCGCCGGATGGGCGCGCGGATGGCCGACATGACGCGGCAGTCGATGCAGCTCAACGCGGAGCTCGGCGGCCGCATGACCGAGCGGTTCAACGTGGCCGGGGCGCTGCTCGTCAAGCTCTTCGGCCGGCCCAGCACCGAGGATGTCGAGTTCGCGGACCGGGCGGGCCAGGTGCGCGACATCGGCGTCCGCATCGCCATGACGAACCGGGTCTTCTTCACCGCCCTCACGCTCGTGGCCTCGCTCGCCACCGCCGTCGTGTACGGGGTGGGCGGCGTGCTCGCCGTGAACGACACGATCACCGTCGGCACCCTGATCGCGCTCACCGCGCTGCTGGGTCGGCTCTACGGCCCGCTGACCGCCCTGTCGAACGTCCAGGTCGACGTGATGACGGCGCTGGTGAGCTTCGAGCGGGTCTTCGAGGTCCTCGACCTGAAGCCGCTCGTCGCCGACCGCCCGGGTGCCCGGGAGCTGCCTCCCGGCCCGCTGGGCGTGGAGCTCGACGACGTGACGTTCCGCTACCCGGGTGCCGACGAGGTCTCGCTCGCGTCGCTCGAGCAGGTCGCCGTGCCCGACCGCGCGGCCGGCTCCGAGGTGCTGCACGGCGTGAGCCTGCGGGTCGAGCCCGGTCAGCTGCTGGCGCTCGTGGGGCCGAGCGGCGCCGGCAAGACCACGATCACCGCCCTGGTCGCGCGGCTGTACGACGTCAGCGGCGGAGCCGTGCGCGTCGGCGGGGTCGACGTCCGCGACCTGACCCAGGAGTCCCTGCACTCCCGCGTCGGCGTGGTGACCCAGGAGGCCCACCTCTTCCACGACACCGTGCGGTCCAACCTGGCCTACGCCAAGCCCGACGCGACCGAGGCCGAGATGGTGCGCGCGCTGCGCGACGCGCAGATCTGGGACCTCGTCGCCGGGCTGCCCGAGGGCCTGGACACCGTCGTGGGTGACCGCGGGCACCGGCTCTCCGGCGGCGAGAAGCAGCGGATCGCCCTCGCGCGGCTGCTGCTCAAGGCCCCGGGCGTCGTGGTGCTCGACGAGGCCACGGCGCACCTGGACTCGGAGTCGGAGCTGGCGGTGCAAAGAGCCCTGGACGGCGCCCTCGAGGGCCGGACCGCCATCGTGATCGCCCACCGGCTGTCGACCGTGCGAGCGGCCGACGTCATCGCCGTCGTCGAGGACGGGCGCGTCGTGGAGCAGGGCCGGCACGCCGAGCTGCTGGCGCGCGGTGGGCTGTACGCCGACCTGTACCGCACCCAGTTCGACGACACGTACGAGCAGACCAGCGACCACGACGCGGACCAGACCCCCGCCCCGGTGGCCTGACCCCTGCCTGCCTTTCTGGCGTTGATCATGCAATCCGCGTTGATCATGTCCTGCTGGGCGTTCACCACGCTTCACGAGGCCATGTGGGCCGTCGTCGACCATCACGAGGGGCGCGACCGGTCATGCGGGAGACGCCCCCCGGTCCCGCCACCCGACATGATCAACGGGAATTGCATGATCAACGGGAATTGCATGATCAACGCAGGGTGGGGGAGGGGGTCACAGCGTGCGGGTGGCGCCGCCGTCCACGGTCAGCACGGTGCCGGTGACGTAGCTGGCGGCCGGCGACAGCAGGAAGACCGCGGGGTAGGCGAACTCCTGCGGTTCGCCGAACCGGCGCAGCGGGATCGCCGCCTCCTGATCGGCGCGGGAGTCCTCCTGGCCGGGCGGGGGACGGCGAGCGCCCCCTCGATCCGGCCCGGCAGGACGCTGTTCACCCGTAGGGCGCGCGGGCCGAGCTCGTCGGCGAGCGCCTTGGCGGTCATGGCGAGCGCGGGCTGCAGGCCGTTCGCCAGCGTCGAGCCCCCGACGGGCTCGCGGACGGACGTCGACAGCACGAGGACGATCGACCCGCCCTCCTGCGAGACGTTGCTCGCGACCGTCCGGCACAGCCGCAGCGGCGCGAGGAACAGCGACTCGAGCGAGAGCCGCCAGTCGCCGTCCTCGGTGTCGACGACCGAGCCCCGCTGGGTGCTGCCCACGCAGACGAGCGCACCGTCGAGCCGGCCGTAACGCGCCACCGCGGCGGCGACCAGGCAGGTCTCGATCCCCGGCTCCGACATGTCGCCCGGCACGGCGATCGCGCGCTCGGGGCCGCCCAGAGCGGCGGCCGTGGCGGCGACACCGGCGTCGTCGTCGCCGGTCAGCACCAGCCGGGCGCCCTCACGCGCCAGCTGCTCGGCGCACGCCCGGCCGAGGCCGCGGGCGGCGTCGGTGACGACGTAGACGCGGTCGGTCAGCCCGAGATCCATGTCACCATCCCCGGTCCGCTCCGGCTCCGCACTCCAGGACCATCGGCGCCGCCGCGCCGTTCTTGAGGTCGCCCACCTACGCTGGGCCCATGTGCGCGGCGACGGGCGACGCGAGCGGGGCCGCGGGGAGCCTGGAGCAGGTGGCGCGCTGGGTCGCCGACGCAGCGGCGATCACCGTGCTCACGGGCGCCGGGATGAGCACCGAGTCCGGCATCCCCGACTTCCGGGGGCCGGGCGGGCTGTGGACCCGCGACCCGTCGGCCCGCCGGCTCTTCGACCTCGAGACCTACCGCAGCGATCCCTCAGTGCGGCGGGAGGCGTGGCGGCGGCGCTCGGAGCACCCCGCGTGGCAGGCCCGGCCGCACCGCGGGCACGCCGCACTGGTCGAGCTGGAGCGTTCCGGCGGGCTCCGGGCGCTGGTCACGCAGAACATCGACGGCCTGCACCAGCTCGCCGGCAACTCCCCGCCCAGCGTCCTCGAGCTGCACGGCTCCATCCACCGTGTCGAATGCCTCGACTGCCGGTCGACGGGCCCCACCGGCGAGACCCTCCGCCGGGTCGCGGCCGGCGACGACGACCCGCGCTGCCTCGCCTGCGGAGGCCTGCTCAAGACGGCCACGGTCTCGTTCGGTCAGTCGCTCGACCGGTCGGTGCTCGCGGCGGCGGTCGCCGCCGCGGCCGAGACCGACCTGCTGCTCGCGATCGGCTCGACCCTCACCGTGCGGCCGGCGGCCTCACTCGTCGACGTGGCGCTGCGCGCCGGCGCCCGCGTGGTGGTCGTCAACGACGGCGCCACGGCCTACGACGCCCTTGCGAGCGCGCGCCTGGGCGGCCGCATCGGCGAGATCCTCCCACTCCTCGTCGCTGAGCTGACCCCCGCGGCGTGACCGGGTTACCGTGATCGGTGGGGGAGCCGCTGCGCGGGCGACGTCCATGCCCTGCGGCAGGCCTCCGGCGGCGCGTCTGGCCGACTCCTTCGAGGCGTAGACGACCAGAAGGACGAACACCACGATCGACCCGAGCCACCACTGCACCGCGTACGCGAGATGGGGGCCGAGGTCGCCGTCGGGGCGCGCGAGCGGCGTCGGAGCGGTCGCGGGCGCCGGGTCCTCCGATGCGAGCACACCGTAGGCGCGGGTAACGGCGGGCTGCCCGAGCGTGCCGGTGATCCGCGGGACGTCGATCCGCAGCTCCTGGCCGGGCGGAGGAGTGCGTTCGAGCGGCGGCTCGGTGGGGCGCAGCCGGGCGACGACCGTCACCTCGCCCTGGGGCGGGGCCGGGACGGCGTCGGGCCGGGCGCCGGACTGGCCGTTCGGGATCCACCCGCGGTCCACGAGCAGGAGCGGGCCGCTGTCGGGCCGGAACGGGACCACGACCTCGTAGCCGTAGGTGCCGTCGCTGCCGTCGAGGGGGCGGTTGCGCACGAGGACCGTGCCGTCGGTCAGGTAGGTGCCGTGGAGGCGCACCGGCCGCCACTCGGTCTCGGCCGGCAGCGCCGCCGTCGGCACCGGCAGGAGGGTCCCCAGGTCGGCCGGTGCCGCGTCGTAGTTGCGGGCCACCCGGTCGGCGATCGCCACCTTGCCCTCGTGCCGGCCCCACTGCCAGCGCCCGAGGAAGAAGCAGGCGGTCGAGAGCAGCACGACGAGCAGACCCATCCGCAGCCAGTACGCCTCGCGCAGGACGGCCAGCACCGCTCTCGGGCTCGGGCGCCGGGCGGCCTCGGCCGTCGTGGGGGCGCTCACCCCGACGCCTCGGGGAGGTCGGCGGCGGCCAGGGTCTCGCGCAGGAAGCCGCGGACCCCCAGGAACCGCTCCAGCTCGTCGCGGTGGTCGGCACAGGCGAGCCAGGTCTTGCGGCGCTCCGGCGGGTGCAGCCGCGGGTTGTTCCACCGCAGGGCCCAGACCGCCGTCGCCCGGCAGCCGCGTGCGCTGCACGTCAGGCGAGCGGGTGCGGTGTCGAGCACGGCCCCAGTCTCTCGCAGCCCGGAGGACCGGGCGCCCCGGGGGCGGCCGCGCGGCCGGCGAGCAGCCCGCCGAACAGGCGGACGCCGGGCAGCCACGGGGGTTGCCGCCCGGCGTCCTCACGCGCTCCGACGGGGGATGCAGAACGCGCGCGATCAGTATGACACGCAGCGGTGTCAGCGAAACAGGCTCCCGACGGATGGCCGCCGGCGTCATCCGACCGGATCAGTGCAGGGCGCCGTGGGTCACCGGGCGGTCCGGCCCACGGGAGGGCGCGGCGTGGCCCGCGGTGCGACGATCGGGGCTGGAGGTGCTGCCCCCGTGATGCCACACCCCCGCCCCGAGCGGCCCGCGCCCGGCCAGGAGTCGGTCTGGGACTACCCACGCCCGCCCCGGCTCGAGCCCACGGACGCCGCCGTCGAGGTGGTGCTCGGCGGCGTCGTCGTGGCCGCGACGCGATCGGCCCTGCGCGTGCTCGAGACGAGTCACCCGCCGACTTACTACCTGCCCCGTGAGGCGTTCGTGCCGGGCGCCCTGCAGCCCGCTCCCGGCCGCTCGGTCTGCGAGTGGAAGGGGGAGGCGCGCTATCTGAGCATCGTGGAGGGTGACGCCGTGGCCGAGGCCGCCGCCTGGACCTACCCGCATCCCACCGCGCCCTACGCGGCCCTCACCGGGCACGTGGCGCTGTACCCCGGGCGGATGGACCGCTGCACGGTCGACGGCGAGGTGGTCAGGCCCCAGCCCGGCGGCTTCTACGGTGGCTGGATCACCTCGCGCGTGGTCGGCCCGTTCAAGGGCGAGCCGGGCACCATGTTCTGGTGACCCGGCCGACGGCCTCGATCAGGCCCGTCGAACAGACCCGTCGAACAGACCCGTCGAACAGACCCGTCGATCAGGCCCTTCGATCAGGAGGCGCGGCGCGCGCCGGGCACGTCGGGCGTGGGCTGCGCGGGCGGCTCGTACGGCTCGTGCGGCGGACCCGGGTACGGGATCGGGGGCTGCGGGGCCGCACCCAGGCCGCGGCGGGCCGTCGGGGGCGGCGGGGGCAGCGGGCGCACCCGGCGTTCGCCGACCGAGTTCGCGGCGACCACGGCGATGTACGGCAGGACGATCGCGCCGACGGCGAACACCCAGCGCAGCGGCCCCGGAACCACGATGCACAGGATCACGCACAGCGTGCGGATCCCCATCGAGACCAGGTAGCGGCCGGCGCGCTGCTGCTGGTCAGCGGAGCGGGATCCGTTCGCCGAGGTGATCCGGTACACGTCGGGACGCTCCGGCTCCTGCCTGCTCACCCCACGACCGTACGCCGCGGCAAGGTCGATCGCACTACGGACGGAGGGCGACGATCACGCTGCACCCCGGCGCTGATCAGCGACCGGGTGCGGCCACCTGGAGCACGAGCTTGCCGGTCGAGCTCCGGTCGAGCAGCGCCTCGTGGGCGCGGCGCGCCTCCTCGAGCGGGTAGGTGCCGCCCACCACCGGCTTGAGCCGGCCGGCGCGCACCAGCGACAGCAGCTCGTCCATCGCCGGGCCGAGTCCCTCGGGCCGGTTCATGGCGTGCACGAGCCAGAACCCGGCGACCGTCCGTGAGGTCGCCATCAGCGCGACGGGCGGCAACGAGGCCGGCGCGGTGCGTGACGCCAGCCCGTACACGGCGAGGCGGCCGAGCGGCGCGAGGGCCGCGAGCGACCCGTCGAAGACGTGCCCGCCGGTCATCTCGAGCACCACGTCGACGTCGCGGCCCTCGTTCGCGTCGCGCAGCAGGTCGCGGACCTCGTCGGCGCTGGACGCCGACGACAGGTCGACGGCGGCGTGTGCCCCCAGCGAGAGCGCCAGCTCCCGCTTGGCCGGGCTGGACGCCGTCGCGATCACCCGCCCGGCGCCCCACTGCCGGGCCAGCTGGACGGCGATGGTGCCGACGCCGCCCGCCGCGGCGTGCACGACCACGCTCTCGCCGGGGCCGAGGCGGGTCGACGTCCGCAGCAGGTGCCACGCGGTCGTGCCCTGCAGCACCAGGGCGAGCGCGGCGCCGTCCGAGACCTCGTCGGTCAGCGGGAAGACCAGGGACGCCGCGGCGAGCGCCTGCTCCGCGTACCCGCCGGACCCGAGCAGGGCCACGACCCGCGAACCCGCGTATGCGCCGCTGCGAGCACGGCCCACCACCTCGGCGCCGGGGACGAACGGCAGGCGCTGGCGCGCGAGGTAGCTGTCGTCGGTCGCGTGGGTGTCGGCGAAGTTGACGCCGGCCGCGTGCACGTCGACGAGGACGTACCCGTCGCGCTCCGCGGGGGGCTCGAGCTCGGCGGGCTCGAGCACCTCGGGGCCGCCGAAGCGGGTCACCTGGACGGCCTTCATCGACCTCGGCTGGGCTGTCACGAACACGGACCCTAACGGCTGTCGCCGACACCCGTTAGGGTCGTCGCGCGGTGCCCGGGGCGGGCCCGCCGTCGATCGGCGCATCGAGCGTGCGGTCGGGATGCGTCGGGATGCGCAGGAGGTGCCGTGGCCCGCAGCGTGCTCGTCACCGGGGGCAACCGGGGGATCGGCCTCGCGATCGCCCGGGCCCTGGCCGCGGACGGCGACAGCGTCGCCGTCACCTACCGGTCGGGTGAGCCCCCCGAGGGGCTCCTCGGCGTGCGCGCCGACGTCACCGACAGCGCGTCGGTCGACGCCGCGTTCGGCGAGGTCGAGGCCGCGCAGGGGCCGGTCGAGGTGCTCGTGGCCAACGCCGGCGTCACCCGCGACCAGCTGCTGCTGCGGATGAGCGACGACGACTTCGGGGCCGTGCTCGACACCAACCTCACCGGAGCGTTCCGGTGCGTGCGCCGGGCGAGCAAGGGGATGATCCGGCTGCGCCGCGGGCGGATCGTGCTCATCTCGAGCGTCGTCGGCCTCTACGGCTCGCCGGGTCAGGTCAACTACGCCGCGAGCAAGGCCGGCCTGGTGGGCATCGCCCGGTCGGTGACGCGCGAGCTGGGCGGCCGGGGCATCACCGCGAACGTCGTCGCGCCCGGCTTCATCGAGACCGACATGACCGCGAGCCTCCCCGAGGACACCAAGGCCGCGTACGTGAAGGCGATCCCGGCCGGGCGTTTCGCACAGGCCGACGAGGTCGCGGCTGCCGTGCGCTTCCTCGCCTCGGACGCCGCGGCGTACATCAGCGGAGCCGTGCTGCCGGTCGACGGCGGCCTGGGCATGGGTCACTGAAGGGTCACTGGAGGAGAGCTCATGGGTCTGCTCGACGGCAAGACGGTCCTGGTCACCGGCGTGCTCACCGACGCCTCGATCGCCTTCCACGTGGCCCGGATCGCGCAGGAGGAGGGCGCCGACGTCGTCCTCACCTCGTTCGGCCGGCAGATGAAGATCACGACGGCGATCGCACGCCGGCTGCCGAAGCCGGCGCCGCTGGTCGAGCTCGACGTCACGAGCGACGACGACCTGGCCGCGCTGCCCGACCGGGTCCGCGAGCACGCGGACCGGCTCGACGGCGTGCTGCACTCGATCGGGTTCGCGCCCAAGGGCGCCTTCGACTTCATGAACGCCACCTGGGACGACGTCTCGACCGCCCTGCACGTCTCGGCGTACTCGCTCAAGGGGCTTGCCGTGGCCGCGCGACCGCTGCTGCACGAGGGGAGCTCGATCGTCGGCCTGACGTTCGACGCCCGGTACGCCTGGCCGGTGTACGACTGGATGGGCGTGGCGAAGGCGGCGTTCGAGTCGACGGCCCGCTACCTGGCGCGGGAGCTCGGCACCGACGGCGTCCGGGTGAACCTCGTCGCGGCGGGCCCCATCCGGACGACGGCGGCGAAGTCGATCCCGGGCTTCGAGGCGTTCGAGGCGGTGTGGCCCGAGAAGGCGCCGCTCGGCTGGGACATCACGAACCCCGAGCCGACGGCGCGCACCTGCGCGGCGCTGCTGTCGGACTGGTTCCCGGCGACGACGGGCGAGATCGTCCACGTCGACGGCGGCTTCCACGCGATGGGCTGAGCCGGTGATGAGGGCCGTCGAGCGTCGGCTGGTGCTGCTGCGGCACGCCAAGTCGGCCCGCCCGAGCGGCGTCCCCGACCACGAGCGGCCCCTGACCGGGCGCGGGCGCCGCGACGCGCAGGCCGCCGGGCAGTGGATGGCGACCGAAGGGCCGCGGCCCGACCTGGCGCTCGTCTCGACGGCAACCCGCACCCGCCACACCTGGGAGATCGTGCAGCGCTCGCTGGCCCCGGTGCCGGCCCACTACCTTCCCGAGCTCTACACCGCGGACGCCGACGACGTCGTCGACCTCGCCGTCGCCACGCCCGACGACGTGCGCACGCTCGTCGTCGTCGGCCACGAACCGACCACGAGCGTCACCGCGCTGCGACTGGCCGGCCGGCGCTCGGACCGGCGCGCGCTCGAGGCGCTCGCCGACCGCTTCCCGACGGCGGCGATCGCCGTGCTGCGGTTCCAGGGCGACTGGGCCGACCTGCGGGGCGTGCGCGTGGCCCTCGAGTCGTTCACGATCCCGCGGGGCTGAGGACGGGCGGTTCCGCGGCGTCGGCGTCCTCGACGTCAGCGCGGGGGATGCCCAGCAGGTACAGGACGGCGTCGAGGTAGGGCACGTTGACGGCGGCGTCCGCCTGCTCCCGCACGACGGGCTTGGCGTTGAACGCGATGCCCAGACCGGCCTCGGCGAGCATGTCGAGGTCGTTCGCGCCGTCGCCGATGGCAACCGTGCGCGCGAGCGGCAGGCCTTCGGCGGCGGCGAAGCGGCGCAGCGCGGCCGCCTTGCCCGCGCGGTCGACGACCTCGCCGCGCACCCGCCCCGTGAGGCGCCCGTCGACGATCTCGAGCGCGTTCGCGTGCACGTGCTGGACGTCGAGCTCGGCGGCCAGCGGCGCGACGACCTCGACGAACCCGCCCGAGACCAGCGCGAGCGTGAACCCGAGGCGGCGCAGGGTGCGGCAGAGGGTCCGGGCGCCGGGCGTGAGGCGCACGGCGGCGCGAACGTCGTCCAGCACCGTGGCGGGCAGCCCGGCGAGGCAGGCCACGCGTTCGTGCAGGCTCGCGGCGAAGTCGAGCTCCCCGCGCATGGCCCGCTCGGTGACGGCCGCGACCTCGGCGGCCCGCCCGGCCTGGGCGGCGAGCAGCTCGATCACCTCGTCCTGGATGAGCGTCGAGTCGACGTCCATCACGACGAGGCGCCGCCCGCGGCGGGCCAGGCCGGCGGGGGAAACCGCGACGTCCACCCGGTGCGCGGCCGCCTCGGCGGCGAGCTCGCGGCGCAGGACCAGCACGTCGTCGCCGGAGACGTCGAGCTCGACCGTGGTCACCGGGTCACGGGAGAGCCTACGGATGCGGTCGATGTTGGCGCCCCGCTCGGCGAGCCGGCCCGCTATCGCCGCGACCGCCCCGGGGAGCAGGGGTGCACCGATCATGGTGACGTGCAGGCGCCCGTCGCGCCGGGGGGCGTTGTCACCGGTCCCGGCGGCGCAGGTCACGTGCAGCCCGACCGCGGCGCCGGTGCCGTGCGCGGCGGCGACCAGGCCGCCGGCGTCGGTGCCGGCCGTGACCAGGACGGCCAGGGTCAGCCACCCCCGGACGACGACCTGCTCGACGTCGAGCACCTCGACGCCGGGCCGGGCGAGCGCCTCGAACACCGCCGTCGTGACCCCGGGCCGGTCGGGACCGGTCAGCGTCACGAGCACGGTCGGGGCGTCGGGGCTCGTCGGCACGAGTGCCGAGGCTACAGCGCCGCCCTGCCCGCTGCGCCGATCAGGCACCTTGCGGCGATGATCAGCGCCGGGAGCGCGGACGGGTCAGAGGGACTTGTTGTGGTCGTCGCGGAAGGCGACCCAGTCCTTGACCTTGTCGACGTCGTAGTGCGGGCCGGTGAGCCCCACCGTGTAGAACGTGGTGCCCGCGTCGAGCAGCGCGGGCGCGAGGTCGTCGGGCGAGCCGTCGACGCCCGCGGACCGCTCGATGTCGGCGGGGTCGCGGCCCTCGGTGCGGCACCACTCGTCGAGGATCCCGTTCTTGCGCTTGAGCGTGGCGGCGTCGCCGAAGCCGTGCCAGACGTCGGCGTGCCGCGCCGTGTAGCGCAGGGTCTTCTTCTCCCCGCCTCCGCCGATCAGCACCGGGATGTTCGCGCGTGGGCGCGGGGTTGCCCTTGCCCAGGCGTGCCTGGATCCGCGGCAGCGCCTCGGCGAGCGCGTCGAGCCGCGTGCCCGGGGTCCCGAAGTCGTAGCCGAACTCGTCGTAGTCCCGCTCGAACCAGCCGGCCCCGATGCCGAGGATCAGCCGGCCCCCGCTGATGTGGTCGACGGTGCGGGCCATGTCGGCGAGCAGTTCGGGGTTGCGGTAGCTGTTGCAGGTGACGAGGGCGCCGATCTCGACCCGCTCGGTGGCCTCGGCCCAGGCGCCGAGCATGGTCCAGCACTCGAAGTGCTTGCCGTCGGGCTCGCCGTAGAGCGGGAAGAAGTGGTCCCAGTTGAAGACGACGTCGACGCCCGCCTCCTCGGCGGCGGCGACGGCGCGGCGGATCTCGGCGTAGTCGGCGTGCTGGGGCTGGAGCTGGACGCCGATGCGCACGGGACGGGTCACGAAGGCACTCCTGATTGGTGAGAGACGCGCATGGGGGACCGTTGGGCGACGCGGGATTCGGCTTGGGTCAGGACGGGACCTTCATCCCCTTGCCCACCACCGTGATGCCGGACTCGGTCACGGCGAAGCCGCGGGCGCGGTCCTCATCGGGGTCCATGCCGATCCGGGCGCCCTCGGCCACGATCACGTTCTTGTCGAGGATCGCACGCCGCACCACCGCGTGCCTGCCGATGTCGACGCCGTCCATGAGCACGCTGTCGCTCACGGTGGCCCAGCTGTGCACCTCGACGTTGGGCGAGAGCACCGAGTTCTCGACGAGGGCGCCCGAGACGACGCACCCGGGGGAGACGATCGAGTTCACGGCGTGCCCGATGCGCCCGTGCCAGCCGTGCACGAACTTGGCGGGCGGGTAGAAGCCGGTGTGCGTGTAGATCGGCCACTCGTAGTTGTAGAGGTTGAACACGGGGTGCACGGAGACGAGGTCCATCTGCGCCTCGAAGTAGGCGTCGAGCGTGCCGACGTCGCGCCAGTAGTCGCGGTCGCGGTCCTCGGACCCGGGCACGTCGTTGCGCTTGAAGTCGTAGACCGACGCCTCGCCGCGCGAGACGAAGTCGGGCACGATGTCGCCGCCCATGTCGTGCTTGGAGTCCTCGCGCTCGGCGTCGCGGCTGACGGCGTCGATCAGGGCGTCGGCGTCGAAGACGTAGTTGCCCATCGACGCCAGCACCTGGTCGGGCGCGTCGGGGAGCCCTTGCGGGTCGGTCGGCTTCTCGAGGAACGCCTCGATCCGGGTCCCCTCGGGCGCGGCCTGGATGACCCCGAACTGGTCGGCCAGCGTGATCGGCTGCCGGATCGCCGCGACCGAGCACGGGGTGCCGGAGTCGATGTGGGCCTGGACCATCTGGGAGAAGTCCATCCGGTACACGTGGTCGGCGCCGACGACGACGACGATGTCGGGGCGCTCGTCGCCCAGCAGGTTGAGGCTCTGGAAGATCGCGTCGGCGCTGCCCAGGTACCAGTGCTTGCCCACTCGCTGCTGCGCCGGCACCGGCGCCACGTAGTTGCCCAGCAGCGTCGACATGCGCCACGTCGTCGAGATGTGCCGGTCGAGGCTGTGGGACTTGTACTGCGTCAGCACGACGATCTTGAGGTAGCGCGAGTTGACGAGGTTGCTCAGCGCGAAGTCGACGAGGCGGTAGACCCCGCCGTAGGGGACGGCGGGTTTCGCCCGGTCCGCCGTCAGGGGCATGAGCCGCTTGCCCTCGCCACCTGCGAGGACCACCGCCATGACCTTCTTCGGAGCCGCCATGGCTGGACCCTATGGCGTACCCGCCGCTTCGCACTACGGTGAGCGGCGTGCGCGTGGACCTGTTGACCCGGGAGTACCCACCCGACGTCTACGGGGGGGCGGGCGTTCACGTCGAGAACCTCGCGGCGGTGCTGCGGCCCCTCGCCGACGTGCGGGTCCGCGCGTTCGGCAACCCCCGTGCCGACCCGGGGGTGACGGGCTACCCCGACCTGCCCGAGCTCGCCTCGGCGAACGCCGCCCTGCGGACGTTCGGCGTCGACCTCACCATGGCCGCCGACTGCGCCGGCGCCGACGTCGTCCACTCCCACACCTGGTACGCGAACCTGGCCGGCCACCTGGCCGGGCTGCTGAACGGCGTACCGCACGTGCTCTCGGCGCACAGCCTGGAACCGCTGCGCCCGTGGAAGGCCGAGCAGCTCGGCGGCGGGTACGCGCTGTCGTCGTGGGCGGAGGAGACCGCGTACCTGGGCGCCGCGCGCGTGATCGCGGTGAGCGCGGGCATGCGGGAGGACATCCTGCGCTCCTATCCCTCGGTGGACCCCGCGAAGGTGGTCGTCGTCCACAACGGGATCGACCTGTCGGGGTGGCACCGGCTGGAGGCGCCGGACGTCGTCCGCGCGCTGGGGATCGATCCCGACCGGCCCTCGGTGGTCTTCGTCGGGCGGATCACGCGGCAGAAGGGGCTGCCGTACCTGCTGCGCGCCGCGGAGCGCCTGCCCGCCGACGTGCAGCTGGTGCTGTGCGCGGGGGCGCCGGACACCCCGGAGATCATGGCCGAGGTGCAGGGGCTCGTCGCGGGACTGCAGGCCTCGCGCTCCGGTGTGGTCTGGATCGAGCGGATGCTGCCGCGTGACGAGCTGTGCGCGGTGCTGTCGGCCGCGACGACGTTCGTCTGCCCGTCGGTGTACGAGCCGCTCGGGATCGTCAACCTCGAGGCGATGGCCTGCGAGGCGGCGGTCGTCGGGACGGCGACGGGGGGCATCCCCGAGGTCGTGGACGACGGCGTGACGGGCCGGCTCGTGCCGATCGACCAGGTCTCGGACGGCACCGGGACGCCCCGCGACCCCGAGCGCTTCGTCGCCGACCTCGCCGAGGTGCTGACCGAGGTCGTCGTCCGACCCGGCGCGGGCCCGCGGAGATGGGCCGGGCCGGCCGGCGGCGCGCCGAGGACCACTTCGCCTGGGAGACGATCGCCCAGCGCACCATGGACGTCTACCGCGCCGCCCTGACCTCGCCTCCTGACGCCTGCCTACCTGACCTGCCTGCGTGCGCCCACCTCTCCTCCTGCCGCTGATCATGCAATCCGCGTCGATCATGCAATCCCCGTCGATCATGCAATCTCACCACGCGCGGCGTGAGGTCTTCGGCTCGAGGCTGAGCAGCTCGCCGACGCCCGCGCTCCAACGACAAGGACGGCCCCAGGACCTCGCCGCGGCCGACACCGAGCACCTGCCAGCCGTAGCTCCCGCTCCAGCAACTCCCGCCGGCGTCGGTCGTGCCGCACTCTGCTCCGGACTCGAGTGGTAGCGCCTCGCCGTCGTACTCGATCGCCATCCTGCCGGTCCTCCCAGCCCAGGTCGAGCCGGTACACGCAGCGGCCCGAGCGGTCCCTGACCTCGATCTGAACGGTCGGCCGGGGAAAGCCGGCGTCGACGATGCGAAGGCGCAGCCAGGACTCACCGAACGACTCCGTAGCGCGGCTCGACGAGGTCCGCAGGTACCGCGCCCGGCCGATGCCGCGCAGCCGCGACAAGGCTCGCCGCTCGTGCCACGAGGTCGTCCCGCGTGACGAGGCCGACCGCGCCAGTGCATCGGCGACGGCGAGTCCCATGTGAGGCGGCAGCCACCGGAGCAGGTCGACCGCGGTCCGGAGTGCCGTGGTGACGGGGACCCCGTCGACCGTCGTCCAGTCGTCCGCTATCGGGGCGCACGTAGCACCGGACGCCGGGCCGTCGCAGCGGCTGCTTGCCCGGCGGAACCAGACACTCCACCCGGGGCGGCAGTCGCAACTGGCCGGGCGCCCGGCCGTCGACCCCGTACAGCCAGGCCGCACGTCAGGCGGCCCACGACGGCGCGGGGCGGCAGGCGCAGCGCCAGGCACGCGGCGCGGGAGGCCAGATCGTCGGGAACCCGCGCGTCGAGGTAGACCCCGCGAAGTACCTGACGCAGGTGACCCGACGCGAGAAGGGTCGTGACGTCCTGGTCGCGCAGGCCGAACTGCCGGGCTCTGTCGCGGTCGAACGGCCGGCCGTCGAGAAGTGGCGTCGCAGCGGCGCCGTGGAGGATCCCCTGCACGTGGGCAGGATGGGCGATCCGCTCCGAGCACGCCTCCGGCTGTCCACAGCGCGTGCGACATCCACAGCCAAGATCGACGCGGGCTGCGTGATCAACGCGGATCGCATGATCAACGAGACGATGAAGGCGATTCAGCCTGGGGCGGTCGGGGCGCAGGCGGCGTTCACGGCGGCGACCACGGCGTGGCGGCAGACGGCGTCGAGCTCGCGGAGCGTCCGGGCGCGTTCGCCGGCCTCGTACGAGGTCGACGCGCCGCGCCGTCGTCCTGCGCGGCCAGCGACAGCACGGCACGCAGCCGGCCCGCCGTCGCGAGGACCTGCAGGCTCCGCGGCGGCGTCCCGCGGGGCAGCGCTCCGGCCGGGAGGTCCGCCTGCCGCAGCGTGCGCAGCTGCTCGGCGGCGTCGGGCGCGAGGGCGGCGACGTCCAGCCGGTCCAGGGCGGCGGTCGCCGCCAGCAGCCCCTCCTTGAGCGCCCGCTCGGCCTCGCCGAGCGATCTGCCCCGTGGCCACCGGCGTGCCTGGCCACCGGCTGCAAGCTGCCAGGTCACCAGGTGCCCCGGCTCCCACTCCGACCCGAACACCTCGACCTCGGGGACGGCGCCCCAGGCCGGGCCCCCCGCGGTGAGGACGCACTCGCCGGCCTCGAGCGCGAGCGTCGTTGAAGCCGGGCGGACCGGGCAGGCCCACCGGGTCGCCCGGCACCGGCAGCACGACGCGAGCGCGGGCACGCCCGCCTCGCGCAGCGCGCCCAGCAGCCCCTCGAGGTCGGCCGGCACGCGCGCCGAGGACGTCGCCCGGGCTCGACGGCGTGCGGCTCGTCGGCACCGGTCACGGCGGCCACGACCGCTCCTGCCGAGGCGCGCCCCTGCAGCCAGGCGCTGCCCCACGCCGCGAGGCGGGCCGATCGGGGGATCTCGAGCACGGGGTCAGGCTAGGGCCAGGGTAGGTGTGGCGCCGGTGGTCGCGTGCCCTAGGGTCACGGGTCATGGGTGACGTGCTCGACCTGATCGGCGTCACGGTCGTCCGGGACGGTGCCACGCTCCTGGAGGACGTGACGTGGACGGTCCGCGAGGGTGAGCGGTGGGTCATCCTCGGGCCCAACGGCGCCGGGAAGACCACGCTGCTGCAGATCGCCGGCGCCCGGATGCACCCGACGCGGGGGTTCCGTCGACGTGCTCGGCGACCGCCTCGGCGAGGTCGACGTGTTCGAGCTCCGGCCCCGGATCGGGCTGTCGAGCGCCGCCTTCGCCGAGACCCTGCCCGCGGGCGAGAAGGTCTCGGACGTCGTCCTCACCGCCGCCTACGCCGTCGCGGGCCGCTGGCGCGAGCGCTACGACGACCTCGACCACCGCCGCAGCGGCGACCTGCTGGCCGCGTTCGGAGTCGGCCACCTCGCCGACCGCACCTTCGGCACGCTCAGCGAGGGCGAGCGCAAGCGGGTGCAGCTCGCCCGGTCGCTGATGACCGACCCCGAGCTCGTGCTGCTCGACGAGCCGGCCGCCGGGCTCGACCTCGGCGGCCGCGAGACGCTGGTGCGCGACCTCGCCGAGCTCGCGACGGACCGCCGCTCGCCGGTGCTCGTGCTCGTGACCCACCACGTCGAGGAGATCCCGCCCGGCTTCACCCACGGCCTGCTGCTGCGCCGCGGCCGGATCGTGGCCGCCGGTCCGGTCGAGGACGTCATGACCGACGACACGCTGAGCGCCACCTTCGACCTCCCGCTCGAGGTGACCTCGGCCGGGAACCGATGGAGTGCCCGTCTTCGTCAGGATTGACGAGGGCGCACCCGTGTCCGTGTCGGACCGCGGAGTTACGCTCGAGACCGGGCACGACTCGGCGCACGGGAGGCGACACGGTGCACCTGGGCGACAGTGAATGGCTGCTGTGGCTCGCGCTCGCCATCGGCGCGGGCCTCGTCGAGGTGCTCTCGCTCGATCTCGTCTTCCTCATGATCGCGGGCGGCGCCGTGGCCGCCGCCATCGCGGCCGCGCTCGGCGCCGGGCCTGCCTGTCGAGCTGCTGGCCTTCGCGGTGACCTCCGGCGTGCTGCTCCTCGGGGCGCGGCCGCCGCTGCTGCGCTACGTGCGCGACAGCATCCCCCACACGACGATGAACACAGCGGCCCTCGTGGGCCGCGAGGCCGAGGTGCTCGTGCAGGTCAGCACCACCGGCGGCGGCCGGGTCAAGCTCGCCGGCGAGGTCTGGTCCGCCCGCTCCGTCGCCTTCGGCCCGGGCGGGTACGCCTACCCGCTCGAGGTCGGCTCGACCGTCCAGGTCGTCCGCATCGACGGCGCGACCGCCGTGGTCGCCCCGCTCACGCCCCGCGCCGGGATCACCGGCGCGGTCCCACCGGACGGGCCCAGCGAGGCCCAGTGAGGGACGCCGTGAACTCCACCCAGGCACCGGGGGTGCCGCGATGAGCGGCAATCGCGTCGGCCTGATCGTCCTGCTCCTCTTCGTGCTGTTCGTGATCACCACGATCGTCCGTGCGGTGCGCGTCGTGCCGCAGGCGAGCTCGGTGATCGTCGAGCGGCTCGGCCGCTACTCGCGCACGCTCGAACCCGGCCTGCACTTCCTGATCCCGTTCGTCGACCGGCCCCGGGCGACTGTCGACCTGCGCGAGCAGGTCGTGTCGTTCCCGCCGCAGCCGGTGATCACGTCCGACAACCTCGTGGTCAACATCGACACGGTCATCTACTTCCAGCCGACCGACCCGAAGTCCGCGGTGTACGAGATCGCGAACTACATCCAGGGCATCGAGCAGCTGACCGTCACGACGCTCCGCAACGTGATCGGATCGCTCGACCTGGAGCAGACCCTGACCGGCCGCGACCAGATCAACCACCAGCTGCGCGGCGTGCTCGACGAGGCGACCGGCCGCTGGGGGATCCGGGTCAACCGGGTCGAGCTCAAGGCCATCGACCCGCCGCACAGCGTGCAGGACTCGATGGAGAAGCAGATGCGGGCCGAGCGCGACCGGCGCGCCGCGATCCTGAACGCGGAGGGCGTCAAGCAGTCGCAGATCCTCACGGCCGAGGGCGATCGGCAGTCCTCGATCCTGCGGGCCGAGGGCCAGGCGCAGTCGGCCGTGCTACGGGCGCAGGGCGAGGCTCGTGCCATCCACGAGGTGTTCTCGGCGATCCACAAGGCGAACCCCGACAGCAAGCTGCTCGCCTACCAGTACCTGCAGATGCTTCCGCAGATTGCGCAGGGGTCGGCGAACAAGGTCTGGATCGTCCCGACCGAACTGACCCAGGCGCTGGGAGGCATCGGGCAGGCACTCGGCGGTGGCCGGGCGGAGGGTCTCAGCAACGCCCTGCGCCACGGTCTCGGCCTTCGCGAGAACGGGCACCTGGCCGAGACCGGCGCGGACGACGGCCCGGCCGCCGTCGACTTCGCGGAGCCCGCGCTGGAGGACCCGAGGGCTGCCCTGGAGCGTGCGCGTGCCGAGGCGGCGGAAGCCGTTGCGGACGCGGAGGGCGAGGCTCGCCGCACCGGGATCGCGCCGGGGTCCGGTTCGGCACTGCCGGAGCGCTGACCGCCCGAAGCCAGAGCCGCACGGCGAGGGGCCCGGCACCGACGAGGTGCTGGGCCCCTCGCCGCGCCGGGCGGCCGCGTGCCGAGCGTCCGGCGAACCGTCCCTGCGGCCGTCTCGACGAGGTCCGAGTGGCCGGACGCGGTCGGCTCGGCCAGCCTGTGGTCGTGAGCGACGAGCTGGCGCGGGCGCCAGCATCCCGGCGCTGGCTCTTCGCCGACCAGCTCGGCCCGCATTTCCTCGACGACCCGCGGCAGAGCGCCCTGCTCGTCGAGTCGCGCGCGGTCTTCCGCCGGCGCCGGTTCCACCGGGTGAAGGCCCACCTGCTGCTCTCCGCGCTGCGGCACCGCGCCGCGGAGCTGGGCGACCGCGCGATCCTGCTCTCCACCGAGACCTACGGCGAGGCCCTCGACCAGCTGCCTGCCGGCGGGCGACTCACGGTCTGCGACCCGACCTCGCGCCCCGCGCGGCAGTTCGTCCGCGAGCTGGCCGGCGACGGCGTGGTCGACGTCCTGCCGGCCCGCGGATTCGCGGTCAGCGAGAGCCGGTTCGACGCGTGGGCCCGGGGCCGGGGAGCGCGCCGGCTCCTGCTCGAGGACTTCTACCGCGACGTCCGGCGGTTGCACGGCCTGCTGCTCGACGAGCGCGGCGAGCCTGAGGGCGGCCGCTGGAACTTCGACGAGAGCAACCGGCAACCGCCCCCGCGGCGGGCGCGCACCCTCCGGGAGGCGACCGGCGCGCCCGAACCCTGGTGACCCGCCGAGGACGACCTCGACGCGCAGGTGCGCGACGACCTCGATCGCTGGGCGAAGGACCACAGCGTCGAGTTCGTGGGCGCGGACCGGCCCCGGTTCGCTGCCGTCACCCGGGCCGAGGCGCTCGAGGCGCTCGAGTGGTTCGTCGAGCACCGGCTCGACGGCTTCGGCCCGCACGAGGACGCGATGCTGGCTGGCGACCGCTGGATGTCGCACTCGGTGCTCTCGGCGACGATCAACCTGGGCCTGCTGCATCCCGTCGAGGTGGCCGAGCGCGCAGTCCGGGCCTACCACGAGGGCACGGCCCGGCTGGAGAGCGTCGAGGGCTTCGTGCGGCAGGTCGTGGGCTGGCGGGAGTACGTGTGGCACGTCTACTGGTACACCGGGGAGGAGTACCGGGCCGCCGACGCGCTGGGCGCCCACGAGGCCGTCCCGCGCTGGTTCGCCGAGCTCGACCCCGACGGCGAGGTGCGGGCCAACTGCCTGGCGCACGTGCTGCGCGCCGTCCGCGAGGACGGCTGGACCCACCACATCCAGCGGCTGATGGTGCTCGGCAACTGGGCCCTGCAGCGCGGGTACGACGCCGCACACCTCTCCGACTGGTTCCAGCGGTCCTTCGTCGACGGCTACGACTGGGTGATGCTGCCGAACGTCGTCGGCATGTCCCAGCACGCCGACGGCGGCTTCATGGCGACCAAGCCGTACGCGGCCGGCGGCGCCTACATCAACCGGATGAGCGACTACTGCGGCGGCTGCGTCTACGACCCGAAGGTGAGGGTCGGCGAGAACGCCTGCCCGTTCACCGCCGGGCACTGGGCCTTCCTCGCACGCAACGCCGAGCGGCTGCGGCGCAACCCGCGGATGGCCCAGGCCCTGCGCGGGCGCGACCGCCTGAAGGACCTGGACGCCGTCATCGCCCAGGAGCGCGCCCGGGGTGACGCGGCGCCCTGACCGGCGGCGCGGGGAGCCGGTCGATACCCTCGCCCGGTGGGTCCGTGGCAGGCGCTGGCCGTGCTGGCCGCGGGGATCGGCGCCGGCACGATCAACGCCGTCGTCGGGTCGGGCACGCTGCTGACCTTCCCGACGCTGCTGGCCCTGGGCTACCCACCCGTCACCGCCAACGTGTCCAACAACATCGGCCTGGTGGCCGGGGGCGTCACGGGCACGTGGGGCTATCGCCGCGAGCTCGAGGGCCAGGGCGCCCGGATCGCCCGCCTGGCACCGCTCTCGTTCACCGGCAGCGTCGCCGGGGCGCTGCTCCTGCTGCGCCTGCCCGCGGCGGCCTTCGCGGCCGTCGTCCCGGTGCTGATCCTGCTCTCCGTGGTGCTCGTGCTGGCGCAGCCGCGGATCGCGGCCGCCGTCCAGCGCCGCCGGGAGGCCACCGGCCGGCACGACGGTCGGGTCGGGGTTCCCGGCGTCCGTCGGCACCCTGCTGGCCGGCGTGTACGGCGGGTACTTCGGCGCGGCCCAGGGCGTGCTGCTCATCGGCGTCCTGGGGGCGGTGCTCGCCGACGACCTGCAGCGGGTCAACGCCCTGAAGAACCTGCTGTCGCTGGTCGTCAACCTGGTGGCCGCCGTCACCTTCGTGATCGTGCGGCCCGAGGCGATCGACTGGACGGTGGTGGCCCTGATCTCCGTCGGCTCCCTGATCGGTGGCGTGCTCGGCGCCCGGGTGGGCCGCTCGCTGTCGCCGACGGTGCTGCGGATCGTCGTCGCGGTGGTGGGCATCGTGGCCGTCGTCCGGCTGGTCGCATGAACGCGCCGGACGTCGCCCGCGTCGAGCGGGCCGACGACGAGCGGCTGGCCGACTACGTGGGCCTGACCGACGTCGCCCTGCGCAGCCGCCGGGAGCCCGAGTTGGGCCTGTACCTGGCCGAGAGCGACAAGGTGATCCGGCGGGCGCTCGACGCGGGGCACCGGCCGCGCTCGCTCCTGCTGACCGACCGCTGGGTGGACCCGCTGGCCCCGCTCGTCGAGCGGGTGCTGGCCGCCGGCGCTCCGGTGTTCGCCGGGCCACCCGACCTGCTGGAGTCGATCACGGGGTTCAACGTGCACCGCGGCGCCATCGCCTCGATGCACCGGCCGGCGCTGCCACCGCTGGAGGCCGTGCTGGCAGGTGCCCGCCGGGTGGTCGTCCTCGAGGACGTCGTCGACCACACGAACGTCGGCGCCGCCTTCCGCTCGGTGGCCGGCCTCGGCGCGGACGCCGTCCTCGTCACCCCGCGCTGCGCGGACCCGTTCTACCGGCGCGCCGTCCGGGTCTCCATGGGCACCGTGTTCCAGGTGCCGTGGACGCGCGCTCGACCCCTGGCCCGGCTCGGTCGGCGCGGCTGCAGGCCGCGGGGTTCACCGTGGCGGCGCTGGCGCTGCGGCCCGAGGCCGTGCCACTCGACGTGCTCGCCGCGGCCCCGCCCGACCGGCTGGCACTCGTGCTCGGCACCGAGGGCGACGGTCTCGCGCCGGCCACCGTCGCGGCAGCCGACCTCGTGGTGCGGATCCCCATGGCGGCCGGCGTCGACTCGCTCAACGTCGCCGCGGCCACGGCGGTCGCCGCGTGGGCGCTCCGTGTGCCCCCGCCCTGACCGCCACCCCTTCGCCGATCATGCACGCTGGAGCGATCATGCACCGGTCGCAGTCGTGCGCCCGGTCAGCGGTCCTCGGGTCGCAGACCCTCGAGCACCGCGCAGCTGATGCCCTGCAGCGCCTCGACCTGCTCAGGAGTAAGCCGGTCGAGCAGCCGGCGACGCACCTCTTCGACGTGGGCGGGCGCCGCGGCGGCGAGCGCGGCGTATCCCTCGTCGGTGAGACGAGCGAACGCGCCCCGGCCGTCCGTCGGGCACGACTCGCGCACCACCCAGCCGGCCTCCTCGAGCCGGGCGACGGCGTGGGAGAGGCGGCTGCGGGAGGAGTCGGCGGCCTCGGCGAGCTCGCTCATGCGCAACGAGCGGTCCGGCGCCTCGGAGAGGCGGACGAGGATCTCGTAGTACGCGAGCGGCATGCCGGCGTCGCGTTGGAGCTGCCGGTCGAGCTGGGCGGAGAGCAGGCGCGTCGCCGCGAGGAAGCTGCGCCACGTGCGCTGCTCCTCCTCGCTCAACCACCGGGTCCCGCTCATCCCACCATCATACGATCCACTGGTTGAGAGTTCACGGGTCGGCGCGACCAGCGCCGCGGACTCCAGTCGTCGCCGCACGCGCCGCGTTCTGTTCGCCGGCACGGCGCCGCGGCCCTGCTCCACTCGCGAACCGGCACTTCACTCCGCGAACCCCCTGCTCACGGCGGGAGCGAGGAGGGGGCGCAGGGGGTGGAGCGCGGGTTCGCGAGTGAAGCGCCGGCGTGCGCCGGACGTCGCCGACGCGTCGCCGCCGTCGCCGTCGTGTTCACTCGTACGGCCTGACCGGCAGGGGTCGCGCAGCCAGAGGTGATCGCCTCCAGCGTGCATGATCGCCGCAAGGTGGTGGCATGGGTTGGTGTCGTTCTCCTGACTCTCTGTCATGGATCACACACGTGTTGTAGTCTCCGACGCGAGGCCGACGCCGGCGAAGCGGCGGCGGCCCGACGTGGGGGAGGGACAGCCATGTGGGGACGCCTCTCCGCCCCGTCGCCCGACGCGCCGGAGAAGCCCCGGCGCCGCCGGCGCGACGCACCGGCCCGGCTGCTCGCGGCGCTGCGCGGTGAGGCGCGCGCTCGGCATCCTCGACGCCTCGAGCGACGCCGTGCTGGCCGTCGCCCCCGACGGCAGCGTGGCCGCCGCCAACGCGATGGCCGCCGAGGTGTTCGCGGCGCCGACCGCCGTGCTCGTGGGCCAGCCCGCCGACCTGCTCGTGCCGCAGCTCGCCTCCGTCGTCCGCACCCTGAAGGACCGGCGGCACGCGGGCGACCTGACCGCGGGCCCCGCCGGCGAGGGCAGCGACCTCTCGGCGATCCGGCTCGACGGCACCCGCTTCCCCGCGAGCGTCTGGGTCACGCCGCTGCGCACCCGCCGCGGGCTGCTCGTGGCCGCCACCGTCCGCGACCTCACCCGCCGGCACGAGACGCGACGCCCGCGCTGGAGCACTACGCGGCCCGGGCCCAGGAGCACCGGGACGTCGCCGGTGCGGTGCTGGCCGCCGTCTCGGAGGTGGCCGTCCTCGTGACCGACGCGCGCGGGCGCGTCACCGCCGCCAACCGGGCCGCCGAGAAGCTTCTCGGCTACCGCCGCGACGAGCTGCTCGGCCTCCCGACGACCCGGCTGTGCGACGCCGACGACCTGGCGGCCGCCGCCGCCCAGCTCGGCACGCCCGCCGGCGCCGACCCGCTCCTCGAGCTCGCGCGGTCGGGGCTGCCCGACCGCGCAGGACTGGACCTACCGTCGCGAAGGACGGAACCGGCCGGCCGGTGAGCCTGCGGGTCAGCGCCGTCGGCGACCCGCGCGAGCCGTCCGGCTTCGTCTGCGTGGCCGCCGAGCGCGCCCCCGCCTGGGAGCCCGTGCTCACCGCCCGCTCGGGCGGCGACCGGTTGCTCCTGGAGCTGGACGACGCCCCGACGCGCGCCCTGCGCTGGCAGGTCGGCGGCGGCTGGGCCCGCCGGCGCTAGACGCCGCCAGCCGCCACGCCAAGCGCCTCCCCAACCCCCACAGCCGGTCAGCCGGCCGGACGCGCCGCCACCGCGCGGGCGGCGTCCGGGGCCGGTGGCTCGGCTGGGCGTTCCTCCTCGCCCACCGTCGGCTCGTCCTTGAGGCGGCCGCGCCGGTTGTCCCACAGGTCGCGCAGCACGACCTGCGCCATGCCCGCGACCGGGATGGCGAGCAGCGCACCGAGGATGCCCGGCGAGCTCCACCGCCACCAGGATCGCCACGAGGACCGTCAGCGGGTTGAGGTCGACGGTCCGGGAGAGGATCAGCGGCTGCAGCAGGTGGTTCTCGAGCTGCTGGTACAGCACGAAGAAGACGACGACGGCGATGCCGGCGGGCACGGAGTGCACGAACGCCGGCCACGGCTGCGACGACCGCCCCGAGCGTGGCGCCGACCAGCGGGATCAGGTCGGCGATGGCCACGAACAGCGCGATCAGCCCGGCGAAGGGCACCCCGAAGACCTTGAGCACGACGTAGGTCAGCACGCCGCAGATGACGCTGATGAGCAGGTTGCCGGAGATGTAGCCGGTCACCGAGCGGGCGCAGTCGGCCGCGACCCGCCGCGACCCGGGGCCGGCGCTCGGGCGGCAGCAGGTCGAGCGACCCCTCGACGACGCGCGGCCCCTCGAGCACCATGAGATAGGCCAGCACGAAGATCGTGACCGTCCCGGCGACTCCCGTGGCGACGCCCTTCAGCACGCCCGGCGGCCGGCGTCGTCAGCCCGCCGGCGAACGAGCGGATCTGGGCCTGGTGCTGCTGCACGTACTGCAGCGCGTTGGTCCGGTCGAGCAGGCCGCCGACCGGTCCGCGGCCGGCCCGCGCGTCCTCGACGAGCTGGGGGAGCTGGCCGGCGAGCTGCGTCCCCTCGCGCGCCAGCGGCAGCACGAACGCGCTGACCAGCGCCGGCGAGGGCCAGCGAGCACCACCACGAACACGAGCAGGGTCGCCAGCGCGCGGCGGCCGCCCGTGACCCTCCGCTGCACGCGGTCGACCAGGGGCGCCAGCGCCACGGCGAAGAACGCCGCCACCACGATCCACGTGACGACACGCCTGACCTCAACCAGGACCCACAGGGCGGCCACGGTGGCGAGCACGAGCGCGATGGTGGCGAGGATCGTCCTGACGGGTACCGGCCGGCGGCCCGGTTCGGGGGCGGCCTGCACGACACCGTCGGAGGCGGGGGAGACGCTCACGCGGCGGGCCATGCCCACCTGCGCGTGGAGGCATGCCTCCCCAGTCTTGGGGGGAGCGTCAGGAGGAGAGCGCGGCCGGCACGGCGTCGTCCGGCGAGCCGGTCCAGGCCACGGCGTCGACCTCGCTGACGTGCACGCCGAGCGCGCTCGCGACCTGCTCCTGGCTGCAGCCCGCGTCGAGCGCTGCGCGCAGCGCCGAGACCCGGGCCAGGTTGGCCTCGAGCGAGAAGTGCTCCCAGACGGCGCGGTTGCTGCGGGCCAGCCGGTCGAGCAGGGCGAGTCGCGCCGGGTCCGCCTCCTGCGTCCAGTTCATGGCTTCTGGGTCGGACGACGGGGCCCTGCCCTTGAGGGGATCACCGCCCTACCCTGAGCGGCATGGGCCGCTACTCGACGCTGCGCCTCATCGAGGCCCTCGACCCCGAGACGGAGTACTGGCGGATCTACCGCCTGCATGCGCTGCAGGAGTTCCCGTGGGACGTCACGCGGTCGCTCGAGCTCGCCCTCTACCGCACCTACGCCGTGCCGGCCGTGGGGCAGTTGCTCGACCGCACGGGCGAGTTCCGCGAGCGCACCCAGAAGCGCTACGACGACACCGCCCTGCTGCTCGGCGAGGTGCTCGAACACGGGTTCGACGCGCCGCGCGGCCGCGAGGCGCTCCGCAGGATCAACCGCGCGCACGCCCGCTGGCCGATCGCCGCCGAGGACTCGCGCTACGTGCTGGCGGCGATGCTCGTGACGTCGATGCGCTGGGTCGAGCGGTACGGCTGGCGGCCGGTGAGTCCCACCGAGCGCCGCGCCGCCTTTCTCTACTACCGGGAGCTGGGCCGGCACATGGGCGTCACCGGCTGGCCGGGGAGCCATGACGAGGTGGCGGCGTTCGCCGACGCCTACGAGGCCGAGCGGTTCGCGCGCACCGAGGGCGGCACGCGCACAGCCGTGGCGACCCGCGAGCTGTTCGTCGCCTGGTTCCCGCGCCCGCTCGCCCCGCTGACCCGCACCGGCGTGCACGCCCTGCTCGACCCGCCACTGCTCGAGGCCTTCGGGTTCGAGCCGGCCCCCGCGTGGCTGCGGGCGGGCGCCGACGTCGCGCTGCGGGCCCGCGGCCGGTTCGTGCGGGCGCTGCCCGCCCGCACGCCGCCCGAAGCTGACCCGCGAGGCCTGGACCATCAAGGGCTACCCCGACGGCTACACGATCGCCGACCTGGGGCCCGCCGGGCCCTAGGCCCCGTCACCAGCGGTCGTGCACGAACTCCCGGACGCGCTCGGTCGTAGACCCGCCGGACGCCGTCGAGCTGCGTCGCCGTTCAGCGAGGGCAGGCTCGGCCGCCGCGGCGTTCGCCCGCGCCTGGGCGGCGTCGCGGGCGCCGGGGATGACCACGCTCACGCCCGGCTGGTCGATCACCCAGCGCAGGGCGAAGGCGGCCGTGCCCGTCCCGTCCGGCGCGAGCGCGGCGATCTCGCGGGCCGCCCGGACGCCGACCTCGAAGGGCACCCCCGAGAAGGTCTCGCCGACGTCGAACGCCTCGCCGTGCCGGTTGTACGTGCGGTGGTCGTCGGGCGCGAACGTCGTCGTCTCGTCGTACTTGCCCGAGAGCAGGCCGCTGGCGAGCGGGACCCGCGCGATGATCCCGACCCCCGCCTCGCGGGCCGCCGGCAGCACGCGCTCGAGCGGCTTGAGCCGGAAGGCGTTGAGGATGATCTGCACGGTCGCCACGTGCGGGCGGGCGATCGCCGTCAGGGCCTCGTCGGCGGTCTCGACGCTCACCCCGTAGGCCTTCGTGACGCTCTGCTCCACGAGCGCGTCGAGCGCGTCGAAGACGCCGTCCGTGCTGTAGACGGGGGTGGGTGGGCAGTGCAGCTGCACCAGGTCGAGGGTGTCCACCCCGAGGTTGCGCCGGCTCCGGTCGGTCCAGGCGCGCAGGTTCTGCGCCGTGTAGGCCTCGGGCACGTGCGGGTCCGCCCGGCGACCGGCCTTGGTCGCGACCACCAGGCCGTCGCGCCCACGCTCGGCGAGGAACCGCCCGATGAGCTGCTCGCTGCGGCCGTCGCCGTACACGTCGGCCGTGTCGAGGAACGTGACGCCGGCGTCGACGGCGGCGTGCAGCACCGCGAGGGCGTCGCCCTCGTCGACGGTGCCCCAGTCACCGCCGAGCTGCCAGCATCCGAGGCCCACCACGCCGACCTCGCGGCCCGTCCTGCCCAGCGCTCTGGTCTCCACGATCCTGGACCCTAGGACGGGCGGTCGCGGGTCGCAGTCCGGCGGCACACCGGGGAGGATGCGCCCATGACGCAGGCGCGCGCGATCGTGTACAGGCGTACCGGGGGGCCGGAGGTGCTCGAGCTCGCCTGGCGGGAGGTGCCGGAACCCGGCCCGGGCGAGGTGCGGGTGCGGATCCACCGCTCGGGGGTCAACCCCACCGACTGGAAGTCGCGCCAGGGCGACGGCAGCGGCTCGGCCGTGGAGCCGGCACAGGTGCCCGGGCAGGACGGCGCCGGCGTGGTCGACGCGGTCGGCGAGGGCGTCGAGGCCGCCTGGCACGGGGTCCGGGTGTGGGTCTGGGAGGCCGCGTACCGGCGGCCGGAGGGCACCGCTCAGGACTACGCGCTGGTCCCCGCCCGGCAGGCCGTCCTGCTGCCGGACAGCGCGTCGTTCGACCTGGGGGCGTCCCTCGGGATCCCGTTCCTGACGGCGCACCGGTGCCTGACCGTCGCCGAGGAGGGGCCGGACCGGCTCGGTCCCGGCGCGCTCGAGGGGCGCACCGTGCTGGTCGCGGGCGGCGCCGGGGCCGTGGGCAACGCGGCGATCCAGCTCGCCCGGTGGTCCGATGCGACGGTGATCGCGACCGTGAGCAGCCCGCGCAAGGCGCTGCTCGCGGCAGCGGCCGGAGCCGACCACGTGATCGACTACCGGCAGCAGGACGTCGTCCGCGAGGTGCACAAGGTCGCACCCGACGGCGTCGACGCGATCGTCGAGGTGGCGCCCGGGCAGAACGCCGGCCTCGACGCCCGGGTGATCGGCCGCTGGGGATCCGTCGCGGTCTACGCGAACGACGGCGGCGAGGCCGCGCTGCCCGTGCGCGGGCTGATGACCCCGAACGCCCGCTGGCAGTTCGTGCTCGTCTACACGCTGCCGGGCGGCGCCAAGGAGCGGGCCGTCGAGGACGTCTCGGGCGCGGTCGACGCCGGCACCCTGCGGGTGGGGGAGGAGGCCGGTCTGCCGCTGCACCACTACCCCCTCGAGCAGCTCGCCGAGGCCCACGGGGCGGTGCAGGACGGGGCCGTGGGCAAGGTGCTGGTCGACGTCGCGGACGGCGAGGAGACGGGCCCCCCGCTCGCCTGACGCGGCCGGCGCCTAGCCTTGGCCGGTGGCTCTCGTCGGTGCGCACGTCGACTCCGCTGACCCCCTGACCCACGCGGGCGCGATCGGGGCCGAGGCGGTCCAGTTCTTCCTCGGGGACCCCCAGGGATGGAAGGCCCCGCCGCCCCACCCGCACGAGGCGGAGATCAAGGCCACCGAGCTCACGGTCTACATCCATGCCCCGTACCTGGTGAACGTCGCCAGCACGAACAACAAGATCCGGATCCCGAGCCGCAAGATCCTGGCGCAGCACGCGGCCGCGGCCGCCGCGATCGGCGCCAAGGGCCTGATCGTGCACGGCGGCCACGTGACGGCCAAGGACGACCCCGGCGAGGGGATCGAGAACTGGCGCAAGACGTTCGAGCGTGCTCCCGACGGCGGCTTCGGTCTCCCGATCCTCATCGAGAACACCGCAGGCGGAGAGAATGCGATGGCGCGCACCTTCGACCGACTGGGGCGGCTCTGGGACGCGGTGGGGGAGTTCGGCCCGGGCTTCGTGCTCGACACGTGCCACGCGTGGGCCTCGGGCGAGGAGCTGGCGGGGATCGTCGACCGGGTCCGTGCCATCACGGGCCGGATCGACCTGGTGCACGCCAACAGCTCCCGGGACGCCGCCGGGTCGGGCGCCGACCGGCACGCCAACTACGACTCCGGGACGATCGACGTCGACCTGATCGTCGCCGCCTGCCGCGACGCCGGTACCGACGTCATCGTGGAGACGCCGATGGACGGGATCGCCGGCGACGTGGCCCTGCTCAAGGCGGCCCTCCCGTAGCGGCCCCTACCCCGCCCCCGGCCGCCCGTCCTTTCCGTGATGAAGGAAGAGCCGGACCCTCGGGTCCAGCTCTTCCTCGATCAGCCGGCGCGGCGGCGCGCCGGCGGCGACCCGGGTCACGGCGTCGGGGAGACCGGCGGCTCGGGCGACCAGGAGGCCGCGGGCACGGTCTCGTCGGCGGGCATGAGGATCCAGAGGATCACGTACGAGACGATCAGGCTGGCGTGCAGGACCAGGGCCAGCAGCACGAACAGCAGCCGGGCCGGCCACGGCTCGATACCGAGGCGACGGCCGACGCCGGCGCAGACACCGGCGAAGAAGCGGGTGCCGCGCGGGCGGGTGAGGCCCTGGCGCCGGAACCAGTCGTGGGCGGTGGTCATCGTGGGTTCTCCTGTCAGCAGTGCTTCCGTTCGGACTCCTCCAGCGTGTGCCGGCGCCGGGGGTCCGGGGTATCGGGGAAGGTCCTGGTGCGTCCCTGACCCGCGCGGGCCGGGGCTCAGGGTCGCGCCCTGACGGCAACTCCCGGCGGGCGCATTCCCCGGTGGGCGATCGGGGAGCGTGTGCTTCGCCACAGCAGCGGGCAGACACGCGATTGTGCGGTCGTGAACCTGCAGGTCAGAGCCATGGTAAACGCTTTCAGTGCTGCTCGTCGCGGCGCTCGCGACCCGCTGTCACCTTCCGTTTGCCGCAGCGTCACCGGCGTGAAGCAGGCGGCTGTTGACATGGATGCGTGCCGACCGGCACGTCCACGACGACCTGGAGGATCGATGTACCTGATCCGTCCCGTACGACCCCAGGAGGTCCGGCGCCTGATCGCCGCGAGCCTTCGCCGTCTCGACGCCCTGACGCTCGAGACGTTCACCCCCGTCTGGGTCCGTCCGCGCCCCGAGCGCTGAGCGACCGACGGGCTCTTCCGATCGGAGATCCCATGACCACCCTGACCCGACTCAAGACCGCTGCGCAGCGCTCGGCCGAACGCCGCGAGAAGGTCCGCCGGCTCCGCCGCGAGCTCGCGGACTACCGCACCCCCGCCGAGCGGGCCGAGCTCGACGCGATCCTGGAGCGGCACGGCACCACCGTGTCGGAGCTTCTCCGCGCAGCCTGAGCAGCAGTTCCCTCCCGAGCCGGTCGCAATGGCGCGACCGGCTCCCTGCTTTTGCGGCCCGGCGTCGACGTCCAGACCGCGCCGTGGTCCACGGGCCCGGCGCCGCCGGGCGACCATGGGATCCGCGTGGAACGATGCGGCGTGGCCACCTCGCTGCCGCCCTCGACCCCGCTCCGCCCCGCCCCCCGCCAGGTTCCCGGGCGTGATCCCGACCCGGGTCTGTACGGCCCGGGGTCGGTCACGTGGCGCATCCACGGCGACCCTGCGATGGCCGTGGCCGGGTTCCGGTCGCTGCTGCTCCAGGCCGTGCACCCTCTGGTGATGGCCGGGTTCGACGCCAACTCGTCCTTCCGGCAGGACCCCTGGGGCCGGCTCCAGCGCACCGGGGAGTGGGTGGCCACCGTCACCTACGGGACGACGCAGGAGGCGGAGCAGGCCGGCGCCGTGCTGCGCGCCGTCCATGCGAGTCTGAAGCCGGGCATCGAGCCCGAGACCGGCCGCGCCTACCGCGTCGACGACCCCGACCTCCTCCTCTGGGTGCACTGCACCGAGGTGGAGTCGTTCCTGTCCACGTACCGGCGCTGCGGCGGCCCGCTCGCCCCGGGCGAGGGCGACCGCTACGTCGACGAGATGCGGGTGTCCGGGCGGCTGGTCGGGCTCGACCCCGAGACGCTCCCGCGCACCGAGGCCGACATCGCGGCGTACTACGCCCGGGTCCGGCCCCAGCTGCGCGTGACGGCCGTCGCCCGGCGCAACGCCCTGTGGGGGTTCGCCCCGCCGATGCCGCGCTGGGTTGCGCTGGTGACACCGGCGCGACCGGCCTGGGGTGCCCTCGTGGGCATCGGTGCCGCCATGCTCCCCCGCTGGGCGCGCCGCCTGTACGGCCTGCCGGGCCTTCCCGTGACCGATCTGACCGCCACCGTCAGCGGCCGAGCCGTCCGGAGGGCGCTCGCGGCACTGCCCGAGCAGTGGATCCAGAGCCCGGCCCAGCGAGCCGCCCGCGAGCGGTTCCCGGCCGCCGGCTTGGTGGCCTGATCCCGCGAGGCGGGTGACCGGGAATCCCCTGGCGTCGCCGGCGTTGACGCCATGAGGTACCGCATCGGTCGACGGAACGCCTCGACCGGCAGGTAGTCTGTTCTCGGCGTGTTCACCGGCCCGCTCACCGTCGGCGCCGGGCCCGCCCGGGGGGCCTGCGGAGGCTCGCGGTATCGAGGCACCGAGCTCACGACGCCGTCGGGCGTCGCCGGCGCATGGTCGCCGACCCGTCCCGTGGTCGGTGCGCGTGCAGCCGCAGCCACGGTGTCCGGCATGCCAGAGGAGGAGTTCGTGGCTCGACCCGGCCAGCGCCAGACGGGCGCTCGGCGCACCACCCCGCGGCAGCAGGGGCGGCCCCGCCAGCAGGACGACGTCGCCTCCGTGCTCGCCCGGACCGTCCGCGAGATCGAGGCGGCGGTCCAGCGCGGTCGCGTCGCGCCGTCCGTCCGCGCGAAATTCCAGGCCGTCGCCCTGGTGCTCCGGGAGGAGCGCGCCCGGGTACGGGCGGCCGACGGCAGCGAGAGCCGGCGTACCGAGCAGCTGAAGCGGCTCGACGGCATCGCCGCGATCCTCGCCAGGATCGCCGTTCGGGACGCCGGGTTGCTGGCGCTGCTCGCCGACGACGCCGTGGTGTCCGACGCGGCTCGCGAGCTCAAGCGCGACCTGCTCCGGGCCGCCGGCGTCGAGGCGCCGGCCGAGGAGGAGCCGCCCGTCGAGGCGGCGGAGACAACCACCCCCGAGCGGCGCGTCGTGCCGCTGTCGGTCACGTCCCGGCAGCTGTCGAACCCGTTCCTCGCGCCCGACTTCTCGGCGCCCCGGCCGGTCCAGGCACGGCCGCGCCGCCTCGCCGGCTGGGAGCTGCTCGGCCCGTTGCTGAGCTCGTTCGAGCGCGCCGGCGCCGGCGCGCCGGCTTCCATGACGCTGCCGGCGCCGACGGCCCGGTTCACACCAGGCGGCCAGGAGCTGATGCCGCACCAGGGGCAGGTGGTCTCGGCGGCCGCGGAGGGCCACCGGACCTTCCTGCTGGCCGACGAGCCCGGTCTCGGCAAGACCGCCGAGGCCCTGCTCGCGGCCGAGGCCGCCGACGCCTTCCCGCTCCTGGTGGTCGTCCCCAACGTCGTCAAGACCAACTGGGTCCGCGAGGCCGCCCGCTGGGTGCCGCACCGTCCCGCGACCGCCGTCCAGGGGGACGGCGAGAGCGTCGACGGGTTCGCCGACGTCGTCGTCGTCAACTACGAGGTGCTCGACCGGCACCGGGGCTGGATGGGCGAGTTCGGCTTCCGCGGCATGGTCGTCGACGAGGCGCACTTCATCAAGAACAAGACCTCGCAGCGCTCGCGGAACGTCCTCGCGCTGTCCGAGCGGATCCGCGAGCGCACGGGCCGCCCGCTGCTCATGGCGCTCACCGGCACGCCGCTGATCAACGACATCGAGGACTTCCGGGCGATCTGGCAGTTCCTCGGGTGGATCGACGACACCAAGCCGCTGGGCGACCTGATGAACGCCCTCGAGGACACCGGCCTGACACCCGCCGACCCCGGCTTCTACCCCGCGGCGCGGCAGTGCGTGATCGACCTCGGCATCGTCCGGCGCCGCAAGGTGGACGTCGCCGCCGACATCCCCGCCCGGCGCATCGCCGACCTGCCCGTCGAGCTGGACGGGGCGGCCGGCCGGTCCGTCCGGGCCGCCGAGCGCCGCCTCGCCCAGCGCATGCTCACGCAGTACCGGACGGCGCTGGCGGCGCGCAGCACGGACTCGCCCGTCGAGGCCGTCGACCCCGAGCTCGTCCGGCGGGTGGCGCGCACCGAGCTGAAGAACTCGATGAGCGCCAAGTCCGGCGACAACGTGTTCACCATGATGCGGCGCATCGGCACCGCGAAGGCGGAGCTCGCAGCGGACTACGCGGCCCAGCTCGGCCACAGCGCCGGCAAGGTCGTCTTCTTCGCGAAGCACATCGACGTCATGGACGCCGCGGAGGCGACCTTCGCCCGGCAGGGCGTGCGCTTCTCGTCGATCCGGGGCGACCAGACGCCGGGGGTTCGGCAGAAGAACATCGACGCCTTCGTGAACGACCCCGGCGTCGTCGTGGCCGTCTGCTCGCTTACGGCCGCCGGCGTGGGCATCAACCTGCAGATCGCCTCGAACGTCGTGCTCGCGGAGCTGTCGTGGACCGACGCCGAGCAGACCCAGGCCATCGACCGCAGCCACCGCATCGGCCAGAGCGAACCCGTCACCGCCTGGCGCATCATCGCCGCCCAGACCCTCGACGCCCGGATCGCCGAGCTCATCGACAGCAAGGCGGGCCTGGCGGCCCGGGCCCTGGACGGGTCGGACGAGGAGCTGTCGTCGTCGGCCGAGGTGCAGCTCGAGGCCCTGGTCGCCCTGCTCACGGACGCGCTGCGGGACTCGGCCGAGCACGTGGACGTCGTGCTGTAGAAGAGGTGACGATGAGCGTCCGAGGCTGGCGCGACTTCCTCGCGGCGCCGGGCGTCGGCGACTGGGTCGTCCTGCACGGTGGGGCGACCGCGGTCTTCTCCGTGGCGTCGCTCGCCGACGGCGGACGGCTCGCGGCCGCGGTGGCGCAGGTGCCTGGCCTCGAGGGCGTCGGGGTCCTGATCACAGTCGCCGACCAGCAGGTCACCGTGCGGCTGACGCGCGGCGTCGAGAGGCTGGAGCCCGGACACGTGGTGCTCGCGCGGGCGGTGTCCGCCGTCGCGCGGCGGTACGGAGCCGTCGCAGATCGCGCGCGCGCAGGAGGTCCAGGTGGCCGTCGCGGCACCACCCGACAGCGCCGACGTAGGGTTCTGGCGCGCCGTGCTGGGGTATGCGGAGCTGGCCGATGACAACGGGGTCGACCCGCTCGGCCACGGGTCGACGGTGTGGATCCAGGGTCTCGACCCTGACAAACCCCTGCGTCACGCGATGCACATCGACGTGTCCGTCGCCCGTGAGCACGTCCAGGCCCGCCTGGCGGCTGCGCTCGCTGCGGGCGGCCGGGTCGTCCGCACCTGGACCAGGCCAGAGGCCTGGGCGCTCGCCGACCGGGCCGGCAACCGCGTCTGCATCTGCGCGTGGCCCGACGGGGGCGGCGACCCCGATCGGCCCGAATCGACGGCCGGGTCGGCGTCAAGGGTGTCCGAGGGGGGACTTGAACCCCCATGCCCGTGAGGGCACTAGCACCTCAAGCTAGCGCGTCTGCCAATTCCGCCACCCGGACAGGTGACCGCACGCCATCCGGCCTGCGGCGGAGACGAGATTAGCACGTCGGGAAGGGCGTCTGCGGGGGCCGGCGCCCGGCTCCGGCCGCGGTGTCGGACCGCGCGGGTAGGCTCGGCAGGCAGCCGACGGTGGGCGTCGACACGGGGTCGAGGGGTGGTCATGTCCCAGCTCAGCGGGTCCGGTGTCGCGCGGGCGACGGCGAGCGATCCCGAGGTCGAGGTCGTCGACATCTGCCGCGACCTCATCCGCATCGACACCTCGAACTACGGCGACGGGTCGGGCCCGGGGGAGCGCGAGGCGGCCGAGCACGTCGCCATGCTGCTCGCCGAGGTGGGCCTCGCACCCGAGCTCGTGGAGTCGGCCCCGCGCCGCGCCAACGTCGTCGCGCGCATCCCCGGGGCCGACCCGTCGCGTCCGGCTCTCCTCGTGCACGGCCACCTCGACGTCGTGCCGGCGCGCCCCGACGACTGGCAGGTCGATCCCTTCTCGGCCGAGGTCGTCGACGACTGCGTCTGGGGCCGGGGCGCCGTCGACATGAAGGACATGGACGCCATGATCCTGGCGACCGTCCGCGACCTCGTTCGCTCCAGCGAGCGGCCGCCCCGGGACCTCGTCGTCGCGTTCCTGGCGGACGAAGAGGCGGGCGGTCCCTACGGCGCCACCTGGATCGTCCACCACCGCCGCGACCTGATCGAGGGCGTCACCGAGGCGGTCAGCGAGGTCGGCGGCTTCTCGACGACGATCGCCGGCCGACGCGCCTACCTTCTCCAGACGGCCGAGAAGGGTCTGGCCTGGCTGCGGCTGGTGGCGCACGGCCGCGCCGGGCACGGGTCACAGGTCAACTCCGACAACGCCGTCACCCGGCTCTGCGCGGCCGTCGCGCGGGTCGGCGCACACCCGTGGCCGCTCGAGATCACCCCGACGGTCCGGGCCTTCCTCGACGGGGTCGAGCAGATCACCGGCGTCCGGCTCGACCCCGACGACCCTGACGCGCTCGTCGCCACGCTGGGCACGACGGCCAACTTCGTGGGCGCCACCCTGCGGAACACCTCCAACCCCACCCAGCTCGAGGCCGGATACAAGCACAACGTCATCCCCGGCACCGCGTCCGCGCTGGTCGACTGTCGCTTCCTCCCCGGCAACGAACAGCGGCTGATCGAGACGGTCCGCGAGCTGGCCGGGCCGGGGGTCGACGTCGAGACGGTGCACCGCGGCGTCGCGCTGGAGGTGCCGTTCGAGGGCGACCTCGTCGATGCCATGGTCGCCGCCCTGGCCGCCGAGGACCGCGAGGCCGCCGTGCTGCCCTACTGCCTGTCGGGCGGTACCGACAACAAGAACTTCAGCGAGGCCGGGGTCGTCGGCTACGGGTTCGCACCGCTGCGCCTGCCCGCCGAGCTCGACTTCGCCGGCATGTTCCACGGGGTCGACGAGCGCGTGCCGGTCGACGCGCTGCGCTTCGGCGTCCGGACCCTCGGGCGCTTCCTGCGCACCTGCTGAGACCCCAGCGAGGTGCGGCCGGTGCCTGATCGCGCCGGCCGCACCCCTCCGGACGTCGTCAGTGCCGGCGCTGACGGCCCCGCTCAGTGGCCGGGTCCACCCCCGTCGCGGCGTCGCCCGGCGCGTCACGCAGATCGATCACGTCGGGTTGGCCAGCCCGACGGTCCGCTGCCGCCAGGCCGACCCGCGACCTGCGGGCGCCGTACAGGCCGTAGACGACCAGGCCGATCACCAGCCAGATCGCGAACCGGATCCAGGTGGCGGCAGGCAGGTTGAGCATCAGGTAGAACGACGCGAGCACCGAGGCGATCGGGAGCACCGGAACGAGCGGCGTCTTGAAGGACCGCGGCAGGTCGGGGCGCGTGCGGCGGAGGATCACGACGCCGATCGCGACGAGGATGAACGCGAAGAGGGTGCCGATGTTGACGAGTTCGGCCAGCTCGCTCAGCGGCACCAGAGCCGAGATCACCGCGACGACGATGCCCGTCGTTACGGTGACGCGAACGGGTGTGCCGGTGCGCGGGTTGACGCGCGAGAACGACGCCGGCAGCAGGCCGTCGCGGCTCATGGCGAAGAACACGCGGGACTGGCCGAGCATGAGGATCAGCATCACCGTGGTCAGCCCGATGAGGGCCCCGACCGAGATGATGTTCGCGAACCCCGGTTTGCCGACGTCGCGGAAGGCCTCGCGCCAGCGGCGCGGAGATGCTCATCTGGTTGTACTTGACCATCCCGGTGACGACGATCGACACGGCGACGTAGAGCGCCGTGCAGATCACCAGCGAGCCGAGGATGCCCCGGGGGAGATCGCGCTGCGGGTTCTTCGTCTCCTCCGCGGCGGTGGCGACGATGTCGAAGCCGATGAAGGCGAAGAAGACCAGGGCGGCGCCGGTGAAGATGCCGGCGACGCCGAAGGTCCCGCTGTTCACGCCGAGGTCGGCGAGCAACGAGGGGGTCGCCGTCGCGCCCTTCGCCGTGGGGGAGCCCGACGGCGGGATGAACGGGGAGTAGTTGCTGACGTTGATGTAGAAGAGGCCGGCGATGATGACGAAGAGGACGATGGCGACCTTGATCGCGACGAAGACGTTGTTCAGTCGCGCGGAGAACTTGATCCCCAGGCAGATCACGGCGGTGAGGATGAGGACGATCGCGGCCGCCACGATGTTCGGCTGCGTGATGCTCGGGTTCTCGCTGTAGATGCTCTTCGGCAGGGTGATGCCGATCGTGTCGAGCACGTTCGGCGAAGTAGCCGGACCAGCCGACGGCGACCGTGCTCGCGCCGAGCGCGAGCTCGAGGATGAGGTCCCAGCCGATGATCCAGGCGATCAGCTCGCCCAGCGTGGCGTAGCTGAACGTGTAGGCGGAGCCCGCCACCGGCACGGTCGACGCGAACTCGGCGTAGCAGACCGCGGCGAGGGCGCAGACGATGCCGGCGACGACGAACGAGATCGCCACGGCGGGGCCGGCCTGGACGCCGGCCGCCTTGCCGGTGAGCACGAAGATGCCGGTGCCGATGACGACCCCGACCCCGAACACGGTCAGGTCGAGGGCCGAGAGTTCGCGGCGCAAGCGGTGCTCGGGCTCGTCGGTGTCGGCGATCGACTGCTCGACCGTCTTGGTCCGGAAGAGGTTCATCCGCGCTCCTTCTGCCGGGTGTGCTCGGCGGTCCGCCCCGTGCTGGACGCGCCGCCCTGCTCGATCGGCTGATCGATACGGACAGACTGGACCTTCGGGACGATCTGTCGACCGCACGTGACAGCAAGCGTCCACTCCGATCGTCGTGATCAAGGAATGGAGCGGGATCACCGGGTCCCGCTCGCCAACCGCCGGGCCGCCTCCTGGATCAGGGTCGCCGAGGGGCGGCGCTCGCAGCGCTCGCGCCGCACGACGCGCCGTTTGCGGCGGCCCCTCGTGCTCCTCTGCGACTGCGATGCACGCGAAATGCCGCTCCCGCCGGCCCGCGGAGCGGCATCTCGCGTGCATCGCAGTCAGAGGGGTGCAAAGGCAGAGGGTGCGCGAACTCCGCGGCCGTGAACGGGAGCGCGAGGACCGGCCAGGGTTCCCCGTGATCCCGCTGGATTCCTCGATCACGGGGAGAGGCGCGTCGCGTCAGGCCGTGCGTGTCACCCGGATGATCTTGCGGCGCAGCCAGACCTGGCGGACTCCGCCGGCGTAGAGGCGGACCCGGGCGAGCTCCCAGTGGCCGTACTCGGCATGCTCGGTGAGCAGTCGCCGCGCCTCGGCGCGCGAGGTGGCACGGGGGATCGTCAACAGGCGGTACTCGTAGTCGCCCGAGGCGGCCGTCGGCGGCGGGACGGGCAGCGGGAAGGCAGTCATCGTCACCATGTCATCACGAACGGGCGCCGGTGAGGAACCCGCCGTCCGCGCGGGCCCCGAGCAGCCCCCGAACCGCTACGGTCATGTCATGACCAGTGACCCTCGCGCTGCGCTCGATCGGCTCGTCGCGGCCCTCGAGGCGCATCTGCAGGCCGCCAGCCGTCGCAGCGGCGAGGCGGACCCTGCCGTCGTTTCCGCCTACCAGACCCTGGCGGACGCCTTCGAGACCTACGACGAGGCGCTCTACGCCGCGTACGACGAGGTCACGCCCTTCGTGCTCTACGAGGACGCCGACGACCTCGACGACGAGGACGACGACGACGAGGACGACGAGGACGACGACGACGACCTCGAGGACGTCGACGACCTGGACGACGACCTCGAGGTCGACCTGGCCGAGCCGGACGGCGCCGGTGCCGGCGCGGGCGGTCAGAAGCGCTCGGGGTAGGCCACGGCCGGCGCCGACACCTCGTCGAGCACGGCCGTGATCTGCGCCGGCAGTTCGACCTCCTCGCTGCTGAGCGAGGCCCGCAGCTGGGCGGCGGTCCGCGCGCCCACGAGCACCGAGGCCGTCCCCGGCCGGTCACGGACCCAGGCCAGGGCCACCTCGACGGGGGAGCAGCCGAGACCGTCGGCCGCCGTCACGACGGCGTCCACGACCTGGCGCGACGCCGCGTCCAGGTACTGGCCCACGAACTCGGACAGGTGGGGGGACGCGCCCCGCGAGTCCGCCGGCGTCCCCGTGCGGTACTTGCCCGTCAGCGCGCCGCGCCCGAGCGGGGACCACGCCAGCACGCCCAGGCCCAGCGCCTGCGCCGCGGGCAGCACCTCGCGCTCCACGCCCCGCTGCACAAGCGAGTACTCGACCTCGGTCGCCACCGCGCGGCCGCCGGCCTGCTCGAGCAGCGTCGCGGCGCGCGCCGTCTGCCAGCCGGAATAGTTGGAGAAGCCGACGTACCGGGCGCGCCCGGTCACGACCGCGTGCTGCAGCGCCGACAGCGTCTCCTCCAGCGGAGCGTCGTCGCTCCACGCGTGCACCAGCCACAGGTCGACGTGGTCGGTGCCGAGCCGCGCCAGCGACCCCTCGAGGTCGGCCAGCAGCGCGCGCCGCGACACGTCGAGGCGACGGACGCCGCCGGCCCGTGACATGCCGGCCTTCGTGGCGAGCACGACCTCGTCGCGCGGTACCAGCGCACCGACGAGCGAGCCGAGGAGCTCCTCCGCGGCGCCCTCGCCGTACGAGGCGGCGGTGTCGACGAGGGTGCCCCCGGCGTCGACGAACTGTTTGAGCTGGTCGGCGGCCTCGTGCTCGTCGGTGTCCCGCCCCCACGTCAGCGTGCCCAGACCGAGCCGGGAGACCCGCAGGCCGCTGCGACCGACGAGACGTTCCTCCACGCCCGGCAACCTAGCGGCCGACGGCGCCGTGCGGCACACGCCGCCCCGCTAGGCTCGGCGACCATGCGCTTGGGACTGAACCTCGGCTACTGGGGTGCGGGCAACGACGCCGACAACCTGGCCCTGGCCGTCGAGGCGGACCGGCTCGGTTACGCGGTGGCCTGGGCGGCCGAGGCCTACGGTTCCGACGCCGTGACCGTGCTCGCGTGGGTGGCCGCGCAGACGAGGTCCATGGACGTCGGCGCCGGCGTCATGCAGATCCCCGCGCGGACGCCGGCCATGACGGCGATGACAGCCGCGACGCTCGACGCCCTGTCGGGCGGCCGCTTCCGGCTCGGCCTCGGCGTCAGCGGGCCGCAGGTGTCCGAGGGGTGGCACGGCGTGCGGTTCGACAAGCCGCTGGGGCGCACCCGTGAGTACGTCGAGATCGTCCGGAAGGCGCTCGCCCGGCAGACCGTCGAGCTCGACGGCGAGCACTACCGCTTGCCGCTGCCCGGCGGGCAGGGCAAGGCGCTGCGGCTGACCGTGCACCCCGTGCGGCCCGAGATCCCGGTCTACCTGGCCGCGGTCGGGCCGAAGAACCTGGCCCTGACCGGGCAGATCGCCGACGGCTGGCTGGCCATCTTCTTCGCGCCCGAGCACGCCGCCCTCTCCCTCGACCCGATCCGCGCGGCGCGGGCGGCGTCCGGCCGCGGCGCCCCCCAGGACCCGATGGCGGGGTTCGACGTCAACGCGAGCGTCCCGGTGTCGGTGGCGGACGACGTGGCGTCGGCCGCCGACCCGTTGCGCAGCTACGCCGCCCTCTACGTGGGCGGCATGGGCAGCCGTGACCAGAACTTCTACAACGCGCTCGCGCGCCGGATGGGCTTCGACGAGGCGGCGCAGCGCGTGCAGGACCTGTACCTAGACCGCCGCCACCGGGAGGCCGCGGCGGCGGTGCCGGTCGAGTTCATCGACGCGACCAGCCTCATCGGCCCCATCGACCGCATCCGCGACCGCCTCGTCGCCTACGCCGAGGCCGGCGTGACGACGCTGTCGATCACGCCGACGGCGCCCGACCTCGAGTCGCGTCTGCGCGTGCTGCGCGACATGGCCGACGCGCTCGAGGCTTCCGGTGCGGCGGCATGAGCGGGGCCATCGGCTACGGCGACAGCGTGATCCTCGGCGTCGTCGAGGGGCTGACCGAGTTCCTGCCGGTCTCGAGCACGGGCCACCTCACCGTGGCCGAGTCGCTGCTCGGCAAGCAGACCGACAACGCGGCCGTGACGGCGTTCACGGTGATCATCCAGTTCGGGGCGATCGTCGCGACGTTCATCTACTTCCGCCGCGACATCGTCCGGCTGGTCGCCGCGGGGGTCCGGGGGCTGTTCTCGGCCGACGCCCGCCAGGACCCCGACTACCGGCTGGCCTGGTACGTGATCGCGGGTTCGATCCCCGTCGTGATCGCCGGTGTGCTCCTCAAGCCGCTCATCACCGGGCCGCTGCGCAACCTCTGGGTCGTGGCCGTCGCGTTCGCGGCGTGGAGCGCGGTCATGTACGTGGCCGAGGGCCGCGGCCGGCAGAAGTACGGCGAGGAGGAGCTCACGCTCAAGGCGGCGCTGATCATCGGCCTGGTCCAGTGCGCGGCCCTCGTTCCCGGCGTCTCCCGATCGGGGGCGACGATCTCCGCCGGCCTCCTGCAGGACTACAACAGGGTCGCCGCCACCAGGCTGTCCTTCTTCCTCGCGATCCCCGCTCTCACCGGGGCGAGCCTGTACGAGCTCAAGGACGTCGACACGTCCGTCGTCGGGTGGGGGCCGCTGCTCCTCGGCACGCTGATCAGTTTCGTCGTCGCCTACGCCGCCATCGCCTGGCTGCTGAGGTACGTGGCCCGGCACCCGATCACGATCTTCGTCTGGTACCGCCTCGCCGCCGGCCTGCTGCTCGCCCTGCTGCTCGCGGCGGGCGTGATCTCGGCGACGTGACCGTCCGCGAAACACGCGCGCCCGTCGCGCTGTTGGCACGGGTGATGAGCACCCAGCCCGATCGCGCCGAGCGGCTCCGCTGCAGGGCCGACCGCGACGGCGACCACTGCGTCTGGTGCGGCCGCCCGTGCCGGGGCCTCGTGCGCGCCACCACCGACCACCTCGTGCCGAAGGTCAAGGGCGGCCCGTCGTGGGTCGAGAACGAGGTCGTCGCCTGCGGCCGCTGCAACTCCGAGCGCGGGCATCTCAGCCCCGTCGACTGGCTCGCCGAGTGCGAGCGCCGGGGCTGGCACAGCGACGTCCAGGCGGTCGCCCGGGCCTTGGCCCAGCTCGACCGCGCCATCGCCGATCGCGGCGGCCAGCGTCGTGCGCGGCCCTACCTCGCCGCCCAGCTGCGCCGGGTCGGCCGCCTCACCGGCTGACCCTCCCCGCCCCGCCCGCGCCGGGCGGCCGACATGCCGCGGCCCTAGAGTGACGCCGTGCCCACCGTCCTGCTCGTGCGCCACGGCCGCACGACGGCGAACGCGAGCGGCACCCTCGCCGGCTGGACGCCGGGGGTCGGCCTCGACGAGGTCGGCCGGGCCCAGGCCGAGGCCCTCGCGCAGCGCCTCGCGCCCCTCCCACTGGCCGCCTTCGTGACGAGTCCGCTGCAGCGATGCCGCGAGACCACCGAGGCCCTGCGCGCCGTGCCGGGGCCCGCGGGCGGCGTCCGGCCCGAAGCCCTGGTCGACGACCGCCTGGGGGAGGCCCGCTACGGCGACTGGACCGGCCGCCTGCTCAAGGACCTCGCCAAGGAACCCCTGTGGCGGGTGGTCCAGGCGCACCCCTCCGCCGTGACCTTCCCGGGCGAGCAGGGCGAGTCGATGCTCGCCATGCAGCTGCGCGCGGTCGAGGCCGTGCGCGTGCACGACGCCGCCGTCGCGCGCCGCGGCCGGGGACGACGCCGTCTGGGTCGCCGTCTCGCACGGCGACGTCATCAAGAGCGTGCTCGCGGACGCGCTCGGCATGCACCTCGACGCCTTCCAGCGGATCGTCGTCGACCCGTGCTCGGTGTCGGTCGTCCGGTACACGCCGCTGCGCCCGTTCGCCCTGCGCGTCAACGACAACGGCGGCGACCTGGCCGGACTCGTGCCCCCGGCACGGCCACGCCGGCGGCGCCGCGCGACGCCCCCGAAGGCACCGTCGACAGCGGCGTCGGACGCGGTCGTCGGCGGAAGCACGGGCGCGTAGGGTCGCCGTCATGCCCCGTCAGGTCTTCGACTACGACCCCCCGGAGCGGTTCGTCGCCGGCACGGTGGGCGAGCCAGGGTCGCGCACCTTCTTCCTGCAGGCCCGCGAGGGCACCCGCGTCACCAGCGTCGCCCTCGAGAAGGCACAGGTCTCGGTGCTCGCCGAGCGGGTCGAGGAGCTGCTCGACGAGGTGCTGCGGGTGAGCGGCGGCAAGGCTCCGGTGCCCGCGGTGGCGCCGGTGGACGCCGAGGACAGCGCGCCGCTCGAGACGCCCATCGAGGAGGAGTTCCGGGTCGGCGCGATGAGCCTCGCCTGGGACCCCGACGCCGGGCGCGTGGTCGTCGAGTGCTTCGCGGAGGGCGTGGCGGTCGAGGACGACGAGGACGACGAGGACGACGACGACCTCGAGGGGGCGGTGCTGCGGGTCAGCCTGACGGGTGCCGCCGCCCGCGCCTTCACCAAGCGCGCGCTCGCGGTGGTCGCGGCCGGGCGGCCCCCGTGCCCGTTCTGCAACAACCCGCTCGACCCCCAGGGCCACATCTGCCCGCGCGCCAACGGCTACCGCCGCTAGGTCGCCGCCCGTCGTGACCGCCGTCCCGCCGCCCGCCGGGCCCGGAGCCGGACCCCGGACCCCGACCCCGGTCCGGAGCTCGACGCCGACGCGGCGCTCGAGATCCTGGCGCGCGGCGCGCTCGAGGTGCAGGGCCGGATCGTCGACGCGAGCAACGCCACGCTGCTCGCGTCTGTGGAGCTCGAGGGCGTCGACGCGCTCTGCGTCTACAAGCCGATCGCCGGGGAGCGACCGCTCTGGGACTTTCCGGGGCGCACGCTGGCCTACCGCGAGGTCGGCCACCTACCTGCTCGCGTCCGCCGCGGGCTGGGACCTCGTACCGCCGACCACCCTGCGCGCCGACGGCCCCTTCGGGCCCGGCAGCGTGCAGTGGTGGGTCGCGGGTCCGGGGGGTGACGAGGCACCGGACGCCGACGTCCCGGTCGCCGAGCCCGGCGCCGGCGTCGTCGACGTCGTCCCGCCCGACCAGGTGCCCAAGGGCTGGCTGCACGTCGTCGAGGCGATGGGCTGGGATGGCGAGCGGGTGGCGCTCGCGCACGCCGACGACCCGTCGCTGCGCCGGATGGCGGTGCTCGACGCCGTCGCCAACAACGCCGACCGCAAGGGCGGGCACATCCTGCGGGGTGCGGACGGCGGCATCTTCGGCGTCGACCACGGCCTGACCTTCAACGAGGACGACAAGCTGCGCACCGTGCTGTGGGGGTGGGCGGGCCAGAGCCTCACCGACGAGGCCGTGGAGGTGCTCGAGCGGCTCGCCGGCGACCTCGACGGCGACGGGCCGCTGCGCCGCGGCCTGCTCGACCTGCTCGATCGGCGCGAGGTGCAGCGGACCCTGCACCGGGTCCGGATGCTCCTGCGCGCCGGCCGGCACCCGCGCCCCGGCGGGGGCCGCCCGTCGATCCCGTGGCCGGCCTTCTGACCTGCGCTCCTGCCCTCTGCCCTGCCCTCTGCCCTGCCCGCGTGACCCCGCCCAGGTACCCTGCGAACGTGACCCGCTGGCCCGCGCCGCCCCTGCCCACGCTGCCCGGTTCGCCCCAGGGTCCCGTCCGGCTCATCGACTCCGCCTCCAGTGGCCTCGTGGACGCCACGACCGGCCCGCAGGGCCGCCTGTACGTGTGCGGCATCACTCCCTACGACGCCACCCACATGGGCCACGCGGCCACCTACGTGGCGTTCGACCTGCTGCTCCGCGCGTGGCGGGACGCCGGACTGCGCACCCGGTACGTGCAGAACGTGACCGACGTCGACGACCCGCTGCTCGAGCGCGCCGCCGCCACGGGCGTCGACTGGCGCGAGCTGGCCGCCGACCAGACCCAGCTGTTCGCCGACGACATGGCCGCCCTCCGGGTGCTGCCGCCCGACGTCTACGAGGGCGCCACCGAGGCCATCCCGCGCATCGTGGCGCTCGTCGAGCGGCTCCTCGACGAGGGCGTCGCCTACCGGGTGCACGCCGACGGCAGCGAGCCCGACGGCGACGTCTACTTCTCGGTGCACGCCGACCCGGCCTTCGGCGAGGTGTCGCACCTCGACGAGCGGGCCATGCTCGCGCTGTTCGCCGAGCGCGGCGGCGACCCGCAGCGCGGCGGCAAGAAGCACCCGCTCGACGCCCTGCTGTGGCGGGTGACCCGCCCCGGCGAGCCCTCGTGGGACGGCGGCCAGCTCGGCCACGGCCGGCCCGGCTGGCACATCGAGTGCACAGCCATCGCGCTGGAGCACCTCGGCGGCGGGTTCGACGTCCAGGGTGGCGGGTCTGACCTGATCTTCCCGCACCACGAGATGAGCGCCTCGCACGGGCACCTCGCGGGCGCGCAGCCCTACGCGCGGGTGTTCGCGCACGCGGGCATGGTGGGCCTCGACGGGCACAAGATGAGCAAGTCCCGGGGCAACCTGGTCTTGGTGTCGCGCTTGCGCGACGCGGGTGTCGACCCGGCAGCGATCCGGCTCGCGATCCTCGCTCACCACTACCGCGACGACTGGGACTGGACCGACGCCGGCCTCGCGCAGGCCCAGGAGCGGCTCGCCCGGTGGCGGCTCGCGGTCTCGGGTCCCCAGGGCCCGGACGCCGCCCGCGTGCTGCGGGCCGTCCGGGAGCGGCTGGCCGACGACCTCGACGCACCCGGCGCGCTCGCGGCCGTCGACGTCTGGGCCGAGGAGGCGCTGTCCGTGGCGCAGGCCTCGGACGGCGACCGCGCCGGCGACCTCGTCGACGGTGCTCCCGCGCTGGTCCGCGACACCGTGGACGCCCTGCTCGGCATCGCCCTTTGACCCTCGCCGCCGCCATGTCCTTGATCAGCGCAGGTCGGGAGGGCCGGGCGCGGGTCAGCCGCGCGCGGTGCCGCCGTCGTCGCGGCGGCGCAGGTAGCGCTCGAACTCGCGCGCGATGGCCTCGCCACTGGCCTCGGGCAGGTCGGCCGTGTCCTTGGCCTCCTCGAGCTGGCGGACATAGTCGGCGATCTCGCCGTCCTCCTCGGCCAGCTCGTCGACGCCGTGCTCCCAGGCCCGCGCGTCCTCGGGGAGCTCGCCGAGCGGCACGGTCACGTCGAGCAGCTCCTCGACCCGGCGCAGCAGGGCCAGCGTCGCCTTGGGGGAGGGCGGCTGCGCCACGTAGTGCGGCACCGCGGCCCAGAGCGACAGCCCCGGGATCCCCGCGCGCGCCGCCCCCTCCTGCAGGACGCCGACGATGCCGGTGGGCCCCTGGTAGGTCGAGGACTCCAGCGCGAGCCGGCGCATGAGCCCCTCGTCGTCACTGGTCGTGGTCACCGGGATGGGCCGGGTGTGCGGGACGTCGGCCAGCAGGGCTCCCAGCGTCACGAGCGTGGTCACCCCGAGCTCCGAGGCGTGCCCGACGACCTCGGTGACGAACGCACGCCAGCGCATCGACGGCTCGATGCCCCGGACCAGCACGACGTCCCGCGCGGCACCGGGCGGCCGGGCCCAGGACAGCCGGGTCGTGGGCCAGGTGATGCTCCGGTGGCCGCTCTCGTCGAGGCTGACCATCGGCCGGTTGACCTGGAAGTCGTGGTAGTCCTCGGGGTCCAGCTCGGTGATCGGCCGAGCGCCCCAGACCTCCTCGAGGTGCCCGAGAGCCCCGCTGGCGGCCTCGCCCGCGTCGTTCCAGCCCTCGAAGGCGGCCACCATCACGGGGTCGCGCAGGGGCGGCACGGACGGCTGCTGACTCACGGATCCTCCCTCTGGCGACCTGCGCCGCCCCGTCAAGCCTACGCGCGCGGGGTCCACGATCGTCGGAGCGCACGGGCTCGCATAGACTGACGCCGATGAGCAGCCGCTCCGACCTCCTTCGCCGTGCCCTCACCGAGCGCGTCGTCGTGGCGGATGGCGCCATGGGCACGATGCTCCAGGCGGCCGACCCCACGCTCGACGACTTCGAGGGCCACGACGGCTGCAACGAGGTCCTCAACGTCACCCGTCCCGATGTCGTGCGCTCCGTGCACGACGCCTACCTCGCCGTCGGCGTCGACTGTGTCGAGACCAACACGTTCGGCGCGAACCTGGGCAACCTCGGCGAGTACGGCATCGAGCACCGGATCCGCGAGCTCGCATCCGCGGGCGCCGCGATCGCCCGCGAGGCCGCCGACGCCTGGTCGACGGCCGACCACCCCCGGTTCGTGCTGGGCTCCGTGGGGCCCGGCACCAAGCTGCCGTCCCTCGGGCACACCACCTACGCCTCCTTGCGGGACGCCTACGCGGAGCAGGTCACGGGGCTCGTCGAGGGCGGCGCGGACGCCGTCCTGGTCGAGACCGCGCAAGACCTCCTGCAGGCCAAGGCCGCGATCGTGGGGGCGCAGCGGGCGCTGGCGGCCGCCGGCGCCGACCTGCCCGTCTTCGCGCAGGTCACCGTCGAGTCCACCGGCACCATGCTGGTCGGCAGCGAGATCGGGGCGGCCCTCACCGCCCTCGAGGCGCTGGGCGTCGACGGGATCGGGCTCAACTGCGCCACCGGCCCGGCCGAGATGAGCGAGCACCTGCGCCACCTCGCCCGGCACGCCTCGATCCCGCTCACCTGCATGCCGAACGCGGGCCTGCCGATGCTCACGCGTGACGGCGCCTACTACCCGCTCACGCCCTCCGAGCTGGCCGACGCGCACGACGCCTTCACCAGCGAGTTCGGCCTCGCGCTGGTCGGCGGGTGCTGCGGCACGACCCCCGAGCACCTGCGTGCCGTCGTCGAGCGGGTGCACGGCCGCGGCGTCCGGGCCCGGCGCCCGCGCCCCGAGCCGGGCGTCGCGAGCATCTACCAGCACGTGCCGTTCCGGCAGGACACGACGTACCTCTCGATCGGCGAGCGCACGAACGCCAACGGCTCCAAGGCCTTCCGCGAGGCGATGCTGGCCGGGCGCTGGGACGAGTGCGTCGCCATCGCCCGCAACCAGACCCGCGACGGCGCTCACCTGCTCGACGTCTGCGTCGACTACGTGGGCCGCGACGGCGTCGCCGACATGCGCGAGGTCGTGAGCCGGCTCGCGACCTCGTCGACCCTGCCGCTGGTGCTCGACTCCACCGAGCCCGCCGTGGTCGAGACGGGCCTCGAGCTCGTCGGCGGCCGCGCGGTCGTCAACAGCGTCAACTTCGAGGACGGCGAGGGGCCCGGCAGCCGGTTCGAGAAGATCATGCCGATCGTGCGCGAGCACGGCGCGGCCGTCGTGGCGCTGACGATCGACGAGCAGGGCCAGGCCCGCACGGTCGAGCACAAGGTCGACGTCGCCGTCCGGCTGATCGAGACGCTCACCGGCCGCTGGGGCATGCGGGTCGACGACATCCTCGTCGACTGCCTGACCTTCCCGATCGCCACCGGCCAGGAGGAGACGCGCGGCGACGGGCTGGCGACCATCGAGGCGATCCGCGAGGTCAAGCGCCGCCACCCGCAGGTGCAGACCACGCTCGGCGTCTCGAACGTCTCCTTCGGCCTCAACCCCGCCGCTCGGATCGTGCTCAACTCGGTGTTCCTGCACGAGGCCGTCAAGGCGGGGCTCGACTCGGCGATCGTGCACGCGGCCAAGATCCTCCCGATGTCGCGGATCCCCGAGGACCAGCGCCAGGTCGCCCTCGACCTCGTCTACGACCGCCGCCGGCGCGACGCCGACGGGAACGTCACGTACGACCCCCTGCAGGTGTTCCTCGACATGTTCGAGGGTGTGGACGCCGCCGCCTCGCGCGCCGACCGCGCCGCGGAGCTGGCCGCCCTGCCCCTCGGGGAGCGGCTGCAGCGGCGCATCGTGGACGGCGAGGCCAAGGGCCTGGGCGCCGACCTCGACGAGGCGCTGGCCACCGGGCAGAGCGCGCTCGACATCATCAACGACCACCTGCTCGCCGGCATGCGCACCGTCGGCGAGCTCTTCGGCCGCGGCGAGATGCAGCTGCCGTTCGTGCTGCAGTCCGCCGAGGTCATGAAGGCCGCGGTGGCGCACCTCGAGCCGCACATCGACCGCACCGACGACTCCGGCGGCAAGGGCACGATCGTGCTCGCGACCGTCAAGGGCGACGTCCACGACATCGGCAAGAACCTCGTCGACATCATCCTGTCGAACAACGGCTACACGGTCGTCAACATCGGCATCAAGAAGCCGATCAGCGAGATCCTGCGCGCCGCGGAGGAGAGCGAGGCCGACGTCATCGGGATGTCGGGGCTCCTGGTGAAGTCAACCGTCGTCATGAAGGAGAACCTCGAGGAGATGAACTCCCGGGGGGTCGCGGCGAAGTGGCCGGTGATCCTCGGGGGCGCGGCGCTCACCCGTGCCTACGTCGAGAACGACCTCGCGGAGCTGTACACGGGCGAGGTCCGCTACGCGCGCGACGCCTTCGAAGGCCTGCGGCTGATGGATGCGCTCGTCGCGTACCGCCGCGGGGTGCCCGGCGCCCAGCTCCCCGAGCTGCGGCCCCGGCGGGTCCGCGCTCGCGACGCGGCAGCCGCCGTACCGTCGACGTTCGAGGGGGCCGGCGGCCGGTCCGACGTCCAGCGCGGCCTCGACGTCCCGAAGCCGCCGTTCATGGGGGACCGGATCGTCCGGGGCATCCAGCTGGCCGAGTACGCGGGGTACCTCGACGAGCGGGCCACATTCGTGGGCCAGTGGGGCTTGCGCGGCTCGCGCGGCGGCTCCGGGCCGAGCTACGAGGAGCTCGTCGAGACCGAGGGCCGGCCGCGCCTGCGGATGTGGCTCGAGCGGGTGCAGACCGAGGGCCTGCTCGAGGCGGCCGTGGTGTACGGGTACTACCCGTGCTTCTCCGAGGGCGACGACCTCGTCGTGCTGAACGACGACGGCACCGACCGCATGCGCTTCACGTTCCCGCGGCAGCGGCGCGACCGGCGGCTGTGCCTGGCCGACTTCTTCCGATCCCGCGACGAGGCCGCCGAGCTCGGTGGCCCCGACGTGGTGGCGTTCCAGCTGGTCACCATGGGTCCGCGGGTTGCCCGCGCGACCGCCGAGCTGTTCGAGAAGAACGCCTACCGCGACTACCTGGAGCTGCACGGCCTGTCCGTGCAGCTCACCGAGGCGCTCGCCGAGTACTGGCACGCCCGGGTCCGCGAGGACCTCGGCTTCGGCGACGCCGACGACCCCGAGCTCGCCGGCATCCTGCGGCAGGGTTACCGCGGCTCGCGCTACTCGTTCGGCTACCCCGCATGCCCCGATCTCGAGGACCGCGCCAAGCTGGTCCAGCTGCTGAAGCCGGAGCGGATCGGCGTCGAGCTGTCCGAGGAGCTGCAACTCCACCCCGAGCAGTCGACCGACGCGCTCGTCGTCCACCACCCCGAGGCGAAGTACTTCAATGCGACCTGACGACGCGGCCGCCGCCCTGCCCGCCGCCGTCCTGTGGGACATGGACGGGACGCTCGTCGACACCGAACCCTCGTGGTTCGCGGCCGAGACCGCGATCGTGGAGGCGGCCGGCGGAACCTGGTCGCAGGCCCAGGCCACGGCCCTGCTCGGCAGTGACCTGCTCGTGGCGGCGGAGAAGATCCGGGGCCAGACCCCCGTCGAGCTCGAACCCGCCGAGATCGTGGAGCGGATGCTCGACCACGTCGCCGCCGACGTCCGGCGCGCGGTGCCGTGGCGGCCGGGAGCCCGGCAGCTGCTCGCCGAGCTCGTCGACCTGGGCGTCCCCTGCGCCCTCGTCACCATGTCGTGGGCCCGGCTCGCGCAGGCCGTGGTCGACGCCCTGCCGCCCGGCACCTTCACGGCGGTGGTCACCGGCGACGACGTCCGGCACGGCAAGCCCCACCCCGAGCCCTACCTCGAGGCGGCGCGGCGGCTCGCGGCGCAGCCAGGGGAGTGCGTCGCACTGGAGGACAGCCCGACGGGGGTGGCGTCCGCCACCGCCGCGGGCGTGCCCACCGTGGTGATCCCGCACGTCGTGCCGGTGCCCGCCGGCCCCGGGCGGGTGGTCGTGCCCACCCTGGACGGCGTCGACGCGCGGCGACTCGCCGAGCTGGGCCGGTCGGCCCGGCCGGATGTCGAGCCCGACCTCGAGCCCGACCTCGAGCCCGATCTCGAGCCCGATCTCGAGCCCGATCTCGAGCCCGATCTCGAGGACGACCTGCGCGCCTCCTGACCCCTCGGCTTCCCGCGGATCATGCACGCTGGAGCGATCATGGTCACCGGGGCCGGTCGGAGCCCGGGGGTTGATCCGTCACGTGTGAGCGGGTTGGCTGGGTGCATGAGCATCCTCCTGCACCGGGTCCACCGCGAGCAGCTCGGCGACCTGCGCTACGAGACCACCCAGAAGCGCATCCGCGCGGTCTCCGGCGGCGAGACGATCGCCGACTCCACAGCCGCCCTGCTGGTCTGGGAGCCACGACGGGTGGTGCCCACGTACGGCGTACCCGACGCCGACCTGCACGCCGAGCTGGTGCCCGTCGACACCGAGCCCGCCGGGGAGCAGCCCTTCCTGCATCCGGGCATCCCGTTCTCCCGGCACAGCACCCCCGGTTCGTCGTTCACTCTCCGCACTCCCGCCGGCCGCGAGCTCACCGCGGCGGCCTTCCGCCCCGACGACCCGGCCCTGGCGGGGCACCTGCTGCTCGACTTCGCCGCCTTCGACACCTGGTACGAGGAGGACGTCGCCCTGCTCGGGCACCCCCGCGACCCCTATCACCGGGTGGACGCCCGGCGCAGCTCGCGCCGGGTGCGGATCGAGCTCGACGGCAAGGTCCTGGCGGAGAGCGACCGGCCCACCCTCGTCTTCGAGACGAACCTGCCGGTGCGCTACTACCTGCCGCGCGAGGACGTGCTCGTCGACCTGCGTCCGACGGCCACGCACACGACGTGCGCCTACAAGGGCGTGGCGAGCTACTGGTCGGTGGACGACTACGAGGACCTCGTGTGGGGTTATGAGGAGCCGCTCGAGGAGGCCCGTGAGCTGGCGGGTCTCGTCGCCTTCTACGACGACCAGGCCACCGTCACCGTCGAGGCACAGACCCCCGGCGAGGTGGACGCCGACCTCGCCGCGACGCTCGCCGACGAGAGGAACAGCCGCGGCCGGGCGTGACCGGGCGGCCTGCGAAGCACGCCCCGCCCGGTCACGCCCGGTGGTCACTCGGTCGTGATGGCCTTCAGCACGTCGAGCCGGACCGCCCGGACGGCCGGCAGCACGGCCGCGACCACGCCCGCCACTGCCGCGAGCACCAGCACGCCGACGATCGTGCCCCAGGGCACGGCGAGCGTCTCGAGACCCTGGCTGCGCAGGCCGCGCTGCAACCCGATGCCGAGCCCGAGCCCGAGCAGGGCACCGAGCAGGGCACCGAAGACCGCGGTGGCGATCGCCTCGATCGTGATCGCCCCCGACAGCTGGCCGCGGGAGAGCCCGACGGCACGCAGCAGCCCGATCTCGCGGGTGCGCTCGAAGACGGACAGCGCCAGCGTGTTCACGATGCCGATGACGGCGATGATCACGCTGAGCGCGAGCAGCGCGTAGATGATCAGCAGGAGCTGGTTGACCTGGCCCGCCTGGTCGCTGGTGAACTGGGACGCGTCCTGCACCGACACGATGATGAACGGCTTGACGGTGTCGACCAGCGACGACCTCAGTGCCGGTAGGTCGGTGCCCGGCGCCGCCTTGACGTAGATCAGGTAGTCACCCTGCTGGGCCGGCGGCACCGCCCGCGTGTAGAGACTCCTCGGGATGACCAGCGACGGGTTGTTCAGCACCTGGTTGTCGCCGATGACGCCGCCGATCGTCAGCCGCTGGTCCTTCAAGGTGCCGATCGTCGCCGTGATCGTCTGCCCCACGGCGAGCTGGTGGTCCTTCGCCAGCCCGCGGCTCACGACGACCCGACCGGAGGTCAGCGCGTCGAGCGAGCCGGAGTCGACGGTGACGACGACGTTCTCGCGCAGGCCGGTGGCGTCCGCCGCGATGGCGGTGAGGTTGCCGAGGCTGCCCGCCTCGACCGGGATGACACCGATCGTCGCGACCGACGTCACGCCGGGCAGCCGGCGCACGGTGTCGGCGAGCGTCGGCGGGATCGGTTGCTGGCCGCCGTTGAGCACGTAGTCGGCGGTCAGCTGGTTCTGGACGAGGTCGGCCACGCTGGCCTTCGTCGACTGGGCGGCGACGGACACGGCCGAGACGAGGGCGAGGCCGATGAGCAGGGCGCTTGCGGTGGTCGACGTCCGGCGGGGGACCCGCAGCGCGTTCTCGCGCGCCAGCCGGCCCACCACGCGCGTCGCCGCGACGAACGGGGCCGCGACCACGCGCACCACCGGCCGCGTGGCCAGCGGGGCGGCCACCAGCACGCCGAACAGCGCGAGCGCTGCGCCGAGGCCGAAGAGGCCCCACATCACCTCGGCCGGTGCGACCGCGGCCACGACGGCCACGACGCCCAGAACCAGCGAGACCACCCCGACGATGCCGCGCCGGCGTAGCCCCTTCGTCGTGATCACGATCTCGTCGCGCATGGCTGCGACGGGCGGGATCCGGGACGCTCGGCGAGCCGGGAAGTAGGCCACGAGAACGGTCACCCCGACGCCGACGATCAGCGCCCAGACGACGGTGCGGGCGTGCACGGGCAGCCCGCCCGAGATCTTCAGGCCGAACGTGCCGAACAGGCCGATGAGCGCCTGCGCCAGCCCCAGGCCCACGGCGAGCCCGATCAGCGACCCGGCGAGCCCCACGACGACGGCCTCGCCGAGGACGGTGCGGACCACCTGCCCGCGCCCCGCGCCGACCGCGCGCAGCAGAGCCAGTTCACGCGTCCGCTGGGCGACCAGCATCGAGAACGTGTTGTAGATGATGAACGCCCCGACGATCACGCTGATGATCGCGAAAGTGATCAGGAAGACGTTGATGAAGCCCAGCGCGTCGCGGATGCCCTGCTTGGACTCCTGGATGACCGTCGAGGCCGGCACGGCCTCGGCGCCCGCGGGCAGCACCCTCGCCACGTCCGCGCGCAGCGTGGCCGGGTCGACGCCGGGAGCGGCCCGGAGCGAGAACGACGGCACCTTGCCGTCGGGGGCGAACAGCTTGACGGCGGTCGCCTCGTCGACGGCGACGATGGTCGCGCCGGCGAGCCCGACGTCGAACGAGGCCTCCCCGACCACGGTCACGTCGGTGGGCTGCCCGCCGAGGAGCGCCCGGGTCCGGTCGCCGACGGACAGCTTCGAGAGCCTCAGCGTGTCGCTCTCCAGCACGACCTCGCCGGGACCCGCGGGCGCCCGGCCCTGGACCAGGTGCAGCGCCGGGTCGTCGCTGCGGTAGGGGAAGACGAAGCTGGGCGCGCCCCCGTTGCGCACCGGTGTGCCGTCGCGGCCGACGACGACCCCGTTGCCCTGGATGTCGGCGGTGACGCGGGCCACTCCCGGAACCTGGCGCAGCGTGCTCTGCAGGGACAGGGGCAGCTCCGCACGCACGGCCTGGTTGCCCTGGTTCTGGCCGGTGCGGCTGATCTCCTGGCCGCGGACCTGGACGTCGAGCCCCTTCGCGCCTTGGTCGACGATGCTGCTGAACGTGTTGTCGAGGCTGTCGGTCAGCACGAAGGTGCCCGCGACGAAGGCGACCCCGAGCGTCACGGAGAAGACGGTGAGCGCGAAGCGCAGCAGATGACCCTGGACGCCCCGCAGGGTGACGCGCAGCATCAGCTCCGCCGCCCCGCGACCTCGAAGCCCTTCATCCGGTCGAGCACCGACTCGGCGGTGGGGGCGTCCATCTCGTCGACGATCCGGCCGTCCGCCAGGAACAGCACGCGGTCCGCGTAGGACGCCGCCGCCGGGTCGTGCGTGACCATGACGATGCTCTGCCCGTGCTCGTCGACCGACCGGCGCAGGAACCCCAGGATCTCCGCGCCGGCCCGGCTGTCGAGGTTGCCCGTCGGCTCGTCGGCGAAGACGATCGCCGGCCGGCTGACGAGCGCCCGGGCGCAGGCCACCCGCTGCTGCTGCCCGCCGGAGAGCTGGTTGGGCCGGTGGTCGAGCCGGTCCCGGAGACCGACGGTGTCGATCACGGTGTCGAACCATGCCTGGTCGAGCGGGCGGCCGGCGATGTCGAGCGGGAGCGTGATGTTCTCGCGCGCCGACAGCGTGGGGACGAGGTTGTACGCCTGGAAGACGAAGCCGAGTCGGTCGCGGCGCAGCCGGGTGAGCGCCCGGTCGTTCAGCGAGCCGATGTCGACGCCGTCGATGACGATGCTGCCGCTCGTCGGCCGGTCGAGAGCGGCCATGCAGTGCATCAGCGTCGACTTGCCGGAGCCCGATGGCCCCATGATCGCGGTCATCCGGCTGCGGGCGAAGTCGACGCTCACCCCGTCGAGCGCGCGCACCTGGGCCTCGCTCTCGCCGTACACCTTGGTCAGGTCGATCGCGCGCGCCACGACCTCGCCCACCGTCTGCGTGGTCGTGCCGGCCTCCGCCGGCGCGGCCACGGTCTTCGGCTCGGTCACCGTCGTTCCCCTCTTTCTGCTGGTGGCCTGGTGACCCGATCCTTCAGCGACCGCACACCCCGACGCCAGGGCATTTCGTCCCTGCCTCTCCTGGGCCCATCCCCCGGAGGGGCAGGGACGTGCGCTACTCCTCGTCGAGGCCCGGCGTCTGCGGGACCGCCGCCACCGGCCCGCAGACCCGCTCCAGCGCGTCGTCGGGTGGCGGTGGCGGCGTGCCGCCGAAGGCCGGGCAGAGTGCGCGGTGGTCGCACCAGTCGCAGAGCCTGCTCGGGGAGGCGCGCCAGTCGCCCGTGCGGGCAGCCCGCTCGATCGCGACCCAGAGCGCCTTCACCTTGCGTTCGGTCGCTAGCAGGTCGGACTCCTCGGGGGTGTACCGCAGCACCTCGCCGTTGCCCAGGTACACGAGCTGCAGCTGGGCGGGCACCCGCCCGCGCAGCCGCCACAGGACGAGCGCGTAGAACTTCATCTGGAACAGGGCCTTGGCCTCGAACAGGGGCGAGGGGGCCCGGCCCGTCTTGTAGTCGACCACCCGCATCCGGCCGTCGGGCGCGACGTCGAGCCGGTCGACGTAGCCGCGCAGCTGCAGCCCGTCGTCGAGGGTGGTCTCGACGTAGAGCTCGCGTTCGGCGGGTTCGAGCCGGGTCGGGTCCTCCAGCTCGAACCAGCGCTCGAGGAGCGCCTCGGCGCTGGTCAGCCAACCGGCGAGCGCGCCCTCGTCGTCGGCGAACAGCCCGGCCAGGGCGGGCTCCTCGCTCCTGCACGCGCTCCCACTGCGGGCCGAGCAGCGCCCGGGCCGAGGCCGGCGTGCGCTCGGATGCCGGCAGGTCGAACAGCCGCTCCAGCACCGCGTGCACCACGGTGCCGCGCACGGCGGCGGGGCTGGGCGCCTCGGGCAGGCGGTCGACCACGCGGAACCGGTACAGCAGCGGGCACTGCATGAAGTCGCCGGCGCGGGACGGCGACAGCGCGGTGGGGGCCATGTCCGCAACCCTAGGCGGGGGCACTGACAGACCGGGCGCCACGCGCGGCGCGGCCGGCGTGCGAGACTCCTGCTCCGTGAACCCCGCCGAGGACGACGTCCGCACCGCCGGAGACGGAGGGCCCACCGGGGCGGCCGAGCGCCGGGGGCCGCTGCGCGCCGGCGACCGGGTGCAGCTCACCGACCCGAAGGGCCGGCTGCACACGATCACGCTCACCCCCGGGCGGGAGTTCCACACCCACCGCGGGCTGTTCCGCCACGACGACCTCATCGGGCGGCCCGAGGGCACGGTGGTGCGCAACACGGCGGGCATCGAGTACCTGGCGCTGCGGCCGCTGCTGGCCGACTACGTGCTCTCGATGCCCCGCGGGGCGGCCGTGGTCTACCCGAAGGACGCCGGCCAGATCGTGGCCATGGCCGACGTCTTCCCCGGGGCCCGCGTCGTCGAGGCGGGCGTCGGCTCCGGTGCCCTGAGCATGTCGCTGCTGCGCGCCGTGGGCGACTCCGGGTTCGTGCACTCCTACGAGCGCCGCGCCGACTTCGCCGACATCGCGCGGGTCAACGTCGAGACGTTCTTCGGCGGCCCGCACCCCGCATGGCGCCTCACGGTCGGCGACCTGGCCGAGAGCCTGGAGGACCGGGACGTCGACCGCGCCGTGCTCGACATGCTCGCGCCCTGGGAGTGCCTCGACGCCGTCGCGTCGGCCCTCGTGCCCGGCGGCGTCCTGATCTCTTACGTGGCCACGGCCACGCAGCTCTCCCGGGTGGCCGAGGCGGTCCGCGACGACGGCCGCTTCACCGAGCCCAGCGCCTGGGAGTCCCTGGTACGCGGGTGGCACCTGGAGGGTCTCGCCGTCCGCCCGCAGCACCGCATGGTCGGCCACACGGGCTTCTTGGTGACCACGCGGCGGCTGGCCGACGGCGTGGCGCCGCCGCTGCGCCGGCGCCGCCCGGCCGGCTCGACCCGGGACGGCGGCGACGACGTCACCGAGGCCTGGGGGGAGTGGACGGCCCAGGACCTCGGCGAGCGGCCGGTGTCGGAGAAGAAGATCCGGCGCGTCCGGGGCGGCCTGGTCGGCCCGGCCACGGCGACAGGTGGCCAGGATCACGACACGGGCGGGGACGCCGCAAGCGCCCCCGAATCCGGCGAGGAATGAGCCGAGCGTGACCATTTGGACACTCTGCGGCTCTATCTCTGGGCTGCGACGCGTGTCATCCTGACAGCCCACTCCCCTCAGCGGCGCGGCTGCGGGACGGCGAGGCCGGGCCGCGCGGTGACCCGCGAGCCCCCGGGCGGTGGTGGCGGGTCGGACGGCGCGCTGCCTCGGTGCCGGGTTAGGGTCGCTGCTGAGCACCGGCGCGAGGAACGGGAGGTGCCGGCGATGACGGATCAGGACGATGCTCGAAGGTCCGAGCGAGCCGCTCTGCGCGATGAGATCGCACGGCTTCAGGCGGAGGCCGACCGGCTGCGCGGCACGCGCGGCGCGGCCGACCCCGAACAGGTGGCGCGCCTGCGCGCCCAGGTCGGCCAGCTGGCCGCCCAGAACGACCGGCTCGCGTCGACCCTGCGCGACGCGCGCGACCAGATCGTGGCGCTGAAGGCGGAGGTCGACCGGCTGGCCCAGCCGCCGAACACGTTCGGCATCTACACGGGCCCCGCGGAGGAGGGCACCGTCGAGGTGGTGAGCTCGGGCCGCAAGATGCGGGTGGCCGTGAGCCCCTCGGTGTCGCTCGACGACCTCCAGCCCGGCCAGGAGGTCATGCTCAACGAGGCGTTCAACGTCGTGGCCGCCCGCACGTTCGAGCGGACCGGCGAGATCGTGATCCTCAAGGACGTGATCGACGACGACCGCGCGCTGGTCGTCGCGCACGCCGACGAGGAGCGCGTCGTGCAACTGTCCGGCCCGCTGCGCGCCGAGAAGCTGCGCGTCGGCGACGCGCTCATGCTCGAGGGGCGCTCCGGGTTCGTCTTCGAGAAGATCCCGCGGGCCGAGGTCGAGGAGCTCGTCCTCGAAGAGGTGCCCGACATCGACTACTCCGACATCGGCGGCCTCGCCGCCCAGATCGAGCAGATCCGCGATGCCGTGGAGCTGCCGTTCCTGCACCCCGACCTGTTCCGCGAGCACGGGCTGAAGCCCCCGAAGGGGATCCTGCTCTACGGTCCTCCCGGCTGCGGCAAGACGCTCATCGCGAAGGCGGTGGCCAACTCCCTCGCGAAGAAGGCCGCCGAGATGCGCGGCGTGAAGGAGTCGAAGAGCTACTTCCTCAACGTCAAGGGCCCCGAGCTGCTCAACAAGTACGTCGGCGAGACCGAGCGGCACATCCGGCTGATCTTCGCGCGGGCCCGTGAGAAGGCCGGCGAGGGCACGCCCGTGGTGGTCTTCTTCGACGAGATGGACTCGCTGTTCCGCACCCGCGGTTCGGGCGTCAGCAGCGACGTCGAGACGACCATCGTGCCGCAGCTGCTCAGCGAGATCGACGGTGTCGAGCGGCTCGAGAACGTCATCGTGATCGGCGCCTCGAACCGCGAGGACATGATCGACCCGGCGATCCTGCGGCCGGGCCGGCTCGACGTGAAGATCAAGATCCAGCGGCCGGACGCCGAGGCGGCGCGGGACATCTTCGCGAAGTACCTCCTGCCCGAGCTGCCGCTGCACCCCGACGACCTGCACGAGAACGGCGGGTCGCCCGAGGTCGCCGTGGCAGCGATGATCGACCGGACCGTCGAGCGGATGTACACCGAGACAGAGGAGAACCAGTTCCTCGAGGTGACGTACGCCAACGGCGACAAGGAGATCCTGTACTTCAAGGACTTCAACTCCGGCGCGATGATCCAGAACATCGTCGACCGCGCGAAGAAGATGGCGATCAAGGACCTGCTCGAGACGGGCCAGCGTGGCATCCGCATCGAGCACCTGCTCACCGCCTGCGTCGACGAGTTCAAGGAGAACGAGGACCTCCCGAACACGACGAACCCCGACGACTGGGCGCGGATCTCGGGCAAGAAGGGCGAGCGGATCGTCTACATCCGCACGATCATCCAAGGCAAGCAGGGCTCCGAGCCGGGCCGGACGATCGACACCGTCGCGAACACGGGCCAGTACCTCTAATCCGAAAATGGATGGTGCGTGGGCAGGCCGAAGGCGCTGCGGAGCGCAGCGGGGTCGGGGACGGCTGGGTGGTCAGGCGGCGGGTTGGAGGGTGACGTTGTAGCCGAGGGCCTGGAGTTGGTGGATGTGGTGGCGGATGGCTCGCTGGGTGCCGCGGCGCTGGTCGTAGTGGTCGGCGCCGAGGTCGACGACGTCGGCGTCAGGGTTGTCGAGTAGGTGCCAGATGATGATCAGGATGGATCGTCCGACGGCGTCGTTGGCCTGCTCGGCGGCGGGCGATGCGTCGGTAGCGTTCGCCGAGGAAGGTGTCGGTTCGTGAGGCCCCGACGGCGGCTTCTCCCAGGACGCGGGCCAGGTAGCGGTTGCCGTGCCCGGTGGTGCCGTTGCCTTTGGTCTTGCCGGCGGACTCCTTCACGCCGGGGGCGAACCTGGCCCAGGAGGTCAGGTGCGCGGGAGTGGGGAACCGGGTCATGTCGGTGCCGATCTCGGCGATGATCACGCGGGCGGCGACCGGTCCGACGCCGGGGATGGCGTCCAAGCGGGCCGCCGCCTCAGCGAAAGGGATGATCAAGTCCTCGATCCGTTCCTCGACCGCGCGGATGTCCCGCTGGATCGCGTCGACGTGGGCCAGCATCCGAGCCAGCAGGAACGCGTGATGCTCGCTGAACCTGCCCTCGACCGCCTCCCGCAGCTCGGGGATCTTCTTGCGCATCCCGGCGCGGGCCATCCCGGCCAGCACCAGCGGGTCGCGTTCACCGGCGATCAGCGCACCCATCATCGCCCGACCGGAGACCCCGAAGATGTCCGAGGCGACCACGGACAACTTGATTCCGGCGTCCTCCAGGAGCTTCTCGGCCCGGTTCTTCTCCCGGCTCTGCTCACCGATCAGGTCGACCCGGTAGCGGGTCAGGTCCCGCAACTGGCGGATCGGCTCAGGCGGCACGAAACTCGGGCGGATCATCTGCCGCTCGGCGACCTTGCACCACCACACCGCGTCCAGCTTGTCGGTCTTCGGGCGGCCGGGCAGGTGCTTGACGTCGCGGGCGTTGACCAGCCACGTCTCGAACCCGCCCGCCTCCAGCAGGTAGAACACCGGTTTCCAGTAATCAGAGGTGGCCTCCATCACCACCCGACTCACGCCCAGGCCGCGAAGCCAGTCACCCATCGCCGACAGCGACCGCGTCATCGTCGAGTAGGTGCGCACCTCCTGCCAACGCTGCCCGGCGCGCTGCGGGCCCGGAACACGAACACAGCACACCACCTCGGCCTTCCCGATATCCACCGCAGCGACCCGCTCGATGATCACATCGTCGTCGCCTGCCTGCTGCAACAATCCTCGACCTCCCAGCACCGGCCCGATCATGCAGGCCCGGACGCCCGTGGGAACCGCAGGGACGGTGCGAATCTAATCCGCGTGCTCGGCGACCGAACGCCGGCGACAGTGAAGGGCCCAACAGCGCGACTCCCAGCGCCCGACTAGCCCGCGACCTCCAACGGCCATAGAGGACCGACGTCAACGGGCGCCCGGACCCCCATTTTCAGCCCGGAACGGGCCGCCCATCAGGGCGTCAGGGACTAGCCCCGAGTAGCCGAAGGACGAGAGGGGGCGCCGGGCCGCACAGGCCTGGCGCCCTTTCGCTCTGCCCGGCGCTTCCCTTGCACCTCTCCGGCTGCGATGCACCCGAGAAGCCGCCCGGCGGGCGGCCCCGAGCGGCTTCTCACGAGTGACGCAGCCGCGAGGGGGCACGTGGCCGCGGCGGAAGGTCAGGGGCCGGTGGCGTGGGGGCGGTGCCAGCGCGCGGTCCGGCTCGCCCACCGGCAGCGAGCGCAGGTCGACGCCGCCGGCCACGCTCGTCACCACGCACCCGACGACGCGAGCAGCGCCCGGGTGTCCGGCACGTAGGGCGTGGCCGGATCGGCCAGCGCCGCGCGGACGGCGTCCGGGTCCTCCCACCAGGCCGCCTCGACCTCGCCGTCCATGAACCGGACCGGGCCGCCCCACTCGGCTGTGTACAGGTGCGCGAGGTACCACGTGTCGGCGTCGCGGTACCAGGCGACGAGCAGCGGCTCCAGCGGGACGGCGGGGTCGGCGATGCCGGCCTCCTCGGCCAGCTCGCGTCGTGCCGCCGCCTCGGGGGACTCGCCGGCGAGCAGCACCCCGCCGAACGCGCAGTCGAGCAGGCCCGGCCAGAGGTCCTTCGTGGCGGAGCGGCGGTGCATCAGCACCTCGCCGGTCGGCCGTCGCACCAGCACCGCCGTGGCGGCGTGCGGCAGGTTCTCGCGCCGCACCCGGGACCGCGGGGCGCTGCCCGCGGGCGTCGAGGTGGCGGGGTCGTACAGGGCGACGACCTCGTCGTCGCTCACGCCGCCGCTCGCCGCCGGGCGAGCGCGCGGGCGGCGAGCCGCCAGCCCAGCAGGAACAGCGCGAGGAAGGTCGTGGCCACCACCACGAACGACACCGGCGTGCCGCCGCCGGCGAGGCGTCGCAGGGGCATCCCGACCGCGACGGCACTGGCGGCGACGACCGCGCCCGCCGCCAGCGACTCCGGCGCCCGGCGGGCGGCGAGCGCAACGACCTCGCCGACCCCCGCACCCGCAAGGAACGGCCACGCCGTCGCCACGGTGCCCGCGACGGCGGACCCCTCCTCGTGCGAGCGCCGCCCGAGCAGCACGAAGGCGACCACGGCCAGCAGGTCGGCGAGCAGGGCGGTCCGTCGGCGCACGACGGCATCCTCGCAAGACGACCGCGCCGAAGCCATCACGGGGCGGCCGTCTTGCCCGCCCAGGACCGGGGCGCCGTGCCGGAGGCTCCAGGTTTTCCTTGATCAGCGGGAGGGAGAGGGAAGGCAAGGGGACGAGGGACGGGTCAGCGGCCGCCCTCGATCCGCCGGGACCGCTGCTCCGTGCCGGGACCGCCGTACGGGTAGTCGGCGGCGCCGGGGTCGCTGGCGGCGTCGAGCCGGGCCGTCTCCTCGTCGCTCAGGTGCAGTCCGGCGGCGCCGAGGTTGCCGCGCAGCTGGTCCAGCGTCCGCGCGCCGAGGATGACGGACGTGACCGCGGGCCGGTCGTGCAGCCAGGCGAGCGCCACCTGCGCCATCGAGGCGCCGCGCCCGTCGGCCACGGCCTGCACCGCGTCGACGACGTCCCAGGTCCGCTCCTGCCGGCTGCGCCGGTCGTAGGCCTCGACCCCGCGGTCGGGGTTCTCGCCCAGCCGGGTCGCGCCGGACGGCGCCTCGTCGCGCCGGTACTTGCCGGTCAGCCAGCCGCCGCCGAGCGGCGACCACGGCAGCAGGCCGAGGCCCTCGGACAGGCAGGCCGGCACGATCTCCCACTCGACCTCGCGGACCAGCAGGTTGTACTGCGGCTGCAGGGTCACCGGGCGGGCGAGGCCGCCGAAGTCGGCGAGGTCGACGACCTTCTGCACCTGCCAGCCGGTCAGGTTCGACAGGCCCGGGTAGAGGATCGTGCCGGCGCGCACAGCGTCGTCGAGGAAGCGCAGCCACTCCTCCGGCGGGGTCAGCGGGTCCCAGGCGTGCACCTGGTAGAGGTCGACGGCCTCGACGCCGAGGCGCCGCAGCGACGCCTCGAGCGCGCGCCTCAGGTGCCGGCGGGACAGCCCGAGGTCGTTGGGGCCGTCGCCGGTCGGGAACCTCCCCTTGGTGGCGAGGACGACCCGGTCGCGGGTCTCGGCCGGCCGGTCGGCGAGCCACCGGCCGACGATCTCCTCCGAGGTACCGCCGGCGTAGACGTCGGCGACGTCGACGAGCGTGCCGCCGGCCTCGACGAAGGCGTCGAGCTGGGCGTGCGCCTCCGCCTCCTCGGTCTCGGCGCCGAAGGTCATGGTGCCGAGCGCGTAGGTCGAGACGGCGCAGCCGCTGCCGCCGAGGGTCCGGTACTCCATGGGGTCCTCCTGCCGGTGGATGTGGCCGGTCGGTGTGGCGGCCGGGAGGCCGTCGGGGGCGGCCGGGCCCAGCCTCGTAGGCTCGGCGCATGAGCGCACGCCGGGTGATGGGCATCGAGACCGAGTACGGGGTCTCGGCTCCCGGCGACCCCACCGCCAACGCGATGCTCCTGTCGAGCCAGGTCGTCAACGCCTACGCCGCCCCGCTGGGTGCCCGGGCCGGCCGCGCCCGCTGGGACTACGAGGACGAGGCGCCGCTGCGCGACGCGCGCGGCTGGGAGCTCAGCCGGGAGGCTGCAGACCCGAGTCAGCTGACCGACGTGACCGAGGACCCGGGCCTCGCGAACGTCATCCTGACGAACGGGGCGCGGCTGTACGTCGACCACGCCCACCCCGAGTACTCCTCGCCCGAGGTCACGACCCCCCGCGACGCGGTGCTGTGGGACAAAGCGGGGGAGCGGGTCATGCTCGCCGCGGCCCGCCGGCTCGCGGCCACCCCGGGGCTGCCTGCCGTCAACCTGTACAAGAACAACACCGACAACAAGGGCGCCTCCTACGGCACGCACGAGAACTACCTCATGCGCCGCGAGACCCCGTTCGCCGACATCGTGCGGTACCTGACCCCGTTCTTCGTCGCCCGCCAGGTGATCGCCGGCGCGGGCCGGGTCGGGCTGGGCCAGGACGGCACCGGCGTGGGCTTCCAGGTGAGCCAGCGCGCCGACTTCTTCGAGGTGGAGGTCGGGCTCGAGACCACCCTCAAGCGGCCCATCATCAACACCCGGGACGAGCCGCACGCCAGCGCCGACCGGTTCCGCCGGCTGCACGTCATCATCGGCGACGCCACGCTGTGCGAGGTCGCCACGTACCTCAAGGTCGGCACGACGGCGCTCGTGCTCGAGCTCATCGAGGAGAAGGGCTTCACCGCGGACCTGTGGGTCGACCGGCCCGTCGCGGCGCTGCACGCGGTCTCCCACGACCCGACCCTCACGACCACCCTCCGGCTGCGGGACGGGCGCAGGCTGACCGCCGTCCAGCTGCAGTGGATGTTCCTGGAGCAGGTGCACACCTACCTCGACGACCGCTACGGCAGCGACCTCGACCCGGTGACCGCGGACGTGGTGGCGCGCTGGGAGAGCGTGCTCGCCCGGCTCGAGAAGGATCCGGCCGACTGCGCCCGCGAGCTGGACTGGGTTGCGAAGCAGCGGCTGCTGGAGGGGTTCCGGCAGCGCGAGAACCTGCCCTGGGACGCCGCCCGCCTGCAGCTGATCGACCTGCAGTGGTCCGACGTGCGGCCCGAGAAGGGGCTCTACCACCGGCTGGTGGCGCGCGGCCAGGTCGACCGCATCGTGTCCGACGCCGAGATCGAGCGGGCCGTCGAGGAGCCGCCGGAGGACACCCGGGCCTACTTCAGGGGGCGCTGCCTGGCGAAGTACGGCGAGCACGTGGCCGCGGCGTCCTGGGACTCGGTGATCTTCGACATCCCGAGCCGGGGGGCGCTGCAGCGGGTGCCGACGCTCGACCCCTCACGCGGTACCCGCGAGCACGTCGGCGCCCTGATCGACCGGTGCGCGACGGCGGCCGACCTGGTCGACGCCCTCAGCCGCTGACCCCACCCCCGCGGGGGGAGGTGGCGGTGGAGTCGCCGGGCGGTCCGTCGCAGGCGCCACCTAGGATCGGGGGGACGACGACCGAGGAGGCACACGATGGCCGGTCAGGAGCAGCAGCGCCAGCGCGGGCGCGACGACGAGCCGGACGACGCCGCGGCGCCGCCCGCCGGACCCGCGGCCCAGGTGAAGGACGACGACGTGGACGCGATCCTCGACGAGATCGACGACGTGCTCGAGAGCAACGCCGAGGAGTTCGTCAAGGGCTTCGTGCAGAAGGGCGGCCAGTGATCGACGCAGGTGACCCGACAGGGGCTTCGGCCGGCTGCCGGCCGCCTTCCTGACGCCGGGATCGTCCTCGTTCACCGAGTTCCTCGCGGCGCACGCGCCCCACGCGCTCCCCGCAGGTCGCGCGCTGCCTCCGGGTGCGGCACCCGAGGCGCCGCACGGCACCACCATCGTCGCCGTCAGCTTCGACGGCGGCGTGGTCATGGCCGGCGACCGGCGGGCGACGATGGGCAACCTCATCGCCCACCGGGAGATCGAGAAGGTCTACCCGGCCGACGACTACAGCTGCGTGGGCATCGCCGGTACGGCCGGCATCGCCGTCGAGCTCGTGCGGCTGCTGCAGGTGGAGCTCGAGCACTACGAGAAGATCGAGGGCGCGCTGCTCTCCCTCGACGGCAAGGCGAACCGGCTGTCGGCCATGATCCGGGGCAACCTCTCGCTCGCGATGCAGGGCCTCGCCGTCGTGCCGCTGTTCGCCGGTTACGACCTCGACCGCGAGACCGGGCGGATCTTCTCCTACGACGTCACCGGCGGCCGGTACGAGGAGCACGACCACCACAGCGTCGGTTCCGGCTCGATCTTCGCCCGGGGCTCCCTGAAGAAGCGCTGGCGGCCCGGCCTCGACAGCCGCGCGGCCGTGGCCGTCGCCGTCGAGGCGCTGTTCGACGCGGCCGACGACGACTCCGCCACCGGCGGCCCCGACCAGCTGCGCGGGATCTACCCGGTCGTGGCGACGGTGACCGACGCCGGCTACACCCGGATCGGCGACGACGAGATCTCGGCCGCGGTGTCGGCCCTGCGTCAGGAGGTGGACGCACGATGACGATGCCGGTGTACGTCTCGCCCGAACAGATCATGAAGGACCGGGCGGACTACGCGCGCAAGGGCATCGCGCGGGGCCGCTCGGTCGTCGTCCTGTCCTACGACGGCGGCATCGCCTTCGTCGCCGAGAACCCCTCGCGGGCCCTGCACAAGGTCAGCGAGATCTACGACCGCATCGCCTTCGCCGCGGTCGGCAAGTACAACGAGTTCGAGAACCTGCGCGTGGCGGGCGTGCGCTACGTCGACCTGCGCGGGTACTCCTACGACCGCGCCGACGTCACCGGTCGCGGCCTGGCCAACCTGTACGCGCAGACCCTGGGCAGCGTGTTCACCACGGAGCCGAAGCCGCTCGAGGTCGAGCTCGTCGTGGCCGAGGTCGACGGCGAGCAGGCGGGCGACCAGATCTACCGGATCACCTACGACGGGTCCGTCGCCGACGTGCCGGGCTACGTCGCCATGGGCGGCCAGGCCGAGCAGATGCAGACGGGGCTGGCCGAGCGGTACCGGCCCGGGCTGTCGCTCTCGGAGGCGCTCGGCCTCGCCGTGGAGCTGCTCGCGCGCGACGCCGCCGGCGGCACGCCGCGTGAGCTCGGGGCCGCGCAGCTCGAGGTCGCCGTGCTCGACCGGCTGCGACCGAGGCGGGCGTTCCGGCGGCTCGCCGGGTCACTGCTCGAACGGCTGCTGCGTGCCGACGACCCCACCACCGACGTGCCGCACACCGACGACCCCCGGCCGGGCCGGCACGAGACGCTCACGGGCGACGCGAGCAGGGAGACGACCGACTCGAACGCGTGGAGCGAACCCCCGCCGGGTGTCCCACCGACGGAGAGCTGACGCCCGGCAAACGGGTCACCACGCACCGTCACGAGCAGGCCCACCCGAACGCTGCCGTTGTCGGTGGGGCCACATAGAGTGGGAGCCATGGACCGCCGAATCTTCGGGATCGAGACGGAGTTCGGGGTCACGTGCGCCTTCGAGGGCCAGCGCAAGCTGTCGCCCGACGAGGTGGCGCGCTACCTCTTCCGCAAGGTCGTCTCGTGGGGCCGATCGAGCAACGTCTTCCTGCGCAACGGCGCGCGGCTCTACCTCGACGTGGGCTCGCACCCCGAGTACGCGACGCCCGAGTGCGACGACGTCCGGCAGCTCGTCGTGCACGACCGGGCGGGGGAGCGCATCCTCGAGGGCCTCATGGTCGACGCCGAGCGCCGGCTCCACGAGGAGGGCATCTCCGGCGAGGTCTTCCTCTTCAAGAACAACACCGACTCGGCGGGCAACAGCTACGGCTGCCACGAGAACTACCTCGTGAGCCGGCACGGCGAGTTCGGGCGGCTGTCCGACGTGCTGATCCCGTTCCTCGTCACGCGCCAGCTGATCTGCGGCGCGGGCAAGGTCCTGCAGACGCCGCGGGGCGCGGTCTACTGCCTCTCGCAGCGCGCCGACCACATCTGGGAGGGCGTGTCCAGCGCGACCACCCGGTCGCGGCCGATCATCAACACCCGCGACGAGCCGCACGCCGACGCCGAGAAGTACCGCCGCCTGCACGTCATCGTGGGCGACTCCAACATGGCCGAGCCGACGGCCCTGCTCAAGGTCGGCAGCACCGACCTCGTGCTGCGGATGATCGAGGCGGGCGTCGTCCTGCGCGACCACACGCTCGAGAACCCGATCCGGGCCATCCGCGAGGTGAGCCACGACCCGACCGGCCGGCGCCGGGTGCGGCTGGCCAACGGCCGCGAGGCCAGCGCGCTCGACATCCAGACCGAGTACCTCGAGCGCGCGAAGGACTTCGTCGACGCGCACGGCCTGCACACCGACGTCGTCAAGCGGGTGCTCGACCTCTGGGAGCGGTCCCTGCGTGCGATCGGCTCCGGCGACCTCGGCCTGGTCGACCGCGAGATCGACTGGGTGATCAAGCAGAAGCTCGTCGAGCGGTACCGCGCCAAGCACGACCTGCCGCTGTCGTCGCCGCGGATCGCCCGGCTCGACCTGGCCTACCACGACATCCATCGCGAGCGCGGGCTGTACTACCTGCTGGCCCGGCGCGGGCTGGTCGAGCGCATCACGGCCGACATCGAGGTCTTCGAGGCGACCGCCGTCCCGCCGCAGACGACCCGGGCGAAGCTGCGCGGCGACTTCGTGCGCCGTGCCCAGGAGCGCCGCCGCGACTTCACGGTCGACTGGGTGCACCTGAAGCTGAACGACCAGGCGCAGCGCACGGTGCTCTGCAAGGACCCGTTCCGGGCCGTCGACGAGCGCGTCGAGCGGCTCATCCAGAGCATGTGAGGGCCCGCACAGGATGACCCTCCGCTCCCGAGCCGGCCGCATCGCGCGGCCGGCCCCGATCCGCCTGCTGGCTGCCCTCGCCGGCGTGCTCGTCGCCGGGGCGACGCTCGCGGGCTGCTCCGTCCGCCCGGCGGCCGCGCCCGTCATGCGGGTGACCAGCGACCTGGGCGCCGTCACCGTGGACACCGCGGGAACCCCGGTCGTGCACCTGCCGACGCCGTTCTCGGTGGACCGTTCGCAGCGCCGCGTGCTCGTGCAGGGCACCGGCCCGGTGATCAAGGCGGGCCAGCGCGTGACCGTCGACTACCTCGGCCTCAACGGCACGGACGGCCGGCAGATCCTCTCGTCGTTCGGGGAGCGGCCGCCGAGTTTCGTGCTCGACCCCAAGCAGGCCATGCCCGGGATCGTCACCTCGCTGGTCGGCGCCACGGTCGGCAGCCGGATCCTCGCCGCGCTCGCCCCGCAGGACGCGTACGGCGTTCAGGGGCAGCCCGCCGCGGGGATCGGCCCGACCGACACGATCGTCGTCCTGCTCGACGTGAAGGCCGCGAAGGACGTGCTCGACCACGCCACCGGCACCCCCGTCGCGCCCCGGCCGGGGCTGCCGACGGTGCGTGTCGACGCGGCCGGCCGTCCCGCCATCACGCTGCCCGGTTCGGCGCCGCCGAGCGACCTCGTCGTGCAGCCGCTCATCGTGGGGCGCGGCGCGAGGATCCAGCGCGGTCAGCAGGTGCGGGCGCAGTACCTCGGCGTCGTCTGGCCGGGCGGCCGCGAGTTCGACTCGTCGTGGCGCCGGGGGACCGCCGCGGGCTTCACGGTCGGCCGCGGCGACATCGTCGCGGGCCTCGACCGCGGGCTCGTCGGGCAGACCGTCGGGAGCCGCGTGCTGGTCGTCGTCCCGCCCGACGACGGCTACGGGGCCGCCGGCAACGCGGCCTTCGGCGTGCGCGGCACCGACACCCTGGTCTTCGTCGTCGACCTCCTGGACGCGAGCTGACACGCCCTCACCAACCCACCGTGATCAAGGAATCCAGCGGGATCGAGGAATCCAGCCGGATCACGACACCGGGCGGCGACCGCCGCACGGACTCTCCCGAGAGGACACCATGGCCGAGACCCAGCGGCAGCGCCCCGAGATCGACTTCCCCGACGGGCCGCCGCCCGCCGACCTGCAGATCGTCGACGAGGTCGTCGGCGACGGAACCGAGGCGTGCGCCGGGATGACCGTGAGCGCGCACTACGTCGGCGTCGCCTTCTCGACGGGGGAGGAGTTCGACGCCTCCTGGAACCGCGGCCAACCGCTCGACTTCCGGCTCGGCGCCGGGCAGGTCATCCAGGGCTGGGACCAGGGCATCCAGGGCATGCGTGTGGGCGGCCGCCGGAAGATCACGATCCCGCCGCGGCTGGGCTACGGCGACAGGGGTGCGGGCGGCGCCATCAAGCCCGGCGAGACCCTGATCTTCGTCGTGGACCTCGTCGACGCCCGCTGACCTTTCGGCGGCCTTCGTCCGCCTACTCCGGGGGCGTGGCCGGCAGCACCCGGCCGGTCACGTCCCCGTCGAACACGAGGAGCACCGCACCGCTCGGTGTCGACCAGCGGCTCACCGGCTGCCCGAGCTGCCTGACCACCGCCTGCTCGCCGCAGCCACGCAGTTCCGGCGTCGCGGGCAGCAGGACGAAGGTGCGCGGCCCGCGCACGCGCAGGCGGGCCGTGTCCGTCAGCCAGTCCCGGTGCCGCAGCCGACCGCCGTCGCACCCGACGTCCGAGACCTGCACCTGCCCGGACGACAGATGCGTGTACAGGTCCGCGCTCCAGAACGGGGCCAGCCCCGTGGTGGCGCCCTCGGCCGCGGCCTCCCGGAGCAGCTGCAGCGTCGCGGTCTGCTCCTGCCGCTGGGCGGCGAGCTGATCGGCGGGTGACGGCCGGTCCAGCCCGGCGGAGACGAGGTTGGCCGCGACGGCGAGCCCGGTCAGCACCGGCACCACGGCCGACAGTGCGGTCGCCCAGGGCGCCGACGCCGGCGGCGTCCGGGCGGGCGGCGTCCGGGCGGACGTGGCGGTGCGCAGCGCTGCCGGGGCGAGGGCCAGGCAGGCGGCCAGGTCGAAGAACCCCAGCACCAGGTACCGCCCGGCGTGGAAGTCGTAGATCGTCCGGTTGACCAGCACCCCGGCGACGACCACCAGCGGGTGCACGCCGAGCACGAACACCGCCATCGCGCCGCCGCGCCATCCCCGCACCACGAGGAGCACCGCCGCGGCCGCGCCCAGCACCACCACGGCGACGCCCAGCACGTGCGCGACCGTCGCCGTCGGCGTGCCGGGCTCCAGCAGCCCCAGCTGGGCCTGCGCGGCCGGCCCCAGGATGGGCACGTGCCCGAGGATCTGACGGGGGTCGAACGTGGGCGCGGTCGCGTCGGGGACCATGATCACGCCGGCTGAGGCCAGCAGCGAGCGCACCGGGCGGATCAGCGCCAGGGATGCCAGCAGCACCACCGCGACCACGAGCAGCCGCCGGTTCCGGCCGCCCCGGGCGGCGGGCCTGAGCCACCACCCGGCCGCGGCGAGTGCCAGCGGCCCTCCCACCAGGTACGCCACGTACGGGTCGTCGACCCACAGCACGGCGAGCAGCGCCGCCGTCCCGGCGCCCGCCGCGACCAGGACCGGCCATCGGGGCAGCGGGAAGGGCGTGCCCGCGAGGGCGATGACGAGCAGCGCCAGACCGAGCTCGACGTTGCGGGAGTTGGGCAGCGCGACCAGGTAGCTGCCGATCCCGCCGCTGAGCGTGGCGAACCAGGCGAACGGCAGCACGAGCTCCGCCGGCCGGGCGGCCGGCGGCTCACCGGGCGGGGTCAACTGCCGGGCCAGCAGCCGGCAGGCCCACACGGCGAGCCCCACCATGACCAGCGCGAGGACCACCGCCTCGACCCAGACCCGGGTGGGGGGCGCCAGCGGCAGGCCCTCGACGACGCCGTAGAGCGGCAGCTTCAGCAGCCAGGTGTCCGGCGGCAGGTAGGTGCGGGCGTGGCCCACGGCGAACCATGTGCGCACGACGGACTGCTGCGCGACCGAGTCCGAGGTGAGCAACCAGTCGTTCCGCCGCAGGGCCATGGCCGCCACGACCGCCGCCGCGAGCGCCAGCCCGGCGGCAGGGCCGGCCGCCGCCACGCGGCGGCGCAGCCCGGCCCGCTCGGCGGCCGCGGGGGCCGGCGCCGTCCGCTCCTCGACCCCGGTCACGACGGCACCAGGCGCGCGGCGTGCCGCCCGGCCGCGGCCGCGGCGAGGAACGCCGGGGCGTCCTCGAGCACGCCCCGGCCCATCGTCGACAGCGGCACGGGAGAGGCGGCCAGCGCCTCGTCGAGCCCGTCGAGCGGCTCCTCGACCAGCCGGTGCCGGCCGGCCAGCCCCGCAGCCTGCTCCCGGACGCGGTGGCCGAACGGCCCGGGCAGCAGCGGGACGACGACGTCGGCCGGCACCAGCGCGACCCGGCCGAGGGCCGTGAGGGAGTGGTGGGACACGCCGCGGTGCCGCTCGCGAGCGTCGGCGGCCGACACCCGCAGGGCGGCCACCGGCCGACCCCGCAGCACGCCGGCAGCGTTGACCGCCTCGCCGGCGGACACCCCCGAGAAGCCCCACCGCGTGCCGGTGCCCAGGTTGCCGGGCCCCTGCGCGACCACGGCGACGTCGGCGCCCGCGACCAGCCGCGCCGCCAGCAGTCCCGCGTGCACGCGTCACGGCCTCGAGATCGCCCGCCGAAGGCCTGCCCCACCGTCACGCAGACCTCCACCCAGCCCGCCGCTCGCAGCCCCGCGACGGTCCGGGAGAACCACGCGGGGAGGGCGCCCCCGTCGGTCATCACGTACGCCACGCGCGCAGCGGGGCGCACCGACCGGACGCCGGCGACCACGGCCGGCAGCGAGGAGTGCAGGTCCGCGACGACGACGGGCATGCCCGAGCAGGTCGTCGGCCTCGCGCAGCAGCTCGTGGTGCGGCGACCCCTGCTCGTCGACCCCGAGCACCATGGTCTGGAGCGGGGTGTAGCGCGCCTTCACGAGGTGACCGGGTCCGAGCGGGGGGTCGACGGGGATCCGGTCGCGGCACGGCCACGACGAACGCGTAGCCGCCGGTGCCCAGGCCCGACTCCAGGGCGGTCGTGTTGAGCAGGACGAGCTCCCCGGCACGTGGCTCGCCCACCAGGGCGGGGTAGGCGAGGGCGCGGCACGACGCCCACGGCGACCCGACGGCGCCCACGACGTCCACCTCGAGCTCGACGGCACCGTGCCAGCGCCCGCCGGACACGCTTGACCCGCGCCTCGCGCCACTGGATCATGCCGCCCCTCCCGCGGCCGCACCACGCCGCCGTGGCGCTCGGGTAGCGTGCTGCGCGATGGCCGCGCCCGCGCACCGTACCGAACGCCTGCTGAACCTCGTCATCTGCCTGTTGTCGACCCGCTCGTGGCTGACCAAGGAGCAGATCCGCACCGCCGTGCCCCAGTACGCCGACTGTGCCACGGACGAGGCGTTCGACCGGATGTTCGAGCGCGACAAGGAGGACCTGCGCGAGCTGGGTGTCCCGCTCGTCACCGGGTCGCACAGCGACTGGTTCGACGACGAGGTCGGGTACCGCATCGACCGCGGCGCGTACGCGCTGCCCGACGTCGAGTTCACGGCGTCCGAGCTCGCCGTGCTCGGCCTGGCGAGCCGGGTCTGGCAGCAGGCCAGCCTCGCCGGCCCCGCCGCCCGCGCGCTGGTGAAGCTCAAGGCGCTCGGGGTCGAGACCGACGAGGAGTCCCTCGTCGGCGTCGAGCCGCGGGTCCGCGCGGCCGAGCCGGCCTTCGAACCCCTCTACGCCGCCACCCGGGACCGCGCGCCCGTCACCTTCGCCTACCGCACCCGCGAGGGCGACGCCGCGACCCGGCACCTCGAGCCCTGGGCCCTGACCAGCCGGGGCGGTCACTGGTACGTCGTCGGCCACGACCGCGACCGCGGCGCGCGCCGCTCCTTCCGGCTGTCGCGGATCGAGGGCGCCGTCCGCCGGGCGGGTCCCGCGGGCCGCTACGCGATTCCTGCCGACCTCGACCCCGGCGAGCTCGTCGCCCCCGCCCGGGAGCGGCCCGACGACCGTACCGCCGTCCTGCGGGTGCGCGCCGGGCGGGCCGTGCTGCTCCGCCGGCGGGCGACCGCGGTCGAGCCGGCGGCGGAGGACGGCTGGGACGTCGTCCGCGTGCCCGTGGCCGATGCCGCGGCGCTCGCCCAGGAGGTGGCCGGCCTCGGGCCCGACGTCGTCGTCCTGGACCCGCCCGACGTGCGCGCCGACGTCGTCCGCACGCTGCAGCAGGCCCTGCGCTCGGCCACCGCACCGGCGACCGGGAGGCCGGCGCGCGGCGCCCGGCGCCGCGCCGGGGCGGCACGATGACTGCCGCCTCCGCCGAGCGGCTGTCCCGGCTGCTGGCGATGGTCCCCTGGCTGCTGCAACCGGCAGGGCGTCAGTCTCGACGAGGCCGCCCGGCACTTCGGGATCACCCAGGCCCAGCTCGTCGCCGACCTGGAGCTGCTGTTCGTCTGCGGCACCCCGGGGCACCTGCCCGACGACCTCATCGAGGCCGACTGGGAGTCGGGCGAGGTCTACCTGGCGAACGCGGACGCGATCGCCCGGCCGCTGCGGCTGTCCGTCGACGAGGCCGTCGCGCTGCTCGCCGGGCTGCGGACGCTGGCCCAGGTGCCCGGCCTGCACGACCGTGTCGCGCTCGACTCCGCCCTCTCGAAGCTCTCCGCCGCGGCGGGCGACGCGGCGCTGGCGGCGTCCACGCTCTCCGCCACGATCGCCCCCGGGGCCCAGGAGCACGTGCTCGAGGCGGCCCGGGACGGCGTCCGGCGGCACCGCCGCCTGCACCTGCGCTACCTGGTGCCCAGCCGGGACGAGGCGACCGAGCGCGACGTCGACCCGATGCGCGTGCTCGCCGTGGACGGCCGCTGGTACCTGGAGGGCTGGTGCCACCGCGCCGACGGTGTCCGGCTGTTCCGGCTCGACCGGATCGAGGCCGTCGAGGTGCTGGACGCCGACGGCACGCCGCCGGCCGAGGCCGTCGGGCGCGATGTCGACGAGCGCCTGTTCACGCCCTCGCCCGAGGACGTGCTCGTGACCGTCGACCTCGAGCCCGGCGCGCGCGTGGGTGGCCGGCTACTACCCGGTGGAGCACGTCGCCGAGCTGGGGGAGGGCCGGCTGCGGGTCACCCTGCGCGCGGCCGACGCCGGCTGGGTGCCCCGCCTGGCCCTGCGCCTCGGTGGTGCGCTGCGCGTCGTGACCCCGTCGGAGCTGGCCGACGAGGTGCGCGGGCGGGCGTTGGACGCCCTGGCGGCCTACCCCGAAGCCTCCCCGAACGGCTGACCCGCCGGTTCTCGTGTCGCGCCCCCGGGGCGCTGCAAGCGCTGTCAGGATACGTCTGCAGGTCACGCAGCGTGCTCAAGACATAGCGTACGAGCGACCGATACCGAGGCAAGCAGATCCTCGGGCGAGCCGGTACCGAGATAGATGCCAGTTCAGGCGCGGGAGGTGCCCGACCATGACGACGATCAAGGCGTCCTGTCCCACCTGTGGTGACGTGGAGCTCACCGCACACCAGGTCCGACTGGTGGTGTGCTCCGTGCGGTCGTGGTCGTACTACGCCTTCTCGTGCGCCTCGTGCCTGGAAGAGGTCCGCAAGCCGGCTGGCCGCGACGTCGTGGCGCTGCTCATCTCCGGTGGCGTGCTCGCCGAGCCCTGGGCCGTGCCGGCCGAGGCGCTGGAGGCGCACGACGGGCCCGCCCTGGCCTACGACGACGTGCTCGACTTCGCGCTGTGGCTCGACACCGCCGACCTGGTGGCGGCCGCCGCCGCGCCGCCCCCCGCCCGGCCGACCGGCGGCGAGGACCTCGGCGTCCCGCAGCACCGCGCCTGACCCGCCTGACCCGCCTGACCCGCCTGACCCGCCACACAGCCGGCCGCACAGCCGCCCGCGTCGGCGCCCCCCGCTAGCCTGACGCCCGTGACGTGGTGGGCATGGACGCTCCTCTGGCTGGTGCTCGTGCTCGCCGCCGCCGGCTTCCTGTTCCTCATGGGCCGTCGGCTGCTGCGCAAGGGCCTCGCCCTCGGCCGCGAGCTGTCCGAGGCCGCCGAGGTCCTCGCGCGGGTCGAGCGAGCGGCTCGAGGAGCAGGCCGCGGCGTCATCCGCCGGCCCGTCCGGCCCCGGCCACCGCTCGGCCACCCGCGGGAGCGCCCCGGGCCGTGGAGGGCCGCCAGGGTCGCAGGACGTACGATGACGGCAGACCGAACCCCGGAGAGGACGTCCCCATGCGCGGCTTGTTCGAAGGCTGGCACCTGATCATCCTCCTGCTCGTGATCGTGCTGCTGTTCGGCGCCAAGCGCCTGCCCGACGCCGCGCGCGGTCTCGGCCGGTCGCTGCGGATCTTCAAGTCCGAGGTGTCGCAGCTCAAGGACGACGACGCGAAGCCGGCTCCGCGCTCCACGGAGCCCATCGAGGGCCGCGTGGTCGACCCGACCACCACCCAGCAGCAGCGCGCGGCGACGCCCGGCGAGTCCGGCCGCGACCTGTAACCGCACCGGTCCGGCGGAACCGACATGGCCGTGCCCCTGCGGCGGCGCATCGCGGGACCCCGAGGGGCGGATGCCCCTGCGCGAGCACCTGCGCGAGCTGCGCAACCGGCTGTTCAAGGCCGGGATCGCGCTCGCCGTGGGCGCGCTCGCCGGCTGGTTCCTCTACGACCCCGTCTACGAGGCCCTGCAGAAGCCGATCGTCGACGCGGCGCACGCGCGCGTCGGCTCCCTGGTCACGCTCAACCTCGAGGGTGTCGCCACCTCGTTCAACCTCAAGCTGCGGATGGCCTTCTACATCGGCGTGGTGATCTCGAGCCCCGTCTGGCTGTACCAGCTCTGGGCGTTCATCGTGCCGGGGCTGACCAGGCGCGAGAAGCGCTACGCGATGGGCTTCGTCGCCGCCGCCGTCCCGCTCTTCCTCGCCGGGATCGGGCTGGCCTGGCTCGTGCTGCCCAACGCGGTGCACTTCCTGCTCGGGTTCACGCCCAACGGCACGGCGAACATCATCAACGCCAGCGACTACTTCACCTTCGTCCTGCAGATCATGCTGGCGTTCGGGGTGGCCCTGGTCATCCCGCTGCTGCTCGTCGCGCTGAACTTCGCGGGCGTCGTGAGCGCCGTCGCGATGGCGAAGGCCTGGCGCATCGCCGTGTTCTTCACCTTCCTCTTCGCCGCCGTCGCCTCTCCCACGCCCGACGCGGGCTCGATGCTCGCGCTGGCGTTCCCCATGGTCGGCCTCTACATGATCGCCGTCGGCATCGCCTGGATCCACGACCGGCGCAAGGCGCGCCGGGCGGCCGCGGAGGGCTGGGGCGACCTCGCCGACGACGAGGCGTCGCCGCTCGCCGAGGACAGCTACGACATCCACGCAGGCGCCGACGACGACGTCCACGACCACCTCACGTGACCCGTCCCCGGCCGGCGCGCTGAGGTGGGCGCCCGCGTCGTCGTGGCCACCAACCCCCGTTCCGGCGCCGGCCGTGGCCGCGCCGTCGGCGCCGCCGCGCTCGCTCAGCTGGCGGCCGAGGGCGTCGCCGTCGACGACGTCACCGCCGGCACGGCAGCCGCGACCGCTCAGGCCCTGGCGGACGCCGTCCGCGCCGGGGTCGACGCCGTCGTCGTGTGCGGCGGCGACGGCATGGTCAACATGGGGCTGAACGCCGTCGCGCAGACGCCGGTGGCGCTCGGCGTGGTACCTGCCGGCACGGGCAACGACATCGCGCGCGAGCTCGGCCTGCCCGCCCACACCGATGCCGCGGTGCGCGCCGTCGCCGCGGCATTGCTCGGCGGCGGGAGGCGCCGCGTCGACGGCGTCCGGTGCACCGGTGCCCACGGCACCCGCTGGTTCGGCGGGGTGCTCGCCGCCGGCTTCGACGCGGTGGTCAACGAGCGCGCGAACGGGTGGTCCGGCAGGAGGGGGTACCCGCGCGGGCGGGCGCGCTACCCGCTCGCCGTCGCGCGCGAGCTGCCGCTGCTGCGCCAGCGGCCCTACGTGCTCGAGCTCGACGGGCGGCGGCTCGAGACCGCCGCCATGATCGTCGCCGTCGCGAACGTGCCGGCGTACGGCGGCGGCATGCGGATCGGGCCGGGTGCCGACCCGGCCGACGGCCTGCTCGACGTCGTGGTCGCCGGGCCGATCAGCCGCGCGGAGTTCGTCCGTGTCTTCCCCAAGGTCTTCTCGGGCCGGCACGTCGGGCACCCCCGCGTGTTCGTGCACCGGGCCCGCCGGGTCACCGTCGACGCGCCCGGCATCGTGGGCTACGCCGACGGCGAGCGGTTCGGCCCGCTCCCGCTCGCCTGCGAGGCCGTGCCGGGGGCGCTGACCCTCCTCGGCCCGTGAGCGCCGCTTCGACGGGTTAGCGTTGCTGCATGACCTCGACCGCGGGCGACCGCGCCGCCGGTCCCGACGAGGCGCCGCTGTCCCCGGCCGATCGGTACGCACGGGCCGCCGCCCGCTCCAAGGCCCTCACCGGTCCGCTCGGGGCGTTCAGGGCCCAGTACCCGTTCGAGCTCGACGACTTCCAGCTGCGCGCCTGCGAGGCGCTCGACGACGGGCGCGGCGTGCTGGTCGCCGCGCCGACCGGGTCGGGCAAGACGGTCGTCGGCGAGTTCGCCGTGCACCTCGCGCTGCAGCACGGGCCGCAAGGCGTTCTACACCACGCCGATCAAGGCGCTGTCGAACCAGAAGTACACCGACCTCGTCGCGCCGCTACGGCGCCGAGAGCGTCGGGCTGCTCACCGGCGACAACACGATCAACGGCGAGGCGCCGATCGTCGTCATGACGACCGAGGTGCTGCGCAACATGCTCTACGCCGGCTCGCCGACGCTCGGCCGGCCTCGGCTACGTGGTCATGGACGAGGTGCACTACCTGGCCGACCGGTTCCGCGGCGCCGTCTGGGAAGAGGTGATCATCCACCTGCCCGGACGACGTCCTGCGTCGTGTCGCTCTCGGCGACGGTCAGCAACGCCGAGGAGTTCGGCGACTGGCTCGACACCGTGCGCGGCGACACCGAGGTGATCGTCTCCGAGCACCGCCCGGTGCCGCTGTGGCAGCACGTGATGGTCGGGCCAGCGGATGTACGACCTGTTCGCGGAGGACACGCCGATCACCGCCGCCGACGGGCGCGTCGTCCCCGGCCCGGCCCGGGTCAACCCCGAGCTCCTGCGCCTGTCCCGGGACGAGAGCCGGATGGTGCGCAGCCAGCGCGGCCGCGGGCGGCGGCCGCCGCGCGGCCTGCCCGGCCGCGGCACGCCCAGCCGCGCCGACGTCGTCGAGCAGCTCGACCGCGCCGGGCTGCTGCCGGCGATCATCTTCATCTTCAGCCGGGCCGGCTGCGACGCCGCCGTCCAGCAGTGCCTGTCGTGGGGCGTGCGCCTCACGACGCCCGAGGAGCGCGACGAGATCCGCGCGCGTCGTCGAGGAGCGGTGCGCCGACATCCCCGACGAGGACCTCGCGGTCCTCGGGCTACTGGGAGTGGCTCGAGGGCCTCGAGCGCGGGCTCGCCGCGCACCACGCCGGGCTGCTGCCGACCTTCAAGGAGGTCGTCGAGGAGCTCTTCTCGCGCGGGCTGGTCAAGGCGGTGTTCGCGACCGAGACGCTCGCGCTCGGCATCAACATGCCGGCCCGCTCGGTCGTGCTCGAGAAGCTCGTCAAGTGGAACGGCGAGACCCACGCCGACGTCACGCCGGGGGAGTACACCCAGCTCACCGGCCGGGCCGGGCGGCGCGGCATCGACGTCGAGGGGCACGCGGTCGTCCTCTGGCACGCCGGCCTCGACCCCGAGGCGGTGGCCGGGCTCGCCTCGCACCCGCACGTACCCGCTGCGCTCGAGCTTCCGGCCCGACCTACAACATGGCGGTCAACCTGGTCGACCAGGTCGGCCGGGAGCGCGCGCGCGAGATCCTCGAGACGTCGTTCGCGCAGTTCCAGGCCGACCGCGCCGTGGTCGGCCTCGCCCGGCAGGCGCGCCGCCAGGAGGAGGCGCTCGCCGGCTACGCCGAGGCCATGCGGTGCCACCTCGGCGACTTCACCGAGTACGCCGCGCTGCGCCGCCGCATCTCCGACCGCGAGGCGGAGCTCTCCCGCCGGTCGAGCCGCGACGACCGCGCCGCGGCGCTGGCGTCGCTCGAGCGGCTGCGCCGCGGGGACGTCGTCCGCGTGCAGGCGGGCCGGCGCGCCGGGTGGGCGGTGGTCGTCGACCCGGGGCAGCCCGGCGGCGCCGACGGGCCGCGGCCGACCGTGCTGACCGCCGACCGCCAGGTGCACCGGCTCTCGCTCGCCGAGGTCCCGGCGCCGCTGGAGCCGCTGACCCGGGTGAACGTGCCGAAGACCTTCAACTCGCGCGTCCCGGCGGCGCGCCGCGACCTCGCCTCGACCCTGCGCAACGCGCTGGGCGCGGCCGCCGACGACGCCCCGCGGCCGTCGCCGCGGCCGCTCGCCCGGCGGCCGACGACGAGGAGCTCGCGGCGCTGCGCCGGCGGCTGCGGGCGCACCCGTGCCACGGCTGCGCGGACCGCGAGGACCACGCCCGCTGGGCCCAGCGCTGGTGGCGGCTGCAGCGCGAGACCGAGCAGCTGACCCGCCGGATCGAGGGCCGCACGAACACCATCGCCCGGGTCTTCGACCGGGTCTGCGACCTGCTCGCCGAGCGCGGGCTACCTCGCCGGCGACACGGTGACGGCCCAGGGCCGCCGGCTCAAGCGGATCTACGCCGAGGCCGACCTGCTCGTCGCGGAGTGCCTGCGCGAGGGCGTGTGGGCCGGTCTCGACGCGCCGGCGCTGGCCGCGTGCGCGAGCGCCATGGTCTACCAGTCGCGGCGCGACGAGGGCGGCGTCAGCCCGCGGCTGCCTCCCGGGCGGCGCCCGCCGGGCGCTCGAGGAGACGGTGCGGCATCTGGTCGGCGCTCGAGGACGCCGAGCACGACCACCACCTCGACGTCACGCCCGAGCCCGACCTCGGGCTGGCGTGGGCGGTGCACCGCTGGGCGTCGGGCGCCCGGCTGGAGTCCGTGCTCTCGGACGCCGACCTCGCGGCCGGTGACTTCGTGCGCTGGTGCAAGCAGGTGATCGACCTGCTCGGGCAGATCGAGCAGGCGGCCGGCGAGGCCGAGGGCGGCGGGGAGCTGCGTCGCGCCGCCCAGGACGCGATCGACGCCGTCCGCCGCGGCGTCGTCGCCTACTCCTCCGTCGTCTGACCCCATCCCTTGTCCCGTTGATCATGCAATTCCCGTTGATCTGTGACCGGCCCGCTACTGATCAACGCGGATTGCATGATCAACGCGGATTGCATGATCAACGGGTGGAAGAGATGGCCTCGACGAGGCGGGCGACGCTGGAGGAGATGCCCCAGCGGTCGGCGAGGGCGACGAGCGCGTCGGGGTCGGCGGGTGTCGCGGGCAGCGCGGTCGTCGACCTGCGGCAGCGGGGCGTCGCGGACGACGCGGACGACCGTCGGCGCCGCCTCCAGGTAGTCGCGGGCCGGGAGCAGGCGCCGTCCGGGGCCCTTGGTGAGGTCGGAGTCCCCGCCGTCCAGGGCGGCGAGCAGCGCGCCGAGGGTGCCGTATCGGTTGATCAGGGCTGCCGCCGTCTTCTCGCCGATCCCGGCGACGCCGGGCAGGCCGTCGCTCGGGTCGCCGCGCAGCACCGCCAGGTCGGCGTAGCCGTCGCCGCCACGGATCCCGTACTTGGCGTGCAGCCACGCCTCGTCGACGACCTCGAGGTTGCGCACGCCCCGGCCCACGTAGAGCACGCGGACGCCGCCGGCGTCGTCGACCAGCTGGAAGAGGTCGCGGTCGCCGGTGACGACGTCGACGTCCGCGGGCCCGGCGGCGGCCTCGCGGGTGGCGAGTGTGCCGATCACGTCGTCGGCCTCGAGGCCGGGGCCCCCGAGCCGGGCGATGCCCAGGGCGGCCAGCACGTCGACGATGACCGGCACCTGCGGCTCGAGCGCCGCCGGCGTCTCCTCGATGTTGCGCTTCGGGTCGGCGAGACGGTGCGCCTTGTAGGAGGGCAGCGCCGCGACCCGGAACGCCGGCCGCCAGTCGTCGTCCCAGCACGCCACCATCCGCCGTGGGCGCCGCCGCGCGACGAGGGTGGCCAGCATGTCGAGGAAGCCCCGGACGGCGTTGACGGGGGTGCCGTCCGGCGCCGTCATCGACTCGGGGACCCCGTGGAAGGCCCTGAAGTACAGCGACGCGGAGTCGACGAGCAGCAGGCGGTCCGGCACGGGGGAGATCCTGCCAGCCGCGCGGGGCCCGCGGGGAGGTAGCCTGCGTCGGTGCTGGAGGACATCGACCGCGAGATCCTGCGGCTACTGCTCGCCGACGGCCGGATGAGCTACACCGACCTCGGCAAGGCGACCGGCCTGTCGACGTCCGCCGTGCACCAGCGCGTCCGCCGGCTCGAGCAGCGCGGGGTCATCCAGGGCTACCGCGCGGTCGTCGACTTCGAGGCGATCGGGCTGCCCCTGACGGCGTTCGTGTCGGTCACCCCGCTCGACCCGGCTGCGCCGGACGACGTCGCCGAGCGGCTCGCCGGCCTGCCCGAGATCGAGGCCTGTCACTCGGTGGCGGGCAGCGAGAACTACATCCTCAAGGTGCGGGTCGCGACGCCGAGCGCGCTGGAAGAGCTGCTGGCGCGGATCCGCGGGACGGCGTCCGTCTCGACGCGGACCACCGTGGTGCTGTCGACGCCGTTCGAGGCCCGTTCGCTGCCGACCTGATCACGGCTGCCGACCTGATCACGCTGTCCCGGCATCGCCCCCGCCGCGCTCCCGCGATCAGGGAACCCGCGACGATCAAGGAATCTCTCCGACCCCGCGACGGTTCCCTCCGCATGGGATACACGCAGGCGCCGCCCGGCTGGTGGCAGGAGTTCGTGAGGTCGACGGCACGCCCCGCCGTCCTGGCGGTCAGCAGGCTCGACGGATCGCCGCACGCGGCTCCCGTCTGGGTCGACCTCGACACGGACCCGGACGGCACGGACGTCGTCGTCTTCACGACGCACCGGGACACGATCAAGGGCAAGTCGATCCTGCGTGACGGGCGGGTGTGCCTGACCGTGGACGACGACGCCCCGCCGTTCTCGTTCGTCACCCTGACCGGGCGGGCGACGACCAGCGAGGACCCCCAGGACCTGCGGCGGTGGGCCGGGCGGATCGGTGGCCGCTACATGGGCGCCGATCGCGCCGAGGAGTACGGCGCGCGCAACGGCGTCCCGGGCGAGCTCGTCGTACGGGTGCGCGTCGAGAAGGCCGTCGCCAAGGTCGACGTCGCGGGCTGACCCCGACCGATCCCCGTCGCTACCTGCGCTGATCAAGGAAAAGCTGGACCCTGCCGGGAGCAGTGGTCCAGCTTTTCCTTGATCGGCGCGGATTCCTTGATCGGCGGGGGAGCGCGGGGCGGTCAGAGGGTGTGCGAGTCCGCGGCGGCGATGGCCTGCGCCTGGGCGGCCGCCCGGCTGGCGGCCGCCTGCTGCAGCGCCTGGGCGTTGAGCAGCTCGGCGTCCGCGTTCTCCCGCCACCACGCCTGGCCCTCCTCGGGGAGGGTGTCGATCGGGTCGTAGTACGGGTAGGTCCGGGCCAGGGCCTCGGGGTCGCCGACCTCGATCGACGTCCGGTAGTTCTTCGTCCACGAGCTGATGCCGAGCGCGCGGTCGTACGACGTCTGCTGGTGTACCCAGCGCTTGCCCACGAACGGGACGTCGCAGACGATGCGCGGCGTCGCGAAGCCCGGCAGATACCCCATGATCCCGTGCTGCAGCTCCTGCGCGGTCGCCAGCGACACCCGCCAGTGCTCGCTGAACGGGATCATGTCGCACATGTAGAAGTAGTACGGCGTGATCATGGCGCCGTCCTGGAGGCGGAAGCAGAGATCGAGCAGGTCGTCGACCTCGGCGTTCACGCCCCGCATGAGCACGCCCTGGTTGCGCACGTCGCGCACGCCCGCCTCGAGCATCGCGAGGGTCGCCTCGGCGACCAGCGGCGTCACGGACTGCGCCGCGTTCACGTGCGTGTGGATCGCCAGGTTGACCCCCCGGCGGCGGGCGGTGCGGGCGACCCGGCCCACGCCCTCGACGACGTCGGGCTGGAGCCAGTGCTGCGGCAGACCCATGAGCGCCTTGGTGGCGAGCCGGATGTCGCGGATGTTCTCGATCTCGAGCAGCCGATCGAGGAACGACTCGAGGTTCTTCCAGGGCATGTTCGCCACGTCGCCGCCCGACACGACCACGTCGCGCACCTCGGGTGAGCTGCGCAGGTACTCCATCATCGCGGTCGAGCCGGTCGACCGGCTTGAGGTCGAACTTCAGCTTCGAGATGACCGGGGTGGAGTTGCCGACCAGGTCCATCCGGGTGCAGTGCCCGCAGTACTGCGGGCAGGTGGGCAGCAGCTCCGCGAGCACCTTCGTGGGGTAGCGGTGGGTCAGCCCCTCGGCGACCCACATGTCGTGCTCGTGCAGGGAGTCGCGGGTGGCGAAGGGGTGGCTCGGCCAGTCGGAGCGGCGGTCGGAGAAGACCGGGAGCATGTAGCGGCGCACGGGGTCGGCGTAGAAGGCCGCCGTGAAGGCCGCGCCGGCGGCGGGCACCTCGGGGCCGGGCACCATCGTGTTCATCATCTGCGGCGGCACGAGCATCGACATCGTGGCCCGCTCGCGCTGGTCGCGCTCGAGGTCGGCGTAGAACGTCTCGTCGAGCAGGTCGCCCATCAGGGCGCGCAGCTGGGCAACGTTCTTCACGCAGTGGGCGCGCTGCCACTGCGCGCTGCGCCACTGCTCCTCGGTGACGTCGCGCCAGCCGGGCAGCCGCCGCCAGTCCGGCTCGACGAGCTCGACCCGGCGGTAGCGGTACGGCTGCCGCTGCGCGGCGGCGTCCAGGGCATCCGCCGCGGGCTGCTGACGCGTAAGCATCTCGGTCATCCCACCAATCTACGGGATGTTCTCCCGCTTGCCGAGGAGGTGACCGCAGGATTTGCCGTCTGTACCCTCGTCAGCGTGAGAACCGTGACGTCGTCCCCGGTCGGCCTGCACCGCGTCGTCGAGCCCCGGGGCGTCCTGCCCCAGGCCGCCTGGCGCCTGGACCCCGACCCGGCGGTGGCGCCCGACGAGGTCAGGGTGCGGGTCGAGCGGCTGAACCTCGACGCTGCGAGCTTCCGTCAGCTGTCCGACAAGCACGGCGGCGACGGCGACGCCGTCCGCGCCGAGGTCCTCGAGATCGTCCGTACCCGGGGCAAGATGCACAACCCGGTCACCGGCTCGGGAGGCATGCTCGTCGGGACCGTCGAGGAGGCCGGCCCCGAGAGCGTGCTCGGCCTCGCGAAGGGCGACCGCATCGCCACCCTGGTCTCGCTGACCCTCACCCCTCTGAGCATCGAGGACGGCCTGACCCGCTGGGACGGGCGCAGCGAGCAGGTGCCCTGCGACGGGCACGCGATCCTCTTCGGGCGCTCCATCGCCGCGCACCTGCCCGGCGACCTGCCGGCCGAGCTCGCGCTCGCGGTCATGGACGTCTGCGGCGCCCCGGCCCTCACCGCCCGGGTCGTCGCGAAGTACGTCGCCCAGGGCCGGCCGCCCGTGGTGGCCGTCATCGGCGGTGCGGGCAAGAGTGGCTCGCTGGCCCTGGCGGCCGCCCGGCGCGCCGGCGCGGCGCGCACCATCGGAGTCGTGCCGGTCGAGCGCGAGCGGCAGCTGCTGGCCGAGGCGGCGCTCGCCGACGCCGTCGCGCTCGCGGACGCGCGCGACCCCGTGGCCCTGGCCGCGGCGGTCGAGGCGGCGGGTGGCCCGGCCGACGTCACGGTCGTCTGCGTCGACGTGCCCGGGTGCGAGCACGGCGCCATCCTCGCGACCGCCGACCTCGGGACCGTCGTCTTCTTCTCGATGGCCACGTCGTTCGCCGCGGCCGCGCTCGGGGCCGAGGGGCTGGCCGCCGACGTCACGCTGATGATCGGCAACGGGTACGCGGCCGGGCACGCCGACTTCGCCCTCGAGGTGCTGCGGACGTCGCCCGGCGCGCGGTCGCTGTTCGAGCAGCGGCTCACCGCTTCCGCGGCCGTCCACCCCCCGCGCTGACACAGCACCCGCACGCCAGACTTCCGGCCATGAGGACGCTCTATCGCGGGGGATCGGTCCACAGCCCCGAGGACCCCTTCGCCTCGGCGCTGATCACCGACGGCGCGACCGTCGCCTGGGTGGGGTCCGACGAGGCGGCCGACGCGCATGCTGCGCACGTCGACGACGTCGTCGAGCTCGAGGGCGCGCTCGTCACGCCCGCGTTCGTCGACGCGCACGTGCACGTCACCGAGACCGGGCTCGCGATGGGCGGGGTCGACGTCCGCTCGGCGCGCTCGGTGGGGGAGATCCTCGGCGCCGTCGAGCGGGCCGCGCGCTCCGGAGGTGGCCGCCCGGTGCTGGCGCACGGCTGGGACGAGCGTGACCTCGCCGAGGGGCGCCCGCCGACCCGCGCGGAGCTCGACCGGGCCTCCGCCGGTGGTGTGGTCTACCTGGCGCGGGTCGACTCGCACTCGGCGATCGTCTCGAGCGCCCTCGCCGCGGCGGCGGGCGCCCGGGACCATGCCGGCTGGACCGAGGACGGGCGGGTCGAGCGCGACGCGCACCACGCCGTCCGTGCGGCCACCCGGGAGGGGCTGTCGCCCTCCGCCCGGGAGGACGCGCAGCGGACGGCGCTACGGGCGGCGGCGGCCGCGGGGATCGGGTGCGTGCACGAGGCCTCGGCCCCGCACATCGCGCCCGAGGTGGACCTGCGGGCGCTGGTCGCGCTGGCGGGCGTCGACCACCCGACCGACCACGAGGCCGAGCCGCTGCCCGAGGTCGTGCCGTACAGGGGCCAGCTGGTCGCGGACGAGGCGCAGGCCCGTGCGGTCGTCGAGCGCCTCGGGGTCCCGCTGGCGGGCCTGGCCGGCGACCTCAACGCCGACGGGGCGGTGGGCTCGCGGACGGCCTCGTTCCGCGAGCCGTACGCCGACGCCCCCGGCACGAGCGGCCACACCTACCTCTCCGTCGAGCAGGTCCGTGACCACGTCGTCGCCTGCACGGCGGCCGGGCTGCAGGCCGGCTTCCACGTGATCGGAGACGCCGCGCTCGACGTCGTCCTCGAGGGGTTCCGGCGCGCGGCCGAGCGGGCCGGAATCGCCGCCGTCCGGGCGGGCGGGCACCGGCTGGAGCACGTGGAGACGCCGGACGCCGACGCCGTCGCGCGGCTGGCCGACCTCGGGCTCACGGCGAGCGTGCAGCCGGCGTTCGACGCGGCCTGGGGCGGGCGGAGCGGGATGTACGCGCAGCGCCTGGGCCCCGAGCGGGCGGTCGCCATGAACCCGTTCGCGTCGCTCGCCGCGGCCGGGGTGCCGCTCGCCTTCGGGTCCGACAGCCCCGTGACCCCGTTCGCCCCGTGGGAGGCCGTGCGTGCCGCCGCCTTCCACACCGAGCCGGCCCAGCGGATCAGCGCCCGGGCCGCCTTCGCCGCCCACACCCGCGGCGCCTCCCGCGCGGCACGGCGGCCCGCCGACGGCGTGCTCGCCCTCGGCGCCCCCGCCACCCTGGCGGTGTGGGAGGCCGGCGACCTGGTCGTGCAGGCGCCCGACGACCGGATCCAGGCGTGGAGCACGGACCCCCGCTCCGGCACCCCGGGCCTGCCCGACCTGTCACCCGGCGTGCCGGCCCCCCGCTGCCTGCGCACCGTCGTCGCCGGCCGCGTCGTCTTCGACGCCACCGGGTGAAGCGAGGCGTGCGGCCACCCGCCCGTCGGCCAGCGCGATCTCGGCGTCGCAGGTCGCCGCGACCTCGGGGTCGTGCGTGGCGAGCACGACCACGCCGCCCCGGTCGGCGACGGCCCGCAGCGCCTTCAGCACGACGTCGCGGGTCGCGGCGTCGAGCTCGGACGTCGGTTCGTCGGCGAGCAGCAGGTCGGGCTCGACCACGAGCGCCCTGGCCACCGCCACGCGCTGCAGCTGCCCGCCCGAGAGCTCCTCGGCCAGGCGGTCGTGCGGCAGCTGGTCCTCCCCGAGCCCCGCGAGCTCCAGCGCGGCCGCCGCCCGCTCCAGCACCTCGGGGCGCGGCCGGCCGGCGATCTGGAGCGGCAGCTGCACGTTCTCGTGCGCGCTGAGCACCGGCAGCAGGCCGTAGCCCTGCAGCACGACGCCGAGGGTCCGGCCGGTCCGGGTATCGGCCATCCGGACCGGCTCGCCGTACCAGCTCACCGACCCGGCCTGCGGCCTGACGAGGCTCCCGAGAACGGCCAGCAGCGTGCTCTTGCCCGCTCCCGACGGTCCCGTGACCGCCACCACCTGGCCGGGGTCTGCCCGGAGGCCGACGCCGTCCAGCAGCCGGCGCCCGCCTCGCTCCACGGTGATGCCCTCGGCGAGCAGGGCCGCCCCCTGCGTCCCGTGCAGCGGGTCGTTCCCGTTCCCGGGACGGTCACTGGCCATGGTGGCCTCCACGCCGCAGGCGCAGGTCGTCGCCGTCGCGCAGCACCTCGACCAGAGTGCCGGGCGGCCAGGTCTCGGCGAGGTCCTCCGGCAGTTGCAGGCCGCCGTCCCGGCCGATCACCGCGTACTGGCGGTCGCCGCGGCCCGCCCGGCCCACCCGCCCGAACCGCATCGTCACGGTGCGCCCCAGACGGCGCCCGACCTCGGGGTCGTGGGTGACCGCGACGATCGTCGTCCCGAACCGCTCGTTGACCCGGTGCAGCAGGTCGAGGACGTCGTCGCGGCCGCCGGTGTCGAGTTGCGAGGTCGGCTCGTCGGCGAGCAGCAGTCCGGGGCCGGCGGCGACGGCGGCGACCACCGCGACCCGCTGCTGCTCGCCGCCCGAGAGCTCCGCGACGGGCCGCTCCGCGACGTCGCCCAGGCCGAGGTCGCGCAGCAGCGTCGTCGGGCTCGGCGAGGTCCCGCCGTGCGGAGCGGCCGATCGACCGCTGGGCGAAGGCGACGTTCTGTGCCGCCGTGGCGTACGGCAGCAGGTTGCGCCCGGCGCCCTGCAGCACCGTGGCGACGGTCCCGGCGCGCAGCCGCAGCAGCTGCCGGGGTGACATCCGCCCGATCTCGTGCTCGCCGATCCAGGCCTGTCCGGCGCTCGGCGGCAGCAGGCCCCCGAGCATGGCGATCAGGGTCGACTTGCCGCTGCCCGACGGCCCGTAGAGCGCGACGGTCTCGGCGGGGCGGACGTCGAGGTCGACGCCACGCAGCGCGACCACTTCGACGTCGCCGCGCCGGTAGATGTGCACGACCTCCTCGCACCGCACCGCCAGGCCGCCCGTCATGCCTGGTCCTCCCGGAGCAGGTCGGCGGTGGCGGCGGCCACGACGCGCCGGGCACCGAAGTGGGCGACGAGGGCCACCAGCAGCAGCACGCCCCCCACGACGGCGACCACCGGGAGCAGCCTGGGGCCGCGCAGGACGGGCGCGATCCCCGCGCTCGTCACCGCCGGGAGGGCGTCGAGGGCCGCGTAGGTCGCGGCGACCCCGATGACGGCGCCGAGGACGGCCCCGGTGACGACGAGCAGCAGCTGCTCGCGCCGCCCCGCGCGCACGAGCACCCGGGGGGCCGCCCCGAGGGAGCGCAGCGCGGCGAGCTCGTACGAGCGCCGGCGGCCGCCGACGTAGGCGGTGGCGAGCACCGTCCCCACCGCGAGCAGGGCGGCGAGGACAGCCGCCACGAGCGAGAGGAGCAGCGCCAGCGACGACGCGTCGCGGCCCAGTTCGCCCCGGCGGCTGGCCAGGGTCTCGGTGCCGACGACGCCGGCGCCCGCCGCCCGCAACGCGTCGAGGGCCCCCGGCGGGGCGTTCTCGCCGACCCACACCTGCGGGTCCACGTCGCCCATCAGGCCGGGGGCGGCGTCGGCCGCGAAGGCCAGGTCGACGAGGTAGCCGTCGCGACCCACCCGCGGCAGGTCCCCGGTGCCGGCGAGGCGCGCGGGCACGGTCCCGCCGGCGAGTCCCGGCGCGAGGAAGACCTGCCGGGAGCCCTCGGTGAAGGGCGGCCGGACCGCCGAACCGGCGAGGGCGCCCAACGTGGCGGGGTGATCGGCCACCTCGACGACCACGTCGTCGTTCGCGATCAACTCCTGGTACTGGACGCGGAGGCCGTCGTCGCCGGCGGTCGCCCGGCGCTCGTCACCGCTGTCGCTGCCGGTCGCGCCCGCGCGGGGCACCACCCGCCACACCCCCGGCGTGGTGAGCCGGGCACGGACGGGCCCGGCGCCGTCCGTGATCCGGGAGACGACCAGGGAGCCGCCCGAGTAGGCGTTCCCGAGGCCCTCACCGCGCACCGCCAGGGCGAGCAGGCGGCAGGTGCCGGCGCAGTCGGTCAGCGGCACGGTGTACGTGCGGGTGCCGGCGGTCAGTCGGCCGGCGTCCGCCTCGATCCGCACGCCGTCCGGCCGCTCCAGAAGAGCGACGAGGCGCACGGGCGGGCTGCCGGCCGTGGGGAGTGAGGTCGCCGACACCGCGAGGCGGTCGCGCACCGCCAGTCGCGGCTGCACGGGTGGCCGCAGGGCCTGCGTGAGCGCCGCCGTGCTGGTGCCGGCCCACGCCGGGTCCCAGCTGGTCACCGCCGCGAGCCGGGTGGTGTCGACCGCGAGGACCGGTGTCGCGCCCGCCCGGCGCAGCTGCCCCGCGGCCATGGCCCACCGGCCGTCCGGGTCCGCTCGCCGCACCAGCTCGAGCAGCTGCGCGGGCTGCTGGGGGCCCAGGTGCAGGACCGTCGCCGCGCCCACCTCGGCCCGAGCGCGGTCGGAGCGCACGTCCTTCGAGATGGTCCACGTGGTCACGGCGAAGACGCCGAGCGTGGTGGCCACGGTCAGCAGGACGACGAGCCGGGCGCCGCCCGGGCGGCGGGCGACGTTGCGGAACGCGAGGAACGAGGCCACGCGTGCGCTCGCGCTGGTGCGGCGCACCGCGGCCCGCGCCGCCAGCGGGAGGAGCCGGACGGCGAGCAGCCCCGCCCCGAGCGCGAGCAGGCCGGGGGTGACGAGGGCCACGGGGTCGTCGTCCCCGCGCCGGAGGAGGTACACGCCCACCGCCGCGACGGCGACCGCCGCCGCGTCGACCCCCACGGACCGGGCCAGAGCGGCCCTCGTGCCCCCGCTGCGCTTGAGCTGGTCGAGCACGGGTGCGGTGAGGACCCGACGGAGCGCGAGGGCGGCGGCGACGAGCGCTCCGGCGAGGCCCGCGAGCCCGGCGAGCAGCGTGGCGGCGTCGACGGCGGCGCCCGAGTGGGGCAGGGGTACGACGGCGACGAGCCACCGGTCGACGAGCAGGGCGCCGAGCAGCCCGAGCGGCGCGGCGACGGCGAGCACCACGGCGATCTCGGCCAGCCCGAACCCGAGCAGCCGCGCCGGACCGAGTCCGCGCAGCTTCGCCAGCGCGAGCTCACCGGCCCGTTCCTCCGTGCCGGCGGACACCACCAGGTACAGCACGAACCAGGCCAGGAGCACCAGTTGGGCCGTGACGGCGAAGGTCACCGTCCGCACCTGCCCCCGCTCGGGGGCGAGCCCGTCGAGGAAGGCCGGGAGGCCGCTGGTCGCGGTCGACACGGGCTGCCCCTGGGCGCCCCCGTTCAGGGCCGCGGACTGCTGCTGCGCGAGGTCGTCGACGGCGGCGGCGGCGAGCGCGCCCGCGGCGTCCACGGAGGCCGCGGAGGTCAGGTCGGGGCGCAGCAACCGGAACGCGGTCGTGCTCGTCTCGCGCCCCGCCTTGGCGGCGCGGAGGATGCGCGTCCGGTCGAGCAGGATCTCGTCGAGCTCGGCGGGCCCGACCGGCGGGTCGCGGTACTGGGCGGGCGGCCGCGAACCCCACACCTCGGGCCGGGCGGAGGTGACGTCGTAGGTACCCACGATGGTCACCTCGTCACGCCGGGGGTCGGCCTTGCCGCCGGGGTCGCGACCACCTTCGAGGGCGATGCCGAGGCGGTCGCCGACGTGCAGGCGCAGGGCGCTCATCGTGCGGGTGGCGACCAGCGCGTCGTCGGGGCCCGACAGGCAGCGCCCCGTGACGACCTTGACCCCGGCGCAGGCACCCGGATGCCAGGAGGTGCGCGCCACGGCGGGCTCGCGGCCGGCGGCCGTGACGACCGCGGGCGGCACCGTGATCCAGCTGCCGACGGGACCGTAGGCCGGGTCCAGCCGCGTCTGCGACGCCAGCTGACGGGTGACGGTGTCGAACAGCGCACCGCCGTCGACCTCGGTCGGCTGCGTCACGTAGCCGAACGGCTGCCCGACCGTGCTCGCGGTGACCTCGACGTCCGTGGTTCCGGTGCCGGCCCGGGCCACCCGGTCCAGCACCAGCGACTCCTCGGTCGACCGGGCGTAGAGCGGGCCCAGGGTCGCCGCGAGCCCCGCCACGCTGGCGACGACGAGGATCGCCGCGGTGGAACCCGCACGCCACCGGAGCGCGCGCAGGAGGAGGCCCACCATCCGGTGCCGTCTCCTCCCGCCCTGCGTGACCGACCTGTCGCCGCAGGGTACGTATGCGGGCCCGGCCCCCGGCAAGGGCTCGGCCCCGATCGTGACGTGATCGTGGCCCGGGGGGTCATCCCAGGTGGATGAGGACGGGCGGCCCCTCACCCGTGAAGAGTCGGGAACGCCGAAGCCCGCCGTTCACCACCGACCCGAAGAGGGATGGGAAGCCCCATGGCCATCGGAGAAGCCCCCGTTCTCGAGGCTCTGACCGACATCAACGCCGTCGCGATCGCGCGATCGGAGTTCGACCCCAGAACGCTCATCCTCGTGCGCGCGGCCGCCCTGGTCGCCGTCGACGCACCCCCGGCGTCGTACCTCATGCACATCGGCGCCGCCATGGAGTCGGGCGTCACCATCGCCGACGTCCAGGACGTGCTCGTCGCCGTCGCGCCGATCGCCGGTGCGCCGCGCGTGCTGACCGCGGCTCGCAACATCACCGAGGCGCTGGGTATCGCGGTCGCCGTGCTCGAGGACCTCGAGGCGGCCGAGGCCGACAGCGAGGTGGCCGCCGGCTGACGGAGGCGGATGAACCGCGTCACACGTGGTGCAACCCGGGCTTAGTGATCACGGCTCCCGGGTACCTGGTACCTGTCCGAGGGAACACGTACTCGCAATCCAGGGAGCACCCGCACATGGCTCAGGTCCAGGAATCGGTCGACGTCAACGTCCCCGTTCGCACCGCCTACAACCAGTGGACGCAGTTCGAGTCGTTCCCGAACTTCATGGACGGCGTCGTCGTCGATCACCCAGCTCGACGACACGCACAACCACTGGGTGACGAAGGTCGGCGGCGTCACGCGGGAGTTCGACACCGAGATCACCGAGCAGAACCCCGACGAGCGGATCGCGTGGAAGTCGGTCGGGGGCGACACCGGTCACGCCGGCGTCGTCACCTTCCACCGGCTCAGTGACGACCAGACCCGGCTCATGATCCAGATCGACTGGGAGCCGTCGGGCCTGGTCGAGAAGGCCGGCGCCGTCGCGGGCGTCGACGACCACCGGGTCAAGGCCGACGCCAAGCGGTTCAAGGAGTTCATCGAGAGCCGTGGCGGCGACGAGACCGGCGCCTGGCGCGGCGAGGTCGACGCCGACGTGACCGGCGGTGGCCGCGCCTGACGAAGCGCACGCTCCGCGCGTCGAGCACCGACGGAAGGCCCGGCAGGGATCACCGTGCCGGGCCTTCGTCGGCTGTGATCGGCTGGTGATCGGGCCCGGCACTGGGCGTTCGATCGGCGCGGATTCCTTGATCGGTGCGGATTCCTTGATCGGCGGGAGGGTGGGGCGAGGGGGAGGGTTACACCGTGTTCGCGTCCATCTCCTCGGCGCCGCCGCGGGGCTCGTTGTACGCGTCGGCCTTCTCCTGCGGCGACAGCGCGCCGATGCGCGCCATGACCTCGTCGGTGAGCAGCCGCCGGGCGCGACCGGCGGGCATCCCCGCGTAGGCGCCGGGATCGACGGGCGGCCCGAAGACGATCCGCACGGGGTGCACCCGCAGCCGGCGGCTGCCCACCGGCTGGACGGCGTCCGTGCCGGTGAGCGCCACGGGGACCACGGGGGCTCCCGACGTGAGCGCCAGCCAGCCCACCCCGGTGCGCCCGCGGTAGAGCCGGCCGTCCCGGGAGCGGGTGCCCTCGGGGTAGATGCCGAAGGCGCCCCCCTCCTGCAGGACCTGCAGGGCGGACTCGAGCGAGCGCATCGAGTCGCGGTTGCCGGTCCGCTCGACCGGCACGGCGTCGATGAGACGGAAGAACCCGGCCACCAGGCGTCCCCTCGGCCCGCGGGCCGTGAAGTACTCGGCCTTCGCGAGGAAGCGCACGCGCCGCGGCACCGCCAGCGGGATCACCACGCTGTCGATGAAGCTCAGGTGGTTGCTGGCGATGATCACCGGACCGTCGGGCGGGACCTGCCCGACGCCCTCGACCCGCGGCCGCCAGACGACCCGGAAGATCACGCCGACGATCCACCGGGCGAGCGTGTAGCCCACGGGCCCTCCCCTCTGCGGCCGTGCCGCTGAGGTTCCGCAGACTAGTACCGGGCGTGCGGCACCGCCCCGCGCCGTGACCCGGCCGCGGGCTCGACGCCCCGCCCGGCGCCGTGAGATCGTGAGGAAGACACCCAATGCCACAGGAGAACCTGCGTTCACAAGCCTCCTGTACCGCAAGTCTTCCGGGAGATCGGGTATGACCGCACAGAAGCCCAGGCCTGTCCTCACGCTTGACGAGCCGACCGTCGAGCGTGCGCGCGCGCTCGCGGCCCGCGCCGCGGAGCCGGTCGTCACGCTCGCCCGCACGCACACGACGGTCTCCGTCGAGCGTGCGACGCTGCGGCTGGCCGGGCTCGCCGGTGCCGACACCGAACGCATCCCCTGGGTGAACCACCTCGTCGACGCCGTCCGCGGGCAGGTCGGGCTCGAGCACGGCGCGTGCCTGCCGGTCTGGGACGCCCTGGCCCGTGACGAGGCCGGCGACCTGCTGACCCTGGCCCAGAAGGCCGCGGTGGGCTCGGTGACGTTCCGGCTGCCCGAGAAGCGCGCGGCGACCGCTGCGGGCCGCCGCGCGCGGGCCGCCGTCGCCACCGGCCTCCGCCGGGTCGACGCCTCCCGGGTCCAGCGCGAGCGCCTCGTGAAGAAGCTGGGCGACCCCCCGCGCCGGCCCTGGATCTACCTGATCGTGGCCACCGGCGACATCTACGAGGACATCCCGCAGGCCCAGGCCGCGGCCCGTGCGGGCGCCGACGTCATCGCCGTCATCCGCTCCACCGGGCAGAGCCTGCTCGACTACGTGCCCGAGGGCGCCACCCGCGAGGGCTACGCCGGCACCTACGCCACGCAGGAGAACTTCCGGCTCATGCGGGCAGCGCTGGACGACGTCAGCAAGGAGCTGGGCCGCTACGTGCGGCTGACGAACTACGCCAGCGGGTTGTGCATGCCCGAGATCGCGACCCTCGCCGGGCTCGAGCGGCTCGACATGATGCTCAACGACTCGATGTACGGGATCCTCTTCCGCGACATCAACCCGATCCGCACCTTCGTCGACCAGCGGTTCAGCCGCCAGGTGCACGCCCGCGCCGGGATCATCATCAACACCGGCGAGGACAACTACCTCACCACGGCCGACGCGGTCGAGGCCGCGCACACCGTGACGGTCAGCCAGCTGCTCAACGAGGCGTTCGCGCACGAGGCCGGCCTGCCCGACGAGCTCCTCGGCCTCGGGCACGCCTTCGAGATCAACCCCGACCTGCCCGACTCCTTCCGGCTCGAACTCGCGCACGCGCTGCTGGCGCGCACGATCTTCCCTGACGCCCCGCTGAAGTGGATGCCGCCGACCAAGCACATGACCGGCGACGTCTTCCGCGGATACCTGCTCGACGGCTTCTTCAACCTCGCCGGCGCGCTCACCGGCCAGGGGATCCTGCTGGTCGGGATGATGACCGAGGCCGTGGTCACGCCCTGGCTGAGCGACCGCGACCTCGCGCTGCAGAACGTCCGCTACGTGCTCGACGCCTGCTCGGGCCTGGTCGAGGACTTCCACCCGCCCGCGGACGGGTTCATCGCGACCCGCGCCAGGCGCGTGCTCGGCGAGGCCGTCGAGCTGCTGGAGCGGATCGTCGACGACACCCTGCTCGAGGCGATCGCCGACGGCACCTTCGGCCTCATGCGGCGGCCTGCCGACGCCGGCAAGGGACTGGACGGCGTCGCGCGCAGGGCCGACGGCTACGTCAACCCGGCCGTCGACCTCCTCGAGACGGGAGCCACCCGGTGAGCGACGTCCAGGCTCTTCCCTCCGAGGCGCCGGCGGTCGTGCGGCCGTACGGCGACGCGACCGGCGACGGCATGGTGCAGGTGTCGTTCACCCTGCCCCTGCCGGCCGGCAAGCGCGCGGAGGGCGCCGCCGCGCAGCTCGCCCAGAAGATGGGCATCGACCCCGCCCTGGTCGTGCACGCCAAGGCCATGGGGCCCGACTTCACGTTCTTCGTCGTGTACGGGCCGGTGCGCCACCTCGTCGACGTCTCCGCCGTCCAGGTCGCCGAGCGGGAGTACCCGCTGCTGTCGGCCAAGGAGGTCAATGCGGCGGTCAAGGCGCGGCTGCGGCGCAAGCTCGTCGTCGTCGGGGCGTGCATCGGCACCGACGCCCACACCGTCGGCATCGACGCCATCCTCAACATCAAGGGCTTCGCGGGGGAGAAGGGGCTCGAGTACTACCGCGAGCTCAAGGTCGTGAACCTGGGCGCCCAGGTCCCGGTGCCCGAGCTGGTGGAGCGGGCCGTGGCCGAGAAGGCGGACGCCGTCCTGGTGTCGCAGGTCGTCACGCAGCGCGACGCCCACCTGCACAACACGATGGAGATGTCGGCGGCCTTCCGGGAGGCGCTGCCGGCGCACCGGCGCCCCCTGCTCATCGTGGGCGGACCGCGGTTCGACGAGTCGGCGGCGGCCGAGCTGGGCGTGGACCGGGTCTTCGGTCGCGGCACCACCCCGGGCGAGGTGGCCTCGTACCTGGTGCACGCCCTCGTGCCCGCCACCGGCAAGGGGAGGAAGGTCTCATGACCACCACGCCCGGCGACACGGGCGCGGGGCACGACGACGCGCGCCTCGGTCTGGTCGTCACCCACCGCCGGTACGTGCCCTACTCGCACGCCCACTACGCGGGCAACCTCGTCGACGGGGCCTACAGCCTCGCCTGCTTCGGTGACGTCGCGACCGAGCTGTGCATCCGCACCGACGGCGACGAGGGATTGTTCGCCTCCTACTCCGACGTCCAGTTCCTCGCGCCGGTGCGAGCCGGGGACGTGCTCGAGGTGACCGCGAGGGTCGTGCGCGTCGGCAGGCGCAGCCGCGAGATCGAGTTCGCGGCCACGGTCGTCTGCCGCGGCCGGCCCGAGCGCGGCGAGAGCGCGGCGGAGGTCCTCGACCCGCCGCTGCCGGCCACCCGGGCCCGCGGCACGGTCGTGGTCCCCGGGCCCGCCTGACCCGCCGCCATCGGCAGTTCGACGGGGCGGGGGAGCGGTTCTGCACCAAAGGTCACGGTGTTGCGACACGCCGGGCGACACGCCGGTGGAGGACTGATTCACTCGTTCGGGGGGTAGGGCCAACACAACCCGGCTGACCTGCGACGTCGCGGGAAACAGCAGGTAGCGGGCGCCTTGACACGGCCGGTCGGGTGACTAGGTTGCCAAGTGGCCGTCCACCCCTCCAGGACGGTCGTCGCGGTTGGGGAGGTCAGTCCCCGCACCGACGGCCATCGGTGGGCACGGACCGGGCCCGCACGCCCAGTAGACAACGCGGGCGGCCACGCAGCCGACGTGGTCGCCCGTGGACCGAAGGAGCGTGCGGGCCCGGTCGAGGCCGGCTCCGGTGGCCCGGGCCGCCTCGTCGCCGCCCGGCTCCCGCGTCTACCCTGCTGAGGTGGACGATCGCGCAGGCCGCCTCCCGGCTCCCGCCGCGTTCGTCCTCGCTGCCGCCGCGGGCCTGGCGCTCGACCTCGCGTTCCCGGGCACCGGCTGGTGGTTCCTCGCCGCTCCGGGCGTCGCGGCCCTCGCGCTGGCGGCGCGGGGCTCGTCGGCCCGGCGCGGAGCCCTCCTCGGCCTCGTCACCGGCCTGGTCTGGTTCGTGCCGCTGCTGCACTGGTCGGGCATCTACGTCGGGGCGCTGCCGTGGCTGGCCCTGGCCATGTCGCAGGCGGCGTTCGTCGCGCTGCTCGGCGCCCTCCTGCCGACCGCCTGGCGCGTGCCGGGAGGCCGTGCGGGCACCGTGGTCGCGGTAGCGGGCCTGTGGGTGCTGCAGGAGGGCCTGCGGTCCCGGTTGCCGTTCGGCGGGTTCCCCTGGGGCCGGGTCGCCTTCTCCCAGGCCGACGCCCCCGATCTCGGCTGGGCCGCACTCGGCGGGGCGCCGCTGGTGACAGCGGTCGTCGCCGCAGCCGGCGCCTGCCTCGCCGTCGCGGTCGCCGCAGTGCCGCGCTCCGCGCTCGGGCGCAGGCCCACCCGCGCCGGGCTCGTCCGGATGGTCGTCCGGGTGCTGGTCCCCACCGCGGTGGCCGTCGGGGTCGTGATGGCAGGGCCGCTCGCCCGCCGCGCGGGGGACCCCGATGCCGGGGCGCGTCCCTCGGACGCCGCCCGCTCGGTGCAGGTCGCCGCCGTGCAGGGGAACGTCCCGGAGGCCGGCCTCGACTTCAACGCCCAGCGCCGCGCGGTCCTCGACAACCACGTCGCCGCCACGCTGTCGCTCGCCGCGCAGGTGAAGGACGGTCGCGTCCCCGCTCCCGACCTCGTCGTGTGGCCCGAGAACTCCAGCGACATCGACCCGCTCGTCAACGCGGACGCGTACGCCGAGATCGGTCGCTCGGCCGACAGCATGGGCGTGCCGCTCCTCGTGGGCGCCGTCCTGCAGGGTCCGGGGGAGGACGTCTCGAACGCGGCCATCGTGTGGGGGCCCAGCGGCACCCCGGCGGCGGGCCCGGGGGAGCGCTACGTGAAGCGGCACCCCGTGCCCTTCGCCGAGTACATCCCCTACCGCTCGTTCTTCCGCCTGTTCAGCGACAAGGTCGACCTGGTGAGTCGCGACTTCGCCGCGGGCGACCGCGTGGGGCTGCTGCACGCGGGCCCGGCCCGGGTCGGCGACGTCATCTGCTTCGAGGTGGCCTACGACGACATCGTCCGCGACACGGTGCGCGCCGGCGCCGACCTGCTCGTCGTCCAGACCAACAACGCCACCTTCGGGTACAGCGACGAGAGCACCCAGCAGCTGGCCATGTCGCGGCTGCGGGCCGTCGAGTCGGGCCGGGCGGTCGTGCACGTCTCCACCGTGGGCGTGAGCGGCCTGGTCGAGCCCGACGGATCCGTGGTCGACGGCTCCGCGCTCTTCACCCGCGACGTCCTGACCGCCCGGCTGCCGCTGCGCACGGAGCTGACCGTGGCGACCCGGCTCGGCGCGCTGCCCGAGATCGCCCTCGCGGCGCTCGCGTGCCTGCTCGTGCTGGCCGGCGCCCGGCGACGTCGCCGGGTGGGCCGGGGCCCGGCCGCGCCCGGGCCCGCGGAGGAGCCGGCGGTATCGACGGCCGCGGGGGTGCAGTCGTGACGGCCGACGGCCGCCGGCGCAGCCGCCTCGCCCGCCGCATCGGCCTCGGCCTGCTGCTCGTCCCGGTGGTCGAGATCGTGGTCGCGATCGTGGTCGCGCACTGGATCGGCTGGCCGGCGACCCTGCTGCTCGTGCTGCTGGCGAGCGTGGCCGGCCTGCTGCTGCTGCGGCGCGAGGGGGCCGGCGCGCTGCGGCGCTGGCGTTCGCGCGCACCGGGGACAGTGCCGGTCGCCGAGGTCGGCGACGCCGGGATGCGGGTCGCGGCCGCCTCCCTGCTGCTGCTGCCGGGCCTCGTCACGGGGGTCGCCGGTCTGGTGCTGCTGGTACCGCCGGTGCGCGCCGCCGCGGGGGCGGCCGCCGGACGCCGCCTGAGTCGTGAGCTCGGCCGCGCCGGGCGGAGGGTCACCGTGCGCGGTGAGGTGGTCGACGCGCCCGCGGGGGAGGGCGTCACGGTCACGACCTGGGTCGACGACGACGAGCCGCCGCGGTTGCCGCCGGCACCCTGACCCTCGGGTCACAGGGGTCGGCGAGTCCGGGCAAGGGTGAGGCCCCGTGCCCGGGGGGGTGGCACGGGGCCTCTCGACGCCCTTGGGGGAAGGGCGTCGCATCGGGCACCGACGGGGGAGACGGTGCCCGGGTCAGGGGCCAGAGCTCGGGACGAGCGACGCGCGCGGGGCGCAGGTCGCGGCGAAGGTCAGGCGCTGCGGCGCTGGTGGAGGCGGCCGCTGCGCAGCAGCTCCAGCCGCTCCTCGAGCAGCTCCTCGAGCTCGGCGGTGGTGCGGCGCTCCATCAGCATGTCCCAGTGGGTGCGGGCGGGCTTGACGGGCTTCTCGTCGGGGCGCTCGTGGTTCTCGCGGAGCGCCATCTCGCCGCAGCGGCACTCCCAGAGCGCCGGCACCTCGGCCTCGACGGACAGCGGCACGACCACCGTGTGCCCGTTCGGGCAGTGGTACACGACGTCCTGACGGGCCGCGGGCTGGACTCCGCTGTCACTCTCGAGGCTCTGGGCACCGAGCCGTGTGCCCCGCATGCTCCGGTCGCTCATCGCAGGTCTCCTCCGGGCGCGTCGGTTCGGCGTGGTCTCTCGTCACGTCGGTCTCACATCTAGAACGCGTGCCGCCCGCCGTGGGTTACTCAGTGGTAACGCGGTGCGCGCGGAGAATGTTCCGGCCCTCGTCCCGTGCGCCCGCTTCTCAGTCTGCTCTCAGCGGACCTGTCGGCCGGGCGGCGGCGGTGGTGAGCGACCGCGCGGGTGAGGCGGCCGGGGGGGGGGGGTCCCGCGCGGGTTCAGACCACGGCCGGCGGCCGGTTCCCGGCCTCCAAGGCCCCCTGCCGGACGTCGACCCGCGTCAGCAGGCCGCCGCCGAGCACGAAGAACACGACGAGCGCGACGATCGCCGCGCGGTAGGTGTCGGTGAGCTGGAACACGACGCCGAACAGCAGCGTGCCCGACCAGCTCGTACCCCGCTCGGCCGCCTGGTACAGGCTGAAGTACTCGGCCTCGCGGCCCAGCGGCACGAGCTGGCTGTACAGCGAGCGGGCGAGCGCCTGGCTCCCCCCGAGCACGATCCCGATGAGCACGGCCAGCGCCAGGAACAGCCCGAAGTTGCGGGCCGGCAGCACGACCCCGGCGGCGACGACCCCGACCCACAGCACCAGGCTGCCGAGGATGGAGCGCTTGGCGCCCACCCGTCCCGCGAGCCGGCCGAACGCGAGCGCGCCGGCGAACGCCACGAACTGCACGAGCAGGATCGACGTGATCAGTTGCCCCTGCGCCAGGTGCAGCTCCTCGGCGCCGAAGATGCTGGCGGCCACGATGACGGTCTGGATGCCGTCGTTGAAGAACAGGTACGCCAGGAGGAAGCGCATCGTCTGCGGGTAGTGCCGCAGGTCGCGCAGCGTGGCGGCGAGCTGGCCGAACGCGGCCGCGAGGAGCCCCCGGTCGCCCTCGGCGACCACCGAGCGCGGCGGCCGGTCGCGCAGGCCGAGGTAGGGCACCAGGGTGAAGGCGCCCCACCACAGCCCGGCGGACAGCAGGCTGAGCCGCACCGCCGTCCCGGCGTCGAGCCCGAACGCCGAGTGCCCCTGCACCAGCACGAGGTCGAGCGCGAGCAGCAGCCCGCCGCCGAGGTACCCGATCGCCCAGCCCCGGCTCGAGACGGCGTCGCGCTCGTCTGGGGTTGCGATGTCGACGAGGATCGCGTCGTACACGACGAGCGAGCAGCCGAGGGCGAGGCTTGCCACGAGCTGCAGCAGCACGCCGAGCTGCCACCCGTCGCCGCCCACGAAGACCATCGCCGCCGCGGCGGTGGCCCCGACCCAGGCGAACCGGGCGAGGACGGTGCGCTTGTTGCCCGACCGGTCGACGAGCGCCCCGACGACGGGCAGCAGCAGCGCGGACAGCAGGGTGGTGACGGTGACGGCGTAGAGCGCCAGGGACCCGGGGCTCACCGGGATGCCCGCGACGGACAGGTCGGTGGCGCAGGCGGCGTCCGAGGGCTGCCCCGGACATGCGGCCGCCTTGGCGACCGACGTGAGGTACGGGCCGAACAGCACGGTGAGCGTCGTGGTGACGTACGCCGAGTTGGCCCAGTCGTAGACGTACCAGCTGCGCTGCTCCCGGCGACGGGCCACCGGGTCGAGCAGGTCGGGCGGGACCTCCGGGCCGGTCGTGGTCACGCCGTCCGCCCCTCGCTGCCGCCCGGTCCGGGAGGCCGGGTGGAAGCGGCCAGCGGCACCGCCAGGTCGGCCCGGTTGGTCACGATCCCGTCGACGCCGTCGGCGAGCAGCGCGCGCATCCGCGCCGGGTCGTCGACGGTCCACACGTGCACCTGGGCGCCGGCCGCGTGCACGGCCCTGACCAGCCGCCGGGTCACCACCGGCACGCCGCCCGCCCGCTCGGGCAGCTGCAGGGCGACGGCGCCCGAGAGGGCGCGGGCCAGCAGCCGCGCGGGCGCGCCCGCGGCGGCCAGCGCCACGGCTGCCGCGCTGCCGCGGGCGCCCAGGGAGTAGGCCACAGGTCCGAGGTCGGCGAGTGCCCGGACGGCGACCCGCCGGCGCCGGTCGCTGAACGAGGCCACGCACACCCGCGCGCTGCTCCGGGTGGCCCGGACGACGTCGGTGAACGGCCGGACGGCGGCGTCCGCCTTCAGGTCGACGTTGAGGCGGAGAGCGGGCCACGCGGCCGCGACGTCCGCGAGCAGGGGCACGCGCTCGCCGCCGGCGAGGCGGGCCCGGCGCAGGCGCTCCCAGGTCACGTCCGCGACCGCGCCGGTGAGGTCGGTGAGCCGCTCGAGCCGGTCGTCGTGGAAGACGACAAGCGCCCCGTCGGCGGTGGCGTGCACGTCGGTCTCGAGGTGCGTGACGCCCACGGCGACGGCGGCCTCGAACGCCTCCATCGAGTTCTCGGTGGCGGTGGTGTGCAGGCCCCGGTGCGCCAGCACGAGGGGGCGCCCCACCTGCAGGTACGGGTGGAGTGCACGGGCGGCGACGGGCACGGGCTCATCATGGGGCGTCAGCCGCCGAACTCCCAGTGCCACGCCTCGGGCAGGGAGCCGGACGGCTCCGCCCACGCCGGGTGGAACCACCCGAACAGCGGCGCGTTGGCGAGCATCCACGCGTGCGTCGGGCGTGCCGAAGGTGTCGATCCCGCCGCACAGGTCGGCAGCCGTGCCCCAGCCGTGGTTGCTCGTGCCGGGGTGCGCGGCGAAGCCGGGTCGCTCGGCGTACACGCGCACCTGGTCGTCGTACGACCGGTAGGCGTCGGTGACGCAGATGGGCGTGCCGAACGCCGCCGCGTAGGCGTGGCTCATGCGGTCGAAGGCGTACGCCGCGTCGGCGCGCAGGTACGCGCCGGGAGCTGCGAAGACCGGGCAGAGCAGCGTGAGCGGCAGGCGGCCGTTGGGGAAGCCGGAGAGGTCGCCGCCGGGGCAGTCACCGACGGGGCCGCTCAGGGCGCCGCCGCCGGTGGGGTCCGCCGCGTACTGCTCGGCCAGGGCCAGCAGCTGGGCCTGCCGGTCGGCTTCGGCGCTCTGGCGCCTCGTGGTCTCGAGCGCCTGCTCCTGCTGGTCGAGGGCGGCACGCTGGCGGCCGACGGCGGCGTCCGCCGCATCCTTGGCCGTCTGGGCCGCGGACGCGTCGGCGTCGGCGGCCTGCTGGGCCGCCGTGGCCTCGGCCACCGCCTGCTCCTGGCGCTCCTCGGCCTCCCGCAGGTCGTCGAGCGCCCGCGCCTGCCCGTCGCCCGCCGACCGGGTCAGGGCGCGGACCACGGCCAGCTCGTCGGTCGTCCGGCCGCTGAGCACGGTGACCATCGCCGGCGAGTCGCCGACGCCGCCGCCGGAGACGTACGCGCGCCAGGCCCAGCGGCCGAGCCGGGCACGCTGCGCGGCGACGTCCTGCAGGGCCTGCTCCATCTGCGACTGCGCGGCCGCCACGTCGAGTTGCGCCTGCTGCTGCCGCTGCACGGTCTCGTGGTAGGCCTCGAGCGCCTTCGCGGCGGCGCTCGACGCGTCGGTGAGGGCCGTACGGGCGGCGTCCGCCTCGGCGCTCTGCTGGTCGAGGCGCTGCCGCAGCGCGTCCGCGCGGGCCTGCGCCGCCAGTTGCTCGGCCGTGGGCTCGGACTCGTCCCCGGCGCCGCCGGGCACGGGCGTGGGGGAGGCCGAGGGCGCGGGCTGCTGGGGAGGGGCGGCCGCCGCGGGGAGCGGCGCCAGCACGGCGAAGGTCAGCGCCAGGACCAGCAGCTGGACCGGACGCGGACGACGTCGACCGCCGCGTCCGCCCGGTGCACCCACACCTTCACCTACGGTCGCGACACCCCGCGATAGGAGGGGCCGATCGGGTGAATCAGTGAGCGCCGATCCCGTGCGGCTCGACGTGCACGGTGACGGCGTCGAGGCGGGGGAGCGCGGCACGGAGCGCGTGCGTCGCGGCGGTGGCGACGTCGTGACCCTCGCCGACGCCGAGGGCCGGGTCGACCGCGAGGACGGCGTCAGCGCGGAGCCGGTGCCCGATCCACCGCAGCCGCACCCCTGACACGCCGCGGACGCCGGGCACGTCGGCCAGGGTCTCCTCGGCGACCTCGACGATGCCGGGATCGACACCGTCGAGCAGGCGGCGGCCGACGTCCCGCACCGCCCCGACGAGGATCACCAGGATCGCCGCGGTGATCGCGAGACCGACGAGCGGGTCGGCGACCGGGTACCCCAGGGCGACGCCGGCCGCGCCGACCACGACCCCGAGCGAGGTGATCCCGTCGGCCTGGGCGTGCTTGCCGTCGGCGACCAGGGCGGCCGAGCCGATCCGGGTGCCGACCCGGATCCGGTAGACGGCGACGACCTCGTTGCCGAGGAAGCCGATGACCCCGGCCGCCGCGACGACGCCCAGGTTGCTCAGCGGGCGCGGATCGGTGAGCGCGCGGATGCTCTCCCAGGCGGCGACCACCGCCGAGGCGGCGATCATGAGGACGACGAAGAGCCCGGCGAGGTCCTCGACGCGGCCGAGGCCGTAGGTGAACCGGCGGGACGGCGGCCGGCGCGACAGGGAGAAGGCGATCCACAGCGGGACCGCGGTGAGCGCGTCGGACAGGTTGTGCACGGTGTCGGCGAGCAGCGCCACCGACCCCGACAGGACGACGACCACCCCCTGCAGGACGGCGGTGACGCCGAGGACCACGAGGCTGATCAACACCGCGCGCATGCCGTCGGCGCTCGCCTCGAGGGCGGCGTCGGAGGACTGGGCCGGATCGTGGCTGTGCGGCTTGACCACGTGCAGCAGCCGGCCGAGCAGGCCGTCCTCGTGGGCATGGGCCGGGGCGTGCGACGCGTGCACGTGGTTGTCGTCGTGGTGCTCGTCGTGGTCGTGATGCTCGTGCCGCGCCGGGCTCGCCTGCGGCCGCTCGTCCATGGCGACATCGTCACAGCACCGCGGGTGACGGGCGAGGAGAACCGCCGGCAGCGCCACGTGCACGGCGTCCGTGCTCCCGCTCCGGGCTATCCGGGTGATCCTTCCGGGCGGGAGGAGTACTCTGGACGCGTGCGCCACAGCCTCCTTCTTCGCCGGCCGCGCTGAACTGCCCGGCTCGCCTCCCGCGAGCCGCAGTCGGCGCGGCGACCCCTCCCTGTGCGAGGGGTCTTTTGCTGTCCGCACCCGTGCACCGATCGATGAACCGAGAGACGAGGACCCGGTGACCGACACCACGATCCGCGAGGAGAGTGCCCGCTCCGCGGAGCGGGACGCCGCCGCCTACGACGCAGCAGCGCTGGAGGAGAAGTGGCTGCCGGTCTGGGACGAGCTCGCGCCGTTCGCGTCGGGCCGACCCGGTGACTCCCGCCCCCGCAGGTACGTGCTGGACATGTTCCCGTACCCCTCGGGCGACCTGCACATGGGCCACGCGGAGGCGTACGCGCTGGGCGACGTCATCGCGCGGTACTGGGTGCAGCGCGGCTACGACGTGATGCACCCGATCGGCTGGGACTCCTTCGGTCTGCCGGCCGAGAACGCGGCCATCAAGCGCGGGCAGGACCCGCGGGAGTGGACCTACGCGAACATCGAGCAGCAGAAGGCGTCGATGCGCCGCTACGCGTGCTCGTTCGACTGGGGCCGGCTGCTGTACACCTCCGACCCCGACTACTACCGCTGGAACCAGTGGCTGTTCCTGCGGTTCTACGAGCGCGGCCTGGCCTACCGCAAGCCGTCGATGGTCAACTGGTGCCCGCACGACCAGACGGTGCTGGCCAACGAGCAGGTCGTGCAGGGCCGGTGCGAGCGCTGCGACACGCCGGTCACCAAGAAGAAGCTGACCCAGTGGTACTTCAGGATCACGCAGTACGCGGACCGGCTGCTGGACGACATGGCGCAGCTGGAGGGCCGCTGGCACGACAAGGTCCTGACCATGCAGCGCAACTGGATCGGCCGGTCCCGCGGGGCCGACGTCCGGTTCGTGATCGAGGGCCGGGACGAGCCGGTGACCATCTACACCACGCGCCCCGACACCCTGTACGGCTCGACGTTCTTCGTGGTCGCCGCCGACTCGGAGCTGGCGTCGGAGCTGGCCGCGGGGACGCCCGCCGAGGCGGAGTTCACCGCGTACCTGGAGCAGGTGCGCCGGACCAGCGAGATCGACCGGCTGTCGAGCGAGCGCGAGAAGACCGGGGTCTTCCTGCACCGGTACGCCGTGAACCCCGTCAACGGCGAGCGGCTGCCGATCTGGGCCGCGGACTACGTGCTGGCCGACTACGGCCACGGCGCGATCATGGCCGTGCCCGCGCACGACCAGCGCGACCTGGACTTCGCCCGCACCTTCGACCTGCCCGTTCGGGTCGTCGTCGAGACGGGGGAGGAGGACCCCGCCGTCACCGGGGTGGCCACGGCGGGCGACGGCGTCCTGGTCAACAGCGGGCCGCTGGACGGGTTGCGCAAGGAGGAGGCGATCGAGCGGATCGTCGCAGTCCTGCGCGAGCGCGGCACCGGCGACGCCGCCGTCAACTACCGGCTGCGCGACTGGCTGGTCTCCCGGCAGCGGTACTGGGGCACGCCGATCCCGATCATCCACTGCCCGGTGGACGGCGAGGTCCCGGTGCCCGACGACCAGCTGCCGGTCGTCCTGCCGCCGACGGACGGCCTGGACCTGCAGCCGAAGGGCACCTCGCCGCTGGGGGCGGCCGGCGACTGGGTGAACGTCGAGTGCCCACGGTGCGGCGGCCCGGCCCTGCGGGACACCGACACCATGGACACCTTCGTCGACTCCTCGTGGTACTTCCTGCGGTACTGCTCGCCGCATCGGGACGACGTGCCGTTCGACGTCGACGAGGTGGAGAAGTGGCTGCCGGTCGACCAGTACGTCGGCGGCATCACGCACGCGATCCTGCACCTGCTGTACGCGCGGTTCTTCACCAAGGTGCTGCACGACATGGGGATGGTGTCGTTCACCGAGCCCTTCACGCGCCTGCTGAACCAGGGCATGGTCGTGATGAACGGCTCGGCGATGAGCAAGTCCCGCGGCAACCTGGTGCGGCTCTCCGACGAGTTGACCGAGCACGGCGTCGACGCCGTCCGGATGACCATGGTGTTCGCCGGGCCGCCCGAGGACGACATCGACTGGGCGGACGTCTCGCCGACGGGGTCGGCCAAGTTCCTGGCGCGGGCCTGGCGGCTGGCCGGTGACGTCACCAGCGCGCCCGGTACCCACCCCCGCGGAGGCGACGAGGCGCTGCGGCGTGCCACGGCGCACGCCGTCGACGAGGCCACCCGCGCGGTCGAGACGATGCGGTTCAACGTGGCGGTGGCCCGCTGCATGGAGCTGGTCAACGCGGCCCGCAAGGCGGTCGACTCCAGCCCCGGCGGGGGAGACCCCGCCGTGCGCGAGGCGGTCGAGGCCGTCGCCGTCATGCTGTCGCTGTTCGCGCCCTACACGGCCGAGGACATGTGGGAGCGCCTGGGGCACGAGCCGTCCGTCGCCCTGGCAGGCTGGCCGGCCGTCGACGAGGCGCTGCTGGTCGAGGAGACGGCCACGTGTGTCGTGCAGGTCGCCGGCAAGGTGCGGGCACGGCTGGAGGTGCCGGTCGGCATCACCGAGGAGGCGCTGCGCGAGCAGGCGCTGGCCGACGCCGCCGTCGTCCGGGCCCTGGACGGCCGGGGCGTGCGCACGGTCGTCGTGCGGGTGCCCAAGCTGGTGAACATCGTCCCCGCCTGACAGGCCCTTCGGCCCTCACCCGCGCCGGTCGGCGCGGGTGAGGGTGGGGGCATGACCCCCGAGACCCGCCCTGACCTCATGACCGAGCTCACGCCCGACCAGTGCCGCAACCTGCTCGGTGCCGTGCAGTTCGGCCGCCTCGCCACCGTCGACTCGGGGCGCCCGGTGCTCCTCGTGCTCAACCACGTCGTCGTGGGCGGCGACGTCTACGTCAGGACCCGCGATGACGCCCGCCTCGCCCGGCTCACGGAGGGCGGCATCGTCCGGCACGCCGTGTTCGAGGTCGACAGCGCGTTCCCGGTGGGGGAGTCCGGCTGGTCGGTGATGGCGGCCGGGCACCTGAAGCGCGAGCACGACGAGGGACGCGCGGCACGGGTGCGCTCGCAACTCACCGCCTGGGCGCACGGCGAGCGCGACCTGGTGCTGCGCCTCGAGGTGCACGAGCTGACCGGCCGGCAGGTGGGCCCGCTCTGAGCGTCACGCCGGGCGAGGGAGCACGAGCAGGGACGGCCGCCCCGGGTCGTGCATGACCTCGATCGTCACCGGGGCGAGCCGGACGGCGCCGCCCGCTGGCTCGTCGGTACCGGTGCTCCGCGCGAACCGGGGGAACGCAGCCGCCGCCACGTGCACGCGGACGCGGTGGCCCTCGGCGAAGCGGTGGGCCGCCGGGGACAGCGGGACGACGACCTCCCCTCCGTCGGCGCCGTAGGCCGGGGCGCCGGCCGGCACCCGCACGGCGCCGTCCGTGACGTTCCGGGACACTCCATGGACGTCGACCTCACAGAGCCTGACGACGACGTGCGCGCCCGCCCCCTCGATGCGCAGGCGCAGCTCGGCGCGGGGCGAGCCGAGCACCTCGAGCGGCGCCGTCAGCGGTGCCGAGGTGTGGACCAGGACGTCGTCGCGCCGCTCGATCCGCCGCTGGTCGGCCACGCCCCCGTCACGACCCAGCACCGGGCCGCCGGCCGACGGCGTGGGGTCCCGAGGGTCGTAGCGGATCACGGACGCGGGGCCCGGCGTGGCCGACGTCGAGAGCGACCCGCCGGCACCCAGTGCCCAGGCCTCGGGCTCGACCGGCGGCGGCCAGGCGTCCAGGTCGCGCCAGCCGTCGCGCCCGACGTGCACCCGCACGGCCGAGGCGGGCACCGCCACGTCCTCGCCGTCCACGTGCCGGCGCAGGAACGCGAGCACCTCCGGCAGGACGACGGGCCACCCTGCGCGCTCGACCATCGAGGTGTGCGTCCACGGACCGAGGAGCAGCCGCGGTTCGCGGCGGGCGGCGACGAGGCGTGCGTGCAGGTCGAGGGTCTGGTCGAGGAGGACGTCCCACCAGCCGCTGACGAGCAGCACCGGGGCGTCCGGCCGGGTGACGTCGTCGCGCAGGTCGGTTCCCGCCCAGAACGGCTCGTCGGGGTCGTGATGCTCGAGATAGGCCTCGAAGAGCTCGGCACGCCCGCCCGTCGCCGTCCGGTAGCTCTCGATCAGGGGTTGGCCCCGACCGGCGCGATCGAGGCGCCGGGCGAGCCGCAGGGCGGCGCGGGAGGAGGCCAGCAGGCCGTGCGACGACGTCTCGACCAGCGAGCCGGCGACGAGTACGGACTGCAGCGCGAACACCCCGTTGGTCCACGCGGCGGCGACGGGGACGGCCGCGGGGCTGAGCAGCACCAGCGCCTTCAGCTCCGGGGGCGGGTCGGCGGCGAGGGCGAGCTGGGTGTAGCCGAGGTAGCTGGGGCCGATGGTGGCGAGCCGCCCGTCGAACCAGTCCTGCCGGCGCAGCCACGCCACGACGCCGGGCGCGTCGGCGACGTCGTCCCGGAACGGCCTGAAGGTGCCCCCCGAGCCGGCGGTACCGCGCGTGGACACGAGGGCGACGTGATAGCCGCGCTCGGCCAGGTGCACGCCCAGGAAGTGGCCCCACGGAAACCGCCGCCCGTAGGGGGTGCGGACGAGCAGGGTGGGCCTGGGCTCCTCGACCAGCGGTGCGTAGTGGTCGGCGAGGAGTGTGACGTCGTCGAGGTCGATCTCGAGGTCGGGCTCGTAGCCGGATTCGCACGTCCGCGGCGGGAGGGCGGAGCGGCCGGTGGCGGAGAGCAGCCGGGACCACAGCAGCGGGCGGCGGTAGCCGGATCGGGTCGGGGTGGTCGTGGTCATGCGCGGCCTCCTCAGATTTTACGTACAGCGTACGATAAATAAGAGGGCGAGGGCCAGGGGAGCGGAGCAGACACACTGATGGACGTCGTCACGCCGGAGGAGTCGCCGTTGCAGGAGAGCCCGGTCCCGCGGCGCGGGCGGCCGCCGCGCCTGTCGGCGGGGGACGTCGTGCGTGCGGGTGTCGCCGTCGCCGACGACCTCGGCCTCGACGCGCTGACGATGCGTGCCGTCGCCGACCGGCTGGCCGTCGGCCCGATGTCCCTCTACACCTACGTCGCCGACAAGGACGCCCTGGTCGACGCGATGCTCGAGGCCGTCGCGGGCGAGCAGGACCTGCCGGCCGGGCCGTCGGGTGACTGGCGGGCCGACCTGCGCCGGCTGGCGAGGGAGCAGCGTGCCCTGCTCGCGCGCCACCCGTGGGTGATCGACGTGCTGTCGCACCGGCGTCCGCTCGGGCCCAACGCACTCGCGGCGCTCGAGTTCGCGCTCGGTGCGCTGGAGGCCACTGGTCTGGGGCCGTCGGATCGGATGGAGGTGTTCGCCCTGCTGACCGGATTCGTCGTCAACGTCGCACGCGCGGAACGCGCCGACGCGGCGGCCGACCCGGCCCGGGCCGTCGCCGACGCCCGGGCGCTGGGGGAGGCGCTGGCGACGGGCCGGTTCCCGCACCTGGCGCGCGCACTGGCCGCGCCGGCGACGCCCGTCCCGGTCGCCCACAGGTTCGACGCGCTGCTCGAACGCATGCTCGACGGGCTCGTCGGCAGGGCCTAGGGGTTGGCGGCGAGCACCACGAAGGCCGCGAGCAGGACCAGGTGGACGGCGCCCTGCAGCCGGGTCGCCCGCCCCGGGACGACGGTGAGCGCGCCGACGACGACCGTGAGCGCGAGCAGCACGATCTGGTTGGCGCCGAGGCCGAGCACCAGGGGACCGGTCATCCAGATCGAGGCGACCGCGACCGTGGGGATCGTGAGGCCGATGCTCGCGACCGCCGAGCCGAGGGCGAGGTTCAGGCTGACCTGCATCCGGCCGCGCCGCGCGGCGTTGGCGGCGGACAGCGTCTCGGGCAGCAGCACGAGCACCGCGATGACCACGCCGACGAACGACGCCGGCAGGCCGGCGGCCGCCACGCCGGCCTCGATCGTGTGCGACTCGGCCTTCGCCAGCCCCACGACGCCCACCAGCGAGACGCCGAGAAGGACCAGGCTGGTGACGGTGGCCCGGGTCGTGGGCGGGGCCGCGTGCTCGTCCTCGTGGTCGACGCCGTCGTCGTCCGGGTCCTCGACCGGCAGGAAGAAGTCACGATGCCGCACGGTCTGCGTCGACACGAACACGCCGTACAGCAGCAGTGAGGCCACGGCGGCGAAGGTGAGCTGCGTACCGGTGAACGCCGGGCCGGGGGCGGAGGTCGTGAACGTCGGCAGGACGAGGCAGACGGTGGCCAACGTGGCCACGGTCGCCAGTGCCGCGCCCGAGCCCTCGGCGTTGAAGACCGCCGTCCCGCGGCGGACGGCGCCGATCAGCAGGGAGAGCCCCAGGATGCCGTTGCAGGTGATCATCACGGCGGCGAAGACCGTGTCGCGGGCGAGCGAGCTGCTGGCCGGGCCGCCGGACGCCGTCAGCGTGAGGATGAGCCCGACCTCGATGACCGTCACGGCGACGGCGAGCACGAGCGAGCCGAACGGCTCGCCGACGCGCAGCGCCACCACCTCGGCGTGGTGCACGGCCGCGAGCACAGCGGCGGCCAGGACGACACCCACGGCCGCGGCCACCGGGCCCGGCAGCTCGCGCCCCCACGCGGCCAGCAGCACGACGAGCGCCAGCACCGGAACCGCCGTCGTCCAGCGGATCGTCCGCCCCGCGCCCCTCATGAGGAGATCGTCTCAAACCCCTGTCCGACGGTCGCATCGTGACCTCTGCGTGACCCGCACGTGACGTGCCGCCACCTAGGGTCGCTGGACGGCGACCGAGGTGGGGGAGACGACGATGCCGCTGTTCCCGGGGTCAGGAGCCCTGGCCGGGGTGGCCCTCGCCGCCGTGTGCCTGTCGGCGTGTCAGGGCGGTGGGTGCGCCCGGCTCGGCGTCGTCGCCGGCCTCCGGATCCTCGGCGAGCGGGACGACGGTTCCGAGCACGGGCGCGAGCCCGGCCACGAGCTCCTCGCCCACTCCCCAGGTGCCCACGCGAGCCGTCACGGTGCGAGCGCGAGACGGGATGAAGCTGGCCGCCACCGCCTACGGTTCCGGCCGGTTCGGGGTCGCCCTGTTCCACGAGAGCGACACCAGCCAGGAGGTGTGGCGGGACTACGCGCCCCGACTCGCCTCCCACGGGCTCCTGGTGCTCGCGATCGACGCCCGGGGGCACGGCGGCTCGCAGGACGTCGCCGGCTCGAGCGGGGCCGCCGGTTACGGCCTGGACGGGGAGGCCGCGGTCGCCTGGCTGCGTGCGCACGGTGCGACCCGGGTCGCCCTCGTCGGCGCCTCGATCGGCGGGACGATGGCGCTCACGACCGCCGAGCACACCGGGGCCGCGGCCGCGGTCAGCCTCTCGGGCCCCGCGACCGACCACGGGCAGCTCGACGCCGGCGGCGGCGCCGCTCACGCGCCGCGGAAGGTGCTGCTCGTCGTCGGGTCGTCCGACCGGGACTTCACCCAGGACGCGCAGGACCTCGCGCACGCGGTGCCGAAGGCCGAGCTCGTCACGGTGGACACGAGCGACCACGGGACGGCCCTGCTGCCCGACCCGGCCCCGGCCGGCGGGACGATCGCCGACCTGGTGACCGCCTTCGTCCTCGGCGCACTCGGCACCGGCGGCGCCTGACGGGTGGCTAGCGTGGGGCGATGGACAGCAGCGCCTCGCGCGAACCCCGCGTCCTCGTGATCGGGCTCGATCCGTACCGGGTGCCCCGGCCCTGGGATCCGACTCCCGTGGCCCAGGGGATCGCGGCGGGCATGGCCCGGTTCGTGGAGGCCGGTGTCGCTGCCCAGTGCTGCCTGTTCGGGCTCGACGGCAGCGACGACGTCGAGGCCGTCGTGACCGAGGCGCTGGATCACGGGCCGTGGACGGTGGTGGTGATCGGCGGCGGCGTCCGCAACCAGCTGGAGCTGTTCGAACGTATTCTCAACCTCGTGCGCCGGCACGCGCCGGCGGCAGCGATCGCCTTCAACAGCACGCCCGACGACACGTACGGCGCCGCGGCTCGCTGGCTGCCCGCCGCCGGCTGAGGCAACGGCCTCAGCTCCGACGGGGGCGGCCGCCCGTGTCGGGACGGAGCTCGATGAGCTTGCCGCTGATCCGGGTGCCGCGCAGACGCTCGAGCACGTCGGGGGACAGGTCGGCAGGCAGCTCGACGAGCGAGAAATCGGCGCGGATCTCGATCCTGCCGAAGTCGTCCCGGCTGAGACCTCCCTCGTTGGCCAGGGCACCGACGACCTGCCGGGGCTCGACCCGGTGCCGCCGCCCCACCTCGATCCGGTACATGACGCGCGGGCCGGAGCCCCGGGAGCGGGAGCCGTCCTGGTTCCGGCGCGGTTCCGGGCCGGCCCGGCCGGGCCGGGCCGGCCGGGCGGTGCGCTCGCGGTCGTCGTCCTCGAAGCGCTGCGGCCGGTCGCCGTCGGGGGAGAGGAGCAGGGGAGTCTCGCCCTGGGCGACGACGGCGAGCGCCGCCGCCACGTCGGCCTCGGGGACGTCGTGGTGCTCCACGTAGTGCCCGATGATGTCGCGGAACCCGGCGATGCGGTCGCGCTGCTCGAGCGCCGCGGTGATCTGGTCGTCGAAGCGGGCCAGCCGCGTGGCGTTCACGTCCTCCGCGCTCGGCAGCTGCATCTGGGTCAGCGGCTGGTGGGTCGCCCGCTCGATCGCGCTGAGCAGGCGACGCTCGCGCGGCGTGACGAAGCTGATCGCCTCGCCCGACCGGCCGGCCCGCCCGGTGCGGCCGACGCGGTGCACGTACGACTCCGTGTCGATGGGGAGGTCGTAGTTGACGACGTGGCTGACCCGTTCGACGTCGAGACCGCGGGCGGCGACGTCGGTCGCCACGAGGATGTCGAGCCTGCCCGACCGCAGCTGGTTGACGGTGCGCTCGCGCTGCGCCTGCGCGACGTCGCCGCTGAGCGCGGCCGCCGTGTAGCCGCGGGCGCGCAGCTTCTCGGCGAGGGTCTCCGTCTCGTTCTTGGTGCGCACGAAGACGATCATCGCGTCGAAGTTCTCGACCTCGAGGATCCGCGTCAGCGCATCGACCTTCTGCGGGTAGGACACCACGAGGTAGCGCTGCGCCGTCCCGGCCGACGTCGTCGTCCTGCCCTCGACCGTGATCTCCTCCGGATCACGCAGGTACTGCGCGGAGATCCGCCGGATCGGCGCGGGCATGGTCGCCGAGAAGAGGGCCACCTGCTTGTGGGCCGGGGTCTCGGCAAGGATGGTCGCGACGTCCTCGGCGAAGCCCATCCGCAGCATCTCGTCGGCCTCGTCGAGCACCAAGTAGGTGATCTTCGAGAGGTCGAGGGTGCCGCGGTCGAGATGATCCATGATCCGGCCGGGGGTCCCGACGACGATGTGCACGCCGCGGCGTAGCGCGGAGAGCTGGACGCCGTACCCCTGGCCGCCGTAGACAGGGAGCACCCGCACGCCCCTGAGGTGCGCCGCGTACCTCTCGAACGCCTCGCAGACCTGCAGCGCGAGCTCCCGCGTGGGAGCGAGGACGAGCGCCTGGGGCGCCGCCTGGGACAGGTTGAGGCGGGACAGGATCGGCAGCGCGAACGCGGCCGTCTTGCCGGTGCCCGTCTGTGCACGGCCGACGACGTCCCGGCCGGCGAGGAGGGCCGGGATCGTCGCGGCCTGGATGGCGGACGGCGCCTCGTACCCGACGTCCTTGAGGGCCTTGAGCACGGCAGCGGACAGGCCCAGGTCGGCGAAGGCCAGCCCGCCTCCGGTGGCATCGACGACGCTCCGGTCGGAGGCGTCGGCCGGCCCGGACGCGTCAGGAGTGGACACGGTCAGACCGTACCGGTGCATACCGGGGCTCCCCGCGCCACGCCCGTCCGCACGGGAAGCCGGGTCAGGTGGTGGCCAGCGGACGCCCGACCGTGAGGGCGGCGCGCAGGTCACCGGACAAGCGCGCCGCGAAGGCCGCGTCGGAGAGTGTCTCGGTCGCGTCGAGGACCGTGCTGAAGAAGCACTGGGCAGCCGCCGCCAGGACCACGTCGAGGATCTCCCCGTCGTCGAGCCCCTGGCGGCGGAGCTCCTCGACGTCGCCGGCCGTGATGTCCGCCGCCGAGCGTGCTGCCCGGGCGGTGAAGCTCACGACGGCCCGCTCCTGCTCGTCGAGCGCGTCCGGGACCTCACCGCTAGCCAGGCTCGCGACGTCGTCGGGCGACAGGAACCGGGTGAGGATCGTGCCGTGGGCGACGGCGCAGTACGTCGACCGCAGCTCGCGGGCCGCCACGACGGTCACCAGCTCGAAGCGGCGCAACGGCATGCTGGCCGTGAGCTCGCCGACGAGCAGGCGCCAGGCTGCGTACGCCCCGGGGCGTACCCCGAAGGCGCGGGCGTACCCCGGCAGATGGCCGACGCGGGCACGCTCGCGCGCGTACATCTGCGCGGTCGCGTCGCCGGCCTCGGCGTCGTCGACGGTGGCAAGGAACGACATGACGGCTGTCCCTCCGGACGCGGTGGCGGGCTCAGTAGCTGAACGTCGTGGCGGCCTCGTCGCCGATCCACTGCCACATCGGGACGGTTCCGCCGAGGGTGGCGGTGCCGACGAGCGTGTCGTGGTCGAGCCGGCGGGCGTCGAAGCAGATGGGGCAGACCAGCGTCTCGCCGCCGGCCTTCGCATAGCGGTCCACCAGCTCCTTCAGCGGCGGACAGCCCTCGCACGCCACCCCGGTCGCGACGCCGGCCGTCGCGAGCCGGACGGCTTCCTTGGTGAGGAACATGAGCGTGGGCCGGCCCTGCTCCGCCGCACCCACGGCCACGAGGAAGGCCACCGTCACCCGCTCCGCGTCCTCGAGCCCGGCGGCGAGGCTCACGACCGCCTTGTTGCTCATGAGGTCACGCGACTTCGGCGGTCGTCGGGTCCATCACGGCCCGTACCTGGTGGACGGCGTCGACGGGGAACCCGCCGCAGCGCCCGTGCTCGCGGACGATCGGCTCCCCGGTTGCCCGGAAGAGGCAGAAGATTTTGTCGTCGACGACGTAGCTGTGCACCCACTGAACGTCCGGGCCCAGGGCGCGCAGGACCTCGTTGGAGCGCGCGGAGATGGACGCGAGGGCCGTGGCGTCCATCTGGCCTGCACCGGGGACGGTGCGCTCGATCACGAACGTGGGCATGTCGGCTCCTTCGTCGGGACCAGCGATGTGCTGGTACCACGAAACGTAGGGCGGCCGGCGGGGAGCGGATGGGGCGTTCGCCTCATCCCGCGCCGGGCACCCAGCGGCGGATAGGGTCGCGCCATGACCTCGTCGGGCGTCCGGCTCAACGAGGTGCTGGTCGCCCTGTCACTCGCCACCGACCTCGGCCTCGGACAGCCGTCGGATCACATGCTGCGGTCGGCGAGGCTCGGCATGCGGCTGGGGGAGCGCCTGGGGCTGGGCCGCCCGGAGCTCGCCACGCTGTATGACGTCAGCATCCTCACCTACGTCGGTTGCCCCATCTTCGGCAACGAGGCGGCGCTGCTGTTCGGTGACGACATCGACTTCCGCGCGCACACCTACGACGTCGACTTCGGCGGCAGAACGGCCATGACCTACATGCTCCGCCGGACGCGCGCCGGTTCCCTCGGCCCGGTGCGCGGCGCGGCGACACTCCTGGCCACGGGCGGCCGCGGGGTCGTCGAGCAGATGGCCAACCACTGTTCGGCGTCCGGGCTGCTCGCGCAGCGGCTGGGGCTCGGCGACGCGGTCCGGGCGGGCGTGGAGCAGTCGTACGCGCGGTGGGACGGGCGTGGGGTGCCGCCAGTCTGCGGGGGGAGTCGCTCGCGCTGTCGGCGCGGGTGGCGCACGTCGCCGTCACCTGCGAGGTGATCCACCGCACCGCGGGGATCGACGAGGCGGTGGCCGTCGTGACGGCGCGCAGCGGTACGCACTTCGATCCGCAGGTCGTGGCCGCGGTGCGCAGTGATGTGGGGGCCCTGTTCGCGGGCCTCGAGGACGACACGGCCGACGCCGTCCTCGACGCCGAGCCGGTGGAGCGGCCACCGCTCACCGAGGAGGAGCTCGACGCCGCGCTCGAGGCGATCGCCGACTTCTGCGACCTGCGCTGCGCGTACTTCGCGGGCCACGCGGCACCGCCGACCTGGTCTCGGCGGCGGCCGCGCTGCTCAACCTGCCGGACAGGGACATCACGCTGGCCCGGCGGGCGGCGCTCGTCCACGACGTCGGGCGCTTCGGCGTCCCGGGCGACGTGTGGGACACCCCCGGCCCACTGTCGGCGCGCAGCTGGGAGCGCGTGCGGATGCACCCGTACTACGTCGAGCGCATCTTCAGCCGGCCGGAACCTCTGCGGCGGGTCGGGCTGCTCGCGGGCACGCACCACGAGCGGATGGACGGGTCGGGGTACCACCGCGGCAGCGGCGGCGTGATGCTCTCGGCCCCCGCGCGCGTGCTGGCCGCGGCCGACGCGTACCACGCGATGACCCAACCGCGTCCGCACCGGGCCGCGCTGTCGCCGGCGGAGGCAGCCCGTCAGCTCCAGCAGGACGTCCAGCGGGGGAAGTTCGACCGGGACGCGGCCGGAGCCGTCCTGGCCGTCGCGGGCGTCGTCACCCGCCGGGCTCGTGCAGGTGGGCCAACCGGTCTGACGCCGCGCGAGATCGACGTGCTCGGCCTGCTCTCGCGCGGACTGCCGAACAAGTCGATCGCCCGTGAACTCGCGATCACGCCGAAGACCGTGGGCAACCACGTCGAGCACATCTACGCCAAGCTGAACGTGTCGAGCCGCGCCGCGGCGGCGATGGTCGCGATGCAGTACGGGCTCGTCGCACCGGCGCACAGTGCGGAGTGACAGCAGCAATGTCGGCGCTGCAGCGGGAGGATCCTGCTCCTGACCAAACGCCGATAATGCACATTATGACAAGAGGAGTGGTGAGGGGCGGCCTCGTAGCCCTCCCCGAGCCGGCGCCCTTCCCCGAGCCGGACGTCGGACGGAAGCCGCCCACGGACGGCGAGGATGCGCGTGCGCCCGGGTTCGTCCGACCTGCGGCACGCGACTGACGTCAGGCCGTCCGCGGGTTTCGCCGGCTCAGCCACCACAGCCCGGCGAGCGGCAGCACCAGCGGCACGAAGCCGTAGCCCGAGCCGTAGCCGGACCACACGGTTGCCCTCGGGAAGTCCCGGGGTGCCAGCAGGCTGACGGTGCCGACGACGAGCACGCCGACCAGCTCGATCGAGACGGCCACGAGCGCCACGCGGCGCCATCCCCGGGCCAGCGCGACGGTCGCGATCACGTAGACCACGGCCGAGAACGCCGAGAGCAGGTACGCCAGCGGCGCCCCGTGGAAGTCGGTGGCGATCTGCACCGCGGCGCGCGAGGTGGCGGCGAGCGCGAACACGCCGTAGATCGCGACGAGCACCCGGCCGGGCCCGGTGGCGAGCGGGGCCTCGGGCCGGCTCGGGGCCGCGGGCTCAGCCACCACTCCCCCGCCACAGCAGCGTGAGCCGCGCCGTCATCACCGCGACGGTGAAGCCTCCGACGGCCACGACCACCCCGCTCCACCGGGTGCGCTCGGCCACCGCCCACGCAACGGCCACCGGCAGCACGACCACGATGCCGAGCAGGTACCCCACGAACGTCGCCAGCTCCGGCGGTCGCCGACCCTGCACGAGTTCGACGGCGGCGACGGCCGACTGCACCAGCGTCGCCACGGCCGCGATCACCGCCAGGCCCAGCGTCACGCGCCCGGGAGGCCGGTCCCGCAGCGCGACCACGAGGCCGGCGAGCGCGGCGACCAGCGCCAGCGTCACGACGGAGGCGACCAGACCCGGGTGCACGCGAGCACGATCCCATGGTCGGTCCGGGATTCGCCCTCCGGGTGGCTCGCGCGGCGCGGCTCCTGGCCCGACACTCGCAGGACAGGGAACACCGCCGGCGGGGAGCGGCGTTGACGACAGTCCGACGGGCTGCGGAGGGCTCGCCGACCGGCATGCGGCGGGCGGGAGCGCGAGAGGGCGAGGAGTGCACATGGACGCCGTGGAGCGTTATCGGCAGGCCGAACGTCTGCTGTCGGGCCGCAACCCACACGCCGCCCTCACCGTGGTCGAGCCGCTCGTCGAGGCCGAGCCCGACACCGTGGCCGTCCTCGTGCTCGCGGCGCGGGCCAACTTCGACTGCGCCCGGCTCGAGCAGGCGGAGCGGCTGTTCCGGCGGGTCGTCGAGCTCGACCCCACGCACCACTACGCGCACGCCGCGCTCGGCCGGACCCTGCAGCGGCGCAGCAGGCACCGCGAGGCGCTGGTGCACCTGCGGCTGGCCACCGCGCTCGACGCGGAGCCCTGGTACGCGCAGGCGCTGGCCAGGGCCGAGGCCAGCGTCGCGGAGCCGCGCAGCGCGTGACGGCGGGGACGGCGCTGCTGCCGGTCGGGTACGCGCTGGCGGCGGCCGGCTACGCGGGCTTTCAGCTCACCGTCCGCCTGGTGGTCTACCCGCAGTTCGCCCGGGTCCCGGCGCGGGCGTTCCCCGACTACGAGCACGCCCACCAGCGGCTGGTGACCCCGCTCGTGGGCGTGCTGTTCGGCGCGCTGGCCCTGACCACCGCCGGCCTGCTGCTCGCCGGCCCCCTGCCGGCCGGGCTGGCCGCGGCCGTGCTGCCGGGTCGCTGCTCGCCCTGACGGGCTTCGGCGCGGTGCCGCTGCACGGCCGGCTCTCGCTGGCCTTCGACCCGCCGGCGCACCGCCGGCTCCTGCGCTGGGACGCCCTGCGGGTGCTGATCGCTCTCGCCCAGGTGGCGCTCGGGGTGACGGCCGTCCTGGCCGCGTGAACGCGGAGTCGGGTTCGATCGCGGAGAGTAACCGGATGAACCCGATAGGTCCGCTCCTCCATACCCGTGACGGCGCCTGTTCCCGCAGTCCACGCAGGCTCAGCGGCGGCGGTTACAGTGCTCCCTGGGATCGTGACATCACTGACTGTCAGTGACCGTGTGCGCACAGGACGGGACGCCATGACCGCATCGACTCCTCCCGGCGGCGGCGCCGGTGGCGTGCCGGGGCCCACCCGTCGTCGTCGTGGAGTCCTGGCGGTCATGGTCGTGGTCGCGGTGATCGCGGCGCTGGTCAGCGGCGGCGTCGCGGCGAGCCGCCGAGGCCTGCTCGAGGCGGCGGCCTCGGACATGCCCTGGGCCTCGCCGTCGACTCCCTGCCCCTCGACCCGGCTCGGCGTGATCGCGGCCCCCGAGATCGTGGGGACGGTGCAGGCGCTCGTCCAGCCCTTGACGGGGCACCCCCTGCCGGACGGGAGCTGCCTGCGGGTCGACGTCCAGGGGCAGGACCCGGCCAAGACGGTGCAGGCGGCGCCCACGACCGCGCTCGGGGGGCTCCCCCAGCTCTGGATCCCCGACGCCTCGCTCTGGATGGGGCAGGCGCCCTCGTGGGCGCTGACCCCGGTCGGCAGCATGGCCACCTCCCCGGTGGTGCTGGCGGCGACCCCGGAGACCCTGCGCCGGCTCGGCTGGACCGGACGCGACGTCACGTGGCCCCAGGCCCTGACGGCGGACCGCACCCTGCTCGCCCCCGGGATGACGGACGACGCGTCGGCCCTGCTCGGGCTGCTCGCGCTGGCACGCTCGCTCGGCCCCGGGGAGCAGACCCAGCAGACCATCGCCGGCGTGGTGCTCGCCGCGTCGCGGCAGCAGGTCACCGACCGCCCGACGGCGCTGGCGGTCGTGCGCAGCGCATCGAACGCTCCCGTGCTGCTGACCTCGGCGCGGGTCGTCGCCCAGGCCGACCAGGACACCTCGACGAAGGCCCTCGTGGCGGTCCGCCCGCAGGGGCTGCCCGCCGTGCTGGACTACCCGATCCTGCGCGTCGCCGGTCCCGACGACGACATCGTCACCCAGGCGGCCGCCGGGCTCGTCGTCGCCGCCCTGCAGTCCTCCGCCGCGCGCGCCGCCGTCATGGCCGCCGGCTTCGGGCCGCCCGTCCCCACCCCCAAGACGGCGTCGGCGCTGGGCCAGGCCGCGCTCAAGGCCGTCAACGATCAGGTCGCGGCGTTCGTGGGCCAGGTGCGGACACGGGCCACGCCGTCGCGGCTGCTGACCCTGATCGACGTGTCGCTGTCGATGCAGACCCCGGTACGCCCCGGCTACAGCCGCGCCCGGCTGGCCGTCGAGGCGGCCATCAGCGCCGGGACGCTGCTCCCCGGCGACTCCGCGATCGGGCTGTGGAGCTTCGCGGGCCGCCAGTCCGGTGGGAGACCGTACCGGGAGATCGCTCCCATCGACCTCCTCAGCGCCCCCGACCACGGCCGCACCCACCGCGACGTCGTCGAAGCGGCGCTCCGCGCGCTGCCGCGCCAGCTCGCCGGCGGCGGCACGTCCCTCTACGACTCGACGCTCGCGGCGATCCACGCGGCCCGCGCCTCCTACGACCGGACCGCCACCAACGCCGTGGTCGTCTTCACCGACGGGGCGAACGACTACCCCGGCGGCATCGACCTCGACCAGTTCGTCACCGCGGCCGGAGCCGACCGCGCCACCCACCCCGGCCGCCCCCTGACGCTCGTGCTCATCGGCATCGGCCCCGACGCCGACCAGAAGTCGCTGACCGTCATGGCCAAGGCCGTCAACGGCCTCGTCTACCACGCCGACGACCCGCAGAGGCTGCGCACCGTCGTCTTCGACGCCATCGCCCAGCGCACCCGCCCGCAGCCCTGACGGGCCGGGGTCAGCCGGCCCGCTCCACCACGACGACGAGGTCGCCGCCCTCGACCTGCTGCACGGGCCCGATCGCGAGTCGCGCGACGACCCCGGCGACCGGGGTGGTGATCGAGGCCTCCATCTTCATGGCCTCGATGGTGGCGACCGTCTGGCCCGCCTCGAGCGCGTCGCCCTCGCCGACCGCGAGCGAGACCACGCCGGCGAACGGGGCGCCGACGTGCCCCGGGCGACCGGGGTCGGCCTTCTCCGCCGCCCGCACCTCGACGGCGACCGACCGGTCGCGCACCTGCACCGGCCGCAACTGCCCGTTGAGGGTGGTCATGACCGTGCGCATCCCGCGCTCGTCGACGTCGCTGATGGCTTCGAGCCCGACCAGCAGCCGGACGCCGCGCTCCAGCTCGACCACGTGCTCGACGCCGGGCCGGAGGCCGTAGAGGTAGTCGACGGTGTCGAGCACGGAGACGTCGCCGTAGGTCTCCCGCACCGCGGAGAACTCCTTCGTGGGGCCCGGGAAGAGCAGCCGGTTGAGCGTCGCCCGGCGGTCGGTGGCCAGCGCCGCCTCGTCGGCGTCCGACAGCTCGACCTGCCGGTGGGGCGGCTGCCGGCCCTCCAGCGCCCGGCTCCGGAAGGGCTCGGGCCACCCGCCGGGCGGGTCCCCCAGCTCCCCCGCCAGGAAGCCCACGACGGAGTCGGGGACGTCGAAGCGCTCGGGGTGCTCGGCGAACTCGTGCGGGTCCGCCCCCACCGCGACGAGGTGCAGCGCCAGGTCGCCCACCACCTTCGAGGACGGCGTCACCTTGACCAGCCGCCCGAGGATGCGATCGGCGGCCGCGTACATGAGCTCGATCTGCTCGAACTTCTCCCCCAGGCCGAGCGCGATCGCCTGCTGGCGCAGGTTCGACAGCTGGCCGCCGGGGATCTCGTGGTCGTAGACGCGGCCCGTCGGCGACGGCAGTCCCGACTCGAACGGCGCGTAGACCCGGCGCACCGCCTCCCAGTAGGGCTCCAGGTCGGTGACGGCCCGCAGGTCGAGCCCGGTGTCGCGCTCGGTGTGCGCGAGCGCCGCCACCAGGGCCGACAACGGGGGCTGGCTGGTGGTGCCGGCCATCGCGGCGCTGGCGGCGTCCACCGCGTCGACCCCGGCGTCGACGGCCGCCAGCAGCGTCGCCAGCTGGCCGCCGGCGGTGTCGTGGGTGTGCAGGTGCACCGGCAGGTCGAACCGGTCGCGCAGAGCGGTGACCAGCACCCGCGCGGCGGCCGGCCGCAGCAGGCCGGCCATGTCCTTGATGGCGATGACGTGCGCGCCGGCGGCCACGATCTGCTCGGCGAGGCGCAGGTAGTAGTCCAGCGTGTAGAGCCGCTCCCCCGGGTCGAGCAGGTCGGCCGTGTAGCAGAGCGCCACCTCGGCGACGGCGGAGCCGGTCGCCCGCACGGACTCGACGGCCGGCCGCATCTGCTCGACGTCGTTGAGCGCGTCGAAGATCCTGAAGATGTCGATGCCGGTGGCGGCCGCCTCCTCGACGAAGGCGTCGGTCACCTTCGTCGGGTACGGGGTGTAGCCCACGGTGTTGCGCCCCCGCAGGAGCATCTGCAGGCACAGGGTCGGGACCGCCTCCCGCAGCGCGGCCAGCCGCTCCCAGGGGTCCTCCCCGAGGAAGCGCAGGGCCACGTCGTACGTCGCCCCGCCCCAGCACTCGATGCTCAGTAGCTGCGGCGTGGCACGGGCTACGGCCGGGGCGGCCGCGACCAGGTCGCGGGTGCGCACCCGGGTCGCGAGCAGCGACTGGTGCGCGTCGCGGAAGGTGGTGTCGGTGACCGCGACGGGGCCGGCGGCGCGCAGCCCGGCGGCGAACTCCTCGGGTCCCTGGGCCCGCAGCACGTCGCGCCACCCCGGCGGCAGCGTGACCCCGTCGGAGGCGGGCAGCTTCTCCCGCGGCGACACCGTCACGCGGGCCTCGCCGTGCGGACGGTTGACGGTGACGTCGGCGAGCCAGGTGAGCAGCTTGCTGCCGCGGTCCCCGCCGCGCGGGCGCAGCACCAGGTGCGGGCGCTCGTCGATGAACGACGTCGGCACGCCCCCGGCGAGGAAGTCGGGCTCGGCCAGCACCGCCTGCAGGAACGGGATGTTCGTGCTCACCCCGCGGATGCGGAACTCCGCGAGCGCGCGCCGGGCGCGGCGCACCGCGGTCGGGAAGTCGGCCCCGCGGGCGACGAGCTTGACGAGCATCGAGTCGAAGTGCGGGCTGATCGAGGCGCCCGCGTGCGCGGTGCCGCCGTCGAGCCGGATCCCGGCGCCACCGGGCGAGCGGTAGGTGGTGATGACGCCGGTGTCGGGGCGGAAGCCGTTGGCCGGGTCCTCGGTGGTGATGCGGCACTGCAGGGCGGCGCCGTGCAGCCGGATGCGGTCCTGGGTCAGGCCGAAGTCGGCGAGGGTCTCGCCGGCGGCGATCCGGATCTGGGACTGCACGAGGTCGACGTCCGTCACCTCCTCGGTGACGGTGTGCTCGACCTGGATCCGCGGGTTCATCTCGATGAACACGTGCCTGCCGGCGTTCGCGCCGGCGGTGTCGAGCAGGAACTCGACGGTGCCGGCGTTGACGTAGCCGACCTGCCGAGCGAAGGCCACCGCGTCTCGGCAGAGCGCGTCGCGGACGGCGGGGTCGAGCGCCGGGGCCGGCGCGATCTCGACGACCTTCTGGTGCCGGCGCTGCACGGAGCAGTCCCGTTCGAACAGGTGCACGGTCTCGCCGGCGGCGTCCGCGAGGACCTGGACCTCGATGTGCCGGGGCCGCAGGACCGCCTGCTCGATGAACAGGGTGGGGTCGCCGAACGCGCCCTCGGCCTCACGCATGGCCGTGCGCAGTGCCTCACCCAGCTGTGCCGGGTCGTCGACGCGCCGCATCCCCCGCCCGCCGCCGCCCGCCACGGCCTTGGCGAAGACCGGGAAGCCGATCTCCTCCGCGGCCGCCACGAGCTCGTCGACGTCCGCGGACGGGGCCGACGACCGCAGCACCGGCACCCCGGCCGCGCGGGCGGCCTCGACCGCACGCACCTTGTTGCCCGCCATCGCGAGCACCCGCGGCGGCGGCCCCACGAAGGTGATGCCCGCCGCCGCGCACGCGCTGGCCAGGCCCGGGTTCTCGGACAGGAAGCCGTACCCCGGGTACACCGCGTCGGCGCCCGCCTCCCGCGCCACGCGGACGATCTCGTCGATGTCGAGGTAGGCCCGCACCGGGTGACCGCGCTCGCCGATCAGGTAGGCCTCGTCGGCCTTCGTGCGGTGGACGGCGTTGCGGTCCTCCCACGGGAACACGGCGACCGTCCGGATGCCCAGCTCGTACGCGGCGCGGAAGGCCCGGACGGCGATCTCGCCCCGGTTGGCGACGAGGAGGGTGGAGAACATGGCGCTCCCGGGGCGTACGGCGGAAGGGTGCGGCGGAAGGGGCACGGGGGCACCCGCGGCTCTCACGGTAGCGAGCGCCGGGGTTTGAGCGAACACCCGTCTCGCGAGGCCGGCGCGATCGCTCGCGCCCCCCTCCCTGCACGGCGTACCGTTCGACTGGTCGGTGCCGGACGATCGCCGAACCCGACGGGGGAGGACGCGTGAGCTGGCGCAAGTACCTCCTCGTGCCGCGCCTGGCCGCGACCGGTCCCGGCCGCCGCTCCCCCGCCGAGGCGTGGGAGGCGTACTGGGCCGCGGTCGCGCGCACCGGCCCCGACGGCGACGTCCTCTGGGACGGCGCCGGCGAGCACGAGCTGGCCTGGTGGTCGTCGGCGGCCCGCGACCACCTCGACCCCGCGCTCCCGGTGCTCGACGTGGGCTGCGGCAACGGCCGGCTGAGCCGGCTGCTCGCCCCGGCGTTCCCGCGGGTCCTGGGGGTCGACCTCTCCCCCGCCGCGGTCGACCTCGCACGGCGCGAGTCCGCGGGCGACGAGCGGGCCGAGTTCGGGGTCGCCGACGTCACCGCGGACGGCGCGGGTGCGGCGCTGGCCGCCGAGCTGGGGCCGGCCAACGTCGTCGTCCGCGGCGTGTTTCACGTCCTCGACCGCGAGCACCGGCGGCGCGCGGCGCGCGAGCTCGCCACCGTCCTCGGCGGCCGCGGCCGCCTGCTCCTGCTCGAGACGAACTGGCGCGGTGACCTGCTGGGCTACCTCGAGCACCTGGGTGCGGACCGGGGCCGCCTGCCGGCCGTGCTCGCGCGCCTGATCGACCACCGGCTGCCCCGCCCGCAGTCGTTCGGGCCCGCCGAGCTGGCGCAGACCTTCCCTGCGCCCGGCTGGACGACGCTGGCGAGCGGGCCGGTCGACATCGACCCGGTGCGTGGCCACGGACCGGCCGCCGGCCGCACGATCCCGGGTTTCTCGGCGGTCCTGCGCACCGGGGCCGCGGCTCGCGAGGGCGCGGAGGGCGCCGCCTCCGAGCTGGGGGCCTGAGCCGGCGCGGCCCACCTGCCGCCCCGGTTCACCCGGAAGGGCGCTTCACGCGGGCCGGAGCAGCGCGATGCCCCTCCGACGTGACACCATGAGCACGGACAGCAGCAGCCCGTGCGACCGCCGGACAGCAGCCGGGCGGGCTGACGGACCTGGGGAACCACTGCGGAGCGTGCGATGACGGAACCGGCGCCGGGGAGCGCGACGGTCCGCCGCATGCTCGTCGGCGCCCACCTGCGCCGTCTGCGCGAGGAGCGCGGCATCACCCGTGCGCAGGCCGGCTACACCATCCGCGCCTCCGAGTCGAAGATGAGCCGGCTCGAGCTGGGCCGCGTCGCGTTCAAGGAGCGCGACGTGAGCGACCTCCTCGTCTTCTACGGCGTCAACGACCCCGAGCAGCGCGACGCCGTGCTGGCGCTTGTCGAGGAGGCGAACCGGCCCGGGTGGTGGCGGCAGTACGAGGACGTCATGCCGGGGTGGTTCCAGAACTACGTGGGCCTCGAGGAGGCTGCCACCGCCCTGCGCACCTACGAGACGCACTTCGTGCCGGGCCTGCTCCAGACGCCCGACTACGCGCGGGCCGTCCTCGCGTCGACCGTCCCGCCGCTCGCGGGGTTCGACCTCGAACGCGCGGTCACGCTCCGGATGACGCGCCAGCAGGTGCTGTCCCGGCCCGACCCGCTCCGCGTCTGGGCGGTGGTCGACGAGGGTGCGCTGCGCCGCGAGGTCGGTGACCCCCAGGTGCACCGCGCCCAGCTCCACCACCTGCTCGAGCTGGCGGAGCGGCCGGCGGTCGCGCTGCAGGTCCTTCCGCTGCGCACGGGTGCGCACGCCGGCGGCGGCGCCTTCAGCATCCTGCGGTTCGGCGACCCCGACCTGCCCGACGTCGTCTACGTCGAGCAGCTGGTCAGCGCGCTGTACATCGACAAGGTCGAGCATGTGGAGCGCTACGCCGAGGTCATGACCCGGCTCAGCGTGCAGGCGATGACGCCCGACGACAGCACCGAGCTGATCTCCAAGATCGCCTCGGAGAGCTGACCGCTCCCCCGCCGCGTCGTCCTTCCGACGCGTGCGTCGCGCTCGTAACCCCAACCCTGACGCCTTCTTGAGCGTGTCTTGACGTTTGGGCGGGCAGGTGTGCTTGCAGCTGCACGTGCAGCGGGCCTAACGTTGACCCTGTGCAGCTGCTCAGCCAGATGCACGTGCACGAAGGGGGTCACGGCCCGGACCACCATCACTCAGGAGTCGAGATGCACAACGGAGTCCGCGCGAGCGCGCTGACCGGAGTCCACTGGCGCAAGAGCGGCAGGAGCGGCGCCGGGAACTGCGTCGAGTTCGCCGAACTGTCCCGCGGCGGCGCCGTCGCCGTCCGCAATTCCCGCTTCCCCGACGGCCCCGCGCTCGTCTACACCCGCTCGGAGATCGAGGCGCTCATCCTCGGCGTCAAGGACGGCGACTTCGACGACCTTCTCCTCTAGGACCACCGGCTCCTCTAGGACCACCGGGCCTCGGCCCTGCTGCAAACCCCGCGAGCTCGCGCGGCGGGTCGGTGACGCTCCCTCCCGGCCCGCCGCGCGTTCCAATTCCGGGAGCTGACCGTGACCTGCCGACTTCACGGTGTCACCGCAAGCCCCGATCACCCAGGGGCTAAGCTCTCACTCGAACGGAGGACACCCCCCTTCGCGCATCGGTCCCCGGCGTCGGCGTTCGCGACGCTCGCGATGCACCGGTTCCACGGCAGGTCCTGACGGGGCAGGGACCTCGAGACCGAGGGGAGGACCGGCATGACCCAGAACCGCGAACTGGGCGTCATGCTCGGCACCGGCCAGGACCACGAGACGGCCGGCCACGACCAGCTCGACACCGGTGTGCCGCAGTCGGCGCGCGTGTACGACTACCTGCTGGGCGGCAAGGACAACTACGAGGCCGACCGGGCGGTCGGATCCGCCCTGGTGGCCCACGCCCCGGCGCTGCCCGTCATGGTGCAGGCCCAGCGCAAGCTGCTGGCGCGCATGGTCGCCTACCTGGTGCGCGAGGCGGGCGTCCGGCAGTTCCTCGACGTCGGCACCGGCATCCCCTCGGCCGACAACGTGCACGAGGTGGCCCAGGCCCTCGTGCCCGAGAGCCGCGTGCTCTACGTCGACAACGACCCGATCGTCCTCGCCCACGCCCGCGCCCTGATGAAGAGCACCCCCGAGGGGCGCACCGCCTTCATCCAGGCCGACCTGCGCCGGCCAGAGACGATCCTCGACGACCCGGCCCTCCCCGACGTCCTCGACACCGCGAAGCCGGTCGCGCTGCTTCTGATCGGCATCGTCCACCACCTGCGCGACGAGGACCGCCCGTTCGAGCTCGTCCAGCGCCTGGTGAGCTGGCTGCCGAGCGGCGGCTACCTCGCCGTGGTCTCGCCGTCCGCCGACTTCGACCCGCCGATGATGACCCGGCTGGCGGCGACGGCGGAGCGCTCCGGGATCCCCTACGTGCCGCGCAGCAAGGACGAGCTGGCGCGGTTCTTCACGGGCCTGGAGCTCGTCGAGCCGGGCATCGTGCCGATCCTCGCGTGGCGGCCCGAGGAGCCTCCGGCGGACGAGAACGCCGTCCACGGCTGGGCCGCACTGGCGCGCAAGCCCTGACAGGAGCGGCCGAGGCGGCCGAGCGGCCCCGAGCGACCGGAGGCGCCGTGCCCGGTCACGGCGCCGGACGAGCCGGCCCGATCCGCGGTCGCTGCGCAAGCAGGCGGCGTTCGGCCTCGAACACCAGCCTGACGAGGCGTTCGCGGTCGAGCGGGGCGAGGTCGACGAACCGCACGTGGACGGCCACCTCCCCGGCGCCGCCCCCGTTCTCGCCGGCGACGACCGCGACGACGGCGGGCGCGAGGTCGCCGTCCGGCAGCTCCACCTCGACGTAGAGCCGCGCGCCCGGCTCCGGCGGCGTCGCCGTCCCGCGCAGGGCGAGCCGGGCACCCCCGGCCGAGACGTCGAGCGTGTGCCCGACGAGCACGGACCCGCGCAGCGCCTGCTCCGCCCGGCCGTCGAGGGCGGCTACCCGCACCGGCAGGTGCACCTCACCGCGGACGTCGTCGCGTCGCTGCTGACCCTCGACGGGGGTGAACGTGCCGGTCGGCTCGCCGGCGCGCCCGGCCTCGAGCACGAGCGCGCCCTCGGCGATGGCGAGGCGGGCGGGCAGCCGGACGGTTCCCCCGGCGGGTGCCGCCAGCTCGAGGACCCCGGCGACGGCGGCGACGCGGCCGGCGGGTGCCAGCACCCGCACCCGCCAGGGGCCCACCAGCTCGGTGGCGTGCAGGGCGCGCACCGCGAGCCGAGCGCCCGCGGCGGTGCGCAGCACCAGGCGGTCCCCTGCGGCGACGGTGACCATCGTGGTCCTTCCCTCGGCGGCCCCCGGGCGACGCTGGCGTTCCCTCTCCCCCCACAGTGTCGTCAGCCATCCTGGCAGCGGCAGCCGGACCGTGCCCGGGTCACTCGCGCGGCGGCGCGTCGCTCACTCCCTCGGCGCCCACCTCGAGGCGCTCCAGGCCACGGATCACGAACTCGGGGCGCCTGGGCGGATGTGCGGCGAGCGACAGCCCCGGCAGCTGCACGCGCAGGGCCGCGAGCACCGCCTGGACCTCGACGCGGGCCAGCGGGGCTCCCAGGCAGAAGTGGATGCCGGCGCCGAAGGCCAGGTGCGGGTTCGGAGCCCGGCCGGCGTCGAAACGGTCGGGCTCCGCGAACACCGCCGGGTCGCGGTTGGCCGCGCCGAGCAGAGCGGCGATCTTCTGCCCCGGCTCGATGCGCGTGCCGTGCACGACGACCTCCCTCGTCGCCGTCCGCTCGAAGATCTGCAGCGAGGAGTCGTAACGGAGCATCTCCTCGGTGGCCGGCCCGACCAGCCCGGGATCGGCGACCACCTGCCGCCAGGCGTTCCCGTGGCGGCCGTCCCGGAGCATGGCCAGCATCCCGTTGCCCACGACGTTGACCGTCGCCTCGTGGCCCGCCATCAGCAGGAGCACGCAGGTGCCCACGATCTCGTCCTCGGTGAGCCGGTCCTCGCCGTCCGCGGCCAGGACGAGGTCGGTGACCATGTCGTCGGGGCGCGGGCGGCCCCGGCGGTCGGCCACCAGCGCCCGCAGGTACTCGACGAAGGCGCGGGCCGCGGCCTCGGCCTCGAGCCGGCGCGGGTGCGGCAGTCCGTACTCGTACATCTTCACGATCGCGTTCGACCAGGGCCGCAGGTACGCGCGGTCGGCGTCCGGCACCCCCAGCAGCTGCGCGATGACCTCGACCGGGAGCGGCTCGGCGACCAGCCGCACGAGGTCGGCGCTCGCCCCGGCGCGGACCTCTGCCGCCAGCGCGCCGACCAGCCGGTCGGCCAGGCCCTGCACCCACGGGCGGAGCCGCTCCACGTGCCCGCGACCGAACGCTCCTGCCACCAGGCGGCGCAACCGGGTGTGGGTGGGCGGCTCGTTCTCGAGGATCGACGTGCGGTGCAGCAGGTTGAACGCCGGGAAGAGCTCCGCCGGCTCCTTGTCGCGCCAGATCCGGCCGAGCGCGCGGTCGCGCAGCACCGTGTCGGCCGCGGCGTGCGTGAGCGTGACGTAGAGCCCGAGGCCCTCGTGCCACTGCACGGGCCCCTGCTCGCGCAGCCGGGCGAAGGCGGGGTACGGGTCGTCGAGGAAGGCCGGGTCGGTGGTGTCGAACATGGCCGGCCGGGGTGAGGTCAGGGCACCGGCCACGTGTGCACCGGCTCGTTGGCGTGCATGCCCTCGAGGTAGGCGTCGAGCATCCGGGTCAGCGCCTCGCGCCGCCCCATCCCGCGCTGCTCGAACGCGTGCACGGTCTCGGCCTGCCAGGAGGCGCCGTTGCGGCCGCTCTTCACACGCTGCTCGATGACACCCAGGTAGCGGTCGCGGACGGCGGCCGACACGCCCCAGCGCTCGAGCCCCTCGTGCGCGAGCGGCAGCAGCCGCCGCAGCACGAGCTCGTCGACGGTGACCTGCCCGATCCCCGGCCAGTACAGGTCGGCGTCGAGGCCGAGGCGGGCGCCCTCGCGGAAGTTCTCCTCCGCCGTCGGGAAGGTCATCTTCGACCAGACCGGGCGTTCGTCGTCGGCCAGTACGCGCAGGGCGCCGTAGTAGAAGGCGGCGTTCGCGAGCACGTCGACCACGGTCGGCCCCGCGGGCAGCACGCGGTTCTCGATGCGCACGTGCGGCTGGCCGTCGGCGATGTCGTAGATCGGCCGGTTCCAGCGGTAGATGGTGCCGTTGTGCAGCCGCAGCTCCTGCAGCCGCGGGGCCCGGCCCGCCTCGAGCTCGGCCACCGGGTCCTCGTCGCTCACCTCCGGCAGGAGCGACGGGAAGTACCGGACGTTCTCCTCGAAGAGATCGAAGATCGAAGTGATCCAGCGCTCCCCGAACCAGACCCGCGGCCGCACCCCCTGGTTCTTCAGCTCCTGGGGCCGGGTGTCGGTCGACTGCGTGAACAGCTCGATCCGGGTCTCGCGCCAGAGCTCGCGGCCGAAGAAGAAAGGCGAGTTGGCGCCGAGGGCGACCTGCGGCCCGACGAGCACTTGGGCGGCGTTCCAGTGCCGGGCGAAGTCCTGCGGCGCGACCTGCAGGTGCAGTTGCACGCTGGTGCAGGCCGACTCGGGCGCGAGCGTCGAGGCGTACAGGCTGAGGCGCTCGACGCCGTGGATGTCGAGGTGCACGTCTTCGCCTCGGGCGGCGAAGACCATGTCGTTCAGCGCCGTGTACCGCGGCGACGGGCTCATCCAGTCGGGCCGGGCGAGGTGCTCGGTCATGAGCGTGGGCAGGATGCCGATCATCGCGATGTCGACCCCGCGCCGCGCCGCCTTGTCCTCGGCGGCGTTGAGCGAGGCCCGCAGGTCGTCCTCGAGGCCGAGCACCGCGTCGCCCATCATCGAGCGCGGCGGCACGTTCAGCTCGATGTTGTAGGCGCCGAGCTCCGTCTGGAAGGCCGGGTCCGCGATCTCCTCCAGGACGGCCAGGTTGCCCAGGTGCGGCTGGCGTTCGTGGTCGACGAGATTGAGCTCGACCTCGAGACCGGTGAGGGGGTCCTCCGCGTCGCTGTCGAAGGTCGCCGACGAGAGCATGCGCTCGAACACGTCGAGGCAGAGCTGCACCTTCTCGCGGTAGCGCTGCCTCTCCTCGCGGGTGTAGTGGCTGGCGGTCACCTCGTCGCCCATGGGGTGAGCAGACCACATCGGGGCCCGGGAGGCCAGAGGCGCGGGAGGCGGTGTCCAGGCTCTGGACACGACCCCGCGTCTCCTCTCCGCCCACGTCCTCCACAGGCCTCCCGGGCCATCCCTCGTCCACAGTCAGGGCGCGGCGTCCACGGATGACCTTCGAAGCTTCCTAGAGTCGGGGCCGTGCGGATCCTCCACACCTCCGACTGGCACCTGGGCCGCTCGTTCCATCGGGTCGGGCTGCTCGAGGCGCAGGCCGCGGTCCTCGACCACCTGGTCGAGGTCGTCCGGAGCGAGCGGGTCGACGCGGTCGTCGTGGCCGGTGACGTCTACGACCGGGCCCTGCCCGGCGTCGAGGTCGTGGCCCTGCTCGACGAGGTCCTGGCCCGGCTGGCCGGCACGGGCGCCGCCGTCGTCCTCTCCAGCGGCAACCACGACTCCCCGCGCCGTCTGGGGTTCGGCTCGCGGCTGCTGGAACAGGCCCGCGTCCATGTGCGCACCGACCCGGCGCGGTGCGGTGAGCCGGTCCTGCTCGCCGACCGCTGGGGCGACGTCGCCGTCTACCCGCTGCCCTACCTCGAGCCCGCGCTCGCGGGGCCAGCGCTGGGGTGCCCGCCGGGGGCGGGGCACGAGCAGACCCTGGCAGCCGCCATGGCGGCGGTGCGGGCCGACCGGGCGTCCCGGGCGGGCGGCACCCGTACGGTGGTGTCCGCGCACGCGTTCGTCGTCGGTGGCCAGGCGAGCGACAGCGAGCGGGACATCAGCGTCGGGGGCGTCGGGGCGGTGCCCGCCGAGGTCTTCGCGGGGGCCGACTACGTGGCGCTCGGGCACCTGCACGGCCGCCAGCAGCTCGCGCGAGGGGGTCCGGTACTCGGGGTCGCCGCTGGCGTACTCCTTCAGCGAGCAGGCGCACGTCAAGGGCTCCTGGCTGGTCGAGTTGGGCCGGGGCGGCCTGGAGCGCATCGACGCGGTCGACGCGCCGGTGCCGCGGCCGCTGGCCGTGCTGCGGGGGCGTCTCGACGACCTGCTGTCGCGGCCCGACCTCGCGCACGCGGAGGCGGCGTGGTGCCAGGTCACCCTCACCGACGACGAGCGGCCGGCCGAGGCGATGACCCGGGTCCGCTCGCGCTTCCCGCACGCCCTCGAGCTCCGGTTCGAGCCGGCAGGGGGGTCCGCGGCCGGCACGTACACCCGGCGCGTGGCGGAGCAGGACGACCTGGGGCTCTGCTGCGGCTTCCTGGAGCACGTGCGCCGCCGGGCGCCGCGCGACGACGAGACCGCGGTGCTGCGTGCGGCGATCGAGGGGGCCCGCGTGGGCCTGGCCCGCGAGAGCGGGGTGGCGCCGCTGCGCGCGGGCCGCCGGTTGGTGCCCGCCGCCTCGCCCGTGCACGTGCCCGCCGCCGGGGAGTCGTCGCCCGAGCTCGCCGACGAGCTGGCGGCGGGGTGAGGGTCCACCGGTTGCGGATCACCGCGTTCGGTCCGTTCGCGGGTACCGCCGAGGTCGACCTCGACGCCCTGGCGTCGAACGGGCTGTTCCTGCTGCACGGGCCGACCGGGGCGGGCAAGACGAGCGTCCTCGACGCGGTGTGCTTCGCGCTCTACGGCGCCGTCCCGGGCTCTCGCCAGGGCGGCCGGCTGCGCAGCGACCACGCGGGTGAGGGGGTCGCACCCGAGGTGGTGTGCGAGTTCACCGCCGGCGGGCGGCGGCTCGAGGTGACGCGGTCGCCCGCGTGGGAGCGCCCGAAGCGGCGCGGCGCGGGCACCACGACGGAGCAGGCCCGGGTGCTCGTCCGGGAGCTGCGCCGGGGCGACTGGGTGCCGGTGGCCGCCCGCGTCGACGAGGCGGCGCTGGTCCTCGACGACGTCCTGGGGCTGGGCCTCGAGCAGTTCACCAAGCTGGTGCTCCTCCCCCAGGGTGACTTCGCCGCCTTCCTGCGCGCCGACGCCGAGTCGCGCCGCGCCCTGCTCGAGCGGCTCTTCGGCACCGACCGGTTCGCGGCCGTGCAGCAGTGGCTGCGCGAGTCCGCCGCCGCCTTGCGCGCCCGGGTCGACGCCGCCGGCGCCGTGACCGGGCGGCTGCGGGCGCGAGCCCAGCAGGCGGCGCTGCCCGCGGGGGTCGGGCCGCCCGGTTCCGAGCCGGCCGCCGGCGCGGACACCGTGCGGGACGAGGCCGGTGACACGGACGCCGCCGCCGAGGTGACCCGGCTGCGCTCCGAGGTCGCGGCCGCGCTGGAGGAGGCTCGCGCGCGCCGCGTCGCCGCGCAGGAACGGTCCCGGCACGCCGCGGCGGAGCACCGCGCGGCGCAGCGGACCGCCGAGCTGCAGGCTCGCCACCGTGAGCTCACCGCGGCGGCCGAACGCCTCCGACGGGGTGCTCGCGACCACCGGGAGCGGCGGGCGCGGCTCTCGGCGGCGCGACGGGCCGCGGGGCTGGAACGCTGGCTCGAACCGCTCGAGGCGGCCCGGGCGCGATCCGTGGCGGCGCTGGCGCGGGTGGACGCGGCCGTCGTGGAGCTCGTGGCGTGCGGACCGTTGCGCAGCGGGGAGCCCGCCCGGGCGACCTTCACCACCGGCGCGCCGGCCGCCGCGCAGGAGCTCACGCTGTTCGACCTTGAACCGCTCGGGGACGCCGAGCTCGACGACGTGGAGCTCGAGGTGCAGGCGGAGGCGGCCCAGCGCCTGGTGGGCGAGCTGGCCGCGCTGGAGCAGGAGTCGCGCGAGGCCCCTGGCGTCGCCGCCGCGGTCGCGGCGGCCCGTGCGCAGCTGGCCGCGGCCGACGCCGAGGTCGACGCGGCCGGGGAGGCCGCCGAGCACGCCCGTGCGCAGGCCCGCGGCGGCCGTCGCCGACCTGACGGCCGCCCGGGAGGCCGCGGCGGGCGAGGAGGCGGCCGCGCAGGCTGTGGAGGCCGCTCGTGGCCGGGTCGCGGCGACCGAGCGGGCCGCCGTGCTGGACACCGAGTCCGGCCGGCTGACCGGGCAGCTGGAGGTGCTGCGCCGGCGCCGGGACGACGCGCGCGAGCTGCTGGCTCGACGTGCGCGAGCGCCGGCTCCGCGGGATGGCCTCGGAGCTGGCCGCCGCCCTCGAGGACGGCCTGCCCTGCCCGGTGTGCGGCAGCGCCGCTCACCCGGCCCCGGCGACCGGCTCCGGCGCTGGGGAGGCGGCGGGCGCGGCGCCGGGCGAAGCAGTGGGCGATGCGGCGGGCGAGGCAGTCGGCAGTGAGGCGGCGGAGGAGGCCGCCCGCGCAGCCGCCGAGGCAGCGGCCGACGAGCTGCACGCCGCCGAGGCCGAGCTGGCCGGTCTGCGCGCCCGCCTCGAGGCAGTCCGCGCAGGTGCCGCCGGCCTCGGGCTCGACGACGCCCGCACACACCTGGCCGCCGCCGAGGCCGCGCTGGCGGGTGTGCGCACCGCGATGGCCACGGCGCTGCGGGCGGCGCGCGCGAAGGACCGCGCGGAGCGTGCCGTCGAGGCCGCCGAGGCGCGGCGGGACCGGGCGGCGGCGGCGCGGCACGAGGCCGCCACGGAGGTCGCCAGGCTCGAGGAGCGGCTGGACGCGCTGCGACGCCGGCTGGACGCCGGGCGCGGGGAGTACGCGGCGGTGGCCGACCGCCTGGCGCACGCCGGCCGCCGCGCCGCCGCCGCCGCGGGGCTGCTCGAGGCCCGTCGCGAACTCCGGCGCGCCACCGAGCACCTGGCGGAGGTGACCGGGGCGGCGCGCGCAGCGGCGTCCGACGCCGGCTTCGCCGACCTGGAGGCGGCGTGCGCTGCCGCGCTGCAGGAGCGCGAGCTCGAGGCGCTGGAGCGGGCCTGCGCCGCCGTCGAGCAGGAGGACCGCGCCGTCCGCGAGGCGCTGGCCGACGAGACGCTGCTCGCCGCGGCGGCCGCTCCGCCGGCCGATCCAGTAGCTCTCGAGACGGCGTGGCAGCTCGCCCAGGCGGACGACGACGCGGCGGCCGCCGCGCTCGACCGCTGCGACACCGCCGACCGGGCCCTCGCCGCGATCGAGGCGGAGCTCGCCGCTCACGTCGAGACCACCGAGCCGCTGCTGCGCCGGTACCGGCTCGAGGCGGACCTCGCCCGGTGCCTGGACGGCACGGGGGGTGACAACGCCCTGCGCATGAGCCTGTCGTCCTACGTGCTCGCGGCGCGCCTCGAGCAGGTCGCGGCTGCCGCCTCCGAGCGCCTGCTCGTGATGTCCGGGGGGCGGTACACGCTGGTGCACTGCGACGACGCCGAGCGCGGCCGAGGCCGGTCCGGGCTCGCGCTGCGCGTGGTCGACAGCTGGACCGGCCGCCGGCGCGACACGGCCAGCTTGTCCGGCGGCGAGTCGTTCTACACCTCGCTGGCGCTGGCGCTCGGCCTGGCGGACGTCGTGACGGCGGAGGCGGGGGGCGCTGCCGTCGAGACCCTCTTCGTCGACGAGGGTTTCGGCTCGCTCGACGACGACACGCTCACGGAGGTCATGGACGTCCTCGACGGGCTGCGCAGCGGCGGCCGGGTGGTGGGGCTCGTCAGCCACGTCCCCGACCTGCGCGACCGGATCCCGGCGCGGCTCGAGGTCGTGAGGACCAGGTCGGGGTCGACCCTGCGCCAGGCCGTCGCCTGAGAGCTGCCGGCGGCTCCCCCGCGGCTCCTCCGCAGTCTCCCAGTGCTCAGGCCCGCACCGCGGCCGGTGCGGTGGCCACGATGTGCCGCACGGGAAGCCCGTAGCGCTCCCGCGCCCGGGTCACGATGTCGTGGTGGCGCAGCCACGCCGAGCGGCCCTCGGGGTGCGTCGCCACCACCAGGACGTCGGGCCCGAACGCGGCCGACGGCCTCCTCGAGCGCGTGGGCCGGGCGGTAGTCCCCCAGCTCGCCCTCGGCGTCCAGACCGTCTGCCCGCAGGATCGCCGAGCGTCCGGTCGAGCCGCCGGCGCGCGGCCTGGACGGTGGCCTCCCACACCCAGACCGGCCCGTTCTGCTCCGCCTGACCGGTGTCGACCGGGTTCGCCGGCACGCACACGAAGTAGGACGCCTTCCCCTCGCCGTCGATGCGGCGCAGCTCGTCGAGCAGCTCGCGCGCCCCGAGGGTCTCGTTCGCGAGCACGAGGACCCGCCGCGGTGGCGCCGTGAGCTCGGGACCGGCGCCGGCCGCCGGGGTCGGCTCGACGGAGCCGCCGCGCCACCGCGTCACGCGGTACAGCACGAGGACCACGGCCCACGAGGCCAGGCTGAGCAGGATCTGGGACCGGCTGTCGGGTCCGCGAACATCGACACGAGGATCACCACGATCGCGACGGCGACCGCGATCGTGAGGACGGGATAGAGCCACATCCGCACGAGCAGCCGCTCCGGCGGCGTCCGCCGCCGCAGCACCAGCTGCGACAGGGCGATCAGCAGGTACACGAAGAGGATCACGGCGCCCGAGGAGTTCAGCAGGAAGAGGAAGACGGTGTCGGGCGAGACGGCGGCGGCGATCGACGCACAGGAACCCCACGACGGTCGACGTCAGGATGGCCCAGACCGGGACGCCCCGGCGGTTCACCGTGATCAGCGCGACCGGGGCCTCCCGCCGGGCCGCGAGGACGAACAGCATCCGCGACGCCGTGTAGAGGCCCGAGTTGAGGCACGACAGCACCGCGGTGAGCACCACGGCGTTCATGACGTGGTCGGCGTACGGCAGCCCCATCTGCTTGAACGCGCTGACGTAGGGCGAGGCCCCGAGCTCCGTGGAGTTCCACGGCAGGATCGTCGCCAGCAGGAACAGCGAGCCGACGAAGAAGACGGCGATGCGGACGACCACGGAGTTCGTCGCCCGGGCTATGGCGCGTTCGGGGTCTCGCGACTCGGCGGCGGCGATGGTCGCGATCTCGGCGCCGACCATCGAGAAGATCACGACCACGATGCCGGAGAACACCGCCCCGACGCCCATGGGGAAGAACCCGCCGTGCGCCGTGAGGTTGGAGAAGTCGAGATCGCGGGACGGCCAGATGCCCGAGCACGTACAGGGTGCCGAGCACGAGGAAGACGCAGATGGCGAAGACCTTGATCCCCGCGAACCAGTACTCGAACTCGCCGTAGGAGCTCACCGAGAGCAGGTTCGTGACGGTCATGAGCAGCATCAGACCGAGCGACAGCAGCCACAGCGGCGCCGAGAACCAGTAGGTGATGACCTTGGCCCCGGCGACCGCCTCGAACCCGACGACGATGACCCAGAAGTACCAGTACAGCCAGGCGACGGAGAAGCCCGCCCAGCCGCCGAGCGCGCGCCGGGCGTAGTCGGCGAAGGACCCGGTGGACGGGTTCGCCGTGGCCATCTCGCCCAGCATGCGCATCACCAGCACGATCAGGACGCCGGTGAGCGCGTAGGTGAGGAACGCGGCGGGGCCCGTCCTGTTGATGACGACGCCCGAGCCGACGAACAGGCCGGCGCCGATGACACCGCCGATCGCGATCATCGTGAGGTGGCGTTGCTTGAGTCCCTTGTGGAGCTCTGGCGCGGACGCGGTCATCGGGACCCCCCTGGACCGGCGACACCGTGAGAACCGGCCCTACCCAGGGGTGCGGCCCCTAATCCCCCGAACGACGCCCCACCTCGTCGAGGGTCCGCCCGGAGCCTAGAGTGCGCCGGGTGGAGGTCCCCGAGAAGGCCGGGCAGAGGGCGGCGGGCGATGCGACGGCGGCCGATGCGGCGACCCCGTGGTGGCGCACGGCCGTCGTCTACCAGGTCTACCCGCGCAGCTTCGCGGACGGGAACGGCGACGGCGTCGGGGACCTCCGCGGCGTCCTGGAGCACCTCGACCACCTCGCCGACCTCGGCGTCGACGTCGTCTGGCTCTCCCCGATCTACCCCTCGCCGCAGGAGGACAACGGGTACGACATCAGCGACTACACCGGCGTCGACCCGCTGTTCGGCACGCTCGACGACCTCGACGCGCTCACCGCGGCCCTGCACGAGCGCGGGATGCGGCTGGTGCTCGACCTCGTGGTCAACCACACCTCGTCGGCGCACCCGTGGTTCGGGGCGTCCCGGTCCTCGGTCGACGACCCGAAGCGGGACTGGTACTGGTGGCGGCCGCCGCGCCCCGGCTTCGAGGCCGGCGCGCCGGGCGCCGAGCCCACCAACTGGCGGTCGTTCTTCTCCGGCCCCGCCTGGACCCTCGACGAGCGCACCGGCGAGTACTACCTGCACCTGTTCGCCGTCGGCCAGCCCGATCTGAACTGGGAGAACCCGCAGGTCAGGCAGGCCGTGTACGCGATGATGCGCTGGTGGCTCGACCGCGGGGTCGACGGCTTCCGGATGGACGTCGTCAACTTCATCTCGAAGGACCCCGCGCTCCCCGACGGTCGCACCCTGACCGCGACCGGCGGCACGCCCGACGCCCTCGCGGACGGTTCGTCGGCGTTCGTGAACGGCCCCCGGATCCACGACTTCCTCGCCGAGATGCACCGCGAGGTGTTCGACGTGTTCGAGGCGCGTGACCGGATGTTCCTCACGGTCGGCGAGATGCCGGGCGTGACCGTCGACGAGGCCCGCCTGTTCACCGACCCCGCCCGGCGGGAGGTCGACATGGTGTTCCAGTTCGAGCACGTGAACGTCGACCACGGCGCGACGAAGTGGGACGTGCGCCCCCTCGACCTGCGCGCGCTGAAGGCGGTCATGAACCGCTGGCAGGCCGGCCTCGCCGGGGTCGGCTGGAACAGCCTCTACTGGTGCAACCACGACCAGCCCCGGGTGGTGTCGCGGTTCGGGGACGACGGGGAGCACCGGGCCGCCTCGGCGAAGGCGCTCGCCACCGTGCTCCACCTGCACCGCGGGACGCCCTACGTGTACCAGGGCGAGGAGCTCGGAATGGCGAACGCCCCGTTCACCACGATCGGCGACTTCAGGGACGTCGAGTCCCTCAACCACTACCGCGAGGCGGTCGCGAGCGGCCGGCCGCCCGAGGCCGTGCTCGCAGGACTGCGCGCCGTGAGCCGGGACAACGCACGCACCCCGGTGCAGTGGACCGCAGGCGAGAACGCCGACTTCTGCCCTCCCGGCGTGATCCCGTGGATCGCCGTCAACCCCGACCACGCCCGCGTCAACGCGGCCGCCCAGCGCGACGACCCCGAGTCGGTGTTCGCGCACTACCGCCGCCTGATCGAGCTGCGGCACACCGAGCCCGTCGTCGCCGAGGGCGACTTCACGATGATCCTCGCCGAGCACCCGCAGGTGTACGCCTTCGTCCGGCGCGGGCCCGGCACGCGGCTCCTCGTGCTCGCGAACCTCTCCGGCGAGCCCGTCGAGGTCGACGTCCCCGACGGCAGCACCTGGGCGGGCGCCCAGGTGCTGCTGGCGTCGGGCGACGCCGGGGAGGTCCGGGGGCCCGACGCGAGCGGGCGCTGGCAGGCCGCGCCCTGGGACGCCGTCGTGCTGCGTGTGCCCGACCCCGACTGATCAGGCGACGGCGGGCCGGAGGCTCGCCGCCCACGTCGCGAAGTCCCGCGGCTCGCGGCCCAGCACCTGCTGGACGCCGTCGGAGAGGTGCGCGTCGTCCCCGTCGCGGACCAGCCCGAGCAGCACGCCGAGGAAGGCCGCGTAGTCCTGGGGCACGCCGGCGGCGACGGTCGCCGCCACCCACTCCTGCGGGTCGGCGTCGACGAAGCGCAGGTCGCGTCCCCGCGCCTCGCCGAGGAGCTTCGCGGCCTGCTCGAAGGTCAGCGCCTCGGGACCGCTGAGGTCGTAGGCCAGACCGTCGAGCGACTCGTCGAGCAGCAGCCGGGCGGCGACCGCGGAGATGTCGTCGGCGTCGATCATCGGGTTGGCGCCCGACCCCGTCGGCACCGCGAGCGTGCCGGTCTCGACCATGCCGGCGAACGCGCCCTCGGTGAGGTTCTGCATGAACCACGAGGGCCGCAGCACCGCCCAGCCGAGGCCCGACGCCTCCAGTGCCAGCTCCTCGCGCCGCATCGGGGTGTCGGCGGCGTCGGCGCCACGGGCGGTGAGCAGCACGGCCCGCGGCACCCCGGCCGACGCGACGGCCCCGAGGAACGCGGTCACCGCGGCGGTGTGGTCGACCGCGAACGCGGGCGGGACAACGTACACAGCGGCGGCGCCGCGCAGCGCCGGCTCCCAGGTGACCTGGTCGTCCCAGTCGAACCGCACGTGCCGGACGCCGCCGGCGGCGGGGCCGGCGTCGTGCCGGGAGGCGGCGACGGGGTCGGCGCCCGCCTGCCGGAGCCGGCTGACGAGGCGGCGGCCGGTCTTGCCGGTGCCGCCGAGGACGAGGACATGCGCCACGAGTACTCCTACGAATCGGGTTGGGTGTGCCGACAGGTCCCACTCAAGGCCTGCTCTCGGAGACTCTCCATATGGCAAGCACTCCGAAACCTTCGTCGACGTCTCGCACAACTGTTCTCGCACGTATCCTTGGCCGCATGGACGTCCTCGCCGACCGGCTGCGCCGCGGCCGCGCCCGCGGCACGGTGTTCGCCCTGAGCACGCTGCAGCCGCCGTGGGGGATGCGGCTGGCCGACGACGGGCCGCTCTCGCTGCACGCCGTGCTCGCCGGCGAGGTCTGGCTCACCCCGCCCGACGGCATGGGCCTGGCGCCCGTCCGGCTGCTCCAGGATGACGTCGCCCTGCTGCGCGCCGACGGCGAGTACCGGCTCGCGGACTCGCCCGGCACTCCCTGCGTGCCGCTCGGTGAGATCCCCGGCCGGCGCGAGGGCGAGGTCGTCGTGCAGACCGTCGGGAGCCCGCCCCGACCGGGTGCCGCCGCGAGCGTGCTGCTGTGCGGCGCGTTCCACTTCGACGGCGACGTCTGCGACGGGCTGCTCGCCGCGCTGCCACCCGTCGTCCGGGTGGCCGGCGGGAACGGGTCCCATGGCACGGCCGCGGACGCCGCCTCGATCCGTGCCGCCATCGCCCTGCTCACCGACGAGGTCGCGCGGAACGCACCCGGGCAGCGGGCCGTGCTGGACCGGCTGCTCGACCTGCTGCTCGTCTTCACGCTGCGCTCCTGGCTCGCCGGCGCCGAGCATGCCCCGGCCTGGTACCGGGCCCTCGGCGACCCCGCGGTGGGCCAGGCGCTGCGGCTGCTGCACGCGCAGTGCGGGCGGCGCTGGACGGTGGCCGCGCTGGCGGCGGAGTCGGGGCTGAGCCGCGCCGCGCTCGCCCGGCGGTTCAGCGCGCTGGTCGGCCAGACCCCCATGGGATACCTCGCCGAGTGGCGGATGACGGTGGCCGCGGGCCTGCTGCGCGACACCGACCGCACGATCGCGTCGATCGCCCGCGAGGTCGGCTACGACAACGAGTTCGCGTTCTCGTCGGCGTTCCGCCGGCTGCGGGGCAGCGCCCCCGGCCGCTACCGGCGGGTCGCCGCGGGGCGTGCGCCCGGCGACGACCCGGCGGGAGGCGTCACGAGCTCGCCGTGAGCTCGCGGCGGCCGGCGTCGGCGCGGCCGCCTCCGGGGGTCGGGGCGATCCGGACGACGGCGTCGAGCACGTGCGCACCCTGCTCCGCGACGACCACCGGGTTGAGCTCGAGCTCGGCGACCTCGGGCAGATCGTCGGCGAGGCACGCGATCCGGGCGATCACGTCCTCGAGGGCGGCCACGTCGACGGGCCTGGCGCCGCGGTGGCCGAACAGCTTGGGGGCCGCGCGCACCGACCGCACCAGGTCGTGCACGTCGCCCGTGGTCAGCGGCGGGATCCGGTGGGCGCAGTCGCCGAGCAGGTCGGTGGCGTCGCCGCCGAGGCCGAACGAGACGACGGGCCCGTACAGCGGGTCCTCCACCGAGCGCACCACGCACGCCACTCCCGGCGGGGCCATGCGCTGCACGACGAGCTCGCCGCCGCCGAGGGGGGTCAGCCGGGCGGTCATCTCGACCACGTCGTCGGCCAGCTCCGCCGGGCCCGCGATGTCGAGCCGCACTCCCCCGAGGTCGGCGCGGTGCCGCAGGTGCGGGGCCGTGGTCTTGAGGGCCACGGGGAGGCCCAGCCGCCCGGCGGCCTGCACGGCGTCCGCCGGGCCGCTGACCTCGATCGCCGGGTACAGCGCGACGCCGTAGCAGGCGAGTAGCTCCGCGGCGAGGTCGACGGGCAGCTGGGCGCCGTCCGGGTCCTGCTCCAGCACCCGGGCGACGAGCGCCCGGGCCCTCCCCGGGTCGCGTCCGGGCGGGTCCACCCGGGGCCCGGCGTCCCGGTGCCGCCACCGGGCGTAGCCCTGCACCGCGGCGAGCGCGTGCACGGCCTCCTCGGGGGTCGGGTAGGTGGGCACGGCGGGGCCGGACACACGGGCCGGGGTCCGGTGGACGCCGGACATGCCGAGCAGGCACGCGACGACGGGCCGGCCGGTCTCCGCGGCCCGGGCGGCCGTCTCGGCGAGAGCGGCGGCCAGGTCCTCCTCCGCCGCACCGATGGGGGTGACGAAGGCGGCGACGACGGCGTCCACGCCGTCCTCCGCGACCGCCTCGGCGAGGGCGGAGCGCACCTGGCCCGGCGCCGCGGTGAGCGGCACGGCGACGGGGTCGCGGGCGAGGGTGAGCCCGCTGCCGACGCACGCGTCGGCGACCAGCGCAGCGAGGGCCTCACTGTTGGCCACGACGCCGACCCGTGGGCCGGCGGGCAGCGGCTGCGCGACCAGCAGCTCGGCGACGTCGAGGAGCTCGTGGACCGTCCGCACCCGGATGCAGCCGCTCTGGCTCAGCATCGCCTCGAAGGCGTCGGCCGGCAGCTCGCTCTCGCGGACGGCATGCCCGGGCGGCACGCCGTACCCGGAGGCGCCCGACCGGACGACGACCACCGGCTTGCTCGCCGCGAGGCGGCGGGCGATGCGCGAGAACTTGCGCGGGTTGCCCATGCTCTCCAAGTAGAGGCCGACGACCGAGGTGCGCTCGTCCTCCTCCCAGTACTGCATGCAGTCGTTGCCCGAGACGTCGGCGCGGTTGCCGGCCGAGACGAACGTGGAGACGCCGAGGCCGCGGCGCTGGGCGTTCTCGAGCACCGAAGCCGACATCGCGCCCGACTGGCAGAACAGGCCGACCCGCCCGGCCGCGGGCAGCGCCGGGAGCAGCCCCGCGTTGAGTCGGACGGCGGGGTCGGTGTTGACGACGCCCCACGAGGTCGGGCCGACCACCCGCATGCCGTTGGCGCGCGCGACGCGCACGAGCGCCCGCTGGCGCTCCAGGCCCTCGGGGCCGGTCTCGGCGAAGCCGCCGCTGACGACGACGAGCCCCCGGACGCCCGCCCGCGCGCAGTCGTGCACGACGTCGAGCACCGACTCGGCCGGGACCGCGATCACCGCGAGGTCGAGCGGCCGCTCGGGGTCCACCGGGACGTCGGCCACGGAACGCCGGGCGGGGACGCCGAGGACGGCGTCCGCCTCGGGGTGCACGACGTGCAGCGGACCGGCGAAGTCGCCGGCGAGGAGGTCCTGGAGCAACCGGTGGCCCACGGTGCCCGGCCGCCGGCTGGCCCCGACGAGCACGACGGCGCGCGGAGCGAGCAGCGCTGCGACGCTGCGGAACTCCGCCCGGTGCTCGCGGGCGGCCATGACCGCCAGCGACCGCTCGGTGGGGTCGATGTCGAAGGCGAGCGACACGACGCCGTCCTCGAAGTCGTGCCGGACCGCGTAGCCGGCATCGCGGAAGACCCCGAGCATGCGCCGGTTCTGCGGGAGGACCTCGGCGACGAAGCGGTGGATGCCGTGCTCGCGGGCGGCGGCCGCGAGGTGCTCGAGCAGCACGGAGCCGATGCCGCGGCCCTGCTGGGCGTCGGCGACGTTGAAGGCCACCTCGGCCGTTCCGTCCCCGCCCGTGTCGATCCGGTCGTAACGGCCGACGGCCACGATGTCGTCGCCGACCGTCACGACCAGCGCCACGCGGTCGACGTGGTCGACGGTCGTGAAGCGCGCGAGGTCGGCCTCGGAGAGCCGCGGCATCGGCGCGAAGAAGCGCAGGTACGTCGACTCCGGTGACTGGCGCAGGTGGAAGGCCTGCAGCGCGTCGGCGTCCTGCGGCGTGATCGGGCGCAGGTGGGCGGTACCGCCGTCGGCGAGGACGACGTCGGCCTCCCAGTGCGCCGGGTACGGGACGCCGGCCTCGCTCGGGGTCGACATGACGGTGAGCCTAATCTCGCCGCCGCCCCCGGCGCCCGTGCTCATCTCCGGCTGCGTTACTCAGCTGCGGCTCGGTTTCGCGGCGCGAGACCGGGCCGGGGCGGAGCAAAGCAGCCGCGGAGGAGCACGGGGGCGAAGCGTCGCGGGGCGTTGCCCGGCGCGGGAGGCGGTGCCAGGGTTCGCGTATGAGCGACGTCACCGATCACCCTGCTGACCTGGCCGCGGATCGGGCTGCGGGCTTTCGGGCGGCCCGCGACCTGCTGCTCGAGCTCCGCGACGACCTGCCGACGGCCCGCGAACGCTTCCGCTGGCCCCGGCCCGAGGTGTTCAACTACGCGCGGGACTGGTTCGACGCCGTCGCGGCCGGGCCGGCCGCCGACCGGCCCGCGCTGTGGATCCTGGGGCCGGACGCCGACCTCGCGAAGCCGACCTACGCGGAGTTGGCCGCCGGCTCACGCCGGCTCGCCGGGTGGTTCGCCGCGCAGGGTGTGCGTCGCGGCGACCGCGTGCTGCTCATGCTCGGCAACCAGGTCGAGCTGTGGGAGACGATGCTCGCGGCGATCCGGCTCGGGGCCGTGCTCATCCCGGCCACCACGCTGCTCGCGCCCGCCGACATCCGTGACCGCATCGACCGCGGGAAGGTGCAGCACGTCGTCGCGCGGGCGGGCGACGCGGCGCGGTTCGAGGGCGTGCCCGGCGACTGGACGCGGGTCGCCGTCGGCGGCGACGTCCAGGGCTGGCTCTCCTATGCCGACGCCGAGGCCTTCGACGGCGACGAGGTGGCCGGCGAGGACACCCGGGGCGACGAGACGCTCCTGCTGTACTTCACGTCGGGCACCACGGCGTCGCCGAAGCTCGTCGAGCACACCCACACCTCCTACCCCGCGGGCCACCTCTCGACGATGTACTGGGTCGGACTGCGGCCCGGTGACCTGCACCTCAACGTCTCGTCGCCGGGCTGGGCGAAGCACGCCTGGAGCAGTGTCTTCGCGCCCTGGAACGCCGAGGCGACGATCGTCGTCGTCGACCAGCCGCGGTTCGACGCCGGCGGCCTGCTCGCCGCGATGGAGCGCGCCGGCGTCACCACCTTCTGCGCGCCCCCGACGGTCTGGCGGATGCTCGTGCAGACCGACCTGGCGGCGTGGGCGGGGCGGATCCCGTTGCGCGAGGTGGTCGCCGCCGGGGAGCCGCTGAACCCCGAGGTCATCGAGCAGGTCCGCCGCGCCTGGGGGCTCGTGGTGCGGGACGGGTTCGGCCAGACCGAGACCACCGCCCAGGTCGGCAACTCACCGGGGCAGCGCGTGGTGCCCGGCTCGATGGGCCGGCCGCTGCCGGGGTACGACGTGGTGCTCGTCGACCCGGTGTCGAACGAGGTGCGGCCCGACGGCCCGGCGGAGGGCGAGCTCTGCCTGCGCGTGGACTCCCCCGTGCTCGGCCGCCCGCTCGGGCTGATGGTCGGGTACCGCGACGACGCGGACCGGACCGGGGAGGCGATGCGCGGCGGCGTGTACCACACCGGCGACGTGGCCTCCCGGGACGCCGACGGGTACATCACCTACGTGGGCCGGGCCGACGACGTGTTCAAGGCGTCGGACTACCGGATCAGCCCGTTCGAGCTCGAGAGCGTGCTCGTGGAGCACCCCGCGGTCGCCGAGGCGGCGGTGGTGCCGTCACCGGACCCGCTGCGCCTGGCCGTTCCGAAGGCCTACGTCGTGCTCGCCGCCGGGTGGGAGCCGTCGGCCGACACGGCCCGGCAGATCCTCGGCCACGCGCGCGAGCACCTGGCGCCGTACAAGCGGATCCGCCGGATCGAGTTCGCCGAGCTCCCGAAGACGATCTCGGGGAAGATCCGCCGGGTCGAGCTGCGCGCGGGCGAGCAGGAACGCCACCCGGACGGCGCCGGCGAGCGCGCGACCCTCGAGTTCTGGGAGGACGACCTGACCTGACCGCCCCCCTCTCGTGATCAAGGAAAAGCTGGACCCTCCGCGGCGTGCGGGGTCCAGCTTTTCCTTGATCACGGGAAGGGGTGGGACGTCAGACGATGCGGCCGATCACCCAGTTGTTGCCGTAGATCTTCTCCAGCTGCACCACGGTGCCGGTGTGCGGAGCGGCCCACATCTTGCCGTGGCCGGCGAAGATGCCGACGTGGTAGACGCCGCCCGACCCGTAGAAGAACACGAGGTCGCCGGGGCGGGCCGCGCTGCGGGAGATGTGCTTCGTCTGGCGGTACTGGCCCGCGGCGGTCCGGTTCATCGACCAGTGCTGCTGCTTGAGCACGTACTGCACGTAGCCGGAGCAGTCGAAGGCGCGGGGGCCGGCGGCGCCGTAGCGGTACGGCCGACCCTTGAGCGACGCGGCCGTGCGCAGCAGGCGGTTGCGGTCGACGACGCGACGGGTGGTCGCGGCCACCGTGCGGGCGTGCAGCGTGACGGCGGCCGTCGCGGCGGCGCCAGCCGCAGCGGCTCCCGCGGCCGGGGAGGCGGCTGTCCGCACCGCGGGGGCGGCGACGGCGGCGCCGGATGCCGGAGCGGCGAACCCGGCGACGGCCGCGCCGAGGAGGAGCGAGCCGGTGGTGCCCGTGACCGCCGCCTGTTTCAGGGCATGACGGAGTGGACGTGAACGAAGATCAGACACGAGTGTCCTTCCCCATCCGCCTGCGAGGTGAGCTGTCGGGTTCGGGCTGGAAAGTTGCCCGGCCGGGCTCCGTCGAAGGAGACCGGCTTCACCCCGAGGCGGCCGTCGCGGTGCGACGGCAGCCGTGGAGATCGGGTCCCCCGCTTCCGCCGTGGTGGGTTCGTGGACAGCGGCCGCCGGCGGAACTCGGCGTCACGGCCCTGCCGTCACCCGAACGGGTGACAGGGCACAGCGTGGACGAGCCGTTCCGCCCGTTCCAACCCCCGACGGGGCAATGTGACGAGGCTCATAACATGCCGCTACCGCGACACGCAAGGAATGACACGCCGGTAGCTGGGTCACGATTCGATGTCGAACAGGTCTCTGACCTGCCCCTCTCATGACCTGGGGCGGGGTCGGCCGGTGCCCGTAGCGGCGTGACAGAGTCGATCCCATGGACTTCGCCGCCGTCGTCCGCTCCCGGCGGATGGTCAGGGCCTATCAGCCGGGCCGGGGGGTGCCCGACGCCGTCCTCGACCGGCTCCTGCAGAGCGCCGTGCGAGCGCCGAGCGCGGGGTTCAGCCAGGGCTGGGACTTCGTCGTGTGCCGCCGCCCCGAGGACCGCGAGAGGTTCTGGACGGCGGCCACGGACCGCGACGGCCCGCCCGACGCCTGGCTCGAGGGCATGCGCACTGCCCCCGCGCTCATCGTGTGCCTGTCCGACCGTGAGCGGTACCTGAGCCGCTACGCCGAGGCGGACAAGGGCTGGGTGGACCGGAGCGAGCTCCGGTGGCCGGTCCCCTACTGGGACGTCGACACCGGCATGGCCGCCCTGCTCATGCTGCTGACCGCGGTCGACGCCGGCCTGGGCGCCTGCTTCTTCGGTGTGCCCGCGAGCCGGCACGCCGTGGTGCTCGAGGCCCTCGGCGCCCCCGCCGACCGGCGCGTCGTCGGCGTCGTGGCCCTCGGCCACGCCGCGAGCGACCGCCGCTCCCCCTCGCTGCGCCGCGGCCGGCGCCCCCTCGAAGAGGTGGCCCACGACGGCCGCTTCGGCCTCCCCTGGCGGCTGCGCGGCCACACCTGACCCGCCTGACCGCCTGACCCGGCCAACCGCCTGACCCGGCCAACCGCCTGACCCGCCTGGACCCGCCGACCTCGCCGATCCCGGTCACTCCCTCGTGAAGGTCGCCAGGGTGGCCGCCCGCACGTCGGCCGTCTGGGCCTGGACGAGCAGGAACAGCGCCTCGCGCGCCTTGCGCTGCGCGGGCGCGCCCGCCGCCATCGCTCCCCCGGCGCCGGCGGTCACGAGCGCGGTGCCCGCGTCGACGCCCAGGCGCAGCGCACGGGCGCGCAGCGCGAGCCGCTCGCCGGCGGCGTCCGCGGGTGGCACCTCGTCGACCAGGTGGTAGGCCCGGGTCCGGACGGCGTCCAGCTCGGCCCCCACCGCAGCCGCGGCCGCGACGGCGGCGGGCTCGCGCCGTCGCACCCCCTGCTCGGCGAGCAGCCGTAGCGTGGAGTCGGCCAGCCCGAACACCGCAGGGGGTGCGTTCACGGTCACGAGCGCGTCCCTGGGCGCCCACGCCTGCGCCGGCTCGACCAGCACGACGTCGGCCGCCGGCACCGGCAGGGCGGACAGCTCGAGGGTCACCGTGCGGCCCGCGGACAGGGCGGCGGTGCGCAGCAACGGCCCCGCCTGCAGGTGCGGCCCCTCGCGTGCCTCGACCACGGCCCACACGACGTCGTCCGCGTCGGTGAGGGCGGCCACGAGGGCGACGTCGTTGAGTCCCCACCCCGTGTACCAGGGCGCCGTGCCGTCGAACCGCCAGCCGTCGCCGTCGGGGGTCGCCGTGAGCACGCGGGCGGGCCGGCGACGCAGGTGGGAGAACGCGATGCCCGCCACCAGCCGGCCGGCGGCGAGATCGGCGAGCAGCTCGGGGCGCCGGCCGGTGGTCGCGAGCATGCGCACGAGCTGGTGGTGCTGCGCCTGCACGAACCAGGTCGAGAGGTCGGCGCCCGCGAGGAGCTCGTGCACGCGGCGCGCGACCGCGGGCGGCGCGTCGGCCCCGCCGGCCGCTGCCGGGGCCGACACCCCGAACACCCCCGCGGCGGCGAGGGCCTCCAGGTGCGAGCGCGGCACCTGGGACGCGTCGACCTCGGCGGCCGCCGGTGCGAGCACGTCGTCGGCGACGGCGCGGACGCGCGCAACCAGGGGATGCTCGTCGACCTCGCTCCCGGGGGCGGCTGGCTGCGACACGCCCCGATCCTGCCCGTTACGGCGGGTCCGTGCCCGCGCTGTCGGTGCCGGAGGCGACAATCGGGCCAGCACGCACCCTCGTGCGTGCGACGACGACGAGGAGCGCACGACGCATGGCACGCACGACGGGGAACACGCCGCCGCCGGAGGACTTCACCGAGCGCATCGTCGACATCGAGGTCGAGCAGGAGATGCAGGAGGCGTTCCTCGAGTACGCCTACTCGGTCATCTACTCGCGCGCCCTGCCCGACGCCCGCGACGGCCTGAAGCCCGTGCAGCGCCGCATCCTCTTCCAGATGGCCGAGATGGGCCTGCGGCCCGACCGCGGCCACGTGAAGTCGGCGCGCGTCGTCGGTGACGTCATGGGGCGCCTCCACCCGCACGGTGACGCCGCCATCTACGACGCGCTCGTCCGGCTCGCCCAGGACTTCACGCTGCGCGTACCGCTCGTCGACGGGCACGGCAACTTCGGATCACTGGACGACGGACCGGCCGCGGCCCGGTACACCGAGGTGCGCATGGCGCCGGCCGCCCTCGTCATGACCGACACCCTCGACGAGGACACGGTCGACTTCATCCCCAACTACGACAACACCTACCAGCAGCCCGAGGTGCTGCCGTCGGCCATCCCGAACCTGCTCGTCAACGGCGCGAGCGGGATCGCCGTCGGCATGGCGACGAACATGCCGCCGCACAACCTGGTCGAGATCGTCGGCGCCGCCCGGCACCTGCTCGCGCACCCGCGGGCGACGCTCGACGACCTCATGCGGTTCGTCCCCGGTCCCGACCTCCCCACCGGCGGCAAGATCATCGGCCTGGAGGGCATCCGCGAGGCCTACGCGACGGGCCGCGGGACCTTCCGCACCCGTGCCACCGCGCGCATCGAGAACGTCACCGCGCGCCGCAAGGCGATCGTCGTCACCGAGCTGCCCTACACGGTCGGGCCCGAGAAGATCCGCGAGAAGGTCAAGGACCTCGTCCAGGCCAAGAAGCTGCTGGGCATCTCCGACCTCACCGACCTGACCGATCGGCAGAACGGGCTGCGCCTGGTCATCGAGGTCAAGAACGGCTTCAACCCCGACGCGGTGCTCGAGCAGCTCTACCGGCTGACGCCGATGGAGGAGTCGTTCGGCATCAACAACGTCTGCCTGGTCGAGGGCCAGCCCCGCACGCTGGGCCTCAAGGAGCTCCTCCAGGTCTACGTCGACCACCGGCTCGACGTCGTCCGGCGCCGCTCGCTCTTCCGCCGCACGAAGGCCTCCGACCGCCTGCACCTCGTCGAGGGCCTGCTCGTCGCCATCCTTGACATCGACGAGGTCATCGCGGTGATCCGCAGCAGCGACGACACCGCGCAGGCGCGGGAACGGCTCATGACGGTCTTCGATCTCAGCCAGGTGCAGGCCGAGTACATCCTCGAGATGCCGCTGCGCCGGCTCACCAAGTACAGCAAGCTCGAGCTCGACAAGGAGAAGTCCGAGCTCGAGGAGACGATCGCCGAGCTCACCGCGCTGCTCGAGAGCGACGCCCTGCTGCGCGGCGCGGTCTCGGAGGAGCTCGCCGACGTCGCCCGCCGGTTCGGCACCCCGCGCCGGACCGTGCTGCTCGAGTCGTCCGGCACCGCCACGACGGCGAGCAAGGCCGCGCCGCTGGAGGTCGCCGACGACCCGTGCTTCGTCCTGCTGTCCTCGACGGGCCTGCTGGCGCGGACGACGTCGACCGAGCCCCTCCCTCCACCCGACCCGGCGGCGCGCTCCGCGCACGACGTCGTGGTCGCCGCCGTGCCGGCCACGGCGCGCGGCGAGGTGGCGGCGGTCACGAGCCTCGGCCGGATGATCCGGCTGCCCGTGCTCGACGTCCCGGCGCTCCCGCCGACGTCGGCGGCGCCCTCGCTGTCGGGCGGCGCGCCGCTGGCCGAGTTCCTCGCGCTCGAGAAGGGCGAGCACGTGGTTACGCTCGCCTCGCTGCGTCCCGACTCCCCCGGCCTCGCGCTCGGGACGGCGGCCGGCGTCGTCAAGCGGGTCACCACCGACTACCCGCTGAACAAGGGCGAGTGGGAGGTCGTGTCGCTGCGGGACGGCGACGCGGTGGTGGGGGCCGTCGAGCTGCCGCACGAGCGGTGCGACCTGGTCTTCGTCACCAGCGATGCCCAGCTGCTGCGCTTCGGCGCCGAGAAGGTGCGCCCGCAGGGCCGGTCGGCCGGCGGGATGGCAGGCGTGAACCTCGCACCGGGCGCGCGGGTCGTCCACTTCGGCGCCGTCGACCTCACCCTCCCCGACGGGGAGTGGGCGAGCGTCGTGGTGACGGTCGCGGGCAGCAGCGGCGCGCTGCCCGGGACGCAGACGGGTACGGCGAAGGTGACGCCCTACGCCGAGTACCCCGCGAAGGGCCGCGCCACCGGCGGTGTGCGCTGCCACCGTTTCCTGCGCGGCGAGGACACGCTGCTGCTGGCGTGGGCAGGGGCCGCTCCCCCGCTGGCGGCGGGGGCGAACGGTGTCGCCGTCCCGCTGCCGGCCCAGGACTCCCGGCGCGACGGGTCCGGCGTCCCGCTGCGCGCGCCCGTGGCCGCGGTGGGCGGCCCGGTGCCCACACCCCCCGACCCGGCGTGAACCGCGCCGTCAGCTCCCGGCGGCGCCCGCCCGGAACGCGCGGCGGTAGCCGGCCGGGCTGACCCGGCGCCGGCGGGCGAAGTGGTGGCGGAGGGTGTCGGCGCTCCCGAGCCCGCAGCGCCGGGCGATCTCGTCGACCGGCAGGTCGGTCTGCTCGAGCAGCTGCTCGGCCAGGAGCATCCGCTGGTCGAGCAGCCACTGGTGCGGCGTCGTCCCGGTGGCCGCGCGGAATCGGCGGGCGAACGTGCGCGGCGACATCAGAGCCCGCGCGGCCAGGTCCTCGACGGTGAGCGGCTCGGTGAGGTGCCGCTGCACCCAGGCGACGAGCTCGCCGAGGCCGTCGTCACCACCGGGCCGGGCGACCGCGGCCTCCACGAACTGCGCCTGTCCGCCCGACCGGTGCGGCGGCACGACCATGCGGCGTGCGATCGCGTTGGCGACAGACGCCCCGTGCTCGGTGCGGACGAGGTGGAGGCAGGCGTCGATGGCCGCGGCCGTGCCCGCGCTCGTCACGATCGGACCGTCCTCGACGTAGAGGACCCCGGCGTCGACCCGCACCGCCGGGTACCGGGCGGCGAGCGTGGCGGCGTACCGCCAATGGGTCGTGGCGCGACGGCCGTCGAGCAGGCCGGCGGCCGCCAGCAGGAACGCCCCCGAGCAGACGCTCAGCAGCCGCGCCCCGCGGTAGGCGGCGGCGTGCAGGGCCTCGACGAGGTCGGCGGGTGGTTGCACCGCCCGGTCGGTCCAGGAGGGCACCGCGACGAGGTCGGCCTCCGCGAGACGCTCGAGGCCGTGCACCACCCGCACCTCGAACCCCGTCGTCGTGGGGACGAGCCCCGGTCGGACGGCGCAGAGCGCGAAGTCGTACCGGGGCAGGCCGTCGTCGCTGCGGTCGTACCCGAAGACCTCGCTGACGACGCCCAGCTCGAAGGCCGAGGCGGGCTCACCGACGACGGCCACCACGTTGCTCAACACGCCCCCCAGTGTGGCAGAGGATGCCCGCATGACGGCAGTCCTGCCAGTGGTGGGATGTCTCGCGCGTGCGCGAGGCTGGGCGGGTGACCCTCGACGCCGTCGCCTACTTCGAGTCCAGACTCAGGTTCGAGACCGACCCCTCCGACGTCGCCGCCGCCCGCGCCGCGGGCGAGCGCATGCTGCTCCTCGACGTGCGCAGCCGTGACGCATGGGACGCCGGTCACGTGCCGGGCGCCCTGCACGTCCCTGGTGCGGAGCTGCCCGGCCGGCTCGCCGAGCTCCCGCCGCCCGATGCCCGGCCACGGATCGTCACCTACTGCTGGGGGCCGGGCTGCAACGGCAGCACCAAGGCGGCGCTGACCCTGGCGAGAGCGGGGTACGGCGACGTCCGCGAGATGATCGGCGGGTTCGAGTACTGGGCCCGGGAGGGGCTGGCCGTCGAGACCGCGTCGGGGCGCACGCGCCGCGCGGTCGACCCGCTGACGGGAGTGCCTGCGTGAGCGCTCGTGGGCGCCTGCTCTTCGCCGCGATGGCCCTGATCTGGGGAGTCCCCTACCTGTTCATCAAGGTGGCCGTGGCTGACCTCTCCCCGGCGGCGGTGGTGTTCGGCCGGACCGCGCTCGCCGCGCTCCTGCTGGTGCCCATCGCGGCGGCCCGGGGGATGCTGCGCCCGCTGCTCGCCCGGTGGCCGTGGCTGCTGGTGTTCGCCGGCGTCGAGGTGGCGGGGCCGTTCTTCCTGCTCACCTTCGCCGAGCTGCGCCTCTCGAGCTCCCTGACCGGGCTCCTGGTCGCCACCGTCCCGCTGCTCGGGGTGGTCTTCGGCCGGCTCGCCGGTCTCGCCGACCCGGTCGACGCGCGCCGCCTGCTCGGCCTGCTGATCGGCATCGCCGGCGTGGCCGTGCTCGTCGGGTTCGATCTGCACGCGGGCAGCTGGACCGCGGTCGTGGCCGTCCTGCTCGCGGCCGCGGGGTACGCGATCGGGCCGATCGTGGCCGATCGGCGCCTCGCCGGACTGCCCTCGCTGGGCGTGTCCGCCGTCGCCATGGCGGTCACCGCGCTCGCCTACCTCGTACCCGCGTGGGTCACGCGACCGGTGGATCTCGCCGCCGTCTCGGCCTCGACCTGGTGGGCGGTCGGCGTGCTCGGTGTCGTCTGCAGCGCGCTGGCCTTCCTCGTGTTCTTCGCGCTCATCGCCGAGGTGGGACCCACCCGGGCGACCGTCATCACCTACGTCAACCCCGCGGTCGCCCTGGCGCTGGGGGTGATCGTCCTCGGCGAGCCGCTCACGCTCGGCCTGGTCGTCGGGTTCCCGCTGGTCCTGATCGGCTCGGCGTTCGCCACCCGGCGGGTGGCCGTCGCGGCGCCGGCCGAGGCCCCGCCCGTGCCCGCCGGCGCCGCGGAGGTGTGAGGTGCAGGTCGGCTTCGTCGGGCTCGGGACCATCGGCACGCCGATGGCGTTGCACCTCGCCCGGGCCGGGACCCCGCTGCTCGTCTGGAACCGCACCCGGGCCCGCTCCGAGCCCCTCCGGGCAGCCGGCGCGGAGGTGGCCGCCGACGCCGCCGAGGTCTTCGCACGGGCCCGCACCGTCCTGCTCATGCTCGCCGACGAGCCGGCGGTCGACGCCGTCCTCGGCCACGGGAGCGACGCCTTTCCGCATCGGGTCCGTGACCGCACCGTGGTGCACCTGGGCACGACGTCCCCGCAGTTCTCGCGCGGGCTCGCGGCGGACGTCGCCGCCGCCGGCGGCCGGTACGTCGAGGCGCCGGTCTCGGGCTCTCGCGACCCGGCGGAGGCGGGCGAGCTCGTCGGGATGGTCGCCGGCCGCCGCGACGCCGTCACCGACGTGACGCCCCTGCTCAAGGCCTTCTGCCGGGAGGTGGTGGACTGCGGCGACGCGCCGAACGCGCTGCTGATGAAGCTCGCGATCAACGTCGTGCTCATCACCTTGGTCACCGGTGTGGCCGAGGCGGTGCACTTCGCCCGTGCCCAGGGCCTGGACGTCGAGACGTTGCTGCGGGTCCTCGACGCGGGCCCGATGTCGAGCCAGGTGTCCCGGGTCAAGGCGCACAAGATCGCGGACGGCGACCACGCCGTGCAGGCCTCGATCGTGAACGTGCTCGAGAACAACCGGCTCGTTACCCAGGCGGCACGCACCGCAGGCGTGGCCTCGCCGCTGATGGACGTGTGCCACGCCCTCTACGCCGAGACGCTGCGGCTCGGTCACGGCCACGAGGACATGGTGGCCGTGGTCCGCGCCGTCGAGGCGCGGACCCGGGGCCTGCGCGCCTAGTGCCCGCGGGAGTGCCGGCGCACGAAGGTCAGCAGCAGCCGCCACGCCTCGTCGCAGTCGTCGCGGTGCTCGGCGAACGTAGCGGTCGAAGAACGAGTGCGGGGCTCCCTCGAAGACGTGCGTCTCGCACCTCCGCGCCGCGCTCCGCGCAGCCGCTCGGCGGTGGCGAGCACGTCGGCCGCGGGAATGGCCTTGTCCGCGCCGGCGATGAGCATCAGCACCGGCGCGCGGGCGACCCCGCGTGGCCGATGCCGCCTCCTCGACGAGTCCCGGCCGGCCGTAGAAGCCGATCGCGCCCGCCAGGCCGATCCCCTCGGCCGCGAGCCGCCACGAGTGGCCGCCGCCGAAGCAGAAGCCGACGGTGAACACCGGGTGGCTGCCCTCGGGCGACAGGTGCCGGACGGCGGCGGCCACGTCCTCGCTCACCTGCTGCGGCGTCACCTGCTTGACGTGCTCGGCGTACGCGAAGTCGTCGTCCCGGGGCTGGTCCGCGGCGGTGCGGCCGAAGTAGTCGATCGGCCACCGCGTACAGGCCCGCCTCGGCGAGGCGCTCGGCGAGCGCCCGGTAGTACGGGTGCAGCCCGCGGACGTCGGGCAGCACCACGATCCGGGCGACGGGCTCGCCGGCCGGGATCGCCTCGTAGGCCGCGACGACGGTGCCGTCCGCGGAGGTGAGGCTGAGCTCGCCGTGCTGTCGATCTCGCGCGGCTGGGGGACGACGTCGGCGGGCGCGGCGGGCGGCCGGGAGTCGGTGTCGTGGCACATGAGCAGAACCCTGGCACCAGCCCCGGCCGGGCGGGCACCGGACCCTGCGGCGACGTGTCGAGGGGTCGTCAGGAGGTGCGGGGCAGGGCGAGCGCGACGAGGCCGACCGCGAGCGCGTCCTCCGCGACGGCGACGACGGGGTCGGGCAGCCCGGTCGCGGCGACCAGCCACCGGCGGGCGGTGTACCCGCCCCAGGTGCCGGCGTAGGCCCCGGCCGCTCCGGCCAGCGCCGGGGCGACCAGGCGGCCACGCCTGGACCCGGCCGACGCGGCGAACACGGCTCCGGCCAGGGCGCCGCTGACGATGCGCCCGATGAGCGGTCCGCGGTCGACCCTGGTGGGGGTCGCCGGCAGCTTGTCGGCGACGATCTCGCCGGCGGCGGCGAGGTAGGCCGCGCGCCGGCCCGCGCCCGACCCGAGCAGGGCCAGCGGCCCGCTGGTGGGCCCGAGGCCACGGGCGGCGAGGGCGGCGTTCGGGAGCTGGCTGCGCAGGCCGGCGACGACGCCCAGCAGCCCGGCCGTGATCACGAGGGGACGGCTCACGCCTGCATCATTCCCCACCTGCCGTCTCCGGTCCCCACCGGACGCCGAGCACGCGCGCCTGCCGCGCGAGCAGGTAGGCGCGGACGGCGTCGTCGTCCGCCAGTTCCGCGGCCCTGGTGAAGGCCGCCGCGGCCTCGCCCACCCGCCCCGCGCCGGCGAGCAGGTGGGCCCGGGTCGCCCACCACGGCTGGAAGCGGCCCTGCCGCCGGCGGGAGGGCCTCGAGGATGTCGAGCCCGGCGTCGGGTCCGTCGAGCCTGCCCGACGACGCCGGCGAGGGCGACCTGGGCACCCAGCGAGGGCGCCAGGCGCCCGAGCGCGCGGTACAGCGTGCGCAGGGCCGCCCAGTCGGTCGTGCCCGTCCGTGGCCCGGTCGCAGTGCACGGCCTGGATCGCGGCCTCCAGCTGGAACCGGCCCGGCGGCCCCCGGCGCTCGCGCGCCGCAGGTACGCCTCCCCCTCCGCGATCGAGCGGCGCGCGTCCAGGACCGTGGGTCCTGCTCGTCGAGCGGCACGTAGCGCCCGCCGGCGCGTGCCGGGGCCCGGGCGCTCGACAGCGTGACGAGCGCGGCGAGCCCCCAGGCCTCCGGCTCGTCGCCGAGCGAGGGTCGCGAGCGTCACGGCCAGGTAGCTGCGCCTCCCCCGCGAGGTCGCCCCGCTCGAGCACGTGACAGCCGTACACGGCCTCGAGCACCGGGGGCAGCCGCTCGGCCAGGGCCGCGCGCGGCGGGCACCGCGAAGGGGATCCGGGCGTCGCGGATGCGCCGCTTGGCCCGCACGAGGCGCTGCGCCATGGCCGGCTCGGGCACCGCGAACGCCGCCGCGATGCGGCGCGGCCTCGAAGCCGAGCACGGTCTGGAGCATGAGCGGGGTCCGCGCGGCCGGGTCGATGGCCGGGTGGGCGCAGACGAACAGCAGCTCGAGACGCCGGTCGGGCAGGGCGTCGGGATCGAGCTCGCCGAGGTCGTCGAGCGCGGCCACGGATCACCTCCAGTCCCTCAGCCAGGTCGTCGAGCGGGGGGTGCGCCGGTGGGCCGGCGACTTCCAGACGTCGCGCTGCCGGTTGCGCGCGACGGTGAGCAGCCAGCCCTCCGGGTTGCGCGGCACGCCGTTCGCGGGCCACGACGTCAGGGCCTGCTCGAAGGCCTCGCCGAGCGCGTCCTCGGCGAGCGCCAGGTCGCCGTTCCGGGCCGGCGAGCAGGGCCACGAGCCGCCCGTACGAGGTACGGGCGGCCCGCTCGGCGGCCGCTCCCGCGTCGGGGGCCGCCGGCCCGGTCACGCGTTCGGCCGCCAGGCGCCGCCGCTGGTAGTACACGGCGCCGGGCCGCACCTCGACGGCTCCCCAGGCGACCGACGGCGCCTTGCCGGCCCACTCGAGCGCGGCGTCCAGGTCGGGGACGTCGATCACGAACGTGCCCCCGAGCTGCTCCTTCGTGTCGGCGAAGGGCCCGTCCTGCACCTGCAGGGCCCGTCGACCAGCCGCACGGTCGTCGTGCTCGCCGAGGGCTGCAGCACCTCGGCGGAGAGCAGCACGCCGGCGGCGTCCAGCGCGGCGGCGTAGCTCCGGAAGGCGCGCTGGCCCTCCTCCATCGCCTCGGCGCCGAGGGCCTCGGGGCTCATCTCGGGGTAGTGCAGCAGCAGTGTGTAGCGCATCTCGTCGTCCTTCCTCCGGTCCTGGCGCCCCCTCGGGCGCCTCGTACCGGTATGACGATGTCGCCGGCCGCCGATCGACAGGTTCGCGCGATCCGCTGCCGGCCCGCTCAGGTGTCGATGCGCTCGCGGTCGAGCCGGGCCGCGCCGTCGACGATGAAGTCCTTGCGCGGAGCGACGTCGTTGCCCATCAGCAGGTCGAACACGCGCTCCGCCGCGCCCGCGTCGACGTGCGCGGACCCGGCGCAGGGTGCGGTGCCGCGGGTCCATCGTGGTCTCGGCGAGCTGGTCGGCGTCCATCTCGCCCAGGCCCTTGTACCGCTGGATCGGCTCCTTGTAACGGCGCCCGCGCTTCTCGAGCTGGGCGAGCAGGCGGTGCAGCTCGGCCTCGGAGTAGGTGTAGACGACCTCGTTCTTCTTCGCGCCCGGGTTCACCACCTCGACCCGGTGCAGCGGCGGCACGGCGGCGTAGACGCGCCCCGCGTCGACCAGCGGGCGCATGTAGCGGAAGAAGAGCGTGAGCAGCAGGGTCCGGATGTGGGCGCCGTCGACGTCGGCGTCCGTCATCAGGATGATCTTGCCGTAGCGGGCGGCCTCGAGGTCGAAGGTGCGCCCGGAGCCGGCGCCGACGACCTGGATGATCGAGGCGCACTCGGCGTTCTTCAGCATGTCGCTGATCGACGCCTTCTGGACGTTGAGGATCTTGCCGCGGATCGGCAGCAGCGCCTGGAACTCCGAGTTGCGGGCCAGCTTGGCGGTGCCGAGCGCGGAGTCGCCCTCGACGATGAACAGCTCGGAGCGGTCGACGTCGTCGCTGCGGCAGTCGGCCAGCTTGGCCGGCAGCGAGCGAGGTCTCGAGCGCGTTCTTGCGCCGCTGCGTCTCCTTGTGCTGCCGGGCGGCCACCCGGGTGCGCATCGCCCCGACGACCTTGTCGAGCAGCAGCGCCGCCTGCGCCTTCTCGGCGCGCTTCGGTCGAGGTGAGCAGCGCGGTCAGCTCGGTGTCGACGACGCGGGCGACGATGCCGCGCACCGCGGTGGTGCCGAGCACCTCCTTCGTCTGGCCCTCGAACTGCGGCTCGGCCAGGCGCACGGTGACCACGGCCGTCAGCCCCTCGAGGACGTCGTCCTTCTCGAGGCGGTCGTCCTTGAGGTTGAACTTGAGCCTGCGCGCGTTGTCGGTGACCTGCTGGCGCACGGCCTTGAGCAGGCCCTGCTCGAAGCCCGCGAGGTGGGTGCCGCCCTTGGGCGTGGCGATGATGTTGACGAAGGTCCGGACCTCGGTGTCGTAGCCGGTCCCCCAGCGCAGCGCGACGTCGACGACCGCCTCGCGCTCGCACCTCGGTGGGCGTCATGTGGCCGCGCTCGTCGAGCACCGGCACGGTCTCGGTGAAGTGCCCGCTGCCCTGCAGCCGCCACACGTCGGTGACCGGCTCGTCGGTCGCCAGGAACTCGGCGAACTCGCCGATGCCCGCCCTCGTGGACGAAGACCTCCTCGTGCGGGGCGTGCTCGCCGGGCGTGCCCGGCAGCCCGCGCTCGTCGCGCAGCGCGATCCGCAGGCCCGGCACGAGGTAGCGTGGTCTGCCGGGCGCGGGTGACGAGCTCGTCGTAGGAGAAGTCGGCGTCGGCGAGGAAGATCTGCCGGTCGGCCCAGTAGCGGACCCGGGTGCCGGTGACGCCGCGCCTGACCTTGCCCGCTGGCGCGCAGCTCGGACCGGTCGACGAACGGCGTGAACGGCGGCCTGCGGGCCGTCGTCCCCGGCGTCGGCGAAGACGCCCGGCTCGCCGCGGCGGAAGCTCATCGCCCAGGTCTGCCCGTTGCGGTCGACCTCGACGTCGAGCCGGGCGGACAGGGCGTTGACGACGCTGGCGCCGACGCCGTGCAGGCCGCCGGACGCCGCGTACGAGCCGCCGCCGAACTTGCCGCCGGCGTGCAGCTTGGTGAACACGACCTCGACGCCCGACAGGCCGGTCTTGGGCTCGACGTCGACCGGGATGCCGCGGCCGTCGTCGCGCGACCTCGACGCGAGCCGTCGGCGTGCAGCACCACGTCGATCGTGTGGCAGTGGCCGCCGAGCGCCTCGTCGACCGCGTTGTCGATGATCTCCCACAGGCAGTGCATGAGGCCGCGGGAGTCGGTCGAGCCGATGTACATGCCGGGTCGCTTGCGCACCGCCTCGAGGCCCTCGAGGACGGACAGGTGCCGGGCCGTGTAGTCCGCGGCGGCACCGACCCGGCGGGCGGCGGCGGCGCGCTCGGAGTGGGCGGGCTGGACGGCCACGCGGCGGTGCTCCTCACTCCCGCCCCCGGTGGGGCGGGCGCTCGTACGTCTGATCGAAGATACCTCCCGGGGGCGCCCGGTCGGCGGCCGGACACGCGAGACGGCGACGCGGCCCGTACGCGCAGACGCGAAAGCGAGCGCGATGCGCCCGACGGGGAACTGCAGCGGCTGGTTCACTGTTGAGCGGAGAGCGCCCGTCGACAGGAGGGGCGAGCACGACCCCGAGCACGAGAACGAGACGGCGGAACCCGAGACGAACACCACATCGAGCCCCGACACCGAGACCGGAGGAGGTCGGCCCGTGAACGTCGTGACCGCATCAGCACCGCTGACCGCAGCTGACCGCTGCGACCGGTGCGGCGCGCGCGCCTACATCCGGGTGCTCCTGCCCGGTGGCGGCGAGCTGCTGTTCTGCGCCCACCACGGCCGCGCCCACCAGGACGCGCTGCGCGCCGCGGAGGCGGACATCCAGGACGAGTCCGACGCCCTGGGGTCCACCCCTGCCAGCGCGCCGGACGACGAGCGCTGACCCCGGCGGGCCGGCAGCCACGGACGCCTGAGGGCCGACCGTGAACCTGGGCGCGTCGGACACCACGACCCTGACGGCGCTCGCCGGGCTGATCATCGCGATCGGCCTGGTGGGCGTCGTCGTTCCGTTCCTGCCCGGTCTCGCCGCTCGTCTGGGGCGGCGTCCTGCTGTGGGCCCTCGGCCGGCACGACGCCGTCGGCTGGGTGACCCTGGCGGTCGCCACCGTCCTGCTGGTCGCCGGGACGGTCGCCAAGTACCTGCTCCCAGGCAGGCGGCTGCGCGAGGCGGGCGTCCCGACTCCTCGCTGCTGGCCGGCGGCGTCCTGGGCGTCGTCGGCTTCTTCGTCGTCCCGGTGGTCGGGGTGGTGCTCGGCTTCGTGCTCGGCGTCTACCTCGCCGAGCGGCTCCGCCTCGGCGGCGGCGGCGCGGGCGCCTCGACCCGGCGGGCGCTCGCGGCCGTCGGCTGGAGCATGGCCATCGAACTGCTCGCCGGCCTGCTCATCGCGGCGACCTGGGTCGCCGCGCTCGTCCTCGCGGCTGACGCGTCCGGCTCGACACGTACGGGCGCCGCTCCCTTCGGGGAGCGGCGCCCGTTCGTGCGCATCGGTGTGCAGGCCTCAGTCGAGGTAGTCGCGCAGCACCTGCGAGCGGCTCGGGTGGCGCAGCTTCGACATCGTCTTGGACTCGATCTGGCGGATCCGCTCGCGGGTCACGCCGTACACCTTGCCGATCTCGTCGAGCGTCTTGGGCTGGCCGTCGGTCAGGCCGAAGCGCATCGAGACGACGCCGGCCTCGCGCTCGGAGAGCGTGTCGAGCACCGAGTGCAGCTGCTCCTGCAGGAGCGTGAAGCTCACGGCGTCGGCCGGGACGACGGCCTCGGAGTCCTCGATGAGGTCGCCGAACTCGCTGTCGCCGTCCTCGCCGAGCGGGGTGTGCAGCGAGATCGGCTCGCGGCCGTACTTCTGGACCTCGATGACCTTCTCGGGGGTCATGTCGAGCTCCTTGGCCAGCTCCTCCGGGGTGGGCTCGCGGCCCAGGTCCTGGAGCATCTGGCGCTGCACGCGGGCGAGCTTGTTGATGACCTCGACCATGTGCACCGGGATGCGGATGGTGCGGGCCTGGTCGGCCATCGCCCGGGTGATCGCCTGCCGGATCCACCAGGTGGCGTACGTCGAGAACTTGTAGCCCTTGGTGTAGTCGAACTTCTCGACCGCGCGGATCAGGCCGAGGTTGCCCTCCTGGATCAGGTCGAGGAAGAGCATGCCGCGGCCGGTGTAGCGCTTGGCGAGGCGACACGACCAGGCGCAGGTTGGCCTCGAGCAGGTGGTTCTTGGCGCGCCGGCCGTCCTCGGCGATCCACTCGAGCTCGCGGCGCAGCTTCGGGTCGAGCTTGTCGCCGGAGTTCAGCGTCTCCTCGGCGAACAGGCCGGCCTCGATCCGCTTGGCGAGCTCGACCTCCTGCTCGGCGTTGAGCAGCGCGACCTTGCCGATCTGCTTGAGGTAGTCCTTGACCGGGTCGGCGGTGGCACCCGCGGTCGCGACCTGCTGGGCGGGCGCGTCGTCGTCGTCGTCGGTGAGGACGAACGCGTCCTCCTCCTCGGTGGCCGGCCGGCGGGCTGCTCGGGGGCCTCGGCGCCGTCGACGACCTCGGCGGCCTCGGCGCTCGGCACGACCTCGACGGCCGCGACGACCTCGGGCTCGGCGACGTCCTCGATCTCGAGGTCGGCCTCCTCGACGATCTCCTCGGCGTCGGGCTCGACGGCGATGTCCTCGACGTCCTCGAGGTCGGTCGTCGGCGATCGGCGTCGTCCGTGCCGTCCGCGCGCGCCGGTCCCGGCGGCGGCCGCGCCTTGGCGGCCTTGGCCGCGGGCTTCGCCGGCGGTCGCGGCCTTGGCGTCGCGCCTGCGCCGGCGCGCCGTCGGGGGCCTGCGTCTTCGCCGCGGCTGGCTTGGCGCGCTTGCGGGCCGGCTTCTCGTCGGTGGTCGGAGGTCGCGACGCCGACGAGCGGGACGTCGTCGCGGCCACGGCGCGCTTGGCGGCGGGGCCGGCGGGCACGTCGATCGTGATGCCGGCGTCGTCGAGCGCCCGGAGCACGGCCTTCATCCGGGGCATCGGGACCTCCGCCTGCTCGCACGCGGTGCGCACGGCGGCGGCCTCGACGCTGCCGCGGGTGGTGCCCAGGCGCAGGAGCTCCTGGAGGGCGGGGTGGGCGAACTCGGAGGGCAGGGGCCGGGAGGTCGGGACCGACGACACGGACAACCTTTCGTCGTGACTGCCGGCCGGGGCAGCAGGAGTTGCGTGCACCGGCCGGCGGCGGTGTGCGGTGTGGGCGGTGCTCACGGGGAGCGGTCGTGCTGGAGTGGCCGGCTGTCCGCTCGGCCACGTCTCCCTAACGGTTCGGAGGCCGAAATTCTGCCCGATCGGGCCGGTCAACTGTCCATTCTTGCACGTCCGTCCCGCCCCGGGTGACCGTCCGCCGGGCCGCGCCGAGCCGCCGCTGGTCAGGAGCCGCTCGCGTCGCCCCGCGCGCCGCGGCCGCTTCATGCGCGCGCTTGTGGTCGCGCACCTCCTGCAGGCGACGTCGGCGTCGACGACGTCGGCCACCGAACGGCGCCCGGGCGTCGCGTAGGCGCCCGCCGCCTCCTCCCAGCCCGGCGGGCCGGACGCCGAACTGCTTGCCGAGCAGCGCGACGAAGATCCGGGCCTTCTGGTCGCCGAAGCCGGGCAGGCCGCGCAGCCGGGCCAGCGAGGTCGGCCCCGCTCGTCGGCACCCGCGCCACAGCCGCGGCGGCGTCGCCGTCGTAGCGCTCGACGCACGTGCGCGGCCAGCGCCTGCACCCGGCCGGCCATGCTCGGGTGGTACCGGTGCACGGCCGGCGGGCCGGCCATGAGGACGGCGAACGCCTCGGGGTCGGCGCCGGCCACGGCGCGCGGGTCGAGGTCGTGCCAGACCCATCCGCTGCGGCGATGATGGCCGGCCCCGCGAACGCCTTCTCCATCGGGAACTGCTGGTCGAGCAGCATCCCGACGAGCAGCGCGAACGGGTCGCGCGCGAGCAGCGCGTCGGCGGCCTCGTCCTGGGCGATGCGGAGTCGGGGGGCGCTCGGCTCACGCCTCGTCCTGCGCCTTGACGGCCAGCACGGGGCAGGGCGCGTCGAGCAGGATCCGCTGCGCGTTGGAGCCCGAGGATGAGCTTGCCGACGGGGCTGCGGCGGCGCAGGCCGATGACGATCACGTCGGCCGCGACCTCCTCCGCGACGGCGATCAGGTCCTCGGCGGGCTCCAGGCCGCGCACCAGCTGGCGGACCTCGTGCTCGAGGCCCTGCGCGTCGAGCTCGCCCGCACGTCCTCGCAGGTCCTCCTCGCTGCGCGCCGCGTCCCGCGCGTCGAAGGCGTTGCCGCCGCGCTGGGAGTTGATGACCACGAGCCTGGTGTTGCGCAGCTGGCACTCCTGCGGCCGCCTGCCGCAGCGCGGCGCGCCCCTCCGCCGTCGGCACGTACCCCACGACGACCGCCATCGCGAACCTCCTCACGAGCCGGCCCCTGCCGGCAGTTGCCGGCGGGCCGTGGCACGCGGGGCGCCGGCACCCCGGGGGCCGACGGTACCGGACGCCGCGCCGGCCGGTGCACGAGCGGGATCCTGGAGCGGTCGGGCACCTCGCCGATGCCTAGCCTGGTCGCGTGCTGCACGACGGGAACGGCTGGGTGCAGCTGCCGGTGCGGGCGCCGGCACTGGGGGCTGCACGGCGCGGCCGGCCTGGTCCTCGTGCGTCCGTCCTCGCGACCCCGCGGTCGCCGGGTCGCCCTCGCCGGCCGTCGACGGCGGAGGTGCTGCTGCAGCTGCGCGCCGGCTGGACCCACCAGGGCGGCACGTGGGGGTTGCCCGGCGGCGCCCGCGACAGCCACGAGGACGTCGTGGCGGCGGCGCTGCGGGAGGCCCACGAGGAGGTGGGGCTCGACGCCGCGCCGTCCGCGTCGTCGGCCAGATGCGTCGGCACCGATCACGGCGACTGGAGCTACACCTACGTCATCGCGCTGGACGCGCGCCGCGGTCGACGTCCACGTGCGCAACGACGAGAGCGACGAGATCCGGTGGGTGGCGTGGACGACGTCGGCGGGTTGCCCGCTGCACCCGGCGCTGGCGCCCGCGTGGGCCGGGCTGCGTGCCCGGCTCGAGGCAGCTGCGACGCCGCCTGAGCGGCGCGCCGGCACCGTCAGCGTTCGAGCAGCTCCGCGAGCAGCTCGGCGACGGCACCGGTCTCGATGAGGAAGCCGTCGTGGCCGTACGGCGACTCGATCACCCGCAGCGGCAGCGACGCGGGCGATCGCCCTCGGCGATCTCGCGGCTCAGGTGCACCGGGTAGAGCCGGTCGGTGTCGATGGCCGCGACCGCCGTGCGGGCGGTGACCCGGGCGCAGGCCGGCGGCCGACCCCGCCACGGCCGCGGCCGACGTCGTGGGAGTTCATGGCCTCGGTGAGCACCAGGTAGCTGTTGGCGTCGAAGCGGCGGACCAGCTTGTCCGCCTGGTGGTCGAGGTAGGACTCGACGGCGAACCGGCCCGCGGCCCGCGAGCGGCTGCTCCCCGGGCTGCGCGCTTGCGCCCGAACCGCAGGTTCAGCTCGGTCTCCGAGCGGTAGGTGGCATGCGCGATCCGGCGGGCGACGCCGAGACCGCCGTGCGGGCCGCCGCCGGGCGGCTGGCTCGTAGTAGTCGCCGCCGCGGAAGCCGGCGTCCGCCCGGATCGCCGCGAGCTGCGCCGCGCACCAGGCGATCTGGTCGCCGGTCGCGTACGGCGGTCGACGCGAGCACGAGCAGCCGCTCGACCCGGTCCGGCTCGCCCGACGGCCCACTCGAGCGCGCGCATGCCGCCCATCGAGCCGCCGACGACCAGCGCCCACCGGCCGATGCCCGAGCTGGTCGGCCAGCAGCGACCTCGGCGGCGACCTGGTCGCGGACGGTCAGGTAGGGGAAGCGGCTCCCCCACGGGCCGCCCGTCGGGCGCCGGCGGAGGCCGGGCCGGTCGTGCCCTGGCAGCCGCCGAGCACGTTGGGCGCGACGACGAACCAGCGGTCGGTGTCGAGGGCGAGACCGGGGCCGACCAGGCCCTGCCACCAGCCGCCGGTCGGATGGCCCGGGCCGGCCTCCCCCACGACGTGGCTGTCGCCGGTGAGCGCGTGCAGCACGAGCACGGCGTTGTCGCGCGCGGGCGACAGCCGGCCCCAGGTCTCGTAGGCGATCCGCACGGCCGGCAGCGGCGCCGCCGGCCTCGAGCCGCATCGGCCCGAGGTCGGCGAAGCGCCGGCGACCCGGCGGGTCGCCCTCCCGCCACGCCCCCGTGACCGGGGGCGTGGCGGGCTGCGACCGGTCGCGGGCAGCGGCGGTCACGGGCTGCTCCTTCTTCAGTCGACCTTCGCCGCGGCGAAACCCGACCTCGAGGTCGGCGAGGATGTCGTCGATGTGCTCGATGCCGACCGAGAGCCGCACCAGGCCCGGCGTCACGCCGGCCGCCCGCTGCTCCTCGTCGGAGAGCTGGCTGTGCGTCGTCGACGCCGGGTGGATGACCAGGCTGCGCACGTCGCCGATGTTCGCGACGTGGCTGTGCAGCTGCAGGGCGTCGACGAACCGCTTGCCCGCCTCGACGCCGCCCTTGATCTCGAAGGCCAGCACCGCGCCCGGGCCGCGGGGAGCGTACTTCTGTGGCGCGCTCGTACCAGGGGCTCTCGGGCAGGCCCGCGTAGGCGACGCTCTCGACCTCGTCGCGGCCCTGCAGCCAGCGTGCGACCGCCTGGGCGTTCTCGACGTGCCGCTCGACGCGCAGGCTCAGCGTCTCGAGGCCCTGGGCGATGAGGAAGGCGTTGAACGGCGACTGCGGCGGACCCGAGGTCGCGCAGCAGCTGCACGCGCGCCTTGAGGATGAAGGAGAGGTTCGCGCCGAAGGCGCTGCCGACGCCGAGGTCGCGGGCGTAGACCAGGCCGTGGTAGCTCGGGTCGGGCTGGTTGTAGTTCGGGTAGCGCTCGGGGTAGCGGGCGTAGTCGAACGCGCCCGACGTCGACGATGACGCCGCCGATCGCGGTGCCGTGGCCGCCGATGTACTTGGTCGTCGAGTGGACGACGATGTCGGCGCCCCACTCGAAGGGCCGCACCAGGTAGGGCGTGGCGACGGTGTTGTCGACGATCAGCGGGACGCCGGCCTCGTGCGCGACGCCGGCGACACCCTCGATGTCGAGGACGTCCTGCTTCGGGTTCGAGATCGTCTCCCCGAAGAAGGCCTTGGTGTTGGGCCGCACCGCGGCACGCCAGCGACTCGAGGTCGTCGGGGTCCTCGACGAAGGTCACCTCGATGCCGAGCTTCGGCAGCGTGTAGTGGAAGAGGTTGTACGTGCCGCCGTACAGGCTCGGGCTCGAGACGATGTGGTCGCCGTTCTCGGCGAGGTTGAGGATCGCGATCGTCTCGGCGGCCTGACCGCTCGCGACGAGCAGCGCGCCCGACGCCGCCCTCGAGGCTGGCGATGCGCTGCTCCACGGCGTCCTGCGTGGGGTTCATGATCCGCGTGTAGATGTTGCCGAGCTCCTTGAGCGCGAACAGGTTCGCCGCGTGCTCGGCGTCGCGGAAGACGAAGGACGTCGTCTGGTAGATCGGCAGGGCGCGGGCGCCGGTGGCGGCGTCGGGCGCCTGGCCGGCGTGGATCTGCCGGGTCTCGAAGGACCAGCCGTCGGTCACGGGGGACTCCTCGCTGTGGGGTCGGTGCGGGCGCACGGGGGGCGCCCAGGACATCGCTCGATTGCGGGACAGGGGTACGCGTCGGCGCCCCGACGGCGACAGCGGCGGCGGGACGAGCGGCGGGAAGGGTCGTGCGTGGTCCGGCTGCGGGCCGGTGCGCTCCGGGTAGGGGCGCACCGGGGGCTCAGTGGATCCGGCGACAGCTCATCGGTGTGCTCCTCCGACCGGGGGGCCCACCAGGGCCCGCGCTTGCCTCCGCCACCTCGGCGGTCAGCCGTGTCATCACCCGGGGCACCCCACCGCGGTTGGAGGGTTGCCGGCCAGCGAGCCGGGGCTTGACGCTGGCGCTCATGACCTTCAGCCACTGTAGGGCATCGCCGCCGCCGGGTCATCCCCTCCGTGGACTCGTCGTCCGCATGTCGAGACGCTGCCCGTCCACCCAGCTGGGTGGGACGCCGTAGGCCAGCAGCCGGTCGACGATTGCGGCCAGCCGATGACCGGGCCGGTCGGCGAGGGCGAGGCCGACCAGGAGGCGCCCACGCGCGCCCGACCCCTGCCACCAGGCCATCCACGCCAGGACGGCGAGCGCCTCCGCGCGCTCCCCGGCGGGTGCCCCCCGTGCGACGGCGGCCAGCAGCTCGCGCGCCGCCTCGAAACCCCGCCGGTCGGGCGGCCGGTCGGTGAAGTCGCGCAGGTCGGGCATCGCCTCGACCCTTCCGGCCGCCAGCTCGGCCGCCGGGTCGTCGGCGTCGGTTCGGAAGGCCGAACCGGCGGCGCCCGGGAGCAGGCTCACGAGGATCGCGTCGCGCAGGCGCGCGTCGCGCAGCGCCGGTACCAGCCACGCGACCTCTGCGGGTGCCGGGTCGGCCGTCGGCGCGCCCTCGCCGGTAGGACGCGAGCGGCGCGCGGGCGCCGTCCGGCTCCGGTGCAGGGCCCTCCACCGCTCGAGGCCCAGCACCGGCGGTTCGGCGGGCGGCTCGGCCCGCAGGACGGACTCGGGCCACGGACACGGCCGCACGTCGGCAACGAGATCGGCCTCGTCCGCGGCGAGCACGCGGCCCTCGAGGACCATCCGCGCCGCCGTCCGGGTGGAGCCGAGGTCGCCCAGCGGCTCACCGCCCGGAGGGCAGCGGGACGGATCGGTGCAGTCGAGGGACCGCAACCACCCGTGCCCCTCGGGGCCGGCCACGCCGACGAGTGCCACCCCGGCTACTGCGACGCCCGCGGCACGCAGCCCCTGACGCACGATACGGACCAGGGCGGCCTCGGGACGGCCGAAGGGCGGTGCGGCGCCCTCGGCCGGGCCCCGGACCACGAGCAGCACCGCCGAGCGCACGCCGGCCCGCCGGGAGAACCCGGCCAGGGTCTGGGCGACGACGCGACGGTCGGCCCGCGCCGCGTCACCGCCGCGCGCTGAAGGCCGCGCCGGTGGCTGGTCGATCCGGGCGGTGACGCCGGGCGCGCCAGATGGTTGCACCTCGACCAGGACCAGGCTGCCGACCGGCGGGTACCCGATCGTGAACCAGGCGTGGGCGACGAGTTCGCGCAGCTGCGCCAGCGAGGGGGCGTCCATGACCGCGACACTCGCGCGCCGCGTCGGGATGCAGCCAGGTCCTCCCGTACCGCCTGTGGACGGCGGGACGCGATTGCGGGCTGTGGACGACGCGTCAGCGGCCTGGGAAGCGCCTCAGCGGATGACCTGGCCGACGACGACGCGCCGGCGCTCGGCCTCCCACCGGAGGAACGCGTCGGTCTCGGCGAGAACCGCACCGGCGACCCAGGCCGCCACGAGCGCGTCGTCACCGAGCCCCAGGACGCCCAGCAGGATCTCGGGCATGAAGTCGACGGGCGACACCACGTACAGCACGCCGACGAGCGCGAGCGCCATCCGGGTCTTCGACATACCCGGGTAGCGGCCGGTCAGGCCGGCGGTGAGCATCCGCGGCACGGCGGCCACGTGCGCGCCGATCCCCGGACTGCCGGGACGCCGCGCCGTACGCAGCGCACCCCAGAGCGCGGTCAGCGCGGCGACACGTCTGGTCGCGGCCATGGTCGGCTCCTCTCGCCGGTGACTCATCCTCACCCTGCCTCGACGACGGCGCCAGGCCGCGCGTTCCCGGGGACCGCGCGGATCGCATGATCGACGGGAATCCCGTGATCGACGCGGGGGCGGCTCACGCGTCGCGGCGCTCGAACGCCAGCCAGCCGAGTGCGACGAGGACGGCGGTGAACGCGATGAAGACCAGACCGCCCTGCAGCTGCGTCAGGGGCTCGGGCTCCCCTGGCGAGCCCGCGACGATCCCGGGGACGGCGAGCTGCCGGCCGGCCTGGAACGGCAGATAGCGCGCGAGCGGGTTGAGCGCCTTCAGCCGGTCGCTCGACAGCAGCACGAACAGCAGCGGCTCGACGATCAGCGGCCACACGAGAAGCACGACGATCGGCCCGGTCGTCGCCCGCAGGAGCAGGGCGAGCGCCGCCCCGATCAGGGCCCACAGCACGAGCAGGAGCGCGTACCCGGCGAGCGCCCCGACGGCGCCGTCGAGGGAGTAGCCGGACGGGAGGGTGAGCGCCAGCGCGACGGCGTCCACGGCGACGCCCACCACGGCCGCGACCGCCACCGACACCGCGAGCAGCCCCAGCCGTCCGGTCAGCAACGCCGAGCGCCGCGGCACCGCCGTCAGGACGGCGCGCCCGGTGCCGTGCTCGTAGTCGTGCCCGACCGACAGCACGCCCAGCACGCCCGCGAAGACGGCGGGCAGGGGCAGCGGTGCGTACCCGGAGCCCGCGGTGAGCCCCGCCACGACCTGTGAGGCGTCGAGCGGGGGTTCGCTGTTGAGCCCCACCAGCACCGCGATCGCGGCCGGCAGCAGCAGGGCGAGACCGAGCAGGACGGCGGTGGAGCGGATGGTGCTCAGCCGCACCCACTCCATCCGGACGGCGTCGGCGACGGCGCTCACGTGCCCACCCCGTGCCTGTGCGCGACCGGGCCGGGGGGCCGGGCGTCGTAGGTCGTGGCGCCACCGGTGGCCTCGAGGAATGCGTCCTCGAGCGAGGCCGACCTGGTCGTGAGCTCGTGCAGCACGAGGCCGCGCTCGGCCGCGAGCTCGCCGATCACCGCGGGTTCCACCCCCGGGACGAGCAGGGCGCCGTCGGGGTCGGTCTCGACGGCGTGGCCGCCGGCCCGCAGCACCTCCGCCAGCTCTCCCGCCCGCGGGCTTCGCACGAGGGCCGCCCGCCGGGTGAAGCGGCGGACGAACTCGTCGACGGTGCCGGCGGCGATGAGCCGCCCGCGGCCGATGACGACCAGGTCCTGCGCGATCAGGGACATCTCGGCGAGCAGGTGGGAGGAGACGAGGACGGTGCGGCCCTGCTCGGCGAAGGCCCGCAGGAACAGCCGCAGCCACTGGATGCCCTGCGGGTCGAGCCCGTTGGCGGGCTCGTCGAGCAGCAGCACCCGGGGGTCCCCGAGCATCGCGGCGGCGAGCGAGAGCCGCTGGCTCATGCCCAGCGAGAACCCCTTCGGGCGGCCCCTGGCCACGCTCTCGAGGCCGACCATGGCGATCACCTCGTCGACCCGGGCCGCGGGGACGCCGCTGGCCGCCGCCAGCATCCGCAGGTGGTTCCGGGCCCGCCGGGTCGGGTGGAAGGAGCGGGCCTCGAGGACGGCTCCCACGGTCTGGAGCGGGCGAACCAGCTCCCGGTAGCGGCGGCCGTCGAACCGGGTCTCCCCCGCACCGCGGTCGAGGTCGAGCATGAGGCGCATCGCCGTCGACTTGCCGGCTCCGTTCGGCCCCAGGAAGCCGGTGACGACGCCCGGCCGGACGTCGAACGACAGGTCGCTGACCGCCTGGACGTCACCGAACCGCTTGCCCAGCCCCCGAGCGGTGATCACCCGCATCACCCTAGCGGCACGACCGCTCCTGGCCCTGGCCCTGGCCCTAGCCTGTGCCCGTGCCCGCGCGTCGCCCGCCGCGACCCGACCCCGTGGCCGGCTCCTGGCCCGTCGACACAGGCCGTGCCGAGCTGGTGCCCGACGGGGACGGGCGGCGCGGGTGGACGCTCGTCGTCAACGGCGTTCCGTCCAGCCACGTCGACCTCGACGACCCCACCCGCCTCGACTTCGAGTACGTGCGCTGGTTCGGCGACGTGCTCGACACCTGGGCCTCCGAGGGCGAGCCGCTGCGGGTGGTCCACCTCGGCGGCGCGGGCTGCTCGCTGGCCCGGTACGTGGCCGCGACGCGGCCGGGGTCACGGCAGGTGGTGGTGGACGTCGACGCCGCCGTCCTCGACCTCGCCCGCCGTGCGTTCGGGGTGCGGTCGTCGCCGCGCCTGCGGCTGCGCGTGGACGACGCCCGCGCGGCGCTCCCGACCTTGCCGGCGCACGCCTGGGAGGTCGTCGTCCGCGACGCCTTCTCGGGCGCGTCGGTGCCGGCGCACCTGACCACGATCGAGTACCTCGGCGAGGTGCGCCACGCGCTCACCCCGGGCGGGGTGTACCTGGCGAACGTCGCCGACAACCCGCACCTCGCGCTCGCCCGGGCCGAGGCCGCCACCGTGCTCGCCGCGTTCGCCGAGGTCGCCCTGATCGCCGAGCCGGGCCAGCTGAACGGGCGGCGCTACGGCAACGTGGTCCTGGCGGCCTCCGACTCAGCTCTGCCCTGGGCGGCGCTGGGCCGCCGGCTGGCGTCGGGGGCGATCCGTGCGCGCCTGCTCGACACGGCGGAGGTGCGGGCGTTCGCCGCCGGCCGCCGGCCGCTCCGCGACCCCGCGTGATCAAGGAATCCAGCGTGATCAAGGAACGCGCCGGGCGATCTCGTCACCGACAGCGTGGTCTCGCCGGGCGCGAAACCACTCTCCCCAGGCGAGATCGCCGTACCTCACACCTTGATCGCGACGATGGGCGTGGTCGTGGGCTGTTTCGACCCGCCCGCCGGCTCGACGCTCACCGCGACGAGGTCGCCCGGGCTCACCCCGTCGACGGGGCGGGACCAGGTGCCTGCGGCGTCCTGGCCCTGCGGGCCCAGCCCGGCCGAGGTGATCTGCTTGTCGCGGATCACCCACAGCTGGTAGGTGCGGTCGGCGGGGAGGGCGGGCAGGCCGCCGCCGGCGAGAACGGCGCGGTCGCCCGCGACGACCAGGGTAGCCCGGCCGCCGCCGGCGACCGGCGCCTGCACCTGCCGCGCCGACGGGTCGGTCAGCACGCCGGTGATGCGCTGGGCGTCCGCCTGGGCCCGCTGCGCCGCCTCGTGCTCGTTCCATGCCGTCACCCCGGTGCCGACGGAGACGGCGGCCAGCACGGCGGCCGCCGCGAGCCACACCCGCCGCCCAGGGGTCCGCACGCGGGGCTCCGCGCCGGGCGGAGCGACCGCCTCACGTACCTGCGGGGTCACCGCGACCTGCGCCAGCACCTGCTCGCGCACGCGCGGCGGCGGCGGCACGGCGGCGGCGTCGGCGAGGCGGACGGCGGTGCGGCGCAGCCCGGCCACCTCGTCCCGGCACGGGCCGCAGGCGGCCACGTGGCGCTCGAAGCCGGCGCGCTCGAGGTCGTCGAGGGCGTCGAGGGCGTAGGCGCCGATCAGGGTGTGCACCTCGGCCCGCTCCGTCTCGGTCTCCGGACTCATCACGCCACCCCCAGGCAGTCGCGCAGCCGGATGAGGCCGTCCCGCAGGCGGGTCTTCACGGTGCCGAGCGGGACGTCGAGCAGGTGCGCCACCTCCCGGTGGGTGTGACCGCTGTAGAAGGCCAGCGACACGGCCTCGCGCTGCAGGCCGGTCAGCCCGTCGAGGCAGCGGCGGACCTGCTGCTGCTCCAGCCGGATCTCCACCGCCTCCGAGACGACGTCGACGTCACGCTCGACGCCGCGCGCCCCGGCCGCCGCGTCGCGGTCCACCGACGCCTGCACCGACCGCACCCGGTCGACGGCACGGCGGCGCGCCATCGTCAACAGCCAGGAGCGGGCGCTGCCGCGCGCGGGGTCGAACCGGGGCGCCGTGCGCCAGGCCTCCACGAGCACCTCCTGGGTCACCTCCTCGGCCAGGGCGGGGTTGCGGACGACGCCGAGGACGACGCCGTGCACCAGCGGCGCGACGAGGTCGTACAGGCGCTCGAACGCCGCCTCGTCGCCGCGGGCCACGCGCTGCAGCAGGCCCTCCTCGCCGTCGGCGTCCCCGGGCTGATCGGCTGGTGGGGGCTCGACGAGCCGGGGCCGCCAGGGTCCGCGCAGGGGTGACACCGCCACATCGTCCTCCTCGCACCCGCCGCCTCGTGCCACCTCGCGGCCGACGTGCTGTCGACCCGCGTGGCGGCACCTCTCTCGAGGCCTGTTCGGAGCGGGCGACGCCCCGGATGGGTGGGTTGTCAGCGGAGCCGGCGGCGAACGCCAGGACTGACGAGGTCGGCGTGCAGCTCCACGTCGACGGGACGTACCCCGGCCGGCAGCTCCCAGACCAGGCCCGAGCGCAGCACCTCCCCCGGGTGCAGCGTGTGGAACTCGAGCGGCGGACGCCCCAGGGCGGGCGTGAGCAGCAGGTTCGAGCCGAAGCCCTGGCCGCCCGGGCCGTGCAGCCACTGCTGCGGCAGGAGGTGCGGGCGGCGCCCGGTGTTCCGCACGACGACGAGCGCGGTGCACGCACGCCGCCCCGGGGCCACGTCGTAGGCGAGGTCCCCCTGCCCGACCGTCGTCCGGCCGCACCGCAGCTCGGTCAGCCGGAAGACGACGTCCCCCTCCCGTGCCGGCGGCACGGCGGCCGCCAGGAGGTACCCGCTGCCGTCGGGGGTCGGCTGTGCTGTCGGCGACGGCCGGGGCGTGGGCCTCGTCGACGGCTTCGGCGACGGTTCGGGCGAGGGCTTCGTGGTCGCCTTGGCCTTCGCCGGCGGGACGGTCGTGCGCGGGGCGGTGAGCGCCGTCGAGGGATCGTGGCGCGGAGCGGCGGCGACAGCGAGCGCCGCGGCGGCCACCGCCCCGCCGGCCAACAGGACCCGGCGCCGCCGTCGCCGCGGTGCGGGCGGCCCGGCCGGGAGCTGGGCGCGGGGTGGCGGCGCGGCTGCACGAGTGGGGTCGGGGACCGTGAACGCGCGGGTCGGGTCGGGCACGACGGGCCGCAGGGGCAGGCCCCGGGTCAGGGCCTCGGCGAGGTCGACGGCGCGCGGCCGGGCCGCGGGATCGGGCTGCAGGGCGGCGCCGACGCGCCGCGGCGAGCCGGGGCGGCAGCCCCGCGACGTCCGGCGGTGGACCCGCGAGCACGCGGTGGGCGACGGCGGCGTCCGGTCCCTCCCCGAAGGGGCGGCGGCCGGTGCCGGCGTACGCGACCAGCGCGCCCCAGCCGAAGACGTCCGCGGGCGGCCCGGCCGGCTGCTGGCGCAGCACCTCGGGGGCCATCCAGCCGATCGACCCGACGACCTCACCGGTCGTGGTGAAGGCCGTGGCGGCGTCGGAGGGGCGGGCGATGCCGAAGTCGACCACGCACGGCCCGCCCGGGGCCAGCAGCACGTTGGCGGGCTTCAGGTCGCGGTGGACGACGCCCGCGCCGTGGATCACGGTCAGCGCCCGCGCGACCCCGGCCGCGAAGGCGTCGAGCGCGGCCTCCCGCAGCGGGCCCGACGCGCTGCACGTGGTCGCGCAGCGACGGACCGGGCACGTACTCGATGACGAGGTAGGGCAGCGGCGCGTCCGCGTCGGCGTCGAGGACGGCCGCGACGCCCGGCCCCCGCACCAACTCCGCGGCCTGCGTCTCGCGGCGGAAGCGGCCTCGGAAGACCGGGTCGTCGGCGTACTCGGGCCTTATGACCTTGATGGCCACCTTGACCGCCCCGTGCTGGCCCTCCGGGCCGCGTGGCGACTCGGCCAGGTACACCGTGCCCATCCCGCCCGAGCCGAGGCGGCCCAGCAGCCGGTAGGGGCCGATGGCGGGAGGGTCGGTCGGGCGCAGCGGCGCCGGACCGACCGTCCTGCCGGGGGGCCCGCCGAGGGACACGCCGAGGGACTCGGGGCGGACCGGCGCGCTCACGCTGCCCGAGCCTACGCGTCAGGGCAGGGCGACCGTGATCCCCGCGGGCGGCCGGTCGGCCATCGCGGCGAGGTCCGCGCCGGCCTCGGCGAGCGCGATCCGGCGGGTGACGAGGTCGGCGGGGCGCAGCCGGCCCGACGCCACCAGGGCGAGCAGCTCGGGGTACCGCCAGGCCGCCATGCCGTGGCTGCCGAGCACCTCCAGCTCGCCGGACACCACGAGGTGCATCGGCACCGGAGGCCAGCCGAGCACGTCGGGCAGCAGGCCGACCTGCACGTGCCGGCCGCGCGGCGCGAGGCACGCGATGGACGCCGCGCAGGTGGCGGCGCTGCCGAGCGCGTCGAGGGACAGCGCGACCGGGCCGCCGGCGGCCTCGCGGACGCGGGCGGCCACGTCGCGGGCGGCGTCCACCGGGGTCGCGCCCTGTCCCCCAGGACCGTGGCGGCCGCGCCCGCGGCCCGGGCCAGCTCCAGCGCCTCGGGCCGGACGTCGACGGCGACGACCCGGGCGCCGGCGGCCGCGGCGACCATGACGGCCGACAGCCCGACGCCGCCGCAGCCGTGCACGGCCACGACCTCCCCGGCCGTCGAGCCGCCCCACCTGCGTGACCGCCCGGAACGCGGTCGCGAACCGGCAGCCCAGCGCCGCGGCCGCGACCGCGTCGACGCCGGGCGGCAGGGCCACGAGGTTGACGTCGGCGCGGTCGACGACGACGAGCTCGGCGAACGAGCCCCAGTGCGTGAAGCCCGGCTGCCGCTGGCGCTCGCACACCTGCTGGTCGCCGCCCGCGCAGGTGGCGGCAGCGCCCGCACGCGTTGACGAAGGGCGCGGTCACCCGCTCGCCCGGCCGCCACCCCTCGACCCGGTCGCCGACCTCGTGCGACGACGCCCGCGAACTCGTGCCCCGGCACGTGCGGCAGGCGCGACGTCGGGGTCGTGGCCGGCCAGGGCGTGCCAGTCGCTGCGGCACAGGCCGGTCGCCTCGACGCGCACGACGGCGCCGTCGGGCGGGCACGCCGGCTCGGGAACCTCGCGCAGCGTCGGCTCCTCGCCGAACCGGTCGAGCACCAGTGCCCTCATGACAGGCTCGACTGCTCCCACAGGTTGATGCCGGAGTCGACGGCGTCCTGGTCGATCGCCGCGAGCTCGCTCGTCGGTGAGCGGCGGCCCGTCGAGCGCCGCCACGTTCGCCTCCAGCTGGCGCACGCTGCTCGCGCCGATCGAGCACCGACGTCACCCGCTCGTCGCGCAGCACCCACGGCAGGGCGAGCTGGGCCAGGCTCTGGCCGCGCTCGCGGGCGATCTCGTTGAGCCGGCGCACGTGCGCCAGCGACTCCTCGGTGAGCAGCGAGGGGTCGAGCGACTTGCCCTGCGCGGCCCGCGACCCCTCGGGCACGCCGTCGAGGTAGCGGTCGGTGAGCATGCCCTGGGCGAGCGGCGAGAAGGCGATGCAGCCGACGCCCTCCTCGCCCAGCACGTCGAGCAGGCTCGGCGACCCGTGCTCCACCCACCGGTTGAGCATCGAGTAGCTCGGCTGGTGGATCAGCAGCGGCGTGCCCATCGACCGCAGGATCGCGGCCGCCTGCCGGGTGCGCTCCGGGGAGTACGAGGAGATGCCGGCGTAGAGGGCGCGGCCGGAGCGGACGGCGGTGTCGAGCGCCCCCATCGTCTCCTCCAGCGGCGTCTCGCGGGTCGAAGCGGTGGCTGTAGAAGATGTCGACGTAGTCCAGGCCCATCCGCTTCAGGCTCTGGTCGAGGCTCGACAGCAGGTACTTGCGCGAGCCCCGGTCGCCGTACGGGCCCGGCCACATGTCGTAGCCGGCCTTGGTCGAGATCACCAGCTCGTCGCGGTACGGGCGGAAGTCCTGGCGCGAGGAGGCGCCCGAAGTTCGCCTCGGCGCTGCCGTACGGCGGGCCGTAGTTGTTGGCGAGGTCGAAGTGCGTGATGCCGAGGTCGAACGCCCGGCGCAGCACGGCGCGCTGGCGCTCCAGCGGCGACGTCGTCGCCGAAGTTGTGCCACAGGCCGAGCGAGACGGCCGGGCAGGTCCAGGCCGCTGCGCCCGCAGCGGCGGTAGGTCATCGCGTCGTAGCGGCCGTCGGCGGCCTCGTAGCGCTGCAGCACGTCCATGCGCGCCATCCTGGCGGCACCCGCACCTCCGCGCCGCACCCGCCCTCGGGTCACGGGGGGTTCGACGCCCTGGTGGAGCGCACTCTCGCAGCGGTCACCCGGCCCGCGATCTCCCCCCTGGTCTACGCCGTGCACGACGGCCCCCGCCGGCCGCGCGCACGCACTAGGGTTGAGTGCGCCCCCAGCCCCGTCGTCCGAGCGAGAACCGGGAGCCACGCCATGCCCGTCCGCCGCGTCGCCCTCCTGACCGCGGGAGGCCTGGCCCCCTGCCTGTCGTCCGCCGTCGGCGGCCTGATCGAGCGGTACACCGCGCTCGCGCCCGACGTCGAGATCATCGGCTACCTCGACGGGTACGCGGGCCTGCTGGCCGGGCGCTCGATCGCGGTGACGCCGAGGCTGCGCGACAGCGCGCACCTGCTGCACCAGATCGGCGGGAGCCCGCTGGGGAACAGCCGGGTCAAGCTCACCAACGTCGCGGACGCCGTCAAGCGCGGGCTCGTCCGCGAGGGACAGGACCCGCTCGCAGGTGGCGGCCGAGCGGCTGACCGCGGACGGCGTCGACGTGCTGCACACCATCGGCGGCGACGACACCAACACGACGGCCGCCGACCTCGCGGCGTTCCTCGAGCGCACCGGGCACAGCCTCACGGTGGTCGGGCTGCCGAAGACCATCGACAACGACGTCGTGCCGATCCGGCAGAGCCTCGGGGCGTGGACGGCGGCGGAGCAGGGCGCCCTGTTCGCCCGCAACGTCGTCGCCGAGCACACGTCGAACCCGCGCATGCTCGTCGTGCACGAGGTCATGGGCCGGGCCTGCGGCTGGCTGACCGCCGAGACCGCCCGCCGCTACCACGGCTGGGTCACCCAGCAGCAGTTCGCCGGGTTCGGCGACGAGCGGCGCGCCTGGGACGTGCACGGCGTCTACGTGCCGGAGCTCGGCTTCGACATCGACGCCGAGGCGCAGCGGCTGCGAGCGGTGATGGACGAGATCGGGTGCGTGAACCTCTTCGTCTCCGAGGGCGCGGGCGTGGAGACGATCGTCGCCGAGCTCGAGGCCCGCGGCGAGGACGTGCAGCGCGACGCCTTCGGCCACGTCAAGCTCGACACGGTCAACCCGGGCGCGTGGTTCGGCAAGCAGTTCGCCGAGCGGCTGGGCGCCGAGAAGACGATGGTGCAGAAGAGCGGCTACTTCTCCCGGTCCGCCGCCGCGAACAGCGAGGACCTCGCGCTGATCCGCCGGTGCACCGACCTGGCGGTCGAGGTCGCCCTGGACGGCGGCAGCGGGGTCGTGGGCGAGGACGAGCAGCGCGGCGACGAGCTGCGCGCGATCGAGTTCGACCGGATCAAGGGCGGCAAGGCGTTCGACACGTCGCTGCCGTGGTTCACCGCGCTGCTCGGCGAGCTGGGCCAGCCCGCCGGCGAGCGCGTCTCCGCGACCCACTGAGGCGGGGGGCCGTGACCTTCTCCATCGTCGCCGCGTCGCCCGACGGACGTTCCTGGGGTGTCGCCGTGGCCTCGAAGTACCTCGCCGTCGGCGGCGCTGTGCCGGCCCTGGAGGCAGGCGCCGGAGCGCTCGCCACCCAGTCGTTCGTCAACGTCGGCTACCGGCCGCAGGCGCTCGCCCTGCTGCGTGTGGGTCTGTCCGCGCCCGAGGTGGTGGCCGCGCTGACGGCCGCCGACGAGGGGCGCGCGCACCGCCAGCTCGGAGTGGTCGACGCAGCCGGTCGGTCGGCGACCTTCACCGGCGAGGAGTGCATGGACTGGGCGGGCGGTCGCACCGGCCCGGGGTACGCGATCCAGGGGAACATCCTGACCGGGCCCGAGGTCGTCGAGGCGATGGAGCAGGCGTGGCTGTCGTTCGACGACCCGGGCGGCGCGCCCTCGCTCGCCCTCGCGCGCCGGCTGCTCGCGGCGCTCGCCGCCGGGGACACGGCCGGCGGTGACCGAAGGGGCCGGCAGAGTGCCGCTCTCGCCGTGGTCGGGCTCGAGGGTGCGATCGGCGAGGGGCCGGGGCGCGGGGTGGGCGCCGACGTGCTGGCCGACGTCCGGGTCGACGACCACCGGGTGCCACTCGAGGAGCTGACCCGGTTGCTGGGGCTCGCCGAGCTGTACTTCGGCAAGCCCGACCCGGCGACGCTGCTGCCGCTCGAGGGTGACCTCGCTGCGGAGGTCGACCGGCGGGTGCGGGCGGCCGGGTTCGACTCGCTCGACGTCTGGGCCGGCACGGAGAACTACGAGGAGCGGCTGGTCCCCGGGTCCATCGACCCGGTCGTGCTCGCCAAGCTGCGCGAGGCGGGAGCGTGACGGGCGGGCGTCGGTCGCGCAGTCGCTCGTGCAGGACCGCGACGACCAGCCTGAGCAGCGCCTAGGCCGGTGGTACCGCCAGGACGGCCACGAAGGTCCAGCGCCCGCCCTGCCACCAGGGATCCTGGCTCGTGCCCGTCCACAGCACGACCTCGATCATGAGTGCCAGCAGCAGCTCGAGGACGATCACCGCGACGAGCAGGTGACCACGCCGCGGACGAGGTCCTTCCACCCCGTGACGGCCGACCACGATGCGGTGGCTGCGAGGGCCAGCCCAGCGACGGCCGGAGCTCACCGGGGAGAGCCAGGGCGAGGACGCCGATGACCGCGAGGAGCGATGCCGTTCCGACGACGAGCCATCGGGCTGCCGTCGACGTGACGGGTCTCGTCGTGGTCCGTGTCTGCACAGCCACCCCGATCCTCTCCGGCCGGCTCGCGAACCCAGGCTCTGCGATACGGGCTCCCGGCGTCCGTGGACGACTCTCGTTCGAGACCGTCCCGACCCCGATCGAGACGAAGAGCTCCGCCCGCTCGCGGTCGCCCTTGCTCCCCTCTGGCTGCGTTACCCGCGAAAAGCCGATCGGCGTGGCGCCCCTAGCGGCTTTCCGGGTGCAACGCAGCCAGAGGGGAGCACGTCCGAGGCCGAGGACTACATGGCCGAACCGGTGATCGACGCGGATTGCATGATCGACGCGGATTTCATGATCACCGGGGCGTCCCGGATAGCGCGCCCGGCAATGAAGCCTGCGGCGCCCGCGTCGACCACGACGGTCAGCCGGTCGGACCTTCAGCACGTTCCATCGTCCCTGCTCAGAAGGGCATCCGTCCGTCACGGCGGGCCGATCGAGCCGAGATCGGCGATGGATCCGGGCCACGAACACGCCGACGCCGAGTGCTCGTGAGGGTTGGTGAGAGTATCCGGGACATGGCGGAGAAAGGGCCGCGGCTGCCTGCCGTACTCCTGGCCGGGTGGCCCGGCTCGGGCAAGAGCACGGTCGGCCGGGCGCTGGCACGGCGGCTTCGCGCCACGCTGGTCGATCAGGACACCGTGACCGGCCCGCTCGTCGCCGTCGTGGCCGACCTCGTCGGCGTCCACGACCTGGACGACGAACGGCTCGCGGGACCCACGCGACAAGCGCGTTACGACACGGTCGTCCATGTCGCCGAGGAGAACCTGCGCATCGGCACCCCCGTCGTTCTCGTGGCCCCGTTCTCGCTGGAGCGGCGCGACCTGCATGCCTGGGAGTCGCTCGAGCGGCGGCTGCGGGCTGCGGGCGGGGCGCCGCTGCTCGTGTGGCTGCAGCTCGAGCCGGCGGCCGTGGTGCGGCGGTTGCACGCGCGAGGTGCTGCGCGGGACCTCGTCAAGCTCGCGGACCCCGCCGCCTTCGTGGCGGGCCTCCTGGACGCGGAGCCGGTCGGACCACATCTCGTGGTGGACGCCGAACGACCGCCGGGCGACATCGTCCTGGACGTCCTGTCCGCTCTGGCCTAGCCCTCCGCTCAGCCTCTGTCGATCCGGACCGTCTCCCCGCTTGCCATCGATGGCATAGGTGAGGCAGAGTGGCATTGCTTGGCGGTGCCATCGATGGCACTACCGAACGCGAGGACGGCGGGGAGGGGAGCGGATGGCCGGGGATCGGAGCATCCTGCGAGACGTCGCGACGGCGGCGGGAGTGAGCCTGCGCACGGCGTCCAGGGTCCTCAACGACGATCCCCGCGTGGCCGCCGGAACCCGCGAACGGGTCCAGCGGATGATGCAGGACCTGCAGTACACGCCCGACCTGATGGCCCGCTCCCTGAGAGGCGGGACGGACGCCACGGTGGGCCTGGTGGTCGAGTCCATCGCGGACCCGTTCTTCGCCGAGCTCGTCGAGGCGGTCGAGGACGCCGGATCGGAGCACGGGCGATCGGTCCTCGTCGCCTCGACGCACGGCGACCCCGCGCGCGAGTCGCGGGTCGTCAAGGAGCTGCTGCGCAGGCGGCTCTCGGGGCTCCTCGTCGTGCCGACCGCCGGCGACCACTCCTGGCTCGCCGGCGAGACGTCGGCCCTGGTGCTGGTCGACCGTCCGGCGCCCGGGCTGGATGCCGACGTCGTGGGCATCGACGACCACCGCGCCGCCTACGACGCGGTGTCGCACCTCATCGCCCACGGGCACCGCGACATCGCCTACGTCGGTGACCACCCCACCATCCCGACCTCCGCGGCGCGGCTGGCGGGCTACCGCCGTGCGCTGACGGATCACGGGCTGCCCGTTCCCGACCGTCTCGTCCACGCCGACTGCCCCACGGCGGCTGCAGCCTCCACTGCGATGAGCAGCCTGCTCGCCGGGACCGACCGGGTCACGGCGGTGTTCAGCGCGGCCACCCGATGCTCGCTGGGCGTCGTCCCGACCATGCATCGCGAGAGACGGACGGACGTCTCGGTCGTCGGCTTCGGCGACTTCCCCATGGCCGACTCCCTCGTCCCGGCCGTGACGGTCGTCGACCACTCCGGTGCCGCCGTCGGCCGGGGGGCCGCGGCGCGCCTGCTCGATCGGATCCGTGAGCCCGGGCTGGCCCCGGCCACCGTGCACGTGCCCGTCGCCCTGCTCGAGCGTGGCTCCGGGGAGCTGAGACCATGACCACCGAGATCCTCGTCGGGCTGGACCTCGGGACGACCAGTTCCAAGGCGATCGCCCAGGACCTGCTGGATCGGCAGATCGCTCTGGTCGAGGCGGCGACACCCTGGACGACGGTCGCCCGCGGCACCGAGACGACGCCGGAAGCACTGTTCACGCTCGCCGTCGGCCTGCTTGCCGACGTCGTGCACCTCGCCGAGCAGCGCGTGGGGACGGTGCGCGTCGTCGGCGTCGGGGTCGCGGGGCTGGCCGAGAGCGGCGTCCTCCTGGATGGCTCGGGAGAGGCCTGCGCCCCCGTGATCGCTTGGTTCGACAAGCGCGGCACCCGGGAGCTGGAGCAGGCGGCGGCGAGGACGCGCTTCCTGCCGGAGCAGTTCGCCCGGCGTACCGGCCTGCCCTGGGACTGCCAGGCCGGCCTCGCCAAGCTGTTGTGGCTGCGCAGCGCCGGGGTTGCCCTTACGCCCGGGCACCGCTGGTCGAGCGTCCCGGAGTGGGTGGTGCACCGCCTGGGCGGACGCCTCGTCCGTGAGCCGTCGCTCGCGTCCCGCACCGGCCTGATCGACCAGGCGACCGGCTCGGTCTGGCATGACGGAGCCGCGGCGGCCGGCGTCCCCACCACCCTGCTCCCGCCCCCGGCACCCGCCGGCACCGCCACCGGGATCCTGCGCTTCCCGCACTTGCCCCGCCCGCTCCAGGGCGCCGCCCTGACCGTCGCCGGTCACGACCACCCCGTCGCGGCGGTCGGCGTCGGCGCCGTCGGCCCCGACGAGCTGTTCAACTCCTCCGGCACGGCCGACGTCATCGCAAGGTCCCTGCCCGGCGTCCTTCCGGACGAGGGCCGCCAGCTCCTGGTCCGGGCCGGAATGTCCGCGGGCGCGCATGTTCTCCCCGGGACGACGCTGCTGCTGGGCGGGGTCCGCGGCGGACTGCTGCTGCGGAGGGTTCTCGGATCGCATCGGCGCGACAGGGTCCCCGGAGCGCGAGCGGCTCGACCGGGCCGCCCTCGACGTCGGCGACCTCCCCCCCGGCCTCGAGGTGTCCGGGGCCGGGCCCACGGGGGACGACGTGGTTCTACGCCTGCGCGACGGCGTCACACCCGCGCTCGTCTGGGCCGCCGCCACCCGCTACACCGCGGCGCAGACCGGCATCCTGGTGGCCACGATCGAGAGCATCGTCGGCCCGCACCGACGGGCGGTCGCGTCCGGCGGATGGACCCGCATGGCGAGCGTCCGCGCCGCCAAACGCTCGGCCATCGAGCACCTGGAGTTCTCGGAGCTGCTCGAACCAGGCGTCGTCGGCGCGGCCCTGCTCGCCGGCCAGGCCGCGGGCGCGCGCCAGCTCCGCACCGAGGGCATCTGCATCGCCCCGCCCGAACCCATCCCCGTCACTTCCGGAGGAAACCCATGAGCACCACGACCACCCCCGTCAGGACCCTCGACGACATCGCCGGGGACGACGGGATCTTCGCGATCATCGCCATGGACCAGCGGAACACGCTCCGTCGCATGTTCACCGCCGTGGGCATCGAGGCCACGGACGCCGATCTGCGCCAGTCGAAGGCGGACGTCGCGCGCGTTCTCAGCCCCGCCGCCAGCGGCATCCTGTTCGACCCGACGTACGGGGTTCCCGCCGTCACCGGCAACGGGGCGCTGGACCCCGGCTGCGGGCTGCTCGTCGCGTCGGAGCCGCCGGAGCGCGGGGTCTTCAACGGCGAGCCCCGGACGCACCGCGATCCCGAGCTCGACGCGCGCTGGGTGCTCGACCAGGGGGGCGACGCGAACAAGTTCTTCGCCCAGCTTCGCGCGGACCGGCCCGCGCCCCGCGCCGGCGAGCCCGACCTGGTGGCCGATTGCCTCGAGGCGGTCCGTCAGGTCGTCGAGGACTGCCGCGAGGTGGGCGTCCCCTCGGTCATCGAGAACCTGGTGTACCCGCTGCCGGGCGAGGACCTGAGCGGCAAGCGGCGCGAGGACGCGATCATCGAGGCCGCCCGGGCGCTCAACGAGCTCGACATCGACCTGCTGAAGCTGGAGTACCCGGGGTCGCCCGAGGGTTGCCGGCGGCTCGCGTCCGTGCTCGACCGCCCGTGGGCAGTGCTCTCGGCCGGCGTGCCCTTCGACGACTTCACCGAGGTGCTGAAGGTGGCCTTCGACGAGGGAGGCGCGTCCGGGTTCATCGCCGGCCGCTCGGTGTGGCGCGAGTCGCTCGCCCTGTCCGGATCGGCACGCCAGGAGTTCCTCGAGACGGTTGCGCGGCCCCGCCTGGACGCCGTCCGCGAGGTCGCTGCCGAGCGAGCCCACCCTTGGTGGCCGGCGGCCGCCTGAGAGTTCGAGCGTGCGCCCGGCGGCGCGAGGGCGAGCCGCCGGGCGGGCCGTCGGCGCTCACGCCGGCCGGGTGCCCGCCTCCTGCGGGACGGGCTCGGCGCAGGAACCGCGGGGGACGAGCGTGACGGGCAGGACGATCTGCCGCTTGAGGCGACGCTCGGGCCGGTCGATCCGCTCGAAGAGCCGGGTCGCCGCGACGTGGCCCACCCTGGCGGGGTCCTGGTCCACGACGGTGAGCGGCGGCCGCAACGCCCCCGCCAACGGGAAGTCGCCGAAGCTGATCAGCCCCACGTCGCTCCGGCCGACGGCCTGGAGCGCCGGCACGATACCGAGCGAGCAGCGCGCGTTGGACGAGAAGATCGCTGTGGGTGGGGCGGCGGAGGAGAGCAGCCGGACGGCGAGTTCGCCGCTCGTCGCGCCGGACTGGGCTTCGAGGGTGACCAGGCCCGGCTCGAAGGCGATCCCTGCCTCGCGCAGTGCGTCGCGGTAGCCCTTGAGTCGTCGCCCCGTGGTCGCGATCTCCAGAGAGTCCCCGATGAAGGCCACGCGCCGGTGCCCGTGCGCCAGCAGGTGGGCCGTCGCCTGCCGCGCCCCGCCGACGTCGTCCTCGATCACGCTGTCGGCCGTGATCCCCCGCGGGGGGCGGTCGACGAAGACGATCGCCATCCGGGCCAGCCACGGCTCCAGGTACGACTGGTCCCGCGAGATCGGCGTCGTGATCAGCCCCGCGAGCTGGCGGCCGAGCAACGCCTCGACGCCTGCCCGCTCGCGCGCGCCGTCGTCCCCGAGGCTCGTCACGATGACCGCGTTCCCCCGCGCCTGGGCCACCGCCTCGACCGCATGGGTGAGCGCGGCGAAGAACGGGTCCGAGATGTCCGGGACGGCGACCCCGATCGCGCTGTCGCTCCCGCTCCGGAAGGTCCTCGCCAGCACGTTGGGCACGTATTGCAGCTCGGCGACGGCGCGCTCGACGCGCAGCCGGACGTCGTCGGACACGTAGCGGTCGTTCCGCAGCACCCGCGAGACCGTCTTGGCACTCACCCCGGCCACGGCCGCGACCTGACGCATCGTGCTCACGTGATCATCGCCCCTCCCACCCCAGTGCAGTGATGCCCCCGGGACCAGGGTGCCCGCATATGTCACCGGTGACAACCGCTGTAAAAAATCTTGCTATGTCACCGGTGACATATGTAGGACACATGACCTAGTGTTCGTTACCAGCAGGTGAACGATCCCGATTTGTGTCAGTGACGACAGGCTGCGAGCAGCTGAACCGCGTGTCGCAGCGGCGGCCCAGGAACGGGAGATCATCGTCATGAAGGCCGTCCTGTACGACGCCCCCCGCAGCTACTCGGTGACCGACGTCCCGACCCCCGGAGCGGGGCCCGGACAGATCCGGATCGAGGTGGACCAGGTCGGCGTCTGCGGGACCGACCTGCACATCCACAACGGCGACTTCAACGCGGTCTTCCCCCTGATCCCCGGCCACGAGCTCGTGGGCGTCGTGGACCAGCTCGGGGAGGGCAGCACCCGCTTCCGGCTCGGCGAGCAGGTCACCGTCAACCCCAACGTCTACTGCGGCCACTGTCAGTACTGCCTCGCCGGCCGGCTCATCCTGTGCGAGAACCTCGAGGGCTACGGCAGCAACTTCCCGGGATTCTTCGCGGAGTACGTCGCCGTCCCGGAGCGGCTGGCCTTCTCCGTCGAGGGCCTCCCCAAGGACACCGCCGTGTTCGCCGAACCCGCGGCGTGTGCGATGCACGGCGTGGAGACCCTGCAGATCAGGCCCGGGTCGAGCGCGCTGGTCTTCGGGTCGGGGCCGACGGGCCTGCTGCTCGCCCAGCTGATCGCCCACGGCGGCGCGTCGTCCGTCACGGTGGCGGCACCGAGTGCGTTCAAGCTGGAGACCGCGAAGACCCTGGGCGTCGACCGCACCGTGCAGCTCGACCGGCGCGACGCGGAGGGCAACCTGCGCCGGCTGCGCGATCAGTCACCCCGCGGCGACGGGTTCGACATCGTCGTGGAGGCCACGGGCTCCACCGGCGTGGGCAACATCTGCGTTCCCCTGACCCGCAACGGCGGAACGGTGCTGGTCTACGGCGTCACCCGCAACGAGGACCTCGTCGAGTTCCATCCGTTCGACGTGTTCCGCCGGGAGATCACCATCAAGGGTTCCTTCGCCGAGATCACCTCGTTCGCCGCCGCGATCGACGCGTTGCGCAACGGGCGGGTCCGGACGGCGGGCATCATCACTCACCGCTTCGGCCTCGACGACTACGGCGAGGCCCTCGATGCCCTGGCCAACGACCCCACCGCGCACAAGGTCGTTCTCACGGCCTAGGCCAGGGCGAGCGGTACGAGCGTCTGACGAGTTCTCGAAGGAGGTGAAACGACCATGACCCAGGCGGTTCCCGGCGTCCTCGGCATCGACCTCGGCACGAGCTCGGTCAAGGTCGTGATCACCGACCTCGACGGCGACGTGATCGGTCAGAGCGACGGTGGCTACCCGGTGAGCAGTCCCCGTCCGGGATGGTCGGAGACCGACCCACAGGCGTGGTGGTCCTCCACGACCGCAGCGGTGCGGACGGCGCTGGCGCAGGCGCAGGCCGACGTCCTCGCCGTCGGCCTGTCCGGACAGATGCACGGCATCGTCGCCGTGGACCGGAAGGGAGCGCCCGTCCGCCCCGCCATGCTCTGGTCGGACGCGCGTGCCATCGACGAGCTCAGGCCGTACGAGGAGCTTCCCGCCCACGTCCGTGCCCGGCTGGCCAGCCCGCTCAGCCCGGGTATGGCGGGCCCGCTGCTGTCCTGGGTGAGACGGCACGAGCCCGAGGTGTACGCAGCGATTCGGTGGGCGTTGTCGCCGAAGGACTGGCTTCGTTCGCGCCTCACCGCCGAGTTCGGCACCGAACCCAGCGACGCCTCCGCGACCCTGCTGTACGACGTCGTGGACGACGGCTGGGACCTGCAGGTCCTGGACGCCCTCGGCCTCGACCCCGGCAAGCTCGCGCCGGTACTCCCCGGCTCGGCGCACCCGGCCGGACACCTGACGTCCGCGGCCGCGGAACTCCTCGGTCTGCGGCCCGGCATCCCCGTCGCCGCCGGTGCGGCGGACACCGCCGCCGCCGCGCTCGGCTCCGGACTCGTCGATCCCGCCACCGCCCAGCTGACGATCGGGACGGGAGCGCAGGTGATCCGGCCGGTGGCGGTGCTCCCGTGCGACCTGCCGCCCGACCCGGTCACGCACCTCTACCGCAGCGCCGCGGAGTCCGGCTGGTACCGCATGGCGGCGAGCCTCAACGGCGGATCGACGCTGTCGTGGGTGCGGGGCGTCCTCGGCGTGTCGTGGCAGGAGATGTACGACTGCGCGGCCCGGCCCGTCGACCGGAGGCCCCGCTGTTCCCGCCGCACATCCACGGCGAGCGCACGCCGTACCTGGACCCGCGGATGCGCGGTGCATGGACGGGCCTCGGCCCGCGGCACGGGCGCGAGGAGTTGGTGTACGCCGCCCTCGAGGGGGTGGCCTTCGCGGTACGCGATGCCACCGACTGTCTGCTGTCGTCCGGGCCGCCGGTCCCGGAGCTCCGGCTCGCCGGCGGCGGCACGACCGCTCCCGCGTGGCGGCAGATGCTCGCGGACATCCTCGAGCGACCCCTCACGCCGATCGACGTGCCCGCCGCTTCAGGGCTCGGCGCGACCGTTCTCGCCCGCCGTGCGGCGGGGCTCCCCGAGCCCGCGCAGGACAGGAGGACCGACAGGCCGAGGGCGACCACGTACCCGCGCCCCGAACGCTCCCGCTCCTCCCAGGACCGCTACAGCGCCTACCGCGAGCACGTGGCAGCGCTGCAGCCGAAGGCACCGAAGCTCCAGCCCCTGTCCGCGGCCTCGTCCGCTCCCGACGGCCTTCGAGGTCGCTGACGCACGCCCCTCTGCTCCCCCGTACCACCTGTCCCGCACGAGACATCAGGAGTCAAGATGCGACCGACCACAGGCCCCCCCGTTCGCCGAGCCGGCACGCCAGGAGCGGCCACCGAGGCGGTGGATAGGCCATGACGCTGATCCTGGAAGCGCGAGGGCTGTCGCGCAGTTTCGGTCACGTCCGCGCGCTGAACAACGCCGACTTCGACATCAACGCGGGTGAGGTCGTCGCTCTCATCGGTGACAACGGCGCCGGGAAGTCCACGATGGTCAAGGCCCTGACCGGCAACCTCGACCTCGACTCCGGCGAGCTGTTCTTCGAGGGGAAGCCGTTGCACATCTCCACCCCTCAGGAGGCGTCCGACCTGGGCATGGAGGTGGTCTACCAGGACCTGGCACTCGCGCCGCACCTGAACCCGTACCAGAACATGTTCCTGGGGCGGGAGATCCCCCGAAAAGGCTTTCTCGGCAAGTTGGGCTTCATGGACGACAAGGCCATGCGGGCCAAGGCGAGAGCCGGGTTCGACGAGCTCGGCGGCACCGTGCGATCCATGACGGCGCAGGTCGGAACGATGTCCGGAGGCCAGCGCCAGCAGATCGCCATCGTCCGCTCCATCGCCTGGGCCAACAAGATCGTCTTTCTGGACGAGCCGACCGCCGCTCTGGGCGTCGTCCAGACGAAGAACGTGCTGGACACCATCCGGCGCGTGCGGGACAAGGGCATCGCGGTCGTCCTGATCTCCCACTCCATGCCCGCCGTCCTCGAGGTGGCGGACCGCGTCCAGGTCATGCGGCTCGGTACGCGCGTGGCGACCCTCCCCACCAAGGGGACGACGGTCGAGCAGCTGGTCGGCGCCATGACCGGAGCCCTCGACGCCAATCTGACGACGGAGGAGGCGCTGTGAGCGTCATCGCCAAGGAGGACCAGTCGGCGGTCGTCGACCATCACGAGTCGGAGAGCCTGCTCAAGCGCATCGGCGCCCTCCAGGCGGTGTGGATCCTCGGCGTGCTCGTCGTCATCGTCGCCTTCTTCAGCATCGCCGCCGGAAGCAAGTTCCTCTCCGCCAGCAACTTCTCGCTGATCTCCCAGAACATCGCGGTGTGGGCTGTGCTCGGCGTCGGGATGACCTTCGTCATCATCACCTCCGGGATCGACCTGTCGGTCGGTTCGGTGCTCGTGTTCTCGTCGGTCGTGGCCGCGAAGCTCATGGAGAGCATCGGCGGCGACGGGTGGGGCGTGGCCGGCATCGGGATCCTCGCGGCTCTCGTCAGCGGAGCTGCGTGGGGCATGCTCAACGGCTTCCTGATCGCGAAGGCCAAGATCCCGCCGCTGATCGTGACGCTGGGATCGCTCTCGGTCGCCCTCGGACTGGCTCAGGTGCTGACCGGCGGCATCGACGTCCGTTCCGTTCCCGAGGTGCTGACCGACTTCAACACTTACATCAAGATCCTCGGCATTCCGTCGCTGCCCTTCGTCGCCCTGATCACGCTGATCATCGGCGGGATCGTCCTGCACCGGACCAAGTTCGGCCGGTACACCTACGCCGTCGGCTCGAACGAGCTCGCCGCCCGCCGGGTGGGCATCAACGTCGACCGGCATCTCATCCTGGTGTACGGCCTGTCGGGATTGATGGCCGGCCTGGGCGCCGTGCTGGCGTTGTCGCAGTTCGGCACCACCACGATCGCCGGGCAGTCACTCACGAACCTCAACGTCATCGCCGCCGTGGTCATCGGCGGCACGTCGATCTTCGGTGGTGAAGGCTCGATCTTCGGCACCGTGGTGGGCCTGTTCATTCCCGCGGTCCTGCAGGCCGGGTTCGTGATCATCGGCGTCGAGGCGTTCTGGCAGGGCGTCGCCGTCGGCATCGTGCTCGTGGCCGCCGTCTACGTCGACCAGTCGCGGCGCGCCGCCGCCCTGAGAGGGGCCAAGTCCCGCAACCCGCTCCTCGCCATCCTCCGATCGAACAAGTGAAGGGACCGACATGAAGAGCACTGCGCTCCTGCGCACCGGTACGGGGGTGGCGGTCGCCGCCCTGGCCCTGGCGGCCTGTACCAGCTCCAAGCCCGCGCCCACGGTGACGGTCACGGCGGGCGCCGGTGCGTCGTCCGGCGCTAACGCCAACGCGCCGGCGGCCACCTCGATCAGTGCGCCGCCGAAGGCCAAGAAGAACTACAACATCGCCTTCATCCAGGGCGTGGCGGGCGACCAGTTCTACATCACCATGCAGTGCGGCGCGCAGGCCGAGGCGGCCAAGCTGGGGGTCACCCTCAAGACGCAGGGGCCGCAGAAGTTCGACCCCACCCTGCAGAAGCCCATCCTCGACTCCGTCGTGGCCAGCAAGCCCGACGCGATCATGATCGCGCCCACCGACGTCACCGCCATGCAGGGGCCGCTCCAGGCCGCCGCGAGCTCAGGCATCAAGATCATTCTCGTCGACACCACGACCAAGGACCCGTCCTACGCGGCCTCGGCGATCGCCTCCGACAACGAGGCGGGCGGCAAGGCGGCATTCCAGGCGCTCAAGTTACTGAACCCGAACGGCGGCAAGGTCATGATGATGTCGGTCGACCCCGGCATCTCCACCACGGATGCGCGGGCGAAGGGGTTCGAGGACGCCGTGAAGGCCGACTCGAAGTTCAACTACGTCGGCATTCAGTACTCCCACGACGACCCCGCCACCGCGTCGAACTTGATGGGCTCCTCGCTGCAGAAGAACCCTGACATCGTCGGCGTCTTCGCCACCAACCTCTTCGCCGCCGAGGGCAGCGCCAACGGCGTCAAGCAGGCCGGCAAGACGGACACGGTGAAGATCGTCAGCTTCGACGCCGGGCCCAACCAGGTCAAGGACCTCAACGCCGGCACGATCCAGGCACTCGTCGCCCAGGCGCCGGGGACGATCGGGCAGTACGGGGTCGACGAGGCCGTCGCCGCGCTCGACGGCGGCACCGTCACGCCGAAGATCCAGACCGGGTCCACCGTCATCACCAAGAACAACATCAACGGCGACGGTGGCCAGGCGGTCTACAAGTCCAGCTGCTGACGACGCCGGCGTCACGACCACAGGCGTGGAAGGTGCGGCGGGCGGACTGTCTCGGTACCACGGTCCGCCCGCCCTCCTCCGGCGCCGCCGACCAGTGGCTTGGAGAGAATCGGGATGACCGCGCAGCAGACCCCCTCCGGCACCATGAGGCAGGTCGTCGTCTCGGCGGGAGCGATCGGTGTCGTCGGTGCCGACGTCCCACGGCCGGGTGCCGGTCAGGTGCTGGTGCGGTCCGTGCTCGCCGGAGTGTGCGGTTCGGACACGCATGCGGCTGCGGGACTCCACCCGTGGATCTCTCTGCCGTATGTACCGGGGCACGAGGTCGTCGGCGTCGTCGCCGGGACCGGGTCCGGCGTCTCCTCGGTGACGTCGGGCCAGCGCGTGACCGTCGAGCCCTATCTGCCCTGCTGGAACTGCAAGCAGTGCCTGCGGGGGCAGGAGAACATCTGCGAGAACCTGGGTTTCCTGGGCTGCGGTGATCCGCAGGGCGCCATGGCGGACTACTTCACGGTGGACGCCCGGCGTGTCCACCGGGTCCCCGACCGGCTGGACGACCGGGCCGCCGCGCTCATCGAGCCGCTGTCGACACCGGTGCACGCGGTCCGGCTGGCAGGTGGCGTCACGGGGCGGACGGTCGCCATCCTGGGCGCCGGCGCCATCGGGCTCCTGCTGCTGCGGACCGTCGTGTCCCAGGGCCCCAAGCGGGTGGTCGTCACCGCCCCCCGGGACGAGCGGCGGCGGGTGGCCGTCGAGCTGGGGGCCGACGCCGCCGTCGACGCATTCGCCGACGCCGCCGTCGACCAGGTCCGCGCCGCGCTCGGAGAGAGCGCGGACGTCGTCTTCGACTGCGTGGCCAGCGAATCGACGACGAGGCAAGCCATCGGCATGGCGGACAAGGGCGGCACGGTCGTCGTGGTCGGCGTCCCGAGCGGAGAGGTCCGGCTGCCGCTGCAGCTCGTCCAGGACCGGCAGATCCGCGTCCAGGGCAGTGCGACCTACCTGCCCGAGGACGTCGCGGGCTCGATCGCGCTGCTGATGTCGGGCGCGGTGCGGACGGCCGACTTCGTCACGTCGGTCGTCCCGATGGAGGCCGTGGCCGAAGCGTTCGAGCAGGCGGCGAGTCCACGGCACATCAAGGTGCTCGTCGCCGTCGACCCCGACCGCGCGGGCTAGGGCGCGACACCCGGACGTTCCAGGAAAGGGACGAGCATGCCCATCCTCAGCGCCGCGAACCTCGCCTCGCTGCCTCCCGCCGTCGCGGTCCCGGCCTACGACAGGTCCCGGCTGCGGGTCGGCATCGTGCACTTCGGCGTCGGCGGGTTCCACCGCGCCCACGAGGCCACGTACCTGGACCGCCTCATGAATACGGGGCTGGCGTCGGACTGGGGGATCTGCGGGGTGGGCGTCCTGCCGGCGGACCGTCCGATGGCCGAGGCGCTCGCCGCGCAGGACCACCTGTACACGCTCGTGGTCAAGCACCAGGACGGGACCCTCGAGCCCCGCGTCATCGGCTCGATCGTCGACTACCTCTTCGCTCCCGACGACCCCGCCGCCGTCGTGGACCGCCTCACGGATCCCGGAGTACGGATCGTGAGCCTCACGATCACGGAAGGGGGCTATCACATCCACCCGGTCACCGGCCGTTTCGAGAGTGGCGACGAAGGGATTCGACGGGATCTGGAGTCCGGAGCGGTGCCCCGGACGTCCTTCGGCCTGCTCACCGAGGCCCTCTCCCGCCGTCGGCACCGCGGGATCCTCCCGTTCACCGTCGTCTCGTGCGACAACATCCAGGGGAACGGTGACGTCGCCCGCCGCAGCCTGTCCGCGTTCGCGGACCTGCGCGAACCCGGCCTCGGGGAGTGGATCGGCCGGGAGGTGGCGTTCCCGAACTCGATGGTCGACAGGATCACCCCCGCCACCACGGACGCCGACCGCGCCGAACTGGCCGAGCGCTTCGGCGTCGTCGACCGGTGGCCGGTCGTCTGCGAGTCCTTCGCGCAATGGGTGCTCGAGGAGACCCCGGGTGAGCACCCGCCGTGGGAGCAGGCGGGGGTCCAGCCCGTGAAGGACGTCGCGCCGTACGAGCTCATGAAGCTGCGCCTGCTGAACGCCAGCCATCAAGCCGTCGCTTATTTCGGCTACCTCGCCGGCTACAGGTTCATCCACGAGGCCTGCGGGGACGCGCTGTTCGCCCGCTTCCTGCTGGCCTACATGGATCGAGAGGCCACGCCCACCCTCGAACCGGTCCCCGGCATCGACCTCGACGCCTACAAGCACGGACTCATCAGGCGGTTCTCCAACCCGTACATCCGCGACACCCTCGCCCGGAACGCGGCCAACACGTCCGACCGGATCCCGAAGTTCCTGCTCCCGGTCATCCGGTGGCAACTCGAGCGCGGCGGACCGGTGGACCTGTCCGCCGCCGTCGTCGCGAGCTGGGCCCGCTACGCGGAGGGCGTCGACGAGCAGGGAGCTCCGATCGAGCTGGACGATCCCCTACGGGACACCCTGATGACGGCCGCCGCGGCCCAGCGCTCCGACCCGCTCGCCTTCGTTCGCGACCGGGAGCTCTTCGGCGACCTGGTCGACGACGAGCGGTTCACCATTCCCTATCTCGCGGCTCTGGAGTCGCTGCACCGTGTAGGCGCTCGCGCCACGGCGCAGGCCCTCGTCGCCAAGTTCACTCCATGAAGATCATGTCTGGGGGCGTTCGGGTCGTCAGAGTCCCGTGGGAGGCTCCCTTGAACATCGGGGCTGCGGTGGAGGCATGACGGGCCAGGCGGGACCAGTCGCCGGTGGGGCGCTACTGGGTCGCTTGCCGGCCGCCTGGATGGGTCGACGTCCTCGATCCCGATGCCAGCACCAGCCAGCGGCACGGAAGTCCAGGGCCCGACGGTGGTGGCCACGCCACCCACCGCTGCCCCTGATCTGCTCGACACTCGGATGCTCGCGGAGGTGGTCGCCGACGTGGGCGAGCCGGCGGTGGCGTTGGGGCCGCGCCGGGCCGGGACCGGCGCCGGGCGGCCCCGCCGCGGGACGGTGCGGGGGAGGCGGTCTGGGACCACACCCCGCGGCCGGACGCCGCCGGTGCGGGGCGGCCGGCCGCGCCTGCTGGCACCGGGCGAGCGCACGAGGCACGCGGGCGACCTCACGTTCCTGCACGGCGCGGACGACGTCGCCACGGCGCGGGCCACGACGGCAGGGGCGGCTCCTTGATCCCGCCTGGTTCCTGATCACGGTGGGGATAGGGGGGCGTGTCGTGGGTGGCGGGTAGCGTCGTCGTCGACATGAGCGCAACGTTGATCGCCCGCGGGCTCGCCGCCGCGCACGGCGACAGGACCCTGTTCTCCGGGCTCGACCTGGTCGTCGCCCCCGGCGACGTCGTCGGCCTCGTGGGCGCCAACGGCGCCGGCAAGTCGACGCTGCTGCGCCTGCTCGCGGGGCTCGCGGCGCCGGACGCCGGCTCCGTGAGCCTCTCCCCCGCCGCGGCGACGGTCGGGTACCTCCCACAGGAGGCCGAGCGGCGCGCCGGACGAGACGATCAGCGCGTTCCTGGCGCGCCGCACGGGCGTGGCCGACGCGCAGGTGGCGCTCGACGACGCGTCCGACGCGCTCGCCCGCGGGGTGCCGGGGTCGGACGACGCGTACGCCACCGCGCTCGAGCGCTGGCTCGCCCTCGGCGGGGCCGACCTCGACGACCGGGCCGAGGCGGTCACCGCCGACCTGGGGCTCCTCGTGCCGCTCGACACGCCCATGACGGCGCTGTCGGGCGGCCAGGCCGCGCGGGCCGGCCTCGCCTCGCTGCTGCTCAGCCGGTACGACGTGTTCCTGCTCGACGAGCCGACCAACGACCTCGACCTCGACGGGCTCGACCGGCTCGAGCGCTTCGTGAGCGGGCTGCGCCCCGGCGTCGTCGTGGTCAGCCACGACCGGGAGTTCCTCGCCCGCACCGTCGACCGTGTGGTCGAGCTCGACCTCGCCCAGCAGCAGGTCAGCGTCTTCGGCGGCGGCTACGGCGCCTACCTCGAGGAGCGCGAGCGGGCCCGCCGGCACGCCCGCGAGGAGTACGACGAGTACGCCGAGCGGGTCGACCAGCTGTCCGAGCGCGCCCGGACGCAGCGGGCCTGGATGGAGAAGGGCGTCCGCAACGCCCGCCGCAAGGCGACCGACAACGACAAGAACATCAAGCACGTTCCGGGGCGAGACCAGCGAGAAGCAGGCCGCCAAGGCCCGCCAGACCGAGCGGCTGATCGAGCGCCTCGACGTCGTCGAGGAGCCCCGCAAGGAGTGGCGGCTCCAGATGGAGATCGCCGTCGCGGCGCGCGCCGGGGCGGTCGTGGCGACGGCCCGCGGCGTCGTGGTGCGGCGCGGCGCCTTCACCCTCGGGCCGCTCGACCTGCAGGTCGACTGGGCCGACCGCGTCGCCGTCACCGGGCCGAACGGCGCCGGGAAGTCCACGCTGCTGGCGGTGCTGCTGGGCCGGCTGGCGCCCGACGAGGGCACGGCCGCGCTGGGGCCCGGGGTCGTCGTGGGCGAGGTCGACCAGGCACGCTCCCTCTTCCACGGCGACGTGCCGTTGCTGCGCGCCTTCGGCGACCTGGTTCCGGCATGGACCGAGGCGGAGGTGCGCACCCTGCTGGCCAAGTACGGGCTGCGCGCCGACCACGTGCTGCGCGCCGTCGGCAGCCTCTCTCCCGGCGAGCGCACCCGGGCGGCGCTCGCGCTCCTGCAGGCCCGCGGGGTGAACCTGCTGGTGCTCGACGAGCCGACCAACCACCTCGACCTGCCCGCGATCGAGCAGCTCGAGCAGGCCCTCGACTCCTTCCCGGGCACGCTGCTGCTCGTGAGCCACGACCGGCGGCTGCTCGAGGCCGTCCGGGTGACCCGCCGGCTGCACGTCGACGCCGGCCACCTGAACGAGGTGCCGGCATGACCGTGACCACGGCGGAGGCCGACCTGCTCGAGGAGGGCCGGGCAGCGCTGCGGGCGCTCGTCGGCTCTCCCGCGGCGGACTTCCGTGAGGGCCAGTGGAGCGCCGTGCACGCGCTCGTCGCGGACCGGGGCCGGGTGCTGGTCGTCCAGCGCACGGGGTGGGGCAAGTCGGCGGTCTACTTCGTCGCCACCGCCCTGCTCCGGGCCCGCGGGCGCGGCCCCACCCTGATCGTCTCGCCGCTGCTCGCCCTCATGCGCGACCAGGTCGCCGCCGCCGCGCGGGCCGGCGTCCGCGCCGTGACCATGAACTCCGCCAACGCGCACGAGTGGGACGACGTCGCGAAGGCGCTCGACGCCGACGAGGTCGACGTCCTGCTCGTGAGCCCCGAGCGGCTCGAGAACCCGCGCTTCCGCGCCGACCAGCTGCCGCGGCTGTCCGCCACCTGCGGCCTCGTGGTCGTCGACGAGGCGCACTGCATCAGCGACTGGGGGCACGACTTCAGGCCCGACTACCGGCGGATCCGCGACCTGCTCGCCACGCTGCCCCAGGGCACGCCGGTGCTGGCGACGACCGCGACCGCGAACGCGCGCGTCGTCGCCGACGTGGCGGAGCAGCTGGCGAGTCCGGCGGCCGGCGCCGTCACGGTGCTGCGCGGCCCGCTGGCCCGCGCGTCGCTGCGCCTCGGCGTTCTCGAGCTGACCTCGCCCGCCGAGCGGCTCGCCTGGCTCGCGGCGCACCTGGGCGACCTGCCCGGCAGCGGCATCGTCTACGCCCTCACCGTCTCCGCCGCGCAGGACGCCGCCGAGCTCCTCGCCGCCGCCGGGCACACGGTGCAGGCGTACACCGGCCGCACCGACGCGGCCGAGCGCGAGGCGGCGGAGGCCGCGTTGCGGCGCGGCGAGGTCAAGGCACTGGTCGCGACGAGCGCCCTGGGGATGGGGTTCGACAAGCCCGACCTCGGGTTCGTCGTGCACCTGGGCGCGCCGTCGTCGCCCGTCGCCTACTACCAGCAGGTCGGCCGCGCCGGTCGCGCCATCGACCGCGCCGACGTCCTGCTGCTGCCGGGCTCCGAGGACCGCGACATCTGGCGGTACTTCGCCACCGCGTCGATGCCGCGGCCGGAGCAGGCGGCCGCTGTCCTCGACGCCCTCGGGTCGGCCGGCCGGCCGCTGTCGACCGCCGCCCTCGAGACCGTGACCGACGTGCGGCGCACCCGCCTCGAGCTGCTGCTCAAGGTGCTGGACGTCGACGGTGCGGTGCAGCGCGTCCAGGGCGGGTGGACGGCCACGGGCCGCCCCTGGACCTACGACGCCGAGCGCTACGCCCGGGTCTCGGCGGCGCGCGAGGCGGAGGCGGCCGCGATGCTCGCCTACGAGCGGACGCCCGGCTGCCGGATGCGCTTCCTGGCCGAGGCCCTCGACGATCCCGACGCGACCGACTGCGGGCGCTGCGACCGCTGCGCCGGCCCCTGGTACCCGATCGACGTGCCCGGCGCCGCCCGGGAGGCGGCGTCCGAGCGCCTCCGCCGGGTGGGCGTCGAGGTGCCGGCACGGGCCCAGTGGCCGACCGGCATGGACCGGCTGGGCGTCCCGGTGAAGGGCCGGATCCCCGCCGACGAGCAGGTGGCGGCGGGCCGGGCCGTCGCGCGGCTGAGCGACCTCGGCTGGGGCACGCGGTTGCGGGAGCTGCTCGCGGGCCCCGACCGGCCGGCCGACGACGCGCTGCTGGCCGCCTGTGTCGCCGTCCTCGCCGGGTGGGGCTGGGAGCGCCGGCCGGCCGCGGTGGCGACCGTCCCGAGCCGCCGCCGGCCCGAGCTGGTCGCGAGCGTCGGTGCCCACCTCGCGCGGGTCGGCCGGCTCGGGTGGCTGGGGCCGCTCGGCGTGCCGGACGACGGGCCGAGAGGCGAAGCCGGAGGCAACAGCGCCTTCCGCCTGGCCGGCGTCTGGGGCGCGTTCGACGTGACGCCCGAGCAGCGGGCCGCCCTGGCCGGGTTCGGCGACGCCCCGGTGCTCCTCGTCGACGATCTCGCCGACTCGCGCTGGACGCTCACCGTCGCCGGCCGCGCCCTGCGCCTCGCCGGTGCCGGGGGCGTCCTGCCGTTCCCGCTCGCGGTCCCGGCGTAGTCCGGGCACAGGAGGACGAACGTCGATGCTGCTCGCCGAGGTCGCCGCGGCCTCCGAGGCCGTCACCGCCGTGTCCGGGCGGCGGGCGAAGATCGAGCTGCTCGCGGCCCTGCTGCGCGCCGCGGACGCCACCGAGCTCCCCGTGGTGGTCACCTGGCTCACCGGGCAGACCCGCCAGCGCCGCACGGGCCTGGGCTGGGCCTCCCTCCGGGAGCTGCCCCCGCCCGCCGCGGAGGCCACCGTGGCCGTGCTCGAGGTCGACGCCGCGCTCGAGGCGGCGTCCGTCGCCGCCGGCGCGGGATCGGTCGCCGCCCGGCGAGACCTGCTCACCGGGCTCCTCACCCGGGCCACCGCCCCCGAGCAGGCCTTCGTGCGCGGGCTGGTCACCGGCGAGCTGCGCCAGGGCGCACAGGCAGGGGTGGTGCTCGAGGCCGTGGCCGTCGCCGCGGGCGTGCCGGCCGAGCTGGTCCGGCGGGCGGTGACCCTCTCCGGCGACCTCGCCCGGGTCGCGTCGGCCGCGCTCGCCGGCCCCGGCGAGCTCGCGGCATTCCGGCTCGCGGTCGGGCGGCCCCTGGCGCCGATGCTCGCCCAGAGCGCCCCCGACCTGGGCGCCGCCCTCGAACGCACCGGCCCCGCGGCGGTCGAGTGGAAGCTGGACGGCGTCCGCGTGCAGGTGCACCGCGACGGCGACGACGTCGCCGTCTTCACCCGCACCCTCGACGACATCACCGACCGGGTGCCCGAGGTGGTCGAGGCGGCGCGCTCGCTGGCGGCGCGCACCGCCGTCCTCGACGGCGAGGTGATCGCCCTGCAGCCCGACGGGCGGCCGCGGCCGTTCCAGGTGACCTCGTCGCGCGCAGCCCGGCGGGACGTCGCAGGTGGCCCGGGCCGAGGTGCCGCTGACCACCGTGCTCTTCGACGCGCTGCACCTCGACGGCGGCGACGTGCTCGACGATCCGGGAACGGCCCGCCGCGCCGCGCTCGAGCAGATCGCGCCCGCGTCACTGCTCGTGCCGCGGCACGTCGTGGAGGGCGACGACGCCGAGTCGGTGACCGCGGCCGAGGCCTTCGCGGCGGGCGCGCTCGCGCACGGGCACGAGGGCGTCGTCGTCAAGGCGACGGACGCGCCGTACGCCATGGGCCGTCGGGGCGCCGGCTGGGTGAAGGTCAAGCCCCGGATCACGCTCGACCTCGTCGTGCTCGCGGCCGAGTGGGGCCACGGGCGCCGCTCGGGGTGGCTCTCCAACCTGCATCTGGGCGCGCGCGACCCGGCCGGCACCTACGGGCCGCCGGGTGGGTTCGTCATGCTGGGCAAGACGTTCAAGGGGCTGACCGACGCCATGCTCGCCTGGCAGACGGAGCACCTGCAGGCGCTCGCCGAGCGCACGTCGCGCTGGGTCGTCGAGGTCCGCCCCGAGCTCGTCGTCGAGGTGGCCTTCGACGGCGTCCAGACCTCGCCCCGCTACCCGGCGGGGGTCGCGCTGCGGTTCGCCCGCGTGCTCGCCCACCGCCCCGACAAGCCGGCGTCTCAGACCGACACGATCGAGGCGGTGCTGGCGCACCGGGTGGTCGAGGCCGGCAGCTAGGTGTGGATCATGATCTTGCGGGGAACACCTCTGAGGTGACAGCGACGAGTCGGCCTACGGCGCCCGGGGCGCAGCCGTCTCCGGAGCCGCCCGCCCGCCGGTTCGGGGTGCGAGCCGTGCTCGCGGCGGCCGGCGCGCTGGTCGTCGTCGGCCCGCTGACGGTGCTGGCCCTCCTCGTCCGCCAGAACTCCTCCGGCCTCCACCGGGTCGACGAGTCGATCGAGGAGAGCGCGCATACGTTCGTCATCGCGCGGCCCGGGCTCGCCCATGCCCTCAACGTGGGCAGCACCGTGCTGCACCCGCGGGTGATGTGGGGCGTCGTCGGCGTGACGGCCGTGGTGCTCTGGCGCCGCGGACGGCGTCGGCACGCGGTGTGGGCCGTCGTCACCATCGCCGTCGGCGCCTCGCTCGACACCCCGCTCAAGGAGCTGCTGCGCCGGGCCCGGCCGATCTTCGACGTGCCGGTCGCCACGGCCCCCGGGTACTCGTTCCCGTCGGGCCACGCGCTCAACTCGATGGTCGTCGCCCTCGGGGCCGTGGTGCTCTTCTGGTCGGCCACGCGTGGCCACCCCTGGCGCCGTGCCGCCCTGCTCGGGGGCGCCACGGCCCTCGTGCTGGTCACGGGGTTCGACCGGGTCGGCCTGGGCGTGCACTACCCGAGCGACGTCGTGGGCGGCTGGTTCATCGCCGTGGCCGTCGTCCTCATCACGACCGCCGTGTTCCACACCGGCGTCACGCGACCGGAGCGCGACGCGGGCGAACCGCCCGGACCCGACCCCAGGAGCGATGCGTGACCCAGACCACCCCCGAGACGGCCCCCGAGACCACGGCCGGCTCGCCCCCTGCCACCGGCGGCACCGTCGTCATCGCCAACCCCACCAAGGTCGAGGACATGGGGGCGCTCCTCGAGCGCGTCGCCGCCCGCAGCAGCGAGCTGGGACTGCCCGTCCCGCGCCTGGTCCCGACCACCGCTGAGGACCCGGGTGAGGGGCAGGCCCGGGACGCCGCCCGCGACGGCGCCGGCCTCGTGCTGGCTGCGGGCGGCGACGGCACGGTCCGGGCGGTCGCGGCCGGCCTAGCGCACAGCGGCATCCCCATGGGGGTCCTGCCACAGGGGACCGGAAACCTGCTCGCCCGCAACCTCGACATCCCGCAGGACGAGGGCGATGCCCTGGACGTCGCCCTCGCCGGCGCCGACCGCACGATCGACCTGGGCCGCCTCGACGACGGCACCGCCTTCGCCGTCATGGCCGGTACCGGGTTCGACGCTCGGATGATGCGTGACGCCCCCGAGGAGCTCAAGCACGCGCTCGGGTGGCCCGCCTACCTGGTCGGCGGGGCACGGGCGATGCGGCACTCGCGGATGCGCGTCACCGTCAAGGTCGACGACCAGGCGCCCGAGCGCCGCACGGTTCGGACCGTGCTCATCGGCAACGTCGGCCGGCTGCAGGGCGGATTGGAGCTGCTGCCCGATGCGACACCCGACGACGGCGCGCTCGACGTCGCGCTCGTCGCGCCGCGCTCCGCGAAGGACTGGGTCGTCCTGGTCGCCCGTGGCATGACGCGGCGGCACAAGCCCGACCGCCGGCTCGACCTGCTCCGGGGCCGGCGTGTCGAGGTCACCATGCGGCACGCCGAGCCCCGGCAGGTCGACGGCGACCTGATCGACGACGGCGCCGCCCTCGTCGCAGAGATCGAACCCGGCGCTGTCGTCGTCCGGGTGCCCCGCGACCACCCCGAGGAGAAGCGATGAGCACGGCCACCCACGTACCCGAGACGAGCAGCTTCCGGCAGGAGGAGCTGTCGGCCGACGATGCCCGCGCCACGATCCGGCGGGTGAGCCTGCGACGCCTCCTGACCGACTCCTTCCGGCGGCTGCGGTACGGGGACGGCTTCACCAACGCGCGGGCCCTGGCCTTCCAGTTCGTGCTCTCGCTGATCCCCCTGCTCATTGCCTTCGTCGGTCTGGCGGCGACCGTCAGCGCGGAAAAGCCGGCCAAGGCCCTCCGTGAGACGATCCTGTCGATCCTGCCCGGTGGCAGCTCCGACGCGTTCAAGCAGGCGATCACCCGCGGCCTGTCGCAGGGCGGTGGCGGCGGCAAGGTCGCCCTCGTCGTGGGCCTCGTCGCGGCGCTGGTGTCGCTGACCACCGCCATGGCGCAGATCGAGCGGGGCTCGAACCGGCTGTACGGCATCCAGCGCGACCGCAAGAGCAGCCGCAAGTACTCCCGTGCCGCCATGCTCGTCCTGACGTCGGGCATCCCGGCGATGCTCGGCTTCCTCGTGCTCGTCGCCGGGGGTGCCCTCATCGACTCGCTGCGGCACGCCTACGGGTGGGGCGACACCACCGGCACCGCGATGCAGTGGCTGCGCTGGCCGGTCGGTGGCGTGCTGGCGATCGTGGCCGTCACGACGCTGTTCCGCTGGTCGCCGCGGCGGCGCCAGCCCGGCTTCTCGTGGCTGGCCGTCGGGGCCGCTCTCGCGCTCGGGCTCTGGCTGCTCTTCAGCCTCGGCCTGGCGTACTACGTGAGCCACTCGTCGTCGGTCGGCACCGTGTACGGCCCGCTGACCGGGATCTTCGCCCTGCTGATCTGGTCGCAGCTCACGTCCGTGGCGCTCTTCTACGGCCTCGCCTTCGCCGCCCAGCTCGAGGCGGTGCGTGCCGGCGTCTCGTCGCCGGTCACGCTCGACCCCGAGACGGAGCCGGGGGCGCACAACCGGCCGACCGTCGTCCTCAAGCCGGAGCCCGCGCGCCGCTGACCGCTCTCACACGAGGTGCGGGGTGGCCGCGCCAGGATGGCCCGCATGACCGTCCTGGAGACCACCCGGCTGTTCCTGCACGTCCTCGGAGCCACGATCTGGGTGGGCGGTCAGCTGACGCTCGCCGCGCTCGTCCCGGCCCTGCGGCCGCTCGGGGGTGAGGTGACGAAGACGGCCGCGCGGCAGTTCCGGCGGGTCGCGTGGCCGGCCTTCGGCCTGCTCGTCGTCACCGGGATCTGGAACGTGGCCGCACTGACCCCCGAGGAGCGCGACCGCACCGGCACCCTCACGGTGAAGCTCCTCGCCGTGGTCGTGAGCGGGGTGTCCGCGTACGCGCACGAGCGCGCGACCTCGCGGCGAGGGCTCGCCGTGTGGGGCGCGCTCGCGGCGGTGTCAGCCCTGGTGGCGCTGCTGTACGGCGTGATCCTCGCGGGCACCGGCGAGTGACGCACTCCTGCTCGCGGCCGTCGCATGATCAACGGGAATTGCATGATCAATAGGCGCTCCACTCGCACGGGGGGCGGAGCCCGCGGTGGGTGGGCGGGCATTCGCGGGGGGCGGGCATTCGGGGGGCGGAGCCCCGGTGGGTGGGCGGGGTCTTCGGGGGGGACACGGGGGGCGGAGCCCCCCGTGGGTTGTGATACTGAGACGTGATCGCGCTCGACCTCGCACTGGCGTTGCGCTCCGCCGGGCTCCGCTGGACGCCCCGGCCGGGTGATCGCTTCGTGCTGCCGCACCGTGGTATGGACGACGACGTCTTCGTGCTGTCCGACATGACCGTGGAGGTGCACGAGTTCCCCACGGGGCGCGTGATCGGCTTCAACGGGGTCACCGAGTGGGCGCTCGACTCCGTGGACCAGCGCGAGGCGGTGTGGCTGCCCGCCGAGCACCAGCTGCGTGACCTGCTCGGGGGGCTGTTCCGGCGGCTCGAGGCCACCGGCGACGGGTACGTGGTGACACTCCTCCTGCCCGAGGGCGAGGTCACCTTCGAATCGGCGAGCGCCTCTGACGCCTACGGCCGCGCCCTGCTCGCGGTCGTCGAGGACGTGACCGCGACCGCGAACGGCACCCTTCGGTAGCCTGCGACGCACGCGCCGCCGTCCGGTCCGGCCGGCGGGCGCCCCCGCGGCGGAGGACGCATGGACTTCGGTTTCGACGAGCGCACCCGGGAGCTGCAGGGCGCGGTCCGCGCCTTCCTCGACGACAGCGTGCTCCCCGCAGAGCCGCTGCTCGCCGCCGAGCTGCGCGAGCGGGACGCCGACCCCGCGCGGCGCTGGTCGACTCCCGCTGTCGTCGAGGACCTGAAGGGGCAGGCGCGCGAGCGCGAGCTGTGGAATCTCTTCCTGCCCGGGGAGCACGGCGCCGGGCTGACCAACCTGCAGTACGCCCCGCTCGCGGAGCTGTCCGGCCGCAGCCCGATGCTCGCACCGGAGGCGATGAACTGCGCCGCGCCCGACACCGGGAACATGGAGCTCCTCGCCATGTTCGGAACGCCCGAGCAGCAGGAACGGTGGCTCCGGCCGCTGCTGGCAGGCGAGATCCGCTCCGCGTTCTGCATGACGGAGCCGGACGTGGCGAGCTCCGACGCCACGAACATCGAGGCGCGGATCGAGCGCGACGGCGACTCCTACGTCGTGACCGGGCGCAAGTGGTGGTCGACGGGCGCCATGAACCCGAACTGCCGGCTGCTGATCGTCATGGGCAAGACCGACCCCGACGCGCCCCGTCACCGGCAGCAGTCCATGGTGCTCGTCCCCCGCGACGCGGACGGCGTCCAGATGGTGCGGGGTCTGACCGTCTTCGGGTACGACGACGCGAGTCACGGCGGCCACGGCGAGGTGGTCTTCGACCGGGTGCGCGTGCCGGTCGCCAACCTGCTCGGCGGCGAGGGCGAGGGCTTCGCGATCGCCCAGGCGCGGCTCGGGCCGGGGCGGATCCACCACTGCATGCGGCTCCTCGGGATGGCGGAGCGGGCCCTCGACCTGATGTGCGAGCGGGTGAGCAGCCGGGTGACGTTCGGGCGGCCGATCGCCGACCACGGCGTCGTCCAGCACTGGATCGCGCAGTCCCGGGTGCGGATCGAGCAGGCGCGGCTCCTGGTGCTCAAGACCGCGTGGCTGATGGACACCGTGGGGAACCAGGGCGCGCACACCGAGATCCAGGCCATCAAGATCGCGGTGCCGCAGACCGTCGAGTGGATCCTCGACAAGGCGATCCAGGCGCACGGGGGCGGGGGCGTCAGCGACGACACCCCGCTGGCGATGCTGTGGGCCGGCACGCGCACGCTGCGCCTGGCCGACGGCCCCGACGAGGTGCACGAGCGGTCCCTGGCACGCACGGAGCTGCGCCGGCACCCCAAGTGATGCGTCGGCGGCGAGCAGACACCTCCGCGTCGACCAGCGCGGCGACCTCGTGCCCGGATGCTTTGCGGTGGCCTCACATGTGAGCCAAGGCCGTCCCGCGCCGGGCAGGCCCAGTGAGGTCCTGCCCAGATCCAGATCTGAGGCCAGCGCAAAGCGTCGCGCGCCGGGTCTCCTCCGGCCTCCGCGCCGGCGGCGCCGACGCCGGGAGGGGACTGCGGTCAGCCCTCGCCGCGGCCGCGGCGGTCGTTCTCCTGCGCGAGGAACCGCTCGAGCTCCGCGCCGAGCTCCTCGGCCGTCGGAAGCGGCGAGTCCTGCGCCAGCAGCGAGCGGCCGCGGGCCGCGACGAACGCGTCGTACTGCTCCTCCAGCGCCCGGACGACCTCGGCGACCTCGGGGTTCTCGCCCACCTGGGCGTCGACCGCGGCGCGCACCTGCTCCCCCGCGGCGCGCAGCTCACCCACCGGCAGCCGCAGCCCACTGATCTCGGCGACGGACTCGACCAGCGTGGCCGCCGCGTCGGGGTACTCGGTCTGGGCCAGGTAGTGCGGCACGTGCACGGCGAACCCGGCGGCGTCGAGACCGGCCTGACCGAGCCGGAACTCCAGCAGCCCGGCCATGTGCCCCGGCACCTGCACCCGGCTCACCCACGCCTCCGCGCCGGCCACCAGCTCGGGCCGGCTCGCGTGCGCGGTCACCCCGATCGGCCGGGTGTGCGGGACGGCCATCGGGATGGCGTGGACGCCGACCGTGAGCCGCACGCCGAACAGGTCCACCATGCGCCGGACGGCGGTCGTGAACCGCTCCCACTGCACGTCGGGCTCGGGCCCCGTCAGCATGAGGAACCCCGTGCCGGCGGAGTCCTCGACGAGACTGATCTCGAGCCGGGGCGCGTCGTAGGACTCCCAGTGGTCCTCGACGAAGGTCATGACGGGGCGGCGCGCCCGGTAGTCGTACAGCTGGTCGACGTCGAACCGGACGATCACGCGGTGCGGGAGGCTGGCGAGGAGGTGGTCGGCAGCCAGCCGGCCGGCCTGGCCCGCGTCGACGAACCCCCCGAGTGCGTGCACGAGCACCGGCCGCACGAGCTCGCCCGGCTGGGGCCGCACCTGGTCGAACTCGTACAGGGCCTCGGGATCCAGCACGACGACCACCTCCGCTCCGCCGCCCCCACCGGGGTGCGGGGCGGTGACCACCGCCCTGGCGTGACCTTACCTCCGGGCATCCGCCACCCGGCGGCCGACCCGGCGAGCGGGGTGAGCGTCTCAGGGTGCGGGCCAGAACCCGACCACTGACCATCCGAGATCCGGGAAGCCCGCGGCGTCCGCCGCCCTGGCCGAGGCGACGTTGTCGGGCGCGTGCAGGTACGTCGGCACGGCACCCCCGTCGAGGACCCGCCGAGCGGCCTGCGCCACGAGCCTCCGGGCCAGGCCCCGGCCCCGCGCGGCCTCCTCGGTGCCGACCGCGAGCTCGTGCCCGGCCGCATCGTGCCGCTTGACGCCGACCCCCGCGACGTACGCGTCGCCGTCGAGCACGACCAGAACGTCGCCTCCGAACGGACGCAGCCACGGGGGCACGCGGGGATCGTCCGCGGGCAGCCAGACCCCGACGTCCGGCAGAGGCGCCGGCGTGACGGACCACCGGAAGACCCCCCGCCCCGCGACACCGGGCCGGCCGAGCAGCTGAGGCAGGCGGTCGACCACGGCGGCGACGTCGTGGGTCGCCGCGTAGGCCGCGACCGGTGGCTCGAGCGCGGGGTCGACCCCGATGGCGGCGCTCCCCGCGGCTGTGACGACCCCGGTGACGGGAGTGATCGATCCGTCCCAGCCCGGTTCGGCGCGGCGGGGGTTCGCCACGACGTGCACGCGCCGCTGCGGCGGCCACGCGCCGACCCACGTGCGCAGGTGCTCGACGAGCCGGGCGGGCAGCTCCTCGCCGGCGGCCGGGGCGGTGGCGGTCAGTGGTCGGCCCCCCGGCCGCCGGCGCCGCCGTCGACCGAGGAGCTCTCGACGACGGCTCCTGCCGACCGTGCCGCCTCGAGCAGCTGCGCCTCGCGCTCCCGGGGCAGGCCGGCGCCGTCGACGAGCGGGGTGGTGTCCGCCGCGGCCAGGACGTCGCGGGCGGTGTCGCCGACCGGGCGCAGGTGCAGCCCGGCCCCGAGCGCCGCCGACGGGTCGACGGCACCTAACGGGTCGGGCTCACCCTCGTGCCACAGCGGAAGCACCTGCCCGTCGAGCCCGTTCTCCCGGGCGAACTCGGCGCTCACCCAGGTGATCGTCGTCCCGGGGGGTGCCACCGCGGCGGCCGTCGCGTCGAGCAGGTCGCCCAGGGAGTGCGGCGGCGGCGGCCCCGCCACGTGGAACGGGCCGCTGGCGCCGGCCTCGAGCAGGGCCAGCACGAAGTCGCCGAGGTCCCGGCCGTCGACGACCTGCACGGGCTGGTCCCGGGGACCGGCGGCGAGCACCTCGCCGCCCTCCGCGAGCCGACGCACCCAGGCCGTGTACCGGCCGGTCGGGTCCCACGCCCCGATGACGTAGGTCGGGCGCACGATCAGGGTGGAGGCGCCGAACGCCTCGACCGCCGCGTACTCGCACAGCGCCTTGAGCCCGCCGTAGGTCTCGCCCGTGACCTCTTCCGTGTCGGGATCGACGAGCACGGCGAGCGGCGCCGACTCGGTGATGCCCGGAGCCTCGGCCGGTGCGTAGGCCGAGACCGACGAGATGTAGACGTAGCGCCCACCCCGACCCTTCGAACCGCCGAGCGCGTCGGCGAGGGCACGGACCTGCCGCGGGACGTAGGCGCTGACGTCCACCGTGGCGTCCCACTCCCCCTCGGCGAGCGCCGCCACGTCGCCGTTGCGGTCGCCGTGCCGGTGCTCCGCCTGCGGGAACGGGTCGTCGCTCCCGCTGCCGCGGTGGAACAGCGTCACCTCGTGACCGCCGTCGAGCAGGGCCTGCACGATGTGCCGGCCGACGAAGCGGGTACCCCCGACGACGAGGACGCGCACGGGCTCACCTCCGATGAGGACGGGACGGGCGGACTGCTCGTCCGGTCGCCGGGGCCCGGCTCGGCCGGGCGCCCGACTGTGCTGCGGCGTGATCTGGCGGCACCCTACGGCTCGGTGCCCGCATGCGCCCACCGCCGCGCGTCGTCCCCGCGATGCGCACCTGGGTTGGCGGAGGGCGCGTCGCGCTGGGTAGCGTCGACGGCGCCTCGGACCGGGGCGCCCGGGCAGGAGCAAGCGGAGGTGGAGCGGTGGCGCGGCGACGGGCCCGGACGGTCGTCGCGACCGTCCTCGGCGTCCTGGTGGTGGTCGCCGCCGTGGCCGTCCCGGTCGCCCTGCGCATGCGGCAGGACCGGGTGGGAGCCGCGGCCCGTGCCGCCGTCGACGGCTTCGCCCGTGCCTGGCCCACCGGCACGCTCGCTGCCGTCCACTACGCCGGGACCCCGGGAGCCACGGTCGCCACCCAGGTCTCGGCGCTCACGGCCGGCCTCGCCCCGGCGCTGGGTGGCGCTGCGCCACGCCCCGCCGCCGTCGACGTCGTCGACGTGGGCGACCCCGCGGACGGCGTCGTCCACGCGCAGCTGAAGGTGCATTGGGCGCTGACCGGAGGCCGGTCCTGGACGTACACGACCGCCGTCGACGCGCGCGACGGCCAGGGCGGCTGGGGCGTCGTCTGGAGCCCGACCGTCGTGCACCCGGCGCTGACCGCCGACCGCCGGCTCGTCGCCACCCGCACCACCGGCCACCGGGGCAGGATCCTCGGCGCCCGGGGTGAGGTGCTGGCGGGCGAGCGCGAGGTGGTCAATGTGGGTGTCGAACCCCGCCGCACCACGGACGCCGCCGGCACGGCCGCGGCCGTCGCCGGCCTCGTGGACGTCGACGCCGCCGCGCTCGCCCGCTCGATCAAGGCGGCCGCGCCGACGGCTTTCGTGCCCGTGATCACGCTGCGCGCCGAGGCGTACCGCCCGCTCGCCGGCAGGCTGCAGGCCGTGGCGGGCGTCGTGACCACGAGGTCCACCCTGGCCATCGGCCGCACCGCCACGTTCGCACGTGTTCTGATCGGCAGCGTGGGGCCCGCGACGAAGGAGATCGTCGCGGCGTCGAACGGCCGGGTGCGGACCGGCGACCTCACCGGGCTCGCGGGCCTGCAACGGACCTACGACCAGCAGCTGTCGGGCACGGCCGGCCTCGTCGTCAGCACCGCCCCGGCGGCGAAGGCCGCTGCCGCGGGGTCGTCCGCACCGGCCCCTCCGCCCCTGTTCACGGCCCCCGCCACCGACGGCGCCGACGTCACCACCACCCTCGACCCGACACTCCAGGACGCCGCCGAGGCGGCGCTCGCCGCGTCACCCAAGCCCGCCGGCCTCGTGGCGGTGCGGGTGAGCACCGGGGACGTGCTGGCGGTCGCGAACGGCGGGGCGCCCGGGTCGGCCGGCTACGACCGCGCGCTGCTCGGCCAGTACCCGCCCGGGTCGACCTTCAAGGTCGCCAGCGGGTACGCCCTGCTGCGGCAGGGCTACACGGCGACCACGCCGGTGGCCTGCCCCGACAAGGTCGTCGTCAACGGCCAGCACGTTCGTCAACGCCGAGGGCGAGGTGCTCGGCACGGTGCCCTTCCGCACCGACTTCGCGCAGTCGTGCAACACGGCCTTCGTCGGCAGTGCGTCGAAGGTGAGCGCCCAGCAGCTGGCGGCAGCGGCGGCGGCGCTCGGTTACGGGCGGCCCGGCGCGCTCGGCGTCCAGGCGTTCGCAGGCTCGGTGCCCGCCTCGGGGACGCCCGAGGAGCACGCCGCCGACATGATCGGCCAGGGGAAGGTTCTCGCGAGCCCGCTGACGGTCGCCACGGTGTCGGCGTCGGTCGCGGCCGGCAGGACCGTCTCGCCGAAGCTGGTGGTCCGGCCCGTGCCGGCCGGAGCGGCGCCGACGGCCGGTGCAGCCCTCGACGCCGGGACCCTTGCCACGCTGCGGCAGCTCATGCGCGCCGTCGTCACCGAGGGCACCGGGACGGCGCTCCGGGGCATGCCCGGCGCGCCGGTCTTCGGCAAGACCGGCACGGCGGAGTTCGGCACCAAGAACCCGCCCGACACGCACGCCTGGTTCACCGGCTACCAGGGCGACGTCGCGTTCGCCGTCGTCGTCGAGGGCGGCGGCTTCGGCGCGAAGGCCGCCGCACCCCTCGCGGCCGACTTCCTCCGCCGCCTCCCCCGCTGATCAAGGAAGCTAGAGGGATCAAGGGCAGACCATGATCCCTCTAGCTTCCTTGATCGGCGCCGAGGTGAAGGGAACGTGAGCTAGGGGCGAGGTGCCGTCTCGGACATGATCGCGTCGTGGACGTACTGGGCGAGGCCGGGGGCGCGGTCGTCGTAGTTCCGGCGGAACCGGTCGTCCGCGATGTACATCTCGGCCAGGCCGCGCTGCCCCTCGGGGGGCAGGTCGTAGAACCAGCGGGTGATGTGCTCGCGGTGCTCGCGGACGGCGGCCGCCGCGTCGGGACCGTCGGCGGGCGCGCCCGCCGCGAGGAGGTCCTGGAAGCGCTGCGTCACGGCCTCCGCCTCCGCCTTGATCCGCAGCCAGTCGTCCTTGGTGTAGCGCGCGGTCCGCTGCTGCGACTGCCGGTAGGCGTCGGTCTCGCCCCAGCGCTCGCGCGCCTCGTCGGCGTGCTCCTCGGGGTCGTGGTCGCCGAAGACCTCGAACCTCTCCTCCGGCGTCAGGTTCAGGCCCGACATCTGTGCCTCCATCGTCTTCTCGAGCGCGCCCAGCAGGCGCGTCAGGTGGTCGATCCGGGTCCGTACGAGCTGGTGCTGGCGCCGCAGGTGGGTCAGCGGGTCGGCGTCCCCGGCGAGCAGTGACGCGATCTCGTCGAGGCCGAAGCCGAGCTCGCGGTAGGCCAGCACGGCGTGCAGCCGGTCGAGGTCGGTGGGTGCGTACATCCGGTAGCCGGCGTGGGTGCGCCCGCTGGGGTTGACCAGCCCGACGGCGTCGTAGTGGTGCAGCGTCCGCACGGTGACGCCGGCCACCCGGGCGACGGCGCCGACCGTGAGGAGGCCGGGGTCGAGATCGGTCACGTCGTCGACGCTAGGGGCTGACGCGGCGTGAGGGTCCAGTTGAAATCAGTCCGGCTGGGTACCGTGAACGCATGTTCAGGACCAGGCTCTACCGCGACGGCGAGCTGAAGGCCGAGAACTTCCCGATGGCCGACGTCTCCGACCACTTGGAGGACCCGGCCAACGTCGTGTGGGTCGACGTGTGCGAACCCGATACGGCCGACCTGGCGGCCATCGCCGAGGAGCTGCAGCTGCACCGGTTGGCCGTGGAGGACGCCGTCACCGAGCACCAGCGCCCCAAGCTCGACCGGTACGACACGCACCTGTTCGTCACCGGGTACGCGGTCCGGCTCGACGCCGGCTCCGGCCGGCTGGTCACCGCCGAGGTCGACGCCTTCGTGACGCGGCACGCGCTCGTCACGGTCCGCAAGTCCGAGAACTTCCCCATCGACGACGTCGTGGCCCGCTGGGACGGCTCCCCCGACCTGCTCGTGTGCGGGGTCTCGTTCCTCCTGCAGGGCCTGCTGGACGTCGTCGTCGACAGCCACTTCACCGCCGTCCAGGCTCTCGACGACGGCATCGAGGAGCTGGAGGACATGCTGTTCGACGACCGCCCCCGCAGCCAGGAGGTCCAGCGGCGGTCGTTCGAGATGCGCAAGAGCCTGGTCCTTCTGAGGCGCGCCGTGCTCCCGATGCGCGAGGTCGTGAACGCCCTGATGCGCCAGGACCTGCACGTCGTCGAGCCGGCGATGATGCCGTACTACCAGGACGTCTACGACCACGTGCTCCGCGCGACGGAGTGGACCGAGTCGTTGCGGGACCTCGTGACGACCATCCTCGAGACGAACATGACGATCCAGGGCAACCGGCTCAACTCGATCATGAAGAAGGTCACGAGCTGGGCGGCGATCATCGCCGTGCCGACCGCGGTGACCGGCTTCTACGGCCAGAACGTGCCCTACCCCGGCTTCGGGCACGTCGACGGCTTCTGGGCGTCGACGATCGCGATCGTCGTGCTGAGCTCCGTGCTCTACGTCGTCTTCAAGAAGCGCGACTGGATCTGACGAGCCCGTCGAGGTCGGCCCTCAGATCGTCCCGGGAGCCGGTTCGTCGATGCAGAGGATGTTGCCCTCGCTGTCCTTGAACCAGGCGGCCTTGCCCATCTGGGGCATGACGGCCACGGAGCCGCGCCACTCCACGCCCGGCATGTCGTCGTAGACCTCGAAGCGGACGCCCTTCGCCTCGAGCTCGCCGACCTCTTTCTCGACGTCGTCGACGTGGATCTGCGCGATCGTGTGACCCGCCGTCCCCGCGTACTGGGTCTGGTAGACGTTGAAGGCGGTCCCGCCGTCGGTCTGGTACCGGAGGTAGCCGGGGATCGGCTCCCCCACCGGCGACAACCCCAGCTTGTCCGCGTAGAACGTTCTGGCCCGCTCGATGTCCCCCACGGGGATGTTGGCCTCGACCCTGCCGGCGTTGAGCATGGCTCCTCCTGGGAACGGCTGTTGGATCGGAGCCGACGCTAGCCCTCCACGCGTGCGCAGGCCATGCCCGAAGGGGCCGACCTGGGACACGAGGGCCGGCGCCCGCACGGGACGCCGGCCCTCGATCACCGATGGACGCGCGTCAGGTGCTCGACTCCGCGAGCTGGGCGAGCCGGTCGAGGCCGCCGGACCAGCGCTCGGACAGGGCGTCGGCGTCGACGCCGTCCCAGAGGTGGTCCTGGCTGAGCTCGAGGCGGGTGGAGCCGTCGCCGTCGGCGGCGAGGTCGAGCTCCACGATGCTCGGCGGGCTGTCGGGCGTCACGTGCCAGGAGACGCGGAGCTGTTCCAGGGGGTGGTAGCTGCGGACGACGCCGCTGGTGCCGTCCGCGCTGTGATAGGGCTCGCCCTTGCCGCCGAGGACGGCGCCGTGACCGAGCAGGGCCTGCGCCCCCGCGGGGCTCACGAGAACCTCCCAGACGTGGACCAGCGGTGCTCCGACCGTGCGACTCACGCGCACGGTCGGGGCTCCGGATCCGTCGGACGCCCCTGCTGTCTGCCCCTCGGTGTCCGTGCCCACAGTCGTCATCGAGCCTCCCTGATCGTCGACGTGCTCGGTCGCACGACGGGTGCCCGCCCCCGGCCTGCCGCGGTCACCCGGGCGTGCCCCGGCCCCTGGCGGGCCGGTGGTCTCCCAGCACACTCCTGATCGCGGCGCCTCACAAGTCCTTCGCGCCACTTCCTTTCCGAACGCGTGCTCAGACGCGCTCGGCTCGCGTCCTCGGGGTGGGATCGAGGAACACGTACTCGATCCCGGCGAAGCGCGCGACCAGCCGGCGTTCCGCCTCGTCGGCGATGCGCTCGATGTCGTCCGTCGTGCAGCCGTCACGGAACTCCACCTTGGCGGCGACGAGCAGGCGCCGCGGCCCGGTCACGGAGGTCACGAAGACGGGCACCGAGGTCACGTCGGGCAGGGACTCCAGCTCTGCGCGCAGAGCCTGGTCGAGCCCCAGCGGCGCGGCGCGTCCCACGAGCAGGCTCGTGTTGGACCGTGCGAGCGAGGCCGCCACGATCACGAGCAGGACGCCGATGAGGATCGAGCTCGTGCCGTCGTAGAGCGAGTTCCCGGTGACGGTCGTCAGTCCGAGACCCACCGCCGCGAGCACGAGCCCGACGAGTGCGGCGCTGTCCTCGAAGGTGACGGCCTTGACCGCGGTGTCGGTGGTCTCCTCGAGGAACGTCCGGATGCGCACCCGGTAGCGGCGCGCGTTGCCCCGCACCTGCCGCAGTGCTCGCATGAGGGAGGTCCCCTCCAGCACGAACGCGATCGCGAGCACGGCGAACGCGACCCGGGTGTCGCCGGTCTCGCCGCCGTGCCGGATGCGGTCGACGCCGTCGAGGATCGAGACGACGGCGCCGGCGACGAACGTCGCCAGGGCCGCGAGGAGCGCCCAGAGGTACGCCTCGCGGCCGTAGCCGAGCGGGTGGACCTTGTCCGCCGGCTTGGCGCCGCGGCGCAGCGCGACGAAGAGCAGCACCTCGGTCACCGTGTCGGCGAGCGAGTGCGTCGCCTCGGACAGCATCGACGAGGAGCCGCTGATCATCGCTCCGACGGCCTTCGCGGCCGCGATGAGCAGGTTCGCCAGCCCGGCCACGAGGACGGTCAGCACGCTGTCGCCCGAGTCCAGCGCGGCCTTCGGCTCCGGCGGTGTCTGGCGCTGCGCGGCGTCCGTCACGTTCGTCACGGTATCGACGGCGGGCGGGGTCGGCGCGTCGTCGGGAGCCGGGCGTGGCAGCGTTGGCGGCGTGCCGCGTCTCCTGATCGTCGCCGACACGCACGTGCCGATGCGGGCCCGGGACCTGCCGCCCCCGTTGTGGGCCGAGGTGGACCGGGCGGACGTCGTCGTGCACGCCGGCGACTGGGTCGACGTCGCGCTGCTCGACACGCTGCTCTCGCGGCTGGCGCAGCGCCCGGGGCCGCCCGGGGAGCTGGTCGGGGTGTACGGCAACAACGACGGGCCGCCGTTGCGCGCGCGCCTTCCGGAGGTGGCCCGCTGCGAGCTGGGCGGCGTCCGGATGGCGGTGGTGCACGAGACCGGGCCGGCCCAGGGACGGGAGGCGCGGGCGGACGCCGACCCGCGCTTCGCCGGCGCCGACGTGCTGGTGTTCGGGCACAGCCACATCCCGTGGGACACGACCAGCCCTGCGGGCCTGCGCCTGCTCAACCCCGGCTCGCCCACCGACCGCCGCCGGCAGCCGTACTGCACCTACCTGACGGCGACCGCCCGGGACGGCGCCCTGCACGACGTCGCCCTGCACCGGTTGCCGCCCCTCCACCCTCCGCGGTGATCACGAATCCAGCGGGATCGAGGGATCCAGGACGGCGGGCCCGAGATCGCCACCCCAGCGCCGCGGGCCCGGACGTCGACCTCGACGTCCCAGGTCGGTCCAGCGCGATCGCTACCTGTGGTTCCGGCGTGGCGATCACGGCACCTGGTCGACCGGAAGGGTGATGCCCTCGCGATCCCGATTCCTTGATCGTGGAGGTCGTGCGGGAGTGATCGTCGGATCGTGAGAGGCTGCGCCCCAGCAGGAGCGGGCGGAGCGCGAGGAGCGGGACATGGAGGCCAGAGGTGCACCGCTGGCGGTAGAGGATCTCGTCCGGCAGGTGGACGCCGGCGAGGTCGACACCGTCGTGGCCTGTCTCACCGACGTCCAGGGGCGGTTGCAGGGCAAGCGCCTGCACGCCCGGTACTTCGTCGACGAGGTGCTGCAGCACGGCACGGAGGCCTGCAACTACCTGCTGGCCGTCGACGTCGACATGAACACCGTCGGCGGGTATGCGATCTCGTCGTGGGAGCGGGGGTATGGCGACTTCGTCCTGCAGCCCGACCTCGCCACGATGCGCCGTGCCTCGTGGCTGCCGGCGACCGCGATCGTGCAGTGCGACGTGCTGTGGCTCGACGGCGCGCCCGTCGTGCAGTCGCCGCGGCAGATCCTGCGCGCCCAGGTCGATCGTGCGGCGGCGCTCGGCTTCAGCGCCGTGGCCGGCACGGAGCTCGAGTTCATGGTGTTCGAGGACACGTTCGAGCAGGCCTGGGAGCGCGACTACCGGGCCCTGACGCCGGTGAACCGGTACAACGTCGACTACTCGGTGCTCGGCACCGGGCGGGTGGAGCCGCTGCTGCGCGACATCCGCAACCACATGTTCGCCGCGGGCCTGCGGGTCGAGTCGGCCAAGGGCGAGTGCAACTTCGGCCAGCACGAGATCGCCTTCCGCTACGACGAGGTGACCACGACCGCCGACGACCACTCCCTGTACAAGACGGCGGCCAAGGAGATCGCGGCGGCGCACGGCAGGTCGCTCACGTTCATGAGCAAGTTCGACGAGCGCGAGGGCAACTCCTGCCACATCCACATGAGCCTGCGGGGGCTCGACGGGTCCGTGGTCTTCGACGGCCCCGACGGCCGCACGCCCGTGTTCGGCGGCTTCGTCGCCGGCGTGCTGGCCACGCTGCGCGAGTTCACGCTGCTCTACGCACCCAACGTCAACTCGTACAAGCGCTTCGCAGCCGGCAGCTTCGCGCCCACCCGCGTGGCGTGGGGCGAGGACAACCGCACGTGCTCGGTGCGGGTGGTCGGGCACGGGCCGTCGCTGCGCCCCGAGCTGCGCCTGCCGGGCGGCGACGTGAACCCCTACGTGGCGCTCGCCGGCATGCTCGGCGCGGGTCTGCGCGGCATCGAGGCCGGGCTCGAGCTGCCGAGGGCGTTCGAGGGCAACGCATACACCTCCGACCTGCCGACCGTCCCCACCACACTGCGCGAGGCCCGCGAGCTCTTCGCCGCGAGCGCCGCGGCCCGGGAGATCTTCGGCGACGAGGTCGTCGACCACTACGTCAACGCGGCGGACGTCGAGCTGGCCGCCTTCGAGGGCGCCGTCACCGACTGGGAGCGCCGGAGAGGATTCGAGCGCCTGTGAAGCACGACGTCCTCGACCCGGCGACCGAGCAGGTCGTCGCCTCCGTCGACCTGCTCGACGCCGAGGCCACCGACGCCGCCATCGCCCGGGCCTCCGCCGCGCTGCCCGCCTGGCGGGCGGTCAGCCCGGCCGACCGGGCCCGGCTGCTGCGCTGCTTCGCCGACGTGGTCGACGCCCACGTCGAGGAGCTGGCGCGGCTCGAGGTCCGCGGTGCCGGCCACACGATCGGCAACGCGCGCTGGGAGGCGGGCAACGTCCGCGACGTCCTGCACTACTACGCCGGCGCGCCGGAGCGGCTGTTCGGCCGGCAGATCCCGGTGGCCGGCGGGATCGACGTGACGTTCGCCGAGCCGGTGGGCGTCGTCGGGGTCATCGTGCCCTGGAACTTCCCGATGCCGATCGCGGGCTGGGGCTTCGCGCCCGCGCTGGCCGCCGGCTGCACGGTGGTGCTCAAGCCCGCCGAGCTCACCCCGCTGACGGCCGTCCGGCTCGGGGAGCTGGCGCTCGAGGCCGGCGTCCCCGAGGGCGTGTTCCAGGTGCTGCCGGGCAAGGGGTCCGTGGTCGGGCAACGGTTCGTCGACCACCCCGACGTCCGTAAGATCGTGTTCACCGGCTCGACCGAGGTCGGGACGGCGGTGATGGCCGGCGCCGCCCGGCAGGTCAAGCGGGTCACGCTCGAGCTCGGCGGCAAGAGCGCCAACATCGTGTTCGCCGACGCCGACCTCGAGAAGGCCGCGGCCACCGCCCCGTACGGCGTGTTCGACAACGCCGGTCAGGACTGCTGCGCGCGCTCGCGGATCCTCGTCGAGCGCTCGGTCTACGACCGGTTCCTGGCGCTGCTGGAGCCCGCCGTGCGCGCGGTGGTGGTGAAGGACCCGGGCGCGGACGACGCCGAGATGGGGCCGCTCATCTCCGCGAAGCAGCGCTCGACCGTCCGCTCGTACGTGGAGGACGCGACCGAGCCGGTCGACGTGGCGTTCCGCGGCGAGGCGCCGTCCGGGCCGGGGTTCTGGTACCCGCCCACCGTGGTGCTCCCCCGCTCGCCCGGGGACCGGGTGTGGCGCGAGGAGGTCTTCGGGCCGGTCGTCGCCGTGCTGCCGTTCGACGACGAGGCCGACGCGATCGCCAAGGCCAACGACAGCGAGTACGGCCTGTCCGGCTCGATCTGGACCCGGGACGTCGGCCGCGCGCTGCGGGTCGCCCGCGGCGTCGAGAGCGGCAACCTGTCGGTCAACTCGCACTCCTCGGTGCGCTATTCGACGCCGTTCGGCGGGTTCAAGCGCTCGGGCCTCGGCCGCGAGCTGGGCCCCGACGCACTCGCCGCGTTCACCGAGACCAAGAACGTCTTCATCGCCACCGACTGAACTTCGCGTTGATCATGCAATTCCCGTTGATCATGACATGTCATGATCAACGGGAATTACATGATCAACGCATGAGCACACGGAGAGCAGCATGGACAGGCTGAAGGACCGGGTCGCCGTCGTCACCGGCGGGGCCAGCGGGATCGGCGCCGCGACCTGCCGCCGGCTGGCGTCCGAGGGGGCGCGGGTAGTGGTGGTCGACCTCGCGGACGACGCCGGCGAGGCGCTGGCCGGGGAGGTCGGCGGCGACTTCGTCCGCGCCGACGTGACGAGCCCCGACGACAACGAGCGCATGTACGCGCTGACCGTCGAGCGGCACGGTCGGGTCGACATCGCCTTCCACAACGCCGGCATCAGCCCGCCCGACGACGACTCGATCCTCGAGACCGGCCTCGACGCCTGGCGCCGCGTGCAGGAGGTCAACCTCACCAGCGTGTACCTGGGGTGCAAGTCGGTCCTGCCGCACATGCTCGAGCAGGGCAAGGGCGCGATCGTCAACACCGCGTCGTTCGTGGCCACCCTCGGCGCCGCCACCAGCCAGATCTCGTACACCGCCAGCAAGGGAGGGGTGCTCGCGATGACCCGCGAGCTGGGCGTGCAGTTCGCCCGGCAGGGGGTGCGCGTCAACGCCCTCTCCCCCGGGCCGGTGGCGACGCCGCTGCTCCTCGAGCTCTTCGCCAAGGACCCCGAGCGGGCCCAGCGCCGGCTCGTGCACGTCCCGATGGGTCGCTTCGCCGAACCCGACGAGATCGCGGCGGCCGTGGCCTTCCTGGTGAGCGACGACGCCTCGTTCATCACCGCCAGCAACTTCCTGGTGGACGGCGGACTCACGGGCGCGTACGTCACCCCTCTGTGACCCGCCTGGAGGGCCGCGTCGCCGTCGTCACGGGCGGCGCCGGCGGCATCGGGGCGGCGGTCTGCCGCCGGCTCGCCGCCGAGGGCGCGCGAGTGGTGGTCGCGGACGTCGCCGGCAGCGAGGCGCTGGCCGCCGAGATCGGCGGCGCCGGCGTGCCGACCGACGTCGCGGATCCCGCGGCGAGCGAGCGGCTCTACGCGGCCGCCGTGCAGCGGTTCGGGCGCGTCGACGTCGCCGTCCACGCGGCGGGCGTCTGCCCGCCCGACGACGGCTCGATCGTCGAGGTCGAGGCCGGCGCGTGGCGGCGCGTGCAGGAGGTCAACCTGACCGGCGTCTACCTCGGGTGCAAGGCCGTGCTGCCGTATCTGCTCCGGCAGGGCTCGGGGTCGGTCGTCAACGTGGCCTCGACGGCGGCGCTGATGGGGGCGGCGACGTCCCAGATCGCGTACACCGCGAGCAAGGGCGGGGTGCTCGCGCTCACCCGCGAGCTCGGCGTGCAGTTCGCGCGCTCGGGGTCCGCGTCAACGCGGTCTCACCCGGTGTGGTCGCCACGGCGATGACGCGGGCCCTGTTCGCGGCGGACGCCGCCGAGTCGGCTCGCCGGCTCGTGCACATCCCGGCGGGGCGCTTCGCCGACCCGGCGGAGGTCGCCGGCGCCGTGGCGTTCCTGGCGAGCGACGACGCCTCGTTCGTGACGGCGTCGAACCTCGTCGTCGACGGCGGCATGACGGCCGCCTACGTCACGCCCGAGTGATCCCTGAGGGGCTCACTCGCGGCCGGTCTCCTGTCGGAGCTCGTCGATCTTCTCCGACGCCTGCGCCTTGGTGAGGTCGTCGGGCAGCTTCTCGCCGGCCTCCTTGGCGAGGGTCTCGAGGTAGGCCTGCTGCCGATGGGTCGGCGGCTCGTCGCCCGTGCGCCAGGTGGCGGGGTCGGGCACGTCGCTGCCGGCCAGGCTGTTCGGGTCGTTCGTCATGACTCGAACTTATGTCCGAACGCCGCCGGCGGCAGCTCGGTGTGCACCCCGACCGCCGGCGCCCCCACCGGTCCCACGCCCAGCCGGCGCGCCAGCCCCGCCGCGTCGAACGGGGCGTGCGCGTCGACGTCGTTGTCGAAGTAGACGACCACGTCGTGGGCGTCGGCCGCCCAGCGGCGGACCCGCTCGGCCCACAGGTCGAGGGCCTCCTCGGAGTAGCCGCTGGTGTAGAGCTCTACGTCGCCGTGCAGGCGCACGTAGACGAGGCGGGCGGTCGGGTCGAGCAGCATCGGCCAGCGGCCCGCTGTGTCGGCCACGACGAGCGACACCCCCTGGCGCTCGAGCAGCCGCAGGAACGCCGGGTCGCGGAAGCTCTCGTCGCGCACCTCCAGCGCGTGCCGCAGCGGGCGGTCGGCGTCCATGGTCACCCAGGAGCGGTCGGTGAGCCGGGCGTCGTGGCCCCGGGCGACGACCACCGCCTCGGCGGTCGTCCGCGGCAGCATCTCGAGGAACGCCTCGAGCTGCGGCTCGTCGAACCCCAGCCCCGGCGGCAGCTGCCAGAGCACGGGCCCGAGCGCCGGCCCGAGCGCCAGCGGGCCCGAGGCGAAGAAGTTGGCCAGCGCCGTCTCCACCTTGCGCAGCCTGAGCATGTGCGTGAGGTACCGGCCGCCCTTGACCGCGAACAGGAAGCCGGGCGGGACCGTCTCGGCCCAGCGCCGGTACGACGTCGGCCGCTGCAGCGAGTAGAACGAGCCGTTGATCTCGACGGTGTCGAAGCGCTCGCCCACGTACTCGAGCTCGCGGCGCTGCACGAGGCCGGGCGGGTAGAAGCGGCCGCGCCACTCGCGGTACCGCCACCCGGACAGACCGACCCGCACCTCCCCCACGTGATTCACCGTAGATCCGCTCCCGCCGGACGGCTCGCCGACGCAACCCACTCGTCCGTAGGGTGACGCCCGTGCGCGACGTCGCGGTGTTCAGCGGGACCGCCCATCCGGCGCTCGCCGCCGAGATCTGCGGCCACCTGGGCGTCCCGCTGCTGCCGGCCCGGGTGACCCGGTTCGCCAACGACTGCCTCGAGGTGCAGCTGCAGGCGAACTGCCGCGAGCGCGACGTCTTCCTCATCCAGCCGCTGGTCGCGCCGGTGCAGGAGCATCTCGTCGAGCTGCTCCTCATGCTGGACGCCGCCCGCGGCGCGTCGGCCGCCCGGACGACGGTGGTGATGCCGCACTACGCCTACGCCCGCAGCGACAAGAAGGACATGCCCCGCATCTCGATCGGTGGCCGGCTGGTCGCCGACCTGCTGGTCGCGGCCGGCGCCGACCGGGTGCTGGCCATGACCCTGCACTCCCCGCAGGTGCACGGCTTCTTCAGCGTGCCGGTCGACCACCTGCACGCGCTGCGCGAGCTCGCCGGCCACTTCTCGGGCCGCGACCTGGCGAACACGGTGGTCGTCTCGCCCGACCTGGGCAACGCCAAGTCGGCGGCGGCGTTCGCCCGGCTGCTCGGCGTGCCAGTCGCCGCGGGCGCGAAGCAGCGCTTCTCCGACGACCGGGTCGAGATCAGCGCGATCATCGGCGACGTCGCCGGGCGCGACGTCATCGTCCTCGACGACGAGATCGCCCGGGGCAGCACAGTGGTCGAGATCCTCGACCGGCTGCGCGAGCGCGAGGTGCGCTCGGTGCGGGTCGCCTGCACCCACGGCCTCTTCGCCGACGGCGCCCTCGAACGCCTCGCCGCGCGGGACGACGTGATCGAGATCGTGTGCACCAACACGGTGCCGACGCCGCCCGGCTCCGCCGCGGGCAAGCTGACGGTGCTCTCGGTGGCGCCGGCGCTGGCCGAGGCGATGCGCCGCATCCACGACGGCGAGTCGGTGAGCGCGCTCTTCACCTGACCGTGCCCTCCCCTGCGGGAGAGGAGACGTCACTGCATGATCGCCGCGGATTGCATGATCGGCGGAGGGTGGGGTACGGAGCCGGCGTGATCGCGATCCCCGAGGCCGGGAGCGACGGCGGCGGCCCGCCCCGGCTGGCGCTGGCCGCGTGGTCCTCGGGCCCGCAGGCGCTCTGGCTGGTGCGGCACGGGCAGAGCGAGGGCAACGTCGTGCGCGACGACGCCGAGCGGCAGGAGGCGATGGACTTCGTGCTCGGCTGCCGCGACGCCGACGTCCCGCTGAGCGACCTCGGCCGCCGGCAGGCCCGGGCGTTCGGCAGCTGGCTCAGCGAGCAGCCGGCGCACCTCCACCCCGACGCCGTCCTCGTCTCGCCCTACCGCCGGGCGGCCGAGACCGCCGACCTGCTGCTCGAGGCGGCCGGCCTGCAGCACCTCCCGCGCGGCGTGGACGAGCGGCTGCGCGACCGCGAGATGGGCGAGTGGGACAGCCTGACGTGGCGCGGCATCGTCGCCCACCACCCCGACGAGGCCGAGCGCGCCAAGGTCGTCGGCCGGTACTTCCACCGGCCGCCGGGCGGCGAGTCGTGGGCCGACATCGCCCTGCGGCTGCGCACGCTGCTCGCCGACGCGGCCCGCGAGCTGCCCGGCGTACGGCTGCTCGTCGTCGCCCACGACGTCGTCATCCAGCTGGCCCGCGCCCTGATCGAGGGCTTCGACGAGCGGGCCACCGTAGAGCTCGTCACCACCACGGCGTACGCGAACTGCGGGCTCACGGTCTTCGAGCACGAGCGGGGCGGGGTTCCGCGCCTCGACCGGTACAACTGGACGGTTCCCGTGCGCGAGCAGGGCGAGCCCGAGACGAGGAGCGAGGATGCCCCGGTCGGGCGCTGACCCGGGCGACGGACGCGCGGACGCGCGTGTCGTCACCCCGGCCCTGCTGCGGGACTGGCCGCTGCCGCCCCCGGGCGAGGACAAGGGCGACCGCGGGAGCGTGCTCGTCGCCGGCGGCGCCTCCGACACCCCGGGCGCCGCACTGCTCGCCGGCCTCGCCGCCCTACGCGCCGGCGCGGGCAAACTGCAGCTGGCCGTCGCCGCGCCGGTGGCGCACGCCCTCGCGGTGGCCGTTCCCGAGGCGCTGGTGCGCCCGCTGCGGCACACGGCGTCCGGCAGCGTGCGGGCCGGGGCGGTCGACGACCTCGCCGACCTGCTCGAGAAAGCGGACGTCGTCTGCGCCGGCCCCGGCCTCGACGACGCCGACGAGGCGACGGGGCTCGTCGCCGCCATCGCCGGCGCGCTCCCCCGATCGGCCCGGGTGGTGCTCGACGCCTATGCCCTCGGCGCGCTCCCGGCCCGGTCCGAGGTGGCGCGTGCGCTGGCAGGCCGGCTCGTCGTCACCCCCAACACGTCCGAGGCGGGCATCCTGCTCGAGCGCGAGGCACCGGCCGGCGACGAGATCCCCGACGCGGCCCGCGAGATCGCGGCGCGCTACGGGTGCGTGGTGGCGCTCCGGAGCGCCGTCGCCACCCCGGACGGCCGGTCGTGGATCGGCGGCTCCGGCCAGGCGGGCCTCGGCACGAGCGGCAGCGGTGACGTGCTCGCCGGGGTCGTCGCCGGGCTCCTGGCCCGGGGCGCCGACCCCGCGCAGGCCGCCGTCTGGGGTGCCCACCTGCACGCGACGGCCGGGGAACGCCTCGCGGCGCGCGTCGGCCCGCTCGGCTACCTGGCGCGCGAACTCCTCGACGAGGCCCCGCGGGTGCTCACGGAGCTGTCGGTCTCGTACTAGCGAAGCTAGGGGCGGCAGACTTGGGCGTCCGTCTTGAGTTTCAGGCGGTGTCTGGCAGGCGGGCTTGGTCGATGTAGGCGTGGACGTGTCGGTCGATCGTTTGTAGCGCGGCTCGTAGCGGTGGTGGCGCCGGTGGCGCGTCGGCCGCGATGAGCGGTCGCAGGAGCCGGTCGTGGACCTTGGTGTAGAAGATCGCCACGCGCTGGCCGTCGGCGGTCAGGTCGTAGGTGTTGGTGCCTGCTCGGCGTTGGATGAGTCTGTTGAGGCGGAGCCGGGCGAGGTCGTAGCTGGCCTGGTTGACGGTGTAGGCGACGCCGAGCAGATGGCTCACCTGGGCGCGCAGGCTCCGGTTGGTGAATCCGAGGGCGTTCAGGCCGACGCACAGGGCGCCGAGCAGGGCCATGACCCGAGGGTCTCCGAACCGTAGTGCGGGTGACCTCCTGCCATCCTCGGTGAGGGTGGACTGTGCGACCCGCTCAAAGGCTGGGCTCGCAAGGACACAGCCCTGCCCGACGCGTTCAGTATCGAGCAGGCGAGCGTTGACGGCACGGGCCTTGGCCTGCAGCTCGGGCAGGTGCTGGAGGCGCCGCTTGCAGATCAGGTCACGGGGATCGTTGATCACGGTTTCGATTCGCAGCGCTCGACCGTCCTTGAGGTACTGCTTGACCCGGGAGTGCTTGTAGTCGGCGTTGACCGTCACTCCGATGGTGTCCCGGGTGTCGATCCGGGTGCTGTAGGTCGGCTCGACCTTCGGTGGCCGTCCCCATCGGCGGGGATGCCCGGCGAAGATCACCTCGACATGGTCGGGGCGGCCGATGTCGAGGTTGTCGACCACCAGCGCTTCGAAGAATGCCCGGGCGTGGCGGGGTGCGTCGAAGACCATGGTGCGGGAGGTCTCGATCTGCCGCATCGACAGCTCCCACCAGTACCCGGCGTCCCGGTCCGCCGACGTCAGCGGCAGCGGAGGGCGGCTGGTCCAGCGCTCGAAGAACACGTTGATGGTGCCCGGCCCGAGCCGGTCGCAGATCGCCTGTAACCCGGCGGGGTCGGCGCAGGCGGCGAACCCGTTGGACAACTCGGTGAACCCGATCCCGGCGTGCGTGGCTTGCCGTTTGGCCCACTCGTGGCCGTTGAGCCACACCTTGGCCGGGTAGGGGAAGTAGGCGCAGATCTTGATGAACGCCGGCCCGAAGTCCTCATCCCACAGGTAGAAGTAGAAGCAGGTCACCCGCCGGTCGGCCTTGTGGAAGGTGAACCACACCTGCCGTCCGGTGTCGCCGCGGTCCTCGCGTCGGGAGCAGGCGAAGACGTTCTGGTACTCCTGAGCCACTCCGATCGCCGCCACCCCGGAACGACCGGTCCTGGCCTGCCGCGCCAGGTGCGGGCGCATGACCTCCTGCTTCCGATCGGTCTTGGCGAACATCACAATCGGGACCTGGTTGGCCGCAGCGAACGAGTGAACGGCCCGGCGGAAGCTGGTGCCGATCCTGTCCATGATCGCCGGTGAGGGGATCTCGTAACCCAGGTGCCGGGTCATGAACCCGGCCACCTGGCCACCGACCTGCAAGTTCGGCACGTAGCCGTTCAGATAGACCCGATCCAACGACTCGATGTCCAACCCGACATGACCATCGAGCAGTTCCCCGACCCTGACCGTGGCAGCCATGGCCCAGCCTGCGCCGCACCCGCCCGCCCACGCCAGCCACCCGCTCGGCGGTCGTGAGGCGACGCCTCACTGTTGTCGTGCGCCAGAAGTTGCGCATCATAGTTGGTACTCAGTTCGTCGGCTCCGTCGCCGCTGTTGGCCTGATCTTCGCAAGGTAGTCGGCCAGGGACTCGAGGATCTCGTCGGCGGTCTTGATCCACGTGAACGGCCGGGGGTTCTCGTTCCAGGTGTCAATCCACGACTGAATGTCTTTCTCCAGCGCGGCGACCGAGGTGTGGACGCCGCGGCGGATGAGTCTATCGGTCAGCAGGCCGAACCAGCGTTCCACTTGGTTGATCCAGGAGGATCCGGTAGGGGTGAAGTGGACGTGGAACCTAGGATGCCGGGCAAGCCAGGCCTGGATCTCCGGGGTCTTGTGGGTGCCGTAATTGTCGCAGACCAGGTGGACGTCGAGAGCGGTCGGCACGGCCTTGTCGATGGCGGCGAGAAACTTCTTGAACTCCAGAGCGCGATGGCGACGATGCAACTGACTGATCACCGTGCCGTCCGCGATATTGAACGCCGCGAACAGGCTGGTGATGCCGTGTCGGAAGTAGTCATGGGTTCTGCGTTCCGGCATCCCCGGCATCATGGGAAGCACGGGCTGGGAGCGATCCAGAGCTTGGATCTGCGCCTTCTCGTCCACACACAGCACCACGGCCCGCTCCGGAGGATTGTGGTAGAGGCCGACGACGTCGACCACCTTCTCCACGAACAGAGGGTCGTTGGACAGCTTGAACCCGTCCTGGACATGGGGCTTGAGGTCGAAGCGACGCCAGATGCGGCCGATGGTCGACTTGCTCAGCCCCGACCGCTCGGCCATCGACGCCCGCGACCAGTGCGTCGCGTCCTTGGGCACCGACTCCAGGGTCGCGACCACCACATCCTCGACCTGATCGAGCGGAATCGATGGCGGCCGCCCGGGACGTTTCTCATCCAGCAGGCCATTTACCCGGGACGCCACGAAGCGGGCCCGCCACCGGTTCACCGCGGCCACGCTCACGCCCAACTCCGCCGCCACCTGCTTGTTCGACGCCCCGGCGGCGCATGCCAGCACAATCCGAGCCCGCATCGCGAGGAACTGAGCCGACTTCGCGCGCCTGGCCCAGCCCGTCAACTCAGCCCTCTCCTCATCGGACAAGACCAGCTCTGCCTTCGCCCGGCCTACCCGTGGCTCATCACGCAGACCCGCCAAACGCTGCCGGGCGAACCTGCCCCGCCACGCCACTACCGTCGCCCGACTTACCGCCAACTCCTCGGCGACCGCGGCGTTGGACAGCCCATCAGAACACGCCAGAACAATCCGCGAGCGCAGCGCCACCCGCGCCGGCACCTCGACACCGCCAGCCCATCGCCCCAGCGCCCGACGCTCCTCGTCCGACAGTACAATCTGAACAGCCCGCGGCCCCGGATGCGACATACTAAGAGTATAGCAACTTAGCGGCCCTATTTCTGGCGCACGACACTAGTACCGCGTGTTTGAAGACTCTGGACGGTTGGCCTTGGCGAGGATCTGGTCGGCGGTCTTGGTCCAGGTGAAGGGGTGGGCGCGGTCGTTCCAGCCGTCGATGTAGGTTCGAATGGCCTTGGTGAGGTCGCGGACGGAGCGGTAGGAGCCGCGGAGGATGGCCTGCCGTTCGGCCATGGAGAACTAAGTCTCGACCATGTTCATCCAGGACGCGTGGGTATCGGCCCGATCGCCGTCCCGCAGCACCAACGCCGGCGCCGGGCGATTCGCCATGCCCCGTCCTCGGACACCCCGAACCGCCTGGCCGTCAACGACACGGGGCACGAGAGGCTCGTACGAGAGGCTCGTACTGGCCGCGCCCTAACCGGCGCGGATGCCGATCAGCGCACCCACGCCGTAGGTGACGCCGGCCGCGAGCACCCCGACCACGACCTGCCGCAGCGCGCTGCGCACGGGTGACCGGCCGTTGAGCAGCCCGATGCCGGCGCCGATCGCGGTCATCCCGAGCAGGGAGAGCACGACGGCGGCCACGAAGGCATCCGCGCCGCCGGTCACGAGGTAGGGCACCACGACGACGAAGGCCCCGACGGCGAAGGCCAGCAGCGACGAGAGCGCCGCCGACCACGGGGAGCCGAGCGCGTCGGGGTCGAGGCCGAGCTCCTCGCGGGCCAGCGTGTCGAGGGCGACGTCGCGGTCGCGCATGATGCTCTCGGCGACCTGGCGCGCCTGCGCCGCCGGCATGCCCTTGGCCCGGTAGATGAGCACGAGCTCCTCGAGCTCCTCCTCGGGCTTCTCCTCGAGCTCGCGCGCCTCGAGCGCGATCTCGCGCTCGAACATCTCGCGCTGCCCCGACATCGACACGTACTCGCCTGCCGCCATCGAGAACGACCCTGCGAGCAGGCCGGCCACGCCGGCGAGCAGCACGGTCGACCGGGAGGCGCCCGACCCGGCGAACCCCATGACGAGCGCCGTGTTCGACACCAACCCGTCGCTGACCCCGAAGATGGCCGCCCGCAGGGCGCCCGAGCGATCGCCGCGGTGCCAGGGCTCGCGGCGGCCGATCCGGCCCTGCGCGTCGTCCGACCCGCCGCCGCGCATCGCGGCGAGCGCCCGGGCGTGCCCGCGCTCGTCCGCCGCCATGCCCGCCGCCGCGTCGGGGTCGGTGTCGTACTGGCCGGCGTCGGACTTCTCGGCGCGCTCGATCAGCGGCAGCACGGCGTCGAGCGACACCCGGCGCGCGGTCGTCGTCAGCAACCGGGTGCGCAACCCCGGCCGGCCGACCGGAGGCACCGCCTGCCCGGCCGAGCGCAGGCGCTCCTCCCAGTGCGCGGCGTGCCGGCGCTCGACGGCGGCGAGCTCCCGCAGGATCTCGCCCCGCTCCCCCTGCGCGGCCTCCGCCAGCCGGTCGTACAGCTCCGCGGCCTCGCGCTCGCTGGCGAGCAGGTCGCGCCAGCGCCGCACGGTGGAGGCGTCGGTCGCCGTGCTCCCGCGCTCATCGGCCCCGGTCGTCGACATGCCTCAACGGTACCCGCGCGCCCACGAAGCGCCGGGGGCGCGGCGGGCGGCACAGGGCGGGCACCGGCCGTTAACACGCATGGAACACCCCGGCGGGACGATGGGGGGCTCACCCGAGGAGTGGAGGGACGCCCGTGCTCGCCAGGATCCGCCTGCGCCTGCCCGACCGCCCCGGCTCGCTGGGCCGGGTCGCCGGCGCCATCGGTGCCGTGAACGGGGACATCGCCGCCGTCGACGTGCTGGGCAGCGAGGCCGGCCAGGTGCTCGACGACGTCGTCGTCGCCGTCCGCGACGCCGCCCATCTCGAGCGCGTCGTCACCGAGCTGAGCGCCGTCCCGGGGGTGGGTGTGCTCGGCCTGCACCGGCCCGAGCCGGCCGTGCCCCGGCACGCCGAGCTGCAGTTGGTCGCCCAGGTCCTGGCTGCACCGGAGCGGGCCCTGCGCACGCTGGTGGACGGAGCGCCCGTGGCGCTGGGGGTCGACTGGGCGGCCGTCCTGCACGGCGAGGCGGACGGGCCGGGCCTGGAGCCCGTCGTCGCGAGCGCCGGGGCGCCCGAACCGCTGCCCGACGTGCCGGGCCCCGCACGCCCGCGAGCGCTCCTGACGCCGACGGCGGCGGCCCTCGTGCCGCTCGGCACCGGGCCGCTGGCGCTGCTGGTGGGCCGCGCGGGCGGCCTCGCCTTCCACGCGCGGGAGCTGTGGCGGCTGGAGCAGCTGGGGCTCGTCGTCGGGGCCGGGGTGCGGGTCACCGCCGGCTGACGACGTCCCGCGCCCTCAGAGCCCGTACTCCTCCAGCAGCCGCAGCCAGACCTCGCTCACGGTGGGGTACGACGGGACGGCGTGCCACAGCTCGTCGAGCGTCACCCCCCCGACGACCGCGACCGTGGCGGAGTGCAGCAGCTCGGCGACGTCCTGCCCGACGAAGGTGGCGCCGACGACGACCCGCCGGTCCTCGTCGACGACCATCTTGGCCCGGCCGAAGTAGCCGTCCGCCAGCAGTGAGGCACCGGCGACGGAACCCAGGTCGTACTCGATCGCGCGCACCCGCAGGCCGTCGGCCCGGGCCTGCTCCTCGGTGCGCCCCACCGAGGCGACCTGCGGGTCGGTGAAGACCACGGACGGCGCGCCGAGCGCGTCGGCGCGGGCCCGCAGCTGCCCGGGCGGCTGCTCGCCGCGGGCGCGGTGCACGATCGTGTCACCGGCCAGCCGCGCCTGGTACTTGCCCATGTGGGTCAGCAGGTTGCGGCCGTTGACGTCGCCGACGGCGTACAGCCAGTCGCCGTCCACGCCCTGCACCGCCAGCCAGTCGTCGACCGGCACGTACCGGCCCGGCTCGAGGCCCACGGTCTCGAGCCCCAGGTCGGCGGTGCGGGGCCGGCGGCCCGTGGCCACGAGGATCTCGTCGGCGATGACGCTTGATCCGCCCCCCAGGTGGAGCGTCACCTCGCCGCCCGGCTGCGGCCGCTCGACCCGGGTCACGTCGGCGCCGGTGCGCACGGTGACGCCGGCGTCCGCGAAGGCGTGCGCCAGCATCTCGCCGGCGAACGGCTCCGTCCGCCCGAGCAGCCTCTCCCCCCGCTCGACGATCGTCACCTCGCGGGCGCCCAGCCCGCGGTAGGCCTGCGCCATCTCGCACGCGACGACACCGCCGCCGAGCACGACGAGCCGCTCCGGCACGTGCTCGGAGCTGGTGGCCTCGCGGCTGGTCCACGGCCGTGCCTCCGCCAGGCCGGGCACCGGGGGGACGGCGGCGTCGCTGCCGACGGCGATCAGGACCGCCTGCCGGGCGGTGAGCACGGTGCGACCCCCGCCGGCGGTCTCCACGACGACCCGCCGGACGCCGTCGAGCCGGGCCCGCCCGCGCACGGCCCGCGAGCCGGTGCCCTCGACCCACTTCTGCTGGCCGCTGTCGTCGTGGGTGTGCCCGTCGTACCCGGTGAACCAGTCGCGCCGCTTGAGGACCGCGGACGCGTCGACCGGGCCCACCTCCAGGCCGGGGAGCCGGGAGGCCGCGGCGGCCAGCTCGACCGGACGCAGCAGCGCCTTGCTCGGCATGCACGCCCAGTACGAGCACTCGCCGCCGTACAGCTCGTTCTCGACCAGCGCACTGCTCAGGCCGCCGGCCTGCACGCGCCCCACGACGTTCTCACCGGCGGGCCCCGCGCCCAGCACGACGACATCCACCTCGAGCTCGAGCTGCTCGCCCGCCTTCCCGTCGGTCCCGCTCACGGCTGCTCCTCCACGTCCGGTTCCGCCTCGACGATCCTGGCAGTGGGTCCGTCGGCGCGCCCGTCCGTTACGGGAGGGCCCGCGGCCGACGCGGCGGCGCGCTCGTGGAGCCGCGCCCGGACCTCCTCGGGCGTGTAGGCCCGGCGCTTGCGTTCGGACCGGGCGACGACGGCTCCGGTGGCGGCCACGGAGGCGAGTCCGGCGAGCCCGACGATCTTCCAGATGCGCACGGGCCTACGCTACGGGCGTGAGCGCCGGCGCCGTCACCCTGGACCGGGCCGTCGATCTCACCCGGACCGGCGACCTGTGGCTGTTCCGCGGCTCGAGTGCCGCCGACCACGCCATCCGGCTCACGACCAACGCGCCGGTCAACCACGTGGGGATGGCGGTGACGCTCGACGACCTGCCCCCGCTGCTGTGGCACGCCGAGCTCGGCCGCTCGCTGCCCGACGTCTGGACGGGCAGCCACCACCGCGGCGTCCAGCTCCACGACCTCCGGGACGCGGTGAGCGTCTGGGCGCACCGGTACGGCCAGCGGGCATGGCTGCGCCAGCTGTCCGGAACCGTCACGACGGACATGGAGGAGGCCCTGCTGCGCACCATCGCCCGGCTCGACGGGACACCGTTCCCCAGCACGGCACGGCTCGCGGGGCGGTGGCTGGGCGGGCGGGTGCGGCGCCGGACGACGGCCGATGCGGCCCTGGAGACGGCCTACTGCGCCGAGGTGGTGGCTGCGACGTACCAGGCGATGGGCCTGCTGCCGGCCGACCGCGCCCCCAACTGGTACGACCCCGGACGCTTCTGGAGCGGCGACGACCTGGACCTCCTGCTCGGCGCGCAGCTCGGCGTCGAGATCGAGGTGCTCATCCCCGCCGCGCGAGCAGGTAGCTCCCGGCGCGGGTGAAGCCCGCCACCCGGTACATGCCGAACCGCGGGACGACGGCTTCCCGGACCGCCATCCGCCACGCGCGCGCCAGCCCGGGGTCCGCGCGCCGCAGCGACTCCACGTCCGCGGGGGTGGCGACGGTGACGACGTCCGCCTCCCCCACCTCGTGGACCACCGGGCGCCCGTCGACCTCCTCGACGGCGGCCGATCCCGTCACCGGCTCGCGGTGGCCGGGCCCGTGGGCCTGTCCCGCGGGGCGGTCGTGCACAGGCCACACCGCGAGCATGCGGTCGGACTCGTCGCCGTCGTTGACGCCGTCGTCCATGCGCCCGTAGAAGTCGACGAGGTACTCGTCGACTTCTACGCCGAGCTTGGCGAGGTTGAACCAGGCGTTGCGCCGGACGAGCGGGTCGAAGGTCCACGTGACCACCCGCAGCCCGCGTGCGGCCGCCCAGTCGCGCTGGTGCAGCTTGAGCGTGCGCCCGACGCCCAGCCCCCGCGCCGCGGGCGGGACGGCGGCGAGGTGGGAGTGCAGCGCGGGGCCGTGGTGGTCGGCCAGGAACGCCGCCGCCGCCCCGACGAGCTCCTCGCCGGCGTAGGCGCCGGAGACGTAACCGCCCGCGTGGACGAGCGCCTTCAGCAGGCCGGCCGTGGCCGGCGGCTGCCCCGGCCAGGTGGCCGAGAACAGGGCCTCGGCCGCCCGCAGGTCCTCGATGCGCTCGAGGTCGCGGACGACGACGGTGCCACCGGTCATGCCACCGGTCATGCCACCGGTCATGCCACCGTCATGCCACCGGTCATGCCACCGGTCATGGCTGCGTCACCGTCGCGGCAGGGTCACGCCGAAACCCGCGAACGCCAGGCGCACGAGCACCGGACCGGGGCGCAGCAGGTCGTCGACCCGGGCAGCACTCAGCACCTCGAGGTCGCGCAGCCGGTCGGCGTACGCCGCCGGCCCCTCCAGGCGCGCCTGGTGCAGGGCCAGCGTGTTGTGCCAGACCTTCGTCCGGGCCTCCTTGAGGAAGCGCCGGCTGGCTGCGTGGTTGAGCACGCTCATCGCACGATCGAGCGGTCTGCGCGCGGGCCCGGCCCGCTCCAGCTCGGCGTCCTCGGCGGCCACCCGCCGGGCCAGCACGTCGTCGATGCGCTCGTGGTCGCGGCGCCGCCGGTCCATCAGCCGCTCGTCCGCCACGTCCCCGGGCGGGACCACCGCGATGAGCGCCTGCGGCAGGTCGTAGTTGATGTGCGCGTTCATGCCGAGCAGCACGTGCCCGACCGGGTGCAGGCCCGGGTCGGCCTCGAAGGCGATCCGCCACGGGCGGGGAGCGGAGGCGGGGTCCCGGCGGAAGGCCATCAGCGCGTCGAGGTAGAGGTCGGCGAACACGACGTCCCATTCCTCCACCCACGCCGGGTCCTCGAACCAGCCGTCCTCCAGCGCGTCGGCGACGGCCTGCGTCGTCCGGGTGTACGTGGCGAGGAAGAACCGGCCCGCGCTCCCCTCGGCCTCCAGCTCCGCGACCAGCCCCTGCATGCGCGCGACCAGCTGCCCGATGCTCCCGGTGTCGCGGTCGATCGTCATGGTGTCCTCCAGGACCGGGGCGCGCTACCGTTCCGACAGCGGTCAGTGTGCTGGAGTCCGCCGGTCCCGCGCACCCCGCCGGCACCCTGCGCACCGCTCCTGGCAGCTCCCGTCCGCTCCCGGCGCCCGTCATCTGGAGACCCGCGATGGCGCAGCAGCAGGCCGTACAGCGGCACCTCGAGCGGAACTGCTCGATGTGGCGCTTCGACCCCGTCCGCCTCGGGCGGGCGGAGTGCGGCGCTTGGCTGGGGTATTACACGCGCAACTGGCCCCAGGTGCTGAGGGCCGCGGTGGTCATGGTCCGCGAGGGCTTCGGCATGCCCTGGCCGCGCACCCTCCTGGGCGCCTGGTACGTCCTGCGCGGCAACCAGCTCTGGGCGCCCTACCCCGAGAACGACCCCGACGGCGCCCGCGCCGCCATGCGCCGCTTCTACGCGCTCCTGGCCCGGGACCACCACCTGCGCATCGACCCCGCACGGGCCGCCGAGCTCGAGGTGGACTGGTGGCACGAGCACCGGGTGCTCCAGCGCGAGCGCAGCGACGACGACGAGACCGCACTCGTCGCCGCGCTCGTGCGGGTCTACGCCTACGTGTACGGGGTGTCGCCGGCCGCGCTCGAACCGGCCGCCCGCGCCCGCGCGCTCGCGATGCGCGTCTCCGACGCCTGGGTGGCCGACGGGTGCCGGCCCGACGACCCACGCATCCGCCAGGAGCGGCGCCTCCTGGTCGAGTCGTACGCGCGCCTGCTCGACGCCGTCGGCCGTTGACCCCGGGTCGACCCAGGTGCGGGCCGAGGTGAGAGCCGCTCCCCGGGACCGTCAGGTCCAGTAGAGCGGTCGCGCGGCAGGCAGCCGCTCGGCCAGGGCCCGGTCGAACCAGCCGCGCAGCTCGGCCATCACCGGGGCCGGGTACACGTGCTTGACGGCGCCGAACCTGCCGCGCTTGGCGCGGCGCATGTCCTCGTCCATCTCGAGCTTCGTCCGCGGGTACCACCCGAGCAGGACGTCCTTGCTCCTCGGCGTGAACCGGTGGGTGATCATCTCGACGGTCAGGTCCACCCCTGGGACGCCGTCCAGCGCGACGCCGACCGCGTCGAGCAGCTCGCCGTAGCCGGCGCGCCAGCCCTCGACCGGCATGATCGGGGCGATGGTCAGCCCCACGGGGTAGCTGGCCAGCGCGAGCTCCCGGAGCGCCGCCAGCCGCTGCGGCATGCGGGCCGTCCCGCCCTCGAACCGGTCCGCGACGGCAGCGGCGTTGACCGACATGCGCACCCGGGTGCGGCCGTGGTGGGGCAGGGTGAGCAGCGGGGCGACGTCGTCGAACTTCGTGGTGAACCGCAGCTGGACCGGGGCCGCCCAGCCGTGCGTGCCCACGTGCGCGATCGCCAGGGACAGCGAGCCGGTGAGGTGCTCGATCCCCAGCGGGTCGGTGTAGCACGAGGCCTCGAAGGTGGTGCCCTCGCCGCCGCGGGCGGCCGTGCCGCTGGTCACGTGACCGGCACCCACGTGCCCGTCGAGCCGCGCCAGGATCTCCTCCAGGTTCGCGAACACGCGCGTGATCGGGGGGCCGGCGAGCGATCCGGCGAGGTAGCAGTACTGGCAGTGCGCGGGACAGCCCTGCGCGAGGTCGAAGCGCCAGTCCGCGGACGGCGGGATCGGCTGCAGGGCCAGCGCGGACGGGGGCGCGACGGTCACGGCCAGCGTGGCCTTCGCCAGCGCGTAGGCCTGCCGGGGGTCGGCCCCGGCGGCGACCGGGGGCAGCCGGTCGCCGCGCAGCAGCTCGATGCGGTCGACGCCGGCGGCCTCGCACCGGGCCACGACCGCACGGCCGTGCTCGAACTCGAGCGCGCTCCGCGTCACGAGCAGCCGCTTCGGGAGCCACCGCTTCGGGGCCGGCCGCTCGAGGTCGACGTCCGCGACCTGGGTGTCGGCACGGGCGCCGGTGGCGCTGAGGACGGTCACACCAGGGCAACACGGACGGCCGGGGGCGCTAGTCCTTGCGGGCGGGTGGCGAACCCCACCCCGAGCGGCGGGCGCGGTCGTCGCCGAACACCGACGGGTCGGTCTCCCACCAGGGCCGCTGCCGGTCGGGGTCGTCGCCGGCCCGCCCCGGCTCGCCCGCGACGGCCGGCGGCGACGCGGCACGGGCCGTGGACGCGGCGTCGAGCGCCGCATCGACGGCCCGGGCCTCGCGCGCGTCCGACCTCACCCACGCCACCAGCAACGCCGCGATGAACGGCAGGTCCCCGGCCTCCGCGAAGAACCACAGCCACGCGCCGGCCAGCTGCTGGTCGCCCAGCGGCGAAGGACCCCACGGCCGGTTCAGCGCCGACCAGTACCCCTCCTGCAGCACGTGCGACTGCAACCGCAGAACGATCCCGGGCACCGCGTCGAGGAGGAACTCGACGAGCGCGAACCCCAGCGCGGCGGCGTACGCCACGGAGCTCAGGCCGACGTGCTCGTCGGTCACGGGCAGCGCGACGACGAGGCCGGCGGCGAGCAGCCCGAGCCGCACCGCCTCCCCGCCGGCGGTGGAGGACAGCGCGACGGTCATGAGCGGGGTGAAGAAGAGCAGGCTGGTCACGGCGATCAGGACGGCCGGCCCGAGCCCCGGGAGGCGGGCGATGCGGCCCGCGCGCGAGTCGGTCCACGCCTGCAGCCGGGCGCGGCCGGCCGGCCCCGACGCCGCGAGGCCGAGCGGGGCGCCCGCGCCGATCAGCAGCGGCACGACGAGCAGCAGCACGCAGGTCTGCACCACGTACATCCAGAACAGCGCGTGCGCGTAGACACCGACGAAGGAGCAGGTCGCGAGGAGCGTGAGCGCGAGCCCCGCCGCGAACGACACGATCCGGACCACGGGCCAGCGCGTCCCCTGCCGGCCCAGGCGCCGGACGCCCCGCGCGTAGGCGACCGCCGCGACGGCGACCAGCGCGATCGCGACGACGTCCGCGGTCCAGGCGGTGAGGGCGGTGGTCGCGGTGAGCGGGCCGGGACCGGTGTACGCGTGGGGCACGCGGATCAGGGCAGGTGGACGTAGCCGGTCAGGAACGAGCGCGCGGACGGCGTGTCGAGCCGGTAGTCGACGTTCGTCGAGCGGCAGGTGCTGTCGCCGGTGATCGTGGTGGCCGCGACGACGTTCGACGTCCCGAGGAAGTTCGGGCCGCCGGAGTCGCCGTAACAGGTGCCGCCGTTGCCGGTCGACGGGTTCATCGAGATCCGCAGCCAGGCGGGGTTGACCGCGTTGAGGGTTCCGGTCGCCACGCCGCGGACGTCGTCGTAGAGGAACGTGTGGCCGCCCGCGCCCTGGGCCTTCACCACGTCGTAGGCGCCGTAACCGACGGAGGTGAACTGCTGCGTGCCGGGCAGGGCGCCGAGCGAGCCGGCGCGGGGCAAGGCGGCCGGCGCGATGCCCTTGACGGCCTTGTCGAGCACGATGACGGCGACGTCGTGCGGGTCGCTCTGCGCCTGCTCATACGCGGGATCAGCGTGGAAGGTGCCCGCGTACACGGTGTCGCCGTCGCGGTAGGCGCTCGAGAACGTCACCCGCACCCGGTCGCTCCCGCCCTCGGCGCAGTGCGCGGCCGTGACGAACACCGTCGGCGAGATCAGCGTCCCGGAGCAGTACAGCCAGGTGCCGTCCGAGTAGGGCTGGTCGGCGACGAGGCCGCCGACGTTCGGGTGGCCGCCCCCGTCGGGACTCCCGTTGGTGATCGCGGCGGCGGGGCCGGCGCCGAGCGCCAGGGCCAGCGCGGGGGCGACGACGGCGAGGGCGAGGGCGGGACGACGCACGAGGGTCTCCAGAGGCCGGGAGGGGCGAACCGGGGCATCGTAAGCAGACCAGACGACCGGCGACAGGGGTGGACCAGGGTGAGCGACGGCCACGCCCGGCTGCACGGCGAGTCCTGGCGGCAGGTGCGCGGGCGGCCCGTGCGCGCGCTCGTGAGCGGGCGCGCCGAGCCCGGGGTCCCCGAGGTCGTCCTGGTGCCGGGACTGGGGGCGATCGGCTACATGCTCGACCTGCTGCACGCCTGCGGCGCCTGGACCAGGGCATCCCTGCTCGACCTGCCCGGCTTCGGGTCGCCCGTCACGGCCCGGCTACCGGTCCGCCTGGACGAGCTGACCGCCGTGGCCGCGGAGTGCCTACCCGCGCCGCCCGCTCCCCCGGTGGTGCTGCTCGGCCACTCGACGGGCGCCCAGCTCGCACTGCGCGCCGCCGCCGCCCACCCCGGACGGGTGGCGGCCCTCGTGCTCGCCGGCATCACGTTCACCCCCGACGTGCGGGCGAACCGCCTGCGGCTGATCCCCCAGCTGCGCACCTACCTCTACGAGCGGCCGCGCGAGGTGGCCGTGACCGCACCCGACTTCGCACGAGGACGCGGCCGGGTGCTCCGGTACATCCAGGAGGCGCTGCGCGACGAGCCCGAGGCGCACCTGCCGGCCCTGACCTGCCCGGTCGTGGTGCTGCGCGGCCGGCGCGACGCGCTCTGCCCCGAGCCCTTCGCCCGCGCGCTCGCGGCCCGCGCCGACGACGGCACCGCAGTCACCCTGCCCGGGTCGCACAACGTGCCCTACACCCACCCCGGCGCCGTCGCCCTGCACGTCGGGCGGGCGGCCCGCCGCGCCGTCGACCGGCGCGCATCAGCCGCCGAGCGGGGGTGACGCCGGCACCGGCTCGGGCCGCAGCACCGCGTCCGCCGGGTGGACGCCGTTCGCCGCCGGCGGGAGCCGCCGCTCGAGGCGGAGCGCGGCCAACACGACGCAGGCGCACGTGAGGAGCAGCAGCGCCACGAAGAGGCCACCGCGGCCGGCCTGGAGGAGGAGCCCGGCTGAGGCGGGAGCCAGGATCGCCGCCACCTGGAACGCCAGGCTGCTGGTCGCGTTGTAGCGGCCGCGGAGGTGCTCGGGGGCGAGCACGTTGGTCAGCGCCGGCATGACCGGCGAGAGCAGGGTCTCGCCGAGCGCGAAGACCGCGAGGCTGGCCACCACGAGCACCGCCGCCGCGGCGGTCCCGGGCACCAGCCCGGCGAGCCCGAGCACGAGCCAGGCCGCGGCCCAGAGGCCGCCGAGGGCGGCCAGCGCGCGGGTGCGGCGCCGTCCGTCGATGCGGCGGACGACGACCATCTGCAGCAGGACGATCAGCGCGGTGTTCGCCGCGAAGGCCACGCCGATCACCGCGGTCGAGGCCCCCGCAACGGTTCGCGCGTAGGCGGTCCAGCCGGCCTCGAGCATCCCGTAGCCGGCGAGCGTGGTGAGGAACGTGATCAGCAGCACCGGCCGGAACGAACGATCGGCGAGCACCTCACCGTAGGAGCCGGGATCCCGTCCATGCTCCTCCCGTCCGTCGCCCGCGTTGCGGGAGTTGCCAACATGGCGCAGGGGCCAGGCGAGCAGCAGCAGCGGGCCGAGGAAGCTGAGCGCGTCGACGACGTAGATCGCGACGAACGTGCCCGGCCGCTGGACGTCGGCGAACGCCGCCCCCACCAGGCCACCGAGACCGATCCCGGCGTTGAGCAGGGTGAACAACACGCCGAAGTAGTTCTGCCGCCGCTCCTCGGGGACGATCGCGGCGATCAGCGCGTGATTGGCCGGCCAGAAGGCGGCCGTCCCGACGCCGACCAGACCCTGCGCCACGAAGGCGCCGGGGGCGGTGTGGGCCTGGGCGAGCAGCAGCATGCCCACGCACTGCGACGACAAGGCGCCCATCTGGACGCGCCGGGGACCTATGCGGTCGACCATCGCCCCGAGCGGCCCCAGCAGGGCCAGTGCCGCGGCCGACGGCACGGCCGCGATCAGCCCGATCGTGGCCAGCGGCAGGCCGCGGACGTCGTGCAGATACACCACGAGGAAGGGCAGCGCGAGGCCGGCGCCGAGGGAGTCGATCGCGACGCCGACGAGCAGCAGGCGCGCCTCGCGGGGCAGCGGCGGCACGGCAGAGGCGCCGCCGGGACGGCGGCGGAGCGGGAGGGGCATCGTTCACCACCCTCCCACCGCCGCACCGGCCCGGGCGAGCGAGTTACCGGGCGCCCGGAGCCGCGCGGCGATGAGTCGTGGCGGCGCCCGCCGTCTGCCGTGTGACGGCATGTCCTGGCCCGACGGGAGGACGGATGCACCGACCTCTCGTCGTGCTCGACGTCTCGGGGTGTCGCCCCGACCTGGCGCTGGTCGACGTCGTCCTGCGGGTCGTGCTGCAGGCCCGGCGCCTGGGCGCGGACGTCACCGTCTGCGGGATGTCGGCGCCGCTGGCCGGCCTGCTCCGGTACACCGGCCTGGACGCCGCCCTCGACGGCGTGGTCTCAGAGCTCGGGGGGCACCCCGAAGCGCGCGAACAGGCGCGTGTCGAGGAAGTGGTGGATGTGGTCGACGCGCCCGTCGCGCAGTTCGAGCACCTGGATCGACCACGGCAGAAGCCGACCGTCGGGTGAGGGCTTGTACTGGGCGAAGCCGGGTGACCCGCTGACCTCGAGCGGCAGCAGACGCGAACCCTTGCAGCCGATGCCGTAGCCGAGGTACCAGCCGCGCAGGTCGTCGGTGCCGCGCAGCCACATGGCGAAGGGCGGCATCGAGATCGACGCGTCGTCGTGCAGCAGCCCGACGAGCGCCTCGATGTCGTAGCGCTCGAACGCCTCGACATAGCGGGCGACCAGCTCGCGCTCGGTCTCGCCGAGCTCGCCCGCCGTCGCCGCGTCGGCCGTGCGGCCGCTCTCGGCGAGCGTGGCGCGTGCGCGCTGCAGCGCGCTGTTCACCGACGCCACCGTGCTGTCGAGGAGCTCGGCCACGTCGGCCGCGGGCCAGCAGAGCACCTCGCGCAGGATCAGGACGGCCCGCTGCCGGGGCGGCAGCAGCTGAAGCGCCGCGACGAACGCGAGCCGGACCGTGTCGCGGACGACCGCCTGCTCGGCCGGGTCGGCGCCGCCCGGCATGACGTCACGGTCGGCGACCGGTTCGAGCCAGGTCTCCTCGGGGCGCGTCTCGACCGGCGCAGTGCTCGAGGGCACCGGCGACGACAGATCCATGGGGAGGGCGCGGCGGTTGCGGCTCCGGAGCAGGTCGAGGCAGACGTTGGTGGCGATCCGGTAGAGCCACGAGCGTACCGAGGCCCGGCCCTCGAAGCGGTCGGCTGCCTGCCAGGCCCGGACCAGCGCCTCTTGGACGGCATCGTCCGCGTCGAAGGCGGAGCCGAGCATGCGGTAGCAGTAACCGGTCAGCTCGCGACGGTAGGCCTCGAGGTCGACCCCGTCGACGACGAAGGAGGCGCCCGGCAGGGAGTGCGTCTGGGTCATGGATCGACCGTAGACCCGGGCACCGACACGACGGCAGCCCGGCGGGCCACCTCCCTGCCGGTGGCCTCAGCGCGGGGTGCGGGCGGAGGGCCCGGCCGTGCGCGTGGCCCGGCGCTTCTGCACCTCCTGCGCGACGCGCTGCGCCAGTTCCCGGGCCTTGGCCTGGTTCTCGGGCTTGGCGGCCTCGCGGCGCACGATGTCGAACACCTTCAGGACGATCGCGGACTTGACCAGCCCACGGACGGCGGCCATGCGGTCGCTCCTCTCGGTCGGGAGAACGTCCCGGGAGTGATGCCCCCGTCGGGCACGGTCATGCGTCGCCGTGGGCGTGCACCGTGATCTCGACCTCCGGCGGCCGGACCAGGGAGTTGTGCACGGTGCAGTGCGAGGCGACCGCGAGCAGGCCGCGGAGCCGGTTCGGCGGCAGCGCCTCCGGCGGCTCGAGCACCAGGCGCACCCGGGTGACGCGGGAGGGCCGTTCCGCATGCTCGTGCTCGGCGACCACGGCCAGCCCGTCCGCGGCGAGCCCGTGCCGGGCCAGGTAGAGCCCGCCGAGCGACGCCACGCAGCCGGCCAGCGCGGCCACGAAGAGCTCGACCGGAGTGGGGCCCGCGTCCTCCCCCGCCGGCTCCGGCTGGTCGACCACGAGACGGTGCCCCCGTACCGCCACGTCGAGCCGCTGACCGCCCGCATGCACCACCCGGATCGCCGACACGACCCTCAGCGTGGCAGAGCACCCCGTCACCGGGCTCAACCGGCCAGGTGGCCCCAGCGCCGCTCCAGCTCCCGCCAGGTGCCGTGCGCCGCGGGCCTGCCGCCGACGACGACGAGCACGTGGTCCGCCAGCGCGAGGGCCGCCCGCTTCGACGTCGACCCCACGACCGTCACCCCGCGCTCGCGCAGCGCCTGCCAGAGCTCGAGCTCGGTCACGACGTCGAGGGCCGACGAGACGTCGTCCGCGACGAGCAGCTCGGTGCTCGGAGCCAGCGCCCGGGCCAGCGCCAGGCGCTGCAGCTGGCCGCCCGACAGCCGGGTCCCCTTGTGGCCGATCAGCAGGCCGAGCCCGCCCTCGCTCTCCCGGGGTGGGGCCAGCGTCACGGTGGCACCGCCGGCCTCGGCGGCGCTCCCGCCGGTCAGCACCGCGAGGTCGTGCTCGAGCCGCGCGGCCGACACCGCGTCCAGCGCGTCGAGGTCGTGCCCGAGCCGGATGTTCTCACCCACCGTCCCCGACAGCACCCGCGGCAGCTGGGCCACGTAGCCCACCTGGTTCGGCCGGAGGAACGCCTCGGGCTCGTGCACCGCCTCGCCGTTCCAGCGCAGCTCGCCGGTGTGGTGGACGATCCCGGCGAGCGCGCGCAGCAGCGAGGACTTGCCCGCTCCCACGGGCCCGACGACAAGCACGAGCTCGCCGCGCCGCACCAGCAGGTCGACGCCGCGCACCCCCACCGTGCCGTCCTCGTGCACCGCGGAGAACCCGCGCAGCTGCAGGGTGCGCAGCGCCCAACGCGCCGGGGCCGTGGGCGCGGGCGCCGTGCCGGCCCTCAGATCGACACCCGGCACGTGGGCGGAGTACGCGGCGGCCCCGCTCATGGCGACGGTGCGCCGGGTCCAGACCCGCGCGCTGGGCAGCTGCGCGACCAGCGACGCGGTGGTCCACGCGAACCAGCGGGCCGCCCCCAGCGTCGACACGATGATGAGCACGGAGGCGGACGTGATCGACCCCGCGAGGTACAGCGCCCACGCGGCCACCGGCAGCAGCCCGGAGGCCAGCGACGGGGTCGACCGCGCCCACACCTGGATGGTGATCTCGCGCCGCTGCCGCTCGCTACGCGCGGCGTCGAGGCGCGCCAGGTGTGCGAGCACCGGGTGGGTCGCGCCCGCCAGCTTCACCGTCCGCGCGGCGGACAGCGCCGACACCAGGGCGGTCGCGAACGCGGCCCGGGCGGCGACGGTGCGCTGCGCGGCGGTGGTCAGCCGCGGCCCGAAGCCGGTGGCCGCCAGGCCGGAGGCCAGCATGGTGCCGACGAAGAACAGGGCAGGCACGACGCTCGCCGACACCAGCGTCATCACGACGACGATCACGACGCTGGTCATCTGGTCGACCACGTTGTCGGCGAGCTGCACGACGCGCTCCGTGTCGCCGCCCTGGGCCACGACCTCGGCCGGGGTGTGGCCGCTCACCCGGCGCGGACCCGTCTGCCCGTGCACGAGCCGCAGGCTGATCCGCAGCATCTGCGTCACCCACCACTGCGGGAACCAGACGGCGGTCAGGTACGGGATGGGGATCGTCACGAGCAGGGCGGCGACGATCCCCGCGGCCGGCCAGAAGGGGTCGGCGCCGCCGACGAGCCGCGCCCAGAGCCAGGGCAGCACCGACCCGTCGAGGCCCAGCACCGAGAGCACGCTGAAGAGCCCGACGGCGGCCAGCCCGTAGCGCGGGTCGTTGCCGACCAGCCGCAGGATCTCGCGCATCGTGCGGGCCGGCGGAGGCGGCGGCAACGGGGGCGGGTCGGACTTCTCCGGCGGGCGCTCCCGGGCCGGGACGCCGCTCTCGACAGCTCGCGCAGGCGCGTCGGGCGCGTCCGGCGCGTCGTCGAGCAGCTCGTCGTCGCGGCCGTGAGCGAGCAGGCGGGCGAAGTGCTCCGACGCGGCCAGCGGGCCGGCCTCGACGACCTCGCCGTCCGCCAGGACGACCACCTCGTCGCACCGGCGCACCGACGACAGCCGGTGCGCCACGACGATCCCGATGCGGTCGGCCAGCAGCCGCTCCGTGGCCCGCTGCACCGCGGCCTCGGTGACCGGGTCCATGCGCGCGGTGGCCTCGTCGAGGATGACGACGTGCGGGTCGCGCACGAGGATCCGCGCGAACGCCACCAGCTGTTCCTGACCCGCCGACAGCGCCTGCCCGCCCTCCCCGAGGCGGGTGTCGACGCCGTCGGGCAGCTCGGCGACCCAGGCCGACAGGCCCAGCTCGTCGAGCGCGCGGGCCGCCCGCGGCAACAGCTCGGGGTCGAACAGCGCCACGTTCTCCGCGACGGTCCCGGCCAGGATCTCCGTGCGCTGCGGGATCACGGAGATCCAGCGGCGCAGGCCCTCGAGGTCGAGGTCGAGCACGTCCGCCCCGCCCAGGAACACGGTGCTTCGGGGCACGTCGACCGCCCGGGTGAGGACCTTCGCCAGGCTCGACTTCCCCGAGCCGGTGCGGCCCACGACCGCGTACGAGCGCCCGGGCCGGAAGGTCAGGTGCACGTCCCGTAGGGCCGGTCTCGTGCCGGCGCCCGTGTCGACGGCGTCGGAGTAGGTGAACGTCAGGCCGCGGACCTCGAGGTCGCCGCCGCGCGGCGGCCGCCCCCCGGCCGGTTCCTGCGGGGCGGCCATCAGGAGCTGCACCCGCTGCCAGGCGCCGAGCCCGTACTGCAGTTCCGAGATCAGCCGGCTGACGTGCTCGATCGTGGCGCCGTAGGCGAGCGCCAGCAGCCAGACGCCGGTCAGCCGCGCCGCGTCGATCCGGCCGGTGGCCAGCGCCCAGGCCCCGCCCGCGACCAGCAGGGCGATCCCGGTGCGGATGGTGGCCGACGCGGTCAGGCCGACCCGCGCGGAGGCGACGAACACGACCGTCGCACGCTCCAGCACCCGGCTCGCGCGGCGGGCGAACATCCGCAGCACGTACGGCTGGCCGAGGCTCGTGCGCACGTCGTCCTGGCCGTGGACGGACTCCTCCATCACGGCGGCGAGGTCGGACCACGCCTCCTCCTCCCGCTCCCGGGCGGGGGCGATACGCCGCAGCGGTCCCGTCAGGCCGCCGACCAGTCCGGCGGCGAGCACGGCCATCACCACGCCGGCGGGCCACCAGACGGCGAAGGCGGTGAGCGTGGCGAGCACGCCGGCCGCCGCGCTCTGGCTGAGCCGCACGCCGCTCTGCCGCACCTCGGAGGCGACCTGGTAGACGTCGGAGTCGATCCGGTCGAGCAGCTCCCCCACCGGCGTGCGCTCGAGCGTCGGGACGTCCTGGCCGAGCGCGACCCGGCAGAGCCGGCGACGCAGCCCCGCCGACCAGTCCGCGGTCAGTCGCGCGGCGACCAGCGCGACGGCGAGATCGGCGACGACGGCGACGACGAGGCCCGCCGCGAGCAGCACGAAGCCGGTCCGGGAGCGGTCGACGAGCACGGTGCCGGTCAGCGCCGCGGCGGCCGCCTGGCCCGCCGCTCCGAGCACGACCAGGACGGCGACGGCGGCGGTGCGTGCCGCCGACGTCGCCCACAGGTCGCGGAGCAGGCGCATGACGAGAGACCCCCGGGAAGGATGCGGTGACCCCAGGGTCGGCCACCGGCCGTGCCCGGCTCAACGCAATTAGCCGTGGTCAGGCACCGCGCCGCGCCAGCCTGCACCAGACGATCTTGCCGGCTCCGTCGGGGCGCACCCCCAGGCGGCCGACACCGCACCGACCAGGTGGAGGCCACGGCCGCCCTCGTCGTCGGCGCCGGCGCGGCGCCGCCTCGGTGCGCCCCCACTCGCGTCGCCCACCTCGACGACGACGCCGTCCACGTGCCGGGACAGCCGCAACCGCACCTCTCCGGCGCCGTACCGGACGGCGTTCGTCACGAGCTCGCTCACCGCCAGCTCGGCGACGTCCAGCAGGGCCGGTGCCTCGCCCCACGCGCCCAGCAGGTCGCGGGCGACGCAGCGGGCGGCCGACGCCGCCCGCGGGTCGGGGGCGAAGGTCCGGACGGCGGTAGGCGGTCGCCTGGCCGGATCCGGGCGCACGAGCAGCAGCGCGACGTCGTCGTCGCGGTCGGCCCCGGCCGAGGCGGCGGCGCAGGCGGCGTCGAGGTCAGGGGCCAGCGGGTCGAGCGCGGCCACGAGACCGCGCAGCCCCACCTCGAGGTCGGCGTCCCGGCGCTCGATCAGGCCGTCGGTGTACAGCACGAACAGCTGGCCGTCGTCGATGCGCAGCGTCCGCTCGCCGTAGGGCTCCTCGCCGCCGGCACCCAGGGGGGCGCCGGTTGCGTCGACCGCGCGCGAGCGCGGCGTGCCGTCGGGCGGCTCGCCGCCCAGCAGGATCGGCGGCACGTGGCCGGCGTTCGCCACCGTGACCGTGCCGTCGCGCGGGTCGGCCACGGCGAACACGCACGTGACGATGACGTCGTCGGCGAGCCCGCGCACGAGCTCGTCGGCGCTGGTCAGCACGTCGGCGGGAGCCTGGTCCTGGATCGCGTAAGCGCGCAGGGCGGCGCGCAGCTGACCCATGAGCGCGGCGGGCAGGCCCCGGCCCATCACGTCGCCGACCACGATCGCGGTCCGGCCGCCCGGCAGCGGGACGACGTCGTACCAGTCCCCGCCCACGCCCTCCTCGGTGCTGCCGGCGGGCAGGTAGCGGGCGGCGGTCTCGAGCCCCGGGACGTCGGGCAGCTGCTGGGGCAGCAGGCTGTGCTGCAGCAGGAGTGCGCGTTCCCGTTCGCGCCGGTGCAGCCTGGCGTTGTCGATCGCCACCGCGGCCCGGTCCGCGAGCTGGCGGGCGAGCAGCACCTCGTCCTCGGTGGGCGAGCGCCCGCTGACGGAGGTGATCAGCGAGAGCTGGCCGACCGTGCGGCCCCGCGCCCTGAGCGGGACCGCGGTGGCGGACCGGAGGGGCAGCGTCCGTGCGGACCGGGCGGACGCCGGGTTCGGCGCGATCGCGCCGTAGTCGAAGGTGGCGGGGTCGATGTGCATGACCACCGTCTCGTCCCGGGCGAGCGCCTCGGTCACCGGGTGACCCGCCGGGTACGTGACGAGGCGGCCGACCGGCGTCCATGGGTCGCCCTCGCCCGGCGGAGCCGGCGGCGGCACCTCGACACCCGGGCCGTGCACGACCACGTAGCGGCGCAGCGCCACCGGCCGGCCCGGTGCGGCGACCAGGGACCCCTCGTCGACCAGGTCGACGATGCAGTGGTCGGCCACTTGCGGCACGACCAGCCGGGCCAGGCCGTCGAGGGTCTCCTCGAGGTCGAGCGAGGCGTTGAGGACCTCGCCGGCCCGCCCCGAGCAGCTCGAGCCGGGCGTTCGCCCGCTCGAGGGCGCGTTTGGTCCGGTGGCGGTCGCTGACGTCGCTGACGATGGAGGCCGCGCCGAGCACCTCGCCGTCCGGTGCCTGCAGCCTGAAGTACGAGACCACCATCGAGCGCTCCACCGGGGAGCTCGGCAGCAGGCCCTCGAGGTCCGCCCCCACGACGGGCTCGCCGGTGGCGAGCACGCGCGCGAGGCGGTCGTGGGCGAACTCCCCCACCGGCCCGGGGACGACGTCGCGGACGGTCCGGCCGAGCATGGCCGAGAGGTCGAGGCCGACGAGCCGCTGCAGGGCGGGGTTGACCCGCACGTACCGGAGTTCGGTGTCGAAGACGCCGACGCCCACGGGCGACTGCCCGACGATCACCTCGAGCAACGCGACGGCGTCCGCCCGGCCGGCGTCGGCGCTCACCCTCACCGACGCATCGTGCCAGGAGTCCGCCGCGTCCACACTGCCGAACGCGCTGCTGGACGGAGGAGGGCTGACGGCGTGGCGCCGGGCGTGCGAGCCTGCAGTCGCGGGTGCGGCTCGCCCGGAAGGGGTGGTCGGGATGGCGGGATTCGTGCGCCGGGGCTCGCGCGGCTGCGGGACTTCGCCGCCACCCAGGAGGAGCTCACCCGGCGGCGCCACCTGCTCGACCGGCCCTGGGAGGAGGACCTCCTGCACTGGCGCCGGGACGGCGACACGGACGGCGACGGGTGGTTGCTGCACGGGACGATCCAGCCGCCGGGCGACGGGCGGCGGCGCAGCACGACGCCCGGGGGCTGGTGCCCCGGCTCCGTCGCCCGGCGCCGCGAACCGCTCGACGACGCGTAACGGCTCGGCCGCTCCACGGACTGGCCCGGAGAGGTGCGACCGCACCCGACCAGATCCCGGAGGGACCCGCCATGACCAGCCAGCCGCTCGTGTTCGCCCAGTCCAACGACGCCGACCAGAACGAGCTCCACGCCTTCCGCCGTGACGCGCGCGACGGGAGCCTGACCCATCTCGGTGCCTTCGCGACCAAGGGCTCCGGCAGCGGTGCACCCCACCTGCCGTCGCAGGGCTCCGTGACCGTGACCGGCGACGGCCGCCACGTGCTCGTCACGAACGCGGGCAGCGGCGACCTGAGCGTCTTCGACGCCTCGTCCGCGAACGGCCCCGCTCTGGTGCAGGTCGTGCCGACCGGCGCCGCGCCGCGCAGCGTCGCCGAGCACGCGGGGCTGCTCTACGTGCTGAACACCGGCGACCCCTCCGTCGTCGGCCTGCGTCGCGATGGCGGCGCCTTCGCCGCGCTGCCCGGCTCCCGGCGCGACCTGCCCACCGACTCCGACTCCGCCCAGGTCGGCTTCAGCCCCGACGGGACCCGCCTCGTCGTGACGCAGCGCGGCCGGAACGCGATCCTCACCTTCCCGGTCATGCCCTCGGGGCTCCTGGGCGACCCCGTCGAGACGCCGTCCGCCGGGCCGACGCCGTACGGGTTCGCGTTCACTCCCGCGGGCGTCCTGGTCGTCACCGAGGCGTTCGGCGCCCGGACGGGCGAGGCGGCGGCGTCCTCGTACCTGGTCGACGGCGGCTCGTTCGCCCCGGCCTCGGCGAGCGTGCACAACGGGCGCAGCGAGATCTGCTGGGCGGTGACCACCCCGGCCGGCGGGCACGTCTTCACGACGAACTTCGCCGACGGCGCGGTCTCGCACTGGACCGTCGGGCACGACGGGGCCCTCGGCCTCGTCGCCGCCGCGGCCGGAGTCACCGTGGACGGCCGCCGCGGCCTGCGGGACGCCGCGCTCTCCTCCGACGGGCGCTTCCTCTACGCCCTGGACGCCGACGCCCGCGAGATCGCCGGGTGGGCCGTCGAGGCCGACGGCCGCCTGACCCCCCTCGGCGCGTGGGGCGCGCTGCCGGCGTCGGCGGCAGGTCTCGCCGCCTACTGAACTCGCCCACCTGTGTGCCCTGAGCGTGGTCTCGCGGACCCCGGAACCACGCTCACGGCACACAGGTCGCGGCCCGGACGGCTCGAGCCAGCCTGGAACGATGAACGGGCACCACGATCGTCGACGGCTTTCGCCTCACTGGCGGGGGCCGTCCTCCTTCTCGGCATCGCGGACTCGATGGTCGCCTCCTACGCCGTGCTCTTCGCCGCGGACGAGGTCGGCCTCGGTCCCTGGCGTGGGCGATCGGGCCCCTCCTCGGCGCGGCGGTGCTGGCGCGGGCCGGGTACCCCGCGTCGCTGCTCGCGGCCGCCGTGCGGTTTCGCCGTGCTCGCGACGGTGCTCTTCCTCGCACGCTCCTCTCCCCGGAGGAACTGCGCGCACCAGGGAGCCCGAGGTCGTGCTCTCCTCGGCTCAGCCGCGGTAGTAGTCCTCCAGCCGGGCACGCAGCGCGGCACGCCCCCGGTGCAGAAGCACGCGCTGGTTGCCCGCGGCGATGCCCAGCACGTCGCAGACCTCGTCGCTGGTCAGCCCCTGCACGTCCCGGAGCGTGACGACGACGCGCTGACGCGGCGGCAGAGTGCTGAGCGCCGTCCCGAGCAGCCGCAGCGCCTCACCTGCCAGCGCCCGGCCCTCCGGGTGGCCCTCCCACTGCACCGGGACCCCTGCGGGCGTCCAGTGGTCGGGGTAGGGGTCGTGCCGGCCGCGGAAGCGGCCGGGGTCGACGGTCGGCCCGGCGCCCTCGGGCCCCAGGTCGGACATGGGGACGGTCCGCGCCTCGCGGGCACCCCGGCTGCGCGCCTGGTTGACGAGGATGGCGAACACCCACGTGCGCAGCAAGGAGCGACCCTCGAACGCGGCCAGCCCGCGGACCACCCCGAGCCAGGCGTCCTGGACCGCGTCCTCGGCCGCCTGCCGGGTCGAGACGTACGTACGGGCGATCCGCAGCATCGACGGGGACCAGCGGTCGACGAGCTCGGCGAAGGCGGCGTCGTCGCCGTCGCGCAGCCGGGCGAGCACGTCGGCGTCGGGGTCGGGCGCGCGCACCTGCGCCTCGCTCCGCTCGGTCATGCCACCTCCCCGGCCGTCGCCCCTAACCCTGGCGCATCCCGCTCGGCGAGGACAGCCCGTGAGCTCACGGCTCAGACCTCCGCCGCTGCCGCCGCAACGGTCTCGGGGACGGCGTGGGACGGTCCGCGCAGCAGGACGAGCGCGGCCGCGGGGAAGAGCAGCACCGACAGCAGGCCCGCGGCCACGAGGGCGGCGGCAGTCGCGGCCGACATCGCGCCGGTGGCGACACCGATCTGGGTGGCGGTGAGGATGAAGGGCAGCGACGTGGCCTGGAGCAGGCCCGCCGCCGCGGTCGCCCGGGGCCCGGCCCACCGCAGCAGCGGCAGCGCGGCGACGCCGCGGACGGCCAGCAGCGCGAGCAGGAACACGGGCACCCTGGCCAGGCCGGATGGTTGCGCCAGCAGCCCGCGGACGTCGAGCTGCACGCCGCTGGCCACGAAGAACACCGGGACGACGAATCCGTAGCCGACCGCGTCGAGCTTCGCCCGCAGCCGGGGGTGCGACATGGCGTCCCGGTCGAGGAACGCGAGGACGGCGCCGGCGACGAAGGCCCCGAGGATCGTCTCGAGGCCGAACCGTGAGGCGACCGCGACGAGACCGAGCAGCAGCGCGATGCACCCGCGCACCCGGATCTCGGCCGTCGTGTCCTGCTGCCGCCGCAGGGCAGCGCCGAGCCGCGGTGAGCGACCGGCGCGCAGCACCGCGGCGACGACGACGGCGACGAGCAGGCCGAACCCGGTGAGCAGGACGAACCGGCCGCCGGTGCCGGGGCCGTCGGCCGTGGCCGAGAAGAACAGGGAGAGCAGGAGGACGGCCCCGACGTCGGCGACCGATGCGGCGAGCACGACCGCGCGGCCAACCGGGGTGGCGAGCTGGCCGCCGTCCTTCAGGACGGGCACGACCAGCCCGAGTGACGTGGCGGACAGGGTGATCGCGAGCAGCACGGGGCTCCGCACCCACCCCGCCGTGCCCAGCGCCCGCCCCACCACGAGGCCGAGCCCGACGGTGAGGGCGAACCCGCCGAGCGCCAGGGTCAACGGCCTGCCGTACAGAGCCCTGACGTCGATCTCGAGCCCCGCGAGGAAGAGCAGGAACGCGAGCCCGATGACCCCCAGCACCCGCACGGGCAGGTCGGCGTGCACCCACCCGAGGACCGCCGGCCCCAGGACCACGCCCGCGACGATCTCGACCACCGGGGCGGGGATGCGCAGCCGGGGCAGCAGCCCGAGGCCGAGCGGGACGGCGAACGCCACGAGCGCGACCGCGAACAGGTTCAGGAACCCCACGTCAGGCATGCCGCTTCAGTCCTGTCGCGCGGCCCGGCGTTACGGGCGGGTGCGTGCGAGCATGGCGCGTAACGTGCCGCCTGGTCGCGACACCGATGGATAGGGCCGTCGATACCGGTCACTGGCGAGGGAGGTGGCGATGGACGAGGACCCGCTCGAGCTCGACGTGGCGTGCCGCCAGGTGGTCGAGCTCGTGACCGACTACCTCGAGGGCGCGCTCCCCGCGTCGCTGAGCTCGGCCGTGCAGCGCCACCTCGAGGAGTGTCCGCACTGCGTGGCGTACGTCGAGCAGATGCGGACGACGGCGGCATCGCTGCGGGACGTGCCGGCCGAATCGATCACCCCAGCGGCGCGTGAGGAGCTCGTCGCCGCGTTCCGCGGCATGCTCCCCCGACGAGACGCCTGACTCCACCGGTCAGCGGGTGTACTGCGGGAGGCGCTCCTGCTTGCGGGAGCAGGCGACGAGGGCCTCGAGGCGGCGCTGCCGCGTGTCGGGCCGTTTGGCGCTCGTCACCCAGTACGTCGCCTGCGTGCGGTAGCCGGGTGCCTGCCCGCAGAACCACGCCCAGGCCTCGGGGGCGGCCCGGAAGGCCGCCTCCTGGTCGGCGTCGAAGCCGACCTTCGCCTGCTCGTACGAAGCGCGGGCCGTCCGGTCCTCGCGGCGTGCGGCGAACGCCGCCCTCCCCGCGTCCGTCATCCGGCCCTCGGCCTCGAGCCGTTCCACGAGCTCGACGTTCACCCGGCTCCAGTGGCTCCCCGGGCGGCGTGGCGTGAACCGGATCGTGTACGCGTCGGGGCCTGCGGAGCGGCGGACGCCGTCGATCCAGCCGAAGCACAGCGCCTCCTCGACCGACTCGGCCCACGTCAGCGTCGGCCGTCCGGTGGCGCGCTTGTGGAAGCCGACCAGCAATTCCACGGCGTCGGCGTGGTGCTCGGCCAGCCAGGCGCGCCACGCCTGCGGCGACGCGAAGTACACGGGCTCCCCCGAGGCTGCTGTCACGACACCTGACTACCAGACTCCTGGTTGTTCGAACAAATGTTCGAGTAGAGTGGGCGCATGGCCGAGGGGCCGACCATCCTGCACGCAGACCTCGACGCGTTCTACGCCTCCGTCGAGCAGCTGCTGGATCCGGCGCTGCGCGGCCGGCCCATCGCCGTGGGCGGCGGTCCGCACGGCGGTGTCGTCCTGGCGGCCTCCTACGAGGCCAAGGTGCACGGCGTGAGCGGCGGCATGCCGGGGTGGCGGGCCCGCCAGCTCTGCCCCGAGATCGCCTTCGTGCGCGGGCACTTCGGCCGCTACCAGGAGCTCGCCGACCGGGTCATGGACGTCCTCGCCGATGTCACGCCGGCCGTCGAGCGGATCTCGATCGACGAGGCCTTCCTCGACGTGTCCGGCGCCACCCACCTGTTCGGCCAGCCGGCGACCATCGCCGCGCTGATCCGGCGGCGGGTGCGCGCCGAGATCGGGCTCCCGATCTCCGTCGGGGCCGCGCGGACCAAGCACCTGGCCAAGGTCGCCTCGCAGGTGGCGAAGCCCGACGGGCTCGTCGTCGTCGAGCCCGGGGCCGAGCGCGAGTTCCTCGATCCGCTGCCCGTCGGCCTCATGTGGGGCGTCGGCCCGGTTGCCCAGCGCCGCCTGGCGGAGCGCGGTATCCGGACCATCGGCCAGCTGGCGCAGGAGCCGTCGTACTCGCTGGAGCACCTGCTCGGCCAGGCCGTGGGCGCGCGTCTCGGAGCGCTTGCGCACAACGAGGATCCGCGGCGCGTGGCGACGTCCCACCGCGCCCGGTCGATCGGCGCCCAGTCCGCGATCGGGCGCAACCGGCCGACCCGCGAGCTGGTCCGCGAGGTCCTGGCCCACCTGGCCGAGCGCGTGGCCGGCCGCCTGCGGGCGAAGCAGCGCGCCGCCCGGACCGTCACGGTGCGGGTCCGGTTCACCGGGCTGCGATCGGTGACGCGGTCCCTGACCCTGTCCGCGCCGCTGGCCGCCACCCTCACCCTCACCGAGATCGCCGAGCAACTCGCGTGGAGCGCCGTGGAGGACCAGCACGATCCCGACGTCGAGATCACCCTGCTGGCCATCTCGACGTCGAACCTCGTGGCGCTGCATGCGCTGCAGGCGGAGCTGACGCTGCCGCCCGACGACCCGCGCCGAGCAGGCTCGCAGACCGGGTCGGCGCGGTGGGCGCTCGATGTGTCGATGGACGCCGTGCGGCGCCGGTTCGGCACCGACGCGGTGGGCTACTGGCCGGCACTCGTGCGGGGGCACGGTGTGCCCGACGAGTTCCGCGAACTGGCCGAGCGCGACCTCTGACCGGGCGTCATGCGCCGTCGAGGTCGGCCCGGAGCTTCCCGTACTCGGCCGACAGGTCGGCCTGCTGGTAGTGCGCGTTGAGGCCCGACGGATTGGGCAGTACCCAGACGCGGGCTCCCTCGAGCGGCTCCGGCTGCGGACCGACGACCGCCTTCGGCCGGCCGAAGGCGACCCGGTAGGCGGTGACGCCGAGCACGGCGACGACCTCGGGGTGCCACTGCCGCACGACCCGGCGCAGCCGGGGCAGGCCGGCACGGATCTCGTCGGGGGTCAGCTCGTCGGCCCGGGCCGTCGCCCCCGCCACAAGGTTGGTGATCCCGATGCCGGCCGCGAGCAGCTCGTCGGACTCCTCGGGGAGCAGCCGCCGCGCGGTCAGCCCGGCCTCGTGCAGGGTCGGCCACAATCGGTTCGACGGCCTGCCGAAGTGGCGCCCCGACCAGCCCGACCAGAGCGAGGGGTTGATCCCGACCAGCAGCAGCCGCATCCCCGGACCCACCAGGTCGGGGATCGCGCGACCGTAGGCCGCCTGGAGCTCGGCGCCGGTGGGCCGCCGCTGCGCCAAGCCTCAGCCCTGCAGGGCCCGCTCGAGCACGGCGACCAGCCGCTCGTCCTCGGGCTGGACCTGCGGCCCGAACCGCGCCACGACCGCGCCGGTCCGGTCGACGACGAACTTCTCGAAGTTCCAGGCGATGTCGCCCGTGCGGCCCTTCTCGTCGGGCACCTCGACCAGCCCGGCGTACAGCGGGTGCCGGCCGGGCCCGTTGACCTCGATCTTCTCGGTCAGGGGAAAGGTGACCCCGTACGTGGCCGAGCAGAACGTCGCGATCTCTTCGCTCGTCCCGGGCTCCTGGCCGCCGAACTGGTTGCACGGCAGGCCGACCACGGTCAGCCCGACGTCGCCGTACCGCTCCTGCAGGCGCTCGAGCCCGGCGTACTGCGGCGTCAGACCGCAGCGCGACGCGACGTTGACGACCAGGGCGACGTGGTCGCCGACGATGCCGCGCGCGGTGGCCGCGGTGCCGTCGAGCCGGGCGACCGGCACGTCGAGGACGTCGGCGGCGGGGGCGGTGCTCTCGGTGGTCACCGGTCAAGCGTAGGTCGGGCTGCCCGAACCGGCCGGAGCGGCCCCTACCACTCGATGCCCCGCTGGCCGAGCTGTCCGGCGTCCATGGGGTGCTTGACCTTCTCGGTGCGCAGCACCAGGTCGGCGACCTCGACCAGGCGTGGATCCGCCGCCCTGCCCGTGACGACGACGTGCTGGAAGCCCGGGCGGTCCCGGAGCGTGGCGACGACCTCGTCGACGTCCACCCAGCCCCAGGTCATCGGGTAGGTGAACTCGTCGAGGACGTAGAAGCCGTGCGCCTGCGTGACGAGGTCCCGCTGGACCTGCCGCCAGCCCTCGAGGGCGTCGGCCGCGTGGTCGGCGTCCGTGCCCTGCTTGCGCTGCCACGACCAGCCGGCGCCCATGCTCTGCCAGAGGACGGGTGCGCCCTGCCCGGTGCGCTCGTGCACCTTGTCGAGGGCTCGCAGCGCGGCCTCCTCCCCCACGCGCCACTTGCCGCTCTTGACGAACTGGTACACGGCCACGGGCAGTCCGGAGTTCCAGGCGCGCAGGGCCATGCCGAAGGCGGCGGTCGACTTGCCCTTCATGTCGCCGGTGTGCACGGCGAGCAGCGGGCGGTTGCGGCGCTGCCGGGTGCTGAGCCCGTCCTCGGGCACGGTCGTGGGCTGGGCCTCGGGGGTCATGCGGGGGCTCCTGGGGGAACGAAGGGCAGCCCGGGGGGTGGGCCGTGGTCGATGAGCGCGTGCAGCGCCGCGGAGTCGAGGTGGTGCTCGACGAGGTCGCCGAGCGCGTCGAGGTACTGCTCCCGGAGAGCGGCGAACGCGGTGTCGGGCTCGGGCGTGAAGTCGCGCCCGGCGAGACCCGCGACCTCGCGCAGGAACGCCCGCCTGAACGCGTCGCTCTCCAGGGCGCCGTGCCACGGAGTGCCCCACACGGCGCCTACCCGGGAGCCGCCGAGGAACGCCTCGCCCCCCGGGTGGACGTCCCCCACGCCGTGGTGGATCGCGTACGCGGTGGTCACCGGCTCCCCGTACGCCTCGCCGGCCGGCCGGCCGAGCGTCTTCGCGGCCCTGAAGGTCACGTCCACCGGCAGCAGGGCGAGGCCATGGACGGTGCCGCTCCGGCTCTCGACGTCATCGGTGATCGTCCGGGCGAGCATCTGGTAACCGCCGCAGATCCCGAGCACCGGCCGCCCGGCGCGGGCCCGGTCCCGGACGGCGCCTGCGAGGCCGCGCTCGTGCAGCCAGGCGAGATCGTCGACGGTTGCGCGCGTGCCGGGCAGCACGGCGAGGTCGGCGGCGGCGACCTCGGCGCGGTTCGCCGTCCAGCGCACCTCGACGCCGGGTTCGGCGGCGAGCGCGTCGAGGTCGGTGGCGTTGCTGGTGCGCGGCAGCCGGACGGCGGCCACGGTCAGCACGTCGCGCCCCGTGGGAGGACGTGAGGGGGGCGCGGGCGCCAGGCTGAGCGAGTCCTCGGCATCGACGGCGGCGGCGTCCAGCCAGGGGACGACGCCGAGCGTCGGGCGCCCCGTGAGCCGCTCCAGCTGTGCCAGGCCCGGCTCGAGCAGCCGCGGGTCGCCACGGAACCTGTTCACCACGAAGCCCGCGACGAGGCGCTGGTCTCGCGGCTCGAGCAGGGCCAGGCTGCCGAACAGCGAGGCGAACGCCCCGCCACGGTCGATGTCGGCGACAACCACCACCGGCAGCTCGCGCGCGGACGCGAGCCCGAGGTTCGCGACGTCCGTGGCGCGCAGGTTGATCTCGGCGATGCTCCCGGCGCCCTCGCAGACCACGACGTCGAAGCGCGACGCGAGGTCGTCGAGGGCGGCCAGCGCGGTGGCCCGGAGCGTGACCGACCGCTCCCGGTACCCGAGCGCCGAGACCTCACCGGCCGGCCGCCCCAGCACCACGACGTGGCTGTGCCGGTCGCTCCCGGGCTTGAGCAGCACGGGGTTCATGGCGGCCTCGGCCGGTACGCCGCACGCCGCGGCCTGGAGCAGCTGGGCGCGACCGATCTCGGCGCCGTCGGCGGCGACCGCCGAGTTGTTGCTCATGTTCTGCGCCTTGAACGGCGCCACGCGGATCTCGCTGCGCGCGAGCCAGCGGCAGATCCCGGCCGTGAGCACGCTCTTGCCGGCGTCGGAGGATGCGCCACCGACGAGCAGACCCCGCACGGGACCTCTTCCTCTCGGGGTGACCACGCCCCGGGGCGAAGGATCGACGGCCGAAGTCTCCTGGCTACCCGGATCGACGCTCTCCTCGGCCTTCCCCCCGCGACGCGGGCGTGGCCATGACGAGGTTCGCTCCCCGGTGACAGTGGCGGGACCGCGCCGGACTCGCACCGGCTTCCTTCACTGCCGTCGACGGACGACGCCGAGCAGACCACGCCGCCCGGCCGGCCGTCAACGGCGGACGCGTTCTGGTGCGCGGAGCCGGGCGGCGACCGCGTCGACGGCCCGCACCGCGCGGTCGACGTCCTCGGTGGAGGTGTACAGCGCGAAGCTGAGGCGGCAGCTCGCCGGCGGCGTCAGCCCCAGGTCGCGGTGCGCGAGCGTCGCGCAGTGGCACCCCGCGCGGGCCTCGACGCCGAGCTCGTCGAGACCGGCGGCGAGGTCGAGCGGGTTCACGCCGGCGACGTTGAACGCGACGAGCGGTGACCGGTCGGCAGCGGCCACCGGGCCGTAGAGGGTGATGCCCTCGAGCGTGCGCAGGCCGTCGAGCGCGTGGGCGGTGAGCCGGCGCGTGTGGGCGCCGACCCGGCCCATCGTGGCCCGGACGGCACCGTGCGGGATCGGCCGCGACGAGCCGAACCACGGCCGGTCAGGGGTCGCCCCGTCACCCGGGACGAGGTCGAGGGTCAGCCGCAGGGCCTGCGCCGAGACGATCACGCCGAGGATGTTCGGGGTGCCCGCCGCGTACTTCCAGGGCAGGTCGTTGTACGCGACGTGGTCGGGCGAGACCTGGCCCTCCGCGATCATGTCGCCGCCGTAGAGGAACGGCCGCCCCTGCGCGAGCAGGCGCTCGCGGCCGACCAGGACGCCGACGCCGAACGGCGCGAGCATCTTGTGGAACGAGAAGGCCAGGTAGTCGACGCCGAGGGCCTGGACGTCGACCACCGTGCTGGGCACGAGCTGCGCGGCGTCGACGAGCAGCAGCGACCCCCGCTCGCCGTCCGGCTGCCGGTAGCCGCTCCCCCGCGCGATCCGCCGGACGCCGTCGAGCGGGGGCTTGGTCCCGAGGAAGTTCGAGGCGCCGGTGACGGCCACCAGCTTCGTCCGCTCGTCGACCAGCTGGGCGAGGTGGGCGAGGTCGAGGCGCCCGGTGGTGTGGTCGAACCGCACGACCCGGCACTCCACGGAGCGCCCGAACCGGGGCAGGATCTCGCGGCACAGGGCGTACCACGGCACGAAGTTCGAGTTGTGCTCCATCAGCGTGCGTGACGACGTTGTCGCCGTCCCGCAGCTCCGTGAGCAGCGAGTACATCACCGCGTTGATCGCCTCGGTGGTGTTCCGGTAGGTCGCCACGCAGCGGCGGCCCGGTGCGTTCACCCAGGCGGCGATCGTGTCGTACGACTCCTCGAACAGCGCCGTCGTCCGCCGGGACGCCGCCGACTGGCCGCGGTGCACGTTCTCGTACGTCGGGCACGAGCTCCCGGTACAGGTCGAGCAGCTCGCGGGGCGGCTGGGTGGTGGCGGCGTTGTTCGTCACCACGCGGCCGGTGCGGGCGAAGTCGAAGTGCTCACGGACGCGGCGGACGTCGACACCGAGTGGGTCGGGCGGCGGCGCGGAGCGGGGCCGGAGCCACATCTGAGGCCTCCTCGTGGGTCACTTGCGCTTCCAGGCGGTCACCAGGAGCGGCAGGACGACGGTGTGCCGGCCGCCCGTCGCGACCTCGCGGCCGAGCGCGGCGAGCGCCGCCCCGGCCTCGGCCTCGGTCGTGACGCCGCGGGCGAGGGCGGCGGGGAGCACGCTGCGGAACGTCGCCTCGACGTAGGCGGCCGCCGGCGCCGCGGGCACCAGCCGGCCGGCGACATCGGTGCCGTCGGGTTCCCCGACGCCGGCCTCGGCGAACAGCTGGGGCAGGCGGGTACCCACCGAGACGTCGCAGCCGGCGGCCGTCATCCCCGCGGTCAGGAGGCCGACCACGTGGTCCAACGCCTCCATCGGCGGGAGCACCCGCACGCCCCGCACGTCGTAGTCCTGCACGAGCAGGCGGCCGCCCGGCGCGACGGCGTCCCACAGCCGGCGCACGACGTCCGCCCGCGGCAGGTGGAAGAGCAGGAAGCGCGCGTACACGAGGTCGTAGGGCGCCCCAGGGAGAGGCTCGTCGAGGGTCACGTCGTGCACGGCGACGTCGCACTGCCCGTAGCCCTCGCGGTGCATGGCCGTCCGGGTCGACGCCAGGAGCCCCGCATCGAGGTCGACGCCGAGCACCGCCCCTACGGCGCCGACGCGGTCCGCCATCAGCCGCATCGTCTCGCCGGGGCCGCACCCGGCGTCCAGGCAGCGCTGTCCCGCGCCGAGCCCGACCTCGTCGAACGCACGCGAGGTCGCGTGGTTCCACATGCGGGCCTGTGCCCTCAGCCGCTCGTACTCCTGGGGGCTCCGCTCGAGCACGTAGGCGCTCCCGGTCGCGTCCGTCGTCGTCGTCATGGTGGTCCCTCCCGTCGATCCGTCGATACGGATCGTGCGGGGCGGGGCCTGATACGCGCATCGTGGATCCGACCACGACATTTCCCGCTCTGGCCCGCGGGTGGATCACGGCGTACCGTCGACCTCGGTGCACGCGTTGCTGGACAGGGGCCTGGAGCTGGCGGAGCTCCGCCGCCGGCTCGACGACGCCCGCGCGGGCTCGGGCCGCGTCATCGTCATCGAGGGGCCTGCGGGCATCGGCAAGTCGAGCCTGCTCGACGTCGCCGTCCGCGGCGACGAGCCCGTCGTCCTGCGGGCCCGCGCCCACCCCTTGGAACGGGACGCGGCATGGGCGGTCGCCCGCCAGCTGGTCGAGCCGCTCCGGGCGCGCCGCGACTGGAGCGCGCTGACGACCGGCGCGGCAGGTCTCGCCGGCCGCGTGCTCGCCCCCGAGGAGGCCGAGCCCGCCGGCGGCGGCGACGCCGTCCACGCCGCCGTCCGCGGGCTGGTCTGGCTCCTGGTGAACCTCTGCGAGCGCGGCCCGGTGGTCCTCGCCGTCGACGACGTGCACTGGGCCGACGCGGCGTCTCTGCACTGGCTCGCGGTCCTGGCCGGCTCGCTGCACGAGCTCCCGGCGGCCGTCGTGTGCGCCGTCCGGTCGGGGGAGCCCGCCGGCGCCCCCGACCTGCTGGCCGAGGTCCTGGCGGCCGCGCCCGAGCCGCCGGTGCGGCCGCGGCCTCTGGGGCCCGACGCCAGCGCGACGCTCGTGCGCGCCCGGCTGCCGGGTGCGGACGACGCCTTCGTGCGGGCGTGCCACGACGTCACGGCCGGCAACCCGTTCCTGCTGGTGACGCTCCTCGCGCAGTTGGCCGCGGACGGCGTGGCCCCGACCGCGCGGGCTGCCGCGCGGCTCGGCATCTTCGGCGCCGAGCAGGTGGCCCGGGCGGTCGAGCGGCAACTGGCCCGGCTGCCGGCAGGTGCCGGCGAGCTCGCACGAGCCGTCGCCGTGCTGGGTCCGGGCACGCCGCTGCGGCGGGCCGCCGCGCTCGCGGGCCTGGAGCTGCCCGTGGCCTCGGAGGCGGCGGACGCCCTGCGTGCCGCCGGCCTCGTAGAGCCCGGGGGCTCGTTGTCCCTGGTGCACCCCCTGATCTCGGCCGCCCTATACGGGGGGCTGGCGCCGGGCCGCCGGGCAGCGTGGCACGCGCGCGCCGCCCGGTTGCTCGGCGTCGAGGGGGAGGACGCCGAGGCGGTGGGCCTGCACCTGGTCCACAGCGAGCCGGTCGGGGACGCGGGCACCGTCGACACGCTCCGCGAGGCCGCGGCCCGGGCCGGCACGCGGGGCTCCCCCGCGGCCGCGGCGGTGTTCCTGCGCCGGGCGCTCGCGGAGCCGCCGGCGGCCGTGCAGCTCGCCGACGTCCGGCTCGAGCTCGGCCTCGCCCTGGCGTGGGGCTTGCGACCGGGCGCTTACGAGCAGCTCAGCGGTGCCGTGCAGGCGGCCACGACGCCCGCGCTGCGCAGCGAGGCGGCGCTGCGCGGCGCGCGTGCGCTGGGCCTGCTCGGGGACTTCGAGCGCGCCTTCGCGCTGGCCCGGCTGGGGCTCGAGGCCGCCGGGAGTGCCCCCGAAGAGCTACGGGCCCGGCTGGAGGCCGAGCTCGTCACCGACGGGTGGTTGCAGCTGACGACGAACGACGTCTCCCGCGCGCTCACCGACCGCCCCGGCACGCGCGCCCTCGGCCTCTGGCGCGTGAACGCGGCCATGCGGTGCGCGGTCGAGGGCGGCACGGCCGCCCGTGCCCGGGAGCTGCTCCGGCCCGTGCTCGCCGACGGAACCCTCGACGCCGAACCGGAGTCCCTGCTCAGGACGACCGCGACGTTCTGCCTGCTCACCGTCGACGACGTCGCGGCGGCCCGGGATCTCTACGAGGGCGTCATCGAGCGGGCCGCACCGCGGGGCTGGCTCGTCGCGCTCGCCCACGGCCTCATGTGGCGGGCCTTCGCCCGCATCAGGTGCGGGGAGATCGGGGACGCCGCGGCGGACGCGCGGCTGTCGTTCGAGTCCAAGGCCGGGGTCGTGACGCCGACGGCGATCCTCTGGACGCTGACCTTCTTGGTCGACGCGCTGGTCGAGCTCGACGAGGCCGGCGAGGCGGAAGCCGCGCTGGCGACGCTCGGTCAGCTCGGGGAGCCTGCGGAGGGCCTGTTCGTCGCACCCCTGCTGCTGCAGGCCCGGGCCCGGCTGCGGCTCGCGCAGCGGCGTGCCGCCGACGCGCTCGCCGACGCACTCGCGGCGGGCGAGCGGGCGCACCAGCTGGACATGTCGAACCCGGTGCTGGCCGACTGGCGCACGGTGGCTGTCGCCGCGCACGTCGCGCTCGGCGACCCGGCCGCGGCACGGCCTCTGGCGCTCGAGCACCTGGCCCTGGCCGAGGCAGCCGGCATCCCCAGCGCGTGCGGCGCCGGGCTGCGATCCCTGGCCGCGTGCGCCGACCCGCCCGAGCGCCTGGCGCTGCTCGAGCGCGCGGTCGACGTGCTCGCCGCCTCGCCCGCCCGCCTCGAGCACACGAGGGCCCTGGTCGACCTCGGCGCAGCCCTGCGCCGCGCCAACCGCCGCGCCGACGCCCGCGGTCCGCTCCGGCTCGCGCTCGACCAGGCGGAGCGTGGCGGGATGCGCCTGCTCGCGCGGCGTGCCCGGGACGAGCTCGTGGCAGCGGGGGCACGGCCGCGCCGCTCCGTCCTGAGCGGCCCCGGGTCCTTGACGGCCGCGGAGGACCGGGTGGCACGGCTGGCGGCCGAGGGGCTCACGAACCGGACCATCGCCGAGCGCCTCTACGTGAGCGAGCGCACCGTGGAGACGCACCTGACGCGTGCGTTCGACAAGCTGCAGATCGCCAGCCGCACGGCCCTCGCGGCCGCGCTCGCAGAGCAGGGCGTGTGACAAGCTTGCGATCATGACCAGCCCCCCGGCGGGACGCACCAGCCAGGTCGCCGCCCTCTTCGACCTCCTCTCCGACAGCTACGACGACGTCGGCGTCCCGTTCTTCCAGCTGATCGCCCGCGACCTGCTCGACGCGATGCCCCCGCGGGTCGGCGAGCGGTGGCTCGACGTGGGGTGCGGCCGCGGCGCCGTCCTCCTGCAGGTGGCGCAGCGGGTCCGTCCCGCGGGGGCCGTCGGCACCGACCTGTCCCCCGGCATGCTCGAGCGGTGCCGGCAGGCTGCCGAGCAGGCCGGGCTCGGCAACGTCCGCCTCGTCGTCGACGACGCACAGGCACCGGCGGTCGAGGACGGGCCGTTCGACACCCTCTCGTCGTCGCTCGTCCTGTTCTTCCTGCCCGACCCGGCCGCGGCGCTGCGGGCGTGGCTGCCGCTGGTGGTGCCGGGCGGCCGGATCGGCGTGACGACGTTCGGCCAGGTCGACGAGCGCTGGAGCGAGGTCGACGACGTGTTCACGCCGTACCTGCCCCCGCACGTGCTGGATGCCCGCACGAGCGGCACGGCCGGCCCGTTCGCCTCCGACGAGGGCATGGAGGAGCTGCTGGCCGGCGCCGGCTGGGCCGGCGTCCGCACGGTCCGGGGCGGGGTGGCGGTGCGCTTCGCGACGCCGCAGCGCTGGGAGACGTTCAGCATGTCCGTCGGGCAGCGCGGCATGTGGATGTCGGTGCCGGAGCCGGAGCGCGGCGCCGTCCGCGAGCGGGCGTACGCCCTCCTCGCCGAGCAGGCGGACGCCGACGGCACGATCACGTACCGGCAGGAGATCCGGCACACGCTGGCCGTTGCCCCGGCGTGAGGCACAGGCCGATCCGGCTCGGGCAGCTGCCCGGAGGAGTCCGGGACCTTGGCCGGGATCGCAGGACCCTTGGCCCTGCCGGGGGCGGCCGGGCGGTCCGTAGCGTGAGGTAGCGGCCCCGCCCAGGGGCCCCGAGCACACCTGCGAGGCTGCCGTGCAGGCTCACGCGTTCATGACCCGGTCCGTCGTCACCGTCCACCCGGACGCGCAGATCACCACCGCCGCCCGCCTGCTGCTCGGGCACGACGTCACCGCCCTGCCGGTCGTCGACCGGGACGGCCGCCTGGTCGGCATCGTCAGCCGCTCGGACCTGATCCGCGGTCGCGTGCTCGCGGATCCCCGGGCGCACCTGCGGCCCGCCCCCGTCGACGCCTCGCCGGCACCGCGAACGGTCGCCGACGAGATGACGAGCGCTGTCGTCACCCTGCCGCCCGAGGCGGACGAGGCCGACTTCGCGCACGTGATGCTCGACAGGGGGGTCAACAGCGTGCCCGTCGTCAGCGATGACGCCGTGGTGGGCATGGTCAGCGTCACCGACCTGCTGCGCCTCGGGACGCGTAGCGACGGGGAGATCGCCGTCGACGTCCGGTCGCGCCTATCCGAGCTCGCCCCCGGCGGGTGGGGCGTGACCGTGGACGGCGGCGTCGTCACCGTCACCGGCGACACGTCCGCGAGTCGCGGAGGCCTCGAGGCGGCGGTCGCCACGGTGCCGGGAGTGGTCCGGGTGCGGCACCAGCCCGGTGAGCCGGACGGCGACGTCCCGGTGGCAGCGAACCCCGGCGAACGCGGGCCGGTCTCCGCGCCGACCGACCACCGCGGCCTGGTCGTCCTCGGGCTCGAGGAGTGCCTCGACCGGCTGCGGTCGGTCGCCGTCGGCCGGCTGGCGTTCGTGCACGCCGGCAGCCCCGTCGTCGTGCCCGTCAACCACGGCGTCGACGGCGCGAACGTCGTCTTCCGCACGACCTGGGGCTCCAAGCTCCAGGTGGCCGAGGACGCCGCGACCGTCGCCTTCGAGGTCGACGGGATCGACCCCGGCCGGAGCGCGGGCTGGAGCGTGCTGGTCAAGGGCACGGCCGAGGCCGTCTACGACGACCCCGACATCGAGCGGTACGAGGCGATGAGCATCCCCGCCTGGGCGGGACTGGACGACGCCGCCGTGTGGATCCGGCTGCGGCCCGACGAGGTCACTGGGCGGCAGATCGTACGCTGACCCGCATGCCGAGGCCGATCCGCTGGGGTGTCCTGTCGACCGCCCTGATCAACGAGAAGGTGCTCCAGGGGGCCGGCCGTTCCGACGTCGTCGACGTCGTCGCCATCGGCAGCCGGGACGTCGACAAGGCCCGGCGTGCCGCCGAGCGGTGGGAGATCCCCAGGGCGCACGGCAGCTACGAGGAGCTGCTCGCGGATCCCGACGTCGAGGCGGTGTACATCCCGCTGCCGAACGGCCTGCACCACACCTGGACGATGCGGGCCCTCGCCGCCGGGAAGCACGTGCTGTGCGAGAAGCCGTACTCGCGGCACCCGGCCGAGGTCGACGAGGCCTTCGACCTGGCCCAGCGCGCCAGGCTGGTGCTCAGCGAGGCCTTCATGTACCGGTACAACCCGCAGATGGTCAGGGCGGCGGAACTCGTCGCGGAGGGTGCGGTCGGCCGGCTGCGCCTCGTCCTGGCGTCGTTCAGCTGGCCCACTCCCACGTCGGGCGACGTCCGGCTCGACCCGGCCCTGGAGGGCGGTTCCCTGATGGACGTGGGCGTCTACTGCGTGAGCGCCGCCCGGCTGTTCGCGGGTGAGCCGCGGGAGGTGACGGCCCTGGCTGTGACGGGTCCGACAGGAGTGGACGTCGGCATGGCCGGCGTCCTGCGTTTCGACGGCGACGTGCTCGCCCACGTCGACTGCGGCTTCCACCTGCCCGACCGGAGCAGTCTCGAGGTCGTCGGCACGGAGGGATCCCTCGACGTCAGCGACCCCTGGCACTGCTTCCGGCCTGGTCTCATGCTCAGGCGCCACGGGCGGCAGGCCGAGCGCCTCGACCTGCCGGTCGCCGACTCCTACCGGCTCGAGCTCGAGGAGTTCGGCAAGGCGGTCCGCGGCGAGCCGAACCAGCTCCTTGGCCGCGCCGACGCCCTGGGACAGGCCCGGGCCGTCACCGCGCTGTACGCGGCGGCAGCCGGCGGAGCCACCCCGGTCACGTGACCGCGGCACGTCTCCGGACCCGTCGGGCGCCCGCGGCGTGCCCGGTCGGGGGTCAACGGATCTCGAGCTCGCCGGCCCGGGGTGCGCGCACCAGCACGAACACCGCGGCCACGAGCAGCGCGGCAGCGGCTGCGACGAGCGCCGTCGCCGTACCGTCGACGTAGGCCGAGCGGGCAGCCTCCGCGATCCGGGCCCCGGCAGGCCCGAGCTGCGCGGCGCCGGCGACAGCGGTGGCCACCGACGACCGCACGGCGTCGGCGGCCGCCGGCGGAAGTGCGGGCACTGTGGTGAGCACGGCGCCCACGCCGTCCCTGTAGCCGGCGGCCAGCAGGCTGCCGAGCACGGCGATGCCCAGCGCGCTGCCGAACTCGCGCGAGACGTCGTTGACGGCCGAGGCGACCCCCTGCTTGCGCTCGGGGAGGGAGGCGGTGATCGCTGTCGTCGCCGGGGTGCCGGCCAGACCCATGCCGAGCGCGAAGAAGAACAGCCCCGCGTAGAACACGACCGGGTCGAAGTCGACGCCGAGGAACGACAGGGTTCCCAGACCGACGGCCATGCTCGTCAGCCCCGCGGCGCCGACGCGGTTCGTGCCCACCCGAGCCGCCAGGCGCGGGGCGAGCCGTGCGGTCGGCAGCAGCACGAACGGTAGGGGCAGCAGCGTGAAGGCGGCCCCCAGCGGGCTGCGCCCGACCACGAACTGGAGGTACTGGATCACGATGTAGAAGAACCCGAACGCCGCGAAGAACTGCACCGTCACCGACACGGATCCGGCTCCGAAGCCGCGCAGGGCGAACAGCCGCACGTCCAGGAGGGGGTGGGCGGCCGTGAGCTGCCGGACGACGAAGCCGGTCAGGGTGACGGCCGCGACACCGGCCGCTGCGAGAGTCGCCGGGTCGGTCCATCCACGGTCCGCGCCCTCGATGATCGCGAAGACGAGGGACGAGACGCCCGCGAGCGAGAGCAGGCTGCCGGCGATGTCGAGCGGTGCCGGGTGCGCGTCGCGGGACCGCGGCACGACGAGCAGCGTCCCGACCAGGCCGATCACGGCGAGCGTGACGTTGAGACCGAAGAAGGAGCTCCAGGAGAAGAACTCGAGCAGGATGCCGGAGGCGAACAGGCCCAGCACGGCGCCTCCGCCGGCCACGCCGACCCAGACCCCGATCGCGCGTCCGCGCTCCTCGGGCGGGAACGATGTGGTGATCACCGACAGCGTCGTGGGCATGACGGCCGCGGCGCCGACGCCCATGAGGGCGCGAGCGGCGATGATCATCGATGGCTCCGTCGTCGTCATGGCCCAGGCCGCCGCCGACCCGAACACGACCAGGCCCACGACGAGCAGGCCCTTGCGGCCGAACCTGTCCCCCAGCGCGCCGGCGGTGAGCAGCAGGCCGGCGAACACCACGGTGTAGGCATCGACGATCCAGGTGAGCTGGACCTGGGTCGCGCCCGTTGCGCGCGCAAGACCGGGCAGCGCGACGTTCAGGCCGCTGACCGCCGAGACGACCATCATCAAGGCGATCGCGACCACGGCCAGCACGGCGCGGCGCCGGCCGGGGCTCAGGTGCGCGGCTCCTGAGGCGTCCTGATCTGTGTCCGCCGGGTGATGGGCAGGCTCCTGCGCGAGCCGCTTCTCGAGCGTCATCGGTACTCCCCTCGTCGGGCGCCGTCATGGCGGCGCCATAAGTCATCACATGCTGACTTCACTCAGAGGGAAGTCTGTACATGTTGACTTCTGCTGTCAACGGATACCGTGGGCGAATGGCTCCGACCCCCGACCGCCCGTCGCCAGGCGGCGCCGGACCCGCATCGCCCCCGGCGGCGCGAGGCCGCACCGGGCGGCGTCCGGGAGGGACCCGTACGCGGGAGGACATCGCCCTGGCTGCCGCCCGTCAGTTCGGCGAGCTGGGCTACGACCGCACGACGCTCAGGTCGGTGGCGCAGGAGGCCGGGGTGGATGCGGCGCTGGTGGCGCGTTTCTACGGCTCCAAGCCCCAGCTGTTCGCGAGCGTGATGCGGCTGCCGTTCGAGCCGTCGCTGGTCGTCGACCAGGTCATGTCCGGGCCGCAGGACGAGATCGGACGGCGCCTGGCGCAGTTCTTCGTCGCGCTGCTCGATTCCCCGGCGGCCGACCGGGTGCTCGGGATGATCCGGTCGGCGGCGAGCGAGGCGGAGGCGGCCCGGATGACCCGCGATGTCATCGCCCGGGACATCCTCGGGCCCCTCGCCGCTCGCCTCGGCACCGACCGCCCCGAGGTACGCGGGGCGCTCGCCGGCTCGCAGCTCGTCGGGATCGTGATGGCCAGGCACGTCGTGGGGATCGAGGCGCTCGCGGAGCTTCCGGGGGACGAACTGGCTGCCCTGATCGCGCCGACGCTGCAGCGCTACCTGGCCGGTCCCCTCCCCTGAGCTCTCGCCGTCGTCGCCGAAGTCGGCAGCGATCCGCGGCCCGTGACCACCCCGGGCTGACCGGCGCGCTCCCCCGTTCGTGCGGCGCGCGGGACGGGTCCCGGGGGGCGGGTGCGCCAGGTGTGACCACTGATGTGCCCGTTCAGGCAGTCCTGATCGGCCGCCGTCCCAATGCGTCGACACCCTGGTGGGCCGGGAGCAGACTGCGGGCCGGAACGTGCCCCAGGCCCAAGGAGGTTCCATGTCCCGACTCATCCAGCTCCGCGCAACCCCCCGCAGACGCGTCACGGCTATCGTGGCCGCAGCCGGGTGCGTGGTCGGCGTCTCCCTCGTCACCGCACCGTCGGCATCGGCATCGGCGACCATCACCGGCACGGACTCCCACCACGGCGTCGGGAGCGTGAAGGTCGTAGCGAGCGGCCTCGACAATCCGCGCGACCTCGCGTTCGTGCGTGGGCACCTGTACGTGGCCGAGGCCGGCCACGGCGGCAGCCTGTGCATGCCCGGAGGCCCTGACGGCGGCGCGCAGTGTGCCGGACTGACGAGCGGAATCAGCGAGATCGGCAACGGCAGGCACCACCGGGTCGTCGACCACGTCATCTCGGTCGCCGACAAGGACGGCACGGGTGCGGAGGGCATCGTCGCGGTCGCAGGCCACGACGGCCGGCTGTACGCGCAGGTCGCACTGAACAGCCGCGCGCTGCCGCCGAACGCGCCGTCCGGGCCCGTCTTCGCGGCCGCCAAGCGCGAGCTCGGGCGCACCCTCGTCATCGGGCGCCATGGCTCGTGGTGGCCGATCGCCTCCACCGGGAACGCCGACTACGACTGGACGGCGGCACACAAGAACCTGCAGCCGGACCAGTTCCCGGACGCGAACCCGAACGGGCTGACCGTCCGAGGCCGCTCGATCTATGTGGCCGATGCCGGCGCCAACCTGCTCGCGCGGGTCAACGGTCACGGCGGTGTCTCGACCGTCGCCTACTTCCAGGTGCCGGACGGCTCGCCGACGGACGCCGTGCCCACCTGTGTCGCGAACGCGCCCGACGGTTCTCTCTACGTCGGGGAGCTCCTCGGCGGGGACTTCGCGCCAGGCCACGCCCGGGTGTGGCAGGTCTGGCCGAACGGCAGGGCCAAGGTCAAGTGGACCGGCTTCACCACCATCCAGGGGTGCGGCTTCGACAACCGCGGCAACTTCTACGTCACCGAGTTCCAGACGCACGGCCTCACGGGTACGGACCCGCACGGTGCCGTCGTCCAGATCCGGCCCAATGGCCACCGCACGACCTTCGGTGTGGGCGCGCTCTTCGTCCCTTCCGGCTTCGCGTACAGCGACGGCAAGGTCTACGTGTCCAACTGGAGCATCCAGCCCGCGAGCAACGGGAGCGGCCCGACCGGCCAGGTCGTGTCCATCAAGGTGAGTGACGACGACTGAGTCACGGCCGGCGACGAGGGTCGCCGGCTCCAGCCGATCACCGGCGCAGACCTGGTGACAGCGACGGGGGCGTCTCGGGAACGGTCCCGAGGCGTCCCCATCACCTCTCGTCCAGGGTTGCACGGACCGTCCGGAGCGCTGCTTCTCCGGGCTCGCAGAACCTCGGTCGCCACCTGCCCCGTCACAGGTGGCATGTCGCCCCGGCGGCTCATGCCGACGATCGCCGAGCCGGTGGCGCGCGTCCGCGGCGCCGAGTTGGTGGCCGAGGGCACCGCGCTGCTGGGCCGGCGGGACGTCGGGATCGTCGCGCCGCCGTTCCTGATCGGCCCGGCATCGGCGTGCACGTGCACGCCGTCCCGGGTCCCTTCCTGACGGACGCGCGCCCGCCCCCCTCCCGAGGGGTGTAACGGAAGGTCCCTCCGCGGGGTTTTCCTGCTGTGTGGTGATTCACCGCGCAGTTCCTGCACCCGCTACAGGAGGCACCCGTGACGTTCCACGCTCGCCGCCGGGTCGTGTCCGGCAAGCCGTACGTCGTCCGGCACGCCCGGGGGCACGCTCCGCGGGAGCTGGGGGACTTCGCGGGCCAGACGTCGTTCGTCCTGGACCTCGACCGAGAGGAGTACGACGTCCGCGGCGACGGCGTCGAGGTCGAGGGGCTGGTGCGGGTGTTCGAGAAGGACGACGACGGGCAGGGCAAGGACATCCGGGTGTGGGCCGTCCGTCTCGGCCCGGTGGGCTTCACGGCCGAGCACGCCGTGTCCTGATCGTGAACGGCCAGGACTACGTCGACTGGCTGCGCAGCCAGTCGATGCTGGAGGCGGCGGGTCGGCTGGCAGGCACGTTCTCGGCCGTCACCGGGACCTCGCACAACCCGTTCGGGATCCCCAACCCGCGGGGGGCGATCGACCGGGCGTCGGTGTGGTTCACGGCGTACCCGATGTCGATGGTCACGCCCGGCAGCACCTCGTTCCTGGCCACGCTGGGCGATCCCGCGCTGTGGCGGGCCTTCCGCACCATCGGCATCGACGCCGTGCACACCGGTCCGGTGAAGCGGGCAGGTGGCCTCTCAGGGGTCGACGCCACCCCCAGTGTGGACGGCTACTTCGACCGGATCAGCACGGACATCGACGAGGCGTTCGGCACCGAGGAGGAGTTCCGGCACCTGTGCAGGGTTGCGGGGCAGCACGGCGGAGCGGTGGTCGACGACATCGTCCCCGGACACACGGGCAAGGGCGCGGACTTCCGGCTGGCCGAGATGAAGGTCGGTGACTACCCGGGGATCTACCACATGGTGGAGATCCCGGCGGCGGACTGGCACCTGCTGCCCGACGTCGCCGCGGGCAAGGACTCCGCGAACCTCTCGGCCGAAGCCGAGGACCGGTTGGCGCGAGCCGGATACATCCTCGGCCGGTTGCAACGCGTGATCTTCTACGAGCGCGGGGTCAAGGAGACCAACTGGAGTGCCACCGCGCCGGTCCAGGGCCCTGACGGCGTGCGGCGGCGATGGGTGTACCTGCACTACTTCAAGGAGGGCCAGCCGTCGATCAATTGGCTGGACCCGACGTTCGCCGGCATGCGTCTGGTGGTCGGCGACGCCCTGCACTCCCTGGGCCACCTGGGCACGAGCGGGCTTCGCCTGGACGCGAACGGTTTCCTCGGGCTGGAGCCCACCCCCGAGGAAGGGGCCCCGGCCTGGTCGGAGGGGCACCCGCTGTCCGACGCGGTGAACCAGGTGATCGCCAGCCTCGTCCGCAAGCTCGGGGGGTTCACCTTCCAGGAGCTCAACCTGGCCGTCGACGACATTAGGACGACGTCACGGCGGGGAGCCGACCTCTCCTACGACTTCGTCAACCGCCCCGCCTACCACCACGCCCTGGTGACCGGGGACACCGAGTTCCTCCGCCTGACCTTGAGACTCGGGCTGGAGTACGGCCTGCAGCCGGTCTCGCTCGTGCACGCCCTGCAGAACCACGACGAGCTGACCTACGAGCTCGTGCACTTCGCGGGGACGCACGCAGCCGACCTCTTCCCCTTCCAGGGACGTCGATGGACCGGCGCCCAGCTCGCCGAACTCGTCCGCCTGCAGCTCCTCGACCGCCTCACCGGACCGGCGGCGCCGTACAACGCCGTCTTCACGACCAACGGCATCTCGTCCACCACGGCCACCGTCATCACCGCCGCGCTGGGCTACCGGGACCTCGCCGACCTGTCGCCCGGCCAGATCGAGAAGATCAAGAAGGCGCACCTGCTCCTGGCCATGTTCAACGCCTGGCAGCCCGGCGTCTTCGCGCTCTCGGGATGGGATCTGTGCGGCACTCTCACCCTCGACCCCGGCACGGTCGGCGAACTCGTCGCCGACGGCGACACCCGCTGGATCCATCGCGGCGGCTACGACCTCATGAATCACCGTCCCGACGGCGGCGAGCCGGAGGCCTCGATGCCGCGCGGCCGTTGCCTCTACGGCTCGCTGCCTGCGCAACTGGCCGACCCGACATCCTTCGCGTCGAAGCTGTGCGAGGTGCTCACCCTACGCCGGCAGTGCGGCATCGCCACCGGAGTCCAGGTCGACATCGCGCACGCGTCCAGCGGGGCGATCCTCGCCATGGTCCACGAGCTCGGCGGGAACCGCCTTCAGGCCACCGTGCTCAACTTCGCCGCTCGGGAGGTGGTCGCCACGGTCACCTCACCGTTCCTGACGCCACGCGCCACGGTCACCGATGCAGCGACCTCGAGGGCCATCGGCAGGGTGGACGACGCCCATTCGTTCCCGGTGCGGCTGCTGGCCCACGAGGGCCTGTCCCTCCTTCTGGATCCCTGACGCGCGGGGCTACCCCCGTCCGGCCCCAGCGTCCGGGAGGAACGTCGGGTTCCCCTCCGTCGAGCCGCTGGACAGCACGCGGGCCAGGGCCGTCAGCCCGACGGCGAGGGCCTGCAGCTCGGCGGGCGTGAGGCCGGAGAGCAGCGCGCGGTGGTGCTCGTGCAGGTGGTGGCCGATCATGCGCGCGGTTGCCGCTCCCTCGTCCGTCAGGGAGAGGCGCAGGTACCGGCGGTTCTCGGGGTCACGATCCCTTCGGACCCAGCCGCGGCGTTCCAGCCCACCGACTAGCCGGCTCACGGTGCTCTTCTCCAGGCCGAGCCGGTCGGCGAGGTCGTTCTGCGCGAGGCCCGGCGTCTCCGCGAGCTCCCGCATCGCCAGGATCTCGGAGAGCGACGCGTGTGCTCCTGGGTGGTCGTGCGGCTCGAGCAACCCACCGGCCCGGACCAGGCGCCGCAGCATCGTGCTGATGACGTCCTCGGGGAACAAAGGCGTGTCCTCCCGCGCGGTCATGGTTGCATGCTACAACTCTCGGTTCTACTGTGGGTCCCGACGACAGTTGCTGAGTACAACTCAAGGGGACCTCGATGACCGATCACGCACCCGTGTCCGGCCCGACGCGACTCGGCCGACGTGCCCGTCGGGCCCACGAGACGATGCTCGGGCTGGCGGGCCACGCCGGCTGGTACGACCGGGGCCCGGGACTGCTCGCGCGCCCGCTGTACCGGCGGATCGCCGCCGACGTCGCCGGCGCCGGCCTGTCGCCCGGCGCCGTCGTGCTGGACGTCGGGACCGGCCCCGGCCGCGTCCCGCTGCTCGTCGCCCGGCGCTGCCCCGGCCTCGTGGTGGAGGGCGTCGACCTGTCGGCGGAGATGATCGAACGTGCGACCAGGACCGCGACGGCGACGGGCGCGTCCGCCCACCGCCTGACCTACCGGGTCGCCGACGTCCGGGCCCTCCCCCATGCCGACGGCTCCGTCGACCTCGTCGTGTCGTCCCTGAGCCTGCACCACTGGGTGGACGTCTCCGCCGGCCTGGCGGAGATCCGGCGTGTGCTGCGTCCGGGGGCCGAGGCCTGGATCTACGACGTACGGCCGGTGCTGGGCAGGGTTGCCGCCACCGCCGCAGCGCGGGGCGTGGACCTCGCCGTGCGAGCGCTCGGGAGTGATCGGCCCGGGGGCGAGTGGCGGCTCCTCGCTCCGGTCACCGGTCGCCTCGTCGCTCGGATGACTGTGCCGGCCGCCGCCCGCTGACGGGGCGAGGCCGATCGGCACGACGAAACGCCGCCCACCCCCGGTCCGGGGCGGACGGCGTTTCGTCATACGACGGTCAGCTGCAGCCGCTCGTGCTCCCGCAGCCCTCGCACACATAGCAGGACCCGGCCGGGCGCATCTTCGTGCCGCAGGTGAAGCACATCGGTGCGTCCGAGGCCTGGCCGACGAGCTTCTCCATCAGCTCCGCCGACGAGTGCACCTCGACCGGGGCGGGCTTGGCGGCGGCCGTCGGCTCGGGCTTCGGCGTCGCAGGCTGCGCCTGCGTCGTCGGTGTCGACTGGGCGAGGGTCTCCATCTCCTCCTCGACGTCGTTCACCGAGTCGACGGGCAGGTACGAGCCCGTCTCCACCTGGCGGGTCCGCTCCTCGGCCGTGTAGATGCCGTACATCGAGCGGGTGTCGAAGTCGAGGTAGTCGAGCGCCAGCCGCCGGAACACGTAGTCGATGAGCGACTGCGCCATCCGGACGTCGGGGTCGTCGGTGAGACCCGCCGGCTCGAACCGCATGTTCGTGAACTTCTCGACGTACTTCTCCAGCGGGACGCCGTACTGCAGCGCGATGGAGATGGCGAGCGAGAAGGCGTCCATCATGCCGGCCAGGGTCGACCCCTGCTTGCCGAGCTTCAGGAAGATCTCGCCGAGGCCGTCGTCGGGGTACGAGCCCGCCGTGAGGTATCCCTCGGCGCCACCGACGCTGAACGACACCGTCTGGCTCGGCCGGCGCTTCGGGAGGCGCTTGCGAATGGGCCGGTACTCGACACGCACCTTCTCCTCGGAGGCGGCCGCGTCGACGGCGGCGTCCGCGCCCTTGGCCTTCGCGTCGGAAAGCGGCTGGCCCACCTTGCAGTTGTCGCGGTAGACGGCCAGCGCCTTCAGGCCGAGCTTCCACCCCTGGAAGTAGACGTCGCCGATCTCCTCGACCGTCGCCGTCTCGGGCAGGTTCACCGTCTTGCTGATCGCGCCGGAGAGGAACGGCTGGCAGGCCGCCATCATCCGCACGTGCCCCATCGGCCGGATGGCGCGCGCACCCATCGCGCAGTCGAACACCTCGTAGTGCTCGGGCTTGAGGCCCGGCGCGTCGACGACGTGACCGTGCTCGGCGATGTACTCGACGATCGCCTCGATGGTCTCCTGCGCGTAACCGAGCTTGCGCAGCGCCACCGGAATCGTCTGGTTGACGATCTGCATCGACCCGCCGCCGACCAGCTTCTTGAACTTGACCAGCGAGAAGTCCGGCTCGATGCCGGTCGTGTCGCAGTCCATCATGAAACCGATCGTGCCGGTGGGGGCGAGCACGCTCGCCTGCGCGTTGCGCCAGCCGTTCTTCTCGCCGATCGCGTTGCCGCGCTCCCATTCCCTCGTCGCGACCTTGTGCACGGCCTTGTCGATGGCGTTCACCGTGCGGACGGCGTCGTTCGCGGCGGCGTGCTTGCGCATCACGCGCCGGTGCGCCTCGGCGTTGCGGGCGTACCCGTCGTACGGGCCGACGACGCCGGCTAGCTCGGCCGACCGCCGGTACGCCGTCCCCGTCATGGCCGAGGTGATGGACGCCGCCAGCGCGCGGCCGCCGTCCGAGTCGTAGCCCAGCCCCGCGGCCATGAGCAGCGCGCCCAGATTGGCGTAGCCGATGCCGAGCTGGCGGAACGTGCGGGTGGTCTCGCCGATCGCCTGCGTCGGGAAGTCCGCGAAGCAGATCGAGATGTCCATCGCGGTGATGACGAGCTCGACGGCCTTGACGAACAGCTCGGCGTCGAAGGCGCCCTCAGGCGTGAGGAACTTCAGCAGGTTGAGCGACGCCAGGTTGCACGAGGAGTTGTCGAGGTGCATGTACTCCGAGCACGGGTTGCTCGCCGTGATGCGGCCCGACTCGGGCGTGGTGTGCCAGTCGTTGATGGTGTCGTCGTACTGGATGCCGGGGTCGGCGCACTCCCAGGCGGCCTTCGCCATCTTGCCGAAGAGTTCCTTGGCGTCGAGCGTCTCGAGAACCTCGCCGGTGGTGCGCGCGCGCAGGCCGAACCGCTCGCCGTTCTCGACGGCGCGCATGAACTCGTCGCTGACCCGGACCGAGTTGTTGGCGTTCTGGTACTGCACGCTGGTGATGTCGCGGCCGCCGAGGTCCATGTCGAAACCGGCGTCACGCAGGGCCCGGATCTTGTTCTCCTCGCGGGCCTTGGTCTCGATGAACTCCTCGATGTCGGGGTGGTCGACGTCGAGGACCACCATCTTCGCCGCCCGGCGGGTGGCGCCGCCCGACTTGATGGTGCCCGCGGACGCGTCGGCGCCGCGCATGAAGGAGACGGGGCCGCTCGCCGTGCCGCCGCTGCTGAGCAGCTCCTTGCTCGAGCGGATGCGCGAGAGATTGAGGCCGGCGCCGGAGCCGCCCTTGAAGATGAACCCCTCCTCCTTGTACCAGTTGAGGATCGAGTCCATCGAGTCGTCCACCGCGAGGATGAAGCAGGCGCTCACCTGCTGCGGTGCGGCGGTGCCGACGTTGAACCACACCGGGGAGTTGAAGCTGAAGACCTGGTGCAGGAGCATCCAGGTGAGCTCGTGCTCGAAGACCTCCGCGTCGGCGTCGGTGGCGAAGTATCCGTTGTCCTTCCCGGCCTTCGCGTAGGTGAGCACGACGCGGTCGAGGAGCTGCTTGAGACTCCACTCGCGCACGTCGGTGCCGAGCGCCCCGCGGAAGTACTTGGTCGTGACGATCGTCGAGGCGTTGGCGCTCCAGAAGTCGGGGAACTCGACGCCCTTCTGCTCGAAGATCGTCTCACCCGTCTTCCAGTTGGTCTGGACGACGTCACGCCGCTCCCACGTCACCTCGTCGTACGGGTGGACGCCCGGGGTGGTGTAGACCCGGGCAACGGTCAGGCCCTTGTGCTGCAGCCTGAGCCCGTCGCCGCGGGTCTTGCGTGCCCCGGCACCGGAGGCGGTCTCGGTCATTCGTGCTTCCCTCACTTGTCGCTGGACGGTGGTTGCGGTGGGGCTGGCGACACCAGGTACAACACCGTGCGGATCACGATCCGTCCCTGGTGGTGCGTGCCCCCGCACGACGGTTGGGAGCCACCGGCGGCGCAACCTTCCCCGGCAGCGCCGCCGGTGGCGGCTCAGGTGCGCTCGCCGCGGCCGGGCTCGACCCCGGTCGGCTCACGCTCGGCCCGCAGGACCGCGATGGCCGACTCGAAGTCCTCCAGCGACTCGAACGCCTGGTAGACGCTCGCGAAGCGGAGGTAGGCCACCTCGTCGAGCTCGCGCAGCGGCGCGAGGATGGCCAGCCCGATCTCGTGCGCCTCGATCTCGGCGGCGCCGGTGGAGCGGATCTGCTCCTCGACGCGCTGCGCGAGCAGGGCCAGCTGGTCCTCCCCGACGGGCCGGCCCTGACAGGCCTTGCGGACGCCGGAGACGATCTTCGACCGGCTGAACGGCTCGGTGACGCCGGAGCGCTTGACCACGGTGAGGCTGGCGGTCTCGACGGTGCTGAAGCGGCGGCCGCACTGCGGGCAGACCCGGCGGCGGCGGATGGCGCAGCCGTCGTCGGTGCTGCGGGAGTCGACGACCCGCGAGTCGGCCGAGCGACAGAACGGACAGTACATGTCTCGACCTCCCTTCATCGCCCCCTCGGCAGGGGCCTGTGGACGGCGCGCCGGGCTCCTGTGGACGACACGCCGTTCGCCTGTTGAGGAGCCTGGGGACTAGATGTGGATGGCTTACAGGTGTGTAACTACTAGATGTGGTGTCACCGTAGGACGGTGCGGGGCTGGACGCAAGCGTCCACGGCATGCTCTCGTGCGCGCTCTGCGCGAACATCGCGACGACCTGCACGGACGCGGCGACACGCCGAGACACGTGTCTCGGCGACTACTGCTCGTGTTCGCCCGTGGCGAGCCTGACGGCGTCCCACCCGCCGGCGCCGGCGGCCCGCGGCGACCTCGGGTGGACGCCCGGGCGGGGCCTCGCTCGTCCGTCGCCCCGCGGCGCCGCTTGGGGGGCGGACGCCATCGCGGATGGACGGCGAGTGCGGCAACCCCTCGAACATCACAACGTCGCGCCACGCCGCGCTCCACCGGTGTGGCGCCGGGTTCTGATGTCCTGCGGGCGAACGACGTGTCCCGGCACTCGTGGCCGTCGCCTGCGTCGGGATGGACGGCGGCCAGCAGTACGGGGCAGTGAGTTGCCGGGCCATGACGTAGGGACGGCGGTGAAGCAGCTGGGCGCAGCCGGGGGTCGATCAGCCCGGCGCGGGGAGGCGGGCGGGGCCGCCCGCATCATGCGGGGCGGGCGCATCACGCGGGGTGGCAGGCGCGGCCCGGGATGTCGCCGGGCTTCGTGCGCGCGGCGGGGCCGCCGGCGAGCGAAGGCCGTTCAGGGAGGAGCGATGTCAGCGCGAGACGGGCAGACCTGCGGGGATCACCAGGCGCTGCCCGGCCAGGACGCCACTGGACGGCAGGTTGTTCACCTCGACGAGCAGGGCGACCGTGTCGCGGGGGTCCGCGTTCGGCGAGAGCTCGGTGGCGATGCCCCAAAGCGTCTCCCCCGGCATCACCACGTGATAGCGGACCGGGGCGTGGCTGTCGGCGTCGGCCCGGGCGCTGCGCGCGAGCGTGAACGCGGTCGCCGTGATGAGCACGACCAGCCCGATCACCACCAGCGCGCGCAGCACCAGCCGCCCGCGGCGCGTCAGCCGCAGGGGCGGCTCCGCGGCCCGGGCGTGCGCCGACGGGAGGTCGGGCACCACGCTGAGGTGGGCGCGCGGACGCGCGCCCCCGGGCCGGGCCGGACCGAACGCCCTCGTCGCCGTGGTGTTGCTCATCGTCGCCTCCTGGCGGGCCGGACCCGCTGCCGTGTCGAACTGCTGTTCGATTCGAACGTCTGATCGATGTTCTACCACTCCCCTCCGACACACTCCAGACACGTTCGAACAGATGTTTGAAAGTGTCGCGCGAGTCACCTAGCGTTGACGTCGATCACCAGCGGCGGCACGAGCGGCGAGGAGACGGGCAGATGGCCAAGGACGACGAGGCACGGCCGGCGGCGGGCTCGCCGGGCGGTGCGCGCGGCACGCGGGCGGCGCGCAAGGAGCAGCCGGAGGGCGGCGAGGTGCGGGCCCTGCCCGATGGGCCGGCCGACGGCGACGGGCTGACCCACCGGCAGCGCCGCGTCCTCGAGGTGATCCGCGACTCCGTCGAGCGCCGTGGCTACCCTCCGAGCATGCGCGAGATCGGTGAGGCCGTCGGGCTCACGAGCCCGAGCAGCGTCGCGCACCAGCTCGCCACGCTCGAGCGCAAGGGGTTCCTGCGGCGCGACCCGAACCGGCCGCGGGCGATCGAGGTCATCCTGCCGGGCGAGGGCCGGCGCGAGGCGGTCGCCGTCGACGAGACCGACAGCGGCGCCGCGCGCCCCGCACCCTCCTACGTGCCCGTGGTCGGCCGCATCGCCGCCGGCGGTCCGATCCTCGCGGAGCAGGTGGTCGAAGACGTCTTCCCGCTCCCCCGTCAGCTCGTCGGCGACGGCCAGCTCTTCCTGCTCAAGGTCGCCGGTGACTCGATGGTCGACGCGGCCATCTGCGACGGCGACTGGGTGGTCGTGCGCCAGCAGCCGGTCGCCGACAACGGCGACATCGTCGCGGCCATGATCGAGGGCGAGGCCACCGTCAAGACGTTCAAGCGGCGGGACGGGCACGTCTGGCTGCTGCCGCACAACCCCGCCTACGAGCCGATCGACGGCGACGAGGCGACGGTGCTCGGGCGTGTCGTGGCGGTCCTGCGGCGGATATGATCGCTACCTGTGCAGGCGCATGCACGATGCGTTAACATCCCCGTCACGATGGGCGGGGCACCCGAGGCGTACTAGCGTGTCGTGCCGGAGCCGTCCAGCACCCCCCTGCAGCACGCTTGGGGGCCCGCCACCCAGGAGCCGACCCGTGCAGAGCGTGGACCTCGACGAGACCGTCCGCGGAGCCGTCGTCCGGATGCTCGACGTGCCGCCCGAGCGCCTGACCGTGCAGACCTCGCTCCGCGAGATCGGCCTTGACGACGACAACGGCTTCGACGTGCTGCTCCTCGTCGAGGACGCGCTCGACGTCCGCTTCCCCGACGACTTCCTCGAGGGGCTCCGCACCTACGGCGACCTCACCAGCGCCGTCCGCCGCGCCATCGGCGGCTGAGGACACGCCGGGCAGGGACGGCATGCACGACAGGCAGCACCCCCTAACCCTCGGACGCCGCCCGCGCGGCCGCCTCCCGCACCGGCAGGGGTGGCTGGGCGGCTGCGTCGATCCGGCGCAGCGCATCGAGCACGGCCTCCCGCGACTCCGTCGCCCAGAACGGCGGGAGCGACGCTCGCAGGAACGCCCCGTAGCGTGCCGTCGCCAGCCGCGAGTCGAGCACGGCGACGACGCCGCGGTCGCCGGCGCTGCGCACGAGCCGCCCCACACCCTGCGCGAGGCGCAGCGCGGCGTGCGTCGCGGCCACCGTCATGAAGCCGTTCCCGCCGGCGCGCGCGACGGCCTGCTGGCGCGCGGAGGCGAGCGGGTCGTCGGGCCGCGGGAACGGGATCCGGTCGATCACCACCAGCTGGCACGCCGACCCCGGCACGTCGACGCCCTGCCAGAGCGAGAGCGTCCCGAACAGGCAGGTGCCGGCGTCGCGCGCGAACTCGCGCACGAGCGTCGGCGTCGCGTCGTCGCCCTGGCACAGCACCGGCACGTCGAGGCGCTCCCGGAGCTCCTCGGCGGCGTACTCGGCCGCCCGCCGCGACGAGAACAGCCCCAGTGTCCGGCCGCCCGCGGCCTGCACCAGCGCGGTCAGCTCGTCGAGGGCGGCCGGAGACAGGCCGTCGCGCCCCGGCGGCGGCAGGTGCCGGGCGACGTAGAGGATGCCCTGCCGTGGGTAGTCGAACGGGCTGCCCACGTCGAGGCCGCGCCAGGCGGGCGCGTTGTCGCCGAGCAGCCCGACGGAGCCAGCGGCCGGCTCGAACGACCCGCCCAGCGCCAGCGTCGCCGAGGTGAGCACGACGGCGCGGTCGTCGTAGAGCCGCTGGCGCAAGAGCCCGGCGACCGACAGCGGCGCGACGTGCAGCGCCACCCGCGTTCCGCCGTCGGGCCGCCGGATCCGCGACACCCACGCCACGTCGGGACCCTGCGGACCCGCCGCTCCGCTCGCCAGGCGGTCCGCGACGCCGTGCAGCTCCGTCACGGCCGCCCGGGCCGCCTGCTTCGCGCCGTCGCCCCCGTTCTGCCCGGCCTGACCGGCGCCCTCGCCCTTCAGCGCGGTCAGCGCGTCGCGGGCGGCGTCCCGCAGACCCGCGGCCGCAGACGTGAGCTCCTCCGGCAGGCCCAGCGCCAGCCGGCCCTCGGGCGTCTCGGCGAGCGCCGCGGCGAGCAGCGCACCCGCGTCGTCCAGCCGGCCGGCGTCGCTGACGCCCGCCTGGCGCACCCGCCGCGACGCGGCCTCGACGATCCCCTCGCTCAGCTCGTCGGAGATGACGGACGTGACCCGGTCGGCGAACTCGTGGCCCTCGTCGAGCACGAGCAGGTCGTGCTCGGGGAGCATGCGGCGGCCCTCGAAGGTGTCGATGGCGACCAGGGCGTGGTTGGTGACGACGACGTCGACCTCGTGCGCGCGCTCGCGTGCCTGCTCGCTGAAGCACTCGGCGGCCTCGGGGCACCTCTGGCCGCCCAGGCACTCGCGCGCGCTGACGGACACCTGCCGCCATGCGCGGTCGCTGACGCCCGGGACGAGCTCGTCGCGGTCGCCCGACGGCGTCTGGCTGGCCCACTCGCGGAGCCGGGCGACCTCCCGCCCGAAGCGGCCGACCGGCCCGGCGCCCGGCTCGGGGGTGGCCGCCGGCACGACGCCCGTGCGCAGGTCGAACAGCACGTCGTCGTCCGCGGGGAAGCCGCCCGAGGCCTTGTGCCGGCAGACGTAGTTGCCCCTGCCCTTGACGAGCTGCCAGGTGATGCGGCGGCCGAGGACCGGCTCCAGCGCGGCGGCGATGCGGGGCAGGTCGCGGTCGACGATCTGCGCCTGCAGGGCGAGGGTGGCGGTGCTGACCACCGCGGGGCGGCCCGTCGCGACCGCGTGCGTGATCGCGGGCACCAGGTACGCCAGGGACTTGCCGGTTCCGGTGCCCGCCTGGACGAGCAGGTGCTCTCCGGTCGCCGCCGCTTCGTGGACGGCGGCGGCCATCGCCTGCTGGCCCGGGCGGGGCTGGCCCCCGACCGCCCGGACGGCGGCCTCGAGCAGGGCGAGGTCTCCCGGCGACCCGCCGTCGCCCGGGACCGCCCGCTCCCCCGCCGGCGCGTCTCCAGACTCCACCGGCCGAGCCTAGCCGGGGCCCGACGCCGGGCCCCGGCTCGTCCACAGGCGGGCGCGCCCGAAGAGGGGCGCGAGACGGGTGAACCGAACGCGACGGGGATCCGTACACCAGGTGTGACGTCGTTCGCGGCCGTACCTCGACCCGGGGGTGTCCACCATGATGTCGGCGTGACTCACGGAGGGTCGTCCCGTCGTGAGGCCCGCTCGGGTGCGCACCGCGCCCAGAGGCCCCACACGGGCGTACCGGCGCCGGTCGCCGCGCCCCCCGTCGACAGCGACCCCGAGGACGTGCTGCGCCGGCTGTATGCCGAGCACGCCGGGTCCCTGCTGGCCTTCGTCCTGCGCCTCACCGCCGGCGACCGGCAGCGCGCGGAGGACGTCGTGCAGGAGACGCTGCTGCGCGCATGGCGCAACGCCCACCGGCTCGGCGGTCCCGACGGCCGTTCGGTGCGGCCCTGGCTCGTGACCGTGGCGCGCCGGATCGTCATCGACGAGCACCGGGAGACCCGGGCGCGTCCGCAGGAGGCCCTCGGCCACGACCTCGACCTCGTCGCCGAGGACGACCATTCCGACCGGGTGCTGCAGGTGATGACGCTCACCGAGGCGATGGGGCGCCTCAGTCCGCTCCAGCGGGAGATCCTCGTGGAGACGTACGTCGAGGGGCACACCGTCGCCGAGGCGGCACGCCGGCTCGGGGTGCCGCTGGGCACCGCCAAGTCGCGCGTGTTCTACGCCCTGGCCGCTCTGCGCACCGCCCTCGTCGAGAAAGGTGTGACGCCGTGACGGCCCCCCACGAGGACGTGGCCTCGTACGCCCTCGGCGTGCTCGGCGACGCCGATGCGACCCGGTTCGAGGAGCACCTCGCCGGGTGCGACGCCTGCGCCCGCGAGCTGGAGGACCTCCTGCCGGTCGTCGACCTGCTCCCCGAGGTCCGGTTCGCGTCGGTGGAGGTCACGCCCCGGCCGGTGCCGGGTGGTGACGCGCTCCGTGCCCACCGCTCGCGCCGCTCGGCCCGGCGGACGGCACGAGAGGGTCTGCGCCGCCCCGCCGTCGCGGCCGCCGTCGCCGCCTCGGTGGCCGCGATCGCCGCCGCTGCCGCCACAGTCGGCGTCTACGGCGCCTTCGGCTCCGACGAGATCGCCACGACCTCGGCACCCAGTCGCCCCCATCAGCGCGAAGCCGCCGTGGGACGGGTTGCGCGGCCCCGACCTCGACTCCGGCCACCGGCTCGGCGCGACCGACCCCGTGACCGGCGTGCACGCCGACGCCGTGCTCGACTCGGCGCAGTGGGGCACGCGCATCTCGTTCGCACTCTCGCAGCTGGCCGGCCCGCAGCACTGCCGCTTGGTCGTCGTGCAGCGGTCGGGCGCCACCGAGGTCGTGTCGTCGTGGGTCGTGCCCGTGCAGGGCTACGGCGAGGGCGACTCGCGGCCGCTGGTGCTCCAGGCCGCCACCGCGGTGGACGCCAGCTGACATCACCGCGCTGCGGGTCGAGTCAGTCGCGCCCGGCGGCGTGAGCACGCTGGTCACCGTGCCCGCCTGACCGGCATTCCTGCCGGCCGGACCTGAACCGTATCCGCGCGGAAACCGTATTCCGGTGCGAAGGGGAAGACAATCCCCGTCCGACCGGGAGGAACCATGAAGGCACGCAAGCGCACCGCCACGGCCGCCGGCGGTGTACTGGCCGCAGCGGCCCTTCTCGCCGCCTGCGGCGGTACGGGTTCGTCCGACGCGTACGGAAACAATTCCGGCGGCTACGCCGGCAACGCCCCGCCGGCATCCTCGGCGACGTCGGCCGCCCCTTCACCTTCTGTCAAGAGCAGCACGAGCGAGGCCGCCGCCGCGGCTCCCGCGCTCGAACTCGTCGCCAAGCAGACCAAGGCCCTGGGCTGGGTCGTGACCGACGGCAAGGGATGGATTCTCTACCGGTTCGACAAGGACCGGGCGAAGCCGTCGGCGAAATCCACCTGCACGGGTGCCTGCTCCCAGAAATGGCCGCCGGTGCTGGTCCACGGCAAGCCCGTGCTCAAGGGTCTCTCCGCCTCGCTGGTCGGCAAGGTGCGTCGCGCCGACGGCACCTGGCAGCTGACCCTGCACGGCTGGCCGGTGTACCGGTTCGCGGGCGACGCCAAGCCGGGGCAGTGGAAGGGCCAGGGCGTCGGTGGCACCTGGCACGCGATCAAGCGGACCGGCGCCCGGAACACCGCGCGGCCCGCCGCGGCCGCCGCGGCCGCAGCGCAGCCGGCGATCAGCGACGGCTACGGGAACAGCTCCGACTACTGATCACCCACCGGTCGAGGCCGGCCCCCGCACCGCGGGGGCCGGCCCTCGTGCGCTCGCCTCCGTCTGTTGCAGTGCCCGGCGTCGGCGCGCCGGGTCGTCGGAGAGCTCACCGACGAAGAGACCCCGGCGCACCCGCCGGGGGTCCCTTCTCGCGGATCGGTACTGGCAGATCCTGGGGAAGAAGCTCAGCGGACGGCGAACAGCCGCGGCCCCACCGGCAGCGGCCCGCTGATCGGCGGTGGGCCGGCAGGCCCGGGTAGCGCGAGCCGCTCGGGGGCGGCCGAGGGCACCGCCGTCAGCGCGGGCCGCGCCGGCGTCGCCGGCGGCCCGGCCACGGTCGCCAGGACCCGCGAGCTGGCCGTGGCGAGCATCGTGCGCGTGATGGCGGTGAAGGCCTGCGGCGCGTTGACGGCGACCAGTCCGACCAGCTCACCGTCGCACGCGGTACCCGACGGCGATCCCGTCGCGGGCCGGCCGGCGACCCCCGGGGCGCTGCTCGGTCAGTGTCACCTCGGCCTCGGCCGGCAGGACGCCGCACACCTGGATGCGCAGTCCGAACTGGTCGGACCAGAAGCGCGGCACGTGCGTGAAGGCCGGCGCGGACGCGCCCGTCATCAGCGTGCGCGCGGCCGCACGGCCCTGCTCCAGGGCCGTGATCCACTGCCCGACCCGGCGCGGGGTCGCGTCGTAGCGCAGGTTCGGCCAGCGGGCCGTCGTGCCCGCGGCGACCACGCCGGGCAGGCCGACGACGCGCAGCGCCTCGTCACAGAGGATGCCGTCGCTGACGTCCACACCCGGCAGGCCGCGCAGCCAGTCGGTGTCAGGGCGCTCGCCCGTCGTCGCCACGACGACGTCGGCCTGCACCTCTTCACCGTCGTCCAGCAGGAGCACCCAGCCTCGGCGGCCCCGGGCGAGCCCGTTGACCCGCCGGCCCATGCGCAGCTCGACGCCGTCCCGGGCGATCTCGCGCGTCACGAGGCGGCCGACCTGGTCGCCGAGGGGACGCACCAGCGCGTGCGGGCGGGGGTCGACGAGCACGCAGTCGCGGGCGAGGGAGCGGACGGCGTGCGCGACCTCGCACCCGGTGAGTCCCGCACCGACGACGGCGACGCGGCGGGCGTCGCGCAGTTCGCCGCGCAGGCGCCAGGCGTCGCTCAGCCGGTACAGCACGTGCAGGCCGGGCTCGTCCATGGGCCAGCCGGCCGGGTGGCACCGCGGCGGCTCCGGTCGCGACGACGAGCCGGTCGTAGCCGAACCGCTCGCCGGTGTCGGTGTGCACGACGCGCGCTGCGGGGTCGAGCGCGATCGCACGGCGCCCGAGCCGCCAGTCGACGCCGCCGGCGCCGTGCACGCGCATCAGGGCGTCCACGGGCCGCTTGTGCCCGGTGAGGAGGCCCTTGGCGCAGGACGGACGGTCGTACGGCGGTGTGCTCTCGTCGTGCAGCACGACGAGCTCGCCGTCGAAGCCCAGCCGGAGCAGCTCCTCGACGGCGGCGACGCCCGGCGCGGCCGCCGCCCACGACGACGACCCTGCGCCGGGCCTGGCCGCGCCGGACGACGACCCCGGTGGCTGGTGTGCTGGTCAACGACCCCTCCCTCCGCGGCGCGTGGTGGTGGGGCGCTGCGCGCGATACGCGGGGTACGTCCCTGAGTCGTCGGCGGCGGTCCCGACCGGCACGGTCGGGAGCCCGCCCGTGCGCAACGTGGCCTCGGCCGTGCGCGGCACGCCGGCCGCGGGCGTGAGCCGCGGGATGGGGCCGGTGTCGGGCGTGAGCACCGTGGTCGGCAGCCGGCGCAGCGAGATGGCCCTCGCGGGGCACACCTCGACGGCACGGATCACGCTCTCGGCGCCTCCGGCCGGCACGTGTGCCCGGTAGGCCAGGCGGCCGTTGCCCTGCAGGCGGAACACGTCGGGGGCCTCGTGCTCGCAGAACCCGAAGCGCTGGCAGCGTGCGGCGTCGACGTCGACGGCGAGGGTCTGCGCACGGCCACGGTCGAGCGACCGTGACGCGCGGCGCGCCCGCGCCCTCCCCGCCAGACCGGTCGACCCGAGCCACAGGACGACCACGACCAGGCAGGCGGCGAGCACGCTGGCCCACAGCCACGTCGGGCCCACGTCGGACCCGGAGATGAGGACGTGCGCGGTGAGCAGGATGAACGCCCCGTACGTCAGGGCGTGCACGGCCCGCCAGCGCGCGTGCCCCAGCCGCTTGCGCAGCGGGACCGACAGGGCGCCCGCGAGCAGCAGCTCGAGCGACAGGGCGCCCGCGCCCACCCCCACGGGGTCGCTGGGGTTCACGAACGGGACGGCGAGGTCGACGAGCCGCACGATGCCGTTCGGGGCGGCGAGCTGGGCGGCGCCGTGCACCACGCCGAGCGTGAGCCCCAGCAGCGCGAGGGTCATGTGAATTGCGTGCACGGTCGAGTGCCGCACCCGCGTCGACGCCCATCCGTTGCGGACGGCGAGGCCGAGCACCAGCGCCGACCACAGGAGCAGCCACGAGGTGAAACCCACCGTGGCTGCCACGGAGTGAACGGTCTGGGCAAACACGCGGGACCTCCAGGAGCAGGAACTCGACGACCCGGCCCCGAGCCGGACTAACGATCCGGACGAAAAACTAGGTTCGGCGGCCGGGGGTGTCAACACGCGTCCGGGGAGCACGAAGAAATCCGCCGGAAAGACGTGTCGCGGCGGTCAAAATCACGTTAAGAACGCTTTACCCGGGAGCGGGCGCCAATCTGTCGTCAAGAAACGGTCAAGGCGCCGAAATGAATTCCCGCCGGTGTTGACCGGCGCAGGGCCGCGTGCCAGCGTCGGCCTGGCACCACTACCACCTGTACCGCAGGTGGTCCCTCGATCCGGGGGTCGGGGGAATGCGCCGGGCGAGGCAGTCGCCACGCCCGGAAGAATACGACCGGAAGCGATCGCGCCATGTCCAGGACCCGCAGTGCGGCGGCGGCCCGGCTGTCCGCCGGGCTGGCGTTGGTCTTCTCGCTGCTCCTCCTGACGGCGTCGGTGGCGGCGGCCGACGACGGCGGTGACGGCCTGGGCGGCACCGGGCCCGGAGGTGTCGAGGTGCCGGACAGCCCCGTGGGCAACGGCAGGGCGGCCCCGCTCTCCGCCGCCGACCGTGACTTCGTCGTCCGCGTGCGCCTGGCCGGCCTCTGGGAGATGCAGGCAGGGATGATGGCCGCCTCGAAGGGCGTCGACCCGCGGGTCCGTGCGGCGGGCCGCGAGATCGCCGCCCAGCACGTCGTCCTCGACAGTCTGACCCGCGACGCCGCCGCCGAGGTGGGCGTCCGCCTACCCGACCGGCCCACTTTCGAGCAACAGGGCTGGCTGAACGAGATGCAGCGGGCAGCGGGCTCGGCCTTCGACCGGGTGTTCGTGCTGCGCCTCCGGGCGGCGCACGGGCTGATCTTCCCCGCCATCGCGGCCATCCGTTCCGGCACCCACAACGACGTCGTCCGCCGCCTGGCCCAGGAGGCGAACCAGTTCGTCATGACCCACCTGACCCTGCTCGAGGACACGGGGCTCGTGGACTACGGGCACGACGTGCCGATCCCGCCCGATCCCCCGCCGCTGCACATCGCCGCGCTGGCTGCCGTGCAGCCCCGGACCGGGGCGGGCGGTGCGCCCCCCGGACTGATCTGGGGAGTGCTGGGGCTGTCCGTCCTGGCCGCCGGCGGGGCCGCGGCCCGCGTCGTACGCCCGCGCTGACCCGTCGCCGAACCCCCGAACACGCGTCTGCGGAGCCGACCGAAGGACGCGCCAGAGCCCCCGGATGCTCCGGGGCGCGACACCGACCGGAAGGTGCCCCATGTCACCGAATCGCCGCGGGCGCGTCACGTCGCCCGGCAGTCGCCTCCTGATCGGCGCGACCGTGCTGACGGTCCTCGCCGGGACCGCCGTCGTCACGCGAACCGTCGCCTCCGCCGACTCCACCCCCGCGGCGGGCGCGACCACGTGCCAGCCGGCGCCGGGCGCGCTCCCCGCCCCGGCGTCGGCTGCCCCCGCGCCGGGCTCGGTGGCCTCTGCGGCCGCCGCAGAGGCCAAGCAGCCCTCGCAGCCGCTGTCCCCCGGCGCCCGCTGGCTCAAGCGGCGGGGCGAGATGGTGGACCGGCACGGGGTGCACAACGTGTGGGGTGACGGCCAGGCACCGGCGCCGGCACCGTCGGCGTCCGCGCCCGCTCCCCGGCCGAGCGCGGACCCGACCCAGGCCCCCACGCCGTCCGGCGACCCCACCCCGTCCGGCGACCCACCCCGTCCGGCGACCCCACCCCGTCCGGCGACCCCACCCCGTCCGGCGACCCCACCCCGTCGGTGGATCCGTCGGCCGGCCCTTCGTCGGACCCGTCGGTGGACCCGTCGTCGGACCCGGCGGCCGACCCCACCGCGAGCTCGCCGGCCGCGACGCCCTCGCCGTCGGCCAGCTGCGACCCCGCGGCGACGCCGGCGCCCACGCCGTCCTCGAGCCCCGCGGCCCCGCCGCTGGACATCCTCGGCAACTCGTGCGCGAGCAGCAAGCTCGCGCCGCACACCGGCTTCCAGGACGGCGACCGCTGCGTCTCCACGGAGTTCGGTGAGGTGGGCACGGCGGACAAGAACCCGTCGCTGCTGATCACGTCGGCGCCCCGGTCGGTGCGGGTCAACCAGTTCTTCGACCTGAAGGTCAGCACCCGCAACCTCGTGCGCGACCGGTTCCTCAAGGCGGCGCAGGGCGGCTACTACAAGGAGAGCTCGTTCCTCACGGCCGACGGCCTGGTCCGCGGGCACTTCCACACCGCCTGCCGCATGCTCGCCACCACCGCGGAGGCGCCCGACCCCGCGCCCGCGCCCGCGTTCTTCGTCGCGACCGAGGACGGCCAGGGCGGCGCCCAGCCCGACACCGTCACGATCCGCGTGCTCGGCATGCCGCAGGCAGGCATGGCCCAGTGCGCGGTGTGGGCCGGCGACGGGTCGCACCGGGTGCCGATGATGCAGCGCGCCAACCAGATCCCCGCCTTCGACGCGGTCCGGATCCGGGTGCGCTGAACGGACGGCATCACCTCTGACCGCCGATCAAGGAAAACCTGGACCCGAGGGTCCAGGTTTTCCTTGATCGGCGGGAGGGGTCGGGGGGAGGGGTTGGGTTGAGCGCCCCTAGCGGGTGGCGGGCACGGCGGCCGCCGCCCGCAGCTCCGCGGCCAGCCACGCGCCGACGTGCGCGTGCAGCCGGGTGCCCTCCGGGGTGTGCTCCTCGGCGAGCACCTCGCCGTCAACGTGCACCTTGTGCACGAGGTCGCCGCGCCGGTAGGGCACCACGACGTCGACCTCGACCCGGGGCCGGGGCAGCCGCTCGGCGATCAGTTCGACGAGGGCCTCCACGCCCTGGCCCGTCCGCGCGGACACCGCGAGCGCGCCCGGCTGAGTGCGCAGCAGGCGCCGGACGACGTCGGGTTCGGCGGCGTCGATCTTGTTCACGACGACGATCTCGGGCACCGACTGCGCCCCGACGTCCGCGAGGACCTCGCGCACGGCGGCCAGCTGCCCCTCGGGGTCGGGGTGGCTGCCGTCGACGACGTGGAGCACGAGGTCGGCGCCGGACACCTCCTCGAGGGTCGACCGGAAGGCCTCGACGAGCTGGTGCGGCAGCTGCCGCACGAAACCCACCGTGTCCGTGAGCGTGAACTCGCGCCCGTCGGGCACCCGCGCCCGCCGGACGGTGGGGTCGAGGGTCGCGAACAGCGCGTCCTCCACCAGCACCCCGGCGCCGGTGAGGCGGTTGAGCAGGCTCGACTTGCCGGCGTTGGTGTACCCGACGATCGCCACGCTGGGCACCGAGTTGCGCCGGCGGGCGTCGCGCTTGGTGACCCGTGCCGTCTTCATGTGCGCGATGTCGCGGCGCAGCCGGGACATCCGGGTCCGGATCCGGCGGCGGTCGAGCTCGATCTTGGTCTCACCGGGACCGCGCGAGCCGATGCCGGCGCCGCCGGCAACCCGGCCACCCGCCTGGCGCGACATCGACTCGCCCCAGCCGCGCAGGCGCGGCAGCAGGTAGTCGAGCTGGGCCAGCTCGACCTGCGCCTTGCCCTCCTTGCTCTTGGCGTGCTGGGCGAAGATGTCGAGGATCAGGGCGGTGCGGTCGATGACCTTGACCTTGACGACGTCCTCCAGGCCGCGGCGCTGCGAGGGCGTGAGCTCGCCGTCGCAGATCACCGTGTCGGCGCCGGTGGCGGCGACCAGCTCGCGCAGCTCCTGGGCCTTGCCGCTGCCCAGGAACGTCGCGGGGTCGGGGTTCTCGCGGCGCTGCAGGACGCCGTCGAGCACGACGCTGCCCGCCGTCTCGGCGAGCGCCGCCAATTCGTGCAGCGAGTTCTCGGCGTCGTCCGCCGTGCCGTCGGTCCACAGGCCCGCCAGCACCACGCGCTCGAGGCGCAGCCGGCGGTACTCGACCTCGGAGACGTCCTCCAGCTCGGTCGACAGGCCCGCCACGCGGCGCAGCGCCTGCCGGTCGGCGAGGTCGAACTGCTCGCCGTCGGCGGAGCCGCCGGACGCACCGTCGAGCGGCTCCCCGCCCTCGCCGGCGTGGCGAGCGAGGATGCGCCGCACCGCGGGGTGCCCCGCCGGCGCGTGCACGCCCTCGGCGGTGTCGTCGGACGGAGTGGGTGTCGCCGCGCTCGTGGGGACGGCGGGCTCCGGCGCGTCGTCGCGCGGGGAGCGGAAAGGTGTCGCGTTCATCGGCCTCCAGACTTCCAGAGGAACACCGGGGGCGTCGATCGGAATTCCCCCGTGCGCGTCCGGGCCACGGACCCGTGCGCGCACCCCGTCCGCCATGTCAAAGTTGTTCAACTGAGTGAGGGCGAGGAGGGTCGGATGCCGGACGTGAGCGGAGCGAGCGGGCTGAGCGCGGCCGCGCGGCCGCGCGGATCGGCGTGGCCGCCTCCACGCTGCGCACCTGGGAACGGCGGTACGGACTGTCGCCGAGCGGCCGCAGCTCGGGCGGCCACCGGCGCTACACGCCCGACGACGCCGACCTGCTGCTGCGCGCGCACCGCCTCGTGCTCGCCGGCGAGCCGCCGGCCCGGGCCGCGCTGCTGGCCCGCACGGCCGGTGAGGCGGGGAGCCGGGGGGCGGCGCCGGGCGGGCCGGGCCCCGGTCGCCGCGTGCTGGCCGTGCCGGGCGCCGACGCCAGGGCCCGGGGACTCGCCCGCGCGGCCACCGCGCTGGACGTCGACGCCGCGGTGGCGATCGTCGAGGCCGCGCTCGCCCGTGAGGGGGTCGTCCGGGTGTGGGACGGGCTCCTGCGACCCGTTCTCGCCGCGGCCGGCGCGCAGTGGGCGAGGACCGGGACCGGCGTCGAGATCGAGCATCTGCTGACCGAGGCGGCAATCGAGGCCTTGCGCGCTCACCGCCGCTCCCTCCCCCGGCCGGCTCCCGAGGTGCCGCCCGTCGTGCTGGCCTGCGCGCCGCACGACGAGCACACCCGGCCGCTGCACGTGCTGGCCGCGGCGCTCCGCGAGCGGGGCATGCCCGCGCGGCTGCTCGGGGCCCGGGTGCCGGCCGAGGCGCTGGCCGCCAACGGTGCGGCGCAGCGGCGCGCCGGCGGCCTTCGTCTGGGCGCAGCTGCCCGACGCGCGGGCGGTCGCGGCGCTGGCGCTGGCGCCCTCCCGCCCCGCCGCGCGCCTCGTCGCCGGCGGCCCCGGGTGGAGCGGCGCCGAACTGCCCCCGGGCTGCCTGCTGGCGCAGGACCTGGACGGCGCCGTCGGGGCGCTGGCCGCGGCCTGACCGCGGCCCTACCCCACGCTCGACGACTTAAACTTGTTCAAGTTGCGGCCGCCTCCGCGGACCCCTACACCTGTGACCACCGGGCTGCAGACCGGCCTCACACCGACGGACCACGCCGCCCGTGCGAGGGGCCGGGCCGAGCTAGCGACCCTGCTCGCCCTCACCTTCCCGCATGCGGCGGTCGTCGCGGGCATGGACCGGACGCTGGGGGCGCGGACGCCTCGTTAGCCTTGGGCCCGTGCCGGACGAGCAGGGATCCCACTACTTCAGCGAGCGCCCCGGGGTCGCCGACAGGCCGGCGCTCGTCCCGGTGCGGCTCGCCGGGCACGACGTCGAGGTGCTGACCTCGACCGGCGTGTTCAGCGGCGAGCGGATCGACCTCGGCACCCGGGTGCTGCTGCGGGAGGCCCCGGAGCCGCCGCCGTCCGGCGCGCTGCTCGACCTGGGCTGCGGCTGGGGACCGCTGGCGCTCGCCCTCGGCCTGCTCGCCCCCCGCGCCGACGTGTGGGCGGTCGACGTGAACGAACGGGCCCTCGACCTGGTCGCGCGCAACGCCCGGCGGCTGGGCCTGGAGCGGATCCGGGCGGCACGGCCCGACGACGTCCCGGAGGACCTCACCTTTGCGGCGATCTGGTCGAACCCGCCGATCCGGATCGGCAAGCAGGCTCTGCACGCCCTGCTGCTGCGGTGGCTCCCCCGGCTCGACGTGGGCGCGTCGGCGCACCTCGTCGTCCAGCGCCACCTGGGCGCCGATTCGCTGCACGCCTGGCTGGCGGTGACCCTCGCGGACTGCGGCGACGGTCGAGCGGGCCGGCAGCGCGAAGGGCTACCGGGTGCTGCGGGTCACCGCCCGCGAGCGGCCGGCCCCGGCCTGACCGGCACGCGCCGGCCGACGACACCGGCGACCCGTGCCGTGCGCCGGCCGCGAGCGGCCTCGAGCCGGAGCAGGAGCAGGTCGCGGCGGATCAGCCGGTCCACGAGGTCGGTGCGCTGCTCGCGCGCGGGCTGGGTCACTGAGCTGCTCCTGTCGAGCCGGGCGGTGCGGTCCCCAGCTGCCTCGGCGCGTCCGCGGCCCGCCTTGAGCCCGTCAGGCCAGGTCGAGCACCCCACTGACGCCCAGCACCGCGGGGCCGGCGAGCTCCGCGCTCGCACCCCGCAGCCGATCCCCGGGCGGGAGCGTCACACGCAACCGGCCGCCCGGGACGTCGACCACCCAGTCGTCGGGCGCGCCGTCGCCGCCCCACACGCGGGCTGCGACAGCCGCGGCGACGACGCCCGTGCCGCACGACGGCGTCTCCCCGACCCCGCGCTCGTGCACCCGCATCGCGAGGTGGCCGACGCGCGCCGTGGCGTCGTGCAGCGGGACGACGAGCTCGACGTTCGTCCCTTCCGAGGGCCACGGCGTGACCACGGGCGCCGACGTCAGGTCGGCCGCGGCGAGCTGGTCGCGGTCGGGCAGCGCGACGACCGTGTGCGGGTTGCCGAGGTCGACCGAGAGTGCCGGCAGCGGCGTGGCCGGTGCCTCGGTCGGCACCCCCGCCACCGCCACCGTGCTGTCGCTGCCGGACGTCGCGGCGTCCGGCCCGGCCACCAGCCGCCACGGCCCGAGGTCGGTGACGAACTCGTCGCCCTCCCGGCGCACCCGCTTCAGCCCGGCCCTCGTGCCGATCGGCACGCTCACGCCCTCGGCGAGGTCGGACAGGCCGGTCGCGGCGAGGTAGGCCGCGAGGACCCGGGTGCCGTTGCCGCACATCTGCGCCAGCGAGCCGTCGGCGTTGCGGTAGTCCATGAACCACTCCGCCTCGTCCTGGCCGGCGCCGTCGGCCAGCGCAGCGGTGCGCACCACCCGGATCAGCCCGTCGGCGCCGAGGCCCGTGTAGCGGTCGCAGACGCGGGCGACGGTGGCGGGGTCGAGCGCCAGGGTGCCGTCGGGGTCCAGCACCAGGACGAAGTCGTTCCGGGTGCCGTGCCCCTTGGTGAAGGGGTGGGTCCCCGCGCGGTGCGTCACCGGGCCAGGGTAGGGCCGGCGGACGTCGCATCCGTCGCATGGTCGCCGGCGAGGTCTGTGATGCGGGCGACCAGGTCGGGCGCGTCGTGCGGCAGCCACACGACGCGGCGGTCGCGGCGGAACCACGACTCCTGCCGGCGGGCGTACCGCCGGGTGGCGGCCACGGTGTCGGCGCGCGCCTCGTCGTCGGTCAGCTCGCCGTCGAGCATCCGCAGCACCTGCGCGTACCCGAGCGCCCGCGCCGCCGTCCGCCCCCCGCGCAGGCCGCGGGCCTCGAGCGCGCGGACCTCGTCGACCAGGCCCGCGCGCCACATCCGCTCGACCCGGGCCTCGATCCGGGCGTCGAGGACGTTCCGGGGCACGTCGAGGCCGACCTGGACGGCGGTCAGCGCGTAGGCGCCGTCGGGCATCGTCGCCCTGAACGGGGCGCCGGTGAGCTCGACGACCTCGAGGGCGCGCACGATCCTGCGGCCGTTCGAGGGCAGGATCGCCGCGGCTGCCGCCGGGTCGACCGCCGCGAGCCGTGCATGCAGGGCGGCCGCGCCCTCGTCCGCGAGCGCGGCCTCCAGGCGGGCCCGGACGGCGGGGTCGGTCGGCGGGATCTCGAGGCCGTCGAGCACCGCTCGCACGTAGAGCCCCGACCCCCCGACGAGCAGCGGGCTGCGGTCCCGGGCCGACACGTCGGCGAGGACCGCCGTGGCGTCGCGCTGGTAGGCGGCCACGCTCGCGTCCTGCGTGACCTCGAGGACGTCGATCAGGTGGTGCGGGACACCACGCCGCTCGGCGGCGGTCGGCTTGGCGGTGCCGACGTCCATGCTCCGGTAGAGCTGGAAGGCGTCGGCGTTGACGACCTCGCCGCCGAGGGCCAGGGCGACATCGACGGCGAGCGCGCTCTTGCCGCTGGCGGTCGGGCCGACGATGGCGACGACCGGCGCCGCCACGCTCACGCCCTGCGGAGGGCGGGCATGCCGAGGGAAACGCCCGCGCGCACGGGCCCCGTCTGCTCGGCGGCCGCCTGGCGGCGCTGCCAGGCATCACCGGCCCGGGTGCGGCGCACCGCGAAGGGGCCGCCGTCGAGCGCGGAGTCGGCGACGAGGTGGTGCGGGGCGCCGTACGTGACGGCGCCCGTCACGAGATCGCCGGGGCGGGGGCGGTCGGCGTCCGGCAGGGCCTCGGGCAGCGCCACGTGCACCAGCCGGTTGTCCGCCGCCCTGCCCGACACGCGGGCCGTGGCGGCGTCCTTGCGGCCCTCGCCCTCGGCGACGAGCACCTCGACGCGACGGCCCTCGAGGCGCCGGTTCTCCTCCCAGGAGATCTGCTCCTGCAGTGCCAGGAGCCGCTCGTAGCGCTCCTGCACGACCTGCTTGGGCACCTGGTCGGGCAGGGTCGCGGCGGGCGTGCCGGGCCGCGGCGAGTACTGGAAGGTGAAGGCCTGGGCGAAGCGCGAGGCTGCCACGACGTCGAGGGTCGCCCGGAAGTCCTCCTCGGTCTCGCCGGGGAAGCCGACGATGACGTCGGTCGAGAGGGCGGCGTCGGGCATGGCGGCCCGGACCCGCTCGACGATCCCGAGGAAGCGCTCCGCCCGGTAGGAGCGGCGCATCGCCTTGAGCACGCGGTCGGAGCCGGACTGCAGCGGCATGTGCAGCTGGTGCATGACGTTGGGGGTCGCCGCCATCGCCTCGATCACGTCGTCGGTGAACGCTGCCGGGTGCGGGCTGGTGAAGCGGACGCGCTCGAGACCCTCGACCCCGCCGCACGCCCGGAGCAGCTTGGCGAACGCGCCGCGGTCGCCGAACTCGACGCCGTAGGTGTTGACGTTCTGCCCGAGCAGGGTCACCTCGATCGCGCCCTCGGCGACCAGTGCCTCGACCTCGGCGAGGATCTCCCCAGGCCGGCGGTCCTTCTCCTTGCCACGCAGGCTCGGGACGATGCAGAACGTGCAGGTGTTGTTGCAGCCGACGCTGACGGAGACCCACGCGGCGTAGGCCGACTCGCGCCGGGTCGGGAGCGTCGACGGGAACACCTCGAGCGACTCGAGGATCTCGACCTGGGCCTCGTCGTTGTGCCGGGCCCGCTCGAGGAGGGCGGGCAGCGACCCGATGTTGTGGGTGCCGAAGACGACGTCGACCCAGGGCGCCTTGCGGACGATGACGTCCCGGTCCTTCTGCGCGAGACAGCCGCCGACAGCGATCTGCATGCCGGGCCGCTTCGCCTTGACCGGCGCCAGGTGACCCAGGTTGCCGTAGAGCTTGTTGTCGGCGTTCTCGCGCACCGCGCACGTGTTGAAGACGACGACGTCGGGCGTCTCGTCGCCACCCGCACGCACGTACCCGGCGGCCTCGAGCAGGCCCGAGAGCCGCTCGGAGTCGTGGACGTTCATCTGGCAGCCGAAGGTGCGCACCTCGTAGGTGCGGGCTTCTGCTCGGGGCGCGGGGGTCGGCGCCGGACTGGTCGTCGTCATGGCGCTCCCAGCGTACGTGCACCCCTCCGGCCGCGATGCACGCGAGAAGCCGCTGACGGCGCCCGTCGGAGCGGCTTCTCGCGTGCATCGCAGCCAGGAGGGTGCACGTCACCTACCCGGGGTCACCTCACGATGGGCGGGTTCGCGTTGTGCACGAGCTCCAGTGCCATCTGCGGGAACCACTGCCCTGCGGGCGGGTCGACGATGCCCCGGATCGGATCGACCGGACCCGCGGTCCCCCGCTTGCACTGGCCGTCGGACTGGCCCGGCGTCTTGATCCAGAGGAAGGCGTCGGCGAGCGGGTTGCCCGTCCGGGTCGTGGGCCGCAGGCCGAGGCCGCGGCCGGGCGGGTTGCACCACACCTCGGGGTCGCCGACCCACGGGGTGGGGGCTGTCCACGGGCCCTGCCCGTTGCGGCTGGTGTCGATCACGAAGTGCGTGGTCGGGACGGCGCCCATGAGGTTGGCGGCGTACCACTCGTCGGTGAGGTGCCACGTGGACTCGTCGCTCGCGGTCGCGGGGTAGTACTGGCTGGCGCAGTTCTTGAAGCGCGCCTCCTCGCCGCGGGCGTAGGCGATGCACTCCGAGATCCACGTGCCGTAGTGCAGCTGCTGCGAGGTGGTCTGGAAGTTCGAGACGTTGAGGAAGAAGCCGCGAGCCTTCTGGACGCCGGCCAGCACGAGGCGGTGGGCGATGTCACCGACGCCGAGCCAGGCGCTGTGGGTGCCGTCGAGGTAGACCCTGGTGGCCTTGTGCGCGGTCAGCCGGTCGACGGCCCCGTTGAGCGCGCGGTACCGCTCCGCGGGCGTCGCGCCGGGCGCGGTGGGCTGGCACCACTCGGCGTTGCCGTTGAGGTCGACGTTGTTGGGGATGATGCCCAGACCGTCGGGCTCGAGCATGACCCAGGCCTTGTGCTTGCCGATGCCCGCGGCGAACGCGCTGATCCACGTGAGGTAGGCGTCGGTGTCGGTGGCGCCGCCGGCGGAGTACTGCGCGCAGTCCCGGAAGGGCAGGTTGTACGCCACGAGCACGGGCACCGTGCCGCGGCGCGCGGCCGCCTCCACCGTGCGGCGAACGTCGCTGCGGACTTGTGCCGGGGTGCCGCCGTCGAACCAGACCGCCTGTGGTGTGGTGACCATGCGGGCGACGCCGAGGGCGTCCTTCAGATGGCCGTGCCGCAGCAGGTCCTTGATCTGGGTGATCGCGCCGGGGTCGGGCGGGGGGACGTAGAACCGGGTCGTGTCGTGGTGTGCGCTCGTGCCCGCCGTGGTGGTGGCGGCGGAGGCCGACGAGGTCGCGCACGCCAGGGCGGCTGCGACCGCCGCTGCGGAGAACGCGAGGAGGCGGGAGGGTCGGACGCGCGGCGAATACCGACGCAGAGACATCAGCGGCTCCGGAGGGGCGTCGGGAGAGCGCCCTGGGAGCGCTCCCACGGGAAACCCGACCTTCCACCCGTCCGGTAAAAACTGTCAAGAGTCGGACAGTTCGGAGGGTGAGCCGGCGTCGCGGCGAGTGACTCAGTCGCCGTTCAGGTGCTCGAGGTCCGCGGCCTCGAGGGTGGCGTCGACGTCGTCAGGGGCCGCCTCGGCCAGCGCCTCGCGGACGGCTCGGCCGGCGACTCCGGCTCCGTAGCCCTTGCGCGCGAGCATGCCGAGCACGCGCCGCAGCTGGCGTTCGCGCTCGAGCGGGTCGCCCAGGCGATCGCGTACGGGAGCCAGCCGGCGGCGGGCCAGCGCGCGTGCGGTCTCGAGCTCGTCGCCGAGCTCGGGGTCGTCGAGCGCCTCCTGGACGAGGTCGCCGTCGACCCCCCGCTGGCGCAGCTCGTGCGCCAGGGCACGCCGAGCCAGACCGCGGCCCGCCTGCCTCGTGCGTGCCCACTGCCGCGCGAACTCGGCGTCGTCGACGAGCCCGAGATCCTCGAACCGGTCGAGGGTCGTGTCGGCGACGTCGTCGGGGACTCCCCCGCGGGCGAGGGCGTCGGCGAGCTGGGCTCGGGTGCGCGGGGCCGCGGTCAGCTTGCGCAGCGCGATCGTGCGGGCGACAGCCTCGGGCTCGGCGTCGGGAGTGAGGTCGGCGGGCGTGCCCGGGGTCGGAGCGTCGAAACCCCGGGGGGAACGGGCCGGCCGGCGGCGGCTCCGTCGAGCGGGGCCCCCACCGGCCGGATCGATCGAGGACATGCCTGGCGTCAGAAGTCGACGCCGGGGTCGGCCGGCGGGGTGTCGAGACGCGGCCCGACACCGAGCTTCTCCTTGATGCGCTTCTCGACCTCGTTCGCGAGGTCGGGGTTGTCGCGCAGGAACGAGCGCGCGTTCTCCTTGCCCTGGCCGAGCTGGTCGCCCTCGTAGGTGTACCAGGCCCCCGACTTGCGGACGATGCCCTGCTCGACGCCCATGTCGATCAGGCCGCCCTCCCGGGAGATGCCGATGCCGTAGAGGATGTCGAACTCGGCCTGCTTGAACGGCGGGCTCACCTTGTTCTTCACGACCTTGACCCGGGTGCGCGAACCGACCGGCTCCGACCCGTCCTTCAGGGTCTCGATGCGGCGCACGTCGAGGCGGACCGACGCGTAGAACTTCAGCGCGCGACCGCCGGTCGTCGTTTCGGGTGAGCCGAACATCACACCTATCTTTTCGCGCAGCTGGTTGATGAAGATCGCGGTCGTGCCCGAGTTGCTCAGCGCGCCCGTGATCTTGCGGAGCGCCTGGGACATCAGCCGGGCCTGCAGGCCGACGTGGCTGTCGCCCATCTCACCCTCGATCTCCGCGCGCGGGACCAGCGCCGCCACGGAGTCGATGACGATCACGTCGAGCGCGCCAGACCGGATGAGCATGTCGGCGATCTCAAGCGCCTGCTCCCCCGTGTCGGGCTGGGAGACGAGCAGCGCGTCGGTGTCGACGCCGAGCTTCTTCGCGTACTCGGGGTCGAGCGCGTGCTCGGCGTCGATGAATGCGGCGATGCCGCCGGCGCGCTGGGCGTTGGCCACGGCGTGCAGGGCGACCGTCGTCTTGCCCGAGGACTCGGGACCGAAGATCTCGACCACGCGGCCGCGGGGAAGGCCACCGATGCCGAGCGCGATGTCCAGCGCGATGGAACCGGTGGGGATGACCTCGATGGGAGGGCGGACGTCCTCGCCGAGGCGCATCACCGACCCCTTGCCGAACTGGCGGTCGATCTGCGCGAGCGCGGTCTCGAGCGCCTTCTCGCGGTCTGCAGGTGCGGGCATGTCGCCACCTCTGGAACGGGCGCTCGCGGGGCGCCGTGCGGACTGTTGGGTCGAGAGAGACGTCGCCGGTGATCCGGCCGCTCGGGCTCTGGTCATCACCGATGACGCTAGAGGCCCCCACCGACACTGCCGATGGTCTCGACCCGACCTGTGGACGACGGTACGACTCCCGACGCTGTGGACGACCCTAGCCCGAACACGTGTTCGATCAGTCCGTGACACGCCGGGACCCGCCGGACGACCCGCGTCGGGGCCGCAGCTCTCACCGCTCTCCCCGTCTTCGTTCGCGATAGGTTCGCTCTTCCATGATCGAACAGTGTTGTGACCGAACATCTGGCGAACGAAGTCCTCCGCGTGACGTGCGACTACCGGCGGCGCGGCTGCTCCCGGCCCAGCCGCCGGGCCGGCGGGACCTCCAGCTCCTCGCACAGGGCGAGCCACACCTCGCGCGGCTCCTCCCCCGCCTCGAGCGCCTGCTCGGCGGTCCGGTGGCCCAGCCCGCCGAGCACGTGGTCGCGCACCAGGGTGCGCCCCTGGGCGGGTCCGAACTCGTCGTCGACCAGGGTCCAGAACTCGCTCAGCCGCACGGGGTGAGCATCGCACGCGCGCCGGCGAGCGCACCCCAGCGGTCGAGCAGCGCGTCGGCCAGGGCCGCACCGACGGCGTCCGGCCCTGCCCACGTCCGGCCCAGCCCGGACCGCACCCACCGCACCCCGTGCACGCCGTCCACCAGCAGGACGCCGTCCGCGCCGCGCGCGACCGCGAGCGGCAGGCGGGCCGTGCGCACCGGCACGCCGGCGTCCACGGCGAGGTCGAGGACGACGGCCCGGGTGACGCCCGGCAGGATGCGCCCGTCGAGCGGAGGGGTCCACACCACCCCGCCGACCACTGCCACCGCGTTGGCCCCTCTCGCCTGCAGTACGTGTCCGTCGGGGTCGACCAGGACCTCCACGCCGGAGCCGGTGCCAGGCTCCCCCTGGCGCGCGAAGGCGTGCCGCGACAGCCCGCCCGGCCCCACCCTCCGCACCCGCACCTCGACGCCTCGCTGAGCCGACGGTCGCGACGGCGGCGGCACCGGCGCGGACGACGTCCGCGCCCGGCCCTGCCTCCCCACCTCCAGGCGCACCCGGCGCCACCCCGGGGGCAGCCCTGCCGCGACTGCGCGCACCTCCTCGCGCACGTCGACGGGCGGGCGCTCGCGGTACAGCTCCCACCACGAGCGCTCGAGGCGCTCGGCGTGGTCGGACAGCTCGAGCACGTGCCCGTCGTGCACGAGCACCGTCTCGGCGAGCCCCGCGTCGGCCGGAGCCGCCTCGGAGAGGCCGGCCGGCGACGAGGCGCCCAGCGCCGACAGCAGCGGAGCGGCCTTGACCAGGCACTCGGCCCACTCCTCGACCGGTGTGGACCCGGCGGTGACGCCGCCGCCGACCCCCAGCCGGGCCACCCCGCCCACGACCTCGAGCGTGCGGATGGTCACCGCGAGCTCGAGCCCGGCCACGGGCGAGGCGAACCCGACGGCGCCGGTGTACACGCCGCGCGGCTCACCCTCCGCGTCCGCCATGACCTCCAGGGCGCGGACCTTCGGCACGCCGGTCACGGACGCCGGCGGGAAGGTCGCGCCGAGCAGCGCGGCGTTCGTCGTGCCGGGTGCGAGCTCACCCTCGACCGTCGACACGAGGTGCCACACGCCCGCGTGCGGCGCCACCTCGACCAGGCCGGTCACGGCGACCGTGCCGGGCAGGCACACGGCCGAGAGGTCGTTGCGCACGAGATCGACGATCATCACGTTCTCGGCGGCGTCCTTCGCGGACTCGCGCAGCACCTGCGCCTCGCCCTCCCCGGCCCCGCGCGTCCCCTTGATCGGGGCGCTGCGGACCGTGCCGCCGTGCCGCTCGAGGAACAGCTCGGGGCTCGCGCCGACCAGCGCTCCCTCGCCGACGTCGACGAAGGCGGCGCGGGCCGGGGCCAGCGACGTGGCCAGCCGGCGCCAGGCGTCGACAGGCTCACCCTTGAACTCCAGGTCGACGCCCGAGGTGATGTTCGCCTGGAAGACGTCGCCGTGCCGGATCGCCCGCACGCACGCCTCCACGGCGCCGGTGTGCCGGGACGCGTCGGGGGCGACGAGCACGCGTGCGCTGACAGGGCCCGCGCGGCCGGGTCGCGCTGCCAGGTCGCGTCGCAGACCGGCGAGGACGCCGCCCGCGCGGGCCCGGTCGAAGCCGGGGCCGAGGAGCGCCTCGAACCACCAGTGCCCGCCGCTGTCGAGCCGGAGCACCCAGTCGTGCCACGCCCAGTGCGCCACCGGCAGCAGACGGGTCGCCGGGAGGGGCGCGGGCCGCCGCCACAGCGCATGCGAGAGGCCGAACCCGAGGTGGCCGAACCAGCCACCGCCGACCGCACCGGCTCGCGCCGGCCCGGCGAGGTGCGGCAGGTCGTCGGTCACGCGGAACGCGTCGGCGGCCGTGGTCGGGCGGCGGATGACCTGCGGGTCGGCCGTCACCACTCCTCCCCCGCCGGCCCAGTCGCCGGCGAGGGCGACCACGCCACGGCGGCCGGCCCGCACGAGGGCGCCGGCGGCGGTCGCGACGGCGTCGTGCGGTCGGCCCGGAGCGGGCACCGGGAGCCCGGGCAGGGCCACGGGTTCCGCGTGCAGCCGGGCCGGCGTGCCGTCCAGATCGCGTACCGCTTCCACGGTGAGCAGTGTGCGCCCGCGCGTCTGTCGGTGGGGCGAGCGAGAATCCGTGCATGTCGCCTGCGCGCCGTACCCGGCAGGGCCCCGGGCCGGACCGGCCCCCGCCCGGGCCCGACCCCGAGGTGGTGCTCGGCCGCTTCACCGCCGCCACGCGCGCCTGGTTCGGCGCCGCCTTCTCGGGGCCCACCCCCGCCCAGGTGGGCGCGTGGGACGCCGTGACCGGGGGCGACCACGCGCTCGTCGTCGCGCCCACGGGTTCGGGCAAGACCCTCGCCGCCTTCCTCTGGGCGCTCGACCGGCTGGCGACGACACCTCCCCCGGCGCAGGCGGGCCTGCGCTGCCGCGTGCTGTACGTCTCGCCGCTGAAGGCGCTCGCGGTCGACGTCGAGCGCAACCTGCGCGCGCCGCTGACCGGGATCCGGCAGGCCGCGACCCGTCTCGGCCTGCCGGTGCCCGACGTCCGGGTGGGCCTGCGGTCCGGCGACACCCCGGCCGACGAGCGGCGTGCCCTGGCCCGAACCCCGCCCGACGTGCTCATCACCACCCCCGAGTCGCTGTTCCTCCTGCTGACGTCGCAGGCCCGCGCCTCGCTCGCCGGCGTCGAGACCGTGATCGTCGACGAGGTGCACGCCATGGCGGGCAGCAAGCGTGGCGCCCACCTGGCGCTCTCCCTCGAGCGGCTCGATGCGCTGCTGCCCCGGCCCGCGCAGCGCGTCGGCCTGTCCGCCACCGTGCGCCCGGTGGAGGACGTGGCGCGCTGGCTCGGCGGCGCGGGCGACGTCCCGGTGCGGATCGTGCAGCCGCCCAGCACGAAGGTCTTCGACCTCAAGGTCGTCGTCCCGGTGCCCGACATGGCCGAGCTCGACGCGGCACCCTCCGGTCCGGCGCCCGGCACGGCCGCCGAGCCCGACCTGGCCTTCCTGGGCGCCGCCCGACGTCGACCTCACCGGCAACGCCGCCGGACAGCCCCGCCGGCCCTCGATCTGGCCGCACGTCGAGGAGCGCGTGGTCGACCTCGTCGCCGCAGCACCACTCCACGCTCGTGTTCGCCAACTCCCGCCGGCTCGCCGAGCGGCTGACCGCGCGGCTCAACGAGATCTGGCACGAGCGCCAGGAGGAGTCCGAGCTGCCCGAGCTGCCCGAGCCGGGCTCCGTCGCGCCGGCCGCGCTCATGGCGCAGGCGGGGGCGTCGACGGGCGCACCGGCCGTGCTCGCGCGGGCCCACCACGGCTCGGTCAGCAAGGAGCAGCGGGCGGTCATCGAGGGCGAGCTGAAGGCCGGGCGGCTGCCCGCCGTCGTCGCCACCTCGAGCCTCGAGCTCGGCATCGACATGGGCGCGGTCGACCTCGTCGTCCAGGTGGAGTCCCCGCCGAGCGTGGCCAGCGGGCTGCAGCGCGTCGGGCGTGCGGGGCACCAGGTCGGGGCCGTGTCCCGCGGCGTGCTGTTCCCCAAGTACCGCAGCGACCTCGTGCAGACGGCCGTCGTCGTGGAGCGCATGCGCGACGGGCGGATCGAGGCGCTCCGGGTACCGGCGAACCCGCTCGACGTGCTGGCCCAGCAGGTCGTCGCGATGGTCGCGATGGATCCCTGGCAGGTCGACGAGCTCGAGCGCGTCGTCAAGCGGGCGGCGCCGTTCGCCACCCTCGGGCGGGGCGTGCTCGAGGCCGTGCTCGACATGCTGTCGGGCCGTTACCCGAGCGACGAGTTCGCCGAGCTCCGTCCGCGGCTGGTGTGGGACCGGCTCACCGGCACGCTCACCGGCCGGCCGGGCGCCCAGCGGCTCGCCGTCACCAGCGGCGGCACGATCCCCGACCGGGGGCTGTTCGGAGTGTTCCTCGCCGGCGGTGACGAGGCGCGGCGGGGGGCCGGGCGCCGGGTCGGCGAGCTCGACGAGGAGATGGTGTACGAGTCGCGGGTCGGCGACGTCTTCACCCTCGGCTCGTCGGCGTGGCGCATCGAGGAGATCACGCACGACCGGGTGCTCGTGACGCCGGCGCCCGGGCAGCCGGGCAAGCTGCCGTTCTGGCACGGCGACGCGCTCGGCCGGCCGGCGGAGCTCGGGCGCGCCGTCGGCGCGTTCCTGCGCGAGGTCGCCGGGCTGCCCGACGACGCGGCACGCGAGCGCGCCCGGGTGGCAGGCCTCGACGACTGGGCGGCCGACAACCTCGTCGCCTACCTGCGCGAGCAGCAGGAGGCCACCCGGCACGTGCCCGACGACCGCACCCTGGTGGTCGAGCGGTTCCGCGACGAGCTGGGCGACTGGCGGGTCGTCGTGCACTCCCCCTTCGGCGGTCAGGTGCACGCGCCGTGGGCGCTGGCCGTCGCGGCACGGTTCCGCGAGCGCTTCGGCGTCGACGTCCAGGCGATGCACGGCGACGACGGGCTCGTCCTGCGCCTGCCCGACGTCGAGACCGACGACGGCCGGGCGCCCGACGTCGCGAGCTCGTCCTGCTCGACCCGGCCGACGTCGAGGACCTCGTCACCAACGAGCTCGGCGGCTCGGCCCTGTTCGCCGCTCGCTTCCGCGAGTGCGCCGCACGCGCGCTGCTGCTGCCGCGGCGCACGCCCGGCAAGCGCCAGCCGCTGTGGCAGCAGCGGCAGCGGGCGGCGCAGCTGCTGCAGGTGGCGAGCCGCTACGGCAGCTTCCCGATCGTCCTCGAGACCGTGCGCGAGTGCCTCCAGGACGTGTTCGACGTGCCGGGCCTCGTGGCGCTCATGCGCGACGTGCAGGCCCGGTCCGTCCGGCTCGTCGAGGTCGAGACCCAGCAGCCGTCGCCGTTCGCGCGCAGCCTGCTGTTCGGCTACGTCGCGCAGTTCCTCTACGAGGGTGACGCGCCGCTCGCCGAGCGCCGGGCCGCCGCCCTGGCACTCGACCCCGGCCTGCTCGCCGAACTCCTCGGGCGCGGCGAAGGGGCCTCGCTGCGCGACCTGCTCGACCCGGCGGCGCTCATGCGCACCGAGAACGAGCTCCAGCGACTGGCGCCCGAGCGCCGGCTGCGCGGCCTCGAGGGCGCCGCCGACCTGCTGCGCCTGCTCGGTCCGCTCGACACGTCCGAGGTCGCGGCCCGCGCCCGGGTCGCCGCCGACGACGAGGAGCCCGCGCCGCTCGCCGTCGCCGCCGGCTGGCTCGAGGCGCTCGAGGCGAGCCGGCGCGCCATCCGGGTGCGGATCGCGGGCAGCGAACGCTGGGCCGCCGTCGAGGACGCCGGCCGCCTCCAGGACGCGCTGGGCACCCCCCTGCCCGTCGGGGTGGCCGAGGCGTTCACCGAGCCCGTGCCCGACCCGCTCGGCGACCTGCTGGCCCGCTACGCGCGGACGCACGGGCCGTTCACGGCGGCCGGGGCGGCCGCCCGGTTCGGGCTCGGCTCCGCCGTCGTCACCGAGGCGCTGCGCCGGCTCGCCGCCGGCGGCCGGCTGGTCGAGGGCGAGCTGCGGCCGCTCGAGGCCGGTGGCGTCGAGGGCCTGGACTGGTGCGACGCCGAGGTGCTCCGGACGATCCGGCGCCGCTCGCTGGCCGCCCTGCGCGCGGAGGTCGAGCCGGTGCCGGCCCGCGATCTCGCGCGCTTCCTGCCCGCGTGGCAAGGCGTCGGGGCGCCGGTGCGCGGTGTCGACGGGTTGCTCCGCGCGGTCGAGCAGCTCGCCGGGGCGGTCGTGCCCGCCAGCGCGCTGGAGACGCTCGTGCTCCCGGCGCGGGTGCCCGGCTACACCCCGGGTCTGCTCGACGAGCTGACCGCGGCCGGCGAGATCGTGTGGTCGGGGCACGGTTCCCTGCCCGGCGACGACGGCTGGGTGGCGCTGCACCCGGCCGACCTCGCGCCGCTGACCCTCCCCGAGCCCGACCCCGACTTCGACCCCGGGGCGGTCGGGCACGAGCTGCACCGAGCGGTCCTCGACGTGCTGGCCGGCGGCGGCGCCTACTTCTTCCGCCCGCTCGCCGACGCCGTCGGCAGTGCCCTCGGCACCCAGGACGACCCGGCTCTCGTCGCCGCGCTGTGGGACCTCGTCTGGGCCGGGCTGCTCACCAACGACACGCTCGCGCCGCTGCGCGCCCGGCTCGGCGGGGGCCGCACCGCGCACCGGAGCCGCCCCTCGGCGCCACGCGCGCGCTACGGCGGGCGGCCGTCCGGTCTGCGCTCGGGTCTGCGCGGCGGCGGGCCTGGCCCGGCCCGTCCTCCCGTCCCGCGGCGGCCCCCCGACCGGTGCCGGGCGGTGGTCGCTGCTGCCCGCCCGCGAGCAGGACGCGACCGTGCGGGCGCACGCCGTCGCCGAGCTCCTGCTCGAACGGCACGGCGTGGTCACCCGCGGAGCCGCCGTCGCCGAGCGCGTCCCCGGCGGCTTCGCCGCCGCCTACCGCGTGCTGGCGGCCTTCGAGGACGCGGGCCGGGTGCGTCGCGGCTACTTCGTCGAGGGGCTCGGCGCCTCGCAGTTCGCCACGACCGGCGCCGTCGACCGGCTGCGGGCGACGTCCCGTCAGCCCGGCGACGAACCCGACCCCTCGCAGCCGGGGAGCCCCACCGTGGTGCTCGCCGCGGCCGACCCCGCCAACCCGTACGGCGCGGCCCTGCCCTGGCCAGACCGGCCCGACCGGCCGTCCCGGGGTGACGAGCCGGCGCGGCAGACGCACAAGCCGGGCCGCAAGGCCGGCGCGCTGGTGGTGCTCGTCGACGGCGAGCTGGCGCTGTACGTCGAGCGGGGTGGCCGGTCACTGCTCTCGTGGACCGACGACCGGGCCGTCCTGCAGGCGGCGGCCGATGCGCTGGCGCTGGCCGTCCGCGACGGGGCGCTCGGCCGTCTCACCGTGGAGCGCGCCGACGGGGAGGGGTTGCTCGCCGCCGAGCATCCCCTCGCCGTCGCGCTGGCGGCGGCCGGGTTCCACGCGACCCCGCGGGGGCTGCGCATCCGAGCCTGACCTCTGCGTCCTGACGCGTCAGCGCGTCCCGGAGTCCTGCGTCCAGCAGAAGCCGTACGAGCCTCCTGCAGGTGTGGAGGACGCGCCGGGCAGGTGCAGCAGCAGGTTCGGGGAGCCCGCACCCGTCCCCGTCACCCAGCGTTCTGCGGTGCGCGTCCGGAGGCGCTCAAGGCGCCGTCCAACATGCCCCGAACCGCCCGACCCGCCCCTGTGGTGCACAGTGGGGGGATGCCCGAGGGTGACATCGCCTGGCGCGTCTCGCGTCGGCTGCACGCCGCCCTCGCGGGACGCGTGCTGACCCTCTCCGACCTGCGCTGGCCCTCGCTCGCCACGGTCGACCTGTCCGGCCGCGAGGTGACGGAGGCGACGAGCCGCGGCAAGCACATCCTCGTGCGGGTCGCCGGGGCCGCCGCCGAGCCTCCGCTCACCCTGCACAGCCACCTGCGCATGGAGGGTTCCTGGCACGTCCACCGCACCGGCGAGCCGTGGGCGCGCGGGCGCAGCGAGAGCTTCGTCCGGGCGGTGCTGGCGAACGACACCTGGACGGCCGTCGGCCACAAGCTCGGGATGCTCGACCTGGTCCCCACCGCCGACGAGGGCACCCTGGTCGGTCACCTCGGTCCCGACGTCCTCGGCGCCGACTGGGACCCCGACGAGGCGCTGTGGCGGCTGCGTGCCGAGCCCGACCGGGCGGTCGGCGAGGCACTGCTCGACCAGCGCAACCTCGCCGGCATCGGCACCTTCTTCATGGCGGAGACGCTGTTCCTGCGCGGCGTGACCCCGTGGACGCCGGTGCGGGACGTGCCCGACCTGCCCGCCGTGGTCACCCTGGCGCACCGGCTGCTCGACCTCGCCCGGGTGCGGGGCGCGCAGGTGACCACGGGCGACACCCGGCCGGGTCGTGACCACTACGTGCACGCCCGGTCGGGTCGGCCGTGCCTGCGGTGCCGGACGCCGGTCCGCGTCGCCTCCATCGGCGTCGCGCCGCAGGACCGGGTGGTCTTCTACTGCCCGCACTGCCAGCGCGGCCCCGCCCCGACGGACGACGGCCGGCCGCAGCGGCCGATGGGCGCCGCGACGATCGTGATGTGGCGCCCGACGGGGCTACCGTGAGACGGATCGCAGGACGCCCGACGAGGAGGCCCCCATGACCGCCGGACGCCGCACCTACACCCAGCGCCAGCTCCTCGAGGAGCTCGAGCCGGTCGTCGCCAAGGAGCTCGACCGGCACCTGAACATCGCCAAGGAGTGGATGCCGCACGAGTACGTCCCCTGGACCGAGGGGATGAACTTCGCGGGGGTCTTCGAGGACGGCGTCCCGTGGGACGTCTCGCAGTCGAAGGTGAGCGAGACGGCCCGGACGGCCCTCGTCGTCAACCTGCTCACCGAGGACAACCTGCCGAGCTACCACCGCGAGATCTACCAGTCGTTCGGGCCGGAGCGGCGCCTGGGGCACGTGGATCGGCCGCTGGACCGCCGAGGAGGGCCGGCACGGCATGGCCATCCGCGACTACCTGCTCACCAGCCGGGCCGTCGACCCCGACGCGCTGGAGCGCGAGCGCATGGTGCACATGACGCAGGGCTTCCAGAGCTCGTACGAGCTCGACATGATGCACACCGTCGCCTACGTGAGCTTCCAGGAGCTCGCCACCCGGATCTCGCACCGCAACACCGGCAAGTACACCGAGGACCCGTTCGCCGACCAGCTGCTCGCCCGGATCTCGGTCGACGAGAACCTGCACATGGTCTTCTACCGCAACCTCATGGCGGCGGCGCTCGAGATCGCGCCCGACCAGGCGATGGAGGCCATCTGGGACGTCGTGGAGCGGTTCGAGATGCCCGGGCTCGACGATCGACGGCTTCACCCGCCGATCGCTGAAGATCGCCCTCGCCGGGATCTACGACCTGCGCATCCACCGCGACGAGGTGCTGAACCCGGTGCTGCGGCACTGGAAGGTCTTCGAGCTCGAGGGGCTGTCCCCCGAGGGCGAGCAGGCCCGCGAGAAGCTGGCGGCCTTCATGGACGACCTCGACGCGAAGGCCACCCGCTTCGAGGAGAAGCGCGCCGCGCAGCAGGCCCGGCACGCTGCTCGCGCCGACCAGGCGTGAGGGGCGAGCAGGCCCGGCCGGCGGAGCCGACCTCGCTCGCGGAGCTCGCCCACCTGCGCCGGGCACGCGACCTGATCGACCGGGAGTACGCACGGCCGCTCGACGTGCCGTCGCTGGCCCGGGCCGCGCTCATGTCCCCCTCGCACTTCTCCCGCCGGTTCCGGGCCGCCTTCGGCGAGACTCCGTACGTCTACCTCATGACCCGGCGGATCGAGCGCGCCAAGGCGCTGCTGCGCCGGGGCGACCTCTCGGTGACCGACGTGTGCATGAGCGTCGGCTGCACCTCGCTGGGATCGTTCAGCGCCCGGTTCACCGAGCTCGTCGGGCGAATCGCCGAGCGCCTACCGGGCTCGTGACCACACCCTGGCCGCCGCCATCCCAGCCTGCCTGACGAGGATGCGGACGCGCCCGCTGCGCCGAGCAGGAACGGAGAAGCACCCGAGCGGTGGCCGCGCCTAGCGTGGCCGCCATGGACCTCCACGTCTCCCACTGCTTCCTCACCGTCCACGACCACGACGCCGCGCTCCCGTTCTACCGCGACGCCCTCGGGCTGCGCGTGCACACCGACGTCTCGATGGAGGCGATGCGCTGGCTGACCCTCACGACCGCGTCGCAGCCCGAGCTCGAGATCGTCCTGATGGAGCCGCACGGCGGCCCGGGAGCCGCGGACGCGGACGCCCTCCTCGCCCTCGCCGCCAAGGGCTCCCTCAACGCCCTGATCTTCGACACCTCGGATCTCGACGGGGACTTCGAGCGGATCCGGGCCTGGGGAGCCGAGGTGTTGCAGGAGCCGATGGACCAGTTCTACGGGGTTCGGGACTGCGCCTTCCGGGACCCCTCCGGCAACATGATCCGCCTCTCGCAGGCCAAGGGCTGATCCGCCCAGGGCGCACGCGCGCCCGGTGCCGCCGGGCCCGTGGCATCGACGACAGAGACGACAGAAGGGCCCGGCCGGTGCTCCGGCCGGGCCCCTCGTCAGGGTGGTGGGGCGGTCAGGCCGCGTTGACCAGGCCGTCGCGCAGGGCGACGCCGTCGGCCAGGCCGTCGGGAACGGTGTCGGGAACCTCGAGGCCGGCGACCTCGAGGTCGACCGGCTCGACGTGCTCGGCCTCGGCGACGCGGCGGCTCACCGTGTGCAGCACGGACGACAGCGGCACCTCGAGCGCACCGCAGATCGACGCCAACAGCTCGCTGGACGCCTCCTTCTGACCGCGCTCGACCTCGCTGAGGTACCCGAGGGAGACGCGCGCGACCGAGGAGACCTCGCGCAGCGTGCGACCCTGCCGACGGCGGGCGTCACGGAGCACGTCGCCGATCTCCTGCCGCAAGAGCACCACGGGCCGACCTCCCTTCGCCGTCACCTTTCCAGTCTCGGCCCCGCTCGAGGGCCGCTGAAGCCGCCCTCGGGGGGGCGTCACGCTCCCGAACGGGTGAGTTCCTCCCACCGTACCCCGCGGCACCTGCCGTCGCGCAGCCGACGCGTCGTTCGTCACACCCGCAGAACTGACGGCGGACCCCCGATGTTCCGCGCGCTCCGGCGCCCCGCTACGCCCAGGGCTGAACGCGCAGCGCCTCGGCCAGCAGGTCGAGCGCCGCCGCCACGGCCGCCGCCCGTACCGCGGCCCGGTCACCGGGCAGGGCGAGCGACCGCACCAGGGTCCCGCTGGGCCCCGATACCGCCAGGTGCACCGTCCCGGGCTCCTTGCCGTCCTGCGGATCGGGCCCCGCGACCCCCGTGGTCGCCACCCCCCAGGTCGCGGCCAGCCGGGCGCGGACGCCGTCCGCCATCTGCCGCGCCACCTCCGGATGGACAGCGCCCTCGCGGGCGAGCAGGGCGGCGTCGACGCCGAGCAGCTCGTGCTTGAGGGGCGTCGCGTAGGGGACGACACCGCCGCGGTAGACCGCCGAGACCCCCGGCACCTCGACGAGCGCGGAGGCCAGGGCGCCGCCGGTGAGGGACTCGGCGGTGGCGAGCGTCTCGTCGCGGGCCCGGAGCACGGGGACGATCCGGGCCACCCTCTCCTCGACGCTCACGACGGCACGACGCTCACGACCCCGCCCGGGCCGCGCGCCGGGCCCGGGTGCGCTCGCTCGTGCGCACCAGCCGCCAGGCCTTGACGACGTAGTCGACTCCGGTGACGACGGTCACGACGACGGCCACCGCCATGACGGCGGTCGCCACGGGTTCCCAGCCCTGCGGCAGCGGCAGCAGGTACAGGGTGATCGCGATGGCCTGCAGCACCGTCTTGGCCTTCCCCCCGCGGCCGGCGGGCATCACCCCGTGGCGGATCACTACGAACCGCAGCAGCGTGATCCCGATCTCCCGGACGAGCACGACGATGGTCACCCACCAGGCGAGCTCGCCGAGGATCGACAGCCCGACGAGCGCCGTGCCCATGAGGGCCTTGTCCGCGATCGGGTCGGCGATCTTGCCGACGTCCGTCACGAGACCGCGGCGCCGCGCCAGCTCCCCGTCGATGCGATCGGTCACGGCGGCCGCGGCGAAGACCACCGCGGCGAGGATGCGCAGGCCCTTGCTGTCGCCGTCGTCGGCGAGCAGGAGCCACCCGAACACCGGCACCAGCAGCAGCCGCAGCGCCGTCAGGGCGTTCGCGATGTTCCAGGTGCTCGCGGGAGCCGCTACCGGCACCGCCACCGGCGGATCGGGGACGGCGCCCGTTCCGGGGCCGCCCACCGACGGCCCGGTCACCGCGACGCCCGCGCCGGCAACGCCTCGGCGACCAGGTCGGCACCCTCGCTCCCGATCGACGCGGGCGGCGACGAGGTCCCCGACCGCTGCGCCGGGCGCCCCGAGCAGCCGGGTGACGCCGTCGACCTCCGGACCCTGGTGCGCGGACCGGCCGACCGGGAGGCCGTCGCCGGATTCGCCCGCGACCTCCTCGACCAGCTCCTCGACCAGCACCTCGACGAGCTCGCCGATCCGGTCCTGGGCGCGCTGGGCCATGAGCTCCTCCACCAGGGCGCTCACCCGAGCGGCCCGCTCGGCGACCTCGTCGGGCGGCAGCGCGCCGGGCAGGGTCGCGGCCTCGGTGCCGTCCTCGTCGGAGTAGCCGAACACGCCGACGACGTCGAGCCGGGCGGCCTCGAGGAACCCTTCGAGCTCCGCGAGCTCGGCCTCGGTCTCGCCCGGGAAGCCCACGATGACGTTGGAGCGGATCCCGGCGTGCGGGGCCAGGGCCCGGATCCGCTCGACCAGCCCGAGGAAGTCGTCGGTGCCCCCGAAGCGGCGCATGCGCCGCAGCAGGGCGGGCGCCGCGTGCTGGAAGGACAGGTCGAAGTACGGGACGACGCCGGGAGTCGTCGCGATGACCTCGAGCAGGTCGGGGCGGGTCTCGGCCGGCTGCAGGTAGGAGACCCGCACCCGGGCGAGGCCCGGGACGCGGGCGAGCTCGGGCAGGAGCCGCTCGAGCAGGCGCAGGTCGCCGAGGTCCTTGCCGTACGAGGTCGAGTTCTCGCTGACCAGCAGCACCTCGCGGACGCCGCGCTCGGCGAGCCATGCGCCCTCGGCCAGCACGTCGGCGACGGGCCGCGACACGAAGGACCCGCGGAACGCCGGGATCGCGCAGAAGCTGCAGCGCCGGTCGCACCCCGACGCGATCTTCAGGGGGGCCCACGGCCGCCCGTCGAGGCGACGCCGCACGACCCGCGGGCCGCTGGCGGGTGCCCCCTGGATCCGGTCGCCCTCGGGCAGGTCGCCGTGCCCCGGGATCGGACCGCCCGCCCCGGCGCGGGCCGCCGGTGCCAAGGGCAGCAGCGAGCGGCGGTCCCGCGGCACGTGCGACGCGGGCCGCTCGCCGTGCAGGATCGCGTCGAGGTGCGAGGACAGGTCGGCGTAGGAGTCGAAGCCGAGCACGGCGTCGGCCTCGGGGAGCTGCTCGGCCAGGTCGGTGCCGTACCGCTCGGCCAGGCAGCCGACGGCGACCACGGCGCGCGTGCGGGCGGCGCCGTCGCGCAGGTCGGCCGCCTCGAGGAGGACGTCGATCGAGTCCTTCTTCGCCTGCTCCACGAAGCCGCACGTGTTGACCACGGCGACGTCCGCGTCGGCCGCGTCGTCGACCAGTCGCCAGCCCGCCGCCTCGAGCCGGCCGGCGAGCTCCTCGGAGTCGACCTCGTTGCGGGCGCACCCCAGCGTGACCAGGGCGACGGAGCGCGGCGGTGGGTCCGACAGGGTGGGCTCGCTCGCGCTCGGTGACACGCCGCCAGCGTATCCGCGCGATCGTCGGGCCACGGCCCGGGCACGTGTCGGCCCGATGCTCTCGGCCCCCGCCGAGGTCGCCTTTCGACGCTTTGCGCTGGCGTCAGATCTGGGCCGACTCGAGCCCGGCTCCGACCACGGCCCGGACCACGGCTTCGACCACGGCCCGGACCACGGCTTCGACCACGGCGGCACGGACCACGGCGTCGACCACGGCGTCGACCACGGCGTCGACGCACGGCGTCGACCACGGCGTCGACCACGGCGTCGACCACGGCCGGGACCGGCCCCGACATCTGAGGCCACCGCAAAGCACCAAGCAGACATCTCGACGCCGCGGGGGCTGGAACCGCGGTCAGGCGTCCTCGTGCAGGAGGGCTCGCATCGGGCGGGTGGCCGGGAGCCAGGCGCCGCCGACGGGCAGGTTGTCGAGCCGGACGCGCGGCAACGGCGTCGTGAAGGCGCCGGGCACGTCCTCCAGGTCGACGAACGCGATGAGGTCCGACTCCTGGGCGTACCCCGCGACCTCGGAGAACGACAGGACGACGACCTCGACGCCGGCCCGCGCGATGTCCTCGAGGGGCTCGAGGAAGTTGCGGCCGTCGCCGCTGGCGACGACGACACGGTGCAGCCGCCGCTGCGCGGCCCGCGCGTTGATGTGGGCCACCATGTCGGCGTCGACGTCGTCGTCGGCGTGCAGCTTCGGCCGGGCGAAGACGTCGTAGCCGAAGGACCGGATCGCCTCGATCCAGCCGCGCATCGACACCGCGCCGCCGGGCGGCACGTTGGCGAACACCGTGCCCTCGACGTCCCGGTCGCCCGCGGCCGCCAGCAGCCAGCGCGCGACGGCGTCGAAGCGCGGCCTCGACTGCGGGGTCGGGCGGCCCCCGATGACGTTCGACAGCGTCATGTCGACGTTCGGCGCGTCCCACACCAGCAGGTCGAGCTCGGGCCGGTCGTCGTCCGCCCCGTGCCGCGGAGCGGCCTCGAGGTCAGTCGTCATCGCCGGGCTCCCACTCGTCCGGCACGCGCCCGGCGTCGTCGTCCACGGGGTCCTCGCCGCGCATCAGGGCGAGGGTGCCCGCGAGGTCGTCGGGCTTGACCAGGACGTCTCGCGCCTTGCTGCCCTCGCTGGGCCCGACGACGCCGCGCGACTCCAGCAGGTCCATCAGCCGGCCGGCCTTGGCGAAGCCGACCCGCAGCTTGCGCTGCAGCATCGAGGTCGACCCGAACTGGGTCGTCACGACGAGCTCCGCCGCCTGCAGCAGCAGGTCGAGGTCGTCGCCGATGTCCTCGTCGATCTGCTTGCGCGCCACGGGGGCCGTGACGTCGTCGCGGTAGATCGGCTGCAGCTGGCCCTTCACGTGGCCGACGACCTTGTGGATCTCGGTCTCGGTCACCCAGGCGCCCTGCACCCGCATCGTCTTGCTCGAGCCCATGGGCAGGAACAGCGCGTCGCCCTGGCCGATGAGCTTCTCGGCGCCCGGCTGGTCGAGCACGACCCGGGAGTCGGTGACGGACGACGTCGCGAACGCCAGCCGGCTCGGCACGTTCGCCTTGATCAGACCGGTCACGACGTCGACGCTCGGCCGCTGCGTGGCCAGCACGAGGTGGATGCCCGCGGCACGCGCCAGCTGGGTGATCCGGACGATCGAGTCCTCGACGTCGCGGGGCGCCACCATCATCAGGTCGGCGAGCTCGTCGACGATGACGAGCAGGTACGGGTACGGCGCGAGCTGGCGCTCACTGCCGGGCGGCGCGACGACCTTGCCGGTGCGGATCGCGTGGTTGAAGTCGTCGATCGTGCTTGAAGCCGAACGCGGCCAGGTCGTCGTAGCGGGCGTCCATCTCCTTGACGACCCACTGCAGCGCCTCGGCCGCCTTCTTCGGGCTCGTGATGATCGGCGTGATGAGGTGCGGGATGCCCTCGTAGGCGGTCAGCTCGACGCGCTTGGGGTCGACGAGGACCATGCGCACCTCGTCGGGCGTCGACCGCATGAGGATCGACGCGATCATCGAGTTGACGAAGCTCGACTTTCCGGCGCCGGTGGCGCCGGCGACGAGCAGGTGCGGCATCTTCGCGAGGTTGGCGAGCACGTAGCCGCCCTCGACGTCCTTGCCGACCCCGATCACCATGGGGTGCTCGAGCTTGCGGGCCGCCTGGCTGCGCAGCACGTCGCCGAGCGACACGGTCTCGCGGTCGGCGTTGGGGATCTCGATGCCGATCGCGGACTTGCCGGGGATCGGCGACAGGATGCGCACGTCGGCGCTCGCCACCGCGTAGGCGATGTTCTTCGACAGCGCCGTGACTCGCTCGACCTTGACCGCCTGGCCGAGCTCGACCTCGTAGCGGGTCACGGTCGGGCCGCGGCTGAAGCCGGTGACCCGGGCGTCGATCGCGAAGTCCTCGAGGACCCGGGTCAGCTGCTCGACCACCCGGTCGTTCGCCGCGCTGCGCGCCTTGGGCGGGCGTGCCCGGGGCGAGGACGTCGGACGGCGGCAGGGTGTAGGTGACGTCGCCCGGCGAGCTGCAGCTGCTCGACCCGTTGCGGGAGCTGGGTGGTGGGCGGCGGCTCGAGCACGGGCCTGCTGGGCACGAGAGCAGGTGGCACCGCCGCCGACGCCGGTGCCGGTTCCGTCGCGACGGGACCGGGTGCGGGAACGGGCTCGGCGACCGGGAGGCCGGCCGCGAAGCCGGGCACGGGCTCGGTGGGCAGGTCGGTCACGGGTTCGGCGTCGGGCCCGCGCTTGCGGCCGCGGCCCCGGGCCGGCGCCGTGATCGACGGCCTTCTCGTAGGCCTCGCTCGTCGAACGGGCTCTCGCCGTCGGCCGCCCGCAGCCGCCGGCGCAGGGCCGAGGCGCCCGCCTCGTCGGCCTCGTCCGCGCCGTCGGCGTGGGGATGCCCGGTCAGCCGGTCGTACAGGCCCGTACAGCCGCTGCGGGATCTGATGGACCGGGGTGGCCGTGATGACGAGCAGGCCGAAGAACGCGAGCAGGAGCAGCAGGGGCACGGTGACCCATGCCGTGACCGCGCTCGTGAGGGGCGACGCGGCGAGGTAGCCCACCATGCCGCCGGCGTCCCGCATGACGGTGGCGCCGTCCGACGGCGCGGGCAGCCCGCGCGCGAGGTGCACCAGCCCGGTGACCGCGACGCCCATGGCGGCGAGGCCGATCGCCACGCGGTTGGTGGCCTGCACGAGGTCGGGGTGGCGCAGCAGCCGCACCGCGAGGCCGAGCAGCACGAGGGGCAGCACGAGGCCGACCCGCCCGAACGTGCCGGCGACCACCGCGTGGACGGCGTCCCCCACGACGCCCGGCAGCGCCCACCACTCCCGGGCCGCGACCACGATCGCGCAGGCCAGTAGGAGCAGGCCGAGCCCGTCGCGCCGGTGCGCCGGGTCGAGGTCGCGGGCGCCGTCGCCGATCCTGCGGGCGGTGCCGCCGAAGAGGTGGGCCACGCCCATCCAGAGGCCGGCGACGGCGCGCAGCGGCCACGGCGGGCGGCGGCGCCGGCGGTAGCCCGCCCGGCCGGGGCGGGTGCCGGCGTACGACCGGGACGTCGACCGCGCGGGGCGGGCCGGGTCGCGGGTGGCAGTGGTGACGCGGCCACCGCGGGCGGTGCGCGCACGGGAGATGGCCAGCGCCTCGTCGTAGGGGTCGGGACGGCGTCGCGACGACCCGGAACCGCCGGAGCGCCCGGACGCCGGCCGGCCGGCGGAGGAGGACGTACGGGCGGCCATGGTCAGAATCTACGTGAACGACGCGCCCGGCGGGGCGCAGCACACGCCGTCGGGCTCACCGTGCGTTCCGGCTCAGCTCGGCCGCCACCTGCGCGGCGAGCGCGGCGTTGTTGCGTACCAGGGCGATATTCGCGGCCAGGCTGCGCCCGCCCGTGAGCTCGAGGACACGCCCGAGCAGGTACGGCGTGAGCTCCTTGCGCCCCACGCCGGCCCGCTCCGCCTCCGCGACGGCCCGCTCGATGCTCGCGGCGACGTCTGCGGCGGGCAGCTCGTCGGCGACCGGGACCGGGTTGGCGACGAGGATGCCCCCGCGGCCGCCGAGGGCCAGGTGCGCCGCGACGACGGCCGCGAGCTCGGCCGGCGTGTCGGCGCGGTGGTCGAGCGCCAGGCCACTGGTGCGGCTGAAGAACGCCGGGAACTCGTCGGTCCCGTAGCCGACGACGAGGACGCCGCGGGTCTCGAGCACCTCCAGCGTGCGGGGCAGGTCGAGGATCGCCTTGGCACCCGCCGACACGACGGCCACGGGGGTGGTGGCGAGCTCGTCGAGGTCGGCCGAGACGTCGAAGGTCGTCTCCGCCCCCCGGTGCACGCCGCCGATCCCGCCGGTTGCGAAGACCCGGATGCCCGCGAGGTGCGCCAGGCGCATGGTGGCGGCGACGGTCGTCCCCGCGCTGCGTCCCGCCGCGACGACGGCGGGCAGGTCCCGCCGCGACGCCTTGACGAAGCTCCCCTCCCCCGGGCCGCCCGACCCGGCGGCGGCGAGGCGCTCGAGCTCGGCGGACTCCAACCCGACCCGGGGCGTGCCGTCGAGCACGGCGATGGTCGCCGGCTCGGCGCCGTGCTCGCGCACCGCGGCCTCGACCTCCCGCGCGGTCTCGAGGTTGCGCGGGTAGGGCATGCCGTGCGTGACGATGGTGGACTCGAGGGCAACCACGGGGCGCCCCTGGTGCAGGGCGTCCGCGACGGCGGGCAGGACGGTCAGCGCCGGCACGCGGGTCATCATGACGGCTCGGGCAGCGGCGTGAGCGTCGGCGCCTGCTGCCCCAGGTCGGGGCGGACGGCACCCTCGACCCCGATGGTGAGCTCGGCGAGGGCGACGCCGTGCCGGACGGCGACCCCGAGCGGGTGCCCGGCGACGAGCGCCGAGACCGTCCCGGCGACGAGCGCGTCCCCTCCGCCGGTGACGTCGACGACGGGCACCTGCGAGGCGGGCGCCTCGACGAGGCCGCGGGCGTCGAGGGCGAGCGCGCCGGTGGCGCCGCGGGTGAGCACGACCGAGCGAGCGCCCGAACCGCGCAGGGCGGCGGCCAGACCGGCGTCGTCCATGTCCTCGACGCCGGTGGTGCCGGCCCGTCCCGCGAGCCAGGCCTGGGCCTCGTCGCGGGTGCAGAACAGCAGGTCGACGCCGGTGAGGTCGACAGGCAGCCGGGTGACCTTGGGGGCCGAGACGGCCACGACGGCGAGCCGGACGGAGCCGGCCTGTTCGCGCGACCGCCGCACGGCGTGCTCGAGCAGGGCGCCCGGCGGGTTGCAGTCGAGGACGACGAGCCCGGGCCCGGCGCCGTCCACCGGAGGCCGAGGCCAGGCGGCGTCGAGGTCGGCCACCGTCAGGGCGTCGAGGACCGCCATGACCGCGACGCCCAGCACCAGTTCGCCGTCGGGCGCGAGGATCGCGAGGTATTCCGCTGTCACCTGTCCAGGTTCGGTACGCACCCAGCGGGCGTCGACGCCGGCGGCCCGCGCGTGGGTGACCAGCGAGGCGCCCGCCGTGTCGTCGCCGATCACGGAGACGAGTGAGGGGCGGTGCCCGAGGCGGGCGAGGTTCTCCGCGATGTTGCGGGCGACCCCGCCGGGCGCGGTGACGACGGACGCGGGGTTGGAGGTGCCGGTGATCGGCGGACCGTTCAGGCGGACCACGCGGTCGGCGACGACACCGCCGACGCAGACGATCGGTGCGACCGGCGCGATCGGCGTGGTGGCGGCGGCTGCGGGCACGAGGGGCAGGGTACGACCGCCGGCCGGGAGCCCGGACCCGGCACGCGAGCGGGCACGTGTCGGGTGGGCGACACTCGTCCGTGCGGGCGCTCCCGGCCGGCGCCTCTAGAGTCGCCTCGATGGCGACCGACGCGCGAACCCGGCCGATCGCGCCGGCACCGGGCGCGCCGGCTCCGGTCCACGCCCGCAGGGCTGCCCTTGACGGCGTGCGCGCGCTGGCCGTCGCCGCGGTGGTCGCCTACCACCTCGGCGGTGGATCCGGCTCGCCCGTGCGCGGCGGGTTCCTCGGGGTCGACGTGTTCTTCGTGCTGTCCGGGTACCTCATCACCGGCCTGCTGCTGGCGGAGCACGCGTCCGCCGGCCGGATCGCCCTCGCCGGCTTCTGGCTGCGCCGGGCACGCCGGCTGCTGCCCGCCGCGCTGCTCGTGCTGCTGGCGGTGGCTGCCTGGGTCTGGTGGAGCCAGCCGCCCGAGACGTGGCCGGCGCGGCGGGCGGACCTGCTGTGGACCTTGGGGTACGGGGCGAACTGGCACTTCCTGGCGACGGCGCAGGACTACTTCGCCGCGTACACCGGCGCCTCGCCGCTGCGGCACGCCTGGTCCCTCGCCGTCGAGGAGCAGTTCTACCTGGTCTGGCCGCTGGTTGTGATCGCGGCGCTGGCGATCGGCCGGCGCCGGGGCTGGGGACGTACAGCCGCCCTGGTGACGCTGGGAGCCGCCGCCCTCGCGTCGGCGGTCACGTTCGCGGTGCTGTGGTCGGCATCAGACCCGTCGGCGGCCTACTACAGCACGCTGGGCCGGGCCCAGGAGCTCCTGGCCGGCGCCGTCCTGGCGGTGGCGCTGCCCCGGCTCGGCGCCGGCGGACGTTCCGTCACCACGGCGCGGCGGGTGGCGGGTCCCGCCCTGGTGACGCTGCTGGGCGTGATGCTGCTGCTGCCCGCCGACTCCCCCGCCTACTTCCACGGGGGTGCGCTCGTGCTGTGCGCGATCACCGCGCTCCTCCTCGGCGCGATCGAACTCGCCCCGCAGGCCCGGGTGGCCCGGATGCTGTCCCTGCCGCCGCTCGTCGCCCTCGGGCGGATCTCCTACGGCGTCTACCTGTGGCACTGGCCGGTGATCATCGCGCTCCCCCTGCCGCCCGGCGGGCGGGGCGACGTGCTCACCCAGGTCGAGCGGCTGGCGGTCACCCTGGCCGCCGCGACCGCCTCCTTCCTCGTGGTGGAGCGGCCCGCCGTCGCCGGCCACCTCCCTCTGATCGGAAGGTCGCGCCCGCGGTTCGCCGTCGCCGCCGTCACGGCCGTCGCCGTCACGGCAACCGTGGGCATCGGCGCCACCTGGCTCCCCCCGAAGGTGGAGGCGGGCATCACCGACCGCGCCGACCGGGACTGCCCCGGTGAGCAGGTCGGCGAGTTCGTGTCGTGCCTCAAGGTCGACGCGGGACCCGGCGCACCCGTCCTGGCGGTCCTCGGGGACTCCACGGCCCGCGCGCTGGCCGCCGGGCTGGACGACGTCGCGACCCGCCAGCACTTCTCGTGGGTGCAGGCCGCATGGCAGCGCTGCACCGTCACCCACCTGCTCGTCGAGCCGCCGGCCGCCGCCGCGCCCGACGCGTCGGCACGGGCCTGCACCGCCGAGGTGGACGGGGCCGTCGACCGGGCCCTCGACCGCTACCGCCCGCAGGTCGTGCTCGTGGCGGAGTACTGGCTGCACGACCAGGACGTCATCGTCGACGGCGTCCGGCTCCGCATCGGCTCGCCGGCCTACCGCGCAGCGGTGCGGGCGCGCTACACCGCCCTGGTCGACCGGGTCGCCGCCCGGGGAGGCCGCACCGCCTTCCTCGAACTGCCTCCACGGGGCGAGAGCCTGGGCGCCGTCATCGCTCCGGGGCGGCCCGCGGGGCAGAGCCGGGCGCCGGATCCGACCCGGGCCGCCCGGCTCGCGTACAACGAGGACCTCGCCCGCGTCGTCGCGGCGCGGCCGGCGGTGTCGTCGCTCGTGTCCGTGACGGACCTCCTGTGCGCGGACGGGCACTGCCCGGCGGTGCTCGACGGGATGCTGGCGCGCACCGACGGGGTGCACTACACGTCCGCCTACTCGCGCGTCCTGGCCCCGGCCCTCGTCGACCGGATCAGGGCGACGCGCGCGGGAGCGGCTCTGCGGCTCCCGCACTGACCGGCCGGCGCGCGAACCGTCGCGGCCGGGCGTCGTGCGGGAGGGCGACCGCGACGGCAGTCATCGCGACCAGCGTGACGAGGGCGACGAGGCGGGGCCAGCCGGGCCGGCCGTCGAGCGTGGCCTGCGACTGGTAGAAGGCGACCGTCGAGACGAGCGTGAACACCGGCAGGCCCAGCGTGAGGTCGGGGACGAGTGCCAGGACGACCAGGGGGATGACGTAGGCGGGCGCAGGGTTCGGTTCGACGAGGGCGCGCACCGCGAAGGCGAGCATGATCCCTTCGGCGACCCGATCGCGTGCCAGCGAGGCCAGGACGGCCAGGACCCCGGCGACGAGCTCCACGGCACGCACCCAGCCGGGGGGCAGGGAGCGCACGCGGTACCCCAGCCAGTCCTCCAGGCTCCCCCTGACGACGAGGATCACCCCCTTGCCGGCCCTCAGCAGGGCTGCCGGGTCGTGCAGCGCGAACGGCCCCCAGATCACGGCCATCACGGCGAGGCCGAGCGCGAACGCCGGAAGGGACGGCAGCAGGGCCACGACGAGCACGATCGCGGTGGGCTTGCCGAGCAGGCCGAGGGTGACCCCACCGAGCTCCCCGGGGCCGTTCCCGCGGGCCCGGGCCGCGAGCAGGACGGCGGTGCCGAGGAGGACCAGCGCGTCGTCGACATGACCCTTGACCGCGAGCTCGAACCACGGCACGGCGACGGCCGTGCCCCACGCCACGGCGGTGACGACCGCGAGCGGCAGGCGCACGCCCCGGGGGCGCGAGAGTGCGAGCAGCGCCGCCACGACGCCGACGAGGGCCGCCACAGCGAGGTCGTAGACATGGGTCGGCAGCGGCGCGAGCGCGATCGCCAGTGGCCCCATCTGCGTCAGGGGGTTCCGTGCGTAGGTGTCGAGGGCGGCGGCCGACAGCAGCGTGTGGGCGGCTCTCCGGCCGAGCACGAGGTCGTCGTGCACGACGTCGAGCCAGGGCGCGGTGAGGACCATGGTGGCGGCGCTCAGCGCGATGCTCCCCGCGATCACGGCGTGGCGCTCGTTCCGGCGACCGGGGAGGCGACCTCCGGGCCGGCCGGCGCCCGGGGACGCACCCGAGAGGGTGTGCGGGCCGGCTCCCGGCGCCACGGGACCTCAGGCCTCGACCACCAGCGGGATGATCATGGGGCGCCGCCGGTAGCTCTCGTTCACCCAGCGGCCGACGACCCGGCGGACCACCTGCTGGAGCTGGTAGACGTCCCCAACGCCGCCGGTGGCCGCCTCGGCCAGCGCGTCGGCGATCCGGGGCTTGACCCGGTCGAACACCGTGTCGTCCTCGGCGAAGCCCGCGCGCGTGGATCTCGGGCCCCGCGACCACCTTGCCGGTGCCCGAGTCGACCACCACGACGATGGAGATGAACCCCTCCTCGCCGAGGATCCGCCGGTCCTTGAGGTCGGCGTCGGTGATCTCGCCGACGCTGGCGCCGTCGACGTAGACGTAGCCGCACTCGCACCGCGCCGGCCACGCGGGCCACGCCGTCGACGAGGTCGACGACCACGCCGTCCTCGGCGATCACCACGCGCTCGCGCGGCACGCCGGTCTTGACGGCCAGCTCGGCGTTCGCGACGAGGTGCCGGACCTCGCCGTGCACCGGCATCACGTTGCGCGGGCCGGACGATGTTGTAGCAGTAGAGGAGCTCGCCGGCGCTGGCGTGGCCCGAGACGTGCACGCGGGCGTTGCCCTTGTGGACGACGTTCGCGCCCAGCCGGGTCAGCCCGTTGATCACCCGGTAGACCGCGTTCTCGTTGCCGGGGATCAGCGAGGAGGCGAGGACGACGGTGTCGTCGGGGCCGACCGTCACCCGGTGGTCGCGGTTGGCCATCCGCGAGAGGGCCGCCATCGGCTCGCCCTGCGACCCGGTGCACATGAGCACGACGCGCTCGCCGGGGAGGTCGTCGACCTCCTTCATGTCGACGACCAGCCCGTCGGGCACGTGCAGGTAGCCGAGGTCGCGGGCGACGCCCATGTTGCGGACCATCGAGCGGCCGACGAGGGCGACCTTGCGGCCGTGCGCCTGGGCGGCGTCGAGCACCTGCTGCACGCGGTGCACGTGCGAGGCGAAGCTCGCGACGATGATCCGCCGCCGGGCCTGGGCGAACACGCGGTCGAGCACGGGCGCGATCTCGCGCTCGGACGTCGTGAAGCCGGGCACCTCGGCGTTGGTCGAGTCGACCATGAACAGGTCGACGCCGGCCTCGCCGAGCCGGGCGAAGGCCCGCAGGTCGGTGAGCCGCCCGTCGAGCGGCAGCTGGTCCATCTTGAAGTCGCCGGTGTGCAGCACGGTGCCGGCGGACGGTGCGGACGGCGACCGCCAGCGCGTCGGGGATCGAGTGGTTGACGGCGACGAACTCGCACTCGAACGGGCCGAAGCGCTCGATCTGCCCCTCGCGGACCGCGAGGGTGTACGGTGTGATCCGGTGCTCCTTGAGCTTCGCCTCGACGAAGGCCAGGGTCAGCTGGGACCCGACGAGCGGCAGGTCGCCCCGCAGCCGCAGCAGGTAGGGGACGGCGCCGATGTGGTCCTCGTGGCCGTGCGTGAGGACCACCGCGACGACGTCGCCGAGCCGGTCGGCGATCGAGGAGAAGTCGGGGAGGATCAGGTCGACGCCGGGCTGGTTGTCCTCGGGGAACAGCACGCCGCAGTCGATGATCAGCAGCTTGCCGCGGTGCTCCAGGACCGCCATGTTCCGGCCGACCTCGCCGAGGCCGCCGAGGGCGATGACCCGCAGCCCGTCGTGCGGCAGCGGGGGCGGGGCCGCCGAGCTCGGGGTGGGGGTGGCTCACAGGACTCGCTCGCTCTCGGTCGGAGGTCGGCGCGCAGCTGATCGACCTCGGCCTCGGTGGCGGGAACCAGCGGGAGCCGCATCGCGCGGTGCTCGAGCACGCCCTGCAGCTGCAGAGCCGCCTTCGCCGTGATCGCCCCCTGGGTGCGCGTCATCAGGGCGCGGACCGCGGGGATCAGCCGTTGGTGCACGGACCGGGCGGTGACCAGGTCGCCCTGGTCGACGGCACGGACCATCTGCGCGTACGCCTCGCTGGCGACGTGGCCGACGACGCTGACCATGCCCGCGGCGCCGTGCGCAAGCCAAGCGAGGTTGAGGGCGTCGTCGCCGCTGTAGTACGCGAGCCCCGTCGCGGCCATGACCTCGGACCCGGCGAACAGGTCGCCGGTGGCCTCCTTGACGGCCACGATCCGCGGGTGCTCCGCGAGCCGCAGCAGGGTGGCCGACCCGATGCGGACGCCGGCGCGCCCGGGGATGTCGTAGATCATCACCGGCAGGTCGGTCGCGTCGGCGATCGCGGTGAAGTGCGCGCGCAGGCCCTCGGCGGGGGGCTTGCTGTAGTACGGGGTCACCACGAGCAGGCCGTGGGCCCCGGCCTTGGCGGCCTGCTCGGCGAGCGCGACGCTGTGCGCCGTGTCGTAGGTGCCGACGCCGGCCACGACCTGCGCCCGGTCGCCCACCGCCTCGACGACGGCGTGCACGCAGCGCCTCCTTCTCGGAGTCGGTCGTGGTGGGCGACTCGCCCGTCGTGCCCGAGACGACCAGCCCGTCGTTGCCGCGGTCGACCAGGTGGGTGGCCAGGCGCTGCGCCGCCTCGAGGTCGAGGCCGCCGTCGGCGTCGAACGGGGTGACCATGGCCGTGAGCAGACTGCCGAAGGGCCGGGCCGGGCGGTCGGGGGATGCGGCGGGCATGAGCCAAACGTAGCGGCCCGCCCCGACAGGGCCCCGGCCGGTGGCGGTGCGTCACGTGGCGTGTCCGCGGGCGCGAGGAACCCCGGCGCCGCTCGCACGGGGGTTGAAGCAGCGCCGGGGTCCGCTGCCGTCATCGTCGCCCGTGGCCGTGGTGTTACATCGGGTTCTGCAATCCACCCGGCCGATCCCCGGCCGCACGCCGGTAGCTCCGGTGCCGGTAGCGCAGACCGGTCGACGAGACGCGCCAGCCCTCGCCGGGGTCGCCGCCGTCGGCCACCCAGTCGGCCCCGAGGACGGGGGCGTGGGTGTCGCCGTCGGGATCCGCGTCGATCTCGGTGACCTCGGCGCGCCCGGCGTGCGGCTGCGCGAGCCGGTAGACCTCGCGCCCCACCGATCACCCACAGCGGCGCCTCGCCGGCGGCGGCCAGCGCCCCGGCCAGGTCGTGGACCACCTCCGCCCCCGCCGCCGACCACCCGGGGTCGCGCGTGAGGACGAGGTTGCGCCGGTCGGGCAGCGGCCGGAAGCGGGGCGGGAGCGACTCCCACGTGCGCCGCCCCATGAGCACGACGCCGCCCGTCGTGAGCTCCCTGAACCGCCGCAGGTCCTCGGGCAGGTGCCAGGGGATCCCGCCGCCACTGCCGATGACCCCGCGCCGCGACTGGGCCCAGACCAGCCGGACGTCGTGCACACCGCCGTGCACCTCGTCGGTCTCCTCAGACCGCGACGGGGGCGGCGATGCGGGGGTGCGACTCGTACCCGACGAGCTCGAGGTCGTCGAGGGTGTAGTCGAAGAGCGAGGGTGCGCGGCGCACGGTCAGCCGCGGGAAGGGGTACGGCGCACGGCTCAGCTGGAGCCGCGACTGCTCGACGTGGTTGGTGTACACGTGGCAGTCGCCGCCCGTCCAGACGAGGTCGCCGGGCTCGAGGTCGACCTGCTGGGCCACGAGGTGCGTGAGCAGCGCATAGCTCGCGATGTTGAACGGCACCCCCAGGAAGACGTCGGCGCTGCGCTGGTACACCTGCGTCGAGAGCCGGCCGCCGGCGACGTAGAACTGGAACAGGACGTGGCACGGCGCCAGCGCCATCGCGTCGAGCTCGGAGACGTTCCACGCGGACACGATCATGCGTCGCGAGTCGGGGTCGCGGCGCAGCGTGTCGAGCACGGCAGACAGCTGGTCGATCGACCCGCCGCCGGGCGTCGGCCACGACCGCCACTGCACGCCGTAGACGGGGCCCAGGTCGCCGTCCTCCGCCGCCCACTCGTCCCAGATGGTCACGCCCATCTCGTGCAGGGACGCGACGTTGCGCTCGCCCCGCAGGAACCACAGCAGCTCCCCCGCGACCGAGCGGCCAGTGCACCCGCTTGGTCGTGACGAGCGGGAAACCGCGGCTCAGGTCGTAGCGCAGCTGGCGGCCGAACAGGCTGAAGGTGCCCGTGCCGGTGCGGTCGCCCTTGGGCGTGCCGCTCTCCAGGACCTGCCGCAGCAGGGCCTCGTACTGGGTGTCCGTCGCCGCGTCCGTCGCCGTCTCGCTCGCCATGACCCGGAGCGTAGTGCCGCCCTGCGACACACCCGCGGGCTCTGGGACGATGCTGGGCGAGGAGAGGAGGCGAGGGTGATCCCTGCGTCGTCCGCGGACGTCGCCGTCCGGCCCGCGCGCCCGGGCGACGCCGCCGGCCGTCGGGGCGGTGCAGGCCCGCTCGTGGCGGCAGGCCTTCGGCGCGGTCGTCGGCCCGCTCGACGAACGGGAACTGGCCTCCGCGTGGGCCGCAGCGATCGAGACGCCGCCCTCGCCGCGGCACGCCGTGCTCGTCGCCACCGCCGGCGGCCTCGTGGTCGGCTTCGTGGCCGTCGCCCCGGCCGGCGATCCCGACCTCGGCGCGGACGTGGGCGAGATCGCCGTCCTCGCCGTGGACCCCGCCCACCAGCGCGCCGGGCACGGCTCCCGGCTCCTGTCCGCGGCGACCTCGACGCTGCGCGACCGTGGGCGTCACCGGCGTCGTGGCCTGGCTCCCCCTGCCCGACGCGGTGATGCGCAACTTCCTCGGGGAGGCGGGCATGGTGGCGGACGGCGCCCGCCGCACGCTGGCCGCCGCCGACGGCTCGACGGTCACCCAGCTCCGGCTCACGGCCGCCCTGGCGTGAGGGACCCGGCGCGGGCCGCGGTCGTGCGGCAGGCCGCCTCGATCGGGCTGGCCACGGGGGCCTACGGCATCTCCTTCGGCGCGCTGGCGGTGGCGGCCGGCCTCACCGTCCCGCAGGCCTGCGCCCTCAGCGCGCTCATGTTCACCGGCGGGTCGCAGTTCGCGTTCGTCGGCGTCGTCGGTGCCGGCGGCGGCGCCGCGGCGGCCGTTGCCACCGCCACGCTCCTCGGAGCCCGCAACGGCTTCTACGGCCTGCAGATGGCGACGATCCTCCGGCCGCGCGGGTGGCGCCGGCTCCCCACCGCGCACGTGACCATCGACGAGTCGACGGCGGTCGGCACCGCGCAGGCGACCCTGCGGCCGGACCGTCCCGACCTCCCCCGGCTCGGCTTCTGGGCCACCGCGGTGGCCGTGTTCACGCTCTGGAACGCGGCCACGCTGGCGGGGGCGCTGATCGGCGACGCCCTCGGCGACCCGCGTCGCTACGGCCTCGACGCCGCGGCGGCCGCGGCGTTCCTCGCGCTGCTGTGGCCCCGCCTGCGTGACCACCGGACCCGCGCGGTCGCCCTGGCGGCCGTGGTCGTGGCCGCCGCCCTCGTCCCGGTGCTGCCACCGGGTGCACCGGTGCTGGCCGCCGCGGCCGTCGCCCTCGTCGCCGGCTGGCGCACACCGCCGGTGGCACCGCCGGCGGCCGACCGGGCGAGCAGCGGCGACCACGCGGATGTCGGTGACCCGTCGTGAGTGCCTGGGCAGCCGTGCTGGCCGCGAGCGCCGCCTGCTTCGCGGTCAAGCTCGCCGGCTACCTGGCGCCGCAGGCCTGGCTGGAGCGGCCCAGGGTGGTCCGGGTCGCCGGGCCTCGTCACGGTCGCCCTGCTCGCCGCGCTCGTCGGCGTCCAGACCCTCGGCGACGGGGCGGTCGCTCGCGCTCGACGCCCGCGTGCCCGCGCTGGCGGTCGCGGCGCTGCTGCTGTGGCGGCGCGCGCCCTTCGTCGTCGTGGTCGCCGCCGCCGCGATCACGGCCGCGCTGCTACGTGCCCTGGCCTGAGCGCTGCTCCCCCTCGGGCCGCGAGGGACGCGGTGCCGGGGGCGGCAGAGGGGGTAGCGGAGGCAGCTGCGGCAGGGTCTCGGCCGGCGGCGGCGTGGGTGCAGGCCGGACGGGGACGAGCGGCCCGTGCAGCTCGATGCTCCTGCGCATGGCCTCCCGGCCCCGGCTGCGGTCCCCGGCCGCGTCGTACCCGCACGCCAGCCGGAACCACGCCTCCCACGACTCCGGCGCCGCCTCGACCTCGCGCTTGAAGCCCTCGAACCAGGCGTCCGCAGCGGCGCGGTCGACCCGGCCACCCGGGCGATCGCGGCAGGTCGTCGACGGGCAGGCCGCCGCGCGCCTCGAGCTCCTCGGCGAGGATCTCGGTCGCCACGCCGAAGCGCAGCTCCCGGATCACCGCCCACATCCCGACGACCGGCAGGGCGAGCAGCGCCAGCCCGAGCAGGACGCCCACGACCTGCCCGGTGCGGATCAGCACGAACCCGCGCCACCCGATGGCCGCGAAGTAGAAGAGCAGGACGAAGACCGCGGCGACGGCGATCCGCCGGGGTGTCACGGCCGGCCTGGGCGGCCGCCGCCTCACGTGAGCTCCAGGTAGTGCTCGAGCCCGACGACGAGGCCGGGGTGCCGCGCGACCTGGCGCACGCCCGAGCAGCACGCCGGGCATGAACGAGGCGCGGTCGAAGCTGTCGTGGCGCAGCGTCAGCTGCTCCCCCGGGCCGCCGAGCAGCACCTCCTCGTGGGCCACCAGCCCCCGCAGGCGCACCGAGTGCACGCGGACGCCGTCGACGTCGGCGCCGCGGGCGCCGTCGAGGGCCGTCGGCCGTCGCGTCGGGAATCGGCGCCGACGCCGGCCTCGCGCCGGGCGTCGGCGACGAGCCGGGCGGTGTGCCGCGCCGTCCCGCTGGGCGCGTCGACCTTGTCGGGGTGGTGCAGCTCGACGATCTCGACCGACTCGTAGTGCGGCGCCGCGAGGGCGGCGAAGCGCATGAGCAGGACGGCGCCGAGCGCGAAGTTCGGCGCCACGAGCACGCCGACGCCCGGGTGCCGACCGCAGGGCCGAGCGGACGCGCGTCCAGCCGGTCCTGCGTCCAGCCCGTGGTCCCCACCACCGCGTGCACGCCGCGCCGGACGCAGGCGAGCACGTGCTCGACGGCCACGTCGGGCACCGAGAACACGACCGCGACGTCGGCGCCCGACGACGGCACCGACGTCGTCGCCGAGCATCGATCCGCGCGCCGAGCTCGAGGTCGCGGCGCGGCCTCGACGGCCGCGCACACCTGCGGCCCATCCGGCCGAGGGCGCCGATGACGGCGACCGGTCGTGCGTCACAGACCGGCCCCCGGGAACGCACGCTCCTCGTCGAACGGGCCCGACGACGGCCAGCGAGCGTGGCCGCGGCGGCGAGCTCGGCGGCCAGCGCGCGGACGTCGTCCGCGGTCACCGCGCGCACCGCCGCGAGGATCTCGTCGATCGACACGAAGGCGCCGTGCACGAGCTCGGCGCGCCCGAGCCGGCGTCATCCGCGAGCCCGAGTCCTCCAGGCCCAGCACGAGGCCGCCGCCGACCTGGCCCTTGGCCCGGGCCAGCTCGTCGTCGCCGACCCCGCCGCTCCGCGAGCTCCTCCAGGCCGGCGGCGAGCAGCCGGACCACCTCGTCGGTCTTCGCGGGGGTGCAGCCGGCGTAGAGGCCGAACCAGCCGGCGTCGGAGTACCCCGACGCGAACGAGTACACCGAGTAGGCCAGCCCGCGGCGCTCCCGGATCTCCTGGAACAGCCGGCTGCTCATGCCGCCGCCGAGCACCGCGTTGAGCACGCTCATCACGTAGCGGCGCTCGTCGTTGGCGGTCAGCCCGACGGTGCCGAGGACGACGTTGGCCTGCTCGGTCGGCCGGCGGACGACGAGCAGCCCGCCGGGGCCGACGGCGTCCGGGTGCCGCCGGCGGCTCGTCCCGGCGCGGCAGCGGGGCTCGGCCCGTCGAGCAGCGCGCCAGCCCGAGCCGGCCAGCTGCTCGGTGACGGCGGCGCACGAGCGCGTCGTGGTCGACCCCGCCGGCCGCGGTGACGACCAGCCCGGGGGCGTGTAGTGCTCCCGGTAGTGGGCGGTGATGTCGCCGCGGCCCACCGCCTGCGATCGTCGCCGGCGGTGCCGCCGATGGGCCGGCCCAGCGGGTGCACGCCGCAGCACGAGCTCGGCGAAGCGCTCGTGGACGACGTCGGCGGGGTCGTCGTCGTTCATGGCGAGCTCCTCGAGGATGACCCCGCGCTCGCTCTCGACGTCGCCCGCCGTCGAGGCGGGCGCGCGGTCACCATGTCGAGCAGGACGTCGACGGCCATCGGCACGTCGTCGTCGAGCACCCGGGCGTAGTAGCAGGTGTGCTCCTTGCCGGTCACCGCGTTCGCCTCGCCGCCGACGGCGTCGAAGGCGGTCGCGATGTCCATGGCCGAGCGCCGCGCCGTGCCCTTGAACAGCAGGTGCTCGAGGAAGTGCGTGGAGCCGTGGTGACCGTTCGCCTCGTCCCGCGAGCCCACGCCGAGCCAGCAGCCGAGCGTGGCCGAGCGCAGGCCCGGCATCGCCTCGGTGAGGACCCGGACGCCGCCGGGGAGGACGGAACGGCGCACGACGGCGCCGCCCACCTCCCCGGCGACGGTCTGCTCGCGTGACCCCGAGGGGGTCAGCGGCAGGGGGACGCCCCTGACATGCCGCGGTCACGTCAGGCGTTCGCCTCCGCCGGCTGCTGCTCGGCACCGGCCGGCGCCTCGGCGTCGCGCGCCCTCGCCCTCCGGCAGCACCGGGACGAGCGACAGCTTGCCGCGCGGGTCGATCTCGGAGATCTGCGACCTGCACCTTCTGGCCGACGGCCAGCACGTCCTCGACGTTCTCGACCCGCTTGCCGCCGACCATCTTGCGGATCTGCGAGATGTGCAGCAGGCCGTCCTTGCCGGGGACGAGCGAGACGAAGGCGCCGAACGTCGTCGTCTTGACGACCGTGCCCATGTAGCGCTCGCCGACCTCGGGCATGGTCGGGTTGGCGATCGCGTTGATCATGGCGCGGGCGGCCTCGGCCGAGGGGCCGTCGGTCGCGCCGATGTAGATCGTGCCGTCGTCCTCCACCGACACGTCGGCGCCGGTGTCCTCCTGGATCTGGTTGATGATCTTGCCCTTGGGGCCGATCACCGCGCCGATCTGGTCGACCGGGATCTTCAGCGAGATGACCCGCGGGGCGTACGGCGACATCTCGTCGGGCCGGTCGATCGCCTCGGCCATGACGTCGAGGATGTGCAGCCGGGCGTCGCGGGCCTGGGTCAGCGCGCGCGCCAGCACGGACGCCGGGATGCCGTCGAGCTTGGTGTCGAGCTGGATCGCGGTGACGAACTCGCTCGTGCCGGCGACCTTGAAGTCCATGTCGCCGAAGGCGTCCTCGGCGCCGAGGATGTCGGTCAGCGCGGCGTAGCTGGTCTCGCCGTCGACGGTGTCGCTGACCAGGCCCATGGCGATGCCGGCGACCGGGGCGCGCAGCGGCACGCCGGCGTTGAGCAGCGACAGCGTGCTCGCGCACACCGAGCCCATCGACGTCGAGCCGTTGGAGCTCAGCGCCTCGGAGACCTGCCGGATCGCGTAGGGGAACTCCTCGCGGGTCGGCAGCACCGGCGTCGAGGGCGCGCTCGGCGAGCGCCCCGTGGCCGATCTCGCGGCGCTTCGGGGAGCCGACGCGGCCGGTCTCACCCGTGCTGTAGGGCGGGAAGTTGTAGTTGTGCATGTAGCGCTTCTTGGTGACCGGCGACAGCGAGTCGATCTGCTGCTCGAGCCGGAGCATGTTGAGCGTGGTGACGCCGAGGATCTGCGTCTCGCCGCGCTCGAACAGCGCCGAGCCGTGCACCCGCGGGAGCACGTCGACCTCGGCCGAGAGCTGGCGGATGTCGGCGAGGCCGCGGCCGTCGATGCGCACCTTGTCGCGCAGGATCCGCTGGCGCACCAGCTTCTTCTGCACCGACCGGTAGGCCGCCGAGATCTCCTTCTCGCGGCCCGGCGAACCGCTCGGCGAGCGAGGCCTTGACGCGACTCCTTGATCTCGTCGATCGCGGGTCTCGCGCTCGGCCTTGCCTGCGATCGTGAGGGCCTGGGCGAGGTCGCCGGCGACGGCCTGCTCGACGGCGCCGTACACGTCGTCCTGGTAGTCGAGGAAGAGCGGGAACTCGGCGGTCGGCTTGGCCGCGGCGATGCCGCGACCTGCTGCTGGGCGCGGCAGAGCGTCGCGATGAACGGCTTGGCCGCCTCGAGGCCCTGCGCGACGATCTCCTCGGTGGGCGGCCTGCACGTTCTCGACCTTGATGAGGTGCCAGGCGGTGTCGGTCGCCTCGGCCTCGACCATCATGATCGCGACGTCCTCGGTGCCGTCGGCGCGCGGTCACGACGCGGCCGGCGACGACCATGTCGAAGACGGCCGCGCTCGAGCTCGCTGTGCCGCGGGAATGCGACCCACTGGCCCTCGATCAGGGCGACGCGCACGCCGCCGATCGGGCCGCTGAACGGCAGGCCGGCGAGCTGGGTCGACATCGAGGCGCCGTTGATGGCGACGACGTCGTAGAGGTCGTCGGGGTTCAGGGCCAGGACGGTGATGACGACCTGGACCTCGTTGCGCAGGCCCTTGACGAAGGTCGGGCGCAGCGGCCGGTCGATGAGCCGGCAGGTGAGGATGGCGTCGGTCGAGGGGCGACCCTCGCGGCGGAAGAACGAGCCGGGGATGCGGCCCGCGGCGTACATCCGCTCCTCGACGTCGATCGTCAGCGGGAAGAAGTCGAACTGGTCCTTCGGCTGCTTGCCGGCGGCCGTGGTCGACAGCAGCATCGACTCGCCGTCGAGGTAGACGACGGCCGAGCCGGCGGCCTGCTTGGCGAGCCGGCCGGTCTCGAAGCGGACGGTGCGCGTGCCGAACCGGCCGTTGTCGATGACGGCTTCGGCGTGGATGATCTCGGGACCCTCCAAGGGGACCTCTCCGTTCTCTTCGTTGATCTCGTGCGAGATCGCGTGAGCGGAGGCGGGCGAGGGGTCCGGGCGGTGTTCTCCGGTCTTCGATCGAGACCCACGGGTCTCCCTCGGGTCGAGGGCTCCCGGAGGCCACTGTCGAGGACCGGCGCTGCGGACCGGCCCGACGCTCCTGGGTGTTCAGTTGTGTGTGTTCGGACGAGTGGTTCGAGTGGTGCGGCCGCACCGGGGGCTCCCCCCGGGATGGCGAAAGGGCCGCGGCCCGCCGGAGCGGGCCACGGCCCCGATGTCACCGGCGCAGGCCGAGGCGCTCGATCAGCGAGCGGTAGCGGGTGATGTCGGTGCGCTGCAGGTACTGCAGGAGCCGGCGGCGCTGACCGACGAGGATCAGCAGGCCACGCCGGCTGTGGTGGTCGTGCTTGTGCTCCTTGAGGTGCTCCGTCAGGTCCTTGATGCGCTGCGTGAGCATCGCGACCTGGACCTCGGGAGAGCCGGTGTCGCCCTCGCCCGTCGCGTACTCGGACATGATCTTCTGCTTGGTGGCGGCGTCGAGAGCCACTGATGCTCCTTCGGTAGGTCGCTGCGCGGCGCACCGGGGCTTGTTCACCCGGGCTCTGTGGATCCGCGGCCGTTCTGACGGCAACGCTCAGACTACCAGCGGTGACGCCGCCGGGCCGAATCAGCCGCGCTGCGCCGGGTCGGGGACGCCGAGCACCGACCGGCAGCGGGCGACGTCGAGCGCCATCTGGGCGACCAGCGGCTCCACGCCGTCGAAGCGCAGCGTGGGGCGCAGCCGCTCCACGAACTCCACCGCGACACGCTCGCCGTACAGGTCGAGGTCGTCGCGGTCGAGCACGTACGCCTCGACCCGGCGCTGCACCCCGTCGAACGTGGGGTTCGTGCCGACCGAGACGGCGGCGGGCAGCGCGGCGTCCGGGATCGGCGGCCGGCAGGTCCAGACGGAGCAGCCGGCCGGCGTAGACACCGTCCGCGGGCACCTGGCCCTGCGCCTGCTGGTCGAGGTTGGCCGTCGGGTAGCCCGAGCTCGCGGCCCCGGTGGTCGCCGTGCACGACGATCCCCGTCACGCGGTGCGGGCGGCCGAGCACCTGCGCCGCGCCGGCGACGTCCCCGGCCTCGATCAGCTCGCGCGCCCACGTCGACGACCACCGCCGCTCCGGGGACGCGGCCGCGCCCAGGTCCTCGACGATCTCGACGGCGAACCCGAGGTCCGCACCCAGCTCGCGGAGGGTGCCGACGTCGCCGCTGTTGCGGTGCCCGAACCGGGTGTCGCGGCCCACGACGACCACCGCGGCGTGCAGGGCGTCGACGAAGACGTCGCGCACGAAGCGCTCGGGGCTCCAGGTCGCGAACTCGCGGGTGAACTCCAGCACCAGCACGGCGTCGAGCCCGGTCTCCGCGAGCAGGTCGAGCCGGTGCTCGAGTGTGGTCAGCAGGGCGGGGGCGCGCTCGGGGAAGAGCACCGCCACCGGGTGCGGCTCGAAGGTCACGCCCACCGCGGCGAGGCCGCGCTCCCTGGCCCTGGCGACGACGCCGGCGAGCACGGCCTGGTGACCCCGGTGGACCCCGTCGAAGTTCCCGATGGTGACGACCGACGGCCCGAAACCGGCCGGGACGGCGTCGAGACCGTTCCACCGCTGCACGCCCCCACTGTGCCAGCACCGCTGTCGACGCGAGGGAGGTGGGTGGCAGGATCGCGACCATGGCGGCGGAGGCGGGGGTGGCCGGGGCGCGCCCCGGCGAGCCGGACGTCGCCCGCGCGCCGCTCCCCCGCGGCGTCTGGGTGGCCGCCGGCGCGGCGGTGGCGGTGCTGGCCGCGTTCGGCGGCGGCTACGGCTACCACCGCGACGAGCTGTACTTCATCGAGGCGGGGCGGCACCCGGCGTTCGGCTACCCCGACCAGCCGCCGCTCGTGCCCCTGCTGGCGGCGGCCGCGGACGTGCTGGGTCGTGGGAACCTTTGGGTGTTCCGCCTGGTCCCGGCCCTGCTAGTCGGGGTCGTCGTGGTGCTCGGCGCGCTGACGTCGCGCGAGCTGGGCGGCTCGAGGGGCGACCAGGTCGGCACGGCGGTGGCCCTGGCCGGCTCCGCCACCGTCATCGGCACCGGGCACCTGTTCTCCACGACGACCTTCGACCTGGCGTTCACCACCGCGTGCCTCCTGCTCCTGATCCGCGCGGTCTCGGCACCCGGGCGCCTCGGCCGGTGGGTGGCCCTCGGCGTCGTGACGGCGGTCGCCCTCGAGGTCAAGACGCTGCCCGCGACCGTCCTCGCGTGCTGCGGGGTGGGCCTGGCCGTCGCCGGTCCCCGGTCGGTGCTGCGCCGGCCCGGTCCCTGGATCGCGGCCGGCCTGGCGCTGCTCGGCGCGGTACCCGACCTGGTCTGGCAGACCGCGCACGGCTGGCCCCAGCTCGCGCTGGCACGGGCCATCGCGGCGGGCTCGTCGGGCACGAGCGTGAGCCGCGCGCTCGTCGTCCCGCTGCAGCTGCTGCTCACCGGGCCGGTGCTGGCGGTGCCCTTCGTCGTGGGGCTTGTGACGCTCCTGAGGGGATCCACCTGGCGGTGGCTCGGGGTCGGGTACCTCGCGATGCTCGCGTTCGTCGTGGTGACCGGCGGCAAGCCGTACTACCTCCTGGGCTTCGTGCCGGTGCTGCTGGCGGCGGGGGTCCCGAGGGTGCTCGCCTGGCTGCGGCGGGCGCGCTGGCGGCCCCCGCTGGCCGTGGCGCTGCTCGCGGTCAACGCCGTGATCGTCGCCGTCATCGCCCTGCCGGTCGTGCCGGTGGCGCGGCTCGCGTCGACGCCGGTCGTGGACATCAACTACGACGCGGGCGAGACCGTCGGCTGGGACGCGTTCACCCGGACCGTGAGCACGGCGGCGGCCGACCTGTCCCCCGCGGAGCGTGCCGGACTCGTCGTGCTGACCGGCAACTACGGCGAGGCCGGCGCCCTCGACCGGGCACGCCGTCGTGGCACGGCCCTGCCGCCCGTGTACTCGGGCCACAACGCGTACGGTCTCTGGGGGCCGCCGCCGGGCATCTCGTCACCGGTGCTGCTGGTGGGCGACGACTCCGACGTCGCCCTCTTCACCGGCTGCCGGCTGCTCGCGCGCGTCGACAACGGCGTGGGGCTCGACAACGACGAGCAGGGAACGCCGATCCGCTGGTGCGCCGCGACCACCGCCCCGTGGCCGGCCCTCTGGCCACGGATCCGCTTCCTCGGCTGACCCCCTACACCTCTCGCGCGGTGGGGCGAAGGCTCAGCCCTGCAGGACGACCAGCGGGCGGGTGGTGGGGCCCTCCTCGGTGACCACGGCCACGAGGGAGCCGTCGGGGGCGAAGGCGGCGGTCGGGTCCGCTCCCAGCCCCACCGCGGGCAGCCGGACACCGTGGGCGAGGCGGCGGGCCTCGTCGGCGGTGAGCTCCCGCGCGGGGAAGGCGACGCGGGCTGCATCTGCGAGCGGCAGCACCTCGAACCGCTCCGCCAGCTCGTCGAGGGTGCGGGCGCGCTCGAGGCCGTAGGGGCCCACCCGGGTACGGCGCAGCGCCGTGAGGTGCCCGCCCACCCCGAGCGAGGCGCCGAGGTCGCGCGCGAGCGCCCGCACGTACGTTCCCGACGAGCAGGCCACCAGGACGTCGAGGTCGACCACCGGCAGGCCGGCGTCCACGCCCTCGCGGCGGGCGAGCACCTCGAAGCGCTCGCACGGTGACGGGCCGGGCGGCCAGCTCGACCGCCTCGCCGGCCCGGACCCGCGCGTACGCCCGGCGGCCGTCGACCTTGATCGCGCTGACCGCGCTGGGCACCTGGCTGATCGGCCCGGTCAGACGAGCGACGCCTGCGCGGACGGCGTCGTCGGTGACCGCCGCCGCGTCTCTGCGCTCGAGCACCTCGCCCTCGGCGTCGTCGGTGACGGTCGAGACGCCGAGCCGGATCGTCGCCAGGTACTCCTTGCCGGCGCCGACCAGGTAGGTCAGGAGCTTCGTGGCGCGCTCGACGCCCGAGCGACGAGCACACCCGTGGCCATCGGGTCGAGCGTGCCGGCGTGGCCGACCCGCCGGGTGCCGGCCAGTCGGCGCACCCGCGCCACGACGTCGTGCGACGTGAGCCCGGCGGGCTTGTCGACGACCAGCAGGCCGCTGGCGACTCCCCCGCCGGGCCCTCCGCGTCACTGCCGGTCGCCCGACCGGGGCGTCGCCGCGCACGGGTGCGACGGGTGCGACCGGTGCCTCCTCGGGCTCGTCGACGTCGTCGTGCCGGTAGGGGTCGGGCTCGCCGGCGTACTCGGCGCGGGCAGCCAGCGCCGCCACGTCGGCGTCACGCTGGCCGCGGCGCGGAGCAGCTCGTCGATGTGGGCGGCGTTCTCGGGGACGGCGTCGGCGACGAACTCCAGCGTGGGCGTGAGCCGGATGCCGGTGCGGCGGCCCACCTCGGAACGGAGCACGCCCTTCGCGCTCTCGAGCGCCGCGCGGGTGGCTGCCTGCTCCTCGGCGTCACCGAGCACCGTGTAGAAGACGGTGGCGTGCTGCAGGTCGCCCGTCACCCGGGTGTCGGTGACCGTGACGAAGCCGAGCCGGGGGTCCTTGACGCGCTTCTCCAGCGCCTCGGCGACGATCTCGCGGATGCGGTCGGCGAGCTTGCGGGCGCGTGCGGTGTCAACCATGACGTCGTCCTCGTCATCGAAGGCGGTGCGACACGGATCCGCCGGACGTCGTCCGGCGGAGTCGGGTGGTGGAGGACCTCCTTCCCTCACTCGTCGCCGTCGGCCCAGATGCGCCGGCGTGCGGAGAGCAGGTCGAGCTCGGGCCTGGCCGCGACGAGCCGTTCGCAGGCGTCGAGCACGTCTGCGCAGTGCCCAGCGTCGGCCGCGACCACACCCACGCCCACCTCGGCGCGCCGGTGCAGGTCGAGGTGCCCGGTCTCGGCGGCGCTCACGTCGAACGCGCTTGCGCAGCTCGGCGACGACCGGCCGCACCAGGGACCGCTTCTCCTTCAGGGAGTGCACGTCGCCGAGCAGCAGGTCCAGGCTCAACGACCCGACGTACACGTGACCACCCTCCCGCCTCCACCCGGCTCGATCAAGCGGACGGGCGCCGGGCCCCCCGAAGGGAGTCCGGCGCCCGCGGGTCGCGTCAGCCGCGCGGCTTCTCGCGCAGCTCGAACGTCTCGATGACGTCCTCGTTCTGGATGTCGTTGAACGACCCCAGCCCGATGCCGCACTCGTAGCCCTCGCGGACCTCGGTGACGTCGTCCTTGAACCGCCGCAGCGAGTCGATGACGAGGTTGTCGTTGACGACGACGCCGTCGCGCAGCAGCCGTGCCTTCGAGTTCCGGCGGATCTCGCCCGACCGCACGATGCAGCCGGCGATGTTGCCGAACTTGCTGCTCCGGAACACCTCGCGCACCTCGGCGCGTGCCGAGCTGCACCTCCTCGTACTCCGGCTTGAGCATGCCGCGCAGCGCCGCCTCGACGTCCTCGATCGCCTGGTAGATGATCGAGTAGAACCGGACGTCGACGCCCTCGCGCTCCGCCAGCTCCCCGACGCGGCCGGTGGGCCGCACGTTGAAGCCGATGATGACCGCGTTGTCGACCGTCGCCAGGTTGACGTCGTTCTGCGTGATCGCGCCGACACCGCGGTGGATCACCTGCAGCTGCGACCTCGTCGCCGACGTCGAGCTGGGCCAGGGCGTCCTCGAGGGCCTCGACCGAACCGGACACGTCGCCCTTGAGGATGAGGTTGAGGGTCTGCACCTTGCCCTGCTCGAGGGCCTTGGTGAAGTCCTCGAGGCTGATCCGCTTGCGGCGCTTGGCCAGGGTCGCGGCCCGCTCGACGGCCTCACGCTTCTCGGCGATCTGCCGGGCCGTGCGGTCGTCCGGCGCCACGATGAACGTGTCACCGGCCCGCGGGACCGACGTCAGGCCGAGCACGAGGACCGGGCGCGACGGGAGGGCGACGTCCATGGTCTCGCCGTTCTCGTCGAGCATCGCCCGGACCCGGCCGTAGGCCGTGCCCGCCACGATCGAGTCCCCGACCGCCAGGGTGCCCGACTGCACGAGCACCGTGGCCAGCGTGCCGCGGCCCTTGTCGAGGCTGGCCTCGATCGCCACGCCGCGCGCGGCCTTGTCGGGGTTGGCCCGCAGGTCGAGCGCCGCGTCGGCGGTCAGCAGGATGGCCTCGAGCAGGCTCGTCGATGCCCAGCCGCTGCTTGGCCGAGACGTCGACGAACATCGTGTCGCCGCCGTACTCCTCCGCGACGAGGTTGTACTCGGTGAGCTGCTGGCGGATCTTGGCGGGGTTGGCCCCCTCCTTGTCCACCTTGTTCACCGCGACCACGATCGGCACGCCGGCCGCCTGGGCGTGGTTGAGCGCCTCGATGGTCTGCGGCATGACGCCGTCGTCGGCCGCGACCACCAGCACCGCGATGTCGGTCACCTTCGCACCGCGGGCACGCATGGCCGTGAAGGCCTCGTGACCCGGGGTGTCGATGAAGGTGATCGCGCGGTCGACGTCCTCGTGCACGTGGTGCACCTGGTAGGCGCCGATGTGCTGGGTGATGCCGCCGGCCTCGCCGGCGACGACGTTCGCCGACCGGATCGCGTCGAGCAGCTTGGTCTTGCCGTGGTCGACGTGGCCCATGACGGTGACCACCGGCGGCCGCGGCTCGAGGAACTCCTCGTCGCCCTCGGCCTCGCCCTCGATGTCGATGTCGAAGGTGCCGAGCAGCTCGCGGTCCTCGTCCTCGAGCGACACGACCTGGATGTCGTAGCCGAGCTCGGCGCCGAGCAGGCCGAACGTGTCCTCGTCGAGCGACTGCGTCGCGGTGGCCATCTCACCGAGGTGGAACAGCACCGTCACCAGGCTGGCCGGGTTGGCGTTGATCTTCTCGGCGAAGTCGGTCAGCGAGGCGCCGCGGCGCAGGCGGACGACGGTCGTGCCGTCGCCACGGGGGACGGAGACGCCGCCCGCCATGGGCGCCTGCATGTTGTCGAACTCTTGACGGCGCTGCTTCTTCGACTTGCGGCCGCGGACCGGCCGGCCGCCACCGCGGCCGAACGCGCCCTGCGTACCGCCGCGGCCGCCGCCGCCCTTGCCGAAGCCACGACCCGCCGGGGCGCCACCGGGCGCACCGCCGGGACCGCCGGGACGGCCGCCGCCGCCCGCCGAAGCCGCCACGGCCCGCCGCCGGCACCGCCGCGCGAGGGCGCGCCGGGACGACCGGCGCCGGCACCGCCGCCGGGGCCCGGGACGCCCGACGGTCGACCGGCCCGGCATCATGCCCGGGTTCGGGCCGCGGGGGCATGCTGCCGGGGCTGGGGCGCGGACCCGCCGGGCGCGGGCCGCCGGGGCGGTCACCGCTCTGCGGGGGCCGCGGCGCCGGCGCACCGGCGCCGGTTCCCGCGCCGCCGACCGCCGGGCCGCCGGAGCGCGGCATGCCCTGGCTGGGCGCGAAGGGGTTGTTGCCCGGCCGCGGGCCGCCGCCGGGACGCGGCATGCCCTGGCTGGGCGCGAAGGGGTTGTTGCCGGGGCGCGGGGCGCCGGGGCGCGGGCCGCGCTGGCCACCCTGCCCCTGGCCACCCTGGGTCGGGGTGCCCTGGGGCTGACCGTCCTGACCGCCCTGGCCCTGGCCGCCGCGGGCCGCGGGGGCCTGCGGACGCGCCGGGAGCCGCCGGGCCGGGCCGAGGCGCGGCCGGCCGTGGCGCGGCCGACCCCGGGGCGGAGGTCACCGGGCGCTCGGGCGAGGGGGCCTCGGTGGGGGCGGGACCGGCCGCCGGAGCGACCGGGGACTGCGGGGTCTGGGGACGTGCCGCCGGACCGGGCCGGCCCGGCACGGGCCGGGTGGAGGCTGCCGGGGCGACCGGGGACGCCGGGGGCGCGGCCGGAGCCTGCGCCGCCGGTGCGACGACGGGTGCCTGCGGGGCCGCCGGCTGGGTCGGCGACGACGGGCGCGCGGGCGCTTCCGACGCGGGTGCCGGCCGGGCGGCCGGTGCCTGCGGGGCCGGGGCGGGGCGCGCGGGCCGCGCGGCCCCGTTGCCCGCTCCGTTGCCCGAGTTCAGCTGCTCGCGCAGCTTGCGGACGACGGGGGGCTCGACGGTCGACGACGCCGACCGGACGAACTCGCCGAGTTCCTGGAGCTTGGTCATGACGACCTTGCTCTCGACACCGAGCTCCTTGGCGAGCTCGTAGACCCGGACCTTTGCCACTTCTCTCCTGTCTCGGCCCGAGCCGGACAGGCGCGGACCGTCGTTACAGCTGGAGGGTGCTCATCGCTGTGCGCTCATCGAGTGCTCATCAGCTTCGGACCCGCTTCCGTTGGGGACGGTCGGATGTGGACGGTGGACGACCACCGGCGAGGAACTCGCGCACGGCGGTCGACGTCGAGCGGACCGTCCAGGCGCAGGGCCCGGGGGAACGCGCGGCGCCGCTCGGCGAGATCGAGACACGACAGGTCGGGATGCACCCACGCTCCCCGGCCCGCGAGCCTGTGGCGCGGGTCGGGCACGGCGACCTGACGGTCACCGACCCTCGACCGCGACCACTCGCAGAGGACGGACCGGCTCGCACGGACCCGGCACCCGACGCACGTTCGCACCGGCCCCTGCGAGGGCCCGTGCTCGGACGCCGACTGCCCGGCCGACTCACCGGACACCGTCAGTCTAGCGCGTCGGCGGCGCCGAATCTTCCCGGCGGGCGCCGCGTCCACCCGGCCCGCCGGGTCGCGACCCGACGTCACGCCGAGGCGCCCCCGGCGCGGCGCCCGGGCCGGCGCGCCGGGCGTGCCGGGGGCTCCCCGGCAGCGTCCCCCGGGGCCACGTCGGGCCGGATGTCGATCCGCCAGCCGGTGAGCTTGGCCGCGAGCCGGGCGTTCTGCCCCTCCTTGCCGATGGCCAGGGAGAGCTGGTAGTCGGGGACCACGACCCGCGCCGAGCGCGCCGTCGAGGTCGACGACCTCGACCGACTCGACCCGCGCCGGCGACAGGGCCGCGCCCACGAACGCCGCCGGGTCGTCGCTCCAGTCGATGATGTCGATCTTCTCGCCGTGCAGCTCCGCGACGACCGCGCGGACCCGCTGCCCCATCGGCCCGATGCAGGCGCCCTTGGCGTTGACGCCCGGCTTGGTCGCCCGGACGGCGATCTTGGTGCGGTGGCCCGGCCTCGCGGGCGAGCGCCACGATCTCGACGCTGCCGTCGGCGACCTCGGGCGCCTCGAGCGCGAAGAGCTTGCGGACGAGGTTCGGGTGCGTGCGCGAGAGCGTGATCGACGGGCCCTTGAGGCCCTTCTGACGGCGACCACGCAGGCAGCGCAGGCGGCTGCCGTGCGGGTAGTACTCGCCCGGCACCTGCTCCTGCGGCGGCAGCAGGCCCTCGACCGTGCCGAGGTCGACGTGGACCATCCGCGGGTCGCTGCTCTGCTGGACGACGCCCGAGACGATGTCGCCCTCGCGGCCGCGGAACTCGCCGAGCACCTGCTCGTCCTCGACGTCCCGCAGCCGCTGCAGGATCGCCTGGCGCGCGGTGGTGGCCGCGATCCGGCCGAACCCCTCGGGCGTGTCGTCGACCTCGCGGACGGTGCCGTCGTCGGCAGCGTCTCCTGCGCCCACACGGTCGACGTGCCCGCTGGCGCCGGTCGAGCTCGACCCGGGCGTGCGGCGAGGCGCCCTCGGTGCGGTGGTAGGCCAGCAGCAGGGCCTGCTCGATGGCCCGGACGAGCACGTCGAAGGGGACCTCCTTCTCCCGCTCCAGCGCCCGCAGCGTCGCGATGTCGATGTCCATCAGGACCCTCCTCCCGCCGTCTCGTCGTCGTCGAGCTCGTCGTCGTCGAGCTCGTCGCCGAGCGGGTCCTGGTCGAGTGCGCCGTCCCCCTCGGGACGGGAGAACTCCACCTCGACCTTGCCCCGCGCCAGGTCGCTCCACGCCAGCCGCGTGCCGTCGAGCACCACGCCGTCGTCGTCCACCTGCTCGAGCCGGCCCGTCCGGGAGCCGCCGGCCCGCAGGGTCACGCCGTGACCAGCCGGCCGCGCGCCCGGGCCCAGTGCCGCCGCTCGGTCAGCGGCCGGTCCACCCCCGGGCTGGTCACCTCGAGGACGTAGGGCGACGCCGCCCATGGCGTCGGTGTCGTCGAGCCGCTGGGACAGCAGCTGCGACACCGTGGCGACGGCGTCCATCGGGACGCCGCCGGTCGCCTCGCCCGGGAGGTCGACGACCACCCGCACGATCCGGCGCCGCCCGGCGGCCTGCACCGTGACGTCCTCCAGCACGAGTCCCGCCGCGTCGGCGGACTCCCCCGCCAGGCGGCGCACCGCGTCGACGGCCGACATCTCGCCCTCCTGACGCTGCGCCCGACGTGCGCCGATACCGGCGCCTCCGGCTGGTCAGCCTACCCGCGCCCGGCCCGCCACTCCCCGCGGTGCCCTGCGCCTGGAGCCGGTCCCGACCGTGCCATCATCCCGGGGTGAACCCCGCCGTCACCCTCCCCCGACGGACCGTGCTCGCGGTGGGGATCCTCGGCGGGACGACCCTGGTGACGGCGCTCGCGGGCTGCACGTCGGCCGCTCCCGTCCCGGCGGCACCGGTCACCACCCCGCCGGACGTCGCCCGCGCGACCGCCGCCGTCGAGCGGGCGCGCACGGCTGCGCGGGCCCTGGCGGCGCAGGCCGCCGCCCTCGCCCGTACGCAGCCGCGGCTCGCCGCCCTGCTCGCCGCCGTGGAGGCGGACCACGCCCAGCATTTGTCCGCGCTCGGCGAGACGGTCCGGACGCCGACTCCGTCGCCGGACGCCACGGCCGCCGCCCGGCCCGTCAGCCCCTCCGTGGCGGTGGCCGCCGAGCTCGCGGCCGCGCAGACCGCGCTCGACGACGCCCAGACGGCCGGCGGCGGGCTCGCGGTGCTGCTCACCCGCATCGCCGCGGCCCGGGCCGTGCACGCCGACCTGCTGGCCTCGCAGACCGGTCAGTCTGCTCCGCACCAGCTGGTCGCCACGCAGCCGGCGGCGTCCGGGGCATCGGTGACGCCGTCCCCCACCGGCACCCCCACCGGAACCCCCACCGCCACCCCCAGCCCCTCGCCCTCGGCGGCGGTCACACCCACGCCCGTGGCGGTCGCCGCCATGCCCGCCGCCGCCCGGGACGCGCTCGGCGCGCTCGCCGCCGGGGAACACGCCGCGGTCTACGCCTACGGCGTGATCACCGCCCGCATCGCCCCCGGGGAACGGGGCCGGGCACAGGCCGCCTGGGCCTCGCACGTGCGGCACCGCGACGAGCTCGAGGAGCGGCTCCAGGACGCGGGGGTGGAGGCGCCCGTGGCGGCCCCCGCGTACGACCTCGGCGCCCGGGCCCAGGACCCCGCCGGGCTCGCCGCCGCCGTCGAGGACGGGCTGGCCACGCTCGCCGCTCGCGCCGTGGCCGCCACCACCGACGCGGACCGCCGCGACGCGGCGGACAGCCTCGTCGCCGCTGCTCGCGGCGCGGCGGGCTGGCGGGGCCGGCCCGTCGCCCTGCCCGGCTGACGGACGCTCACCGTCCGTGCAGGACGTCCCAGCCGAGCCGCACGATCAGCACCGTCACCACCACGAGGAAGACCTGACGCACGAAGCCGCTGCCGCGCACGCTCGCCGTGCGCGCGCCGACGTATCCGCCCGCCACGTTCGCGGTCGCCATCAGGGCGCCCAGCGGCCACAGCGGAGCCCCGTGCGGAATGAAGATCAGCAGGGCGCCCACGTTCGTGGCCAGGTTCGTGATCTTCGCGATGGCGCTCGCCTGGAGGAAGCCGTAGCCGAGCAGCCCCACGAGCGCGAACACCAGGAACGACCCCGTGCCGGGCCCGAAGATGCCGTCGTAGAACCCGATCGCGGCTCCGACGGTCACGGCGACGAGCCGGTGCCGCCGCCGGTCGGGGTGCGGCGCGTCGACCAGGCCGAGCTCGGGACGCCGCCACGTGTACACCGCCACGAGGATCAGCAGCACCAGCACGAGCGGGCGGAACAGCCGCTGCGGCAGCAGTGAGATCGACAGCGCGCCGGCCATCGCGCCGAGCAGCGCCGTCGCCGCCATCGGGATCGCCGTGCCGAGGTCCGGCTTCACCCGGCGGAGGTACGTGCCGGTCGCCGTCGCGGTACCGGCAACCGACGACAGCTTGTTCGTGGCGAGCACCTGTGCCGGGGTAGCCGCGGGCAGGCCGATGAGGAGCGCCGGCAGCTGGACCAGGCCGCCGCCGCCGACCACGGCGTCCACCCAGCCAGCGACCAGCGCCGCCAGGACCAGGAGGGCGACGGTGACCACCCCCGGATCCCCGGGGAGGCCCAGCGCCGCGGACAGGGACGGCAGGGCGGTCAGGCCGCCCGCCACGCGTCGACGACCGGGAGCAGGTCGAGCAGGCGCTGGACGACGGCGTCGGGGTGCACGTCGACGGGCACCTGCTGCTCGGCCGGGATGTCCGAGTGCGGCACGAGCACGGCACGTAGGCCGGCGCGCTGGGCGCCGTGGATGTCCTCGAACGCGCGGTCCCCGACGTACACGCACCGCGCGGGATCGCCGACACCGACGGCGGCCACCGCGGCCCGGAAGGCCCCGGGGTGCGGTTTGGCGTGCTCGATCTCGGAGGAGTACACGGCGGCGTCGATGAGCTCCAGGACGCCGTCACGCCGGAAGACGGCCTCGTGGTACTCCCGGCTCCAGATCGTGTTCGACAGCACCCCGACCTTGATCCCGCGCTCCCGCAGGCCCGCGAACACCGGCGCCACCTCGGGGTCGGTGAACGTGTGCGGCTCCCAGAACTCCTCGTACGCCGCCTGCGCCGCCTCGTGGCCCGGGTGGTCGGTGTCGACGCCGGCCTCGGCGAGGATCTCGGCGATGCGGGCGCTGCCGCCGTCCTCGCGGGTGCGCGCCCACGCCCGCCGTTCCGCCTCCATGATCCGCTCGGCCAGCGCCTCGGCCTCGACGATGTGGCCCGGGTGGGCGAGCGTGTACGACCGCCACTGCGCACCGAGGTCGATGGTGTGCCAGGGCGTGAGCGTGCCGCCCCAGTCGAAGACGACGGCCTCGACCGGGCGTGCCGGACCCGTCACGCGCGGACGATCGCCGTGACGCGCGCTCGACGGCCTCGGCGGCGGGCACGTCCTCGCGGTCGCCCGAACGCCGGTCGCGGATCTCGACCGTGCCGTCGGCGAGGTTCCTGCCGACCACGACGATGGTGGGGACGCCGATCAGCTCGGCGTCCTTGAACTTGACGCCGGGCGACACCTTCGGCCGGTCGTCGAACAGCACCCGGACCCCGGCCGCCTGCAGCTCCCCGGCGAACCGTCTCGGCCGTCGTCGAACACCGCGTCGTCCTTGCCGGTGGCGACGAGGTGCACGTCGGCCGGCGCGACCTCGCGGGGCCAGCACAGGCCGAGCTCGTCGTAGGTGGCCTCGACGATCGGCGGCGACCGCCCGGCTGACGCCGATCCCGTAGCTGCCCATCGTGACCGTGACGAGCTTGCCGTTCTCGTCGAGCACCTGCAGGCCCAGCGCCTCGGCGTACTTGCGCCCCAGCTGGAAGATGTGGCCGATCTCGATGCCGCGGGCGGTCTCGAGCGTTCCGCCGCACAGCGGGCAGGGGTCGCCGTCGCGGACGTCGGCCGCCTCGATGGTGCCGTCCCCCGTGAAGTCGCCTCCCCGCGACGAGGTCGAACACGTGGCGGCCGGGCTCGTTCGCGCCGGTGATCCACGCGGTGCCGGGCACGACGCGGGGGTCGAGCAGGTAGCGCAGCCCGCTGGGGCTCTTCTCGCCGAGTACGGCGGGCCCGATGTACCCCTTGACCAGCTCGGGGTGCTTGTCGAACTCGGTGAAGGGCTCGACCTCGGCGGGCGTCACGGCGGCCTCGAGGCGCTTGAGGTCCACCTCGCGGTCGCCGGGCACGCCGACGACCAGCGGCTCGCGGGCGCCGTCCGGGTGGACCAGGGTGACGACGACGTTCTTCAGCGTGTCCGCGGCCGTCCAGGGGCGGTCCTGCCGGGGCAGCCGCGCGTTGGCGAGGGCGACGAGCGTGTCGATGGTGGGCGTGTCGGGGGTGTCCTCGACGTGCGCCGCGGGGATCCCCTCCCAGTCGCGGGCGGGCGGCACGGGCGTGACGACGGCCTCGACGTTCGCGGCGTAGTCGCCGTTCGACGCAGCGGACGAAGGTGTCCTCGCCGACCTCGGTGGGCTGCAGGAACTCCTCGCTCTTGCTGCCGCCCATCGCCCCGGACACGGCGCTGACGATCACGTAGTCGAGCCCGAGCCGGTCGAAGGTGTTGATGTACGCCTCGCCGGTGCTTCGCGTAGCTGCGCTCGAGGCCGGCGTCGTCGACGTCGAAGGAGTAGGAGTCCTTCATGACGAACTCGCGGCCGCGCAGCAGGCCGGCGCGGGGCCGGGCCTCGTCGCGGTACTTGAGCTGGATCTGGTAGATCGACAGCGGCAGGTCCTTGTACGAGGAGTACAGGTCCTTGACCAGGAGGGTGAACATCTCCTCGTGGGTGGGGCCGAGGAGGTAGTCGGCGCCCTTGCGGTCCTTCAGGCGGAAGATGTTGTCGCCGTACTCGGTCCAGCGGCCGGTCGCCTCGTAGGGCTCGCGCGGCAGCAGCGCGGGGAAGTGCACCTCCTGCGCGCCCATCCGGTCCATCTCCTCGCGGACGATCGCGCTCGACGTTGCGGTACACGAGGTACCCCAGCGGCAGCCAGGAGTAGATGCCGGGTGCGGCACGGCGGATGTACCCGGCGCGCACCAGCAGCCGGTGGCTCGGGACCTCGGCGTCCGCCGGATCCTCACGCAGGGTGCGCAGGAACAGCGACGACATCCGCAACAGCACGTGGACCTCCCGGAGTCGAGGCGTCCAGCCTACCGGCGGCCACCCACCCGCCCGCGACGCGTTAACCGCGCGCCGGCACCTGCCCGTGATCGCCACCCCACCATCGCCACTCCGGACGCCGACTGCGTCGCCGCTGGTCGGGGGCGCACCCTCGCCACCGGTGGTGCCGGCGTGGCGATCACCGGGAGCGGTCCCCTGACGAGGGGTCCGGGGGGTCGTCGTCCATGATCGCTATTGCAAGACCACAACTGCGGCCGCCGACCGCAGTCGCGCGGGTCGCGGACGCACCCTTGCGACCGGTGGTGGTGGCCTGGCGATCATCAGCGACCAGACCGCCGTCGTCCCGTTTGCTTGATCGCCACGCCACCACCACAACCCCGGCCGGCGACCGCGTTGGCGCCGGTCGCCGTTGCAACCTCCGCACCGCTTGGTACTGCGTGGCGATCACGACGGAGTACGCCTGTGGACAATCGTCGGGACCCCGGGCACTTCGGGCAGGCTGGCCCCATGGGGGACGCTCGGCGGAGGCACCCGGCGCAGGTGCTGCGGGCGATGGACGGCTGGGCCACGTGGGAGGACCTCGGGCGGCTGTGCACGCAGCACGCGGTCCGGATGGCCGTGGCGCGGGGCTCCATCGTCCGCACGAGGCGAGGCCTCTACGCGTTGCCCGGCCTGCCGACCGACAGGCAGGCGGCCGCCGACCTCGGAGGCGTTCTGTCGCATCTGTCCGCGGCCGTCCACCTGGGTCTGGACGTCCTCGTCGCACCGGACCGGATCCATGTCACAGTGCCTCGCGGCGGCCCGCACCACGGACCGGACGGCGTCGTGCTGCATCGCAGGGACGTGGCGGCGATGGATCGCACCCGGACGGCCACGCGCCCGCTGCGAACCGTGCTCGACTGCGCGGTGTCCCTCCCCTTCGCGGAGGCCCTGGCCGTGGCCGACTCGGCCCTGAGGGAGGGCCTCCTCGGCGCCGCCGACCTCGCGCTGGGCGCCGCCGAGTGGCCCGGCCCCGCTCAGGCGCGCGTGCGCCGCGTGGCGAGCCAGGCGGACGGCGACGCTGCCAACCCCTTGGAGTCGGCGCTGCGGGCGGCGGTCCTCGGTGCCCGGATCACCGGGTTCGTCCCGCAGCAGCCGGTGCGCCTCGCGAGCGGCCGCACCGTCCTCGTCGACCTGGGCGACCCGGAGCGCCGTATCGCCCTCGAGGCCGACAGCTTCGCCCACCACGGGTCGCGGCAAGCGCTGCGGGACGACTGCCGGCGCTACGACGAACTCGTCCGTGCCGGCTGGGTGGTGCTGCGGTTCGCGTGGGAGCACTTCGTGCTCGACCCCGGGTGGGTCGCCATGGTCGTGAGCGAGGTGGTCGCCCGGCGGGACCTCACGGAGGCAGCCTGATGATCGCTAGAACAGGACGGTCGCGAACGTCCCCACCGTGCGGAAGCCGACGCGCTCGTACGTCCGCACGGCGCGCAGGTTGTAGTCGTTCACGTACAGCGACACCGTCGGCGCGACATGCGCCCGCACGTGCTGCACGACCGCCGCCATCCCCGGCGCCGCCAGCCCCCGGCCCCGGTAGCGCGGGTTCACCCAGACGCCCTGCACCTGCGCGCCCTCCCTGATGACCGACCCGAGCTCGGCCTTGAAGACCACCTCGCGGCCGCGCGGGCCGTCCTCGATCCGCGACAGCGACCGCCCCGCGCTCACCAGCCCGGCGACCTGCGCGTGGTACAGCGCCCCGCCGTCCGCCGCGACCGGCGAGTACCCGACCTCCTCGGTGAACATCGCCACGCACGCGGGGGTGATCACGGGCAGGTCCTCGACGGCGGTCGGCCGCACCAGCGGGTCCGGCCGGCACCAGCGGCGGGCCGTCGATCACCATCAGCGGCTGCCGCGGCCGGACGTCGCGCGCCGGGCCCCAGGAGGGCTCGAGCGGCGTCCCAGAGCGGCGAGGACGGCGCCCGCCGGCCCGACGATCGACGAGCACTGCCGGCCCTGACGCCGGGCGCGGTCGGCGAACACCTCGACGGCCTCGCGCGGTCGCCTCGACCGGGCACGAGGTTCGCCCCCGACCAGCACACGCTGCGCAGCGCCCCGCCGTCGTACCAGCCCCAGAACTCGCCGCCGCCCGCGCTGCGCGCGTGCTGCGCAGCCGCGAGATCACGAACAGGTTCGCCACGGGGTCGCGGAGGCAGACCTCGAGCGCCTCGTCGACGTCGTGCCGCCCGAGGACGCGCACGGAGGAACGCAGCACGCACGCATCCTCACCCACGGCGCCACGTCCCCCGCGACCACACGCCCCCGGAGCGAGGGCCCTCGGGACGCTCGCCCGCGATCAGCTCACGCTGACGACGGGCGACCCCTCGACGTGCGGCGTCCTCGCCCATCTCCTCGGCGATCCGCATGGCCTCCTCGATGAGGGTCTCGACGATCTGCGACTCGGGCACGGTCTTGACGACCTCGCCGCGGACGAAGATCTGCCCCTTGCCGTTGCCGGAGGCGACCCCGAGGTCGGCCTCGCGCGCCTCGCCGGGCCCGTTGACGACGCAGCCCATGACGGCGACCCGCAGCGGCACCTCCAGGCCGTCGAGCCCGGCGGTGACCTCCTCGGCGAGCTTGTAGACGTCGACCTGGGCCCGCCCGCACGACGGGCACGACACGATCTCGAGCTTGCGCGGCCGCAGGTTCAGCGACTGCAGGATCTGCGTGCCGACCTTGACCTCCTCCACCGGCGGCGCCGAGAGCGAGACCCGGATGGTGTCGCCGATGCCCTTGCCGAGCAGGGCGCCGAACGCGACCGCCGACTTGATCGTGCCCTGGAAGGCCGGGCCCGGCCTCGGTGACGCCGAGGTGCAGCGGCCAGTCGCCGCGCTCGGCGAGCAGCTCGTAGGCCCGCACCATGACGACCGGGTCGTTGTGCTTCACCGAGATCTTGAAGTCGTGGAAGTCGTGCTCCTCGAACAGCGACGCCTCCCAGACCGCCGACTCGACCAGCGCCTCGGGCGTCGCCTTGCCGTACTTCGCGAGCAGCCGCGGGTCGAGCGAGCCGGCGTTGACGCCGATCCGGATGCGAGACGCCGTGGTCCTTGGCGGCCTGCGCGATCTCCTTGACCTGGTCGTCGAACTTGCGGATGTTGCCCGGGTTCACCCGGACGCGCGGCGCAGCCGGCCTCGATCGCGGCGAAGACGTACTTCGGCTGGAAGTGGATGTCGGCGATGACCGGGATCTGCGACTTGCGCGCGATCGCGGGCAGCGCGTCGGCGTCGTCCTGGCTGGGGCAGGCGACCCGCACGATGTCGCAGCCGGCCGCGGTGAGCTCGGCGATCTGCTGCAGCGTCGCGTTGACGTCGGCGGTGAGCGTCGTCGTCATCGACTGCACGCTGATCGGCGCGTCGACCCCGACGCCGCACCTTGCCGACCTTGATCTGGCGGGTCTTGCGGCGGGGCGCGAGGACGGGCGGCGGCAGGGCGGGCAGTCCGAGGTTGACGGTCACGCTCATCAGTATCGCCGTGACCTGACGCTGACTCTCGCGCCGGGACCGCCGCGCTCAGCCGAGGCGACGGGGTTCACGATGTCGGCGTAGATCAGCAGCACCGTCATCCCGATCAGCAGGCTCGCCACCCCGTACGCCACGGGCAGCGCGCGGGCGATGTCGACCGGGCCCGGGTCGGGACGCCGGCGCAGCCGGGCCACCCGCCGCCGCAGCCCCTCCCAGAGGGCGCCGGCCACGTGGCCGCCGTCGAGCGGCAGCAACGGGATCAGGTTGAACACGAACAGCGCGATGTTGAGCGTCGCGATCAGCGACAGCAGGCCCGGCGACGCCGGTCGGCGACCGTCGGCGGCGGCCCGCCGCCGGCGCGCGTCGCGCTGGCGGCCTGCCGGCGAGCCGGCCGATCCCGACGAGGCCGACCGGCCCGTTCGGGTCGCGCGGTGGCGCCGGTGACGCAGCGAGTGCGACGAGCCCGACCAGCTTGGCCGGGATGACCACGCACGACGGCGGCGGTCTGCGCCACCGCCGACGCCGACCAGGCCCGGGCAGCACGGTCAGCGGACTGCCGCTGCAGTTCTCGGTGGCGGCGCTGACGCCCGAGGAAGCCCACCGGACGTCAGTCTGCGGCTTGCCGCTCGCGCCGATGCACGGCGTGCCCGTGGTCGTCGAGCGTCGGGCGCTGGGTCACCGACCGGGGTCACGGTCAGCGGGACCTCGTGCGCCGTCGCGGCGGACGACGACCTGCGACGGGCGTACCCGGTGTTCGCCCGGATCTCGCTGCTGCACCTGCGCCCAGTCTGCTGACCGGGCGGCCGCGCGAACCGGACGATCTCGTCGCCGGCCTGCAGGCCCGCGGCGGCGGCCGGGCGACGGCGGTCGGCGCCGGTGCAGGGCCGCTGGCGCCGTGGCTTCTGCGGGCGGGGATGCACTTGCTGACCGACTGACACCACCGGCACGGTCGTCGGGACGCCGAAGCCGCACACGACGATCGCGAGCAGGACGACGGCGACGATCAGGTTCATCACCGGGCCGCCGAGCATGATGACGAGCCGCTTCGGCACCGGACCGCTGGTAGAAGAGCCGGTCGGCGTCCTCGGGCGTGATCTCGCGCTGCGCGTCCTGCCGGGCCTGCTCGGCCATGAGTCGCCCAGCGGCCCTCCGTCGGGGCGCTGCGACCCGTCGCGCCTCGGCGGGAACATCCCGATCATGCGGACGTAGCCGCCGAGCGGGATGGCCTTGAACCCGTACTCGGTCTCGCCCACCCGGCGCGACCACACCGTCGGGCCGAAGCCGACCATGTACTGGGTGCACTTGACGCCGAAGCGCTTGGCCGGGACCAGGTGCCCGATCTCGTGCAGGGCGATCGACGACGATCACCCCGAGCACGACGGCGAGCACGCCCAGCAGGTACATCAGGCCGTTCCCTCCCCGGCACGGGCTGCACGGCGTCGCGCCGGCGTCGACAGCAGCTCCCGGGCCCGTCGCCGGGCCCAGGCGTCCGCGGCGAGCACTCCGGCCAGGTCGGGCTCCGCCGGCGCCGCGCCCGCGAGGTGCCGTCGCTCGACCACGCGCTCGACGGTGTCGACGATGTCGAGGAACCCGATCCGGCCGGCGAGGAAGGCGCTCGACGCACTCCTCGTTCGACGCGTTGTACACCGCAGGATACGTCCCGCCCAGGGCGCCGACCCGGCGCGCCAGCCGGACGGCGGGGAACGCCTCGTCGTCCAGCGGCTCGAAGGTCCAGCTCGCCGGCCGGTCGCAGGCGCAGCGGCGGGGGCGGCGCCGGGCACCCGGTCGGGCCACGCCGAGGCCCAGCGCGATCGGCAGCCGCATGTCGGGCGGCGAGCACTGCGCGATGGTCGAGCCGTCGGCGAACTGGACCATCGAGTGCACGATCGACTGCGGGTGCACCCAGACGTCGATCCGGTCCAGCGGCACGCCGAACAGCAGGTGCGCCTCGATCGACCTCCAGGCCCTTGTTGACCAGGGTGGCGGAGTTGATCGTGACCAGCGGGCCCATGCTCCAGGTCGGGTGGGCCAGCGCCTGCGTCGGGCGTGACGTCGCGCAGGTCCGTCGCGGCGGCCGGCCGCGGAACGGCCCGCCGCTGGCCGTGAGCACCAGCCGCTCGACCTCGCCCGCGGCGCCCGAGCGCAGGCACTGCGCGAGCGCCGAGTGCTCGGAGTCGACCGGCACGATCTGCCCGGGTGCCGCCGCCCGCGTCACGAGCGGCCCCCCGACGATCAGGGACTCCTTGTTCGCCAGCGCGAGCGTGCTGCCCGCGGCCAGCGCCGCCAGCGTCGGCGCGCAGCCCGATCGGCGCCGCTGACAGCCCGTTGAGCACGACGTCCGCCCCGAGGCCCGCCACCTCGCGCGGCGGCGTCCGGCCCCGACCAGCAGGCGGACGGCGGCCGGCGCCCGCCGCTCGCAGCGCCGACCGGCACCGCCGGGACGGCCGCCGGCGCGTGCGACGGCGACGGCGCCGGCGCCGCAGCCGGGCGGCCTGCTCGGCGAGCAGCCCGGGCCGGCCGCCCGCGGCCGCGAGCGCGACCACCCGGAAGCGGTCGGGGTTGCGGTCCACGACGTCGACGGCCTGGGTGCCGATCGAGCCGGTGGAACCGAGCAGGACGACGTCGGGCGGCGATCCGGTCACCGTCACGATTGTCGCGCGGTCGACGGCCGCTCGCGTGACTCCGAGCGGGTGGCGGCCGGACCGCGCGGGTCCGGCTCGCCGCCGACGGGCGGCCTCCGCCGGACGACCCGGGTGCCGGTACGTGCGTGCCGCCGTCGTCCGCTCCGTGCCCGCCGCCGTGGCCGCGGTCGTGCCGCCGGCGTCCGTCCTGCCGCGACCCCGGCCGGAGCGGCGCCCCGCAGCTCGCTGCCGCCTCGCGCGGCCCGGTGCCGCGGCGCGCTCCGTGCCGACGCGCGGCGCCGGCGCACCCGCGCTGACCGGCCCGTCCGCGGTCGCGGGCCTCCTGGAGCGCCGCGGACGGATGGCCGCCGGCGCCGGCCCGATGGCGCTGCCCGTCGCCGACGGCGTCCGCGTCCAGCCCGGCCCTCGGCGCCTGGACGCCTACCTGCGCCGGCTCGCTCCCGGGCGGCAGCGGCGGTCGCCGCGCGGCGTCGACCGGGCGCGCCGTGGACCGGCGGCGGCGCCGTGGTCGCGCACCACCGGGCAAGGTGTTCTTCAGCCTCGGCGTGCGACGACTACGTGTGCAGCGGCAGCGCGGTGACGCGCCCGACCGCTCGACGGTGCTGACCGCGGGGCACTGCGTGGTCGACCCCGAGTCGGGCGTCGACGGCCACGAACTGGGTCTTCGTCCCGGCGTACGCGCGACGGGCGTGGCGCCCTACGGGCTGTTCCCGGCGACGCACCTGGCGACCACCGCCGGCTGGCGGACGCAGCAGGACTTCGACGTCGACCTCGCCTTCGCCGACGTCGCCCGCAACGCCGCCGGCGCGGCTGCTCGAGGACGCCGTCGGCGCTCAGCCGATCGCGTTCGGCGGCGCCGCGCGGACGGCCCGCCGCACGCCTTCGGCTACCCGGCGGCGCCGCCGTGGACCGGCGAGCGGCTGGTGGCTGCGCCGGAGCGGTCGGGCGCCGACACGACGCCGTCCCCGTCGCCGGACCAGGGGCTGGCGTGCACGATGACCGGCGGCTCCAGCGGCGGCCCGTGGTTGCGGGCTTCGACCGGCGCACCGGCCGGGGACGCGTGACGTCGCTGACGAGCTTCTCCTACAGCGACGCGCCCGGCGTGCTCTACGGCCCGTACCTCGGCGACGTCGCGCACGCGCTCTACACGTCGCGTCGCCTCGACCCCGGGCCTCTGACCTCAGCCCCGCGTCGCATGATCGGTGGGAGCGGCGGTCAGAGCGGGATGCCGACGTACTTCGTCTCGAGGTACTCGTCGATGCCCTCGGCGCCGCCCTCGCGGCCGAACCCCGACTGCTTGACGCCGCCGAACGGCGCCGCCGGGTTCGACACGATGCCGGCGTTGAGCCCGACCATGCCGGTCTCGAGGCCCTCGGCGACGCGCAGCGCCCGCTTCAGGTCCTTGGTGTAGGCGTACGCGACGAGCCCGTACTCGGTGTCGTTGGCCAGGCGCAGGCCCTCGGCGTCGTCGGCGAAGGTGACGATCGGCGCGACCGGGCCGAACACCTCCTCCGTGAGCAGCCGGGCCCCGGGCCGGACGCCGTTCAGCACGGTCGGCGCGTAGAAGTAGCCGCGGTCGCCCACGGTCGACCCGCCGGTGAGCACCTCGGCGCCGGTGTCGACGGCGTCCTGGACGAGCTCGCCGACCTTGCGCTGCGAGGGCAGGTCGACGAGCGGGCCGACGTCGACGCCGTCCTCGGTGCCCCGCCCGACCACGAGCGCGCCCATCCGCTCGGCGAGCCGGCGCGGCGAACTCGTCGGCGACCGACTCGTGCACGAGGAACCGGTTCGCCGCCGTGCACGCCTCGCCCATGTTGCGCATCTTCGCGAGCATCGCGCCTTCGACGCCGCGTCGAGGTCGGCGTCCGCGAAGACCAGGAACGGGCGCGTTGCCGCCGAGCTCCATCGAGACCCGCAGCAGCTGCTCGGCGGACTGCTCGACGAGCCGCTTGCCGACCTCGGTCGAGCCGGTGAACGAGAGCTTGCGCAGCCGCGGGTCGCGGATCAGCGGCTCCATGACCTTGCCGGTGGTCGAGCGTCGTGATCACGTTGAGCACGCCGTCGGGCAGCCCGGCCTCGGTCAGGATCTGCGCGAGCGCGTACATCGACAGCGGGGTCTGCGTCGCCGGCTTGACGACCATCGTGCAGCCCGCGGCGATCGCCGGCCCGATCTTGCGGGTGCCCATGGCCAGCGGGAAGTTCCAGGGCGTGATGAACAGGCAGGGGCCGACCGGCTGCTTCATCGTCAGCAGCCGGCGAGGCCCCGTTCGGCGCGACCGACCAGCGGCCCGAGATCCGCACGGCCTCCTCGGAGAACCAGCGGAAGAACTCGGCGGCGTAGGCGATCTCGGCCTTGCTCTCCTTGACCGGCTTGCCCATCTCGAGGGTCATGAGCAGGGCGAGGTCGTCGGCGCGCGCGGTGATCAGCTCGAACGCGCGGCGCAGGATCTCGCCCCGGTCGCGCGGCGGGGTCGCGGCCCAGGAGGCCTGCGCGGCCACGGCGGCGTCGAGCGCGGCCCGGCCGTCGTCGACGGTCGCGTCGGCCACCTCGGCGAGCACCTCCCGCGTGGACGGGTCGTCGACCTCACCGTGCCGCCGCCGGTGCCCGGACGCCACCGGCCGCCGATGAACAGGTCGGTCCGGACGGCGCCCAGCACGGCGCGCTCGCGCTCGGGGGTGACGGCCGGCGATCCGCCGTTCGCGGTGCCGCTCGGGGACGTCGGCCCGCTCGCCGTCTCGGTGCTGCTCGACGTCGTCGTCATGGGTGCCTCCGTGCTCGCCTGCGGGTGCCGTCAGCGGCTCATCCTGCCTCGCCCTGGCCGGGGTCCGCTCGTCGAGCCCCCAGGCCGGGCCAAGTCGCCCCAGCCGGTCGAGGAACGGCACGGGGTCGAAGGCCTCGGGCCCGAGCACGCCGGCGCCCGACCAGGTGCCGTCGGCCAGCAGCTCGAGCGCGACGACGGGGTTGACCGCCGTCTGCCAGACCACGCACTGGCTGCCGTACTCGGCCATCGACCAGGCGTTGTCGACGACGTGGTGCAGGTAGACCTCGCGCGGCTGGCCGTCCTTGCCCGTGCCGGTCACCCAGAGCCCGGCGCACGTCGTGCCGTGCATCCGGTCGCCGAGCGTGGCCGGGTCGGGCAGGCAGGCGGCCACGACGTCGCGGGGGCTGACGCCGGCCCGGCCGGCGGTGTCCGCACGGTCACGGGGTCGGTGCGGTCGAGCCCGAGCTTGTGCAGGGTCCGCAGGACGTCGATGAACTCGTCGCCGAGGCCGTACTTGAACGTCGCCCGCCGGGCCTTCACCCAGCGCGGCATGAGGAGGACCTCCTCGTGCTCGACGTTCACGCACTCGACCGGCCCGATCCCGCCCGGGAAGTCGAAGACCTCGGGCTCGCTGAACGGCGCGGTGGTGAACCAGCCGCGGTCCGCCTCCCAGATCACGGGCGGGTTGAGGCACTCCTCGATGGTCGTCCAGATCGAGAACGACGGCGCGAAGTCGTACCCGTCGACGACGAGGTTCGCGCCGTCGCGGACGCCCAGCTCGTCGATCTCGGCGAACAGGTGGTCGGCGGCGTAGCGGGCGAAGACGTCCGACAGGCCCGGCTCGACGCCGATGCCGACCAGCGCGAGCCGCCCGGCGTCGCGCCAGCGCTCCGGCCTGGGCGAACTGCTCGTCGCCGAGCTTGACGCCGGGCAGCTCGTAGGGCCGCTCCGGGTGCGGCCGGGACAGGCTCATCGCCATGTCGAGGTAGTCGGCGCCGGCGGCGAACGCCCCCTCGAAGATCGGCATCACGAACCGCGGGTCCACCGCGTTGAGCACGTGGGTGGCCCGCTCCTGCCGGGCGAGCGCGGCGACGGCGTCGGCGTCCGAGGCGTCGACGCGGGCCGCCGCGAAGCGCGCGTCGGCGACCGCGGACGACGGCCGCGGCGGCGCGCGCCTCGTCGGCGTCCGCGACGACGCAGCGCTCGAAGAAGGCGCGGCGGGCGGCGGTGCGGGCGAAGGCGGAGCCGACGCCGCCCGGCACCGACGACGAGGATGCGCACGGTCTGGTCTCCCTGGGGTTGGTCGGCGGTCTACGAGGGCGGGTCGGCGACGACGCAGAAGACGTTGCCCTGCGGGTCGGTCATCTGCTGCCACCAGACGCCCACGCTCTCGAGGAGCTCGGTGACGGGTTCCCCCACGCGGGACGCGCCCGAGCGACTCGAGGTGCGCGACGTGTGCCTGCGCGTCGGGAGGGTGCAGGTCGACGTGCATCCGGTTCTTGCCGGCCGGGCGGCTCCGAGACGCGCTGCAGGATCACGACCGGCTGGCCCGGCACCTCCGGCGCGGGGTGCCAGCACGAGGAACGCGCCGAGGTCGGCCGCCAGCCGGTAGCCGAGGGCCTCCTGCCAGAAGCCGGCGATCGCCTGCGGGTCGACGGCTGTCGAGCACCACCGAGACGCGCACGCCTAGCCCCGCTGCAGCCGGGCGCGCCGGCCCCGCACGAGCTCGCTGCCGACGACGATGAGGAAGGCGAGCACGAACATGAAGACCCGATCACGTACGCCTGGGCGGGGATGCCGCGCTGGGCCGAGACGTACACGAACTTCGGGAAGGTGTTCACCGAGCCCGAGGTGAAGTTCGTGATGATGTAGTCGTCGAACGACAGGCTGAAGGCGAGCAGGGCGGCGCCGGCGATGCCCGGCGCCACCAGCGGCAGGGTGACCCGGCGGAAGGTCTGGACCTCGTTGGCGTAGAGGTCCATCGCGGCCTGCTCCAGCCGCGGGTCCAGGCTGGCGATCCGCGCCTTCACGGCGACCACGACGAAGCTGATGCAGAACATCACGTGGGCGATGACGATCGTCGCGAAGCCCAGGTCGACCCCGATGTTGAGGAACAGCGTGAGCAGCGACGCCGCGAGCACGACCTCGGGCGTGGCCATCGGCAGGAAGATCAGCAGGTTCGTCGCGGTCCGGCCGCGGAAGCGGTGCCGGGCCAGCGCGAACGCGACCATCGTGCCGAGCACGGTCGCGACGACCGTGGCCAGGACCCCGATCTTCAGGCTGTTGCCGAGGGCGTTGCAGACGTCGGGCGCCCCGCAGGGGTTCGTCCAGTTGTCCGTCGTGAAGCCGCGCCAGGTGAGGTTGTCCTTGCCGCCGTTGTTGAACGATGAACACGGCGATGTAGACGATCGGCGTGAAGATGTAGGCGAAGGCGATGACGGCGTAGATGCGCAGCCCGTTGTGCCCGAGCCAACGGCGCAGCCGGCGGGTCCCGGTCACACCAGCTCCTCGGTCCCGGCCCGGCGGATGTAGAGGAAGACCAGCACGAGGATCGCCGCCATCAGCATGAACGACAGCGTGGCCGCCGTCGGGTAGTCGACCACCTGGAAGAACTGGCTCTCGATCACGTTGCCGATCATGCGGTTGCCGGATCGCCGCCGAGCAGCGACGCGTTGACGTAGTCGCCGGCCGCCGGGATGAACGTGAGCAGGGTGCCGGCGACGATCCCGGGCAGGGTCAGCGGCAGGGTCACCTTGCGCAGCACGGTGAGCGGGTTGCCGTAGAGGTCGGCGCCGGCCTCGAGCAGCCGCGGGTCGAGCCGCTCGATGCTGGCGTAGAGCGGCAGCGTCATGAACGGCAGGAAGTTGTAGGTGAGGCCGGCGATGACCGCGGTCGTGCTCGCGGTCAGGGCCATGTCCTGCGGGATCATGTGCAGGTACTTCAGGCGTGCGGACGACGACGCCCTCCTCGCCGAGGATCTGCCGCCAGGCCAGGGTGCGCAGGATGAAGCTGCAGAAGAACGGCGCCACGACCAGCACCAGCAGCAGGTTGCGCCACCGGCCGGCCTTGAACGCGATCATGTAGGCCAGCGGGTAGCCGATGAGCAGGCAGAGCACGGTGGCGACGCCCGCGTACACGAAGGACCGGCCCAGCTGCGGCGGCGTACTCGCGGATCGGCGTCGGCGTAGTTCGCGAACCGGAAGGTCTGGACGAAGGCGCCGATCTCGCCGCTGGCGTCCGGCGTCTGCGTCGAGGTGCCGGCGAGCGTGACGATCGGCACGACGAAGAACACGGCCAGCCAGGCCAGGCCGGGCAGGAGCAGCAGGTAGGGGGTGAGGCGGCGGCCGCGCCGGGGCGTGGCGGGCGCGCCGCCCGGGCTCGTTCCCGAGCTCGGTGCGGGCGGCGGTCGGCGATGGCCACGGCTGGCTCCCTCAGCCGGCCGCGACGCGCAGCGGCGTCGCGCCCGGGTCGTCGCGCAGTTGGGGCGCCGGCGCCGTCGGCCGGCTCGCCGTCGGGGCGGGTGCCCTCGGTCGCGTCGCCGACCAGGGCGAACGTGTGCTCGACGTCCCAGGCCAGGACCACGGGCGTGCCGGTCGGGAAGCGCTCCCCCAGCCCGAGGTTCTGGGCGAAGACGACCGCCTCCTGCCCCCACGGCAGCCGCACCAGGTACTGGGTGGAGACGCCGGTGAAGCTGGCGTCGACGACCACGCCGCCCGTGAGCCGGTTCTGCCCGGCCGTCGGCTCGTCGTCGGCGCCGGCAGGCTGGATCTTCTCGGGCCGGACGCCGACCAGCAGGCCGGCGCTCGGCCGCGGCGGGCAGGCGCTCCGCGGGCACCGCGAGGGCCTGGCCGCCGCAGTCGACGACCGCACGGTCGCCGTCCCGGCCGTCGACCCGGGCCGGCGAGCAGGTTGGACTGGCCGAGGAAGTTCGCGACGAACGTCGTCGTCGGGCGCTCGTAGAGCGCGGCGGGGGCGCCGAGCTGCTCGATCCGGCCCGCGTTCATCACCGCGACCGTGTCGGCCATCGTCATGGCCTCCTCCTGGTCGTGCGTGACGTGCACGAAGGTGATGCCGACCTCGGTCTGGATCCGCTTGAGCTCGATCTGCATCTGGCGGCGCAGCTTGAGGTCGAGCGCGCCGAGCGGCTCGTCGAGCAGCAGCACCTTGGGCCGGTTGACGATCGCCCGGGCCAGGGCGATGCGCTGCTGCTGGCCGCCGGAGAGCTGGGCGGGCTTGCGCCGGGCGAGGTGCGGCAGCTCGACGAGCTCGAGCGCCTGCTCGACCTCGCGGCGGACCTCCTTGGAACCGCGGCGGCGCAGGCCGAACGCGACGTTCTCGAACACGTCGAGGTGCGGGAACAGCGCGTAGTTCTGGAAGACGGTGTTGACCGGCCGCCGGTAGGGCCTGGCGTAGGTGATGTCGTGATCGCCGAGGTGGATCGCTCCCGGCGGTCGGCTCCTCGAGGCCCGCCACCATGCGCAGCGTGGTCGTCTTGCCGCAGCCCGACGGGCCGAGCAGGGCGAAGAACGACCCCTGCGGGATGGTCAGGTCGAGGTCGTCGACGGCCGTGAAGGTGCCGAACCGCTTGGTGACGCCGGTCAGCCGCAGGTCCTCCCCGGAGGCGGGGCTTCGCCGGAGCCGTCATGCGCCCAGCACATTCTGGAACGCCTTGGTGTACTTCGTCTCCTCGGCGGGGCGCAGCTTGGTGAAGACCTGCACCTTGGCAGGTCGGCGTCCGTCGGGAAGATCAGCGGGCTCTTCGGCGAGGTCCTTGTCGATCTTCTCCATCTCCTGCCTGGGCGCCCTGCACCGGGCAGATGTAGTTGACGTACGCGGCGACCTCGGCGGCGACCTTCGGGTCGTAGTAGTAGTTGATCAGCTTCTCGGCGTTCGCCTTGTGCGGCGAGCCGATCGGGATCATCATGTTGTCGCTCCAGAGCGTGCCGCCCGAGTCGGGCAGCACGAACTCCCACTTGTTCCCGTTCTCGGAGTTCAGCTGGAAGATGTCGCCGCGACCAGCCGATCACGGCGAGCGCGTCGCCGCTGATCAGGTCCTCCTTGTAGGAGTTGCCCTTCACCTGGCGGATCTGGCCGTTGCCGCAGCTGGGTCTCGAGCACCTGCAGGGCCTTGTCGAACTGGTCCTGCGTGAACGGCTTGTCGATGTCGCGTGCCCTGGCTGCGCATGATCAGCCCGAGCGTGTCGCGCCACTCCGAGAGCACCTCGACCCGGCCCTTGAGGTCGGGCCGCCACAGGTCGTCGACCGTCCGGACCGGGGTCTTGACCTTCTCCTTGTTGTAGGCGAGGCCGGCGTACCCCGACTGCCAGGTCAGCGTGTACTGCGCGGCCCGGGTCGAAGCTCACGTTCTGCAGCGCGGTCAGGATGTTCTTCTTGTTCGGGATCGCGGCGTCGTCGAACTTCTGCACGTAGCCCTGCCGGACCAGGCGGCCGGCCATCCAGTCGGTGAGGACGATGACGTCCTTGCCGATGTCCTGGCCCTGCTTCAGCTGGGCCTGGATCTTGCCGTAATAGGTGTCGTTGTCCTCGATGTCCTCGGCGTAGGTCGCCTTGATCCCCGTCTGCTTCTGGAAGGCCTCGAGCGTCGGGTAGTGCTTGCCGTCGTCGGACTTGTCGAGGTACAGGGTCCAGTTCGCCCAGTTCACGACCTTGTCGGTGGCCGAACGGTCGGCGGCGGCGGCGGGCCCGTGATCGAGGCCGAGGCGCCGCGCGGCGCCGCCGCGGTCGAGGAGCGTCGCGCCCTTCGTGCCGCACGCCGCGAGGAGCGCGCCCAGGCCGAGGGCGCCGGCGCCGCCGAGCACGGACCGGCGGGAGGGGCCTACGCCGAGCGCCGCGGACGACGGCGGCGGCTTCGGGCGAGAGGGGCGGTCGGCGACGCGGCATCGGCGATCTCTTTCTGGGCGGCCCGGGTGCCGGCCGGCGATGCGGCCGACGCCCGGGGCACGGGCGGGGAACACGGTGCGTGACGGCGAGCGTCATGCGTCGGCCCGGGGTCACACGGAGTTCACCACGGGTCGCCCGCGATCGTGGCACGGATCCGCGCGTCGTTCTCAATGTGGCTGCGGCACATCTGCACACCTCTGGGCCCGACTGGCAACGGAATCGTTACCCTGGCGGCCACGTGGGCGCGCGGATCCGCACCCGTTCCGGGCGTCGCACACGCTTCGCCGAGGAGGGCGCGCCGGTGACGAACACGGCCCGGTGGATACCGCGGGCTGTCGCTTGTGGCTCGACTCGCTCGCGGCCTCCGGCGAGGACGACCTGGCCCCGCGGCCCGCGCTGCCGGGCGACCGCGACGCGGACGTCGCAGTCGTCGGCGCCGGGCTACACCGGCCTGTGGACCGCTCACTCCCTGCTCGCGGCCGACCCCACGCTGCGGGTAGTCGTGCTCGAGGCCGAGATCGCCGGGTTCGGGGCCAGCGGCCGCAACGGCGGCTGGTGCTCGGCGCTGTTCCCGGCCTCCGCCGCGGCACTGGCCCGCCGGCACGGCCGGCCGGCGGCCCTCGCGATGCGGCGCGCGATGAACGCCACCGTCGGCGAGGTCGGGCGCGCCGCCGCCGAGGAGGGTCTCGACGTGCACTGGCGGGCCGGGGGCACCGTGGTCCTCGCCCGAACCCCGGTGCAGCTGGCGCGGGCCCGCGCTGCCGTGGCCGAGGACGCCGCCTTCGACGGCGTCGACGGCCTGGAGCTGCTCGACGCCGGCGCGGCGCGGGACGGGTCGGCGCCGAGGGGGTGCTCGGCGCCACCTTCACGCCGCACTGCGCCCGCGTGCACCCCGGCGCGCCTCGTGCGGGGGCTCGCTCGGGCCGTGGAGCGCCGCGGGGGCGTCGTCCACGAGCGGACCCGGGCGCTCGCGGTGCGCCCCGGCGGCCCGGGGCGCCGCCCCGCCGTGCTCACCGAGCACGGCACGGTCACCGCCGACGTCGTGGTCCGGGCCACCGAGGCCTGGACGGCGACCCTCCCGGGCTCGCACCGCGAGGTGGCTCCCGTGTACTCCCTGATGGTCGCGACGGAGCCCCTGCCCGCCGCCTTCTGGGCCGGCGCGGGGCTGGCTAGCGGCGAGACGTTCGCCGACCACCGGAACCTGGTGATCTACGGCCAGCGGACCGCCGACGACCGGCTCGCCTTCGGCGGCCGGGGCGCCCCCTACCACGCCGGGTCGCGGATCCGGCCGGAGTTCGACCGCGAGGAGGGCGTCTTCGGCGCCCTGCGGGCCACCGTGACGGAGCTCTTCCCGGGGCTCCGAGGGCACGCTTTCACGCACGCGTGGGGCGGCCCGCTGGGCATCCCGCGGGACTGGCACGCCGGCGTCGGCCTCGACCGGAGCACGGGACTGGCCTGGGCCGGGCGGCTACGTCGGCGACGGGGTCGGCACCTCGAACCTCGCCGGCCGGACCCTCGCCGACCTCGTCCTGGAGCGGGACACGGAGCTGACCCGGCTGCCCTGGGTGGGTCACCGCTCCCGCGCGTGGGAACCCGAGCCGCTGCGCTGGCTGGGGATCAACGCCGGGCTGCGGGCGATGACGGTCGCTGACGCCGAGGAGCGCCTCACCCGCCGCCCCAGCATCGCCGCCCGCGTCGCTGGCCCCCCTGCTCGGCCACTGACGGACAACTCCCGTTGATCATGCAACTCCCGTTGATCTCGGTAGTGAATGATCAACGGGAGTTGCATGATCAACGCCAGGAGGGGCGGGTGGTCAGCCGATGTTCGCCATCACGTGCTTGATCCGGGTGTAGTCCTCGAGGCCGTACATCGAGAGGTCCTTGCCGTAGCCGGAGTGCTTGAAGCCGCCGTGCGGCATCTCGGCCACGATCGGGATGTGCGTGTTGATCCACACGCAGCCGAAGTCGAGCCGGCGGGCTCATCCGCATGGCGCGGCCGAAGTCCTTGGTCCACACCGACGAGGCGAGGCCGTACTGGACGCCGTTGGCCCAGCGCAGCGCCTCCTCCTCGTCGATGAACCGCTGGACCGTGATGACGGGGCCGAAGATCTCGTTCTGGATCGCCTCGTCGTCCTGGCGCAGGTTGTCGACGACGGTCGGCTCGACGAAGAAGCCGTCGCCCAGCGCCGACACCCGGCCGCCGCCCGCGAGCACCTTCGCGTGGTCGGGCAGCCGGGAGAGGAACCCGGAGACGCGCTCGAGCTGGTTCGCGTTGTTGACCGGGCCGACGAAGGCGTCCTCGTCGTCGGGCAGGCCGACCTTGGTGTTCTTCGCCTGCTCGGCGAGGGCCGCGGCGAAGTCGTCGTGGATCCGCGGGCCCGGCGAGCACGCGGGTGGCCGCCGTGCAGTCCTGACCAGCGTTGAAGTAGCCCGCGATCGCGATGGCCTCGGCGGCGGCCTCGACGTCCGCGTCGTCGAAGACGATCACCGGCGCCTTGCCGCCGAGCTCGAGGTGGACGCGCTTGAGGTCGTGCGACGCGGCCTCGGCCACCTGCATGCCGGCCCGGACGGACCCGGTGATCGCGACCATCTGCGGGGTCGGGTGGCTGACGACCAGTGCCGGCCGGTGTCCCGGTCACCCGTGATCACGTTGAGCACGCCGGGCGGGAAGAACTCGGCGGCGATCTCGGCGAGCAGCAGCGTCGTCTCGGGCGTGGTGTCGCTCGGCTTGATCACGATCGTGTTGCCGGCGGCGAGGGCCGGGCCGATCTTCCAGACGGCCATCATCATCGGGTAGTTCCAGGGGGTGACCTGGCCGACGACGCCGATCGGCTCGCGGCGGATCCACGAGGTGTGGCCCGGCCATGTACTCCCCGGCCGACCGGCCCTCGAGCACCCGGGCGGCGCCGGCGAAGAACCGGATCTGGTCGACCATCGGGGGGATCTCCTCGGACGCGGTGACCGCGTACGGCTTGCCGGTGTCCTCGCCCTCGAGCCGGACGAACTCGTCCGCGCGCGCCTCGACGGCGTCGGCGAACTTGAGCAGGGCGCGCTGGCGCTCGGCGGGCGTCGAGTCCCGCCAGGTCTCGAAGGCGCGTGGCGGCCGCCGCGTAGGCGGCGTCGACGTCGGCCTGCGCCGACACGGGCGCCGAGGCGACGACCTGACCGGTCGCCGGGTTGACGATGTCGCTGCGGCTCTCGGACGACGCCTCGCGGTACTCCCCGTCGACGAAGTTGCGCAGCACGCGGGGCGAGGTCTCGGTCACGGCGGCTCCCTGTGGACATGGTCGGGCGGGCCCGGGCGGCCTCGCCCTGATCGGGAGGACTCTAACGCGACACGTCCGTAATCAACAGGCGCGGGATGGGCTGGCGACGGATTCCATGAACCAGCCCCGCCTGGGCGACGGATTCGGTCGTGCGCCACTTGCCAACGCCCCGTCACAGCCGCCACCCTTGGCGTCGTGTCCAGCCCCGCGGCCGTCAAGGGCCAGCACGTCACGCTCGACGAGACGTCCAAGCGCATCATCGAGCAGCTGCAGGCCGACGGACGCCGACCCTACGCGGCGATCGGCAAGGCCGTGGGGCTCTCGGAGGCCGCTGTCCGGCAACGCGTGCAGCGTCTGCTCGAGACCGGGGTGATGCAGATCGTCGCCGTGACCGACCCGGTGCAGGTGGGATTCTCCCGCCAGGCCCTGGTCGGCCTGCGCGTCGAGGGCGACGTCACCGCGGTCGCCGATCAGGTCGCCCAGCTGCGCGAGGTGGACTACGTGGTGGTCACCGCCGGGTCCTTCGACCTGCTGGTCGAGGTGGTCTGCGAGGACGACGAGCACCTGCTCGACCTGGTCTCGCGCCGGTTGCGGGCCCTTCCGGGGGTACGGACCAGCGAGACCTTCGTCTACTTGAAGCTGCGCAAGCAGCGTTACGACTGGGGAACACGATGACGACGACGCCGCAGACCTTCGCCGAAGCCGGGGCCGGCCCCGACGAGCACGCGTTGGCTGACCGAGCCAGAAGTCACCTCTGGATGCACTTCACCCGGCACTCGACCTACGAGGACGGCGGGCACGTGCCCGTGATCGTCCAGGGCGAGGGTGCGTACGTCTACGACGACCGGGGGCGGCGCTACCTCGACGGGCTGGCCGGGCTGTTCACGGTGCAGGTCGGCCACGGCCGCGAGGAGCTTGCCGACGCCGCCGCCGCGCAGGCGCGCGAGCTCGCGTTCTTCCCGCTCTGGTCCTACGCCCACCCCCGGGCCATCGAGCTCGCCGAGCGCCTGGCCGCGGGCGCCCCGGGCGACCTGAACCGGGTCTTCTTCACGACGGGCGGCGGCGAGGCGGTCGAGACCGCCTGGAAGCTCGCCAAGCAGTACTGGAAGCTCGTCGGCAAGCCGATGAAGCACAAGGTCATCTCGCGGTCGGTCGCCTACCACGGCACCCCGCAGGGCGCCCTGTCGATCACCGGCATCCCGGCGGCCAAGGAGATGTTCGAGCCGCTGGTCCCCGGCGGCTTCAAGGTGCCCAACACCAACCTGTACCGGGCGCCGGAGCACCTGCGCGACGACCCCAAGGCCTTCGGCCTGTGGGCGGCCGACCGCATCGCCGAGGCGATCGAGTTCGAGGGCCCCGACACGGTAGCGGCCGTCTTCCTCGAGCCGGTGCAGAACTCGGGCGGCTGCTTCCCGCCGCCGCCGGGGTACTTCGACCGGGTACGCGAGATCTGCGACCGCTACGACGTGCTCCTCGTCAGCGACGAGACGATCTGCGCCTTCGGGCGCATCGGCGGGATGTTCGCCTGCGAGGACCTCAAGTACCAGCCGGACATCATCACGTGCGCGAAGGGCATGACCAGCGGGTACTCCCCCATCGGTGCGATGATCGCGAGTGAGCGCCTGTTCGAGCCGTTCAAGCACGGGACGACGTACTTCCCGCACGGCTACACCTTCGGCGGCCACCCGGTCTCGGCCGCCGTGGCGCTCGCCAACCTCGACATCTTCGAGCGCGAGGGCCTCAACCAGCACGTCCGCGAGCAGGCGCCGGCGTTCCGCGCGACGCTCGAGAAGCTGCTCGACCTGCCGATCGTGGGCGACGTCCGGGGTGAGGGCTTCTTCTACGGGATCGAGCTCGTCAAGGACAAGGCCACCCGCGAGACCTTCGACGACGACGAGAGCGAGCGGCTGCTCCGCGGGTTCCTCTCGAAGGCCCTGTTCGACGCGGGGCTCTACTGCCGTGCCGACGACCGCGGCGACCCCGTCGTGCAGCTCGCGCCGCCGGTGATCATCGGCCAGCCGGAGTTCGACGAGATCGAGCGGGTGCTGCGCAGCGTGCTCACGGAGGCCTGGTCCCGCCTCTGACGCCGGGGACGCCGGGGACGCCGCCGGCTAACGAATGATCGCCACGCCAGCACCACGGCGAGCCGCGCCCGGCGGCGACCAGCGACGACGCCGACGGCGTCCGGATCCCTGGTCCCGGTCTGGCGATCATGGACGCCGACGTGCCGCGGCCGCACGCGCTCAGGCCGCGATCAGGTGCGTCGCGTGCGCGAACGGAACCGGGCAGCGGACGCGGCACGGCGGCGGCGGGCGCGAGGGGGTGAAGCGGTCCACGGTGAGTGACCGCGGTGGGTACGGCCGGGCGGTGCGCCAACCACCCCGGCGGACGGCGCGGGCGGCCCGGACGGGTGCCGACGGGTCGGGCGTCCGACCCGGAGGAGCCCTGCCGTGCATCGCCCGCCCCAGCCCGAGCCCACGCGCCGCTCGCACCGTAGCGAGTCGTCCCGCCTGCGGTCCCTGCTCCCCCGGCGCAGCCGCGGGCCGGGACGGCACAGCGCACCGCCGATCGCGGCACCTCCGGAGCCGTCCGGGCGGCCCGCCGTCCGGATCTCGGCCGGCCCTGTCGGCCTGGTGGCCGCCGGCGCGGTGCTCCTCGCCGGCAGCGGCGCGCTGGGCGGCGTCCCGGGCCTGGTCCTGCACGAGCAGGCGGCCCCGGCCGCCGCCGCGGTCCGGACCCCGGCCGTCCCGGCGAACCTGCCCGCCGCCATCGAGGGTCTCTCCCCCTACGAGCCGCAAGTCTCGTGCAACCCCGTCGCCATGCCGGGCGCCGTCGCCCTCGGCGACCTGCTGCGCGCCACCTACCCCGGGACGTCGTACGGCGTCGCTCGGGCCTGCTGGAGCGACGGCATGACCAGTGAGCACTACGAGGGTCGCGCCGTCGACTGGATGATCTCCGCTGCGCGACCCCGCGCAGGCGGCGGAGGCGCGGGCCGTGCTCGACTGGCTGCTGCGCCCCGACGCCCAGGGCCGGCCGTACGCCAACGCGCGGCGGCTCGGCGTCATGTACCTCATCTGGGACGACCACATCTGGGGCGCCTACCGTGCGTCGGAGGGGTGGCGCCCGTACTCGACCTGCGCCGCCCACCAGGAGCGCTCGTCCGACACGACCTGCCACCGCGACCACATCCACATCTCGCTCAGCTGGGCGGGCGCCACCGGCCGCACCTCGTTCTGGACCGGCCGGGTGGCGCCGGTCGACTACGGGCCCTGCGTGCCCGCCGACCTCAACTGGGCCGCGCCGTACAGCGGGTTCCGGCCGGTCCCGTGCCCTCCGCACGTGCCCGTGACCGCACCCCGGGGCGCGCCGGCCGCGGCCGCAGCCCTGTACCGGGCGGCGGGCGCCCGGCTCGCGCCGGGTTCGCAGGGTCCGCTGGTGGCCGCCCTCCAGCGCGCCCTGGGGCTGGGCGCGGACGGCGACTTCGGGCCGCTCACCGGCACAGCCGTGTCCGCCTTCCGGCGGGCGCACGGGCTGGCAGCCGGTCAGGTCGTGGACCCGGCGACGTGGCGAAAGCTGCTGGCCGTCGCAGCCGACGGCGGGATCCCCGTCGGTCCGGCGCCGTCGCCGGTTCCCGCGCCGTCCCCCTCGCCCACCCCGTCCGCCCCTGCGGGAACCGCCGGCGGCGTCATCGCCGGTCCACTCGCGGCGTACACCCGCCTGGTACTCCACTACGGCGACCGGGGCCCCGGGGTGCTCGCCGTGCAGCGCCTGCTCCACGTGTCCGCCACCGGCTGGTTCGGCCCGCTGACCCTGGGCGCCGTCCGGGCCTTCCAGCACGCCCACGCGGTGCCGGTGACGGGCAACGTGGGGCCGCTCACGTGGGCCCAGCTCGCGAAGCTGGCCGCGACGGGCCGGTAGGGGGCCGGTAGAACGGCGCGCCCGTTCGCGCGGACTGCCGTGGCGACTAGCCTGCGGGGCCGTGAGCACCCTTCGCGAGGCGTCCGCCGGCACCGGCAGGAGGCCCGGCGAGACGGGCGGGTTGAGCGGCGGTGATGTACGCCTCCTCGCCGGCGCCGCCGCCGCGACGGTCCTCGCGGGCCTGGCGCGCGTCGTCCAGCTGCCGACGGTGGTGCCGTTCCTCGTGGCGGCGGTCGCCCTCGCGTTGCTGGCGGCCTCGTCGGGCGCGCCGTCGACGCGCTCGGCGACCGGCTCGGGCGCCGGCGCAACGGGCGTCCTGCAGTCGGCGCTGGGGAACCTGCCCGAGCTCTTCGTCTGCCTGTTCGCCCTGCGGGACGGGCTCTACGACGTGGTGCGGGCGGCCCTGGTCGGCTCCGTGCTCGCGAACGTGCTGCTCGTGCTCGGGCTCGCCTTCCTCGTGGGGGGCCTGCGGCACGGCACCCAGACGTTCGGGACCGCCCGCGCGCGCACCCTGTCGCTGCTGCTCGTGCTCTCGGTCGCCGCATGGCTCATCCCGTCGCTGACCGACGCCCTCCACACGCCCGGCCGCCGGCCACGAGCGGGAACTCTCGATCGTCACCGCCGTGCTCCTGCTCGTGCTGTTCGCGCTGTCGATCCCGGCCTCCATCGCCCGCGAGGAGGGTGGCGCCGAGGCGCCCGGTGAGGGTGGCGCCGAGGCGCCCGGTGAGGGTGGCGCCGAGGCGCCCGGTGAGGGTGGCGCCCGCTGGTCCCTCGCCCTGGCCATCGGGATCCTCGCGGTGGCGGGCGTCGCCGCCGCGTTCGTCAGCGACTGGTTCGTGCAGGGCCTCACCCCGGCGATGGACGCCCTGCACATCTCCCAGGCGTTCGCCGGTCTGGTCGTGGTGGCGATCGCCGGCAACGCCGTCGAGAACGTCGTGGGGATCCAGCTCGCCGCCCGCAACCACACCGACTACGCGCTCTCGGTGATCCTGCAGTCGCCGTTGCAGATCGCTCTCGTGCTGGCGCCCGTGCTGGTCCTGGTGGCCCCGCTGGTCGGGGCCACCTTCACGCTGGTGCTGGCGCCGCTGCTCGTCGCCTCGCTGCTCATCGGCGCCGTGATCACCGTGCTCGTCGTGAACGACGGCGAGTCGACCTGGCTCGAGGGGGCCACCCTCGTCGTCCTGTACGCCCTGATCGCCACCTCCTTCTGGTGGGGCTGACCCCAACGCCCATGATCTGCGTGTGCGGGGCGGCCTAGACTGGGCGCGTGTCGGTGACGCGCCTGCTCGTGCTCGGCGCCGTCCGGATCTTCCAGCCGGCGCACGGCTACCTGGTGCGCCGGGAGCTGCTGAGCTGGCACGTCGAGGAGTGGGCCAACGTCCAGCCCGGCTCCATCTATCACGCCCTGCGTTCCCTGACCCGGGACGCGCTGCTGCGCGAGGGTGAGGCGCCGATCGGGGTCGGCGGCAGTGGCCCCGCTGCGCGGGCCACCTACAGCCTCACCGAGGACGGCGAGTTGGAGTTCAACCGCCTGTTGCGCGAGGCCCTCTGGCAGCTGCACCCGAGCGAGCCGTCGTGGCTGCTCGCCGGCATCTCGCTCTGGTGGGCCCTGGACCGCGCCCAGGTGCTCGACGCCCTCACGGCGAGGGAGGCGGTGCTCCGGGCCCGCCTCGCGGAGACGCCGTACGTCCTCCGCCAGATCCGCGAGTCGCAGACGCCGGACCACGTCGTCGAGTACGTCCACCTGCAGGGGGCGGGGCTGGAGGCGGAGCTGGGCTGGGTGCGCGACGCCACCGAGCGGATCCGGGCCGGCTCCTACACGTTCGCCGGCGAGACCTGGCCGCGCGAGCACCAGGCCGTGCGCGAGGCGAAGGCGCGCGAACAGCTCTAATCAAACTTGACTAGCGTCGAGGGCCGCTGACACCCTGGGATCCCCCAGTCTCGGACGGAGTCCCCGTGATCCATGCCCGCGCCCTCGCGCGCACCTTCACCACCCGCACGGGGCCCGTCGAGGCCGTCCGCGGCGTCGACCTCGACGTCGAGGCCGGCGAGATCGTCGGCTTCCTCGGCCCGAACGGCGCCGGGAAGACCACCACGCTGCGCATGCTCACGACGCTGCTGGCGCCGACGAGCGGCACGGCCCAGGTGGCGGGCCACGACCTCCTGCGCGACCCGGTCGGCGTGCGGCGCCGGATCGGCTACGTCGCCCAGGGCGGCGTCACCCTCCCGCAGGCGCGGGCCGGGCGAAGAGGTCGTCGACCAGGCACGTCTGTACGGCGTGCCGACACCGCAGGCGACGCGCCGCGGGCAGGAGCTGTTCGCCCAGCTCGACCTCGAGGGCCTGTGGGGCCGTCCCTGCGGGTCGCTCTCCGGCGGCCAGCGCCGCCGACTCGACATCGTCATGGGCCTGGTCCACTCCCCCGCCCTGGTCTTCCTCGACGAGCCCACCACCGGGCTCGACCCGCAGTCCCGCGCGAACCTGTGGGAGCACATCCGCAGCCTGCGCGACCACCTCGGCGTCACGGTCTTCCTCACGACCCACTACCTCGACGAGGCCGACGCCCTCTGCGACCGCCTGCTGGTGATCGACAACGGCGCCATCGTCGCCGGAGGGACGCCGGAGGAGCTCAAGCGCGCCGTGTCGGGGGACGCCGTCACCCTCACCCTCAAGGAGCGGGCCGGACGCCGACGGCGCGCTGCTGACCGCCGAGGAGCTGCCCGGCGCCCAGGGGGCCGCGAAGCGGGCCGTCGGCGACGGCACCGCCCAGGTGCAGGTCCGCGTGCCGAACGGCGGCGCCGCCCTGCCGGGCCTGCTGCGGACGCTCGACGCGCGGGGCATCTCGCCCGACGCCGTCGAGGTGCGCCGGCCCACCCTCGACGACGTCTTCCTCTCGCTCACCGGCCGCTCGCTGCGCGACGCCGCCTGACCCGTTCCCTCCGACGAGGAGCCCGACCCCGTGAACTTCCTCCGCGAGACCTGGATCGTCTTCGCCCGCGCCATGCGGCTGAGCCTGCGCAACCCCGTCTGGGTCGTCATCGGCCTCGTGCAGCCGGTGCTCTACCTGGCCCTGTTCGGGCCGCTGCTCAAGCAGGTCGTGGGCAACACGCCGGGCCTGCCGCCGGGCGACGCCTGGCAGATCTTCGTCCCCGGCCTGCTCGTGCAGCTCGGGATCTTCGGCGCCGCGTTCGTCGGCTTCGGCCTCATCGCCGAGTACCGGGCCGGCGTCATCGAGCGCATGCGCGTCACGCCCGCCCACCGCACCGCCCTGCTCGTCGGCCGGGTCTCCCGCGACGTCGTCGTCCTGCTGGTGCAGGGGGCCCTGCTGACGCTCGTGGCGATCCCGTTCGGCCTGCGGGCCCCCGTGGGCGGCGTGCTGCTCGCGCTGCTGGTGGTGGCCTTCCTGGGGGCCGCGTTCTCGTCGCTGTCCTACGCCGCCGCGCTGCGGCTCAAGAGCGAGGACGCACTGGCCCCCCTGCTCAACGGCATCGCGATCCCGCTGCTGCTGCTCTCGGGCATCCTGCTGCCGATGTCGCTGGCACCCGGCTGGCTCCGGACGCTGTCCGACGTCAACCCGCTCAAGCACGTCGTCGACGGGGTTCGGGCGTTCTTCCGCGGCGACCTCGCGACGTCGACAGCGGCGTGGGGACTCGCCTGGGCGCTGGGGCTGGTCGCGGTCGGCGTGCTGGTGGGGACGCGGACGTTCAGGCGCGAGTCCTCCTGACGTCGTCCGCGCGGGCGACCGCCCGGTCGAGCAGTGCCCACCCGAGTGCGTTGGCGGCGCCGAGCAGCGCCTCGCGGCGATGGTGCCGGCGCACGGCGGCCAGCGCCCAGCATGGTGGCGACGTGGAGGCCGTCGACCGCCGCGTCCGCGGCCGGCGAGAAGGCGCCCGGCAGCGTCCAGCCTGGCCTGCACGACCTGCCGCGTGCCGAGTGCCACGTGGTACCAGCCGGTCCCGGTGCGGCGCAGCCGCAGGACGCCGTAGCCCAACTGGCCGATGCCCACGGCCGCCGCCGCAGCCGGGCGCGCGGCGGCGTCGGGGGTGGGTGGCACCCGCAGGCACTCCCGGACGCCCGCGTTCGCACCCGGGTTCGCCAGCGCCGTCACCGTGCCCGCACCGCACCGGCCGCCACGCGGACGGCGCCACCGGCCAGCCCGGCGGCGGCCCCGGCCACGCGGCCCGAGCCGCAGGTTCAGCCAGGTCTCGGGGCTGGACGGCTTGGCCCGGTGGTCGAAGCTGCCGTGGGCGCCGATGTCGGCCTGCACCGGCTTGTCGAGGTTGTCGCCGTAGACCGGCAGGTCGTCGTCGGTCTGCTGACCCTGGATGCCCGTCTTCGCCACGAACCAGTCGAGGGCGCGGGGCCAGATCGCGTTGCCGACGATGATGGCGCTGGTACGCCACGTGACCGCGGTGCGGCGGCGCGGGTGCTCGACGACGTAGGCCACGGCGCGGGCACCGACCTCGGGCTGGAAGATCGGCGGCACCGGCTGCGGGTGCTTCGGCAGCCGGGAGCGCACCCAGCCGAACTGCGGGGTGTTCAGCGCGGGCATGTGGACCATCGACATCTGGACGCCGGCCCCGTCGTGGTCGAGCTCGGCCTGCACCGACTCGGTGAAGCCCACCATGGCGTGCTTGGCGCCGCAGTAGGCGCTCTGCAGCGGGATGCCCCGGAAGGCCAGCGACGAACCGACCTGCACGACGTGGCCCGTGCCCGCGCGGGACCATCCGGCGTCAGCGCGGCCCGGGTCCCGTTGACGAAACCCAGGTAGGTGACCTGGGTGGCGCGCTCGAACTCGTCGGGCTCGACCTCGAGGAAGCGCGCGAAGACGCTCGTCATGGCGTCGTTGACCCACACGTCGATCGGGCCCAGCTCGTGCTCCACCCGCTCGGCGGCCGCGTCGACGGCGGCGGCGTCGGCCACGTCGACGGCGAGGGCGAGGCCGCGCTGCCCGGCGAGCTCGACCTCGCGGGCCGCCGCGTGCAGGCCGTCGCTCTCGCGGGCCACGACCGCGACGTCGTAGCGCAGGCCGGCGAGCTCGCGGACGATGGCGCGCCCGAGGCCGGCGGACCCGCCGGTGACGACGGCGACGCCGCGGCGGCGGGCCGTGGGTTCGGGATACAGCGGGCGGGCGGACGCGGTGTCGGACATACCTCGACCGTGCCCCGCATCGACGCCGTCACACCTCGAAGGGCACGTGATCCTGGTCCCCACCCGTGGCGCTGTGCCAGGATCTGGCCGGAGCGCACCAGGGCGCCACCTGTCCGCGGCAAGCACCGAGTGCACCTGGAGTCGCCCTCGCCTGCCCACGATCCTCGTGCGGTCCCGGCCCAGCGGACGCGGGATCACCGCAGGAGGACACGTGTCCGACACCGTCACGACCCGGCGGACCCGACCGCCGACCACGACCACACCACCGCGGACGGCCCCGTCGCCCTGCCGGCGGACCCCGACCTCGCCAGCTCCGCACCCGTGCCAAGGAGCTGCGGCGGGGCGTCCATCGCGGGGCGCCCGCCGATGTCGCGCTGCTCGCCGCCCACCACCCGAGGTGGGCCGGCCTGGCGGCCTCGGATCCGGCGCGCGCGGAGGTGACCCTGCGCGACGCCCAGCTCGCCCTGGCACGGAGCCTCGGATTCGAGGGCTGGCAGGCGCTGGTGCAGAGGGTCGGCCGCCGTCGGGTGGAGGAGCGCGGCATGCACCGCTGGTTCGCGGTCGAGTTCAACAACGAGGTCTGGGACCTGATCGACGCCGGAGTCGGCCCGGTGTCCCCGGAGGCCGACCGTGACCTGGTGCTCTACGGCGCGTACGCCTCGGCGCGGCACTGGACCGAATGCGGCGGGCCGGCACAGCAGGCCCGGGCCGAGCACCTGGTCGCCCGTGCATGCCTCGCCGTCGGGGATCCCGCCGGTCGCGCTGCGGCATGCTCGTCGCTGCCTCGACCTCGTGCTGGCACACCCGGACGACGTCGCCGACTGGGACGCCCCGTTCGGTCACGAGGCGCTCGCCCGGGCGCTCGCGGCGACAGGCGACGTCGACGGGGGCGCGGCGGCACCGCGACCTCGCGCGTACGGCTGACCGCGGAGGTGGCCGACGCCCTCGACCGTGAGGTGCTCGAGGGCACTGTCGCCGCGGGGCCCTGGTTCGGGCTGGAGGCCCGCGGCTGAGGGCGTCGGGCGCCGGTCAGGGGGTTCGCAGCACCGGGGTCAGCGCGTCGAGCACCGAGGCGTCCTCGATCGTGCTCGGGACCGCCGGCGTGCCGCCGTCCGCGATCTCGCGCATGGTGCGCCGCAGGATCTTGCCCGAGCGCGTCTTGGGCAGCGCGGGCACCACGTCGACCCGCCGCAGGGACGCGACGGGCCCGATCTGGTCGCGGACGGCCCGCACGAGCTCGGCCTGCAGCTGCTGCGGGTCGGCGTCCACCCCCGCCTTGAGCACGACGAACCCCCGGGGCACCTGTCCCTTGAGCTCGTCGTGCACCCCGACCACCGCGCACTCGGCCACGGCGGGGTGGGCCGCGAGCACCGCCTCCATCGAGCCGGTGGAGAGCCGGTGGCCGGCGACGTTGATCGACGTCGTCGGTGCGGCCCATGACGTAGACGTAGCCGTCGTCGTCCATGTAGCCGCCGTCGCCGGTCAGGTACCAGCCCGGGTAGGCCGAGAGGTAGCCGGCGACGTAGCGCTCGTCGTCGTTCCAGAGGGTCGGCAGGGTGCCCGGCGGCAGCGGCAGCCGGATGCAGATCGCGCCCTCGGTGCCCGGCGGGCAACGGCTCGCCGTCGCCGCCGAGCACCTGGACGTCGTACCCGGGGACCGGCACCGACGGCGACCCCGGCTTCACCGGCATCGGGTCGAGGCCCGCGCAGGTTCGCGCAGATCGGCCAGCCGGTCTCGGTCTGCCACCAGTTGTCGATCACGGGCACGCCGAGCACGTCCGACGCCCAGGCGTAGGTGTCGGGGTCGAGCCGCTCCCCGGCGAGGAAGAGCGTGCGCAGGCTGAGTCACGTCGTAGCGGGCGAGCAGCTCGCGCCGTCGGGTCCTGCTTCTTGATCGCGCGGAAGGCGGTCGGCGCGGTGAAGAGGGCGTTCACGCCGTGCTGCTCGATCACCCGCCAGAACGCGCCCGCGTCGGGCGTGCCGACCGGCTTGCCCTCGTAGAGCACCGTCGTGGCTCCCGCGAGCAGCGGCGCGTAGACGATGTAGGAGTGGCCGACGACCCAGCCGACGTCGCTGGCGGCCCAGAAGACGTCGCCCGGGGCGACCCCGAAGACGTTGGGCATCGACCAGGTGCAGGGCGACGGCGTGGCCGCCGTTGTCGCGCACGACGCCCTTCGGCCGCCCGGTCGTGCCCGAGGTGTAGAGGATGTACAGCGGGTCGGTGGCGGCGACGGGGACGGCCGGGGCGGGGTCGACGGCGTCCGGACGCATCACGGTCGCCCAGTCGACGTCGCGCGGCCCGAGTTCCGCCGTCACCTGGGGCCGCTGGAGGACCACCACGTGCCCGACGGCGTGCGACGCGAGCGCCGAGGGCCTCGTCGACCAGCGGCTTGTAGGGGATGACCCGGGTCGGCTCGATGCCGCAGCTCGCCGTGACCACGACGGTGGGCCGGGCGTCGTCGATGCGGACCGCCAGCTCCGCCGGCGCGAACCCGCCGAAGACCACGGAGTGGACGGCGCCGATGCGGGCGCAGGCCAGCATCGCGACGACGGCCTCGGGCACCATCGGCATGTAGATCACGACGCGGTCGCCCTGCTCGACGCCGAGCGCGCGGAGCACGCCGGCGAAGCGGGCGACGAGCTCGAGCAGCTCGGCGTAGGTGTAGGTGCGCACGGTCTCCGTGACCGGCGAGTCGTGGATCAGGGCCGGCTGGTCGGCGCGGCCGGCGACGACGTGCCGGTCGAGGGCGTTGTAGCAGGTGTTGAGCACGCCGCCGGCGAACCACCGGTAGAAGGGCGGGGTGTCGTCGTCGAGCACCCGCGTCGGCGGGGAGATCCAGTCGACGCCGGCGGCCGCGTCGCCCCAGAAGCCGGCGGGGTCCTCGAGGCTGCGGCGATGGGCCTCCCGGTAGGCGGCCCCTGTGCTCGTGCTGTCGGAGTGCCGGCCGGCGTGCGTCGTCATGGGGGCATCCTCGCCGGGCAGCCGGTGTTGCGGAAGGGGACGTCGGTCATCCCCGCCGCCGGCCCCGCGCGGGCGCCGTCCGGGTCGGGCACCCTGGGCGCGTGCCCCTCGACCTGACCTCCGACGCCGCCCGCGCCTTCCTCCGCGAGCGCCACCTGGCCACGCTGACCACGCTGCGGGCGGACGGCAGCCCGCACGTCGTCGCCGTCGGCTTCACGTGGGACGCCGACGCGGGCGTGGTCCGCGTCATCACGAGCGGGGACTCGATGAAGGCGCGCAACGCGGCGCGCGGTGGGCGGGCGGCGGTGTGCCAGGTGGACGGGCGGCGCTGGCTGACCCTCGAGGGGGCTGCCCGCGTGCTCACGGACGCGGAGTCCGTGGCCGAGGCGGAACGGCGGTACGGCGTGCGGTACCGGACGCCGCGGCCGAACCCCCGCCGGATCGTCGTGGTCATCGACGTCGACGGGGGCCTCGGCGCGCCGTGAGCCAGGCCGACCTCGGCGCTCGGCGGCGACCCGGCGCCGCAGCAGCAGCACGCCCAGGACCAGGAGCCACACGAACCAGAGCGAGTACACCGGCTGCCCCACGGCGTTGTTCAGAGCGCTCCACCGCAGCAGGCCCGTGACGGGGATCACGACGGCCCACACCGCCGCGAGCGCGAGGCCCAGGCCGCCGAACCAGCGCGGCAGGCCCACCGCGCGCAGCACGAGGACGGCGACGGCTACGGCCCACACGCCCTGGAACAGCCAGCCGAGGAACTCCCCCACCGCCGTCCCGGCATTAGCGGTTGAGCACGTCGTACGACGCGGCGACGGCCTCCCGGTGCGCGAGCGAGGCGGCAGGGTCGGCGTACGCCGCCGACAGGAAGGGGACGGTCAGCGGCCACCGCACCCACCCGAGCACCTGGAACAGGGCGCCCGCGACCCCGAACGTGGTGAGGACGCGTGCCGCGGACGTCGGCCGGGCGAGCGCCGCCTCGAGGCCGTAGGCGGCCGGGACCAGCAGCAGGCTGCTGACGCGAGCATCAGCGTGAAGCCCGCGCGCACCGCGGTCTCGTGCTCGGCGAACCGCGGCAGGACGGCGGCGCCCGGATCGCTCAGCACCCCAGGCCAGCCGAAGGCGGTCGAGAGGACGGCGGCGCCGGCGAGGGCCAGCACGCCGGAGGCCACGAGGAGCCCCCCGGTCAGCGGCCAGCGCCGGAGCGCCACCCCCGGGACGGCGGGTGCGACGGGCTGGGTCGTGCTGCTCATGTCCGGCTCCTTCGTAAGATGGCTGTTCACTACACGAACAGCGTTCTCCATTCCGAGCCGAGAAGCAAGAGCAGTGTTCGCGTTTTCGGGTGCGCCTGCCCTAGGCTGCTCGGCATGAGCACCGGGCCGGGCCTGCGTGAGCGGCGACGGGAGGAGACGCTGGCGGCGATCCGCGCGGCGGCCCACCGCGAGCTCGTCGAGCACGGCGCCGCCGCGCTGTCCCTGCGGGCCGTGGCGCGCGACGTGGGCATGGCCGTCTCCGCGCTCTACCGCTACTACGCCGGCCGCGACGAGCTGCTCACCGATCTCGTGGTGGCCGGCTTCACCGCCCAGGCGGACGCCGTCCAGGAGGCCCTGACCTCGGCACGGGAGCCGGTCGCCGCGGTCGGGGCGGCGCTCTGGGCGTACCGGTCGTGGTCGCTCGAGCACCCGGCCGAGTTCGGGCTGCTCTACGGCGCTCCGGTGCCTGGCTATGCCGCGCCGGCCTCGACGATCCCGGCGGGTGCCCGGGTCGGCGACATGCTCGCGGAGGCCGTGGCCGACCTGCACCGGCGCGGGCTCGTCGACGCCGAGGGCGCCGTGGCCCGCGCCCGGCGGCTCGACCGCGCGACGCGCGCCGAGTTCGCCCGGAACGGCCGGCGGCGTGGGTACGACCTGCCCGACGCGGTCGTCGGCCCTGCTGTTCGACGGCTTCGTGCGGCTGCACGGCGTCGTCGTCATGGAGGTGTTCGGGCAGCTCCGCCCGCTCACGGACCGCCCCGAGGACTACGCCGCGTGCCTGGTCGACGGGATCTCGCCGACCTCGTCGGCGAGGGCGGCGGCGCGCGGTCTCAGACGGCGGCGACGACCAGCAGCTCGACCACGCGGTCGAGGAACGCGTCGACGGACGCCTCCCGGTAGCCGCGGCCGCCGCGGCGGCTCTTGAAGACCGCCAGCCGGACGGCGTCGGGCGCGAGGGCCCGGCCGCTGACGAACGCGTCCTCGATGCGCCGGCACAGCTCGTCGACCTGCTTGACGTCGTACGTGAGCTCCATGCCGCTCCCGCGGGGGAAGCGCTCGCCGTCGGGGCGGGCGAGCTGGGCGCGCAGCGACTGCTCCTGCGTGCGCAGCTGCGTCTGCCAGCCGCCGGAGCCGGCCCGCTCCTCGCCGCGCTGCTTCTCGCGGCGGGCGAACGCGTCCTCGATCCGGTCGAGCGCGGCGTCGACGGCCTCGACGTCGTAGCCGCCGCGGACGAGGTCGAAGCCCGACCGTCCGCACGTGCCACGACGTCATCGCCGGGCCCCGGCCCGAGTCCTCGTAGGCGGCGCGGGCGCGACCGAGGAAGGCCTCGACCTGCTCGACGTCGTAGCCCTTCGCGAGGCGGCCGGCGCGCGGGAACGTATCGCTCACGGCCCCGATTGTGCCCGACGCCGGGCCGCGCTACCCGATACGCCCCGCCCTTCTCGTTCGCCGGATCACGCGCGTCCGCGCTGATCATGCTCCCGGGTCAGGAGGTCGCGGCGGCCAGCTGCCCGCAGGCGCCGTCGATCTCGCGGCCGCGGGTGTCGCGCACCGTGGTCGGGCACGCCGCGGGCCCGCAGGCGGGCGACGAACTCGTCCTGGACGCGCGGATCGCTGGCCGTCCAGCGCGACCCGGGAGTGGGGTTGAGCGGGATGGGGTTCACGTGCACCCAGCCCTTGCCGCGCCGGGCGAGCTCGCGCCCGAGCAGGTCGGCCCGCCAGGCCTGGTCGTTGACGTCGCGGATGAGCGCGTACTCGATGCTCACCCGGCGCCCGGTGGTGGCGGCGTAGGCGCGGGCGGCGTCCAGGGCCTGGGCGACCGTGAACCGGGTGTTGATGGGCACCAGCTCGTCGCGCAGCTCGTCGTCGGGCGCGTGCAGCGACAGCGCCAGCGTGACCGGCAGCCCCTCGGCGGCCAGCCGCTCGATCGCGGGCACCAGCCCGACGGTCGAGACGGTGACGCCGCGCGCGGAGATGCCGAGGCCGGCCGGGCGCCGGCTCGGTCAGCCGCCGGACGGCGCCGATCACCGCCTTGTAGTTGGCGAGCGGCTCGCCCATGCCCATGAACACCACGTTGCCGACGCGGTCGGCGGCGCCGGGACGGCCGCCCGGCACCTCGCCGTGCACGAGGGCACGGCCGGCGGCGACGACCTGCTCGACGATCTCGGCGGTCGAGAGGTTGCGGGTCAGGCCGGCCTGGCCGGTGGCGCAGAACGGGCAGTTCATGCCGCAGCCGGCCTGGCTGGAGACGCAGACCGTGACGCGGTCGGGGTAGCGCATGAGCACGCTCTCGACCAGCGCGCCGTCGAAGAGCCGCCAGACCGTCTTGACCGTGGTGCCGCCGTCGCAGTCGAGGCGGCGCACCGGCGTCGCCAGGCGTCGGCAGGAGCTCGCCGACGAGCCGCTCGCGGGTGGCCGCGGGCAGGTCGGTCATGGCGGCGGGGTCGTCGACGAGCCGCTCGAAGTAGTGCACCGACAGCTGCCGGGCGCGGAACGGCTTCTCCCCGAGCGCGGCGACCGCGTCGGCGCGCTCGGCGACCGTGAGGTCGGCGAGGTGCCGCGGCGGCTTGGCACGCCGGGGCGCCGCGAGCGTGAGGACGCCGGGAGCCGGCCGCTCCGCGGTGGGCTCGGGGAGGGCGGTGGTCATGACAAGAGACAAGTCTCCCACGGTGGGCGGCCATTCCCGCCGCCCAACGACCGCACGCCACCCGCACGCTGCCTGTTCGTGCTCACCTGCGGCTGCATTACTCCTGTACGGCTCGGTTTCGGGGCACCAAGCCGAGCCGGAACGGAGCAACGCAGCCGGAGATGAGCACGGGAGTCACGGCGAGTTCGCCGGACGGCCCCCTGGACGGGACTTTCTGCCGTTGGCCGACCCCTGGGGGTGGTGGGAGCGTAGCCGGAGACGGCGCGCCGACCAGGGCGGCCCCCGGGGAGAGGACAGCGATGGCCGACGGCTCCACCACCACGGACGAGACCCGGGGCGACGACCCGCGAGCCGGCGTGACGACGGCTCCGGCCGGACTCACCGGCCCCGACACCGGCGACGACAACGCCGAGGACGCGTCGGAGGCGCCCGCTGGCTCGCCGTCGCAGCCGCCCGAACAGGCGCCCCGCCAGCCGACGGACGCGGCGGACCCGCAGCGGATCGCGGTGCGCTACGTCGATGAGGAGGTCGAGCCGTACCTCTCGGCCGAGGACCTCGAGCGCCTGACGACGTGGTGGCGGGCGGCGAACTACCTGTCCGTCGGCCAGATCTACCTGCTCGACAACCCGATGCTCCGTCGCCCCCTGCAGGCCGAGGACGTCAAGCCCCGCCTGCTGGGTCACTGGGGCACGACCCCCGGCCTCAACTTCATCTACGCGCACATGAACCGCGCCATCATCCAGCGCGACCTCGACGCCATCTACGTGTTCGGGCCCGGGCACGGCGGTCCGGGCGCCGTGGCCGGCGCCTGGCTCGACGGCACCTACAGCGAGGTCTACGGCGACATCTCGCAGGACGAGCGCGGGATGAAGCGGCTGTTCCGGCAGTTCAGCTTTCCCGGCGGCATCCCCTCGCACGTCGCGCCCGAGACGCCCGGCTCCATCCACGAGGGCGGCGAGCTCGGCTACGCGGTCAGCCACGCCTTCGGCGCCGCCTTCGACAACCCCGACCTCGTCGTGGCGTGCGTCGTCGGCGACGGCGAGGCCGAGACGGGGCCGCTCGCGACCGCCTGGCACTCGAACAAGTTCCTCGACCCCCGCGGCGACGGCGCGGTGCTGCCGATCCTGCACCTCAACGGGTACAAGATCGCGAATCCGACGATCCTCGCCCGCATCCCCGAGGACGAGCTGATCGACCTCTTCGTCGGGTACGGCTGGCAGCCGGTGCTCGTGACCGGCAGTGACCACGAGAAGATGCAGCACGCCTTCGCCCGGGCCCTCGACCAGTGCCTCGACACGATCCGCGACATCCAGCGGGCCGCGCGCGAGGAGGGCGTCGTCGAGCGGCCCAGGTGGCCGATGATCATCCTGCGGTCGCCCAAGGGCTGGACCGGCCCCAAGGAGGTCGACGGCAAGCCCACCGAGGGCAGCTGGCGCTCCCACCAGGTGCCGCTGTCCCAGACCCGGACGTCGCCCGAGCACATGCACCAGCTCGAGGAGTGGATGCGCTCCTACCGGCCCGAGGAGCTGTTCACCGAGAACGGCGAACCGGTCGAGGCGATCCGCGCGCTGACGCCGAAGGGCCCGCGCCGGATGAGCGCCAACCCGCACGCCAACGGCGGCGTGCTGCTGCGCGACCTGCGGATGCCCGACTTCCGCGAGTACGCGGTCGAGGTCGAGCACCCGGGCACGGGGGCCGTCGAGTCCACGAAGGTCCTCGGGACGTTCCTGCGCGACGTCATGACCGAGAACGCCCAGCAGCGGAACTTCCGCGTGTTCGCGCCCGACGAGAACAACTCCAACCGGCTCCAGGCCGTGCTGCAGGCCACCCCCCGCACCTGGGAGGCGGAGACGGTGGACGGCGACGACAACCTCGGCGCCCACGGCCGGGTCATGGAGATCCTCTCCGAGCACACCCTTGAGGGCTGGCTCGAGGGATACCTCGTCACCGGCCGGCACGGCTTCTTCAGCTGCTACGAGGCGTTCATCCACATCGTCGACTCGATGTTCAACCAGCACGCCAAGTGGCTCCGCACCACCGACAAGCTGCCGTGGCGCCGGCCGATCGCCTCGCTCAACTACCTGCTGACCTCGCACGTGTGGCGGCAGGACCACAACGGCTTCAGCCACCAGGACCCGGGCTTCATCGACCACGTCGTCAACAAGAAGGCCGAGGTCATCCGGGTCTACCTGCCGCCGGACGCGAACACCCTGCTGTCGGTGGCCGACCACTGCCTGCGCAGCAAGCAGTACGTGAACGTCATCGTGGCGGGCAAGCAGCCGGCGCTGCAGTACCTGTCGATGGACGACGCGATCGTCCACTGCACCAAGGGCATCGGGATCTGGGAGTGGGCGAGCACCGACCGCGGCGGCACGCCCGACGTCGTGTTCGCGAGCGCCGGCGACGTCCCGACGCAGGAGGCGCTGGCGGCCGTCGACCTCCTGCTCGGGTTCTTCCCCGATCTGAAGGTGCGCTTCGTCAACGTCGTCGACCTCATGCGCCTGCAGGACGCGCGGGAGCACCCGCACGGCCTGTCGGACGTCGAGTTCGACGCGCTGTTCACCGAGGACCGGCCGGTGATCTTCGCCTACCACGGGTACCCGTGGCTGATCCACCGGCTGACCTACCGGCGGAAGAACCACGGCAACCTGCACGTGCGCGGCTACAAGGAGGAGGGCACCACGACGACGCCCTTCGACATGGCCGTGATCAACGAGCTGGACCGCTACCACCTCGCGATGGACGCCATCGACCGCATGCCCGAGCTGGGCGACCGCGCGGCGCACTACCGCCAGGACCTGCAGGACCAGCTCATCAGGCACCGGCAGTACGTGCGGACCTACGGCGAGGACCTGCCCGAGGTGCGCGACTGGCAGTGGACCAGGGGATCCTCCGGCGCCACCGCCTGACCCCGCGTTGCTCCGCTGCGGCTCGGTTCGGGGCACCGGAACCGAGCCGCAGCGGAGTAACGCAGCCGGGGGTGAGCAGGGGCGGGCGTCAGGGCAGGGGCACGAGCAGCATGAGCAGCAGGGCCACCGCGGGCGCCGTGGGCAGCAGCGAGTCGAGCCGGTCCATGATCCCGCCGTGGCCGGGCAGCAGGTTGCCCATGTCCTTGATCCCCAGGTCGCGCTTGATCAGCGACTCCGACAGGTCGCCCAGCGTGGCGGTCGCTGCGGCCGCGGCGCCCACGACCGCGCCCGCCAGCAGGCTGCCGTGCAGCAGCCAGTGCACCGTCGCCGCGCCGACCACCATGCACAGGGCGAAGGACCCGGCGAGCCCCTCCCAGGACTTCTTCGGGCTGATGGACGGCGCCATCGGGTGCCGCCCGGCGAGGACGCCGGTCGCGTAACCCCCCACGTCGTTGGCCACGGTGACCGCGATGAAGACGATCACCCGGCGCGCGCCGTCGGGTGCGGCGAGCATGAGCATCGCGAACCCCGCGAGGAACGGCACGTAGGCCGCCACGAACACGGCCGCGGCGACGTCGCGCGTCGCGCCCCTGGTGCCGTCGATGATGCGCCACAGCAGCACGCCGAACGCCGTCAGCGTGAACGAGACGAGCAGCCCGTCCTCGCCGGCGACGAACGCCGAGACGAGCATGCCGAGCGCCCCGACCGCGAGCGGGACGAGCGGGACGGTGATCCCCTTGGTGCGCAGGGCGATCGACAGCTCCCAGAGCGCCGTCACGATGGCTGCCGCCACGACGACGACGAAGGCCTCCTTGCGCACCAGCAGGGACGCGAGGACGGTGCCGGCCAGCAGGACGCCCACGCCGATGGCCGCGGGGAGGTTGCGGCCGGCGCGCCCGGTCGGCGGGGGCGGCACGGCGGCGAGGTCGCCGCGGCGGGCGCGACCGGGTGCCCGGGCCGGCGCGTCCGGAGCAGGCGACGTCTCCGACGGCGCGGACTCCGCCGGGGACTCCGGCGCGGGCTCCGAAGCGGGCCCGGGCGTTCCGGGGCGCTCGGAGCGGCGGCCACGCCGCGACTGCTGCCCGCGGGGACCGGCGGCGCCGACGGCCGGCATCAAGGTGGTGCCCTCGTCGTCGTCCGCGTCGCCCGACGCGACGGCACGCAGTGTGCGGGTGCCAGACCCCGGGGCGGAGCGTGCGGACCGGCGCACGGAGCGGCCGGCGGGCCCGAGCCCCGCAGCGACGTCGAGGGCGGCCGCACCCGCGGCCACGCCGACAGCGGGCGCGGTCGCCCCGCCGGCCAGTGGAGTGAGGCCGGCCGGCGCCGTGCCCTCGGCGGGACGTGCACCGCCGACCAGCGCCTCGGCGCGCAGGCGGCCGGTCGCGGGGCCGGACACGACGGGCAGGCCGCCGGATCCCATGCCACGGCCCGGTGTCGCCGGCGCCGAGCTCGGGGCCCGCCCCGGGAGCGCGGACGTGCCGGTGACGGACGACGGCGGCGCAGCGGCAGCAGCGGCGGCGGCATCGGGAGCCCGGCGCAGGGCCGGTGCCGCGGGCTCCTCGACGGGGGCACCGGTGGGGTCGAGGTCGGGGAACCGGTCGGGTACCCGCGAGAGGCGACGCCGGCGTGCGGTAGCCGCCGCGGAGGACGCGGACCGGGCCACCGGGGAAGAGGGGGCCGACCACGCAGGGGAGGCCGCGGGAGCCGACGCCGCGGCGCTCGCCGGGGACGGCTCGACGAAGGGTTCGACACCGGGGAGGACGGGGCCGGGCAGCTCCGCAGGCGGCAGCACCGGGCCGGCCAGGCCGGGGGCCGCGGTGGGCCGCTCGGCCCTGCTCCGTGCACGCTCGGCCGGAATCGGGTCGGCGGGCAGGGTGACCTCGCGCGGCAACTCGATCCACGTGGGTGCGCCGGCCGGCGCAGGCTCCACCGGAGCCGGGGGCCAGGACACCGAGACGTCGGACGTGCGCTGCGCGATCCGCCTGCGCGCCCCCTCGGCGGCGACCCCGCCGGGGGTCGGGAGCGCGGGGCGCACCTGCCCCGGCCAGGGGTTCACCTGCGGCGGCTCGCGCAGGGCCGCCGGCTCCGGCTCCGGCTGCGCCTGCGGGGCGACGGGAGCCGGGCCTGCGGGCCCGCCCCCGTCGGTCCCATCGTGCCCGTCGCTCCCGTCGTGCCCGTCGCTCCCGTCGTGCCCGTCGAAGCCCGGCGTGGCGCGTCGGCCGGACCGGCGGAACGCCTCGGGCACCTGCGGCTGGTCGGCGGGCGGCTCCGGCACGGGCGGCGTCCACAACGGCCCGGTGGGCGGACCCTCCCCGGCGGGCGTCGCCCACCACGGCCGCAGCGGGATGCCGCCGCTGGCGGTCGTGGCGCCGGCAGCGGTGGGTGCCTGGCGGCCCGGCGCGACCGAGGGCTCCTCCCTGGCCTCGAGCCGGCGCGCCGCGCGGCGGCTGAGCGGAGGCGCGGGCTGCACCGCTGGAGGAGGCGGTGGCGCCCCGTCGCCGGACCCGCGCGGGTCCGACCACGAACCGCCGTCGGGGGCGGCCGCGGCACGGTCGCGGTCCCGGCGCCTGCGGGGCGGCTCGGGACTGGCGGAGGGGGCGTCGGTCACGGGGTCACACCTCGAGCAGTTCGGATTCCTTGTGGCGGAGCAGCTCGTCGATCGAGTCGACGTGGCGCTTGGTCACGTGCTCGAGCTCCTTCTCGGCGCGGTTCACGTCGTCCTCGCCGGCCTCGCCGTCACGGGCGATGCGGTCGAGCTCCTCCTTGGCGCGGCGGCGGATGTTGCGCACCGACACGCGCGCGTCCTCCGCCTTCGTGCGGGCGAGCTTGATGTAGTCGCTTGCGGCGCTCCTGGGTCAGCTGGGGCAGCACGACGCGGATGATCGTGCCGTCGTTGGTGGGGTTCACGCCCAGGTCGGAGTCGCGGATCGCCTTCTCGATGTCGCTCATCGAGCTCGCGGTCGTACGGGCGTGATGATCATCGTGCGGGCCTCGGGCGTCTGGAAGGACGCCAGCTGCTGCAGCGGGGTCGGGGAGCCGTAGTAGTCGACGAGGATCTTGCTGAACATGCCGGGGTTGGCGCGGCCCGTGCGGATCGTGGCGAAGTCGTCCTTCGCGACGTCCACCGCCTTCTCCATCTTCTCCTCGGCCTCGAGGAGGGTCTCGTCGATCACCGTCGCTCCTTCGTCGCGCCCACGTGCGCCGGCAGCCTGCGCCCGGCCTGGTGCCCGCTCGGTCGGGTGCTAACCGGCCGTGACGAGCGTGCCGATCCTCTCACCCCGGACGGCGCGCGCGACGTTCCCCTCGCCCTCCATCCCGAACACGATCATGGGGAGCTTGTTGTCCATGCACAAGCTGAAGGCGGTGGCGTCGACGACCTTGAGGCCGCGCCGCAACGCGTCGGCGTAGGTGACCTGCTCGAGCTTCGGGCGGCCGGGTCGACGCGGGGGTCGGCGGTGTAGACGCCGTCGACGCCGTTCTTGCTCATGAGGACGACGTCCGCCTTGATCTCCAGCGCGCGCTGGGCGGCGGTGGTGTCGGTGGAGAAGTAGGGCGCTCCGAGCCCGGCGCCGAAGATCACCACGCGGCCCTTCTCGAGGTGCCGGATGGCGCGCCGCGGGATGTACGGCTCGGCGACCTGGCCCATCGTGATGGCGGTCTGCACCCGGGTGTCGACGCCGCGCTGCTCGAGGAAGTCCTGCAGCGCCAGGCAGTTCATGACGGTGCCGAGCATGCCCATGTAGTCGGCGCGGGCCCGGTCGAAGCCGCCGCTGCGACAGCTCGGCCCCGCGGAAGAAGTTGCCGCCGCCGACGACGACGGCGACCTGCACGCCCTCCTGCGCGACCTCGGCCGATCTGACCGGCGAGCCGCGCGACCACGTCGGGGTCGACGCCGAGGTTGCCGGCGCCGAACACCTCGCCGGACAGCTTCAGCAGGACGCGCCCGTAACGCATGTGCGGCGGCGAGGGGCGGTGCGCTGTCTCCACGTCCGTCAGCCCGTCCTGCGGCCGCGCCCCGGCCACCGCCTCGTCGATGTCGACCACCAGATCCGGCCCGGTCGTCACGTCCACCCTGGCGTCTCCCCTCGTCGACGCTCCAGTCTGCCCTACCCCGGGTCCGCGTGCGTCCGTCCGCGACCCGGGGGACCCGCCCGGTGCGGTGGCTCACCCGGTCGGCCGTCACCCGGTCGGCCGAGCCCGACCGCCGCCCGGACGCGCCTGTGGCGCCCGTTCCCGAGGGACGGGCGCCACAGGCGGCATGTCACGGCGTGCCGCGGTCAGGCGCCGACCTTGAACCGCGCGAAGCCGGTGGCGTTGACGCCGGCCTCCTTGAGGACCTGCTGGACCGTCTTCTTGTTCTCCTTGGCGAACGGCTGCTCGAGCAGCACGCTGTCCTTGAAGAAGCCGTTGACGCGGCCCTCGACGATCCGCGGCAGGGCCTGCTCGGGCTTGCCCTCCTCGCGGGCCGTCTCCTCGGCGATGCGCCGCTCGCTCGCCACGACGTCGGCGGGAACGTCGTCGCGGGTGAGGTAGGCGGGCTGCATCGCCGCGATGTGCATCGCGACGTCCTTGGCGACGGCGTTGTCGGCGTCCGTCGCCAGCAGCACCCCGATCTGCGGCGGCAGGTCGGGGCTGGTCCGGTGCAGGTAGCTCGCGATGTGCGGGGCCTCGAGCCGGGCGACCCGCCGGATCTCGATCTTCTCGCCGATCGTCGGCGTTCGCCTCGGTGAGCAGGTCGCGCACCGTCGTGCCGGGCTCGACCTCGCTGTTCAGGAGCGTCTCGGCGTCCGTGGCGCCGATCTTGACGGCCTGGTCGAGGACCTGGTCGGCGAGCTTGACGAACGGCTCGCTCTTGGCGACGAAGTCGGTCTCGCTGTTGATCTCGACGAGCGTGCCGACGCCGTCCTCGACGCGGGCGGCGACGAGACCGGCGGACGCGGTGCGGCCGGCGTCCCGCTTCTGCGGCCTTGGCGTTGCCCTTGACCCGCAGGATCTCGATGGCCTTGTCGACGTCGCCGTCGGCCTCCTCGAGCGCCTTCTTGCTGTCCATCATCCCGGCGCCGGTACGGTCCCGCAGCGCCTTGACGTCCGCGGCGGTGATGTTCGCCATGCTGGGTCTGTCTCCTCTGTGGTGTCCGGGTGTCCCGCGGCGGTCAGGCGGCCGGTCGCGTCGGCGTCAGCGGCCTCGCCGGCCGGGACGCCGTCGACGGTGTGGCGCCTGGGTGGCGATGGGCTCCTGGAGGGCGCCGATCTCCTCGTCCGCGGTCGTCTCGATGCCCACGCCCGAGAGGGCGGCGGCGTCGAGGGATGCGTCTCGGCAGGGGTGGGCTCGGTCGCGACGGCCGGCTCGGGGCGACTCGGCCGGTCGCGACGGCCTCGGTCGCGACGGTCTCCTCGGTCGCGACGGCCGGCTCGCTGGACGCGCCGGTCGCCTCGTCGGCCGCTCCGCGAGCGGCGGGGACGGAGGCGGCCTGGCCCTCGAGGAGCTCGCGCTCCCACTCGGCCAGCGGCTCGTCGCCGGCCGACGGCGCCGGCCTCGGGCTTGGAGTCGCCGCCGCGCGAGCGGGCCATCAGGCCCTCGGCCACGGCGTCGGCGACGACCCGGGTGAGCAGGTGACCGAGCGGATCGCGTCGTCGTTGCCCGGGATCTTGTAGTCGACCTCGTCGGGGTCGCAGTTGGTGTCGAGGATCGCCACGACCGGGATGCCGAGCTTGCGCGCCTCGTCGACGGCGAGGTGCTCCTTCTTGGTGTCGACGATCCACACCGCGCTGGGCACGCGGGCCATGTCGCGGATGCCGCCGAGGGTCTTCTCGAGCTTGTCCTTCTCGCGGCGCAGGACGAGGAGCTCCTTCTTCGTCATGCCGCTCTTCGCGACGTCGTCGAAGTCGATCTCCTCGAGCTCCTTGAGGCGCTGCAGCCGCTTGTGCACCGTCTGGAAGTTCGTGAGCATCCCGCCGAGCCAGCGCTGGTTGACGTACGGCATCCCGACCCGGCTCGCCTGCTCGGCGACCGGCTCCTGGGCCTGCTTCTTGGTGCCGACGAAGAGGATCGGTGCCGCCGTGCGCCACCGTCTCCTTGACGAAGTCGTAGGCGCGGTCGATGAACGACAGCGACTGCTGCAGGTCGATGATGTAGATGCCGTTGCGCTCGGTGAGGATGAAGCGCTTCATCTTGGGGTTCCAGCGCCGGGTCTGGTGCCCGAAGTGCACGCCGCTCTCGAGGAGCTGGCGCATGGTGACGACGGCCATGTCGTGCGCTCTCTGTTCCGTGGCCCGGGTCGCGGGGCGGCCGGGCCGCGTGGTTGGCACGCGCCGGCCGGGTCGGCCGGTACGCCTGGTGCCCGCGACGCTCCGCGCCGGCTCCCCGGGAGGAGCCGGACCGGGCGGCACGCCCCGCCGCGAGGCGACGGTCTGCGGGCACGCGAAGTCGGCCGGACGTGCCGGCCGCACGACCAGGGTACGCGCCCTGACCCGCGCCGACCGAATCGGTCGCCGGGCCGGGTGTCGGCGGCGCCGTGCGCTCGCGCGAGACTGCCGGTATGGACGCGCCCGCGACGACGTCAGCCTCCCGGACGGCCGGTCTCTGCGGCATCGGCGTCGCGGCTGCCGGACCGCGGCCGCTGGCGTCGAGGTCGCGCGGTCGGCCAACCTGCTGGACGCCGCCGGTGCGGTCGCGCCCACGGTGTTCGCCACGATGAGCGCGCTGGCGGCCCGCACGGGAGCGATCAACCTGGGCCAGGGCTTCCCCGACACGGACGGCCCCGCGAGCCTGCTCGAGGACGCGGCCGCGGCGATCCGCGGCGGCGTCAACCAGTACCCGCCCGGTCGCGGCATCCCCGAGCTGCGCCGGGCGATCGCCGCGCACCAGGCGCCGCTTCTACGGCATCGAGCTCGACCCCGACACCGAGGTGCTGGTCACGGCGGGGGCGACGGAGGCGCATCGCCGCCGCCGCTCCTCGCGCTTCTGCGGCCCCGGCGACGAGGTCGTCGTCCTGGAGCCGTACTACGACGCCTACGCGGCCGTGATCGAGCTCGCCGGGGCGGTGCGCCGCACGGTTCCGCTGCGCTTCCCGGAGTACACCCTCGAGCCCGGCGCCCTCGCCGCCGCCGTCGGGCCCCGCACCCGGCATGATCCTGCTCAACAGCCCGCACAACCCGACCGGGCACGTGCTCTCCCCGGCCGAGCTCGCGGAGGTCGCGCGCGTCGCGGTCGAGCACGACCTGCTGGTCGTGACGGACGAGGTGTACGAGCACCTGCTCTTCGACGGGCGTCGAGCACGTGCCGGTCGCGACCCTGCCCGGCATGGCCGAGCCCGGACCCTGACGATCTCGAGCGCGGGCAAGACGTTCTCGGTCACGGGCTGGAAGATCGGCTGGATCAGCGGGCCTGCCGAGCTCGTCGAGGCGGTGACCACCGTCAAGCAGTTCCTGACCTACGTGAACGGTGCGCCGTTCCAGCCCGCCGTCGCGCGGGCCCTCGCCCTGCCGGAGGACCACTTCGCGGACGCCGCCCGCCGGCTGCAGGCCGGCCGCGACCTGCTGACCGAGGGTCTGCTCGAGGCGGGGTTCACCGTGAGCCGCCCGGGCGGCACGTACTTCGTCGTGGCCGACGCCGCGCCGCTCGGGTACGACGACGGGATGGCCCTGTGCCTGGACCTCCCCCGTCTCGCGGGTGTCGTGGCCGTGCCGGTCCGGGTCTTCCACGACCACCCCGCGGCCGGGGCGTCACTCGTGCGCTTCGCCGTGTGCAAGCGGCCGGAGGTCCTCGCCGAGGCGGCGCGGCGCCTGCGGGCGTTGCGGCGGTAGCCGCGTCGTCCACAAGGGGCGTGGTCGCCCCGCGGTCCACAGCCTCGCAAGCGCCGGCTGCCCGGTGGACGCCTGCTGGAGCAGGCTGCCGGCGTGCCCGCTGCCATGATCCTGACGCCGGTCGCCCTCGCGCTGGGCGTGATCGTGCTCGCCGGCGGCGGCCCACCGTCCGGAGGGCCGCCGGCCCCCGCGCCGGCGGGCGCGGTCCCCTCCGCACCCCCCGGCACCGCTCCCTCGGTGGCGTCGCGGTTCACGTGGCCGCTGCGTCCACCCCCCGCGGTGCTCCGGCGCTTCGCCCCGGGCCCGCAACCGTGGTCCCCCGGTCACCGGGGGGTCGACCTCGGCGCCGGCGCGGGCGCCGCGGTCCTCGCAGCCGGCGACGGGCGTGTGACCTTCGTCGGCACGGTGGCCGGGGTCGGGGTCGTCGTGGTGGACCACGGCACGCTGCGGACCACGTACGAACCCGTCACCGCGACGATGCCCCGCGGCGCGGCGGTGAGCGCGGGGCAGGAGATCGGCAGGCTGGACGCGGCGACCGGGCACTGCGGTCGGGCGTGCCTGCACTGGGGAGCGCTGCGCGGGTCGGTCTACGTCGACCCGCTGCTGCTCCCCGGCCTGCCAGGCGCGCCAGGCCCACCCGTCCTGCTCCCGCTGGGCGCGGGCAGCTGACCCGGGCCGTCGCGGGACCCGCCGGCGCGGCGGTCAGCTCACCTCGGCGAGCTTGGCCCGGAGCTGGAGCACAGCCTTGGTGTGCATCTGGCAGATCCGTGACTCGGTGACCCCGAGGACCTTGCCGATCTCGGCCAGGGTGAGGCCCTCGTAGTAGTAGAGGGTCACGACGATCTTCTCGCGCTCGGGCAGCTGGTTGATCGCCTGCGCCAGGAGGAACTTCGTCTCCTCGGCCTCGAACGCCGTGACGGGGTCCTCGGCCTTGGTGTCCTCGAGGGTGTCGACCAGCGAGAGCTTGTCGCCCTTCTCGCCGCCGACGCTCAGCAGCTCGTCGAGCGCGACGACGTTGACGTACGAGACCTGGGAGAAGATCTGGTGCAGGTCGTCGAGCCCGATGCCGAGGCGCTGGGCGACCTCGGCCTCGGTCGGGGTCCGGCGGAGCTCGCCCTCGAGCGCGGCGTAGGCCCGCTCGACCTCGCGCGCCTTGTAGCGCACGGACCTCGGGATCCAGTCGATCGCCCGAAGCTCGTCGATGATCGCGCCACGGATCCGCGAGATCGCGTAGGTCTCGAACTTGATCGCCCGGTGGATGTCGAACTTCTCGATGGCGTCGATGAGCCCGAAGATCCCGTAGCTCACCAGGTCGGCCTGCTCGATGTTCGGCGGCAGGCCGACGCCCACGCGCCCGGCCACGTACTTGACGAGCGGGGCGTAGTGGAGGATCAGCCGCTCGCGGGTGGCCGCGTCGCCGGTCTCCTTGAAGTGCTCCCAGAGCGCCCGCAGCGCGGCCTCGTTCGCCGCGACGGGGTCGAGCTCGTCGGGCGTGGTGCCGGAAGCGGCCGTGAGGTCGGCGGGTGGCCGGCCCTCACGCGCGGGGGTGCGCCTGTCGGTAGCTTGCACGGAGCCTCTCCACTGAGACGTGGGTGTAGAGCTGAGTAGTCGACAGCGTAGCGTGACCAAGCAACTCCTGTACGCTACGAAGGTCGGCTCCCCCGTCCAGCAGATGGGTTGCGGCCGAGTGGCGGAGGGTGTGGGGTCCGAGCGCCGGGGCGTCCTCGAGCGAGGCGGCCAGGCGGACGACCGCCGCGCGGATCTGGCGCGCGTCGACCCGTCGCCCGCGGCGGCCGAGGAAGAGCGCCTGCTCCCCTGCCGAGCCCTGGCGCAGGAGCTGCGGCCGGCCCTGCCGGAGGTACTCCTCAAGGCGCTGAGCTGCGGGAACGCCATACGGAACAACGCGCTCGCGATCCCCCTTGCCGCGCACGCGCATCAGGCGCCGTTCCCGGTCCAGGGCCGGCAGGTCGAGTCCCACGAGCTCGCCGACCCGGATGCCGGTGGCGTAGAGGATCTCGACCGCGGCGAGGTCGCGCAGCGCGACGGCGACGTCCAGACGCTCGCCCTCCGAGGCCGGCGCGGCGAGGGCGGCGTTCACCCGTTCGGCGGCCGCCTGGAGGAGGTCCGCGGCCTGGTCACGCGTCAGCACGGCGGGCAGCGACCGGTGCGCCCGCGGCGCGCGGAGCCGTCCCCCCGGGTCCACAGGGACGCGACCCGTGCGGTGCGCCCACGCCGTGAAGGCCCTGGCGCCGGCGGCACGCCGCGCCATCGTCGACCGCGCGTGCCCGCGCTCGAGCAGGTCGGCGAGCCAGGCGCGCAGGAGCGGGAGGTCCAGTGCGTCGAGCCGGTCGAGGCCGCCGGCCGAGCCCGCGAAGGTAAGGAGCGAGCGAGCGTCGCCGAGGTAGGCGCGCCGGGTGTGCGGCCCGTGCCCACGCTCGGCCCGGAGGTAGCGCTCGTAGCCGACAAGCGCCTCGGCGAAGGCCGCAGGGAGTTCCCCGTCGGGGAGCGTGGCCTCCCCCGCCGTCCCCACGTCGCCGCTCACGCCCCCACGCTCACCTCCCGCGGACGCACCCACAAGGCGGCGCGCCGCTCCGGTCCGGCCGGGGCCGGTGCTCGAGCCGGCGGTCGGACCCGGCGGTCGGACCCGCCGGTGGGCCCGGCATCAGGCGGCGCCCGGGGGCGAGCGCCGCCAGGCCTCGCCGCTGCGCGCCGCCAGGCCGAGCAGGTCGAGCCGCGCGAGGCTCGCCAGGACCGACGGACGGTCGAGCCCGGCGACCGACGCGATCGACGCCGGGTGGGCGGCTCGGCCCACCGGCAGGGCGTCGTAGACGCGCAGGTCCACCCCGGAAAGCCCGTCGTACTCGCGCGCGGGGAGGTCCTGCAGCTCGGGCTGCTCGTACCGGGCGGTGCCGAGGGGATCGACGAGTTCCGCGACGTCCGCCGGGGACGTCACGCAGGTCGCGCCGTTGCGGAGCAGCCGGTGGCAGCCGACCGAGGCGGGCGAGGTGACCGGCCCGGGAACGGCGCCGACCTCCCGGCCGAGGTCGACTGCGGCGCTCGCGGTGATCGAGGCGCCCGAGCGCCATCCGGCCTCCACGACGACGGTCGCTGCCGCCAGCCCGGCGATCAGCCGGTTGCGGGAGACGAACCGGTTGCGCGTCGGTGCCGACCCCGGCGGCACCTCGCTCACCAGCAGGCCTTCGGCCACGATGCGCTCGATGAGCGCCAGGTTGCCGCGCGGGTAGGGCCGGTCGACGCCCGAGGCGAGGACGCCGACGGTGGCGCCCCCGCCGGCGAGTGCTCCGCGATGGGCGGAGGCGTCGATCCCGAAGGCCGCGCCCGAGACGACCGTGATGCCGCGGTCGGCGCAGCCCACGGCGAGCTCGTGCGTGATCTCCTCGCCGTAGGGCGAGCAGGCACGGGCGCCCACGAGCGCCACGGCCCGGCGCGTCACGAGGTCGAGACGACGGGGACCGCGCACCCACAGGCAGATCGGCGCCTCGGCGCCGAGCGCGTCCAGCGTCTCGGGCCACTCCTCGTCACCGGGCACGACGAGGCGGCCGCCGACCCGCGCCAGGAGCGCCCGGTCACGAGCGGGGTCGAGTCCCTCCAGCCGGACGCGCCAGCGGGACACGTGGGACGCCGAGGCGTCCCCGCGGAGGAACATCCCGAGCGCCTCGGCGGCACCGTGGCGGGCGACGAACTGCGCCGCCACCGTGTCAACCGGTTCGGTGAGCCGGCTCCACACGGCCCGTGCCGCCCGCTCGTCGGCAGGGTCGAACCATGCCGGCAGAGACGTCGTCATGCGGCCACCCGGCTCAGCTGGCGGAGCAGGAGGGCCCGGGCGACGTGGTCGCGGCCCGGGGCCGCAGCCCCGTCGAGATCGGCCTCGGTCCACGAGATGCGCAACACGCGGTCGTAGCCGCGCACCGTGAGGCGGCCGCGCTCGAGTGCCCGGTCGATGTCGGCCACCACGGGCCGCGGCAGCGCGAGCTCGCCGCGGAGGAGCTGACCGGAGAGGTCGGCGTTGCAGGCGAGCCCGAGCGGACGCAACCGTTCCCTGGCAGTGGCGCGTGCGTCGGCCACCCGCGCAGCGACGACGGCCGTCGACTCGCGCGGCAGGTCGAGCGCGAGGTCTGCCCTGGTCACAGCAGGAACCTCCACCTGCAGGTCGACCCGGTCGAGCAACGGACCCGACAGCCGCTGCAGGTAGCGCCGCCTGGCCATGGGGGTGCACGAGCAGTCCTCACCCGTCGCGGTGGCGCGGCCGCAGGGGCATGGATTGGCGGCGAGCACGAGCTGGAAGCGGGCCGGGAAGCGCGCGGCGCCGAGCGCCCGGTGGATGACCAGCTCCCCCTGCTCCAGCGGCTGGCGCAGGGCCTCGAGCGCGGAGGAGGTGAACTCCGGCGCCTCGTCGAGGAACAGGACGCCACGATGAGCACGGGAGGCGGCGCCCGGGCGCGGCAGGCCGTTCCCGCCGCCGACGAGGGCCGTCACGGTCGCCGTGTGGTGCGGATCCTCGAACGGCGGGCGCCGGACCAGGCCGGCGGAGGCGTCGAGGGTGCCGGCGACCGAGTGCACGGCCGTCACCTCGAGCGCCTGCTCCTCGTCGAGATCGGGCAGCAGGCCGGGGAGCCGCGCGGCCAGCATCGTCTTGCCGGCGCCCGGCGGCCCGAGCAGCAGGAGGTGGTGGCCGCCCGCGGCGGCGACCTCGAGCGCGCGGCGGGCGGCGCTCTGCCCCACCACGTCGGCGAGGTCCGCCGCCGGACGGGAGGGCGGCACGTCGTGGCGGGGCTCGGCCGGGGCCTGCCACGGCCCCGGCCAATCGTCGGGGTGCACCCCGCGGTGCAGCGCCACCACGTCACCGAGCCACCGCACGGGGATCACCTCGGCCCCCGGGACGAGCCGGGCCTCCGCCGCGTTCTGCTCGGCGACCACGACCTGCCGGTGCCCGCTCGCGACCGCCGCCCGGACGGCGGGCAGGACCCCGCGCACGGCGTGCACCCGGCCGTCGAGGGCGAGCTCCCCGAGGTGGACCACGCCCGCCACCAGCCGATCGTCGACGGCGCGGGTGGCGGCGAGCAGCGCGGCGGCGACCGCGAGGTCGAAACCCGAGCCCGACTTCGGAAGCGCGGCAGGCGCCAGATTGATCGTGATGCGGCGCGAGGGCAGGGCCTGGCCCGCGTTGCCCAGCGCCGAACGCACCCGTTCGCGCGACTCGGCGAGCGAGGTGTCGGGCAGCCCCACGAGCGTGAAGGCGGGCAACCCTGGTGCGACGTCGGCCTGCACCTCGACGACGTGCCCCTCGAGCCCCACCAGGGCGACCGCCAGGGCGCGACCCAGGCCCACTCAGGCCACCCCCCGCAGGTGTTCGAGCTGCGCGGCCCCGCGCTGCGGGACCAGCACCGCCACGACGTCGATCCGCACCTCGGGGAACGTCTGCGGCTGCTGCTGCAGCCATGCGGCCGCCAGACGCCGCAGGCGCGCCAGTTTGACGGCCGTGACGGCCTCGGCCGGGGCGCCTGCGAGCACCGACCGGCGGGTCTTGACCTCGCAGACGACGAGGCAGTCGCCGTCGAGCGCCACGATGTCGATCTCTCCCTGCGCGCACCGCCACCGGCGCGCCAACAGGGTCATCCCCTGCCCGGTGAGCAGCCGGCAGGCCAGCTTCTCCCCGTACTCCCCCACCGCGTCGGTCGCCCTCACGCCGACCACCTCCCCGCGGCCCACTCTGGGCCACCCGCGGGTCGGCAGGCGGTGCCCCATGACAGGGCTGTGGACCGCGGTGCGCCGCGGCAGGCTGTGGACGACGCGTCAGGGCGCCGGGAAGCCGCCCGTCTTGGGCAGCTCGAGGTCGCTCTTCGCGAGCTCCTCGACGTTGACGTCCTTGAACGTCACGACGCGCACCGACTTCACGAAGCGGGCCGGACGGTAGACGTCCCACACCCAGGCGTCGCTCATGGTGACCTCGAAGTACACCTCGCCGTCGGCAGACCGGACCTGCAGGTCGACCTGGTTGGTCAGGTAGAACCTGCGCTCGGTCTCGACCACGTAGGAGAAGAGGCCGACGACGTCGCGGTACTCGCGATAGAGCTGCAGCTCCATCTCGGTCTCGTAGTTCTCGAGATCCTCAGCGCTCATCGGCGGGACGTGCTCCGGTCACTGGCGCGGCCGCCCGGCGGGGACGGCGTCCGTGGGCAGCGTCGCGCCGCCTCGCCTCCATCATGGCCCAGGCGCGGCGGCCTGCGGCACCGGCGGTCATGTCAAGGACCCGCCGCGCGCGTCGACGAGCCGGCCCGGCAGGTCGACGGGCAGGTCGACGGGCAGGTCGACGGGCAGGTCGACGGGCAGGTCCACGGGCAGGTCCACGGGCAGGTCCACGAGCAGGTCGACCTCGGCGTCGGCGGCGCACGGCTCGGCGTCGCCCTCCGTGAGACGCAGGTTCCAGCTCCTGCGGTGCTGCGGGCACGCCCCCAGGCGCAGCAGGGCCGTCCCGTGCTCGGGCGCGGCGTAGCCCTTGTTCTCGTGCCAGCCGTACTCCGGGTGCAGCCGGGACCGCTCGACCATGATCGCATCACGCTCCACCTTGGCGAGCACGCTCGCCGCGGCGACGGCCGCACACCGCAGGTCCGCTTTGATCATCGTGTGCACACGCGGCTCGACCGCCAGCTCGACGTGCGGCGCAGGCCGCCGGAGCGTCACCGAGAGGTCGGGCGGGAGCTCGAACAGCGCTGCGTCGGCGTCCGGCTGTGCAGGCAGCGGCCGCCCGGTCAGCCAGTCGTGGTTGCCGTCGAGCAGCACGCAGTCGGGCTGGACCGGCAGCGTGGCGAGCGCTCGCCGGCCGGCCAGCCGCAACGCCGCCAGGATGCCGTGGGCGTCGATCTCCTCGGGCTCCGCGTGCCCGACGGCCCACGCCCGGGCCCAGCGCCGCAGCCTGGGCACGAGCGCCTCGCGGGCCGCGGGCGCGAGCAGCTTGGAGTCCCGCACCCCCGCGGGCGCGGTCCGGATGTCGATGTCGACGACGACCACGCCCACCGAGACGGGACCCGCGAGGGCCCCGCGGCCCACCTCGTCCATCCCCGCGACGACGGCGTGCCCCGAGCGCAGCAGGCGACGCTCCTCGCGCAGCGTCGGGACGGTGGAACGGCTGGCAGCGGCTGGCACGTGCTGTCCTCCCCCGGCGATCGGTCCGGTCGGTCTGTCGTCAGTGTGCTGCGGGTGCCGGCACCTTGGCGAAGACGCCGGCCGGCACGCCGAGCCCCCCGGCCCGGGCGAAGGGCCAGACGATGACGAAGGCCTTTCCGACGACGTCGTGCACCGGGACCATCCCGTTGTTCAGCTGCCGGTGCAGGCGGGAGTCCGCCGACACCGGACGGTTGTCGCCCATCACCCACAGGTACCCGTACGGGACGGTGACGTCGAACGGCTTGTCCGACGGGCGTGCACCGGGCACCAGGTACGGGGTCTCGTCGATGGGCGCTCCGTTGACCGTGATCCGGTTGTTCGCGTCGCAACACACCACGTGGTCGCCGCCCGTGCCGACGACGCGCTTGATCAGGTGCTCGCCGGAGTCCTGCGGGAGGAGACCGACGAACGAGAGCGCGTTGCGCACGGTGGAACCGACGCCGGTCTCCGGCGGCGGCGCCTCGCCGCCCTCGGCGGTGAGCCATCCGCCCGGGTCCTTGAACACGACGACGTCGCCGCGATGGAGGTCGAAGACGCCGGGCGTCAACTTGCTCACGAGCACCCGGTCGCCGATGAGCAGCGTGTTCTCCATCGAGGACGACGGGATGAAGAAGGCCTGCACGAGGAACGTCTTGATGAGCAGCGACAGCAGCAGGGCCATGCCGAGGACGATCACGACCTCGCTGCCCGCCCCCAGCGCGGCGCGCAGTGGAGTCTTCGGCGCGCGCTCCTCCCGCTTGCCACCGGCACCGTGCCGGGGGCCGACCCGCCGGCGCGTGCCGGGCTGGAGGTCCGCCTCGGCCACCGGCGCTCCCGGCGCGTCGGGGAACGGGTCCGAGGGGGCCTCGGACCAGGCGGAACGCCCGGGAGCCTGCTGGACGTCGTCGACGGGGACGCCCAGCGCCGTGAGCCCCGGGTCGAAGCTGGACGGGTCGGGCCGCCTGCCGGACGGCACGAGCCAGTTGGCCTCGGGCCCGTCGTCGAAGCGCTGGTCGTCGAAGCGCTGGTCGTCGAAGCGCTGGTCGTCGAAGCGCTGGTCGTCGAGGGGCACCCGATCGCCGGACAGGCCGTCGAAGGGCGGCCCCGGGAACGGCTCGCCGTCCAGCGGGACGCCGTCGGGACCGGTCTCGACGCCGGTCGGCAGGCGCGACGCGGACGGGGCGTGCCGGGGCTGGCTGTGCCGGCGCAGCGCGGCGTCGGGCGTCGCGGCGTCGCGGCGCCCACCGCCCCAGGGCTCGTCGTCGTCCCACGGATCGCTCACGGCGTGGCCTCCTGTACGGGGCTCGCGGCCCGTGGAGCTGTCGGAACGGGCGGCGCCCCCGCACCGGTAGGCGCCGGTGCGGCGCCGTCGGGTCGCCCCACACCGGTGGCGTGGTCGAACGGCCACCAGATCGCGACCACCCGGCCGATGACCCGGTCGACCGGGACCATGCCCGACCCGGGATCGCCGAGGTGCTCGCGGGAATCGGCGGAGGCGCTGCGGTGGTCGCCCATCAGCCAGAGGTGCCCGGCCGGGACCTGCACGTCGAACGGCGTCGCGCTGGGCTCGTCGCCGGGGAACAGGTAGGCGTCCTCGCGGACCGGCGTGCCGTTCACGGTGATGTCGCCCTGGGCGTCGCAGCACACGATGTGGTCGCCGCCGACGCCGATCACCCGCTTGACGAAGTCGGTCTCGCCGACGGGACTCCCGAGCGCCCCCGCGACCACCTTGCCGGCGCGCTCGAGCAGGTTGCCGGGGGGCTCGGCGGTCGCGAACAGGCCGTCGCCGTCGAAGACCACCACGTCACCCCGCCTGACGTCGCCGAAGCGGTAGTCGAGCCGCGAGACGACGACCCGGTCGCCGACCTGGAGGCCGGGTTCCATCGATCCCGAGGGGATGACGAAGGTCTGCACGAGGAAGCCCCTGACCAGCCCGACGACCAGGCCGGCGATGACCAGGGTCAGCGCGAGCCGGCGGAACGACCAGCCCTGCCGGTCGCCGGCGCCACGGCCGAGCCACCGGCTCCCCCGGCCGGCGCCACTGTCGCCCGGGGTGCCGGACCCCGGGTCGTCCCCCGTCGGGCCGGCGCCGTTCCCGGCACTCCCCGTCCCGCCGTGGACGCTCTGCGCAGACACGAGGACGAGCGTACGGGACGCCGCTCGGACCGCCAGGGTGTACCGCCCGGCGAGCCTCAGCGGGCCGGGACGCTCTCGCGCTTCTCCTTGATCTTCGCGGCCTTGCCGCGCAGGGAGCGCAGGTAGTACAGCTTCGCGCGGCGCACGTCGCCGCGGGTCACGACCTCGATGCGGTCGACGATCGGCGTGTGCACCGGGAAGGTGCGCTCGACGCCCACGCCGAAGCTCACCTTGCGGACCGTGAACGTCTCGCGGATGCCGCCGCCGGAGCGCCGGATGACGATGCCCTGGAACACCTGGATCCGGGAGCGGTTGCCCTCGACGACCTTGACGTGCACCTTGACGGTGTCACCGGCGCGGAAGGCGGGGATGTCGGCGCGCAGCGAGGCCGCGTCGAGAGTGTCCAGCGTGTGCATCTTGGGGTCGCTCTCCGGCGGGTGCCACAGGTCATCCGCGCAGCTCGAAGTGTGGTGGATCTCGGGGGTGCCGTTCGGGGAGGCCCGGGTCCGGTGAGGCGCCGCGCCCCCCTGTGGCAGGGCGTGGCCGACCGGCGGCACAGCGCTTCAGTCTGCCACAGGGCCGCCGGTGAAGACCAAACGGCCGTCCGGCGCGACGTGCCATCCGCAGGCCGCCAGAACCGCACGGTCGGCACCGTCGAGCTCGCCCGGGTCGAGCGCCGCGACGAGGTCGGGGCGCCGCGCCGCCGTCCGGCGCAGTTGCTCGTCCCGGCGCCAGCGGCGCACCTGGCCGTGGTGGCCCGACAGCAGCACGGGCGGTACCTCGAGGCCGCGCCAGGCGGCAGGGCGGGTGTAGACGGGGTACTCGAGCAGGCCGCCCTCGTGGCTCTCCTCCGCGAGGCTCTCGGCGTTCCCCAGCACCCCCGGCAGCAGGCGCGCGACGGCCTCGACCACGACGAGCACCGCCACCTCACCGCCGTTGAGCACGTAGTCGCCGAGGCTCAGTACCCGGACGGGCATGCGGGTCGCGGCGTCGTCGAGCACCCGCTCGTCGATCCCCTCGTAGCGCCCGCACGCGAAGACCAGCCAGTCGAGGCCCGCGAGCTCGCGGGCGGTCGCCTGCCGGAACGGCTCCCCGGACGGCGCGGGCACGACCAGCGTGGGCACGGCGCCGGGCCGGAGCGCCTCGCGGCCCGAGGCGAGGACGTGTTCGAAGGCCTCGCCCCAGGGCTCGGGGCGCATGACCATGCCCGCCCCGCCGCCCATCGGGGCGTCGTCGACGGTGCGGTGCCGGTCGTGGGTGAAGTCGCGCAGGTCGTGGACGGCGACGTCGAGCAGCCCGGTCTGCCGGGCCTTGCCGATCAGCGAGAGATCGAGCGGTGCCAGGTACTCGGGGAAGATCGTGACGACGTCGACGCGCACGGGTCACCCCTCGTCGCTGCCGTCGGAAGGGTCGTCGAGCAGCCCCGGCGGGGCGTCGACCACGACGTGACCGGCCGCGACGTCGACCGCCGGCACCAGCGCCGCGACGAACGGGACGAACCTGCGGGCACCGTCGGGCCGGCGCACGACCAGCAGGTCCTGCGCGGGGGGGTGCTCGACCGCGACCACCTCGCCGAGTTCGGCGCCCGCGGGGTCGAGGACGCGCAGGCCGACGAGCTGGTGGTCGTACCAGGCGTCGGCCTCACCGGTGTCGTCGGGGACGTCCGCCTCGAGCACGGCGTTGCGCAACCGCTCCGCGGCGGACCGGTCCGCCACCCCGTCGAACGTCAGCAGCAGGGTGCCGTTGTGGTCGCGGACCGAGGCCACGGTCAGGACGTCGCCCACCCCCGCCCCTCCGCCCGTGACGTGCAGGCGGACGCCGGGCACGAAGCGCTCCTCGGGGGCGTCGGTGCGCACCTCGACGGTCACCTCGCCGCGGATTCCGTGCGCGCGGCCCACCCTGGCCACCACCAGACGCACCATTGCGACGACCTCCTACCGACGGGCCCGCTCGGAGCGGGCCTGCACACGCCGGTCCCCGTGGTCACCGCGACGGCGACCACGGGGACCGTGGGACGTACCGGGGATCAGCGGTCGACGTCGACGACGTCGACGCGGACGGGCTTGCCGTCCGCCAGCGCCTTGACCACCGTCCGCAGCGCCGTCGCCGTGCGACCGGAGCGGCCGATGACGCGCCCGAGGTCCTCGGGGTTGACGCGGACCTCGAGGAGCGTCCCGCGACGCAGCGGCTTGCTGCGCACCTGTACATCGTCGGGATGCGCGACGATCCCGCGGACGAGGTGCTCCAGGGCGTCGACGAGCACCGTCAGCCCTCGGCCTGCGCCGTCTCGCCGGCGCTCTCGACCTGCGCCGACGTCTCGCTGCCGCCGGGCGCGCCCTCGTCCGCGGCGTCGGCGGGCTGCTCGGTCGCAGCGGGCTCCGTCGTCGCGGGGGCGGCCGCCTCGGCGACCGTCGCCGGCTCGGCCGGTTCCGCAGGTGCGGCCGGCTCCGCGGGCGCGGCCGCTCGGCGGGCGCGGCCGCCTCGGCGGGCGCGGCCGCCTCGGCGGGCGCGGGAGCCTCGGCAGCCTTCGGCTCCGCGGACTTCGCGGGCCTGGCGCGGCCTCCGCCGCGGGCCGGGGTGGTCGCGTCCTTGGCGTCGCCGCCCAGGGTCTCCTTCGCGGCGGCCTCGAAGACCGCACGCTTGTCGGCCTTCGGCGTGGCGGTGCGCAGGGTGCCCTCGGCGCCCGGCTCGCCCTTGAACTTCTGCCAGTCGCCGGTGACCTTGAGGATCGCGAGCACCTGCTCGGTCGGCTGCGCGCCGACCCCGAGCCAGTACTGGGCGCGCTCGGAGTTCACCTCGATGTACGAGGGGTCCTGAGTGGGGTGGTACTTGCCGATCTCCTCGATGGCGCGGCCGTCGCGCTTGGTGCGGGAGTCGGCGACGACGATGCGGTAGTACGGAGCGCGGATCTTGCCCAGGCGCTTGAGGCGGATCTTGACGGACACGGGTGTGCTGTCTCCTGCGATCGAGGGAGGTGAGGCACCGCCACGCCGGGTGGGGACCGGGCGCCGGGCGACTCGGAGGACACGTCCTGCGCGGAGAGAGGGGCCGCAGAGGACGGGTACAGCCGACCATTGTGCCAGACGCCCGGGTGCATCGCGGCACGCCACCACCAGGACGGGGACGCCGCCCGCCCGGCGCGGGCGCGCTCAGCGGGGCAGGTCGAAGACGACGGCGTCGCCGAGGTCGTGCCTGGTCACGCCGAGGCCCGAGACGTTCCGGTCGGCAGCGCCCTCCCACGGTGTCCCCGCGGCCCGCGTCCGGCTCAGGACCACCGTCCGCACCCCTCGGCCGCGCAGGGCGGCCACCGCGGCGGCGTCGGGGAAGCCCTTGACCTGATCGCGCAGCTCCGCCTGGTACGGCGGATCGAACCCGCTGCTGCCGTTCGCGATGACGGGCCAGCCCTGCGTGCTCCAGAACATCGCCGTGTAGTCGCCGATGGGATCGCTGGGCAGGTAGAGCACGGGTGTGGCCACCGTGCGGGTGTCGACGGGGCCGGGCGCGATCGGCCACTGGGGCACGTCCCCGAGGCCCTCGTACGCGACGAGCAGCGCCGGGACGGCGGCCGCGAGCGCCGCGCCGGCGAGGCCGGCGCGCCGACCACGGGGCTGGAGCGCGGAACGCACCGCCTGCGCGACGCGAGCGACGGCGCCCGCGGCGAGCAGCGCGACCCCGAGCGTGACCCACACGACGAGCCGGCCCGGGGTGCGCAGGGCGTTCCAACCCGGCGCGTGGTCGTAGAGGACGAGGTAGAGACCCCAGGCGGGGCCCGTCGCAGCGAGGGCGAGGACGGCGGTGCCGACGGTCGCGGCCGCCAGCAGCAGGCGACGCCGGAGCGGCCACACCGACACCACCAGCCCGAGTGCGGCGAGCAGCATCAGCAGCACGCCCGGCGACAGCACCATCTCGGGCGGCCAGACCAGGGTCGAGCGGAGCGCGCGCTGCCGTTCGCCCCAGAACGTCGACGTCTCGGGCGCGATGAACCACCCCTGCCAGGGCGGGGAGAAGAGCTTCGCGAGGTCGGCGCTGCGGCGGGCCGCCGGCACGGTCTCGACGACCCTGAAGTACGGCCTGCTGAGGACGAGGGCGACGAGCGCGAACGCCGTCGCGCCGGCGGCGTCGGCGGCGAGCGCGCCGCGGCGGCCGGCCGTGGCCCGCCACCGCCCCGGCAGCGCGAGCCCCAGGGCCCCGAGCGCGGTTACCCCGAGCACGGCGTACCCGAACGGGATGCCGACGGCGAGCCCCACGGTGAGCTGCCAGCAGGCGATCGCCCAGCCGGCCACCACCCAACCGGTGCGCATCCGGTCGGGGCGCCACCCCTCGCGCAGCGACCAGCCGCGGCCCAGGCACAGGCAGGCGAGGGCCAGCGCCATGCCGCCCGTGGAGAGCACGTTGACGTGCGTGATCTGCTGCAGTCGCCACGGCGCGAAGCCGAAGCCGGCGCCGGCGACCACCGCCCCGGCCGGGCCCGACCCGAGCGCCCGGGCCAGGGCGTACCCCCCTGCCAGCGCCATCGCGGTGGCGAGCAGCGTGGCGAGGTTCAGGGCCTGCAGGGCCCCGGCCTCCCCGCCGCGCAGCCAGTTCAGGGGCAGGTACCCGAGGACGACGTCGCTGTAGGCGAGGGTGTCGGGGGCCCCGAGGAAGGCGTTGGTCGTGTACACGTCGCCCGCGTGGAGGGGCAGTGCGTGCGCCACCCAGGCCAGTTGCCACGCGATGAGCAGCGGGTCGCCGACGTCCCCGGGCACGCTGCTCGACAGGCCGCGCAGCATGGGCAGGTGGGCGAGCGCGGCGGCGGCCAGCGACCCCAGCGCCACGGCGGCGGCCTCGGGCACGCGCCGCGCCCGCCTCAGGCGCCGCTCCCGGCGCTCCACCGGCCCGGCGGGCGGCGCGGCTCCGGCCGGTCGGGCCGGCGCGGGCTCCCCGGTCACGCCGGGGTCCGCGTCGTCGACCCGGGAGCTCACCCGCCGGTCCGCCGGAGGAGGGTGTACCCGTCCTTCTCGAACACCGTCGCGTACGTCGTCCCCGGGTGCAGCTGCTCGGCGTAGCCCACGATGTCGTTGGGCGGGTCCCCCCAGCCACCCGTCTTCGCGTCGACCAGGAAGTAGTCGGGTGCGGGGTTACCGGGCCGGCCCATCCAGTACACGTCGTCGCGCTGCGCCAGGTAGGCGAGCAGCCCCTCATCGGACTCCACGGAGACCCCGTCGGGCACCTGGCGCATGAGCTCGTGCGCCACGGCGACCCGGTCGGGCGTGGCGTAGAACGACGGCTTGACCACATCGGTGACCGCCAGCTGCTGCAGGACCGTGAGCGCGATCGCGACGGCCGCGCAGACCGGCGCCGCGACGCCCGCGTAACTGCGCAGCAGCGGAGGATCGAACCGGCTGGGCCGCTCGCGCAGCACGAGGATGGCGTCGAGCAGCGCGACGAAGACGATCGGCATCAGGATGGCGTTGTAGTGCCACTCCAGGCTCCAGTACGACGGGACGTCCCCCAGGAAGCGCCACGCGAAGGTGGGCAGGGTCACGAGGGCGATCGGCGAGCGCAGCGCGAGGAAGCCTGTGATCGCGAAGGTGAACGCGAAGGTGCGGAGCTTGTCCGCCGGCACGACGAGGTCGTGCAGCAGGGCGCCGGGGTCGGTCAGGATCGACCAGGGGATCTGGCTCTGGTAGTCCCACACGCCCTGGCTGTTCACCGCGGGGAGCACCAGCTTCACGGCGACCACGAACGCGACGACGCCCCCGAGCGCGAGGCCGACGCCGAGCCGCCACCGGGCTCCCCGTGAGCGCAGCACGATGAGCATCCCGATGACGGCGACGGTGAGGCCCAGGTCCTCCTTCACCAGCACCAGCGGCGCGGCCCAGAGGGCGCAGGCGCGCCAGCGCCCGCGGACCAGGGCCGCGAGCGAGGCGGCGACGAGCGGCAGCGCGAAGGCCACCTCGTGGAACTGCGACACGACCGCCGCCTGCAGCCCCCAGGAGAACGCGTAGGCCACCCCGACCCCCGCGCCGGCGTACCGCCCGGTGACCTCGACCGCCAGTCGCGTGATCACGAACGCGGATGCCGCGATCAGCAGGCACTGCGCGACGAGCAGCGAGACCGCCGAGGGGAACACCCAGTAGACGGGCACCATCAGGGCGATCAAGGGGTGGAAGTGGTCGCCGAAGATGTTGAAGTCCACGCCCTTGACCAGGGCGATGGGCGCGTGGCCCGCGGCCATGTTGCGGATCGCCTGATCGAAGATCGCCAGATCCCACGACGGCGAGCGCAGGACCTGGTACCGCCGCACCGACAGGACCAGGTAGACGACGAACGTCACCGCCGCGACGGCGTACGGGATCCGCTCCCGAGCGAGGTGCGCCCGCAACCGCGACCCCACCCCGGCGAGCCGTTCGCCCAGCGGTCGGGCGGCGGGCGGCGCGGCGTCGACCGTGCCGGCGCTCACGGCGTGGTGGGCCGGCCGCGGAGCACGACGAGGCTGGGGGCGGCCAGCACGGCGACGTCGGTGCGCGGGTCGGCGGGGTAAACGACGAGGTCGGCGGGGGCGCCCTCCTCGAGGCCGGGGCGGCGCAGCCACGAGCGCGCGCCCCAGCACGCGGCGTCGAGCGCGGACGTCGGGGGCAGGCCGGCCGTGACGAGCTCGGCGACCTCGCGGGCGACGAGGCCGTGCGGCAGCGAGCCGCCGGCGTCTGTACCGACGAAGACGGGCACGCCCGCCTCGTAGGCCGTGGCGACCGTCGCGTACCGCTGCTCGTGCAGCCGCCGCATGTGCGCCGCGTAGACGGGGTAGCGCTCCTCCCCCGCTGCCGCGTGCCGGGGGAAGTTCGCCGTGTTCACGAGCGTGGGGACGATGGGGACGCCGCGCTCGGCCGCCGCGGACAGCGACTCGTCGGCGAGACCCGTGCCGTGCTCGATACAGTCGACACCGGCCGCGAGCAGGTCGGGCAGGCAGTCCTCGCCGAAGCAGTGCGCGGTGACCCGGACGCCCTCCTCGTGGGCGGCCGCCACGGCCGCCTCGAGGGCCGGGCGTGGCCAGCAGGGGGACAGGTCGCCCACCTCGCGGTCGATCCAGTCGCCGACGAGCTTCACCCAGCCGTCGCCGCGGCGGGCCTGCACCCGGACCGCGGCTGCCAGTTCCTCCGGTTCGACCTCCTCGGCGAAGTTCCGGATGTACCGCTTCGGCCGCGCGAGGTGTCGGCCGGCGCGGACGATCCGGGGCAGGTCGTCGCGCTCGTCGATCCAGCGGGTGTCGGCGGCGGACCCGGCGTCGCGCAGGAGCAGCGCGCCGGCGTCGCGCTCGGTCCGCGCCTGCTCCTCCTGCGTGGCCCGGTCGACGGCGCCCGGCGCGCCGAGCCCCACGTGGCAGTGGGCGTCGACGAGCCCGGGCAGCACCCAGCCCTCGACGTCGACGGCCTCGTCGACGCGGGCGAGCGGCGCCTCGTAGGTGAGGCGGCCGCCGACCACCCAGGCCTCGGGACGCTCCTCGTCGGGGGCGAGGAGGATCCGGCCGCGCAGGTGCAGCACGGGATCGGGGGCGGGACCGGTGGCGGGCACGGAGGGAACCTAACCGAGGGGGCGGCTCAGCGGCCGAGGAACTTCTCGAAGCCGGGGGGAAGGGCCAGGTCGGCGGGGTCGGGGGCCCCGGCCCCCTGCCCTGCGCCCTGCCCGGCGCCCAGCCCGAACGCGCCGCCGGGGGCCGGCGTGGACGGCGTCCGCTGGGCGGCCTCCCGCTCCTGCTGCGCGCGCTTGGCGGGGTTGCCCGACTTCGCCTTGCCCTTGCGCGGCGGCGGGGCGGTCCTGCCCTTGGACTTCTTGCCGCCGCCCATCCCCGGCATGCCGGGGATCCCCGGCATGCCCCCGCCGCGGCGCAGCTGGCGCATCATCTTCTGCGCCTCGCCGAAGCGCTCGATGAGCTGGTTGACGTCCTGCACCTGGACGCCGGACCCCTTAGCCACGCGCAGCTTGCGGGAGCCGTTCATCACGCTGGGGCGGCGCCGCTCCAGCGGCGTCATCGACCGGATGATGGCCTCGACCCGGTCCATCTCGCGCTCGTCGAAGTTCTCGAGCTGGTCGCGCAGCTCCCCCATGCCGGGGAGCATCCCGAGCATCTTCTTCAGCGAGCCCATGTTCTTCAGGGCGGCCATCTGCTGGAGGAAGTCGTCGAACGTGAAGTCCTCGTCGGCGGCGAACTTGGCCGCCATCGCCTCGGCCTGGTCGGCGTCGAACGCGCGCTGGGCCTGCTCGATCAGGGTGAGCACGTCGCCCATGTCGAGGATGCGCGAGGCCATCCGGTCGGGGTGGAAGAGCTCGAAGTCCTCGAGCTTCTCCCCGGTGCTGGCGAACATCACCGGCCGGCCGGTCACGCCGGCGACGGAGAGGGCGGCGCCACCGCGCGCGTCGCCGTCCAGCTTGGACAGCACGACGCCGGTGAAGCCGACGCCGTCCTCGAAGGCCCGGGCCGTGGTGACGGCGTCCTGGCCGATCATCGCGTCGAGCACGAAGAGCGTCTCGTCGGGCTGGACGGCGTCGCGGATGTCGGCGGCCTGCTGCATCATCTCGGCGTCCACGCCGAGGCGGCCCGCGGTGTCGACGACCACGACGTCGTACTGCTTCTCGCGGGCGAACCGGACGCCGTCGCGGGCCACCTGCACCGGGTCGCCGGGAGTGCTGGTGCCCGTCGACGAGGTGCCCGGGTGTGGGGCGAAGACCGTCACGCCGGCGCGCTCACCGACGACCTTGAGCTGGTCGACGGCGTTGGGCCGCTGCAGGTCGCAGGCGACCAGCAGGGGCTGGTGCCCTTGCTCGCGCAGCCAGCGGCCGAGCTTGCCCGCCAGCGTCGTCTTGCCGGCGCCTTGGAGCCCCGCGAGCAGGATCACGGTCGGTGGGGTCTTGGCTAGGCGGATCCGCCGGGTCTGGCCGCCGAGCACCGCGACCAGCTCGTCGTGGACGATCTGCACGACCTGCTGGGCCGGGTTGAGCGCCTGCGACACCTCGGCCGAGAGGGCGCGCTCGCGCACCGTCGTGGTGAACTCGCGGACGACGGGCAGCGCGACGTCGGCATCCAGCAGGGCGCGCCGGATCTCGCGGACGGTGGCGTCGACGTCCGACGGGGACAGCCGGCCCTTGCCGCGCAGCGACTTGAAGGTCGCGGCCAGTCGGTCGGAGAGCGTCGCGAACACGGCGGGACCTCGCAGGATCGGGGGTGGGCGGCCCGGCGCGCGGACCGTGTCCAAGCCTAACCGGGCCCACCGCCCCGGCGGAGCCGCCCGCTTACCCGCCTCCCCCTCGTCGCCGACCTGCGCGAGGTCGGGTGCGGAGTGGGTCAGGAGTCCGGGAGGGTCCCGGCGTCGACGAGGGCGGAGATCGCGGCCGCGACCCGCGGCGGCGACAGGCCGCCGCCGCCGGGCTCGGCGACGTACAGGACGTCGACCGCCTGGCCCGCGTGCGTGGCGACGTGGGCCGAGCGGAGGTCGACGCCGACCGAGGCCAGCGCGCTCCCGATGGCGTGCAGCAGCCCGGGGCGGTCCGCGGCGCGCACCTCGAGCACCGTCGCGTCGGCCGAGGCACCTGGCACCAGCACGACCCGAGGCCGGGACGGTGCTCCCGCCGGAGCCCGGTACCCGGCGTCGCGGCGCGCGAGCCGGTCGAGCACCCCCTGGTCACCGGCCGCGAGCCGGCGCAGGGCGGTCTCTAGCGCCTGCGGCGGCGGGACGTCGCCGCTGCCGGCGTCCACCCACCACGTGTCGACCGCCACGTCGCGGCCGTCGGCGGCCTCGACGGTGCGGACGAGTGCCGACTTCACCCCGAGCCGGTGCGCGGCGAGCGTCCCGGCGATGTCGGCGAGCAGGCCGGGCCGGTCCACGGCCACGACGGTCACGGCGTGCAGCTCGTCGAGCCGGCTGACGGCGACCCGCGGGCGGCCGTCGGCGACCACCGAGGCGACGAGCGCCTCCTCCGCGCTGGTGACGGGCGCCGGCCCCGGCAGGCGCGTCGCCCTGCAGCGCTGTACGGGCACGTTCGACCAGGTCGTCGACGAGGCGGGCCCGCCAGGCCGACCAGGCGGCCGGCCCGGCGGCGACGGCGTCGGCCTCGGTCAGCGCCCGGAGCAGGTCGAGCACGTCGGCCCGGCCGTCGACCGCCGCCACGAGCGCCTCGACGGTCCGCGGGTCGTCGGGGTCACGCCGGGTCGCCAGCTCCACCAGCGTGAGGTGCTCGCGGACCAGCCGCTCGACGACGGCGGCGTCCGCGCCCGCCAGCCCCATCCGCACGGCCGCCCGGTAGGCCAGCGGCGCCCCCACCCGGGAGTGGTCGCTCGCCCCGGGCAGCTTGCCGATGTCGTGCAGCAGGGCCGCGACGAGCAGGAGGTCGGGCCGGGAGACGTCGCGCACGGCGCGCTGCGCCCGCACGACGGTCTCGACCAGGTGCCGGTCGACGGTGTGCCGGTGGACGGCGTTGCGCTGCGGCCGGTTGCGCACGCCCGCCCACTCCGGCAGCCAGCGCGGTGACCAGGCCGGCGAGGTCGAGCGCCTCCCACACCGGCGGCAGCGCGGTCGCCGCCGCCCAGCAGGTCGACGAAGGCCTCGCGGGCCGCTGCCGGCCACGGCTCCGGCAGCGGCGGGCACCGCTCGGCCAGGTGGGCGACGGTGACGGGCGAGAGCGGCAGACCGGCCCGGACGGCGGCCCGGGCGGCCCGCACCGGCAGCACGGGATCGTCCTCGGGGCGGACGCCGCCGCCGAGCACCACCTCGCCGTCGTGCTCGACCAGGCCGCCGCCGAGCGGGCGCAGCCGGGGGCGGCGCGGGCCGCGGGCGCGCCGGGACGGCACCGCCTGCCGCGCGCGCCGGACGGTGATCTCGAGGGCGTGCGCGACCGTCCGGGCCGGACGCCGACACGACGGCGAGCAGCTCGTCGGCGTCGCCGAGCCCGCAGGCGACCGCCACGGCGTCCTGCTCGGCGAGCAGCAGCCGTTCGATCGACCGGCCCGTCACCGCGTGCAGCCCGTCGCGGACGTCGAGCAGCCGCTCGTGGGCGCCCTCGACCTCGCCGTGCGGGGCGTCGGTCACCCAGCTCGTCGTCAGCGCGCGCAGCATGGTGACGTCGCGCAGGCCGCCCCGGCTCTCCTTGAGGTCGGGCTCGAGCAGGTGCGCGGCCTCGCCGTAGCGTGCGGCGCGCTCGGCCAGCTCCTCGAGGATCTGCGGGAGGCGGCGCCGGATGCCGCCCGCGCCAGTCGGTCAGCAGCGCCGCCCGGGTGCGGACGACGAGACCGGCGTCGCCGGCGAGCGGACGCAGGTCGAGCAGGCCGACGGCGGCGGCGAGGTCGCCGCCGGCCACGTCGCGGCACTGGGCCGGCGTGCGGACCGAGTGGTCGAGGCGCAGCCCGGCGTCCCACAGCGGGTACCAGAGCCGGTCGGCCAGCACCGTGACCCGCTCGCCGCGGCGGCCGTCGTGCAGCAGGACGAGGTCGAGGTCGCTGGCGGGGCCGGCGTCGCGGCGGGCCACCGATCCGACGGCGGCCAGCGCGACGCCGTCGGCGTCCGGGCCCTCCCCGCGGCGACCCTGCAGCCCGGTGCCCGGCAGGGCCTCGGCCCACGTGGCGGCCAGCGCGTTCTCGACGAGTTCGGCGAGCGCCGCCCGGCGCCCGCGGCCGGTGGAGCGCACGGCCAGTGCGAGGCGCTCCCGGCGCAGGTCACGGCCCCCGGCCGCCGTCCGTGCTGGCTGCATGCGCCCCCCTGGATCCGGTCCGGCTGTGTCTGCTGCGACGTCTCCCTGCCCGGATGTGGCGACGGCCCCCGGTGCGGAGGACTGCACCGGGGGCCGCCTGTGTGCCGGACGCTCAGAGCGCGTCGACCCCGCGCTCCCCCGTGCGGACCCGCACCACGTCGTCGACCGGGACGACCCACACCTTGCCGTCGCCGATCCGGCCGGTCTGCGCCGCCTTGACGACGACCTCGACCACGTCGGCCGCGTCCGCGTCGTCGACGAGCACCTCGACGCGCACCTTGGGCACGAGGTCGACGGTGTACTCGGCGCCGCGGTAGACCTCGGTGTGGCCCTTCTGCCGGCCGTACCCGCTGGCCTCGGAGACCGTCAGGCCCTGGACGCCGAAGGTCTCGAGCGCGGACTTCACCTCGTCGAGCTTGTGCGGCTTGATCACCGCGGTGACGAGCTTCATGCCGGCACCTCCTCGGACTTGCTCGATCCGGACGCGGCACCCACGAGGCTGCCGCTCGGGCGGAACCCGCCACCCGTCAGGGTCTCGTACGCGGTCTCGAGGTGCTGGTCGAGGTCGATGCCGCTCTCCTCGGCCTCGGGGTCGAGCCGGAAGCCCATCGTCTTGTCGACGACGTAGCCGATGACGAAGGCCAGCACGAACGAGTAGACGAGCACCGACCCGGCCGCCAGCGCCTGGACGCCGAGCAGGTGGAACCCGCCGCCGTAGAACAGGCCGTCGACGGCGGTGCCGCCGGTGCCGTTGACGTTGGCCCTCGCCGTGCTGAAGAAGCCGAGGAACAGACAGCCGACGATGCCGCCGACCAGGTGGACGCCGACGACGTCGAGGGAGTCGTCGAAGCCGAGCCGGTACTTCAGGCCGACCGCGAAGGCGCAGACCGACACCGGCGACCAGGCCGAGCAGGATCGCCGACCACGGCACGAGGAACGCGCAGGCCGGGGTGATGGCGACCAGGCCCGCGACGGCGCCCGAGGCGAAGCCCAGGGTCGTGGCGTGCCCGTCGCGCAGCCGCTCGACGAGGACCCAGCCGAGCGCGGCGGTCGCGGTCGCGACCTGGGTGTTGGTGAAGGCCAGCGCCGCCAGACCGTTCGCCGCCAGCGCGGACCCGGCGTTGAAGCCGAACCAGCCGAACCACAGCAGGCCCGCGCCGAGCATGACGAACGGCAGGTTGTGCGGCTTGAACTGGGCCTTCGGCCAGCCGTTGCGCTTGCCGAGCACGATCGCGAGCGCGAGACCCGCCGCGCCGGCGTTGATGTGGACCGCGGTACCACCGGCGAAGTCCTCGACGCCGAGCTTCGCCAGCCAGCCGGCGCCGTTCCCCTTAGCGTCACCGAAGCTGAACACCCAGTGCGCCACCGGGAAGTAGACCAGCGTCGCCCAGAAGGTCACGAACACCGACCAGCCGAGGAACTTCGCACGGTCGGCGATGGCCCCGGAGATGAGCGCCGGCGTGATGATCGCGAACATCAGCTGGAACATCGAGAACGCCGCGTTCGGGATGGTGAGCTGGGCGCCGTTGGCCGCCAGCGACTTGAGCGACTCGCCCATCCCGAGCCAGCCGAGGCCGCCCCAGAAGCCGTTGCCGGACTGGCCGAAGGCGACCGAGAAGCCGAACAGCGTCCAGAGCACGCTGACGATGCCGATGGTGACGAACGACATCATCAGCATGTTGAGGACGCTCTTGGCGCGCACCATGCCGCCGTAGAAGAACGCCAGGCCCGGGGTCATGAGCAACACGAGCGCAGCGCTCGCGAGCACCCAGGCGGTGTCTCCGCTGTTCATCCGCACCCCTTGCGGTTACGCCCGCCGGTCCACCGGCGGGGGACGTGTGGAACACGTCGGGGCCACGACGCCGGGGCTCCCGTTCGCCACGACGGTCGCGGAGGCGTGTTTCCGGGGCGATCGGTCCGTGTTACGGGAAGGTGACGCAACGGCGGCCCGCGTGAAACCTTGGTTTCAGCCGACTGCGCCGGACAGCAGCCCGGCGAGCGGCCGTGCGCCGTCGCTCGTGTTGGACAGCACGGTCCAGGTGCGCCCGCGCCTTCGGTCGTGGGCGGAGCGGAAGGAGACGCCCGCGTCCGAGCCGCTGAGCACGAGGAGGTCGTCGTCGGTGCCGTCGAGCCACATCCCGAGACCGTGGCGGCGGCCGTTCGACGGGTCCGCGTCGCGTGGCGCGGTCATGGCGGCGACCAGCTCCGGCGGGATCACACGCCCCGACGTGACGGCGTCCCAGAGCCGGTGCACGTCGGCGGCCGTCGTGTACGCGCCGCCGTCCCCGCTGCCGCGCACCGGCAGGTGCAGCACGTTCGTCCGCAGCCCGGTCGCGTCCAGGTAGCCGGTGGCGGCGCCGGGCGGCAGCGCGTCCGAGCGGGGGAAGCCCGTCGCGGTCAGGCCCGCCGGGCGGCAGACCAGCTCGTCGACCAGGTCGGGGAAGGGCACCCCGGCGGCGCGCTCGGCGATCAGCGCGAGCACGACGAAGCCTCCGTTGTTGTAGGCGAACCGCTCCCCCGGGAGGCTGACCTGGGGGTGGCCGTCGAGGACCTGCAGGTAGTCCTCGGTCGTGGCCAGGCGGTGCACGGGCACCGGCATCACGTAGTCGTCGGCCGCCTCGAGCTGGTCCTCGTCGAGGTAGTCGCCGATCCCCGAGCGGTGCGCCAGCAGGTGCTCGACGGTGACGGCGCCGTCGACCACCGGCAGGTCGGCCCCCAGCAGGGACCGGGCCGTCGTGGCGAGCTCGAGGGTGCCGCGGGCGACGAGCGCCAGCACGGTCAGGGCCGTCAGCCCCTTGGTACCGCTCGCGATCCCGAAGCGGGTCGCCGGCGTGTTCGGCACCTCCCAGCGCCGCGAGGCGAGCCCGTAGGCCGCCTCGAACACCACCTCCCCCTCCCGGTCCACCCGGACGACCCCCGAGAAGCCCGTGCGACGGGCGAGCTCGTCGACGGCGGTCTCGGCCGGAGGCATCCCTCAGACCCGCTCGACGAGCAGGCTCGAGCCCTGCCCCACGCCGACGCACAGCGTCACCAGCCCACGGCGCGCGCCCTCGCGCTCGAGTCGCCCGAGCAGCGTGACGACCAGCCGGCAGCCGCTCGAGCCGAGCGGGTGCCCGAGCGCGATGGCGCCCCCGTCGGCGTTCAGGGTCGACCTCGTCGAGGCCGAGGCGGCGCACGCACGCGAGCACCTGAGCGGCGAAGGCCTCGTTGAGCTCGACCGCGTCGAGGTCCGCCGACGCCCAGGCCGAGCCGGCCCAGCAGCTTGTGGGTCGCGGGGACCGGGCCCAGCCCCATGAGGTGCGGCGGCACCCCCGCGCTCGCCCCAGCCACCACGCGGGCCCGGGGGTCGAGGCCGAACCGCTCGACCGCCTCGCGCGGAGGCGACGACCACGGCGCTGGCGCCGTCCGACAGGGGCGAGGCGTTCCCGGCGGTGACCACGCCGCCCTCCCGGAACGACGGCTTCAGCCGGGCCAGGCCCTCGGGTGTCGTGCCGGGGCGCGGGGTCTCGTCGCGGGTGAGCGGCTCGCCCCTGGGAACCGGGACGGCGACGATCTCGGCGTCGAACCGGCCCTTCTCCGCGGCCGCGACGGCACGCTCCTGCGAGCGCGACCGCGTAGACGTCGCACTCGTCGCGGGTGATGCCGTCGAGCAGCGCCACCTCTTCGGCCGTGTCGCCGAGGGTGATCGTCGCGAGACCGTCGTCCACGTCGGGCATGCGGGGGTTCACCAGCCGCCAGCCGAGCGCGGTGTCGGCCACCTCGCCCGGCTTCGCCCAGGGCGTCCCGGGCTTGGCCATCACCCACGGCGCCCGGGTCATCGACTCGACGCCACCGGCGACCACCACGTCGGCCGCGCCGCCCGAGACCGCCTGTGCGGCGGACATCACGGCCTGCAGGCCGCTGGCGCACAGCCGGTTGACCGTGAAGCCCGGCACCGCGTCGGGCAGGCCGGCCAGCAGGACGGCCATGCGCGCGACGTTGCGGTTGTCCTCACCCGCCTGGTTGGCGGCGCCGAGCACGACCTCGTCGACGGCGTCGTCGGGCACGCCCGCACGGCTCACCGCCTCGCGCACGACGAGCGCGGCCAGGTCGTCGGGCCGCACGCCGGCCAGGGCGCCGCCGTACCGGCCCACCGGCGTCCGGACGCCGCCCACGAGGAACGCCTCACCCATGCCCGACTCCCCTCTCCTACCCTCTCCTACCGTCTCGGACGGCGACTCAGCTGAGGAGCGCGTCGACGAACGCCGCCGGCTCGAAGGGAGCGAGGTCGTCGGCGCCCTCGCCGAGGCCCACCAGCTTCACCGGCACGCCCAGCGCCCGCTGGACGGCGACGACGATGCCGCCCTTCGCGGTGCCGTCGAGCTTGGTCAGGACGATGCCCGTGACGTCGACGACCTCGGAGAAGACCTTCGCCTGCTGCAGCCCGTTCTGGCCGGTGGTGGCGTCGAGGACGAGCAGCACCTCGTCGACCGGGGACTGCTTCTCGATGACCCGCTTGACCTTGCCCAGCTCGTCCATCAGGCCGACCTTGTTCTGCAGCCGGCCGGCGGTGTCGACGAGGACGACGTCGACCTCCTGCTCGATGCCGTCCTTGACCGCCTGGAACGCGACGGCCGCGGGGTCGGCGCCGTCCCGGTCGCTGCGCACCGTCGGGACCCCGACCCGCTCGCCCCAGGTCTGCAGCTGGTCGGCCGCGGCCGCGCGGAAGGTGTCGGCGGCGCCGAGCAGCACGTCCTTGTCCTCGGCGACGAGCACGCGGGCCAGCTTGCCGACCGTGGTGGTCTTGCCGGTGCCGTTGACACCGACGACGAGCACGACCGCGGGCCGGCCGTCGTGCCGGTTCACGCGCGAGGGAGCGGTCGAGCGTCGGGTCGAGCACCTGCAGCAGCTCGGCGCGGAGCATGGCGCGGACGTCGTCCGGCGAGCGGACGCCCTGCACCGTGACCTCGCGGCGGAGCCGCTCGACGATCTCGCTGGTCGGGCCCGCGCCGACGTCCGCGAGCGAGCAGGGTCTCCTCGATCTCGTCCCAGGTGTCGTCGTCGAGGTGTGTCGCGGGAGAGCAGGGCGAGCAGGCCCTGGCCGAGGCTCGAGTTGGACCGCGCGAGCCGGGCGCGGAGCCGGGTCAGGCGGCCGGCGACGGGTTCGGGGCGCTCGATCGAGGGGGCCGTCGAGGCGCTCGGCGGCTCCTCGACGAGCACGGGATCGCCGGGCAGCTCGACGTGCTCGAGCGTGCGGGTCGCGCTGTCGCGCGGGACCTCGGCGTCGTCCCCGACCCCGGGCGCGTAGTCGACCCCCGGCGCAGGCCGCTGCCCCTCGCGCTGGGCGGGGACGCTGGCGGCGGCGCCGGAGGAGCACGGCCGCGCCGCCCCCGCCGAGGACGACGACCAGGCCCGCGATGATCTCGATGTACTCCGCGCTGCTCACCGGACGATTCTCCCGGCTCCGGCCCGCCGGTCATGCCCGGGGGTCGCCCCCGCTCGCCGGCCGGGTTGGCGGTGATCAAGGAAGCTAGAGGGATCATGAGCGCGTCCGCCCTCGTGATCCCTCTACCTTCCTTGATCAGCGCGAGGACGGAGGGGCCGCGCAGGTCTAAGGAGGGCGGGTCAGCGCTGGGTGTTGGTCAGACGGTCGCGTGCCTCGCGGACGACCCGTTCCCCCTGGGGGGTCAGGATCTGCGAACCCGCCCGCAGATGGGGCAGGGCCACGGCGGCGACGATCGCACCGGCGAGGACGACGAGCAGGACGGCGAGGAGAACGACCCAGAGCACGTGTCCACCGTGCCAACATCACGGCATCGATGCAATTCGATGCAAACCCGTTGCACGACCCACGACCAGGGGGAGCCGGCGGACGCTCAGGCCGGCTGCTCCTCCCGGATCCGCTGCGAGATGACGGTCGTCACACCGTCGCCGCGCATCGTGACGCCGTAGAGCGCGTCGGCGACCTCCATCGTCCGCTTCTGGTGCGTGATCACGATGAGCTGGCTCGTCTGCCGCAGCTCCTCGAACAGCGTGATCAGCCGCCCCAGGTTGGTGTCGTCGAGCGCCGCCTCGACCTCGTCCATCACGTAGAACGGGCTGGGCCGCGCCTTGAAGATCGCGACGAGCAGGGCCACCGCCGTCAGCGAGCGCTCGCCGCCCGACAGCAGCGACAGCCGCTTGACCTTCTTGCCCGGCGGGCGCGCCTCGACGTCCAGCCCCGTGGTCAGCATGTCGGAGGGGTCGGTCAGCACCAGCCGGCCCTCCCCGCCTGGGAAGAGCCGCTCGAAGACCTTCTCGAACTCGCGCTCGGTGTCGCGGAACGCCTCGGTGAACACCTGCTCGACCCGCTCGTCGACCTCCCTGACGATGTCGAGCAGGTCCCGCCGGGAGGCCTTGAGGTCCTCGAGCTGGGTGGTGAGGAACCGGTGGCGTTCCTCGAGCGCCGCGAACTCCTCGAGTGCGAGCGGGTTGACGGTGCCGAGCAGCGCGAGCGCGCGCTCCGCGGCACGCAGCCGCTTCTCCTGCTCGGCGCGCACGAAGGGCCGGAGCTCGGTCGGCTGCGCAGGCTCCAGCTCGCCCGGGACCGCGGGCGACGGGGGCACCAGCTGGTCGGGCCCGTACTCGGCGAGCAGGGCCTCGGGCTCGATCCCCAGCTCGTCGACGCTGCGCGCCTGCAGCGCGTCGATCCGCATCCGCTGCTCGGCCCGCGCCACCTCGTCGCGGTGCACGACGTCGGTCAGCCGCGCCTGCTCCTCGACGAGCTCCTGGACCGAACGCCGCACCTGCGCCAGCTCGCGCTCGCGCTCCACCCGCTGGGCGTCCGCGGCCGCGCGCACCGCCTCGGCCTCCTCGAGCGCCTCCTCGAGCACCGCCAGCGCGTACTGCGCGCCGGCCAGCACCGATCGCGCGGTCTCGATCTGCCGGACCCGCCGCTGCTCGCGCGCCACGGCCCGGGCGCGCTCGGCCCGCTCGGCCTCGGCCGCGCGCTCCAGCTGCTCGGCGCGCCCGGCCAGCGCCCTGGCACGCTCCTCCGCCGTGCGCAGGGCGAGCCGGGCCTCCATCTCGGCGGCGCGCGCGGCGGTCGAGGCGGCGGCCAGCCGGTCGCGCAGCTCGGTCGACGGCTCGTCGTCGTCCGCCTCGGAGTCCTGGGCCAGCTCCAGCCGCTCGGCCAGCTCCTCCAGCGCGATGCGGTCGGCGTCGAGCGTGTCACGGGCAGCGGCGAGGCCGGCGCGCAGCCGCTCGGCCTCCGCGTGCGCGGCGCGGGCCGTGGACCCGAGCTGCCCGAGCTGGACGGCGACGGCGCCGCGGCGGGCCTCGGCGTCCTGCCGGCGCTCGGTCACGGCGGCCAGGGCGGCCAGGGCCGCAGCCCGTTCCTCACGGGCGACGGCCAGCGCCGCGAGCTCCTGCTCGGCGCGCCGGCCCGCGCTCGCGACCCGGTCGGCCGCCTCGTCGACGGCCGCCTGCACCTCGAGCAGCGAGGGGTTGGACGCCGAACCGCCCCGCAGCAGGCCGGCGCCGACCACGTCGCCCTCGAGGGTGACCGCGGTCAGGGCGGGCTGGGCCGCCACGAGCTCCGCGGCGGAGTCGAGGTCGGGCACCACGGCGACGCCGTCCAGCAGCCGGTCGAGCGCGGTGGCGAGCTGCGGGGGCGACTGCACGAGCGCGCGCGCCCAGCGGGCGCCCGGGGCCGGGGCGGGACCACCGGGGTCGGCCAGCAGCGAGCGTTCCGGCGCCCCCGCGACCAGGACGCTGGCCTGCCCGGAGTCGTCGGCCTTGAGCAGCCGCAGCGCCGCGAGCCCCGCCGGTGCCGACTCGACGGCCACGGCGTCGGCCGCCGCCCCGAGCGCGGCCGCCACGGCGTTCTCGTACCCCGGCTCGACCGCGAGCAGCGCGGCGAGCGAGCCCAGCAGGCCGGTCAGCCGCTCCCCCGCGGCCAGCAGCGAGCCGGCGCCGTCGCGCCGCCGCAGCCCGAGCTCGAGCGCCTCGCGGCGGGCCGACCAGGTGGCCCGCTCCTGCTCGGCGTCCCGTTCGGCCTGGACGGCGTCCGCCAGCCTGTCGTCGGCCACGGCGAGGGCCGTGGCGGCCGCCTCGTGCTCGGCGTCGAGGTCCGCGCCCACGTCGACGCCCGTGGCGCGCGCTTCGAGGCCGTCGAGCTCGGCCTGGGCCGAGGCTGCCCGCTCCTCGGCCTCGGCGATCTGCGCCGCCAGCCGCTCGGCCTGCTCCTGGGCCGCCTCCACACGGCTGCGGCGCGCGGCGACCTGGCCGGCCAGCCGGGCCAGCCCCTCGCGGCGGTCGGCGGCGGCCCGCAGGAGCCCGGCGAGCCGGCGCTCCTCCTCGCTCTCGGCCTGCTCGGCCTCGTGCCGCGCGTCGACGGCGTCCGCGAGGTGCTCGCGCGCCACCGCGACGGCCTCGGCGAGCGCGGCCTCCTGCTCGCGCACGGCGCGGGCCTGCGCCGCCAGCTCCTCGGGGTCGCGCGACGGCGAGCCGGCCCCGCGCTCCGGGGCGCTCTCGGCCAGCAGGCGCCGCCGGTCGGCCGCCAGGGAGGCAGTGCCGCGCACCCGCTCGCGCAGGCCCGAGAGCCGGTACCAGGTCTCCTGCGCGCGGGCGTGCCGCGGGGCTGCCTCGGTCGCGGCGAGCTCGAGCTCCCCCAGCCGTCGCCGGGCGGCCGCCAGCTGCTCCTCCACCTCGGCGCGCCGGGCCCGCAGCGCGGTCTCGTCGGCGACCTCCTGCTCGAGCGTGGTGACGAGCGTGACGAGGTCGTCGGCCAGCAGGCGCGCCTTGGCGTCGCGCAGGTCCGCCTGCACGACCTGGGCGCGGCGGGCGACCTCGGCCTGGCGGCCCAGCGGCTTGAGCTGGCGGCGGATCTCGGCGATGAGGTCGGTGAGGCGGGTGAGGTTGGCCTGCATCGCGTCGAGCTTGCGGAGCGCCTTCTCCTTGCGCTTGCGGTGCTTGAGGACGCCCGCGGCCTCCTCGATGAACCCGCGGCGCTCCTCGGGCGAGGCGTGCAGCACGGCGTCGAGCTGGCCCTGCCCCACGATCACGTGCATCTCGCGGCCGATGCCCGAGTCGGAGAGCAGCTCCTGGATGTCGAGGAGCCGGCACGGGCTGCCGTTGATCGCGTACTCGGACCCGCCGGAGCGGAACATCGTCCGGCTGATCGTCACCTCGGCGTAGTCGATCGGGAGGGCCCCGTCGGTGTTGTCGATCGTGAGGCTGACCTCTGCCCGGCCGAGCGGCGGCCGGCCGGAGGTGCCGGCGAAGATGACGTCCTCCATCTTGCCGCCGCGCAGGCTCTTGGCCCCCTGCTCGCCCATCACCCAGCTGAGCGCGTCGACGACGTTCGACTTGCCCGAGCCGTTCGGCCCCACGACACACGTGATCCCCGGCTCCAGGCGCAGGGTCGTCGCGGACGCGAAGGACTTGAACCCCCGCATCGTCAGGGTCTTCAGGTGCACGTGTCGGGCTCCTCGTTCGGCGGACGGCTCGCCGCATCACTCCCCGGAGGCTACCGCTCGCACTGTCGGTGATCATGTGATTCGGACCGGTGATCGGCGGATGTGACCCTCGCGTCGTCCTCGGGCATGCTGAGCGCGTGACGAGCACCAGGCGGGCCCGCGCGGCACTCGTCGCGGCCGCCGCCCTCTGCGCGACCGCCTGCTCCGGAGCGTCGGCGGGGCCCGCGCACACCTCCCCGGTCGCCGCGCCGGCCGCGAACGGGTCGGCCTCGTCGCCCGCCTCGTCGCCCGCTGCGGCGGCCACGCCGTCCACGGCGCCCGGGTTCACCCTGGTGGCGACCGGCGACCTGCTCATCCACGGCCCGGTCGCCAAGCGCGCGCTCGGCAACGGGCACGGCAAGCGGTACGACTTCACCCCCATGCTGGCCAAGGTCCGCCAGCAGGTGCGCGACGCGGACCTGGCGATCTGCCACATCGAGACACCGCTCTCGGCCGACGACACGAACATCAGCGGGTACCCGGTGTTCAACACGCCGCACGAGCTCGCCGACGCGGTGGCGTGGGCCGGGTACGACGGCTGCTCCACCGCCTCGAACCACTCCGTCGACAAGGGCGTCGCCGGCGTCAGGGCCACCCTCGACGCGCTCGACGCGGACCACCTGGCGCACGCAGGAACCGCACGCAGCAAGGCCGAGGGGGCCCGGATCGAGACGCACACCGTGGCAGGTGCAGTCGTCGCCCACCTCTCCTACACCTACGGCACGAACGGCGAGCCGGTGCCGAGGAACGCCCCGTGGTCGGTGAACCTGATCTCGGTGCCTCGGATCCTCGCCGACGCGCACCGGGCCCGCGCGGCCGGCGCCACGTTCGTCGTGGTGTCGCTGCACTGGGGGCAGGAGTACCAGTCGGCGCCGACGCCGCAGCAGCGGGCGCAGGCCAAGGCGCTGCTGGCCTCGCCCGACGTCGACCTCATCCTCGGCGACCACGTGCACGTGCAGCAGCCCGTCGAGCGGATCGGCACCAAGTACGTCGTCTACGGCATGGGCAACCTGCTGTCGAACCAGTCGCCGCGAGCGGGGCTCAAGCCCCAGACCGAGGACGGCGCCGTCGTGTCGGTTCACGTGACGCGGGAGGGCGACAGGTTCGTCGCGGACGCCGTGACGATCACCGCCACGTACTGCGAGATCGGGCCCTACACGGTCTGGCCGGTCACCCAGGCGCTGGCGGACCCGTCCACCCCGGCCGCGCTCCGGGCCCAGCTCAAGGCGTCGCTGGCCCGGACGAAGGCGATCTACGCGAGCCTCAAGGGCCACGCGCACGACGCCACCGTGCAGTAATCGTGCAGTGCCGAGCCGAGGCGCCTCCTCAGCGCTCGCGGAAGCCCTTGAAGGCCCCGGACGGAGCGGACCAGCGGTGGGAGACCGCCTCCACCGCCCCGGGGCGGCCGTGCAGCGACGGCTCCTCGTCCAGCCAGGCCAGCAGGACGTCGCAGGCCCGGCGCGCGCCCTCGGCGACGATCTCGACCCGGCCGTCGCGCAGGTTGGTGGCGGTGCCGACGAGGCCGAGCTCGAGCCCGCGGGACCGTGTCCACCACCGGAAGCCGACCCCCTGGACGCTGCCGCGGACCCACACCGTCAGGCGGACCGCGCGGGCGTCGGGTCCGCACCACGCGGGGGGCGTGGGCAGCGGATGGGACGTCTGCGTCTCGAGGGGCAGGGCATGGTCCATCTTCAGACGGTAACCAGGATCGGCGATCCCGGCGAGCAGCCGTGCGGGTCGGATGTGCGAGATCCCTGCCCAGGGCCATGATCAGCGCGACGCGGGCAGGGCCCACCCGGGACAATCGGCGGGTGACGCCTCCGGATGACGACGCGCTCGCCGTGCACCCGTGCCGCGCCGCGTGCCGGTGGGTCGGCACCCGGGCGGCGCCGCACGAGCTGTTCGCGTGTCAGGGGTGCGGGTCGCAGTGGCGCCCGGGCGAGGCGTGGACCCCGGTCGACCTCGACGGCCGGGTGCCGGTCGCCGTGCGGCGCGCCCGGAGACGGTTCACCAGCGGCCCGACCTCGGGCGCGGCTGGTCGTGCGGGCAGTAGAACGACGAACGGTTCATGAACCGGTCGCGGCGGATCAGGGTGCCGCACCGCGGGCACGGGAGGCCCTCACGGCCGTACACGGCCAGAGACCGGTCGAAGTACCCGCTCTCACCGTTGACGTTGACGTAGAGCGCGTCGAAGCTCGTCCCGCCCTGCACGAGCGCATCGGTCATCACCTCGCGCACGGCCGCGAGCACCCGGCCCACCGCGGGCCTGGTCATGGCGTCCGTGGGGCGCGCGTAGTGCAGGCGTGCGCGCCAGAGCGCCTCGTCTGCGTAGATGTTGCCGACCCCCGACAGGAGCGTCTGGTCGAGCAGCGCCCGCTTGACCCCCGTGCGCTTCGCCCGCCACCGGGTGACCAGGGCCTTCTCGTCCAGGTTGGGGTCGAGCGGGTCCCGGGCGATGTGAGCGACGGACGGCGGGAGCCACGGCGCGGACGGCGTCCAGTCCGTGGCGCCCTGCCCCGGGCCGCCGCGCCCACCCGGGCCGCCGTCGGGCGTCGGGACGAGGGGCACGACCGCGAGGCCCCCGAACATCCGCTGGTCGACGAAGCGGAGATCCCGATTGTGGCTGGGGCCGTCGAGGGCCAGCCGCACGCGCAGGTGCCGCTCGGCGCCGGCGTCCGGCGGCTGCAGCACCAGCTGCCCGCTCATGCCGAGGTGGGCGAGCAGGCCTTCGCCGCTGTCGAGCTCCAGCCAGAGGAACTTGCCACGCCGGACGACGTCACGGACGACGGTGCCGGTGAGGCGGGAGGCGAAGTCGACGGGCCCCGCCGTGTGCCAGCGGACCGGGCGCGGGTGCAGCACCTCGACCGCGCCGATCCGCGCGCCGGTCACCCAGCGGGCGAGGCCCCGCCGGACGACCTCGACCTCGGGGAGCTCGGGCACGGCTGTCGGGTGGCGTTGCCGGACGCGCGGTCAGGCCGCGGGGTCGGCGCTGCCGACCGCCTCGTCGTCGCCGCCCTCGTGGGTGTTCTCGTCGCCGCCCTCGCCGGGGTGCGCGTCCGGGTGCTGGGGCATGCCGGCCTTGAGCCCCTCGAAGGCGGCCTGTGCCGCGCCCTGCTCGGCCTCCTTCTTGCTGCGGCCGCCGCCCTGCCCGCGCACCAGACCCTCCACGACGACCCGCGCGTGGAAGATCTTGGCGTGGTCGGGGCCCTCCTCGCTGATCCGGTACTCGGGCACGCCGAGCCCGAGCTCGGCGGTCAGCTCCTGCAGGCTGGTCTTCCAGTCGAGGCCGGCGCCGAGCGCCGCGGACGACGCCATCAGCGGGTCGACGAGCCGGTGCACGAACTCGGTGGCGACCTGTACGCCGTGCTCCACGTAGACCGCGCCGATCAGCGCCTCGAGCGTGTCGGCCAGGATCGAGGACTTGTCCCGGCCCCCGCTGCTCTCCTCGCCCTTGCCGAGCCGGATGTGGTCGCCCACGCCGAGCGCCCGCGCGACGTGTGCGAGCGCGCGCATGTTGACGACGGCCGCCCGCAGCTTCGCGAGCCTGCCCTCGGCGAGCTCGGGGTGACGGCTGTACAGCGCGTCGGTGACCACCAGGCTGAGGACGGCGTCGCCGAGGAACTCCAGCCGCTCGTTGGTGGGCAGACCCCCGTGCTCGTACGCGTACGAGCGGTGCGTCAGGGCACGCTCGAGCAGCTCGAGGTCGACGCGGACCCCGAGCGCCTCGAGCAGCTCCTCGGGGTCGACGGCACCGTTCTGCGACGCCACGGCGTGTGCGTGCGCGACGTGCTCAGAGGTCCTTGACCCTGCGGCCCTTGTACTCGAGGTACAGCGGGGTGCCGGCGGAGTCGGTCACGACGCGCGCCTGGTGCGGGCGCGAGTAGGTGACCTGGCCACCCTCGACGCGCGTGGTCAGCGTCGTCGCGGCCGCCTTCCACTGGGAGCGGCGGGACCGCGTGTTGCTGCGGGACATCTTCCGCTTGGGGACGGCCACGTCACTTCTCCTCGGGGTCGTTCTCGGTCGGAACCTGGGTGAGCAGGCGTTGCAGCTCCGCCCACCGCGGGTCGGTGCTCTCGTGCGAGTGGCCGTGGTCGTCCGCCAGCCGCGCCCCGCACTCGGAGCACAGACCCGGGCAGTCGTCACGGCACACCGGCTGGAACGGCAGCGCCGGCACCAGCGTGTCGTACAGCACGGGCTCGAGGTCGATCAGCTCGTCCTGGAGCTCGCGCAGGTCGTCCTCGTCCTCGCCCTCGGGCGTGCGCCCGGGGTAGACGTACAGCTCCTGCAGGTCCGCCTGGACCGGCTGGGTCACCCGGTCCAGGCAGCGCACGCACTCACCCTCGGCAGCTGCGGAGATCGTGCCGGAGACGAGGATCCCCTCCATCACCGCCTCGAGCTTCAGGTCGAGCTCGAGGTCGGATCCCTCGGGGACGCCGATCACTTCGGTGCCGAGGCCCGCCGGCGCCGCGATCGTCCGGTGCACGGTCCGCATGGTTCCCGGACGGCGCCCCAGCTCTCGCGTGTCGATGACGAGCGGGGACCGCGGGTCCAGGCGGATCATGACTCCTCGATGCTGCAGCAGGTGGGATCGGCACGCGTCGCGAACGGCGACGAGGCCAAGAGGAGAGGTTACTGCAGGCGATGCGCCTAGCCCAAACCGGGCCGCCGGGTCAGCGGCCGAGCCGGGCGAGCAGGCGGTCGAGGACGGCGTCGGGGACGAGGCCCCGGACGTCCCCGCCGTGCGCCGCCACCTCCTTCACGAGGCTGCTCGACACGTGCTGGAGTGCCGGATTCCCGGGGATGAACACCGTCTCGAGACCCGTCAGGTGCCGGTTCATCAGGGCCATCGGCAGCTCGTAGTCGAAGTCGGCGCTCGACCGCAGGCCCTTCACGACGGCCGACGCGCCGATCGAGCGGCAGTACTCGACGAGCAGCCCCCCGCCGACGGCGTCCGCCCGCACGCCCTGCAGGTCCGACAACGACGCCTCGATCAGCTCCACGCGCTCCGGCACGTCGAACAGCCCCCGCTTGGCCGGGTTGCCGAGCACGGCCACCACGACCTCGTCGAAGAGCCCGGCCGCGCGCCGGATCACGTCCACGTGCCCGTTGGTTAGGGGATCGAAGCTGCCCGGGCAGACGGCGAGGCGCGTCACGGGCGCAACCTAGCAGTGGCCGACCAGAGGGCCGTCCCGCCGTAGCGACGTACGCCCTCGCCGGCCCAGCCCGCCGGCCACGCCGGTTCGGGGGCGTGCGCGTCGCGCTCCACCACCACGAGCGCGCCGGGCGCGAGCGTGCCGCCGTCCACGGCCTCCAGGACGGCGCTCGAGCTCGGCCTCGCCGAACCCGTAGGGCGGGTCGAGCAGCACGACGTCGGCCGGCGGATCGAGCGGCGCGTGGGTGGCCGTGGCCAGGTACCGCTGCACCGGCGCCTGCACCACGCGGACGCCGTCCAGGCCGAGCGTGGCCGCGTTGCGGCGTGCGACGGCTGTGGCCTCGCGGCCGCTCTCGACCAGCACCACGCTCCTCGCCCCGCGGCTCGCCGCCTCGAGCCCGAGAGCCCCCGAGCCGGCGAACAGGTCGAGGACGGCGGCCCCGTCGAGCGCTCCGCGCGCGTCGAGCGCGCCGAAGAGCGCCTCACGCACCCGGTCGCTCGTCGGCCTCGTGTCGGCGCCCTTCGGCGTCTCGATCCTGCGGCCGCCCGCGACCCCGGCGATGATCCTCGTCACGGGGTCATCCTCGCGCGCAGCCGGCACGACTCGCGCAGGATGCGCGCACGGCGACGACCCGAAGGGCGAGCGGCGATCAAGACCGTGCGCCCGTTCGGGACACCGCGAGAGGGTCCGACGAGGCATGAGGTGTCCACACCGGGAGCATGATCTTGAGATCAGGTCCGGGCCGTGAGCTACGTGCGCTCGAGGTAGGCGTCCTTGCCCTCGTCGAGGAAGCTGGCGAGCGCGGCGCGCAGGTTCGGGTGACCGGCCAGGTCGGGGTCCTGGGCGACGAGGGCAGCGGCCTCGTGCCGCGCCTGCTCGATCAGCTTCTCGTCGCGGAGCACGCGCAGCAGCTTCAGGGCGGACCTGCGCCCGGACTGCTCGGCGCCCAGCACGTTGCCCTCGCTGCGCTGCTCGAGGTCGGCGCGGGCGAGCTCGAACCCGTCGAGCGTGGCGGCGACGGCCTCGACCCGGGCGAGCGCCGGGGTGCCCGGCACCGCGCGGGACACGAGCAGGCACAGCGAGGGCGCGGCGCCTCGGCCCACCCGGCCGCGCAGCTGGTGCAGCTGGGAGATGCCGAAACGGTCGGCATCGAGCACGACCATGAGGGTGGCGTTGGGCACGTCGACCCCGACCTCGACGACCGTGGTCGCGACGAGGACGTCGACCTCGCCGGCCGCGAAGGCGCTCATGGTGGCGTCGCGCTCCTCGACCGGCAGCCGCCCGTGCAGCGGCTCGATCCGCATGCCGGCCAGCGCGGGGTCGGTGAGCAGCTCCTCGAGCACCTCGACGACGGCCCGGGCGGGAACGTCGGGCTCGTCGTCGACGGCGCCCGAGTCGGCGTCGGGGCGCTCCCCGTCGGCCTTGCGCGGGTCGTCCGCGTCGATCCGGGGGCAGACCACGAACACCTGGTGCCCGGCCTCGACCTCCTCACGGACCCGCTGCCAGACGCGCCGCTCCCAGGTCGGGTGGCGGAGCAGGTCGGTGACGTGCGTCTGGATCGGGTGCTCGCCCGCGGGGCAGTTCGCGCAGCGTCGACGTCTCGAGGTCGCCGAAGACGGTCATCGCGACGGTCCGCGGGATCGGCGTCGCGGTCATGACGAGCACGTGCGGAGCGACCTTGCCCTTGCCGCGCAGCGCGTCGCGCTGCTCGACCCCGAACCGGTGCTGCTCGTCGACGACGACGAGGCCGAGGTCGGCGAACTCCACGTTCTCCTGCAGGAGAGCGTGGGTGCCGACGACGATGCCCGCGTCGCCGCTGACGACGTCGAGCAGGGCCTTGCGGCGCGCGGCGGTCGCCTGCGACCCCGTGAGCAGCGCGACCTTCGTGCCGTTCTCGGCGCCGCCGAGCATCCCCTGCTCGGCCAGGGGCCCGAGCATCGCGGTGATCGAGCGATGGTGTTGGGTGGCGAGCACCTCGGTCGGCGCGAGCAGGGCAGCCTGCGCGCCCGCGTCGACGACGGACAGCATCGCCCGGAGGGCCACGACCGTCTTGCCCGAGCCGACCTCCCCCTGCAGCAGGCGCTGCATCGGCCAGTCCTGCGCCATGTCCTCGGCGATCTCCGCCGCCACGGCGCGCTGGCCGGCGGTCAGCTCGAACGGCAGGCGCGCGTCGAACGCCTCCAGCAGGCCACCTGTGATCGGCCTGCGGGGGACGGCCGTGACGAGCCGGTTGGCGGCCTTGCGCTGCGCCAGCGCGACCTGCAGGACAAGGGCCTCCTCGAAGGCGAACCTGTGCCGGGCCGCCCGGTAGGCCTCGTGGTTCCCGGGCCGGTGGATGGCCCGCAGGGCCTCCTGCACGCCCATGAGGTTGCGCATGGCCCGCAGGTCGGCCGGGATCGGGTCGGGGACCTCGGGCAGCACGTCGAGGACGAGCCGCACGGCGTCCATGACCAGCCGCGACTTCACCCCCTTGCGTTGCGGGTAGATCGGGTAGGGGCGCTCCGCGAAGTCCTTGCCCTCGGCCGCCGAGTCGACGAGGAAGAACTCGGGATGCGTGAGTTGGGGTTCCCCCTTGTACCTGCCCACCTCGCAGCTGAAGACCGCCCGCTTGCCCTCGGTCAGGATGCGCGCCAGCCCCTTGGGGTTGAAGAACGTGATCTCGTACGAGGTCTTCCCGTCGAAGATCGTGACCTTGTAGAGCTGTGTGCCGTTGCGCGTGGTGACCCGCGCCGTCCTGGTGACGCTGGCGAGGAAGGTCACCTGCTCGTCGGGCTTCAGGTCGGCCAACGGGGTGAGCTGGCCGAGGTCGATGTAGCGGCGGGGGAAGTACCAGAGCAGGTCGCGGACCGTGTGCAGGTCGAGCTTCTCCAGCGCCGCAGCGGTCTTGGCGTCGACGACGCCCCGGCGCAGCGGCTCGTCGAGGTCGGCGCCACCCCGGACGACTCTCACTCCACCCCCAGCAGCAGCGGGTAGCGCTCCTGGCCGCCGTCGAGGACGGCGACCTCGACGTCGCGGCGCGTGCGCCGCAGATGCCCGGTGACGACCCCGACCAGCTCCTCGGTCGCGCCCGCACCGCACACGATGGTCACGAGCTCTCCCCCGCTGGCGAGCAACCGGTCGACCACCTGGACGGCCACGCCCGCCAGCTCGGAGCCGACGATCGCGAAGTCGCCCTGCACGATCCCCAGCGCGTCGCCCGGCCGGCACAGCCCGGCCGTCGTGATCGCCGCTTTCGGCGGCGACCGTGACGGCGCCGTCGCGGGCACCCCCCGCGGCGGCGCTCATGGCCACGACGTCGGCGTCCATGGCCCGGGCGGCGTCGTGCACGGCCGCCGCCGCCAGCCCCTGCACCTGGGCGCGGGTGGGCAGCACGGCCACCCGGATGCTCTCGTCGCGGGCGGCCGCCGCCGCCGCGCCCGCGGCCGCCACCGTGTCACCGTCGTTGGGCAGCACCACCACGGACGGCGCCCCCGTGCCGCGGATCGCCGCGAGGACCTCGCCCGTCGAGGGGCGCCGGCCGGGCGCCGTCTCGACGACGACGGCGCCGGCCTCCTCGAACAGCCGGGCCAGGCCGGGCCCGGCCGCGCAGGCGACCAGACCGACACCGAAGCGCGGGCGCGCACCTCTGCGCGCGATCTGCTCGGCGAAGTGCGCGATCCGCAGGCGCCGGGGGCGCCCGGCCCCGAGCCCCGCCTCGATGGCCGCGCCAGGGTCATCGACGTGCACGTGAACGTGCCACAGGCCCGAGCCGCCCACCACGACGAGGGAGTCCCCGAGGGGCGCCAGCCGTTCGCGCAGTGCCCCGACCTGGTCGTCGGGAGCCTCGAGCAGGTACATGACCTCGTAGGCGGGACCCTCCGCACCGAGGTCGTCGCAGGCCGCGAGGTCGACCGCGGGCAGGGCCGGACGCCGGACGCCGTGGGCGCGGCGGCGCCCGGCGACGACGTCGGCGAGCGCCTCGAGGAGCACCACGAGCCCCCGCCCACCGGCGTCGACGACGCCGGCCCGGCGCAGCGCCGGCAGCTGCTCGGGGGTGCGGGCGAGGGCGGCGCGGGAGGCCTCGAGCGCCTCCTCCACCACGTCGCCCAGCCGCTCGGCCGCGCTGTGGGTCGCGGCCCGCGCGGCCGCCCTGCTGACCGACAGGATGGTGCCCTCCGCCGGTGCCGCGACGGCCGCCCACGCCTGCTCGTCGGCGAGCGCCATGGCGCGCCGGACGGCCGGGGCGTCCATGACCTCCTGCTCGGCCAGGACGTCGGCCCAGCCGCGCAGCAGCTGCGCGGTGATGATCCCGGAGTTGCCGCGGGCGCCGAGCAGGGCGCCGCGGGCGAAGGTGTCGACGATCGTGCGCAGCGGTGCGTCGGGCGGCAGGGCGGTCACGGCTGCGCAGGCCGCCTCGACGGTGAGGTAGAGATTGGTGCCGGTGTCGCCGTCGGGCACCGGATACACGTTGAGGGCGTCGAGCTCCTCGCGGGCGTCGCCGAGGGCGGCGAGGGCGGCCGCCGCCCATCGGCGGGCCGCGTGCCCGTCGAGCACCTCGAGCATCAGCACCTCCCCCGCCCGCACCTCGGGTCGGTCGGGCCAGGCTAGCCGGGTGCGCCGACAGGACACGGGCGGCCTGCACGGGCGCCGGTTTGGGGTGCACCGGGCGCGTCGGATAGCCTGTCGTGGTTGCCCGGGCCTCGGCGCCCGGCGCGTTCGATCCGACCCGCTACCCCTGAGGAGTACCCCGTCGTGGCTGCCACCTGTGACGTCTGCGGCAAGGGGCCGGGCTTCGGTCACGCCATCTCGCACTCGCACCGCCGCACCAAGCGCCGCTGGAACCCCAACATCCAGCGTGTCCGCACCCTCGTCGGTGCCACGCCCAAGCGGCTCAACGTGTGCACGTCGTGCCTGAAGGCCGGCAAGGTCGTCCGCTCGGCCTGATCCCCTCGCCTCGCGCCGCCGTCCTCCCCTCGGGAGGGCGGCGGCGTTGCTTTGCCGCGTCAGCCGATCGTGCCGCGCAGCGGGCGGGCGAGCCGGTCAAGGGCCTCGGTCAGCGCGGCCGCGGCCTCGGGGTCGAGCGGCGCCAGCACCGCCCGCTCCCCCGCGCGGATGTCCCGCCGGCACGCCCCCAGCAGCTCGCGACCGGCGGCGGTCAGCTCGACGACACGGTTGCGCCGGTCGTCGAGGTCGACGCGCCGGTGCACCAGGCCCCGTTCCTCGAGCCGGTCGAGGATCGGCAGGAGCCGCGTCTTGTCCCGCCGGACCGCCGTCGCCAGCTCGCTCTGCGTCGGGGCAGCCCCGTGCTCGAGCGCACCCATGACTGCGTAGTCCCACATCTCCAGGCCGTGGGCGCGCAGCACCGGCTCCTCGGCGGCCAGCGCGACCCGCAGCACGAGGGAGAGCGCGTGGGCGAGGTCGAGGCGATCGTCGTGCACGTCCCGACGATAACCCTGGGCCTATCGTCTACGGAGGTATACGGTCTACTCATGCATATCGATGAGGCACGACACCTGCATGCCCGCGCCACCGACGTCGTCGTCCGCCTGGTCGACGGCGTCCGCGTCGAGGACCTCGATCGCGCCACCCCCTGCGGGCCGTGGACCCTCCGGGAGCTCCTGGCCCACATGACCGGGCAGAACGCCGGCTTCGCCGCCGCTACCGCGAGCGAGGCCGGGGTCGAGGCCTACCGCCCCGGGCCGGCCACCCCGCAGGCGCACCGCGAGGCGGCCGCGGCACTGGTCCGCGCCTTCGCCACGGCCGACCCCGACCGCGACGTCTGGCTCGCCGAGTTCGGCCGGCGGGTGCCCCTGGCCTCGGCGGTCGGTTTCCACCTGCTCGACACCCTGGTCCACGGCTGGGACGTCGCCGTGGCGGTCGGCCACCCGCTGCACTACGACGACGAACTCGCCGCCGCGGGCCTCGCGCTCGCCGCGGCCGTGCCCGACGGTCCGGTGCGCGACGCGCCGGGCGCGGCGTTCGACCACGCGGTTCCGGTCGGCCCCGGCGCGACCGTCTGGGAATGCACCCTCGCCCTCACCGGGCGCGACCCGCACTGGACGGCACCAGTGCATGCCTGACCTGCGCGCTGCACCAGCGCCGGTACCGCACGATGCGTCACGCGTCGTTCTCGACCGCCGCGATCGTCCAGCAGCCGACGCAGCTGCCGGCCTTACACTCCCCGCGATGGACGCCTCCGCGGACCCCCGCACCGCCGGCGCCGCCGTGCTCGAGGATGTCCGCCTGGCCGTGTACGCCGGCTTCGCCCGCGATAGCCTCCCCCCGGGTCTCGAGGAGATCGCCCGCCAACTCGACGTGACCCCACCGACTGTCCGGCGCGCCGTCGCCCAGCTCGCCGCGCTCCGCCACCTGGCCCTCGACGAGGCCGGGCGGATAGCCATGGCGCACCCGTTCTCGGCCGTCCCGCTCGGGTTCTCCGTGATGGGCGCGAACACCCTGTGGTGGGGCGGCTGCGCCTGGGACTCCTTCGCCATGGCCCATCTGCTCACCTGGGAACCCGCCCTGCTCGTGGCGACCATCTGCCCCGCCTGCTCCACACCACACGCCTGGAACGTCGACCGGGCCGCCCCGCCCGCAGGCCAGCAGGTCGCCCACTTCCTGGTTCCCGCCGCCCGGATGTGGGACGACGTCGTCCACACCTGCGGCCACCAACGTCTGTTCTGCAACGCGGCCTGCGTGCAGGACTGGCTCGACCGGACCGGCAACACCCAGGGCTACGTCATGGACCTGAGGACCCTGTGGCGCCTGGCATCCGACTGGTACACCGGCCGGCTCGACCGCGGCTACACCCGCCGCGAACCCGCCGCTGCCGCCGACTACCTCCGCAGCGTCGGACTCTCCGGCCCCTTCTGGGGACGGTGACCGGTTCACGAGCCGCCCAGAACCGTCACGAACACAGCACGAGGCCGACGCCGTCACGGACCGCAGGAGTCGCTTTCGAGGTCAGCCGGCGAAGTGGTGCCAGCCGTCCGGGCCCGTCCAGGGGCGGCCGTCGACGCTGACGCCGGGAGCGCCCGCCGCATCGAGCACCGTCCCCACGGGGCGGAACGCCGCCGGCAGCGTCAACCCCGGCGGGAAGCACGCCAGCAGCGCGTGGTCCTCCCCGCCGGTCAGCACCCAGGCCTGCGCGAGCGCCGGGTCCCGGAGGGCGTCGGCCACCTCGCGCAGGTCGTTCCCGGGCACCAACCGGGCCGGGTCGAGGTCGAGCCGCACCCCCGAGGCGACCGCCACGCGGGCGGCGTCGCGGAGCAACCCGTCGCTGGTGTCGATCATCGCCGTCGCGCCGGCGCGGGCGGCGTCCATGCCCGGGCGGTAGCCGGGCCGCGGCGCCAGGTGGGCGCGGACCAGGCCGGACGCCGACGGTGCCCGCGCGGCGGCAGCGGTGGGTGAGCCGGCGGCGGCGAGCAGCGCCAGCCCGGCAGCTGAGGGACCGGTGAGGCCGGCCAGCGCCACCACGTCACCCGGCCGCGCCCCCGACCGCAGCACCGGCGGATGCTCGAGCACGCCCACCGCCGTGCCGGTGACCACGATCTCGCCGGCCTGCGAGACGTCACCGCCCGCCATGGCGGCGCCGGCCCGTGTGCACTCGTCGTCGAGCCCCGAGGCCAGGGCCGCCGCCCACGCGAGAGCGAGGTCCCCGGGCGCGGCCAGGCTGACGACCAGCGCGAGCGGCCGGGCACCCATGGCGGCGACGTCCGCGAAGTTCTGGGCGGCGACCTTGACGCCCACGTCGGCCGCCGCCGACCACTCCCGGCGGAAGTCCGCTCCCTCCACGAGCGTGTCGGTCGAGACCACCACCCGGCCGGGCACCTCGAGCACGGCGGCGTCGTCACCCGGCCCGACGACGAGGGCACCGGACGCGGGCGCGAGGCGGCCCAGGATCGACGCGATCAGCCCGTCCTCGCCGACGTCCCGCAGCAGTCCGTGACCGCCCGACTGTGGGCTGTTCACGGCCGACACGGTAGCGTGACCGCTCCCGGGGTGATCCTCGCGGGGCTGGTCGACTGCACCGGCGGCGAGCGCGCCGGTGAGGGAGCACAAGGAGGACTCGTGGTGGTGCAGGCGTACATCCTCATCCAGACCGAGGTGGGCCGGGCGGCGGACGTGGCCCGGGCCATCGCCGAGATCCCGGGTGTCACGCTCGCCGAGGACGTCACGGGCCCCTACGACGTGATCGCCCGGGTGGAGGCGCCAAGCGTCGACGAGCTCGGCCAGCTGGTCATCGCCCGGATCCAGGACGTCAAGGGCATCACTCGCACACTCACGTGCACCGTCGTGCACATCTGAGCGCAGCGCTCGCCGTCGTCGCGCTGGCGGCCGCAGGCTGCTCGGCGCCGCCGCGGGTGCAACCCGCCCCTCGTGCCGCCGACCCGGCGTGCGGACCCGCCCTGGCGGCGGCTCCCGGGAAGCTGCTCGGCCAGGGCCGCAGCGACGTGCAGGGCGCCGGTGCGCTCGCCTGGGGCGACCCGCTGATCGTGCTCCGGTGCGGCTACGCGGCGGTCGGTGCCACCCCCGACGCCTGCATCGAGGTGGACGGCGTCGACTGGGTGGTGGCCGACCCGGCGGCGGACCCCGTCGTGTTCGCTGCGTTCGGCCGCGACCCGACCGTGCAGCTGGCCGTGCCGGCCTCCTACGGCCGGAGCAATGCCGCGGCGGCGCTCGTCGGCCTCGCGCCCGTCGCGCGGGCGCTGCCCGCGAACGGGCACACCTGCCAGTGAGCCCGCGTGCTGCCTCGGACTACCGCAGCCCGGTGCGCCGACGAAGTGCGAGCTGCACGAGCCGGTCGACCAGTGCCGGGTAGTCGAGACCCGTCGCCTGCCACATCAGCGGGTACATCGAGCTCGGCGTGAACCCGGGCATTGTGTTGATCTCGTTGACCAGCACCTCGCCGTCGGGACGCACGAAGAAGTCGACCCGGGCAAGGCCCTCGCAGCCGAGCGCCTCGAACGTGCGGGCCGCCAGGTCACGGACCCGGTGCACGACAGAGGGCGGCAGGTCGGCCGGGCAGACCAGGCGCGCGCCCTCCTCACCGTCGAGGTACTTCGCCTCGAAGTCGTAGAACTCGTGCGCCGCACCCACCTGGATCTCGCCGGGCAGGCTCGTGGCGGGTGCGCCCCCGTCGATCGACTCGAGCACCGCGCACTCGATCTCGCGCCCCTCGACCTCGGCCTCGACGACCACCCGGGGGTCGTGCCGGCGGGCCGCCTCGACGGCGGCGTCCAGGTCGGCCGGCCCCTTCGACCCGGGTGATGCCGAGGCTCGAACCCGCCCGGGCGGGCTTGACGAACACCGGGTAGCCGAGCTCCTCGACGTCCGCCCGCACGCTCTCGGGGTCGCGCTCCCAGTGCCGGGCGGTCACGAGCACGTGGTCGGCCACGGGGATCCCCTGGGCTGCCAGCAGGAGCTTCATGACGTGCTTGTCCATGCCCGCGGCGCTCGCGAGCACCCCGGACCCGACGTACCGGACGTCGGCGAGCTCGAGCAGGCCCTGCAGCGTGCCGTCCTCGCCGAACGGCCCGTGCAGCAGCGGGAACACCACGTCGACCTCGCCGAGGGCGTGCGGCACCTGCTCCGGGCTCGAGCACGGTGAGCGCCCGGTCGCCGGACTCGAGCGGCACGACGACGGTCGGGCCGGCGTCGTCGCCGACCTCGGGCAGCCGGCCGTCGGTGAGCTCCCAGCGCTCGGGCTCGGGCGCCGCCAGCACCCAGCGACCGGTCGCGCGTGATGCCCACGGGGACGATCTCGTAGGCCGAGTGCGCGAGCGCCCGCATCACGCTGGCCGCGGTCATGCAGCTGATCGCGTGCTCGCCGGAGCGGCCGCCGAAGACGACGGCGACGCGGGGCCTGCGGGCATTCTGGTCGGTCACCGGCGTGACGATACCCGCCGGACGGCGTCCGCTCGGCCGATCCGCTGTGCCGACTAGCCTTCGCCGGTGGACGCACGCGAACCCGCCCCCGCCACCGTCGCCGTCACCGCCGGCCGGCCGGCGCCCGAGCCGAACGCCCCGATGGCCGTCCCCGTCGTGCACTCCTCGACGTTCGTCTCGTCGCCCGGGGCGACCCGGCCGGGCGACCTCGGCTACGGCCGCTGGACCAACCCCACCTGGGAGGCGTTCGAGTCCACGCTCGGGGCGCTTGGAGGGCGGGCGGGCACGGCTGTTCGCGTCCGGCATGGCCGCTGTCGCGGCGGTACTCGACCAGGTGCCGGACGGCGGCCGCGTCGTGGCGCCCGCCGCCGCCTACAACGGCACGCTCACGCTGCTCGGCGCGCTGGCTGACCGCGGGCCGGGTGCACGTCGCCTGGGTCGAGATCGCCGACACGGACGCCGTCCGCGCCGCGCTGGCCGGCGGGGCCGACCTGCTGTGGGTCGAGACGCCTACGAACCCCCTGCTCGAGGTGGCGGACCTGCCCGCGCTCGTCGCGGCGGGCCGCGAGGCCGGGGCCCTGGTGGCGGTCGACAACACGTTCTGCACGCCCCTTGGTGCAGCGGCCCCTCGACCACGGCGCCGACGTCGTCGTGCACTCGGTGACGAAGTACCTGTCCGGCCACACCGACGTCGTCCTCGGTGCGACCGTCGCCACCGACGAGGCGCTCGCCGAGCGGCTGCACCGGCACCGGACGGTGCACGGCGCCATCCCGGGGCCGGCCGAGGCATGGCTGGCCCTGCGCGGGCTGCGCACCCTGCACCTGCGCGTCGAGCGGGCGGGGTCGAACGCGGCGGAGCTGGCCCGCCGGCTCTGCGGCCACCCGGCGCTGACCCGGGTGCGGCACCCGTCCCTGCCGCACGACCCCGGGCACGAGCGGGCGCTGGCGCAGATGCGCGGTTTCGGCGCGATCGTCGCGGTCGAGCTGGCGGGCGGCCCCGAGGCGGCGGAGGCGCTCGCCGACGGCACCCGGCTGTGGGTGCACACGACGAGCCTCGGGGGCGTGGAGTCGACGCTGGAGCGGCGCCGCCGGCACGCCTCGGAGGCCGCGGCCGTGCCCGAGTCGCTGATGCGTCTGTCGGTCGGCGTCGAGGACGTCGAGGACCTGTGGGCCGACCTCGCCGCCGTCCTCGACACCCTCGCGCCCTGACACCCGGGCCCCAGGCCCCGCCGATCAAGGACAACCTGGCCCCTTTCCGCAGCGGACTGGTCTTCCTGGACGGGCCAGGTTTTCCTTGATCGGCGGACGGGGGAGGCGGTGAGGTCAGACGCCCTCGGGCTTGCGCGGGCGGCCCAGCAGACGCGAGGCCATCTCGCGGACGTCGGCGCCGCCGTGCACCACCTCGACGACCTGCTCGGTGATCGGCATGTCGACGTCGTGGGCGCGGGCCAGCTCGAGGATCGGGCGGCACGACTTCACCGCCTCGGCGGTGTGCTTCGCGGCGGCCGTCGCCTGCTCGAGGTCCATGCCCGCGTCCGAGGGCCACGCCGAGGGTCCGGTTGCGGGACAGCGGCGAGGCGCACGTCGCGACGAGGTCGCCGAGCCCGGCCAGGCCGGCGAGCGTCACCGGATCGGCGCCGAGGGCCACCCCGAGCCGGGCGGTCTCCGCCAGCCCGCGGGTGATGATCGTCGCCTTCGTGTTGTCGCCCAGCCCCATCCCCTCGGCGATCCCCACCGCCAGCGCGATGACGTTCTTGACCGCCCCGCCGAGCTCGACCCCGACGACGTCGGTGTTGGTGTACGGCCTGAAGTAGGGCGCCGAGCAGGCGTCGGCGACCAGCTCGGCGGCGGCGGCGTCCTCGCAGGCGACGACGGTCGCGGTCGGCTGGCGGACGGCGATCTCCCGGGCCAGGTTCGGGCCCCGAGACGACGGCCACGCGCTCCGCCGGGACCTGCGCGACCTCGGCGACCACCTCGCTCATCCGCAGGTGGGTCCCGAGCTCGACGCCCTTCATCAGGCTGACCAGCACCGCCGCCGGCGGCACGGCCGGTCGCCAGACCTCGAGGTTGGCGCGCAGGGTCTGCGACGGCACGGCCAGCACGACGACGTCGGCGCCCTCCAGGACGGCGGCCGCGTCGCTGGACGCCTCGATGGCATCGGGCAGCGGGGTGTCGCCGAGATAGCGGCTGTTCGTGTGCCGGCGGGTGATCTCGTCGCACACGCCGGCGTCGCGACCCCAGACCCGCACCTTGGCGCCCGCGTCCGCCAGCACGATCGCGAACGTCGTCCCCCACGACCCGCTGCCCAGCACCGCCACCCTGGTCACGACGCCTCCTTGCGCCGGTGGAAGTCGCCGGTCAGCGGCAGCGAGTGCTGCCGGGGGTCCCAGCGCTCAGGAGGGGCCTGCTCGCCGCGGATCCGCTCGAGCAGCGCCGTGATCGCCGCCACGATCGCCGCCGTCGCCTCGCCCAGCACGGCGGCGTCCAGCGGCTCGCCCTGCCACGGCGACAGGTCCACGGGCTCCCCCGCCCACACGTGGACGAGGGGGCGGCGGAACACATGCAGCCGCTTGCCGTACGGCGCGAGCAGCTCCTGCGGCCCCCACTGGGCGATCGGGAGCACCGGGACGCCCGTGGTCAGGGCGATCCGCGCCGCACCCGTCTTGCCCGTCATCGGCCACAGCTGCGGGTCGCGAGTGAGTGTGCCGTCGGTGTAGACGGCGACGCACTCCCCCGCCCGCACGGCCTCGACGGCCGCTCGAGCGCGATGCGCCGCGTCGGCGGATCCCCGCCGCACCGGGATCTGCCCCGCGTTGGTGACGATCCGCCCGGCCAGCGGGATCCGGAAGACGCTCTCCTTCGCGAGGTAGCGCGGCGGGACGCCGTTGTCGACGAGGAAGTGCGCGAGGGTCAGCGGGTCGATGTGCGAGATGTGGTTGCTGCACGCCACGAAGCCCCCGGCGGGCAGGTGCTCCTCGCCGCGCCAGTCCCGCCGGGTGACCGCCGTCAGGAACGGCCGGAGCAGCCGCACCGCGAAGCGGTACGACGCGCTGAACTCGCGGGCGGTCACGTGCACTCCTTGTCCTTCGATCCGGCTGCCGGGCGCCGCCCGGGGGCGGATCGGTGGTTCATCCTCCCCGCAGCCCCGGGCGCTGTCGAGGAGGGCCCGCCACGACCCCCGCGGACGCCGCCCGCGCGCCGCCTCGCCACAATGTGGCCGTGACCCCGTGGACGCTCGTGCTGCCCGTCAAGGGCGGCCCGCTCGCGAAGTCCCGCCTCGGCGCGCCCCCCGCGTGGCCGCCGCCATCGCGCTCGACACGCTGGCCGCCGCGTCGGCCGCGGCATCGGTGGGCCGGGTCGTGGTCGTCACGGCCGACCCGACGTCGGCCGCCGCGGCACGCGCCGGCGGTGCCGAGGTCGTCCGCCGAGAGCCGCACCGGCGAGGGACTCGTCGCCGCCGTCCGCGACGGGGTGGCGGCCGCGGGCAGGCGGCGTCCGTGGTCGGCGCGACCCGCGGCAGTGCTCCTCGCGGACCTGCCCGCCCTCTGCCCCGAGGACCTGCAGGCGGCGCTGGCCGCGGCGGCGTCGCGCTCTGGCCGGCGATCCGGGAGCCGCGATGGCGGCCGTGCCCGACGCGGAGGGCACGGGGACCGTGCTGCTGGCCGCGCGGACGCCCGCCGACCTCGATCCGGCCTTCGGCGCGGGATCGTTCGCCGAGCACGTCCGGCGCGGCGCCCTGCCCCTGGACCTCGACCTGCCCCGCCTGCGCCGCGACGTCGACACCCCGGCAGACCTCGAGGCCGCCCTGGCCCTCGGCCTGGGGCACCGGACGGCCGCCGCCCTGGAGGTCTCGGCGGCAGCCGCGTGCGGCGGGTAGTCCGGCCGTCTAGTTCTGGCCGTCGTGCAGGCCACCGTTCACCGCTTCGACCCGGCGACCGCGTGCGGGCTCGGTCGTCACCGACGCCGGTGAGGTGCTGCCCTTCGACGCCGAGGCGTTCGCGGGCAGCAACCTGCGGCATGTGCGGACCGGTCAGCGGCTCACGGTGACGGTCGCGGGCGACGGGGCCGACGCGCGGCGTCCTGTCGATGGCGCTCGGGACGGTCGGCCGGCCCCCGCGCCGCATCTCCCGCCCCTGACGGCCTCCCCCCGCCCCTTCGCGCTGATCATGCACGCTGGAGCGATCTTGACGGCCGGCGCCTCAGGCAGCCGATCGGCGAAGTGCCAGGATCCGCCTCGTGATCGCCGCACTGCGCATGATCGCTCCAGCGTGCATGATCAGCGGGAGGTTCGGGGGCGGGGTCAGTCGCGGTCGTAGATGGCGCCCAGGGCGTCGAGCTTGGCCTGGAAGTGCTCGTAGCCGCGGTTGATCAGGCTCGATGCCGCGCACCCGCGAGGTGCCCTCGGCGGCGAGCGCCGCGATCAGGTGGCTGAAGCCGCCGCGCAGGTCGGGCACGGCGATGTCGGCGCCGTGCAGCTTGCGTCGGGCCGGAGATGACGGCCGAGTGCTGGAAGTTGCGCTGCCCGAAGCGGCACGGGAGGCCGCCGAGGCACTCGCGGTAGAGCTGGATCTGCGCGCCCATCTCGCGCAGCGCGTCGGTGAAGCCGAACCGGTTCTCGTACACCGTCTCGTGCACGATCGACAGGCCCGCCGGCCTGGGTGAGCGCGACGACGAGCGGCTGCTGCCAGTCGGTCATGAAGCCGGGGTGCACGTCGGTCTCGAGCACGAGCGACGTTGAGGCTGCCGCCGGGGTGCCAGAACCGGATGCCGTCGTCGTCGATGTCGAAGCTCGCCGCCGACCTTCCGGAAGACGTTGAGGAACGTCATCATCTCGAGCTGCCGGGCGCCCCTGACGTAGATGTCGCCGCTGGTCGCCAGCGCCGCGCAGGCCCAGCGACGCCGCCTCGATGCGGTCGGGGAGCGCGCGGTGGTCGTAGCCGCGCAGCCGGTCGACGCCCTCGATCCGGATGACCCGGTCGGTGTCGACGCTGATGATCGCGCCCATCTTCTGCAGGACCGCGATGAGGTCCATGATCTCGGGCTCGATCGCGGCGTTGCGCAGCTCGGTGACGCCCTCGGCGCGCACGGCGGTGAGCAGCACCTGCTCGGTGGCGCCGACGCTCGGGTACGGCAGCTCGAGCTTGGCGCCGTGCAGGCCGTTCGGCGCGGTCAGGTGGATGCCCTCGCGGCTGCTTGTCGACGACCGCGCCGAACTGGCGCAGCACGTCGAGGTGGTAGTTGATCGGCCGGTCGCCGATGCGGCAGCCGCCGAGGTCGGGGATGAAGGCCTCGCCCAGCCGGTGCAGCAGCGGGCCGCAGAACAGGATCGGGATGCGGCTGGAGCCGGCGTGCGCGTCGATGTCGGCGACGTGGGCGCGCTCGACGTTGCTCGGGTCGAGCACCAGCTCGCCCTCGGCCGGGCTGGACTCGGTCACCTTGACGCCGTGCAGCTCGAGCAGGCCCGTGCACGACCGTCGACGTCGCGGATCTCCGGGACGTTCGCGCAGCCGGCTCGGCTCCTCGCCGAGCAGCGCGGCGACCATCGCCTTGGAGACGAGGTTCTTGGCGCCGCGGACGGCGATCGTGCCGGTGAGCGGGGTGCCGCCGTGGACGGTCAGGACGTCGTTCACGGGCCCCATCCTGACGCACGTCGGACGTCCGGGTCGTCAAGGGACGAGCTGGACGCCCGGCGTGGCGCAAACGGTTACAGCTCGCGGAGGGGCGACGACGAGGAGTCAGCCGAGGTCAGCCGTGGACCGGAGCGCCGGTGGCGTCGCCGTCCGGGCGGCCATCGGTCGGGGGCGCAGCGACCGGAGTCACACTCCCGGCGTCGCCCTCCGCCGCCGGGGAGGGGGCGGGTGGCTCCTGGGCGGCGCTCGGCGCGACCTTCTCGGCGGGAGCGGCGGGAGCGGCGGGAGCGGTGGGAGCGGTGGGCGAGGTCTCCGGCGTGGTCCTCGCCGCCGTCTGCTTGGCCGCGGTCTTCGCGGTCGTCTCCTTGGCGGCGGTCGTCTTGGTCGGCTTCTTGGCCGCGGTGGTCTTCGTGGCGGTCGTCTTCGTGGCGGCCGTCTTCTTCGCGGCCGTTTTCTTCACGGTGCTCTTCTTCGCTGTGGTCCTCTTGGCGGTCGACCCCCTGGTCTCCGCGGCCAGGTCGGAGGCCCCTGCGGCCCCCTTGACCGGCGGCGGTGCGGCGGCGTCGTCCTCGGGGCCCGTCCCCGCGGCGATCGTGAGATCGGGCGTCGGATCCGGCGTGGCCCGGTGGGAGCGCATCGAGGTGACCGGCCGCACCGAGGGCGGCAGCGACCTCGCCGTCGCCCGCTTGGCCGGCCGCGGCGAGGGAGTCGATCCGGCGGCGGCGCCCGCCGACGAGCGCCGCGTCACCGAACGGGGCCGGCGAGCGGGCCGGGTGATCCCGTCCGCCGCCTCGAACGCGGGCGCCGAGGCGTACCCCGCGTCGTCGTCGCCGTCCGTGCCCGTCCCCGGCACCGACGCGATGCCGCCGCCGCGGCGCGACGCCGGCGGCTCGTCGCGCAGGCTGAACGCCTGCTCGCCGCGCAGCGCGTTCTCGAGGACGCCCAGCCCGACCAGAACGACCTTGCCCCCGAGCGCCACGGCGCGGCCGAGGGTGAACGTGACGACGCCGACCGCGGTCTGCCCGATCGTCGTGAGCAGGTCGTCCTTCTTCACCGGTGCCTCCGTCGAGGAGCTGGTCCGGGCGGTGCCGCCCGAGGGCACGACCGTATGCCGCCGGGAGCGGTCAGTCCACGGGAACGACCTTGACCCGCCGACGGCGCGACGGCGCACCGGCCCGCCGGCGCCCGCCGGCGGGCCGCCCGCTCAGACGGCGGTGGCCGTGCGCGCGGGCAGGGTCGTCGGCAGCCAGGCCGGCCGGACGCCCTCGTAGGCGTTGATCTCGGCCGCGTGCCGCAGGGTCAGGCCGATGTCGTCGAGGCCCTCGAGCAGCCGCCAGCGGGTGTAGTCGTCGACGGCGAACGGCACGACCAGGGCCGCCGCTGTCGCCGTCCGGGCCTCGAGGTCGACGGTGACCGTGGTTCCGGGCGCCTCCTCGAGGACCGTCCACAGCCGCTCGGCGTCGTCCTGGCTCACCACCCCGGTGAGCAGTCCCTGCTTGCCGGCGTTCCCGCGGAAGATGTCGGCGAAGCGCGGCGACAGCACCACGCGGAAGCCGTAGTCCTTCAGCGCCCACACCGCGTGCTCGCGCGAGGAGCCGGTACCGAAGTCGGGACCGGCCACGAGCACCGACCCGGCGCGGTACGGCTCGGCGTTGAGCACGAACCCGGGGTCGTTGCGCCAGGCCGCGAACAGCCCGTCCTCGAACCCCGTGCGGGTGACCCGCTTCAGGTACACCGCGGGGATGATCTGGTCGGTGTCGACGTTCGAGCGCCGCAACGGGACGCCGACGCCGGTGTGCCGGACGAACTTCTCCATGGCGGACGGCTCCTCAGACGGTGACGGGCTCGCGCACGGGCGCGAGGTCGGCGGGGCTCGAGAGCGTGCCGCGAACGGCGGTGGCGGCCGCGACGAGCGGCGACACCAGGTGCGTGCGGCCGCCCTTGCCCTGGCGCCCCTCGAAGTTGCGGTTCGACGTCGAGGCGCTGCGCTCCCCCGGCGCGAGCTGGTCGGGATTCATGCCCAGACACATGGAACACCCGGCCTGCCGCCACTCGGCGCCGAAGTCGGCGAAGACCTTGTCGAGACCCTCGGCCTCGGCCTGCAGTCGCACCCGAGCACTGCCGGGGACGACGAGCACGCGGACGCCGTCGGCCTTGCGCCGGCCCTGCACGACGGAGGCGGCCGCGCGCAGGTCCTCGATCCGGCCGTTCGTGCAGGAGCCGATGAAGACGGTGTCGACGGCGATGTCGCGCAGCGGCGTCCCGGGGCGCAGGTCCATGTAGGTCAGGGCGCGCTCGGCCGCCGTCCGGGCGTTCTCGTCGGCGATGGCCGACGGGTCGGGCACGCTCGCCGACAGCGGCAGGCCCTGGCCGGGGTTGGTGCCCCAGGTGACGAAGGGCTCGATGGCGCTCGCGTCGAGCACGACCTCGGCGTCGAAGACCGCGTCGTCGTCGGTGCGCAAGGTGCTCCAGTACGCGACGGCGGTGTCCCAGTCGGCGCCCTGGGGGGCGTGCGGGCGGCCGCGCAGGTACTCGAGGGTGGTCTCGTCGGGGGCGATCATGCCCGCCCGGGCGCCGGCCTCGATCGACATGTTGCAGATCGTCATCCGGGCCTCCATCGAGAACTTCCGGACGGCGTCGCCGCGGTACTCGAGCACGTAGCCCTGGCCGCCGCCGGTCCCGATGCGCGCGATCACGGCGAGGATGACGTCCTTGGCCGTCGTGCCCTCGGGCAGCTCGCCCTCGAGGGTGATGGCCATCGTCCGCGGACGGGACAGCGGCAGCGTCTGCGTCGCGAGGACGTGCTCGACCTCGCTGGTCCCGATGCCGAACGCGAGCGCGCCGAAGGCGCCGTGCGTGGACGTGTGGGAGTCGCCGCACACCACGGTCAGGCCGGGCTGGGTGAGGCCGAGCTGCGGGCCCACGACGTGCACGATCCCCTGGTCGACGTCGCCGAGCGGGTGCAGCCGGACGCCGAACTCGGCGCAGTTCCGGCGCAGCGTCTCGATCTGGGTGCGGCTGACCGGGTCGGCGATCGGCTTGTCGATGTCGATGGTTGGCGTGTTGTGGTCCTCGGTGGCGATCGTCAGGTCGGGGCGGCGCACCGAGCGGCCCGCCAGCCGCAGGCCCTCGAAGGCCTGCGGGCTGGTCACCTCGTGGACGAGGTGCAGGTCGACGTAGAGCAGGTCGGGCTCCCCCTCGCCCCGGCGCACGACGTGCGCGTCCCAGACCTTCTCCGCCAGCGTTCGGCCCATCGCCAGGCCCTCCTTCGTCGTGCCGGCCGGCCCGTTCACCACGGGCGTTGCGTCTCGCGCTGCGAGACGGCAATATCAGGAGCCGGACAAGCAAGTGCAGTGCCCGGCACTGTAGCGACGCAGGCCCGCCGGCGTGCTGGCGTCTCATATGGCGATACAGGAGTCCCGAATGGCGGACACGACCAGCGGCGTCGGCGTGTTGGACAAGGCGGCGATCGTCCTCGCCGCGCTCGAGGCGGGTCCCTCGACCCTGGCGCAACTGGTGGCCGCGACCGGCCTGGCGCGCCCGACCGCGCACCGGCTCGCGGTGGCCCTGGAGCACCACCGGTTCGTCGCCCGCGACCTGCAGGGCCGCTTCGTGCTCGGGCCCCGGCTGGCCGAGCTCGCGACGGCGGCGGGCGAGGACCGGCTGCTCGGTGCCGCCGGTCCGGTGCTCACGGCGCTGCGCGACCACACCGGCGAGTCGGCCCAGCTCTACCGCCGGCAGGGCGATCAGCGCATCTGCGTCGCCGCCGCCGAGCGGCCGATGGGCCTGCGCGACTCGATCCCGGTCGGGATGGCCCTGACGATGCGCGCCGGGTCCGCGGCCCAGGTGCTGCTCGCCTGGGAGGAACCCGACCGGCTGCACCGCGGCCTGCAGGGGGCGCGCTTCACGGCGACGACGCTCTCGGCGGTCCGCCGGCGGGGCTGGGCGCAGAGCATCGGCGAACGCGAGCCGGGCGTCGCGTCGGTGTCGGCGCCGGTGCGGGCGCCGTCCGGCCGGGTCGTGGCGGCGGTGTCGATATCCGGACCCGTTGAGCGCTTCACCCGCCAGCCGGGGCGCGTCCACGCGGCCGCGGTGGTGTCGGGGGCGGCCCGGCTCACCGAGGTGCTCAAGCGCGCCCAGGCCGAGGGCGCACCGGTGATCGGCGAGCAGCGCGCCTCGGCCCCGGCCTGACCCTCCATCCCCTCCCCGCGATCAGGAATCCAGCGGGATCAAGGAATCCATCGGGATCACATGCGGGGGTCACGCCGCGAACCGGTCGCGGGCGCGGTCGGCGTCCGGCCCGACCGCCCGGCTTCCGAGGACACGCGGGAGGCCCTGCGCCGGCATGTCGACGTACATCGACTCGTGCGCGCCCGCCGGCACGACGAAGGTCTCGTGCCAGATGCCCACGGCCCCACGAGCCTCTCGAGCGCTGCGGTTGAACTCGCGCCAGGCCGGCCGGTGCTCGTGCTCGGGCGACTGCGCGTAAGCGAGCAGGCTCTCGAGGTCGCGCCAGTACTGCACGGCCAGCGCACCGCGCCCCTGCACACAGCTCGTGACGCCGAGCAGGCCCAGCGCGGGGTGACGCTGCAACTCCGCCAGCATCCGCGGCATGGCGCTGACGACCGGCCACCACGACCGCACCGCCATCAGCCTGTTGACCCGGGCACCGATCAGGAACACGACCACCCCCTCGTGGCCCTGCTCGTGCGTCCAGCGCCCGGTCGCGATCCCTGCCACGGCATGTCCCCTCGGTTGGATAGTGCTGCTGCCCATAATTGGGTAGTAGTACTATCGAGTCAAGATGAAGATGTCAGAGCTCGCCCGGGACAGCGGCGTCCCCGTGCCGACGATCAAGTTCTACCTGCGCGAGCACCTGCTCCCGCCCGGTCGCGCCACGGCCGCGACCCAGGCGCAGTACGGCCCCGAGCACCTCGCCCGGCTGCGGCTCATCCGCGCGCTCGTCGACGTCGGGCGGCTGCCGCTGGCGTCGGTGCGGGCCGTCCTGCAGGTCGTGGACGCCGGCGACGAGGCCACCCCGGCCGCCGTGGGCACGGCGCACGACGCCCTCCCGCCGGACGTCGACCGCGCCGGGCCGCCGCCCGAGCGGGCCGTGGGCATCGTTCGCGACCTCGGGTGGCGGGTCGACGCGCACTCGTCCTCGGTGTACCAGCTCGAGGTCGCTCTGGCGGCGCTCGACGCCACCGAGCTGCGGCCCTCGCCGGAGCGGCTGGGCGTGTACGCGCAGGCAGCCCTGGACGTCGCCCGCGCAGACGTCGCCGAGGTCCCGGCGGGCGACCCCGCCGACGCCGTCCGGTACGTGGTGATCGGGACCGTGCTGTACGAGCCCGTCCTGCTCGCGCTGCGCCGCCTGGCCCAGCAGCACGTCTACACCACATCACCTCGCGCCGATCAAGGACGGTAGGTGGATCTTCCGCGGCGTCCATGATCCCTCTACCGTCCTTGATCGGCGGGAGGGCGGGGCGGGAGGACGTACGGGAAGGAACGTCGAAGGCCCCCGATCCGCGAGGGATCGGGGGCCTTCTCGACGTAGCCCCGACGGGATTCGAACCCGCGCTACCGCCTTGAGAGGGCGGCGTGCTAGGCCACTACACAACGGGGCCGTGCTGACGCAGCGAGCCTACTCGCAGGCCCGGAATGAGTCTCGCGCTGGGGTACCAGGACTCGAACCTAGACTAACTGAACCAGAATCAGTCGTGCTGCCAATTACACCATACCCCATGGGGGTACCGACCCTGGGCTGCACCCGGGCCTGTCCCGACGGAGAACGATACCGGTGCGGAGGCGGCGCGCCCAAATCCAGAACCGTCAGGTGCTCAGCCCCAGCAGGGCGGGCAGCTCGGTGAGCGCGCGCACCACCGGCACGTCGTCCGCCGCGTGCCCCGTGCCGTGCCGGTCGAGCCAGACGCCGAGCAGCCCAGCGTCGCGCGCTCCCCGGGCGTCGACGTCCAGCTCGTCCCCCACGTAGGCGACGTCGGCCGGCGCCAGCCCGAGCGCCTGGCAGGCGTGGTGGAAGATGCGCGCGTCCGGCTTCCCGACGCCGAACTCGTCCATGCCCACCATCGCACCGACCCGGTCGAGCAGGCCGACGGCGGCCAGCTTGTCGCGCTGGTACGGCGTCCGCATGTTCGTCACGATCCCCCGGGGGACGGCGGCGGCGTCGAGGCGGTCGAGGAACGGGCCTGCGTCGGGGCAGGGACGCCACGCAGCCCGGAACGCCCGTTCGTAGGCGTCGTGCCAGCGGTCGTAGAGGTCGGCGTCGAGCTCCGGACCGCCGAACGCCGCGAGCAGCGACGCCGTCCGGCGCCGCCGCTGCTCGGCGACCGAGATCTCGCCCCGGGTGTACGCGCGGAACGAGCCGTCCGCGTCGGCGACCCAGTGCGCGAAGGCGGCCTCGCGTCCCGCGGCGTCCAGGTGCGGGAGCCAGCGCTCCACGACCGAGCCGATCGCGACCCTGAAGGCCGACCGGGTGTCGACCAGGGTGTCGTCGACGTCGAGCAGGACGCCGCGGATCACCCTCCGGTCACCGGCGGACGGCGGTGTTCCGGAGGATCCCGATGCCCTCGACCTCGACCTCCACCACGCTGCCCTGACTCATCGGACCCACGCCCGCGGGGGTCCCTGTGAGGATCACGTCGCCGGGCAGGAGCGTCATCGCCGACGACACGAACGCGACGATCGCCGGCACGTCGTGGACCATCTGCGAGGTCCGCCCGTCCTGGACGACGGCCCCGTCGAGCCGCGTGGTCACGCGCAGGTCGCGCGGATCGATGCCGGTGGCGAGGTACGGCCCGAGCGGGCAGAACGAGTCGTAGCCCTTGGCCCGCCACCACTGGCCATCGCTCTTCTGCAGGTCACGGGCGGTGACGTCGTTGGCGCACGTGTACCCCAGCACCACCTCGCCGACGCGCTCGCGCGGCACGTCGCGGCACACCCGCCCGATGACGACGGCGAGCTCGCCCTCGTAGTCGACGCGCTGGGAGGCCGCCGGCAGCACGATCGGGTCGCCGGGTCCGATCACCGAGGTGTTGGGCTTGAGGAACACCAGCGGCTCGGCGGGGACCTCGTTGCCCAGCTCGGCGGCGTGCTCGGCGTAGTTGCGCCCCACGCCGACCACCTTGCTCCGCGGGATGACGGGCGCCAGCAGCCGGGCGTCGTCGAGCGGCACGCGTTCGCCGGTGAACTGCACCGGCGTGTACAGCGGATCCCCGGTCACCACGGCCAGCAGCTCCGACCCCGGCTCGCCCTCGACGACGGCGAAGCGGGGGTCGTCGCCCGTCGTGAACCTCGCGATGCGCACGGCGGGACTCTAGCCCCGGGCCCGAACCGCCGGACCGGGGAGGCAACCAGGGAGGCCGCTCGCGTCTGACCACCACCGAGCGTGGAGGTGCCGGATGGCAGGCGGACGGCGACCGCGAGTGGCGGCCCTGGTGATCGCGTCGCTGGCCCTCCCGGCGTGCGGGGCGGCGTCGCAGGGTGCTGCTTCACGCTCGGAGGTCCCGCGCACCGGCGTCGCCGCCGCCCCCGGCTCAGGGGCGGGAACGGCGACGCCCGGGCCCATCGTCACGCGCGCCTCCGCCGACGGGCACGTCTGCCTCGGCCGGCGCACGCACGACGCCTACGGCTTCGACCTGCCGGGGCTGGACCAGCGGCCCCGGCTGGGGCGGACCGAGCCGGCACGCCTGGTCCGCTGCCTGGGTGACACCCAGCGCGTGCCGGGCCAGGGTGAGTGGCGGTGCGGATCGAGCAGCAGGCCGGCGCGGGTGCCGCCGCGCTGGCGGCGGCGCTCCGCCTGCCGGACGAGCCGCCCACCGGGGCGTCGTGCCTCGCGTACGGCCAGGTAGCACCGGAGCTGTGGGCCGTCGACGCCGCCGGGCGCGCGATCCTGGTCCGCGTGCCGGTCGACAGCTGCGGCCACTTCAGGCACGAGTTCAGATGTCGCGCTCGACCAGGCGGGCTGGCGCGAGACCGGGCGCCGGCGGTTCTCGCAGACCGTCCCCCAGGCCGCGATCGACGCCGGGTGCGAGGACAAGTGGAAGGACATGGCGGCCGTCGAGGCCCGGCAGGCAGCGGCCGAGGGCTCGCCCCGCCCCGCCGGCACCACGGCCGGCCTGGCCGAGGCAGGCAGTGGGAAGGTCTGCGTGTACGGAATCGACGACCGCACGACGCCTGCCGGGTCGTTCCGGAGCGGCCGCCGGCTGCGAGACGCCGCCTGGGCCGGCGTCGTGGGCGCCCTCGACGCCGCTCCGCGGCTCGGCACCGCCTGCACCACGCTGGGCACGCGGTTCGCCCTGCTCCTCGCGCCGGCCTCGGACGTCACCTACGTCGAGCTCGACGGCTGCCGGCGCGTCCTGCTCCCCGACGGCGGGATGCGGCAGGCGACACCGCGCCTCGTCCGGCTGGTCGGCGCAGCCTGATCGACCGCAGCTGCCCGCGTGCAACGATGTCCGGCTGATGCGAGTCTGGCGGCATGTCGCTCGCCCGATCCCTCGCCGGCGTCGCAGCTGCCGTCCTCACCGTGGGCGCACTCGCGGCCTCCCCCGCGCTCGCAGCCCCGGCCGCCCCCGCCTCCCTGAGTGCAGGCCGGCACCACACCGTGCGCGACGAGGTCCCGCTGCCCGTCGGGTTCCAGCCGGAGGGCATCGCCTCCAGCGGGCGGACGTTCTTCAGCGGTTCCCTCACCGACGGGCGGATCTGGCGCGGTGACCTGAGGACCGGTGCCGGGTCGGTGCTCGTCCCCGGTGTCTCCGGGCGGTCCCTGCGCGGCATGCAGGTCGACCCCCGCACCGGCCTGCTGTGGGTCACCGGGAACGACGGCCCGACCGGCGTCGTGCTGGCCGTCGACATCCGGACGGGAGCGCTGGTGCAGCGCGTGACGGTGCCCGGCGCCGGGTTCCTCAACGACCTGGTCGTCACCTCCCGCACCGTCTGGGTGACCGACTCGAACGTCGACCGGCTCGCGGCCGTCCCCCTCGGCCGGGGCGGCAGGCCGTCGGCCGCGCCCGTCCGGTTCGTTCCGCTGACCGGTCAGTGGCCGGCGACGCCGGCCGGCCAGCTCGGGGCCAACGGCATCCGCGCACTCCCCGGCGGATCCCTGGTGTTGAACAACACCACGGCCGGCGGCCTGTACACGGTCTCGCCGCGCACCGGCCCGGTGATCCGGATCCCCGTCGCAGGAACCCCGGCGATCCGCAGCGGCGACGGGCTCGAGCTGGTCGGCCTGCGGCTCTACGTGGTCCGCGGCAGCGGCGGTAGCGACGTCACCGTCGTGCGGCTGCACCCCGGCCGGGCCGGCTGGACCGGCGCGGTCACCGGCGTGCTCACCGACCCTCGGCTCGACGTCCCGTCCACCGCCACCGCCGCGCTCGGCCGGTTGTGGGCGGTCAACGCGCGGTTCGGCACCCCGTCGCCGTCCACGGCGACGTACTCCGCGGTCGCCCTGCCCCTGCGGGCGCACTGGTCCCGAGGCACCGCCGACACGCTCCGGCCGCCTATCGTGCACTGGTGAGCACCCCCGCCGACCTGCCCACAGTGCTCCCGCCGACACGGTGGCGCGAGCGGGAGGCCGCGCACCACGCACGGGTCGACGCGCTGCTGGCCGGTCACCTCGAGCGTGGCCGGCGCGGGGCGAAGCACCCGGTGGAGGACTTCCTCTTCACCTACTACTCGCTGCGGCCGGCGCAGCTGCGCCGCTGGCATCCCGGCGCCGGCGTGGCCCTGCGCGAGGCGGGCGAGCGGGCCTCGTGGCGCGACCACGCCGAGGTCGAGGGTGCGGTCGCGGTCGACGTCCGCGCCTTCCTCGCCCGGCGCGGGGACACCGTCGCGCACGTGTGCGCCTTGCTCGCGGCGACCGCGGCCCGGCCGGCGCAGCTCGGCTGTTTCGGCCTGCACGAGTGGGCCATGGTCTACCGCGAGCCGGAGCGCAGGCACCCGGTGCCGTTGCGGCTGGGGCAGGCGGGCACGGACGGCGTCGTCGAGTCGCACCGCATCCGCTGCAGCCACTTCGACGCCTACCGCTTCTTCACCCCCGCGGCGGTGCCGCGCAACGCCGTCGTACCCACCCGGGAGGCGACCCTCGCCCTCGAGCAGCCGGGCTGCCTGCACACGACCATGGATCTCTACAAGTGGGCGTACAAGCTGCTCCCCGCGGTGCCGAGCGAGCTGGTGGCCGACGCCTTCGAGCTGGCCCGCGACGTCCGCGAGCTCGACATGCGCGCCTCGCCCTACGACCTGGCCGCGCTCGGGTACTCCCCGGTGCGGATCGAGACGCCCGAGGGCAAGGCCGAGTATGTGAACGCGCAGCGCGGGTTCGCCGAGCGTGGGACGCTGCTGCGCGCCCGGCTCCTCGCCGCGCTCGACCGGCTCGACCGGCTCGACCGGTCCGACAGGCCCGACCCCGTGCTGGAGGCATCGTGTACGTCCTGCTCGTGACCTACCGCGTGCCGCTCGAGCGGATCGACGAGCTGCGGCCCGCGCACGTCGCCTACCTGCAGGAGCACTACGCGAGTGGCACCTTCCTCGTGTCGGGCCGGCAGCGGCCGCCCGCCGGCGGCCTGATCGTGGCAGCGGACGTCGACCGCACCGAGCTCGAGCGCATCGTCGCGACCGACCCGTACGTGACCGAGGGCGCGGCCGAGTACACGATCATCGAGTTCGGGCCCACGATGGTCGCCGACTCCGTCCGGGAGGGGCTGGCCGCCGCCGGTGTCGCGCTGCCCACGTAAACCCGTGGCGTGCGCCGATCACCGCACCTACGCTCCCCGGTCGTGAGACCTGCGCCGGGCCTGCTGCCCCCGCCGCGCTCCTAGCCGGAGCGCGTCGCCTCCGATCCGCCCCGTCCCGGCGGGCCGGTCCGTCCTGCCTGCGCTCCGGCCGACGTCCCCAGTCGGCTCGTCCCTGGAGCGCCTCGTGTCTCGTCCCATGTCAGGTCTGTTCGGTCCGTCCGCGTCCGGTCGACGCGGAACCACTCTCGTCAGCACGGCCGGCCTCCTCTGGGGAACGACGGGGTGTCGTCGTCTCCGGTCTGCACGACCGGGCCGGGCTCGACCCCGTCGCTGCGGGCTTCTACCGGCTGGCCTTGGCCGCCGGCGTCCTGGCGGTGGTCGGCATCCGCCGGCCCTGGCTGCCGGCACTCCGCCGGGCCCCCCTCGGACTCGTGCTCACCGGCGTCGGCCTCGGCGCGTACCAGGCGCTGTCCTTCGTCGCCGTGGCGGACGCGGGCGTGGCCGTGGCCACCGTCGTCAGCATCGGGATCGCACCCGTCGTCACCACCCTCGCGGAGGCGGCGCTCGCCCGGCGCCCGCCGGCCCCGCCGGCGCTCCTCGCCGTCGTCGCCGGGGTCGCCGGGCTCGGGCTCGTCGTCGGCGCGCCCTCGACCTCGGGGTCACGGCCGCTCGCCGGCGTCCTCGCCGCGACCGCCGCAGGACTGGGGTTCGCGCTGACCGCACTGCTCGTCGGAGGCGTCGCGCGCACCGTGGAGGCCGCCGCGGTCACCGGCGTCAGCACCCTCGTCGGGGCGCTGGCCCTGGCCCCGCTCGCCTGGGCCGCCGGGCTCGGCGCCAGCGCCCGCCCCGCCACCCTCGCAGCCGTCGTCTACCTCGGTGTCGTCACGACCGCCGTCGCCTACCAGCTGTTCTATGCGGGCATGCGCACGACCTCGGGCAGTGCCGCCGCGGTGCTGACCCTCCTCGAGCCCCTGGTCGCGGCCGCGCTCGCGGTCGTGGTGCTCGGCGAGCGGCTCACCCCGGCCGCGGTCGCCGGCGGGGTGCTGCTCCTGGGCGCGGTGCTCGTCGCCTACGGTCGGGGGTCGTGAGCGAGCCGATCGTCGTCACCGGGCCGCCGGGCGTCGGCAAGTCGACGGTCGCCGCACTCGTGGCCGACGCGTTCCCGGTCGCCGCGCTGGTGCCTGGCGACGCCTTCTTCGCCTTCTGGTCCCGCGGGTTCGTCGAGCCGTGGCTGCCGGCATCGCGCCGGCAGAACGAGACGATCACCACGGCGGCCGGCGCGGCGGTCGGCGCCTACGCCCGGGGCGGCTGCCAGGTCGTGTACGACGGCGTCCTCGGTCCGTGGCTGCTCCCCGCGTTCCTGGCCGGCGCCGGCACCACACCGCTGCACTACGCCGTGCTGCTGCCGCCGCTGGACGTGTGCCTCGCGCGGGTTGCGGCCCGAGCGGGACACCCGTTCACCGACCCGGACGCCGCCCGTCACATGCACGCCCAGTTCGCCCGGGCACCTCTCGACGCCCGGCACGTGATCGACGACGCCGGCGCCGGGCCGGCCGGGGTGGCCGCCGAGGTGCTCCGCCGGGTGCGGGCGGGCTCCCTGCTCGTGACACCCACGTTGTGCTGACGTGCCGTGAACGGTGGCCTCACCCCGCAGCCGCCGGCGGGGCGAGCTCGCCCAGCAGATCGGCCAGCCCCACGCGACCGGCGTCCGTGAGGGTCACGGCCCGATCCCCGGCCGCTCGCCGCAGCCACTCCCGCTCGACCAGCTCCCGGCACACGGCGGCGCCCAGCGCGCCGCCGAGATGGTGACGGCGTTCGGTCCAGTCCAGGCACGGCCGCACCAACGCTCGGCCCGATCGCGCCGTGAACGGCCCCGGGCCGACGAACGCGGTGAACCAGTCGCGGCCGGCGTCGGTGACAGCGAGGCCGTCGCGCGCCGAGAGATGACCGGCCGCGACGAAGGCGTCCAGCAGGCCGACGCCGAGGCGGCCGGCGAGGTGGTCGTAGCAGGTCCGGGCGGCGGCGAGACGCCGGCTCGCGCGCACCGATCGCAACGAGGTCGGCGCCGCGCGGTCGGCGTCCGGCTCCTTGCGGTGATCCGGGGCGACCAGGGCCGCGAGATCCTCGACGACCACGGCCATCTCGGGGCCGGCAAGGCGCACGTAACGGTGCCGGCCCTGCCGCTCCTGCGCCAGCAGGCCCGCCTCGACCAGCCGGTCGAGGTGCTCGCTGGCGGTCGACGGTGCGACCCCGGCCGTCCGGGCGAGCTCGGTGGCGGTCCAGGCGCGGCCGTCGAGCAGCGCCAGGCACATGGTCACGCGTGTCGGTTCGGCGAGCGCCGCCGCGAAGCGGGCGACCTGGTCGGCGAGCGCCATGTCAGGCCCGCCGCCGGGTCAGGGCGACGCCCGCGAGCGCCAGCGCGCCGCCAGCGAGCGCGAGTGGTGGCGGGGTCTCGCCGAGCAGGGGCCACGCGCCGAGCACCGCCAGCGGCGGCACCAGGTAGGTGGTGACGCCGAGCCGCCCCGCCGGCACCCTCGCCAGGGCGTACGCCCAGGTGCCGAAGGCGATCGCCGTGGGCACGAGACCGAGGTAGACGAGGCCCGCGAGCGCCGGGGCGTCCGCGTCCACGAGATCGTGCGCGAGCCCGCCCGCGAACGGAAGGCACGCCGCGGCGCCGATCGTGCAGGCGACCCACGTGACCTGCAGGGCGGGCAGCCGCCGCAGCGCGGGCTTCTGGGCGAGCACCCCGAGCGACCACGTGACGGCGGCGAGCAGGCACAGCAGGACGCCGGCCGCGTCGCGGCCGCCGGCGCCGCTGGTGGCGACCCCGATGAGCACGGCGCCGGCGAAGGCGACGCCGGCGCCGGCGAGCAGCCACCGCGGGAAGCCCTCGCCCAGGAGGGCGCCGCTCAGCAGCGCGATGACGATGGGGCCGACGTTGACGAGCATCGCCGCCGTCCCGGCGTCGACGTGCTGCTCGGCGGCGTTGAGGGCCACCGTGTACGCGCCGAACCAGAGCAGCCCGCAGGCCGCGAGCAGGAGCCACTCACGGCGGGTCGGCGCCACCCACACACGGCGCACGAGGACGGCAGCGCCGAGGGCCAGCGCGCCGACGATCAGCCGGCCGAGGGCGAGCGGCCCCGGGGCGAACGCGCCCCGGAGCCCGCGGATGACGAGGAAGGCCGACGCCCAGGCGACCACGGTGACGAGGACCGCCGCGACGACGCGGCCGTCGCGACGGCCGGTGCCGGCCTGCTGATCGACCTCGCCGGCGGGCCGCGCGGGAGCTGACGTCATGGCTCGACGGTAGGGGCGGGACGCTTCGGTCGAGGCCGATGAGTCCCCGTGATCGACGCGGATTGCATGATCGACGGGAATTGCATGATCGACGGGAGGGTGGGTCAGCGGCGGGGCACGCCGGCGCGCAGCAGGCCGTAGACGAGGCCGTCCGCGAGCGCCTGCCAGGACGCCTCGACGATGTTCGCCCCCACGCCCACCGTCTGCCACGACGTGCCGGCGTCCATGGTCTCGATGAGGACGCGGGTGACCGCGTCCGTGCCGTGCGAGGCGTCGAGGATGCGCACCCTGAAGTCGATGAGCTCGAACTTGTCGAGCTCGGGGTAGACCGGCAGCAGGGCGAGGCGCAGTGCGGCGTCCAGGGCGTTGACCGGGCCGTTGCCCTCCCCCACCGCGACGAGCCGGCGGCCCCCGGCCACGAGCTTGACCGTCGCCTCGCTGACGGCGTCGCCGCCCGGCCGCGACTCGGTGATCACCCGCCAGCTCTCGACGTCGAAGTAGGCGGGCCGCGCGCCGTCGAGCTCCTCGCGCAGGAGGAGCTCGAACGACGCGTCGGCCGCCTCGAAGGTGTATCCCGCCGCCTCCATCGATTTGACCCGGTCGGTGATCCTCGTGAGGACCTCCCGGTCGCCGGCCAGATCGAAGCCGAGCTCGCGTCCCTTGAGCTCGATCGAGGCACGGCCGGCCATGTCGGAGACGAGCATCCGCATGTCGTTGCCGACCCTCGTGGGGTCGGTGTGCTGGTACAGGTCGGGGTCGACCTTGATCGCACTGGCGTGCAGGCCTGCCTTGTGGGCGAAGGCGCTGGCGCCGACGTACGGCTGCCGGGAGTACGGCGGGACATTCGTGATCTCGCTGACGGCATGCGCGATGCGCGTGGCGTCCGCGAGCCGGCCGGAGGGCAGGGCGGCCCGGCCGAGCTTGAGCTCGAGGTTCGCGACGACCGCGAGCAGGTCGGCGTTGCCGGTCCGCTCGCCGTAGCCGTTCAGGGTGCCCTGCACGTGGGCGGCACCCGCCTCGACGGCGGCGAGGCTGTTGGCGACCGCGCAACCGGTGTCGTTGTGGCAGTGGATCCCGAGGACGGCGCCCGTCGCGGTACGCACGTCGTGGACGACGTCCGCGATCTGCGGCGGCAGCATGCCGCCGTTCGTGTCGCACAGGGCGACGAGCTCGGCGCCCGCCTCGACGGCCGCGCGGACCGCCTCGAAGGCGTAGGCGCGATCGTGGCGGTACCCGTCGAAGAAGTGCTCGGCGTCCAGGAACACCCGGCGCCCCTCGCCCGCCAGGAACGCCACGGTGTCGCGGATCATGGCGAGGTTCTCGGCAGGGGTGGTGCGCAGCGCCTTCTCGACATGCCGCACGTCGCTCTTGGCCACCAGCGTGACCACGGGGGCGAGGGAGTCGACCAGCGCGCGGACCTGCGGGTCGTCGGCGGCCCTGACGCCGGCCTTGCGGCTGGCGCCGAACGCGGCGAGCGTGGCGTGCTCGAGCCGCAGCTCGGCCGCGGCCCGGGCGAAGAAGGCCGTGTCCTTCGGGATGGCGCCCGGCCAGCCGCCCTCGATGAAGCCGACGCCGAGGTCGTCGAGGTGCCGCGCGATGGCGAGCTTGTCCTCCACCGAGAGGGTCAGGCCCTCCTGCTGCGCGCCGTCGCGCAGGGTGGTGTCGTAGACGTGCAGGTCGCTCACGGTGCTCTCCGCGGGGTTCGGTGGCCCTGACACGAAAAAGACCCCTCGCGGGTGCGAAGGGTCTGCGCGTCGGCGGTGCCGGGCCTGGACGGGCTGTCAGGGCCGGGCGGTGCCGACGCGCCTGCCGATGATGAGCGAGCAGACGGTCATGGTGCTCCCGAGTGTGGCACAGAGTTCTCGCGGAGACGGTCGCCGACGCCGGATCGCCCACATGCCGAGACGCCCCCTGCTCCCCACCCCCGACGTGTGGGCCCTCATCGTGATCATTCGGCGTGAATGATCACGATGAGGGCCCACACGTGGCGGGTGGAGACGCCAGTCAGGCGAGGCGGCGCATCCAGCCGTGGGTGTCCTCGGCGCGGCCGTACTGCATGTCGAGCAGCGCCGAGCGGATGCTTCCGGCGACGGGACCGATCCGGTCGCCGTTCCCGTCGCCGTCGACGGGGAGCGGCGTGACAGCCTCGCCGCCGTCCCACACGAGCCGGCCGACCGGCGTGATCACCGCGGCGGTGCCGCAGGCGAACACCTCGCTGACCTCGCCGCTCGGTGACGCCGTCGCGCCACTCGTCGATGCCGATCCGGCGCTCCTCGACCCTCAGACCCTGCTCGGTGGCCAGCGCGAGGATCGAGTCGCGCGTCACGCCCTCGAGGATCGTCCCGGTGAGCGACGGCGTGACGAGCCGGCCGTCGGCGTAGACGAGGTACACGTTCATGCCGCCGAGCTCCTCGACCCACCGGCGCTCGACAGCGTCGAGGAACACGACCTGGTCGCAGCCGTGGGTCCCGGCCTCGAGCTGCGCCGCCAGGCTCGCCGCGTAGTTGCCGCCGGTCTTGGCGGCACCCATGCCGCCCACGGCGGCCCGGGTGTAGTTCTGCGAGAGCCAGATCGACACCGGCCGGATGCCTCCGGTGAAGTACGCGCCGACCGGCGAGGCGATCACCACGAAGCGCACCTCGTTCGCGGGCCGCACGCCGAGGAACGCCTCGGAGGCGAACATGAACGGCCGCAGGTAGAGGCTCTGCTCGTGCCCGCCCGGCACCCACTCGACGTCGGTGGCGACGAGCTCCGAGACGGCGCCGACGAAGTCCTCGACGGGCAGCTCGGGCAGCGCGAGCCGGCGCGCCGAGCGGAGCATGCGCTCCGCGTTGGCCTCCGGCCGGAACGCCCAGATCGAGCCGTCGGCGTGCCGGTAGGCCTTCAGCCCCTCGAAGATCTCCTGCGCGTAGTGCAGCACCGCGGCCGCGGGATCGAGCGGGATCGGTCCGTAGGGCTCGATCCGGGCGGCGTGCCAGCCGGCGTCCGGCGTCCAGATCGCCGTCGCCATGTGATCCGTGAAGAACTTGCCGAAACCCGGGTCGCCGGAGGATCTCCGCGCGCTGTTCGGGCGGCACGGGGTCGCTGCGCAGGTGCCGCTCGAAGGTGAGCCGCGCGGGAGCGGCGTCCGGGGCGGGGGCGACGGCCGGGGCGTCGTCCGGCTCGGCCGGGGTGGTCGCCCCGGTACGGGACGTGTCGGGGGTGGTGCGGGTGGTGTCGATGCTCACGGTGGGCTCCCTTGCGCTCACCGGCGCCTCGCGACGCCGGGGCGGCGTGCGGCCTCAGCCGCGCCGCCGGGTCTCCTTGGGGACGCTACCAGCGCCCAGGGGCGGGGCCTGCTGGACGGCCTCCCGGGGCGCTGCGACGGCGGCGGGTGCGGGTCTGCTACCCCGCGACGCGCTCGGCGATGGCGTCGCCGACGGCCGCCGTCGAGCGCGGTACTCGGCCCCGCTCGAGGAGATCGGCCGCCACGGCCTGCTCCACGTTCGCCGCGGGCTTGTCGAGACCGAGGTGCTCGAGCAGCATCGCGACCGAGAGGATGGTCGCGGTGGGGTCGGCGGTGCCGGTGCCGGCGATGTCGGGGGCGGACCCGTGCACGGGCTCGAACATGCTCGGCGCCGTGCGGTCGGGGTTGACGTTGCCGGACGCCGCCAGCCCGATGCCGCCCGCGATCGCGGCGGCCAGGTCGGTGACGATGTCGCCGAACAGGTTGTCGGTGACGATCACGTCGAAGCGCGCGGGGTTCGTCACGAGGAAGATCGTGGCCGCGTCGACGTGCAGGTAGTCGGTGGACACGTCGGGGAACTCCGCCCCGACCCGCTCGACGATCCGCCGCCACAGGTGTCCGGCGTGGGTGAGCACGTTGTGCTTGTGCACGAGGGTGAGGTGCCGGCGGGGGCGGGCCTGGGCGCGGCGGAAGGCGTCGCGCACGACCCGCTCGACGCCGAACGCCGTGTTGACGCTGACCTCGGTCGCGATCTCGTGCGGGGTGCCGACCCGCAGCGCGCCGCCGTTGCCGACGTAGGGCCCCTCGGTGCCCTCGCGGACGACGACGAAGTCGACGTCGCCGGGAGCGGCCAGCGGCGAGGCGACGCCGGGGTACAGCCGGGCCGGCCGCAGGTTCACGTAGTGGTCGAGCTCGAACCGCAGCTTGAGCAGCAGTCCCCGCTCCAGGACGCCGCTGGGCACCCCCGGGTCGCCCACCGCGCCGAGCAGGATCGCGTCGTGCCCGCGGATCTCGTCGAGCGTGCTGTCGGGCAGCGTCTCGCCGGTCGCGTGCCAGCGCCGGGCGCCGAGGTCGTAGTCGGTGGTCTCGACGGTCGCCACGCCGTCGACGGCCGCGCGCAGCACCTTGAGGCCCTCGGCGACGACCTCGGGACCGATCCCGTCGCCGCCGATGACGGCGAGGCGGATGGACTGCGGCATGGCACCTGACCTTAGGGCTCGGGACGAGGGCGTGCGGGGGCTGACCACTCCTCGGAATGCTCCGGAGGCTCGGAACGCTCAGCCGACGGCGACCGCGCCGCTGCGCCGCGGGTCGGCCGCACCGACCAGGGTGCCGTCGGCCTCGCGGAGGGCGGCGGCGACGCCTCCCATGAACATGGCCCGCGCCGGGTGGGTCTTGACCGGCAGCGACACGCTCGAGGGGATCGCGATGTCCTCCTCGTGGTGCACGACCTCGGTGCCGTCGGCGGCGCGCGCGAGGTGCACGCGGGGACGGTCGATGGCCTCCTGCAGGTCGTAGCCGCCGTGCGCGAACGACGCGATCACCTGCGCGAGCGCCGTGGTGATGCGGTCGGCGCCGGGGCTGCCGATCGCCAGCACGGCGCCGTCGGGTCGCCGGGCCACGCTGGGGGCCATGTTCGAGGCGAGCCGCTCACCCGGGGCGAGGCTGTGCAGGCCGGCCCGGTTGAGCTCGTGCTCCCCCAGGCAGTTGTTCAGCCAGACCCCCGTGCCGGGGATGCTGATCCCGGCGCTGTAGCCCGACGAGGCGGTCACCGAGCAGGCGAAGCCCTCGGCGTCGACCACGCTGACGTGCGCGGTCGAGGGCGCCACGCCGAGCCACTTCTGCCCGCCCGCGACGACGCCGTCCAGCAGCGCCTGGCCGGCGGCCGCGCGGTCGGCGGCCACGTCGAGCTCCGCGGCGCGGTGCCGCAGCACGGCACGCTGCACGGCGATCCACCGCTCGAGATCGTCGTCCGACCACTTGTCCACCGGGCGCCCGTCGAGCAGCAGCAGCATCGCGGCCAGCACGGGGCCGCCGATGGCGGGCGGCGGGTTCGTGGCGATGAGCCACTCCCCCACCTGGACGCCGGCCGCGCGCCGCACCACCGGCTCGAAGGCCTCGAGGTCGGCCCGCGTGACGAGCCCCCCGTGCGCCGCCATGTCGTCGACGAACGCCTGCGCCACCTCACCGGCGAACAGCGCTGCGGAGCCCTCGCGGGCCACGAGCTCGAGGAACCCGGCGAGGTGCGGGATGACGACGGTCTCGCCGACCCCCTTGACGGTGCCGTCGGGCCGCTTGATCGCGCCGAGCGCCTCGGCGTCGTCCGCGAGCAGCTGGTCGCCCAGGGTGGCGAGGTAGTAGTTGGCGGCCGCCCCGAGCGGGAAGCCGCTGCGACTGAGCTCCAGCGCCGGCTCGACGAGCACCTGCCACGGCACGTGCCCGTACCGGCGGTGCGCCTCCTCGAAGGCGGGCAGCAGGCCCGGGGTGCCGACCGTGCCGTGCCCGATCGTCATGCTCGTGCCGCCGGCGTACTCGGGGCTGTAGAGCTCGCGCGTCCCCTTGCGGAACGCGGACGGCGGCAGGCCGCGGCCGGGCATCTCCACGTAGCCGTCCACGGTGACGGCGGCGTGTCCGGGAGGCGCGACGGTGACGAAGGCGCCACCGCCGATCGACACGACGCCCGGTTCGGTGACGAGCGTGACGAGCATCGCGGCGAGCGCGGCGTCGACCGCGCTGCCGCCCTCGGCGCCCACACGCGCCCCGGCGTCGGCGGAGAGCCGGTTGGGGGCGGCGACGACCACGCGGCCTGCCGCCTCGCCGGCTGGGGATGACTGCACCTGGTGATCCTCGCAGGAACGGAGGGCCCGACGCGCCGAGGGCGGCGCGCCGGGCGGCCGGTCAGGAGCTCTCGCCCTGATCCCGGCGGTCCATCGACTCCTGAACGGCCTGGCGGGCGTCGGTGTCGTCCATGGCGTGTACCTCGTCTCGTGCTCGTCTCGTGCTGATAGTGATCGATGGTGATGGAGTGGCGCCGTCCCGGCGCCGCACGGGTCTTCTCGGCGCGAACGGACGCGATCAGGAGAGAGAACCGGCAGGTGGCCGGTACGGGGTGTGCGAGGTCGGCGCGCGCGGGGTCTCCGCGGCGGGCGCCGACCGGTCAGACCCCGCCGCGGCGGCTAAGGATGAGAGCGCGCCACATGGTGATCCCAGGGTAACCCAACGGCTCCGCGCGAGGCTTCCGACTTATGCCCCACCTTCCACCCGTTGATCATGCAATCCCCGTCGATCTGTGACCGGCCGGCTACAGATCAACGGGGATTGCATGATCAACGCAAGAGTGGAGGAGAACGGCGGGGGCTACTCCGAGAGGTCGACGAGGCGGCCGGTGTCGGCGCCGATCTCGCGGACCAGGTCGTCGACGACGCCCGCGGGCACGGTCTGGTCGAGTGTGAGCACCCCGACGGCGAGGCCGCCCTCCGTGGCCCGCGCGACCTGCATGCCGCCGATGTTGACGCCCGCGGCACCGAGCACGCCGCCGACGGTGCCGACGACGCCGGGCCGGTCGGTGTACCGCAGCACGAGCATGTGCTCGGCGAGCGGCAGCTCGAGGTCGAGCCCGTCGACGCCGACGAGCTTCTCGACCTGCTTGGGGCCGGTCAGCGTGCCCGCGACGGCCACCTGGGTGCCGTCGGCGAGCGTGCCGCGCAGGGCGACGACGTTGCGGTACTCGTCGCTCACCGGGTCGGTGATCAGCCGCACCTCGATGCCGCGCTCCTGCGCGAGCACGGGGGCGTTGACGTAGGAGACCTGCTCGACGACGACGTCCCTGAACAGCCCCTTGAGCGCCGCGAGCCGCAGCACGGTCACGTCGTGCTCGGTGATCTCACCGCGCACCTCGACGTCGAGCTGGGTGGGCAGGCCGCCGGCGAGCGCGGTGAACACGCGGCCGAGCTTCTCGGCCAGCGGGATGCCGGGCCGCACGTCCTCGGCGATGACGCCGCCGGAGACGTTGACGGCGTCGGGCACGAGCTCGCCGGCCAGTGCCAGCCGCACCGAGCGGGCCACCGAGATCCCGGCGCGCTCCTGCGCCTCGTCGGTGGAGGCGCCGAGGTGCGGCGTGACCACGACGTTCTCGAGCTCGAAGAGCGGGCTGTCGGTGCACGGCTCCTTGGCGAACACGTCGAGGCCCGCGCCGGCGACGCGGCCCTCCTTGAGCGCGGCGTGCAGGGCGGCCTCGTCGACGATGCCGCCGCGGGCGGCATTGACGATGCGGACCTCCCGCTTGACCTTGCGCAGCGCGTCCTCGCCGATCAGCCCGACGGTCTCGGGCGTCTTGGGCAGGTGCACCGTGATGAAGTCGGAGACGGCGAGCAGCTCGTCGAGCCCGACCAGGCGCACGCCGAGCTGGCCGGCGCGAGCGGGGCTCACGTACGGGTCGTACGCGACGACGTTCATGCCGAAGCCCGCCAGGCGCTGCGCCACGAGGACGCCGATGCGGCCGAGCCCGACGACCCCGAGCGTCTTCTCGAACAGTTCGGTGCCGGTGTACTTCGAGCGCTTCCAGGCGCCGCCCTTGAGCGCCTGGCTGGCCTGCGGGACGTGCCGGGCGGTGGCCAGGAGGAGCGAGACGGCGAGTTCGGCGGCGCTGACGATGTTGGAGGTGGGGGCGTTGACCACCATGACGCCGGCCTGCGTGGCGGCCTTGACGTCGACGTTGTCGAGCCCGACCCCCGCGCGGGCGACCACCTTCAGCTGCTTGGCGGCGGCCAGCGCCTCCGCGTCGACCTGCGTCGCGGAGCGGATGAGCACCGCGTCGACGTCTGCCAGCGCCGGGAGCAGCGCGGAGCGGTCGGACCCGTCCACGTGCCGGATCTCGAAGTCGGGGCCGAGCGCCTCGACGGTCGCCGGGGAGAGCTCCTCGGCGATGAGCACGACGGGTCTGGGCGTCGCGGGCTGGGTCACGACGGGTCCTCTCGGAGCATGCTGGCGTTCCGGACGCGAGCGAGTCTAGGGGAGCTTGTGAACACCTTCACGAGCGTCCGCGATCCGGGACGGCGCCTCTCGCGGCGACCCCGCAGCTCACGCCCCGGGGCACACGTACGGCGCAACCTCGCTCGAGTCCGGCGCGTCCTCACAGACACGGGGGCGCGACAGGCGGCCCCGCCCCACACGTCCCCGGAGACCCCGCCGTGCGCCCGTCCGCCGCGTAGCGAGCGCCTCCGCCGCCGCCTGCCCGCGTTCGGCAGGGTCGCCGTTCCGCTCGCCTTCGCCGCCGTCGTGGCCGGCTGCGCGAGCATGCCGGGCGGACCGAGGGCGACGGGGACCGGGGATGCCGCCACGGCGTCTCCCGCCGCCGGCAGGCCCGCGGCCACGCGGGCGACGTCCACCCGGGTTCCCGTCCCCTCCGTCGGCGGGGTCCACGCTCCCGCGGGGCACCAGCCTGTGGTGCAGCTGCGCTCGGACGTCGGCCGCACGGTGCGCACCACGCTCACGGGTACACGGTCGGGGTGCGGATGCAGGTGTGGATCTGGCTGCCGCCGCAGTACGACGACCCGCGCTACGCGCACACCGCCTTCCCGGCGCTGATGCTCTACCCGGGCGGCTCGGGCGCGGGTTACAACACGTGGGCCGGCCGGCGATACGGCGCGCGCGAGCCGGTCGCGGCGGGCCACGGCGGCGTGACGCCGTTCGTCTTCGTCATGCCCGAGATGCAGCTGAGCGAGCGGCTCGACACCGAGTGTGCCGACCTGCCGGGGCAGCCGAAGGTCGGCACGTTCCTCGCGGTCGACGTCCGGCGGATGGTCGAGGAGAACTTCCGCGTGCTGCGAGACCGGTCGGGGGGGGCCGCCGGCGCCTCGTCCGGCGCCTACTGCGCGACCCGCCTGGTCTTCGACCACCCCGGCCAGTACCGGGCGGTCGTCAGCATCGGCGGCTACTACTCGATCGAGACCGGGCTCCGGGGGGCGAGCGATCCGCGGGTGCTCGCCGGGGATCCGGCGGTGGTCGCCCGCACGCACCAGCTCGATGTGCGCGGTCCTGCTGTGGGCGGGGGCCCGCAACGGGGTCGACCTCGCGACGGCCCGGTCGTTCCTGCACGTCCTGCGGCCGCCGACGAGCGGCCGCCTGCAGGTCCTGCCCGGCGGGCGGCACCTCACCACCGACTTCGCCCGGATGATGCCGGCCTCGTTCGCCTTCCTGAGCGCGGCTCTCGGGAAGCCGTCGGCCGCCGCCTGAGCGAACAGGTCAGCGACGGGTCCGGCGCACCCGGATCGGGCCCTTCGCCGTGCTGGGGCCGACGACGGCGCGCGCCGGCCGCCACTCACGGAGTTGCGCTGATCAAGGAAGGTGGAGGGATCATGAACGACCTGATCCCTCCACCTTCCTTGATCGGCGCGAGAGGGTGGGGGCCTCAGCGGGCGGCCGTGCCCTCGACGTAGTCGTTGTCGCCGCCCTTGACCCAGCTCATGAGGCCGCGCAGCTCGCGCCCCGTCGCCTCGATCGGGTGCTGCTCGCCCTCCGTGCGCAGCCGCTTGAACTCGGGGGCGCCGGCGTCCTGGTCGGCGATGAAGCGCGCGGCGAAGGTGCCGTCCTTGATGTCGGCGAGGACGTCGCGCATGCGCTGCTTCACCGAGTCGTCGATGATCCGCGGACCGGAGACGTAGTCGCCGTACTCGGCCGTGTCGGAGACGCTCCAGCGCTGCTTGGCGATGCCGCCCTCGTACATGAGGTCGACGATGAGCTTGAGCTCGTGCAGGCACTCGAAGTAGGCCACCTCGGGCTGGTAGCCGGCCTCGGTGAGCACCTCGAAGCCGGTCTGCACCAGGCGCGACATGCCGCCGCAGAGCACGGCCTGCTCGCCGAAGAGGTCGGTCTCGGTCTCCTCCGTGAACGTCGTGCGGATGCCGCCGGCCCGCAGTCCGCCGATGGCCTTCGCGTACGAGAGGGCGAGCGGCCAGGCCTTCCCGGTGGCGTCCTCCTCGACGGCGACGAGCACCGGCACGCCCCGGCCGTCGACGTACTCGCGGCGCACCAGGTGGCCCGGCCCCTTGGGCGCGACCATGCACACGTCGACGCCGGTGGGGGGCTTGATGTACCCGAACCGGATGTTGAAGCCGTGACCGAAGAACAGCGCGTCGCCCTCGGCGATGTTCGGCGCGATCGCCTCGGCGTAGAGGTGCCGCTGGACGTGGTCGGGCACGAGCACCATGATCACGTCGGATTCCTCGACGGCCGTGGCGGGATCCACGACGCGCAGGCCCTGCGCCTCGGCCTTGGCCCGGCTGCGGCTCGTCGCGGGCAGGCCGACCCGGACGTCGACGCCCGAGTCGCGCAGGCTCAGCGCATGCGCGTGCCCCTGGCTGCCGTAGCCGAGCACGGCCACGTTGCGGCCCTGGATGACGGACAGGTCGGCGTCGGGGTCGTAGAACATCTCGGCCACGGGGAACGTCTCCTTCGACAGCGAAAAGGGATTGGGTCGACCCTAGCGGCGAGCCAGGCGGCGACGGGTCGGCCGGGGTCGGACGGGTCAGGCCGAGCGCAGGGCGCGGTCGGTGATCGAACGCCCGCCGCGGCCGACCGCGACGAGGCCGGACTGGACGAGCTCGCGGATGCCGAAGGGCTCCATCACGCGCAGGAACGCCTCGAGCTTGTCCGACGTCCCCGTCACCTCGATGGTCACCGCGTCGTTGGCGACGTCCACGACCTTGGCGCGGAACAGCTGCACCGTCTCGAGCACGTGCGAGCGCGTCTGCAGGTCCGCCTTCACCTTGACCAGCAGCAGCTCGCGCTGCACCGATGCCTGCGGCTCCAGCTCGACGATCTTGATCACGTTCACGAGCTTGTTCAGCTGCTTGGTGACCTGCTCCAGCGGCAGCTCCTCGACGTCCACCACGACCGTGATCCGCGAGACCTCGGCGTGCTCGGTCGGCCCGACCGCGAGCGAGTGGATGTTGAACCCGCGGCGGGCGAACAGCGCGGCGACCCGGGTGAGGACGCCGGGCTTGTTCTCGACCAGCACCGACAGCGTGTGCTTGCTCATGCTCACTCCTCGCGGTCCCACGCCGGGGTCATCCCCCGTGCGACCTGGATGTCGTCGTTGCTGACGCCGGCGGGCACCATCGGCCAGACCATCGCGTCGCGGTGCACGACGAAGTCGACGACCACCGGCACGTCGTTGATCGACATCGCCTTCTCGATCGTCGCGTCGACGTCCTCGGGGCGCTCGCACCGCAGCCCGACGCAGCCGTAGGCGTCGGCGAGCTTCACGAAGTCGGGGATCCGCCGGCCGCCGGCCGAGGTGTGCAGGTCGGTGTTGGAGTACCGCTCGGAGTAGAAGAGCGTCTGCCACTGCCGGACCATGCCGAGGCTCGAGTTGTTGATGACGGCGACCTTGATCGGGATGTCGTTGACGACGCAGGTGGCGAGCTCCTGGTTGGTCATCTGGAAGCAGCCGTCGCCGTCGATCGCCCAGACCGTGCGGTCGGGCATGCCGACCTTCGCCCCCATCGCCGCCGGCACCGCGAAGCCCATCGTGCCGAGACCGCCGGAGTTGATCCAGGTGTTGGGGTTCTCGTACCGGATGAACTGCGACGCCCACATCTGGTGCTGCCCGACGCCCGCGACGTACAGCGCCTCGGGTCCGGCGATCGCGCCGATCCGCGAGATCACCCGCTGCGGCGACACCTCCCCCTCGGGCGGCTCGCCGTAGCCGAGCGGGTACGTCCCGCGGATCTGGTCGAGCCAGGCCCACCAGCCCTCCAGGTCGGGACGCCGCCCGAGTGCCGCCTCCCCCTGCAGCACGGCGACGAGCTCGGCGATCACGTCGCGGCAGTCGCCGACGATCGGGACGTCCGCGACCCGGTTCTTGGAGATCTCGGCCGGGTCGATGTCGGCGTGGACGACGAGCGCGTTGGGGGCGAACGTCGAGAGCTTGCCGGTCACGCGGTCGTCGAAGCGGGCACCCAGGCTCACGATCAGGTCGGCCTTCTGCAGGGCCGTGACGGCGGCGACCGTGCCGTGCATGCCGGGCATGCCGAGGTTGTTCGAGTGGCTGTCGGGCAGCGCCCCGCGGGCCATCAGCGTGGTGACGACGGGCGCGCCGGTGAGCTCGGTGAGGGCTCGTAGCTCGGCGCTCGCCCGCGCCTTGACGACGCCGCCGCCGACGTAGAGCACCGGCCGGCGGGCCTCGAGGATCAGCCGGGCCGCCTCGCGCACCTGCTTGTGGTGCGGGCGCGTCACCGGGCGGTACCCGGGCAGGTCGAGCCGCTCCGGCATGGCGTACCGGGTGGCGGCCTGGAGCGCGTCCTTGGTGATGTCGACGAGCACAGGGCCGGGCCGCCCCGAGCCGGCGATGTGGAACGCCTCGGCCAGCGTGCGCGGGATCTCCGCGGCGTCGGTGACCAGGTAGTTGTGCTTCGTGATCGGCATGGTGATGCCGGAGATGTCCGCTTCCTGGAAGGCGTCCGTCCCGATCGAGGGACCGGCCACCTGACCGGTGATCGCGACCATCGGCACGGAGTCCATGTAGGCGTCGGCGATCGGCGTGACGAGGTTCGTCGCCCCCGGCCCGCTGGTCGCCATGCACACCCCGACGCGGCCGGTGGCGTGCGCGTAGCCCTCGGCGGCGTGCCCCGCGCCCTGCTCGTGTCGCACGAGGATGTGACGCACCGACGGCGAGTCCATCAGCGGGTCGTAGAGCGGCAGGATGGCGCCGCCAGGGATGCCGAAGACGACGTCGACCCCCAGCGCCTCGAGCGAGCGGACCACGCTGCTTGCGCCGCTCATCGGCTCGCCCACTCCCGGGGCGTCGTGCTCGTGGCCGGGGCGATGGCCGGGCTGGCCTGGCTGGCCTGACATGTCGGGGCCTCTCTCGGGTCGGGTGCCTCGCTGTGTGCGCCGCCCCGACGCCGGCCGCTCACGACCGGCCCCGGAGACGACAAGACCCCTCGGCCCAGGTGGGCAGGCGAGGGGTCGCGCGCGCGGTGCGGTCGTGGGTGGACCTCAGCCGGCGCGCCGTCCGAGTACGAGGAGCGAACGCACGACCCCACCCTCCCCGCCCACCGGACCGGTGTCAATCGACACCCCGCTCGTCTCGCCATCCGGACGGGATGTCCGCCGCAGACCGTCCGGCGGCGTTCCGGGCTCCACTCATCCCGCTGCTCCCCTCCGACGAGAATGCACGCCGTAAGCCGCTCGGCGCGGCCTCGGGAGCGGCTTTTCGGGTGCATCGCAGTCGGAGGGGTGCAACCGAGGCAGGCGCGGAAGCCGGGCGGCGAGGCGATGAGGGGCGCGAGCCGGATGGCCCGCGCCCCTCGTCGTCCGGTCGTCCCCGAAGGCGTGCTGCTACCTGTCGGGGTCGACGTCCTCGGCGTCGGCCAGCGCCGAGCGCCCCTCGATCACCAGCGGCCGCAGCCTGGCCCAGATCAGGAAGAACAGGCCGAGGATCAGCATCCCGAGCCCGAGCCAGAGGTTGATGTCGATGTCGCCCGACTTGACGTGCGGCACGAAGAAGCTCGCCACCGTGAGCAGGAGCCCGTAGAAGGTGAACAGCCCGCCGATGAGGTATCGCAGGTCGAACAGCGAACCGGAGGCGTCGTTCTCGTCCTTGAAGATCGTACGGTCCGACATGGCGGCCCCCTAGACGAAGAACAGCGACAGGACGAGGGTGATGCCGAGAGCCGTGAAGCCCAGCACCTTCGGCGACTCCCACCAGACGCGCACGCGGCCGGCCGTGGCCACGTCGGGACCGTTGGGGTCGGGCATGCCGTAGACGAGGCCCGGCAGCTCGCTCTCGGGCTTGGGCGCTGTGAACGGCGTGACGATCGCCATCACCAGCCAGGCGGCGAGGACCGCGGCGATCGCCCCGTAGAAGTTGACCATCTGGTCGTTGACCTGACCCGACGCCGTCTGCCCGGCGTGGAAGTAGTCGATGGTGGGGCCGATGTAGTGGAACGCGAACGCGGCCGCGATACCCGCGATCTGCCCCCAGACACCCGCCCACGGCGAGGCGCGGTGCCAGAACAGCGCGAGGATGAAGACGGCGAACAACGGGGCGTTGAAGTACGAGAACAGTGTCTGGATGTAGTTCATGATGTTGTTGAACTGTGCGGCGATGAACGCCGTGCCGATGCCGATGAGCACGCCGATCACGGTGACGATGCGACCGATGTTCAGGTAGTACCTGTCGTCGCGCCCCTTCACGACGTACGGCCGCCAGATGTCGTAGGTGAAGACGGTGTTGAACCCGCTGACGTTGGCCGCCATGCCGGCCATGAAGGCGGCCAGCAGGCCGGTGAGCGCGATGCCGAGCGCTCCGGTGGGGAGGAGGAGCCGCATCAGGGCCGGGATGGCGTTGTTGTAGTCGGCCCCCTGCTGCTTGAAGCTCGGGATGAGCGCGACGGCGAGCAGGCCGGGGATGATCGTCAGGAACGGGATGAAGATCTTCGGGAAGGCGCCGATGAGCGGCGTGCGCTGGGCGGCCGAGAGGTCCTTGGCCGCCAGCGCCCGCTGGACCTCGGCGAAATTCGTCGTCCAGTAGCCGAACGAGAGCGCGAAGCCGAGACCGAAGACGATGCCGATCCAGTCACCGAGTGGGTTGGTCCAGTTGCCGACCTGCGTTCCTCCCCAGGTGGAGAAGAACGCCGGATTGTTGATCTTCGCCTGGAGGCCGCTCCAGCCACCCACCTTCACGAGCCCGACGACGACGATCGGGATGAGCCCGGCGAGGATGACGAAGAACTGCATCACCTCGTTGTAGACCGCCCCCGACAGCCCGCCGAGCAGGATGTAGGACAGCACCAGGAGGGCGGAGACGACGATCGCGAGCCAGCGGGGCCAGCCCAGGAGGGCCTCGATGACGAGGGAGAGCGCGAACAGGTTGACGCCGGCGGTGAGCAGCTGCGCCGTCGCGAAGCTCACCGCGTTGACCAGGTGGCTCGACTGGTTGAACCGGCGTCGCATGAACTCGGGCACGCTGTGCACCCGGGAGGAGTAGTAGAACGGCATCATGAAGATGCCGAGGAACACCATCGCGGGGACGGCGCCGATCCAGTAGAAGTGCACGGTCGAGAGGCCGTACTGCGCACCGTTCGCCGCCATGCCGAGGATCTCGATGGCGCCGAGGTTGGCCGAGATGAACGCCAGGCCCGTCACCCACGCGGGGAGCGCGCGCCCGGAGAGGAAGAAGTCCTCGCTCGTCGCGATCGAGCGCCGGGCCATCACCCCGATGCCGATGACGATCGTGAAGTACACGATCAAGATCACATAGTCGAGCGGACCGAGGGTCAACCTCAGATCGCTCGCCGCCGCCGTCAGGGCCTCCATGGCAGACCTCCCCAAGGGGACGAATGGGGCGTCCGCCCCTGTTCCGGGGAGGCTATGCCCCGATTCGATCAGTCGCCACCGAAGGCGCTCCGCCCTGCGCGATCACGGGCCAGGGGGCGTCCCTGAGGTCGGGGCCGCCCGGGCCGAGCCGTTCGACCGGGACGGCCTCCCAGCAGGGCGAGGGTCTGCAGCGCCGCGCCGCCCGCCACGGCGTACCAGCCCAGGCGCAGCCAGCGGCCGCCCCGCACCGCCGCCCAGGCGAGCACGGCGGATGCGAGCAGGCCGACCGTGACGAGCCCGGCGCGGGCGCCTGCCGTCCCGGGCCCGACGGCGATCAGCAGGACGCCCGTGGCCAGGGCGCCGGCCCCGAGGGCGGCGCTGGCCACGACGCGGCCCGTCGTCCCGACCGTCGCCGTCACCCGATCCAACCGTCTTCCCCCCGAATCCGGGCGGCTCAGCCGCAGACCGCTCCGGTCGAGGCCGATCCGACCAGGCGCGTGTACTTGCCCAGCACGCCCCGCGTCCAGCGCGGGGGCAGGGCACTCCAGCCGTCCCGGCGGCCGGCCAGCTCCTGCGGATCGACGAGCAGGTCGAGTGTCTGCCGGCTCACGTCGAGGCGGATCCGGTCGCCGTCGCGGACGAGCGCGATCGGGCCGCCATCCGCCGCCTCGGGCGCGATGTGGCCGACGCACAGGCCGGTGGTGCCGCCGGAGAAGCGGCCGTCGGTGACGAGGAGCACGTCCTTGCCCAGACCGGCCCCCTTGATCGCCCCGGTGATCGCCAGCATCTCGCGCATCCCCGGCCCGCCCTTGGGCCCCTCGTAACGGATGACGACGACGTCGCCGGCGACGATCTCGCCCTTCTCGAGGGCGTCCATCGCACCCTGCTCGCGGTCGAAGACCCTGGCCGTGCCCTCGACGACGTCCTCGTCGAAGCCGGCCGACTTGACCACCGCCCCGTCGGGCGCCAGCGACCCGTGCAGGATCGTGATGCCGCCCGTACGGTGGATCGGCCGCGACAGCGCGCGGAGCACCTTGCCGTCGACGTCCGGCGGGGCCACGGCCTCGAGGTTCTCCGCGAGCGTCCGGCCGGTCACCGTCAGGCAGTCGCCGTGCAGCAGGCCGGCGTCGAGCAGGGCCCGCATGACCACCGGCACGCCGCCGACGCGGTCGACGTCCGTCATGACATACGACCCGAAGGGCTTGACGTCCGCGAGGTGCGGGACGCGGGTCCCGACCCGGCGGAAGTCCTCGAGGGAGAGGTCGACGTCGGCCTCGTGAGCGATCGCCATGAGGTGCAGGACGGCGTTGGTCGAGCCGCCGAAGGCCATGACGACGGCGATGGCGTTGTCGAACGCCTGCTTCGTCATGATCTGCCGAGCGGTGATGCCCTGCCTGATCAGCTCGACGACGGCCTGGCCGGACTTGCGGGCGAACCCGTCCCGGCGCCGGTCGGCGCTCGGCGGGGAGGCGCTGCCCGGGAGCGACATGCCGATGGCCTCGGCGACGGCGGCCATCGTGTTGGCCGTGTACATGCCGCCGCAGGCGCCCTCGCCCGGGCAGATCGCCCGCTCGATGGCGTCGACGTCCGCCCGGCTCATGAGCCCGCGCGCACACGCGCCCACCGCCTCGAACGCGTCGATGATCGTGACCTGGCGCTCGCTGCCGTCGGACAGCCGGGCGACGCCCGGCATGATCGACCCGGCGTAGAGGAAGACGCTGGCGAGGTCGAGCCGCGCCGCGGCCATGAGCATGCCCGGCAGGCTCTTGTCGCAGCCAGCCAGCAGCACCGAGCCGTCGAGCCGCTCGGCCATCATGACGGTCTCGACGCTGTCGGCGATGACCTCGCGGCTGACCAGCGAGAAGTGCATGCCCTCGTGGCCCATCGAGATGCCGTCGCTCACCGAGATCGTGCCGAACTGCATCGGGAACCCGCCCGCCGCGTGCACGCCCTCCTTGCTCGCCTGGGCGAGCCGGTCGAGCGACAGGTTGCACGGGGTGATCTCGTTCCAGGAGCTCGCGACGCCGATCTGCGGCTTCTCCCAGTCGTCGTCGGTCATCCCGACGGCGCGCAGCATCCCTCGGGCGGCGGCGCGTTCCAGACCGTCGGTGACGTCGCGGCTGCGTGGCTTGATGTCGGTCACGCGGGGAGTCTAGGACGCCCCGGTCCCCTCCTGGCCGTCCCGCACCACCCGGACGTCGCCCTCGGGCGGCCCCTCGACGTTCACGGTGGGCGCTCCCCGGCCCGCCCGGGCGATCACCGCCGTCGACTCCTGCGCCGGCGCCGGGTTCGACTCCCTGTGCACGGTCCACGCCGGGACGTGCAGGAAGTCACCGGGGCCGGCCTCGACCACGTCGCGGCCGCCGGGCCCGAACTCGAGCCGCATCGTGCCGTCGACCACGTACAGGCTGGTCTCGTGCTCCCCGTGGTGGTGCCAGCCCGAGGTGGCACCGGGGGCCGTGTGCACCACGCCTGCCCAGAGCCCCGGCGCCTCGAACGCGCGGCGCCGGCGCATGCCGCTGGTCGGATCGGCGTCCTCGAGATCGTCGCGACGCACGACGCGCACCGGTCGGCCACCACCGTCAACCTCCGCCACGGCCCCATCGTCCCAGCAACCCGGCGGCTCCCGACAGGGTCCTGGCGGCGACGCTCAGCAAGGGGCCACCGGGAAGGTTGGGGGGCGGCGTCAACCAGCGGCGCGAGCCGCAGCAACCCGGCGGCGTCGTGCAGCACCAGCCGCCGGCGCGCGAGCAGCCCCACGGGGTTCGCCCGGCCGGCCGACGCGTCGAGCAGGGTCGCGCCGTCACCGCTGACCGCGGGCCCGGCGGCGCGGGCGCCGCGGTCCACCCGGTCGACCCGCCAGCCCCGGCCGTCCGAGGTGAAGCGCCACCCGCCGGCGGGGGCCACGAGCGCCGCGTCGCCCGCCACGCCGTGCACGGCGGCCAGGCGCACCGGTCACGTCGGCCAGGGCGAGCAGGCCGGCGTCGAGGAGCGCGTCCGGCGGGTCGCCCGCCCCGGCGGTCCGCAGGTCGAGGGCGTGCACGGCAAGCTCGTAGGCCTCCGCGAGCAGGGTGGTGAGCAGGGGCAGGGCACCGACCGGCCCGGCGGTGGGTGCGCGGTCGAGACCCGCGGGAGCGTCGGCGAGGTAGGCGCGGACGCCGTCGCGGTGGCGCCGCAACGCGGCGAGGACCTCCTCGCGGGGCGCATGCCGGTGGGCGGCGATCACGCGGGCGTTGGCTGCGTCGACGTCCGGGGTCCCGCCCTGCCCGCCCGCGCGGGCGGAGGCGACGAGCCCGGCCACCGCGTCGTAGTCGTCCCACACCCCGAGGTGGGTGCACACCTCCTGGGCCCGCCAGCCGGGCAGGCGCGTGGGACGGTGCAGGTCGCAGGCGCGCGCCGCCGCGAGGAACGCGTCCCAGGCCCCGAGGAGCACGGGGCCGACGACATCACGGCCTGCGTCCAGCATGCCACTCGCAGTGGTCGGGGTGGTCACGCGCATCACTCGACCACGCGGAGTGCGGGCGAGCGAGCGGAGGTGTTACCCGACCGGGGGCAGCACAGGCCCGTCGGCCGTCTCACCCCAACTGTCCCCCTGGGGGAAGTTCAGGGCGGGTAAGCGGGTGATCTCGCGATCGCGATCGTCGCGCACGACGACGTACTGGTCGTCGATCGGCCCCCCGTCGGTCCCACCCACCGTGACGTGGGCGATGCCCTCGGGGGTGAAGGTCGCCCGCGCCGATACCCGGTCGCCATGAGCCGTGGACGCGAGCTCCAGCCGACTCGCCCCGGGCGCCCACACGGTGACCTGGTGCTCGGCCGCCGGGTCCTCGTCGAAGCCGGACGGCGAGACGAACGGTGCGCTCATGCCTCGTCCCCGCGGAACGGGCCAGCAGGCCCGCTGGAAGCCGAGGCCCGCGTCAGAACGGACCACCTCCTCGTGGCACTGGATGTCGGGGCCGTGCGTGGCCGTGATCGCAAGGGCCGCACCCGACCGGTCCACGCTTCGGTCGCACCAGAGTTGCCGGACCGCGGTGACGGCGGCCGGCGTGATGCCGGCCTGCTCGAGTGCGGTCTCGACCAGCGCGCCGGTGTCGTCGGCGACCGCGAGACCTGCGCACGACCGCGCCCTGCGAACGGGCACGCGGAGGGGCCCGGTGGCGCGATCGGGCGGCGTCTCTTCGGACGCCCCGACGTCGAAGGGCTGGATGGAGGTGTTCGTGTCGTACTGCAGCCGGAGCGCGAAGCGGCGCGGCTCCCCCGACGCCACGGCGGTCCCGACGCCGTCCTCGAGACGGAACGCCCGGTACTCCCGCGAGACGGTCGCGTCGTCCCCGACGCGCACGCCGGGCGAGTAGGCGGCCGACACGCCGCGGCTCAGAGTGGCGACGACCAGGTGCACGAGCCCGGCGCCGTCGCGGACCGCCGCCGAGAGCACGGCCGCATCGGAGGCCGGGGGCACGCCGTCGTCCTCCGCCCACCCGGCGGGGTCGCTGTCCGGCGGCCCGTGCAGCACGTACAGGCGCGGGTTGTCGGACGTGCCCGCGTACACGAGGGCCATGTCGAGGTCGCCGACCCTGCCCACGAAGGGCAGCGCGACACCGTCGCCGACGCGGCGGCGCACCTGGGCGAGCAGCGCCGCGTCGCCCGCGTGGCTGCCCCGGGTCGGCCAGGTGCTCAGGTCCGCTCCCAGCACGAGCGGGTGGAGCAGCGCGTCGAGGGCCTGCCGCCGCACGGCGAGCTCGCGAGCGGCCTCGTCCCGAGCGTGCTGGCGCGCGACCAGGGCGCCGCCCGTCGCCGCGAGGACGACGACGACGGCGGCGAGCGCCGCCGCCGTCCGCCGCCGCGCGCGGTCCCGGGCCGTCGCCCGTGCCACCCGCTCGCCCGGCCTCGTGGTGACCGGCGGATGCGCCTCGAGGTCTGCGTACAGACGCCCGAGCGTACGGACGACCGGGTCGGCCGGGTCGAGCCGATCCGCCTGGTCGAGGTCGAGCTCGATGGCTGGGGCCGCGCGGGCGGCGTCCGGGGCCCCGGCCGCCGTGCGGTCGGCGAGCGGGGCGCGCAGCGCGTCGAGCGCGGTGACCGTCTCGGCACGGGCGCGGGCGGCGGGAACGCCGACGGCCCGGGCCGCCGCGCGCTCGTCGAGGCCGTCGGCGACGCGCAGCACGAGCAGCGCCCGGCCGCGCGGTGGCAGCGCCCGGTAGGCGCGCAGGAACGGGTCCTCGGGTCCGGTGCCGGCCCGAGCCGGGGGCGACGTGAACCAGCGCACGGGGGACGCCGGCATCGTCAGCACGAGCCGGTGCGCGTCGGGCGCGGCTCGCCCGGCCCACCGGCGCCCGGCCCGCACGAGCGCGGCCACCGCCAGCTCCTCGGCAGCGCCGTGGTCGGCGGTGAGCAGGTGCGCCGTCCGCAGCAGCCCGGGCCACCCCGGCGGCGGCGGGAGCTCCGCCGCCTCCGGGCGCCGCAGCTCACCGGTCGCGCTCACGGGACCAGTGTCACTCGTGCAGCCCCGGGCGGCCCGCGCTCGGACCGGGCGCCGCGGCCCTGCTCGCCAGCCCCGGACCGGACGTGGCAGCCTGACCCCCCATCGCCCGCGAGGGATCGGCGGGACGCGGTACCGGCGAGCAGGAGGACGCGATGTCGCAGTACGTGGCCGCCATCGATCAGGGCACGACCAGCACCCGCTGCATCCTGTTCGACGCATCGGGCCGGCCGGTCGCCGCCGACCAGGTCGAGCACCGGCAGATCTTCCCGCGCGCCGGCTGGGTCGAGCACGACCCGGTGGAGATCTGGGACAACACCCGCCGGGTCGTCGCCGAGGCGCCTGGCCCGGGCCGACGTCGACCGCGCGCGACCTCGCCGCCGTGGGCATCACCAACCAGCGCGAGACCACGGTGGTCTGGGACCGGCGCACCGGCCGCCCCGTGTACAACGCGATCGTCTGGCAGGACACCCGCACCCAGGCCATCTGCGACCGGCTGGCCGGGCTCGGCGGCGGCGCGGGCCGCTACCGCGACGTCACCGGACTCCCGCTGGCGACGTACTTCGCCGGCCCGAAGGTGCGCTGGATCCTCGACGAGGTCGACGGCGCGCGGGCGGCCGCCGAGCGCGGTGACCTGCTGTTCGGCACGATCGACACCTGGCTGCTGTGGAACGCCACCGGCGGCGTGGACGGCGGCCTGCACCTCACCGACGTCACCAACGCCTCCCGCACCCTGCTGATGGATCTCGACACGCTGGCTTGGGACGAGTCGATCGCCGACGAGATCGGCGTGCCGGTCGTCGATGCTGCCGCAGATCCGCTCGTCGTCGGAGGTGTACGGCGGCGGCGCGGGCCGGCGGCATGCTCGGCCGGCGTCCCCGTGGCCGGGGCGCTGGGCGACCAGCAGGCGGCCACCTTCGGGCAGGTCTGCTTCGAGGTCGGCACCGGCAAGAACACCTACGGCACCGGCAACTTCCTGCTGCTCAACACCGGCACCGAGCGGGTCCGCAGCGAGCACGGCCTGCTGACGACCGTCTGCTACCGGATCGGCGACCAGGAGCCGGTGTACGCGCTGGAGGGGTCGATCGCCGTCACCGGCTCGCTGGTGCAGTGGCTGCGCGACAACCTCGGCATCCTCGCCTCGGCGGCCGAGGTCGAGCCGCTCGCCCGCTAGCGTCGACGACAACGGCGGCGCGTACTTCGTGCCGGCGTTCTCCGGCCTCTTCGCGCCGTACTGGCGGCCCGACGCCCGCGGCGCGATCGTCGGGCTCACCCGGTTCGTCAACCGCGGGCACCTCGCGCGGGCGGCGCTGGAGGCGACGGCCTACCAGACCCGCGAGGTCGTCGACGCGATGCGGGCCGACTCGGGCGTCGAGCTCACCGAGCTGCGCGGTCGACGGCGGCATGACGGCGAACGAGCTGCTCATGCAGTTCCAGGCGGACCAGCTCGGGCGTCCCCGTCGTCCGGCCGTCGGTGCACCGAGACGACCGCGCTCGGCGCCGCCTACGCCGCCGGCCTCGCCGTCGGTTACTGGGACGGGCTCGACGACCTGCGCCGCAACTGGGCCGAGGGCGCCCGCTGGGAGCCCACCATGGACGACGCCGAGCGCGAGCGCCTCTACGCCGAGTGGAAGAAGGCCGTCACCCGCACCTTCGACTGGGCCTGACCCCCCGGTCATCTCCCGCTGATCAAGGAAAAGCTGGACCCAGGTCGAGCTTTTCCTTGATCAGCGGGAGGGGTCAGGGGGTCGCGGCTGCGGCCAGCGCCTGGGCCACGCGGTCGGACGCCGCCTCGTCGCCGCCCGACGTCAGCCAGGAACCCATGCCGCAGGCGATCGCCCCCGCCGCCGATCCACTCCGGCAGCGTGGCCGGGGTCACGCCGCCCGTCGGGACGACCGGCAGCGTCGGCAGGGCCGCGCGCACGTCTCGGAGCCAGCCGGGGCCGAGGTGCGCCGCGGGGAAGAGCTTGACGGCGTCCGCGCCGAGCTTCAGCGCCCGCCGCATCTCGGTGACCGTCCCCGTACCGGGCAGCACCGGGACGGCCAGGTGGTGGGCCGCCCGGACGACGCCCTCGTCGAGGTCGGGCGCCACGAGGAAGCGCGCGCCGGCGGCGACGGCCGCGGCTGCGTCGACCTCGCTGAGCACGGTCCCGGCACCCACGACGGCGCCGGGCGGCGCTCCGGCCACGACCTCGCGCAGGGCCTGCGCCGCCTGCGGCGTCGTGAACGCGACCTCGACGCAGCGCAGCCCGGCGCCGAGCAGCCGGCGCGCGAGGGTCACCGCCTCCTCGGGGCTTCCGGCGCGCACGATGCCGAGCACCTTCTGGTCCGTCAGCGCGGACATGACCTCCCACCGTCGCACCCGCCGATTGTCCCCGACTCTCCCCGCCGGCGTGCGCCCGGCCGTACCGGCTCAGCGCCGCGGGCGGTTGACCCCCGTCGCGGCCGGCACCCAGGTCACCGGAGCCGGAGCCGGAGCCGGCAGCGGGGCCGACGGGGCCAGGGACGTCAGCGGGAGGCGGCCGACGGCGGCACGCAGCCCGGGCACGTCGGCGAGCGGCGTGGGCTGCCCGTACAGCGAGCCCTGCCCGTAGTCGGCCCCCATCTGCCGCACCAGGTCGGCCACCTGCGGGGACTCCACGCCCTCGACGACCACCGCCAGCCCGATCGAACGCCCGAGGTCGGTGACCGCGCGCACGATCGCGCGTGCCCGCTGCTCCTCGGCGAGGCTCGCGGTCAGCGACTTGTCGATCTTCAGGATCTGCGCCGGGAGACGCCGGAGGTAGCCGAGCGCCGAGTACCCGGTCCCGAAGTCGTCGATCGCGACCGTGACGCCGAGCTCGACGAGACGGTGCAGCGTAGTCACCGCCGGGCCCTCCTCCTCGACCACGGCGGCCTCTGTCACCTCGATCACGACCGACGACGGCGGCATGCGGTGGGCGGCGAGCGCGCCCTCGACGACCCGGTGGAAGCCGGGGACCTTCAGCTGCAGCGGGCTCACGTTGCAGCTCATGCGGATGCCGGCCGCGGGCAGGCCCGCCGCCACCGACGCGCGGACCGCCTCGTTCAGCACGAGCTCGCCGAGCGGAACGACCAGGCCGCTCTCCTCGGCGACGGCGATGAACTCCTCGGGCGGCACGGCCCCCAGCTCGGGGTCGACCCAGCGGGCGAGTGCCTCGAGACCGGCGAGGCGGCCGTCGGCCAGCTCGACGATCGGCTGGTAGTGCACCTGCAGGTCACCCGCCGCGATCGCCACCCGAAGCCGCTCCTCGAGGGTGAGGCGGCGGCGGCGCAGCGTCGCCGCCCCGGCGTCGTAGAGCCGCACGTGGTCGCGCCCGGCCGCCTTCGCGAGCTGCTGGGCGGCGCCGGCGGCCGAGAGCGCCGACAGCGGGTCGGCCGCCTCGCCCTCGCCGTCCGCCTGCACGGTCGCGATGCCCACGCAGGCCGACACGCCCACCCGGTCGACCCCCGGGACGTCGCCGCTGGCGCGGCGCACCGCCGCGACCAGGTTCTCCCCGAGCCGCTGCGCCACGGCCGTGGTCGCGGGCAGGAGCACGGCGAACTCGTCGCCGCCGATCCGGGCCACCAGCGCCCGCGCGGGCACCACCTCGGCCAGCCGGTGCCCGACCGCCCGGAGCAGCCGGTCACCCGTCTCGTGCCCGAGCACGTCGTTGACCGTCTTGAAGGCGTCCAGGTCGAGGGTGAGCAGGCACCAGGTCTGGCGCGGGCCGACAGTGGCGAGCCGGTGCGTCAGCTGCCGCCGGTTCGCGAGGCCGGTGAGCGGATCGAGGGTCGCCTCGGCGTGCAGCCGCCGCAGCAGGCTCGAACGCTGCCCGGTGGCGATCATCTCCCGGACCCAGACCACGACGACGAGAACGAGGACCAGCCACAGCGACACCTGGTCGACGGGCGGCCGCAGCAGGACCCCCAGCACGCCGACACCGAGCACCACGACGGTGCCGGTGGTGGTCACCGCCGTCAGGCGTGCCTCGGCGGCGACGTCGCCGTCGACGTCACCCGCGGCCGGGGCGCCGCGGCCGAGCGCGCCCGCGGTGACGAAGGGCCAGCCCGCGACGAGCAGCGCCGCTCCGCCGGCCGACCACCCCACCGACGGCGCCAGGGCCCGCTGCAGCGCCAGCACGTCCCCCAGGACGACCAGACCGAGGCCGGCGGCGGCCACGAGCACGGGCCGCGCGGGGCGGCGCAGGGCCAGCAGGCCGCCCATGCACCCCACCACGAGGTCGGCCAGCAGCGTCAGCACCACGACGGCCGTCGCGGCCACTCCCGCCGGTTCGATGCCCTGGATCCCGAACCGCCAGACGACCAGCGCCAGCGAGAGGCCGAGCAGCATCGCGTCGATGACCAGCCGGGCCGCGGGCAGTGCCACACCGGTGAGCCCCGGCACGGCGCGCGCGAAGAGCACGAGACCCGTGACGGCCAGCGGGGCGGCCGCAAGCGAGACCAGGTCGCCGGGTGCGGGGTAGGTGCGGTCCGGCCCGCCGCCGGGGCCCACCGTCGCGAGGTTCAGCAGCTGGCCCCCTCCCCAGACCGCCATCGCCGCCGCCATCCAGCGGCGGTACGGCGGCACCCGTCTGCCCCGCGCGGCCGGCAGCGGCCAGAGCAGCGCCGCGGCCGCGAGCGGCAGGGCACCGGCCAGGCCGAGCGCGACGGCCCCGGCGTGCGGCGCGTGCGTCACCGCGAGCACGACGACGAGCGCCGCGGCCACGACGGAGACCGTCGCCGCGGCGAGGAGCCGCGGGTTCCGCGGCCGACCCCGGCCTTGCGCATACGACACGCCATCGCCCCCGGATCACCGTGGAGGCGTCACCGCGGTCGTGCCTCGGCTCCGCCCCCGACGTCTACCCGTCCACGTCATCCGCGGGGGCCAACCGCGAAAGAACCAGCTCCTTGACCCTAGCGGCATCGGCCTGCCCGCGCATGTCTCTCATGACCGCACCGACGAGCGCCCCGGCAGCCGTCACCTTGCCTCCGCGGATCTTCTCCGCGACCGCCGGGTCGGCCGCGATCGCGGCATCCACGGCCGCCCCGAGCGCGGCGTCGTCCGACACGAGCCGCAGGCCGCGGTCGGCCACCACCTGCTCCGGCTCGCCCTCCCCCGCCAGCACGCCGTCGAGGGCCTGGCGGCCCAGGGAGTCGGTGAGGGTGCCCTCCTCGACCAGCCGCGCCAGGGCGGCGACCTGGGCAGGGGTGACCGGCAGCGCGGTCAGCTCGACGCCCTCCGCGTTCGCCCGGCGGGCCAGCTCGCCCGTCCACCACTTGCGGGCGGCCGCCGGCGTCGCGCCCGCCTCGACGGTCTCGACGACCAGGTCGAGGGCGCCCGCGTTCACGACGTCCCGCAGCTCGAGGTCGCTGTAGCCCCAGTCCGCCTGGAGCCGGCGCCGGCGCTGCGCCGGCGGCTCGGGCAGGGTGGCCCGCAGCCCCTCCACCCACGCGGCGTCGGGGGCGATCGGCACGAGGTCGGGCTCGGGGAAGTAGCGGTAGTCCTCGGCCTGCTCCTTGGAGCGGCCCGACGTCGTCACGCCCGTGTCCTCGTGCCAGTGCCGCGTCTCCTGGACGACGCGCCCGCCGGCCTCGAGCAGGGCGGCCTGCCGGCAGATCTCGTACCGCACCGCGCGCTCCACGCTGCGCAGCGAGTTGACGTTCTTGGTCTCGCTGCGGGTGCCGAACTCGTCCGCAGGGGTGCGGCGCAGCGAGACGTTCGCGTCGCAGCGCAGCGACCCCTGCTCCATGCGCACGTCGCTGACGCCGAGCGCGCGCAGCAGGTCGCGCACCGCGGTCACGTAGGCGCGCGCGATCTCGGGTGCGCGCTCGCCGGTGCCGGTGATCGGCTTGGTGACGATCTCGATGAGCGGGATCCCGGCGCGGTTGTAGTCGACCAGGGAGTACTCGGCGCCGTGGATGCGCCCGGTCGCGCCGCCCACGTGCAGCGACTTGCCGGTGTCCTCCTCCATGTGCGCGCGCTCGATCTCCACCCGGAAGGTCGTCCCGTCGTCGAGCGCGACGTCGAGGTACCCGCCGTAGGCGATCGGCTCGTCGTACTGCGACGTCTGGAAGTTCTTCGGCATGTCCGGGTAGAAGTAGTTCTTCCGCGCGAAGCGGCACCACTGCGCGATCGTGCAGTTCAGGGCAAGGCCGATCCGGACGGCGCTCTCGAGGGCCCGCTCGTTCAGCACGGGCAGGGCGCCGGGCAGCCCCAGGCAGACGGGGCACACCTGGCTGTTGGGCTCGGCGCCGAACGCCGTCGCGCACCCGCAGAACATCTTCGTGACGGTGTTGAGCTCGACATGCACCTCGAGGCCGAGCACCGGGTCGAACCGTGCGACGGCGTCCTCGAACGGCAGCACGGCGTCGCCCGTGACGGTGGTGGTCATGCTGCGAGCTCCTCGCGCGACGTTCCGGGGACGTTCCCAGGGGACCGGTCGAGCCTACCGGCCCCGCCCCGCCCTACCGGTGCCGGCTCAGGGGCGATCGAGGCAGGAGCCGGGGGCTGCTGCGCCCGGCCCCGCCGCCGGGCCCGGCGTGACCGGGCGCAGCAGCAGGCCCGCGAAGTCGGCGCCCCGCGGGCTGAGCGTGGCCACGGGCGCGTAGTCGTCGGGGTAGCGGCGCCCGAGGTACGCGGCGAGCTGCGCCCGCTGGCGGTCCGATGAACCGGGCAGGACGACGAGCCAGGCGTCGCGCCACTGCGGGCCGAGGCCCCGCACCGCCTGGCACACGGTCGCGAGGTCGTACCCGGGGAATCCCGGGATCAGGACCGGGGGGACGCGCGCGCCGAGCGCGAGCGGCAGCAGCGGCGTGAACGTCGTGTCGACCAGCGGCGTCCCCGGCGTCCACCCCGCCGCGCGGGCCGCACTCTCGAGGTCACCCACCTGGCGGGCGGTCTCGGGGTCCGTGCCCACGGTGACCCGCCCGAGCGCCACCGGGCTGGTCGCCTCGGCGAGCGGCGCGGACATGCGCGGGTCCTCATGCGCCTGGACGGCCGTGACGAGACTCCCCGCGCAGATCACGAGGACCAGGACGCCCGCGATGCCCGGCCCCCGCGCCGGGCCGCCCCCGGGCACCGGGGCCGCACGGTCCAGCGCGCCGCACGCGAGCACGCAGGCCGGGGCCAGCAGCAGCGTCATGGTGGTCAGCTGCCAGCTGAGCAGCACGTTCGACCCGAACACGCAGGCCGCCACGCCCCCGACGAGCACTGCCGCACCCGCGGTCCACGATCGGGGCGCGCCCGTGCTCAGGCCCAGCCGTGTGGCGAGCGCCGAGGCCGTCCCCAGCGCCACCAGGACCGGCAGGAGCCCCGCGACGCGGTCCGGGTGGCTCGTCCCGCCTACCCACGCACCTGCCACCAGGGCGAGCGTCGCCGAGACCGCTGCGACGGCCAGGCACAGCGGCCGGAACCACACGGAGCGCCGGGGGCCTCGTGGCGCCAGCGCCAGCGGGAGCAGGCCGACCACGCCGCCGCCGACCACGGCGGCGAGCAGGGCGTGCGCCGAGCCGCTGACGAGTGCGACGACCGCCCCTGCGGGCGAGTAGCTGCCCGGGCTGACGACGGCCAGCATCGCGGCGGACCGGCGGACGAGCCGCACCGTCTGCGCGGGTGGCAGCACCGCCACCAGGTGCACGGCCACGGCCACGGCGAGCGCTGCACCGCTCCACAGCAGCGCCGGGCGCCTGCGCTCCGCCGCGACCCCGACGCCGACGACCAGCACGCCGAGCAGGACCAGGATCGCCCCGCTCGGGAGCTTCCCGGCCGCTGCCACGGCGACGCCGGACCCGCAGGCCAGCCCCCATCGAGCGCGGTCGCCGGCGAGCAGGCGCAACAGCCCGGTGCAGACGAGTGCGGCGCCGACCAGGGCCAGCCAGTTGTACGAAGGGATCCGCCAGGTCGTCGCGTAGTAGCCGGTGGACGCCGCCACGCTCATCGGGAGCAGAGTGGCGCGCGGCAGGCCTGACAGCCGGGCGACGGCGAGGCCCAGCAGCACGGCGACCGCGACGAGGCCGGCGAGCCCGAGCAGGCGCACCCGCGCGACGTCCCATCCGGCCAGGGCCCAGAGGGGGCGCAGGTAGAGCCCGAAGAAGCCGTTGAACGCGTCCCCGCGCTCGGGCACCGCGACGGCCTGCAGGTAGGAGGCCTCGTCCGTGGGGTCGAAGCCCGCCCCGGCCTGCCAGGCGACGACGGCGACCGCGGCGATCGCCATCAGCCAGGCCACGACGGCGGCCCAGCCCGCTCGCAGCCGGCCGGCGACCCCCCGAGCAGCGAAGCGAGCGGCGCGGGGTGCCGGCCCGGCACCCGGCCCCACCTCCGCGAGCGCCGTCCCGCTCCCGCCCGGCGCGGCGCGGCTCATCCGGGCCCGAGGCAGGAGCCGGCCGCGGCCCGCGCCGACGCCTGGTCCGAGGAGGGCGGTGTGCTCGCTCCGGCGGGCCGCAGGAGCACCCCCTCGAAGCCCGAGAAGGGATCGCGGTAGTCGGTGACCAGCGCGTAGTCACGGGGGTAGACCCGGCCGAGATAGCCGGCGATCAGGGCCCGTTCGGCCTCGGTGCGTGCCGGGGGCAGCAGCAGCCAGGCCTGTTCCCATGCCGCGCCGAGCCCGCGCACCGCCTCGCAGAGTGCTCGCGGGTCACTCTGCGGGAGGCTGGGCAGTAACACGGGCGGGACGTCGGCGCCGAGCGCGAGCGACACGGTGGGGATGAAGGCGCCGTCGAGCAGCGGCGTTCCGGGGCGCCAACCCGCCCGTGCGGCCCGCGACCGCAGGTCGGCCACGCGAGCGGCGGTCCCCGCGTCGACGCGGACCGTCACGGGCCCCAGCCGGACCGGCGTGTCGGAGGCGGTCAGCGGCGCCTCCCACTTCGGCCGCGCGTAGGTCTGGGCCGCGGTGAGCAGGCTCCCGGCGACGATGCAGCCCGCGAGCGCCCACGTGGTGGCCGGCAGGGCGCAGGCCGGAGCGGCCTCCGCCGCGAGCAGGCACGCCGGAGCCAGCAGCAGCCCGGTCATGGCGAGCATGAACCCCAGGTCGACATTGGTGCCCGCGACACAGCCGAGCGCGGCCAGCACGAGGAGCAGTGCCGCCGCCAGCGGACGACGCGGCATCGGGCCTGCCGTGGCGAACCGCCGTCCGATCAGGGCGGCGATCAGGGTGGCCACGAGCAGGGCGACCAGGCCGGTGCCGAACCGGTCGGTCCGGTCGTGGGCGGCCGCCCAGGTGCGGGTCCACACCGCGTCCGCGGTGGCCAGGATGAGGGCGGCGACGGTCAGCACCCGGATCCGCGCGGCCCGGGACGGGCCCGAGGGCGCGGCCGCCAGCGGAAGCAGTCCGGCGACGCCGCCGGTGGCGGTCGACAGCGCCACGCAGAGCACGACCCCGATCGCCGTGGACGTGAGGGCTCCCGCCAGCGTGTAGTGCTCGGGGTCGAAGACGGCGAGGTGCGCGGCGGACCTCCGGAGCACGCGGAGCGTGTCGCCCGGGGAGAGGACCAGTGTCAGGTGCAGCACGACCGGGACGGCGAACGCCGCCGCCGCCCACCCCAGGGCCCTCGGGCGCCGGGCGCCGACCGCCACTGCCACCACGAGAACGGCCAGCACGCCGCCGGTCGTGACCTTGCCCGCGGCGGCCAGGGCGACGCCCGGGCCCGCGAGGGCTCCCCAGCGGGACGGGCCCCGTGCCAGCAACCGCAGACATGCCGCGCAGGCGAGGCCGGCCCCCACGACGGCGAACCAGTTGTACGACGGGGTGCGCAGCAGGGGTGTGTAGAACCCGGCGGCGCCCGCGACGGTGGCGGCGACCACCGGCGCGGGGCGACGACCCAGCAGGACCGCGGTGGCGCGGCCGAGGATCACCGCGGCGACGACGAGCCCGGCGAGGCCCGTGACCCGGACCGCGGCGACGTCCCAGTGCAGCGCTGCCCACCACGGCCGAAGATAGAACCCCCACAGCCCGTTGTACGCGTCGTCGGGGCGCGGGGGCGCCGCCGACCGCAGGTAGAACGACTCGTCCACCTGGTCCCAGCCGTTCCCGGCGTGCCACAGCACCGCGAGCACCGCACTGGCCGCTGCCGCCGCGAGGAGGAGGCCGGTCCCGGCCTGTGCGCTCCAGGCCGGCAGCTCCCACCCCGGTCGGCCCCACGCCGGCCGGCCACGCCTGCGGAGGCCGGCCTCCACCCCCGCGTCGTCGGCGACGGCCTCGGCCGCGGTCCCCGATTCGGTCGCGCTCACGACCCCGAGAGGGCCGGCACGCGGCCGAGCAGCGGGCCGCCCCAGCGCTGCAGCAGCAGCGCCTCCAGCGCGGCTCCCGCCCGGTACAGCCGGTCGTCCGCGCGTGCGGGTGCGAGCAGCTGGATGCCCGCCGGCAGGCCGTCCTCGTCGGCCAGCCCGCTGGGCAGCGACATGCCGGGGACCCCGGCGAGGTTCGCCGGGATGGTGGCGACGTCGTTGAGGTACATGGCCAGCGGGTCGTCGAGCTTGGCGCCGAGCGGGAAGGCCGTGGTCGGCGCCGTGGGCGAGACGAGCAGGTCGACCTGCTCGAAGGCGGCCGCGAAGTCGCGCTGGATCAGCGTCCGGACCTTCTGCGCGCTGCCGTAGTAGGCGTCGTAGTAGCCCGAGGACAGCGCGTACGTGCCGAGGATGATCCGGCGCTTGACCTCGTCGCCGAAGCCCGCGGCGCGGGTGGCTGCCATGACCTGCTCGGCCGTCGGGTCGTCGACGCCGTCGGGCAGCACGCGCAGGCCGTAGCGCATCGCGTCGAACTTGGCCAGGTTGCTGCTCGCCTCGCTCGGCAGGATGAGGTAGTAGGCGGCCAGGCCCTTGGTGAAGCTGGGGCAGCTCACCTCGGTGACCTTGGCGCCGGCGTCGACCAGCAGCTCCACCGCCTCGTCGAACCGGGCCTTGACGCCGGCCTGCCAGCCGCCACCCTCGCCGGACAACTCCTTGATCACGCCGATGCGGAGCCCGCTCACGTCGCCGTTGCGGGCCGCCGTGACCACGTCGGGGGCGGGCCCGGGCAGGCTGGTGGAGTCGCAGGCGTCGTACCCGGCGATGACCTCGTGCAGCAGTGCGGCGTCGAGGACCGTCCGGGCGCACGGCCCGGCCTGGTCGAGGCTGCTCGCGAGGGCCACCAGGCCGTACCGGCTGACGCCCCCGTAGGTCGGCTTGACACCGACGGTGCCCGTCACGGCGGCGGGCTGCCGGATCGAGCCGCCCGTGTCGGTGCCGATGGCCAGTGGGGCCTCGAACGCGGCCAGCGCCGCGGCGGACCCGCCGCCGGAGCCCCCGGGGATCCGGGTGGTGTCCCACGGGTTGCGGGTCGCGCCGTAGGCCGAGTGCTCCGTCGAGGAGCCCATCGCGAACTCGTCCATGTTCGTCTTGCCGAGGATCACCAGGCCGGCCTCGCGGAGCCGGCGCACGACCGTGGCGTCGTACGGCGGCAGCCAGCCGCGCAGGATCCGGCTGCCGCACGTGGTGGGCAGGCCGCGGGTCACCATCACGTCCTTGACCGCGACGGGCACCCCCGCGAGCGCCGGGAGCCGCTCCCCCGCGGCGCGGCGGGCGTCGACGCGGGCGGCGTCCGCCAGCGCCTGCTCCCCCGCGACCTGGAGGAAGGCGTGGACGCCGTCGCCGCGGGCCCGCCCGTCGTCGTCGCGGGTGCCGTCGACGGCGGCGATGCGGTCGAGGTGCGCGCGCGCGACCTCGACGGCGGACACCTCGGCCGCGGCAAGCGCGCCGGCGAGCTCGGCGGCGGTACGCCGGGTGAGGTCGGTGCCGGTGTCGGGGCCGGTGTCGGAGCTGGGATCCGTCACGTCAGTCCTCCTCGAGGATGCGCGGCACGCGGAAGCGCTGCTCGGCCGTCTCGGGGGCACCGGAGAGCGCCTCCTGCGGGGTCAGGCACGGCCGCGGCTCGTCGGGCCGCGTGACGTTGGTGAGCGGCATCGGGTGCGAGGTGGTGGGCACGTCGTCACCGGCGAGCTCCTGCACCGCCGCCACCGCCTCGAGGATCCCCTCGAGCTGGCTCGCGAGCCGGTCGAGCTCGTCGGGGCGCAGGTCGATGCGGGCCAGCGCGGCGAGGTGCGCGACGTCCTCGCGCGAGATGGCGGACATGACTCTCCCGGGGGTGACGGCTCGGGCGGGTTCGAGAGGCCGCGCACGGGACGGGCCGCGCGAGCGACCCTTGAGTGTATGGCGTTCCCGGGGCGCCGGGCCGCCCGGTCACGGCTGGACGAAGCGGTAGCCGGCGTCGAGCAGGCGGGGCAGGGCGACGCCGAGCGCCGCTACCGTCTGGGAGCGGTTCCCGCCGCCGTCGTGCTCGAGGATGATCGAGCCCGGCGTGGTGGTGCCGACGATGGTGCGCACGATGTGGTCGGTGCCGGGGCGCGACCAGTCGCGGGGGTCGACCGACCAGCCGAGCGGGCGCAGTCCCTGGGCGGCGCACTCCGCGAGCACCTCGGGCGACCACTCCCCGCCGGGTGCCCTGAAGTGGGTCGGCCCGGCGCCCCGCGTCGCCGTGCGGATGGCGTCGCTCGCCCGCTCGATCTCGCTGCGCACGCGGCCGGCGGACGCCGTCGACAGGAAACGGTGCGTGTACGTGTGGTTGGCGACCTGGTGGCCGGCGGCGGCGACGGCCGCGACGAGCCCGGGGTGGAGCGCGGCCTGCCGCCCGATCACGCAGAACGTGGCCCGGATGTCCAGGCGCGCCAGGAGGGCCAGCACCTGCGGGGTCCACTCCGGGTCGGGACCGTCGTCGACGGTCAGGGCGACGTCGGCGACCGTCGCGTCGCCGCACGCCACGTGCGTGAGCGGCCGCCGGCCGGCCAGCTCCGCCGCGGTGGGCGTCTCGCACCGGGCCAGCAGCGCCGCCGACGGGGTCCGCCGGGGCCGGGCGGGCGTGCTCGGCGAGGCGCGGTGGGCGGGGCTCGCCGCCGCCGGCGCGCAGGCCGACACGAGGGCGGCTGCGCCGAGCGTGAGCAGGAGGCGACGCTCGACCGGCGGATCGTGCCTCATGCCCTCCAGCAGACCACGATGTGTGACACGGATCGAGGCCCGCCACGCCGGTGTCGCCCTCCGTCACCGTCCCGGCCGGCCCCCCGTCCGCCCGTTGGCCGCTCGTGGCCCGTCGCCGCCCGGCCCGGTTCAGGCGCGGGACCGGGCGGCGGCCGCGACCAGCACCTCGGCCGCGGACGCGAGCCCCTCGAGCTGGCCCAGCTCGGCGTCCTCGTGCTCGATGTTGACCGGCATGTCGGGGTCGACCCGCTCCAGGGCGCTCAGGAATCGCGCCCACCAGTCGACGTCGTGCCCCCGGCCCACTGCCACGAAGTCCCAGGACGCCGCCTTGGGCCACCGGCTCAGCACGTAGGGCCCACCCATCGGCGTCGTGGCGGCGCCCGGCTCGGGGCGGCCGAAGCCGACGTCGTCGAGCACTCCGTTGATCCGTGCCGCCGGGTTGATGCGGGTGTCCTTGGCGGCCGCGTTGAACACCAGCGAACCGAGGTGGTCGACGGCCTCGACGGGTTCGATCCCCTGCCAGAACAGGTGGCTGGGGTCGAGCTCCGCACCGATGTGGGTCGCGCTCGTCTCGGTCACCAGCCGCTCGAGGGTGGCCGGGTTGTAGACGACGTTCCCGGGGTGCATCTCGAGGGCCACCCGGACGTCGAAGTGCGCGGCCCGCTCCTGCACCGTCCTCCAGAACGGGACGGCGACGTCGTTCCACTGGTAGTCACGGACGTCGAGGTAGGCGCTGTCCCACGGGAGGACGTTCCAGGCCGGCTTCGTCGCACCGGCCTCCGTGCCCGGCGTCCCCGACATGGTGACCACCCGACGGACGCCGAGCGCGGCGGCGACCTCGATCGAGCGCAGGATGTCGGCGGAGTGCTTGCGACCGCGGGCCGGGTTCGGGTCGAGTGGGTTGCCGTTGCAGTTCAGGGCGGTGAGCTCCACCCCCGCCGCCTCGAACTCCCCCAGGTAGTCCTGCCGGGCCGCCTCGCTCTCGAGCAGGTTCGACGGCAGGTGCGGCTCGGGGACGAAGCCCCCCGAGTTGATCTCCGCGCTCACCAGGCCCAGATCCTTGATGACGCGCAGCGCCTCGGCCAGCGGCTTGTCGTGCAGGACGGCGGTGTAGACGCCCAGCTTCACGGCTTCACCCGATCTTGATCTCGGCGCCGCCCTCGGCGGCGGACTCGGTGACGGCGGCGAGCAGCCGCAGGTTGCGCAGCCCGTGCTCGAACGACGGGACCGGCGGGAGGTCGTCGATGCCGGCGACCTGCCCGAGGAACGCGCGCGCCTGGAACGCGAACAGGTCGTTCTGGCCGTACCCGACCCCCGGGAAGTCCATGGGCAGGCCGCCGGCGAGGTACGGGTGCGCGGGACCCACGGGAACGGTCCGGTAGCCGGCGGTCGCGCCCCGGACGGCACGGTCGACGTAGGAGAACTCACCCGGGCGGGACAGGTCGAAGGTGGCGGCGGCACCCGTGCCGAACAGCTCGAAGCCGAGGGAGTTGGCCAGCCCGAGCGCGACCCTCGAGGCCGACAGCGTGGCGGCGGCTCCGGAGGCGAACGTCGCCGTGAAGGTGACGAGGTCCTCGTTCTCGACCGGCTCGCGGACGTCGCTGAGTTCGGCGGCCGCGTGGCCCACGGCCGCGCCCAGCGGGAGGGCGCGCTCCGTCGTGGTCGTGGCGAACGTCGTCCCGCGCACGGACTCGATCGGCCCGCAGAGGAACTCGGCGAGGTCGACGAGGTGGCTGCCGATGTCCGCGAGCGCGCCCGATCCCGGGCCGCCCTTGTAGCGCCAGCTCATCGGCGCCGTCGCCTCGGCGGCGTAGTCGCACCAGTAGTGCCCGTTGAAGTGCACCGGCCGCCCCAGCGACCCGTCGTCCACCAGGGCCTTCACGGCGGCGATCGCGGGTGAGCGCCGGAACGTGAACCCGACCCCGGTCCGCAGCTCGGGCCGGGCGGCCGCGGCGGCCACCATCGCGTCGGCGTCGGCGACGGTCGGCGCGAAGGGCTTCTCGCACAGCACGTGCTTGCCCGCCGCCAGCAGACCCGCCACCACCTCGCGGTGCAGGTGGTTGGCCACGACGACGCTGACCACGTCGACGTCTTCGGCCGCCGCGACCGCCTGCCACGACGCCTCCGCGCGGCCGTACCCGAAGCGCCGGGCCGTGTCGGCCGCGAAACCCTCGTTGACGTCGGCGACCGCGACGAGCCGCACCTCGGGCAGCCCGGGCCGATAGAGGGTGGAGGCGCTGCGGTACCCGGCGGCGTGCGCGCGGCCGGCCATGCCCGCGCCGATCACCGCGACACCCAGGGTGTCTCCTGACATGGCTCTCCTTCTCGGGGACGGAGCGTGCGGGAAGGCTGACTTCTTCAACGTCCTTTAAACCGGTTTAAGTCTCGGCAAGCCTCTCAACCCGGTCCAGCGTCGTCAAGAGTTTGTACGGACAAACTTGCTGCCGTTATGGTGACCGCCATGGAGGGCGAGACGTCCCCGGCACCGACACCGCACCCGGGTCTGCGACGGCGTCCCACGATGCAGGACGTCGCGGCGCACGCCGGCGTCTCCAAGGGCCTGGTCTCGATGGTCCTGAACGGGGCGTCGGGGCCCAGCCCGGCCACCCGGGAGCGGGTCCTCGCGGTGGCGGCGCAGCTCGGCTACCGCGGGGACCGGACTGCCGCGCTGCTCGCCCGGCGTCGCACGAGGACGCTGGGCGTGACCCTCATCCCGGGCAACCTGTACCACGGCGAGCTGGCCGAGGAGATCCGTGCCGCCGCCGAGGCCGCGGGCTACGAGGTGGTGCTCAGCTCGACCGGCGGCGCGCACGACGAGGGGCACGCCGTCGAGACGCTCGTGGACTCCCGGTGCGAGGCGCTGGTCCTGCTCGGGCCGACGCTGCCGGCCGCCCGGCTCGCGCACGTGGTCGACGCCGTGCCCACCGTCGTCGTCGGCCGCCCGATCGACCTGCCGGATGTCGATGTCGTCCGTGCCGACGACGCCGCGGGGATCGCCGGGGCGGTGGACCACCTCGCCGGCCTCGGGCACCGGCGGATCGCCCACGTCGACGGCGGTGCCGGGGCGGTCGCCGAGGTCCGCCGCGAGGCCTTCGTGGCGGCGACCCGGGGCCGCCGTCTCGAGCCGCTCCTCCTGCCCGGCGGCCTCACCGAGGAGGAGGGTGCGGCGGCGCTGGACGCCCTTGGCGCCGACGCCGGTGTCACGGCGCTGGTCGCGTTCAACGACCGGACGGCCGTGGGCGTCCTCGACCGGCTCGAACGCTCCGGCGTCCGCGTGCCCGCGGTCATGTCGCTGACGGGATTCGACGACAGCCCGCTGGCGCGACACGTCCGCATCGACCTCACCAGCGTCGCCCAGGGGTACCTCGAGCAGGCACGTGTCGCCGTCCGGCTCGTGCTCGAGCGTCTCGAGGGCGGCCGCTCCGAGCGGTGCGAGATCGTGGTTCCGACCCGCCTCGTCGTCCGGGGCAGCACGGCAGCGCCGGGCTCCTGACCGACCTGTCCCCCCGGCGATCATGCACGCTGTAGCGATCATGGTCGCCGATCAGATGCCATCCGGTGCTCCCCCTTGGCCACGTTGCTCGTGAAAAACCGCCCGTCAGGCCGTCGCCAGCGGCTTTCCACGAGCAACGAAGTCACGAGGGAGCACGCAGCGGGTGGTCGCCGCCACGTGCGGATCCACGCGGACTGCATGATCAACCGAGAGGGGGCGCCGTCAGTACGGCCAGCGACGGACGGGGCCGAGCCCGCACGCGCGGTAGTAGCCGGCGGTCCGAGCCTGCACGGGCAGCGGGATGTGCGGCTCGACCGGGTAGAGGTCCTGCTCGATGACGCAGTAGATCTCGCGGTCGAGCTCGGCGAGCGCCGCGAGGAGCTCCGGCATGTCCGGCTCGCCGAACGGGGGCTCGCACATGACGCCCAGCGGCACGGCCTCGGCCAGCGAGAGGTGCTCGCGCCGGACGCGCTCGCGGACCCGCGGATCGACCTGCTTGAGGTGCACGTAGGTGATCCGCTCGGGGAACCGGTGGATGATCTCGACGTTGTCACCGGCGCAGTACGCGACGTGTCCGGTGTCGAGGCAGAGGTTCACCAGGTCGGGATCGGTGTCGGAGAGGAAGCGCTCGATGCGCTCCTGGGTGTCGACGTGCGTGTCGGCGTGAGGGTGGAAGACGAGCTTCACGCCGTACTCGTCGAGCAGGTGCTTGGCCAGCTCGTTCGTGCCCGACACGAGCGCGTTCCACTGCTCGGGGTCGATCTCGGCCGACTCCGTGAGCGCGCCGCCGTGCTGGTCGGTGTACTGGTCGGGCAGGTGCACGAGGTACTCGGCGCCCACCTCGCGCAGCAGCCGCGCCTCCCGCCCGAAGTCGTCCTTGGCCTTCTCGAGCGCTTCGCGGCCCTTGTGCAGGCCCGCGAAGACGGTGCCCCCGCAGACGCTCAGGCCCCGCGCCGCGAGCTCGTCCCGCAGCCGCGCGGGGTCCTGCGGGAGGAAGCCCTGCGGCCCGAGCTCGGTCCAGAGGTAGCCGGCGGCCGCGACCTCGTCGAGGTACTGCTGCCAGCCGACCTGGTGCGGGTCCTGCGCGAACCACACGCCCCAGGAGTCGGGCGCGGTGGCGAGGGTGAGGCGGGACAGGTTGGTGGACGTCGTCATGCCGGGGCTCCCTGCTCGCTCGGGTGGCTGTCGGGTCGGTGAGGTGGGTGCGCGGACGGGGTGGCCACGATCGCCGCGGCTCACGGCACGCCCCCGGGACGTGCCGGTGCGGGGCTGACCGGTGCGGGGCTGACCGGTGCCGCGCGGACCGGTGCCGCGCGGACCGGTGCCGCGCGGACCGGTGCCCACGCGCCTTCCCGCGCGGAGAGCTCCAGCGCGTCGAGGACCTCGGCGGCACGGACGGCGTCGCCGAGAGTGCCGGCAGACTCACCGCGGCTCGAGCCGGCGATCCGCGACACCAGCAGCGAGGCCTCGATGACCTTGAGGTCGTCGTACCCCAGCGCGATCCCTGCGCCCGGCTGGAAGGCGCCGTACTCCCCGTGGCCCGGCCCGCTCAGAAGGCGCACCTCGGGCGAGTTGACCGTCTCGGGGCCGCTGACCAGCAGCTCGCCGGGGCGGCGGAAGTCCCACGCCAGCCGCCCCCGCGTCCCGGTGAGCTCGAAGCGGTAGGCGTTCTGCTGCCCCACGCTCGCGCGGCTCGACTCGAGGCCGACGACCGCTCCGCCGGCGGTGTCGAGCAGGGCGACGACCCAGTCGGGGTTCTCCACCTCGCCGGTGGCCACGGACTCGTCGGGGCCGGCCACGGCGTAGTGGCTGCCGACGCCGTCGGGCAGCGGCCGGCGGGGCACGGCGAGCCCGGTCCGCGCGACCACGCCGGTGACCTCGCCAGCCGGCCCCAGCAGGTACCGGACGAGGTCGACGGCGTGCGAGGCGAGGTCGCCGAGGACGCCGTTGCCGCCGCGCGCCCGCCTGAAGCGCCAGGTCAGGACGCCGTTCGGGGAAGCCGCGTAGTCGGTGAGGAAGCTGACCCGCCCGGTTGTCACCGTCCCCACCGCGCCCTGGCGGATCAACCTCGCGGCGTGCGCCACCGCCGGCACGTGCCGGTAGTTGAAGCCGACGACCGCGACGACCCCCGCCTCGGCCGCGGCGTCCGCCACGGCGCGGGCGTCGTCCGCGCGCAGGCCGACCGGCTTCTCGATCCACAGGTGTTTGCCGGCCCTGGCGACGGCAACGCCGAGCTCGCGGTGCAGCCAGTTCGGGGCGGTCACGCTGACGACGTCGACGTCCGGCGCCTCGACCAGCTCCCGCCAGTCGGCGTGGGTCCGCACGCCGGCGAAGCGGGCCGCGGCGTCGGCGAGCGCCGCCGGCTGGTCGTCGGCGACGGCGACGAGCTCCACCTGCCGCCCGAGCCGCGGGTAGTGGTGGTGGACGCGCGCGTAGGCCATCGCGTGCACGCGGCCCATCCAGCCGAAGCCGACGACGCCGGCCCGGAGTGGCCGCCCGCTCATCCCAGCCACCGCTGCTGGGCCGCCTTCCGCTCCTCGAAGCCGGCGTGCCCGCTCAGCGACGACGGCACGCCGACCTCCCACCACGCGCCCGCCTCGGTCCAGGTGGTGGGGTGGGTCCGGCAGACGACGACCGCGGGGCGGCGGGTCGAGGCGGCGGCCGACCGGGCTGCGGCGTACGCCTGCCGCAGGTCGTCGACGGAGCCGTCGCGGGGCACCTCCTCCACCGAGCAGCCGAGCGCATGGGCGTGCGCGGCGAAGTCGACGCGCAGGCCCCCCTCGTGCGGCGCCCCTGGGCCACGGGCGTCGACGAGGAGGTTGTTGAACCCGGGCGCGCCCTGGCCGGTCTGCAGCCGGTGGATGACCGCGTAGCCGCCGTTGTCGCAGACGACGAGCACGAACGGGTGGCCGGCGAAGGCGGCGGAGTAGAGGTCGGAGTTGAGCATCAGGTACGAGCCGTCGCCGAGCAGGCCGGTGACGAGCCCGCCCGGGTGGGTCCGCGCCCGGGCCATGGCGGCGCCCCACGGGCCGGCCACCTCGTAGCCCATGCACGAGAACCCGTACTCGAGGTCCATCGTGGGCGCCGACGATGCCACGGACCGCCAGCCGCCGTGCAGCTCGCCGGGGAACCCGCCCGAGGAGGTGAGCACGTAGTCGTCCGGCCCGCTCGCCTCGTTGACCACGCCCACGACCTGGGCGTAGGTCAGGGAGCCGTCGGGGGCGGTGCCCTCGCGGAGCCTGTCGACGTGCGCGTCCCAGCCGGCACGCTCGCCCGCCGCCCGCTCGCTCCAGCGGGGGTCCGCCCGCCAGCCGCCGAGCGCTACGTCGAGCTCGGTGAGCGTCGCCCTCGCGTCGCCGACCAGGGCGTGCGCCGCGTGCTTGACGGCGTCGAACCGGGCGGTGTTGAGCGCGACCACGTGGACGCCGGGCGCGAACGCGGTCCACGACGACGTCGTGAAGTCCTGCAGGCGCGTGCCGACGGCGAGCACGACGTCGGCCTCGCGGGCCAGGGCGTTGGCGGAGGCCGAGCCGATGATCCCGAGCGGGCCGCCGTGCAGCGGGTGGTCGTGCGGCACGAGGGTGCGGCCGGCGGGGGTCTCGACGAGCGGGACGCCGTGGGCCTCCGCGAACGCCACGACCTGGTCGCCGGCCCCCGAGTAGCGCGCGCCGCCGCCGACGACCAGCAGCGGCCGGCGCGCCGTGCGCAGCACGAGCTCGGCGTCGGCGAGCGCGGCGACGTCGGGGCGCTGCCTGGGCACCCGGTGCAGGCGCTCGGCGAACATCGCCAGCGGGAAGTCGTGCTCCTCGGCCTGCACGTCCTGCGGGAGGGCGACGACGACGGGGCCGGCGTCCGCGGGGTCGGTGAGCACCCTGGCCACCTGAGGGAGCGTGGCGAGCAGCTGCTCGGGACGGGTGATCCGGTCGAAGTAGCGCGACACGGGGCGGAAGGCGTCGTTGACGGTCGTCGTCGGGTCGTCGTAGTGCTCCACCTGCTGCAGGACCGGATCCGGTCCGCGGCCGGTGAACGTGTCACCGGGGAGCAGGAGCACCGGCAGCCGGTTGGCGTGGGCCAGGCCGGCGGCGGTGACCATGTTGAGCGCGCCCGGGCCGATCGAGGAGGTGGCCACCATGACCTGCCGGCGGTCCGTCGCCTTCGCGTAGGCCACGGCTGCGAGCGCCATGCCCTCCTCGGTCTGGCCCCGCCAGGTCGGGAGCTCCTCCCGCACGTCGTAGAGGGCGGTGCCCAGACCCAGGACGTTGCCGTGACCGAAGATCCCGAAGACGCCGGCGAAGAGCGGCACCTGGCTCCCGTCGAGCAGCTCGGAACGCTGGGCGAGCATCCAGCGCACCAGCGCCTGCGCCGTGGTCAGGCGGACGGTCCCGGGGGTGTCGCGGTCGACGGCGGCCGGGGTGTCGGTCAGGGTCACGGGGTCCTCCTGCTCGTCGTGCTGATCGCCCGGGTCACCCGCGGGTCGGCGTGCTGCCTGGCCCAGCTGTCCCGGATCCAGGCGTGGGCGGGGTCGTCGCAGAAGGCCATCGAGCGCTCGGCGCCCGGCCCGGCGAGGACGTTGAGGTAGTACATGGGGTAACCGGGGGCGGCGGCGCAGGGGCCGTGGTAGCCGTAGGGCACGAGGACGACGTCGCCGTCCCGGACCTCCAGGGTCTCGTCGAGCGGTACGAGCCCCGCCTCGACGTGCTCCGGACCGGTGTACGTGCGGTGCAGGCCGAACCCCTCCGCGGACGGCGTCACCTGGTCGGCGCCGGCGATCCGGTAGTAGTAGATCTCCTCGTTCACCACCGGGCAGGGCGCCGTCACGTCGTGCTTGTGCGGCGGGTGGCTCGACCAGTTGCCCGGCGGGGTCACCAGCTCGCAGGCGACGAGCTTCTCGGCGTGGTCCCACGCCCCCGGGGCGCCGAAGTTGCGGACCAGGCGGGTCGCCTGCCCGGCGCCGCGGACCTCGACCGGCACGTCGCCGGCCGCGCCGTACCGGGCAGGCAGCCGCCGCTCGCAGCGGGCGGTCGGCAGGGCGACCTCGGCGCCGCGCTCGCTGACCAGGTCCAGCTCGCTGTCCCGGCCCACGTAGACGAGGTCGGTGGCCGAGGTGAAGACGGAGGTGCGCCCGGCGAGATCGAACCCACCCTCGCCGTGCACCTCCACCCGCAGCGAGCCGGCCAGCGGCAGCACGAGGGCCTCGCTGTCCCCCGTCGCAACCCGGGTCGGGATGCCGGCCGCGAGGCGCAGCACGCGCAGCCCGCTGTACGTCCAGCCGGCGTCCGCGGGTGTCAGCAGCAGCTCCTCCTCCGGGCGCCGGCCGGCCAGGCTGCCCCGCCGGTGCAACAGGCCGGAGCGGCGCGTCGTGGCGGCGGTCACGAGGTCACCCCCACGGTGTCGGGGACAGCGGGGCGCGCGGCGCGCAGGGCGCGTCCGGCCGCCGCCACGGCGGCTGCCACGTCGCCGCCCGGCGGGTAGAGCAGGGCCCGCCCGACCACGAGTCCGCGGACCGCAGGCTCACTGAGCGCCCGGGCCCACCCGGCGAGGTCCTCCTCGGGGTCGGGGCCCGGGACGCCGCCGAGCACGACGCACGGCAGCGTGGTCGCGGAGAAGACCGTGACGGGGTCGTCGCAGGCCGGGAGCTTCAGCCAGGTGTGCGCGCTGGTCGTGCCGAGCGCGGAGGACACGGTGACCGCGCGGGCGAGGGACGCGGCGTCCCGGAGCAGCGTCAGCGATCCGTCGTCGTTCCGGACGTAGGGCAACGGCTCCACCATGGCCAGGAGCCCCTCGGCGGCCAGCGCGGAGACCGCGCGGGCACAGCCCTCGATGGTGGTCACGGTGCCGGAGTCGGTGTCGTCGATCCGCAGGAGCATCTTGCCGCCGTCCAGCCGGTACCGGGCGATGCTCGCGGCGTCGTACCCGGTGAAGCGGTCGTCCATCGTCCAGCTGGCACCGTGCAGGCCACCGCGGTTCATGGAGCCGATCACGACCTTGCCCTCGAGCGCGCCGAGCAGCAGGAGCTCCTCGACGACGTCGGGCGAACCCAGCACGCCGTCGACGTCGGGGTCGGCGAGCGCGACCAGCAGCCGCCGCAGCAGCCCGCGCCGGTCGGCCATGCCCAGCGGGTCGCCGGGCACCGCGAGCGCCCCGCGTGCCGGGTGGTCGGCCGCCACCAGGAAGAGGCTGCCCCGGTGACCGAGGATGCGCTCAGGACGGCGACGCCGGGCGTACGCCTCGGCCACCGCGGCCGGGCGCGCGGCCCGGGTGTCGAGCAGCTCGTGCCAGCGGTCGTCGGGCAGCGGGTCGGGCAGCGGGTCGGGCAGCCGGTCCTCGGGCAGGCGGTCGCTGGTCACCGCGCGTCCTCTCCCCCGCCGACAGGGGCGGGCCGGTCGTCCAGCTCGGCCTCGAGGTGCGTGAGCACCTCGAGCTCGGCCAGCGTGGGCATGGCGTCGGAGCAGGCGAGTCGCGAGGCGACGAGCGCTCCCGCGGCGTTCGCGAGCCGGGCGGTGCGCGCGTGGTCCCACCCGGCGAGCAGGCCGTGGCACAGGGCACCGCCGAAGGCGTCGCCGGCGCCGAGGCCGTTGACGACGTCGACCCGCCGGGGCGGCACGGTCTCCATCCCGTCGGGCGACGCGACGAGCACGCCGTCCCCGCCCTTCTTCACGAGCACGAGCCGAAGCCCGCGGTCGAGGAGCCGGCGGGCGGCCTCCTCCGGGTCGCGGGTGCCGACGGCGACCTCGACCTCGTCCCGGTTGCCGACGGCGACGTCGACGTGGTCGAGCATGCGGGCGTACTCGCGGGTCGCCTCCTGCGGCGAGGGCCAGAACATGGGCCGCCAGTCGAGGTCGAGCACCGTCCACCGCGGCCTCGGCGGGTCGGCGGCCCGGGCCTGCTCGCGGTGCTCCAGCATGGCGTGCTGGGTGGAGCGGGCGGGGTCGACGCTGGCGCCGGTGCCCGTGACCCAGAGGAGCGGGACCTCGGCGACGGTGTCCCAGGGGACGTCGTCCGCGGTGATCGTGAGATCGGGTGCGACGGGCAGGCGGTAGAAGAGCAGCGGCGGGTCCTCGGGGGGCGCGAGGGCGCAGAAGACCACCGGGGTGAGCAGGCCGGGCTCCGTGCCCACGAACCGCGGGTCGACGCCGAAGCCGGCGAGGGCGGTGCGTACGTAGTCGCCGAACGCGTCGGCCCCCACCTTGGTGAGGACGGAGCTGCGGTGGCCGAGCCGGGCGGCGGCGACCGCGACGTTGGTCGCGGTCCCGCCGAGGAAACGGTCGAAGGTGCGGACGGCCGTGAGCGGCGCGCCGAGGTGCTCCGGGTGCCCGTCGACGGAGGGGTAGAGGTCGACCCCCACCCGACCGACGGTGAGCACCTCCGGCGCTGCCGCCGCGACCGCGGGGTTCACGGCCGGACCCAGCCCTTGGTGCGGTCGGCGATCTGCTCGCGCATGAAGCGGTTCGAGTCGGCCGCCCTGTCCTCCCAGGCGAACACGCACGCCGTCATGATCGTCTCCTCGCGCCGCCCGAAGCCGATCCGCTCCAGGGTGCCGAAGAACGCGTCCCAGTCGACCTCGCCCTGCCCGATGTCGAGGTGCTGGTGGATCCTGGCCGGCGTGCCGGGCGGGTTGAGGATGTAGCGGTTCGTCCTCCTGTGGTCGAACGAGTCGGCGACGTGCACCTGGGTCAGCAGGTCACCCGCGTACTCCATGATCTGCACCGGGTCGCCGCCCTGGTGGAAGGTGTGCGGCGCGCAGTAGAGGAAGCTCACGAGCGGCGAGTCGACGCCGCGGACCATGTCGACGGCGACCAGGCCGTCCTCGACGAAGTCGTCGGGGTGCGGCTCGAGCCGCAGGTGCACGCCCTCCTGCTCGAAGACCGGGAGCAGCTCCTCCATCGAGGTCCACCACCGCGCCTCGGACAGGCTCGCCTGCTCGGGCCTGCCGTTGAACTCCGAGTTCATGACGTCGCACCCGAGGTCGACGGTGATCTGGATCGCGCGCCTCCAGTACCGGACGGCGGCGCGCCGCTCGTCCTCGTCGGGTCCGGCCCACCGGTAGAGGGGCAGCACCGAGGCAATCCGGACGCCGGCGCCGTCGAGCTCCCGCTTGAACGCGGCGATCGTGTGCCGGTCGGCGCGCGGGTGGAGGAAGAACGGCATGAAGTCCTCGCGCGGCGACAGCTCGATGAACTCGTAGCCGTGCTCCGCCACGACGCGCGGGAGCGCCAGCAACGGGGTGTCACGGATCATGTAGGGGTCGAGCGCGATCTTCATGGCCGCTCCCCCCGGGCGTAGAGCGCCGGCCGGTCGACGAGCTGGACCTCGGTGCGGGCATGCCGCGCGAACGAGGCGACGGCCGTCTCGGCGATCGCGATGGCGGCGTAGCCGTCCCACGCGTCCGAGGCGCCGGGGGCAACCGTCGCGCCCGCCCCGATCGCCGTCACCCAGGCCTGCAGCTCGTCCTGGTAGGCCTGGGCGAAGCGCACCCGCCAGTCCGCCGGTACGGCCTCCCCGCGCCGCCCGTCGCCGAGGAGCACGGTGGTGCGGGGATTGTCGAGGGTGACGGTGCCGCTGGAGCCGACGACCTCGCACCGCACGTCGTACCCGTACTGGCAGTTGACGAAGGACTCCGCGTCGACGACCGCCCCGTTGGCGAGCTCGAGCAGCACGATCTGCGGGTCGCGCAGCCCGTGCTGCGCGCCGACCGGGCTCTGCCGGACCCGCACCACGGTCGTCGCGGTGATCTCCTGCCCGAACAGCCAGCGGAAGGTGTCGAACTCGTGGACCAGGGAGTCCGTCAGCGACATCTCGCCGACGAAGGTGTCCGGCACCGAGGGGTTGCGGTGCACCGCGTGGGCGAGCAGGGGCTCGCCGATCGCCCCGGCGTCGATCGCCGCCTTGACGTCGCGGAACCCCGCGTCGTAGCGGCGCATGAACCCGACCTGCAGCAGCCGGTGGCCCGCGGCGACCTCGGCGTCGACCACCTTGAGGGCGTCGTCCGCGGTGGTCGCGAGTGGCTTCTCGCACAGCACCGGCTTGCCCGCCGCCAGGCAGGCCAGCGCCTGCTCGGCGTGCAGGTCGCCGGGGCTGGCGATGAGGACGGCGTCCACGCCGGGGTCCTCGACGAGGGCGATCCAGGAGCCGGCCGCCCTGGCGCCCACCTCCTGCGCCAGGGCGGCGGCCCGGTCCGTCGCGACGTCGAAGACCGACGCGACAGACGACCCCGCCACCTCGCCCGCGAGGCGGCGGACGTGCTCCGTCCCGATCATCCCGGTACCGATGACGCCGACGCTCACGGTCATGGAGCGGTCCTTTCCTTGTCGGGGTCGGGCAGCAGCACGTCCCGCACGAGGCCGTCGAGGTCCGCGGCGGCCGCGAGGAACTGCCGCAGGGTGCGCCGGGTGGCGCCGAAGGTGTCGAACTCGGCGACGGTGAGCCCGTCGGGGTCGTACGCACGGCGGAACTCGCGGACCTGCCCGTACAGCGCGTCCAGCACGTCGGGGCGCACGGGCTCGTCGATCCGGGGCACGGCGTCGATCCCGCTGGCGTTGAGCCGGCGCTGCCAGGCGAACGGCGGCGAGATGACGACGTCTCCCCCGACCAGCTGGCTCCAGTGCATGTGGTTGCGGAACGCGGCCGAGAGCAGGCGCGCCCGGTAGCCGCGCTCGGTGTACAGCCGGTAGGCCCGCTTGAAGGCGGCCACCCCGGCCCACTCGTAGTACCCGGGGTCGAGCGTGACACCCGCCTTGTCGGCGGCCACCCTGACCCAGTCGTCGAGGCGTCCGACCATGATCGTGCACACCGGACCCATGCCGCTCACGTCGTGACCTGCCGCCTCACGCCGGCGCAGGCCACGCTCGACGGCCTCGCCCACGGCGAGCGCCTGCGCGACGGTGAACGAGACGGTGGCGTTGATGCTGATCCCCCGGGCCGTGACCTCCTCGATGGCCGCGACGCCCGCCGAGGTGGCCGGGATCTTGACGACGACGTTCGGCGCGAGCGCGTCGAAATGGAGAGCCTGCTCGACGAGCCGGTCGGCGTCGCGCCACAACCGCGGGTCGGTCTGGATCGACAGCCGGCCGTCCCGGCCGCCGCTGGCGTGGAAGGCGGGCTCGAGCAGCGCCGCGGCCGCGACCGAGAGCTCCTCGACGGCGAGCCACCCGAGCTCGGACTCCGTCGCCGTGGGGTGCTCGGCGGCGAGGGTGGTGAGCCGCTCCCGCCAGCGGGGGGCGTCGGCCCGGAGCGCGGCGAGCGCGATGACCGGGTTCGCCGTGGCGCCGACGGCGCCCCAGCTGATCGCCGCCGTCAGCTCGCCGGGGTCCGCCGAGTCGTTCCAGAGGCGTGTCGGCGTGGTGCGCGACATCGTCAACAGCGGCGACTCGACGACGTTGCGGGGCGGGGCTTCCATGGACATCGCAGACTCCTGTTCTCGGCCTCGCCGGGTGATCAGCTCCGGGCCGCGGCCGGGTCGGCTGGCCGCCGGCACCGAGACCTGCTCGGTGCCGGCGGGCTCATCGCTGCAGCTCGTGGGACAGCTCGGCCAGCTCCTGGCCGCCGGCCATCTCGGTCGTCAGCTCCTGCAACCCGACCTCCGAGCGCTTCTTGTCGAGGACGGAGGTTCCGAGCTTGAGGATGATGAAGTGATCGCCCACAAGGTAGGCGTGGTGCGGGTTGTGCGTGATGAAGACGACGCCGAGACCCGCGTCGCGCGCCGCGGCCACGTACTTCAGCACCACGCCCGACTGCTTGACGCCGAGCGCCGCGGTCGGCTCGTCGAGGATCAGGACTCGTGCGCCGAAGTAGACCGCGCGCGCGATGGCGACGCACTGCCGCTGGCCGCCGGACAGGTTCCCGATCGGCTGGTTGATGTCCTTGACGACGATGCCCATCTTGCGGAGCTCGGTGTCCGCGATCTCCTTCATTTCCTTGATCTTCAGCGGCGCGAGGGGGTACCTGCCGCCCGTGACCTCGGAGCCCAGGAAGAAGTTGCGCCACACCTCCATCAGCGACACCACCGCCAGGTCCTGGTAGACGGTGGCGATGCCGTGGTTGAGGGCCTCGCGCGGCGACGAGAAGGTCATCTCCTGCCCGTCGACCTTCATGACGCCCTCGTTGTGCGCGTGCAGACCTGACATGATCTTGATCAGCGTGGACTTGCCCGCGCCGTTGTCACCGAGGACGCAGGTGACCTCCCCCGCCCGCACGGCGAGATTGATGCCGCGCAGGGCGCGGATCGCCCCGTAGCTCTTCCCCACCTCGCGCATCTCGATGAGGGGCTCGCCCTTGGTCAGGCCGTGGTCGGCGTGCTCGGCCAGCGTGTCGGTCATGACTAACCCACCTTCCGGGCGGTGGAGAGGCGCTTGACGAGGAGGTTCACCATGACGGCGAGCAGGAGCATCACGCCGAGGAAGGACTTGAACCAGTTCGGGTCCCAGCCGGCGTAGACGATGCCCAGGCTGGTCATACCGAAGATGAAGGCACCGATCGCGACGCCGATGGCGTTCCCGTAACCGCCGGTCAGCAGGGTGCCGCCGACCACCGCGGCGATGATGTAGAGGAACTCGTTGCCGACGCCGTTGCCGGACTGCAGCGTGTTGAACCGGTACAGGGTGTGCATGCCCTCGAACCAGCCGAGGAACGCCACCGTCATGAACAGGCCGATCTTGGTCCGGGTCACGGGGACGCCGACCGCTCGGGCGCTCGGGGCGTTGCCTCCGACGGCGAAGATCCAGTTGCCGACGCGCGTCCGCTGCAGGACCCATGCGGCGACCGCGACGAAGAAGAACCACCAGATGATCAGGGTCCAGATGGTGGTCCCGCCGAGCGAGAAACTCGATGCGAAGACAGTGGAGAGCGAGTCGTAGCCGTCGATCTTGGAGATGTCCGGCGTGGAGACCGAGCCGGTGACGAGCTTCGTCACACCGAGATTGGCACCCTGCAGGACGAAGAACGTGCCGAGCGTGATGAGGAAGCTGGGGATGCCCGTCCTCATGACGAGGTACCCGTTGAGGAATCCGATCAGCAGGCAGAAGGCCAGCGAGACGACGGCGCCCACCCAGAGGTTGATCCCGTAGTTCCAGCAGATCATGGAGTTCACGAGACCGGCCGTGGTCACGAGCACGCCGGCGGACAGGTCGAACTCACCGCCGATCATCAGCATGCCCACACCGACGGCGACGATGCCGATCGTGGAGGACTGATAGAGCACGGTGGCCAGCGAGTCGACGCTTCGGAACGCCGGCGCGGTCACCCAGAAGAAGATGAAGATGACGATCGCCGCGATGAGCGCGCCGATCTCGGGACGAGCGAGCAGCCGGTTGGACAGACCCAGCCGGACCCGGTTGGACGCCTCCGCGGGCGCCGACGACGTCGGCGGAGTCTGGACGTTCTGGCTCATCGAGGGCTCCTCTGGCCGCCGAGAGGGGAGAGGCCCTGCAGCTGCACGGCCTCTCCCCGACCGGGCTAGCGGGTGTTGTTCTTCGTGAACGGGAGGATGGTGTCGATGTTGTTGGCATCGACGAACGAGGGACCGGTGAGAACGGCCTTGCCGCCCCCGATGTCGTTACCGTTCTTCAGGTACAGGTAGAGCGAGCTGACGGCCATGTAGCCCTGGACGTACGGCTGCTGGTCGATCGAGAACTCGATCTTCCCGTCCTTGATGGCCTGGGCGGCCTCCTGGTTCAGGTCGAAGGTGATGAGCTTCGCCTTGCTGCTGGCCAGGGACATCGCCTTCAGGGCGTCCACGGCGATGGGTGCACCCAGGGTGACGATGTAGTCGATGCTCTTGTCCTGCGAGAGCTTCGCCTGCAGCGTCGACTGCACCGAGGGGTCGTCCGCCCCGTTCACCTGGATGTTCTCCGTACCGGCGACCGCGGACTTGACGCCGGCGCAGCGCGCCTCGAGGGCCACGGATCCCTGCGCCTGGATCACGCAGAGCGGGTGCTTCGCGCCCTCCTTGCTGATGCGCTGCCCGGCCGTCGACCCGGCCAGGTTCTCGTCGGAGCCGAAGTACATGAGGGCGCCGAGTTGCTTGTACTGGTCGATGCCGGAGTTGAAACCGACCACCGGGATCTTCGCGGTCTCGGCGGCCTTCACGGCGCCGGCCAGGGCGTCCGGCGTGACCAGCGTGGTGGCGATGCCGTTGACCTTGGAGTCCACGGCGTTCTGGATGAGGGTCGCCTGCTTCGTGGCGTCCGGGTCGTTCGAGTACTTGAGCGTGACGCCCTGGTCCTTGGCGGCCTGCTGCGCGCCGGCCTTGATCTTGTCCCAGAATGTGTCACCCGGGGTCTCGTGCGTGATCATCGCGATCGTGTACCCCGAGCTCCCGGCCGCGTTGCCGCCGCCTCCGGAGCTCGCTTCGGTGGCCTGCTTGCCACCGCTGCTGCAGGCGGCCACCGCCAGCGTCACGACGGCGGTCAGGCCCAGCAGCTGGATACCTCGACCTCTACGACGAGTCGTCATTCCGTTTCCTCTCAACGGCGGGGGTCGGACGATGTGTTGCGGGTGACTCGCACACCTGTCGCGAGCCGTGTCTGCCGCCGGGCTGCGACCGCGAGAGGGTGTCAGGGATGACTTCTCTCGCCACTCTCGGCAGCCGCGGACTTGAGCGGTCCCGCGCATTCGGCTGCAGAGGGTGACAGGTCCCGCCAACCGGTTCGATTCGTGTCGAAATCTTGGCCGGTGTTACTGGAACATGTCAAGAGTTTGTCCTGACAATTTCTTGGCACCCGTCGTGGACCGTCACGTTCTGGCGGCACGCCGGAGACCTCCGTGCACCGCGCCGCCACCAGCGGCACGGCCGTCCTGCCCAGGCGGGCGGAGGGCGGGGGAAGGCGCGGTCGGAGGGACGCGTCAGGTCGAGGTCGGGAACGAGAAGCTGGCACCGGCCGCGTGCTCGACGTGCGGCCAGCGGGCGGTCACGACCTTGGCCCTGGTGTAGAACGAGACGCCCTCGGGGCCGTGCACGTGCTTGTCCCCGAACAAGGAGTCCTTCCAGCCGCCGAACGAGTAGAAGGCCATCGGCACCGGCACGGGCACGTTGATCCCGATCATGCCGACGTTGACGCCGCGCTGGAACCGCCGCGCCGCCTCGCCCGAGTTGGTGAAGATCGCGGTTCCGTTGCCGTACGGGTTGGCGTTGATCAGGGCGATGGCCTCGTCGACGGTGTCCGTCCGCAGCACCGAGAGCACCGGTCCGAAGATCTCCTCCCGGTACACGTCCATCTCGGGCCGGACGTCGTCCACGACGGTGGGCCCGACGAAGAAGCCGTTCTCGTGACCCGGCACGACGAGCCCGCGGCCGTCGACGGCCAGCTGCCCGCCCTGCTCCTCGCCGCGACCGATCAGCCCGACGATCCGCTCCTGGGCCTGCTTGGTGATGACCGGGCCCATCTCGCTTGCGGCGTCCCGGCCGTTGCCGACCTTGACCGCCTCGGCCCGCGCGCTCACCGCCTTGACCACGGCGTCGGCGGCACCGCCCACGGCGACGGTGGCGGAGATCGCCATGCAGCGCTCCCCCGCGGAACCGAAGGCGGCGGCGGCGAGGTGATCGGCCGCGAAGTCCACGTCGGCGTCCGGCAGCACGATCGCGTGGTTCTTCGCGCCGCCGAGGGCCTGCACCCGCTTGCCGTTTGCCGAGCCCCGCTGGTGGATGTACCGGGCGATCGGCGTCGACCCGACGAACGACACCGCGGCCACCAGCGAGTCGTCCAGCAGCGCGTCGACCGCCTCCTTGTCACCGTTCACCACGGTGAACACGCCGTCGGGCAGGCCGGCCTGCTTCCACAGGTCGGCGACCAGGAGCGAGGGGGAAGGGTCGCGCTCGCTGGGCTTGAGGACGAAGCTGTTGCCGCACGCGATCGCGACCGGGTACATCCACATCGGGACCATCGCCGGGAAGTTGAAGGGCGTGATGCCCGCGACGACCCCCAGCGGCTCCCGGAACGACCAGGTGTCGACCCCCGTCGACACCTGGTCGGAGTACTCGCCCTTCATCAGGTGCGGGATCCCGCAGGCGAACTCCACGACCTCCAGGCCGCGCTGAACCTCACCCCGCGCGTCGGCGAGTACCTTGCCGTGCTCGTCCGTGATGAGCTCGGCGATCTCGTCGGCACTGGCGTTCACCAGCTCGCGGAACGCGAACAGCACCTTCGACCGCTTGCTCAGCGATGCCTGCGACCACTCCTCGAAGGCCGCCGCAGCCGAGCGGACCGCCGCGTGCACCTCGTCGGCGGCCGCCAGCAGCACCTCGGCCTGCTGCTCGCCGGTCGCCGGGTTCCAGACCGGCGACGTCCGCGCTCCAGCGCTCTCGACGGGGCGCCCGTCGACCCAGTGTCCGATCGTTCGCACGTGTCTCCTCCTCGGCTGTCGGTCGACGGGCACGACGTCGGCTCCTTCGGAGACCGGGCCGGCACCGCGGCCGGCAGCCGACGCCCGTCACTCGTTCGATGCAACCCGCTCGGCGTCGAGGAGTCAAGAGTTTGTCCTGACAAAATAATTGGAGATATTGTCGCCTGCTCAGGTCATACTCATCTCGTGGTCAGACGCGCCGTCCCCGTCCCCCGGCACGAGCTCGCGGAGGTCGTGACGATCGACCGCAGCAGCCCCATCCCGCTGTACTTCCAGGTGGCCCAGGCCCTCCAGCACGCGATCGAGGACGGCAAGCTGCCGCCCGGCAGCCGGCTGGACAACGAGCTCCAGCTCGCCGACGACCTCGGGCTGTCGCGGCCGACGATGCGCAAGGCGATGGAGTACCTGGTCGACCAGGGCCTGCTCATCCGTCGCAGAGGGGTCGGCACGACGGTCGTCCAGCCGAAGGTGCGGCGCCCGATCCAGCTCAGCAGCCTGTTCGACGATCTGCAGGCCACCGGCAGGCGGCCCAGCACCTCGGTGCTGTCGCTCGAGGTCGTCCCCGCGACGGCCCAGGTCGCCGAGGCCCTCAACCTGGTCGAGGGCATGCCCGTGCACCGGATCACCCGGCTCCGCTCGGCCGACGGACGGCCCATCGCCCTCATGACCAACTACTTGCCACCCGACCTGCCCGGTCTGGGTCCCGAGGAGCTGACCGCGCAGGCGCTCGCCGAGGCAGGGCTGTACAAGGTGTTCAGGTCAGCGGGCATCCACCTGCACGCCGCCGACCAGGTGGTCGGCGCACGCAAGGCCACGGCGAGCGAGGCCCACCTGCTCGACGAGCCCCGCGGCGCCGCGCTGCTCACCATGCAGCGTGTCGCGTACGACGACTTCGGCCGCGTCGTGGAGTTCGGCACCCACGTCTACGCCGCCAGCCGCTACAGCCTCTCGCTGAGCCTGCTCGACAGCTGACACCGTCGCCTCCGGCTCAGGCCGGGTCGGCCGAGGGTGTCGCCGGCGCCTCCGGCTCCGCGGACTCCTCGAGGGGCGGGAGGGCCGCGGGGCCGCCGTCCACGAGCAGCCGGAAGCCGCCCTCGTCGAGCACCCGCACCCCGAGCCGCCGGGCCGTGTCGGCCTTGCTCCCCGGGTTCTCGCCCACCACCACGTAGTCCGTCTTCTTCGAGACGCTGCCCGAGGCCTTGCCGCCGCGCGCGAGGACCGCCTCCTTCGCCTGGTCGCGGCTGAAGCCCTCGAGGGTGCCGGTGACCACGATGCTCAGGCCCTCGAGCGTGCGCGGGGCGCTCTCGTCGCGCTCGTCCTCCATCCGGACGCCTGCCTCGGCCCACCTCTGCACGATGCGGCGGTGCCAGTCGACGTCGAACCACTCGAGCACCGCCTCGGCGATGACCCGGCCCACGCCGTCGACGGCCGCGAGCTCGTCGACCGACGAGGTGCGGATGCGCTCGACCGAGCCGAGTGCCTGGGCGAGCGCACGGGCCGCCGTCGGCCCGACGTGGCGGATCGACAGGGCGACCAGCACGCGCCACAGCGGCCGGCCCTTGGCGGTCTCGAGGTTGTCGAGCAGCTTCTGGCCGTTCGCCGACAGCTCGCCGTCCTTGCGGGTGTACAGCGGCACCCGGGCGAGCTTCTCGGCGGTGAGATCGAATAGGTCGCCCTCGTCCTCCACCACCCCGGCCTGCAGCAGCGCGATCGCGCCCTCGTAGCCGAGCGCCTCGATGTCGAACGCGCCACGCCCCGCCACGTGGAAGATCCGCTCACGCAGCTGGGCCGGGCAGGTGCGGGCGTTGGGACAGCGCAGGTCGGCGTCCCCCTCCTTCTCGTAGGCGAGCAGGGTGCCGCACTCCGGGCAGTGCGTCGGCATGACGAAGGGGCGCTCGCTGCCGTCGCGCGCGTCGACGACCGGCCCGACGATCTCGGGGATCACATCACCCGCCTTGCGCAGCACCACCGTGTCGCCGATGAGCACGCCCTTGCGGGTGACCTCCTGCGCGTTGTGCAGCGTGGCCATGCCGACCGTCGACCCGGACACGAGCACGGGCTCCATCACGCCGAACGGCGTCACGCGGCCGGTGCGCCCCACGTTGACGCGGATGTCGAGGAGCTTGGTGTTGACCTCTTCGGGCGGGTACTTGAAGGCGATCGCCCAGCGGGGTGCACGGCTGGTGGCGCCGAGCCGGCGCTGCAGCGTGACGTCGTCGACCTTGACGACGACGCCGTCGATCTCGTGGACCTGGTCGTGCCGGTGCTCCCGGTAGGTCTCGACGTAGGCGCAGACCTCGTCGATCGACGCCAGCACCTGGTACGTCGTCGACGTCGGCAGGCCCCAGCCGTGCAGCAGCTCGTAGGCCTGCGACTGGCGCGCGACGTCGAAGCCGCGGCGGGCCCCGATGCCGTGCACGAGCAGCCGCAGCGGGCGCGTCGCGGTGACCCGCGGGTCCTTCTGCCGCAGCGAGCCGGCCGCCGCGTTCCGCGGGTTGGCGAAGGGCGCCTTGCCCGCCTCGACCAGGGACGCATTGAGCCCCTCGAACGCCGTGACCGGGAAGAAGACCTCGCCCCGGACCTCGACGAACTCGGGGACCGGTCGAGGGGGGCCCCCTGCAGCACGAGCGGGACGCCCTCGATCGTGCGGACGTTCAGCGTGACGTCCTCCCCCGTGCGGCCGTCGCCGCGCGTGGCCGCGCGCACGAGCCGGCCGCCCTCGTACACCAGGTCGATCGCCAGCCCGTCGATCTTCAACTCGCACAGGAACGTGACCGGGTGGGTCTCGTCGCCGCCGGCGTCGCGCTCGGCGCGTTCGGCCCAGGCACGCAGCTCGGCCTCGGAGAAGACGTTGTCGAGGCTGAGCATGCGCTCGGGATGGTCGACCGCACCGAACTCGGTCGAGAACGTGCCGCCGACGGTCTGCGTCGGCGAGTCCGGCGTCCGCAGGCCCGGGTGCTCGGCCTCGAGCGCCTCGAGCTCGCGCATCAGCGCGTCGTACTGGCCGTCCGAGAGGGTCGGCGCGTCGCGGATGTAGTAGGCGAACTGGGCCGCACGGATCTCGTCGGTGAGCTCTGCCGACTGGTGCCGCGCGGCATCGGGGATCGGCGCCTGCTCGACGGGTGCCGGTGCGGTCACCTCGTCGTCCACCGGAGCGACCGGGGCGTCGGACTGCTGCTGGGCCACGGCGACATCCTGCCGGACGCCACCGACACAGGGCGCGCGGCTCAGGCCGCGTCGGCCGCCCGGTCCGCCAGCGCGGACGCCGCCTGCACGGCGCGGGCCAGCCGCGCACGGGCGTCCGCAGGGGTCGACGACGCGAGCCCGCACGCCGGCGTCAGGACGACGCCGGCCAGCAGCGCGAGGTCGAGGCCGAGCGCTCGCCAGCGCGACCAGACGGCGTCGGCGGCCGCCGCGACCGAGGGCAGGGCGCCGCCGGTCGGCACGACCCCGGCCCAGAGGCCGACCCGCTGCTCGGCCGCGGCAGCCACGGCCTCCCAGGCCGGCCTGCCGAGGCGGGCGACGTCGAGCGAGAGAGCCCCGGCGCCGGTGTGCACCAGCACGTCGACCGGCGGGTCGGCGGCGCAGCAGTGCACCACCGTGGCGACGGCACCAGCGCCTGACGCCGCCTCGAGCACGGTCTCGACACCGGCGACGACGACCGGCTCCTCGACGGCGCGCAGCCGGCCGAACCCACTGGTGGTAGGCAGGGCGCCGGTGAGCACCGCCGGCAGCGACGGCTCGTCGAGCTGCACGACGACCTCGGCGCCGGGGGCGAGCCGGCGCACCTCCTCGACGTGCCGGGCGACCCCCTCGGCCAGCGACCCGACGAGGTCGCGGCAGGCGCCGGGGTCGACGACGGCTCGCTCGAGCCGCGGCAGGTAGAGCCCGGCGGCCAGCGTCCACGGCCCCGCCGCCTGCACCTTCAGCGGCCCCGCGTACCCGTCGGCCAGCTCGGCGAGCACGTCGAGGTCCTGCCGCAGCCAGCCCTGGGCGCGGGAGAGGTCACGACCCGGACGGTCGACGAGGCGCCAGCCGACCGGCTGCAGGTCGACGGGCATGTCCACCAGCAGCGCGGCGGCGCGCCCGATCATGTCGGCGCCCGGACCTCGCGCGGGCAGCTCCGGCAGATACGGCACGTGCGGGTCGGGGAGCTCGCCGAACGTGGTCCGCAGCGTCTCGACGACGTCCGCACCCGGCCAGGAGCCGATGCCGCTCGCGCGGCCGGGCACGGGTTCGAGCACGCATCGAGCCTAGTGCCCACGCTGCGGCCGCTTCCCCGCCGCCCCCGCCTGCCTGACTCGTACTCCCCTCCGGCTACGTTGCGCCCGAGAAGCCGCTGGATCACCCCTGCCGGTCGGCTTCTGGGGCGCAACGCAGCCGGAGGGGAGCACGGGCGGTGGGCAGGGGACGACCCGGACCTCCGTCGCCCGCTCCACGACGTGACCGAGCGCACAGCGTCGCGCATACGTGCTGGCGACCAAGGAGGCCGGCGCGGCAAGCTCCCCCGGTGCCGACCGACCAGACGTTTCCCGTCCCGCTCCCGCCCGGGCTGCGTGCCCGCCGGGCCGACCTGGACGCCGATCGCGCGGGCGTGATCGAACTCGTCAGGGCCATCGACGTCGCGTACGTCGGCCGGCCCTCACAGCCGCCGGAGCAGGTGGTGGCCGACGTCGAGGAGTCCGAGGACCTCGCGACCGACGTGTGGGTCGTCACGGCCGGCGACCGCATCGTCGGCCTCGGGTGGTTCGTCGTCGAGAACCCCGAGCCGCCCCGGTCCGTCCTCTGGTTCGAGGTCTACGTCGCCCCCGACCTCGACGCCGGCGGACTCGAGGGTGCGCTCGTCGAGGCCATGCTCGACCGCGCCCGGCGCTGGCCCAGGTCGCCGGGAACCGAGGCCCTGCTCGTCGAGTCCGGCTGCCGGCAGGCGGACACGCGCACCAGCGAGCCCGCCGGCTTCGTCCTCGGCGACGCCAGCAGGTCGGCCGAGAACGGCGGGTACGTGCGCACGCTCGGGGTCATGCGGGACGTGCGCGGCCGCGGGATCGGCCGCCACCTGCTGCAGGTCGTGTTCGCCGAGCAGGCCCACCGCGGCTGGACCTGGTCGCAGCTGACCGTCGACACCGGGAACGCCACCGGCGCACCCAAGCTCTACGCGTCGGCGGGGATGGAGCCCGTGGAGGTGATCGACCTCTACCGCGCGGTGCTCGCCGATGACGGCTCGCCGGCGCCCGGCACCAGGGTGGTCTCGTAGCAGCGCTCCTGCCCGTAGACGAGGTCTCGACCCGGCCCTTGACCAGCGCCAGGGTCGCGCCCTGCGCCACGGCGAAGGCGCAGCGCGTCGCCAGCAGGGCGCGGTACGCACCGCGGCCTCGAGCCTCTGGGAGCACACCTCCGCCCCAGAGCCGGGCGACGAGGCCACCGTCCGGGCCGCCGGGCACGAGCCCCACCCCGGCGTGCCCCTGCACCCGGCCGTCGACCACGGCGAGGTACCGGCGCAGCGACCACCGGCCCGTCTCACGGCCCTCCCGCGCCAGACCCGCCTCCCGCTCGAGCACCGCCTCCGACGCCGGCCCCCAGTCGAAGACGGCACTGTCGATCTCGCCGGCCTCCCGCAGCGCGGCGAGGTCGTCGGCCGGGCGCACCTCGATGTCATCGGGCACGTCGAGCCGCTCGACCAGGCGGTCGGCGCCGCCGCGCAGGTCGAGCGCCAGCACGTCGACGGTCTCGGCGAGCGTGAAGCCGGCGTCGCCGAGCAGCCCCTCGGTGTCCGGCGGCTCCGTGTCCTCGTGCACCCACCACCGGAGCCGGTCGTGTCCCTTCGCGCGGGCACGCGCTGCCACCTCGGCGAGGATCTCCGCGACGGGCCGCTGCGTCCGTGACCACTGGACGCTCGAGCGCTCGGGGTAGTGGGTCAGCCGGTAGTCCCCGCTCGTGAGGTCCTCCGCGTCGGGAGGCACCCAGACCCACTCGCGAGCGGCGGCGGTGACGAATGCCGACAGGTCTGACGGGTCGGACGGATCAGACACGGCTCGCGAGCGTAGCGCGCGTCAGGGTCGCCGACCCGATGACCCGGGTGCCGGAGTAGAGCGCCATCGTCTGCCCCGGCGCCGCCGCACGGACCGGACGCGCCAGCCGCACGCGGACGCCGTCCGCGCCAGCCTCCAGCACGGTGCCGGGCAGCTCCTCGCCGTGCGCCCGGACCTGCACGCCCACCTCGTCGCAGGCCTGCGCCGCCGCGCCGCACCAGGTGGGCACGCCGGCCTCGAGCTCGTCGACCTCGAGCAGCTCCCGTGGCCCGACGACGATGGTGCCGCTGGTGGGGCGCACCTCGAGCACGTAGCGGGGTCCCCCGTCGGGCGCCGGGGTGCCGAGCCTCAGGCCGTGGCGCTGGCCCACGGTGTAGGCGTAAGCGCCGTCGTGCTCGCCGACCTGCTCGCCGTCGACGTCGACGATCGCACCGGGCCGGCGGCCGAGGCGCTCCCCCAGCCAGGCCTTGGTGTCGCCGTCGCTGACGAAGCAGATGTCGTGCGAGTCGGGCTTGGCGGCGAGCTGCAGCCCCCGGGCCGCCGCCTCGGCACGGACGTCGCCCTTGACCGTGTCGCCCAGCGGGAACAGCGCGTGCCCGAGGCGCTCGGGGGTGAGCACGGCGAGCACGTACGACTGGTCCTTCGCGGCGTCGGCGGCGCGGTGCAGCTCGGCGCCCGCGGGGCCGGCCTCGAGCCGGGCGTAGTGACCGGTGCAGACGGCGTCGAAGTCGAGCGCGAGCGCCTTGTCGAGCAGCGCCGAGAACTTGACCCGCTCGTTGCAGCGCACGCACGGGTTCGGCGTGCGGCCGGCCGCGTACTCGGCCACGAAGTCCTCGACGACGTCGCGCTCGAACCGCTCGGCGAGGTCCCAGACGTAGAACGGGATGCCGAGCACGTCGGCGGCGCGGCGGGCGTCGTGCGCGTCCTCGATCGTGCAGCAGCCGCGGGCGCCGGCGCGCAGGGTGGCCGGGTTGCGGGCGAGGGCCAGATGGACGCCGACCACGTCGTGGCCGGCGTCCACGGCGCGCGCGGCGGCGACGGCGGAGTCGACCCCGCCGCTCATCGCGGCCAGCACCCTCACGACGACGCTCCCGCGGCCACCGGGGCTCCGCTGGACAGGCCGGCCCGGCGGGCCCGCTCGACGACGGGGCCGATCGCGGCGGCGAGGGCGCGCACGTCGTCGGCCGTCGACGACCAGCCGAGCGAGAAGCGGAGCGCCCCGCGGGCGGCGTCCGGCGGGACGCCCATGGCGAGCAGCACGTGACTGGGCTGCGGAACCCCGGCCTGGCAGGCCGACCCGGTCGAGCACTCCACCCCGCGCGCGTCGAGCAGGTAGAGCAGGGAGTCGCCCTCGCACCCCGGGAACGTGAGGTGCGCGTTGCCGGGCAGGCGGCCCGTGGGGTCGGGATCGCCGCGGAGCTGGGCGTCGGGAACCGCCGCGAGGACGGCCGCGACGAGGTCGTCGCGCAGGGCGCCGAGCCGGGCGGCCGTCGCGGGCTGGTTCTTCGCCGCGAGCTCGGCCGCGACGGCGAAGGCTCGGACGGCGGGGGCGTCGAGGGTGCCGGACCGCACCCCGCGCTCCTGGCCGCCGCCGTGCAGCACCGGCACCAGGTCGAGGCCGCGCCGGGCGACGAGCGCGCCGGCGCCGATCGGGCCCCCCACCTTGTGGGCGCTCAGCGTGAGGCAGTCGACCGTGCTCGCCGCGAGGTCGAGCGGGAGCTGGCCGAGGGCCTGCACGGCGTCGCTGTGCACGGGGATGCCGTGCTCGTGCGCCAGCGCAGCGAGCTCCTCGATCGGCTGGACGGTGCCGACCTCGTTGTTGGCCCACAGCACCGTCACCAGGGCCACGCTGCCGGGGTCGCGCTCGATGCTCGCCCGTGCGGCCGCGACGTCGACCCGCCCGAGCTCGTCGACCGGCAGCCACTCGACCTCCGCGCCCTCGGCGGCCCCCAGCCACTCGACGGGGTCGAGCACGGCGTGGTGCTCCACGGCGCCGGCGAGCACCCGGCGCCGGCGCGGGTCCTGATTGCGGCGGGCCCAGAACAGGCCCTTGACGGCGAGATTGTCGGCCTCCGTGCCGCCGGCCGTGAACACCACCTCGCTCGGCCCCGCGCCGACAGCGGCCGCGAGCTGCTCGCGCGCCTCCTCGACGACCCGGCGGGCGCGGCGGCCGCTCGTGTGCAGGGACGACGCGTTGCCCGCGAGGGCGAGCTCGGCCGTCATGGCCTCGATCGCCTCCGGGAGCATCGGCGTGGTCGCCGCGTGGTCCAGGTAGGCGGTCACGAGCGTCGAGTCTACGTCCGCGGCGCCGAGCGGACCCGTCGCACCGGCTTCTCCGCCCTCTCGCGCCGGCCCTCCCATTATTGGCGTTGATCATGCAATTCCCGTTGATCATGCAATTCGCGTGGATCATGAAGACGCGGGCTCGGCAAGCGCATGATCAACGGCAATTGCATGATCAACGTAGCGACCGGGGTCAGCCCTTGCGCTTGGCGACCTCGTCGGCCGCCTGCGGGAGCACCGAGAAGAGGTCGCCGACGACGCCGAAGTCGGCGAGCTCGAAGATCGGGGCCTCGGGGTCCTTGTTGACGGCGACGATCGTCTTGCTCGTCTGCATGCCGGCGCGGTGCTGGATCGCCCCCGAGATCCCCGCGGCGACGTAGAGCTGCGGCGACACCTGCTTGCCGGTCTGGCCCGACCTGGTTGCTGTGCGGGTACCAGCCGGCGTCGACGGCGGCGCGTGAGGCGCCGACGGCCGCGCCGAGGGCGTCGGCGAACTGCTCGACGGGGCCGAAGTCGCCGTTGGTGCCGCGGCCGCCGGAGACGACGATCGCCGCCTCGGAGAGGTCGGGGCGGCCGCTCTTGGCCTTCGGCTTGCGCTCGACGATGCGCACGGTCTTCGCCGCGTCGCTCAGCGTGAGCGTCGAGCCTGGTCACCTGCGGCGTGCGCGGGCGCCGGCTCGGGGGCGGCCGAGTTCGGCTTGACGGTGATCACCGGCACGCCCTTGGTGACGTGGGCCTTCACGGCGTAGCCGCCCGCGAACGCGGCCTGGGTGGTCACCGGGCCCGCCGTCGCCGGGCTGGACGTCGACGGCGTCGGTGATGATCCCGCTGTCGAGACGGACGGCGAGGCGGGCCGCGATCTCCTTGCCCTCGCTGCTCGACGGCACGAGCACGGCGGCGACCTGCTCCGGCCCGCCGGCCGCGGCGATCGCGGCCTGCAGCGCCTCGACCTTCGGCACGACGAGGTAGTCGTCGACGCCTTCGGCGTCGGCGACGTAGACGCGTCGCGGCGCCGTACTCGCCCAGCGCGGCCAGCGCCGCGTCGGCGCCCCCGCCCGGCGAGGACGGCGGCGGGCTCGCCGAGCCGGCGCGCGATCGTCAGCAGCTCGGCGGTGGTCTTGCGGACGGACCCCTCGGCGTGGTCGACGAGGACGAGGACGGTGCTCACGGCGTTCTCCTCCTGTCGCTCGAGAGGGCAGTCAGACGAGCTTGGCGCCGGCGAGGAACTCCACGAGCTTGCGCCCGCCGTCGCCGTCGTCGGTCACGACCTGCCCGGCCTGACGGGGCGGCCGCGCGCTGACGGCGTCCACCGCGCTCCAGGCGGCACCCAGGCCGACGCCGGCGGGGTCGACCCCGAGGTCCGCCAGCGACCAGGTCTGCACCGGCTTCTTCTTCGCCGCCATGATCCCCTTGAACGAGGGGTAGCGCGGGTCGTTGATCTGGTCGGTGACGCTGACGACGGCGGGCAGCGTCGACTCGATCACCTCGGTGCTCGTGTCGCCGTCGCGCTCGATGCGGACCGTGCCGCCGTCGACGGTCAGCGACCCGGCGAAGGTCACCTGGGGCAGGCCGAGGCGCTCGGCGAGCATCGCCGGGACCACGCTCATGCCGCCGTCGGTGCTGGCCATGCCGGTGAGCACGAGGTCGAACTCGAGCTTGCGCAGGGCGGCGGCGAGCACCGCGCTGGTGCCGAGGGCGTCGCTGCCGTGCAGGGCGTCGTCGACGACGTGCACGGCGTCGGTGGCGCCCATCTGCAGCGCCTTGCGCAGCGCGTCGGTGGCACCGTCGGGGCCGACCGTCAGGACCGTGACCGTGCTGTCGGGCTGTGCCTCGGCGAGCTTGAGCGCCTCTTCGACGGCGTACTCGTCGAGCTCGGAGAGGATCCCGTCGGTGCCGGCGCGGTCGACCGTGAGGTCGGCGTCGCTGAACCGGCGGTCGCTCTGCGCGTCGGGCACGTACTTGACACAGACGACGATCTTCATGCGGTCGGTCGACCTCCTGCGCTCGGTGCCGGCCCGCCGTGACCTCGACGGCGACCGGAGGCGGCGTGGCGACGCCGTCGTCCTCATCGTACGGAGCCCCGAGCGCGCGGCGGCACCCGCCGAGGTGACGCCACCCACGGCGCTTTAGGCCCCTTCACCTCGACGTTACTCACGGGTAGCTTCCCCGTCGCGCCGAGCTTGCACCCCTTCGCCCTGCTCCTGCGCACGAGCGCCGCCGCGCCCGGCCTCGCCTGCGTCCGTTACTCCCCCATGACGACGATGCACGCGAGAAGCCGCTCCCAGCGCCGTCGCCGGCGGCTTTTGGCGTGCATCGTCGTCAGGCAGGTGCACGTTGAGCCCTTGGGCCCACCTATCGCCTTCGTGAGAGCAGATCCTGTCCTTCCCACTGTGTTCACTCGTACGCAGGCCGTACAGCACGGGATGACCAGGCACCAGGTGACCCACCGGGTCAGCGTCGGCGGATGGCACCGTCTCCGGCACGGCGCCTTCTGTCTGACCGAGACATGGCAACGGGCATCCCCCGAGCGGCGGGCGGAGCTACTGGCCCGCGCCGTCGCTCTCTGCCGCCGGGGCTCGGGCCCCTACGCGCTGAGTCACGTGAGCGCCGCCGCGATGCACGGGCTGCCCGTGCCCCTGCACCTCGGCGGCACCGCATGGGTCACCGTGAACAGCGCCAGCGGGGCCCGAACTCACTACGACCACCAACTGCGTGAGGAGGTCGCGACCCTCGACGCCTCCGACGTGGTCACGATCGCCGGGATGCCGGTGACGTCGATGGCACGGACAGTCGCCGACTGTCTACGGCACCTGCCTCCGGCGGACGGCGTCGCGATCGCCGATGCTGCCGTGCGCAAGGGGCTGCCGCCCGCACGACTCGCCGCCGTGCTGCAACAACAGGAGAGGTGGCCCCTGGCGGCGGCCGCAAGGGCGTCCCTCGAACTCGTCGACGGACGCAGAGAGACGGCGCTCGAGTCCCGTTCGTTCGTCGTGATGCACGCCTGCGGGCTGCCGCTGCCGCTGTCCCAGGTCGAGGTGGTGACGCCCGACGGGCGCCTCGTTGCGCGTGTCGACTTCGTGTGGCCCCGGCAGGGCGTGGTGGGTGAGGCGGACGGGATGGTCAAGTACGCAGGCCCGGACGCCGGCCGAGTCGTGGAGGCCGAGAAGGACCGCCAGGCCCTCCTCGAAGCACTCGGTCTGGTGGTCGTGCGGTGGGGGACCCGGCACCTCGCAGGCGATCCGCCGCCGATGGTCGAGCGCCTGGGAGCGGCGCTCGAGACATCTCCACGCTCGAGGTTCCGGGGGCGGATGTACCACGTGCCGGCGCCGCCCGAGCGCTCCTGACGCACGTACTCCCCTCTGGCTACGTTGCACGCGAAAGGCCGCTGATCATGGACCTTCGAGCGGCATCTCGCGTGCATCGCAGTCAGGCGGGAGCAAGGGAGTCGGTGGCGATGGCTCGACCGATAGCGTGGCCGGCGACCAGGGCACCGGGGCGCGAGGAGGCGGCGTGGACGAGTTCGTGCGGCTCGAGGTGGACGGCGGGATCGGCACGATCCGGCTCGACCGGCCGAAGATGAACGCCCTGAACGTGCAGGTCCAGGAGGAGATCCGGGCCGCCGCGACCGAGGCCGCGGAGCGCGACGACGTGCGCGCCGTGATCGTCTACGGCGGCGAGCGCGTCTTCGCGGCCGGCGCGGACATCAAGGAGATGCAGGTCATGTCGTACACCGACATGGTCCGCCGATCCGGCGCGCTGCAGAGCGCGTTCAGCGCCGTCGCGCAGATCCCCAAGCCCACCGTCGCTGCGGTCACCGGCTACGCCCTCGGCGGCGGCTGCGAGCTGGCGCTGTGCTGCGACTTCCGCGTGGTCGGCGAGACCGCGAAGCTCGGCCAGCCCGAGATCCTGCTCGGCGTCATCCCCGGCGCGGGCGGCACCCAGCGCCTGGCGCGCCTGGTCGGCCCGTCGAAGGCGAAGGACATCATCTTCTCGGGCCGCTTCGTCGACGCGCAGGAGGCCCTGGCGATCGGGCTGGCCGACGAGGTCGTGCCCGAGGAGCAGGTGTACGCCGCCGCCGTGACGAGGCTGAAGCCGTACGTCGACGGGCCGGCTCTGGCCCTGCGCGCTGCCAAGGAGGCCGTCGACCGTGGCCTCGAGACCGACCTCGTCACCGGCCTCGAGATCGAGCGGATGCTGTTCGCCGGCCTCTTCGCCACGAGGGACCGCGAGATCGGCATGCGCTCCTTCATCGAGAACGGCCCCGGCAAGGCCCGGTTCGAAGGAGCCTGACGGTCAGCCGCGCACCTGCACCAGCGCGTGGCTGCCGTCCGTCCGCCAGCCGGGCGACTCCGCGTCGAGGCGGGCCACGGCAGCGGGCGGCAGCCCCACGACGACGTCCGATTTCAGGGTCCGCAGCGCGGCGACGGCCCCCGGCAGCTGGACGGCGTCCGCGAAGGGCGTGGACGGCGGCCACGCGGCGTCGCCCACGAGCCGCCGGTAGTTGAGGTCGCCCTTCAGCACCACGAGGTCTGCGGCGGCCAGCTCGGCGGCCAGGTGCGGCGGCGCGTCCCGCAGCTCCAGGGGGGCACACCAGAAGGCGTCCGCCGCGACGACGAGCCGTCCCGCGGCCGCCGCCGCGCGCAGCCGCTCCCCCGCCGCGTGCCCGAGGTCGCCGGGCAGCGCGCCCAGGCAGTCGGCGAGGTCGCGGGCCGTCGCGTCCGAGACGAAGTAGGGCGACGGCTTCAGATGGAGGGTCACCGAGGCGGCGAGGTCGTCGGCCAGCAGCCGGTCGACGAGCAGCAGGTCGGCCACGAGCTCCCGGCCGGCGTTGTCGCACACCCACGCCACCCGCAGCCCCAGCGCGTCGAGCAGCGACCAGAGCCCGGCCGTGTCGTCCGCGACCAGCCCACGGCGCCGGCGGGCAGCGGAGCCGGCCACCAGCTGGAACCCCAGGTCGGCCTGGTTGCCCCAGACGCTGGCCAGCAGCAAGGTGCTGCGCTCGGGTGCAGCGACCCGGGTGGGTGGCTGGGGAAGGTCGGCCAGCTCGGCCAGCTTCATCGGCGCGAACGGGTCCACGCCGTGCCAGGGCCCCGGCTCGACGAAGCCGACGGCGTCGAGCAGCCGGCGGTAGAACCACGCCTCGGCCACGAGGAAGGGCACCTCGACCCACGACCTGCCGCGGAACGGCTCGAGCCAGGCACGCCACGCGACGGCGTCGGGCCACCGGAGGGCGTCGTCCGGGGTCGGGGGTTCCAGCGGCGCGTGCAGGAGGTCGGCGGCCAGCGCGTCGAGCCGCGCCTGCTGCTCGGGGCCGTACGGGTGGGCCTTGCGCACCTGGTCGACGATCGCGGGGTGCCGCGTCTCGAGCACCGACCGCGCGAACGACCCGGGCTCCCCCGTGATGGTCCGCACCGCGTCGCGATCCACCGGCCCAGCATGGCAGCCCGGGAGTCAGCGGGCCGGTGGCCGCAACCCGGCCAGCAGGATCGCCACGAGGCGGCCGCGCTGCTCCGCCTCCACCGAAGGCCCCGGCAGCATCGAGACCAGCAGGACGACGTCGGCGAGGCGCACGTCCGCACGGACGTCGCCCGCGAGTTGCGCTGCCTCCAGGACGCCCGTCAGCGCGTCGATCGCACGCCGCTCCGCCGACCCCTCGGGGTAGGTCAGCGGATCAGGGGGCAGCCGCTCGCCGAGAGTGGTGGCCGCGGCCTTGACGGCCTGATCGACGGCGAGACGGTCCGCCAGGCGCCCCAGCAGCCCCTCGAACTCCGCACCCGCCGGAGCCCCGGCGTGCACCCGTTGGAGGGCCTGCTCGGTCGCGTCGGCGAGCTGTTCCGCGGAGTCGGTCAGCACGGCCAGCAGCAGCGCCGCCTTGGTCGGGTGGTGCCGGTACAGGGTGCCGACGGCGACGCCGGCCCGCCCCGCGATCGCCTCCATCGGAACCTCGGGGCCCTGGGCGGCGACGAGCTGGCGCGCGGCCTCGAAGATCCGGGCGCTGTTGCGGGCGGCGTCGGCTCTCACGTTGACAAGATGAACCATCATTCAGCATCCTGGCAAAGCTGAATCCGTATTCATCTTCGTCGAGGAGCGCCATGACCAGCTGGACCGAAGCCGACGTCCCCGACCAGACCGGCCGCCTCGCGGTGGTGACCGGCGCCAACTCCGGCCTCGGGCTCGAGGTCGCGCGGGTGCTGGCCGCCCGCGGCGCCACGGTCGTGCTCGCCTGCCGCAACCCCGGGCGCGCCGACGCCGCCCGCCGGGAGCTGCTGCGGGAGCTGCCGGCCGCGCTGGTCGACGTCCGGCCGCTCGACCTGGCCGACCTGGCCTCGGTCGCCGCCTTCGCCGACGGCCTCGCGGCCGAGCACGACCGGCTCGACCTGCTCGTGAACAACGCCGGCCTGATGGCCGTCGACGAGGGCCGCACCGCCGACGGGTTCGAGCTGCAGCTCGGCGTCAACCACCTCGGGCACTTCGCGCTCACCGCGCGCCTGCTGCCGCTGCTGACACGCACCCCCGGCAGCCGGGTCGCCACGATGTCGAGCATGGGACACGTCCGCGGGCGGCTGCGCCTCGACGACCTCATGTTCACCGGCCGCGGGTACGCCCGCTGGCAGCCCTACTTCGACAGCAAGCAGGCGAACCTGCTCTTCACGCTGGCCCTGCAGCGCAGGCTCGCCGCGACCGGCGCCCCGACGATCGCCGTGTCGGCGCATCCCGGCTCCTCGCGCACCGACCTGGGCCGCGAGGGCACCGGCCTGTCGAACCGGGCGATGCAGGTCGTGGTGCCGTTCCTCACGCAGAGCGTCCGGCGGGGCGCACTGCCGATGCTGCGAGCGGCCACCGAGCCCGCGGTCAGCGGTGGGGAGTTCTACGGGCCACGGTTCGTGGCCGCCGGCGCCCCGCGCCTGCAGACGCCGGCGCCCCGGGCCCGCGACGAGGAGCTCGCCGAAGGGCTGTGGCAGGCCTCGGCGGACCTCACCGGCCTGACGGCCCGGGTCTGACCCCTACATCGAGGGCGGCAAACCCTCCGCGAGCTCCAGCACCGTCGAGTGCCAGGTCTGCACCGAACCGAGGACGGCGTCGAGCGTGGCCGTCAGCAGCGCGCGCAGGTCGAGCGAGTCGGCGACCACGAGGTCGACGGCGATCACGAGACGGTCGTCGAACACGGTCGCCTTGACGAGGTTGAGCGTGCCCGTGACCGCGTTCGCGGCCTGCAGCCGCAAGAGCTCCCCACCAGGGACGTCGTCGCCGATCATCCACTGGCCGAACACCCGCATCAGCGGGGGCAGGGTGTCCATGCACCGCACGAACAGCAGCTGCCCCTGCACCCGGACGGCGACGTCGCCGTCCTCGTCGACGTCGGGCCGGTAGCCCTCGTCGAGCAACGCGTCGAGCACACGCCCCCGCAAAGGGTGCTCGTCCTCCGGGGGCGGGAAGGACGGGAGCGAGGTCGGGTCGGTCACCGTTCCACCGTAACCCCCTGAGCACGGGGCGTGGACGTCGCCCGCGCGGCGGCGGGCCACTCACGTCAAGGAGGGCTCCGGGCCGATCAGGGCGATGTCGCCCTGGTCGTGCAGACTGCGGGCGTGTCGGTCGAACAGGCGCTGCCGTCGCGCCCGCACCCCATCGGGGTGCGGGCCCGGGCCGGTGGTGTCGACGTGGCGGTCGTCGCCGCGCACGCCGAGGGCGCCTGGTTCTGCGTCCTCGAACCCGGCGGGCGCGCCGGGGCGTGGCGCGAGCGGCAGGTCGAGCTCACCTCCCGCACGCACGGCGTCTGGCACGGCTTCGTGCCCGGCGTCCCGGTGGGCGCCCGGTACGGGTTCCGGGTGGCGGGCCGCTGGGAACCGGTGCTGGGCTACCGGCACAACCCCGCGAAGTTCCTGCTCGACCCCTACGCCCGCGCCCTCGACGCGCCGCTGACGCTGCGGCCCGAGGCCTTCGCCCACGTCGTCGACGAGCGGTTCGAGGGCGACCCCTTCGAGCGCGACGGGCGCGACTCGGCGCCGTTCGTGCCGCACGGGGTGGTGACGGGTCGCCCGTTCGACTGGCAGGGTGACCAGCCGCCCGCCGTGCCGCTGGCCGACACGGTGATCTACGAGGCGCACGTGCGCGGGCTGACCCGCCGGCTGCCCGGCGTCCCCGAGTCCCTGCGCGGCACCTACGCCGGTCTGGGGCACCCCGCCGCCATAGAGCACCTGCTGCGGCTGGGCGTCACCACGGTCGAACTGCTCCCGATGCACGCGATCGGCGACGAGCCCTGGCTGGTCGCGCGCGGCCGCCGCAACTACTGGGGTTACAGCACGCTCGCGTTCTTCGCCCCCGAGCCGCGGTACGCGGCCGCACGCGACCCGCTCGACGCGCTCGACGAGCTGAAGGCCATGGTGCGCTCGCTGCACGCGGCCGGCATCGAGGTGGTGCTCGACGTCGTCTACAACCACACCTGCGAGGGCGGCCTCGGCGGCCCGAGCCTGTCGTGGCGGGGGCTCGACGCGGCCACCTACTACCGGCTCGACCCGCACGGCGGTTACGTCGACACCACGGGCTGCGGCAACAGCCTCGACTACCGCGAGCCGCGGGTCATCCAGATGACGCTCGACTCGTTGCGCTACTGGGTCGAGGAGGTGCACGTCGACGGGTTCCGCTTCGACCTCGCGCCGACCCTCGCCCGCGGGTTCGACGGCTTCGACCGCGAGCACCCGTTCCTCGTGGCGGCCCGCGTCGACCCCGTGCTCGGCGGGGTCAAGCTGATCGCGGAGCCCTGGGACGTCGGCCCCCACGGCTGGCGCACCGGGCAGTTCCCGCCGCCGTTCGCCGAGTGGAACGACCGCTTCCGCGACGGGGTGCGCGACTTCTGGCTCGCCGGCGGCCGGCAGGTGGCGCGGGGGCACCTCGCGGGCGGCGTCCGCGACCTCGCGACCCGGCTGGCGGGCTCGGCCGACGTGTTCCCGCCCAGCCGCGGGCCGCTCGCGTCGGTCAACTTCGTGACGGCGCACGACGGCTTCACGCTGGCCGACCTCACCGCCTACGACGTCAAGCACAACGAGGCGAACGGCGAGAACAACCGCGACGGGAACGACGACAACCACTCGTGGAACCACGGCGTCGAGGGGACGACGTCCGATCCGGAGGTGCTCGCGGCGCGGCGGCGGACGGCACGCAACCTGCTCGGCACCCTGCTGCTCGCGACCGGCATCCCCATGATCACGGCCGGTGACGAGCTGGGCCGCACCCAGGGCGGCAACAACAACCCGTATTGCATCGACGACGAGACCTCGTGGATCGACTGGCGCCTCGGCCCCGAGCAGGAAGCCCTGGTCGAGACCACCGCGCACCTGCTGCGGCTGCGGCGCGACCACCCGGTGCTCCGTCAGGACCGCTTCTTCGCGGGTCGGCCCGTGCACGCCGACGGCACGAAGGACCTGGCATGGTTCGGTCCCGAGGGCTCGGAGATGACGCACGAGCGCTGGCACGACCCGGCGCTGCGCACGCTGCAGATGTACCTGCACGCGGTGGTGCCCGACGGGCACGGCGGGCACGTCGACGAGTCGCTGCTGCTCGTGGTGCAGGGCGCCGGCACGTCGGTCGACGTGCGGCTGCCCGGGCCGCCCTGGGGGACGGACTACACGCTGCTCTGGGACAGCGCCGCCGCCCTGCCGCCCGGAGTTCTCGGCGGCCCCGCCGTCGCCCACGAGGAGGGCGGCGACGTCGTGAGCGTGCCCGCGAACACCCTGCGGGTGTACGGGGCGACCGGCCCCTGAGCCGCCCCCCGCGTGACGTCCGTGATCGCCCCGCGTGCATGATCGCCGGGATGGGGCGGGGGTGGTCAGGAGGCGTTCGTCACCAGGGCCAGCTCGGCCGCCGAGGCGGCGCCCTCGACGGACGGGAGGACGCGCACCGTGTACCCGAAGGGCCCCGTGCGGCGCAGGCGCACCGTCCCCTCGAACCGGTAGCGTCCGGGCTCGACCTCCTCGACGTACGCGAGCGGCGCTGTGACGAGGTCGGTGAGCGTGTCCGACGGCGACACCCGGCCGTAGACCAGCTGCACGTCGACGTCGCGCGGACCCAGCTGCTGCCCGAGCGACACCACCGCCCGCACCAGGATCTCGTCGCCCACCTGCGGTGAGTCGCTGACCCCGAGCGACTCGACGTGGTCGACCCGCACGCTGTACCACTCCGAGCGCACGCGGTCCTTGAAGGCCGCCGCCGAGCGCGCGTAGTCGAACGACGCGCGCTGGGCCGCCTGCGCCGCCGGCACGTAGAGCTTGTGCACGTAGTCGGCGACCATGCGGGTGGCGAGCACCTTGGGGCCGAGCGACGCGAGCGTGTGCCGCACCATCTCGAGCCAGCGCACCGGAAGGCCGCGCGGGTCGCGGTCGTAGAACCGCGGGGCGACGGAGTTCTCCACGAGGTCGTAGAGGGCGGCGGCCTCGAGGTCGTCGCGGTGGTCGGGGTCGTCGATCCCGTCGGCGGTGGGGATGGCCCAGCCGTTCTCGCCGTCGTACCACTCGTCCCACCAGCCGTCGCGGATGGACAGGTTGAGCCCGCCGTTCAGCGCCGCCTTCATGCCCGACGTGCCGCTCGCCTCGAGCGGGCGCACAGGGTTGTTGAGCCAGACGTCGCACCCCGGGTACAGGGTCTGCGCCATGCCGATGTCGTAGTTCGGCAGGACGACGACGCGGTGCCGCACGGACGGGTCGTCGGTGAACCGCACCATCTGCTGGATCAGCCGCTTGCCGTTGTCGTCGGCGGGGTGCGACTTGCCGGCGATCACGATCTGCACCGGCCGGGTGGGGTGGAGCAGCAGGGCCCGCAGCCGGTCGGGGTCGCGCAGCATCAGCGTGAGTCGCTTGTACGTGGGCACGCGGCGCGCGAACCCGATGGTGAGCACGTCCGGGTCGAGGACGGAGTCGACCCAGCCCAGCTCGGCGGGGCTCGCCCCGCGCTTGAGCCACGACGAGCGGACCCGGCGCCGGGCGTCCTCGACCAGGCCGGCGCGCATCTGCCGGCGCACGGCCCAGACCTCCTCGTCCGGGATCCGCTCGACCTGCTCCCACTGCCGGGCCTCGAGCGTGATGCCCGGCCCGATGTACTTCTCCCCCAGCGCCACGACGCGCGGGTCGACCCAGGTGGGGGCGTGCACGCCGTTCGTGATCGACGTGATCGGCACCTCGGAGGTGTCGAAGCCCGGCCACAGGCCGTGGAACATCTCGCGGCTCACCGCACCGTGCAGCCGGGACACCCCGTTGGCGCGCTGCGCCAGGCGCAGGCCCATCACGGCCATGTTGAACACGCTCGAGTCGCCGCCGGGGTAGTTCTCGGCGCCCAGCGCGAGGATCTTCTCGACCGGCACCCCGGGCGAGGCGTTGTCGCGGCCGAAGAACGTCTCGATCTGGTCGCGGCCGAACCGGTCGATGCCCGCGGGCACGGGCGTGTGCGTCGTGAACACGGTTCCGGCCCGCGCGATCTCGAGCGCCTCGTCGAAGCTGAGCCCGTCGTTCTCGACGAGCTCGCGGATGCGCTCGATCCCCAGGAACCCGGCGTGCCCCTCGTTGGTGTGGTAGACGTCGGGCGCCGCGGCGCCGGTCAGCCGGGACCACACCCGCAGCGCGCGCACCCCGCCGATGCCGAGCAGCATCTCCTGCTGCAGGCGGTGCTCGCCGCCGCCGCCGTACAGCCGGTCCGTGACCGTCCGCGCGGCCTCGTCGTTCGCCTCGACCTGCGAGTCGAGCAGCAGCAGCGGCACCCGCCCCACCTGGGCGCGCCAGATGTGGGCGTGCAGCGCCCGGCCGCCGGGCAGGCCGATCGTGACGACCGCCGGCCGGCCGTCCGCCTCGCGCACCAGCGCGAGCGGCAGCTCGTTGGGGTCGAGCACGGGGTAGGTCTCGGTCTGCCAGCCCTCGCGCGAGAGCGCCTGCTTGAAGTACCCCTGCCGGTACAGCAGCCCGACACCCACGATCGGCACGCCGAGGTCGCTGGCCGACTTCAGGTGGTCGCCCGCGAGGATGCCCAACCCGCCGGAGTACTGCGGCAGCACCTCCGTGATGCCGAACTCCGGCGAGAAGTAGGCGATGGTGCCGGGCATCGCGCCGCCCGCGCCGGCCTGCGAGCCGGAGAGGCGCTGGTACCACCGCGGCGCCGTCAGGTACTCCTGCAGGTCGGCGGCGGCCGCCTCGACGCGCGCCACGAACGCCGAGTCCGATGCGAGCCCCTCGAGCTCCTCCGGCGACAGCGTGCCCAGCAGCTTCAGCGGGTCGTGTCGGCTGGCCGACCAGCGCTGCGGGTCGACCGAGGCGAACAGCTCCTGGGTCGGGCGGTGCCACGACCAGCGCAGGTTGCTGGCCAGCTCGCCCAGCGCCGCGATGGGCTGCGGTAGCACGGTGCGCACGGTGAATCGACGGATCGCTCTCACGAGCCGCAGGGTACGGCACCTCCCGCAACCGACACGCGCACCTGTTGCAGCATGGTTGCCGTCGCTGCAAGCCGATTTCAGGCGGCGTCCGGTTACTGTTGGCGAGCGCCCGGACCGACGCCGTCCACCGGCTTCGGCCCGCTTCTCCAACCCCTCGTCCCGCTGCTCAGCGCCCGGAAGAGCCCGGTGCCCTGCGGCTGCGGGCTCCTGCGTCCAGTGGTGAGGTTGATTCATGACGACATCCGTGACCGGCGGGCGGCCCGCCGAGCAGCCCGAGCCGGCCACGGCGACCCCGCAGGACGCCTCCCCCGCGGCGGGCAGCGACGCCATCCAGAGCCGGGCCGGGCGCGAGCTGCCAGCCAGCGCCGTGGGGCGCATCCCGGTCCTCGCCGTCGAGCCCGTCATCGACGGGGCGCGCTTCACGGCCAAAGCGGTGGTGGGTGAGCCGGTGCCGGTGACCGCCACGGTGTTCCGCGAGGGGCACGACGCGGTCGCCGCGACGGCGGTGCTCGTCGACCCCGACGGGGTCGAGCACACCCGCGCCGCGATGCGCCTGCTCGCACCCGGCACCGACCGCTACGGCACGACCGTCGTCCCCGACCGCGAGGGCCGGTGGACCTTCCGGGTCGAGGGCTGGAGCGACCTGCACGGCACGTGGGAGCACGCCGCCCTGATCAAGGTGCCGGCGGGTCAGGACCTCGAGCTGGTCTTCGAGGAGGGCGCGCGCGTCCTGGAGCGCGCCCAGGGCGTGCCCGGGGTGGGTGAGGAGGACCGGCAGACCCTCGCGGACGCCGTGCGGGCGTTGCGCGACACCGGCATCGACCCGCCCGAGCGCCTGCAGGCCGGCACCAGCCCTGCCGTGCACCGGGTGCTGGCGCGCCACCCGCTGCGCGACCTCGTGACCGCGAGCCCGAGCTACCCGCTGCTGGTGCAGCGCGAGCGCGCCCTGTTCAGCGCCTGGTACGAGCTCTTCCCGCGCAGCGAGGGGGCGCACGTCGACCCCGCCACCGGGCAGTGGGTCTCGGGCACCTTCGCGCAGACCGCGCAGCGCCTGCCCGCGGTGCGCGACATGGGCTTCGACATCGTCTACCTGCCGCCCGTCCACCCCGTGGGCCGCACCGCCCGCAAGGGCCGTAACAACACCCTGACTCCCGCGCCCGACGACCCCGGCGTGCCGTGGGCGATCGGCTCGGAGGAAGGCGGCCACGACGCGATCCACCCCGACCTCGGGACGTTCGACGACTTCGACGACTTCGTCCAGGCCGCGCGGTCCCTGGGGCTCGAGGTCGCCCTCGACTTCGCACTCCAGTGCTCCCCCGACCACCCGTGGGTACGCGAGCACCCGGAGTGGTTCACGACCCGGGCGGACGGCTCGATCGCGTACGCCGAGAACCCGCCGAAGAAGTACCAGGACATCTACCCGCTGAACTTCGACAACGACCCCGAGGGCATCTACCACGAGGTGCTGCGGATCGTGCGGTTGTGGATCTCGCACGGGGTCACGGTGTTCCGGGTCGACAACCCGCACACCAAGCCGGTGGAGTTCTGGGAGTGGCTGATCGCCCGGGTGAACGAGGAGAACCCCGAGGTGATCTTCCTGGCGGAGGCGTTCACCCGGCCCGCCATGATGCACACCCTCGGCAAGGTGGGCTTCACGCAGTCGTACACCTACTTCACCTGGCGGAACACGGCTGCCGAGCTGCGCGAGTACCTGACCGAGCTGAGCGGGCCGCCCGCCGCCTACATGCGCCCGAACTTCTGGCCGAACACGCCCGACATCCTGCACGAGTTCCTGCAGTACGGCGGCCCCGGCGCGTTCAAGCTGCGGGCCGTGCTCGCGAGCACCATGACACCTTCCTGGGGCATCTACTCGGGCTACGAGCTCTGCGAGCACGTGGCCGTGCGCGCCGGCAGCGAGGAGTACCTCGACAGCGAGAAGTACCAGTACCGCCCGCGGAACTGGGCGGCCACGACGCACCTGTCCATCGCCCCGTACCTGACCCGGCTCAACCAGATCCGGCGCGAGCACCCGGCCCTGCACCTGTTGCGCAACATCGCCTTCCACCGCGCCGACGACGACATGGTGCTCTGCTACAGCCGACGGCTCGAGGGGGCCTACACTCCCGACGGTCACGAGGACCTGATCATCGTCGTCGTGAACCTCGACGCGCACGCAGCTCGGGAGACGACCCTCCACCTGGACATGCCGGCGCTCGGCCTGGACTGGGCGGACTCGTTCGAGGTGCACGACCTGCTCACCGGGGCGAGGTACCTGTGGGGCGAGCACGACTACGTCCGGCTCGACCCGTACGACAACCCCGCTCACGTTCTCCACGTCTCGCGATCAGCAAGGAGGAGCTAGGTGGCCGGCCTCGACCTCGCGGGTCCAGGGTTGAAGAACGACCCGCACTGGTACCGCAAGGCCGTCTTCTACGAGGTGCTCGTCCGGGCCTTCGCCGACTCGAACGGGTCGGGCTCGGGGGACTTCAACGGCCTCATCTCCAAGCTCGACTACATCCAGTGGCTCGGAGTCGACTGCCTCTGGGTGCCGCCGTTCTACGCCTCGCCGCTGCGCGACGGCGGGTACGACATCAGCGACTACTGCGCCGTGCTCCCCGAGTTCGGCACGCTCCCCGACTTCTCGGAGCTCGTGGCCCAGGCGCACGCCCGCGGGATCCGCATCATCACGGACCTCGCGGTCAACCACACGAGCGACCAGCACCCCTGGTTCCAGGCCAGCCGGAGCGACCCCGACGGGCCTTACGGCGACTTCTACGTGTGGACCGACGACCCGCAGAAGTACGCGGACGCGCGGATCATCTTCGTCGACACCGAGACCAGCAACTGGACCTTCGACCCGGTGCGCCGGCAGTACTTCTGGCACCGCTTCTTCTCCCACCAGCCCGACCTCAACTTCGACAATCCCGCCGTCCAGGACGCGATCATCGACGTCGTCCGCTTCTGGCTGGACCTCGGCATCGACGGCATCCGGCTCGACGCGATCCCCTACCTGTTCGAGCGCGAGGGCACGAACTGCGAGAACCTGCCCGAGACGCACGACTACATCCGCCGGGTCCGGCGCGTGGTCGACGAGTTCTACCCCGGGCGGATCCTGCTGGCCGAGGCCAACCAGTGGCCCAAGGACGTCGTGGAGTACTTCGGCACCGAGCAGGAGCCGGAGTGCCACATGGCCTTCCACTTCCCGGTGATGCCGCGGATCTACTACGCGATCCGTGAGGAGAAGGCCGCGCCCATCGTCGAGATCATGCGCGACACGCCCGACATCCCGCCGGGCGCGCAGTGGGGCACCTTCCTGCGCAACCACGACGAGCTCACGCTCGAGATGGTGACGCCGGAGGAGCGCGCCGCGATGTACGGCTGGTACGCCCCCGACTCGCGCATGCGGGCGAACATCGGCATCAGGCGGCGGCTCGCGTCGCTGCTCGACGGCTCCCGCGCCGAGATCGAGCTCATCAACGCCCTGCTGCTGTCGCTGCCCGGCTCGCCGTACCTGTACTACGGCGACGAGATCGGGATGGGCGACAACATCTGGCTCGCCGACCGCGACGCCGTCCGCACCCCGATGCAGTGGACCCCTGACCGCAACGCCGGGTTCTCCGGCGCCGATCCCGGCAAGCTCTACCTGCCGGTCGTACAGTCGCTCGTCTACCACTACGCGAGCGTCAACGTGGAGGCGCAGCTCGCCACGTCGAGCTCGCTGCTGCACTGGATGCGCGGCATGCTCACCGTCCGCCGGCAGCACTCGGTCTTCGGGCTGGGGCGCTTCGCCGCCGTCGAGGCCGACAACCCGCACGTGCTGGCGTTCCTGCGGGTGCTGCGCGACGGCGAGGTGCCGGGCGAGGATCCCGAGACGGTGCTCTGCGTGAACAACCTCGGGCACGTGCCGCAGGGCGTGCGGCTCGAGCTGCCCGACCACGCCGGGGCCACGCTCGAGGACCTCTTCGGCGGCACCGGCTTCCCGCCGGTCTCCGCCGACGGCACCCTCGAGATCACGATGGGCTCCCGCGACTTCTTCTGGCTGAAGGTCACCGGCGGCGCGCGGGTGCAGGCGAGCGACAGCGGGAGGTGATCGGGCGTCGTGACGGCGGTTGCGCGGGCGCGGACGCTCCTCGACCTCCTGGCCGACTGGGTGCCGCAGCAGCGGTGGTACGCCGGCAAGGGCGGCGGAGCGCCGGAGCTGGCCCGGCTCGGGGGGCTGCTCCTGGCGGACGACGGCGGCTCGCAGGGCGGGCCGGCCGACGTCGACGTCGTGTTCGTCCGGGCGACGACGCTCGACGGCGTCGGCGTGACCTACCAGGTACCGCTCACGTTCCGCTCGGCGCCGGCCGAGGAGCTCGGGCCCGCGCTGGTCGGCCGGTACGACGATCCCGACCGCGGTGAGCGCTGGGTGTACGACGGGCCGCACGACCCGGCGTTCCTGCGAGCCCTGCTGCGCCTGCTCGCCGACGAGGGTGAGGCGTGGTCGGGCGAGGGGGCCGCGTTCGGGCGCGCCCGGGCGGTGCGGCCGCCCGGCGGCTGGGCGAGCGACCCCGAGGCGCCCGCCAGGGTGCTCGGAGGGGAGCAGTCGAACACGTCCGTGATCGTCGACCCGGGTGGTGAGCGGCCGGTCATCGTCAAGCTTTTCCGGGTGCTGGCCGGCGGCGAGAACCCCGACGTCGTCGTCCAGACGGCGCTCGCCGCCGCCGGCTCGAGCCGGGTGGCCCGGCCGGCCGGCTGGATCGAGGGCTGGTGGCCCGACCCCGAGGGCAAGACCCCGGCGCACGGCCACCTCGCCTACGCCTGCGAGTTCCTGCCGGGCAGCCGGGACGCGTGGCGCGAGGCGACCGAGGCGATCGCCGCCGGGCGCCCCTTCGAGGAGCAGGCCCGCGGCCTCGGCGCCGCGACCGCCGAGGTGCACACCACCCTCGCCCGGGCGCTGCCGACCCGGCGGGTCGACGGCGCCGCCCTCGACGCCCTGGCTGACGGGCTGCTCGCCCGGGTCGACTGGGCCGTGAACGCAGTCAAGGCGCTGGAGCCGTTCACCGACACCGCCCGCACCGCCGCCGACGCCGTCCGGCACGTCTCCGCCGCGCCGGACCTGCAGCAGGTGCACGGCGACTACCACCTCGGCCAGGTGCTGCACTCGGCGACCCGGGGCTGGATCCTGCTCGACTTCGAGGGCGAGCCGCTGCGGCCGCTGTCGGAGCGGACGGCGCCCGACCTGGCCCTGCGTGACGTCGCCGGGATGCTCCGCTCGTTCGACTACGCCGCCCGGCACGCGACGGTCGGCCTCGATCCGCGCGACGAGCGCGCGGTCGCCGCCCAGACGTGGGCCACCGCCTGCCGCACCGCCTTCCTCGACGGGTACGCGGCCGGCGGGGGTGACGACCCCCGCCGGCACGCGGTCCTGCTGCGGGCCCTCGAGCTGGACAAGGCCCTCTACGAGGTCGTGTACGAGACACGGAACCGGCCGACCTGGCTCCAGATCCCGCTCGGCGCGGTGCGCCGGCTGCTCGTCGACTGACCCGCGGTCACTTCCCCGCGCAGATCGTGGTACTCGCCGTCCGGAGCAGGTCGAGCCGCTGCGGGAGGAAGGTCTGGAGCGCCGTCCGGAACTGCAGCCGCGCGGTCAGCCTCGCGACCAGAGCGTCGTCGTGCGCCGTCTGGGCCTTGGCGATCCGTGCCTTGAGGTAGGCGATCGACCCCTGGGTCGACCCGTCGCCGGCCAGCGTCTTCTCGAGCTTCTCGGTGCGCGCGATGCGCCCCGGCAGGAGCTCGCAGCGCTGCCGGCCGGTCAGCTTGCCGGCCGTCGTCCCCGCGACCTGATCGGCCTCGGCGGCGGCCGCCGCGACCGGTGCGGCCGCCGCCGCGGCCGGGGCGGGTGCGGCTCCCGTGGTCAGCGCGACGGTGGCAGGGGCGGACGGCCCCTGCGCGGCGTGCCCGGCGACGGCGACACCGCCGACGAGTGCGCAGGCGGCGCCGGTGGCGAGCAGTCCCTTGAACATCCGTTCTCCTTCGCGAGCGGGCCCCTGGCGGGCCGTGCACGACTCACGCTGCACCGCCCGTGTAGCCGGAGGGTGCGGACCATGTTCGGGGAAGGTTCGGATGTCCCGCACCCGTCAGCGGGGGGAGCTCGACGGTGAACGCCGCTCCCCCCTCGGGAGCCGGCGCGGCCGTCGCGCGGCCGCCCATCCGCTCGGCGAGCGCCGCGACGAGCGCCAGGCCGAGGCCGGACCCCACGGGCCGGTCCCCGCGATACCGCGCCGTCAGGCGCCCCAGCTCGAAGGCGTGCACCAGGTCGTCCGGCGCGAGGCCAGGGCCGCCGTCGCGCACCTGCACCCACGGCCAGGGCCCCGACGGTCCGTTGCCGACGCCGCCGACCGCGAGCACGAGCGGCGCGCCCGGCGGCAGCACGCGCAGCGCGTTGTCGGCGAGCGCGTCGACCACCTGGCGCACCCGCTCCCCGTCGGCCCAGGCGAGAACGGCTTCGCCGGGCTCCTCCACCACCAGCCGCGCGCCGGCGGCGTCCGCCCGTGGCGCCCAGGCGGCGGCCGCGGCCCGCACGACCGCGCCGACGTCGACGACCCCCGGCTCCAGGTGGAAGTCGTCCGCCTGCAGCCGGGCCAGGGCCATGAGGTCGTCCACCCGGCGCTGCAGGCGCGCGGCCTCCGTCCGGATCACCTCGCCGGCGCGTGGCACCTCGGCCGCCGGGAGGACGCCGTCGGCCAGCGCCTCCGCGTAACCGGTGACGGCCGTCAGCGGGGTCCGCAGCTCGTGCGAGACGGCCAGCAGGAACCGGCGCTGCCGTTCCTCCGCCTGCGCGAGCCGACCGGCGAGGGCGTCCAGCGCCGTGCCGACTTCTGCGACCTCCCGGGGCCCGGCACCGCCCACCGTCACGGCTCGCTCGCCGGCGGTGAGCCGGCGTGCCGCCGTGGTCAGCTGCCGCAACGGACGGGTCACGCTCCGCGCCAGCAGCAGCCCCGCGGTCGCGGCGACGAGGAGCACGATCAGCGCCCCGAACAGGGCACGGCGGATCTGCGCCGCCGTCAGCCCGGCTCCGGCCGCCAGGGGCCGGCCCAGCAGTACGGCGCCCCCGTCGCTCGTCGGGCGGGCCACCACCATCCACGACCTGCCGCCCGACTCGCGTTCGACCGGGTCGGGCGAGCTCGGCGCCGCACGGACGTCGTCCGCGGTGAACGGGGGTGGCACGGCCTGCCCCCGCTGGGCGACGTCGACCACGACGCCCTGCCGCTGCAGCTGCGCGATCCGCACCCGGCCGGCGAGCGGGCGGCCGGTGTCGACGCGGTCGGCCAGGTTCTCGGCGTTGACGGCCAGCGTCGCGGCGATCCGCTCACGGTTCCCGGCGGCCAGGGTGCGGGCCAGGGCCACACCGGTCACGGCGCTCGCCAGGAGGGCGACGAGCACGGCGAGGCCGACCGTCCGGGCGGCGAGCGACGTCCGCGCGGTCACGGCTCGACCGCGTAACCCACGCCGCGGACCGTGCGCAGCGTGGCGGCAGGGCCGAGCTTGGCGCGGAGCTGGGCGACGTGGACGTCGACCGTCCGCGTCGCCGTTCCCGCCGGGTACCCCCAGACCTCCTCGAGGAGCTCCTCGCGGGGCACCACCCGGCCGGGCCGGCGCATCAGGTGCGCGAGCAGGTCGAACTCGGTCGTGGTGAGGTCGACGGCGGTACCGCCCGCGCGGGCGCGTCGGGTCTCGAGGTCGAGCTCGACGTGCCCGGCGCTCAGCCGCGCGCCGTCCGGGCGCTGCTGCGGCGTCGCGCGCGCGCCCCTGCGGAGCACCGCCCGCACGCGGGCGACCAGCTCGCGCGGGCTGAACGGCTTGGTCACGTAGTCGTCGGCGCCGAGCTCGAGCCCGAGCACGCGATCGACCTCGTCGTCGCGGGCCGTCACGAACAGCACCGGGGTCCAGTCCGCGCGCTCGCGCAGACGCCGGCACACCTGGACGCCGTCGAGACCGGGCAGGCCGATGTCGAGGAGGATCACGTCGGGCGGTTGCTCGGCGCACCGCGGCGAGGGCCGCGCGGCCGTCGGCGGCGACGCGCACGCGCAGTCCGTCCCGCTCGAGGTACCCGCGCACGAGGTCTGCGATCGGGGGCTCGTCCTCGACGACGAGCACGAGAGGTGCCTCTGTCACGAGGTCATGGTCGCGCAGGATCCCGTGGAGACCCGCCCGTCCACGCTCGGATGCACCCGTGGTGCACGGTCGTTGGCGTCTCCCGCCGCCAGACGAAAGACTGAGGCCTATGTCGAGTGACTCGTCCACGCCGAAGCCGGGGCCCGCCGAGACCGAGACGCGTTCCCGCGCCGTGGTCGAGATCGTCGACGTCGACGAGCTCGCGCCCCCCGCCGGCGCGCAGCCGGCCGGCAGCGAGCCGCCGACGAGCGTCGAGCCGCGGCGCGGCGATCGAGGCCGAGGCCGCCGTCGAGGCCGAGGCCGAAGCTCCGCCCGCCGCTCCGCCCGCCGCCCCGCCCGCCGCCCCGCCCGCCGCCCCGCCCGCCGCCCCGCCCGCCGCCCCGCCCGCCGAGGTCGCGCCCCCCGGTGCGGGCGTCGTCCGCGGTGGCGCGGCCACCCGGGAACCCAGCGGTCCGCCGGTGCGGCCGGTCGACCGGAGAGTCCTGCAGGCGGTCGCCGCGGGCAGCTACTACGCCCCGCACTCGGTGCTGGGCGCGCACATCCACGAGGGGTCCGTCACGGTCCGGTCGCTGCGGCCGTTCGCCGCGTCCGTGTCGATCGTGCTGGGCGACGGGACGCGGGTGCCGATGGAGCACGAGTGGGACGGCCTGTGGGTCGCGGTGCTCCCGGGGCCGGAGGTGCCGGACTACCGGCTCGCCGTGTCGTACGAGGGCGTCGGCGAGACCGTCGTCGACGAGCCGTACCGCTACCTGCCGACGCTGGGGCAGATCGACCAGCACCTCATTGGCGAGGGCCGGCACGAGGAGCTGTGGCAGGCGCTGGGCGCGCACGTGCGGCACTACCCGGCCTCCCGTGCGTTCGACGAGCTCGGCCTGATCACCGGCACGAGCTTCGCGGTGTGGGCTCCGAACGCGCGGGCCGTCCGGGTGGTCGGCGACTTCAACCACTGGGTCGGGCGCGGGCACGCGATGCGCAGCCTCGGAGGCAGCGGCGTCTGGGAGATCTTCGTCCCGGGTGTCGGCGCAGGGCTCCCGCTACAAGTTCGAGATCCTCGGCCGCGACGGGCACTGGCGGCAGAAGGCCGACCCGATGGCCTTCGCGACCGAGGTGCCGCCCTCGACGGCCAGCGTGGTGACGGAGTCGCAGCACACCTGGCAGGACGACGCCTGGATGCAGCGCCGGGCGACGAGCAACCCGCACACCGGACCGATGAGCGTGTACGAGGTGCACCTGGGCTCGTGGCGGCAGGGGCTGTCCTACCGCGACCTCGCCGACCAACTGACGGGCTATGTGGTGGCGATGGGGTTCACCCACGTCGAGCTGCTGCCCGTGATGGAGCACCCGTTCGGCGGGTCGTGGGGGTACCAGGTCACCTCGTACTACGCGCCGACCTCCCGGTTCGGGACTCCCGACGACTTCCGCTTCCTGGTCGACAGCCTCCACCGGGCCGGGATCGGCGTGATCCTCGACTGGGTGCCCGGGCACTTCCCCAAGGACGAGTGGGCGCTCGCCCGGTTCGACGGCGAGCCGCTGTACGAGTACGGCGACCCGCGCAAGGGCGAGCACCCCGACTGGGGCACCCTCGTGTTCGACTTCGGTCGGCGCGAGGTCCGCAACTTCCTCGTCGCCAACGCGCTGTACTGGCTCGAGGAGTTCCACATCGACGGCCTGCGCGTCGACGCCGTCGCCTCGATGCTCTACCTCGACTACTCGCGCAAGGACGGCGAGTGGGCCCCCAACGTGTACGGCGGCCGCGAGCACCTCGAAGCGATCGCCTTCCTCCAGGAGACGAACGCGACCGCCTACCGTCGGGTCCCGGGCATCGTCACGATCGCCGAGGAGTCGACCGCGTGGCCGGGTGTCACGCGGCCGACTCACCTGGGCGGTCTCGGTTTCGGCCTGAAGTGGAACATGGGCTGGATGCACGACTCCCTGCAGTACATGAGCAAGGAGCCGATCTACCGCCAGTACCACCACGGCGAGATGACCTTCTCGCTGGTGTACGCGTTCAGCGAGAACTTCGTGCTGCCCATCAGCCACGACGAGGTCGTGCACGGCAAGGGGTCGCTGCTGCGCAAGATGCCCGGCGACCGCTGGCAGCAGCTCGCCAACCTGCGGGCCTTCCTCGCCTACATGTGGTCGCATCCCGGCAAGCAGCTGCTCTTCATGGGCTGCGAGTTCGGGCAGGAGGCCGAGTGGGCCGAGGGCCGCAGCCTCGACTGGTGGCTCGAGCAGACACCCGGCCACAGCGGGCTGCAGCACCTCGTGCGCGACCTCAACGCGCTCTACACCAAGCACGAGCAGCTGTGGGCGCTCGACTCGGACCCGGCCGGCTTCGAGTGGATCGACGCCAACGACTCCCCCCAGAACACGTTCTCGTACCTGCGCAAGGACGCCTCTGGCACCCCGCTGGCCGTGGTCGTGAACTTCTCGGCCATCCCGCACGAGGACTACCGCATCGGCCTTCCCGTGGCGGGCCGGTGGCGCGAGGTCCTGAACACCGACGCCGAGCTGTACGGCGGCTCGGGTGTGGGCAACCTGGGCGCGGTCACGGCGGAGGAGGTGCCGTGGCACGCCCGTCCGGCGTCGGCGCGGCTGCGCGTCCCGCCGCTCGGCGCGGTGTGGCTCGTGCCCGAGGAGTGAGGGCCGGTCACGTCACGACGAGCCGCGCGGCGAGGTGGCTCAGGCGGACGCGCATGTAGTCGCGCGTGTCCGTCAGGGCGAACCCGACCTGCCCGAACGCCGACACGGCGACGAGCCCGAGCAGGTCGTGGAACCCCGCGACGACGCTCCACAACTGCCCGTCGCCGAGCGGCACGTCGCGCGCCTCGCCCCATGCCCGCAGCTGCACCGCCACCGGCGGCGGGACGGCCTCGTCGGGGACCGCCCGCAACCGCCCCGCGAGCGCCGCCGCTGCTGCGATCTCGAGGAAGGCACGGCCCAGGCGCACGCCCGCCATGTGGCCGGCCCCGTCCTCGGGCCGGGCGAAGGCGGCGGCGGGCGTGGCGAACAGGAGCGCGAACTCGGCCCGGTGAGCCTGCGCCCACGCGTGCAGGGCCTCACCCGCGCCGACGAACCTGCCCGCGTGGTCGCTGGCGGCCACGGCGTCGCGGCCGCCGACGACGGCCGCGGTGAGCTCCCCGAGGCAGGCCGCCGCCAGCTGATCGACGATGTCGGCGCGCCCCCCGACGTGCTTGTACAGCGCGGGGGCGCTCACGCCCAGGCCGCGTGCCACCTCGCGCACGGTGACGGCCTCGAGCCCGCCGGACGCCAGCCGTGCCCGCGCGACCTCGACGATCCGCGGGACGGTGACCGGCGGCCGGCTCACGGGCCCTCCGTCGGTGCGCTCACGCGGACGCCCCGTCCGGCCGCCGCCTGGCCTCCAGACTCGCGGCGATCGCCGCCTCCAGGTCCGACGGCGCCTCCCCCGGGAACGCCGCGCGGAACGCCGAGTCGTCGACCACGAAGGGCTCCGTGAACTCGTACATGAGCTCGTTGCCCTCGCGCATCTCGGCGACGAACAGGCCGATCACCCGGTTCATCAGCGGGGTGAACACGCCCGGTGCCGCGTCGACGCCGCCGATCCGGTGTGCCAGCCGGACGAACTCGCGGCCGGTCGGGGAGCCGAGGACGGGCAGGTGCCAGGCGCGCCCGAGCGCCGCCTCGTGAGTCCCGAGGACGACCAGATGTGCGGCGATGTCAGGGGTGTAGCTGAGGCTGTGCGCTCGGTCGAGCCGCCCCACCCAGCGGCCCTTGCGGCGCTTCGCGACCGGGTCGAGCACCAGCGCGTTCGGCAGGGATGTGCCGCGCGGGCCTATGTAGTCGCTGGCCCTGCCGATCGTCACGGCCAGGTCGCCCCGCTGGTGCCGGGCGAGCAGGTCGGCCGCGACGGCCGCCCGGACGGCGCCCTTGCGGGTGGTGGCGGACTGCGGCAGACCCTCGTGGATCGGGCCGGAGACCGGGCCATACCCGTAGAGGTTGTCGAGGAACACCACGCGGGCGCCCGCCCGGGCCGCGGCGTCGGCGATGACGGACATGAGGCCGGGGAACTCCTGGACCCACCGGGTGTACGCGGGCTGGACGACGGCGTACGCCACCTCGGCACCCTCGATCGCCCGCCGCGCCCCCTCGGGCGTCGACACGTCGGCGACGACGTTCTCGACCCCGGGGCGGTCGGGCAGGGCGCCGCGATGCACAGCGCGCACGGGGAGCCCCTGGTCGACGAGCAGCGGGACGAGCAGCTCACCGGTGGCGCCGGCCGCACCGAGAACCACGTGGACGCCGGTCATGTCGCCCTCCCTCATCGGTTAATGCCGTTAACCAAGAAGATAGCGAACAGTGTTCACAGTTGCAAGAGGCCCGAGCGTGGTGTCAGTGACAGGAGACCAGGCCGAGGGCGGCCTTGACCGCCAGCACGTGCCGCACGCCGTCGGTCACCCGGGCCTCGAACGCGGAGTCGGCCCGGGCGCGCGCGAGCAGGGCGTCGCGCATGGTCCGTGCCTGCGAGGTCACGACGGTGAGCACGAGGTCGCCACCCGCCGCGACGAACGCGGTGGCGCGCTGCCCGACGGGGAGCGTCTTCGCGGCGACGGCGGCCCCCAGGTCGTCGGACACGACCAGACCGTTCCAGCCGAGCCGGCCACGCAGCAGGCCGTCCACGACCGCGGGTGACCACATCGCCGGGTGCTCGGCATCGAGGCGTGGATAGCGGGCGGACGACACCATGACGGCCAGGGCGCCGGCGTGGACGGCATCCGCGAACGGGCCCAGGGCCGGATCGGACGCCGTCGTGACGCGGTCGACGGCCGCGGCGGACGTGTCGGTGTTCGCCGCGACCCGGCCCAGCCCCGGGAAGTGCTTGACCGTCGGCGCCACCCCCACCTGCCGGAGCGCCGACGTGATCACCACGACGGCGCGCGAGACCGCGGCCGGCGTCGATCCGTACTGGCGGTCGTAGGCGCCGATCGGCGGGTTGGATCGGCCCAGCGAGGCGGGCACGACGTCGGCGACCGGGGCCAGGTCGAGGTCGACCCCCAGGCGCGCCAGCTCGGTCCCCCAGCTGCGCGTCGAGCGGGCGAGGGCGGTCGACGTCCACCCGCCCTGGACGAGCGCGGACGGGAACGGCGCGAGCGTGCCGCCGCGCACGGTCTGGACGAGTCCACCCTCCTCGTCGGCGGCCACGAGCAGCGGAAGCGCGCCGGCGCGCCGGGCGGCCGACCGGGCACGGGCGATGCCTGCGCGCAGCGTGCTGCCGCCGGCGACACGGCCGTGCAGGAAGATGCCGGCCGGGTCGAGAGCGGCCAGGGCAGGCACCGGCGAGCCGGGGTCGGTCGCGGGGACGCCGATGAGGAGGAGCTGGCCGACGCGGGCAGTGGTCGACATCCGGGCGAGCGTGCTGTCGACGCAGGAGGTGCCCGTCGCCGTCGTGGGCGAGGGTGACGGGGTGCCCGGGGACGGAGGGGTCGAGCCGGCGGCCGGGCTCGAGGCGGGAGCCGAGGACGCGGATGCCGCCGGCGCCGCTGACGACGACGAGGCCGGGGGCGCGGCGCCACCGCTCGGCGTGCCGCTGCAGGCCGCGGCGGCTGTCAGGCAGAGCGCCGCGGCGGCCAGCACGGCCGGCGACCGCGACCGGCTCGGGTGGCCCATGCCGCGACGATACGCCGCGCCCGCCGGAAGGTCCGTGACGGTCAGTGATCGCCCCGGAACCTAACGAGCAGATAACCTCGGCCACCTCACCTCGGGGATTGCCCTTTCGGGCAACGATGCACGTCGTAACCGGTGTATCAGGTCATATCGCTTGTCCCCCACGATCGCGACGTGGCCTACTTTCCGTGAGGCTTGACAGAGTCTTGACGATGCGGACGATCGTGGGGGCCCGCTCGTGTCGACTCCGCGGGGAGGTGGGTCGGTTGGTCGAGGTGTCGCTTGTGTCACCCACACTGCCGATGCAGCGGATCACAGGGTCGGTGTGGATCGACGAGCCGCACCCTCTGATGCGCCGGGGGATGGTCTCGTGTCTCATCGCCGACGACGTGCCCGTCGCCGGCGAGAGCGCGTCACTGGCGCCGGGGCGGGCGCCGGTCGGCGCATCGGTGCTCGTCTTCGACGGGGACCGGCCCGACGTCGGGACGCTGCTCGACGTGCTGGGGGCGCTCGAGCCGCACGGTCCGCGCCTGGTCGCGACGATCGGCGCGCCGGACGACGAGCGGCTGGCGCGGCTGGTGCGCGCGGGGGTCAGCGCGATCCTCTACCGCGCCGACCTGACGCCCGAACTGCTGGTCGCGACGGTGCGCGCCGTGCTCCACGGCCGCACGAGCCTGCCGCCCGACCTCATGCCCCGGCTCCTCACGCGGGCTCTGCGCCCCGAGCGGGTCGAGCCCGGGACGCTGTCGGAGCGGGAGCTCGCGGTGCTGCGGATGCTGGCCGAGGGGGAGGACACGCGCGGCATCGCGCTGGGCCTGTGCTACAGCGAGCGCACCGTGAAGAACGTCGTCCACGACGTGCTGACCAAGCTGAACTGCCGTACCCGGGCCCAGGCCGTCGCGACCGCGACGAGGGCGGGCATCATCTGAGGGCGCCCGCCCCACCGGCACCGGCGGCTCAGTCCAGGTAGAACCAGCCGGCGGTGCTGCCCGACGCCGCGTGGCCGGCGGCGTCGGCTGTGCTGAGCGTGGCAGCGCCCACGGTGGCACCCGAGGCGAGCAGGGCGCCGACCGCCAGGGCGACGACGGCGCGGGCGCGCGGGCGCCGCGGGTCACGGGCGGCGGGCACGACGGCTACGGTGGTGCGAGCGGTGGGCTGGGTCATGGTGGCCACGTCCCCTCGTCGACGACGTCTCGTGGTCGTCGCGTCGCTGGTGGGTTCCCGGCGAGGCCCCGTCGGCTCGCCGGTGGCGCTCACAGTACGACACGGGCGTGCCCATTCGTCAGGGTCCGAATACTTTCGAGGGGGTTGCGTGCCGGTGTCGCGCCGTGCCGCTGCGCTCGCCGCGGTGCTGGCCGGTGCGCTCGCGGCGGTGCTCGGCTGCAGCGGCTCGACGGGTCCCTCACAGCCCGGTGGAGCTGCCGCCGGTGCCGTTCCCGGACGCACCGGCACCCCGGAGTCGCGCACGGTGCCGCTGGACGTGGCGGCGGAGAACCGGCGTCCGGGCACTCGGGACGCCGACGTCGGCCAGGCGCGCGGTGCCGCCCCCGGCCTGCAGGCCTTCGCCGATCGCGTGTCGGTGCTCCCCGGCCAGAGCGTGGGTCTCTACGTCGACGCCCGCGGGCCGGTGACGATCGAGGCCCTGCGCACCGGCTGGTACGGCGGGGCAGGCGCGCGCGAGGTGTGGCGGGGTCGTGCCACCGCGGTCCCGCAGCCGAAGGCCGTGGTGGACGACGGTCCGATCCCCGACGCCGGGGGCCTGCGCGGGGCACGCACCGCCGTGGCGCCCTGGCGGATGACCACCACCATCGACACGACGGGGTGGCCCGAAGGTGCCTACCTGCTGCGGGTCGACACCGCCCGGGCGACCCGCCTCGTGCCGGTGACCGTCCGCAGCGCCGACGCCCGCGGCCGGCTGCTCGTCGTCCAGAGCGCGATGACCTGGCAGGCCTACAACGACTGGGGCGGGGGCTCGCTGTACGACGGCGACGACCGGTCGTTCGGCGACCGCAGCCTCGCCGTCAGCTTCGACCGGCCGTACACCACCGCCTACGGGGCAGGCCGCTTCGCCTACTACGACCTGCCGATCCTCAAGGTGGCCGAGCGCCTCGGGCTGCCGCTCGCGTACGCGACCGACTACGACCTCGACCTCGACCCGGGCCTGCTGTCGGGCGCGACGGGAGTCGTGATCGGGGGGCACGCCGAGTACTGGACGGCCCGCGCCCGCGACGCGCTGACCGCTGCCGTGGCGGGCGGGGTCAACCTGGCCGCGTTCGGCGCGAACACCGCGTACTGGCGGGCGCGGCTCGCGGGCCGTGCCAGCGGCCTCCCCCGCGAGCCCGGCCGGCGTGACGGGCGCCCCCGGCTGGTCGTCGTCACCAAGGACGCCCACCTCGACCCGCTCGCCGCCCGGGATCCGGGCGGCACGACCGCCCGCTTCCGCGACCGCCCCGCGCCGCGGCCCGAGCAGCAGCTCACGGGCATGCAGTACGACTGCTTCCCCGCGCGCGCCAGCTGGGTGGTGACCGACCCTTCATGGTTCGGCTACGCCGGTCTCGGCGTGCGGGCGGGGCAGGACCTCGGGGCGTTCGTGCTCCCCGAGGCCGACCGCGCCTACCCCGGGCCGGCCACACCGCCCTCCCTGGAGGTCGTCGCCTACGACCGCTACGCCTGCCGCCCCGGGACGACCACCGCCCACACCGGTGTGTACTGGACGAACTCCGCCGGCGCCGGCGTGTTCGCGACCGGCACGATGGGCTGGGCCTGCGCGCTCACCGGCAGCTGCCAGACGGTGACGGACCGCCGCGGGACGGCGCGCGACGTCACTTCCATCACCGCCAACGTGCTCACCGCGTTCGCGGCCGTGCATGCCGGCCTCGCGCACCCGTCGCGGCCGAACCTCGGCCGCTTCTGGTTGCCGGCGAGGGTGACCAGCGGCGCGGCCTGAGTCCTCCTCGCATCGGCCGGTAGCCTGTGCCGGTGCACCGCCGCCGGGGCGGGGACACCGACGTGATCGGCGGACAGCCGGGGGGCCGGTGCGGAACAGGTCGGCGATCGCCGTGATCGCGGGAGCCGCCGCGGTGTTCCTCGCGGCCGCCGCGTGGGCGGCCACGCGCGTGTTCGGCGGGAGCGCGACCGAGCCACGCGGAGCGACCTCGGTCGTGGCGGCCTCGGGTTCGCGGGCGGCAGCCGCGGGCCAGAGCGCCGCCGGCACGGGCCGGGCCTTCCTCGCCGCGTGGGCACGCGGCGACTTCGACGCGATGCAGGAGCTGGTCGCGGACCAGAACGACTCGATGCAGCACGTCTACGGCGGCCTGGCGGAACGGCTGCACGTGACCAGGGTCGCCATCGTGCCGGGGGCGCTCGACGCCTCCGGCACCAGCCTCGGCTTCCGTGCGACCCTCACCGTCGCCGGCCATCCCTGGACCTACACCGGAGCCGTCCCGCTCACGCACACGGCGCGGGGCTGGCGTGTGGCGTTCACCAGCGCGACCGTCCACCCCAACCTCGCCAACGGACAGACGCTGACGCTGCAGCCGGCCGACGCCCCCGTCAGGCTCCTCGACCGCTCGGGCCACGACCTGTCCACGGACGACGACCTCGACCGGAACCTGTTCGGCACGGACGGCGAGAGCGGGCTGCGAGGGGTGGTCGCGGCGCGGGCGCCGAACGGCGGTGGCATCTCGGTCGTCAGGGTCGACGCCGGCACCTCCGCGGTGCTCGAGACGCTGGCGACGTGGGGGGTGACGCCACACGCCGGGGACGTCCGGACCACCCTCGACCTGGGGGTGCAGCGGGCGGCCGAACGCGTGCTCGAGAGGATCCCGGGGACGGCCGCGCTGGTGGCAGTGGACACACGGCCACCGGCGAGGTGCGGGCGCTGGCCAACCAGCCGACCTCGGGGGTCCCGCCCGCCCTCACGCCCTATCCGCCCGGCTCCACGTTCAAGATCATCACCGCGGCCGCGGCGCTAGCCGGCGGGGCGACGCCGGCGACTCGCATCGACTGCCCGAAGTCGGTCGTGATCCACGGGCGGACGCTGCACAACCACGAGCAGTCGGAACTCGGCACGGTCTCGCTCATGACGGCCTTCGCCCAGAGCTGCAACACCGCCTTCGCGACCCTCGGGTCGCAGCTGCCCGACGGCGCCCTCGACCGGGCCGCCCGCCGGTTCGGGTTCGGCACCGGCCAGATGTTGCCCGTGGCCAGCCCCGCCGGGCAGCTCCCCCTTCCCGATAGCCCCGCCCAGGCGGTCGAGGACACGATCGGCCAGGGCAGCGTCACGGCGAGCCCCCTGGCCATGGCCTCGGTCGCGGCGGCCGTCGCGGACGGCACCTGGCGCCGGCCGCACGTCCTCGCCTGCGACGGCGACTGCGCCACGCACGCGGTGCCGCAGGCCGCGCAGCTGCGCGTGCTCATGCGGGCGGTCGTCACGTCCGGGACCGGCACCAGGGCAGCCGCGCCCGGTGGCCCGGTCTACGGCAAGACCGGTACCGCCGAGTTCGGCGACTCGGGTGCCACGCACGCCTGGTTCGTGGGCTGGCAGGGGCACACCGCGTTCGCCGTGTTCGCCGAGGACGGCTCCTCCGGTGGGGCCGTCGCCGCCCCGGCGGCCGCGCGCTTCCTAGCGGCCCTCCGCTGAGGCCGGTGTGGATCGATCACCGGACGGGTACTCCGGCTCCGTGCGAGACGACGCGGCGCCGCGATGGTTCCTGACCGCGCGGGAGCGCGGCAACCCCGACACCGACCTCGACCGCGGCGCCGCGGGCGGCTCCGGCGAGGCGGGCGAGAGCTGGTCGGAGGGCAACCTCGTGCGCCCGCTGGTGCACGGGGCCGTCTACTTCCAGCGGCTCTACGAGGAGCTCTGCGCCCTGCGCGCCGGCGACCGGCTCTTCTTCACCGACTGGCGGGGTGACGCCGACGAGCAGCTGACCGCCGAGGGGCATCGCATCGGCGACGTGCTCCGCGACCTCGCCCGGGCGGGCGTCGAGGTCCGGGGGCTGATGTGGCGCTCGCACTCCGAGCGCATGCGCTTCAACGCGCAGGCGAACCGCCGGCTCGGCTCGGAGCTCAACGAGGCGGGCGCCGAGGTGCTGCTCGACCAGCGGGTGCGGCGGTTCGGCTCGCACCACCAGAAGCTGGTCGTCGTTCAGCACCGGGAGGAGCCGGCGCGGGACGTCGCCTTCGTCGGCGGGATCGACCTGTGCCACGGCCGGCGCGACGACGCCGGCCATGCCGGGGACCCGCAGCGGCCGGTGATGGACCGCCGGTACGGGCCGCCGTCCGCCGTGGCACGACGCGACGCTCGAGGTCCGCGGCCCCGTCGTCGGCGATCTGCTGCGCACCTTCGTCGAGCGGTGGGACGATCCGCACCCGCTCGACCGGCGGACGCCCTACCACCGCCTCGTCCAGCGGCTGGCCGACATGCCGCGGCATCCGAAGCCGCTGCCCGAGGCGTTCCCCGCACCGCCCGCGGCGGGCCCGCACGCCGTCCAGGTGCTCAGGACCTACGCGTCGAAACGGCCCGGGTACCCGTTCGCCCGCCAGGGCGAGCGCAGCATCGCCCGCGCCTACGGCAAGGCGTTCTCGCTCGCGCACAGCTTCGTCTACGTGGAGGACCAGTACTTCTGGGACGAGCAGGTCGCCCGGAACATCGCCGAGGCGCTCCGGCGATCCCCCCGGCTGCGGGTCGTCGCCGTGCTTCCGCGTTATCCCGACGCCGACAGCGGGGTGAACGGGCCCCCGGTCCGCCTGGGGCAGAAGCGGGCGCTCGACCTGCTCCGCGCCACCGCACCCGACCGCGTGCTCGCCGTCGACCTCGAGACCGAGGCCGGCGTGCCGGTGTACGTGCACGCGAAGGTGTGCATCGTCGACGACGTCTGGTTCACCTGCGGGTCCGACAACTTCAACCTGCGCTCCTGGACCACCGACAGCGAGATCACGTGCGCGGTCGTGGACCGCACCCTCGACCACCGGGAGCCGGCCGACCTGTCCGGGGCCGGCGACGGGGCCCGCGTCCTCGCGCGCGAGCTGCGGCTGCAGCTGTGGGCCGAGCACCTCGGGCTCGACCCCGCCGACCCGCGGCTGGTCGATCCGGAACAGGCGTGGGAGCTGTGGGTCGCGTCCGCCCGGGCGCTCGACGCCTGGCACGCGGCCGGCCGGAAGGGCCCGCGTCCGACGGGGCGGGTCCGCTACCACGAGCCCGAGCCGCTGACCCGGGCACAGGAGCGCTGGGCACCGCGGCTCTACCGGGTGCTCGTCGACCCCGACGGCCGGCCCCCGCGGCTGCGGCGCACCGGGTCCTTCTGAGCACCGGTCGAGCTCAGTGCAGACCGAGCGTGAGCAGCTCCTCGGGCTCCGGCTCCCCCGCGGCCCGGGCGAACGCCTCGAAGCCGGCCCGGATCCGCGCCCGCTCCCGGGGTGAGGCCGAGGCGAGGATCCGCTCCACGTCGGCGGCGCGCCGAAGCGTGACCTCCTCGACGAGAGCGCGGCCGGCCTCGGTGAGGTCGACGACCACCTCGCGCCGGCTCTCGGGGCTGGTGTCGCGGCGCACCCACCCCTGGGCGACGAGGCGGTCGGCGGTACGCGTGAACGTGGACTGGTGGATGCCCAGCCGCTCGGCCAGCACGCCGCTGCGCAGGGATCCCTGGGAGCCGAGGACGACCAGCACGCGGAACTGCACCAGCGTCACCTGATCGAGCACCTCGGCGAGCGAACGCGCGACGACACCGACGAGGGCCCGTGACGCCGAGAGGACGGCCTCGACCTCACGGCCCAGCGCCTCGTCGCCCGCCTCCTCGGGCGTCTCGTCGACGGGCCGCGACGGCCCGATGATCTCGCTCACGGCACCAGCGTAGCGGCGCCATGAACCTGTGCGCACCTCCTACGCTCGCTGTACGCCTTGAGTTGCTGTAATACATAGGTTGGTTAGAGTTGCTCGCGCCCGGGGAATGCCACGAGGGCGGGAGGGTGACATGTCCGAGGGAGTGCGGGAGCGCCGGGCGACACGCGTGGGGGTTGACGTCGCCCGCCTCGAGCGCGAGCTGCGCGAGGCCGTCGACGGCGAGGTGCGGTTCGACGAGGGCACCCTCGCGGCCTACTCGACCGACGCGTCGAACTACCGGCAGGTGCCGCTCGGCGTCGTCATCCCCCGGACGCCCGACGCCGCGGCCGCCGCCGTCCGGGTGGCCGCCCGGCACCGGGCCCCGCTCCTCTCCCGCGGCGGCGGGACGAGCCTGGCCGGCGAGTGCACGAACACGGCGGTGGTGATCGACTGGTCGAAGTACTGCAACGAGATCGAGCACGTCGACCTCGAGGCGCACAGCGCGATCGTGCAGCCCGGGGTCGTCCTCGACGTCCTCAACGCCCACCTCGAGCCGCACGGCCTGCGCTTCGGCCCGGAGCCCTCCACCCACCCGAACTGCACGCTCGGCGGCATGCTCGGCAACAACTCGTGCGGTGCCACCGCCCAGCGCTACGGCAAGACCGCCGACAACCTGCGCCGGCTCGAGGTGATCACCCAGGAGGGCGAGCGGTTCTGGATCGGTCGCTGCGACGACCACCGCTTCCCCGATCTGAGCTGGGACGCCGTGATGGCGGCCGGCGGCAGGCGCGCGGAGATCTACCGGGAACTCAAGGACCTCGTCGACGAGTACGCCGACCGCATCCGCAAGGGATTTCCCGACATCCCGCGCCGCGTCTCGGGCTTCAGCCTCGACGCCCTGCTGCCCGAGAACGGCTTCGACGTGGCCAAGGCGGTGGTCGGCAGCGAGAGCACCTGCCTGACGATCCTGCGCGCCGACCTGGAGCTCGCCCCGACGCCGAAGGCGACGTCGCTGGTGCTGCTCGGCTTCAGCGACGTCCCGACGTCGGCCGACGTCGTCCCGTCGATCCTCCCGTACGACCCCTTCCGGCTCGAGGGGGTCGACAAGCAGCTCGTCGACCTCGAGCGGACACGGGGGATGCATGCGGGGAGCCTCGACGACCTGCCGCAGGGCCGCGCCTGGCTGTTCGTCGAGCTGGACGCCGACTCCCAGGACGACGCGCACGCGAAGGCCCAGCGCCTCGTCGACGAGTTCGGCGACGGGGACGGCGTCTCCACCAAGGTCGTGAAGGACGACTCGGAGAAGGCCGCACTGTGGAAGGTCCGCGAGGGCGGGCTCGGGGCGACCGCGCGCCCGGGAGGCGCGGCCGAGACCGAGCCGGACGCCTGGCCCGGCTGGGAGGACGCCGCCGTCGACCCGCAGCGGCTCGGCGACTACCTCCGCGACTACGAGGCGTTGCTCCGGCGCTACCGCTACGAGAACGTCTCGGTGTACGGGCACTTCGGCCAGGGCTGTGTGCACTGCCGCATCCCCTTCGACCTGATCACCCCCGCCGGCATCGCCCACTTCGAGTCCTTCCTCCATGACGCCGCCGAGCTCGTCGTGCGGTACGGCGGGTCGCTCTCGGGCGAACACGGCGACGGGCAGGCCCGCGGCGCCCTGCTGCCGATCATGTTCGGCGACGAGCTCGTCGAGGCGATGGTGCGCTTCAAGCGGATCTGGGACCCGGCCGGGCTCATGAACCCCGGGAAGGTCGTGAACGCCAACCCGCCGACGTCCGACCTCCGGCTCGGCGCGAGCTGGTCGCCCGCCGACCCGCGCGACCTCTTCTTCCGCTACCCCGACGACGACGGCAGCTTCCAGCGGGCGGTGATGCGGTGCGTGGGCGTCGGCAAGTGCCACTCCCCGCAGAAGGACGGCCGGGTGATGTGCCCCAGCTACCGGGCCACCCGCGAGGAGGAGCACGCGACGCGCGGCCGGTCGCGGCTGCTCTTCGAGATGCTCGACGGCCACGACGAAAAGACGATCACGGACGGCTGGCGGTCGACCGAGGTGCTCGACGCGCTCGACCTGTGCCTGTCCTGCAAGGGCTGCCGCAGCGACTGCCCCATGCACGTCGACATGGCGTCGTACAAGGCGGAGTTCCTGGCCCACCACTACGCCGGCCGGCTCCGGCCGCTCGCGCACTACTCGATGGGCTGGCTGCCGGTCTGGGCGCGCATCGCCGCGCTCGCGCCGCGCGCCGTCAACCGCCTCACCCACACGCCGGGCGTCGACAGGCTGATCAAGGCGGCCGGCGGCGTGGCCCAGGAGCGCACGGTGCCCGAGTTCGGCCGGATGCGCTTCACCACCTGGTTCGAGCGCCTGGACCGGCGGGGCGACCTGCCGCGCGGCCACGGCTCGCGCGGCGAGGTGCTGCTCTGGCCCGACACCTTCAGCAACCACCTCTCCCCCGCCATCGGTGTCGCGGCGGTCGAGGTGCTCGAGGCCGCCGGTTTCACCGTTCGGATCCCGCACCAGGAGCTGTGTTGCGGCCTCACCTGGATCTCCACCGGCCAGCTCGGCATCGCGCGCAGGGTCCTGCACCGGACGGCGACAGCGCTGGCCCCCTACACGTCGAAGGGCACGCCGGTGATCGGGCTCGAGCCCAGCTGCACCGCCGTCTTCAGGGCCGACGCCCACGACCTCTTCCCCGAGGACCGCGACGTCGAGCGGCTGACCGCGGCGACCCGCACGCTCGGCGAACTGCTGCTCGAGCGGGCTCCCGACTGGGAGGTCCCGAAGCTCGACCCGGCGGGTCCGGCGGCGACGGCGATCGTCCAGATGCACTGCCACCAGCACGCGATCCTCGGTGAGAACGCCGAGGTCGAGCTGATGAAGCGCGCGGGGATCGACCCCGACGTCCTCGACTCGGGGTGCTGCGGCCTGGCGGGCAACTTCGGCTTCGAGGCCGGTCACTACGACGTGTCGATGGCGTGCGCCGAGGACGGGCTGCTGCCGTCGGTGCGGGCGGCGTCCGACGAGACCCTCATGATCGCGGACGGCTTCAGCTGCCGCACCCAGGTCGAGCAGAGCGGCGAGCTGGCCGGCGCCGACCGCGGGCGCCGTCCGGTGCACCTGGTGCAGGTCCTGGCGACAGCCCTCCGCGCCTCCCGCTCCCCCTCCCGTTGATCATGCAATCCCACGGGGGGCTCCCCCCGTGCACCCCCGAAGACTCCGCGTTGATCATGACAATTCAGATGCACGTTCGGTGACGACTCCTGGAGGCATGCCATGGCACTGACGGTCGGCGGGTACCTGCTCTCCCGGCTGCGCGAATGGGGCGTCGAGCACGTCTTCGGATTCCCGGGGGACGGCATCAACGGCATCCTCGCGGCCTGGACCGACGACTCGCTGCACGCGCCCATGTTCGTGCAGGCCCGCCACGAGGAGATGGCGGCCTTCGAGGCGGTCGGGTACGCCAAGTACGGCCCGGCGCCGTTCGCCGTCTGCCTGGCGACGTCCGGCCCGGGGGCGATCCACCTGCTCAACGGCCTCTACGACGCCAAGCTCGACCACGTCCCGGTGGTCGCGATCATGGGACAGACCGAGCGCAGCGCGATGGGCGGGGCGTACCAGCAGGAGGTCGACCTCGTCACGCTCTTCAAGGACGTGACGGACGGCTTCGTGCACATGGTCACCGTGCCCGAGCAGCTGCCGAACGTCCTCGACCGCTCGATCCGGGTCGCCATGGCGAACCAGGCCCCGACGGCGATCATCCTCCCCTCCGACGTCCAGGAGCTCGAGTACAGCCCACCGGGTCATGCCTTCAAGCAGGTCCCCTCGAGCCTGGGGATCTCCTGGCCGTCGGTCGCGCCCGACGACGCCGCGATCCGCCGCGCCGCCGACATCCTGAACACCGGGTCGAAGGTCGCGCTGCTGGTCGGCCAGGGTGCCCGCGGCGCCCGCGCCGAGATCGAGGAGGTCGCCGACCTGCTCGGAGGCGGCGCGGCGAAGGCGCTGCTCGGCAAGGACGTCCTGCCCGACGACCTGCCGTGGGTCACGGGGTCGATCGGCCTGCTCGGCACCCGGCCCAGCTACGAGATGATGATGGGTTGCGACACCCTGCTCACCGTCGGCTCGAACTTCCCGTACACGAACTTCATGCCGCCGCTCGACCAGGCGCGGGGAGTCCAGATCGACATCGACGGCCGGTTCATCGGCATGCGCTACCCCTACGAGGTGAACCTGGTCGGCGACGCCGCCACCACGCTCCGCGCGCTTCTCCCGCATCTGAGGCGCAAGAGCGACCGCGGCTGGCGCGAGGGCATCGAGGAGGACGTCGCCCGGTGGTGGGAGACCATGCGCATGGAGGCCATGGTCGAGGCCGACCCGATCAACCCGATGCGGTTGTTCTGGGAGCTCAACGAGCGCATGCCCGCGAACGTGATGATCGCCGCCGACTCGGGGTCGACCGCCAACTGGTACGCGCGGGACCTCAGGTTCGGCCCCGGGACCCGGGGCTCGCTGTCGGGCACCCTCGCCACGATGGGTCCGGGCGTCCCCTACGTGATCGGCGCGAAGTTCGCCCACCCCGACCGGCCCGCCATCGCGTTCGTCGGCGACGGCGCCATGCAGATGAACGGCATGGCCGAGCTCATCACGGCGAAGAAGTACTACGACCGCTGGAGCGACCCCCGCTTGATCGTCGCCGTGCTGCACAACGACGACCTCAACCAGGTCACGTGGGAGATGCGGGCGATGGAGGGCGTGCCGAAGTTCACCGACTCACAGGACCTGCCGAGCGTCGACTACGCCGGCTTCGCCCGGCTCATCGGGCTGCAGGGCATCGAGGTCGACAAGCCCGACGACCTCGGCCCGGCGTGGGACGCCGCGCTGGCCGCCGACCGCCCGACGGTGCTCGACGTCCACACCAGCCCGAACGTGCCGCCCATCCCGCCGCATGGGACGTTCGAGCAGATGAGGGCCATGACCACCTCGATCCTGGGCGGCGACGAGGACCGCTGGTCGGTGATGAAGGAAGGCATCAAGACCAAGCTCCAGGAGTTCCTCCCCCACCGGTCCTCCTGACCTCACCACCGAGAGACTCGCCGTGATCAAGGAATCCAGCGGGATCAAGGAATCCAGCGGGATCGTGGACGTACCCGTCGACGGCCTGGACGTCGCCGTCTACACGATCCCGACCGACCAGCCCGAGGCCGACGGCACGATCACGTGGTCGGCCACGACGATGGTCGCCGTCCACGCCCGGGCCGGTGCGCAGACCGGGCTGGGCTGGACCTATGCGGCCGGCGCCGCCGCGGGCGTCGTCCGGGAGATCCTCGCGGGCGTCGTCCGCGGCCGGGACGCCCTCGACGTCCCGGCCGCCTGGTCGGCGATGCAGCGGCAGCTGCGCAACGTCGGCCGGCCGGGCATCGCCTCGTGCGCCCTGTCGGCGGTCGACGTCGCGCTGTGGGACCTCGCGGCGCGCCTCACCGGCCTGCCCCTCGTGCGGCTGCTGGGGCGCGCGCGCGACGACGTCCCCGTGTACGGCAGCGGCGGGTTCACCAGCTACGACGACGACACGTTGCGGCGGCAGCTCCGCGGGTGGGTCGAGCGCCAGGACATCCCGCGGGTGAAGATCAAGGTTGGCGAGTCCTGGGGCGCCTGCGAGGCCCGCGACCTCGCCCGCGCGGGGCTGGCGCGGCTCACGATCGGAGACGACGCCGAGCTGTTCGTCGACGCGAACGGCGGCTACACCGTCGGTCAGGCGGTCCGGATGGGCCGCCGGTACGACGACCTCGGCGTCACCTGGTTCGAGGAGCCGGTCAGCTCCGACGACCTCGACGGGCTGCGGCAGGTGCGCGGAGAGCTGGCCTGTGACGTCGCCGCGGGCGAGTACCTCTGGTCGCTCGCGGACGCCGGCCGCATGGTCGCGGCCGACGCGGTCGACTGCCTGCAGGCCGACGCGACCCGGTGCGGCGGGTACACGGAGTGGCTGCGGATCGCGGCCGTCGCCGCCGCTCGCAACCTGCAGATGTCGGCGCACTGCGCGCCCGCGCTGCACGCGCCCGTGGCCGCCGCCGCGCCCAACCTGCGGCACGTCGAGTGGTTCCACGACCACGTGCGCATCGAGCACCTCCTGTTCGACGGCGCGCCGTCACCGCAGGGCGGCGCCGTGCACCCCGACCTCTCGGTGCCGGGACACGGCATGACCCTGACCCCGCGCGCGGAGGACTACCGGACCGGCTGACACCGCAGGCCGCAGGGCAGGACCACCAGATCACGACCGGCGCCGTCGCCACCCTGGCGGCGGTGCCGGTCGCTCACGTCGCGGAAGGGTGATCGCATGACCGGGCTCGCGTCATGGCTGCTGCTGCTGATCTTCGTCGCGTCGGCCGCGGTGATCTGGGGCGCCGGGATCGCGCTGTCGGACACGACGGACGTCCTCTCCGAGCGCTGGCACCTGGGCAGTGCCCTCGGCGGCCTCATCATGCTGGCGATCGCCACCAACCTGCCCGAGATCGCCATCACCGCGAGCGCCGCGCTGTCGGGCGACGTCTCGGTGGCGGTCGGCAACATCCTCGGCGGGATCGCGATCCAGACCGTCGTCCTGGTGGCCCTCGACGCGGCCGGCGTCCGGCCCCGCGAGGCGCTCACCTACCTCGCCGCGAGTCTCGTGCTCGTGCTGGAGGGGGCGCTCGTGGTCGCCGTCCTGCTCGTCGTCGTCATGGGCACACAGCTGCCGAAGGATCTCGTCTTCCTGCGGCTGGCGCCGGCGGCAGTGCTGATCGCCGTCCTCTGGGTCGTGGGGTTGTTGCTGGTTCAGCGGGCGGGGCGAGGCCTGCCGTGGCACGACGCGTCCGGCGACGCCCCCGGCGGCCAAGAGAAGCCGCGCGGGCACAGCAGGCACGAGAAGGACAGGAAGGCGACCGAGCAGGGGCGCAGCACGGGTCGGGTCACCCTCGTCTTCGTGGTCGCCGCCGTGGCGACGCTCGTCGCCGGCATCGCGCTCGAGCGCAGTGGCGAGGTCTTCTTCGGCCGACTAGGGCTCTCGGGCGTGGTGTTCGGCGCGACCGTGCTGGCCGCGGCCACGTCGCTGCCGGAGCTCTCGACGGGCCTGACGTCGACCGGCATGGGCGACTACCAGCTCGCCTTCGGCGACATCTTCGGCGGCAACGCCTTCCTGCCGGTGCTGTTCCTGCTGGCGACCGTGCTCTCGGGCAAGTCCGTGCTCCCCGCGGCGAACGGCGCCGACCTCTACCTGACCGCGCTGGGCGGGCTGCTCACCGTCGTCTACATGGCCGGACTGATCTTCCGGCCGCGGCGGCAGTACCTGCGCATGGGCCTCGACAGCATCACGGTGCTGATCCTGTACGTCGTCGCGGTCGCGGGGCTCGTGCTCGTGGGGGGCTGAGCCCCCTGCCGGCAGCACCGGAGGTCAGCCGGAGGCCAGCTCGCCGAGGGTCACCTGCACCGTGGTGGTGGTGCCGTCCCGCATGATCTGCACGGGTACGGCCGCGCCGACCCTCTGCGCGGCCAGCACCGCAGCCAGCACCTCCTGGTCGGGGACCGGCTGGCCGGCCACCGACACGAGGACGTCGCCGGGCTTGACGCCGGCCTTGTCCGCCGGCCCGCCGCTCGTGACATCGACGACGCCCACCCCGGCCGGCCTGCCCTGCTGGTCGGTCACCGGCGTCACCTTCACGCCGAGCGCCGCCCGCCCCGAATCGGTCACCTTGCCCGTGGCGGCGAGCTGCGGGGCGATCCGGCGCACGGTGTCGGACGAGATGGCGAAGCCGATCCCGGGTGCCGCGCCCCCGCCCTCGGGGCTCACCGCGGCCAGCGTCGGGATGCCGACCACCTCGCCGGCGAGGTCGACCAGGGCACCGCCGCTGTTCCCGGGATTGATCGCGGCCGAGGTCTGGATCGCGTCGGGGATCGTCGCGCCCGGCGAGCCCTGGCCCTGCGGCTCGCTCACGGTCCGCCCGAGCGCGGAGACGATGCCGTTGGTGACGCTGCTCGCGAGGCCCAGCGGGTTGCCCACGGCGAGGACGATGTCGCCGACCTGCAGGTCGGCGGAGTGCCCGAAGGTCGCCGGACGGGCGCCGGAGGAGTCCGCGAGGCGGATGACTGCCAGGTCGTCGGGCAGGTAGGTGCCGCGCAGGCTCGCCTTGACGGGGTCGGCGCGGCCGGGCAGGAACACCTCGAACTGGCTCGCGGAGCCCACCACGTGGGCGTTGGTCACGATGTCGCCGTTGCCGTCGAGGACGACGCCGCTGCCGAGGGCCTGCTGAGTGCGGATCTCGACCACCGAGGGCAGCACGCTCTGGATGACGCGCCGGTAGTCCGCCTCGAGGTCGCTGGCCGGGCCCGAGGCCGAGCGGTTGGGGGTGGCGGCGCCGCTCGGGGTGGCGCTCTCGCCCGCGCCGGACGTGGTGGCCGGCGTGAGGCTCGGAGCGACGCTCGACGACACCGCCGCCGTGCCCCCGCTGGTCGACGTGCCCGAGCACCCTGACAGCGCGGCAACCGTGGCGAGGCCGAACCCGGCCAGGCACACCTTCTGCGGACGACGGGCCGCGTCCATCGCACCTCCAGCATGCCGGTCGTGCACCAGACCAGACCGTACCCCGCCTCCCTGGGCTCGACTTGTCATGTAGCTCTACATATTTAGTCTAGAAACATGGATATATCCGTGCGACCTGGCCACCTGGCGCAGGAGCCGCACAAGGAGGACGTTGCGACCTCGCGCTGGCAGTACTCGCTGATGAACTCGGGGCACGACCCGCTCAGGCAGCGCTGATCAACGGCCATACGTGGACCGGCGGGTGTGCCCGTCGTGACGATGGGTAGGAGAAGGCGCGTGACTGAACAGCAGACCGTCCAGCAGACCAACCAGGTCCCCCGCCTCACCCTCAACGACGGGCACACGATCCCGCAGCTCGGCTTCGGCGTGTTCCAGATCCCGCCCGACCGGACCGCTGAGGCCGTCACCCGCGCGCTGCGGGTGGGCTACAGGCACGTCGACACCGCGCAGATGTACGGCAACGAGAAGGAGGTCGGGGACGCCGTCCGCGCCGCCGGGATCGACCGGTCGGAGGTCTTCGTCACCAGCAAGCTCAGCAACGCCGCACACCGGCCCGACGACGCCCGTCGCGCCTTCGACGGCACGCTCGAGGCGCTCGGCCTCGGGTACGTCGACCTGTTCCTCATCCACTGGCCGCTGCCCACGCTCTACGACGGCGACTACGTCTCGACCTGGCGCACCGTGGCCGAGTTCGCCCGGGAAGGGCGGGCGCGCTCGGTCGGCGTCTCGAACTTCCAGGTGCCGCACCTGCAGCGGATCATCGGCGAGACGGGTGTCGTGCCGGCGGTGAACCAGGTCGAGGTGCACCCGTACTTCACCAACGAGGAGGTGCGCGCGTTCGCGCGGGAGAACGGGATCGTGACCGAGGCGTGGTCGCCCATCGCGCAAGGGGCCGTGCTCGGCGACCCCGAGGTGCTCCGCGTCGCCGAGCACGTGCGGCGCACGCCCGCCCAGGTCGTGCTGCGGTGGCACTTGCAGCGCGGTGACGTCGTGTTCCCCAAGTCGGTGACGCCCGCGCGCATCGAGGAGAACCTCGCGCTCTTCGACTTCGAGCTCGACGACGACGCCATGACGGCGCTCAGTCACCTCAACAAGGGCGAGGCGGGCCGCACGGGCGCCGACCCGGACACCTTCGACTACCTCCCGCGCTGATCATGCACAGTGGAGCGATCACGCACGGTAGAGCGATCACGTAGAGCGGGCAGGCGGGTGCGGCCGTCGCCGAAGCGGCGGCCGCACCCACGCCCTGGTCGTTCTTCCCCTCGCGCTCGGCCCGATCGAGCATCGTGGGCCGGCCCCACACGCGCGCTGCTTGATGGACCAGCGCGCGGAGCAGCGCCGGGGTGACTGCTCCGTAGGCGACATGCGGGGACGGCGTCCGAGATCCAGCTGGACGCCGGCCAGCTGCGCGGATCCGTGACGCCGAAGCCGGTCATCGGCAGAGCCCCGGCAGCGACGCCGCGGACGAGAGAACGCGAGAAACTGGCTGTCCGAGCAGCAGACCGGGGAGGCTCCGCTGATGAAGGAGGCGTCATGAACACGGCCGCACTGCTGACCGAGCTGTTCGGCCGGCTACCGGGGATCGTGCGAGGCGCCGTCCAGGGCCTCTCCCCCGCCGACCTCGAACGCGTGCCCGCTCCCGGCGCCAACACGGTCGGGTGGCTGGTGTGGCACCTGACCCGCATCCAGGACGATCACGTCGCGGACGTCGCCGGCCGCCCGCAGGTCTGGAGCGAGGGTGACTGGGCGCCGCGGTTCGGGCTGCGGCAGGGCACCACGGACACCGGCTACGGGCACACCCCCGAGCAGGTGACTGAGGTGCGGCCGGAGAGCGCCGAAACCCTGGTCGCCTACTACGACGAGGTGGCCGGGCGCACCGCTGCCTTCGTCGCGACCCTGACGGACGCCGACCTCGAACGCGTCGTCGACACGCGCTGGGACCCACCCGTCACGCTCGGCGCGCGTCTCGTCAGCGTGGCCGTCGACGACCTCGAGCACGCCGGGCAGGCGGCGTACGTCCGCGGCCTTCTCCAGCGGGCGGAGAGCCACGACGCGGCCTCGTGAGGGGCAGGAGGCGAGACGGAGCGCCCGCGGGACGGCCGGCGGTCACATGCTGGTGATCTGGATCAGGTTGCCGCAGGTGTCGTCGAGGACGGCGCTGGTGACGGGGCCCATCTGCGCCGGCTCCTGCGTGAACGTGACGCCGAGCCCGCGCAGGCGCTCGGCCTCGGCGTACACGTCGACCACGGCGAACGAGGTGAAGGGGATGCCGTCGGCGACCAGCGCCTCCTTGAAGGGCTTGACGGCCGGGTGCTCGTCGGGCTCGAGCACGAGCTCGACGCCGTCCGGCTCCTCGGGCGAGACCACGGTGAGCCAGCGGTGCTCCCCCAGCGGCACCTCGGTCTTCTTCACGAAGCCGAGCACCTCGGTGTAGAAGCGCAGGGCCTTGTCCTGGTCGTCGACCAGGACGCTGGTCAGGTTGATGCGCACGACGTCTCCTCCGGTGGGTCGGTGAGCCACCGCTCGACGATCACGGTGAGCGGGGCGGTGTCGATGTGGTGGAACTTGCAGCGGCCCTGCCGCCGGGTGGTGACCAGGCCCGCGGCCTCGAGAACGGCGAGGTGCTGCGACACCGCCTGCCGGGTCGAGCCGAGCCCGTGCTTCGTGGCGAGGCGGGCGCGCAGCTCGAAGAGCGTCTGGTCGTCCCGTTCGCGCAGCTCGTCGAGGATCGCGCGGCGGGTGGGGTCGGCCAGGGCCCGGAACACGTCGCCCACATCCCGACGATAGGCAAGTAGTTACTTGCCTGACAAGCTCTCGGCATGGGCTCTCCTCGGGAAGATCAAGGAGCAAGCGGGTCCGTGGAGCGTGGGCGGGGCGCGACCGTACCCACAGCGATGAGTCCGGGCCGGCTCCGTCGTCCACATCGACATGACCGAATCGACGACCGCATCGGGAACCGCTCGCACGACCGTCTCCACCATCGCGGTGGCCATGTTCAGCGTCTCGGACCAGGACGCGGCCATCGCCTTCTACACAGGCAAGCTCGGGTACGAGGTGCGCAGCGACATGCGCTTCGGCGAGAACGGTGAGAACCGCTGGGTCGAGGTGGCACCGCCCGGGTCGTCCACCCGGCTCGCACTCAACCCTCCGATGGGCGGCAACCCCGGTGGCGGCTCCATCGGGGTGGAGGCCCCCGACGCCCTTGCCGAGCACAAGCGACTGCGCGAGCTCGGCGTGGATGTCGACCCGGAGCCGATGCGCATGCCCGGCGTCCCGCTGATGTTCTCGCTGCGCGACCCCGACGGTAACTCAGTCTGGGTCGTCGAGGCCTGACAAGGGTGGCGAGGCAGCCGCCTGCCTGGCCACGACCCCTCCATCGTGGGCACGTGTGGCGCTGGGCCCCGTGGGTAGGAATCCCGGCGACACGACGACGAGAGGCGGGGAACCGTGCAGATCGGCTACAAGCTGGCCACCGAGGCGTTCGGCCCGAAGGAGATCGTCGAGCAGACGAGGCTCGCCGAGCAGGCCGGGTTCGACTTCGTCGAGCTCAGCGACCACTACCACCCCTGGCTCGAGGCCCAGGGGCACTCGGCGTTCACGTGGTCGATGCTCGGCACGATGGCGGCCGCCACGACGCGGATCGGGCTCGCCACCGGCGTGACCTGCCCGTCCTTCCGCTACCACCCGGCGATCATCGCGCAGGCCGCGGCGACGGTGCAGATCCTCTCCGACAACCGGTTCACGCTCGGCGTCGGCGCGGGCGAGCGGCTGAACGAGCACATCGTCGGGGACTTCCCGAGCGTGCGGAAGCGGCACGAGCGCTTCCGCGAGGCCCTCGAGATCATCAACCTGCTGTGGCAGGGCGGGTACCAGTCGTACGACGGCATCTACTTCGAGCTCGACGACGCCCGCGTCTGGGACCTCCCTGACCAGCTGCCGGTCATTGCGGTGGCGTCGAGCGGGGCGGACTCGGCGGGCATCGCCGCCGAGCTGGGCACCGGGCTGTTCGCCACCGAGCCCAAGCCGGGCATCGTCCAGGCCTACCGGGACGCCGGCGGCGACGGTCCGCGCTACGCCGAGGTGCCGATGGCCTGGGCGCCCGACGAGGACAGTGCGATCAAGGCCGTGCTCGAGACGAGCCGCTGGGCGGTCACCGGCTGGAAGGTCATGAGCGAGCTGCCGAACCCCGTCAACTTCGACGCCGCGTCGGCGACCGTCCGGCCGGACGACGTCTGCGAGCTGTTCGCCGTCGGTCCCGACGTCGAGCCGTACGTGGAGCACGTGCAGCAGTACGTCGACGCCGGGTTCGACCACATCGTGCTGCAGAACGCGGGCCCGGACCCGGAGGGCTTCGTCGACTTCTTCACCAAGGAGCTGGCCGACCGGCTGCGCACCCTCTCCCCCTCGTAACCCCCGGCGATCAAGGCATCCCCGCCGATCAAGGACACCACGTCCTTGATCGGCGCAGGACGTCGGGGTTGTAGCTGTACATGTATCGCCCGCATGGCGGGTACCGTCGCGGGCATGAGCGACGCCTGGACCTTCGCCGGGGAGAGCGCCGACCTGGGCCGAGGAGCCGGTGGTTCCGTCACGCTGGTCGACCAGTCCACCTTCTGCCTCTCGGCGTCCAGCGGCGACGTGCACGCGGGCGGACCCCAGGGACTGTTCGCGGTGGACACCCGGCTGCTCTCGCAGCTGGAGCTGCACATCGGCGGGTCGTCCCCCGAGCCCCTGTCGGCGGCGACCGAGCGCGCGTCGACGGCCACGTTCGTCCTGCGCACCACGGTCGGCGACGGCACCGCCCACCTCGCTGTCCTGCGCCGCCGCACGGTCAGCGAGGACGGCCTCGACGAGACCATCGAGGTCCGCAGCTTCGCCGGGCAGGCCGTCGAGACCGACCTCACCCTCAGGCTCGCGGCCGATCTCGCGGATCTGTTCGCCGTGAAGGAGGGCCGGGTCCGGCACACACCCACGCACGTGGACGTCGACGGTGACGCCGTGACCGTCGAGCGCACAGGCGGGTCCGCGAGCGACAGGAGCAGGCACGGCGTCCGCAGGGTGCGGGTCGAGGTGGGCGGCGACGCCGAGCTCGGGGCCGCCGACGGCGGTGCCACCGTGCGGTGGCGGCTGCGGCTCGAGCCGTCGGTCACCTGGTCGGCCCGCCTGTCCGTCCGCCCCGACGACCAGAACGGCGACCGGCCCGTCGGCAGCCCGGGCGGCGCCGCCGCGCGACACGCCGCCGGCTTCGCCGCGCCGCCGGCCCTGAGCACGGACCTCGCGCCGCTCGCCGGCGCCTACCGGCGTTCGCTGCAGGACCTGGCCGCCCTGCGCCTGTACGGCCAGGACCCCGACGGGCTGCCCGTCGTCGCGGCCGGCGCGCCCTGGTTCATGACCCTCTTCGGGCGCGACTCGCTGCTGACCGCGTGGATGACCCTGCTCGTCGACCACGACCTCGCCGTCGGCGTCCTCGAGGGTCTGGCCCGCCTCCAGGGCACGAAGACCGACGACCGCACCGAGGAGCAGCCGGGACGCATCCCGCACGAGGTGCGGTACGGCGGCGCGCAGATCTACTACGGCACCGCCGACGCGACCCCTCTGTTCGTCATGCTCCTCGGCGAGTGCCTGCGCTGGGGCGTGGCGTGGGACCGGCTCGAGCCGCTGCTGCCGCACGCCGACCGGGCACTGGACTGGATCGAGAACGACGGCGACCGCGACGGCGACGGGTACGTCGAGTACGAGCGCCGCTCCCCGCAGGGGTTGCCGAACCAGGGGTGGAAGGACTCCTCCGACGCCATCGTCTTCGCCGACGGCACGATCGCCCAGCCGCCGATCGCGCTGTGCGAGGTGCAGGGCTACGTCTACGCGGCCTACCGGGCGCGTGCCGCGCTGGCCCGCCGCGCCGGCGACCACGAGCGGGCCCGTGACTGCGACGCGAAGGCCGACCGGCTGCGGCTGGGCTTCGACCGGGACTTCTGGCTCGACGACGCCGGCTGCTACGCCCTGGCGCTCGACGGGCACAAGCGCAAGGTCGACGCGGTCGCATCGAACATGGGCCACGTGCTCTGGACCGGCCTCGCCCGCCCCCACCGCGCCGCCCGGGTGGCACGCCTGCTGAGCGGCCCCGACCTCTTCTCGGGCTGGGGGGTGCGCACGCTCGCCGGCACGATGAGCGCCTACGACCCGCTCAGCTACCAGCGCGGCTCGGTGTGGCCGCACGACACGGCGATCACGGTCGCCGGCCTCGCCCGCTACGGGCATCGGCACGAGGCCGCCGCGATCGGCCGCGGCCTGCTCGAGGCGGCGCAGCACCAGGACGGCCGGTTGCCCGAACTACTGGGCGGCTTCGCCCGCGACGACGTCACGAGCCCCGTCCCCTACCCGACGGCCTGCTCGCCCCAGGCCTGGGCCTCCGCCGCCCCGCTGCTCGTGATGCGGGCGCTCCTGGGCTTGGAGCCGGACGTGCCGGCGGGCCGCGTCCAGGTGGGCCCGGCACCGCTCCACAGCGTCCACGAGCTCGTGCTCGAGGGCGTCCCGCTCGCCGACGGCCGGCTCACCGTGCGCGGCGACGGGACCGCGGAGGTGTCGGGCACACGGTCGCCGGTCGAGGTTCAGCAGGTAGATGTTTGAGGGCAAGCATCCTCGGAAGGCGAGTGGATACCCGTCGCCGCGCTCGTGCCGCTCGCGCCCGCTCGTCCGATAGGCCCGGGTGAGTCGCGCGCCCGGGCCCGATCGTGTGGACTCGCCTCGAACCCCCGGAAGGGAGACACCCATGCCGCGCCCCCGCGTCGTCATCGTCGGTGCCGGCTTCGCCGGCTTCGAGACCGCCCGCCGGCTCAGCAAGCAGGCCCGCGGCGCTCTCGACATCGCGATCCTCAACCCGACCGACTACTTCCTGTACCTCCCGCTGCTGCCCGAGGTGGCCGGGGGCGTCCTCGACCCGCGGCGGGTGGCGATCCCGCTCGCCGAGACGCTGCCCGGCGTCCGCATCGTGCTGGGCCGCGCGGACGGCGTCGACGTGGGCGCCCGCACCGTCTCGTACCGGGGCGCGGACGGCGACCACGGCACGCTGCCCTACGACCGGCTGGTGCTCGCCGCCGGCAGCGTGAACAAGCTGCTGCCGATCCCGGGCGTCGCCGAGCACGCGCACGGCTTCCGGGGCATCGCCGAGGCCCTCTACCTGCGCGACCACGTCATCCGGCAGCTCGAGCTGGCGGACGACGAGAGCCACCCCGCCGAGCGCGCCGCGCGGTGCACGTTCGTCGTCGTCGGCGCGGGCTACACCGGCACCGAGGTCGCCGCGCAGGGCCAGCTGCTCACGCACGACGTCGCGGCACGGCACGAAGGCCTGCGGGACACCCGGATCCGCTGGCTCCTGCTCGACACCGCCGACCACGTGCTCCCCGGCATGGACAGCCACATGCAGACCAGCACCGAGCGTGTCCTGCGTGGCCGCGGGATCGACGTCCGGCTCGGCACGTCGGTGCAGGAGGCGACCATGGACGGCGTCCACCTCACCGACGGCAGCTTCGTCCCGTCGAGGACGCTCGTGTGGTGCGTCGGCGTGCGGCCAGACCCGCTGGCGGAGAGCACCGGGCTGCCGATGACCAAGGCCCGGCTCGACGTGGACGAATACCTCGCGGTGCGGGGCCACGCCGAGATCCTTTCCTGCGGCGACGCGGCCGCGGTCCCCGATCCCGAGCACCCCGGCCAGCCCACCGCGATGACGGCGCAGCACGCCGTCCGGCAGGGCGCGCTGGCCGCGCACAACCTCGCCGCGTCCTTCGGCGTGGGCGAGCGCAAGCCCTACCGGCACAAGAACCTTGGCTTCGTCGTCGACCTCGGCGGGTACGACGCGGCCGCGAACCCCCTGGGCATCCCGCTGTCAGGGCTGCCGGCCCGGGTCGTGACCCGCGGCTACCATCTCACCGCGCTGCCGGCCAACCGCGTGCGGACGGCGTCCGAATGGCTGTTCACGGCGGTCGGCAAGCGCCAGCCCATCCAGTTCGGCCTCGTGCCCGACGGTGCCGTCCAGCTGGAGGCGAAGGCGGCCGGCTGAAGCCGCGTCAGCTCTCGGCGACGATCGACATGATGTTGCCGGCGGGGTCGGTGAACCAGGCGATCGTGGGGCCGCGGCCTCGCATGACACCCTTCTCGTCCTGGCCGAAGCCGTCGTACCGCAAGAAGGTCACGCCTCGCCTGGTGAGCCCGTCGACCACCTCGTCGACGTCGGGCACGGGAAAGTTGAGGACCGTGAACGACGCGGGCACGTGATCGGGCTTGAGGTACGCGATGTGCCGGCGGCCCCCGCCGAGGGTGATGACGGCCATCCGCATCTGGTCGGAGACCTCCACGGGGAGGCCGAGGATGTCGCCGTAGAACGCCCGCGCCTTCTCGAGGTCGTCGACCGAGACGCCGCTGAACGCCGGGATGTCTGCGAGCACGGGGCCGCCTCCTTCGTGAGTGGATGCTTCTCCGTGATGACGTCCCGGCGGCCCTGGACTCATCGGGCCGGTCAGCCGGCCTCCGTCGGCAGCGGGCGCAGCACGCACAGCTCGTTGCCCTCGGGATCGGCCAGCACGACCCACGTCTGCTCGCCCTGCCCGATGTCGACGCGGCGGGCGCCGAGGCCCTCGAGCCGCGCGACCTCCGCGGCCTGGTCGCCGGGCCGCAGATCGAGGTGCAGCCGGTTCTTGCCGCGCTTGCCGTCGGGCACCTTGACGAACAGCAGATCCGGCGAGACGCCGTCCTCGGGGCTGCCGGCCGGTGGCTCGATGGCCACCTCGTGCTCACTCTCGTAGGTGCGCCGCCATCCCAGGGCCGCCGCCCAGAAGGTGGCGAGCACGCCGGGGTCTGCGGCGTCGACGGTGACGCACTGGATACGAAGGCTCATGGCCCCGACTCTCGTGCCGCCACCCCCGCAGGAGCCATCGGTTATCCCCCTCCCCGGTCTCCCTCCTCGTGATCGAGGAGGGGGATACTGCCCGGATGCGGGCGCGGGCGTTCTGGATCAGCCGCCCCGGGGCCGGTGAGATCAGGGACGTCGAGGTGCCAGCGCCGGCCGACGGGGAGGTGCTGGTGCGCACCGTGTACTCGGGGGTCAGCCGAGGCAGCGAGACCCTCGTGTTCACCGGCCACGTGCCCGCGGACCAGTACGCGGCGATGCGCGCCCCGTTCCAGCACGGCGACTTCCCGGCACCGGTGGCCTACGGCTACCTGAACGTCGGCGTCGTGGAGCAGGGCCCGGCCGAGCTCACCGGGCGGACGGTGTTCTGCCTGTACCCGCACCAGACCCGCTACGTCGTGCCGACCTCGGCGGTGGTCCCGGTCCCCGTGGGCGTGCCGGCGGAGCGGGCCGTGCTCGCAGGCGCCATGGAGACCGCCGTCAACGCTCTCTGGGACGCTCCCCCGCTGGTGGGAGACCGCGTCACCGTCGTCGGCGGCGGCATGGTCGGCTGCTGCGTCGCCCACCTGGCGTCCCGCCTCCCCGGCGCACACGTGGAGCTCGTCGACGTCGACCCGGCCCGCGCCGAGACTGCGGAACGGCTCGGTGCCCGGTTCGCATCGCCCGACCACGCGAGCGGCGAGCGGGACCTGGTCGTCCACGCCAGCGCCACCGCCGCGGGCCTGCGCACCGCGCTCGCCCTGGCCGCTCCCGAGGCCACCGTGCTCGAGCTCAGCTGGTACGGCGACCGCCTCGTGGACGTGCCGCTGGGCGGGGCCTTCCACGCGCGGCGCCTCGACCTGCGCAGCAGCCAGGTCGGGACGGTCGCGCCCGCGCGCCGGAGTCGCCGGACGACGGGCGACCGCCTCGTCCTCGCGCTCGGCCTGCTCGCCGATTCCGCCCTCGACGCCCTCGTCACCGGCGAGTGTGCCTTCGAGGAGCTGCCCGACGTGATGCACCGTCTCGCCTCCGGCGAGCTGCCCGCCCTGTGTCACCGCGTGCGCTACCCCGACGCCCACGACGAGGAGAGCTGAGTGTTCGCCGTCACCGTCCGCGACCACATGATGATCGCCCACAGCCTGCCCGGCGAGGTCTTCGGGCCGGCGCAACGCAAGCACGGTGCGACGTACGTGGTCGACGCGAGCTTCCGCCGTGCCGACCTCGACGAGGACGGGATCGTCGTCGACCTCGGCCTCGCCGCCCGCGCCCTCGCGGCCGCGCTCGACCGGTTCCGCTACCGGGACCTCGACGACGAGCCCTCGCTGCAGGGCGTACCGACGACGACCGAGGTGCTCGCCCGACTGGTCGCCGACGACCTCGCCGCCCGGATCGCGGGGGGCGAGCTGGGCGAGGCCGCCAGGGGGATCACACAGGTCGCCGTGACTCTCCAGGAGTCGCACGTCGCGTGGGCCAGCTACGAGCGGGAGCTATGAGGGGCCTCTGGTTCGTGCAGCCGCCCGGCATCGAGGACCCTGGCCGGCCGAGCGGAGGCAACACGTACGATCTGCGCGCCGCCCGCGAGCTCGCCGCGCTCGGCCGCGGGGTCGAGCCGATCCTGGCCGGGCCGGAGGACCTCGGCGCGGCTCTCGCGGAGGTCCCCGACGGCGAGGTCGTGCTGCTCGACGGGCTGGTCGCCTCCGCCGCGCCCGAGGCGCTCGAGCACGCGGCCGGCCGGCTGCGGCTCGCCGTCCTGGTGCACCTGCCCGCGGCCGACGAGACGGGCCTGGCGGCTGACACCGCCGCCGTGGCGGAACGCCGGGCCCTGCACGCGGCCGCGGTCGTCGTGGCGACCAGTGCCGCGACGGCACGCCGCCTCGTCGAGCAGCACGACCTCGACCCGCGGCGGGTGCACGCCGCGCCGCCCGGCGTCGACCCGGCGCCGCCGACCGAGCCCGAGGCGACAGGCTCCAGGCTCGTGTGTGTCGCCGCCGTCACACCCCGCAAGGGCCACGACGTGCTCGTCAACGCCCTGCGCCGGCTGCGGGACCTGGACTGGACGTGCGTCTGCGCCGGCTCCCTCGAGGTCGCGCCGACCTACGCGCACGCCGTCCGGGCCGCGGCCGCTGCCGCGGGCCTGGGCGAGCGGCTGACCTTCGCCGGCCCCCTGGCCGGCCCGGCGCTCGACGCGCTGTACGCCGCGGCCGACCTGCTCGTCCTCCCGTCCCGCGGCGAGCCGTACGGGATGGTGGTCACCGAGGCGCTCGCCCGCGGCGTACCCGTGGTCGCCTCGGCCGTGGACGGGGTCCCGCAGGCACTCGGCGGTCAGGGCGCGGGGCTGCTCGTGCCACCCCAGGACGCCGCCGAACTCGCGGCCGCCCTGCGGCGCTGGCTGACCGAGCCGGAGCTGCGCGGGCGGCTCCGCCGGGGTGCCCTCGACCGGCGGCAGGCCCTCGCCCCTTGGTCGTCGACCGCGCGCGCGCTGGCCGCCGCCCTCGACGCGACCCTGACCGCGGCCGGCGCGCACAGGTGAGCGCGGCCCGGTTCAGCGCCGACTGGCTGGCACTCCGCGAGCCGGCGGACGCCGTCGCCCGCTCGGCGGCCCTGGCCGGGGCCGCGGCCCGCGCCGTCGCGCCCGGCCGTCCACTCGTCGTGCACGACCTCGGGTGCGGCACGGGCTCCATGGGTCGGTGGCTGGCCGCCCGGCTGCCCGACCCCCAGGCCTGGGTGCTGCACGACCACGACGCGGAGCTCGCTGCGCAGGCGGCCCGCTCGATGCCCGTTCCGGCCACGGTCGCCGTCGGCGACCTCGCCGACCTGCGGCCGCGCGACCTCGAGGGCGCCGCACTCGTCACCGCCTCCGCACTGCTCGACGTGCTCACCGCCCGCGAGCTGCAGGCGATCGCCGCGGCCTGCGCGACCGTCCGCTGCCCGGCGCTCCTGACGCTCTCGGTGCTGGGCCGGGTCGAGCTCGACCCGCCCGATCCCCTCGACGCCGTCGTCGCGGCCGCATTCGACCGGCACCAGCGCAGAGCGGCGGGCTTCCGCCACCTGCTCGGCCCGGACGCCGTCGGCGGGGCGGTTCGCGCGTTCGTCGCGCTCGGCGCCGAGGTGACCGTGCGGGCCAGCCCCTGGCGCCTCGGACCGGTCGATGCGGATCTCGCCACGGCGTGGTTCGAGGGATGGCTGGCAGCGGCGGCCGAGGAGGAGCCCAGCCTGCATGCTGAGGCGTACCGCGAGACCCGCCTCCCGTCGATCGCGGCCGGGGCCCTCTCGGTCACCGTGCACCATGCCGACCTGCTGGCCACCTGGCCGGCCTGACGCGCCACCCCGGGTCGCGCCCACGACGTCATCACGCCTGAGCCGGCCGATGAACGGTGGTCGACGGATGAACCGCCGGGCCGTCGCCCTCGTGCTGTCAGGGGTGGACGCCGTGACGGAGGCCGCGACGGAACAGGTAGCGGAGCAGCACGACGTCGTCGATCCGTCGCACCTCGGCGAGCTCGGCGCGCCCGCCACCCGGTGGCAGGCGCCCGCCTCCCGTGAACCGCGGTGCCCGCGGATCGCCCAGCAGGAACGGTGCGACGACCAGGTGCAGCTCGTCGACGTACCCGCCCCCGAGGAAGGCCCGGTGCACGCCGGCACCGCCCTCGACGAGCAGTCTGTGCACGCCACGTGCCTGCAGATCCGCGAGCACGGCATCGAGGTCCGCGTCGACGCCCACGACGGTCGCCGCCCCGGCCAGCCGTTCCCGCAGCGGTGGGGCGGACGCGGGCGTCGTGTAGACGAGCCGCTCCGCGTCGCCGGCCGTGAAGAAGGCGGCGGCCGGGTCGACGTCGCCGGACGCCGTCAGCAGCACCTTCGCGGGCGAAGGCGGCAGGCCCCGGTAGACCCGGCCGGCGCGCCGCCGCTCCGAGCGCACGAGCAGCCGCGGGTCGTCGGCCCGCACCGTCCCGGCTCCGACGAGGATCGCGTCGCAGCCGGCGCGCACCTCGTCGACGCGGTCGAGATCGGCCGGCGTCGACAGGACGAGCCGGCGCGGCGAGGCATCGTCCAGGAAGCCGTCGATCGAGGTCGCACAGCTCAGCACCACGTACGGCCCGTGAGCCCCCGGCTGCTCTGCGCTCATGGTGCGCCCGCCCGGGAAGACGGGGACCTCGCCGAGTGCTGGCAGTGACGAAGGATCACCACGGTCCGATCATGACAGGGGACACGATGTCGAACGCTCTGCCGAACCGCCCGCTCCGGCCGGTCATGCTGCCCACGCAGGCGGGCGCCGCGAGTGCCGGCGTCCGGCGGTCGGTGGATCTGCCCCTGCGCACCCCCGACGGGTTCGCGACGGTGGCCCGGGCGTTCTCGTTCGAGGGCCTCGCCGACGGCAAGGAGCACGTGGCGCTGGCGCTCGGCGACTGGGAGGCGGCGGTCCGGCGCGGGGCGGCCGGCGGCGTCGCACCTCTGGTCCGCCCGCACAGCGAGTGCCTCACCGGTGACGTGTTCGGCAGCGAACGCTGCGACTGCGGCCCGCAGTTCCGCGAGGCGCTGGAACGGATCACCGCCGTCGGCGGGTTCCTGCTCTACCTCCGGCAGGAGGGCCGCGGCATCGGGCTCTACACCAAGCTCGACGCGTACGCGCTGCAGGAGCGCGGCCTCGACACCTTCGAGGCGAACGTGTCGCTGGGCCGCGGCGAGGACGAGCGGGACTACACGGCGGCGGCGCAGATGCTCGAGGCGCTGGGCGTGCGGCGGATCAGGCTGCTCAGCAACAACCCCGACAAGGCCGCTCAGCTGCGCGGGCTGGGCGTCGGGGTCACCGAGCAGGTGCCGACGGGCGCGCACGTGTCGCCGTCCAACCTGCGGTACCTGCGCGCCAAGGCCGCCCACAGCGCGCACACCCTGCAGCTGCCGCCCGAGCCGGACGGCGCCTGACCCGCCTACTTCGACTCGAGCTTGATGTGACGGGCGCGCAACCCGTCGATCATGGGCTGGAGCGCCGCGACGGTGTGGGCGCCGAACATGTGCATGAGCACCACGCCGTCCTTGCGGGCCGGCGGGGTCGTGGAGTCGCCGCGCAGGACGCGCCGGACGATCGTGCGCGCGCTGGCACCGGCCCAGTCGCGGGTGTCGACCGTCCAGAAGCAGACTTGGAGGCCGTGCTGGGCCGCGGCCTTGCGGATGCGGGCGGTGAACGCCCCCGCGCCGTACGGCGGCCGGAGCAGCTTGGGCGTGCCCGAGACCTGGGGGCCGTTCCTGATCTCCCACTGGAGCGCCGCGTTCGAGAGACGGGTCAGGTCGGGGTGATCGTAGGTGTGGTTGCCGACGGCGTGCCCGTGCGCCTCGATGTAGCGCACCAACGAGCGGTGCGTGCGCGCCCAGCTGCCGATCGGGAAGAAGCGACCGCGGACGTGGTTGCGGTCGAGCACGGCGACGATGGCCTTCACCTGCGCCGCGGAACCGGAGTCGTCGAAGGTCAGCGAGACGCCGCGGCCGGCCGGCTGCCAGCAGTGGCTGATCCGTTCCGAGAGCGACACCACGGGCGCGGCCGTTCCGGTGTGCAGCACCACATGCGCGCGCGCCGCTGACGACGCCGGCGGCGCCGCGTGTGAGGCCGGCAGGGCGCGGGCGGGCTGCAGCGCGAGCCCGGCGGCGGCCGCGGCCCCGGCAGCGATAGCCCCGAGACGGATGACGGCACTCATGTCGGCCCCCCAGCTCTCCTGATTCGGCCCTCGCGCGAATCACCCAGAGTAGGCGGCTTACGACGTTTCCGGTAGATCTTCCACCGATGTCATCAGGCGACGGCGCGCCGGCGGGCGCCGAGCCCCGGCAGGCGCGGGTCGAGCGCCACGGCCGCCGCGGCCAGGGCGTAGAACAGCACGCCCACCAGGGCCACGTTGACGAACACGTGCGGGTAGCCGAGCGACCGCACGTCGATGAACGGGTACGGGTAGAAGTCGACGATCGGCCCGCGGACCAGCGTGAAGACGCCCCACAGCAGGGGGAACAGGAGCGTGTACGCGGCCACCCGCCACGAGACCAGCCCCCGGGGCCCGAAGGCGACCCAGCCGGCCACCGCGAGCAGCGGCACGAGGGTGTGGAACACGAGATCGGTGAACGCCGCGGCGCCGGTGAGCTCCTGCAGGCCCGAGAGCACCGTGTGGAAGACGGCGAACGTCACGAGGATGGCGACGAGCGCTGCCAGCCGCACGACGGCGAACACCGCCGACGAGCGTTCGGGGCGCCACGCCAGCATCCCGGTGGTGATGCCGACGAGGACGTTCGACTGGATCGTGAAGTAGCAGAACATGGTGGACACCCGGGCGCCCGGCGTCGCGAAGTGCCCGCCCTCGGTGCCGGCGGTCAGCGGGATCTGCACGGCGAGGGCGACGACCACGGCGAGCGCCGTCACGGCGAACAGGGCCCGCGCGGCCGCCCGTCGATCCATGATCATCACCGTAAGGGATCGGCGCCCGGGCCGCGCGCGGTGAGCCGGCGAGTGCTCACCGGTGCGCGGTCAGGACGGCTCGCGGGGAGCCGGGTAGACGATCTCGACGGGGGTCCCGGGCAGGCCGCCCGGGCGGTTCGCGTACTCCGGCACGCCGACGCACGTGAAGAGCATGGCGGCGAGCGGCTCGCCGACGAACGCCGGGATCATGGAGTCGTAGAAGGTCATGCCGGTGGCGCCGGCGCCCAGCGCATAGGCGGCGAGGTGCAGACGGCCCTCGACGAACCCGGCGCGCAGCTGCGCGGCGCGGTACCCGCGGTCGTCGATCCGGCGGATGTCGGCGCATGACAACACGACGAACGCGGCCTCGCCGCCGAGGCCCTGGTCGAGGCAGAGCCGGGTGAGCTCGTCGCGCAGGTCGCCGGTGCGCAGCGGTGCGTCGAGGGCCGGCCACCGGTACAGCCCCGGCTCGACGTCGTCGACGCCGTGCACGGCGACGAACTGGGGGTCCGCGATCCCACGCGTGGCGCAGGCCATCGCGAACTCGAGCGTGGCGCGGGGCAGGGTGGCGGCCCGGTCCATCCGCCGGGTCGACCCGCGCCGCAGGATCACCTCGTCGAGCGGGCCCGAGGCGGGTACGGCCGCGACCAGCCGATCGTCGACCGGGGGCGGGTCGGGCTCGGGGGAACCGAGGGTCTCGCGGTCGCCGGCGTGCTGCGTGGGCGCCACCAGCGGGAACTCGACGAACGTGGGGTCGGGCACGCCCTCGGCGGCAGCGCCGCCCGCGACCGTGGCCGGTTCGCCGGGCTCGAGGGCGACCACGGCGAGCGGGAACTCGTGCAGGCCGTCGGCCCCGACCAGCTCGGACACGGCGGCGTCGGGGAACTCCAGGTGCAGCCGCCACGGCAACCCGGCCGAGGCGGCGAGCGCCTGGTTCTGCGCGAGCAGCGTGCCGGCGTCCCAGTACAGGTGACGGAAGCCCCGCTCCGCGTACCGCCAGCTGGTGCGCCACGGCACGCCGGTCACGACGAGGGTCGAGACGCCGTCGGCCGCGGGCGGGCCGACGCGCAGCAACGCGTGCTCGAGCGGGTCGTACCAATGCACGCCGTCGTCGAGGCCGTCGATCCCGCGGGCGGCCACGTAGAGCTCCAGCGGAAAGCGCGCGCCGGCGGAACCCGCCGCACGGAACAGCTGCACCGGTCGTTCCGACTGGGGCCGGTGCCACTGCCGGACGACGCCGGCTGAGAGGTAGAGCAGCCGCGCGAGCGCCGGGACGTCGAGTCGTGCCGGCGCCACGTCGACGTGACCGGCCAGCACCCGGGTGGCGGGCACACGCCCGGCGCTCAGCTCCCGCGGCAGCGGCGTGCGGGGCAGACCGGGCGGGTAGACCTTCACGGGCTGCGGCCAGTTCGTCCAGTCGGTCGACGTGAACCCCTGCACGACCCGCGGGTCGTCGACGGGGGCCTCCCACTCGCGTTCCGTGCTCGTCGAGCTCAGCTCGTGGATGGTCCTCGAGGCGTCGCCGGGCATCACCGGCCCATCCTCGCAGATGATCAATCCCGTCCCGGTGCGAGCCGCTCCCAGGGCTCCAGGCGCTCCACGATCGCGGCGACCGCGAGCAGCAGCGGCTCCTCCCCCGGCCGGGCGACAAGCTGCGCGCCGATCGGCAGCCCGGCCGCGTCCACGCCGGCGGGCACGGTCACCGCGGGCCAGCCCACCAGGTTCCACGGCCCTGCGAGGCCGCCGGTGAACCGCAGGGCGGCCGCGACGTTGGCCGCCCACGACCGCCTCGACCAGGCTGACGCCGCCGGCGGCGAGGTCGCGACGGTCGGAGTCAGTAGCAGGTCGCGGCCGCCGAAGAACACCTCGACGGCGGCCCGGAGCGCGTCGACGTCCGAGCGCCGGATCCGTCCGCGCAGGCGCCGTCCCAGCGCCGCGTGTCGCAGCGTGCGCGGCTGGGGGTCGCCGCGGTACCCCGGCGGCACATCGTCGACGTCGTCCGCGGCAGCACCGGTCCACCGCGCGAGCGACGCCGCCGTCACGGACGCCGGGTAGCGCGGCTCGGCGCGCTCGACGGCCAGCCCGGCGCGGCGCAGCGTCCCGGCGAGGCGGAACACCGCCCGGACGGCGTCCCTGTCGGCGCGCACGCCGAGCACGGGCGGCCGGACCGACACCGCGACGAGGCCGCCGCGCGGTTCGGGAACGGCGGCCAGGTCGGGGCGGCCGGCCATGGCCGAGAGCAGCAGCGCCGCGTCGCCCACCGTCGTGGCCAGCGCCCCGTGCACCGCCAGCCCCGACCAGTCGGTCCGCCCCACGCCGACCGGCGTGACGACGCCGGCGCCGGGCTTGACGCCCACCAGCCCGCACACCGACGCCGGGATGCGCACCGAACCCAGCGAGTCGCTCCCCTGCGCCACGGGCACGAGGCCGGCCGCGACGGCCGCGGCGGCACCGCCCGACGACCCGCCCGGGGTGCGGTCGGGGTTCCAGGGGTTGCGCGTCACGACCAGCCGACCGTCGGGAGCGCGGCCGTCGGTGAAGGGCCACAGGCTGGCGTCGGACGCCGTGGTGGTGCCGACGATCACGGCTCCCGCGGCCCGCAGCCGCTCGACCAGAGGGTGGTCGGCGGTCGCCGGACGGCCGGGATCGGCCCACGGCGCGACCCCGCGCACGGGCACCGTGTCCTTGATCGCCGCGGGGACGCCCGCGAGCGGGAGCCCGTCGAGTCCGGGCCGGCGGCGCAGGGCCTCGGCGTCCGCGAGGGCCTGGTCGCGCAGGACGGTCGCGAATGCGCCCACCCGGTGGTCGGCGGCCTCTATCCGGGTCAGGGACACGCGGACGGCGTCCAGGGGGTCGGCCCCCGCGCGCACGGCCGCCGCGATCCCCGCAGCCGTCCACGCCACGCCCGCGCCCATCGGACCATGGTGGAGGGCCGGGGACCGCCGGGCCAGCGTGGCCGGCCTGGTCCGGGTCGAGCGCGCTCGGCCTGGACGTAGATCGGCCCTGGCCGGCTCGCCGGGGGGTGCGGGCCGGTCAGGGCCGCCGCTGGGCGGCGCCGGAAGGCGGCGCACGGCCCGCGGACGGCGACCTCGCAGACCCGCGGGGGTCAGGCCCCTCGAGGCCGTCTCCTCGAGCGTACGCCGCCGTGATCATGCCGTCGAGTCGGGCGCAGAGGCCGTCGCCGCGCCGTCGTGTGGCGTCCCGGGGACGTGTCGGGAGGGCCGTCCCGTTCACCGGCAGGGGTGCACAGGCCGTAATCTCGCCGACACGCGCGACCCCGAGGAGTGGACCGTGCCCCGCATCCCCGACACCCCGGCCACCTCGTGAGCGGCCGCCGCACGCTGCTGGTCGTCGCCTCCATCCTCGTGGCGGCGATCGGCACGACCCTCGTCTGGCTCTACGTCCAGGGAGCCGACGCGCGGGCACGCGAGGCGGCCCAGTCCTCGGTGCAGCTGCTGCCCGTCTACGTGAGCACCGTCGAGGCCAACGCCGGCGAATCCTTCGGGCAACTGGGCCCGAAGCGGGTGCAGGTACCGGCGGACGTCGCAGCCGGGGCCGCCTCCCCAGAGCAAGTGGCGCAAGAGAAGCTCCGTGTCGCCGTGGTCCCCGGCACCCTCCTGCTCAGCTCGATGTTCACGCCCGGAGCCTCGGGGGTCGAAGCTCGCCAGGAGGCGGTGTCCCTCACCTTCGGCGAACCGGCCAGGGTGCCTTCCGTACTGGCCAACGACGCGGACGTCTCGTTGTTCGAGTTGATACCTGGCCAGAATGCCCACCTGGTCGTGGACCACGTGCGCGTCCGTTACGTCGGGCCAGGCCCCAGCCAGTCGGGGGTGCCTCCACAGATCGTCACGTTCCAGACCACGCCGGAGAAGGCCCGACTGATCGTCGACATCGCGTCGTCGGGGCGCACGCCTGTTCTCGTCGTCAACGGGGAGAATGCGGATCCGAAACCTGACGGCCCCAGCTGAGGCGGCGTCGGGTGTGACACGTGCGAGGGCCTCCGGCCGCTCAGACCGTCTCGTCGCTGCGGCGCCGGCCGGACTGGCTGCTGGCGTCAGGGTCGGGGTGCTCTGTGCGGACGGCCGACTCCTCGAGGATCTCCTCGGCCTGCGCCCGGGGATCGTCGCTCCCCGCGGCCAGCTCCTCGGGCAGGAGCTCGGCGCGCTCGGCCACGGCGTCCGCGGGCGGCTCCTCGGTTCCCCTGCTCATGCCGGCGTCGCTGCTCATGGTCACCCGGTGCCCACTCGCGGCTCGATCACGCACCGCCGACGAGCCGGGCCTCGTCACCCACCGAGATCACTCCGGGACGCAGCACGTGCGCCTGCAGGCCGAGCAGCACGTCGTGCACCCGTCCCAGCGCCGTCAGCATCGGCGGCTCCGCGGCGACCCCCAGCTGAGGCATGTCGACCATCACGCAGCGCGGCATCCCTGGCCCGAGCCGCAGGACGACCTCGCCGACGGCCAGGTCGGCACCCTCCCAGGCGTCCTCGAGGAACCCGTCGCCCTCGGTCTCGAGCACCAGGTTGGCCCGGCTCCGGCGCGCAGCGACCGGCGCACCCACGACTTGCTCGATCGCGCGCAGCGACGACGAGGTGACGAGGTGCACCGGACAGTCGTCGTGATGCGGGACGTCGCCCTCGCGGCGCAGCTCGAGCTCGCGGCCGAACGCCTCGCTCAGCGCCAGCGAGGCCGCCGGGTCGTCGACGCGGTACACCTCTCCGTCGGGCGCCTGCACCGTCGGGACGGCGTCCGCGTCGTCCTGGCCCGGCGGGGCCGTCGACCGCCAGGCCAGCAGGCCCTCGACCTTGCGGAAGCGGCGGCTCGCCTTGCCGCTGGCGATGCCGCCGTCCGCGGTGTAGACCGCCCACTCCCGGTCGTGGACGAGGCCGCGCTCCGTGACCGCGACTGAGCCAACGGACTGGCCCGCGGTCGACTTCACAGGGAACACGCTGAGAGCGGCGACGCGCCCGACCAGGGTCATGGGTCCAGGATCCCAGCATGAGCAGTGGACCCTTCGCGCTGCCGGTCACCGCGGCGTGGCGTCACCAGGACGCCCGGGACGGGTTCGAGGTCGTGTTCCTGCTCGGGGAGCACGGCGGGTACCGCCTCGACGGGCACACGACGGCGGTCGAGGACGGCGTCGCGTGGAGCGTCGGGTACGGCGTCGTGGTCGACGAGCGCTGCGCCACCCGGAGCGCGCACGTCGTCGCGAGATCGGCCGCGGGCGTGCACGAGGTCCACCTCGAGGCGGACGGTGCCGGCGCGTGGTCCGTCGACGGCGAACCGGCACCCGAGCTCGCGGGCTGCCTGGACGTCGACCTCGAGTCGTGCGTGGTGACGAACGCGCTCCCGGTGCACCGGCTGCGCCTGGCGACCGGGGAGTCCGCGGACGCTCCCGCCGCCTTCGTCCGCGCCCCCGGCCTCACGGTTGAGCGGCTCGAGCAGCGGTACCGGCGGCTCGGGGACGACCCGGGCGGCGACACCCGCTACGCGTACGCGGCGCCGCGGTTCGGCTATGTCGGGGAGCTGACATACGAGGCGGGCGGCCTGCTGCTCGACTATCCGGGGATCGCCACGCGCGTCCTGTAGGCCCGCCAGGGACGCTCACGTGCCGCACGAGGGGCCGGTCCACGTCCGCGGACCGACCCCTCGCCCTCGCCGACCGACGACTCTCCCCGCCGAATCAAGGAATCTCGCCGATCAAGGAATCCGCGCCGATCTCACGTGGCCGTGCCCGGCGTGGCCGGCGCGCTGCTGCTCGATGCCCCGGGCGCGGTCCCGTCGGGCGCCGCCCCACCGGATGCCGGCGGCCCGCCGTGCTGCCCGGGGCCGCCGGGGTTCTGCGTGATCGTCGCCAGGTCGGCGCTGACGTCGAACATCACCGGAGCTCCGGCCTTCGTGCCCAGCGCGTCGTAGGACCCGTCGGGGTCCTTGCGCACGCTGGTGATGCTGACCGAGCTGTCCTTCGCCTCGACGGCGGCGGTCACCTTGGCCGCCTCGGCCCCGGTCACCGGAGTGTCGGCGGGCCCGCCGCCCGGACCTCGGCCGCCCCGACCACCCCCGCCGCCGGCGGTTATGGTCTTCAGGTCGGCACTCACCTCGAACATCACCGCTGCCCCGGCCTTGGTCCCGAACACGTCGTAGGAGCCGTCGGGGTCCTTCTGCACCTTGGTGACGGTCACCGAACTGTCCTTGGCCTTGACCGCGGCCGTCACCTTCGCGGCCTCGTCGCCGGTGACCACGGCGTCGGGCGACCGGCCGCCCTCGCGGGCACCCGGGGCGCCGTAGCCGGGCGCCGCACTGCCGTAGCCCCCGGTCGCGGACGGCGTCGACGTCCCGGTCGCGGCCCACGCGTTCGCGCCGCCGACGAGCGCACCCGCCACGACGGCGCCGCCCGCGAAGATCCCGGCACTGCGCAGCGCACGGCCGCCGCGCGACGGACGCGGCGCCGGAGGCCGTGTCACCTGCCAGTCGTCTCCGTCGCGCTCGCTCGGGGTGGTGTCCATCGGATCCTCCTCGTCCCGGCGGCCCCTGCGGCCGCCGACACGGGCAACACTCGGCACCACCCCTGTGCCGGCGGGCAGCCTGGCCTGTCGGGACCCTGTGTCACGTCAGGTGTGCAGGCATCAGGCGCCGGCGAGCGCCTGTCGGACCGACGCGAACGTCTCGGCGTGCTCCGCGGCGACGCAGACGTAGGAGATGCCGGTCCTGCGGCGCAGGTCCAGCAGCGTCCCGGCCATCTCGTCCGCGTCACCGTCGAGGACGCCGGCCGCGCCGCGCAGACCCTCGGGGTCGAAGCCCTGCCGGGCGAGGTGACCCACCAGGCGGCCGCCGACGCCCGACATCTGCAGCGCGAGCTCGGGGTCGTCACCACCCGCGCGGGCGAGGTCGCCGACCTGCTCGGCCTGCTCGATCGACGCGTCGGGAGGCAGCGCGAGCGCGACCGTGTCGGCGTGGTGCTCGGCGGAGAGGATGCGCCGGCCGACGGCCGCGATGGCGACCCGCGGCACGGGTGACACCTGCGCGCGGACAGCCGCGACCGTCTCGACGAGCCGGGTGATCCGGTCGCCGACGGAGCCCCACTCCTGCCCGAGGAGCTGCGCCTCGGCGGCGGCGTCCGGCCGGCCCGTCCCGATGCCCAGCTCGAAGCGGCCGCCCGACAGCAGCTGCAGGGCCGAGGTCTCGCGGACGACGACGGCCGGCGTCCGGAACGGAGCCGCGAGCACCCAGGTGCCGACGCGCAGGCTGGACGTCGCCGCAGCCGCCGCCGCCAGCGCGGGGAAGGGGGACGGCGTGAACGTCGTGTCCGGCAGCAGCAGCGTGTCGTAGCCGAACGCCTCGACGCCGCGCGCGGCGGCCAGCCAGTCGGCGCCGGACGACGGACGCCCGGCGACGACGCCGAATCGGAAGGGGCGAGTGGTCATCCGTCCGACGGTACTCAAAGACGGGCAAACCCGGGGTTCGGTGATGGGACAGGTCGGAAGAGAGGGTCGTCGTCCGTCGTCCGTCTTCGTCCGTCGTCCGGCGCGTCCCGGACGCCGCCTTGCCGGCGCCCCGCGAAACCGTCAGCCGTAATCGGCGGTCAGCCGCTGCCGGGCGCCGTCCACGGTGACCTGGCCCCCGTAGGGGAGGATCCATTGCGGCCGGGTGTGCCCGAAGGGCACGCCCACGACCACGACGGCACCCGAGTTGTACCGCTGCACGGTCTCGAGGGCGACGTCGCGCTGCTCGGCCCGGCGCGCGGCCCGCTGCTCGGCCGTCGGACGGACCTCGAACGTCGACGTGGGCGGCCGCGCCACGACGACGGCGTCCACGGCCTCGAGCACCCCGCGCTCCCCCAGCGAGCGCAGGATCCAGCCGAACTCGCGGGCGGGGATGAGCTCCTCGGAGCTCTCGAGCAGCAGCACGCCCCCGTCGAGCACGGCAGGGTCGGCCGGGAAGCGCCCGGCGGTCAGGATCCACTGCACGACGTCGATGCATCCGCCCCACGTGCGGCCGGTGACGGTGCGCGCGGGACCGGCCCACGTCCACGGCTCGGTCGACTCACGGTCGCCGTACGAGGTGAGGGCCGCCGGGTCCCTCCAGTCCTTGCCGATGTCCTCGGACTCGCCCGGCTCGGTGATCTCGAGGGACCCGCCGGTCAGCAGCGCCGCACGCAGCGAGCGGGCGTGGACGTCGTCGACGGCGGGCCCGGGGCCGAGGTGCACCTGGGTCGACCCGCCGTAGAACCCGGCGACCCCGTTGGTCCAGAGCCAGGTGAGCAGGTTGGTGTTGTCGCTGTAGCCGAGGAAGGGCTTCGGGTCGGCGCGCACCAGCCCGGGGTCCAGGTGCGGGACGACGGTGATCTGGTCCTCCCCGCCGATCGTCGCCAGCACCGCCCTGATCTCCGGGTCGCCGAACGCCGCGTCGAGGTCCGCCGCGCGGTCGCGCGTCGAGGCGCCGAGGCGTCGCGTGGTCGGGTACTCGACCGGCACGAGGCCGGTCACCTCCTGCAGCCGCCGCAGGGCCTGCTCGTGCACCTCGGGTGCGAAGCCGGGGGCCGCGAACGACGGCGAGAGCACGGCGACCTTGTCGCCGGGTGCGGCCTTGGGCGGGTGGACGAGCGGCTGCATCGGCCCAGTCAAGCGGCAGAGGCGGTAGGAGCGCCCTCGAATTGCCGTCGACGACGACGGCCGGGGAGCCGTGCCTCAGGCGGGCTGCAACCGATCCGTGCCCGCGGGGTGCCGGAAGCGCTCCAGGTAGGCGTCGAAGTCCCAGGTCGACAGGAAGTCCTCGGCGGCGGCCCGACCGCGTGCGTACAGGTCCTCCGCCTGGTCGCGCCGCAGCCCGAAGTCGGTCGCACCAACGGTGCCGGTGTCGACGAAGATGGTGCGGGCCTGAACCGCAGGGTCGTCGACGTACATCCGGTCGTAGAACCCCGTCATCGTCGTGATCATCGCCTTGCCCAGGGACAGCAGCCCCGTGACGCGGTTGACCGGTTCGGCGCCCCTGGCCGACAGCTTGATCCCGAAGGTGGGCCACCTGGGCTCGCGCCCGTCGCGGCGGTCGAAGACCCCGACCGGGAAGTTCGAGAGCATCCCGCCGTCGACCAGCCACGCCTCGCCGCCGTCGGTGATGCTCGGGCAGCGCGCGGGCCGGTAGAAGAACGGGATCGCGGCCGAGGCGTGCACCGCCTCCGCGACCGACGTCCGGCCCGGCACCCCGCCGAAGGAGGTCCGCGTGTCCCACGGCAGGCGGGCGAGGCGACCGTGCGTGAGGTCGGAGGCCATCGCGACGAACCGGAACGCCTTGTCGGGGTCCTGCCGCAGCGCCGGGTCGGCGCCCGGGTCGTCGAGCGCCAGGTCGCCGAAGACATGGACGCCGCGCGCGCCGAGGTGCTCGGTCAGCCATGCGCGCAACGCGTCACCCGTGCACCAGCCCTTGTGCGCGAGCACCTCGCCGGCCATCCCGAGAACGCCGAGCCGTCCGAGCAGCGGCGGGTCCTGGAACTGCTGGTAGTCGACGGACGCCATCAGCTCGTGCAACTCCTCGCCGCCGTAGCCGGCGGCCACGAGGCTGCCGACGACCGCACCGGCCGACGTGCCACCCACCTTGTGGATCGTGTAACCGTGCTCCAGCAGGACGGCGACCGCGCCTGCGAGCGCGATCCCCTTGACGCCCCCGCCCTCGAGCACGAGATCTGCGTTCAGTCCGTCGGTCATGGTGAAGCCCCCCTCGCAGGTGGATCGACACCCTTCAGAGGGGGGAGGCGACAGGCTGATACGGCCGTCGGCGGATGCAGGGGGGTCGTCCTGGTGAGGGCGACCTCGAGCCGGAGGACGACCTCGGTCGCTGTGCACTGCCCCGCCGGGCGGGGCAGTGCACAGCGACCCCGACCTGACCTCGCCCGGCCCGTCGATCCCTCGGCGCCTCCTGGCCCCGCCCCGCGAGTGGGGGATTCGTAACCCCGGAGGGCAAGCTCTTCCTTGATCGGCGGGGTGAAACCGGGAGCATGCGTGCGATGGGCAAGACGGTGGCGCCGGCGCGCTGACCGCCCGCGCCATCGGCCGGGCCGTGCTCACGGCGGCGACGGGGACGCCGGCGCCTCGACGTCCGCCACCTCGTACGGCTGCTCCTTCCGACCGCCGATGACCGCGGTGGCCTCGACCTCGAGCATCATGCCCGGGACGGCGAGCGCCCCGACCTGGACGACGGTGCCGGCCGGCGGCCCGACGACGAACTCGTCGCGCACGCGGCCGTACGTCCGCACGTGCGCGATATCCGTCAGGTACGCGGTGAGCTTGACGACGGCGCCTAGGGCTCGAGGACGGTGCCCAGGTTGAGGAACGTCGCGCGGGCCTGCGCCTCGAAGTCGCCGGCGCCGACGAGTCCGCCCTCCGGGGACATCGGGCCCTGTACGGCCACGAACACCAGTCCCGTGGCGCCGTCCACGCGCCAGGCCTGCGCGTAGCCGTAGCGCTCCTGCCAGGTCCACGGATCGATCCTGGTCGTGATCACGCGAGGCTCCCTGCCGGAAGATGGGGGTGGACGTCGAAGCCGGCGCTGAGTTCCCGGAAGGCGTCGGGGTCGAGACGGCCCTCCGCTGTCAGCGGCAGGGTCGCCAGGCGGCGGAAGTAGTCGACGTAGTCCGCCGGGCTGACCGTGCAGAAGAGCGCGGCCGTGGTGTCGGGATCGGCGTTCGCGAAGGTGTGCGGTGTGCCGCGGGGTGCGGTCACCGACCGCCCTGCCGACACCACGAACGTCTCGTCCCCCGTCGTGAACCGGACGGTGCCGTCCAGCACGAACCACGTCTCGTCGGTGACGGCGTGCACGTGCTGGGGCGGGCCGGCCCAGCCCGCCGCCAGCCGGCAGGTGATCAGCCCGAGCCGGCCGCCGGTGGCCGTGCCGTCGTCGAGGATGGAGAAGGTGTTGCCCGCCGCGGTGAACTGCTCGGCGTGCTGGGAGCTCAGACGGACCGTCATGGCGTCTCCTTCGCTGCACTGGCGTGTATTGACTGCACATGGGTATACCCACTGCGTGAGCGCTCGTCAACAGCAGCTCCCCGTCCATCGGAGCGCGCAGACCGTGATCCGGCGGCGACCGCTGCACAGCTTCTTGTTCGACGGCCGGTCGCCCGCTACCGTCCCGGCAACATGTGACAGTCCCTCGGGGAGATCATGAGCCGCCGCTTCAACCCGCCGCCCGGCTGGCCGCCGGCTCCCGAGGGGTTCGAGCCGCCCCCGGGCTGGCAACCCGATCCGAGCTGGCCGCCGCCTCCGCCGGGCTGGCAGTTCTGGGTCGACGATTTTCCGTTCGGGTTCGCGGCTCCGCCGCCCGCCGCGCGACGGCCGGTCGGCCGGGCCGTCGTGCTCGTGGGCGCGGCCGTGGCGGCCGTGGCCATCGGCGGCACGGTCGCGGCCACCACCGCGCACCACGACACCGCCGCCCCTCGGATCGCGCCCGATCCGACGCGGACGCCGACCCCGGTACCCACGGCGACCCCCTCCCCGCCGGCAGGGGTGGCGCCGACCGCGGTGCCGACGGTGACACCCTCGACGGTGACCGGGTCCCCCGCGCCCGAACCATCGGTGACGGAGGTGGGCGACCTCCCCGTGGCCGCGGTCGGGGACTGCTGGAGGCGCAAGGGCGAGGACGCCTACGAAGCGGTCGGCTGCGCCCGCGCGCACGTCGCTCAGGTGTTCGCGCTCGCCGCCGCGTCCCGGCCCGACGCCTACAAACGGGCGAAGAAGCCGGTCCGGACGGCCCGCCAGCAGGCCCAGGTCGCCTGCCGGAGTGCGGAACGGACCACGCGGCTCACGACCAGGGGCGAAAGGAGCGACGTCGGCATCTCGATGATCTATCCCGAGGAGTCGACCCTGGCGGACCCGAGGAGCTCGGCGGCCGACCTCCAGATCGTCTGCCTGCTCAAGCTCGAGAGGGGGACGACGACCTCCGCCCTGATGCTGCGCTGACGGCCGGCGGCTACTCCTCACCCAGGCGCTCGCGGGCCACCCGCTTCGGCACGACCATCCGCCACGCGTCGAGCACGAGCTCGCGCAGCTCGTCGTGGTCCAGCGCGGCGAGCCTGACCTCGAGCCAGTTGTAGCGCAGGTCCGAGGGGCTCGGGCGCACGAACGTCTCCGGCTCCGCGGCGAGCATCGCCTCGCGCTCGTGCTTCGGGAAGGCGAAGCCCATCTGCGTGTCGTCGTCCGAGAACGCCAGGTACACCAGCCGCCCGACCCGGAACTTCACGCGGCCGCGGACGACCACCTCGTAGCTGCGCGGCAACCCCGCCGTGATCGCCCGGACGTCGTCGATCGTGGCCACGGGTCACCGGGTTCGACCGCTGCGCACCATCTCCACCGTCTGCGTGACGCGCTGGGACCTGGTCTCGTCCTTCTTGGCCTCCTCCACCCACCTGGCGAACTCCTTGCGGTGGGTGAACGACAGCGCTCCGAAAGCGGCCTGCGCGTCGGGATCCGCCGCGAGCGCGGCGGCGAGGTCGGCCGGCACCTCCACCGTGCGCTCGCCCTCGTCGAGCGCGACCTCGACGCCGTACGACGAGCCGATCTCCACGCAGGCCTCGGCGCGCACGGCCTTCGAGAGCCCGATCATGTTCTCGCCGCCCATCCGGGCGAGCCGCAGGGACAGCACGCGGCCGTTGACCGTCACCCGCACGGGGAACGTCTTCCTGCCGCCGCCGACGAGGCCCGCCTGCTCGTCGGTCAGCACGAACGCACCGGCGGGCCCTCGCGGCTCGAGGGTCGCCTCCATCCGGAGGATCTGCCGTGTCATGCCCGAAACCTAACGCCTCAGGCGGGCCGCAGCCGGAAGGCCCGGGCGCCACTCGCCCACGCCAGGTGCAGGTCCTCGGGGTCCGGATTCCCGGCCGCGTCGAGCCCGATCTTGTTGAACGCGGCGAACTGCCGGTTGTCCCGTGCCATCACCTCGTACGCCGCGACGACGTCGGGCTCGTCCGTCAGCACGGTCACGTCCGCGCTCACGCGCCTGCCCTTGAGCAGGATCGTCACCGGCTCGCCCGTGCGCAGGTTCCGCCCCCATGCGAACGGCGTCCCGACCAGGATCTCGCCCTGATGACGCGTGTAGGCCACGGGGACGCGGTAGAGCCGGCCAGAGCTCCGACCGACGACGTCGATGACGATCAGGCGCCGGCCCACCAGGCGGTCGAGCAGCGGGACGCGGAGCAGGGCCCGGGCGACCGCGTTGGCGGCACCCTGGTAGCGCATGGTCTGTGCTCGCGTCTGGCTCATGGCAGGCTCCGTGTCCACGTCGTATCGAAACGCTCTCGCCTCGATCAATCATCGATACGATAGCGTTCCGATCGACGGAAGGGAATGGCGTGACCGCTCTCGAACCGCTGCGACGCGGTGAGCACGCCCGGCGCCGCGTCCTCGCCGCGGCACTGGACGTGCTGGCCGAGAGCGGCATGCCGGGGTTCACCATCGAGTCGGTCGCGCGCCGCGCGGGAGCGAGCAAGGCGACGCTCTACCGGCACTGGCCGTCGGCGTCGGCCCTGCTGGTCGACGCGATGGACGCCGAGTTCCGGCCCGTTCCCGACGTCGCGACCGGCGACGTCCGTGCCGACCTGGTCGCGGTGCTGGACACGGCCGTCGCCATGTTCGGCCGCCCCCCGTTCCCCCAGCTCATGGCCGCCTTCATGGACGCCGCCGAACGGGACCCCGCCCTGGCCGACCTGCACGCCTCGCTGACGGAGCGCCGGCGCCTCCCGCTGCTGCGGATCGTCGTCGACGGGATGCGCCGGGGGGAGTTCCGCAGCGACGTCGACGCCGAACTCGTCGTCGACCTCCTCGCGGCCCCCTTCTTCTACCGTCGCTTCGTGGCCCACCGGCCGGTTCCCGACGACATGCCGGCAGCCGTGGTCGATCGCATACTTGCCGGTCTGCGGACGCGAGAGGAGGCCGAGACATGACCGCACTGTGGCGGGTCCTGATCGACGGGCAGGTGCGGCTCGCTCGCGGCGGCCCCGGCGAGGGGCCGCGAGAACTGCTCGACACCACGGACGCCGTCGGCGATCTGCTGGCCCGCCCCGGCGGGCTCGGAGCGGCGTTGGGCGGCCCCGGCGCGGGCGACGTCCCTGCCTCGGCCCCGGTCCTCGCGCCGGTCGACGATCAGCCGGTGTGGGCGGCGGGCGTCACGTACGAGCGCAGCCGCACGGCGCGCAAGGAGGAGTCGACGCAGGGCGACGTGTACGACCGCGTGTACGACGCCGAGCGACCCGAGCTGTTCCTCAAGGCGACGCCCGGGACGGTCGTCGGCACCGAAGCCGAGATCGGCGTCCGCGCCGACTCCACGTGGGACGTGCCGGAGCCCGAGCTCGGGCTCGTGATCGACGCGGCGGGCCAGGTCGTGGCGTACTGCCTCGGGAACGACGTGTCGTCGCGCAGCATCGAGGGCGACAACCCGCTCTACCTGCCGCAGGCGAAGGTGTACGACCTGAGCTGCGCGATCGGCCCGTGCCTCGTACCGGCGTCCGCGTGGTCACCCGGGCCCGGCGCGGCGATCCAGCTCGCCATCGGCCGCGGGGGCTCCGTGCTGTATTCCGACGAGGTGCTGCTGTCGACGATGAGACGCACCCACGAGGACCTGCGGGCCTGGCTGCTGCGGGCGCTCGCCTTTCCGCGCGGCGTCGTGCTGCTGACCGGCACGAGCATCGTGCCCGGCCCGGAAGTCACGCTGCTGGCGGGCGACGAGGTCGTCATCGCCGCCGAGGGCCTCGGCACGCTGCGGAACCGGGTGCGGACGGTGGGCACGGCCTGACGGACGTCGACGGGTCCTCGACGGGTCCTCGGCGACACGCGGTTCGCGAGCACGGCACCCGGCGCAGTGCGCGCCGGGTGCCCGTGCTCCGGAGGCCGAGCGCCGATCAGCCGGCCGCCAGGCGGTGCGCCTCGTGCAGCAGGGCGCCGCAGGTGTCGAGCTCGGTGTCGACCGTCCTGTGGTCGAGCTTCGCCCCGTGGAACTCCACGGCGTCCAGCTGCTCCTTCACCGTCTGGGCGAGCGCGTCGCGCCGATCGGCGAGGGAGGCCAGCCTGGCCTCGATCGCGGTGTAGGCGGAGTCGTCCGCGGCGGAGCCGCTCGCGAGCGCCCGGGTCGAGGCGACGAGCGTGTCGGTGCCGAACTCACCCACGCTGGCGTTGACCTGCTTGTAGCACTGGCCGAGGTCCTCGATCCGGCGCAGGTCGCCGGACCCGCGCAGGATCTCGGTGATCACGCGGCCGTCCATCACGTAGTCGTCCGCGAGGCCCACCAGGTGGAGCATCGTCGGCCGGACGTCGGTCTCGTCGGCCCACGTCCCCTTGGTGCTGAACTCGGGGACGAGCCCGCCGCCGTTCGGGTCCTTCACGGCGGGGCTGTCCTTCGGCTGGGGCCCGTCGACGCCGAGGCGCTTGACGCCCGGCCCGGCGAAGGACGACCACGTGATGTCGATGTCGGGGCTGTAGTAGCCGTGGTTCCAGGCGAAGGCCGAGTTGACGGTCACGCAGTCCGTGGCCGGGTTCGTCGAGCCTGCGCAGGCCGGGTTCTTGATGTCGAAGTAGTAGTCCGGCTTGGGGAAGAGCGTGTACGTCGGCGTCCGCTGCGGGTCGGCGGTCTGGAGGTGCAGGATCCGCTGCTCGGTGGCGCCGGCCTGGTAGTTGACGACGGTCTCGCCCTGGACGCCGCTGTGCGGGTTGTTCGCCTTCAGCGCCGCGGTGTCGCGTTCGAGCTGCCGGACGGCCGGGTCGTCGGCGGCAGGCGAGACGGGCTTGCCGGCCGTGTTGTGGACGTAGATCGCGGCACCCTGGGGTTCGACGTCGAACGGCGTGGTGTTGCCCCGCTCGGTCTGCAGCAGCCCCGGCAGGTTGGCCTGGACCTCGCCGACCTGCCCCTTGGCGTACCGGCACGGCACGGTGACGCCGTCGCAGTTCGCCGGGTCGTTGGGGGCGTCGGCGCGGCCGACGTTGGCGCCGGCGAAGTGGTCGTTCTCCTCGGAGCCGATGACGAAGAGGGTGTTCTTCGGCGTGATGCCGTCCTTCTGCAGCCGGTCGAGGAACTTCGCGAAGGCCTGGTCGTAGCGCTGCGCGTTCTCGGTGTAGCAGGCGTCGCCGGGGCCGAGCGCGTTGCCGAAGCTCGTGGCGCTGGCCGTCGTGCAGTTGACGCTCCAGTCCTTGCGCTCGTGGATGTCGGCGATGTAGCCGTAGGTCACCGGGACGCCGGCCTCCTGCATGGTCGCGAGCTCGGCGAGGCTCTGCGAGGCGGTCGGGCTGAAGCCGGGGAAGCCGACCTTGCCGCTGAAGTCGGCGATCTCGCGGTTGTCGAGGTCGACGAGGTTGCCCGCGTTGTCCACCGCCCGGTACGGGGCGGCCGGGCGCGCGTTCGCGGCCAGGACCGGCGCGATGTACTGGTGACCGAACAGGCCCTTGAAGGTCGTCGAGCCCGGCTTGTTGGCCGCGGGGGGCTTGTCGACGACGGCGCCGTTCGCGCCCTCGCAGGTGGCGTCACCGACGCCGCAGTGGATGGCCTCGCCGATGAACGCGAGCTGGTCGGTCGCGTACTTCGCATCGCGGGGCGGTGTCGTGCCGAAGACCGTGGGGATGTCCCCGCCGTTCTCGAGCACCATGTTGGCGGTCGAGAAGGCGCCGACCGAGCAGCCCGGCCTTGTTGAACGCGACCCACGGCTCGGGCGCCGTCTGGGTGGGCGCCGTGTTCTTCGCCGGGACTGTGGGCGAGTACACCATCGACGGCGCGGGGTCGTTGGTGGACGGCGCTCCGGCGCTGATGACCGGCGACCTCCAGTAGGTGAAGGAGGCGTCGGCCTCCGTCGTCCCGTCGGGCTTGTAGGTCTTGTAGGAGTTGCTGACGGGCTGGCCGTGCCGGTCGCCGTAGAGCCCGGAGTAGATGGCCAGGCTGTCCTCGGCGGTGTGCGCGATGAGCGGCGTGTGCATGTTCGAGAGCACGGTGCCGTTCGCCTCGAGGAAGTGCAGCAGGGTGGGCATCTGCTCGAGGTCGGAGGGGACGTTCGGGTTGTCCCTGAAGAAGTGCACGTTGTCGAACGTGATGTTGATGACGTGCTGGACGCCGTTGCCGAGGTGGCACGAGCCGGCGGCCGCGGCGAGCGCGGGGGCCGCCGGGGCGGCGCTCCGGGCGGCCGAGGCGGAGGGCGGGATCACGACGGCCGCGACCACCGCGCCGATCGCCACCATGCCTCCCGCGACCGTTCCTGCCCGTCGGGTGAACGAACGCATACTGACCCCCTGGAATGAGTGGGCGAGACGCCCGGACGCTAGGGCCGTGCATGGACATCGGGGTGACCGTGTGGTTTACGAGCCACGAACACCACCAGGACAAAGAGAAGATAGCGTCACGGACCCCTCCGATCGGGGGTTCGGGCAGGATCCGATCAAACACGCCCGCGCGGCCGGTCGCTGGACGATCACCACCGCCGATCGAGAGGATGTCGAGCGCCACGCGAGAGATCGGGGGCCCCGTGTTCGGGTCGCAGGTGCTCGAGACCGCCATCGGGCTCGCCCTCGTCTTCTGGATCCTGGCGTCCGCCGCCTCGGCCCTGGCCGAGGCGTTCTCCCGCGTGCTGCAGAAGCGCTCCAAGGACCTCGAGGCCACGCTCGTCGCGATGCTGCTCGGGAGGCCGGCCGACCCCGCCGACACCGACGACGAGGCGGCACAGGCGGCTCTCGCCGCGCTCAAGGGCACGAGCATCTATGCCCCCGCGTACGCGGCGGCCCGTCGCGCCCACACCGCCTCGGAGCGAGGGATCAAGCGTGCCCGGCCCGCTTACCTTTCAGCGCGGGCGTTCGCCGACATGGTCGTCGAGCTGGGCACGGACGACCGCGTCGCCGCGCTGCCCGGCCTGAAGAAGCGACTCGAGGCCCAGATCGCCGCCGGCCAGAGCGAGACCCTGGCCCTCAAAGCCGGTCTGGAGAGCTGGTTCGACGAGACCATGAGCCGCGTCCAGGACGCCTACAAGCGGTGGGTCACGCTCGTCCTGTTCGTCATCGGCCTCCTCATCGCGGGCTTCGGCAACGTCTCGACGATCGCGCTCGCGCAGTCCCTGTGGACCGAACCCGTCACCCGGCAGGTCGTCGTCGACCAGGCGGGCAGCCTGCTCAAGCCCGCACCGATGCCGGCCTCGACCCCCTCCCCCTCCGCGACGAGCGGCCCCACGAGCACGTCGACCTCCACCCCGTCCGGCCCGACCGTGCAGGTGCCGACGCTGCAGGACGTCCAGGGGCTGGGCCTGCCCCTGGGCTGGGCGCACGCGCCCGGCCTCGGCGACGTCGGACGAGGCATCCCGGGCTTCGTGCTCACCGCGCTGCTCGTGATGCTCGGGGCGCCGTTCTGGTTCGACGCGCTCTCGAGGCTGGTCTCGCTGCGGACGACCGGGGCGAAGCCGCCGGCGGCCCCCGACGACCCGGCCTCCGCGACCGCGCGCCGCACCCGGGGTCTGACCTCGGGCGCCCCCGCCCCGCTCCCCTTCGTCGTCGCCCTGCAGCACGACATCGACGCCCGGACGGCCCGGACGTCCCGGACGTCCCGGAGCTCCTCGACTCCTGCCGGCTGAGCACCGGGCGTGGCGAGGGCGCACCCGTCGAGGGTCTGTCCTCCCGCTCACCTGCGTGCGAAGCTCCAGGAAGAAGCTCCAGGAAAGGGCCCGGGTCACCCTCCGGAGGTCGCGATGCGCAGCACGATGATGGACGTTCCGCTCCTGGTCTCGCGGATCCTCGCGCACGGGACGACCGTGCACGGCTCCTCGGAGGTGGTGACGTGGACGGCGGACGGCCCGCGGCGCATGTCGTACGCCGACGTCGGCCGTGACGCCGCCCGCCTGGCGCATGCGCTGCGCGATCTCGGCATCACCGGCGACCAGCGGGTCGGCACCTTCATGTGGAACAACGCCGAGCACCTCGTCGCCTACCTGGCCGTGCCCTCGATGGGTGCGGTGCTCCACCCGGTCAACATCCGGCTCTTCCCCGACCAGCTCGTGTACGTCATGGACCACGCCGGGGACGAGGTGGTGCTCGTCGACGCCACCCTGGCGCCGGCCTTCGCGAGGCTCCTGCCCCGGCTGCGCGACGTGCGTCACGTCGTGCTGTCCGCAACGGGGGGCCAGGTCGCGGACGACGTCCGCGCGGCCCTGGCCCAGCACGCCCAGGTGCACGACTACGAGGCCCTGCTCGAGGGCCGCCCCGTAACGTTCGACTGGCCGGAGCTCGACGAACGCGAAGCCGCCTCGATGTGCTACACCTCCGGCACCACGGGCAACCCCAAGGGTGTGGTCTACAGCCACCGCTCCACGTACCTGCACTCCCTCTACATCACGAGCGGCGAGGCGGCCGGCCTGCAGCAGGGCGACCGCGTGCTCGCCGTCGTCCCGATGTTCCACGCCAATGCCTGGGGCTTGCCGTACGCGGCCGTCCTGGCCGGCGCCTCGCTGATCCTGCCCGACCGCTTCCTCCAGGCGGCGCCGCTGGCCGCGCTCATCGCCGCCGAGCGCCCGACCCGCGCCGGCGCGGTGCCGACGATCTGGAACGACCTGCTCGACCACCTCGACGCGAACCCGACCGACGTCTCCAGCCTGGGCGAGGTGCTGGTCGGAGGCTCGGCCTGCCCGCCGGCGCTGATGCGTGCGTTCCAGGAGCGGTACGGCGTCACCATCGTGCACGCGTGGGGCATGACGGAGATGTCCCCGCTCGGCACGGTCGGCCACCCGCCCGCCGGTCTCGACCCCGAGGAGGCGTTCGCCTACCGGGTCACGCAGGGCCGCATCGCGGCGCCGGTCGAGGCGCGACTCGTCGGGGCCGACGGCTCCGTGCAGCCGTGGGACGGGAAGAGCGTCGGCGAGCTCGAGGTCCGCGGACCGTGGGTGACGGGGAGCTACTACCGCGACCCGGACCCGGACAAGTTCGACGAGGGCTGGCTCCGCACCGGCGACGTCGGGGTCCTCAGCCCCGACGGCTACCTCACCCTCACCGACCGGGCGAAGGACGTCATCAAGTCGGGCGGCGAGTGGATCAGCTCGGTCGAGCTGGAGAACCACCTGATGGCGCACCCCGCGGTGCGGGAGGCCTCGGTGGTCGGCGTCCCCGACGAGCGCTGGGGCGAGCGGCCGCTCGCGACCGTCGTGGTCAGGGAGGGCGCGAGCGTGACGCCTGAGGAGCTGCGCGCCTTCCTCGCCGACCGGGTCGCCCACTGGCAGCTGCCGGAACGCTGGGCGTTCATCGACGAGGTGCCGAAGACGAGCGTGGGCAAGTTCGACAAGAAGGTGATCCGCTCGCGCTACGCCGACGGCGCGCTGCACGTCGAGACGGTGGCCTGAGCCGCTCGGCGTGCCGGCGGCGGAGGGTTCGGCCGCGGCGTGGCCGTCACATACTGCCCACCGGAGCGCCCGGCACGGGGCCGAGAACGACCTCGCGGCTCTCCTGCCGGCGCCTCATCCGTTCGCGCGGCGACTCCACGTGCAAGGCACTCATCGCCAGCGCCGACGCGATCGACGTGACGAGCCGGGTCAGGCGCATGATCATGCGCTCGTGGTCGACCTGGTCGCCCTCACCCGGGTCGGCCAGGTCGTCGTCCGCGGGCTGCGGCGCGGGGTGGGTGGCCCGCAACTCGGCCGCCTCGGCGAGCATGTCGACGAGAGCGGCCGCGTGCAGGTGCGGGCTGACGCGCGCGAACTCCGCCAGCGTGAAGGTCATCGCGGCGGCGTCCGCGCGCATCCGCGCGACGTGCACGCGGTGCCGACGCTCCGCGCAGAGCACGAGGTCGGCCCCGAGGACGTCGTCGACGAGGAGTCGCCGGGCCTGGTGCCGCCGGATGCCGGCGCCGTACTGCGCCAGGGCCCCGGCGGTCAGGGGATGCAGGACGTCGCCCTCGTGGGCCGCCGTCCCTGCGCTCCAGATCTCGAACGCCTCGGCCTCCCGCCCCAGCCGCTGTCGCAGGAGTGCCACACCCGCCGGGCTCCTGGATGTGTTGTCGGTGCACACGACCAGCACACGCTTGGTGTCCACGCTCCCCCTCTCACTCCTCGCTCACGAGCCACCACGCTACGTTAGTGGATCAGGGGTCGGCGTGTGCGGATCTCGGCCACGAAGCGGCAGTGCCCGATCTGGCCCTGAACGGGTATCTGGGGAGGCGCCCGAGTCTCAGAGCGGTATGGCTATCCATGAGCGCGTCCTCGACTACGACGTGTCGGTCCTGCGCAATGACCTCGTCGATTACCACCGCGTCATCCGGCTCACCACCACACTCGGTACGACGACCTTCATCGCCTTCCCGCCCGACCCGCCGGACGACTGGCTCCAGTTCACCGGCGGCGACGGCACCGTGTACCTGCCGGCGGCCGACTTCGACGCCACGTACCGCGTGCTCCGCGGCGAGACGCCGGTGTTCGTCACGGCGCTGATCCTCGAGGGCATCCGCGCCTTCAGCCTGTCCTCGGGGTCCGAGTCGCCGGGGCAGGCCGTCGCGGATCCGGCGGAGCTGCGCCAACTGCTGGCGGCCGCAGACGCCGTCCGCCGCTGAGGTCCTCCGTCACGAGGCCGAGAGACCACGCGCACGTCCGCGGGTCCACCAAGCCGGTGACCCGGGCCGCTGACCCGGGCCGCTGACCCGGGCCGCTGACCCGGGCCGCTGACCCGGGCCGCTGACCGAGCGCCGCGAGCGGAACGGAGTCTGCCTCGGACGCTGTGCATTGCCCCGCCCGGCGGGGCAATGCACAGCGTTCCGGAAGGAGCAGGGCGGGTCGCAGCGCACCGGGTGGGATCGCCGGCTCGGAGGTGGGCCGCGGGCGAGCCTCACACGTAGCGGAAGGCCAGCCGCTCCCGCCGCAGCCACCTGCCGCGGACCACGACGTTCATCCAGCCGAGCACGCGGTCCTTGCCCCGGGTGATGCGACGGGCCGCCGGCGCCGGCAGCTCGTACAACACCCAGGGCACGAGGAACGCCAGGTCACCCAGACCCAGGCCCTGGTTGAACGCGGCGAGCACCGCGCTCCACTCGGCGGGTGCGAGCACCCGCTGAGCGAGGGCGAGGGCGACCGTCTCCTCGTGCTCGAGGTGGCGGCCGAGCTGCTCCCGGGCTGCGGCCGTGCGCACGGCGAGGGCCGCGCGGGCGTCGTCGTCCGGAGCCGCGGCGACCCGGCGGAAACCCTCGGCCACGGCGTCCAGCAGCGGGTCGATCGTGGCGTGCTCCGCGGCCATCGCCGCCAGCAGCTCGCGGGCGTCGTCCTCGCCCGCGGCGCTGGCCGCCGCGTCGAGCGCAGGCCACAGGCGGTCGTCCTCGACGCTGTGGTGGTGGTGCAGCGCGGTGGCGAACAGCTGCCACCTCTCGTCGAGAGCCCGCCAGGAGGCCCGGTCGGCCAGCGGTGTCCGGTCGGCGGCGGCCGCGAAGTTCTCCAGGTCGCGCCGGAAGGCGCGATGGACGACGAACATCATCGTCAGGTCGAGCGGGCCGTCGGGCGCGGGGGCCTGGCCGGCCAGGCGCACCTGAGCTGGGTGGGGGGCGGGCTTGGTGACGGGAGTCGTCATGGTGGTGTCCTCTCCTGGGGTCGGACACACCGTGGACGCCGGCTCTGGAGGCGCTCTGGACGCCCTCTGAAGATCAGAACCCGGTCCGCACGCGGTGCCCGCGCAGCCAGTCGGCGACCGGCTCGAGGCCTCAGGCGGCGCACCGCTCGAGCGCCTCGTCGGCGTGCCGCGCGGCCGTCGCCCGCTCCCCCGTCGACGCGGCAGCGAGCGCCAGGAACGCGCTCACGGGCCCGAGCGTGATGCCGCTGCCGGCGGCGGCAACGTGGTCCGCGTACGGGGCCATCGCCGTGTAGGCCCGGGCGCCGAGCGCCGGCAGCCGCAGCACCAGGGCCGCCTCGGCAGCGACGGCCAGCCGGAACAGCATCAGGAAGTCGTCGGTCTCCAACGGGAGGGGGTTCCGCTCGAGAAAGGCCATGGCCTCGTCGAGCCGGTGCGCCCGCAGCAGCAGGAGCAGGGTGGGGGCGTCCAGGGGGATCATGAGCCCGGTCGCTGCGGTGAGCGACGGCAGCACGTCCGCTGCCCGCCCCTGCCAGAGCAGAACCCCTCCGATGCTGCTCATGATCGCCTCGGCCCGGTGGGGCACCGCCGTCCGCTCGGCCAGCCCGGCCGTCGCCGAGGCCAGCCGCTGCGCCTCGGCGAAGCGGCCCCGCATCGCGAGCCACGCGGACTCCAGGGTGCCGAGCACCGTCAAGGGGTACGGCAGCCGCAGCCGCTCGGCGAGCGACCGCGCGAGGGCCGCCTCCATCTCCTCGACCTGGCCGCACTCGCCGAGCGCGTTGGCACGCAGGACGAGTGCCGCGGCGAGCCAGGCGTCGTCCCGTTCCGCGCGTGCGCCGTCGACGGCCTCGGTGGTCCACGCGACCCGCTGCCGCGCGTTGCCCGCCCACCAGCTCGCGACGGCCGCGGCCTGGCAGGCGCGGGCCAGCTGCACCGGGTCGCCGAGCCGTCGGGCCACGGCGAGGCCCTGCTCGACGAGCGCGTCGCGCAGGGCGCGGCTGCCCGGCGTGTGCTGCAGCTCGGCGGACCGCGCGATGAGGGCGCGGGAGCGCAGCGGGCTGTCCACGCCCCCCAGCCGGTCGAGCACCTCCTGCAACGTCCCCGTTGCAACGATCGACACGTGGTCGGCGCGGGGTTCGTCCGTCGTTCGGTACGGTCCGGGGGTGAGGACGGTGCGGCGAGGTGTCGGGGTCCTCGTGGTCGTGTTCGCTCTGACCGCCTGCAGCACCTCCTCGCCGCCGACCCCCTCCCCGACCGGGAGTGCGCCGCCGGCGACCGCCAGCGCGGCTGCAGGGACCGCCTCGTCCGGGCCGTCGGCGACCGCGTCCGGTGGTTCGGGCGGGTCGCGCAAGGTGATGGTGATCGCGGAGGAGAACCACACCGAGGAGGACGTCCTCGACGGCGGCCGGGCGCCCTACCTGGCCGGCCTCGCGCACCGCTACGCGACCCTGACGAGCATGACCGCCGGCTACCCGGTCGGCTGCCCGTCGCTCCCTGCGTACCTGCTGATGACGAGCGGGAGCACCCAGGGCGTCTGCGACGACGCCGGACCCGACGCGCACCCGATCGGCGCACCATCGCTGTTCTCACAGCTCGAGCAGGCCGGGCGGCAGTGGCGCGGCTACGCCGAGTCGATGCCGTCACCCTGCGCGCGCGACGACGGCGCCGGTGGCCGCTACCTGGTCAGGCACGCCCCGGCGCCGTACTACACGGGCGCGAGCCGCTGCCAGGACTGGGACCTCCCGCTGGGGACGCCGTCCGCGGGGGCGTTGCACGACGACGTCGCGGCCGGCACCCTGCCCGACTACGCCTTGGTCACCCCCGATGCGTGCGACGACATGCACGGGGCGGGAGTCTGCGCGGGCGACATGGTCGCCGATGGCGACCGGTGGCTCGCCGCCTGGCTGCCGCAGATCATGGCGGGCCCGGACTACCGTTCCGGACGGCTGGTCGTCGTGATCACCTGGGACGAGGGCTCGGGCAGCAGCAACCACATCCCCACCGTCGTCGTGACCCCGACGGCTCAGGGAGTCGAGGTGACGGAGCCCGTCACGCACTGCGGCCTGCTCGGCATGGAGCAGCGGCTGCTCGGCCTGCCGCTGCTCGGCTGCGCGGCGGGCGCCCCGACCCCGACCCGCGCCCTGGGCCTGGCCTGAGGGAGCCGTCCGGCCTGCGCCGGACTGTGCGGCGGGTCGTAACCGGGGGCACTGTGGAGGCATGAACGCAGGGCCCGACGTCGAGGCGCAGATCCGCGCCGCGCAGGCACGCGGTGACTTCGACGACCTGCCGGGCACGGGCAAGCCGCTGAGGCTGCCCGAGGTGCACGACCCCGACTGGTGGATCAAGAGCAAGCTGCACCGGGAGGGCGTCGACACCTCGGTGCTGGTGCACCCGACGATCGCGCTGCGCCGCGAGGCCGACACGTTCCCGGAGTCGCTGGTCGAGCTGACGACCGAGGACCAGGTCCGGGCCGTGCTGGAGGACTTCAACCGGCGCGTGGTCGCCGAGTGGCGCCGCCCGACGGTCGGCCCGAGCCTCCCGGTCGCCGCTCGCCAGGTGGCGGTCGAGCCGATGATCGAGCGCTGGCGTGGATCGCGCGTGCAGAGATCGAGCGTGCCGAGATCGAGCGTGCCGAGATCGCTCGCGCCGAGGTGCGGGGCGACGCCGCACGGTCGACGTCCACGGCCTCGCCACCGCGCCGGCGCTGGTGGCGGCGCGCGGGCGGGCGCCGCCGGATCAGCGGCTGAAGGCCGCCTGGCGCCGCCGCTCGATCTCCTGCTGCTCCTCGGGTGTCGTGTCCCGCCGGCGCTTCGCCCGGGCCAGCGCGTCGGAGAGCTCGTGCACGTTGAGCGGGACGGCGTACGCCCAGGTGCCCGGCTGGAACCGCCACCCCTCGGCGAGCGGGCCGACGTCGACGACGTCGTACTCGATCTCGTCGGTCAGCGAGGTCACCAGGTCCTTGGCGTCGCGGTCGTCACCGGCGATCGGCAGCGCGCGGCGGTGCTCGTCGTCACGGGGCCGGCCGTCGACGGCGAGGTGCGGGGCGGCGATCGCGTTGAAGGCCTTGACGACGAGGGCCTCGGGCTCGCCGGGGCCACGCTCACCGTGCGGCGCCAGGACGTCACCACCGATCGGCTTCCTGCAGGCGCCTTCGACCTCGTGCACGCCCGCCTGCTCCTGGAGCACCTGCCCACCCGGGACGAGGTGCTCCGCTCCCTCGCCGACGCCCTCGCCCCGGGTGGCTGGCTGCTCGTCGAGGACCTCGACTGGGCCACCGCGACGGTGATCGACCCGCCGGCAACCGTGCACGACCGGGTCGCCGCCGCGTGCCGGACGGTCATGGCGGCGCACGGCTACGACCCGGCCCACGGCCGCCGCGCGTCGCCGCCGGCTTCGTCACCGACGCCGACCTGCGAGCCTTCGACGAACTCCTGCACGACGGGGACACGGTCTTCGCCCCGATGATGATCAGTACCTGGGGGCAGCGCCCCGCGTGAGGCCCGTCAGCGGTGTCGCCGGTAGTGCAGCTCGAGGATCCCGTATGCGTTGGGGACGCTCGAGACGAGGTCGAGCCGGTAGGACCGGGGGACGTCGTCGAACAGCCGGGTGCCCTCACCGCTGACGTAGGGGTACATGCTCACCCGCCAGTCGTCGACCAGGTCGAGGTCCATCAGCGAGCGCCAGAGGCTGACGCCGCCCCAGACGATGATGTGGCCGTCGCCGCCCCTCCTGAGCCCGTCGATCTCGTCGGCCGTGTCGCCGGTAGCGACCGTGGTGTTGGCCCAGCCCGGCGCTTGCAGGGTGCGGGAGAAGACCACCTTGCGCCCGCGGTTGAGGATGTCGGACCACGGGTTGTCGGTGGCCGCCGGCATGGCCTTGGACATGCCCTCGTACGCGACGCGGCCCATGACATGGGCGTAGGCGCTGTCGAGGAGGTCGAGCGTCTGCTCGTCGTCGTCCGGGCCGCCCTGGTCGTCGAGCAGCCCGAAGCAGAACTTCCAGAAGTCGGTGTCGGGATCCGCCAGGTAGCCGTCGAGCGAGTAGTTGAACACCAGGGCGGTCAAGGTCCGCATGATCAGAGCTCCCGTGGGTCGGTCGAGGTGTGCTCGGCGTCGACCGACGGGGCCGACGACGACGTCATCCGGTCGGACGACGGCTCGGGGGCGGCGAACTCATCGGGATTCCCCGGAATCGGCGAAGCGCGGCGGTGGAGCTACGTGGGCGGCCGTGGCGCCGCCTGCTGCAGCTCACCGCTGAGGGCCTTGGTCTCGGCACCGCTCTGCCGGAACTCGATCGTCTTCGTGAGCCAGTAGGCGACGAAGACGTACAGGGCCGCCATCTCCGTGAAGAACAGCCCGAGGCTGTTGAGTCTCGAAGCGACGACGGCCGCCAGCGGCAGGACGAGCATGAGCACCGCCAAGGTCGCGTAGATGCGGCGGAAGGCCTCCCGTGCCCGCGCCGACGGCACATGGTCGAGGGTGCGCGGGCCGAAGACCCAGGTCACGACCGCCATGGCCCCGAAGGCCACCAGAGCGGCGGCGGCATGCCAGGCGGGCGCGGTGAACGTGTCGGCGGCATCGGAGGCGCCCTTGTCGCGGCCCGTCGGCAGGAACGCGACGACGACCGCCGCGGCCCCCGCGATGTTGAGGATGACGCTCTCGAGCTTGCTGAACCCCTTGTAGAGGAAGAGGAAGACCCCGAGCGACACCAACGTCGCCACGAAGTAGTTCCGCATCCCGGTGTGGTAGTACGCGCTGATCGAGTCGGGCGCGGGTATGCCGTGCTGTCTCGAGCGGCCGGCGCCGACGATCGCGAGCACGATCGGCAGCGCGAGAGCGAGCACAGCGAGCCCGTAGCGGAGGGCGTAGTACGTGCGGGCCATCAGAGCCTGGGCGTCCGCGTCGCCCAACCGCGGCTCGTGGATCGGCGACGGGAGCAAGGGCGCCGGCGGCAGCGGCGCGCCCTCGTCGGGAAGTGCCGTGCCGACGTCCGTCACGCCGACCCCCTTCCACCACCCGACCCGGCGTCATCATGGCACCGGAGGGTGGGCTCGAGGACGGATTCACGGTGAGCGACCTCGGCAAGCTCGACGTCATCTCCCGCACGCCGCTCGTCAGCCACGTGGCGACCGTCCCGCCCGACGAGGGCGACTGACGCGCCGGAGGGGAAGGATGGCGCGGTGACCAACCGCCCCTTCCGCCAGGTCGACGTGTTCGCCACTGTTCCCTACGCCGGCAACCCCGTCGCCGTCGTGCTCGACGCGGACGGCCTGGACGACGAGCTCATGCAGCGCTTCGCGCGCTGGACGAACCTCTCGGAGACGACGTTCGTCCTGCCGCCACGGCATGCGCGGGCCGACTACCGGCTGCGCATCTTCACCCCGGTCTCCGAGCTTCCCTTCGCCGGGCACCCGACGCTCGGCAGCTGCCACGCCTGGCTCGAGGCCGGCGGCCGGCCGAAGGGCGACGCGGTCGTCGTCCAGGAGTGCGCGGCGGGGCTCGTACCCGTGCGCCGGACCGGGGACGGTCTGGCCTTCGCCGCGCCCGCGGCGATGCTCCGCTACGAGCCGCTCGACGACGCCACGGTCGCGCACGTGGCGGACGTCCTGCGGATCGATCCCGCGGCGATCGTCGACAGCCACTGGGTGGACAACGGACCCGGGTGGGTCGGCGTGCTGCTCGCGGGCGCCGACGACGTCCTCGCGCTGCGGCCCGGATACGTCGACCTCGACGTCGGCGTGGTCGGTCCCTGCGCACCCGGCTCGGCCGAGGCCTTCGAGGTCCGCGCCTTCTTCCCCGTCGACGGCGCCACCCGCGAGGACCCGGTGACCGGGAGCCTCAACGCCTCCCTCGCCGAGTGGCTGACCTCGACCGGACGCGCGCAGGCACCCTACGTGGCCCGACAGGGCACGAAGCTCGGCCGGGAGGGCCGCGTGCACATCACCCGCGGGGACGACGGGCGGCTGTGGACCGGCGGCCACGCGGTGACGTGCGTCGCCGGGGAGGTCCGGCTCGGTTGAGGGCCACGGGCCCGGCCTAGCATCGAAGCATGTGCCGCAACATCACCGAGCTCCGCGGCCTCGAGCCGCCGGCCACCGACGACGAGGTCGAGGCCGCCGCCCGCCAGTTCATCCGCAAGGTGTCGGGCCTGCAGAAGCCGCCGGCCGGCGCGGAGGCCGCCTACGAGCAGGCGGTCGCCCACGTCACCGCCGAGGTCCACGCGCTGCTCGACGCGCTGCCGGCCCGCCGCCAGCCACCGGCGACCGTCCCGCCGCTGCGACGCCCCGAGGTCCGGGCCCGCATCGCCGCGCGCGAGACGGCCGGCGAAGCGGCGGTCTCAGCCGGGCGCGCCGCCGGCTGACCGCCACCGCCGGTACTCGTCGGGAAGGCACACGGCACAGGGCCGGTATCCGGCGGCCGCCGCCGTCGCCGCGTCCGCGAAGAACACGCGGTGCCTCACGTAGTGCCCCCGCGCGATCCACAGCAGTGCTCCGGGGCAGTCCAACCTCCCGTAGATCCGGCTGCCGCGGTGCCCGCCCAGGATGCCCGGCGTCCGGCTCTCGTAGGGGCGGCCGTCGGGGCCGATCAGGGTCCAGGTCCGTTGCATGTCGGGACAACGGTGGACCACGTGAGCTCGTGAGGTGCCGGACCCCGGCGAGCGCCTCGGGCCGTAGCGTTCTCGGCATGGCTGACGCGGTCGTCATCGGGGCCGGCATCGGGGGGCTCACCGCTGGAGTGGCGCTCGCGCGCAGCGGCTGGAACGTCACCGTCGTCGAGCGAGCGCCCGCGCTCGAGGCGGTCGGCGCCGGCCTCGGCGTCGCGCCCAACGCGCTGCACGCCCTCGACGCGCTCGGCCTCGGCGACGCGCTCCGCTCCCGCGCCGCCATCCAGCGCGACGCCGGCATCCGCAGGAGCGACGGCCGCTGGATCTACCGGACGTCGGACGCGGCGATCCGTCGCCGCTTCGGTGATCCCCTCGTCGTCACATTGCGCTCCGACCTCGTCGACGTCCTGGTGGCGGCGCTCCCGCCCGGTGCGCTGCGACTGGGGACCACGGTCTACCGCGTGGACGCCGCCCGGGGTGCGGTGACGCTCGCCGACGGCAGCACCCTGACCGGGGACCTCGTCGTCGCCGCCGACGGCGTCCGCTCCCCCACCCGCTCGGCCGCCTTCCCCGAGCACCCCGCGGCCGAGGTGCCCATCGTGGCCTGGCGCTTCCTCGCGCCACGGCCGGCCGGGCTCGTCCCCGCCGAGACCTGGGGTGTCGGGGCCCTCGTCGGCGTCGTCCCGCTCGCTGACGACCGGGTCTACGTCTACGCGGCCACCCGGGTGCCGGCCGGGGCCGAGGTCCCTCCCCTGCCCGCGTTCGACGGCTGGCACGACCCCCTCCCCCACCTCATGGCCACGGCGAGCGACGTGCTCGACGCTCGGCTGCTCGAGCTCGAGCGGCCGCTCCGCGCCATGCATCACGGGCGCGTCGCCCTGGTCGGCGACGCCGCGCACCCGATGACCCCGTTCCTCGCTCAGGGGGCCTGCCAGGCCATCGAGGACGCCGTCACGCTCGCCCGGCTGGTCGATCCTGCGGACGTCGGCACCGGGCTCGCCGCGTACTCCGGGGCACGTCTCGCCCGCGTGCAGCGGATCGCGCGGCGGTCACGCCGGGTCGGCGACGCCGTGCTCGGCCGCGGCCGGGTCGGCGCGGCCATCCGCGACCGGGTCGTCGGGCTGGGGCGCTTCATGCCCGACGACCTGCTGGCCCGCTCCTTCGACGGCGTCTTCAGCTGGCAACCGCCACCCGTCCGGTAGCACCGGGGGTCCCGGTGCTACCGCGGCGAGGCCGGGTCACCCGTTGCCGTACCGCGCGGCCACCGGGGCCGGCTGCTCGAGCACGCGACCGGCGGCCGCGTCCCAGGCGAGCCGGACGAACTGGGCGTGGGTCCACGCCAGCGGGGTCGCCGACGTGGTCGGCGTCCCGGGGACGAAACCGTCGGTGCCTGCCGGCGGCTGGTGGTCCCAGACCTGCTCGGGCAGCATCAGCCCCGGTCCGACCGCCGCTGCGATCCTCGCCAGCTGCGCCCGGCCCGCGGCAACGCGGCCGTCGGCGATCGCGTACTCGCCGCGCTCGCCGTTGAGCAGCGGCCAGGCGCGGCCGCGGGTGCTCGCGCGAACCGTCGGGCAGGCCGAAGTCCCACGGCGACCCGTCGAGCTTCTCGCCGTAGCCGTCGAACGACGCCCGGTGCCAGTACAGGCCGTGGGCGGTCGGGACGCCGAGCTGCCGGTCGACCACGCCGAGGGTGTTGACCACGGCCGGGTCGTCGGCCGGCAGCACGCCGAGGCGGACCAGTTCGAGGAAGCTGGGGTCGACCACGGCCCGCTGGTCGACGTTCGTCGGGCCGCTGTCGCCGATGTCGTACGTCGTGCCGGCGTTCGGGTTGCCGTCCTTGGTCAGGCGCAGGAAGTACGGCCCGCTGGAGTACGGGCCCGTGGTCGTCACGGTCCAGGCCTTGACGTGCGACTGCCAGGCGTCGGCTGTGGCCAGGTACCGGTGGGCCGAGGCCGCGTCGCCGTTGCCCGCGGCGATCTGCGCGGCACACACCAGACCGGCGATCTCGGCGGCGATGGTCGCCGGCGAGTACCCGGACTGGTTCTCCCAGCGCTCCTGGGGCGTCCACGGCGCGTGGTTGCCGTCCTGCGAGAACGACGAGCAGGAAGTCCGCGGCGCGCTTGACGTGCGACCACGTCGACGCGTCCGAGCGGCCGAGCTGGTGCGCCAGCACGATCGGCAGGCGTACCTCGTCGAGCTGGAGGCCGCCCCAGAACGGCGTTCCGTCGACTCGGGAGTTCTGCGGGAACGAGCCGTCGGGCTTCTGCTGCACGTCGAAGAGGAAGTCCAGCGCGCGGTTGGCGCCGGCCGTGTCGCCGGCCAGGGCGAGCGAGGAGGCGATCTGGTAGAGGTCGCGCGACCAGACCAGGTGGTAGGGGCCGGAGGGGTCGTCGCGGCCGAAGGCCCAGGGCGAGCTCGGCGAGGCGACGTACGCGCCGCGGTACGTCTTGTCCTCGCTGGCGGCGAGCACCATCGTCGAGACCCGGTACAGCTGCCGCTCGGTCGCGGTGCGCAGAGACGCCGGGCGGCCTGCGCAGGTGGGCGACGTAGGCGTGCCATCCCGCCGCGTACGGCGTGCGCCACGGCGGTGAAGCCGGCCCGCAGCGAGGCGCGCGAGGCCGCGAGCGCGGCCTCGGCGTCGCCTCCGAAGGCGAGCGCCAGCGTCGCGTGGCCGCGCCGGTCGAACCGCAGCTGCGCGGTCTGCACGAGGTTGCCGGCCGCCGCGGTCGCGTAGCGGCCGTCGAGCCGGCCGTCCGCCAGCAGGTCGGTCCAGCCGTCGCTGGTGCCGCGGAAGCCGTTGGACGTCGCCCCGAACTGCGGGCGCGGCGGCCAGGGCGCTGGCGGCCGCCGGATAGTCCTTGGTGCCCGGATCGGTGGCGACGAGGGTGTGGCCCACCGTCGCGCCCGAGTCGTTGCCGCGAGAGTTCGAGAGCGCGGGGTCGTGCACGACGTAGACCGAGTACCGGCCGCGGTCCCGGGCGGTGAACGCGATGTCGCGAGCACGCTGGACCGCGCGGGGTCGGTCACGTAGGTCGCGATGATCCGCCACCGGCCGTGCCGCTCGGTGAGGACCTGGCGGTACGTCAGGCTGGCCGGGTCGGCCAGGACCGTCCGGACGTCGGCGGCCTGCTCCGCCCGCACGGCGCCCCCGCGCCGGTCCGCGACGACGAACTGGGTGGTGCGCGAGGCCGGAGCGTCTGCCGTCGGGTAGAAGATCTCGCCGAGGCCGCCCGTCTTCTGCACCGTCAGCCAGACCCGGCTGGCGGTCGTCGTCGAGGTGCCGACGCCGGACTTCGTGGCGGGCAGGTACTGCTCGTCCACGCCAGGGGCGCCGGGTGCCGCCGTCCCGGCCGATGGGCCGGTGGATGGACCGGTGGATGGGGCTGCCCGGGTCCCCGCCCAGGCGGGCGCGGCGGCGCCCGAGATCAGCAGCGTTCCCACGACTCCGGCGACGAGCGGACGTGAGAGCGACACGGGGACCTCCTCGTCCGACCCGACCGATCGCTGCCCAGCCTGCCGCTGGCGGCCGGATGCGCATCCGCAGGACGCGCACGGCAGGGGTCCGCCCTCGCGCCTGGACCCGGGGCAATCCCCGCAGCCGACCGCGGCTGCCGCATCGCCTGCCCACCTCACACCGGCAAGCCCGGCGATCAGAGCGGGACGCAGGTCGCCGTGGCCGAGCGCGGTCAGCACGCCGGATCCGACGGCGATCACGAGCACCGACGACGAGACTAGGCCCGGCGCCAGCGGGCGCGGGTCTCCCCCGCCTTGAGCGTGCAGCGCATCGGGGTGCCGGCGCTCGTGACGCCGGTCGCCCCCTCCGGCGAACAGAAGGCGCCCGGGTGGACGACCGGCGAGGCGGCTGCCGCCGTCGTCGGCGTGGGCGCCGGGGTGGGCCGGGGCGCGGTCGTCGGCTTGGCGACGGTCGTCGGCCTCGAGGCGGTCGTCGACCTCGACGTGACCGTGGGCCTGCGCCCGGTCGTGACCACCGGTCGCGGCGTGGGACTGACCTTCGCGACCGCTCGCGGTTTGGGCGTCGGTGCGGGACGTGCGCTCGCGGGGTTCGTGGCGCTCGTCGGCTGCGCCGACGACGACAGCGCGGCCAGGCCCTGGGCCGCTGCGGTGGCAGACGACGTGGAGTCCTCCGGCGCCTGCGCCTCGGCCCCGCAGGCGCTCACGCCCAGGAGGACGGCAAGGGTGACGGCGGCGACGGAGTGACGCATGTCAAGGACTCTACGTAGACAACCGGTCGACGGAGGGCGAATCGGTGACGAGCGGGACGAGCGGCGACGAGGAGCTGTCCTCGCCGCCGCTCGCCCCGGAGCAGCCGTCCTGCAGCGGCCCCGCCGGGACTACCGGGACTACATGGGGCAGGTGACGTTCGGGTTGAACATCTCGAAGGTTCCGGCCGGGTTGTCCTTCCACGCCCAGACGTGCAGGGAGTAGAAGGCGGGGAGGCCGAACCGGTTGGGGGCGGCGGTCGTGGCGAAGGTGTGCCCGAACAGCGAGGGGGCGTACCTGTGCTTGGCGTCCCAGTCCGCCTTGAGGACGACGTACTCGACCGCCGCGAGGGTCAGGGTGCCGTCCCGGCCCGGCGCGTAGACCATCGCCTCGGGGTGGGTCAGGTCGATCTTCCCGTCGCCCACGAGCGCCGGCTTGGCCCAGTGCACGCCCATGGCACCCATCCCGGGCATGCCCGGCATCGGCGGCATGTCGATGCAGGCGATCTTGTTCACGTCCAGCAGCAGCCCGTACCCGTTCTGCTCGGCCGTGGCGATGCTGTGGAACTGCACGGTGGCCCGCCGGAGCCGCTCGAGCTGCGGGTCGGGCCGGGCGCGGTCGTTCGCGACGGCCGCGGTCGCGGGTGCCCCGGTCTGGGCGTGGGCCAGCACGGGCAGCATGACGGTGAGCAGCAGGCCGCCGGCCAGCAGCGAACCGACCAGAGTGCGGATGCGCACCTCAGGCTCCTTCCGGAGCACGCGGCGCTCCCGCGAGGTGACGGTGGACAGCGACGAGTACAGGCATGCGGATCCCTCCCGATCGATCGGCTCGCCCCGGGCGGACGGCGTCCGCGGGGGCCGATGCGATCACGCTAGGAAGGTGCGAGGTGGCCACGTATCGGCGGCGGCTACCCGGATCAGGTCGTGCACCTACCCATGCCGGCTCGCGATGTCGCGCTCACCTTCCGTGGACTCAGGCGCCGTCGTGGTCGGCTGCCGTCGGACCGCGCCGTTCGACGAACTCGACCTGGTCCGCCGGCACCCAGGTCAGCAGCCGGCGGTCGTCCACCCGGATCTCGACGCACCAGCGCCACTCGTCGTGCTCGGGAAGGCGGGCCCCCCGGCGCACGGTGCCTGTGAAGACGCGGCCGTGGATGGTGACGAGCACCTCGGCCTGCGAGTCGCTCTTGTCGTCGCCGTGTCCTGGCCCCGCCACGCCTTCCAGGCTGCGCGCGCCCCCGGCTCCGGACTACACCCCTAGGTGTGGGTCGTCACCCGCGGGCCGCGGCCTCGAGCGCGGGGACGTCGATCTTGACCATCTTGAGCATCGCGGACGTCACGCGGTTCACGACCTCCGGGTCCGGGTCGTCCATCAGCTGCTCGAGCCGGACCGGGATGACCTGCCAGCTCAGCCCGAACCGGTCCGTCAGCCAGCCGCACTGCTGCGGCGCCCCGCCGTCCGCCATCAGGGCGTCCCAGTAGTGGTCGACCTCGGCCTGGGACTCGCATTGCACGTACAACGAGACCTGGGCGTCGAAGGGGAAGTCGGGTCCGCCGTTCAGGAAGATGAACTGCTGGCCCATGAGCGTGAGGTCGACGACGAACGGGTCGCCGGCCTTCACACCACCGGGGATCCCGTCGGGTGCGTGGGTGACCCGGTCGACGTGCGAGTTCTCGAAGAGCCCGGTGTAGAACCGAGCGGCCTCCTCGGCCTGGTGGTCGAACCAGAGGTGCGTCGCGAGCTTCCTGACAGCCATGGTGTCCTCCTGGTGGACGACGTGGGCGGGCACGGCCCGCCGGGGGTGAGGCACCGGTGCAGCCCAGACGATCGCCAGGACCCGTACTCATCGGCGGAGCTCGGAGGCGCTCACTCCTCGGCGAAGTCGGCGGCGGTCATGCCGACGGGATGTCCCGGCGGCCACTGCACGAGCTCGATCACGTACCCGTCGGGATCGGTCAGCGTCGTCGTCCTGGGGCCGTCGGGGCCGCCCGGGAACTCGACGGGGCCGGGCCGGAGGCCGCGCGCGGTCACGTCGCTCAGCGTGCCGTCCAGGTCGTCCACCTGGACGGCGAGGTGGTCGAAGCCACCCGGGACGACGGGCCCGCCCTCCGGCCGGTGGACCAGCTCCACCGAGGCCATGTCCTCCTCGGGGAAGCTCAGCACCACCAGCGACCCGCGGTCCGCCATCGGGACGCGCCCGAGGACCCGGTAGCCGAGGGCGGCGTAGAAAGCCAGCGACCGCTCCAGGTCGCTGACCCGGTGACCCACGAAGAGTGTCCGCATGGCGGTGCACGCTACGGCTCGTACGGTGAGCTGATGCAGCAGCCGCAGCCGGAGCGTTGGGTGGAGCACACCCCGTACTCCAATCCCGGTCGCCACCGTCCTCTGCTCGCGGAGCTGGACGCCGACCCCTCCTCGGTGTGCGCGGCGGCGCGCAACGTCGTCGGGCACTACCGCGCGGAGCTGACGGAGCTGCCCGACGACCGCCGCGACGAGGTCAACAGCCGCTGGCTCGAACGCATCCTCGACGTCGACCAGTCGCGCCACCCACAGCCCCTGACGGTGCCGCGGCCCCGGGACGACCGGGTGGCGGGGTGCTGCCGTGATCACACCCTCTTCGCGGTCGGCGCGTTGCGCGAGCACGGCGTCCCCGCCAGGAGCCGGATCGGGTTCGCCGGGTACTTCACCCCCGGCTTCCACCACGACCACGTGGTGGTCGAGCACTGGGCGGGCGGCCGCTGGGTGCGCACGGACCCCGAACTGCCGGACGGCGACGGCCTCGGGTTCGACGCCCGCGACACGCCGACCGGGCCGGGAGCCCCGTTCGAGACCGCCGCGGAGGTGTGGCGGGCGGTCCGGGCCGGCCACGTCGATGCCGACGCGTACGGCGTACTGCCCGGTTCCCCATTGCGGGGGGTGGAGTTCGTCGCCCGGTACGTCGTGTACGAGGTCGCGCACCGCTTCGGCGACGAGCTGCTGCTCTGGGACGACTGGGACGGCGTCGACGACCCCGACGACGGGTGGCGCGATCGGCTCGCAGCGCTCCTCGCGGCGGCGGACGCCGGCGCGGCCGGCGCCGAGGAGGAGCTCGCACGGCTGCACGCCGAGGACCCACGGCTGCACCCCGGGCCGACGGTTGTGCAGTACTCGCCGTTCGGCGACCCGCCCCGCAGCGTCAGCCTCTCCGTGCCGCACAGGTGAACCGGAAAGGTGAACCAGAAAGGTGACCCGACAGGTGAACCCGATGTGAACCGCCGCTGGACGCCTATCCGTGCCCTGGACGTGTGGTGTCCCCGAGAACGGCGACCAGGCGGGCCAGCGCTCCCGTGTAGGCATGATCCGGCGGGGTGGCGTACCCGACCACGAGCGCCGGCCCGTGCGTGTCGCTCCCGGTCGCCGCGTACTCGGCCAGCCTGCCGACCGTCAAGCCGTGGCCGGCCGCGCGCTCGCCGACCTCCGCCTCGCTGACGCCGTCCGGCAGTGTGAGCAGGGCGTGCAGACCGGCGGCGATGCCCGTGACGGAGACCGCCGGAGCGCGGGACGCGACGGCTCTCAGGAGGGCGTCGCGGCGGCGGCGGTAGGCGAGCCTGCGGGCGCGCACGTGCCGGTCGTAACCGCCCGAGGTGATGAGCTCGGCGAGCGTCAGCTGCTCGGCGACGGGGGTGAAGTCGGCGTACTCCTTCGCGGCGACGACCGGGTCGACCAGGGCCGGTGGCAGGACCATCCAGGCGAGCCGGAGGGCCGGCGCCAGGGTCTTGCTGGCCGTTCCGACGTGGACGACCTGGTCGGGGCCGAGCGCCTGAATCGCGCCGACGGGGTGCCGGTCGTAGCGGAACTCGCCGTCGTAGTCGTCCTCGACCACGATCCCGCCCGAGTCGGCCGCCCACTCCACCACCGCGGCACGGCGGGCCGGCGCCAGCGCCGGCCCGAGCGGGAACTGGTGCGCGGGCGTGAGGACGACGGCGGCCTGGTCGGTCAGCCCCTCGACCGCGGCACCGCGGTCGTCGACCGCCAGGGGGAACACGTCCAGCCCGGCGCGACCGACGATCTGCCGGGCGGCCGGCAGACCGTACGCCTCGACGGCGACCGTGCGGGCGCCGTCCGGGAGCACCGCGCAGAGCAGGGCGAGCGCCTGCCCGAACCCCGAGCACACCACGACGTGATCGGGATGGGCCCGGACGCCCCGAGCACGGGCCAGGTAGGCCGCGAGAGCCACCCGCAGCTCCGGCCGGCCCCGCGGATCGCCGTAGCCGAAGGCCGTCGCCGGGGCCCGGGCCAGGCTGCGCCGCATCGCGCCGGTCCACGCCGCGACCGGGAAGGAGGCGAGGTCGGGGCTGCCCGGCCGCAGGTCGTAGCGCGGCTGCGGCGTTGCGGCCGTCTCGTCGCGATACGGCGGATCGTGCGTCTCGACACGCCGGGCGACGCGCGTCCCCGAGCCCTGGCGGGCGATCAGCCAGCCCTCGGCGACCAGCTGCCCGTACGCGTCGGCGACGGTGTTCCGAGCCACCCCGAGATCGGCCGCGAGCTGTCGCGAGGACGGCAGGCGCAGCCCCTGCGGCAGCCGCCCACCGCGGACGGCGTCTCGCAGAGCCTCCTCGAGCGCCTGCCGGAGTCGGGAGCTGCCCACCTCGACGAGCAGGTCGACGCCCTCAATGGCCCACGTTTCCCGCACGGGAATGGACCTTACTCGCGGGCCGGTGACGGCCATAGCGTGAGGACATGACCACCCACACGTTCACCGCCGTCCCTGTCCGCCTCGACGTCGACGCGCACGCCCCCGCCTTCGCGAAGGCCATGAGCCACCTCGACCACGCGGCCACCAAGGAGCTCGACGTCGCGGGCATCGACCACCGCCTGCGGGAGCTGGTGCGCCTGCGCGTGTCACAGATCAACGGATGCGCCTACTGCGTCGACATGCACGCCAAGAGCGCGCGGGCCGTCGGCGAGGAGCAGCTGCGGCTCGACGCGCTGCCGGTCTGGCGCGAGACGCCGTTCTTCTCGGACGCCGAGCGCGCCGCGCTGGCCTTCGCCGAGGAGATGGCGGCCATGGCCGAGCGGCACGTGCCCACCGCCGCCTTCGAGGCCCTCGCCGAGCACTACGGACCCGACCAGATCGGCGCGCTGGTCGCGCTGGTGGTGACGGTGTCGGCCTGGAACGCGATCGGCGTCTCCACCCGGGCCTGGGCCCCCGGGTCCTACGAGGTCTGAGCGTCACCTCCTTCACGTCGGCGCTGCGCCTGCCCGAGCCCGGGCGGCCCGGCGGACGAGGTGGTCGCGCTCGGCCACGTTGGTCGCCCGCCGGGCCGCCTCGGCGTACGCGGCGGCCGCAACGGACAGGTCGCCGTCCAGCTCGTGGAGGTACCCACGGACGGCGTGCCAACGGTGCCGATCGCCGATCACGTCGCGCAGCCGGTCGGTCTCGCGGAGCGCGGCCGCGGCCCCGAGGACGTGCCCGACGGCGACTGCTCGTCCGAGCACCGCCGCGGGGTCCTGGCGGACCGGGTCGGCCGACAGCGCCACGAGGTCGTCGTACCAGGCGAGGATCTGGGGCCAGTCGGTCTCGCCCGCGCTGGCCGCGTCGTCGTGCAGAGCGGCGATGGCGGCCTCGATCTGGTAGCGACCGGGCGGGCGCGCGTCCGTCTGCACGGCGAGCGCCGACTGCAGGACACGCACGCCCTCGGCGATCCGGCGCGTGTCCCACAGTCGGCGGTCCTGCCGGTCGAGCGGCACGAGCCGGCCCTCGGCGTCCGTGCGGGCCCGCAGCCGAGCGTGGTTGAGGAGCATCAGCGCGAGCAACCCCCGCGCCTCGGGCTCGTCCGTGGCGAGGGTGAGCTGGCGGGCCAGCCTGATCGCCTCCGCGGCCAGGTCGACCCGGCCCGCGTGGCCGGCGGTGTAGACGAGGTAGAGCACGCGCAGCACGACGGCGAGGTCGCCCGGCCGGTCGAGGCGGCGACCGAGGAGGGCCTTCTTGGCCCGGCTGATCCGCTGGGCCATCGTCGCCTCGGGCACGAAGAACGCGTCCGCGATCTCGCGGGTGGTCAGGCCGGCGACCGCGCGCAGCGTCAACGCCACCTGCGACGCGGGCGGGAGGTCGGGGTGGCAGCAGCAGAACAGCAGGACGAGCGTGTCGTCGCCCTCCTCGGCGACGGACGGTGGGGGTTGCGCCACGGTCGCCTCCTCGCGGCGTTGCCGCGCGGCCTCGCTCCGGCGCGCGTCGACGAGCCGGCGCGCCGCCACCGTCGTGAGCCACGCGCGCGGGTCCCGCGGCGGGTGCTCGGGCCACACGCGCAGCGCCTCGAGCAGTGCCTCCTGCAGCGCGTCCTCGGCGGCGGCGAAGTCCTCGCCCCGCCGGAGCAGACCGGCGAGCACCCGCGGGACGAGAGCGCGCAGGGCGTCCTCGTCCAGCGGCCGCTCGACCTGTTCGGCCATGCCGGGCTCAGTCCCGCGACGCGCCGTCGGACGGGACGTCGGACATGACCTCGCGGACGTCGATCCACTCGTACATCGGCGTGCCGCCCGGTCCTGGCTCGGACGAGACGTACGCGGCCAGCTCGATCGCCCGCTCGCGCGACTCGACGTCGACCATGTACCAGCCCGCGGCGAGGTCGCTGGTCTCGGGCAGTGGCCCGTCGGTGGTCACGGGGGCCGAATCGGGGCCGCCGTAGCGCACCCAGGTGCGGGTCGGCGTCAGCGCCTGCGCGTCGACCAGCTCGCCGTTCTTCTCGAGCAGCTCGGCGACGTGCCGCAGGAAGGCCATGTGCGCCTCGACGTCCTCCGGCGCCCACTGGTCCATCGGCGCTACCGGATGATGTGCGGTCGGGCCGCCGCGGTAGTGCTTGAGGAGCAGGTACTTCGGCATCGGTGCCTCCTGGTGTCGCGGGCCGCCCTGTGCGGCCCGTCAGCCGTGGAGCGGAGCCCGCCCTCGGTTCTCGACACGGCATGCCCATCGGCTCGACGCCCCCACCCTGCCCGATCGCGTCGCCGTTCGCGCCGGCCCTCTCGGCCGGACCCCTGGTCGCGGCACTTTGCCGTGAGTCGCTCGGGGACTCGGCGGGTGGTGGGTCACGACGCGACGCACAGCAGAGTGCCGTGCTTCGGTGCCTGCGGTACCGGGGAGGGCGTGAGTGGCTGGGATCGGGGTAGTGGGGCGCGGTACGCGACGCGTGCGGGGGTACGCACACACACCACGCCACGGAGGTGGACATGGGACTGCCGAGCCCTGAATCGGCACGGCACTGGGGCGGCAAGCTGCTCGTCGATCGCGACGGTACCGAGATCGGCACCTGCACGGAGATCTTCATCGACGACGCGACCGGCTTGGCGGAGTGGGCGGCGGCGGACGTCAGCGGAGGCCCCGCCCTCGTCCCCCTGCTCGACGCGACCGAAGCGGGCGACAGGGTGCAGGTCACCGTGCGGCAGGCGGACATCGCCGACGCGCCGAGCCTCGGTCACGGTGGCCACATGTCGGAGGACGAGGAGGAGCGGCTCTACCGGCACTATGGCATCGAGGTGTCGCGGGAGGCATCGGAGAGCCTACTTCCGGCCCCCGAGGCCGAGGCGTCGTCGGCGCCCGCTCCCCCGTCGGTGGATTTTCCGTCGGTGGATTTTCCGTCGGTGGATTCACCGTCGGCGGATTCACCGTCGGCGGACCTCGACGCCGACGCGCAGGTCGTTCCGGACGAGAGCCGCGGGAGGTTCGTGCCGGCGTTGACCGCCTCGGTGGTCGGCGCACTGGCCGTGGTCGCCGCTGCCATCTTCTGGTGGCGTCAGCGACGGCACCTGCCGCCCACGCGCAAGGAACTGTTCGCCGCCCGCGCCCAGGCGGCATCGCTCGCGCTCAACAGCAGGGGCCGGCACCTCGCCGCCAATGCTGCGCCCCTGCTGCGCAGCGGTCGGAAGGTCTCCGCCACGGCGGCCCGGCAGCTGACGCTGCAGGCCGGCGCCGCGGCGGAGCGGGCCGCCGTGCAGGCCCGGGCCGCGGCGGATGCGGCCGCCGCTCAGGCTCGCGTGGCCGCGCAGCAGGCCGCGGCCCTCTCGGCGACGGCGAAGACGCTGCGTGTCATGCGGGTCCAGCCGGCGGCGGTCGCCTCGAAGCGGGCGAAGTCGCGCGGGCCGCGATCCTGGCGGCACCCCTTCCGGCGCTGACGCCTGGAATCGGCGGCCCGGAATTTCTCCCGCACCGCGGCGGGGTCACGATTCGTAACGGGCGAATGTCCACCCGGGCCCGGGCCGGAATAGCTTTCCGGCTCGGGCCCCGGTGCGGTGGTCGTCCTCGTCGGGCCACCTCGTCACGGAACGCGGCAGGTACCCGGGTCCGGCTCGTCGGTCCTCGGGCTCACACCCACGGGCACGCGTGGGAATGTCACGTAGAGGGTGTACGGAACGTTGCTCGTGTTGAAGACGTCGTCCACTTCTCCGGGCCGCTCGATGAACGCCTGCCCGGCGCTGTACGTGGTGATCGTGCACCCGTGGCGCTTGGGCGAGTAGACGCTGAGCACGCCTTCCTTGACGACGATGATCGCGCCGCCCGGATGAGAGTGCCAGCCCGAGGAGCCACCGGGTTGGACGGTGATCTGCGCCATGGCCACGTCGGTGCCGAACTGCAGCGGGATGGTGCCGTGAGACGTGTTGGTGCCGCGCGCCAGTGGGGTGTTCACGAGGTTCTGCGGGGGCGTGGCCCAGCTGGGTGAGATCGTGGCGGCCAGAATGCCCACCGCGGCCACCCCTACGAATCCTGCGGTCAGCAGAGTTCGGCGGTTGACTCGTTTCATGTTCTTCGCCTCTTGACCATGCTCGCCGTGCACGGGGTGATACGGGAGAGTGGTGCGGTGTCTTCCGACGGGTGCGGTGACTTCGCAGGAGGCCGAGACATCGATGGACATGGCCATCATCTGACCGCAGCACCGAGGCGTCAACAAGCAGGGGCAACCATAGCGGGCCCGTTCCGCCCCTCCAGCCTCAACGGTGACTCTGACCCCATTCGGAAAGGGCATCCCCGGCAGAAATGGTCCGGACGCCTCCGAGAAATCCAGTTAAAGGCCGCCGTGCCCCGGCGGGTAGCCGGACACGCAGGACCGTGTCACCGGGCCGGGAGTCGATCGTGATCGTGCCGCCGTGCCGCTCCTCGACGACGCGGCGCGCGATGTCGAGGCCGAGGCCGGTCCCCGTGCCCACCGGCTTCGTCGTGAAGAAGGGTTCGAACGCTCGGGCGGCGACCGCGGGGGGCAGGCCCGGGCCGCTGTCGCCGATCTCGACCACCGCGGCGCCGTGGTCGGCGCGCGTGGACACCCGCACGGTCCCTACGCCCGCCACGGCGTCCAGGGCGTTCCGGATGAGGTGGGTCCACACCTGGTTGAGCTCCCCCGGGTACCCGTCGACGATGGGCGTCAGCTCGCCGTAGTCCCTGACCAGGGCCACGCCGTCCGGGATCGCGTGCCCGAGCACGACGAGCGTGCTCTCCAGGCCCTCCTTCACGTCGACGTGCTGGGCCGACGCGCGGTCCATCTGGGAGTACGACTTCATCGCGTCCACCAGCTCGAAGATCCGGCCCGTGGCCTCCTTGACCTCGGCGAGCAGGCCCTGGATGGAGCTGCTCGTGCTCACCCACTCCAGGGCCGGCCCGAGCGCCGCCGGCCCGACCATGGCGGCCGCCTGCTCGCACCACACGGGATCCATCCCCGCCGCCGCGAGCGACGGCGCCAGCATCCACGCCTGCTCGACGTCGCGGTCCTCGAGCCACGAGGTCAGGTCGTCCTCGAGGTCGGCCAGAGCGAGCGCGCCGCGGGGGACGATCGAGGCAGTAGCCTGCCGGCGGAGCTCGTCGAGGCCCGTGAGCTGCGCCGCCGAGGCGCCGGCGGCCATGAGCCGCCCGAGTGCCGTCTCCAGGGCCGGGCCCGCGGCCTGCAGCGCGTCGACCGCCCGGGTGGCGGCCGCGGCGGGGTTGTTGAGCTCGTGCGCGAGGCCCGCCGCGAGCGTCCCCAGGGTGACGAGGGAGTCCCGCTGCCGGGCGGTCGCCTCGATGGACCGAGCGGTCGTGAACACGCCGCCGATGAGGTGGGCGCCGAACGCGAACCAGGTGTCGGTCAGCCGGCGCAGGGCGGTGGCGGGCAACCGCAGCGCGCGGCCGGGGTGCACGCCGACGGCCGTGCCGAGGTAGATCCCGTGCTCGTCCCAGGCGCGGAAACCCCCCGCCCACTGCCCCGGCGTCCGCATCCGCGCCATGACCATGTCCTCCTGGCCCACGAGGCGGTGGAGGTCGATGCCGCCCTCGACGAGCATCCACCAGGCCTCCGCCGGGTCACCCTGGCGGAACAGCACTGCCCCCGGTTCGATCCGGACGTCGTCCGCGGCGGCCCCGAGCTCGACGACCTGGGCATCGGTGAGGCTCTCGAAGATGCCGATCGGCCGGAGGTCCTCGACGGTGAACACCCGCGCATCACAACATCACGGGGCCAGGTGGCGCCACCGCCGATCGTGCGCAGCCGTCACGACGGCCGGCGGACGACGGAGCCGGTCAGCCCGGCAGCGCCGCCGTCGGCCGCTGCCGCAGCTGGTCGAGGTAGTCGCCGAACCGAACGGTCCCGATGCGCAGCGGCGCGCCGGGCTCGGGGCGCAGGCCACCTGTCCGCATCGCCCGGCCGGCTGAGCCGGGCAGCGGGATCGGCAGGACGACGGCGCGCCGGCCCCGAGCGCGGAGCACCGTTCGCACCATGCTCGTGAAGGGCATCGGCTCGGGGCCCGCCAGGTCGGGCACCCGTCCGGACCGACCAGCGGGCTGCTCGACGGCGTCCGCCAGGGCCCGGGCCACGTCGAGCGTGGACACCGGCTGCACGTCCATCACGGGCACCGGCACCAGCGGGCCGCGCCGGAGCCGCTCGATCATCTGGCCGGCGAACTCGTGGAACTGCGTGGCCCTCAGCACGCGCCACCCCACTCCCGCGGCGTCCGCGGCGTCGGCGAGCGCGCGTTCCTGCGCGACCTTGGCCCTGTAGTAGCCGCTCGCCACCCGATCGACACCCACGATCGACAGCAGCACGTGCCGCCGAACGCCGGCGGCCGCCTCCGCGGCCACCAGCCGCTCGGTCGCGCCGACGAAGAACCGGGTCGCGACGGCCTCGTCGAGCGTGGTCACGTTCGACACGTCGACCACCGCATCGACGGCGTCCAGGGCCTGTCCCAGCCCCGCGCCCGTGGTGAGGTCCGCCCCCACCTGCCGAGCCGGACCGCCGTCCGGGCGCGGGTGTCGGCTCAGCACCCGTACCTCGTGCCCACGCCGGGCCAGTTCCTCCACCGTCGGGCGGCCGACCGTGCCGGTGCCGCCCACCACAAGTATCCGCATGCCCTGGTGACGCCGGTGGCCGCGCGTGTGTGACATCCGGGCGGCCGGCGGCGTCAGGAGGGCATGCGGAGCGAGAGGATCGACCACGTGGACGACCACCGCCGGGAGGAGCTGGCGCGCGCCTTCGCGGCCGAGCGCCCCCGCCTGGTCTCCCTGGCGTACCGGATGACGGGCAGCCTGGCGGACGCCGAGGACGTCGCCCAGGAGACGTGGATCCGCCTGCAGCGGGCCGGCTCGGACGCCTCGACGGCGCCGCGTGACCTGCCCGCCTGGCTGACCACCACGGCGACCCGGCTGGCGCTCGACCAGTTGCGGGCCGCCGGCCGGCGCCGGGAGACGTACGTGGGTCCGTGGCTCCCGGAGCCTCGCGTGGCCCCCTCGCCGAGGAACGACCCCGAGCTGGCCGCCGCGCTGGCCGACGAGCTGAGCTTCGCGTTGCTGGTGGTGCTCGAGTCGCTGTCGCCGGCCCAGCGCGCGGCGTTCATCCTCCACGACACCTTCGGGGTGCCGTTCGAGCAGGTCGCCGAGGTGCTGGGCCGCTCCCCGGCCGCCGTGCGGCAGCTCGCCAGCCGTGCACGCGACCAGGTGGCCGCCGGGGTCGCCCGGGACGAGGCGGACGCCGACACGCATCGGCGGGTCGTCGAGGCGTTCCTCGCCGCGAGCGCGGGCGGGGACCTGCTCGCGCTCGTCCGGCTGCTCGACCCGTCGGTGGTCTACCGCGCCGACGGCGGCGGCCTCGTGCGGACGGCGCTGCGCGTCGTGACCACGCCCGACAAGGTGGCGCGCCTCGTGCTGGGCGTCCTGGGCCGGGTCGAGCCCGGCGTCACGGTCGACGTCCGGGCGGTGAACGGCGAGCCGGGGCTGGTGTTCTCGCGGGCGGGCCTCGCGATCGGCGTCGTCGCGTTCGACGTGACGGCCGAGGGACGGATCGCGGCCCTCGACGTCCAGATGAACCCCGAGAAGCTGGCGCACGTCGAGCTCGCCTGACGGGGAGGGCCTGACGATCGACCAGCTCTACGCCCGGGTGGCCGAGCGCACCTGAGCCTCCTGGCGATCGGCCGGGGTCAGCGCGGCGGCGAGCAGAGCCGCGACGGCGACCGGGTCGTCGGTCATGGGGACGTGCCCGCAGCCCGGCAGCTCGGCGAGCCGCGTCCCGGCGGGCAGCTCGTCGAGGCGCCGCCAGCGACGCGAGACGAGGAGCCGGTCGCGGGACCCGAACGCGACCGTGGTGGGGACGTCGAGCGGCCCTGGAGCGACGTAGCGTCGGTGGTGCGTGGCGCGGAGCACGGCGTCGAAGCCGGGGGCGTCGCCGAGAGCGCGGACCCCGGCGCGTGCCTGCTCGGGCGTCATCCGGGTGGGGCGGCCGATCACCTGCCCCAGCACGAGCGCGCGCCCCATGCGGCTGCCGAGGACGGCACCGATCGGCCGGCGGGCGTGCCGGGCCAGCCATCGCGACGCGGCCAGGCTGAGCCGGCAGTACGGCGGGGTCCCCCGGGGCCACAGGCCCGGAGGCGACAGCAGGGTGAGCGAGGCGGCCGGCCGGAGCCCTGCCAGCTCGAGCGCCACCCAGCCGCCCAGGGAGTTGCCGGCCAGGTGCGGGCTCTCGAGCCCCAGCTCGTCGAGCAGCTCCGCGACGGCCAGGGCCAGCGCGGCCGGCGACGGTTCGACACCGTCGGGCAGCGGCGGCGACGCGCCGAACCCGGGCAGGTCGACCGCGACGACGTCGGCGACCGCCGCGAGGGCGGGGACGACGGGGTCCCAGGCCTGCCGGAAGGATCCGAGGCCGTGCAGGAGGACGAGCGGCCGGCCGGCGCCGGTCCGGGTGTACGCGAGTGTGCTCATGCTCCTCTGACGGCGCTCCCGCGACGGATGTGACGGAAGGCCGATGAGTTGGCCCGGCCCACGGCGTCTGCAGGGGGCCACCGTCGTCCAGCCGCACCCTCTCGGAGGCCCCGATGCCCGCGCCGTCCCTGCCCCCCGTCGTCGACCGCGCGGCCTGGCGCGCCGCCCGCGACGAGCTCCTCGCTCGGGAGAAGGCGCACACACGCGACGGGGACGCGATCGCGGCTGCTCGCCGCCGGCTGCCGATGACGCTGCATGCCCGCCGTGACGGTCACCGGCGCGAGCGGTCCGGTGCCGCTGCTCGACGTCTTCGAGGGCCGCCGGATGCTGTTCGGCTACTTCCACATGTGGCACGACGGGCAGCCGTGGGAGCGCCAGTGCGAGGGCTGCACCTTCTCGACCTGCCACATGCAGATGCAGGAGTACCTGCGCGCCCGGGGCGTGACGTACGCCGTCTTCTGCGAGGGGTCCTACGAGGAGAGCGCCCCGTTCCGCGACTTCATGGGCTACACGTGGCCGTGGTACTCCGCCCGCGGACTCCGACCCGGTCCTGGTCGACGGCCGCGGCTTCGGCATGATCGCCTGCTATGTCCGGGACGACGACGGCGGCGTCTACGAGACCTACTGGACGACCGGGCGCGGCGTCGAGGCGCTCATGACCAGCTACCACGCGCTCGACCTGACGGTGTTCGGCCGGCAGGAGCGGTGGGAGGACTCGCCCGAGGGGTGGCCGCAGGATCGCCGAGGGCGAGCACCCGTGGCGGCTCGACGGCCGGCCGACCGCGCAGTGGGCCCGCACCACGGCGGCCGCGACCGACGGCAGTGGGCGGTGCAGCTGCGCATGACGGCCCCCGATCCCGAGACGGCCGCACTGATCCATTTCCTGGAGGCCCAGCGCGCCAGCGTGCTCGCGATCGTCGACGGGCTCGACGAGCACGCGCTGCGGGCGGCGGTCCTGCCCTCGGGGTGGTCGCCCATCGGCCTGATCGAGCACCTCGGCGACGCGGAGCGGCACTGGTTCCAGCAGGTGGCGACGGGCACCGCGGCGGACCGCTCCGGTTGGGACCGGAGCCACACCGACGGCGTGCTCGCGTACTACCGGGACCAGTGCAGGCGCTCGAACGCGGTGCTCGCCTCGACGCCGCTGTCGTCGCCGCCCGCGGGCGAGCACGGCCTGGACCTCGAGGACGACGTCGCCGACCTGCGGTGGATCGCGCTGCACATGATCGAGGAGACGGCGCGGCACGCCGGCCACCTCGACGTCGTCCGTGAGCTCCTCGACGGCAGGACCGGCCTCGGGCCGCGGTGAGCGGCCCCGCTGAGCAGCCGCGCCGTGCCGGCTACCCGGTCAGGCCGAGGCCCCCAGCGACGTCGGCAACGGCGGCGGCCAGGCCGTGGCCCCCAGCTCGCGCGACACCGCCCGCGCCGCCGCACGCAGCGCGTCGACCGCCGACGGCCGCACGGGCCACTCGGTGACCGGGACGACGAGGCCCACGGCTCCCACCACCTCACCGCCGGTTCCCCCGACGGCGGCTGCCACGGCGCACTCCCCGAGCACCGCCTCCTCGACCTCCTCGGCTAGCCCGGTGCGGCGCACCTGCGCCAGCTGGGCGCGCAGGGCGGGCGGGTCGGTCAGCGTCTCGCCGGTCATGCTCCGCCGCGCGCGGGGGTCGGCCAGCAGCGCGCCCTCGGCGTCGGGCGTGAAGGCGAGCAGGGCCTTGCCCAGGGCGGACGCGTGGGCCGGGATCTCGATCCCCACCTCGGGCATCTGGCGGGTCCCGTCGGGCCGCGGCTCGTGGTGCACGACCACCACGTCGGCGAGCAGCAGGACGCCGGTGCGGACCGCGCACCCGGTACGGCGCGCGAGGTCCTCGGCCCACGGCGCGACCCGCGTCCGCAGCTCGAGCGTGTCGAGGTAGACGTTGCCCAGGCGCAGCGTGGCCGGGCCCAGCCGGTAGCGCCCGGTGTCGCTCTCCTGCGTCACCATCCCGTGCCCCAGCAGGGTGCGGACGATCCCGTGCACCGTGGACGGCGGAAGCGCCACGGCCGCGGCGATCTCGCCGAGGCTCATGCTCCGGGCGCCCTGCAGGGCGATCAGGATCCGCACGGCCCGGTCGACGGACTGGATCACGCGCACCCCTCCCACGACGACTGCGCCCAGGGTCTTGTGCCGTGGGTCACAGCCATTGTAGCTTCGCACTACGTTCGACCATATCGAATGACATTCCTCGAGAGGGAGGCCACATGGACGAGTCCACCACCATCCAGAAGCTCGCCGCGGAGACCATCGGCACCGCCTTCCTCGTGTTCGTCGGGGTCGGATCGGTACCCGCGACACTGATCATCAACGGCTCGGCGCCGTTCACCATGGCCGACCTCGGGATGATCTCGCTGGCGTTCGGCACGATCGTCGTCGCCACCGTGTACGCGCTCGGGCACGTCTCCGGCAACCACATCAACCCGGCCGTCACCCTCGGTCTCGCCGTCACCGGCAAGTTCCCCTGGGCGAAGGTGCCCGCCTACATGGGTGCCCAGGTCGCCGGCGCGATCATCGGTGCCGGCGCCATCATCGCCGTCCTGGGGCACCAGGCCGTCGACGTCGGCCTCGGCGTGGCCACCTACGGACCCTCGGTCGGGGCCGGCCGGGCGTTCGCCGCCGAGTTCGTCGGCACCTTCATCCTCGTCTTCACGATCTTCGGCGTCGTCCACCGCAAGGCCTCGCCGGGCTTCGCCGGCGTCGCCATCGGTCTCGTGGTGTTCGCGGCGATCATCCCTGTCGCGCCCGCGACGGGCGCCGCGATCAACCCCGCCCGCGTCGTCGGGCCGATGCTCGTGCAGCAGATCGCCGGCGGCACGGTGAAATGGTCGCAACTGCCCGTCTACCTGATCGCCGAACTGCTCGCCGGCGTCGCCGCGGCGGTCGCCTACACGGCCATCACGGCCGAGCCCGACGACACCGCCGCACCGTCGACCGACTCCGCCCCGGTGCCGGTACAGGCCACCGACTCCCCCGCCACGATCTGAACCTCGAGGAGCGACCATGAAGAAGCTCGTCAACGACCCGGCAGGCGTCGTCAGCGACGCGCTCAAGGGCGTCGAGGCGGCCCACCCCGAGCTGAGGGTCGACCACGTCAACAAGATCATCTATCGCGGCGACGCGCCCGTCCCGGGCAAGGTCGGGATCATCTCCGGCGGCGGCTCCGGGCACGAGCCCCTGCACGGCGGCTTCGTGGGTCCGGGCATGCTCGACGCCGCCTGCGCCGGCGAGGTCTTCACGTCGCCGGTCCCCGACCAGATGGTCGAGGCCACCAAGGGCGTGGACGGCGGCGCCGGGGTACTGCACGTCGTGAAGAACTACACCGGCGACGTCATGAACTTCGACATGGCGGCCGAGCTCGCCGCGGCCGAGACGGGTGTCGAGGTGGCGACCGTCGTGACCGCCGACGACGTCGCCGTCCAGGACAGCCTGTACACCGCCGGGCGTCGCGGGGTCGGTGTCACGGTGCTGGTCGAGAAGATCGCCGGTGCCGCCGCGGAGGAGCGGCGACCGCTGGCGGAGGTCGCGGCCGTCGCCCGCCGGGTCAGCGAGAACGGGCGCAGCATGGGTGTCGCCCTCACCTCGGGGACGGTCCCCGCCGTCGGGCACCCCACGTTCGACCTGCCGGAGGGCGAGATCGAGGTGGGCGTCGGGATCCACGGCGAGCCGGGCCGCCGCCGCATCCCGCTCGTCCCCGCTCGCCAGATCGCCGAGCTGCTCGTCACCCCGGTGCTCGACGACCTCGACTTCACCGGTGGCGACGGCGTGCTGGCGTTCGTCAACGGGCTGGGCGGCACGCCCCTGATCGAGCTGTACCTCATGTACGGAGAGGTCGCGCGGCTGCTCGAGAAGGCCGGCGTCACCGTGCACCGCTCGCTCGTGGGGTCGTACGTCACCAGCCTCGACATGGCAGGCTGCTCGCTCACCCTGCTGAAGCTCGACGACGAGATGCGCCGGCTTTGGGACGCCCCGGTCCTGACGCCCGCCCTGCGCTGGGGAGTGTGACGATGACCCACTCGGCCGAGGCCGGAACCCCCGGTCGGGACGATGGCGTCGACGCGGCCGCCGTGACCCGGTGGCTCCGCCGGTTCGCCGAGCTCGTCGCGGAGCACCGCGACGAGCTGACGGCCCTCGACGCCGCGATCGGCGACGCCGACCACGGCACCAACATGGACCGCGGCATGACGGCGGTCGTCGAGGTCCTCGCCGGCGACGCACCCGCGACCGCCCCGGGCCCGCTGCTCAAGCAGGTGGGTATGACACTCGTACGCACCGTCGGCGGCGCCAGCGGGCCGCTGTACGGCACGTTCTTCCTGCGCATGGCGACGGCCCTGGGCGACGACGCGGAGGTGGCGCCGCCCGAGACCTTCGCGAAGGCGCTCCGCGCCGGGCTCGAGGGCATCGTCGCGCGCGGCAAGGCCGAGGCGGGCGACAAGACGATGTTCGACGCCCTGGCGCCCGCGGTCGACGCGCTGGACGGCGCGCTCGCGGAGGGTGGAAGCCTCGCGGCGGTGCTCCGGGCGTCGTCGGCCGCGGCCGACGCGGGCCGCGACGCGACGGTCCCGTTGCACGCGCGTAAGGGGCGGGCCAGTTACCTCGGCGAGCGCAGCGTCGGCCACCAGGACCCTGGGGCGACCTCTGCGGCGCTGCTGATCGCCGCAGCGGCGCAGGCGCTCCCGGCGGAGGCGCCATGAGCCCCTCGGGTCCCGCGTCGGTGGATCCAGCTGGTCCCGTCGGTGCCGTCGGTCTCGTCGTCGTCTCCCACAGCCGGGCCCTGGCCCGCGCCGCGATCGCGCTCGCGGGCGTGATGCTGCACGGGGACGACGTCCGTCTCGAGGAGGCCGCGGGGCTCGACGACGGGGGCTTCGGCACCGACGCCGTCCGCGTCGCCGACGCGATCGCCCGAGCCGACGCCGGCGCCGGCGTCGTCGTCCTCATGGATCTCGGCAGCGCCGTGCTCTCCGCCGAGGTCGCGCTCGACCTGCTCGACCCGGCCCTGCGGGAGCGCGTCACGCTGTGCCCGGCTCCGCTCGTCGAGGGGCTGTGCGTGGCCGCCGTGGCCGCGGCCGGCGGTGCCGACCGGCACGGGGTGGCCGCCGAGGCGCGGGGCGCGCTCGGCGCCAAGGAGACGCACCTGGTGGTCGCCGCTCCCCCGCACCCTGCCGTCCGCATCGACGTGGGCCACCCGTCGAACGCCCTCTCCGACGCCGACGCCGACACGACAGGGCGGTTCGAGGCGACGGGACCGTTCGAGGTGACGGGGCGGTTCGAGGTGACGTGGCCGCACGGGCTGCACGCCCGGCCCGCGGCCGTCCTGGTCCGGGCGGTGCGGGGGCTCGAGGCCGACGTCCGCCTCCGCAACCGCACCCGCGGCGGCGAGCCCGTGCCCGCGGGCAGCCTCTCGCGGGTGGCTGCGCTCGGCGCGGAGGAGGGCCACGTCGTCGACGTGGCGGCCCGCGGTCCCGACGCCGAACGGGCCGTCGAGCGCCTGCTCGACCTGGCCCGGCACGGGTTCGGCGACCTCGGACCGGCATCCACGGGGCCCGGCCCTGCGACGCCCACCCATGCGGACCCACCACCTGGACCCGGTCCTCTGCCGGCGTCGCCCGGCGTCGCGATCGGCCGGGCCTGGCAGCTTCCGGCGATGCCGGAACCGGCGGCGGACGACGACGCCGTGCGTGACCCAGCCGCGGAGGAGGCGCTGCTGCACGCCGCGCTGGCCGACGCCGAGAAGGACGTCCGGCGCAGCCGCGACCACACGGCCGCGGTCGCCGGCGAGGCCGAGGCGGCGGTGTTCGACGCGCACCTGCTGCTGCTCGACGACCCCGACCTGCTCGATCGCGCCCGCGCCGGCATCGCCGCCGGGCAGGGCGCCCGCGCCGCCTGGCGCCAGGCCGTCGAGGCGGTGGCCGGTGCGCTGGCCGCCCTGCCCGACCCCTACCAGCGGGCTCGCGCGGACGACGTCCGGGCGGTCGGGAGCCAGGTCGAGGCCCACCTGGCCGGGAGCGGCTCTCCCCACGGCGGCCTGGTCCCCGACGTGCCCACGGGGTCCGTGCTCGTCGCCCCCGACCTGACGCCGGCGCAGGCCGCCACGCTCGACCCCCGCCGGGTGGTCGCCGTCGTGCTCGCCGGCGGCAGCCCGACCGCCCACAGCGCCATCCTCGTCCGCGCCCTGGGCATCCCCGCGGTCGTCGGGGCCGGAGCCGGCGTCCTGGCCGTCCCGGCCGGCGCCACCGTGGCCGTCGACGGTGCCCGCGGCGAGCCTGGTCGTCGACCCCTCCCCCGACGTGCGCGCCGACTACGAGCGACGGGCCGCCGGCGTCGCCCGGCGACGTTCCACCGCCGCCGCGGCGTCGTCCGCCCCCGCCGTCACCCGCGACGGCGCCGAGATCCACGTGGGCGCGAACCTCGCCTCGGTCGACGACGCGCCGCGCGGCCGCCACCGCGGGCGCCGACCTCGCGGGACTCGTCCGCACCGAGCTGGTGTTCCTCGATCGCACGACGCCCCCGTCCGTCGACGAGCAGGCCGGCACCTACCGCGCACTCGCCGACGCGCTCCCCGGGCGGCGCATCGTCGTGCGCACGCTCGACGTGGGTGGCGACAAGCCGCTGCCGTACCTGCCGATGCCGCCGGAGGCGAACCCGTTCCTGGGCATCCGGGGGCTCAGGCTCTCGCTGCAGCGCCCCGGCCTGCTGCTCGACCAGCTGCGCGCGATCGTACGGGTGGCCCGCGAGCGGCCCCTCGACGTGATGTTCCCGATGGTCACCACCGTCGGCGAACTGCTGGCGGCGCGGCGCGTGCTCGACGACGCCGTCCGGGCCGAGGGCGGCAGCGTCCCGGCGGGGCTGCGGGTCGGCATCATGGTCGAGGTGCCCGCCACGGCACTCAAGGCCGCCGCGTTCGCGCCGCACGTCGACTTCTTCAGCATCGGCACCAACGACCTCACCCAGTACGCGCTCGCGGCCGAGCGGGGCAACGACGCGGTCGCGGCCATCGGCGACCCGCTCGACCCCGGTCTCCTGGCACTCGTGGCGGCGACGGCGCGGTCCGACGTGCCGGTCGCGGTGTGCGGCGAGCTGGCCGCCGACGAGCTCGCCACGGCCCTGCTGATCGGTCTGGGCGTCCGGGAGCTCAGCGTCTCCCCGAGGGCGGTGCCGGGTGTGAAGCAGGCGGTGCGCGAGGTGGACACCGCAGTGGCCGAGAAGCTCGCCGCCGCGGCGCTGGCCGCCACCGACGCCGCCGCCGTCCGCGCACTCCTTCAGTCCCGCCTCTAGCGTCCGGTTCCGGTCGTGACTCCCTGCCGGTGAGGGTCCTGGACATCGCGGTCGTCGACAACGGCACCACGGGCGGCAGACGTCGATCGACCGCCCCGTCCGCCGCAGTGAGGCACACGACGATCGCCTCTACACCGTGATTGCTCAGGCTCTATGCCGTGATTGCTCAGGCGGATGCGTCGGGACGCGATGGGTTCGGCCGTCGTCCGGCGTGGTGGTGCCGCGGACGATCAACGCACTACGAGCGGAACAAGGGTCGGCGTTCTCCGCCGTGATACGAGCACGCGCCCTGCCGCCCTCCCGACTTACTGAACATCCCGTCGGCGCACTGCTCCACATAGCCCTTCCCGTTGGGGAAGTTCGGGATGCAGTCGAAGTACGAACAGAAGCTCGACGGAGGCGAAGTGATGTAGCCCCCGCCGCAGAAGGTGTAGCCCCAGGGGTTGCTCGGGGCCCCGCAGAGATTCGGGGCGGCAGGCGTCGGTCTCGGCGTCGGTCTCGGCGTCGACCGGGGCGTCGACCGGGGCGTCGACCGGGGTGTCGACCGGAGCGTCGACCGGGGCGTGGCGGTGACTCGCCGCCGCTGCGTCGGAACCCTGACCGGTGAGCGCGGCGGGGCAGGGTTCGAACTCGCCTGGGTCACGACGGCGGGGCCCGGCTCGGTCGTGTCGCTCGGCGCCTGCGCCGGCGGCCCCGACGACGTCGCCGGAACGGCCACACCGGCCGAGGTGGTCTTCACCGTCGGCGACGAGAGGCCGGCCACGATCGAGAGGGCCAGAAGCGTGACCACGCCCGCAACCGTTCCCTGGACGATGCGCCGCCCCGTGCCCTGCTCGGGGCGATCGAGATAAAGCGCTCTCACCGCGTAGGTGAGAGCCAGGTGAGGCGGCGCCTGTTCAGGCAGCGCCGCATCGGGCACAGGGGGCCTGAGTGAGATCAGATCGTGCCGTTCGCGTTCCAGGCTGGCGACGAAGGCTTGTCTCTGGTCGGCGAAGACCGCCAGCGCAAGCGCCAGGTGGAAACGCAAGCTGGGCACGACAGAGGGCGGGTACAGCACACCCGACGGTTTCTGCCGGTTCGACACCTGCAGAACGGTGTACGGGCCGTCCGACGAGTTCTCCAGGCCGATCAGCCTGGCGAACGCCCACTCGCGTGCGTGTTTACTGCCATGGAACACGAGTCGCCGGTCGGTGAGGGTCACGGGCCCGGCATCTGCCCATCGCATGCCCGCCGGCGCCGTCATCGGCCCGACTGGGCTGCGAGTACCACGCCATGAGAACCGGGCGTTCATCGACAGGTGCGGCTCAGCGGATGCGCTTCCCTCGATCAGCGTCGCGTTCGGCAGGGCGAGGAAGACACGCTCCCCCCGCTTGAGCGCGAGCGGCGAGTCAAGGTTGACCGGGATCCCCTCGAAGCCCCGGGCGGCGCCGAGCCTCTGATCGAGGTCGTCCAGGTCGGCCTGCCAGCGCCCATGGGCGACGGCGTGCTCCGAGAGGCGCCGCTGGTTCTCTCGCTGCGCCCAGCGCAACCGCCAGGCCGCTGGCGTATGAGCCCGGGACTCGTTCCGCCTGTCACCCATGTTTCCCCTGGTGCCGCGAATCCCCGAGAGGCCCAGCCTGTCACTGACAGCTGCCCCTCGTTCCGCTTTCGCTGGCATCCGACGAGGTCAGGGGGTGAGGTCGCTCTTGGCGGTTGGGGCCCCTCGTGCAGGACGTCCCGTCCGTGGTGTCGTATCCGGGGACGCGGTGACGACCAACGGGTGGCTGCCCGCTGGGGGTGGCCACCCGACGAGGAGGACGACGTGAAGTACGTGATCCTGATGCAGGTCGACCCGGCCGTGCTGGAGCAGCTGACCGACGAGCAGCAGCAGCTGCTCGAGAAGGGGCACACCGCCTTCATGGCTGCCACGAAGGAGCGCGGCGAGTTCATCGCGACCCAGGCGCTCGCCGATCCGAGCCGGTCCAAGGTCGTGCGCGGCGACGCCGACCGCCCCGAGGTCACCGACGGCCCCTTCGTCGAGGCCAAGGAGTTCATGGGCGGCTTCTACCTGCTCGACGTCGAGGACGAGGCGCGCGCGGTCGAACTGGCCCTCCAGATCCCCGACGCGCGGATCCCCGGTCTCGCGCTGGAGATCCGGCCGGTGGTGTTCGCCGATCTGGGCGAGGGATGAGCACGCAGGCCACGGTGCACGAGGGTCTGTGGCGCGAGCTCGCGCCGCAGACCCTCGCCCGGCTGGTGCGCACGTACGGCAGCAGCCGGTTCGACCTGTGCGAGGACGCCGTGCAGGACGCGCTGTTGGACGCGCACCGCCAGTGGGCCGGGCGCCCGCCGGACGACCCCAAGGCATGGCTCGTGACGACGGCCCGGCGACGGTACGTCGACCGGGTCCGCAGCGACGCGCGCCGGCGTGCGCGCGAGGACCGCGTCGCGATGCTGGAGGCGCCGCTCGGGCACGAACCCGCGCCGGGTGACGACGCCCTGCTCCTTCTCCAGCTGTGCTGTCACCCGGCGCTGCCCCGCTCGGGGCAGGTCGCGCTGACCCTCCGCGCGGTCGCCGGCCTCACCACGACACAGATCGCCAACGCCTACCAGCTGCCCGAGGCCGCCATCGCCCAGCGGATCACCCGTGCGAAACGCCGCTTGATCGACGCCGACCGGGTGCTGCCCCGGCCTGCGCACGTCGGAGAACGCCTGGGGCCGGTGCTCGACGTCCTGTATCTCATGTTCACCGAGGCCCACCACACGACCAGCGGCGCCCCGGCGCGCGATGCCGACCTCGCGGCCGAGGCCGTCCACCTGGCCCGCCTGCTGCGGCAGTCCGTCCCGGGGTCGACCGAGGTGGGCGGCCTCCTCGCCCTCATGCTGCTCACCGAGGCCCGCCAGCCGGCCCGGGTCGGCGCCCGGGGAGGGCTCGTCCCGCTCGACGAGCAGGACCGCGCACGGTGGGACCGGGGCATGGTCGAGGAAGGCCTCGCCCTGCTGGACGTGATCACGCCCGGGGCCGTTCCGGGGGCCTACCTGCTGCAGGGGTGCATAGCCGGGGTACACGCCCGGGCCGCTGACACCGGGTCGACCGACTGGACCGAGATCGATGCCCTCTACGGGCTGCTCGAGCACGTCACGGAGCACCGCAACCCCACGATCACCCTCAACCGGATCGTCGCGCAGTCGATGCTCGGCGGTCCGCGGGTGGCGCTCGGGCTGGTCGACGGGCTGACCGCCCGGCATCCCGGCCTGCCGCGGGCGGACGCCGTCCGGGCTCACCTGCTCGACCGAGCCGGCCGTTGCGGGGAGGCCGCGTCCGCCTACCGCCGCGCGATCGCGGCGACGGTCAACGTCGCCGAGCAGCGCCACCTGCGCGAGCGGCTGCGCCGGCTCGGCGACGACGCACCGGCCGGCGAGACCTGAGACGGGACCGACTGCTCGCGGGCTCGGCCGAGCCGAGCGGGAGGAGGTGTCAGGCTGACCCGATGCAGCCGCCGACGCTCTCGGTCGCCGACGCCCGGGCCGAGTTCTCCCCCCACGTCGTGTACCTCAACACCGCCTCCCTCGGGTTGCCGCCGCGGCGGGCGTTGACGGCGATGCACCAGGCGCTCGACGCGTGGCGGTCGGGGCTCGCGAACCCACCGGACTACGACGAGCCGGTCGCGCGCGCCAGGGCGGCGTTCGCGGGCCTGGTCGGCGTCGGTGCCGACCGGGTGTCCGTCGGTCCCCAGGTCAGCGTGTTCGCCGGTCTGGTGGCGGCGTCGGTGCCGGCCGGCGGCGAGGTGCTGCTGGCCAGGGGTGAGTTCACCAGCCTGGTGTTCCCGTTCCTCGTGCAGCGGTCGCGCGGTGTCCGGGTACGCGAGGTCGAGCTCGACCGGCTCGCCGAGGCGGTGACGCCCCGCACGTACCTGGTGGCGGTGTCGGCGGTGCAGTCCGCCGACGGGCGGCTCGCCGACCTCGACGCACTCGAGGCCGCGGCGCGCACGACCGGCGCGGGGGTACTGCTCGATCTCACCCAGGCAGCGGGGTGGCTGCCGGTCGATGCCGGCCGTTTCGCCTACACCGTCTGCGCCGGATACAAGTGGCTGCTGGCCCCGCGGGGCACCTGCTTCTTCACCGTGCAGCCCGGGCTGGAGGGCGAGCTGACACCGCACGCGGCGGGCTGGTACGCCGGGGCGTCGGTGTGGGACAGCATCTACGGCACCCCGCTGCGGCTCGCCGAGGACGCCCGCCGGTTCGACGTCTCCCCCGCCTGGCACAGCTGGATCGGCCAGCTGGCCGCGCTCGAGCTGCTGACGGCGGTGGGCACCGCCGCGCTGCACGAGCACGCCGTCGGCCTCGCCAACGAGTTCCGGGCCGCCCTCGGCCTGCCGGCGGAGGCCTCCGCGATCGTGAGCCTGCCGCTCGAGCCGGGGGCACAGGAACGGCTCGGCCGGGCGGCGGTGGCGGCCAGCGTGCGAGCCGGCCGGCTGCGCCTGTCGTTCCACCTCAACAACTCATCGGACGACGTCCGCGCAGTGGCCGCCGCACTGACCGGCGCACCGCGCTCCCCGTGAACCCGCGGGCGGGTCAGCAGGGCTGGCCGGCGAGCTGCTGCAGCCGGACGGTCACGAACTCGGCCGGCCGCAGCGGTGCGAACCCGACGACGATGTTGACGACGCCGAGGTCGACGTCCGCCTGTGTCGTGGTGCTGCCGTCGCACCTGACGACGTAGGCCTGGCTCGCGGTCCCACCGCGCAGCGCCCCCTGCCGGAACAACCCCTGCAGGAACGCGCCGGCGTCCGCCCGGATCCGCGACCACAACGCCTCGTCGTTCGGCTCGAACACCGCCCACCGGGTGCCGCGGTCGAGCGACTCCTCGATGAAGAGCGCCAGCCGCCGCACGGGCAGGTACCTCCAGTCCGAGGCCGAGCCGTCCCCGCCCTCCAGGGTGCGGGCGCCCCACACGACCGGTTCGCGACCGGGGAGGGCTCGCAGGGCGTTGACCCCGATCGAGGCGAGCCGGGCGATGTCGGCGTCCGGCAGCGCGATCTCGAGGCTCCGGACGCCCTGCAGCGTCGCGTCGGCCCCCGCCGGAGCCGTCCACACCCCGCGCCTGGCATCGGTGCGGGCGATGACACCGGCGACGGCGCCCGAGGGGGATCCGAGGCCCTCGACGGACGACGTGTCGCCGCGGCGGATGCGGGGGAAGAACGCCGCCGCGTTGGGGCCGGCTGTGCCGAGGACCTGTGCCATGCCGTCCCCGGCGGCGAGCACGTCGGCCACGGACCGCCAGGCCGGCGGCGGGTCGACCAGCAGGATCGCGCGGCGCTCCTCGCAGTACTCCGCGGCGGCCGCGATCACCTCCGGACCCACGCCGCCGGCGGCGGAGTAGGGCGGGATCACCAGCAGGTCGACATCGTCGGCCTGCTCCAGCAGGTACAGCCCGCGCTCGGCGGCCTGGAGACCCGACGCGACGAACGCGTCGTCGTCGAGAGCCAACCCGTCGCTGCCACCCGCGAAGGGCAGCTCCGCCGTCACGTCGGGACGGGTGGCAGCCGGCGCCCGGACGCGGACGAGCCGCGACTCCTGCGCCAGGACCGCGGTGACGGGGCGCGGGTCGGCAGGCACGACGCCGAGGTCCTCGAAGATCTCGAGCGCTCCCGTGCTGCCGTCGCGGACGGACAGCCTGAACCGGTCGTCCCCGCCCTCGTGGTCGACCCGCGCGTACAGCTCGTTGCCCCACGCCCCCTCGTCGGCGGCCTCGAGCGCGAGGCCGCCGAGCGCCAGCCCGGCCCTGGAGGTGGCACCGCTCGGCCGGTGGAGCCGGGCGACGACCGCGTCGGTGCCGCCGTTGTCGAAGAAGTCGCGGACCGCCACCGGCAGCTCGCTGCCCTCCCATGGACCGCCGAAGACGCTCGCGAACTCCCCATAGCTGCTGACGGCCACGGTCCGGTCGAGGGGGCCGCGCCGGGTACGGCCCACGAACGCCGTGACCGACGTGGGCACCGCGGGGATGGCGCGCAGGTCGGGCACGGGCAGCTCCCGAGGGCCGGGCGGGTCGGCGAGGATGCAGAGCCGAGCCCCGGACACTACCGCTCCCCCCGCCGATGCGGAGCTGTGACAACGCGCCTCTTGACGCCGCTCGGCGGCCGGTCCTACCGTCACTCTGATCGTTCGGAACCTTTACGAACGACCATGTGCCGAGCGCGAGGAGGCGCCATGGACCTCGTCGGTCCGGCGGACCTCGGCGCGCTGAACGCCCGGCGGATCGCGGACGCGATCCTCGACGGCGGCCCGGTCTCGCGGGCCCACCTCGCGCGGCTCACCGGCCTGTCCAAGCCCACCGTCTCGGCGGCGATCGCCGCCCTCCAGGCCGCCGGGGTGCTCCGGACGGTCGGGCGCACGAGCGGCCACCCCGGGGCCAGCGCCGTGCTGTACGACGTGGCGCCCGAGGCCGGCACGGCACTCGCGATCGACGTGGGCCGGCGCCTGGTCCGCGCCTGCGTGAGCGACCTGGCCGGGCGCCGGCTGGCCGAGCGCACCGAGCCCACCCGCGGTACGGGGGCGGCCGTGCTGGGCGATCAACTCGTCGACCTCGCGACCCGCCTGCTGGCGCAGCCGGGCGTTCCGGCCGGCTCCCTCACGGCGGCCACGCTCGGCGTGCCCGGCGTGGTGGCCCCCGACGGCGGCCGCGTGCGGCTGGCCCCCAGCCTGCCGGGCCTGCAACGCGGTGAACCGGTGTCGGCGCTCTCGGATGCCCTCGGGCTGCGCGTCGAGCTGGCGAACGACGTCAATCTCGCGGCCACTGCGGAGCTGGCCTTCGGCCACGGCCGCCGCAGCCCCGACTTCGCCTTCCTGTCGGTCGGCACGGGCGTCGGCCTGGCGCTGGTGCTCGACGGCCGGCTCCGCACGGGCGCGGCGCTCTCCGCCGGCGAGATCGGGTACCTGCCCGTGCCGGGGGCGGCGTCCCCGGCGAACCAGGGGCCGGGGGGCCGCCGGCGCCCTGCGTGGCCGGTGCTCGAGGACGTCGCCGCGGCGGCCGGCCTCGTCCGGAGCGCCCGGCAGCGCGGTCTGCGCGCGCGGACCGCTCCGGCGGTCGTCGAGTCGGCCCGGGCCGGGGACCCCGCGGCCATGGACGCCGTCCGCGAGCAGGCCGCTCACCTCGCACTGGGCGTCGTCGCCGTGACCGCGGTCGTGGACCCGGCCGTGGTGGTGCTCAGCGGCGGGCTCGGGATCGGCGCGGCAGACGTGTTGGTTCCCCTCCTCGAGGACGCCGTCCGCCGGCTGGGCCCGCTCCGCCCGGCCCTCGTGGTCAGCGAGCTCGGCGACCACGCCGTGCTCGACGGCGCGGCGGTCGCCGCGCTCACCGCCGCCCGCGAGCGCGTGCTCGGCCGGGTCACCGGTCACCACAGCGGCCTGCAGCCCGCCGCGCGGGAGCCGGCCCCCTCATCGGTTCCCCTCCCAGCTCCGAGACGCATGGAGGCGTTATGACCACCCACGACCCCGGTCGTCGGACCTCGCGCAGGCACGGCCGGCCCGCCCGGCGCCCCCGCGCGGTGCTCGGCGTCAGCGCCACCCTCTCGCTGGTGGCCGCCCTGGCCGCGTGCTCGAGCGGCAGCAGCGGCGACACCGCCACGGCTCCGCCCCCCGCTGCGAGCGCGAGCGCCGACAAGACGCCGGTCACGATCACCCTCTGGAGCGGGTTCACCGACCGGGAGCTGGGCGTCCTGGGCTCCGCGGTCAAGCAGTTCGAGGCGAGCCACCCCTGGATCACGGTCAAGAACGTGGGCGCGCAGGACGACGACAAGATCGTCAAGGCGATCCGCGCCGGCAACGCCCCCGACGTGGCGCTCTCGTTCACCGCCGACCGGATCGGCTCCTACTGCGGGAGCAAGGCCTGGATCGACCTCGCGCCGTACATCGCCCGCGACAAGGTCGACCTCTCGGCGATCCCCAAGGTGTCGCTGGACTACACCCAGTTCGACGGCGTCCGCTGCGCGATGCCGGCGCTGGCCGACACCTACGGTCTCTACTACAACACCGCAATGCTCAAGGCCGCCGGCTACACGAGCCCGCCGAAGACCGCGTCCGAGCTGCTCGACATGGCCGTGAAGCTCACCACCTACAACCCCGACGGCAGCATCAAGGTCGCCGGGTTCGTGCCGCTGTGGGGGTTCTACGAGATGGCGCCGGCGCACGTGGCCCCGCTCTGGGGCGCGCCGTGGACCGACTCGGCCGGCAAGAGCGCCTTCACCGACCCGGCGTGGACGGCGCTGCTGCAGTGGCAGAAGAAGTTCGTCGACGCCATCGGCTACGACAAGCTGCGCCGGTTCACCTCCGGCGCCGGCGACAGCGAGTTCGCCGCGACCAACCTGTTCGAGACCGGCAAGCTCGCGATGAACCTCGACGGCGAGTACCGCACCGCGTTCATCCACGACGAGCACCCGGACCTGCAGTTCGGCACCGCGCCGTTCCCGACCGCGGACGACCGGACAGACAGCTTCGGCGCCGGCTACGTCACCGGCAACTCCCTCGGCATCCCGCGCACCAGCACCGGCCGCAACCGGGAGGCCGCCTGGCAGCTCGTCAAGTACCTCTCGACGGACCCGAGCGCCCAGACGCTGCTCGCGCGGCAGCTCAAGAACGTGCCGACCCTCACGGCATCGCTCTCCGACCCCTCGCTGACGAAGGACCCGCAGTTCGCCACGTTCCTCAAGATCTACGCGAACCCGATGACGGCCACCACGCCGCCGAGCGCGGCGGGCAGCGCGGACCAGGACACGCTCACGGCCCTCGCGAACAAGTACCAGGCCGGGTCGGTCGGTGACCTCGGGCCCGCCCTCGCCGCCGCCGACCAGCAGGTGAACGCCCAGGTCGCGCAGGCGGTGGGCCCCGCCGGCGGCGGCGCTCCGTGACGGCCGCCCGCCGGCGGCGGCTCACGGTGCTCGCCTTCCTCAGCCCGTGGCTCGTCGGCATGCTCGTGTTCTTCGTCTACCCGCTCGTCACGACGGTCTACCTCTCGTTCCAGCACTACGACCTGCTGTCGCCGCCGCGCTGGATCGGCCTGGCGAACTACCGGTACATGGGCGTGGACGCGAACTTCTGGCCCGCCGTCGCGAACACGCTGTGGATGATCGTCGTCAGCGTCCCGGTCACCGTCGTCTTCGCCTTCTGGGTGGCGCACCTGCTGACCAAGGTGCGGCGCGGCGCCGGGGTGCTGCGCACGGTCTTCTACCTGCCGACGCTGGCCCCGCCGGTGGCGGCGACGCTGGGGTTCGTCTTCGTGTTCAACGCGAGCACCGGGCCGGTCGACCGCATCCTCGGCGCGCTCCACCTGCCGCAGCCGCTGTGGTTCGACGACCCGACGTGGGCCAAGCCCAGCCTCACGGTGCTGGCCACCTGGGGCGCCGGCGCGATCCTCGTCATCTTCCTGGCGGCGCTGCTCGACGTGCCGCTCGAGCTCCACGAGGCCGCCGACCTGGACGGCGTCAACGGCTGGCAGCGGATGCGCTACGTCACGATCCCGACGGTGAGCCCGGTGATCCTCTTCGCCGTCGTCATCGGTGTCATCGACGGGCTGCAGTACTTCACCCAGGGCTACGTGGCCGCGACCGCTGCGGGCGGCGGGGACGCCGGCGCGGGCACCGGCAGCAGCCTCGGCTACCCGGAGGGCTCGACGCTGTTCTACCCGGTCTGGCTCTACCAGCAGGGCTTCCAGTACTTCGCGATGGGCTACGCCTCGGCGATGGCCGTCGTGCTGTTCCTCGTGGCGCTGGCCGTCACCGGCGCGCTGCTCGCTGGTCTCCCGGCGCTTCGTGCACATCCCGGGGGTGAGCTGATGGCGTCGCTGGCGGGCAGCGGGTCGGCGGCGCTGCGCGACGAGGCCCGGCCCCGTGTGCGGCGCCGGGGGTCGCGGCGTGGCGCGCGGTGCGCCGGGAGAGGCTCCTCACCGTGGTCGCCGAGCGGAGCATCCTCATCGCCCTCGCCCTGATGTTCCTCATTCCGCTCGTGTTCGTGGTCCTCACCGCGTTCATGACGACCGATCCAGGCGGCCGGCCCGAGCATCTGGCCGCACCCGTTCCGGTTCGCGAACTTCGCGGACGTGTTCACGCAGGCGGGGCTGCTCCGGGCCACCGGCAACACCCTGCTCTACGCCGGGCTCTCGACGATCGGCGTCGTCGTCTCCAGCGTGCCCGTGGCGTACGCGCTCTCCCGGCTGCGCTGGCGGCTGCGCGAGGTCACCTTCGTCGTCGTCCTGGCCACGATGATGCTGCCCGCAGCAGGTGACGGCGGTGCCGCTCTACGTGCTGTTCGCCAAGCTCCACCTGGTCGGCACGCTCTGGCCGCTCATCCTGCCGAGCTTCTTCGGCGACGCGTTCTCCGATCTTCCTGCTGCGCCAGTTCTTCCTCACCATCCCGCAGGAGTACGTCGACGCCGCCCGCGTCGACGGGGCCGGCGAATGGCGGATCCTCCGGCAGATCGTCGTCCCGCTCGCGAAGCCCGCGATCGCCGCCGTCGCGCTCTTCAGCTTCCTCTTCGCGTGGAACGACTTCTTCGGGCCCGCTCCTCTACGCCGGCGAGAACCCCGCCGCGTGGACGGCGTCCGTGGCGCTGGCGAACATCCGCAGCCAGCACCACGTGCAGTGGAACCTCACGATGGCGGCCACCGTGCTGTTCATGCTGCCGGTCATCGCTGCTGTTCTTCCTGGCGCAGAAGGCCTTCGTGCAGGGGGTCACGCTGACGGGGGTGAAGGGGTGAAGGGCCTGAAGATCGTCGTCGTCGGCGGCGGCTCGACGTACACGCCGGAGCTCGTGAGCGGCCTCGCCGACCGGCAGGGCGTGCTCGACGTCGGCGAGCTCGTGCTGCTCGACCCCGACCGTGACCGGCTCGACGTGGTCGGCGCGTTCGCCGGCCGGATCCTGGGCGCCGCGGCGTGGCCCGGGCGGCTGACCGCCACCGCGCGACCGCGCCGCCGCGCTCGACGGGGCCGACGCCGTCCTCGTGCAGCTGCGCGTCGGCGGCCAGCAGGCCCGGTTGCACGACGAGACCGTGCCGCTGGCGTGCGGCTGCCTGGGGCAGGAGACGACCGGCGCCGGCGGCCTCGGGAAGGCGCTGCGCACCGTTCCGGTCGTGCTCGACCTGGCCGCAGGAGGTCCGCCGCCGGGCCGCTCCGGGTGCCTGGATCATCGACTTCACCAACCCCGTGGGGATCGTGACCCGGGCGCTGCGGGACGCCGGGCACCGTGCCGTGGGCCTGTGCAACGTCGCCATCGGCCTGCAGCGGACGATCGCGGGCATGCTCGGCGTCGAGCCCGGGCGGGTGCTCGTCGACCAGGTCGGCCTCAACCACCTCACGTGGATCCGCCGGGTGCTGCTCGACGGCGTCGACATCGCTGCCCGGGCTGCTCGACCGGCACGCCGACGCGCTCGCCGACCACGTCGAGCTGCCCGTCGCGCTGCTGCGCGAGCTCGGCGCGATCCCGTCGTACTACCTGCGCTACTACTACGCCCACGACGCTCGTGCTCGCCGAGCAGCGGAGCGGCACGCCGCGGGCGGCGCAGGTGCAGGCGATCGAGGACGAGCTGCTGCGGCTCTACCGCGATCCGACCCTGGTGGCCAAGCCCGCGCTGCTCGAGCAGCGCGGCGGCGCCTACTACAGCGAAGCGGCGGCGGCCCTGCTCACCTCGCTGGTCACCGGCGACGGCGCGGTGCACGAGGTGGACCTACCGAACGCGGGCGTGCTGGCGGGGCTGGCGGACGACGACGTCGTCGAGGTCCCGGCGCGTGTCGACCGCGACGGGCCGCACCCGCTCCCCCAGCCGCCGCTCGCGCCCGAGCTGCTCGGGCTCGTCCAGCACGTCGCGGCGTACGAGCGGCTGGCGGTCCGCGCCGCGCTCTCCGGGGATCCCGCCGACGTCCGCCGGGCGCTGCTCGCGCACCCGCTCGTCGGGCAGTGGGACCTCGCGATCGAGCTGGCGCGCACGCTCCCCCACGCGCTGGTGCCCCGGTGAGCGCCCCCGGCGCTGCGAGTCGGCCCCTGCTGCTGGCGGTGGACGGGGGCAACTCCAAGACGGACGTGCTGCTGATCGATCTCACGGGCCGGGTCGTGGCGCAGGTGCGGGGCCCGAGCTGCGCCCCTATCCACCACGGGCTCGAGGGCGCCATGGACGTGCTCGACCTCCTGGTGCGGCAGGCCCTCGCCGCCGCCGCTCCCGTCGACGCACCGGTCGACGCACCGGTCGACGGCCGGGTGCGCCCGCTGGTGGGCGTGTTCGCCCTCGCCGGCGCGGACCTGCCGTTCGAGGAGGAGCAGCTGCTGGCCGCCTGCCGGCGCCCGCGGCTGGGTCGAGCAGCCCGTCGTCCTGAACGACGCCTTCGCCCTGCTGCGCGCCGGCACCGACCGCGGCTGGGGCGTCGCCGTCGTCTGCGGCGCGGGGATCAACGCGGTGGGGGTGGGCCCGGACGGTGCGGTCGTCCGCTTCCCGGCGCTGGGCGCGATCACCGGCGACTGGGGCGGCGGGTACGACGTCGGCTTCGCGGCGCTCGCGGCCGCGGTGCGGGCCCAGGACGGACGAGGCCGGCCGACCCTGCTCGAGGCCTCCGTGCCTGCGTACTTCGGGCTGCCCGACCCGCTGGCCGTGTCGGTCGCCCTGCATGTCGGCAAGCTGCCCGAGGACAGGCTGGTCGAGCTCCCGCCGCTGCTGTTCGACGCCGCGCGGCAGGGCGACGAGGTCGCCGGCGAGGTCGTCCTGCGGCTCGCCGCGGAGGTCGTCGCGGTGGCCGTCGCGGCCGTCCGCCGGCTGGCCCTGCTCGACGACGACCTCGATGTCGTGCTGGGCGGCGGCCTGCTGCGGGCAGGGCTGGCGCCGCTCGACGACGCCGTCCGGGCTGGCATCCTGCGCGCGGCACCCGCCGCGCGGCTCCTGGTCGTCGACCAGGAGCCGATCGTCGGCGCCGGCCTGCTGGCCCTTGCCGAGGCGGGTGCGCCACCCGCGGCGGCGGCGCACCTCCGCGAGCAGCTGCGCCGGTCAGGTCAGGGGTAGTTCACGACCGTCACCGGCACGTCGGGATTGGCGATCGTCGACGAGCCGCCCGTGTCGTTGACGACGTGCAGGATGCCTCCCTTGCCCTTGGAGGCGTCGAGGAAGATGGTCAGCAGGTCGTGCAGGCTCCCCGGGGCCAGCGTCGTCGGCACCTGGAAGGCCCGCGAGGCGAAGATGTCGACGCCCTGGTTGAAGAAGCTGTAGCTCCCCATCCCGGAGCCGTGGAAGGTCCGCACGTGCCGCGTGACCTGGAACGCCGGGTAGCCCAGCACACCGTTCGCCTGCTGCCAGGCCGCCTGGCTCGGCGGGTCGTAGGGCATCTCGTTCTGGAAGAAGACGACGGTGCCGTCGTTGCCGTTCCAGATCACCTCGGTCTTCTGGTAGTGCTCGACGAACAGCCCGTAGGCGGTGACGTGGTCGCCGTTCACGACCAGCCCGGTGTCGGCGGTGTTGACGGTCCAGCCGACGCCGTTGCCGTGGTCCGCGCGCCAGGCCCAGATGTCGTCGAGGATCGTGTGGTCGCTGTTGACCTCGAGGCTCACCGTGGCCTTGCCGGCGGCCGCGCCGCCGATCCGGAAGAAGACGTCCTGCAGCGCCGTCGGGTCGTGCGCCGACGCCTTGTGCGCGTTCTTCGGGCCGACCTGGAGGAGCACCGGCGAGTTCTTCGGGCCCGCGTCGAAGAGGAGCCCCGAGATGTCGACGCCGGGGACGTCGGCCACTCGCATGGTCACGTTGCCCCGGGTGGGCCTCAGCGTCGCGAAGCCGAGGCCCAGGACGACGGCGTCGGCCCGCTTGACGTCGAGGGTCTTGGCGACGTCGTAGACGCCCGGCGTGATCAGCAGGTTCTTGCCGCGGGACAGGTCGTCGCGCACCCTGGCCAGGTCGTCGCCGGCCCGCACGATCGTGAAGTCCGCGAGCGGCAGTGACCTGCCGGCGGTGGGACCCGTGATCCACGAGGGCCCCTGGCTGTCGTGCTGCGTCGCCGGGACGAACACCCTCCACCGGCCGGCCGTGTCGACGTAGAGGAAGGGCTTCTCGCGCGTGACCGGGCTCGCCGGCACCACCGTGTAGGGGCCCCCGCAGGACGCCGCGGCGGGGAAGCATTCGGCAGGAGCGCCCTGGACGCCGGAGAACACCTGGTTCCAGACGCCGTTGGTCCAGCTGCCGACGGCGCTGTTCCGTGTCATCCACTGCTGCTGCGAGCCGTTGATCACCTGGCCGAACCGGGAGTCGGCGATGAACCCGCCACTGGCGAACGAGGGCCCCGTGCAGTAGTCCATCAGCGTCGTCTGCCCGTTGACGTCGACGTGTCGCATCGGTGCCGCCTGCGACACGGCCCAGAACTCGCTGTTCGTGCAGCCGACAGTGTTCTTGACGTTGATCGTGAGGTTCTCGAGCGAGCGCCAGAAGTTGTTCAGCGCGACGCAGCCACCGGCGTCGCACTGGTTGTAGACGTCCACCGACCCGTTGATGACGACGTCCCCGGGCCTGAGCCCGAGCCCCGCGACCTCTGTGTAGTAGCCGACCTGGAAGATCAGCGGCTCGGTAGCGGTGCCGTACGTCCCCGGCTTGAAGAGCAGCGCGTACCGCTGGGTGCCGAACTGGTTGGTCAGCTGCTGCGCCGCGACGGCGTCGACCTCGGCCTGGATCTGCGCCACCGGCATGCTCGGGTCGAAGACCTTGACGTTGGGCCCGAGATCAGGCTGCGCCGTGGACCGCGCGGAGTGTGTGGCTGCCGGCGTCGTGGCCGGGGCCGCCTGGGCGGCCGCCACCGAGCCGAAGGAGGTCGCGAGCGCCGTCAGCGCGGCCAGGGCGACCGCCAGCCGGCGTCCATGGATCCGGACGGGTGAGCGGAACGAGGACGACGGCATGAGGCCACCCACCTGTCAGCGACGCGAGGTTGCGCTCCGTGAGCCAACCACAGCCGTCAGGCCACGACAAGACATTCCGTACACGAACGACCGTGTCGGTCAGGCGGTGCGGTCAGGACATGGCAGCGAGGGCCAGGCGGCGCGGCCGGGTGAGCAGGCTCGCCGACAGCGCCGCGAGGGCGAAGCCCGCCATCACCACAGCGAGCGGCAGGGCTCCCGTGCCGCCGACGAGCCCGGTCAGGGGCGCGGCGAGCGCGCCGGTCACGAACTGGCCCAGCCCCACGAGGGCGGACGCCGTGCCCGCCTGCGCGCCGTGCTCCTGCAGCGCGAGCGCGGTGGCGTTCGGCCCGATGAACCCGACGCTCGCCATCGTGGCGAACAGCGAGGCCAGCAGGAACGGCAGCGGCGCGCCGGTGACGGCGACGGTGACGAGCGCCAGGCCGCCGGTGGCGGCGACGCCGAGCCCGATCAGCATCAGCGGCCGCGGCCCGGTCCGGCCGACGAGGCGCGCGCTCAGCTGGCTCGACGAGATCAGCCCCGCCGCGTTCGACGCGAACACGGCACTGAACGCCGCCGGCGAGAGCCCGTAGACGTTCTCGAGCACGAACGGCGAGGCCGAGATGTACGCGAACATCGCGCCGCTCGACAGCCCCGCGGCGAGCGCGTACCCCGTGAACGCCCGGTCGCGGAGCACACCGCGGAAGTCACGCAGGGTGTCGAGGACGCTGCCGTCCGTCCGCGGCTCCACGGCCAGGGTCTCGGGCAACTTCCGGACGGCGACCGCGAACAGGGCCACGCCGAGCAGCACGAGCCCGACGAAGACGCCGCGCCACGACGTCACCCGCAGGAGCTGCGCGCCCAGCACGGGCGCCACGACCGGCGCGACCCCCATGACGAGCATCAACCGCGCGAACACCCGCGCGGCGGAGACGCCGTCCGCCTGGTCCCTTACGACGGCGCGGGCCACGACGACGGCCGCGCCACCACCCAGGCCCATGACGAACCGGAGCCCGACGAGCACCGGCAGGTTCGGCGCGACCGCGCACAGCAGCGCGGCGACGATGAACGTGGCGAGACCGGTGAGCAGGGGCAGGCGGCGTCCGAGCCGGTCGCTGAGCGGGCCGCCGAGCAGCTGGCCGAGCGCGATGCCCAGGAGCACCGCGGTCAGCGTGAGCTGGGCGGCGGCGGGCGTGGTGCCGAGGTCCCGGGCGAGCGACGGCAGCGCCGGCAGGTAGGCGTCGATCGACAGGGCCGGGAGCGCCGTCACGGCGCCGAGCAGGAGGACCGAGCGGACTCCGGGGCGAGAGCTCGTCCGGGCGGCGCGGGCAGCCCGGGCGGCTCGGCTGATCTCGGCGGTCTCGGCAGGGGCTCTCTCGGCGGTCGTCGTCACACCAAGAGGCAGCGTAAACGTTTACAGTCAGCCTTCCCGCACGCGCGTGTGTTCCACCTCACGCGTCTCGCCACCGCCTCCACCGCCCGCCCTACGATCACGGAACACGAGTGACGGACGAAGGCGGGCGACCATGACCGGCGGGCTCGACGACTACTCCCGGGCGCTGGACCGGGCGGCCGGGCACGCCCGTGCCTGGCTCGGTTCCCTCGACGACCGCCGGGTGCCGCCGGAGGCGGATGCCGACGCCGTCGCCGCCAGGGTCGGTGGCGCGCTCCCGCACGCGGGGCTCCCCCCCGAGGACGTCGTGGACCTCCTGGTCGCCGGGGCCGAGCCGGGCCTCACGGCCATGCCGTCCGGCCGCTTCTTCGGTTTCGTCATCGGCGGCACCCTGCCCGCGGCCCTCGCCGCGGACTGGCTGGTGAGCGCCTGGGACCAGAACGCGGCCCTCCGCTACGCGACGCCCGCGACCGCGGCCCTGGAGGAGGCGGCCGGGGCGTGGCTCCTCGACCTGCTCGGACTGCCCGCCGGCGCCGACGTCGGCTTCGTCACCGGCGCCACCATGGCGAACTTCACCTGCCTGGCCGCCGGCCGCACCGCGGTGCTGGAGCAGGCGGGCTGGGACGTCGCCGAGCACGGGCTGAACGGGGCGCCCCGGGTGCACGTGGTCGTCGGCGCCGAGCGGCACGACACCGTCGACCTGGCCCTGCGTTACCTCGGCCTGGGGCGCCCGGTGACCGTCGCCGTCGACGACCAGGGACGGATCCGCCTCGACGCCCTCGCCGGCGCGCTGGCGCAGGTGCCGGACGGCGAGCCGGTGATCGTCTGCCTGCAGGCGGGGAACCTCCACTCGGGGGCCTTCGACCCGTTCGGCCCGGCCGTCGAGGCCGCGCACGCGCGGGGGGCCTGGGTGCATGTGGACGGCGCCTTCGGACTGTGGGCCGCGGCCGACCCGGCCCGACGCCACCTCGCCGCGGGCGCGGACGCGGCCGACTCCTGGGCGACCGACGCGCACAAGACCCTCAATGTCCCCTACGACTGCGGGGTGGCGATCGTGGCGCAGCCGGTCGCCCTGCGCTCCACGATGGGTGCGCACACCGACTACCTCGTGGCGAGCGACGCGGGTCCCGGCGACCCGTGGGAGAAGGTGCCCGAGCTCTCCCGCCGCGCCCGTGGCGTGCCGGTGTGGGCGGCCCTGCGCTCCCTCGGGCGCGCCGGGGTGGCCGACCTGGTCGCCGGCCTCACCGCTCGCGCCCGGGCCCTGGCCGAGGGCATGGCCCTGATCCCCGGGGCCGCCGTGCTCAACGACGTCGTGTTCACGCAGGTCTGCGTCGCCTTCGAGGACGACGCCCGCACCCGGCAGGTCATCGAGCGCCTGCTGGCCGAGGGCGAGACGTGGATGACGGGTTCCCGATGGCGGGGGCGCGAGGTGCTGCGCGTGTCGGTGAGCAACTGGCGGACCGACGAGGACGACGTCCGCCGCTCGCTCGACGCCGTCCGCCGGGCGGCGGCCGGGTGAGCGTCGGGTGAGCGTCGGGTGAGCGTCGGGTGAGGCTCACTCGAGCGGCGCCGCCTGCATCGCCTGTTCCAGCCTCCCGACGATGTTCGCCGTACGCCGGGTCAGTCCGAGGACGGTCATGAGCTCACGGATCTCGTCGTCGGGCAGCCGCAGCTCACCGTCGGCCCGCAGCCAGCGCACCAGCTCGACGAGCCGCCGGTCGCTGTAGCTGCCGATCGGCATCCGCGGGGTCACCCAGGCCGGCGCCGGGCGCGCGGCAGGTACGGCGGCGACCGGCGTCACCGGTGGCGACTGGTCGTCGTCCGCCGCGGGAAGGCCCTGGGCGAGCCGTCCCAGCGCGGCGTCCACGGCCGCGCGGACTCCCGCCAGCTCGCCGTCCGGGTCCCGCCAGTGCTCGGGCGACCAGAGCCGGTGGAACCGCCACCCGAGCGACTCGAGGTGCTGGCGGCGCAGCCGGTCGCGCTCGCGGGCCGTCCACCCCGAGGCGTACGCGGCTCCGTCGGTCTCGAGGGCGAGGACGTGCCGGGCGGGATCCTCGGGATCGCGGACGGCGAGGTCGAGCCGGTACCCCCCGACCCCGAGGCGGCGGTCGACCCGCAGCCCCGCATGCGTCAGCCGTTCGTACACGTCGCGCTCGACCGGGCCGAGGTCGGCCGCGCCGGCACGGTCGGCGTCGTGCGTCGCGTCCAGGGTCCCGTGGTCCGAGCGGCCGGCGGCGAACAGCACGAACCGGCGCAGCAACTGGTACCCCGGGCTGGCGTTGGCTCCTGCGGGGAGCTGCTCGGGCGAGAACGAGGTGACGACCGTCATGCGGCTGCGCGCCCGCGAGATCGCCACGTTCAGCCGGTTGACGCCGTACTCCCCCAGCAGCGGCCCCCAGAGGTAGCGCAGCCGGCCGTCGTCGGAGGGGGCGTAGCCGACGGTGAGGATCACGTGGTCACGCTCGTCACCCTGCACCCGCTCGATGTTCTTGACGAGGACGGGCTCGTCGGCGTCGAGCGCGAAGAAGCCGGCGAGGTACGGGTCCTCGGCCCCAGCCACCGCCTCGATGAGCGCCTTCTCGACGCGCGTCGCATGCTCGATGCCTGCAGCGATGACGCCCAGGCTCTCCCGTCGGTCAGGGGGCGCCGCCCGCTGCTGCTCGGCGTGCTCCAGGCAGAGCTCGACGACCCGCGCGACCTCGGCGTCCGGTGACTTGTTGTGCGTGCCCAGCCCCGGTGACGGCGGGACGGCCACGTGCCTCAGCACGCGGTCCGAACGGGGGCCGGGGAACGTCACGAGCCGGCCGCCGTAGACGGAGGCGTTCGAGACGGCGATCAGCCGCTCGTCGCGCGACCGGTAGTGCCACAGCAGCGTCCGGGTCGGCAGGATCCCCGCGAGCGCGGTCAGCACGCTGGCGTGGTCCGTCCCCGCGACGGGCGCGGGGGTGGCCACGGGATCGGCATCAAGAGCGGCGTCGTCGTCGGCCAGGGCGTCGTCGGCGTCGTCGAGCAGCTTGGTGAACACCGACGTCGGCGGCAGCTGCCGGTCGTCGCCGGCCACGACCACCTGGCGGCCACGCAGGATCGACGGGACGGCGTCGGGGACGGTCACCTGCGAGGCCTCGTCGTAGACGACGACGTCGAACAGCGGCGCCGCCGGCAGGTAGCGGGAGACGAGCAACGGCGACATGGCCCAGCAGGGCGCGGCGGCGAGCACCGCCTCCGGCGCCCGCTCGACCAGCTCGCGCAGCGACCGCAGGCGGCGCTTCTTCTTCAGCTCCCCCTGGAGGTAGCGGCGCTGGTCGCCGTGCTCCGTGAGGCGCCGCAGGGCCGCCTCCCCGGCCGCGCGCCGCACCCGGGAGGCGTTGACCTCGATCGCCGACCGGTCGAGCGCGCGGAAGTCCGCCGAGGCGCGGTCGAGGGCGCCGGGGGCGGTGGCCCAGGCGAGAACGGGGTCGCTCGCGGTCAGGTGGTCGAGCAGCGTGCTCAGCGCGGCCCAGCGGAGCCGGGACGCGGCCTCCTCCGGGCCGACGACGAGCCCGGCGCGCAACCGCACGGCGACCGACGCGACCACCGGCGTCGCGCCGGCGTCGTCGAGGTCGGTCGCGAGCGCGTGCGCGCGCGGCATGCGGGCGCGCCGGGGGTCGCCGAGCAGCATCCGCAGGGCGGGGGCCAGCTCGTCCCAGGGCAGGGCGGGGAGATCCGCGCCACGGACGAGTGCGGTTACCCCGTCGAGCGCGGCGGCGAACCGCTCCCGCGCCGCCGCGAGCTCCGCCGACGCCGGCGCCGGCGCCGGCGCCGCCACGATCACTCCCTCGAAGGCGGGCCGGAGGTCGATCAGCTCCCTCAGCAGCGGGGATGCCGACCGGTCGTCCGTGGTGCCCGTCAGCTCGCGGGCCTCGCGGCGCAGCCCGCGCCGCCGCCACCAGCCCGCTCCGATCCCGTCCGCGCGGTCGCGGCGGCGCAGCTCGCGGTCGGCGACGGCGTGCGCGAGCAGGCGCAGCCGGCCGTCGTCGACCGTGCGCGCGTCGAGCAGGGCCGGGTCGACCGCCCGGCTCACCGCGTCGGCACGGGCGAGCAGGGCGGCGAGCACGTCGAGCTCGCGGGGCGTCCCGGGCTCGGCGAGGCCGGCCTCGCGCGCCGCGGTGGCCGCCGCCTGCCGGACGGCGGCGAGCTGCGAGGCGACCCCGACGGCGGCGTCGTGCCCGGCGACGGCGATCTCGTCGCGTCACGACGCGGGCGGGGTCCCACCCCTAGGCGTCCCGCCACTGCGGGTCGAGCGCGCCGAGACGCACCAGGTCGGCGAGGTCGGCGGCGCGCCGCTCGACGCCGTCCAGCCCCCATCGCGACACGGCCGAGACCGTGAGCCGGTCCTGGGTCTGGGCCTCGGGGTCGACGGCGTACAGCCGCTCGTAGAGCTCCGCGACGGTGCCGCCGCCGAGCTCCTCGCGGGGGCCGTGCAGGCCCGCCCGGTACCCGACCAGCCGGTCGCGTGCCTCGCCGAGCCGGCGGTGCAGCTCGGTGGCGTCGACGGGCGGCGCGGTGACCATGCCGTCGAGCGACTCGGCCAGCTGCGCGAGCACGTGCGAACGGCGCACCGAGGCGTCGAACACCTCGAGCACGAGGTGGCCGAGCCCGCGCCGGTCGAGCCGGGCGGTCACCGCCTCGATCGCCGCCCGCTTCTGGGCGACGAACAGCACGCTCCTGCCGTGCGCGGCGAAGACCGCGATCAGGTTGGCGATCGTCTGCGACTTGCCGGTGCCGGGCGGTCCCTGCACGACGAGGTTCCGGCCGGCGAGAGCCAGGTCGATGACCCGCTGCTGCGACGCGTCGGCGTCCAGGACCAGGAACTCCCCCGCCGGGTCGGCGGAGTCCGGCGCCGCCATCGCCACGTCGGACTCCGGCGGCGGCAGCGCGTCGCCCGCGACCCAGGCCTGCGCGTCGGCGTCCCCCGCCATGGCGGCGACGACCGGGTGCCGGGCCAGCACCGCCGTGTCGGTGAGGTCGCGCAGCATGAGCTCGCGGTCGGAGCCGAAGTAGTCGATCGTCAGGTGCGGCAAGACCTGCCAGCCCGGCACGTCGCCGCCCAGCGCCTTCGCGGCGGCCTCGGCGAGGAGCTCGGGATCGACGACCACGCCACCGGGGCCGTCGGGGTCGGCGCCCGCGAGCAGTGCGTCCTCGTCGAGCTCGGCGCCGAACTGGCCCGCGAGCACGTAGCGCAGGGCCGAGTTCACCTCGGCGTCGCCGTCCAGGGTCACCGAGGCCACCGACCTGGTGCCCGGGGCCGCGGTGAAGCGCACCGGGAGCAGGATCAGCGGAGCCCGGTAGGGCCGGTCCCTCGCCGTCTCGGCCGCGTCCGGCGAGGCGAACGACGCCGCGCCGACCGCGAGCCGCGCCGGGTTGGCGCCGGTCTCCTCCTGCGTCTCGACCGCCTTGCGCCAGATGGCGTCGGCGGCCCGGCGTGCGCGCAGCCGGGTGCCGGCGCCGTCCGGCGTGCCGTCGTCGGGGAACAGCGCGCCGATCCGCACGGACTGCCCCGAGAGGAGACGGCGGAGCGCGGTGGGTTCGGCGTGAGCCAGATCGAGCGTCGCGACGGCCAGCGGCCGGTAGAAGAGCCGCCGATTGCGGCCGGACACGTCGACGAGGCCGTGCCGCCACTGCCCCGCCGTCCGGGCGACGACGCGCTCGCCGGCCGTGCCGTCACGGCCGGCTCCGTCGTCGCGCATCCCGGCATTCAATCAGCGGGCGCCGTGCGGTCCCGAAATGACGGGCCGGGATCCGCCTCGCGCCGGTGGTGGCGAGCGTCGCTGATCAGCACGTCAATGCAGCGCGAGCTTGAACCCCACGTGACTCGGGACGAACCCGAGGCGCTCGTAGAAGCGGTGGGCGTCCGTGCGGGACGCGTCGGAGGTGAGCTGCACCAGGGCGCACCCGCGCCGCTCAGCCTCGTCGACGGCCCAGCGCACGAGCACGGTGCCGAGCCCGCCGCCGCGCTCCTCGCGCGCCACACGCACGGCCTCGATCTGCCCCCGCAGCGCGCCCATCCGCCCAAGTCCGGGGAGGAGCGTGAGCTGGAGCGTGCCGACCACGCGGCCGCCCCGGTCGGCGACGACGAGGAGTTGCCGGGGGTCGGCGTCCACCGCCTCGAACGCCGCTCGGTACGGAGCCAGGTCGCCCGGCGTCTCGCGCGTCGCACCCAGGGGGTCGTCGGCCAGCAGCGCGACGACCGCCGGCACGTCGTCCGCCGTCGCCTCGCGGATCCGCACGCCGCTCCCGACGTCGCGGTGGGTCATCCCCCGACTGTAGATCCGCAGATCAGGGTCGGGGCGTCGCCTCGTCGTCCGACAGCACCCGGGAGTCGGCACCCGGGAACCACAGTGACTCGTGGCCGTCGTTCCAGCGCACCCGGTACGGCGGCGCGCCGTCCTGCCCGGTGACGTCGACGACGCGGCCCTCCCGCCGCGGGGAGTCGACGTGCACGCCCTCGGTCACGACCCGGTCGCCGACCTTCGCCCTCATGATGTGCCTCCCTCCACCGGTACCCATCCCAGCACTGCGCGGGCCCCCGCACCAGGGCCTCACACCGCAGCGACGAGCTCCGCCGGGATCGAGGCGGGCGCACGGCGACTAGCCGGGAGCGCTCACGGCGTCGAGACCACGCTCGACCCAGCTGGTCAGCGCCTCGGTGGTCTCGATGCCGGCCGGCTCCACGACGACGAACCCGAGCGGCTGGCGACCACCGATCACCAGAGGGCGCACGTGAGGTTCGGCGAGGACGGCGTCCCGGGTCTCCTCGCGCACCCGGACCACGAGACCGGACTGGTTGACGCCGCAGAACATGCGGCCGCCGTGGCTGAACGAGCGGCCACCCACCATGCGCTTCTCGACCACGTCGGCCCGGCCGGAGAGCAGCCCTCTGACCCGGTCGAGTGTGTCCATGGCAGGCGGCCCCCTCGGTCTGGTCGCCGTCGTCCGGAGGCGTGTAACGCCCACGGGCTCGGCCACGTTGGACAGGGTGACGTCCCGGTGCCGCCCGAACCCCCGAGCGGGTGGCACCGGGACGCTCCCGTTCCGGCGTTCCCGGCATGGCCGCCGGGAGCCCGCTAGGAGCGCGACGCCCCACCGTCGGACTCCCCGTTCCAGCGAACCAGGCCGAGCCGGATGGCCTTGACCACCGCCTGCGCGCGGTTGTCCACACCGAGCTTGCTGTAGATGCTCGCGACATGGCTCTTCGCGGTCGACTCGGCGATGAACAGGCGCCGTGCGATCTGCCCGACGGCGAGACCGTCGACCAGGTGCTGGAGGACCTCGAGCTCGCGGGCCGAGACGGACGGCCGATCGCCGGCCTGCATCCGGCGCCGGATCGCCTCGGCGAGCCCCGGCGCGACGAAGGTCTTGGGGCTCGCGGCCGCGTGCCGGACGGCCGCGAGGACCTCCTGCGCCGGCGCGTTCTTGCCGACGAAGGCCGACGCTCCCGACTCCAGCGCGCCGAACAGCTCCCTGTCGCCCGTGTACATGGTCAGGACGACGATCCCGAGATCCGGGTGGGTCTGCCGCGCGCGACGGGCCAGTGTGATCCCGTCGACGTCGGGCAGCCCGACGTCCGTGACGAGCACGTCGGTCGTCAGCTCGTCGAGCGCGGCCACGGCCTCGGCGTACGAGCTCGCCTCCCCGACGAGCTCGAGATCCTCCGCCCGGTCGAAGGCGAGCCGCAGGCCGTCCCGGACGAGGTCGTGGTCGTCGACGACCAGCACCCTCACGCGCGCCACTCCGTCGCCCATGCCAACTCCGTCTCCGCTCGCATCCGGCACGACAAGGTACCGAGAACGCCGGGCCGTGAGCAGCGGAGGACCGACGACGACGTCCCGCCCGGAGGAGCGGGCAGCCGCACTGCCGCACACCCCGGCCGCGGGGCTGTGGTGTCAGGCGGTCAGGACGACCAGCCGCTCGGTCGCCCGCGTCATCGCGACGTACCGGTCGACCGCGCCCTCGACCTCCGTGCCGAACCTGTCGGGATCGACCAGGACCACCAGGTCGAACTCCAGGCCCTTGGCACCTTCCGCCGTCAGGGACCGCACGCGACGTGTCCCGCGGAACGATGCATCCCCGATCACGCACGCGACGCCCTCGTCGTGGGTGGCGAGCCAGTCCTCCACGACCGAGGACAGGTCCTCGACGTTCCCGTGCAGGACGGGGACGCCACCGCTCCGGATCGAGGTCGGCACGTTGGCGTCGGGCAGCACGGCCCGGATGACGGGCTCCGCCTCCGCCATGACCTCCACGGGAGTGCGGTAGTTGACGGTGAGGGAGGCGCGAGCGATCCTTTCGAGCCCGACCCGCTCCAGCCGGTCCTCCCACGACTCCGGGAACCCGCGCCGGGCCTGCGCGCGGTCCCCCACGACGGTGAAGCTCCGGGAGGGGCAGCGCAGCAGCAGCATCTGCCACTCGGCGTCGGTGAGCTCCTGCGCCTCGTCCACGACGACGTGGGCGAACGGACCGGCCAGCCGATCGGGGGCGGGGGCGACCCGGCCGGCGTCGTCCTCGAGGGCGTTGCGCAGGTCGTCCCCGCGGAGCATCGACATGACGAGCATCTCGGAGTCGTCGGCCGCGATGAGATCGTCGACGACGGCGGACATCAGCTCGCGCTCGGCCGCGGCCGCCGCGGCGTCCCGCTGCGTGCGCCGCGATGCCTCGGGATCACCGAGACGGTGCCGGGCGGCGTCCAGCAGCGGCAGGTCGGAGACCGTCCAGGCCTGCGCGTCGGCCCGTTGCAGGGCGAGGACCTCCTCCCGGGTCAGCCACGGTGCGCACCTGCGCAGGTAGGCCGGCACCGTCCACAGGTCGCCCACCAGGTCCGTCGGCTCGATCAGCGGCCATGCCCGGTGCAGGGTCGCGACAAGCCCCCGGTGCCTGCGGAGGCTCCGCCGGACGTCGTCGGCGGAGCGGTCCTCGTCGTCGTCGAGCCGGTCCGCGACGATCGCGATCAGCTCGTCGAGCACGGCCTCGCGCGCCTCGTTGTGCGGTGTCCCGGGGTCCGGCGCGTCGAACGCCTCGGCCCAGTCCTCGGGCCCGAGCCGCACGTCGCCCCAGGGGGTCTCGATCGTCGTACCCCGCGTAGGCGGCTCCTCGTAGAGCCGCACCGCGGCCTCGATCGCCCCCACCATGGCCGCGGACGACTTCAGGACGGCGACCCGCGGGTCCCGCTCGACCGTCGCGGCCGCTCCCTCGGGGAGGAGGTCGCGCAGGGTGCACGTCTGCACGCCCTCCTCCCCGAGGCTGGGCAGGACGTCGGACACGTACGCCAGGTAGGGCTCGTGCGGTCCGACGACGAGCACGCCGCCGCGATGGTGACCGAGCCGCGGGTCGGAGTAGAGGAGGTACGCGGCGCGGTGCAGGGCCACGACCGTCTTCCCCGTGCCCGGGCCGCCGTCGACCACCAGAGCTCCCCTGGATCCGGCGCGGATGATCGCGTCCTGGTCGGCCTGGATGGTGGCCAGCACGTTGCGCATCCGGCCCGAGCGGCCGCCCGCCAGGCTCGCGAGGAAGGCGGACTCGTCGTCGAGAGCGAGAGGTCCCGCGGAATCGTCGTCGATGAGGGCCTCGTCCCAGTAGTCGCCGACCCGGCCCCGGGTCCAGCGATAGCGGCGCCGGCTGGCGAGGCCCATTGGCTCGGCACGGGTCGCCGCGAAGAAGGGTTCGGCGGCGGGCGAGCGCCAGTCGACGAGCAGCCGGCGACCGCTCCGGTCGGTGAGCCCGAGCCGCCCGACGTACACCGGCTCCCGCTCGCCCTGGCGGACCATGCGCCCCAGGCACAGGTCGAGGCCGAAGCGGCGCAGTGTGCGCAGGCGCGCTGTAAGGCGGTGGACCTCCATGTCGCGGTCCAGGGCACGCTGGCCGGTGCCCGCGGGCGCCCGGCGCTCGGCGTCGAGGCGCTCGGTCAGGTCGGCGATCGCCTGCTCGAGGCTCTCGGCGATGTCGGTGAAGTGCCGCTCGTCCTGCCCGACGAGCGCGGGATCGGTCTTGCGGGACAGGCCGGGGGGAAGGTCGAAGACGCTGGTCGTACGGGTCGTCACAGACGCGATGGTCGGGGACGACGGGGCTCTTGCCGCAAGCCCCCGGGTCGGCTATAGCTTGATAGTGGCGGGGGTGGGGGGCGTCACGCGCGCCCGTGCCGCGGACACGACCGCGAGCCCCACCGCCGCCAGCAGGAGCAGCCCCGGCACGACGCCGAGGGCGGCACGCAGCGAGGTGGCGTCCGCGAGGGTGCCGACCGCCACGGGTGCGAGCAGCACCGCGAACGAGGTCACCATCACGGCACGGCCGCTGGCCAGCGCCGCACGGTCGGGGGCGAGCCCGACCGTCACGGACAGCCCCATCGGGAACAGGTTGCCGAGCCCGAGCCCGACGAGGAACAACCCGACCACGGCCTGTGCCGGCGCGGTCGACGGCCAGAGCACGACGAAGCCGGTGGCCGTGGTGGCGAGGGCGACGGCGAGCAGCCGCGCCGGGTCGTAGCGGCGGGCCAGCCCGCTGCCGGCCGCGCGCCCCGCCAGCACCCCGACGAAGTAGGCGACCATCAGGGAGACCGCGGTGTCGGCGGACACGCCGGTGACGTCCTGCACGAAGGTGGCGCCCCACGCGCTGATGCACCACTCGGCGGCCACCGTGCAGAACAGCATCGACGCCGCGACCCAGAACACCCCGGGCAGGCGACCGTGCCCCGTGAGCGACGGGGCGGGCGCGTCGATCGCGACGGTCCGGTTGCCGCGCCAGGCCAGCAGGGGGACCGCGAGCGAGACGAGCAACGCGACGCGCCACCCCAGGTGCAGGGCCGCCGTCAGGGAGAGCACGCCGATGAGGACGACGTACGCCATGCTCGCGGCCAGGTTGGCCTCGGCGAGCGCGACGGCCCGGCGCTGACCGTGCCGATCTGCGAGCGCGGCCTGGATCGTCACGAGCAGGAGCCCGCCCCCGAAGCCCATGACCAGGACCGAGACGAGGGTCAGCAGCACGAGGTGACCCGTCGTCAGGCCCACCGCGCCGGCACCCATGACCGCCGTCGCCGACCAGAGCAGCCGGCGCCGCCCGACCAGACGCTCGGCGCGCGCGGCGAGCAGGCCGGCGACGAGGCTGCCGGTGGCGAAGGCCGCGACGACGAGCCCGCCCGCGGAGTAGCTGAGGTGGAGCTCGTCGCGCAGGTGGGCGACGACGAGCCCGGGGGCCGCCTGCAGGTAGGCGAACCAGGCGAGCAGAGCGTAGGCGACCCAGGTGAGTCGGTCGCGGTGGAACCCCGACATCTGTGTAACGATACACCCCGGACTAGGATCGGCAGATGGACTCGCAGGCCGGCTCCAGGCGCGTGACGCTCGCGCACGTCGCGGGCGAGGCCGGCGTGTCGGTGATGACGGCGTCCTACACGTACAGCCGGCCCGAGCGGGTCTCCGAGCAGGCCCGGTCCAAGGTGCTGGCCGCCGCCGCACGGCTGGGCTACGCGGGGCCGGACCCGAGCGCGCGGTCCCTGCGCCGCGGGCGCACCCAGACCCTCGGCGTGGTCATGGGCGAGCACCTCACGTACGCCTTCGACGACCCGCAGGCCGTGCAGTTCCTCGCGGGCGTCGCCGAGGTTTGCGCCGGGCGTGCCTACGGCATGACCATCCTGCCGATCACGGGCGGTGCCGACGACGTCCCGCGGGTCACCGGCGCGGCGGTCGACGGGTTCGTCGTCTGGACGACCTCGGACGACGACCCCGTCCTGGCCGCCGTCCGGGCCACCAGGCGACCGGCGGTGATCCACGGCGGCCCACCCGTGGAGGGGCTGCGGCTGGTCACCATCGACAACCGTGCGGCGGCGGTCGCTGTGGGTAGCGTCGCCTTCTCGGGCGCGACACGACCGGCGGTCGTGAGCATGCCGCTGTCGCGGGCCCGGGTCGCCGGACTCACCGACGGCGCCGGCATCAGCACGAGCGACGTCCTGTTCCCCGTCACGCGCGCCCGGCTGGAGGGCTACCGGCTGGCAGCCGAGGAGGCCGGCTTCGCCTGGGACGACGTCCACGTCGCCGTGTGCGCGCACAACGACGCCGCCGAGGCGGAACGGGCTACGGCCGCCCTGCTGGCCGCGGCCGAGCCTCCCGACGCCGTCGCCGCCATGAGCGACGAGCAGGCGGCCGGGGTCGTCCGGGCGGTCCGCGCCGCCGGCCTGTCCGTCCCGGGTGACGTCGCCGTGACGGGTTGGGACGACGCCGCCGTCGCCGCACGGCTCGATCTGACGACGGTGGCGCAGTCGCTCCGGGAGCAGGGCGCCGAGTGCGCGCTCGCCGCGCTCGGCGAGACCCCCGACCCGCACCCGGCCTCGTGGTCCGTGGTGGTCCGCGGGAGCACGCGGCCGGCCTGACGGACCGGCTGACGGCCGGTCCGACGGCCGGCCAGCCGGCATTACGGACGCGGTTCGTCCTGAACCGGGCCTAGCGTGGCGCACCAGGTCGACCCCGACGACGGTCGACACCGACGACGAAGGAGCTCCGACCCATGGTCGACGTCGTGCTGTTCCACCACGTGCAGGGCCTGACCGACGGCGTGCTCGCATTCGCCGACGGGCTGCGCACGGGTGGCCACACCGTCCACACGCCCGACCTGTTCGACGGGCAGCGCTTCGCCACGATCGACGACGGCTTCGCCTACCTCCGAGCGGCCGGCGACGACGAGCTCCGCGCTCGTGCCGGGCGGGCGGTCGCCGAGCTGCCGGCGGGCGTCGTGTTCGCGGGGATCAGCTGGGGCGTCTCGACCGCCCAGGTGCTGGCGCAGACGCGCCCGGGTGCGCGCGGCGCGCTGCTCTACGAGGCCTTCCTGCCGGTGACCGGCGAGTGGGCGGTCGGACCGTGGCCGGCGGGCCTGCCCGTCCAGATCCACGGCATGGAGAAGGACCCGTTCTTCGGGCTGGAGGGCGACCTGGACGCCGCCCGCGGCCTGGTCGAGGTCGTCGGGCCGCAGGTCGCCGAGCTGTACGTCTACCCGGGCGACCAGCACCTGTTCACCGACAGCTCGCTGCCTTCGTACGACGCCGGCGCCGCGGCACTGGTGCTCGAGCGATCGCGGGCGTTCCTCGGCCGGTTGACCTGACGCGGGACGGTGCCAGGGACGCGAGCGACCCGATGCCGCTCGCTCGGGGGTTCGAACGGCACCGGGTCGTCACCGGGTACATCGGCGGCCGCCCCCGGAGCGTTACAGGTTCGCCCTGCGGCGGGGACGGCGGCGCGGCGCGGCGTACCGTACCGGGGATGGCGACGCTGGACGACGTCCACCGGCTGGCCTCGGAACTGCCCGAGGTGACCGAGGGCGAGCGTCATGGCCGCAGGAGCTGGTCCGTCGCCGGCAAGGCCTTCGCGTGGGAGCGCGCGTTCAGCAAGGCCGACCTGAAACGGTTCGGCGACGAGACCCCGCCGGCCCCTCCGATCGTGGCCGTCCTGGTGGAGGACCTCTCCGAGAAGGAGGCCGTGCTCGCGGCGCACCCCGGGGTCTTCTTCACCATCCCGCACTTCACGGGCTACCCGGCGATCCTGATCGAACTGGCGGTGGCACCGGTCGACGCGCTCCGTGAGGCGATCCTCGACGGCTGGCTCGCGGTCGCCCCGCCCCGGCTCACCGAGCCCTACCGGCGCGACGGCCAGGGCGATCAGGACCACTAGGACGACCGCCCTGTCAGCGCCCGTCGAGCAGGCGCCGGGACAGGTCGAAGGGCGGTAGGTCGCCGCGCTCGACGGCCCGGCGCCGGGCGATCCCGCCGACGGCCTCGAGCACGACGCGGCTCGCGAGCAGTGCGGTCGCGCCCGCGTGGTCATGGTCGGGGGACACCTTGACGACGTCCAGGCCGGCGACGGGCAGCTCCAAGCAGATCCGGCGGACGGCGTCGAGCAGCTCGCGGCTCGTCAGCCCGCCCGGCTCCGGCGTGCCCGTGCCGGGGGCCATCCCGGGATCGACGACGTCGATGTCGACCGAGAGGAAGACCGACAGGTTGTCGCGCCGCACGGCGTTGTTGGCCCTCTCGACGATCTTCCCGGTCACCCGGGTGTGGGGGAGGTCGGGCGGGGGGTGCGGACGCCGACCACGTGTGGGCGGCTCAGCAGTGGGACACCGAACCGTTGAAGTCCATGTAGGCGTCCGAGGAGTAGCCGGTGACACCCGTGGTGTTGTCGCGGTGGTAGTACCAGTACGGCGACCCGTTGACCACGGTGCCGGTCTTGTAGCAGTAGATCGTGACCGATTGGCCGGGGTAGCCCAGTCCGTACACGGTGCACGTCGTGTTCGGGCACGACCGGATGCGCACCCCGCTGGCGGTGTAGCGGCCCGAGACCGACGCGAGCGCCGAGGGCGCCGTGAACACGAGAGCCGAAGCGGTGACCACTCCGACGATGCCGGTCTTGGCCGCGATTCCGTGCGAGACGACGAAGGACGGGAACATGGTTCCCCCTCTCGTGGAGTGATCCAGCTCACACTGCCATCCCCGTTACGGCGGCGGCAAGGTCCGGGTCAGCGGTGCGCTGATGCTGCCGTCTCGACGAGGAGATCCACGGGAGCGGCTCCCGACTCGAGCAGGAGCACCTGCGCGGGCACGCCGTCCGGCCGCGCGACGAGCTGACCGTTGTGATCGTCGAACTTCACCAGCACGGCCGGCCCGACGGGCAATCCCCCAACCTCGGCGACCGAGCCCTTGCCCGCCGCGCCGGCCCGCTCGACATCCATGATCGTACGGGTCGCGGCGGCGTCGTCGGTCGGGTCGGGCGCGGGTCGCGGACCCGGGTGCGCGGCCGTCGGCCGAGGCAGGATCTGCGTGATCCAGAGACGACCGCCGCCGGTGGACGACGCCAGAGCCACCGTCCGCAGCACCACGCGCATGTCGTGCGGGCCCAGCGGCTCGCCGTCGTTGAGCAGGCCCTCGGGACCGAAGCGCGCCTGGTTGCTGGTCCCGGTCTTCCCGACCTGGGCGTAGCCGGCGGGCGGCGTGAAGGTGAACCCGCCCAGCGTCACCGCCGGGGCCGCGGGCACCACGGCACTGGACGTCGTCCCCGTGGCGCTCGCTGCCGGTGAGCCGGAGACCGTCAGGGGCTGCCCGGGCCCGGCCCCGGGCGAGAGCCCCGAACGGATCGCAAGACCGCCGGCCACGACCAGCACGACGGCGGCGGCCGCCCAGAGCGGCGTGGCACGCCGGCGCCGCCGGCCGAGCGCGCTCGTCGCTCCGGCGACGAGCTCCTCCCGTACCGGGAGGTCCCAGGGTGCCTCCCGCAGCGCGGCCTCCACGCGCGCGACGTCGTCGTCGGTCATCGGCCGATCCTTCCCTGCTCGCTGTCGAGCCGCCGGAGGGACTCCAGCGCGCGAGCGATCTGCGAGCGGACGGTCGACGGGGTGCAGCCGAGCGCGTCGGCAATGGCGTCGTCGTCGAGGTCGACCACGTAGCGCAGGGCGACGGCCGCCCGCTGCTTCGGCGGCAGCACGTCCAGCAGGCGCCGCGCCTCCGCCAGATCGAGGCCGGAACCGGGATCGCGCGCCTGCGGCAGGGCGCCCAGCCGCGCGACGAGCGCGCGCTCCCCGCGCCGCCGCCGCCGCTCGTTCAGGAACACGTTGACGAGGGTGCGCCGGGCGTACGCGTCGACCTGCCCGTCGCTGCGCATCCGCGGCCATGCCGCGGCCAGTCGCGCGAGCGCCTCCTGGGCGACGTCCTCGGCGTCGCCGGGGTTACCGGTGAGCGCGTGAGCCAGGCGCAGCAGCGCGGGGGCGATGTGCCGCACGAAGGCCTCGAAGTCGTCGAAGTCGTCGCCTCCGGTCGCGATCGAGCCACCTGCCACCGCGAACCTCCTCGCCGTGGTGCTCATGTCACTCATACACGGCAGCCCCGCTGCCCGCTGCATCCGAGTGGAGGAAGGTGGCCACGATCTCGACACGGATGAAAACGCAGGGTTAGTGTGGCATGCATCACATCACCTGAGGGTGGGGGCCGCCATGGTGCAGTCGGTGAAGCAGCGGATCTCTGCGGACTGGCGGCCCACGGGCGGAGCCTCGGTGCAGGTCGCCGACGGCTCCCGGCTGACCGTGCACGGTATCGACGACGTGATGGGTGAGCCGTGGTTCACGGAGGTTCGCTGGGTGGTCGAGACCCCGGGCTTCGGAGCCAACGCGCCCGCCGACATCCGCATGGTCCAGACGGGGCCGGTCGGCACCGTCGACCGACTGGTGGTCGGGCTGCTGCAGGGCGACTACGTCGCGGAGTACAGCAGCCAGGGCGGCTCGATCGTGCTCGCCACGCGCGCCGCCGGCGAAGGGAGCGACGGCCTCGTGGCATGGCGCGGCCGCTGGCACGAGGCGTACGCCTGGGTCAACGTGCCCGACGCGCCGCACGCGGTGTACCTGGACGCGCTGGACGGGCTGGCTTCCACCGACACGCCCGAGGGTCTGCTGGTGCGCCTGACCCGGCGCGCCGCCCGTTTCGACCGGCTGACCGTCACCAAGCACGTCCCGGGAGCCGGGCTGCTGAGCTTCGTCAAGCCCGCCGACGCTCCTGGCCAGGTGCCGGCGTGGAGGGGGGCCCGCGTGCGGTCCGGCGAGGTGTGGCGGCAGGCGCTGCCCGAGGAGGCGGTCGGCGCGGGCGCCGCGGTCCTCGTCCACCTCTCCCGCGATGCCGTGACAGTCCTGCATCCTGACGTGCCCACGGACGCGGCGCCGGGCCTCGAGGTGCTGGAGCGCATCTCGTCGATCACCTGGGGCTGACCGTGTCCTTCCAGACGGCCGCCCTGACCCTGTCGTGGATCGTGCTCGTCGTGCTGGCCCTCGGTCTCGCCGGCACCCTGCAGGCGGTGCGACGACTGCAGGGCGAGGTCGCGGAGCTCGCCACCGCCGTCGACGCCGACCAGCCTGGCGGCCGCCGCCGGAGCGCCGCGCGCCGGTTCGCACCCGAGCGCCACGCGTTCGCCTTCGTGATGACGAGCTCCGCGGGCTGCCGCGCATGCGCCGAGCTGATGCCGCGTTTCGCCGACTTCGCGCGGCGGCACGCGGGCGTCGTCCAGTTCCACGTGCTCACCGCCGACACCGACCTCGCCACCGACGGCTCCGTCCCCGTGACCGTCGACCCCGCGGCCTTCGCCGCGCTCTCCCCCGGCTACACGCCGGCGATGGTCGTCATCGACCGTGACGGCGAGGTGGTCGACGTCGGACCGGCTGGCGACCTGCGCACGCTCGAGCGGTGGATCGTCAAGCACAACCCGGCGCCCGTCCCCGAGGAGGCCACATGACCATCGACGGCACACCGCTGCGCGTGGCCGACCTGCCCGACTGGGACGCCCCGCCGAGCGGCCGGTGGCAGCGCAGTGAGCTCGCCGCCGCCGTTCGCGACCAGGCGGCCTCGCGCAGGAGCGTCCTGAAGTTCGTGGTCGGCGGAGCCCTCGGCCTGGGCGTGTGGTCGCTGGAGATGGTGCCGCTGAGGGCATCGGCGACGAACCCCAACCCCATCCTCTCCGTGTGGGGCGACTGCCACGGCTACATCAACCCCTCGACCGTGTGCGTGCCCTCCAGCGCCTACTACTCGAGCTCGGTCTGCAGCGGCAGCTGGCACCGCAACGACGCCGCCAGCGGCACCGGGTACTCGTACAACTACACGTTCAACAACACGTCCTGCTCGACGCGCAACGCCTGGAAGTGGTTCGGCGCCTCCGGCTCCGGGCACAGCACGCTGCGGCGCAAGTGCTCCGACGGCCACACCGAGTACGCCGACGCCGGCGGCACGCGGATCAGCAGCTTCAGCATCTGCCGCACGGCCATCTGAGAATGCATCCGGGGATGCGCACCCATCCGGCGCTGCGCACGCCCCGGTGGTCGCATCCCGTGGTGCCGGCCGTGGTGGTGGCCGTGGGATCCGCCGCGCTCGTGGCCGGCGTGGCGCGCGGCTGGACGGGCGCCGGCGCCGCCTTCTGGGTCCTGCTCGGCACGTCCGCGGGGTACGCCGTGTCCGGATCGGTTTGAAGCTACAACTCAGCGGAACTGCTGAGCTCGTCCGTGTGGCGGGGCCGCGCGAGGTGGTGGTTCGCCACGGGCGAACTGCTCGGCGGAACCGTCGTCGGGGCGGTCCTCGTCGTGCTCGGGTCCCTCGTGCGCCCGCTGGCCCCGGACGCCGTCCGATGGGCGCTCGTCGTCGTCCTGGGGGTCGTGGTCGCCGGGAGCGAGGTCGGCCTCTACAGCCTGCCGCTGCCGCAGAACGGGCGCCAGGTCCCGCCGACCGTGGTCGAGGCGGGCGGCCGCGTAGGAGCGCTGCAGTTCGGGTTCGAGATGGGCACGGGTCTGCGGACGTACATGACGAGCGGCCTGCCCCATCTCACCGCTCTGTGCGTGGCGCTCGTCGCGCCGTGGTGGGGTGGCTTGCTGGCCGGCACGGCGTTCGGCGCGGGGCGCGCGCTGATGCCGCTGCTTCGCCTCACCTGGGCACCCGCCGACCTGTGGGACAACGCCCTCGACCGCGTGACACTGCTCGTGTCGGTGCTGCTGGTCACCGGAAGCGGGCTGGTCGTCGTCGGGCTCGTCAGTACAGGTGGCCCGTGACCGCGCGGGAGGCCGCGGCGATGCTCGCGCTCGGCGTCGTGATGACCGGGAACCTTCTGCTCGTCCTGGCCGGCGTGAACACGGTCCGCCAGCCGCGCCCGCTGCTCGCCGCGCTGCTCGCCCACCGGCTGTTCCCCGCGCGTCTGGTCTTCCGCCGCTCGGTGCGGCTCTACGGCGTCGGCATCCTTGCCGTCGGCGCGGTCGGCGCGGTCGGCGCGGCCGGCAGCATCGGCGGCCACCCTCGCATCGCCGCGGTCGGGGTGGCGGTCCCGTACGCCGGGTTCGCCGTGTACCTCGCCGCCGTCCGTTCCCTGCGCGGACCGCTGCCCTGCGGTTGTTGGGGACTGGAAGGCCGGGCCGATGTCGCTGCCGTCGTGCGGTCGCTGGCGTTCGTGTTCGCGGCGACCGTGCTCGCCGTCCTGGAGCCGCGGGCCGAGCCCGCCCAGGTCGCCGTGCTCGCATGCCTCAGCACGATCGCCGTCGCGCTGCTGACCGCCGTCCGCGCTCCGGCGACGCCTCCCGGGCCGGCGGGGGGCCGCCCACCGGCCCGCTCCCGGCGGGACCCGACGCGGCGCCACGACCGAATGCGACGACGCGCGGGTCGGCTGGCACCCTTGGGGCCCGTGGACATCACCGAACTGATCCTCAGCGACCACCACGAGCAGCGGCGCATGTTCGCCATGCTCGACGACGTCGACCGGGCCGACACCGCGACGCTGGGTGCCCTCTGGACCCGGATCGCCGCCATGCTCGAGACGCACGCCCGGGCGGAGGAGGAGATCTTCTACCCCGAGCTGCTGAAGCTGGGCGAGCGGCTGCACGACCACTCCGAGGTCGAGGAGACCGAGGACGCCATCGGCGATCACAACGACATCCGCGACGGCATCACCGCGGCGGCCGCGCACGAGGTCGGCAGCAAGGGCTGGTGGGACGGCGTCGACGCCGCCCGGAAGGCCAACGACGAGCACATGGGCGAGGAGGAGCACGAGGGGCTGGCCGACTTCCGGCGGCACGTCGACCTGGAGCTGCGCCATCGGCTCGCGGTGCGCTTCGCAGCCTTCGAGGCCGCCCACGTGGAGGGCGTGAAGCCGGTCGACCAGAACCCCGAGCAGTACGTGCGCGACAACAGCTGAGCCCGGCCGCTCACGCTGCGAGACCCCGGCCACCTCGGGCACCACCGGTGCCCCGCACTAGCGTGGGGACGATGCCGGCGGCCGGCCGGCGCGGCGACGGAGAGGGATCGCGGGATGCGCGCGCTGCAGTTCGACGAGTACGGATCGCCCGACGTCCTCCGGTGGGCCGACACCCCCGAACCCCACGCGGGCTCGGGGCAGGTACGCATCGCGGTCAAGGCCGCCAGCGTCAACGCGATCGACTGGAAGGTGCTGACCGGCGCGATGGCCGGCGGCAAGCCGCTCGAGGGCACCGGCCGTCTCGGGTACGACGCGGCGGGCGTGGTCGACGAGGTCGGCGACGGCGTGACCGGCGTATCCGTAGGCGACGAGGTGTTCGGCACGGGCCCGAACACGCAGGCCGAGTACGCGCTGCTCCGCGGCTGGGCCCGCAAGCCGGCGTCGGTCGACTGGGCGGTGGCCGCGGCCGCCGGGGTCTCCGGTGAGACGTCGGAGCGGGCACTCCGGCTGCTGGGAGCGCGGTCGGGGGACATCATCTTCATCGACGGCGGCGCGGGCGGCGTGGGCGCGGTCGCCGTCCAGATGGCGCGGGCGCGCGGGCTGACGGTGATCGCCTCGGCGGGCGAGGGCAACCAGGACTACCTGCGCGAGCTCGGCGCCGCACCGGTGCTGTACGGCGACGGGATGGCCGACCGGGTGCGCGCCGCCGCGGGCGGCCGAGTCGTCGACGACGTGTTCGATGTGGCCGGCAAGACGCCGATCGAGGAGCTCGTCGGCCTGGTCGACCAGCCTTCGAAGGTGCTCAGCATCGCCAACTTCGGTGCCGGACAGGCCGGTGCGCAGGTAACGGGCGGCGGCGCGGACAGCCGTCCGCAGGAGGCGCTGGCCGAGGTGGCCGACCTGCTGGCGCAGAACAAGCTCGTGATCAAGGTGCAGACGTTCCCGTTCGAGCGCGCCGCCGAGGCCTACCGGATCAGCGCGGGCGGCCACGTGCGCGGCAAGCTCGTGCTCGTCCCCTGAGCCGGCCTCACGGCGTCGACCGGCCCGCCGCCACGGCGAGCCGGTCGACGAGGTCGTTCATCGGGTCGCCGGAGTGGCCCTTGACCCAGCGGAACGTCACGTCGCCGCGGTCGCGGACGAGGGTCACGAGCGGCTCCCACAGGTCGCGGTTGGCCACCGGTTTCTTCGCGCTGTTCACCCAGCCGCGGCTCAGCCACCCGCGCCACCAGGCGTCCCTGAAGCAGTTCACGACGTAGGTCGAGTCGCTGACGACGGTCAGGGCACCTTCCAGGGACCGCACGGCCTCGAGCGCGGCCTGGATCTCCATGCGCTGGTTCGTCGTCGGACGCTCCCCTCCGCTCGCCTGCCGGCCGTCCTCCGTGGCCCACGCCCAGCCCCCCGGGCCGGGGTTGCCCGAGCAGGCGCCGTCGGTCCACACCTCGAGCACCCCGGTCGCGGCCACCGGTGCGAGCGCTCCCCCGGGCGACTCGAAGAGCCCGCCGTCGCAGGCCACGTGCGCCCAGCGCCGCCCGACGGCCACGATCTCCTGCCCCGGCGCCACGGCCGTGGCGCACACCGAACAGGACGTCGCGTACTTGGCGATGACGGGCACCGGCCAAGCCTACGAGGCGGGCGCCCCCGGACCGTGGCACGAGGCGGTGGCGTGCCGAGCGCAGCCGGCATCGGCAGCCGGCCCACCTGGTGCAGCGCGCTTTGCACTGGCGTCAGATCTGGCCCACGCCACTCGTGCTCGGGCCGCCATCCCGTGCTCTGCCTCACACCGCCGTCGGACAGAGCCGTGGCGCCGAATTCGAGGCCAGTGCAAAGCATCCCCTGCTACTGATCGCACCGGGGTGTCGAATCCGACGCCGGCGCAAAGCATCGGAACGATCCATGCAGACCCGGGGGACCGAACCGGGAGTCCCGGCCTCCGTTCAGTCGGCGGCCGCGAGCGTGTCCCTGATCTCGCGCTTGAGCACCTTCCCGACCTTCGATCGCGGCAGGTCGGGCCAGATCTCGACCTGCTTGGGCGCCTTCACGCCGCCCAGCCGCTGCCGGGCGAACGCCCGGATCTCCTCCGGTGCGGCGGAGGCGCCGGGCAGGAGCTGGACGACGACGGTGACGCGCTCCCCCCACTTGTCGTCGGGCAGGCCGACGACGGCGCAGTCCTGGACCGCCGGGTGCTGCATTACGGCCTGCTCGACCTCCGTCGAGTACACGTTGAAGCCGCCGGTGATCACCATGTCCTTCGCGCGGTCGACGATGAAGAGATAGCCGTCCGCGTCCAGGTGCCCGACGTCGCCCGTGTGGTGCCACCCGTGCGCCGACGCCGCGTCGGTGGCCACGGGATCCCGGTGGTACCCGCGCATCACCAGCGAGCCCCGCACGACGATCTCCCCCGTCTCCCCGGCCGGGAGCAAGGCGCCGTCGGGCGCCATGACGGCCACGCGCACGAGCGGGGTCGGCCGCCCCGCCGATGCGAGCCGTTCACGGGCGATCGTGCCGTCGGTCCGGAAGTGCTCGCGAGGGGCCATGGTCGAGATCATCATGGGCGCCTCGGTCTGCCCGAAGAGCTGACCCATCACCGGCCCGATCCGTCGCAGCGCCTCCTCGAGCCGGGTTACCGAGATCGGCGCGGCGCCGTACCAGAAGCACTGCAGCGACGTCAGGTCGGTCGCGTCGAGCTTCTCGTGAGCCAGGACCATGTAGATGAGCGTCGGCGGCAGGAAGGTGTGGGTGATCCGGTGCCGCTCGATCAGGGCCAGGAACGCTCCGACGTCGGGCGCGCGCATCACGACGATCTCGCCGCCGAGCGCCAGCACGGGGAAGCAGAGGACTCCGGCGGCGTGCGTCAGCGGCGCGAGCGCGAGGTAGCGCGGGCGGCCCTCGAACGGGTAGCTCATCAGGGTCAGGGCCGTCATGGTCTCGAGGTTGCGGCCGGTGAGCTCCACGCCCTTCGGGCGACCTGTCGTGCCGCCCGTGCCGACGATCATCGCGAGGTCGTCGAGCGCCGGCTGGTCGACGTCCAGGTGGTCCGGCCCGGCGCCCAGGGTGAGGAACGCCTCCCAGGTGAGTGCCCCCGGGACCTCGGCGTCCAGGCACACCAGGGTGGTGAGCGCCGGCAGGTCGGGGGCGATCGCGGCGACCAGGGGCGCGAAGGCCGACTGGAACAGCAGGGCGGTGCAGCCGAAGAGGTCGAGCAGCTCCCGGTTCTCGGCGGCCTCGTTGCGCGGGTTGATCGGGCACCAGACGGCTCCGGCCCGGCTGATGCCGAACACGCAGGTGAAGGCGGTCGGATCGTTCCCCGCCAGGATGGCGACGCGGTCCCCGGGCCTGACCCCCCGGCCGGCCAGGGACGCCGAGATGCGGAGCGTGAGCTCGCGCACCTCGGCGTACGACCGGCTCACGCCGTCCGTCGTCAGGCACGGCCGGTCGGGCCCCAGGTCGGCGCCCTTGTCGAGGTAGTCGACGAGACGCACGGGCCCGGCCCTCACATGCCCATGCCGCCGTCGACGGGCAGGCCGGCTCCATTGACGAACCGCGCCGCGTCGGACGCGAGGAAGACGACGGCGTCGGCCATGTCCTGCACCTCGCCCAGCCGGCCCGACGGGGTGAGCCCCACGACGGCCTCCACCGCCTCCTGCGGCGAGCCGAACAGGCCGATCCGGGCGACGTCGTTCGCGAGACCCGCGCCCATCGCGGTGGGGACGAGGCCGGGGTAGATGCAGTTGACGCGCACGCCGTAGCCCAGCCGCCCCGACTCCATGGCCGCGACCCGGGTGAGCCGGTCGACCCCGGCCTTGGTCGCGGAGTAGACCGCGATGCCGGGGAAGGCGATGGTGGCCGCGACGGAGGCGACGTTGACGACGGCACCACCGTTGCCGGCCGCACCGCCCGGACGCATCGCGCGGAAGGCGTGCTTGAGGCCCAGCGCGGTGCCGAGGAGGTTGACCTCGAGCTGCTTGCGGACGGCGGCGGGGTCCAGGTCGACGATCAGGTGGGTGATCTCGACGCCGGCGTTGTTCACGACGATGTCGAGACCGCCGAGGGCGCTGACCGTGTGCGCTACGGCCGCCTCCCAGTCGGAGTCGCTCGTGACGTCGAGGTGGACGAACGTGTGGCCCTCGCCGAGCCCGTCGGCGACCTTGGCGCCCAGGTCGTCCTGCAGGTCGGCGACGGCCACCTTGGCGCCGGCGGCCGCCAGAGCGGTCGCCATGCCCTCCCCCAGACCCTGGGCGCCCCCCGTGACGAGGGCCCGGCGTCCGGTCAGGTCGAGGTCTGCCATGGGAGCTCCGTTGCTCGAGGGTGGGATGGTGGCGCCCATCACACTCTCGCTCTGGACGGTCGTCAAGAGTCGGCTGGACAGCTGTCAAATGCTCACCCCCGCATGTCGCGGTTCCCACCTAGGATGGTGCGGTGGTGAGTACCGAGGCGCCGCGCCGGCGAACCGCCCGGGCCGTCGACCGCTTCGACGAGCGGCGCGACCAGCTGGCTGAGTCCGCGCTGCAGACCCTGGGCACGCTCGGGTACGCGCGCTCGAGCCTGCGCGAGATCGCCAACAACTCCCCGTTCAGCCACGGCGTCGTCCACTACTACTTCGAGGACAAGTTCGAGCTCGTCGTCTACAGCGTCCGGTACTACAAGGCGCGCTGCGTGACCCGGTACGACTCGGTGGTCGCGGAGTCGACGTCCGCCGGCGAGCTGCTGGAGCGGTTCGCCGCCAAGCTCGCCCAGACGATCCGCGACGAGGCGCCCATGCATCGCCTCTGGTACGACCTGCGGATCCAGAGCATGTTCGAGCCGCAGCTGCGCGAGGCCGTGCAGCTGATCGACCGGACGCTGGAAGAGATGATCTGGCGGGTCGTGAGCCGGTACGCCGAGCTGGCAGGCCGGCCCGTGGCCGTTCCCGCAGCGGTGGCCTACGGCATGCTCGACGGCCTGTTCCAGCAGGCCCTGCTGGCGTATGGGGAGGGCGGCGAGCAGGGCGAGCAGACGCTGGGCGGGCTGACGGCGGCCGTGCAGACCGTCATGCCGACGCTGCTCGTCCCGGCCGCGTGAGCCCTGCGCCCGTTCAGCGCGCGAGCTAGAGCTGCTGCGCCGCCAGGTACGCCTGGACGACGTGCTGCGGCACCCGGCCTTTGCTCGCCACCTCCAGTCCGTTGACCGAGGCCCAGGCCCGGACGTCGCCCGCGACGGGCCTCCCCTTCGCCGGTGCGTCCTCGCTCGGTGGCGCGGTTCTCCGCTCCCGCGCCTGGGCGGAGAAGGACGCGTCGGTGCTCGCGAGCTCAGCGAGCGCCGCCCCGAGGAAGCGGTAGGTCCACTCCTGGGCGAGCGGGCGCGTCTCGGCGAAGAAGACCGGCACGGCCGGGAAGCGCACCTGCGCCTCCGCCAGCGCCTCGGCAACGGACCCGGGCGCGACATGCTCGAGCTTGAACAGCGCGCTGTAGCGGTCCTCGACGACGACCGCGGCCCGGGGCAGCGCGGCCAGCTCGGCGAGAGCGTAGGTGAGCTTGGCCGACATGAGGCTGCTCGCGAGGTCGGCCAGCGACTTGCGCTCGACCGCGGCGACGACGGCTCCGTCGAGCGTGACGGCATAGTCACCGACCGGCAATGCGCGGCGGACTGTGCTGGCCTGCTGGTGACTGAAGCCGTAGGCGTAGCGCTCGCGACTGTCGACGACGATCTCGAGCACCTGGCCCGACGCGCGTCGTGTCGGTATGGTCACGGCCGGGCGCGCCTGCTTCGCCGTCCGCGGTGACTGCCAGAAGATCACCTCGCGGCCCCGGGCCCGCGTCAGGACGAGCTGTGAACGGTTCTCCCGGGCCCGGTCGAGGACCAGGTCGATGGCGGGGCCTCGCTTCACGCAGGACCGGACGGGCACGCGCTCGACGACGTCGAGCTGCTCGGGCCACGCGTCCGTGCGGTGGCAATAGACCTTCGACGTCCGCGGCCACGGCTCGCGCGTCTTCAGCAGCAGGTCCCCGCCCGGAACCGGCACCCGAACGAGGAACGGCAGTGACGACCCCTCCTCGGGGTTGCGCGCTATCACCAGCTCGGCGCCCACGGTCACATCCTGCCGAGTCTGGCCGCGGGCAGGAAACGCCGGGTCGAGCCACCTTCCCGTTCAGAGCGTCGGCGAGCTGTCACACGTGTTTGACATGTCACAGTCAGCTCCAGAACTGTTGGTTCTGGTCCACCGCTGCTGGAGTGGGTTTGTCGGTGGTGGGGTCTAGCGTCTGTGTCATGGGAGACGGGGGCCGCGACGAGCAGGAGCCGCTCGACGCCGACGGCACGGAACGCGCCGACGCCGCCGACGCCGGCGCCGCTCCTGCCGAGGCGGTGGCTGATGTGGTGCCGGAGTTCGCGGCGGCGGCGCTGGCTGTGGTCCGGGACGGCCTGGCGGTGTTGGTGGGGGTGCGGCACGCGGCGTTGTCGGCGGGGGAGTTGCGGGCGCTGTCCCGGGAGATCACCGCCCTGCAGGGTGCCGTCGCCTCGGCCGGGTTCCGGACCTTGGCGGCGATGGATGCCCGGGATGATGTGGTGCCGAAGGCGCGGGCGGGGCAGGCGTCGATCGCGTTCCAGCAGCACGCCCTCGGGATCGACCACGGCACCGCCCGGCGGGACTCCACCACGGCGCAGCTGCTCGACCCGGACACCGGCGACCTGAAAGTCATCGGCGCCGCGTACGCGGCCGGGGAGGTGCTGCGCGGGCATGTGGACGTCGCGGTCCGCGCCCACCGCGACCTCGGGGAGAAGATCCGCGAAGAACTGATCCCCGTCGAGGGTGAGGCCGGTGGGGGCGGGTGGGTGCGGCGGGTCGAGGTGGTGGATGCGTTCCTGGCCGCCAAGGCCCACCGGTCATCGGTGAAGGAGTTGGACCGGCTGGCGCGGGCGCTGGTGGAGGAGTTGAACCCGAAGACCCCGGCGGGGGCGCACGAACGAAGGTTCCTGTACGCCTCGCCGGACGCGAACGGGAACCTGGTCGGCAAGTTCGCCTGCGGCGCCACCCAAGGCGCCCTGATCCTCGCCGTGCTCGCCGCCGGCAACGCGCTACGACCCGGTCTGGCGATCGACCCGGACGGCGTCGAACGGGTGCTGCCGGACCCGCGGGATCTGGGGCAGCGGAACCTGGACGCCCTGACCGACTGCCTCGCCGCTCGGCGCCGCCCGCGCCGGCATCCACCTCCCCGACCACGCCGGCACCCGCCCGGATCCCGAACCCTGGCCCGACACCTTCGGCCAACCCGACGAGTCCGACGAGTCCGACGAGCACCTCCAGGACGAGCGCGAGCCGGAGGCGGAGGGCGACTACCAGGTGGTGCGGGAGCCCGGGGTGCTCTCGGGGCCGTACCCGCCGGTGAAGATCCTCGTGACCGTGGGCGTCGACCAGTTGGCGGCCGCACTGGCGAAGGCTGCGGGGCCGGTGAAGGACCCGAACGTCGCGTGGAGCTTCGATCAGCTGTCCACCAAGCTGTCGAAGCAGCCGCCGCCGACACCACCGCCACCCACCCCCACTCAGCGAGACCGTGGACCGCATGGCGGGGCGGGCGTGGATCCAGCACGCCGGGCACCCACCCGACGCCACCCTCGCGGAGCTGTTCGCCCGGGCCCGCCTGCAGCGGGTGCTGCACACCCCCGACGGCGCCGTCCTGGCGATGGGCCGCACCGTCCGGTTGGCCACGCCGCCGCAGAAGGACGCCCTGATCGCCAGAGACGTCGGCTGCGTCATCCCCGGCTGCGCCGTCCCCGGCGAACACTGCCAGGTGCACCACGTCACCCCCTGGGCCGCCGGCGGCCCCACCGACGTCCAGAACATGACCTTGCTCTGCACGCGGCACCACACCGAAGTCGGGCAACGAACCTGGGACATCCAAATGATCAACGGCGTGCCCTGGGTCCGACCACCCAGCTGGGTCGACCACACCCGACCACTCCTCCGCAACCACACCCACACGACACGGCCAGGCGCATGAGTCAGAACCCGGGCTCACGGAGCGTCCTCGCGGGCGAGCTTGCGAGCATGAGCCACCGACCCGGGAGCCGGCAGGCGGCGCAGGAGAACTGCCTGCTGCCCGAGGGACCAGACGTTGGTGCAGGCCACATAGACGAGGACCCCGATCGGGAGGGCCAGACCCGAGACGACGGCAGTCGCGGGCAGCAGCCAGACGCTCAGGCGGAGTGCGATCCCGCCCGGTCCTTCGAACGCGGAGGGAGTGGTGTTCAGCGTGACCTGGCGACGCTGCAGCAGCCAGAGCGCGCCGGCGGCGACAGCGGTCAGCACCGCAGCGACGACGGACGCGGCACCTCTGGCGCTCATGTGGTCGGCGAGTGAGGCGCCGGCAAGGGTCGCCCGGCCGACGTGGCCGGCCGCCACGCCGGCCGCCATGCCCGCCGCCGGCCGGACCGGTCCGCTCTGAGCGGCGGCGTCAAGCACACGGAACAGCGCCAGCAGGAGCGGTGCCTGCACGAGGATCGGCAGGGAGCCGAGCGGCCGCGCCCCAGCGTCGGCGTACACGGCGTGGGTCTCGGCGCGCATGCGCGCCAACGACTCGGCGTCCCGGGCCCCGCGGTAGCGCTCCCTCATCTCCTGCAGGCGAGGTGCCGCGGCGGCCAGCCGCTGCGACGTGCGCACCTGCCTGACGACCAGGGGCACCAGCGCCGATCGGACGATCACGACGAGGACGGCTATCGACGCCGCCCACGTGACGCCGCGACCCGGAGGCAATCCGATGGTGGCCAAGAGGTCGTGTGCGGCGACGAGGACGTGCGAGATCACCAGTTCGAGAGGTCGTAGGGCATCGTCGATCACGGTCGAGGGGACGGCAGTGGTGAGCTTGACGGGCATGGCGGACTCCTGGGGCCGAAGCGGAGGGGCTGGGACGCGACGTCCCGCAGCCCGACCGGCTGCTCCAGGTGGTGCGATGCGAGGAGCGTGAGTCAGCAGGCGGGGTGCGGGACGTGCCCTGCACCCGGCGCCCTCGCGCGCGCCCGACCCGGGCGGCCCGGCTCCTGCGGCCGCGGGATCGCCAGGGCGGCGACGACCCGTTCACGCGGGGGCGGATCCGCGGAGAGCCCGCTGCAGCGCGAGCGCCTGTAGCACCACCGGGGCGAGGAACGCCCAGAGGTCGACCGTCACAGCCGAGGAGCCGAGCGAGGCAAGCGCGAGCGCCGGACCGCCGACCGGGGCCCAATGGCCGGCCACGAGGGCCGGGACCAGCACCGCGGCCAGGAGCGTCGCGCGCGCAGCGAACGCCGGCTGCGCGTCGCGCAGCCCCAGGCGCCCTGCCTCCGGCCCCGTCATGGCGACCTCCTCGACGCCTCCAGGCTAGCGGCGGATCGCGGCGATGCCGGGATCGGACGGCGCCCCCGATCGCGTGCGGCGAGTTCCATGATCCCTGACGTATGATCGCGCCGCCGAGGGAGGAAGGCGTGACGAGAGCGCGCAAGGCGGCCCGATCCGTGGCCGTGGCCGCCGGGGTGGTCCTTCTCGCGCCCGTCGTCCTCACGCTGGTGATCGATCGCGACCGTGCCGCGGCGCCCGTGCCGGTCGAGTCCGTCGAGCTCGCCTCGCCGCCGAGCCTGCCGGCGATGCCCGACGACCCCGAGATGCCGGCGGTCACGGCGACACCCACCCCCGCGACGACAATCCCGGAGGCCGAGCTGACGACGGAGGACAGGGCGGCGGGTCTGCTCAGCACCTCCGTACCCGGTCGCGGCCGCGGCACCTTCGCGATCGTGCCGGGACGGGTCGCCGCACCCGGAGGCGGCACCGTCCGCCGCATCCGGGTCGAGGTCGAGAGGGGCCTGCCGGTCGACGCGCGGGCGTTCGCAGGCTTCGTCCTGCGCACGCTCAACGACCCCCGTGGCTGGGGCGCCGGCCGCCGGCTGACCTTCGCACGCACCGATGGCGCGGACGCCGACTTCCGCGTGGTGCTGGCCAGTCCGGCCACGAACGCACTGCTCTGCAGGCCCTTGGACACCAAGGGCGAGGCGTCGTGCGGCCGCGAGGGCCGCGTCGTCATCACCCTGACCCGCTGGGTACGCACCACCCCGGAGTTCGTCCGCATGCGCACGACGTACCGGCAGTACGTGGTCAACCACGAGATCGGGCACCTGCTCGGACACCCCCACGAGCGCTGCCCGCGGCGTGGCGCCCTCGCCCCCGTGATGCAGCAGCAGACCTACGGCCTCGAGGGGTGCCGGGCCAACCCTTGGCCGTACCCCTAGGGCCAGTCACAGACCGTCAGGAACAGACCGTCACGAACAGACCGCCAGGAACAGGCCGTCGGGGGCAGCCCCGCACCCGGCGCGAGGCCGCGGCTCACCCCCCGAACAGGGAACGGGCGGCCGCGACGACCAGGAACAGCACGAACCCGCCCATAAGCATCCAGAAGGCGAGGAGCACCGTGCCGACGACGCCCAGCACGAGCCCCGCCTGCGCCAGCGTCCGGCCTCCCGGATGCCGGCGGCCCGCGTCCACACCGCGGACCTCGTGCAGCCCGAGGATCCAGGCCGCGGGCGCCAGCGGCGGGAACGCGAAGAGCCCGATCAGCCCGAGGACGAGCGCCAGACCGCCACGTCCGGGCTGCAGCGGTCGTCCGGGGACGCCCGCCTCCCGCGGACCGGGCTCGGGCCGGGTCGCCTCGGGCATGGTGGGCTCGGTGTCGGACCAGCCCACCTCGGGCCCAAGGCCGTGTCCCGGCTGACCGTAGAGCGGGCGCTCGGGCGGCGTCCCGTACAGCGGGACCTCCGACGCCGGCGTGCGGGGCGGCGCCTGTTCGCTCTCCCTCGATCCGGCCACCACGCCCCCTGTCGCCTCGATGCGTCGACATCCATGCTTCGGCCTCCAGCATCGCTCAAGCCGAGCCGGTGGGACAGACGGGCGGCGCTCCCCCTCGCCGCGGACGCATCCTTCAGACGCGCAACCGAGGGTTGCGCTTCTCTGACCAACCGGCTAGTGTCCCTGAGAAGCAACCGTCGGTTGCGCTTATCGAGGGAGACGACATGGACGTGACGACGAGCACCGCGAACGACTACCGGACCGAGCTGCGCTTCGCCCGGCCTCCCAAGGCCGTGGTGGAGGCCCTCACCACGGTGTCGGGTCTCGCCTCGTGGTGGACCACCCGGGTCTCGGGTTCCGGCACGGACGGCGGGGAGCTGCGGCTCGCCTTCCCGAACAGCGGGTACGAGGACGTCGTCCTGTCGGTGCTGGCCACCGAGCAGCCGTGCTCGATCGTGTGGGAGGTGCGCGCCGTACCTCCGGTCCCGGCCTGGGAGGAGTGGGCGGGCACGCGGGTCGTCGTCCAGCTGGACGCCGAGCCCTCCGGCGGGACGACGATGCGTCTGCACCACCAGGGGCTCACCCCGCAGCTGGACTGCTACGAGCTGTGCAGCGGCGGCTGGGACTACGTTCTCTCGAGCCTGCGCGCCCACGTCGACGCCGGCGCGGGCCGGCCGATCAGCTGACACCCGTCCCGAGCACAGCCCGAGGAGCAGACATGAGCAGGATCATCGAGCAGTCGGTCCACATCGACGCCCCGGTCGACGTGGTGTGGCGGACCGTGACGGAGCCCGACCGGGTGCGGCTCTGGTTCGCGGACGCCGTCGACGTCCGGCCCTCCCCCGGCCACCAGGGGTCGATGACCTTCGGGGTCGACCCGGCGACGGCGCTGACGGTGAACGTGAGCGTGCAGGCCGTCGACCCGCCGCGGAGCCTGTCGTACCGGTGGCAGCACCCGGCCGGCAGCGCGGCAGCCGCGGGGAACTCGACCCTGGTCGAGTTCACGCTCGAGGCCGAGGGCGACGGCACCCGCCTGCGGGTCGTGGAATCGGGCCTCGACGAGGTGACGTGGCCCGAGGAGCAGAAGAGCCGGTTCGAGTCCGACCACGAGCACGGCTGGGCCACCCACCTCGGTCGCCTCGCGGACGTCGTCCTCGACGTGGAGCACCAGGAGCACGCCCGGCCATGAGTGCCGCCGACGAGGACGAGCAGCTGTGGGCGGCGGTGGCCGAACCCGGTCGCCGCCGCGTGCTCGACGCGCTCGTCGCGCTCGGCGAGGCGACGCCCACGGCGCTCGCCAAGGACCTGCCCTTCACCCGGCAGGCCGTGTCGAAGCACCTGGCCGTGCTGCTCGACGCCGGGGTCGTCATGCAGCGCCGGGACGGGCGCGAGGTGCACTACACCGTCCGGCCCGACCGGCTCGAGGCCGCAGCGCGCGCCATGAGCGCGGCCGCGCAGCGGTGGGACGCCCGGCTCCAGGCGATCAAGCGGCTCGCCGAGGCCGATCACCGGCAGCGGCCGCAGGCCTGATCCTCGGACCGGCCCGGCGACGAGACCTCAGACCCAGAACGTGTCGTGCCGGCGGTAGAACTCCGCCATGTCCTCCTCGCTCGGCTTCTCACCGAGCGTGGCGAGCTCGGCCAGCCCCTCGAAGTACCGCTCCCGCGGGGCGCCGGGGGCGAAGAGGATGAGCATCGACGCGGGCTCCCCGGACTCGTTGCGGAACCCGTGGACCCCACCCTCGGGAACGTACAAGAAGTCACCCGGCCCCGCGTCGAGCCAGGTCGTTCCGTCGAACAGCCGGACGGCGCCCTCGAGGACGAAGAACGACTCGGACAGCGACCGGTGGTAGTGCGGATCCGGCCCGCTCCGGCGGGCGGACATGGTCCAGCGGTAGAGCCCGTAGTCGCCGTTGGTCGACGCGCCGGTGGTCAGATAGTCGACCGAACCACCCTTCGAGTAGGTCAGCTCGGGAGGCTCGTCGCGGCGGCGCAGCCGGGCGCTGACGGCCGGGTCTGCTGCTGTGTACCGGTCGGGCGGGTAGGGGTGCGGCGGAGGCGCGAAGGACATGCGCCGACCCTCGCGCAGGTCCCGCGGCGGCGTCCAGGGCGCGACCCGGAGTGCGACGGGAACGGTGGACCGCGGGGTCGCGCACGCGCATCATCGGAGGCATGCCGGACATGCGGGACGAGCGCGACGAGCGGGACGAGCGGGACGAGCGGGACGGGCGTGGCGAGCGGGACGAGCTGGACAGGCGCGGCGAGCGCGAGGGGCGCGTCGCGCCGGACGATCCGCAGGAGGCCGAGGCCGCCACGACGGGCGTGGTCGTCAGCCGGCTCGGGGCCGAGCCCGCGCTGTGGCGATCGCGGGCGGTGGCCCTGCGTGCCGCGATCCCCCAGCTGGCGCGCCACCCCGTGGTGGTCGCGGCCACCGCGGCGGCCGCCACGGTCGCCGTGCGGGTGGCGGTGGACGTCGCCCGCCAGGCGGTGACCGGCGCCGCCCCGGCGCGCCCCGTGGCGCTCGACGTCAGCGGATCGATCCTGCACCGGGTCGAGGTCCACCGCACCGTGCACGTCGTGCAGGACGTCGTGCACCACCACGTGGTCCACCACGTGCCGGCCGGCACGCTGTGGCGCCCCGAGCTGCCCCCACGCTGATCGGGGAGCACCGGATGGGCGACGTCCGGATCTCGCGGGTCTACGACCACGAGGCCCACGACCACGACGGGCAGGGACCGGGCCGCGTGTTCTTCGTGGAGCGGCTCTGGCCGCGCGGGGTGCGCCGCGACCAGCTGCCGGCCGGGTCGTGGGTCAAGGACGTCGCGCCGAGCGGTGAGCTACGCGCCTGGTACTCCCACGACACGCAGAAGTGGGAGGAGTTCCGGCGACGCTACGTCGCCGAGCTCGACGCCCACCCCGAGGCATGGCGATCCCTGCGCGAGGCCGCCGCGGAGGGCGACGTGACCCTCGTCTACAGCGCGCGCGACCGGGAGCACAACAGCGCGGTGGTCCTGCGCGACTACCTGCAGGCCCACCTGCGCGGCTGAGCCCGGCGATCCGGGACGACACCTTCGGAGGTGGGAGGACGAGGAAAGCCCCGGCGTCCGCCCGCTCGGGGGTTCGGACGGCGCCGGGGCCTCGCCGGGTACAACGCGGCCCGCGCGCCGGGCGTTACACGCCCGGTCCGCCTACAGCTCGACCCCGCCCGGCGCCCACTCGCTGCGCAGCAGCCCGTACAGCACGTCGTCGACGACCTCGCCGAGCACGTACGAGTTCTGCCGCAGTCGCCCTTCCTCGGTGAAACCGGCGGCGGTCGCGGTCTTGCGCATCGCCTCGTTCGTGGCGAGCGTCTCGAGGGCGAGCCGGCGCAGGCCGCGGACGACGAAGCCGTAGTGGCAGATGACCCGGAGGGCGTCGGCCCCGAAGCCGCGCCCACGCGCGGAGCGGACGAGCTGGATGCCGATGTGGGCGAGACCGTTGTGCAGGTCGATGCCCCACAGCACCGTGGTGCCGACCAGGACCCCGCTCTCGTCGCCGCGCTCCTGGATCGCGAACAGCACGGACTGCTCGTCGGCCGGTTCGGCCAGGGCGCGGTCGAAGTCGGCCTCGAGCCGCGCCAGCGTCCTCGGGCGCCAGGGCTTGACGTCGCCCAGCGAACTCGTGACGACGTCGGCCTTGAGCTCGCGGTGCACCACCGGCAGGTCGGTCCGGCGGAGCTCACGCAGTACGACGGAACGCCCGGTCAGCATTCGTGCACTGTCCTCCGCGGTCGGCCGGGAACGCGAGCGGATTACCGGGATCGGTTGCCGGATCAGTCAAGGAAACGCGCCAGCATCGGCAGGAGCAGCTCGGGCCGCCGGGTCACCTGCATGTGAGTCGTGCCGGGCAGCACCGCGAGCTGCGAGCCGGGGATGAGCCGCAGCATCAGGGCCGCGTGCTCGACGGTGGTGAAGTCGTGGTCGCCGATCACCAGGAGCGTCGGCGCCGTGATGCCGGCCAGCTGCTCGTCGGACCAGCCCTGCAGATCGGCGTTGCTCGCCGACAGCGCCGCGAGGAACGCCTCGAAGTGCTCGGGGTGCGGCGACAGCCGGGCGTAGGCCTCCTTGAAGTCGGCGAAGTCCTGGGCCGTCGGCATCCGGGTGGACGTGGCCATCTTCGCCGGGTCGGTGAGGTCCTCGTGCATGCCGTCGCGGCGCACGCTGGCGGACGCCGCCACGACGCGCCGCATCCGGGTGCCGTGGTTCACGGCGAGCTCGAGGGCGACGGCGGCGCCCATGCTGTGCCCCAACACGTCGGCGCGCTCGATGCCGAGATGGTCCAGCGCGCCGACCACGTCGCTCGCGAGGGCGGCGGGAGTGATCGGCCGCCCCGTGTCCGCCGTCCGGCCGTGCCCCTGCAGCTCCAGGCCGATCACCCGGTGGCCGCCCGCCAGGGTCGGGATGAGCGAGGCGAAGTTCAGCTCGATCGTGAGCATGCCCCCGTGGAGCAGGACCAGGGGCGTGCCGTCGCCGTACTGCTCGTAGTACATGTGGACGCCGTTCACGTCGACGTACCCGGTGTCGTGCGGCGCGAGCTCCGTCGCGGTGGTCATGACGCCTCCTCGTGGTCCGGGCAGTCGGTCTCGTTCCTCCTGACGGCACGGCCGTCCCGAACTCATCGGCCGTCGGCCCGGCCCTCATGGCTAACCTGCGAGGCATGCGACTGGCGGTGCGTCTCGGGGCCGCCGCGTCCGCCCTCTTCTGGGCGCTGCTCTTCTTCGGCCTGATCGACCTCTCGGTCATCGTCACGTCGCGGCCCGAGTTCGTCGGCTACGTCCCGCTCGAGGCCAGCTGGGGTGCCCTGTTCACGTTCTTCGTCGCCGGGGCACTCGTGGCCGCCGCCTGGCGCCCCGACGACACACGGGCGCCCGCCGCACAGCTGCTGATCGTCACCGTCGCGCTGCTCGTGGCGTCCGCCGCGACCGGTGACCGCGACCTGCTGCCCGTCGCCGCCGCGGTGGGCGCGTCGTCCCTCCTGCTGGGCGTGGCCGCCCGCCGCGCCACCACCACCGGGTCAGGCTGGCATCCCGACCTGCCGCTGCTGGCGGTCGCCGCCGTCGGTGCACCGTTCTGGGTCGCCCACGCCGTGCACGCGATCGACGTCGCCCGTGCCGGGGCCGGCCCCGGCGACGAGTTCACCTGGGACATCAGCCATTGGCCCATGCACGTGGCGGCCGTGCTCACCGTCGCCGCCGCCGCGCTCGTCGCCGCGCTGTGGCAGCCGGGGCGGGTGCTGCTCGCGACGTCGACCTGCCTGGCGGGCCTCGCGCTCGGTCTGGCCTCGCTCCTCCGTCCGGAGGCGTACGCCGCGCTGCCCGGCCGGCTCCCGGCCGCCGTCGTCGTGCTGTGGTCCGTGGCGATCGGTGCTCTGGCCCTGCACGGGCGTGCGCTCAGGCCGCGGGGTCGCGGCGGGCCGCGTCCCAGTGGGACTGGAGCCGGGGCACGACCTCGTCGCTGACCGCCTGCCAGAGTTCCCACCTGGCGCCGCGCGGCTTGATCTTCACGGTCCGGCTGCCCCCGGCCCTACCTCGGCTGCGGCGTCGTCGTGGGCGGGCACCCTGGCGGATGAACCGGCGCCGACGGGGCCGGTCGCGACCGGCAGGCCGGGCGCTGCCGGGACACCGTCGACCTCCCCGCGAGCGAGCGCGCCGGGCGCCCGCTCACGCAGGATGCCCGCGGCGGCGTACGCCTCGTCCTCGTTCGAGCGTCTCCTGCAGCGAGCAGGGCGTGCGCCAGCCGGTCGAGCTGCTCGCGGTGGGCGACCAGCGTCGCGACGGCCTCGTCGTAGCACTCGTCGACGATCCGCCGGACCTCGCGGTCGACGAGCTCCTTGCGTCGCCGGCGCGACGCCGTCCAGCCCAAGCGGCGACTCCTGCCCGGCGGCGGCAGCACCGTGACCGGGCCGACGCCCCCGACATGCCCCATCGGCCGACCATCTGGCGGGCGATGCTGCTGACCTGGTCCAGGTCGCTCTCCGCGCCGGTGGTCGATGTCGGCGTACACGACCTCCTCGGCGGCCCGGCCCGCCGAGCGCACCCGTGATCCGCCCGCGCAGGTACTTCTCCGAGTAGCCGTACCGGTCGACCGCCGGCGCCTGGAACGTGACGCCGAGCGCCTGACCGCGCGGGATGATCGACACCTTGCGCACCGGATCCGCACCCGGTGTGAGCATGCCCGAGCAGGGCGTGCCCCGACTCGTGGTAGGCCGTGCGCTCGCGCTCCTCGGGCGACAGCATGATCCCCCGGACCGTGCCGAGCACGATCTTCTCCAGCGCGTCGGCGAAGTCCGCCGCGCCCACCTGCTCGTGCTGTCGCCGCGGCCGCCTGGAGCGCCGCCTCGTTGACGAGGTTCCGCAGGTCGGCGCCGACCATCCCCGGGGTCGACGCGGCCAGCGCCCCGAGGTCGACGTCCGGTGCCAGCGGGACACCCCGGGTGTGGACGGCGAGGATCTGGCGGCGGCCGGTGAGGTCGGGCGGGCTCACGGTGACCCGGCGGTCGAACCGGCCCGGTCGCAGCAGGGCCGGGTCGAGGATCTCGGGGCGGTTGGTCGCCGCGAGCACGACGACGCCCTCGGTGCCGGTGAACCCGTCCATCTCGGTGAGGATCTGGTTGAGGGTCTGCTCCCGCTCGTCGTTGCCGCCGAAGCGACTGCGCGCCGCCGCGGGCCCGGCCGATCGAGTCGAGCTCGTCGATGAAGATGATCGCCGGTGCCACCTTCTTGGCCTGTTCGAAGAGGTCGCGCACCCGGCTGGCGCCGACGCCGACGATCGCCTCGATGAACTCGGAGGCGGAGATCGAGAAGAACGGCACCTGCGCCTCACCCGCGACCGCTCGCGCGAGCAGCGTCTTGCCGCTGCCGGGCGGCCCCGACAGCAGCACCCCGTGCGGGATCTGCGCGCCGAGCCGGCGGTACTTGCTCCGGGTCGCGGAGGAAGTCGACGATCTCGGTGACCTCGCCCTTCACCTCGTCGATGCCGGCGACGTCGGCGAACGTCGTCCGCGGGCCCGCCTCGGGCTTGTAGAGGGTGGCCCGGGAGCGGCCGAACGACCCGAGCGCCCCCGCCGCTCCGCCGCCGCCGGCGAGCCGCCGGCCGAACGAGAACGAGCAGCCAGACGAGCAGCAGGGTCGGGCCGAAGCCGAGCAGCAGCTGCTGCCCAGACGGGCGCGCTCTGGTCGGGCGGGTTGCGCGTTCACGGGCACCCCGCTGCGTCTGCAGCATGCTGCGAACAGGTCGTCGTTCGCGAACGTCGGCCGCTCGCGTGGTGAAGCGGGTCACCTGCTCCGCGGTCCCGCCCTGCGGGGTGTAGGCGACCTCCTTCTTGAAGGCGCCCTGGATCGTGTCGCCGGTCGACGTGACCTCCTGCACGTTGCCGCGCCTGCACCTGGCTGAGGAAGAACGTGTAGGCGACGGTCGTGCGGGGCTCGGGCCCGAGGAGCACCGACGAGACGATCCAGTTCACGACGAGCAGCAGGATCAGCAGCCACCAGAACCGCCGCCACGAGGGGCGCTGCGGCTGCGACCCCGGATCGGCCGGCCCTTGGGCACCCTCAACCCGCCAGGGCTGGCGGCCCCGGCCGTCCTGACCGGCGGAGGCACCGGTCAGGCGGTCGCGCAGCTTCTGCACGGGGGTGCGTGGCGGGTCCGTCCGCGGAGTGGTCGGTGCGGCCATGGAGGTCTCCTCTCCCCCGATCCCCGAGCCAGATCCCGAGTCAGATCCCGAGTCAGATCCCCGAGCCGGATCCGCGAGTCGGATCCCCGAGCCAGATGCTCGACCCAGGTGCCCGACCCAGGGGCCAGGACCACATAACCAAGACCCGCGCGGGGGCGCACCCCCGGCGGCTCAGACGGGCATGCCCGCCTCGATCCACCGCCTCAGCACGCCGATCTGCTCCGCCGACCACTCCGCGTCGCACGGCATGCTGCCGTCGCTCACCCGCTCGAGGATCGCCTGCGCGTTCGAGCGGACGTCGTCGTACGACCAGAGGTCGAACGAGCGCTGCATGGAGCGGCGGTCACGTTCACGGAACAACGGCTTGACGTCGTGCTCGAATCCCACCGCCGGGCCCGCCGGTTGCTCGCTCATGGATCACACCGTGGCACAGTCAGGGTCGGCCGCGCACCGCCCACGCGACGGCCGTCGTCGTGAAGGGGGCGGCGGGGAGCATGGCGGCGCACTCCGCGCGCAACCGCTCCCGATGAGCCGGCTCCAGTCCGGCGAGGTGCGCGCCGGCGGGGCCCACGCCCAGCGTGAACGGCTGCCACCAGTCCTCGAACGAGGCGTGCTCGACGCGCACCTCGAGCTCGCCGGCCTCCACGCCGCGCAGGCCCGCGGCCGTGAACAGCTCGGCGAGGTCGCCTTCCCGGACCCCCGGCAGCCCGGATTCGTCGGCCACGCCCGGGGTCACGCGGTGGGCGGCGGCCCAGAAGACGGCGAGCGGGTTCCGGCCGCTCCCGTAGTCCCAGACGCTGGCGGCCACGGTGCCGCCGGGCCGCGCCACGCGCGCCATCTCGCCGATGCCCCGCACGGGGTCGGCCATGAAGTGGACGACGAGCTGCGCGAGGACGGCGTCGAACCGGTCCTCGTCGAAGGGGAGCCGCTCCGCCGCACCCACGCGGACGTCGACGCCGGGGAACCGCTGCCGGGCGGAGTCGACGAACGGCGCCGAGGGGTCGACCGCGCTGACGGCGCCGGCCCCCAGCCGCTCCACGAGCACCCGGGTCAGCGCGCCGGGGCCGCAGCCGACGTCCAGCGCCGTGCCGGTGGTTCCACCGGCCGTCACCCCCGCGAAGTCGGCGAGCTCCGGCGCCATCGGCTCGGAGAAACGGCCCATGAAGGCCCCGTAGGCGCGGGCGCTGACGTCGAAGTACACGGCGATCACCCTGCTGCCTCGCGTCGCCCCTGTCGAGGTCCCGGTCGGCTCCGCGCGGGTCCGCGCGGGTCCGCGGCCCGCGCCCTCAGCGGATGGGCGCGGGCTCCAGCCGGGCGAACTGCTCGAGCGCCTCCGTCGTCGCGTCGTCGGCCGGCACGTAGCTCACCAGGCGCAGGCCGGCGCGGGCGGCGAGCCAGCTGTGGGTGTGCGTGAACTGCAGCAGCCCCAGCTCGCGGTGCAGGATCCGCTTCCGGGCGTTCTCCGGCTGCGCGACGTCGTGCCGGGCCCACAGCTCGGTGAACGCCGGCGACGCCTGGTGCAGCCGCTTGACCAGGCACTTCCACACCGGGTCGGCGACGTGCTCGGCCATCGCGGCGCGCAGGCCGGCGACCATGCGGGCGCGCGCCTCGTCGCGGTCGACGAAGCAGCGGCTCGTCGTCTCCTTGGCGAACATCAGCCACAGGGAGTTCCGCTCCTCGGTGGGCAGCGCGTCGAGGTCGCCGACGAGGACGCGGTAGGCGCGGTTGTAGGCGAGCAGGTCGTACCGGCCGTTGGAGACGAACGTCGGGAACGGGTCGAGCTTGTCGATGATCGCCCGGATCTCGGGGGTGACGGCCTGCGCGTCGACGTGCTCGGCGGGCATCGGGACGCCGGCGAGCGTGAACAGGTGCGACCGCTCGTGCATGTCGAGCAGCAGCGTCCGGGCGATCGCGCCGAGGACCTGCTCGGAGACGTGGATGTCGCGGGCCTGCTCCAGCCACGTGTACCAGGTCACACCGACGCCGGCGAGCTGCGCCACCTCCTCCCGGCGCAGGCCCGGCGTGCGGCGGCGCCCGGCGTCGGGCAGCCCGACGTCCCCGGGCGAGAGCCGCTCCCGCCGGCTCCGCAGGAACGCCGCCAGCTCGCGCCGCCGCACGCTCGTCGGCATCGGCGAGCACGGGCGGCCGGCACGCGGGGCGTGGTGTCCGTGGTCACGCTGCCATGGTGCCTCGCGCGTAGATCCTGTGCCAGGTGCCGCTGGTACCAGGATGAAGAGGCTCTGGTACCACCCTGACGCTGGGAGCACTGTTCCAGCCATGACCTCCCTGACCACTGCCGCCCGGTCCCTCGTCCCCGGGGGCCGTGCGGCGGCCGCGCCGGTCCCGGCGGGGCCCTCCGCGGCACCGCCTGCAGCGCTCCCTGCGGCACTCCCTGCGGCAGTTCCCACGGCGCTACCTGCGGCACCTCCCGTCGGGACGGCCCTGTCCCCGATCGCGCTCGCCGCAGCGCTGCTGGGCGTCCTGCTCGCGATGATCGACTTCTTCATCGTCAACGTCGCCCTGCCCTCGATGGCGACGGACCTGTCCGCGTCGACCGACGTGCTCGAGCTCGTCGTCAGCGGCTACGCGACGGCGTACGCCGTGCTGCTCGTCGTCGGCGGCCGGCTCGGCGACGCGTTCGGCCGCAGGCGCCTCTTCCTGGCGGGCATGGCGGCTTTCACGCTCACCAGCCTGCTCTGCGGCCTCGCGCCGACGGCCCCGGCCCTGGTCGCCGCCCGCGTGCTGCAGGGCGCGGCAGCCGCGCTGCTCGTGCCGCAGACCCTCGCCACGATCCAGGCGACCGGCACCCCGGCCTCGAGGGCCCGGGCCGTCGGCTGGTTCGGCGCCACGGGCGGCATCGCCGCCGTGGTCGGCCAGGTGCTCGGCGGGGTGCTGGTCTCCGCGGACCTCGGCGGCAGCCAGTGGCGCCCGATCTTCCTCGTGAACGTGCCGATCGGCCTCGCCGGGCTCTGGCTCGCGCGCACCCGGCTCCCCGAGACCCGCTCGCCGCTCCCCACCCGGCCCGACGTCGCCGGCACCGTGCTCCTCGCCGCGGCGGTCGTCAGCGTGCTGCTCCCGCTGACCGAGGGTCGCGCCGCGGGCTGGCCGCTGTGGTCCCTGGTGACTGCTCGCGACCGCGCCGCTGTGGGCCGCGGCCTTCGTCGTGGTCGAGCGGCGCCTCGAGCGTCGCGGACGCACCCCACTGCTGCCGCCCGTCGATCCTCGAGCACCGCAGCCTGAGCGTGGGCCTCGCGCTGGCCGCGCCGTTCTTCGCCGGTTTCGGCGCGTTCATGTTCGTCTACGCCCTCGTCGTCCAGGGCGCACTCGGCTGGAGCCCGGCCGCCTCGGGCCTCGCGCTCACACCCATGGCCGGAGCGTTCCTCACCGCTTCGCTGATCATGCCGCGGGTCGTCGGACGCTTCGGGCGGTCCGTGGTGACGGCCGGCGCGGCTCTGCAAGGCACCGGGCTGCTGGTGCTGGCCGGGACCCTGTGGGCCACCTGGCCGTCCGTGGACGCCGTCGCCCTGGCACCCGGGCTCGTGATCGCCGGCTTCGGCCAGGGACTGGTGATGCCGTCGCTGATCCGGGTGGTGCTCTCCGAGGTCCCCGTCGCGTCGGCGGGCGCCGGCAGCGGCGTCTTCTCGACGACCCAGCAGCTCGCCCTCGCCGTCGGCGTCGCCGGCCTCGGGAGCCTGTTCGTCACCCTTGCCGCACCGGCCTCGCTGGGCACCCTCACGGCCTTCCTGATCATCCTCGGGCTGCAGGCCCTGGTGGCCGCGGCCATCGTGCTCGGCAGCCGCGCCCTGCCCGCCCGCACCTGACATCCACCCCAGACGCCGAGACTCCGAAGGGGAAGCCCATGACCGTCACCCGCGTCGCCCACCCGACCCTGCTCCGCACCGTCACCGTCGCGACGGACGCGTTCGACCTCGTCGACGTCCGGCTGACCGAGCGCGGGTACGGCCCCGTCGTGCTGCTGCTGCACGGCGGCGCCGGGCCGGCGTCCGTGACCGGGTACGCCGACCACCTCGCGGCCACCCGAGGCGTCCGGGTCGTGACCCCCGTCCACCCCGGGTTCGCCGGGACCCCCCGGCCTCCCCTGCTGACGACCGCCGCCGGGCTCGCCGAGGTCTACGCGGCGCTGCTCGAGGAGCTCGGCCTCGACGCCGTGACCGTGGTGGGCCACGCCGTCGGCGGGTGGGTCGCCGCGGAGCTGGGGCTGCTGGGCTCGCCCCGGGTCGCTCGCCTGGTCCTCGTGGACGCCGTCGGCATCGAGGCCCCCGGGTTCCGCATCGCCGACGTCTTCTCGCTGTCCTTCGAGGAGCTGGCCGACCTGAGCTACCACGACCCGGCGGGGCGGGTGCTCGACCCGTCGACCCTGCCGGTCGCGGAGCGCGCCGCCCTGGACGCCGACCGCGCCGCGCTCGCCCTCTACGCGGGCCAGCCCGCGATGGCCGATCCGGGGCTGCGCCCGCGGCTGGCGGGGATCTCGTCACCCACGAGCGTGGTGTGGGGCGCCGGCGACCGGATCGCCGACCCGGGCTACGGCCGGGTGCTGGCCGCAGCCATACCGGGGGCGACCTTCGACCTGCTCCCGGCGGCCGGGCACCTGCCCCAGCTGGAGGCGCCCGGCCTGCTCGACGAGGTGATCGCGCCGCGCCTGCCCGCCGCCCGAGCCGATGATGTGGGGAGCCATGCCGCCTGACGAGGGCGATCAGCTCCCGCGCAGCCCCGCGAGCACCTCGAGGTAGTGGGCGTTCTCCATGACGCCGAGCACGTTGCCGAACGGGTCGACCACAGAGGCCGTCACGAAGCCGGGGCCCCGTTCGGTGAGCGGCTCGAAGGTCGTCGCGCCGAGCTGGAGCAGCCGGTCGACCGCGGCGCGGACGTCGTCCACGTGCCAGTAGACGAGTGCGCCACCCGGCTTCTCGACCGGGCCGCCCGGGGCGAATCGGCGGTCGACGATCCCCATCTCCTGCTGCAGGTCGCCCACCCGGAACTCGGCGTAGGCGAGCGCGCCGCCGATCTCGCGGGCGAAGTACGCGTCGACGCCGAGCACCTCGGCATACCAGGCGCGCGCGGCGGCAACGTCGTCCGCGAAGAAGTTGAGGGTGCTGATCCCTCGGAGCATCGGTTCGTCCTTCCCCTGACGCTGTCGGTGGTGCCGTAGGCCGTGCCGTCACCTGCCATGCTCCCGGCAGGAGTTACGCCCACCGGTGCTCCGCCACCACCTCCACGCGCCCCTCGGCCGTCGTCACCACCAGATCCCCTGTCGCGAGGGCGACCCCGGCCGTGGCGTGCACGCCCGGCGGCAGGGCGATCCAGGTCCTGCACCCGGTCGGCACGTCCCAGACGGTGACGTGACGGCCGCCGACGGCGGCGATCCGCCCCAGCCCGAGCGGCACGAGGGCGAGCACCCATCCGCCGTGGATGCCGAGCTCCTCGGGGCAGGGGTCGGCGGACGGCTCGGTCCACAGCCGGATCGTGCCGAGCTGCCCGCCGGCGCTCAGTACGGTGTCGGCACCCACCGCGGCCAGGGCCCCGGTCAGCTCGCGCCGGCGCTGGTGGAGCTCGACGCCGGGACCCGACCGCTCGCGACGCCCCTGCTCGTGGCACAGCAGCCGCCCGTCCCGCCCTGCCGTGACGACCGCACCCGAGTCCAGCAGGCACAGCGCCTCGACCCCGCCGGGGTGCGCCCCGAGCGTCTCGGGGAGCGCGCCGGTCCAGGCGAGCACGTACCCGTCGTGACCGGCGGCCACGAGGTGGCCGGCGGGCGCGACCGCGGCGGCCGTGACGCCGGCGCGGTGCGCGCCCACGACGACCGGGAGCGACGCCCCCCCGAGCCGCCAGGCCAGCACGCGCCCGTCGCAGCCGGCCGAGAAGGCCGTCCCCCCGCAGACGATCAAGGTCTGCACGGGGGCGCCGTGCGAGCCGAGCGGGCGCTGCGGCGCGTCGGGGTCCGTGAGGTCGACGAGCCGGAGCGCGCCCGCGGGCCCGGTCGCGGACACCAGGCACGAGCCGCTCGACGCGACGGCCGTGACGGGACCGGCCTCCCCGGGCCCGAGCAGGCCGGCCGCCGGTGACCGTGGCGGGCGCAGGGGTGCCGCAGCAGCGCGCGGTTGCATCGCGAGACCGGTTCCGTCGAGAGGCGTCATCGCCCTCACCCCCACCGTCGCCGGTGCCGCCTGCCGGCAGGCACCCGTTGGCGCTCACGGCCGCGACGGGGAGTCCTCGCGCCTGCTCACTCGCCGACGCGGACGTATCCCATGGTCACCCGGCTCCTCGGCCAGGGCAAGAGGTGGGCGGACCCGGGCAGATGGGATGCGGACGGGATGCGGACGGGTCAGGCCCAAACGGCGCGGACGCCGTCCGCGACCGCCGCGGCCTGCCGGCGGCCGGCGCGGGCCGCGCCCGGGCGGCGGGCGGGGTCGAGGACGTTGCGGCCGAAGGCCCTGCGCGCTTCCGCGTCGGGCTGGACGATCACCGTGCGCACCCCCGCGCCGAGGGTTGCGAGCTGACGGTCGATCCTGCCGGAGGGCCGCGCCCGGCCGATCGGCGCGAGGACGACCACGCGGTCGGCGCCCGCAGCCAGGTCGGCGTTGGCCGGCGACCGCACGCCGCCGTCGACGTACGGGCGGCCCTGGATGGGCACCGGCGGCCACACCAGGGGCACCGCGCAGCTCGCCGCGACGGCCTCGAGCAGCGGGACGCCCGAGCCGGCGTCGAAGACACGGAAGGAGCCGTCGTCGGCGGCGACGGCCGTCACGAGCAGCTGCGCCCTCACGGGCCACTCCCGGTCGGGCAGGCGCGAAGCGATCGCCGCCAGCCGCTCGCCGACGGTCGCACCCGTGCGGGCGCGCAGGGCCATCCGCCCGATCCGGGCACGCACGGTGGCGTCGTCGCGCGACGACATCGAGACGAGCACCCACCGCGCTATGGCGCCGAGGCCCATCGACGCCGCGATCTCGCCGGACGGCGGGCGAAGCTGTCGCGCGTAGAGGTCCTCCACGTCGGTGCTCGACAGCAGCTGCGCTCCGACGACGGACCCCGCCGACGTGCCCACCACGAGCTCCGCGTCCGCCAGGCGCACCCCCGCCTCGGCGAGGCCGGCCACCAGGCCGAGCTCCCACGCGATGCCCGTGATGCCGCCTCCACCCAGCACCAGTGCGCTCGTCACGACCGCACCGTATCCGGCGCGCCGGACGCGGGGAGCCCCACGGCAGCCCGTGTCGGGGCACACAGAGTGATGTCCGGTGGACTGGCCGCATCGTCCCGACTCCTGGCAGTAACATCATCCGGACTGATGACCCGGGGCTCGCCCCGACGGCTCACCCTCGGGGGCGACAGTGACGGACGGCGGCGACCGCACCTCGTGGTCACGCCTTCGTGGTGTCCTGGGGCGCCGCGGACTGATCGCGGTGCTGGTCGTCGCCGCGACCGCGATCCCCACGACGGCGAGCGGGCTGGTCACGCGGAACGCCGTCACCGCGCCGAGCCCCGGTCCCTCGCAGAGGCCCACTCCCCCGGCCGGCTCCACAACCGCGTCGAGCTCCATCGCCGCGCCTCACGCGACGGCCGCGAGCGCGAGCGCGCCGAGCATCTCCGTCAGCACGGGCGGCGCCACCACGACGGCATCAGCACGCGCCGGCGGCCCCCGCACCGCGACGCTCGAGGTCTCGACGGCCGCCGCCGCCGGCACGGACGGGGTCCCGGTCGACGTCGCCGTCACCGTGCCCGGCGGCGCCGTGATCAGTCCGCTCGTCGTCCGCCTGCCCGACGGTGTCGCCGGCCGGCCCACCCTGCTGGCCGGCGCGGTCGACGGCACGCCCGTTGCCGGCCCGCTCACCCTCGCCGGGCGCGCCCTCACCTGGACGCCGTCCGTGCCGTCCTCCGCGACCGCCCCGGCCGCCGCCGGCGCAACCCGGCGGGTCACACTGCGGATCGGTGGCCTCACGTGGCCCGACCGTCCGGTCACCGCCGAGCCCGTCACCGTCGCGCTGGGTCCCCTGCGCGCCCCCGACGCCGTCGGCGGCGCGATCCTGACGACCCCCGCCGTGACCCCGTGCGGAAGCTTCCGGGGTGACGGGTGGGTGAGCGCGGAGAACACCCGCCCCGGCGTCCACTGGCTGCAGAAGCACGTGGGCCGCCCGGGACGGGCCAGCACGGCGGCCTACACGTCCGCGGTCTCGGGGGACTGCGGCACCGAGGTCACGTTCTACGTCTCCACCACCGCCGCCAGGTACCACATCCGCGCCGTCCGCACCGGCTGGTACGGCGGCGCCTCCGGGCGCCTGCTCTGGACGTCGCCTCTGCTGGAGGGCAGCCTCCAGCAGGAGTCGAGCCGTGACCCGGCGACCGGGGAGCTGCGCGCGCTCTGGACGCCCGGCTACACCCTGGTGCTGCCGGGGTCGTGGCCGCCCGGCGCGTACATGTTCGAGGTCGTGCCGGACGTGGGCGAGCCGGCCTACGTGCCCTTCACCTACACCGACAGCGGCTCCGACGCCGCGATCCTGGTCCAGTCCAGTGTGCTCACGTGGCAGGCCTACAACGCCTACGGCGGCGCGAGCCTCTACCGCGGGCCGGGCGGCAGCACGGCGACCAGGGCCCGGGTGGTGTCGTTCCAGCGCCCGTACACCACGTCGAACACCCCGACGTCGTCGATGATGTTCCTGCGGCACGAGCTGCCCTTCGTGAGCTACGCCGAGCAGCTCGGCCTCGACGTCACCTACTGGACCGACCTCGACCTCGACGCCGGGAGCGTCGCGCAACTGCGCCGGCACCGGGCCCTCGTGCTCCTCGGGCACGACGAGTACTGGACGGACCCCATGCACCGGACGGTCGAGGCGGCCGTCGCCGGCGGGCTGAACCTGCTCTCGCTGGGGGCCAACCAGTCGTACTGGCGGGCCCGGGTGGAGCGGGCGGCCGGCTCCACGTTCCCGAGCGTGACCGTCTACCGCTACGCCAGCGAGGACCCCGTCAAGGACTCCGCTCTCGCGACCGTGCGCTGGCGTGACACGGGCGAGCCCGAGTCCCGCCTCCTGGGCTCGATGTACTCCTGCCTGAACTACTACGGCGACGGGCACGTCACGGCCCCCGGCGCGTGGCCCTTTGCGCGCATCCCGTCCTCCGCGCGGGAGCCGGACGGCACCGTCAGCCTCCCGGGCGTCATCGGCCAGGAGGAGGACCGCTACTTCGACGGGGCAGGACCGCTCGACGGCGACGTGCAGATCCTCGCGCACACCAGCTTCCCCTGCCGGTCCCACGGGAACGCGCCGGACGGCTGGGACATGACCTACTCCACCCGCGCCGAGGGGCACGCGGGCGTGCTCGCCGTCGGCACGATGTACTGGGTCTGCCACCTCGACGACTCGTGCCTGGCCGGCCGCCGCGACCCGGTCACCGCGCCGCGCGTGCGCGCCATCACCAGGACCGTCCTCGAGGTGTTCGCCGCCGGTCCTGCCGGGCTGACCCATCCGGCCGTGCCGGACGCGCCCGCCGCCTCGCACCTCTACGGCGGGTTCGGCACCGTGCAGGGTGCGGGCGACGGCTACGACAGCTTCGCCGACGACGGGTACGCCGACAACGACGACGACGACTGAGTCCGGCCCCCTCCATCCGGAGGGTCTGCTATCACGCTCGAACACCCGCGGTACCTGTCGACGACGAGGGTCCGCGCCGCCTCCGGCGATCCGAGGCGTCCTACGGTCAACCCGCGGGCGTCCGCGGGACGTCGCGGAACACCAGCGGCTTCGACGCGGGCAGCCGCAGCCCGAACCCGCGCTGCCGCCGCCGCTCGGCCGCACGCTGGCGCTGCAGCAGCAGCTCCGCCCGGCGCAGCCGCCGCGCCTGGGCATCGACGTTCCGCCCCGCCTGCCCCTGAGGGTGGTCCATGGCCGCACCTGCTTCCGCGTCCGGTGCTCCGTGGTTCCCCCGAGCCGGGTCGGAACCAGTCTCGGCACGTCGTCGCGCCCGCCACGCCGATGATCGCGGAGGATCAGCCGTTCCGACGAGCCAGCCGCCCGCCCGACGGCCGAGCCGTGGGGGCGGCGAGCGGCGGCCTAGACTTCGTCGAGCCGGCACGAGGAGGAGTGGAGTGGGCGACGGTCTCGTCGGCGTGCTCACCCGCACGTCGGGCGCTGGTGGTTCGGCGAGGTCGTGGCCGGGCTCGAGGCTGTGCTGCGTCCGGCGGGCTACGACGTCGTCCTCCACCCCGTGCCCGATCCGGAGGCGCGCGCCGCGTTCCTCGCCTCACTGCCCGAGCGGGCCGCCCTCGACGCCCTCGTCGTCCTGTCGCTGCCCCTCTCGGCCGCCGAGATCGCCCTCGTCACACGGCACGGCCCGCTCCTCGGCTGCGTCGGGATGCTCCTGCCCGGGGTGACCAGCGTGGCGATCGACGAGCGGACCGCTGCCGCCGGCCTGGTGGAGCACCTGGTCGGGCTCGGCCACACCCGGATCGCCCTGGTCGCCGGCGACCCGCAGGACCAGCTGCACTTCACGGCAGCCGGTGAACGCCGGCGCGGGTACCAGTACGCGCTGAACGCCCGCGGGCTCTGGCCGGAGCCGGACCTCGACGTGCCGGGCTACTGGACGGTCCGTGGCGGGGTAGACGCCGCCCGCCGGCTGCTGCGTGTCGAACCACGGCCGACCGCGACCTTCGCGATGAGCGACGAGATGGCCATCGGCGTCCTCCACGGTCTGCGCAGCGAGGGCGTCCGCGTCCCCGAGGACGTCTCGGTGGCCGGCTTCGACGACCACCCCGACGCCGCGGCCTTCGGCCTCACCACCGTCCGCCAGCCCGTCCACGACCTCGGGGCGCGGCTGGCCGCGGGGTTGGTCACCGAGCTCGCGGCCCGCCGGCGGGTCACCACCGCGCGCTCGGGGGCGCCGGCCACGCCCCGCGTGCCGTCCCCGGCCCACCCGCCGCGGCACGTGCTCAGCGACTTCGCGCGCCTCGTCGTGCGCGGGAGCACCGCGGCGGCGCCCGCCTCCTGAGCCGGCCGCCGTGACCCGGTGACGCCGGGCGCTCGGCGTGCGAGGCTGGGCGCGACGACATCGCTTGCTCGTTCCCGGGAGCACCGTCATGCGCCCTTCGGCCCCACCCTCCTCCCAGCTCACCGTCGCGTTGCTCGACGGGGCGCGGTCCGTGATCCAGCGCGGCTGGGTGCGCGACGCCTGGTACGTCCTCGAGGCCCCCGACGGCAGGCGACGGGTCGTCGGGCCCGGCTCGCTGACCTCACGCCGGTTCGGAGCCGTCGTGGCCGCCTGCCTGGTCGGGGCCGTGGTCGAGTCGGGCCACCGGTACAGCGGGGAGCGCGGGATCTCGGGTCCCGCGATCGACGCGCTGTGGCACACCCTCCAGGAGAGCGAACAGGCGCCGCCGTACGCCGCGGGCTGGGAGCCCCCGGTGCTGCGGACCCTCCAGGTCCGCGACCTCGCCTGCTGGAACGACGCGCCCGGGCGGACCCGCGACGACGTGCTGCGGCTGATCGACGTCACCGCGCAACGTGTCGGGGCCGGCGTCCCCGCGTCCGCCCGCGCGTAGCCGGGGCGGCCCCCGGGGTCGGGGTCGGGGCTAGGCCGGCGCCGGACCCCGGGTCAGCGGGCACGACATGCAGCGCGGGCCGCCGCGCCCGCGCCCGAGCTCCGAGCCTGCGATCGGCAGCACCTCGATGCCCTCGTCCGCCAGGAACGAGTTCGTCACCGTGTTCCGCTCGTAGCCGACCACGACGCCTGGCGCGAGCGCGAGGAAGTTGTTGCCGTCGTCCCACTGCTCGCGCTGGGCGCCACGCAGGTCGATCGGGGCTCGCAGGATCCTGATCTTCTCCAGGCCGAGCGCCTCGGCCAGGACGGGGAACGGTTCGAGCACCTCCTCGACGCGGAAGCCACCGGCAACACCCTCGGCGGCCGCGGCGTGGTCACCCGGGGTGAGCACCCAGGCCCGGGGCTCGTCGGGCAGGTAGGGGTACATCGAGAAGGCGTCGACGTCGACCATCGTCATCGCCGTGTCGAGGTGCATGAAGGCGCGCTCGCGCGGCAGCTCCACGGCCAGCACCATGCGCACCTCCCCGGACGCGAACCAGGCGTGCGCCACGTTCTCGACGCCCTGCGGCGTGGTGCGCTCCCCCATCCCGACCAGCACGACCCCGTTGCCGACGACGAGCACGTCGCCGCCCTCGACGGTGGCCGCTCCGTGCGGCTCGTCGTCGTCGCCGTAGAACACGGTGGCGCCCGCGAACATCGGGTGGAAGCGGTAGACCACGCGCGAGTTCAGGCTCTCCCGGCGCCGGGCCGGCATCGCCATCGGGTTGACCGACAGGCCGCCGTACACCCACGCGACGTTGTCGCGCTGGAACAGGTGGTTCGGCAGGGGCGCCAGCAGGAAGTCGTCGTCGCGCAGGCTCTCCCACAGCAGGCTGGAGATGGCCGGCCGGGGGACGTCGGACTTGAGCAGGCCGCCGATCAGCCGCTCCGCCAGGGCCGGCGCCGGCGTGCTCTCGAGCACCTCCCGCAGCGGGTCGTCGAGCGCGGGTCCGAAGCGGGTGGCCGTCGCCAGCCGGTCCGCGAGGAACGCCCGCGCCCCAGGCACGTCGAGGGCCTCGGCGAGCAGGTCGGCGAAGAGATGCACGACGACGCCCCGGCTCCGCAGCAGCTCGGCGAACCCGTCGTGCTCCTGGCGCGCCCGCTCCGCCCAGAGCACGTCGTCGAACAGCAGCTGCGCGGCGTTGCCGGGCGTGAGGCGTTCGAGCTCGAGGCCCGGACGGTGCAGGACCACCTGCCGCAACGGGCCCACCTCGGAGTGCACGCCCAGCGGCGCCGTTCCGCTCATCCGTCGAGCGTGGCACCCGCGCGCCGCCACGTCACCCCCCGGGCCGGCTCACCCGCGCGATGAGTCGGGCGGCGGCGGGGCGTCTACCGTGGCGACCCGATCGAGCCCGATCCCACCACCAGGAGCCGACGTGCAGATCACCGTCATCGACTTCATGAGCCTGGACGGCGTCGTCCAGGCGCCCGGCGGCCCCGAGGAGGACACCGACGGGGACTTCGCGCACGGCGGCTGGTCGCAACCGTACTTCGACCCCGAGATCATGGGCGCCGCCATCGGCGAGACTGTCGGCCACCACCGACGCGCTTGCTGTTCGGCCGCCGCACGTGGCAGGGGATGGCGGCGGCGTGGCCCGCCCGGGCGGGCGACCCCTACGCGGACTTCATGAACTCCGTACCCAAGTACGTCGCCTCGCGGACCCTGACGCAGGACGACCTCACCTGGTCCAACTCCACGCTGCTGCCCGCCCGCGACGCCATCGCAGGCATCCGCGAACTGCGTGACCGCGAGGGCCGGAGCATCCAGGTGTGGGGCAGCGCGTCGCTGGCCGCCCAGCTCGTCGAGCACGACCTGGTCGACGAGTACCGGCTCATGATCGAGCCGATCCTGCTCGGCGGCGGCAAGCGCGCCTTCCCCGCCGACGGCCGTGCGCGCCCGCTCGAGCTGGTCTCCGTCGCGACGGCGTCCACGGGGGTGCTGGTGTGCACCTACCGCCCGGCCGGACGGCCCTGAGCCGCGGTCAGGCCCGGCGCACGCCCGCCTCGTCGGCCTGCGTCGTCAGCACGCAGAACTCGTTGCCCTCCGGATCGGCGAGCACCGCCCAGCCTGCGTCGCCGTCCCGCAGGTCGTTCACCAGGGTGGCGCCGAGACCGAGCACCCGCTCGACCTCCTCGTCGCGGCTGCGGTCGACGGGTCGCAGGCACATGTGCATGCGGTTCTTGACGGTCTTGGGCTCGGGGACCCTGATGAAGATCAGGCACCGGCCCGCCGGCCCCACGAGCTCGGCCTCGTCGTCGGTGGATTCGTCCGCCGGCTCGAAGTCGTCGAGCACCTGCGCCCACCAGGCGACCTGCCGGCGGGGGTCGTGCGCGTCGATGCAGAAGTTCGCCGTTCGCAGTGCCATGCCTCGACCCTGTCAGAGCCCGCGCCTGGCGCGCGACGCCGTCTCGGGGGTGGGTTCAGGGGGTCACGCCCCACAGCCAGGTCGCGGTGACGCCGACGAGCAGCGGCACGAACAGCGCCGCGAGCGCCACCGTGGCCCACCGCGGCAGCGTGGCGGCGAGCCACACGAAGCCCGGCACGACGGCGAGGACCATCCGCGGTCGCGGCCCGACGGCGCTGTACCCGACGACGGCGAAGGCGGCGACGACCGCGTACACGACCATGGGCGCGGTGAGCCGGCGCCGGTCCGCGACGGCCGCCGCCACGAGCGCCGCGAGCAGCACCAGGCCGACGATGTCGACGTACGCCATGACGAGGTTGACGCTGTCGTCGTGCGTCTGCCACGCCTTCGCGGGGTCGGCCAGCAGCGGCTGGACGGTGGTCCGCAGGTCGTGGCCGAAGTCGAGCCGCTGGCGCCACAGGTTCTCTGCGTGCCGCCACACCAGCGGGTCGCCGGTGCGCCACCAGCCGAACAGCCCGAACGCCAAGCCCCCTGAGACGGCGACCAGGGGCGCGACCAGCGGTCGCGGGTCACGCCGCCGCGCGAGCTCGACGAGCGCCGCGACGCCGGCGGCCGCCACCAGCGCCACGCCGGTCGGGCGGGTGAGCGTCGCGGCGGCACCGCAGAGCCCGGCGAGCACCCATCGCCGCCGGTGCAGCGCCGTCAGCCCGGCCGCAGCGGCCGCGACGAACAGGCCGTCGCTGTAGGGCCACGTGAACGAGGCCGAGCCGGGCGAGAAAGCCACCAGCAGCGCCGCTCCGCGGGCGGCGCGCAGACCCGCGTACGCGGCCCCGAGCGCGTACACGGCCCACACCGCGAGGAACCCGCAGACGGCGGCCACGACGAGCGCCGCCGTCGCGTACGGCAGCCGGGTCACCTCGTGGACGCCTCGGATGACGAGCGGGTACCCCGGGAAGAAGCCCCAGGCGCTGTACTTGTGGTGCGGGTCGTCGAGGTCGGTCACGGGCGGCCGCAGCGAGGAGGTGTACCCGCTGCGGGCGATCAGCGTGTACCACCAGCCGTCGCGCTCGTCGACGACCGTCCCCACGCTCTTCGACGGCGTCCGGGCCAGGTACACCGCGACGGTGACCAGTACGGGCACCCTCGAGGCGAGGTAGACCGCGAGGCTGAACAGCAGTCCCGAGGGTAGGCGGTCGCGGACGACGCCCCAGCGCGGCCCCGCCCGCGCCGCGCCCTCGTGCCCCGTGGCCCCCGCCGGGCCGCCCGGCTCCTCGACCGCGACGACCGCGGGATCAGCGCCCTCGGTCCCCATGCCGGCGATTATCCAGGGGCGCCCCGGGCGGCGCCCGCGTCAGCCGAGGATGCCGCGCCGCTCCGGTCCCTCGTCGCGGTCGCCCGCGCCGCCGTGCGCGGCGTCGAGGTCGCGCACGTTCTTCTGCACGGCGACGGTGGCGAACAGGCTGAGCGTGAACGCCATCGCATAGAAGCCCTTCTCGCTGTCCGAGAGCCTGGCGTTCCACAGACCCACGGTCAGCAGCACCAGGGCCGAGGTCACGGCGACCCAGCAGAGGCCGTAGTACAGGCCCGTGACCGGGACGCCCTCCATCCGGTCGCGCACGGACTTCTGCAGCGACACGGCGCCGAACAGGCCGAGCAGGAGCACGGTCAGGTAGAAGCCCTTCTCGCTCAGGGCGAGGTGCGCGTTCCAGAGCCCCACGAGGAAGGCGGTGCCCCCGACGAGGAGCGCCGCCCACGAGGCGCCGACGAACGCGGGCGTCGGCTGGGCGGGAGCTGAGGTGCCGGTCTCCATCGCTGTCTCCTTCATCGTCCCGGACGCGCGTGGACCACGCGTCGAGCGCGACGCTAGGAGCCGCGCCGGGCCGGCACATGAGTAGCGGTGCTCGCTCCGCCCGGAGGACCACCCGTTCGTCACGCCGGCCCGGGACGGCGTCCCTCCGCGTCCCGCTCCGGGAGGAAGGGTCACAGCGCGGGCTCAGGGGACGCCCAGGGGCCTCGCACCCGGGTGCGGGACGGTCAGGACGTGCCCGCGATCCTGACCCGGGTGCCGCGCCTCACCGCGGTACCGCTCACGGCGGCGACGCTCCTCGTGCTCGCGGTGACCACCGCGACCGAGGCCGCCGCCCGCGCGCGGGGTGCCGAGATCATGGCGCTCAGCGCGTCGAGCAACCTGCACAACCTCGCCGCCAGGCCGCTCGACGCGCTCTTCGTCTCGGCGTTCTGGGTCGAGACGCCGTGGGTGTTCTGGCCGGTCGCCGTGCTCGTGGCCCTGGTTCTCGGCAGCGCCGAGCGCGGTCTCGGCACGGCCCGCGCCGGGCTCGTGTTCGCCACGGCTCACGTCGTCGCCACCCTCGGCACGGTCGTGGGGATCGCGGCGGGTGTCGCGCTGGGGTGGCTGCCGCGCGCGCTGACGTTCGCCGTCGACGTCGGGCCGAGCTACGGGCTGGCCGGGCTGGCGGGCGTGCTCGCGCTGCGGGCGCCAACGCCCCGAGGACGCCGCGCGCGTGCCGCCGCCCTGCTCGCGGGGCTGGTGGCCCTCCTGGCCGTCGGACGCGGCTTCACCGATGTCGGCCACCTGCTCGCCGCCCTTGTCGGCCTGGCGCTGGGGACCTCCTCGAGGCTGCGCGCCGGGAGTAGCATGAGCCGCCCGCCAGGGGTCCGAGGCCCGGCGCGGCGGGGGCGGCCCGCGCGCGACGCGGGTGCGGGGCGGCAGATCGGCGGTGGTTCCGGTGCGGCGGGTGCGGTGGGCGCCGGTGGCACCCTGGTGGCGCACGGCCGTGCTCGCGACGGCGCTGGCCCTGCTCGCCGTGGTCGGGGTGGTCCAGCTGCAGCGCTCGCGGAACGTCCGGGTCCCCCTGCTGTCCGACGTCGTCGTGATCGACGAGGCGGACGCCCGAGGCCTGGACGCGGCGTCCGGGGCCAACGACGTGTACGAGGGAACGCGCGTCGCCGCCCGCAGCGACCTCGCAGGCCGCGCCCGGCAGCAGCGCGACTGGCTGGACGCGGGATGGCGGCCGTCCGCCGGCGCGCCGTACCGCCGTCTGGTCACCGACGCCCTGCTCGACCTCGACACGCTGCTGCTGCCGAACGGCGCGAGCGTGGCCGGCTGGCCCGGGCCGTGGCGCTACGTCTGGCCGCGTGACGCATCGTTCGCCGCGGTCGCCCTCGCCCGCACGGGGCACACCGGCGACGCCCGGGCGATCCTCGCGTTCCTCCAGCGGGTCCAGGCCGGGAACGGCGCGCTCCAGGCCCGCTACCTGCCCGACGGTTCCGGCGTGCCCGACGGGCGCGGCGAGGAGACGGACGGTCCCGGCTGGTCGCTCTGGGCGCTCCACGAAACGGTGACCTCGCTGCCCGCCGGACGGCGCGCGGCGGCGCTGTCGGCGTTCCTGCCCCTCCTGGAGCGTTCCGAGCGCCGCCTCCTCGACCTCACGGCCGGTGGCGACCACCTGCCGCCACCGTCGCTGGACTACTGGGAGGTCCGCGACGACCGGCTCGCCCTCGGCACCGCCGCCCCGGCGGCGCTGGGCCTGCGCGAGGCCGCCGCCCTCCGCGCCCTCTCGGGGCGACCGGACGAGGCCGCCACGGACGCCGCCCGCGCGGCGCAGGTCGAGCAGGCGGTACGCGACCGGTTCGGCCGACGGGGCTACCCGCGCTATCTCCCGCGGGACGGCTCCCACGATGATGCGGGCAGTGGTCCGGCCGCCGGCTCGGGCCTCGTCGACGCGGCCCTGACGTTCCTCCTGCCACCCTTCACGTCGGCCTGCGACACGACGGTGCTGTCCGTCTGGCGCGATGCCGCCGCGCGGATGCGCCGGCCGGCCGGGGGTCTCGCGCCGGGCGAGGGGTGGAAGGACGACGGCATCAGCTGGACCCCCGAGACGGCCCTGTTCGCACTCACCGCCGCCGCGGCGGGCGACCGGCCCGCGGCCGAGCGGTACCTCGCCTGGCTGCAGGCGCACACGACCGCACACGGTGCGCTGCCCGAGAAGGTGCTCAGCGACGGCACCCCCGCGGGACCCGCACCGCTCGCCTGGACCTCCGCGCTGGTCGTGATGACCGCTCAGCAGCTCGACGCACGGGCCGTCGGCGGCGCGGCCGTAACGTGTGGAGGGGCGCGTTGATCATGCAATCCGTGCCGATCACGCCACGAGCAGGCCAACCCCGAGCGCGAGCATGACGGCGGCGATGAGTCCGTCGAGCGCGCGCCAGGCGCTCGGCCGTGCGAACAGCGGCCGGAGGACGGCCGCGCCGCCCCCGAGCAGGGTGAACCAGAGCAGACTCCCGGTCGCGGCGCCCGCGGCGAACCACCAGCGCTGACCACCGCGGCCCGCGCCCACGGAGCCGAGGAGCACGACGGTGTCGAGGTACACGTGCGGGTTCAGCCAGGTCAGCGCCAGGCAGGTGGCCAGCACCGGCAGCAGCCCGCGCGGGCGGCCGCGCGCGGCCTCCTCGGCCCTGAGCGCCGCACCGGCGGGCCGGAGCGCGCGCCGCGCCGCCAGAAGTCCGTAGCCGAGCAGGAAGGCCGCTCCCGCGACGCGCACGACGACGAGAGCGCTCGGCACGGCCGAGAGGACGGCGCCCGCGCCGGCGACGCCCGCCACGATGAGGACGGCGTCCGAGGCGATGCAGACGCCGACGACCGCGGCCACGTGCTCGCCCAGCAACCCCTGCCGCAGGACGAAGGCGTTCTGCGCCCCGATCGCCACGATCAGCGACAGACCGAGGCCCAGGCCGGCACCCGCGGCCAGCAACGCGGAGGAGTTCACGTCCTGGACGCTACCGGCGCCCTCTTGCTGAAGCCCAGCGCGAGTAACTGTACTTGCATTAGCCTGGCTGTCGTGGAGCCCGAGCTCGACCAGCTGCGTGCCCTGTCGGCGGCCGTCGCCCACGGCTCGCTCGACGCCGCGGCAGGCGTCCTGCACGTCACCCCGTCCGCGGTGAGCCAGCGACTGCGCGCCCTCGAGTCGTCGGCCGGCCAGGTCCTGCTCGTCCGCAGCCGCCCGGTCCGGCCCACACCGGCCGGCGCCACCCTGGTGCGCCTCGCCCGGCAGGTCGACCTGCTGCTGGCCGACGCCAACCGGGAGCTGGGCGGTCCGAGCCGGGACACGGCAGCGCCGTCGCTGCCCGTCCTGCCCGTCGCCGTGAACGCGGACTCGCTGGCGACCTGGGCGCTGCCTGCGCTCGCCTCCGTCGCGCACACGGCCCGGCTCGACGTGCACCGCGAGGACGAGACCCGCACCAGCGAACTGCTGCGCGAGGGCAGGGTGGTGGCCGCGGTCACGACCGAGGCGCGGCCGGTCGCGGGCTGCAGGGCCACCCGGCTCGGCGCACTGCGCTACCGCCCGATGGCCACGCCCGGCTATCTGGCGCGCTGCCTCCCCGACGGCCCCACCGCCGAGGCGCTCGGGCGCGCGCCGGTCGTCGTCTTCGACCGCGCGGACGTCCTGCAGCACGAGCACCTGCGCGCCCGGGGCGTGCGCACCGATCCGCCCGTGCACCACGTACCGTCGTCCGCCGACTTCGTCGCGGCGATCCTGCTCGGCATGGGCTGGGGCATGCTGCCCGAGCAGCAGTCGGCCCCGCACGAGCGGTCCGGCGCCCTCGTCCCGTTCGACGAGGGCGCCCCGATCGACGTCGTCCTGCACTGGCAGCGCTGGGCGCTGCGGACGCCGTCCCTGGAGGCGCTCACCGACGCCGTCCTGGCGGCCGCCCGGGCACAGCTGCGGAGGTGAGCGGCGATCCCGCCGGATCCCACGGTCACGGCGAGGGGGTGAGGCGCTCCGCGAGGTAGGCGAGGGACAGCGGGTACCGGTAGTCGATGCCGGAGTGCGTGCCGTCGAACAGCTCGAACCGGACGTCCTCGACGCCGATCGCCGCGAGCTCGCGCCGGAACGCCTCGGCGCCGAGATCCAGGTACCACTGGTCGCGCTTGCCGGCGTCCACCCAGATCGCCCGCAGCCCGCGCAACGCGTCGGCGTACCGCGGCACCATGCGCACCGGGTCCCAGGCCAGCCAGCGCGCCCACACGTCGTCGACGAGCCGACCCGTGGCCGGGTCGAAGGGCAGATGCACCCGGCCGTCGTCGTCCGCCGAGAAACAGGCGGCGACGCCGTAGGTCATGACGAGGTTGCCGTCGTCCGGCTTGGAGTTCGCCGGCCGCGACCCGAAGTCGTCCCAGAAGCGCTGGTACGACCCGTCGTAGGAGTCGCGCAGCGCCCGGGCGGCCTCGGCGAAGCCCGCCACGTAGCAGGCCTCGTACAGGCTGTCCCCCGCGTGGCTGGCGAGGCCGCCGAACAGGTCCGGCCGCAGCATGGGCGTGATCATGGCGCCGAAGCCGCCGCTCGACTTGCCCATCACACCGCGGTGGGCGGGGTCGGCGAGCGTGCGGTAGTGCCGGTCGACGAACGGCACGACCTCGTCGCAGAGGTAGCTGTGGTAGCGGCCGGTCCCCGGCGAGTCGACGAACTGGCTGCCGCCGTAGGCGGTCCACGCGTCGACGAACACGACCAGGCACGGCGGCGCTCCCCCTCCCGTGAACAGCTGGTCGACGGCCTCGGGGAAGGTCAGCCGGAAGGCGCTGCGGCTGTGCCACATGGGCAGCATGCCGGTGTACCCCTGCAGCACGTACACGCTCGGGTAGCCGCGCCCGGGCGTCGTCGTCGTACCCGGGCGGCACGTAGACCTGCAGCGGACGCTCGAACGGGTCGCCGAGCGGGTTGTCGCGCAGCAGCTCGCTGACCACGACGTTGTCGTCGATCCGGCCGGTGAGCTCGGCGGAGTACGGCAGGGGCATGAGGACCTCCCGGGAGCGAATGGCCCCACCTTGCCCGATCGCGCCCGTTCCCGCGCGATCCCGGGAGCCGGGTCAGGAGGGCGCGGCGGCGGCGCGCGCGAGCAGGTAGCGCTGCTCCGGCAGGCTGGTGGCCAGCCGCGCAGCGGTGGCGAACGCCTCCCGCGCCGCGGCGCCGTCGCCCGCCGCGTCGAGCAGGTGCCCCCGCACGGCGTGCAGCCGGTGGTGCCGGCGCAGGCCCTCGTCGTGCAGCAGCGGCGCGAGCAGCTCCAGACCCGCCGCCGGTCCGCGCACCATCGCCACCGCGACCGCATGGTTGAGGGCGACGACCGGCCCCGGCGCGATGCCGGCCAGCATCCCGTAGAGGGCCTCGATCTGGGCCCAGTCGGTGGCGTCCGCACTCGCTGCGTCGGCGTGCACCGCGGCGATCGCGGCCTGCAGCTGGAAGGGCCCGACCGGCCCGGCGGGCAGCGCCGCCTCGACCAGCGCCACCCCCTCGGCGATCCGCTCGCGGTCCCACAGCGTCCGGTCCTGCTCCGCCAGGGGCACGAGCTGCCCCCGGCCGTCGACCCGGGCGGCGCGCCGGGCGTCGGTCAGCAGCATGAGGGCCAGCAGCCCCGCGACCTCGCCGTCCTCGGGCAGGGCCGCGTGCAGCCGCCGGGCGAGCCGGATCGCCTCCTCGGTCATGGGGACGTCGAGCAGCCCCTCGCCGGTCGTCCGTGCGTGGCCCTCGGTGAAGATCAGGTAGAGCACGTGCAGGACAGCGTGCAGCCGGCCCGGCAGGTCCTGCGTCACCGGCGCCGCCAGCCGGGCGTCGACGGCACGCAGGCGCGCCTTCGCCCGGCTGATCCGCTGCGCCATCGTCGGCTCCGGCACCAGGAACGCGCGGGCGATGCGAGCAGTGCTCAGCCCGGCGACCGCACGCAGGGTCAGTGCGACCTGCCCGTGCGGAGGCAGCGCCGGGTGGCAGCACAGGAACAGCAGGGCCACCGTGTCGTCGCCGCGCTCCCCCTCGTCGGCGGCGGGCGCCACGAGGTCGACGTCCCACCGGGACCCGGCCAGCTCCGCGAGCCGCCGCTCCCGGTGCGCCCGCGAACGGTCGGCCCGCACCTGGTCGGTGAGCCGGCGGGACGCGACGGTCACCAGCCAGGCGGTCGGGTCCGCGGGGAACCCCTCGCGCGGCCACTGCACCGTCGCCGCCAGCAGCGCCTCCTGCAGGGCGTCCCGGGCCGCCTCGGGATCGGCGGACCTGCGCGCGAGCGCGGCGAGGACCCGCGGCGCGGCATCGCGCAGCAGGTCCTCGACCGGCACGTTCACCTGCGCCCCCTCACTGGTCGTCCGCGCCCGCCCACATGGCGGGCCGCAGCTCGATCACGTCCCCTGGCCCCGCGAACTGCGCCGCGACGGCCTCGGCCCGCTCCCGGGTCGCGCAGTCGAGCAGGAAGAAGCCGGCCAGGTGCTCCTTGGACTCCGCGTACGGGCCGTCGGTGGCCAGCGCTCCGGCCGCACCCCACCGGTAGAGCGTGGCCGAGGCGGGGTCGGCGAGCGCCTCGGCCGTGACGAGCTCGCCCGACTCCGAGATCTCGGCGAGCAGGGCGTCGAACGCCCGCCCCGACTCCTCGCGCCACGCCGCGGGCATGGCACGCCCCTCGGGGGTGTGGTCGATCGTGGGGTGCCCCCACGGGTCGGGGTTGCTGTGGATCAGGATCACGTACTTCACGACGTCCTCCTCGCGTCGGGCCGGCTCGGGGGCGGTCCCTCCCGAGCCCGGTGCCCCGAGGTCGGAGCCGGCACGCGGTTCTCGACACTCCCGTCGGGCAGCATGGCCCAGTGCCCACCAGCCCGCCCGGCCACCCGATCGGCAGCCCGTCCGGTGGCCGGCCCTGCCTCGTGGTCGGCTCGCTCAACGTCGACCTCGTCGTCGAGGTCGAGCGGTTGCCCGGCCCGGGCGAGACGGTCCTCGGCGACACCCTGCGCCGGGGTCCGGGCGGCAAGGGAGGCAACCAGGCGGCGGCCCTGGGCCGGCTCGGCGCGAACGTCGCCATGGTGGGTGCGGTCGGGGACGACGACCTCGCGGCGCCGGCCGTCGCCGACCTGCAGGCCGCCGGAGTCGACGTCACGCACGTCCGCCGGCGGCGCGGCGTGAGCACGGGCACGGCCCTCATCGTGGTCGACCCGCAGGGCGAGAACCAGATCGCCGTCGCCACGGGCGCGAACGCCCGCCTGGTACCCGCCGACGTCGACGCGGCGCTGCCCGGCGCGGGAGCCGGCGGCGTCCTGCTCGTCGGCCTCGAGATCCCGCTCCCCACCGCCCTGCGGGCGCTCGCGGCCGGCCGCCGTGCCGGGTGGACCACCGTGCTCAACCCCGCGCCGGCGACCCGCCTGCCCGAGGTGGCGCTCCCCGACGTCGACGTGCTGGTCCCGAACGCCTCCGAGGCCGCGCTCGTCCACCCCGGCGGCGCAGCCGGGGCGCTCGCAGCCGGGTGCGGGGCCGTCGTCGTCACCCGCGGCGACGCGGGCGCCGACGTCCACCTGCCCGGCACCGCGGTAGGGCGCGTGCCGGCCTTCGCGGTGACGGCCGTCGACACGGTCGGTGCCGGCGACGCGTTCTGCGCCGGTCTCGTGTGGGCCCTGGCCCGGGGGGCCGACCTCATGGACGCCGTCCGCTCGGGCTGCGCCTGCGGGGCCCTCACGGCTGCCACGCCCGGCGCCCGGCGGCTCGATCTGTCGGCGGCCCTGGTCCAGGACCTGCTCGCCTCCGCAGCAGGCCATCGGCTCCGGGGTGCCGGCGGGCGCGGGCCGTGACAGCCTGCCGGGCGTGAGCAGCAGCCTGACCGGCAGGAGCGTCCTGGTCGTCGGCGCGACGGGCGGGCTCGGTTCGGCCGTCGCGCGCCTGCTCGCCGACCGTGGCGCCGCGCTCACCCTCACCGCGCGCTCGCCGCAGCGCCTGACCGCCCTCGCACGAGAGCTGGACGCACCTGCCCTGGCCGTCGACCTTCGGGACGCCGGCGGCGCCGAGCGGGCCGTCGAGGCCGCCGTCGCCGCGCACGAGCGGCTGGACGGCGTGGTGCTCGCGGCAGGCGTCGTGGCGTTCGGGCCGGCCTCCGAGGTGGACGACGCCACCCTCGAGGAGCTCTTCGCGGTCAACGTGCTGGCCCCCGTGCGCCTGGTGCGGGCTGCGCACCCGTATCTGGTGACCTCGGCGCACGAGGGCCGGGACCCGTTCGTGGTCACGATCAGCGCCGTCGTCGCGGAGCAGCCAATGGCCGGCATGGCGGCCTACAGCGCGAGCAAGGCCGCGCTGGCCGCGTTCGACGCCGCAGCGGGCCGCGAGCTGCGCCGGGCGCGGATCCGCCTCGTCGACGCCCGCCCGCCGCACACCGAGACCGGGCTGGCGGAGCGGCCGATCGCCGGTACGGCCCCGAGCCTGCCCCGGGGGCTGGATCCGGGCGCGGTCGCCGCTCGCATCGTCACGGCCCTCGAGAACGGCGAGCGCGACCTGCCCTCGACCGCGTTCGCGTGATCTCCCGGCCGGATCCGCTGCCGGATCCGCGCCCGGGGCATTGACCCCGACTGCACCGATTGGTGACACTCGGGGTGTTGCCGGGTCTTGGTCCCGCTCGCCGACCGTGCCGATGCCGTTCTCTCCGGGAGGCGCCATGAGCTTCTGTCCCCCACGCTCCGTCGTGTCCGGCGAGCCGTACGTCGTGCGCCAGGTGCGCGACCACCATCCCGAGCACCTCGACGACTTCGCCGGGGAGACGACGTTCGTCGTCGATCTCGACGACGAGGGCTACCGCGTGTGCGGCCCGGGCGTGCCGGCGGACGAAGGGATGCGCGTCTTCGAGAAGTCCGACGACGGGGCCGGCAAGGATGTCCGGGTGTGGCTGGTGCGCGCCGCCGAGGGCGGGGAGGCCTTCACCGCCACACCGGTCGCCGCGTCCGTGCGGGGCTAGCTCCCCCAGACCGTCCGCTGGTCACCGGCCGGGCCGCTCCGGTGCCGGCAGGATCGTGATCCGTGCCGTGGTCGACCCGGTGATGACGTTGACGACGCCCGTCCGCACGCCGGCGTCGGCGAGGTACCTGGCTACGACGGCTGCCAGCCCGGGCAGGCGGCGCGGCGCGAGGTGCGGCTCGACCAGCCAGAGGTTGCCGCCGCCCCTGCTGGCGATGGCACGGGCCTCGCCGAGGTAGTTGCGCAGCAGGGCGCGCCGGGTCCAGCCCAGGCGGGGCAGGCGGACGCGAGAACCGTGGTCGAGATACACCGCTGACCCCTTCCAGAGTCGATGCCGTGATCTGAACCTAGAGTGACGACAACATCACTGAGTGTGGATAGCCGGGGGATCGTGGATTCGTCGTCCACTCCCCGGCGGAACGGGGGACGCTCTTCTCGCGTCCACCTGATGGCCCGGGCCGGCGGCCCGCTAACGTGGCGGGATGCCGAACGGGATCACCGTCGTCCGCGTGTTCGTCCGCGAAGCCTTCGACGGCCTGCCGGACAGCAAGGTGATCGCTCTTCAGCAGCCCGACGAGGGCGAGGTGGCGTACACCGACGGCGGTCTGATCGTCTCGTTCCGCCACGCGGAGGTCAACCGTCAGCTGGGCAAGCCGGCCGCACATGTCACGAGCAGCCTGTTCGTGCCGTACTGGAACGTCCTCGCCGTGCGTCGCGACTTCACCTGAGGGTCACGGACGGGCGCGGCCCGTCAGGCCCGCGACTGTGCGGGCGCCAGGTCGCGCTCGCCGGCCGGCGGAGCGGCCGGGGCCTCGGGCACCCGCAGCTCGTCCAGCCGGACCAGGGCGATCCCCGCCAGCACGACCACGCCGCCGGCGAGCTGGACGAGGGTCGGCAGCTGGCCCAGCAGGACCCACGCGAACAGGACCGCGAAGACCACCTCGGTGAGCCCGACGAACGAGGCGAGCGTGGCCCCGAGGAGCCGGGCGCCGACCGTGCCGACGACGTAGGCGAAGGCCGCGGCGACCAGCGCCAGGCCGAGCACGGGCACCAGCCAGCTGACGGAGCGGCCCGCCAGGTCGACGTCCGCCGTCGTGGCCCGCAGGGGCACCAGCCGGGCCACCGCCGCGAGCGCCAGTCCGGCTGCTCCGATCCACAGGCCCACGCACGAGAGCACGAGCGGCGGCATCTGTTCGTCGTGCGCGCCGCCGCCCGCATCACCCGAGGCGACCACGAAGTAGACGGCGAGACCCACTGCCGCCGCGAGCCCCCACAGCACACCGACGCCGTCGAGCCGCAGCCCCCCGAGGACGTCGAGCACGAGGACGAGACCGAGCAGGGCGAGACCCGAACCGGCGAGCATCAGGGGTCGCGGCCGGCGCCCGCGCCGCAGCCACATCCAGAGCACGACGAGCACGATCCCCTGGTACTCCAGCAGCAGGGCGACGCCGACGCTGAGGTGCGCCACGGCGTTGAAGTAGGCGAGCTGCGCACCGGCGACGGCCACGACCCCGTACGCGAGGACCGTGCGGCTGCCGCGTCGCAGCACCGACCACCGGCCGCGCAGCGCGAGCACGGCGGGCACCGTGAGCACGAGCGCGGCCAGGCTGACCCGCACGAGGACCGCCGCGGCGGGCGTCCACCCGGTGCGGATCAGCGACCCGGCGAGGGATCCGGACGTACCGAATGCGGCGGCCGAGGCCAGGGCGAGAGCGAGACCGGTGCCACGTCCGCGTGTCATGGTCGCCTCCTGGGAACTGTCGACGTCGATGCAAACGCCTTCGGGGCGCTTGGCGTAAGGACCATGAAGACTTATAGTCCTTACAGGAACGACGCTAGTGGGACCGATGAAAGGAGTCAAGGTGGTTTTCACCCATGACACCGAGGTCGCCCTGGCAGCGGCGGCGGCGTTGGTGAACACCGGCCTGCAGTCCGAGGAGCAGCTCCCCGACCTCGCCGCGCTCGACGCCTTCGTCGAGCAGTGGGGGTGGACGGGCGACCGCACGCGCGACGAGGCCGAGCTCGCCGCCGTCCGGGCCCTGCGGCCGAGCCTCGCCCGGCTGTGGAGGGCTGACGAGGACGAGGCGGTCGAGATCGTCAACGGCATGCTCCGGGAGTTCCACGCGCTGCCCCAGCTCGTGCGGCACGACGGCTGGGACTACCACGTGCACGCCACCTCGCCGCACGCCCCGCTCGCCGACCGCATGGCGGTCGAGGCGGCGATGGCGTTCAGCGACGTGATCCGCGGCAAGGAGCTGCACCGCCTGCGGGTGTGCGGCGCGGCGACCTGCGACGACGTGCTGGTCGACCTGTCGAAGAACCGCTCGCGGCGCTTCTGCGACACCACCTGCGCCAACCGCACGAACGTGGCCGCGTTCCGGGCCCGCCGCGCGGCACGCTGATCGGGCCAGCGCTGATCGGGCCGGCGCTGATCGGGCCGGCGCTGATCGGGCCGGCGCTGATCGGGCCGGCGCTGATCAGCCCGGCTCGTCCGATCCGTCGCCGGCCGCGGCCCGCAACGCGGCGCGCAGTTCGCGTCGGCGTTCGATCCGTGCGGCCGCGCCTCCCGATGGACCCGCGGACCCGGCCGACCCGGCCGACCCGGCCGGGGGCGCGAGGTCCGCGGCGAGCGCCGCGGCGAGCCGTTCGTGCGAGCGCAGCAGTGTGGTGGTGGCCCGCGTCGGGCTCACCAGCGTGACCGCCTGCGCTCCCCCAGGACCGTGGACGGCGAGCACCAGGAGCCCGTCGAGCTGATCGACCAGCTCGTCGGCGCCCGCGCTCCCCACGTCGACCGTGGCCACCGCGGCGTCCACCCGCCAGCCGGCCCGGGTGAGGGCGGCCACGAGAGCCTCGCGAGCGGCGGTGTCGTGGGGGGCGCCGGCGACACTCGCCACGTGCAGGCGCACGTCTGCGCCGGCGAGCGGGGCCTCGGGAGCGGAATCCGGGTGTGGCTCGAGCACGAGGGTGGTGACCCGGCCACGGCCCTCCACCGGCCGGGCCGCGGTCACGTCGGCCAGCGCGATCCACGCGTCGACCGCGAACCGGGTGGCCGCCTCGTGAGCGGAGACCGCCGTGCCCTCCACGGTCGTCTTGCCCAGCAGGAGCCCGGGCGGCGGCCCCTCGAACACCCCGTCGAAGGCGTGCGCCAGGACGTCGCCGGCGAAGCGGACGACGCGGGCCGAGACCGCCGCGCCGGCCACCAGCTCCGCGCCCGCCAGCAGCAGCGGCCGCTGCACGACCTCGACGGCGTCCGAGCCGGCGAGCTCCTGCGACAGCTCGTCGAGGTCGGCGCGCCGGGCCGGGCGCAGGGGCACGGGAGCCGCCAGCTCCCCCACCGGCAGGCCCAGCAGCAGGTCGCCCCACGCCGCGCGCCGCGGGCCCCGGGTCGCCGCGACGAGCGCCGCGGGGGGCATCGGGCCCGAGAGCCAGAAGCGGGCGACCTCCGGACCGCCGCTGACCGTCCGGTGGACGACGACGCGGCCGTGCCTCCCACCGCCATGGCTCGCGAGCCAGACCACGCGGAGCCGGACCGTGACGGCCTCGCGCTCCGTCACGACTCCTCGGTCGGGTGCGCGTCGCTCGCCGGCATGTAGTGCTCGGCCACGACGACGTCCGCCGGCGGGAGTGCACCCAGCACGTCGAGGATGTGGTCCGAGCGCACCCGCTCGCGTGCGATCTGGGCGCCGGTGGCCACGACGTGCGACCGCAGCCGGTCGGTGTCGGCCTCGAGGCGACCCACGCCGGCGCTCGCGTCCCGCGCCCGCGCCTGGGCCTGCGCCAACTCGCTCTGCAGGTGCAGCACCTGGAGCTCGAGGTCCTCCACCCGCTGGCGCGACTCGGCGGCCACCCAGGCGGCGGTCACCACCACGCCCGCGACGGCGACGAGGGCCGCGATCGCCACCCAGAAACTGATGCCTGCGGCGGCCGCGGAGATCGGCCCCACGGGCGCCGGCGAACCGGTCGGCGAGGCCGACGCCTGAGGGACGGCCGGTACGGCGGCCACCACCGGCGCCACGGCGGGTGACGTGACCGGCGCCGCAGCCGGGGCGGCATGAGCACGCGCCGCGGGCGGCACGGCGGTGTCGAGGTCGACGCGGGCCGCCGCCGCGTAGGCCTGCCTCGCCGCCTGCAGGTTCCCCGAGGCCAGCGCGGCCCGGCCGCGCGCGACGGCGTGCTGGGCGTCGGCGCGGAGTCGGGCCACCTCACGCCGGCCGTCGCCGGCGCACCCGGCCTCGCCCGCGGCAGCGGCACGGACGTACTGGGCGGCCGCCTGCGTCAGGTGGCCGGCCTGCCGCAACGCGTCGGCCTTGGCGCACTGCGGGCTCGCGGCGGCGCACCCCGCCAGTGGAGACGCGGCGAGCAGCACGGCCGCCGCGGCGAGGGGCCACCGCGAGCGACGCCGCAGGCGTGGGAGCGTCCTGGAGCAGCGCACCGCTCACTCCTCGGGAGTAGGCCTCACGAAGACACGCAGTATTTCGCGACGGTGCGTGATGACCAAGGCATCGCGGCGCGCCGGGACGGGCCGGCGTGTCGGCGCCGTCCGGCTCATCCTCTCGCCGATGCCGGCCGAACGGTACGGGGCTGTTCCGACAGCTCGGACCGGGACATCGGCTCGGGCGGCCGGCAGCGGTCGGCGGGCGGCGGGGAGCGGCCGGGACAGCGGCCCGAACCACCGGCGTCCGGGGCCCCTGACCGGGTGACGCCACCCCCCGGGAGGTCAAGCGCGGGCCCGTCGGGCCGATGGCAGCACCGTGGGGGTCGACGCAAGCGGCGCAGGGCCCGCGGATGCCGGCGGCACCGAGGCCCAGGTGTGGGTGCTGCGGGCGCTGGCGGCGCTCTACGGCGTGCTCGCGGTGGTGCAGTTCGCGGCGATGACGGGCGTGCGGCGCACCGTCCTGCCGGCCGCGGCGCTCGCCAGCTGCCTGCTGCTCGCCGGGGCCGCGCGGGTGGCGGGGCGGCGGTTGCGGCGGAACGGGGCCCTGCCGCCGTGGGTGGAGGCGTACGGGCTCGTCGCCGTCGCGAACTCCCTGCTCCGTCTGGTGATCACCGGCGAGCTGCATCAGAGCACCACGCTGATGCTGGCCGTCGTGGCCGTCGGTGCGGCGGTGACGCGGGCGGCGATGGTGGCCGCCACGACGGCACTGGCGGTGGCGGGCTGGACCGTCGCGGTGCTCACCGTCCCGGCGCTGCGGACCCCTGAGCTCGGCTATCACGCCGCGCAGCTCGCGGTCGCCGCGGTGCTCGGCGCGGTGCTGCACGCGGCGCTGGCGCGCCGGCAGCGGGCCCTGCAGGCGGCGCGCGACGAGCTCGCCGTCGTCGCCCAGCAGTTCCGCCGGGTCTTCGACGACTCCCCGGTCGGCATCGGCGTCGCCGACACGCAGGGGCACCTGGTCGCCGTCAACCCCGCCTTCTCGCGGCTCGTCGGCCGCCCGCCGGCCGAGCTCCTCGGCGCCAGCGACCTCGGCTACACCCATCCCGACGACCGGCCGGTGCATGCCCTCACGGAGAAGATCATCAACACCGCGGACGACGGCGTCGGCCACGTCGAGAAGCGGTACGTGCGCCCCGACGGGGAGATCCGTCGCGCCTGGCTCACGCTGGCGCACATCGACGCCGCCGCCGGCTCGAGCGGACGGTGGACCCTCGCGCACGTCCAGGACGTGACCGCCCGGCACGAGGCCGAGCAGGCGCTGCGGGACTCGGAGCGCAACCTGGCGGCCGTCGCCGCGGTCGCCCGCCGGATCCGGACCGGCGAGGACGCGCGCAGCGCCCTCGTGAGCGCGCTGCGCGCCATCGCGTGCGCCGGCACCGTCGCCCTCGTCGAGCCGTCCGCCGACGGCGCGGCGCTCGTCGTCACGGCCGCCGCGGGCGCCGACGTCACGGGCACGCGCATCCCGACGACGGCCTCGGTCACCGCGCGGGTCTTCGCCGGCGGCCGCGGGGTCTTCATCACCGACCCAGCGAGCGACCCGCGGGTCGCCCCGGAGCTGCTCGCCCTCACGGACGCCCGCTCGATGATGTGGCAGCCGGTCGTGGCCCAGGGCCGCACGACGGCTGTCCTCGCGGTCTCGTGGGACGAGCCGCTCGAGTCGGCGCAGGACCGCCGGGCCAGGGCCGTGGAGCTGCTCGCCGACGAGACCGCGCTCGCCCTCGACCACGAGCGCCTGCTGGAGCGGCTCGACCAGCTGGCCCACACCGACCCGCTCACCCAACTCCCGAACCGACGTGCATGGGACGCCCGCCTGGCCATGCTCGCGGCGGCCGCGCGGGCCGGCGGCGGCCCGCTGACGGTCGCGATCGCCGACCTCGACCGGTTCAAGGACTACAACGACCGCTACGGCCACGGGGCCGGCGACGAGCTGCTCCGACGGTCGGCAGCGTCGTTCGCGACGGCGCTGCGGCCGGGTGACCTGCTCGCCCGGTGGGGCGGGGAGGAGTTCGCGCTGGCCCTGCCGCACTGCCCGGCCGGTGCCGCGGCGCAGGTGCTCCAGCGGGTGCGCACGGCCAGCCCCGAGGGCCGCACCTGCAGCATCGGGTTCGCGGTCTGGGACGGCGCGGAGACCATGGAGGAGCTCACGGCCCGCGCCGACGCCGCCCTCTACGAGGCCAAGCACGACGGGCGGGACCGCATCCGGCTCGCGGTCGCCCCGGCCGGCGCGTCAGGGAGGCCTCAGGGCTCGCCCAGGGTTGTACCGGATACCCCGGAGGCCTTCCTGCGAGGGAGGGTGGACGTCGTCGAACCGATGAGGGAGTGAGACGACGATGAACGGAATCCATGACGCGTTCCGCCGCGAGGGGCTCGTACGCCCCCGGGACGGACGCATGCTCGCCGGGGTGTGCGCGGGCATCGGCCGCCGGCTCGGGCTCACGCCCGGGGTGTCGCGGTTGCTCTTCGTGCTGGTGCTGCTGATCCTCCCGGGCAGCCAGCTGCTGGTGTACCCGATCCTGTGGGTGCTGATGCCCGACGAGCGCGCCCCGAGCCCGGCCGGCGGGCAGGCGACGGGCACGCCCCCGCAGAACCCGTGGGGCACGCCTCCTCGCTGACCCTCCGGAGGGTGGTCACGACGTCAGGCCGGCGAGATCCAGCAGGGCGGCGGGCTGTCGCTGATCGACACCCGGGACGGCGACCACGCCCACCTCCACCGCGGCCTCCGGCAGGTCCGCGCACGGGCGGCGAGCCGCGGCGCGCAGTTCGGCGGCCAGCTCCCACCCGAGCGCGGCGTCCGTGGCCGGCGCGACGACGGCGAGCCGGTCGGCACCGGCACGCGCCAGCAGGGCGCCGTCCGGCAGGGCCCGCCGCAGCCGGTCCGCGAGCCGCGCCAGCACGTCGTCCCCCACCGAAGCGCCGTGCGCCCGGTCGATGTCGGCCAGGTTCTCGACCCGCACGACCAGGACGGCGAGCGGGACCTGCTCCCGTGCCCGCGCGACCTCGGCCTCGAGCGCCTGGTGCAGGTAGCGCTCCCCGGGGAGCCCGCTGACGCGATCGGTCAGTTCGTGGTCGACCAGCTCGCGCAACTGCGCGCGGTGGGACCGCAGGGAGCCGAGCACCACGGCGACGAGGGCGGTGGCGGCCACCTGGAGCAGCCAGGCGTCGAGCCCGGCTCCCGCGAGCACCACGGCGGCCAGCTGGCCGGCAGCGCAGCCGCCGACCAGCAGCGCCGACTCGGCCGGGGGCACCCACGCCGCCGTGGCCGCGACGAGGAGCACGTAGGCCGGGCCGGACGCGATCGGACCCGCCGCACGACCCGGGACGAGCCCCGCCACCGCGACCAGGGCGACGGCGCACAGCTGCACGACGGGCCAGCTGTCTCCCCAGACCCGCGCGCCCGCGGCAACCGCGCTCGCGCGCGCCGCCACGGCCAGACCCGAGGCGAGCAGGAGTCCCTGCCACGCTGCGGAGCCGGGCAGCTGCGGGACGGACCAGAGCACGAGCGCCACGGACGCCGCCAACTGGGCGCCCACGCCGGCGTACCGCAACCGGCGGTCCGCCGCTCCCAGCCGACCGGCGGCGCGCAGCCAGACGTCCTCGGCACCCGTCACCCGCACGCCATCGTCACCCGGACGGCCCCGCTTGAGGGCCGGCCCGGCCGGGAGCCGTCAGGCGACCGCGGGAGTCAGCGTGCCGAACGGCCGCCCACCCGCCGCGCGGCCTCGACGAACACCGTCAGGGAATCGCGCAGCTCGCGGGCGTGCTGCTCGTTGAGGTCGATCTCGTACTCGACGCCGTCGAGCGCGAAGCGGACCGTCTCGGCCGCCTCGCCGCCGTCGACGTCGTCCGTGAGCAGCGTGTGCGTGCGCTGAGCCATGCTCATCCCCTCCATGTCCCCCCCATAGCGCGCCCCCGCTCGAGACCGGAGGTGACACCCTAGTCACTGCGCGCCACCGGGCGCCCGTGAACCATCCATCGCCCGGAGCCCGGCGCCGTTACCCGAGCCGGGTGGCGAGCCGGCGGAGCCGTTCGGCCGCCCGCCGCTCACCGCGGCGCTCGTACGTCACCGCGAGCGAGCGCGCCACCGAGGCCTCCTCCTTGTCGCTGACGGCGGCGAACAGCCGCTCCCACAGTGCGACGAGCTCGCGCTCGGGCGGGGTCGCGGCCGCCAGCAGCTGCACGAGCCGGTCGGCGCTGTCCCGGTGCTCGGCGGTGGCGGCGTCGAGGAACCAGCGCCGCGCCTCGGCCTCGTCGCCGGCCTCGGCGTGCAGGACGCCGAGGTGGTGCATCGCGTCGCGGTCGTCCTCGTCCGCGCCGCGGGTGAGCCAACGGAGTGCGGCGTCCCGGTCGCCACGGGCCAGCGCGAGCCGGCCGAGCGTGACGAAGGCGAGCGCGCTGCCGGCCTCGGCGGCGAGCGCGGCCCAGTGGGCGCGTTCCTCGTCGTTCGAGGCACCGCGGGTGACCATCCACTCCAGCGCCGGCAGCCACCCCGCCTCCGCGGCGAGCAGCCACTGCATGCGGCGCTCCTCGAGAGCGGGGCCCTGCGCGGGCAGCAGGTGGTCGAGCACGTAGAGCGCGGGCCAGTGGCCGCCGGCGAGCGCGCGACGGCACCACTCGGCCGCCTCGTCGGACGGGCCGCCGGCCTGCCCGAGGTGCTTGCCCAGGTCGGCCATGCTCTCCGCGTCGCCGGCGTCGGCCGCCCGCCGGAGCCAGCGCTCGTGCTCGGGGTCGTCGTGCACGTCGTAGGCCCGTGCCGCCAGGATCCGGAACGCCGGCACGGTCTCCAGCGCGCGCAGCCGTGCCACGAACCGTGCGGCGGCCTCGGCGTCACCGAGCCGCTCCGATCGTCGTGCCACCTCGTCGAGCCGCTCGGCCAGCACCTGCGCCGCGGTCGGGTGGCCGAGCGCCCGGGCCTGCTCGAGCCAGGTCACCGCCTTGTCGTGCAGGTTCCAGCCGAAGAGCAGCTCGCCGACGCGCACCATCGCCTCGGGATGGTCGGCCTGCGCTGCCCGCAGGTACCAGTCGTACGCCTCGTGCGCCCGGTCGAGCTCGAGATAGACCTCGCCGAGGGCGAGCACGGCGGCCAGATCGCCCTTCTCGGCGACGGGCCGCAGGTAGGCGACCGCCTCGTCGAGGCGCAGGGAGCGCCAGGCCCGGTGCCCCAGCGCCAGCCGCGCGCGGTCGGTGCCCAGCGCCTCGAGCTTGTCCCGCCAGCGGCGCGGCCTCCTCCTTGGCCCCGGCCTCGTCGGCGGACGCCAGCTGGCTCTCCAGGATGCGCGTCAGCTGCTCGTCGGCGTCGCCGGCGCCGGCCTCGGCCGCGATCCTCAGCCACGTCTCGCCCTCGTCGGCGTCCCCCTGCTCGAACAGGGCTGCCCCCAGGGCCACCGCGGCACCCAGGTGGCCGAGGTCAGCGGCACGCCGCAGCAGGCCCAGCGCCTCGCCCGGTCGGCCCCGTTCCGTCAGGAGCCGCGCGAGCTCGTGCGCCGCGTCGAGGTCCCCGGCGTCGGCGCTCCCCCGCAGCACCGACTCCGCCTCGTCGGGCTGGTCGTCCTCGAGCAGCAGGGCCACCTTGCGGGCGGCCCCCGGCGTCGCCGGCGGCCGCCGCCACGCGGTAGGCCTCGAGCGCCTGCGCGGCACGCCCGGCGGCCTCGTGGAGCTCCCCCAGCCGCCCGGCGGCCTCGCCGCACCCCTGCTCGAGGCAGCGGGTGAGCCACAGCGTCTCCTCGGCGGCCTCACCGGCGGCGCGGTGCAGGCCGGCGAGCTCGAGCATGGCGGCCGGCAGGCCCTGGCCGGCGAAGCGCACGCACCAGTCGTGCAGGGCGGGGCCGGCCCCGGCCTCGCGCAGGGCGCGGACGGCGTCGTGCCAGGCCTCCTGGTCACCGGCGTCCACCGCCCGGCGCCACCACAGCGTCGCCTCGGTCAGTCGCCCGCGCCGGGCCAGGAGCGCCGCGAGCCCCCGCATGGCGTCGACGTCACCGTCGACGGCGCCCAGCCGGAGCCGCCCCTCGCCGCCCACGGCATCGACCCATTCCTGGGCCAGGGCGCCCTCGGGGACGGCGGAGGGCGGGTCACCGGCGACGCTGAACAATGCGATCCCGGCTCGGGCGGCCCAGGTGCGGGCGCCCTCGTCGTAGCCGCCGGCCGCGACGCAGGCGGCGCGCGCTCCGCCGACGGCCGCGACCCCGGTGAGCCGCTGCAGTTCGGCCGCGCCGACACCGCCGGGCCCCGGCGCCAGGAGGACGACGACGTCGCCGGCACCGACACCGCTCGTCGCGGGCCCGGCGCCGGTGGTCGAGGGCGCGAGATCGGGCAGCGGCTCCGGCTCCGGATGACCCAGAGCGGCCATCAGGGCGAGCGCCGCGGCACGGGTCGCAGCGGCAGCGGTCATGGACCCCCCTGCAGCGCGACGACGTGGTGTGCAGCAGGTGTCGGCGCGGGTGGGCGCGGGCTGGATCCCCCGCCCGGGTGAGCTGGCGGACGGCCGCGCCCGGATCGCCCCGATGGTCACGATGTCACCGACACGTCGACGAGCTCGTCGTACAGCCGTTCGTAGACCGCGAACAGGCGGCCGGCCCCGGCGGCCGCGTCGACCACGAGAACGGGCGCCTGCTCGCCGGGCGCGTGCGGCAGGTAGGCCTGCACGACGGCGAGCAGGTCGTCGAGCAGGAGCAGGGCGTAGCGGGGCGGCTCGTCGTAGAGCGCGACGCTGACACCGGCGCCCGCCTGCTCCCCGACGGCGGTGCGTACCTGCTCGAGCCGGTCCAGCGCCGTGCGGGTGGCCCGGCCGAGGTGACCGGGCAGGTGGCCGAGCTCGAGGGAACGCCGCGCCGACCACGCCCCGTCGGGGTCGAGCAGCAGGCACTCGACGGATGTGCCCGAGCGCACGGCCGCCGTCAGGGCCGCGGCGGGAAGGGCCCCGCACAGCAGGTCGAGCGCGACTCCCGCCGCGCGCACGCGCCGGACACCGCGCAGCAGCTGGTCGGGCGGGTGCGCGGCCAGGAAGCCGGGGCGGTCGGGGTACAGCCGCATCCCCGGAGCCGCCACGGCGCCGGGGGCAGCGGCGCCCGGGCCTGAGGCGGCGGCACGTGCGCCGGGCGGCCGCGCACCGGGCGAACCCGGCGTGCCGGGAGCCGGCACGGGCACGGCCAGCAGCTGCCTCACGCCGTACCCCGGGAACATCGCGTCGAGCACGTGCCGGTGGTGAGGCTGCGGCAGGCCCGCGATGTGCCCGCTCAGCCAGCGGTGCAGCTGCGCCCGGCTGGGCCCGGGGCCCGCCCCGCGGTCGCCCAGCGCCTGCGCGGCCCTGCGGTACTCACGCACGAACTCCGCGTGCGAGTGGAGGCCGCGCTCGGCGAGCAGCCGACCGAGAAGTGTGCGCGGCATGGCCCTCCCCCACGGTGATCCGACGCCCGGAGGCTAACGCCGGGGTCCGACACAGCCGCGGGAGAGCCGGGAGCCCACGCCCGAGCGCACTCCCCTTCAGCGCGCCGCAGGGACGCCATGAGACAGGCCATGAGACAGGCCATGAGACAGGGATGAGACGCGATGAGACATCGATGAGACGGTCCGGCGCCGGATGAGACGAAGATGAGACGAGATGAGACAAATCATCGCTCGATAGCCTCGGACGTGCTCTGCGACCTTCGGGTCATGAACACCTCGTCGGACACACCGTTCTCCACGTCCCGCGGGAAACCCCTCGCCGTCGGGCTCGTCCACCGACCCTCCGGGACCCCCGGCCCCGACCGCTCGTGGGCGCGGTCCCTGGTGGTGCGCCAGGCGCGCGCCGAGGGGCTGACCCTGCTGCACGTCTACGAGTTCGACGACGACGAGGCGCGCAACGCCGACGTCCTGCGGCGCCTCGCCGAGGCCGCCCGCAACGCCGGCGCCACCGTGCTCGTCACGGACGGGCTGGAGGCCGTGGCAGCCCGTCGTATCGCCGACGAACTGGGACTGCGTCACGCCCCCGTACCCCCGGTGCCCGAGCGGGGTGACCGCTGGTGAGCACGCGGTCAGAAGGCGCCGAGGATGCGCTCGGCCGCGATCCGGAGGATGACCCGGACCTGGTCCCGGCCCCCGAACCAGGGATAGGGCCGGCCCAGGTAGCGCATCGACAGCTTGTCGATGTGCTCGGCCGCGCCGTCCTCGGTGACCTCGACCACGCGCCCCCGCATGCCGACGTACCGCGAGGGGTCCGCCGGGTCGAGCACGGTGAGCGCGACGCGCGGGTCGCGCCGCACGTTCCGCACCTTCTGGTGCGTGTCGACGCTGTTGACCAGCACGTGGTCCCCGTCGCCGTCCACCCACACCTGGGTCAGGTGCGGCGAGCCGTCGGGCAGCAGCGTGGCGATGGAGCACGGGCTCGCCTGCGTGAGGAGCAGGCGCAGGTCGTCCGTCAGCGCGAGGGTCACGCCCGCCATCCTGCGGTGGCGGCCGGGGATCCGCACGGCGGAGCCCAGTGCCTCACCGCACGACGACCGACACCGACCAGGCCTGCTCGACCGCCATGCACGCGATCTCGCCCGGCCTCGGCGACGGGCAGGCGGCCCGGGTCGCCACGATCCTGGCCGTGCCCCGGTGGTCCGCACGGTACGTGGCTCCCTGGACGCCACGAGGCAGCGTGGCCGATCCGTCGGCCACCGGGACGAGGGCCGTCCCCTCGACGCCCACCCTCCAGGCCCGCCCGGCCCGGCCCTGCAGCCGCACAGCGACCTGTTGCCCCGTGGTGACGCACACCGTGCGGCCCGCGTCCGCCTCGCCCAAGGTCACCGAGGGCCCGGCAGTGGCTCCGGCCGAGCCGCCGACGCACCCGCCGGCGCCGCTCGAAGGCCCCCCGCCCGAAGGCCCCCCGCCCGAGGCCGCCACGCTCGGGGGCGACGTCGCCGACGCGCCCGCCGCCGCGGAGCCGGACGTCGCGGAGCCGGGCGAGCCCGAGCCCGACGCCGAGCTCGACGACACCGCGCCGCAGGCACTCAGGCCGGCGAGGAGGGCCATGGCGGCCACCCCCACCACGGCGCGCCGGCCCCTGCCCCCGAGGTTCGCACCCGTGACGACGCGCATGACCCTGAGACGCCGCGCGGATGCGTACGGTTCCCGGCGGGCCCGGTCGGATGACACCGCGATGGCTGCAGGCGCTCGCCGGCCCGGTCGGGGTCACCATGCCCTCGTGGAGCGTGACGTGGCGCCGCACGACCTGGTCCGGCCGATGCTCGCCGTCCCGGGCGAGCTGCCGGCCGGCGACGACACCGCTTGGGCTTTCGAGATGAAGTGGGACGGCGTCCGCGCGGTGGCCTACCCCGGCGCTGACGGCGTCCGCCTGTTCTCACGCAACGACCTCGACGTCAGCCGGAGCTATCCCGAGGTCCTGACGCCGCCGGCGGCCCTCGAGGGGCGGCGAGCCGTCCTCGACGGGGAGCTCGTCACCTTCGACGCCGCGGGCCGGCCGAGCTTCGGCCGCCTCCAGGAGCGGATGCACGTGGCTGACGTGGCCGTGGCCCGGCGCCTCGCCGAGCGTGTGCCGGTCGTCTACCTCGTCTTCGACCTGCTCCGGCTCGACGGCGAGTCGCTGCTCCGGGTGCCCTACGCGGAGCGACGGGCCGCGCTCGAGGGGCTCGCCCTCGATCAGGGGAGCTGGCGGGTGCCGCCCAGGTTCCCGGGGCCGGGCAGCGACGTCCTTGCGGCGAGCCGCGAGCACGGTCTCGAGGGCGTGGTGGCCAAGCGTCTCGCCTCGGCGTACCTGCCGGGGCGCCGATCGCCCGACTGGCGCAAGGTGAAGCACCTGCGCACGCAGGAGGTCGTGGTCGCCGGCTGGCGGCCCGGGCAGGGGCGGCGCGCGGGCGGGATCGGCTCGCTGGTGCTCGGGGTGAACGGGCCGACCGGCCTCGAGTTCGCCGGTGGCGTCGGCACCGGGTTCACCGAGCGGATGCTCGCGGACCTCGGCGCGAGGCTCGCGCCGCTGGCACGGGCGACCCATCCCTTCGCCGCCCCGCCGCCGCGCGACCAGACCCGGGACGCGCACTGGGTCGAGCCGCGGCTCGTCGGCGAGGTCGTCTTCGCCGAGTGGACCTCGGACGGGCGGCATGCGCCATCCCTCCTGGCGCGGCCTGCGGCCCGACAAGCGCCCTGCGGAGGTCCGCAAGGAGGTGTGAGCAGGGCGAGGCAGGGATCAGCGCGGGGATCAGCGGGGTCAGCGGGGGTCAGCGAAGCGTCGGCGTCACGAGGAGCATCACCGAACGCGGCCCCACCTCGACGCCCGCCCCCACGGGCTACGATCGCGGCATCGGCGGGCCACACCGTGCCGGCGTGGGTGTCGAGCTCGACCCGCCAGCCCGCGGCGCCGGCCGGCACCGCGCGGGCGCCGTCCCCGGTCGCGGCGGAGGAAGACCCCGGAGGCGGCGGCAGGGTGAACGGGAGGGGCTCCCACCAGCCGTTGACCAGGAGGAGCAGGTCGTCGTCGACGAGCGGCAGGCCGTCGGCGTCGCGGTCGGGCTCGCCGTCGCCGTCGAGGACCACGGCGAGGGCGCGGGCGAGCGGGTCGTTCCAGTCGTCGGCGGTCATGGGCATGCCGGCGGGCGTGAACCAGCCGACCTCGCCGGCGACCGCACCGGTCAGGTAGCGCCGGCGCCGCAGCGCGGGATGGGCGCGGCGCAGCGCGACGAGACCGGTGGTGAAGGTGAGCAGCTCCTGATCGACGGCGGACCAGTCGAACCACGAGACCGGCGTGTCGAGGCAGTAGGCGTTGTTGTTGCCGCCCTGGGTGCGCCCGAACTCGTCGCCGCCCAGCAGCATGGGCACCCCCAGCGAGAGCAGCAGCGTCGCGAGCATCGCGCGGGACTGGCGGGCGCGCAGCACGACGACGTCCGGGTCGTCCGTCGGGCCCTCGACCCCGCAGTTCCACGACCGGTTGTCGTCGGTGCCCGACTCCTCGCCGTTGGCCTCGTTGTGCTTCGTGTCGTACGAGACGAGGTCGCGCAGGGTGAACCCGTCGTGGGTCGTCACGAGGTTGACCGACGCCGAGGGGCGCCGACGGGTTCCGCCGAACAGGTCGGCGGAGCCGCTCACCCGGGTGGCGAGATCGCCGAGTGTGCCGTCCTTGCTGCGCCAGAAGTCGCGCACGGTGTCGCGGAACCGCCCGTTCCACTCCGACCACTGGGCGGGGAAGCGCCCGAGGTCGTAGCTGTCGGCCTGGTTCACGTCCCACGGCTCCGCGATGAGCTTGACCTGGGACAGCACCGGGTCCTGGTCGACCAGCTCGAAGAACGCCGCGGTCGAGGCGAAGCCGCCCATCTCGCGGCCCAGGGTGGCGGCGAGGTCGAAGCGGAAGCCGTCGACGTGCATCTCCGTCACCCAGTACCGCAGGCTGTCGAGGATCATCCGCAGGCACGTCGGGCTGCGCGACGTTGAGCGAGTTCCCGGTGCCGGTGGAGTCGTAGTAGTGGGCCGGGTCACCGTCGACCAGCCGGTAGTAGGCGGGGTTGTCGAGGCCGCGGTGGCAGAGCGTTGGGCCGAACTGGTTGCCCTCCGCGGTGTGGTTGAACACGACGTCGAGCACGACCTCGATGCCGGCGGCGTGCAGGGTCGCGACCATCGCCTTGAACTCGGCGACCTGGCCGCCCGGCGTCCCCTGCCGCACCGCGGCCGAGTACCCGGCGTGCGGCGCGAAGAAGCCGACGGTGTCGTAGCCCCAGTAGTTGACCAGCCCGCGATCGCGCAGCGCGCCGTTCGTGACGCTCTGGTGGACGGGCAGCAGTTCGACCGCCGTCACACCCAGGCGGCGAAGGTGGGCGACGGCTGCCGGGTGCGCGAATCCGGCGTAGGTGCCGCGCAGCTCGGGCGGGACGTCGGGATGGGTCGCCGTGAACCCCTTGACGTGCACCTCGTAGAGCAGCGTGTCGGTGTAACTCGTGCCCGGCGGCCGGTCGTCCCCCCAGTCGAACGCGGGGTCGACGACGACGCACCGCGGCATCGCCGCCGCCGAGTCGCTGTCGTCGCGGCCGGCGGGGTCGTCCGGGCCCGCCCCGAAGCGGTAGCCGAAGATGCGCTGGTCCCACGCCACGTCGCCGTCCAGGGCCCTGGCGTTGGGATCCATCAGCAGCTTGGCCGGGTTGCACCGCAGCCCGTGAGCGGGGTCGTACGGCCCGTGGACCCGCAGCCCGTACCGGTCGCCGGGCCGCATGCCCGGCACGAAGCCGTGCCACACGCCCGCGTCGTACTCGGCGAGGAGCCACCGGGTCTCGTCGCCGTCGTGGCCGAACACGCACAGCTCGACGCCGTCGGCGATCTCGGAGGCGACCGCGACGTTCACCCCGCCGGCACCGGGGGTGGCTCCGAGCGGGAAAGGGCGCCCGGGCAGGGCGGCCAGGGCGGTCAGCGGGCTCGGAGGGGCGGCCTGTTCGACGGGTGGCGCGGGCTGGTTGGGCACGCACCCCACTCTGCTGGGCGCCGGCGCACGCCGCCAGCACCTCAGGGAGCGGCCGTCGCCCGTGCTGCCCCACCGGGCGAGGACCGTGATCACAGCGGGCAGGCTGCGGTGTGGCGACCTTTCCGTGCGACCGGTCATGTTCGACAATCGGGGCACGAGGCCCCGGTGTGCGGGCAGGCCGTACGGGGACCGGGGCGTCGCCGGGTGCCGCCGGACGCGGCGAGTGGGGAGTCTTCCATGACGGTCGAGGAACGGCAGCCGACCAGACGCCCCGTCTCCCTGAAGCGGGAGATCGGCCTGATCGGCCTGCTGTGGGCGTCGGTCGGATCGATCATCGGCTCCGGCTGGCTGTTCGGGGCCCAGAAGGCTCTGATCACCGCGGGGCCCGCCGCGATCATCTCGTGGGTGATCGGCGGCGTGGCGATCCTGATCCTCGCGCTGGTCCACGCCGAGCTGGGCGGGATGTATCCCGTCTCCGGCGGGTCCGCGCGGTTCCCGCACTACGCCTTCGGCGGCGCGGCGGGCGCGTCGTTCGGCTGGTTCTCCTGGCTGCAGGCGGCCACGGTCGCGCCGATCGAGGTGTCGGCGGTCATCAACTACGCGACGCACTACTCGTTCGCGGAGGGCTGGCTGACCACGGGGACCACCGAGCCGACGCTCACGGCCAGCGGCCTCGTCGTGGCGATCATCCTCATGGCGATCATCTCGTCGGTCAACTTCCTCGGCGTCCGCAGGCTGGCACAGACCAACAGCGCGGCGACCTGGTGGAAGGTCGGCGTCCCACTGCTCACGATCTTCGTGGTCGCGATCGCCGGTGGGCTGCACCCGTCGAACTTCACGGCGGCCGACGGCTTCGCCCCCGACGGCGGCGAAGGGCATCCTCGCCGCCGTCGCCACCAGCGGCATCATCTTCGCCTACCTGGGCTTCGAGCAGGCCGACCAGCTGGCCGGCGAGAGCAAGAACCCCAAGCGCGACATCCCGTTCGCGGTCATCGGCTCGATCCTGATCGGCCTGGTCATCTACATCGCGCTGCAGCTCGTGTTCCTGTTGGCCCTCCCGTCGAGCGCGATCGGCAAGACGTGGGCGACCGTCGGCAGTGGCCTCTACACCGCCTTCACCGGGCCGTGGGCACAGCTGGCCTCGCTGCTGTCGCTCGGCTGGCTGGCCGCGATCCTCTACCTCGACGCGCTCATCTCGCCGGCCGGCACGGGCCTGATCTACACGGCGGCGACGTCGCGGGTGTCCTACGGGCTCAGCCGCAACGGGTACTTCCCGGTGTGGTTCGAGCGGCTCAACGACGCGCGCGTCCCCTGGGTCGGCGTCATCACCGCGTTCATCGTCGGCTGCATCTGCTTCCTGCCGTTCCCGAGCTGGCAGTCGCTGGTCGGTCTGATCACCAGCGCCAGCGTGCTGATGTACGCCGGTGCGCCGCTCGCGCTCGGCGTCTTCCGCAGGCAGCTGCCGAACGCCGACCGCCCGTACCGGATGCCCGCCGCCGGCGTCCTCGCACCGCTGGCGTTCGTCGTCTCCGGCCTGATCATCCTCTGGTCCGGGTGGGACACCGACTGGAAGCTCGGCGTCGCGATCCTGCTCGGCTACGTGATCCTCGGGCTGACCCAGGTGCTCAACCTCAACCCCACCAAGCCGATCATGCAGTGGCGCTCCGCGCAGTGGCTGCCCGTCTACCTGATCGGGCTCGGCGTGATCGTCTACCTCAGCCCGTACGGGCCGATGGACAAGCCCGCGATCCCGCTGTGGTGGGACATCATCACCGTCGCCGTGTTCAGCGTGATCATCTACTACTGGGCGCTCGCGGTGGCGCTGCCGACGGCCGAGATCGAGCGCATGGTGGACGAGGTCGTGGCACCCGAGGAGGAGGGCCTGGAGCCCCTGCCCGGGGGGTGACGCACGTCGAGCCGGGTGGGCGGACGGCTCGGGGACGCCGGGCCGCCGCCCACCCGGCCACACGTGATGATCAGGCCGTAGCCGGTCTTCGGTCGGCCACCGCATGCGCCGGTGCCGCGCCTGCCAGCAGGAGGGGCAGCGTCGCGAGCTGCAGCAGGAAGCCCCGATAGTCGACGGTGATGTTCTGCGCGGTCAGCGCGGCGAAGAAGACCAGGTGGAACGCGCCCGCGCCGGCGACCCACCCGGCGAGGGCGGCGCCCCGGAACCGGTCAGGCGACGCAGCCGCCGCGACCACCGGCAGGACGAGTGCCACCAGGGCGGACCACCAGCACGTCGGGATCAGCCACTGGGACGGGCCGTCCGACGAGCTGGAGTAGTCGAGGGCTCCCATCACCAGCCCCGCGCTCCCGACCACCGCGGCCGCCACGACCACCAGGCCCGCGGGCCGCCGCAGCAGCGATCGCTCGAGCCGGGCGCCCAGCGCGTGGGCAGAGGCCGACGCGAGCGCCGCCGCGACGGCGCCCAGCAGGACGACCACCAGGACGAGCAGGGCCCATCGGCGTTGGGTCACGACATGGGCGCCGATGGCCGTGGCCAGGAGCATGGCCGGGAGGACGGCCGTTGCGCCCGCTCCCGCCACCAGCCCGAGGCCGAGCGTCCGGCTCGCCGGCCGCAGGATGCACAGGCCACCCACGATCAGCAGAGCCGGGTGCAGCGCGTACAAGACTCCGACCGGCACGTCGGCGACGAGCGCGCCGGCGACGATCACCACCGCGAGCACCGCGCCCGCACCGATCGCCAGCCCGGCGGCCCACCGGATGACGGTCGAGACGGCCCGCACGGGTCTGGCCGGCTCCGGCGGGGCGGGGCGGACCTGCGGTGGTGGGGTGTCCGCGGCGGGTCGCGTTACCGGCTGCGCTGGTGGCGCGGGTGTCGTCCCGGGCGCCGCTGTCGGCGCGCCCTCCGACTGAACGGTCACCGGGACGTGCAGGGTGCCTGCGGCGCCGGTCAGCGTCACCGCGCCGGCCTCGGAACGCCGCACCCGCGGCGATTACCGCCACGTCGTAGCCGCCGCCCCGCTCCTCCACCCGGATCCACGGGTCGATGACGGTGGCCGATACCGCGCGGGCCAGGGGTGGCCCGGTCAGCTCGAGTCGTTGCGCGGCGGACCGCTCGCCGGCCCCGACCGCGCCGAAGGCGAGCGACAGCGGCGACACCTCGAGCCGCAGGTCGAGCAGCGCCTGCGCCGCGGCCTCCGCGACGAGACGGGTGTCCGAGGCGGCCATGGCCGACGAGGGCCGCCTGCGCGCCCGCGGCGACGGGCAGGTTGTCGCTGAGCAGCCGCACCCTCAGCTCGGCCACGGCCCCGAGGCGGGCGTACGGGTTGGCGTCGTCCAGGGCCGCCCGCAGATCCCCCGGCAGGGGCGCGGGCGCGATCCGGCGCCGCCGCTGCGCGCCAGGTACAGCTCGCCCTGCATCTCGATGTCGCGGGTGGGCGTCTGGTGCGGGTTCCGGCTGCGCACGCTGTCGAAGACGAAGTCGTACAGCTCGTTGAGCGACACCCAGCCGTCCTCGTCGCGGTCCGCCTCGCCGGTGACCAGCCCCCGGACCAGCGCGGCCGTGAACAGCGACGGCTCGGGCTGGGCGTCGTCACGCAGCCGGTCACCCTCGAAGGCGTACTCCATGGCGTTCGAGGCGCTGATGACGGCCCGGCCGCGGCCGCCCCCGAGCCGGCCGCTGGGAAAGCTGTCGGCCACGTTCACGTCGCCGGCGGCGCGCACCGAGACGCCCTGCCCGAAGGCGCCCCCGTAGCAGCAGTCGAGCAGGAGCACGACGCTGCGCGACGCGCTCGAGCGCAGGCAGCGCTGCACGAAGTCTGCGGGGACGGCGGTCGAGGCGAGCCGGTCGGGGCGCGTGGCCGAGGCGGCGAAGAACAGCTCGCCCGCCTCGCTCTTGAGCCCGTGACCCGAGAAGTGCAGCAGCAGGACGTCGTCCGCGCGCGCGTCGGCGAACAGGTCCTCGATCCGCGCCTGGATCTCGTACGCGGGCTGGTTGCGGACGACCTGGACGTCGAAGCCGGCGACGGCCGGATCGCCGAGGACGGACGCGAGCGCGTCGGCGTCCGCGGCGGCCGACGGCAGCGCGCGCAGCCCGGGGTGCTCGTAGTCGTCGACGGCGACGACGAGCGCGCTGCGCCGCCCCGACACGGTCAGCTCTCGCCTGCGTGCCGCGCGACGAAGAGCTCGATCAGCCGCTGCTGCTCCGCCGCCGACGCCTGCGAGAGCTCGAGCACGTCCCCGCCGAGCTCGAGCCGGACCGTGCGAACCGGGCCCGGCGAGCGGGCGAGCCACCCGCGGATCGTCGTGATCACCGATGCGAGCGACTGCGCCGACTTGCCCAGCGTCACGAGCAGCCCGCCCACGGCCATGATCTCGAGCCCGCGCGTGCCGGGCGGCGCCTCGCCCGCCGGCAGGCCGCGGACGCCGTCCACCTCGAGCTGACCGATCTCGCGCCGCAGGTGGCCGGTCAGCTGGTCGATGCGCTCGGCGTCGGCGCCGTCCTCCTCGAGGAACAGCCGCAGCTCGCCGTCCATGGGCCTCCTCCGGTCAGCCGATGACCATGACCCACAGTGCACCCGCCGGCACTCGACGAGCAATGGAGTTGGGCGGCCGGATGGATCAGCTCCGGGGGCGGAGGGTCAGCGCGACGAGGATGGGGCCGCCGGACGGCGACGGGCCGGTCGCGCCGCAGCCGGGAGCTCCGTCGACGCCCGACGGGCACGCACCGCAGCCGCCGTCCGCGCACCCGACGGTCAGGCGGTCCGCGCCCAGGCGCCCCATGCGCACGAGGTGGTCGACGGCGACGCGGACGACGTCCGGCGCCAGCCCCGTGCGGTGGGCGACGTCGTGCAGGGTGGGTGCACCCGCCTCGACGGCGCCCAGGACGTCGCGCAGCGGGGTGGTCACAGCAGGCTCCCCAGCTGGAAGACGGCGACGGCCAGCGTCCAGGCGAGCACGAACTGGAAGCCGACACCGATGGCCGTCCACCGCAGCCCGATCTCCCGCCGCTGCGCCGCGAGCGTCGCCACGCACGGCGTGTACCCCAGCAGGAACACCAGGAAGGCGAGGACGGCGGGAGTGGTGTGGCCGCCCGACGAGCGGTCGAAGTCGGCGCGCAGGTGCTCGCCGAGGCCGCCCGGATCGTGCAGGTCGCTCGGCTCCTGGGCCGCATAGGTCTGCGCCCACGACGAGACGACGGCCTCCTTGGCGACGAACCCGACGGCGAGAGCTCCCGTGGCATGCCAGTCGCCGAAGCCGGCGGGGGCGAAGACGGGCGCCGCGGCGGCCGAGGCGCGCGCGAACGCGCTGTCCTCGACGGGGACCGACCCGAACCCGCCCGCGCCGGCCTTCGCCGGTATCGCCGACAGCAGCCACACGACCACGACGGTGGCGACGATGATGCCGCCCGCGGTGCGCAGGAACGCGCGCAGCCGCGTCCATGTGACCGCGACCAGCAGGCGAGGGACCGGCACCTGGTAGCGCGGCAGGTCGAGCACGAGGGGCTCGTCACCCACCGCCCGCACCAGCGTCGAGCGAAGCAGCAGCCCGCCGACCACGACGAGCGCGATCGACAGCGCGTACATGAGGAAGACGACGTCGCCGGCGCGGGAGCCGAAGAACGCGGACGACACCAGGACGTAGACCGTCAGCCGCGCGCTGCACGAGGTGAAGGGCACGAGCAGCACCGTGAGCAGGCGCTGGCGGGCGTCGGGCAGCACCCGGGTGGCGCTGACGGCCGGCACGTTGCACCCGAACCCGACGAGGAGCGGGAGGAACGCGCGCCCCGGCAGGCCGAGCAGGCGCATGAGCCGGTCGGTGACGACTGCCGCGCGGGCGAGGTAGCCGCAGTCCTCGAGGAGGGCCAGCAGCACGAACATGATCGCCATCAGCGGGACGAACGTGAGCAGCATGCCGACGCCCGCGATCAGCCCGTCGACGACGAGGCCCTCCACCCAGGTGCCGCCGAGCCCGACGAGGCCCAGCACCGCGCGGGCCGCGTCCGAGATCGGGCCGCTCACCAGCGCGTCGAGCCCGTCCTGCAGGGGCGCGGCGACCCGCGTCGTCAGCTGGAAGACCGCCCACATGACCGCGAGGAACAGCACGGGCCCGAGGACGGGTGAGGTCGCGACGGCGTCGACCCGGTCCGACCACGCCCGGCGGCCGGTGCCCTGGCGTGAGGTGCCTGTCTCGACGGCGTCCGCGATCCAGGCGAAGCGCTCGTCCGCGACCGCCAGCTCCCGGTCGAGCTCGTCGAGGGTCTCGTCGGGCCCGGACCCGGCGGGTACCGGGACTACGTGTGCCGGAACGAGCGGGGCGGGCGCGGCCAGCGCGGCCGTCACGGCGTCCGCCAGGGGACCGACCTCGCGCCGTCGCGGGTCGAGCAGGACGACGGGCGCACCCAGGGCCTCCCCCAGCGCGTCGGCGTCGACGGCTACGCCCTGCCGGGCGGCGACGTCGACCATGGTGACCGCCACCACGACGCGGGTGGGGAGCTCCCGCACCTGGCGGGCCAGGTAGAGCGTGCGGTTGAGGTCCGCGGCGCTCGCGACGACCACGACGACGTCGGGCCGCTCGGCCGCCGGCACCTCGACGAGCAGATCGCGGGTGAGCTGCTCGTCGGGGCTCACGGGATCGAGGCTGTAGGCGCCGGGCAGGTCGACCAGCAGGGCCCCAGCCGCGTGCTCGTCGACCGTCCCGCGGTTCGTGCCGGGAGCCAGGTGCCAGCGCCCCCGGCCCACCTCCACCGTGGTGCCGGGCCAGTTGCCGACCGACCGGCGGGCGCCGGTCACGGCGTTGAACAGGGAGGACTTGCCGACGTTCGGGCTGCCGGCGAGGGCGACGACCGGGGTGCCGGCGGGCGCGTCGACCGCGGCGAGCTCCGCGTGACAGGAGGGGACGCCGCCGGTGGGGGCCCTCACGCCGCGGCCTCGGTGACGCCGATGCGGCGCAGCGTCTCGCGCCCGAGGGCGACCCGCGCCGGTCCGACGGCCACGATGCGGCCGCCGCCCGTGGTGCGCCGGACCACGGTAACGACGGCACCCGGCCGCAGGCCGAGCTCGGCGAGCCTGCGCCCGCGGGCGACCGGCAGGTCGGGTCGCTGGAGCACCAGGGGGATGCCCTTGGGGGCTTGGTCGAGCGTCACGGACCGACCGTACCTTAGGGCAGCCTAACCTCACATCGGACGCCTACCGGGCGTACGTCACACCGCTTCGAATCGGACGTCCCGCCTGCGTCGACGCCGTGGTGGGCCGGTGACATCATCGACGCATGACCGAGCTCGCCCGCGCGGACATCGCCTACCCGGCACCCGGCAGCCGTACATTGCGGGGACTTCGCGATCCCGTCGATCCGCACGTCATCGTCCTGTTCGGCGCCACCGGCGACCTGTCGCGACGCAAGCTGCTGCCCGGGCTCACCTACCTGGCCCTGTCGTCGCTGACGCCCGACATCCAGGTCGTGGGCACCTCGCTCGACGACATGGACGACGAGGCGTTCCGGGCCTTCGCCCACGAGGCGGTCACGCGGTTCGGCACCCGGCCGCTGACGAACGAGCAGTGGGAGGGGTTCGCACAGAAGCTGCACTACGTGCCGCAGAGCGCGGGGCCGGAGGCTCTCGGCCAGGCCGTCAAGGAGGCCGAGGCGAAGCTGGGCGACAGCTACCGCCGGCTGCACTACCTGAGCGTCCCGCCCAAGGCCGCGGTCGCGGTCATCGACATGCTCCGGGACGCCGACCTCGTCGACCGCTCCCGCGTCGTCATGGAGAAGCCCTTCGGGACCGACCTGAACAGCGCCGTCGAGCTCAACCGGCGCGTGCACGAGACCTTCTCCGAGGACCAGATCTTCAGGATCGACCACTTCCTCGGCAAGGAACCGGCCCTGAACATCCTGGCGTTCCGCTTCGCCAACGGCCTGTTCGAGCCCATCTGGAACCGCAACTTCATCGACCACGTGCAGATCGACGTGCCCGAGGTGCTGGGCCTCGACAACCGTGCGGACTTCTACGAGGCGACCGGCGCCTACAAGGACATGGTGGTCACCCACCTCTTCCAGATCATGGCGTTCGTCGCGATGGAGCCGCCGACGGCGCTGGAGCCCCGCGCCATCAGCGAGGAGAAGAACAAGGTCTTCCGGTCGCTCATGCCGATCCGTACGGGGGACGTCGTCCGCGGTCAGTACACGGGTTACCGGCAGGAGAAGGGCGTCTCGGCGGACTCCGACACCGAGACGTTCATCGCGCTCAAGGCGGGGATCGACAACTGGCGCTGGGCCGGCGTCCCGTTCTACCTGCGGACGGGCAAGAAGATGGCCGAGGGCATGCGGATCATCTCGATCGCCTTCCGCGAGGCGCCCCGGGCGATGTTCCCGCAGGGTTCCGGCGTGGCCACCGAGGGCCCCGACCACCTGACCTTCGACCTCGCCGACACGGCGAAGGTGTCGCTCTCGTTCTACGGCAAGCGGCCCGGCCCCGGGATGCGCCTCGAGAAGCTGAGCATGCAGTTCTCCACGGCCGAGACCGACCGGGTGGCCGACGTGCTCGAGGCGTACGAGCGCCTGATGCTCGACGCCATGTGGGGCGACCACACGCTGTTCACGACGGCGGAGGGCATCGAGAGCCTCTGGGCGAGGTCGGTCGACCTCCTCGAGGAGCCGCCGCCGGTGAAGCCCTACGCGCCGGGGAGCTGGGGGCCGAACGCCATCCACCAGCTGATCGCGCCGCACGCGTGGCGGCTGCCGTTCGAGCGCGCCTGGCGCGAGAAGAAGTAGCCCTCAGCCGGTCGCCCCCTCGATTCCGGCTTTGTCGATGCCGGCCCGCTCGGCGCCGATCGTCGTGTCCTCGCCGTGGCCGGTGTGGACCACCGTCGCGTCGTCCAGGGTCAGGAGCCGCTCGCGGATCGAGGCCAGGATCGTGGGGCGGTCACTGTAGGAACGCCCGGTGGCACCCGGACCACCGCGGAACAGGGTGTCGCCCGTGAGCACCGCGCCGAGCGCGGGCACGTAGAGACAGACGGCACCGGGCGCGTGGCCGGGCGTATGCAGGACGTGCACCTCCTTGGCCCCGACCGGGAGCACGTCGCCGTCCGCGAGATCGCGGGTCCAGCGCCAGTCGGGGTAGGTGAGCCGCCACAGCGGCTCGTCCGCGGGATGCAGCAGGACGGGCGCGCCCGACGCGAGGGCCAGCTCGCGGGCGGCCGAGACATGGTCGTCGTGCGCGTGCGTGCAGACGATCGCGACGACCTGCCGGTCGCCGACCGCCTGCTCGATGGCCGACGCGTCGTGGGCGGCGTCCACGACCAGCACCTCGTCGTCGTCACCGAGCAGCCAGACGTTGTTGTCGACGTCCCAGGTGCCGCCGTCCAGGCTGAACGTCCCCGACGTGACGACCCGCTGCAGCCGCATCAGACGCCGCATCAGAAGAGGACCACCGAGCGGAGCACGTCACCGCGCTGCATCTTCGTGAAGGCCTCCTCGACGTCTCCGATCCCGATCGTCTCGCTCACGAACGCGTCGAGGTCGAGCCGGCCCTGCAGGTACAGGTCGATGAGCATCGGGAAGTCCCGCGACGGCAGGCAGTCGCCGTACCACGACGACTTCAGCGCCCCGCCCCGGCCGAAGACGTCGAGCAGCGGCAATTCCAGCCGCATGTCGGGCGTGGGCACCCCGACGAGCACCACGGTTCCGGCGAGGTCGCGCGCGTAGAACGCCTGCGTGTACGTCTCGGGGCGGCCCACCGCCTCGATGACGACATCCGCGCCGAACCCGCCGGTGAGCTCGCGGACCCGCTCGACGACGTCCGCCTCCCCTGCGTTCACGGTGTGGGTGGCGCCGAGACCCGTCGCCCGGTCGAGCTTGCGCCGGTCGACGTCGACCGCGATGATCCGCGACGCGCCCGCCAGCCGGGCGCCCAGGACGGCGGCGTTGCCGACACCCCCGCAGCCGATCACGGCGACGGTGTCGCCGCGGCTCACGCCCCCGGTGTTGATCGCGGCTCCGAGGCCGGCCATGACGCCGCAGCCGAGCAGGCCGGCCGCGGCGGGGCTCGCCGCGGGGTCGACCTTGGTGCACTGGCCGGCGTGCACGAGCGTCTTCTCGACGAACGCGCCGATGCCGAGGGCGGGAGTGAGCTCGGTACCGTCCTCCAGCGTCATCCGCTGGGTCGCGTTGTGCGTGGCGAAGCAGTACCAGGGGCGGCCGCGCCGGCAGGCGCGGCATTCGCCGCACACCGCGCGCCAGTTGAGCACGACGAAGTCGCCGGGCGCCAGGTCACCGGCGCCCTCCCCCACGGACTCGACGATCCCGGCGGCCTCGTGCCCGAGCAGGAAGGGGAAGTCGTCGGCGATGCCGCCCTCCCGGTAGTGCAGATCGGTGTGGCACACCCCACAGGCCTGCACCCGGACGACGGCCTCGCCCGGCCCCGGATACGGCACGACGACGGGCACCAGCTCGACGGGTGCGCCCTTGCTCCGCGACACCACGCCCTGCACCGTCTGCGCCGTGCCGGAGGAGGTCGTGCCAGAAGAGGTCATGGCAGCCGAGGTTAGGGGAGGCGGTGGGCCCCGACCAGCCGTGGACGGCACGCCCGAAGGGTCGAGAGAGGCCCTGGAGTCCGAGACCTGCAGGGGGCGGGGGCCGTCGACCTCGTGACGTCGCTGGGGGTCGAGCTCGACGGCAAGCTGCTCGTCGACACGACCAACCCGCTCGACTTCTCGACGGGTGCGCGCCGGCTGTTCGTGGGCACCGACGACTCGCTCGGCGAGCGCGTCCAGCGGGCTGTGCCGGGCGCGCGGGTGGTGAAGGCCTACAACACGGTCGGCAACACGTCATGGTCGATCCGCAGCTGCCCGGAGGCCCTCCGTCGATGTTCATCGCGGGCGACGACGCCGACGCCAAGGCCACGGTGACGCGGCTCCTCGGGGGCACCGGCTGGGACGTGGTCGACCTCGGCGGGATCGACGGGACCCGCCAAGCTGCTGCGGACGGCCTGATCGCTCCCGGACTCGGGCGAAACCGGGTCAAACCCGCTCCTGACCTGCGCGGACGTCGCCACGGCGCGCGCCGTTCTCGACCTGTTCTCCTTCTCGGCGGGGGCGCCGACCCGTACCGTCGAAGCATGGTGCAGCGAGGCGAGACGGTCACCGCGAACGCCACCCCCGGCGTGTGGCGCGTGGCCGCGTCGCGCCGCACCGAGCACGGCGTCGCGCTCCTGCTCCTCCCCAAGGACGCCGACGCCTACCTCTACCTCGTGACGACGGTCGAGCCCGGCATCCCGGTGCTGCTGCGCTTCGAGGAGGACGTCCGTCCGGCGCCCCTCGCCGAGGCCACCCAGGAGTAGGCGACGGCTCGCCCGGGGCCGCGCCTCAGGTCCGGACGTCGGGCGTCGGCAACAGGTACATGAGCGCCAGTGCGAGCATCACGGCCATGAACAGCGGGACGCTGATCAGCCCGATCGCCGTGGCCACCGGGTAGACCCCGAGCCCGAGGTTGTAGCGGCGGTTGCGCACAGCCAGTAGCTCGTCGGAGACGTGCGGCTTGTGCAGCTCGGTGTGCCTGCGCAGGTAACGCCACAGCACGTTGAACGCGAGCGCCATCGCCGTGCTGGTGAGCCCGTAGATCAGCACGGCCAGGCGCTGCTCCGAGGCCGTCCCCTCGACGGCGTAGGTGGCGAGCAGGTCGGTCGGCCAGGGCAGCAGGGTGACCGGCAGGAGCAGGAGCAGGTTGAGGACCTGGATCCGGTGGTCGGTGCGCTGCAGCAGGTTGAACGTCGCGTGGTGGTTGAGCCAGATGATCCCCACCACGAGGAACGAGAGCAGGAACGACACGTAGTGCGGCCACTGCTTGGCGAGGTCGTTGGCGAGCTGGCCGGGGTGCTCCTCCGGAGTGGGGACGTCGATCTCGAGGATCAGCAGCGTGATGACGATCGCGAGCACGCCGTCGCTGAAGGCCTCGAGCCGGCCGACGCTCATGCCGGGGCCCGTCGCCACACCCCCCAAGCCCTGCACGGACACGCCCGGGCCGGCCATGCGGTCGCCGTCCGGCATGCACCCCTCCTCCGTCGGGAACCGCGTCCTCCGCGCCCAGAGTAGGCCCGGGTGAGCGCCCTACGGCGACTCGGAGTAGACACGTTCCGAGCCCGTTGCGGCCCCCGTCCATGGAGGAGCAGCCCGTGAAGATCGGCGTTCACCTGCCCGACCTGACGTACCCGGGGGGCGCCCCCTCCCTGGGAGCCGACCTGGCGCGCATCGCCCGGGGCGCGGACGACGCGGGCGTCGACCGCCTCAGCGTCATGGACCACCTGTGGCAGATCCGCGTCATCGGGCCGCCCGAGCTCGACATGCTCGAGGCCTATACGACGCTCGGCTTCCTGGCGGCCAACTCGTCGCGGGTGAAGCTGCTGACGCTCGTCACCGGCGTCACCTACCGCGAACCGGGGCTCCTGGCGAAGGCGGTGACCACCCTCGACGTCCTCTCCGGCGGCCGGGCGATGCTCGGCATCGGCGCCGCGTGGAACGAGGAGGAGTCACGCGGCCTCGGCCTGTTCTTCCCGCCGACGGCGGAGCGCTTCGAGCGTCTCGAGGAGACGTTGCAGATCTGCCTGCAGATGTGGTCGGACAGCGACGCCCCCTATGAGGGGCGGCACTACCGGCTCGCCCGGACGCTCAACGTGCCGCAGGCGCTCTCCGCGCCCCACCCGCCGATCCTCATCGGCGGCAGCGGCGAGAAGAAGACGCTCCGGTTCGTCGCCCAGTACGCGGACGCGTGCAACCTCTTCCCGGGGCCGGACCTGCAGCACAAGCTCGACGTCCTCCGCGGCCACTGCGAGGACGTCGGCCGCGACTACGCGACGATCGAGAAGACCGTGCTCCAGAACTTCGACCTGGGTGAGGACGGCGAGAACGTCGACGCGCTCCTGCACCGTCTGCGCGAGCTCGCCGACATGGGTTTCCAGGTCGCGCACGGGCGCGTGAAGGACGTGTACGACCCGCGGCAGCTGGAGCTCCTCGGCGAGCGGATCGTGCCCGTCGTCTCCGCCTGGTAGGGCATCCGACCCTGATTCACAGTGCCTCGGGCGGCCCAGCGTGGTAGGACGCCAGGGAGGGCGGCCACGGGAGGTGGGCCAGGCGTGGAGACGGAACCCTGGGAGTTGCCCCCGCGTGCACCGGCGGCGGCGCCCTCCTCCCCCGCGCACGGGCTGGCCGCGGCCACGTCGGCCGAGCCCTGGGAACTGCCGTCCCACTCCCTGCACGACGTGCCGACCGAGCCAGTTCCCCTGCTCCCGGAGTCTGACCCGGAGCGTGTCCCGGAGCGTGTCCCGGAGCCTGTCCCGGAGCCTGTCCCGGAGCCTGTCCCGGAGCCTGTCCCGGAGCCTGTTGCGGGGTCCGTCCCTCAGGACGATGTGGGCCAGGAGCCTTCGGCGGCGGAGGCCGCGCAGGCCGGAGGGGCTGAGGGATACCTGCCGGCCCCGCCGTCGCCGCACCGGCCCGTCCGTCACCCCCGCCGGCCGCCGGGTGCTCGCGGGATACCGGTCGCGGCCGTCGTGACCGTTGCCGCCGTCACCCTGGGCGGGACGGCGTGGGTGGCCCGGCAGGTGGGCGGCAACGACGGTCACGAGGCAGACACCGTGTCGGCGTCAGGCCGGCCGCCCACGGCGTCCGCGGGCACGGCCCGAAGCTCGGGCGTCGTCGCCGGAGCCTCGACGTCCACGCAGTCCTCCCGCTCCCCCGGCACCGCCGGCGCACGACCAGTCGACCTGCGCCGGTTCGTCGCCCGTGTCCGTGTGCCCGCGACGGCGCCGCCCGCTCGGGACGCCTCCGGCGCCACCGTCACCTACAGCGCCACCCATTTGATCGACGGTGATCCCTCGACCGCGTGGCGCATGCGTGGCGACGGGCGCGGCCGGAGCCTCACCCTCACCTTCTCGCGGCCGGTGCGCCTCGCCCGGGTGGGGCTCGTCAACGGGTACGCGAAGGTCGATCCCTCCTCGGGAACCGACCGGTACACGCAGCAGCGAAGGGTCACCCGGGTCGTCTGGCGGGCGGGCGGCGCTGCCACACTCCACCAGACACTCGCGGACGGCGTCCGCACGCCCCAACTCATCGGGATGGTAACCCCACCGATTCGCACGCTCACGCTGACGATCCTGGCCACCGCGCCCGGCGACCCGCGCTTCGACTTCACCGCACTCGGTGAGGTCGTGCTCGAGGGGAGCTAGCCAGGGCATTAGCGGCCTCCCCGGACGTGGTGGGTGTGGTTGCGCAGGAGTGGTCGGGTGTGGTTGACCCAGCTGGGTGGTCGGACCCAGGGCACGCCGTTGATCATTTGGATGTCCCAGGTTCGTTGGCCGACTTCGGTGTGGTGCCGCGTGCAGAGCAAGGTCATGTTCTGGACGTCGGTGGGGCCGCCGGCGGCCCAGGGGGTGACGTGGTGCACCTGGCAGTGTTCGCCGGGCACGGCGCAGCCGGGGATGACGCAGCCGACGTCTCTGGCGATCAGGGCGTCCTTCTGCGCCGGCGTGGCCAACCGGACGGTGCGGCCCATCGCGAGGGTGGCGCCGTCGGGGGTGTGCAGCACGCGTTGCAGGCGGGCCCGGGCGAACAGCTCGGCGAGGGTGGCGTCGGGTGGGTGCCCGGCGTGCTGGATCCACGCCCGCCCCGCCATGCGGTCGACGGTCTCGCTGAGTGGGGGTGGTGTCGGTGGCGGCTGCTTCGACAGCTTGGTGGACAGCTGATTGAAGCTCCACGCGAGGTTCGGGTCTTTCACCGGTCCCGCGGCCGCGGTGAGGGCGGCGGCGAGCTGGTCGACGCCGACGGTGACCAGGATCTTCACCGGCGGGTACGGCCCCGAGAGCACCCCCGGCTCTCGCACCACCTGGTAGTCGCCTTCCGCCTCCGGCTCGCGCTCGTCCTGGAGGTGCTCGTCGGACTCGTCGGACTCGTCGGGTTGGCCGAAGGTGTCGGGCCAGGGTTCGGGATCCGGGCGGGTGCCGGCGTGGTCGGGGAGGGGGATGCCGGCGCGGGCGGCGCCGAGGGCGAGGCAGTCGGTCAGGGCGTCCAGGTTCCGCTGCCCCAGATCCCGGGTGTCCGGCAGCACCCGTTCGACCCCGTCCGGGTCGATCGCCAGACCGGGTCGGAGCCCGTTGCCGGCGGCGAGCACGGCGAGGATCAGGGCGCCTTGGGTGGCGGCGCAGGCGAACTTGCCGACCAGGTTCCCGTTCGCGTCCGGCGAGGCGTACAGGAACCTTCGTTCGTGCGCCCCCGCCGGGGTCTTCGGGTTCAACTCCTCCACCAGCGCCCGCGCCAGCCGGTCCAACTCCTTCACCGATAACCGGTGGGCCTTGGCGGCCAGGAACGCATCCACCACCTCCACCCGCCGCACCCACCCGCCCCCACCGGCCTCACCCTCGACGGGGATCAGTTCTTCGCGGATCCTCTCCCCGAGGTCGCGGTGGGCGCGGACCGCGACGTCCACATGCCCGCGCAGCACCTCCCCGGCCGCGTACGCGGCGCCGATGACTTTCAGGTCGCCGGTGTCCGGGTCGAGCAGCTGCGCCGCTGGCGAGTCCCGCCGGGCGGTGCCGTGATCGACCCCGAGGGCGTGCTGCTGGAACGCGATCGACGCCTGCCCCGCCCGCGCCTTCGGCACCACATCATCCCGGGCATCCATCGCCGCCAAGGTCCGGAACCCGGCCGAGGCGACGGCACCCTGCAGGGCGGTGATCTCCCGGGACAGCGCCCGCAACTCCCCCGCCGACAACGCCGCGTGCCGCACCCCCACCAACACCGCCAGACCGTCCCGGACCACAGCCAGCGCCGCCGCCGCGAACTCCGGCACCACATCAGCGACCGCCTCGGCAGGAGCGGCGCCGGCGTCGGCGGCGTCGGCGCGTTCCGTGCCGTCGGCGTCGAGCGGCTCCTGCTCGTCGCGGCCCCCGTCTCCCATGGCACAGACGCTAGACCCCACCACCGACAAACCCGCCCCGGCGACAGCCGAGCAGAACGAAGAAGCCTAACTGACATAGAGAGATGTCAAAGCCACATGGCATGTCTAAAGGGTCGACTTCCGGGCCTGCACGAAAGGCTCTACTGGGCGACCCGCCGGAAGCGCATGCTGGCAGCAGAGTCCATGCGGAGGTGCACGATGGCCGCGTCCTCGATCCGCCACCGGCTTCTCGCCCTGGCCTGCGCAGTGCTCGCCGTGGCCGGGCTCACCGTGACCGCCCCGGGCGCCGCGCAGGCCGCTCCCGCGTATGGCAACGACGTCTCGTGGCCGCAGTGCGGCGCCGCCGAAGGCGGCTACGGCCTGCCGATGCCGCCGGCCACCGCCGCGTTCGTCGTCGTCGGGCTGACCAAGGGCCTGCCGTTCACCCGCAACCCCTGCCTGGCGTCGCAGGTGGCCTGGGCCCGCACCAACGGGGTGCCTGCGCAGGCGTACACGATGGCGGGGTACCCGACGAACAGCCAGTTCGCGAGCCAGGGCACCACGGGACCGTGGTCGTCGTCCACCTTCAGCGGCAAGCTCGCCAACGTCGGCTACGCGGAGGCGAAGGACGCGGTCGCCACCCTTGCCGCCGTGGGCTTCCGGCCGCCCGTCGTCTGGGTCGACGTCGAGCCCCGCCCCGCCCAGCCCTGGCTCGGGAACTCCGACCTCGCCCGCGCGAGGAATCGCTGGGTGGTCACAGGGCTGCTCCGCGGCCTGCACGACGCCGGATACGCCTACGGCCTCTACTCCTACGCGAGCGGATGGACCGCGATCGCCGGCTCCTGGCGACTGCCCGGCGTCCCGGTCTGGGCGACCGCGGGGCGCCGCACCGCGGCCGACGCCCTCGCCATGTGCGCAGGACCCAGCTTCTCGGGCGGCCCGGTGCACCTCGCCCAGTGGTACGACGACACCAGGGACAGCGACGTGACCTGCCCCGCCTACGTGGCGGCGCCGTCCCGGCCCTACCCGCCGTCGGGCGCGAACGACCTCAACGCCGACTGGACGACGGACGTCGTGGCCCGCGAGCACAGCACCGGGTCGGTCTGGCTGTACCCGCGCTCCGCGGGCGCGACCTGGCTCCCGAGGGTCCAGATCGGGAGCCGGTGGCAGGGCATGTCCGTGATCGACACCGCCGACGACCTCACGAACGACGGCATCCCCGACGTCCTGGCGCTGGAGCGGGCGACGGGAATCCTGTGGATCTACCCGGTCCGCCGCGGCGGCGGCGGCTTCTCACCGCGCCTGCAGGCGGCGACCGGATGGCAGGGCATGGACCTCGTGGCGGGCGCAGGAGACCTGAGCGGCGACGGCATTCCCGACGTCCTCGCGCGGGACCACGCGACCGGATCGCTCTGGCTGTACCGGCGGACGGCGTCGGGCTGGGGGACGCGCACGCGGATCGGGGGCGGGTGGGGCGCCATGGACGCCGTCCTCGCGGCAGGGGACCTGACGGGCGACGGGCGACCCGACGTCCTGGCGCGGGAGCGGGCGACGGGGTACCTGTGGCTCTACCCGGGAGCCTCGACGGGCCTCCTTGGCGCGCGTACCCGGATCGGAACCGGCTGGGGGATCTTCGACGCGCTCGCGGCGCCTGGCGACCTGAACCACGACACCCTGCCGGACATCGTGGCCCGGGAGCGGAGCACGGGCTACCTGTGGCTGTACGCGCGTGACGACCACGGCCTCTGGCGGCCGAGGGTCAAGATCGGTACCGGTTGGAAGATCTTCGACGTGATCAGCTGAGCTGCGCCACGGCCTCGGCCTCGGACACCACGTCGGCGTACTTCGCCTGCAGGTCGAGCAGGTTGGCCTCGTGCGGGCGAGGGTCCCGGTCACCGACGGCCTCCCGGACGACCACCGGCACGAAGCCGTGCTGCAGCGCGTCGACGGCCGTGGCGCGCACGCAGCCACTCGTCGTCAGTCCCACGATCACGACCGTGTCGATCCCGAGCGCGCGGAGCGTCGAGGCCAGTGACGTGCCGAAGAACCCCGACGCGTACTGCTTGCGTACGACCACCTCCCCCGGCAGCGGCGCCACCGACGGGTGCGGCTCCGCGAGCGCCGACCCCTCGTCGAACACCTGCAGCGCGGGGATCTTGCGACGGAACAGCCCGCCGTCCAGTCCGCCCGGCTGGTAGGTCACGCGGGTGTGCAGCACCGGGTGGCCGGCGCGGCGTGCCGCACCGACCACCCGGGCCGCCGAGGCGACGGCGTCCTCGACCCCTGCGTGGAGGGGTGACGCGGGGTCGAGGTAGGCCATCGCCACGTCCACGACGAGTACGGCGGGGCGCCGCCCGAAACCGAGCCGGCCGGCGAAGCCGTGCGCCTCGTACTCGGCGTGGAGGTCGGTCACGAGCCGGCCACCGCCGCGACGGCCGCCGGGGAGCCGCCCGAGGACGAAGGCGCCTGCTTGACCCGCCGGAAGACCGGCGGCCGCGGCGCCGGCAGGCCCGTCTCCTCCAGGCACCGCTCGCGCAGCTCGTCAATGGACGGCCCGCGCACGAAGACCTCGGTGCCGCCGCGCTCGGCCGCCAGTCTCGCCCGCAGCTCGGTGGTGGCAGACGCGTCGACCGACCCGTCGCCCGCGAGCACGACTCCGTAGCGACGGGTCCCGTCGCCGGAGACGAGCCCACGCCGCACCTCGAGCGCGACCAGGTCGGGGTCCCGCGTATAGGGGTCGCCCCAGCCGCCGCCGCCCCAGGTCACGTAGTGCAGGACGTCGCCCGCCTCGACCTTGACGTCGTCGCACTTGCTGGCCAGCACCTCGCGCGAGCCGTCGGTGCGCTCCAGCCACTTGCGCGAGCGCGCACCCGGCTCGCCGCCGTTCACTCCCCAGGGATAGGTGAACCAGCGGTCGTCGTGGATCGAGATGGTTCCGGGCTCGAGGAAGCGGTAGACCACGTCGACCCCGTTGCCGCCCCGGAAGAACCCGGGGCCGCCGGAATCGGCGACCGTCTCGTACGACTCGATGCGCAGCGGGAAGTACGCCTCGAGGAACTCGTTCGGCACGTTGGAGAACGACGGCCACAGCGAGTGCCCGTCGGGCCCGTCGCCGAACGGCCGGCCCGGGATGCCCCCGAAGCCGATCTGGTAGAGCTGGAACCACTCGCCGTCCTGCCGGTACCCCGAGTACATGAGGTGCGGCGACGACGAGAACCCGGCGGCGCAGAGGAACTCCGGCTGCCGCTGCCCGAGCAGGCCGCCGAGGATGTCGAAGATGCGCCCCAGCCCGTGGGTGCGGCACGACAGCGCCGCCGGGTAGTCCGGCTTGAGCAGCGTGCCCTGCGGGATCCGGACGTCGACCAGCGGGTAGAACCCGTCGTTCCACAGGATCTGCGGGTCGAAGACCATGATCATGTAGATCCCGAAGAACATCTTGTAGAGGTTCTCGTTGAGGTAGTAGTTGATCGACCCCGGCGACTGCGGGTCGGTGCCCTCGAAGTCGAGCACGACGCCGTCGCCCTCGCGGTACATCGAGCAGTGGATCCGGTAGGGGCCGAAGCCCATGCCGTCGTCGCAGATGTAGTCGGTGAACGTGAGGGTCTCGTTCTCGGGGATCGTCGTCGCGATGAGCTGCTTCATGGCGTCGAAGTTGCGCTGCAGCAGGGCGTCGAGGACGGAGATGTACGTCTCGGGCCCGAACCGGTCGCACAGCTCCGTCACCCGGCGGGCGGCCATCCGGCAGGCGGCGACGATGGCGTTGAGGTCGCTGCGGTTCCAGTCCTTCATCCGGACCTGGTTGAGGATCAGGCCGAGCATCTCGGTGTTCAGCTCGCCCTTGCGGTAGAGCTTGAACGGCGGCACGAGGATGCCTTCCTCGAAGATCGAGGTGGCGTCGGTCGGCAGCGACCCCGGGACCTTGCCGCCGACGTCCGTCATGTGCCCGAACATCGCCGACCAGCCGACGATCCGCCCGGAATGGAAGATCGGGAGGACCACGAGCCAGTCGTTGGCGTGGCTGATCGCCGCACCGCACGAGTAGGGGTCGGACGTCATGAGCACGTCCCCCTCCTCGATCGTGCCGTCGAACCCGGCGAGGAAGTCGGGGATCGACAGCCCGAACTGGCCGACGACCATCTTGCCGGTGGGGTCGGCGATCAGCGGGAACTCGTCGTGCTGCTCCCGGATGCCGGGCGACATGGCCGTCCTGAACAGGACGGCGTCCATCTCGTAGCGGGCGTTGCGCAGGGCGTTCTCGACGATGTCGACGGTGACGGGGTCGACGTCGACCCGGCCGAGCGGGGTCTCGTTGGTCTCGACGAGCGTGGCCATCTCGCTCTCCTCTCTCGATCGGGTCAGGCGGCCGGGCGGATGAGGATGGTGCCGACCGCGTCCACGGCGCCGGCGTGGCCGGGCAGCACGAGGGTGGTCGAGTCCATCTCGGTGACGATCGCGGGCCCGTCGACCACGTTCCCGGCGAGCAGCTTCGACCGGTCGTACACGCCGGCCTCCGCCCACCCGCCGTCGACGTACACGCGCGCGGTGTCGTACCGGGCCCCCGACGCGTCGGCGCCGCCCTGCTCGCAGCTGCGGTGCGGCCACGTTGGGCGCGCGGCCGGTCACCGAGGCACGCAGGTTGACGAGCTCGTGCTCGGCGTCGAGCGCGAAGGTGAAGAGCCGGGTGTGCTCGGCGTCGAAGGTCCGGCCGATGCCGTCCAGCCCCTCGCTCTCGAAGCGCGGCGAGGTCGAGGTCGACGGGCACCTCGAAGCCCTGCCCGTGGTAGCGGACGTCGACCTGGTAGCCGACCGTCTGGTCCTCGCGGGCCACGCCCTCGGCGTCGAGGCGGCCCTGCGCCTCCTCCGCCAGTTCGGCGAGCACCGCCCGCACCTCGGCCTCGGACGTCTCGGAGAAGCGCCGGATGAACGTCCGGGCGCTCTCGTCGCGCAGGCTCGTCGTCGCGTCGCCGTATGCGCAGAGCACGCCGGGCGACGGCGGCACGATCACCGGCCAGCTGCCGAGCAGCTTCGCCAGCGCGTTCGCGTGCAGCGGGCCCGCGCCCCCGAACGCGACCAGCGCGAAGTCGCGCGAGTCGAAGCCCTGCTGCACCGACACGAGCCGCAGCGCGCCGAACATGTTCTCGTTGACGATGTCGACGATGCCGGCCGCGGCGGTCTCGGCGTCCGGCAGGCCCATCGCGTCGGCGACCTTCTGGACGGCGGCGCGCGCCGCTGCGACGTCCAGCGTCATCTCCCCGCCGAGGAGGCGCGGCGGCAGGTACCCGAGCACGACGTTCGCGTCGGTGACCGTGGGCTCCTCGCCGCCGCGCCCGTAAGCGGCGGGCCCTGGTTCGGCGCCCGCCGACTGCGGGCCGACCCGCAGCGCCTTCGTCAGCTCCGGGACGTGCGCGATCGATCCGCCGCCCGCACCCACGGTCCGGACGTCGACCGAGCTGGCCCGCACGTTCAGCGAGCCGACGGTGGTCTCGCGCCCGATCCGCGGCCGGCCGCCCTGGACCAGCGCGACGTCGGTCGACGTCCCGCCCATGTCGAACGTGAGCAGGTTCTCGAAGCCGCTCTGCTTCGCCACCCACAGCGCGCCCGAGACGCCGCCGGCCGGCCCCGACATGAGCAGCTGGACGGGCGCCGCGGTGGCGGTGGCGACGCCCGCGAGGCCGCCGTCCGAGCGGAGCACGTGCAGGGTGCCGGAGCCGTCGCCGGAGCCGTCGGCGACCACCTGCTTGCCGGCGAGCGCGCCCGCGAGGCTCTCCAGATAGCGCGACACCGTGGGCCGCACGTAGGAGTTGGCGACCGTCGTCAGGGTGCGCTCGTACTCGCGGATCTCGGGCAGGATCACGCTGCTGAGCGACACGGGGACCCCCGGCAGCTCCTGCGCGACGAGCTCGGCCACCCGCTGCTCGTGCGCGGGGTTGGCGAACGAGTTGACCAGTGCGACGGTGACGGCGTCCACGCCCTGCTCGCGCAGGTACTTGAGCTTGGGCAGCAGGTCGCCCTCGTCGAGCGGCGTCACCACGTCGCCCTTGGCGCCCACCCGCTCCACAGCCTCGACCGTGTTCTCGAGCGCGGCGAGCGGCTCGGGCTTGGGCCAGATGATCCAGGCCGCCAGCCCTCCGGGCACGAAGGACCGCGCCACCTGCAGCACCTGCCGGTAGCCGCGGGTCACGACCAGGCCGACCCGGGCGCCCTTGCCCTCGAGCACGGCGTTGGTGGCGACCGTGGTGCCGTGCAGCACCTGGCCGATCTCCGCCGGGTCGACGCCGGCCAGCGCGCAGACCTTGTCGATGCCGGCGAGCACGCCGACCGACTGGTCCGCGGGGGTCGAGGGCGTCTTGGCGCGGTGGGTCGCGCCGGTGTCCTCGTCGATGAGCAAGAGGTCGGTGAACGTGCCACCGACGTCGACGCCGAGCCGGTACGTCATGGCGAGCCTCCAGGCAGGGGTGGCGGAGGTGATCGGGAGGGGACTACACGTGCCCGCCGGCGGCGAGCTCGTCGATCTCGGTGGCGGACAGGCCGAGGACGTCGCCGAGCACCTCGCGGGTGTGCTCGCCGAGCTCGGGGCCGGTCCAGCGGACGCCGCCCGGCGTGCGCGACAGGCGGGGTGCGACGTTCTGCATGGCGAGCTCGCCGAACCGCGGGTCGCGGACGCGGACGAGTGAGCCGCGCGCGGCCATGTGCGGGTCGCGCAGCATGTCCTGGGCGCGGTAGGTGCGCCCGGCGGGAACGCCGTGGGTCTCGAGGTGGGCGAGCAGCTCGTCGGCGTCGCGCTTGGCGGTCCACTCCGCGATGTGGTCGTCGAGCTCCTGCTGGTGGGCGCCACGCGCGCCGTGCGTGGCGTAGCGCTCGTCGCGGGCGAGGTCGGGCTCGCCCATCGCCTCGGCGAGGCGCGCGAACACGGTGTCCTGGTTGGCGGCGATGAGCACGGTCTGGCCGTCGGCGGTCGGGTAGACGTTCGACGGTGCGATGTTCGGCAGGATCGCGCCCGTGCGTTCGCGCTGGTAGCCGGCCACCTGCCATTCGGGCACGAGGCTCTCCATCATAGCGAGCACCGCCTCGTAGATGGCGGAGTCGACGACCTGCCCGCGGCCCGACCGCTCGCGCTCGTGCAGCGCGGCCAGGGTGCCGATGCACGCGAAGGTGGCGGCGAGCGAGTCGCCGATGGAGATCCCGGCCCTGGACGGCGTCCTGTCGGGCTCCCCCGTCACGTAGCGCAGGCCGCCCATCGCCTCGCCGATCGACCCGTACCCGGCCCGCGGGGCGTACGGGCCGTTCTGCCCGAACCCGGTGACGCGGGCGAGGACCAGGAGCGGGTTGTCGTGGCTCAGCCGGTCGTAGCCGAGACCCCAGCGCTCGAGGGTGCCCGGCCTGAAGTTCTCGACGAGTACGTCGGCGGTGGCCACGAGCCGGCGCAGCAGGTCCTGCCCCTGGGTCGTCCGGAGGTTCACCGTGACGGACTTCTTGTTGCGGGCGACGACCGGCCACCACAGCGACTGGCCGTGCGGCTTCTCCCGGCCCCACTGCCGCATCGGGTCGCCGGCCCCCGGTTGCTCGATCTTGATGACCTCCGCGCCGAGGTCGCCGAGCAGCTGGCCGCAGAACGGTCCGGCGAGGAGCTGCCCGGTCTCGATGACGCGGACGCCGGTCAGCGGGCCCTCGCCCGGCTCAGCCGCCGGGAGCGCCGAGACGTCGCGGGTCACGACGCTTCCTCGCTCGGGGTCTCCCGGCCGGGTGCGTCGTCCTCGCGCAGCGAGCGGAGCAGCACGGACCGCGCGGCGAGCACGTGCGAGCGCATCACCGACTCCGCCCAGGTGCCGTCGCCGGCCCGCAGTGCGTCGACGATCTCGTGGTGGTGCGCGTGGCTGCGCGCCAGCGCCTCCGGCGTGTACCGGCGGTAGGTGCGGAGCACCAGCGGCATCTGGACGACGGCCGCGAGCGTCTCCCCGAGCCGACCGCTGCCCGAGGCGCTGACGATCAGCGCGTGGAACTCCGCGTTGAGGGCTGCCAGCTCCCCGAAGTCGCCCGGCGGCCGGTGACCGAGCGAGGGGTCGACGCCGACCATCTCGTCCGCCAGCCCGGCCAGCTGGTCGAGCTGCTCGCGGGTGACCCGGGCAGCGGCCCGGCGAGCGCCCAGGCCCTCGAGCACCGCGCGCACCTCGTAGCTCTCGTCGAGGTCGTCCGCCGACCACGACCGCACCCGCGCACCGCGGTTCGGCAGGTTCTCGACCAGGCCCTCGGAGCCGAGACGCCGCAGGGCCTCGCGCACGGGCGTGCGCGACAGCCCGAGCTCGGCGGCGACCTCGATCTCACCCAGCCGCGCGCCCGGGCCGTACCGACCGTCGAGGATGCCGGCACGCAGGGCCGCGTACGCGCGGTCGGCGGCCTGGGTCACACGCCCTCCAGCACGATCTGTCGCGGTCACACGACGACTCCGGGATTGCATGCAACCTAGGACCCCTGACTCGTCGCTGACAAGGCCTGCTCGCGGACACCGGTGCGGTCGGAGCACCAGCGAGCGGGCAGTGTATGCAAGAGAACCGCGAGCGCAGCCACTGCTCAGCCGTCGAGCGGGACCTCGCCGACGTCGACGAGGTTCGGGCGGTTCGGTGCGGAGCGATCGGCGACGAGCACCAGGAGATCGGCCCGCCACCGGGAGGCGAGCGGGACGCCGGCGAGGTCGCGGGGTACACGGCCGGTGGCGAGCACCAGCTCGGTGTGGAAGGGCTGCGGGTGCGTGACCGGCACGATCGGCGACGTGGCCGCGAACACGGCGGCACCGATCTCCTCGAGCCCGGTCACGGGGACGCAGAGCCACTGCCCGCCCGGCCGGACCGTCGCGGGTCCCAGCCGGCACTCGACCGGCGAGGCCCCGTCCAGCTCGTCGAGGAGCGCGGCGAGCAGCGGCTCCACGACGTCGAGGTCGACGTGACCGAGCGGGCGGACCTTGACCAGCCACCGGGGCTCGGCCGTCCAGGTCACGTCGGGCAGCGCGGGTCGCGGGAGGGCCCGGACCACGGCGAGCACGTCGTCCGGCGGCCGGACGGCGACGGCGAGCCGGGTCACGGCGCCGACCGGGTGGGTGGCTCAGCCGGGGACCCGGGTGGCGGCGGCGGGGCCCCGGGCGGCGGTGGCGGCGACATCGTCGCGAGCGGCGGCGCCGCGTCGGGCCAGACGAGCAGCACCGGGCAGGGTGCGTGGTCGACGACGAACCGCGTCGGCGGGGCGAGGCTGCGCGGGCCGAGCCGGGTGTGGTCGCCGTCCCGGACCGCGACGAGCAGGTCGGCGTCCGCGACGGCCGCGACGACCTCGCGCTCGACGCGCCCCCGCAGGGCGATCCGGGCGGCGGGGCGCGCCAGCCGCGCGGCGGCGGCGTCGAGCAGGGCCTGCTCCGCCGCCAGCGCCGCCGACGCGACGATCTCGCCCACGTCCGCCGCGCCGCCGGCCGCGGCCGAGCAGGCCCGCCTGCGCCGCCTCCGGCGCCCGTGGCCCAGCGGGGGTCGACGACGTGCAGCAGCGCCACCTCGGCGTCGGCAGGCGCGAGACGGAGCACGGCGTCCACGCCTGCCTGCCACGTGCCCTCGGCCAGCCACACGACGACCTTCACGACGACACCTTCATGACGGCCCCCAGAGTGTCAGCCCCACCCACAGCGCGGCCACCCCCGCGACCAGGCACGCGGGCACGGTCAGCGAGGCCGAGCCGCAGGAACTCCCCGGCCACCGGGGCGGCGTCGCGGGCGTGCAGGATCTGCCGCCACAGCAGGGTGGCCAGCGACCCCACGTAGGTGAGGTTCGGGCCCACGTTCACGCCGACGAGCACCGCGAGCACGAGGCCGGGGGCGTGCGCGACGGCCGGGAGCAGCACCAGCGTGGCGGGCAGGTTGTTGAGCAGGTTGGCCAGCACCGCCGCGAGGACGGCCACCCCGAGCAGCGCCGGCGAGGCTCGTGCCGTGCGGCGTGACGTGCGCGACGAGCCGGTCGAGGCCCTGCTGCCGCACGGCGAGGACGACGACCGCGAGCGCCAGCACGAACGCGAGGAAGGGCGGGTTCGTCTCGAGCAGCAGCGGGCCGGCCGCGCGCGGCGAGCGACGCAGCCGCGGGACCGCCAGCACGAGCGCCCCCGCGGCAGCCGCCCACGCGGGCTGCAGCCCGAGCGGTTCGGCGAGGGCGAACCCGGCGAGCGTGAGGGCGAGCACCGTGAGGGCGAACCGCGGCGCCCCGACGGGATCCGGCTGCCCCTCCGTGATCCTTGCGCCCGGCGCGGCCAGGTCGGCGGCGAAGAACAGCCGGAACGCGGCGTACTCGACGAGCACCACGGCCACCCAGGGCAGGGCCATCAGCCTGGCGAACGCGACGAAGCCCGAGGCCGCTCGCCGAGAGGGCGAGCAGGTTCGTGAGGTTCGAGACGGGCAGCAGCAGCGAGGCGGAGTTCGCCAGATGGGTGCAGGCGTAGACGTGCGGCCGGGGCCGGGCGCCCACCTGTGCCGCGGTCACGAAGACGACCGGCGTGAGCAGCACGACGGTGGCGTCGAGGCTGAGGGCGGCGGTCACGACGGCGGCAACGGCGAAGACCGTGCCGAGCAGCCGCACGGGCCTGCCCCGGCTCACCCGGGCCGCCACGGCGCCGGCGTACCTGAACACACCCTCGGCGTCGGCGAGGTGCGCGAGCACCAGGACGGCCGCGAGGAACGCCACCGTCGGGAGCAGCGAGCCCAGCTCGGCCCGCGCCGCCGTGAACGGCACGAGGCCGGCCACGACCGCGATCACGGCGGCGGGTACGGCTGCGGTCGCCTCCGGCAGACCGCGCGGCCGTACCACGGCGAAGCCGAGCACCGCGGCGAGCAACGCGAGGGCGGCGGCCGGCTGCACCAGCGCAGACTAGGGACGGGACCCGCACCCGGCGCGGCGAGCCGCCGGCGCGCCAGGCGTCTGGTCAGGCGCCTGGTCAGGCGTCTGCTGGGCCAGCGAGTCAGGCGTCGCCTCGACCCTGGACCAGCCGGACGCCCGTGTGGTCGACGCCGGCCGCGAGGAGGTGCAGGGCGGGAGCGGCCCTCCTCACCGGCCGCCGGGGACGCCGCGACGCGCCTGACGCCGACGGACGCCGAGCAGCGCCATCGCCGCCGTCACCAGCGCCACCGCCGCCGCGATCGCGAGCGCCACGGGCGGCGCGGAGCGCAGTCGTTCGACGACGCCCTCGGCGTCGCGCGGCGGCGGCCCCTCCCCCGCCGGCAGCCCGCTGCGCGACGACCGCGGCGAGTAGGGGATGCCGTAGTAGCGGTAGAGCCGAGCCTCCTCGTCGGGGCTGATGTGGTGGCGGTCGACCACCATCGGCGCCTTCGCGACGTCGTCGCGGCGCACCGCGACACGCACCTGCCCGTCCTGCTCGACGGCGTCCAGCAGCGGCAGGAAGATCGTCGCCTCACCGAGCTTGATGGTGGCCCACTCCGGCAGCCCCGTGTCGTCGTCGGTGTACACCTGCGTCACGGTGCCGATGGGCAACCCCGCCCGGTCGACCACCATCTTCCCGCCCCAGCTCTTGACCTCGTCCGGGCTGGGCAGTGCCATCGCCGCCTCCGCTCCACGTGCCGCCGCTTGTGCGGGGTCTGTACCCCGATCATGGCCCCGATCATGCGGATACAACGTCGGCGCACGGTCAGCCCGGGGAGACCGCGCGCCGGTCGAGAACGGGGTGTAACGCAGCGACCACGGTGAGCGATGAAGGTCCGAGAGCGCGCTGGTTCCGCCGGGCCCCCGACCGGTCGGCACCAGCGCTCTCTCATGTCGTCGTCGTTCCACGACGCCGCGGGCGGCCCGACGCCGCCGATCGGACGGAACGTCACGGTGGAGATCACGGAGGAGATCACCGGGGAACGACACGCCCATGCCGGCGCAGGGCATGCTCCCCCGTGATCTCCCCCGTGATCTTCAGGGGTGCAGACGCGGCCGCGCCGAGAGACTCCATGTAACGATCACTGCACAGAGGGCGATGCAGGGGTACACCCCCGGCGGCGGACGAACCCCCGAGCGGACGGCGCCGGGGGTGCCTGCCGTCGTGCGGCCCGCGATCCCCGACCCGCTCAGCGGGCGGCGAGCGTGAAGGGCGCGTACTGCTGGTGCGCGCCGTCGGTGCTGCGGACCACCAGGTCGCAGGCGCCCGCGCGACACGCGGTGGCGGCCGGGAGGCGCACCCGTCCGGTCGCGGAGCCCTGACGGTCGGCGGTCAGCGTGGCGAGCACCTTGCCGGCCCCGGTGCCGGCGCGGACCTCGATGCGCTCGCCGGGCGCGAAGCACGAGGCCGTCACGGTGATCGGGGCCGTGCGGACGCCGGTCGCCGGGCTCAGCTTCACCACCGGACCCCCGCCGCAGGGCGACCCGGTCAGTCGGGCCAGCTGGGCCTGGCTCACGAACGTCCCGCTGGGGTCGGCCCAGGGCAGCACCGAGCGGCCCAGCGCGGCATCGGCCGCGGTCACGCCCGCCACCGTGAGGGCGACGGCGAGCAGGCCGGTCAGCAGGGCGGTACTCGTCCTGCGCCGCCCCTGGCGGCGCAGGACCAGCGCGGCGACGGCCGGGCCGGCCAGGACGGCGAGGGCGAGCGCCCCCCACCAGCCGCCGCCCACGGCGTGCCCGAGCGCGGCACCGGCCAGCGACGCGAGGACGGCGAGGACGAACGCCACGACGGGCACGCGGCGACGGGTCGGCTCCTCGTGAGCCCCTTCCCATGGGCCGACAGCGGCTGGTGGCGGCATCGGAGCGGTCGCACCGCGTGCGGCCCCCGCCTCGCCCGGAGCTGGGTGCCGCTGGGGCACCGGGAGGGCGGTGGCCGGCCGCACGTGGAAGGCCAGTTCGACGTCGGCCAGCAGCACGCGATCGCCGTCCAGGAGCTCGCAGCTACGCGCGATGCGCTGGCCGTTGACGTAGGTCCCGTTGAGGGAGCGCAGGTCCTCGAGGCCGAACCGCCCGGGGCCGAAGCACCAGAGGCGCGCGTGCCGCCGGCTCACCCGGTCGCTCAGGAAGAGGACGGGGCAGGCGTCGTCCCGGCCCAGCAGCACCTCGTCGTCGATCGTCGCCAGCAGCCGGCCCGCCCCCCGCGGACCGGGCTCGACCAACACCCCGACCACATTGGTCCGTGTGGCCACGGGCCACGCGGTCTGCTCGCTCATGGCGCCCCCACCTCCGCGTGGGACCGGGGCGCTCCCTGGCCGCCGCCACACGCCATTTCATGCTCCGACGCGCGAAAGGCCCGGTCAAGGCAATCCGGGCAAGCGGCGGGGCATGTCGGGTCTCAACTCGGTGACGATCCGGGACCCCGGGGGCATTCCGCTCCTACCATGACGTCAACCCGACCCACCCGGCCCAGCCGGAATCCCGTCCGGAGGTCGCATGCCGACCTTGATCGTCCAGCGCCGGTACGACGCGGGCGGTCTGCTGCGCCGGATCCGGCTGCTGGTCGACGGGCAGGTGCGGGCCACGCTGCGGCCGGGGCGCGAGGTCTGGCTCGCGGTCGAGCCCGGCCCGCACCTGCTGCAGGCGCACTTCGACGGCACGCCCAGCGACGACGTCCTGGTGGCCGTGCGCGAGCGCGACGTCGTGCGTTGCCACGTGGCCGTGGCGGGCGAGCTCTCCTGGCGGGACTGGTCGCGCCCGGCGGTCGCTGTCGAGCTCAGCGTCTTCTGACCGTCCCCACCCGGGGGAGCGTCGATCCTGGGGCGGCGGGCGGCCGCCGGGAGTCGCCGGCCGCGCTCGTCGAGGTCGAGCTCGCGCAGCAGCCGCTCGACCGCCTGCCCCAGTGCGACGACGAGCTCGGCGGCGGCGGGGTCGCGGCGCGGGTCGACGGCCAGCAGCAGGTCCGCGAGGCGGGCGCGGGCCTCGTGCAGCTCCTCGAGCGACGAGCGGACCGGCTCGGTGTCCGGCGGCACGGCCGGCCTCGGCGACGACTCCTCCCGGACCAGCCGCCCGAAGGCCCGCAGCCCGTCCGCGAGCTCGTGCAGCACCGTGCCGAAGGCGGCGCGCAACGCCGGGATCGATCGCCTGGCCGTCGTCCGCCTCGCGGCGCGCCACCATGTCGACGTTGCCGAACAGGCTGCGCACCGCGACGCTCGAGTGCTCGAGCGCCTCGAGGCCCTGGCGCAGCCCCGGGCCCGCGTCGGGGGTCCCCAGCGCCCGCACGTTGAGCCGCCGGCTCTCCTCCGCGCGCAGCAGGGCGGCCCCGACGTTCGGCGTGTTGTACGTGACGAGGCGGGCCCGCCCGAGCCAGTCCGCCGCCCGGTCGGCCAGCCACTGCCCCTCGGCCTGGTCGGAGGCCAGACCGTCGCCGGCCTCGTCGAGCAGCCCCGCCAGGTCCTCCGCGCCAGCCCGTCGATCGCCTCGGCCGCCGTGGGCACGACGACCCGCGGCGGCACCAGCAGGTTCGAGAGCACGCCGATCCCCGCGCCCACGAGCGTCTGCGCGATCCGGTCACCCGCCGCGGCCCCGGCGCCGGCGGCACCCACTCCCAGCACGAGCATCGCGCTGATCGGCACCTCGAGCAGGTTGTCGCCCAGCCGGAGGACCTGGCCGAGCACCAGGGAGACCCCGATGAGCAGACCGAGGGTCCACCAGTTCAGCCCGAAGGCGGACGACAGCAGCACCGCGATCCCCACGCCCGCCACCACGCTGACCACGCGGTCGAGGCCGCTCACCAGCAGGCTGACCGGCGTCAGCTGGACGACGAGCAGCGCGGTCAGCGGCGCCGTGCAGCGGAGCCGACCCCGGGAACAGCGCCTCGGCCGACGACGTAGCTGGCGACGGCCGCGAGCGTCAGCCGCAGCGTCCAGCCGAGCGCCGGCCTCCCGGGGTGGCGCAGCCGCGCGCCCAGACCCGCTCGCCGATCGGACGGGCCGGGCGGGCGGGGTCGATCAGCCGCGACCAGAACCTCACGACACCAGAGTGGCCGCCGGCGGCGCGTGTGCCCGGCGACGCGCCTACCCTCGGCGCGTGCAGCCACGAGCCGAACCCGTCAGCCTTCCCGTTCCCGGCCGGTGTGGCCGGAGGCCGCGGAGAACCTGCGCCGCCACGGGTCGCGCTGCACGTGTACGCCATCCCCCTGAAGGACCGGTTCCGCGGCATCACCGTGCGCGAGGGGGTGCTGCTCCGCGGGCCCGCGCGGCTGGGGCGACTTCTGCCCGTTCGCCGAGTACGACGACGAGGTCGCGGCCACGTGGCTCGCGAGCGGCGCTGGAGGCCGCCTGGCTCGGGTGGCCGGCAGCCCGTCCGCGACCGGGTGCCGGTGAACGCGACCGTGCCGGCGGTGGGCCCGGACCGTGCCGCCGAGATCGTGCGCGGCTCGGGGTGCGGCACGGCGAAGGTCAAGGTCGCGGACGCGGCGTCCGGGGTCGGCAGCGCTGGCCGCGGACGCCGCCCGCGTCGCGGCCGTGCGCGAGGCGCTGGGACCCGGCGGGCACGTCCGCGTCGACGCCAACGGCCGCTGGGCCGTCGACGAGGCGGTGCGCGCGCTGGACGTCCTCGACGCAGGCGGCGGGCGGCCTGCAGTACGCCGAGCAGCCGTGCGCGAGCGTGCGGGAGCTGGCGGACCTGCGCGCGCCGCACGCACGTGCCGATCGCCGCGGACGAGTCGATCCGCCGCGCGGAGGACCCGCTGGCCGTCGCGCGCGCGGGCGCCGCGGACGTCGCCGTCCTCAAGTGCACGCCCGCTCGGCGGCGTGCGCCGCTCGCTGGCGGTGGCGGCGGCGGTGCGCGCCGTCGGCGCTGCCCGTCGTCGTGTCGTCCGCGCTCGAGACCGGTGTCGGCCTGGCGGCCGAGCTGGCGCTGGCCGGCGCCCTGCCGCGGCTGGAGCTGGCCTGCGGGCTCGGCACCCGCGCCCTGCTGACCGGTGACGTCGTCGGCCGAGCCGTCCGATGTCGACCGGGGGTCGGCTCGCCGGTGCCGCTCGCGCCGCCCGAGCCCGACGAGGAGCTGCTCGACCGGTACGCCCAGCGCGACCCCGCCCGCCGCGCGTGGTGGCTGGACCGCCTGTCGCGCGCACGGGCGCGGCTCCGGTCGACGCCGGCCTGACCCTCAGGCCAGGGGCGGCCGGGGCGCGCGGGGCGGCCGGTTGCGCTCGTTCCAGGCGCGCATGCGCCTGCGGGTAGCCGACCAGGCGCACGTCGTAGACCGGGACGGCGAGGCGCTCGGCGAGGCCGCGGACGATCCGCGGGTCGGGGACGCGCCGCCGGGTCCACTCGCCGTCGGTGGCGACGAGGAGCACCGTCGGCGGGGTCACCGTCGTCGGCGGCTCGAGGAACGCCTCGACGCCGACCCGCGTGCGCACGAAGTGCTCGAGGTGCGCGCGGACGTCGTCCAGCTCCTGCTTGCGATCCGCCCGCGCCGCCCCCGCCCCGCGCAGCGACCGCCGGCGCCGCCCGAACAGTCTCATGGCCTCCACCCCGATCGAGCGTTCACCGTCGTGCAGGACTGGACGAGTGAGCGGCCCCGTGGGTTCCGCGACCCGACCGCTGACCGCCCGGACGGGGTGCGACCCCACAGGAGATCGTCGCCGGCAGGTGACAGGATGTCGTCGGCAGTGCGCGTCGTCGGTGGCGCACCGTCGGTACTCGTGGTGACCGAGGCAGCGAACTCTCAGGGAGCGACCGTGTCCGACCGACGTCGAACGGCGAGAAGGTGTACGACGTCGTCATCCTCGGCGCCGGCAGCGGCGGGTACGCGGCCGCCCTGCGCGCCGCCGAGCTGAACCTCTCGGTCGCCATGGTCGAGCGCGACAAGGTCGGCGGCACGTGCCTGCACCGCGGCTGCATCCCGACGAAGGCCCTGCTGCACGCCGCCGAGATCGCCGACCACACCCGCGAGAGCGAGCAGTTCGGGGTGCGCACCTCGCTCGAGGGCATCGACATGACGGGCGTGAACAAGTACAAGGACTCGGTCGTCGGCCGGCTCTACAAGGGCCTCGCGGGTCTGGTGAAGACCCGCAAGATCGAGGTCGTCGAGGGCGACGGGCGGCTCGTCGCCGCCGACACCGTCGACGTGGGCGGGCGCCGGCTCCAGGGCCGCAACGTCGTGCTCGCGACCGGGTCCTACGCGCGCACGCTCCCCGGCCTCGAGATCGGCGGCCGGATCATGACCAGCGACCAGGCCCTCACGCTCGACTACGTGCCCGGACCGCGTCGTCGTGCTCGGCGGCGGCGTCATCGGCGTCGAGTTCGCCTCCGTCTTCAAGAGCTTCGGCTCCGAGGTGACGATCGTCGAGGCTCTGCCGCGGCTCGTCGCCAACGAGGACGAGGCCTGCTCCAAGGCGCTCGAGCGGGCGTTCCGCCGTCGCAAGATCAACTTCAAGACCGGCGTGCGATTCAGCGGCGCGCAGCAGACGGACGCCGGCGTGACGGTCAGCCTGGAGTCGGGCGAGACCATCGAGGCCGACATCCTGCTCGTCGCCGTCGGCCGCGGGCCGAACGCGACGGGCTTCGGCTACGAGGAGGTCGGCGTCCGCATGGACCGCGGGTTCGTCCTCACCGACGAGCGGCTGCGGACCAACGTGCCGAACGTGTACGCGGTCGGCGACATCGTGCCCGGGCTGCAGCTCGCGCACCGCGGGCTTCCAGCAGGGCATCTTCGTGGCCGAGCAGATCGCCGGGCTCGAGCCCGCGCCGATCGTGGAGTCGGGCATCCCGCGGGTCACCTACTGCGACCCCGAGGTCGCCTCGGTCGGGGTCACCGAGGCGCAGGCGCGCGAGCAGTACGGCGCCGACGCCGTCGAGACCTACGAGTACAACCTCGGCGGCAACGGCAAGAGCCAGATCCTCGCCGACCACGGGCTTCGTCAAGCTCGTCCGGCAGAAGGACGGGCCGGTCGTGGGCGTGCACATGGTCGGCGCGCGGATGGGCGAGCAGGTCGGCGAGGCGCAGCTCATCGTCAACTGGGAGGCCTTCCCCGAGGAGGTCGCGCAGCTCGTGCACGCGCACCCGACGCAGAACGAGGCGATGGGCGAGGCGCACCTGGCGCTGGCCGGCAAGCCGCTGCACGTCCACTGAGCCCGTACGCCGGCACACTGACCCGAGCACCCTCCCGGCACCGGCCGGGCCCGCAGCGACGAAGGGGATCTGCAGGCAGATGTCTGACTCCGTGCAGATGCCGGCCCTCGGCGAGAGCGTCACCGAGGGCACGGTCACCCGGTGGCTGAAGCAGGTCGGCGAGCACGTCGACGTCGACGAGCCGCTGCTCGAGGTGTCGACGGACAAGGTCGACACCGAGATCCCCTCGCCGGTCGCGGGCGTCCTGCAGGAGATCCTCGTGAGCGAGGACGAGACGGTCGCCGTCGGGACGGCGCTCGCCAAGATCGGTGACGGCGCGACCGGGGGCGACGGGAACGGCGCGGCGTCCCAGGCGGACGTCGACGGCGGCGGCGCGCCCGCCGAGGCGCCCCGCACCGAGCCGTCCGCCGACCGGGTGCAGGCCGAGTCGACCGTGCCCACGCCCGACGTCGACGCGCCGCCGGTGCGGCCCTCGTCGACCGAGGTCGAGGAGCCGGCCGAGCGCCCCCACCCGTCGGCACAGCCCGCCGGCGACGGCGAGCGGGTCCAGATGCCGGCGCTCGGCGAGAGCGTCACCGAGGGCACCGTGACCCGCTGGCTCAAGCACGAGGGCGACAGCGTCGAGATCGACGAGCCGCTCCTCGAGGTCTCCACCGACAAGGTCGACACCGAGATCCCCTCGCCGGTCGCGGGCGTGATCCGTTCGATCCTCGTCGGGGAGGACGAGACCGTCGCCGTGGGCGCCGACCTCGTCGTGGTGGCCCCGGCCGGGTCGGGCCCCGCCCCTGCGCAGGCGCCGTCCGCCCAGCCGGCCCCCGCCGCAGGCCCCGGCACCCGCCCCTGCACCTGCCCCCGCTCCCCCGGCACCTCCCGCTCCCCCTCGGCCCGCCGCCCCGGCGGCCGCCCCGGCCCCCGCCGCACCCCAGGGCGAGGCGGACGACGTCGAGGAGGACTACCCCGGCCCGGCGCCGCTGCCGCTGTCGGGCCGCGTGTCGGGTCCGGCGGAGGAGCAGGCGGCGGGCGCCATGCGCGCGCCGGAGCCGCCCGTCCAGCAGCAGGGCCAGCAGCAGAGCCAGCAGCAGAGCCAGCACCGTCAGGACGGCCAGGGCGACAGCTCCACCTACGTCACCCCGCTGGTGCGCCGCCTCGCCGTCGAGCACGGCGTCGACCTGGCCGACGTCACGGGCACCGGCGTCGGTGGCCGCGTCCGCAAGCAGGACGTGCTCGACGCCGCGAAGGCACAGGCCTCGGCGGCCGCTGCGGCGCAGGCGCCGTCCGGCTCCGCGGCTCCCGCCCGCAGCCGCGCCTGCCGCAGCCGTCTCGGCGCTGCGCGGCACGACCGAGAAGATGAGCCGCCTGCGGAGCGTGATCGCGCAGCGGATGGTCGAGTCGCTGCAGGTGTCGGCACAGCTGACCACCGTGGTCGAGGTCGACGTCACGAAGATCGCCCGGCTGCGCGAGCGGGCCAAGCGCGATTTCGAGGCGCGCGAGGGCGTCAAGCTCTCGTTCCTGCCGTTCTTCGCGCTGGCCGCCGTCGAGGCGCTGAAGCAGTACCCCGTGGTCAACGCGAGCATCGAGGGCGACTCGGTCGTCTACCACGCGGAGGAGAACCTCGGCGTCGCCGTCGACACCGAGCGCGGCCTGCTCGTCCCGGTGATCCGGGGCGCCGGCGACCTCAACATCGCGGGCATCGCGCGCAAGATCGCCGACCTGGCGGACCGCACCCGCCGCAACAAGATCACGCCCGACGAGCTCGGTGGCGGCACCTTCACGCTGACGAACACCGGCAGCCGCGGGGCGCTCTTCGACACGCCGATCATCAACCAGCCGCAGGTCGCGATCCTCGGCACCGGGCGCGGTCGTCAAGCGGCCCGTCGTCGTGACGGACGTCGACGGCGGCGAGACGATCGCGATCCGCTCGATGGTGTACCTCGCGCTGACCTACGACCACCGCATCGTCGACGGCGCCGACGCCGCGCGCTTCCTGGTGGCGGTGAAGCACCGCCTCGAGGAGGGCGCGTTCGACGCCGACCTCGGCGTCTGACCTGGACCTTCACGACAAGCGCTGATCAAGCAATCCGTGACGATCATGTTCAGGCATGATCGTCGCGGATTTCTTGATCAGCGTCAGGGACAGGTGGCCTTCGGCGCGCGGACGCGGGCCGCGCCCAGCAGGATGGACCCGTGAAGATCGCGGTCACCGGCGCGTCCGGTCTCATCGGCACCGCCCTCGTGACCCGGCTGCACGCCGCGGGCCACGACGTCGTCCGCCTCGTGCGCCGGCGGCCGCGCGCGGCCGGCGAGGTCCAGTGGGACCCGGAGGCCGGCGTCGTCGACACGGAGGGGCTCGCCGGCGTCGACGGCGCCGTGCACCTGGCGGGCGCCGGCGTCGGCGACCACCGCTGGACCGACGAGTACAAGCGCACGATCCGCGACTCCCGGGTGCTCGGCACCCGCACCCTGGTCAAGGCGCTGACGTCGCTCGATCCGCTCCCCCGTGTGCTGGTGAGCGGATCGGCGGTCGGCTTCTACGGCACCCGCGGCGACGAGCCCCTCACCGAGGCCTCGCCGGGCGGCGAGGGCTTCCTCGCCGACGTCGTCCGCGCCTGGGAGGCCGAGGCCGAGCCGGCGAGCGCGGCCGGGATCCGGGTGGCCAGGATCCGTACCGGGCTCGTGATGTCACCCAAGGGCGGCGCGTTCGGGCGGCTGCTGCCCCTGCTGAAGCTCGGGCTGGGCGGTCCGCTCGGCGACGGCCGGCAGTGGTGGCCCTGGATCACGCTCGAGGACGAGGTGCGGCGCGATCGAGTTCCTGCTGACCCACGAGGTCAGCGGACCCGTGAACCTCACCGGCCCCGAGCCGGCCCCGCAGCGCGACGTGGTCAAGGCGCTGGCGCAGGTCGCCAACCGCCCGTCGATGTTCCCGGCCCCGCGGTTCGGGCTGAAGCTGGTGCTCGGGGAGTTCGCCGACGACGTGCTGGCCAGTCAGCGCGCCCTCCCGACGGTCCTCCAGGGAGCCGCGTACACGTTCACCCACCCGACCCTGGACGCCGCCGCGCGCTGGGTGCTCGCCCCGCGCTGATCCCCGGCGCACCCGCGGCCGTCACGAGGCCGTGCCGATCCGCCAGCCGGCCGCCGTGGCCACGAGGGTCAGCTGCACCGTTCGCGCCGGCGCGGCCGGCACCTGCTTCTCGACGGAGGCGTCGGCGCGCACCCGCTGGTAGGCGCTCGTGGACACGCGCGCCTCGACCGTCGTCCCGCCGGCGCCGGAAGACAACACGCGGACGCCGGAGACGGGGAACGCCAGCCCGGACAGGTGCACCCCGCTCGCCCGCATTCGGCGCACGAGCGCGGTGTCGGCCGCCATCGCCGGGCTCCCGGGCGCGTCGACGACGGAGAGCGCCGCCTCGGAGCCGGCGGTCAGCGCCCCGGCACGCCCCGCGGCGAGGAGGGCGACGAGGGACGGCACGTCCGGCGGAGGTGCCGCCACGGGCCGGCCCACCGGCCGGGCCGGGGCGTCGCCGTGGCGCAGGGCCAGGACCAGCGCCCCCGCCAGCAGCGCGAACCCCGTCACGCCGGCACCGGCGACCGCCAACAGACGCCCGACCATCGCCCTCCGGCGACCCCGGCCGAGCGCGTCGGGCCCGCCGAGCTCGTCGAGCCTGCCCTCCGCGGCTGCGGCGGCACGCCGGGCGATGGGCGGGGGCACGCCTCCGACGGGCGCACCGACCGCCGGCTGCGCCGGCGAATCCGGCCGCGACCGCGTCTTCGAGGTCGGCGCCTGGAGGTGCGGCGCCAGGAGGGCCACCGGCTCCGGCGCGACCGCCTCGAGCACCAGACGCGCCACCTGCTCCGCGGTCGGACGATCCGCCGGCTCGGGAGCGAGGCATGCGGTGACCACGGCGGTCAGCGGTCCGGGCCCGGGGAGGCCGGGCACCCCGCCCAGCAGCACGTGGCGGAGGATCTCACCGAGCGCGGCGACGTCGTCGGCGGGCGCCGGGTACACCGGCTCGTGGGGTGCGCCCGCCACGGGCACGAGCAGCGCACGCGTGCCGACGCCGCTGAGCCCGGGCCGCCCGGCGGCGTCGAACAGCACCTCGCGCGGCGTCAGCGCACCGTGCACGAACCCCCGGGCGTGCACGTGGGCCAGCCCGCGGGCCACCCCCGCCGCCACCGTGGCCGCCTCCGCCTCGGGCAGCTCCCCGCGCCGGTCGACCAGCCCGGCCAGGCTGCCCCCGGCCGCCAGGTCGCAGACCACCGCTCGCGCCCCGCCGGGCAGGTCGACCATGCTGCGCATCCGGACGACGTTCTCGTGGTCGAGGCGCCGCAGCAGCGCGGCCTCGCACGCCGCCGACCAGGCGTCGGGAGCCGCCCGCCCCACCGTCACCGCGACGGGACCGCCGGCGGCGAGGTCGAGGCCCTGCCACACCGGGCCGTACCGGCCCGCGCCCAGCAGCCGGTCGAGCAGCAGCCCCGGCACGGCCGGCGGCGCCGCGCGGGCGACGTCCACTTCATGGATCATGGCTCCCCCTACGCCGTCCCTCGCCCCTCTCCCTAGGGCCGGCCGCCAGCATGCCCCATCCCGTCGCCGGCGTGCCCGTCGTCCACAGCCCCCGATAACCTCGGCCCATGGTCGACGTCGCCGGTGCCGCCGGGGTCCCCGAGGTGCTCGTCGTCGGTGCCGGCCTCGCGGGGCTCGCCTGCGCGCGCCGGCTGACCGCCGCGGGCGTCCCGGTCGCGGTGCTCGAGGCCGGCGACACGGTCGGCGGCCGGGTACGCACCGAGGTCGTCGACGGCTTCCGGTGCGACGTGGGCTTCCAGCTGCTGAACCCCGCCTACCCCGAGGCCCGCCGCGTGCTCGACCTCGCCGCCCTGCGCCTGCGCCCGCTGCCCGTCGGCGTCGTCGTGGCGACCGGCGACCGGCGCCGGCTGCTCACCGATCCCCGCCGCACTCCGCCCGGGCGGTTGCCTCGCTCCGTCGCTGGGGCCATGGCGACCATCCGCTCGCCCCGCGAGGTCGCGGGCCTCCTCCGGTGGGCACTGCGCGACGACCGCCGCGACCCCCGCGACCTGCTCGCCGCTCCCGACGAGCCGTGGGGGGAGGCGCTCGACCGGCTCGGCGTCACCGCCGAGCTGCGGCACCAGGTGCTCGAGCCGTTCCTCGCGGGCGTCATCGGCGAGCGCGACGGGTCGAGCTCGCGCCGCTACGTCGACCTGCTGGTCCGCTCGTTCGCCAGGGGCCGCCCCTCGGTGCCGTGGGAAGGCATGCAGGCGGTTCCCGAGCAGCTGGCGGCCCTGCTGCCGGCGGGGAGCGTGCACACCGGCGTCCGGGTGCTGGAGGTCGCGCCCGCCCGGGTCAGGACCAGGGACGGCGACCAGCGCGCGCGGGCCGTCGTCGTCGCGACCGACCCCGCGACCGCCGGCGAGCTCACCGGTCTCGCCGTCCCCGCGACCCGCGGCCTCACGACCTTCTGGCACGTGACCGACGAGCCGCCGACGCCCTCGGCCGAGCTGCACGTGGACGGCGACGGCCGCGGCCCCGTCGTCAACTCCGTGGTCCTGTCGGCCAGCGCCCCCGGGTACAGCCCCGACGGCCGCGCCCTCGTCGCGACCACCGTGCTGGGGGCGCACGACGACGCCGGCACTGAGGCGGCCGTCCGCGCGCAGCTGCGGTACGTGTACGGCGCCGACACGTCGGCCTGGCAGTTGCTGCGTGCCCACCCCCTGCCACGCGCTCTCACCGCGATGCCACCGCCGCTCGACGCGCGCAGGCCCGTGGCCCTCGGCGACGGGGTGTTCGTCGCCGGCGACCACCGGGACACCGCCTCGAGCCAGGGCGCGCTCGTCAGCGGCAGGCGCGCCGCCGACGCCGTCCTGGGTCACCTGGGCCTGCCCGTCCCGCCGAGGCCGGCCCTGGACGCCGTCCGCGTGGCGGCCGCCCCCGAGGTGAGTCGTGCCGGCTGACGCCCCCACGATCCTCGCCACCTCGGGCGGCTACGTCCTCGACCGCTCCGGGCGCCGCCGGTTCGACCTGGGCCCGCTCGTGCACCACGCGGTCGAGCTCGCCGGCGTCGCCGGGCGGACGCCGCGGGTGTGCTTCGTCGGCACCGCGAGCGGCGACCAGCGGGCGCACGCCGCCGACCTCGACGAGGCGGGCCGGGCGGCGGGCTTCGGGACGAGCCACCTGCACCTGTTCCCGATGCCGAACCACGACGACGTCGAGGCCCATCTCCGGGCACAGGACGTCGTGTGGGTCGGCGGGGGCTCGGTCGCGAACCTGCTGGCCGTGTGGCGACTGCACGGGCTCGACGCGGTGCTGCGCCGGGCCTGGGAGGCCGGCGTCGTGCTCGCCGGCGTGAGCGCCGGCTCGATCTGCTGGCACGTGGGCGGCACCACCGACTCGTTCGGCCCCGACCTGCGGGCCGTCACGGACGGGCTCGCGCTGCTGCCCTACGGCAACGGCGTGCACTACGACTCCGAGGAGCGCCGGCGGCCGCTGGTGCACCGCCTCGTCGCCGAGGCCACGTTGCCGCGCACGCACTGCACCGACGACGGCGTCGGGCTCGTCTACCGCGGCACCGAGCTGGTCGAGGCCGTCAGCGAGCGGCGCGGCGCCGGCGCCTATGTGGTCGAGCGGGACGAGCGGAGCGGCAGAGCGGTCGAGGAGCGGATCGAACCCCGGTCGCTGCCGCCCCGCTGACCTCGTCCAGGGCGGTGATCAGGAACGAGGCGACGGGACGGGCACTGCCGGCGCCGCGATGGCGTCGTCGTCGCGCTTCGCCAGCTTGCTCGGCGCCCAGACCCGCTTGCCGATCAGGTACGACACGGACGGCACGAACAGCGAGCGCACGACGATCGTGTCGAGCAGCACGCCGAACGCCACGATGAACGCGATCTGCGCGAGGAACAGGATCGGCAGCACACCCAGGGCGGCGAACGTCGCCGCCAGCACGACACCCGCGCTGGTGATGACGCCGCCGGTGACGGCCAGGCCCTTGAGGATGCCCGGCCGGGTGCCCTCCCGGATCGACTCCTCGCGGACCCTGGTCATGAGGAAGATCGAGTAGTCGATCCCCAGGGCCACGAGGAAGACGAAGCCGAACAGCGTCACCGTGGGGTCCGACCCCGGGAACTTGAAGACGTGATTGAAGACCAGCGCCGAGGCCCCCAGCGTGGCCGCGAACGACAGCACGTTGCCGACGATGAGCACCAGCGGCGCCACCAGCGCCCGCAGGAGCAGCGCCAGCACGACGAAGATCACGGCGAGCGTGATCGGGATGACCCGGTTGCGGTCGGCCGTGCTGATGTCGCGGATGTCGAGGTTCTGCGCCGTACCTCCGCCGACCAGCGCGTCGGGGCTGACGGCGTCGAGATCGGTCCTCAGCTGCCGCACCGTGTCCTCGGCGGCGTTCGAGTCCGCCGGGTCCTTCAGCGTCACCTGGAACTGCACGCGGCCGTCGACGACCTTCGGCTGCAGAGCGGCGGGCGGCTGGCCGCCCCCCTGTCCCCCGCCCTGTCCCGCGCCCTGCCCCGCGTCCGTCACGGGGACGACGGAGGACACCCCGCCGTTGGCCTTGAGGGTGGAGGCGATGGCGTCGGCCTTGTCGGCGGGCCCGATCACGATCGTCGGCGTACCCGAGCCCGCGGGGAAGTGCCGGGCGAGCGCGTCGGCGCCGGTCACGGACTCCACCTTCGTGAGGAACGTGTCGGACTGCTTGACGCCCTCCGCCTTCAGGGTGGGCAGGAACGCGGCGAGGATCAGCAGGCCGATGCCGCTCCCGATGGCCACCTGGCGCGGCCGCGTGCCGACGAGCCGCGCGACCCGCGCCCAGATCCCCCGCGTCTCGGGGCCCTGGCTCCCCACGTGCGGGATCGAGGGCCAGAACACCCAGCGGCCGTGCTCACCGGCGCTGTTGCGACCCGGCAGCACGAGCAGCGCCGGCAGGAAGGTCATGGCGGAGAGCAGCGATGCGGCGATGCCGATCGCCCCGACCGGCCCGAGCCCCTTCGTCGAGGAGAGGTCGCTGAGCAGCAGGCAGAGCAGGCCGAGGATGACGGTGCCCGCCGAGGCGGCGACCGGCTCGATCGTGCGCTTCCACGCGAGCCACATCGCCTCGTAGCGGTCGTCGTGCCGGCGCAGCTCCTCCCGGTACCGCGAGACGAGCAGTAGCGCGTAGTCGGTCGCGGCGCCGATGACGAGGATCGAGAGGATGCCCTGGCTCTGCCCGTTGAGCTTGATCACGTCGTGCTTGGCCAGGTAGTACACGAGCAGGCTGGCCAGCCCCAGGGCGAACACCGAGGTGAACAGCACGAAGAACGGCACGATGGGGCTGCGGTACACGATGAGGAGGATCACCAGCACCGCGATCAACGCCACCACGAGCAGCGTCCCGTCGATTCCGGCGAACGCCTTGACGAAGTCGGCGATGGTCCCGGCCGGCCCCGCCACGTACACCCGCGCGCCGTTCGCGTCGAAGGACTGGTCCGACGAGCGGAGCGCCTCGATCGACTTCTGCACCGGGTTCGTGCCGTCGGAGAGCGTCGAGAACGCCTGATTGGCGTCGAAGTTGACGAGCGCGAGGGCGGCCTTGCCGTCCTTCGAAGGGACGACGGCGATGGGCCCGGGCACGAGGAAGTCGCCGACCTTGCGGTCGGCGGACCCCTTGACGGGGACGGCGACGCCGGGGATGCCCTGCGCGAACTGCTGGAAGGACTGCAGCTGCTGCGGCGTGAGGGCCGTGTCGCTCTCGAGCAGCACGAAGGCCGGGAAGGTCTGCGCCGTCGAGAACGCCGCCTGCTCGTTCACGACCTTCGTCGACTCGGCCTTCGCCGGCAGGAACGACGACGTGTCGTTGCGCTGGACCTCGGAGAGCCTGCCCGAGTACGGGCCGCCGATCGACCCGATGACGAGCCAGATCAGCACCAGCACCGCGGGGAGGATCCAGCGCAGGCGCCGGGCGCGGTTCGGGGTGGGAGGCTCACCTCCCGGCCGGACGCCGCCCGCGCCGGGGCCGGTCGCCGGGGCGGAGGCCTCCGCTCCGGGGGTCGTCGTCGCATCGGCGGACAGGCGCTCGCTGGTCACGACGGATCATCTTTCCAGACCACCGCGATGGTCGCCTCCCTGGACCGATGCACGGCCGACCCGATGCACGAAGGTGCCGGACGTAGGCTGCTGGCATGAGCGGCGTGGACACGGCCGGGCTGCGGTTCGAGCGGGTCGGCTTCGGTGACGACCGGGTCGAGTACGAGAGGGCGTGGGCCCTGCAACGCGAGCTCCACGCTCGCGTGGTTGCCGGCGAGGCCCCGGACACCGTCCTCCTCCTCGAGCACCCGCCGGTCTACACGGCGGGCCGTCGCACGCACCCGGCGGACCGCCCGTTCGACGGGACCCCGGTGATCGACGTCGACCGCGGCGGCCGCATCACCTGGCACGGGCCGGGCCAGATCGTCGGCTACCCGATCGTGAGGCTCGCCTCCCCCGTCGACGTCGTGGCGTACGTCCGACGCCTCGAGGAGGCGCTGATCCGCGTCTGCGCCGACCTCGGCGTGACGGCTGGCCGGGTCGAGGGACGCAGCGGCGTCTGGATCGCGGCGGACGAGCGCGGCAGGGAGCGCAAGGTCGGAGCGATCGGCGTCCGGGTCGCGCAGGGCGTGACCATGCACGGCTTCGCCCTGAACTGCGACCCCGACCTCTCGTGGTTCTCCCGGATCGTCCCGTGCGGCATCCCCGACGCCGACGTGACGTCGCTGTCGGCCGAGCTCGGCCGCGACGTTCCGGTCGACGAGGTGCTGCCGCTGGTCGAGCGACACCTCGAGGCCGTCGACCTGACGGGGACTACCGGTCGAGCTGGGGCAGCACCCGCGCTGCGATGAGCTCGATCATGCCGAGGTCGCCGAGGTCCATGACCTGCAGGTAGACACGGCTCGCGCCGACGTCGGCGTAGTCGCCGATCCGCGCCACGATCTCGTCGGGCGTCCCGGCGAGGCCGGCGCCTCTCAGCTCGTCGAGATCCTGCCCGATCGCCGCGGCCCGACGGGTCACCTCGGCGTCGTCCCGGCCGCACACCGTCGTGAGCGCGACCGAGTACGTGAGCGACCCCGGGTCCCGGCCGGCGTCCACGCAGGCCGCCCGCACCCGCTCGTAGGCTGCCCCGGCCGGCTCCGGCGGCACGAAGCCGATGTTGAACTCGGTGGCGTACCGGGCGGCGAGGGCGGGGGTGCGGCGCCGGCCGCCGCCGCCGACGATCAGCGGCACCGGTGACTGCACGGGCTTGGGCAGCGCAGGCGAGTCCACGAGCTCGTACTCGTCGCCCTTGAAGGTGAACCTCTCCCCCGCCGGCGTCGACCAGAGCCCGGTGACGATCGCGAGCTGCTCCTCGAGCAGGTCGAAGCGCCGCTGCGGGAACGGGACGCCGTACGCCCGGTGCTCCGCCTCGAACCAGCCGGCGCCGAGTCCGAGCTCGGCACGGCCGCCCGACATGACGTCGACCTGCGCCACGGAGATCGCCAGCACGCCGGGCAGCCGGAAGGTCACCGGGCTCACGAGCGTGCCGAGCTTGATCCGCGAGGTCTCGCGCGCCAGGCCGGCGAGCGTGATCCATGCGTCCGTGGGCCCGGGGAGGCCGTCGTCGTCGCCCATCGCGAGGTAGTGGTCGGAGCGGAAGAAGGCGTCGAACCCGCCGTCCTCGGTGGCCCGCGCGACGGCGAGCAGCTGGTCGTAGGAGGCGCCCTGCTGGGGCTCGGTGAAGATGCGCAGATCCACGCGTCGAGCCTAGACACGGGCGCCGCGAGCGCCGCTCGAGGCACCTCTCCCGCACGTCTGCGCGCCCGAGCCGGCCCGCCCTGACCTCACTTGAAGATCACGGGGGAGATCACGGGGGACGTCACGGGGTGGTCATGCCGGTGTGTCGGTCCCCCGTGATCTCCCCCGTGATCTCCCCCGTGATCTCCCCAAGGATCAGGTGCCGTCGGGCAACGAGACCGCCGCGACCACGAGCGGCAGGCCGAGCGCCGAACCGAACGCCGCCCAGGCGAGCGCCGTCGCCACGGGCTCCGGCAGCCCACCTCGTGACCCCAGGAAGAGCACGACGCAGACGCCGAGCACCACGACCGCGAGCATCTGGTAGGCCAGCAGGAAGACCTTGTCGCGCAGCCGCACGTACCGGTCGGCGAGCTGCGCCTCGGGCGCGTCGACCACGAGGCGGGTGGCGCGCCGCAGCACGAACCACAGCACGGCCATGACGACGAATCCCGCCAGTTGCACCAGCGCCGAGACGGCCCCGCGCAGCCCCAGCGCGCCGCCGGCGGCCACGGCGACACCCGCGACGTAGCCGTAGGCGTAGGCGGTGCGGCGGCCCCGGGGCGCCATCGGCTGCACGACCCGGGCCTGCTCCGTCACGATCCCTCCCGCTCGACGAGGCCCGCGGCGGCGCAGGCGGCCTGCAGCGTATCGAGCCCGAACGCGTCCACCGGGCCGAGCGCCCCGGTCGCCGCCGGCCCGGAGGACGACAGCCGGCGCGCGGCCCACGCGATCAGGTCACCCGTGAGCGTGTACCCGTTGGGCCCCTGCAGCTCGACGTGCGCGACGGTCTCCCCCCGCCCGTCGCGGGCCTCGGCGACCACGAGGGACCCGGTGCGGGCCCGCGCCTCGGCGTCGGGGCCCCCCGAGGACCCTCCGGCGACCCGCCGCGCGAGCGGGCCGAGGACCTGTGCGGACACCGTCCGGAGGGCCGGCACGCCCTCGACCAGGCCGGCCACCCTGGAGGCCGCGGCGAGCGCGGGCGACAGCGCCCCGAACCAGCCGAGCCCGACGCGCACATCACGCAGGGCCGGCTCGAGCCGGGGCAGCGTGAACTGCTCCGTGGCGGGAACCGTCACGGCCGTGCGCCGCCGGCCGCTCGCGTCGAACCGCAGCACCTCGTGCCCGGGGCGCTGCGGCACCAGGCGCCCGCCGCGCAGGGCGTAGCCGGGCTCGCCGAGCATGCCGAGGGCGGAGGCCCGGGTGCCGCCGCTCGCCGCGCCCGCGCCGGGCGCGCCGGTCATGAAGTAGCCGACGTCGAGGGACACGGCGGGGCGACCGGCCGCGGCGGCCCGTCGCAGCGCCAGCGCTCCGGCGAGGTTGCCGGGCACGTAGTCGTACCCGAAGGCCGGCACCAGGGCCAGGCCGGACGCCGCCGCCCGGGGGCCGCCCTCCTCGAAGACGGTGCGCAGGAACGAACCCTCGCCGGTGGAGTCGACGTAATGGGCGGCGGCGTCGAGGGCGGCGTCCAGGGTCGGCCGGCCCCAGCGGGCGAAGGGCCCCACGGTCGTGACCAGCACGTCGCCGCGCCCAGCGAGTCCCGTCACCGAGGCCGGGTCGCCCAGGTCAGCCAGAGCACACTCGAGGTCGCCCAGCTCACCCGCCAGCCGGCCGAGTCGGGCCTGGTCGCGGCCGGCCAGCACGGGCCGCGCGCCCTCGCGCACCAGGGCCCGGGCGACGAGGTCCCCTGTGTAGCCGGTCGCTCCGAAGAGCACGATGCGCCCGGACGGCGGGACCGGCGGGACGGGTGTGGCCGGCACCTGGGTGACCTCCTCCGGTATGCGTCGACAGCTCGACGTACCCTGATCGTGTCCTGACTGCACACGGGCGGATCGTCGTCACCGCCCGCTCCGGAGGTCACATCGTGTCAGTAGCCCCCGACGGCCGCCGCCTGCTGCGGGTCGAGGCGCGCAACGCCGAGACGCCGATCGAGCGCAAGCCCGCGTGGATCCGGACGACGGCGCGCATGGGCCCCGAGTACCGCGAGCTGACCGGGCTGGTGAAGCGCGAGGGCCTGCACACGGTGTGCCAGGAGGCCGGCTGCCCCAACATCTTCGAGTGCTGGGAGGACCGCGAGGCCACCTTCCTCATCGGGGGCGACGAGTGCAGCCGGCGCTGCGACTTCTGCCAGATCCACTCCGGCAAGCCCTCCCCCCTCGACCGGGGCGAGCCGCGGCGGGTCGCCTCCAGCGTGCAGGCCATGGGCCTTCGGTACGCGACAGTGACCGGGGTCGCCCGCGACGACCTGGACGACGAGGGCGCGTGGCTCTACGCCGAGACGGTGCGCGCGATCCACGAGCTGAACCCCGGCACCGGCGTCGAGATCCTCGTGCCCGACTTCTCCGGCCGCCCCGAACTGCTCGGGCAGGTCTTCGACGCCGCGCCCCAGGTGTTCGCGCACAACCTCGAGACCGTGCCGCGGATCTTCAAGCGGATCCGGCCCGCGTTCCGGTACGAGCGTTCGCTCGACGTGCTCACCCAGGGCCGTGCCGCCGGCATGGTCACCAAGTCGAATCTCATCCTCGGGCTCGGCGAGACCCGCGAGGAGGTGTCACAGGCGCTGCGCGACCTCCACGACGCCGGCTGCGACCTGGTGACCATCACGCAGTACCTGCGGCCGTCCCCCCTGCACCACCCGGTGGAGCGGTGGGTGCGCCCCGAGGAGTTCGTCGAGCTGCGGGACGAGGCCGAGGCGATCGGCTTCGCCGGCGTCATGAGCGGGCCGCTGGTGCGGTCGTCGTACCGGGCCGGGCGGTTGTGGGCGCAGGCGATGCGCCGGCGCGGCCAGGCCCTGCCGACCGCACTCGCCCACCTCGCCGAGGCGGGCACGGCCCGCCAGGAGGCCGCTGGGCTGCTCGGCGCCTGACCGCCTCTGGGGCCACGTGTGTGGGCTGAGGGTGATCATCTCGAGGGAATGACCACGGTCAGGGCACACACGTGGCCGATCGAACGGGGCTCCTGATCCGCACGTATCCTGTGCCCCATGGCCGCCTCCCGTTTCGGTGCCTCCCGGTCCGCCGCCGGCAAGGCCGACAAGACCGCCGCGAAGGCGGGCTCGAAGGCAGCGTCAAAGGCGCCCGACGAGAAGCCCGGTCGCCTCAAGACGTTCTGGCAGATCTTCACGATCACCCGGGAGTCCGACCGGCTGCTGCCGCTGTGGATGGCGCTGGCCTTCGCCGGCACGGTGCTCGTCGTGCTCCTCTTCGGGCTGCTCGTGCGCGCGTGGCTCCCGATCGTGCTGGTCTTCGGGGTCGTGCTCGGCGGCATGGTCGCCCTCGTCGTCATGTCGCGGCGGGCCCAGCGGTTCGCCTACGAGCGGGCCGCCGGCCAGCCGGGCGTCAGCGGGCAGGTGATCAAGAACATCCGCCGGGGTTCGTGGTACGTCGACGAGGAGCCGGTGGCCATCGACCCCCGCACCCGCGACCTCGTGTTCCGCGCCGTGGGCCGGCCCGGCGTGGTGCTGGTGGCCGAGGGGCCGGTGGGCCGCACCGACCGGCTGGTCGAGGGCGAGCGCAAGCGCGTCGCCCGGGTCGTGGGCCCGAACGTGCCGGTCACCGTGCTGCACGTCGGCGACGGCGAGGGCCAGGTCCCGCTGCGCCGGCTCGAGTCCAAGATGACCCGCATGCGACCCACCCTCTCCAAGGGCGAGGTCAGTGCCGTCGCCGCGCGACTGAAGGCCCTCGGCGGGGCCCGGCCCCCGATCCCGAAGGGCATCGACCCCACCCGGATGCGGCCCGACCGCAAGGGCGTGCGTGGCCGCTGATCATCCGGAGGGGGTGATTCTCGAGGTGAGAGCCGTCACGAGCTCTTCCCGCGGGGGACATCTCGTCGGAACATGGCTGCGGTGTCCTGGCTACACCGTCAGGGCGGCGCTGCCGAGACACAGCGTGACGCCCCACCGCCGTCCGGAGGAATCGCCATGCTGACCACTGCCACCACCGAGGTGGTGCGCCTCGCGTCGCGGGTCGTGCGCCGGATCGACGCGGGGCTGGCCGAGTCGGCGGCGCGCAACGCGCAGCGCGGAGTCCTGGCCGCGCAGCACCGCCGCTTCGAGGAGATGCGCACACTGCGCGACCTGCACGCCCTGCCGGGTCTACCGGAGCCCCGCACGTCCCCGGAGCGGGTGGACGCCGCCGGTGTGCCCGCATCGCGGGAGCGCGAGCTCGTCGGGGTGGCGGGGAGCTGACCCGGGCGTCACGCCCTCGCGACGAGAGTGCCGGCGAAGCGGTCGTGCAGGCCGCGCTGGTCGGCGTCCCAGACGAGGGGCGGGATCGCCAGGCACAGCAGCACCGACCGGACGAGCGCCTTCACCGGGCCCGGCCGCAGGCCGTCGACGGTCTCGACGCGCAGCGCCAGCAGCCGGTGCCCGATGGTCGCGCCGGCGGTGCCGACGAGCAGAACGTTCATCACCAGCAGCACGAGCAGGGGCGCGAACTGGCCCAGATGCGCCCCCCGCAGGAAGCCCCCGGCGATGAACAGGCAGATCACCCAGTCGATCGCGAGCGCGGCGAGGCGACGGCCGAAGCGGGCGAGCGACCTGGGCCCGTCCTCCGGGCGGCCGAGGCGGCTGCCCGGGTAGGCTCCGGGATCGCCGGACGACGGGCGCCGCGGCTCCAGCCAGGAACCGACCTCGCGACGGGTGACCACACCACGAGGTTAACCGTGCACGTGCTGAGCGGCGCGCGAGGATCTGGTCACAACCCCTGGTGGGGCGCAACACGCGCGGAACACGCGCGGCCCGTCGTAACACCGGCGAAACGGGTGGGACACCCTCGGGAAACCGCTCCCGCCTAGCGTTCCGCGCAGTTCGTGGCGAGCCGACGAGGGTGACGGCGCCGCAGCCCCCCGCCCCGTCCCAGTGGAGGTTGGATGTTCAGCAACGCCGACGAGGTCCTGAAGTTCATCGTGGACCAGGACGTGAAGTTCATCGACGTCAGGTTCTGCGACCTGCCGGGCGCGATGCAGCACTTCAACGTGCCGGCGTCGGGCCTCGACGAGGACTTCTTCGTCAACGGCCAGATGTTCGACGGGTCGTCGATCCGCGGGTTCCAGGCGATCAACGAGTCGGACATGAAGCTCATCCCCGACCTCGGGACCGCCTACGTCGACCCGTTCCGCGTGCAGAAGACGCTGAACGTCAACTTCAGCATCGTCGACCCGTACACGGACGAGCCGTACAGCCGCGACCCGCGCCAGGTGGCCCGCAAGGCGGAGGCCTACCTGAGGTCGACGGGAATCGCCGACACGGCGTTCTTCGCACCCGAGGCCGAGTTCTACGTCTTCGACGACGTCCGGTTCGAGACGAAGCAGAACGCCGGGTATTACCACATCGACTCCATCGAGGGCGCCTGGAACACGGGCCGGGTCGAGGAGGGCGGCAACCGCGGCTACAAGACCCGGTACAAGGGCGGGTACTTCCCCGTGCCGCCGGTCGACCACTACGCCGACCTGCGCGACCAGATCACGCTCGCGCTCGACGCCCTCGGCCTGCAGGTGGAGCGGGCGCACCACGAGGTCGGCACGGCCGGCCAAGCCGAGATCAACTACCGGTTCGACTCGCTGCTGAAGAGCGCCGACAAGGTGCAGATCTTCAAGTACGTCGTCAAGAACGTGGCGTGGGCGAACGGCAAGACCGCGACGTTCATGCCGAAGCCGCTGTTCGGCGACAACGGCTCGGGCATGCACTGCCACCAGTCGCTCTGGAAGGACGGCGATCCGCTGTTCTACGACGAGCGCGGCTACGGGGGCCTGTCCGACCTCGCGCGCTGGTACATCGGCGGCCTGCTGCACCACGCGCCGTCGCTGCTGGCCTTCACGAACCCTACGGTGAACTCCTACCACCGACTCGTCCCCGGCTTCGAGGCGCCGGTCAACCTCGTGTACTCCGCCCGGAACCGCTCGGCCTGCGTGCGCATCCCGGTGACGGGGTCGAACCCGAAGGCGAAGCGCATCGAGTTCCGCGTGCCGGACCCGTCGGCGAACCCGTACCTGTCGTTCGCGGCACAGCTGCTGGCCGGGATCGACGGCATCAAGAACCGGATCGAGCCGCCGGCGCCGGTCGACAAGGACCTCTACGAGCTGCCGCCCGAGGAGCACGCCGACATCGCCCAGGTGCCGGCGTCCCTCCCGGAGGTGCTCGACGCCCTCGAGGCCGACCACGCCTACCTCTCGGACAGCGGGGTCTTCACCGACGACCTGATCGAGACCTACATCGACCTCAAACGCACGGCCGAGGTGGACCCGATCCGCCTGCGCCCGCACCCGCACGAGTTCGAGCTCTACTACGACGTGTGAGCCCGGCGAGGCTGTGACCTGCGGTCTTACCCGGTCACCTCCTCTCTAGTCCGCAACGAGTCCGCACGCGCCGTCAGCACCGCACCGACGGCCGCGCGTGCGGACTCGTCTGCGTCGGGCCAGAGGTGCGCGTAGCAGTCGAGCGTCGTCTTCGCCGACGCGTGCTGGTAGCGGAAGGCGTCGGGAAGGCCGACGCGGCCGCGGGCGGCGCGCGCACAGCGCGCTCGATCGACCACGGCGACGAGGGGCCGCCTGCGCCGTCCGTGAGGATCGTTGGGCCGCCCCAGCGGGCGACCGCCGCCGACAACTCGAGGGCGAGGTACACCAACCGCGAGGTCGCGGCGGCGCTCGTCATCAGCGTCAAGTTCGGACGGGATCGGGACCAGGTTCCGGCTGGTGTCGGTCTTGAGCTCCGTGCCCGGCCACTGCACGGTCGGGCGGACGACGCCGCGCATGAAGTCGACGTCCTCGACCCGCAGCCCCGCGGCCTCAGCGGTCCGCAGCCCGACGAACGCGCCCGGGAGCACGGCGGGCGCCAGATGGGCGGGTATGGCGTCGTGCAACGCCCACACCTGCTCCGTGGTGGCCACGTAGGGCCGCTGCCTGCCCGCCCCCGGTGACGTCCGCCGAGAACACGGGTTCCGGGCCAGGACGCCGTCGTGCACGGCGTCTTCGAGGATCTGCGACAGGCGGGCGTGCGGCGCGTACACGTAGGACGGGGCGTGCCCGTCGGATGCGAGTTTCGCCGTCCATGCCCTCACGTGCGACGGCCGCAGCGCTCCGAGCGGCATCGGGCCGAGCGCGGTCACGATCTGGGCCACGTGCACATGCGCCAGGCGCACCGTCGACGCATGCCGCGTCCCGTAGCGCTCGAGCCAGGTCGCGCACCACTGCTCGACCGTCGTCCGCGCCGTCTTCGGGTCGACGAACGTGCCCGTCAGGAGCGCCGTCGTCTGCTCGTCGAGCCACCGCTGCGCGACCACCTTCCGAGCGAGCCAGATGCCGATAGAGGCGACGTCGACCGTGCCTCAGGTGCAGCGGATGCGGTCCGTGAGGGCCACGTGTGACGCCTCCGTTGGGCCGGCGCCGGCGCTCTCAACTTGGCCGCCACGAGGCGACGACGGGATGCTCGATGCTCCGTGACCTCACGCGGGCGCTTAGCATCGATCGGAGGCACCGCCATGGACGGAGGAGGCAGCCCTGTACGGGACCGCCCGGCGTCCCTACCGACCGCTGCTGCCCGGTGCGGCCCGGCCCCTGGCAGGCCTGCTCCTCACCCTTGGGACAACCCTGGTCGTCGTCCTCGGCGCGCTGGTCGCACATCAGACCGAGGCGGACCAGCTCGATCGTGTCCTCGACGCACCGGTCATCACCTGGTTCGCCGACCGGCCCGAGCTCGCCCTACGGCTTGCCACCCCGGGCAGTGCTCTCCCAGCTGCCGTTCTGAGCGCAGCCCTCGTCGGCGCCTGCCTGTTAACCGGCCGACTCAACGGGGCCCTGCTGGCGGCGACCGCCGTCCCCGTTTCGGTCGGGCTCGTCGAGGTGCTCCTCAAGCCGTTGGTCCACCGGACGTATCTGGGCGTCCTGGCGTACCCGAGTGGCCACACCACCGCCGCGTTCGCGCTTGCCGCGGTGGTCACGATCCTGCTTCTCCGGCCCGCTTCGCCGCCTAAGGCCCGAAGAGCACGTGCCGTGGTCTCGTTCGCTGGCTGTCTCGTGGGGAGCCTCGTGGCCGTAGCCGTGATCGGCTTGCGATGGCACTACCTCACCGACACCGTCGCCGGTGCCGCCGTCGGGATCGCCACGGTTTGCGGGCTCGCCTTGGCTCTGGACCTCTCGCTCAGCCGCTGGAGCAGACTTGCATGACAGGGCGCGTTCAACCATGTCCCGGTGCCAGCGGTCGCCCACGCGGTCGCTCGCGGGGAGTCCGTGGACGCCGTCGCGGACGCCGCCGGGATCACGGCACGCGATGTGCGCGCGATCATCCGTCGCCGCTCGTGAGGGTGCCCTACCGCACGCGGCGGGAATCCACGCCTGTCACGTTGCACCGCCCTCGCCGGGGTCGCGCCTGACGACCGAAGTGAACCCATTCGCGCTCACGTACTCCACCCCCGGCTCGACCGGAACCAGGTAGGGGACGTCCTTCTCCACAGAGGCCCCGACGAAGAAGGTGCTCCCCAGCGTCTGCCCGTCCGCCGTCGTGGCGAAGAGCCGCACCGGCAGTTGCAGGTAGTTGTCACCAACCACGGTGCGCAGTTGGTGGACGGGGGCGCTACGGACCTCGTCGCGCCGACTCGTCTTGTCGTCGTAGCGGAAGAACGCCGCGAACCCGGCTGGACCTCGCAGCTTTCGGTCTGTGCCTGGGATCTGGTATTCGATGCGGTGCGTGTCGTATGAGATCAGGGAGTCAGACCAGTCGACGCCGTCGACGTAGACCTTGGTTGTCCACCACTCGGTGTTCTCCGTCACGAAAGCCTCCCAGCGTCGCCGACGTTCACAACCTACGACGGGGATCCGTCGACCTGTGGTGCGCCGAGCTCGGGAGCTGCCCTACGGAGGCCCTGCGCGCTGGTACGTAGACCCACACGTCGCCGGGCCGCGGCGGGATCGGCTGCGCAGACGGCCACAAGTACGTGATCGGGCACCACTCGAAGGTCTCCGCGTCCTCGTATAGGACCGGCGCCAGCACGCCGACGAACCGCGCCGGCAAGTTCCGGCGATGCGTTTCGACCGGGGCGAGGATGACCTCACCGTCGAGCGGGCCGCCCTTGAGGCGGCCCACGTGAACCCGGGCTCCGGGTCGGGAAGCTGCAGCGTCATGGGTCGGCCCCTTTCACACGAACGGCTCGACCCCACGGCCAGTGTGCACGACACCGCGCCGGCGGCGACGTGCGCGGCGCGCGGCTCGTTCAACCGCTAACTCTTGAGGTGCAGACTGCAACGCATGACCAGCGAGCGGTTCGCCGACCTCGAGCAACGACTCCGCCTCGTGCTCGCACCCGACCTGCCCGTCCTTGCCCATCGGCACCCAGCCGAGGTCGAACAGCGCATCCGCCAGATCCTGCAGGAGGTGCTGGCGACCGGCGAGTATCCCCTCACCAGCGCCGACCGCGCCGGTATCGCCAGCCGCCTGACCGCCGAGGTCCTGGGCGGCTGACGGCAGACTGGCCGGGTGCCGCGGCCGTTCTCGTACATGCCGTACGACTACCCGCGGCCGCCGCGCCCGGATCATGCTCGACGACAGGCGACAGTGGCCGGGTGTGCTGCGGCGCCGCACCTGGTTCGACGACCTCGGCGAGTGGCGGGTAGGACGTCGACGTCTGGGTCGACGGGGCCTCCTCGTCCGGGCGACGGTCGGAGCCTCACAGATCGACCTCGTGCACGACGAGGAGCCGCCACCCAACGGGTGACGGCCCTCACGGGTCCGGGCAGGGCATCAGCGGCTGGCATCACCGACGTCGACGCGTGTCACGCGACCCCACGACCTCGGCAACCACACCCGGGGTGCCCAGCCGTTCCCGGCGAGGACGTCGTCGACGGTCGGCCGGCTGGCGGACAGCGCGAGGTGCAGGCCATGGGGCCGTCCATGGAGTAGCTGGGCTCGACCACGATCACGACGTGCAAGTGGTCGATGCACAAGGCCCAGGCGAAGGTCTCGGGGCTGGGTCGTTCGGGCAGGATGGTGGACACGGTGAACCTCCCGGGGTCCATCGAGGGCCCGGGAGCGCTGACACGCGACCCGGGCCCGACCTGTGCAGGACGGTGCGGGTGTCGGTCCGCGTGGAGTCCGCAGAAAGTCCGCAGGACGTCCACCGACGGCCGTCAGCCGCCATTCACCGCCACCGACGAATCCGCAGGTCAGGAGCGGAGGACGGCGCAGATCCGCAGGGCAGGGAACCGGGCTCATGGTTCGAGCTCTACTACGACGTCTGACGGGCTCCCCGCCCGAGGCCCGGCCCCGGACCTGCCCGAGCAGGTCGGGGGCCGGTCCGTTCACCCGCGCAGGACGAGGGCGAGCAGGGCGACGTCGTCCTCGGACGCCTCGGGCACCATGAGCTCCAGGACGCCGTCGAGCGTCGCCTCCAGCGAGGGGCGGTCGGACGCCCGGACGGCGGCATCCGCCAGCCTCGCCAGTCCCACGTCGAGCGACTCGCCTCGGCGCTCGATCAGCCCGTCGGTGTAGGCGAGCAGGACGGCGCCGCGCGCCAGCTCGAAGCTCGTCGCCGCGTAGCGGGCCGGCCACGTGCCCAGCGGCGGACCCACCTGCGTCGGCGCGTACACGGCCTGCGAGCCGGTGACGACGAGCGGCGCCGGGTGCCCCGCGTTGGCGACCGTGACCATCCCCGACGGCAGGTCGGCGACGCCGGTGAGCACGGTGGCGAAGTGCCCGTCCTCGGCGATGTCGATCTGCCGGGCGCACATGTCGAGCACCACGTCGGGCGCGTGCCCCTCGAGGAGGTACGCGAGGAGGGTGAACCGGAGCCGGGCCATGAGCGCCGCGGCACTGACGCCGCGGCCCGAGACGTCGCCCACGACGAAGGCCACGCGCGCGTCGTCGACCGGGGCGACGCTGTACCAGTCGCCACCGACGTCGACGCCGCGGGCCCCGGCGACGTACCGGAAGGCGGTGTCCAGCCCGGGGACCGGTGGGCCGGAGCGCGGCAGCAGCGCACGCTGCAGGGTCTCGGCGATGCCCCGCTGCTCGGCGTAGAGGCCGTCGACGCGTGCATAGAGCCCCTGGATGGTGGCAGCGTCCTGCTCCGCCATCTCGCGGCGGCGGATGAGCTGGCTCGTCCAGGTGGCGGCCAGCGCCGTCAGCACGAGACCGGCCGCGAGGAAGATCCAGGGGAGCTGCCGGCCCAGGGTGCCGCCGAGGGGGCGCCCGGCGGACGCCACGAGCGTGATGACGGTGTCCCCGAACGGGATGCTCGCGCGTGCCGTGTCCCCCGTCAGGGGCAGGTCGGCGGGATCCTGGTCCGTCGTGGCCAGGGCCGCCGGCGAGGTGTCCGGGCCGATGTAGGTGGCAAAGTGCAGGTCGGAGAACGCCGAGTCGTTCTCGACCGCGACCCGGCGATTCGGCGGGATCGCACGCTCGACGTAGACCACGTAGCGAGGGGTACCGGCCGAGGCGTAGGCGTACGCCACCCGGTTCGCGGGGCTGTCGCCCACGCCGGCGACGACGAAGGTGCTGCTGGTAACCGCCCGGCCCACGAGGTCACCGGGGGTGCGGTCGGCGGGATCCACCAGGGGCGGGACGCCGACCGAGGTGACCTTGCGCACCGTCGCCCCGTCCACCTCGACGAGGACGCCGGAGACGAACAACGCCTGTGGTCCGGTGTAGGCCCCGAGCGACTCCTGGAAGGCGGGCGCGTCGCCGCCGGTGATGCGGGCGATCTCGGCCGTCGCCGTGAGTGGCTGGCTGATCTGGAGGACCGTCGCACCGATGACCGCGGCGGCCTGCCGGGTCTGGACCTGCAGGAGGCTCTGCTCGTTGCGCCGGTCCAGCACCGAGGCGGCACCGCTGGCCGTGACGGTGATCAGCAGCCCTGCCAGGGCGACGACGGCGGCCGCCGGGAGGACACGCCATCGCCGTCCCCCCGGCCGCAGGACACGCGAGCGGGACACACGCGGCCGGAGGCCGACCGACTCATCGGCAGCGCTGATGCTCACCGGTGGCCTCCGAGATGCTCCGCCGGCCCTCGGGCAGACGGTTGAGCGTGGTGCGGGCGGACAGGAACGCGACGTCGTTGGCGACGTCGCGCAGTCAACCCCAGAAGGCCGGGTGAGCACCACCGGTGACCGGGCGGACCGGCCGGCCGAAACTCCTCATTGCACTGCTTGTCACGTTATTGACCCCCACCGCACGGCTCGTACCGTGGATTTCCCGGAGACGAGGGGTGAGGCCTATGAACGTCGAGAAGGCCGTCGAGATCACCGTCGTCATGGTCGCACCGACCGCCGCCATCGGCGGATGCATCTACGGCTGGAAGGCCCTGACCCGGCTGCGTGAGCTGCGGCTGGAACGACTCGCCCGAACACATCCCGTGGCGTCACGCCCTCCGATCGAGGTCGAGGCCGCACGGCTGCGGCGGATGCTGCAACGGCGCGAGGAGCTGCTCGGCTCGACGAGCGGCGCGACGCGCACCCATCTGATCGCACTCGACAGCGCCATTGTCGACAGCGCCTCCGAGCTCGCGGACGCCGTCGGCGTGGAGCGACCGCATCGCGTGCCGTCGGTGTCGCTGCCCGAGGGTGAGCTGCCGGCGCTCCTCGGCCGGCTCGCCGATGCGGGCATCGTGCTCCCCCCCACGTCACTGCATTCCTGACCGCCCGCGCGCACTCGTGACCGCCCCGGCCGGCCGGCCGGGGCGGCCTCCTCATCACCGGCGTTACCTCCCGAGCAGCAGGGCCTCCCGGGACGCGCCGTCGCACACCTGAACTCGCCCACCGACCATCCCGTCCGAACCGTCCCGAGGGAGGACCTCGTGAGGCAACGCCCCGATCCGTCGAGGAGGCCGAGGACGTCCGGAAGGCCGAGGACGCGTGGGACACCGAGAACGAGGCGTGGCGCGGTTGTCCTGCTCGCGCTGTCGGGGCTGGCCGCGGGAGCCCTGACGGCCTGCGGCGGCTCGTCGTCGTCGACGTCCTCGTCGGGCAAGCCGACGCTCAACTGGTACATCAACCCCAACAGCAGCGGGAGCCTGCAGCAGATCGCGGACCACTGCGTGAAGCAGTCGAACGGGGAGTACGCGGTCAACATCAACGTGCTGCCCGCCACGGCGGACGGGCAGCGCGAGCAGATCGTGCGCCGGCTGGCGGCCGGTGACACGTCGATGGACGTCATCATGATCGACCCGCCCTACATGCCCGAGGCGGCGAACGCGGGCTGGCTGGTGCCGTTCACCGAGGAGCAGAAGGCGGAGCTGCTCAAGGACGTCTTCCCGACGACGGTGCCGAGCGCCACCTGGCAGGGCAAGCTCTACGGCGCTCCCATGATCGCCAACACGCAGCTGCTCTGGTACAAGAAGTCGGTCGCGCAGAAGGCCGGAGTCGACCCGACGTCGGCCGACTTCACCTGGGACCAGATGATCGACGCCGCCGTGAAGACCGGCACGACGGTCGAGGAGCAGGGCAAGCGCTACGAGGGCTACATGGTGTGGGTCAACGCCATGGTGCTCGGCGCCGGCGGCTCGATCCTCGACAAGACCGACCAAGGTCGTGACGCGGTCGTGGCGAGCGGCTCCCCGGCCGCGCAGCGCCGCCCAGGTCATCCACAAGCTCGCGACGTCGCCCGCGGCGGACCCGTCGCTCTCCACCGCCGACGAGGAGATCGGCCGGCACGCGTTCCAGACGGCCAACGGCGGTTTCATGCTGAACTGGCCCTACGTCTACGCCGCCATGCAGCTCGACGTGAAGGCCTCGTGTTCGGCGTATCCCTGACCTCGACCGACAACGCCCGGCCGGTTACGGCCGCGCTGGCCTTCTTCACCGGCGCCTCGAACCTCCAGTCCCCCATCACGGCGATCGCGGCCGCGTCCGTCGTCGTCACCATCCCGGTGATCATCATGGTTCTCGTCTTCCAGCAACGCATCGTCGCCGGTCTCACCAACGGCGCCGTCAAGGGCTGACCGCGCCCCACCGAAGGGCCCCAACGAAGGGACACCAACGTCATGGCCGACAATCACGATGCGGAGCATCACGAAGGTCTACGGGGACGGTTACCCCGCGGTGAAGGACATCGACCTGGAGATCGGCGACGGCGAGTTCATGATCCTGGTGGGGCCGTCCGGCTGCGGGAAGTCCACGTTGCTGCGGATGATCGTCGGCCTCGAGGACATCACCTCGGGCGACATGCTGATCGGCGGCCAGCGGGTGAACGAGAAGGCACCACGCGACCGCAACCTCGCGATGGTCTTCCAGAACTACGCGCTCTACCCCCACCTCTCGGTCTTCGAGAACATCGCCTTCCCGCTGCGGCTCAAGGGCATGCCCGACTCCGAGGTGAAGCAGCGGGTCGAGAAGGCCTCCGACGTGCTGGAGCTCGACGAGCACCTGCAGCGCAAGCCGAGCCAGCTCTCCGGCGGCCAGCGCCAGCGCGTGGCGATGGGGCGCGCCATCGTCCGGGAGGCCGACGCCTTCCTGTTCGACGAGCGGCTGTCGAACCTCGACGCCAAGCTGCGGGGGCAGATGCGCACCGAGATCCTGCGGCTGCAGCGCCGGCTCGGCATCACGACGGTCTACGTCACCCACGACCAGACGGAGGCCATGACCCTCGGCGACCGCGTCGCTGTCATGCGCAAGGGCATCCTCCAGCAGGTGGCGTCGCCCCGGGAGCTCTACGAGCACCCCGTGAACCTGTTCGTCGCGGGGTTCATCGCTCGCCGCCGATGAACTTCCTGCCGGCGGCGGTCGAGGACGGGCAGCTCAAGCTGCCGTTCATCAGCACACCGGTGACCAGCGAGCTGGCGACCCGGATCGGCGACCGGCGCCTGCTCGTCGCCGGGATCCGGCCCGAGCACTTCGAGGACGCCACCCTGCTCGACGAGGCCAAGCGGGCGAAGGGCATCTCCTTCGAGGCGCCGGTCGACGTCACCGAGTGGCTGGGCAGCGAGCAGTTCGCGTTCATCCCCTACCAGGCACCCCCAGAGATCAGGGCCCAGCTGGCGGAACTGGCACGTGAGCTCGACAGCGAGCAGCTGCGCACCCAGCTCGTCGCCTCGCTCGACCCGATGAGCCGCGTGCTGCCCGGGGAGCGCGCACAGCTGTGGGTCAACCCTGCGCGGATGCACCTCTTCGACCCGCGCACCGGGGACAACCTCACGAGGCCCGGCACGGACGGCCAGGTGCCCGTCGCAGCGACGTCCGACCGGGCGGACGTCGGGAGCAGCTGACGACGAAGCGGCCCCGACCCGGTGGCCGGGGTCGGGGGGCGCCTCCCTCGGACGTCGGGCTGCGGCCTCTCGCCGCGGCACGCCTGATGCCGCACGGCGTCCCCTCCCTGGATCGAGGCACGTGGCGATGTCGTCCGCCCACGTCGTCCGCCCATGTCTTCTGCCGATGTATCAGGCGACGTGTCGGTGCCTCTGACAGGGCGGAGGCGGTCGGTGAGGGTGGGACCCGGCCACCTCTCCCGGGGGCCGGGGAGGGGACGGGGGCGGCGGCGGTGAGGGGGAGCCGGCGTCGCCCCCGAGCACGAGCGAGGGGCCGCGGTGTCGCCGCGGCCCCTCGCTGACCGTGCGGTCGCTCCGCAGGGGTCTGCCGGCTCAGGCGCTGAGCGCGGGGCCGACGCCCGGGATCACATGCCCCTCGGCCTGCGCGAGGAGGGACAGCCACGCGCGCGTGCTGTTCTGCCCGGTCTCGGACATGCGCTTCGCCACGAGCCCCGCCACCAGCGGCGCGGAGAACGAGGTCCCGCTCCACTTCGCCATGCCCGTGAACGTGACCGTCTCGCCGCGCTGCGGACCGTCCCAGGCGTAGGTGTACCGCCCCGACGCGTACGCGTTGACCAGGTCCTCGCCAGGGGCGTAGACGTCGACCGTCCTGCCGTGGTTGCTCCAGGCAGCGCGGTGCGCGCCGTCCGCCGTGAGAGCGCCGACCGAGACCACCCACGAGAACGACGCCGGCCAGTTGCGCCGGTCGTCCCCCTCGTTGCCCGCCGGGGCGACGATCAGAAGGCCCTTCAGGTGCTGGATGACGTCCTCGTAGAGCGCGGTCAGGGCGAGCGGCGGGACGTCGTTGCGGGTCGTTCCGGCGACGCTCAGCACCAGCACGTCGGGCACCCGGACGGCGGCGGCGCTCCCCGCGGGAGCTACCAGACGGGCGCGGACGAGCCGCGCGAGATCGCTCTCGAACACGGCGCCGATCATGCCGTTGGCGCCCTGCAGCGGCAGATCCCGCGTCGCGTCCGCGACGTGGACGTGGGCGCGGGGCGCGACGGCGCGTACGCATCCCGCGACGAAGGTGCCGTGGCCGCCGTCCTGGCGCAGCTCACCCGTCCGGGGGTCATAGGGAGTGTCGGGCTCTCCCGTCACACCCCGCATCCACCAGTGCTCGGTCGCCGCGCTCACGAGCCCCGTGTCCATCACGAGGACCTGGACGCCGCGGCCGAGCCCCGGTTCGGGAGCGGTGTCCGCAGAGATGCTCGGAGGGGACGGCACGGGGGCCGCGGACGCCGCCACGGGCTCCTGTTCGACGGCGGCGCAGGGGTGGACGCCGCACACGTACAGCAGGTGGTCGGGTGCCGCCACGCCGGGCCCGACGGCCTGGTCGAGCTCCGCGACGGTCTCGTGCACCGACGCGCCGCCGTCCGGCTCGTCCCAGCTGAGACGCGTGGTGGTTCCGCCCACGTCGTGCACCGCGTGCCGCGCCTCGGGGACGCCGAGGCGCCGCTCCAGGGCCGCCTGGACGCGCGGCACGTGCCAGTCGCGCACCACGACGCTCCCGCGCCGGCACAGGTACTCGACGCCGTCGTCCTGCCGCAACCAGTCGCGCGGGTGGACGTGCACGTCGGGCACGGCATCGATGATGAGTTGCGTCTGCACTCGCTGCGTCAGGGGAACGGCGAAGCCCTCGTCCTGCCCACCGTCAGTCGTCATGTCCGCTCCTTGGTCGAGCACCTGTGCGAATACCCGTGCCGGTCGCCGCCCGATCGCCGTCGGGGGCGTCGACCGGCCGCCCGTGTCTGTCTAAGGTCGGCGTCGTGGCGGGGGAACGCAGGACCGTACCCACGCGTGAGGTCGACACCCTCCTCTCGCTCGCCCTGTCACGCCCGCACGAGGCCCTGGAGCGCGCCCGTGCGCTGATCGCCGCCAGGCCCCCGGCGGCCGTCGCCGCGGCGGCGCACCAGGCCGCGGGCGTCGTGCTGCGCGACTTCGGCGACATCGACCAGGCCCTGATCGAGTTCCGGGCGGCCGTCCGCGCCGCGCACCGCAGCGGGGATGCCGTCCGCGAGGCCGACGTCCGCTCCAGCTACGCGGTGGCCCTGCTCATGGCGGGGCGGCCGGCGGCGGGACTGGCGCAGGTGCGGGCGGCGGAGTCGAAGGCGACGGGGCGCGCGGCGGGACGCATCCACGTCCGACGGGCCTACTGCCTCTGGATGCTCGGGCGGCACGCCGAGATGCTCGACGCCGCACAGCGCGCGGTCGCCCTGCTGCGCGACGCCGACGACGCCTGGGCCGGCCGCGCCATGGCACACCGGGCACACGCCCACCTCGCGCTGGGCGCGCTCACTCGCGCCGAGCGCGACTACGCCCGGGCGGAGGCCCTCTTCACCGCCGCCGGCCAGCAGCTGGAGTATGCGGCCACCATGGACTCCCGGGCGACCGTCGCCTTCGTCCGCGGTGACCTGCCGGCCGCGCTGAGACTGCTGGACGAGGCCGACGCGGTGGTCGACGCCCTCGGGGTCTTCGAGCCGGACCTCGTCGTCACTCGCGCCCAGGTGCTGCTCGCGGCCGGCCTCGACCGCGAGGCGCTCGCGGTGGCCGACGCAGGCGTGCGGCGCAGCGAGCGGCTGCGCGGGTCGGCGGCCCGGCGCGGGGAGCTGCTGCTCGCCGCCGCGCTCGCCGCTCGCCGGGCCGGTGACCCGGCGACCGCGTCGGCACGCGGCGAGCAGGCGCTCCAGTTGTTCCGCCGGCAGCGGCGGCCGGGGTGGGCGGCGCGCGCCGAGCTCGTGCTCCTCGACAGCCGCTTCGCCGCCGGAGCACCGCCCGGGAGCCTGCTGCGAACCGCGAACCGCCTGGTCGGCCGGCTCGAACCCGCCGACGCCTGGCTGCTGGCGCAGGCCCACCTGCTGGCCGGGCGCATCGCCCTGTCGGCCGGTCGCCGGGCGCTGGGGCTCGGCCACCTGCGCGCGGCGGGCGGGCGCACCCGGGACCTGCGCGCGCGGGGCACCGTCTGGCTGGCCAGGGCGGAGCTGGCGGACTCCGAGGGCCGGCCGGCCGACATGCTCGCCGCGTGCGCGCGCGGCCTGGACGCGGTGGAGACCTACCTGCGCGCGTTCGGCGCCACCGAACTCCGGGCGCACGCCACGGCGCAGGGTGCCGAGCTGGCCACCCTGGCGCTGCGGCACGCCGCCCGTGCCGGGGACGCCCGCGGCCTGCTGGTGTGGAGTGAACGCTGGCGCGCGACCGCGCTCGCCGCCACGCCGGTGACGCAGCGGACCGATCCGGCGATGGCACAGGACCTCGCGGCGCTGCGCACACTCGTCCGACGGCTCGAGCCGATGACCGGCGGCACCAGGACGCACGTGCCCGAGCTCGAACACGAGCGTCGGCGCCTCGAGGCGGCCGTCCGGAACCACGCGCTGCACACTCCGGGGACGACGGGAACGCGAGCCCGCCCCACCCGGCTCCGGCTGGGTGACGTTCGGGCGGAGCTGGCGGACACCGAACTGGTGGAGCTCGCCGACGTCGACGGTCAGCTGTACGGCGTCCTGGTACGGCAGGGGCGGCCCGCCCGGGCCCTGCACGTCGGCGCCACCGCGGCGGCGGACCGGGCGGTCGCCCACGCGCTCTTCGCGCTGCGTCGCCAGGGTCCCCGGCAGGCGCGCCACCCGCTCGACCTGGCGGCCATCGGGAGCCGGCTCCAGGCCACGCTGCTGGGGCCGCTCGCCGAGGCGCTCACGGCGCCCGACGTCGTGCTGGTGCCGCCCGGGCGGCTGAACGCCGTGCCGTGGGCGCTGCTGCCCGCCCTTCGCGACCGCTCCGTCGCGGTGGCCCCGTCCGCGGCGGCGTGGCTGCGCGCCCGGCACGCCCGAAGGCCGGCGCCCGGCCGGGTGGTCATCGTGGGGGGGCCCGGCCTCGCGGCAGCCCCCGAAGAGGTCCGCCGGCTGGCCGAGCAGTACGCCGGCGCGACGGTGCTCGCGGGCGGCGAGGCGACCTGTGACCGGGTGCTGCGGGCCATGGACGGCGCCTGGCTCGTGCACGTCGCCGCGCACGGGGTGTTCCGATCGGACAGCCCGCTGTTCTCCGCCCTGGAGCTGGACGACGGGCCCCTCACGGTCTACGACCTGGAGCGGCTGCATCGGGCACCGCACCGCGTCGTGCTCTCCAGCTGCGACTCGGCGCTGGGGACCCCCTCGGGCGCCGACGAGATCCTCGGGGTCGTCAGCGCGCTCATGGCGCTGGGCTCGGCGGGCGTGGTGGCCAGCGTCGTGCCCGTGGACGACCCGGGCACGGTCCCGTTCATGCTCGAACTCCACCGCAGGCTCCCCGGCGCCGATCTCGGGACGGCCCTCGCCGCCGCCCGCCGCGCCGTCGAGACCGATCCCGTCGCTCGCTTCCCGGCGGAGTCGTTCATCGCCCTCGGCGCGTGAACAGCTCACAGACGGATCCAGGCCGTGACCATCCGTGTCGTCGGGGTCGTGCAGCGCAGTCGGACGAGGCCCGCGGGAACCGGCTGGACGACGAAGAATCCGAGCTCGTCGACGTGGGCGGTCGCGATGACTCCGTGCTCGTCCTCGACCTCGACCTCACCGCCGGAGGGTGGGATGAACTGCCCGAGGATCCGGTCGGGCAGGACCTCGACCTCCACCGAGCGCAGCTCGGTGGTGAACACGAGCACCCGGCTCTCAGCCGCCGGCTCGGAGCGGCGCGAGGTCGACGCCGGCGCATGGTCGGAGTCGAAGCTGAGCTGGGCGGTCAGCAGTTCCTCGTCGATCGTGCGCCAGGTGAAGGCGCCCTTGGCCCGGTCGGCCACGCCGGGCGCGAAGGGTCGTGTCTCGCGCAGCGCCTCCGCCAGATCGGCCAGCAGGGCCTCGTCGTCGTAGCCGTCCCTCATGACCCCCGCCTCCTGCTCGACTCGGTCCCCACGGTGGCGAACAGCGCCTGCACCGACGGCGTCCGCCGGAGGCGCTCCAGCGCCCGGGCCCGGGTGGGGCCGATCGCCCCGACCGGGATGCCGGTGCGCCGGCTGATCTCGGCGTACGCCGGAGGCGGGTCCTGGGCGAGCAGCATCAGCAGCTCGCGCTGACGGGTGCTCAGCAGGGCGAACCCCTCCAGGAGGGCTGCGTGCCTCGCGTCGCGCTCCAGCTCGGCGTCGGGCTCGTCGTCGCTGACGAGCCTGGACGACCAGGCCTCGTCCAGGGGGTCGTGCGGTCTCACCCGGGACATCCTCCGTGCCGAGCGCAGCGCCTCTCGGCGTGCCGTGGTGACGATCCATCCGGGGAGGGCCTTCGGCTCGCGCAGCTCGCCGAGCTGCTCGATCAGCCTGAGCCACACCGTCTGCGCCACGTCCTCCAGCTCGGCCGCACTGAGGCGGTACCCGTGGATCACGCGCACGAGCAGCGGCGTGTAGCGGTCGACGATCTCGTGCCACGCCGCCTCGTCACCCCCGGCGGCAGCCGCCACCAGCGCGGTCACGTCCGGCATCTCGTCGTCCACGCCAACGCCCCTCTCGGTCGGCGGCGCTTCCCGTCACGAGCAAGGAGCGCCGTGGCCCCCGCCCTGATACATCCGTCGCGCGAGAGGATCCGCCGGCGGGAGACCCCACCACCTTGGGCCCCCGGGGTGCGTGCCGGAACGTGCGCGGGGCCGGCCTGCACCTGCGGTTGCCCCTTGAGGCAGGAGACGCGGACCGTGGGCCACGACGGGGACCATCGAGCCGATCCACGGTCAGGCCGACGCCGCCCTGACCGTCGCCACCGCGGCCGCGAGGTCGTCGAGCACCAGAGGTGGGCCGAAGCCCACGATCTCGAGCACCCGGCGTGTGATCCCGCCGGGCGGCGCGACGACCCGGAACGGCGTACCGTCGCCGCCGCACGCGCGCGCGAACCGGTTGACCAGCCGGACCCCGGAGCTGTCCAGAAAGGCGACCTGCGTCAGGTCGAGGACGACGGCCTCCGCCCCCGCCACGAGCTCCGGCACACGGGGCAGGAGATCGGGCGCGACGGCGACGTCGAGCTCCCCGGCGGCGCGCACCACGCGCACGCCGCCGCAGCCGCCCGGCACGGCCTCGATGCTCACGCCCTGCCCTCCGCTCTCCGTCCGCTCTCCGTCCGCTCGCCCCGGTCCTACCCGTTCGCGACCGGCACCACGATGTCACGCCCGGGCCGGGCGCGGGAGGCCCCCGCCGGCGGCCGGCTCCCGCCGTTCGAGGAGCAGCGCACAGGCGTCGTCCCGGCCCTGCTCGTCCCGCAGCAGCTCCTCGGACACCGACCGGACGGCCGCCGGCAGCGGGAGGCCGCGCGTGCCGCCGGCGACCCGCACGAGCTCGGCGAGCCGCTGGTCGAGCCCCCGGTCGCGCCTCTCCACCAGCCCGTCGGTGTAGAGCAGCAGGCGGTCGCCGGGCGCGAGCCGGGCCACGGCCTCCACCCGGGGCTGCCGCCCGTAGGCGCCCAGCGGTGTGGAGCGGCCGTCCCAGAGCAGGCGCGGGCCGGCGTCGGCCGGCCCCTCGACCGGCCCGGCGGGGAGGAGCACGGGCGGCGGGTGGCCCGCGCAGGCGTAGCGGAACTCGCCGGTCGCGAGGTCGAGCTCGGCGTACGCGAGGGTGGCCATCGAGGCGGCCTCGACCTGCTCCACGAACCGGTCGAGCCGCTCGAGCAGACGCGCGGGTCCCACCCCCGGATCCGCGACGGCCCGGACGGCGCTGCGCAGCTGGCCCATCGCGCTGGCGGCCCCGAGCCCGCGCCCGACGACGTCGCCGACGACCACCGCCAGCAGGTCGCGGGAGACGACGAAGGTGTCGTACCAGTCGCCGCCCACCTCGAGCATCTCCACGCCGGGGCGGTAGATCGCGGCGACCGCGAACCGCGGGTCCGGCGGCGGGTCGACCGCCAGCAACGAGTGCTGGAGCTCGCGGGCGACGTCCGCGGTGTGCTCGTAGAGCAGCGCCCGGTCCAGGGCGAGGCCGGTCTGCTGGCCCACGGCGCCCAGCACGTCGAGGTCCAGCGGTTCGGCGGCGGCGTCGGGGCTGGGGACCACGGCGAGCGCCCCGCGCAGGCGGGCCTGGCCGTGCAGGGGCACCACGACGCGGTCGCCGTCCCGCACCGCCCGCCGCTGCGCCAGCAGGACCGGCGCGGGGACGTCGCCCTTCCCCTGCCGGCCCTCGGGCGCGGGGCTGCGGTGACCGCGCACGACGAGGCGGCCACGTGGGTCCGGCGTCCAGATCGTCGCGGCGCCGGCTCCCAGCGGGCCGACGGTCGCGTCGAGGACGGCCGCGACCACGCCCTCCACGCCCAGGGCCCCCGCGAGCGAGGCCGTCACCTGCTGCAGGGCGCCCACCCGGGCCGCCGAGCGCTCCGCGTCCGCACGAGCGGCCCGCAGCTCCTGCTCGTAGCGCACCCGCTCCCCCGCGCGGGCGACGGCGACCCGGACGCGTCCGGGCGTCGCCCCTGTGCCGGTCGAGGACGTCTCGGCGCGCGCGCTCAGCAGCACCGGCACCCGGCCCCCGGGCGACCTCAGGTCGAGCGCGACCTCGTCGAGCCTGCCCTCGACGTGCAGCAGCGGCGCGAGGTGCGTCTCCCAGAAGATGCGGGGGCCGACGGTGAAGAGGTCGTGCACGCGGGCGCCGACGACCTCCCCCGGCGGCCGCCCGATCCAGTCGAGCAGGGTGGCGTTGACGTCGAGCACGGTGCCGTCGGCGGTCGAGCGTCAGCAGGCCGCAGGGCCATCCGTCGCCGGCGGGATCTGGCTGCACCGGGAAGGTCACGCGGTCGCGAGGTACCGCGTCATCGCCTCGACCAGCTGCCGTGGGGCGCTGAGGTTGGGGCAGTGGCCGCTGGCGTCGAGCTCGACCAGCTCGCTGCCCCGCAGGTGCTCGTGCACGTAGCGCCCGACCTCGGGGGGCGCGATGACGTCGTCCCGGCACTGGACGACGAGCGCGGGCGTGGCCACCCGTGCCAGGTCCGCGCGGTTGTCGGAGAGGAAGGTGGTGCGCGCGAAGTGGCGGGCGACCACGGGGTCGGTGCGGCAGAAGCTCGAGGCCAGCTCCTCCCCGAGCTCCGGGCGCGCGGGCACGCCCATGATCACGGGGGCGATGTGCCGCGACCAGCCCAGGTAGTTCGCGTCCATCGTCTCGAGGAGCTCGTCGATCTCGGCGGCGCTGAAGCCGCCGCGGTAGCCGTCGTCGTCGACGTAGCGCGGGCTCGGCCCGACGAGGACCAGCCGGTCGAACAGCTCGGGCCGGTCCGCCGCCGCGAGGACGGCGATCATCGCGCTGACGGAGTGCCCGACGAGCACGACCGGCGGGAGGTCGAGCGCCTCGACGATCTCGACGACGTCCGCGGCGTAGCCGTCGAGGCGGCGGTAGCGCACCGGGTCCCACGCCGAGAGGTCGGAGCCCCCGGCGCCGACGTGGTCGAAGAGGACCACCGGGTGCGTCTCGCGCGAAGGCGGGCGCCACGTGCCGCCACATGCCCTGGTCGCAGCCGAACCCGTGCGCGAAGACCAGCGGGCGGCCTCGTGAGCGACCGGTCACGGTCACGTTGTTCCGGGTCAGCACGGGCACTCCCCCAGGCTAGGCGGTCCGCGGCATCACGCCGGACGGCCAGGTGACGCGCCCGGAAACGGCGAAGGGCCGCAGCCCAGCGGGGGCGCGGCCCTTCTGCGGACGGAGCGAGGGGTCACGGCCCGCAGGAGCCGGACATCGGCTTCTGCAGGGCGTCGCACGTGCTCGAGAAGGCGCCCTTCACGAAGCCCCCGAGCGCGAACACCGTTCCGACGATGACGGCGGCGATGGCGGCGACCATGAGCCCGTACTCGACGGCCGACGCGCCGCGCTCGCAGGCGCGGCCTATCGATTTGCGGCAGGTCCGGGCGAGAGCACGCACGTGGTCCTCCGAGTCAGTGGTGACTTCGCACGATGATGGCAGCCAGGAAACACCTCCCGCGGCCTTGCGATCGAATTTCTACCGCCGGCCGGCCCGACCCGCCCCGCGGCGGGATGTATCTCGATCGTTCGCTGCGTAACGTCCGGCCGAACGAACGAGTGTGGGGATCGGCCGAACGGTGGAGGGAGGGCCCCATCGTTCGGCAGGACCTGCGGACCCGGCCGATCGATCGTCCGGTACCTCCCTTTCGTGCCGATTTGGTGCTCTACTGGTCCGCCTGAGGGACGGGGCGCGTCCCCTCGCGGGAGAGGAACCGGCATGACGTCCGTTCGAGGCCTCCATGTGATCCACCACGGTAGCGGGCACGGCAGTCACCACCGCGGCCCGCTGCGTGACCGCCGGGCCGTGGCCGCGGCCGCGCTGCTCACCGGCGCCGGGCTGCTCGCCACCGCCGCCCCCGCGGGTGCGTCGGCTGCTCCCGCCACGGCGCCGTCGGTGTCCCGGCCCCTGGTCAACCGGCCCCTGGCAACCGTCCCCTGGTCAAGGAGCCGGTGGCCGTCGGGTACGGCGGGGCCGTGGCCACGGTCGACTTCGACGCGTCGAAGGCCGGGTTGCAGATCCTGAAGCAGGGCGGCAACGCCGCGGACGCCGCCGTCGCCGCGGCCGCCGCGCTCGGCGTCACCGAGCCGTTCTCCTCGGGTCTCGGCGGTGGCGGCTACTTCGTCTACTACGACGCACGCCACCGCACGGTGACGACCATCGACGGCCGCGAGACCGCGCCGGCAGCCTTCACCGAGCGCTCGTTCATCGACCCCGCCACCGGGCAAGCCGTACGCCTTCGCCACGGCGGTCACGAGCGGCCTCTCGGTCGGCGTGCCGGGGACGCCCGCCACCTGGCAGACCGTCGCCCGGCGGTTCGGCACCACGCCCATGGCGAAGCTCCTGCAGCCGGCGATCGGCATCGCCCAGCGGGGCTTCGTCGTCGACCAGACGTTCGCCGACCAGGTCGCGCAGAACGCGGCGCGCTTCGCCCGCTTCAGCTCGACCAGCGCGCTCTACCTGCCCGGCGGCGCGCCACCGGCGGTGGGCAGCACCTTCCGCAACCCCGACCTCGCCGCGACCTACCGGCAGCTCGCCCGGCAGGGCCTCGGCACCTTCTACACGGGCCCGCTCGCGCGCGAGATCGCCGCGACGGCCGACCGGCCGCCGCTTGCGCCCGGTGCGCAGCCGGTGCCGACGGGCGTGCTGCGGCCCTCGGACATCACCGCCTACCGCGCGATCCCGCGGGTGCCCACGAAGGTCGCCTACCGCGGCCTGGACGTGTACGGCATGCCCCCGTCGTCGAGCGGCGGCACCACGGTCGGCGAGGCGCTTGAACATCCTCGAGAACGCCCGGCTCGGCAAGCTCGACCGGGCGCAGGCGCTGCACTACTACCTGGAGGCGAGCCGGCGCGCCTACGCGGACCGCAACCGGTACATCGGCGACCCCGCCTACGTCGGCGCCTCGGGCCGCGCAGCCGAGCGGCAGCTCCTCACGCAGGGCTTCGCGGACGAGCGCTTCTGCACCATCGACCCGCGGCACGCCTCGCCGGGGCCCGTCCAGCCCGGCTCGCCCGACGGCCGCTACCACCCCACCTGCTCGCACGATCACGCACCCCTCGGGCGCGGCGAGCGGCGACCACGAGGGTCTCTCGACGACGCACCTCGTCACCACCGACACGTGGGGCGACGTCGCCTCGTACACGCTGACGATCGAGCAGACCGGCGGCAACGGCATGGTCGTGCCCGGGCCGCGGGTTCCTGCTGAACAACGAGCTGACCGACTTCGACTTCGTGCCGCTCACCCCGGGCGTCCCCGACCCCAACCTGCCGGCCGCCGGCAAGCGGCCGCGGAGCAGCATGTCGCCGACGATCGTGCTGCGGGGCGGCCGGCCCGTGCTGGCCGTCGGGTCCCCGGGCGGGGCGACGATCATCACCACGGTGCTGCAGATCCTGGTGAACCGGATCGACCTCGGCTACTCGCTGCCCGACGCGATCGCCGCGCCCCGGGCATCGCAGCGCAACCAGAGCACGGGCAAGGGCGAGGCGGAGCCCGCGTTCCTGGCGTCGCCGGTGGCGGCCGTCCTGCAGGGCACGTACGGCCAGCAGTTCACGACCAACCCCGAGATCGGGGCGGCGACCGGGCTGGAGTTCCTCGGGCACGGCCTCGTGCTCGCGGCCGCCGAACCGGTCCGCCGCGGCGGCGGCAGCGCGCTCGTCGTGCGCGACAGCCTGACCCACCACTGACGCCCCACCCCCTCCCGCGCCGATCAAGGAATCCTCGCCGATCAAGGATTCCAGTTCCTTGATCGGCGCGGAGGGGCCGGCATGACGGTGGCCTCAGCCGAGGCCCCAGCGGACGTCCATCTCGTGGTGGACGACCTCGTGGGCGCTCCACCGCAGCACGTGGCCGCGGTTCACCCAGCCCATGTCGGGGTGCCACGCGGAGACGTCGGGCGGGGCCTCGTGCGCGCCGCGCGTCCAGTCGCCCGAGGCGACGGCCAGCGCCCACAGCCCGACCCGCACCGACATCGGCGAGGCGCTCCGGGCGGCCATCATGTCGTGCTCGCCGCCACGGGGTGAAGCCGGCGTCGGGGTCGACGGCGAGCATCCACAGGTTCTCGGTGCCGTGGCGCAGGACGTCGACGACGTGCCACAGGTACTCGCGCGGCGACCACGTGCCCGCCGCGCCGTACCGCGCTCCCTCGCGGCCCGCGAACGCCCGGGAGTAGCGGCCGGAGGCGGTGGCCACGACCTCGAGCGCCTCCCGGTCGCCGAGCGACCAGTCGAAGCCGCACTGCGGGCACACCCGCGTCATCACCGTGTCCACGCCGACATCATGGCGCGTCGCCTCACCCACGGTGACCGCTGCGCCGGGCCGTGTCGATCGACGCCGGTGGTGACATTGCATCGGGCTGCGCCTGCCGTCACCCGTAGAACACCCGCTCGACGACGCTGCGTGCGCGTCGCGTCGTCCGCTGGTAGTCGTCGTCCAGGCGCCCGGCCGACCCGGGCGGGTACCCCACCAGCCGCGCGACCGCGTCCAGCTCGCGAACCCCGGTCGGCAGGCTGTCGGCGGGCCGCCCCCGCCAGAGCACGACGGCGTTGCGCACCCGGGAGGCGAGCGTCCAGGCGGCGGCGAGCGCGCCGGCGTCCGGCTCGGCGACCAGGCCGGCGTCGGCCGCCGCCCGCAGCGCGCCGATGGTGGACGGCGTCCGCAGCTCCGGCAGCTCACCGGCGTGCCGCAGCTGCAGCAGCTGCACCGTCCACTCGACGTCCGAGAGGCCGCCGCGGCCCGAGCTTCAGGTGCCGGTGCGGGTCCGCGCCGCGGGGCAGCCGCTCCGCCTCGACCCTCGCCTTGATCCGCCGCACCTCGCGGACGTCGCCCTCGCCGAGCCCGCGCGCCGGCCACCGCAGCGGGTCGATGAGTGCCTCGAACCGCCGCCCGAGGTCGGCGTCGCCCGCCACGGGTACCGCCCGGGTCAGCGCCTGCGCCTCCCACGCCAGCGACCAGCGCGCGTAGTACTCCGCGTACGAGGCGAGCGTCCGCACCAGCGGGCCGTTGCGGCCCTCGGGCCGCAGGTCGGCGTCGACGGCGAGCGGCGGCTCGGGTCCGGGCGACGACAGCAGCCGACGCAGCTCCCCGGCCACCGCGGCCGCCGCCTCCTCGGCGGCGCGCGCCGGTTCGCCCGGCAGCGGGTCGTGCACGAAGAGCACGTCGGCGTCGCTGCCGTAGCCGAGCTCGCCGCCGCCGAGCCGCCCCATCGCGACGACGAGCATCCGGGTCGGCAGCGGGCGGCCGAGCCGCAGCTGCGACGGCGTCCGTCGCCGCGCGCAGCCCGCCGTCGAGCGCGGCCGCGGCGGCGTCGGACAGCGCGGCCCCGACGGCCGCCGGCTCGAGCAGCCCGGCCACGTCGGCGACCGCCGTCCGCACGAGCTCGCGCCGGCGCACGGCGAGCGCCGCGACGCGCGGCCGCCTCGGGTTTCCCCGCGTGCCGCTCCAGCGCCTTGCCCACCGCCGCGAGGCGTCACCTCGCGCGGGCGGGGCTCGAGCTCGTCGTCGTCCCCGAGCAGGGCGACCGCCTCCGGCCCCTTCGCGAGCAGGTCGGCCACGTAGCGGCTCGACGACAGCACGTGCGCCATCCGCTCGGCCGCGGCCCCCGAGTCGCGCAGCATCTTCAGGTACCAGTGGGTCGTGCCCAGCTCCTCCGACAGCCGCCGGAAGGCGAGCAGCCCGGCGTCGGGGTCGGGGCCGTCGGCGAACCAGCCGAGGAGCACCGGCAGCAGCTGCCGCTGGATCGCCGCGCGCCGGCTCACCCCGCCGGTCAGCGCCTCGAGGTGGCGCAGCGCCCCGGCGGGGTCGCGGTAGCCGAGGGCGGCGAGCCGGGCGCGGGCGGCCTCGGGCGTCAGCCGGACCTCGTCCGTGGACAGCCGCGCCGCGGCCGCGAGCAGCGGGCGGTAGAAGAGCTTCTCGTGCAGCCGGCGCACCTCCAGGGCGTGCCGGTGCCACTGCGTCCTCCAGCTCGCGCGCCGGGTCCCCGGCCGAGGCCGAGGGCGCGCCCGAGCCGGCGCAGGTCGGCCGGGGCGCCGGGCACGACGTGGGTGCGCCGCAGCCGGTAGAGCTGGATCCGGTGCTCGAGCGCGCGCAGGAAGCGGTAGGCCCGGTCGAGCTCGGCGGCGTCGTCGCGCCCGACGTAGCCGTAGGTGGCGAGCGCCTCCAGCGCCTCCAGCGTGTTGCCGGTGCGCAGCCTCGGGTCGACCCGGCCGTGCACGAGCTGGAGCAGCTGCACGCTGAACTCGACGTCGCGCAGGCCGCCCGGGCCGAGCTTGAGCTGGCGGCCCGCCTCCTTCGGCGGGCACGTGCTCCTCGACCCGGCGGCGCATGGCCTGCACGTCCTCGACGAAGTTCGGGCGCTCGGCCGCCCGCCACACCAGCGGGTGGATCGCGTCCAGCCAGGCCTGCCCCAGCCGGACGTCGCCCGCGACGGGGCGGGCCTTGAGCAGCGCCTGGAACTCCCAGGTGGCCGCCCAGCGCCGGTAGTACGCGAGATGGCTCTCGAGGGTGCGCACGAGCGGCCCCCGCTTGCCCTCCGGCCGCAGCGCCGCGTCGACGGGCCAGAGCGTGCCCTCCGCCGTCGCCTCGGAGCAGGCCCGGGCGAGCCCGGCGGCGAGCTTGGCGCCGGTCGCGAGCGCGGCCTGCTCGTCGCCGTCGGCCGATCCGGCCACCGGTTCGACCACGTAGATGACGTCGACGTCGCTCACGTAGTTGAGCTCGCGGCCGCCGCACTTGCCCATGCCGAGGACGGCGATGCGGCAGGGCGCGCTGCCGGCCGGCAGCTCCGAGCGGGCGATGGCGAGCGCGGCCTCGAGGGCGCCGGCCGCGAGGTCGGCCAGGGCCGCCGAGACCGCGGGCTCGGCCGCCGCCGGGTCGGGGGCGGCCAGGTCGTGGCCGGCGATCACCAGCAGCAGCCGGCGGTAGGCGACCCGCAGCGCGTCGAGCGCGGCCGCGCGGCGCGAGGGCGGCGACCGGTTCGGGCGCAACGGGATCGGCGCCGACGGCGCGCAGGAGCGCCGTCCGGGCGGCGTCGGGGACCGCGTCGGGATCGGGGGCGTCCGCGAGCAGCACGGTCCAGTGCCCGGGGTGCCGGGCGAGGTGGTCGCCGAGCGCGTCCGAGGCGCCGAGCACGGCGAGCAGCCGGTCCCGGGCGTCGCCCCCGGAGCGCAGGACGGCCCGCAGCCGCGCCGGGTCCGCGGCCGCGGCCGGCGCGGGACGCCGCCTCGAGCAGCCGGACCAGGCCCGACAGCGCCAGGTCGGGATCGGCGGACGGCGCGCAGGGCGGCGAGCAGGCCGTCGGCGAAGAGGTCCTCGAGGGGGTCGACCAGGCCCGCCAGGGCGGGGTCGGCGAGCAGCCCGGCTGCGCGTTCGGGGTCCGCGAAGCCCAGCCGGGCCAGCCGCCCGACGGCGGAGACGTGCCGGTTGCCGCCGATCGGTCACGAGGCCGCGCTGGCGACGTCACCGGCGGTCGCGGCGGCACCGCTGACCGCGAGGAACGCCCGGGCGTGGGCGGCGGCGAGCGCGTCGAGCTCGCGCCCCGGCGCCGGCGACCTGCCGGATCACGGTCGCCGGGTCGAGGCCGGCGCGGCGCACCGGCGCCTCGTCCTCGCGGATCCAGTCGGTGAAGTCCTCGGCGGTGACCTCGGGGTGGTACTGCACCCCCCAGGCGACCGGCCCCAACCGGAACACCTGGTGCGGGTAGAGCTCGCCGGTGGCCAGCAGGACGGCGCCGGGCGGCAGCTCGACGACGGCGTCCTGGTGCCCCTGGGGGCCCGGGAACCCGGCCGCCGGGCAGTGCGGCCATCAAGGGGTCGCCGGCGGCGTGGTCGGTGGGGACGATCCTCGACGAGGCCGGCCTCGATGCCGGCGGCGCCGCGCTCGACCCGGCCCCCGGTGGCATGGGCGAGGAGCTGCGCGCCCAGGCAGATGCCGAGCAGGGGGGTGGCCTCGCTCGACGGCCTCGGACCATCAGGGCGCGGGTGCGCGGGAGCCAGGGGGCGCGCTCGTCCTCCCAGGCGGCCGGCGACCCGCCGAGGACGACGAGCCCGGCCACGCCGTGCAGGTCGTGCGGGCAGCTCCTCGCCGAGGTCGGGGCGGCGCACGTCGACGTCCGCGGCGGCCTCGAGGTGCGGGCGCAGCCGGCCCAGGCCGGCGCCGTCCTGGTGCTGGACGACGAGCAGGCGCGGCTTCTCGCTCACAGCAGCGGGAGGTAGCGGTTGAGCTCGAACGGGGTGACCTGCTGGCGGTAGTCCGACCACTCCTGGCGCTTGTTGCGCAGGAAGAAGTCGAACACCCCCTCGCCGAGCGTCTCGGCGACGAGCTCGGACTCCTCCATCAGCCGGATCGCGTCGGCGAGGCTCGCCGGCAGCGGCTTGATGCCGAGCGCGCGGCGCTCGGCGTCGGTCAGCGCCCACACGTCGTCCTCGGCGCCGTCGGGCAGGTCGAGGCCCTCGTCGATGCCCTTGAGCCCGGCGGCCAGGATGAGCGCGAACGCGAGGTACGGGTTGCACGCCGAGTCGAGGGCGCGGTACTCGACCCGCGTCGAGTTGCCCTTGCCGGGCTTGTACATCGGCACGCGGATCAGCGCCGAGCGGTTGTTGTGCCCCCAGCAGACGTAGGACGGCGCCTCGCCGCCGCCCCACAGCCGCTTGTACGAGTTGACCCACTGGTTCGTGACGGCGGTGATCTCGGCGGCGTGCTGGAGCAGGCCGGCGATGAACTGCCGGGCGACCTTGCTGAGCTGGTACTCGGCGCCCGCCTCGTGGAACGCGTTGCGGTCGCCCTCGAACAGGCGACAGGTGGGTGTGCATGCCGGAGCCCGGGTGGCCGGCGAACGGCTTCGGCATGAAGGTCGCGTAGACGCCCTGCTCGAGCGCCACCTCCTTGATGACGCTGCGGAAGGTCATGATGTTGTCGGCCATGCTCAGCGCGTCGGCGTAGCGCAGGTCGATCTCGTTCTGGCCGGGCCCGCCCTCGTGGTGGCTGAACTCGACGCTGATCCCCATGCTCTCGAGCACCTGGATCGCCGCCCGGCGGAAGTCGTGCGTGGTGCCCGCGCGGGACGTGGTCGAAGTAGCCGGCCCGGTCGACCGGCTCGGGCTCCCGGCCGGGCTCCGGCTCGCTCCTTGAGCAGGTAGAACTCGATCTCGGGGTGCGTGTAGAAGGTCAGCCCGTGCTGGGCGGCCTTGTTGAGCGCGCGCTTGAGGACGTTCCGGGGGTCGCTGAGGGTCGGCTCGCCGTCGGGCGTCAGGATGTCGCAGAACATCCGGGCGGTGCCCTGGTGCTCGCCGCGCCACGGCAGGACGGCGAACGTGCTCGGGTCCGGGCGGGCGAGCATGTCGGCCTCGTACACGCGCGCCAGGCCCTCGATCGCCGAGCCGTCGAAGCCGATCCCCTCGGCGAAGGCGCCCTCGAGCTCGGCGGGCGCGACCGCGACGGACTTGAGGCTGCCCAGCACGTCGGTGAACCACAGCCGGACGAACCGGATGTCACGCTCCTCGATCGTGCGGAGCACGAACTCCTGCTGCCGGTCCATGCGGGTCCTCTCGTCGAGCCGACGCTGGCCAGGGTATCCGGGCGTGGTTACGTCCAGCCGTCCCCCGCGGGCCCATCCGTTACTCGCGCAGCCACCGCCCGCGGTCACTCTTGCCCTGCCCCTGCTCGGCCTGCCCTCCGAAGATCACGGGGGGGATCGGGGGGAGATCACGGGGGACGACACGCCCACGACCGCTACGGCGTGTCGTCCCCCGTGATCTCCCCCGTGATCTCCCCACGGACGTCGCCGCCTATCGTCCACAACCGACGAGGACGTCCCGCCCTCCACAGTCGGACGCGTCCGCGCCAGCGGGGACCCGTGGGCGTGGCCAGGCTGGATCGCATGGCGGAGACCGAGCTCGACCAGCTCCTGCGACTGCAGCGCGGCCTCGTGAGCTTCAGCCAGCTCGCCGACACGGGTGTGTCGCGCGTGCAGGTACGGCACCAGCTCACGCGAGGGTGGCGGATGGTGCTGCCGAAGGTCGTCGCGACCTCTCCCGGGGGACTCGACAGCACACAGCGCCTCGTCGCCGCGCTGCTCTACGCCGGTGAGGGCGCGGTGATCGGAGGAGCGACGGCCGCGGCCTGGCACGGCGTGACGAGTGCCGGCGCCGCCGGCCCCGTTCACGTCGAGGTCCCGCACGCGCGCAAGCCCGCCGATGCCGGGTTCGTGGTCATCCGGAGAACGCGAGCGTCCGATCAACACGCGTGGTCGAGGCCCCCGCTCGTCGTGGTCTCGCGGCAGCGGGCCGTCGCCACGGCGGCGCGGGAGTGCCGCCTCGAACGGGACGCGATCGCCGTCGTTCTCGAAGCGGTCCAGCGGCGACTCGTGCGACTCGACGACCTGCGCACCGAGCTGGAATGCGGGCCGAGGGCGGGCAGCGGGCAGTTGCGGCGCGCGATCGAGGCCGCCGAGCAGGGAGCGTGGTCCGCCCCCGAGGCGGATCTCTTCGAGCTGATGCGGCGCAGCCGCGTGCTGCCGCGGGCATGGCTCAACCCCGAGCTGGTGACCGCCGGCGGCCTGCGCCTGCCGCGGCCCGACGCGTGGTTCGACGACGTCGCGCTCGCCGTGCAGGTGCACTCCCACCGGTACCACTCCGATCCCGACGACTGGGAGGCGACGGTCATGACCGACGGGCTCCTGGTCGAGTGCGGCGTGGTCGTCATCGCGGTCACGCCGCGCGCGATCGCCCGGCAGCCCGTGCGGGTGCTGCGCCGGGTCGAGCGCGCGTACGGGCAGGCCGCGTCGCGGCCCCGGCCGGCGGTGCGAGCCGTCCCGATAGCGTCGATCGCATGAGCCCGTCGATCAGCGAGGCGTTCTTCGTGCCCGAGCCCGGCAGCGCCACGCGCTTGCGGGGGCAGGAGGCGTGCGTCGGGCCCTGGTCGACGACGCTGATGCACGGCGGGCCGCCGTCGGCGCTGCTGGTGCGCGCCTGCGAGCATGCGGCAGCCGGTGCCGCCGAGGGGCTGGTCGCGCTGCGGACCAGCGTCGACTTCCTGTCCGGCGTCCCGGTCGGCGACGTCGAGGTCACCGCCCGGGTCGTGCGCGCCGGCCGCCGCATCACGCTCACGGAGGCGGTTCTCGTCGCCGGCGACCGCGAGGTGCTGCACGCCCGCACCTGGCACGTCCGGCTCGCCGACCTGCCCGACCTCGGAGCGGACCCGCGACCCGCCGACCCGCCGGCCGACCCGCTTGCCCACCCGCCGACCATGGAGGCCTGGGGATTCCCGTACGCCAGGGCCATGGAATGGCGGGCGGTGTCCGGCGACCCCGAGGGCCCCGGGGACGCCGCCGTGTGGAGCCGCACGCGCATCCCCGTGGTGGCCGGCGAGGAGCCGTCCGGCCTGCAGCGCGCGGTGCTCACGGCGGACTCCGGGAACGGCCTCTCCGCGGCCCTCGACTGGAGCAGGTGGTCGTTCGTCAACATCGACCTCGACGTCCATCTCTCCCGGCCTCTGGACGGCGAGTGGGTGCTGCTCGACGCGGCGTCCCGCTACGAGCGCACCGGGACGGGCCTGGTGCGGTCGCGGCTGAGCGACGTGCGCGGCCTGGTCGGCCGGGGCGCGCAGACCCTCGTCATCTCGCCCGCGAACGCCTGATACCCGGTGGCCGCCCGGCGATCGAGACGGCCCACGGCGAACTACGCTCGAGGCATGTCGCAGCTGCGCCTCGCCCTGGCCCAGGTGGACCCGACCGTCGGCGACCTCACGGGGAACGCCGCCCTGGTGCGGCAGTGGTCGGCCCGGGCGAAGGACGCCGGGGCGCACGTGGTGGCCTTCCCCGAGATGGTGCTCACCGGCTACCCCGTCGAGGACCTCGCGCTCCGCACCAGCTTCGTCGACGCGAGCCGGGCGGCGTTGGAGCAGCTGGCCCGCGACCTGGACGCCGACGGCCTCGGTGACCTCGTCGTCGTCGTCGGATACCTCGACCGGGTCGACCCAGGGCACCGCGACGCCGACGAGCGTCCCCGCGTGTTCGTCCCGAAGGGCCGCCCGCAGAACGCGGCCGCCGTCCTGTCGGGGGGCCGGATCCTCGCCCGGTACGCCAAGCACCACCTGCCGAACTACGGGGTGTTCGACGAGTTCCGGATCTTCACCCCCGGCGACGAGCTGGCCGTCGTGCGGGTGCACGGCGTCGACGTCGCCGTGGTCATCTGCGAGGACATCTGGCAGGACGGCGGCCCCGTGGCCCTCACCCGCCGCGCCGGCGCCGAGCTCCTCCTCGTGATCAACGGCTCGCCGTACGAGCGCGACAAGGACGACGTCCGCCGCGAGCTGGTCACGCGTCGGGCCGCCGAGGCCGGCTGCGCGCTCGCGTACGTCAACATGACCGGCGGGCAGGACGACCTGGTGTTCGACGGCGACTCGATCGTCGTGGCCCCCGACGGCACAGTGCTCGCCCGCGCGGCCCAGTTCGAGGAGGAGCTGCTCGTCGTCGACCTCGACCTGCCGCCCGACGCCGCGCACCAGGCGCCGCCCTCCGTCGACGGGGTGCGACATGTGGTGCTGTCGGGCGACGCCCTCCCTTCGTACCCCCGAGGTCCGGCTCCGCTCAGAAAGCCCCTCGACACCTGCGAGGAGATCTACCGGGCCGTCGTCCTCGGCCTGCGCGACTACGTCCGCAAGAACGGGTTCCGGTCGGTGATCCTCGGGCTGTCGGGCGGCATCGACTCGACGCTGGTGGCCGCGATCGCCTGTGACGCCATCGGTGCCGAGCACGTGGTCGGTGTGTCGATGCCGAGCGGCTACTCCTCGGCCCACTCCCGGGACGACGCCGCGGAGCTCGCGCGCCGGACCGGCCTCGACTACCGCGTCGTGCCCATCGCGCCCATGGTCGACGCCTTCCTCGAGACGCTGAAGCTCACCGGCCTCGCGGAGGAGAACCTGCAGGCACGCGTGCGCGGCGTGGTGCTCATGGGCATCTCCAACCAGGAGAACCACCTGGTCCTGACGACCGGCAACAAGAGCGAGCTCGCCGTCGGCTACTCGACGATCTACGGCGACTCCGTCGGCGGCTTCAACCCGGTCAAGGACGTCCCGAAGACACTCGTGTGGGAGCTGGCCCGCTGGCGCAACGCGGAGGCGGCCCGCCGCGGCGAGGCCCCGCCGATCCCCGAGAACAGCATCACCAAGGTTCCGTCGGCCGAGTTGCGCCCCGGGCAGACCGACCAGGACACGCTGCCCGCCTACGACCTGCTCGACGCGCTGCTCGAGAAGTACGTCGAGCAGGCGCACGGCCGCTCCGAGCTGCTCGCCGACGGCTTCGCGGCCGACGTCGTCGACTCGGTGGTGACGATGGTCGACCGGGCCGAGTGGAAGCGCCGCCAGTCGGCGCCGGGCCCCAAGACGTCGCCCGTGGCGTTCGGGCGGGACCGGCGCCTCCCCATCACGAGCCGGTGGCGCGAGCACCGCTCGGGCGAGACCGGCAGGGGCGCCGGCGGGGCGGCCGGCGAAGCCGCTGCAGGCACCGGCGGGGACCCGGCGCGGGAGGCCCGCGAGCAGGAGGAGCCGTCGTGACGACCAGCAACGCCGAGGAGCCCGCCCCGTACGGCGCCGGGCCGGCCCCCGTCGACGCGGCCGCGCCCGGTGCGGCCCCGCCGCCGCGGCGCACCCGCGTCCATCACCTGCGGCAGATGAAGGAGCGCGGCGAGCGTTTCGCCATGCTCACCGCCTACGACCAGTACGCCGCGGCCGTCTTCGAGGAGGCGGGCATCCCCGTGCTCCTCGTCGGCGACTCCGCCGCGAACAACGTGCTCGGCTACGAGACGACCGTCCCGGTCACCGTCGACGAGCTCCTTCCGCTGGTGCGCGCCGTCACGCGGAGCGCCCGCCGCACGCTGGTCGTCGCCGACCTCCCCTTCGGCTCCTACCAGTCCGGTCCCGACCAGGCCCTCGCGACCGCCGTCCGGATGATGAAGGAGGGGCTCGCCCACGCGGTCAAGCTCGAGGGCGGGCAGCGCGTGGGTCCGAGCGTCGAACGCGTCGTGGGTGCGGGGATCCCCGTCATGGCCCACATCGGCTTCACACCGCAGGCCGAGCACGCCATCGGCGGCTACCGGGTGCAGGGCCGCGGGGACGCCGCCGCGCAGCGCCTGCTCGACGACGCACTCGCCCTGCAGGCCGCCGGCGCCTTCGCCGTCGTCCTCGAGATGGTGCCCGCCCCGGTCGCCGCCGAGATCACCAAGACGCTCGAGATCCCGACGATCGGCATCGGCGCCGGGCCCGACTGCGACGGCCAGGTGCTCGTCTGGCAGGACATGATGGGCCTGCGCACGGGCAAGGCGCCGCGCTTCGTCAAGCGCTACGCCGACCTGCACGGCGTCATGCTGGCGGCGGCTCGCGCCTATGCGGGCGACGTGAAGGCCGGCGAGTTCCCCGGCCCGGAGCACGCGTTCGAGACCTGACGGCGCCACCCCCGGCGCGCTGGTGATCGGCCCCATGTGAGCAGGTTGCGGTCGCATGACTGGCGCCAGCGCCCGCTCCGGGTGAGGGACGGCGTGTCGTCGCGACACGCCGGAATATCGTGCCAATAGGTGCACAGGATCTGCAAAGCCTCTTGTCAGGCACGGTACGAGCCACTTGACTCTGCGACGCGCCGGTCACCGTTCACCGCGGCCGGCAGCACCATTCGTGCGCTCGACCCCGCCGTTCCGGCAGATCCCGGGAAGGTGCGGGTCCCCGGACGACCGAAGGAGGTCGTTGCTGGAGGACGGCGCCGCACCCCGCGCCGCCCGTGCAGTCCTGTCGTGTGCGCTATGACCCTGGAGAGTCCTCATGCAGGTGCGGTGGAAAGGTGCAGTGCTCTCGGCCGTCGTCGCGGGCGGCCTTCTCGGCTACGCCGTCATACCCCAGCAGGCGAACGCCTCGCCGCAGCACATGCGGTTCGACGACCTGACGAAGACGCAGAAGCGGCTGATGTCCGGCTTCGCGTCGGCCGAGGTCGATCAGGCCCGTGGAGCCCTGGCGAAGAAGGCCCCGGTCGCGCCGCAGAGGTATTCGGGCAAGGCCGGGGGGTCGAGCGGGAACTTCTACTTCCCGAGCGGCTCCCGGGGCTGCAGCTACACCCTCGGCCACAACGTCAACATGGACACCGACTGCCAGAACGTGTCCGACCCCGACCTCGCCGGTCGCGGCCAGGCGCAGAACGAGACCTACATCTCCGAGGACCACTTCCGCCCGGGCAACCTCGTCGGCAGCAGCAACGACTACCGCCGCGGTGACGGCGGCTGCTTCGGCTACTACAGCCTCGACAACGGCCGCACCTTCCAGGACGTGCCCATCCCGAACAGCTTCACCCGGGGTGCCGCGTACGGCGCTGCGCGCCAGTACTGGGGTGGCGGCGGCGACACCTCCAGCGCCTTCGACACCCGCGGGAACGTCTACTACAGCTGCCAGGTCTTCAACCGCGGCCTGCCCACCAGCAGCAACCCCGATCTGTCGAGCGCCCTCATCGTCTTCCGCTCCACCGGCAACGGCGGCGCCTCCTACACCTTCCCCGCCCGCGTGGTCGCCGAGCAGCCGCTCGTCGAGCGGCACGGAGGACCTGCCGTTCCTCGACAAGCAGCTCCTGACGGTCGACAACCACGTCGGCAGCCCTTTCCGTGACCGCGTCTACGTGACCTGGACGACCTTCGCGCCCGACGGCTCCGCCTACATCTACGAGAGCCACTCGGCCGACTACGCCGAGACCTGGAGCGCCCCGGTCCGCGTCAGCGCGGCGAACCCCGGCCTGTGCAAGGTCGACGCCGACAAGGGCGGCGACCCCGACGCGGGCGGCGGCGGCAACGCGGCCGACGCGCCGCCGCCGGCCCCCGGCGAGTGCTACGCCAACCAGTTCTCCCAGCCCTTCACCGGGCCCGACGGCGCGCTCTACGTCGCCTGGGTGAACTTCAACAACGCGGTCACCCCCGGTGACAACCGCAACCAGGTCCTGCTGGCCAAGTCGACCGACGGCGGGGCGTCGTTCTCGACGCCGGTCAAGGCGACCGACTACTACGACCTGCCCGACTGCGTCACGTACACCGGCCAGGACCCGGGCCGTGCCTGCGTTCCCACGAAGCGTGACAACACCTCGTTCTTCCGCGCGACCAACTACCCCGTCGGCGCCGTCGACCCGAGGAACCCGAAGCACGTCGTCGTCACCGTCGGCTCGTACATCAACGCCTACTCCAACGAGGCCAACGGCTGCGTTCCCGCGGGCTTCAACCCGTCGACGGGCGACAACCTCTACACCGGCGTCCGGACGCCGGGCGCGTGCAACAACGGCATCATCGTGACCCAGTCCAAGGACGGCGGCGCGACGTTCAACGGGCAGACCACCGACCCGCGGAGGATGCCGCTCGTCACCTCGGCCAAGGGTCAGCGAACCACGGATCAGTGGTTCCAGTGGGCCGACTACACCAGGGACGGCCGCCTCGCGGTGTCGTACTACGACCGCCAGTACGGCAATGCCGAGCTGACCGGATTCTCGGACTTCTCGCTGTCCGGGTCGCGCAACCTCACCTCCTTCGCCACCACACGCGTGACGACGTCCTCGATGCCGCCGCCCACCCAGTTCAGCGGCCAGTTCTGGGGCGACTACACCGGCCTCGCCGCCTGGACCGGAACCGCCCACCCCGCCTGGTCCGACACCCGCACCCCCGAGGTCTTCACCTGCGCGGGTTCCGCGACGGTGACGACGCCGCCGGCCCTGTGCACGTCGGGCAGCGGGCCACTGCGCGCGAACGACCAGGAGGCGATGACGGACTCCCTGCGGGTGCCCGGCTCGAGGTGATGATCCGACTGTGATGACCTGATCGGAGTGCGGGGCGCGGCACCCGGGTACCCACCCGGGCGCCCCGCCCTCGCCGTGTCCGGCCGCCCCGTGGCGGGCCCACGCCCGGACGCCGATAAGCCGTCGCCCGCACGCCACCGCATGGGTGACGATGACCGGGCCATGGACCTCACCCCGCTGCGCCGCTCCCGCGACTTCAGGATCCTCATCGCCGCGGGCGGGGTCACCTACCTCGGCGCGATGATGACCTACGTCGCGGTCCCCTACCAGCTCTACCGCCTCACCGGCTCGAACCTCGCCGTCGGCCTCATGGGACTGGTGGAGCTCGGCCCGCTCGTCGCCTTCGGGCTCTACGGCGGGGCGCTCGCGGACCACTACGACCGTCGCAAGCTGCTCGTCCTCGCCGGGGTCGCCCAGGCGCTGCTCACCGCATGCCTGCTCGCCAATGCCGCGCTCGCGCAGCCCCGCATCTGGGCCCTCTATGTGATCGGCGCACTGCTCGCGGCGGCGTCCGCCCTGCAACGACCGAGCCGCGAGGCACTGGTGCCGCGGGTCGTCCGGCACGAGGACCTGATGGCGGCCGGGGCGCTGGACAGCTTCTCGATGCAGATCGGTCTGCTGGCGGGGCCGGCGCTGGGCGGCCTGCTCGTGGCGGGGCCGGGGCCGGTGGCCTGCTACTCCGTGGACGTCGTCGGCATCGCCGTCGCGACCCTGCTCTACGCCCGGCTCGGGCACCACGCGCCGTCGCCCGGCAGCGCGCCGCCGAGCGTGGCCGGCATCGCGGAGGGCCTGAGGTATGCGGTACGCCGGCGCGACCTGCTGGGCACCTACCTCGTCGACATCGCCGCCATGATCACCGCCATGCCCGAGACGCTGTTCCCGTCGCTCGCCACGGCCGTGCTCCACCGGCCCGACCTGCTGGGCCTCATGTACACGGCCGGGACGGCGGGCAGCGTGATCGCGACCACCACGAGCGGCTGGACCCGGCGAGTGCACCACCACGGCCGCGCCATCGTCGTGGCGGCTCTGATCTGGGGTGCGGCCATCGCCGCCGCCGGCCTCGCACGGAACGTCTGGCTGCTCCTGCTCGGCCTGGCCCTGGCCGGGGGTGCGGACATGATCAGCGGGATCTTCCGCAGCACCGTCTGGAACCAGACCATCCCCGACGAGCTGCGCGGCCGGCTGGCCGGCGTCGAGATGTTGTCGTACTCGATCGGCCCGCTCGGCGGCCAGGTGCGCGCCGGGGTCGTCGCCGACGCCACCAGCGTGCGGGCAGCGATCGTCAGCGGCGGCCTCGCCTGCATGGGCCTCGTGACGCTGACCGCGGCCGCGCTGCCGTCGTTCTGGCGCTACGACGCCCGCACCGACGAGCACGCCCTCCGCGAGCGCGAGCTGCGCCGGGCCCGCGAGGAGGGCGAGGCGGAGATCGGGGACGAGGTCAGCGCGACGCAGCCCTGAGCGCCGACAGCAGCGCGGCGGGGGCCTCGACCAGCGAGGGCCCGTACCAGGTCAGGTACCTGCCCGACACGAGCGCGGCGCGGACGCCGGGGAAGGCCTCGGGGCCGTCGTCCGCGGTGAAGAGGTAGGGCTCGTCGGGCAGCACGACGAGGTCCACCGGCGGAAGGGCCGCCGGGTCGATCCGCGGGTAGCGCTCCGGGGAGCCCGCCAGCACGTTGTCGACGCCGAGCCGTTCGAGCACCGCTCCGGTGAAGGTGTCGGAGCCGACGGCCATCCACGGCCTCCGCCAGATCGGCACGGCCGCTCGCCGGCGGGGCGAGAGGGCGGCGACGTCCCCCCAGGCCGCGCGGGCATCGCCGAGCCATGCCGGGATGTCGAGCCCGCACGCGGCGAGCATCCGCTCCAGCGACGCGAACGCGCCGTCGACGGTGCGCACGTCCGTCACCCAGACGGGCAGGCCCGCCGCGCGCAGCGCCTCGAGATCGACCTCGCGGTTCTCCTCCGCGTTCGCCACGACGACGTCGGGCGCCAGGGCGACCACGCGGGCGACGTCAGGGTTCTTGGTCCCCCTGACCCGCTCGACGTCGAGGTCGGCGGGGTGCGTGCACCAGTCCGTGGCGCCGACCAGCAGCCTGGGAGCCGTGGCCGCGACGCTCTCCGTGAGGGACGGCACGAGTGACACCACGCGCGCGACCGTGTCGGGCAGTCGCACCAGGCGGCCGGTGTCGTCGGCGAGGGTGCGCACCGCTCAGCCTCCCAGGGCCCGGACGACGGCGGCGACGTCGGCGAGCGCCGGACCCGAGGGTGCGTGCGTGCACCACGACGTGATGCCCCACCGGTCGCGGCGCCGCAGGAGCTCCGCGGCCGCCTCCTCGACGCTCGTCGCGGCCAGCAGGAACGGGGAGTCGGCGATGTCGGCGGCCCGGATGGCGCCCGCGCTCTCGGCCTCCCACTCGGCGGCGACGTCGGCGGCGGTGCGGTCGAGGACGACCTGCTGCAGCAGGGCGTCGAGCCGCGCCGGAGCGAGCCCACGACCCGCCCGCGCCCGCTGGACGACGGCCACGCGGGCGTCGGTGTCGGCCGCGGAGGCGATCGTCAGCGTGCCGGGCTCCGCCCCCTTCAGCTGCATGCCGCCGGCGAGAGCGACGAGGTCGCCGACCCCGGCCGCGACCTCGAGCGCGGCCGCCGACATCGCTCCGACGTGCAGGGGCACGGGCCGCTGCACGGGTTCTGGCCTGAAGTGCGGGTCCTCGAGGTGCCGGCGCAGCTCGGCGGCGAACACCGCCAGGCCGTCGACCCGCTCCCGGAACGGCGGGAACGGCAGCCCCACCGCCTCGTGCTCGGCCGGCTTGTGACCGGCCCCGAGCCCCACCTCCACCCGGCCGCCGGAGAGCACGTCGAGCGTCGCGACGTCGCGCGCGAGCAGGCCCGGGTTCCAGAAGCCGACGTCGAGCACGTAGGTCCGCAGCCGGACCCGCTCCGTGACGGCGGCTGCGGCGGCCAGCATCACGAAGGGCGAGGTCCCGCCGACGTGGTCCGCGGTCGTCACCACGTCGAAACCGGCCGTCTCGGCCCAGCGGGCGGCGGCCAGCTGGTCGCTCGCCGGCCCGGTCCCCGGCGGCCCGTCCCTGCCCAGCCGCCCGAGGTTGACGCCGAACCGCAGCCGCTCGCCTGTGTCGTCCACCCGCCTGATCCTGGTCGGGTCGGGCCGAGCCCGTCGATGCCGGTTCGCCACCGGCGTACTAGCGTTCCGGGCATGGCGGACCTCACGATCGGCTACGCGGCGATGCTGGAGCAGTTCGGCCCGCAGGAGGTGCTCGGCTACCAGGTGCTGGCCGAGCAGCACGGGTTCAGCGGGTCGATGGCCGCCGACCACTTCCAGCCGTGGGTGCCCGCGCAGGGCCAGGCGTCGTTCGTGTGGAACGTGCTGACCGCCATCGGCGAGCGCACCCGCGGCGACCTCGGCCCGGGCGTGACCTGCCCGAGCTTCCGCTTCCACCCGGCGATCGTGGCGCAGGCCGCGGCCACCCTCGAGGCCATGTACCCCGGGCGCACCTGGCTCGGCGTCGGCTCCGGCGAGGCGCTGAACGAGCACGTCATCGGGCAGTACTGGCCCGAGGCGGGCGAGCGCTCGCTGCGGATGTTCGAGGCCGTCGAGCTCATCAAGAAGCTGTTCGACGCCTCGCTCGCGGGCAAGGACGTCAAGCACGCCGGCACGTACTTCACGATGGAGTCGACCCGGCTCTGGACGATGCCCGCGACCCCTCCCCCGGTGCTCGTCGCCACCGCGGGCCCGATCAACGCGAAGAAGACCGGCAAGTTCGCCGACGGCATCATCACCGTCGGCGCGCCGCTGGAGAAGATCGGCGGGCTGTTCGACAAGTTCGCCGAGGGCGCCCGCGAGGCGGGCAAGGACCCGGACACCATGCCCCGGGTACTGCAGCTGCACCTGTCGTGGGCCGCCACCGACGAGGAGGCGCTCGCGAACGCGATGGACCAGTGGCCGAACGGCGGCATGAAGTTCCCGAAGGCCGACATCCGCTCGCCGTTCGACTTCGAGCAGATGGCCAAGCTCGTGCGGCCCGAGGACTTCGAGGGGCGGATGCTCATCACGAGCGACCCCGACGCGCACCGCGCCTACATCCAGCGCTTCGTCGACCTCGGCTTCGACCGGGTCTACCTGCACAACGTCGGCCGCAACCAGGCGGAGTGGATCGAGGTCTTCGGCCGGGACGTCCTCCCGAAGTTGCACCGCTAGCTGGCGCGGCGTCACAAGTGGACGCGGCCGGGCGCCGAGCGCAGGCGTTCCCGCACGGTCACGGCCTCGACGCCCCCGAGCTCCTCCCACGCGCGCAAGGCCTCACGCCAGGTCTGCTCGGCGCGTGATCGGTCGTGCAGGGCCGCCAGCGCGTCGCCGATGCTGGTGAGCGTGTCCGCCTCGTGGCGACGTCGGCCCAGCCGTCGCCAGGTCGCAAGAGCGGGGCGCAGTTCGCCGAGCGCTTCAGACGGCCGGCCGGCGGTGAGGTGCAGGGCGCCGAGAGAGCGCCGCACCAGGGCCTCGCCGTACGCGTAGCCGAACACGCGGAAGGTGACCAGCGCGTCGTCCAACGTCGTGAGCGCCTCCCGCTCCCGGCCTTGTCGCCGGTACACCTCCCCCAGCGACTGCCGCGTCAGAGCCTCGCCGAGGGTGTCGCCCAGCGCCCGGTCCACGGTGAGGCACTGCTGCAGGGCCGTCGCGGCGTCAGCCAGGCGGCCCGTGGCGCGCCTCAGTTGTGCCACCTTCCGCCGGATCTGCGCGAGTGTGTAGAGGTCATCGGTGGCGGCGAGGGTCGCCTCGGCCTCGCGCAGGTTCCGGTCCGCCGGGTCGTACTCGCCCAGGTCCAGGTGGAGGATCCCGAGCGAGAACCGGACGTGAGCGCGGCCCACCTGGTCACCGAGTCCGTCGACGATCGCCTCCGCAGCGCGCAGCAGCGGCAGCGCCTCGTCGGGTCGCCCCCCGAGGAGGGCGGTGACCCCGAGATCGTCCAGTGTCATCGCCTCCCCCGCGCGATCGTCGAGCTCCGAGAAGAGCGCACGCGCCGCACGGAAGGAGTCCGTCGCCCGCTCGAGGCGGTCCTGTTCGGTGAGCACGTGCCCGAGTCCGCGGAGCAGGTGCGCCTCGCCTCGGCGACGACCCGCGCGGCGAGCGGCGGCCAGGCCCGCCTCCTGCGTCCGTCGCCAGTCGTCGAAGTAGCTCCGGAGCGCGTGGAAGAGGGCGGCGCAGCCGGCGAGGTCCCACGCGGCGTCGTCGAGGCCCTCGCGTTCGGCCTGCAGGACCGCGGAGGTCAGGTTCAGGCGTTCGGTCTCGAACCACGCGAGCGGGTCCGCCAGCACGAGCACAGTGACCGAGTCGTCCGGAGGAACGCGCGCGGCCTCGCCGTGGGTGAGCGTCAACGTCCCGGCGCGCACCAGCGGTGTCGCCCGCTCGGCCAGATGGAGCCACGTGCCGGTCACTCGTTCGAGAGCGTCCCGGCGCGTGGAGGCATCGTCAGCGGCGGCCAGCTCCGCGGCATAGACCCGGAGCAGGTCGTGGAAGCGGTAGCGGGTCTGGCCGAGGCGGTCGGTCCCTGTGATCTCCAGGAGGTGCGCGTCGACCAGCCTGTCGAGGAGCTTCTCGGTCTCGAGGAGCGGCCGGTCGACGAGCGCGGCGGCCGGCCAGGCCGGGACGTCGGGGTACGGGAGCTGGCCCAGCCGGCGAAACAGCTGCCGGGCTCCCGGGGAGAGGGACCGATAGCTCACGGAGAAGCCGGCACGGACCTCCTGGTCGCCGATCGACAGTTCGTCGAGACGGCGTCGCTCGTCAGCGAGGCGATCACCGAACCTCGCCAGCGACAGGCCGGGGTGGGCCGCGAGCCGGGCCCCGGCGATGCGCAAGGCGAGTGGGAGCCGGCCGCAGTAGTCGACCAACGCGGAGGCGGCGACCGGCTCGGCAACGACCCGGCCACCTCCCTCGGTCACCGCCAGCAGCGCCAGGGCGTCGGCCGGCGGCAGTACGTCGAGGTCGAGCGCGCTGACCACGTCGAGGCCCCCCAACCGACCCCGGCTGGTGACCAGGGCGGCGCAGCCGGTGCCGCCCGGCAGCAGGGGCCGCACCTGGCCCTCGTCCGACGCGTCGTCCAGCACGACGAGCACACGCCTGGCCGCGAGCAACGAGCGGTAGAGGTCGCCCCGCTCGTCCGCGCCGGCAGGCATCGCGGCCCCCTCCACCCCCAGCGCGGAGAGGAACCGGGCCAGGACGTCAGAGGGGTCCGAGGGTGCGGGTCCCGCCGCTCCCAGGTTCGCGTAGAGCCGCCCGTCCGGGAACCGGCCCAGGCCCTGGAGCCGGTGCGCCACCTGGAGGGCGAGCGCTGTCTTGCCCACGCCCGGCTTGCCGACCACGGTCGCGATCGGCACGCCCACGACCCCGCCGTGCGGTTCGGGGACGAGGACGGAGACCACGTGGTCGATCTCGTTCGTGCGACCGCAGAAGTTGCGTGCGGCGGGGGGGAGGGTCTCGGGAGTCGGCACGGCCGTCGGGGACGGCACCGCCCGTCCGGCGCAGGCCGCCTCGAACCGCCTCCGCTCGTCCCCCGTCACCTGGAGGGCGTCCGCCAGTCGCCGGACCGTCTCGGGCCGGGGTGGGCGGGGCCGGTCGCCCTCCAGGGAGCGGACGGTTCGGACCGACACGCCCGCGGCGTCGGCGAGCTCCTCCTGCGTCAACAGTCGGCCCGCACGCAGAGCCCTCAGGAGGGGGCCGACGTCGCGCAGCGCCGGACGCCCCGCTCCGCGATCCGAGCTCGCACGACCGTCGCCCATGCGATCCCCCGTCCCGGTCCCTGCCCCGATGCTGCACCCGGACGAAAGCCTACGAAAGCGCCCTCCCCGCTCGCACCATCGGCAGACGCCGGTTGCCGGTCAGCTGCCGGTCGCTTGCCTGGTCGTCGGCATCTGACCGACGCAGGCTCGTGGGGCGGGCGTCGCCCGCATCGTCCCTCTCCAGAGCAGGAGCGACACCCATGACCTCGATCCGCCTCCGCACCCGCGCCGCCGTCGCTGCGGCTCTCCTCGCCGCTGGCATGTCGGCCCTGGCCGCAGCCGCACCCGCTGCCGCCGCCGCTGCGGCCGCACCCACGGCTGTGGGCAGCACCGCCGTCCGCTCGAGCGCAGCCGGTCTCCAGACGGCCGCCACGACCTCGTCCGGCAAGGTGTTCCGGATCCGCAGCGGACTCACCAACGTCATCGTGCGGACGGGCGGCGGTGTCGCCTGCGTGAACTACCCGAGTACGACGAACTGCCCCACGTTCGTCCAGTACGTCCAGGGGGGAAACTCCGTCACCGTCTTCTGCCAGACGCGTGGCCAGACGGTCGGAACCAACCCGTGGTGGGTCTACCTGCGCACGGCACAAGGGCGGTACGGCTTCATGGCGAGCTGGTGGATCGACTACCCGTACAACGTCCTCCCCGGGGTCCCGACCACGTGCTGACAGGCGGACGGACGGGGGATGACCGGGCGGCCGGGCCGGGGACGTCCCGGCCCGGCGCGCCCGGCAGGGCGGACGACGCCCGCCGTGCCCGGGCGCGCGTACGCTCGTCGCCGATGGCCGCCACCATCTACGACGTCGCCGCCCTCGCCGGGGTCTCGCCGGCGACCGTCTCACGCGTGCTCAACGGCAGCGCGGTCTCGCCCGAGAAGGCCCAGAAGGTCCGCGAGGCCGCCGCCGCCCTCGACTTCCGGCCGAACCGGACCGCCCGCATGCTGCGTACCGGTGGTTCCGAGATCATCGCCCTGGTCATCCCCGACGTCGAGAACCTCTTCTTCACCGCGCTCGCGCGCGGCGTGGAGGACCGAGCGCTGGCCGCCGGCTACTCGGTCGTGCTGTGCAACACGGACGAGCAGCCCGAGAAGGAGGCCCGCTACCTCGACATCGCCGTCGCCGAGCAGATGGCGGGGGTCGTGCTCGCGTCCGCCGGCACGACCCCCGACCTCGCCGCGCTGACCGCACGGGGCATGGCGGTGGTCGCCGTCGACCGTCCGCTCCCGGGGCTCGGCATCGACGTGGTGACGCTCGACGACGCGGCGGCCGGCGCGCGCGCCACCCGAGCGCTCTACGACCGCGGCCACGGCCTCGTGGCGTGCGTGACCGGCTCCGCCGACGCCAGCACGGCCGCGCTGCGCGCCCGCGGGTGGCGCGAGGTCGTCTCCGAACGCTCCTCCGGCGTCGATCCCGATCTGTACCTGCGCCACACCGACTACCGCCCCGCGGGTGGACGATGCGCCGCCGCAGACCTCCTCGCCCTGCCCGAACCCCCGGATGCGATCTTCGCGGCCAACAACATGCTCGGCGCCGGCGTCCTCGCCCACCTGGCGGACGCGGGGCTCTCGCCGCCGGAGATCGGTGTCGCGGTGCTCGGCGACCTGCCCTGGCCGGCGTGGGAGGCACGCGAGGTCGCCGTCCAGCCCTGGCCCGGCCGCCTGCTGGGCGAGACCGCGGCGGAGGTGCTGCTGCGGCGCATCCGGGGCGATGCGACGCCGCCGCGCACGCTGGTCCTGCGCGGTGACACCCCCGCGGGCTGCGCTCCCGTGGCGCTGTGAGGGGCTGTCAGGCGTCGTCCGTGCCCGCGCCGGTGCCCTCGCGCCAGCGCCGGTCCTCCTCGTCCCAGGCCTCAGTGCGTTCGCGGGCCCGGTCGAGTGCCTGGGCGGCCTCCTCCCGGGAGGCGTAGGGCCCCAGGAGGTCCTGGCCCTGGCCCTTGGTGTCGTCGGTCTCGACCTGGCCGGTCCGGGTGTTGAACCAGAACTGCGGCTGCTCCATGGCGGCACCGTAGACCGCCTCCCGGGTCCCGGCCAATCCACCCGTTGACCTGCGGCGATGTCGTCGCGTGCCGCATCGTCGCCGGGCGCCGACTCGCGCTCCCGTGTGCCCCGGGCGTGGTCGCAGGGTGGTTCCGGGACGAGCCGAGGCACAATGGGTGCGGCGGAGGGATGTGTGATGGACGCAGCGGGCTGGACGGCGGCGAGGGACCGGCTTCTGGCCGGGATCCCCGAGCCGTTCTCGGGCTGGCTCGCCTCCCGGGCAGATCAGCTCCTGCGGCTCCCGCTCTCCTACCTGGATCCCGAGCGCGGCGCGGCTGGTGTCGACGCGCGTCTGGACGCCGTCCGCGCGCGCCTGGCCGACCTGGCCGCGTCGGGTCGCGCGCGCCGGGGCGAGGCAGCGCTGCTGGTCCGCGACCTGCGGGCCGCCGACACCGAGTTGGCCCGCCTCGCGCCCCGGCTCCGACCGGTGCGTGCCCTGACCCTGCGGGCGCGCACCGCTGCGTTCGTCCGCGCCCTCGACGGACTGCCCGGGCCGCGCCCGACCCGGCGGCCGGGTCGTGGCCGGGAGGCGGCCGTGTTCGCGGGCACGGCGACCGCGGGCTGGGCCGCCCTGCAGCTCGCCCCGGCGCTCGACGTCGCCACCGTTGCCGGTCCCGTCGCACTCGGCGGTGCCGCGGCGGCGGTGACGGTCGCGGCGTGGCGTCGCCGCGCGGCGCACAGAGCCGCGCTCGAGGACGCGGTACGGGCGTCCGACGACGCCCTGCCCCGGCTCTCGGGCCACCTCGTCTCCGACCTGGACCGGCAGCTCCGCGATGTGCTCCGCCGCGCCCGGGCCGGTGGCCGCCTCGCCTCGGGGACCGCCAGCCTGCTGTCGCGCATCGGCGAGCACCTGGACGCGCTGCTGCTGCGGGCTCTGACCGAGGGCGTCGACCCCGACGTCGAGCACCTCGTACGAGCGAGCATCACCGACTACCTGCCGGACACGCTCGACCCGTTCCTCGCCTTGTCCGACCCCGGCATTCCGGTCGCCGGCCACAGCGCCGCGGACGAACTCGCCGACCAGCTCCGTGGTCTGGAGCGGGCGCTGGCGACAGCCCTCGAGCGGCCCAGCCGGCAGGAACCCGCCGTCCGCCTCCTCGTCCAGGGGGAGTTCCTCAGGTCGAAGTTCGGCACCTCCTGAGGGCGGGCACAGATCCGAAGCACAGGCGCATGCTCGCCGGGGAACCGTCCGGGGACCTGCTGCGGTGACCCCGGGCGGCTCCCCTGGCGCTGTGCGGATCGGGTGGCTAGGACGTCCTTCCCGTCCAGGCGGAGCGCATGTGCGAGACGGTGATCGACGCCAGCGCGGCGGTGCCGCCGCTGGCGAAGGTGGCGAGGCCGGTGCTGGCGGGCGAGGGGAAGATCTGATCTGTGATCAGGAGTCTTCCGTCCTGGGCGAAGACCTCCACCGAGGACCAGTCGACGAGCACGGTCAGGTGCACGACGCCGTTCCTCGTGGGTAGCGGCGCGCGTTGGATGCTCGCGAAGGTGGGGTCGAAGCTGACGTCGCCGGAGCGGGTCCGGTCCACGTACAGCTGCTGGGTCGCCTTGTCGTACCCGATCACCGTCTGCTGCCCGCCCGCCCCCGTGCGGACCTTCAGGCCGTAGCTGGTCGCGGTGCCCGGACGCAGGGTGGCGTCGATCCAGAGCGCCTTGCCCCGTGCGGGCAGCGGTGTGCTCCCCCGCGGGATGGGGAGGTTGTGGAGGTGGACGATCGGCCCGGCGCGCAGGGTCCGGAGCTGGTCGACCGGCTTCTGCACGATCCGCAGGGCGCCGTCGATGTGGCGTAGGGACAGTTGCCGCGGCACGGTCATGGCGCTGCGCCAGGGTGATGTCGGGATGGAACCGGCGTAGTTCCAGTTGTTCATCCAGCCGATCATGATGCGCTTGCCGCCGGGGACGTCGTTGAAGGTGACGGCGGCGTAGTCGTCGGCGCCGTAGTCGAGCCAGTGCGCCCGTTGCACTCCGGACAGCGCCGCGGTCCCGGACGCCGAGAACTGGTCGGCCAGGATGTGGCCCCAGCCGCCGGTGTTGTTGTCGACCAGCTCGATGTGGGCCGTCTTGCCCTGGAGGTCTGCGAGGTTCCAGCTGGCCCAGTCGAGGGTTTCGCTGTCCGAACCCGTGGCGCTGCGGACCACCTGGCCGTCGACGACCAGCCGAACCGAGGTGTCGACCGCGCGCGGTGCGGCAGCCTCGCTGGAGAACGTGATCTGGTCGACGTTGATGTGTCCCCAGCCGCCGGTGTTCTGGTCGACGATCTGGATGCTCGCCGGCTGGCCCTGATAGGCGGTGACGTTCCAGGACACCCAGTTCAGGGACTCGGCGTTCTGGCCGCTGGCCGTGGCCACCACCTTGCCGCCGACGATCAGGTTCACCGCGGTGGGGCCGGAGGACCCCCAGGGGTGGTTCCCGCCGCCGACGAGCAGGTCGATGTAGTGGCTGCCGATGGTGAACGACGGCGAGGTGATCGTGCCCGTGGACGCGTCCCCGTTGGTGAAGGTGTTGACCAGCTGGTTGCCCTCGTAGCCGGTGACCGGTTGCTGCCCGTCGATGGCGCCGGCCGCAGGTCCCGCGGTGGTGAAGTCACCGGTGGCGGTCCAGCCGGCACCCCAGGTGGTGCCCTCGAAGTCGGCGAAGACGGTGCCGGGCGGGGAGTTGTCGCCGACCTTCGAGCCGGGGACGTAGGGGTGGTTGCCGCCGCCGACCAGGAAGTTCAGGTAGCTCTGGCTGATCGTGAAGTCCGGTGAGGTGAGTGTCCCGGTGCCGCCGTCCGCGGCGGGGTTGTTGAAGCTGTTGGCCAGCCCGGCCCCCAGGTAGCCGGTGACTCCACCCTGACCGGGGGCGTTCCCGGGGGTGGGGCCGCTGCCGAAGGCGGTGCCCGCGGGCGTCCAGCCGTCGAAGGTGCCGTGGTCGAAGCTGCCGAGGTCGGTGCCGGCCGGCGGGACGTAGGGCTTGTCGTCGGAGGTGAACGTCGTGCCGTTGAAGTTCCCGACGAAGTACTGGACGCCGGAGCCGCCCGCGACGCCGCCCGGGTTGAGGTTGACCACGAGGACCCACTTCTGCTTGCCCCGGTGCGACGGGTCGGGGAGCGGGAAGAGGTCGGGGCACTCCCACACGCCGCCGGTGGCCCCGGCCGGCCCGAAGTCGGACAGGTGGGTCCAGTGCTTGAGATCCGGGGACGTGTAGAAGGTGACCTTGTGCTGGTCCGACAGCACCGCGGTCATCAGCCACTCATGCCCCGGGGCGTACCAGAAGACCTTGGGGTCACGGAAGTTCGTGGAGCCGATGTCCAGCACGATGCCGTACTTGGTGAACGTCCGGCCGTTGTCCAGGCTGTAGGCCAGCGCTTGGCGTTGCATGTTGGTGACTCTGTCCGTGGCGGTGTAGATCGCGACCATGGCCGGGTTCCCTGGGCGGCCGAAGCCGCTGGTGTTCCGGTAGTCGACGACGGCGCTGCCCGAGAAGACGTAGTTCTGGGCGTCGGCGGGGATCGCCACCGGCAGCTCGTGCCAGTGCACCAGGTCGCGGCTCACCGCGTGACCCCAGGAGATGTTGCCCCAGGTGTTGCCGGACGGGTTGTACTGGAAGAACAGGTGGTACTCCCCGCGGTAGTAGATCAGCCCGTTGGGGTCGTTCATCCAGTTCTGGGCCGGCGTGAAGTGGAACTGCGGTCGGTAGGTCTCCGTGTAAGACACCGACGCCGTCGGCGCTGCGGCGTGCGATTGCGCGGCCACGGCGGGGGCGACCTGCGCCGCGGTCAGGACCACCGCCGCAGCAGCGGCAGTGAGCGCACCGGTGACGTACCGGCGAAGGTGCGTCGTCGACGGCGCCCCTCGTTCGGCCATGGCTGTCTTGATCCGAATCATCGACTCCCCCTCGGGGTCTGATGACGAGGCGCGCGGAAGCGTCCGCGCTGTCCTCTTCGGACAGCCTTTATGCCGGGAACGCCCCGGTCAACACTCCGTGGCCATCCGTGCCGGATCAGTCGCCGTACACAGCCGTTCGTGAACGAGGCCGAGCCGTCTGCGGAGTGGGCACAGAGATCGATGAGAGCCGGGCGGCCCTATGGGCGGCGGCCGTCGGACCGAACGATCGACGGCCCCGACTCGAGACCCTCGGCTCGGCCTAAGCCTTCGGGACCTGGCCGATCCCGATCTCGTTGCCGTCGGGATCGTGGAAGACGTACCTGCGCGCCTCGCCGTAGTCCTCGAGCTCCGTCGGCTCGATGCCGCGCCCGCTGATCGCCTCCGCCGTGGCGTCGAGGTCGGCGACCATGATCGTGACGAGCGCGCTGCCGGCCTTCGGCACGTCCTCCAGGAGGTAGAACCAGCGGTGCTCGCCGACCGCCCACACGGCCTCGACGTCGTTGGGGAAGAACGCCGGCTCGCTCCCGAGGAGCCGTTCGTACCAGGCGCGCGCGCCCGCGATGTCGCGGACCCGCACGCCGGCGAAGAGGTCGGTGGAGTCCATGGTCATACGACCGCGCCGGAGCAGCGAACTCATCGGTCGGACGAGGCGGCGAAGGGGTGCGACCGGCCCGGCGGGAGCGAAAGATGCGTCACAAAAGTTTCACGAAACGACAACCCTGGCTTACGGTGGCCTGCGGCACCGGCAGTCAGGCCGAGCCCGCCCGCGGACACGCCGAGTCCTGCCCACCGCGAGCGCCGATTCACCCAGACGGGCAGGAGCGGGGGACCCACAGGTTTCTCGGCGTCGACACCGACCGGGACGTGACCGATCCGTCCTGGCACGTCCTTCCGGTGCGCACGCCTGGGGTGAAGCCGCGAGAGCGGCCGGGTCAACCCTCGACCCGAACCCGACAGCTCACCTCGCAGGCGTGGAAGGGATCCCATGCGTGCACGTATGACCGCGACCGTCGTCGCGGCGGGGGCGCTCGCCCTCGGCTTCACCACCGTCACCGCCGGCACGGCCAACGCGGCCTCCGGCTCCACCTGGGACCGGATCGCCGCTTGCGAGTCGGGCGGCAACTGGTCGATCAACACCGGCAACGGCTTCTCCGGCGGCCTGCAGTTCACGGCGTCGACCTGGCGCGCGTTCGGCGGCACCGCCTACGCCCCGAGCGCCTACCAGGCCGGCCGCAGCGCGCAGATCGCCGTCGCCGAGCGCGTCCTCGCCTCGCAGGGCTGGGGCGCCTGGCCGGCCTGCTCGGCCAAGCTCGGGCTGCACGGCAAGGGCTCGGGCGCGGCCTACGCCGCTCCGGCCCCGTCCGTGAAGCACTCGGCGCCCAAGCACCTGGCCCCGCAGCGCTCGTCGGGCGCGTCGCGCTCGCAGGTCCGGACGGCGCCCGCTCGGCACGTCGCGCCGCAGCAGGCCCCCGTCGTGCGCTCGGCGCCCTCGGTGGCTCCGACCGCCGGTGCGAACTACGTCGTCAAGTCCGGCGACTACCTGTCGAAGATCGCGGCCGAGCACGGCGTCCGCGGCGGGTGGCAGTCGATCTACGCTCTCAACCGGGCGCAGATCGGGAGCGACCCGAACCTCGTGTTCCCGGGTCAGCACCTGCGCCTGAGCTGACGCTCGACGCACCACCCGACGGCGCCGGCCCCCAGTGGGGGTCGGCGCCGGCGCCGTTTGCCGCGTCGACGGCGCGGACACCCGCCCGACACGACGAGCTGCAGCTCCGCGGTCCAGCAACGGGACATCGTTGTCCCACTCCACTGGCTCCTAGGAGGGGCATGCTGGGGGTGGCCTCCGCTCCCGGCCAGGCAGATCGGACGCGTGGACCCAAAGGGACGGTAGCGGCGTTACGGAATCGTGACACATAAGCGTCCATCGCATGTCTTGACTCCTCCAAATGGTCCGGTGGAGAGTGGGACAACGTTGTCCCGGAGGATCTCCGGGCGCCCACCTCCGAGAGGACGTCACATGCGAACGACGCACAGAGCCCAGCGCCCCACCAGCCGGTCCGCCCTTGCGGTCGGCGTGCTCCTCGTCGGCGCGGCCGGCCTGGCGGCTTGCGGGTCCTCGAGCTCCGGCGGCACCTCCGCTGGCGGGGGCGGGGGCGGCGGCGGCACCACGGGGGTGTCCCTGATCCTCAAGACCCTGACCAACCCGTACTTCGTCTCCATGAAGAACGACGCCCAGAAGGCGGCGGACGAGGACAGCGTCAAGCTCACCGTCGCGGCCGGCAAGCAGGACGGCGACACCCAGACGCCAGATCAGCGCCATCGACAACGCGATCTCCCGCGGCGACAAGGGCATCCTGATCACGACCAACGGCGACGCCGTCAACACCGAGCTGCAGAAGGCCAAGAAGGCCGGGCTCTACGTCATCGCCCTCGACACCGTGCCCAACCCGCCGAGCACCGTCGACATCACCTACGCCACCGACAACGAGCAGGCCGGCAAGCTCATCGGCCAGTACGCGGCGACCAAGCTGGACGGCCAGCAAGGCCGTCATCGCCATGCTCGACCTGTTCAACAACCAGGTCGTCTCCGTCGACATCGCAGCGCGACCACGGCTTCCTCGAGGGCATGGGCATCGACCCCGGCAGCAAGACCCAGAACGGCCAGGAGGCCAAGACCGGCAACTACACCGGCGGCAAGGGCGGCGACTACCAGGTCGTCTGCCACCAGCCGACGCAGGGCGCGATCCCCGGCGGCAAGACGGCGATGGAGAACTGCCTGTCCGCGAACGGCGACATCAACGTCGTCTACACGATCAACGAGCCCGCGGCCGACGGTGCCCTGCAGGCCCTCAAGGCGGCGGGCAAGAGCAACGTCGTCGTCGTGACGATCGACGGCAGCTGCAAGTACGTGAACGGCCTGCTGAAGCAGGGGACGATCGCCGCCGACTCGGCGCAGTACCCCGGCAAGATGGCGAGCGCAGGGCGTGAAGACGATCGCCAAGCATCGCCAAGGGCGGCGCCAAGCCGACGCTGCCCGCGGGCAAGGACTTCATCGACTCCGGCACGAACCTCGTCACCGCCAACCCGCTGACCGGGATCACCAGCCAGACCCCCGACCAGGCCGCCCAGGCCTGCTGGGGCAGCTGACCCCGGACGCCGCCTGACCTCCCGTCGCCGAGGCCGCCGGCGCATCCCGCCGCGCCGGCGGCCCGGGCCCCGGCGACGCCCGCCTCCCGAGCGGACGCCGCCCGCATCAGCTCTCCTTCACGGAAAGGCCTGCCATGACCAACGTCGTCGAGGCTCCGAGCTCCGCCGAGGACATCCTCCAGACCGCGTGACACCCCCGGCCGCAAGATCCACAACCTGCTGCACCGCATGCCCGGCCCTGAGCCCGCTCATCGTGCTGGTGCTCGCGTGCATCGTCTTCGGGCTCGCCAACGGGCGGTTCTTCCGGCCCGAGAACCTCTCGATCATCCTGCAGCAGGTCGGCGGTCGTCGGCTCGCTCGCCGTCGGGCAGACACTGATCATCCTCACCGCCGGCATCGACCTGTCCATCGGCGCGGTGATGGTGCTCGTCCACGCTCGTCATGGCCAAGCTCGTCGTCCGACAACGGCATCCCCGGCGTCCTGGCGCTGCTCGTCGGCATCGTCATCGCCGTCGCTCGCCGGGACCGCTCAACGGCGTCCTGGTCACCCGGCTCAAGCTGCCACCGTTCATCGTCACGCTGGGAACGCTGAGCATCTTCACCGCGATCACCCTCATCTACGCCCAGGGTCAGGTGATCACTCTCGAGCCCGGCACGTTCCTCACCTGGACGGGCACGACCATCAGCATCGGCAGGTTCGACATCACGGTCGGCGTGCTCATGATGCTGCTGCTCTACGCGGTGTTCGCCTACGCCCTGCGGCAGACCGCGTGGGGGCGGCACCTCTACGCCACCGGTGACGACGCGGAGGCCGCCCGCCTGGCCGGCATCCGGACCAACCGCGTGCTGCTCTCCGCGTACGTCGTCGCCGGCGCGGTCGTCGGCATCGCGGCCTGGATCCAGGTCGGCCGCATCAACGGCGCCGACCCCAACGCCGGGCTCAACCTCAACCTCGAGAGCATCACCGCCGTCGTCATCGGCGGCACCAGCCTCTTCGGCGGCCGCGGCGCCGTCATCGGCTCGCTGATCGGCGCCCTCATCGTCCAGGTCTTCGACAACGGCCTCGCCCTGGCCGGCGTCGACCCCAACTACCAGGTGCTCGCCGTCGGCGTCCTCGTCATCGTCGCGGTCGCCGCCGACCAGTGGATCCGGAGCGTGAAGTCATGAGCAGCGCGACCGCCTCGACCCCGTCGACCCGCGAGCCCGTCCTCCAGGCCCGCGGCCTCGTCAAGACCTTCGGCCACGTCGTCGGCCTCGCCGGCGTCGACCTCGACCTGTACCCGGGCGAGGTGCTCGCCGTCATCGGCGACAACGGCGCCGGCAAGTCCACGCTGATCAAGTGCCTCTCCGGCGCCATGACCCCCGACGCCGGCACCATCACGGTCGACGGCAAGCGAGGTCACCTTCGGCAGCACCCAGGAGGCCCGGGAGGCCGGCATCGAGACCGTCTACCAGACCCTCGCCGTCGCACCGGCGCTCGACATCGCCAGCAACCTCTTCCTGGCCGCGAGGAACGCCGCCCGGGCGTCCTCGGCTCGGTCTTCCGGATGCTCGACACCGGCGGCATGAAGCGCAAGTCCAAGGAGTTCATCGACGAGCTGGGCATCAGGACGCTGCAGAACATCAACCAGTCGGTGGAGACCCTCTCCGGAGGCCAGCGCCAGGTCGTCGCCGTGGCCCGCACCGCGGCGTTCGGCAGCAAGGTGGTGATCCTCGACGAGCCGACGGCCGCGCTCGGCGTCCGCGAGACCGGCCAGGTGCTGCGCCTGGTCAGGGACCTGCGCGAACGCGGCCTCGGCATCATCCTGATCAGCCACAACATGCCGAACGTGTTCGAGGTCGCGGACCGCATCCACATCCAGCGGCTCGGCCGGGGCGCCGGCGTCATCACGCCGGCATCCCACACACCCGCCGAAGCGGTCGCGATCATGACCGGGGCCGTGCAGCTGCAGCCCGAGGGGACGACCACGGGGCCGACCCGCTGATGCACCGCGTCCGGCCGGGTCCCGCGGGACCCGGCCGGACGCGGCCGGACGACGAGAGGTTGCGATGACCCACGCCGACGAGACCACCGCGCACCGCCACCGCGCGACCATGCGCGACGTCGCGGCCCTCGCCGGGGTGGGCATCAAGACCGTCTCGCGCGTCTTCAACGACGTCCCGACCGTCGACCCGGTCCTGGCGGAGCGGGTGCGGAAGGCCGCGACCAAGCTCGGCTACCGGCCCAACCTCACTGCCGCGAGCCTGCGACGGTCGGGCGGGCGTACCGACACGATCGGTCTGCTCCTCGAGGACGTCAGCAACCCGTACTCGGCAGCACTGCACCGGGCGGTCGAGGACTACGCCCGGGCCCGAGGGGTGCTCGTCCTCACGGCGAGCCTCGACGAGGACCCCGCGCGCGAACGTGAGCTCGCACGCCGGCTCATCGACCGGCGGGTCGACGGCCTGATCGTCATGCCGGCCGGGCGCGACCAGCGCTACGTCGCCGCCGAGCAGCAGGCCGGGAACCACGTGGTCTTCGTCGACCGGGCGCCGCTGCCGCTGCTCGCGGACGCGGTCGTGAGTGACAACCGCGGCGGTGCGGCGGTGGCGGTCGGCCACCTGCTGGCCACGGGACGCCGCCGGATCGCCTACCTCGGCGACGAGGTGATGATCCCCACGGCGCAGGAGCGTCACCTCGGCTACCGCGACGCCCTGCGGGCGGCGGGCGTCCCGGTCGAGGACGACCTCGTGCGGCACGGGCTCCGCACGGCGGAGCGGGCGCGCGAGGCCGCGTACGAGGTCCTCGAGACCCAGCGGCCGGAGGCCGTCTTCGCGAGCCAGAACCTGGTGACCCTCGGCGTCGTGGAAGCACTGCACGAGCTGGGGCGCCAGCACGACGTGGCGCTCGTCGGCTTCGACGACATCCCGATGGCGGCGGTGCTGCAGCCGGGCATAACCGTCATGGCCCAGGACCCGTCGTCGGTCGGCCGCCTCGCCGCGCAACGCCTCTTCGAGCGCATGGCGGGCGACCACGCACCACCGACCGTCACGGTCGTGCCCACCCGGTTGATCCCCAGGGGGTCCGGTGAGCTGCCGGCCGTCGAGGCCGTGAGCCGCTAGTCCCCCAGCCGCATGGTCCGCGTGCGGTCTCCGCTCAGTCGCCGGTCGCCCAGTCGTCGCTGCTGCTGACGCCGCCGGGGCTCTCGACACGGAGGTTCCCGTAGCTCAGGGAGACGAACTCCAATTCCTCCCCGCCCTCTGCGGAGGAGTACTCGATGCTTTCGACGAACGCATCGGTCAGCACCACGATCATGATGGTGACGTGGCCGGCCAGGCCGCTGGAGGATGCCCGTCGTCCGGCGCGATCGTTGAACTCGAACCTGACCACGGGGAGGCGTTCCCGGGTCGTCAGCGCCGCGAACAGCTGCGGGGACGAGGGTCCCCAGCGCTTCGAGAAGACGACCGGCGTATGGCGCGACCGGGGGCGCTCATCGGAACCCGGGCCGGTGCCCCTGCTCTCCACGGTGTGGCTGTAGGACAGGCCCAGAATCCTGCCGTGTCGGTCGGCGGGATCTGCCGGCGCGGGGTCGTCCGCCAGCCGCCCCTGCCGTTCGCCCTCGATCTCGAGCACGAAGTCGTACGACATGGGCGCCCTCCGGTTCGGTCCACCGCGTGTCGGCTGCCGCACCCGAGGTCAGGGCTCCGGCGAGCCATGCTTCCGACCCTGGCGGCCATTTCGTGCCACTCGCAGGAGCGTACGGGTCGAGCCGCAGTCCGAGCCAGCCGCGGACCGGCCCGGTCCGGGTGCCGAGTGCCCGGTGGAGGTCACGGCCCGGGTCTGCTGAACGCGCTCGTGAAGTCGCCCGGGCGCTGACCGACACCACTGCACGTGGGGCTCGCGCCGCCTGCTCCCGAATCCCCCGTCCCGGCGACGCACGGCCGGTCGCGGTTCAGCGACCAGAACGAGAGCCACGCGAGGCCGTGCGCGCGGGCGAAGGCGGCGAGCCGCTCGGCGTCGTCGAGACCGAAGACCTCGGCCGGCAGGTCGTTCCGCCCGATCATCGGCGTGACGGCGATCATGCGCCAGGCGCTGCCGCCGGACGCCCGGCCGGGCCAGAGCCCGCGGACGAACGCCTCGGCGCCCTCGGCGGCGTGCGCGGACACGCCGGCGAGATCCGGCGCCTGGGTCCCTGTGTCCATGGTCATGACGTTCACGACGTCGACCTGCACGCCCGTGCGCGCCGCGTCCCGGAGCAGGTCCTGCGCGTCGGCCGTGAGCCCGTCCTCGTCCGCGGGCAGGGTGTAGGAGAGGTGCAGGGGACGGCCCGCGCGAGCGGCCGCCTGCTCCAGGAGCCGGACGGCGAGGTTCCGGCGGTGCACGGCCTCCCGGTCATGCAGACCGCCGCTCTCGACGTCGAGGTCGACATGGGCCACCGCCAGGGCGTCGACCACCTCTTGGTAGGCGCGGGCGAGGTCCGAAGGGGTGCGGCAGGCGACCGCGAGCTCGGTCCCGCTCTCGCCGCCGAAGGCGATACGGACGTCGCCGCCGGCGGCGCGCACCTCGCCGACCCTGCGGGTGACCTCCGGGTCCGCGCCGGGCGAGGTGCCACCCCAGGCCGGCCGGCACTCCCCGTCCGCCGCCGTCACGAAGCCGAGGTTCACCGTCCTGACCCCGCGCCGGACCGCCTGCGCGAGGTCCGGCACCTCGTCGAGGGTGACGTCGACGTACGGGGCGACCTCGACGGGTGCCGGGGGCGCGTGCACCGTCACCGGTGGAGGCACGCAGGCGGCGGCCACGACCGACACGGCCACGACGGAGACCCACGCGACGGCCGGCGCCGCGAACGCCGGCCGCACCTGCCGCCCCGGGCCGGTCACGACCCGCTGCGCTCGCCGACCCCCGCGCTCACCTCGACGTCGCCCGTGCGGCGCAGCTTCTCCCAGGGCAACCGCATGCCGTAGACGGCGGTGAACACGGACTGGATCACGACGAGGTACATGAGCTGGCGGTACACCACCTGTTGCAGCGGCAGGGACCACAGCGGCCGGAGCGGCTCGCGGTCGAGCCGGAAGGCGAAGGCCGCGGTGAGCAGCTGCACCCCGAGGAAGCCGCCCCACAGCACCAGCGTCGTCCGGACGTCGAGGAAGAGCAGTCCGTAGAGGAGGAAGGCGTCCATGACCGGCGCGGTGAGCGGCAGCAGCACCTGGAACAGCAGCATCGCCAGCAGGCCGCGCCGCCCGAACCGCCCACTCGCGCCCGTCTCGACGACGGCCCGCCGGTGCTTCCACATCGCCTGCAGCGTGCCGTAGCACCAGCGGTACCGCTGCTTCCACAACTGGCCCCACGACGACGGCGCCTCCGTCCACGCGCGCGCGTCCTCCGCGTACACCACCCTCCAGCCGGCCCGCACGATCGCGGCGGTGAGGTCGGTGTCCTCGGCGAGCGTGTCGTCGCTGACGCCGCCGACGTCGAGAAGGGCGGCGCGGCGGAAGGCCCCGACGGCGCCCGGGACCGTCGCCATGCACTGGAACACGTCGTACATGCGCCGGTCGAGGTTGAACCCCATGACGTACTCGATGTGCTGCCAGCGCCCGAGCAGCCCGCGCCGGTTGCCGACCTTGGCATTGCCGGACACCGCCCCCACCGTGTGGTCGGCGAAGGGCTGGACGAGGTTGCGGATCGTCTCGGGCTCGAAGCGCGTGTCCCCGTCGACGAGCACGAGGAGATCGCTGCGTGCGGCGCGCACGCCGGCGTTGAGGGCGGCCGGCTTGCCCGAGTTCGCCTGCCGGACCAGGGTGACGCCGGGCAGTCCGAGCTCCTCGACGAGGTCGGCGGTGCCGTCCGTCGACCCGTCGTCCACGACCACGACCTCGACCGGGTGGTCGCTCGCGACGATCGACCGGATCGCCGCCTCGATGCCCTCCTTCTCGTTGTAGGCGGGAACCACCACCGAGACGGCCTCGCGCACCGGCGGCCCCCAGACGCGGCCGCGGCGGGTGCGCCCGTGCCGGGCGGCGACCAGTGCCATGAGCAGCAGCCGGGCAACCGTGAGGACGCCGGCCACGAGGAAGGTGGCGGCGAAGAGCGTGGCGATCCACTGCGACGCCTGGGTCGCCCACAGCAGCGCGCGGCCGCGCCACAGCTCGCCCTGTTCCGGGGTCCGGTACGGAGACTGCCCGGTCAGCCGGCTCACGGTCGTGAAGCGGTAACCGGCGGCCTTGAGTCTCGGCACGAGGACCTCGAGCGCCGCGACGGTCTGCGACCGGTCGCCGCCGGCGTCGTGGAGCAGGACGACCGCGCCGCGACCGTCCTTCGGGGTCGCGTTCCGCACGATCGCGTCGACGCCGGGGCGTTCCCAGTCGCGCGCGTCGACGTCGGCCAGCACCGTGACGTAGCCGTGGTCGTGCGCGTCCCGGATCAGCTGCCAGTAACCGTCGTCGAGGGAGTCGGTCGAGAAGGAGTAGGGCGGGCGCATCAGGGACGTCGTCCGGCCCGTCACCCCGACGAGCGCGAGCTCCGCCTGGGCCAGCTGCCACCGCTGCTCCCACACCGGCAACGTCGTGAGGTCGGGGTGGGTGAAGGAGTGGTTGCCGATCTCGTCGCCGTCCGCCAGCTCGCGGCGGACGAGGTCGGGGTACCGCAGCGTCTGGCTCCCCAACAGGAAGAAGGTGCCCGGCACGCCGTTGCGGCGCAGGACGTCGAGGATGCGCGGCGTCCAGACGGGGTCCGGGCCGTCGTCGAACGTGAGGGCCACGGTGCGAGGGGGCACGCGGATGCTGGTGACCGCTCCGGCGTGCGCGCCGATCACCGGACCGCCCGTCCCGATCGCGGGCGGCACCTGGCCGGTGGGGCCCGGCGGCCGGACCTGTCCGGCGTCGGTCAGCTCACCCGAGACGTAGCCGTGCAGACCGAGCGCCACGGCCATCGTGAGCAGGACGACGACGAGGGCCAGCCAGTGCGCCCGCGGGGCGGACCGGCGGCGCGGGTCACCCACGCGCTCGGCCCGTCACGGCCCCACCGGAGAGGACTCGCCGCTCGTCCCCCCGGTGGGAACTCCCGCCGCGACGGACGACGTGGGGCCGGCCGCCGGCCCGGGCACCGGCACCGACACGGAGGGGACGACCGACGGCAGCACGGGCGGTGTGACCGACGGAAGCGGCACGGGCAGCGACGCCGAGGGTGGGCTGCTGGGTGCAGGAGCAGTGGTGGGGGCGGGAGGGGTGGGTGCCGGCGCCGTCCCCGACGCGGCCGGCCCCGGTGCCGTCGTGGCACCCGGCGCGGGTGTACCCGACCCTCGAGGGGCCGGCGCCGTCGTGCCGGTGGTGCCCGTGCTCCCGCTCCCGGCCGCCGCACCGCCTGGAGCAGCACCCGAGGTGGCAGGTGCGGGCGCTCCGGGCGCCCCGCCCGAGGCCGCTCCGGACGCCGCCGGTGCCGGCGCTCCCGGCCCCGGACCCGTCGAGCCGCCGCTGCCACCGCCCGTGGCGCCACTGTCGGGCGTGGCCTGCTCGGCGGGGTCATGGGCGCGTGCCAGCCCGGGCAGCGGCAGCAGGTCCCCCGGCTTGATGGGTCCGCCGGCGAGACTGAAACCGAGCAGCAGGACGTAGCCGAAGCAGACCGCTGCCGCGGCGACGACGGCCCAGGTCACCCAGCTCCGTCGCCGCCCCGAAGCGTCGACGAAGACCGGGGATCGCACCACCCGGTCGACGCCCTCCTTCACCCCTTCGCTGACCGGCGGCATCAGAGCACCGCCACGCGACCCGCCGGGCGCCCCACCGATCGAGCGCTGACGTGCCGGCGATCGCAACTGCACGTCCCGAAGCTGCTCACACGGTGTCCCATAACGTGAGGAACGTTCCCCCGCGGGCGTTCTGTTACACATCTCGCTGTCAGCGCGGAGCCGGCGGCGTACCTCGGGCGAGCATCTCGTGCACGGACGGTGACATCAGCCGACGAGTGCCGTCGTCTCGGAGGGCCCCGCACTCGGGGCGGGTGGGAGCCGGTGGGAGCCGGCCGAGGACGGCGAGGTGGTCCGTAGGATTCGGGCATGGCCACGACCGCGACGGCGCCCACGGGCACGCTCAAGCCCGGAACCATCGGCCCGCGCCGGCAGGTTCCCCCGTCGATCCCGCGGCCCGAGTACGTCGACCGCCCGGCGCCGCAGCGCTACGACGGTCCCGAGGTCAAGGACGCGGCGACGATCGCCGCGATGCGCGAGGCCTCGCGGCTCGCCGCGCGCGCCATGGCCGAGGTGGCGGCGCACGTGGCGCCGGGCGTCACCACCGACGAGCTGGACCGGATCGGCCACGAGTACCTGCTCGACCATGGCGCCTACCCGTCGACGCTTGGCTACCGGGGCTTCCCGAAGTCGCTGTGCACGAGCGTGAACGAGGTCGTCTGCCACGGGATCCCCGACTCGACCGTGCTGGTGGACGGCGACATCGTGAACATCGACATCACCGCCTTCCTCGTGGTCGACGGGCTCGGCGTACACGGCGACACGGACGCCACGTACCTGGTGGGCGAGGTCGACGAGGAGTCGCGCCTGCTCGTCGAGCGCACGCACGAGGCGATGATGCGGGGCATCAGGGCTGTCGCCCCCGGCCGGCAGATCAACGTGGTGGGCCGCGTCATCGAGGCCTACGCGCGGCGCTTCGGCTACGGCGTCATCCGCGACTTCACCGGTCACGGCATCGGCACGGCCTTCCACTCCGGGCTGATCGTGCCGCACTTCGACTCGGCGCCGAACCACGCCACGGTCATCGAGCCGGGCATGACCTTCACCGTCGAGCCGATGCTCACCCTGGGTACCCACGAGTGGGAGATGTGGGCCGACGGCTGGACGGTCGTGACCAAGGACCGGCGGCGATCGGCGCAGTTCGAGCACACCATCCTGGTCACCGACACCGGAGCGGAGATCCTCACGCTGCCCTGACCCGGCTCGGCGCACTGGACAGGCGGGCCGGCACTCGTAGGCTTCGGGCATGGCGACCAGGGGTTTCGGCATCGACATCGGCGGCTCCGGGATCAAGGGGTGCCCGGTCGACCTGTCCGCCGGGACCTTCGCGGGCGAACGCGTCCGGACGCCGACCCCCACACCCTCGACGCCGGCGGCCGTCGCCGGCGTGGTGGGCGACGATCGTGCAGGGCTTCGGCGCGGAGTCGGGCACCGGGGCCATCGGGGTCACCTTCCCCGCCGTCATCCAGCACGGCGTGGCCCGCACGGCGGCGAACGTCGACAAGACCTGGATCGGCACCGACGTCGAGGCGCTCCTGCGCGAGCACCTGGGGCGCCCCGTGACGGTGGTCAACGACGCCGACGCCGCCGGCTACGCCGAGGCGAGGTTCGGGGCCGCCAAGGACGTGCAGGGCACCGTGTTCATGGCGACGCTCGGTACCGGCATCGGCAGCGCCCTCATCGTCGACGGCCACCTCGTGCCGAACACGGAGCTGGGCCACCTCGAGGTCGACGGCAAGGACGCCGAGACCCGCGCCGCGGACAGCGCCCGCGAGCGGCGACGGGCCTCACCTGGGAGCAGTGGGCGCAGCGGCTCACGCGCTACCTCTCGGCGGTCGAGCGGCTGCTCTGGCCCGACCTCATCGTCGTGGGCGGCGGCGTCAGCAAGAAGGCGGACAAGTTCCTGCCGCTGCTGCAGATCCGCACGCCGGTCGTCCCCGCGGGCCTGCGTAACGACGGCGGCATCATCGGCGCCGCCCTGCTCGCCACCGAACGCGAGGCGGCGCTGTCCTCGCGGTAGCAAGCCGGGTGTCGGGACACCTTCGTTGGGCGGCTACTCCTCGAAGTAGCGGTCGATGTCGTCCGCGTCGCTCAGCGCGGCGCTGCTCTCGGCCACCGAGCGCAGGTACGCGAGCGCCTGCTCACGACCGAACGCGGTGGCGGCGAGCGAGCCCGGCGATCGAAGCGAGCGCGGTGACGAACTCCAGCCGGGCGCGCTCGCTCTCCGAGGCGTCGACGCAGCAGGTAGTGCATCGCCTCGTGGTCGCCGGTCATCTGGAACCGGATGAAGGCGGCTGCCCGCTGGTTCGCCCGGGCGGCGGCCCGGCGCTCGACGGTGGACATCGCTCTCCCCTCCGGCGGCGGGTGCGCCGCGCACCTACCGCAACAGACGACCTGGGAGCGCGCAACCGCTTCTGGCCCGCCTGCACCCGTACGGCTGGGTCTGCAAGGTCACGTTTCGGTTCCGTTCGTGCGCGGAGGGATTGATATACGGCCGTTCGGGGCATAAGACAGAATCGAGCGGGTGGTTCGCAGCCGGGCAGGGCACGGATCACCCGCTGTCCCATGTCCGGAGCCGGGTCGGCGACACGATGCCGCACTAACCGGTGCGCGTGGCCCGGTCCACGGGGTCCTTGCCGGCACGGCTCGTGCCGACGCCGTTCTCGTCGTGACGGTCGTGCTCGGTGATGTCGTCAACGTCCTCCTCGACCGGCACGTCGGCGTCGCTGATCCCAGCCTGCCGGTGCTTCCCGACGTAGTCCGAGGGCGCCGCCGACGGGGTGATCTCTCGGGGGCGCCTCGGGTCGGACAGGTCGAAGTACCGGACGCCGCGCACCGGTGGCTCGACGATGGACGCGTCCCGCGCTGCCCTTCGCCGTCCCCGTCTCGCCGGTCTGTGGGCAGCGTCTGCGGGCTGGGCGACTTCTGGGGCCGCCGCAGGCTCCGCGACGACCGGCACCGCTTCCGCAGGCTCGACCGCCGCAGGCTCGACCACGGGAAGCTCAGCAGCCCCAGCCTTTACAGGCTCATCCACGACAGGCTCATCCACGACAGGGTCGCCGGGCTCGACCGCTGCAGACTCAGCCGCAACAGGCTCAGTAGGCTCGATCGCCTCAGGCTCCCCCAGCACCGGCTCAGCGGGCTCAACCGCCGCAGGCTCCTCCTCGCAGGCTCCTCCGCCACCGGTTCGGCAGCCACGGGGCCAGCCGCCACAGACTCAGCAGCGGCAGGCTCGGCAGCAACAGGCTCTGCAGATTCCGCCGCCGGCTCAGCCCTGACAGGTTCAGAAGGCTCGGCCGCTGCAGGCACCGACGCAGGCTCGACCTCGGGAGGCTCGGCAGACTCAGCCTCCGCAGGCTCCTCCGCCACCGGTTCGGCAGTCACAGGGTCAGCAGCCACAGGCTCCGCAGGCTCGAGCGCGACAGGCTCAGCAGCCGCAGGCCCGAGAGCCAAGGGCGCTGCAGGCTCCGCCACCAGAGGCTCCGGCCCGGCGGGGTCGATCCCGGCCGGCTTGGCAGTCCTGGCGCGACCGCGCCGCGCCACGAGGAACGCCCCACCCACCAGGACCACCACAGCGACCGCGACAAGGGCGATGAGCGGGACTCGGCTGCTGGTTCCAGCACCGGCGGCCTGCTCGGCCGGCGCCGCTTGCGGGCCTGGGGTGGCGCTCGCGGGGGCCGGTGAGGCGGTGCCCGGGGTCGAGGCGAGCGACACGTCGGCCGAGGACTCCTCGCCACTCGCGGTCAGCGTGACACGCGCGGACGAGGCACCGGCGGGTGGCGTGAACCGGACGACGTAGCGAGCGCGCAACTGGTTCGTCAGGCTGTCGACGGCGTCGGGCGTGCGCTCGGGTGTGGCTCCGGCCTCTGCGCCGCCGGTCGCCTGCGCCAGGGCGGACCAGCCGCCGCCGACGGCGTCCGGATCGGTGACCAGGGCGAGAACCACCCGGCCCGCCTTGAGCCGGGTCGTGAGATCGGCTGCTGCGTTGCCCGAGGGCGCGGGCTGTGCGGTCCCGAGGAGCACGACCTCCGACGCGGCCGGCTCCGCTGCGGGCGGGCCCATCGACGCGGTCACCTGCGCGACGGCCTGTGCGGTCGAGCCGCTGCCGCCGGCGGTCACCGTCGCGAGCGCGTGGATGGCCGCCGCGGGCGTCGTCCGCTCCGCCAGGATCTGCGGCGGCGACCGGTCGAGGACGACGCTGACGGGTGTCGAGGGCGGCAGCTGCAGCAGCAACCCGGCGGCGGCGCTGAGCCGCTGGGGCAGGGCCGCTGCGCCGGTCGCGGCAGCGTCGACGACGAGACCCACGGGAGCGTCGGAACCGAGCAGCGGTGTGACCGTGGCCGGCACCGCAGCGCCGTCGACGGTGACGGTGGCGGCGTCCGCCGGCAGCGGAGCCGCCGGGGGCGGGGCGACCTCGGCGACCACCGCGCGAACGCCGCCCCCACCGTCGAACACGGCCACGACGTCGAGGGCGCCCGCGGCGTGCGCCCCGGGCAGGGACGCCGGCGCCACGACCGCGAGCGCGGCGACGAGCAGCGCGCCGAGCACGCCGATCGCTCTCCGCCGGCGGGTCATTGCGCCCCCTCGGGCAGTGCGGTCACGACGATGTTGTCGAAGTAATGATGCGTCTTCTTGTTGAACTTGCCGCCGCAGGTCACCAGGCGCAGGACGGGTGACAGCGTCGGCGCGTACAGGAGGTCCGCGGGGAAGGCGCTCTTGGCGACCTGCAGGCGGCCCGCGACGCGGAAGGTCACGGACGTGTGGTCGGCCCGCTCGACCGTTACGGCATCGCCGGGGCGCAAGGTGTCGAGCCGGTAGAACACCGCCGGCCCCGCCGTGGTGTCGACGTGCCCGAGGAGCACCGCCGGGCCCGGCTGGCCGGGCCGCGGGCCCGCCCTCGTACCACCCCGCCCGCTGCCAGTCGGGGGCCGCGATAGTGCCGTCGGGCGCCAGGCCCAGCCGCTGGAGCGGGATGTCGACGCCGATGGCCGGGATCCGCAGCCGCACCGGGACGGCGATCCGCTGGTAGGTGCGGACCGAGCGGAACGACGGACTCGGGTTCGACCCCGAGCTGGAACCGCTGCCCGCCGTGGCGCTCGCGGCAGCCGTGGGCGTCGCCGCACTCGCACCCGCGGAGGCCCGGGATGCCGGTGCCGCGCAGGCGGCCATCGCCCCGCCGAGGAACACGGCGACCGCGGCGGCGGCGAGGGCGCGGGCCGACCGTGTCATCGCCGGGAGACCACCGCACTCATGCCCCCGCCGCCGGTCTGGCTGCCACCCTTGGGCAGCTTCGCGCCGAGCGTGAGCTGGATGCCGTGGGAGAGCTGGGCCGAGAGGTCGTACATCTGGTCGTAGGCCTGGTACCCGAGGTCATGCGCCCGCGTGTAGTCCTTGGCCTGATAGGCCGCTGACCTCGTCGACGAGCATCGTGTCGTGCATCGCGAAGGCGCGTGCGAGCGCGTCGGCGCCGAGTCGCGACCCGAGCGCGCCACTGAGGAACGATGCGAGCGCAGGCTCGAACTTGCGGAGCCGCGTCTGGGCGGAGGCCACGGCGGCGGTGTCGTGCTTGGCCGTCGCCTGCGTTGCGTCGAGCAGGGCGTCGACGTGGTCGGCCCACAGCGACTGGAACCCGTGTGCGGCGGCGGGCCCGAAGAGCGTGTCGAGGGCACCGGCGAGGGCCGTGGTGTTCTTGTTGAGCGCCGATCCGAGCGCGGCGAAATCGGCCTCGTTGGTCGTCGACGCACGCATCGAGGCGACGACCAGCGCGACGTGCTCCCCGAGCAGCTGGGTCAGACCCGAGCGCAACTGCCAGGTGGGCGTCCCGAGCGCCGCGGCGTCGGCCTTCGGCAGCAGCGCGGCGGCCGCGGCACCGCCCATCGCGAAGCCGTGCTGGAAGTCGTGGTCGTAGGCGGCGTCGGCGCGCGCGTAGTCCTTCGCGGCGTAGGCGTCGGTCTGGGCGAGCAGCCCGTCGACGTGCATGGTGACCTGCTGGCGGGCCGCCGCCGCGTCGAGCCGTCCGTGCGATCCGGCCACGAGCAGGTCGCCGAGCTGCTGCTCCAAGGTGGCGAGCTGCCGGCGTGCCTGGTCCTTGGCCCCTGCCTGCCCCGAGCCGCCCGCTGCGGCATCGGCGTAGGCGTACAGCTGGGTCAGGTGCTGGGCCCAGAGGTCGGAGAACTTCCGGCCGGCGTCGCTGCCCAGGACGGTCGCGACCAGGCTCGAGAGCGCCTGCGTGTTGCGCGTCAGCGCGACCTCCGCCGCCTGCGCGAAGTCGGGGTCGCGACGCACACGGGCCCGCATCATGTCGGAGGCGAGGACGGTGTGCTGACCGAGCAGCGACTGCAGGCGCACCCCCACCGCGGCACCCTCGTCCGTCGTGGCCGCGTCGGCCGCTCCCGGCGCCGGTCCCCGAGCCCGTCATCCCCGGCATGCCGGCCATGCCCGCCGAGGCGGAGGCACCCGGCGAGGGCGACGCCGCCGACGCCGCGCCGTGGCTGGAGGCACCGGCCGAGGCAGACTGCGTGCTCGAGCTCCCGTTACACGCGGCGAGCGCCGCGCCCGTCGGCAGTATGGCGGCCGCGAGGACGGCAGCAGCCAAGCGACCGGATCGACCGGACATCACGGACACCCCTTTGCTTGCTCACAGAGCGTGAGCGAACGCCTCCCCGAACGACTCGCCGACTGTACGTCCGCCTCGCGCAACGACGCAAAGAGGACGGATCCGGGCGGGTCGAGTATCACGTTCGGTCACGAATCTGAACCGAAGAGTAAAGGGACGAGCCGGGCGATAAGCCGGATCCTGTCCCGGGCACCGGGGACCGGTGCCCGGGGGCGGCCATCCATCTCGGGACGCCGTTGCCGGCACCCTCCTCGCGGCGCCCTCCCTCGCGGGAGGAACGGCCGTCGGTTGCGGCCTACCCGGGAGCTCGGGCGGGCAACCCTCGGGCGCTCCCTGTCTGGCCTTGCTCCGGGTGGGGTTTACCGAGCCGCGCCGGTCACCCGGCGCGCTGGTGGTCTCTTACACCACCGTTTCACCCTTGCTCGGGGCCGGCTCGCACCGGCACCGGGCGGTCTGTTCTCTGTGGCACTGTCCCGCGGGTCACCCCGGGTGGGCGTTACCCACCACCCTGCCCTGTGGAGTCCGGACTTTCCTCGGCGGGCGGAGAACCGCCCGACGCGGCCGCCTGCCCGGCTCGTCCGGTCCCGACCCTACCCCGTGATCAAGGAATCCGGCGGGATCAAGGAACCCGGCAGGATCAGCGCACCCCGAACCGCACGGCGCCCTCGTCGACGTCCGCGGTCACGAGGCGGGCCCGCACCCGCTCACCGAGCCGCAGGTCGCCGTCGCAGGGCGCGAGCACGGCCGGCTCGACGACCTGCACCTTCCCGCCGGTGTGGTTGAGGTCGACGACGACCGCGTCGAAGTCCTCGCCCACGCGGTGGGCCAGCACCGCGGCCTCGACGACGTCGGTGCACGCCCGGTCGAGCTGCCCGGCCAGCTGGTCCGAGGCGCGCATCAGCTCCGGCAGCCCGGCCAGCGCCTCGGTCACCCACGCCGGAACCGGCGACCCCGCCGAGATGGCACGGCAGGCGACGAGCCCGAAACGGTCGACCAGCCGGCGCAGCGGGGCGGTGACGTGCGCGTACGGAGCCGCCACGGCCGCGTGGGTGGTCACGGGCGGAGCGGGCGACCCCGGGATCAGCGGCGCGTAGCCGGCCCCGCGGAACAGCGCGCCCGCCTCGTGCATCAGCGCCAGCTCGGCCGGCTCGTCGCGGCGCAGACCGCCGCAGCAGCGAGCCGAGCGACTCCGACGCCGGCCATGCCACCCCGAGCGCCTGCGCCTGCCGGCGGAAACGGTCGACGAGGGCGGCGTCCGGCGGTGGGAGGGTCCGCAGCACCCCGACCCCCGCCGCCAGCATGAGCCGGGCCGCGGCCATGCCGGTCAGGAGGGACAGCTGCGCGTTCCAGTCCTCGGCGGGCACGGCGGGGCGCAGGGTGAGCGCGAACCGTCCGTCGACCGCCGTCACCTCCTGCTCCGGCAGCGGCAGGTTGGCGCCGCCGCGCGCCTCCTCCAGTGCCATCCGCCGCATCGCCCACTCCGCGCAGGAGCACGGCCTGCAGGGCGACCTCGTCCGCGGGGTCGGGCGCCCCCTGCGGGGACGCCGTCGGCGGCGGCCTGGACCTGCCCGTAGTCGAGCCGGTGCCGGCTGCGCACCAGCGCGCGGACGACGTCGCTGGAGCGCTGCACCTCACCGTCGGCGTCGAGGTCGAACCGCCAGACGAAGGCCGGCCGCACCTGCCCCTCCAGCAGGCTGGCCGCGCCCTCGCTGAGCGACGGCGGGTGCAGGGGCGTCCGCCGGTCGGGTGCGTAGAGCGTCTGGCCACGCCGCCGCGCCTCGAGCGTCCACCGGACCGCCCGGCGCGACGAACGCCGGGACGTCGGCGATCGCGTAGTCGACGTGGTGGCCGTCGCCGCGCCGCTCCAGGTGCATCGCCTGGTCGAGGTCGGTGGAGCCGGGCGGGTCGACGGTCACGAACGGCACGTCGGTGAGGTCCGCGTCGGGCAGCTGCGGGGCCGACGCCGCCGCGGCGGCGGCCTCGAGCACCTCGGGCGGGAACTCCGCGGGCACGCTGCAGCCGTTCCCGGATCGCCGCGAAGCGCTGCTCGAGCGCCGCGACCGAGTCGGGATCGGAGCCGGTGACGCGGATGACGCGACGGACCATGCGCGCACCCTATGGTCCCCGCGGGGCCCGACCGGACCGGACCGGACCGCCCTACGCTGCCGGCGTGCTCGTCCTGCTGCCCCCGTCGGAGTCGAAGGCCCCCGCACCGGCCCGCGGGCGACCCGTGGACCTCGACGCGCTGTCGTTCCCGGGCCTGACGGCCACGCGGGTCGGCGGTGCTCGACGCCCTGGCCGCCGTCAGCGGCAAGCCCGACGCACTGGAGCGGCTCGGCGTCGGCGCGTCGCTGGCCGACGAGGTCGAGGGCAACCTCCGCCTGCGGGCGCTGCCCGCCCGCCCGGCCCACGACGTGTACACCGGCGTCCTCTACGAGGCGCTCGGCTGGGCGACCCTGTCGCCGTCCGCGCGCCGCCGCGCCCGCGGCCGCCTCGTCGTCACCTCGGCGCTGTGGGGCGCCGTGCGCCCGCACGACCGGATCCCGCCGTACCGCCTCGCGATGTGCGGCCGACCTCGGGCGCCGGCGCGCTCGCGGCCTTGTGGAGGCCGGTCCTGGACGCCGCCCTCGCGTCGGCTGCCGGCGACCGGGGGCTGGTGGTCGACTGCCGCTCGGGGCCGTACGCCGCGGCATGGCCGCCGTCCGGGGACCTCGCGGCCCGCACCGTCGCGGTCCGGGTACTGCAGGAGGGGCACGCGGGGCGGACGGTCGTGAGCCACGCCGCCAAGCACACCCGCGGCGAGGTGGCGCGGCACCTGCTCGAGACCGGCGCCGACCCGGCCCGGCCTCGACGCCTGGCCCAGGTGCTGGGCGAGCGCTGGACGGTCGAGCTGACGCCGCCACCGCGCGCGGGCCGCCCCTGGGTGCTCGACGTCGTCCTCCCCCCTCGCCGCCGAGAACGGGGGAAGGGGGCGCGGGCCCGCGGGTCGTACGGTGACGCCATGACGCCCGAGGAGTTCCGCGTGGCCGCGCACGCGCTCGTCGACTGGATCGCCGACCACCGGGAGCGCATCCCCGACCTGCCCGTCGCCGCCCGGGTCAAGCCCGGGGAGGTCGCGGCCGGCCTCGCACCGCGCGCACCCGAGACCCCCGAGCCGTTCGCCGACGTGCTGGCCGACCTCGAGCGGGTCGTCGTCCCCGGCATCACGCAGACGCAGAGCCCGCACTTCTTCGGGTGGTTCCCCTCGAACGCCTCGCTCGCCTCGGCGCTCGGGGACCTCGCGTCCAGCGGCATCGGCGCGCTCGGGATCACATGGCAGTCCGCACCGGCGTTGACCGAGGTGGAGCAGGTCGTCGTCGGACTGGGTCCGCGAGCTGACCGGGCTCTCCGGCGACTGGCACGGGGTCATCCAGGACACGGCGTCCACCGGCATCCTGGTGGCGATGCTCGCCGCCCGCGAGCGTGCGACCGGCTACTCCGAGACCCGCGGCGGGTTGCAGGGCGAGGAGCGGCCCCTCGTCGTCTACACCACGGCCCACGCGCACTCCTCGACGCCGAAGGCCGCGCTCCTCGCCGGCTTCGGGCGCGAGAACCTGCGGTTCGTCGACGTCGACCCGGTCACCTACGCGATGCGGCCCGAGGCCCTGCGCAGGGCCATGACAGAAGACGCGCGCGCGGGGCGGGTGCCGGCGGCGGTCGTCGCCTCGGTCGGCACCACGGGCACCACCGCGGTCGACCCGGTCGCGGAGGTCGTCGCCGTCGCGGCCGACCACGGCGCGTGGGTGCACGTTGACGCGGCGATGGCGGGCTCCGCGCTGCTGCTGCCCGAGATGCGCCACCTGGCCGACGGCGTCGAGGGCGCGGACTCGCTCGGCTGGAACCCGCACAAGTGGATGGGCACGATCCTCGACTGCTCCCTGCTCTACGTGCGCGACCCCGAGCACCTGGTCCGGGTGATGTCGACGAACCCCTCCTACCTGCGCTCCGCCGTGGACGGGGAGGTCACCCAGTACAAGGACTGGGGGATCCCGCTCGGCCGGCGCTTCCGCGCGCTGAAGCTGTGGTTCCACCTGCGGCTCGACGGCGTCGAGGCGATCCGGGCGCGGCTGCGGCGGGACCTGGCGAACGCACGCTGGCTGGCCGGGCAGGTGGAGGCGGCGCCGGACTGGCGGGTGCTCGCGCCGGTCACCCTGCAGACGGTCTGCCTGCGGCACGAACCGGCCGGCCTCGATCCCGGGACTCGGGGCGAGGCCCTCGACGCGCACACCCTCGGCTGGGCGGCCGCGGTCAACGACTCAGGCCGCGCGTTCGTGACGCCGTCGGTGCTCGACGGCCGGTGGATGGTGCGGGTCTCGGTGGGCGCCGAGCCGACCGAGCGCGCGGACGTCGCGGCGCTGTGGACGCTGATGCAGTCGGAAGCCTGACACCCGTGCTGAGCAGACGAAGTCGGCAAGTCTGCTCTTGTAACTGTCGCAGGTATGAGTGTTCACTTCTCGCATGGCGAACGAAACGACGGAAGACATCCTGCGCCGCGTGGCGGCCGGGGAGCTGACACCGGAGCAGGCCCTGCCGCTCCTCGACGCGGCCCGGGCCGACGCCCCGGGCACCACGACCGGCGGACGGGCCACATCCCACGGGTCCCCCGCATGGGGCACGCCACCCGGCCCCGGTGTCCCCAGGACTGCGGGCGGCAGCGAGCCGGTCAGCGCGTCCGACCGGCCCGCGGCTGGTGCGGGTCGCGGCCTCGTACCGCTCGGTCGAGCTGGTCGCCGACCCCGTCGGTCGACGGGGCGTTCGTGACCGGCGAGCACACGGTCCGCCGCGACGGCGAGGCGCTCGTCGTCGAGGCCAGCTCGCTGCCCTTCTTCGGCGACGACGAGGAGCCGGCCGGCGCCCGCTTCTCCTTCTCCAACCTCCCCAAGACCCTGGCCCGCGCCCGCAACTGGCAGCACGAGCACCTCACTGTGCGGTTCAACCCCGAGCTGCCGGTCGAGGTCGACGTCGCCGGCGCCAGCGTGCGCATGGTCGGCGGCGAGGTCGGGGCGCGGGTCCGGCTGCTGGCCTCGGCGCTCAAGGTCGACCGCGTGCGCGGCCCGCTCGACGTCGACGCCGTGTCGTCGTCGGTGAAGGGCACGCTCGGGCCCGTCGGGCGCCTCGCGGATCTCGGCCGAGTCCTCCTCGGTCAAGGTCCAGCTGCTGGCCGGCACCGGCGTCCGGATCCACGCCCGCAACCGGATGGGCAAGGTCGTCCTCCCGAGCGGCGTCGACCAAGGGCGACATGGTCGACCCCGGGATCCGCGAGTCCGTCGTCGGCGACGGGAGCGGCGAGCTCGTGGTCGAGTCGGTCATGAGCTCCGTGGTCATCGGCGCCGACGTCATCGGCGCCTCCTCCGCCTCCTCGTACGGGGTCGCGTGAGCGCGTTCCCGGGCGGCGGGCGCCAGGGGTACCGCCCGCCGCGGGACTGCCCGGTCTGCAGCTCCCGCCTCGAGATCACCCAGCTCGGCTGCCCGAGCTGCGGCACGGGCCTCGTCGGCCGCTTCGAGCCGTGCGACTTCTGCGCCCTCGACGACGCCGACCTGCAGATGCTCAAGGTCTTCCTGGCCTCGCGCGGCAACATGCGCGACCTGGAGCGGCACCTCGGCGTGAGCTACCCGACGGCCCGGGCCCGGTTCGACGACCTGCTGCGCCGGCTCGGCCTCGCGCCTGCCGCCGGCGCGGCTCCCGAGGCGGCCGCCGGCACCTCGGACGTCGCCGGCGCGGCGCCCCCGGCGCCGCCCGGGTGCCCGGAGGGCGCCGAGGATCGCCTGGCCACGTTGCGGGCGCTCGCCGAGGGCCGCCTCGACGTGGACACGGCGAGGGACGCGCTCGGCGACTGATCCGTCCGCGCCCGAGCGGTCCGCGGTCCAGCCGGCCAGGCCGACGTGTGTGCCCTCCTCGTGATCATTTCCCAATCACGATGAGGGCACACACGTCGGCACCCTCAGAGCTGCTGCGTGACGGGCTGCACGTGCGGCCGGGCCGGCTCGTCGAGCACGAGCGCCTGAGCGGCGATCACGCGCCGGCCGTCGAAGGTGAGCGCCGGATCCCCGTGCAACCGGTACCCCTCCCGGAGCGCGGAACTGACCCGGCGGCAGAACTCCTCGTCGTCCGGTCCTGTGAGCAGCCGGTAGGCCAGGCGGCCATCCGTCGTCGGCTCGGTCATGGTCACGCTCCTGGATGCGGGTGGGAACGGGTGGGGACGGACGAGGATGGACGGGTAGGGCCAGGGCGACGTTCCGGCCGTGGCCTACGGTGGAGGCTACTGACGGAGCCGAACGACCTGGGGAGATGCCATGACCGACACCCTGCAGACCCCACTCGCCGGCGCGGCAGGCGGCCCCGCGCCGACCATCGCCGGCGTCGAGCAGCGTCGGGTGCTGCGCGACGCCGATCCCCGGCCCGCGCTCGCAGGAGCTGCAGGCGCGCAAGACCGCCGCGGTCGCCGCCGGGCGTCGGCGTCACGCTGCCGGTGTATGTCGTCCGGGCCGGCGGGGGGATCCTCGTGGACGCCGACGGCAACCAGCTCATCGACTTCGGCTCGGGCATCGCGGTGACGTCGGTCGGCAACGCGGCGCCGCGCGTCGTCGCAGGGCGTGCAGGAGCAGGTGGAGCCGTTCACCCACACCTGCTTCATGGTCACCCCGTACGAGGGTTACGTGGAGGTCTGCGAGGCCCTCAACCGGCTCACCCCCGGCGACCACGAGAAGCGGTCGGCGCTGTTCAACTCCGGCGCGGAGGCCGTCGAGAACGCGGTCAAGATCGCCCGCCGGTACACCGGGCGCGACGCCGTCGCCGTCTTCGACCACGCCTACCACGGGCGCACGAACCTCACGATGGCGATGACGGCGAAGAACATGCCGTACAAGGACGGCTTCGGCCCGTTCGCCGGCGAGATCTACCGGGTCGCCGATGTCGTACCCGTTCCGCGAGCCGCGCCGACCTCGACGGCGCCGGCGCCGCCGAGCGGGCGATCATCATGCTCGAGAAGCAGGTCGGCGCGAACCGGCTCGCTGCCGTCGTGATCGAGCCGATCCAGGGCGAGGGCGGCTTCGTCGTGCCCGCGCCGGGGTTCCTCGCCGGCGCTCGCCGACTGGTGCTCCGCCAACGGCGTCCTGTTCGTGGCCGACGAGATCCAGAGCGGTTTCGCCCGGACCGGCGACATGTTCGCGTGCGACCACGAGGGCGTCGTGCCCGACCTCATCACCACCGCCAAGGGCATCGCCGGCGGCCTGCCGCTCGCGGGCGTCACCGGCCGGGCCGAGATCATGGACTCCGTGCACGCCGGCGGGCTCGGCGGCACCTACGGCGGCAACCCGGTGGCCTGCGCCGCCGCGCTCGGCGCCATCGCCACCATCGAGCAGGAGGACCTGCCGGCGAAGGCCCGCGGCATCGAGGCCGTGATGCTGCCGCGGCTGCGAGGCCCTGGCGGAGGAACACCCCGAGATCGGCGACATCCGGGGTCGCGGGGCGATGCTGGCGATCGAGATCGTGCTGCCCGGGACGACGGCGCCCGACGCCGCCACGACGTCCCGGGTCAGCGCGGCCTGCCACGCAGGCCGGCCTCGTGACGCTCACCTGCGGCACCTACGGCAACGTGCTGCGGTTCCTGCCGCCGCTGGTCATGCCCGAGCACCTTCTGACCGAGGGTCTCGACATCCTGGTGGAGGCGTTCTCGGGCTGAGGCGCGTCGCCCGCGCGGGGGCGGCGGGTCGAGTCAGGCAGTCCAGCGGTGCGCCGCGAACGAGAGCGCGACGACGCCGAGCAGCGGCAGGCACGCCACCACGAGCGCCGGCACCACCCAGCGCCAGCGGGGGCGGACCGCCAGCTCGGCGACGAGCGTGTACACCGGGAACCAGGTCAGGGCGTACCGCGGCGCCGAGACGAGCGTCGTCGAGCACACCAGGACGGCGACGTTGAGCAGCACGAACACCGCCTCGGGCCAGCGCCGCAACGCGAGCAGCACGACGAGCAGCACGAGGCCCCCGACGGTCGCGACGAGATCGGCCCAGCGCGACAGCACGAGGTCGGGCGCCCCGGCCGACTGCACGCTCACCCAGGCGTTGTGGATGCCGGTCCAGGGTGCCGCGGTGCCGCGGTGCCAGCCGATGTCCTGCGCGGTCTGCCACGCGTTCCACGTGCCGGTCCGGCCGCGCAAGTAGGCGAAGTACCCGCCGACCGCCACCAGCGGCAGCGCGAGCGCCAGGACGTCGGTGCGCAGCCCCAGCCGGCCCAGCACGGGCAGCGCGGACGCAGCCGACGACCCCGCCCGGCGGTCACCCCGGGCCTGCTGCAGGTAGAGCACGAGCAGGGCGACCGCGAGGAAGATCCCGTTGACCCGGACGGCCGAGGCGAGGCCGGCCAGCAGACCCGCCACCCACCAGCGCCGCGTCAGGCCTGCCGCCCACGCCCCGAGCGCGCAGGCCAGGAACAGGGCCTCGCTGTAGACGGTCACGAGGAAGAACCCGTAGGGCGCCGCGGCCAGCACCAGCACCGCCGCGCGGCCGCCGCGCTCGCTGCCCGTCGCGAGCCTGCCGAGGTGCCAGAGCACGGCGGCGGCGACCGTGCCGGCGAGCACGGACACCACGAACCCGGCCATCGCCGCGTTGCCGGCGGTGAGCGGCATGACGGCCCGGATGGCGAGCGGGTAGCCGGGGAAGAACGCCTGGTCCCCGCCGCCCTTCGCGAGCGACAGGTAACCCCGGTCGACGATCCGCAGGAAGTGGAACGAGTCCCACCAGGTGAACCGCTCGAGGAACCACCGGGTCGGCCCGCTCAGCCGGCCGCCGCCGTCGATGCCCAGCAACCAGCAGGCCGCCACCGTGAAGGCGACGAGCGCGGCGCGCGTGCCGAGCCACAGCGCCACGCTCTCGAGCGTGCCGGCGGAGGGTCGTCGCCGTCGCACGCGCCCGAGGACCTCCGCGGGACGGTCGGCCGGTTCCGGTGCAACGGCACCGCGGTCCGGCGGTGCCGGGGCGGTCTCAGAGGTCAGCGGGCGTGGCATTGACCGTCACCACCTCGACGCCGCCGTCCGGCCAGTACCGCACCACGGTGAGCGCGCCCGGGGTGACCCGCAGGCGCCACAGCACCGCCTCGCCGCCCTCGAGCGCGTCCCGCACCAGGACGCGGACGGGTCCCCCGTGCGTGAGCACGGCCAGGGTCCCTCCCGGGTGCGCGGCGACGGCCCGCTCGCGGGCCGCGCGCACCCGCACCGCCAGCTCGTCGAACGACTCCCCGCCCGGCGGGACGACGCCCGCGTCCCCCCACCACCGGGCGAGCGCCTCGGGATCGCGCCGGGTGATCTCGGCGTACGTCAGGCCGTCCCACGCACCGAAGCTCATCTCGGCCCAGCCGTCGTCGGTGACGACGTCGAGGGCGAGTCGCTCGGCGACGGCCTTCGCCGTGCCCTGCGCCCGCAGCAGCGGGCTCGCGACCACCGCGGTGACGGCGGGCACGCCGGGCACCGGGGAGGCGTCGCCGCCGAGCCGGTGGAGGGCGGCCGCGAGGCGGGCGGCGTCCGCCTCCCCGGACGGCGAGAGCGGCGGGTCGGCGCCGTCGCGCCCGGCGAAGACGCCGCGCTCGGTGTCGGCCGTCCGGCCGTGCCGCGCGACGACGAGCGTGACGGGCTCGCCGTTCCGCGCCGGGACGCCGGCTCGCGGGGCGGCGGCGAGGGACGACCTCGAGCCGGGCGCGGCGGCCGGCGCGGGGGAGCGGGTGGTGCCCGCGGACGCGGCGTCCATGGCCTCGTTGGCGAGCCGGTCCGCGTGCGCGTTCTGCGCCCGCGGCACCCAGGTGTAGACCACGCGGGACGGCGGGAGCACGGCGGCGGCCTCGCGTGCGAGCCGGCGCATGTCCTCGTGCCGGATCTTCCAGCGGCCCGACATCTGCTCGACGACGAGCCTGGAGTCCATCCGGACCTCGACGCTCGCCCCGGGATCGACGGCGGCGGCGGCCCGCAGCCCGGCCAGCAGGCCCCGGTACTCCGCCACGTTGTTCGTGGCCACGCCGATCGGCTCCGCGACCTCGGCCAGGACCTCGCCTGTCGCACCGTCCCGGACGACCGCCCCGAAGCCGGCCGGCCCCGGGTTCCCCCGCGAGCCGCCGTCGGCCTCGACGACGAGCCGGCGCGCGGCGCCCCCGCTATCGACCATCAGAGACCCGAGTCGGGGGTGCGGACGAGGATCCGCCCGCACTCCTCGCACCGCAGCACGGCGTCGTCGCCGGCGGAGCGGATGCGCGCGATGTCCGTCGGGTTGAGCTCGAGCCGGCACCCCTCGCAGCGGCGCTGGAACAGCCGCGCCGCACCGACGCCGCCGTGGCCGTCGCGCACCTTCTCGTAGAGCGCCAGCAGGTCGCCGGCGAGCCCGGCCGCGGCGTCGGCCCGCGCGTTGCGCTCGGCCGCCGCCTCGTCGTCGATCGAGGCGAACGCCTCGTCGCGGCGCTTGGTCAGCGAGGCGATCTCGCCGTCGAGCTCGCCGGCCCGGCCCTCGAGCTCGGCCACGCGCCCCTCGGCGGTCTCGAGCCGCTCCATGACCTCGAGCTCGGCGTCCTCGAGGACGGACTGGCGCTCGGCGAGGGTGCCGAGCTCGTGCTGGAGCGCCTGCATGTCCTTCGCGGTGCCCTGACCCGCCTCCAGCCGCGCGTTGTTCCGCGTGACCCGGCTCCGCACCTGCTCCACGTCGGCCTCCGCCTTCGCCAGCTCGCGGCGGACGTCGGAGACGGTGGTGCGCGCCGCGACCAGCTCGTCGTCGAGCACGCGGCGGCGCATGGTGAGCCGCTCGAGCTCGGCGAGCTCGGGCAGGGTGCGGCGGCGGTGGGCGAGCTGCGCGAGCCGGGTGTCGTGCGCCTGCACGTCGAGCAGTCGCCACTGGTCCTGCGGGGCCGCGGTCGGCACGCCGGTCACCTCCACCTCACGGGCCGGCGCCCGTCGGCCGGCCAGATCCTCAAGAGGAAAAAGACGCTTCTCTCTCCCCGGCTCGACCTGCGCCTGGTCACCACCGTGGCAGGGGAACGGCCAGAGGACGCACCACCCTCAACCGGTGCTCGCCGCCGGCGACCACCGTGCCGGGCTGCGCTGCGTTGCACCGGCCTGCGTCGGCGCCGAGTCGCGGCACGGCGAGAGCGGCCTCGACCCGTGCGTCGCGGCGCAGCGGCGAGCTCGCGTCAGAGTCGGCGGCTCCACGGGGCGGGGCAACTACCGCCCGTACGCGGAGTTCAACGTCGCCTTCGACCCCGAGGCGGCGGACGTCGTCCTCCGGTCCGGCCTCGACGTCGCGCTGGTCGGCCTCGAGGTGACCCACCGCGCCCTCGCCACCGAGGCCGTGCTGAGCCGGCTGCGGGCGCTCGGCACGCCCCTCGCCGGGATGTGCGTCGACCTGCTGACGTTCTTCGCCGGCACCTACCGGTCGGTGTTCGGCTTCTCGGCGCCCCCTGTGCACGACCCCGTGGCGGTGGCACTCGTGCTCGACCCGGCGCTCGTCACGGGCCGGCGCGCCCCCGTCGCCGTCGAGCTCGTCGGCGAGCACACCCGGGGCGCGACGGTCGTCGACCTGCACGCCCGGACCGGCGCGCCCGACAACGCCTGGGTCGCCCTCGACCTCGACGTCGCGCGCTTCTGGGACCTCGTCGTCGACGCGGTGGCCCGTCTCTCCGGACGGCGCGGCTAGCGGACGACGCCGCCCGGGCTGGGGACCCGGAACGTCCACGGGTCGGTGCACTTGACCGACACGTGCACCTCGACCGGCGTGCCGGCGGCCTCGAGCGCGCCCTCGAGGCGGTTGGACACGCCCGCCAGCCAGGGCCACTCGCTGGTCCAGTGCGACACGTCGACGAGGTACGGCCGGCCCTCCCCCGCGGCCTCGCGCGCCTCGCTGGCGACGTGGTGGCGCAGGTCGGCGGTGACGAAGACGTCGGCGCCGCTGGCCCGGACGGCGTCGAGCAGGCCGTCGCCCGCCCCGCCGCAGACCGCGACGCGGGAGACCTCGCCCATCGGGTCGCCGGCGATCCGGACCCCCTGCACCGAGCCCGGGCAGGGCCTCCGCGACGAGCATCGCGAACTCGCGCAGCGTGGTGGGCGCGGCGAGCCGGCCGACCCGGCCGATCCCGCGGGGGCCCGACCACGCCGCCAGCTCGTAGACGTCGAACGCGGGCTCCTCGTAGGGGTGGGCCGTGCGCAGTGCCGCGACGACGGCCGCGCGCCGGGCCCGCGGGAGCACCATCTCGACCCGGTGCTCCGGGACGTCGGTGCGCCGGCCGATCTCACCGACGGTCGGGCGGGCACCTGCGCCGGGGGTGAAGGTGCCGGTGCCGACGGCGGTGAAGGCGCAACGCGCGTACTCCCCGATCTCGCCGGCACCCGCCGCGGTCAGCGCGTCGACGACCTTGTCGACGCCCTCCTCGGGGACGAAGGTGACGATCTTGTCGACCGGGTCGGCCGGATCCGCGGCGAGCGGCTCGAGGTCCGTCAGACCGAGCACGCGCGCGAGGGCGTCGGACACGCCGGGCGCGGCGACGTCCGCGTTGGTGTGGGCGGTGTACAGCCCGCAGCCGGAGCGGACCAGCCGGTGGACCACCCGGCCCTTGAACGAGGTCGCGGCGACGCCGTGCACGGGCCGCAGCAGGAGCGGGTGGTGGGTCAGGAGGAGGTCGGCGTGCCAGGCGACGGCCTCGTCGACGACCGACTCGACCGGGTCGACGGCGAGCAGGATGCGCCGGACCGGGGCCGCGGGGTCGCCGCAGACCAGGCCGACGGCGTCCCAGTCCCGCGCCCACGCGGGGTCGTACATCTGCTCGAGGACCTTGACGACCTGGGCCAGGGTCGGGGTGTTCTCGCTCGTCACGACGACGACGATAGTGGCCGCGCTGCCACGCGAGGCTGCAAACGTGAACTGTTCGCTATGTCTTGACTACGCACAGCTAATGTCTTGCCCTGTGCGTCCGACTTCCGGCCGATTGGGGACCGGTGTCGGGCGCTGTCGGACGCTCGGTGGGCCCGGCCGGGTTCGAACCGACGACACCCGCGGTGTAAGCGCGGTGCTCTGCCAGCTGAGCTACAGGCCCCTCGACGTGCGGCATCGCTACAGCGCCGCGACCGCCTCACGGTACGCCGAGAGCGGCCGGGCCTCCCCCGGACCGTTCACGATGCTCCAGCGCAGGACACCCGAGGTGTCCACGAGGAAGGTGCCGCGGATCGCGAACCCGATCGTGTCGTTGAACACCCCGTACGCCTTGGCGACCTCGCCGTGCGGCCAGAAGTCGGACAGCAGCGGGAACTCGTACTTCTCGGCCTCGGCCCAGGCGCGCTGCGCGTGCATCGGGTCGCACGAGACGCCGACGAGCTGGACGTTCGCATCGGCGAACAGGCCGATGTTGTCGCGCAGCTCGCAGAGCTCGCCCGTACAGATGCCCGAGAAGGCGAACGGGTAGAAGACGAGCGCCACGTTCTGCCTGCCCGCGAAGTCGGCCAGCCGCACCGTCTGGCCGTGCTGGTCCTTCAGGGCGAAGCCGGGCGCGGGCGCGCCGATCTGCGGGCTCATCGGTGGATGCTCCTCAGTGGTGGGCGGCGCTCGCTGTCGGAGCCCGCGGAAGGCTAGCGCCGGCCCGCGCGGGGGGTCGCCAGCCGGGTGCCCGTCCAGTCGCGGGACGCGCTGATCGTGCTCGTCGCGTGCAGGCCCGCGGTCGGCGCGGCGTCCTCGATCTCCGACGGCTCGACGTGGCCCGAGCGGCCCGACTTCGGCGTGAGCAGCCAGATGACGCCCCCCTCGGCCAGGTTCGTCAGGGCGTCGACCAGGGCGTCGACGAGGTCGCCGTCGCCTTCGCGCCACCAGTAGAGCGCCGCGTCGACGACGTCCTGCGACGTCCTCGTCGGCGAGCTCGTTGCCGGTGAACTCCTCGACGGCCGCCCGCAGGTCGGCGTCGACGTCGTCGTCGTAGCCGAACTCCTGCACGACCTGACCGGGCCGCAGCCCGAGCCGGCCCACCGCCGTCGGTCCTGTCGACTGATCCGCCGCGGACTCCGCGGTCGCGCCCACTCCAGTGCCCTCCACGTCGCCTCGAGCGGCGAGGGCACGACGCCCACGCCGCGCAGGGGGCCGCCCTGACCCTCCCGCACCCCGTGACCGCTAGTCCACTGCACTGCACCCCCCCTGCGCAACCGTCCCCGCCGCGGCGACCGCTCGCGGCGCCCCCGCAGGAGCGCCGGGAGGGGCCGACGCGACGGGGTGGGGGGTAGATGTGACGGCGGGCGGCGCGGGCAGGAGGATGGTCGGGTACGGCCCGGTCCGACCAGACCGCCGGGCGGGGAGCACGCGCAAGCGAAGGGAACGATCACCGTGGTCGCACGCGAGGACGCCGGGCCCATCCTCAACGGCCTGCCCAGCCAGCTCCCCGACATCGACCCCGAGGAGACGCAGGAGTGGCTGGCGTCCCTCGACGGCGCCGTCGACGAGCGGGGGCGCACCCGGGCGCGCTACCTCATGCTCGCGCTGCTCCAGCGCGCCCGCGAGCGTGGCGTCGGCGTCCCCAGCCTGGCCTCGACCGACTACATCAACACCATCCCGCCCGAGGCGGAGCCCTGGTTCCCCGGCGACGAGGAGGTGGAGCGCCGCTACCGGGCGTGGATCCGCTGGAACGCGGCGATCATGGTGCACCGGGCGCAGCGGCCCGGGATCGGCGTCGGCGGCCACATCTCGACGTACGCCTCGTCGGCCACGCTCTACGAGGTCGGCTTCAACCACTTCTTCCGCGGCAAGGACCACCCCGGCGGCGGCGACCAGGTCTTCCTCCAGGGCCACGCGTCGCCCGGGCATCTACGCCCGCTCCTTCCTCGAGGGCCGGCTGTCGCAGGACCGGCTCGACGGCTTCCGGCAGGAGAAGTCGCACCCCAGCGGCGGGCTGCCCTCGTACCCGCACCCGCGGCTGATGCCGGACTACTGGGAGTTCCCGACCGTGTCGATGGGCCTCGGCCCGATCAACGCGATCTACCAGGCGCAGTTCAACAAGTACCTGGCCGCCCGCGGCATCAAGGACACCTCCGACCAGCACGTCTGGGCGTTCCTCGGCGACGGCGAGATGGACGAGCCCGAGAGCCGCGGCGCCCTGCAGATCGCCGCCACCGAGGAGCTCGACAACCTCACCTTCGTCGTGAACTGCAACCTGCAGCGGCTCGACGGCCCGGTGCGCGGCAACGGCAAGATCATCCAGGAGCTCGAGGCGTTCTTCCGGGGAGCCGGCTGGAACGTCATCAAGGTGGTCTGGGGCCGGGAGTGGGACCCGCTGCTGGCGGCGCGACCGCGACCACGCCCTGGTGAACCTCATGAACGTCACGCCGGACGGCGACTACCAGACCTACCGCGCCGAGGACGGCGCCTTCATCCGCGAGCACTTCTTCGGCCGCGACCCGCGCACCCGGGCGATGGTCGCGGACATGTCCGACGAGGACATCTGGAGGCTCAAGCGCGGCGGCCACGACTACCGCAAGGTCTACGCCGCCTACAAGGCCGCGATGGAGCACACCGGCCAGCCCACGGTCATCCTCGCGAAGACCATCAAGGGCTACGGCCTGGGCCCGCACTTCGCCGGCCGCAACGCGACGCACCAGATGAAGAAGCTGACGCTGGAGGACCTCAAGCTCCTGCGCGACGGCCTGCGCATCCCGGTCAGCGACGCGCAGCTCGAGGCCGACCCCTACCTGCCGCCCTACTACCACCCGGGCGAGGGCGACGAGGTCGTCGAGTACCTGCGCGAGCGGCGGCGCCGGCTCGGCGGCCCGGTGCCGCAGCGCCGGGTCACCGGGCAGTCCCTCAAGCTGCCCGAGGCCGTCGAGCTACGAGGTCGCCCGGCGCGGGTCGGGCAAGCAGCCGGTGGCCACGACGATGGCGTTCGTCCGGCTGCTCCGCGACCTCATGCGCGACAAGGAGTTCGGCCCGCGGGTCGTGCCGATCATCCCCGACGAGGCGCGCACCTTCGGGATGGACTCGTTCTTCCCGACGTCCAAGATCTACAACCCGCACGGGCAGCACTACACCTCGGTCGACCGCGAGCTGATGCTCGCCTACAAGGAGTCCGAGAGCGGGCAGATCCTGCACCTCGGGATCAACGAGGCCGGGTCGGCGGCGGCGTTCACCGCGGCCGGGTCGTCGTACGCCACCCACGGCGAGCCGATGATCCCGATCTACATCTTCTACTCGATGTTCGGTTTCCAGCGGACCGGCGACGCGCTCTGGGCGGCCGCCGACCAGATGGCCCGGGGCTTCCTCATCGGGGCCACCGCCGGCCGCACCACGCTGACCGGCGAGGGCCTGCAGCACGCCGACGGCCACTCCCCGCTGCTCGCCGCCACCAACCCGGCCGTCGTCGCCTACGACCCGGCGTACGGCTACGAGATCGGGCACATCGTGCGCGACGGCCTGCGGCGGATGTACGGCGAGTCCCCCGAGGACGTCTACTACTACCTCACCGTCTACAACGAGCCGTACGTGCAGCCGGCCGAGCCGGAGGGTCTCGACGTCGAGGGCGTCGCTCCGGGGCATGTACCTGCTCCGGCCCTCGGACCTGCAGGACGAGCGGCCCCGCGGCCAGATCCTCGCCTCGGGCGTGGCCGTGCCCTGGGCGCTCGAGGCCCAGCAGCTGCTGCGCGACGACTGGGGCGTGGCGGCCGACGTCTGGAGCGTCACGAGCTGGAGCGAGCTGCGCCGCGACGGGCTGCGCTGCGACGAGCAGGCGTTCCTCCAGCCCGGGGCCGAGGCGCCGGTGCCCTACGTCACGCAGCGGCTGGAGGACGCCCCCGGTCCGGTCGTCGCGGTCAGCGACTACATGCGGCAGGTGCAGGACCAGATCCGGCCCTGGGTCCCGGGCGACTACGCCTCGCTCGGCACCGACGGGTTCGGCTTCTCCGACACCCGGCCGGCGGCTCGCCGGTTCTTCCTCGTCGACGGCCCGTCGATCGCCACCCGCCTGCTGCTGCAGCTCGCGCGACGCGGCGAGATCGACCCGGGGCTGCCGGCGCAGGCCGTCGAGAAGTACCGCCTGCACGACGTGGCGGCCGGCACGACGGGCTCGACGGGCGGCGAGGCCTGAGCCCTCCCCTGGCGCCGATCAAGGAAAAGCTGGACCCAGCAGCGGGACCTCGGCTGTAAAGGGTCCAGCTTTTCCTTGATCGGCGCGGAGGGGAGACGGTCCGAGGGGAACGGCGGGGGCTGGGTTCAGCGCTTGAACAGCTTGCGCTCGCGGACGTCGACGACCGGGATCGCACCGCTGCCCGGGCCGGCGGCGCGGTTCCGCTCGGCCTCCTCGACGACCCGCAGCAGCTCGACCCGCGAGGCCTCGGCGGCCGCGGTGTCGGGGTGCGAGGCGAGCGACTCGAGGAAGCGCCGGGCCTCGCTGGGGCGCCCGGCGTCGACGGCGGCGTGCACGAGCTGCTGCCCCGCCTCGACGACGTGCTCGCGCGGGCGCCAGTGGCCGACGCCGAGCCCGAGCCCGTCGGACGGCAGGCCCTCCTCGCGGAGCGTGCGGACCGCCGTGGCGAGCGCCCAGCCGGTGGGATCACGGTCCGACGCCGTCGCGAAGCGCTTCAGCGCCTGCTCGCGGTCGTCGTGCACCGAGAGGCGGCCGAGCTCGATCAGCGGGTACCAGGCGCGGGGCGAGTGGGCCAGCTCCTCCGCCAGGGCCCAGACGGCGTCGTCGGCGGCCCTGCGGGGGTCGCCGCCCTCGTGCCCCTCCTCGGCGCGGAGCCGGACGATGCGGGCGAGCGCGTGGAAGGAGGCCTGGTCGTTCGGGTCGTCGCGCAGGGCGGCCCACAGCCGGGCCTCCTCGGCGGCGGTCGGGGCGGGAGCCGGTGGTGGGACCGCAGCGTGCGGAGCCGATACCCGGCGCTCCGCCAGCCGCCGGCGGATCCGGTCGAGTGCTCCCACTGTTCCTCCCGATCGTCGACCGGGGCCCGCCGCTCGGGCACGCCGCCGGAATGTCCCCTCCCCTGGCCGCGCCCCCGGTCGGTCACCCGGCCCCCCGGTTCCGGTCTGACCTTAACCCGGCCCCCGGACCTTGGCGAACACGCCCGCACCCGCCCACCCGCCGAGGGGTGGGGTGGCCGGACGGTTGTGGGTGACGGACAAAGAGGCGAGGCTCACAGGCATGCCGGACGCCACGCTCGTGAACCTGCGCCGCGGTGCGGGCCCGCTCGCCACCGCGGCCGTCGCGAGCATGGACGAGCGGCTCGGGTGGTTCCGCCAGTTGGCACCCGACGACCGCTCGTGGGTGGGGCTGGTCGCGCAGGCAGGCATCGCGGCCTTCCTCGAGTGGTACGCCGAGGCCGGCCGGCGTCGGGACGCCGGGGAGACCGGGCAGGCCGCGCAGGTCAGCCCCGACATCTTCGGCACGGCCCCGCGCGAGCTCACCCGGTCGGTGTCGCTGCAGCAGGCGCTGGAGCTGCTGCGCACCGTCGTCGACACCGTCGAGGCGCAGGTGCCCGAGCTCGCGGCGCCCGGCGACGAGCAGCGGCTGCGCGAGGCCGTGCTGCGCTACTCCCGCGAGGTCGCCTTCGCCGCCGCCCGGATCTACGCCCGGGCGGCCGAGGCCCGCGGCGCCTGGGACGCGCGGCTCGAGGCGCTGGTCGTCGACGCCCTGCTGCGCGGCGAGGCCGACGACGCGCTCCGCTCGCGCGCGGCGGCGCTCGGCTGGGCGGGTTCCGACCAGGTGACGGTCGTCGTGGGGTCCACCCCGACCGGTCCGCCCGACGGTCCGGCCGCCGGGCTGGCGCGCGACGTCGTGGGCCCCCTGCGGCGTGCGGCGACGGCGCTGCGGGCCGACGCGCTGGTCGGCGTCCAGGGCGACCGGATGGTCGCCGTGGTGGGGCACCGCACCGACCCCCTGGACGCCGCCCGCGCGCTCGCCGGCCACTTCGGCCCCGGCCCCCTGGTGACGGGACCCGTCGTCCCCACCCTCGCCGAGGCGGGGCGCTCCGCCCGGGCCGCGCTGGCCGGGATCGTCGCCGCCCGCGCCTGGCCGCAGGCGCCGCGCCCGGTGGCGGCCGACGACCTGCTGCCCGAACGCATGCTCAGCGGCGACGGCACCGCGCGCCGCGCGCTGGTCGACCGGGTGTACCGGCGACTCGCCGAGGCCGACCCGGTGCTGCTGGGCACCGCCTCCGCCTACCTCGAGCAGGGCCGCTCGGTCGAGGCCGCGGCCCGCCTGCTCTTCGTGCACCCCAACACGGTCCGCTACCGCCTGCGCGGCGTGGCGAAGCTCACGGGCTGGGACCCCGTCCGACCCGCGGGAGGGCTTCGTGCTCCAGGTGGGGATCGCTGCGGGCCGGCTCGCGGAGGGCCCCAGGGAACGCGAGCGCTCCTGAACCTTCCCACATCCGTTTGTAGGTTTCTCCAAGAGCCGCTCGGAAGGTTCGTGACCACGGACCTGCTCGCCGCAGCCCCTGGCAGGTCATGGTGGAACGGTGCTCGCCATCGTGTGCCCGGGGCAGGGCTCGCAGACCCCCGGCTTCCTCGCTCCCTGGCTCGAGATCCCCGAGGTCGCCGAGCGCGTCGCGCTGGCTGGGTGCCGTCGCCGACCTCGACCTCGCCGCCCACGGCACGACGTCCGACGCCGAGACCATCCGCGACACCGCCGTCGCCCAGCCGCTGATCGTCGCCGCCGGGCTCGCGCGCCGTCGACCTGCGCTCGGGCGTCGACCCGACGGACGGCCGTGGCGCGATCGCCGGACACTCCGTCGGCGAGCTCACCGCCGCCGCGCTGACCGGCGTGCTGTCGCGCCGAGCAGGCGGTCGTCCTGGTCCGCGAGCGCGGCCGGGCGATGGCCGCCGCGAGCGCCGTGACCCCGACGGGCATGAGCGCGGTGCTCGGGGGGAATCCCGACGAGGTGGCGGCGGCGATCGCGGAACACGGGCTGACCGCGGCGAACCGGAACGCCGCGGGCCAGGTCGTCGCCGCGGGCACGCTCGAGCAGCTCGCCGCGCTCGCCGCGGCGCCGCCGGCGAAGGCCCGGGTCGTGCCGCTGCAGGTCGCCGGCGCCTTCCACACCGCGCACATGGCACCCGCGGTCGACGTCCTCGCGACCTACGCCCGCGCCATCACCCCCGCCGATCCGCGGACCCGGCTGCTGTCGAACGCCGACGGCGGGGTCGTCGACACCGGGCGCGAGGCCCTGCGCCGGATCGTCGACCAGGTGGCGAACCCGGTCCGCTGGGACGCGTGCACCGACACGCTGCGCGAGCTCGGCGTCACCGGCCTGCTCGAGCTGCCGCCGGCGGGCACGCTCGCCGGGCTCGCCAAGCGCGCCCTGCCCGGCGTCGAGATCGTCGCGCTCAAGACCCCCGACGACCTGCCCGCCGCGCGGGCGCTCGTCGAGACCCACTCGGGCAGCGCCCCGAGCCGAACCGCCACGGGTGCCGCCGGCAGCGCCGCCGCCGCGTCCGCGCCGACCCATGCCTGACGGAGGTCCCCATGACCGGAGGTTCCCCATGACCGAGACCCCGCAGCCGGCGGACCCGGCACCGCGCCTCGCGTCCCCCACCGGGGCGGCGCACGCGCGGCTGCTGTCCGTCGGGAGCTACCGCCCCGAGCGTGTCGTCCCCAACGACGAGCTGGTGGCGGCGATCGACTCCTCCGACCAGTGGATCAGGGAGCGGTCCGGCATCGTGAGCCGGCGCTGGGCCGCCCCCGACGAGAGCGTGACCGACATGGCCGAGCGGGCGAGCCGGGTCGCGCTCGACCGCGCCGGGCTCAGCGCCGCCGACGTCGACGCGATCCTCGTCGCCACCGTCACGCACCCTTACCAGACGCCGTCCTCGGCGTCCCTGCTCGCGCACCGGCTGGGCTCGACTCCTGCCGCCGCGCTCGACATCTCCGCCGCGTGCGCGGGCTTCTGCTACGGCATCAGCCTCGCGAACGACATGATCCGCGGCGGCTCGGCGCGGCACGTGCTCGTGGTCGGCGTCGAGAAGCTCTCCGACTTCATCGACCTGCACGACCGCTCGACCGCGTTCATCTTCGGCGACGGCGCGGGAGCCGTGGTCGTCGGCCCGAGCGACACCCCCGGCATCGGCCCGACGGTCTGGGGGTCCGACGGCTCGCAGTGGGACGCCATCGTCAACAAGAGCTCGTGGATCGAGTACCGCGACAGCGAGCGCGCCGAGTGGCCGGCGCTGAAGATGGCCGGCCAGGCGGTGTTCCGCTGGGCCGTGTGGCAGATGGCGCCGGTCGCGCAGAAGGCCCTGGACGCCGCCGGCGTCGAGGCCGGCCAGCTCGCCGCGTTCATCCCGCACCAGGCGAACGCGCGCATCGTGGCGGCGATGGTCAAGCAGCTGCACCTGCCGGAGCACGTCCCGGTCTCGTACGACATCGAGCAGTCGGGCAACACGTCGGCGGCGTCCGTCCCGCTGGCCATGGACCGCATGCTCGAGGAGGGGCAGGCCGCGAGCGGCGGGCTGGCCCTGCTGATCGGCTTCGGGGCGGGGCTGACCTACGCGGCCCAGGTCGTCGAGCTGCCGTAGGGTCCACCTGCCGGGGCACGTGCCCAGGACCCGACACGAGTCCGTCCATCAGCACCCACAGACGAGGAGCGCACCGCATGGCACTGAGCGAGCAGGAGATCCTGAGCGGCCTGGCCGAGATCGTCAACGAGGAGACCGGCCTCGCGGTCGACGCGGTCCAGTCCGACAAGAGCTTCACCGACGACCTCGACATCGACTCGCTGTCGATGATGACCATCGTCGTCAACGCCGAGGAGAAGTTCGGCGTGCGCATCCCCGACGACGACGTCAAGAACCTCAAGACCGTCGGCGACGCCGTCTCGTACATCCAGAGCGCCCAGAGCTGATCGCGGGGCGCGGCCGGCGGCGTCGCCGCGCTCCGGCCGCGCCCGGCTCCCGGTCCTCCGGGGCACCACCCCGACCACCTCCCCGAACCACCGCTGTCCGACCCCTCTCGAGGAGCACCCCATGGCCAACGGCACGCAGCGCCGGGTCGTCGTCACCGGCCTCGGCGCGACCACCCCGCATCGGCGGCGACCTGCCGAGCACCTGGAGCGCGGCCCTGGAGGGCCGGTCCGGCGCCAGGCCGATCGAGGCGGACTGGATGGGGCAGTACGAGCTGCCGGTCACGTTCGCCGCCCAGCTGGCGGTGCCCACCGCCGAGACGCTGGCCAAGGTCGAGACCCGCCGCCTCGACCCCTCGGGGCAGATGGCGATGGTCGCCGCCCGCGAGGCCTGGCGTGACGCCGGTGCGCCCGAGGTGGAGCCCGAGCGGCTCGGCGTCGTGTGCGCCTCGGGCATCGGCGGTGTCTGGACGCTGCTCTCCGCCTACGACGTCCTCAAGGAGAAGGGCGCCCGGCGGGTCTTCCCGCTGACCGTGCCCATGCTCATGCCCAACGGGCCGGCCGCGGCGATCGGCATCGAGATCGGCGCCAGGGCCGGCGTCCACACGCCGGTGTCCGCCTGCGCCTCCGGCGCCGAGGCGATGGCCTACGCCCTCGACATGATCCGGTCGGGCCGCGCGGACGTCGTCCTCGCCGGCGGCACCGAGGCCGCGATCCACCCGCTGCCCATCGCCGGATTCGCCGCGATGCAGGCGCTGTCGACGCGCAACGACGACCCCCGAGGTGGCCTCGCGCCCCTACGACGCGGCCCGGGACGGGTTCGTCCTCGGCGAGGGTGCCGCGCTCGCGGTCCTCGAGAGCGAGGAGCACGCGCGCGCCCGTGGCGCCACGATCTACGCCGAGGTGGTGTCGTCCGGCATCACCTCCGACGCCCACCACATCGCCGCCCCCGACCCCACGGGTCAGGGCGTGATCCGCGCCATGCGCGCAGGCGCTCGAGGCGGGCGGGATCGACCCCGCGGACGTCGTCCACATCAACGCGCACGCCACCTCGACCCCGGCCGGTGACGTCGCCGAGGCCCGTGCGATCCGGGAGGCGCTGGGCGACGCGACGGACCACATCGCCGTCTCCGCGACGAAGTCGATGACCGGTCACCTGCTCGGCGCCGCCGGCGCGCTCGAGGCCGCCTTCACGATCCTCGCCCTGCGCGACCGCGTCGCCCCGCCGACGATCAACGTCGACGACCTCGACCCCGAGGTCGACCTCGACGTCGTGCGCAAGGACCCGCGGCAGCTCCCGTCGAGTGACCTCGTCGGCCTCAACAACGCGTTCGGGTTCGGCGGCCACAACGTCGTCCTCGCCTTCCGCTCGGTCTGAACCGACACTCGGATCGACCTCCCGGTGACGGGGGGATGAACCCTGGGTGTTCCTCCGGGCGTGACCTCTGTTCCGAGTTGCCGGGCCCTCCGCCCCGCGCGTAGCGTTTCGATGGAACGGAACGGTTTCGTTTCGTCCAGGCGGAACGAGCGGGAGGTGACCGTGAGCGAGACCCGCAGCTCGGCGCGTCCCCGGCTCGAGGGTGAGCGGGCGCGCGAGGTGCTCCTGGCGACCCTGCGGCTGCTCGCGGAGGTCGGCTACGACAAGCTGACCTTCGACGAGGTGGCCACCCGCGCCCACGCCGGCAAGGCCACCCTCTACCGGCGGTGGTCCTCGAAGGCCGAGCTCGTCGCCGACGCCATGGGCGCCCTGCACGGCGACGAGCCGCAGCCCGACACCGGCAACCTGCACGACGACCTGCACGCCCTGGTCGAGCTGCGGCGCTCCGTCAGCGACGCCGACGTCCGGTTGATGTGCGGGGTCAGCACCGCCATGTCCACCGATCCAGAGCTCAACTGTGCCCTGCGCGAGCGGTTCGTCGAGCCGAAGCGTGCGCTGGTGCGGCGCGTCCTCGAGACGGCCCGCGCCCGCGGGGAGATCGGCGATCACGTCGATGTCGACCTCGTCTCGACCATGGTCCTCGCGATGATGACCTTCTGGAGCATGGTCGAGGGGACGGCGCCACCGGCGGAGCTGGCGACACGCGTCATCGACGAGCTCGTGCTGCCCGCCGTCCACAGATCTGCTTGTCCGGGCCCCGACGACGGCTGACCCCCGCCTCTCCCGCCACCTCACCCCGCAACCCGCTCCAGTACGGCCGACGGCGCCCAAGCCCGGCCGGCGCTGACCACTGCCCTCCCTGGCCTGCCCTGCCCCTGCCCTCCCTGGCCTGCCCTGCCCCTGCCCTGCCCTGTGAAAGGACGTCCGATGCCCCAGCCCACGGACGAGGTCGCACTCCCCGACCCCGTCGCCGCAACGGCGGCACCCATCGACTCCGGCGAGACCGGCGGCTCCGCCCCACGCAACCTCGGGATCGCGCTCGCGGTCATCAGCGCCGCCCAGCTCATGGTCGTGCTCGACGGCACGATCGTGAACATCGCGCTGCCGCACATCAAGGTCGACCTCGGCTTCTCGCAGACGGACCTGTCCTGGGTGGTGAACGCCTACACGCTCGCGTTCGGCGGCCTGCTGCTGCTCGGAGGCCGCATGGGCGACCTGCTCGGCCGCCGCAAGGTCTTCATGGCCGGCGTGGTGATCTTCGCGGTCGCCTCGCTGCTGGGCGGCATCGCGCAGAGCGAAGGCCAGATGATCGGCGCGCGCATGCTGCAGGGACTGGGGGCGGCCATCGCTTCGCCGACCGCCCTCTCGCTCATCACGACGACGTTCCCGGCGGGTCCGCCCCGCAACCGGGCGTTCGCGGTGTACGCCGCGATGTCCGGAGCCGGCGCCGCCATCGGGCTCATCCTCGGCGGTGCGCTGACCGAGATCTCCTGGCGCTGGACCTTCTTCATCAACGTGCCGATCGGCCTGCTCGTCGTGGTCCTCGCGCCGAGGTTCCTCGGCGAGTCCGAGCGCCAGCGCGGCCGCTTCGACGTCCTCGGCGCGATCACCGGCACTGCGGGACTCGTCAGCCTCGTCTACGGCCTCACCCACGCAGCGCCCCCGAACTCATGGACGGACGCGACCACCGTCACCTACCTGACGATCGGCGTCGTGCTGCTCGGGGTGTTCCTCGTCGTCGAGTCGCGCTCGGACCACGCCCTGATGCCGTTCCGCGTGCTCGCCAACCGCAACCGCGCGACCACGTACGTCGCGATGCTCGCCATCGGCGCGGCGCTGTTCTCGATGTTCTACTTCCTCGGGCAGTACATCCAGGTCGTGCTCGGCTACTCCGCGATCGTCACGGGCCTGGCGTTCCTGCCGTTCAGCTTCGGCATCGTGGGCGCGGCCCAGCTGAGCTCGACGCTGGTCGCCAGGGTCGACCCGCGGTGGATCGCGGGGACGGGCGCTCTGGTCGCCTCCTCCGGGATGTTCATGCTCTCCCGGGTGAGCGTCGGCAGCAGCTACTTCCCCGACCTCATCGTGCCGATGCTGGTCCTGTCGATCGGCATGGGCCTGGTCTTCGTGCCGCTCACGCTCACCGCGGTCGTCGGCGTCCCGAAGAACGACACCGGCATCGCGTCGGCGGTGCTCAACACGATGCAGCAGATCGGCGGCGCCATCGGCCTCGCGACCCTGAGCACGGTGGCCGTCAACGCCCAGACCGCGTTCATCAGGGATCAGGCGGCCGCCGCGGTCCAGGCGGGAGGCGCGCCCACCGGCGGGTCCCCGGCGCAGATCCCGCAGGCCCTGTTCAACGCCTCGTTCACGCACGGTGCCACGCAGGCGTTCCAGGTCAGCGCTGTGATCGTCCTGGCCGGCGCGGTGCTGGTCTACACCCTGCTGACGATCAGCCACCGGGAGCTCGCGAACGACGAGGCGACGCCCACCGCCGCGGTCTGAGCGAGGGGCGTGGGAGCACGCCGGACACAGCTGTGTGGGGCGTCCCGCTCGGGCGGGACGCCCCCCACAGCCGTGCGCGGCCGGTCAGGAGCCGCAGCGGCGGGTGAGACGTCGTGACCCCGCGTTGATCATGCAATCCGCGTTGATCATGCATTTCCCGTTGATCTCATGATCGCTCCGGCGGCCGGGATCACCCGCAGTGCAAGGGTGTTCTCCGGACGCGGGGGCCGCCTGAGCGGATGGGAGTGATCAACGGGAAATGCATGATCAACGCGGATTGCATGATCAACGAGGGTGTGGGCGGGCGTCAGCCGACGCGGTGCAGCCAGCGCACGGGTGCGCCGTCGCCGGCGTGCCGGAACGGCTCGAGCTCGTCGTCCCAGGCGCGACCGAGCGCGAGGTCGAGCTCGCCGACGAGACGCTCGGCGTCGAGCAGCCCGACCTCCATGGCGGCCCGGATGCGGTTCTCGGGCACCACGACGTTGCCGTGCACGTCCGTCACGGCATGGAAGATGCCGAGCTCGGGCGTGTGGCTCCAGCGGGCACCGTCGACGCCGCCGCTCGGCTCCTCGGTCACCTCGTACCGCAGATGCGCCCACCCACGCAGGGCGGACGTCAGCCGCGCCCCGGTGCCCTGCTCGGCCTGCCAGGACACCTCGGCGCGATACATCCCGGGCGCCGCGGGCTGGGGGATCCAGTCCATCGACAGCCGGACACCGAGCACCCCGCCGGCCGCCCATTCGATGTGCGGGCACAGCGCGCGCGGAGCGGAGTGCACGTAAAGGACGCCGCGCGTGGTTGCACCGGCCATCTGGACCCTCCTGTGTCGACGATGCGAGATGCGTCTTCCCCAACGATCTCGATCGCGACCGGCGGACCTGGCGGACGGGGCTGCTCGGCGTTGCTTGCGCGCTCATTGTGCACCAGGACGGCGGGGCGGCACCAGCACACGCGTCGCAAATCGAGCTACTTTCAGTCACGAAGTCATTACGATCGGTAGCGACGGACGGGCCCGCGGCAGTGATCGGCCGCCCGAGCGTCCGATCGCGGTCCATTCGAGGGGGGCAGCGGGTGAAGACCTGCGCCGATCGACCCGATACCTGCAGAGGGAGCGCCGTACAGAGCACGCCCCGTGGAACGCCCGCGAGCGGGCCGGAGCGCATCGTGGAGGTCAGCGTGAAGCAGCACGACCGTGTCGCCGAGCCGCAGGACGCGGCCTACGACGAGAGCGTGATCAGCGAGGTCATCAGGCCGGCCGCCATCGTGCCGGAGGAGGCCGCCCGCACCATCCTCGTGGAGCTCTCGCTCAACAGCGTCCACTCCGGCGGGGTGTGGCGCGCCGAGCCCAGCCGCTGGAACCGGTACGACCGCCCGTGGCCGCGGGCCGAGGACCCGGGCGACGCGTGCCTGCTCGGCAGCATCCAGGTCGCCTACGGCACGCCGACGAAGTACGAGATCACGATCTACCGGGTCTCGATCACCCGGCTCGGCGAGGACCTGGGCCTGACCGTGGCCGGCCTCACCGACGAGGCCCTCGGCTACGGCGACCTCACCCTGGCCGAGTGCCCGCGTGCCGCCGTGCAACCGCCGCCGAAGCCCTTCCGCTTCTGACGCCGACTTCCGACACCCGTCTGTTCCCCGGGTCCGCGGCCCCGGGTCGACCGGCTGACCCGGGGCGTCGCTCGGCATACTCGCTCGCGTGCCGGTGACCCAGTCCTTCGCGCTGCCGTTCCGGCCACCGCTGCTGCCGGACAGCCTGTTCGGTCACCTCGTCGCCACCGCCGTCCCCGGGCGTGGAGGAGTGGCGCGACGGGCGCCTACCGGTTCACGCTGCGCCTGCCCGGCGGTCCCGGCGTCGCCGCGCTGCGGCCGGCGGCCGCGGGCCCGGGGCAGAGGCCCGCCGAGGTCCCCGCCACCCTGACGCTCACCGACCCCGCGGACGCCGCCCGCGCAGTGGCGGCCTGCCGCCGCGTCCTCGACCTCGACGCCGACCCCGCGGCGATCGACACGCACCTGGCGGCCGACCCCGTCCTCGCGCCACTCGTCGCCGCCGCGCCCGGCCGGCGGGTGCCGGGCACGGCCGACGCCGAGGCGTTCGCGGTCCGGGCCGTGCTCGGTCAGCAGGTCTCCACCGCCGCCGCACGCACCCACGCCGCCCGCCTGGTCGCGGCGCACGGGGAGCCCGTCGACGACCCGGGCGGCGGTCTCACCCACCTCTTCCCGACGCCGGCCGCGCTCGCCGCCGTCGACCCCGCGTCGCTCGCCCTTCCGCGTGCTCGCCGGGCCGCGATCCTCGGCCTGGTCGCCGCCCTCGCCGACGGCCGGCTCGACCTCTCCCCCGGCGCCGACCCGGCGGCCGCCCTGCGCGCCCTCGAGGCGCTCCCCGGCATCGGCCCGTGGACGACGGGCACGATCGCGATGCGGGCGCTCGGTGACGGTGACGCCTTCCTGCCCGGGGACCTCGGCGTGCGGCTCGCCGCGCAGCGGCTGGGCCTGCCCGGATCGCCCGGGGCGCTGACCCGGCGTGCCGAGGCCTGGCGGCCCTGGCGCGCCTACGCCGTGCAGTACCTGTGGGCGACGGGCGACCACGCCGTCAACCGCCTGCCGGGCTGAGCGCCTCCTCGAAGGCGGTCGCCGCCGCGGCCCCGAACGTGACGAACCGGACGAGCTCGATCGGCCGCTCGCGGGCGGCGTCCGGACCTGCGGCAGCCTCGGGGCCGGCACCGGACCACTCCCGCACCGCCCGCACCGCCACCCGGGCCACCTCGGCGACGGGCCAGCCGTACGCGCCGGCGCTGACGGCGGGGAAGGCGACGGACCGCGCACCGAGGCCGGCGGCGACGTCGAGCGAGCTGGTGAAGCACGAGGCGAGCAGCGCGGGGTCGGTCTGCCCGCGGTGCGCGTTCGGTCCGACCGTGTGGACGACCCAGCGGGCGGGCAGCCGGCCTGCGCCCGTCGCCACCGCGGCGCCCACGGGCAGGCCGCCGGGCAGCGTCGTGCGCCGCAGCCGGCGGCACTCCTCGAGGAGCGCGGGTCCGGCGGCGGCGTGGATGGCGCCGTCGACCCCGCCGCCGCCCAGCAGCGAGGAGTTCGCGGCGTTGACGATCACGTCCACGGCCTGCGCGGTGATGTCGCCCTGCAGCGTCTCGAGCCTCATTCAACCCCCTCGGTCAGCTCTCCCGGCCTTAGCACTCACCCTAGTCGAGTGCTAAAATCGAGCCCGTCGGGACCTCTCCGACACCACAACATCTTGGCGCGCTGCTTCCTGGTCGCCGTGGTGGCGACCGGTGGACGAGGAGGTGACGGTGGTGGCGCTGACCTTCGACCCCTTCCGTGAGATGGACCGCCTGACCGGCCAGCTGCTCGGCACGACGGGCACCGCCCGCGGCCCCCGCTGGATGCCGATGGACCTCTACCGGGTCGACGACCACTACGTGGTCGCGTTCGACCTGCCGGGCGTCGACCCGGGCTCGATCGACCTCAACGTCGACGGCAACACCCTCTCGATCCGGGCCGAGCGTTCGCTCCGCTCCGAGGAGGGCGTCCAGTGGCTCGCGCAGGAGCGGCCGGTGGGCTCCTATCTGCGCCAGCTCAACCTCGGCGACGGCCTCGACGTCGAGCGCATCCAGGCGTCGTACGACGCGGGGGTCCTCACGGTCACGATCCCGGTCGCCGAGAAGGCCCGGCCGCGGCGGATCACGGTCGAGACCGGCTCGGGCGCGCAGTCGATCGGGCACTCCGCCTCCTCCACGGGCCGGTCGATGGCGAACGACCGCACCGTGCCGGGCGAGGTGACCACGAGCTGACCGCCCGCGGGCGCGAAGGCCCCGGACCCCGGCAGGGTCCGGGGCCCTCGCCGTGCCAGGTCGGACGAGGCGGCGTGGTGTCGACGAGGACACGCCGGAGTCGCCTACGGTGCGCTCCGTGCGGGGGCGAGGACGCGGTCGAGTCGCCCCCCTGCCGATGCTCGTGGCACTCGCCCTGGTCGTCGTGGTCCTGGTCGCGCTCGACCGGCGCCCCGGCAGCGCGGGCGCCGCGCCGCCGGACCTCCGCGTTCCCGGCAGCGCAAGCAGTGCCGGCGGCGGACCCGCCCCGGCCGGTGGGGTGAGCGGGGCCGATGGACCGGCCATGGGTCCCGGGGCGCAGCAGCGCTACACGGTGCACGAGGACGCCCCGGCCGGGTCGTGCCGCTACCGCTCCTGGCAGGGCCGCCCGCTGCCCGATCCGGCGTGCACCCCCGGTGCCGTCGATCCCGGGGTCACGCCCGCGACACTCGCCCGCACCGTCTGCGCGAGCGGGTACACGGGCCGGGTCCGGCCGCCGGTCTCGATCACAGGCCGGGAGAAGCGGCTGAGCGCTCTGGCGTACGGCTACAGCGGCTCGCTGGCCACCACCGAGTACGACCACCTCGTGCCGCTGGGCCTGGGCGGCGACCCCAACGACGCGCGGAACCTGTGGCTCGAGCCGAACGACGACCCGTCCGCCACCACCAACACCAACGGCAAGGACGCCGTCGAGGAGACCCTGCACGCCGCCGTGTGCTCGGGCCGCGTCGGGCTGGGGCCGGCCCAGCGGGCGATCGCCGCGAACTGGGTGACCGCGCTGGATGCACTCGGCCTGACCTGACGCCTGACCTGACCACCCTCGCGCCCCCTTCCGTGCCCGCCACCGGGGGAGCAGGATGAGATCATGACCTATTCGACCGGCTCGACCGGCTCAACCGACACAGGCAGGCGGCGACCCGGGCTCGGGGTGTCGCTCCTCATCCATTTCGTGGCCGAGGCCCTGGCGATCTGGGTGGCCGCCGCCCTGATCTCCGGGTTCCACGTCTACGGCGGCGTCGTCACCTACCTGTGGATCGCCGTCCTCTTCGGCGTCGTCAACGCCATCATCGGAGGCATCCTGCGGCTGTTCACGCTGCCGCTGGTCGTCCTCACACTCGGGCTGTTCTCGCTCGTCATCTCGACCGCCATGCTCGGGCTGACCGCGGCACTGAGCTCCAAGCTCGACATCGACAGCTTCTGGGCCGCGTTCGGCGCCGCGCTGATCGTCGCCGTGGTCTCCGCCATCGTCGAGGCCTTCACCCGCCGCGCCGTCAGCAACTGACCTCGCAGCACCCCTGCCGGCCGGCCGGTCGCCACGGGTCCTCACACGTCGACGTGCGACCCCATGACGACCGTCCGGTCGGCCGGGAGGCCGAAGTACTCGGCGGGGTTGGCGGCGTTGTGCGCCAGCGTCATGAACAGGAACTTGCGCCAGCGGGGCATGCCGGGGGCGGAGGTGGCGCGGATCGACGCGCGGGAGAGGAAGTAGAAGGCGCCGTCGACGTCGAGCCCGGGGTCGAGCCGGCCCTCTGCGCAGGCCTGGTCGAGCGCCTGCGGGATGTCGGGCGGCTCGGAGAAGCCGTACTTGACCGTGACGTGGAAGATGCCGTCGTCGTCGTAGCCGAGGTCGTCCACGTGCAGCCGGTCGCCCGGATCGACGTAGGGCACCGTCGCCGCCCGGGCCGAGACGATCAGCACCTGGTCGTGCCGCACGTGGTTGTACTTCACGTTCGCGCGCAGCGCGAGGGGCGCGGTCTCCTTGGTCGGGTGCGGGAACACCGCCGTCCCGGGCACCCGCGGGATCGGGGTGCGCGTGCAGCTCGTCGACGAACGCCCGCAGCGAACCCTCGATCTCCTGCCGGTTGCGTGTGACGATCTTGCGCCCGGCCTGCCAGGTCGTCATCACCGTGAAGACCCCTGCGGCGACGAGCAGCGGCAGCCAACCGCCGTGCGTGACCTTGACGAGGTTGCCCGTCAGGTACACGAGTTCGACACCGCCGAAGACGACGGCGGCGAGCGTGAGCTTCCAGGGCTGCCAGTGCCACAGGTGCCGGGCGACGACGAGCATGAGGATCGTGTCGATGAGCAGCGCGCCGGTGACGGCCACGCCGTAGGCCGTGGCGAGCCGCGCCGACGACTCGAACGCGAGCACGAGCAGCAGGACCCCCACGAAGAGCAGGCCGTTGACGGCCGGCAGGTAGACCTGGCCGCCCTCCCGCTTGGAGGTCTGCTTCACCGTCTGCGCCGGCAGGAACCCCAGCTGCATGGCCTGCCGGCTCACCGAGAACGCCCCCGAGATCACCGCCTGCGACGCGATCACGGTGGCCGCGGTGGCGAGAACCACCATGGGCAGCCGCCCCCACGACGGGATGAGCAGGAAGAAGGGATTGGCGGTCGCGCTCGGGTCGGTGAGGATCAGCGCCGCCTGACCGAGGTAGTTCAGCGTCAGTGCCGGGAACACGAAGACGAACCAGGCCCGCCCGATCGCAGGCCGGCCGAAGTGGCCCATGTCGGCGTACAGGGCCTCGCCACCCGTGATCACGAGGACGATGGCCCCGATCGCCACGAACGCCGTGCCAGGGTGGGCGGCGACGAACGCGATCCCGTACGTCGGTGACAGGCCGGCGATCACCTGCGGGTGGTACGTGATGCCGTGCAGACCCGGCCACGGCGAGGGCCGCGAACCAGACGATCATCACCGGTCCGAACAGGGCGCCCACCCGGCCGGTGCCGAAGCGCTGCGCCGCGAACAGCCCGGCGAGGATCACCACGGCCAGCGGGCAGCACGAGGTGGGCCAGGCTCGGGGCCGCGACCTTGAGGCCCTCGACGGCGCTGAGCACGGAGATGGCCGGCGTGATGAGGCTGTCCCCGTAGAAGAGCGAGGCGCCGAGCACCCCGAGGGCGACGATCGCGCGCGCGCTCGACCGTCGCTCCCCGAGCAGCCGGCGGACGAGCGCCACGAGAGCCATCACGCCGCCCTCGCCCTCGTTGTCCGCGCGCATGACGATGCCGATGTACTTGACCGAGACGATGAGCGTGATCGACCAGAACATCATGCGAGATCACCCCGAAGACGTCCTCGGGGGTCGGCCGGACCACCCCGCCGTCGATCGTGAAGACCGTCTGGAGGGCGTACAGCGGGCTGGTGCCGATGTCGCCGAAGACGACACCGAGCGCGGCGACGACCAGTGCGGGGTGCACGGACCGCACCGGGGCGTTGCGCCGGTCACGAGGCGGACGGCGCGGTGGGCGGTTGCGGCCGGCGCGCGGCGCCTCGGCCGGGGCGGGCGGCACCCGCTCCGGCGTCGCAGGCGCGGCGGCTGCCTCCCCGGGCGAGGCGGGCCCGGTCGGCGCGCCTGGCAGGGCAGGCGCGGCCGCCCCCGAGGGGCCGTCCGTCGTCGGATCGGACATAGGCGTCAGCTTCTCACGCTCAGCGCGACGAGCTAGCGGGTCACCAGCTCGACACCCGGCAACGCGCCGACCCCCAGCAGGGTCAGGACGTGGGCCACGGGAGGGAGCGGATCGACGAGGAGGAGCTCGCCGCCGGCGACGCGGAACCGCTCGGTGGCTCGCGCCAGGGCCCTGCACGCGGCGACGTCCATGAACCGCAGGTCACCGAGATCGAGCCACGCGACGGGATCGCCGGCCCGCGTGACCGCCCGCAGGCTCGCCGAGAAGAGCTCGAGGTTGGAGATGTCCACCTCTCCGGCGAGGGCCAGGGCGCCGCCCGCGCGACGTGTCACGAGGCTGCCCGAGCGCACCCCGTCGACGTGGGTGTCGACGAGCTCGCCGAGCTGCGCCCCGTGCGTCGTGGCGAGCTCGTACCGGCACAGCGCGGACACGCGGCCGTTCCGGCACAGGTCACCGAGGATCTCCTCGGGGACGCCACGGCGGCGTGACGTGCGCGGCGGGAGCGCGAGGCGCACTCCCGGGTATCCCTGCCCGAGCGCGTTCCCGACGGCGGGCTCGGGACCACCGGCCAGGTCGAACACGAGTGCGGGCACGACCTCCAGCCGGCCGTCGGCGGCAGCCGGCGCCGCGTCCACACCACTCGCGCGCAACCGCTCGACCAGGCGGAACCGGTCGGCGTGGGCGACGACGCAGACGACCTTCTCGCCGAGCTCGAGGCCACGGGACACCCAGGCGGCGAGCGAGGGCCAAGCGTCCTCCGCGCCGGAGGCCAGGACGAGGAGGTGACCGTCCCAGGCGGCCGGCGGCCGGCCCGTTCTCATGACCTGCCGTCGCTCGCGACGGGCAGCGCCGCCGACGGCCCCACGACCTCGTCGGGCCCCAGCACCGCCCAGACCACCTTGCCGGCGGGGCCGCGGGGGACGATGCCCCAGCGCAGCGTGAGGGCGTCGACCAGGGCGAGGCCCCGGCCGTGCTCGTCGTCGGCCGTCGCCCGCGTCACCGAGGGCGCGTCGCTCCCCCGGTCCGCGACGGCGAGGCGCAGCCGCCCGGGCCGGACGCTCACGAGCACCTCGAGGTCCGTGCCGGCGTGCAGGACGGCGTTCGTCACGAGTTCGGTGAGCACGAGCGCGGCCGCGTCGAGATCGACCCCACCGGCGTCGTCGGCGTCGTCGGCGGCGCCCACACCGCTGCCACGGACGGCGTCCGCCAGGAACGCCCGCGCCTCGGCCGGGGCGCGCACGCCCGGCGCGAGCCGGAGCATCGAGCGCGCGGGCGGGCGTACCGAGCGCAGGGCCTCGCCGGCCTCGGCCACGGTCGCCGCCACCGGCACCCGGCGCGTCACACCCACCGCGGCGAGCGACCGGCGCAGCACGGGGTCCGCCGCGAGCACCGCCAACGAGCACCCCGGCCACTCGTCGAGCTGGTCGGCCACGGTGAGCAGGATCGTCAGGGCGTTCCGCTCGACCACCGCACCGCGCAGGTCGCAGAGCACCGCGGCCGGCTGACCCGCGGCGGCTTTGAGCAGGGCCTCGCGCAGGTCGGGGACATCGGGCCGTCCGACCGCGCCACGCACGCGGACCACGGCGTCGCCGTGTCGCTCCCGCGTCGTGACCAGCATGCGTCTCCCGACCTCGTCCTGGTGTGACTGCTACCCGTCGAGGGACCCGGCAAACGACGCCGGGGGCACGGGTGTCGGGGGCTCCGGCTCGACCACGATGATCGCTCCCGCCACGACGTCGCCGGCCCCGCGCAACGGGGTGGCCATCACCCGCACCTCGATCGAACGCCCGCGGCGGTTCAGGGCCGGCAGTCGCATCCCGGCGGGCGGCGAGGGCGCAACCCCGTCCAGCGCTTGAATCTCGCGGTCGGGGAGCCGACCGTCCGGGGAGTCGCCCTCCGGCAGCTGACCGACGGGGGCGTCGCCGTCCGGGAGCTGACCGTCGGGGAGGGCGTCGACCGTCAGGCCCGCGCCGCCCGCACCGAGCACCGCGCGCACCAGCGGCCGCAGCCGCTCGAGCGGGAGCCCGATGTCGAGGGCGAGCAGATGCTGCCCGAGGGCCTCCTCGCGGCGCACCCCCCACAGATCCTCGGCCTGCCGGTTCCAGACGAGCACGCGCTGCCCGGCGTCGACGACGATCACGGCCCCCCGCAGGCCGGCGAGCACCGACTCCATGAACGCGTTGACCTGGCCGACCTCGACGGTGCGCAACTGCAGCTCCTCGTTGCTGACGTGGAGCTCGTCGTTCATCGACTGGAGCTCCTCGTTCATGGTCTCGAGCTCCTCGTTGGTCGACTGGAGCTCCTCGTTCGTGGTCTCCAGCTCCTCGACGGTCGACTGGAGCTCCTCGTTGGTCGTCTCCAGCTCCTCGTTGGTCGAGTGCAGCTCCTCGTAGGCGGTCTCGAGCTGACGGTTGGCGTACTCGAACTCGATCTGCAGCCGCCGGTACGCGGTGACGTCGAGAAAGCTGATCGACACCCCGGGGCCGCCGTCGCCGCTGGGGTCGAGCGGGAGGATCTGCACCTCGAGGTACATGAGCTCACCGCCGGCCCGCAGCCACTCCACGTCCCTCAGGACCACCGGGCGGCGTTCGGCGAGCGCCAGCTTGATGTGGGAGCGCAGTTCGACCGGACGGTAGGAGAGCTCCAGGTCCTGGAAGGGCCGGCCCACGTCGCGCGGTCCCACACCGAACAGCGCGTCGGTCCGGTCGTTCGCCAGGGCCAGCAGTCCGCGCCGGTCGACCACGCACTTGCGCCACGGGGCCGCGCTGCAGCGCCTCGTCGCGCAACCGGGCAGCGCCGGACTCGTCCCACCCCGACGACGTCGGCGGCGCGCTCACGGGCCGATCCCGGAGCGCGTCGGTGGGCACCTTGCGGAAGAACCGGCGCTTCAGGTCGGTCGCCTGGAACAGGCTCGAGTGGCTCCACAAGGTCTCGGCCTTGCCGATGAACAGCACCCCGGTCGGGCGCAGCGCGAAGTGCAGGCGTTGCACGATGCGCGCCTGCTGCTCGCTGTTGAAGTACATCAGGGTGTTGCGGCACGCCAGCAGGTCGATGCGCGAGATCGGCGCGTCCTGCACGAGGTCGTTGCGGCCGAAGATGATGCAGCGACGCACGTCCTTGCGGAACGTCAGGCGCTCGCCCCCGTTGATCGGCTCGAAGTAACGGTTCACCAGTTCGGGGGGAACGCCCTCGAGATCGGCGGGGTCGTAGGTGCCGTGCCGGGCATGGGCCAGCGCCTCTTCGTCGACGTCCGTGGCGTAGATCTTGACCCGGGACCGGAACGCCTCGACGCCCAGCGCCTCGGCGAGACACATGGCCAGGCTGAAGGCCTCCTCGCCTGACGCGCAGCCGGCGCTCCACACCCGCAGGACGCCTGACGGTCGCTCGCGCAGCAGCGTGGGCAGGATGGTCCCGCGCAGCTCCTCCCATGCCTCGGCGTCGCGGAAGAAGCCGGTGACGTTGATGAGGATCATGTTGAACAGCGCGGTGAACTCCTCGGGGTGCACCTCGAGGTGGTCCTGGTAGTCCTCGAAGGTCTCGACCCCCACGATCTGCATCTGGCGGCGGACCCGGCGCACCAGGCTGGGGCGCTTGTAGCCCGTGAAGTCGAAGCCGCGCTCCAGCTTGAGGTAGTCGAGCAGTGCCTCGAAGGCCTCGTCCACCGGCTGCATCACTCCACAGTAGGCCGAGCGGGGCCACCGCGGTCAGCCGCGGCCCCCCTCGTCCTCCGCGTCGGGCGGGCCCTCCTCGGCCTCCTCCGTCGCCCTCGCGAGCCGGGCGCGGCCGTTCCCGCCGGCCAGCAGTTCGCGCAGGACCTCGGCCGCCGCCCGTGCGTCCCGCGCGGTGTCGTGGAACTGCCGTGCAGACGAGGGCCGCCCGTCGGCGAGGGCGCGGTGCGCCAGCCGTCCGGACAGGTCGGCCCGCTCGTGCAGGGTGCGCACGGCCGTCCACAGGGCGGTCTCCACGCTCACGGCCTGCTGCCCCACCAGCGCGTCGGCCGTCCAGGCGTGGCCGATCCTGCACCGGAAGCGCAGCACGGGCTCGTGCGTGACGGTGAACAGCGTGCCGCTGCAGTCGGGGCAGACGAAACCACTGGCGTCGCCGAGCGGCTCCCCCAGCACGGCGCCGGGCCAGTTCTCGTTCACGGCGGCCTCCTCGGCCAGGTCGTGCTCGCTCTCCGGCACGGACACCGCGCGGACGGGTCGAGCGGCCGGCGACCGGCCCACCGCCTCGGCCACGAGGCCCGCCAGCGTCTTGGCGGACGCCTCGGCGTCGGCGCCCGCCCGCCGCACCACCGATCGGGGCATCGTCGGGTAGAGCGCGTCGTCGGCGGACTGCGCGTACACCAGCCCCCCGTGCTGGCGCACGGCCAGGGCGCCCGCGGTGCCGTCGTCGTCCGACCCCGACAGGACGACGGCCGCCACCCGGGCGCCGAGATGCTGCGCGGCGGTGCGGAACAGGGCGTCGATCGAGGGGCGGTGCCCGTTCTCCCGCGGCCCACGGACGGCCGCCACCGTAGGAGCCGGACCGTCGCCACGCACCACGAGGTGGTGGTCGGGCGGTGCCACGAGGACGACGCCCGGCTCGAGGGCCTGGGCGTCGAGGGCGGTGCGGGCGGGCAGAGGGCAGCGCCTGTCCAGGATCGCCGCGAGCGCGCTGGGCACGCGGGCCGGGATGTGCAGCACCACGAGCACCGCCGCGGCGAGGTCGGCGGGCAGCGCCGCAGCGAAGCGGGTCAGCGCCTCGACCCCGCCGGCCGAGGCACCGACCACGACGACGTCGCGAACCGGTTCGCGGAACGTCACGCTCCCGGCACTACCCCGGCGGCCCGCGCCGAAACGCAGGGGGCGAGCGCTACACCCGTTCGGAGGACGGTTGCGGCAGTACTCCCGGCGGCGCCGCCCCCGCGTCCAGGACGGTCCACACCACCCAGCCGGCGCCCTGCCGGGGCAGCACGCCCCAGCTGCGCGTGAGCCGGCCGACGACCGCGAGGCCCCAGCCGCCGTCGCGTCCCGGCTCGGCCGGCCTGCGGATGCCGCCGCGGCCGCGGTCGCCGACCGACAGCCCGACCCGGCGCCGCCTCATCGAGACGCGGACGGTCGACTCGGTGCCGGTGTGCAGGACGACGTTCGTGACGAGCTCGCTGACCACCCAACGCCCCGCGTCGACGGCGGCCTCGGCGCGCCAGTGCGTCAGGGCCGTGGTCACGAAACCCCGCGCGGCGGCAGGAGCGTCCACGTTCGGCGGCAGCAGCGTGCTCGCGACGACGAAGCCGGGGGCGTGACGCAGGGCCTCCGCCGCGTGCTCGACGTCAGGAGCCACCGGAAGCCGCCGGCCGATGCCCAGCACGTGCAGCTGGTTCACCAGCTCGCGCTCGTGCGCGACCAGGGCCATCGGCGTCCCCGGCCACTCCGCCACCTGGTCGGCGACGACGTGAAGGACGGTCAGGCCGATCGGGACGGCGGTCATCTCGCGCAGGTCGCAGACCACGCCGCGGGGCTGCTCCACGACGGCCTTGAACAGCATGTCGCGCAGGTCCCCGGCGGTCCGCACGGTCAGGGCCCCGCGCACCCGGAGCAGCAGGTGACCCGGCCCTTCGGTGAGGGTGATGTCCATGGGCACCCCGTCCCGGGCTTCGGTATGCGCCCATCCTCGCACTCGCAGACGCGGGGGCGATTCGGCCCCCGCGGGGGTTCCGCCGGGGGCAGGGCCGGTCACCCCCGTGAACGAGGCCCCGGGGCCGCCCCTCGGTGGAGGGACGGCCCCGGGGCCGGTGAGCGGCGGTCAGACGGCGAGCGGGACCTTCGCCGGGGTGGTCGTCGACGCGACCTCCGAGGCGGCGCGACGGCCGTGGATCCAGCCCAGACCCCGAGGGCGATCAGGAGGGCACCCGCGATCAGGCTGATCCAGGCGCCCGAGAGCGCCACCGTGGCCATGGTGTCGAAGGCGTAGGCGTTGAGGAGCAGCCCGCGCAGGGTCTCGCCGCGGAACAGGGTCTGGACCTGGCCCGCGAGCTGGGTGTTGGTCGGGTCGGCCAGGGCCTTGCCGCTGACCTGCGAGTAGGTCTGGCCGCCGGCGACCTCGGCCAGGTGGACCTTGATGTAGTGGTCGGCGAACGTCTGTGCCTGGGCGCCGGTCGTCATCGTCTGGCCGGCGTACTGCGCCATCGCGGCCTTGTCGGCGGCGGGCAGGGACTCGAGGCCCTTGCTCCCGGCGGCCGGGAAGGCGATCTGCTGCTGGGTCAGCTGGTCGCTCACCTGGCTGTGCACGTAGTTGTGTGCGTAGAAGAGCAGCCCGGACGCGGCGAGCAGGACGATGCCGACGATGAGGCCGACCGCGGAGACGAGCCTGTCGAGGACGCTGCGGTTCACGGTGGTTCCTTCCCGAGTTCTCCAGGGGCATTCCCTGCGATCACTTCGAGGTTAGGAATGCGCGGGCGCCGCACCGCAGGACCGAAGGTCCCGAACCGGCCCTCCATCGGTCCTCGGTTCAGGGGACCGGAGGAGGGCCGGCCACGGGGCCGGCCGGGAATGTCGGCCGATTGCGGGTCAGCTCGGGTCGTGCTCGCCGGTGAGGTACCCGTGGTGGCCGTGCTCGAGCGCGATCTCCTCGGACGCGGTCACACCGGCGGGGAGGTCGACGGTGCGCTTGGGGCCCGTGAACCACTTCTTGGCGGAGACGTGCCACCCGATCCACAGCAGGAGCAGTGCGCCGCCCGTGACGATCGGCGTGTAGTTGACGAACTTCCAGTCGAACGGGACATCGGCGGTGCTCGGCGAGCCGAGCAGCCCCCGCATGAAGCCCGGGGCTCCCGCCGGGGTGAACGGCATGAGGAAGTAGATCGAGGTGATGACGATCTCGGCGACCGCGAGCGGCGCCATCCACTTCCACTTGGTGCCGAGGTTCCAGGGCCCCTGCCGGAACGACGAGCCCTGCCGCCACCGGTACCAGATCGGGATCGCGAAGGCGACGTACAGGCCGATCACGCCGATCGAGACGACGGCCGAGAAGGCGTACGGCACGTAGATCGGGGCGTCGGCCGTGCCGATGTTGATCTTGATGAGGGCCGGGAGCGTGAGCACGACCGCGATGACGGCGGCGAGGATGACGCCGTTGACGGGGACGCGGTTGCTGCTGAGCTTCGACCAGTGGCGGGCGCCCGGGACCGCACCGTCACGGCTGAAGGCGAAGAGCATGCGCGTGGTCGAGGTCAGGCAGGCGGTCGTGCAGAAGAACTGGCCGCTCGCTGCGATGAGCAGCACGATGCCCGACCACTTCGCGCCCAGCGCCTGGTCGAAGATCACCTGGACGCCGCCGCCGCCCTGGCTGACGCCCTTCGGGTCCTGCACGGCGAAGAGGAACGACAGCAGCAGCACGTAGCCGCCGATGGCCGAGTAGAAGATCGACCGCCAGATGCCCTTCGCCGCACCGTTGGCCGCGCTCTGCGTCTCCTCCGACAGGTGCGCCGATGCGTCGTAGCCGGTGATCGTGTACTGGGTCAGCAGGAAGCCGAGCGGCAGGACGTAGAACCAGAACCCCGGACCCCCGGTGTCCCCGCCGTAGAGGCCGCCGGTGTTGTTGACCGTGCCGGTGAACACGTCCGAGGTCCCCCAGTGGTTGTCGGGGATGACCCACAGGATCAGGACGACGGCGGCGGCGCCGATCACGTGCCACCACACCGAGACGTTGTTGATGATCGCCAGCAGGTGGCTGGAGAAGATGTTGATCAGGGCGACGAGCACGAGGATGACGATGAACATGACGAACACGCGCTCGAGCGAGTACCCGTTCGCCCAGCTGGTGCTGAACCGGCTGAACGCGTAGTCGAAGAACGTCGCGCAGCCGTAGGCCACCGAGGCCACGATGGCCAGCAGCCCGATCAGGTTGAGCCAGCCGGTGTAGTAGCCGGCCCGGACGCCGCCGAGCTTGCTCGCCCACCAGTAGATGCCGCCGGACGTCGGGAACGCGGACACGAGCTCGGACATGCAGAAGCCGATGATCAGGATGAAGGCCGAGATGATCGGCCAGCCCCAGGAGATGGCGATCGGGCCGCCGTTGTTCCACGCCTGGTAGAAGGTCGTGAAGCAGCCCGCCAGGATCGAGATGATCGAGAACGAGATGGCGAAGTTCGAGAATCCGGACCAGGAGCGGTTGAGCTCCTGCTTGTAACCGAGCTCGGCGAGGCGCTGCTCGTCCGCCGTCAGCTCGGTCGTCCTCGGTGCGGGGATGTCTGCCATCGATGCGGTCCTTCCTCGGGGGTGCACGGGCGTGGGGGCCGGGTAGGCCGGCCGGGTTCAGTCGTCGCGTGTCACCTCGCTCAGCAATCGGGGCAGGTCGGGCCCTTCGAACTCGGCGACGGCCCGCTCGTACTTCTCCGCACCCCAGGACCAGAAGTCGAACGTCCAGGTCGGAGGTCGCGTGCTGGATGGAGGCCCAGAGCGTCCAGCCGTACTGCGCGGCGAGCCCGAGGAGCCGGGCGCGGGCGGCGAGCCGGCCTGAGGGCCGACTCGTGTAGGCCTCGACCAGGACGTCGAGGGCGGGCGGCTCCAGCGCGGCCTCGCTCCAGATGTTGCCGAGCTCGAAGCAGGGGTCGTTGTTGCCCGCGTACTCGTAGTCGATGAGCCAGAGCCGCTCGCCGTCGTCGAGCACGTTCGCGGCGAGCAGGTCGTTGTTGCACGGCACGGTGGGCAGTGGCCGGACGGCGAGCGCGGCGCCGACCCGCCCGAAGGCGGGCAGGAACTCCTCGTAGCGCTCCGGGAGGCGGAACCCGCGGTCGCGCACGACGGCGAGGTAGCGGGCCTGCACGGCGAACATGTCGAAGTCCCGGGCGAACCGGGGGCCGGCGTGCAGCACCCGGCAGGCCGCGGCGAGGCGGCGCAGGTTGCCCTCGTCGGCGACGTCCGCGGGAGTCCAGGTACGCGCGTCCACCCACTCGACCACCAGGACGCCGCCACCGCCCGCCCCCTCGGCGACCCGGTCGACGACGCCCGGGGCGACGCCGGTGGAGGCCGCGGCCACGCTGTCGTGGTGCTCGGCCTCGCGGTCGATGGCCAGCAGGGACGAACCGGCGTCCGAGAGCCGGGCCACCACGCGTCGGCCCGTCACCGGTGGTGACCTTGAAGTTGCGGTTCGTCAGGCCTCCGGGCAGGGGCTCGATCGTGAGCGGGCGGCCGGCGAGCGCCGGGACGCGGCGCAGGCGTGCCAGATCGGCGGGCGACACGCAGTCACCCGCCCGTGCCGCCGGTACCGCGGCACCGTCGATCGGCACGCTCGTCACGCCCACTCCCGCCGCCGGCTGCGCTGGAGGTGATCACGCCCGGTGCGCGGATGCTAGGCCCGAGGAGGCGCCGTGGTCCAGACCCCTCGGCCATGTCGGGCCCGCGCGTCACGACGGCGTCACACGACGGAAACGGCGGCGGAGATCGCCGATCGTCGCGGGATCCGCAGAACGGCCCCCCTGGCCTACAGTCCCGTCGTGATCCCCAGCGTGATCCAGCCGCCCGAGCTGCCCCGGAGTGCCCGGATCGTCGTCGTCGGTGGAGGGGTCGGCGGCACCACCGTCGCCTATCACCTGGCCCGGCTCGGCGAGCGCGACGTACTGCTGGTCGAGCGGGCGGAGCTGACGGCGGGCTCGACCTTCCACTCGGCCGGTCTCGTCGGCCAGCTGCGCGCCGACCCCACGCTGACCCGGATGAACATGTACGGCGTCGAGCTGTACCGGCGGCTCCAGGCCGGCGACCAGCCGCCGGGCTGGGTCGAGAGCGGCAGCATCAAGCTCGCCTCGAGCGGGGAGCGGCTGGAGGAGATCCGCCGGCAGGTCGCCTGGGCACGCACGTACGGCCTGCCGCTGGAGGAGATCTCCCCCCGCGAGGTCGCCGAGCTGTTCCCGCCGGCGGATCTCGGCGGCGTGACCGGAGGGTGCTTCCTGCCGTCGGACGGGCAGCTCGACCCCTCGCAGCTCACCTCCGCGCTGGCGGCCGGCGCCCGCGCGGGCGGCGTCCGGATCTTCACCCGCACCCGCGTGCTCGCGATCGACACCCTCGAGGACCGGCACGGGCGGCGCGTGCGGAGGGTGCGCACCGACCGCGGCGACGTCGAGTGCGAGGTGGTCGTCGACTGCGGCGGGATGTACGCGGCCGAGATCGCGCGGTTGGCGGGCGTGCGGCTGCCGATCGTGCCGATGTCGCACCAGTACGTGGTCACCGAGGCGATGCCCGCGGTGGTCGAGGCCGCCCGCGGTGGGCCCTCCGGTCACCTGCCCAGCCTGCGCGACCCCGACCTGCTCGTGTACTACCGGCAGGAGGTCGACGGCCTGGTCGTCGGCGGCTACGAGCGCGACCCGGCGCCGTTCACCGCGACGAGCGGCAGGTACGACGCGATCCCGGCCGACTTCAACGGCCGGCTGCTGCCCGACGACTGGGACCGCCTGGAGGAGATCTCCGCGAACGCGCAGCGCCGGGTGCCCGCGCTCGCCGAGACCGGGATCCGGCGGGTGGTCAACGGGCCGGAGGGCTTCACCCCCGACAACGAGTTCTGCCTGGGCGAGACCGAGGTGGCCGGACTGTTCGTGGCGGCGGGCTTCTGCGCGCACGGCATCGCCGGCGCGGGCGGCATCGGCAAGGTGGTGGCCGAGTGGATCGTCGCCGGGGACCCGGAGTTCGACGTGTGGCACATGGACATCCGCCGGTTCGGCCCGGCCTACCGCTCGCCCTCGTACACCCTCGCGCGGACCGTGGAGACGTACGCCACCTACTACGACATCGCCTACCCCGGCCGGCAGCGGTCCTCGGGGCGGCCGCTGCGCACGTCCCCCGTGTACGCCTGGCACGCCGGGCACGGGGCGGTGTTCGGCGAGAAGGCCGGCTGGGAACGCGTCGAGCACTACGCCCACGACCCCGCGCTGATCAAGGAAGCCGGGGGGATCTCGGAGTCCAAGATCCCCCCAGCTTCCTTGATCAGCGCAGGGGACGGGCTCGAGGGGCTCCGGCCGCGGGGATGGGCGGGGCGGGACTGGTCGGCGTCGCAGGTCGTCGAGCACCTCGCGACCCGGGAGTCGGCGGGGCTGTTCGACGAGTCGTCGTTCGCCAAGCTCGAGGTCCGGGGCCGCCATGCCGCCGCCTTCCTGGAGCGGGTGTGCGACAACCGGGTCGCGCGCGGCGTCGGCGACGTCACGTACACCCAGTGCCTGAACGCCCGCGGCGGGATCGAGATGGACGTCACCGTCACCCGGCTGGCGGCCGACCGCTTCAGGATCGTCACCGGCACGGCCTGGGGCAGCGCGGACCTGGCGTGGCTGCGGCGGCAGGCGCGCGCCGAGCAGGCCGACGTCGACGTCGACGACGTCAGCGGGGCCGAGGTCTGCTTCGCGCTCTGGGGGCCGCGCTCGCGCGAGGTGCTGGCGCGGCCTCACGCCCGCGGACCTGTCCGACGCCGCCTTCCCCTTCATGACCGCGCAGGACGTTCCCGTCGGCGACGTGCCCGTGCGGGCCCTGCGCGTGACCTTCGTCGGCGAGCTCGGCTGGGAGCTGTACGCGCCCGCCGAGTACGGCCGGCGGCTGTGGGAGTCGGTGCTGGGGGCGGGCGAGGGCACGGTGCTCCCTGCCGGCTACCGGGCGATCGAGAGCCTGCGCCTCGAGAAGGGGTACCGGGTGTGGGGCACGGACCTGACGGCCGAGACGACGCCCTACGAGGCGGGCCTCGGCTTCTGCGTCAAGCTCGGCAAGCCCGGCGGGTTCATCGGCGAGGAGGCGCTCCGCCGGGTCAAGGCGGAGGGCGTGCGGCGCCGGCTGGCGTGCCTGGTGCTCGACGACCCGCGCGACGTCGTCCTCGGCGGGGAGCCCGTGCTCGGGCAGGGGGCGTCCGACGGCGGCGGCGTGCTCGGGCGGGTCACGTCGGGCGGCTCCGGCTGGTCGCTCGGCGCCTCGATCGCCTACGCCTACCTGCCCCTCGAGGCCGCCGTCGCCGGCACCCGGCTCGAGGTCGACCTGTTCGGGGTGCCACGGGCCGCGACCGTCACGGCGCAGCCGCTGTTCGACCCCGAGGGGCTGCGCGTCCGCGGCTGAGACCCCCGCCGACGATCCCTCGCGGACGGCTTCATGGACCGCTCATGAACCACGGGAACCGGGGCAGGGACGGGTGAGCCCGGCCACACCTGGCGCAGACGGGAACGTTCCGCACCCGGTGAGCCGCTGGCCTCAGTAGAGCCGTAGGTAGAGCCGCAAGCAGAGCCGTCCGCCCACCACCCCTCCCGGAGTCATGCCAGATCCCCGCGCAGAAGCCACGACCCGCATCGCCGACGCCCGTCCGGAGCAGGACTCCGTTCCCGTCCCGACCCCGCAGCGCCGCCCGCTCGGCCTGAGCCTGACCCAGATCGCCGGCGGTGCCCTCGCCGCCGTGACCGCCGCGGTGGCCGCCTCGTTCCTCGGTGTCGCCGGCACCCTCACCGGGGCCGCCCTCGGCTCCGTGGTGTCGAGCATCGGGGCCGCGGTCTACTCGACCTCCCTCAGCCGCGCGGCCCGCGCGAGCCGGGTGCTCGTCGTGCGCCCCGGCGGCCTCGCCGCCCCCGACCCGGCAGACGTCCCGCCGCCGGTCGGGCGGGACCCCGAGGTGCTCGCCGACGCTCCGGCGGACGCCGTCACGACCCCCGCCGACACCCCACCGTCGCTGTGGTCGTCGGTCGTGTCGAGGCTGCGCTGGCGGCCCGTGCTGCTCGTCGCCGGCACGTTCTTCGTGGCCGCGATGGCCGTCATCGTCGTGACGGAGCTCGCCATCGGTCACCCGATCTCGAACAGCTCCAAGTCGGGCACCACCATCAGCAACATCGGCCGGTCGTCGGGCTCGACGGGGCCGTCGAGCCCGTCGCCGGGGGCCACGCCCGGCACGTCGTCCACGAGCGGTTCGCCGTCCCCCGGGGCGAGCCCCACGGGGACGCCGTCCCCGAGCGGCAGCCCGGCACCGTCACCGGCGAGCGCGACCGGCACCGCGCCGGCGGGAACCTCGACGACCACGGCTCCCGACGCGACGACGGGGGCGCCCGCCCCCACGACACCCGCGACGACGGCGCCCGCGCCCGCCCCCTCGGCCTCCTGAGGCAGGCGCGGGCCGGTGACGGCGACCGCTAGGCCGGCTCGCGGGCCGGCGGGGGTTCGCCGTTGACCTCCATCGTGAGATGCATGCCGGTGAGCTGAAGGATCTTGACCACGGTCGGGCCGGCGTTGGTGACGGCGACGACCCCGCCGTGCGGGCGCTGCCGCCGCTGCAGGGCGACGATCGCGCCGAGGCCCGTGCTGTCGAGGAACGTCACGTCGGACATGTCGACGACGAGGCGGTCGGGCTGCCGGGTGTCGATCTCCGCCAGCCATCGGCTGCGCAGACCCTCGACGGTGGCGATGTCGAGCTCACCACGCGGGTGAAGCGTGTACTCCCCGGGCACGTGGACCTCCTCGTGCTTGCCTACCGGACCGAGGGATCGTGCCACACGGGCGTGCCGTCCGCCGCCCGGTGCTCGTGCGCGTGCTGAGTGGCCGCTCACCCGGCGGGGGTGCCGAGCTCGGGGACGACCTCGGCACCCGGCACCGCCGCGAGCGCGGTGCCGGGCAGGAGGAGCTTGCTCGCCCGCACGCCGCTGCCGACCACCGCCAGCGGCAGCGCGGCGACCCGTGCGTCGACGAGCACCCGCCAGCCGGCGGGCAGGCCGAGCGGCGTGATGCCGCCGTACTCCATCCCCGTCTCGGCGACTGCGCGGTCCACCGGCAGGAACGAGGCCTTGCGGACGTCGAGCAGTCGGCGGACCGAGCCGTTGACGTCGGCCCGGGTGGTCGCCAGGACCACGCAGGCCGCGACCCGCTCGTCGCCGCCGCGGCGCCCCGCGACCACCACGCAGTTCGCGCTCGCCTCGGGTGGGACGGCGTAGGCGGCCACGAAGGCCGCGGTGTCCGCGAGCGCCGGGTCGATGGGGGCGACGGCCACCTCGGGAGCCGGCGCCCAGCCGGCGAGGAACGCCGCGACCGGCGGGGCGAGGAGCTCGGGTGCACCGAGCGCGGGGCGTGCGTCGAGGGAGCCGAGGGTGAGCACGGGCACAGTCTGCCCGCCCCCGCGTACGCGTGATGCACCCCAGACGGAGGTCTGGTCACCCCGTGTGCGTCTCAGTAGGGTCGGCGAACCATGTCCGGTTCGTGAGGCTCGTGAGGGTGGGAGGACGGCATGTCGGCATCGAACGGCACCGTGCGTACGAGCAGGGGGGCGCTGCGACGGCGCTCCGTGGTCATCGGCGCCGCGGCGGCGGGGTCCTGGTCGCGAGCGGTCTGGCGGTCGTAGCCGGCCGCACGGCAGAGGCGTCCCCGGCCGCCGGCGACGCGGGCTCCTGGGGCGCGCAGCACCAGGTGCGCGACGTCTCCGCGAACCTGTTCGAGTGGAACTGGCCCTCGGTCGCCACCGAGTGCACGAAGGTGCTCGGGCCGGCCGGCTACGGCAGCGTGCAGGTCTCGCCGCCGGCCGACTCGCTCAAGCGCCAGAAGCTCGGCGACGGCAGCGACACGGTCCTGCACCCCTGGTGGGAGGTCTACCAGCCGGCCGACTACCGGCTGAACGGCCGGATGGGCACCGAGGCGCAGTTCAGGGCGATGGTGGCGACGTGCCGCAAGGCCGGCGTCAAGGTCATCGTCGACGCGGTGATCAATCACATGACCGGGCAGGGATCGGTCTCCTACAGCGGCGTCACCTTCAGCAAGTACAGCTACAAGGGCCTGTACGGCCCCGCGGACTTCCACAACTACCCGGCGGACTGCCCGGTCGCGCCCGACCCCACGACCGGCTCCCAGGCGGGCAGCATCGCCGACTTCAACGACTACCGGCAGGTCTTCAACTGCGAGCTCGTCGGGCTGTCCGACCTGCGCACGCAGTCGACCAAGGTGCGCCGGCAGCTCGCCGCCTACCTGAACAAGCTCATCGGGTACGGCGTCTCCGGCTTCCGGGTCGACGCCGCCAAGCACATCGGCCAGGCCGACCTGGCGGCCATCGAGGCGCTGCTGCACCGCACCGCCGACGGCACCCGGCCGTTCGTCGCGCTCGAGGTGTTCCCCGGCGGCCCCGGGAGACTGTCGCCGTGGGCCTTCCAGCCGGTCGGGACGCTGCTCGGCTTCGACTACGCCTACCAGATCCAGTCGGCGTTCAAGAGCTACAACAACCCGCCGAACGACGGGAACATCGGGGACCTGAAGGTCTTCGGCCGCGACTCGGGCCTGCTGCCGAGCAACAAGGAGCTCGTGTTCATCCAGAACCACGACACCGAGCGGGACGGCTCGACGCTGAACTACAAGGACCCGAACAACGTCATCGCGAACGAGTTCATGCTCGCGTGGCCGCACGGCATCCCGCAGGTCTACTCCGGCTTCGCCTGGGCGACCCGCGACGACTCCCCGCCGTCCGACGCGAACGGCTTCGTCACCCCGACGAACTGCACGAACGGCACCTGGGTGTGCATCGACCGCAACGCCGGCGTGCGTGCGATGGTCGGCTTCCACAACTACGTCGGCGCGTCCCCGGTCGTGAACTGGTACGACGACGGCGTCAACCTGATCGCGTTCAGCCGCGGCGACCGCGGCTTCTTCAGCACCAACAACACGACCGCCGCGAAGACCGTGACGGTGCGCACCTCACTGCGGCCCGGGGTCTACTGCGACGTGATCCACGGGACGCGGCGCGCCAACGGTGCCTGCACCGGCCCCACGGTCACCGTCCGGGCGGGCGGCCAGGTCACGATCACCGTGGGGAGCTACGACTCGGTGGCGTTCACGGCGCGCGACCGGGTGAGCTGATGCGAGCCGGCGGCGGCGAGCGGGCCGTGCACCCTCTCGCCGCCGCCGGCCGCCCGACGGTGTAGACACGGGTCGTGACGGATCACCCCATCGACTGCTGGCTGACGGACATGGACGGGGTGCTCGTCCACGAAGGCGCCGCACTCCGCGGAGCCGTCGAGTTCCTCGCCCGGCTGCGGGAGCGGGGCCGGCGGTTCCTCGTGCTCACGAACAACTCGATCTTCACGGCCCGCGACCTGCGGGCGCGCCTCTCGGCGTCCGGCCTGGACGTGCCGGAACCGGCGATCTGGACGTCCGCGCTGGCCACCGCGCAGTTCCTCGACGACCAGGCGCCCGGCGGGTCCGCCTACGTCATCGGCGAGGCGGGGCTGACCACGGCGCTGCACGAGATCGGTTACGTGCTGACCGACACCGCTCCCGACTACGTCGTCCTCGGGGAGACCCGGACCTACTCGTTCGAGGCCATCACGCGGGCCATCCGCCTGGTCGACGCCGGCGCCCGCTTCATCGCGACCAACCCCGACCCGACGGGTCCCTCTGCAGAGGGACCCCTGCCCGCCTGCGGCGCGGTGGCCGCGCTCATCACGAAGGCGACGGGCGCCGAGCCCTACGTCATCGGCAAGCCCAACCCGATGATGTTCCGCTCGGCGATGAACACCCTGGGTGCGCACTCGGAGTCGACGGCGATGATCGGCGACCGGATGGACACCGACGTCGTGGCGGGCATGGAGGCGGGGCTGCGGACCTATCTCGTGCTGACGGGGTCGACCCGGCGGGAGGACATCGCACCGCTTCCCGTACCGTCCGTCGGCGGTGGTGGACTCGGTGGCGGACCTCGTCGACCTGGTCTGAGCCGTCCGGAGGAACCGCGCCGCGGGGAGGGTGCGATGGACAATCCGCTCGACCGGCCGTTGCGGGCGGTCGACGCGTGGCAGCAGCGGCGCCGGCCGACGGCGATCCTGTTCGCGGTCGTCAAGAAGTTCGGCGACGACCAGGCCGGCAACTTCGTCGCCATGCTCACCTACTACGCGTTCGTCTCGACGTTCCCGCTGCTGCTGGTCTTCGTGACGGTCACCGAGATCGTGCTCGGCAACCACCCCGACCTGCGCCAGCACCTGCTCGACTCGGCGCTCGCGGAGTTCCCCGTCGCGGGGCCCGACGTTGCAGGACTCGGTGCGGACGCCGTCGGGCTCGGGGCCGGCGGTCGTCGTCGGGTTGATCGTCGCCTTCTGGGGCGGCAGCGGGCTGGCCGGAACGATGCAGACGGTGCTCAACTCGCTCTGGATGGTCCCGAAGCGGCACCGGCCGGGCTTCCCCTGGAACTACCTGCGCAGCATCGCGCTCCTGCTGCTCCTCGGTCTCGGGGTGGTCCTCACGGCCCTCATGGCCGCGTTCGCCGGCGCCGGGCACCTGCTCGGGCTGTCGGGGACCGGCGTGCACCTGCTGACCGTCGTGCTCACGACGCTCGTCTACTGCGGCATGTTCCTGCTGGGCTTCCGGCTGGCCACGTCGCGCCAGGTGGCGACCCGCCAGCTCGTGCTCGGGGCGGTCCTCTCGGGCATCGCCTGGCAGGTGCTGCTCACCCTCGGGGGCACCCTCGCGGCGTCCCACCTCTACCGCAGCCGGGAGGTCACGGGGGTCTTCGTGATCGTGCTGGGGCTGCTCGGGTGGTTCGCGCTGCAGGCCACCGTCACGGTGTACGTCATCGAGCTCGACGTCGTCCGCGCCCGCGGGCTGTGGCCGCGGAGCCTGACCCAGCCTCCGCTCACGGACGCCGACGAGGACTACATGCGCGCCGCCGTCGAGGCCGAGACGCGCCGCCCCGAGCAGCGGGTGGAGGTCGACTTCAACGGGGCGAACGCACAGGCACCCGACCCGGCACCCGACCCGCCACCCGACCCGCCACCCGACCAGGCACCCCACCAGGCACCCGACCCGGCACCTGACCACCGGTCCGCCGGCCCCGACCCTTCCTGACCCTCGACCACCCCCTCTCCCGCGGCCCGAACGACGTGCCGCTCGAACACGAGGAATACGACACGCACCGGGAGCAGCCCCTTAGGGCAGGCCCGCCGCGAGGACCTAGGCAGTGACCCGGCCCCTGCCTAGGGTTGCCCGGCAGAGGGTCCGACGCGGGCCCCGGGAGGGGAGACGCAGCAATGTCACAGCACCTCGGCCACCTCGCGTGCATCCTGCCGCCGGACATCCTCGAGCGGGTCATCCTCGAGGGCACGCCCGAGCAGCGCAGAGCGGCTCTGAACACGCTGGCGACCGACAACGCCCTGCGCTCGCTGCGGGCGCAGAACGCGATCATCAGGGCGGCCGGGGGTCGCCCGCTGGACCCGAACGTGGCCGAGGGCGGCAAGCCGCTGCGCACGATCTTCGACTGCACCCACACGCAGGACCCCGCCAGCGCCCGGATCGTGCGGAACGAGGGCGACGGGCCCACCGGCGACGCTGCGGCGGACGAGGCCTACGACGGGCTCGGGGCCACCTACACGTTGTACTGGGACGCCTACCACCGGGACTCGATCAACGACGAGGGCCTGCCGCTGAAGGGCTACGTGCACTACGGCGACGGCTACGACAACGCCTTCTGGGACGGCCAGGAGATGATCTTCGGTGACGGGGACGGCGAGCTGTTCAACCGGTTCACGATCTCGGTCGACATCATGGGCCACGAGCTCACCCACGGCGTCACCGAGGACGAGGCGCAGCTCGCCTACTACCAGCAGTCGGGGGCGCTCAACGAGAGCGTGTCCGACGTGTTCGGGTCGCTGGTCAAGCAGTACGCGCTCGGGCAGAAGGCCGACGAGGCGGACTGGCTGATCGGCGCCGGGCTCATCGCGGGCTACCCCGACCAGGCGCTGCGTTCGATGAAGGCCCCCGGGACCGCCTACGACAACCCCAAGCTCGGCAAGGACTCGCAGCCCGCCACCATGAGCGGCTACGTCAGGACCACCAAGGACAACGGCGGCGTGCACACGAACTCGGGGATCCCCAACCACGCGTTCTACCTCGCCGCCACCAACCTCGGCGGCAACGCCTGGGAGCTGGCGGGGCGGGTCTGGTACGAGACGCTGCGCGACCCGCACCTGCGCCCGACGGCGCAGTTCCGCACGTTCGCCCGGCTCACGCTGCAGGCGGTGCAGCGGCTGGGCCACGCCCACGGGTCCCCGGAGTACCAGGCGGTGCAGGATGCCTGGGGTCAGGTGGGCATCACCGTCTGAGCACCGAGACCACGAGGAGCCCGCGTGCAGGACGTCCCGATCAGCGTCGAGGTCGAGCGCAGCGGCGGGTTCGCCGGCATCGTCACCCGCCGCCGCGCCGACACCGCTGAGCTCGCCCCGCACGACGCCGCGGAGCTGCGGGCCCTCGTGGCCGGCGCCGACCTGGCCGGGCTCGAGCAGAGCCTGGCCGCGTCGGCGCCGGGAGCGACGCCGGCCACCGGTGGGGCCGACCGGTTCCAGTACGACCTCACGGTGGACGACGGCGAGCACGTGCACCGCTTCTCCGTGCAGGACGGCTCGGTGCCGGCACAGCTGCAGCCGCTCCTGAGCGCGGCGATGCGGCTCGGCCGGCCGGTGTGAGCCCTGGGCGTCACCGGCGCGGCACCGGGAGGTCAGTGCGGACGTCAGGTCGGCGGCGCGTGCGCCGCGCGCCAGGCGTCGCGCAGGACGGGCAGGTGGGCGGCGTGCGGGTCGCCGTCCGGCAGCCACGGCTCCCCCGGCAGGTGCGGCTCGCCGTCGAGCCAGCCCAGCAGCCCGGCCACCGCGCCGGCGGCGGCGACGAAACCGAGCACGTCGGCGCGCTGCTCCCCGGCGCGGGTGAGCAGCGACCAGGAGTAGTAGGGCGTCACGTCCGCGAAGGGCCGCACCGCGACGCCCTCCGGTACGGCGTAGGCGTGGGAGCGCAGCGTGGCCCAGGCGAGACCGAGCGCGCTCGCCCGCTCGGCGAGCACGTGGTGGGTGGCGATCGCGCCGCCGGCGCGCTGGGCGAGGGTCTGCAGCGACAGGGCGCGGGCAGTCGCGCCGCACCACTCGCGCCAGGAGCTCCACTCGTCGCCGTCGGGCGTGAGCACGAAGGCGCGGTCCCCGGGGATCTCGGCCAGTGCCGCGAGGGGGCTCCCGACCGGCACGGCGGCGACCAGCGGGTCGAACCGCACGGGCGTCGCGCGCACCGCGTCGGGGACGGGTGAGACGCGGCCGATGCCGACGTCGAGGGCACAGGCGAGCAGCGCCTCGACCTGCTGGTCGCTGGTCATGTCGCCGATCACGACGTCGACGGCGCCGCCGCTGTCGCGCTCGAGCGCGGCCACCAGCGGGTGGGCGACGTCGGCGGCCGAGACGACGGCCACCCGCAGCGCGGGGCGCGCCGGGCGCGGCTGCACCGCGGCCACCAGCCGCCCGTAGTCGGCGAGCACCGCACGCGCGTGCGGCAGCAGCCGCAAGCCGCGGTCCGTCAGCTCGACCCGCCGGGTCGAGCGGTCGAACAGCCTGCCGCCCAGCTCCTCCTCCAGGGCGCGGATGGTCCGCGACACCGCCTGCTGGCTCAGGAACAGGCGCCGCGCCGCCCGGCCGAAGTGCAGCTCCTCGGCGACCGCGACGAAACAACGCAGCGATCGCGGTTCGACGTCCACCTCGTCACCATCACCCCGCGCTCATCGGTGCCGGGGCGCGGCCGGCCGCGGCGGCTTGAGCGGGTCGTGGCCGAGGGTCATCAGTCTGCGGCGCCACGCGTCGTCGCCGGCCATCGGCTCGCTCTCCTCGTCGACCTGCTCGGAGATCCGGCGCACGACGTTGCGCATCACCCGCGCGTCGTCGGGCGTGAGGTCCTCGCGGCGCTTGCCGAGGATGCGCACGACGTGCTGCCCCGTCGGGCTGCCGGCCTGGTCGGGGAACGGCTCGGCGTCCTCACCCGCCGACCGCTCGCGCAGCCAGTCCTCGAGCTCGCGGGAGGACATGTTCACGTAGTGGTGGAACTCGCGCCACAGCTCGTCGTCGACGTCGGCGTGCTCGTGGCCGTGGTGGGAGTCCTGGTGATGCGCCATGCCTCTGCCTTACCACCGGTGGGGCCGCGGGTCATCCCGGAGCACCGATGGACCGAGTTCAGCCACCCGTCCGGTCGACCTCGAGCTCGAGGTCGGGTGGGGGCAGCGCCGCCGGCAGGGGTGGGAGCCGGAGGCCGCCGAGGGCCGCGGAGGCCGCGGCGACACCCGCGAGGACCCCCCGGACGGCGGCCGCGACGGGGTGGGCGTCGGCGCGCCAGGCGAGCCGCGCCCGGCACGGCGGCGCGTCGAGGAAGTGCCGGGCGGCGAGGGCCGGTCCCTCGTACCCGCTCAGCGCCCCGAGCGGCAGCAGCGCCCCGTGGTCACCCTCGAGCACCCGGTCGAGGGCGTCGTGCACCGAGCGTGCGGAGCGGGCGAGGCCTTCGGCGGCGATCTCCCGCGGCAACCGGCCGAACTCGTCGCCCGGATCGGGCTCGGTCGTCCATCCCGCGGCGACGACGGGCAGGGCGGCCGCCAGCAGCTGGTCGAGGAGCACGTCGTCGGCGGCGGCCAGGGGATGGTCGGGCGGCAGGACGAGCATCCGCGGCTCGGTGAGGAAGGGCGCGTCGACGATCACGTGCGGCGGGTCGGCGGGGATCGGGCGCCGCGGTGCGGCGTACGTGATCACGGCGTCCACCCGGCCGTCCCGCAGGGCCGTGGCGGCGCCCCCCACGTCGAGCTCGACGACCTCGACGCGGGTGCCCGGCAGGGTGTCGGCGAGCGCGGCGGTAAGCGCCGGGGCCAGCGGCCCGAAACCGTGTGCGGGCGAGCCGACCCGGAGCACGCCGGTCCGGCCCGCGCTGAGGTCCGCCGCCAGCGCGCGCAGCGCCTGCGCGGCATCGAGCACGGCGCGCACCCGCGGCAGCAGCAGCAGGCCGGGGCCGGTGAGCTCCGCCGGGGCCCGGTGGTGGGCGAACAGGGCGTGCCCCAGGTCGGTCTCGACCGCGCCGACCTGCGCGGTCAGGGCGGCCGGCGTGGTCCGGAGCTCGTGTGCCAGCCGGTCGAGGTCCCCCTCAGCAGCGAGCGCCGCGACCACCTCGAGAGAGCGCAGCTCCACGCCGCTCACGCGGCACCCGCGCGGGCCGCGCGCGACCGCCGCCCCGACCAGGCGCGCGCCGCCGCCCGCACCGCACGTACGCCGTCGCCCAGCACCTCGCTGTCGACGTCCGCGCGCCAGCACAGGTGCAGGGCGACCGGATCCAGGCCCGCCACCTCGCGGACGGCGACGCCGACGGCCCGGAGCACCGCGGGCATGCCCGGCGCGACCACGGCGAGCCCCTCGCCCCGCGCGACCAGCGCGACGGTCTGCTCGCCGGAGCCGGCCCGCAGCCCGGTGTCGCGGCCGCCGCCCCACGCCGCGCGGAAGGTGTCGGGCAGCGCGTCGGGCGGCAGGACGAAGGGCTCGTCGGCGACGTCGGCCAGGGCGAGGGAGGCGCGCTCGGCGAGAGCGTGCCGCGCGGGCAGGAGCAGCACGCGCGGCTCGGGAGCCAGCGCCTCCCCGGTGACGACGCCCGGCGGCGAGAAGGGGCCGCGGACGGCGAGGACGTCGACCACGCCGTCGTTCAGCGCGTTCGGCGCGTCGTCGTACCCGAGGCCGTGCACGCGCAGCCGCCACCGCTCGCGGGCCAGCCGGCGCCTGATCCCGGCGAGAAGGTCCTGCGGGGGCCACCCGAGGTACCCGACGACGACCTCCCGGCGCTCGGCCCGGCTGATCCGGGTTGCGGTGGCCCGCAGCTCGCGGTCACGGGCCAGCACCTCGCCCACGGCGCCGAGCACGCGCAGGCCCGCGTCGGTGACCTCGACCCGCCGGCTGGTGCGCAGCAGCAGCACGACCCCGAGCTCGCGCTCGAGCCTGCGGATCTGCTGGCTCAACGCCGGCTGCGCGATCCCCGCGGCGGCGGCGGCCCGGCCGAAGTGGCGGTGCCGGGCGAGGACGTCGAAGAGCTGCAGCTGGCGCAGATCCATCGACTCCCCCTCGGGCGCGGACGACCCTGCCAAGAGTGGTGCCAGCCGCCTCGCGGGGTCCAACAGGGGTTGGGCCTGGACTGACAAGCGAAACCGGTGAATCCGTCGGCCGGGTGATCAGTAGCGCGAGCCCGTGGGGGCCGGCAGGCCGTCGAGCTCGGCCAGCTCGTCCGGAGCGAGCACGACGTCGGCGGCCGCCGCGTTCTCGGCGAGATACCGGGGTGTCTTGGTGCCCGGGATCGGGACGACGTAGCGGCCGCGGCCGAGCACCCACGCCAGGGCCACCTGCGCGGGGGTGGCCCCGACCCGGCCGGCGACCTGGCGCACCCGCTCGACGATGGCCAGGTTCGCGGCCAGCGCATCCTGCTGGAAGCGCGGCAGCCCGCGCCTGAAGTCGCCCTCGGCCAGCTGCTCGGACGACGAGAAGCGCCCCGCGAGGAAGCCCCTGCCGAGCGGCGAGAACGGCAGGAACGCGATCCCCTGCTCCTCGCAGTACGGCAGGACCTCGGTCAGCGGGTCGCGGGTCCAGAGCGACAGCTCCGACTGCACGGACGCCACCGGGTGGACGGCCTGAGCCCGCCGGATCTCCTCGACCGACACCTCGGACAGGCCGATGTACCTCGCCTTGCCGGCCGCCACCACCTCGGCCAGCGCCCCCCAGGTCTCCTCCAGCGGGACGGCCGGGTCCACCCGGTGCAGCTGGTAGAGGTCCACGTGGTCGGTGCCCAGCCGGCGCAGGCTCGCGTCGATCGAGGCGCGCACGTGCTCCGGCCGGCCGTTCCTCGACATGCCGGGCGAGGTCGGGGCGGGGGTCGCCGACGCGTGGTCGGCCGGCAGGTCGGTGACGAGACCGACCTTCGTCGCGAGCACCGCCTGGTCGCGCCGGCCCCCCGCGAGGGCGCGGCCGACGAGCTCCTCGTTCGTGTAGGGCCCGTAGACGTCGGCCGTGTCGATCAGCGTCATGCCCTCCTCGAGCGCCCGGTGGATCACGGCGGCGGACGTCGCCTCGTCGCGCGGGCCCTGCGGGTCGTAGGCGTGGGTCATCCCCATGCACCCCAGCCCGAGGACGCCGACCCGGGCGCCGTGGCTGCCGAGCGTCGTGGTTCGCATCGGCCCATCCTTGCCGCCCCGGGTCGGGACGGCGCGCGGGGAGGGGCTTCACTGGTCGTCTCGGACGTGGGCGACGGAGGCGACATGAGGGCGGCATGAGGAACGGGCGCGGGATCGCGCTGGTCACCGGAGGCGGCAGTGGCATCGGTGCGGCGTCGGCGCTCGCCCTCGCCGCCGACGGCTGGAGGGTGGTGCTCGCCGGCCGCCGGGCCGGGGCGCTGGAGGACGTCGCGAGCCGCGGCGCGGGCCTGCCCGGCGCCCTCGACCCGGTGCCCACGGACGTGACCGACGAGGACAGCGTCCGGGCGCTGTTCGCCGGCGTCGTCGCGCGGCACGGCCGGGTCGACCTGCTCTTCAACAACGCGGGCAGCGGGGCCCCCGCGCACGAGCTCGGCGACGTCCCGCTGGCCGAGTGGGAGGCGGTGCTGCGGGTGAACCTGACCGGGGCGTTCCTGTGCACCCGTGAGGCCTTCCGCGTCATGCGCGACCAGCGGCCCCGCGGTGGCCGCATCATCAACAACGGGTCGATCTCGGCGCACGCGCCGCGGCCGCGGTCCGTGGCCTACACGGCGACCAAGCACGCGATCACGGGCCTGACCAAGGCGACCGCGCTCGACGGGCGCGAGCACGACATCGCCTGCGGGCAGCTCGACATCGGCAACGCGCGGACCGACCTCGCGAAGGCCTCGGAGGCGGGCGCCCTGCAACCGGACGGCGAGGTCCGGCCTGAACCCCTGATGGACGTCGACCACGCCGCGGCCGCCGTCCGGTACATGGCGAGCCTGCCGCTGGACGCGAACGTGGCGAGCCTGACCGTGATGGCCACCCGGATGCCCTTCGTGGGCCGCGGCTGAGCGGAACCACGCGACTCAGCCGAACTCGGCACGCACCCCGACGAGCCGCACGGGGCGGGAGGTCTCCCCGAAGCCGCCGAGCGCCTCGAGGGCGGCGTCCTCGATCGCCGCGGGCAACGCCGCCGGGTCGGTGACGGGCTCGGGGAGGGTGCGGCCGCGGGTCCGGGTCGTGAACGGGACCCAGCGCACCTTGACGACCACCCGGGCCACGGGCCGCCCGTCTCCGGCCACGTCGCGGGCCAGCTGCCGCGCGACCGCCGCCGTCTCGGCGCGCACCTGCGCCCAGTCGGCGAGGTCCTGCTGGAAGGTCACCTCGCGGCCGCGCGACCTCGGCACGTACTCCCCGCCGTAGACGGGCGTGTCGTCGACGCCCTGACCGAGCCGGACGAGCCACGGCCCGATGGTGGGCCCGAAGACCGCGGCCAGCCGGGCGGGGTCGGCCACCGCCAGCTCGCGGACGGTGCGCACGCCCTCGCCCTCCAGTCGCGCGGCGGTACGCCGGCCGATGCCCCACAGCGCGTCGGGCGGCTCGTCGCCCAGCACGTCGAACCACGTCTCGCCGGTGAGCCGGTACACGCCGGCCGGCTTGCCGTACCCGGTCGCGATCTTCGCCTGGAGCTTGTTCCTCCCGATGCCGACGCTGCAGTCCAGGTGCGTCGCGGCGAGGACCCGCCGCTGCAGGTCGCGGGCGTACGCCTCGGGGTCGTCGGTCACGACGCCGAGGAACGCCTCGTCCCAGCCCAGCACCTCGACGACGGCGTCCGTGCTCCGCAGCACCGCCATGACCTCCGCCGACGCTGCCTCGTACGCCTCGCGGTCGACCGGCAGGAAGACCCCGTCGGGCAGCCGTCGCGCCGCCGTCCGCAGCGGGGTCCCGCTCTGCACCCCGGCCCGGCGCGCCTCGTACGAGGCGGTGGCCACGACGCCCCGCTTGCTGGGGTCGCCGTCACCGCCGACGACCACTGGCAGGCCGCGCAGCTCGGGCCGGCGCAGCACCTCGACGGCCGCGATGAACTGGTCGAGGTCGACGTGCAGCACCCAGCGGGCCACGGCTCACGCGCCGCGGACGGCCACGTGCAGCGCGTAGACGGAGCGCGAGGCCGTCATGAACAGGCGGTTGCGGTCCGGGCCGCCGAAGCACAGGTTCGAGCACTGCTCCGGCAGCACCACCTGGCCGATCAGGGTGCCGTCGGGCGCGAGTACGTGCACCCCGTCGTAGCCGTCGCCGCCGTCGCCGGCCGCGGCCCACACGTTGCCGTGCTCGTCGCACCGGATGCCGTCGGACGTGCCGGGACGCATGTCGGCGAACACGCGGCGGTCGCGCGGGCGGCCCGTGCTCACGTCGTAGACGTGGATGGCGCGGGTCGCCCCCGAGTCGACGACGTAGAGGCGCGTGCCGTCCGGCGAGAAGCAGAGGCCGTTGGGCCGGTCGAGGTCGTCGAGCACGCGCTCGACGCCGCCGCCGGCTCGGCCGACCACGGGATCGACACGGTAGACCGCCGTCGGGAGCTCGAAGTCGGCGCGGACCCCCTCGTAGTCCGACAGGATCCCGTAGCCGGGGTCGGTGAACCAGACCGCGCCGTCGCGGCCGACGACGACGTCGTTCGGGGCGTTGAGCCGGCGCCCCTCGTAGCCGTCCGCCAGGACCGTCAGCGAGCCGTCGTGCTCGGTGCGGGTGACGCGACGGGTGCGGTGCTCGCACGTCACGAGGCGCCCATGCCGGTCGCGGACGTTGCCGTTGGCCTTCGAGGACGGCTCCCGGAACACCCGGACGTCGCCCGTGCGCGCCTCCCACCGCCAGATGCGGTCCGACGGGATGTCGCTGAACAGCAGGCAGTCGTGGTCGCCGAACCAGACGGGCCCCTCGGCCCACCGGTAGCCGGTGGCGATGCGCTCGACGGCGGCGTTCGTGAGCCGGCAGCGCTCGAACCGCGGGTCGAGCACGCGCACGGCGGGGTCGGGGTACCGCACGGGCGCGTCCGGCCAGCGGCCGGGACCCAGCGGGGGCAGCTCCGGCATCCCCGGATCGTAGCCGGGGCGCTCGCCGCCCCGGCCGCGGGACCAACGACCCGCGGCCGGGGCCGCTCGGCCCTGCCCCGCTCCCCCGCAGGCGGGTGGAATCGGGAGTGGAACCCGCACCCGCACCGCGAGGGAGACGACGATGAGCAGGGCGACACGCTGGACGGTCGAGATCCTGATCGACGAGGCCGACGGCGGCACGCACGCGGTCGCGCGGCTCGACACGAGCGACGACGCCCACGTGCACGGGCACGGCAGCTGCCAGCGCCTCGCCGGCGCCGCAGGCTCCGAGGGCGACACCGACGCGGACGCCGGTGACGGGACGGTCGCCGGGAGCACCGGGACCGTGGCCGCGGAGATCGCCGTCGCGGCGGCGCTGCGCGAGGTCGCCACCAAGCTGTCGGTGCGCGCCCGCATCGAGGGCGGCGCCGGCGACCTGACGGCCGCGCACCCGCGCGGCGCGTGAGCGCCGCCGGCCCCGTCGGCCCCGTCGGCCCCGTCAGCCGCGGGGCGGGATCTGCTGCAGCGCCCACGAGTTGCCGTCGGGGTCGCTGAACGTCACGAAGAGCCCCCAGGGCTGCTCGTCGATCTCGCCGGCGTCGACGCCGCGCGCCAGCAACCCGCGCCGGGCCTCGGCAACGTCGTCGACCACCACCTGCAGGCCCTTCTGCGACCCGGGCGCCATCGTCGTGATCCCTTCGCCGAGTACCACGGAGCACGCGGAGCCCGGCGGGGTGAGCTGCACGAAGCGCAGGTGCTCGTGCACGCGGTGGTCGTGGTCGGCGACGAAGCCGACCTGGTCGACGTAGAACGCCTTCGCGCGGTCGACGTCGGTGACGGGCAGGGCGACGAGTTCGAGCTTCCAGTCCATGCATCGATCCTCGCGCCGGCTGCGGTCAGGTTCCGTCCTCAATCTGCGCAGGATTCGCGAGCGCCCGCGCCACGGCCCGGGCCTCCCGGCCGATCTCGCGCAGCAGCCCGGCCAGCTCCACGCTCACGCCGACGACGAACAGGCCCGGCAGGCCGGGCAGCGTGGCGCCGCCGTGCACGCGCGGCACGCCCCGCTCGTCGAGCAGACCCAGGTGGCCGACCATCGGCTCCAGCCCGGTCCGGTAGCCGGTGGCACAGATCACGGCGTCCGGCCGGAGGATTCCCCCGTCGCACAGGTGCACCGCGGGTCCGCCGATCCGCGCGACGTCGGCCACCACCCGGATCCGCCCGGCCCGGACGGCGGTGACGAAGCCGTGGTCGAGGATCGGCACGGTGCGGGTGCGGAGGAACTGGGTGAACCCGTCCCGGGGCGGTGCGGGCAGCCCGTGCGCCGAGAGGTCGGGCACCGAGACGCGGCGCAGGGCTGCGGACACCGGGTTCATGACGCGCTCGGGCGCACGTTTCAGCGCGATCCCGAAGAGCTGGCTGGGCACCCCCAGCGTGCTCCGCCGGACGATGTTGGGCGGCGTCCGGACCGACAGGTCGACCCGTGCCCCCGCGCCGGCGAGGTCGACCGCGATCTCGGCGGCCGAGTTGCCGGCGCCCACGACGAGCACGTTCCGCCTGCGGTACGGCGCGGGCTCCCGGTACTCCGACGAGTGCACGAGCACACCGCCGAAGGTGTCCCTCCCCGGCCACTCCGGCAGGACGGGCACGCGGCTGTAGCCGGTCGCGAGCACGACCTGGGGCGCCTCCCGGCTGCCGGACGACGTCCGGAGCGTCCAGGAATCGCCGGTGCGGTCGATCCGGCGGACGTCGACCCCGAACTCCGGGCGCACCTCGAACCGGTCGGCGTACGCGCGCAGGTAGGCGACGACGTCGTCGCGGGCGACCCAGCGCCCGTACCGTCTGGGGACGGGTGCGCCGGGCAGGCCCGACAGCCCGCGAGCCGTGTGCAGGCGCAGGCTGTCGTAGCGGCCCTGCCAGACGCCGCCGACGGACTCCCCCCGCTCCAGCACCGTGCACGCCAGGCCGCGCCGGTGCAGTTCGGCGGCGACCGCGAGGCCGGCGGGACCGGCCCCGACGACGACGGGGGGCGCGATCACGGGCCGAAGCGGCGCTGGAGGTCGGCGTACCCGATCGCGCCGTCGAGGAAGCCGAGGGTGCCGGAGTCGAGCAGTTCCCGCCCCGCGCGCTCCAGGGTGCTGAGCGCGGCACGGGCCAGGCTGCCGCCGAGGCTGACGCGCGTGACGCCGAGCGTGAAGAGGGTGCGCGCGTCGATGGTGTTCGCCAGCCCGGCCACGACGTTGAGGGGCCCCGGGATCGCCTCGGCGAGCCGGCGGATCGTGTCCTCCTCGACGACGCCGGGCACGAAGACGCAGTCGACGCCCGCGTCGAGGTACCGGGAGGCCCGCTGGATCGTCTCGTCGAACACCTTCTCGGGGGGCGCGTCGCGCATCGTGCGCGCGAAGTAGGTGTCGGTGCGGGCGTTCAGCACGAAGGTGCCGGCGGGTGCGGCGGCCCGTGCGGCCGCCACGCGGTCCACGGCCTCGTCGACACCGAACAGGCCGCCGGCGGCGGCGTCCTCGAGGTTGCCGCCCACCGCCCCGAGCTCGACCGCCCGGGCCACGGTGCGGCCGACGGCCGCCGCCGTGTCGCCGTACCCGGCCTCGAGGTCCGCGGTCACGGGCACGGCCACGGCGTCGACGATGCGACCGACGTGCTCGAGCATCGTGTCGCGGTCCAGCGGTCCACCGTCGGGGACGCCGAGCGACCAGGCGATGCCGGCGCTGGTGGTGGCGACGGCCGGGAACCCGACCTGCTCGAGGATGCGGGCGGAGCCCGCGTCCCAGGCGTTGGGGAGCACGAAGCCGGGGCCGGCGTGCAGGGCGAGGAGGGCTGTGGCCTTGTCGGTCGACGCTGCGGTGGTCATCGCTTCCAGCTCCCGCGGGCCAGGTCTGCCGCGCCGACGACGCCGGCGTCGGTGCCGAGCGCCGCCGCCACGATACGGGGCGGGGTGCGGCCGAGGACAGGGCTCGCGCCCTCGGCGGCGCTCGCCCGGGCGGCCCCGAGCAGCAGGTCGCCGGCGGCCGCCAGGCCGCCGCCGACGGCGACGACGTCGGGGTCGAGCAGCCACGTGAGCATCGCGATCCCCTGGCCGAGGCGCCGCCCCTGCTCGGCGAGCAGGTCGACGCCGGTCGCGTCACCGGCACGCGCGGCGGCCACCGCCGCCGGACCCGCGTCGGCGCGGTCGTCGGGCAGCCAGCCGGGGGCGGCCGCGGCGACGTCCGCGGCGAGGGCGGAGCCCGACGCGTAGCGCTCCCAGCAGCCGCGCAGGCCGCACGGGCACGGCCGGCCGCCGGGGACGAGGCAGGCGTGGCCCACCTCCGCACCGGCACCGCGCGCGCCGGCCTCGAGCCGGCCGCCGAGTACGAACCCGGCCCCGAGGCCCGTCCCGAGGGTGAGCAGCACGAGGGCGTGGGCGCCGCGGCCGGCCCCGAACCGGTACTCGGCCCAGGCGGCCGCGTTGGCGTCGTTCTCCACGGCCACGGGGGCGTCGAGGAGCGCCGTGAGGCGGTCGCCGAGCGGGTGGCCGGCCCAGGCCAGGTTGACCCCCGTGACGACGCCGGCCCGGGGATCGACGACGCCCGCGGTCGCGACGCCCGACCGGCAGCCCGGGCGAGGGCCGGACGGCGGCCACGGCGGCGACCACCGCTCGTTCCAGCTCGTCGGACGTGGCGGGTGTGCGGCTCTCGGTCCGGGCCGTGACCCGACCGTCGCGCGTCCACGAGGCCGGCGGCGATCTTCGTGCCGCCGACGTCGACGCCGACGGCCGAGCCCTCGGCCCGCGGTGCCGTGTGCAGCAGGGGAGCACCCGTGGCCCGGGCCGGTGCGCGCCTCTCGCCGAGGGCCGCGCGCACGTCGCCGTCCACCGCGGCCAGCCGGGCCCGTGCGGTCGCGGCGTCGACCCCGAGCCGCAGCATGACGAGCGCGACCCGCGCCTCGCCGCCGGCCGCCGCCAGCGCGGCGTCGACGTCGTCGCCGTCGTGCCCGGAGGCCGCGGCGACCGCGGCGCGCGCGCGGGCGCGCAGCTTCGCGTTCTCGGCCCGGAGCCCGATCATGAGGTTGCCGTAGACGTGACCCAGCCCGACCATCGCCAGGGTCGAGAGCTGGTTGAGGACGAGCTTCTGCGCGGTGCCGGCGGCCAGCCGGGTGGAGCCCTCGACGATCTCGGGCCCGACCGGGACGACGACAGCGAGGTCGGCCTGCGCTCCATCGGCGACCCCGTCGCGCACACGAGCGCGGCGCAGGCCGCGCCGCGCCGGCGGCCCTCGGCCAGCGCGGCCAGCGTGTAGGGCGTCGTGCCGCTGGCCGAGACGGCCACGAGCAGGTCACTCCCGCGTCAGACCCACCTCGCGCGAGGTCGGCGACGGCCGCGTCCTCGTCGTCCTCGAGGCCCTCGGCAGCGTCGCGCAGCGCACCGGCGCCGCCCGCGACGACCGCCACGAACGCCCCCTCGACCCCGTAGGTCGGGCCGACCTCGGCGGCGTCCTGCGCCGCGATGCGGCCGGCCGAGCCCGCGCCGACGTAGACCACGCGGCCGCCCCCGCGGAGCACCTCGACGGCGAGCTCGACGAGAGCGGCCACCTGAGGCGGCGGCCGCCGGCGACGAGGGCCGGTACGGCCGCGTCGTGCCGGTTCATGAGCGCGAGCCGCTCGGCGGTCGGCATCAGGTCGAGCGGCACCAGCCGTACGACCGCCGCGGCGCCGTCACCCGTCATGCCCGACCTCCGGTCCTCCGTGTGCCGCTCACGGCACGTCCCTGCCGACGACTGGACTAGACCACCGGTGCGAGAGTTCTCTACACTACTGGTCTAGGCCAATGGCGAGTGCCACGACGAGTGTCGAGGGAGGGTGAGGACGCGATGACGACGCTCGTGAGCGCTCCGCGCCTGTTCGTGGGCGGCCGCCTGGCCGGCCCGGGCGTCGTCACCCTGGAGGGCGACCGGATCCGCTCCGTGTCCCTCTCCGGCGAGCACGTCCGCGGCGGGTCCCCCACCGAGATCGTGCTGCCCGACGGCGTCCTCACGCCCGGGCTCCTCGACCTGCAGATCAACGGCGCCTACGGCGTCGACTTCGCCGAGGCGCGGCCGCACGACTGGCGGGCGATCCGGTCCGCCCTGCTGCGCAGCGCGGTGACCGCGTTCGCCCCGACCCTCATCACGGCGGCGCCGGCCCGGCTCGCGGCGTCGCTGCTCGACGTCGAGGCCGCCGCGCGCGAGCACGTGCACGGCGCGCGCATCCTCGGGGCCCACGTCGAGGGCCCCTTCCTGTCGCCCGACTACCACGGGGCCCACGATCCCGCGCTCATGCGCGACCCGACGCCGGAGGCGCTCGACGTCCTGCTCCGGGGGCCGGCGCCGGCGATCGTGACCCTCGCCCCCGAGCGCCGGCACGCCCTCGAGGCGATCGCCCGGCTCACGGCCGCCGGGGTGCTCGTCTCGGTCGGGCACACCGCGGCGACCGCCGCGCAGGTGCACGCCGCCGCCGACGCCGGCGCCCGCATGGTCACGCACGTCTTCAACGCGCAGCGCCCGCTCGGGCACCGCGAGCCCGGCACCGCCGGGGCCGCCCTGACCGACCCCAGGCTGACCGTCGGGATGATCGCCGACCTGCAGCACATCGCCGGGGAGATCGTGGCCCTGATCTTCCGGGCGGCCGCCGGCGGCGTCGTCCTCGTCACCGACGCGGTGGCCGCGATGGGCATCGCGCGGGACCGCACCGTGCTCGGGCGGCACCGAGGTCTACCTCGACGAGGAGGGCCTGCCTCGGCGCGCCGACGGCACGATCGCGGGCTCCGTGCTCACGCTCGACCAGGCCGTGCGCAACGCGGTGGCGTGCGGGGTCGACCCCGCTCAAGCGCTCGAGGCCGTCACGCGGACCCCGGCCGACCTGATCGGCCGATCCGATCTCGGGCGGCTCGAGCCGGGCGCCTACGCCGACCTCGTGTGGTGGAGCGACGACTGGGAGGTCCGGGAGGTCTGGATCGGCGGCGTCCGCGCGGAGGGCGCCGCCAGCCGCTCGGCCTGACCCGCGGGTCACCAGGTGCGGGTGACCTTGGCCAGGCCTCGCGGGCGGTCGGGGTCGAGCCCGCGTGCCAGCGCCACCTCGAGGGCGAGCAGCTGCAGCGGGAGGACGTCGGTGATCGGGCGCCAGGTCCTCGTCGACCTCGCCGAGCGTGTACCCGGGCTCGCCCGGCACCCGCGACGAGCGGGTCCCGAACACCGCCAATTCGGCACCGCGCTCACGCAGCGAGGCCAGCACCGGGGCGAGCGCGTCCGCCCCGGCACCCGCCGGCGCCACGGCGAGCACGGGCAGGTCGCGGCTCACCATCGCGATCGGCCCGTGCATGAGGTCGGCCCCGCTGAACGCGTGCGCCGACAGGTACGCGGTCTCCATGAGTTTGAGCGCCGCCTCGCGCGCGGTCGCGTACGCGTAGCCGCGCGCGGTGAGCACGAGCCGATCCCGGCCGGCGAGGCGGGCGGTGAGGTGTGCGGCGAGCGCCGCGACCTCACCGGCCCGCTCCAGGTGGCGCGCCGCCTCGGCGCCGGCGCCCTCCGCCCCGCGCAGGTCGCCGCCCCGCCAGGCCTGGACGACGAGCCAGAGCGCGAGCAGCTCGGCGCTGTACGTCTTCGTCGCGGCGACGGCCCGCTCCGTGCCGGCCCCGACGCCCACGTGCAGGTCGACCGACGCGAGCTCCGACGACGGGGCGTTCGTCACCGCGAGCACCCGGGCGCCGCAGTCCTTCGCCCGCCGCGCCGTCTCGACCAGGTCGGGCGAGCCGCCCGACTGGCTGACCGCGACGAGGAGCACGTCGCGCAGGTCGGGCCGCGCGCCGTACACGGTCAGCGCCGACGGCGACGCGAGGCCGGCGGGCAGCCCGAGGCCGATCTCGACCAGGTACTTCGCGTAGAGCGCCGCGTGGTCGCTGGTTCCGCGTGCGGCGAACAGCACGAACCGGGGCGGCCGGCTGCGGAGCAGCTCGCCGACCGCGCGCGCCTCGTCGGGCTGGCCGGCGAGCGGCGGCGAGCACGGCCGGCTGCTCGGCGATCTCGGCCCGCATCAGGGCGCCGGGCCGTCATGCGTCCTCCCCGGAGGGGCCGCCGAGCAGGACGCGGGCGACCGCGGCCGCCGACGCCGCCGAGGCGCCCGAACTGCACACCCACGCCCGGCCGCCGGGGTCGAGCACCGGCACGCCCATCTCGACGACGATCGCGTCGGGCCGCGCGCCGACCAGCGCGCAGACCTCGCGGGCGAGATCCGCATGCCGGTGCAGGTCGCGGACGACGACCACGAGCGGCCGCCCGGCGTCGAGGGCGGGCACGCCGCCGTGCACGGTCGTGCCCGGCCGCGCCGCGGCCAGCAGGGGCCCGGGGTGCCACGGCACCACACCCGCCGCGATGTTGACCGCGCCCGAGCGGACGACGACGTCGAGCGGCCCGGGCGGCAGCCAGGGCCGGCCGCGCACCCGCAGGCTCCGGGCGGCCGCGGCGGCGGTGCCGAGCGGGAGGCCCCACAGCGGGCGTCGCGGCCGGGACGCGAGGGCGCCGACCCGGGCGGCGGCGTCCGCGAGCCGCCGTTCGGGCAGGCGCCCGTCGCGAACCGCGCCGACGATCGCGCGGCGGCACGCCTCGACGATCTCCTCGTCGTGCTGCCCGCCGGAAAGGATCACGGCGTCCGCGCCCGCGGCGAGGGCGAGCGCCGCCGCCCCGGGCGTCGTCCACGTGCGTGCGACGGCGGCCATGTCGAGGGCGTCGGTGACGACGAGGCCGCTGAACCCGAGGCCGTCACGCAGGAGCCGCACGGTGGCCGCCGACAGCGACGCGGGCAGCTCGGGGTCCACGGCCTCGACCACCAGGTGCCCGAGCATCACGGTCTCCACGCCGGCGTCGACGGCCGCGCGGAAGGGCACGAGGTCGACCCTCTCGAGCCGCCGCCGGCCGGGCGGACCGGTCGGCTCGAGGGGGACCGTGGGCAGGCCGGTGTGCGAGTCGGCGTCCGTGGCGCCGTGCCCCGGGAAGTGCTTGGCGCACCCCACGACGCCCGAGTCGGCCAGCCCCTCGACGTAGGCGGCGACGTGCCGGGCGACGTCCACGGGGTCGGGGCCGAAGGCCCGTACCCCGATCACCGGGCTCTGCGCGGACGCGGGCACGTCCGCCACCGGCGCCAGGTTCCAGTCGACACCGGCCTCGGCGAGCTCGCGCCCGATCGCCGCGGCGGTGGCCCTGGTGACCGCGGGGTCGCCGGTCGCCGCCAGGGCGAGGGCGCCGAGGTGCGGCGAGCCGCTGCCGTGGTGCAGGCGGGTGACGTCGCCGCCCTCCTCGTCGGTGCACACGAGGACGTCGCCGCGCACTGCCCGGAGCGCGTCGGTGAGGGTGCGGACCCCGTCGGGGCTCTCGGACCCCTGCACGTTGCGGCCGAAGAGGCAGACACCGCCGAGCCCGCGCTCGAGCCGGCGCGCCATCCAGGCGGGAGGCGCGATGGTGCCGCCGGTGGCAGCGACGAGCACCGCGTGGGCCCACCGGTCGAGCTGGTCGCTCATCCCTTGACGGCCCCGGCCGTGAGCCCCGTCGCGATCCGCCCCTGCAGGATCAGGAAGAAGACGACGACGGGCAGCGCCGTCAGGCACGAAGCGGCCATGAGCGGTCCCCACTCGGTGCCCTTCTGGGTCGTGAAGGACGCCAGCCACACCGTCAGGGTCTGCTTCTCGGGCGAGGAGAGCATGACGTAGGCGAGCACGTACTCGTTCCACGCCTGGATGAACGCGTAGACGCTGGTCGCGACCAGCCCCGGGGCGACCAGCGGGAAGACGACCCGCCGGAACGCCTGCAGCCGCGTGCAGCCGTCGACCATGGCCGCCTCCTCCAGGTCGATCGGCACGCCGGCGATGAAACCCCGCAGCGTCCAGACCGTGAACGGCAGCACGAACGCGAGGTAGGTGGCGATCACCCCGGTGAGCATGTCGGTCTGGCCGACGGAGTTGAGCAGCAGGTAGAGCGGGATGACCATCGCCGTCAGCGGGATGGTCTGCACGAAGATGACCATCACCACGAAGGCGGCACGACCGTGGAAGCGCAGCCGGGCGACGGCGAGCGCGGCGGCGAACGCCACGCCGAGCGAGATCGCGACCGTGGCCAGCGTGACGATCAGGCTGTTGCCGACCGACGACCAGAAGTAGGGCCGCGCCAGGGCATCGCGGAAGTTCTCGAGCGTGGCGGCGGACGGCAGGAACCGCGGGGTGTACGTGAGGATGTCGACGCCCGGCTTGAACGCCGTGAGCACCATCCAGTAGACGGGGAAGACCAGGACCAGCGCGACGGCCAGCCCCACGACGTCGGCCGTGCGCGACGGCCGGTTCACCGCGGGTCCCCGAGCCGGATCATGTGCCGGATGTAGACCACGCTGGCGGCCAGCAGCAGCAGGATCATGAGGACGGCGATCGCCGAGCCCTTCCCGTAGTCGTTGACGCCGAAGGACTCGACGAACGAGTAGATGGCGACGAGGTAGTAGTCCTTCGACGGGCGCGCGTTGAGCATCACGTAGACCTGCTGGAAGACCCCGAAGTCCCAGATGACCGACAGGCTCGTGACGATGACGTAGATGGGCCGCGTGACCGGGAACGTGACGTGCCGGAAGACGCGCCACCCGCCGGCCCCGTCGACCCTGGCCGCCTCCTCGAGCTCGGGCGGCACCTGCGTGAACCCCGCGTACAGGGTGATCGCGACGAACGGGATCGCCGCCCAGACGACCAGGGCGAGGATGACCGCGAACCCCTGCACCGGGTTCGCGAACCAGTTGTGCTGGGTGAACTGGGACAACCCGAGCCTGCTCAGCGCCCAGTTCACGACCCCGAAGTCGAAGTCGAACATCCACTGCCAGAGCGCGATCGCGACCAGCGAGGGCATGGCCCAGACCAGCACGAGCACGCTCTGCAGCACGATGCGCGGGCCGCGGTGCATCCGGGTCATGAGCAGCGCGACCGCCGTGGAGAGCGCGACCGTCGAGCCCACGGCGACGGCGGTGAAGACGACCGTTCGGATCACGACCGTCCAGAAGAACGGATCCGCGAGCACCGCCCGGTAGTTCTCGAGCCCGACGAAGGTGCCGCCGCCGCGGATGAGCTCCCGGAGCCGGTAGTGCTGCAGGCTCACGCTGACGAGGTGGACGAGCGGGTAGCCGAGCACCGCGCCCAGCAGGATCAGGCTCGGCGCCAGCAGGCCGTAGGGCAGCCAGCGCTCGCCCCCCCGGCGCCGGGGGGTGCGAGCGGGCGGGGTGGCCGCCGTCGTACGAGTCGTCGTGCGGACGGCGGCCACCGTCGCCTCCTCCTGATGGTCCTCGGCTCGCTGGCGGTCAGCCGTTGAGGATCTGCGTGATCTGCGTGTCCGCCGCCTTGAGGGCGTCGGCGACGGAGCTCTTGCCGCTCAGGATGTCGGACAGCGCCTGCGGGATCACGTTCGCCTTCTCGACGTTCGCCCAGTTCGGCGCCGTCGGCACGAACCACGAGTTCTTCGCCGCGTCGGCGAACGCCTTGTCGGCGGGCTTGACGAGGTTGAGCAGCGAGGTCGTGTTCGGCAGCACGCCGGCCTTGGTGACGAGGGCGGTCGAGTTCGCCGTGCTCGTGTAGGCCGCGATCCAGTCCGCCGCGGCGTCGGCGCCCTTGCTCTTGGCCGTGACCGCGAGGTTGGACCCGCCGAGGAACGCGGGCATCGACGCACCGGGCTTGGTCCGCGACGGCATCGAGTAGGAGCCCAGGGTGAGCTTCGGGTTGCCGGTCTTCGGGTCGAGGATGACGCCGCGCTCCCAGCCGTTGCCGTACAGGGCGGCGACCTTGCCCTGCGCGAAGACGGCGTCCTGCTTGGCCTCGTCACCGAGGACGTCTGCCCGCGAGTACTTCGTGACGAAGTCCTTCCAGGCGGTGATCGCGTCGACGGCTGCCGGCTCCGACAGGGTCGACGTCCAGGTGTTGCCGTCCTTCTTGGCGATCTGCCCGCCGTTGTCGTACACCCACGACATCGCCTGGTACCAGTACTTGCCCGGCACGTAGAAGGCGGAGAACGACTTGTCGTTGCCGTACTTGGTCATGAGCTTGTCGCCGTCGGCCGTGAGGTCGCTGAACGAGGTGGGCGGCGTGGTGACGCCGGCGCCCGAGTAGAGCGCGGTGTTGTAGATGACCGCGCGGCTGCCGGCGTAGTAGGGCACGGCGTACATCGCGCCGTCGTAGGAACCGGCGTCGGCGAGCCCCTTGAGCCAGGTCGAGGAGTTGTCGAACGTGCTCGGCTTGAGCTCGGCGAGGGCGCCCGCGGCCATGTACTTCGTGGTCTCGGTGTTGCCCAGCTCGACGACGTCGGGCGGGGTGCTGCCCGCAAGCGCCGCGTCGAGCTTGGTCAGGTGGTCGGGCCACGTCTGGTACTGCACCTTGACGTCCGTCGAGGGGTGCTTCGCCTTGAACGCCGTGGTCGCGGCCGCCACTGCCTCGGGCCACCCCTGCTGCGCGTCCGTCTGCAGCCACACGGTGATCGACGCGGGGTCTGCCGCCTTGCTGCTGTTGCTCGTCGAGGCCGGCGAGCTGCCACTGCTGCAGGCCACGAGCGCCACGGCGGCCAGGGCCACCACGGGTACCAGCTTCGTCCGTTCCACCGGGACCTCCTCGTCGCGAGTCCGGAACGCTCCGAGGACGGAGTGCCGGACGGTCGTCACCCTCACTGGTGTAGACCACTAGGAGAAGAATCGGTCAAGACCACTGGTACAGTCAAGTAGCAGGGGCGGTGGACGAGGTCTCCGTTCGGTCACGCCCCTCCCGGCGTCGACCCCCGTACGGAGGCCGTGGATGACGACGACCAGCCGCGACGGCCGGCCCGCGGCCCAGGCCGTCGAGGCCCGCGAGCCCAAGTACTACGTGCTCAAGACCTACCTGCTCGAGATGACGCGGACGCAGCCGCCCGGCACGCCGGTGCCCTCGGAGCGGATCCTCGCCGAGGACTTCTCGACCTCGCGGACGACGGTGCGCCAGGCGCTGCAGGAGCTGGTCGGCGAGGGCCGCCTGCAGCGCCTGCAGGGCAAGGGGACGTTCGTCGCCCGCCCGAAGATCGCCCAGCCGCTCGTGCTCTCGTCGTACACCGAGGACATGCAGCGCCGCGGCGCGCAGGCGACGTCCCGCCTGATCGCCCTGGCGACCGAACCGGCGGACGACGACGTCGCCGAGCGGCTGGCGGTGGATCCCGGTGCGCCGCTGGTCCGCCTCGAGCGGCTGCGGCTGACCGACGGCGAGCCGATGGCCGTGGAGCAGAGCCGGCTCTCGGCCGACCGGTTCCCCGGGCTGCAGGCGCACCTGGAGCGGTACGGCTCGCTCTACGCCGCGCTCCGCGAGGAGTACGGCGTCGAGCCCGTCGAGGCGGAGGAGACGATCGAGACGGGTGCCGCGTCCCCCGTCGAGGCGGCGCTGCTGGGCACCGAGACGGGGCTGCCGGTGCTGCTGCTGGGCCGCCAGACCTTCGACGCCGACGGCCGGCCGTTCGAGTACGTGCGCGCCATCTACCGCGGCGACCGGTTCAAGCTCGTCGCCCGCCTCACCCGCCCCTGACACCCGCGGGTGTCACCGCGTATCAACGGCCGGTGCTCGCGCCTCAGCCAGGCGTTCCCGGACGAACGTGAGGTGAGGGGTCATGGCCGAGGCGCTGCGAGTTCCCGTACCGGCCGCGCGCGCGCACACCGCCTCGGTGGGCGGTCCCGTCTCCGCCGCCTGGCGTGAGGCGACCCTGACGCGGGCGAAGGAGCTCGAGTCGCTCTGCGCCTGGGTGGCGCCCGACGAGGAGAGCTCGAACAGCGTCCTGGTGCAGGCGATCCGTGATCACCTCTGCGCTGCACGCGACGCCGCCACGCTGGCCGAGCTGGAGCCGCGTCGCCGGCTGCACCTGCTCCGCATCGGTCCGTTGCGCGAGCGGGCGATGAGCAACCTCGACGCGGCCGAGGCGCTGCTGCTCGACATCGCGCCGGCCGAGTACGTGCTGGGGCAGATGCCGAGCCTGTTGCAGCACGTCCGCTGCCACCTCGTGCGCGGGGACGCCCGGCGCGAGGAGCTCGAACGCGTCGCACGGTGCCTGGGCATCGGCGTGACCGACCGGGCCCACCCGGCCACGGCCGGGAACGGGGCGCTGGAGGAGCGCCTCAGGGTCGTCGACCTCGAGCGGGGCCAGATCGTCTCGGCGGCGCGGGCCGCGAGCTCGGCGTCGCTGCGTGAGCAGGTGCGCCTGCGGAGCTTCCGCGCCGTCGTCGTGGTGTCGACGCTGGTCCTGACGCTGCTCGCCGTCGGCATCGCGATCGTCGGCTGGGTCCGGCCCGCGTTGGTCCCGCTGTGCTTCGCCCCGCAGGAGGCCGGCAGCACCCAGATCGTCTGTCCCACGCAGCAGTCCGCGAGGTTCAGCACCACGCCCGCCGAGGCGCCGGCGGCCTCCGCCCCCGTGCGCGACATCGACGACTGGACCCAGTCGACGGCGCAGCGCGAGGACGTGGCGATCATCGAGCTCGTCGGGCTGACGGCCGCCACGGTGGCGGGCGCGGCGGCCATCAACGGCGTCCGCGGCTCGTCGGAACGGTACGGCCTGCCCGTGGCCCTCGCGGCGCTCAAGCTCCCGCTCGGCGCGATCACCGCCGTCCTCGGGCTGCTCCTGATGCGAGGGCAGTTCGTCCCGGGCCTCAGCGCGCTGGACACGTCGGCGCAGATCCTCGCCTGGGCCCTGGTGTTCGGGTACGCCCAGCAGCTGTTCACGCGCATGGTGGACCGGCAGGGGCAGGTGGTGCTCGACAGCGTCCGGGGCGCCGACCGGCCCGATGCGAGCCCGAGCTGAGGACCGGATCGACCGGATCGAACGGCTCGACCGGCGCCGGGCGCCCTCAGGGGGGAATCTTGGGCGACGACGACCTCAGTGCGGGTGGGTGACGACGTGGAGCCGGTGTTCTTCGAGCGACCCGACGGCGAGGCGGTGACGCTGCGCTCGACGCCGCGGCTGTCGGGGTGGAACCGGTCCGGCGAGTCGGGGGCCGCCCGGCTCACCCGCGCCCTCGGCTACTCCGAGCCTCTGCTGGTGCCCCTGCTCGAGTCGAGCCCGGGCCCGGTCGCGCTCCGCTTCGACGTGGGCCTCCCCCGGTCGGCGAGGCTGCTCGACGAGCGCGACCTCGACAACTACCTGCTGCCGCTCACCGCCCGGCTGCAGTCCCTCAGCGAGCAACCGGTGGTCTCGGTGTGGGGCGGCAAGCGCTACGCCGACGCGACGACGCTCCGGATCGAGCCCGCGGTGCCGGCGCAGGCCCCGGCCGGCGGCGCCGACGCCGCCGTGACGCTGGCGTTCCGCACCCGGGTCGTCGGGGTGCGGGACGACTTCAAGGGCGGCTTCCGCGAGGAGGTGCAGGGGCTGGTGGCCGAGCAGCTCGCAGGCCGGGATCCGCTGCCCGACGGTCCGGTGGTCCTGGAGCTGGGCTTCGCCGTCGGGGCGGCCCGCGACTGGCTCGACCTCTGGTGGTCCACCATCGACGCGCTCGGCCCGCTGCTCGGCCAGCTCCCGGCGCACCCCGCGTTCCACCCGCGCGACGGCCGCATCGTGGACCTCGGGCTGCACCGCACCGTCGACCCCGCGCTCGGGGACGACGTCGTGGTCGCGCTGCGCGCGACGCCGGGCTCGCTGGCACCCGCGCTCGACTGAGCACGTGCCTGCTAGCGTCCGCGACGTGCCGACCCGAGCCGGAGCCGACGACGCACTGCGGGTGGCGGTCGTCGGGTACGGCCTGGCCGGCTCGGTGTTCCACGCGCCGCTGGTCGCCGCGACGCCCGGGCTCCGGGTGGCCGCGGTCGTGACAGGTGACGCCGCCCGGGCCGACGCGGCGCGGGCCGCCCACCCGGGAGTGCAGGTCCTGCCCGACGCCGACGAGCTGTTCGCGGCGCCCGGCGCCGTCGACCTCGTGGTCGTGGCGGCGCCCAACGCGGCCCACCTGCCGCTGGCCCGCCGCGCCCTCGAGGCCCGCCTCCCGGTCGTGGTCGACAAGCCGTTCGCGACGTCGGCCGGCGAGGCGGCCGCGGTGGTCCGGGAGGCGCAGGCCGCCGGCGTGCTGATCACGGTGTTCCACAACCGCCGGTACGACGGCGACTTCCGCACCGTGCGTGCCCTGCTCGACGCGGCCACCCTCGGGCCGCTCGTGCGCGTCGAGTCGCGGTTCGACCGGTACCGCCCGGCCGTCGCGCACGAGCGCTGGCGGGAGAGCGCCGACCCCGCGGCCGGCGGTGGCCTGCTGCTCGACCTCGGCGCGCACCTCGTCGATCAGGCCGTGACCCTCTTCGGCGCGCCCACCGAGGTGTATGCGGAGGTCGACCGCGTGCGGGCGGGGGCTGCCGTCGACGACGACGTCTTCGTGGCGCTGCGGTACGACCAGGGCCCGCGGGTCCACCTCTGGGCGACGATGGCTGCCCGGATTCCCGGTCCCCGGTTCCGGGTGGCGGGCCTCGCCGGCACGTTCGAGGTGCACGGCCTCGACCCGCAGGAGGCCGCGCTCCGCAGCGGAGGCCGGCCCGGCGACCCCGGCTGGGGAGAGGCCGCACCCGGCTCCCCGCCCAGGACCGGGACCCTCGCCGTCGACGTCGCCGGGCTCGCGGTCACCGCCGCCGTCGACCTGCTGCCCGGGTCGTACCAGGCTTTCTACGCGGCGGTGCGGGACGCCGTCCGCGACGGCGCCCCCGCGCCGGTGGACCCCTGGGACGCCGTCCTCGGTCTGCGGATCATCGAGGCGGCGCGCCGCTCGGCGGCGTCGGGCACCGTCGTCACGCTCGAGGAGGGAACCGCGTGACCGACTATCCGCCTCTGGACGAGCTCGCCGCGCAGGAGGCGGAGCTCGTGCTGCCGAGGTTCAGCAACGACGACGCCATCGCCCTCGGCCTGGCCCTGCTCGACGCCGCGCGCGCCGACGCTCTCCCGGTCGTCGTGGACGTGCGGCGGGGTGACCAGATCCTCTTCCACGCGGCGCTCGCCGGTACGGCCGCGACGAACGACGCCTGGGTGGACCGCAAGGTCCGCGTCGTCCGCCTCGTCGGCACGAGCTCGCTGCGCGCCGGCGCCGAGGCGGCAGCCGCCGGGTCCACCTTCGAGGAGCGGCAGCGCGTCGACCCGCTCCTGTTCGCCGCGCACGGCGGGGCCTTCCCCCTCGCGGTGCGCGGCGCGGGGCTGGTCGGCGTCGCGACGGTGTCGGGGCTGCCCCAGCTCGAGGACCACCGGCTCGTCGTCCGCGTGCTGAGGCAGTTCCTCGCCGACCTGCGCTGACCGCTCGGCTGACGGCTCGGCTGACCGCTCGGCGTGGCCGGCGACACGGTCAGGGGGCGTCGTCGCGCCCGCGGACGACCGCGACCGGGCAGGGTGCGTCGTGCAGCACGGCGTGCGCGATCGAGCCGAGCCGCAGCCCGGCGAAGCCGCCCTCCCCGCGGGCGCCGACGACGAGCAGCCCGGCGCCCTGCCCCGTCTCCGCGAGCACGCGCGCGGGCCGGCCGTCGAGCACGCGGGGGCGGACGTCCAGCCCGGCGTACTCCTCCCGGGCGGCCGTCGCGGCGGCCTCGCTCGCGTCCAGCGCCGCCTGCCGCGCGGCGCGCTCGGACGCGACCGCCCCCTCCGCCTCGAGCCTCCGGTGGAGCGCGGGGGCGCCGCCCTCGCGCGAGGCCGCGGGGCACGCCGAGACGACCACCAGCCGGGCGGACGTGCGCGCGGCGACGCCCGCGGCGAAGGCCACCGCCCGCTCCGACGCCGGCCAGGCGTCCACCCCGACGACCACGGAGCGGTCGGGGCCGGGGCTCGCGGGTGCGCCCGTCCGGACGACGACGACCGGGCAGCGGGCGTGTGCCGTCACCGCGAAGGCGACCGAACCCAGCAGGGCCCCGGTCATCTCGCCGTGCCCGCGGGATCCGACGACGACCAGATCCGCCTCGTCCGACGCCCCGACCAGCGCCGCCGCGGGCCGGGCGACCTGCGTCCCGGCCTCCACCTCGACGGCGGTCGCCGTCTTCCGCGCGCGCTCGACGCCCTCGTCCGTGACGCGCAGGGCGGCGGGGACCATCACGGTCGCGTCGGCGGCGTAGAGCACGGTCAGCGGGACACCGCGCCGGCCGGCCTCGCCCGCGGCCCAGTCCACGGCGACCCCCGCGGGCAACGAGCCGTCGTAACCCACCACGACCCGCTCGCGTCGGCTGTTCATGGCGCCTCCTGCGTCGACGAGCACGTCGACATCTCGACGGCGAGGCGCCCGGCGGCCGCGCCCCCGGACGGCCGGCGCCGGGGCCACACTCGCAGGTGGAGCGGCGCGCGGGGTAGGGCCGCACAATGACCTGGTGCGGATCGACTACCTGGGGCCCCTGCGCGTCACCGCGGGAACCGGCCTCGTCGACGTCCGCGGGCGCCGGCTGGTCGCCCTCCTGGTCCGGCTGGCCATGGCGCCGGGCCGGCCGGTCCCCGTCGACGTGCTGGTCGACGCGGTGTGGCCGGGCGACCCTCCCGCCGAGCCCGCCGGAGCGCTCCAGTCGCTGGTCAGCCGGCTGCGCCGGGCCCTCGGGAACGCCGCGGCGGTCGAGCAGACGCCGGCCGGCTACCGCCTGGCGGTCCAGCCCGGCGACGTGGACGCCGTCCGCTTCGACGTCCTCGCCGGCCGCGGGCGCCGGCTGCTCGCGGACGGCGACGCCGCCGGGGCGGCCGCCGCGTTCCGGGAGGCCCTCACCCTGTGGCGCGGCGACCCGATGCCCGACGCCGGCGAGGGAACGGACCTCGAGGCGGAGCGGGCGGCGCTGCGGGAGCGGCACCTCGGCGTGCTCGTCGACCGCATCGACGCCGACCTGCGCCGCGGCGCCGGCACCGCGGCCCTCGACGACCTCGTCCGCGAGCTCGACGAGCTGGCCGCGGACCTGCCGCTGCGTGAGGACGTCGCAGCCCTGCGCATGCGCGCGCTGCTCGACGCCGGCCGGCCCACCCAGGCGCTGCTCGCCTACGAGAAGGTGCGCCTCGCCCTCGCGGAGACCCTCGGCGCGGACCCCTCCCGCGCCCTGCGCGACCTGCACCTCGAGGCGCTCCGGCAGGACGCGCCGCCCGCGGCCGCCCCGACGACGCTGCGGCGCTCGGTCACGAGCTTCGTGGGCCGCGACGACGACCTGCTCGCCCTGACCCGCCGCCTGGCCCGGGACCGGCTCGTCACGCTCACGGGCGCCGGCGGCTCCGGGAAGACCCGGCTCGCCACCGAGACCGCCGCGCGGGTGCTGGACCGCGCCGCCGGCTCGCCGCCGGCGCCCGACGGTGTCTGGTTCGTGGAGCTCGCCCCCGTCACCGACCCGGCCGACCTCACCTCGGCCGTCCTCGAGGGCCTCGGGATCCGCGACGTGGCCGAGCGCACCGGCCTGGAGTCCGCGGCCGAGCCCCGCCGCCTGCCCCGTGCCCGCGAGCGCCTGCTCGAGTGGCTCGCGGGCCGGGAGTGTCTGGTCGTCCTGGACAACTGCGAGCACCTCGTCGCCGCGGCCGCCGACCTGGCCGCCGACGTCCTGACGCGCGCGCCCGGGGTGCGCCTGCTCGCGACCAGCCGCGAACCCCTCGGCGTCGACGGCGAGGCGGTCCACCCGCTCAGCCCGCTCGCCGTCCCCCCGGAGGGCGCCGACGACGACGAGGTGCTCGCCAGCCCGGCCGTCCGGCTGCTCCTCGACCGCGCGGCGGCGGCGGGCGCGGACGTGCCCCGCACCTCGGTGGACGATCTCGCGGCGATCGTCCGGCGCCTCGACGGCCTGCCCCTCGCACTCGAGCTGGCGGCGGCGCGGCTGCGGCTGCTGTCGCCGTCCGAGGTGGCCGCCCGGCTCGACGACCGCTTCCGGCTGCTGACCGGCGGGCGGCGCACCGCCGTCCCGCGCCATCGCACGCTGCGCGCGGTGGTCGAGTGGAGCTGGGACCTGCTCACGGACGTCGAGCGCGAGGTGGCCGACCACTTCTGCGTGTTCCCGGGCGGCGCCACCCCGGCCGGCGTCGCCGCCGTCTGTCCCAGCTGGCGGGACGGCCCGGACGCCGACGTCTCCGAGGTGACCGACGTCCTGCAGGGGCTGGTCGACAAATCCCTGCTCGTCGCCGACCACGGCCCCGAGGGCACCCGGCTGCGCATGCTCGAGACGCTGCGCGAGTACGGCGCCGAGCGGCTGGCGGCGTGGGGACTCGGTGAGGCGGCGCACGCCGCCGCCGCCCGGCACACCACCGCGCTCGTCGTCCGCACCGACGCCCTGCTGCGCGGTGCCGGGCAGGTCCGCGCGTTGCACGTGCTCGACGCGGAGCGCGAGAACGTCGCCTACGCCCTCGCCCACCTCGTCGACCGTCAGGAGGCCGGGGCAGCCCTCGAGCTCGTCCAGCACCTGGGCTGGTACTGGCTGCTCCGCGAGCAGGCCGAGGACGCGATCCGCTGGACGGGGGCCGCGTTGAGGCTGCCCGGGGCGCTGGCCGACCCGGCCGCTCCGGCCGTCCGCGCCCTGCGGGTCGCCGTGGCGGCCACACTGCCGGGCGTGGAGCCGGCGGACGCCGGTCAGGTGGATGGGCTCGTCGACAGCTTCGTCGCAGCGGCCGACGCCCTCAGGGGGACCGACGAGTCCTACCCGCCGCTGCGGGTCGTCCACCCGCTGCTGCTCTTCTTCGCCGAACGCCGCGCCGAGGCCCTGCGCATCATGGACGAGCGGGTCGACAGCGACCCGGATCCGTGGGTGCGGGCGGCCCTCAGGAGCCTGCGGATCGCCGTCGCCGAGAACGAGGGCGATCTCGACCGGATGCGCTCGGACGTCGACGCCGGCGTCCGGGAGTGGGCGGCGCTCGGAGACCCCTGGGGGATGGCCGCGGGTCTCGGAGCACGGGGGCAACTGCGCATCCTGGACGGCGACCTGGAGGGGGCGGCCGCCGACTTCGAGGAGGCGCGGCGCCGGCTGCGCATGCTCGGCACCACGTCCGACGACCTGATGATGCACATGCGGCTGGCGGACCTGCGGCTGCGTGCGGGCGACCCGGCGGGCGCGCGGGCGCACGTCGAGGCCATGCGGCGGAGCCGTTCCCGCGGCGAGCTCGAGACCATGCGCGACGTCATGGCCGACGTGGCCGAGGCGGCCGTCGCCCTCGCGGAGCAGGACGGCGACGCCGTCCGGGGCGCCCGCGAGCGGTTGCGCAGCGCGCTCGCCGTGACGCCGGCACCCAGCCCGTTCCAGGCGCACGCGACCGCTGTCGGGAACGCCGCGCTCGCCGCCCTGGAGGTCGCGACCGGCGACCGCGCGGCCGCCGCGTGGCACGCCCGCCTGGGCTACGAGCAGGCGGTCCGGACGAACGACCTGCCGATCCTCGCGACCGTCGGGGTGTCCGTCGCGACGGTCGCGCTGGGCGACGGGGACCCCCTGGCCGCCGCCGAACTGCTCGGCGCCGCCGCGCGGCTGCGCGGCGCCGACGACGCGGCGAGCCCGTTCGTGCGCCGGGTGGCCGACGAGGGCCGGGCGCTCGCCGGTGAGCAGGCCTGGGACGAGGCGTACGGCCGGGGCCGGGCCATGAGCCGGGCCGGGGCGATCGCCCGGCTCGACCCCGACGGTCACGCCCCCGGGAGCGAGGACGGGACCGCCGGAGCCGATCGCGCCGTGGGCGCGGGTCAGGCCCGCCGGCGGTAGGCACGCAGCGCCAGCGGGAAGAAGACGGCGAGCAGGCCGGCCATCCACGCGAGCGTCCAGTACAGATCGGTGGCCACCGGCCCGCCGATCATCAGGCCGCGCACCGCGCCCACGAGGTGGCTGATCGGGTTGACGTTCACGAACGCCTGCAGCCAGCCGGGCAGCGTCGCCGTCGGGACGAAGGTGTTGCTGCCGAACGAGAGCGGCAGCACGATCAGGAACATGATCCCCTGCACGGCCCCGGAGGTGCGGGCGATCATGCCGACGAACACCGAGACCCAGCCGAAGCACAGCGCGAACCCCATGCACAGGGCGAGCGCCGCGAGCGCCGGGACCACGCCGTTCGTGAGCTCGAAGCCCATGAGGATGCCCGTCGTCATCATGACGGCGAACAAGATCAGGTAGCGGACGACGTCCGCCAGCACCGCACCGACCAGGGGTGCCGACCGGGCGATCGGCAGCGAGCGGAACCGGTCGAAGACGCCCTTCTCGATGTCGGCGTTGAGGTTCTGCCCCAGCGAGACGCTCGCCATCGCGATCGTCTGGCCGAGCAGCCCGGGCAGCAGGAACTGCAGGTAGGCCTGCTGCGACCCGGCGGCGACGGCGCCGCCGAAGATGTACGTGAACAGCCCCAGGAAGATCGCCGGCTGCAGGGTCACGTCGATGAGCGCCTCGGGCGTGCGGCGCAGCTTCACGAGGCTGCGCCGCGCGAGCACGAGGGCGTGCCGCAGCCAGCGGGCTCTGGGCGCCGGAGCGACGGGTGCGCCTGGTCCCGTCGGGATCAAGGGGGTGTCGAGCTGGCCTCGTGTCTGGACGGTCATGCGGCCACCTCCGTGTCGGTGCCGGTCTTCTCGGAGGAACGACCCGTGAGGGTCAGGAAGACCTCGTCGAGCGTGGGCAGGTAGAGGGAGAGCTCGTGCACGGCGATCCCGGCGCCGCTCACCCGCCGGACGAGCTCGGGGAGCAGCGCGTCGCCGTCCACCCGGGCCGTGAGCTCGTGCCGGGTCGACTCCTCCGGGGCGGACCCGGTCAGCTCGGTGAGGATCACGCGGACGTCGTCCGCCCGGGCCGGGTCGGCCGGTCGCACCCGGATGCGCTGGCCCCCGACGACGCGCTTGAGCCCGTCGGGAGTGTCGTGGGCGATGACCCGGCCGTGGTCGACGACGGTGATCTCGTCGGCGAGCGCGTCGGCCTCCTCGAGGTACTGCGTGGTCAGCAGCACGGTGGACCCGTCGGCGACGACGCGCCGCACCACCTCCCACATCTCCTCGCGCTTGGCCGGGTCGAGGCCGGTCGTCGGCTCGTCGAGGAAGATCACGGCGGGCCTCCCGACGAGGCTCGCGGCGAGGTCGAGCCGCCGCCGCATCCCACCGCTGTAGGTCTTGGCGACGCGCCCGGCGGCGTCGGTGAGGTCGAACCAGGCGAGCAGCTCGGCGGCCCGCGCCCGGGCCTGCCGGGTCGGCAGGTCGAGCAACTGGCCGATCATGACGAGGTTCTGCGTGCCGGTCAGGTCCTCGTCGACGCTCGCGTACTGTCCGGTCAGGCCGACCAGGGCCCGGACGGCGGCCGCGTCGCGCTGCACGTCGAGCCCGGCGACCCGTGCGGTGCCCGCGTCGGGCCGCAGCAGGGTCGCGAGGATCCGCACGGCGGTCGTCTTGCCGGCGCCGTTGGGCCCGAGCACGCCGAGCACCGTCCCCTCGCGGGCGGCGAGGTCGACACCGTCGAGCGCGAGCGTGTCGCCGAAGCGCTTGGTGAGGCCGGTCGCCTCGATCGCGTAGGTCGTGTCCATGGGGTCCCTCCCCTTCGTCATCCCGATGGTTCGTCGGGACGACCGTGACCGAGCGCGCTGGCACGGCGCGCACACGCCGCTGGCACGCCCCTGGTGCGGGCTCGCGCGGCCGCCGTCCGGTGCCCGGGGTGCCGGCGGAGGACCCTGCGGCGCCGTCTCCGGAGTGGCTCCCCCTCTGAGCGTGAATCAAGGAATCCAGCGGGATCCAGCTCGGAGATGCGCGGCCCTCACCGACCTGGTCGCGGAGGGCAAGTTCCGGCGGGATCACGAATGACCGTGATGCCGCTGGATTCCTTGATCCCGCTGGATTCCTTGATCGCGGGGACGGCGGCGGGTCAGTGCAGGGCGAGCTTCACGACCGTGACGGCCAGGGCGAGACCCAGCCCGACCGCTCCGAGGGCGAGAGCCCTCGCGAGTCGATGGCCGCGCGCACGGGCCTCCACGACGACCAGCGCGCCGACGAACAGGCCGACGGCTATCCGGCCGGTCGGGAGCTCCTCCTGCACGAGCGGGACGGCGAGCACGGCGACCGACGCCAGGACCGCCAGCGTCACCGCCATGACCAGCTGGCTGAAGAGCATCTCGCCCGGCGTGTGGTGCAGGCCCGGGTCCTCGACGAGGTAGGCGGAGAGGCCGAGCGCGAACCAGTGCGCCATGGCGAGCCCGAGCGTCGTCCCCCAGATCACGAGGAGGAGCTCCGGCAGGGGCGGCGGAGCCCCGTCCCTCGCGACGCTCAGCGCCACCAGCAGCGTGATCGCCAGGTAGAAGGCCATCATGTCGGCCTCGCGCCGCAACGACGGGTCGGTGCGCGTCGCCCGCAGCCGGCCCAGCACGCCCTTCGGCCGTGCGGTCGCGGCGTCGTGGTCGACGGCCGGGCTCGTGTCCACGCGCGCTCCCCTCTCGACGAGCTGTGACCTTCGCACCCCGCGGGCCGCGGTACCTCACCCCTGGAGCGTGAGCCATCCCTTTCGTGGCGATCCCCGAGGCATGATCGCTCCAGCGTGCATGATCGCCGCAGACGTGGGAGAGGGGCTGGGCCCTCGCGCAGGGTTCCCCCGGGTAGCGAGGATCATGACGGGATGCACGATCGACCCGTCGCCTCGCTGCAACCGCTGCTCGCCCGCCGCTGGAGCCCGACGACGTTCGACCCGCTCGCGGAGGTGTCCGAGGACGACGTCGAGGCGCTCCTGGAGGCCGCGCGCTGGGCGCCGTCCGCGGGCAACTCCCAGCCCTGGGCGTTCGTCGTCGGCCGCCGCGGCGACGGCACGCACCAGCGGCTGGTCCGTCACCTGGCCCCGAGCACGCGCCGCTGGGCGCCGGACGCCGGCCTGCTCGTCGCCAACCTAGCCCACCGGTACGTCGAGACGACCGACTGGGAGTACTCGGAGTTCGCCCTCTACGACCTCGGTCAGGCCGTCGCGCACATGACGGTGCAGGCCCTCGCGTCCGGCGTGCACGTCCGCCAGTTCCGGGCCTTCGACCGGGAGGGGCTGGCCGCCGAGTTCGCCGTCCCGGCGCACTGGGAGGTGACCACGATGTCGGCGATCGGGCGCGCGACGGCCGTGCCGCGGGCGACCCCGACGAGTCGGGAGCGCCGCAGCGACGTCCGCTGGCCGGTCTGAGCGCGAGCCGGGAACCTACTCGGGAAGGGTCATCCCGGGGCGCTCGTCGTCCCACGCCATGGACGTGATCAGCCACCCGGCGGCCAGCCGCACGAACTGGGTCGAGATCATGCCGCGGGCGGTGAAGTCCGCACCGTCGCGACGGCCGGCCTTGGAGTAACGGCTCAACCGGTGGGCGACGTTGCCGAACGACCAGGTCACGCCGTCCAGCTCGCGCTCCTCGAACCACGTCAGGCTGCCGCTGTCCACGACCGCCTGCCGGGACTCGACGAAGTCGTCGAGGGTGGAGATGTCGGGCGCGGGTCCGGCGGTGGCGATGAGCCGTCCGCCCTCGACGAAGAGGCCGCGGAGCCGTGGATAAGCCGGCCTGCTTCCTTCCTCGAAGCTGACGGCCTCGAAGAACTGCCGGAGGAGATCGACGGTCGGGTCGGAGGTCCCGCCAGAGGTCACGGCGGACGTCATGCGTGCTCCCGCCCGTCGGGGGCCGGGCGGCCCGGCCCCCTGTCGACGAGGCCCTGCTCGCGCCCCACCCGCACGGCGTCCGCCCGGTTGCCGACGCCGAGCTTGCGGAAGATGGCAGCTACGTGGCCCTTCACCGTGTTCCGGGTGACGACGAGCTCGTCGCCGATCCGGGCCAGCGACAGGTGCGTGGCCAGCAGACGGAGCACCCGCTCCTCCGCCGCGGTCAGGTGCGCCCGGTTCTCGGCGTCCGCGTGTTGCTCGGCGACGGCGACCGCGGTCGCGAGACCTTCGACCAGATCGCCGAGCACCCCGGCCGACCGCAGCCGGCGCAGATGGCCCCGTGCCTCGCCGAGCCGCACCCGGCCACCCTGCTCGTCGCCCAACTGGAGCTGCAGGTGGCCGAGGGTGACCGCGGCCTGGACGGCCAGCCACGGGAACGCGACCGGTGACGGCGAGACGTAGAGCCTGCGCGCCGAGCGCATCCAGGCGATGGCCTCGTCGGGCTCGTCCCGCTTGAGCGCGACACGCGCGTTGACCAGATAGGTGATGAGGCTGGGCATGTACGCCTGCAGGTCGGCCTCGCCGATGAGCTCGGTGGACTGGCGGGCGCACGACTCCGCCATCGGCCAGTCCCCGCGCTCCGCCGCGAGCCACCCGAGCTGCCCGAGCGCCGTCACCGAACCCGGCGCCTGGTCCGCCGTCCCGAAGCGCTGCGCCGACTCCAGCCAGTGGACGGCCTCGTCGGCTGCGCCCGTGAGCCACCGGGCGACGCCCAGGAGCAGCGCCGCCATGGACTGCCATCTGCTGCCGGGGGATTCGAGCGCGACCGCCCGTTCGGCGTCGCGGAGCATGGCCTGCACGCCGTGCGGTGCGAGCGCGGCCCGGGCTCGCAGCACGGCGGACTCGAGGGTCACGCTGCCGTCCGGCAGCGGCCCGTCGAACGAGCCGGCCTCCGCGAGCGCCAGCGCCCGCAGGGCCCGCCGGGGGTCGCCGGTGAGCGCCCACACCCACGCGGCCATCGGGCCGAGCGGCGGGTAGCTCGCGACCACGTCGTCGTCGACCCGGTCGAGCCAGAAGCGGGCCTCGGCGATCCGGCCCTCGCCGTTCAGCGCCTGGGTGTAGGCCACGATCAGCCGGCCGGCGGTCACCCCGCCTCCGCCGGCCAGCGCGTGCTCGATGGCGGCAACAGGCTGCTCGTCGCCCTCGTACCAGAGTGCCGCGCGGCGATGGATCGCCAGGTCCAGGCCCGGCTCACGCCGTCGCAGCTCCGCCGTGAGCATCTGGGCGAACAGGGGGTGGTAGCCGTACCAGTCGCCGCTGCCGTTCTCGGGAAAGACGGGGAGGCCGAGCGCGCGCACCTCGGTCAGGCGCTCCTCCCCGGCCTTCATCTGCAGGGCGGAGTCGCACAGCGCGCCGGTCACCCGCTCCAGCACGGAGCTGCGCAGGAGGAATCGCACGGTCCGGGCCGGTAGCCCGGCGAGAACCTCGCCGGCGAAGTAGTCGGCGAAGGCGGCCTCCGCACCGTCGAGCGTCCACACCCGCGCCGACGCCTCCGTGCTGGCCCTCAGGGCGGGCAAGGCGAGCCGCAGCCCCATCGGCCAGCCCGCCGTCCGGCGCACCAGCTCCGTCACAGCCTCGCGGCCCAGCCACAGGCCTGCGGCGGCGAGCCATTCAGTGGTCTCGCCCTCGTCGAACGCCAGGTCGTCGCGCCCGAACTCGGCGTAGCGCCCCTGCGCCACGAGGCCACCCAGCCGCCACCGCACCGGCCGGTCCGTGGCGAGGACGATCTGGCACCCGGTCGGCATCCGCGAGGCGAGGGCCGACAGGGTCGTGAGGTCCGCCGCCCCTCTGGTCTCGGTGAAGTCGTCCACGATCAGCTTCAGCGCCTGCGCGCCGTCCCGCCCTGCGGTGAGGCGCGCGACTTCCGCCGGGGTGGCGCCTCCGCGCACCAGGTGGACCGCGGCGTGGGTGGCGGCCGCCCACTGCTCGAGCACCGTCGTCTTGCCGTACCCCCGAGGGGCTTCGAGGACGACGAGGCTCACCTCGTCACCGAGGGCCTCGAGCCGGCCCAGCAACGCCTCGCGGGGCACAGGGACGACGTCACCGGAGTCGGCTGGTTCGGCGATCGGCGCGGCCGGTTGGCGGGGTATGGCGTCGCCGGGCCCGAGCCGGCGCCGGGCGCCGGGGACCCGCCCCCGCGTCTGCCCGGTCACGTCGAGACCGCGGGCGCCGCGGACGCATTCGGGACCACGATCGCCCCGTTGTCGGCACTCGAGACGTCGGCGCGGGCGACGGACCACGCCAGGGCCGCCGCGGCCAGAACGGCGCACGCGGTGGCGTAGAGCACGAGCGCCGTGGTGGATCCGGGGCCGTGCAGCCAGGTCGCCAACAGCGGAGCCAGGCCGCCGAGCACCGCACCGCCCACCCCGAACGTCAGCCCGACGCCGGTGGCGCGGTCGCGCGTCTCGAAGGCCTCGGGGAGGTGCGACGCCAGCACGAAACCCGACAGGGCCACTCCTGCCGCGATGCCGGCCACGACGAGAGCGGACGGCGACGGGTCGGTCACGGCAGATCTCAGGAGGGTCGGCCACACGAGGCACAGCGCGACGCACGCGGTGATCAGCACGGCGGGCCGGCCGACGCGGTCGCTCAGGCGGCCGACGAGGGGAGCAGACCCGGCGCACGCGAGCAGCCCGGCGACGGCACCGCCGAGCACGACGCCGGCGCCCTGGCGCCCCGCGGCGAGGAGGATCCCGGGCAGGACCACGAACCAGACGTTGACCGTCACGCTGAACGCACCGCCGAGCAGCAGGCCGGCGAGGATCGTCCGGGGGTGCCGACGCACCAGCGAGCGGGCGCCGGTCACCGCACGGTCCGCCTCCGTGTGATCGGCGCCGCGCCGCCGCGTGTGGGCGAACGCACGGCTCTCGACCAGTCTGCGGCGCAGCGCGAACGTGGCCAGGCCCAACGGCAGGGCCAGCAGGAACGGCAGCCGCCACCCCCAGGCCAGCAGCTGGGCCGGCGTCAGCAGGGTCTGCACCGCGAGCACCGTGCCGATCCCCAGCGCCATACCGACGGCGGCCGCCGCCAGGTGCACCCCGCCGTACAGGCCGCGGCGGTCGGCCGGGGCGAGCTCGAACAGGTAGCTCACGGAGGTGCTCGTCTCGCCCCCGACCGAGAACGCCTGGAGCAGCCGCAGCAGGGTCAGCCCGATCAGGGCGCCGACCCCTGCGGTCGCCGCGGACGGGAGCAGGCCGACGGCCGCGGTGCTGACCAGCATGAGCAGCGTCATGGCGAGGAAGGGGATGCGGCGCCCGGTCAGGTCGGCGACGCGGCCGACGAGGACGGCGCCGAGCGGGCGCACGAGCAGGGCGGCCGCGAGGACGACGAAGACCGAGGTCAGCCCGCCCTGCCCCGGCGTGACCACCTTCGCGAGGATCGAGGCCGACGCCGCGAAGACGGCGAAGTCGTACAGCTCGACGAGGTGGCCCAGGGCCACGCCGGCGAGCGCAGCTGGGCCGCCCTCCGAGCGCATCACCCTCTCAGCATTTCCGCCGCAGGGTGATGTCGGCAACCGCTGCGAAGGGTGAGGGCGTCAGAGCTCCGGCGACGAGCGGGCCGAAGAGGGCAGGTTTGCCCCGGCGCGAGGGTCCGACCGGGGGGCGGCGTCACCCGAGGCAGGGTGCGCGTTCACCCGCCGTTGGCGAAGTCTTCGCACCAGCGACACCCGATGGTGTGAGTCCGTCGCCCCGTTGTCCGTCGCCCCCGCGCCCTCGGCCGAGCTCGGACGCGCCGGTGCCGCCTCCAGCTCCGGCAACAGCTCGTGCCGGCGGACGTAGATGTCGACGAGCGCCAGGATCACCGCCGCCACCGGGATCGACAGCAGGGCACCGGCCACCCCGAAGAGCGCCGTCCCGATCATGACGGACGCGAACGACACCGCAGGGTGGACGTCGACGGCCTTGGCGCTGATCCGCGGCTCGATGGTCAGGTTCTCGACCTGCTGATAGATGATCGCCCAGACCAGGGCGGCGACCCCGATCCAGGGGTTCGGGCTGAGCAGGCCCACCAGGACCGGCAGGATGATCGAGATGTAGGTGCCGATCGTCGGCACGAACTGCGCGACGAGCCCGGTCCACACCCCGAGGGCCAGCCACGAGGGCATCCCGATGAGCCAGAACACGAGGGCGCTGGTCGAGCCGTTGATGGTCGCCAGCACCACGCGGGCCGACACGTACCCGCCGGTCTTGATCGTGGTCAGGTCCCACGCCGTGCCGAAGACCCGCTGCCACCGACGCGGGAACAGTTGGGCGATCCACATCCGCAGCCGAGGACCGTCGGCGGCGAAGTAGTAGACCAGGAAGACGGCGGTGAAGGCCCGCAGGAACGAGTGCGCGACCCAGGCGATCAGCCCGACGAAACCCCCGACCACGTCGTCGGCGTACCCGGCTACGTTCTGCGGTGTCAGGCCCAGCGCCCGCTGCAGGTCGTCGGTCGAGTAGGACGTCGAGAACGTGTCGTTCACCCAGCCGATGAACCGTTGCACGAGGGACGGCAGCGAACGGATCAGGGAGGCGATCTGGTCCAGGAACAACCGGCCGAACGCGAGCGCGAACAGGATCAGGAACAGCGCGACGCCGGCCATCACGAGCATGACGGCGGTCCCGCGCCGCATCCGGCGCTCGAGGCGGCGGACGGCCGGCTCCATCGTGATCGACGTGAACCACGCCATGATGATCGTGAACAGCGCCGACCCGGCGTCCGTGAGGACGAACCAACCGAAGGCGCCCAGCGCGACGACCGCCAGCAGCACCAGGCCGGAGCGCCACACCATGCGCGGGGACGGTCCGGGCATGCTGCGCACGTCCACCTGTTCGACGCCCTGGACCGCGGTGCTCTCGGGCGTCGCCGGCGCCGTCCTCGCCGGCGCGCTACCCCACGGCCACATCGTCGCCCCTCCGGGCGGACGATCGCTGCGGGCCGGGCAGGCCGACCGCGAGCACGTGGAACCCCCACGCGGGCAGGTCGACGAACAGACCCGGATCGAGCAGCCCGGCGCCGTCCCGGTCGAACCCCGCCCCCGACATCAGGTCCTCCAGCCGCCGGACGCCGGGGGCGAGCTCGGGCCACGGCAGCGCGACCCGCGCCTGTGCGGATGCGTCACCGAGGTTGACGATCACCACGTGCCCGGCGTCGGGGCCCGTCCAGGCCCAGGCGACCAGGTTCTCGTGGCTCTGGTTGTCGGGCCAGCCGCTGGTGGACAGCAGCGACCAGGCCCCCTCGCGGATGCGGTGCCCCGCGACCGCGTCGAGCAGCCGCGCGTGGAACGCACGCGCCACGTCCGAGAGGGGCTCGGCCGGGCGGCGTCCGAGGAAGACGGGCAGGTGGACCCTCCGGCCCTCGAACTGGCCCTGGTGCCAGAGCGTGGCGCCGGGCAGGGTCGCCACCACCACCGCGGCCGCGAACGCCCGCTCCCCCGGCAGCGCGTCGGCCGCCCGGGGCTCGTCGTGGTTCTCCGTGAACCGCAGCAGGCGGCGCTGGTAGCCCGGGTCCGCAGCCAGGTGCGCCGCGCACCGAGGGCGCCCCCTCGTGCACGAGCCGGTCGTAGAGCCGCTTGTCGTAGCAGGCGTCGAAACCCAGCTGCTGCAGCTCCCACTCCAGGTCCCAGTAGGCCTCGGCGACGAACAGCATGCCGGGGTGCCGGGCACGCACAGCGGCCAGCACGCCCGGCCACAGTTCGTCCGCCGGCGCAGGCCCCACCCGGTCGCCCCAGGTCGCCGCGAAGACCCGGTTGAGCAGGAGCATCGCCATGTCGCAGCGCACGCCGTCGCACTGGTCGCCGATGTCGAGGAGGGTCTGCGCCATCGCCGCCCGGGTGTCCTCCGAGAAGGCGTCGAGCTGCACGACGTCGGGCCACGGGGGGAAGTAGGGGTCGCGGCCGCGGGCCAGGACGGTGCCGCCTGCGTCGAACCAGGCGTCGGGGTGCTCGGCGAGGTCGCTCGCCGTGCCGCGGACGAACCGTTCGGCGTGCTCCCGGACCCAGGGGTGGTCGGGCGCCACATGGTTCGGCACGTAGTCGAGCAGCAGCCGGGCCCCGCGCAGCCGAAGCTGCTCGCGCGCCACGGCGAGCCCCTCCGGACCGCCGAGCCGCTGGTCGACCTCGTAGCGCCGCACGCAGTACGGCGACCCGACGACGTCACCGGCCCGCAGGTCCGGCAGGGCGGACCGGAACCCCGCGGTCAGGGCGTCATCCTGCAGGGCGATCGCGGTCCCGGCCGGACTGCGCTCCCAGACGCCCATGAGCCAGACGGCGTCCACCCCGGGCGGCACGACCGAGTCCCAGGCCCGGGCCGGCACGTCGCCGAGCGTGACGGCGCGCCCGGCGCCGGCTGCGAGGTCGGTGAGCCATGGCCAGGTGTCGACCTCGTAGATCACCGGCTGGTCGGGCCAGCCGGTCACCGCGGGCCCCACAGGCCGAGGGCGACGATGTCCTCGGGGCGCGTGACCGCGAACATCTGGGGGAAGACGGCGACCAGGCCCGGTCCACCCGGTCTGGTGGCTGGCCCCGAGCGCGGCGCCGTTGTCACCGTGCACGTACTCGGGGAAGAGGAGGAGGTCGCGCCAGTGCGGGTCCTCCTGGAACATCCGGATGCCCCCGTAGAGCGGCCGCCGGCCGTCCGGCCCGCGCAGGAACGTCCGGGTGAGCCGGTCGGAGATCTCGCGGGCGACCTCGTAGAGGGTGAGCTCCTTGCCCGATCCGGTGGGGCACTCCACCCGGAAGTCGTCGCCGTAGAAGGCGTAAAGGTTGAGCAGGGCGCGGATGAGCAGCGCGTTGATCGGGAACCAGACCGGCCCGCGCCAGTTGGAGTTGCCGCCGAACATGCCGGTGTCGGACTCCGCGGGCGCGTAGGCGACGCGGAAGCTCTGCGAGCCGACCCAGAACTCGTAGGGATGCTCGGCGTGCACCTTGGAGACGGACCTGATGCCGTGGGGCCCGAGGAATTCGCCCTCGTCGAGCATCCGTGCGAGGATCCGGCGCAGCTGCTCCTCGTCGAACATCGCGAGCAGGAAGCCCCCGCGGCGTCCGCGGTGGGCGCTGATCGCCTGCAGCGACGCTCCGCCGGCGTGCCGCCGGACGAAGTCCCGCCCCACGTCGACGAGCTCGGGGTGCCGGGCCGCCACGTCGGCGGGGATGACCGTTGTCGCGGCCAGCGGGAGCAGTCCGACCAGTGACCGCACGGCCAGCCGGGTGGCCGATCCGTCCGGCAGCCGGAGGAGGTCGTAGAAGAAGCCGTCGTCCTCGTCCCACATCGAGGCTCCGCGGGCCCGGCCACGGACGGCCAGCGCGATCCAGCCGAAGTGCTCCAGGTAGTCGGCGGCCTGCTCGACGTACACCGGGTCGTGCTCGGCGAGCTCGAGCGCGATCTGCAGCATCGTCTGGCAGTACAGCGCCATCCAGGCGGTCCCGTCGGCCTGGTCGAGCGTGCCGCCGGTCGGCAGCGGCGCGCTGCGGTCGAAGACGCCGATGTTGTCCAGGCCGAGGAAGCCGCCCTGGAACACGTTGTTGCCGTCCGGGTCCTTGCGGTTGACCCACCAGGCGAAGTTCTTCGCCAGCTTGAGGAACTGGTTCTCCAACCAGGCGACGTCGCCGCGCCCGGTGCGGCTCTTCTCGAGCTGGTAGATGAAGTAGGTCGCCCAGCCGTGGACCGGCGGGTTGACGTCGGAGAAGTTCCACTCGTAGGCCGGGATCTGCCCGTTGGGGTGCTGGTAGCGCCGCTCGAGCAGCAGCCCGAGCTGCTGCTTGGCGAACGCCGGGTCGACCATCGCGAGCGGGAGGCAGTGGAAGGCGAGGTCCCATGCCGCGAACCACGGGTACTCCCACGTGTCGGGCATCGAGATGATGTCCGCGGCCCGCAGGTGCGGCCAGTCCGCGTTGCGCAGACCCGAGGCGCCCGGCCCGTGCTCGAGCAGCCAGCGCTCGACGTCGTAGGCGTAGTACTGCTTCGACCAGAGCATGCCCGCGAGCGCCTTGCGGACCACCTCGCGCTCTCCCGCGCCCAGCTGGGGGGTGATCACCTCGGCGTAGAACGCGTCCGACTCCGCCCTGCGGGCGTCGATCAGGGCGTCGACGTCGGCGTCGAACGTCGCCGCCGCGACGTCGGCGTCCTCGGCGCCTCCGCCGACCTCGCTCAGCCGGAGCCGGACGGCGGCCGAGCCGCCCGCCGGGACCTCGAGCACGTAGTGGGCCGCCGCCTTGGTGCCGAGCGCCTCGGGGTTGACGGCGCCGGCGTCGCCCTCGACGACGTACCGCCCGATCCCGTCCTTGACGTAGGGCGAGTCGTTCTCGGTGCCGAACAGGCGCTCGGCGTTCGTGTCGTTCTCGGTGAAGAGCACCGGCGGGGCGCCGCCGCACACCCACTGCCGGCGGCCGAGCCGGGCGTGCTCGACGTCGACCAGACTGACCCCGTGCTCGCGGCGCACGGCGCGCAGTCGGGGCCGCGCCTCGAGCTCGCCGTCCGACCCTTCCGGCCAGGCCCAGGTATTGCGGAACCACAGCGTCGGGAGGAGGTGCACGGTCGCCGCCTGGGGCCCCCGGTTGTGCACGGTGACCCGCATCACGAGGTCCTCGGGCGCCGCCTTCGCGTACTCGACGTGCACGTCGACGTACCGCCCGTCGTCGAAGACCCCGGTGTCCAGGAGCTCGTACTCGAACTCCGTCCTGCTGCGCGCGCGGTTGGTCTCGACGAGGTCGAGGTACGGGAACTCCCTCAGCGGGTACTTGTAGAGGAAGCTCAGGTACGAGTGCGTGGGCGTGCTGTCGAGGTGGAACCAGTACTCCTTGGCGTCCTCGCCGTGGTTGCCCTCGGGGCCGGCCAGCCCGAAGAGCCGCTCCTTGAGGATGGGGTCGCGACCGTTCCACAGCGCGAGCGCGAGGCAGAGGATCTGCTCGTCGTCGCAGACGCCGGCGATGCCGTCCTCGCCCCAGCGGTAGGCACGCGAGCGGGCGTGGTCGTGCGGCAGCGCGAACCAGGCCTCGCCGTCGGGGCTGTCGTCCTCGCGGACGGTGCCCCACTGCCGCGCGCTGACGTAGGGGCCCCAGCGCCGCCACGGCACCCCGGCGTCCGCCTCCGCCAGCCGCCGTTGTTCGGCCCCGGTCGCGTCGCCGTCACTCATCGGGTCGCCCTCGCTCCTGGGGTCGTCGTCACTCGTCGGGGAGGGCGTGCCTGCCGCCGGTCCGGGGCTCATCGGGCCCCGGAGACCCGGATGCCGGTGGTGCTGCCGGTGGTGCTGCCGGTGGTGCTGCCGGTGGTGCTGCCGGTGGTGCTGCCGGTGCTGGTGCCTGCGGCACCTCGGGAGCCGGGGGCACCCCCGGTGGCGCCTGAGGCCCGACCGCACTCGAGGGAGCCGGATCGGCCGGCGCCGAGCGCGGCGCGGGCGGCAGGTATCCCGGCGCCGTCACGACGCCGGCGTCGTAAGCGAGCACGTGGGCCAGCCGCTCGTCGGCGAGCTCGGCCTGGGTCTGGGCCGCCGTCCACCCCTGCGCATCGGCGGCGGCCGCACGCCGGTCGAGGGCGCCGGCGGCGTCCGCGAGGGCCGAGCGCAACGTGACGACCGCGGCATGCCGCTCCTCGTCGGGCGCGGTGCGCCCGAGCGACGTCAGCTGCTCGTCGAGCTCGAGGAGGCGGGGCCGCGCGGCCGGCCACGCGGTGGCGGTCGCGGTCGGTCCCCGATCAGCCAGCACGGGTGGGAGCACCCGCTGGTGCAGCCACAGCGCCGCATCCTCGGCGTCAGCGAGGCCGCGGTCCCACACCTCGACGGCCTGGCGCCGCCGGCTCTGCATCACGACGATCCCCGCGACCAGCCCCGCCACCGCCAGCAGCAGCAGCAGCCAGGCCCACCATGGGATCGCCCCCGGGGTCTCGGGCTCGGTCGTGGTGTCGGAGACGGCGGTCGGTGCGGCCGTCGTCGGTGCGGCGGTCGTCGGGGCCGCCACGGCGGGGGCGCTGGGCGTCGCCGTGACCGTGGTCGTCGTGGTGGTGGCCGGCGCCGTGGTCGTCGTGGTCGTCGTCGCGGGGGTCGTCGGAGCGACCGTCGCCGTCGTCGTGGTCGTCGTGGTGACGGGCGCCGGCTGGGTGCGCGTGCCGGCCGCCGTCCGGGCCGGGCTCGAGGTGGTCGTGGCGGTGGTCGGCTCCGGGGTGGTGCCGGCGGACGACGTTGCGGAGGCACCGGGAAGCGCGATGCCCTCCGAACGCGTCGGCGCCTCCGCCGACGCCGTCCGTGACGCGAGGGGTGTCCGGCTGGAGCCGGCCGATCCGGACCCGCCGGGCCCGGCCCCCCCCGAGCCTGCCGCCGAGCACGACGCCAGCACGAGACCGGCCAGCGCGACGCCGATCGCGGTGAGCACGCCGGAGCGTGGTGCGGTGACACCGCGCGGGCCGGTCCGTCGCATGGATCTTCCTCCTGCCGGGGTGGGCCATGCCTGCTCAGGACGCGAGGATGCGCGCCTTCTGCTGCTCGAACTCGGCCCCGGTGAGCACGCCGGCGTCCTTCAGCTGACCGAGCTGCTGCAGCTGAGCGAGCTTGTCGTCCATGGAGCTGGCCGCGGGCGCCGGGGGCGGCGGGGGCGGCGCGGCGTACTGCGGCGGGGGTGCCGCGTACTGCTGCGGCGGCGGGGCCTGCTGCTGCTCGTACGCCTCGTGCTCGTACTGCTGCTGGTCCTTGGCCGCCCAGCGGCCCGCCTGCCGCCGCGACACGCGGTTCGACACGGACGTCGCGGTGCCGGCGATCACGGCCGTGCGAGCGACCCCGCGGATGAGTCCGGGCATCGGTCAACCCTCCCTGCTCGTGGAGCCGGCGGCCACGGCCGTGGCCCCGGCGGACTGCTGCTCGGACGGGGCGGCGTCGAGGGCGTCCAGCGCCTCGAGCAGCGCAGGCGCCGGGATCCGGGCCCCCGCCACCACCCGCGCGCCGCCTCGCATGAGTGCGGTCGCCAGCGGCGCCGCCCACGTGTTCTCGTAGACCAGCACGGCGGCCGCGCTGCCGGCCTCGAGCACGTCCGCCACGCTCTCCAGGTCGTCGGGCCCCAGCAGGCCCGAGGTGGCGCCCCGGAAGACAGCGAGGCCCTGGGCGCCGTCCTGTTCCAGCTGACCGATGTCGAGGCTGACGACGCTGCCGTCGTCGCGCTTCTTCACGAACACCAGGTCGAGCACGCGGACGATCCCGCGCTCGACGAGGTCCACGAGCAGCGGCAGACCCTCTCCGGTCATCCGGCTCCCCGGGAACTCGATGACCAGGAAGTCGACCGGTCCCAGCTGGAGCTCGGCGGTGTCGTCGCTCATACCGTTCCTCCTCGCACACTCGTCGGCGCGGCGGTCGTCCCACCGTCGTCGCGGTCGCGGCCCACGCTCCCGGCAGCGGCGACCGGTCGCGTCATCCCGGCCGAATGACACCGGCCGGACGGGGGCGCCTCGGCGTCCGGCACGCGGGCCGCCACACCTCGTCCTCTGCGGGTGAGCCAGGCCCCGCTCCGCGGGCCTAGCGTCGCGACAGCGGGCGGCGTGCCCGCGGCCGTCCGGCGCCCACCGCCGGGCGGCGAGGAGACCGTGATGCCACAGAGCACCGCCGACGGCGCACGTGCCGTCCTCGACGTCGCCACCGGCGCGGCCGTGGCCGGCGTGCGGAGCGCTCTGCGGCTGACCCGCCGGCCCGCGGGCCGCCTGCTGCCCGTGGCCCGGCGCGCCGCGGAGGTCACGGCGGCGACCGCGCCTCAAGGGGTCGTGGACGGTGTGGGCAGGTTGCGGCGCGAGGGCCGGAGCGCGCAGGAGCGGCTCCGGCGACGCGCCGAGCAGGTCTTCGACGCGTCGGTCCCCGTGATCCTCGACGCCGTGCTCGACCAGGTCGACCTCACGGCGCTGGTCCTGCGCCGGGTCGACCTCGACGCCGTCGCGGCCGGGCTCGACCTGGACGCCGCGGCGGCGCACCTCGACATCGACAAGATCCTCGACCGGGTCGACTTCGACGCCGTCGTCGCCCGGCGCGTCGACCTCGACGCCGCGGCGGCGCACCTCGACATCGACAAGATCCTCGACCGGGTCGACTTCGACGCGGTCGTGGCGCAGCGTGTCGACCTCATCGGTCTGGCCGAGTACGTCGTCGACGGCATCGACCTGCCGCGGATCATCCGCGAGTCGACGGGCTCGGTCGCCTCGGAGAGCCTGCGCGGGGTCCGGACCAGGAGCATGGACGCCGACCAGGCACTCGCCGCGCTCGTCGACCGGATGCTGCTCCGGCGCAGGACGGGCCGCGACCGCGCGCACCAGAACGCGTCGCAGAACGGGTCGGCGGACACGTCGACCGTGCCCCCTGACGTCCCCATGGGAGGTGGCGGTGCTGACTGAGGAGCCGGCCGGCGGGAGCGAGCCGGTCCACGCGGGAGCGCGCGGCGTCGCCCTGCCGGGGTCGACCGTCCCCGCCCGCGCCAAACCCCTGCAAGGACGTCGCGCCGGCATGGTCACCCGGGCGCTCGCCGACACTGTCGACGTCGCGGTCGTGGCCGGCTTTCTCGGCGTGGGGTACCTGACCGTCTCGGCCGCCCGCTTCCTGTGGCGGAGCTGGGCCTTCACCTTCCCGACGCCGTCCTTTCTGCTCATGCTGGTGCTCGGCGGGATCACGGCGGTGCTGTACCTGACCGCGACCTGGGGAACGACCGGCCGCTCCTACGGCAAGCACCTGATGGGCCTGCGGGTCGTCGGCCCGTTCGGCCGGCTGCGCCTCGGTGGCGCCTTCGTGCGCGCGACGCTGTGCGTCGTCTTCCCGATCGGCATCGCCTGGGTCGTGGTGTCGCGCGAGAACCGGTCCCTGCAGGACACCGTGCTGCGGACCTCGGTCGTCTACGACTGGGTCGGCGGCGAGGAGGTGCCGGCCGTGCCGCCGTCTCCTCGCCGGAGTGAGGAGTCGTGACCGGTCCCACAGTCCCCGCTCATCCGCCAGGGAGGACGGCAGGTACGGCAGGGCGAGACGAGCATTCCGCCCATGACAGGCGCGACAGGTATGACAGGGACACGGGGAAAGATCGCATCCGTCGTGCTCGCACTATGCACCGCGGCCTCCCTGGCTGCCTGTGGAGAGTCCGCACAGACCGCGACCTGCGCCCGCGCGGACGGCGTCCGCTCGGCCGTCGAGAACCTGCGCAACGTGTCCCTCAGCGAGAACGGCATGGTCGCGCTGCAGGACGGGCTGGCGCAGGTCAGAGCCGCGATCGACGCCATGCGGGCGGACGTCAAGGCCGACCAGCAGCCGCAGGTCGACGCCGTCAAGGCGGCCGTCGTCCAGCTGCAGAGCAGCGTGGGGGCCGCGAAGGCGGACCCGGCCAAGGGATCGCTCGCCTCCGTCGGCACCAGCCTGGAGCTGCTCCGCCAGTCGATCGGGAGCCTGCGCGCCACCGTCGGGGCCGGGTGCTGACCCGGGCTCCGCACCCACCGGCGAGCCGTCCCCACGGGGACGACACGCACCCGAGGGAGGGCACATGACGAGCGACACCGAGCAGACCCGGGAGTTCGGCCCGGACGAGCGCAGCGAGCTCGAACGCCTGCGTGCCGAGGTGACCCGCCTGCGGGCCGAGCAGGCGACGATCCCTCCCCAACGCGCGACGCCCACCCGGGCTCCCCGGCGCTGGTGGCGGAACGTCGCGGCCACCCTGCTGATCCTCGTGGCGTGCGCGCTGGCGCCGCTGTCGGTGGTGTCGGTCTGGGCCCGCAGCGAGGTGACCGACACGGACCGGTACGTCGACACGGTGGCGCCCCTCGCCAAGGACCCTGCCGTACAGGCGGCCGTGACGACCAACATCACCAACCTGGTCTTCCAGTACGTCGACGTGCAGGGCATCACGACCCAGGCCCTGACGGCGATCGCCTCGCGCGACATCGTGCCTCCCGCCGTCGCGGCGCAGCTGCCGGCGCTCGCCGGGCCCATCGTCAACGGGGTCCGCTCGTTCACTCACGACCGGGTCGCGCAGGTGGTGAGCAGCGACGTCTTCGCGCAGGCCTGGCAGGAGGCGAACCGGAGCGCCCACGAGCAGCTCGTCGCCACCCTGACAGGCCAGTCGAGCTCGGTGTCGATCAACGGCAACGCGGTGAGCGTGAATGTGGCGACCCTGGTGGCCACGGTCAAGCAGCGGCTCATCGACAGCGGGTTCACGCTGGCCGAGAGGATCCCTGCGGTGAACGCGACGTTCACGGTCTTCGAGTCGGCGGACGTCGGCAAGGTGCAGAAGGCGTTCAACCTGCTCGACAACCTCGGGTACTGGCTGCCGTTCATCCTCGTCGCGATGGCGGCGTTGGGGATCTACCTCGCCCCGAACCACCGGATGGCGTTCGTCTGGACCGGCGTGGGCGTGGCCCTGGCGGCACTCGCCACGGCCCTCGCCCTGCAGTACGCCAGGTCGCGCTACCTCCAGGGCGTGCCGGCCGCGGTGCTGCCGCAGGACGCGGCGGCGGTGATCTTCGACACCATCGTCCGCTACCTGCGCGAGGCGATCCGCTCGCTCGCGCTGATCGGCCTGATCGCGGCGATCGGCGCCTTCCTCACCGGGCCGTCGGTGACCGCGACCGTCGTGCGCCGGTGGTGCGTGATCCCGCTCGCCGCCCTCAAGGGGACGGGGAACCTCGGCGCCCGCATGAGTGGCGTCACCCGCTGGGTCGTGCCGCGCGCCCGGCTCCTGCGGGGGATCGTCGTGGCCGCCGCCTTCGCTGTGGTGCTCCTCGAGCGCTACCGCACGCCCTCGCTGGTCCTGTGGCTGACCGCCGGGGTGCTCGCCTGCCTGCTGGTCATCGAGTTCCTCGCGGTCGAGCCGCGGCCGCGCACGGGGCGGGGGCCCGAGCCGCTCGCGGTGCCGGCCGTCGCCGCGTGAGGTGACCGGTCGTGCCCGGCCCGCTCATGCCGCGCCGAGCGGCGGCCGTCGCGGCGGAGGCCCTCGTCGTCACCTATCCCCTCGTGCTGATGGACGTGTCGAGGGCCCAGCTCACCGCCACGGCCACGGCCGGGGCTGTGCGGGCCCCCGTCAACCAGTTCGCCCACATGCCGGCCTTCCCGGTGGCGGCCTCGGCCCCCGTCGTCACGCCGAACGTCGACACGCTGACGTCATCGGCGTGGGTCGACCTCACCGCTGAGCCGCTGGTCCTCTCGCTACCCGACACCGCCGGCCGCTACTACGCGATGCCCATGTACGACGCGTGGACGACGGTGTTCGGGACCCTCGGGGCGCGGACCACCGGAACCAGGCCGCTCGACGTGGTGCTGGTGCCACCGGGCCGGCGCAGCCGGCTGCCGCGGGAGCTGCACGTCGTGCAGGCACCGACGGCCCACGCCTGGATCCTGGGGCACATCCGTTCCGACGGACCACGGGATCACGCCGGCGTCCGCGAGCTCCAGGAGCAGATCCGGCTGACCCCGTTGAGCCGGTGGCCGGGGCCGGGCGCCGAGGATCCGGTCCCCGCGTCGCCGCACCCCTTGGACGCCGCGTCACCGGCGGCACAGGTCGCGCGCATGGACCCGAGGGAGTACTTCACGCGGGTCGCCAGGCTGCTCGCCGTCGACCCGGCCCACGGCACCGATCGCGGCCGCCTGCACCGGCTGGAGGCTCTCGGTGTCGCCGCCGGCCGCCCGCCGGCGTGGTCGCTCGACGACCGCCCGCTGGTCCGGGAGATCGCCCGGGGCATGGACGAGGGCCTGGCCCAGGTGGAGGCCGCCGCGAGGCGGCTGAGCTCGGGGGACCGAGCGTGGACCAGCCCCGCCGACCTGCTCCGCCGCCAGTCCGAACCGCTCCAGCGTGCTGCCCTGGCCTGGACCGGCCTCGGGGCGTGGCCCCGCGCCGACGGCCTCTTCTACACCACCCAGGTCGACGCGAGCGGCGCCGCCCTGACGGGGCAGCGGCCCCACGTGCTCCGCTTCGCACCCGGCTCGGAGCCGCCGGCCCGGGCCTTCTGGTCCCTGACCGTGCACGACGGCGACGGGCTCGCCGGCGAGCACCGCTGCAGGCTGGCCGTCGGCGACCGCGACCCGCTGTGGCGCGCGCCCGACGGGTCATTGACGATCCACCTGTCGGCGGACCCGCCGCGTTCGGACGCCGCGAACTGGCTCCCGACGCCGCCCGGGCCGTTCGGGCTCGCGCTGCGCCTGTACTGGCCGGGGCCGACGGCCCTCGACGGGAGCTGGTGGCCGCCCGGGGTGGACCTGGCCGGGGAAGCCTCAGGCCGGGCGGTCGTCCCGCCCGCCGCGGCCGGCTGACGCGGGCGCGGTCCTGCGGCGCAGGTGCCACACCCCCGCCGTCGCCCACGTGCCCTCCGACTCGGACCGCTGCTCCACGGAGATGGTCGTGGCGTCGATCCGGTAGAGGGTCCACGACCGGGGGATCCCCCGCAGCCGGGTGCTGGTCGCCGTCCCGGCCACTCCCTGCAGGACGGCCCACGACCCCGGCACGTCGGGGAGCTCCAGCCACGTCAGGCTCGGCCGGTGCGTGTGGCCGGCCAGGACGAGCTCGACGCGGGCGTCACCGAGCGCGGTGAGCAGCCGGCCGCGGCCGACGAGCGTGGCCGCGCCGGTGGGTGACACCGGGTGGTGCAGGGCCAGCACGCGCACGACCGGGGTGCTGCTGCCCGGATCGCCCTGCCGGCCGAGGCGGCTGCCCACGCTGTCCGTCTGACGCCGGGACACGCGCCCGCTCTTCCACCGCCAGCGCGGCATCGACTGGAGCCCGAGCACGCGCACCCCCTCGGCGTCCACCACGGGGTCGAGGTCGAGCCCCAGGTGGTCGCGGTACTTGCGATAGGGAGCGGTGACGCGCTGCGGCGAGTCGAGCGGGACGTCGTGGTTGCCGAGCACGACCAGGCGCGGCGCGGGCAGGCGCTCGAGGAACTCGACGGCCGCCGCGAACTCGTGTTCCCGTGCCCGCTGCGTCAGGTCGCCCGTCACCACGGTGACGCCCGGCCGGGTCGCCGCGACGTCGTCGAGCAGCGCCTCGGTGGCCGCGCTGTCGTGACGCCCGAAGTGCAGGTCGGAGAGGTGGGCGATGACCACCGGCGGGTCGCCGGCGCCCTCGGTCACGTGGTCGCCGCCCCACTCGATGACACGGTCGACCGGGAGGTCGACATCGCGAGGCGGGCCACGTCCGTCCACGCGGGTCGGTGCCGGTTCCCCGGCACGCCGGGACGGGCGCGGGGCACTCGCACCCGCAGCGCCGCCGGGCGTACGACGCAATGCACCGGTGTCGCCAGCACCAGTGCCTCGCCGTCGACGCCCACCGGCAGCTCCGGGGCGTCGCTGTCGACGGTCACCTCGGTGCACGTCATGCTCCGGACGGCTCTCGAACGTGCGCCCCGGGCGAGCGCGACCGCGTCCGTCGAGCGCTGCACCGTGACGGCGAGCAGCCCGAGGACCCCGCCGTCGAGGCGTGCTCGCCGTCCGCCGAGGCCGGTCGCGTCCTCCGAGCCGTAAGGGTTGTTGCTGACCAGCACGGCCTGGGGTCCCGCCAGCTGCACGTCCCCCGCCTGGACCCGCAGCACGGCGGCGTCCCGCTTCGTGAGCAGGTCGGGCAGCATGTCGAGCGTCGTGCGGAGCTTGTCGTCGCGGTAGGCCGGACTCTGGACGACGGCCGCGTAGGCGCCGAACGACGCGTTGTTGACGAAGATGCGGCCGTCGATGGACCCGAGGTCGATGTGGAGCTCCACCCCGTCGGTGAGCGCGACGAGGCCTTCGGCCGGGTTCTCGCGGTCGAGCCCGAGGTCCAGCGCGAAGTGGTTGCGCGTGCCGGCCGAGAGGACCATGAACGGCACGTCGTGCTCCGCGGCGACCCCGGCGACGAGCGCCTGCGTGCCGTCCCCCCGGCGACGCCGAGCAGGTCGGCCCCGCCGGCCACGGCGGTGCGGGCGAGCTCGGCCACGTCGACGCCCGGGGCGTCGAGCAGCGCGACCTCGGCGCCGAGCTCGCGGGCCCTCCGGACGAGATCGAACCTGCCGACCTTGCCGCCGCCCGACTTCGGATTCATGATCAGGAATGGGTGGCGCGGCGGCGGGGTCGAGTACTCCGTCGGGGCCTGGTCGGCCACCAGTTCGTCGAACGCCGCGCGGGAGGCCGCCGCGGACGCCGCCCACAGGGCGGCGTCCACGACCACGACCCAGAGCAGGCCCGCACGGACGAAACCGACCAGCATGAGGACGGGGGCGGCCACGAGGAGCACGCCGGCCAGGACCCGCGCCACGCCGCGGTGGGTCAGGAACCACCAGGCACCGACCAGGACCGCGGCGACAGCCGCGACCGCGACGAGCACGAGGCCGAGGCTCCCCCGGATCCCTGCGGCCGCCAGCGGCAGCACCACCGCCCCGACCGCCAGCAGCAGCGCGAGCCGCGAAAGCCACCGGGACCGCCCGCTCGCCCGCCCCACGGCCGTCAGTGACGTCGCCGGGACCGTCCGCTCGTCGGTCATGAGCCCCCCTCTCAGTGCCGGGGGCGGAGGTCGCTTGCGCCCCCGTAGTCGCCGGCCGGCGTCACGATGGTGCCCGCCTTGCCCTCGAGGATCATCGCTGCGTCCTCCAAGGCGCCGATCGCGGCCATGTCGCCCGTGACCTCGACGAAGCGGCAGACGGCGTCGACCTTGGGCCCCATCGACCCGGCGGGGAAGTGCTCGCGCCGCAGCGCCGCCGGCGTGGCCCGGCTGATGGGCGCCGCCTCCGGCGTCCCGAAGCCGCGCACGACGGCGGGGACGTCGGTGAGCAGCAGGAGCGCATCCGCCTCGAGGGACTCGGCCAGCACCTCCGTGGTGAGGTCCTTGTCGACCACGGCCTCGACGCCCTGGAGCTTGCCGTCCTCGTCGCGGACGACAGGCACCCCGCCGCCGCCCGCGCAGACGACCACCGCGCCGGAGCCCAGGAGGAGCCGGACGACGCGGGTCTCGACGACCCGCTGAGGTCGCGGCGACGGGACCACCCGGCGCCAGTGCGGGCCGTCCTGCCTGACGCTCCAGCCCCGCTCGGCCTCGTACTGCCGCGCCGTCTTCTCGTCGTAGACGGCACCCACGAACTTCGTGGGCGCGGCGAAGGCGGGGTCGGCGGCGGAGACCAGGGTCTGGTTGAGCACGGCCGCCACCTGCCGCCCTGGGAGCGCGTTCTGCAGTCCTTGAAGCAACCAGTACCCGATCATGCCCTGGGTCTGCGCTCCGAGGACGTCGAACGGATAGGGCCGCTCGAGCTGCGGATCCGCCGCGGACTCGAGGGCGAGCAGGCCCACCTGCGGACCGTTGCCGTGGGTGACGACCAGCTCGTGCTCCTCGGCGAGCGGGGCCAGCGCCGCCACCGCCCGGGCCGCGTTGGCCTTCTGGACCGCGGCGTCCGGCTTCTGGCCACGCTCCAGGAGCGCGTTGCCGCCCACCGCGATGACGATGCGCATGGCGGCCTCCCTCAGGCCCCGAGGGTGGCGACCATCACGGCCTTGATCGTGTGCATCCGGTTCTCGGCCTGGTCGAACACGATGGAGTGGGCGGACTCGAAGACCTCGTCGGTGACCTCCAGGGCGTCCATGCCCGTCTGCTCGTAGATGTCCTGGCCCACCTTCGTGTGCCGGTCGTGGAAGGCGGGCAGGCAGTGCATGAACTTGACGGCCGGGCTCCCGGTCGCCCGGATGACGTCCATCGTGATCTGGTACGGGCTGAGCTGGGCGATGCGCTCGTTCCACATGTCCTTGGGCTCGCCCATCGACAGCCAGACGTCGGTGTAGAGGAAGTCCACGTCACGCACGCCGTCGCCCATGTCCTCGGTGTGCGTGATGCGTGCACCGGTGCTCTCGGCGATGCGCCGCGCCTCCTTGATGACCTCCTCGTGGTTCCAGCGCTCCTTCGGCGCGACCATCCGGACGTCCATGCCCATCATGGCGCCCGCCACCAGAAGGGAGTTGCCCATGTTGTTCCGGGCGTCGCCGCAGTAGGCGAAGGCGATCTCCTGGTCGTTCTTGGCCGAGTGCTCGCGCATGGTGAGGATGTCGCACAGCGTCTGGGTCGGGTGCCACTCGTTGGTCAGCCCGTTCCAGACCGGCACCCCGGCGTAGTGGGCGAGCGTCTCCACGCCGTCCTGGCCGAAGCCCCGGTACTCGATGCCGTCGTAGTACCTGCCCAGCACGCGGGCCGTGTCCTCGATCGACTCCTTGTGGCCGAGCTGGGAGCCGGTGGGGTCGAGGTAGGTGACGTGGGCCCCTTGGTCGTGGGCGGCGACCTCGAACGCGCAGCGCGTCCGGGTCGAGGTCTTCTCGAAGATCAGCGCGATGTTCTTGCCGGTGAGCCGCGGCACCTCGGTGCCGGCGTACTTCGCGCGCTTGAGGTCGGCGGCCAGATCGAGCAGGAAGCGCCACTCGGTCGGGGTGAAGTCGAGCTCCTTGAGGAAGCTCCGGTTGCGCAGATTGACGGGCATGCCTCTTGGCTCCTCGGTGTCACGTGCGGGTCTCGTCGGGGCGGCGGGTTCGGTCGGGATCAGGCGTCGCGCTCGATCGGACAGGTCATGCACCGCGGTCCGCCCCGGCCCCGGCCGAGCTCGCTGCCGGCGATGGTGATGACCTCGATGCCGTTCTTGCGCAGGTAGGTGTTCGTCGTGACGTTGCGCTCGTAACCCACGATGACGCCGGGCTCGACCGCGAGGAAGTTGTTGCCGTCGTCCCACTGCTCCCGCTGCGCCGCGCGGACGTCCTCGTCGGTCTTGAGGACGGTGACCTTGTCGAGGCCCAGGGTCTGCGCGATCGCGTCGAAGAGGTCGTCGTTGGCGACGACCTCGAGCCCGTCGGGATCGTCGGCGCTCGCCGTCGGCAGGACCGTCCACGAACGCGGCGTCTCCTCCAGGTACGGGTACATGACGAAGGTGTCGCGGCTGATCATCGTCATCACGGTATCGAGGTGCATCATCGCGTGACTGTGCGGCAGCTCGATCGCGATGATCTTGCTTGCGCCGCCCCTGGCGAAGAGCGACCGCGCCAGGTTCTCGACACCCATGGCCGTGCTGCGCTCACCGAGGCCGATCATCACGGCCCCGTTGCCGAGCACGTGCATGTCGCCGCCCTCGAGCGTCGCGGGCTGATGCGAGACGTCGTCGCCGCCGTACCAGATCTCGAAGTCCTGCCCCACGAACATCGGGTGGAACCTGTAGATGGCCGTGCTGTGCACGGACTCCCGCAGTCGGGCCGCCATGGCCATCGGGTTGATGCTGACCCCGCGGTACAGCCAGGCCGAGTTGTCCCGCTGGAAGAGGTGGTTCGGCAGCGGCGTCAGGAGGAACTCGTCGCGATCCATGAGCTCCCAGCGCAGGCTGTTCGCCGTGAGATGGGCGAGCTCGCTCTTCAGGATGCCGCCGATGAGGTACTCGGCCAGACGCTCGCTGTCGGCCTGCTCGCCCAGGGTGCGCAGCGGGAGCACCAGGCTGGGCCCGACGGTGTCGTCGGTGACCACTCGGTCGAGCACCCATTCGCGCGCCTTCGGATCCTCGAGGACCTCGGCGAGCAACTGCGCGAAGTAATGCACCTTCACGCCGCGGTCGCGCAGCGCCTGCGCGAAGGCGTCGTGTTCCTCACGCGCACGCTTAGCCCAAAGGATGTCGTCGAAAAGGAGGTCCTGCACGTTGTCGGGGGTCAATCGGCTGAGTTCGACGCCGGGCCGGTGCAGGATCACCTGCCGCAACCTGCCGACCTCGGAGTCGACGTGGAATGCCATGACGATCGCCGTCCGTTCCGCTGCTCGCTACTCGTTCGAAGAGGTGGGAAGACGTTCACCTGTAGGCGGGAACCGGCGGCGGCTGCTCCATCCGGCTCCGCATCGACAGGTAGACGGGGATGCCCAGCAGGAATGCGACGCCGGCCATGAGGAACGGGCCCCAGACCACGTACCAGTGATCCTGGCCGGTGTTCCGTGAGTACCAGATGAAGAGGATCGAGAAGACGAGCGAGACGACGGCCACCGTGATGTCCCGCGCGAATCGGGGGGTGCGCAGCGTGCGCTGGTCCTGTTCCCGCCACTTGATCTGCGCGAGGGCCGAGAAGGCGTACGGGATGGCCGCCGTGATGCCGCTCATGAGAACCAGGGTCGTGAACACGGTGGAGCCGCTGGAACCGAGGTAACTGACCACCATCGCGATGCTGGCCAGGACGGTCGATCCGATGATCCCGACCGCGGGGACGCCGCGGGCGGAGAGTCGGCCGAACGGCTCGGGGAACAGGCCGTCCTTCGCCGCGGCGAGCGGCATCTCCGCGCAGATCATGGTCCAGCCGTTGAGCGCCCCGAAGCCCGAGACGACGACCGCCGCCGCCACGAGGTAGCCCGCCCACGAGCCGCCCACGATCGTGTTGGCCGCGACCGAGTACGAGGCGCTGTTGGAGTCCTTCGCCAGCTCCGACGTGGGCACGATGCCGAACACCGCCGTCAGGGACAGCAGGTACACGACGGCCGCGGCGAGGGTGCCGAACACGGTGGCGCGTGGCACGTTCCGCTCCGGGTCCCGGACCTTGGCGGCGGCCACGGCGGCGGTCTCGACCCCGAGGTAGCTGAACAGGCAGATCGCCATGGCGCTGCCGATGGCGCCGACCGTCGACCGGCCGCTGACGTTGGCCGGGCTGTAGTTGGCGGTGCTGATGAAGAACAGTCCCAGGGTCGACATCAGGACCAGCGGGATGAACTTCACGATCGTCGTCCACACCTGGACGGCGCCCATGTTCTTGACCCCGCTGAGATTCACCGCCGCCGGCAGCCAGAGGCCGACCAGCGCGATGAGGATCGACCAGCCCTTGGCATGGCCCTTGTTCACGAACTCCTCGACGTAGAACACCCAGCCGGTGACGATCGCGGCGTTGCCCGCCCACGCGGTGATCCAGTAGGACCAGGCGTTGGTGAATCCGATCCCGTTGCCGAAGGCAGCCCGGGCGTAGGCGTACGGTCCGCCGTCGGCCGGGAGCCGGCGGGAGAGCGCGGAGAACATCAGCGCCAGGGCGAGCGCGCCGACGGTGGTGAGCGCCATTGCGACGAGACTGATGGGACCGATCCCGGCGAGCGAATAGGGCAGGTTGAAGATGCCCACCCCGATGATGCTGCCCACGATGAGCGCGGTCGCCTGGGGCAGGCCCAGCGTGCCGCGCGCCTCAGGAGCCGACTGCCCACGTTTCGGCTGGACCTCGACCATGCCCGTCTCCCGTCAGGTCTCTCTCAGGTCTCCCGTGAGAGTGGCTGCCGCCATTCCGGGGTACATCGGTGAGCCTCGTCCGAGGGCCCACGGGGAGCCTCATCCCAGGCGGATGAAGTCCCCTGACCCGCGTTCGGTTTCAGTAGGACGACGATTCCTCGCGGCACGCACGCGAGGAGCGACGGTGAGGACGAGGAGCGGCGACCATGACGAGTTCGCAGACGAGTTCGCGCGCAGCGGTGCCCGCGCAGCTCGACTTCCACACGCTCTCGATCCCCGAGGCCCTGGCGGCCGAGGAGGTCGACGAGCAGCGCGGCCTGAGCACCGCTCAGGCCGAGGAGCGGCGGCGGTCGTTCGGCCCGAACCGGTTCGCCGAGAGCGAGCAGGAGCCCCGCTGGCGCGCGTTCCTCCGGCAGTACGCCGACCTCATGCAGATCGTGCTCCTGGTCGCGGGCCTGGGCAGCATCTGGCCGCTCAAGGAGTACGGCACCGGCCTCGTCCTCCTGCTGCTGACCCTGTTCAACGCGGTGCTCGGCCTGCAGCAGGAAGGCAAGGCCGCCGCGGCGGTGGCGGCGCTGCAGAAGATGATGATCGTCAAGGCGAAGACCCGCCGGGACGGGCGGCTCGTCGAGCTCGCCGCCGAGGACCTCGTCCCCGGTGACGTGGTGAACATCGAGGCGGGCGACCTGGTGCCTGCCGACGGCCGGCTGCTGCGCGCGGCGACCCTCGAGGTGGCGGAGTCCGCGCTCACCGGCGAGAGCCTGCCGGTCTCCAAGGGCATCGACGCGGTGCCCGAGGTCGACACGCCGCTCGGCGACCGCACCGACATGGTCTACATGAACACCAACGTGACGCGCGGCGCCGGCACCTTCGTCGTGACCTCCACCGGCATGTCCACCGAGGTCGGGCACGTGTCGGGCATGCTCCAGGCCTCCGACGACGCCGAGACGCCACTGACCCGGCAGCTCGCCGCGCTGACCAACCAGATCCTCGTGATCGCCGGCGTCGCGCTGCTGGTCACCGTCGTCATCAACCTCGCCCGGGGCAACGAGTTCACCGTCGTCTTCACCGCCGCCATCGCCTTCGCGATCTCCGCGATCCCCACCGGCCTACCCGCCGTCGTCACCACCATCCTGAGCTACGGCACGCGGATGCTGGCCGAGGCGAACGCGATCGTGAAGCGCCTGCGGTCCGCGGAGACCCTCGGATCCACCTCCGCCATCAACTCCGACAAGACCGGCACCCTCACGCTGAACCAGATGACGGCCGTCGAGATGACGTTGCCGGGGCGCCGCTACACGATCACGGGGAGTGGGTACTCGACCGACGGCGCGGTCACGCACGTCTACGGGCAGCCCGAGGTGCCGCTCGACCAGTTCCTGCTGCCGATGGCGCTGGCCTCCGACGCGACCGTCCGCGACGGGGAGATGGTCGGCGATCCCACGGAGGGAGCACTCGTCGTGCTCGCCGAGAAGGGCGGGCTGGACGTCGAGGACACGCGCCGGCTCTACCCGCGGGTGGCCGAGCTGCCGTTCGACGCCGCCTACAAGCTGATGGCGACGTTCCACCGCATGACCAACGAGTACGGCCGCGACGTGGTCCGCTGCCTCGTCAAGGGCGCCCCCGACCAGCTGCTGGCCCGCGCCGGCTACACGCTCGACCCCGTCGACCTGCACCCGGTCCCCGTCGACGACGGCTTCCGGCAGCGTTACACGGACGAGAACCAGCGCCTCGGCGAACAGGGCCTGCGGGTGCTCGCAACCGGCCGCAAGGACTTCGACCCGGCAGCCTTCGAGCCAGGCGGCGACCTGCTCGCCCAGCTCGAGGGCCTGACGGTCCTCACCCTCGTCGGCATCGAGGACCCGCCCCGCCCCCAGGCGAAGGCCGCGATCGCGAAGGCGAAGGCCGCGGGCATCCAGGTCCGGATGATCACCGGTGACCACAAGGTGACCGCCCAGGCCATCGCGCGCCGGCTCGGCATCGAGGGTCGGGCGATCAGCGGCGCCGAGTTCGGGGAGATGTCGGACGTCGAGCTGGAGAGCGCCATCGACGACATCGGCGTGATCGCCCGGGTCACACCCGAGCACAAGGTCCGGCTCGTCGAGACGCTGCAGCGCAAGGGGCACATCGTCGCCATGACGGGCGACGGCGTGAACGACGCCCCGGCGCTCAAGCGGGCCGACATCGGCATCGCCATGGGGATCACCGGCACTGAGGTCACCAAGGAGGCCGCCGCCATGATCCTCACGGACGACGACTTCGCGACCATCGTGCACGCCGTCGAGCTCGGGCGCGGCCTCTACGACAACCTGCGCAAGTACGTGTTCTTCCAGATGGGAGCGCTGATCGGGTTCATCGTCACGTTCCTCGGCGCGAGCATCTTCAACATCGCCGCCGGGGTGCCGTTCCTGCCGCTGCAGACGCTGTGGGTGAACTTCACGACGCAGGTGTTCCAGGCGATCGGCCTGGGCTACGGGAAGCCGGCGCCGGGCCTCATGGCGCGCCGCCCGCGGCCCGCCGACGAGAAGATCCTTCCTCGCGAGAAGCTGACCTGGCTCGGCGTCCTCGGGCTCGTGCTAGGAGTCGGCACCCTCGGCGTCATCGCCTGGGCGGACCACACGTACGGTACCGAGATCTCCCGGACGATGGGCCTGACCACCTTCTCGCTGTTCAACCTGTTCCTGTCGCTCACCGCGAAGGACGACCTGCGATCGGTGTTCTCCCTCGACACCTTCGACGACCGCCGGTTCGTGCTCATGAGCGGTATGTCGGTCGCCGCGATCGTGTTGGCGACGGAGTTCGGGCCCTTCCAGCTGCTCCTCAAGACCGTCGAGCTCGACCTCTCGCAGTGGATCATCTGCATCCTCGTGGCGGCCTCGGTCATCGTCGTCAGCGAGATCTACAAGGCCGTGCAGCGACGTCGCATCGCAGCTGCGCCTGCCCCCGCGGCGCCCGCTGTTCGGGGCGAGGTACTGGCCACGGGCGCGAGGGCGTGAGGCGCGCCCGATGATTTGCGTTGGCGGGGACGGTCGGCGGACCGTCCCCGCGGAGGCCGGCCGGACCCGACGGTTTCAGACCAGGCCGAGTTCGCGGGCCCTGCGGACGGCGTCGTTGCGGCGCTCGGCGGCGAGCTTGCGCAGGACCGCTCGCACGTGTGTCTTCACCGTGTTGACCGAGACGAACATCCGTGCGGCGATCTCCTCCGTGGGGAGCAGCTGGTCGAGGTAGGTGAGCACCTCGAGCTCGCGCTCCGTCAATGGCTGGATGATGACCCCGCTGTCGGTGCCGCCGGCAGGCGCCGCACCGGCGTGCTGCCCGGGGGCATCGGAGCGGCGCGGCGCCGACACCGACGACCCCGCCGGCCCGGACGACCCCGACCCGGTGGGCGTGGGAGCCGCCGGCCGCGGTCGTGCCGGCGGCTGCGCCGGTCCAGGGAGCTCGGCCCGGGCCGCCGTGTCGGCGGCACGGGACGCGTCGGCACGACGGGGCACCTCGGCACGGCGATGCTGCTCGCGCTGCGCCAGCAGCGCCCGCAGCCGGGCCGGGACCTCCTCGAAGGGGCGCCGGAGACCCTCGGGCGACGCGAGCCGCACGGCCTCGTCGACACCGGCGGCGGCGGCGTCGGGCCGGGCCAGGGCCAGGGCACCCGCCGCACCGAGCAGGTTCGCCTCCACGAGGAGCTCCACCGGGAGGGCCCCCAGGCGCGACACCTGCCTGGCCGTCCGCCAGCTCTCGGCGGCGGCCCCCGTCGCGAGCTTGACCCAGCCGTGGGCCAGCAGGCACTCCGGCGCGTCCTGGGTCGCCGCACCACGGACCAGTGACTCGGCGGCGTCGGGGCGACCGTCCGCGACGAGCGCCCGGGCCTCGGCCGCGTCCATCCGGCGGGCCAGCCATGCGGGCGTGCGTGCAGCGCGACGGTCACGCCAGTGCGCCAGGACCCGCAGCGTCCCGGCCAGGTCGCCACGCAGCCGCATCAGCCGGCTCCGCACGAGTGCCAGGGCTGCGGCACAGAGTGGGTCGGCCCAGCCGTCGTGGTCGGCCCAGGCGGCCTGCACGTGCTCGGTCGCGGGGTGGAGGTCGCCGCGGTCGGTCGACACCCACGCGAGCGCCACGTGCGCCGCCACGAGAGTCAGGTGCTCGGGCTGGTGGTCCGGCTGGTGGCTCCCGGAGGACGCCCCGTCCAGGGCGGCGGCGGCGGCGCGGGCGGCGGCGTCCAGCCGGCCGTCCTGCGCCTCGACCAGGGCGAGCTGGGCGCGCAGGTACCGACGCCACGCGTCCCCCGCGCGGACGGCACCGGACGAGCCGGCCGGCCCCGACGAGGCCGACTGCTCGTCCTCGAGAGCGGCCGTGAAGAGGTCACGGGCGATGGCCAACTCGCCGCGGACGAAGCGGGCGCGCGCCGCAGCGAACAGCGCCACGGCGGCCGCCGCCGGCGCGGATGCAGTCGCGGCCTGGGCCAGCAGGTCCTGGACCGCCGCCGCACCCGTCAGCGCCCCGTCGGCCTCGGCCCCGAAGGCGGCGCGGGCGGTCTCGGTGACCGCGAGCGCCATCGGCAGCCCGTCCGCGACGGCGGGATCCGTGCCGACCAGCTCCTCGGCACGCCGCAGGTGCTTGCCGGCGCCGTCCAGGTCGCCCTGCAGGAGTGCTGATGTCGCCGCCGCGACGGCGGCTGCCGGGCCGGGCGTCCCCACGGGCATCCGCGCGAAGACCTCACCGACGCCGGGTCGGGCTCCGATGAGCATCGGGCCCACCGCCCGGGCGACGACGAGCAGCTCCGCCGCGGCCTCCCAGTCGTCGGCCGCGGCGAACTGCTCGATGGCCTCCGTCGTCCGGCCGGCCTCGACCAGCCATCGGGCGGCCTTGCGGTGCAGGCGGCGCATCCTCGACGGCGACTCGAGCCGGAGCTGGGCACGTAGCAGGTCGCGCACGAGCGGGTGGTAGGCGTAGGCCTCGGCCGCGCCGGGGACCGGGTCGAGGAACACGCTCGCCTGCGCCAGTTCGCGCAGGGCCGGCGCCGCTGCGCGCGAGCCCGACAGGACGACCGCGAGGTCGGGGTCGAGCACGTCGACGACGCTGGTGGCGAGCAGGAGGTCGCGGACCCGTGCGGTCTGCACGTCGAGCACCTCGTGCCGGAAGTAGACGGCGATGTCGGTGCCGGCGAAGTCCGCCCGGTCCTCGACCTCGACGTCGGCGTCGTCCACGCTGACCAGCCGCAGTCCCGCGGCCCAGCCGCGGGTCCGGTGCGAGAAGGCGGCGACGGCGGCGTCGGACAGCTCGGGGCGGCGGCCGGCCAGGAGCGGGCGCGCCTCGTCGGGGGTGAAGGCGAGCTCGGTGAAGCGGACCTCCGTCACCGCACCCTCGAGCCGGTACTGGGGCAGCGCCATGTTGGGGTCGACCCGGGTGACCAGCACGAGACGCAGCTGCCCGGCGGTGTGCCGCAGGAGGAAGTCGAGGTCGTCGAACACCTGCTGCCGGCTCAGCGCCTCGGCGTTGTCGAGGACCAGCACGACCGGCGCCGTCCGCTCGCAGAGCATCGCCGCGAGCCGGACCAGCAGGGAGTGCTCGACGGCGTCGGGCCGATCGGGCGGGCGCACCCTGCCCGTCTCCAGCCCCGCACGGCGCAGCCCGGCCAGGACGTACGACCAGAACACGCCGGGGAGCTGGTCCTCTTCCTCGAGGCTGATCCACACCACCGGCCCCGGCAGCGGGTCGCCGTTCCTGACCCATGAACTCACCAGGACGGTCTTGCCCGATCCCGCCGGGGCGCTCACCAGGGTGAGCGGTCCCCGGACGCCGTTGGTGAGGTGGTCGAACAGCCGCGGCCGCGGGACCACGGGCGCCTTGACGGCCGGCACCAGGAACTTGGCCGTCATGATCGGATCGCCGGAGGGCGTCGCCGCTCGGTCCAACGGGTTGGGCCCTGCAGTCATCGGAGTCGACCCCCAGCCTGGGAGCGGCCCCTCGACCACTCACGCCTGTTCAGTCGATCTCACCCTGGGGGATGGGGATGACGAACTCATCACCCACATCGGGCGGTACCGCGGGCGATCGGGCGACCACTCCGCCAGCCGATCGGCCACCTCACCCTCCTCCGCCGCGAGTGTTGACGGGACAGACAACGTGTGGAAAGACGGACCGAACTGTGGAAACGGCAACGAGGGCCGCGAAGGAGGGGCAGATGGACGTGCGAAGTCCGTCCCGGGACACGCGGCTCGCGACGACCGGGACGAGCACCTCCTGGGTCCACCGCACGCTGCTCGTCGATCGGCTGTCGTCGCTGCCCGACCAGGTGACGCTCGTCCTCGTGGCGGCGCCGCCGGGTTACGGCAAGACCACCGCCGTCCGGCAGTGGGCACGCGGCACGCGGGGCCGGGTGGCCTGGGTCCGGGTGGTCCCGGAGCACCGGGACCGGCGGCGCCTCGTCAGGGACCTGGCCGTGGCCATGCTGTCCGTGGGGCCGGTCGACGACGTCCTCGGCCCGCTGACGACCTCGCCCGCTGACGTCCCGGCCGAGGGGGCCGCCGCCCGCCTTGCCTCGGCGGCCGCCGCCGTGGGCGCGCCGGTGACCATCGTCCTCGACGAGCTCCACCGCCTCCCCAGCCGTGCGGCGCTCGACCTGGTGCTCGCGATCGCCCTGCGGCTACCCCCGGGTTGCCGTGTCGTCGCGGTCGCCGACCGGCAGCCGAGGTTGAACGTCGGACGGCTGCGCAGCGAGGGGCGCTGCCTCGACATCGGACCCGACGACCTGGCCTTCACCCCCGACGAGACCGCCGCCCTCGTGCGCGGCAGCAACCTGGACCTCGACGCGGCCGCGATCGCCGACCTGCACCGGCGGACGGAGGGGTGGCCCGCCGGGGTACACCTCGCGACGCTGTCCCTGCGGGCCGCGCGCGGGCGGGCCGACGTGCGCGAGATCGTCGGCGGCCACCGGCTCATCGCCGACTACTTCCGCGACGTCGTCCTCGCGCCGCTGTCGGTGGAGACCGTCCGGTTCCTCATCCGGACCGCCGTGCTCGACCGGATGTGCGCCTCCCTCTGCGACGCCGTCCTCCGCTCGACCGGGTCGGGCGCCTGGCTCGAGGAGGTGAACGCCCTCGGGCTCTTCGTGGTCCCCGACGACGCGGACGGCTCGTGGTTCCGCTACCAGCGGCTGTTCGGGGAGATGCTGCGGGCCGAGCTGCGGCGCCGGGAGCCCGGTGAGGACGTGCGCATCCTGCGTGAGGCGGCCCTCTGGTACGAGTCGCACGACCTGCCCGAGCAGGCGATCGCGTACGCGGCGGCGTCGGACTCGCTGCTCGCCGGCCGGCTCATCGCGACGCATGCCTGCGAGCTGACGAGCCGGGGGCGGGCCCCGCTCGTGCGGGCCGCTCTGGACCGTCTCGACCAGCGCGCGCTGGAGGTCTACCCACCCTTGGCGGTGGCGGCGGCGTGGATCTGGGCCCTCACCGGCGACGCCCCCCAGGCCCGGCGCGCCCTGCGGATCGCCGAGGGCAGCTCGTTCGACGGCGTCATGCCCGACGGCTCGGCGTCGTTCACGTCGGCGACGGCCATCGCGCGGGCCGCGCTGGCCCCCGACGGGGTGGAGGGCATGCTGGCGGACGCCGCGCGGGGTCTCGCACTCGAACCCAGGGGGAGCCGCTGGCACGCCACCGCGCAGCTCCTGGTCGGCGTGGCCCACCTGTTGTCGGGGGCGCGCCGCGAGGCGGACCTCGCCTTCGAGGAGGCCGCCCGGTCAGCCCGCGCGGACGAACGGCTCGGCGTCTCGGTCGCCCTGGGGATGCGCTCGCTCACCGCGGCGGCCGCCGGCGACTGGAGGACGGCGGACGCGTGCGCCGCCCGCGCCCGCGCCCTCGTCGACGGCGACCTCTGGGGCTCCCTCACGAGCATCGCCACCTTCACCGCGGGCGCCCAGGTGGCGCTGCACCGAGGGGACACCCAGCACGCCCTGAACGAGGTCCGGGAGGCCGAGCGGCTGTACCGGGATCCGTCGCTGTCGGCCCTCCCCTGGACGGGGGTCGTCATCGGCGTCCTGCTCGGCCGGCTGCTGCTGGCGCTCGGCGAGATACCCGAGGCCGAGCACAAGCTCACCGAGGCCAGGCGGGCGCTCGCGCTCCTCCCCACTCAGGGCGTCCTCAACGACCAGGTCGACGCGCTGGCCGGCGAGCTCGACCCCGGCCGCGCGAACGGCCGGCACGACGCGGTCGGGTTGACGACCGCGGAGCTCCGGGTGCTGCAGCTGCTGCCCACGCACTACACGCTCGGCGAGATCGGCGACGAGCTCGTGGTGTCGCGGAACACGGTCAAGAGCCAGGTCGCCGCCATCTACCGCAAGCTCGACGTCACCTCGCGGGCCGAGGCCGTGCGCCGCGCCCACGACGTGGGCCTGCTCGAGGCGTAGCCCTGGCGTCATCCGACGCTCCGTACCACCCGCTGCGAGGGATAGCGACAGGCGCCAGGAGCGGTTGGCTGGAGGGGGTGGCCGCGCGGTCGCCAAGGAGGGAGCCGGATGAGGACGCTGCTCGTGCTCGGCTTCCCGTACTCGACCAGCGCGGACGCCGCGGCCCAGGACATCCTTCTGCAGGAGCCCGACCTCGCCACCGAGCCGGACGCCGTGGCCGTCGTCAGCTGCGACGACGACGGCGCCTTCCACGTGACGACGAATCACACGCCAGGCGACCAGAGCCGGAGCTTCTTCTGGCATCTCGTCCTCACGGCGCTCGTCTTCCTGCCCGGGTCGGGCACGCTCGGCGAGGGTGACCTGCGCGTCTTCTCCCGTCGGCTGGAGGCCCTGGGCTTCGACGACGCCTTCCAGGACCGGTTGCGCGAGATGCTGGCTCCCGACACGTCGGCGCTGTTCCTGCTGGCAACGCAACCGGTGCCGGCCGATGCGCTCGCCGCCCTGGGGCGCTTCGGCGGCAAGCTGCTGGCGGCGTCGCTGGTCACCGACATCGAGGCACGGATCAGCGACGTCCTCAGCGAGACCAGGGGGTCCTCGGTGGTCCCGACGAGGGTGGCCCTCGCCGACGACCGGTCGCAGCCCCCGTCACCTCCGGCGGCGCTGCCGCACACCCGCCCCTCCCCGGACCCCCGCCGATCGTCCGGCGGATCATCCCGGCCGGATGACCCGTCCGGGGATCGTCAGCCGGGCCCGCCGTGAGCCCTGCCCGGGTGCGCACCTGCCACGCCCGTGGCCGTCACCTCGCTCGCCGGGAATGACGCCCCCGCGCGGTCGCGGCGCCAGGCTCGAGACACCCGCCCGAGAGGAGGCTGCTGATGGCCGTGCTGCCGATGCTGCTGGTGCTGCTGGTGCTGCTGGTGCTGCTGGCACTCCTCGCGATGGGTGCGGCCTACGCGGTCGCCGTCCGGGTGGGCCGGTCGCGGTTCTGCTCGCCGTCGCCAGCGCCTTCCCCTGCCCTGGCTGCGGTCCGCCGGGCGTCTCGGCAGGCGCCGAGCCGGGCCGTTGGCCGCGGCGCCGCTGGCGTGGCGTGTGGGCCCACGACGTCCTGCTGTGTCTCGACGACGACTCCCTCGTCGAGATCGCCACGGCAGGCGTCCACCGCCACGACCTCGTCGGGCCCTTCCTGGCCGCGGCGATCCCCGGGCTACCCCGTGGTCCGCGCGAGCGACCCAACCTGGGCCGCTGACGGCGGCCACACCTGACAGGAGACCAGATCATGACCGACTTGCCGCGCGCGCAGTTCGTCCGCGCGCAGGACCAGTACGGGGCCTACCGACCCGAGGACTACGCCGACTACGGCGACGGCTCCCCGGCATCGCGCGGGGTGGGGTGGATCGCCTTCGCGGCCGTCCTCATGGCCCTCGCCGGGGGCCTCTACATCATCGCGGGCCTCGTCACGCTGCTCGAGTCGCACTACTACGAGGTCAACACGTCCGTGCTGACCGTCCACGAGAGCTGGACGACGCTCGGCTGGACGCAGCTGATCCTCGGCGTGCTCGTCCTGGCGGCGGGCTTCTCGCTCGCCCGCGGATACCTGTGGGCGCGCCTGGTCACCATCGTCCTGGCCGCCATCACCATCGTCGAGAACTTCCTCAACATCGGCGCGGCACCCGTGTGGCACCTCCTGCTGATCGGGCTGGCGGTCATGGTCATCTACGCGTGCATCGTCCACGGGCGGGAAGCGGCCGCCTGACCCGCCGGGCGCCCTCGTGGACCGCCTGACGCGCACCAGGAGCCGGCTGGCGCGCGCCGGGACCGAGACCGCCGCCGAGCTCGCGGAGCGCCCGCTCGTCGCGCTCGTGCTGCGCTCGCTCCAGCGCTACCTCGCGATCGACGGCACGCAGCGCGGCCTGGTCCTCGCCGGGCAAGCGTTCAGCGCCCTCATCCCCCTGTTGATCGTGCTCGCGACCCTGCTCTCCTCGAACGGCGGGGCGCAGCTCGCGGAGAGCCTCAACGTGCGGTTCCGGCTGTCCGGCAACGGGGCGGACGCCGTCCGCACGCTCTTCTCGCAGCCCCCCGGCGCCGCGCAGTCCGTGACCTTCGGGAGCGCACTGCTCCTGGTCATCTCGGGGTTGAGCTGCGCGAGGACCATGCAGCGGAGCTACGAGGCCGCCTGGCAACTGCCGCCGCGCGGTCTGCGCGGGACGATGGGCGGCGCCGGCGCACTGGCGCTGCTGCTCACCCAGCTCCTGCTGGTGAGCCTGCTCGCGGGGTTCCTGCGGCAGGTTCCCGCCGGGTCCGTGCTGGAGTTCGCGGTCCGCGTGGTGTCGTCGTCCGCCCTCTGGCTCGCGCTCCAGCACCTGCTGCTGGGCGGCCGGGTGGCGTGGCGGCGGCTGCTGCCGGGCGCTGTCGCCGCCGGCGCCGGGCAGCAGGGCGTGGCCGCGCTGTCCACCCTGTGGATCCCGAACGTCATCGAGAACAACGCCACACGGTACGGCGCGATCGGCGTCAGCTTCGCGCTGCTGTCGTGGCTGGTGGTCATCTCGATCGTGCTGGTGGTCGCGGCCGCCGTCAGCGTGGAGCTGGGGCACGGACCCCCGCTCCCGGTGCCCGCGCCGGGGCACCGCCGTGGCCTGTTCGGCACCCTGGCCGGGTTGCTGGGGGCCGACGACGCGGCCGACGAGGGGCCGGACGAGGAGGCTGCGGAACGTCGCGGGGCCGCCGGCGCGTCCGAGCTCGTCGTCCTCGGGTTCGCCGCCCCCGAAGAGGCCGAGGCGGTGCTGGCGGCCGCTCGTGGAGCCGCTCCTCGACCCGCCGGGAACCTGCCGGACCTGGTGGGCGCCGCCCTCGTCCGGCGCACCGCGGACGGCACGGTGATCGTGCAACAGGAGTACGGCCCGACGGACGCCAGCCGGATGTCCGGCGGGTTCTGGGGCACGCTCGTCGGGGTGCTCGTCCGCGCGCCGGCGTTCGGTCTCGGCGTCGACGGTCCGGCCGTGGCCGTGACCAGGACCCTCACCGACCTGGGGGTGGACGAGGCGTTCACGGAGAAGCTCGCCGCGTGCCTCACCCCCGGCTCGGCGGCCGTCTTCGCCCTCGGGCGGCCCGGCGCCGCCGATCGTCTCCGGGCGGCACCGCTCCCCCACCGGCCGACGATCGTCAGCGCGTCGCTCATGATCATGGACGAGCCGGAGCTGCTCGCGCTGCTCCGGGAGGCGCAGGCGGAAGCCGCGGCCCCGGGGCGGCCGGGAGGCGCGTGAGCGCGGGCCGGCCAACGCGGGTGCAGGGCGAGGCCACCCATCCATCGGGGATGAGGACGTTGCAACGTCACGGGGACAACCTCGGCCGGGGAGGCCGTCATGAGTGAGAGCACCGACAAGGGCGCCGAGGGCGTCGCCGCGCCCGAAACGGTGCCCGAAACGGCGCCCGAAGCGGTGCCGGAAGCGGTGCCCGAAGCCATGCCCGAAGCGGCCGTGGACCAGGGCGTCGCCCTGCGGCTGGCCGCGGCCATGTTCGTGCTCGTCGTCGACACGTCCCTGATGAACGTGTCGATCTCGGCCGTCGTCAAGGACCTGGGGACGACGGTGAGCGGCGTCCAGTCGTCCATCGCCCTCGAGGCCCTCGTGTCCGCGGCGTTCATCCTCATCGGCAGCAAGATCGGCGACCTGGTCGGGCGCAAGCGGGCCTTCGTCGTCGGGCTCCTCGGCTACGCCGTGGGGGCCATCGCGATGACGCTGGCGCAGAGCCTGGTCCCGGTCATCATCTTCTGGGCGGTCATCGGCGGCATCGGCGCATCGTTGCTGCTGCCCTCGATGCAGTCGCTGATCCACGGCAACTTCTCGGGGACGGCGCAGAAGAAGGTCTACGCCCTGGTCGGCGCCTCGGCGGCCATCGCCGCCGCGGTGGGCCCACTGCTCGGCGGCTTCATCACGACATTCCTCTCCTGGCGGGTGGGCTTCGCGCTCGAGGTCGTCGTCATCGCGGTCGTGCTCTCAGGCATGGGCCGGATCAAGGACGTCCCGTACACGGGTTCGCGCGAGGTGGACTGGGTGGGGGCCGCGCTGTCGGTCGCGGGCATGGGTGGCCTCGTGCTCGGCATCCTCGTCTGGCAGGAGGGCGGTGAGTCGGTCGCGCTGCTGCTGGCGGTCGGCGCTCTCGGGCTGCTCGGGCTGGCATTCTGGCTGCGGCGCCGCCAGCGCGCCGGCAAGGCCGCGCTGATCGATCCGCGGCTCTTCGTCTCGAAGCTGTTCCGCTACGGCATCAGCGGGCAGCTCCTCCAGCAGGTCGCCCTCGGCGGCACGATGATCGCCCTGCCGATCTTCCTGCAGATGGTGCTCGAGTACAACGCGCTGCAGGCCGGCCTCTCCCTCGCGCCGCTGTCGCTGAGCATGTTCGCCGTCGCGCTCCTCGCCGGCCGGCGGGCCGGCCGCCGTCGCGCGAGCAGCGTGATCCGGGCCGGGTTCGCGATCTACACGCTGGGCATCCTGCTGATCCTCCCGCTCGTCCCGCGGGCGACGTCGGGCTGGTACCTGACGATCCCGCTGGCCATCTCGGGCGTCGGCCTCGGGCTGCTCGTCTCGCAGCTCAACAACTACACACTCGCCCCGATCTCGCAGGAGAGGGTCAGCGAGGCGGCCGGCGTGAACTCCGCCGCAGGGTCGTTCGGCCTCTCCTTCGGCCTCGCGTTCGCCGGCGCGATCATGCTGGCGACGCTGTCGATCCTCTTCACGCAGCTGACGCAGGCGAGCACGGTCCTCTCCGGCCCGGAGAAGGAGCAGGTCTCGTCCGCGCTCGAGAACGACGCCGAGCTGCTGAGCAACACCCAGCTCGTCGAGGTGCTGGCCGGGCAGCCGAAGCCCGTGCAGGACGAGATCGTCCGCATCAACACCGAGGCCCGGCCGAGGGCGCTGCAGATCGCGCTCCTCGTGCCGCTGCTGGCCGGCCTCGGCGGGCTGGCGGTCTCGTTCCGGATGCGCCGCCAGCCCGAGCCCGAGCCGGTCGGCGACGTCGAGGGCATGATGCTCGGCTGATCCGCCGCCGATCCGCCGGTCCCCCGCCGATCCGCCGCCGATCCGCCCGTCCCCCGCCGCCGATCCGCCCGTCCCCCGCCGCCGATCCGCCCGTCCCCCGCCGATCATGCACGCCGCGGCGATCATCACGGCCCGACCGTGCTCCCCTCCGGCTGCGTTACTCCCCAGAAGCCGCTCACGAGCCCCTGCCGAGCGGCTTTCCGCGGGCAACGTGGTCGGAGGGGAGCAACCAGAGGGGTCGGTCGGCCAGGCGACGGGCGGCGATGGCGAGGACGCGTCAGACCGCGAGGACGGGGAGCGCGACGAGGACGGCCGTGCTCCTCTCCGGCCGCGTTACTCCCCAGAAGCCGCTCATGAGCCCCTGCCGAACGGCTTTCCGGGAGTAGTGCAGTCGAACGGGAGCACGGGCGGCGGGCCGTCGGTCGGCCGCGTGGACGGCGTGGACGGCCGCGTGGACGGCGTGGACGGCCGCGTGGACGGCGTGGACGGCCGGGTGGACGGCGCGGACGGCGCGGACGGCGTGGACGGCGCCCTATGACGAGGCCCGCACCGGGACCACCCGGCACGGCTGGAGCTCAGCGCTCCCCCGACCGACAGTCGTGATCCCCTCCACCTCCCCGGCGCGCGGGGAGGTGGAGGGATCACGGGAGGGGGTCGGGGCGCGGGTCAGATGGCGCGCATCTCCCGGCCGTGCACGACGAGCGCGTAGATCACGAGGATGTCGACGACGATGATGGTGATCGACCAGAGCGGGTACGCCGCCATGAACGCGAAGTTCGCGAGGATGCTCAGCAGCACGAGCCCCACGGCCACGGCGCGGGCCCACATGCGCCCGGTGAACAGGGCCAGACCCGCGAGGGCGACGACGATGCCGAGGATCAGGTGGATCCATCCCCACCCGGTGTAGTCGATCTGGACGACGAGGCCGCTCTTGCGTACGAGGTAGTAGTCGTCCTTGAACAGCGCGACGAAGCCCTGGATCGCGTGCAGCACACCGACGGTCACCATCATGACGCCGGCGAACACGATCCACCCCACCCAGCCGGTGGGTTCGGTGCGCGCAGGGGCGCCGGACGACGGGACGCGCGCGCCGACGCTCGCCGACGAACTGGTGTCGGTCATGACCATCTCCCTTGTCGAGGTACACGATCAGCGTCCTGACCGGCCCCCGGCGCGGCCTCATCCCGGGCGGGTGAACCTCACCCCGCCCGCCGCCACACCCAGGCAGAGGCGAGGACCCCGATCCCGTTGGCCGCCCAGTGAATGGCGACCGGTGCCAGCAGGCTGCCGGTGAACGCCCGCAACCCCCCGAACAGCAGACCGGCCGCCCCTGTGCCCAGGACCGTCCCCGCCACGACCATGGCGATGCGCCGCCGCGAGAGGTCGCGTCCGCCGATCGCCGTGCTCGTCCGCGCGAGGTCGAGGGCGGGCAGCACGTGCCACAGCCCGAACAGCACCGAGGAGACGAGGGTGGCCGCCACCGGCCCCCGCTCGACCGCCACGAGGCCCCATACGACGCCGCGGAACGCGGTCTCCTCGAGCAGCACCGTCGACAGCGGGATGTCCACCGCCGAGATCCACACGGCCCTGTGCAGGCGCACGTCGTAGCGGGTGTCCAGGAACGCCCCGCCGAGCGCCGGGATCGCCAGGGCGAGGGCGTACCCGGCCGCCACCAGGACCGCCCCGGCCAGGCCCACGAGGACGCCGACCCGCGCCGTCGGCGGGGCGAGGCCGAGATCCGCCCACGAGAGGCCCGCGAGCCGGCCGAGCAGCACCAGGAGCACAGCCGCGACGGGCTGGGTGACGAGGTGGGCGCGTCTCGGCCCGACGTGCACCCAGACGTTCGCGGCGACGAGCACGCCGAGCACGGCCGAGACGAGCAGGACGCGCACCGCTCACCGCGCGGTGCCGCGCCGCGGGCGCGGACCGAGCGCCTCGCGGCGGCGCTGGGCTGCTCCGACGAGAACCTTGACGATCGCCCCGATCAGCACGAGGTCGGCGAGCATCTGCACCGTCACCAGGAGCCGCGCCGGCTCGCTGACCGGGGAGATGTCGCCGAAGCCCACCGTGGCGAAGATCGTGACGGTGAAGTAGAACGCGTCGAGCCGGGTCATCGGCTGGGTGAACGTCGCCGGGGCGGACGCGGAGATGCGCGCGTAAGCGGCGGCGAACGGCACGAGCAGCAGGGCAACACCGGTCACGGCGCCCTCCACGGCCCGCAGCCAGGGATGCGCCGACCGGAGCACCTGCCGCACCTGCCACAGGACCGCGGCCACGATCATCACGAGCCACACGGCCAGCCGCGCGACGGCGGACAGCTCGAGCCCGCGGTCCCACGGCCCGAACGTGTAGACGCCGATCAGCAGCGCGACCACCAGGCAGGTGCTGAGGGCCGACAGGACCGACCGGCGGAGGGCGTGCGGCCGCGCGTCGCCTGCGCGGTCGGCCCGTGCCGTGTCGGTGGTGGGGCGGACGCCGGTCATCGCACCTCCCTGCTGCGGCACGGTACGGCGCGGGATCGGCGTCCGGCTCGCTCACCGGGGATGAGGCGGGCGCCCTGTGGTTCTCCGCAGGATGCATGGATGGCGCCGAGGGAGGACCTCCCCGACCGTGCCCGCCCGTGCGGGCGGCCGCCGTGGTGACCGTGCTCCTGCTGGCGGGCGCGCTCTTCGGCTGGGGCGCGCTCTCGGCACGACTGGAGCGCGCGGACCTCACCGCGCCGATCGTCTTCGTCGCCGTGGGCATCGTGCTGGCGCACGTCGCCCCGCTGGACACGCAGGTCGAGGCCGAGGTCCTGAAGATCCTCACCGAGGTCACCCTGGTGTGGGTGCTGTTCTCCGACGCCGCCCAGGTGGCGCTGCACGACCTGCGCGCGGACGGCGCCGTCTACGTGCGGCTGCTCGGCTTCGCGCTCCCGGTGACAGTGCTGCTGGGCTGGGGCCTGGCCGCCGGCCTCGTCGGCGGGCTGGGCGTCTGGCTCGCGCTCTTCGTCGGCGCGGCGCTCGCGCCCACCGACGCGGCGCTCGGCGCCGCCATCATGAACGACCCGCGGGTACCGACCCGGGTGCGCCGGATCGTCAACGTCGAGAGCGGACTCAACGACGGCATCGTCACCCCCGTCGTCCTCCTCGCGATCGCCGGAGCGGCGGCGGCCGAGCACGGCGGCGGCGTCGGTCATGCCGTGCTCGAGCTGCTACTGGGTGTCGTCGCCGGAACGGCCGTGGGAGGCGCCGGCGGTTGGTTACTGAACCTCGCGCGCCGGCACGACTGGGTCGACGAGGCGTTCGGCGGCCCGGCCGTGCTGGCCCTCGCGGTGGCCGCCTACGCCGGGGCGCTCGTCGTGGGCGGCAACGGCTTCGTGGCCGCGTTCGTCGCCGGCACCGCCTTCGGGGCGGCGGCCGGCCCCGGCCGCCCGCAGGGTGTGCACTACGTCGAGCAGACCGCCGGCCTCGCCGGCCTGCTCGTGTGGACCTTCGTCGGCGCGGTCGCGGTGCCGCGGCTCGTCGACGCGCCCGCCTGGGAACTGGCGCTCTACGCGGTACTGAGCCTCACCGTGGTGCGCATGCTGCCCGTGGCGGCCGCCCTGGTCGGCTCGGGCCTGAGCCGCCGCGCGGCGGTGTTCATCGGGTGGTTCGGCCCGCGCGGTCTCGCGTCGGTCGTGTTCGCCCTGCTCGCCCTCGAGGAGCTCGGCGCGGACGCCGACCGTGCCGTGGCGGTCGTCGTCGCTACGGTGCTCCTGAGCGTGGTCGCGCACGGGCTGTCGGCGGCGCCGCTCGCGAAGCGCGTGGGGCCGACCCTCGCCTCCGACCCCGCCGCAGCAGGTTCCCAAGCCCTCGCACGGCCGTCCCCGAGGAGCGGCGTATGAACGTGGGCCGCTTCGTCCCCGGCGTGCGCGCCGCGGCGACGTACGACCGCTCATGGTTGCCGCGCGACGTGGTCGCGGGCATCGTGCTCGCCACCCTGCTCGTGCCGCAGGGCATGGCGTACGCCGAGCTCGCCGGGCTGCCGGCGATCAACGGCCTCTACACCTCGATCCTCTGCCTCGTCGGCTACGCCGTGTTCGGCCCCTCTCGGATCCTCGTCCTCGGGCCCGACTCCTCGCTGGGCCCCATGATCGCCGCAACGATCCTGCCGCTGATCGCCGCCGGCGGGGACCCGCAGAAGGCCGTGGCCCTCGCGTCCCTGCTCGCGATCATGGTTGCACTGATCATGATCGTCGCCGGCGTGACAGGGCTGGGCTTCGTCGCCGACCTGCTCTCCAAGCCGACCATGATCGGCTATATGAACGGGCTCGCGGTGACGATCATCGTCGGGCAGCTGCCGAAGCTGTTCGGCTTCAGTGTTGACGCGAACGGGCTGATCGCCGAGGCCGTTGCCTTCGTCCGCGGCCTGGCCGACGGCGAGGCCGTCCCGGCAGCGGCGGTGCTCGGCATCGCGGGCATCGTCGTCGTGCTGGGGCTCCAGCGGTGGCTGCCCAAGGTGCCCTCGGTGCTCGTCCTGGTCGTCCTCGCGATCGCCGCCGCCTCGATCTTCGACCTGGCGGCCCGCGGGGTCTCGCTGGTCGGCGTGCTCCCGCAGGGCTTCCCACCGTTCACGATCCCCACGGCCGAGTGGTCCGACGTCGCCCCGCTCGCGGCGGGAGCGCTGGGCATCGCCCTGGTGTCGCTCGCCGACACCATCTCGACGTCGTCCTCGTTCGCCGCCCGCACCGGGCAGGAGGTCGACGGCGACCAGGAGATGATCGGCATCGGGGCGGCGAACCTGGCGGCCGGGCTCTTCCAGGGGTTCCCGGTCAGCACGAGCGGGTCGCGGACGGCGGTCGCCGAGCGGGCGGGCGCACGCAGCCAGCTCACCGGCCTGGTCGGCGCCGCGCTCATCGTCCTGACCATCGTCGTCCTGCCTGGGCTGTTCAAGAACCTGCCCCAGCCGGCCCTGGCCGCGGTCGTGATCAGTGCCGCCGTCTCGCTCGCCGACGTGCCCGGAACGGTGCGCCTGTGGAAACAACGCAAGACCGAGTTCTCGCTCTCGGTCGCCGCGTTCCTCGCGGTCGCCCTGCTCGGCGTGCTGCCCGGCATCGCCATCGCTGTGGCGCTGTCGATCCTGAACGTCTTCCGGCGGGCGTGGCGCCCCTACGCGGCCGTGCTCGGGCACGTCGAGGAGCTGCGGGGGTACCACGACCTGCGCTCCTACCCCTCGGCCGACCAGACGGCCGGTCTCGTCGTGTACCGGTTCGACGCGCCACTGATCTTCGCCAACTCGGCGACCTTCCGCGACGGCATCCGCCGGCTGGCAGCCTCGGAGCCGCCGCCGAGGTGGATCCTCGTGGCCGCGGAACCGATGACGGACGTCGACACCACCGCCGCCGACATGCTCGAGGACCTCGACGAGGAGCTGAACACGCGCGGGATCTCGCTCGCCTTCGCGGAGATGAAGGACCCGGTCCGGCGCAAGATCGAGCGGTACGAACTGACCCGGACGATCGACCCCGCGCACTTCTTCCCGACGGTCGAGGCAGGCGTCGCGGCATTCCGTGCCGGCGCCGTCGACGCGGACCGGCGCTGATCCACGGCGAGAGGAAACGGACATGGCGAAGAAGCACGGGAACGGGCACGGCGGGTCGCCGGTGCTCCAGGACGACGCCGCGAGCATTCCCGGAAAAGCGCCGCACAAGGAGAAGCTGACCGAGAAGGAGTACCAGCGGGAGCTGCGCCGGCTGCACGGCGAGCTGGTCGCCATGCAGGAATGGGTGAAGCGCTCGGGTGCCAAGGTGTGCGTGGTCTTCGAGGGCCGCGACACCGCGGGAAAGGGCGGCACCATCAAAGCCATCACCGAACGCGTCAGCCCGCGCGTCTTCCGCGTGGTCGCCCTGCCTGCGCCAACCGAGCGGGAACGCTCGCAGATGTACATCCAGCGCTACCTGCCGCACCTGCCCGCCGGCGGGGAGGTCATCGTCTTCGACCGCAGCTGGTACAACCGGGCCGGCGTCGAGCGGGTCCTCGGGTACGCCACGAAGGAGCAGTCCGAGCAGTTCCTCCACCTGGTGCCAGGCGTCGAGCGCGCCGTCGTCGACTCCGGGGTCGTCCTGCTCAAGTACTGGCTCGAGGTGAGCCCTGACGAGCAGACCCGGCGGCTGCAGAGCCGGATCGACGACCCCCGCAAGGTCTGGAAGCTCTCGGAGCTCGACCTGCTGTCGTACACCCGCTGGCGCGAGTACTCGCGCGCCCGCGACGACATGTTCGCGGCCACCGACACGGAGTGGGCCCCCTGGTTCGTCGTGAACTCCGACGACAAGAAGCGCGCGCGCCTCAACGTGATCACCCACCTGCTCGCGCAGGTGCCGTACGAACCGCTGCCGAGGCGCAAGGTCGTCCTGCCCAAGCGGAAGGTCGACAGCGGCGACGTGACACCGGACGTGCCGCTGCACTGGATCCCCACGCCGTTCTGACCTGCGGCCCGGAGGCGCGCAGGTCATCCGCCGGGGGTGACCACGGGACGACCGCGGTCGGTCACCGTCGGGAGCAGGCAGGGTGGTGGTCCTGGTGCACCTGGGAGGTGGTCGGGATGGCCGGTGAGGCACCGGAGCGACGGATGACGGTGGTCCAGGCGTGCTTTATCGGTGTCGGGGCGATGGTGGGCGCCGGCATCTTCGCGCTGCTCGGGGCAGCGGGTGAGGTCGCCGGTGCCGCCGTCTGGCTGTCGTTCCTGATCGCAGGGGCGATCGCGGCCCTGCAGGGGTACTCGTTCGGCAAGCTGGGCGCGAAGTACCCCTCCGAGGGCGGCTTGCTGGAGTACCTCGCGCAGGGCTTCGGCCGGGGGCACGTGACGAATGCCACCTCCTGGCTCGTCTTCGCCACCAACGCGATCATCACCGCCATGGTCGCCTCGTCGTTCGGCAGCTACGCCAGCGCCGTGCTCGCGGGCAAGAACGCTGCCTGGGCGAAGGTGTTCGCCTGCCTCATCGTGCTGGCGATGACGCTGCTCAACGTCGTCGGGGCACAGGCGGTCGCGCGCGTACAGTCCGTGATCGTCAACGTGGTCGTCGGGATCCTGGTGATCTTCGCGGTCGTGACGATCGCGAACATGGACCCGTCGCTGCTCGCGCCCTCGAAGTACCCCGGCCTGAGGGAGATCGTGGCGAGCGTGGCGCTGACGTTCTTCGCGTTCCTCGGGTTCGGCGTCATCACGTTCACCGCCAAGGACCTGCCGAACCCCTCACGGCAGCTCCCCCGCGCCATGTTCCTGGCGCTCGGCATCGCCACCACCGTGTACGTCGGTGTGGCGATCGGCGTGTTCGGCACGCTGACGGTCGACCAGGTGATCGCCTCGGGCGGCACGGCGCTGGCGGAGGCGGCCAAGCCGACGCTGGGCCAGTTCGGCTACGTGCTCATGGTGATCACCGCGCTGTTCTCGACGACCGGCGCGACCAACGCCAGCCTCTACCCCGCGGTGGGTCTCGGCCGCAGCCTCGCCTCGACGGGGCAGTTCCCGCCCCTGCTGGGCCGGGACCTGCCTCTGGGAGGGGGACGGCGACCGGCGTCCGCCAGCCTGCTCGCGATGGCGGCCCTCACCATCGTGCTCGTCCTCGGCTTCAACCTCGACTCCATCGCCTCGCTCGGTAGCGCCGTCGCCCTGATCGTGTTCACCATGATCACGCTGGCGCACTTCCGGGTGCGCGAGGTGACGGGCGCGAACGTCGTCGTCCTGGTCGTCGCCGTGCTGTCGACCATCGTGACCTTCCTCGTCTTCGTCACGACGACCCTGGTGAACGAGCCCGCCACCACCGCCGCCCTCGTCGGGATCGTCGTGCTCTCGGTGGCCGCCGACCTGCTCTGGACCCGGATCCGCAACGGCCGGGCGGGAGGGTCGGCCGCGACGCGGCAGGCCGAGCCGTCGACCACCTGATCGCCCGTGAGACGGCGCGTGACCGCATGACCGCTCCCTCGTCCCGCTGGGTCCGCAGGGTGATGCCGGCCGCGGGCGACGACGAGGAGAGCACGGCCGCGGGCATCTACGGCGTCATCGTCAGCGCCGCGGTGATGGCCGCCTCGCACGCGGAGCGGATCCTCGCGGTCGCCGTGGCCGTCCTGGTCACGCTGGTCGTCTACTGGAGCGCCGAGCGGTACGCCCGGCTGGTGGCGGCCCGCATCCACGACGGCCGCCGCCCGACCTGGCGGCAGACGCGCCGGGAGCTGACGCACGGGTGGCAGATGGTGTGGGCGTCCGCCGTCCCCCTGGTCGTCCTGCTCGTCGCGGCCCTGTCGGGCGCCCAGGTGTACGGGGCGGTCATCGCGGCGCTGGTCGCCAGCACGGTGCTGCTCGGCCTGGCCGGCTGGGAGATCGGGCGGCACGGGCGGCTCACGACGCGGGAGCGCTGGGTGTCGGCCGGCGTGGCGGCCCTCTTCGGCGTCGCGATGATCCTGCTCAAGGCACTGCTGCATTGACGCCGTCCGGCTCCGCTACCCGCCCGGGCAGCGGACCCACCCGGACCATCCGCGGCGGATGGTGCGCCCCTCGCTCCGGCCCCACATCGTGGGCGCCACCAGTCCGGCATGAGCAGCGAGGAGCGGTCATGACGACCTTCACGGTGTGGAAGTTCGAGAGTCCCGAGGGTGCCGAGCAGGCGAAGGACGCGCTCAAGCAGGCCGAGCGGGACGGATTGGTCAAGATCGTCGACCACGCCGTGGTGACCTGGCCCGAGGGGGCGGACCACCCCGACACGGACCTCACGCACGACGACAAGCGGCGTGGCACGGCCTGGGGGGGCTTCCTGGGGGTGCTGATCGGCATGCTCTTCTTCGTCCCCGTGTTCGGCGCGGTGGCCGGCGCCGCGATCGGTGCCACGGTGAAGGCGATGGACGGGACGGGCATCGGCAAGGCCGAGCTCGAACGGATCCGCGAGCAGGTCACCCCCGGGACCTCCGCGCTGTTCGTCGTCACGGAGAACGCGGACTTCGACCGCCTCGGCGAGCGGCTCCACGGGATGAACGCGCAGCTCGTCAGCACGAACCTCACAGACGAGGAGCGCAAGATCCTGGTGGAGACCTTCGGCGGCTGACGCAGCTCCCACAGGGCGACCGCCCCACGGCACAGGAGGCCGAGCAATGTCCGACAGCATCGAGCCGGGCACGACGGGCGTCGCCGTGCCGCCGCAGACCCGGGCACAGGCCCGGGAAGAGGCGGCAGCCGCCGAATCCCTGCCGGACACCGGCCGCCGAGGACAGTGGCACAGCCTCACCGTGCCCGGCTTCTGGGGCGCGGTCGTCTTCTCGTGCCTGTCGTTCACGCCGTCGCTGCTCCCCCGCACCGGGGTGATCCAGGGGATCATCTGGGGTGTCACCGCGGCGATCGGGTACGGCCTCGGCGTCGTGCTCGCCGTGGTCGTGCGGGCGTTCGCCGACCGCGAGGTCCGGCCGCCCAAGCCGTCGACCTGGCGCGTCAGCCTGATCGGCGGCGGCGTGCTGCTGGCCGTGTTCTTCGCGCTCGGCCAGTACTGGCAGCACCAGATCCGGGGCCTCATGGGCGTGACGGAGTACAACGTCGCGCTCGTGGTCCTCTCGCCCGTGGTCGCGCTCGGTGTGTTCGCGCTGCTGCTGGTGATCGGGCGCGGGCTGCGGGCGCTCTACCGCAGGCTGGGGCGGCTGCTGCGACGCTGGATCGGTCCCCGCGCCGCCAACGCCGTCGGCTGGATCGCGGTGGTCGCGCTGACGTACCTGGTGATCAGTGGCGTGCTCCTCGACGGACTGGTGAACGCGGCCAACGAGACCTTCTCGCTGCGCGACACCACCACCCAGGAGGGCGTGCAGCAGCCGTCCACCGACCTGCGGTCGGGAGGGACGGGCTCGCTCATCGCGTGGGACACCCTCGGCTGGCAGGGCCGGACCTTCACCGGCACCGGGCCGACCGCGGACCAGATAACCGCCCTCATGCACCGCCCCGCCAAGGAGCCGATCCGCGCCTACGCGGGCCTCGCGACCGCCGACGACGCCGAGACGCGCGCCAAGCTCGCCGTCGACGACCTGGAGCACGCTGGGGCGTTCCAGCGCGCCGACCTGCTCGTCGCCGGAACCACCGGCAGCGGCTGGATCAACGCCGCCTCCGCCGACACCTTCGAGTACCTCACCGGCGGCGACTCGGCCATCGTCGGCATGCAGTACTCCTACTTGCCGTCGTGGATGTCCTACCTCGTCGACCAGACGAAGGCGCGGGAGGCGGGCCGCGCCCTGTTCGACGCCGTCTACGAGCGGTGGTCGGCGCTGCCGGCCGGGAGCCGGCCCCGCCTCTTCGTGACGGGCGAGAGCCTCGGGTCGTTCGGCGGCGAGGCCGCCTTCAGCGGCGAGGCCGACCTGCGCACCCGCACGTCGGGCACGGTCTTCGCCGGTCCGCCGAACTTCAACACCCTGTTCACGGAGTTCCGGGAGCACCGGGACGCCGGGAGCCTGGAGAGCTCGCCCGTCTACAAGGGCGGACGCACCGTGCGCTTCACCAACGACGCCACCGCAGGGATCCCCCCGCAGGGGCAGCCGTGGGAGGGCACCCGCGTCCTGTACCTGATGCACGCCTCCGACCCCATCGTCTGGTGGAGCCCGCGGCTGCTGTTCACCGAGCCGGACTGGATCGGTGAACCGCCCGGCAAGGACGTGCTGGCGGGCGCCACCTGGCTGCCCCTCGTGACGTTCTGGCAGGTGACCGCCGACCTGACGTTCGCGGGCGGTGTACCGCAGGGGCACGGCCACAACTACCGGGGCGAGTACGCGGACGCCTGGAACGCCGTCCTGCAGCCCAGCGGGGTCACCCCCGACCAGCTGGACACCCTCCGGACCATGGCGGCCGGCGCCCCCTGACCGCCGTGCTGGCCCCGGGCTCAGCGCGGGCCCAGCACGTTCACGGCCACCCACGCGACGGCGAGGCCGAGCCCGTTGGTCGCCGCGTGCGCGATCACGGGCGCCAGCAGGCTGCGCGACCGCAGCCTGAGCCATGCGAAGACCAGACCGCCGGCGAAGGTGACGGCCACGGCTCCGAGCACGACGAGGACGCGCCCCGCCGTCGAGCCCGAGGCGCCGCTCACCGCGGGGTTGTCCCCCATGGTGGCGAGCGTCGGCTGGACGTGCCACAACCCGAACAGGGCCGACACCGCCAGGGCACCACGCAGCGGCCCCCACAGCTCGACGGCCGAGCCGAGCAGCACGCCGCGGAAGGCGAACTCCTCGGGGATCGCCGTCAGCAGGACGACCTCCACGACGAGCTGGTAGGCGAGCTGACCGGCGCCGATGGCGCCGCGTGCGTCGCGCAGCGCGCCGCTCGTGACGGGCAGCAGGGCCGCCGAGCCCAGGACGACGAGGACGATCCCCGCCGCGGCCCCGCCGTAGCGCAACCCGCGGCCGGCGTCCGAGCGCAGCAACCCCAGGTCGGCCCGGCCGGCACCGCTCGCTCGCGCGACCAGAGCCAGCGCCGCGGTCATCACGGTGGTCCAGACGGCCGTCGGGCCGGCGACACCCGCGAAGCGGGCGGCCGTCACGGCGACGAGCACCGCGAGGCCGAGCGTGAAGCAGCGCCGTGCATTCATGACCGGGCCGCCCCGAGAGGCGCTCGACGGCGTGGGCGCGATCTCATCCGTCCGGAATGAGGCAGCAGAGGCTGCCGCGCGAAGACTGGTGTCAGAAGGTCCCCCGCTCGAGAAGAGAGAGCCCGATGTCGTTCTGGGATATCGTCTGGTTCATCATCATCAGCTTCGCCTTCGTGGCTTATCTGATGGTGCTGTTCGCCATCATCGGAGACCTGTTCCGGGATCGCGAGACGTCCGGCTGGGTCAAGGCGATCTGGATCATCGCACTGATCGTCGTCCCGTTCCTGTCGGCATTCATCTACGTCGTCGCCCGGGGCCGCGGAATGACCGAGCGCCGCATGGAGGAGCTGACCGTCCAGCGCCAGCAGACCGACGCCTACATCCGCGAGGTCGCGGCATCGACGCCGGCCATTCCCGCGCAGTCGACGCCGGCCGACCAGATCGCGCAGGCGCAGAAGATGCTCGAGCAGGGCGTCATCTCCCAGCCCGAGTACGACCGCCTCAAGGCCAAGGCGCTCGCCTGACCCGCCCGACCCACCCGATCCCCCGCCCGCCTGCGGAGCGCCGTGGCACCGGACCGACCCGGTGTCACGGCGCTCGTCCGTGCCCGCGATCCAGCGGGCGCCGCGCGCGTTCAGTCGCCGCGCCCGTCCCGCGGCCTCATGACCCGCCGCGGCAACCGCGACCACGGCCGTCTCCAGAGGAACCCGGCGAGCGCGAGCGCCAGACCCTGCACGAAGGCGTCGCCGAGGCCGAGGAACGCGGCGCAGACCATGACGAGCACCCCGGAGACGAGGAGGACGCGGGGAAGGAGCGGACCACGGAGGCGGCGCCGACGGCGCCTGAACCGGGCGATCAGGCGGGTGTCGGCGAGCAGCATCTCCTCGATGGCCTGAAGCTCGCGCTTCTCGTGCTCACTCAGCATGGCCCGTCCCTCGTCGACCCGGCCCATGGAATCAGTACCCCCGTCCCGCCACGTCATCCCCGACGGGTGAAGGCGGCGCACGCGCCCCGGCCGCACCCTGGCTCAGGAGTGGGCGAGTCCCGGAGTCCAGGACGCGAGAAGAGGCACGGATGGTGCTGCGTGCGGGCACGGCCCGTCCCGCCGATCGGCGATGACCATGCTGACCGTGGGCGTCGAGGAGGAGTTCCTCCTGCTCGGCCCGTCGGGCGACGTGGCACCCGCCGCGCCCGCCGTCCTCCGCCTCACCGGTGAGCGGCACGAGCGCGGCGAGATCAAGCCCGAGGTCATGACGTACCAGCTGGAGACCGTCTCGGGCGTGTGCACCGAGCTCGACGAGGTGGAGCGCGAACTCACGGGCCTGCGCGCCCGGATCGGCGAGGCGGCCGTCGCCGTCGGCGTCCGGGTGGTGGCGTCGGGGAGGGCGCCCTTCGGTGAGCGGGGGCTGGAGATGCTCACCGAGGACGCCCGCTACCGCGACATCGCGGCCCGGTTCCCGGCGGCCACCGCGACGAGCGGCACGTGCGCCTGCCACGTGCACATCGGAATCGCCGACCGCGAGCTCGCCGTCCAGGTCCTGGTCCGGCTCCGCCCGTGGCTGCCCATCCTGCTCGCCCTGACCGGGAACTCCCCGTTCGCCGACGGCGCGGACACGGGCTGGAGCAGCGGGCGCTACCGGTGCCAGCTGAGCTGGCCGACCTTCCGGCCGCCCGTCGTGCACCGCGACGCCGCCGGCTACGACCGGATGGTGGCGACACTGATCCTGCGCGGGCTGGCGTTCGACACCCGGAGCGTCTACCTGCTCGCCCGGATCTCGCCGCGGCACCCCACGATCGAGATCCGGGTGGCCGACACGCTGCCGACCGCGAAGGACGCGACGGTTTTCGCCGGCGTCGTGCGTGCCCTCGTGGCGACCCTCGTCGACGACCTGCGCCGCGACCGGCCGGCACGCCCGGTCACCCCGGCCCGCCCCGGGGCGGTGCACGCCCGCCTGCTGGCGGCCGCGCACCACGGCCTCGGGAGCCCCGTCGCTCGTCCGCGGCAGCCGGGCACCGGGACGCCGCCGCGGAATCCGATGATCGCCCAGCTGGTGGACGCGGTCCTCCCGGCGCTGGAGGCGAGCGGCGACGCGGGCACGGTGCTGCCGGGCCTGGATCGGCTGGAGCGTCTCGGTACGGGTGCGCAACGGCAGCGGCGCCTGTGGGCCTCGTCGGCGTCGCGGGAGGACTTCGTCGCGGCACTCGCCCGCGCGAGCACGCCCGTCGCAGCCCCCGACTGAGGGCCACGCGCCGGACCCGGCTCGGCGGTGCCCGTCGCCTTGGTCCCACAGGTCAGGACGTCGTCGCGGCGGCCATCGCGTCGGCCGGGGCGCCACGCCGGGTCGCCGCCGGGCGTGCGACGGCGAACTGGGCGGCCAGCATGAGCAGGCCGCCCACCCCAGCCGCCACGATCATGAAGTACCAGCCGTGCCGGTACGCGTCCATCGCCGTCAGCGCGGTCGGGGTGCCGACGATCGCGACGAACGCGGCGACCCCGAGCGCGCCGCCGACCTGCCGGAACATCGCCGAGATCCCGATCGCCGTCGAGAACCGGCTCGGCGGCACAGCGACCACGGCGACGGCGGTGAAGGCCGGCATGGCGAGACCGATGCCCGCGCCGCTGAGGAGCTGGCCCGGCAGGAACGTGCCGGCGTAGTCGGGGGTGGGCCCGAGCAGTACCGCGTTGCACCCGAGCCCGATCGCCACGAGCAACCCGCCGACCGCGCCGACGTATCCCATGCCGACCCGGGGGCCGACGCGGCCGGCGACGATCGCGAAGACGAGCGCGGCCAGCGGGCCGACCGCCAGCGCCAGCCCCGCCCGCAGGATCGACCAGCCCCACACGCCGGTCAGGAACAGCACGCCGCTCAGCAGCAGCGCACCGAACGCGGCGAAGAACGCGAGCGCCGACGCTACCGCGAGCGCGAACGACGGCACCCGCAGGATCGCCGGCTCGAGGACGGGCACCGGGTGCCGGGCGGACCGGACGACGGTCACGGCCACGAGCATGGCGGCGACGGCGAACGTGGTCATCGTGGCCGCGCTCCCCCACCCCCAGTCGCGACCCTTGACGACCACGAGGGTCAGCGCGCCGATCCCGAGCATGAGCGCGACGGTCCCGGCGAGGTCGGGCAGGCCGCGGGCCGCCGGGTCGCGCGACTCCTCGACGTGGCGTGCGGCGTACCGGAGCGAGACGAGCCCGAGCGGGATGTTGACGAGGAACACCCAGCGCCAGCTCGCCTGCACGAGCAGCCCGCCGAGCAGGGGCCCGGCCGCCGCCCCGACGGCGCCGACCGCGGCCCACGCCGCGATCACGGCCGGCCGGGCGCGCGGCGCGAAGCCCGGGGAGGACCACCCCGAGGGAGCTCGGCGTCAGGATGGCCGCACCCGCGCCCTGCACGACGCGCGCGGCCACGAGGAAGCCCACGGACGGCGCGACGGCGCACGCCGCCGAGGCGAGCGTGAACAGGCCGAGCCCGACCACGTAGCCGCGCCGGCGGCCGTACAGGTCGACGAGGCGCCCCGCCGGCACGAGCAACGCGGCGAACACGATGGCGTACCCGTTGAGCACCCACGACAGCTGCGTGAGGTCGGCGCCGGCGAAGTCCCGGCGCAGATCGGGAAAGGCGATGTTGACGATGAACAGGTCGAGCAGCGACGCGAACACGCCGATGGAGATCATCGCGAAGGTCCGCCAGAGCCTGGTGGTCACGGGTGCGCTCCCCACGTCAGTTGTGTGATGAAACGCACGCTAGACCGAGTGAGTAGCATCACGCAACCGAGGTCCGCTAGACTGGCGCCATGCTCGGGCGGACCTACGAGAACCAGGTGTGCTCCGTCGCCCGCGCCCTCGAGGTGCTCGGCGAGCGGTGGACGCTCCTGATCGTCCGCGACGCGCTCCTCGGGCTGCGCCGGTTCGACGAGTTCCAGAGCAGCCTCGGCGTGGCCCGCAACGTGCTCACCGACCGGCTGGCCCGGCTGATCGACGCCGGGATCCTCGAGCGAGTGCCCTACCAGGACCGGCCCGTGCGGCACGAGTACCGGCTCACCCCCATGGGCAGGGAGCTCGGTCTGCCCGTGATCGGCCTCATGCAGTGGGGAGACCGGCACCTCGCGGACCCCGCGGGGCCGCCACGGGTGGCACAGCACCACGACTGCGGCGGCGCCGTTCGGCTCGCCCTGGCCTGCGACACGTGCGGCGCCACCGTGAGCCCGCGCGACGTGGACCTCGTGGCCGGCCCGGGCGCCCTGACCTCGACCGGCGGCTAGAAGGTCCAGCGGGTGGCGCCGCCGGGCTCGACCGTGGCCAGCGCGGTGGCCGTGCGGGCCGTGATCCGGTAGACGGACCATGGCGGCGGCCCGGCGGACGGTGCGCTGAAGTCGGCCGTGAGCTCGGTGCCGCTCTCGTCGACCCGGCACGGCCAGCCACCCTCGGCCCACCGCCCGGCGAGCCTCGTCACCGTCTCCGGATCGGTGATCCTCGCAGCCTCGCCCTCCACGACGAGGTCGAACTCGGCCGTGGCGAGGCCGAGCGCGCACCGCGCGTCGCGGGCGAGGTTGCGGCCCTTGCGGGTGCGCCGCCCGGTCTCGAACCAGAAGGCGCCGTCGACCCAGAGCGCCCCGACACCCGTCAGGTGCGGGCTGCCGTCCTCGTTCAGCGTCGTGAGCCAGCACGTGTGGCGGTCGGGGCCGCCGGTGCCCGGTGCCTGCGCCAGGCCGCGGGCCAGCCGGGCCTCGATCGTCGCCCAGGTCAGCGGGTCGAGGTCGTAGCGGCTCGCGAGGTTCCGTGTGTCCATGCAGGGGACGACGACCGCGGGCCGTCGATCTCATCGCGGCCCGGATCACGCCCGCCCGACCTGGCAGAGTCGGGCCCGTGACGCGCCGACCTCCCCCTGCTCGGCTTCGGCCTGCCGGTCTCGGGGCGCCTGGGCCACCCCCGACGTCGATGCGCCGCGTCGCCCGCCGCGCAGAGGAGCTCGGGTACGCGTCGCTGTGGACCTTCCAGCGCGTGCTCCAGCCCGTGGGCGGCGAGCCCGACCCCGCGTACCGCTCCGTGCTCGACCCGCTGCTGGCGCTCGCGCACGTCGCCGGGCACACCGAGCAGGATCGGGCTGGGGACGGCGACCATCTGCGCGCCGTTCACCGCACCCGCGCTGCTCGCGAAGGCGCTCACGTCGCTCGACGTGCTGTCCGGCGGCCGGCTCACCGCCGGGCTCGGCATGGGCTGGATGCCGCAGGAGTACGCCGCCGCCGGCGTGCCGTTCGAGCGGCGGGGAGCGCGCATGGACGAGTACCTGCGCTGCCTGCACGCGCTGTGGACCCAGGACCCCGTCGAGTTCGCCGGCGAGTTCTACACGGTGCCGCGCGCGCACGTCGGCCCGCCGCCCGTGCAGCGGCCGCACCCCCCGGTGCTGCTCGGCGGCACCGCCGCGCCGGCGTTGCGCCGGGCCGGGCCGCCTCGCCGAGGGCTGGATCAGCAGCAGCCGGCACGACCTCGCCGAGATCGGCGACGGCGGTCGAGACGGTGCGCGCCGCCGCGCGGGAGGCCGGGCGCGACCCGCACGCCGTCCGCATCCTCGTGCGCAGGGTCGTCGACCTCCTGGACGCCGACCCGGGTGCCCCGCGCCGCCCCATGCAGGGGACGCGCGAGCAGGTGCTCGACGACCTCGCCGCACTGCGCGGTCTCGGGGTCACCGAGGTCTTCCTCGACCTCAACTTCTCGCCCCGGGTGGTCGCCCCCGGCGTCGACGCCGCCACGGCGCTCGCCCACGCGGAGCGCGTCCTCGTCGCCTTCGCCCCGGCGAGCACCTGACACTGACCGGGTGCGCTGTCGCACGGCGACGATCGAGACGGCCGGAGGAGGTCCGAGGTGAGCGCAGGGTCCGCGTTCCACCAGGCGCCCGGGCCGCGCCGGCAGATCCGCTTCTGCCCGACCCCGAGTGGCGCGAGGATCGCGTACGCGACCGTCGGGGCCGGACCCGCGCTGCTGGTCCCTCCCGGGTGGATCAGCCATCTCGAGCTGCTGTGGCAGGACCCGGCGTACCGCGCGTTCCTCACGCCGCTGACCGCGGTGCGCACGGTGGTGGAGTACGACCGCCCCGGGTGCGGGTTGTCCGAGCCGTGGCCGGGGCCGCCGGGGCTGGAGGCCGACCTCGAGGTGCTCGAAGCGGTCGCCGACCACCTGGAGCTCGACCGCCCCGACCTGCTCGGCCTCTCGCTGGGAGCCCCGGTGTCGGTCGCGTACGCGGCGGGCCGTCCCGAGCGGGTCGGCCGGCTGGTGCTCTACGGGGGTTACGCCGACGGCGCGCAGATCGCCTCGGCCCGCGTGCGCGCCGCCATGCTCGACCTGATCGCCGCGCACTGGGGCCTCGGCTCGGAGGTCCTCGCCGACGTGTTCCTCCCCGAGGGCAGCACCGAGGCCAAGGCGACCTTCGCGCGGCTGCAGCGCGAGGCGACGTCGGTGCAGAACGCGGTCGCGCTGCTCGCCCAGTGCTACGAGACGCGGGTGAACGACCTGCTCGCAGGGGTCGGCGCGCCGACGCTGGTGATCCACCGCCGTGACGACCGGGCCATCCCGTACGCCGCGGGCCGCGCGCTGGCCGCGCAGATACCGGGAGCGCGGCTGGTGTCGCTGCCCGGCAGGAGCCACTTCCCGTTCGTCGGCGACGCCGCATCCGTCGTCCGCGCGGTGCTGGAGTTCCTCGGGAGCGCACCCGCGGAGCAGCGCGCCGCGGAGTCGCCCGGCGTGCCGCGCGCGAGCTGACCCCACGGCAGCTGCAGGTGGCGGCGCTGATCGCCGAGGGCAGGACGAACCGGCAGATCGCCGAGCAGCTGGGCATCGAGGAGCGCTCGGCGGAGGGTCACGTCGAGCGCATCCGCGAGCGGCTCGGGGTCACCTCCCGCTCCGAGGTCGCCGCCTGGTGGGGGCGCCGCACGGCCGGTGAGGTACCGGAGTGAGGTAGCAGGAGGGGTGATCTCCTCCTGCCCGGCGGCGCCACCCCGTGCGCATGCTGGCCGTCGTACCGACGACCAGCTCCGGGAGGAACGCCTCGCATGCCTACCGCATCCACATCCCCGCTCCAGGGCCGCCGGCACCGCCGGCGGACGGCGATGACCGCCGGGCGCCGCGGCGTCGGCCTGACCCCCATGGAGACGCGGCGCGACGTCATGGTGCGCACCGCGCGACTCGCCGACGAGCTGGGCTACGAGGTGTTCGCGCTGCCCGAGGGCTGGGGGCTGGACTCGACCGCGGTGCTGGCCGAGATCGCGCTGAGCACCGAGCGGATCCGGCTGGCCTCCGGCGTCCTGTCCGTCTGGGGCCGCACCCCCGGCACGCTGGCGATGACCGCCGCGACGCTCGACCAGATCTCCGGCGGCCGCTACGTGCTCGGCCTGGGAGCCAGCACGCCCGGCGCTCGTCGAGGGCTTCCACGACGTGCCGTTCGCCCACCCCGCGGATCGGCTGGAGGACACGGTGAACGCCGTCCGCAGGCTGCTCGCCGGCGAGCCGGCCCTGCTGCGCAACGCCACCGGGGCGCGGCCCCTGCGCCTGGGCCTGGTCCCCGCTCCCCGATCGTGCCGATCTGGGTCGCCGCCCTCGGCCCGCGCACCATGCAGGTCGGCGCCGACCTCGCCGACGGGTGGTTCCCCGCGCTCGTGGCCCTCGACCGGCTCACCTTGCTGGTCGACCGGCTGGAGCGGCCACCGGCCCGGCCGTTCACCGTCACCGCGGGACCGCTCGCCGTGGTGGACGACGACGCGCGACGACGGCACGCGACGTCGCCGCCGCCTGCCTCGCCTGGTACGTGACGCGCCATGGGCGACGTCTACGCCCAGTCGCTCGCCCGGCAGGGGTACGACGCCGAGGTCGCGGCCGTCCGGGCCGCCAACCCCCGCCCCAGCCCCCGCACCGGGCCGCATCCCGGCGGACGCCGAGGTGCTCCTGGACCAGCTCGCCGCCGCGGGCTCCCCCGAGCACGTCCGCGCGCAGCTCGCCCGGTGGGACGAAGTGGCCGACATCGTCATGGTCGGTCTGCCGCCGGGCCTCCCGTGGGCCGCGATCGAGCGGACGCTGCACGCGGCGGCGCCACGCCGGCGTCGACGTCCGGGATACACGAGAGCCCGCGCTCGCGGCCTCGGGACAGGAGCCGGCGTGACCGCCCAGGCGCCCGCGGCGGCGCCGGCCTACCGCCCCAACCCCGTCCGCGGACGGCTCAACGCCCTGTTCTTCGGCGGCCTCGACGGCTACCTCGACCACCTGCTGCGGGCGCACAAGCGGCAGGTCCTCGCCGACCTGCCACCCACGGTGGTCGAGCTCGGCGCCGGCACCGGGGCGAACCTGCGGTACATGCCGGCCGGCACCCGGCTGATCGCCGTCGAGCCGAACCCGGCCATGCATCGGCGGCTGCGCGAGCGCGCCGCCCGCGCCGGGGTCGACCTCGAGCTGCACGCGACCGTGGCGGAACGGCTCGACCTGCCCGACGCGTCCGCGGACATGGTGATCTCGAGCCTCGTGCTCTGCACGGTCCCCGACCCGGGCGCCGTCGTCGCCGAGGTGCGGCGCGTCCTGCGGCCCGGCGGCCGGTACGCGTTCCTCGAGCACGTCGCCGCCCCCGAGGGCGCCGCGCTGCGACGCCTGCAGAGAGTCGTGCGCCGGCCGTGGGGCTGGTTCTTCGAGGGCTGTTCGTGCGAGCGGGACCTCCGCACGGTCATCGAGACCGCGGGCTTCGGTCACGTGGCCGCGACCGGTTACCGGCTGCGCGGGCCCTTCCTGCCGGCCGCCCCACAGATCGCGGGCGTGGCCACAGCGGGCGGCTGACGGGCGGCCGCCGGACTCGATGTGTACATCCGTCCCTAGGGTACGTACAGTTGTACACATGGCGGGCGCCGAGGGGAGCATGCGCGAGCGGATGCTCGCCGGTGACCTCTACCTGGCCGACGACCCGGAGCTGGCGCGGGACTCGGCACGCGCCCAGCGACTCACCCATGAGATCAACTCCATCGACCCGAACGACCACGAGCGTCGCCGGCAGCTGCTGACCGACCTGCTCGGCGTCTTCGGCGAGGGCAGCGAGATCCGGCCGCCGTTCCGCTGCGACTACGGCTACCAGACGCGCGTCGGCGCCCGGACCCTCGCCAACCGGGGCCTCGTCAGCCTCGACGTCGCCACGGTCACGATCGGCGACGACGTCCAGATCGGGCCGAACGTGCAGCTGCTGACCGCGACCCACCCCCTCGAGCCGGGCCCTCGCCGGGACACGTGGGAGGCGGCGCAGCCGATCGTGATCGGCGACAACGTCTGGCTCGGCGGCGGCGTCGTCGTCTGCCCCGGCGTCACGATCGGACCGGACACGGTCGTCGGCGCCGGAGCTGTCGTCGTCCGCGACCTGCCGCCCCGGGTGCTCGCGGTGGGCAACCCGGCACGGGTGGTGAGGGCCCTGTGACCCGGCCGCGCCGGCACGATCCCGACCGCAAGACCCGGATCCTCGACGCCGCGATCGGCGTCATCGCCGCGCACGGGGTCGCGGGCACGACCCACCGCCTGATCGCGGCGGCCGCCGACGTGCCCCTGGGGTCGCTGACGTACCACTTCGCCTCGCTGGAGGACCTGCGGGCGCAGGCGTTCCGCCGGTTCGCCGACGGGATGTCACTCGTCTACGCGGCGCAGTTCGACGGCGTCCGCACCCACGAGCAGTTCGTCGACGCCGTCACCGACCTGATCACCGGGGACGCCGGCGCCGGGACGCACGAGTGGGCGGTCGCCTACGAGCTGTACCTCGCGGCGCTGCGCGACCCCGCCCTGCGCGAGGTGACCGAGACCTGGATGCGCACCAGCCGCGGGGTCCTGGAGCGGTTCGTCGAGCCCGCCACCGCCAGGGGCGTCGACGCGCTTATCGAGGGGCTGACCATGCACAAGATCCTCTCCACGACGCCGTACCCGCGGGAGCAGATCCGGGGCATGGTCGCCCGGGTCGCGGCGTCGTCCTCGGCCGCGCTCGTCGGCTGACGGCGCATCCCACGAACCGGCACGACGATCATCGACACGGCGAAGGAAGCATGACGACCTACGACACGATCACGGCCCCGGCGGCGCCCGAGGTGACAGCCGGCGTCCGCGCCACCTACGCCGCGTTCATCGGCTGCGGTTTCGCGTTCGCCAGCTGGGCCTCCCGCATCCCGCAGGTCCGTGACGGCCTGCACCTGGCGCCGGCCACGCTCGGGCTCGTCCTGCTGACCATCGCCGCCGGTTCGATCACGGCGCTCCTCATGGCCGGCGTCGTCGTGAGCCGGTTCCACTCCCGGCGCACGGTCACGGCCATGGCGGTCCTGCTGGCGATCGCGCTGACGGGCATCGCGCTCGGCTACCTGGTCGGTGTCGTGCCCCTGGCCGCCGGACTGTTCGTGTTCGGCTTCTCGAGCGGCGCCTGGGACGTCGCCATGAACGTGCAGGGCGCGGCCGTCGAGCGCCGCCTGGGTCGACCGATCATGCCGCGCTTCCACGCGGGGTACAGCATCGGCACCGTCGCCGGCGCGCTGATCGGTGCGGCGATGGTCGCGCTGCACGTCCCGGTCACCGCCCACCTCCTGGCCACCGCCGCCGTGGTCGTCGCGACGATCCCCCTCGCGGTGCGAGGGTTCCTGCCCGACACGGACCCCGAGGACGTCCCGGTTCGCACCGACCAGGAGAGCCCGGACGCCGCCCGCGGGGGCCACACCCGGTCGGCACTGCGCCGCTGGCGTGAGCCCCGCACGCTGCTGGTCGGCGTCGTCGTGCTGGCCTTCGCGTTCGCTGAAGGAGCGGGCATCGACTGGATCAACATCTCGCTCATCGACAGCTACGCCCTGCCCGCCGTGATCGGCACGCTCGGCTTCGCGGCGTTCCTGGCGTCGATGACGCTGGGCCGCTGGTTCTCGGACGGGATCCTCCACCGGTTCGGCCGGGTGCGAGTCGTGCGCACCCAGGGTGCCCTGGCGGTCGCCGGGATCCTGCTGTTCGTGTTCGGTCCGGTGCCGGCGCTGGCGCTCGCCGCGGTCGTCCTCTGGGGCGTGGGCGCCTCGCTCGGCTTCCCGGTGGGGATGAGCGCGGCCGCGGACGAGCCCGCCGCGGCGGCCGGGAGGGTGAGCGTCGTCGCCTCCATCGGGTACTGCGCCTTCCTGGGCGGCCCGCCCCTGGTCGGGTACCTCGGCCAGCACGTCACCGTGCACCACGCGCTGATCGTGGTCGCCGTCGTCCTCGCCCTGGCGACCCTCCTCACGGGCAACCTGCGGCCCCTCCCGGCCTCCCCGAGCGGATCGAGCCGGCCGCCCACGCCGTGAGAGGGTTGCCCGCAACGCTCGTCGTAGGGGAGGCAGCCTCGTGAACGTCGCGGTCCTGGGTGCGGGTGGTGGAGGGCTCGCCCTCGCGTACGAGTGGGCGAGCCGGGGGCACCGCGTCTCGCTCTACGCGCAGCGCGCGCACGACGACCATCTGGCGCCCGTCCGCGAACGCGGCGGGATCCGGGCGGAGGGGGTGCTCGAGGGCTTCGCCCACCTCGAGACCGTCACCTCCGACATCGGTGACGCGCTGGACGGCGTCGACGTCGTCTTCGTCGTGGGCCCCGCGTACGCGACGGAGCCGCTGGCTGCGGACACCCGCGGGCACCTCAGGCCCGGGACGACGGTGATCGTCTGCCCCAGCTCGAGCGTGGGCAGCCTCGCCTTCAAGCGCGGCGCGGGCCTGGACCTCTACGACGAGAGCGTCGTCGTGGGCGAGACGGGCACGCTGCCGTACGCGTCACGGGCGTCGAAGGACGCCAGCGTGCGGATCTTCCACCGGTTCGACGCCGGGCTGTCGGCCGCCGCCGCCCCGCGCAGCGGCACAGCCCGCGTCCTGGAGGTCCTGCGCGAGGTGTACCCGGCCGCCGAGGAGGCCGCCGGGATCTTCCAGACCACGCTCCAGAACGGCAACCCGGTCATCCATCCCGCGGTCACCCTGCTCAACGCGGCGCTGATCGAGCGCACCGGCGGTGACTTCCTGTTCTACGAGGAGGGTGTCACCGAGGCGGTCGGCCGGCTCATCGAGGCCGTCGACGGCGAGCGGCTGGCCGTGGCCGCGGCGCTCGGTGTCGGGATCCTATCCGAGCCCGAGATCGGCGTCCGCCAGGGCTACATGACCGAGGCCAACTACACGACGGGGTACTCCACCGCCCCCGGCTTCCGCGGCATCAAGGCTCAGGGACAGCTCGACCACCGCTACCTCACCGAGGACGTGGGCTACTCGCTGGTCTTCCTCACCGACCTCGCGCGGCACCTCTCGGTGCCGACCCCGACGATCGACGCGGTGATCCACCTGGCGTCGGTCGTGACGGGGCGGGACTTCGCCGGCGAGCGCGCGCGAAGCATGGACGGCATGGGCCTGTCGGGGCTGACCCGCGAACAGCTCGCCGCGTTCTGACCGGAGGTTCCCCGTGACGCTCGCCACGCCGCTGTGCGCGCTGCTGGGCATCGACCTGCCGATCGTCCAGGCGCCGATCGGCTCGGCCAGCACCCCCGAGCTCGCCGCCGCGGTCAGCGAGGCGGGCGGCCTCGGCATGCTGGCGCAGACCTGGTTCGACGTGCCCGAGATCCGCGCCCGCCTGCGGCGGGCCCGGAAATTCACCGACCGACCGGTGGGCGTGAACCTGGTCCTCGACCTCCCGATCCAGGACAAGCTCGCCGCCTGCCTCGAGGAGGGCGCGAAGCTCGTCTCCACGTTCTGGGGCGATCCCGGGCCCGTGCACGACAGGATCCGCGCGGCTGGCGCCCTGCACCTGCACACCGTCGGCAGCGTCGCGGACGCCGTCCGCGCGGCCGAACGGGGCATCGACGTCGTGGTGGCACAGGGTTGGGAGGCCGGCGGCCACGTGCAGGGCACGATCGGGACGATGGCGCTCGTCCCGGCCGTCGTGGACGCCGTCGCGCCGGTGCCGGTCATCGCGGCGGGGGGGATCGCCGACGGCCGCGGGATCGCCGCCGCGCTCGCGCTCGGCGCCCAGGCGGTCTGGCTCGGGACCCGCTTCGTCCCTGCGCACGAGGCCAGGACCCACGAGGTCTACCGCGGGCGCGTCCTGGACGCCACCGCCGACGACTCGGTGCACGGCCTCGCCTACGACGGCGGCTGGTCGGGTGCGCCCGGACGCACCTTGCGCAACGCGACGCTGAGTGCCTGGGAGGCGGCGGGGCGACCGGCGGCCCCGCACCGGCCGGGAGAGGGCGACATCATCGCCCGGGACGCATCCGGGGTGGAGTTCGAGCGCTACAACGACCTCATGCCCCTGCCCGGCATGACCGGTGAGCTCGAGGAGATGGCGCTGTACGCCGGTCAATCCGTCGGGCTCGTGCACGGGTCCGCGCCCGCGGGCGACATCGTCCGGCAGCTCGTCGAGCAGACGTACGCGGCGCTGGAGAGGCTGCACGTCCGATAGCGCCGAGCCCTCAGGGCGCATGCTCCGCGGTGAAGGTGTCGCCGTCCTCGTGCCGGCGCACGGTCCACACGCGGATGTCCTTGCCGTGACCCAGGTCGTCCTTCTCGAACACCCGCACGACGCCCTCGATCTCGATGCCGGGCCCCCGCACCTCGTAGTCCTCGTCGTCCACCGTGAGCACGAACATGGTCTGACCGGCGAAGTCGGTCAGAGCCCTGGGGCCATGACCCCGCACCTGCCTGACCATGTAGGGCTTGCCCGAGACGACGGGGCGGGGTGTCGGCGACGTCACGGGAGCCTCCAAGGTTTCGCGTGCCGTCATCCAAACCACCCGGACCGGCCTGGCGTTACACCCCTTCGGAGGTGGATCGGTCCCGCGGCCCGGGATCGGAGCGACGGCACAGCGTGCCGTCGCTCCGATCGGACCGACTCCCGCGCAGCGGCGAGCGGGCGGGACCCCGCGCCGGGGTCAGACCGCGAGGGCCTTGGCCTTCAGCGTGTCGAACTCGTTCTGGGAGATCGCCCCGGTGTCGAGGAGCTGCTTGGCCGAGGCGATCTGGTCGGCGGACGACGGGCTCGCGGGCGTCGCCGCGACCGACTTGATGTAGTCGGCCTGCGCCGCCTGGATCTGCTTCTGCTGCTCCAGCTGGCGCTCCGTCATGCCGTGACCGCGCACGATGAGGTAGACGAGGATGCCCAGGAACGGCACGACGATGATGAACAGCACCCACAGGGTCTTCGCCAAGCCGCCCAGGTCGTGACTGCGGAACAGGTCGCCGAAGATCCAGAAGAGGCACATGAACCAGGCGAAGAACAGGAAGAACTCGAACAGGGCCAGGAAGAAATGGCCGTTGTCGTTGAACATGTGTGCTCCACTCTCGTCAGTCAGCGGCTGCCCGCCGGTCGGGGCCCGATGCCACGGAGAGCATGGCGTCGCCGGACACCTCGGTCTTCGTCCACTGCGGATGAGGTCGCGGAGCCACTTTCGGGGGGACGCTGCCGCTGCGAACCGCTTCAGGGGACGGTCGCGGGGCAGCGCGGCGCGTATGAGCCGGTCCCGGCCGGGCGTCCGCCAGGACGGTCGAGACGTCGTGGAGGAGCACCGTGGACGCACTGGTCGTGCTGGTGGTCGTTACCGCTCTGCTGTTCGACTTCACCAACGGGTTCCACGACACAGCGAACGCCGTGGCGACCTCGATCGCCACCGGCGCGCTGTCCCCCAGGGTCGCCGTCCTGCTGTCCGGGGCGCTGAACCTGGTGGGGGCGCTGCTGTCGGTGCAGGTGGCGTTGACCATCTCCAGCGGCCTGGTCGACGAGGCGAAGATCACCACTACCGTGATCTTCGCCGGGTTGGTCGGGGCCATCCTGTGGAACCTGGTCACCTGGCTCGTCGGGCTGCCCTCGTCCTCCTCCCACGCCCTCTTCGGCGGGTTGATCGGAGCGACCTGGGTGGCGGCCGGGACCGCGGCCATCAACGTCAGCACGCTCGTGGCCAAGGTCCTCATCCCCGCCGTGCTGGCTCCCGTCGTCGCCGGGCTCGTGGCCCTGGTCGGGACCTACCTGGCGTACCGGATCACCGAGCGTGCCCACCAGGGGAACGTCGCGCACGGCTTCAAGATCGGTCAGATCGTCTCCGCCTCGATGCTCTCCCTGGCCCACGGCACCAACGACGCGCAGAAGACGATGGGGATCATCACGCTCACGCTGATCACCGCCGGAGTCCTTCCGCAGGGGTCCGCCCCACCGCTGTGGGTGATCCTGGCGGCAGGCCTCGCGATCGCCCTGGGCACCGCGCTCGGTGGCTGGCGGATCATCCGCACCCTGGGTCGACGGATCACCGAGATCCACCCCCCGCAAGGGTTCGCCGCGCAGACCTCCAGCGCCGCCGTGATCCTCGTCTCCTCCCACCTCGGATTCCCGCTGTCGACCACGCAGGTGTGCTCCGGCGCGATCTTCGGCGCGGGCGCCGGACGCCGGCTGGCCCGGGTCCACTGGGGCGTGGCCGGCCAGATGGCGATCGCCTGGACCCTCACCCTGCCCTCCGCCGCCGTCGTCGGGGCCGTGGCCGCGCAGGTCGCCCTGATCGACACCCTGGGCACCGTGCTGGTCGCGCTGGTGGCGGTCGCGATCGCCACCGGGATCTACCTGCTCTCCCGCCGGAACCCCGTCGACGCCGCCGCCTTCGACGAGGTTCCCGCCGACGCCGACCCCGTCACGACTGCGGCCTGAGGAGAGGATCTCGTGCACATCGACTGGGCGGCCTTCGGCCAGGTCTTCGTGGTCTCGTTCGCGGTCGCCGTGGGACTCATCGTGCTCTTCGCGATCGGCGTCAGCCTGCTCTCCTCCCCCGCGCCCGACCCCGACGGCCGCCACTCGGCGCATCCTTCCCCCGGCGGCGCGGCCGCGCGGCCGACGTCCCTGCGGGCCCCGGTCCCCGCGGCGCGGCGCCTCACCGCGTGGGGCTGCTTCCTCGCGTGCGCGCTCTGCGTCGCCTACGGCCTGTACGTCGTCGTCGCGAGGTGACCACGGGCCCGGCTCAGGTGCGGCGGGGCAGGCGGATGCCGTACTGCGCGAGCTTGCGGTAGACGGTCGCCCGGCTCATGCCCAGCTCCTCGCCGGCCTCCCGCACCGAGATCCCCGGCCGGCTCAGCACCGCGGACGATCTCGTCGCGCTCGAACGCCTCGATCCGCGTCAGCCGGTGCGTCGAGCCGGCGAGCACGTCAGGCGCCAGGTGCCGCACGTCGATGACGTCGGCCCGGCTCGCCGCCTGCCGGACCACCTGCTCCAGCTCGCGGATGTTGCCCGGCCACCCGTAGCCCCGCAGCGCAGTCTGGGCGGCAGGAGTGATCCCGATCTCCCGTCCGCGGACCCGCTGCGCAGCGTGCAGGGCGAGCGGGACGACGTCGTCGCCCCGCTCCCGCAGGGGTGGTACCGCGACGACGGCGTCGACCAACCCGCCGAGCGGACCGGGCACGGCGTCGAACCCCGCGGCCGTGACGGCGAGCGGTACGTCGCCCTGCTGACGGTGCGAGCGCCGCAGCGCGACGACCAGGTCGCGCAGGCGGTCGGCGACCCACAGCGGCAGCAGGTCGACGTCGCGCACGAGGACGGCCGTGTGCGACTTGCCCAGCTCCGGCGTCCAGAGGCCGAGCCACGCCTCCATGTCCTGCACGGGTGGCGGCGCGGCGGCGAGGATCCGATGCCGGGGGTACCGGCGGCGCAGCGCCTGCGCCAGTGTGACCCCAAACCCTTGCGCGGTTGCGTAGATCGGGTCGAGGGTGAGCTTTGCTCCCTTATGTGACTTCCCGACGGCGTGGAGTTCGACATGAGCATCCGGTCCTCCCTGAGATCGACGTCCCACCCCCTGATCGCCGGGCTGGCGGTGGTCGCCCTGCTCCCGGCGCTGGCCGGCGGCGTGGCCGCCTCCGATCGCCCGCCGGACGAGGCGGCCATCCAGCCGACGCGCACCGACCCCAGCCAGGCGATCGAGAAGCGGGTCGGCGACCTGCTGAGCCGCATGACCCTGCAGGAGAAGCTGGAGCAGATCCAGCTGCTCTCGGACGGCCAGGTCACGGACGCCGACGCCAAGGCGGGCGTCGGCGGCGTGTTCAGCCTCACCGACCCGGTGAAGATCAACCACCTGCAGCACGTGGCGGTGGAGCAGTCCCGGCTGCACATCCCGATCCTCTTCGCCTACGACACGATCCACGGCTACCGCACCGTGTTCCCCATCCCACTGGCGACGGCGAGCTCGTTCGACCCGCAGGTCGCCTACGACGACGCGCGGTTCGGCGCCCGGGAGACCGCTGCCGTCGGCATCAAGCAGGTCTACAGCCCCATGGTCGACGTCTCGCACGAGCCCCGCTGGGGCCGGATCGCCGAGGGCAACGGCGAGGACCCGTACGTCGGGTCCGTGATGGCGGCCGCCCGGGTGAAGGGCGACCAGGGGCGGAACTACAGCGCCCCCGACAAGGTGGTCGCGAGCGTCAAGCACCTCGCCGCCTACGGGCAGCCGGAGGGCGGTCGCGACTACAACACGACCGACATGTCCGAGCAGCGCTTGCGCAACCTCTACCTGCCGCCGTTCAAGGCCGCGGTCGACGCCGGCGCCGACACCGCGATGTGCTCGTTCAACGCGATCAACGGCGTGCCGGGCTGCGCGAACCCCGAGACCGAGACCCAGATCCTCAAGCAGGAGTGGGGCTTCGACGGCTTCATCGAGTCCGACTACACGGCGGTCGACGAGCTGCGCGCGTGCCCGCCGAAGACGCCCGACACGGGCCCGTGTGGGCACGGCGTGGCGGCCGACGGGCCCTCCGCCGGCGCCCTGGCGCTGAACGCCGGCACCGACATGGAGATGGTGAGCACCAACATCCGCGACTACGGCGCGCAGCTGGTGGCCAAGGGCGCGATCTCGATCGGGCGGGTGAACGACGCGGTGCGCCGGATCCTGCGGGTCAAGTTCCGCGCCGGCCTCTTCGACCACCCGTACGTCGACGTCACCAAGGCCGCCGCCGCCCAGCTGCGCCCCGACGCCGTCGCGGCGGCCCGGGCCGACGCCGCCCGCGCCATGGTGCTGCTCAAGAACGACGGCGCGACGCTGCCGCTCGACCCGGCCAAGAAGACAGCGGTGATCGGCCCGCTGGCGAAGGACCAGCACGACATGCTCGGCCCCTGGTGGGGGCAGGGCCAGGACGCCGACGCCGTCACGCTGTACGACGGCATCAAGGCCCAGAGCCCGGGCGCGACCTACGCCCAGGCGTGCCCGGTCGTGAACGCCGAGCCGCCGGCGGCGACGAACAACGACGTCTGCGGCTCGACCACGGGCTTCGCGGCCGCGGTCGCCACGGCGAAGGCGGCCGACCAGGTGGTGCTGGCGCTCGGCGAGAACCGCGAGATGAGCGGTGAGGCGGCGGCGCGGAGCACCCTCGACCTGCCCGGCTACCAGCAGCAGCTGATCGACGCGATCAAGGCCACCGGCAAGCCCTTCGTCGTGGTGCTGTTCAACGGCCGGCCGCTCACCCTCGGCGCCGTCGCGCAGTCGTCGCCGGCGATCCTCGAGGCGTGGTTCCCCGGCGTGCAGGCCGGCAACTCGGTGGCCGACGTCCTGTTCGGCCGGGTGAACCCGGGAGGCAAGCTGCCGGTCTCGTTCCCGCAGGTGCTCGGCCAGGTGCCCATCTACTACAACCACGAACCGACCGGCCGCCCGTGCGACGTCACCCAGAAGTACACGTCGCGGTACCGCGACCTGCCCACGTGCGCGCCGCTCTACGAGTTCGGCTACGGGCTGAGCTACACGACCTTCTCGGTCAGCAACCTGCGGCTCGACCGCACGTCGGTCGGCCCGAACGGGAAGGTGCGGGCGTCGGTCGACGTCACCAACACCGGAAAGGTCCGCGGTGACGACGTCGTCCAGCTGTACCTGCACGACCCGGTGGCGAGCATCTCGCAGCCGGTGCGCCGGCTGCGCGGCTTCGACCGGGTCACCCTGGCCCCGGGTGCGCACCGGACGATCACGTTCACCCTCGACAGGAGTGACTTCGGCTTCTACGACAACCGCGGCAGGTTCGTCGTGGAGCCCGGCGAGATCGACCTGTTCGCCGGGGACAGCTCGGCGGCCACGCTGACCCGCTCGTTCACGGTCCGCTGATCGACAGGGGTTTCAAGGGCCATCACCACCGGGACCAGCTGTCCGGCAACACGCCGGGCAGCTGGTCCCGGCGCTCTGCCCTCGTATCAGAGGCGACCCTCCGGGCTCTTGCCCATGAGGTCGTACACGAAGGGCCGAAGACCATGACCGAGCGCACGTGGGTCGATCGCGAGATCGATTGGATGGAGATCCACACAGGTTCGTCGATCGACGATCTGCAGGCGACCTTCGCCGTGATGAGCCGCACCGTCGGGGAGATCGAGGAGGACTGCCGGTTCATCGCCGAGACCCTGGAGTCTCTCGGCGACGCGCTGACGATGTTCTCCGGAGCGGCGGGGCAGGATCTGGGCGCCTACGGCGCGATCGGGTTGCCGCTGATGGGCGCGGTCAAGATGGTGAAGAGTCTCGCGGGTCAGTACGTCGACCAGCAGACCGGCCGTCCGCTCAGCGACTGGCGGGAGTTCGTCGCCAGCTCCTCGCGCGAGTTCGAGGAGTACCTGAGCCAGCTCCACGCCGTCGCCGCCATGGCCGTGCGTGACCAGGCCGGGCTCGATCCCGAGCAGCTGATGGCGGACCGGAGCGTCCTGGTCGAGACGAAGTGGAAGACCCAGGCCTGCAAGCAGCTGCTGAAGCGGGTGGCGCAGCTGGGCGAGGTGGTCGACGGGGTCCTGCGCGTCACCCTCCCCGGCGGGGAGGACGGGCCCGAGTCGGACGCGGCGCACGAGGGACGGGCCCTCTCGAACGGGCTCTCGAACGGGCTCCCGGGCGGGCTCTCGGGCGCACTCTCGGGCGGGCTGCAGCGACGGGTCAAGGACGTGCAGACGCGGGCCACCGAGAAGACGGACGACATGCGGCGATGGGTCCTGCAGCCGTTCGTGGCGCTGCGCGACAGGGCGGTCCGCCTGCCGAGCCAGACCGAGCGGCTGGCGCGGGAGGTCGGCCTGCTCGAAGTCCTGATCGAGTTGCAGATCGCCGAGCTCGACGTGTCCCTCGGTGGGGTTCCGGCGGTCCAGGCGCGCATGACGCGGCTCCGCGTCGCTGCGAACGTGCTGCTGCCCGAGCTCGCGCGCCGGCTGGCGGAGGCGCGTGACGAGGTGTCGGCGTTCGACGGGTACCTGCAGCGCCTCGACGCGGGGCACGCGGCCGGTGCCGTCCCCGACGACGCCTACGCGCTCCTGTCCGGTGAGTACCGGGACGGTGAGGCGCGCGCGAAGGCCACGCTGGCGGCGCTCGAGGGGCAGGCCGACCTGTGGCGTCGTGAGGGGCCCGGCGTGCTCGCCGCGTGCGACGCCTGGATGGAGCTGGAGCTCGCCGTCGCAGCGGCGCGCCGCTACGTGCAGCAGCCCGAGGGATCCACCGGCTCGGGGGCCCTGCTCCGGCGGGAGCGGGAGCGCCTCGACGAGGTCGCCGCGCTGATGGAGCGGCTTTAGCCTCTGGCTCCCAGCCGGGAGGGCCACCCGCAGCCCCCCCGCTGCCGGGCCCGCGAACGATCGCCGGTAGTGGGACGGCGCCACCCGGCTGGCAACCGGATCGCAACCGGTGGGCACGGTGATCGTCCTTGCCGGTGCGGCGCTCGTCCAGGGACGGCTGCGGGCACCGGCACGCCAGCGCCGCGGCGTTCCTCTCGGTCGGCGGGCGGGCCGGGAGGCGTCCAGGGTTGGACCATGAGCGACGCGCCGGCGGTCCTGGTCGTGATCGGCGGGCTGCCGGGCGCCGGGAAGTCGACGATCGCGGAGCGCCTGGCCCGGCTGGTCGGTGCGCCCTTCGTGCGGGTCGACCGGATCGAGCAGGCGATCGTGGCCTGGTCCTCGCTCGAGCACCCGGTCGGAGTGGCCGGCTACGCCGTGGCGTACGCCCTGGCCCGTGAGCAGCTGACGCTCGGGCTCGACGTGATCGTCGAGTGCGTCAATCCCGCCGCCGTCACCCGCGACAGCTGGGTCGCCACGGCGGCCGAGGCCGGCGCGGGCATCGTCGAGGTCGAGGTGGTCTGCTCCGACCCCGAGGAGCACCGGCGCAGGGTCGAGACCCGGGGCACCGACGTGGCGGGTCTGGTCAAGCCCGCCTGGGACGACGTCGTCGCCCGCGAGTACGAACCGTGGACCCGGCGCCGGCTGGTCGTCGACTCGGCGGCCGTGGCGCCCGGCGAGGCGGCCCGGCAGGTGGCCGCCGCGGTGCTGGCGGCGCGGCACGGCGGGTCGACCTGACCCCTACCCCGCGAGGAAGCGCCCGACCTCGTCGGTGAACACGGCGAAGGCGGGCTCGTGGGCCTGCAGGATGTGGTTCCTGCTCCCCAGGCGCACCAGCCGGCTCCCCCGGATCAGCGCATGGAGATCCTCCGCTTCCGCGAACGACCACACCTCGTCCCGGTCCGAGTGCAGGATCAAGGTCGGCACCGTCAGTGAGCGAGCGGCCTCGGCACAGTCGAGCGAGCCGAAGGCGCGCCACAGCCGGTGCGCGTTGCGGGCCGAGGCCGACCTGCGTTGCAGCTCGTCGAACGCGCGCCACATCTCGAGGGGGCCGTCCGGCATGAACCGCGCGTCGTACACCTGCCGGAAGCCGGGCCGGTCACTCCCCCAGGACGTCTTGATCAGCTCGCCGAGCGCCGCGAGCTCCCGCCGCCGCTCGTCGTCGGCGCGGTCCCACGTCGCGCGCCCGCAGGTGCCGTAGACGATCAGATGCGACACCCGTTCCGGGTGACGGACGGCGTAGGTGATCGCGATCGGGCCGCCCTGCGACATGCCCAGCAGCGGGAACCGCTCGAGTCCGAGCGTGTCGACGACGGTCTCGAGGTCGTGCACCCAGGCCTCGAGGGTGAAGGAGGCGCTGTCGACGTCCCAATCCGACAGCCCGCAACCGCGCTCGTCGTAGCGGACCAGCGTGCGGTGCGCCGAGAGGGCCTCCCACCAGGGCCGCCAGACCGGGCTCTCCCAGTCGTGATCGAGATGTGTCAGCCAGTTGGACGCCTTCACCAGCGGCGGACCCTGACCGCTGAGCGCGTACGCCAGGCGCACCCCGTCCGTGGTCCGGCAGAAACTCACGCGCTGCGTGGCCAGCGCAGCCGCCCGTGACACCGCGGTCGGCGTCGCCCGACCGTCGGGGCCGACCGCGGCGGCGAGCACCGCCCGAGCCTCGACGCTGGGCCCCACGCCGAGCTCGCGCTCGAGCACCCCGCTCAGCACCTGGAACCGGCGGCGCACGCCGGCCCGGTCCCCCGCGGCGAGCAGATCACGCATGACGCCCACCTGCGCGTCCTCGTCGAGCGGGTCGACGGCGACCAGCTCCGCGTACCGGCGGCGCTGCCGCAGGAACTCGCGATGCTGCAGCTGGAGCCGCTGGCGGGGGTGGAACGCCCACTCCTCGTACGGGTCGTGGGGCAGGAGGTCGCCCCGGTACACGGTGATCGCCTCGTCGGCGAGTGCTGCGCGGTCGGCGTCCGGCGTGCCGGGATCGACGGCCCCGCGGGCGCACCGCTCGAAGCGTTCGACGTCGACCTCCACGTCGGCGTGGGGGAACAGTGCGACGGTGTCGGAGGCCAGCACGACACTGTCGGGGACCGCCGTCGCCTTGCGCAGGTAGTGGGCCGCCTTGTGGAGCCGGTTGGCGAGCGTCCCGGCGGCGGCGTCGGGCCAGAGCGCCTCCAGCACCTGCTCGCGGTGCCGGCGCCGGCCCGGGGCGTGAGCCAGGTACTGGGCCAGCCGCAGGGCGTCCCGCCGGCCCAGGTCCGGTTCGGTCAGGGTCCTGTCGCCGACACGGAGCTCGAAGCCTCCGAGCAGGCTGATCCGTACCGGCGCCGGACCTCCCTGCCCGGTGACGGTGCCCGTGTCGATGTCCGCCATGCGCCCAGGGTGTCGCACGGGTGCCATCCCGTCGCCCGGCGCGCGATGATCGTGTGACCGGGTCGGCAGGCCCGCGTACGCGACAACGACGACGGGAGGACGACCGTGGACCTGTCCTCGCCCCGGTCCCCCGGCACGCCGGCGACGTCCGGGCCGCTCGATGCGCTGGGGGCCGCGAACGCCTGGCTCAACTCGGCGCCGTTGACATCCGGCGAGCTGCGGGGGCGGGTGGTGCTCGTCCAGTTCTGGACCTTCACCTGCATCAACTGGTTGCGCACCCTAGCCCACGTGCGGGCCTGGCACGAGCGGTACCGCGACCAGGGGCTCGTGGTCGTGGGCGTCCACACGCCCGAGTTCGACGTCGAACACGACCCCGGAAACGTGCGGCGGGCGGTGGCGGAGCTCGACGTGCCGTACCCGGTCGCCCTCGACCCGGACTACGCGATCTGGGAGGCCTTCGGCAACCGCTTCTGGCCGGCGCTGTACCTGCTCGACGGCACGGGCTCGGTCAGGTACAGCAGCTTCGGCGAGGGCGACGAGGAGCGGTCGGAGCGGACGCTGCGGGAGTTGCTCCTCGAGGCGGGCGCGCAGGACCTGGGGGCCGGGTCCACCGCTGTCCGGCCGCGGGGCGTGGAGCTGCCGGCCGACTGGGACGACGTCCGGTCGGGTGAGACCTACCTGGGCCACGACCGTGCGGACAGCTTCGCGTCGCCCGGCGACGCCGTGGTCGACGCACCTCACGTCTACAGCCCGCCCGCCGCCCTGCGACCGGGGGCGTGGGCGCTGTCGGGGGAGTGGACCCTGGGCGCGCAGGCGGCCGTGGTCGAGCGGGCCGGCGGCCGCCTCGCCGTGCGGTTCCATGCCCGGGACCTGCACCTCGTCCTCGCGCCGCCGCACGATGCTGCCGGGCCGGTCCCGTTCCGGGTGACCCTCGACGGGCATCCGCCGAGGGAGGCGCACGGTGTGGACGTCGACGCCGCCGGGCAGGGCAGGCTCGTCTCCCCTCGCCTGTACCAGCTCCTCCGGCAGCCGCGGCCTGTCGCCGACCGGACGGCGGAGGTCGAGTTCCTCGCACCCGGCGCGCGTGCGTACGCGATCACGTTCGGCTGACGCCGCTCGCGGCATGGCACGACCGCGCACGGTTCACGCGGGGGTGGGGTGCTGGGACGCAGCGGCGAGCGGCGAGAGGTCGGCGAGGGTCAGCAGGTGCACCGGAGCCTCGGTCAGGGCGATCTCGCTCGTCACGGCGGGGCCCGGCCCGACGTGCAGCAGCTCTCCCGGGGCGAGCAGCCGCCAGTGCGGGTCCTCGTCCATCCGCTCGGACGCGACCACCACGGCGGGCGCCGCCGCGAGATCACCGGAACGCACCCGCAGGGTGCCCGCGGCACTGGCGTGCTCGAGGTGCCGGCCGCCGTGCGGGCCGCCCGCGGGCCGCTCGAGCACCCAGAGCTCGTGCGTGTCCGGGTAGCGCAGCGCCCACAGGTCGGTCGCCGTCGCGAGGAGGACGTTCAGGGCGTACAGCGGGAGGTGGTCCGCCACCCAGCGAGCGGCCTCGACGAGCGCGGTGCCGACGTCGGCGCCCTGCCGGACGTTGCGCGTGACGAGCGCGAAGAAGCGCTCGGAGTCGGTGTCCCCCTGGACGAGGCTCCTGGCATCGCCCAGCTCGCGCTCGAGCGCCGGGAGATCCTCGATCACGCCGTTGTGCGCGAAGAGCCGGCCGTCCTGCACGAAGGGGTGCGTGTTCCGCGGCAGGAGCCCGCCCGTCGAGGCGTACCGGACGTGGGCGACGAACGTCGTCGAGGACACCTCGCGGGCCTCCCGGGCGAACTCGGCGTCCTCGTAGGCCGCGACCGGGCGCTTGTGCACGGACGGGCTCCCGTCCTGCTCGTACACCCCGAGCCCCACGCCGTCCGGCTCACGCCGGCTCTGGGCCGCGAGGCTGTCGGGTGCGTCGAGGAGCCAGAACGTGGCGGTCACCCGCTGCGGGGCGGACGAGAGCCCGAAGAGCCGGCACATGCGAACCTCCGTGGTGGCGGATGGGTGGCCGTGCTGCGCCTCAGCCCTGGTGGCGCGCCTGCCGGTAGAGCTCGACGAGCTCGGTCGTGGTCGTCGCGTCCTGTGCGCTCTTGTCGTCGCGCCACCGGCCGGTGAACCGGGGGAACCGCATCGCGAGCCCCGAGCTCTCCTTGAGCTGCCCCCACCCGGCGGTCGAGTGGGGCGAGAGCGTGAGCTCGGCACTGAGCACCTCGAGCACGATCCCGGGCTCGAACCACACGTCGGCCGGCTGGCGGGCGTCGACCAGCGCCGGCTTGTGATCCACCCGGTAGGGCGCCAGCCGGGCGGGCAGCCCGGCCAGCTCGGCGTCGGAGAACCCGGTGCCGCACTTGCCGACGGTGCGGAACAGGTCGGCGTCCGGGTCGTACGCGGCGAGCAGGACGGCCCCGTACACGCCTCGGCGACGACCCCGGCCGGCGAATGCGCCGACCACGACGAGGTCGACCGTGTCCGAGAGCTCGCTGCGGTAGTCGCGCTTCAGCTTGATCCACTGCCAGCCCCGGTTGCCGGCGCGGTACCCGGAGTCGGCTGCGACCGACTTGCAGATCAGCCCCTCGCAGCCGTCGGCGATCGCCTGCTCGAAGGTGGCGTCCAGGGCCTCAGGCGTGCTCACCTCGACCACAGTGGTCAGCCGGATCCGGTCGGAGAGCGTGAGCGCGCCGGCGAGTCGCTCCCGGCGGCGCGGGTACGGCAGCCGGGTCAGGTCCTCGCCGTCGGTGTAGAGCAGGTCGAAGCAGAACAGGCTCACCGGCACGTCGCGGACCGCCTCGGAGATCCCGTGCTTGCGCCGCCGGAACATGACCTCCTGGAACGGCCGCAGCTCCCCCGCCGCCGCGTCGTACGCCACGGCCTCACCCTCGAGGATCGCCTCGCGCGGGCCCAGCGCCGCGCCGATCGCGTCGACCAGGTCGGGGAACTGGTTGTCGATCCGCTCCAGCCCCCGGGTGAACAGCGCGATCCCGCCGTCGGCGGTGCGGTGCGCCTGGATCCGCACGCCGTCGTACTTGTACTCCGCGGCGCACTCCCCGCCGAGCCGGGCCAGGATCTCGTCCGCCTCCGAGAGCCGCTGGGCCAGCATGACCCGCACCGGCTTGCCGGGCTGCACCTGCATGGCCCGGACGGCGGTCAGCCCGCCGCGGGCCAGCGTCTCGGCGACCACGCCGAGGTCGCAGCAGATGGTGTAGGCACGTTCGAGGATGGGCCGGTCGGCCTTCCCGCCGGCGTGCACCCGCACCAGCGCGTCCAGGATCGTCGGAGTCCCGATGCCGAGCCGGAGATTGCCGGTGACCAGCCGGAGCACGTACCGCGCCTCCAGCGGGGTGGTCCGGCGGAGCAGCCCGGCCAGCAGGTCGAGCTTGCGCCCCTGGGAGCCGGGGCCCTCGGCCGCGGCGATGTCGTGCAGGGTCCCGACGACCTCCCCGACCGTCACGCTGGGCGCCCGGTCGGGCAGCAGCGCCTCGGTGGCCTCGCCGAGGTCACCCCGCTCCCGAACCGCCGCGGTGACCGCGTCGGGCCCGACGCCGGCGACGTCCACGACCGCCCGGATCGCCAGCTTCTCGGCCAGCCCGAGGTCGATCCCGGCGAACTCCGGCGCGATGAGGCCCTGGCACAGGTAGCAGACCCGCGCCAGCTCCCCGTCGGGCGTGGCCCGGATCAGCTCGACCATCCGGTCGATCAGGGCCAGCCGGCCGGTCGCCGCCTCCAGGTCCCGGTACGCCTCGGCCACCGTCTCGTACCTCACGCGCCCTCCCATCGCCCCGGGATCATGATGCCCGAGGGTGCACCGCGAGCAAGGACTACTCGGCCGGGAAGGGTCGCGGGACCCAGCGGTGCACGCGCCGGGCGTAGTCGTCGTAGGAGGCGCCGAACTCGCGCCGCAGGTGAGGCTCCTCGTAGCCGATCACGAACAGGTGGAAGCACACGGCCATGACGGCCGCGTAGGTCACCAGCGCCCACGACAGGAACAGCCAGGCCTCCCCGACGACGACCAAGAGCGCGGCCAGGTAGATCGGATTCCGCACCCACCGGTAGGGACCCACCGTGACGACCTTCCGCGGCGCGTCCCACGGGCCCGGCGTGCCCCGCCCGACGACCGCGAACGCCCGGACGCACGCCACGTACACCGCCGCCCCGGCCGCGATCAGGATCGCTCCGGACCACGCCCGCCGCGAGGAGTCCGCCGACCTGAGGACCAGCCACGGCCCGACCACTGCCCCGAGACCGGGTACGGCCAGCGAGAACAGCACGTTCCGCAGCGCAAGACTCGCCATCGCGTCCTACTCGTGGGCGTGGCCGCGAGGCTCGTGGGTCACCCGCTCGAGCCATCGCAGGAGGTCACCCTCCACCTCGTCGCGATTCGTCTCGTTGAACACCTCGTGGCGGGCGCCGGGATAGACGCGCAGCTCGACGTCGGAGACGCCGGCGTTCCGGTACCGCTCGACGAGGGCGTGCACGCCGGCGAGGTCGTCGCCCACGGGGTCGTGGTCCCCGACGACGACGTAGATCGGCAGATCGTGCCGGATCCGCGCGACGTTCTCCGGTTGCGCGGCCGTGCGGGCGCCGGCGAACACCGCCTTCGACGCCCGGACGTCGTAGCCGAACCCGCACAGCGGGTCCGCCACGTACGCGTCCACCTGCGCCTCGTCGCGCGTCAGCCACTCGTAGCCCGTGCGAGCGGGCTCGAAGGGTCCGTTGAACGCCGACAGGTCCAAGGGCTCGTCGAGGTCGAGCGCCGTCATCCGGTCGGCCGCGGCGGTGCCGCTGAGGACGACGGCGTCGACCCGGTCACTGTTGTCGGGAAGGTACTGCTGGACCGCGAACGAGCCCATGCTGTGCCCGAGGAGCACGAGCGGGACGCCGGGAACGTCGGTGCGGAGCCGGTCGAGGAGAACGCCGATGTCGTCGATCGACGCCTTCCACCCCTCCGCTCCGATGACGCCGGGCTGGGCGCCGTCCACGACGGTGTGGCCGTGGCCACGGGTGTCGTGGCCCTGGACGACGAAGCCGGCGCCGGCGAGCCTCGCCGCGAGGTGGTCGTACCGCCGCACGTGCTCGCCCAGACCGTGGACGATCTGGAGGACCCCCCGGGCCGGCCCCGCCGGCTCCCAGCGCCACGTCGCCAGGGGGGTGCCGTCGCGGCCCGGGACGGCGATGGAGGTGGGTGCCATGTCGGCCTCCTGGAGTCGCACGGTCGGACAGGACCTCAGGCTAGGCACGGCCGTCACGGACGACCCGTCGAGCCGGTTCACGCCAGGACCACGGACAGCAGGATCAGGACGGGCAGCGAGGCCAGCGTGCTGAGGAGCACGGCGTCGCGCGCGAGCACGACGTCGACCTGGTACCGGTCGGCGTAGTTGAACACGTTCTGCGCGGTGGGGAGGGCGGCGAGCAGGACGACGGTCAGGACCTCGTGGTCGCCCAGACCCAGCGCGTACCGCGCCACGAGGAGCGCGACGGCGGGCATGAGCACCACCTTGATCCCGCTGGCGAGGAGGACCTCCCGGCGACCGCTGCCCGGCGAGAGCACCCGCCGGCCGGTCAGGGCGATGCCGAAGGCGATGAGGATCACGGGGACCGCGGCGTGGCCGAGCTCCCCGAGGGCGGAGAGGACGACGCCGGGTGGGCTCCGGCCCAGGGACGAGGTCGCCACCCCGGCGAGGATCGCGAGGACGAGCGGGTTGCGCAGGGGCACGAGCAGTGCGCCCCAGGTGATGGCGCCCCGACCCCGCAGATCGAGCGTGAACAGCGCGAGCGGGGTGATGACGAGCAGCTGGAGGAGGAGCACGGGTAGGACCGCCGCGGCGTTGCCGAGAACGTACGTGGCGACCGGTATCCCGATGTACCCGGCGTTGGTGTAGCCGGCCGCGAGAGCGGGGATGGTGGCGGCACCGAACGGTCGCCCCAGCCAGAGCCTGGCGGGAACGGCGAACGCGCCCATCGCCGCCGCCGCGGACAGCACGGCCACGAGCGCACCCGAGGAGAGCACCGCCCCCAGGTCCGCGCGGAACGTCACGGTGTACAGCAGGCACGGGTTCAGGACGGTGAACACGAGTCGGTTGAGCACCCGGTCCGCCCCCGGACCGAGGACGCCGAGCACGCCGACGAGCACGCCCGCGAGCACCGGCAGGATGATCACGACGTAGCCGTCGATCACCTGCGCCACGGCGGTCTCCGGCCGGTGTCGAGGTCCACATCGTTACCGACGATCTTCCCGAACCCGCTCAATATCGACTTACCATGACCGACATGGCAGCGCGGCCGACGATCTACGACGTCGCCCGGGACGCCGGGGTGTCGGCCTCGACGGTGTCCCGCGCCTACGCGCGGCCCGGCAGGGTGAACGCCGAGACGGCACGCAGGGTCTTCCTGGCCGCCGAGCGACTCGGCTACCGCTGGGACCGGTTGCAGGGCAGCCGCTCGGGGATCGGGACACCCATCAGGCCATCGCCCTGGTGATCGCCGACGTGACCAACCCGTTCTACGGCGACATCATCAAGGGGGCGTACGAGGCGGCGCGCGAGGCCGGCCACCAGCTGATCCTCTCGCACACGAGCGAGTCGCCCGAGGTGGAGCGCGAGACGATCGAGCGGGAACTGGGGCAGGTCGACGGCATCGTCATCGCGAGCTCCCGGATGACGGACTCGGCGCTGCGGATGATGGCCAAGCAGAAGGCCGTGGTCCTGCTCAACCGGATCATCCCCGAGGTCGCCTGCGTGGTGAACGATCACCGCCGGGGCATCCGCCGCGCGACGGAGTACCTGTGCTCCCTGGGCCATGAACGGATCCACTACGTCGCGGGTCCGGAGGCCAGCTGGTCGGACGGCGTCCGCTGGCGGGCCCTGCGCGAGGCGGCCGCCGACCTGGGGGTGGAGGTCCGCCGGATCGGCCCGAACGAGCCGACCGTGCTCGCCGGGATCGGGGCGGCACGCCCGGTCGCCAAGGTCGACGCCACGGCGGTGCTCGCGTACAACGACCAGCTCGCCATCGGCGTCATGAAGGGCCTGCACAAGCTGGGCGTCGCCGTCCCCGACGACATCAGCGTGATCGGGATCGACAACATCATCATCGACGAGCTGGTCGAGCCGACCCTGACCACGATCGCGGCGCCGCTGTACCGGATGGGTTTCACGGGCGTCCGCAACTGCATCGCGGTCGCCTCCGGCGCGCGGACGAGCGGACGGCCCCTGGTCCTGCCGGTGCGGCTCGTGGTCCGCCAGTCGACCGGTCAGCGGAGGCGGAAGAGCACCTCGCCGGCGCGCGGCACGACGAGGGTCTCGGGGTCGGCGGCGAAGTCGGACACGTCGATCGTCGCCGGATCCCGGTAGCCGAGGTTGACGGCGCGGCAGACCTCCTCGGGGATGCCCGTCGCCAGTGTCACGTCCACGCGCAACCGCTCCTCCCCCGTGGCCGCGTCGTACGTCCCGGCGCCCCGCAGGTGGGTGGAGTGCGCCAGCACCCCCCAGTGCACCGAGGAGAACCGGTCCCACTGCTTCACGAAGTAGTCCCGGCAGTGGTACCCGACCTCGTGGATCTGCGGATGACTGCTCGCGATCTCCCGGATGTGCGGTGCGTAGAGGATCACCTCCCCGCCGTCCGCCACGACGGGCTCCACCTTGTAGAACCCCTTCGCGCCGGTCCAGATCTCGTCGTACATCTCCGGCACCAGTGACAGCACGCGGCGCACCGGCCGATCCAGGTACGTCACGTGGGTGGCGGCGCTGACCTGCGCCGCGTCCGCCCACGACGACACGCAGTCCCCGAACGACAGCGAGTGCAGGTCGGGGCGCTCCGCGGCCGGCGAGCGGCGGCGCCCCTCCCCCGCCGCGCCGTAGTCCTCGTCGCCGTCGGCCGACGAGCCGGACTCCGCCGTCACCCCGCAGAACGCGTACGTCTGCGCCGGGATCAACCCCGCGCCCTCGTCGATCAGGGCCCGCACCGGCGTCACCCCCGTCGTCCCGATGATCTCGGCAGACGTGATGAGCGCGCCGAGCCAGTGCGACACGTCGATGATCCGCTGGCCGGCGACACCCGGGAAGAAGTACTTGTTGCCCCCGGACATGCCGACGACCTCGTGCGGGAGCACCGGGCCGACGACCAGCGCGATGTCGTGGTCGACCACGGCGCGGTTGAGCAGAACCTCCACCTCGAGGCTGAGCCGGCCCTCGGACAGCTCCTCGATCCGGGACGCCGGGATGGTGCCGAGGTGCGCGAAGGCCTCCGGCCTCCACCACTCGTGGTTGCGGACCTCGGTCCCCGGATAGACCTCGGACAGCTCCCGTCCGACGTACCCCAGGTGGGCCGCCAGCGCCCCCTCGCCCATCGGGGCATGCGTGCCCAGCGCCACCAGCAGGGTCAGCCGCGACGCCCGGCCGTGCAGGGCGCGGTGCACCGCCCGGACCAGCAGCGGCAGCGGGAACGCCCGCGTCCCGTCCGGGACCAGCACGCAGACGCTCCGCCCGTCCGCCTCGATCCCCGCCAGCTGCTCAGCGACGAACTCGTCGACCTCCTCCTCCGTCAAGGTCCGGTCCGCCCCACCGATCCGGGCGGCGGCCCGCCGGTCCGCATCGGTCGCCGTCACGAGACCGCCTCCGGGAGGTTCTGCCGCGCCCACGCGAACGAGATGCGGTGCGACTCCAGGTTGGAATCCACGCTCGGCTGGTCCACCTCGATCATGAAGTCGCCGTCGTAGTCGGCCGGGATCGCGGCGACGACCGCAGCGAAGTCCACCACACCGCTGCCCGGCTCGGCCCACAGCCGCTTCGTGGCGGAGACCTCGCCGTAGCTCATGCCTGTCCGGCTCTCGGGTGGGAGGTAGTCGGCGAAGCAGTCCTTGATGTGGATCCCGCCCATCCGGTCCGCGTACCGGCGGATGAACGGCGCCGGTTCGATCCCGGCCCACCGCAGGTGCCCCGTATCGGGGCCGAAGCCCAGGACGCCGGGGCCGAGGTCGTCCAGCAACCGGACGATCTCGGCCTCGGTCTCGAAGACGCCGCCGACGTGCGAGTGGTGCAGCGGCCGCAGCCCTCCGGCCTGCAGGACCTCGCACACCTGCCCGCAGTTGTCGATCGCCCGGGCGAGACGGCCCTCGTCGTAGTCGGCGCCGACCGCCGGCTGCGCCAGGCGGGCGGGCACCGCCATGGACGAGACCATTGTGCGGTCGAGGCCGAGCGCGACCTGCTCCGCCGCGAACCGCTTCGCGCGTTCCACCTCGGCGGACGTGTCGACGGTCTCGTCGAAGGGTGAGCTGAACAGGCTGAGGGACGGCGCCAGCCCGTACCCCGCGATCCAGTCCGCGTACTCCTGTGGGGTCATGCCGTCGGGGACGTCCGCCTTGACGGCCGTGAAGCCGATGGCCTGGAAGTCGCGGAACGCCTCGTCGAAGACCTCCCGAGTCTTTCCCCCCTTCAACCAGTACGGGATGGGGTTGGCGGCGATCCTGTTCGTCCGCCCGCTCATCGCAGGTCCACCGGGCGCCCGGTGCGCGCGGACTCGTAGACCCCGTTGATGAGAGCGACGGCCTGCCGGTTCGTCTCGAGGTCGACCCGCAACTGCTCGGTCCCGTCGAGGGCGGCCAGGAAGTTCAGGTACTGGAGCCGGTGCGAGTCCCCGAGGCCGGTCGGGTTGCTGGCGGCCGTGGCGCCCGCGTCCGCCCCGGCCCGGACGGACGTCGTGCCCATGCTCCGCTCCTCCGGCTCCTCCCCTGCAGGGGTTCCGTGGAAGAAGACCAGGTGGTCGTTGTCGATGACCGCCGAGCCCCGGTCCCCGTGCACCTGCACCCGCGCCGAGAGCCCCGGGTAGGCGGCGGTCGAACCGTGCAGCACCCCCAGGGCCCCGCTCTCGAAACGGACGACGCCAACGGCGACGTCCTCGACCTCGATCCGCTCGTGCGCCAGCACGCCGGTGTACGCGAAGACCTCGACCGGGCGGCCCAGCATGGCGATGAGCAGGTCGACGGTGTGCACCCCCTGGTTCATCAGCGCGCCGCCGCCGTCCAGCTCCCAGGTGCCCCGCCAGTCCCCCGAGTCGTAGTAGCTCTGCCCGCGCCACCAGTCGATCGACGCGATGCCGGAGGTCAGCCGGCCGAGCTCGCCCCGCTGGACCGCCGCGAGCACGGTCTCCGTGGCCGGGTCGAAGCGGTGCTGGGAGATCACCGTGACCACGGTGCCGGCCTTCTGCTGGGCTTTCACGATCTGGTCGACCTTCGGGACGGTCGTCTCGGCCGGCTTCTCGACGATGACGTGCTTGCCGGCGTCGAGCGCCTCGATCGCCACCTCGCCGTGCAGCCCGGTGGGGACGCACACGACGACAATGTCGACGTCCTCCTCGCGGAGCGCCTCGGCGAGCGAGGTGAAGGGTCGGCCGCCGCGCTCGGCCGCGAGCTTCTCGGCCCGGTCGGCCGCCACGTCGACGACGGCGACGAGCTCGAGGCGGTCCGCGAGCTGGCTGAGCACCAGACCGTGGTGCGTCCCGATCACGCCCGCGCCCACCAGGGCCACCCTGCGCTTGCTGCTGCTCTGCTCGGTCGTCATGCGTACTGGATCCCCTCGGCTCGAAGCAGTTCGGTGAAGTCGGCATGGGCCTTGCGCCAGAGCTTCGGGCCCGAGAAGGCGCCCGACGAGCTCGTCGTCCCCAGGTGCGGTTCGAGCGAGAAGAACCCGTCGAACCCGTCGTGCTGCAGGGCGCGGATGGTCTGCAGTACCTCACCGTCGCCCTGGCCCGCGGTCACGACCGTCCCGTCCGCCGCCAGCGCGTCCTTGATCTGGATGTAGTCCACGTACCGGCGCAGCATCTGGTAGCCCTCGGTGTACGGGCGCACGCCCACCTGCACGAAGTTGGCCGGGTCCCACGTGAGCCGCAGGTGCGGCGAGTCCACGGACCGGACGACGTCGAGGCAGCGGCTGGGGACGTCGCCGTAGATGTCCTTCTCGTTCTCGTGCAGCAGGACGACGTCGGCGTCCTCGGCCACCCGGGTGAGGGCCCGCATGCGTTCGACGACCTCCGCGCGGTGGTCGGCGGGATCCGCCCCGGGCGGCAGGAAGAACGAGAAGATCCGGATGTACGGGGCGGAGAGCTGGTGTGCCACGTCGGCCGCGTGCTTCATGCGCTCCAGGTGAGGCCCGAACTCCTCGGTGATCGGGATCTTCCCGATCGGGGATCCGATGCTGGAGACGGCGAGACCGTGGTCCGCGAGCGTCTCCTTGACGGTGGTGAGCTGCTCGGGCTTCAGGTCCAGGATGTTGATGTCCCAGGCGCTTCTCACCTCGGTGTACCTCAGGCCGAGGTCGGCCGCCACGGCGCACTGCTCGGTGAAGTCGGGCGAGATCTCGTCGATGAATCCGGACAGGGTCCACATAGGGCCCTCCTTCGCGGTCACAAGGGTTTCCGTCAACTGTTCAGCCGGTAGATCCGGTCGATCAGGCGCAGCGATCGGGTCCCCTCCTCGGGGCCGATCCAGAACGGTTCGGGCTGGTCGAGGGTGCGGTAGAAGTCGGCGATGAGCACCTCGTGCGACGCGCCCCAGTAGGCCTTGCCGCCGGTGTCGACCCGCCGTTCGGCGACGGTCTCGATCCGTCCGTCGTCGTAGGTGACGGTGAGGTCGCCACGGATCAGCAGCACCGCCCGCTCGGTGACGATCTCGATCGTCACCGGCGCGTCGACGACGTTGGCGACGGTCGCGAAGAGCACGCTCCGGGCACCGCCCGCGTGCTCGAACACGACCGAGGCCGTGTCCTCGACGTCGACCATCCCGTCCAGCGCGTACCGGCCGGTGTGCCCGCGCACCTCCACGACGTCGCCGAGCAGCCACTGGAGGAGGTCGAGGGTGTGGATGGCCTGGTTGATCAGGACGCCGCCGCCGCTCTCGCGCACCCTGCCCCGCCACGGCCGGGCCTCGTAGTACGCCGGATCGCGGTGCCACAGCAGCGTCGCGGACCCGCCGAGCACCCGGCCCAGCTCGCCCGTGCCCAGCAGCGACCTCGCCGCCTGCACGCACGTGTTGTAGCGGTTCTGGAGGCAGACCCCGACCTTGACGCCGGGATGCTGCAGGTGGGTGGCGACCAGGCGGTCGGCCTCGCCGACCGTGTGGGCGACGGGCTTCTCCAGCAGGACCGCGACGCCGGCGTCGACGGCGTCGAGCGCCACCGGGACGTGCTCGTCGTGCGGGGTGCAGACGTGCACCACCCGGGGGCGGACCTGCTCGATCAGCTCCTGGTGATCGGTGAACCACGGCACGCCGTGCTTCTCGCCCACCTCGGCTGCCCGGTCGGCGTCGGTGTCGCAGACGCCGGCCAGGTCCGCGCCGTCGAGGCTGCTGATCGCCGCCAGGTGGACGACCGATATGGTCCCGCACCCGATCACGGCCCCGGCGGTCATCGCGTCACTTCACCCCGCCGGCGGTCAGGCCACCGATGAGGTAACGCTGGAAGACCACGTAGAGGAGGACGACAGGAGCTGCGCAGACCACCGAGGCCGCCATGATCTGTGAGTACACCGGCAGCGCCCCGCTCTCCTGGGTCGCCCCGAACGTCTGCAACGCGATGGCGGCGGTCTGGGTCGCCGGTCGGGTCAGCACCGAGGCGAAGAGGACGTCGTTCCAGGCGAGCAGGAAGGCGAAAATGCCCGAGACCACGATCGCCGGCAGGCTCAGCGGCATGATGATCCTGAACAGGATCGTCAGAATCGAGGCGCCGTCGACGCGCGCTGCTTCCTCCAGCTCACGGGGCAGACCACGCAGGTACGTGACCATCACCCACGTCGAGAACGGCAGCGCGAACGTCAGGTAGGCGATCATCAGGCCCCAGCGCGTGCCGATCACCTGGATGCCGAGGTAGTTCCCCGCGGAGGCGTACAGCACGAACACCGGCAGGAGCATCAAGGTGCCGGGGATGCTCTGCAGGCCCACCAGGCCGCGCAGAATGGTGATCCGCCCGACGAAGGTGTAACGGACCAGCACATACGCCGTGATCGTGCCGAGAATGGCGGACGCCACGGCCACCACGGACGCCACGATCACGCTGTTCACGAGGCCGGTCGCGAGGTTCGCCGTACTCCAGATCAGGCTGTAGCTCTTCAGGGAGAACGAACTGGGCCAGTACTCGCCCGATGCGACCCCGAGATCGCTGTTCACCGAGGCCAGCACGACGTACAACGCGGGGACGGCGACGATCACGCACAGCACGATCGTGATGATCACCAGGAGTGGCCGGGGTAGCAGCCTCTGGGCCTCTTTCGACGAGGTGCGCTCCCGAGGACGCCATGCCGAGCGCGGCGGCACGATGGGAGTCGTGGTGCTGGTGGTGGTCATCTCCTGCCTCCCTCTTCGCCGACGTCGAGCCGGACGGCACGCAGATAGACGAACAGCGGGATGGCGATGAGCAGGAGCGACACGATCGCCATGGCCGCACTCAGCCCGAACCGCAGGTTCTGGAAGCTGGTGACGTACACGAGCATCGGCAGGACGTTGACGTTGTCCGGCGCGGGAACCCCGAACAGCACGAACGGCAGCGAGAAGTTGTTGATGTGGTTGAGCGTGGCGAGCAGGGCGGCCAGGAGCACCGGCCCGCGCACGTAGGGAAGGATGATGTGCAGCAGCTTGGGCCACCACGAGGCGCCGTCCACGGCGGCCGCCTCCTGGACCTCATGGTCGACACTCTGCAGCCCTGCCAGCGCCATCAGGTAGATGAACGGCCAGGCCGCCCAGATCTCCACCAGGATCAGCGTCCAGTACGACCTGGGCCCGGAGAGCCACAGCGCAGGACTGATGCCGATCTTGTGCAACCACACGTTGACGATGCCGTCGGGCTGCAACATGGTCCGCCAGAACTCGGCCACGACGAACGACGGCAGCACGTAGGGGACGAGGAACACCGCGCGCACGAGGGCGCGGCCCCGGTAGGGGTTCTGCGTCACCAGGGCGGCTGTCACCCCGAGCGGGATCGTCACGATCGTCGAGATCACCGCGAACGAGACGCTGAGCCAGATGGAGTGCCCCAGCCCCGACGAGAACGCCTCGCCGTAGTTCTGCAGGCCGATGAAAGGCGCCTGCAGCCAGCGCCGAAGCGTGTACTGGTCGAGATCGGTCAGCGAGATGTAGACCGCCATCGCCAGCGGGATCAGGATGATCAGCGTCATCAGGATCCCGCCGGGCAGAAGCAGCCAGAGCGGGCGCTGCCGCTCCGTCACCCCGCGGCGACGTCCGCCGCGGATGCGCCCCGGTTCCTTGCCGCCCGGGCCCGCGACGGCCGCGTCGGCCGTCGCGGTGCCCCCGGCGGAGCGCGTCGTGTCGTTGGCCACGGCTACTTCGCCTTGTCCAGGGCCTGCTGCGACTTCGTCTGCGCGTCAGCGAGGAGGCTGTTGAGCGACGAGTCGGGGACCGAACCCTGGGCCAGGTTCGGGATGGACTGAACGGCCACGTTGGTGAGCTGGAGCTGGATCGTCCCCCAGGCTCCCGTGAACGGCGTCGGGACGGACTCCTTGGCAGCCTCGAGGACGGGGGCGAACTCCGGGCCCGACAACGCGGTCTGCGCGGCCGCGGCGTTCGTGGGCGGCTGGCCGAGCATCTTCCAGTACTTCGTCGCGTTCTGCTCGTTCGTCATCAGGTTGACGAGCGCGAACGCCAGATCCTGGTTCTTCGAGTAGTCGGCGACGAGGAGGTTGTCACCGGAGAGGATGCTGGCCGCTGCCGGCGCACCGGCGGGACGCGACGTCGCGCCCGGCGGCACGGTCGGGAGCAGGGCGTAGGCCCACTTGCCCTTGATCGGGCTCGCGTCCAGCGTCGGGACGCTGGTCGGGGTGGTGAGGAGGAAGTACCCGGTCTTGCCCTTGGTGAAATCCGTCAGGGCCTGGGTGTTGTTCCAACCGACGGCGGCCGGGTTCACCACGTGATCGGTGGTCAGCCAGCCGAAGTATGTCTGGTAGGCCTTCATGACGGTCGGGTCGTCGATCTTCGCGGTCTTGCCCTGGACGAGCGGGTTGCCGGCCTGGATGGACATCTGCCACGCGAACTTCCACGGGTCGAAGTTGTCCTTGTAGGCGACGGCCATCCCGTACTGGTCGCCGTGGGTCATCTTCTTCGCCTGCTGCGCGAGGTCGTCCCACGTGGTCGCCGGCTTCGTGATCCCGGCGGCTTTCAGCAGGTCCTTGTTGTAGGCCATGACGAAGGGGCGGGTGGCCCACGGGATACCGATCAGGTTGTTCGGGTCAGGACCCGAGATGCCCAACGTCGACGGCAGGAACTTGTCCTTGCCCCCGACCTTCTGCCACGCCGCGTCGTCCAGCTTCGTGAAGGCCCCGGTGGCGTACGCCGTCGGCGTCATCGTGGTGCCCACACCGTAGACGTCGGGCCCGTTGCCCGACACCGCGGAGGTCTCGATCTTGGTGACCTCGTCGTTGGCGGTGGCGAACGTCTCCCACGTGACGGTCGCGCCCGTCTGGGCCTTGAACTGGCTCGCGATGTCCTGCTGCCAGGCGGCGAACTGCTGCGGGAACTGGGTGTTCGCACCGATGTACACGTCCAGCGTCTTGCCGGCGCCATTCGCACCACCACCGGAGCCGCTGGAACCGCTGCCTCCGCCGCAGGCGGCCAGGCCCAACGTCACGGTGGTCGCGGCGAGCACTGCCAGGGCGGAGCGCACCGTCGTCGATCGCATTCGTCTCTCCCTCGGTCGGTCCGCCGTGGGTGTGGCCCACCTCACGAATCCAGACTTTCGCCGATGGTTGCCCCGGTTGATCCGGGGAGGCAAAGAGTTGCCAGTTGTTGCCGTCGCGGCCGTGGCAACAGGCTGCAACTCCTTGTGAGCCGCCTGGGAGAGACGCCAACCTCGGGCCATGGCCACGCTGACTGTGCACCCGGATCGGCTGCTGCCCGCCGACGCCGCGACCCGGGCGGTCGCCCGTCGCCTGTACGACGCGGTCCGGAACCTCCCGATCGTCTCCCCCCACGGCCACGTCGATCCCCGGACCCTGGTCGACGACCAGCCCTTCGCCGACCCGGCGAGCCTGTTCGTCCAGCCCGACCACTACGTGACGCGGCTGCTGCACGCCGGCGGCGTGACCCTGGACCGGCTGGGCGTGGGCGAGGGCCCGCTGCCGGAGGGGCGTGCGCGCGAGGTGTGGCGGCTGCTGTGCGCGAACTGGCACCTGCTGCGCGGCACGCCGGTGCGGTACTGGTTCGACAGTGAGCTGGGCGAGATCTTCGGGGTCCGGGAACGGCCGAGCGCGGAGAACGCCGACGCCCTGTACGACCAGATCGCCGAGCAGCTCGCCGCGCCGGACCACCGGCCCCGCGCACTGCTGCGCCGGTTCGGGATCGACGTGCTGGCCACGACCGACGACCCGGCCGACGACCTCGCCGCGCACGCCCGGCTCGCCGAGGATCCCGAGGTGAGCACCCGGGTGGTGCCGACGTTCCGCCCCGACGTCTACCTCGAGCCCGCGAGGCCGGGCTGGGCGGACGCCGTCAAGCGCCTCGGCGAGGCGGCGGCCAGGGACGTCGACGACTACGACGGCTACGTGGCGGCCCTGGAGGAGCGCCGACGGTACTTCGTCGAGCACGGCGCCGTGTCGGCCGATCACGGGCACCCCGACGCGATCGCCGCCCCGCTCGAGGCGGCCGAGGCGCGCCGGATCTACTCCTCGGCGCTGGCAGGCCAGGCGTCCGACGCCGAGGCGACCGCGTTCCGCCGGCACATGATCCTCGAGATGGCGAGGATGTCCTGCGACGACGGCCTGGTGATGACGGTGCACCCCGGCATCCGGCGCAACCACCACGCGGCGACCCTCGCGGCGTACGGGCCCGACACGGGCCACGACATCCCGGTGGCCGTGGAGTTCACCGACGCGCTGCGGCCGCTGCTGGACCGGTACGGGACCCACCCGAACTTCCACCTCGTGCTCTTCACCGTGGACCCGGACACCTTCGCCCGCGAGATCGCGCCACTGGCCGGCTTCTACCCCTCGGTCTACGCCGGCGCGCCCTGGTGGTTCCTCGACAGCCCCGCGCTGATCCGCCGGTACCAGGAGTCCGTCAGCGAGATCGCCGGATTCAGCCGGATGTCGGGCTTCATCGACGACACCCGCGCCTTCTGCTCGATCCCGGCCCGGCACGACATGTCCCGGCGCCTGGACGCCGGCTTCCTCGCGGGGCTCGTGGCCGCGCACCGGCTCGACGAGGACGAGGCCCTGGAGACCCTGACCAGCCTGGTCGCCGACCAGCCGCGCACGGTGTTCAAGCTGTGAGCCCGCGCAGGACGCGCAGGCCGCCCGTCCGGATCGTCCACCTCGGGCTCGGCGGCTTCTTCCGCGCCCACCAGGCCTGGTACACGGGTGCAGCGGCGGACGGCGCCGACTGGGGCATCGCGGCCTTCACCGGCCGCTCCCGGGAGCTCGCCGAGCAGCTGACCCGCCAGGACTGCTTGTACACCCTGGTCGTCCGGGGGCCCGTCGACGACGAGATGACCGTCCAGGAGGCCCTCGCGGAGGCCCACCCGGGAACGGACCTGCGCGCGTGGTGCTCCCGTCTCGAGCGTCCCGAGGTCGCCGTGGTGACCCTGACGGTCACGGAGGCGGCGTACGCCCGCACGCGCGACGGCGCGCTCGACCGTGACCGGCCGGACGTGCGGGCGGACATCGACGCCCTGCGGAACGGGACCGACGTCGTCACCGTGCCGGGCCGGCTCGCCGCGGGCCTGGCCGCGCGGCGCGCGGCCGGCGGTGCACCCCTGGCGGTCGTCCCCTGCGACAACCTGCCCGGCAACGGCGAGGCCGTCGCCCGCGTCGTCACCGAGATCGCGGGCGAGGCCGACCCCGGTCTGGCCGACTGGATCGCCGGCTCCGTGTCGTTCGTGAGCACGATGGTCGACCGGATCACACCACGCACGACCTCCGACGACGTTAGGGCGGTGGCAGAACGCACCGGCTGGGGCGACCCGGTGCCCGTGGTCACCGAACCCTTCACCGAGTGGGTGCTGAGCGGTGAGTTCCCCGGCGGGCGCCCCGCCTGGGACGCAGCCGGCGCGCGCTTCGTCGACGACGTCCACCCGTACGAGACCCGCAAGCTGCTCCTGCTGAACGGCGGTCACAGCCTGCTCGCGTACGTGGGGGGCGCCCGCGGCCACGACACCGTGGCGGATGCCGTCACGGATCCGGAGTGCCGGCGCCTGCTCGGGCTGTGGTGGGACGAGGCGTCCCGCTACGTGCCGCTTCCGGCGCCCGACCTGGCGGCCTACCGGGCACAGCTGCTCGAGCGCTTCGCCAACCCCCGGATGCGGCACACGCTGGCGCAGATCGCCGCCGACGGTTCCCAGAAGGTCCCGATCCGGGTGCTCCCGGTGCTGCGCGGCGAGCGGGCGGCGGGGCGCATGCCGACCGGAGCGATGCAGGCACTGGCGGCGTGGATCGGCCACCTGCGGGGGCTCGGCGTGCCGGTGGACGACGCCGGCGCCGCGCCCTACCTCCAGCGCGCGGCCTCGGCCCGGGACGTGCTCGGCATGCTCGCCCCCGACCTGGCCGACGACACCGAGCTCGTCGCCGCGGTCGAGGAGACGCTGCGCGGGCCTCACGCCGTGGCACCCGCGTAGGCGGACGCCGACCCGACGGCGCCGGCTCGGGGTGCGTCAGCCGACCGGGTGGTCCTGCCGGGGCGCCGCAGCGTCGACCTCGTCGGCAGGGCCGACGGCCGGACGGCCGTCCGCGACCGCCGCGCGTCCGGTCGTGAGCCCGGACGCCGGAACGGGAGCCGCGCCCTCCCCGTCCGGGGACGTCGCGGGCCACAGCCGGCCCAGCCCGAAGCCGACGAGGGTGACACAGCTGGCCGTCAACAGGAGCGTGACCCCGGCGCTCTCGCGGCCCACTCCGTCGGGGGCCGCCTGGATCAGCAGCCCGCCGGTGACGGCCGAGACGAGCGCGCCGGCGGCGCCCGCCAGGACGACCAGGTCGGCGTGCCAGTTCCCGCTCCGGAAACGGCGCCTGCCGAGCACGGCGAGGACGACGATCGCCGCCAGCCAGAGCAGGAGGGGCTGGGTCCGGTAGCTACGGGCGGAGTTGTTGGACTGCGGGATCGCGGTCGACCCGAAGTACATCGAGCTCACGAACTGCGGGGCCGGGGCCGAGACGTCGGCGTACACCGGCGGGCTGAGGGCGTTGGGCAGCTGCGCGTGGATGATCTGCACGGTCTTGCTCGGGTGGTGCAGGAGCCAGCTGACCCACCAGCGGGTCCAGTTGTCGGTCGCCCAGGCGTCCATGCCCGGGCAGACGGCGGCCGTCCGGTGCACCCACAGCGTCGGGCCGCCCCGGGTCGCGTCCTTCGGCGTGGCGGGGATCATGCACCGCGGCGCGTCGGACTTCCGCACGTCGGCCAGCACGTCCTCGGCCACGGGGTCGTTCTGCGCGATCGGGTAGGCGTAGGCGATGGTCGTCCGGCTGACCCCGAACTTCTCGCGCCAGGTGTCGTCCGAGCGGACGTTGTAGACGTAGGCGTACAGGGACATCAGGACGAACGAACCGGCGACCAGCGACCACAGGAGGGCCTGGCGCCTGAGCAGCCCGACGACGACCAGCGCGACGGCCCACGCCATGAGCACCGGGAAGACGTTGGGCCTGGTCATGGTGAACCACAGCGCCGCGAGCACGAGCACGGCCGCGCGCGGCCACGTCGGCTGCCGGACGAACCGGATGATCGCGACCAGGGCGAGGATCCCGGTGGAGACCGACACCGACTCGGAGAGCATGTTCGCGTCCCAGGCCGTCACCTGCGCCGTGCACGAGACGAGCAGCAGGAGAAGGACCACGATCCGCCGCGCGAGGGGGTTCCCGATGCCCTCGGCCACGGTGACCGCGAGCGCGACCCAGACGACGATGGACAGCACGACCTGGGCGAGCAGGATCCCGCGGTCGGTGGGCCAGAGGGCCATCCAGATGGTGACGCCCCAGGGCCGGATGGAGTGGCCGTCCAGGCTGGTCAGCGAGAAGTTCAAAAAGCTGTCCCCACGGACCCGGTACCCGGACGAGTCCGGAGCGTTGACCGGGGAAGCGGTGATGACGCCCAGGAGCCTGATCAGCGGATAGACCAGGACCATGGCCCCCACGACCGGGTCGGCGATCCAGGCCCCGCGACCGGGGAGCCACCTGCGCCTGCGTCCCGCCCGGAGGGTGTCGTCCATTTCGCGGAGTCTAGGGGCTCCGGTCACGCGCGTCGGCGCCCGTCGCGACGCGGACGCGTCAGCCGACGGGGTGATCCTGCAGGGGCGCCTCCGCGGCGGTCTCCTCCGCAGGGGCGGCCCCAGCGTGTCCCTCCGCAACCGCGGCGCGTCCCGTCGTGACCTCGGGGGCCGAAGCTCGATCCGGACCCTGTCGGTCCGACGACGTCTCGGACCACAGCCTGCCCAGCCCAAGGCCGACGAGGACGATGCAGCTGGCCGTCAGCATGAGGGTGGCTCCGGTGCTCTCACGGCCCACGCCGTGCGCCGAAGTCTGGATGATCAGGGCACCCGATACGGCCGCTCCAAGGGCCCCTACTGCTCCGGCCGCGACCACCAGGTCGACGTGCCACGACCCGCTGCGGGATCGACGCCGGCCGAGCACGGCGAGGACGAGGATCGCCGCCAGCCAGAACATCAACGGCTCCGTGCGGTAGCCGCGGTCCGGGTACTGCGACTGCGGGATCTCCGCCGACCCGAAGAACATCGAGCTCACGAAGGCCGGCGCCGGGGCCCAGACGTTCGCGTACACGGGCGGGCTCAGGGCGTTGGGCAGCTGCGTGTCGATGATGCGCCGCGTCTTGCCCGGGTGGTGGAGCAGCCAGCTCACCCACCAGCGGGTCCATTTGTCGGTGGCCCAGGCGTCCATACCCGGGCAGGCAGCCGCCGTCCGTTTGACCCACCTCGTCGGGCCGCCGCCGCGAGTCGCGTCGCCCGGGGCGGTCGGGATCATGCATCGCGGTGCGTCGGTGGCCCGGAGGTCCGCGAGCACGTCCTCGGCCACCGGGTCGTAAGGGCCGATGGGGTAGGCGTAGGCCACCGTCGTCCGGGTCACCCCGAACCTCTCGCGCCAAGTGTCGTCGGAGCGGACGTTGTAGACGTAGGCGTACAGGGACATCAGGACGAACGAGCCGGCGACCACCGACCACAGGAGGGCCTCGCGCCTGAGCAGCCCGACGACGACCAGCGCGACCGCCCAGGCGAGCAGGACCGGAAAGATGTTCGGCCTGGTCATGGTGAACCACAGCGCGGCCAGCGCCAGGACCCCCCCACGCGGCCACGACGGTCGCCGCGTGAACCGGACGAGCGCCACCAGGGCGAGGATCCCGGTGGAGACCGAGACCGACTCCGAGAGCATGTCTGCGTCCCAGGCGGCCACCTGAGCGGTGCACGAGACCAGCAGCACCAGGAACGCGAGGATCCGGCGCCCGACGGGGTTCGGGATGCCGTCGGCCACGGTGACCGCCAACAGGGCCCAGGCGACGATGGACAGCGCGACCTGGGCGAGCAGGATCCCGCGGTCGGTCGGCCAGAGGGCCATCCAGATGGTGACGCCCCAGGGCCGGATGGAGTGGCCGTCAAGGCTGGTCAGCGAGAAGTTGAGGAAGTTGTTGCGGGGGACGCGGTAACCGTCGGCGTCCGGCGCTGGCACCGGAGCGCTGGTGATCACCCCCAGGAACCTGATCAGCGGGTACACCAGGACCATGGCCCGGACCACCGGGTCGTCGAGCGCGGGTGGGCGACCCGGGAGCCACCGGCGCCCGCGTCGCGCCGGGAGGGTGTCGTCCATTTCGCGGAGTCTAGGGGGCTGCCGTCGGGCGCCTGAGGCCGAGCAGGCCGGGGCCGGCTCGCCCGCTCACGGATTTGACCCACCCGTGGGACCTGGACGACGATCGGCGCCTGGAGCTTGCCCGCCTGGCGACGCCTCCCAGCGGTGCGTCGAGGCGGTACGGGGTCGGGGCGGACGAGCCACGATCGACTGCGAGGACTGGAGAACGACCCGATGACCGAGCGCGACGTGGTCGCCCCCAGGATCGGCATCGTGGTGGTGGCCTACAACGCCGCATCCACGCTGGCGGCCACCCTCGACCGCATCCCACCCGAGGTCCTGGGCACCGTCGCCGAGATCATCATCTCGGACGACGCCAGCCACGACGACACCTTCGAGCATGCTCGCCGGTGGGGGGCCAACGCGCGGGCCGTGCGGACGACCGTCGTCCGGCACACCAAGAACCTCGGGTACGGCGGCAACCAGAAGGCCGCCTACCGGCTGGCGATCGAGCACGGGCTCGACATCGTCGTGCTGCTGCACGGCGACGGGCAGTACGCCCCCGAGTGCCTGCCCGAGATGGTCGCGCCGTTCCTCACGGAGGACGCCGCGGCGGTCTTCGGCTCGCGGATGATGGTCCCGGGCGCCGCGAGGGCCGGCGGGATGCCGTTCTACAAGTGGGTCGGCAACCGCATCCTCACGACCTTCGAGAACCGCGTGCTGGGGACCGAGCTCACCGAGTTCCACTCCGGGTACCGCGCCTACAGCACGAGCATCCTGAAGCGGATCCCCTTCGAGGCGAACAGCGACGGCTTCGACTTCGACACCCAGATCATCGCCCAGATCGTGCACGCCGGCGGCCGGATCGTGGAGATCCCGATCCCCACGTACTACGGCGACGAGATCTGCTACGTGAACGGCATGAAGTACGCCCGGGACGTCGTCCGCGACGTGGTCGAGTTCAAGCTGGCGTCCAAGGGCTTCGGCACCCAGGAGTGGGTCCAGACCCCCGAGGAGTACCGCTTCAAGGAGGGTGACGGCTCCTCGCACGCCGTCCTGCTCGCCATGCTCGACGAGCTGCCGCCCTCCCGGATCCTCGACCTCGGCTGCTCGGGCGGTCTGTTCGCGGAGCGGGCCCGCGCCGCCGGGCACCACGTCACCGGCGTCGACGTCATGGAGCTGCCGGGGGCGCGCGACCGGACGGACCGGTTCTTCGTCGCCGACCTCGAGCAGGGGATCCCGGCCGAGGTCGGCACCGGCTTCGACGTCGTCGTGGCGGGCGACGTGATCGAGCACCTGGCGCGTCCGGGCAAGCTGCTCAAGGACATGCGCGCGGTCCTGCGGCCCGGGGGCCAGTTGCTGCTCTCGGTCCCGAACTTCGGTCACTGGTACCCGCGCGTGCGCGTCGCGACGGGCCTGTTCGGCTACGACCGGCGCGGCATCCTCGACGCCACCCACCTGCGCTTCTTCACCCGGTCGACGCTGCGCCGGACGGTGCGGGCGGCCGGGTTCGACATCGTCGAGGAGTTCGCCACCGGGCTCCCGCTCGGGGCCATCGGCAGCGCCGACCCGGCCCCTCCCGTCCGGGCCCTGCAGCGGCTGGACGCCGCCCTGGTCCGCGCGCGGCCGACGCTGTTCGGGTACCAGCACGTCCTCCGCCTGGTCCCGCACGCCGAAGAGATGATCTACGCGGACGACCTGGACGGCGACGCGCACGTCGACGAGGTGACCCAGCTGACCGCTCGTCCCGATCGTTCCGCGGCGACGGCGTGACGACGGCGTCGGAGCTGGCGCCCGATCCCACCCGACGGAGGAGCCCCCGCGTGTCCCCAGCCTCCCTGGCCGTCCTGCTCTTCGCCGTCGCCACGGCCGCCACGGGTCAGGTCATGCTCAAGCACGGCATGACCCAGGCGGTCGAGGCGTCCAAGGCCCAGGGCCGCTCGCTCGCGCTGACGGCAGGCCTCAACGTCTGGGTGGTGTCGGGGCTGCTGGTGTTCGCCGTGTCGGCACTGGCGTGGCTGGCCACGCTGTCGCGCGTGCCGCTCAACCTGGCCTACCCGTTCAATGCGCTCGGCTACCTCGGCATCCTCGGGGCCAGCGCCGTCGTCCTGCACGAACGGGTCAACGTGGCGACCGTCGTCGGTTCCGCGCTGGTGGTGTGCGGGCTGATCATCGTCGTCACCCTGGGGCCTGCGCAGCCCTCCTGAGCCGGGGGCCCCGGCTCCGCCTCGACCACCCTTCGTCTCCCGTCACGTCGGGAGCGGGGTGCGCGGCCAGTCCAGCAGCCGCGCGCCCAGGACGGCCGCGTGGAGGGCGAACGCACCCTCGGGGTCGCTCGCGTCGTAGCCCGTCAGCTCCCGGATCCGGTGCAGCCGGTAGGTGACGGCCCTGGCGGACAGATGCAACCGCCGGGCGGCCTCCGTCGTGACGTTGCCCGCCGCGAAGTACTCCCGCAGGGTCGCGAGCAGGGGCTCGGCGCCTCCGCGGGCGTCGGCGAGCGGTGCCAGCACGGCCTGCACCAGGTCGATCATCGCCGCCTGGTCGCGGCCCAGGACGCGGTACACCAGCAGGTCGGAGGCGTGCACCACGGTCGCCGTCACACCGAGCCGGCCCGCGAGCTGCAGGGCCTCGCGCGCCTCCTCGTAGGACCGGGCGATGCCGTACGCGCCGGCGTGGGCACGGCCGACCGCCACCCTCCAGACGCCGCTGCCGGCTCCGGACGCCACCTCGTCGCGGATCGTGGCGCCGACGTCCTCGCGCCGGTCGTTGCCGGCCGTGGCCGGCACGAGGACGACGAGAAGGTGCTCCTTGGTGGCCACGAGCACCTCGCGGTCGCCGAACCGGGAGACCACGGCGCGCTCGACCGCGCGCGCGGCCAGGTCCAGGTCGGCGTCGGGGTCGCGACACGTGGCCAGCGCAACGTGGTGCGCCCGGGTGAGGTCGAGCCCGAACGGCTCGGCACGCTCGACCAGGCCCGCGACATCGGCGTCGCCGCGGAGGAGGTCGTCGATGAACTCGCGACGCGTCGACTCCTCGCGGCGGATCGACTCGCGTCGCTCGTCCTGGTAGCCGTCCACGAACGCCGCTACAGCCTCCCCGACCACGTGCAGCACGGCGTCGGCGGCCGACCGGACCACCTCACTGTCCGAGGACCGGACGACGAGGGGCAGCTCGCGCCAGAACCGCCGGGCCGCCGACAGGTACAGGTTCACGCCCTGACCCGCCGCCACGCCGTCCCTCGCCGCGCGCCGCCCCGACGCCGCGACGAGGAGGAGATCCTCGCGGTCGGGCCGGCTCCCGCCGAGCGCGGCGTCCGCAAGGACCAGCAGGTACCGTCCGAGCAGCTCGACGGGAGCCGCGGCGTCGTCGGCGGCCGCTCCGGCGATGGCGTCCAGCCACCCCCGGTCGACCACGCGAGCGCCTCCGGCCCGGGTACCCCTGCCCGTCACCGACTGCCGCCCTCCTGCATCACTGCCCTGCGATCCCGGTTCCCGGACCACGCTAGTTGCCGACCGCCGGAAATCAAGGGGTCCCGACATCGGCCGGTCCCCGACCTGGTGGGCGGCGGTGGCCGGAGGGCATCCTTGAGGTGCCGGAAGACGCCGACGGAACGAGGGGTGCCGTGAACCGCGCAGACCCTCCAGGGGTCGCAGTCCACACCACCACCCGCTCGTCCGTCCGCTCGATCCTCGCCCTCACCGCCGCGCTGGCGATGCTCCTGACCGCTCTCGCCGGCACCGTCGGCCGGGCTTCGGAGCCGGCGTCGCCCGGCGCGACGCACGTCACCGTCGCCGCCTCGCTCGATGGTCGGGTCCCCGGCCCGGTCGTCGTCCCGCCTGCCTCCGGGCACCCGACGCAGGCAGCGACGTGGTTGTGGTGGATCCCCGCCGACCGGCTCCCGCCCGCGGCCCTGCTCGCGGCGGTGCTCCTCGCCGTCGCCGGGTCCACGGTCCCGTCCGTCCGCACGCCTGCCCCTCCCCCGGGCCGCGGGCCTCCTCGGGTCGCCCTTTCGAGCTGAGCGGCCGCCGATCCGACGTCGGCGGCTCCGGTACCGCACGACGGAAGAAGGCGAACCCATGTCCCGCAGCTCCACCCTGCCCGCGCACGGCACCCCCGTGTTCGAGCCGTCCCCCGACTACCGCACCCTGCTCGAGGAGCACTGGCGCCGGCAGGTCGCGACCATCACCGAACTGTCCTTCGCGGCCCTGACCCCCGGCCCGCACGACCAGGACGACCCCCTGATGCAGGCGCACCGCCTCCAGGTCGCCGCCCGCCTGATCGCCACCGCGCGGCAGCACCTGCAGGAGACCGAGGCGGCACTCGCGGCGATCCGCGACGACCGCCATGGTCGCTGCGGCGCATGCGGTGCACCGGTCACCGGCACGCGTGCGGATCGCGCGCTCGGCAACGCGATGCGTCGCCTGCCCGCGTCGGCCCTGCCTGCCGCCGTGGCCGAGGAGCAGCCATGACGCCCGCTGTCGTCGTCGGGGCCGTCGCCCTGCTGGCCGTCCTGCTCTTCGTCGTTCCCGCGTGGATCGTGATCCAGGACCTGCGGTCGGGCCGCCCGGATCCGGAGGCCCGCTGACCGCCGTCACGGCACCCTGCGGGAGCCCTGCTCCTCCACCGACCGCTGCAGGGTCGCGTACTCGCTCTCGACGGCCCGGAGGTCGGCCGGCTCCCGGGTCTGGCTCCGGGCCGCACGGACCAGCAGCTCGGCCTGGTGCTCGACGGCGTCCACGACCTCGCCGCGGTCGCCCGCCGCGGCGAGGACCGCGGTCAGGGCCGCGAGCAGGGCATGGACGACGGTGGGCTCGGAGGCGCCGTACCGCCTGATCAGTCCCATCCCGACGTCGAGATGCTCGCCGACCGAGCGGGCGGGGACGACCGCGCACACCCGGCCCGCCGGGTCGTCGAGGACGATCGTGCCCGCCCGTCGCTCGGCGAGCTCGGTGTAGATCACCGAGAGATGGTGGATCGCCTGGATCGCCGTGTAGGGATCGTTCACCGCCGGGGAGAGCGCCTTGCACGCGGCGTCGACGAGTTGGCGCATGCCCAGGCTGGGATCCTGCTCGAGGGTGCGCTCGAACCCGATGCGGACCAGGGCGTGCAGGCTGCGCGAGAGCGAGCCGGCATCGGCGTCCGCCGGAAGACCGGGAGTGGCGGCGGACCCGGGAGTGGCGGACCCGGGAGTGGAGGCGGCCCAGACCCAAGCGAGCGCGGTGCCGCGCGCCACGTGCTCGCCGACCCTGGGCCGCAGTGACACGGTCAACCCGTGCCGCTGGGCCAGGGCAGGCAGCCGGTCGAGGTCGACGTACTGCACGTAGCCCGAGTCCCGGGCGGGGACGGCGGTGGCGCCGGCCGGGATCGGTGGAGCCGGCCGGCCCGCCGGCAGCGTGCGGACGACCGCCAGCGTGTTCTGCTCGACGGTCCGCATGATGTGGTCGATCTGCAGCGAGTGCGCCAGGTGATCGGCGAAGAACACCAGCATGGCCAGGCTGACGAACATGAGCGCGATGGCGACGGTGACGGCGAGCCGGGGGAACTGCCCGACGCGCTGGCCGCCCGAGATGCCGACGTCGAACAGCCCGGCCGCGCTGTAGACGAAGGTTCCCACGAAGACGCTCAGCACGATCTGGTTCGGCCGGTCGCGCAGGAAGTTGCGCAGGAGCCGGGGCGAGAACTGCGTCGACGCCAGCTGGAGTGCCACAACGGCCAGGCCGAGCAGCAGAGCGATGACGGTCACCATCGTCCCTGCGATCGTGATCAGTAGGGCTCGGGCGTCGTCGGCCGTGCCCTGGAACGCGAGCCAGGACGTCGCCGTCACCGGCACGTGGGACAGGACGATGCCGAGTAGGAGCGCCGACACCGCGGCGATCGCCGGGAGGAACCACAGCGACCCCCGGCTGTACTCGCGCAGCTCGTCCCGACGGATCATGAGGATCTCCTCGGCCGCGCCGGCAGGGATGAGGGGCCGGCACGAATGATCCTCTCCACCGGCCCCCACGTCGACACCGGCGACGTCGGGGCCGGGGTACGGAGGGCGTCCCTACTCGCTGCCCGCCGCCTCCGTGGCGGCCCGGCCGCGGATCTCCTCGACGACGTCGGGGTCGGCAAGCGTCGTCGTGTCGCCGAGTGTGCGGTGTTCGGCGACGTCCCGCAGCAGCCGCCGCATGATCTTGCCGGAGCGGGTCTTCGGCAGTTCGGGCGTGAAGACGATGCTGGCGGGCATGGCCAGCTTGCCGATCTTCCGGGCGACGTGATCACGCAACTCGGCGAGGTGCTGCTCGCTGCCCTGCGCGTCGCCCTTGAGGGTCACGTAGGCGACGATGGCCTGCCCCGTCTGGGCGTCGTTGCGCCCGCAGACCGCGGCCTCGGCCACCGACGGGTGGTCGACCAGCGCGCTCTCCACCTCGATCGTCGAGATCCGGTGCCCCGACACGTTCATGACGTCGTCGATGCGGCCGAGCAGCCAGAAGTCGCCGTCCTCGTCGACGCGCGCGCCGTCGCCCACCAGGTACTGGCCGGGGTACTTCGACCAGTACGTGTCCGCGTAGCGCTGGGGATCGCGGAAGATGCCGCGGAGCATGGCGGGCCACGGCGCCTGGATGACGAGGCTGCCGCCCATCCCGGGTGGGACCTCGGAACCCCGCTCGTCCAGCACCGCGGGATCGACCCCGGGGAAGGGGCGCCCGGCCGAACCCGGCTTGAGCGTGCTGATCCCCGGCAGGGCGCTGATCATGATCATGCCGGTCTCCGTCTGCCACCACGTGTCCACGACCGGGGTGCGATCCCCGCCGACGTGCGTGCGGTACCAGACCCACGCCTCGGGGTTGATCGGCTCGCCGACCGTCCCGAGGAGGCGCAGCGAGGACAGGTCGTGGCGCTCCGCGTACTCCGGTCCCCATTTCATGTGCGTGCGGATGGCGGTCGGGGCGGTGTACAGAACGGTCACCCGGTACCGCTCCACGATGTCCCACCAGCGGTCCTTGTCGGGGAAGTCGGGCGTTCCCTCGTAGAGGACGCTGGTCGTGCCGTTGCAGAGCGGCCCGTAGACGATGTAACTGTGCCCGGTGATCCAGCCGATGTCCGCGGCGCACCAGTACACGGTGTCGGGCTTGATGTCGAAGATGTAGTGGTGCGTCGTGGCGACCCCCACGAGGTACCCGGCAGTGGTGTGCACGATGCCTTTCGGCCGCGCCGTCGTGCCGCTCGTGTACATGAGGAACAGCAGGTCCTCGGCGTCCATCACCTCGCAGGGGCAGGATGCAGGGTCGTCGTCGACGTCGGCGCCGGCCTCGTGGTACCAGACGTCCCGGCCGTCCGCCATGGTCACCTCGCCGCCGGTCCGGCGCACCACCAGGCAGTTTCGCACCGGCGCGTCCGCCATCGCCTGGTCGGCCACCGCCTTGAGCGGCACGGGTTTCCCCCGGCGCCAGGACTCGTCCTGGGTGATGAGGACCTGGCTGCCCATGTCGTTCATCCGGCCGGAGAGTGCCTCCGCCGAGAAGCCGCCGAAGACCACCGTGTGCGGCGCGCCCAGCCGGGTGCACGCCAGCATGGCGATCGGGAGCTCGGGAACCATGCCGAGATAGATGGCCACGGGTACGCCGCGGCGCACGCCCAGCTTCTTCAGCGTGTTGGCGAAGCGGACCACGTCCCGCTGCAGCTGGGCATAGGTGATGGCCCGGCGATCGCTCCGGGGCTCACCCTCCCAGTAGTAGGCGATCCGGTCGCCCCGGCCCTGTTCCACGTGCCGGTCGACGCAGTTGTAGCAGACGTTGAGCTGGCCCCCGAGATACCACTTCGCGTAGGGCGGGTTCCATTCCTTCAGAGTGTGGAACGGGTTGAACCAGGTGACCCGCGTCCGGGCCTCCGTCGCCCAGAACTCGTCGGGGTCCCGGTCGTGGAACCCGGACCGGGCATTGGCGTCCGCCGCGAACGCCGGTGACGGCGGGTACGTGCGCTCCTCCGCAAGCAGCGCATCGATGTTGACGTCGGTCATGAGGTGGCCGCCGGCTCAGCGCTGACGGACGAGCGGGGTGTCGGCGCGGGGCGCCGTCAGATCCGACCGCATCGGCCGGCCCACAGGCAGCACCTCTCCGCCGACCATGCCGTTGATCACCCCGGCAGCGGATGTGTACCAGGCGCAGATCGCCGTCAGCACGCCGACGATTCCGCCGATCTTCAAGAGCGTCGAACTGTTCGCGAAGTTGGCGATGAACAGCACGACCTCGGTGATCTCCAGCGTCAGGAACACCGCGAGAACCGCCATGTTGACCTGGGTGCTCCACAGCAGCATGTAGGTGTTGAAGATGGCGAAGGCCAGCAGGATCCACCCGAGGTCGTTGGCGACCTGGGCGGGAGTGGCCTTCGACGCGACGAGCACGATGTAGAGGCCCAGCCCGATCCAGAAGCCGCCGTACGTGCCGAACGCCGTCGACCCGAAGACGTTGCGGTTGCGGAACTCCCACATGCCGGCCAGGAGCTGGACGAGGCCGCCGTAGGCGAACGCGTACCCCAGCCAGGCATCCGTGCCGTGCGTCCAGCCGGCGTTCTTCGCCGACAGCAGGAACGTGGTGAGTGCGAAGGCGGCCAGCCCCAGTGGTGCCGGATCAGCGATGCCGGAGACGGCGGGGGGAACCGAATCGCGCGTTTGCATCTCGTCGGTCATGACGACCTCCCAGGTCCATGACAGCCCGTGCGGATGACGGGGTCGGCGATGCACGGCCGGCCCGTCGTGGATGCGCATGCGGTGACCGCCGCGCCACGCGCGCGGGGCGAGGTGAGGGTCACCCGCTCGAGGGCGTGGAGCCCCGGCCGGGTGCACCTGCGCCTGGCGCAGAACCCGTGGTGGGCTAGAGGCCGGCGACGGACGCCGATCCCCGGCACATACACGGCAAGTATTGTACCTCGCCATTGCTGTGCGAGGACGCCCTGCCGAACGCCGTCCGGGGCTCCCGGCACGCGACCTTGTGATCTCAGTGGCCGGCCCCGAGGTCCAGCAGCCGGGCCACGTGCGCGACGAACGCGTCCGGCGTCGTGTCGACGTCCACGTGCGCGACCTGCGGTGCCAGCTGCCGGGCCTCGGCGCCGAGGCGGGTGGTGAACAGGTGGTCGCGCGCGAGCAGGTTGGCGAAGGCGCGAGCGGGGTGACTGGTCCTGCCGGCGATGTCCCAGGTCGTCCCCTGCTCTGGATCGCGGCCCGCCGGAACGCGGGCGTCAGCAACAGCCACACGGCCTTCCGGACGCCCGTCAGCAGTGGGGCGACGAGCTGTGGGAGCAGGCGGAAGCCCTCGGCGATCACCGGCGGCGTGCGCGGCATTCGCAGGAGGTCGTCGACGACGAGCTCGAAGCCCTCCCCCTGGAACCAGTGGAAGCTCTCGAGCATCAGCTGCGGCGAGCGATCGAGCCACCGCTCCTCCATGGTCATGGCGCTGAACCGCGCCAGCTGCGGTGCCTGGTCCGCGGTCAGGGCGGCGGCGCGCCGGCTCATGGCGTCGTCGGTCGAGTAGACCCGCAGGCCGTGCTCGGCCGCCAGCCGCCGCGCGACCGTCGACTTCCCGGCGCCGCTACCGCCACCGATCCAGAGCACGTGTTCCAGCCGGCGCGCCACGTTCGTAGTCTCCATGCAGCACTCGTCGGAGTCGTCGGACTCGTCGGAAGGGAGCGATCGCGATGCGACCGGCACGTCTCGACGTGAGCCCGGCCGAGGTCGAGGACCTGCGCCGCCGGCTGCTGCGGACCCGATGGCCCCGCCCGTGGCCGCCCGACGAGGGACGGCGGATGCCCGACGACGGCCACCTGCTGCGACGGCTCGCCGCGCGCTGGGCCACCGGTCACGACTGGCCGGCGCAGCAGTCCGCGATCAACGCCCTGCCCTCGTACACCGCGGAGGTCGCCGGGACGGACGTGCATTTCCTGCTGTACCCCGGCGAGTTCCCGGACGCCCTGCCGCTCGTCGTCACGCACGGCTGGCCGAGCTCGTTCCTGGAGATGCCGCGGCTGGCGGAGCGCCTGGCCAACCCCTCCCGCCACGGCGGCGACCCCCGCGACGCGTTCACCGTCGTCGTGCCCTCGCTACCGGGGTTCGGGTTGTCGCCGCAACGACCCGAACTCCCCGCCGCGACCGGCACCCACGAACTGTGGCACGCGCTGATGCACGACGAGCTGGGCTTCGAGCGGTACGGCGCGCACGGGGGCGATCTCGGCGCCGGGGTCACGTCGCTGCTGGCGCAGGAGCACCCCGGATCCGTCGTCGGCGCGCACCTGCTCGCCGTCGCCGACCCCCCGGACGCCGACCCCGACACGTTGACGCCCGAGGAACGCGCCTACCAAGCGTCCGAGAGTCGATGGTTCGCCGAGGACGGCGGCTACGAGCACGAGCAGATGACCAGGCCACTGACCCTCAGCCACGGGCTCGCCGACTCCCCCGTCGGCCTGCTCGCCTGGATCGTGGAGAAGCACCGCGAGTGGAGCGACTGCGACGGCGACGTCTCCCGCTGCTTCCCCGACGACTACCTGCTCACCCAGGCATCCCTCTACTGGTTCACCGAGACGATCTCGACGTCGTTCCGGCCGTACTACGAGTACGCACGGGTGTGGACCGCCAGGGTGCGGCGGGTCGACGTCCCGACGGCGGTCGCGGTCTTCCCCCGGGACCTGAGCCTCCCGCCCCGCACCTGGGCCGAGCGCACCTACAACGTCACGCGCTACACCACGATGCCGCGTGGCGGCCACTTCGCCGCGTACGAGCAACCCGGGTTGCTCTCCCGCGACCTGGTCGAGTTCTTCCGCAGCCTCCGACAGCGCGGCGGCCCGTGACATCGCCTCGTCCAGCCGGTTCCGCCCGCGCTGCGCCCTGTTAGCGTCCACGCATGGCGACGGATCGTGCACTGCTCCTGATCGCCGACATCGGTGGCTACACCGAGTACATGGACTTCCACCGCAGCATCCTCGGGCACGCGGAGGCGGCCACGAGGCGCATGCTCGACAAGATCGTCGACGCCGCTCGGGACTTCGACCTGATCGAGATCGAGGGCGACGCGGCCTTCCTCTCGCGCGACGCCGCCGGGCTGGACGGACCCGCGATGCTGGCCGTCGTCACCGATGCGGCCGTTGCCATGCATCGTGCTTTCCACGCGGAGCGTCGGGTCGTCGAGCTCAACGTGTGCCCCTGCAGGAGCTGCACGCGGACCAGCGCCCTGACGTTGAAGTTCGTCGCGCACGTCGGGGACGTCGCGACCCAGACGATCAAGCGCCGGAGGAAGCTGGTCGGCGTGGACGTGATCTATGTCCACCGTCTGCTCAAGAACCCCGTCACCGCACCGGAGTACGTGCTCGTGTCGGAGGATCTCTACCGCAGCAGTGGCACCGCCTCCCCCGGACTCGTGATGCAGGAGCTGGCGCAGGACCTCGAGGGCATCGGGCCGGTACGCACGTACGTCGTGGACGTCACGGACATACCCACGCCGCTCCCCCCGCTCTCGGATCCTTCGTGGCCCCGGCGCGTCGGCGGGACCCTCGGCATCGTCGGCCGGGGCCTCCCTCACCTCCTGCCCCGTCGCCGTCCGAGGTCGCTCAGGTCAACCGGCTGACTCCTCCGTGGGCCGGGTGAGCGGCCGCACTCCGTCGTCGGTCGCGGCAGGGAGCGCTGCCGCGTCACGCGCCCGTGTCCGGGCGACGACCTCGTGGGCCGCGGTCGCGCTCACGGGGTACCCGGTGACAGCGGTCAGGAAGGCCGGACGCTCCAGGACGACGACGCGCAGCGGTTCGTCCTCCGACGCCCGGACGGCGGCCGTGCGGGGTTCGTCGCCCAGCAGGGCGATCTCGCCGAAGCCGTCGCCTCGATCGAGGGTGTTGACGAGGCGTCCGTGCCGGACCACGGTCGCGTGACCGGACTCGATCACATAGAACCGGTCGCCCCGATCACCCTGCTCGAACACCACCTGCCCGGGCGCGAAGTCGGCACGGGCGAGCCCGGCGGCGAGCTGTTCGATGGTCGCCGCCGGCAGCGCGCGCAGCATGGGCACCCACCGGAGGATCTCGATGTCCGCGTCCCGGACGCGCAACTCGTCGTCGAGCCTGCGCAACGCCGCTCGGCTGACAGCCACGGCGGCAGGCGCGAGCAGACCGACAGCAGAGATGGCGCGGCGTGGGCCGAGCACCCCGATGACCAGCGGCGCGACCAGACCACCGAGGGCCACTCCCAGCGTCAGGATCGCCTCGAAGCCGGCGAACATGCGGGCCAGCACGGTCTCGTCGGTGAGCCGGGCCAGCATCGTGAAGCCGCCGACGTCGATCAGCGCGTTTCCGACGCCGACCAGGGCGAGCAGGACGACGGCCGTGGCCCTCTCGGGGACGACGCCGACGAGCGCCAGCGGTGCGCCGAACAGCGCGACCCCGACCCCGAACCAGGTGGCCAGTCCACCACGCCGGACCAGGGCGAAGGCGAACAGGGAGCCGAGCAGCCCGCCGGCCCCGACGGCTGAGCCCAGGACCCCGACGCCCGGGTCGCCGGTACCGAGCAGGTCGATCGCGAGGACCACGACGAACACGGTGAGGCACCCGCGCGTGAACGTCTGCACGAGCCCGAGCGTCGTGATCAGCGACAGGCCGCGACGGCGGGCGATGGTCCGGAAGCCCTCGACGATGTCGCGGCCGGGAGACGCGCGCCCGGCACGAACCCGCGGCGGCGCGTCATACGGGAGCGCGACGACGACCAGACCTCCCACCAGCGACGCCGCGGAGCACGCCGCGAAGACGGCGGGGGGTCCGCTCGTCGCCAGCAGCACCGCCGCGGCTGCAGGTCCCCCCAGCGTGGCGAGCGAGTCCAGCAGCCCGCGCACGGCGTTGGCGCTCGTCAGATCGCGCGGGGAGTTGGCCAGCGCCGGAAGCAGGGCGGAGTGCGCCGGCCGATACAGCGTGAGGGCGACCGTGGCCACCGCCGCCAAGCCGTAGGTCGCCGCGGGCGGGCCGCCGGCCCAGGTCACGCCTGCGATGCACGCCAGCATGGCGGCTCGGACGATCCCGATGCCGGTCAGCGCCCGCTCGCGGCGGAGCCGGTCGGCCGCCGTCGCGAGGAACGGGGTGACGAGCGCGGCCGCCGCCATACGAACCGCGGTGACGACGCCGACCGCGGCGACCCCGCCGTCGCGGTACGCCACGACGGCGAGCGAGACCATGAACGCGCTCTCGCCCGCCCACATCAGGGTGAACGAGATCTGGGCGCGACGAAGCGGGCCCCTGAACACCGCCCCCAGCGCGGCAGCCCAGGAGCGGATCCTCGATGCGGCGCCAGGGGGCACACCGCGACTATCGCATCGGCGGTCCGGATGCCGATAGCGCTCACGCAGCCGCCCTGGGCGCCCTGCGATGCGCCCGGGAACGCCCCTTCCGTGCGGGAGGGGAGGGCAACTAGCGTCCAGGGATGACTCGCGAGACACCGCCGTTCCGCGCCGACCACGTCGGCAGCCTGCTTCGACCTGCCGCGCTGCTCGAGGCGCGAGCGAGGCACGCCGCCGGCGAGATCGATGCCGACGAGCTGCGGGCCGCGGAGGACGACGCCATCCGCGATGTCGTGCGCATGCAGGAGGACGTGGGACTGCAGACGGCGACCGACGGCGAGTTCCGGCGGACGTCCTGGCACATGGACTTCATCTACCAGCTCGGCGGAGTCCAGCGCACGAGCGAGAAGCTGATGGTCCACTTTCGCAACGAGCAGGGCGAGCTGGACTTCGAGTCCGCCGCGTTGAAGGTGCGGGAGCGGGTCACACTGACCCACACGATCTTCGGCGATGCGTTCCGCTTCCTGCGCGAGACCGCTTCACCCGCCCAGACGCCGAAGCTGACGATCCCCTCGCCGAGCATGGTGCACTACCGCGGCGGTCGGGCAGCGATCGACCAGGAGGTGTACCCCGAGCTCGATGCCTTCTGGTCCGACCTCACGAGTGCCTACGCCGACGAGGTACGCCGGCTCGCGGAGCTCGGCTGCACCTACCTTCAGCTGGACGACACGAGCCTCGCCTACCTCAACGATCCCCAGCAGCGCGCCATGCTCGCCGAGGGGGGTGCCGACTCGGAGCACCAGCACGAGACCTACATCCGCAACATCAACGCCGCCCTGCGCGACCGCCCGGACGGCATGAAGGTCACGACGCACATGTGCCGCGGCAACTACCGGTCGTCCTGGGCCGCGGAGGGGGGTTACGACTTCGTGGCCGAGGCGCTGTTCTCCCAGCTCGAGGTGGACGGATTCTTCCTCGAGTACGACGACGACCGGTCCGGCGGCTTCGAGCCCCTGCGCTTCGTCCCGGCGGGCAAGCAGGTGGTGCTCGGCCTCGTCACGACGAAGCGCGGCGCCCTGGAGGACAAGGACCAGCTCAAGCGCCGGATCGACGAGGCGGCCAAGCACGTCCCGATCGATCAGCTCTGCCTGTCGCCCCAGTGCGGGTTCTCCTCGACCGTCGAGGGCAACGTGATCACGTACGAGGAGGAGGTCGCCAAGCTGCGGCTGATCGTGGAGACGGCGCAGGAGGTGTGGGGCTGAGGGTCACATCGGGTACTGCGGCAGCGTTCCCCGGACCGTGACCCACTGCGTGTCGGTGAAGGCGTCGAGGTTGGCCACCGCACCACCCTGCCGGGATCCGGTGCCCGAGTCCTTCACACCGCCGAAGGGGATGTTCGCCTCGTCGTTGATGGTCTGGTCATTGATGTGCACGAGGCCGCTCGGGATCCGCTCGGCGATCTCGAGGCCGCGCATCACGTCCCTGGTGAGGATGCCCAGGGACAACCCGTAGGGCGTGTCCGTCGCCAGTCGCACCACGTCGTCCACACTGTCGAACCGCACCACGGGGGCCACCGGTCCGAACACCTCGTCCGTGTAGGCCGGCGCCGTGGTCGGCACGTCCGCCAGGACCGTGGGCCGGTAGAACAGGTCCTCGTAGGTACCCCCTGCGGCCAGTCGCGCACCCGCGTCGACCGAACCGGTGACCATCGCGTGGATGCGGTCGCGTTGCCGGGCGTCGATGACCGGGCCGAGGGCCACCTGCCCGGACACGGGGTCGCCGACGGGGAGGTGATCGGCCCGGGCGGCCAGCGCCGAGATGTAGTCGTCCGCCACGCCGGACTGCACCAGGTGCCGCCCCGCCGCCATGCACACCTGGCCCTGATGGGCGAAGGAGCCCCAGGCGCCGACGGACGACGCCGCGTCGACGTCGACGTCGTCGAGCACGAGCAACGCCGAGTTCCCACCGAGCTCGAGGTGCACGCGCTTGAGGTGCTGCGCCGCCAGGGCGGCGACCGATCGGCCCACGCGGGTGGACCCGGTGAAGGCGATCACCCGCACGGCGGGCTCGGTAACCAGCGCCTCGCCCACGTCGGGGCCGCCGGGCAGGACGTGCAGCAGACCGTCCGGCAGGCCCGCGGCGGCGAGGATCTCGGCCAGGACGGCCCCGCCGCTGACCGCCGTCCTGGGGTCGGGTTTGAGCAGCACGGCGTTCCCGAGCGCCAGTGCGGGTGCCACGGCGCGGATCGACAGGATCGTGGGCACGTTGAACGGAGCGATCACACCGACGACCCCGACGGGAAGGCGCCGCGCGAAGCTGAGCCGAGGCATCGAGGACCTCAGCAGCTCGCCGTACGGTGCCGAGGCGAGAGCCGCTGCCTCGTAGCACTCCTCCGCCGAGGTCATGATCTGGAACCCGGCGAACGGCCCGATGGCCCCGCTCTCGCGCATCAGCCAACCGGTGATCTCCTCGGCGTTCGCGTGCCAGAGGTCGCCGGCCCGACGCAGCACGGCTGACCTCTCGGTGTACGGCGCGGCCGCCCAGTCACGCTGCGCGTCGGCCGCCGCGGTCGCGGCCTTGTGCACGTCGGCCTGGGTGGCGGCACCCATGGTCGCGAGCTGTTCGCCGGTGGCCGGCGACACCACGGGATAGGGCTCACCCGAGCCGTCCGCCCAACCCGTCGAGTAGATCTTGCCTTGCCAGGCGCTTCCGTCGAGGAGTGGCATGGCGGCCAGTCAACCTTTCAGGCGACGGCTCGTCCAGAGTCCGGCCCAGTGACCAGGATCCGGTGGGCCAGCGCCCCTCGCTCGGCCGGCGATGGTTCCTGACGGGCCTACGCGACCGGACGGCGTCCCCACGCCGAGATCAGCGGTGCGAGGGTGAGGTCGAGCTCGCCGGCGGCGACGGCGGCCAGGTGCGCGTCCATCTCGGCGTCGTCCGTCAGCCGGGCGGCGATCAGCTCGGTGCGGACATGTCGCATCGTCGCGATCTCGAGGCGGTCGCACGCCGTTCCGCCGACCGGGAAGCTGCCTGCCGCCGCGACGTCGACCAGGCCGGCCTCACGCAACGTCCTCGGTAGTGTGCGGCCGTAGCGGAGGTCGGCGCCGCGGCGTGTCATCAGTTCCCTGAAGGCACGCCGCAGCCGGTTCGCGCGCTGCTGTGCCGGCCCGCTCTCGTCGAGGCACACGAGCGGCTGCAGCTCGGTGTCGGCGTCCTCCACCAGCAGCCAGCCGCCGGGCCGCAGCGCCGCCACCATCGTCGCCAGAGCCCGGGCGCGGTCGGGCAGGTGGACGAGGACGAGCCGGGCGTGCACGAGGTCGAACGTGCCCGGCTCGGGCGGTGGATCCTTGCTGAGGTCGTGCAGGCGTACCTCGTAGCTCCCGTTCGGATCCAGCCAGGTGGAGTCGATGTCGGTCGCCAGCACGTAGCCGGTCGGCCCGACGGCCGCGGCGAGCGCCTCGGGGATGCTGCGGCCGCCGGCCCCCACCTCCCAGCAACGCCAGCCCGGCCCGACCCCCAGGCGGTCGAAGTGCCCGCGCGTGACGCCGTCGAACAACTCGGCGAGCGCGACGAACCGCTCGCCCGCCTCGGCGCGGGCATTGTCGAGCAGGTAACGGTGGTCCGGGTCGGCAGAGCTGGCGTCGGGGTCCCGACGGGACACGTTCATCTCAGCATCCTCCCCCGACGTTCGGGATGGCGGTGGGGACGCGGGCCGTCGAAACGGGCCGGCGCCGCCCGGCCACGTCAGACGACGAACGGCACGAACATCTTGGAGGAGCGCTTGTACTCCGGATAGGTGTCCGGGAACTGCGCCGTCATGTAGCGCTCCTCGACGACCGCGCTGTAGACGAAGTAGATGCCGGCGAGCGCCACGGCGGTCAGCCACGGCCAGCTCAGCGCGACCGCCGTGCCGACGCCGGCCACCAGGATGCCCAGATAGATCGGGTGGCGGACCAGCCGGTAGGGGCCGCTGGTCACCAGCTCCGGCTCGTCCTTCTGCGTCATCGGGCCGCCCCAGTTGCGCCCGATGTGGACGCGGGCCCAGATCGCGAATCCCAACCCGAGAGCGAAGAGGGCGAGCCCGAGGACGGTCAGCCACGGATTCGTGTTGAGGTCGTGGTCACGGAAGGCCCCCACCCGGACCAGGAGGATCACGACGCCAACGATCACCACTCTTATGGCCAGCTCGCGGGACCACGGAACGCGGCCTCTCTTCATGGAGAAGGCCGCCACGAGCCAATAGAGCCAGAAGCCCGCCCATCCGACGGCGAAGACGACCTCGACGGCACGCATCGTGACTCATGCAGCGACGGCGTCGGCCGACGGCGCGATCTCGCCCCGGCAGTCCGGCCGGCTTCGCGGGGCCGGACCGACCACGAGCCGGAAGCTCGAATCGCCCTCGGCGAAGCTCATCACGAGGTCCGCTCACCGCCTGAACCGGCTGTCGCCGCGTCCGGGACGTGGTGGCGCACCCGGGCGGCCTGCTGAAGCCAGGCGATGTGGGCATGGAACGCTCGGCGACCGTTCGGGCTCAGCCGGAACCAGGTCCGCGGCCGGCGGCCGACCGCTCCTTTCCTCACCTCGACGTAGCCGGCGTCCTCCAAGGCCCGCGACTGCTTCGAGAGCACGGAGTCACTGATCCCTACGGCGTCGCGCAGCGCCGCGAACTCGACCCAGTCCGCGCCGCTGGCCAGCAGGCCGCAGATCGACAGCCGGGTGATCGGGTGGATGACCGGATCGAGCGCGGGTGCGGGCTCGCCACGAGCGGTCACGCCGCCCTGCCGCTCTCCAGGTCGTGGCGGATGCCCCGAAGATGGCCTTGCCAGCCACCCGATGCCGCCGGCGTGGCCAGGCCGCCGACCACGATCGCTGCGGCGAGCAGCCTGTGATCGAGCAAGGACACCTCCACCGCGTCAGCTGAGAGGATGATCACGACGATGGCGACGGTCCAGGCGCGACCGGAGGGGTACTTCCAGGTCGCGATGCCGAGGTCGAGGCCGCTGGCCCGCGCCAGTGCGTGCTGCGCCAGCAGGAACACCACGATGGCGAGCAGCGCGCTCCCGATGCCCGCACCGGTGAGGTAGCGGGATCCGATCGGCATCGCGAACGCGACGGCCCACGCCAGCGTCGTGGCCACCACGTACCACCGCGGCGTCCTCAAGCGGCTCGCCAGCCGCGCCCGCTGGGCGTGCAGCAGCTCCAGGTCGGCACCGTTCCCGGGATCTCTCATCACTCACGCTCCTCCACGTAGTTTCTACCACGGAAAGCACTTGCGATGATGGTGGTCACGGAGGGATCTTGGCGGGTGAAGTCACATGTCCCGGGACCGCACAAACGTGGGGTCAGGCGGGCCGCGCTCGAACCCACGACCGACGGCCTGCCGGGGTCGCTCGCCCTGCCCCGAGCTACCACCTCGACGGCGCTTCGACGGGCAAGGTGGCGAGTTGGGTACGGGTGCGCACGTCGAGTTTGCGGAAGATCCGAGACAGGTGGCTCTCCACGGTCCGCCGGGAGATCACGAGGTGGTCGGCGATCTCCTGGTTGGTCATGCCCCGACGGACGAGCCCGGCGATCTGCCGCTCGGCGTGGGTCAGCGGCGTGAATGGATCGGCGCGTGGTGCGGCGCGCAGGCTGCCCGCGATCTCGTCGATCGCGGCGGCAGTGATCATTCCGTCGCGCAGCCACCCGTCCGGGACCGGGCCGGTGGGCTCGACGGTCGAGGGCAGTGAGGGGCGTGGCCAGGGCGCGGCGCCCGCACGCATGCGGATCCGGGCGGCCGCCACCGCCGCCGCCCGAGCCGTCTGGTGGTGGCCCATGCGTCCGGCGAGCACGGCCGCTCCATCCAGCGCGTCCGCGCCGCGCAGGCGGTTGGGGCCTCTCGCGGCGTCGCGCAGCGCCTGTTCGTAGCTGCGTGCGGCTTGGCGGATGTCACCCCCCGCCAACGCCGCGTCCGCGAGCAGGATCGTCGCGCAGAGACGGGGGTAGGCCAGCGGAACGAGGTCGGCCAGTACGAGGACGTCGGCCGCCGTGTGCAGGACCTGCTCCCACGCATCCGCGACGGGCAGTCGCGCCGCGAGGCGGACGCGCTGCTGCAGCCGCATCCACCACGTGAATCGCTGATCGTTGTCCAGGGACGGCGCGACGGGGTCGAGGCGCGGGTCGGCGGCGACCGCGATGAGGTCGGCCTCGACGGCGAGCTCGCACACCTCGCGGGCACGGTCGGGGAGGTCCTCGGGGAGTCTGCGCGCGTGGCTCACGGCCTCGGCGTGCTTGCCGCGCTCGACCAGGCACCAGCCGAGCGTCGTCCGGGCGAGCAGGCCGTCGAAGGACCTCGGGCCGTCGGCCCGTGCGAGGACCTCGCCCGCGACCTCCTCGGCATGCTCGAGATCTCCCATCGACAGCGCTGCCTCGGCGACGCACCGCATCGACGCCAGTGCGACCTCCCCCTGCTCGTCGCCCTCGGCGGTGATGGCGCGGTCGGCGGCCGTGACCGACTTCCTGTAGTCGCCGGCGTCGAGGGCGAGCCACGCGTCCGTCGACCAGGTCCGGGCCTGGACGGCCCGGTCGTCGACCCGCTCGGCGAGAGCGTGGGCGCGGTCGAGCCAGCGCCGGGCACGCGGGATGGTGTCGCACTCGGATGCGCAGATGGCGGCGCGCCGGGCGGTCTCGGCCTGCGTCCGCAGGTCCGTGTGTGCAGCCCCCGCGGAGTCGGTCGCCAGCAGTGCTTCGAGCAGCGTGAGGAGCTCTCGCTGCCGGAGCTGCTCGTACATCGGCCCGAACAGCCGGTGGACCAGGTCGACGGCCTGCGCGCCCAGGGCGGGTCGGCGCACCGCCATCCAGGCGAGGTGCGCGAACGTGTCGAGGTTGTCCTCGAGCATGGACGTGCGCGGGGTGTCGCCGCTGCTCGCGGCAGTCGCGAGCGACCGCTCGATCAGCACCTGCAGCGCGGCGTCGGTCGCACCGCGCTGGTCCAGGAGCGAGCGCGCGCCCTCACGGATCGGCGGGAGCAGGTCGAAGCGGGCGTCGAGGACGAGAAGCAGCCCGTGATCCACCAGGCGGCCGGCGAGGCGCTGGGTCGCCTCGGCGGTGCCGCCCGCGTAGACGGCCAGGAGGTCGATCGTGAAGGAACCGGCGGTCAGGCCGAGGAGTTCGAAGACCTCCCGCTCGTGGGGGGTCAGCAGTGCCAGGGTCCGCCGGATGCACCGGCGCACCACCTCGTCCGCCGGTGCCCGCCGGTCCGCGGCGAAGCGGACGCCGAAGCGGGCGATGTGATCAGCCGTGAGCTGGATCGCCACCGGAAGCCCGCCGGTGGAGCCGAGCAGGCGCTGGAACCGCTCCTGATCAGCCCTCAGCAGGTCGACGTCCCCGTCGCGCGAGGCCACCTCCTCGATCAACAGGGCGGCCGCGGGTGACCCCTCCCCGGGATCGGACGTAGACAGCGGCGCGAGCTGGACGACGGGTCGCAGCGCGGCGCCCAGGGGTCGGCGGCTCGTCACGAGCCACCACGGTCCCGCGGCCGAGTACGCCCACCCGTCGGCGCTCGCGACCAGGTCGTCGCCGAGGTGCTCGACGCCGTCCAGCACCACCAGCACTGCCGAGCCCTCGACGGCCGATCGGACGGCGTCCGCCGGCGACTGCCCCGGCAGGCGCTCGGCGCCCAGCCCGCGCAAGACCTGGTCGAGGAGCACGTCGACGTCGGCGACGGGTTCGCCGTCGACCCAGACCACCGGCGCTCCAGGTCCGCCTGGGCCACCGCGCGCGCGAGCAAGGACTTCCCTACACCCCCTGGCCCCACCACCGTGCACCTGCCGGCGCGGCGCAAGGCGGACAGCACCCGGGTCGCGTCCTCGTCACGACCGACCAGCCGGATGCCGCCTCGCACCTCTCGAGCGTAGCCAGGCACCTACGCAGCCCCGAGTTGCGTGATCTCACCGATAACGGCGCGGGGCCCCCAGCAGAACGATCGGTTGACGACAGACGTCGCGCCGAGAGGGGAACGTCATGACCCACCAGACCACGGACCGGGCGGCTGCGCCGACGGCTCGGGCACGCGCACGGCTCGGCCACGTCGGGGTGCACACCCCCGACCTGGATCGGTTCCGCCGGTTCTACGAGGACGTGCTCGGCCTGCGCCTCGTCGCCGTCGACCACCCCACCGGTGCGCCGTTCCGGCGCATGGGAGCGTTCACCGACCGCGACGGCGAGTCCACGGCGCTCCTGGTCTTCGAGATCCCCGGATACTCGTCGGGCCTCGCGGACGACGTCATCGGACGCCGGGGGCGCCTCGACCACATCGCCTTTCGCCGCGGCGGACGACGCCGAGTTCGACGAGATCGTCGAGCGGCTCGTCGATGCCGGCGCGTCATCCGGCACGGTCGACGACCTCGGACCCGTCCGGTCCGTGCTGTTCGTCGATCCCGACGGCGCGCACCACAACCTGCAGGTCGTCGTCCCGGGATGGCGCCCGGGGCCGGGGGCCGAGGTCGTCGACGCAGACCTGCTCGCCGGTCTGCAGCGCTTCCACAAGGGGCAGCGCGATGACTGAGGCACCCCGCGAAGCCGAGTTGCATCTGCCCGACCGAGCGCGAAGGACCGGGCAGTGGTCCGTGGTCAGCGGCGCCAGCCGCGCTCGCTTCCACGTGCGGGACAAGCTCGTGGCGACCGTCCACGGCTCCCGGCCGATCACGGGCGGCGTCGTGCTGCTCTCGGACGGCGGCACGGTGATGCAGGCGCGGCTCGATCTCGACGTCCAGGGGATCGACACGGGCAACCGTCGCCGGGACAGAGACCTTCAGAAGCCGCAGTTCCTGGCCGCAACGACATCGCCGTCGGTCACGGTCTCGGTCACAGGCGTGACCTCCTCGGCGACCGGGTGGACGGCGACAGCCGTCGTGCACGCCCGCGGTCATTCGGCGCCGCTCGACCTGGCCGTCCAGACACTCGTCGTCTACGGAGAGCTCGCCGACCCGCCCGACGACGAGGTCCGGATCCGCGTCGCCGGCCGGCTGGACCGGGCCCCCCTCGGGATCAAGGTCCCGCGCATGTCGTCATCGGCAGATTCATCGACGTCGAGGCGAACCTGGTGTTCCGCCGGGACCGGGACGACCTCACCCGCGACGACGCGGAACTGCACGACCGGAAGGCGGTGTCCTCGTGAGCGACGTGTGCCCGCGGCCGGCTGTGCCGGTCGTCGCACCCCTCGCCGTGGTCCTCGCGCTGGTCGCTGTGGTCGTTCTCGTCAGCTCTCGGCTCGGCGGGCCGCCGGACATCGCGCCCGGTTCCGTCCCGTCACCGAGCCCCCTGTCGCCCCCGAGGTCCGGACCCTGACGTTCCGACGTGCGGCCTCCCCGGACCACGACCCAGCGGAGAGCGATCATCATGACGCGACAGGGATCTCAGCCGATCCAGGACGGTCCGCAGCCGGCGGAGCGGGCGGTGATGGACCGGCTGTTCGGGCCTCCGATCCCCAAGCCGTGCCGAAGGACGCTGCGATCCCCGGGACGCGGTACGCGTTCGTCAAGGACCCGCTGCGCGATCGGCGGCTGGCCGCTCCCAAGGTGCCGCCGTCCCAGGATCTGATCATCCAGCTGCTGGCCCGGTTCATGCCACGGCTGCCGCCCGAACGTCACGCGATCGTGCGGGCCACGGTTCTCGGGGCTCTTCACCCGCCCGGCGAGTCACGGCCTACCGGGAGGTGATCCAGGCCCGCGCCGACGAGCTCCTGCGGGGCATGGAGCAGCGGACCGGTGACGACATCGCCACCGACTTCGCTCGGCCACTGCCGTTCGGCGTGATCGCGAACGTGCTGGGCGTCGAACGGGACCGGCACGACTGGCTCGAACAGTCGATGGCCGTGCTGGGACGGGGCTTCACCGGCCAACGGAGGCGACCACCGGTCGAAGCGGCCAACGCGGCGGCAGCCGACATGCTCGCCTACTTCGGCGGCCTCCTCCGGCGCCGGGCCGAGGACCCGCGCGACGACCTGGCCTCCAGGCTGGCGGTCGGCAGCGACGCCCCGGACGAGCGTCGGGACCTGCTGGCGAACTGCATCTTCCTCCTCCTCGCCGGCCACGCGACCACCACGACCCTGCTCTGCGCCGGCCTCGACCTGCTCACTGCCCGTCCCGAACTCGTCCGCAGACTGCTCGAGAACGACACCGGCTTGGACCGGTGCATCGAGGAGCTCCTGCGCTACGTCTCCCCGATCACGCTGACCGGAGTGAGCACCGACAGCGCAGTGGTCGTGGCGGGGCATCTGATCGCCCTGCCGATGCTGCTCACCGCCTGCCGGGCATCCAGATCCCCGGCCCTCCCGAATACCGCGGCAGCACCCTGTCCGACAGGTGGAGTCCTTTCCCGGCACCTGGTGATCCGGGACCGGAGCAGCTTGTCATCGCACGACAACGCGAGATCGCTCACCTGCGGCGGGCGCAGAAAAGCGCGGGCCGAGCCGGCAGTCCCCGAGCGACGCGGGTCGCCCGGGGACCGGTCAGTACGTCAAGGCCGCTCTACTTGGGCCGTCCCTCGACGCGTCGGACCTCGATCGCCACCGTCCTGCCCTCGCGGTCGCTGACCGTGTAGACGGCGTCCACTGCGAGCGGCAAGGTGCTGACGATCTCGAGGTAGCCGACCATCAACCGCAGCGGCTGCGGCGGCGCGCCGCTGTACAGCAGTTCGGCGATCCGGTAGCAGTCGTCCATCGTCGCCGTGTTCGGCGGCAGGACGATGGCGTCCTGTGCCTGCACCCGGACGTAGCGGGGTTCGCGACCCTGTGGCTTACCCTCGAGAACAACCGGCAGCACCTGCTTGCGTATCGCCACCCTGGTGTCGTGGTAGTTGTGAATGTTGATCTCGGTCGCGTACACGCCCGGTCGAACCACGCCCTGCTCGGGGTCCTCGCCGTCCTGTATCCCGCAGACGAACTTGACGCTGTAACTGATCAGCCCGGCCGGCTTCTCCTGCGGCGCGAACGCCAGACCGTAGTCGACGTTGTTGACGGCGATCAGGGTCGCGGCGCCCGTGTTCTTGTCGACCGTGTAGAAGCCGCCGTTGGCGGCGAATGTCGCATACAGCTTGCCGTCGGCCTCGCAGAATGCCAGACCGCCGGTGTCCCCGACGGGGTCGCCGGTCGCGCCGATGGCCGTGTACACGCCGGTCACGGGATCCAGCTGCCCGAGTGTGCTGCTGGGCCGGTCGATGCCGTAGATCGTGTCGCCCTCGCGGGTGAGGTCGTCGATGTCCCGGGCCTGTCCGTTGGGCGGGCCGATGAGGGTGGCCGCACCGGTCGCCGTGTTGATCTGGAAGGCCTGCGAGGCGGCCGCGTCGTTCTGGTTGACTCCGATCAGCCGCCCGCCGCCGTCGAACACCAGGCCGCCTTCGAAGACGAAGCCGATGCCCAGAGGGCCGATAGCGGTCGCGGCACCGGTGGTCACGTCGATCCGGTAGAGCTGCGCCGCGTCGGTCAGGCTGATCCCGTAGAGCACACCGCCGGTGTCGAAGGTGATCGCGCCGATGGCGAACTCGACCTGGCCGTGCGGGCCGATGAGGTTGGCCACCCCGGTCGCCCGATCGATCAGGTAGAGGTTGGCGCCGTCGGTGCCGTACAGGCCGCCGGCGACGAGTCCTGACACCGCCGCAGCCGGCGCCGGCAACTCTCGGCGCCGCTTCATGGTCTCGCGCTGCTGCTCCGAAAACGCTTCCTCGCCACTGAGTGGCGAGGATTGCCCGTGCTCAGGCTCCGTCACGGTGGGCCCCCTCGAATCGACTCCCGACGGCCCGCCGAGGACCGACGGGCTCGACTCACCGCCGCATAGCGGGTCACGAGGTTACAGAGACGGCAGGCCTCCAGCCAGATACAGGGATCAGGCGCAGATCGTGCCGGTGCGTGGACACACACCTCGGGGCCGCTGTGACCAGCGTCGCCGCCGCGGCCGGCGTCCCGGGCAACGCAGCCGGGACACCGGCCGCAGATCGCAGATCGGTCCAGGGGTTCACCGTCCGCCGCGAAGTGGTAACCGCCAGCGTGTCTACGGGTGGGCTGTAGAAGCCGCCAGGATCATCCAGCCCGTGTTCCCACTGGCTCAGAGTCCGCCCCCGGGGAACCCTGGCTGTCGTGGTGGATGACGCCGTCGCCGACTCGGCGCAACGCTTCGCCGTCCTCGTCTTCTCCAGGACGACGGGTTACCGGCACGCCTCGATCCCTGCCGGCGTCGACGCCCTCCGGCGACTCGGGCGTGCGCACCAGATCATGGTCGAAGTGACCGAGGACGTTTCGGCCTTCACGAGGCAGAACCTTGCTCGCTACCGGGTGGTGATCTGGTTGTCGACGTCCGGCGACGTTCTCGACGACGATCAGCGGAACGCCTTCGAGGCCTACATTTCTGACGGTGGCGGCTACGTGGGTATTCACGGCGCCGCCGACACGGAGTACGGGTGGGCCTGGTACGGCGGCCTGGTCGGTGCGTATTTCCGCTCCCACCCGGAGCCGCAGCCGGCGACGCTGACCGTCCGGGGCCCGCTGCACCCTTCGACTGCGCATCTGACCCCGGCGTGGCATCGGTTCGACGAGTGGTACGACTTTCGGTCGCTCCTCGAACCGGATGTCGCCGTCCTGCTGACCCTCGACGAGGAGACCTACCGGGGAGGCGGCATGGGGGCCTACCACCCGATCGCCTGGTGTCACGAGTACGAGGGCGGACGCGCGTTCTACACCGGCTGCGGGCACACGGCCGAGTCATTCGACGAACCTGCCTTCCTCCAGCACCTCCTCGGCGGGATCCGCTGGGCCGCCGCCCTGTGACCTCCCAGCCCCTACCTCTCCGCCTTCGCTCGCGGGCGAGACTGCGCGGGGGTGACGATGGCGTCATGGCCGGCGTGAATCGCGACGACGAGTCGATCGAGGGCGAGCTGCTCGACCTCGGCGTGGTCGGTGAGCGCACGAGCGCGGCCGGGGAGCCACGCGTGAAACCGGGGATGTCCCGCCGCGGGCTGCTGCTGACGGGGGGCGTGCTCGCGGCGGGCGGCCTCGCGGTGGCGCTGTCGCCCCGATCCTCGTCGCCGCCGCCCTCCGCGGGGAAAGCCCCGCCGTCATCGCCGGCGTCCGCTTCGAGGGCGCAGCCCGGAAAGCTGACCCGCCCGCTTCCCGGCACCAGGCCGGGGTGGGAGCTGTGTGCGCTGGGCGCGAACGTGTTGCTGCGCATCCACCCCGCCACCGGTCTCGTCGTCCCCAGCCCGGTGCCGCGTGTCGGTGACGGTCAGGTGTCCCTCGTGCCGCTGCGACGCGCCGTCCTGCTGCGGCCTGTCGGGCCGGGCCCGGGCTACCTGGTGCCGGACGGCGGGCGCACCGTCGTGCTGTCACCGGAACTCGCCGGTGACGGGCCCGTGCTGCCGGGCCCCGACCAGGACCACGTGTGGACCGTCCGCCAGCAGGGCGGCGCGGAGATGGCCCTGGTCGATGTCGGTACCGGACGTACCCGGGTAGCCGTTCCGGTGCCGAAGTTCTCCACGACGGGCCCGATGACCGACGGGGCCGGTGGACTGCTCTTCGAGGGGGTCGGAGGGCTCTACCGGGTGAGCCCGGCCGGAGAGCTGCGGATCAGCAACGGCATCATCCTGGCCGTCGGTTCCGGCACCCTGCTGACCCTCGAATTGAATCCGCGGGGGCGCTGGCAGACGGTACTCCGTCCTCAGAACGGCAACGGGCGTGTCGTCCCGATCCCGATCGGGCCGCAGCTGCCGCACGGCGTACTCTCGCCGGACGGCGATACCGTGGCGCTGTTCGTCGTCCACGAGCCGACGGGGCTGACGCACACCTCACGCATCGGTCTGGCCCTGGTCGGCCTGCGGTCGGGGCTCCTGCGGTCCGTGGATGTCGACCTGACCGGCGTGGCCGGTGATGGAAGCCTCGCCTGGTCTCCGGACGGCCGCTGGGTCTTCTGCGTCGACGCGACCAACGGACTGGCTGCCGTCGACGTGTCGTCCGGCGCGGTCTCGCTGCTCGACCCCCACCTGCCCCCCGTGACCCAGCTCGCCATCAGGATGGGGTCCTGACCCTTAACTCAGAGGGCGTGGCAGGAGCGATCGCAGCGAGGCAAGGACGCGCAGCCACTGGCGACGGATCCCCGCGGTCACATGGCTGTCACGGTACGAGCGGGGCTGGTTGCGCGGCGATTCCGTCGCCGGGACCGTCGTGGCGGCACTCGCCGTCCCTCAGGCGCTCGGCTACGCCTCGATCGCTGGTGCACCGGTCGAGGTGGGCCTCTACGCGGTGCCGGACCTCGCGCGCCTGCCCGAACTCGTGCCTCCCGGCAGCGTCGTCGGGATCGTCCGGCCGCACGTCGCCGCCGAACTCGGTCTGCCGGCCGGGGTGCGTGTCGTCGCCGGCACCGGCGACACCGCGGCGGCCGCTGTCGGAGCCGGGGCGACCGAGAACTTCGACGCCCACCTGTATGTAGGCACCTCCGCCTGGCTGAGCTGCCACGTGCCGTACAAGCGGACGCACCTCCGGCACAACGTCGCCTCGTTGCCCGCTGTCGTACCCGGGCGTTACTGGGCCGCAACGATCCAGGACGTCGCCGGCAAGGCCGTGGACTGGCTGCTGGACTCGGTCATCTACGCCCAGGACGGGATGCTCGACGCCTCGCCACGGCCCGGCGACGCGCTGGAGCGGCTGAACGCGCTCGCCGCCGCCGCGCCTCCCGGCTGCAACGGGGTCGTGTTCACCCCCTGGCTCAACGGGGAGCGGACGCCGGTCGACGACCCCTACCTGCGCGGCGGGTGGTTCAACGTTTCGCTCTCCACGACGCGCGCCGATCTCGCCCGCAGCGTGTTCGAGGGCATCGCGCTCAACGCGCGCTGGATGCTCCAGGTCGTCGAGCGCTTCGTCCGATCCTCCCGACCCGACGGGCTCGCCTCGCTCCGGTTCATCGGCGGAGGCGCCCGGTCGGCGCTGTGGTGCCAGACGATGGCCGACGTCCTGAACATCGAGATCCATCAGATCGCCGACCCCGTGCTGGCCAACGCGCGCGGGGCCGCCCTCATCTCGGGCGTGGGCATCGGCGCCCTCGGCTGGCACGACGTGCCGTCACGCGTGGCGCTCGCGGGCATCTACCGCCCCGACCCGGCCGTGCGCGCCGTCCACGACCGTCAGTTCGCCGCCTTCACCGCGCTGTACCGGAACATCGTCGGCTCTACGCGCGGCACAACGGGTCCCTGGCACCGCTCGGCTGACGAGATTCGAGCACAGGCGAAGAGCCAGAGGAACCGGGGGTTGGGCTCGAGTGCTGCCTACGCGGACGGTGACCTCGACGAGCACTCCGAGCCGGACGGCGTCGGTGTGGACGGCCTCGGTGAGGGCCGCAGCGTATCGCCTGTACCGGGCCGACGAGCGGTCATGAACCAGCAACAGAGCCGGACCGGAACCGGCGACCCGAACGATCTCCGCTACACGCCTCGCCCAATGTTCCGCAACAGGCACCCTCGAGGAACCTCGGATCTGCTCGCCGCTGCGGCGACCTTCGGCATCCTCACTGCGTTCTTCCAGTGGGGCTGCGGCACGGACACGTTCGGCCTCGGCCGAGCCGGGCCCATCGAGTCGTTCCTTCCCGTGGTCATCCTGGCCATCTTGTTCGGCCTGTCCACGGACTACCAGGTGTTCCTGGTCAGCCGGATGCACGAGGAGTGGACGCGCACCGGCGACAACGCCACGGCCGTCCGGACGGGGCAGGTCGAGACCGGGCGCGTCATCACCGCGGCCGCCACGATCAGGATCTCCGTCTTCCTCACCTTCGCCTTCCTCGGACAACGCGACATCGCCGAGTTCGGCATCGGGCTCGCCGCCGCCGTCGCGGTCGACGCCTTCATCCTCCGCACCGTCCTGGTTCCCGGCGCCATGCACCTGTTCGGCGACGCCAACTGGTGGCTACCCCGCTGGCTCGTTCAGCGCCTCCCCCACCTGGCCATCGAACCGCCGGACCACCCGTCACACCTGCAGGCACCGCTCCCGGCCGCCGCCGAGAAGGTCGCTGTCCTGCCATGATCGCGGTCACGTGCTCCAGGTCCGCAGCCGATCACTCGGCGCGCACCAGCAGGATGTCGACCTCGTGCACCGCGCCCGCGGAACGAACGGGTTGACGGATCCACGCGGGCCAGTGATAGTTAGCCGCGTGCCTAAGTATCACGACGAACTCGACGCCGTGCTCCGCGCTCTCGCGGATCCCACCCGGCGGGCCGTCGTGGAACGGTTGGCCAAGTCCCCAGCCGTCGTGTCCGAGCTCGCGGCACCGTTCTCGATGGCGTTGCCATCGCTCATGCAACACCTGCGCGTCCTCGAGAACGCCGGGCTCATCACCTCGGAGAAGCACGGACGCGTCCGCACGGTGAGTCTGAGACCCGGCGCCCTCGACGTCCTGCACCTGTGGCTCGGCGAGCAGCGAACACCCGCAGAACGCCAGGCCGACCGGCTCGGCGTGCACCTGACCCGCACAACCCCAGAAGGAGACCTGGCATGACCCGCGTTCGCATCGACCTCAACATCTCCCTGGACGGCTACAGCGCCAACGACCAGACCCCGGAGAACCCGATGGGCGAGGACTGGGCGCGCCTCACGGCGGCCTATGTCGCGACCCGCACGTTCCGGGAGCGCGTCTTCGGCGACACCAGCGGCGCCGGCACGACCGGCATGGACGACGCCTACGCCGCCGCGTACTTCGAGGGAGTGGGCGCCGAAATCATGGGCGCAGGCATGTTCGGCCTGCATTCGTTCCCGGACGATCCGCACTGGAAGGGTTGGTGGGGTGACCAGCCGCCGTTCGGCACCGCGGTGTACGTCCTCACCCACACGGCGCCGCGTCCACCGATCCCCATGCAGGGCGGAACGACGTTCCACTTCCGCAATGCACCGATCCAGGACGTGCTCGCGGAGGCGACCGCGGCCGCCGGTGGCCTCGACGTCCGTGTCGGCGGTGGCGTCGGCACCGCCCGCGCCTTCCTGCGCGCGGGCCTCGTCGACCACTTGCACGTCGCGATCGCCCCGATGCTGGTCGGCCGGGGCGATCGACTGTGGGACGACCTGCGTGGCCTCGATCTCACCCACAAGGTGACGACGGACACGGCCGAGAGCGGCACGATCCATGTCACCTTCGCGCGATAGGACGCGCGCATGACGACCGAACGCCGCCTTGCACGCGCCGGATTCACCCTCACACGCGCCTACCCCGTTCCCCGAGAGCGCGTCTGGGCCGCGTTCGCCGAAGAGGAGCAGAAGCGCGCCTGGTTCGGTAGCGCGGGACACCTTCGAGCCTGGCGAGTGGGTGTTCGACTTCCGCGTCGGCGGGCGCGACGTCGGCGAGGGAAGATTCCACGACGGCCCGGTCTCACGGTACGAGGCCACGTACACCGACATCGTCGAGAACACTCGCATCGTCGCCACCTACGACATGTGGCTCGACGGGAACCACATGTCGACCTCGGTGGCGTCGTTCGAGTTCGAACCGGTCGACGAGGGCACCCGGTTCACACACGTCGAACACGGCGTCTTCTTCGACCAGTTCTGGGCCGACGGCCCGAACCGCGAGGCAGGCAGCCGGGGCCTGCTCGATGCTCTGGGTGAGCACCTCCGCTGACGCCCCCGCGATCGACGCCTCGAAAGTCATGCGTGAAGGAGCGGCCATGAGACGGTCGAGCAGCACGAGGGGGCTCAGCGCCCCCGCGTCCTCGGGACGGTGCGGACCCCACGTTCGTGACGGGAACCGCGCTCGCGAAACCATTCACGGTCGGCGCGTGAGCACCCTGAGCATGTCGTTCCCCAGGACTCTCGCTTGATCATCGAGATCTTCGTGCTGTCGCTAGCGAGCACGGTCCGCCCGACCAGTCTCGCGGCCGTCGCGGCGATCCTCTCGCACGAGTCACGACGCCGCTTGTTGTCGGCGTACATAGTCGGGGGACTGACCTTCACGATCGGATTCGGCGTCCTGGTGGTCGGCGCCTTCCACGGCGTCCACATTGATGCGGGGAGTGGCCGCACCAAGGGCGTTGCGGACATCCTCGGCGGAGTGGTGGCGCTGCTCTTCGGTCTCGCTGTCGCGACCGGGTTGGTTGCGCGGGCTCGCCAACGCAGGGTCCCCGGGAACGCCGGCAGGTTCAAGGCACGCCTCGATCGAGGCCTCACGGTCCGCGCCGCCACCGTGGCCGGCCCGTTGACCCACATCCCCGGAGTCTTCTACATCATCGCGCTCAACGTCATCGTCGCCCATAACCCGAACGTGCCCGGAGGCCTGCTCGCGATCGTGGTGTACGACGCGATCTGGTTCGCAGTGCCGATCGCCGCTCTCGCGCTCAGCGTCGTCAAACCGAGCGCAGCCTCGGATGCGGTGCTGTGGACGCAGCGGTGGACGGAACAGCATTCGCGTGCGATCGCCCTGGCCGTCGCGTTCGGGGTCGGCGTCGCTCTCATCATCCGGGGCGCGTTGTCGCTGTGACCAGGCTGCGACCGAGCCCAAGTAGTCGCCGGACGAGGCCGTCGCCGGGCGGCAAGTGCCGGTGGCTTCAGCGACTGGACGCTTGCGGTTTTCCGCGGAACAAGCCGAGAGTCCCTGCCTTCCTCACGGCGCCCGCCGGAGGGAGCCGTCCCACTTGTGATAGATCGACTTGGTGTGGCGTGGACGGGGGGCGACCGCTCCGCTCTGGCGGGGGCGTTGACCGGAACCGAGCCGCCCAGCACCCAAGACATACTCCACGTCGCCGACGGATTGATCGACCTCACTCAGATCGGCGACCTGTGCACCACCGGCGCGAAGCAGACTTCTCAACCGCTCTCGTCATGGCCAACGGATTCGTTTGATTGCACATTCGCACCACGACGGCCCTACCGCGGCGCCGGCGGCAGACGAGTCAGGTCGATCTCGATGTCGCTGAGCGCCCTGAATGTGAGCGGTTGCGCGCATCAAACACGTCCACGACCGATGATCGGCGCCGCCCCGCCTTTGACATGGACGCCCAGAATCTCGCCCATCGAGCGGGCGGCGCGAACGGCCGTGGTCATCCCCGTCAGCGTCGAATTGCACGCCAGCGCGGTGGGGAGGACACCGTTCCCGGCGAGGTACAGGTTCTCGAACGCCCAGACCCGGCCGTCGGGGTTGCACACGCTCGTTCCGTCGTCGACGGGTCCCATCCGGACGGTGCCGGTGAAGTGCAGTGACGAGCCGGCCGGGAGCAGCGCGGACTCGGTCTCAGGGTCGAACGGGCCCAGCGCCTCGGCGGTCCTGCGCTGGTCCTGTCGTGCCCTGCCGATGAGCCGGCGGTCCTCCTGGGTGTACGAGTAATGGACCGTGATCCGGGGCATCCCGGCAGCGTCGGTGAGGTCGTCCGAGAACTCGAGCCGGTTCCCCTCCTGGATCTCGGTGGGGATGTAGAAGCAGGGACCGACGGAGTAGGCCAGCGGCCTACCCTCCTCGTCGCTGTGGACCTGGTTGGCGATCTGGACGTGGAACGGTTGCGCCGGCCCGCTGTGCGGTACCCAGAGGTGCTCCGTCATGAACTCGTCGGGTGCCTGCGGCGCGACCTCGCTCAGGGCGAACCCGAGACGGCCGGGGTCGGTGAGGACGCGGCCGGAGAGGAACGCGTGCTCGTTCAGGTATCGGCCCAGTGCGGGTGGGCGGATGTCCGAAGCGAACAGCAACTGCGGAGTACGAATCGCGTCGGCGCACACCACCGTCACCGCCGCCCGCACATCGTGGGATCGGCCTGCGGCGACGTCGCGAGCCTCGACGCCGATCACCCGGGAGCCGGCCTGGATCAGCCGGACGGCCTGAGTGCCTGGCAGCAAGCTGAAGAGCGGGTCCCGGCCAGGATCACCGATCGGTTCGAAGATGGTGTTCGGACCGGTCCGCCGGCGAACGCCTTCACCGTCGACGTGTACGGCCATGGGCATGTGCTGTAGTCCCCGGCCCGGCGCGCTCACCGGATCGAACAGCTCCTGCAGGACGCGCATCACGGCCCGGCCGGCTGGCGACGGGCTGAAAGGCTCGGGATTCACCCGGAGCAGGTGCGCCGCCTGCTGCAGATCGGCCCGCCACTCGGCGTCCTCGATGAAATCCGGGATCTCGCTGCCCCAAGGACTCGGCGTCGCCGCCGTCCAGTGCACACCCATGCCACCGACGTTCCATGCGACGGCGGCCGCAGGCATCTCGTGGACGTCCTCCCCGATCGAGGAGAGGTGGTACATGCCGGGCTCGACATCCACCAGCGTGCTTCCGACGTCGCCGGTCGGGGCGGTGCCCGTGTAGAACCCCTGGATGCCGGAAGCGACCTGTTGGTTGTACCGCTTCCAGAGGTCGTGCTCGGGCACGTCGTGCAGGTGCTGACCGGGTATGGACCCGATCTGCGGTCCACCGTCCAGCATGAGCATGCGGGCGCCGGGGTGTCCGTCGCGCACCTGCCGGGCCACTGCCGCACCCATCAGCCCGCTCCCGACGATGAGCACGTCCCATTCGGCGTCGTTCTTCTGCATTGTCGGCCCTTCCCTCGTCATCCGTACCCCCACCCGGACGCCAACCGGGTGACCTCCTCGAGGGGCAGGTCGGTCCACTGCCCCGTGACCAGGGTGACCGGCGGGACCGCTGCTGATGTCACGTGCTCTCCTCACGTCTCGACGGTGATGCCCTCGATCAGGCGGGGAAGCTCTGCTCGACCCAGGCCCGGCTGACCTCGGCGCTCTCGAAGGGCTCCATGCTCGGCCTATCCACCTCGATGAGGATCCAGCCCTCGAAGCCGTCGCCGAGCGCCTTCAGGACGGCCGGCAGGTCGATGTGCCCCAGCCCCGGCTCGAGGAAGAACCGCTGGTCGGAGACCTCGTAGTAGGGCGTGGGCGTGCTCCTGCTCGCGGCGGCGATGTCGAGGTCCAGGTCCTTGATGTGGAGGTCCACGATGCGGCCCCGGTACTTCTCCACGAGCGCGGCACTGGGGATGCCCGCCCACTCGAGGTGACCGATGTCGAACGACGCGCCGAGAAGCGACGCGTCGATCTGCTGCAGCGCGTACTCGATCTCGTACTGGGTCTCGATCAGCGATCCGACGTGGTTGTGCAGTCCCGGGTGGATGCCTTCCCCCCGGAGCACCTCTGCGGCATCCGCCAGGTACTCGACCTGCCTCTCGAGCAGATCCTGGTCGAAGAAGGCGCCGGTGGCGGCGGCCCGCACCACGCGTGGGGCGGCCAGGTCCATCTCCGCCGCGAGGAACACCGTCGTCAGCCCGAGGAAGTTGCTCTCCTCCGCCCGACGTCGCACGGGGTTGAACCATCTCACCCATTCCGGGCTGCCCTTACGCAGCGACAGTCCCCGGGATTCGGGCGGCGCGATCTGGATGTAGCCGGACGCGGGGCGCAGACCGGCATCCTCGAGCATCCGCCGGTAGGCCTGCAGCGTCTGCGTGTCGAGCACTTCCATCATGACGGCGTCGAATCCCGCGCTCCGGATCTGGCGATGTACCGCGGGCTGCTCCGAGCGCCACGCGGGATCGGCGAAGAGCCACGCCCGTTCCCTGCCGGGCCCCGGCTTGATGTTGATCCACTGGATGGCGTTGAGCGCCACCTGCGAGCGCGTGATGGGCATGGGAACTCCTGTCCGCGGTGTCCGGATCTGCTGGAAGGTCAGCCCTTGACGCCGAGGATTCCCCGGACGCAGTGACCCCGCAGGCCGATCATGACGGCCAGCGACATGATCACGGGCACGGAGAGCGAAGGACGATCGAGCGGAAGGTCCACAGCGACGAGGCGCCGTCGAGGCCGGCGCTTCGAGCAGCCACCTCGCCCCGCCTCGACGCCCACGTGACCAGGGCGGATGGCTCGACCGGGCGCTGACCTCGGGGCGTCACACGCACCCATCCCAGGCGATCGTGTCGCAGTTCCTGCGGGAATCGGCGCCCCCGTGCCCTGTTCAGACGAATGTCGCCGTCGAGCTTGCTCAGCGGCAATGACCCCAGCGCCGGCCACAGGTGGATGCGGACGATCCCCTCGTACCGCGTGCGCGTCGTCGGCTCGACGTCCAGTGTCTCGAGATAGCGGTCGAGCAACTGGTTGACCGTCGCCCGGGTCTTGGGGTTACGCTGCTCGTCGACCTCGTGCAGCAGCCGCGTCCTGATCCTTCTCCGCCGCCGCCCGCGGACCGGCCGGCACCACCTCGTCGAGGTCGTGCCGCTTGCCCGACACCGGGTCGAAGCCGGCGTAGACCTTCACCCGCAGCGACCCGCTGGGTGATATCTCGACCGACCTCGCCGTCGTTCGACGTGGATCATCAGGCCTATGAGTTCGCACCACGATCACCGATCATGAAGTCGGCGATCATATGATTTCGCAGGTCACAGAGTGGGGCGGGTGGGGCTCGAACCCACGACCGACGGATTATGAGGATGCCCGACCAAGGCCACTCCAGCCTTCTACCTGCCGCTTTGCCGACAGTCGATCACGCTGGAACTGCTCCGGTTGCCGCAGTCACTGACTGTTCGCGTCACGACTGGAGTCACGCGCCGGGGCTTCCAACTGCGGGGCCTGCCCATCGTTTCGACAGCGCGGGGATCGAGACCATCCTATGCCGGCGAAGTGAGGAGCTGCCCGCCTGCTCACCATGCGCGAGGTGAGGGTGACCGGGTCAGCCTGCTCGACGAGCGAGGAGCTGCAGGCGGATGCGGTGCAGCCGCGGCATGAGGCCGTAGATGACGATCGGTACAGCGACGGTGGCGAGGACGAAGGTGCGCAGGACCGGGCCGAGGTGCGCCAGCCAGGGCGCCCAACGCGAGGTTGAGGATCGTCAGGGTCGGGAAGACCGCGAGCCAGATCATGACGGCGAGCTGGTGCTTGGCTCGGCGGCCCGGCATGGGCTGGGATGGTTCGACATGAGCGATGCTCCTGAGATGAGTGGGTCAGTGAAGGGCGCGAGACTGGGCGACCGCGACGCGGACGTCCTCCTCGACGAGGTCGTTGTTGACGGCGATGGCGGCGGCGGAGCCCTCGCCGGCAGCGGTGATCACCTGCGCACGTGGGTTGACCGCGTTCCCCGCCGCCCAGACACCGGGGACGCTGGTGCGTCCGGTGCCGTCGACGCGGACCCACCCGGCGTTCTCGGTGGCGCAGCCGAGCCCCGTCAGCAGGCTGTCGTGCGGCACGAATGCGGGGCGCACGAAGACCGCCGTCCGTGGCACCACCTCCCCCGACTCCAGCTCCACGCCGCGTCAAGCGGTCGGCCTCCACGACCAGCCGGGTGACGGGCCGTGTCCACGACGCGGATGCCGCGCGCGGCGAACTGCTCGCGCTGCTCCGCCGATCGGCGCCCGCCGTGGGCTGAAGTAGACGACGTCGGCTGACCACTGCCTGACCAGGTGCGCGTGAGTCACGGCCTCGAGGGTTCCACCCAGGACGCCGAGCGGTTGATCGCGGACCTCGTGCCCGTGGCAGTACGGGCAGTGCAGCAGATCGCGACCCCAGCGCTCGCGCACTCCTGGGACGTCGGATACCTCGTCGCCGCAGTCCGGTGGTGACGATCAGACGCCGAGCCCGCAGCGACGGAGCCGTCGTCGAGGACGACCTCGAACAGCGGCTTCCCGTCCTCGGTGCCGGAGGGTTCGATCCCCGCGACGCGGCCGTCTATCAGCTCGCCGCCGTAACCGGTGACCTCCCGGCGACCGGCCGCCAGCAGCTCGCGGGGCGGCATGCCGTCGGAGCCCAGGAAGCCCTGCATGTGGGCGGCAGGAGCGTTCCGGGGCTCACCCGCATCGACCACCACCACGCGACGCCGAGCGCGGCTCAGGACCAGAGCGGCGGACAGTCCGGCGGCCCCACCGCCGACAATCGCAACGTCGTAATCGTTCATGACTTCAGAGTGACCGGAGCCGACAGCAGCGACAACGGCTGTTGCCGTTTCCGGGAACCCCGGGTTCCAATGATCAGGTGGCAGCGCGACCCGACCAGAAGCCGGAGGCGACGACCGCCGCGATCTCGCAGTCGCTCGAGTGGGTCGGGCCGCGCCTGCGCGAGGTTCGGGAGCGGCGCGGCCTGACCCTGACCCAGGCCGCCGAGCAGACGGCGATCTCGAAGAGCACCCTGTCGAGGCTGGAGAACGGGCAGCGTCGCGCCGACCCTGGAGCTGCTGCTTCCGCTGGCCCAGCTGTACCGGGTGCCGATCGACGACCTGGTCGGGGCGCCGCCGGTCGGTGACCCTCGGATCCGGCTCAAGCCGCGGCGGGTGAACGGCCGCACGGTGCTTCCGCTGACCGCCGCCGGCGGTGTTCAGGCCTGGAAGATCGTGATCCCGGCGTCGCAGTCGACCCCGGTGCTCCGCGCACACGACGGCTTCGAATGGCTCTACGTGCTCTCCGGCCGAATGCGGCTGGTCCTCGGCGACCAGGACCTCGTCCTCGGCGTCGGCGAGGCAGCCGAGTTCGACACCCAGCTCGCGCACTGGTTCGGCAGCACCGGGGACAGCTCTGCCGAGGTCCTCAGCATCTTCGGCCGCCCCGGGGAACGCATGCTCGTCCGTGCCCACGCCCGAGGCGGCCACGCCCAGGTGCACCCCGACCCGCACGCCGGTTGAGCAGCGAGTCCGGTGGCGTGTCGTCGCGTTCGAGGCCGCCTCACACCCACAACGACCAACCCGTGAGGATCACTTACACCCACGAGCGAACAGACCCGGCGCCGCGAGTCCGTCGGCGTCGGCTGGGGGACGGGGGTAGCCCTGGGGGGATCCCAGGGTTGGCATGCTTACGTCACGACTGGACCCGTCGGAGTCTGTGTGCATGACCGAGAAGACGATTCAGAGCGCACCGGGTTCCGCCGGCCAAGAAGCCACGTACGAAGCGCAGTGTCATGGGGAACCGGATCGCCCCGCCGGGCTGAGGGTCTGCGTGGTGGGGGCCTCGGGCAAGCTGGGGCGATATATGGTGCGGCACGCGCTGGACCGGGGTTACGAAGTCGTCGCCGTGTGCCGCGAGGTCAGCGTGGACAAGCTGGCCGAGTTCTCGGGGCAGATCACGATCATTCCGGGAGCAACGGATGACCGCGAGGTCATCGAGCGCGCGGTCGGCGCGTGTGACGCCGTCCTTACCGTGTTGGTTCCGCGAGGGGTCCATCAGTATGCATCGGGAACAGCCCAGGCCGTGCTCGACCACGCCCCTCCCGGGACTCGTCTGGTGTTCTCGTGCGGGTACCAGATCACGCGCGATGGCCAGGACGTCTACACCTGGAAGGTCCGGGCGCTGGTGAAAGTCGCGGGCCGGCTCGCGCGACTCGTTCGCCTCGTCGACCTCGATGACCAGGTGGAAGCGTGCCGACGGGTCTTCGCCAGCGACACGCGCTGGACTGTCGTGCGTGGCAGTGATCTCGAGGAGGGCGAGCCTCAGGGCCTGCCCGTGTGGAGCCGTCACGTCGGAGATCCGATCCTCAAGAGCAACATCACGCGTCGCGTGGACTTCGCCCGATTCATGGTAGAGGCCATCGAGAATAACGAGTTGGTTCAAGAGGCGCCGGCCATCGTGGGCTGCCGGACACCGTCGGCGCTCTCCCACGTCGCCGAGCCCGCACGCGCGTGATTTTCTTGGCCCACATCGTCCGGTGATCACGTGCCGGGCCCTGCACATTCAGGGAGATCGAGAATGTCCACCGTCACCGCACCGAGTCTGAATGCTCCGACCATGCAGCGGAATGAGTCCAGGACAACATCGTACAGAGGGACCGCCGTCCTCGTCGGGCTGCTCTTCCTCATCGCGACCGCCGCGTTCATTGCTGCCAATGCGCTCACCTCCGGCGTGCTCGGGCAGCCGGACTATTTGACCGTCGCATCCGCAGAGAACACGGCCCTGGCCGCCGGGGCACTGCTGCTGCTCGGCCAGTTCGGCGTGGTGGGTATCGCCGTTCTTCTGTACCCGGTGCTGAAGCGCCATGGCGAGGCGCTGGCACTGGGTCACGTGGGTTTTCGAGTTGCCGAACTGGCCGCGAGCCTGTTCTACCTGTCCGTTCCGCTGCTGGCGATCGAGCTCGGGTCCGGATTCCGCGATGGCACGATCGATGGCTCCGCCTCGTCGAGTCTTGGCCCGCTGCTCCGGGCACAGCAGAGCGTGGCCGTTCTGATGATCTATTTGGCCACCGGGGCGGCGGGGATCTGCATGACCACCTTGCTCTACCGCTCGAGGTTGATCCCGCGCCCGCTCGCGATCCTCGGCCTCGTCACGTACCCGACCTTGTTGGCGGGAACCATCCTGGACATGTTCAACGTGGTGGACGTGACCCAGGGCATCGGTCTTGCCGCGCTGGTCCCGGGAGCGGTGTTCGAGTTCCTCCTTCCGGTGTGGCTCATCGTCAAGGGCTTCACCTTCCCCGAGCACGACTGACCCGACAGTTCCACCTGAGCGTGACCGTCCGGATGTCGTCCGACGTCCCGGGACACGAGAGGAGCGCGACCATGGAGCACAGCCACGGCGGGCCGATGACTGGTCAGACCGTCCTGGTCACCGGGGGCACGTCCGGCATCGGGCGGGCCACCGCCCTAGGACTGGCCGCATTGGGCGCCAGGGTCGCCATCATCGGCCGAGACCGCGGGCACACCGAGACCGCGGCCGGGGAGATCAGCGCGGCCGGCGGCGGGAGCGTGGACGTGTTCATCGCGGACCTGTCCTCGCAGGCGCAGGTGCGGCGTCTGGTCAGCGAGGTCCTCCAGGGCCTGTCGAGGATCGACGTGCTGATCAACAATGTCGGTGGCTACTGGAACACCCGCCACCTCACTGCGGACAGGCTGGAGCGCACCTTCGCACTCAACCATCTGGCCCCGTTCCTGCTCACCAACCTGCTTCTGAACCGGCTCAAGCGGAGCGCCCCGGCCCGCGTGATCAACGTAGCCTCCAACGCGCACACAGGGGGACGCATCGATTTCATGGACCTCCAGGGGGAACGTTCCTACTCCGGCGGCCGGGCTTACAACCAGTCCAAGCTCGCGAACATTCTGTTCACCTACGAACTCGCAAGGAGACTGCGTGGCACTGCGGTCACCGCGAACGCGCTCCATCCTGGGGTAGTACGGACGTCTTTCGGAGCCGAAGATCCCGCCTGGATGCAGCGGGTCCTCGTTCCGCTCCTGCGGCCGGTCATGAAGTCGCCGACCCAGGGCGCCGGCACCTCCATCCACCTGGCGTCCGCTCGCGAACTCGGGCAGGTGTCGGGCTGCTACTTCGCCAATCTGCGACCCACGAGATCCTCTCGAGGCAGCTACGACCGGGCGGTGGCAATGCGGCTGTGGGAGGCGAGCGCGGATCTGGTCGGACTCACCGCGGCATCCCGTGTCTGAGGCCGCCGACATCGGTGCGCAAGGCAGATCCAGCACCGACGATGATGCTGCCGCTACCGAACCGGTGCGGGACGAGCATCCGGACCGGGCGCCTCAGGTCCTGATCGTGGACGATCATGCCCCCTTCCGGTCGATCGCGCGTCAGGTCTTGACGGCGGACGGCTTCCTTGTCGTCGGGGAGGCCGCTTCCGGGGCCGAGGCGATCCGCGCGTGTGGCGAGCTCCGCCCCGACCTGGTCCTGCTCGACGTTCAACTTCCCGATATCGACGGCTTCGCCGTGGCCGCCACCCTCGCCACAGGGGTCGCGCCGCCCGCGGTGGTGCTCGTGTCGAGCCGATCGCGCGCCGACTACGGGTTCAGGACCGAGAACTGCCAGGCGCACGGGTACATCCCCAAGTCGGAGCTCAGCGGGCACGGGCTGCGCCGGCTGCTGCGACTGGCGAATCGGCTGCCGCCCTCGGAGCCGTAGCCTCGCCATCAACTGATCCTGAGCGGAGAAGACCGCGTGCAGCGTCTGGCATTGGGTGTTGATCGCTCGTCGTTGCCTTCGCGGGCAGCAGCGGTACGACCGCTGGTGCCCCCCGGAGTGGGACGCTCTCGGGATGAGGGTGATCGTCGCCGACGACGGCGTGTTGTTCCGGGAGGGACTGTCCCGGGTGCTGGCCGAGGCTGGGTTCGAGGTGACCGCCCAGGTTGCGGACGGACAGGCTCTGCTGCGCCGGGTGCGCGACGATCCACCGGACGTGTGTGTCGTGGACATCCGGATGCCCCCGACGCACACCACCGAGGGGCTGGAGGCTGCCAGGGCGCTCCGCGGGAGCCATCCGGGGGTGGGGGTTATGGTCCTGTCGGCGCACCTCGAGCCGGAGTATGCCCTGGCGCTGATCGAGACCGGCGCGCAGCGGGCGGGTTACCTGCTCAAGGAGCGGGTCGCAGACCTTGCCGAGTTCACCGAGGCCGTGCGCCGGGTTGCCTTGGGCGGGCTGGTCATCGATCCGTCGGTTGTGGCCCAGCTCGTCGGGAGAGCGAGAGCGCGCAATCCACTCGACGCGTTGACCGACCGCGAACGTGAGGTGCTGTCGGTGATGGCGGAAGGCCGGTCGAATCAGGCGATCTGCGAGCGGCTTCACCTGAGTCCGAAGACGGTGGAGGCCTACGTGCGCACGGTCTTCACCAAGCTCGGTCTGCAGCAAGGACCGGACGACAACCGCCGGGTTCTCGCTGTCCTTGCTTTCTTACGTGGGTGAGCGGGACCCGACGTAGAGGCGGAGTGAAGCGACGCCGATGCTGATCGGCTGTCAGTGCCGTCAGCCGGCGGTCGTCGAGGGACACGGCAGCTCCGCCGTGATGACTGTTCCTGCACCCGCGGGACTGGACACGCTGAGGCGACCCTCGAGCGCCTCGACACGGTCGGCGAGCCCACGCAGCCCCGAGCCGCCTGCGGGGTCGGCGCCACCCACCCCGTCATCGGTGATCTCGATCATGGCACCGGTTTCGGTGCGGACCAGGCTCACGGTCGCGGCGGACGCACCGGCGTGCTTGCCCAGGTTGGCGAGCGCCTCGCAGGCAACGAAGTAGGCCGCGAAGGCGACCGGCTCCGGCAGGCGTGGCCCAGGCTCGTAGAACACCACGGTCGGGATCTCTGAGCGCCTGGCCAGTGCGTCTAGGGCGACGTCGAGTCCCTGGTCCAGGGCAGCCGGGTGGATCCCGCGGGCGAGCTCGCGCAGTTCCTCCAGCGACTGCGCCAATTCGCCGCTTGCCGAGGTCACCAGTCGTTCCGCCTCGAGGGGATCGTCGCGGATGCGGCGTCCGATGAGCGAGAGCTGCAATGCGAGCGTGACCAGCCGCTGTTGGGCGCCGTCATGCAGGTTGCGCTCGATCCGGCGCCGTTCGGCGTCCCCGGCGGAGATGATCCGCTCGCGCGAGGCCCGAACCTCGGCGAGCCGGGTCGTGGCCACCGCATGCAGCTGCTGGTTCTCCAGCGCGATCGCTGCCGCACCGGCGACGGCCTCAACCAACTCAGGGTCGTCGTCGAGGGACCGGTCGTAGATGAGCGACGCGACCACCTCACCGCCGCGCCTGACCGGCGCGACCGACCGGTTGCCGTCTGCCGGCATCGAGACCGGCCGGGCGTCGGCGTCCACGAACGCTTCACCGCCTGCCAGCGGGTAGGCGATCACCAGCGCCGGATCACCCAACGCCCTCGCCAGCGCAGTGCGCAGGTCGGCAGAGTGCACGGCCCGCATTCCCCGAAGCAACTCGACCAGGCCGCCCCGCGCCAGGCGGGAGCGCAGGAGCCCGGCGAGGAACGCCACCGGCACGACGACAACCGAGAAGGCGAGAATCCAGAACACGGGCTGGGGCAGCCGGACCCCGACAAGACCCGCGGCGAGCACGGCCATGAAGAACAGCAACCAGATGCTTCCAGCCACACTCGGTAGCAGCGCGCGGCGGCCGGGTCCGGACGCTCTCCACCATCGTGTGGCGACCGCTCCGGCGACCGCCAGGGAAAGGGGCACATCCAGCGCTCGGTAGACGGCGTCGATGGCGGCGGCGAGCCGGGCGTCCTGCCGGACCAGGAGGAGGTCGCCGTCGAGCGGGGCGAACATCAGCGACAGCGGTGCCACCACGAGCAGGAACACGGCTACGCCGCAGACGAGGACCCAGTCGACTCGTGTCCGCAGACGTCCCCCGCTGAGGAACGTCAACAGGATGGCGACCAAGAAGAGCAGCCAAGCGTTCCGCAGGAGCAGGCCCGCTGTCCGCACGAACGGGAGGTCGAACTGCGCAAGCAGCGGTGAAACAAGGAACGCGAACCCGGTCGCCGTCATCAGCCGACCGCTGTGGTTGTCCGGACGCCGCCGCCACGCCACCAGCCCACAGGCCGCAAACAACCCGCCGACGATCCGGAAGACGACGAGCACCGGCGGTAGGGGTGCCACCGGACCGTTCACGAGGAAATAGGCCAGCACCCAGACTTCCGCCACGACGAACGCGCTCCACGTAGCGATCCAGAAGGCGTGGTGACGAGCCGGGGGCGCGAATCGACGGGCCACCCGCGCGCTGCTGGAGCTGAGCGATGCCGTGACCAGCCCATCCCTCGTCATTGCGCCCAGCCGATCATCGGCGTACTCCTCGGCGCAGGACCAGGCCACCCTGACCGCGGCGCGGGGGCTGCCAGCTCTACTCCCGACTGTAGTCCCCGCGAGGGTCGCGCGGAGACCCCTGATCGCAGCCGTTACATGGGCGCGCCTGGTCGACAGCCGTCTCCGCGGCATCCGAGGGCACCGGCGAAGCCCTGCGCGACCTCACCTCGACTCACCGGGACCACCGACACCGCGGGTCTGCCCCAGGCCCTCAAACGGACAAGATCCGAAGCCACGGAGTAGTCCCGGCTGGGGAGCAGGGTTAGCCCTTGGGGGGTTCCCAGGGATGGCCTGCTTACATCAGGACGGGATCCGCCGGAATCTGGATACGTGAGCGAAGAGACGATCATGACCACACCCCAGGGGAACGCCGCCCCGCTCTATATCGCTGTCCTCGGGTCCGCTCAGGCCCTGACTCCCCAGTTGCCAAGAAGGACACGCGCATGATCGAGGTACAGGAACTCAGCAAGCGGTACGGCGAGAAACTGGCGGTGGACGGGTTGAACTCCACGGTTCAGCCGGGAATGGTGACCGGATTCCTTGGGCCTAACGGGGCCGGGAATTCGACCACGATACGCCTGATCGCAGGCCCGGACCGGCCCACCGCCGGCGGGGTGACCGTGAACGGCCGGACCTACCGCTGCGCCCGGGCTCCGATGGCCGAGATCGGTGTCCTGCTCGAAGCCAAGGCCGTGCACAGCGGCCGCGCCGCCCGTAACAACCTGCCGGCCCTTGCACACACCAATCTCCGCAGCGCGATCGACGAGGCTCGTCCGGGGCAATGCTTCGACTGAAGAGGATGCATCTCTGACCGACTTCGCGGACAAGCCTCTGGTCGTCCTGACAGCCGACATCGGCAACGCTGCCGACCACTCAGCGGCACACAACCCCCTCGCGACGTTGTCCACCAACAGCGCGCACCGCACCCAAGACAGCGCCGGCCACCAGCCACTGATCGCCGACGAGCAAGGCGCCGCCACCACCACTCAAGCGATCCTCGACGTGGTCCAAGCCAAGATCCCACGCCGCCCCTCAAGTGAGACTGGAAATTGACAAAGGAGTGCACCATGGTAACGGCATCAGCAAGGCAGACCGCGGTCGTTCGCCCGGACTCCAGCCTGCGTCGGACCGCCCGAATCGTCGGGGTCCTTTTCCTTGCGGGCTACTTGTCATATGGCGTAGGCAGCACGATCGCGACGGGCAACGTCCACTCTGCCGACCGCAGCGGCTCCACCGCGTTGTTCGTCACCGGCGCCGCGCTGATGCTGCTCAACTCGGCATTCGTGATCGGCATCGGTGTCCTCATGCTCCCGATCCTGCGACCCCACAACAAGGCCATAGCTGCGGGCTACCTGGGCACCCGGATCTTCGAGGGAGCCGTCCTGGCCATCGGTGTCGTGAGCCTCATCGTCCTCACCGGCTCGCCCGCCATCCACGTGAACTCCGTCTGCTACAACATCGCCGAGGCCGGGCTCGGTATCGGAAGCCTCTTCTTCTGCGCTCTGCTCTTCCGCACCGGACTCGTTCCGCGTTTCCTAGCTGCCTGGGGTTTCATCGGCTACGCGTGCTTCGCCGGGGGCAACCTGCTGGAGCTGTTCGGCGTCGCGGGCGCCGCGCTCGTCAGCGCCATCCCCGGTGGATTGTTCGAGCTGACGTTCGCGATCTGGCTGATCGCTCGCGGCTTCGCCGCCACCGCGACGGTGCGGAGGTCAACGCCCGCTGACAGGAGCTCGGTGGCGTTGTAGTGCCGCAGCTTGTGTGCACAGTCGTGCCGATGCCCAGCCGCTCGGCCATAAGGTCGAGCCGCTGAGCAGGCAGCAGATTCACCGTCGCCGTCCAGGGGTCGCGCCGGCTTGGTCGACATGGCTGAGCAAGCCGTGTCCAGGTCTTTTCCGCCTGGGCGCCGCTCTGGGCTCACCGGGACGATCTCGGTCAGGTCCTGACGCTTGCCCGTCAGCGCGTTCCACGCCCATGTACACGCGCCCAGTACGTTCCGCTGCCCGGCTGATCGACCACCTCATGGGTCATGGCGGCCTGCCGGAACGCGGACCGATCGAACGTTTCGCGTCACGCGGTCAGATCATGACAGTCGCCGTCGTGCGTTTTCCCAGCTCAGAGCTGGGGCGGGTGGGGCTCGAACCCACGACCGACGGATTATGAGACGTCCCGACAACACCCACTGCGGCTTCTACCTGCAGCTATGGTCACAATCGATCATCCTGGAGCTGCTCCACGCACCCTGGTACGCCACAGTTCGCACCACGTTTGATTCCACGACCGTCGCCTCGGACCGGCACCGCTGGCCCAAAGGATCTTCCCCCCAGTTTCCTCCAACAGGCACCCTCGCGGAACTCCGGACCGGACGGGTCTCGCGGGACGCCGGCGAACCAGCCTCAAGCCGTCACCGGGTCGTGCGGCCAAGAGCAGCGCATCTCGATGGTCGTTCCTCGTGCGGACACCCCTCGGCCGAGGTCGCACACCGGTTCGTCAGGACTGCGCTGCCTGCCGCAGGAGAATCGTCCAGGGCTCGATACGAGTCACCCTCAAGCGCTCGCCGATCCACGGGTCGACCGCGAGGCGCGCGTGGACGTCGGCGGAATCGTCGGCGTCAACGATGAGCAGCACATGCTTGCCCTCGCCGACGGGGCCGCCCAGAACGATGAAGCCGTCGGCTACGAGGGCGTCCATGACCGCGGCATGGTCGGCGAAGCCGTCCTGGTCGCGGAGATCCCGCGACCAGTCCCACGCGCCGAAGCGCTCCTCGATCACCGCGAAGATCGACATGGCACAACGATCGCAGGGCGTTATCAAGCTGACGGTCCAGGTTCGAGACCCGCAAGCCGTTGCGCTTGTGCCGCCGGACGGACTGAGCACGCAGGGGGTTCAGTGGGCGTCTACCCGATCGGCGAGGGTGAGGCCAGGCCGAGTGCGGTCATGGCGCGGGTGGGTGGGGTTTGAATCGGTGCGGGTCGACTCGGGACAAGTCCGCGGACGGCCACCATTGCACCGCGACGACCGGCGCGGGTCGGTCGGTAGTGACTGGCCGACTCGGGACCGGGATCTGACGATGAACCCGGCTATGAGATACGGCCGGTCCAGATCGAGCGCATATGGGAGACGGTGATGGACTGCAGGCTCGCCGTGCCGCCGGTGGCGAAGGCCGCGATGCCGGCGCTGGTGGGGTCGGGGAAGACTTGGTCGGTGATGAGGACGCGGCCGCCCTCGGCGAAGACCTCGACGGACGACCAGTCGACCAGCAGCGTCAGATGCACCACGCCCTTGGTGGTGGGCAGCGGCGCTCGCTGCACGCTGGCGAAGCTGGGATCGAAGGCGACGTTCCCGGAGCGGGTCCGGTCGACGTACAGCTGCCCAGCGCTTCGGTCGTAGCCGATGATGGTTTGCTGACCGTTCCCGGTGCGGACCTTCAGCCCGTAGGTCGTGGCCGTGCCCGGTTGCAGCGTCGCATCGATCCAGAGCGCCTTGCCCCTGCCGGGGAGCGCCGTGGTTCCGTTCGGGATCCGTCGGTGCTCCAGGTGAGTCACGGGTCCGGAGCGCAGTTCCCTGAGCTGCCGGACGGGTGACTGCACGATCCGCAGGGCGCCGTGGACGTCGCCCAGGAACAGCTGCCGCGGCACCGTCATCGCGCTACGCCAGGGCGAGGTCGGGATGGATTGGCCGTACAGCCAGTTGTTCATCCACCCGATCATGATGCGCTTGCCGCCGGGTACGTCGTTGAAGGTGACCGCGGCGTAGTCGTCGGCGCCGTAGTCGAGCCAGTGCGCGCGCTGGACGGCGGAGGTCGCGGCCGCGTCAGCCTGCTCGAAGTTGTCGGCGATGGTGTGGCCCCAGTCTCCGCCGCTGTTCTGGTCGACGATCTGCACCCGCGCCTGCTGGCCCTGCAGGTCGCTCACGTTCCAGCTCGCCCAGTCGAGGCTGGAGCTGTTGTTACCGGTCGCGGAGCGGACGACCTGACCGTTGACGATGAGGTTCGCGCCGGTCTGATTGGCCCATCCGACCGCCTTGGTGTCCGACAGCACGGGGTTGTCGACAATGAGGTGGCCCCAGCCGTTGCTGCCATCGGACCTGTCGATGATCTCGAGTTGTGCCTGCTTGCCCTGGTATGCGGAGAGGTCGATCGCCTGCCAGTTCAGCGACGCACTGTTGTTGCCGGTGACGCTGGCGACCAGGTTGCCGTTCACGAGGACGGCGACGGCGGTGGGCATCGCGCCGTCAAGCGGATGGTTGCCGCCCGCGACGAGTATGTCGAGGTAGCGATGGTCGATGGTGAACGCGGGTGACGTGATGGTGCCTTGTGCGGCATCGCAGCCGGCCTGGCAGGTGTCCAGAACGCCGCTTCCCACCTGACCGGACAGCGTCTCCTTACTCGGGGTGATGCCGACGAAGTCGCCGGTGCCGGTCCAGCCGGGCAACGAAGCGCCCTCGAAGTCCTCGATGGTCGTGCCGGGAGGCGGGCTGGTGAGTCCGCCGGACAGGTAGGGGTGGTCTCCACCGGCCATCAGGAAGTTGATGTAGTTGTGGCTGATCGTGAAGGTGGGTGAGGTCAGCGTCCCGGTGTCGGAGTCGGCCGAGCCGTAGCTGTCCACCCAGCCGTGACCGATCGCGCCGTTGGTCGGGTTGTCGGCGTGAGCGGGCCCGCTGCCGAAAGCGGCGCCGGAAGGCGTCCAGTTCCCGTAGTCGGCGCCTTCGAAGCCACCGTCGCCGATGAGAGTCCCGCTTGGCGGCGTGTACGGCTTGTCGTCAGAGGTGAAGGTCTTGCCGTTGAAGGTGCCGACGAAGTACTGGACGCCCGAGCCGCCGGCGATGCCGCCGGGGTTGAGGTTGACCACCAGGATCCACTTCTGCTTGCCCGGGTGGCGCGGGTCGGGCAGCGGGAAGAGGTCGGGGCACTCCCACACGCCGCCGGTCGCGCCGGCGGGGCCGAAGTCGGACAGATGCGTCCAGTGCTTGAGATCCGGGGAGGTGTAGAAGGTGACTCTGTGCTGGTCGGAGAGCACCGCTGTCATCAGCCACTCATGGCCGGGCGCGTACCAGAACACCTTGGGGTCGCGGAAGTTGGTGGAGCCGATGTCGAGCACGATGCCGTACTTGGTGAAGGTGCGGCCGTTGTCCAGGCTGTAGGCCACCGCTTGGCGTTGCATGTTGGTGACTCGGTCGGTGGCGGTGTAGATCGCGACCATCGCCGGGTTGCCTGGTCGACCGAACCCACTGGTGTTGCGGTAGTCGATGACCGCACTACCGGAGAAGGCATAGTTCTGGGCGTCGGCGGGAATCGCGACCGGTAGCTCCCGCCAGTGCACCAGATCCCGGCTCACCGCGTGGCCCCAGGAGATGTTGCCCCACGTGTTGCCCGAGGGGTTGTACTGGAAGAACAGGTGGTACTCCCCCCGGTAGTACAGCAGGCCGTTGGGGTCGTTCATCCAGTTACGAGCGGGCGAGAAGTGGAACTGCGGCCGGTACGTCTCTGTGTACGGAGCTCCCGCCCGAGCAGCGGAAGCACCCACCCGCCCCTGCGCCGCCGCGGCAGGTGCCCCCTGCCCGGCAGCGACAAGCACAGCCGTGACGACGGCGGCCAACGCAACCGCGACCCGGCGCCCGTGAGACGCTCGAGCACTCCCTCGCCGAACGATGCTGGACAGGCTCGTCATGGTCATCATCGACTCCCCCTACGAGCAGACGACAAGCAGCACCAGTCCGGCGCCGCAGCAACGGCGTGATGCACACGTGCCGCATCCGAGAGCGCCACCAATTAGACTATTTCGGATACATTCCGTGGTCAATCTGGGACGAATCGTTACAGAATTGTTATCGTAAGACTTCGGCGATGAACCACTCGGCGTTTCCTTGATCGGGAGGGCATGAAGGCCTCCCACCCTGCAGCGGCGACTGCGGTTGCGCGCAGATCACGCCGCACCCGGGGCCGCGCTTCTCGCCGCCTGCGCCTCCCGCGACGTCACCGTCTGGGGCACCTCGGCCGGCAGCCCGTCGGTGGTCGAGCTGGCCTGGGCGCTCATCCTGTCCGCCGCCCGCGGTGTTCCCAGCCACGCCCTGTCGATGCGCGCCGGTCGCTGGGATCCGACGGCCGGCTTCGACCTCGCCGGCCGCACCCTCGGCCTCGTCGGCCTCGGGCGCACCGGCGGGCGGATGGCCGCGATCGCCGCCGCGTATGGCATGCACGTCATCGCCTGGAGCCAGAACCTCACCGACCAACGGGCCGCCGAATGCGGCGTCCGGCGCGTCTCCAAGGCGGAGCTGTTCGGCACCGCGGACGTCGTGTCCCTGCACGTCGTCCTGTCCGACCGGACCCGCCACCTCGTCGGCGCCGCCGAACTCGCGTCGTTGAAGCCCGCGGCGTGGCTCGTCAACACCAGCCGCGGGCCGATCGTCGACGAGGCCGGCCTGCTGTACGCCTGCTGCACCGGCACGATCGCCGGCGCCGCCCTCGACGTCTACGATGTCGAACCACTCCCCGCCGAAAACCCGCTGCACACCCTGCCGAACGTCGTCCTGACTCCGCACGTCGGCTACGTCACCACCGACACCTTCCGCACGTGGTACGCCGACGTCGTCGACGACCTACGCGCCTGGCGAGCCGGGGTCCCCGTCCGGGTTCTGAGCCCATGATCGACCGGGCGCTCCCAGTCGGCCCTTCCGCCGCGTGGCAGCCTCAGAGCGCGATCAAGCGCAGCACGATGACGGTGGCTGGCTCCGGCACGATGGCGTAGAGCATCACGATGGCGTAGAGCATCAGGCCGCGGTCAGCGAGCGGCGCGCTCCACTGGTCCGAGACACCGTCGTACACGGCGCCCGGCAGGCCGACCGGATCCGACTCCAGTTGGGCCAAGCGCTCGTCCGCGAGCGCGCGCGTGTCGTCGGGTAGGTCGAGGTACTGCCGCTCGGCGATCTCGAGCCACAGCAGCCGGTACGGCGTCGAAGGCACGTCGACCTACAGCGTGGTCCACTCACCGTTCTCGTCGCGTGCCCGCAGCCCGGTGACGTCACCAGCGCGTGCACGCCGCAGCAGGATGCACTCCTCATCCGTGAGGGGGTTGGCGAGGATGCAGGCGCGGGCGTGCCAGCGGCCCAGGACCTCCTCCACCCGGCCCACGTCCAGGTCCGTGCCGGCACGGGTCAGGGCTTCGCGCAGCTCGGACTCGAACCGGCGGCCTCCTGCGGGGCGCGCTGCTGCAGGGCCGCAAGGATCGCCGGCCCTGTCCGCTGCACTGCCATCGCCGTCGCCATGGTCACGACCTCAGTATGTCGCCTCCACCGCCGTCTGCATCGGCGCGACTGGCGTCATGCCAAGCAAGCACAGATGCCAGAGTCCATCCTGACCAACGGACTCCGTTTGATTCCACGTTCGCACCACGAAGCTCATACCCGCCCGAGGTAGAACGCGGAGCAGCCTCAAAAGCGCAGGTCAACGACATGACCGAAGTGGGGCTGTGCGGCTCCGGGTGATGCTTGACGGTCTCCGGTTACGAGTCTGCCAGCAGAGCCACGCTGGCTCGCTTCTTGCGGACCTCCCCTCGGCTGATCCGAACGACGGTCTTGATCAGGTCATCGCCGAGGTAGACGTGCAGGAGTTCGGGGCCGACGTGCACGTCGACGCGGGCGCCGGCGTGGTGCTTGCCGACGCTGAACTGCTGCCAGGACATGCAGATCACCCCGTTCGCGCCCACCCTGCGCGCCACCCACGCCTCGCCCTGACGCTTCTGCTCGGACACCACTGCAGAAGCCTCGAGCGCCAGCTGCGCGGCGGCCGTGGAGGGTAGCTCGCGGCGCCAGAACCGTTCGTGCGGGGTGGCCATGCCGATGCCCTGATGTGGCCGGGCGGTGTTGTAGTGGGCCACCCAGGCGTCCAGCGCGGCCTGCGCCGCGGCGGGGTCGGGGAACACCTGCCTGACTCGACCCGGTCAGCAGCTCCTCGCGCAGTGAGCGGTGGAACCGCTCGATCTTCCCGGTCGTCGTGGGTGACCTCGGTTTGGTCAGGGCGTGCTCGATCCCGTTCTCCCGGCAGATCCGGTCGAACAGCACCTCCACCGGCGGCTGGTTGAAGCGGCCCGTGAACTGCTTGCCGTTGTCCGTCAGGATCTCCTCCGGCACCCCGTGCCTGGCCAGGGCCGCGGTGAACGCCTGACAGACCGCCCGGCCCGTCGCCCGGCGCATCACCGCCGCGACCACGCAGTACCTCGAGTGGTCGTCCACGCCGGTCAGGATCTTCAACTCCGACCCGTCCGCCAGGCCCATGCCGCCCACGAGGTCCATCTGCCACAGCTCCATCGGCCCGTCGTCAGGCAGCCCGCTCCCACCGCTTCCAGCGCCGGTCCCGCCGCCGCCGCGCCGTCGGGTCGATCAGGCCCGCGCGCAGCAACGCGCGGTAGACCCCCGACCGCGACGGCACCAGGCCCGCCTTGGCGGCCTCGTGCACCAACCGCCGCGGCCCCCACCCCGGGTGCGTCCGGCGCCACTCCAACACCGTCGCCTCCACCGCCGGCGCCATCTGATGCGGACCTACGGAAGGCCGGTGCGACCGATCCGCCAGACCGTCCAGACCCTCATCCTCATAGCGGCCCAACCACGTGTGTGAACCGCCCCGGCGTGTCCGGTGAACCGCCCCGGCGTGTCCGGAGACTGCTTGCTGTGAGACCTCAGCCGATCGGCGTGAGGCTGGCGCGAGCGTAGTAGGCGGCCTCGAGGTCGGCGGGTGGGACGTCTCCGCAGAACTCGTAGAGGCGGCGATGGTTGAACCAGTCCACCCATTCCGCAGTGGCGATCTCGACCTCGTCGACGCTTCTCCAGGGACCCCGCGCCTTGATCAGCTCGGTCTTGTAGAGGCCGTTGATCGTCTCGGCGAGGGCGTTGTCGTAGGAGTCGCCGACCGACCCGACGGATGCGGCGATGCCGGCGTCGGCGAGGCGTTCGCCGTACGTCAGGGCCGTGTACTGGCGGCCTCTGTCGCTGTGCGCCACGACCGAGTCGAGCCTCCCGTCACCGGCGGCGCCCGCGCGTTGCCGGGTCCAGATCGCCTGCTCAAGAGCGTCCAGGACCAGTTGGGTGTGCATGCTGGTGCCGCATCGCCAGCCCAGGATCCGCCGGGCGTAGGCGTCGGTCACGAACGCGACATAGACCCAGCCTGACCAGGTGGATACGTAGGTCATGTCCATGACCCACAGCCGATCGGGCGTCGCCGTCGCGAAGTGACGTTGCACCAGATCCTGAGCTCGCTGGCCCGCGGGGTCGCAGACAGTGGTCTTCTTGACCTTCCCGCGGATCGCGCCGGTCAGGCCCAGGGCGCTCATCAACCGCTCCACCGTGCACCGCGCCACGTACTCGACGCCTGCCTCGTTCAGCGCCGGCACCCTGCCGGCTGCGAGCTCCCGGTTCAGGGTCAGCCAGACCTTGCGCGCGCCGTAGACGCCGAAGTTCTCCCGGTGCACCCGGGCGATCTCCACCTTCAACGCCTGGTCCCGGCACTCGCGCGACGTCGGCTCCCGACGGACGCGCTCGTAGTACGTCGACGGAGCGATCTTCAGGCCGTGCTCGGTCAGCACCTGACAGATCGGCTCGACACCCCAGCGCAGACCACCCTCAGCTTCGGGTTGACGGCGGTCGGCGTGTTCGCGGACGAACTCCACGATCAGTGACTGGGCCGGTCGAGCTCGGCGATGCTCCTATGTCAAGGGGCGGATCGCCCGGTGACGGTCAGGCGGCGTTGGGGAGCTGGTGCATCGGCTGTCGGGAGGGCATCTGGTCGGCGCGCAGGGCGGTGAAGACCGTGTCGGACAGTCGCCGGCGCAGCAGCCGGAGCGCGGCGGTGGTGTCCTTGCCGCGGGCTTGTTGCTTGTCTAGGTAGGCGCGGCCGGGTCCGATGCCGCGGGCCTGGGTGACGGCGATCATGTGCAGGGCGCAGTTCATCCACCGGTTCCCGCCGCGGTTGAGGCGGACCTTGCCCTTGCCGGCGCCGGACCAGACCGGGACCGGTGCTGTGCCGGTGAACCGGGCGAAGGCGTCCTTGTCCCGGAACCGGTGCACGCCGGCGGTCTCGCCGAGGATGACCGCGGCCGACAGCACACCGCAGCCAGGGATCGCCAGCAGTGCCGGGGCGAGGTCTCGCACCAGATCACGTAGTTCGGATTCCAGGGAGTTGATCTGGTGGTTCAGCTCGTCGCAGCGGGTCAGCAGCTCGCGGGTCAGGCGGGCCACCGTGCCGTCGAACCGGTCGAGTTCCACGAGCAGCTCGGCGACCAAGCAGTGCCGGCGCAGACCCCGGGACGGAACCAGCAGGTCCGGGTCCAGCTCGTGAAGATACCAGCGGACCCGGGAGGCGATCCGGGTCCGCTGAACCACGAGGTCATGGCGATGATCGGACAGCAGCTTGACCTGCCGGGCCGGACCGTCCAGCTCGGCCACCGGCAGATCCGGATGACGCAGAGCAGCCACCGCAACCGCCTCGGCGTCGATCGGGTCGGACTTGCCCGGCTCCCGCCCCGCCCGGCGGGCGGTGGCCATCAGCCGGGTCGGCACCCGGACCACCCGGCAGCCCGCAGCCAGCAGGTCCGCCTCCAGCCGGCGGGTGAGGTGCCGGCAGTCCTCCAACGCGAACCGCACGCCGTCGCCATCGTGGTCGGTGAACCGGGCCGCCCAACGCACCAGTTCCAGATGACCCTCGCCGTTGGTCCGCACCGTCTTCTCGCCCAGCCGTCTGCCGACCTCGTCGACGGCCACGGCCGTATGGGTGCGCTTGTGCGAGTCGATGCCGATCATGACCACGAGTGGGACCTCCTGACGTCGGTGTCGGGTCGGGCGCCCCGGCCGCCGCGAGGCGAGCACGCCTCAATCCAGCACGGAGACCATCCGCGAGCAGGCTCCTGACTTGTTGACTGACGTCAGGCCGCTGGGTCTGCAGCCCATAGCGTGCCGAGGACGTCGGACGGGCTGGCTCGCAGTGCTCCTTGCCGCCTTCTGGGCTGGCTCGCTGATAGCTTGCCGCGTCCGTCCGGCGTCCGCCGCGGCGTGGCTCAACAGAGGCGTGACCAGGTCCTGAAGTCAGGCTGCCCGCCGCGGAATCCCGTGTCTCCGCGACGAACGGACTGCCTTCGTGATCACTATCGGGATCGACCCGCACAAGAGTTCGCTGACCGCGGTCGCCGTGGACCCCTCGGGTCGCGAACTCGGCCAAGTCCGTCTGCCGGTGAACGATGCCGCCCTGGACCGGCTGCTGGCTTGGGCGCAGCCGTGGAACGAGCGCCGCTGGGCCGTCGAGGGCGCCGCCGGACTGGGCCGGGGAGTCGCCCTGGCGCTGGCTGCCGTCGACCAAGTCGTGCTGGACGTGCCCGCCAAGCTCGCCGCCCGTGCCCGGCTGCTCGGCTCGGGTAACGCCCGCAAGACCGACGTCACCGACGCCGCCTCGGTCGCCGCCGTCGCTCAGCACCGCGCCCAGCTGCGCCAGGTGCAGGCCGAGGACCACACCGTCGTCCTGCGGCTGTTGTCCGAGCGACGCGATGACCTGGCCGCCGAACGTACCCGCACCATCAACCGACTGCACGTCCTGCTCCGTGACCTGCACCCAGGCGGAGCGAAGCAGAACCTGAGCACCCTGCAGGCCGCGGCCCTGCTGCGTCAGGTCAAGCCGTTGACACCTGCCGATGCCCAACGCAAAGCGCTGGCACGGGACCTGATCGCCGACCTGCGGCGCCTCGACACAGCCCTCAAGGCCAATGCGGCGGCACTGACCGACGGCCTCAGCGCGGCAGGCAGCACCCTGACCGACGTGCACGGCGTCGGACCCGTCCTCGCGGCGAAGATCGTGGCGCACAGCGGCGACGTCACCCGCTTCCCGAGTCGGCACCACTACGCCAGCTACGCCGGCACCGCTCCCATCGAAGCCTCCAGCGGCGACCTGCGCCGGCACCGCCTCTCCCGAGCCGGGAACCGGCAACTGAACTCCGCGTTGCACGTCATCGCCGTCTGCCAGGCGCGCGACCCCGGTCCCGGCCGCGACCACTACCGCCGCAAGCTCGCCGAAGCCAAGACCCCCGCCGAAGCCCGGCGCAGCCTCAAGCGCCAGCTCACGAACGTGATCTACAAGCGGCTCCTCGAGGACCACCGACGAAACCTCCAACCCTCCGACGCTTGACACACAGAGGCGCTATCAAGCCACGCACCCACGGCGACCAGGACACCCGACCGAGGCCGCACATCGAGGACAAGCCACCGACGACGCGAGCGAAGCCCAGCCGAGCGAGGCAGCAAAGAAACGAGCGAACCCCGATCGGGCAGACGTCACTGTGGCATTGACGCGAAGAAAGCCGACGCGCTCTTCAGGATCGCGTTCGCCCCCACGTAGCTCACGGTTCTCCCGCTTCAAGCGCTTGACCTCGGCGGACTCCTCGGTCGTGGTTCCGGCCCGCTCACCCGCGTCGACCTCGGCCTGGCGCACCCATTGCCGCACCGTCTCCGGCGTCTTGACCCCGAGCAGCTGCGCGACCCTCGTCATCGCCGCCCACTCCGACTCATCATCGGCACGGACCTCACCGACCATCCGAACCGCCCGCTCCCGAAGCTCCCGCGGGTACTGCCCCCGACGATCACCCATGACCCCATCCTCCTCAAGGACTGGAGTCTCCGGACACGCCGGGGCGGTTCAGGACCCCCGGTAGCTCAAGGGATCCGCGCGGAGCCGCTCGCTACCAGTGTCCCGCGAGAGGTACCTTCGTGGGACTTCGGACCGGACGGGTCTTGCGGGACGCCGGTGGACGTCGACTCGAACGGGCACCGGGTCGTATCGGCGGAGGGCGCCTCGTCCCGCTGATCGTTCGGCTTGCGGCCGTCCAGATCTGCCGATTCGCCGGCGGCGTTCAGGTCTTCGGACCCCGACCTCGCCGGCGACGCGAAGGCCGGTTGACGTCCCCGAGGCGTTGACTTTGCGCAGCAAACCCGGCTAGGTTTGCTGCGCAAAGTAGCAGCGGGAGGCCGTCATGAGCCCACAGCACGACGCCAACGAGAGCGCGCCGACGAACGGCGACGACTGGCTGGACCCGCGCGATGCAGCCGACCTGCTGAAGCGCACCCGGCGCGAGGCGGGGCGCGAGTTCACCAGCGACAAGCCGGTGCTCTCGGTCTTTTCCGCGCTGGTCGTGCTGGCCATCTACGGCTCGATCTGGTCGTCCTCGCGTGGCCAGCACCCGTACACAGGCCCGAGTCTGAACGTTGTCGGACTGGTATACATCCTGGTCGCGGTCGCGAGCCTGGTGAGCGTCTCGGTATACGCCCGCGCGACCGCTGGGGTCAGCGGGCGGTCCCGACAGGAAGCCCGCAGCATGGCGATCCCGTTCGTCTTCGCCATCGTCGGCGTCTACGTCTTCGACGGCGCGCTGAGGTACGACGGGTTCGGTCCCTCCATCGTCTACGGCGTCTTCGACGCCGCTGCTCCCTGGCTCGTAGTCGGTGCGGTCCTGGCCGGTCATGCAGCCGCGAAAGAAGATTGGTGGAAGCTGGCCGGTGGGGTCGCGATGATCGTCGTCGCGGCAGGCAGTGCCTTCGCCGGTCCGGCCAATGTGTGGGGAGTGCTGGCCGTCTGCGGATGCCTCTTGCTCCTCGCCCAGGGCGTGCTCCGCTTCCGGCGGGAGCGGGCCGACCCGATCGCGCGGTCCCCGGCCACGGCCGGTGGTGTTCGCGGGTGACAACCGATGACCAGCTCGACCCTTTGATCCACGCGCCGGCCCGGCTGCGGATAATGGTGACGCTGGCCGCGCTGGGTGAGGGTGACGCCCTGGCGTTCACCCGCCTGCAGAACTTGCTCGGCCTAACCCCCGGCAACCTGATCACGCACGTGCGCAAACTCGAGGACGCCGGCTACCTCAGCAGCGAGAAGACTGGCAATGGGACAGCTGCGCGCACCTCGATAGCACTGACCCAGCAAGGCCGTGCCGCCCTCGACGCCTACAGCACCGCCCTCCGCGGGCTCCTCGACGGGGTCTAACCGGCCAGGAAGCGCCAGCGCAGCCCCGACCTAGGAATGTCTACGTAGAGGCGTCAGCACGCAAGGCTGGTCAGGTCCGCGCGGCGCCTACAACACACCACTGGTCACACGTCCGGATCCGCTGCGATCCGGGCGCCTTCGTCCCGCCGGCGAATCGTCTATGGGACCACCACCGGCTACCGGCGCGGGCGCGGAACGAGGGCCAGACGCGGCCGGGGGCTGATCATTTGCTTGGCCAGCGGGGTTTGGTCGCGAATTCGACGTCATCCGTCACGCCGGACGCGCCCAGCCGCTCGCCGTCGTCGGTCCAGGCCTTCGGGCAGATACAGCGCCCGGTCCATCAGGGCGTGCCCTCGGTCCGTGGCGTAGGTGAGGTAGACCGGGACCTTAACGTTCTCGATCCACCCTGCGGTGCCGGTGTAGTGGCGTTGCATCCCGACCGTGCAGGCGCCCTTCTTGACTTCGCCGATCGCATCGATCACCGGGATCGCGCCCGGCTCGCCGAGGTGGCGCACCACCCAGTCCCGCACGTCGCCCGGCACCGCATCGGCGTCCCAGGCCCCCGCGGCAGGCTTCACCGGCATGTTCGGCCAAGCTCCAGCAGTTCGTCAGCGGCAGCCCGGCCATCAGGTGAAGCGCCGCGACCGCAGCCCGCGGCTCCACCCTGGCCATTCGGGCCGCCACGCGGCCCAGGAGGTCATCCAGTCCCGTCAGCCAGCGGCCAGGATCCACGCTGTGATCCGCGGCCACCGCGCACTCGTCCTGGGTCCACACAACCAAGACCATCCAGCGGTACACGTGCTCTGTCTTGGATCGACACGCACGCTATGTAACGAAGTGTCGCTGTCGTACTAGCCTAACGGAGGCGCTGAGAGCGACCGGTCAGATGAAGGGACCCTTCATCTGACGGGCGTTGCCGGCTCCGAGGTCCGCTCGGTCGCGTAGCACGGACTCGAACTCGTCGGGCATGTCGGGGGTGACGATGGGACTGACCTTCCGTCCAAGGTCGACGACGAAGCCGGCCTTCTTCTTCGGTCGCTTCGTGTCGAGGTTGGCCCAGTACCGTGGGTTACCTGTTCCCCAGATGCGCCACTTGCCGGACCAGACGCCCTTGATCTCGATCCGTTGGAGACCCTTGATCTGCGTGTACGGGACGCTCTTGGTACCGAACGGGAAGTAGTAGGAGTGGATCTCCAGCCGGTCGGGGCCGCACACCACCGTGCCGTCGTCGTAGGTCTCGGACATATTCGACCCTTATCCTCGCGGCCTACACCATCAAACAATCACCATAAGAGACGACGCTTCCCAAGTCGAGGCATCGTGGAGCGGGCCAACCAGTACCTGGAGACCAGCTTCATGCCCGGACGGACCTTCACCGGCCCAACCGACTTCAACGCGCAGTTGCAGGCGTGGACGGCGCTGGTGAACCAACGCCGTCGCCGGGTGTTGGGATGCGCCCCGACCGAGCGGATTGGCGCCGACCGGGCCGCGATGCTCACTCTGCCGCCAGTGGCGCCGGTGACCGGGTGGCGCACCAGCTGCGGTTGCCCCGGGACCACTACGTGCGCCTGGACGCCAACGACTACTCCGTCCACCCCGGCGCCGTCGGCCGACGGGTCGAGGTCGTCGCTGACCTGGATCGGGTCCGGGTGTTCTGCGAGGGCCGCGCCGGCGCCGACCACGCCCGATCCTGGGCCCGCCACCAGACCTTCACCGACCCGCTCCATGCCGAGGCCGCCAAGGCGCTGCGCCGCGAGCACCGCGCTCTGGCAGCCGCCCGCGCCCTGCGCCCGACGGACGCGGATGTGGAAGTGGAGCAGCGGCCTCTGAGCAGTTGCGACGTCGCCCTCGGCCTCAACGATGATCGCGCCGACGGCGTGATCGACCAGCCCGATGAGATGTTGGCGCCGACGGGGACCACCGCGACGGCTGGAGCGGCGTGGTGACCGCCCGAGCCACCGGTCGAGCCGCCCAGAGCACCACGAGCCCAGCGGCGGCGTCGTGACCGGGCGGGACGTGACCGCGCAGGTGGCGTTCTTGACCCGCGCGCTGAAGGCACCCACGTTGCGGGAGGCGGTGCCACGGCTGGCCGAACGGGCCCGGGCCGAGAGCTGGTCGCACGAGGAGTACCTGGTCGCCTGCCTGTAGCGGGAGGTGTCCGCCCGGGAGTCCCACGGCGGCGAAGGACGCATCCGCGCCGCCCGGTTCCCGGCCCACAAGAGTCTGGAGGAGTTCGACTACGAGCACGCCCGCGGCCTCAAACGCGACGTCATCGCCCACCTGGGCACCCTGGACTTCGTCACCGCCAAGGAGAACGTCGTCTTCCTCGGCCCGCCCGGCACCGGCAAGACCCACCTCGCCACCGGCATCGCGATCCGGGCCTGCCAAGCCGGGCACCGCGTCCAGTTCGCCACCGCCGCCGAATGGGTCGCCCGCCTCGCCGACGCCCACCACGCCGGACGCCTGCAGACCGAGCCCGTCCGCGACCTCGTGCCGTCGCTGACGACCGTCCACCTCGACCTGCAGCTCGTCGGGGCGCGCGCCGCGGCCCTCGCGCTCGACAGCGCCCCGGACGACGGAGTTCGGCTCGTCCGGGTCCAAGGCCCCGTCGTCCTTCGCGACAGCACCCGCCGGCTCGCCTGAGGTCGTCCAGCTCTTGACCATCTGTAACGACAGGATTACGGTCTTGATCGCCCGGTTTGTCCCACTTTCATCACCGGCGCTGGGAGGTGAGGACGCGCCGGTGGCGCTTCCTCCGACTCTGGTGCAAAGGAGCAACCGGTGAACGGTCGTGGAAAGGGCTTGTGCCTGGCCGCCTCGGCGATGGGGTTGGCGCTGGCCGTCGTGGCGCCGCCGGCCCAGGCTGGCGAGGCGCCCTCGAGCCCATCCCGAGCGGCGTCCGCGCAGGCGTCGTCGCTCGTGGTCGTCACGGACAAGGGAGCCGTTCGGGGCGCACGCGCCGGCGGCGTCGACAGCTTCCTCGGGATCCCCTACGCGGCGCCGCCTGTCGGTGCCCTGCGCTGGCGCGCTCCGCAGCCGGCCCGGCGGTGGAGCGGCGTCCGGCCGGCGACCCAGTACGGCGCCCGGTGCGCGGCCCTGGAGAGCACGAACGGCCCGCGCTCGAACGCAGAGAACTGCTTGTTCGTCAACGTGCAGCGGCCCACGGGCAGCGGGCGCGGCTGGCAGCTGCCGGTCTACGTGTTCATCCACGGCGGCGGGCTCGTGAACGGCAGCTCGAACCAGGCCGGCGGCGAGAAGATCGTCCGGGAGACGAACGCGATCGTCGTCAGCCTGAACTACCGGCTCGGGGTGCTGGGGTTCCTCGGCCTCTCCGGCCTGGAGTCGGCGCGCGGCAACGGGAACTTCGGCTTCCTCGACCAGCAGGCCGCGCTGCGCTGGGTGCGGCGCAACATCGCGGCGTTCGGCGGCGATCCCCGACGGGTCACCGTCGGCGGCGAGTCCGCCGGCGGGTGGAGCGTCTGCGGCCACCTGACCGCGCCCAGCTCACGCGGGCTGTTCCACCAGGCGATGATGCAGAGCGGCTCCTGCTACAGCCGCACCCAGACCGAGACCGAGACGGCCAGCCTCGCCTTCGCGAAGGCCGCGGGCTGCACCGACCCCGCCACGGCACTGGCCTGCCTGCAGTCGAAGTCCGCGGCGCAGTTGCTCGACGCGAGCAGGGGCTTCCAGCCGCTGTTGACCAGCGGCACGTCCGTCTTCCCGGTGTCGCCGGCCACCGCCGTGCAGCGTGGGTCGTTCGCCCGCGTGCCCGTGGTCAACGGCTCCAACCGGGACGAGGGGCGCACCTTCGCCCAGGGGGACATCGGCTGGACGCGAGCCCAGTACGAGTCCTGGGTGCGGACGACGTTCGGCGCGAACGCCGGCGCGGTTCTCGCGCACTACCCCTGGCCGGCCAACGCGGACAGGTTCACCCCGGCCTACCTCGTCGGCGCGATCATGACCGACTCCGGGCTGCTCACCGGCATCGGCGGGTGCGGGACGCTCCACCTGACCGAGACGTTCGCCCGGTACACCCGCACCTACCAGTACGAGTTCGCCGCCCGCAACGGTCCGGGGCTGACGCCGATCCCGGGCTACGTGTGGGGCGCCGGGCACGCCGCGGAGCTCGCATACCTCTTCCCGAGCTTCAACAACGGGACCCCGATCGCGCCCACGTTCAACGCCGGTGAGCGCCAGCTGGCCCGCAACATGGTCCAGTACTGGGGCGGGTTCGTCTTCACCGGCAGCCCCAACGCCCACGGGCAGGCGTACTGGCCGTCGTTCAACCGGACGCACCGGATCATGTCCCTGCGCCCGGCCGGCCAGAGCCGCACGATCAGCCGGGCCGCCTACCGCGCCGAGCACCAGTGCGACTTCTGGGACTCGATCACCACCTGACCTCTCCGGGCTGAGTGTGGATGCGCCCACACCTCATGGACGCATCCACACTCAGGGGCGGGCGCTCTCGGCCGCGGCGAGCGGACCTTCGCGGCCGACGCCAGACCCTCGAGCTGGCCCAGTTCGGCGTCCTCGCGCTCGATGTTGACTCCACCACCGCAGGACCACCAGCAGGACCAGCAGCGCGAGTACCCCACCGCGGGCCGACCAGGCGATCATCGATTGGTCCATGCTTCCCCTCGTCATCCCAACCTTTGTCCAACCTGGGGCCAGCAGAGCGTGCCAGCCAGCGCCGTGCCGGTTGCACACGTCTCCCTCGCGGGGAGACGGATCGTTGCGCATCGCATGATCGTTACTCGGACGGCGGACGGCCAGGAGTGGTACGGACCAGGCACACCAGCGGCCACGGTCGACTCGAGTCATGGTCTTCACGCGGGAATCCGTTACGGCGCCGTGGCAGGTCGCCTTCGACGCGGGCGCCGGCCCCGGCCCGGACAGCCCTGGTGCCGGGCCAGCCGGACGTCGACAGCGACGATCGCGTGAAGCCCGCGCGGCAGCACCCCTGTTCCCGGGCATGCTCGTCCTCGTGACCTTGGCGGCCCTCGTCATCTCCGGCTTCGCCCTCGTTGTCGCCGCGCTACGACCGGCGTAGGCCGTCGAGCCCGCCGGCAGCGCCGGATGGAAGAGGGCCGCCGGCGCCCGGAACTCGCCGAGGACGTCAGTATCAAACGCGAGCATGTCAACGACGGCTCCTGGGACCGCCTGGTGCTCGACGACGCCACGGACTGCGGCGTCGTCGCGGCCGAGGTCGAGATCATCGATGCGACCGACTGCTGGTTGACCGTCGCGCGCGTCTTGGGTTTGCGGCGCTCGTCGACCTCGTGCAGCAGCTGCGTCGGAACCTTCTGCGCCTCCGTCGCCGCGCACGGTCCCGCCGTCACCACCTCGTCGACGTAGTGCCGCTGGCCTGACACCGGGCCGAAGTCCGCGTAGACCTTGACGCGAGGCGACCCGCTCGGCAAGCCTCTCGATCGCCGCCGCCGCCCCACGTGGATCACCGCGCCTACCGCTCGCACCACGATCATGGATCATGAAGTCTGCGATCGAGCCTGCTGCGTATGTCCTGATGACGCGATCTTGTGGGGGGAGCGCGGTGGACGTCGTTCGCCAGGTGCCCTCGAGTGGAGGACAAGCGCCTTAAGTAGACGGCACCAGGGAGATCAAGTGGAGGCATGATCACCAGTCTCCGACTTATGCAACAGGCTCGATCATGCGTTCTTGCAGCTCAGAAGTGGGCGGGTGGGGCTCGAACCCACGACCGACGGATTATGAGACGTCCTCGCAACGCGCACTACAGCTTCTACCTGCGGCTACGGTCACAGCCGACCCTTCCTCAGCTACTCCAGGAACCCTGGTCGGCCACAGTTCGCACCACGTTTGATTCCACGACCGTCGGCTCGGACTGGACCCCCGGTAGCTCAAGGGATCCGCGCGGAGCCGCTCGCTACCAGTGTCCCGCGAGAGGTACCTTCGTGGGACTTCGGACCGGACGGGTCTTGCGGGACGCCGTGGACGTCGACTCGAACGGGCACCCGGTCGTATCGGCGGAGGGCGCGCAGTCCCGCTGGTCGTTCGGCTTGTGGACGCCGTCGCCAGCTCCTGGCCAGCGGACCACCTGGTTAGCCGGTGCTCGTGCTGTTCCTAGACTGATCCGACCATTCGGGACGCTTGCTCCCTACACGCTACGGCGTATACTACTGCGCATGATACTGATCCGCTCGTCGTCATGAGCGTCCGTCACGCCCTGCTCGCTCTGCTGAGCGAAGGTCCCAAGTACGGCCTCCAGCTTCGGGAAGAGTTCGAGGCGCGTACAGGCGAGGTGTGGCCGCTGAACGTGGGGCAGGTGTACACGACACTGCAGCGCTTGGAGCGCGACGAGTTCGTGGAGTCCGAAGGCTCCGACGACGGGCCGCAGAAGGTCTTCCAGATCACCGAGTCCGGCACAGCCGAGCTCGCGACCTGGTTGCGCACGCCACCCGACTTGAGCGCTCCGCCACGCGACGAGCTCGTGATGAAGGTGCTCATGGCGATCCGACTGCCCGGCACCGACGTCGACGAGGTCATCCAGACGCACCGGCGCTACCTCGTCCAGCTCATGCAGGAGTGGACCCGGATCAAGGACGCCGGAGCTGAGGGCGACCTGAGCCTCGCTCTCGCGGTCGACGCCGAGCTGTTCCGGCTCGACTCGGTCGTCCGCTGGCTCGACGCGGTCGAGGCCCGTATCAGGCGGGCGGTCGCCGATGGCCAGGTCGAGCAGGCGAGCGGCCCGATGCCCAAGCTGCGACGGCACGTTGGAGCACGCCCATGAGCATGCTGGAGCTCCGCCACGTCTCAAAGGTGTACGGCCAAGGCGCAGCCGAAGTGCACGCCCTGGACCGCGTCACGCTGTCGGTCGAGGACGGCGTCATGGTCGCCGTCATGGGCCCGAGTGGGTCCGGGAAGAGCACCCTGCTCACCATCGCGGGCAGCCTCGAAGACCCCACCGAGGGCGAGGTGGTCGTCCGCGGCGCCGAGCTCGCCGGCATGTCCCGCAACGACAAAGCACGGCTGCGTCGGCGCACGATCGGCTACGTGTTCCAGGACTACAACCTGCTCCCCGGGCTGAGCGCCGCGGAGAACGTCAGCCTTCCCCTTGAGCTCGACGGGGTGTCCCCTCGGAAGGCCCGCAACGCCGCACTCGCCTCGTTGGAGGAGCTGGGCCTGGCCGCGCGCGCCGAGCGCTACCCCGACCAGCTGTCAGGCGGCGAACGGCAGCGCGTGGCGATCGCCCGCGCAGTGGTTGGCGAACGCCGGCTGCTGCTGGCCGACGAGCCGTCCGGCGCACTGGACTCGGTCAACGCCGAAGCTGTGATGCGCCTGATGCACAACGCGTGCAAGGACGACGGGATGGCCGCGGTCGTGGTCACCCACGACGCCCAGCTCGCGTCCTGGGCCGACCGGGTCGTGTTCCTGCGCGACGGACGAATCACCGACCAGACCGCCCCGGCGCCGGGCCCGGAGTCCCTGCTCACGCCCTGGCGGGCCCAGTGAGCGTGGCGGTGGACGAACGCCCTGTGCGCCCCTTCACCGGCAACGGCGGATTCCCCGCGCGGCGCGCGGTCGTCCGATGGGCCTGGCGGCTGCTCCGCCGTGAGTGGCGCCAGCAGCTGCTGATCCTGTCCCTGGTCACCGTCGCGGTCGCAGCCACCTTCGTCGGGTCGACGGTGGCAACCAACGCCCAAGAGCCGGCCGGCGCAGGCTTCGGCACCGCACTCGACATGGCCACGTTCAAAGACGCCGGCCCCAAGGTCATCGCCGAGATCGCCACCCTCGCGCACCGGTTCGGCGCGGTCGACGTGGTCGAGAATCAGACCCTGGCCGTGCCTGGCTCGGTCGCCACGTTCAGCCTGCGTGCGCAGAACCCGAACGGCGCGTACGGCCAGCCGATGCTCTCCCTGGCAAGCGGGAGCTACCCCCGCGGAGCCGGCGAAGTCGCCCTGACCAGCGGGCTGGCCTCCAAGCTGCACCTGGGCGTCGGAGACACCTGGCGCCAAGGCGGACAGGCGCGCCACGTCGTCGGGATCGTGTCCAACCCGCAGAACCTGCTCGACGACTTCGCGCTCGTCGCACCCGGCCAGGTCACCACGCCAACCCAAGTGGTCGCGCTGTTCGACGCGCCAGGCGTCGACCCGACCACGCTCGGCAGGAACGTCGTCAACCGGACCCTGGAACACCCGAACGTGATCAACCCCGCGACCATCTCGATCGCCGCCATCACGCTCGGGATGCTGCTCATAGCCCTGGTCTCCGTCGCCGGGTTCACCGTGCTCGCCCAACGGCGCCTGCGCGCGATCGGCATGCTCGGCGCGCAGGGCGCCACCGACACCAACGTCGGGCTCGTCGTCGCCGCGAACGGCTTCGCCACCGGCGTCGTCGGTGCCGTGGCCGGGTTCGTCCTAGGACTGCTCGTCTGGCTCGCCTACCGCCCGCGCGCAGAAGCCGGCGCGCACCACGTCATCGGCGCCTTCGAGCTGCCCTGGCGCGTGATCATCGTGTCGATGGCCCTCGCCGTCCTCGCCACGACGCTCGCGGCATTGCGCCCCGCGCTGGCCATCGCCCAGGTCCCGACCGTCTCCGCGCTCGCCGGGCAGCCACCACCTCCCCGGGCCGCCCGCCGCCTGGCCGGCCCGGTCGGCGTCGGACTGCTCGTCCTGGCGTTCTTCCTCATGGGCCTGGCCAGCCAGCAGGCAGCCGCAGCCGCAGCCGAAGGCAGCGACAAGTCCTCCCCACTGCTCGTCCTCGTCGGCGGCCTCGTTGCTCTGTGCGCCGGCGTGGCGCTCGTCGCCCCGACCCTCCTCGGCCTGCTCGACCGCGCCGCCAGACGCGCCCCGATCGCCCTACGGCTGGCCGTTCGAGACCTGGCCCGCTACCGGGCACGCTCCGGTGCCGCGCTCGGTGCGATCAGCATCAGTCTGCTCATCGCTGTCATCATCTGCGTGGTCGCCGCCGCCCGGTTCGGCAACGCCCTCGACTACGTCGGGCCCAACCTGGACGCCAACCAACTCATCGTCTACACCCCCAACGGCCAAGGCGTAGAGCCCCCTCCGGGAGCCCAGGCGCCCACTCCTGCGCAGCTCGCGGCGATGCCGGGCGCGGCCAACGCCATCGCAGCGTCCCTCGGATCCTCCGGAGCCGTCGAGCTCGAGACAACCGACTCCACGTTGCAGCGCGCGGTGCCGGGTCGGAACTGGAACGGCGCCCTCTACGTCGCCACTCCGGAGCTGCTGCGCACCTATGCCATCACCGCCGCGCAAGCCAGTCCCGATGCCGACGTGCTTACCATGCGGCCGGGCCTGGCGAGCTTGACGCACATGCAGCTCCTGTACGGCGCTTTCAAGTTCGGTGCGCCGCCGCGTCCCGACACCGGTCCCGACAACTCGCGGCAGTGCCCGCCAGGCAACTGCGTCGCGAACCCGAAGATCGTCGAGGTCGCTCAGCTGCCGGCCGGGACGTCCGCACCGAACACGCTCATCACCGAGAGGGCGGTGAACCGCCTGCACCTGACGACCACGGCCGCCGGCTGGCTGATCCAGACCCCGGACCTGCTCACCCCGGCACAAATCATCGACGCTCAGACCGCCGCAGCCGCGGCGGGGCTCGCCGTCGAGACACGCAACGACATTCCCTCCTCTGCCACCATCCTCGACGCCGCCGCCGTGTTCGGGACCCTGCTCGCGCTCGGCATCCTCGCGATGACCGTCGGCCTGCTCCGCAGCGAAACCTCCAGTGACGTGGCCCTGCTCAGCGCGACCGGAGCGAGCAGCACCACCCGCCGAGCCATCTCCGCGGCGACCGCCGGCACACTCGCCCTCGTCGGGGCCGTCGTTGGAGTCGCCGGCGGCTACCTCGCCGCGATCGGCTTCTACCGCACCAGCCAGCTCGACACGCTCTCGGGCCTGACCAGCGTCCCCGTCGCGAACCTGCTGCTCATCCTGGTCGGCATGCCGCTCGCCGCCGCCTTCGGCAGCTGGCTCCTCGCTGCGCGGGAGCCTCGCGTGACCACCAGAGCCCTCGCGTAGCGCCCGCCTATAGAGGCTGCGTCCGGGTGCAGTCTTCGGTGCGGCCGCCCCATTGGACGCCGGGGGTAGACCGCGGCTAAGCCCGCCAACGCCGTGCGGGTCTCGTCGCCCGCCGCCCCCAGATCGTGCCCGGTAAGGGATCCCCCTTGCGGGATGCGTCAAGCCGCGGGGCCGGTGACGTCGAGCTCGATACTGACGAGCTCGACGGTGCCGTCGGACGCCGGCTGCCCCTGGACGACGAAGGCGTAGACGAGGCGGCCGCGTGAGATCAACACCCGGTAGTCGTCCCGACCCCGGATCAGCGGCGCCAGGTCATCCCACCCGACCGCGAACTGCTCCACGGCCTCGAGAAGGTCCGTGCTGATGAACTGCGCCCTACTGGGCCGGCCAGCAGTCGGAGCCTGCGGCAGCGAAGCGTCGAGGGCGTAGAGCAGCTCGTCCCTGACGACGACTCGACGGCGCTCACTCACCGTCGGAGCGTGCGTTCTCCCGCTGCGCCGGGCGAGCCTCTGTGCGGGCACGAGCTCGGTCGAACAACGCCCGACTCGAGGGTCGTCATCGTGCTCGGGATCCTGCACGACGCTGGCGACGAAGTGCGCGCGGCGCTGCTCGTGCGTCATCCGCTGCGGCTCCTCGTAGCTGGTGGGCTCGGCTGCCGCGACGCCTCCTCTCGCCCGTGACGCAAGCGCACGCGAGAGCCTCGCAAGGGGTTACGAGAGCCACGCCGCCACTCGCTGAGTTGGGCGGGGGCACGGGGCGGGAAACACAGGGACCCAGAGATGCCGAAGTGCACCATGACCAACGGACCGGTTTGATTCCACGTTCGCACCACGACGCTGGTACCAGGAGGGGGTATCGGCCAGCGAGGAAGAGAAATTGCACGTCAACCGCATGATCGAAGTGGGGCGGGTGGGGCTCGAACCCACGACCGACGGATTATGAGACCTCTGACGACGCCCTCTAGGCCTTCTACGTGCGGCTATGGCTTCAGCGGGCGCTTCACGAACTGCTCCACGCACCCTGGTACCCCACAGTTCGCACCACCTTTGATCCCACGACCGTCGGCTCGGACCGGCACCGCTGGCCCATGGATCTCCGCCGGGTGCCCCCCCCCGGTGTCCCGCAACAGGCACCCTCGCGGAGCTCCGGACCGGACGGGTCTTGCGGGACGCCGGCGAACAAGCCAAGCCGTCATCGGGTCCTGCGGCCACGAGCAGCGCCATCTCGATGATCGTTCCCCTGCCAGGACTGGCTGGACCGCCGTCGCGCTGCCCCTCGAAGGGAGTCGTGACGCGGTGGACCTCGTCGCGCAGCCCTCGTGCACAAGAGCACTGGGGCGAGAAGTGCGTCCACTCGCGGGTGTCCCTTGATGTTGAGGGGTCGGGTTCACCTGCCGAGCGTCGACCGGCACAGGCCATAACGAGAGCACGGCGGTGGCGCATCGGCGACGGCGACCCGGCGGGCGAGGCGATGAGCATTACGACACGAATCACGAGCGTCACCGCCGAGGTTGTGGACCAGGACCCGGCGCTCGCCTTCTACCGGGAGATCCTGGGGTGTGAGGGTGCGCACTGACGTGGAGGTCTGGCCGGGCGCCCGCTGGCTGGAGGTGGCTCCACCCGGCTCACACGTCGGCATCGCGCTGCTGACGCGTGCGAGTGGCCTGCCACTCGGCGTCCGCTACGGCACCGGGAAAGCCGACGGCGCGCACGAGCGCTTGGTGGGCGCCGGTGTGCAGCCGCACCAGGACGTGCTCCGCACCGACTACGCGCCTCCGATGTTCACGCTGGCGGATCCCGACGGAAACACGGTCGTTCTCATCGAAGACGAGGAACCCTCGCCGCACGCCGGGTAGGGGGCCGCCCTCCGCGTGCCCCAAGTCCGCTGTGTCAGCGGTTCGCACGGGTAAGTACGTCAGCGCGTGCCTTCTCGGCGTCGGTCCGGCGATCCCGTGGTGGATCGTGCTGTGGGGCGAGCACGGTCACCTACAAGCCGGTCGAGCCTGCCTTGGACCACTTGCCGTTCGGCCCGCGGACACAGACGCATGACTCTCGATCGTGGAAGCCCGCCACGCCGCCGGCGAGCTGAATGATCACCACAACTTCGTCGTCGGCCCTTCGGTGCACCTCGACAACTCGCGCCTGGGCCCCCGGTGTGGCTTGCCAGCCGGACATGGCTGCGTCCTCGGGGCTCTCGAAAGCGTGGTCAGGCGGCTCCTGACTGTCCTTGGTCAGAGACACGTGGACACATTCGCACCTCACGCGCCGGACCGTCCCGGCCTCAAGCAACCATCGCGCAGGGCGAACGACGCCATGCGGAGACCAGGCAACGCTGCGGGTGACCGCGTGGGGGGCGTCTCCGCAAAGCGATCCCGCCATCCCGCAGCACGATCCCCTTGCGGGACGCCTCAAGCCTCGGGGCCGGCGACGTCGAGTTCGATGCTGAGCAGAAGCCGGCGTGCGACCGCGCCTCGAGGCTATTGACGAACGATGCCCCAGAAGGGCGATGACAGATGGACGTCGCATGGGGCTCACATTCCCAGGTGTTACAGTCACGGCCCCGGCAGTGGCGGACGCAGGCGCGGAGGTGCGAGCTGAGCGGTCCCGACCTCCTCCCGGTGGCCCCCTCGGAGTTCGGCCGCGACGCCCTGATCGTCTGCGACAACCTGGTGCGGATCTACCAGACCGGCTCTGTGGAGGTGCAGGCGCTGCAGGGGCTCGACCTCCTCGTCGCGGACGGCGAGATGGTCGCGATCGTCGGGGCGTCAGGGTCGGGCAAGTCCACGCTGCTCTCGATCCTCGCCGGTGTCGACGCCCCGACGGCCGGCCGCGCCCGGGTCGCCGGTCACGACCTGCTGACCCTCTCCCGCCGCGACCGCGTGGGGTACCGCCGGCACGTCGTGGGCCTCGTCCGGCAGCGTACGACGCGCAATCTCGTCCCCTATCTGACCGCGGCGCAGTGCGTCGACCTGCCGTTGGACATCGCCGGCGTTCCCCGTCGGGAGCGGCGCACCCGGGTCGGCGAGCTCCTCGAGGCGGTCGGCGTCGGCGACTGCGCCGATCGCCGGCCCGCCGAGATGTCCGGCGGTGAGCAGCAGCGCGTCGCCATCTGCGTGGCCCTGGCGAACCGTCCCCGAGTGCTCCTCGCGGACGAGCCGACCGGCGAGCTCGACACCGAGACCTCGCGCGAGGTGTTCGACGCGTTCCGGACGGCGAACACCCGGCTCGGAGCGACCGTCGTCGTCGTGACGCACGACCCCGACGTCAGCGGCCAGGTCGCCCGGACGGTGGCGATCCGGGACGGCCGCACGAGCAGCGAGGTCGTGCGGCGCTCGGAGGAGCACGGCGCCGTCGCCGAGGAGTACGCGGTGATGGACCGCGCCGGGCGGGTGCAGATCCCCCGCGAGTACCGCGAGGCGCTGGCCCTGAGCAGCCGGGTCCGGCTCGCCCTCGAGCCCGACCACGTCTCCGTGAAGCCGGACCGCTCGTGACGAACCCCATGCTGTCGGTCCGCGGCGTCGAGCGGACCTTCGGCTCCGGCCCGCAAGCCGTGCACGCGCTGCGCGGCGTCTCCCTCGACGTCGAGGCCGGCACCCTGGTCGCCCTGCTCGGCCGCTCCGGGTCGGGCAAGACGACACTGCTCAACGTCGTCGGCGGCCTCGACCGACCCGACGAGGGTTCGGTGCGGGTCGACGGGATCGATGTCATGGCGCTCGACGACGACGGCCTCGCCGACCTGCGCCGCACGACCGTCTCGTACGTCTTCCAGACCTTCGGGCTCATCCCGGTGCTCACGGCGGCGGAGAACGTCGGCGTCCCCTTGCGTCTCACCAGGACGCCGGTGCCCGAGCGCGAGCGCCGGGTGGCGAACCTGCTCGGCCTCGTCGGCCTCGCCGAACACGCGGAGCAGCGGCCAGACGAGCTGTCCGGCGGCCAGCAGCAGCGAGTCGCGATCGCTCGGGCGCTGGCGGCGTCGCCGCGCCTTCTCGTCGCCGACGAGCCCACCGGCCAGCTCGACGCCGAGACCGGGCTCACCGTGATGGCGCTGCTCCGCGGGATCGTCGAGGCGGAGGGCGTGACGGTGCTCGTCGCGACGCACGACCCGGTCATGGTCGCCCTGGCCGACCGCGTGCTGGGCATCGCGAACGGCGCCGTGACCGATCCGGTCCCCGCGACTCCCAGCGGCACGACGCCGTGCGCACCCTGCTGATCCGACGTGCCCGCGCGCAGGCCGGCGTGCTCGCGGGGCTCCTCGCGCTGGTCACGCTCACCGTCGTGCCGCTCGGGGTCGCGGCCCTGCTCCTGGGGCCCTCGGCGCAGCGGGCGTTCGACGTCGCCATGGCTCGCCAGCCGGTCGACGCCGTCGACGTCACGGCCTACGTCACCGGTGTCCCCGGCGGCGCCGCGAGGGGCGTCGTCGCCGACACCCGCTCAGCCGTCACCGGCATCCTCGACCCGCTGCCCGTCACGACCGCCGTCCGCACGTCATCCGCGGTCCGTGCGTTACCCGGGAAGCGGGCCGCCGACGTCGGTTATCTCGGTGCCGTGGACGACCCGGCCCGCTACGTCCGCGTCATGGCCGGCCGGACGCCAATGGCCGGCGCACCGATCCCCGAAGCCGTCGTGCCGCAGCCCGTCGCAACCCAGCTCGGCCTGCGGGCCGGGGACACCGTCCAGCTCGGCGACGAGGTCGCCAGCGATCGGCACGTCCGGCCGATGACGGTCCGCGTGGTCGGCGTCGTCGAGCCGCTGCCTGCCGCGGGATGGAACCGTGACCCCCTGGACGGCGCAGGCGTGAACCGCCGGTTCTTCGTCTCCCCGCGGCTGCCGTCGGCGACCGCCTACGGTCCGTTCCTCCTCCCGCTCGACGATCTCGTCCGCAGCGGTTCGACCCTGGATCGGCTCGACGTGACCGGGCACCCCGAACTCGCCCGGCCCGCGCGGCCCGCGCTCGACGCGGTCGACGCGAGGTTCGGCTCGGCCAACCCGCGGCTCACCGCGGCCGTGAGCGCCCGGGCGGGGACGGAACGCGTCTCGTCGGCCCTGCCGGCGACGCTCGCGACCGTCCGGACCGAGGAATCCGTCACCGGCGCGAGCGTCCTCGTCGTCGTGCTGCTGACCATGGGCCTGTCGGTCGCGGCGCTCGCCCTCGCCGGACGGCTCGTCGTCGCGCTGCGCAAGGACGAGACCGACCTGCTCGGCGCGTTCGGCGCGAGCCCGCGGCAGCTGGCGTCAGTCGCGGGCATCGAAGGCGGCATCGTCGCGCTGGTCGCCACGGCCGTCGCGGTCCCGCTGGCGGGCCTCGCGCACGCGGCCCTCACCCGGCTGGCGGTCGTCCGGCGGGCCGGCCTCGCCGGGACGGCCGCGGCGACCCCGGCGTCCGTGCTCGTGATCGCGGTCGGCGCCGCGGCGCTCGCTGCGGTGCTCGTCGTCCCGGCCGTGTTCGCTGTGACCGGGGGCCGCGCTGATCGTCTCGACCGGCATGGGCTCCTGCTGCGATCCGGGGTCGACCTGCTGGCGGTCGCGCTGGCCGGGATCGGGCTGTGGCAGCTGCGCGCGCAGCCGCCGGTGAGCACCGGTCCGGACGTCGTCCGGACGGTCGCGCCGGTGCTCTGCCTGGTCGCCGGCTCTCTGCTCGTGCTCCGCGCCGTCCCGCCGCTGCTCGCCGCGGCAGATGCGCGGGCCCGCTCGTCACCCGCCCTCGTGCTGCCGCTCGCCGCGATCGAGGCCTCGCGTCGCCCCCGCGCCGCCGCGGCGGCCCTGCTCGTCACGCTCGGCGCGGCGTCCGGGTGCTTCGCCTCGGCCCTGCTCGCGACCTGGGACGCCGCCCAGCGCGACCAGGCCGACCTCCGCGTGGGCACCGACCTCTCGGTGACGCCGACGTCGCCGCCGGCCGCGTCGCAGGCGGCCCTGCTCGCGGACGCGACCGGCGGCACGGTGTCCCCCGCCCTGCGGCGGAACGTTCTCATCGGAGGCTGGTTGGGCGAGCCGGGTGCGCCGCCTCAGCTGGTCGCCGTCGACACCTCCCGCGCGGGGCAGCTGCTGCGCGGCCGGGCACCCGAAGGAGGCACCTGGTCAGAGGTCGGCGCGGGCCTCACGCCGGCGGACCCGGTCCGCGGCGTCCCCGTCGCCGCGCCCACCTCGGCCACGCTCACGGGGACGGCGTCCAACGGCGTCGGCGTCAGCGCGGTGCCGAGGCTCGTCGTGCAGACGCCGTCCGGCCTGCGGGTCGGCTTCGAGGCGGCGCAGGTGCCCTTCGACGGCCACGCGCACCGGCTGGTTCTGGCCCAACCGCTCCCCGGAGGCGGCGAGCTGATCGCCGTCGACCTGCAGCTCTCGGCGACCGCGAACGGCCCGCCCGCGGCCGACATCAGCTCGACCGCCGTCACCGCCGACCTCCGCCTCCCGGGTCCGGCGGTCACGAGGCAGCGGTGGACGGCGCGGTCGGCCGGCATCCAGCCCGAACGGCTCGTGTCGCCGGCCGTCCGGCTCGACACGGTGGACGGCGGGAGCGACGTCCATCTGAGCGCCGTCGGGGTCGCGCCGGAGCTGTCGGACGCGCCCGTCGACCTCGTCGCGACCGCGTTCGCGGCGCCGGCGGCCGTTCCGGTGGCGGTCTCCCAGGACCTGGCGGCGGCCGCGCGCCTGCACGTCGGCGGCGGGTTCGCCATGACCGTCGGGACGACGCCGGTCCCCGCACGCGTCACGCAGGTCGTGCCCGACGTCCCGTCGGTACCCGGCGGGCCGGCCGTGCTCGCTGACCTGGACCTGGTGTCGCGTGCCCTGCTCGCCGCCGGCGACACCTCCGTCGCCGCCGACGCCTGGTGGATTGCGGATGTGGGCATCTCGGAGGCCCCGGCCCGCGTCCGGGCGCTCGGGCTCGGCACCGTCGCCGGCCGCGCCGAGACGACCGAGGAGCTCGCCGCCGGGCCGCTCCGGGTGGCCGTGCCGGTCGCGCTCGCCGGCCTCGCCCTCCTGGTCGTCGTCCTCGTGCTGGCCGGCGCGGGTCTGGCTGTCTCGACCGACCTGGAGGCCCGGGCCGTCGAGATCGCGCGGCTGCGCGCGGTCGGGCTGCGTCGCTCCGACGTCCGCCGTGGTCTGGTGGCGCAGCACGGCACCGTACTGGGTGTCCTCGTGCTCGCGGGCGCGGCCGTGGCCGCGGTCGCCGCTCGCGTTCTCGGTCCGCTGCTCGTCCGCTCCGACACCGGGGGCGACCCCGTTCCCGGCGTCCGGCCGCTCTGGCCGTGGCCGGTGGAGGCGGGCCTCATCGGCGTCCTGCTCCTCGGGGCGGCGACGGTCGTGACCGTGCTCGTCGTCCGCCGTGTCCGGCGCGCGGACGCCGTCCGGCTCCGGTTCGGCGCGTCGTGACGCCGCCGGTCCACCTGCCCAGTGTTCTGGGCCGCGCCCGCGCCGACCGTGGGCCGCTGCTGCTCGCGGCCCTCGTCCTCGCGCTGGGCGCGCTGCTCGCGTGCGGGATCCCGGCCGCCGCCGCCCGGGCGGCGGACGACGCGATGCACGCCGCAGTCGCCCGCGCCGGGGACTCCGCGGCGCTCGTCGCGACCGTCCCCTTCCCCGACACACCGGACTCCGTTGCCGGGCAGCGCGAGCCGGCCTCGGCCGCGCTCACCGACGCGTCGTTCCGCGACACCCGGCTGGCGCTGCCGCCCGACCTGGCCGGTGTGCTCCGGACGCCGATCGCGCGGGTCACCACCGATCCGCTCGAGGTCCTCGGCCACGTCGCCGGGCGCTCGCTCGTGCTCGCCTACGTCACCGCCCAGACCGGCGATCCTCGCGTGGTGTGGACGGCAGGCAGGCCGCCGGCGGCCTCGCCGCCGCCCACGCCTACCCACCTCGCCAGGCCAGGCAGCCCGCCGCCGAAGCGGGTCGAGGCGGGGCTCTCCCAAGCCGCGGCCAGGGCCCTCGGCGTCCGCGCAGGCAGCCGCATCGGCGCCCAGGACGACCGTCACGAGCAGCTGGACCTGCTGGTCAGCGGGGTCTACCGCGTCAGCGACCCGCGGGACAGGGTGTGGGCTGCCGTGCCGCACCTGCTCGAGCCGGCGAGCTTCAGCGACGGCGCCGGACAGCACTACCTCGCGGCCACCGCCCTGCTGTCGCGCGACTCGCTGCCGGACGCCCGGATCGCCATCGACGAGGACCTCCTCACCAGCCAGGTCGTGTACCCGGCGGACCCGAGCCGTATCGGCACGAGCAACGCCGACGCCGTCGTGGACGGGATCGCGCAGCTGCAGGCGGCGGCGTCGGACGTGCTCCCCGACGACGCCCGGTGGGCGACGAACCTCGACGCCGTCGTCCGTGCCGGTCAGCGTCAGGTGGCGGCCGCCGAGGGGCAGTCCGCCGCGCTGCTGGCCGGACTCGTCACGGCGGCTGCCCTCGTCACTGCGCTGGCCGCCGACCTGCTCGTCCGCAGGCGGGCTCCCGCGCTCGGGCTCGCCCGGGTCCGCGGCGCCTCGCTGCCGGGGCTGGGGCTCGAACTCGCCGTGGAATCCATCGTGCTGGCGTTCGCCGGCACGGCGGCCGGTGCGCTGGTGGCCCTCGCTCTCGGCGGGCAGGCCGCGGGGGCGTGGCTGCTGCCGCTCGCCGCCGTCGGCGTCCTCGCCGCGCCGCTCACCGGGATGCGTGCCGCCTCGGCCGCGGGCGGCGACGGGCGCCGGGCGCCGGCGAACCGCGGGGCGCGGGCCGCGCTGGAGCGGGTCCGCCGCGCGCGGGTGCTCGCCCTCGAGGTCGCGGTCGGCGCCGGCGCCGTGGGCGCGTTCGTCGCGCTGCACCAGCGGGGAACGGCCGAGCCGGACCTCCTGGCCGCGGCCGCGCCCGCCCTGGGTGCCGTTGTGTCGGCGCTGCTGCTGCGCCGGGCCCTGCCGGCCGGGGCGCGGGTCGCGCTGCACCGTGCCGCGCGGTCTCCCCGGGCCGTGCCGCTGGTGGTGGCCGCGCGGATCGGCGGCGGATCGGCCGCCCTGCTGCCCTTCGTCGTCGTCGCGGTGTCCACGGCGCTGCTGGGGCTGACGGCGGCGACCGGGGCTTCGGCCGACGGCGGTCGGGACATGGCGGCCTGGCAGGCCGTGGGCGGCGACGTCCGGCTGCAGGCGCCGGCGTCGCCGTCCCTGGCCGGGGTGGCCGCGCGGCTGGGCCGGCAACCGGGGGTTCGTGCCGTGGTCGCCGCGCGCGTGGACGACGGGTTCGCCGTGTCCGGGGACGCGGGCGGTGGGCAGGTCCGGCTCGTCGTCGTGGATGCGGCTGCCTACCGCCGGCTGCTCTCGGGCACGCCCCTGCCCGTGCCTGCCGCGCTGTCGTCCCTGGGCGCCGGGGGTTCCGGACTACCGGGGCTGCCCGCGCTGCTGCGGACGTCGCAGCCGACGCTGCTCGCGAGCCGGGAGCTGCGCGTGACCGGCGGGGGCCGGGAGACACCGCTGCGGGTCGTCGGCACCGCGCCGGTGCTCGGGAACGACGCGGACGACGTCCTGGTCCTCGACACGGCCACCGCGGCTGCCGCGGGGCTCGACACGGCGCCGAACACGCTCTGGGTGGTCGGGCCCCAAGCCGCCACGGCAGTCGCCTCACTCCACGTGGGGACGGTGACCACGCGGGAGCAGGTGCGTTCCGCGCTCGCCGCCGAGCCCGTCGCGGCGGCGCTGCGCCGCCTGGTCGCGGGGGCGACGCTCGTCCTGGTCGCGTTCGGCGTGCTCGGCGTCGTGCTGGGTGCCGCCGCCAGCGCCCGGGATCGGGGCGAGACCCTGGCCCGGCTCCGCACCCTCGGTCTGCGGCGACGCGCCGCCGCCGGCGCGATCGTCGCCGAGCTGCTGCCGACGACGCTGGTCGCCGCCCTCGGCGGCCTGTTCGCCGGCGTCCTGCTCGCCCGGCTCTCGATCGGTCCGCTCGCGCTGGGGCTGGTGACCGGCGGGTCGGACCCGCCGCTCGTCGTACCGTGGTGGACGGTCATCCCTGGGCTGATCGTCGTGGCCGCGGTACCGGTGGTCGTCGCCGTCGAGATGTCGCTCCGTCGCCGCGAGCGGCTGGGCCTCGTGCTCCGGGCCGGCACGTAGGTCGACATGGCTAAGCGGTCGCGGTTGGTCCCTCAGAGCGCCACGTGCTCGCCGTACACGGTCCTACCCGACTTCGTCGGGGCGGTCTGGCCGCGCACCATCGTCCAGACCTGCGTCATCCACCTGCTGCGCAACACGTTCCGCTACGCCGGCCGGCAGGACTGGGAGAAGATCGCCGAAGACCTGCGGCCGGTCTACCCGCACCGACCGAGACTGCGGCGGCGGCACGGCTGGACGAGTTCGCCGAGACGTGGGGTGCTCGTTATCCGGGGATCGTGCGGCTGTGGCGCACCTCGTTGGTGGAGTTCGTGCCGTTCCTGGACTACGACGGCGAGATCAGGAAGGTGATCTGCTCGACGAACGCGATCGAGTCCCTGAGCGCCCGCTACCGAAGCGCGATACGGGCTCGGGGCCTTCGAGGGCCGGCTCACCCGACCACCACCAAGGGACAGACCCCGCGAGACGTCCGTGCTCGCCGAGAAGCTCATGGAGAGACTCCCCCGTCGGCAGGAGAGTGCGGGCAGCCCGCGCTCGCGGGCGAGACTGCGCGGGGGTGACGATGGCGTCATGGCCGGCGTGAATCGCGACGACGAGTCGATCGAGGGCGAGCTGCTCGACCTCGGCGTGGTCGGTGAGCGCACGAGCGCGGCCGGGGAGCCACGCGTGAAACCGGGGATGTCCCGCCGCGGGCTGCTGCTGACGGGGGGCGTGCTCGCGGCGGGCGGCCTCGCGGTGGCGCTGTCGCCCCGATCCTCGTCGCCGCCGCCCTCCGCGGGGAAAGCCCCGCCGTCATCGCCGGCGTCCGCTTCGAGGGCGCAGCCCGGAAAGCTGACCCGCCCGCTTCCCGGCACCAGGCCGGGGTGGGAGCTGTGTGCGCTGGGCGCGAACGTGTTGCTGCGCATCCACCCCGCCACCGGTCTCGTCGTCCCCAGCCCGGTGCCGCGTGTCGGTGACGGTCAGGTGTCCCTCGTGCCGCTGCGACGCGGCGTCCTGCTGCGGCCTGTCGGGCCGGGCCCGGGCTACCTGGTGCCGGACGGCGGGCGCACCGTCGTGCTGTCACCGGAACTCGCCGGTGACGGGCCCGTGCTGCCGGGCCCCGACCAGGACCACGTGTGGACCGTCCGCCAGCAGGGCGGCGCGGAGATGGCCCTGGTCGATGTCGGTACCGGACGTACCCGGGTAGCCGTTCCGGTGCCGAAGTTCTCCACGACGGGCCCGATGACCGACGGGGCCGGTGGACTGCTCTTCGAGGGGGTCGGAGGGCTCTACCGGGTGAGCCCGGCCGGAGAGCTGCGGATCAGCAACGGCATCATCCTGGCCGTCGGTTCCGGCACCCTGCTGACCCTCGAATTGAATCCGCGGGGGCGCTGGCAGACGGTACTCCGTCCTCAGAACGGCAACGGGCGTGTCGTCCCGATCCCGATCGGGCCGCAGCTGCCGCACGGCGTACTCTCGCCGGACGGCGATACCGTGGCGCTGTTCGTCGTCCACGAGCCGACGGGGCTGACGCACACCTCACGCATCGGTCTGGCCCTGGTCGGCCTGCGGTCGGGGCTCCTGCGGTCCGTGGATGTCGACCTGACCGGCGTGGCCGGTGATGGAAGCCTCGCCTGGTCTCCGGACGGCCGCTGGGTCTTCTGCGTCGACGCGACCAACGGACTGGCTGCCGTCGACGTGTCGTCCGGCGCGGTCTCGCTGCTCGACCCCCACCTGCCCCCCGTGACCCAGCTCGCCATCAGGATGGGATCCTGACCCTCACTCATCCGCCGATCCGTCGTACGCGCCCTGATCCTCGACCTGACCGCGCAGCCTGCCCTACCGCTGCTGACGCCGACGGGCTCGACGAGGCCAAGCTGTGCGGAAGCCCGGGCGTACTACGCGCTGACGACGTCGAGGTTTCGCTAGAAGGAACGCCCCCGATCCTCGTCGGTCAGTCATGGCGAGAGCACCAGTCCATCTCGTCACGGACGCCGCGCTCGATGTCCTCGACGAGGCAGCGGAGCCTCATGCGGGGGGCGGAAGCACAGGCCCAGAGATGCCTGCGTGCATGATGACCAACGGACCGCTTTGGTTCCACATTCGCACCACGATGCTCATACCCTCCGGCGGTATCGGACAGACGCACACAGAAGCTGCACGTCAACGGCATGATCCAAGTGGGGCGGGTGGGCTCGAACCCACGACCGACGGATTATGAGACGTCCCGACAAACGCCTGCCACGGCTTCTACCTGCAGCTACGGTCACAATCGATCATTCCTGAGCTGCTACACGAACCCTGGTGGGCCACAGTTCGCACCACGTTTGATCCCATGACCGTCGGCTCCGACCGGAACCGGTGGCCCGAAGGATCTCCGCAGAGTCGTGCGCTCCCAGTGTCCCGCAACAGGCGCCTGTGGGACTACGGACCGGACGGGATTGCGGGACGCCGTGGACGGGGACTCGAGCTGCCGCCGGGTCGTACGGGCGAAGGGCCGCGCCGTCCCGCTGGTCGTTCCTCGTGCGGACACCTGTCGGCCGCGGTCGCACGGCAGTTCGTCAGCACTGCGCTGCCTGCCGCAGGAGAATCGTCCAGGGCTCGATACGAGTAACCCTCAAGCGCTCGCCGATCCACGGGTCGACCGCGAGGCGCGCGTGAACGTCGGCGGCATCGTCGGCGTCAACGATGAGCAGCACATGCTTGCCCTCGCCGACGGGGCCACCCAGGACGATGAAGCCCTCGTCTACGAGGGCGTCCATAACCGCGGCATGATCGGCGAAGCCGTCCTGGTCGCGGAGATCCCGCGACCAGTCCCACGCGCCGAAGCGCTCCTCGATCACCGCGAACGTCGACATGGCACAACGATCGCAGGGCGTCATCAAGCTGACGGTCCCAGGTTCGAGACCGCAAGCCGTTCCTCTCATGGGACGCCAGCGGGTTCGACCGGAGCGTGATCTGGCGAGCCAGCGCCCTGACGGCGAGGTTCTGATCGGAGCCGAATACCTAGAGGATGCCGTCCCGGGCTGCGGCCTGGATGGTCGGCACGCTCGGGGAGAAGCCGAGCTCACGGATGAGGGAGCCGTCCATGCGCCCCCACCACGGGTTGGTCAGCGGCTCGCTCGATCCCTCGATCGGCTGCCCGGCGAGGCGGGCCATCTCGAAGACGGTGACCGGGGCGTCGTCGGTGACGTTCACGAAGCGGCCGTCCATCACCCCGGTCAGCGCGAGGCGCACGGCGCGCGCGATGTCGCGGTGGTGCGCCACCGAGTAGGTGTGCGCCGGGTGCAGGCCGAACCGTAGGACAAGCGCGGGAATGGAGGCGAGGTGACCGTCGCCCTCCCCGTACACGAACGGCAGCCGCAGGACCGCCCAGGTCAGGCCGCTGTCCCGGAGCAGCTGCTCGGCCGCCACCTTGCTCGCCGGGTAGGCGGCCGTCGGCGAGCACGCATCGGTCTCCAGAGCCGGGCGCGTGGCGTCCGCGTTGTAGACGTTCCCGGTGCTGCTCATGACGAACCGGGCGCCCGGCGCGTGTTCCTGCACGGCCGCGATCAGGTTGCGGGTGCCGTCGAGGTTCGCACGCCAGATGGCGGCCTCGTCCTGTGTGCGGAACAGCGCCGCCAGGTGGACCACCGCGTCGACGCCGTCCACCCCCGCACGCAGCGTGCCCGGGTCGGCCAGGTCACCGCGGACGCCGGTGGTCCCCGGCGGCAGTGCCGCGTCACCGCGGAGGAGCGCGCGGCACTCGAAGCCGTCCTCCACCAGGCGCGGCAGCAGCCGCGAACCCACGAGACCCGTGGCACCGGTGAGCAGCAGAGATGTCATGGTCGTCTCCCAGTGATCCTCGAACTGATCGTCAGCAGTACTGACGATCAGGATAGCGTACTCTGAGGGGGTGACGAGCGAGCAGGACCTGGGGCCGCGGCTCAGCGCCCGGCTGACCTACCTGCTCAAGCGCGTCCTCATCGACCTCGAGGACCTGCACGCCGAGCACCTGGCACCGATCGAGGTCACCGGGCGCGAGCTGGCCGTCCTGCTCCTCCTGGACGGCCACGATCCCCAGTCGCAGCAGCAGGCCGCCACGCGCCTCGGGGTCGACCGGACCACGATGGTCGCCCTGCTCGACGGGCTGGAGGCCAAAGGGCTCGTGGCGCGCCACGCGGCCGCCGGAGACCGCCGCCGCAACGTCCTGGAGCTGACCGGGGACGGGCAGACCGCTCTCGTCCGAGCGCTCCGCGCCAGCGACGAGGCCGAACGACAACTCCTCACGGCGCTCGACGACGCCGAGTCCGCGCAGCTGCGCACGCTCCTGACGCGCCTGGCCCGGGACCGCTCCCCCTAGCCCGTGACTCCTGCCACCTCGCCATCACCCTCACCGGCCAGCGCCCGCAGGCACTCGTATCGGGCCTTCGTGCCGCCGCCGGAGAACGCGGGGCCGTCCTGATCTCGCGCGGCAGCCCGCTCCGCACGTCGCCGTGACCGACGTCAGCTCCGCCGCTGCCCGTAGCGACGGCGGAACAGGAGGTAGGCGATTCCCCCTGCCGGCAGCGGCAGCCAGTAGGAGACGATCCGGTACAGCAAGGTCGCCGCCAACGCGTCCGCGGGGGCGACGCCGGCGACGGTGAGTGTCCCGACGAGGCCTGCCTCGACGAACCCGAGTCCGTCGGGCGTGATCGACAACAGCGTCAGGAGCTTTGCGGTGACGAAGGCGAGGAGGACGAGCGAGGGTCTCGGCTCGGCTCCCACCGCCATGAGCGCGGCCAGAAGCGAAAAGTAGTCGAAGCCCGTGTTCCCGGCCGCTGCCAACACGGCGGCCTTCCATCGTGTGCCGAGCGTGGCGCGGATGAGGTCGCGGTTCGCGAGCAGCCTGCGGGTGAGGTCGGTGACCGGATTGTGGCGCCGCACGGTGGCGTTGAGGAGTGTCTGAAGGGCACGGCCCGCCCAGATCAGCGGTACGTCGGTGGCGAGCGCCGCCACGCCTACGGCGATCAGGAGCACGAGGACGCCGGCGCCTAGGTACGCCGCGACGTCCAAACGGCGATCGACGGGAGCGCCCCCGAGGATCGCAGGCAGCGCCAGGACGGGCAGGACGCTGGTCGCTGCCCACTGCAGGGCCGCTGTGGCTCCGAGCGCAGCGATCGTCTCGCCAGGGGCCAGGCCGGTCCGGATGAGCATCGACGCCTGGAGCGCACCGCCGGGAGCCGCGCTCGGCACGACGTGGCTGAGTGCGTTCCCGCTCAATTGCGATGCCATCACCGGGAGCCACGCGCGGGTCCGCAACGCGATCCGCTGGAGTTCCCAGAGACAGATGTAGCTCGCAGCCTGGGACGCCACCGAGAGGACTGCGAAGGGCCACTCGAGATGCTTGAGAGATCGCCACTCCCCGAAGACCGCGAGCAGGCTCGGCAGGAGGACATAGATCGCGAGTGCACTGAACACCAGGAGCACGACAGGGCGCGCCCGGCGCCACCAGGAGACCGCCCGGCGCGGAGGCCGGGCGGGCTGTGTGGCTGCGTCAGGCTCCAACCCGTACATCGTCCGCGGCGGAAGCGCCGTTTGCCAACCCGAACCGCGTTCCGGCGCGGGTCGCGCACGCCGGCCTGTTCGCGCTGGAAGTCGCCTCCCTCCGTCGGGTGGGTCCGAGAGCCCAGGCGCTGCCCGGTTCGGCGGCAGGCCTGGTGGGAACGAGCGGTCTGGGTCTGGCCGGACTTCGCGTCGTATCCCAGCCGAGCGAAGCGCACCTGTGGGCGGCGCTGGAGCGAACCCGCTACCGTTCGAGACAAGCATCCCCGGCGTCTTCGCGGCCGGCGACTTACGCGCCAGATCGGCGAAACGAGTGGCTGCTGCAGTCGGTGAAGGGGCCAGCGTCGTTCGCTCAGTTCAGGTCGCCATCGGCTCGAGAGTCTGACGCCTACCGACCTCGACGCCGTACATGCTCAAGCCGTGACCGGACTTTCCCTGGCCCGCTTATCGGACATAGCCACAGCCAGCGCCGTCAGGACCTTCGACTGCGGCAAGGCACCCATCACGGGCTGAGCTGAACTGAGGACGGCCCTCGACTCCTCGGTGGGCCGTTCCGCAAGCCGACCTTCAGCGAGACGACCTCGTCGGCTTGCTGCGTCAGAAGGCGATGAGGCGTAGCACGATGACGGTCGCTGGCTCGTGCACGACGGCGTAAAGCATCAGACCCTGTTCGCCAATGGGCGCGCTCCACTGGTCGGAGGCGGAGTCGTAGATCGCGTCGGGCAGGCTCGCAGGGTTGGACTCCAGCAGCGTCAAGTGATCGTCGGCGAGCGCACGCGTGTCGTCCAATAGGTCCAGGTACTGGCGCTCGGCCATCTCCAGCCAAAGCAGCCGGTAGGGCGACGGAGGCACGTCGAGCTACAGCGTGGCCCAGCCGCCGTTCTCGTCCCTTGCACGCAACCCGGTGAACTCACCCGCTCGTGCCCGCCTGAGCAAGGCCTGCTCCCGGTCAGTGAGGGGATTGGCGAGGATGCAGGCGCGGGTGTGCCAGCGTGCCATGACCTCGTCCACCCCGGTCACGTCCAGGTCGGTGCCGGCGCGGTTGAGCGCCTCACGCAGTTCGGACTCGAACCGCGCGGCCTCACGCGGGTCGTACCGCCGCAGAGCTGCCAGGATCGCCGGCCCTGTCCGCTCCACCGCCGTGGCTTTCCCCGTGGTCACGACCTCAGTATGCCGCCCGCCTCGCCGGTTGATAGCCGTGCGACTCGCGTCTTGGCTCAGCGCGTAGGCCGGCCTGTCGGCGACGTGGAGCGTCCGGCGTTTCGTCGGCCGGTCATGAGTACGGGAGATCACAGAGGCCACGGCGCAACCTGACCAACGGACTTCGTTTGATTCCATATTCGCACCACGACGCCTTTACCCCGACGGGGTATGCGACCAAGAAGAGACATACCTGCACGTCGACGGCATAATCCAAGTGGGGCGGGTGGGGCTCGAACCCACGACCGACGGATTATGAGGATGCCGGACGGCGGCCCCTGAGGCTTCTACCTGCAGCTTCGCTTGCAAACGATCATGCTGGAGCTGCTTGCCCTGCAGTGGTTGCCGTCAGTTCGCGTCACAAGCCGCGTCACGAGCCGCTCGGTCTTCAGTCCAGCCAGCCTCGCGGTCTCGTGTGCCCCGACCGCGCCGTGTGCCGCCATCGTGCCACTACGATCGCTCCGAACCCCTTGTCCCCAGGACGTAGGCGTAGGCATTACTGCAGCTGGCTGACGCCATCGGGGGCCGCGAGGCAGGGAGTTGGGCAAGGGCCGGGACCGGCAAGCTAGCAGCGCCCACCTCTGGGTTATGAGGAGGCCGAGGGGTGTCTTGACTGTTGCGCCGCGTCTCGTTCGTGCAGGTCAGCGAGCTGCCGCCTATCTCCGCTGTCTCCGTTTCAGGCTGGTGTCGACGTCGTCCCGGGAGGTCTCGCTAGCAATTGCGTTAGCAAGTCGGCACTGCGCCATCGTCAAGCTCCTGATCACCGTCGCCGCTTTCGACGCTCGGGGCGCTGCCCGGGTGCGACGCAACCGCTGACGCGGAGCGCCTGGCCAGCGGCATGTGAGGCCGCCGTGCGGCGGGGACCCATCGTGGGCGGATCAGCGGTCGATCGATGCCATGTTGGTCTCGTCGTGCCGCTCGCCCGCGGCGGGCTCGAGGTGGTCGAGCCGGTGCGAGCTGGTCGGCGGTGAGCTCGACGGCGTCGGCCGCGGTGTTCTCCTCGACGCGGGCGACGCGGCGGGTGCCGGGGATGGGGGCGATGTCCGTCGCCGCGGGTCAGCAGCCAGGCCAGCGCGGTCTGCGCGGGGGTGGCGCCGATCTCGGCGCCGATCGCCTGCACCTCGTCGACGATGCGCGAGGTTGCGCTGGAAGTTCTCGCCGGTGAACCGCGGGTTGGTCTTGCGCCAGTCGTCGTCGGCGAAGTCGTCGACGGTGCGGATCTGCCCGGTGAGCAGGCCGTGGCCGAGCGGGCGAGTAGGGCACGAAGCCGATGCCGAGCTCGCGCAGCAGCGGCAGGATCTCGGCCTCGACGTCGCGGGTCCACAGCGAGTACTCGGTCTGCAGGGCGCTGACCGGGTGCACGGCGTGGGCGCGGCGGATGGTGTCCGGGCTGGCCTCGGACAGGCCGAAGTGCAGGACCTTGCCCTCGGCGACCAGCTCGGCGAGCGGCCTGCACGGTCTCCTCGATGGGCGTGTTCGGGTCGACGCGGTGCTGGTAGTAGAGGTCGATGTGGTCGGTGCCGAGCCGGCGCAGGGAGCCCTCGACCGCGGCCCGGACGTTGGCGGGGCTGCTGTCGATGACGCCGGGGCCGGGTCACCGCCGGCGTGCGAGACGAGGCCGAACTTCGTGGCGATGACGACCTGGTCGCGGCGGCCCTTGATGGCCTGGCCGACGACCTCCTCGCTGTGGAACGGCCCGTAGATCTCGGCGGTGTCGATGTGGGTGACGCCGAGGTCGAGGGCGCGGTGGATGGTGCGGATCGACTCGCGCGTCGTCGAGGCCGCCCTCGCTGGTGTAGGTGCCGGCCATGGTCATGGCGCCGAGGCCGATGCGGGAGACTTCGAGGCCCCCGAGGTGTGCCGTTCTCATAACCGTGGTCTCTCGATCGCTAGGGATGTGCCGCTGGAGGCAGCAGCCACCAGGCGACCGGAGACCGTCACGGTGGAGAAGTCACTGCTGGAACGTGTACCGACAGCCCACCACAGACCCTCGCTAGGCCACCTACCGTGGGCGGCGTGGACAACCGTGCCGAGGTCCAGGACTTCCTGACCACCCGGCGGGCCCGGCTCACCCCGCAGCGCGCCGGCCTGACGGCGTTCAGCCTCAACCGGCGCGTGCCTGGGCTGAAGCGCAGCGAGGTGGCCGACCTCGCCGGTGTCAGTGTCGAGTACTACTCCCAGCTCGAGCGCGGCAATCTCGCCGGGGTCTCCGACGTCGTGCTCGACTCGCTGGCCCGCGCCCTGCAACTGGACGAGGCCGAACGCGAGCACCTGGCCGACCTTGCCCGGGCGGCCGGTCCCGCCTCCCCGCGGACGCGCCGCCGGTCGGGGGCAACAGCGGTGCGACCGGGCGTGCAGCGCCTGCTGGACCTCATGGGCTACGCGGTCCCCGCGATTGTCAACGACGGTCGCCTCGACGTCGTCGCCGCCAACACCCTGGGCCGGGCGCTGTTCTCCCCGGTGCACACCACACCGACGAGGGCACCGGGCGACGCGCCGAACCACGCCCGCTACACCTTTCTGGACGACCGGTCCCGCGACTTCTGGATCGACTGGGAACGCGCCGCCGACGACGCCGTCGCCCAGCTGCGCACCGAGGCGGGTCGTGACCCCTACGACCGGGCGCTGAGTGACCTGGTCGGTGAGCTGTCGACCCGCAGCCCCGCCTTCCGCACCCGGTGGGCGGCCCACGACGTGCGCCTGCACCAGACCGGCACCAAGCACGTCCGCCACCCCGTCGTAGGCGAGCTGCATCTGGACTACGAGGCGATGGAACTCCCAGGCCAGCCCGGGCTGCTCCTCATCGCCTTCACCACCCCGGCCGGCTCACCCGACGAAGACGCGATCCGGCTGCTGGCCAGCTGGGCGGCCACTCACGCGCCCGACCGGCAGACCGACCCAGCCAAGCACCGCGAGTGATCATCGACAGTCCCGGCAGGTACCAACGAAGGCAGGCCGGAACGGACGAGCGGTCGCGGCCTCGGCCGGATCCCTTGCTCTACCAGCCGCGGGCCGACGTCGGGGTGCAGCTGAGACACGTCGACGAGGACGTCGAGGCACTCATCCCATGCCGCTCGTTAGCAAAATCCGTCAGCACGGCGCACGGAAAAGCCCCCTCAGATGATCTCTGAGAGGGCGTTTCCTCTGGTAGCGGGGGCAGGATTTGAACCTGCGACCTCTGGGTTATGAGACCGCTCGGCGGCGTCTCAGGACCTACGCCATGTCCAACCAGAGGTCCTGAGCCGCTCAACATCACGTCCCGCGGGCATCGGCGCGGGCAGCACCGGGCCGCCGGATCGGCCTTCCCGTCCTGCCTGCTGGGTGGGAGCGGGCAGAGGTGGCTTGGGAGACGGCAGACTGGTTCACGATCTGGGGTGGCGGCGCCGGGGACGGTGCGGCGGGCAGCGCCTTCAGTAGGCGATGCCGATGTGCTCGCGATGGTGCTGCGGGTTCTCGATCTCGTCGACGATCGCGACGGCGAAGTCCGCGCCGGAAACCGCAGAGCGGCCCTCGGCGTCGAAGACCGCGACCTCCCCGCCGACGCGGTAGCTGGCGGTGCGCTCCCCCGGGGCCCAGGCGCCGAAGTCGCCTGCGGGGCTGATGAAGACCCAGTCCAGCTGCGCCGGGGCGTCGTCGGCCAGCAGCTGCCGCGTCGCCTCGCCCTCGAGCGCCTCCGCGCGGAACTGCTCGGGCACCTCGCCCTCGACGAAGCGCGGCTGCCCGGGCGCGGGGCGCAGCGAGCTGAAGCCGCCGACCTGCAGATAGCGCGCGCCGGCGTCCGTCGCGGATTTCGCCAGCCGCCGGTAGACCTCTACCAGACGACCGGCCATGTCGCCGCGCGGCGAGAGTGCGGCGACGACGACATCGGCTCCGGGGACGACCTCCCCGGCGACCTCGGACACGCTGCTTTGCTCGTACCGGACGCCCTCGACGGGCTCCTGCGGTGCCGACCTGCTGACTGCGAGGACCTCGTGGCCACGCGCGGCAGCCTCCCGGACGACGTTGCCGCCGACGTAGCCGGTGCCTCCGAAGACGACGATCTTGGCCATGGACCTTCCCTTGCTCGTGTAGCCGCTCTGACGGGTTGCCGATGGGGCGGGCGAACTGGTGGACGCCTGTCGCGCCCTCAGGATGGCTGACGCCGCGACCTCCTGGCGCGTCAGGGCCCGATGCCTGTCCTGCTCTGCCAGCGGTCGCAAGGGGTCGTTGAGCTGGGCTCCCGCCGGCAGTTGGTCTACCGCTTGACGACCGGCAGGACGAGGCGGCTTGGCTACGCAACGCCGTCGGGGATCGTGTTGTCGGCGACGACCGTGTTCTCCAGGGCATACGTCGAGGTGGCCCCGCCGGTGTTGGAACTACTTCTCCTCCATGTCGTGGAGAGGGAGTTGGCACAGCTCTGCACGCGCATCGGCACGCAGGCATCGCCTGAGATGCTCAGAGGCCCTGACCGGCAAACCGGACATGACCTCTGAGCTGCACTTTCTCTCGTAGCGGGGGCAGGACCTTAACCTGCGACCTCTGGGTTATGAGGATGGCGACCGTCGTCCAGGGCGTTGCGCCGTGTCTCGTCCTTGCAGGTCAGCGGGCTAGGCCGCGTCCACAAGGTCTCCCTGGTCTGCCAGCGTCGACGTCGTCTCGCACCATCTCGTTAGCAAACGCGTTAGCCCGGGGCTTTCACGATGGCCGGGGCGATAGTCGTGTCGATCAAGTGAAAGGTGCTCCTGAGCAGGCAGGATCGGGCTTGCTAGGGTCAGATCGGTCGCAGGTCAGGAGCACCTTCCAGGTGAAGAAGCGTACTGGGTTGTATCCGCGTTCTCGGGTCGATGTCGGCGGCGCGGGGGTGGTGTCGCACGCCGGCGGGGTGCTGCTGACCGCGGCGATTGGCCGGGTCGGGCTGGACCAGGCCCTGTCGCCGGCGCTGGCGCCGTGGCGTAAGCCGCACGCGGTGCATGACCCGGCCAAGGTCGTGCTCGATCTGGCCGTGACGCTGGCGCTGGGCGGGGACTGCCTGGCCGACATCGCGCTGCTGCGGTCCGCGCCGGGGGTGTTCGGGCCGGTGGCCTCGGACCCGACCGTGTCCCGCACGATCGACGCCCTCGCCGCGGACGCGCCCGCGGCGTTGGCGGCGATCGACGCCGCCCGCGCCGCGGCCCGCAAGCGAGCGTGGCAGCTGGCCGGGCAGCACGCCCCGGACCACGACGTCGACGGCGCCACCCCTGGTGATCGATGTGGACGCGACGCTGGTGACGGCGCACAGCGAGAAGGAGCAGGCGGCGCCGACGTTCAAGAGGGGGTTCGGCTTCCATCCTCTCTGGGCGTTCGCCGACCACGGCCCGGCGGGCACCGGGGAGCCGCTGAGCGTGCTGCTCAGGAAGGGCAACGCCGGCTCGAACACCGCCGCCGACCACATCAGCGTGGTCCGTGCCGCGCTCAAGCAGCTCCCGAACCACCGGCCGGGGCGGCGGCCCGGGCGGCAGGTCCTGGTCCGCGCCGACGCCGGCGGCTGCACCCACGCCTTCCTCGAGTGGCTGGCCGGGCAACGGCTGCAGTACTCGATCGGGTTCGCCCTGCCCACCGACTTCGCCGAGGTGCTGGAGAAGATCCCCGAGCAGGTGTGGACCGAGGCCTACGACGCCGACGGGAAGATCCGTGAGGGCGCCCACGTCGCCGAGGTCACCGACCTGCTCGACCTGAACGCCTGGCCGGCGGGGATGCGGGTGATCGTCCGCCGCGAACGCCCGCATCCCGGCGCCCAGCTGCGGATCACCGACGCCAACGGCTGGCGGATCACCGCGTTCGCCACCAACACGCGATCGTGTCCCGGCGGCCCCGGCACCCAGCTGCCGGAACTGGAGCTGCGGCACCGCCGCCGGGCCCGCGCCGAGGACCGGATCCGGTCCGCGAAAGACACCGGGCTGACGAACCTGCCGCTGCACGACTTCGCCCAGAACCAGATCTGGTGCGCCATCGTCGCCCTGGCCTGCGAACTGCTCGCCTGGCTGGCGATGCTCGCCCTCACCGGCAACGACGCCAGACGCGACGCCAGACGGTGGGAACACAAGCGGCTCCGGCTGCGGCTGCTGTCCATCCCCGCCCGGCTCGTCCGCACCGCCCGGCGCACCCGCCTGCGCCTCGCCATCACGCCCTGGACCGGGCTCGCGCACACCGCCTGGCAGCGGCTCGTCCCCGGCTAACCACGCCTGGCCCAGCCCCCTTCGACCCGCCCCGCAGCACCCCGGCCGTGGAAGCCGGCGACACCCGGACCGACACCGGCCGACCTGTCACACCCACCCACCAGAATCACGTCCACGAGGCGGCCAGAACCGCCGACCAACCCTCACACGGCAAGATCACGAAAGATCGAGGCTAGCAGGCGGCTTCATGATCGATCCCGACGACGGCGGCCTCTCGCTGCAGAACGCGGCCGAACATCGATCCACGTTCCAGGGTTTCGTCCATGTCTCCTTCTACCTATGCGGTCCGTGCTCGGCCGGACGCCGAGGATCACCGGAAGGATCGGAACGCCGATCTCATCTCGTCGGCGAAGACCTCCGGCTCCTCCCATGCGGCGAAGTGGCCGCCCTTGTCGACCTGGTTGTAGTAGACGAGGTTGTGGTAAGCGCTCTTCACCCAGTGCCGCGGCGCTTGGAAGAGTTCGCTCGGGGAACACGGTGTAGGCCACGGGGAGCAAGACGTGCGGCGGTGGCTGCTTCAAGGCGGCGGTCGAGCCCCGTCCGGTCTCCCAGTAGAGCCGCGACGTCGAGGCACCGGTCCCGGTCAACCAGTACAGGGTGATGTTGTCGAGGACGCTGGCCCGGGTGAGGCCGCCGGCCGTCTCCCCGCCGAGGAATGCGCGGGAGATCTTCGCGTAGCTGTCCGCGTCGTGGTCCAGCATCCAGGCCGCCAGACCGAGCGGGGAATCGAGCAGTGAGTACCCGATCGTCTGCGGGTGCTCGCCCATCTCGCTGATGTAGCCCCGCTTGAAGATACCCAGGACCTTGCTGAGCTGCGCACGCTCGTCGTCGGAGAAGGCGAGCCTGATGTTCAGCGCGGCCATCAGGAGCTCGCGCGGGACCGCGTCCAGGAAGTTGAAGTGGAGCGCCGACCAGACCCTCGGGTGCCAGGCGGCCCATCGCGTCGGTGACCCCGGCGCCCTGGTCGCCGCCCTGCGCCACGTACCGGTTGTAGCCGAGGCGACGCATCAGCTCTGCCCAGGCGCCGGCGATCCGGCCCGAGTCCCAGCCGATCTCCGCCGGCTGGCCGGAGAAGCCGTAGCCGGGCAGGGACGGCAGCACGACGTCGAAGGCGTCGTCGGCGGTTCCGCCGTACGCGGTCGGATCGGTGAGGGGAGCGATGACGGCGAGCAGCTCCAACACGGAACCGGGCCAGCCGTGCGTGATGAGCAGCGGCAGGGCGTTCTCGTGCCGGGACCGGACGTGGACGAAGTGGATCCCGACACCGTCGATCTCCGTGGTGAACTGCGGGAGCGCGTTGAGCCTCGCGGCGACGCGCCCGAAGTCGTAGTCGGTCGCCCAGTAGCGCGCGAGCTCACGCAGCATCGTCAGCTGGACGCCCTGCGAGGAGTCCTCGACCAGCTCGCTGGTCGGCCAGCGCGTCGCGGCGATGCGACGACGCAGGTCCTCGATGTCGGCTTCCGGGATCTCGACGCGGAACGGACGGACGTCAGTGACCTGTGCCGGCTTCTCGGTGGTCGCGGACGGCTTCTCGGTGGTCGCGGACATGTAAGCCTCCCCAGGCTCGGTGACGCCCCAGAGCCTGATCGCGCTCCACCTCGCGTCGCGCCCGTGCATACCCTGGTCCGCTCACTGGGATCAGCGGGTGCAGCCCTACGCGGACCTGCTCAGATCGACGCCGACGACCTCGCCGGTCCGAGCGTCGCCCTCGGCGATCAGCGACAGCACCGTCTCCGCCGCCCTGTCGCGAGCGCACGGCCGGCCGGCCGCGAGCGACACCGCGTTCACCCGGATGTCGCGCGCGCTCAGTTCGAGTGCCAGTACTCGGGTCAGAGACAGGGCGGCGGCGCCGCTGGCCGCGTCGACCCCGTAGCTCGCCGGCGCGGCATCCACCGCCGAGCCGGTGACGTTGACGATCGACCCGCCGTCGCGAAGCCGCCGGACGGCCTCACGGGTGACGAGAAAGGTCGCCCGGGTGTTGATCCAGCACAAGGCCTCGAACTCGACCAGGTCACAGTCCGCCACGGACGTCCCGCTGCCCCGGCCCGTGACGGCATGGACGACGACGTCCACGCCGCCGAAGGCCTCGATCGTCTCGCCGAAGAGCCTCTCCACGTCCAGATCGTCCGCCACGTGCGCCCGGACGGCGACGGCGACGGCGTTGCCGGCAAGAAGGGCCTCGACGGTCGACTCGGCGGAGCGGCGATCGCTACGCGCTGACGGGGACGCCGCGACCGTGGTCTGAACCTTTGTGGGCGTGGTCGTCAGTGCCGTGCTGACGACGTCGCCGGACGCTGGCCCTTGTCGTGCTTGTCGGAGCGGCCGGGGTGGTCGCGCAGACGCTGGTCGTCCGACGACGCGCCTCGCAGACGGCGTGATCGGCTTCACACCCTCGGTACTGACCAAAAGCCAGGACGCCCGGCTCCGGCAGGAGACGGGGTTCGAGTCGGCCGGTGACTGCGTATCGGGGGACGCTGCGTGACGGTCAGCCCTGAGATACCACGCGCGAGGAGGGGCGCAATTCGCGGAAGGCGGCGCGAATCTCGCCTGCGAAGAGTTCCGGTTCTTCCCAGGCGGCGAAGTGGCCGCCGCGCGGAGCCTCGGAGAAGTAGCTGAGGGTGGGATAGGACTGCTCGGCCCAGCTGCGTGGGGTGCGCCAGATCTCGCCGGGGAACGTAGTGAAGCCGACGGGGATCGGAGGCGGCGGCGCGACCGGGCGGCCGGCGGCGGGGGCATCCGCCCCGTAGTCCTCCCAGTAGGACCGTGCGGCCGACGCCCCGGTGCCGGTCACCCAGTACGCGGTGATGTTGTCGAGGATGTTGTCGCGGGTGAGGTTGCCCGAGGGCTGCCCTTCGACGAAGGCGCTGGCGATCTTGTAGTAGGCGTCCGTGTCGTGGTCGATCATCCAGGCCGCCAGGGCGACCGGGGAGTCCAGCAGGGCGTAGCCGATCGTCTGCGGTCGCGTGGACTGCTCCACGAAGTAGCCGTTCCCGGTGGTCGAGAAGGTCTTGATCGCCGCGAGCGCGGCGCGCTCCTGGTCGGTGTCCGCCGGTAGGGAGGTGGGATCGCCCAGTGCGGTCACCAGGAGATTGGTGTGGATGCCTAGCAAGCCTTCGGGTGCCTGCCGCCCCATGGTGTCGGTGACGCCGGCGCCGACGTCCCCGCCCTGAGCGACGTAGCCGTCGTATCCGAGGCGGTGCATCAGCTCGTCCCAGGCGCGGCCGACGCGGGCAAGGTCCCACCCGACCTCGGTCGGCTCCGAGGAGAAGCCGTATCCGGGATGTGAGGGCAGCACCAGGTGGAAGGCGTCCTCAGCGCTACCGCCGTGCGCGGTGGGGTCGGTCAGCGGGCCGACCGAGTCGAGCAGTTCGACGACGGAGCCGGGCCAGCCGTGTGTCATGATCAACGGGAGGGCGTCATCGTGCGGGGACCGAACGTGGACGAAGTGGATGTCGACGCCGTCGATCTCGGTGGTGTACTGCGGGAGCGCGTTGAGGCGGGTCTCGGCGTGGCGCATGTCGTACCCGTCCGCCCAGTAGCGGCACAGCTCCCGCATGGTCGCCAGCTGCACGCCCTCGCTGCGGTCGTCCACGAGCTCCCGGGTCGGCCACCGGGTGGCCGCGAGACGGCGACGCAGGTCGTCCAGCGCCTCCTGCGGGAAGTCGACGTGGTACGCGCGGATGGCGCTGCTGGTCTGCTGTTCGATGGTCGTCATGGCCGTCTTCCTCTCGATGTCGCCCTCTGCGTGTCGATGTCGCCCTCTGCGTGGGACAGGGGGTGAAGGCGCAAACCGAGCCGAACTCAGGGGAACCTCGGGCGCGGTCGGCCTTCCTGACCCGGCTGTCAGACTTCGTCCTGCCCCGACCCCGTCGCGCCTGGGCACTCCCTAGTCGACCCCCTGGCGCCCTTTCTGCTGGGACTGCTACCGCGGCAGCGATCTCGTCCGCGGACGACTCGTCTGGCCCAAACCTCGATCGTGCGGAGGCATGTGGACGAAGTCAGCACGAGAGCTCGTGCACCGGGGCAGACAAGGGACAGGACCAGGGTCACCCCTGGGGCGAGACCGCGGCGAACCTCCCTAGCGTCGGCCGCTGACAGGACCCTAGGGAGGCGACCATGAGTACGACCCAGGAGCGCAGCAACGCCGCGGGCGGGCCGGCGCAAGAGCAGGGTCAGGGCCAGTGGCTCGGGGGGTTCGTGAGGGAAGCCCGGAGCAGATGAGGTCGGGGACGCGGCGACGAACCCATCGGCACGTTGCCCGTCGCCGAGAGCAACGCAGGCACGCATAGCCCGGTGATCGAGGGCCCCTGGCAGTTCGGTCGATGGGTCGCCTCTCACAACGGCGGAGCACGGACAGCCGCCCTGTCCACACACGGCCTCAAACCTCTGGACGGGTCGAGCTCGATCCCGATGCCGACGACCGTCCCGGAGCCCTCTGACAGGAAAACAGGGTGTGATGACGCAGCAGGTGGCCGCCCTACCGGGGATGTCGTCGCGGCAGCGGTGGACGCTCGTGCTGGTGTGCACGGCGGCGTTCATGCTGCTGTTGGACATCACGATCGTGAGCGTGGCGCTGCCATCGATCCAGCGGGATCTCCACGCGAGCCTGTCGGATCTGCAGTGGGTCAGCGCCGCGTACGCCCTGGTGCTGGCCGTGCTGCTGCTGCCGGCAGCGACGTTGGGCGACCGGTTGGGTCGGCGACGACTCTTCCTGGTCGGTCTGGTCGTGTTCACGCTCGGCTCGCTGGCGTGCGCGCTGGCCAACACCGCGCTGGCGTTGGAGGTGTTCCGCGCGCTGCAGGGCGTCGGCGGTGCGGTCCTGTTCGCGACTGCCACGCCCTTGCTGCGGGCGGAGTTCTCCGGCCCCGCTTTGGCCCGCGCGTTGGGCGTGTTCGGCGCGACCCTCGGTGGGGCGAGCGCGATCGGGCCGCTGGTCGGCGGTGTGCTGACGGATACCTTCGGCTGGCGGTCCATCTTCTTCGTCAATCTGCCCATCGGCATCGCGGCCTTTGCCGCCGGCGCGGCCATGCTGCGCGAATCCCGCAACCCGGCCGGTGGTCGGGCCGACTGGGTGGGCACGGGCCTGATCATCGTCGCGTTGACCGCGCTGATGTTCGCGCTCATCCGCGGCAACGAGCTTGGCTGGGCAAGCCCGACGATCCTCACCTTGTTCGCGACCGCCGTCGTGGCTTTCGCAGGATTCGTGGTCTACGAGTTGCGCTTCGCCGCCGCGCCGATGGCGGACCTGCGCTTGTTCGGGCGGCGTAGCTTCGCCGCCACCGGGTTCGTGGCGTTCGCGATCTCGGCCACGGTCATCGGCACGATCACCTATCTGTCGCTGTATGTCCAGAACACCCTGGGCTACTCCCCGGTCCAGGGTGGGCTCCGGTTGCTGCCGATGTTCCTGGCATCGTTCACGGTCGCCCTGCTGACCGGGCGATTGATCGGCAGAGTGCCGATGCGCGTGCTGCTCGCCGTCGCCATGGCGTCGGGTGCAGCCGGACTGGCATCGATGGCCCACCTGACCGCGACGTCAACGTGGCTGGTCCTGCTGCCCGGATTCGTCCTGGCCGGCATCGGCCTGGGCATCACCTCCACCGCGCTGGCCTCGGCTGCGCTGTCCGCGGTGGAGCCGGCCCGCGCCGGGATGGCCGCGGGCCTGACGAACACACTGCGCCAGGTCGGCACGGCCACCGGCGTCGCGGTGTTCGGCGCCGTGTACGCCTCCCGCGTCATCACCGCCACCCTGAACGCCCTGACCGGTCTCCCCGCTTCAGGCGACGCCGTCCATCGGCTCGCCACCGCTGTCGCCTCCGGCGCCGGCACCCGAGTAGCCGCCGCGGTCCCGCCCGCCGCTCGCGCCGCGGTCACCCACGCCGCCCGCGCCGGCACCGCCGGTGGCCTCAACGACGTCCTGCTCGCCGCGGCCGCCTTCGCCGCGAGCGGCGCGATAGTCGGCTTCGCCTACGGCCCCGACCCGGTCAGCCAACCCGCATCCCTACCCGTCCCCGGGCAAGTCTCGGTTGACGCGACGCACAACGGACACGTGGCGGCGCGACCGGCCGAGCCCGAGACAACGACCCCATAACCTCACCGCGATGTCGGCGCTTGCACCGCGCCTGACTCGGCCGCTGCGAACAGGTGCGGTGGACGGCGCAGCCGATCGACCCCCGATCGCAGGGAGAGGCGATGACCACTGCAGTGATCGGCGCCACCGGCCGCGTCGGCAGCGGCATCGTCCGCGGTCTGCTCGCCGGCGGGGGTGCGGTCACCGCGCTCGTCCGCGATCCCGGCAAGGCCCGTGACGTCCTCGGGGATCCCGCCGGGCTACACATCCGCCGCACGCGCCTGAACGACCCGTACGACCTCACCCAGGCATTGGACGGGATCCGCACCGTGTTCATCGCGATGGGATCCATAGGCATCGAGGGCGTCCTGCAGCTCATCGCGATCACCGCCGCCTCCGCGACCCCCTCGATCGAGCAGGTCACCCGTCTGTCGGTGCTCAATGCCTCGGCGGACTCACGGGGGATCAACCAGCGCGCCCACCACAGCATCGACCAATTCGCCTCCTCCACTGGGGTGCCCTACTCGACGATTCGCCCCGCGATCTTCTCGGCGTCGCTGCTCGGTGCAGCGCCCGAAGTGCGCTCCTCGCGCACCTGGACCGGCCTTGCCGACAGCGGTCGCACGGCGTTGATCGACCATCGCGACGTGGCCGAGGCCGGGGCGCGGGTGGTCACCGACCCCGCGCTCTGGGGCGCGCACCACGACCTGACCGGTCCTGATCTCCTCTCCTGGCCGGAGGCGCTCCAGCAGCTCTCAGCAGAACTGGGCGAACCCGTCACCTTCCGAGTGACGGGCGAGCGGCAGCTCCTCGAGCGGCTCACGGGCGCCGGCGTACCGGCCGGAGAGGCTGAGCTGCTCATCACGCGTGAGTGGGCGATCCTCGTCGGCGAGAACGACTACACGACCGAGACCTTCCAGCAGATCACCGGGCGGTCCCCACGCCCCGTCGTCGAGTTCCTTCACCAGCACCGCGGGGAATTCAGCTGACGGCACGCGTCATCTTCATCTGAGCGTCCCTCGCCGCCTTCTTCGCCTGCGACATGCATGGTGGCGTGAGCACGTCGCTGTGGAGATCGGCGATCCACCCGTGGGATGGGCATCCACGGTCACCCGGCGCTTGGCTCAACACCGGTCTTTGGCCGAGGCGAGGGTGACGGTGGCCAGCCCAGGCCCGTATCGCGCTCCTGCGTTGACTGCTGGCGTCGACGCTGACGTTGAGCTATGCCGATTGCACCCCTAGGACATGAAGAACTTTGCCGAGTTCCACAGAACACGCGGTTCGTCCGATCGGGGTAACGAGCGACCATAGCCTCGTAGAGGTCGGTGAAAGTCGATGCGCTGGCCACCTCCGCTGCGAAGTCCTGGATGTATCCTCGGGTCCTGCCGATGTTCTCGGGGCTGTCGGTTTCGTCATCACATCTGTGCCCAGCGACGACCGCGGCGGGCTGCAGCTTCTCCACGACGTCCAGTGCGTCGAGCCACTCCGCCGTGCCGTTTCCTTCGGCTTCGGCCAGGTATAGATGCACGTCCCCGTACACGGTGTCGCCCGCCAGCACCAATCCTATCGTGGGAACATGAAGGCGCCCGTCGCATCGGTGTCCGTATGGCCAGCTCGATCGCGTATAGCTGTTCGCCCTCAAGGTCCAGGATGCCATCGGACAATGGCTCCGCGATCACGTGTCGGTCGGAGATCTGGCCAGGAAATCGCGGGTTCCAGAACCCGTCGAACCACCATTCACCGTATTGGGCCTCCATGCCAGCCGCGACACTGGGGCCGCGACGACCCGGGCGGCCGGGAAGCGTTCGAGGACTGCAGGGGCGCCGAAGAAGTGGTCTCCGTGAGCATGAGTGATGAAGATCGCTGTCACGTTCTTGCCCGTCGCGGCGACCCAGTCGGCCAAGGCCCGCGACTCGTTCTGGGTCATGAGCGCGTCTACCAGCACTGCATCTCGGGAACCGTAGATGAGCGTGGATGCGGTGGGAGACCACCTCCGCCGGTCCTCGCCAGGGGGTACATCGTTGGACACTACGGGCTTGGAGGGTGCTACGCACACCGAGTACTTCAGCGCTGCCATTTCCGCTCCCTCGATCCTTTCAGGTCGCAGCGCGTCTTCGCGTCGGAACCATGATTGGCTTGTTTAGCACATGCGGGAAGAGGGTCGACGCTCTGTTGCGTCTCAGCTAACTGCGGGTAGGCATGCGAGCGGCTGCCAGAATCAGGCGCGCAACCTCTCTCGGATGCGATGCCGGCGAGGCGTGGCTGGAGCGGACCTCGATGGTCTTTGCGTGGATGCGGGCGGCCATAAAGCGCTCCAGGTCCGGGTTGATCATCCGGTCCTCGGTGGAGACCAGGAACCACGACGGCAGGGTTTTCCACGCCGGCGGCCCGGCCGGGTCGGCGAAGCACCTCGCGGCGATCGGCTTCTCCGTCGCCGCCAGGACGCGTGCCTGCGCAACGGGAATGTCCGGGGCGAAGTTGGTCGGGATCGCGGCCGGGTCGAACCACAAGAATCCCAGCGAATCGGGCTGGGCGTGAGCCAGGCCGGGCGGCGCCGGGAACCTGGCGTTGAGCCCGCCGAGGGTCTCACCCTCGGCGGGTGCGAACGCCGAGGCGAACACCAGGCCGATCACAGTGTCGAGGCCGGTGGCGGCGCCGGAGATTACTGCTCCGCCGTAGGAGTGGCCCGCCATGACCGTCGGGCCCTGGAGTCGGTCGGCCAGCACGTGTCGGGTCCAGGCGACGTCGTCGGCCAGCGAGGTCAGAGGCAGTTGCACGGCAAGGACCGTGTGCCCGTGCTGCTGGAGGATGGGAATGACCGCGTCCCAGCTCGATCCGTCGACCCATGCCCCGTGCACCAGCAGCACGTTGGCCTTCGAGTGCCCACTGCGGGTGGCGGTTGCGGCGTCGGCGGCCGAGACGACGAGACCAGTGGCCTCGATGGCGGCTAGGCCGGCGACGGCGGCGCTGCCCTTGAACACGGTTCGTCGGGTCGGCATGGCCATGACTTCCTCCCTGAACGGCTCAGCTGAGCCATCGCGCGTTCTCGACCGTCCGAGACGGCCGCTCGACGGAGAAAGCCTCGTGCTGGCGCCTTTACCGTCGCGCCCGGGAAGTCCCTGGTCTCATGACTGGTCCGGTGGCTTTGGCCTGCCAGCACCTGCCCCCCGGCGTCGCCACCGGCAGTAATCCCTTCTGCCGAGGCGATCCTTCCGTTACTGCTCCCGACGGTGCGCCTCTGCCGCCCGCTGCCGTTGACGTGGGGGCAAGGCATCGTGGAGCTCCCTGCGGGAGCTGATCGCAAGTTTGATGAAGATCTTCCGGAGGTGCCATTCCACGGTTCGGGCGCTGATGAACAGTTCCGCTCCGATCTCGGTGTTCGTCTGCCCGTCAGAAGCCAGCCGAGCGATGTGCTCCTCCTGCGGGGTCAGATCGTCGACGGTGTCGATGTCCCGTTTGCGGACCTTCTCACCGGTCGCGACTAACTCTCGTCGCGCCCGTTCCCCGAACGCTGCGGCTCCGATCGAGGTGAACAGGTCATAGGCCGAGCGCAGTTGGTGCCGGGCGTCCAGTCGTCTGTTCTCACGCCGAAGCCACTCCCCGAACACCAGGTGAGCGCGCGCGAGCTCGGGCCGCAGTGGCGTACGGCCGAACTGTTCCACCGCGTCCATGTAGTAGCGCTCGGCCTCGCGGCCCCGGCTGAGGAGCGCCTTCGAACGCGCCCCGACCCCTGCCGCCCAGCCGGTCCCACTAACGGCTGTCATGGTCAACAGCTGTCGCAGAGCATCCGCTCCACGTGCGGCGTCACCAATGCGGGCAGCCGCCTCGATCAACTCCTGTAGTGCAGACGCCGCGACGAAGGGAGTCATCTCCCCCTGGACGGCGTCTTCGGCCGCCGTCAAGGCTTCGGTGTAGTGGCCGAGACCGTTGTGCAGGATGGCTGCCGCCCAGTGGGCGTTATGCAGGCCGAGCCCGTCTCCGCGCGCGATTGCGTCTCGGCTGTTCGTGGCGATCAGCTCCAACGCTTCAGCCGGGCGCCCTTGATAGCCGGAGAGCAGCAGGGCGCCGTTCGAACCCCTCCGATCCCCGGTCACCTCCTTGACGACGGCCTCCTGCGCCCCCAGTGCCGTGGCCGTGTCGAAGTCGCCGAGGAAGACGGCCAGTACCCGCTGGGCGTTGAGCGCGGCCGAGAGCGGCGCCAGGGCACCCGAAGCGCGCGCAATCTCGAGATAGCGGGTGCTCACCGCCGCCCAGCTGGTGACATCCCAGAGCGCGACGGCCGCCCCCATGCCGACAAGGCCCCACTTCAGCCAGTCCTCACGTGAAATCTCATCCCGGAGGAACGCGTCGACCGCTCGCTGGAGACTCGCACGTGCTGCCGAACGCCCGTCTCCGATCATCGTCACGAGACCGTCGAGGAGCAGGTCGCCGAACTGGGGATCTCCCGGTGGTGGCGGAGCCGATCGTGCCGCTTGGGAGACCTCGAGCAGACGGCCACCCGGTTGCGCCAGAGGACCGGCGACGAGCGACGCGACCAAGGCGTCGAGGTACGTGTCCCGGGCAAGCCGCAGGTCGAGGTGTTCCAGTCTTCTCGCGGCACGCAGCAGCCGCACCGGCGCCTCGCCGCCTGACACCCGAGCTCGGTCGACCTGCCCCCGAAGCTGCTCCACTCGGGCCCGCTGGAGATCATCCACAGCGTCCGCCTCAGCCTCGGCCAACAGGCCGAGCGCGATGTCGAACGCGCCGGCGTACAGGTTCGCCTCGGCGGCAGCGAGGGCTCGGCCGGCGCGCCGCCCGAGGTCAGGGGTCAAGGTCACCGACCGCTGCAGGAACGCTGCTGCCGCGGCCAGCCCGGCTCGCGCCTGGACACGGCCAGCTGCGCGGTCGAGTTCGTCTGCAACGTCCTCGTCCGGTCCCGTTGCCGCAGCCGCGAGATGCCAGACCCGACGCTCGGGATCGATCCGTGCGTCGGTCGCTGCTGCCAGGGCCAGGTGGACGTCCCGGCGATCCTGCGGCGATCCCGCCGCGTAGGCCGCCGCACGCACCAGTGGATGCCCGAACCGCACCCGGGAACCGATCTCCAGTAAATGCTGCGCACGAGCTGCCGCTCCGGCATCAGGCATCAAGCCCAGGGCGGGCGCTGCACGCCACAACAGGGTGGCGTTCCCCGTGGGGTCCGCCGCCGCAAGCAACATCAATCGGCGTGTCGGTTCAGGGAGGGTACGCACCCGCCGCACGTAACGGTCCTGGAGACCATCGGGAACGGTCGTCGTGGGCGGGACCGTGAAGCCGCCGGCCAACTCCGCCTCGCTCATGCCGCGCGCGAGCTCCAACAGTGCGAGGGGGTTTCCGTGGGTCTCGGCTACGAGCTGGTCACGGATGCGCTCGTCCAGGTGCCCGGGCACTGCAGAGGCGAGCAACGCTCGGGCGTCCTGGTCGGTCAGCCCTTCGACCGCCAGCGCCGGCAGGTGAGAGAACGTCTGCTCGCCGGGCGTCTCCCGGACTGCCACGAGAAGCAGCACCGACTCGGCCAGCAGCCGTCGGCCGACGAAGCCCAGCACCTGCGCCGAGGCTCCATCCAGCCACTGCGCATCATCGACCAGACAGAGCAACGGCCGAGTAGCGGCCACCTCGGCCAGCAGGCTCAGCACCGCCAGACCCACGACGAACTTGTCCGGAGCAGGACCTGCTGACATCCCGAACGTCACGCGCAGCGCCAGCTCCTGAGGCTCCGGCAGCGCCTGGAGGTGGTTGAGCAGGGGCAGGCAGAACTGGTGCAGCGCAGCGAAGGGGAGGTCCATCTCGGACTCCACCCCCGCGACCTTCACCACCAGACAGCCCGACGCTTGACGCGCCGTATAGCTCAGAAGCGCCGACTTGCCGATCCCCGCCTCACCCCGAAGCACGAGCGCAGCGCTCTCCCCGCCCCGGACGCGCTCAAGCATGCCGTCGAGGGCGTGTCGTTCGCGCAGGCGTCCCCTGAAGGCCGGCGTTCGTGTCGCCGCCACCTTCGAAAACACTACGACCAGTGATCCAGCACGGGAACACCCTGGCGCGAGCCGCACTCGCTCATCCCAGACTCGTGGCATGAACGGGCTGCTCGACGGGAGCCCCCAGAGTCGCGTGGCCATCATCACCGGCGGCTCCCGTGGTGTCGGGCGCGCCAGCGTCCTCGTGCTGGCGGCCCGCGGCTACGCGGTGGTCGTCGACTACCTGCACGACCAGCGCGCTGCGGAGACCATCGTCGACCTAGTCCTCTCCGCGAACGGCATCGCGGTAGCGGTCCGAGCCGACGTCGCGGACGAAGTAGACGTCGCCAGACTCTTCGCGGAAACCACCGAGGCGTTCGGGGGCGTCGACGTTGTCATCCATACTGTCGGTGGCCAGATCACTCCCACCCCTCTGGTGAATGTCGACCTGAACGAGTTCGACGCCTTATGCCGGAGCACCACGCGCGCCACATTCCTCGTCAACCGACAGGCGGCCCGTCACCTTCGAAACGCCGGTTCCATCGTCAACCTGTCCAGCTCTGCCGTCCGTTCGCCGAAACCCGGTCACAGTGCGCTCGCCGCCGCCAAGGCCTCAACAGATGCGCTCACGCGAGTGCTGGCACTCGAGCTGCGTGCCCGCGACATCACGGTGAACGTCCTCGCGCTTAACGTGGACAAGCCATGCCCAGCTGAACTGGTCGCTGAAAAAGTTGCGTACTTACTAACCGCCGATGGCCACGGCCTCACCGGCGAGGTAATCCCGATTGACTAGCCCAGATACGGCTAAAACATCAGCCACCCTTGGCTCGAATAGTGGGGCGCGACCTCTGGGTTATGAGACCGCTCGGCGGTGTCTCATGACGTCCACGCTGTCCGACCAGACGTGCGAAGCCGGCGGGTGGCGTCCCGACCGCTTGATGACGTTCCAGCTGTGGCGAGACTTCTCGCGGGCATCTCTGCGGGCAACATCCGCCTTGACGGGATGGTGCGGTACGCCTGGCTGGTCGCTGGGTGACCGAGGAGGTCGAGCAGGCTCCGTCTGCATGCCGCCATGTGGCGGTGCTTCGATGGCGGATGCGGCCTCCGCGACTGACGAGCCTCCGGTTCAGTTGCTTGTCTGCGGCTCGGAGGTCGCCGCCGACAGTTAGGCGTCCACGAGTTGCTGACCGCCGTCGATATCGAACGTGGCGCCCGTGACGGCGGTGTTCGTCATGAGGTTCACGACGAGAGCGGCGACGTCCTCGGGGAGTACGACGCGCCCGATGGGTAGGCGGTTGCGCAACTCGTCGCGCCGCGCGTCGAGCCCGTCTCCGAGGAGGGTTGCCGAGAGTGGAGTGTCCACGAATCCCGGGGCGACCATCGCGACGCGGATCGGCGCCAGTTTGACGGCAAGGCTTCGTACGAGCGCGGGCAGGGCGGCAGTGACTGCGGAGATCATGGGACCGGCGCCCCGGGCGTCGGCCGGCGGTGCCGCCGATCAGCACCACGCTTCCGCTGGGCTGCAATGCGTGCTTCGCCAGCGTGGCCACCTCGACGGTCAGCACGATCCGTTGGACGCCCTGCCGGATCGTGCCGCCGTCGAGCTCGGCGAACGGCACGTACGAAGGTCCGGCTCCCGAGACCAGGATGTGGTCGACCGGGCCGGGCAGGTTGGCGAAGAACCGTGCGAGCTGGTCGGTGTCGTTGAGGTCGAAGGCGGAGGTGCTCGCCCCTAGTTCAGCGCCGATTCGCTCCAGCCGGTCCGGGTTGCGACCGGTGACGATTACCTCGGCGCCGTGCGCGGGCACGGCGCGCGGTCCCCAGCCCGATGCCGGAGCTGCCCCCGAGGACGACCACGGTGCGGCCGTTGAGCAGCTGGTCGCCGAGGTCAGAAGCGCTCATGGCGTGTCCCCTGCGAGCATGGCGCCGAGCTTCAGCTCTGCGTTTCGGGTCTGCAGGCCGTGGTCCATCGCGGCTTGGATCAGGCGTTGCGTCTCGGGGCTGCCGACCTGGTCCCGGAAGAGGTCCGAGTCGCGCCGGAAGTCCTCGGGCGGCGCCAACGAGATGGCGTTGACCCGGTCCTTGACGGCTGCCTGTCCGGCGGCGGGGAACCGGGCGATGCGGAGGGCCAGCGTATGGACGAACGCAGCGAGCTCGTCGGCGGGCAGCGCGCGGTTGATCCATCCGTAGCGTTCGGCGAGTGAGGCGTCGTAGTCGTCCGCACTGAGCATCACCTCCAGCGCTCGTGCACGACCCATGACGCGGGTGAGGTATTGGGCTCCGCCACCGCCGGGGACCTGGCCGAACGCCGGCTCGAACGGCTGGATCTGCTCCAGCTGCTGCCGTCGCCGTCAGTTCGCGTCACGACTCGCGTCACGGGCGGCAGTGTGTCTGGTCGCAGGCGACGCAGCCTGGGCTGGGCGCAGAGCATTGACGATCTCCGCAAGGTCAAACATCAGAGAGCGCCGGCCTCGCCTGTCCGGTAGTAGCCGGCGTGGGAGGGTGCGAGTGAATCACGTCCGCGGATCCGATCGGTGATCTTCTCGGCGAGCATGATGATCGCGGCGTTGAGGTTGCCGGTCACGTTCCTCGGCATGATGGAGGCGTCGACGACGCGGAGCCCGGCGACCGCCCGCACCCGCCCTTCCCCGTCGGTCACCGCGTCGTCGCCCGCGCCCATCCGGCAAGTCCCCAGCGGGTGGTACGACGTGCCGGTCCGGCGCTTGAGGTAGGCGGCGAGGTCGTCGTCGGTGACAGCGCCCGCGCCCGGGCTGATCTCCTCGCCTCGGTAGGGGTTCCAGGCGGCCTGCTGGTTGAGGTCGCGGGCCAGCCGGATACCGGCGACGAGGTCGCGTACGTCCTGAGGGTCGGCGAGGTGGTTGAACACGATGGACGGCGGCTCCGCCGGGTCGGCCGACCGGAGCGTGACCGCGCCGCGGCTCGCCGGCCGGGAGAGGTCCATCCAGAACTGGTAGCCGGGGACGGGGACGAGTTTGCCGCCGCGCAGTTGCCGGGTCAGCGGCAGGAACTCGTACTGCATGTTCGGCCAGGCGACGTCGTCCCGGGTGCGCAGGAACGCACCGGCCTCGAAGAGGTTGCTGGCGCCGAGGCCCTTGCGGGTGAGCAGCCAGCGGGCGCCGAGCATCCCGCGGCCCACCAGGCCGATCTGGGACGTCAGGGAGTCCTCCTGCCGGGTGGCGAACTGGACGTCGACGCCGGGGTGGTTCTCGAGGTGGCGGCCGACGGCGGGGATGTGGGCGAGGACGTCGATGCCGTGGCCGCGCAGGTGGTCCGCGTCCCCGATGCCGGAGAGCATGAGCAGCTTGGGTGAGTTGTACGCGCCGGCGCTGAGGATGACCTCGCGCTGGGCGCGGATGACGCGTCGCCCGGCCGGGCCGGAGATGACGACGCCGACGGCGCGGCCGTTCTCGATGAGCGCCTTCTCGACGAGGGCGTGGGTGAGGAGCTGGAGGTTGGGCTGTTCGAGTGCAGGCTGCAGATATCCGCGATTGGCGTTCCACCGCAGACCGCGATGAATGAAGGCCTGGGCGATGTGCAGGCCTTCCTGGCGGTAGCCGTTGTGGTCCTCGGCGATCTCGAATCCGGCCTGCTCCCCGGAGCGGAGGAACACTTCGAAGAGCTTGTGGTCGGCGCGGCAGCGGCTGACCTTCAGCGGGCCGTCGCCGCCGCGCCATTCGTTCGCGCCCTCATCGAACGTCTCGATCCGCTTGAAGTAGGGCAGGCAGTGGGCGTAGTCCCAGTCGGGCAGACCCGCGTCTGTCCAGCCGTCGTAGTCCATCGGGTTCCCCCGATTGAAGATCATTGCGTTGATGCTGGAGGAGCCGCCGACGACCTTCCCGGCCTTCTCGTCGACGGTACGGCCGTCCAGATGCGGTTCCGGGCCGGACTCGTACCCCCACTGGATGTCCGTCCGCTGGTAGGCCAGGGGCAAGGCGGCGGGCATGGTGACGGACAGGCCGCGAGCGGGCTTGCCGGCCTCGACGAGGAGCACCCGAGTCTCCGGGTCCTCGGCGAGCCGGACGGCGACCACGCACCCGGCCGGACCCGCCCCCACGACGACGTAATCGAAGGTCATGGCTGGTCCTCTCAGATGATCCCCTGCTCGCGCAGGGGCGTGCCGTCGGCGACGCGCTGCCAGCCGAAGCGAGTGAGGTCAATGGTTTCGAAGCCGCCGGTGAGAAGGAGTTCGGCCATCGCGCGTCCGCAGCCGGGTGCGTGCATGAGGCCGTGACCAGAGAAGCCGGCGAGCAGGTGGAAGTTCCCCAGGCCGGCGGCGGGTCCGAGGATGACGTTTCCGTCGAGGTCGTTCTGGTCGTACAGGCCGGGCAGGGTGTTCAGGCACTTGGTCCGCTCGAACTGCGGGAACCGGTGCGCCAACGCCGGCCAGACGACGTCCTCGAAGTAGTTCCGGTCCACCCCGAAGTTCACGCCACGGGGCTCGGCGAGGGTGGGGACGCCGCCGGAGTAGCCGCGGCCCTCGGGCCGGAACGCCAGCCGCTGGGTGTCCTTCAGATAGGGCAGCGGCTCGATCGGCTCCTGGCACTCGAAGTAGTGCTCGTAACGGCGCATCGGCTCGATCGGCACCGTCATGCCGGCCATCGCACAGACATCCTTCGCCCAGGCGCCAGCAGCGTTGAGCACCTTGTCCGCGCGAAGGACGCGCCCGGACGCCAGCCGTGCTGCCGTGACGGCGGAGCCGTTCCGATCGAGACCGACGACCTCGTCGGGAACGAACGTCGCGCCCAACGAGAGTGCCTTCTTCCGGAAACCCATGAGGACCGCGTAGGGATCGAGCCAGCCGTCGTCCGGGGAGAACACCGCCGCACCCAGATCCCCGGTGTACATCGAGGGGAACCGTTGCTCGAGCTCCTCCACCTCGAGCCAGACGACGTCGCAGCCGAGTTCCCGTTGAATGTCATGGTTGCGCCGCAGTTGCTCCACCTGCGCGGGCGGGACGATGAACAGGTACCCGTTCTTGTGGAAGCCAATCTCGGCAGGTGTCCCGTCGACGGCCATCGTCGCCGGGAAGTGCTCGAAGAAGTCGATGCTGAACCGGGACAGGGCGATGTTCTCCGGCAGCGAGAACAACCGCCGGACCCCGCCGGACGCCCGTGGCGTCGAGGCCAGCTCGTAGGTGGGATCCCGCTCGACCACGGTCACGTCCACGCTCGGGTCCCGCAGCCGCAAGAAGTAGGCGACGGCGGCGCCGATGGCTCCGCCGCCCACGACGAGGACGTCGGTCGACTCGGGCATCAGATCACCACCTCCGGAGAAGCGGCCGCTCCGGCGATCGATCAAGAGAGAACGGCGTGATCGGACGCGGGGTGGCCCCGTCGACAGCGAGGTCTGCGGCGACCTCGCCGAGGACCGGGCCGAGTGCCAGCCCGTGGCCGCACAGGCCCGCGACGACCACGAGGCCCTCAGGCCCCGTCCTGTGGTCGAGCACCGGCAGACCGTGGGGTGTCATGTCGACCAGACCGCCCCAATACCGCCGCGCGGCCGGGCCGGCGGCGGCCGGAAAGATGTGCGCGAGGCGCCGCAGTGCGTCGTCGACCGATCGCCGGTCGGCCTTCGGCTCGGGTGCGGGAGCCGGAACGAGGGCGGTGCCGACCGAGCGACGGTGCCGGAGCGCCCTCAGGACCTGACGGGTGTCGACCCGGATGCGCAGGTTCTTCCGGAACGTCTTCGCCCGGGGCAGCCAGAACTTCAGCCCGTTGACGTCGTAGAACGAGGCGCTTCGGGTGACGCGGGCACCCAGGCCGGCGCTGACCACGAGTTGCTTACTGCGCCGGGAGGACCGCGGACAGGTCCCAGGTATGAGGTTCGGCCACGGCGAGTCGGAGGAGGACGCCCGGAATGCGTCGCTGCTCGACGAAGCGCCGGCCCTGCTCTGGGCCGAGATACCGACCGGCGATCTCTTCGCGTACTGCACGGACGTCGCCTGCTTGCAGGGTCGGCTCACCTTCGACGCGGACGCCGCGGAACGGTGGGACGGCCTCGAACACGACCAGGGAGCACTGAGGCCGACGGGCCAGGTGGCGCAGCTTGACGTCGTCCTCCGCGATCACGACCTCGAGGGCCCCGTCGTGGTACCGATACCACACCGGTGAGGCCAGAGCCCTGCCGTCACGACGGTAGGTGGTCAGGACGGCGGGTGACGGCGCGTCGAGGAGGCTCTCGAGTCCTTGCGTCCAGGTCTCGCTCACGGTGCTCCAGTCAGACCGCGTGATGCGGGTAGCGGTAGTCGTCCACCAGGCAGGTGGTTGCGCTTGGTGGACCGCGGGCTGGCGAACCTGATCAGGTTCCAGACCGTGCCTGCCTTGTCGTTCGTGCCGGAGGCCCGGGCACCACCGAAGGGCTGCTGACCGACGACCGAGCCGGTGGGCTTGTCGTTGACGTAGAAGTTGCCGGCCGTGTAGCGCAATGCCCGGTCCGCCTGCGCGACCGCGGCCTCGTCCTGCGCCGCAGACGGCGCCGGTGAGGCCGTACGCGGTCGAGGAGTCGACGAGGTCGAGAGTGCTCTCCCAGTCGGCGTCGTCGTACACGTACGCGGTCAGGACCGGCGCGAACAACTCCTCCGTGATGAACGGCGAGTGGGGGTCCGTCGACCTCCAGGACGGTCGGGTCGACGAACCAGCCCTTGGAGTCGTCGGTGTTGCCGCCGACGACGACGATGCCCTCGGCCCGGGCCTGGGCGAGCGCCTTCGCGTGCTTGGCGTGCTGCTTACCATTGATCACGGCGCCGACGTAGGTCTCGGGTTCGGTCGGGTCGCCCACGACGATGCTGTTGGTCAGCTCGACGAGCCGTTCGCGCAGTGCCGGCCACAGGCTCCGGGGCGCATAGAGACGCGAGGATGCCGAGCACTTCTGGCCCTGGAACTCGTAGGAACCGCGCACGCAGGCGACGGCGAGGGCGTCGAGGTCCGCCGAGGGGTGGGCGAGGATGAAGTCCTTCCCGCCGGTCTCGCCGACAACGCGGGGATAGTTGCGATAGGAGCCGACGTTCTCCCCGACAGTGCGCCAGATGTGCTGGAAGGTGCCGGTCGAGCCGGTGAAGTGAACGGCGGCCAGGTCGCGGTGGTTGAGAGCCACGGGGCCGATCTCGGAACCGCTGCCGTGGACGACGTTGATGACGCCGTCCGGCAGGCCGGCCTCGCTTGAGCAGTTGCATCGACAGGTGCGCCACGAGCGAGGCGCTCTCGGCGGGCTTCCAGACGACCGTATTGCCCATGATTGCTGGCGCGAAGGCGAGGTTGTTCATGCAGGTGAAGTTGAATGGCGTGACGGCGAAGACGAAGCCCTCGAGCGGACGGTACTCGACCTGATTCCACATCCCTGGGGAGGACCCGGGCTGGACCGACGTACATGTCCAGCATGTTCTTCACGTTGACCCGGATGAAGTCGACGGTTTCGCAGGCCGCGTCGATGTCCGCCTGGTAGGTCGTCTTGGACAGTTCGAGCATGGTGGCGGCGTTGAGCCGGTCGCGCCAGGGCCCGAACTGCAGCATGTCCGCGGCCCGCAGGAACGGGGCGGCGCGCTCCTCCCAGGTGCAGGCCGCCCCACCAGCGGGACGCCGCCAGCGCTGCGTCGATGGCTTCCGTGACGTGCTCGGCGGACGCGTAGTGCACCTGCCCGAGCTGAACTGCGTGCTCGTGAGGGGTGACCACCGGCGCGGTCCGGCCGGTGCGGACCTCACGGTCCCCGATCAGGTTGGGCACGTCGAAGCCGGCGGCCCGGATCTCGGTCAGTGCCGCGGCGGTGGAGGCTCGCTCCACCGACCCCGGGGCGTAGGCACGGGGGGCGGTGGGGCCGATCGGGAACAGGCCGGTCCGGCCTGCGGGTGCGGTCATGGCAGCGCTCCGTGGGTCGACGGTCTCCGACGGCCTCGACGTTAGGCCGGCCACCACGGGCAGAACTTCGGCCGTCGCGCGGAAAGCACGGCCGCCGTTCCTACACTTGTCGAACCAGAGCGCGGGAGGTGCCGTGACCGAGTCGTCCGACGTGCAGGCCGCCGTCGACAGCCTCGCCGCGGCACTGGGGCAGTCCGTGCTCGTCGAGGACACGGCCAAGCAGCCGCTGTGGTGGAGCGCACAGGGCGCCGTCGACGGCACCCGATTGTCGTCCATCCTGGAACGCCGGGCCGACCCGAAGGCCGTGGCGGTGATCAACCGGCTCAAGCTCGCCAAGGCGCCCGCTCCGGTTCGCACGCCGGCGGTACCTGAAGCGGACATGTGGCGCGCGCTGGTGCATGCCCATCCGGTACGAGGGCAGGCACCTCGGGTATCGTGTGGGTGCTCGACCGCGACGGCACGGTGCGCGAGGAGGACCTGCCGCTCCTCGTCGACTGCGCCGAGCTTGCCGCGGAGACGATGGCCCGCATGCAGGAGACCGCGGAGAACGTCCAGCACATCCGCGCCGAGCTCCTGGACCGGCTGCTCCGCGGCCCGGACGAGGAGGCGGCCCGCGACCTGGCCCGGCTCGAGCACCTGCCTCACGACGCCCGCGTACAGGTGGCCGCCCCTCGCGGGACCGGCGGCTGGTCCCTGCCGGACGACATGAGCGCGCACGTGACGGGTTCCCGGCCCCGCATCATGACAAGCGGTGTCCCTCTCCCCCTGCTTCGGTTGGGTGAGGCGGCGCGACGAGCCCGCGCCACCCGCCGCGCCGTCACGGCCGGAGCGGATCTTGCCGAGGTCTCCTGGAACGCGCTCGGTGCGTGGCGGCTGGTCGTCGAGGCTCCCGAGCAGCTCACCGTCGCCGCCGTACACCCCGGCGCCGAGGTACTCGCGTCCCAGCCCCGCCCCGACCTCATGACCACCGCCCGCGTCGTCCTGGACCACGGCGGCGACGTCGGGGCAGCGGCTCAGGTGCTGCACCTGCATCGCACTACGCTCTACTACCGGCTCGACCGGATCCGGGAGCTGACCGGAGTCGATCTGCGTGACGGCCGGACCCGCATCGATCTGCAGCTCGCCCTCTGGCTGGCCGCCTACCGGCTCGCGGAATAGCCCGGAACTCCCTGATCTCACCGCCCCCCTTCGACATCTGTCGAAGGCGCGTGCACGACTTTCCGCATTGGCGTCGGTCCGCTCGTCCGCACTGCCTCCCTACGGTCGGAACATCCACGACGGGAGGTGCCGAGATGAGTCGAGCCACGGCAGATGTGACAGGCGACGTCCTCGTCGTCGGCGCCGGAGCCGTCGGCGCGAGCAGCGCCTTCCACCTGGCACGGGCAGGGCTGTCCGTGATCCTCGTCGACCAGTTCGACGGCCCGGCCGAGGGCAGCACGGGACGCTGCTTCGCCTCGGTTCGCGCGCAGTGGGCGGACCACCTCAACATCGAGGTGTCCTGGCGCAGCATCCAGACCTTCCGCGACTTCCCCGCGGAGCACGGCATCGACGTCGGGTACCTGCCCAGCGGCTACCTGTTCGTCGTCCCCGAGGCGGCGTGGCCGGCCCATCTCGAGGCGGTCGAGCTGCAGCGCGCTCACGGCGTTCCGGTCGACGTGCTCGACGTCGACGAGGCGCAGGCGATCACCCCGTTCGACACGGACGGCGTCCACGGCGCCACCTGGGGGCCGGCGGACGGCGTCGTAGATCCGCACCTGCGCCACGTCCGCCTACCTCGACCTGGCCCGCCGGCACGGTGCCCGCACGCCTCTTCCGGCACCCGGTCACCGCCCTAGCCCGGGACGACGCAGGCTGGCGAGTCACTGCCGGCGACGACGTCGTCAGCGCGCGACGGTCGTGAACGCCGCGGGCGGCTGGGCCGGAGAGCTGGCCAAGCTGGCTGGCCTCGAGGTACCCGTCCGGCACTCGCGCCGCAACATCTACGCCGGCGCCCCGGGCGCGTTCGACCGCCGGCTGCCGATGACCATCGACCTGACGAGCGGCATGTACCTGCGCAGCGAAGGCGACCGGGTGCTCTTCGGTGGCGCCCCGTCCGAACCAGCACGACCGCTGGACGACCGATGTCGACTGGTCGTGGGTGGAGCATGTCCTCGACCTGGCCGTGCCCCGATTCCCATGGCTGGCCGATCTGCCGCTCGACCGGGGCGCCGCCTGGGGCGGAACGTACGAGATGTCTCCCGACAGCCACGGCATCCTCGGTCCGCACCCCGGCGGCGAGGGCTTCGACAACGCCTGCGGCTTCTCCGGCCACGGCTTCATGCAGTCACCTGAGATCGGCCGGCTCGTCGCGGAGCAGATCGTGACGACCGGCACGATCACCAGTCTCGACGTCACCGCCCTGCGTCTCGAGCGCTTCGCCGCCGCGGACGTCGTGGGTGCAGTGCGAATGGTCTTCTGATGACCGGCACCCGCGTGGACACCGACATCGCCGACGGCGTCGCGTGGATCACCCTCGACGGCCATGCTCGCCGCAACGCCCTTGACGCCGCTGCGGCGCAGAACCTGGTCGCCGCGTGCGACCGGGTCGACGGCGACGCCTCAGTGGGAGTGGCCGTGATCACCGGTGCCGGCGGGGCCTTCTGCTCCGGGGCCGACACTGCGGCGCTGGACCGGGTCCGGACCTCGCCACCCGACCAGGCGTACGAGGGCCTGGAAGAGCTCTACTCCGGATTCCGCCGGGTGCTCGAGCTCCGGGTGCCGGTCGTCGCCGCGGTGGATGGGGCCGCGATCGGCGCCGGCCTCAACCTCGCCCTGGCCGCCGACCTGCGGATCGCGACGACGAACGCCGTGTTCGTCTCCGGATTCGCCCCGATCGGCATCCACCCTGGCGGGGGCACCTGCACCTGCTCGCTCGGGCCGCCGGACCCGCCGCCGCGGCCGCCCTGGAGTCTTCGGCGCAGCGACTGCGCGCTCCCGCCGCGTTCTCCTGCGGGCTCGCCACGGAGGTCGTGGAGCCTGCCGAGCTGCGGGACGCCGTGTCCGCCGCCGTCGCCCACCTGGCCGCCGACCCCGACCTCGCCCGCGCCCTCAAGGACGACCTGCGCCGGACCGTCCACGACGTCGCCGGCTGGGACCGCGCCGTCGAGGTCGAACGGGCCCGGCAGATGTGGTCGCTCGCCCGCCGCTCCCCCACCGAAGGAGTTCTGATGTTCCCTCTTCTGCGGACCGACGCCGACCAGTCCGCGTGGATCGACAAGGTCGCCTCTGACATCGAGGCGTTGGCTCAGGCTCACCGCGGCGAGCTCGACGACGCCAACGCGCACAACGACTTCCCGCGCAGAGCTCTACCAGGCGCTCGGCCGGCTCGGCTACGTCGGCCCGCTGGTCCCTACACAGTGGGGCGGCCTCGGCGGCGGCGTCCGTGAGTACGTGGTCATCAACGAGGAGGTGGCGCGGCACGGGATGGTCACTCCGCAGGTGGCCATCCAGGGCCAGCGATGGCTGCTCGACTGGGGCACCGACGAGCAGAAGGACCAGTGGCTGCGCGGCATCGCCACCGGCGAGCTGGTCTTCTCCGAGTCCATCAGCGAGAAGCAGCGCAGGGTCGTCGTTCAAGACGATGCAGGCGACGGCCGTCCGTGACGGAGACGCTTGGGTCCTCAACGGCAGCAAGTGCCACGTCAACATGGGCGCCGACTGCGACGTCACCCTGTTCTACGCCGTCGCGCCGGAGGGTCTGACCAGCTTCCTGGTCGACATGCACCTGCCCGGCATCCGCACCGAAGTCAGCGACGCCATCGGCTCTCGGCTCATCCGCACCGCCGACGTTCGACCTGACCGACGTCCGGGTCTCGGAGGCCGACCTCCTCGGCCCTGCCGGCGGCGGTCTGCAGACCTTCCTGTCCACGTTTAACGTCAGCCGGCTCGGGCAACGCCTCCGAGCTCATCGGCTTCGGGCGCCGCGCCCTCGAGCTCGCCCTCCGCTACGCCACGCACCGGCAGGTCGGGGACAGCATGGTCACCGACTTCCAGGGCATCCAGTGGATGGTCGCCGACGCGTGGACCGCGCTGCACGCGGCGTCCCTCGCCCGCGACCACGCGGCCCTGGCACACGAGCGCGGCGAGGAGATCTCGCTGCACACCACCGTCGCCAAGCAGCTCGCGGTCGCGGCCGCCGAGACAGCGTCCAAGGCCGCCTTCAGCATGACCGGCGGCCACAGCCTGTACTTCGACGAGCCGTACGCGCAGATCGACAATGAGATCAAGGTGCTCAAGGTGGCCGGCGGCTCCTCGGAGATCCTTCGGAACTACGTCTCCCGCCGCATCCTCAAGGACCCCGGGCACGAGGGCCTGGACTGAGGCCGGGCGACCATGGAGCCGTTCAACCTCGCCACCGCCGTCGTCGCCCAGGCCGAACGCCGCCCTGACCTGACCGTCGGAACCGCCGACGACCCGATCCGGCTCGCCGACCTGGTCGCCCTCGCCGCCGGCCGCGCCCACAGCTTGCTGGACGACGGGGTCCGCGCCGGCGACCCGGTCGCCCTCGTCGACTCCGACATCGACGGACTACATCGTGACCTGGTTCGCCTGCATGCTCGCCGGCGCCCCGGTCGCCCTGGTCAACCCGACCTACCCGCAGGACCTCGTCGACCGGATGCTGACCCCGGTCGCGCCATCCCTCGTGCTGCGCGCGGACGACGTCGCACGATCCCGCCGCTACGGCACGGCCGACGTCACCGGTCTGCCCGGCCTGGACGCCGACCGGTTCGCCGCCGCCTCCCTCATGCACACCTCCGGCACGACCGGGCTGCCCAAGTTCTGCGCGCAGACCCACGAGCTACTTCCGACGCCTGGCCGCGGCCATGGCCGGCGCTCTCGACCTCACCGCCGCACGACCGGGTGCTCGCCCCGCTGCCGCTGTTCCACATCAACCCGATGGGCTACGGCATCATCACCGCACTGCTCACCGGCGCCGACGCGCTGACCGTGCGCAAGTTCTCCGCCAGCGGGTTCTGGCCCACCGTGGTCGACGAGCCGGGTCACGGCGCTCGTCCTGCACGCCCCACCGGTCGAGATCCTCAAGCGGGCGACCACCGCCGCAGGACGCCGCGGGCCACCAGCGTCCGGACGATGTTCTACGCCGACCGGGAGTTCCTGAGCCGGTTCGGCATTCCCGCTGCGGTCTCCGGCTACGGCTCCACCGAGGCCGGCGGCGTCAGCCACCTGCACCGGTGGACCGCCGACCGACGACATCCCGCCGGACGCCAGCCGGCATGGCGGCGCCATCCCGGGTAGACGTCGAATGGCGCCTAGACGCCGGACGGGACGATCTTCGTCCGCGAGCGCGAACCCTCGCACCCTGTTCGCCGGGTACGCGCGCGACCGACGGCGTCGACCCGGCCCGTGACGGCGACGGCTGGTTCGACACCGGCGACCTCGGCCGTGCCGAGCCCGGGCCGGACGGTGAGCCCTACCTGGTGTTCCTCGAGCGCGGCGCGGAGTCCATCCGGGTCAAGGGCGAGTTCGTCCCCATCCCGTTCGTCGAGAACCACCTCGCGGCGGTCCCGGGCCTGCGCGACCACGCGCTGTGGAAGCGCCGCAGCGACCTCGTCGACGACGAGGTCGTGCTCTACGCGGACTCGCCGATGGCACGGACGCCGTCCCCGTGGACGCCCTGCGGACGAGCATCGCCGAGCTCCCGGCGTTCATGCGGCCCGTCGGCCGTGGCCAGGGTCGCGGCACTGCCGCGCGATGCCGCCGCAGGCAAGGTCCAGCGCCGCCTGCTCACCGACACCGACGTCCTCGAGTGGGTGAGCCTGGCATGAGCGCGGAGCGCCAAGGACGGGAACGCTTGCCGGACTGGGCGAGCGACATGATCGACCTGCACGTGCACGCCTCCCCCAGCCTGCTGCCCCGGCACGGCGACGACGCCCAGACCGTCGCTGCTGAGCGCGCTCTCGGTTTCGACATCGTCGTGCTCAAGTCGCACGAAGGCAGCACCGTCGAGCGGGCCGCCATTGCCGGCGAGGGCGTCTACGGCGGGATCGTTCTCAACAGCGCCGTCGGCGGGCGCGAACCCCGACGCGGTCGAAGTCGCGGCCCGGCTCGGCGGCCGCATGGTGTGGATGCCGACCGTGTCCTCGCGCTACCCACAAGGCCGGCGCATCCGCCGCCCGGAGCTGTCCGTGCACCGGGGCTTCGAGCTGGGACCCGTCGAGGTCTTCGACGGCGGCAGAGCTGCGCCCCGAGTGGCACGACGTCCTCGATGTCGTCGCCGCGCACGACCTGCTGCTGGCAAGTGGTCACCTATCGGCCGACGAGACCGTCCGTGCTGTTCACCGGAGGCGCACCGTCGCGGCGTCCGACGGCTGCTGGTCAACCACCCGATGATGGCGTTCCTGCACTGGAACGCCGAGGCGGCCGACGCACTCGCCAAGCTCGACGTGCACCTCGAACTCGGCATCCTGCCCGACCTGCTCGGTGACGCCGACCACTCCAGCCTGCGGCTCACGGCGACGTACCCGACGGCGCTGCTCGTCTTCGGCGGCGACCTCGGACACGCCCACCACCCGGCGCCCGGCGCGGCCGTCGCACCGTGGCTGCATGCGAACTCGCGACGCGCGTCGGCGCGGACCCCGCCCGCTCGATCATGACCAGCCAGACCCGGAGCCTGCTGCTGCCATGACCACCATCGCGCTCCTACCCGGTGACGGGATCGGCACCGAGATCCTCGACGGCCCCGTCACCTACCTGCGCCGACTTGCCGGCGACGGCGCACCGTCACGCTCACCGGTCCCTGGCCCTACGGCACCACCGGGATGGAACGAGACCGGGTCCACGCTGCCCGACAAGACCGCTCGCCGCGTGCCGCGAGGCCGACGTCGTGCTGTCCGGCGCGGTCGGCACCCACCCCGGCGTCACCGCCGAGCAGTGCCCCAACCCCGAAGCCGCGCTGATCGCGCTGCGGCACCTGTTCGACCTGCGGATCAGCGTGCGCACCGTCCGGGTCCCCGGCGCAGGACGACGTGATGATCGTCCGCAACATCACCGGCGGCGCCTACGCCGGACCCGACCAGCGCGTCGAGAGCGACGGCACCTGCGACCGGCCGAGGACCAGCATCGCGCTGGATCCCGACCGCGTGCAGGAGGTCTTCGACATCGCGCGTCGATCTACGCCCGAGGCCACCCCGGGTCGCCGGTCCATGAGCGTCGACAAGGCGAGCGTCTACGCCACGTCCCGGCTCTGGCGGCGCATCTCCAAGGCGACCGCCGCGGCGACCGGGCGTCGCGTTCGACGACGTCAACGTCGACCGCGCCGCCTACGAACTCGTCAAATACGACCAACTGCCCGCGGTCATCGTCACCGAGGGCCTGTTCGGCGACATCCTGTCCGACATCGTCGTGCGCCCGGGCCGGATCACCCGCGCTGTGCGGATCCGCGACGATCAACCCCGACCGGCGCGTTCGGGCACGGCATCACCGCCCTCTTCGAACCTGCGCACGGCTCGTCACCGCACCGCACCGGCACCCGCCGCTCCAACCCGACCGGCGCCTGGCTCGCCCTCGCGACCTGCTTCGCCTGGTGCCCCGACCTCGCCGCTCTCGGCCTGCACACCACAGTCCGACGGGCACTCGACCGGGCCATCGAAGAGCACGCGCTGACCTACGACCTCTCCGAGCCCGGACAGCCCACATCGGACCTCGACCAGTTCAACGAGTACGTGCTCGAAGCCATCGACTCCGACCCGACGTGACCGCCCAGCACGCCCAGACCCTGAGGAGATCCCCGTTGTCCGGACCCTTCCGCCGTCTTCACCACGTCTGCCTCGTCGTCCACGATCTCGCCGCTGCCGAGGCCTACTACGAGTCGCTAGGAGTCGGCCCCTGGAACGACTACCCCCCACTCACCGAGTTCGCCGACCTGCACGTTCCGAACCCGGACGCGTTCCGCGCGATGAAGTACCGCTGGACCGACCTCGACAACGTCCAGATCCAGCTCTGCCAGCCCCCTGAGATCGACTGCCCGCAACGGCGATTCCTCGACACCCGGGGCGAAGGGGTCTTCCACCTGGGCTTCGAAGCGGTACTGAACGACGCCGTCCCGCATGCGAAGGCGGCCGGCCTCGAGGTCCTCATGTCTGGCCGACGCGACAACGGCACCGGATTCGTCTACTACGACACGCTCCCTGCTGCAGGCGTGGTGTGGATGAACCGGCAGACGCAGCCCGTCCAGTAGTCCAGCGGCTGGAGAACGAGCAAGCAAGCGCCGGGCTACTTACGCCGCAACCAGGCTCGCCCCCCGCTCGGCGTAGAGTGTCTGTCCGGTCCGGAGCGCAGTGAGCGCCAGGCGCAGTCGATTCACGAGACGTGCCGGGGCGAGGTTATCGAGGTCGTCGGCACGCCAATATCGTGCCCCGCGATCTCGTCGCCGTCGGGACGAGGTCACGCCGCCTGGGAGTCCGTGAGCGACCCGCCGTCGAAGACGAAGAGCAGCTTGTCTCCCTCCTGCGGGTGAGGAGCCCAGTCGACCACCAGCAGGCGGTCCGGGGGCCGGTGGAGGTTGAGCTCCTCGGCCAGCTCACGTGATCGAGCAGTTGGTTGACCGTCGCCTTGGTCCGCGGGTTGCGGCGCTCGTCGACCTGGCCGAGCAGCGAGCGCTCGCCTTCCGACTGGCAACGACCCTCGGCCTGGCGATGATCTCGCTCAGCTTCATGACGCCTCCCTCTGAGCAGGTCGACGCCCGCGTACACCCGCATTGGTACCCCCATGGGCAGCCGATCCCCCGACCCACGGGACGTCCTCGACCCCGAGCCCACGGCACGTTTCGCGTCATGAGGTCAGATCATGAACGTCGCGATCCGCCGTTTTCGCAGGTCAGAGGTGGGGCGGGTGGGGCTCGAACCCACGACCGACGGATTATGAGGATGCCCGACCGAGGCCCCTGAGGCTTCTACCTGCTGCTTTGCCTACAGTCGATCATGCTGCAGCTGCTCCGCTTGCTGCAGCCGCCGACACTTCGCGTCACGATTCGCGTCACGCCGAGCTAAGGAACTCACTGATCGCGCGGCCCAGCTCGTCCGCGCTGGTGACCAGGCCAGAACGCTCTCATCGCGTGCTGTACTCCTCGTCGGTGACGTGATCGAGCCAGGTCACGACCTGTCCGTTCGCATCGGCCTCCATCATCGCGACGTGCGCCATGAAGCGATCGGGGGTGGCGCCGTGCCAGTGCTCCTCGCCGGGCTCGATGTAGACGACGTCGCCGGGTCGGATCTCCTGGACGCCGCCGTCCCGTGTCGCGACGAGGCCGATGCCGTCGGTGACGTAGAGGGTCTGCCCCTTGGGGTGGTGGTGCCAGGCGGTGCGAGCGCCGGGTGTGAACCGGACGTGACTACACCCGACCGCGGACTGCTCGTCGGGGTTGCGGATGCCGTCGATGTAGACGGTGCCGGTGAACCAGTCCGCGGGACCGACGCCGGTCTGTCCGTCGCTCTTGCGTGTACTTCACGATCTTGTTCTCCTCATTTTTATGGCGCGTGAGCGTGAGAGGCGATGCCGTCACTTGCCGCTGTAGACCGGGAACGCGCTGTGTTCGCCGTAGTCCCGGGCCTGGAGGTCCGCGCAGGGCGTCCATGTCCTCGTCGGAGATGACGAAGTCCACCTCGGCGTTGGACCGCATGTGCTCGGGGTTCGCCGTCTTGGGCAGCGAGACGGTGCCCAGCTGCAGCGTGTAGCGGATGCACAGCTGCGGAACGGTCACGTCGTACTTCTCGGCGATCGCCGCGGACGTCCGGGTTCGTGAGGATCGCGCCGTGCGCGATGGGCGAGTAGGCCTCCACGAGGATGCTGCTTGCTCTCGCAGTAGGCGATGAGCTCGGTCGGGGTGTTGCCCGCGTGGACGAGCAGCTGGTTCGACGTGCGGGGCGACGGTGCAGGAGCCGAGGATGTTCTCCAGGTCCTGCTGCTGGAAGTTGGAGACGCCGATGGAGCGGATCTTCCCGGCCTTGTGGGCGTCCTCGAGGGCGCGCCACGCCTCGCGGTTGCCCTCGGCGTAGTCGCCGCCGCGGAAGTCGTTCCACGGCTGCGGGGCTGTGGATCAGCATCAGGTCGATGTGGTCCAGCCCCATCGTGGCCAGCGACCCGTCGATCGCCGCGACCGCGTCGTCGTAGTTCTTGATCTCGGCGGCCAGCTTGGTGGACACGAACAGCTCCTCCCGCGGGAACGCCGCTGGTGCGGACGCCTTCGCCGACGCCGCGCTCGTTGCCGTAGGCCTGCGCGGTGTCGATGTTGCGGTAGCCGATCTCGACGGCGTGCCCGCACCGCTTGCGCTGCCTTGTCGTCGTCGATGAACCAGGTACCCAGCCCCAGCTTGGGGATCGGGACGCCGTTGGACAGGGTGTAGGTCTCGTTCAGGATCATGTCGCGCACTCCTCTATCGTAGGTGGTCGATGACGCGTCGCGGGCGACGCGGTCGACCTGCTGCCGCGTTCCGGGTCAGCGGGCGGTGTAGCCGCCGTCGACCGGCAGGGCCACGCCGACGACGAAGCTGGCGCCGGGGCTGCACAGCCACAGGACGGCCGCGGCGATCTCGCTCGGGGTCGCCGAGTCGGTTGATGGGCTGGTTGGCGATGGCGTCGGCGGGGTCGAGCTCGCCCTTGTCGATCATGTCGGTGACCATCGGGGTGTCGATGGTGCCCGGGCAGATGGCGTTGATCCGGACTCCGCGGGGCGCGTATTCGAGGGCGGCGCTGCGGGTCAGGCCGATCACGCCGTGCTTGGAGGCGTGGTAGGCGGCGCGGCCGGGCAGTCCGACCAGGCCGCCGAGCGAGGAGCAGTTCACGATCGCGCCGCTGCCCTGGGTGCGCATCTGGGCCAGTTCGTGCTTCATGCAGGCCCAGACCCCGCGCAGGTTGACCGCGTTGACCCGGTCGAAGAGTTCGGCGGGCTCGTCGGCGGCGTCGGTGGGCGGGGCCTGGATGCCGGCGTTGTTGAACGCCATGTCCAGCCGGCCGAACGTGTCCACGGTCGTGCGCACCGCGGCGGCGACGCTGGCTTCGTCGGTGACGTCGCACGGCGACGGCGAGGGCCTGGTGCCCGGCCGCGGTGAGATCGTCGGTGGCGTCCCGCAGGGCGTCCTGGTTGACGTCGGCGAGGACCACCGCCGCGCCGGCCTCGGCGAAGGCGCGGGCGGTGGCCAGGCCCATGCCGGAGCTCGCCCCGGTGACCAGCGCGACCTGCCCGGTGAAGTCGTACGTCGGGTTCATGCGGATGCCTCCCCTGGTCTGTCAGTTGGTCGGTGATGGCTACGGTGAGCCGGTCGTGAGCCGGTCGGATGCAGAGTCGGCGTCACGCGCGCTCGAGGGTGCTCGACCGTCGGGCTGCCGCGCGATGGCAGCCAGGTCCCCGTCGCCGAACCGGCCGAAGCGAACGATGCCGTCGAAGTACCCGACGTCGCCGTAGTAGAGGACGAGGTCGCCAGAAGGGGCGTAGTAGCCGATGTCGTCGACGTCGGGGTCGGCACCCGCGGGAGCGCCGTCCAGGGTGAGTGGCCGGGGCAGCTTCGCGATCTTCTCGACCCGGTTGAAGTCGCGGAAGCGCAGCGTCAGCGGCAGCTGGTCGAGCAGGTCGCGGGCGGTGGCGTTGTCGGCGAGCCGCGCGGTGAGCGTCCGGCCGTCGACGGTGATCCGGATGGAGGTCACGGTGGATTCCTCGTTGGTCGTGTTCGTCCGGTGAGCGGTTGCCGACGACGTCGGCGGGACCGCCGTCGTACGAGCCGATCCGGAGCCGGCGGGGGCGGGGAGTCGGTGCTGCCGCAGCCGACGGAACCGGCGAGGACGGCAACGAGGGCGAACCCCATGCCCGCCGGGGCCCGGTCGAGGTGGGCTGGTCGGGGTGCGCGCGGCCTCTGGTTCCGGCCGCTCACGGGCGCAGCAGCACCCTGGCCCGGCGCTCGTCCATGAGCCGGTAGCCTTCCGCGGCCTGGTCGAGCGGAGGGTGCGGTCGAAGACCGGCGTGCATCACGACACCACGCAACGGAGGGCTCCTTCGATCAGCTGGTTGCCCTCCAGCCAACGCCCTCGCGCGCGACGGGGGAAGTCCCTGTCATGGGGTGGACCAGCAGGGCACCCCATGACCCGGTGAGGACCCAGGCGTCCGCGCCTATCGTCGAATCCGTGGACAACCGGGCCGAGGTCAAAGAGTTCCTCACCACGCGGCGGGCCAAGCTCAGCGCCGCACAGGCCGGGCTGCCCGATGCCGGCCGCCGGCGCGTCCCCGGACTGCGCCGCAGCGAGGTCGCCGCGCTCGCCGGCACCGGGGTCCGAGATGGGTCTTCATCGACAGACGAAGCTCGGCCACGGCGCCGACGCGCGGTAATTTCTCTACGTGGACCCGGACCCCTTGGAGTGGTCCGTCGACGCACGCCGACGGGCGGAGGAGATCGCCGCGGAAGCGGCAGCGATCCTGGCTCGTACCCAGGCTCTGCGCGATTACGCCCAGACGCTCCGTCACGCCGCGCACGCGCGGCGGTCGGGCCGAGACCAAGATTCCGATCTGACGACTTCGTCGTAGCAGCTGGGTGCAGGGCTGCGGCGACGGCGGCGCTCAGAGCATTGGTATTAGGTCATACTCCGACTGTGATCGACGGAATCAGGGCCGCCTTCACCCCCACGGGCTTACCGTTGATGCCCGACCTTGCCTAACAGCAGGCAAAAGGCGATGCGTTCCTGCTGTCGATACAGCGAGCCCTCGGACTGGTGCGCCCGGTGTGCCCGCCGGCCGGGGCTCCATGAGACGGGCAGAGGCGACAGTTCATCACCGAAGGCCACACGGCTACCGGCCCCTGACCGTGGATCTTCTGGTCAGGGGCCGGTCGCGCGTCAGCAGCGTGCGAAGCGCTGTGGCGAGGGATCAGAGGAAGCTGGCGTCGGAGGCGTAGCCGTGCAGCTGTCGTCGTCGCCCTCGATCTCCTTGGCGAGCATGCCCGAGCCGATGGCCCAAACCGCTGCAGCCGTCGTGGCCGGGACGACCGCGAGCCCGACGAGGATGTTGGCGACGTCTCGGTGGTCGCCGTGTTCGCGATCAGCAACGCCGCGATCCGCGCATCGCTCGGCCCCGCGGCCGCTCTTCTGGTGTCATCGCCAACCTTCTGGCGTTTGGCCCAGTCAGAATGCAGCTGTTGGTGCGCCAGCAGCGTGGCTGGACTTGTCCTCCATCAGGTCCCCTTGACATCTAGACGGTCTGGGCGTCCTGCGCCCTGCTGATTTTCGAGGTCAATCCCGACTTTCTCGGCTAGTCGGTTGAGGAGCCTGTCCTGGAAGGTGGTGTCGCGGGCGGCGGCTGCGTTCGGGGCGGGCGCTGGTGGTGCCAGACCTGGCCGCTGCGGTGGGCGTCGGGTCGTCGCTGACCGCGAGCCAGGTCTGGGTGAGGTGTCCCTGCTCCAGGTCGTCGGGGGCGCCGGGGCCGCCCATCCGGGTGGGCACCCAGCCGGGGTCCACCGCGTTGCTGATCACGTCGGGCCAGCGCCGGGCGACGGCGAGGGCGAGGGTGGTGACGAACAGCTTGCTGTCGCAGTAGGCCTGGATTCCGTTCCACCGGCGGGCGCTCCAGTCCAGGTCGTCGAGGCTGTCGTCGCCGCTGAGGTGCATGTCGCTGGTGAGGTAGATCAGCCGGTCCGGGCGCTCGATCAACCCGGTCAGCAGGTACGGCGCCAGGGTGTTGACCGCCAGCATCCGCGGATGCCCCTCAGGGCCAGGATGGCGGTCGCTGTCGGCGTACACGCCGGCGTTGTGGATGATCGCGTCCATCCGGCCGAGCTGGTTGACCTGATCGGCGACGGTCCGGGTCTGTTGAGCGCTGGCGAGGTCGCCGACGACCACGGCCGCCCCGCGGTCGGCCAGGTCGGCCACCGCGGCCGCACGGCCGGGTCGCGGGCGTGGACGACCACCTGGTGACCGTGGTCGACCAGGTGGTGGCGGCGGCTGCGTCCCAGGCCCTGGGCGGAGCCGGTGACCAGGATGCGGGACACGACCATGCCTCTTTCGTGCCGGGTCAGACTGAGGAAGCCGATCGACGGGGGCGTTGTCGACGTAGATGCGTTGGTCGGTGAACTTGCCGTCGACGATCGTGAAGATCGAGCAGGCGTTGATCTTGATCTCGGTGTCGTCGTGGAGGCGCCAGACGCTGGTGACTTCGAAGATGATTACGCCGTCGTCTTCCTGCCAGACGTTGATCAGCGGATGGGCCAGCGACTTGACCTTGCCGAGCAGGGCGCCATGCTGGGCGAGCATGGTGTCGCGGCCGGTGATGGTCGGGGCGTTGGCGAAGGTCTGGGTGATGTTATCGGCGTAGTAGGCGCCGAGGCGGTCGAGGTCCTTGACCTCCATCGCCTGGAAGTAGTCGGTGAGGAGGTCGATGGTGGCCTGGTCGGCTTGAGGCATCACGGGTTCCTTCGCTGGTCATGATGGCTGGGCTGCATCAGTGGGCTGTGGCCGAGCCGGTGGCAGCGGGTGGCCG
>CAWBVK010000003.1:0-358973 GCA_963792195.1 uncultured Actinomycetota bacterium | reverse complement strand
CGGCCGACCGGGCGCTCGCGGACCTTTACCCCGGGGACGCCGGCGCGCGGCAGCCCGTGCACACGGCGTACGTCCCTGCGGACGTCGCCCGCGACGGCACGCCCGCCGCCTGGGGAGGCGCTGCGCTCGCCCTGCTCGACGCCGTCGTGCCGGATGCGGCAACCGCCGCCCAGGTGACCGGCCTGGGGCCACTCCTCGACGAGGAGGTCCACCGGCGGACCCGCGCCAAGCTCGCCGCCCAGCCGGTCGAGGACCTGCGGCTCGACTTCGAGGACGGGTACGGCCGCCGGCCGGACGCCGAGGAGGACGCGGCCGCGACGACGGCCGGGCGCACGATCGCCGGGCTCCTGCGCGCGCCGGACGGCCCGTCCTTCGCGGGGATCCGCTTCAAGAGCCTCGAACCGGCCACCCGGCGGCGGGGGCTGCGCACCCTGGACCTCGTGCTCGGCTCCCTCCTGGCGGCGGGCCCGCTGTCCGAAGGGTTCGTCGTCACGCTGCCCAAGGTGACGTCGGTCGACCAGGTGACGGCTATGACGAGGGTCTGCGAGGCCCTCGAGCACGCCTACGGGCTGCCCACGGGCCGGCTGCGCTTCGAGATCCAGGTGGAGACGCCGCAGGCGATCCTCGCGGCCGACGGCGTCGCCACCGTCGCGGCGATGGTCCACGCCGCCGGGCGGCGCTGCCCGGGCCTGCACTACGGCACGTACGACTACAGCGCCGCCTGCGGGATCGCCCCGGCGCAGCAGAGCATGGAGCACCCGGCGGCCGACCACGCCAAGGCCGTGATGCAGGTGGCGGCGGCGGGCACCGGTGTCCAGCTCTCGGACGGGTCGACGAACGTCCTGCCGGTCGGTCCGCCGCAGCAGGTCCGCGAGGCGCTGGCGCTGCACGCGCGGCTGGTCCGCCGCTCACTGGAACGCGGCTACTACCAGGGCTGGGACCTGCACCCGGGCCAGCTCGTCACGCGGTACCTCGCCACCTACGCCTTCTACCGCTCGGGCCTGTCCGCCGTGGCCCGCCGGCTGCGGAACTACGTGGGCCGGGTCGAGGGCGGAGTGCTCGACGAGCCGGCCACCGCACAGGCGCTGGCGTCGTTCGTCCTCCGGGGGCTGGACTGCGGTGCGCTCGACGAGACGGAGGCCGTGTCCTCGACGGGGCTCGGCCGCACGGGCCTCGAGGCGCTCGCGCGGCGCCGGGAGGTGCCGTGACGGACGTCGACCTCGTCGTCCGCGCACCCCGGGCGGTCACCGCGACCGGGGACGCCGTCAGCGTCGGCGTCACCGACGGAAGGATCGTCGCCGTCGAACCGTACGCATCGCCGCCGCGCGGGCGCCGGACGGTCGAGCTCGACGAGGACGTCGTCCTGCTGCCCGGTCTCGTCGACACGCACGTCCACGTGAACGAGCCGGGGCGCACCGAGTGGGAGGGCTTCGCGACCGCGACGCGGGCCGCCGCGGCCGGTGGCGTCACGACGATCGTCGACATGCCGCTCAACAGCGTCCCGCCGACGGTCGACGTCCCGGCGCTCGAGACCAAGCGGGCGGCGGCGGAGGGGCACTGCCTCGTCGACGTGGGGTTCTGGGGCGGCGCGGTCCCCGGCAACGCGGGCGAACTGCGGGGTCTGCACGACGCGGGCGTCTTCGGGTTCAAGTGCTTCCTGCTGGACTCGGGCGTGCCCGAGTTCCCTCCCCTCGGGCCTGACGAGCTGGCCGAGCACCTTGCGGCGCTGCAGAGCTTCGGGGGCCTGCTGCTCGTCCACGCCGAGGACGGCGCGGTCATCGACGAGGCCTCCGGGCAGGCCTATCGCGGCTTCCTCGCCTCACGTCCGCGGGAGGCCGAGAACCGCGCGATCACCGCGGTGATCGAGGCGGCCCGCGGGACCGGGGGCCGCGCCCACATCGTGCACCTGTCCAGCGCGGATGCCGTCCCGATGATCCGCAGCGCGCAGCGGGAGGGGGTGCACATCACGGCGGAGACCTGCCCGCACTACCTGGTCCTCACGGCTGAGGAGGTCCCCGACGGGGCGACCCAGTACAAGTGCTGCCCGCCCATCCGGGAGGCGGCCAACCGGGAGCTGCTCTGGCAGGCGCTGGCCGACGGCGTGATCGACTGCGTCGTCTCGGACCACTCGCCGTGCACGCCGGAGCTCAAGCGGCTCGACAGCGGCGACTTCGGGCTGGCGTGGGGCGGCATCGCCGGGCTGCAGGTGGGACTGTCCGCGGTCTGGACCGAGGCCCGCCGTCGCGGCTGCACGCTCGCCGACGTGACGCGCTGGATGGCGGAAGGACCGGCGCGGCTGGCCGGGCTGCGGCGCAAGGGCCGGATCGCCGTGGGCTACGACGCGGACCTCTGCGCCTTCGCGCCGGACGACGCGTTCGTCGTGGACCCCGCCAGGCTCCACCACAAGAACCCGATCACCCCGTACGCCGGGCGCCCGCTGACCGGCGTCGTCCGCACCACCTGGCTGCGCGGCAGCGAGGTCCGCAACGGCGACGCCCCCCGCGGCCGGCCGCTGAGGCGAGGAGACGCCTGACCGTGACCGCCGATGGAGTCCCCCCGTTCGCGGGCCTGCCCGACCTCGCCTCCCGCCGGCTCGGCGGCAGCGTGGTCGCGGCCAACGACGAGCTGTTCGCCGAGCGGGAGAACCTGATCAAGGCCGCGGAGCCTGCCTTCTCCCCCTCCACGTTCGGCCACAAGGGCCAGATCATGGACGGCTGGGAGACCCGGCGCCGCCGCGAGCGGGGGGACGACTGGGCGATCGTCCGGCTCGGCGTGCCCGGCGTCGTCCGCGGTGTGGTTGTCGACACCTCCTTCTTCACGGGCAACTACCCGCCGGAGATCTCGGTGGAGGGCGCGGCGGTCGACGGGTACCCGTCCCCCGGCGAGCTGCAGGGCGCCGACTGGAGGCCGCTGGTGGCCCGCTCCCCCGCGCGCGGCGACAGCCGGAACGCCTACGCGGTGCAGGACTCGCCCTGGGTCACGCACGTGCGGCTCCGCCAGTTCCCGGACGGCGGGGTCGCCCGGCTGCGCGTCCACGGGAGCCCGATCCCGGACCCGCGGCTCCTGCCCGGCGACGTGCTCGACCTGGCAGCCCTCGTCAACGGCGCCGCCGTCACCGGGTGCAGCAACATGCACTACGCCTCCCCCGCCAACCTCATCGCACCCGGCGAGGCCCGGGTGATGGGCGAGGGCTGGGAGACGGCCCGGCGACGGGGCGACGGCAACGACTGGGTCGAGATCGCCCTCGCGGCGGCGGGGACGCCCCTGCTCGCCGAGCCCGACACCACCTGCTTCGTCGGGAACGCCCCCGGCTGGGCGCGCCTGACGAGCGGTGGGACCGAGATCCTGCCCCGGACCCGGCTCCAGCCGGACACCCGGCACCACTTCCGCCTCGGGACGGCGGCGGAGGTCACGACGGTGCGGCTGGACATCTACCCGGACGGCGGCATGGCGCGATTGCGGCTCTGGGGCAGGCTCTCGCCGGCCGGGCGCGAGGCGCTGGTCGCGCGCTGGTACGACGCCCTGCCCGGCGGCTTCGCCCGGGCGCTGCCGCCCGACTGGCGTGCGGCGGCGGGCTTGTAGCCGAATCGCCAGGACGGCGTCTACCGGCGAGGGCGACGACGCGCTAGACAGATCCATGGGGAGACAGGAGCGGCCATGGAGGGACCAGCCGTCACGGTGAATGGGGAGACCGTGCCCCTCGCGGGCGCGACCCCGCACACCACGGCGCTCGAGTGGCTGCGCGCGCAGGGCCTGACCGGGTGCAAGGAGGGCTGCGCCGAGGGTGAGTGCGGCGCCTGCTCCGTCCTCGTCGCGCGGCCGGGGCTCGGCACCGCCACCGAGTGGACCGCCGTCAACGCCTGCCTCGTCCCGGTCGCCGCGCTGGACGGGCAGGAGCTCGTGACGGCGGAGGGCCTCGGCTCCCCCGGCGCCCTGCACCCCGTGCAGCGCGAGATGGCCGTCCGCGGCGGGTCCCAGTGCGGGTACTGCACCCCGGGGTTCGTGTGCAGCATGGCGGCGGAGTACTACCGCGCGGACCGCGCGCCGGACGTCGCCGCCGCCGGGCTCGAGCGCGGCCCCAACGGATTCGACCTGCACGCACTCAGCGGCAACCTGTGCCGCTGCACCGGGTACCGGCCGATCCGCGACGCCGCCTTCGCCCTGGGCCCGCCGCCGGAGGGCGACGCCCTCGCCCGGCGGCAGACCGCCCCGCCTCCGGCGGTCCGCGCCACCCGGCTGTCGGCCGACGGCAGCGAGTTCGTCCGGCCGGGCGGCATGGCCGAAGCGCTCGCGCTGATCTCGCGCGCGCCGGACGCCGCCCTCGTCGCGGGCTCCACCGACTGGGGCGTCGAGGTCAACCTGCGTGGAGCGCGCCCCGCCCTCGTCGTCGCCGTCGACCGGCTGGCGGAGCTGCGCGGGTTCGCGGTCGGCGACGCTTCCGTCGAGATCGGCGCGGGGCTGAGCCTGACCGAGGTCGAGCGGCGCCTCGAGGGCGGCGTCCCGCTGCTCGCGCAGGTGTTCGCGCAGTTCGCCTCCCGGCTCATCCGCAACGCCGCCACCTTCGGCGGGAACCTCGGGACGGCGTCCCCTATCGGCGACCTCGCGCCCGCCCTCCTCGCCCTCGACGCCACCGTGCTCCTGGCCTCCGTCGGCGGTGAGCGCGAGGTGCCGCTGGCCGACTACTTCGTCGGCTATCGGCAGACGATGCGCCGCTCCGACGAGCTGATCCGCGCCGTCCGGATCCCCCTCCCCGTCGCCCGGGTCGCCTCGTTCGTCAAGATCGCCAAGCGCCGCTTCGACGACATCTCCAGCGTGGCGGTGGGGGTCGCGCTCGACGTCGAGGACGGCGTCGTGGCCCGGGCGCGGATCGGGCTCGGCGGCGTCGCGGACCGCCCCGTCCGCGCCCTGGCGACGGAAGAGGCGCTCACGGGCCGGCCGTGGTCGCAGGAGACCGTGCGCGCGGCGGCCGACGTGCTGGCCGGCGAGGGGACGCCTCTGAGCGACCACCGGGCGAGCGCGGCGTACCGGATGGCCATGCTGCGCACGGCGCTGCCCAAGGTGTACGCGACGACCACCCCCGCGGGGGTGCCGGCATGAGCGCCCTGTCGGACCGGCCGAGGGACCCCGTCGTCGGCCTCGCCGTCCCGCACGAGAGCGCCGCGCTCCACGTCACCGGGGCGGCGCTCTACACCGACGACCTCGTGCTGCGGACGAAGGGCGTCCTGCACGCGTACCCGGTGCAGGTCCCCGTCGCGCACGGGCGGATCACCGAGCTCGACGCCGCTACCGCGCTCGCGGTGCCCGGCGTCGTCCGGGTGCTCACCGCCGCCGACGTCCCCGGGGTCAACGATGCCGGCACGAAGGGCGACGAGCCGCTCTTCCCCGGCGAGGTCATGTTCTACGGGCACGCCGTCTGCTGGGTGCTCGGCGAGACGCTCGAGGCCGCCCGTCGTGGCGCGCTCGCCGTCCGGGTCGACTGCGAGGCGCTGCCGTCGCTCGTGACGGTGCGCGAGGCGATCGCGGCCGACAGCTTCCAGGGCGGGCAGCCCCGGGTCGAGCGCGGGGACGTCGAAGCGGGGCTCGCGGCGTCCGACCACGTCTTCAGCGGCGAGATCGAGTTCTCCGGCCAGGAGCACTTCTACCTCGAGACGCACTGCTCGCTGGCCCAGGTCGACGAGAACGGGCAGGTCTTCGTCCAGAGCAGCACCCAGCACCCCTCCGAGACGCAGGAGATCGTGGCGCACGTCCTCGGGCTCCCGAACCATCACGTGACCGTCCAGTGCCTGAGGATGGGCGGCGGCTTCGGCGGCAAGGAGATGCAGCCGCACGGGTTCGCGGCGGTCGCCGCGCTGGGCGCGGTGCTCACGCGACGGCCGGTGCGGGTCCGGCTCAACCGCACGCAGGACATCACGATGTCCGGCAAGCGGCACGGCTTCCACGCGCAGTGGCGGGTCGGCTTCGACGCCGACGGCCGGCTCCGGGCGCTGGACGCGACCTTGACCTCCGACGGCGGCTGGAGCCTCGACCTGTCCGAGCCCGTCCTGACGCGGGCCCTGTGTCACGTGGACAACGCCTACTGGATCCCCGACGTGCGGCTGAACGGCCGGATCGCCAGGACCAACAAGACCTCGCAGACGGCCTTCCGGGGTTTCGGCGGCCCGCAGGGGATGCTCGTCCTCGAGGACATCCTCGGCCGCTGCGCCCCGCTGCTCGGCCTCGCCGCCGCCGAACTGCGGCGGCGGAACTTCTACCGCGAGGGGCAGGCGACCCCGTACGGCCAGCCGGTGCGCCATGCGGAGCGGCTGCGGACGACATGGCAGCAGGTGCTGGACTCCAGCGACTTCGCGGCGCGCAGCCCGCGGATCGAGGAGTTCAACGCCCGCCACGAGCACACCAAGCGGGGTCTCGCGATCACTCCGGTGAAGTTCGGCATCTCCTTCAACTTCACCGCCTTCAACCAGGCCGGCGCCCTGGTGCACGTCTACAGGGACGGCTCGGTGCTGGTCAATCACGGCGGCACCGAGATGGGCCAGGGCCTGCACACGAAGATGCTGCAGGTGGCCGCCACGACGCTGGGCGTGCCGCTGGAGCGAGTACGGCTCGCGCCCACCCGGACCGACAAGGTGCCCAACACCTCGGCGACGGCGGCGAGCTCCGGCGCGGACCTGAACGGCGCGGCGGTCAAAGACGCCTGCGAGCAGATCCGCAGGCGGCTAGGGGCCGTCGCCGCGCAGCGGCTCGGGCTCAGTCCCGCCGACGTGCGGTTCGCCGGCGGCCACGTGCGCGGCCTGTCACCGTCGGCGGAGCCGCTGACCTGGGAGGCCGTGGTCGAACAGGCGTACTTCCAGCGGGTCCAGCTGTGGGCTGCGGGGTTCTACCGCACCGAGGGGCTGCACTGGGACTCCGCCGCCATGCACGGCGAGCCGTTCAAGTACTTCGCCTACGGAGCGGCCGCGACGGAGGTGGAGGTCGACGGCTTCACAGGGGCGTACCGGACGCTGCGGGTCGACATCGTGCACGACGTCGGCGAAAGCCTGTCCCCGCTGGTGGACCTCGGGCAGATCGAGGGCGGGTTCGTGCAGGGAGCGGGCTGGCTCACCCTGGAGGACCTGCGCTGGGACGAGACCGACCTGCCCACCCGCGGGCGCGTCGCCACCCAGGCCGCGAGCACCTACAAGCTGCCGAGCTTCTCCGAGATGCCCGAGGTCCTCAACGTCGCGCTCCTGGAGCACGCGACCGAGGAGGGCGTGGTCTACGGCTCGAAGGCGGTGGGTGAGCCACCGCTGATGCTGGCCTTCTCGGTGCGCGAGGCGCTGCGCCAGGCCGCGGCGGCGTTTGGCCCGGCGGGGGTCAGCGTCGAGCTGGCGTCACCCGCCACGCCCGAGGCGGTCTACTGGGCGGTCGAGCAGGCGCGGCGCGGGGGCTCACGCTGGCATCTCGAGGCGGGCGGCGCCGGGGTCGCGCCGGACCAGCCGGACCCGCAGGCGCCCCCGGTCAGGCCGCGCTCGGAGCAGGTGCAGCACCTCCCGGTGAGCGGGTGAGGCGGCCGCCGTGGACTGGCTGAGGAGCGTCGAGCACCTGCGCGAGCACCGCCGCCCGGGCGTCCTCGTCACGCTCGTCGCCGTGCGCGGCCACGCCCCGCGCGAGGCGGGAGCCAAGATGGTGGTGACCGCCGACCAAGCGTGGGGTTCGATCGGTGGCGGGAACCTCGAGGCGGTCGCCGTCTCCCGCGCCCGCCTGCTCCTCCAGGAGGAACAGCGGACGCCCGAGACACTTCCCGTGTCCCTCTCCGAGAAGGCGTCCGCCGAGTACGGCGTCCAGTGCTGCGGCGGCGAGGTGGCGGTCCTGCTGGAACCCCTGCCCGTGCCTCCCGCCGTTGCCGTTTTCGGGATGGGCCACGTCGGGCTGGAGCTGGCGCGCATCCTGGCCCGCCTGGACCTCGACCTGCACCTGGTCGACACCCGGCCCGACCAGCTCTCCCCCGAGCGCCTCGCGGTCCTCGTGGACGCGCGGGCGCGCGTCCACGTGCACCGCGACGTGCCGGTGCTCCCCGAGATCGTCCTCCCGGAGCTGCCGGCGGGAACCCATGTGCTGATCATGACCCACGACCACGCCGAGGACGCCGCCCTGTGCGACGCGGCCTTGCGCTGCTCCGGGCTGGGCTCGATCGGGCTGATCGGCTCCACGGCGAAGTGGGCGCGGTTCCGGGCCCGCCTCGCCGCCGAGGGCCATCCGCCCGAGGCCGTCGAGCGGATCACGACGCCGATCGGCCTGCCCGGCATCAGCGGCAAGGACCCGGCGACCATCGCCGTGAGCATCGCGGCCGCGCTGGTCCACACCTTCGAGCGGGACCGTGCGGACGCCGGGCACCGCGGGCCGGCACGGCCGTGACCCTCTTCCGCGGAACCGTCGTCGACACCCCGGACGACCCGTTCGCCGGCGGGGACCTGCGCGCGGTCGCCGACGCCGGCCTGCTCGTGCGGGACGGCGTGCTGGTCGAGCGGGGCCCCTTCGCGGAGGTCCGCGCGCGGCACCGGGCGGAGGACGTCGTGGTCCTCGCCGACGGGATCCTCCTGCCCGGCCTGGTCGACACCCACGTCCACTGCCCCCAGGTTCGCGCCATCGGCGGCCTGGGCGTGCCCCTGCTGGAGTGGCTCGAGCGGTACGCCCTGCCGGAGGAAGCCCGGTCCGCGGACACCGCCTACGCGACCTCGGTGGCGGCCGAGTTCCTCGGCGGGCTGGTGCAGTCGGGCACGACGACGGCGCTCGTCCTCGGCGCCCACTACCCGGGCGCCGTCGACGTGCTGTTCGAGCAGGCCGCCCGGGTGGGCCTGCGGATTACCGGCGGCCTCGTGGTGAGCGACCGCCTCCTGCGGGAGGACCTGCTGACGACGCCGCAGCGCGCCTACGACGAGGCGCTGACGCTCGCCCGGCGGTGGCACGGGAACGGGCGCAGCCGTTACGCGGTCGTCCCGCGGTTCTCGCTCTCGTGCACCGGCGACCTCCTCGACGCGTGCGCCGCGCTCCTGCGCGCCGTCCCTGGATCATGGTTCACCTCCCACATCAACGAGAACGTCCGCGAGATCGAGACGGTGACGGGGCTGTTCGGCGTCGGCACTTACCTGGACACCTACGACGCCCACGGCCTCGTCGGCCCCCGCAGCGTGCTGGCGCACAACGTGCACCCGTCGGACGTGGAGCTGGCCGTCCTGGCGACGAGGGACGTAAGCGTGGCGCACTGCCCGACCAGCAACTGTGCCCTCGGCAGCGGGCTCTTCCCGCTGCGGCGCCACGTCGCCGCGGGAGTGCGCGTCGCCCTCGGCTCCGACGTCGGTGCCGGCACCGGTCTCTGCCTGTTCAAGGAAGGGCTGCAGGCCTACTTCGTCCAGCAGATGCTCGGCGAGCAGGGGCTCCCACTCGAACCCCGTCACCTCCTCCACCTCGCCACGGCCGCGGGCGCACGCGCCCTGGGCCTCGGCGACGACGTCGGCGACCTCAGCGTCGGCAAGCGGTTCGACGCGGTGTGGGTGCGTCCGCGGCGCGGCAGCACCTTCGAGATCGCCCTGCGCCATGCCGGCGGCCCCGAGGAGGCACTGGCGAAGGTCTTCGCGCTCGCGACGCCCGCCGACGTCGCGCGCGTCTGGGTGGACGGCCAGGTGGTCCACCCGACGGCCGCGAGCGACCCGGACGGGCGCTCGGGCGGGCTCGTCCGGTCGAGGCGGCGGCACCTCGCCTGGCCGCAGGACGCACCTGCACTGACGGTCACGGGCGGCGACGGGCGCGCTGTCGACGCATGAGCGAACGGGTCGGGCACGTCGTCCTGCCGAGCGTGGAGGGGACCGCCTACGCGTCGCTGACGCGGCGGCCCATCTCCCGGGAGGAGCGCCTTCGCGTCGCGTCGTCGATCTGGTACACGACGCGATACTTTCCAGCGCGCAGACGCAGCATCCCGGTCGCGCCGAAGGGGAAGGCGCTGTCGGGTCTGGGATCCTCGGCGAGGGAGCCCACGGCCGTCAACACCGCACTGAGTCCCTCCGGGTCGTCCATGAGGTACCGCGCGGCCAGGTCAACCGCTGGCGGTTCCCAATCGATCTCGTAGGTCACTCCTCAAGACCGAGGCGGCGCCGCACCTCCGCGTGAGGAATTCGCCGGGAGTCAGCCGAGTCCTCTCGAAGGCGAGCTTCGGCGACCGCGAGAGTGTCCTCAAGGTCCTCGAGCTCGTCGGCGGAGATGACGACCGCGGCCGGCTCGCCCTGGTCCGTGATCGTGATCCGTTCCCGGTTCCGGGCTGCGTGGCGCACCAGCGACTGCAGGGGTGGAACGACCGCGGCCAGAGAGATCGACTCAGCCATGTCGCCAGTGTGCCGCCCGCGGCCGACACCAGCTGTTGATGCAAGGGTGGGCACCACGATGGAGCTGAGCATGCCGAGCAGGGCGGCCGGGATGAACAGAATGCTTCCCACCGCCCTCGTCGGCGTAGCCGGCCTTGTCCTGGCCTACTGGTACGCCTCGCGAGGTCCGCGCCGCTTCCCCGTCGAGTACCTCAGGCGCCGCGATGCCGCCCTTCCGATGCGCCTCCCCGGCGAGCCCAGTGGGATTTTTCATGGCCACGGACAATCTTCACCCCAAGCGCTCGACGGCTCAGCGGTCGTAGCTCTAGCAGGCGACCGGAGGCATGCTTGACAACATGACACTGATCGCATCGGCGTATGTGCTGGTCTCGCCTCAGCTGGGAACAGTCGGGAGAGCTCCCATCTTGTTTCCCGACGGCCAGGACAAGGACACCTTCCGCGTCAAGGCGATGTACGCGAGCCCCGTCTTCTTGTCTGACCCGCAACACGGAGATGGGCACGAGGATGTCGTGAGTCTGGGCCGTTGGGCAGTCCAGCTCCAGCCTTCCAATTGACGTCGACAGACTCGCTGATCGTACCCCTCGTGGCCTTCAGGTCTGGACCGTCACGCACCGAGGCAGAGCTTCCGGTGGGTCTGCCATGTATCGGCACAGTGCAAGTGTTCCTGCTCGGGGTGTCCGTTCCTACCAAGCGTTTCCAGTTTGCACTTCACCTGGAGGGCGAGGAGGCTCAGCCGGCTCAAGCTCCCGATGACAATGACGCCTGACGTTCCGCATCCGGTTCGATGACAACTGCCATGTCACGCAACCTTCGCCTGCTTGATGAGCGCCGTTCGACCGACAACATTGCGGAGTTTCGTGCGCCGTCGGCTGTCCATCTTTGTCTGCTCGCCATCGGCGCCAGGCGCGCGCCAGGCTCCTTACGAGCCACGGGGCCGGGCCGGGCCGAGCCAAGATGCAGCGGCGAAACCAAGAGGGGAGATCCTGCTCGAGTACTGGCCAGGCCAGCGGCAGCAGGCACGGCACTCTGACAATCAGCGGTCCACGATGACCAACCTGGTACTCATTCTTGGCCGTCTGGACCGGCACACGGTGCCAAAAAAGGGACGCGAAGGCGTTGGCGCCCTGACCGGCTATCACGGCAAGAGGGCCAGGACGGCGGCCGCGAACGCGTCCGGCGCTTCTTGCGGCGGGTTGTGCCCGATCCCGTCGAGCGCGCGGATCTCGAACGGGCCGGAGAACAGCGGCCGGTCACCGGTCGAGTCGTCGGCGCCGAGGCCGTCGGCGAGCGCGTCGAGCACGATCGTCGGCACCGTGATCACCGGCCGCTCCGCAAGAGCCGCCTCGATGGCGTCGTAGCGCGCGTCGCCGATGGCCGCCTGGCGGCGATGCCGGTACGAATGGATCACCACGTCGATGAAGTCCGGGTTGTGCAGGCTCGGTGCGCTGCGCAGGAACGCGCTCGCCGCGTCCGCCCAGGTCGGCGACCACTGCCGCCACAGCAGTTCGCACAATTCGTCGCGATAGCGTTCGAGCCCGCGACGGCCCCGGTCGCTGAGGAAATAATGTGTGTACCAGGCCGCGCTCTCCTCGGCCGGTGGCAGGGGCTCGCCGGAATTCGCGATATTCTGGATGTTGTAGCCGCCGACGGTGACGAGCCCGGCCACCCGCTCTGGGCGCAGCGCTGCCGTGACACAAGCGGCTCGCCCGCCCCAGTCGAAACCGCCGATCACCGCTCGGTCGATGCCGAGGGCGTCCATCAGCTCGATCGCGTCCTGACCGAGCGCGCCCTGCTGCCCGGAGCGCAGTGTGTCCGGTGAGCGGAACCGGGTGTCGCCGAATCCGCGGAGCATCGGTGCGACGACTCGCACGCCCCGGGTGGCGAGGATGTCTGCGACCCCGTCGAAACAGCGAACGTCGTAGGGGAAGCCGTGGAACAGCACCACCGACGCGCCGGCGGCGGAACCGGCGGCCTCGTAGGCGATGTCGAGCACAGGCGTGACCGCCCGGCCGGTCTCGGTGAACCCCACCGCCGCGATTCTACCAGGCCGGATGACCTTGATCTCCGCCCGCAACTAGGTCACGAGCCCCAAGGGGCAGGGCCTGCGGCCTGCCCCTGATTTGCGCTGTCATATCAAGTAGTTGCTCCCCGCGCCTGCTCGTCCCCTGCGCACAGCTCCCCGAGTCGCGTCGTCGCTCGTGACGCCGGCCCCTTTGGCCTGTCGTCGGGTTCGATGGTCGGTCGCCGCTCTGACGTGGGCGCAGAGTGCCAACGATTCGAGCTGCGAAGTTCGAGGAGCACCTCATGGGACGAAACGCTGCTGTCCAAAGCGATCAGAGTGACTCACGTATCGGTTACTCTATGTCATCATGAAAGGTCACAGGAGTGCCCCCGGCAGGATTCGAACCTGCGCCACCTCTTTAGGAGGCAGGCCCTCCCGGGTGTCCGCGGCGGTCTCGAGCACACTCCCCTGTCCGATTCGCCGCCTCTGCGGTCTCTATGGGGCGTCGTGGAACGCGAGTTCGTCCCACGAACCGCTCCACGCTCACGCCTCCTGGTACGGGTCGCACGGAAGCGCGAACAGCGTCTGGCGGGACCTCGATCATGGGTCTGAGCCGTCCCGCAGACCGATCGGTGACCGGGACGAGCCAGCCCGTGGTGGGCATGTCCGGATCAGGGGGTCATCTCGAGGGATCGGCGCCACAGCTCCTGTGCCGCCACGGGGTCGAGGGCCGACTGCTTCACCGCGTGGGGGTGCTCGGCCAGAGTGGCGTCGTCGGGCACCGGTGTAGGCCTTGCGGCAGTCGTCGAGGTAGCACCCGCCGACGCCGTCGAACTCGGGGGCGACGGCCGCGACGAGCGTCGTGGGTCCAGGCGCCGCGGTCGCCGAGGTCTGCTTGCGGACCGATGGCCAGAAAACGGCGCCGCGGGCGGACCGGCGTGCGGGATGCTCGTCGGGTGCACCTGCATCCGATCATGTACGTCCCTGACCAATACGCCGAGCGGTCGTTCTACGAGCTGTTCGGGTTCACGCGCGTCTACGAGGGCGACGAGTTCCCCGGCTTCTTGGCGATCCAGCACGGTGGCGCCATTATCGGCTTGCAGCGGTCCTCGGCCGAGCAACCGGCGTACTCAGCCGGGCTGCGGTGGCAGTTCGAACTGGACAGCGCCGACCAGCTCGATGAGATCATCGCAACCTGCCGGGCCCGCGGTCTGCACCACGAGGTGACGGTCGAGGTCGGCGGGGACCGGTTCCGACGGCGTCTGGTGTCCGTGCGCTCCCCTGGCGGTGTCACGGTGTGGTTCGAGGGCACCAACGAGGCAGACGCCTGACGTCCGACGCCCCGCCGAGAACGACCCGCTGGAGGAACCGCCACCGGTACGGCCAGAGCGGTGGAGGCGCTTGACCGTCGAGCCCGCACGGGCGATCGAAGCCGTCCCGCAGACGATCCCTGAGCGGTACGGCCAAGGTCGCCATCGCGGCGTCGCCGGGTCGGCGCTCGTCCTGGCTCGGGGCGTGCCGGAGGCCTTCGGCTTGCGGGATAGGCAGGGCTGGCCGAGCTCACTTGGCTGGACATGCTTGCGCGCGCCCAAGAAGGGTGCGGGTGTGGCAGCCGCAGCTACCGTTCACGGGTGAAGCAGACCTCGCGTCGCGTCGTACTCACCGGCGCTGCCGGCCTCATCGGCCGCGCTGTGGGACCGCTGCTGCCGCAGGACTGGGACCTTTTCGCTACGGACCTTGCAGCAGCTGACGGTATCTACGCCTTGGACGTCACCGACCGGGAGGCCTGCCGGTCGGTCTTCGCGGGAGCGGACGCTGTCGTCCATCTCGCCGCGGTTCCCGATCCGGCCGCAACCTGGGAGGACCTGCTCCCAGCTAACGTCATCGGTGCGTATGCGGTCGCCAGTGCCGCCGCGGACGCCGGCGTCCGTCGCCTCGTACTCGCCAGCAGTCTGCAGGCCGTCTCGGCCCTCCCAAACGGCACGCAGTCACGAAATGGCGACGCGCCGCGGCCGGCCAACCTCTACGGCGCGACCAAGGCCTGGGCCGAGGCTCTTGGCGCCTGGATCGCCGCTACCACCGCAACCTCGGTCGTAGCCCTGCGGATCGGATACTTCCTCAAGACTCGACCGAACCCGGCCACCGAGGCCCCTCGCGAGCTCTCCTCCTGGCTCAGCACCCGCGATGCCGCCGAACTCGTGCGGGCCTCGGTTGAAGCCGAGAGCATCCGGTTCGTGATCACCAACGGAATCTCAGCCAACCGCTACCGCAGCACGGACCTCGCCGAGACGACCCACGTGCTTGGCTACCGTCCAACCGACGACGCCTGGAGAACCGAGTAGCTCGAGGAGTCCGCTCGGCGCGGCGACAATCGGCGTCTCGGTGCCGACCCACCGACCGCTCGCGCCCGCCCGTCCCGCTCGACGATCGTCGACCGGGACGGCCGGGGGCCGCCGCGCATGTCGGCTTCTTCGGGAAGGCCGCCGGAGGGCACCGCTTCCCCCGGGCCGCGCACGGAGCTAGGTTCGCTGTCGGCGAGATCAGGAGGCAGCCATGTCCAGCGACTCATCGCCCCGCGTGCGCAGCAACGAGCCGCCGGCGATCGTGCTCAGCGTGATGAACCCGATCTTCCGCACGATACTGGGCTCGCCCCTGCACGGGCTCGTCGACAAGGCCTTCATGCTCGTCCACCTCACGGGCAGGAAGACGGGTCGCCGGTACAGCATCGTCGTCGGCCGTCACGAGATCGACGGCGTGACGACGGCCATGACCAGCGCCCCGTGGCGGCTCAACGCTCGCGGCGGCGCGGACGCCGACGTCACCACCGACGGCCGGACCTGGCACGCCAGGGCCGAGCTCGTGGAGGACCCGGACGCCGTCGCGGACGCGTACGCCGCAGAGATCCAGCGGTTCGGATGGAAGGGAGCCCAACGCCGGCTCGGCATCACGATGGACGGGGACCGGCCGCCAACGCGGGAGGAGCTCCGCGAGGCGGCAGAGCAGGCACACCTGTCGCTGATCCTTTTCCGCCTCGCCTGATTCGTAGGACGCCGCGTCCCACTGGCCGATCCCCCATCGAGACCCGACAGCCTGGCGACCTGCTTCGGGAAGTACCTGGCTACCTCGTCTATTGCGAGAGGCTGTGGTGGTGACATCGGGGCAGGAGCGGGTGGTGCTGGTGACCGGCGCAAGCCGGCGAGTCGCCATCGGTGCGGCTATCGCTCGGCGCCTGGTCGCGGACGGCGCCTGCGTGATGCTGCACTCCTGGTCGCCGCACGATCAGGAGCAGTCTTGGGAACCGGACCCTGGTGGCCCGGACGCGCTGGTCGCCGAGCTGCGGGCCGCTGGCGGCCGAGTGGAGCACATCGCCGCCGACCTGGCCGACCCGGACGCTCCTGCACGTTTGGTCCACGCCACGCGCCGGGCCTTCGGGCACCTGGACGGCCTCGTGGCCAACCACGCCCGCAGCAGCCAGCAGTCCCTGGAGCAACTGACCGCCCAGGAGCTCGACCTCAGCTACGCCGTCAACACTCGCGCCACCCTGCTGCTGGTCCAGGCCTTCGCCGCCCCTCACGAGAAGCCGCGCGGCGGTCGGGTGCTGCTGTTCACCTCCGGGCAGTACCACGGCGCGATGCCCGACGAGCTGCCCTATATCGCCTCCAAGGCCGCGCTGCACGAACTCACCCGCAGCCTGGCGGTGCACCTGGCGCCACGGGGATCACCGTCAACTGCATCAACCCAGGACCGAACGACACCGGCTACGCCGACCCGTCCACCCACGCGGCGGTCACAGCACGCAGCCCCAGCGGACGCTGGGGCAGCCCCGCCGACACAGCCAAGCTGGTCGCCTGGCTCCTCAGCGATGAGGCCGACTGGGTGACCGGCCAGACCATCGCCTCAGACGGCGGCTGGTCCGCGCTGTGACCGACCCATGTCCTACCGCTGACGTCGCTGACTCAACCTGATGTGAAAGGCGATCAACCCGTTCCCACGCGTGCCATTCGAGGATCGACGAATGGGACGGTGACGGCCCGCGGTCAGACGTTCTGGTCGAGGCGAAAGACGGCGAGCTCGGGCGCTGCGGCTCGGATTTGGGGCTGCCAGTAGGGCCACCCGGCAGGGGGATCTTCACGGGCGCCAGCAGCTGTCAGCCGGGAGAGCGCAATCCCCCGCCATGCGGGCGCGGACGGTGGTGCTGGCATGGAGGTTGCGGCGGCCTTCGCGTCATACCTAGAATGCTTAGGTATGAGGAATGAGCGGGTGCGTGGCCATCTGGACCTTCTGCTGTTGGAGGTCTTGAGTAGGGCGCCAGACCACGGCTACGCGGTGATCACGGCGTTGCGTGAGCGCTCCGAGGGCGTGCTGGATCTGACCGAGGGTGCGGTGTACCCGGCGCTGCACCGGCTCCAGGACCAGGGCCTGCTGTCTAGCGACTGGCAGTCCGTAGCTGGACGGCGCCGCCGCATCTATGCGGTGACGTCCGCCGGAATGGATGCCCTGCAGCTGCAGCGGCGTGACTGGCGGATGTTGGTGTCGGCTGTGAACGGGGTTCTCGCCTCGGGGCACGGTACGAGTCACGCGTCAGCAGTGGGGGCGTGATGGGCGCGGACGACCTGATCGAGGAATACCTCGACGACCTGGTTGCCAAGCTAGCGCCGCTCGGCTCCCGCCGGCTCCGTCAGGTTCTGGCCGAATCCGAAGCTCACCTTCGGGACGCAGTAGCGGACGCCGTCCAGAGCGGGATGAGTGAGCGCGATGCGCAAGTGCATGCGATCGCCCAGTTCGGTCCCGTCGACGTCCTGGTCGCCGCCGAGCAGCGTGTCGCCTCGTTGTCCGCCCCCAGCCTGGCGCGGCAAGCGGTCTCGAGCGTGTGGCTCCTCGGCGGCATCGTGGCTGTCACCATCGGCTTGAGTGGCCTGGTCGCCGGCTTCTTCCGGGTCGTATTCGGCAGGGCGATCCTGATCGACGTAGCACCGAACACGGTGCTCTCATCTTCGGACTGCGCGCGGTGGCTCGCCGGGGACCCCACGGCAGGCTCCTGCCGTGATGCAGCCATCGCTGACTGGGCAGACGAGGTGGTCGGCTACCGGGTCGCCGTCGGGGTGCTGGGTGTGCTGGCGCTGATCGCTTATCGCCTGTTACGGGGACGCGGCCGCCTGGTGCACGGGTTGCCCCGCGCGGTCAACGACACCGTCGCGGTAACCGGCTTCGCCGTCGGCGCCGTCCTCACCCTGGTCCTGGGCTGGAACGCGGTCATCACCGCCAGCGGCCACGGCAGCGGGCAATGGTTCTCCGCCTCGGCTGTCGCTCTGACCGCGGTCGTCATCTTCGGCATCAGGCTCGTGCACGATCTACGGCAGGCGAAAGCCGCAGACTAGAAGGGCGAGCCAAGGCACGCCGTCCACTGCCGCCGCTCGCAGCAGTCCCGCTAACCGAAGAGTCACCCGGACTCCTCTCGCCCGGCGTCGTCCTCCGTCGTGGACACGCCATCGGCGATTACGGCTGTCCCGCAGACGATCAGTCATCGACACGCCGTGGGCGCGCGCTTCGTTCAGGTCTGGAGGCCCGCTCTCCAGCGGGTCTCCTAAAGAAGCACCGGGCGACATACGCTGATCCCGACGCCTCTTCGGGGCGGAACCGGCGCAACCGGCGCGGGGCGACGCGCGTCTGACCGGTGCCTGCCCCGGGTGGTCCATGGCGGGCGGTGGAGGCGTGATGAGAACGCGCAGCCTGGTCACCGTGGGCGGCTCCGTTCTGGTCGCCCTGGTCGCCTCGGCGGTCGTCGTCGAGGTCCGGTCGATGTCGGTGGTCAGGGCCGGTGCCCTACCGACCGCGTCCGCCACAGCCGGAACGGCCGGAACACCGGCCGCGACGGCTGGAACGTCCACCACGGCTGTTACCCCCTCGGACGCCGGCACGGCGAGCGGGCTGACCGGTCGGCAGTGGGCGGACCAGGGCCGCCTTGACGCGGTGGCCGAGGCCGTCCACACGATCGGCACCGCGCACGACCGAGCTTTCGACCTCGTCGCCATCGACCTGCCGACGATGACGGTCACCGTCTACCGCGCCGATTCGCGGCCCGACCGGCAGGTGGCGCTCTATGCACCGGCGGCACGCCCCGGCATCCGGCTGGCGTTCGCGCACGCCCTGCTGAGCTCGAGTCAGCGCGACGAGCTGTTCCGGATCACGGACGCGCAGTCGCGACTGTTGGCCGGGCAGGGCGTGCGGATCACGCAGGCCTCAGAGGAGGCGCCGGGTGGGGCCTTCCGCGTGGGCTACGACCCCGCCGGGCGGACACCCACGGCGGCGATGCACCGGCCCTTCGACATCTACGGCCCCGGCACCGTGGTCTTCGCCCCGCAGCCACCCGCAGGCGGCTTGGCTGACGCCCGCTGACCGCGCAGCGCGCGCAGAGAGATCACAGCGACCTGCCGTCAGGGGGGCGGAGCAGGAACGGTGGGCGGGACCGGAGCCCGGGGCCGACTGTCAGGGGCTGGCGTCCGGGGTCTTCACTCGAGCGCGCGCAGTGTTGGTCGGGCTACGGCCCGGGCGCGTCAAGCAGCGGTGGGCGCCGCCGCTTGACCCGTCCGAGCGCCTCCCGCGCTGGCAACTTATCGGGGGGCGCCGCCCCGTGGCCGTGTCCGAGGTCCCCACGGCCCCTCAGCCCGGATCCACCGGCGTAATGTTTCGTTGATCGTTCTCAATCGTGTTGGTCTTGCTTGGTGGTGGAGGCGTGAATGGTCGCCCGGTCTGTCCGGGTCTTCCACGTCGGGTTCCTGCTCGGGCCCGGGGCGGGCGGTGGACGGGTTCAGGCCGCTGATGGCGGAGCGGCGGACCTGGCGGGGTGCATGACGTGATCGGCCAGGCGGGTCCAGTGCTCGTGCCAGGGCCATCGGGTCGGTAGGTGCAGGGTGAGGCGGCGGGCGGAGCGGGCGATCCGGGCGGGAACGGTGACGAGCCGGGCCCGCAGGGTGGCGGTGGTCGCGACGGCCAGGCCGTGCCCGGCTCGGGTGGAGGCCAGGACGCCGGCGGCGCGCAGCAGGTTGAACGCGATCGCGGCCAGGGCGAGCCAGGCGGCGTTTGCGGTGAACACCCCGGACGGCAGGTGCGCCAGGGGCCCGGCCTTGAGGTCGGCGATGACCTGCTCGACGACGGCGTGGGCGCGGTGGGTGGCTTCGGCGGCGAGCATCGCCTGCGGTGAGTCGGTGAACACCGCGTGGTGACGCCACTGGTCGAAGGTCGTGAACAGCTCTTCCTGCCCGGCCGGGATCCTCCGGGCGGCGGCGTGGGGGTTGAGCCGCTTGACTCGGCGCACGATCAGCCGGGCGGTGACCTGCTCGTGCTTGCGCCGGGAGGTGAACGCGGTGAAGACCGGGATCTCGGCGACTTCGGCGTCGGAGACGAGTTGGCCGGTGTCCTCGTCGACGAACGCGTTCGGGTAGTGGATCGCGGTCCACGCGTCATCGGGGATGCCCGCGATCGCCCTGGTCACGGCCGGGTTCATCCGGGCCGTGACCGAGAACCTCGCGCCGGCGCGGCGGGTGGCTGCGATCACGTCGTGGCCATAGAACGCGCTGTCCATCCGGGCGATGACCAGCGATCCCGCCTTCGGGTCGGCGCCCGCCGCGGCAGCGGCCTTGAGCGTGTCGGTCACCAGCCGCGCCGCCCCACGGGCGGAGTTCGTCGAACCCTTGCGCAGCCGCGCCGCGGCGATCACCGGCGACGCCGTCGGCGTCGACACCACCCCGAGCAGAGCGTTCAAGCCGTTCACCCCGGAGTACCCGAACCCGGCGCCCTGCTTGGCGTAGCCGTGCGTCTCCCGCACGGTGTCGTCGATGTCCACGTAGGCGACCTGGTCGGCGCCGGGTAGCAGCGCCGTCCCGCCCGGCAGAGCCGCCAGGGCGGCGAGCAGGCGGGCGGCGACCGCGTCCAACTGCCGCACGTGCCCGAACGTGAACGCCCGCAGGAACGTGCCCAACGTGGACGGCGCCCGGACCCCGGTGAACAGCCGGTCCATCGCGCCGTGCCGCAGCAGGTCCATGTCGTTGATCGAGTCCGCGCCCGCGACCATCCCCGCGACCAGGGCGGTGACCTTCAACGCGGCGTTCGGCGAGGCAACCGTCACGCGCTCGGCGAGCAGCTGCGACAGGCCCGCCCGCTCCGCCAACGCCAGCACCGGCGCCAGCCCGGCGCACGACACGAGATTCCCCTCGTCGAACACCGCGTCGATCACGCCAGGGTCATGGGACAGTTGCATCTCACGGATGCCCTTCTCGAGCGCCGACCTGGAACCGTAGGAAGTCCCATCGTCGCTGCTCAGAAGGGCATCCGTCCGTCACGGCACGCCGACCACGCAATGATCAACGGTGGATCCGGGCTCAGTGACCTCGTCCGGCCGTCCCTGGAATGGCAAGGCGTGATCGGGGCGGTCACGCCGACTGGAAAGGGGTCACCAGTCGTCTGCCAGACAGACCCAGCCTCGACCCGAGGATGACCAGCTGGGGACTACATCTGGAGGCTCATCTTGAAGATCTCGTCAGTCACGCCACCGGCGACGCCGGCCGCACCGCCCACTCACGCCAAGAAGGCGAAGCCCAAGACTGCGCCGGTGGTTACACAACCCAAGCCCGCCCCTCCGGCCGGACCCGGAAAGATCGACATTCGGGCCTGACCCTTCCCGCGTCGACGCTCCGCCTTACCGGTTTGATCCGATTTTCGCTGCGTAGCCGAACGGCTTCCAGGACGGCGTTGTTGTCTGCGGCCGGAACCGCGAGGAGTCGCGCCGGGTGATCTCGATGTCCCGTGCGCCGATCGTTGACCGGGAAGGGGTCGGCCCTTTCACGCGCGCCGGTAGCGGCTGCGGGCGAGGTCGGTGGCGGTGCGGACTGTGCGGTTGTAGGGGTCGAGGGTGCCGGCGGCTCGGCACAGGATGTGCGCCTTCGAGCAGGGTTATCAATGTGGTGGCCAGGTCCTCGGCGTCCTGCGCGGGCAGGCCTGCGGTCGTCAGGTGCTGGGCGAGGGTGGAAGTCCACTGGTCCGCCAGCTCAGCGCCGCCTACTTGCGCACCACCCTCGGCGTTGACGAGGCGAGCTTCCCGCCGCTCGTGACACCCTCACCGCCCAGGCCGACCCCGCGGGCCGCCTCGAGTGGAATTGAGACCCGCCATGACCAGCTTCGGCCTCATGACCGCCCCCTCCGGGTCGACTACGCGCCGACCTCGTCCGTGTCTGGCGCTCCGGACAAGATCCCCGACATCGAACACGTCTGGGTCTACGACCACCTCATGCCACTCGGCGGGGACCCTTTGGGACCGACCTTCGAGGGTTGGACACTGCCCGCAGTCCTGGCCCACAGACCCGTCGGCTGCCGCTCGGGCTCATGGTCACCAGCAACCGATTCGGGCTCTCCGCCCTGCTCGCCAAGAGAGCCGCGACCGTCGACATCGTCTCCGGCGGCCGGCTCGTGTTCGGCATCGGCGTCGGATCCCGTGCCGGCCACCCCTCGCTCGCCGCGAGTACCTCGCCCACGGACTGCCATTCCTCGACACCGACCTCGCGGTAGCCCGCCTCGACGAGGCATGCGCCGTCATCTGGGGGCTGTGGGATGAGGACGCGCTGTTCGACTTCCGCGGCGAGCACGTTCAGCTCACCCACCTCCTGAGCGCCGTCACCGCCTTTTCAAGGCGCCGCGTGTCCGGGAAGGACGAGGCCGGTTTCGTAGGCCAGGACGACCAGCTGCGCGCGCGTCCCGCGCGCCGAGCTTGGTCATCGCCCGGCTGACGTGCGTCTTCGCGGTCAGCGGGCTGACCACCAGCCGCGCGGCGATCTCGTCGTTGGACAGACCGGCGGCGACGAGCGCCGACGATCTCGCGCTCGCGGTCGGTGAGCTCGGCCAGGACGCGGCGCCGTCACCGGCGGTCGCGGCTGCGGGCGGCGCGCGATGTCGCGCGATGAGCGTCCGGGTCACCGTCGGGGAGAGCAGCGCGTCGCCGCGGGCGACCACCCGCACCGCATGCAGCAGCTCCTCGGGCTCGGTGTCCTTGACGAGGAAGCCGCTGGCGCCGGCCCGCAGGGCGCTCGTAGACGTACTCGTCGGTCTCGTACGTGGTGAGGACGAGCGACCCGGACGCCGGCCAGCTCGGGGTCGGCGGCGATGCGTCGGGTCGCCTCGAGGCCGTCCACTCGCGGCATGCGGATGTCCATGAGCACGACGTCGGGCGCGAGGGTACGCGGGCCATCCGCACGGCCTGCTCGCCGTCGCCGGCCTCGCCAACGACCTCGATGTCGTCCGCGCCGCTCAGCAGCACGCGGAACCCGGCCCGGATCAGCGCCTGGTCGTCGGCGAGCAGAACCCTGATGACGCCGTCCACACCGGTCGCGCCGGTCACGCCGACACCCGCACCATCGGCAACGTCGCCGTCACCCGGAAACCGCCGCCGTGCCCCGGCCGGCCTCGACCGTGCCGCCCACGGACGCGGCACGCTCGCGCATCCCGACGAGCCCGAAGCCCGCCGACCCGCGGTCGGAGGGACCCGCCCCGGTGTCGGTCACCTCGAGGTGGACGGCGTCCGCGCCGGACGTCCACGCGCGACGGCCGCCGTCGCCGGGCCCGGCGTGCCGGATGGTGTTCGTCAGCGACTCCTGGACGATCCGGTAGGCGGCGAGGTCGACCTCGGTCGGCAGTGGTCGGTCCCCGCCAGTCACGGTGAGTGTCACCGGTAACCCGGCCTGCCGCGCCCGCTCGACCAGCCCTTCGAGCTGGTCCAGTCCGGGAGCAGGGGCCAGACCGTCGCCGTCTCCGGCGTCTACCCTGCGCAGGACGTCCAGGACGGCGCGGAGTTCGCGCAGTCCCTCCTTCGAGGCTGTCTTCGACCGCGCGCATGGCCTCGGCGGCCGTGTCCGGCTGCTGGTGTCAGGATGTGCACGGCGACTGTCGGCCTGCACATTGATGGTCGCCATGTGTGCGCAACGACATCGTGGAGCTCGCGGGCGATCCGCAGCCGCTCGGCGTCGACCTGGCGGCGGGCCTCGTCGCGCCCCCGCTGGCGGACCGCGGCAAGCAGCGCGCGGCGGTTGTTGGCGGCCACGCCCGGCGAAGTGGACGGCCGCCACGAGGGCCGGCAGCAGAACGACGCCGCCGCCGAATCGGCCCAGCGGATTGTTCAGGGTCGAGACCAAGGTGAGGACGGCGAGGGTGCCCAGACTCCAGGCGACGGCACTGCGTTGGGGCACCCTGCTCGTGACGGCGTAGAGGGCGAGCACCGGAGCCACGAGCACCGACCCGTTGACGTAGCCGAGCAGGCTGAACGCGGCCGTCGCGCCGGTGGCGACCAGCAACGTCGAGGACCGGGCGGTAGCGGCGGAGCACGAGGACCCCGCCCGCGAGCACGACAAGCCCGAAGGCCAAGGTGGGAGGCCCCGGTACCGGCACGCCGGTCGGCGTCGCCATGTCCGACGGCTGGGTGGGGTGCGCCTCCCCGGCCGAACCGAGCAGGAGCACGAGCGTGACGAGCGCGGCCAGGACGACGTCGGCCGCCGGGTGCTCGCGCCAGCTGCGCGGCACGTCGAGATCGTCCATGCCCGGAGCGTAGGACGGGATCAGGCGCCTCGGGATCCCCCCGCGGGCGACGCCTCGCGCACTCCACCGGGAGTAGCCACGCCCCCATCCGCCTCCCGTGGTGGTGGCCCAGGAGCCTTCGACGGTCGGATTCGCCGCGGCTGCGTCCGCCGGAAGGCTGAAGCCGTCCGATCCGACCGGATCCAATCCACTCTTCGAGGGAGCTCGCCATGACCGTTCTCACCCGCGTCGTCCTACGGCACAAGCTGATCGTCGTCCTGACATGGCTCGGAGTCGCCGTCGCCGGCGTCCTGCACGGTGGAGGCGACCACGGCCGGGATGACGAACAACGCCGCGATGCCCGGGAACGCCTACCTGGTCGACAGCCAGATCGTGCGCGACCTACGGCAACGGTGGCGGTACCGCCCCGCTGGTCCCGGTCGTCACCACCCCCGCCGGCACCCGGATCGGAACCACCGCCGCCGTCCAGGCCCACCGGGCGCTGCAGGCCGCCGCGGCCGCCGTCCCCGGATCACGCCTGGTCGACCTCGCCACCACCGGTAACCGCGCATTCGTCACGAACGACGGCCGGACGACGTTCGGGCTGCTGTACACCACCCCGGAGACGAGCTTCGGTGGCCCGGACCCGAGCGCGGCGCTGAGCCGGGCGCTGGCCGCGAGCGTGCCCGCCGGATGGTCGACCGGCGTGACCGGCTCGACCCTGCTCGCCAATGGGTCGCCGTCCTCCAACCAGGGAACCGGCGTCCTGGCCGAGGCCATGATCGGCGGGATCGGGGCGCTCGTCATCCTCGCGCTGGTGTTCGGTAGCTTCCTCGCCCTGCTGCCCCTGATCATCGGGGTGGTGTCGGTGCTCGCAGCGTTCCTCGCCGTGGGCGCCCTCGAGCAGGTCGTCCAGGTCAGCCAGATCGTCGAGTTCGTCATCGCCCTCATTGGCCTGGGCATCGCGATCGACTACTCCCTGCTCGTCGTCACCCGCTGGCGTGAGGAGAGCGCCGGCGGCGCTGACCCCCACGAGGCCGTCGTGCGGGCCATGGAGCACGCCGGCCGCGCTGTCGTCTTCTCCGGGATCACCGTCGCCATTGGCCTGCTCTCGCTGGTCGTCATTCCGGTGCCGTTCCTGCGCAGCGTCGGCTACGGCGGCGTTCTGGTGCCGCTCGCGACGGTCGCCGCGGCCGTCACCCTGCTGCCCGTCGTGCTCGCGACCGTGGGCCCCCATCTGGATTGGCCGCGGCACCGGCCGGCTCGGACACTCGCGGGCAGCCGGTTCTGGACCGCGTGGGGACGACTCGCGTACCGACGCCGCTGGGTCGCGGCCGTTGTCGGCAGCGTCGTGCTCGCCGCGCTCGCGCTGCCCGCCCTCGGGCTCACCCTCGGCGAGCCCGGCGCCTCGTCCCAGGCAACGGCCGGACCCGCACATGACACCCTCGCCCTGCTCGTCGACGGCGGCGTCCCGAGCGGCGTCCTCACCCCGATCGAGGTCCTCACCCGGAACGCGCCGGACCAGGTCGCGCAGCAGCTGCGCGCAATCGACGGGGTATGGGCCGCGGTCGTGCCGTCGGCGTCAGACCCCGCTTCCGTCGCGGGTTCCGTGGTCGTCACCGTCATGCCGCACGCCGAGAGCACCATCCCGGCCGGACAGGACACGGTCCGCGCTGTCCAGGACGCCATCTCCGGCAGCCCGGACGTCATCGGCGTCGGCGGCACCGGCGCCTCCCTCGTGGACTTCGTGCACGCCGTCTACGGGCAGTTCCCGCTCATGCTGGCCCTGATCGGGATCGCGACGTTCCTGCTACTGGCGCGAGCGTTCCGGTCAGTACTGCTGGCGGCAAAGGCGGTCGTGTTCAACCTCATCTCGCTCGCCGCGGCCTACGGGATCCTCACCTGGGTGTGGCAGCAGGGGCACGGCAGCCAGGCCATCTTCGGCGTGACCGCCACCGGAGCCATCACAATGTGGGTCCCGCTGGTCGTGTTCGCGTTCCTCTTCGGCCTGTCCATGGACTACGAGGTGTTCATCCTCAGCCGTATCCGCGAGGAATACGACCGGACGGGCTCGGCCGAACTCGCCGTCACTCGCGGACTAGGACACACCGGCAGGCTCGTGACCAGCGCCGCAGCGATCCTCACCCTCACGTTCGTCTCCATGGCAACTGGCCCGCAAACCGACCTGAAGATCCTCGCCACCGGGCTCGGCGCCGGGATCATTGTCGACGCCGTGATCGTGCGCTGCCTCATGGTGCCCGCCCTGGTGGCCCTCTTCGGCCACATCAACTGGTGGATGCCACGCCCCCTGGCCCGCGTCTTGCGGGTGCCCGTGCCGCCGGCCACCCACGAGACCACGGTGCGCGAGCCCCAGCCAGTCGGCTGAACGCGGTCGAAGGCGACACCTCACCTCGGACGAGCGTGAGACGACCAAGCGAGGCGACCACACCCAGGTCCGGCACGGCGTCACAGACGCCGTGCCGCACCCGTCCCGGAAGGCGAACGGCTTGCGGTCTCGGACCTGGGACCGTCAGCTTGATAACGCCCTGCGATCGTTGTGCCATGTCGACGTTCGCGGTGATCGAGGAGCGCTTCGGCGCGTGGGACTGGTCGCGGGATCTCCGCGACCAGGACGGCTTCGCCGATCATGCCGCGGTCATGGACGCCCTCGTAGACGAGGGCTTCATCGTCCTGGGTGGCCCCGTCGGCGAGGGCAAGCATGTGCTGCTCATCGTTGACGCCGACGATGCCGCCGACGTTCACGCGCGCCTCGCGGTCGACCCGTGGATCGGCGAGCGCTTGAGGGTTACTCGTATCGAGCCCTGGACGATTCTCCTGCGGCAGGCAGCGCAGTGCTGACGAACTGCCGTGCGACCGCGGTCGACAGGTGTCCGCACGAGGAACGCCTTCCGGCGGCACACCCCGGGCCGGCGCAAGCCCTCAGTCGGCGACGAGGCTCCAGAGACCTTGCTCGTCCCGCAGACGATGGGCGTGCGGGACGCGCTGCGTGACCGGCGTTCGGTCCGGGCGTCGGAAGCTTGCCGTTGGGCGCAACGACGACTTACGCCTTCGCTGGGTGACGACGAAGTGGTTGACGATGCGGAGCTGATCCGGGTCCCGGACTTCCGCGGCATGCAGACGCTCAATGCCTGGCTTGACGGACACGATCGCGGGTTGTTGCTCGTCGGCCCTGATCCCGACAGTCCAGAGTCGCTCTTGCATGGCGTTGTCCGGCGGCAAGCGCCCCTGCCTGGGGCGTTGCGTCGGCGCTGGGACGTCGTCACCGTTGGGTCGGCGACCCGCCGACCGGTGGCGTGCGCGTTCCGCGCGAGCCGCGACCGCCTCGTCCATCCCTGGCCGCGACGAAGGGCTGCCGTCCTTGGATCGATCCGACGTCGGGAGCGCGACCGGTGACCGATCCCCTTCCGGTCTGACCGGTAGGCGCCTTGCCCTGGCGGTCTCGCGTCTCGGGAGGCACGCCGCCATCGGGCAGGATGTCCGCGTGGCCACCTACGAACTGAACCCCGCGGCGGTGGAGCGGGCGCGGGCGCTGATCGGCTCCCGGCAGTATGTGCTGGACAGCGACTGGGGGACGGTGCAGCCGCGTGCCGAGGCGGAGAACGCGTTCCTGGCGCGGCACTCCTTCGAGGAGTACGCGGCTTGGCACCTCGGCCTGACCGAGGGCGCGACCGATGGGACCAAGGCGCGGTACGCGTTCGTCTACGGCGACTTCCGTCGCGTCCACCGCAGCGGCCTGATCGCCTGCGTCTACCGGGCGTCGGAGTGGCGGCACAAGGACGTCGAGCTGGCCGCGCACGAGCTGCTGCAGGAGCTGGACCGGAAAGCCGGGATCAGCTAGTGCTCCACGTGGTCAGCTGATCGACGCTGGTGCCGGCGACTGCTCCACCGCTCCGCAGGGCCGGCGACGGAGGATCAGAGTCTGGGACGCACGCAGGCTCCGCGGCCGCCGCCCTCAGGCACGAGTGAGCGCCACGACGGGGATCGCGCGCGAGGTTGACGTCTCGTGGTCGGCGAAGAAGGGATAGGTCTGCTTGAGCATCGCCCAGAGCCGGTCCCGCTCCTCCCCTTCGAGCGGCGCCGCCACGGCCTCGTACCTCTCGTCGCCGACCTCGACCGTCACCCGCGGGTTCGCCACCAGGTTGTGGTACCAGTCCGGGTGTCGTGGAGCCCCGACGTTGGACGCCACGACCAGCAACCTGTCCCCGTCGGGATGGAACATCATCGGCGTCGTCCGGAGCTGACCTGTCCTGACGCCCACCGTCGTCAGGAGCACCAGCCGCTCGCGGTGCATCCCTTCGATCTCGCCACCGGCCCGAAACTGCTCGATCACCTGCCGGTTGACCTCACGGACGTCCACGTCACCTCCGCACGTCACCGTCCGCGGCTGCAGCCTCGCGGATCGACCCTCGACTGCAGGATAGGCGCGTCGGGCGGTCGAGCGTGTAGGGGCACCGACGGTTTCCCGAGCACCGCGGTGAGGACCTGCTCACGGGCGTCGCGGTCGCCTGGCGCACACGGTCAGACGTGGGCTACCGCACGCTCGCCGAGGCAACGATGCTCGTGCATCTCGCCTTCCTCGCCACGTGATCGTCGCGGGCTATGCCGTCAGCAAGGCGTACAAGCCCGCAGAGGACCATGATCGGTGGCTGTTGACGCGGACTAGCCCTGACCGTTCATGATCTTCGGCGGACGCACAAGGCGAACGTGCGCTCGCACCGGCGCTGCGATGTCCTCGATCATGGGACAGGAACCCAACGGCTGAATCGGCATGGTCGGATGTCTGGAGGACGCCGCGGCGTCGGCGTAACGTGAGTTGGAATGGCCAAAGGGAGGCATCATGGCGAACCTCGTCGTGCACTTCGAGATCCATGCGTCCGAGCCGCAGCGGCTCATTGACTTCTACCGCGAATTGTTCGGTTGGAAGTTCACCCAGTTCGGCGACATGCCTTACTGGGCCATCGACACCGGTGAGGGTGCCATCGGCGTGAACGCGCCCGGCAACGGCATCAACGGTGGACTCACCCAACGCCAGGGCCCGGCCCCGGAGCGCGGGGCTCCCGTGAATGGGTGCGACGTCGTCGTCGGCGTCGACGGCAGTGTCGATGAGCTGTTCCAGAAGGGCCTGGATCTTGGCGGCACTGAGGCGCTCCCATTGGCGGACATGAAGGGCATCGGCCGCGTCGGCTACCTGCTCGATCCCGACGGCAACGTGTTCGGGCTCATCTCGCCGATACTCTCCGACGGCACGGACGTGATGGCCGGCTGAGCGGCCCACCGCCCGGTCCCCACGTGACCGGCATCGCCGCCTGGCTTGGGCCGCGGCTCGGCCACCGCTGCATGATGCAGCGCTTGCCATCGGCCCAAGCTCATCGAGACGGACCGATGGGTAGGCGGGCGCGGGAGTGAGGACGCGAGCGCGCCGGCCCGCTAGCCGCCCGCCGATCCATGTACCTCAGATGGTCGGGCAGGCCTGGGCATCGGCTCGCGGAGCCCGTAGAAGAGTGGGCCACCCGCTGGCGCCGGCCACTCCCCCGCGCCGAGCTTGAGCCCCCATACCTGCGTCGCCATCCCGGCGCCCAGGGGCCGCACCGACGCATGCAGGGCGGCGCTGCTCGTGTTGGCGGTCGCGATGGCTGAGCCGGCTCGTTGGGCAGATCTGCGGCTTCACGTGCAGCGGCATCGCGAGAGTGACGTAGGGCGACGACACTCCCATGAGCGCCGTCAGGCATTGATCGTTTGCGATGAGCAGTCCGTGGAGGTTCGTCTCATGACGGCAAGGCTTGCGGACAATCTGCGGACAAACGATCATCCGCTGCATGTGTGGATCTAGAGGAGAAGGGGCTGGCCTGCGGATTTGTGCGTGCCCCCGGCAGGATTCGAACCTGCGCCACCTCTTTAGGAGGTCGGTCGTTCTCGTCGCCTCCAGCTACCTGAGCGGGCTCCAGCGACCGATCCGGCGTCTCCAGCCTCCTCGGCCGCTTCGATCGACTCCAGTTCGTCCCCGAACCGCTCCACGGTTGCCTGTCCGTCGAGCCGCTCGTGACAGCAGCTCGAGGCCTTTCGTGCTCTGGAGAGTCGAGGTAATCCTTCGCCTTGAAGGTCATCAGGGGAAGCTCGCGGGTCAGGCAGCAGCCGGGTGATCCATGCGCAGTTGACCGGTCGAGGCCAGCCTCGAAGCTGGGCGTAGGCCTGCAACTCGCGCCAACGGGGCGCGACGCGAGCGTCGTATGGCCGCACCAGCAGGCGCTTCATCGGATCCCCCCTACGTCCAGGCGGTGATTCGTGGGTTAGGGGTCGAGGCGGGCGCGCCAGGCTCCGAGGCCGAGGGCTGTGAGCAGATAGCCGGTGACGTCCGCGTAGGCCAGGGGCAGGGAGGGCAGGCGCGGTCGGGCGCTGTGCGGGTGCACCTGTGCGATCACATCGGCGGCGTTGCTGAGGACGAGCCGGGCTGGCAAGTAGGACCAGCCTTCGAGTGAGCGCGCCACCGCGTACGCGAGGAAGACGACCGCGACGACCGCGGCGACGGCGGGGGCGGTGCGACGAAGCAGGGTACCCAGTCCCAGCCCGATGAGGGCGATAGCCGCCAGCAGCAGGCCTGCTCCGGTGACCGCGCGCAGCACGGGGGGGTCTGTGAGCGGGGCGCCGAGGTGATGGCGGGCGAGCACGGCCTGGCCGAGCAGGAACATGCTCAGGGCGAGGACCTGGCCCGCGCCGACCGCGACCGCGCCGACCGCGCCGACCTTCGCCAGGTAGGCCAGGCGTCGGTGCGGGACGGCCAGCAGCGTGGGGGTGATCGTGCCGGTGCCGTAGTCGTTCGTCGCGGCGAGCACTCCCACGACGGCGAAGGCGAGCTGGGCGATGGTCAGCCCGTCGAGGGCGGTGCCCACCGGGTCGAAGGCGGCGCGGTCCGCGGGTGTCATCGTGCTCCAGTCGCGGACGGTACCGGCGGCGTCGACGAGGCACAGTCCCAGGGCGCACCCGGCGCCAATCAACAGACTCCAGGCGGTGGCGCGGACGGACCACAGCTTGACCCACTCGGCGCGTAGTGCCGTTCGCAGGTTCGGGGTCGCGCCCGTCACCGCGGGCCCCTGCGCGTGGCGATATGGAGCGGGGAGGCGCTGCGGTGCCGAGTCGTCGCCGCGCTGATTGCGAGGTAGGCGTCCTCGAGCGAGGCGTACCCCCGTCGGAGGTCCGCGAGCGGGGCGTCGGCGAGCAGGCGGCCGGCGCCGAGGATGAGGACGTGGTCGACGGTCAGGGCGATCTCAGTGAGCAAGTGGCTCGACATGAGCACGGTGCGGCCTTGCGCCGCCAGGTTCCGCAGCAGCTCCCGGGCCCATCGGACGCCCTCCGGGTCGAGCCCGTTGAGCGGCTCGTCGACGACCAGAGCGTCCGGGTCACCGAGCAGGGCGGCGGCGACCCCGAGCCGCTGGCGCATCCCGAGGGAGAACCGGCCGACCCGTCGTCCGGCGACGTCGGTGAGCCCGACGAGAGCGAGCACCTCCTCGACCCGGCGAGCAGGCAGCCCGCCGGCCGCGGCGAGCCAGCGCAGGTGCGCGGCCGCGCTACGGCCGGGGTGGGCCTGCCCCGCGTCGAGAACGGCTCCCACCCGCTCCAGCGGCCGGTCCAGCAGACGGTAGGGGGCACCGTCTATGAGTGCGTGGCCACGTGTGGGTGTTGCCAGACCGAGGATCGCCCGTAAGGTGCTGGACTTGCCCGCGCCGTTGGCGCCAAGCATCCCGGTGACGCGCCCGGGCGGGACGGCGAAGGTGAGGTTGTCGACGGCGAGGGTGTCGCCGTACCGGATGGTGAGGGACTCGACGGTCAGCATGCGACCACGGTGCGGGTCGCGCCGGGTGGCGTCGTCAGGCCGTGGGCGTATGCCTCGAGGGTGACGCGGCGCGATCCGAGCTCCGCCTACCCTCGAAACATGATCGATGTAACCGGCCTGCGTCCTCGACGGCCCGCGGCGCCGAGGAGCCTGCGGGAGCAGCAGCAGCTGCAGTTGCTGCTCGATGCGGTCGCCGGCGCCGTCTACGCGGCCGGTGCCCTCGCAATCCTGGCGCGGCACTTGGTCTCGCCGGGGGTGACGGTGTTGGGGGTCGTGCTCGTCGTCGCCGCCGCCGCGCTTGCGCGGCAGCGGCCCGTCCTGGCCGTCGCGGTGGCCGTCGCCGTGCTGTGGCTCGCGCCGCTGGACGACGGCCTCGCTTGGCTGGGGGCCCCCGCGCTGGCGTACGCCGCGTTCCGCGCGGCGGAGCGGTCACCTGCACGCATCGGCGCCGCGGCGCTGGCCGTGGCCCTGACCGGTCCGGCCGCCACGGCGCTGCCCTCCTTCCGGCACGCCGGCGGCGTGCTGCCGTTCGGGCTGCTCATCGTGGCGGCCTGGGCCATCGGGACGGCCGTGCTGCGGCGCCGTCAGGAACAGGAGCAGCGGCTCCACGCCCACGTGGCCGACGAGCGCCTGCGGATCGCCCGTGAACTTCACGACGTTGTGGCGCACAGCATCAGCGCGATCACGGTGCAGGCCGGGTACGCGCGGCTGACGCTCGAGCGAGACTCTGCGAGGACGGTGGAGGCGCTCGAGGCCATCGAGAGCACCGGGCGGCACACGCTGGACGAGCTACGCACGCTGCTCGGCGTGCTCAGGACCGCTCCACCGCTCGTGCCCTCGCTCCGGCCCGCTCCCACGCTCGCCGACCTGCCCGCGTTGCTCGAGCAGGCCACCTGCCTTCGGCCCCGCCCTGGGAGCGCCACTCAAACAGAGGAAGTTGCCCCGGCAGGACCCGAGGTTGACCTCGTCGTCATCGGCGACCCACGCCCACTACCGGCCGGGCTGGAACTGGCGGCATACCGCATCGCCCAGGAGGCGCTGACCAACGTCGTGCGGCACTCGGACGCGGCCCATGCCGTCGTCCAGGTCGAGTACGGCCGCGACGCCCTGCGAATCCGGGTGCGTGACCACGGGCCCGACCCCAGGCCGCCCACCGGCGCCGGGCATCGGGCTGCTGAGCAGGTGGGGGTTCGGGTCGGGCACGGGATCATCGGTATGCGGGAACGCGCCGCACTGTACGGCGGCGACATCACCGCCGGGCCCGCAGCCGACGGTGGGTTCGAGGTCCTCGCCGTCCTGCCGCTGCAGGCGACCGGCCGACCTGCGCTCACGTGACCGTGCGTGTGCTGGTCGCCGACGACCAGCCGCTTGTGCGGGTCGGCCTCGCCGGCATCATCGCGGCGGCCGACGACCTCGTCGTGGTGGGTGAGGCGGCTGACGGCCTAGAGGCGGTCAACCTGGCCACGCGCTGCGACCCCGACGTCGTCCTCATGGACATCCGGATGCCGGGCAGCGACGGCATAGCGGCGACCCAGGCGATCACGGCGACGACACGGGCGCGCGTCCTCGTCCTGACGACCTTCGACCTCGACGAGTACGTCTACGGCGCCCTCGCCGCCGGGGCCAGCGGCTTCCTGCTCAAAGACGTCACCCCCGCAGAGCTCCAGACCGCTGTCCGCGTCGTCGCCGCAGGCGACGCGCTCCTCGCGCCCACGATCACGCGCCGCCTCATCAGCGCCTGGGTCCGGCACTCGACCCGCGGCTCCAGGACAACGCCGACGTCCCCATCCCGGGAGCCGGCACTGGACGCGCTGACCGACCGCGAACGCCAGGTGCTCGACCTGGTGGCTCAGGGCCTGACCAACGCGGAGATTGGCGCGCGGCTGTACATCACCGCGGGCACGGCCAAGACCCACGTCGCCCGGCTACTCACCAAACTCGCCGCCCGTGACCGCGTACACCTGGTCATCCTCGCGTTCCGCGCAGGCCTCGCCACGGTTGACGGCCCCGAGACCCGTCCCTGACCCGGCCGCAGCTGCCAATGCGGCGGACGGCCATGGGGAACTGGCTCATGGCGTCGCCTTGCGCGAGCGACGCTCTTCTGCCGCAGGGACTGGCGTCGGCCGCGCTGCTGACTTCCCTAATCAACACGAGGGTCTTGGCCGCCCCGCCGTACCGGGCGGTCGACGTCCTGCTGTTCCAGCAGGCGTCGACTCGGCGGGCATCGCCCGGCTACTCGCCCTCCACCCGTCCCGATTTCCGCACGACATGGGAACACCCGGGCGGCACGGGCAGGCGCTGGCCGGCCTCCCGGGCGCGGCCCGGCCGTGGTCCCCGCTGGAGGTCCGCGATGCGCTCGCGGCCCTCGTCGATGGCCCCGTCAGGGTCGTCGCTGTGCCGCGCAGCGCGTAGGCCCTCCTCCTAAGACTCACGGCGAAGGCCGCACTTGGCCGTGCTCGCTCGGACACCACCCGGGCGAGAGGAGTTGCAGGTGGCGAGCTCGAGGTCGTCCAGGCCGCGCACTCGGCGCTCGTGCCGGACGCACCAGCCGAGCCGGCGGTCCGGCTCCAGCCAATAGAGCACGTCCATGATCGGTCGCCGCTGTGACAGGGGCGGCGAGTGTCAACGATTCGAGGTGTTGGGTCCGAGGAGCACCACGTGGGACGAAATCGTGTTGGCCAAAGCGACCAGAGTGACTCACATATCGGTTACTCTATGTCATCATGACAGGTCACAGGAGTGCCCCCGGCAGGATTCGAACCTGCGCCACCTCTTTAGGAGGCAGGCCCTCACGGTATCCAGGGCAGTCGCCAGCACGCTCCCCTGTCCGATTCGCCGTCTCTGCGGTCTCCATCGGGCCTCGTGGGACATGAGTTCGTCCCACGAACCGCTCCACGCTCACGCCCTCTGTCACGGGTCGCACGGAACCACGAACAGCATCTGGGCGGGACGTCGACGGCGAGCCTGAGCCGTCCCGCAAGCCAATACTCCTCAAACTCCGGAGACGCCGGGACGGTTGATAGCGCCCCAAGAAGTGGTGTAACTCGTTCGCGTGTTGCTTCGCGTCGCTGATGACTATGCCGCTTCTATGGCGGCTGGGTCAATCGGGCTCGCCGCGTTCGGCATGACTTTCGTGTGGAATTCGGCTTCCCGGTCAGTTTGCGTGTGGAGTTCGGTCATGGATTCTTCCGAGAGGTAGCGCCGGTCGCAGACCTGCCATTCATCGTGGGCTTCGATGAGGACACAGCTGGCCAGCCGCAGCAGGGCCGCGTCGTTGGGGAAGATGCCGACGACGTCGGTGCGGCGCTTGACCTCGCTGTTGAGCCGCTCCAACGGGTTCGTTGACCAGATCTTGCGCCAGTGCGCCGGCGGGAACGCGGCGAAGGCGGTCAGGTCCTCGCGGGCGTCGCGCAGCAGGGCAGCGACCTGTGGCAGTTGAGCCTGCAGGCTGGCAGCGACGGTCGTCGACCTGGGCGTGCACGAGGTCGGTGTCGGGCTGGGCGAAGATGGTGCGGATGGCGGCCGCGACCCATCTCGGCCTGTCCCTTGGGGACCCGGGCGAGGGCATTGCGCATGAAGTGGACCCGGCAGCGCTGCCAGCTCGCGCCGGACAGCACCCGCTTGATCGCCTTCTTCAGGCCGGTGTGGGCGTCGCTGATGACCAGCTGGACCCCGGACAGGCCGCGCTCGCGCAGGCTGCGCAGGAAGTCGGTCCAGAACACCTCGTCCTCGCTGTCGCCGACGTCGCTGCCGAGCACCTCGCGGTGGCCGTCGGCACGCACGCCGGTGGCGATGACCACGGCGCGGGAGGCGACCCGTCCGCCCTTGCCGTGCGCATCGCCGCCGATCCGGCTGTGGCAGTAGGTGGCGTCCAGGAACACGTACGGGAAGGCCTGCTCGCCCAGAGGCCGGGTGCGCCAGGCGGCGACCTCGGCGTCGAGGTGGGCGCAGATCCGGATACCTCGCTCTTGCTGATCCCGGCGTCCACGCCCAGCGCGCTGACCAGGTCGTCGACCTTACGGGTGCTGACTCCCTCGCACCCAGGCCTGCATGATCACCGCGTGCAGGGCCACGTCGATGCGCCGGCGCGGCGCCAGCAGTGAGGGGAAGAACGACCCGGTGCGCGTCTTGGGGATGCGCACCCTCACGTCCCCCGCGGTCGTGCTGACGGTCTTGTCGCGGTAGCCGTTGCGCTGGGTGGCGCGGGTCGAGGTCCGCTCGTGCGGCTCGGCGCCGATGTGCTCGGTCGCCTCCGCGTCGATCAACGCCTGCAGCATCGTGAGCAGCAGCGTGCGCATCACGCTGCCGCCGTCGGCGCTGCGCAGCGACTCGCTCAACTCCAGCAGGGCAGACTGGTCCAGGGCCATCGTGTGTGTCTCCTTCGCGAGTTCCTTGGCGGGTTCTCACGAAGCCTCACGCGATGGCCCCCTCACGTCCGGGAGCGACACACCCAGGCGATCAGGAGCTCCCGACTTACACCACTCCCGGGGACGCACTCGTGGGGTGGATATGGCGCGACCAACCTGGGCCTAGCCGAAGTGCCAGCCCTGCACCTGCATGAGAGCGAACAGGCCACCCCCCATGGCGACGATCACGCCGATCAGAGCGAGCGTGATCGTCCACCAGTTCAGGCGCTTGTCGTCGCGATTCCCTGCGCCCGCCGTCAAAGTCGCGGTTCCCTGTGCACTGGCGAACGTGACCTTGTTCCGCTTGCCGGTGACTGCGAACTGGACGGCGTCGGCTGCTCCCTCGGGCGCTGGCGCCTCGCCACCGGGAGGAATGTTGGCGACCAGCTCAGCGACGAGGGCGGTAAGGGCGGTGCGCACGCGGTCGACGACGCCCCCCAGAGCCATCGGGTCGACGCGACCAGAACAGCCGGATGATCTGTGCCTCGTACTTCCCGCTGGAATTCATGTAGGCGACCAAGTCAGGCATAATCGAGGCCTGCAGCTGGAGTGCGTTGTCCTTGGCTGCCATCCGCTCGATCTCAGCGATGCCGTTCACCAGCTGGATGCCCTGGCTTAGGGTGTCTCTGCAGAACTCCGGCAGCTCGTAGACACTGACCGGCCGGCCTTTCCAGCGGCCGCCGGACGGCAGGAGGGCGTCGATCTGCAGTGGAGCGCTCAGTTTGCGGTAGTCCGGGAGCTCGTCGTCCGGCCCGTAGCCGTTGAGCTCCCGTGACGCCCAGTCCCTGAGCTCGGGCGAGTGATACCGGCCGCCGAGGGCGATGACCTTGCGGAGCACGTCCGCGATCGGGGTTCGGCTGTCGAGTGCCCCGCCTCGATGTCCCGGAGGAGTCCGCTCGAACGTCTGTTCACGCGCCGCAGGGTACTGCCGGGCACCGACAGCACGTGGCTCGCCTGGTGCGCTGTGGGGCGAGGCGTTCTCCCCCGACGGCCGCATCCTCGCCGCCGCCTCCACCAGCGGGCTGGTCCTGTGGAACGTGGACGACCCGGCCCGGCCCCAGCTCATAGCCCGCCTGGCCGCTCGCTCGCCCGATCCCGCAGGACAACCCGCGCCACCGCTTTGGAGGCAGGCCCTCACGGTATCCAGGGCAGTCGCCAGCACGCTCCCCTGTCCGATTCGCCGTCTCTGCGGTCTCCATCGGGCCTCGTGGGACATGAGTTCGTCCCACGAACCGCTCCACGCTCACGCCCTCTGGCACGGGTCGCACGGAACCACGAACAGCATCTGGGCGGGACGTCGACGGCGAGCCTGAGCCGTCCCGCAAGCCAATACTCCTCAAACTCCGGAGACGCCGGGACGGTTGATAGCGCCCCAAGAAGTGGTGTAACTCGTTCGCGTGTTGGGCCAGGGCGACCTCGCGTTCTCCCCCGACGGGCGGACCCTGGCCAGCGTGACCGGCCGCGACCAGGTCACCCTGTGGGACGTGGCCCGCCCGGCCCGTGCCGCCCGCATCGCCACCCTCGCCGGCCCGGGCGACTACTTCGCCGCGCTCGCGTTCTCCCCGCGCGGGAACCTGCTTGCCGGCGTGACCTACCACGGCAGCCTGCTGGTCTTCTGCGTGGCCGGGCCCGGCCGCCCCGCCCTCGTCAGCACCCGCCCCGGCCTCCTGGCCAGTGCGCGGTTCCCCGACGGGGGAAGCGCCCAGACCGGCCCCTGCGGCGGCGACTGCGGCTTTACCGCCGCCTACGCGGCGGCCTTCACCCCGGACGGGCGCGCCCTGACCGTCGTGATCGACCGCCCCGAGGCGTGGCCCAGCCCGGCGGCCCGCGACACCGTATTCACCTGGCAGGCGGCCGGCTCGGGCGCTCTCAGCGACCTCACCACCATCTTCCGCGACGTCAACGACGCCCAGCCCGCCCTGGCCCCGGGCGCCCGCATCGTGGCCGACGGCTCCCTCACAGACGACCAGGTCCACCTGTGGACCCTCCCCTGACCCGCCCCTGACCCGCCCCGCCGCCCGGCGGCCAGCCAGTCCAGGTGATGAGGTTCAAGGTCCGCAAATCCGAACCCCCACGACGGAACGTCTAGCCGAACGTGTCACCCATCAACCGGAACGCATCCGTCACCCATCAAGTGGAGCTATGCAGCGCGGTGTCGTGGGTCAAGTGAGGCGTTCCTGTACCAGGGCAAGGCGGGCTTCGCCCGCCCTGCGTCCGCTCTGCGCCTCCGGCGCCCGCGGGCGCAGCCGGGCCGCATCAGACGACAGACGATCATGAGAACAGGACGCACGCAGGATGGTGATCAACGCACCGACGGCAAGCCCTCTTCGCGTCAGGGTTCTCAGCCGCCGGCATCGCGTCAAGGGCGCCTGACGGCGTCGCTGACGCGATCGAGCACGCTCGACCCTTGACGCGCCACCGTCGTCCCACGAACCCAGCAGCTACGAGGACATGCCCTCACCATGGCCGCATCCAGGCCAGCACTCCTCGTTCTGCCTAGCCCGACGATTCACGTCAGCGCCGCCTCTGGAACGCGACGTCCGGGGACCGGGGGCCGCTGCGGCATCCCCTTGATCAGCAGATAGCCGACCATCCATACCTCCCCGACAGTGGCGAACAGCGGCAACGCACGAGCGAGGCCGGAGGCACCAGGCGCGAGGAAGCTCACGAAGGTGCTCAGGATGTAGCCGACCCCGCCGACCACGAGGATCCAACCGAGAGCACGGGGCATGAACCCGGAGCGCAGAGTGAGCCACCCCATCGGAATCAGCCACAGCCCGAAGAACAGTCCTCCCGCAGCCCAGGTAGCGGCGTTGAGGTCGTACAGCATGAGGCTGTCGCTCCCCGACGTGGGCCCGCCACGAAGCGCCACCTGGAGCGCCGTCGCCGAGAACGCGGTGGCCACGAGCACGACGACGGAGTTCACCAGCCCGAACGCCGTGATCGAGGCCGCGCCGGCGGAGTTCACGCGCCGGAAGACGAGGAAGAACCCCACCGCCGCCAGAGCCTGGCTGAGCACCGTGACGAGGTCCGCGGCGATGCCGAGGCGTGCGAGCCCCTCGTGCGCCACCAGGTTGCCAGCGGTACGCGTGGCATCGTCCAGGACGTACAGCTGGGAGCGAACCAGGACGAAGCCAACGATGCCCGAGATGGCGAGCACCAGGTAGGCCAAGCCGGTCAGCCGAGCCGAACGCTGCGTAGTTGTCACTGGGTCCGCCTCCAAGGCAAGGTGCACTGCCGTTCACCGGCCGGCTGCTCGTGATCGAGCACACTCGAGCCCTGACGCGCTCCCGTCGTCCCGCGAACCCGGCAGCTACGACGACATGCCCGCGCCCTGGCCATGGCAGAACCCCGGGAAGATGTCGCGTTGATCCTGACTAGCCGAACCCGCCGCCCCCGCCAGTAGGTGGCCCGCCCAAATTCGTTGGCCCGCCCAAATTCGTTGCTGGCCCAAGACGCCTACGCCTACGCTTCCCGCAGCCCCGGCAGACCTGCGCCTCGGCTTCGTGTGGCGCTAGCCAAGCGTGCCACCCGAGACGACACTGCCACTGCTTGCTCATGTCTTCGACGCTACTCCACGCCGGCACGACAAAGCGGACACGCCCCCGGGGCGACCTGCCCGCCAAAATGCCTGCCATCCGACTCCCGCACGGCCACATTTCGGTGGACCTCAACGCACAGAAACCGCAGGTCGGCGCGAGGATAGCCCTCCACCCTTGACCCACCAGGCGTCGGCCCAAGACCCTGGCAGCTACGACGACGTGCCACAGGAGTGACGTTTACCGTCCACCACGGCGCACTCGGCGGTGATCCGGCGGCTGTTGATGAAGAGTGAGATCATGAGCGCGACGCGCTCGCTGCCAGCCCGTTGCACGACCGGCAGTACCGCGATCAGGTGATAGGCCATCGGGCTGACTACCGAGTAGGGAAGCTGCTTCTCTGTGGCAGCGAGACGCCGTTTGGTCGAGGTGGCGGCTATCGGGAGCATCTCGCCTTGCAGTTATAAAGGTCGATTAGGCGGAGCCGGCCTGGGCCGTCCTCTTGGGAGAGCATTCGGATCCAGTTAAGGCCGAGAAATGTGTAGGTGCCGTACCCAAGCTCCACTGCGGCAAGGCGGGCGCCGGGCGCCGCTGGGTCAGTATGACCCCGCCCTCACAAGGAAACCGTGGTATTGGCGCTGCGACGGGCGCAAGGGGTCCCCCTGGTAGCCGAAGTCGGGATGCGACAGGTTGTACAGCGCGGCGTCGGCCTGCAGGGTGAGGAGGTTGCGGGCCGGGCTGCCGGCCTGGCACCTTCCGTCGGTGATGCACAGTGCGAGCGTGCCGGCCACTGCGGGTGCGGCGAAGCTGGTGCCGTCCACGACGGCGTACTGGCCGAGGGTGGGTGGGACGGTGGTTTCCACGCACACGCCGGGGGCAGCGAGGGTGTGCAGGTAGTCCCGCTGGGTTCCGGCGTAGTTGCTGAACGGGGCGGCGGCGTCGTCAGCGAACCCCAGCGGTCCCAGGTCAGTGCCGTAACACTGCGGCGCGGCCTGGCCGCCCGGCTTGCCGTCGAAGTCGGCCATCGCGGTGACGGTGAGCACCTCGTTGTAGGCGCCGGGGACGAGGGTCGCCAGGTCGCGCGACTCGTTGCCTGCTGCCGCGACGTAGCTGACGCCGGCTGCGACCGACCGGCAGATGGCCAGGTGCAGCGCGTCCTGGTTGGTCAGCCCGCATTTCCCGTCGTCGGTCCCGTCAAAGGCGAGACTGATGTTGGCGATCGCGATGTCGTTGGACGGGCTGGTGTCTTGGCGGGTCGAGGTCACCCAGTCGATCGCGCACAAGACGGAGGACAGCGTGTAGTCACCGCTGGCGTCCACTACCTTTGCCGACCACAGCGGCGTCCCGGGAGCTGCGCCCACCATGCCGATCTGGTTGTCCTTGGCCCCTACCATCCCGGCGACCGCCGTACCGTGGAAGACCGGATCGGTCAGGCTGGTTCCCGGCACCGCCGCCGTACCGGTGCCGCAGTCGACGCCACCCCTGACGTTGAGGTCGGGGTGGTCTCCCGCGATCCCCGAGTCGATGACCGCCACGTTGACCTGCACCGACCCCCGCCCGTCTCCGGCCCGGGTCGAGGAGCGGTCCACGTCGATGCGGTCGTTCCAGTGCGGCAGACACTGCACAGCTCGAGGGTCCACCAGGCCGCATTCCGCCCGAGCAGGTGTAGGAGGCAGCGACGAACGTGCGGTCCTCGGTTACGAACTGCACCGCCGGGTCGGCCGCGACCGCGGCGGCCTCCGACCGGGTCAACTGAGCGGCATACCCCCTGATGGCGTGGGTGAACACGGCGCCACGGCGGCCTCCGTAGCGTCCGACCTGCACGGCCGACACGGCCGCCGGGTTCCCCACGGCGTCTTTCAGCACCACCACGTAGCCGGAGGGCGGCGCCTCGGCAGCCGACGCCGCTGGCGCGGCGAGGACGGCGCCGGCCGCAACTGCGCCGGCGCCCAGCATTGCCGAAAGACGCTTCAACGAAACCAACCTCCATCTGCGGGACACAAGCTGGACGAATCGGGAACGGCGACCATCAGCGCGGGGGTAGGTGTTCATGACATTCCTCCCTGCAGGGCTTCTAGGCGATGCGGAATGCGGCCGGACGGCGAGTTGCTCGCCATGGCTTTTGCGCCTATAGGTCGCTTGGGTTCTCGGGTTAGGCGTCGGTTCGTCGGAGGCGCCACGCGGCGAGCCAGGTCAGGGCTGCCAGGAAGGCGCACATCACGGCGAACCCGGTCCAGGGGGCCAGGGGATTAGCGAGACCGTAGGTGCCGTCGATCAGGCCCGTGCCGGCGTTGGAGGGCAGGTACTGCACGAAGTGCGAGGTCCATGTTGCGGGCAGCAGGCTGGCTATGGTGGGGATGACGAAGAAGACGGCGACGAACGTGGTGATCGCTGCGGCGGTGTTGCGTAAGAGGGCGCCGAGTGCCAGTCCGATCATGGCCGCGACCGTCAGATAGAGCGCGGCGCCGAGCACGGATCGCAGCGCGGTGGGGTTGGACAGGGCGACGTTGAGGTGCTTGCCGCTGAGCAGTGCCTGGCCGAGCAGGAATGCGGTCAGGCTGGCGATCAGCATGGTCGAGAAGACGGTCGCGGCGAGGACGGTCAGTTTGGCCCACAGCATGGGCAGCCGCTTGGGGACGACGGTCAGCGAGGCGCGGATCATTCCCGTGCCGTATTCGCCGGTGATCATCAGTGCGCCCAGGACGCCGATCGCCAGTTGGGCGAAGAAGGTTCCGGTCAGGCTTACCGAGCTCGCTGTGCTACCCGGGTCGAGGCCGGTCGCGCTGTTCGCGGTGGTCGCTGAGAACAGGGCACCGAGGCCGATCATGAAGGTGACCGCCATCAGCATGGTCCAGGCGGTGGACCGCAGCGAACGGAACTTGGTCCATTCTGAGCGCAGCACGCGCAGTTGAGTCACCCGCAGTCGGTGGTCCGCGCGGGCACTGAGATCACTGGGGCCGCTCACGGGTGGTGCCAGGGCGGTCACGACGACACCGCCGCGGGCTTGGCGTGGTATTCGACGGAGTCTTGGGTCAGTTCCATGAACGCGTCCTCCAGGGAGGTGCGCTGGTCGGTGAGTTCGTACACGGCGACCGCGCCCTGGTGCGCGATGGCGCCGATCGCCCGGGTGGTCAGGCCTTCCACGAGCAGGACTTCGGGGTCCTGTCGGGTGATGGTGACGTCGGGTCCGGCGAGCAGTGTGTTGAGGCGGTCCGCCTCGGGTGTGCGGACGAGGACGGCATGTCCGCCGGCGGAAGCAACGAATTCGGCGACGGTGGTGTCGGCGATGAGCCGACCGCGGCCCACCACGACCAGCCGGGTGGCGGTCTGTGCCATTTCGCTCATCAGGTGGGAGGAGACGAAGACGGTGTGCCCGTCGTCGGCGAGGTCCTTGAGCATGGTGCGCATCCACAGGACTCCCTCCGGGTCCAGGCCGTTGACGGGCTCGTCGAGGGCGACCGTCTGGGGGCGGCCGAGTAACGCCGACGCCACTCCCAGGCGTTGGCCCATGCCGAGGGAGAACCCACCGACGCGCTTGGCGGCTACGTCCTGCAGACCGACCATGTCGATGACCTCGTCCACCCGGCGTCGGCCGATGCCGTTGGTCTGGGCAAGGGCCAGCAAGTGGTTGCGGGCGGAGCGGCCGGTGTGCACGGCCTTGGCCTCGAGCAGGATGCCGAGTTCGGCCATCGGGGCACGGGCGGACCGGTAGTCGCGGCCGTTGACCACGACATGTCCTGTGGTGGGCCGGTCCAGGCCGGCGATCAGCCGCATGGTGGTGGATTTCCCAGCGCCGTTGGGGCCGAGGAATCCGGTGACGATCCCCGGCTGGACCGTGAAGGTCAACCGGTCCACCGCCAGCTTGTCCCCGTAACGTTTACTCAGGTCTTCGACTTCAATCATCGACGTGCCCTTCATGGCTGGTTCATGCTGGTTCATGCTGGAAGCGGAATCCGGGTCCAGCTGGAGGCCGGAGCGAGGCGATACGGCGCCACAGCTTTGGGTTTGTCGGCCTCCGTGGACACGGCCGGCCCGTGGTGGGCCCGGCCGCGTGTCGTGGATGGTCAGGCGGGGACGACGGGCTGTGGCAGGCCGGGTGCCGGCTGCGTCCATCCCGGCGGTGATCGGGGAGGGCTTGAAGCCCTTGAAGGTCATCCACAGGCCTAGGGAGAGCTCCCACAGCGCGATCGGGACGGTTCCGATCACCATCCACGGGGAGATCTGTTCGATGACGCCGAAGAACCACGCGATCGTGGAGGCGATGAGCAGGGGGGCTCCGATGAGTCCCATCAGGGGGATGGCACGCGGCACCAGGCGTGATCTGTACATGAAGGTGCCGAGCAGGAGCGCGCTCATACACGGCATCAGGGTCTGCCCGAGCAGGGCCGTCCCGTTGTAGACCGAGACGAGCGCGGCGCCGGTCGTGACGAGCGAGGCCCGGTCCAGCCCGGCCGCCGTGCCGAGGCCCTGTCGCAGGTGGACGAGCGTGAGGAGGCTCAGGACGCCGGTGAAGATCATGGCGGCCTCGAGGGTGCGGACGGCGGCGAAGCCGAGCGCCACGCCTTCGTTCTGCCGCTTGACCACGGGGAACAGTGTGACTGCGGTGCCGATGCCGGCCAGGGCGACGATCACCTCGAGGAAGGCGCCCCAGAGCACGCTGGTGCTGCTGCCCGAGCTGGTGATGAAGTTCCGGTCGGTCTTGAGGTTGCCGTAGAGGCCCAGCGTGGGGATCGAGACGAACGTGATCAGGTAGAAGATGCCCGCGACGAGCGCGGTCTTCCGTAACGGGGTCATCGGGTCTCCCCGCGTGGTTGCTGCGGTTTGCCTAGGGATGGTCATGTCCGTCTCCGTGTCGTGAATTGATGAGTCCGTGTCGGGGTTCGATGATGGGTGTCTGTACTCGAGTTGCTGCTGCTGTTGGCCAGCCGACGCTGAGGTGGCGTGCCTCCCGGGCCAAGGAGGCAGGCGGCTGATGGCGGCGGGTTGAGCCAGGCGGTGCGACAGGGCGCTGTCGCTCCCGCCGGGCGTTCCCGGTCCGGGTCGACCAGTCAGGCGGCGCCTCGGGGGCCGGCCTCTCGCTTCAGCCGGTCGGCGTTCAGCCTGCTCCTTGGTGGTCCGTCGGACCCATCCCGGCTCTGCTCGCCGCGACCGCTCTGGACTGTGTACAAATACTGTACTTTGTCCAACATAAAGTCAAGCAGGGAAGCGCGGAGCCGACAGCGGCGACGGATCGCGATTCCCCCCGTGGCGTCGATCAGAGGTGGGCCGAACGGCGTGGCCGGCGTCGGCCAAGAGCTCCGGATGAGTCGGCAGGGCCACGAACAGCGCGCCGGTCGCGCGGCGGAGGCCAGTGCCTCTCGTCGCGGTCGTCATCAGATCCCCGATCTCGTTCTTTTGTACTTTGTACAGATACTGTACGGTGTGCAGTAGGAAGTCAAGGTGAAGGAGTGGCCCGATGGCAACGACAGCCCCCCACCGGCGGGGCCCACGACGGGCGACGACCGAGGACGAGATCCTCGACGCCGCGCTCGCCCTGATGGACCAGGGCGGGGCAGCCGCGGTGACCGTGCGGGGCATCGCCGCCCGCGTGGGGGTCGCTCCGAACGCGGTGTACACCTACTTCCCGGACAAGGCCGCCGTGGTCAAGGCCCTGGTCGAGCGTCTGCTCAGCGAGGTGAACCACGACGTCTTCGCCGACCGCACCCAGCCGTGGCGGCTGCGGGTGGAGGCCCTCGCCCTCGAACTCAGGCAGCGGCTGACGGCGCATCCGGGCGTGGTCCAGCTGGTGATCAGCAGGCCGGTGACCGGTCCGCAGGCCCTGGCCCTGCACGAGGCGCTGCTCGAGCTCCTGGACGACGCCGGCCTGAGTCCCGCCGACGCTCCACGCGCTTCATACCTTCTGTTCATCTACATCGTCGGGTCGATCGCCTTGGTGGTGGCCGATGCCCAGGAGCCCGGCCCGCTGCCCTCGGAAGCGGAATGGATCGCCGCCCGGCGGCGCACCCTCGCCGGGACACCAGGTGGCCCTTACCCCAGGGCCGCCGCCGCCGTGGCCACCAGAGCCGCCTACATCTCCACCGAGCAGTACCTATGGGGATTGCACCGCCTCCTCGACGGCATCGCCACCCCCACCCAACTCTTCAACGGGCAGGAGGCACATGACGCGATCCACCAGGACGGCCACAGATCCACCAGCAACACGCCCGCTACCAGCCCGTTTCACTGAGTGGCAGCCGGGCTCGCCGAGCGACGGCGGCAGCCGAAGGCTGCGGTTCAGATGGCCATGAGGCGCGCGCCTCGGTCGGTGAGTCGGTAGTAGACGCCGGTGCGGCGGCGGCACGCCTCGACGACACCCGCGGACCGCAGCGCCTTCAAGTGGTACGAGGTCGTGCTGGGCAGCAGCCCGAGCTCATGTGCCAGGTCGGTCGTCGTTCCCGGCCGGTGGCGTAGGGACCGCAGGATCTGCGCCCGAGGGCGCCCGATGAGGAGCTCCAGAGCTGGATAGCTGTCGGCCGCGTCCACAGGCCAGCCCGGGCGGAGACCTGGTGGGGCGACCGCCAGGAACGCCTTGGTCACCCGGGGGTTGTCCGCCGCCCCGATGTTGGAGTGCCAGGTCGCCGGCGCGGCGATCATCGGTTTGATCACCAGCTCGTCGGTCGTCCAAGTGACCTGCCCTGTGCTGTAGGAACTCGCCAGTCTGAGCCGGCCGTGCTCGAAGCGCGTGCGGGGGTGAAGCAGGGCCAGCATGGTCCGTACCCGTAGGCATCCAGCCCAGCATCCAGGCGGGCGGCCTCCCGTTGCAGGCGCCGTTCCAGGTCCGGATACAAGGGCGTGATGACGTCCCGCCAGTACAAGGTCAAGACCGAGCAGTATTCGCTCAAGCCGCGGCCAGGGTCACGCCGCCACAGGCGTGCGGCGCCGCTGTCGAACTGCCCGTAGACGGCCAGGTCCTGGGCGATGACGGACTGAGGGGTCTCGCGGATCTGCTCGACCTGGTCGACGAAGGTGGCGCTGCTGCGATCGCTCACGAAGTCCGGCGACAGCACTCCGTCCGGACCACCCAAGATCAGGTCCAACAGGGTGGGGACCGGAACCCATCGGGCTGCCCGCTTCGCCGCCCGCCCGACGGCCACGGGAACTCGCCCGGACAGCGGCCCGAAGACCTCGACGACGCTCGTCAGGACGGTTGCGAGCGGGTACACGTGCACCGAGACCGGTCGCACGTCTTGCCCAGTGACCTCGAGTCGGAGGAAGGAATCGGGCCGTGCTGCTGCCGTCGCCGCAATCATCCGTCCCACTCTCCAGGGATTTCCCGGCGCACACAAGACTATTCGACGATCGTCGAAGGGTCTTGTGCAGCCGGACTGCTGGGGGCAGCGTCGTCACCACCACGCCATCGTGCCCGGAAGCTTTGCTGCTCTGCGAAACGAAGAGGATCTTCGCGGAGTGAATCACTGTTGCACAGGAATGCAGCCTGGTCCGCCGTCTCCTCCTCGCTGCCAGCGAGACAGTCCTAGCCGGCTGTAGCGATGTCGACCCCATGTCGCTGAACGCCCCTCCGACGGGAAGCCGCCGCGACGCCTCGCAGCATTGGTTCGAAGAGTCGTTGCAACCTTGCCCGTATCGGCGTCACTTCGACAAACCTTGAAATCGAGACCGGCCCACTGACTACATTCACCCTATGCCCGTACCCACTACATGCCCCCCCGAGTGACCACTCACCGCCAGGCTGCAAGAGCGCAGCATCTTCCATCTACTACGAAGGGCGCATGATGAAGTCGAACATGAAGCGGGCGGGCATCGCCGTGATTGTGGCCACCGTCACAACAGTTGGGGTTGTCACCGAGGCGTCCGCTTCAAACGCCACATCCTCATCCTGTTCCGTAAAATGGCCAAGCACCTCCTGCAAGACTGCGACCATCTGGGCAAACCTCAACGATCACACGATCTTCTACAACATGTGCGCTTCTAGTGCTCACTACGCGGATTGGCAGATCAAAGACGCTAACAGCGGGGCGATCGTCGCTCAGGGCCGGGCGCAGGCGCATACCTGCGCCACGGGACGAGTTTACGGACTGCATGCAGCGTACTGGGGATGGGTATTCAATGCCCGGGACACGGCGCGGGCGTTTATCGCCAACGATCGGTAGTTCGCAGGCCCGCACAACAGCGGCACATTCAAAGTTGCGACTCCCGGGCGGCTATCGCGCCGGATCACGGCGCGCCAGCGCCACTACATGCAGGAGGAAGCTGTGCGTTCACTATCAATGACGCGGGTGCTCGCGGTTTGCGCAGCGATTGCCACCCTCGCCCTAAGCCTGTTGGTTCCCTCGCAGGCCTCCGCAACGGTCATCCCCCGGCAAGCTGCTTCTAAAGATGACATCACCTGTGTTGCAAGACTCAACGAGTTGACCGGTGGAGAGAGGATCTCTCAGGTCACAGAGGTAGACTGCTCGAGAAACATCGATGCTTCGGCATTGTTCTGCCAGGACCCGCTGGCCACTCTGTACACCGATGTGGGTTACCAAGGCTACAGGTACACCTTCTGTGGCAACTTCGGCACTTGCGACAAAGCGGGCTATGGATTCCGGGACATGGGCGGCTTCGTGAACAATGCCCTGTCGTCGTTCAAGGTTTACGGCGGGTGCAAGTATATGACGATCTACGACTTGCCGAACTTCAGTAGTGAAATGGTCGTCTACTACGGTAATCGCGACTGGGTCGGCAGCAGTTACAACGATCGGGCATCGTCCTTCCGTGTGTCCGCCTGAACATTCAGGTCGACCATGTTAGGTGCTCGAGCGTGTGGCGGGCACGCTGATCAGGTACCTCAGGTGACGTCCCCTGACGTGGTGGAGTTCGCCCCGCAGGAGGGCGGTCATCTGAGCGTCAGGGCTGTTGAGGATGCCAACGAAGGGAAGGATTTCGAGCGGCGACGAGAACGTGACTCGCACTGTCAGCTTGGGAAATCGAGTCGGGTCTGCGCGCTTCGGCGGTCTGTGCGTGAGCGACTGCCCGGGCGTGCCCCTGATGGTCCGACCTCGACCAAGACTTGTCGCACGCCGATCGCACGAGGTGGGCCGCGGCCCTCAGGGCCAGCTTGGAAGCGATGTTGGTGGCGCTCCCCACAGAACGGATGCTGCGAAGACCAGCGCGGCGACCGCAAGGCCATGACCCGCGGTCGCGCCAGAAGTGCTACCGCGGCCGGCTCACGTCCCTCTGGCCCCCTCGCGGCGGCAGGCGGCATGCACGTGGATAAGCTGATCCCGGCGGCCGAGCCACATGGACGCTGCCGGGATCGCAGTTGGTCACCGGTCCCGTCAGATGGAGGGCGCCCGTGCCAACCCCGAACAGTGATCCCCGTCTGGTCCTCCCGGGCCAAGGGCGGTGTTTCCCGACGGGACGATCGCAGGCTCAGGTCAAGATCGAGGCCGCGGAAGGGCGGAGCTTCGCAGCGTTCGAGGGCGTCCAGCCCCCCGGCGTTCCAGGCCCTCCTCAGCACGTCCACCGCGCCTACGACGAGGCCTGGTACGTCATCGAGGGCGTCATGGAGTTCCAGCTAGACGACGAGAATCACCTGTGCCCGGCAGGGTCCGTCGTCTTCGCTCCGCGGGGGACCGCTCACACATTCATGAATCCTGGACCGGACACCGCGCGCATCCTCGCCTTCGTGACGGCCGCGGCCCTGCCCTTGGTCGAGGCCCTGGGGAACCTCGCCGCGCAGGGGCCGCCAGACCCGGCCGCCATCCGTTCACTGCTCGCGCGACACCAGACGGAGGTAGTCCCACGCTCCTGACCTTTGCACCTGATGGCGTTGGGTAGGCGCATCGAGCGCTTCGCACGACGGGCGGAAACCATCAGCGTGGGAACGAGTTTGTACGCTGCTCGAGGCGCGCTGCTCGTGCTCGGTCAAGCTGTCCTGTGGGTCTCCGCTGCTGCCCCCTCGGCACCGTCCGCTGCCCTGCCATCGGGCGCGCAGCGGGCACGACGGTCAGCTTGGAATCTGCGTGGTCCGTGCCTCCGCATCGCCTGACCTGCAACCTCGGTTCCAGGCGCTCAACTGGGATGACGCAACACGCCCTCGGCCAGGAGAGCCTCATGCGCTGCCTGAAACGCCTGGTGCCCGGCTGGTGTGCCGCAGTACACGGTGGCGTGAATCAATATCTCCTTGATCTCGTCGACGGATACGCCTGTGGCGATCGCGCCCTTCACGTAGACGGCCAACTCTTCGGGCCGCCCAAGCGCCGTCAAGATCGCAAGGTTCAGCATGCTCCGTGTCTTGCGATCGAGACCTGGCCTGCTCCACGCGTACCCCCACGCCCACTCGGTCACGATGCGTTGAAAGGCCATCATGAAGTCGTCGACGCCCCCGAGGTTCGCGTCGACGTACTCAGCGCCCAGGACGTCCCGCCGCGCTTGAAGTCCGCTCTCGAACAGTTCGCTCTCGGCCATGGTGTGTGACTCCCCTTCTGAGTGCCGACCGGCACCCCCGCGAGGCTATGGCTAGGGCGGACGGCCGGGCTGCTCACCGTTGATGTCGAGGCCACTATTCCGCATGCGAGCGGCGCACATGTAGCAGCACGCGACGCAGAAGGTTGACCGTCCGGCTTCATCCGCCGGTGGGTGAAGGGCCTGCCGTCAGGGCTGCCGTCAGCAGGGTGGGCTGACTTTCTGATCTGTAGGTACCGACTCGTCTCCCAGCGGCATCCGCTCCCGTCCGGCGTGCGCTGTCGTTCTCGCGCCAGCAGCCGCGCCTGCCCTCGGCAGTCCGTGGACGTCCGCAGCGTCAGGCTCCCAGGCTGGCTCCCGCTTGGCCCGCTTCCCCGGCTGTCCGGTGACTGCCATGCGGTCGAGGTTGAACCGGGCACGGCAGGACGGCTACCTGCGAGGATGCGGGGGAAGAAGGATCTGACCTGCGAGGCCGCCTCGCAGCACCTGTCACTGCCTGACGGCGTCGACGGTCGTCGTGTGCCCCGCATGTGCCCCAGCAGTCGGTACGGCAGGGAAGAGGGTGCCCCCAGCGTCCCGCGGCCGAGTTGGATGGGCCATAGGCGCGGAGCCCTACTCTGGCAGGTGCGGCCTGCGCGTTCGAGCGAAGGAGCCAGGGTGGGCATCGGGATGACGAAGGTCCTGCACGTCAAGATTCCGGTCACGGATCTGCAGCGAAGCGTGACCTGGTACTGCGACCTGATGGATCTGGACCTGTCCAAGGAGTTCATCGAAGACGACGAGCTGCGGGGGGCCGCGTTGATGTCGCCCGAGGGTGGGTTCGCCTTCGCGCTCCGGCTGCGCCAATACTGCACGGGGCAACCGGATCTCACCGGCTTCGATGTCGTGGCCCTGCACATGGCCACCCGCGAGTCGCTTGAGGATCTCCGTCGCCGCTGCTCGGAACTCGGAGCCCGGTGCACCGACGTCCAGGACCGCGCGCCGCACGAGGCGGTTGTGGATGTGAGCGATCCGGACGGGACTTTGCTTCGCTTTTACTGGGTGGGCCGGACGGACCAGGCGGACACGTTCGTCGGCGTGACCTTCAGTGGCCAGGGGCCGCCCAGCTTGGTAACGGAGCCCAGGCTCAGCGCCCCCCGAGTTGCAGGCCGATAGTAGAACCGCCTGATTACCAGTGCGCTGTGCCGCGTCGTCTGGGCTCCGCCGCTGCGGGTCCTGGTCGCTGGACACTCGTAGCGCCGGGAACGACGCGAGAACGTGCCTGTCGTGTTGCAGTGGCCTGCGAAGGTGAGGGATCTCCTCTATAGGAGGCCACCTTCCGAGAGGAGCGGGAGGAGCGCTTGCTGCAGCGTTGTGGACGAAGCTGGTGCTCCGGGAACCCTGAACCGGACAGGCGTCAAACGGCGTGAGCCCGCGTGAGCGCCGCACCCAGGGAGGCCAACCTTCGCCGTCGTCCTCCCCGAGGCGCACCCTAGGGTGCCCGGCGTCCCCAGATCGCGATGTGGGCGAAGCCGCACGACAGGAAGTCGGGCTCGGTGGGTCGCCGCGACAGCGTGTCGGCCTCCTGGCCGCTGAGGATGCCGGCCGCGACGGACGGCCCGGCCAGAGCGGTCATGCTCAGCCGGTAGAACTCCGCAAGCGGGCTGCCCGGCTCGACGACGTCGAGCTCGGCGTCTGCCCCGACGTCGACCAGGCCGAGGTGGTGCGCCTGCCGCAGGAGAAACCGGCCCGCGGCTGTCGAGCCGTGGGGGAAGGCTTCGTGCCAGGCGCTCGGGTGGGCGGCCCAGAGTGGGTCGAGATCGGCCAGCCACATGCCGAAGTCGGGCTCCTCGACGAGCAGTAAGCCGCCAGGGGCGAGCCAGGCCACCATTCGGCGCAGGATGTCGGCGCGGTGGTCGACGTGCATGAGCACGGCGCGCATGTGCACGAGGTCGAAGGACGCGGCCGGGAAGTCGTCAGCACGGATGTCGTGGCGCAGCACGGTGAGGTTGGGCAGGTGCAATCGGGAGAGCATCGCCGTCTGCATGTCGGTGGCCGTCACGTGCCCGGCGGGACCGACGGCGTGGCTGAGCCAGGCCGCGATGGAGCCTTGCCCTCCGCCCACCTCGAGGCATCGGGCGCCGGGCGCGAGCCCGAGACGCTGGACCCGTCGGATCGTCAGGGGGTCCAGACGGTCCTGGAGCAGTTCCAACCGCCGCTGCTCGTCCACGGCGGTGTGCGGGAAGGCGTAGTCGGGCGCGGCTTCGTCCACGCGATCATTCTCGGTCCTGCGCCGCTGTCATGACCAGCACGCTTTCAAGCGGAGGGCCGCCGGCGACCGGGGGGTAAAGCCACTGTGATCCCCGCCGGACGGGCATGGTGGATGCGGGGTGCTCGCAGATCGCCGGGCGCTCTTCGTGGCGGGACCGCCAGGGTCTCTGGTCGTTCAGGCTGCGCGCGTGAGGGAGCGTCCTCGGTTGGCCTGGTGGACGGCCTCGTCGTAGGAGACGCCTCGGGCCAGGCAGTGCCAAAGGACCTCGAGCCAGCGGTTCGACAGGGCACGTAGGGCGGCGTGACAAGACTTGCCGGCTGGTCTGGTCACGGGCGATGACACGATCGTGTGCCCGTCGGCACGCCGAAGAACCATCAGCGACGTGCCGTCCCGATTCCGCGCTTCCTCGTTGACGAGCTGCGCCGAGCCGTCAAGGGCAAAGGCCCAGACGACCTTTTGTTCGCCGCGTCGAAGCGTCTGTCAACGACGGCTGAAACCTGAGCAGGTTCCGACGGCTGAAATTGAGCAGCCTGCTGGTTGTCGTGTCCTACTTGTCGCGGTCCTTGGCGAGCAGCTCGCGGCGGGCGCGGGTGCGGTAGGAGTCGCCGGCGAGGGTGAGGACCTCGGCGTGGTGGACGAGTCGGTCGATCATGGCGGCGGCGACGACTTCGTCGCCGAAGACTTCGCCCCAGCGTCCGAACGGCAGGTTCGAGGTGACCATGACCGAGGCCTGTTCGTAGCGTGAGGCCACGAGCTGGAAGAACAGGTTGGCGGCGTCGGTGTCGAACGGGATGTACCCGACCTCGTCGATGATGATCAGCCGGTAGCCGCGGATCTTCTTCAGCTCCAGTTCCAGCGCCCCGGCGTGGTGGGCCCGGGCCAGGCGTGAGACCCAGTTCGTGGCGGTGTCGAACAGCACCGACTGTCCGGCCTGGGCGGCCTTGATGCCCAGCCCGATCGCCAGGTGGGTCTTGCCGATCCCGGGTGGTCCGAGCAGCACGACGTTGTCGGCCTTGGGCACGAACACGGCGGTGGCCAGGTGCGCCAGGACGTCCTTGCGCAGCGAGGGCAGGTGGTCGAGGTTGAAGTCCTCGAGGGTCTTGACCTGCGGGGACTAATCCGATGGTCGCAGGTTCGATCCCTGCCGGGCGCAGTCTGCCGGGCGCAGTCAGCAGGCGCTATGCCCTGGTACATACTTCGCCGATCACGCTCGTGGTGCGAGCGTCTCAGAACGCTGCCCCCATGGTGGTGCAGCCGGGGCGGTCGTCGAAGCGCAGTGGGGCTAGATCGAGACGCTGCCGAGCTGCTCGTTGCGCGTGAAGGTGTACGCCGGGAACGAGCGAGTCTCGGAGGCCGCCTTGATCGTCCCCGGAAGAGTCCGTGGAGGTTCGCGTCGTGACGACGAGGTCTGCGGACAATCTGCGGACAAACGATCTAGATACAGCCCCCACGATCTAGCGAAGTAGGGCCGTGACCTGCGGATTTGTCAGTGCCCCCGGCAGGATTCGAACCTGCGCCACCTCTTTAGGAGAGAGGTGCTCTATCCCCTGAGCTACGGGGGCGCGGGCTCAGCGTACTGGACCTCCGTCGCCGGACCGGGTCACGTCATCCCGCGCGGGTGAGGCCTCGCGCCGCCCCTGCACCCAGAGTGAGGAGCCGGAGGGAGCGGTCCACGGCTGCAGATCGGATACCCATGAGCGCGCGCGACGTGACCGCCGGCCCGTCGCACGCGCTCGCCCGGCTCAGGACCGGGCTCCTGCTGATCATCCTGTCGTGGTTCCCGTTCGCCCAGATCGTCATCAGCGTCGCCACCCACCGCGGCAACCTCACGAGCGAGGGCTCCGCCCAGGAGGTGCGCCTGGCGATCTGGGGCGTCCAGTTCCTGGTCGGCTTCGTCGGCCTCTGGCTGGCCGGGGCGGTCGCGGTGGCCGCCGCCAAGGCCGACGGCTGGCGGCGACTCCCGTCGAACCTCTGGAGCCTCCTCAAGAACGGCGAACAGCACACCGGCTGAGGCTGTGCGCGGCGCCGGTCAGGCGTCGAAGTCGAGCACCACGGTGGGGGTCAGCGGCACCGATTGGCAGGCGAGCACGAAGCCCTCCTCCACCTCGTCGTCGTCGAGCGCGTAGCGCCGCGCCATCGACACCTCGCCCTCGACCAGCTTGGCCCGGCAGGTGCCGCACACGCCGCCCTTGCACGCGTACGGCGCATCGGTGCGCACGGCGAGCGTGGCGTCGAGCACCGATCCCTCGGGCGGCATGCGGAACGTCGTCGTGCGCCCGTCCAGACGCACCGTCACCTCGCTGGCGGCGTCCGCGGTCCCTGCGCCCGCGGAGGTGGGCCGGACGCGCACCGGCTCGCCCTCCACGTGGAACAGTTCCAGGTGCACGGACCGCGGCGGCACGCCACGCGCCACCAGCTGCGCCCGCACCTGCTCGACCATCTCGAACGGGCCGCAGAGCAGCCAGTCGTCGACGGACTCGGGCGGGACGACGCCCGCGAGCAGCCGGTCGAGCTTCACCTCGTCGATGCGCCCCGAGAGCAGCTCGGCGTCGCGGCCCTCGCGGGAGAGCACGTGCACGAGCTGCAGGCGCTGCGGGTAGCGGTCCTTGTAGTCGGCGAGCTCCTCGAGGAACATCACCGAGCCGGCGTTCCGGTTGCCGTAGACGAGCGTGAACCGGCTGGCGGGCTCGGTCTCGAGCACGGCCCCGAGGATCGACAGCACCGGGGTGATGCCGCTGCCCGCGACGATCGCCACGTAGTGCTTGGCGTTCGCCGGGTCGAGCCGGACGCCGAACCGGCCCGCCGGGCGGAGCACGTCGATCACGTCGCCTTCCCGCACCTGCTCGAGCGCGTGCCCCGAGAAGACGCCGCCCTCGAGGCGCTTGACGGCGATGCGGAGGCGGCCCTGCGACGGCGGGCTGCAGATGGAGTAGCTGCGTCGCACCTCCTCGCCGTCGAGCGTGGCACGCAGCGTGAGGTGCTGGCCGGGCGCGAAGGCGTACTCCTGCCGGAGCTCGGGCGGGACGGCGAAGGTGAGGGCGACGGCGTCCGGCGTCAGCTGCTCGACCTCGGCGACCCGCAGCGGGTGGAACGCCGCGTGGGCACGGCCGACCTGCTCCTGCGTGCTCGTCGTCATGGTCGCCGTCCGGGCCTAGAGGGTCTTGAAGTGGTCGAACGGCTCGCCGCAAGCGCGGCAGCGCCACAGCGCCTTGCACGCGGTGGAGCCGAAGTGCGAGAGCTCCGTTGTGTCGAGCGAGCCGCACAGCGGGCAGCGGACGCTCAGCGCGAGCCGCACCGTCCCGTTCCCCCGGGGACCGGGCGGCGCGATGCCGTACTCCTCGAGCGCCGAGCGGCCGCGCTCGCTGATCCAGTCCGTGGTCCAGGCGGGCGCCAGGACGGTCCGGACCCGGACGTCGGCGAAGCCGGCCTCCCGCAAAGCAATGGTGAGATCCTCCCTGATCGAGTCCATCGCCGGGCAGCCCGAGTAGGTCGGCGTGATCGTCACCTCGACGGCGCCGTCGGCGTCGATCGTGAGATCGCGCAGCACACCGAGGTCCTCGATGGTCAGCACAGGGACCTCGGGGTCGAGCACGGCTCCTGCCACGACACGGGCGCGTTCGAGCTCCGTCGGCCCGGCGGCCGGGCTCTCCAGCGAGGTGTCCACACCGCCTCCTCCGCACGAGCCTGAACCGACCGAACGTTCGGTTGGATTATCGGCGGAGGGTCCGGCGGGGTCAAGCGGAGGGGCGCGAGTGATGGAGGCGAGTCAGCCCGCGGGTCAGGGCGCAGGTTCCCGCGGGGGCTTGAACAGGTCCATCCCCTGCAGCGCCGTCTCGGCGGCCTCGTTCGCGGGGGCGAGGCCACTGAAGCGGTCGGAGCGCCGCAGGTCGGTCTCGCCGCGGTTCGGCAGGCCGAACTCCTTGCGCTCGCCCACCTCTTCCTCCGGCCCGACCTCGGACAGCGAGACGAAGGCCCGGGGCTTGCGCCCGCTGTGCACCCAGGGGATGCGTGACGTGATGTTCCATCTCATGACTCGAGGCTGTCCCGCGGGCCCGCGTGCTCGCATCACTGATTCCATCAGTGTCCGTAGCGCCTGCCCGTGGTCACCAGCGAGCGCCGGGGTGCGAGCGGTGCAGGTGCTGCATCTCGGCGAGCAGGTAACCCATCGCCTCGGTGTGGATGCCGCGACGGCCGCCCCTGGGCCGCTGCGGGACGGCGGGCAGCTCGAGCGTGCCCTCCTCGAGGACGGCCAGCACGTGCACCTCCCAGTTGGCACGCAGCCCTGCCGGGTCGACCGCGACGCCGCCCGCGAGCACCCCGGCATCGATCCAGGACCGGTCGAAGAGCTCCTCGACGTAGGGCCACACCTTCTCGAGGCCCGCCTGCATGCGCGCGTGGCTCTCAGTGGTGCCATCGCCGAGCCGCATCACCCAGTTCGACGCATGGTCACGGTGGTACGCGACCTCCTTGAGGGCCTTGGCGGCGACGGCGGCGAGGGTGGGGTCGGTGCTGCGCTGCAGCCGCTCGTACAGCTCGAGCTGGTACGCCGAGAACACGAGCAGCCGGGCCATGGTGACGGCGAAGTCGTCGTTCGGGAGCTCGACCAGCTGCACGTTGGTGAACGCTCGCTCCTCGCGCAGATACGCGAGGTCGTCCTCGGAGCGGCCCTCCCCCTCGACCTCGCCGGCGTAGGTGAGGAGCGTGCGGGCCTGCCCCAGCAGGTCGAGCCCGATGTTCGCAAGCGCGACGTCCTCCTCGAGCTGCGGCGCCTTCGAGATCCACTCGCCGCAGCGCTGGGCAAGCACGAGGGCGTCGTCCCCGAGCCCCAGGGTGTAGGTGGCCAACCCGTTCACAGGTGCCGGACCTCGGCCGGGACCTCGTAGAACGTGGGGTGCCGGTAGGCCTTGTCGGCGGCGGGGTCGAAGAAGGCGTCCTTCTCGTCGGGGCTCGACGCCGTGATCTGCGCGGCAGGCACGACCCAGATGCTCACGCCCTCGCTGCGGCGGGTGTAGAGGTCGCGCGCGTTGTGCAGGGCCATCGGCGCGTCGGGCGCGTGCAGGCTGCCGACATGCTGGTGGGAAAGGCCGCGGCGGGCGCGGACGAACACCTCCCACAGCGGCCACTCCCGCCTGCTCGGGACGCCCCCCTCGTCGGCCGGCACGCCCGCCGTGGGGACGGCGCCGTGGCCGCCTTCGGCCTGGAACTCGCTCATGCGGCGCTCTCCCGCCGGGCCGCCTGCTTCTCGGCGTAGGCCGTCGCGGCCTCGCGCACCCAGGCGCCCTCGTCGTGGGCGCGGCGGCGGTGCTCCATGCGCTGGGCGTTGCACGGGCCGTTGCCCTTGAGCACCGCGTAGAACTCGCTCCAGTCGATCTCGCCGAACCGCCAGTGCTCGCCGTCCCAGTGCAGGTCGGCGTCGGGCACGGTGAGGCCGAGGACCTGCGCCTGCGGGATCGTCATGTCGACGAAGCGCTGCCGCAGCTCGTCGTTGCTGTGCTTCTTGATGCCCCACGCCATCGACTGCGCGCTGTTGGGCGACTCGTCGTCCGGCGGCCCGAACATCATCAGGCTCGGCCACCACCAGCGGTCCACAGCGTCCTGCGCCATCGCGTGCTGCTCGGGCGTGCCGTGGCTGAGGGTGTGGAGGATCTCGAAGCCCTGCCGCTGGTGGAACGACTCCTCCTTGCAGATCCGCACCATCGCTCGGGCGTAGGGGCCGTACGAGCAGCGGCACAGCGGCACCTGGTTGACGATCGCTGCGCCGTCGACCAGCCAGCCGATCGCACCCATGTCGGCCCACGTCAGGGTGGGGTAGTTGAAGATGCTGGAGTACTTCTGGCGGCCCGCGTGCAGCAGGTCGAGCAGCTCCGACCGGTCGACGCCGAGGGTCTCGGCCGCGCTGTACAGGTAGAGACCGTGGCCGGCCTCGTCCTGCACCTTGGCCATGAGGATGGCCTTGCGGCGCAGGCTCGGGGCACGGGTGATCCAGTTGCCCTCCGGCTGCATGCCGATGATCTCGGAGTGCGCGTGCTGGGCGATCTGGCGGATCAGCGTCTTGCGGTAGCCCTCGGGCATCCAGTCGCGCGGCTCGATCCGCTCGTCGGCGGCGACGAGCCGGTCGAAGTCGGCCTGCTCGGGCGGAATACCGTCCGTCGGCGAGCCGGCGAGGGACGGGCCGATGTCGTTGCCGTACACGAGGCCTCCGAGGGGCGAGCCAGCCGACCGAACGTTCGGTTCCCAGTATCGAGCGGAGCCGGCGCGGGGGTCAACCGAAGCCAGCCCCTCTCGATCGCCGATCACCAGCGCCTGCCGATCAGCCGTCCCCCGGTCCAGGGATCCGTCGTTCGCCCGAACGTCGCCCTCCGTTGCACGCCCGATCCTGCTGCCGGAAGTCGGGGGGTGTCGACTCCGCCGATAAGGTCCGTCGAGGTATGTACCCGACGGGAGGCACCGGAGAGCCCCATGGATCACATGACGTCCGGGCCCGCCGTCGTCCCGTCCTTGGAGGTGTCGAGGCTCCCGGTCAACGACATCTCCAGGCACGTCGCCCCGTTGGCCGCCGAGATCGGTGACGCTCTGGGCCGCGTCCTCTCGAGTGGCTGGTTCGTCCTCGGGCAGGAGGTCAGTGCCTTCGAGAAGGAGTTCGCCGCCTATCTCGACGTGGCGCACTGCGTCGGCGTGGCCTCGGGCTCGGATGCACTCGAGTTGGCCCTGCGAGCCGTCGGGGTCACACGTGGCAACAGGGTCCTCACGGTGGCCAACGCGGGCGGCTACGCCTCTCTCGCGATCCTGGCGATCGGCGCCACACCCGTCTACGTCGACGTGGACCCCCGGACCCTGCTGATCTGTCCCGTGGAGGTGGAGCGTCTCCTCGCGAGCTGCCGCGACGATCCGCTGCCGCGAGCCATGGTCGTCACGCACCTGTACGGGCAGGTCGCGGACGTCCCCGCGCTCCGGGAACTCGCAGGGCGGTACGACGTGGCCGTCGTGGAGGACTGCGCCCAGGCCCACGGCGCCGCGCTCGACGGCCTGCGGTGCGGGGGGCTGGCCGACGCCGCCGCATTCAGCTTCTACCCCACGAAGAACCTCGGTGCCCTCGGCGACGGCGGGGCGGTGACGACGCGCGATCCCGCGGTCGCCCGGAGAGTGCGGGCGCTCCGGCAGTACGGCTGGTCGGCGAAGTACCGGGCCGACGAGCCCGGTGGGCGCAATAGCAGGCTCGACGAGATGCAGGCCGCAGTGCTGCGTCTGCTGCTCCCACGGCTGGACTCGTACAACGCGCGCCGGAACAGGATCGCGGCGCTCTACCGGGAGGCCCTGGCCGAGCACCCGACGCTGTCGCCTGTCGGCTCCGGCCGGACGGGTGAGGTCGACCACCTCTTCGTCGTCCGGACCCCTGACCGTGACGGACTGCAGCGAGCGCTCGCCGATCGAGCGATCTCGACGGAGGTCCACTACCCAGTGCCGGACTACGACCAGCCTGCCGTGCGGGCCCAACTGGGGCGGCACGCCCCGGGCGAGCCGCTGCCCGTCACCGAAGCGGCCTGTCGTGAGGTCCTGACCCTGCCGTGCTTTCCCGAACTACAGGACGCCGAGGTCATGCGCGTCGCCGAGGCGGTGACTCGATGGTGACGGAGTCTCGTCGGTCCCTCGACGTCGTGGTGCCGGTCTACGGCAACGCGGACTCGTTACCGCAACTGCTCATCGAGCTCGCGGCCGTCGCGGCCGAAGCGGAGAGCCGGTTCGGCGTGCGCGTGCGAGCGGTCTTCGTCGTCGACGGCAGTCCCGATGATTCCCTGGCCGTGCTCCAGCGTTCGCTTCCGGCGGTGCGGCTCGAGTCGACCCTGATCGATCACTCACGCAACTTCGGCTCGTTCGCGGCGATCCGCACGGGGCTGGCCGCAACGTCCGCGGACTGGTACTGCTCGCGCTGGCCGCCGACCTGCAGGAGCCCACCGAACTGGTGCTCGACTTCCTTCGCGCCCTCATCCGGGGAGCCGACGTGGCCGTGGGTACGCGTGCGTCACGGGACGACGCGGTCGGCTCGCGCTGGGCGTCCGGCACGTTCTGGCGGCTCTACCGCCGTCTGATCAACCGTGACATCCCCAGTGGTGGGGTCGACACGTTCGCATGCTCGCGGCAGGTCCGGGACGAGCTCGTGGACCTACCGGAGGCGAACAGCTCGCTCGTGGCCCTGCTCTACTGGATCGGGTTCAATCGCGTGGATGTGCCTTACGCCCGCGCGCGCCGCCCGTACGGCCGCAGCGCATGGTCGTTCCGGCGCAAGGTGCGGTACCTGCTCGACAGCGTCTTCTGCCTTCACCGATCTGCCGATCAGCCTGCTGCTGGCAGTCGGAGGATTCGGCATCCTGTGCGCGACCGTGCTCGGCGTCGTCACGCTTCTGGCCCGCGTGCTCGGCGGCATCGCGGTTCCCGGGTACGCGGCGCTCACTCTCATCATCACCTTCTTCGGTGCGCTGAACCTGTTCGGCCTCGGGCTCGTGGGCCAGTACGCCTGGCGGGGCTTCGAGAACACGAAGGGTCGCCCGAGCGCGATATGTCGCTCCCGCCAGGACTTCGTCGCGGTGCCCGCATCAGTCGTGGAACCCGGGTCGGAGGACGCCGCCCCAGTCCCCACGATCCCGGCCCCGCTCGAGGGGGCGGGGTGATGGACTCGGTCTTCGTGCACGAACGAGCACTCTGTGAGTCGGTGCACGTAGGTGCGGGCACGCGAATCTGCGGCGTTCGCGCACGTCCTGCCCGGCGCCAGAATCGGTAGCGGCTGCACCATCGGCGACGGGGTCTTCGTCGAGAACGACGTCGTGCTGGGCGACCGCGTCACCGTCAGGTGCGGCGTACAGCTCTGGGACGGCCTCGTTCTGGAGGACGACGTGTTCGTGGGCCCGAACGCCACGTTCTGCACCGATTCCTTCCCGCGCAGGAGCGTTCACGACCTCCCGCATCCTCGGACAGTGATCCGCCGGGGCGCCTCCATCGGCGCCAACGCCACCCTCCTCCCGGGCATCGAGGTCGCCTCCGGTGCCATGGTCGGTGCCGGCGCCGTCGTGACCCGCTCGGTGCCGGCGAACGCGATCGTGGTCGGCAACCCGGCGCGCATCATCGGCTACGAGGGCTCCCGCGAGTCGACCGACACGGCGATGCCGGGCGCGACCACGCCGTCGGCACGCACGGACAGGCGCCCGCTGGGTGTCGGCGGCGCACAGCTCATCGAGACGCCGCTGATCCGCGACCTCCGTGGCAGCCTCACGGCGGCCGAGACCGACGGACTCCTGCCGTTCGCGCCGGCGCGTTACTTCGTCGTCTTCGACGTCCCCAGCCGGGAGGTGCGTGGCGAGCACGCGCACCGGCGATGCTCGCAGGTGCTGATCTGTCTGAAGGGGTCGTGCAGGGCACTGGTGGACGACGGGCGCGTCCGTCGCGCGGTGCTCCTGGACCGCCCGACCTTGGCGCTGCACCTGCCGCCGATGGTGTGGGGGACGCAGTTCAGCTACTCGCCGGACTGCATCCTGCTGGTGCTTGCGTCCCACCCGTACGACCCCGACGACTACATCCGCAGCTATGACGAGTACCTGGCGCTGCTGACGGCACAGGACACGGCGATTTCGACATGAACCGAGGGGCTTCCGTGGTTGCTGTCGAACCGAGCGTGGAACCTCCCGGCCTCCGTCCGCAGGGGCGTGCCCCACGCGGCAACGGCACCGTGTTCGTCGTCGCCGCATCCGCCCTCGTGGTCGTGGCCCTGGCGGCGTCGATCAGCACGGGCAGTTGGTGGATCCCGCACAACGACGATTGGGCCTTCACGAGGATCGCGGAGAGGTTCGCCCGGACGGGAGACACCAGCCTGATCGGCTGGAACAACATGAGCGTGGCCGGCCAGGTGTTCGTCCTGGGGCCACTGGGAACGAATGCGCTGGCCCGGCACCTCTTCGTCCTGGCGGGGGCCCTCCTCTTCGCAGCCTGCTGCTACTGGGCCGTCCGCGACCGTCATGGCCTCTGGTGGGCAGGTTTCTCGTGCTTCGTCGTGGTGGTCAGCGGGCCCTTTCTCCTGCTCTCCACGTCGTTCATGACCGATCTGCCCGCGGCGGGCCTGATGCTCTTGAGCTTCATGCTCGGCCGGCGGTCCGTGCAACGTCGGTCCGCCGCCCTCCTAGCCGCGTCGATCATGGTCGGCCTCTGGGCGGCGACCATCCGGGACACAGCGATCGTGGCGCCCGTCGTGGTCCTCGCGGAGCACATGCGGATACGTCTCCGCGGCTCCGTGGAGGCGTCGGCACGCCTACCGTGGCCGCTCCTCGGTGCGGGGTGGGTCGCACTGGCAGGTGGCTTCCTTGCCTTCGAGGTCTGGCGCCGCTCGCTCCCCAACGGGATGAACCCGGAGATCCACGCAAATCTGTCGGAGGGCGCCTTCGAGGTCGTGGCGCTGTTCTTCACGGTGTCCACCCTCGTGTTCCCCGCCGTGCTCGTGCGGTCGTGGCGTCCCTGGAGCCTCAAGGCCGTCACCGCTGGCGCCGCCACCTTCGCCGTTGGCGCCGTGGCGGAGTCGTACGGACCGGGCTTGCTGACCGGGAACTACGTGTCCGCTCGTGGCTCGTACTGGGGCGCGGGCCCCGGCCACCGAACCCTGTGGTTCAGCGCGTTCCCGGCCTCGCTCGAGTTGCTCGCCCTGGGGGCGGGCATCCTGTGCGCCGCTGCTCTCGCTGATTCGGGCGTGCTCGGAAAGCTCGACACGATGTGGACGCTGTACATCCTGGGAGTCACCTCCGCCCTGGTGGCCCCGGCACTGCTGGGTCAAGGGCTGCTGGACCGCTACGTGCTTCCCCTCGTCGTTCCCGTCCTCGTGCTCATCCTCCCGCTACCCGGGGAAGAACGTGACACGTCCACGTCGTCCACCCCGCTCCGAAGGGCGCTGGCCGCGGGCTCCTGGGTGGTGGCGGTTATGGTGTCAACGGCGCTGTCCATGTCGTTCACCCTCAATGCTCTGGCCTACGACGCCGCGCGATGGCATGCCGCGGAGGACATCACCCGATCCGATGCATCGCCAACGGACATCGTCGCAGGGCTCGAGTGGATCGGTTACCACGCGAATGGTCCGGCACATGCCGAGAGGGAGGGCCACGACAGGTGGTTCTGGGCAACCCCGATGTTCGACGGCGCCCGCAGCTGCTACGTGGTCTCGGCGTCGCCCATCGAAGGGGCGGAGCTGATGGGCACCAGCACGTACCGCACGTACGCCTGGCTCGGCAGGTCCACGCTCTACGCATACACGACCGGGGAGTGTCAGGACACATCGGCTCCGTAACCTCGCCCATCCGGCAACCGCAGGCGACAGATCCTGCCGCTCTCTCGGTGGGTCAGGCGCGGCCCTGATGGGTGGCCGGCGCCCAGCCGGGCGGCCGGTCCCGCTTCGGGAGCCTCGCCACGACGAGGTCGTACGAGGCGTCGGCCACCTCCAGCAGCTCGTCGTCGGGGATCGGCCCGTCGAGCCGCAGCACGTTCCACCCCGACCGTCCGATGTACGGCGACGGGCGCGCGGCGTCCGGGTAGCGGGTCACCCACTCGTCGGCCTCGTCGCGCGTGGCCCCGCACTTCAGCCCGACCGTCTCCCCACCCAGGAAGGCGAAGATCTTCGGGCCGACCTTCGCGACGTGGTCGCCCTCCCAGGGCTGGTCGGCCCAGGCGCCGGGTTTGCCCAGGCAGTACTCGCGCATCCTCGCACCGTCCATGGGCCCGATCATCTCGCGCGGCGAACGCATCGCTCCAGCAGCCGTGCGCCACGACCCGTTGCTCGAAGGAGCGGGCGCGACCCGCGAGCACGGACCGGCGGTGGGCCGGGGACGCCTATACCGTGCGGTCATGGCGGACGAGCGGGCGCGACGGCAGGGCGCCCTGTTCGCGGCGGGCATGGGCGCCGTGGCGGGTGCCGCCCTGGGGTCCGGCGGGGGCCCGCGCCGGACGACGGTGACCGCGGCGGCGGGTGCCGTCGCCCTCGCAGCCACCGACGCACTCGCCAAGCGCCGGCAGAAGCCGAACGAGATCCCCGCGCTGTGGAGCCGCATCGCCGCCAGCGCCGCGCTCGCCTCCCCGCTGGGCTGGGCGCTCGACCGGCTCGCGGGTCGCGGCCAGCTCGCCGTCGGGCTGACGACGGGCTCGCTCGCCGGCGCTCTCGGCGTCCGGCCGCAGAGGATCGCGCTCGGTCCGGCGGTCGGCCTGGCCGTGGGCCTTGCAGGTCGCCGGGCGGACGCCGGGGGCGCGCTGGTCGCCTCCGCGACGATGGTCACCTACCGCACGGCGTCCGCCGCCCTCTTCCGCGACCCGCAGGTCCGCCTGCTCGCCAACCGCGTGCCGGCCGAGCAACTGCCGTTCGTCGTGCCGCTCGAGGCGCGGACCCGCTACGTCGGCACGGGCTACGTGCGCGACCTCGCCCGCGTGCTGGGCGGCACGTACCAGGAGGACGCGCCCGACGCCGGCATCGTCGCCTCGCTCGACGAGCTCGCCGGCCCCGACTTCGACCCCGCCGCCGCACACCCCCTGGTGCGCGAGTTCTACGAGCACACGACGCGGTTCCGGCTCGACATCGTGCCCGAGTGGCGGGCCTGGGTGCGCCCCGGCTACCTGCTCTATCGCACGCTCGTGGCGCGCCCGCTCGGCCAGGCGAACGTGCCCATGAACCAGCGCGAGGCGCAGCGGGGCGTGCGGAGCCGGATCGACCTCGTCGAGCGCGAGGGTCTGCCGACCGTCCGAGGCTGGATACGCTCCTTCGCCGACAGCGGTGACCCCATCTACGTCGGCATCTACACCACTTACCGGGACGGTGAGCGCGGCTACGTCAGCGTCGGCTTCCCGCTCCCCCAGGCCAACTTCACCGCGACCCTGCTGCCGCAGGTGCGCTCCGGTGGCGGCCTGCTGCTCACCAGTCACAGCGGACTGCGCGACCCGGGGCATTACCTGACCTACGTGGACCCCACCGACCGGCAGCTCACGGCGCTGGAGGTGCAAGGGTTCGGCGAGCGCCTCGACGTGTACGTCGAGGGCGGCGAGCTGCGCGCCGACCACGCCTTCGACCTCTTCGGGATCCCGTTCCTCGTGCTGCGCTACCGGATCACGAGGAAGGTGCGAACAGGCGGCCCTGCTGGAGCATGAGGAGGGCGGACCAGCACACCGGGTCGCAGCCGTCGCCGTTCGGGGCGAACCGGCTCAGGGACGCCGTCGCACCGGTGTCGACCAGCACAGTGGCACCCTGCGTCACGCGCAGCGTGACCGCGGCCGACGGTGGCGGCGCGTCACCACTGGTCGTGGGCAGTTCGACCTGGACGAGGGGGCCCGAGCCCGACGGCGGGAACGTCTGCGTCGTGCACCGCTCCCCGGCGCAGAGCCGGGCGGTGAGCGGCTGCCCGCCCCGCCGGCCGAGCCCCCCGAGCTCCACCCCCACGTTGCCCCTGCACCCCATCACCGTGCATGCCTGTGTGGCGCACCCGCCGAGCAGCAGGAGGGCGGTGGCGCCCGCCCCGAGCGCGCTCCTCATCGGCGCAGCCCGTCGAAGGCGAGCCGGACGATCGAGGAGGCCAGCTGGGTGGGCGTCATCGGGGCGTCCGGCCGGTACCACTCCACCAGCGAGTTGATCATCCCGAAGAGCAGCCGGGTCACCACCGCCGGGTCCAGGTCGTCGCGGACGTCGCCCTCGCGCGCCGCCGCCCGCACGAGCGACGCGACGAACCGGTCGAACTCGCGGCGCTGCTCCAGCGCCCAGCGTTCGACCTCGGTGTTGCCGTGCACCCGCAGCAGCAGCGTGACGTAGGGCAGCCGGTCGGCGAGCACCTCGACCTCGCGCCGCACCACGTGCTCGAGCCGCGCGATGGCCCGCCCCGACGTCGCCCCCGGTTCGCGCGTCACCGCGAACAGCGGCTCCACCGCCCGCTCGAGGGCGAGCCGGAGCAGCTGCTCCTTGCCGTCGATGTGGTGGTACAGCGACGACTTCGACAGGCCCGAGGCACGGGCCAGGTCCTCCATGCTCGTGCCGTCGTAGCCGCGCGTCGTGAAGACGTCGACGGCGACCTCGAGGAGCGACTCGGTGTCGTAGCGGCGCCGCGCCGGTACCGGTCATGCGGCGGTCACTCGGCCGGGAGGTGCCGGCGCGACTGGATCACCCGGAAGCGGCCCGGAGACGAAGTGCCCGTCGGTCAGGGAGGCGTTCGCGGCGGGGTTCGCGCCCGTCGCGTGGAAGTCGGAGAACGCCGCCGACTGGTTGACGTACACGCCCTCGGTCAGGTTCTCCGACAGGGCCACCCCGACGTCGAGCGCCGCCTCGCGGACGGCGCCGAGCACGGCCTCGTCGGTGCTGTAGACGGCGGCCGTGATGGCGCCGCGGGCCGCCGACCGTCCGGCGGAACACCTCGACCGACTCCGCGGTCGACGCCGGTCGTGACGAGGAAGGCGACCGGGCCGAAGCACTCCTGCTCGTACGCCTTCTCGTCCGCGACGTCGACCTTCAGCACCGCGGGCGTGCGCACGGTCGCGTCGGGATACGCCGGGGGCCGCACGGCCCGCGACGCGACGACGACCTCGCCGAGCGACGGGCGCGCTCTCCAGCCGGTGCAGCACGTCGTCGTTGACGACGGCGCCCAGCAGGTCGGCGGCCTTCGCGTCGTCGCCCACCAGCGCGTCGACGGCGGCGCCCAGGTCCCTGCCGAGCTGCTCGACGGAGACGTGGCCCGGCGTCGGTGCCGATGCCCGTCGCGCGGGACCAGGAGGTTCTGCGGGGTGGTGCACATCTGCCCGCTGTAGAGCACCAGCGAGAAGGCGAGGTTGGAGAGCATGCCCGCGGTAGTCGTCGGTGGAGTCGACGACGACCGCGTTGACGCCGGCCTTCTCGGTGTAGACCTGCGCCTGCCGGGCGTGCTCCTCGAGCCAGTCGCCGAACGAGGTCGAGCCGGTGTAGTCGACGATCCCGACCTCGGGCCGGACGGCGAGCTCGGCGGCCAGCCGGCCGCCCGAGCGGCTCGGCGGCGAGGCACACGAGGTCCGGGTCGAAGCCGTGCTCGGCGAGCACCTCGCGCACGATCCGCACGGTGATCGCCAGCGGCAGCACCGCCCGCGGGTGCGGCTTGACGAGCACGGCGTTGCCGGTGGCCAGGCCGGCGAACAGGCCGGGGTAGGAGTTCCACGTCGGGAAGGTGTTGCAGCCGATCACGAGGTCGACGCCGCGCGGCACGATCGTGAACGTCTTGCTCATCCGCACCGGCGGTCGCTTGCCCTGCGGCTTCTCCCAGACGGCCTGCGACGGGGTAGCGCGCCTGCTCCTCGTAGGCGAAGCGCGACCGCCTCGAGCGCGCGGTCCTGCGCGTGCGGGCCGCCCGCCTGGAAGGCCATGACGAACGCCTGCCCCGACGTGTGCATGACGGCGTTCGCGATCTCGAAGCTCGCGGCGTTGATCCGCGTGAGCATCTCGACGCACAGCGCGGCGCGGGCGAGCGGCGCCGGCGTCGCGCCAGGCGGCGGATCGCGGCTCGCTGGGCGGCGAGCAGCTGGTCGACGTCCGCGGTGGGGTACTCCACGCCCAGCTCCGGGCCCCAGGGCGAGCGCTCCGTGGCGACCCAGCCCGTCGTGCCGGGCTGGCCCAGGTCGAAGCGCCGGTGGAGCAGGCCCTCGAAGGCGGCCTGGCCGTCGGCCGCGGCGCTCTCGCCGTACACCCGGGGGCTCGGCGACTCGGGGAAGGCGGAGAACCAGGTGCGCTCCCGGTTCGCGCGGACCGCCCGGTCGAGCAGCTCGCTGTGGCGCTCGACGGTCCGATCCACGAGGCTCGTCGGTCGATGGTCACGGTGGTCACGAACGCCTCCTTGACAGCGGCCCGAACCCGGGCAGCATATGGACCGAACGTTCGGTCGGACAAGCCCACCCGGAGGGCGCCGTGCAGGACCTGACCCCCGACCCGTCGACGCTCGAGCCGATCGAGACCGCGTCCGCGCGACGAGCTCGCGGCCCTGCAGCTCGAGCGCCTGCAGGCAGACCCTGCACCACGCCTACGCGAACGTGCCGCACTACCGGCACGCGTTCGACGCCGCCGGGGTCCACCCCGGCGACTGCCGCTCGCTCGCCGACCTGCGCGAAGTTCCCGTTCACGACCAAGCAGGACCTGCGCGACGAACTACCCGTTCGGCATGTTCGCCGTGCCCCGCGAGCAGGTCGCCCGGGTGCACGCCTCGTCGGGCACCACCGGCCGGCCCACGGTCGTCGGCTACACCGCGGACGACATCGCCACCTGGGCGCACCTGATGGCGCGCTCGATCCGGGCCGCGGGCGGGCGCCCCGGCGACGTCGTCCACGTCGCGTACGGCTACGGCCTCTTCACCGGCGGCCTCGGCGCCCACTACGGCGCCGAGGCGCTCGGCTGCACGGTCGTCCCGGTCAGCGGCGGGATGACCGAGCGGCAGGTGATGCTGATCCGCGACTTCCGGCCCGACGTCATCATGGTGACCCCGTCGTACATGCTCGCGATCGTCGACGAGATGGAGCGGCAGGGCGTCGACCCGCGCTCGACGTCGCTGAAGGTCGGGATCTTCGGCGCGGAGCCGTGGACCGACGACATGCGCCGCGAGCTCGAGCAGCGCCTCGACATGCACGCCGTCGACATCTACGGGCTGTCGCGAGGTGATGGGCCCGGGCGTCTCGGTCGAGTGCGTCGAGACCAAGGACGGCCTGCACGTCTGGGAGGACCACTTCTACCCCGAGGTCGTCGACCCGCTGACCGACGAGGTGCTGCCGGACGGCGAGCGCGGCGAGCTCGTCTTCACCTCGCTGACCAAGCAGGCGATGCCGGTGATCCGCTACCGCACCCGCGACCTCACCCGGCTGCTGCCCGGCACCGCCCGCACGATGCGCCGGATGGAGAAGGTCACCGGCCGCACCGACGACATGATCATCCTGCGCGGGGTGAACCTGTTCCCGACGCAGATCGAGGAGCTGATCCTGCGGACGCCGGCGCTCTCCCCGCACTTCCAGTGCGTGCTGACGCGCGAGGGACGGCTCGACGGGATGACGGTGACGGTCGAGCGCCGGCCGGAGGCCGCCCGCGAGACCGCGGACGCCGCCGGCGCCGAACTGGCGCGCCTGGTCAAGGCGACGATCGGGGTGAGCGTCGCGGTCGACGTCCGCGACCCCGGCAGCGATCGAGCGGTCCGTCGGCAAGATGCGCCGCGTCGTCGACCAGCGCCCGCGCTGACCTCCCCACCACCGGATCCTTCGCCAACCCCGCCCGCGGCCTGCCCGGCCCAAGTACAGTCCCCCGGAGGCGGAGGCTGCCTCTCGGGTTCCGAGAGGCTCCGAGGGGCGCCGGTGCGACGAGCGGAGAGTTGACGGTCGATGGTCGAGGCCCTCGAGCTCGACGAGACCCGGACGAGGACAGCTGGACCACCGGGCCCACGAGAGGTCGCTCCGCGGTGGGTCGTGCCCGTCGTGGCCGGGCTGTTCGTCGTCGCGCTCGCCGTCCGGGCCCTCGTCGGGCTGCACAGCGGTCTCTGGCGGGACGAGGCGCAGCTCCTCTTCATCGTCGACGAGCCCTCGTGGTCGGCCATGCTCGGCTTCCTGCGGCAGCACGAGTCGCACCCGCCCCTGATGTACGCGATCATGCGGGTCTGGCTGGCCGTCGCCGGCCACAGCGACGCGGCAGCGCTCGCCGTGCCGATCGCCCTGGGTGGGGCTCTCGTGCCGGCCCTGTACGCGGTCGGGGCGCGGCTCCTCTCGTGGCGGGCGGGGCTCTTCGCGGCCGCGGCCGCCGCGCTGTCGCCGGTCGTCATCGAGGTGGGTGCAACGGTGCGCCCCTACTCCTTGCTGCCGCTGCTGGCCCTGGGCGCGACGTACGCACTCGTCCGGGCCGTCGATCTGGGTGGCGGCCGCCGCTGGGCCGCCTATGCGGTGACCACGCTCGCCCTGGTGTACACCCACAACTGGGGATGGCTGGTCCTCGCGGCCCAATGGGTGGCGCTGGCCGTGTGCCTGTGGCGCGGGGTCCCCCGGCCACGCTGGGCGGTGCTGCGGGGGTGGGCGGGTGCCCAGGCGGCCGTGGCGATCGGCTTCCTCCCGTGGCTACCCTCGCTGCTCCATCAGGGAGCGCACGCGGGATACCCGTCGAGCGGTCTCAGCGTGGACGGCCCGGGGCGCGTGCTCGCCATCCTGGTCGGGGTGACGACCCTCGTGGTGACGTCGACACTGACGCTCCACGATGCCGCGGCCCTCCCGGCGGCGGGCGTCCTGTGGACGCTGACGGTGGGCGTCCTGGCAGTGGCGGCGCGCCGGCGACCGGCCGACCTCGCGCAGCCCCGGCGCGCACCGTCGACCGCCCGGACGGTCATCGTCGTCACGCCGTTCGCGGCCGTCGGTGCCGCCCTGCTGCTGAGCGCCCACACGGACCTGCTCGTGCCGCACTGCCTCGTCGTGCTGGCCCCGCTGCTGCTGCTCGTCGTGGCCGGCGCGCTCGACCGATGGCGCGCGGCGGGGCTGGCCTGGCTCGCCGGCACCGCGGTCGTCAGCTTGATCGCCAGCTACGCCGTCATGCTCCCGGCGCTGGAGCAGCGCCGGTCGAACGCCCGCGAGGTGGCCGACCTGGTGGCCGCCCAGACCGCCCCGACGGACACGGTCGTCATCGGGCAGTGGTGGCTGGCCTCGTCGTTCAACCGGTACTACCTCCTGCCCACGGAGCAGATCGACTTCCCGGCCTTCGCGCGCGTCGGCGCCGTGCCCTACGACGACGTGGCTCACCGGATCGCCGACCCCGTCGCCTTCGCAGAGGCGGACCGGCGCCTGGCGGCCGGCCGCGCGGCCGGGCGGCGGGTGTGGCTCGTGACCGAGGGGGAGCAGGTTCCGTGTCCGGACGCCGCGTGCGAGGCGAGGGAGCTGGGGTCGAGCGATTTCGGCAGCGTCGCCGCCCTGCGTACGGCGGAGCTGAGGGTTCTCCTGACCCGGCTGTACGGTCCGCCGGTGAGCTGCCGGATGGGGCCGGACGGCGGCGGCCGGCACGAGTCGCTCACGGCATGCCTCTACGCACCGTCCTGACGAGCGCGCGTGGCAAGGTGGCGCGGTGACCACTCCGCGCGCCGTCCTCGTGCTCAACGGGCCCAACCTCAACCTGCTCGGGACGCGCGAGCCCGGCGTCTACGGCGAGGCCACGCTCGACGACGTCCAGGAGCTCTGCCGGGCCGAGGCCCGGCGGTGGGGCCTGGACGTCGACGCCCGGCAGACCAACCACGAGGGCCTGCTCGTCGACTGGCTGCAGGAGGCGGGCCGCGCGTACGCGGCCGGTGAGATCGTCGGCGCCGTCCTCAACGCCGGCGCCTACACGCACACGTCCGTGGCGCTGCGCGACGCGATCAGCGGCACCGGGCTCCCGGTGGCCGAGGTGCACGTGTCGAACGTGCACGCGCGCGAGTCGTTCCGGCACCACTCGCACGTGTCGCCGGTCGCGGCCGGCGTCGTCGTCGGCTTCGGCGTCGACGGGTACGCGCTGGCGATCGCCGGCCTCGCCCGCCGGGCGGCGTTGACGCCCCGCGAGTAGGACCCAGCGGATCCTCAGACCGGCAGCAGGGCGTGCACCGTCTTGCCGCCGTCGGCGTGCTGCTCGACCCGCACCCGGCCGGCGAGCTGCGAGACCAGCAGCAGGCCCCGGCCCGACGCGGCGCCGTCGTCGGGCCAGCCGAGGAACGCCGGCAGCCGGTGGCTGTCGTCGCCGACGCCGATGTCGAGCGCGCGCCCCCACTCGGGGTCGTCGTCCAGCAGGCGGAGCACCACGCCGACGCCGGTCCGGGTGTGCCGCACGGCGTTGCTGACCAGCTCCGTGAGCACCAGCGGTGCCCCCTCGGCCGTCTCGGTCCCTCCGAGCCCCCAGGCGTCGAGCACGGCCAGGAGCCACCGCCGTGCCAGCGGGACGGCGATCTCCTGCGGCGGGAACGAGCGGCGGGCGAGTCGCGGCGCCAGGGCGTCGTCCGCGTCGATGCGGACGGCGAGGACGGCCACGTCGTCGCCGCGCTCGCCCGGCGGCAGGAACTCCAGGGCCCGGCCGACCAGCTCGGCCGGGGTCACCGGGGCCGGCGGTTCCGCGAGCGTCGCCGCGAGCGCCGTGACGGCGTCCTCGACGTCGCGGCGCCGGGTCTCGACGAGGCCGTCGGTGAAGGCGAGGACGGTGGCGCCCGGCGCGAGCGTCGTGGTGGTCTCGGGCCAGACGGCCGACTCCCCGACGCCGAGCGGCGGCCCCGGCTCGACCGCCAGCGGCGAGGCGGCGCACGGGCCGCCGGGGGTGCCGGGCGGAGCCAGCACCAGCGGTGCGAGGTGACCGGCGCTCGCGGCCACGACGAACCGCGCGGCGGCGTCGACGAGCACCACGAGCGCCGTGACGATCCGGTCGGTGGTGACCTGCCCGAGGAACTGCTCGAGCCGGGCGAGCAGGGCGCCGGGCGCGAGCCCCTCCAGCGCCAGCGCGCGGGTGACGCTGCGCAGCTGCCCCATGACCGTGGCCGCGATCAGGTCGTGCCCCTGGACGTCGGCCACCACGAGCAGCAGCTGACCTCCGCCGAGCGGGACGACGTCGTACCAGTCGCCCCCGACCTCGACGCCGGGGTCGCCGGGCCGGTAGCGGGCGTCCAGCGTGACCCGGTCGAGCCGGTCCGGCACCTGCGGCAGCAGGCTGCGCTGCAGCAGGAGGGCGGCCTCGTGCTCGGCGGCCAGGCGCTGCGTGCGGTGCAGGGCCTGGGCGCACACGGCGGCGACGGTCCGCATGAAGTCGGTGGTGCCGGCGTCGGGCGGGGTCGCGGCCGTGAACTGCAGCACGAGGGCGCCGAGGGCCTCGCCGCGGACGACCATCGGGACGCCCGCGACCGAGCGCGCGCCGGCGCGCTCCAGCGCCGGGGCGATGGCGGGCCATCGCTGGCCGATCACCTCGTCCCCGCCCCAGACCAGCTCGCGCTCACGCATGGCCTCGGCACCCGGTGCCAGGGTCGTCAGCGGGTACCGGGCGAACTCGGTGGCGGTCGCGGCATCGATCCCCACCCACCGCAGCGAACGGATCCAGCCCGGGTCGTCCTGCGCGATGACGCCGCCGCTGCTGGCGCCGGCCAGCGGCAGGGCCAGGTCGGTGATGACGACGCACACCTGCTCGGGCGTCTCGGCGGACGCCAGCGCCTCGCTGATCCTCGACAGCCGCCGGCGCCGCTCGACGTCGTCGCGAGCGGCCGTGACCTCCCGGGAGGCGATCGCGACGAGCCGGCCGCTGCGCGTGATGCGCTGCTCGAACCACTCCTGGCCGCCGGGCAGCCGCCAGACGATCTCGGCCGGGGCACCCGTGCGGGCGACCTCGTGCGCGGCGCCGTAGGTGGGGTGGTCGAGGGTCTGCGGGTAGAGCTCCCAGACCACGTTGCCCGACCAGCTCGGCCGCGGGCCGCAGCAGCTGCTGCTCGCCGGCCGCGTTGACGTGGACGATCCGCCACTGGTCGTCGAGGAGCAGGACGGCCTCGGGGACCGCCTCGAACGCCCCGAGGACGTCGTCCAGGGCCAGGGCCTCCCCCGGTCCCGCCTGCCAGCTCCGCGCCCGTCACGGGGCGCATGGTGGCACGCCGGGACGGCGCGGGCCACACGTCCCCGGCGACCGGGCGGTACCGTTCGCGCGTGAGTGCACCGACCTCCGGCGAGCAGGCCCCGGCGGGGCCGGCGCTCACCGAGCCCGAGGTCGCCCTGCTCGCCCGCGCCCTCGAGGACAGTGCCGGCGCTCGCCGCCCTCGTCAGCGGACCCGACCTCGTGCTCGTCGCCCAGAACCGGGCATCCCGGCTGCTCGTCGGCGCCCGCCCGCTCGGCGTGCCGTTCGCCGAGGCGCTGCCCGAGTCGCTCGAGTCGGTCGAACCGATGCGGCAGGTCCTGCTCACCGGCGAGGTCGTCGAGGAGGAGCGGACGGTCAACGTCCGCGACGCCGCCGGCGGCGAGCTCGTCATGCACTACGTGCTCTCGCCCGTCGGCGACGGGCCGCCCTACCCGGGCGTGCTCGCGACGAGCCTCGACGTCACCAGCTCGGTGCGTGACCGCGAGCAGGCCCGCCGGGCCGAGCTGCTGGCCGGGCATCACGCAGGCGATGACGACGGCTGCCGGACCCCGACCGCGGCGCTCCAGGCCCTCGTCGACGCCCTCGTGCCCGAGGTCGCCGGCCATCGCCGCCGTGTACGTGGTCGTCGGCGCGCCCCGACGACGGCCCGGATCCCGGGCCGACCGCGATCCGGATCGCCCCCGAGCTGCTCGACGAGGCTCGGCCCGCCGCCGCCCGACGAGCCGCGGCGGCGGCCCGAGCCCCTGGGACGACGCCATCGGCGCAGGGCCGGACGGTGCTCATCGACCTCGCCGAGCGCAGCCGACCGCGAGGCCGTCCAGGCGGCGTCACGCAGCTGGCTCGACCGGGCCGGGTCGCGGACCATCGCGGTCGTGCCGCTCGTCGTCGCCGGTGAGCTGGCCGGGGCGCTGGTGCTGGCCGACGGCGCCGGCCGCCGCCCGTACCGGCAGGCCGACCTGCCGTTCCTCGAGGACGTCGCGGCCCGCGCCGGGACGCGCCGTGTCGCACGTGCGCAGCGTGCGGGCGCAGTGGCAGGTCGCGCTCGACCTGCAGCGGGCGTTGCTGCCGAGCGCCCTGCCCGTCCTCGAGGAGGTCGACGTACGCGACCCGCTACGTCGCGGGCAGCCCCGAGGTCGACGTCGGCGGCGACTGGTTCGACCTCACCGACCTCGGTGCCGGCCGGATCGGGCTCGGCGTGGGCGACGTCTCGGGCCGCGGGCTGCCCGCCGCCGCGGTGATGGGGCAGGCGCGGGCCGCGATGCGCGCGGCCGCGCACGCCGCCCTCGGGCCCGGCGACCTGCTCAAGCTGCTCGACACGCACGTCGCCGAGCTCGTGGCGCCGCAGCTGCAGACGGGTGCGCGGATCCCGCCCCGCTTCGCGACGGCCGTGTACGGGGTGCTCGAGCCGTTCGACGAGTCGCTGCGCATCGCCAGCGCCGGGTCACCCGCCGGTGCTCGTGCGCGACCCGGGGGGCCGCGTGCACCGGGTGGAGCCGCCGCCGGGGCCGCCGCTGGGCCTGGGCATCGGGCCGTTCGCCGAGCTCGTCACGCCGTTCCCGCCCGGCAGCGTGCTCGCCGCGTACACCGACGGGCTGGTGGAGTCGCGCGAGGTCGACGTCGAGCTCGGCATGGCCCGGCTGGCGGCGCGGCTCGAGACGGGCCGGCGCCGGCGCCTCGCTCGAGGAGCTCGCGGACGCCCTGCTGACCGCGGCCGGTGCCGACCGCGGCCGCGGACGACGTCGCGCTCCTGCTGGTGCGCCTCTCCCCCGCCGCCGCGCAGGTGCGCCGCACCCAGCTGCTGCTCTCCAGCCTGTCGGACGTCGCCGCTCGCGCGGCGGGCCGTCGCCGCCGTGGCCGAGGCCACCCAGCCGGGCCGGGCCTCCGCCATCGTGCAGGTGACCAGCGAGCTCGCCGCGAACGCGGTCGAGCACGGCGGTCCGCCCGGTCGAGCTGCGCGCCTACGCGACCCGCCAGCGGCTCGTCGTGCAGACCACCGACCGGTCGGCGCTGCCGCCGGTGCGCCGCTGGTCCGGCCGCGAGGACGAGCGGGGCCGCGGGCTGGCCCTCGTCTCGGCGCTCGCCGACACGTGGGGGGTGCGGCTGGGCCTCGGCGGCAAGACCACGTGGGCGGAGTTCCGCGCCGATCCCACGCCCTCGCGTTGACCATGCGCGTATGTCGGTGGCCCGACGTACCCTGAAGATCCGGGACGCCGAGCGCCCGGCGGAGGGCGGCGGCCATGAAGGGCGACAAGGTCGAGATCGTGATCGACGCGGGCGGCGACACCCGCACCTACGAGGTGGTGGCCACCCGTGCCGGCCGCCGTGTCGAGATCAGCTCAGGGCCGGGGCGTCGTCGAGGTCACCGAGGTGACCCGCGGCGGGACGGCGGTGCGCACGGCCCGGTTCATGTCGGCCCGGGTGCTGGCCCTCGTCGAGCATCCCGCTCCGCGTCCGGCGGCGCCCGACGACGAAGAGATCGCCCAGCTGCACCGCAGCGCGTGACGGCACCCCGGGCGGGCACGGCAGGATGGTCCGCATGAGCGGGGAGTGGACGGGCGCGGGTGCCCAGCGTATCGGGTCGGCGGAGCGCGACGCGGCGATCGCCGCGCTGCGCGCCCACGCCGAGGCCGGGCGGCTCACGCCCGAGGAGTACGAGGACCGCCAGGTCGCGGCGTCGCGCGCCACGACCTGGGGGGAGCTCACGCCGCTGTTCGCCGACCTGCCGGAGCCGCGCCCGGCTCCCGTGGCAGCGGCGCTGGCGCAGGCGCCGGCACCGGTCCCCGCCGCCGCGGGCCTCCCGGTGCCCGAGCGGCTCCGCGAGACGATCATGGCGGTCACGCCGATCGCGGCGCTGATCCTGTTCTTCGTCACGCACAGCTGGCTGTGGTTCCTCGCGATCCCGCTGATGGGCGCGCTGCTCTACGGCCGCGACCGCGGGCACGCACCGGCGAGGCCGCCGCTACCGCTGACCGTCGCGGCCTCGCCGCGTCAGTCCGAGGGCTCGGAGAATTGCGGCGCCAGGCCGTCACCCTGGTCGCCGCCGCGCTGGGAGAGCAGCGGGGCGTCGTCGGCCACGGCGACGGCCGTCTCGTCGGCCGGGTCGACCGGCCCCCGCTCGCCGGGCGTGCCGTCGTCCTCGCCGGTCGCCATGGCGCTCTCGAGGACGGTGACGTCGCGCTCGAGCGCTTCGGCCGGGAGGTCGGCCGGCAGGTCGGGGGTGACCGCGCTCCGGGGCGATGTCGCCGTCGCGGGGTGCGTCGTCGGGAGGTGTCTCGCTCATGGTCATGGTCTACCCCGCGGGCGCGGGGTCAACCACCGGCGCGGGCCGTGGTGAGCGCACGGTCACCCACGACAGCACCCCGCCGACCGCCAGGAGCAGCGCGAGTGCCGTCATCGCCCGGCCGGACGCCGTGCCGAGGTGCTCGGCGTTCGCGTAGACCGCGGGCGTGATGCCGGCGACCAGCGGGACGGCGGCCACGGCCAGCAGGCCGGCGGCGCGGGCCACGGCGTTGTTGACGCCGCTGGCGACGCCGGCGTGGCGGTCCGGCGCGGCGCTGAGCACGGTCGACGTCAGCGGCGCGACGGTGAGGCTCAGCCCGAGCCCGAGGAGGAGCGCGCCCGGCAGCACGTCGGTGAGGTAGTCGGCTCCGGGTCCGACCCGGGTGAACGAGAGCACCCCGAGCGCCGAGACGAGCGGTCCGACCGTCATCGGGATCCGCGGCCCGATCCGCTGCCCGAGCGCCCCGCCGCGCGCCGCGAGGAACAGCATGATGAACGTGACCGGGAGCAGCGCGGCACCCGACGCGATCGGGGCTGTAGCCGGCGACCACCTGGAGCTCGACGACCAGGACGAAGAAGACCCCGGAGAGCGCCGCGTAGACCGCGAAGGTCACGATGTTCGTCGCGGTGAACAACCGGGACGAGAAGATCTCCAGCGGCAGCATGGGCGCCCGCGAGCGCCGCTCGACCACCACGAACAGCACCATGCCGATGACGCCCACGAGCAGCGACCCCCAGACGACAGGGGACGCGAACCCGTTGACCGGCCACGCGATCAGGCCGAAGGTGACCCCGGCGAGGCCCGTCGCCGCCAGCGCCGCGCCCGGCACGTCGAGGTGGTGCGCCGCCTCGGGGTCCGACGACTCGGGCACGTGGCGCAGGGCGAGCATCACGACGGCGGCGGCCAGCGGCAGGTTGAGCAGGAACACCCACCGCCAGCCGGCCGTCTGGACCAGCTAGCCGCCCGCGAAGGGCCCGATCGCGGTCGCGATCCCGCCGAAGCCGGTCCAGGCGCCGATCGCCCGGGCCCGGTCCTGCGGCCGGAACGACGCCTGCAGGATGGCCAGGCTGCCCGGCGTGAGCAGCGCCCCGCCCGCCCCCTGCAGGGCGCGGGCGAGCACGAGCGTCAGCAGGTTCGGTGCGAGCGCGCAGAGCAGCGACGCGGCGGCGAACCAGACCACGCCGACCACGAACACGCGGCGCCGGCCGTAGCGGTCGCCGAGCGACCCGCCGAGCAGGATGAACGCCGCGAGCGTCAGCGTGTAGCCGTTGACGGTCCACTGCAGGCCTTCGATCGCGGCGCCGCAGTCGCGGCCGATGGCAGGGAGCGCCACGTTGACCACCGTGCCGTCGAGCATGGCCATGCCCGAGCCGAGGATGGTCGCGGCGAGCGCGAGCCGGCCGCGCGCGGTGCCGTACTCGAGAGGGTCGCTCACGATCGAGCCGCGCATCAGGGCCACGGCCCGAGCGTAGAACTCCCGGCTGCGCTCCACGACTCTCGACCATGACGACGGCCGGCGGCCGCGCCCGGCAGGCCGCCGCCATCGCCGCACGCGCCTCGCCGTCGCTCGACGAGGCGGGCCAGGGCGCCCGCGAGAGCGGCGTCCGACGGCGCCAGCACCCCCTCCACGCCGTCCCGGACGAACTCCGCCACGCCCGTACCCGCGCGGGCCAGCACGGGCAGCCCCGCGGTGCGGGCCTCGAGCGCGGCGATCCCGAACGCCTCCAGCACGCCGGGCGACAGGTAGAGGTCCGCACGCCGGTAGAGGTCGCGCAGCGCCGTCCGGTCCCAGCCGCCCCGGCAGCTCGACCCAGCCCAGCTCGTGCCGCCGCAGGTGGCGCTCCATCGCCGCCGCGCTGCGGGCCCCTCCCCCGCGATGACGGCGCCGCATCCGCACCTCCGCCGGGACCCGCGCGCGGGCCTCGCGCAGGATCTCGAGCAGCGGCAGCGGCCGCTTGCGCGGCGCCAGCCGCATGGCGGAGACCACGAGCACGTCGCCGGGGTCCCGGTGCTCGGGGCGGGCGGGTCCGGCCGGCGGCAGCCAGAAGGCCGGCGCGATCCCGTTGGGCAGCACGCCCACCTCGGCGCGCCCACGCAGGACGGCGCGGATCGGCTCGGCGGCCACGTCGGAGACCGCCGTGAACACGACCGGCCAGCGGCTCCAGCCCCAGATCCGGTCGGCCGCGCGGAACAACGCCGACCGCCGGCCCCCACAGCGAGTGCACGGTGGCGACGAGCGGCACGCCCGCGCGCACCAGGGAGTGCGCGGCGCCCTCGGCGAACGGCGCGATCACGCCCAAGATGCAGGTGGACGGCGTCGAAGCGGCCCTCCTCGACGGCGCGCAGCACCTCGCGACCGGGGTGCGGGTGCACGGGCAGCTCGTAGGGCAGGTCGACGGTGATCCGGTGCACCGGAACGCCGTCCATCACCTCGTGCGTGGTCGCGTCGTGCCGGGCTTTCGGGGTGGCCGTGACCACCTCGGCGTCGATGCCCTCGGCCCGCTGGTGGAGCGCGAGGCCGTGCACCTGGGTCTCGATGCCCCCGAGCCGGGGCAGGTAGGCGTCCGAGACGTGCGCGACCCTCACGCCCGCGACTCTAGGCTCCTGGCCGTGCCCGCAGGATCCCGCTACACGATCGTGTCGTTCCACGCCCACCCCGACGACGAGGCGCTGCTGACCTCGGGGACCCTCGCGCGCGCCGCCGCCGAGGGCCACCGGGTGGTGCTCGTCTCGGCGACGGCCGGCGAGGTCGGGCTCGCCGCGTCGTCGTTCGGCACGGCGGACGAGCTGGCCGGGCACCGCCGCGCGGAGCTGCAGCGCTCGGCGGCGGCGATCGGCGCCGCCCGGGTGGAGTTCCTCGGGTACGCGGACTCCGGCCTCGACGGCCGGGCGGAGCCCGCCGGCCGGGGCCACGGCGTTCGCCCGGGCCGACGTCGGCGAGGCGGCCGAGCGGCTGGCGGCGATCCTGCGCGAGGAGCACGCCGACGTGCTGACGAGCTACGACGCCTCGGGCGGGTACGGACACCCCGATCACGTGCAGGTCCACCACGTCGGCGCGCGCGCCGCCGAGCTCGCCGGGACGCCGGTCGTGCTCGAGGCCACCGTCGACCAGGACCTGCTGCGCCGGGCGGTCCGGCTGGCGTCGCTGGTCTACCGCTTCCCGCCGGAGTTCGACCGCGCGGCGTTCGAGCGCGCGTACGCCCCGCGTGCCGTGCTCACCCACCGGGTCGACGTCCGGGCCTACGCCGACCGCAAGCGGGCCTCGATGGCGGCGCACGCGAGCCAGGCCACCGCCGACACCGGGGACCGCACGCTCGCGGCGCTGCTGCGCCTGCCGCAGCCGCTGTACCGGCGGGTGCTCGGGCCGCGAGTGGTTCGTCGAGCCGGGGCGGCCGCCGGGCAGGCCGCTGCTCGACGACGTCTTCGCGAGCCTGCGGGGGCCCGTTCCGCGCGACGACCGCACCGGTGCGTGACGGCGCGCACCCACCATTCGGACCAAAGGCCGTTAGGCCGGTTGCGCTCCGCACATGAACGAGCACAGGATGCGATACGTGACCGCTGCCGACGCCGCCGCGTCCCGCACCTCCTCCGGCACCCCGCCGTCCTGCTCCGCCTGCTCGGCCCGGTACGGCTCGAGGTCGACGGCGCCGACCGCACCCCCCTCGGGCCCGCTGCTCCGCGGCCTGCTGGCGACCCTGGGCTGCGCCCGGGGCGCGGCCGTGCGGGTCGAGACGCTCGCCGCGGTGCTGGCGCAGCTCGACGGCGAGGCGGCCCCGACCGACGCGGTCGGGCGGGTGCACGTGCACCTGGCGCGGCTCGCGGACGTGCTCGGCCCGGCGGCGCCGTACCTGAGCACCGCGCCCGACGGCGTCCGGCTCGCGGGGCCCGGCCTGGTGACCGACCTCGACGTGGTCGAGGAGGCCGTGGACGCCGGCCGTGCGGCGGCGGCGACCGGCGACGAGGCCGGCGCCGCCACCGCGCTGCGGCGTGCCCTCGCGCGCTGGCCCGGGGGCGTCGCCGACGACCTGCCCCGGCTGGCCGCCCTGACCGGCACGCGCGCGCGGTACGCCCGGATGCGCCCCGACATCGTCGAGGACCTCGCCGAGTCGGAGCTGCGCGACGGCTCCCTGCTCGCGGCGCAGGTCAGCGTGCGCGAGCTCGAGGCGCACGTCGCCGAGCACCCGGAGCGGTCGCGCGGCTGGGGTCTGCTCGTCGAGGCGCTCTACCTGGCCGGCCGGCCGGTGGAGGCGCTGCAGGCGATCCGGCGGGCGACAGGAGCCGGCCAGGGCCGCCTGCAGGAGCCGGACGCCGCCGGCGCGGGCCACGACCGTGACGCGGTGCTCCGACCCGGTCGAGCGCGCGGCGCTGCGCCGGTCACGCGCGGACGCCGGCCCCGGGGAGGCGCCGGACCGCTCCGGCGGCCCGCCCTGGTGTGGGTGGACGCGGCGGGCCGCGCGCTCTCGCGGGTGCTGCCGGCCTCCGGCAGCGTGCTCGTCGGCCGGGACGCGGGGGCCGACGTGCCGCTCGGGGACCCGTCGGTCTCGCGGACGCACGCCGCCGTGCTGCGCTGGGAGAACGGCTGGACCCTGCTCGACCTCGGCTCCCGGGACGGCACCACGCTCAACGGACGGCCCGTCACCGACGGCACGCCGCTGCGACCGGGCGACGTGGTGCGCTGCGGCGAGCGTCGTGCTCCTGGTCGCCGACGCCCGCCCGGGGCCTGTGCCCGAGGCGCGCACACCCGGCGCCGACCCCTTGGTCGTCGACCTGTCGGGCGCGGCGAACCCCGTCGGCGTGACGCCCGGCCGGTAGCCGCCCGGCGGCGAGCGAGTCAGGCCTCGACGCGGGCCTTGAGCTTGGCGAGGCTGCCACGCAGCGCCGGACCGACCTCGTTCTCGAGCTGGCTGCCCGACCATCATCACGGCGGCGCCCTTGAACTCCATGTGGGCCGTGACCGTCGACCCCGAGCCGTGCTGACTCGACGCCGTACTCGGCGCGCAGGCCGATGCCCATCGGGCCCGCGCCCTCGAGCTCGAGCCGGACGGGCTCCTGCAGGCCGGTGATGGTCCAGCGGACGTCCGCCGGCATGTTCATCACGCGCACCCGCTGCACGAACGCGCCTCCCGGGCATGAACTGCGCGGGCGCCTCCCCGGCGAACCCCTGGTGGATCTCGACCCAGTCGCCCCACGTCGCGGGGTTGGCGAGGACGGCCCAGACCTGCTCGGGCGTCGCGTCGATGTCGGCGGTCACGGTCACGTCGGCCATGCCGGAGACGCTATCGGTCGTTGCGCCGCCGCCCGGAATCGGCTCCGTTCGCCGGGGGCGGCGTCGGGGTCGGGATCGGGGTCGGAGGGGGCCAGGTCGGCCTTGAGGGCGTTGCGCTCGCCGAGCGGCTTCTCGGGGCCGGTCGTCGTGTCCTTGACGGTCTGCTTCTCCATCTCGGCGTTGATCTCGGCGCCGAGCAGGACGGCCACGATGCTCAGCCACAGCCACATCAGCAGGATGACGATGCCGGCGAGGACCCCGGACCGTAGGTCTTGGTGTAGCTGCCGAAGAGGTTGACGTAGAGCGAGAACACGACGGAGGCGAGCGCCCAGACCACGACCGCCACGACGGCGCCGACGGACACCCACTTGACCTTGGGGTCGTCGCGGTTGGGCGCCACGCGGTACAGGACGGCAAGCGCGACCATCAGCACGAGCAGGAGCACGACCCAGCGCAGGCCCTCGAGGCCGGCCCGCGGCAGTCCCGCCGAGGTTCAGGGCGTTGGCGACCGCCGGGAAGACCGCGACGAGCGTCGTGGTGACGATGAACACGAAGATCGCGCCGACGGTGAGGGCGAGGGCGAGGCCGCGCTTCTTGACGAAGTTGCGCGTCTCCTTCTCGTCGTACGCCGTGTTCACCGCCTGGATGAGGTTGCCGACGCCGCCCGAGGCGCTCCACAGGGCGAGCAGCAGCGAGACGACCAGGCCGATACCCAGGCCGCTGCTCTTCGCCGTCGCGAGGTTCAGCATCTGCTGGCCGACGACGCTGGCCGCGTCCTGCGGGAGCACGGAGCTTAGGCTCTGCACCTGGCTCTTGACCTGCTCGGGCGTGGTCACGAGGCCGTAGACCAGGGTCGCCGCGATGAGCGTCGGCACCAGCGACAGGAACGCGTAGAACGCCACGCCGGCCGCGATGAGCGACATCTGGTCGTTGTTGAACTCCTTGAGGCCGCGCCGCACGATCTGCCACCAGCCCTTGGGCGGGATCTCGGTGGGCTTGTCGGCGTTCGCGCCGGGGTACTCGCGCTCGAGCCTGCCGACGTCGAGATCTCGGCGGTCCTGCGTCGCCACGGTGTCCTCGCCGTCCTGCCGGGTGCCCGTCCCTCTGCTCACACCGGTGCGATACCCCGTCTCCGCCGCGGCATGCGGCCCGATGCCACCCGCCGGGAGGGTTGAAATCACGACGAGGTAACGGATGGTCGGTCCGGGCGGGCGACACACCGAGCGGCGATGACGCAGAGTCACGGCACTTTGCACCGCCTCGCCGGTGTGGCACGCTCGTGCACGCACCGGCGCGGAGCGCGCCGGTGCACCAATTTTGGCGGGTGATTCGAGACCCTCGTCAGGCCGCGGCCTCGCCGAGGTAGGCCTCCCACGAGGGGTCGCGCTGGTCGGCCCCGCGCACCACCCAGGCCGCGCCGCGGGGGGCGTACGGCTTGTGCCGGAGCGCCCAGCCCTTCTCCTCGGGGGTGCGGTCGCCCTTGGCGTTGTTGCACCGCACGCAGCAGGCGACGAGGTTCTCCCAGGAGTCACGGCCGCCGCGGCTGCGCGGCAGCACGTGGTCGACGGTGGTGGCGTGGCCGTTGCAATAGGCGCAGCGGTGCCCGTCGCGGCGCAGCACCCCGCGGCGGCTGACCGGCACGGCGCGGCCGTGCGGCGCGCGGACGTAGCGACCCAGGAGGATGACGGACGGGCGGGGCAGCGTCAGCGAGCCACCGACCACGGGCTTGCCCCCGTCGGCGATCACGGTGGCCTTGCCGGCGAGCACGAGCACGAGGGCCCGGCGGAACGAGACGACCGCGAGCGGCTCGTACCCGGCGTTGAGGACCAGGGTGCGCACGCGCGTCACCCCCTTTCGTGCGGGACGCGCACCTGGCTGGTGGCGTCACGACCTGCCGCGGGAGGTGTCCCCCGCGACTCCTTCCGGCGACGGGCGGGCACGGGCCCCCCGGGGTTCGCCCCCGGGATCGGCCAGGACGACCGAAGGCGCCGCCCCCGATGGGGACGACGCCTTCACGGACGTGCGCAGCAGTACATGGCGGTACCGCACAGGCATGTGCGGCCGCCCTACTTCGTACCGCGTCGCGCACGGGCCCTCCTGACGGGTGCGTCGAACGTCGCTGGTAGCAGAGTAGGGACGGACCCGGTGAAAGGCACTACCTTTGGCGCCGCGATTCGTGAACCGCGGCGTGAACGCTCAGGGGCGGCCGAACGCCACGTTCGCCGAGTAGATGTCCTGGACACGCACGACCTCGCCGGTGTGCGGCGCCGCGATCATGCGGTTGCCGCCGAGGTAGATGCCCACGTGGTACGCCCCGCCGCCGCCCAGGTAGAACACCAGGTCGCCGGCCACCGCTTGGGAGCGGGTGATCCGCGTGACCGAGCGGTACTGGCCGTCGGCGCTGCGGGCGAGAGTGATGCCGACCTGGGCGAATACGTACTGGGTGAACCCCGAGCAGTCGAACCCGCGCGGCGTGGACCCGCCGTAGACGTACGGCACGCCGAGGTAGCGCATGGCGATGGCGACGACCGAACCCGCGGGCGCGCTGACGCCTGCCGGAACGGGCGACGTGGCGCTGCCGGCACTGCGGGTCGTGGTGGCGGTCGCCTGGCGGTGCACGGTCGCGGGCTGCGACGCCGCGTAGGCCTGCCGGACCAGGGAGCGCGAGATCGTGGCGATGTCGCGGCTGGCGCCGGCGGGCGTGGCCGGGGCGCCGTGCTGCGGCAGGGCCTTGAACGCGCTGTGCTCGAAGGTCACTTTCGCCTGGGCGGGCGCGGTGACGGGAGCCGCGGCGAGGGCGTCGGCGCCCGCGGCCAACACCGGCGAGGCGGCCACCTCGGGCAGCAGCGGCACGGACGCCGTCCGCGCCGCGTCGCCCCCGGTGCGGGTGGAGGCCTGAGCGGGCAGCCCGACAGCGGTGATGAGACCGGTGGAGACGGCGAGAGCGACGCCGCCGCGCCCGAGGACGCCGGCGTGGTCGCCGACGGCGGCGCTGATGGTGGTCGTCAAGCCCGTCAGCGGAGTCGACGGGCGCACATCGGCACGGTGACGTGCCGTGGCACGTTCGGTCACGACAGACCTCTCCGTACGCCTACGAGGTGAGCTGTCGGGTTCGGGTGGGAGAAGTCACCCGGCCGTCCGGCCGTCGCGCGGGGATCCGCGCGCCGATCGGACCGGCTTCACCCCGAGGATCGGGAGCTCTCCGACGAAACTGGAGCGTCCCGACCCGGAAGTGGGTCCCCCGCCTCTGCCATGCGGACTCGACCGGCTCCGATGCGGCGGCAGAGTTCGGCGTTCCGCCCGGAGGCCCCCTGTGGGGTGGGAGCGGGCCCGAAGCTACCCGACGGACGGCGACGATGTCACATGTACGTCACGACACGCCGCTCGGTACCACGAACACGTGATGGGCAGCCGAAGAGGGGAGGTCGACCTCGCCGATCGGAGTACCGAGGCGCACCCCCCCGGCGCCGCGCTGGGCGCGGACGGCCCGCCCGGGGCGCACTCCGAGCCGCGCGAGCTCCTCCATCAGCGTCGTGTCGGTCTGCAGCGGCTCGCCGAGCCGGCGCACCAGCAGCTCCCGCGAGTCCCCGTCCGGCAGGGCCTCGGGCAGGGCGACGAGGCCCGCCCGGAAGCCGTCGGCGTCCGTGGCGGCCGGCCCGCCCAGCTCCTCCAGCCCCGGGATCGGGTTGCCGTACGGCGACTCTCGCGGGTCGGCGAGCATCCCGAGGAGCTTGCGCTCCACCCGGTCGCTCATCACGTGCTCCCAGCGGCAGGCCTCGTCGTGCACGAACTCCCACTCGAGGCCGATGACGTCGAGCAGCAGGCGCTCGGCGAGCCGGTGCTTGCGCATGACCCGGGTCGCCTTCTCGCGGCCCGAGGAGGTCAGCTCGAGGTGCCGGTCGCCGCTGACGGCGAGCAGGCCGTCGCGCTCCATCCGCGCGACCGTCTGCGAGACCGTCGGGCCCGACTGGCCGAGCCGCTCCGCGATGCGCGCGCGCAGCGGGACGATTCCTTCCTCCTCGAGCTCGAAGATGGTCCGCAGGTACATCTCGGTCGTGTCGATCAGGTCGCTCACGGGCCTCCGTCCGCGCCGGCCGCCCCCTGCATGCCACCGGCGTCCATCGGGCCGCCACCGGCCCGGGACCATTGTCGCTCGCCGCGCGTACGGCGACCGCGCGGACTACGGTCGGGTTGCGTGGTGACCGTGCTGTGGTTCCGCCGCGACCTGCGCCTGAGCGACCACCCGGCGCTGCTCGCCGCGGTCGACGCCGCGCGCGCCGAGGGCGTCGTCCCGCTCTTCGTGTTCGACCCCGCATTATGGGAACCGGCGGGGCCGCCCCGGCGGGCGTGGCTGCTGCGTTCGCTCCGCTCGCTCGGTGAGCGCCTGCAGGACCAGGCGGGCGGGCTCGTCGTCCGGCACGGGGACCCCGCGCAGGTCGTCCCGGCACTGGCCGCGCAGGTGGGCGCCACCCAGGTGCACGTCACCGCGGACGCGGGCGTCTACGGCCGCCGGCGCGACGCCGCGGTCGCGGCCGCGCTGGCCGATGACGGACGGCGGCTGGTGGCCACCGGCACCCCCTACGCGATCGGCCCGGGCACCCTGCGCAGCGGGGCCGGCACGCCGTTCAAGGTGTTCAGCCCGTTCCACCGGGCTTGGCTGGCGCACGGGTTCCCGGGGCCGGCCCCCAGCGAGAGCGCCGCTCGCGCCGGCACCTGGGCCGGCGGCATCGCGACCGAGCCGATGCCCGCCGAGCCCGGCCGGGCCGAGGTGGGCGACCTGGAACTGCCGGAGGCCGGCGAGCCGGCGGCGCGCGAGCGCTGGCGGGCCTTCGTCGAGGGCCCGCTCGCGGGCTACGACGAGGGCCGCGACCGGCCGGGGGTGCAGGGGACGTCGGCGATGTCGGCGCACCTCAAGTACGGCGAGATCCACCCGCGCACGCTGCTGGCCGACCTCGCGGCGCACCAGGGCGAGGCCGCCGACCGGTACCGCTCGGAGCTGTGCTGGCGCGACTTCTACGCCGACGTCCTGTGGCACCACCCCGAGAGCGCGCGGGAGTCGCTGCGCGACGACCTGGCCGGGATGAAGGTCGACCCGCCGGGCGAGCGGTTCGTGGCCTGGCAGGAGGGGCGCACCGGTTTCCCGGTCGTCGACGCCGGCATGCGCCAGCTGCTCGCCGAGGGCTGGGTGCACAACCGGGCCCGCATGATCGTCGCGAGCTTCCTCGTGAAGGACCTGCACGTCGCGTGGCAGCACGGCGCCCGGCACTTCATGCACTGGCTGCGCGACGGCGACCTGGCCAGCAACAACCACGGCTGGCAGTGGGTGGCCGGCACCGGCACCGACCCGGCGCCCTTCTTCCGCATCTTCAACCCGGTGACGCAGGGCCTGAAGTTCGACCCCGACGGCGACTACGTCCGCCGCTACGTCCCAGAGCTGCGCCACCTGCCGGGCGGCGCGGCCCACGAGCCGTGGAAGAACCCGCACGGCTACGACCACGGGTACCCGGAGCGGATCGTCGACCACGCCGCGGAGCGCGCCGAGGCGCTGCGCCGGTACGGGGAAGCAAGGTGACGAGGGTGCGGGGAGACCGGCTGATCGTGCCGCGGCGCTTCCGCGGGCCCGCGACCTCGGGCAACGGCGGCTGGACGGCGGGAGCGCTGGCCGCGCTGCTGCTGCCGCCGGGGCCGGTTCGGGTGCGGCTCTCGGCGCCGCCGCCGCTCGACACCCCCTTGGACGTCGCCCACGACGAGGCCGGCGACCTGGTGGCGCGCGCAGCGCGACGGGGCCGCTCGTGGCGCGGGCCACGCCGCTCGGCGACGACGACGCACCCGCTGCGCTGCCGCCCGTCTCCTTCGACGAGGCGGTGGCCGCCGGCGATCGCTACGCCGGCCTGCACGACCATCCCTTCCCCGAGTGCTTCGCCTGCGGCACCGGCCCGCGCCACGGGCGACGGCCTGCGGCTGCGGCCCGGGACCGACGCCGGCGGCGCGGGTGGCGGCGCGGCCTGGGTGCCGAGCGACGACACTGGTCGACTCGGACCGACCGTGTCTGGGCGGCGCTCGACTGCCCGGGCGGGTGGTCGGTCGACATCGCGGGCCGCCCGATGGTGCTCGGCACGATGACGGCGCAGGTGCGCGCGCGTGCCGCGCGCCGGCGAGCGGTGCGTCGTCGTCGGGCAGGCGCTCGAGGTCACCGACCGGAAGGCCCGCACGGCGACGACCCTCTACGGCGAGCGCGGCGATCCGCTCGCCGTCGCCGCCCACGTCTGGGTCGCGGTCGACCCGGCGTCGTTCGGAGCGCGGTCATGAGGTGGCATCTGGGCCGCCGTGCCGCGCGTGGTCGTGGCCCTCGCCGGCTGCTCGTCGGCCTCCCGCCGCAGCCGTCGGCGTCCGGGGCCCGGTGCCCACGTCGCGCGGCGCCGCCGCCGTCCGCCGCGCCCACCGGGCTCGGAGCGACCCGCCTCCTGGTGCCGGCGGGCCTCGCCGAGGCCCCGCTTCGACCAGCCGCGCGAGGTGCGGGCGCCGGCCGGCTGGACGGTCGCGCTGTGGGCCCGCCTGCCGGGCGCGCGGCTGATGGCTTGGGCGCCCGACGGGAGCCTGCTCGTCTCGCGGCCGGGCGCCGGGCGACGTCGTCCGGCTGACGCCCGCCGCGGGCGGTCAGCCCGCGGCAGACGCACGCTCGTCGACGGCCTCACCCAGCCGCACGGGCTCGCCTTCGACGGGTCCGACGCTCTACGTGGCCGAGAGCGACGCGATCACCTCGTACCGCTACGACCAGGGTGGCGGTGTCCGGGCCGGAAGGTGATCGTCGGCGGCCTGCCCGACGCGAAGAGCCCCGAGCTGGGCGGGCAGTACGCGCACGCGCTCAAGAGCGTCGCCGTGGGCACGGACGGCTGGCTCTACTTCTCGATCGGCAGCACGGGCAACGTCTCGCCCGAGGACCGGAGCGCCGACCCGCAGCGGGCGGCGATCATGCGGGTCGCGCGCGTCCGGTCGGTCGCGGGCCGAGGTCTACGCCCGCGGGGTGCGCAACGGCACCGGCCTCGCCGTCGCCCCCGACCGGCGCGGTGTGGACGGCGGTCAACAACCGCGACAACATCGCCTACCCGTGCGACCGCGACTACGACGGCGACGGCTCCCCCGACCGCGGCAACGTGCTGCAGGCGTACGTCAACGACCACCCGCTGGAGCCGCTCGCCCGCCTGACCCCGGGTCGCGACCTCGGCTGGCCGTACTGCGACCCCGACCCCGACGTGACGCCCGGAGCGCCCGACACCCGGCTCACCTACGCGAACCGGCCCTTCGTCCGCGACCAGCAGACTCAACGCCGACGGCGTCGAAGCTCGACTGCTCGGCGCTGCCGCCGGTCGAGCAGGGGCTCGGCGCGCACTCCGCGCCGCTGGGGCTGAGCTTCGTGCCCGACGGCGCCCTGCCGGCCCCCTTCGGGCAGGGCGCGCTGGTCGGCGTCCACGGCTCGTGGAACCGCACCCCGCCCCGGGCGCCGGAGGTGTCGTTCTTCCCCTGGCGCGCCGGAGGTCTGGGCGCCCAGCAGACCCTGCTCGGCGGGTTCCAGGCCCGGGACGGGTCGCGCTGGGGGCGGCCGGTCATGGCCGTCGTGGGGCCGGACCGCGCCGTCTACGTCACCGACGACTCCGCCGGCGCGATCTACCGGATGGTGCCGGCGGGGCGATAGCCGGCCAGTTCGGTCAGCCCGGTCAGGTCGGTCGCTCAGCTGGTCGTCGTGGCGGCCGTCGTTGCTGCGATGACGGCGGCCGTGGTGGCCGCCGCCACCGCGGCCTGGGCCGCCTTCACCGCCCGGCGCACCCCTTCGGCCGCCCAGTCACCCTCGCCGACCTCCGTCGCGCGCCGCGCCACCGCCTTGCGGGTCGCCCGGTCGGGCGCCTGAACCGCCGCGGGGGCCGCGTCGATCGCGGCGAGCAGCCCGACCAGGGCCGCGGTGCGGACGTCGGGGGTGACCCCGGTCAGCAGGACGTCGCCGAGCCGCTGGGCGAGCTCGCGCTGCCGGCGGTCGTCGGCCGCGGGCCAGCGGTCGCGGCGCAGTGCGAGCCGCTCCCGGCGCAGGTCGCCGCGCTGCTCGGCACGCTCGAGCAGGCGGGGGCGCAGTCCCTTGGCCAGCTGGGGGACGAGCCGCTCGGCCGTCGCAGGCCTCTGCGCGATCCGGGCGAGCGCGCCGGCCAGCAGGTCGTCGTGGGGCCGGGTGTCGTCGACGACGACCACCCGGGCCTTCGCCGGCTTCGGGCCGGCGACGTCGATCCGCTCCGGCGAGCGCGAGCTCGAGGAGCAGCCCCCCGGCGAGGCCGAGGTCGAGGCCGGGCGCGGGCCGGGGCTTGCCCGAGACGGGGTCGAGCAGGGCGAGCAGCAGGTCGTCGGCCAGGGTGGTGGTCGTGGGTGCCATGGTCAGGCTCCTTCGGGGAGAGGGGTGGCGCCGGCTCGCCCGCGCAGGCCGAGGGCGCCGGCCCAGCCGAGCCGGCCGCCGGTGCGGAGCACCGAGCGCTCGTAGATCCGGGTGGCCAGGGCGACGAGCAGGACGGCGGTGGCGGCGACGCCGGCCGCGGCGAGCACACCCTCCCACCAGGCGGCGTCGCCGAGTGCCAGCCGGCGCGGCATCGCGATCGGGGCGGTGAACGGGATGTACGAGAGCGCCGTCAGCAGCGTGCCGGGCGTGAAGACGTACATCGCGGTGAAGAACGGCACGAAGACGAGCACCTGCAGCGGGACCGTCGTCGCCTGCAGGTCCTCCTGCCGGTTCGCGAGGGCACCCGCCGCCGCCCACAGGCAGGCGAGCATGAGGAAGCCGAGCAGGAAGAACACGAGGAACCACGGGCTCGCCCGGAGCAGCAGCGAGACCAGACCCGGCCTGCCCGGCGACGCTCGCGCCGGCGAGGCCGACGGCCGCGAACAGCGTGATCTGCCCGAGCGCCAGCGCCGTGTTGCCGAGCACCTTGCCTGCCAGCAGCACGCGCACGGGCACCGCGGCGACGAGGATCTCGACGATCCGGCTCTGCTTCTCCTCGACGACGCTCTGCGCGATCGCCATGCCGAACAGGAACGTCGTCAGGAAGAACAGGAACCCGAAGGCGGTGCTCGAGGCCAGCGCCAGGTCGGTGTCCGCCCTCGGCGGCTCGAGCAGGCGCTGCTGCGGGGCCGCGCCGGCGGCGCTCGAGAGGATCCGGCGGGCCTGGTCGGGTGCGACGCCCGCGGCGGCGAGGCGCTCCTGGACGGCTGTCGTCGCGGCTGCCGCAGCCACGAGGTCGCGCAGCTCCGTCGGCACCTCGCGCCGCCCCACGAGCTGGAGCCCCGCGCCACCGGGAGCGGGCAGGAGGGCGGCGTCCGCGCTGCCGTCGCGGACCCGCGCCTCGGCGGCGGCGGCGTCGGCCACGGGCGCGACCGTGACCTTGGCCGCGGGCGCCGGCGCCTGGCCGGGGAGGGCGGGCCCCTGGCCGTCGCCCGAGGCATCCCCCGCCGTGACCGCGGCCGCACCGAGTCGCCCGTGCCGTGTCGGCGACGGCGCTCGCCCGCGGGCCGACCGTGGCGACCGTGACCGAGGGCGCGCCGCGGTTCGTGAGCAGGATGGGCACCGTCGTCGAGGCGGCGACGAGGACGAGCAGGAAGATCGTCGAGATCACGAAGGTGCGGTCGCGGACCCGGGAGAGGATCTCTCGGAGCGCGATCACGCCGGCCAGTGAACGTGCGGTGGGGGTCATGCGACGGCCTCCCGGAAGATCTCGGCGAGCGTGGGCAGGGCGCGGCGGAACTCGTGCACCGATCCGTGCGCCAAGGCGGTGGTGAGCAGCCGCTGGTCGTCGGCGACAGCGGGCAGCTCGACGAGCGCCGCGTCGCCGTCGACGTCCAGCACCCGCACGCCCGGCTCGTCGCGGAGCCAGCCCGCGTCCCCGCCCAGCCGCAGGTGGAACCTGGCGCCGGCCCGGCCCTCGCGCAGGTCGGCGGCGTGGCCGGCGGCGTGGACGCCGTCCGCCATTGATGATCACGACGTCGTCGCAGAGCCGCTCCACGAGGTCGAGCTGGTGGCTGGAGAAGAGCACCGGGACGCCGGCGGCCGCGCGCCGGCGCAGCAGGGCGGCCATGACGTCGACGGCGACGGGGTCGAGGCCGCTGAACGGCTCGTCGAGGATCAGCAGCTCGGGTTCGTGCACCAGCGCGGCGGCGACCTGGGCGCGCTGCTGGTTGCCCAGCGACAGCTTCTCGAGCGGGTCGCCCGCGCGCGGGCCCGAGGCCGAGCTCGTCGAGCAGCTCGCGGGCCCGCCGCTCGGCCGCACGCGGGGCGTAGCCGTGCAGCCGCGCGAAGAAGACGAGCTGGTCGAGCACCGCCATCTTCGGGTAGAGGCCGCGCTCCTCGGGCATGTAGCCGAAGCGGCGGCGCTCGGCCGGCCCCACCGGCGCGCCCTTCCAGAGCACCTCGCCCGAGTCGGGCGCGAGGACGCCCACGACGATCCGCATCGTGGTGGTCTTGCCGGCGCCGTTGGCGCCGATGAAGCCGGTGAGGACGCCGGGCCGGACGGCGAACCCGACGTCGTCGAGCGCGAGCACCGGGCCGAACCGGCGGGTCAGGGAGCGCAGTTCGAGCATGTCCCGACGCTAGATCCGTCGGCCGGTCGCGGTCGTCAGCCCGGGGTCGGAGCGCCTGTCCCCCGCCGGGAGGACGCGCAGGTCCCTAGGGGACGTCGCCGGGCTGCACCAGGCCGGCCTCGTAGGCGAAGACGACCGCCTGCACGCGGTCGCGCAGGTCGAGCTTGAGCAGGACCCGCGAGACGTGCGTCTTGACGGTCGAGTCCCCGACATGCAGCCCGCGTGCGATCTCGGCGTTGCTCAGCCCCCGGCCCATCAGCTGCAGCACCTCGAGCTCGCGCTCGGTGAGCTCGGCCAGCCTGCCGGTGTGCTCGGCCGTGGCGGGTGGCCGGAACCGGCCGGCCGCGGCCTCGACCACCCGGCGCGTGACCTCGGGGGCGAGCAGGGCGTTGCCGCGCGCGACGGTGCGGACGGCGGCCACGAGGTCCTCGGGCGTCGAGTTCTTGAGCAGGAAGCCGCTGGCGCCGGCGCGGAGGGACTCGAAGAGATAGTCGTCGCGGTCGAACGTCGTGACCATGACCACGCGGGCGGTGCCGTCGGCGACGATCCTGCGGGTCGCGCCGAGGCCGTCGAGGCGCGGCATCTGGACGTCCATGAGCACGACGTCGGGCCGCTCGCGGCGCGCCAGGGTGACGGCCTCCTCGCCGTCGCGCGCCTCGCCGACGACGTCCACGTCGGGCTGGGTGGCGAGGATCATGCGGAACCCGGCCCGGACGAGGTCGGCGTCGTCGGCGAGCAGCACCCGGAACCGCTCGCCCACCTCGGCGCTCCCGCTCACCTCGCCCGTCCCGCTCACGCGACCGGCTCCCGCACGGGCAGCGGGAAGCGGGCGCGCACCCGGTACCCGCCGGTGGGCCGGGGCCCCACCTCGAGCTCGCCGTCGTGGAGGGCCACGCGCTCGCGCATGCCCGCCAGGCCAAGCCCGCTGCCGCTCCGTGCGGCGGCCGAGGAGGCGGCGCGGCCGTCGTCGACGACCTCGACCTCGAGCGCGCCCGACAGGTGGCGCACGCGCACGTCGACCCGCGTCGCCGCCGCGTGCCGCAGCGTGTTGGTGACGGCCTCCTGCACGATCCGGTAGGCCGACAGGCCCACGCTCTCGGGCAGCGGCGCGGGATCGCCGACCTCGGCGAAGTCGACCCGGAGGCCGGCGCGGCGGACGGCGTCGAGCACGTCGGGGACGTCGCCGAGCCCGGGCGGCGGCTGCTCGGGAGCCGCGCCCGCCGGCGGCACGGCGTCGGGGTCGCGCAGGACGCCGAGCAGCCGGTGCATCTCGTCGAGCGCGCCGCGGGCCGCCGCCTCGATGCCGGTGAGCGCGGCCTGGGCCTGCGCGGGATCGCGTGTCGAGGACCATCCGCCCGGCGCCGGCCTGCACGCCCATGACGCTCACGTGGTGCGCCACGACGTCGTGCAGCTCGCGCGCGATCCGGACGCGCTCGGTCAGCACGGCCCGGCGGGCGTTCTCGTCACGCTCGTGCGCGAGCTCCACCGTGCGCTCCTCCAGCAGCGCCTGCTGCCGGGCCTGCCGCCAGGCGAGGTCGCCGAAGAACCAGGCCGCCCCGAAGTAGAGGACGTTCAGCGCCGCCGCCCAGATGATGCCGGCCGTGGCCTGCGACAGGAGGTGGTCGCCGCCCTTCCCCTCGTGCTGCTGCAACCAGGCCGTCGCCGAGAGCGAGTAGGCGAGCCAGGCGAACATGACGACGACGACGACGAGCCGCACGGCGCGTGACAGCGTGCGGTCCGCGGCCCAGGCGCCGGCGGTGAAGAGCGCGAGGAACAGGCAGATGCTCGAGAGCTGCGACTCCGCGACGTAACGGGCCTGCAGGCCGATGAAGGCGGCAGAGACGACGATCGAGCACGGCGAGCGGGGCGCGGCGGCGGAACGCCAGCGGCAGGCTGACCGCCAGGCACCAGGCGATCTCTTCGGCGGGGGCCGGCGGCGTACGGCCGACGTCGATGTCAGCGGCCCGGGCGAGGAGCACGCTCGCGATCGCTCCCGCAGCGAGCGCGAGGGCCACGAGCAGGTCGGTGCGGTGCTGGCGCGCGGTGGGCGCGGGCCGCCGCCACTCGCTCCCGGCCGGGCTCGCGTCGCTCACGAGGTCAAGGCTACGGGCCGTGCGTGTGCTCACGGCGAACACGCGGCGTATCCGCTTGGCGCTCCCGGCGGGGCCGTCGTAGGTTCGCGGTACACGGGAAAGGAGGTGGTCCGGAGTTGGATATCAATCGGACGCGTGAGGTGGCTGTCCGCTAGCCGCTGTCCCTCGGACGGACTGCCCCGATCCTGATCGGGTGCTTCCACCGGTCGCCAGCGACCGGCGAGAACCAGGCAGTCACCGCAGCCCGCGGGTGCCGTGCATCGTCCAACACGGCGCTCTCCCGGCCATCCGGGAGAAGCCCGCGGGCTGTTGCCTGCCCGCGCCCCCCACCCCGCCGGCCCGGTTCGGTCCCTGCCTTCCGGCGAGCCGAACGGCGGACAAACCCCGCCGTCGGCCCTCAAACCGCCTTGCCGGCCGACTTTGTCCGTCGTTCGGTACGTCGCCTGTCGACAAGAGCGCACGTCTCGGTCACCAGCTGACGCACGGAGTCGGGTCTGAACATCGCGTCCGCCCACGGGACGCGCAGGACCAGCCACCCGGCGGCCACGAGTTCGTTGTACCTGCCGCAGTCGCGGACCAGCGCGCCCCGCGTGCCGTGGTGCTCGAAGCTGTCAGCCTCGATCACGATCCGCCGCACGACGGCGGCGAGATCGACCCGCACCACCCGTCGGGGTAGCCGTATCTCGACCTGTGGAACGAAGCCGCCCACGCCGGTCTCGATCACGAGCGCCCGCACCACCGACTCGAACGGGTTCTCGGCTCGGCGATCGGCCGCCTCCGCGACTCTGATCCGCCGCCCGCCCTCGGCCGCGGCTGGCGTGAGCGGCGACCAGCGCCTCCTCGGCTCGGACGTAACGCATCGCGAGCATGCCGTCGGCGACGGCGAGCGCTTCGGGGAACGGCATCGACGAGGCGCAGTCGAGGAGCGTCCGCAAGGGAACGGTGAGGCCCTCCTCGACGTCGTCCGGCTCGAGCCGGCGCGCGAAGTGCACCCGGGCACGCGGATGGGAGCGACGTGTGGCTCCGCGGGGGACCGTCACGTGCACCACGTCGGACCGTTGGACGAGACCCACATCCATGAGCTCGGCCGCCGAGGCGTGGGAGACGACGCCGCCGAGTGCCGCTGCAAGCGCGAGCGCGTCGGGCAAGGCCGGCAACGCGTAGAGGCCGCGTCGTGCACGCACGAGGCGCCCCGAGCGAACGGCCTCGTGAAGCGTGCGTCGTCCGCAGTGTGAGGCGATGGCGGCCCCGCGCGCTCGGCCGCCGGCCGCTTGCACGTACACCACCGGATCACGCGTCATGCGGGCAAGCGTGCCCGCACCGGCCGGCTACCGTGCGACGTCGTCCACAGGACTGTGGACAACCCGTTTGATGACGCAGAGTGATCTGCTCCTTACGCACCGGTTCTTCCTGTGTGCATCGTTCGCCCCCTAAGGTCTTGCGCACGAATCACCCGACGGAGCGTGATTCGCCACGAAGGGGAGCTCATGAGGCGCAGATCCACTCTCGTACGCACACTGACCGGCGCGACGGTCGCAGCGACAGCCCTCACCGGGGCACTCGTCGCGGGAGCGGGACCGGCCGGCGCGCAGCTCGCCGCGGCCGGCGACGCGGCGGCCTCCGGCGCCGTGGCGGGGGCCGACGCGAGCGCGGCCGCAGCAGGCGGTTCCACGTTCGTCGTCATGTTCGCCCAGGGCACGGACGGCGCCGCCGCCGTCTCCGCCGCGAGGGCCGCGGGCGGCACCGTCGTCTCGGTCGACCGCAAGCTGGGATACGCCGTGGTCCGGGCGGCGGACGCCGGGTTCGCGGGCAAGGTCTCGAAGGCCTCGGGCGTGCAGGGCGCCGCCCGCGACCGCGTGATCGGCGAGGCTCCCAAGGAGCGCCGCGACGACGTCGAGCGCCCCGCCGGTGCCGCGAACGCCGCAGCCCCCGCCGCCGCGACCCCGGCGCCAGCCGAGCCACTGGCCAACCGGCAGTGGGACATGCGCCAGATCGGCGCCACGCCGCAGGGCTCCTACGCGGTGAACCAGGGCAGCAAGAAGGTCATGGTCGGCGTCATCGACACCGGCGTCGACGGCACCCACCCCGACATCGCGCCGAACTTCGACGCGAAAGCACTCGGTCAACTTCGTCACCGACAACCCCGTGATCGACGGGCCGTGCGAGTTCGCGACCTGCAACGACCCGGCCAACGGGGACGACGACGGCCACGGCACGCACGTCGCCAGCACGATCGCCTCGCCGATCAACGGCCTCGGCATCGCCGGGCGTCGCGCCGAACGTCACGATCGTCAACATCCGCGCCGGGCCAGGACTCCGGCTACTTCTTCCTCGCAGCCGACGGTCGAGGCGCTCGAGTACGCCGGCGACATCGGCGTCGACGTCGTCAACATGAGCTTCTACACCGACCCGTGGCTCTACAACTGCCTCGCGAACCCGGCCGACTCGCCCGCGGAGCAGACCGAGCAGCGCGTGGTCCGCGAGCTCACCCAGCGCGCTGTCAACTACGCGCATCCACCACGGCGTGACGCCGATCGCCGCCGAGGGCAACGAGGCCACCGACCTCGGCCACCCGACCGTCGACGACACGAGCCCCGACTTCCCGGCCGGACGCCGCGAAGACCCGCCACGGTCGACAACTCCTGCATCACGGTGCCGACCGAGACGCGCGGCGTCATCGCCGTCAGCTCGACCGGGGCCGAGCAAGCGCAAGGCCTACTACTCGAACTACGGCATCGAGCAGACCGAGGTCGCGGCGCCGGGCGGCGACGCCTACGACTCGCCCGACGAGACACTCGACGTCCGCGGGCCTCGTGCTCGCGGCCTACCCGGAGCGCGCTGGCGAAGCTCAACGGCAGACGTCGACGCCTCGACGGCAACCCGACGCGCCGTTCGTGGTCACAGAGACTGCAAGGGCACGGCTCTGCGCGTACTACCAGTACCTGCAGGGCACCTCGATGGCCGCGCCGCACGCGGTCGGCGTCGCCGCGCTGCTCGTCGCCCGCTACGGCCACTCCGACGGCCACGGCGGCTGGACGGCGTCGCCGCAGCAGATCACGAAGCTGCTGTACCGCAGCGCCGTCCCCGAGGCGTGCCCGGAGCCGCGTCTGTTCCACTACGAGCGGATCACGGCAGCGGGCGTCAGCGACGGACGACCACCTGTGCCAGGGCGGCGTGACTTCAACGGGTTCTACGGCCACGGCATCGTCAACGCCTACCAGGCGGTGGCCGGCAGGAACTGACACGCACCGCGGAGCGGGGCCGGCTTCCTCGGGGGCCGGCCCCGTCCGCGTCCGGGGTCAGGGCTGGCGGCGCTCCACCCGCCAGGCGCCCGGGTCGCTCAGGGCCGGGACGCCGCCCGCGAGCGGCTCCCGGAACGGCAGGTACACGAGCCGGTCGTGCAGCCGCGACGGCCGGCCCTGCCAGAACTCCACCTCGACCGGCCGCACGAGGAAGCCGCCCCAGTGCTCCGGCAGCGGCACGTCGTCGGGCCGGCCGCGGTCGGGGAACCGTTCGGCGAGCTCGGCCCACCGCGCCTCGAGCTCGCCGCGGCCGCCGACCGGCCGGGACTGCTCGGCTCGCCCAGGCACCGATGCGCGACCCCCAGGGCCGGCTCGCGAAGTAGGCGGCCGACTCCTCCCGCGGCACCTGCTCGACCAGCCCCTTGACGGCGACCTGGCGGTGCAGCGCGTGCCAGGGGAACAGCAGCGCGGCGTGCCCGCGGGCCAGCTCGGCCGCCTTGCGGGAGCCGTAGTTCGTGTAGAAGCACGAAGCCCCGCGCGTCGGCCTGCTTGAGCAGCACGGTGCGGGCCGACGGGACGCCGTCCGCTCGTCGGCCGTGGCGACGCACCATCGCGTTCGGCTCGGGCAGCCCGGCGCTGCGACGGCGTCGTCGTACCAGCGACGGAACTGCGCGAGCGGGTGGTCGGCGAGGTCGGCCTCGTCGAGCGGCGCTGGTCTCGTACGAGACGCGCGCAGCGGCGAGGGCGGGGTCGAGCCGGACGCCGCCGGTGCCGGCGTGATCTGACGAGGCGAACACCACATCAGTTGTCGGCGCCGGCGCGTACCGTCCTGCCTGGAGGACCGCGCGCCGGGCGCGGGCCGCACCAGCTCGTCGAGGAGGACGCGATGGCCGACTTCGTGCCGGGTCTCGAGGGCGTCATCGCCTTCGAGACCGAGATCGCCGAACCCGACAGGGAGGGCGGCGCGCTGCGCTACCGCGGGGTCGACATCACCGACCTCGTCGGCCGCGTCTCGTTCGGCAACGTGTGGGGGCTGCTCGTCGACAACGAGTTCAACCCCGGCCTGCCCCCGGCCGAGCCGTTCCCGCTGCCCGTGCACACCGGCGACGTCCGGGTCGACGTGCAGAGCGCCCTCGCCCAGCTCGCGCCGATCTGGGGGTTCCGGCCGCTGCTCGACATCGACGCCGCACAGGCCCGCGACGACCTCGCCCGCGCCTCGGTGATGGCACTGTCGTTCGTGGCCCAGTCCGCCCGCGGGCTCGACGTGCCGATGGTGCCCCAGCGCGAGGTCGACCGGGGCCGCACCATCGTCGAGCGGTTCATGATCCGCTGGCGCGGCGAGCCCGACCCGCGGCACGTCGAGGCGGTCGACGCGTACTGGGTCTCCGCGGCCGAGCACGGCATGAACGCCTCGACGTTCACCGCCCGGGTCATCGCGGGCACGGGCGCCGACGTCGCCGCCTGCCTGTCCGGCGCCGTCGGCGCGATGAGCGGCCCGCTGCACGGCGGTGCGCCGTCCCGCGTGCTGCACATGATCGAGGCGGTGGAGCGCTCCGGCGACGCGCTCGGCTACGTCAAGGGCGTCCTCGACCGTGGCGAGCGCCTGATGGGCTTCGGGCACCGCGTGTACCGCGCGGAGGACCCGCGCGCCCGCGTGCTGCGCGCTACGGCCCAGCGGCTCGGCGCTCCCCGCTACGAGGTCGCCAAGGCCCTGGAGGAGGCCGCACTCGGCGAGCTGCAAGCCCGCCGGCCCGACCGCGTGCTCGAGACGAACGTCGAGTTCTGGGCCGCCGTCGTGCTCGACTTCGCCGGTGTCCCCGCGAGGATGTTCACGCCGATGTTCACCTGCGCCCGCACCGCGGGCTGGTCGGCGCACATCCTCGAGCACAAGCGCACCGGCCGGCTGATGCGACCGTCGGCGCGCTACGTCGGCGAGGGCCCACGCAGCCCCGAGGCCGTCGCGGGGTGGGACCCGTCGACCGCCCACCCGGGGCTCGTCGGCTGACGGGCAGCGGGGTCCGGCCATCCGGCCGGTGCCGACGCTCGCGGAGGCCCGTGCGCGAGACTGGACGGGTGACCACAGCCACGCAGACCCCCGCGATCACGATCCCGAACGAGCTCAAGCCCTCGGACGGCCGCTTCGGCTCCGGCCCGAGCAAGGTGCGGCCCGAGCAGGTCGAGTACCTCGCGTCCATCGCGACGACCGTGCTCGGCACCTCGCACCGGCAGAAGCCCGTCAAGGACCTCGTGCACCGCGTCCGCGAGGGCCTGACCTCGTTCTTCTCCCTGCCGGAGGGGTACGAGGTGGTGCTCGGCAACGGCGGCACGACCGCGTTCTGGGACGCCGCCGCGTTCAACCTCGTCCGCGAGCGGGCCGCGCACCTGGCGTACGGGGAGTTCACGAGCAAGTTCGCGACCGTCACGAACAACGCGCCGTTCCTCGCCGACTCGGTCGTGACCAAGGGCGAGCCGGGCACCCTGCCGGCCGCCCGGGCCGTGCCGGGCGCCGACGTGTACGCCTGGGCGCACAACGAGACGTCGACGGGGGTCATGGCGCCGGTCCGCCGCGTCGACGGCGCTGACGACGGGCGCCCTCGTGCTCGTCGACGCCACCTCGGGCGCGGGCGGCCTGCCGGTCGACGTCCGCGAGGCCGACGCCTACTACTTCGCCCCGCAGAAGTCGTTCGCCTCGGACGGCGGCCTGTGGCTCGCCCTGCTCTCCCCCGCCGCGCTCGCCCGCGTCGACGAGATCAAGACCTCCGGCCGCTGGATCCCCGACTTCCTCGACCTCACGACGGCGATCGACAACAGCCGCAAGGACCAGACCTACAACACCCCCGCCGTCGCCACTCTCGCCATGCTCGCGAACCAGGTCGAGTGGCTGAACGGGCAGGGCGGCCTGGAGTGGGCGGTCGGCCGCACCGCCGACTCGTCGTCGCGGCTCTACGCCTGGGCCGAGAAGACGGGGTACACCTCGCCGTTCGTGACCGACCCCGCCGCGCGCAGCCAGGTCGTGGGCACCGTCGACTTCGCGGACGCCGTCGATGCCGCCGCCGTCGCGAAGGTGCTGCGGGCCAACGGGATCGTCGATGTCGAGCCCTACCGCAAGCTCGGCCGCAACCAGCTCCGGGTGGCGATGTTCCCCGCCGTCGAGCCGGCCGACGTCGAGGCGCTCACCGCCTGCGTCGACTTCGTGGTCGACCGCCTGCGCTGACCCTCCCCTTCGCCTCGTCCTCCCGCTGATCAAGGAAGCTAGAGGGATCATGGAATTCCATGATCCCTCTAGCTTCCTTGATCAGCGTCATTCCCGGAAGTCAGCGGCGGCGGCGGGTCAGGGCGACGCCTCCGGCGACGGCGAGGAGAAGCAGGGCCGTGCCCGCGACCGGCCACCGCGAGGGAGCGCCCGCCGGGGCCGGCTGCGCCGGGGACGTCGCGGCCGGTCGTGCCGCGGGCGACCTGGATGTCGAGGGCCGCGGGGACGGCGCCGGCGTCGCGGCGAGCGCGGCCGCGACGTCGGGCGGCAGGTCTACGCGCAGCACGGCCTGGTCGGTCCCCTCGCTCGACAGCAGCACCGACCGGCCGCCGCGGGCGAGGGCCACACCCTCGCCCTGGCGCTGACCCGGCAGCCCGGTGGTGGCCCGCGGCGCCAGCAGCGCGTTGCCCTGTTCCAGCGGGAACGGGTCGAGCACCGCCAGCTCGCCGTACGTGCGCAGGAGCACCGCGCCCGACGGGGCCTGCGTGCCGTCGGTGACCAGGACGAGCGGCACCGTGCCCACGGGCACGAGCCGCGCCGAGCGCGCCTGCGGCGACGCGGGCGCCGCTCCGCTCCAGGCGCTCGACGGCACCAGGTAGACCCGGCTCGACAGCAGGCCCTTGGTCACCACGAACATGCGCCGCCGGGCGGTGTCGACGATGAGCGTCTCGGCGTCGTGCGGGCCGTCGGGGTAGGTGAGCCGCAGCCGCAGCAGCGGCGCCAGGGTGGCCGAGCGCAGCGGCGACGGCTCGGGGACGAGCTCGACCTCGACGTGGTCGCGCACGGCGCCGTTGTCGCCGATGTCGGCGGCGGCGAGCAGGGCCCGGCCGCGCGCGTCGCGGAACGCCGCCATCGCCTCCCAGTCGACGTCCGGCACGCCGCTGATCCGCACGGTCGCCGTCACCGCACCCGACGGGCCGAGCGCGAACAGCAGCGGCGGATTGCCGGAGTCGTCGTGCGTCCAGAGCACGCCCGGGTGCTGGGGGCTCACCGCCAGGCCCGACGACTCGGTGATCCTCGGATCGGTGACCGTCCGGTCCACCGACGGCCCGGTTGCGGCCAGCGCGAAGGCGGCGGCGGCGAGCAGCCCGATCACGCGCTGCCGAGCCGGTCGGCCAGCGCGGGGCGCACGTGCCAGGCGGCGGTGAGCTCGGCGTGCTCGGCGACGAGCGCGGGGTCGGGCACCGCGGGCGGCGCCTGGCGCAGGTGCGCCCGCAGCAGCGCGTTGCGGGGGGTGTGCCGGCTGTCGACGAACTCCACGACGTCGACCGCGTAGCCCTCGATGCGCAGGAGCTGAGAGCGCAGCGTGTCGGTGAGCACGTCGGCGAACCGCTCCCGCAGGATCGGGTGCCGCACGAGCGCCGCGTGCGGCTGCGGCGGTTCGAGGCCGGCGGCGCGGGCCTGCTCGAGCTGGCGCTGCACGTCGTGGTGGCAGCAGGGCGCCGCGAGCACGACGGGCGCGCGCCAGCGGACGGCGCGCGCCAGGGCGTCGTCCGTGGCCGTGTCGCAGGCGTGCAGCGCGAGGACGACGTCGGGCGGCTCGTCCAGCTGCGCGCCCTCGATGGTGCCGACCGCGAACACCAGGTCGTCCATGCCCAACTCGCCGGCCAGACGGGTGTTGCGCGCGACCAGGTCGGGCCGGACGTCGATCCCGAGCGTCCGCACGCCGGCGGGCACGGTGCCCGCGAGGTACCGGTGCGCGGCGAAGGTGAGGTAGGCGTTGCCGCAGCCGAGGTCGACGATCCGCAGCGGCCGCTCCTCGGCCCGCGCCCGCTCGAGGGCCGACGGCGCGGCGGCGACGAGCTGGCGCAGGAACGCGTCGACCTGGCGGCGCTTGTCGGCGTCCGCGTCGAGGGCGGTGAAGAGGGGGTCACCGGGGTCGAGCAGGTGCTGCTTGGGGCGGTCGTGCCCGCCCACCTCGGGGGCGACGCCGGTGCGCGGGGCCCGGTGCACCTGCGCCTCACCCGCCTTGGTCACCCGCAGCTGCAGCACCTCGTCGCGGGTCTCGACGTACCAGTTGCCGAACGGCTGGGCCAGCAGCTCGTCGACGGCGCGCTCGGCCTCCTCCCCCGGCGGGAGGGTGCGCGTGGACGGCGTCCGGCCGGTCTCGGGGCGGGTGGTGACCACCTGCAGCCGCAGCCCGGCCTTGACCCGGACGGGCCGCATCTCGGCGCGGGTCAGCTCGGGCCGAGGGCCGCGGCGCCGGCCGGCCGCGACCGCCCGCACGAGGGTCGCGGGGTCGGCGAGCACGGGCCGCAGCCGGGCCAGCACCGGCTCGAGGGGTTCGGGCACAGCTCCATCCTCCCGTCCGCGAGTCGCGAGAGTTGACGCGGGTGAAACGCACCGCCCTGTTCCGCGAGGTCCCCGGGCGGTTACAGTGCGCGCGACCGGCAACGGCGCCGTCGAAACCCCTGTCTCGTCCGTCGGAGGTCACGTGAGCACTGGTGCCGGCACCCCGGGAACCATCACCGCGGAGGTCCGCGAGGGCGAGTACGGCGACCGCGTCGTCGCCGTCGAGCCCGGCGGCGCGGAGTTCATCCCGCTCGCGGAGCGGCACGGCCGCCCGCTGTCGCTGTACTGGACCTGGACGTCGCCCAACCTCGAGTTCGCCACCGTGTTCGTCGGCGTGCTCGCGGTGGCGGCGTTCGGGCTGACCTTCACGCAGGCGGTGCTCGCCATCGTGCTGGGCACGGGGCTGGGCTCGCTGTCGCACGGAGTGCTCGGCACGCGGGGGCCGCTGTTCGGCGTCCCGCAGATGATCCAGTCCCGGATCCCCTTCGGTTACTGGGGGAACATCCTCCCGGCCGGGCTGAACTCGGTGACCGCGGGCATCGGCTGGTTCGCGGTCAACAGCATCAGCGGGACGCTCGCCCTGTCGGCGCTGACCTCGCTGCCCAAGTGGCTCTGCCTCGTGATCATCGTGGCGGCCCAGATCACGATCGCCTATCTCGGGCACAACTTCCTGCACGCCTTCGAGCGGGTCGCGTTCCCGCTGCTGGCGGTCGCCTTCGCGCTCGGCGCGATCTCGGTGATCGGCAAGGCGCAGCCGTCGGCCGCCACGGGCGGCGGCGGCATCGGGGGCTTCCTGCTGACGCTCGGCGCGACGTTCGGGTACGCCGCCGGGTGGAACCCGTACGCGAGCGACTACACCCGCTACTTCAGGACCGACGTCGACAAGCGGGCCACCGCGCTGTGGGCCTTCCTCGGGGTGTTCGTCTCGTGCGTCGTGCTCGAGGTGCTCGGGGCGCTGGCGTTCACCGCGGCGCCCGGGCCGAAGTGGTTCTCGAACGGAACGGCCGAGTTCGTGACGCCGATGCCGAGCCTCGTGGGGAAGCTCGTGCTGCTGGCGATCGCGATCGGGGCCGTCTCGGCGAACGCCATCAACATCTACTCGGGGACGTTGTCGTTCCTCGCGCTCGGCTTCCGGCTGTCGCTGACCCTGCGGCGCGCGATCGTCGCGGTGGTGTTCGGCGCGATCGGCTTCGTGCTGGCGCTGGGCAGCCTCGACGACCAGTCGAAGTACGAGAACTTCCTACTGGTCATCGCCTACTGGATCGGGCCGTGGCTCGGCGTCGTGTTCACCGACTGGTACCTGCGCCGCCGGAACCGGGTCGACGGGTTCCTGTTCGACCGCCGGCACAACCCGTGGGCGGGCTGGATCTCGATGCTCGTCGCCGGCGCGGTGTCGATCCTGCTGTTCTCGAACCAGCAGAAGTTCCAGGGCCTGCTGGTGCGGTCCAGTGATCCGAACTACGTCTCGCCGCTGGGCGACATCGCGTTCGAGGTCGGCTTCGTGCTGGCCGTCGTCCTGTACTGGCTGTTCTTCAGGCTGCAGCGCGACCGCGCCGACGAGACGCTCGTCGTCCCGGACACCTCTACCTCGCGTTGATCATGCAATCCCCGTTGATCATGCAATCCAGATTGCATGATCAACGGGGATTGCATGATCAACGCCTCAGGAAGCGTCAGGGGCGGACCACGTGTCCGGTGCGGAAGACGTCCTGCGGGTCCCAGGCGGCCTTCAGCCGGGCCAGCCGGCGGTAGGTCGCCGCCGGCCAGGCGGAGCGGATCTCCACGGGGTCGCTCGCCCAGCCGAGCAGGTTCGCCTGGGTGCCGCCGGTCCCCCAGGGCCGGACGGCGGCCAGCAGCGCCTCCCCCGCCGCCGGGACGGCCTCGCGCAGCTGCGGCAGCAGCACCCCGACGGCGTTGAAGGTGAAGGCGGCGTCGCGGCCGCCGACGGCGTTCGGCACGAGCGGCTCCCGCCCGAGTGCGCCGCCGGCGTGACGGAGCTCCACGACGGCGAGCGGGGTCTGCACCCCCTCGCCGACGAACCCGGTGATCAGGTCGACCAGGTCGTCGTCGAGACGGCTCAGGAGCGTGCCCTTGTCCCAGGCCGGGCCCGGGTCGGTCGGCTCGCTCGCGATCGTCCCGACCTCGGCGAACGGCATGTCGCGCAGGCTGTCGACGATCGGCGCGCCGGCCACGGCGACGAGCGGGGCGATCAGCGCGCGGGCCTCGTCGACGGTTCCGAGGTGCGCCACCCGCAGCGTGACGACGGCCCGGCCGCGCAGCGGCTCCGGGACGCTCGGCAGCGGCGGCAGCCGCAGGATCGCCACGCTGGTCGACGTGCGGTCGTCGGCGGTGGGCGTCCAGGCCGCCCAGGCCCGCAGCAGGGGACCCGCCGCGCGGACGTCGAACATCAGCGCGCCGCCCGCGAGCCGGGCGACGGGCACGAGTCCGAAGGTGAGCGCGGTGACGACGCCGAAGCTGTGCTTGGCGCCCCGCACGGCCCAGAACAGGTCGGGCTCGGTGTCGGCGTCGACGTGCCGGATCCGCCCGTCGGGCGTCACGAGCTCGACCGCGGTGACGTGGTCGGCGGCCCACCCGAAGGCCCGCCCGAGCGGCCCGGTGCCGCCGCCGGTGGTGTAGCCCACGACGCCGACGCCGGGCGAGGAGCCGCAGAGCGGGGCGAGGCCGTACGGTGCCGCTGCCTCGATCACGTCGCGCCACCGGATCCCGGCCTCGGCGCGTGCCGTCCGGGTGACGGGGTCCACGACCAGCCCGCGCATCCGGCGGGTCGAGACGAGCAGGGTGCCGTTCCCGGCACCGGCCCCGGCCCCGTGGCCGGTCGCCTGCACGCCGACCGCGAGGCCGGCGTCGGCGGCCGCGCGCACGGCGAGCGCGACGTCGCCCGCGGTGCGGGCGGGCACGACGAGCGCGGGATCGGGGACGGCGGCCAGGTTGTGGCCGGTCACGTCGGGGGCCGCGGCGGGGTCGGCGCCGTTCAGGGCGAGGGCGCCGAGCCGGGCACGCACCTGGTCGAGGGCGGCGGTGGGGACCGTGGCGGGGAGTGCTGTCGTCGTCATGCCGTTCAGGCTCGCCGGGGCCGCTGGGGCGACGCTGGTGCGCGACTGGAGCGGCGACTGGAGCGGCGACTGGAGCGGCGACTGGAGCGGCCACTGGAGCGGGCCGGGCCGCTAGCGTCTGGCCTGTGACCGGGCCGGATGCGGGTGGAGGCGCGGACGCCGGTGCGGACGCCGCGCCCGGCGCCGTCACCGTGCGGGTGCTCGGGGGAGTCGAGGCCGAGCTGGACGGCGTCCCCGTGCCCCTGCCCGCGCGGATGCACCGCGCCCTGCTGGCCGTCCTGGCGCTGGAGGCCGGCCGCGTCGTCCCGGTGGGCGCGATCGTCGACGCCCTCTGGGGCGAGGCGCCCCCGGCGTCGGCTACGACCACGCTGCAGGGTTACGTCGCAGCGCTGCGGCGGGCGCTGGAGCCGGGGCGGCCCGCGCGCTCGCCCGCCCGCCTCGTGGTCACGCGTGGCGCCGGCTACCTGCTCGACGTGCCGCCCACCGCGGTCGACGCCCTGGCGTTCGAGGCCGCGGCCCGCGCGGGGGCCGCGGCGCTGGCGGCCGGGTCACCCACGGTCGCTCTGGTCCACCTCGAGGCGGCCCTCGCCGGCTGGCGCGGGGAGCCGGTGCCGGAGCTGGCGGGGTCACCGCCGGTGGCGCCGGTGCTGGCCCGGCTCGCCGAACGCAGGGAGAGCGCGGCGGAGGACCATGCCGAGGCCCTGCTGGCCGCCGGCCGCGCGGCCGACGCCGTCGCCGGCCTCGAGCAGCTCGTCGGCGCGGATCCGCTGCGCGAGCGCCGCCAGGCCCTGCTGGCCCGCGCGCTTGCCGCCACCGGCCGGCAGGGGGACGCGCTGGCGGCGTTGCGCCGGGCGCGCCGGCTGCTCGCGGACGAGCTCGGCCTCGACCCGACGTCCGTGCTGCGCGACGCCGAGGCCGCCGTCCTTCGGCCGGGGCCTCCGCCGCCGCCGGTGCCCGCGGGCGCGCGGCCCGCGAAGGTTCACGGGGAGGCGGCGGCCGCGCTGCGGGAGCGGGTGGCAGCGCTGCACGGTGGCGGGGGCGGTGTCGTGGTCGTGGCCGGTGCCGCGGGCACCGGCAAGAGCGTGCTCGCCGGCCGGGTCGGCGACGAGGCGGCGCGCGCGGGTCTGACGGTCCTGCGGGCGACCTGCCCCGACCCCGGCACGGCCCCGGGCTTCTGGCCGCTGCGCCGGCTGCTCGCGGATATGCCGGGCAAGGCCGCGGACGCCGCCCGGGAGGCGCTGGCCGGCGCCGGGGCGAGCGGGACCGACGGCGCCTCGGCCCAGTTCCTCGTCTACGACGCGGTCGCCGCCGCCCTGCACGACGCGGCCGGGCGCGGCCCGGTGCTGCTCGTGCTCGACGACGCGCACGCGGCGGACGCGTCGACCGTCGCCGTCCTGGGCCTCCTCGGCCCCGACCTCGCCCGGCTCCCGGTGCTGGCCGTCCTGGTGGTGCGCGAGCCCCTGCCGCCGCCGGCCCTGCCCGTGGCGGACCTCGCGACCCGTCCCGGCGGGTCCCGCGTCGACCTCCGCGCCCTCCCGGCCGCCGAGCTCGCCGCCATCGGGACCACCCTGCTGGGAGCGCCGCCGGGCGACGACCTCGTTGCGGTCGTGGCCGAGCGCAGCGGCGGGGTGGCCTTCCTCGCGGCCGGGCTCTTCCGGGCCGCGGCAGGTGCCCCCGACGCGGCGGAGGCCGCCCGCGCGGCGCTGCCCGGCGGGGTGCTGGCCTGGGCGGCCGCGCGGGTCGCCCGCCTCCCCGAGCCGGCGGGGCGGCTGCTGGGGCTCGCGGCGCTCGCCGGCACCGAGATCGATGCCCCCCTGCTCGCCGCCGCCACGGGGAGCGACCCGCTGGCCGTGGTGCGGGCCCTGGACGCCGCGGTCGCCGCCGGGCTGCTCGTCGACGCCGGCACCCTGCGTTTCCCGCACGCGCTGACCCGTGAGGCGGTGGCCCGCGCGCTCGCTCCCGGCGACCGGGCGTCGCTGCACCTCGCGCTGGCGGACGCGCTGCCGGCGTCCCCGGCGGCCGTCGTCACCCACCTGCTGGCAGCCGGCGGCGTCGTCCCGCCGGCCAGGGTGGTCGAGGCCACCCGGGCCGCCGCGGACGCGGCCATCCGCGGCGGGGCCTGGGCGGAGGCGGCGGCCGTCCTGCAGCGCAGCGTCGAGGCCCTGCGGGCGGACGGCGGCGACGACACGGCCTGGCAGCTGCTCCTCGAGCTCGGCGCCGTGCGCCGCGGCGTCGGCGACACCGTCGGCGCCTATGCCACCTTCGACGAGGCGCTGGCGCTCGCGTCGAGGCTCGGAGACGAGGAGCGGCTGCGAACCGCGGCCGCCGCCTACGGGGCGGTCGCGCTGTGGAGCAGCCGGCCGGTTGGCGGGCACGACGGCCGGCTGGTCGCGACGCTCGAACGGGCGGTGGGCACCGACGGGGAGGGCCGCGCGGACGTCGCCGTCCTCGGGGCCCTGGCCTGCGAGCTCGCCTACCGCGACCGGGTCGCCGCCGCCGGCCACGCCGAGCGCGCCGTGCGGTTGGCCCGCAGGCTCGGCGACGCCGACGTCCTCATGACCGCGCTGCACCACGCCTGGCGTGCCAACGGCGTGCCGTGGCTCGCGGCGGAGCAGCTCGCCCGGGACGACGAGGCCCTGGCCCTGCTCGGGCCGGGCCGCTCGCGCCTGACCGAACTCGTGCTGCGCCTGCAGCGCTGCACCGACCTCGCCACCCTGGGGCGGCTGCGCGAGCTGGAGCGCGAGCTGACGACGTGCCGGCTGCTGGCCGGCGAGGTGCGCTCCCCCGAGCTGACGGCCCAGGTCTGCTACGCCGAGGCCGGGACGGCGATGCTGCTGGGGCAGTGGGACCGGGCCGCGTCGCTCGCGTCTGCGGGGGCCGCCGAGATGCGGCGCACGAGCCGCCCCGACGCGGCGTGGTCGGAGGTGGCGGCCAGGTGGGGCCTGCTCCACGCGCAGGGTCGCCTGGGGGAGCTCGCGGCCGAGCTCGGGGCGGCGGCGGAGGACCCGGAGTTCGCCTGGCTCCGGCCGGCCGCGGCGCTCGCCGTCCTCGACGCCGGGGACCCGGCGCGCGCCCGGGAGCTGGCCGGCCGCTGGTTCGGCCCGCCGCCGCAGGACTGGACGTGGATGGTCCACGCCGCCTGCTGGGCCGAGCTGGCGGCGCGGACGGGAACGCCGGACCCAGGGGCCGTGCGCGACCTGCTCGCCCCGTGCACCGGGCTGCTGGCCGTCGGGGGCAGCGTGCTCGACTGCGGCGGTTCCGTCGACGCGCTGCTCGCCGGCCTGGAGCTGCGGCTCGGTCGCCTGGAGGAGGCACGGGGCCACGCGCTCGCGGCGCTGCGCCAGGAGACCGAGCTGGGCCTCGCCGGGTGGCGCCCCCGAACGGTGCGGCTGGTCGACCGGGTCACGGCCGCAGGAACGTGACCTCGCGGCTGCCGCCGAGCGCCGTGACCGTGGTCCGGGCCGGTTCGGTGCGCGCCACGACGGCGCCGTCCCGCAGTACCAGGAAGCGTGGGGTGACGCGACGCAGCGCGTCCTCGGGAGTGGGGGCGTCGAAGACGACGAGGCTGGCCGGGCCGCCTTCCCGGATGCCACCGGTGTCCACCCCGAGCGCCGCCGCCGGATTGGTCGTGACCATCTCGAACAGGTAGGGCAGTTCCGTCGACCCGCTCATGTGCCCGTAGTGCGCGAGCACGAACGCCGCCTGCGCCGGATCTCCGTACCCGAGCGGGTACCACGGGTCCATCACCGAGTCGTGCCCGATCGACACGTTCACGCCCGCGGCGATCAGCTCCTTGACGCGGGTGTGCCCGCGGCGGATCGGGCCGGTGTCGAAGCGGCCCTGCAGCACCGAGTTGTCGAGCGGATTCGTCACCATGTGCAGCCCGGCGCGGGCGATGTTCGTGATGAGCCGCCCGGCGTACGCGTTGTTGTAGGAGCCCATCGCCGTCGTATGGCTGGCGGTGACGCGGCCGCCCATCCGCCTCTTGATCGTCTCCGCGGCCATCACCTCGACGAACCGCGCGTGGTCGTCGTCCGTCTCGTCGCAGTGGATGTCGACGAGGAGCTCGAACTCCTCGGCCAGGTCGAAGGCGAAGAGCACCGAGGCGACGCCGTCCTCGCGGGTCAACTCGTAGTGCGGTATCCCCCCGACGACGTCGGCGCCGTGCTCCACGGCCCGGCGCATCAGCTGCCGCCCGCCCCCGTACCCGAAGACGCCCTGCTGCGGGAACGCCACGAGCTGCAGGTCGACCAGGCCGGCGAACTCCTCCCGCAGGCCGGTCAGGGCCTCGAGCGCGCGCAGCTGCGGGTCGCAGACGTCGACGTGCGAGCGCACCACCTGCACGCCGTTCGCGAGCTGCCACAGCAGCACCTCGCGGGCGCGCTCGCGGACGTCGTCCACGGTCAGCGTGCGCACCCGCTCGGCCCAGACGGCGATCCCCTCGAACAGCGAGCCGCTGGCGTTGGGGCGTGGCTGGCCGACCGTGAGCACGGCGTCGAGATGGATGTGCGGCTCGACGAGCGGGGGCGTGACGAGCCGGCCCCCGAGGTCGATCTCGTCGCCGCCCCCGGCGTCCACGTTGGGGGCCAGCGCGGCCACCCGGCCGTCGGCGACGCCGACATCGACGACGTCCTCCCGGCCCAGCACCCGGGCGTTACGCAGTACCAGGTCCACGCGCGTCCTCCTCACCCTCGGGGCGCCCGGCGAAGCCGGCCAGCACCCGGCGCAGCGCGACGCCGCTGCGGTCGGAGCGTACGTGGAGCTCGTCGCGCAGCCGCAGCGGCAGCCCGAGCACGGTCATCGCCTGCTGCAGCCGCAGGTCCTCCGCGAGGACCGCCACCTCGAACGCGACCTCCTCGGCCACCACCTCGGGCGGCGGGACGGCGACGCCGCCGATGCCGTGCAGGAGCATCTTGGTGTAGATCCGCGTCGACCCCATGTCCTCAGGCTGCAGCAGGAAGACGATCGTCTTCACCGCGCCGGCGTCCAGCTCCTCCAGCCGCAACGACAGCTGGAAGGGCCACCGGTAGATGTAGGTGGCGCGGCGGCGCTGTCGGAGTGGCCGCTCGCCGGTGGCGACACCGGGGTCGCCGGGGTTGTCGAACCACTGCTCCTGCACGCTCGTCAGACCGTCGGCGGCGCGCGTCACGTCGAAGGCGTCGACATAGGTCTCTTCGGCGGCGCCGAACGTGCCGGCGTGCACGAACGGGAAGTGCGCGACGTCGAGGAAGTTCTCGGCCAGCACGCCGGCCGCGCTGCCGGAGCGTTCGGGCACCAGCCAGCCCTGGGCGTACCCGGGGTCGGCGTCCTCGGGCACCTCGAGCAGCGGCGCCCGCGGCGGCTCCGGCGCGACGAACACGACGCCGAAGCGCTCGGCGACGCCCGCCGGCGGCGGTTCCACCCGGACGGTTCCCGCACCGTCCTCCGTCACCGTGTACGTGCGGCCGAGCAGCTGCGCGGTCGCGGGTAGCTCCGCCACGAGCGCCACGGGGTGCCAGCCGGAGCGCAGGCTCGGGTCGAGATTCGTCAGGACGTCCCGCTCGGCCCGCCGGTCCGGCTCGGCCGCCGGCTCGCCGGGCGCGGTCGGCGCGATCCAGACGACGCCGTCGTCCTCGCGCACCGCCCACGGCGTCCTGAGCCGGGCCCGTGGTGGCACCGCGGCGTCCGGCCCGTTCGAGGGGATGACGGCGCACAGGCCGTCCTGCCCGAACTCCCAGCCGTGGTACGGGCAGCGCAGCCGGCCGCCCTCCACGCTGCCGTGGGCCAGGCGGACGAGGCGGTGGGGGCAGCGCGCCTCGACCACGCTCGGCGGCCCCCCGGGTGCCGGCCGGTAGGCCACCCAGTGGACGCCGCCCGCCTCGGCCTCGAGCGGCGCCGCGCCCACCTCGTCGGCGGGTGCCAGGGCGAACCAACCGTCGCGAGCCATGCCCGGCAGTCTCCCCGGACGCCTGCCCGGCGTCGAGGGCGACCTCGGTCATCAGCGTCGTGCTGCGGGCACCTGCTGGGTCACGCAGTGCACGTTGCCGCCGCCGAGCAGGATCTCGCGGCCCGGCACCGGCACGACCCGGCGCCCCGGGAAGAGCGCGGCGTACGTCGCCAGCGCCGCCTCGTCGTGCGGGTCGTCGAACACCGGCACGACGACGACGCGGTTGCCGATGTAGCAGTTCACGTACGACCCGGCCATGCCGCTCCCCGGCCGGCCGCGACCACCGTCCCCTCGACGACGTCGAGCCCCGCGGCCTCGTGCGCCTCGATGTGCAGCGGACCCGGCTGGTGCAGCAGCACGACCTCGAGCTCGCGGCCGCGCGCGTCCTTGGTCGAGCGCAGCACGTCGAGCGCCTCCGCCGAGCGCTCGTACTGCGGGTCGGAGGTGTCGTGCGTCCACGTCAGGACGACGACGCCGGGCGCGACGAACCGCGCCATGTTGTCGACGTGCCCGTCGGTCTCGTCGAGGTGCACCCCGCGCGGGATCCACACCACCTGCTCCAGGCCGAGGTGGTCGACGAGGTACCGCTCGATCTCGGCCCGGGTCAGGTCGGGGTTGCGGTTCGGGTTCAGCAGGCACTCGGACGTCGTCAGCGCCGTGCCCTCGCCGTCGACGTCGAAGGAGCCGCCCTCCATCACGGTCGGCGGCTGGTAGCAGTCGGCGCCCTCCAGCTCGGCGATCTTCTGGCCGAGCACGTCGTCGCTGTCCCAGGGGAAGAAGAGGCCGCCGCGCAGGCCGCCCCAGGCGTTGAACCGCCAGTCGACGGCCCGCCGGGCGCCGGCGCCGTCCGTCACGAAGCTCGGGCCGCTGTCGCGCACCCATGCGTCGTCCGTGGTCGCCTCGACCACCCGGACCGCCGGCGACAGCCGAGCCCGGGCGTTGCGCCACTGCCGGGAGCTCGCCAGCACCGTGACCGGCTCGCTCGTCGGCGATCGCCTCGGCCAGCTCGCACCCACGCGGCCTGCGCCGGCTTGCCGCCGTCCCGCCAGGTGTCGGGCCGCTCGGGCCACACCAGGTAGCAGCCGTCGTGCGGCTCCCACTCCGCGGGCATCCGGTAGCCGTCCTCGCGGGGTGTCCCGGTCAGCACGCAGGGCATGGTCACCTTGCCTCTCCGGAGATCCATCCTTCGCCGGCGTCGCCGCAGGCAACGTAGCAACCGCACAATGGCCGGGTGACCGCCGAGCGCGCGGCGCCGCCCTCGACGCCACCCACCGAAGCCGCTCCCGACGCGTTGCCCGTGGACGTCGCCCGTGGGCGGCTGATCGCCGAGGTCTGGATCGTGCTCGGGCTCTCGCTGGGGCAGTCCGGCGTCGTACGCGGTGATCAGCCTGGTGGCCAAGCTGACCCAGGGACCGCTGTCGTCGCAGACGGCGACGCTCAACCCGTCGGCATCCCCGCGGCCGTACGTCGACCTGACCTACCAGCTCGCGGGCATCGCCTTCACGCTGGTGCCGGTCGCGCTGGTGCTCTGGCTCCTCGCCGGCGACCGGACCGGCACGCCGGTCACCCGCCGGCTCGGGCTGGACCTGCGCCGCCCGCTCGCCGACCTCGGCTCCGGCGTGCTGCTGGCCGCCGTGATCGGCATCCCCGGGATCGGCCTCTACCTCGCGGGGCACGCGCTCGGCATCACCGCCACGATCGTGCCGGAGGCGCTCAACGCCTACTGGTGGACGCTGCCGGTCCTCGTGCTGCAGGCGGTGAAGAACGCGGTGCTCGAGGAGGTCATCGTCGTCGGCTACCTGCTCGACCGGCTGCGGCGCCTCGGCTTCGGTCCGTGGGCCTCGACCGGGCTGTCCGCGGTGCTCCGCGGCTCGTACCACCTCTACCAGGGCTTCGGGCCGTTCCTCGGGAACGCGGTGATGGGCGTGGTCTTCGCGCAGTGGTACCTGCGCAAGGGGCGCGTGATGCCGCTGATCGTCGCGCACACGATCCTCGACACGGTCAGCTTCGTCGGGTACGACCTGGTGCGGCCGATCCTGCACCTGCCGTGAGCCGCTCTGCACCGGGAACGTACGCCTGAGACCGCGTCCGGGAGCCTTTCGATCGATCACATCTGGTGCAGCGCGCCCTCGCCCCTCCTCGAGGGACCGAGGGGCACCGCGGCGGCTGTGACGGACCGTGACGGAGAGAGTGCGCAACCGATTGCAGATGAGCCGGACGAGCACTAGGCTCGTCGGCTTCGACGCCGGGGTCGGGGCGTCGCGAGGGTCGCTCGAGGGTCGTCGACGCTGACGGGAGCGCGGCGGTGGGCTCGTGGGTGGTCCTCCCCCTGACGGTCGCCGCCCTCGCGGTCTGCTGGCTGCTGGCCTGGCTCGCGCTGCTGGTCGTCTTCACTTGGCTGGTCCGCCGCCGGGCGGACGCCGCGACGCTGCGCGTGCTCGTGCGGCTGGCCGAGACCTGGCGCATGCCGGCCGGCGCGTTCCGCGTGCTCGAGGACGCCGCCGTGCGTCGTCGCCCCCGCGGGGACGACGATCGTCCCAGGGGCTAGCCCAGCCGATGCCGGGCGGCCTCGAACCGGGCACGCTGCTCCAGCACCCAGCCGTTCGCGGCGACGTCGGGCTCGACCAGCGGCGCGGGGCGCGGCCCGAGCGCCACCTGCTCGAGCAGGGCCGGGGCGTCGGCGGCCGCGAGCACTCCGGTGCCGACGAGGGCCAGCGCTGCAGCGCCGAGGGCGGCGCCGTGCGGCACCGCGACGGGCTGGAGAGGCACCCGCAGCGTGTCGGCCAGGAGCTGGCGCCACCCGGGATCGACGGTGCCGCCACCGACGAGGAAGGGCACGCCGGGGTCGGCCCCGGTGTCGAGCACGGCGTCCCACGCGTCCGCCAGGGCGCAGGCCACACCGCCGAGGGCCGCCCGGAGCAGCGCGGCCCGGTCGTGCCCGAGGCCGAGGCCCGTCCAGGAGCCGCGCAGCGCCGGATCGAGCCACGGGGTGCGCTCGCCCGTCAGGTACGGGAGGAACACGGGATCGCCGTCCGGCCGTTCGCGCAGGGCGGCGAGCGCCTCGTCCCAGCCGGCGCCGAGCCAGCCGAGCACCCGCTCGAGGGTCAGGCCGGCGCTCTGCACGGCGCCCATCCGGTACCAGCCCCGGGGGACCGCGGCGCGGTAGGTGTGGGTGACCGGGGCCGGGCCGGTCACGATCGGCGCGTCGAGGGGCACCAGGACCTGACCGCCGGTACCGACGGAGACGAGTCCGCGCCCGGGCCTGACCGTCCCGGTGCCGAAGGCGGCGCACGCGGTGTCGGCGGCACCGGTCACGACCGGGAGCCCCGGTGGCAGGCCCAGTGCGCCGGTGGTGCGACCGACGACGTCGGCCGACGGGCGGACCGGCGGGAGCAGGTCGGGATCGACGCCGAGGAGGGCGCAGACCTCGGCGTCCCAGCGGTTGCCGGGCACGTCCCACAGCAGCGTGGCGCTGGCGTCGCTGGGGTCGGCGGCGAGCGCGTCCGGCCCGGCGATGGCGACCCGCAGCCAGTCCTTGGGCGACACGGCGGACGCCGCCCGCCACAGGGCCACCGGCTCGGTGCGGGCCATGCAGCGCGAGCAGGGGCCCGGCCATCCCCGGCACGAGCGGGTTGGCGAGCCGCTCCCGGACCGCCGGCGGGGCCGCCGCCAGCCGAGCGACCTCGGCGGTGGCCCGGGTGTCCGACCACAGGAGGGCGGAGCCGAGCGCGCCGCCGTCCGGCCCCAGCAGCACCACCCCGTGCATCTGGCCCGACAGCCCGACCGCGGTCAGCGCGCCGGGGTCGATCGCCCCGTGCCGGCCCGAGAGCACGGCCCGGACGCCGTCGGCGACGGCGCCCGCCCATGCCGCGGGCTCGGTCTCGGCGGCGCCGGGCCGTGGCGAGCGCACCGGGTAGGCGCGCGAGGTGACGGCGAGCACCCGCAGGTCGGCGTCGACGACCGCGACCTTGACCGACCCCGTCCCGAGATCGATCGCCAGTACGGTCACGAACCCCCCGACCCCGCGCCCACGCTCTCCCGGTGGGTCACGGTACCGCGGCGGCTGACCCGCACGCCGTCGTGCAGGACCAGCCACGCGGCGGCGCCGGCGGCGGTCAGGATCGCGACGACGCCCCCGAGCAGGATCGTCTAGCGGGCGCCGAAGGTCTCGCCGATCCAGCCGATGATCGGCGATCCGATCGGCGTGCCGCCCATGAAGACGGCGATGTAGAGCGCCATGACCCGGCCGCGCATGATCGGGTCGGTGGACAGCTGCACCGAGGAGTTGGCGCTGGTCATGAGGGTCAGCGACGACAGGCCGACGGGGATGAGCGAGAGCGCGAACAGCTCGTAGGTCGGCATCAGCGCCGAGAGGGTCGCGAAGACCCCGAACGCGAACGCGGCGCCGATGACGAGCCGCAGCCGCGGGTGCTGGCGCCGGGCGGCGAGCAGCGCGCCCGCGAGCGACCCGATCGCCATGATCGAGCCGAGCAGGCCGTACTCCCCCGCGCCCTTGTCGAAGACGAGCCGGGCCATCAGCGCCGTCGTCACCTGGAAGTTCAGGCCGAAGGTGCCGATCATGCCGACGATCACCATGGTCAGGACGATGTCGGGGCGGTGCCGCACGTACGACAGTCCCTCGCGGATGGCGTGACCGCCGCGCGGCCGGCGCGGGACGGCGCGCAGCTCGCCGAGGCGCATCCGGGTCAGCGAGGTGACGACCGCGGCGAAGCTCACCGCGTTGATGACGAAGACGGGTCCGGTACCGAACCAGTGGATGAGCAGCCCGGCGATGCCGGGGCCGATCAGCCGGCCGGCGTGGAACGAGGCGCTGTTGAGCCCCACGGCGTTGGGCAGCACGTCGGTCGGCACGAGCTCGGAGACGAAGGCCTGCCGGGCCGGGGCGTCGACGGCGCTGACGGTCCCGAGGAGCAGCGCCAGCAGGTACACGTGCCACAGCTGCGCCGTGTTCGTCAGCACGAGGACGCCGAGCACGGCCGCGAGCACGCCGAGGGCGGTCTGCGTGGCCACGAGCAGCTTGCGCCGGTCGACCCGGTCGGCGAGCGCGCCGGCGGTCGGCGCGAGCAGCAGCGTGGGGGCGAACTGCAGGCCGGTGGTGATGCCGACGGCCGTGCCGGAGTTGTCCGTGAGCACCGTGAGGACCAGCCAGTCCTGCGCGACGCGCTGCATCCAGGTGCCGGTGTTCGAGACGAGCGCGCCGGTCGCCCAGAGGCGGTAGTTGTGGATGGACAGGGCCCGGAACGTGGGGCTCACGAGTCGGCGATCCTCCTCAGGATGTCTGCGGCGCGGGACAGGTCCTCGCGCTCGGACGGCGTCAGGGCGGCCAGCCGCCGCGCGAGCCAGGCGTCGCGGCGACGGCGCGTCTCGCGCACGCTCGCGGCACCGGCCTCGCTCAGCGCGACGAGCACCTGGCGGCGGTCCGACGGGTGCTCGCTGCGGGTGACCAGGCCGAGGTCGAGCAGGGCGGCGATGGTGCGGGTCATCGAGGGCGGCTGCACCCGCTCGAGGGCGGCGAGCTCGCGGGGCGTGAGCGGGCCGCGGCGGTCGAGCAGGGCGAGCACGGAGTACTGGCCGTCCGACACGTCGGCGTCGGACTTCTCCGCGCGCAGCCGGCGGGCCGCGCGCAGCAACGCCGTGCGCAGCTCCGCGGCGAGGACGGCAGCCCCGGTGCCGCGCGGCGCGGGCGGCCGGGCTCCGGGGGCGGTCTCCATGACGTTTAGCCTAACTCATTAGCTCGGCTAAGCATTCCGAGAAGGCCCCTGCCCGCAGGCCTGCCCGCCTGCCTCTGGTCGCGCCGTCCGCGGCGGGCTAGCGTCGTCGCCGATCCACCGAAGGGGGCGGCATGTCCGATCAGCCTTCCGCGGAGCGGTTCGAGGCGACGGTGCACCCCGGCGCCGTCGAGCGGCCGGGCGAACGCCTCGCCCGGCTCGACGTCGACCGCGTCCCCGACCCCGACGGCGGCGTCCGGATCCTGGCCGACCTGGGGCAGTGCGCCGCGCTCGTCCGGGAGGGCTTCGAGGTGCGGCTGCTGCGGGCCGTCCCGGTCGGGCCCGCGCTCACCCCGGCGACCCGCCTCGGCGACGACGAGGTCCGCGCCTGGGTGGAGGAGCGGCTCCGCGGGATCCCCCGGGAGGACGCCGACGGGGACGGGGGCGCCTGATGTACCGGACCGCCGAGCAGATCGACTTCGTCGGGGCCGTCCTCGCCTCGTTCTACCCGTCGGTGTGCACCCGGATCGACCTGCCGGAACCGTCGGTGCAGGGCCGGCCGGTGTACGCCTACCGGCTGCGCGGCGGCAGCGGGCCGCAGCGGCGCGGGGTGCTGCTCGTCGGCGGCACCCACGCCCGCGAGCTCATGAACCCCGACATGCTCATCGAGCTGGTCGCCGACCTCATCGTGAGCTACGTGGGCAGCCGCGACATCGTGCTCGGCGGCCGCACCTGGACGGCCCGCGAGGTGGAGGTCATGCTCGACTCCCTCGACGTCTACGTGCTGCCCTGCGTCAACCCCGACGGCCGGGACGTCGTGCTGACCACCGACAGCCTGTGGCGCAAGAACCTGCGCGACAACCCGGGCACCGGCTGCGACGGGGTCGATCTCAACCGCAACGCCGCCATGCTCTGGGGAGTCGCGGAGGGGCAGACGTCGTGCTCACCCTGCGCGGAGACCTTCGTCGGGTCGGGCCCGTTCTCCGAACCCGAGACCCGCAACGTGCGCTGGCTGCTCGACACCTACCGGGTCGACACGTTCGTCGACGTGCACTCCTACGCCGAGCTCGTGCTCCACCCGTGGGGGCACGCGCCGAACCAGACGAGCGACCCGTCCGAGAACTTCACCACCCTGCCCACCGGCACCTGCGCCCCGATCTCGGCCCCCGGCTACGGCGAGTACATCGACCCACGGGATCTCGCCCGGTTCGAGACCGTCGGGCAGCGCATCGTCGAGGCGGTCGCCGCGGTCCGCGGCCGGACCTACACCCGCGAGCCCGGGTTCTCGCTCTACGGGACCACCGGGACGCTCAGCGACTACGCCTACGCCCGGCACATCGCGACACCGGGCGCGCAGAAGACGTACGGGTTCACGATCGAGTGCGGCCCGTGGCAGGGCAGCGTGCTCAAGTCCTTCCAGCCCGACGACCCCGAGCCGGTCAAGGACGAGACGGAGTCCGGGGTGCTGGCGCTGATCCAGCAGTCGATCTGCGCCATCGAGGTCGTGGCGGCGACCGCCGTCCGGCCGGCGGACGAGGTCGACACACTGCGCCGGGTGCGTGACGAGCTGCTCGCCACCACGCCCGCCGGCCGGGCCTGGATCGAGCTCTTCGAGGGCCTGCAGCTGCCCCTGGTCACCGCCGCGCTCGCCGACCGCAGGCGCCGCGAGACCGCGGGCGAGCTGGTCGCCGTCGCGGCGGCGCTGGCGGCCGACCCGGACGCCGTCCTCGAGCGGCCGGTGGTCGAGCGGGCCGTCGCCCTGCTGCGCGACCTCGACGCGGCCGTCGTGTCACGGCCGGTGGCCGCCGGCATCGCCACGTGCGTCAGCCGCCTCGAACAGATGACCGGCAGACGCGCCGGCGAGCTGATGGGCGACCTGATGCGGCAGGGACCTGGTTCACTGCGGCGATGAGCGATCCCTGGGACGAGTTCGACCCCTCGGCCGGCGCACGGAGCACCTTGCGGTGGGCGAGCGCGCTCGGCGCGCAGACCCTGGGCGAGGCGTACGACATGCTCGACCAGCTCGAGGTCAGCAACGACGTGCCCGAGGTGCTGGGCCACGACGACACCGTCGACGACGTGCGCGAGGAGCTCGCGGTCGGCCTCGAGCTCGCCGGGCCCGACGCCTCGATCAGTGCCCTGCTCGACTCCTGACAGCAGGGACGAGCGGCATCACTGCTCGCGGCGAGCCGACACCGTCGCGCTCGCCTGCGCGACGGGTTTGACCACGACGTAGTCGACGTCCACGTGCGGCGGGCGCGTCACGCAGAAGGCGACCACCTCGGCGACGTCCTCCGCGGTCAGCGGCGTGATCCCCCGGTAGACGGCGTCGGCGCGCTCCTGGTCGCCGCCGAAGCGGACGAGGGAGAACTCGGTCTCGACCATGCCGGGCGCGACCTCGGTGATCCGGATCGGCTCGCCGACGAGCTCGAGGCGCAGTGTGCGGCACATGGCGTTCACGGCGTGCTTGACGCCGGTGTAGCCGGCCCCGCCTGGGTACACCTCGTAGCCGGCGATCGAGCCGAGCACGACCACGTGCCCGTTCCCGCCGGCGCGCAGCTTCGGGAGCAGCGCCTGGTGCACGCGCAGCACGCCGAGCACGTTCGCGTCGTACATGCGGCGCCACTGGTCGACGTCCCCGCTCTCGACGGGGTCGAGGCCCAGGGCGCCGCCCGCGCTGTGCACCACGACGTCGACCCGGTCGAGCGCCGCGGCAAGCGCCGCGACGGACGCGTCCTCGGTCACGTCCAGCGGCAGCGCGCGGCCGCCCACCTCGGCGGCGAGCTCCTCGCAGCGTTCCACTCGGCGCGCGGCGGCGACCGTCTCGAAGCCGGCAGCGGCGAGCGCGCGGACGGTCGCCGCGCCGATCCCACTGCTGGCGCCCGTGATCAGGGCCACCCGCCGGCCGGTCGCGGGAGTCGTCGGTGACGTCATGGCGGACATCGAACCACGCCACCCCGCGTACGCTCCTGGGCGTGCGGCTCTACCAGCGCTCCCGCGACCGCCGGCCCGACCCGGCGCCGCTGGTGACGAACGACCGCGCGACGATCCTGGCCGGCATCGGCCTGTGGGCCGTCGCGTTCGTCGTCGCGCTGCTGCTGCACGGCCGGCTCGAGGCGTCCGGTCGCGGCTGGTGGATCTGGACGGCGCTCGCCGGCGTCGGCCTCGGCCTGCTCGGCCTGTTCTACATGTCCCGGCGGCCGAAGAGCTGATCGACGAGCACGGCGGGCAGCGCAGCCGGCTCGAGCAGCACCTCGGCCAGCGCCCCCCGGAGCTCCCACGCTCCCGCCGCGTACGCCAGGCCGCGCGCGAGCCCGTCGAGCGTGCCGGCGTGCACGAGCCCGGCGGCGTCGACCCACCAGTCGACCTCGGTGCCGTCGACGAGCAGCTCGACCGTGCTCGCACCACCGCCCGGAGCCGCCCGGCAGGAGCGCGGCCGCGGCGGGCGGGACGTCGGCGAGCCGGGCGCCGCCCTCGTCGACCACGCCCCGCGCGAGGTCCGCGGCGAGCGGCAGGTCGAGCAGGTCGGCCAGGTCGCGGGCGGCCCGCGGGCCGGGGGCCACGACGAACGGCCCGAGGTCGCCGCGCTGCAGCACCATCGGGTCGCCGGCGACGCTCGCCCGGTCGGCGTCCACGACCACGGTGCCCCCGTCGTGGAGCACGCGAACCCGATCCGTCGGCACGACGTCGACGGTGCCGGCCAGCTCGGCGAGGGCTGCCCAGATCCCCAGCGCGGTGCCGGCGTCGAGGTCGACCCGCGGGTCCGCGAGCCCGGCGAGCACGCCCTGGACGGCCTGTGCGTCGAGCTCGGAGGCGTTCCGCACGGCGCCCAGCGCGGCCCGGACCGCCGGGTCGGCGGCCGCCAGCGCAGGGGGCGCGGGAGGCAGCAGCGCTGCGAGCGCCGCCGGCGCGTCGGGGTCCGCCCAGGCGCCCCCCTCGGCCAGCCGCTCGCGCAGCCACCAGGCCGCGTACGAGGGCCCGGGCACGGAACCGCCCGCCGGGCCGGCCACGCGCACCGGCGTGAGCAGCGCCGCCCGCAGGTCGGGCGCGGCCGCCAGCATCGCCAGCACCTCGGGCCAGGCGTCGTCGAGCACGAGGTCGAGATCGCGGACCGCGTCCACCTCGCCGACGGTCGCGCCGAGCGTCGATCCGAACGCGTCGGCCGCGAGCCCACCGAGCTCGTCGAGCCAGTCGCCGACCCCGTCGAGGGCCTCCTCGAGCGCCGGCTCGGGCGGGGCGTCGAGCGCCACGTCGGCCGCGCGGAGGACCGCGAGCCCGTCGAGGACGCCCACGGCGCGCAGGACCTCCGGGCCCCACGCCTCGAGGATCCCGGCGGCCACCACGCCCACCGCGTCGTGGTCGAGCAGGCGGGCCGCTGCCGACCCCGGCAGCGCGAGCGCGCCGGCCGGCGCCGGGTCGCCGTCGTCGTCGGGCAGCGGAAGGTCGGCGAGCGAGGGCAGGTCACCGGGGGCGAGGCCGCCGGCCGCGACGGCCGCCGCGACGAGGGTCAGCACGGCTCGCACAGGGTCGCCGTCGGGATCGGGTTCCGCCGGCGCTTCGTCATCGGCCAGCGCGGCGACGACGTGCACGACCTCGGGGAGCTCCAGGGCGGCGCGGCCGGCGGTGGGGCGGGCGCCCAGCCGCTCGAGCAGGCGCCGGGCAGCCGGGTCCGCCGCCACCTCGGGGTCGACCACCCGGACGCCCAGCGTCGCGAGCGCCCGCGGCCACCTCGGGCTCGCCGGCGGGCAGCACGACCGCGCGCGCGCCACGGGCGACGCGGCCGCCGGCCAGGGGCACGGGCAGCGCTGCGAGCGCCTCTCGGGCTTGCGCGTCGTCGGCGAGCGGCGCGAGCGCGCCCAGCAGGTGCAGCCAGCCCGCCACGTCCCGCGGCGGCGGGAGCTGGTCGACGACGTCCGCGAGCGCGACCCGCGGCACGCCGAGCAGGGCGAGGGCGGTCGCCGCGGCCGGCGGCGCGGCCACGAGCCCGCCGACGAACGGCGCGAGCGCGCGGACGACGTCGGGGTCGGCGCCCGCCGGGCCGCTCCAGGGCGACGGCGTCGCGCGGGCGGCACCGCTGGCTCGCCGCCGGCCGCCCGCAGCAGGGGCGCGCCGGGGAGCAGGTCGAGCAGGGCGGCGCGCAGCGCGCCGTCCAGGGCGCCCGCAGGCAGGCCGACCGGCACGAGCGGCCAGGCGTCGGTGCCCTCCGCGGCCAGCTCCGCGAGCAGCCCGGCGTAGGCCGCCGCGGCCTCGCGCACCAGCAGGTCGGTCGCCGGGCCCGGTGCGACGTGCCGGCGCGCGGGATCGAGCGGGAAGGTCCCGACGAGCAGCGCCGGCCAGGGCAGGGGCTCGTCGCTCGGGGTCGGGGCGTGCAGCACAGCCGGGGGCGCGGAGCCGTCGCGAGGCAGTGCCCAGGTGAGCGACCAGCGGGTGCGCTCGCGCTCCTCGGTCGGACGGTCGGCCAGCAGGCCGGCCGGGAACTCCCCGTCGCGGCGGGCCAGCCGCCACCGGTCGGCCACGTCGCGCAGGACGCGCGCCGGCTGCCCCGGCAGCTGCACCTCGATCTCGGCCAGCGCCGGCAGCGCGAGCAGCAGCCCGTCGTCGAGCGCCTCGAGCTGCGCCCGCACCGCCGCGACCGCCGACTCCTCGCGCAGCGGCAGGACGACGGCCGTGTCGTAGCCCTCGGGCACGTCCACGCCGACCGCCGGCAGCGGCAGGCGCAGCACCGGCACGTGGCCGCCCCGGCGCTCCAGCTCGGCCGCGAGGCCCGGGTCTGCCGGCGGCCGCCTCGCGCACGAGCGCGCGGCTCTCGTACAGCGAGAAGCGGACGCCGCCCGCGCGGCCGCTCACCGCCGGCGCGTCGCTGACCCCGAGGACGGCCGCGAAGCCGACGCCGAAGCGGCCGACGGACGCCCCGTCGCGCTTCGCGCTCGCCCGCAGGGTCGCCAGCGCCTGCACGCCGGCCGCGTCGAGCGGTTCCCCGGTGTTCGCGGCCACGAGGACGGCGTTCAGGGCTCCTGAAGGAGACGCGTGCTCGGGCCGTGTGGTGAGCCGCAGCAGCAGCCGGCCGCCACCCGACCGGGCGGCGTCCGCGGCGTTCTGCGCGAGCTCGACGACCACCCGGTCGCGGTAGGCGCCGAGCGCGAGGTCCTCCTCGGCGTTGGCGTCCTCGCGGAACCGGGCGGGCGAGGCCGCCCAGGCGGCGAGCACGGCCGCCCGGATGGCCGCGGTGCCGAACGGGTCGGCCGGATCGGCCGGCTCGTTCACTCCCGGGGCGGGAGCGTGACGGCCTCGGCGCCGGTCTCGTCGAGGATCGGCTCGGGCAGCGGGATCGCCGGGAGCGCCTCGACGTCGGTCTCGCTGTGCGCGCCGCAGCCGTGGTCGACGCTGACGACGCGCCCGTCGGAGGGGGACCACTCGTTGCCGCAGACGCCGAAGGCTCGCCGCAGCCTGCCGGCCAGCGGCAGGAAGAACCCGCAGGTCGAGCAGGGCGCGGTGGCGTGCACGGCCTCCTCGGCGGTGGGCCCGCGGTCGCCGAGGTACCAGCGGTCGGCGGCCGCCGTGCGGCCCTCGAGGGACAGCACCCGCAGCCGGCCGAGGCCGAGCTCCCACAGCTGCGCCTGGTCCTCGTCGTCGGGGTCGGTGACCGTGTACCCGGGCGCGAGGAACGGGTCGTCGGCCCGGTACGGGCAGCACGTCGGCCGGGCCGAGGTCGCCGGGGGCGATCCGGTCCTGCCACGGCACCCAGGCCGGCGGGAGGATCGCGTCGGCGCCCGGCAGCAGGACGACCTCGCAGACGGTGACCACGCGGGCGCGCGGCGCGCGGGCGACGGTGACGGCCCAGCGCCAGCCCCGGTACCCCTTGGCGAGCGAGGCGAAGGAGTGCGTGACCAGGCGCTCGCCCTCGGCGCGTCACCCCGAGGTGCTCGCCCACGGTGCCGGGCTTCGGCGTCCTCCTCGGCGGCGGCGCGGGCGAGGTCGACGGCGGCCGCGCAGGCGGCGTCCGGCTCGGCGGCACGGGACCGGGGGGCGCGGGTGGTGGGGGGCACGGGGCGATCGTCTCGCACCCGTGACGGTGAGCCGGGGCACCAGGCAGGATTGGTTCATGGCGCACGCCGGACCCCCCGCTCGACCCGGGAGCCGGCCCCGGTCGGATGGCCCCGCCGGCGCCGCCGCCGCCCGCCGGCGCCGTCCGGCCGCTCGGCGCGCGGCCGGGCGCCGCGCGCGGCGTCGCCGGGGGCGGCGCGCGGCGGCGCGGGCGTCGCCACCGGTGTGTTCGCGGGCCGGGGCGCGCGGGCGGTCTGGCGCGGTGGCCGGCGCTGGACGCACGCGAAGGGCGCCGGCGAGTCGGGCCTGGCGCGGATGTCGGAGCTCGGCTTCGTCGCCACCGCCGGCGACACCCTGATCGTCACGGCGCTCGCGGGCACCCTGTTCTTCTCGGTGTCCGCGACGGCCGCGCGCGACCGGGTCGCCACCTCGCTGCTCGTCACGATGGTGCCGTTCGTGCTGCTCGCGCCGGTGATCGGGCCGGTGCTCGACCGGATCCGGCGCGGCCGCCGCTACGCGATGGCGACGACCATGCTGGCCAGGGCCTTCCTCGCGTGGGTGATGGCGGACGCCGTCGCCGGCGGGCACCACGCCGATCTCGCTCTACACCGAGGCCTTCGGCTTCCTGCTCTTCCAGAAGGCGTACCTCGTGACCCGGTCGGCGGCGGTGCCGCGGGTCGTGCCCGCCGGCACCACCCTGGTCACCGCGAACGCCCGGATCTCGACGGCCGGCGTGGTGGCCATGGCGATCGCCGCGCCCGTCGGCGCCGGCGTCACGCACATGAGCGGGGCCTCGTGGGCGCTGCGCGTGGCGCTTCGCCGTGTTCGCGATCGGCGACCGTGCTCGCCGTCGCGCTGCCCGAGCAGGTCGACTCCAGCGAGGGCGAGCAGCGGGTGCCGAGCTCACGCGCCGTCGGCGCGACGCCGCGCCGGCCGCCGGCTCGGCATCGGCCCCCGCGGCGTGCAGGGGCTGCGGGCGAACGCCGCGCTGCGCTGGCTGTCGGGGTTCCTCACCCTGTTCCTCGCGTTCCGGCTGCGCACCGAGCCGCTGCCGGGACTGTCCGACACGGCGTCGGTGGCCCTCGTCGTGCTGCTCGCGGCGGTCGGCAGCGGCATCGGCGTCGGTGCTCGGCGGCGTCGTCCGGCTGGTCGCGCCCGAGGTCGTGGTCGTGGTGCTGCTCAGCGCGACCGCCGTCGTCGCCACCTGGGCGGCGATCGGCTACGGGCTGCGTCTCGGTGCCCGCGGTGGCGCTCACGGCGGGCATCGCGGCCGCTCTCGGCAAGCTCGGGCTCGACGCCGTGCGTGCAGGCCGACGTCGAGGAGTCGCGGCGCACGCAGCGCTTCGCACGCTCGGAGACCGTGCTGCAGCTGGCCTGGGTGGCCGGCGGCGTCGTGGGGCTGTTCCTGCCGCTGTCGGGTCCGTGGGGGCTCGGCCTCGCGGCCGTCGTCACCGCGGCCGCGGCCCTGCTGGCCGCGGTCGACCTGTCCCGGCTGCCCCGCCCGCCGGCAGGAGCCCCGGCAGGCCCCGACCCCGGGCATTCGGGCGGGTGACCTGCACGCGGACCCATCGGGATCCGGCGGCGGCGGCGAGCACCATGAGCACGCCCGTGCAGGCCCAGCCGGTCGCCAGCTTGACCGTCGTGACGGCACTCACCGCCGGGACGATCGCAGGCTGCCGAGGGAACGTCGCGAGGAGGGTGCGGATCCCGGCGTTCTCCAGGTAGTCGGCGCCCGCGCTGATGGCCGGTAGCAGGACGAGCGCGTGCACCCAGTGCCGCTCGGGCACGCGCACCGCGCGGAGCAGCAGGGCCAGCCCGACGGTCAGGACGGCCGCGAACAGCGCGGGGTAGACGAGGTCGGCAGCCTGCTGGGCGGTGATCGCCGCCCGGCCGACGCCCCCGCAGGCCTGCAGGTAGTCCGCCACCTCCTGCGGGCTGTAGCCCCAGCGCTGGTCGAGGATCGGCTGCCCGTGGCAGGCGGCGGCCGCGTGCGGCAGCGAGAACGCGATCGGACTCGCGAAGTAGACGACGAAGAACGGCACGTAGACGGCCAGAAGTGCGACGAGCAGCCGTGGACGCGCTAGTGCGGCCTCCGCCCGGCGGAGCCGGCGCCTGGCGGCGGGGAGCCGGCGGGCGGGCAGCTGGTCCGCCTGGGCCGTTGCGACGACTGGTCCAGCCATGGCTCCTCCTGACAGCGCAGTGGTTCAGCACGAACGACCCTAGCTCAGGGTATTACGAGTTCGCAATACTTTTATGCCAGCTGGTAGCATCTGCGACATGGATCCGAGACATCCGGTGCGCGAGCCCGAGATCTCCGTGCTCTTCGACGTCTGGCTGGTGATGCACGTGGTCTCCGGCATGCTCGACCAGGCCTTGGCCCGGGACGGCCTGTCCGGCGACGAATTCGGCCTGTACTCGCTGCTCAGAGGCTTTGGACCGGTCACACCGACGCAGATCGCGCGGTGGACCGGCATGCCGGCCACGACCGTGTCGGCCGGCCTGCGCCGGCTGACCACTCGCGGCCACCTGGAGCGGACGCCACACCCCGACGACGGGCGCTCGTCCCTGGTCGGGCTCACCCCTGCGGGGATCGCCGCGCACACCCGCGCCGCCTCGTCCTTCCTGGAGACCGCGGCACGGGTCTCGGAGGCCCTCGGTGCCGACGAAACTGCGCAACGGGCCGTCCTGCAGCGGCTCGACCACGCGCTGCGGGGTCTGGGCGCTCTCGACCCCCGGCCGTACGTGGTGGCCGACCCCTCACCCGCGGAGTCCCCGTCGCTCACCTACACGGGGCCCGCGTTGACCGCCGCGCAGGAGCACGAGGTGCGCCGGTACATCGAGTTCGCCCGGGGCCCGGACTGACGAGGAACCGACCGGCCTGAACGGCGCTCAGGAGACGGCGAGCAGCCCCACGGCGACAGCGGCGACGCCCAGGCCCGCGACCTGGCTGCGCACCATGCGCTCCGCGAGGAGCGTCCGCGCCAGCAGCACCGTCGCCGCCGGCGAGAGCGCCACGACCACGGCCACCACGGCCAGGGAGCCCGCCCGCACCGCCAGCAGGAACGCCGCGCCGGCGAGAGCGTCGAGCACGCCCGCGGCCAGCGCCCGGGACGGCCGCGGGTGGGCCGGGCCGAGCGCGCCACGGGGCGCGGCCAGCACGGCGAGGACGACGACGCAGGCGGTGGCCCGCGCGCTGAGCAGGGTCGCGCCGCCCTCGTCCACGGGGGCTCGCTGCAGGCACACCAGCTGGCCGGCGATGGCCACACCGGCCGTCCCGGCGAGACCGAGCGCGCGGCGAGAGGGCCGGCGCGCTCCCGGCGCCGCCGTCACGAGCACGACCGCCACGAGCGCGAGCGGGATGCCGGCGGCCGCGAGGATCGGGGGATGCTCGCCGTCGGCGAGGCCCACCGTCACGGGCAGGACGGCGGAGACGACAGCGGTCAACGGCGACAGCACGCCCATGGGGCCCAGGGCGAGCGCCCGGTAGAGCAGGGCCGACGCCGCCACCGACGCGACCCCCGATGCCGCCCCCCAGCCGGCCGCGGGACCCGACCAGTCCCAGGGCATGGAGGGCGCGAGGACCTGCACGACCAGCACCTGGACGGCGAGGGCGGCCGGCGCGGAGACGGCGAGCACGCGCACGACGTGGACCGGCCTGGCCGCCAGGCCACCGAGGACGTCCGCGGCGCCGTAGGCCGCCGCGCAGCCGAGCGCGAGCAGGATCGCCAGCATCCCGGACAGACCTTTCCCCCCGGGACCCCTGCGAGCCCCGACCCGAACCGCACCAGCCCGTCGGCGCAAGGTGGGGCCCGGCCCCTGCCCGGTGCGTCCCGCGCCGCTTCTCCCCGCTACGGATGGCAGAGGCCGCCGCGACGGTCGTCGTACCCGCGGATCGGGCACACCTCGATGTCCGATCGGGTACCGCAGGGTGCCCGATCGGCTGTATCACGAGGAGGCGACGCCTCGGGTCAATGCCCCGACTCGAGGTCGTCGGCGACGGCCCGCAGGACCGTGGCGACCTTGCGGGCGTGCGCCTTGTCGGGGTACCTGCCCCGGCGCAGGCCGTTCGAGAGGTCGTCGAGCAGCTTGATGACGTCCTCGACGATGACGGTCATGTCCTCGGGGGGCTTCCGGACCGTCTTCGCGGCGGCCACCGAGGGCAGCGGGTCGAGCACGCGCACCGAGAGGGCCTGCAGGCCCCGCTTGCCCTGGGCCACCCCGAACTCGACCCGCGCGCCCTGCTTCAAGGTCTGTGTGCCCGCCGGGAGCGCCGACGCGTGGACGAAGACCTCGCCGCCCTCGTCGTTCGCCAGGAAGCCGAAGCCCTTGTCGGCGTCGAACCACTTCACCTTGCCAGTGGGCACGTGATCGTCCTCGGATAGTCGTCTGCGGGGCCAGTACAGGCTATCCGCCGGGGGCTCCGCGGCGAACGGGCGGTGCGGGCCGGCGGCCTACCCTGGGCACGTGTCCGAGCCGTCGCCCGCCCGTCCGGCGGACCGCCTGTCCGCACGCCTCGTCGTCACCGGCGGCGTGGTGTTCCTGCTGGGCCTGCTCGCCCTCGGGATCGCCCTGGCGATCTGGGCGAAGCAGGGCTCAGCCCCCGGCGGCCTCGCGGCGCTCGCCCTGCTGTGCCCGATCGGCTTCGGCGTCGCGTTCGCCGGTCTCGCCGTGCAGGCCCGCGCCGGCCGGCGCTGACCCGTTCCACCCCTCGAACCACGTCGCGAACCAGCCGGGGAAGGCACGCAGGTCGGGCAGCACGACGTCCGCGCCCGCGGCGACGAGCTCCGGCGGCGGGGTACTGCCCGTGCCGACGGCGACGGCGACCGCGCCGGCCACGGCGGCAGCCTCCATGTCGCCCGGGTGGTCGCCCACGTAGACCTGCGCCCCTTCGGCCCGCAGCCGGACGCCCTTCTCCGCGGCGAACAGGCCGCCGACGACGACGTCGGGACCAGCACCCGGGACGGCCAGGCCGACCCGCTCCAGCACGGCGTGCACCGCCGATTCGAGCTTCGCCGAGACGACGAGCACCCGGCCGCGGCGAGCCCGGATCGCGGCGAAGGCCTCGTGCACGCCGGGCAAGAGCGTGGTCGCCGGCACGCCCATCGCCGGATACAGCTCGCGGTAGCGGGCGGCCACGCGGTCGACGTCCGCGCCCGGCGCGACCGCGCGGACGGTGAGCTCGAGCGGGATCCCGATGTACGGGCGCAGCACGGCGTCGGTCGGGGCGGTGCCGGCGGGGTCCTCGGCGAGTGCCGCGCGCAGGGTCCGCGCGATGCCCGCGGCGCTGTCGACGAGCGTCAGGTCGAGGTCGAAGCCGACCACGGGCGCGGGAGCGTCGGATGCCACCCGGCGACGGTATCCGCTCGGTCTGCGGGCCTCGCGGCCAGCGCTAGGGTGTGCCGGTGATCGCGGGTGAGGCCCCCAGCCGTGCGCTCCGCCGGGCCGCCGTCGCCGCGCTGGCCGCCGAGGCGCTGTTCGGCGTCCTGTGCCTGGTGACGACCCAGGTGCACGCCGTCCGCCTCACGAACCCCTGGCGCGCGGCGCCCGTCGACGCCGTGGTCTCGTGCGCCATCCTGCTGCTGCCGGTCGTCGCCCTGCCCACGCTCGTGCGCCTGCTCGCCCATCGCGGGCCGGTGCCCGTGCCCGCGCACGCCGCGCGCGCGGTCCTCGCCGGGTGCCTCGCGGGGCTGGCCTGCATGACGGCCGCGCTGCTGGCCTGTGCCGTCGCCCTGGTCTCCGCGCCCGAGGGCGCCCTGCCCGCGGCCCTGACGGCCCTGCTGCCGGCGAGCGCGCTCGCCGGGGCGGTCGCGGCCCTGCTCGTGGTGCGTGCGCGTGCGGCCTGGGCCCCGGCGCTGGCCCGCCTCGAGCTGGTGCCGCCGACCGCGCGCCCCGACCTCGCCGACGAGATCGCCAGCCTCACCGCGACGCTGCTGCCGGGCAGTGTGCTCGCACGCACCGCCGCCTGGCTCGACCGGGGGCTCGACGCTTGGCGCCTCAGCCCGCGCCGGTATCCGTGGGCAGCCGTGGCGACCGCTGCATCCGTCGCCGGGGTCGGGTTCGCGCAGTGGCACGCCGTCCGGGAGGGCCCGTGGGCGGGCGTCGCCCCGGCGGTGGTCTTCGCCGGCGCGATCGCCGTGACGGTGGGCGCCGGGCTCGCGGCCGGGGTCGCCTGGCTGGGGCTCCTGCGCCCGGCCGCCCGTCTCGGCTAGGGCCTACTCCGCAGCGCTCGGGCCGCGCCGGCGGTTGGCCCTTGACATCCGGACCGTGGTCCGTATTCACTGGATCCCATCGATCCGGACCGCAGTCCGGTATTGTCGACCAGGAGGACGACATGGGCACCCTGCTGCACATCAGCTCCAGCCCCCGGGGCGCGGCGAGCGAGTCGCTGGCCATCGCCGAGGCGTTCCTCGATGCCTACCGGGAGACCCACCCCGAGGACCGGATCGAGGTCTGGGACCTGTGGGACGGGTCGCTGCCCGAGTTCGGGCCGGCCGCGGCCGCGGCGAAGATGGCCGTCTTCGCGGGCGCCGACCCCGAGGGCGACCAGGCCCGCGCCTGGGCCGACGCCCGGCGCGCCTTCCAGCGGTTCGCCTCCGCCGACGCCTACCTGTTGAGCGTGCCGATGTGGAACGGCGGGATCCCCTACATCCTCAAGCAGTTCATCGACGTCGTCTCGCAGCCGGGGATGGTCTTCGGCTTCGACCCCGTGAGGGGGTACACGGGCCTCGTGACCGGCAAGAAGGCCGCCGTCGTCTACACCAGCGCGGTGTACGGCCCGGTCTTCCGGCCCGGTTTCGGCAGGGACTTCCAGCAGGCGTACCTCGACGACTGGCTCGACTGGGCGGGCATCACCGACCACACGGCCGTCACCTTCCGCCCGAATCTCGTCACCGCGGACGCCGATACCGCCCGGCGCCTCGCCCACGACGAGGCGCGCGACCTCGGCAAGCGGTTCTGAACCGGGCCGGAGCTCAGCCCCGCTCCGCCTCTCGCGGAGCCGGTTCGCGCAGAGCCCCCTGCCCCTCGGCGGCGTCGAGCCGCACGGCGGCCGGTTCCTGAACCGGCTGCGTGGCGGGCTCGGTGGCCGGCTCGGGGACGGTCTCCGGTGTTGTCTCCGGGGCTGTCTCCGGGGCTGTCTCCGGGACGGGCGCGGCGGCTGTCTCCGGGATGAGCTCACGGACGGGCTCCGGGGCCGGCTCTACCGGGGCCGTCGCCTCCACGACGGGGGGCTCCTGCTCCACCGGCGCGGCCTCCACGGCGGGCGCGGCCTCCACGGCGGGCGCGGCCTCCACGGCGGGCGGGGCCTGCTCGGCGGGCGGGGCCTGCTCGGCGGGCGGGGCCTGCTCGGCGGGCGCGGCCTGCTCGACCGGCGGGGCCTCCACGGCGTGCCGGCCGCGCTCCGCGGGGCCGCCCTGCGGAACGTTCAGCCGGCCGAAGACCTCGCGGTAGTGCAGGAACGCCTGCCGGAGCTGCTCGGTGTCGCCGGTCGAGCCCTGCAGGTGGGCGGCGAAGACGTCGTGCGCGCTGCGGTACCCCTCGACGACGTCCTGGTGGTCCGTCGCGACCAGGGCGGCGCGGTCGTCGAACGACTCCACGGGGTACCCGCGGCTGCGGAGCACGGAGTTGACCAGCCCGTCGGCGTCCGCGACCGCCTGGCCGGGGTCGTCGACGAAACGCGCCCTGGGCCTCGTCCCACTGCTGCGCGAAGCGGACGTGCTCCTCGGGAGCCACGTCGCGGATGTCGAGCGTGTCCCGGCGCTGGGAGAGCGCCTCCAGCCGCTGCTCGACGGCGCGGCGGTCCTTGCCGCGCTTGACCGCGAGGTCGTACTCGGGGCCGAACCGCTCCCGCAGCGCGTCGCGGCGCCGGTTGCGGCGGCCGGTGACGACGACGAGGGCGACGACGAGCACGATCACCACGACCGCGAGGATGATCCACATGTAGGGCTGCACCGCAGGGCTCCTCAGCAAGGGGACAGGGCCTCTCGGCGTCGATCGTCGCCGCCTCCCCGCGCGTCCGCAGGTCGAGATCGCCCCGCTGCCGCAAGCGGCCGTCAGCGCAGCCCGGGCAGCGCCTCCGCCACCGCCTCGACCATCTCCTCGGGGGCGTCGTAGACCGGCGCCCCGGGCACCGGCCAGTGCACGACGACGTCGGTGAACCCCAGCTCGGCGGCCCGGCCCACCGCGTCGGTGAAGTAGTCGACGGATGAGAGGGCGAAGGTCTGCGCCGCGTCGAGGGAGAGCATCCGGTCGATCGACGCCGGGTCCCGGCCCGCGGCCGCCACGGTGTCGTCGAAGCGCGCCGCGAGCTCGGCGACTCCGCTCCACCACGGCGCGTCGCCCTCGTCGCGCCTGGTGGCACCGGTGGTCGCCCAGCCCGCGCCGTACCGCGCGGCGAGCCGCATCAGCCGCGGGCCGTTCGCCGCGACCACGAAGGGCAGCCGAGGCTCCTGCACGCACGGCAGGGTGGTGCGCGCGTCGACCGCGCGGTAGTGGGTCCCCTCGTACGTCACGTGGTCGCCGGTCAGGACGGCGTCCAGCAGCTCGACGAACTCCTCCAGGCGAGCCGCCCGCTCGGGCGGCGCGAGCACCGGCGCGCCGAGCACCCGCGCGTCGTGCGACGCCGCGCCCGCACCGATCCCGAGCACGGCCCGCCCGCCGCTGATGTCGTCCAGCGCCGCGAGCTCGCGGGCGAACGGCACCGGGTGCCGGTAGTTCGGCGAGGCGACCCAGGTGCCGAGGCGCGCCCGGGAGGTGACCTGCGCGGCCGCGACGAGGGTGGGCATCGTGGCGCCCCACGGGGTGCCGGCGAGCGGGTCCCAGGTGAGGTGGTCGTAGGTCCACAGATGGTCGAAACCCAGGTCGTCGCCGCGCCGCCACATCGCCGACTGCTCGGCCCAGCGGCGCTGCGGGAGGATGATCAGTCCGAAGCGCACGCGCCGCACGCTACCGCCGGGGTCGTTGGATCGTGGGCCCGTGCCCGGCCGCCTAGAGTGGTGAGGATGCCCAGCCGTCGCAGCGCCGCCCCGCGCAGCCTCACCGACGAGCTGCGGTCCCGGCCCGACGACGCCCTCGCCGCGCTCCTGCGCGAGCGGCCCGATCTCGCCGTCCCGCTGCCGCCGGACCTGTCGGCCCTCGGCGTGCGCGCCGCGGGCCGGCTGTCGGTGCAACGCGCGCTCGACGCGCTGGACGCGCCGTCGCTGCAGGTGCTCGAGGTCGTCGCGGTGCTGCCGGAGCCGGTGGCCCCCGGGCAGGTGTCGAAGCTGTGGGGCGCCCCCGCCGGGCCGACGCTCGAGCGGCTGCGCCGCCTGGCCCTGCTGTGGGGCGCCCCGCGGTCGCTGCGCCTGGTGCGCGCCGCGCGTGACGTGCTCGGCGCCTACCCCGCCGGGCTGGGGCCACCGATCGCGGACGCGCTCGGCCGGCGCTCGCCGCAGCGGCTCGCCGACCTGCTCGACGACCTCGGCCTGCAGCAGGCGGGCGACCCGGGTGTCGCGCTCGCCCGGCTCGCCGAGCACCTCGGCGAGCCGGCGGTCGTGGCGGACCTGCTCGAGGGAGCGCCGGCGGGCGTGCACGCCGTCCTGGACCGCCTGATCTGGGGGCCGCCGGTCGGACAGGTCTCTGACGCCGACCGCCCGGTCCGCCGGGCCGGCGCTAGCGGGGCCGTCGAGTGGCTGCTCGCGCGCGGCCTGCTCGGTGTGGCGGACGCCGGCCACGTCGTCCTGCCCCGCGAGGTGGGGCTCGCGCTGCGCGGGGGGCGGGTGCACCGCGAGCCGCTCGTACGGGCTCCGGCGGTCGCGGCCGAGCCGCGGCCCGCCGCGCGGGTGACGAGCACCGCGGCGGGGGCGGCGGCGGAGGCCGTCCGGCTCGTCGGGGCCCTGGGCGACGCGTGGGGCGACGCGCCGCCGCCCGTCCTCCGGGCGGGCGGGCTCGGCGTGCGCGACCTGCGCCGTACCGCCGCGACGCTCGAGGTCGACGAGGCGACCGCCGCCCGGATGGTCGAGGTGGCGTTCGCCACCGGGCTCGTGGCCGACGACGGCGAGGCCGACCCGCACTGGGCGCCGACCCCCGCGTTCGACGCGTGGCTCGACCTGCCCACCGGGTCCCGCTGGGCCCAGCTGGCGACCGCGTGGCTCGCCACCACCCGCTCCCCCGGCCTGGTCGGCACCCGCGACGAGCGCGACAGCCCGCGCGCCGCGCTCGGGGGCGACCTCGACCGGGCGGCGGCACCCGACATCCGCCGCTGGGTCCTCGACCGGCTGGCGGAGACGGGCACGGACGCCGACCCTCGCGCGGCGGACCCGCAGGATCTGCTCGCCCTGCTCGACTGGACGGCGCCCCGGCGAGCCGGCCGCACCCGGGCGCAGCTGCTCGGCTGGGCGCTGGACGAGGCGGGCTGGCTGGGCGTGACGGGTGCGGGCGCGCTGGCCCCGCACGGCCGGCTCCTGCGGTCGGATCCCGCCGGAGCCGCTGACGCCCTCGACGCCTCGCTGCCGCCGCCGGTCGACCGGATCTTCCTGCAGGCCGACCTGACCGCCGTGGCGCCGGGCCCGCTCGTGCCCGAGCTCGACCGCGACCTCGCGCTGGTCGCCGACGTCGAGAGCCGCGGCGGAGCGACGGTGTTCCGGTTCACCCCCGGGTCGGTCCGCCGCGCCCTCGACGCCGGCCGCACCGGTGACGACCTGCTCGCGCTGCTCGAGCGGTCGTCGAGCACGCCGGTGCCGCAGCCGCTGCGCTACCTCGTGCAGGACACGGCGCGCCGCTACGGGCGGATCCGGATCGGGACGGCCCAGTGCTACGTGCGCGCCGACGACGAGGGCGCGCTCGCCGAGCTGCTCGCCGACCGCCGCACCGCGGCCCTGCGGCTGCGCCGGCTGGCGCCGACGGTGCTGGCGGCGCAGGCACCGCCCGAGACCGTGCTGTCGACGCTGCGCTCGATGGGGCTCGCGCCGGCGGCCGAGTCGCCCGACGGCGAGGTCGTCGTCCGGGCGCCTCGCGCCCACCGCACGCCTCCGCGCACCCGGCCCCGCCCCGTCACGCCGCTGCCGCCGCCGCCCGGCGGTCCGGCGCTGCTGGGGGCGGTCCAGGCGCTGCGGGCCGCGGACGAGGCGGCGCAGGCACGTGCTCACGAGTCGGCTCCCCCGGTTGACCTCGGGGTGCCTCCGGTGCTCGCCGCGACCGACCCGGCCTCGGCGCTGGCCCTGCTCCGGGACGCCGCCAGCGCGCGGCGACCGGTCTGGATCGGGTACGCCGACGCGGGCGGCGTCGTGGCGCGGCGGCTCGTGGAGCCGCTGTCGATCGACGCGGGCCGGATCACCGCCTTCGACCGGGGCGCCGACCAGGTGCGCACCTTCTCGGTGCACCGCGTCACCGGCGTCGCCCCGCCGACGACGACGACCCCGACCCACTGATCGTCGACGTGCGCGTCGTCGGCGGGAAGGGCCGGGAGCCGGGGATGGTTGTCTCCGGAGCACCCCTACGGAAGGTTGACCTCGCGTGACCGACGGACCCCTGATCGTCCAGAGCGACAAGACCCTGCTCCTCGAGGTCGACCACCCGCTGGCCGGCGCCTGCCGGCAGGCCATCGCCCCCTTCGCCGAGCTCGAGCGCGCCCCGGAGCACGTGCACACCTACCGGCTCACGCCGCTCGGGCTGTGGAACGCGCGCGCCGCCGGGCACGACGCCGAGCAGGTCGTCGACGTCCTGCTCGAGTACTCCCGCTACCCGGTGCCGCACGCGCTGCTGGTCGACGTCGCCGAGACCATGGCGCGCTACGGCCGCCTGCAGCTGGTCAAGCACCCCGTGCACGGGCTGGTGCTGCACGCCCTCGACGTCCCGGTGCTCGAGGAGGTGCTGCGCAGCGCCAAGGTCAAGCCGCTGGTCGGCCAGCGCACTCGACACCGAGCACGTGCTCGTGCACCCCAGCGAGCGCGGCCACCTCAAGCAGGTGCTCCTCAAGCTCGGCTGGCCGGCCGAGGACCTCGCCGGCTACGTCGACGGCGAGGCGCACCCGATCGCGCTCGCCGAGGACGGCTGGACGCTCCGGCCCTACCAGACCGAGGCCGTCGAGGGCTTCTGGCACGGCGGCTCGGGCGTCGTCGTGCTCCCCTGCGGCGCGGGCAAGACGATCGTCGGCGCGGCGGCCATGGCCCGGGCGAGCGCGACCACGCTGATCCTCGTGACGAACACCGTCAGCGCCCGGCAGTGGCGCGACGAGCTGCTCAAGCGCACGTCGCTGACCGAGGACGAGATCGGCGAGTACTCCGGCTCCCGCAAGGAGATCCGGCCCGTCACGATCGCGACCTACCAGGTCATGACGACCAAGCGGAAGGGCGTCTACGCGCACCTCGAGCTCTTCGACGCCCGCGACTGGGGCCTGGTCGTCTACGACGAGGTGCACCTGCTGCCGGCGCCGATCTTCCGGATGACCGCCGACCTGCAGGCCCGCCGCCGGCTCGGCCTCACCGCCACCCTGGTCCGCGAGGACGGCCGCGAGGGCGACGTCTTCTCCCTGATCGGGCCGAAGCGCTACGACGCCCCGTGGAAGGACATCGAGGCGCAGGGCTACATCGCGCCGGCCGACTGCGTCGAGGTCCGCGTCACCCTCCCCGAGCGCGACCGCCTGCTCTACGCGACCGCCGAGCCCGAGGAGCGCTACCGGCTCTGCTCGACGGCCGCCGAGAAGACCAAGGTGGTCGAGCGGCTCGTGGCCCAGCACCGCGGCGAGCCCACGCTGGTGATCGGCCAGTACATCGACCAGCTCGACGACCTCGGCGAGCGGCTCGACGCGCCCGTGCTCAAGGGCGAGACCACCGTCAAGGAGCGCGCAGCGGCTGTTCGAGGCGTTCCGGCACGGCGAGATCACGACGCTCGTCGTGAGCAAGGTCGCGAACTTCTCGATCGACCTGCCCGAGGCGAGCGTGGCCATCCAGGTGTCGGGGTCGTTCGGGTCCCGCCAGGAGGAGGCCCAGCGCCTGGGCCGGGTGCTGCGCCCCAAGGCCGACGGCCGGGCCGCCCGCTTCTACGCGGTCGTCGCCCGCGACACCCTCGACCAGGAGTTCGCCGCGCACCGCCAGCGCTTCCTCGCGGAGCAGGGCTACGCGTACCGGATCATCGACGCCGACGACGTCCTCAAGGCCTGACCCCCCGCTGATCGGTACGGGATCAGACTTCCTGATCCCTCTAGCTTCCTTGATCAGCGTCAGGACTGGGCGGGGCCCTGGGTCGCGCACAGGGTGCTCACAGGCGCGGCCGCTTCTCTTGATGGCATGAGCAGCGCCACGATGCCCAGACCCCCGCAGACGACCGGCCGCGCCGCGCCGGCCCGCCGCCGCCCGCGACGGGTGCCGGCGTGGTGGCGCGACCTCGCCGGCGTGCTCGCGTGGGCGAGCATGCTGGTCGTCGTCGCGCTGTGGGTGACCGGCGGCGGCCTGCACGACGTCATGGATCCGACCTCGGCGGCCGGCCTCACGACGCTGGGCCGGCTGACCGGCCTGGTCTCGGCCGACCTGCTGCTGGTCCAGGTGCTCCTGATGGCCCGCATCCCGTTCGTCGAGCAGGCCTACGGCCAGGACGAGCTGGCCCGCCGGCACCGGCTCGTCGGGTTCTGGTCGTTCAACCTGATGCTCGCGCACATCGTGCTCATCACGCTCGGCTACGCCGGCGGGTTCGCCGTGTTCGGCGCCGTCACGGAGTTCGTCGACCTCGTCCTGCGGCTACCCGGCATGCTCCTCGCCCTCGCCGGCACCGCGGCCCTGACCATGGTCGTCGTCACGTCGATCCGCGCGGCCCGGCGCAGGCTGCGCTACGAGTCGTGGCACCTGCTCCACCTCTACGCCTACCTCGGCGTCGGCCTCGCGCTGCCGCACCAGCTGTGGACCGGCGCCGACTTCCTCTCCAGCCCGCTCGCCACGTTCTACTGGTGGAGCCTGTGGGCCGTCGCCGCCGGAGCGATCCTGATCTGGCGGGTCGTCCTGCCGCTGCACCGGTCGAACCGGCACCACCTCGTCGTCGAGCGGGTCGTGAAGGAGGGCACCGGCGTGGTCTCGGTGAGCCTGCGCGGCCGAGACCTCGACCGGCTGGGCGCGAGCGCCGGGCAGTTCTTCACCTGGCGCTTCCTCGACGGGCCCGGCTGGACCCGCGGCAACCCGTACTCGCTCTCCGCCGCGCCCACCCGCCACCACCTGCGGATCACCGCGAAGGACCTGGGCGACGGCAGCCAGCGGCTGCGCCGCCTCAAGCCCGGCACCCGGGTGCTCATCGAGGGCCCGTACGGCCGCCTGCACGCCGGCGTCCGCACCCGCCGCAAGGTCACCCTGCTCGCCGGGGGCATCGGCGTCACGCCGCTGCGCGCGCTGCTCGAGGAGCTCGAGCAGGGCCCCGGCGACGTCACCCTCGTCTACCGCGCGAGCAGCCCCGACGAGCTCGTGCTCCGGCGCGAGATCGACGCCATCGCCGCCCACACCGGCGCCCGCGTGTACTACGCGGTCGGCCCCCGGCTGCGCACGCGCCCGTCGTGGCTGCCGGAGTCGGCCGGCCACCTCGACGACGTCACCGCGCTGCGGCACCTCGTGCCCGACGTCGCCGAGCACGACGTCTACATCTGCGGCGCCGACGCCTGGATGGACGCCGCCCGCGCCGCGTGCATCGGCGCCGGCGTGCCGCCCGAGCGGGTGCACCTGGAGCGGTTCTCGTGGTGACCGCCCGCCGTACCCCCACACGCCGAATCGGAGGATCCCTCTGATGCGCCGCATCGTCGTCGCCGCCATGAGCACCCTGGCCGCGCTCGTGCTGCTCTTCAGCTACCACACCAGCCTCGGCGGAGGGACCACCCCCGTGGCGGCCGCCGTCCCCGTGCCCACCGGCCCGGCCGTCCCCGGCCCGACGAAGACGCCCGAGCCCAGCACGCAGCCTTCGGCGCAGCCCACCACCGGCGACGACGGCGGCGGCGACGACAGCTCCGCCTCGCCGACGCCGCCGGCGGCCGCGCCGTCGACGAGGAGCAGCGCCTCGTCCGCCGCCAAGACCTACACCGGCGACGCCGTCGACACCCGCTGGGGCGTCGTCCAGGTGCAGATCACCGTCCAGAACGGCAAGATCACCAAGGCGGACGCCGTCCAGTTCCCGCAGAACAACGGCCGCGACGTCGAGATCAACTCCTATGCCGTGCCGCAGCTGAACTCCGAGGCCGTCGCGGCCGGCAACGCGCAGATCGACGCCGTCTCCGGCGCCACCGTCACCAGCGACGGGTACATCCAGTCGCTGCAGTCCGCCGTCGACCAGGCCCACCTGTGACGGCGCCCCCCGCCGACCGCACGCTCCCCCTCGACCGGTTCGTGCACGTCGAGCACGTCATGGGGATGCCCGTGAGCATCCACGTCCGTGGCCCGCAGGCCGGGGTCGACGCGGACGTGCCGGCCGCCGTCGAGCGCGTGGTCGCCGACCTGCACGACGTGGACGCCACGTTCAGCACGTACAAGGCCCATAGCGCGGTCAGCCGGATCCGGCGCGGCGAGCTCGACCTGAGCGACGCGCCGGACGCCGTCCGCGAGGTCGCCGACCTGTGCCGGCAGGCTGCCGACCGGTGCGACGGCTGGTTCGCGGGCTGGCTGCCCGACGGCCCCCGCGGGCCCCGGCTGTTCGAGCCGACCGGGCTCGTCAAGGGCTGGGCCGTCGAGGCGGCCTGCCGCCGGCTCGCCGGCGCGCTCCCCGCGCACGACGTGCTCGTCGACGCCGGGGGCGACGTCGCGCTGCAGTGCAACCGCAGCGACACCCCCGACTGGACGGTCGGCATCGAGGACCCCCGCGACCGGAGCCGGCTGCTCGCCACGCTGCCGTTGCGCAGCGGTGGTGTGGCGACGTCAGGCAGCGCGGCGCGGGGTTCGCACGTCCTCGACCCGCGCACCGGGGAGCCCGGCGGCGCCGGCCTGATGGCCGTGACGGTCGTCGGCCCGTCGCTCATGTGGGCCGACGTCTACGCGACCGCCGCGTTCGCCCGCGGCCGCGGTACCGAAGCATGGCTCGAGACCCTGCCCCGCCACGTGTCCGTGGTCGTCGAGGACGACGGCACGACGCGCACGATCACGGGCCGCTGACCCCACGGCCTGATCCCGATCCGCCACTGAACCCGCTGGTGCACTCTTGGCGCGGAAAAGTGCCTGGGAAGGTGCATCAGCGGGTTCATTCGCGGCGGGACGTGACGTGCCGGTCGGCTCTTACACGCACGATCACGGGCCGCTGACCTCTCCGAGGGAGGCGAGGGCCTCGTCGAGGGCGGTCAGCGGTTCGACGGCGCGGCCCGCGGCCCACGCGGCCTCGAACCCGTCGGGCAGCGCGGTCCGCGCGAAGGTCTCGAGCCGCGCGTGCAGCGGGCGCATGAACGGCCACACCGCCACACCCACGAGCCGCCGGGCCTCCTCGGCGGTGCCGATCAGCCGCACCGCCGGTTCGGGCCGGCCGCCCGCGAGGGCCAGCGCCGCGAACCCCTCCAGGCAGTAGGCGATCCCCTCGTGGTCGCGCAGCGCCCGGTGCAGGGCGGCCGCCGCGCGCAGGTGCCGTGTCGCCGCCGCGAGGTCGCCGGCCAGCATGGCGTCGAGTGAGAGCTGGTCGTGCGCCTGGGCGCGCATGTGGTCGTCGTCGACGGCCTGGGCCCGGCGCAGCACCTCCTCGTGCAGCGGCACCGCCGCCTGCACGTCGCCGTCGAGCAGCCACAGGTCGCCGAGCGGAATGAGGGCCAGGCAGACCCCCCAGTCGTCGTCCGCCGCCCGGAAGAGCGCCAGCGACTCCTCGAGCAGCGCACGCACCTGTCCCGAGCCCTCGCGCCCGATGGGCGTGACCAGGGCGAGGCTGAACAGGGCCGGCGCGAGGACTGTCGGCTCGTCCTGGGCGCGGGCGGCTGCGACGACCTCCTCGAGCAGCGGGACCGCCTCGCCGGCGCGGCCGAGCGCCACCCGGATCGTGCCGCGCGTCCAGGTCAGTAGGGCCCCCTCGCGCGGGGCGAGCGCGACAGCGGACGGCAGGGCGGCGGTGCGCTCGGCGACGTCCAGCATCTGGCCCAGCAACCCCCGGGTCCACCAGTAGCGGGCCAGCGGGGCGGTGAGCCGCACCGCCAGCGCGGCATCGTCGGAGGCGAGCGCCCACTCCACCCCCGAGCTGAGCGTCTCGAGCTCGGCGTCGAGACGGCCGAGCCAGCGGCGCGAGGCCCCGCCCCTGATGCCCACCTCCGCCCGGGCCGCGAGATCCGCCAGGTAGCCGGTGAGGGCGGCCATGACGGCGGGCCGGTCGCCCGAGGCGTCCAGCCGCTCCGCCGCGAACTCGCGGACGGTCTCGAGCATGCGGAACCGGGGCTCGCCGCGGCCCCGCCCGTCGGGGGCGACCAGGCTGTGCCCGACCAGCGTGGAGAGCGTCTCGAGCACGTCGCCGACCGGCTCCCCCGCGCCGACGGCCTCGGCCGCCTCGAGCGAGAACGCACCCGCCAGCACGGAGAGCCTGCGCACCAGGGCGCGCTCGGCCCGGCCGAGCAGCGCGTAGCTCCAGCCGATCGTCGTGCGCAGGGTCTGCTGGCGCGCCGGCCGGTCGACGTCCTGCGAGCTGAGGTCGAGCCGTCGGTCGAGGCGCTTGACGAGCGCCTCGGGCGGGAGCAGCCGCACCCGGGCGGCGGCGAGCTCGATGGCCAGCGGGATCCCGTCGAGCCGCTCGACGATCTGCCGCACGGCCCGCAGCGCGGGCTCGTCGAACTCGACGTCGGGCCGCACCTGCGTGGCCCGCTCCACGAACACCTGCTCGGCGGCCGGGACGGACAGCGGCGGCAGCGGCATCTCGTGCTCGCCGAGCAGGTGCAGCACCGTGCGGCTGGTCACGAGCAGCTGCAGCCGGGGGCAGGCGGCGAGCAGCCTCGCCAGATCGCCGGCGGCCTCGACGACGTGCTCGAAGTTGTCGAGCACGAGCAGCACCGGGCAGGTGCCGATCCGGTCGGCGAGCAGGTCGAGCACCGGCCGGCTGCCCTCGGCCCGCACGCCCAGGGCCGCGGCCGCGGCGGTCGGCACGAGCTCGGGGCCGCTGAGCGGAGAGAGGTCGGCGAACGCGGTCACCTCGGCGCCCGCCCGTGCGGCGACCTCGAGCGCGAGCCGGGTCTTGCCGATGCCCCCGGGCCCGAGCAGGGTGACCAGCCGCACGCCCGGACGGGCCAGCAGGGCGAGGACGTCGCCCAGTTCGCGCTCGCGGCCGAGCATGGGCGTCGGCGGCACCGGCAGCGGAACCGGGTCGAGCCGGTCGCCGGCGACGGACATGTGGGCGGCCGCCGCGTCGAAGCGTTCGGTGAGCAGGACGGCGAGGTCGTCGGCGAGCAGCCGGCCGAGGTCGTCGGCGTCGCGGAACGGGGTGGTCGAGGCGCCGGAGTCGGCCCAGATGCGCTCGATCAGCTCCTGCAGGCGCGGGTCGCGCCCCGGGGCCGGCGTCTTGACGTAGAGCAGCCGCGGCATGCCCGCCGGAGAGCAGGTACTCGTCCTCGAGGCCGGAGACCTCGCTGCCCGGCGCCACCCAGCCGTAGCTCTCGCCGTAGACGCCGACGAACACGTCGCTCTGCGCCAGGTAGGAGCGGTAGAGCTCCCGAGGCGGATGCGGGCGGGCCCCGAGCTCGAACATCACCGGCGTGAGCCGCAGCCGCGCGATCGCGTCGCGCGCGGCCACGCGCTCGGCGGCGAGCTCGACCAGGGTCGAGGACACGAACACCCGCACCCGCCGGTCGTGCGGAGCGATGAGGTGCTCCTGGGGCAGCTCGCCCGGTGGCCCCGTCGCCGTCGCGCGGGTGGACGTCTCGGTCATGGTCCTCGATTCCTCCGCGGGGGTCAGCGCCCGAGGCCTCGGATCACTTCGAGAGGAAACCTCAGGATATGGACGTGACGGGCGGCCCGTCGATCTGGTGGACTGCTGGATCGTGGACACCACGGCGCCCCACGTGCCGGTGCTGCGGCCGGTCCGCGGACTCCTGGTGGTCTTCGGCGTCCTGACGTTCCTCGCCGTGGCCGCCCTCTTCGTACGGCCCGAGACGACCGACCGGTACTTCGCGTGGACGATCCGGCCACCGCTCACGGCCGCCTTCCTCGGCGGGGCCTACCTCGCCGGGCTCACGCTCGTCGTGCTCTCGCTGCGGGCCTCCGCGTGGGTGCACGCGCGGGCCGCCATCGCGACGATCCTCGTGTTCACCGTGCTGACCCTGATCGCGACGCTGGCGCACATCGACCGCTTCCACCTGGCCGCCGGCGGCCCGGCGGCGCGCGCGGCGGCCTGGTTCTGGCTCGCGGTCTACGTCGTCGTGCCCGTCGTCATGGTCGTGCTGCTGGTGCTGCAGTACCGCGCGCCCGGCACCCACCCGGCCCGCACGCGCCCCCTGCCGCGCTGGCTGACCGTGCTGCTGCTCGCCGAGGGCGTGACCATGTTCGCCGTCGGCACCGTGCTCTTCGTCAGCCCCGGGCTGATCGGCTGGCCGTGGCCGCTGTCGGCGCTGACGTCGCGGGCGATCGGCGCCTGGCTGGTCTCGTTCGGGCTGGCCGCCGGGCTCGCCGTCGCCGAACGCGACCTCGACCGGCTGCGCGCGCCGACGATCGCCTATCTCGTGTTCGGCGTCGCCGAGCTGGCGGCGCTGGCCCGGTTCGCCGACACGCTCGCCTGGGACGACCCCGCGGCCTGGGTCTACCTCGGGGCACTCGTGCTGGTCGTGCTCACCGGCGCGGCCGGCGTCCGCCTCGCCGTGGGCAGGCCGGCGTGACCCGGCCCGTCCTGCTGGTGGTCTCGCGCTCCGCCGCGGTGCGCGAGGCGCTCGAGAGCGAGCTCACCGGCCGGTACGGGCGCGACTACGCGGTCGTGCCCGCGGCCTCGGCGGACGACGCCCGCCGCCGGCTGCTGGACGTGGAGGGCCCGCCCGCCCCGGTCGCGCTCCTGCTGGCCGGTCTCGGCGGCGACGACGCCGACGGCCTCGAGGTGCTCGCCGAGCTGAGCGACGCCGCGCCGGCCGCGTTGCGGGTGCCGGTGGCCCGCTGGGGCGACTGGCGCACCGCCCGGCCGATCTTCGACGCGCTCGCCCTGGGCCGCGTGGACCGCTGGCTGCTGCGGCCCGAGCAGACGCCCGACGAGGAGTTCCACCGGGCCGTGACGGAGTTCCTCGAGGAGTGGCGCAGCCGCACCGGCGGGGGCTACCAGGCGGTGCGGATCATCGGCGAGCAGTGGTCGCCGCGCTCGCAGCAGCTGCGGGACATGTTCACCCGCAACCGCATCCCGATCGGCTTCTACGACGTCGCCACGCCCACGGGGGCCGACGCGCTCGCCCGGCTCGGCCTCACCGACCCCGCGCTGCCGGTCGTGAGCCTGCGGTTCACCGAGGACGGCACGGTGCTGCAGGACCCGACCGACCTCGAGATCGCCACGGCGTTCGGGCTGATGGAGCCGGTTCCGCACGACGAGGTCTTCGACGTCGCCGTGATCGGCGCGGGCCCGGCCGGCCTGGGCGCCGCCGTCTACGCGGCGTCCGAGGGGCTCTCGACGCTCGTGGTCGAGCCCGAGGCGGTCGGCGGGCAGGCCGGCACCAGCTCGCTGATCCGCAACTACCTCGGCTTCCCGATGGGGATCAGCGGGAACCGGCTCACCTTCGGCGCCTACCAGCAGGCCTGGGCCTTCGGCACGACCTTCCACTTCATGCGGCAGGCGACCGGCCTGACGGCGGACGGCGACCTGCGCCGGGTCGCCCTCAGCGACTACGCCACGGTCACGGCGCGGTCCGTGGTGGTGGCGACCGGTGCCAGCTACCGCAGGCTGGGCGTGCCGGCGCTCGAGGCGCTGCAGGGGCGGGGCGTCTTCTACGGCGCCGCGGTGGCCGAGGCCCGCGCCATGCGCGGACGCGAGGTCTACGTGGTCGGCGGCGGCAACTCGGCGGGGCAGGCCGCCATCTACCTCGCCCGCTACGCCAAGCGGGTCACGCTGCTCGTGCGCCGGGCCGGGCTCACCGAGACGATGTCGGACTACCTGGTGCGCCAGATCGAGGCGCTGCCGACGGTCGAGGTCCGGGGCCGGGTGCAGGTGGTCGGCGGGACGGGCACGGACTTCCTGGAGAGCTTCGAGGTCGAGGACCTCGACACCGGCGCCCGCGAGGTCCTGGAAGGCGTCCTGTTCGTGCTGGTCGGGTCGCTGCCGCGGTCGGACTGGCTGGACGGCGCGGCGGCCCGGGACCGGTGGGGTTCGGTGCTCACCGGGGACGACGCCCGCGAGGCATGGCCGCTCGAGCGGGCGCCGATGCTCCTCGAGACGTCGATGCCCGGGGTCTTCGCGGTGGGCGACGTGCGCGCGGGATCGGTCAAGCGGGTGGCCTCCGCGGTCGGCGAGGGCGCGCTCGCGGTGACCCTGGTGCACACCTACCTGAGCCAGCTCTGAGTGCCGCCTACGAGCTGAGCGCGCTGACAGCGGACGCCCGACGGACTCCCAGCTAACTCACAGATTCGGGGACGACACTCTGGTCGTGGCGGAGAAGAGTCCTGAGGCGCGTCTGCTCGTCGTCGACGACGAACCGAGCATCCGCGAGCTGCTGACCGCGAGCCTGCGCTTCGCGGGCTTCGAGGTGTTCCCGGCCGGCGACGGGGCCGAGGCGCTCAAGCTGGCCGAGCAGTACCGGCCCGATCTCGTCGTGCTCGACATCATGCTGCCCGACCTCGACGGGTTCACCGTGACGCGCAAGCTGCGCGAGCGGGGCCGCGACGTCCCGGTGGTCTTCCTCACCGCCCGCGACGACACCAGCGACAAGGTGCAGGGCCTGACGGTCGGCGGCGACGACTACGTCACCAAGCCGTTCAGCCTCGAGGAGGTCGTCGCCCGCATCCGCGCCGTGCTCCGCCGCACCGGCGTCGGCGGCGCCCCCGACACGGGCCGGCTGATCTTCCACGACCTCGAGCTCGACGAGGACTCCCACGAGGTGCACCGCGGCGGCACGCTGATCGACCTCTCGCCGACCGAGTTCAAGCTCCTGCGCTACCTGATGCTCAACCCGAACCGGGTGCTGTCGAAGTCGCAGATCCTCGACCACGTCTGGGCGTACGACTTCAACGGCGAGGCCGGGATCGTCGAGTCCTACATCTCCTACCTGCGCCGCAAGATCGACGCCGTCGAGCCGCCGCTGATCCACACCAAGCGCGGCGTCGGCTACGTGCTGCGGCTGCCCCCGCAGGTATGAGGTCGGCGCTCGCCAGGCTGCCCCTGCGCACGCGCCTGGTCGGCATCCTCGTGATCGCGCTGCTCGCGGCGCTCGCCGTCACGGGTTACGGGGTCCAGGCGGTCCTCCGCGGGTACCTAGTGGGGCAGATCGACGACCAGCTCAAGGCGACGTATCGTGCCGCGACGAACGACGACCGGATCCTCAACGGCATCGCCTCCGGCCGGTCCGGCCCCACCACGTTCGCCATCCAGCTGTACGTTCCGGGGCGTCCGGAGATCAGCACCATGACCTCGCCCCGGCCCGACGTCACCGTGCCGGACTTCCAGTCCGTCGGCGTGGCGACCGCCAATCAGCTCGACGGCGAGCCGATCACGATCCAGGGCGGCGACAGCGCGAGCGGCTGGCGGGCCGTGGTCGTTCCCGTCAACGTCGGCGACCCGCGCAATCCCGGGACGCGCGTCTCGGGGACCCTCACCCTGGCCCTCCCGCTCGAGGGAGTGGAGCAGGCGGTCCGCCAGCTCAGGCTGGTCACGCTCCTGGTCGGCGGCATCGTCATCGTCGTCTGCGCCCTGTTCGGCTGGGTTGCGATCCGGCGATCGTTCCAGCCGCTGGTCGAGGTCGAGGAGACGGCTGCGGCCATCGCCGACGGCGACCTGTCCCGGCGCATCCCGCCGCACCCCGAGACGACCGAGGTCGGGCGGCTGACCCGCTCCCTGAACGGCATGCTCGCCCAGATCGAGACGGCGTTCCGGGCGCGGGAGGCGTCGGAGTCGCGCACCCGCCGGTTCGCCGCCGACGCCTCGCACGAGCTGCGCACGCCGCTCGCCTCGATCCGGGGCTACGCCGAGCTGTACCGGCAGGGCGCCGTCCCGAAGGAGGACGTGCCGCGCACGATGCGCCGGATCGAGGAGGAGGCCACCCGGATGGGTGTCCTCGTCGAGGACCTCCTCATGCTCGCCCGGCTCGACGAGCGCCGCCCCGCCAAGGCGGAGCCCGTCGACCTCGCCGTGCTGGCGGGCGACGCCGTGCACGACGTCCGCGGCCTGGCGCCCGACCGGCCCGTACGCCTGGTCGGCCTGGACGACGCCCGTGGTCCCGTTCCCGCGGTCGTCACGGGCGACGAGAGCGGCCTTCGCCAGGTGGTCACCAATCTCGTGGCCAACGCCGTCCGGCACACCCCCGCCGGGACGCCGGTCGAGGTCGCGGTCGGCGTCGAGGCCGGGCGAGCGGTGCTCGAGGTCCGCGACCACGGGCCGGGGCTGCCGCCCGATGAGGCGGAGCGGGTGTTCGAGCGGTTCTACCGGGTCGACTCCAGCCGGCGGCGCGGCAACGGCGGGGGGTCGGGCCTGGGCCTCTCGATCGTCGCCGCGGTCACGACGGCGCACGGCGGCTCGGTCGACGTCCGGCCCACCCGGGGCGGCGGCGCGACGTTCCGCGTGGCCCTCCCCGAGCTGCAGGGGGCCCCGCAGCCGGCGTGAGTCCGGCCTCCACGAGCACCCGTTCCTGGGCGGACTCACAGGGAACTGCCAGGGACGCCCGAGGCGCCGTCCAGCCGGATGGCGTTGGATGGAGTCATCCGACGACGAGAGGTGAACGGAGATGTCCAACTCCCCCGAGCCCGGGCGTGAGCAGTGGCCCGCGTCGTGGGCGAGCCCGAACGTCCCCGCGCCGGCACCGCAGCCCGACGGCGACGGCCAGGACGATGCCCGCCGCGACGACGACACCCGCCCGCTCGACGACACCCGGGGCCTGCACGACACGCCTCCCGCCGTCGACGTCACGCCGGCCGCCCACGGGCAGCAGCCCGGGTACGGGCAGCAGCCGGGATACGGCCCGCAGCCGGTCACCGCTCCGCAGCCCGCCTACTCGCCGGCCGGTTCCCCCCTCGACCGTCCCGCCCCGCACCCCGGGCCCTTCGGCGCCCCCGCGTCACCGTGGAGCAGCCAGCCTCCCTACGGGCCGCCGGTGCCGCAGCAGAACCAGACCCGGTCCACGCGACGCGGTCCCGGATGGGGCGGCGTCGTCGCGGTCGGCGCCGCGGCGGCCGTGCTGTCGAGCCTGTTCACACTCGGGATCACCGAGGCCCGCGACAACTCCTCCGCCACGTCCTCCGCGTCGTCGTTCGGCTCCGGCGCGTCCGACAACGGCGCGAGCGGGTCGTCGACCGGTGCGTCCTCGCCGCTGGTCACGAACGGCGCCCCCGGCCCCGACTGGGTCTCGGTCGCCCGCACCGTCGAGCCGAGCGTGGTCTCGGTCCGCGTGACGGCGGGCAACTCCGGTGACGAGGGTTCCGGCATCGTCTACGACGGCAAGGGCCACGTGCTCACGAACCACCACGTCGTCGCTGCCGCCGAGGGCGGGAACGGGCAGGTGCAGGTCATCCTCAGCGACGGCCGCTCCTACCAGGCCACGATCGTCGGCAGCGACGCCTCCACCGACCTGGCGGTGCTCGCCGTCAAGAACGCGCCGGGCGACCTGAAGGCGGCTTCGTTCGCGGACACGTCGCAGGTCAAGGTCGGGGACCCGGTGATGGCGATCGGCAACCCGCTGGGCCTGTCCGACACCGTGACGACCGGCATCGTCAGCGCCCTGAACCGGCCGGTCACCACCCAGCAGCAGAGCCAGGGCCAGAGCCAGGACCCGTTCGGCCTGGGCCAGCAGGCGCAGGGCGAGACGGTGGTCACCAACGCCATCCAGACCGACGCCGCCGTCAACCCCGGCAACAGCGGCGGCGCGCTCGTCGACGCCACCGGGCCGGGTGATCGGCGTCACCTCGTCGATCGCGTCGCTGGGCGCGAGCCTGGGCGGTCAGGCCGGCAACATCGGCCTCGGCTTCGCCATCCCGGCCAACGAGGCGCGCAGCGTCGCCGACCAGCTGCTCTCCACCGGCACCGTCAAGCACGCCTACCTCGGGGTCAGCCTCAAGGACGGCTCGGTCAAGGTGGACGACGCCACCCGGCAGGCCGCGATCATCAACTCGATCGTCGGCGGCCAGGCCGCGGCGAACGGCGGCGTCAAGCAGGGTGACGCGGTCATCGCGCTCAACGGCTCGAGCCTGGACGGCGCGGACTCGCTGGTCGCCCGAATCCGGGCGCTGCAGCCCGGGACCAAGGTGACGATGACCGTCGTCCGCGACGGCAAGAAGATCGACCTGCAGGTCACCCTCGGCACCAAGCCGGCCAGCAGCAACGGCTGACCGTCCCGTCCCCCGGTGAGGCCGGTGCGACCCGAGGCCCCTCGGACCGCACCGGCCTCGCCCCATGTGCGCGCACGTCGCCCGACGGTTCGGCCACACTGACCCCATGGACCTCCCCGCCGCCTGGCTGCGCACCTGCCGATCCGCGGGCGCCGCGGCGGACGACGCCCTGGTCGCCGCCGCCGGCGACGCCCTGATCGCCCGCTGGCGGGAGCCGCACCGCCGCTACCACGACGCCGACCACCTGGTCGAGGTGCTCGAGGGCGTCGACGCCCTCGAGGCCGCCGCCGCCGACCCGGGTGCCGTGCGCCTGGCGGCCTGGTTCCACGACGCCGTCTACGACGGCCGGCCCGGGGACGACGAGCGGCGCTCGGCCGAGCTCGCGGTGGAGGTGCTCACGGGGCTGGGCGTCCCGCAGGAACGGGTCGGCGAGGTGGCACGGCTCGTGCGCGTGACGGAGCACCACCAGCCGCCGTCGGGCGACCCCGACGGCGCCGTCCTGTGCGACGCCGACCTCGCGATCCTGGCCGCGGACGTCGACCGCTACCAGCGGTACGTCGCGGCCGTGCGGGCCGAGTACGCACACGTGCCGGAGGGGCTGTTCCGGCAGGGTCGCGCGACGGTGCTGCGGGCGCTCGAGGCGATGCCGCGGCTGTACCGGACGGAGGCGGGGCGCGAGCGGTGGGAGGCGGCGGCGCGCGCGAACCTGGCCCGGGAGCTCAGCGAGCTGTCGGTGTAGCCCCGTGCGCGGCGAGCCAGGCGGTGAGCCGCTGCTCGTACGCCGCCGGGTCGGTGTTCCAGCCCTGGGTGTGGCCGGCGCCCGGCACGAGGTCGAGGGTGACGAGGTCGGGCCGTGCCGCCGCGAGGGCCTTGGACGGGCCGTCGGGCACGTAGCCGTCGACGTCGCTGTGGATCAGGAGCGTGGGGAGGGCGAGATCCTTCGCCCGCGCAACCCAGTCGAGCCGGCCGAAGTCGAGGCCGAAGCGGCGCTCGGCGGTCCACACCGCGAGCGCCGTCTCCGCACGGGGCAGGCCGCGGTCGTCGGCCTGGTGCTCGAGCACGTTCCGCCAGTCGACGACCGGGGAGTCGAGCACGAGCGCGCGGATCCGGTCCTTGACGTCGGAGCGGTCGGCGACCTGCAGCACGACAGCGCCGCCCATCGACCAGCCGCCGAGGACGACGTCGCGCGCCCCGTGGTCCAGCGCCCAGTGGACGGCGGCGTTCACGTCCTGCCACTCGGTCAGGCCCAGGTGGTCGATCCCGTCGGGTGAGGCGGGGGCGCCGACGTCGTTGCGGTAGGTGGGCACGAGCACCGGCATGCCGGCCCGGTGCAGGGCCGTGAGGTAGCGCAGCGACTCCCCGCGGGCCCCGTCGTGCCCGTGCACGTCGACGAACCACGTCGGGCCGCTGCCCGGGACGTACCACGCCGGGAAGTCCCCGAGCGCGTCGTGGACGGCGACGTCCTGGTAGTCGAGGCCGAGCGCCGTCCTCGGGTCGCCGTCGTAGCCGTACGTGTCGACACGGGCGGGCGTGCCCGGGGCGAGCGTGCCGTGGCCCGCGGTGAAGGCACGGACGACGCCGTCGGCGCCGCGAGTCGCGACCGGGCCGAGCCGCCCGTATCCGCCGTCGAAGTCGAGCCCGTACGTGCCGTCCAGTCCCGCGTCGGTGCCGTCCGACAGCCGGACGGCGCCCGCGGCCGCCGGGCTCGCCGTCAGCGGACGGTCCACCCCGTGGGTGACGGCCACGGCTACGCCGGCGAAGTACCAGGCCACGACGAGGGCGCCGGCGACCAGCAGCACGACCAGCACCGCGGCGACGATGCCGAGGACCCGCGGCCAGCGCCGGCGCGCGGCGACCTTCAGCACGCGTTCACCACCCGTTCACGGTACCTGTGCCCCTGCGCACGAGCGGGGCAAGCTCGACGGGCAGCAGGGCGGCCGCCTGACCGGCGTCCGCCCACCGCGCAGGCGGCACGGGTGACGGCGGACGCACCATCCCCGGCCAGCGCCAGCGCACCGCGAGCTCGGCGTCGGCGGTCACGACCGGCCCCTCGCCCGCGATCATGCGCAGGTATCCCACCTGGACGGCCGGCCCGCCGTACCGCCAGGCGTCGCCGAGCACGGTGGCGCCGAGAGCGGCGACGGCGGCGTCCGGCGTCTCCCCCGGTGGCAGCGCAACCCGCGGCAGCAGCGCTCCTTCGGTGCCGGTGGCCCCGTCGGGCAGCACCAGCAACTCCGTGCCCGCGACGGCCACCAGTGCGACGGCCCGCACGCGCCCGGGCGGCGGCAGGGTGGACACCAGCGTGTCGACACGCATCCCGTCGGGGCGCGCGTGGCTGGCGACCACCCGCTCGCCCCGGCGCTTGGGGCGGCGCAGGCCCGACCGCTGCAGGCGGCGCAGCAGCTCCCGGCCGTCGACCGGGACCGCGCCCGCGGCCACGAGGGCGTGGTAGCGCTCACCCGGCACGTCGTAGTGGTCGCCCTCGAACCCGCGTTCGGGGATGCCGGCCCGCCGCGCGAAGGCGTGCAGTTCCTCGAGCGACGCGTCGCTCACCAGGTGCGACCACAGCCGCCCGTGTGCAGGCCAGCCCGGCGGATCGATGAGGACGGCCACGACGTCACCGTAGGACGCCGTGACCAGGCGGTGCGCAGCGAGGCCGTCAGAGGGCGGCGCTCGTGCCGTTCTGCCGCGGGGCCGCCGTCACGTCCGCGACCGTGACAGCCGGGACGGCCCACACCATCTCCATCCGGACGCGCCCGCCCGCAGCGGGAACCGCAACCCAGCGGGCGGTCGGCCGCAGCGACTCGGCGGTCCACTCGCTGGCCTGCCCGGTGTTCGTCGTCATCGGTCCACCTCCCGTTCACCTCGTGTTCATCTTCAAGGAGCCTAACATCAACCTCCGCCGAGGGGAGCGGCGTGAGACCGCCTGAACGGGTGTCTGCCGAACAGCAGGCAGAGATGCCGTCAGGGGGCCTCCGGGTCCTGCGCGCTCCCCCCGGCGCGCTCCCCCCGGCGCGCTCCCCACCCCGGCGCGCTCCCACCCCGGCGCGCTCCCCACCCCGGCGCGCTCCCCACCCCGGCGCGCTCCCCACCCCGGCGCGCTCCCCACCCCGGCGCGCTCCCCACCCCGGCGCGCTCCCCACCCCGGCGCGCTTTGCGCTGGCGTCACATCTGAGCCCGTGGTCCAGATCTCCCGTGGTCCACCTATGAGGCCAGCGCAAAGCGCTGGCGGAGGCAGGCTTCCCGGCAGGCGGGCTGCTGAGGGCCTGCCTGCGCGCGGGAACGCGGGCGCCCGGAAAACGACGGGACCTCGCAGCGGGGGCGGCGTAGCGTGGACCCTTGTGCCTGACGTCGTGGAGCCTCTCGAACAGACCCTCGACCCCCTCGCCCAGGAGCAGGCCTACCTCGCGGCGGCCCGCTCCGACCTCGCGCGGATGCGCGAGCGCACCCTCGGCCTGACCGTCCAGGGCGGGGACGCCGTCTCCGCCGAGTTCCTCGCCTACACCCTGCACAAGCGCGCCCAGTCGCTCGTCGACGATCCCTCGACCACCCTCTTCTTCGGCCGCACGGACCACGCGGACGGCGAGCGCTGGTACATCGGCCGCCGCCACGTCGCCGACGCCCACGGCGAGCCGGTCGTCGTCGACTGGCGCGCCGACGTCTCCCGCGCCTTCTACCGTGCCTCGCGATCGGAGCCGATGGGCGTCGTCCGGCGGCGGCGGTTCGGCATCGAGCAGGGCCGCATCACCGCCTACGAGGACGAGCACCTCACCGACCCGACGGAGCACGACGGTCGCAGCGCCATCCTGGCCCGGGAGATCGAGCGGCCGCGCGTCGGGCCGATGCGCGACATCGTCGCCACGATCCAGCCGGAGCAGGACGAGATCGTGCGCGCCGATGCGGGCACCACGGTCTGCGTCCAGGGGGCCCCCGGGACGGGCAAGACGGCCGTCGGCCTGCACCGCGCCGCTTGGCTGCTGTACGCCTACCGCGACAAGCTGGCCCGCTCGGGGGTGCTCGTCGTCGGGCCGAACCGGGCCTTCCTCGAGCACGTCGGCGCGGTGCTGCCGAGCCTGGGTGAGGTGGCGGTCCGGCACACGACCGTCGAGGACATGGTGGCGGGCGAGGCCGCGCGCTCCGCCGAGGCCGACGGCGTCCGGCAGGTGCGCACCGGCGTCGTCCGGGCGCGGGGCAAGGACCCCGTCGAGGTCGCCGTCCTCAAGGGCGACGCGCGGATGGCGACGGTGCTGCACCGCGCGGTCTGGGCGCACGTCGCGGAGCCGCGCGACCCCCTGGTGCTGCCCCGGGGCTCCCGGAAGTGGCGGCTCCCCGCCTACCAGGTGCGCGAGGTCGTCGAGGAGCTGCGCGCCCGGGGCGCCCGGTACGCGGCAGCCCGCGAGATGCTCGCCCACCGCCTCGCGCACGCGATCCTCGTGCTGATGGAGGAGGCCGGCGACTCTCCCGACGACCGCGTGCAGGACGCGGTCGCCCGCAGCCGCGAGGTGCGCCGCTACGTCGACGCGGTGTGGCCGGCGCTCGAGCCCCGCGGGGTGCTCCACCGCCTCTACACGGACGTCGACCTCCTCGTGGCGAGTGCCGAGGGCGTGCTCGACGACGACGAGCAGCAGCTGCTGCTCTGGGACCCGCCGCCCAGGTCGCGCTCGTCGGCCGCGTGGTCCCCGGCCGACGTCGTGCTGCTCGACGAGCTCGCGGACGTCCTGCGGCGCACGGCCAGCCTCGGGCACGTCGTGCTCGACGAGGCCCAGGACCTCTCCCCCATGCAGCTGCGCGCCGTCGGCCGGCGCTGCTCCACGGGTGCCGCCACCGTGCTCGGCGACATCGCGCAGGGCACCACGCCGTGGGCCACCCCGTCGTGGGAGGTCGCCCTCGAGCACCTCGGGCACGCCGAGGCGCACGTCGAGGTGCTCGACCGCGGCTTCCGCGTGCCGGCCGCCGTGATCGACTTCGCCGCGCGGCTGCTGCCCGTGATCGCACCGGGCATGGACGCACCGACCTCCGTCCGCGACGACCCCGGCAGCCTCGCGCTCGTCGCGGTCGACGCCGGGACGCGGCTGTGGCCGGCGGTGCTGGAGGCCGTACGCGCGGCGCTCGCCGCGGAGGGGTCGATCGGCCTGATCGTGCCCGACGGCTGGGTCGACCACGGCAGCCAAGACCCTGACCGCGGCCAGGATCGAGCACCTCGTGCTCGGGCGCGACGACGCGTCGGGCGGGGCCGACGACAGCCTGCCGCCACGCGTGTCGGTCGTGCCCGCGACGACGGCGAAGGGCCTGGAGTACGACCGCGTCGTGGTCGTCGAGCCCGCCCGGATCGCCGACGACGAGCCCGACGAGCGCACCGGGCTGCGCCGCCTCTACGTGGTGCTCACCCGCGCCGTCTCGGGGCTGGCCGTCGTGCACGCCCGACCGCTGCCCGGACCGCTGGCCGGGCCGCTCGTCACCGCCTGAGCCGCCCGGCTCCTGCTCGCCGGCCGCACCGCACGGACGACGTCCGGGCGAAGCTCTTGACGCTCACTCCTTGCTGAGTACTCTGATTCGAGTAATCGACGATGGAGGAGCCGGCATGACACGACGTCGCGTCCCGAACCCGCTGGCGCTGGCGGTCCTTGCGTGCCTGACCGAGAAGCCCATGCACCCCTACGAGATCTCCACCACGCTGCGCACCCGCGGCAAGGAGAAGAGCATCAAGCTCAACTACGGCTCGCTGTACGCCGTGGTCGAGTCGCTGCAGAAGCACGGCCTGATCGCCGTGCGCGAGACCACCCGTGACGGACGCCGTCCGGAGCGCACGGTCTACGAGATCACCGCGGCCGGCTACGAGGAGTTCGAGGACTGGCTGGCCGAGCTGCTGTCCACGCCGGTCCGCGACTTCACGTCCCTCGAGGCCGGGCTCTCGCTCATGCCGACGCTGCCGCCGGACGAGGTCGCGCGGCTGCTCGACGACCGGGCGGTCAAGCTCCGCAGCGAGTTGCGGGCCATGGACGCCGAGCTCGCGGAGGCGGAGGCGATGCACCTGCCGGCACTGTTCGTCGTGGAGAGCACGTACCGCCGGCACATGCTCCAGGCCGAGCTCGGCTTCGTGACCGAGCTCGCCGAGGGGATCCGCACCGCCTCGTTCCCCGGGACGAAGACCTGGCGGAAGCTGCACGAGCTCGTCGCCGGGGGCACGTCGTTCGAAGAGATCATGGCCGACCCCGTCGGCCACCTCGGCGAGGAGGGCCAGGTCCTCCGGCCGCAGTGAGCCGACAGCACGTCACAGAAAACCCCTGACCGGTGCGGCAACACCGGTCAGGGGCCCGTTCCCCGAGCCGGGCCGTGGCCCGATCCGAGGCGCACCTTCACGATAGGTGCTGCGGCCGGCTCTCCCACCAGGAGAGGACCCGCCATGCCCGTTCCACACGCACCCACCGTCGAGACCGTCGTGTCCGCCGACGGCACCGAGATCGGCTACGAGTGCCGCGGCTCGGGGCCCGGCCTCGTGCTCGTCCAGGGCACCATGGGCACCGCGTACAATTTCCGCGACCTCGCCGAGGCTCTCGCCGGCAGCTTCACCGTCGTCCTTCCCGACCGGCGTGGCCGCGGGTACAGCGGACCCGGGCGCAGCCCGCACTCGCTGGACCGCGAGATCGACGACCTCGCGTGCGTCCTCGAGGCCACCGGCGCCCGCCACGTCTTCGGCCTGAGCTCCGGCGCGATCATCGCGCTCTGGGGGGCGCGCCGGCTGCCCACCGTCCAGCGGGTCGCCGCCTACGAACCGCCGCTGTTCCCGAGCGGCGCGAGCCTCCCGCGCGCCGAGCTGGCGGCCTTCGACGCCGCCGTCGCCGCCGGCCGCATCCCCACGGCGCTCGTGCTCGCCATGAAGATCGGGCAGTTCGCCCCGCCGGCGGTCGCCGCGGTGCCCACGCCGGTCCTCGCCCCGCTCGTCGCCCTCGGCCTGCGTCGCGAGGCGAAGCACCCGCCCGCCGGCTACGCCACGATGAGCGAGCTCGCTCCGGCCCTCGTCGACGACTTCGCACTCCTCCGGGAGGTCGCGGGGCGCACCGCCGACCTGCGTGACGTCTCCGTCCCCACCCTGCTGCTCGGCGGCAGCCGCAGTCAGGCCTACCTCAGGCGTGCCCTCGACCTCGCCGCCGACTCGCTGCCCGGCGGACGCCGGGTCGAGCTGCCCGGCCTCGACCACGGCGCGGCCTGGAACGCCGACCGGCGCGGCAACCCCGGACCCGTCGCCGCCGAGCTCACGCGCTTCTTCGCGTCCTGATCGCGCCCACCCGCTCCTCCGCCGTCTCCTGCGTCTCCTCCACCGATTTCCTGGGAAGCCTCATGCCTGCACACGCCATCGTCACCGACGCGCTGGTCAAGACCTATCCGGGCAGCCGCAAGGCGCCCCGCGTCCGCGCCCTCGACGGCCTGACCGTCGAGGTGCCCGCCGGAACCGTGTTCGCCCTCCTCGGCCCGAACGGCGCCGGCAAGTCCACCACCGTCAAGATCCTCACCACTCTCTCCCGGCCGGACGCCGGGAGCGCCGCGCGTCGCCGGCCACGACGTCCTGCGCCGGCCGGACGCCGTCCGGCACGAGATCGGGCTGGTCTCGCAGAAGCCGTCGAGCGACCCGATGGCGACCGGGCGCGAGAACGTCGAGCTCGCCGCGCGCGTGCAGGGCCTCTCGCGCGCCGACGCCCGGGCACGCGCCCGCGAACTGCTCGACCGCTTCGAGCTCGCCGACGCCGCCGACCGGCTCGTGAAGACCTGGTCGGGCGGGATGTCGCGCAAGCTCGACGTCGCGATCGGCCTCGTCCACCGGCCGCAGGTGCTGTTCCTCGACGAGCCCACCACGGGCCTCGATCCGCAGGCCCGCGCCGAGATGTGGGCCGAGATCGGCCGGCTGTCGGCCGGCGAGCAGGTGACGGTGCTGCTGACGACGCACTACCTCGACGAGGCCGACCGCCTCGCCGAACGGGTCGCGATCGTCGACCACGGACGGGTCGTCGTCGAGGGCACGCCCGACGACCTCAAGAGCGGCCTGCGCGGGGACGCCGTCGACGTGGGACTCGCCTCCGGCGGACGACGCCGGACGGGCGCGGGCAGCGCTCGCCGGGCTCGGCCTGCGCGACGTCGTGACCGAGGGGAACCGGCTGCGGGCCCGGGCGGACGACGCGGCCCGCGCCGTGCCCGCCGTGCTCGCCGCGCTCGACGAGGCCGGGACGCCGGCGTCGTCCGTGACCGTCGCCCGCCCGTCGCTCGACGACGTCTACCTGCAGCACGTCGGACACAGCATCGGACACGGCACGGCGGACGACGCGGGGGTGGCGGCATGACCGCGACGACCCTCCGGCCCGGCACCGCCCCGGCCGAGGGGCGCGCCCAGCCGCGGCTCCCTCGCCCGGCACTCGGCGTTCCTCGCCGTCCGCTCGCTCAAGGCCCTGTGGCGCCAGCCTGCGTTCGCGGTGGCCACGCTCGTGCAGCCGATCATCTGGCTGCTGCTGTTCGGGCAGCTGTTCCGGCGCGTCGTCGAGATCCCCGGGTTCGACGCGGGCAGCGGCTCGTACCTGGAGTTCCTCACCCCCGGCGTCGTCGTCATGACGGCCCTGTTCTCGAGCGGCTGGGCCGGGACGGTCTACATCGACGACATGAACCGCGGGCGTCATGGACCGGTTCCTCGCCTCGCCCGTGCGCCGCGGGCGCGCTGATGGTCGGGACCCTGGCTTACCAGGCCGTCACGACGGTCGTGCAGACCGTGGTCGTGCTCGTCGTCGCCGTGCTCGCCGGCGCGCGCTTCCCCGGCGGGGCGGCCGGCGTGCTCGTCACGGTCGCCTCCGCCTGCCTCATCTCGGTGATCATCGCGTCGCTGTCGAACGCGCTCGCGCTGCTGCTCCGCCAGCAGGAGGCGCTGATCGGCATCAGCCAGTTCGTCGTGCTCCCGCTGCAGTTCCTGTCGTCGGCGCTCATCGCCACGGCGCTGGCTGCGACGTGGGTCGCGGACGCGGCCCGCTTCAACCCCGTCGACTGGGCCGTGGTGGCCTCCCGGTCGGCGCTCTCCGCCGGCACCGACTGGGGCACGGTCTGGAGCCACCTGGGTCTGCTCGCCGCGCTCGCGCTCGTCATGGCGTGGCTCGGGACCCGGGCGTTCAGGACCTACCAGCGCTCGCTCTGACCGCTCGGGAGGGCCGCCGGCCCCGCTCCCCGGGAGGGTGCGGGGCCGGCGGGCCTCAGGAGTGGAGACGGTCAGCGGGCCCGGCGGCGGGCCAGCCACACGACCAGGACTGCCACGAGCCCCGCCAGCGCGGCGGGCCCGAAGCGCTTCATCAGCGTGGGCAGGACGACCGAGCCGAGGTCGAGCTCGGCGGCGGGTTGCGTCGCCGGCTGCAGGGTCGGCCGGGGCGTCGCCGGGGCCGCGACCTGCACGCGCGCCGGCGAGGGGGCCGGAGCCTCGCCCGCGGGCGAGGGCTCGGGCGGCACGTCGGCGCCGGCCGGCTCGGCCGGCGGCTCCTCGGTCTCCGCCCCGCCGGCAGCCGCCGGCTCGGCCGCCGGTGCCGCCATGCGGGTGGCGAGGCAGGTGGCGAACTGCTCGATGATCCTCCCGCCGACGTCCTGCAGGACGCCCCGGCCGAACTGCGCCGGACGGCCCGTGACCTTGAGGTCGGTGTCGACGATCACCCGGGTCTGGCCGTCGCCGGCCGGCTCGAGCCGGGCGTGCACGGTCGCGCCGGCCGTGCCGTTGCCCCGCTTGTCGCTGCCGTTGGCCTCGAGGGTGACCCGGCGGGCCGCCTCGTCGCGCTCGACGAAGCGGCCCTTCCCGGCGTACTGCAACGACACCGGGCCGAGCTTCACCTTCACCGTCCCGGCGAAGTCGTCGCCCTCGACCGACGTCGAGCGCCGCCCCGGGGAAGCAGGGGGCGATGCCCTCGACGTCGAGCAGGGTCTCCCAGGCGGCGTCGACGGGCGCCGGGACGGTGAACGTGTGCTGGAGCTCCACCGAATCAGACTCCCGCCGCCGCGAGCACCGCGCGACCGGTGAGGACCGTCGCCAGGTGCCGGCGGTAGTCCTCGTCGGCGTTGGCGTCGGCCATCGGCGACGTCCCCTGGGCGGCCAGGCCCGCCGCCTCGCGGACGACGTCGGCGGTCGCCGGCCGGCCGACGAGCGCCTCCTCGACCGCGTGCGCGCGGATCGGCACCAGGCCCATGTTCGTCAGCGCGACCTTCGCCTCGGCGATCGTCCCGTTCTCGACCCGGACCGCCGCCGCGACGGCGACGATCGACCAGGCCTGCGCCACCGGCGATGAACTTCTCGTAGTGCGCGCCCCAGCCGCTGTGCTTCGGTACCCGGACCTCGACGAGCAGCTCGTCCTCGGCGAGCGCCGTCGTGAAGAGGTCCTGCGAAGAACTCCGCCGCGGGCACGGTCCGGCGCCCGGACGGGCCGGCGATCACCATCTCGGCGTCCAGCGCGAGGGCCGGGCGCCGGCATGTCCCCGGCGGGGTCGGCGTGCGCGAGCGAGCCACCGAAGGTGCCGCGGTGCCGGATCTGCGGGTCGGCGACGGTGCGCGCGGCCTCCGCGAGCAGCAGCGCGTGCTGGCGGACGAGCGGCTCGCGGGTGACGTCGTCGTGCGTGGTCATGGCGCCGATCACGATCGCGTCGCCGTCGTCGCGGACGCCGCGCAGCTCCGCGATGCGCCCGAGGTCGACGATCAGTTCCGGCGCCGCCATGCGCAGCCGCAGCACGGGCAGCAGGCTCTGCCCGCCGGCCAGCACCTTCACCTCGCGGTCGCCGGCACCGGCGAGCAGTTGCAGCGCCTCGTCGACGCGTGCCGGGCGTCTCGTAGTCGAACGGTGCGGGGATCACCGGTTCCCTCCGTTCTCGTCGTGGCGCGGCCCGGGCCGGCCGTCCTCGATGTGCTCCTCGGCGGACTCCAGGCCGATCTCGCCCTCGGCCAGCCGGCCGCCGCCCAGGAGCTCCTCGTCCGGCGTCCCCATCGGCAGGTCCTGCGACGACTCGCGCCGTCTCGCCGTGCTGGATCGCCCGCCACACCCGCATCGGCGTCGCAGGCATCTCGATGTCGTCCACGCCCCAGGGGCGCAGCGCGTCGACGATCGCGTTCACGACCGCGGGCGTCGCCGCGATCGTGCCCGTCTCGCCGACGCCCTTGACGCCGAGCGGGTTGCTGGTCGCGGGCGACTCGGTGCGGTCCGTCGTCCAGCTGGGCAGGTCGGCCGCGCTGGGCAGGTAGTAGTCGGCGAAGCGTCGCCGTCGTCAGGGTGCCGGACTCGTCGTGGAAGGCCCCCTCGTACAGCGCCTGCGCCACGCCCTGGGCGATGCCGCCGTGCACCTGGCCCGTCGACGATGAGCGGGTTGACCACCGTCCCGACATCGTCGACGGCGACGTAGCTGCGGATCCGCGACCGACCCGTCTCGGTGTCGACCTCGATCGCGCACAGGTGCGTGCCGTGCGGGACCGACCACTGCTCCGGGTCGAACGCCGCCTCCGCGTCCAGGTTCGGCTCGACCCCCGGCGGGAGGTTGTGCGCGTCGAACACGGCGAACGCCACGGCGGCCAGGGTGGTGCCCTTGTCCGTGCCGCGGACCGTGAGCTTTCCCTGGTCGAACTCGATGTCGTCGACGTCGGCCTCCAGGAGGTGCGCCGCGAATCGCTTGGCCTTCTCGATCACCTTGTCGACGGCGTAGTGCACCGCGGGTCCGCCGACCGCGAGCGAGCGGGACCCGTAGGTGTCCAGCCCGCGCGGGCTCACCTGGGTGTCGCCGTGCAGGACCTCGACGTCCTCGAACGGCACCCCCAGCCGGTCGGCGACGATCTGGCTGAACGCGGTCTCGTGCCCCTGACCGTGCGGCGCTCACGCCGACGACGACCTCGACCTTGCCGGTCGGCAGCATCCGGATCTGCGCGTGCTCCCAGCCGCCGCCGACGTAGGAGAGCTGCCCGAGGAGGCGGGACGGCGCCCACCCGCACATCTCGGTGTACGTCGAGATGCCGATGCCCAGCTGGACGGGTCCTTGCTGGCCCGGCGCTCGGCCTGCTCGGCGCGCAGCCCGTCGTAGTCGAACAGCTCCCTGGCCTTCTCCGTCGCCGCCTCGTAGTTCCCGCTGTCGTAGGGCACGCCGGCGACCGTCGTGAACGGGAACTCCTCGTGCTTGATCCAGTTCTGGGCGCGGACGTCGAGCGGGTCGCGGCCCAGCTCGGCGGCCAGCGCGTCCATCATCCGCTCGATGGCGAAGGTGGCCTCCGGCCGGCCCGCGCCACGGTAGGCGTCGGTCCACGTCTTGTTCGTGAACACGTTCGTGCAGACGAACTTGTAGGCCGCGAACTTGTAGATCGCGTTGTACAGGTAGGCGCCGAGGAGCGGGATGCCGGGCGTGACCAGCCCGAGGTAGGCGCCCATGTCGGCGAGCAGCTCGACCTTGAGGCCGGTCACCGTGCCGTCGCGCTTGGCGGTGAGCGTCAGCTGCTGGATCTGGTCGCGGCCGTGGTGCCCGGACGAGCATCGTCTCGCTGCGCGACTCGGTGTACTTGACCGGCTTGCGCAGCTGCCGCGCCAGCAGGAAGGTGATCACCTCTTCGGGCGTGAACTGCAGCTTGCCGCCGAACCCGCCGCCCGACGTCCGGCGCGATGACCCGGATCTTCGACTCGGAGGTGCCCGTGACGAGCGCCATGAAGATGCGCACGAAGTGCGGCACCTGGGTGGCGCGTCCAGACCGTGATACTGCTCGCCGGTCGGGTCGACGACGACCGAGCGCGGCTCCATGAACGCCGGGATGAGGCGCTGCTCGCGGAACCGCCGCTGGACGACGATGCTGTCGGGGTCCTCGCGTGCAGCCCGGATCAGCCGCCTCGACGTCCTCCCCGGTGCCCGCTGCGGCGGAGTCGAACTCCCAGGTCGCGTTCTCGTTGGTCCCAAGCTCGGGGTGGACGAGCGGGGCGCCCTCGGCGAGCGCCGCCTCCATGTCGAGGACGACGGGCAGCTCCTCGTACTCGACGTTCGACGAGGTCGACGCGCGTCCCGCGCCTCGGCGGCCGATCGTGCGGCGACCACGGCCACGATCTCGCCCGCGAACTTCACCTCAGTGCTGAGCGATCGCAGGGTGCGTCGGCGACGCCATGCCCGGCGTGATCGGCCAGGCGCACGGCAAGCCCACCTCGGAGCCGGCGAGCTCGGAACCGGTCCAGACGCCCATGACGCCCGGCGACTGCTTGGCCGCCGAGGTGTCGATCGACGTGATCCGCGCATGCGCGAGCGGGCTGCGGACCATCGCCAGGTGGAGCATCCCGGGCAGCTGGATGTTGTCCGTCCAGCGGGTGCGGCCGGTGATGAGCCGGGCGTCCTCCTTGCGGCGCCGGGCCCGGCCGAACTCGCGTTCGGGGGTCGCGGTCTCGTCGACGGCGGTCACGCTGCACCTCCTGCGGTCGTGGGCTCGGCGGTGCGCGCCTTGGCGGCGGCCTGGATCGCCTTGACGATGTTCTGGTAGCCGGTGCAGCGGCAGAGGTTGCCCTCGATCCCCTCGCGGGCCTGCTCGTCGGTCGGGTCGGGGTTGTCGTTGAGCAGGTCGATCGACTGCATGATCATGCCCGGAGTGCAGAACCCGCACTGGAGCGCGTGATTCTCGTGGAAGGCCCGCTGCACGGGGTGCAGCTCCCCGTCGACGGCCAGGCCCTCGATCGTGGTGACCTCGCTGCCGTCGGCCTGCACGGCCAGCACCGAGCAGGACTTCACGCTGCGGCCGTCCAGATGCACGGTGCAGGCCCCGCAGTTGCTCGTGTCGCACCCGACGACCGTGCCGGTCTTGCCCAGCCGTTCACGCAGGTAGTGCACGAGCAGCAGGCGCGGCTCGACGTCGTCCGTGTACCGGACGCCGTCCACGGTGACGGCGATCCTCCTGGTGCCCATGCGGCCTCCACGCTCGTGATCACTTCGTTGTGGCTCGGTGAACTGATCCAAGGTTGAATCGGCCAAGAACACAAGAGCCCCACGTGGGTCTCCGCCCGCCGCCCCGAAGTCGCTGGCCACCACGCGCTACGGGCGGCACAGTCGGCCCATGGCCGATCGGATCCCCGACCTCACCGTCCGGCTGTTCGACGACCCCCGTGCGGTGTCTCCGCTCGCAACCGGTTGGCTCGGCGCCCACGGGGCGTTCGCGAACGTCCCGGCGACGATCCTCGCCGGCCAGCTCTCGGGCGAGCGCCGCTACGACGACCAGAGCTGGGCGCTGGTCGAGCGCGCCGGCGACGTCGTCGGCGTGGTCGTGCAGACCCCGCCCTACCCCGCCCTGGTGCCCCCGCTGGGCGCCGAGGCCGCCGTCGCCGTGGCCGACGCCTGGCACGCAGCGGGCCGCGAGCTGCCCGGTGCCATCGGCGACGCGACGTCCGGTGCGGCGTTCGTCGCGCGCTGGGCGGAGCTGACCGGCGTGAGGCCGGTCGTCGACCTGCGGGAGGGGGTGCACGTGCTGCGCCGGTTCGCCCCGGCGCGTGGCGTCCCGGGCTCGGGCCGTCCGGCCGTGCCGGCCGACGTCGAGCTGATCCTCGCCTGGCTGAGGGCGTTCACGGACGAGGTGATGCCGGGGCACGTGGACGTCGACCCGGCCGCGGAGCTCGAGCGGATCCGGCGCGGGCAGTACGTGCTCTGGGAGGACGGCGGAGCGCCGGTGAGCCTCGCGGGGCTGCGGGAGCCGGTCGGGGGCCTGGGACGGGTCGGCCCGGTGTACACGCCGCCGGCGAGCCGCGGCCACGGCTACGCAGCCGCCGTGACCGGTGTCGTCACCCGAAGCCTGGTCGAGGCCGGGGCCACCCCGATGCTGCACACCGACCTGGCGAACCCGACGTCGAACGGGGTCTACGCGCGGCTGGGTTACGAGCAGGTCGGCGAGCTGCTGCGCTGGAGCTTCCGGTGAACCGGGCACGGTCGCCGGCCGTCGAGCTGACCACGCGGCCGGCCCTCGCACGCCCGGCCGCCGGCCCGTGGCTCGCCCGGCACCCCTACCTGGGCAACATCCCGGCCAGCGTCCTCGCCGACTGCCGCGACGACGACGCCGACATCTCGTGGGCGATCGCCCGCGACGGGACCGGCACGGTGATCGGCGTCGGGATGCACGCCCCGGGCCGGCCGCCCTACCTGCCTCCGGTCACGCCGCCGGTGGCGACAGCCGTCGCCCGGGCCTGGTGGGACGCCGGACGCCGCCCGCGCGGTGCCCTCGGCGACGCGGCCGCCTGTGCCGCGTACGCGCGGCGGTGGGAGGAGCTGTCCGGCGACTCGTTGGCGCCCACCACACGGGAGATCCTGCACGTGCTGGAGCGACTGGAGCCGCCCCGGGGCACGCTGGGGTCGGTACGAACGGGAGATCCGGACGACGTCGAGGTCGCGGCCGCCTGGTTCGCGGCGTTCGCCGCCGAGGTCTACCCGAGGGCGCCCGACCCGATCCCCCGCGCCGACGTCGAGGCGCGCCTGGCCGCCGGGCGCATCCTGCTCTGGATGGTCGAGGACCAGCCCGTGGCCATGTCCGGGTACCGCCCGCCCTCGGCCGGGGTCGGCCGGGTCGGGCCCGTCTACACGCCCCCGGAGCACCGCCGCCACGGCTACGCCGCCGCCGTCACCGCGGCGGCGACCCGCGCGGTGCTCGTCCTAGGCGGCGAGGCGATGCTCTTCACCGACGCCGAGAACCCGACCTCGAACGGCGTCTACCGCCGGATCGGCTACCGCCCGCGCGCCGAGATCGTCAGATGGGAACGGCGATGACGCGACGCTTCGACGGTCCGTGCCCGGCGGCCCCGTTCCGGTGCCGTGACGGGGATCAGCGGGGGGCCGTGTGGTGAATGGGGCCCTCGCGCTCGCCGAGCCGGGCGCCGTCGCCGCCCCAGCGCAGGGCGATGATCTCCGCCGCGATGCTGACCGCCGTCTCCTCGGGGGTGCGGGCGCCGAGGTCGAGCCCGATCGGCGACGAGAGCCGCTCGAGCTCGCGCTCGGTCAGCCCCGCCTCGACCAGCCGCTTGCGGCGGTCGTCGTGGGTGCGGCGCGACCCCATCGCCCCGACGTAGGCGACCTTCGGCAGGCGCAGCGCGACCTCGAGCAGCGGCACGTCGAACTTCGGGTCGTGCGTGAGCACCGCGACGACGGTGCGCTCGTCGACGCGATTGGCGTCCGCCTCGGCCTTGAGGTACCGGTGCGGCCACTCCACGACGACCCGGTCGGCGGCCTTGAAGCGGGAGCGGGTCGCGAACACGGGCCTGGCGTCACAGACCGTGACGTCGTACCCGAGGAAGCTCCCCATCCGCGCCACCGCCGCGGCGAAGTCGATCGCTCCGAAGACGAGCATCCGGGGCTTGGGCGCGAACGCCGAGACGAAGACCCGCATCCCCTCGCCGCGCCGCTCTCCCTCGGGACCGTATGTGAGGGTCTCCGAGCGCCCGGCGGCCAGCAGCCCGCCGGCGTCGTCCGTGACCGCGTCGTCCGCGCGGGAGGAGCCGAGCGCGCCGGCCGAGGGCCGATCGGGCCGGACGACGAGCCGGCGGCCCACCCGCTCGGGCGAGGGGTGCTCGATGACGGTGCAGACGGCCACGGGACGACCCGCCTCGACGTCGGCGGCGACCTCGCCGAGCTCGGGGAACGTGGCCGGGTCGACCCGCTCGACGAACACGTCGAGGATGCCCCCGCAGGTCAGGCCCACGGCGAACGCGTCGTCGTCGCTGATGCCGTAGCGCTGCAGCACCGCGGCGCCGCTCTCGACGACCTCCTGGGACAGCTCGTACACGGCACCCTCGACGCAGCCGCCCGACACGCTGCCGACCGCCTCTCCCCCGGGACCCACGAGCATCGAGGCGCCGGCGGGGCGCGGGGCCGAACGCCAGGTCGCGACGACGGTCGCCACGCCGACGGGCTCGCCCGCGCGCCACCAGCCGATCAGCTCGTCGAGCACCTCACGCACCGCCACCACCTCCACGACCTGCGCGAACGGTAACCCGCTCAGGCGCGCGCCACCACGTCGACGACCTCGGCGAAGGTGGCCAGCGAGTGCCCCGCGACGAAGTCGTCGACGTGCGGCAGGACCGCGACGATGCCGCCCTGCACCGGGCGGTAGCCCGCCTTGCCGCGGTGCGGGTTCACCCATACGACGCGGTGCGCCAGCCGGTGCAGCCGGGCCATCTGGTCGGCGAGCAGGCCCGGCGTCCCCCGTTCCCAGCCGTCGCTGAAGACGACGACGACCGCGCCGCGGGCCACGCCGCGCGCGCCCCAGCGGTCGAGGAACGCCTTGACCACATCACCGAGCCGGGTGCCGCCCGACCAGTCCGGCACCTGCTCCCCCGCCTCGCGCAGCGCGGCCTCGGTGTCCCGGCCCCGGAGGGCCCCGGTGACGCGGGTGAGGCGGGTGCCGACCGTGAAGACCTCGGTGCTGCGCGGCGCGCTCCGTACCCATACGTGCGCGAGGCGCAGCAGCGCGTCCGCGTAGGGGGTCATGGAGCCCGAGACGTCGACGAGCAGCACGACCCGACGCGGGCGGGTCCGCGGCCGCCGGTACCGCAGCCGCCCGGGCTCACCGCCGCGGCGCAGCTCCTCGCGCAGGGTGCGCCGGGCGTCGAACTCCCCCGAGTGCCACGGCTCCCGGCGCAGGGCCCGCCGCAGCGGGGCGACCGGGCGCAGCGTCGCGAACATCTGCGCCAGCAGGGCGCGCTCCGTGGCCGTCAGCTCGGCGACGTCGCGGTGCCGCAGGACGTCGGCGGCCGATGCGCGGGCCCGCACGATCTCGGTCTCGCGCTGTGCGTCGGCCCGGCTGACGCCGCCGGGGCCGTCGTCGGGCAGCACCGACGTGCGGACCGGGGCCGTCCGTCGCGGACCGCCGCCCCGCCGGGGCAGCTCGCCGCCGAACCAGTCGCGGAAGACCTCGTCGTAGCGCTGCACGAGCTCGGGGTCGGGGCACAGGGTGGCCCGACCCGCCCAGTAGACGCCCGCCGACCCGGGTCCGACGGCGCTCGCGGCGCGGACGAACGCCTGCGTCCGGTCGGGCGTGACGGGCAGTCCGGCCGACCGCAGGGCCCTGGCGAAACCCACGAGCGCGAGCACCGGGTCGGGCACCCCGTCGTCGCCGCCGTCGATCACCCGCACGCTCACCCGGTCAGCGTGACACGCCGCCCGGGCGCCCGCCCGTGACGTCGTGGGTGTGGTGGACGAGCTCGTGCACGAGGTACCGGCCGAGGGTCGTGACGGTGAAACGGGCGCCGTCCGAGCGGTACCCCGCCCGCTCCCGCGCCTGGGGCGGGACCTGCTCGAACGCCCGGGCGAGCCGCACGCAGGCCGCGGCCAGCTCCTCGGCGACGCGCGCCGGGTCCTGCTCGCCGTACCGCCCGTCGATCGCCGCGGCGTCCTGGTCCCAGTCGTCGAACCGCGGCTCGTCGGTGGTCAGCATCAGGCGCAGGCGGGTGTCGAACAGGCGGGCGACGTCGCGCAGGTGGCAGGCGTACTCCAGCGGCGACCACACCTCCGGAGCCGGACGTCGCCGCGCCGCGTCACCCGTCCCGAGGACGGCGCCGAGGACCGGGCCGACCCGGCGCAGGGCCGCGGCCGCCTCGGCCGGCGCGATCCCCTGGGCGTCGAACCCACACTCCGCACAGGGAGCACGCAGCACCCACGTCCAGTCCTTCGTGTCGGGCGGAACGCTCATGCCCGAACGGTAGGACGGCTCACCTGGTGCGGCGCGCGAAGAGGAACGCCGCGGCGGGCAGACAGCCGGCGAGGACCGCCGCGCACCAGGCGAGCGCCTCCCACGGCGCGGAACCCCGGCTGCCCTCCTGCGTCGTCAGCAGGACGGTCGCGCCGCCGGTCACCAGCTCGGTGGCGGCGTCCCGGAGGACGAGCCGGCTTCGGCCTCGAGCGCATCCTCGACGGGGTCGAGATGCTCATGCGGTCAGGGACCGGCCGCCCTCGCCGGGATCCGTCAGGTGCAGGGCCATGAACACGTCGTCGACGTACCGGCCGTCGAGCAGGAACTCCCTCTCGAGCACGCCCTCGACGGCGAAGCCGCAGCGCTCGTAGAGCCGCCGCGCGGTCGCGTTGTCGCCGAGGACGCGCAGGCTCAGCTTGCGCGCTCCGCGGCGCCGGGCCTCGTGCACGGCGGCCTCGACGAGCGCCCGCCCGGCGCCGTGGCCCTGCCGCGCGGGGTCCACCCCGAGGCCGCCGATCTGGAGCACATGCGCGTGGGCGGGCAGCGACGAGACCGGACGGAGCTTCACGTACCCGGCGACCGAGCCGTCGACCTCGGCGACGAGCACGTCGGCGGGGGTGGTCCGCTCGTCGAAGAACGCATAGCGGGCCGGGTCCGCCGGCGGGGGCGACGGCGCCGTGGCCGGCGTCCAGGTGGCCAGGTCGATCCGCGCGAGGTCCGCCTCGTCCGCGGGGCGGCCGGGGCGCACCAGCAGGGCCATCGGCGCGCCCGTCAGCCGGCGAGCAGCCGGTCGAGGGACGCGCGGACCCGCTCGGCGTCCTCGCGGTACTTGCAGACGGCGCCCAGCGTGGCGGCGGCCGTCTCGAGGTCGAGCTCGCTGCGGCCCAGGGCCACCAGACACCGGGCCCAGTCGAGGGTCTCGGCGACCCCCGGTGGCTTGACGAGGTCGGCTCCCGCGGGCCCGTCGGCACCGTCCCGCAGGCGCTGCACGGCGAGCGCAACCTGCTCGGCGAGGCGCGCGGGCACCTCGGGCAGCCGGGTGCGCAGGATCTCGACCTCGCGGGTCAGCCCGGGGTGCTCGACCCAGTGGTACAGGCAGCGGCGCTTGAGCGCGTCGTGCACCTCGCGGGTGCGGTTCGAGGTCAGGACGACCAGCGGCGGGTGCGCCGCCCGAACCGTCCCGAGCTCGGGGATCGTCACGGCGTTCGTCGACAGCACCTCGAGCAGGAAGGCCTCGAACTCGTCGTCGGCCCGGTCGATCTCGTCGACGAGCAGCACGGCGTTCGGGCTGCGCAGCGCGCGCAGCACCGGCCGCTCCAGCAGGAAACGCTCGTCGAACAGCGAGCTCTCGACGGTGCCCAGGTCGAGGTCGGCGTCGCGGGAGCGGGCGGCCTCGACGGCCCGCAGGTGCAGCACCTGCCGCGGGAAGTCCCAGTCGTACAGCGCTTGGCCGGCGTCGATGCCCTCGTAGCACTGCAGCCGCACGAGCTCGGCTCCGAGCGCCTGCGCCAGGGCCTCGGCGAGCGCCGTCTTGCCGGTGCCGGGCTCCCCCTCGAGCAGGAGCGGCCGGCCCATCGCGAGCGCCAGCCAGGCGACGGTCGAGAGGCCGTCGTCGGCGAGGTAGCCGGTGGCGGCCAGCGCGCTCTCGAGCTCTGCCGGGCTCGCGGGGCGGACGGTCATGGCGACAGCATCGCCCATCGCCGACCAGGGCTCCACGTGGACGGCTGCACGGCCCGCGGGCGGCGATGCCCTCCGCCGCGCAGGCGCGGCAGTGGCGGCCGTGGAACCAGGTGCGAGGCCCGAGGCGCGGGCCCGGAGCGTCAGCCCACGTACCGGGCCGGCTCCGCCAGCACCCCGCGCACGACCGAACCGGCGGCGCCGAGCACGGCGGCGTCGGCGCCGAGGCGACCGGGGACGACGGTGACCTCGCGCGCGCCGACCGCCAGCACGCGGCGACGCAGCTGTGTGGTGACGGCCGGCGCCAGCCAGGGAGCGAGCCGGGCGTACCCCCCGCCGAGCACGACCACGTCGACGTCGAGCAGGTTCAGCACCCCGGCCAGGGCGGTGCCGAGCGCGCGACCGGCGGCGCCGAGCGCACCGAGCGCCTGCTCGTCCCCGGCGGCGGCGGCCGCCGCGACGGCGTCCGCACCCGGGCCCACCCCGGCGGCGCGGACCAGCGCGTCCTGGCCGGCCACCTGCTCCAGGCAGCCCGTGGCCCCGCATGCGCAGGGCGCGTCGGAGCCCGGGACGGGCAGGTGGCCGATCTCGCCCGCGAAGCCGTGCCGGCCGCGCAGCAGCTCGCCGTGGAGCACGATGCCCGCACCGATGCCCACCTCGCCGCTCACGTGGACGAACGTGTCGAGCCGGCCGCCGGCCCGCCACAGCTCGCCGAGCGCGGCGAGATTGGCCTCGTTGTCGAGCCGCAGCTCCAGCTCGCTCGGCACCTCGGCGCGCTCGCGCAGCTCGTCGAGCACGGGCACCTCGCTCCAGCCGAGGTTGGGGGCGACGAGGAGCCGGCCGCCGCCGGTCTCGACCAGCCCCGGGACGGCGACGGCGACGCCGGCCACCGGCCGCGCCGGGCCCGGCGGGTCGAGCGCCCGGCGCAGCACGGCGGCCACCCGGTCGAGCGCGCCGGGGACGCTCATCCCGCGCAGGTCACCGACCACGCGCTCGCGTGCGATGACGGCACCCCCCAGGTCGACGATGCAGGTGGCCACGTAGTCGACGTTGATCTCGACGCCGACCCCGACGGGGCCGGCGGGCGCGAGGGCCAGCACGGAGGCGGGCCGGCCCACCGTGGCCGCCGGGGCGCGTCCCACCTCCGCGAGCAGTCGGGCCTCGAGCAGGGTCTCGACCAGGCTCGAGACGGTCGCCTTCGTGAGCCCGGTGGCGCGTGCCAGCCGCGCGCGCGAGGCCGGGCCACCGTCGGCAACATGGCCCAGGAGGAGGGCGAGGTTGTGCTGGCGCAGCGACGACTGCCGGGCCGGCGCGGTGCGCTGCGAGGTCATGGCGGGAGTGTATTCGTTCAGCGGCCGAACGTGGCGGATTCGTGCGCGTAGACCGTTGACACGCCTCGTATGGGATGGAGTACGTTCAGGAGCTGAACGAATACCACGCCATGCTTCCGGAGGTCCCCGTGCCCGTCCCCGCACCCACCCGAGCCGACAACTTCACCTTCGGCCTCTGGACCGTCGGGTGGCAGGCCCGCGACCCGTTCGGCGACCCCACCCGGGCGCCGCTCGACCCGGTCGAGTCGGTGCACCGCCTGGCGGAGCTGGGCGCAGCGGGGGTCACGTTCCACGACGACGACCTCGTGCCCTTCGGCTCGGCGTCCGACGAGCGCCAGCGGCACATCGACAGGTTCAAGGCGGCGCTGGCCGAGACCGGTCTGGTCGTGCCGATGGTGACGACGAACCTGTTCACCCACCCCGTCTTCAAGGACGGCGGGTTCACGAGCAACGACCGCTCGGTCCGCCGCTATGCGATGCGCAAGGTCATGCGGAACATGGAGCTCGCCGCGGAGCTCGGCGCGCAGACCTACGTGTTCTGGGGCGGCCGCGAGGGCACCGAGGTCGACGCCGCGAAGGACGTGCGGGTCGCGCTCGACCGCTTCCGCGAGGCCATCGACACCCTGGCCCAGTACTCGATCGACCGCGGCTTCGGCCTGCGGTTCGCGCTCGAGCCGAAGCCGAACGAGCCCCGCGGCGACATCCTGCTGCCGACCGTCGGCCACGCGCTGGCGTTCATCACCAGCCTCGAGCACGCCGACATGGTCGGCCTCAACCCCGAGGTCGGCCACGAGCAGATGTCGAACCTCAACTACGTGCACGCGATTGCCCAGACGCTCTGGCACGGCAAGCTGTTCCACATCGACCTCAACGGCCAGCACGGGCCCAAGTTCGACCAGGACCTGATCTTCGGACACGGCGACCTCATCAACGCCTTCTTCCTGGTCGACCTGCTCGAGAACAGTGACTACGAGGGCCCCCGGCACTTCGACTACAAGCCGCTGCGCACGGAGGACATGTCCGGGGTGTGGGCCTCGGCTGCGGCCAACATGAGCACGTACCTGCTCCTCAAGGAGCGGGCGGCCGCGTTCCGCGCCGACCCCGAGGTGCAGGCCGCGCTCGAGACCTCGGGGTACAACGAGCTCGGGCAGCCCACGCTGGCCCCCGGCGAGACCTACGAGGAGCTGCTGGCCGACCGCACCGCCTTCGAGGACTTCGACCCCGACAAGGCTGCCGAGCGCGGGTACGGGTTCGTGCGGCTCAGCCAGCTCGCCGTCGAGCACCTGCTCGGCGCCCGCTGACGTGCCCCTGGTCGCCGGGGTCGACACCTCGACCCAGTCGTGCAAGGTCGTGGTCCGGGACGCCGACAGCGGCGTCCTGGTCCGCGAGGGCCGGGCGGCCCACCCGGAGGGCACCGAGGTGCACCCCGATGCGTGGTGGTCCGCGCTCGGGCAGGCGGTGGCGGCGGCCGGCGGCCTCGACGACGTCGCCGCCGTCGCGATCGGCGGCCAGCAGCACGGGATGGTCACGCTCGACGACGCCGGCGAGGTCGTACGGCCCGCGCTGCTCTGGAACGACACCCGGTCCGCGCCCCAGGCGCGGCGCCTGGTCGAGGAGCACGGCGGGCCAGGCGCCTGGGCGCAGGCGGTCGGGTCCGTCCCCGTCGCGTCGTTCACGGTGACCAAGCTGGCCTGGCTCGCGGAGCACGAGCCCGACCACGCCGCCGAGGTGGCGGCTGTGTGCCTCCCGCACGACTGGCTGACCTGGCGGCTGCTGGGTGCCCCGGGGCCGGAGGCGCTCGTCACCGACCGGGGTGACGCCTCGGGCACGGGGTACTGGTCACCGGCCACCGGCGAGTACCGCGGCGACCTGCTCGACCGCGGCGCTGGGCCACGATGCGCGGCTGCCGCGGGTGCTGGCGCCCGACGGGCGGGCGGGCTCGACCGCCGTACCGGGTCTGACCGCGGACGCCGTGGTCGCGCCCGGCACCGGCGACAACATGGCCGCGGCGCTCGGCCTGCACGCCCGCCCGGGCGACGTGATCGTCAGTCGTCGGTACGTCGGGGGTGGTGTCGGCCGTCGCCGAGGTGCCGGCGGCCGACGACACCGGCATCGTGGCCGGCTTCGCCGACGCGACCGGGCCGCTACCTGCCGCTGGTCTGCACGCTCAACGCGGCGCGGGTGCTCGACGCGACGGCCACGCTGCTCGGCGTCGGGCTCGACGAGCTGTCCCGGCTCGCGCTCGCGGCCCCCGCGGGAGCAGGCGGGCTCGTGCTCGTGCCCTACCTCGAGGGCGAGCGCACCCCCGACCGGCCCGACGCCACGGGCGCCCTGCACGGGCTGCAGCTCGCGACCGCGACTCCCGCGCATCTCGCACGGGCAGCGGTCGAGGGACTACTCTGCGGCCTCGCCGACGGGCTCGACGCGCTGGAGCAGCAGGGCGCGCGGATCGAGCGGGTGCTGCTCGTCGGCGGCGGGGCCCGCTCCGCCGCGCTGCGGGCCGTCGCACCCGCGGTGCTCGGCCGCCCGGTACTCGTGCCGGCACCCGGCGAGTACGTCGCCGACGGCGCAGCCCTGCAGGCCGCATGGGTCCTGTCGGGCGACGCGCAGCCGCCCGAGTGGAAGGCCGCCGGCACGGAACGGTACGAGGCCGACCCGACCCCGTCGGTGCGCGAGCGCTACGCCGAGGTGCGCGACCTCACGGCGTCGAGGCCCGCTGCGCGGCCGTGAGGTCGCGGTACACGCCGTAGCTGCGTCGCGGCTGCCGCTCGAGGGTGTCGTAGTCGACCCGGGCCAGCCCGAACCGCTTCGTGTAGCCCTGGGCCCACTCGAAGTTGTCCATCAGCGACCACGCGAAGTACCCGCGGACGTCGGCGCCGTCGCGCACCGCGTCGGTCAGCGCCTGCACGTGCTGCAGCAGGTAGCCGACGCGTTGCGAGTCGTCCAGCGGGTCGGCCGGGTCGTCGGCCCACGCCGACCCGTTCTCCGTGACGACCAGCGCCGGAGCGGACGGGTGCTCGGCGCCGATCCGCACCAGGATGTCCCGGAAGCCGCCGCGGGGTCACCGGCCAGCCCATGGCGGTGACCTCGGGGGCCACGGCGACCGCAGTCAGACCCTCGACGCCGCCGTACTCCCCCAATGGCGCCGCCCCGGGAGCCGGCGCCATCTGGTGGTCGAAGTAGTAGTTCACGCCGAGGTAGTCCAGCGGCGCCCCGATCTCGTCGAGATCCCCGTCGTGCACCGCCTCGGGCAGCGCCGGGGCCAGCAGATCGAGCATGTCCTGCGGGTAGCGGCCCTCGAACAGAGCGTCCAGCCAGGCGCGGTTCTGGATCCCGTCGATCTGCGCCACCGCCGCGCCCACCCGCTCCGCCTCGTCCGCCGCGAGACCGGGAGCGGGCGCGACGTTCGCCAGGTTGAGCACGATGCCGAACTGGTGGTCGGCCGGCGCCTGCTCGCGCATCGCCCGCACCGCGCGGCCGTGCCCGAGCAGCAGGTGGTGCATGGCGCGTGCGGCCTGCACGCTGTCCGCGACGCCGGGCGCGTGCCGGCCCGAGCCGTACCCGAGCCAGGCCGAGCACCACGGCTCGTTCAGCGTCATCCACGAGCCGACCCGGTCGCCGAGGGCCGCGTGCACGGCGACGGCGTACTCGGCGAAGCGGTCCGCCGTCTCGCGGGCCGGCCAGCCCCCCGCCTCGTGCAGCGGCAGCGGGAGGTCCCAGTGGTAGAGGGTCGCCCAGGGCTGGACGCCGGCGTCGAGCAGCAGGTCGACGAGGCGGTCGTAGAACGCGAGGCCCTGCGGCTCCAGCGGGCCCGCGCCGGCCGGCTGCACGCGCGGCCAGCCGATCGAGAACCGGTAGGCGTCAACGCCCAGGTCGCCCAGGAGCCGGACGTCGTCCGCGACGTGCCCGACGTGGTCGCAGGCCACCCGCCCGTCCGACGCGTTGGCGATCCGGCCGGGCTCGCGGCAGAACGCGTCCCAGATGCTGTCCCCCCGGTGCTCGGCGTCGCCCTCGATCTGGAAGGCCGCCGTCGCCGCCCCCCAGACGAACCCGGCCGGCAGCCCCGAGAGGTCGATCCCTTCGTACGTCCACGTCACGCGGCGACACTACCGGCGGCACCGCGGGCCAGGGAGACCGCTGGTGAGCGGGTCACCCGGGCGCAGCGCGGTTACCCTGCAGCGGTGACCCACGTCGTCCTCGGACTGCCCTCGCTGCGCCGCGCGCCCGCGAGCGCCCTGCCGCAGGACCGGCCCGCCGATCCCCGGCTCGTCGACCGCTTCGGCCGCGTCGCCACCGACCTGCGGGTGAGCCTCACCGACCGCTGCAACCTGCGCTGCTCCTACTGCATGCCGGCGGAGGGCCTGGAGTGGCTGGCCGACGAACGGCTGCTCACCGACGACGAGATCGTCCGGCTCATCCGCATCGCGGTCGAGCAGCTGGGCGTCGAGGAGGTGCGGTTCACCGGGGGCGAACCGCTGCTCCGCCGCGGCCTCGAGGACATCGTCTCGGCGACCACCGGCTTGCGGACCACGAGCGGCGCCGCCCCGAGCACCGCCCTCACGACGAACGCCCTTGGGCTCGCGCGGCGGGCGACGGCGCTGGCCCGGGCCGGCCTGGGCCGCGTGAACGTCTCCATCGACTCCCTCGACCGGGAGCGGTTCGCCTCGATCACGCATCGGGACCGGCTGCCCGACGTCCTCGCCGGGATCCGGTCGGCGGCGGAGGCCGGCCTCACCCCCGTGAAGCTCAACACCGTGCTGCTGCGCGGCGTCAACGACGACGAGGCGGTGCCGCTCGTGCGGTTCGCCCTCGCGCACAGCTACGAGCTGCGGTTCATCGAGCAGATGCCGCTGGACCCGCAGGGCGCCTGGGACCGCGCCGAGATGATCACCGCGGCGGAGATCCTGGCGGCGCTGGAGGCCGCCTTCACCGTGACACCCGCACAGCCCGGATCACGCGGGGCGTCCCCTGCGGAGACGTGGCTGGTCGGCGACGGCGAACACGAGGGCCGGGTCGGCATCGTCGCCTCGGTGACCCGGCCGTTCTGCGGCGACTGCGACCGCACCCGCCTCACCGCCGACGGGCAGGTGCGCAACTGCCTCTTCGCCGGCGGCGAGACCGACCTGCGCAGCATGCTCCGCGACAGCGCCACCGACGGGGAGCTCGCCGACGCCTGGCGCGGCGACATGTGGGCCAAGCGCCCCGGGCACGGCATCGACGACCCCGCGTTCCTGCAGCCGGCCCGGCCGATGAGCGCGATCGGCGGCTGACGTGGAGATCCTGGTCCGCTACTTCGCGGGGGCGAGGGCCGCTGCCGGCGCCGACGAGGAGCGCGTGGAGGTCGCCGACGCCGCCGCGGTCGACGACCTCGCGGGTCTCCTCGCGCAGCGGCACGGGCCGGCGCTGGCCCGCGTGCTCGCGTCGAGCACGTTCCTGGTCGACGAGGTTCCCGGCGACCGGCGGCGCTCGCTCGCCGGCGCGCGGCAGGTCGACGTCCTGCCGCCCTTCGCCGGCGGCTGACCGCCCGTCTCCTCGAATGCCGCCGATCCGCCCACCCGCCCCGCCCCGCCCCGCAACTTGTGTGCCCTCATCGTGATCATTCCTATTGAATGATCACGATGAGGGCGCACAGGTTGCGACCAGGGGCGAGCGCTCAGGCCGGCAGCGACACCACCACGCAGCACCGACCGGGGGCCGGGTCCAGGGCGGCGGTGGCGCCCGCCGGTTCCAGCTCGGGCAGGAGCCCCTCGAGGAGCGCCTCGTTGAGGCCGCACACCAGCTCCGTGTGCCGCGCCGCCAGCGCCTGGTACGGGCAGTTGGCCAGCTCGACGCGCGCCGTCACCGTGCGCGGCTCGTACCCGAGGGCGGCGAGCGCCTCCACCACCCCGCCGGGCCCGTCGCCGGCCAGGCGAGCGCCGGCCGATCGGGCGGCGCGCCGCACCGCGGCGAGCAGCTCCTCGCCGGCCGCCGTCGCGCGCTCGACCGCCTCGGCGAGCACCTCGGCGACGACGGCGTACCGGCGCGGCGGCACGGTGAGGCTCATCTCGCCCGGCGCCCGGCGGTAGAGCTTCGCGGGGCGGCCCGCACCGGGACCGGTGCGGCCCGTCAGCCGGCGGTACTCGGCGAGGAGCAGCCCCCTCTCGACCAGCCGGTCGAGGTGGAACTTCACCGCGTGCCGCGGCAGACCGAGCTCCTGCGCGGCCTCGTCACGGCCGACCGCGTCGCCGCGCTCCGCCACGAAGGCGTAGAGCCGGCGACGGGTGGGCTCGGCCAAGGCCTCGAGCCGGTCGAGGTCGCCCTCCATCCCACCTCCCGACGTCTCTCGAATTTCTATCGGACACACATCTTGACGGAAGAATACGCCTCGTCCTAGCGTCCAGGACACCACTCCACGGAGGTGACCCATGACCGGTCCACGACGCGTCGTGCTCGTCGGCGGTGGCCTCGCCGCCGCCAAGACCGCGCAGTCGCTGCGCAAGCGCGGCTACGACGGCGAGCTGACCCTGCTCACCGCCGAGGCCCACCGCCCCTACGAGCGGCCACCGCTCTCGAAGAGCTACCTCACGGGCAGTAGCCCGCGCGACGACGTCTTCGTGCACGAGGCCGGCTGGTACGCCGAGCAGGGCGTCGACCTGCGCATCGGCTCGCCGGTCGTGACCCTCGACCGCGACCGGCGTGAGGTGCGCACGGCCGCGGGTGACCGGTTCCGCTACGACGCCGTCCTGCTCGCCACGGGCGCCGTCCCGCGCCGGCTGCCCGTCCCCGGTACCGACCTGGACGGCGTCCTCACGCTGCGGACCCTCGACGACAGCGAGGCGCTGCGCGAACGGTTCGCCCGGCGCGAGCCGGTGGTCGTCGTCGGCGGGGGGTGGCTCGGCCTCGAGTCGGCGGCAGCGGCCCGGCTCGCCGGCTGCGAGGTCACGGTGGTCGAGGCCGCCGCCCAGCCTCTGCTGCGCGTGCTGGGCCCGCTCGTCGCACCCGCCTTCACGGCGCTGCACCGCGACCACGGCGTCCGGTTCGAGCTCTCGGCCTCGATCGAGGCGCTGGTCGGCCGCGACGCCGTCGCGGGCGTCCGCCTCGCCGGCGGCCGGGTCCTGGCGGCGCGGACCGTGCTCCTCGCGACCGGGGTCGCACCGCTCGTGGAGCTGGCCGGCGCCGCCGGACTCGAGGTGCGCGACGGGGTCGTGGTGGGCGCCGACCTGCGCACCGCCGACCCCGCAGTCGTCGCGGCCGGCGACGTGGCGAACGCCTACCACCCGCTGCTGAAGCGGCACGTGCGCTTCGAGCACTGGGCGAACGCCGTCCGGCAGGCCCCTGTGGCGGCGGCGGCCCTGATCGGCGAGCCGCGGCCGTACGAGCGCCTGCCCTACGCGTTCTCCGACCAGTACGACATGTCGCTGGAGTACGTCGGCGCCCCCGAGGACCCGGAGCGGGCGCAGGTCGTCGTCCGGGGCTCGCTGGCCGAGCTCCGCTTCGTGGCCTTCTGGCTCGAGGGCGAGCGGGTGCGGGCGGGGATGAGCGTCAATATCCCCGGCCTTGTGCCCGCCCTGGAGGACCTCGTGCGGTCCGACCGGCCGGCCGACGCGGCCCGGCTCGCGGACCCCGACGCCCCGCTGGTGGCCGTGCATGCCTGAGCTCCTCGCCACCGCCCGGGTGCGGCGCCGCGTGGGGCTGCCGCTGCGGACCGCGGACCGGCTCGCCGACGCCGAGGCGGTCACGTTCGACGGCCTGGTCGACGGGCGCGACCACGTGGCCTTCGCCCTCGGAGCGTGGCGGGAGGCGCTCGCCCGGGCCGGCGAGGGCGGGAGCCCGCCGCTCGTCCGGCTGCACAGCGAGTGCCTGACCGGCGACGTCTTCGGGAGCGAGCGCTGCGACTGCGGCCCGCAGTTGCGCGAGGCGCTCGAGCGCATCGGGCAGGCCGGCGGCTTCGTGCTGTACCTGCGCCACGAGGGGCGCGGCATCGGGCTCGTGCGCAAGCTCGACGCCTACGCCCTGCAGGACGCCGGGCTCGACACCTACGAGGCGAACCTCGCGCTCGGCCGCGCCGAGGACGAGCGCGACTACGCCGCGGCCGCGCAGATGCTCGCCGCGCTCGGTGCCACCCGGGTCGCGCTGCTGACGAACAACCCCGACAAGGTGCGCCAGCTGCGCGCGCACGGCATCGACGTGACCGAGCAGGTGGGAACGGGTGTGCACGTCACCCGGGCCAACCGCCGCTACCTCGCCGCGAAGGCGCGCCGCGGCGAGCACCTGATCCGCCCGGCGAGCATCGCCTAGGGGCAGGCCACCCACTCGTCGGTGCCGTCGGGGAAGACCTGGCGCTTCCAGACGGGCAGGCGCTCCTTGACCTCGTCGACGAGCAGTGCCGCCGCGGCGAACGCCTCGTGCCGGTGCGCCGCCGAGACCGCGACCACGAGCGCGGCCTCCCCCACCGCCAGCGGCCCGAGCCGGTGCGCAACGGCGAGCGCCTCGACGTCGCTGCGGGCCGCGACGTCCGCCGCCACGTCGGTCAGCACGCCCTGGGCGCCCGGGTGGCCCTCGTACTCGATCATCGTGACCGCCCGGCCGCCGTCGTGGTCGCGGACGACGCCCGCGAAGCTCACGACCGCGCCGGCGGAGGCGTCGGCTACCAGCGCCTCGAGCTCGGCGACCCCGACCACGTCGCGCGTGACGACGGCCCGCAGCACGCGGCGCGCCGGCGCCCGCAGCCGGGTCGTGTCGCGCTCCCGGGTGAAGCCCGTGTCGCCCGAACGTGCCCTCATGGGCCCACGATAGGCGGGACGGCGACGAGCGCGGCCCGGGTGTCGACGTCGATGCCGCTGCCCACGTCGCCGCACTCGACGAGCCGGACCGGACGGTCGTCGAGGTAGCTGCGTGCGCCGGAGTCGCCGAGCGCCACCGAGCGGACGGCGGCCCAGTGGTCCCGGCCGATCAGCACCGGGTGACCCGGCACCCCGTCGAACGCGGCGCGGGCCAGCACCGAGGGGCCCGTCACGGCCTCGGCCGCCACCCGCGCCACCACGTCGGGGGTCATCCCGGGGGTGTCGACGAGCGCGACGAGGACGGCGTCCGGCACCGGTTCCCGGCCGGCGAGGGCCAGCAGGCCGGCCCGCAGCGACGCCCCCATCCCCTCGGTCCAGCCGGCGGCCTCGACGACGTCCTCGGGCGGGACGAGCCACGGCGGCACGAGCGCGGCGACCTCGGCCGCGCGCGCACCCACCACGACGACGACGGGCTCGCAACCGGCGGACACCAGGCGTCGCGCCGCCCGCTCCACCCACGGCAGGCCGTCGGGGTCGCGCAGCAGGGCCTTGGGCATCCCGAGCCGACGGCCGGCGCCCGCGGCGAGGAGCAGGGCGGCCACCCCGGACGGAAGGACGTGCACGCCACCAGCGTAAGCGGACGGTCTCGGGTCACACCCCCCGAACCGGCTGCCGCATCTCCCTGGGCGGACGGCAACCTGCCGGGCCCGGCGGGCGTCACAGGGGCGAGGGGGCACGAGGGGCTCCCCTGATCGAGAGGACCGACCTGTCATGTCTCGGGGAACGCCGGCGCCGGCCCCACGGCGGGGCCTGACGGTGCAGGGGGCGGTGGCAGTGACCCACGGGCAGCGACCGCAGGAGCGACCGCAGCGGCGACCGCAGGAGCGCCGGTACGGGTGGTGGGTGCGCAGGGCGCTCAGCGCCCTCGGCGACAGCTGCGCCTTCGCGTGCGTCGCCCTGCTCGGCTGCCTGGCGCTGGTGGCGGTGGGCGCGCTCGTCAGCCTGCTCTGGGCGTTCGTGGTGGACCGCTGACCGGCTCCCGACCCGCCCCCGGTCCGACTCGTGGTCCGCTCCCGGCGGCCCTCGCCGGGCCTACTCCTGGTCGGGCTCGAGGCTGGGCACGTCGAGGCCGACGTCGGCCAGCGCCGTGGTGCGGGCCAGCCGTGTCTCCTCCTCCTGCGTGAGCAGGTGGGCGAACTCGACCAGGGCCGACGGGTCGGGCAGGTCGGTGAGGTCCTCGACGAACCGGGCCACGGCGCGCGCGGCGTCCGTGTGTGCGCGGGCGGTGTCGGCGGCCCGCTGGAGGGCCTGGCGGTCGGCCTGCTGGTCCCCGGAGGTCTCGGTCACGCCCCAGAGACTTCCACGTCGCGGGTGCCAGGGCATGCGCAAGGGGCGGCCCTCCCGTTCGGGAGGACCGCCCCTCGGCGTTGCTGGGACCCGATCCGCTGCCCCGTAGGGCGGGGGATCAGAAGTCCATGCCACCGCCCATGTCGCCGCCCGGCGCCGCGGGGGCCGCCTTCTCGGGCTTGTCGGCGACGACGGCCTCGGTGGTGAGGAACAGCGCCGCGATGCTGGCGGCGTTCTGCAGCGCCGAGCGCGTCACCTTGGCGGGGTCGATGATCCCGGCCGCGATCAGGTCGACGTACTCGCCGGTCGCGGCGTTGAGGCCGTGGCCCGCCTCGAGGCCGCGCACCTTCTCGGCCACGACGCCGCCCTCGAGGCCGGCGTTGATGGCGATCTGCTTGAGCGGTGCCTCGACGGCGACGCGGACGATGTTCGCGCCGGTCGCCTCGTCGCCCGTCACGTCGAGCTTGTCGAACGCGACCGTGGACGCCTGGAGCAGGGCCACGCCGCCACCGGCGACGATGCCCTCCTCGACGGCGGCCTTGGCGTTGCGGACGGCGTCCTCGATGCGGTGCTTGCGCTCCTTGAGCTCGACCTCGGTGGCCGCGCCGGCGCGGATGACGGCGACGCCGCCGGCCAGCTTGGCGAGGCGCTCCTGGAGCTTCTCGCGGTCGTAGTCCGAGTCCGACTTCTCGATCTCGGCGCGGATCTGGTTGACGCGGCCGGCGATCTGGTCGGCGTCGCCCGCACCCTCGACGATCGTGGTCTCGTCCTTGGTGATGACGACCTTGCGGGCGCGGCCCAGCAGCTCCAGCCCGGTGTTCTCGAGCTTGAGGCCGACCTCCTCGGAGATGACCTGGCCACCGGTCAGGATCGCGATGTCCTGCAGCATGGCCTTGCGGCGGTCGCCGAAGCCGGGCGCCTTGACGGCGACCGAGCGGAACGTGCCGCGGATCTTGTTGACGACCAGGGTCGAGAGGGCCTCGCCGTCGACGTCCTCGGAGATGATCAGCAGCGGCTTGCCGCCCTGCATGACCTTCTCGAGGAGCGGCAGCAGGTCCTTGACCGCGGAGATCTTGGAGTTCGCGATGAGGATGTAGGGGTCCTCGAGCACGGCCTCCATGCGCTCGGCGTCGGTGACGAAGTACGCCGAGATGTAGCCCTTGTCGAAGCGCATGCCCTCGGTGAGCTCGAGCTCGAGGCCGAAGGTGTTGCTCTCCTCGACGGTGATGACGCCTTCCTTGCCGACCTTGTCCATGGCCTCGGCGATGAGCTCGCCGATCTGGGTGTCGGCCGCGGAGATGGACGCCGTGGCGGCGATCTGCTCCTTGGTCTCGACCTCCTTGGCCTGGTTCAGCAGCTCGGCGGCGACGGCCTCGACGGCCTTCTCGATGCCGCGCTTGAGCGCCATCGGGTTGGCGCCGGCGGCCACGTTGCGCAGCCCCTCCTTGACGAGGGCCTGGGCGAGGACGGTGGCCGTCGTCGTGCCGTCGCCGGCGACGTCGTCGGTCTTCTTGGCGACCTCCTTGACGAGCTCCGCACCGATCTTCTCGTACGGGTCGTCGAGCTCGATCTCCTTGGCGATCGAGACGCCGTCGTTCGTGATCGTGGGGGCGCCCCACTTCTTCTCGAGGACGACGTTGCGACCCTTCGGGCCGAGGGTGACCTTGACGGCGTCGGCGAGGGTGTTCATACCCCGCTCGAGACCGCGCCGGGCCTCCTCGTCGAAGGCGATGATCTTGGCCATCTGGTGGTGTTCCCTCCACGGACGGGTGGGTGGCGGCCGGGCGGTGCCCGCGACGGACGGGGCGTGCCGGGGCGGTCCTGTCCCGCCGGCAGCACGACCCTCACCGGGACCGGCTGGTTCTTGTCACTCTCACGGGGAGAGTGCTAACCCCATGATTAGCACTCTGACCGGGTGAGTGCAAACCCTTCCCCGAAGCCGGGGCCGCTCAGCCCTCGCCGTCGCGGCCCAGCGCCTCGAGCACGGGCAGCGCGGCCACGAGGGCGGCACGGTCGGCGGGCGCGAGGGTCGCCACCCGGCGTCGCAGGGCGGACGAGCGGGCGTAGCTCTCACCCTGGATCAGCGCGGACCCCGCGGCGGTGGCCTCGACGAGCACGGCCCGCCGGTCCTGCGGGTCGTCGGCCCGCGCCACGAGGCCGGCCGCCTCGAGCGAGGCGATGATCCGGGTCATCGTCGGCGGGCTGACCCCCTCCCGCGCGGCCAGGTCGCCCGGTCGCACGGGCCCTGCGGCGTTCAGCGCCGCGAGCGCCGAGAAGGCGCCCGGGCTGACGTCGGCGGTCCCGGTGCGACGGAGCATCCGGACGAGGCGGCCGATGGCCACGTAGAGCCGCGCAGCGGCGTCGTCCGGAGCCTCCACCGGCTGGTCGGCGACCTCGACCGGAACCTCGCTCCGCGCCATCTCCATCCCCCGATCCTCCTCCCTGCCGCTGATCAAGGAAAACCTGGACCCTCGGGGTCCAGGTTTTCCTTGATCAGCGGAACGGCGGTGGGGTCAGACGGTCGCCTTCTCCTCGCGGCCCGTGGCGAACGACGCGATCGCGGCGATCAGCATCATGACCGCGGCGGCCACGAAGACCACGACCAGCCCGTCGTGGAACGGCCCCGAGATCAGCTGGGGGAAGAACGTGTTGCCGGTGAGCGTGGCGGCCTGACCCGGGGGCAGGTTCTGCAGGGCGCCGGTCGGGTCCGAGCAGCTCGGCGACCGGGTTGTACCCGAGGAACGCCGCGAACAGGCTGCCGACCGGGGGCAGCTGGCCGACCTGTTGCGCGACCTGAGGGGTGACCCCGTGCGCCTGCAGGCCGGAGGTCAGCGTGCCGGGCAGCGTGGCCGCCAGGCCGACGATCATGAGCGAGAAGAAGACGCCGATCGACAGCGACGACCCCGCGTTGAAGAAGGTGCCGCGCATACCGGCGGCCGCGCCGCGGTCCTTCGCCGGGACGGCGTTCATGATCTGCGCGGTGTTCGGCGAGGCGAACATGCCCGACCCGACGCCGTTGAGGAACGTCAGGACCGCGAACGGCAGGTAGCCGAAGTCGACCGGGATGAGCAGCAGGCCGATGAACGTCGCGGCCACGATCAGCAGGCCGGTGCCGGCGAAGAGCCGGGTGCCGTACTTGTCGGACAGCCAGCCGGAGACCGGGCCGGAGGCGACGAAGCCGACCGTCAGCGGCAGCAGGTAGATGCCGGCCCAGAGCGGGGTGGACTCGAAGGAGTAGCCGTGCAGCGGCAGCCAGATGCCCTGCAGCCAGATGATGAGCATGAACTGCAGGCCGCCGCGGCCCATCGACGAGAGCAGGCCGGCGAGGTTGCCGAGGGCGAAGGCCCGGTTGCGGAAGAGCCCGAGGCGGAACATCGGCTCGGGGACACGGGTCTCGATGAAGCAGAAGACGACCAGGAGCGCGACGCCGCCGACGAGGCCCGCGATCACCCAGGGGTTGGTCCACCCGGTGGAGTGGCCGCCGTAGGGCTGGATGCCGTAGGTGATGGCCGCGAGCAGCGCCGACAGGCCCACGGCGAACGTGACGTTGCCCAGCCAGTCGACCTTGGCCTTGCCGCGGACCGTGAGCTCGTGCAGGGAGTGGTACGACCAGAGCGTGCCCACGATGCCGATCGGCACGCTCACCCAGAACACGCTGCGCCAGGAGATCTCGGACAGGACGCCGCCGAGCACCAGCCCGACGAAGCTGCCGGCGATCGCGGCGATCTGGTTGATGCCGAGGGCGGCGCCGCGGCGGTGCGGCGGGAAGGCGTCGGTGAGGATGGCGGTGGAGTTCGCGAAGAGCATGGAGCCGCCGACCGCCTGCACGAGGCGCCAACCGATGATCCAGAGGGCGGCACCGCTGCCGGAGCCGGGGGTCAGCGCGAGCGCGACCGACGCCGCGGTGAAGACGGCGAACCCGAGGTTGTACATCCGGACGCGCCCGACGAGGTCGCCGAGCCGGCCGAGGCTGACCACCAGCACGGCGCTCACGAGCAGGTAGCCCATGATCATCCAGAGCAGGTAGCCGACGTTCTCGGGCGCCAGCGGGTTCATGCCGATGCCGCGGAAGATCGCCGGCAGCGAGATCAGGACGATCGAGGCGTTGACGGTCGCGATCAGCATGCCGAGCGTGGTGTTCGACAGCGCCACCCAGCGGTAGTGCGGGTGGTCGACGTCCCACCGGGGGGCACGGCGGCCGGCGGCACGGGCGCCCGCCTCAGCCGTGCCGACCTTCGGGTCCCCGGTCTCGTCGAGGATCTGGGTCACAACGGTCCTTCCGAACGGGATGCGGCCGGGCGTCGGCCTCGTCGTCACGCCCGGACAGATGCTTAGTTGTTGCTAACTAATGACAGAGTAGAGCTTGTTCCCGCGTGCGCATCCCGCCCTCGGCCCCGACGTGTCGGGGGCAGCGGGCAGGATCGGTCCATGGACCCGCCCCGCGCCGTCGCGGTCGCCGTGGCCGCTGACGGCAGCGGCGTGCTGCTCCCGCTCGGCGCCGCCGGCGAACCGGTGGGCGAGCAGGCCCGGGCGGCGAGCGCGGGCGGCCTGGCCGACATGATCGGCCGGTTCGAGCGCCGGGACGAGCCGCGCTGGGTGGTCGCCGACGTCGCCGCCACGTACCCCTCGCTGGTCCGGGCCGGTCTGCGGTGGGCGCGCTGCCACGACGTCGCCTCGACAGAAGCCCTGCTCCTCGCGGCCGAGGGCGACCACGAGGGCGCCGCGGCCGCGACCGCCGCACGCACCGGCGCCACCGCTCAGCCGGAGGGGTGGACGGCTGGGCAGGGAGCCGGGCAGGCGGCGCTGTTCGACTCCGAGCCGGCCGCCGGAGCGGTGACCCCTGGCGAGCTCGCGTCCGCGTACGCGGCGCAGCTCCGCCGGATCGCCGGGCTTCGCCCGCAGCTGCCGAGACTGGGCCTGCTCGCCGCGGCCGAGTCCGCCTCGTGTCTCGCCGCCGTGGAGATGTCCGCCGCCGGCCTGCCCTGGAGCGCCGCCGTCCACGACGCCCTGCTCACCGAGCTCCTCGGCCCGCGGCCGGCGCCCGGGGCGGCCCGCCCGGCACGGCTGCAGGCCCTCGCCGACGAGGTGGCGGCGATCCTCGGCGAGCCCCGGCTCAACCTCGACTCCCAGGCCGACGTGCTCCGGGCGCTGCGCCGGGCAGGCCTGCCGGTCACGTCGACGCGCCGGCACGAGCTGCGCCGGCACGAGCACCCGGTCGTCGAGCCGCTGATCCGCTACCGCGAGCTGGCGCGGCTGCACAGCGCGCACGGCTGGGCCTGGCGCGAGCAGTGGGTGCGCGACGGGCGCTTCCACCCCGAGTACGTGCCCGGGGGGGTTGTGTCGGGCCGCTGGGCCACCCGGGGCGGGGGCGCGCTGCAGATCCCCAAGGCCGTGCGGGCGGCGGTGGTCGCCCCCCAGGGGCGTCGGCTGGTGGTCGCGGACGCCGGTCAGCTCGAGCCGCGCGTGCTCGCGGCTCTGGCGCGCGACCCGGGCCTCGTCGTGGCGACCGCCGAAGGCGATCTGTACACGGCGCTCGCCCGCGAGGCGCTCGGCCGGCCCGAGGCGCGTGCCGAGATGAAGGTCGCGCTGCTCTCGGCGATGTACGGCGGGGGCGCGGGGTCCCCCGCGCTCGCGGCGCTGCGCCGCCGGTTCCCCGCGGCTCTGGCCCTGCTCGAGGCGGCGGCCACGACGGGCGAGCGCGGCGGCAGCGTGCGGTCGGTCCTGGGCCGGGCCTCGCCTCCGCCACGCGCCGACTGGCTCTCGGGCCTGTCCGACGCCGCCGCGGCGGCGCGGTCACGCGCCTGGGGCAGGTTCACCCGCAACTTCGTCGTGCAGGCGTCGGCGGCGGACTGGGCGTCGGTGCTCCTCGCGACGCTGCGCCGCCGCCTCACCGAGCTGACCGCCGCCGGCGGCTTCGCCGAGCTCGTGTTCTTCCAGCATGACGAGGTGGTGGTCGAGGCGGACGAGCCCCTGGCCGCCGCCGTGGTCGAGGCGGTCGCGGAGGCCGGTGCGACCGCGACCCGCCTGGTGCTCGGCGACACCGGCGTGCACGTCCCCCTCGAGGCCCGCGCGGTGCAGAGCTACGCCGACGCCTGACGCCGTCCCTCATCCCCCGCTGATCATGCACGCTGGAGCGATCATGCACAGCGGAGCGATCATCGGCCACCCTTCGGCCCGCTCCGTGATCGCTCCAGCGTGCATGATCGCCGCAGGTGTGACCCCGGTCAGCGAGTGGCGGTCGAGCTGAGGGTGGCCGTCGCGCCGCTCGGGGCCGTCTCGCGGCGCAGGGCGCCGAGCAGCGAGCGCCGCCGTCCCGCGCGGGCCGTGGCCGGGAGCACCTGCTCGAGCCGGTGTCTGCGCAGGGCCTCGACGAGGCTGTCGTCCACGGGCGCCAGCTCGCCCACGGCGTGCCCGAGCACGCGGTCGGCGAGCGCCGGGTTGATCGCGAGTACGGGCCCGTGGAAGTACGTGCCGTAGACGTTCCCCGAGAAGGCGCCCTCGCCGCCGCCGTCGCCGTTCCCGACGCCGATCCGCACGCGCCCGAGCGGCTGCGCCCCCGGCCCGAGGTGGGTCGCTCCCCCGTGGTTCTCGAAGCCGACGAGTGCGGGCACCCCGAGGTCGTCGACGGGGTCGGCCAGCATGTTGCCGACGGCTCGCCGGTCGAGGCGGCCCGTCCGGACGTCGAGCAGGCCGAGGCCGGGTGCCTCGACGCCGCCGACACCCAGGAACGTCTCGCCGAGCAGCTGGTATCCGGCGCAGATCCCGACGATCCCCGCACCACGGCCGGCGGCCACCGCCAGGCCGCCGTCCTCGCGGAGCTCGGTGGCGGCAGCGGTCTGCTTCGCGTCCTCCCCGCCCCCGAGCAGGTAGACGTCGCCCGTGCGCGGCAGCCGCTCCCCCGGGTGCACGGTCAGGATCTCGGCGGCGAGCCCGCGCAGCTGGGCGCGCCGAGCGAGGACGAGCGCGTTGCCGGCGTCGCCGTAGGTACCGAGCAGGTGCGGGTACACGTGCACGATCAGCAGCACGGAGTCGGGGGGACGGCGTGCGGGCTTTGCGGTCCCCCGGCGGAAGGAGCCGTCGCCCGGCTGGTCAGATGACATAGCCACGCATCTCCCGGAAGGCGGTGTAGTTGGCGGCGACGACGAGCGGCCCGGGCGGCAGGGCGGCCGCGAGCCGGACGAGGTCGGCGTCGACGACAGGGGTCGCCCCGGCGTAGTGCAGCCGCACGGCGAGGTCGGCGCGGCGGTCCCCGGTGGCCCCGACCACCCGCCCCGCGAGGCGCTCGAACGGTACGTCGTACAGCCACGAGGTGTCGGTGCCGTCGGCGATGCGCGCGTTGATGCCGACCGCGAGCACCGCATCGTCGTCGATCATGGACAGTGCCGCCGCCCACCCCGCGGGGTTCTTGGCGAGGAACAGCGTCGCCGGCCGGCCGCCCAGGTCGAGGCGCGCGTACCGGCCGTCGACGTCGTCGACCTCGCCGAGCCGGCCGGCCGCCACGTCGGCCGGGACCCCGAACAGCCCGGCCGTGGCGATGGCGAACAGGGCGTTGCCGCGGTTCACGTCGCCGGGGAGCTTGAGCGGCACGACCAGGCGCCGGCCGTCGGGCAGCCGGACGCCGGCGTTCGTCAGGGCGTACTCGGGCTCGGGCATCGCGAACCCGCAGCCGGAGCTCCAGCGGCCCTCGGACCAGTCGAGCAGGTGCCCGCAGCGGGGGCAGACGCTCGCGTCGTCCGTCCACCGCGTGCCGGGGTCGACCCAGACCGGCTTGGCCGCGAGCGCCGCGTCGACCACGTGCGGGTCGGCCGCGTTGGCGACGACGGTGACGTCGCGGCCCGCCAGCGCCTTCGCCCACACCTGCGCCGTCCGGCTCACCTCGTGCGTGCGGTCGAGCTGGTCGCGGGTGAGGTTGAGCAGGACGACGACCTCGGGGTCGGTCTGCGCGATCACCGACGGCACGTGGAGCTCGTCCGTCTCGAGCACCGCGGTGGAGCTGGCGCTGTCGTCGAGCGCCGTGAGGATCCCGGGCGCCATGTTGGCGCCGCCGGTGTTCGTGGCGACGTCGCCACCGAGCGCCGCGGCGACGAGGCGGGTGGTGGTGGACTTGCCGTTCGTCCCGCTGACGATCACCGTCCGCCGGCCCCGCGCCAGGGAGCGCAGGGCGTCGGGTGCGACGGCGAGGGCGACCCGGCCGCGGACGACGGTCCCGCTGCCCCGGCCGAGACCGCGGGAGAGGCCCCCCGCGAGGCGGCCGGCGGCGAGCGCGGCGTCGAGGCGCACGCGCGCGAGCCCGCTCCCCGCGTCCGGCGGCGTCGAGGGCGGCGTCGAACCAGGGGTTGCGGCGGTCACGGCGGCAAGCCTAACGGGGGTGGGACGCGTGAAGAGCCGCCCCCGTGCCGGGGAGCGGCTCTCCACGTGCGGGCCGGGAGCCGGCCGGCGGCTCTCAGACGAGCCGCACGGACTCCGCCTGGGGGCCCTTCTGCCCGGTGCCGACCTCGAACTCCACCCGCTGGCCCTCGTCGAGCGACTTGTACCCGTCGGCGAGGATCGCCGACCAGTGCACGAAGACGTCGGGGCCGCCGCCGTCGACGGTGATGAAGCCGTAGCCCTTCTCGGCGTTGAACCACTTGACCGTGCCCTGAGCCATTGCTGCTCCTGTTGCTGTTCAACCGCTGGGGCGGCTCGCACACCACGCGCGGGCCGGGTCTGGAGCTCGTGCGGGCCTCGTGCGCAGCGCAGGGGAGACGTGATCAGCGAACTGTTCGACCGCGGAGCACTCTAGCGGCCGGACCGGGACGCACACAGGTTGCTCGCGGGTGAATTCCTGACGGGCGGCAGGGCCAGTCGCCCGATGCTCGCCACCTGCGAGGATGCCCCCGTGGACGAGCGCACGATACGACTGCGTCGCGCCGTCAACATGATCACGCTGGCGACACCGCTGGGGCTGGCCCTGGCACGCCTCGGCCGGGCGCGGCTCGAACCGGGCCCGCACGGCGTGCTCGTGGCACGCGGATACCGGCTCGCGGTGCCCGCCCCGCGCGCGCCGGCCGTGACGATCGGCGAGGTCGTGCTGCTGCGCATCGACGACGCCGGGCTCGCCGCGCGCCCGCGCATGCTCGACCACGAGGCCCGGCACGCGGTGCAGTGGGCCTGCTGGCTGGGACCGCTGGGGTTCCTGCCGGCGTACCTGCTCGCCTCGGTGTGGTCGTGGCTGCGCTGCCGCGACTTCGCCGTGCGCAACCCGTTCGAGGTACGGGCAGGGCTCTCGGACGGCGGCTACCCCGAGCCGCCGCCCCGGCGACGGGCGGTGTAGCCGATCAGGGCGCGAAGTCGTTGGCCACGATCACGACGATGCCCGAACCGGCGACGCCGGACGAGCGCTTGGTCGTGCCCACGCCGAGCGCACTGGCGATCGCCTTGGCCGTCGCCTCCTGGTCATCGGTCGCGTAGTACACCGTCGTGTGCCTGACTGCGACCGGCGCGGCGGACGGGGAGACCTTGCCCCGGGTGAACCCAGCGCCGGCTCAGCTTCGCCTGGCCGTCCTTGGCCAGGCCGTTCACGGCGGGGACGCTGCCGTTGTAGACGGTGATCTTCACCGACTTGTCGACGGCGTCGACGGTGCTGGCCGAGTTGGAGCTCGCGCTCACCGGAGAGCCGGCGCTCGCCGAGGGCTGCGCGGCGGCAGGAGCGGAGGCGACGGGCGCACTGGTCGTGGCACCCGGGTTCGGGGAGCTGCCGAGCGGGTCCGCGGCGTCGTTGGTGCTGGGGCGCAGGAACAGCGTGTACGCGACGCCGATCACGGCGGCGACCACCACGATCACGGCCAGCAGCGGCAGGGCCGCGAGCAGAGGGCTCACCCGGGCGCGGTGGGCACCGCGACGGCTGGCCTCGAGGGGCACCACGAGGCGCTCGTCGTAGCCCCCGGGGCGGGTGCTGTTGCTCATGCATGGCTCCTTCGGTGCCGCGTGGTCGTTCGATCGCAGGTGCGCTGACGGACCCCCCGGGTCCGGCCACGTGCAGAGGCGATGCTCAACCCCCGGTACCGAGCTCGCCGGTCGAGCGGGCTCGTCGGCGAGTCTGCCGCATGCGCCGCAGCCGCTTGACGAGCATCGGGTCGTGCGCGAGCGCCTCGGGCCGGTCGATCAGCGCGTTCAGCACCTGGTAGTAGCGCGTCGCCGACATGCCGAACAGTTCGCGTACCGCCTGTTCCTTGGCGCCCGCGTACTTCCACCAGTGGCGCTCGAAGGCGAGGATCTCGAGCTCGCGTGCGGTCAGCTCCCCGTCGTCCGCCGGCTCCCGCGGCGTCGATGCCGGAGCATCCATGGGTGACCTCCCGTGCTGCGACAGCGTCACGATACGGGCCGAACGACAGCAGTGTCATTCGCCGGAGCGCCTTGCCCGCCCGCATGGGTCGGTGGACGCCGCTGGGGTGCACGCCCAGAGTCTAGGGGCCCGCCGACACCGGTTCGGCCAGCTCGGCGAGCTGTGACGGAGAACTCCAGGGAGTAGCGCGTATCGAGGTAGAGCAGGAACAACCCCTGCGCGGCCGTGGCGAGCCCCTGACCCCGCCGACCCGGGACGCGGGCCCAGCGGACGCCGCCCGCGACGTAGCCCACGTCGAGCAGGGCGTTCGCCCCCGTGATCAGGGCGAGCCTGCGCGCCCGCGCCGGATCCCGTGGGCGGGCGCCGCGGCCGCGCCAGAACCCGAACCCCGCGATCGCCGCGTCGGCGAGGCCCCAGGCGACGCTCACCCGGCCCGCGCCTGCGAGCGCCGGGAGGCCCTCGCGCCGGCCCACCCGCCACAGCACCGCGCCGAGGCCCGTGCTCCACAGGGCCCAGGCCGTGAGCTCCGCCGCCAGCCGCTGCTCGGGCGCCCACACCTCGGGCGAGAGCTCGAACCGTGCCGGGTCGAGCCCGGCCGGGAGCCACGCACCACCGGATCCCGATCCACTGCCCCGTTGCGTCATGCCCGCAGCCTAGGCAAGCCCACCGACAGACCGGGGCCGGCCGCGGCGATCGGGGCCGCGCCCGGCATCTACAGTTCCCGTCGTGGTGCCGACGAGCCGCGACCTGCAGGAGCTCGAAGCCCTGGTGCACCCCGAGTGGTTCCCCGCACTGGCGCCGGTCGCGGCCGACGTGGCGGCCGCGCGGGCCCACGTGCGCGAGCGCCGCGACCAGGGTCAGGACTGCCTGCCCGGTGACGCGGAGCTGCTCAGGGCGTTCGGGGCACCCATGGGCGGCGTCCGCGTGCTCGTGGTGGGGCAGGACCCCTACCCGACCCCCGGGCACGCGATGGGCCTGGCGTTCTCGGTGCCGGCCGGCACCCGGCCGCTCCCCCGCAGCCTGCGCAACGTCTTCAAGGAGCTCTCGGCCGACCTGGGCGTACCCGAGCCGCGCGAGGGCGACCTGACGCCCTGGGCGGACGCCGGCGTGCTGCTGCTCAACCGCGTGCTGAGCGTGGAGGCGGGCGTGCCCGGGTCGCACCGCCGGCGCGGCTGGGAGCGCGTCACCGACCGTGCCGTGAGCGCGCTCGCCGAGCGCGGCGTCCCACTGGTGGCGATCCTCTGGGGCAAGGAGGCGCAGACGCTGCGGCCGCTGCTGGGCGACACGCCCGTGGTGGAGAGCGTGCACCCGAGCCCGTTGTCCGCGAACCGCGGCTTCTTCGGCTCGCGCCCCTTCTCCAGGACCGACGAGCTGCTGCGCGCGCAGGGCGCGGACCCCGTGGACTGGGCACTGCCCTGAGACTCAGAGCCGGCGCCGCCGGCCCGCCCGGTAGGTCTGCCACAGGCGGTGCCGGTACTCCAGCGTGACGGCCTCGTAGGCGTCGCGGTCGAGGTGCCAGGGCAGGGCGTCCGTCGGTACCGCGTGCAGCATCGCCAGCAGGCTGCGCACCCGGTCCAGGGGATCGCCGCCGGGCCCGCCCCGCGCCCGAGCCACGAGCTCGCGACCGAGGGGCTCCACCGAGATTCCGAGGTCACCCACCGTGACCAGACCGGCGCCGACCAGGCGACCGAGCGCGCCCTCGAGCTCCGCCGCCGTCGGGATGAGGTGGAAGACGGCGTCGGAGTTCGCGATCAGCTCGGGCAGCCCGGCAGGCGCGGCAGGCGTGCCCGAGAGCCGGGCGGTCGCGAGGACGACCGCATCGGTCAGCACCCAGCCCGGGTCGGCGGCAGGAGCTGGTCCGGGCACGGCAGCGACCGGCTCAGGCCACCGCTGCGGGTGCGCCCCGAGCGGCCCGCGTGAAGGTCACGGCGCATTCCATCACGGTCGGCCGGTCCGCCGGAAACGCCCCGGTATCCGGAGAGTGGCCGCCACGGCTCGTGACATGACGAAGGTCCCATTGTGGAGGCTGGTGCCCCGAACTATCGTGGCCAGTGCCCGGACAGCCGGTCCAGGGAGCCTCCGCGCGGGGCACCCGCGTGGCACTCTCCGTCACCAGCCGCCGGCATCGATTTCACGCCTCCGCCGCCCCGGTGGAAGCGGTCAGATCACGCGGGGCCCTTCGTGAACCGATCCTCGCGCGCCGCGACGCTCCAACGGAGGATGTCATGCTCGTGACCGACCCAGTCCAGACCGCGCCCCCGACACGCGCACCAGCGCGCGACCTCGAGGGGAGCGAGGCCCACCTGCTCCGGCTCTGCCTCGACCTCCAGCTCGACGCGCTCCTCCTCACCCTGGGTGCGCTGGCCGTGGACCCCGGGCCGGACGCCGGTGGCATCCCGTGGCGGCGCTGGATCTCCGAGGACGTCGACCTCGCGTGTACGCTCGCCGCCGATGCGCTGGCCGGCAACGCGGCCCTGCCGCCCACCCTCGGCTCCGACCTGAGCCACGCGGTGCCCGTGACGACGATCGACGACCTGGTCGCCCGGTACACCTCGATGCTCGGACTGCTCGCCGACCTCGCGCGCAGCGGCGGTCACCCGGGCGTCGAGCAGCTCACGTCGCGGTGCGAGGCGCGGCTGGCGGAGCTGCGCCAGCACAAGCTGGTCGCCACACCCCCGAGCGGCATCGACCTGCGGGGTGAGCAGCACTTCCTGCCGGGTGAGCTGCTGGGCTGACCGATCGCGAAAAGCCCGGTCCCTCCGCGGGGACCGGGCCTTGTTGTTGGTGGGACTTACTCGTCGCTGGACAGGTCGAGCACGATCTCGTCCCACTGGTCCTCCCAGGCAGGCCGCTCGGGCGCCTCGAACGTCGGGGCCCGGCCGGCGAGCAGGTCCTCGACCGTCGTCCCGTACCGTTCCGTGATCGCCTCGATCTCGTGCAGCTCGGAAGGAGTCCGGAACTCCTGCAGCTCGCGGCGCAGCCGGTCGCGCTCGCGCCGCCGCCGGCGGCGCTCACGAAACGCCTCGCGCACCGCGCCCAGGGACTCCATCCGGCCCTCCCGCACCCAGTCTGCGCCCGTCCCGAGCCCACGGCCAGCCCCTGTCCCGCTCACGATCCGTCGAACGCGGCAGAGACCCCATCTCAAGATCATGCTCAGGGAACCGGCGGTTCCCGGGCTCCGACGATCTTCGGAATCGCCGGTATCGTGAGCATGATCTTGAAGGTCTCACACCCGGACCGAGCTGGGGGTGGCACGTGGAGCCCAGGGCACGCTTCCTCTGGATGCTGAAGCACACGCTCAACCGGGTGACCGGCCGGGTGGCGAGGTCGAGGTACGGGCCCTTCGCGCTCGTGCGTCACGTCGGGCGCCGGTCGGGGCGCACGTACGAGACGCCGCTCATCCTCGCCCCCGTGCCGGAGGGATTCGTCGCCGAGCTGACCTACGGCCCCGACGTCGACTGGTACAAGAACGTCGTCGCCGCCGGCGGGTGCACGGTGGTCCGGCACGGCAGGGAATACACGGTCGACGGCATCTCCCGGCTCCCGGCCGAGCGCGGGCTGGCCGCCTTCCCGAACCCGCAGCGGCTCGTGCTGCGAGCGCTGGGCCGCAGCGAGTTCCGGCTCCTGTCCGTCGCCCGCTGAGGCGTTGCCGCCGTCCCGGGATGCGGGCCCGTTCCGGTACGGCATCGTCGTGCTCATGGCAGGTGCGGAGCTGGCAGGTGCGGAGCCGGGGAGGGTGGCGGTCGACGTCGTCGACGCCGACCGGCCGGCGCGAGGACCGGGCGAGGACGGCGCCGGCGGTGTCCTGCACGCCTGGGCCGACTGACGAAGGCATGTCCACCGGCGACGGAACCGTCAGGGCAGCCGTCCGGGGCGACGTGGACGAGATCGCGGCCCTGGCCGGCGCGCGCCGGCAGAGCTACGAGCGGCACCAGCCGCTGTTCTGGCGGCAGGCCGATGACGCGGCGGTGCGCCACCACGCCTACCTGCAGGGCCTGGTCGACGATCCCGAGCACATCGTCCTGGTGGCGCGGAGAGGCGGAGGGCTGTCGGGCTTCGTCGTGGGCACGCTGGTCGGGTCGCCGCCGGTGTACGCGCCGGGCGGCCGCACTTGTCTCGTCGACGACTTCGCGGTCGCCGGCGACGACGACTGGCCCACGCTGGGCGTGACCCTCCTGCGTGAGGTCGGGCGCCGCGCCCGCGAGCGGGGCGCGGTCCAGGCCGTGGTCGTGTCGGGGCGCCATGACGAGCCCAAGCGCCGGGCGCTGGCGATCGCGGGTCTCTCGGTCGCCAGCGAGTGGTGGGTCGCCCCGCTCGACGGGCTGACCGGCGCAGGCGACGTCTAGCCGACGGCGGCCGCCAACTCCTGGTAGGCGGGGGTGAGCTCCGCCCACCTCGCCTCGCTGTCCACGCGTCCGCGCCCGGCGAGGTGAGCGGCGAGGTTCTCGGCGTGGATCTGCCAGCCGACCCCGTACGCGCCGACCAGGTCCAACGGCAGGCCGCGGACCCGCAGGACGAGGCGGCTCCCGTCGGCGTCGGGTGTCACGGTGGCCTCGACGACCGTCGCGTCCGGCGAGTCCGTCTCCCTCATGGTCACGAGGAGCCGTTCGGCGCGCTCGCAGGCGTCCACCCTGCCTGTGCCGACCCAGTGTCCGAGGTCCGCGTGGTACTCCCCTCCGGGGCGAAGGTCGCCCCGGACCCGCCCGTACCACTTCGCCAGCCGGCCCGGGTCCGTGAGCGCACTCCACACGTCCTCGACGCCCACGTCGTAGCGATCCTCGATGCGGACGACGCCGCGGCCGTCGGCCGAACCCAGCCTGCCCAGGATCCGGGTACTGCTCCTCTTCAGGTCGGTCATCGGTGCTCCTGCGCTCGGCTCGGATCGTTCCGTCGGGGTGGACGTCCGGCCGAGGCAGGAGTCATCGGTGCACCTAGCCGGACACCCGCTCCTCGGCGTCGAGCAGCGACATGAGGTAGTCCTCCATGTTGTCGAAACTCGCCTCGATGCCGTCGTACTTGGTCATGTGTGCCCGGCCGGCCAGGTCGCGGAAGGCCATCCTGTGCGTCAGCGTCGTGATCCCGTCGTTCTCACTCAGGTCCATCGACTCGAGGGCGGGCGCATCGGGCCACCCGTCGAACAGCCAGGTCTCGACCGTGCGGGTCGGCGGCTCCACCTCGAGGAAGGTCCCCCGGAACGAGCACTCGGCACCGTCCTTGGTGACGAAGGCGTAGTGGTAGTCGCCGCCCACGCGAAGGTCCACGGAGCAGACCGTCACCTCCTCGCCGAAGGGGGCGATGGTCTTGCGCAGGTGCTCGGGCTTCCACATGACGTCGAAGACGAGTCCGATGGGGGCGGCGAACTCCCGGGTGACGAGCACCTCGAGCTCGCTGGGGAAGTCGAGGGTCGACCGCCCGCGCCGGTGCGTTCTCATGACTGGTGCTCTCCTTCGTGTCGTTGGAGCTCCTTGAGGTAGTCGTCCACCCGATCCAGGCGCTCGTTCATCGCCAGCTCGTACTTGGCCAACCACGTGTAGAAGGCCCGCAGCCGGGCCGGCTCCAGCCGGTACAGCCGGCGGCGGCCCTCGACCCTGCATCTGACCAGGCCCACCTCGCTGAGCACCCGCAGGTGCTTCGAGACCTGCGGCTGCGCCAGGGCCAGCTCATCGGCGATCGCCCCGACCGCCTTCTCCCCCGTGATCAGCGAGTCCAGGATGTCGCGCCGGTTCGCCTCGGCGATCGCATGGAAGACGTCTGCCGTCGCCGGTGAGCGCGCCATGTCCCCAACATATTCCGTTTCGGGCATGCGTCAACCCCCTCGCCGTCTCATGAGGCCGAGAGGCGGGCGGAGGCGGTTCGTTCGGACAAGCGGGCGGCCTACGTAGGCGGCCCGGCTACCCGGCTCGACGCAGACTGCGCACGTGACGTCGGACGCGGAGGGCGACTCCTGCGCCGTCTACGGGCGCTTGCGCAGCACCGTCACGCCCCAGGAGCGCCGGCTCGACGTGGACGTCTACCGGATCAACGACGACGACGTCTTCGACGAGCAGGGTGCGGGCTTCGGGCTGGCCGCCGCGGCGTGCCTGCTCGGGGTCGTGACCGCTCTGCGCTGGCTCCTCGCCTAGGTCGTCCAGCGGGGTCGAGGGCGCGGCGAAACCCTCCGTCGCTGTTGCCCAGTGGTGTCCGAGATGAGCACCACCCGGTGGCGTCGTGCCTGGTCAGCAGGGAGCCGGCACCGGGATTCGAACCCGGAACCGCCGACTAGCGAGCGGTGGCTGTGGTCATCTACCGACCTGCGTCGTGACCTGCGCCTTCTCCCCCGCCGGCCTGACCGTTGGGGTGATCGTCTCCGGTCGTTCGTCATGGTTTCGTGCCCCTTGAGTGTCCGACGGTCTCCTCGTCGGCGTGGGGGCAGCTACTGCACTTTACCCCCAGGACGTGGGTGTTGACGTCTTCTGAGCTTGCAGACGTCGTTGGGTTCGTGCGGTCGGATGCATCTCGTGCCCGCGGTGATCTCTTGTGCATGGCGTGTGGTCCCAAGGCGGTCCCAGCGCTCTGCCCGTGACGTGCTGTCGGTGACAGTCTTCTACCCCGTCACTCTTCGCTCTATTCTAGTCGGTCCTCGTGGGCAGGGGGCGACGCCAGGTGGCGATGCCTGTCAGTTGTTGGTGGAGCCGCCCGTTCACTGTCGTTCCGGGTGGGTAAGGTGTGGAGGTGATCATCGACCGTCCGACTAGAGCCACCGCTTGTACTTGAAGACCAGGTAGAGCGTCGCGGCGAGCGAGATCATGATCAGGAGCGAGGCGATGAAGCCGGCTTCCTGCCCGAAGCCCGGATACGGCACGTTCTGGCCGAAGAAGCCGGTCACCGCGGCGGGCACGGCGACGATGGCAACCCACGCGGAGATCTTTCGCATGTCGTCGTTCTGCTGGACCGAGGTGTGCGACATCCGGTCGGCGGCGAGCGTCATGTGGGTGCTGATCCGGGTCTGGAAGAACTCGATGATCCCGTGCAGCAGCTCCTTCTGGCCGTCCGCCATTCTCGAGACGACCTCGAACCGGTCGGCCAGGTCGGCGATCCGTGGCGTGTCCTCCTCGGGCAGGAACCGGACCAGGTGTGCCATGCGGTCGTAGGTCGCGGCGCTGTGCAGGGCCATCGTGCGGATGGCGAGGAGCTCGTACCAGACCTGGAACAGGTCGGTGAGGAACTCCTCGGTGTCCTCCAGCGACTCCCCGGACATCACGCGCTGCTCCAGCTGACCGCAACTCTCGGCCAGTTCGGCGATGAGATCGGTCTCGCGGCCCGCGAGGGTCCGCACGACGGCCGAGGAGAGGTCGAACGCGCTCTGCGGCCGTAGCTGGCCCGATTCCAGCCGTTCGAGGACTGCGCCGGTGTCCAGGAACGCCGCCGCCGGGTCGACGATCGGGTTGAGCGGGCCGTGCACCGTCACGAGGTAGTCGCGGCCGAGGAACTGGTCCAGCTCGATGTAGTGGACGTGCCCATGCTTCCCGATCTTGGGCGCGTGCAGCACCGTGAACACGTGGTCGTCGTAGACGTAGACCTTGGAGACGTGGTTGCGGGAGACGCAGTCGCGGACGGCGAGATCGTGAAAGCCGAAGGTCTCGGACAGGACCTCGGCGTCCACCCCACGACAGACAGGCATGTCGACCCAGAGCACGCCCTCGTGGCTCGCGAGCAGCTCGGGGAGCTTCTCGGGAGCACACTCCTGCAAGCCCGAGTCATTGATCAATTACACGTTCATGACCACGCCCCCTCGACGTCGTCCACGCGAGCGACTCCATGGTCGATCACCGCCGAAGGCTTCGCAGAGCGGGCCGGATTGGGCGGTGCGTCCGCTGCGAAGCTGACTGTCGCGGGCAACAGTGGGAGAGCGCGCTCGTCGCCGGTCCGGCCTCGTGCGCCGGCCGGGAGCGGCTGTCGTTAGCGCTGCCGTCAGGCGGCTCGGCCAACCCCCTGGTCCGTGGTCTTTTCCAGGCCCCGGGTGTTGGGCGGGACTTGGGCTCTGAGCTTGCGGTATGCCTCTCGTAGTCTCGCGCGCCGGGTGGTTCTTCATGGCCGTTCTGCGGACCTTGTGCGGACAGGCGGGGCGCCCGCGCTCGAGGGGTCTGTTGCTCACGTCTCACCGGCGCCGCGACATCTCGCGCGCACCCGTGCGGGCAACACGCCTCATGCGGGTCGTGTTGCTCGTCGCCGTGGGTCACTCTGCGCGGGAGCGCCGAACACGAGCCGGAGCCGAAGCGTGGCCCTGGCCGGACCCGACCTCTACGCCGTCCGCGTCACCCGTGGGGAGGGAGGCCGTGAACGGCGCCCGTAGGTCATGCGCCAGGGCCTGGGTGAACGCCTGACACACCGCCCGGCCGGTCGCGCGGCGCATCGCCGCCGCCAGCACGCAGTACCTGGAGTGGTCATCCACCCCGGTCAGGATCTTCAACTCCGACCCGTCCGCCAGCCCCATGCCACCCACGAGATCCATCTGCCACAGCTCCATCGGACGGGCCCGCTCCCACCGCTTCCAGCGCCGATCCCGCCGCCGCCGCGCGCCCGCATCGATCATGCCGGCGCGCAGCAACGCCCGGTAGATCCCCGACCGGGACGGCACCGGTGACAGTCGTGCCTTGGCGGCCTCGTGCGCCAGCCGCCGCGGCCCCCACGAAGGATTCGTTCGGCGCCACTCCAACACGACCGCCTCCAAGCCCGCCGGCATCTGATGCGGACACTGCGCCGGCCGGTGCGACCGGTCCGCCAGACCGTCCAGGCCGCCGTCCTCATAGCGGCGCAGGCACGTGTCCACCGTCTGCCGGCACACCTCCAGCGCGATGCCACCTCCACCACCGAGTGCCCGTCGTGGATCATCCCGAGCACCGCCTGGTACCGCTGCTCGACCACGCTCAACTCCCTCACCACGGAAGGAGAGCGTCAAGCATCACCCGGAACCACCGACAGGCGTCAGGCGGAACCGCGTCAAGGCTCAACCGGAGCCACTCTGTCCAGGATCACCCGGAGCCATACAGCGAAGTTGAGCCGGCACCGGGATTCGAACCCGGAACCGCCCGATTAGCGATCGGTCGCCATGGTCGTCTGCGGACACCGAGTGTCACCTGCACCTTTGCTTCCTCCTCGGCGACGGCAGGGTTGATCGTCTTCGGTCAACCGTCGTTGTTTCGTGTCCCTAGAGTGTCCGCGTCGCCCTTGCTCCAGACCTGGTCCGCCACCGGGTTGTCCTGGCCCAGAGGTCAGACGGGGCCCCGCAAACGTCCGGTCATCGTCCGCGGTAACTGTCGCATCGCGCCGAAGATCGGATCCCAGGTACGTCGTCGTACTTGACTGCGGTTGAGCCAGTCGCGGCGGGTGTCTTCCCCACGGGGGTTGTCCCCTCGACCTCGACCCTGGCTGTGCTGGCGGGACCGCATTTGATCGCGGTCAGCATCTTGAGTACGTGTGGATCAGAGCCTCGCTAGCCTAATCGGGTGAGCGAGCCCCCGGATCGACGTAGCCAACGTACCGATCGTGTCCCAGCTGTGATCAGCGCGCTTGGCCCGATCATCGCTGCGGTCATCACCGGAGTGCTCGGCCTGTATGCCGGCGCCCTCAAGGGCGCTCCTGGGGTGCCCAGCCCCACCCCGAGTGTCAGCGTCTCGACTACGACCGTTACTGTCCCTGCAACGGCCACGCCCTCCGAGTCAGGTTCAGGCGGTGGCGCGCGCGCCCTCTATCATGAGGGCCGGTTGCAACTGGCCTTTGCCACATGCGTCGATCTTGATGCCCCAACGGGTGACCCGCAATGGGGTGAGTCCTCAAGCACCTCGGGCGGCGTCGACTTCTGCTCGGAGTCTCCCGGATTTGCGGGTGTCAACGGCGCGACCATTGTCACCGTAGACTCGGGAACTGACACGACGTGCCAGAACGCGACGGGATGGCTCAGAGAGAACGCCTACCAGAACCTCAATCTCAGTGTTGGCAGTCTCGTATGCGTTCACACCAACCAAGGTCGCTTCTCATTGCTTCGCACTGACGCGATTGACTCCACTTCTCTCTCAGTTACCTTCACCGCAAAGACCTTCAAGAAGCCCGGCGATTAGGGGCACGTTGACGACCGCGCGCCCCCGAAGCCTAGCTCACCGTGTCGACATTTCCATCGAGGTGCATGAATGACTCTCGTCGGCTCTGCCGCCTGCAGGTCGCATCGGATTAGCATGCGGGGCCAGCGGGGGACTGCGACCTCCGGGTTATGAGACCGGTGGGGGGCTCTCAGGACACATGCCGTGTCCCGCCAAGGTTCCGAGCGGGTGCCTACCGTTCTTGAGGTTCGCCCGGTCCCTGCTGGAAACCGGCGCGTTCAGAAATCAACCACACCCTCAAGCGTGAAGACCCAGATTATCCTGCCGGATACGACCCGCATCAAGACTTCCGGTTCGCGCCCGACCTCAGCAGACTTCGGTCAGGAGCCTGGCAGCGTTGCGAACCTCGTCTGGCTGCTGGGCCTAGTCGGCGCGATCCTGGATACGAGGCTGTTCTGATTCGAAGGCATAACCAATTGCCAGAAGTCTGTGGTGATCATTAGCCCGTGAGCCAGGGCCTCTTGTAGCAGAGACAGCATGCCCCGCCGAACCGGCTGGGCTGGATCGTCTCGAAGTTGGAACCCGAAACCTCTATCGGGGCTGGTATCGAGTTTGAAGATCACGTCTGCGTCGATCCAGTTAGTCAAGCCACCGCCGTAACCCATACCCTGCTCGACGACCAGAAGAAAGGTGACCTGACCCCAGGTCTGAATCAGCTGGGTCGCCGTAGCTAGGTCCTTCCCTTGACAGGCCGCCAGAGCCGCCCGTGCACTGTTGACCTGATCTCTGGCATCCTGCAACTCGGCCTGACAGCCTGCGCACTCATCAGATTCGTGGCCCAGACTGCCACATATCCCTGCGCAGTATGCAGCCTTTTCCGACGCGGCCAATTCAGCGCTACTGAGCTTAGATCGTTCAATCTCACAGCTCATGATTCGCCTTCCCTGAGCCGAACGCGACGAACCTTGCCACCGAGTCATGCGAGGACCGCCCGGTCCATGGAGAGGTCCGAGCGGCAATCCGCCCGAGCCCCCTCGTCGTTCTCACTTCCTCGGGCTAGACCACACCCAGGTCTGCCATGCGGCACCTGGTGTGCGCACCTGCAGAGGCACGTGTCTGCCGCGTCGACCTCCAGCCCGCCGGAACGAGTGTCGTGAATGCCAGCGACCTCCTCGTCGCCGTCCCCCTCGCCGCCGTCGCGCTCGCGCTCGCCGTCGAAGAGCCCGCACAGGCGCGGGCAGGTTCTGAGGACGACTCACGACCTCACCCTGAGGAGCGTACGTTCGAAGTGCGGTGGCAGTGGCGCCCCGCCGTCGGTGCCGGCCCATCCCCCGGGCCCGGACTGACGATACGGCCCCCGCTCCCCCGGCGGGGGCCGTCCTACGCAGAAGCTGGCATCGCGAGCACGACGCCACGCTCGTCGAGCTCTCGGACGATCCGCGTTGTCTCACCGTGTGTCTCACGCACGGCAAGGCCGACGCGAACCAGCGTCGCGACAGCCAGAACTGCGCCCGTGGGAACCGCGACCGTCCTGCCGTCTCGCGACGATTGCGACCAATTGCCGTCTGTCTCTATCGCTGGCCCGCTGCTGGTGCGGGCGGGCAACTGCCTGGATCTCATCCCTACTGTCTTTGCCTCGCCGGGTGCGCCTGTACCGCGGCGCGCTCCTCCTCCACGATCCCGAGGCGGCGGACGTCGCGGTACAGGGTGCTGCGGTTATGCCGAGCTCCTGCGCCGCGCCGATGCGCCCATGGACCGTGACGAGTCGAAGGATCTGGTCCGCATCAACGGCCCGGAGTCGGCGCCGCCGGCCGGGCGACCGAGTCGCGGCGTCCGCGGCTCTCAGGGCCCGACGTACGGTGCTCGGGCTGCAGCCCCCTGCGCCGCGATGGTCCTTACCGGCACCTGATCCTCAAGGTAGCGTCGACGCAACCACTCGTGATCGTCCAGCAGCCATCGCTGGCTCTGTTGCATCGATCCACGCCTTCCTTGCCCCGACCCTGGCCGACGCGCGTCAGCCGGGACAAGGCTACGAACCTGGAGGGGTTCCCAAGGAGGCGGCTCAGCCCGTCGCGCCTCAGTGGCTCTTGCTCCAGTCGAGGTTGGGTTGGGCACGGCAAGCTGGCTAACTACGCGAATGCGGAGGAAAGAGCCGCTGACCTGGGCGAACACCTTCCAGCACCTGTCAGCGCCTGACATCGTCAGTGGTCGTCATGTGCCCCAGATGTGCCCCGCTGCTGACCCCACCGACGAGGAGCTCATCGAGTTCTTGATCCAGTGTTCCGGTTAGCGCTCATCGCTCCTCGAAGCGCTCCACGACCCGGCCGCCGCCGACCTTGGTTCGCCACGTGGCCACCTGGTCAGTGTCCGCTTGTCCGTCCGTCCACGACCGGGAACGAGGCGTCGCGTCCACCGCATGGACGCGCGCAGCCGAGCGGAGGCGCGCGATGACAGCGCTCAGGTCGCCTGTCCACTGGGAACGCCGATGCCGGCCAGCGAAACTCTCTCTAACGCAGCGTTATCCCTTGACTACGAGAGGGCGGGGGCATACGCTTTGTACGCTTATGACCGCCTCGGTTAAGGAGCACTCGGGATGTACAGGAAACTTCTAGCCGTTCCTGTCGCGCTGTTGGCTTTTCTCGCGCTCGTACTCTTCACCGCACCGGCGGCTCAGGCGACCTCCGGTTGGCAATGCGCGAACATCTACGCATGGGATCCGCCACAGGTCTGTATCGACATTGTCGGAACGGGAACGTATGTAGACACCATCTCTGCGCACGTTGACTCCGGATACGCGAGCGGCTACTTCAAGCTGTGGGGGCCGAGCGGTTTCACCACACGGTACTCAAGCACGATCAACGTCGAGGGTGGCAAGAATATCTACTGGAATTTCTACCGCTACCTTCCGAAAGGTAGCTATTGCATAGCCTTCCACGATAATTACTCCGGGCGATGGGATGGCAACGCCTGCGCTGGCGTCCACCCGTAATCAGGCGTAGCCTCCGTCCCACCTTTGCCAAGCGCTCGAGGCGCCGTTGGTGGCCCTGGCCGGTCCAATCGCCGTCCGACGGCTCGCTTGACGCCCTGCAGCGTCAGGCGGTGCTCTGGCACGGCCCCCGGCCGGTCGCCTGCCGCCTCTTCCTCTCACCTACACGTTGACCCCCGAGGCGGCGCTGAAGGGGCAGCCCGGGTGACGGACGCATTACGAGAATCTTCCGCGCTGCGGTTGGCCGAGTCCACATGCGCCTCAGCCTGCGTCGTCACCTCTCGTTGGCCCTTGCGTGGCTGGCATGGCTCGACTAAGGCTGCGGACCTATTGCGGACTGGGGCTGCGCCAAGACGCAAGCCGAGGCTTCCCCCGCCGGTCCGGCGCTAACCTCGATCTTTCGTGATCTTGCCGTGTGAGGGTTGGTCGGCGGTTCTGGCCGGCTCGAGGACGTGATTCTGGTGGGTGGGTGTGACAGGTCGGCCGGTGTCGGTCCGGGTGTCGCCGGCTTCCACGGCCGGGGCTGCTGCGGGGCGGGTCGAAGGGGGCTGGGCCAGGCGTGGTTAGCCGGGGACGAGCCGCCGCCAGGCGGTGTGCGCGAGCCCGGTCCAGGGCGTGACAGCGAGGCGCAGTCGGGTGGCCCGGGCGGTGCGGACGAGTCGGGCGGGGATCGACAGCAGCCGCAGCCGTAGCCGCTTGTGCTCCCACCGTCTGGCGTCGCGTCTGGCGTCGTTGCCGCTGAAAGCGAGCATCGCCAACCAGGCGAGCAGTTCGCAGGCCAGGGCGACGATGGCGCACCAGATCTGGTTCTGGGTGAAGTGGCTCTTCGTACTTGAGGTGGGTCCGGGCGACACGCCGGGGTGAGGTTCGCCGGGAGAGGGGTCGAGGCCTTCCATGATCGGTAGCGACCAAGCTGCCCGACCGGAAGACCTCGACGATGTCCGAGCCTACGGCGTGTTGTGCCGCGCCTTCACGTCCTGAACCGCACCCGTCGCGTGTCGGCTACTGCGACCGCTGCGACCTACTGGTCGGGCTGCCCGGCCTGCACGTGGTCGCCGTCGCCGCTGTCCGCACTCGTCGCGGCCGGGAGGGGTTGGTGGTCACCGTTGAGTCGCCGCCCGGGGTCGTGGGCTGCCCCAGATGCGGTGTCGTGGCACGCAGCCACGGCCGGCGAACCGTGGTGCTCGTGGACGCGCCGTGCTTCGGCCGGCCGGTGACGCTGCGGTGGCGGAAGCGGACCTGGACCTGTCCCGACCCCGGGTGCGCGGTCGGGACGTTCACCGAGCAGAACCCGCAGGTCGCTCCCGCGCGGGCGCTGCTGACGACGCGGGCGTCCCGGTGGGCGATCGGGCAGCTGCGTCGCGAGCACGCCAGCGTGCAGGGGCTGGCTCGCCAGCTCGGGACGACGTGGCGCACGGTGTGGCGCTCGGTCCGCCCGCTCCTGGAACGCGCCGCCGCGCAGGAGTCCCGGTTCGCCGGCGTGGCCGTCCTCGGCGTTGACGAGCACGTGGTGCGCCACGAGGCGCTGTTGTTCCGGATGGAGGTGGGAGACCTCGATCGCTTCGCTGTCGCAGCAGCGGGGTGAAGCTGGCGGCAGCCTGTTCCCGGGGAACGCCGGGGATGGGTGGGAGCAGCCGCGACGAAGTCAGGGCGGTCCGGCACTGCCGGACGGGCCGTGCCTGGTGAGCGAGACGGGAAGGTGCACGCAAGGAACCGGTGTCGTAAAGCCTCTTGATCGTCGACCCGCTCGAACCCGGTGGATCTGGGCGGGAGTGCGGTGCGTAACCGTGCCCGTGGACCGTCATCCAGACGGGTCCGGGCGTGGGGAACTGTCGGGACGGTGATATGTGTCGGGCCCGGCAGGTCGTGGTGAAGGTCTGCGGCGTAGCCACGACGAGACCGCAGGGGCAAAGCCGGGCGCCTCGCCCGTCGACCGGACAACAGTGAACGTGGGAACCATCGGCACGCCGCTCCCTGCATGTGGGGATAGGCGCGTTGCCGGCTGAAGGGTGCCGATGGGGCGGAGTCGCCGTAGTACTCCGAGGTCGGGAGAGCCGGCCACATGGGGAAGGGCGACAGCGAAAGGAGCAGGGTGTGACTGTCACGTCTGAAGGCGCGCCGGTGAATATCGGCGCCACCGTGTGGCCGAGCGAGAGCGAGGCATACGCGGTGGTACGGAGGATTCAGCGCAAGCTGCACTGCTGGGCGGGCTCGGACAGAGCCCGCCGGTTCGATGACCTGTACAACCTGGTGTGCGACCCGAACGTGTTGATCGTGGCGTGGGAACGTGTCGCGGGCAACAAGGGCGCGCGCACTGCCGGGGTCGACCGGGCTACCGTGGCCTGGATCGAATCCCGGTACGGGGTCCACGCGTTCCTGCACGAGGTCCGCCGTCAGCTACGAACGCGGACCTTCACCCCGGCACCGGTGCGGCGGGTGATGATTCCCAAGGCCAGCGGGAAACTGCGGGCGCTGGGGATCCCGACCGTGACCGACCGGGTCGTGCAGGCCGCGCTGAAGATCGTCCTGGAACCGATCCTCGAGGCCGACTTCCAGCCGGTCTCCTACGGCTTCCGGCCGAACCGACGCGCGCAGGACGCGATCGCCGAGATCCACCACTTCACGACGCAGTCGTACCAGTGGGTGCTGGAGGCCGACATCGAGGCGTGCTTCGACAACATCGATCACACGGCGCTGATGGACCGCCTCCGCACACGGATCAGCGACAAGCGCGTCCTGGCACTGGTGAAGTCCTTCCTCAAGGCCGGGGTCTTGACCACGGCCGGAACACGGGAGGGCACGATCACCGGGACCCCGCAGGGCGGGATCCTCTCACCGCTGCTGGCCAACCTCGCCCTGTCCGTGCTGGACGATCACTTCGTTCAGCAGTGGCAGGCGAACGATGGCGAACGAGCAGCAGCGGCAGAAACGCCGACGCCACGGCCTGGCGAACTACCGGCTCGTCCGCTACGCCGACGACTTCGTCGTCCTGGTGACCGGCGAGAGGGAACACGCCCAGGACTTGCGCGTGCAGGTCGCGGCGGTCCTGGCCCCGATGGGGCTACGACTGTCGCCGGAGAAGACCCGCGTGGTCCACATCGACGAAGGCTTCGACTTCCTCGGCTTCACCATCCGACGGATGCGAAAACGAGGAAGCCACAAGCGCTACGTCTACACCCGGCCCTCGACCAAGGCGATCGCCTCGATCAAGGACCGGGTCCGGACCATGACCTACAGAGCACACCCTGCACCACGACCCGGGATACCTGATGGACTACCTCGGGATGGTGCTGCGTGGCTGGGCGAACTACTTCCGACACGGCGTCTCCAAAGCGGACCTTCAACGCGATCGACTCCTACACCTGGGAGCGGATCACGTCGTGGCTGCGGAAGAAGCACCGGATTGGATGGCCAGAGCTACGGCGCAGGTTCTGCCTGCCCGGGACCTGGCGCCTGGCCCACGACGGGCAACGGTTCCGTGGCGCCGCCACCGTCACGGTCACTCGGTACCGCTACCGCGGCTACCGGATCCCGACCCCGTGGACACCATCGGCCACACCCGCGTAACCGGGCGGCAGCCCTTCGTGGAGAGCCCGTTGCGGTGAGAGTCGCACGGCGGGTTCGGCGGGCGGCCCGGGGAAACGGAGCAGCAGCAATGCCGCCACCGCGCCCCGGGCCGACCCAACTGGCATCACGTCTCCACCAAGCCACCCGAGCAGGGCGGCCGCGGACCGAAGGAACTCACCGGGATGGTGGATCTGACCCCTGACCAGCACGGGCGGGTCCGGGCGCGGCTGCTCGACCTCGTGCCCGGCCGGTCGGGCAGCGTCTACACCGACTGGCTGAAGCAGCGCGGCGACGCGTTCCGGGCCGGCGTCAAGGTCGCCACCCTCGACCCCTTCCAGTCGATCATCAGGCTACAAGAACGCGATCGACGACCAGCTCGAGGACGCCGTCGCGGTGCTCGACGCCTTCCACGTCGTCGCCCTCGCCGGAAAGGCGCTGGACCAGTGCCGACGCCGCGTCCAGCAAGACATCCACGGCCACCGCGGCAGGAAGGGCGACCCGCTCTACGGCATCCGCCACCTCCTGCACGCCGGCCCCGAGCGCCTCACCGACCGCCAACGCGCCCGCCTCGCTCGGGCTCTGGACGCGGACGAACGCCACGACGAGGTCACCGTGGCCTGGCACTGCGCCCAGCAGGTCCGCGCCGTCTACCACGCACCCACCCCCGCCGCCGGACGCGCCCTCGCCGAGAAGATCATCGCGGCGTTCCCATCCTGCCCGGTCCCCGAGATCGCCCGACTCGGCACGACCCTGCGCCGCTGGAAGGGCGCGTTCCTGGCCTACTTCGACACCCGCGGCGCCAGCAACGGCGGCACCGAAGCCATCAACGGCCTCATCGAACTCCACCGCCGCATCGCCCGCGGCTTCCGCAACCGCGACAACTACCGCCTCCGCATGCTCCTCATCGCCGGCCGCCTCCCGCTGTGACCCACCTCAGGTACGAAGAGCCACATTGCCTGGCGTCTGGTTCGGCGCAAGAGGCAGGGCCTGAACCGCCTGCCGTCTACGAAGACGGGCCGCGCGGGAGAGCGCCTGATTCCCCTGCCGGCGTGGGCCGTGGACATGCTTAACGTCCGTCGTTCGACGCTGCCGCTTGGGATCGAGCCCGTGTTTCCGGACGCTTTCGGGGGATGGCGTGACCGGAACAACCTCCGGCGCGTGTGGCGGGAGGTGCGCCAGGGGCTACCGCTCGAAGGGCTGGTCAGTCACACGTTGCGCAAGACGGTAGCGAGCTTCCTTGACGACGCCCAGGTGTCCACCCGGAAGATCAGTGACCAGCTCGGGCACGCCCAGGTGAGCATGACCCAGGACCGGTACCTCGGACGGCGTCTCACGGACCGGGAGACGGCGGACGTCCTGGAATCGATCTTGGACCCCGCCACCGGGCCGTCGTCGCCTAAGGTGTCCGAATAGTGTCCCTACGGTCCGATGCCTACCGACCCTCGCGGCTCTGACCTGGAGAGTTGAGCCGGCACCGGGATTCGAACCCGGAACCGCCCGATTACAAGTCGGGTGCGCTGCCAGTTGCGCCATGCCGGCCTGCCGGCCGCCGCTGCCGGCCGCCCGCTCCACCAGCCTAGCGTCGCCCCACCCCCCGTCCCCGGACCGATTCCGCCGTTCTGACGACGTCACGCACCTGAAGCTCAACGTCACGATCCATACACTGCGGGTAATCGTTCGAGGGAGTCCAGCATGCTCATCCGGGGACCGCGTCATGCCCGCACGCGCGGGCTCGGCCACCCCGGTGCCGATACCGAGGGGGTCGAGCTCGTGCCGTCACCCGCCGGGGAGCTGCCGGACCTGCTCGACGCGCTGCTCGACGCGGTCAGCGTCGGCATCGTCGTCCAGCGCCCCGACGGTTCCCCGCTGTGCGTGAACGCCGCCGCGCGCGCCCTGCTCGGCCCCGAGCCCGCCTCCGCCCTGGCGGCGGCGGTCGCGTCCGCCCTGCGCCGCGGGCGGGTGCAGCAGACCGTCCTCGACATCGGCCCCGAGCACCGCGCCGACGGCGCCCACCGCGGTGACGACACGGAGCCCACCGAGGTCCTCGTCACCACCGTGCCGATCGCGCCGTACGGCGGTCCGGTGGCCGCTCTCGTCTCCACCGTCAGCGCGGAGCCCGACCACACCGCGGACGCCGCTCCCGCGCGCCCGGACGACGAGCAGGGCCGGCGCGCGGCGGGCGAGGAGCACGCCTCCCCCACCGGCGCGGCCCGGCTCGAGCGGGCGCTCGTGCGGGCCGAGCAGCACATGCTCGCGCTCACCGAGCACTCCTCCACGGGGCTGGCCGCGGTCTCCCTCGACGGGCGGATCCTGCACGCCAACCCGGCCCTGGCACGGATGCTCGGCCGGTCGCAGGCCGACCTCGTCGGCGCCACTCTCGCCGAGCTCGACGGCCCCGACGGCGCCCCCGAGCTGCCGCTCCTGCGCCAGCTCGCCGCCGGCCGGTCCGAGCGCCTCGACGTGGAGCGCCGCTACCAGCGACCCGGCGGCGAGACCGTGCACGCGGCGGTCAGCCTGGTGGCCGTGCCCGACGAGGCGGGCCGCCCCGGGCACGCGCTGCTGCAGGTCACCGACCTCACCGAGACGCGGCTCGCGCTCGAGATGCTCCAGCACCAGGCCCTGCACGACCCGCTCACCGGCCTGCCGAACCGCACCCTCGGGCTCGACCGCATCGGCAAGGCTCTCGAGCGCTCGCAGCGCACCGGCGCCCGCGTTGCCGTCCTGTGTATCGACCTCGACCGGTTCAAGGTCGTCAACGACAGCGTGGGTCCCGACCTCGGGGACGTCGTCCTCGTCGAGGTGGCCGAACGCCTGCAGCTGGCGCTCCGGGGCGGCGACACCGCCGCCCGGCTCGCAGGGGACGAGTTCGCGCTGGTCTGCGACGGGGTGCGCGACGAGGGCGAGGCGGTCGCGGTCGCCGAGCGCGTGCTCGCCGCCCTGCACGACCCGGTGCTCGTCGACGGGCGGCTCGTCGTGCCGACGGCGTCCGTCGGCATCGCCGTCTCGCCTGCGGGCAGCACGGGCGAGACCAGCGGCTCCCGCGCGGCGAGCGCCCTGCTGCGCGACGCGGGCGCGGCCCTGCACCGGGCCAAGGAGAACGGCCAGGGCGGCTGGGAGCTCGTGGACGACGACCTGCGCCGGCGCGCGGTCGACCGGCTCGACATCGAGGAGTCGCTGCGCCTGGCCCTGGCCCGCGACGAGCTGCGGCTGCACCTTCAGCCCATCGTCGACCTCACGACCGGCGCGATCGTGGGCCGCGAGGCGCTGATCCGCTGGGAGCACCCCGAGCGCGGGCTGCTGCCCCCCGCGTGGTTCCTGCCCGTGGCCGAGGAGAGCGGGCTCATCGACGACGTCGGCCGCTGGGTGCTCGACGAGGCGGCGCGGATCGCCGCCGCCGCTCCCGCCCTCGGCTACGTGGCCGTCAACGTGTCCCCGTCACAGGTGCGCAGGGCCAGCCTGCTCGGCGACGTCGAGGACAGCCTGAAGAACAGCGGACTGCCTCCCTCGCGACTGGTGATCGAGCTCACCGAGTCGGTGATGCTGGGGAGCGCGCCGGCCGGCCGCCGCCAGCTGCACCAGCTCGAGCGGATCGGCGTGCGCCTCATGGTCGACGACTTCGGCACCGGGTTCTCGGCGCTGTCGCACCTGCGCGACCTGCCGGTGTCCGGCATCAAGGTCGACCGCACCTTCACCGCGGGCCTGGGGCGCGACCGGCAGTGCGACCGCATCGTCGAGGCGCTGACGGGCCTCGCGCACGGGCTGGGCGTCGACATCGTCGCCGAGGGCGTCGAGACCACCCAGCAGCGCGACGTGCTCGCCGGCTTCGGCTGCGCGCATGCCCAGGGCTACCTTTTCGGGCGCCCCGAGCCGGTCGACGTCTGAGCCGTCGTGCCCCCGGGGCCTCCGGTGCCAGACTCCGTGAGATGGACCTCGACACGTTCGGCGGCCTCGCGATGGCGCTCCCGGGGGTACGGCGCAGGTCGGTCGGCGGCGCCGCCCGGTGGCAGGTCGAGGGGCGCCTGGTCGCGCGCGAGCTGGACCCAACGCACGTCGTCGTCCGCGCGTCCTTCGACGTGCGCGACGACATGCTGCGCCGGAACCCCGACGTGTTCTCCGTCCCGCGCAGGTTCGCCAAGCACATGATGGTCGTCGCCGATCTCGCCGCGGGCGACGACGGCGCAGTGGAGGACGCGCTGGAGGCGGCGTGGCGCCTGCAGTCGGGCGGAGGGGCCGACCGGGCGTGAAGGCCCCCGGGTCACCTCACTGCTGGATGTAGGCGGTCAGCTGGTCGCGCTCGCTCTGCAGCTCCTCGATCCGGTGCTTGACGACGTCGCCGATGCTCACGATGCCGGTGAGCCGCTCGTCGACGACCACCGGCACGTGCCGGATGCGCCGCTCCGTCATGAGCACCATGAGCTCGTCGAGCGTGGTCTCGGGCGCGGCCGTGTGCACCGGTGAGGTCATGATCGTGCTGACCTGCTCCTCGAGCACCCCCGCTCCCCGGGCCTGCAGGTGCCGGACGACGTCGCGCTCGCTGACGATGCCCTCGACGCCGCCTTCGGCGCCGGCGACCACGAGGGCGCCGACCTTGTGCTCGGCGAGCGCGTCGAGCAGGGCGCGGACCGTGTCCTTGGGCTGGATGGTGACGACGAGGTCGCCCTTGCGTCGCAGTACGTCCGTGATCCGCATGGCCCTGCACCTCCGAGACTCCGGCCGCACCCGGGAGGGGCGCGGAGGGGTCTCTTGACGGTAGCCAAAGGTCACGTCTGCGTGAACCCCTTGACCTGGGGATGTGGAACCGGTCTCGACGCCGGCCGCTGCGGCGCCGCCCCCGTCGACCCGCGGACGACGAGCTCGGGCCTGAACACGAACTCCGCCCGCGGCGCGGGAGCTCCGGCGATCTCGTCGAGCAGGGCCCTGACCGCCGCCGCACCCATCGCCTGAACGGCCTGCCGCACGGTCGTGAGCGGCGGGTCGGTGAACGCGACGAGCATCGAGTCGTCGTAGCCGACGACCGAGACGTCCCGCGGCACCTGCAGGCCCCGGCTCCGCACCGCGCGCACCGCGCCCAGGGCCATGAGGTCCGATCCGCAGATGACGGCCGTGGCGCCGCGCTCGAGCAGCGCCTCGGCGGCGGCACCCCCGCCCTCGACACTGAACAGGGTCGACTCGATCCACTGCTCGACGTCCTCCAGCCCCAGCCGGCGCCGCATCGCCTCCCGGAAGCCCGTGATCTTGCGCAGCGACGGGGTGAACCGCCTGCGGCCCCACGGCCAGGCCGATCCGGGTGTGGCCGAGCTCGACCAGGTGCCCGACCGAGAGCTCCATCGACGCCACGTCGTCGTTGCTGATGAACGGGGCGTCGACGCCTTCCGTGTAGCCGTTGACGAGCACGATCGGCAGGCCCCGGCGGCGCAGTGCCTGGTAGCGGGAGGGGTCGGTGGTGACGTCGGCGTGCAGGCCGCTCACGAACACGATGCCCGCCACCCCGCGCTCGAGCAGCATCCGGGTGTACTCGTCCTCGTGCACCCCTCCCGGGGTCTGGGTGCAGAGCACCGGCGTGTAGCCCTGCCGGGCCAGCGCGGACTCGATCACCTGCGCGAACGCGGGGAAGATCGGGTTCTCGAGCTCCGGCACGATCAGGCCGACCAGGCCCGCGGAGTGCTGACGGAGCTTGGCCGGCCGCTCGTAGCCGAGCACGTCGAGCGCCGTCAGGACGGCCTGCCGGGTGCCCTCGGCCACCCCGGGCTTGCCGTTGAGGACCCGGCTGACGGTCGCCTCGCTCACGCCCGCCTGGGCGGCGATGTCGGCAAGTCGCGCGCCCACCCCGCCCCTCCACGTCGCTGATCCGTCGATCCGTCCCGTGGCTCCTTGCACGGCTTGCAGGCAGATGCTGGCTTCTTCCACGCGGCTTGCGCAAGACACCCGGACGGACGATCCCCGCCCGGACCGGTGCGCGCCGCGGACGGCGTCCACGTCTGTGGACAGGCGCGCCCCCTGAGCGAGGATGCGCACACACGTCACCGCCCCGGTCACGTGGACTTCTCACAACGGATCGTCCGGCACGTACCTGCCGGTGAGAGGACACACCATGGCAACAGTCACGTTCGACAAGGCGAGTCGGATCTATCCCGGTTCGACCAAGCCCGCTGTCGACCAGCTCGACCTGGCGATCGAGGACGGCGAGTTCCTCGTGCTGGTCGGCCCGTCCGGCTGCGGCAAGTCGACCTCGCTGCGCATGCTCGCCGGCCTCGAGGACGTCAACGCCGGCCGCATCCTCATCGGGGACCGCGACGTCACCCAGCTGCCCCCCAAGGACCGCGACATCGCCATGGTGTTCCAGTCCTACGCGCTGTACCCGCACATGACCGTCGCCGACAACATGGGCTTCGCGCTGAAGATCGCCGGCATCAACAAGGGCGAGATCCGGACCCGCGTCGACGAGGCCGCCAAGATCCTCGACCTCGAGCAGTACCTCGAGCGCAAGCCGAAGGCGCTCTCCGGCGGCCAGCGCCAGCGCGTGGCCATGGGCCGGGCCATCGTTCGCAAGCCCCAGGTCTTCCTCATGGACGAGCCGCTGTCGAACCTCGACGCGAAGCTGCGCGTGCAGACCCGCACGCAGATCGCCTCGCTGCAGCGCCGCCTCGGCGTCACCACGGTCTACGTGACCCACGACCAGGTCGAGGCCATGACCATGGGCGACCGGGTGTGCGTGCTCAAGGACGGCCTGCTCATGCAGGTCGGCTCGCCGCGCGAGCTCTACGACCACCCGAACAACGTGTTCGTGGCCGGCTTCATCGGCTCCCCCGCGATGAACCTGCTCGAGCTGCCCGTGGCCGACGGCGGCGTCAAGCTCGGCGACTACATCCACCCCGTCGAGCGCTCGGTGCTCTCGGGCACCGGCGAGCGGGTCACGCTCGGCGTGCGCCCCGAGGACCTCGAGCTGTCCGACCACGGCCTCGAGGTGCAGGTGGACGTCGTCGAGGAGCTCGGCGCGGACGCCTACATCTACGGGCGAGCCGTCGGCGCGCGCGAGGTGACCCCGGCCTCCGACACGGCCGTCGCCCTCGGCGGCGACCTGCAGATCATCGCCCGCACCGACGGCCGCAAGCCGCCGGAGAAGGGCAGCACGGTCCACTTCACGGCGAAGCAGGGGCACGTGCACCTGTTCGACTCCTCGACCGGCGAGCGCCTCGGCGCCTGAGCTCGACCCGCACCACTCGCGCATGACCCGTACGACGCGCGGCGAGCGGCCCGGCCCCCGGCGGGGGCCGGGCCGCTGGTGCTACGAGCCCTGCCGGGCCGGGGACGGGGACAGACGGTCGGGGTGCGCCCGCTCGTAGTGGCGGGTGAGCTCGCGGGCAGCCTCGCCCGGCTTGTGCGCGACGGTGCGGCCGCAGACCTGGCACCGTGTCAGCGGCAGCTGCGTCACGGTGACCGGCGACGACCGAGGAGGGGTGGTCATGGTCCTAGCTTGCCGTGTCCCCGGCGTGTCGAGCGCCGGGGCGCCGGCGCGTCCCCCGGGCGGCCGCAGGTGACCCAGCCCACCGGGCAGGCGCTGCAGATCACTGCCGCCGCTCCCGACCCCGCCCTGCTCGACCTGCCGTGGCACATGCCGCTCGAGGAGTGGCCGCAGAAGTACCTCGCGGCGCTCCCCCGCGGCATCTCGCGGCACGTGGTCCGGTTCGTCCGGCTCTCGGGAGGCGTGCTGGCGATCAAGGAGATCGCCGAGGCGCCCGCGGCGCGCGAGTACAACCTGCTCCGCCTGCTCCGCCGCCTCGACCTGCCCGTGGTCGAGCCGGTGGGCATCGTCAGCGGCCGGGGGCTGCACGACGGCTTCCCGCTCGAGCCCGCCCTCGTCACCCGGCACCTGCAGTTCTCACTGCCCTACCGGGCCCTGTTCTCCCAGTCGCTGCGCCTCGAGACCGCCACCCGGCTGGTCGACGCGCTCGCCGTGCTGCTCGTCCGGCTCCACCTGGCCGGCTTCTACTGGGGCGACGTCTCGCTGTCGAACACCCTGTTCCGCCGGGACGCCGGGTCGTTCGCGGCCTACCTCGTGGACGCCGAGACCGGCGAGTTCCACGAGACCCTCTCGCGCGGCCAGCGGGAGTACGACCTCGAGCTGGCCCGCATCAACATCGCCGGTGAGCTGCTCGACCTGCAGGCCGGCGGCCTGCTCGACGCGACCATGGACCCGTTGGTCGTCAGCGACGTCATCACCCGGCGCTACACCTCACTGTGGACCGAGCTGACCGAGCCGGAGTCGTTCGAGCGGGGTGAGCGCTGGCGGGTCGACGCGCGGATCCGGCGGCTCAACGACCTCGGCTTCGACGTCGGTGAGCTGACGATCGCCACCGACGTCGACGGCACGTCGGTGCGGATCGAGCCCAAGGTCGTCGACGCCGGGCACCACTCGCGCCGGCTGCTGCGCCTCACCGGCATCGACGCCGGCGAGAACCAGGCCCGCCGGCTGCTCAACGACCTCGACACCTACCGGGCGGCCACCGGCCGGCAGGCCGACGACGAGGAGTTCGTCGCGCACGACTGGGTGACCCAGTCGTTCGAGCCCGTCGTCCGGGCCGTCCCCCGGGAACTCCGCGGCAAGCTCGAGCCTGCGGAGGTCTACCACGAGGTGCTCGAGCACCGGTGGTACCTGTCGGAGCAGCGGGGCAAGGACGTCGGCATGTCCGAGGCGCTCGCGAGCTACATCGGCGGCGTGCTCGTACACAAGCCCGACGAGGCGGCCGTGCTGGGCGTCGACACCCTCGAGATGCCCGTCGTGTTCGACGACTGACGGCCCCCCACCGCCCATCCGTTGATCATGCAATCCGCGTTGATCATGCAGTTCGCGTGCATGATCAACGTGGATTGCATGATCACGGGGAGCGGGGTGAGGCGCCCGGATCAGCGCTGGGCGAGGTAGCGCCGGGCCGTCTCGCGCAGCCGGCCGTGGATGCCGCCGTACGGGGTGGCGCCCAGCGACCAGCGCTTGTCGAGCTTCGCCACGCTGGTGTAGTTCGGGTCGCACACGTTGGCCAGCGGGGCCTGGCCGGCCTGGCTGACCAGCTGGTACGCGTCGAGCACGTCGAGGCCGCTCAGCTCGGCCAGCCAGGTCACGAGGTCGGTGTGGCTGATCCGGTAGGCGTCCTCGAGGGGCCGGGCGGATCCCGTCGACATGATCGCGTCGTCGGTCTCGAACCGTGGCCAGGGCGTGCCGGCTCCCGCCTCGGCCGCGGGCACGACGTCGACGACGAGCACCGTGTTCATCGCGCATTCGACGGCCGTGCCGCACGCCTCCCCCTCGCCCTGCCGGGCGTGCCCGTCGCCGAGCGCGAGCAGGGCTCCCTCCTGCCCGACGCCGAAGTAGACCGTCGTGCCGGCCCGCACCTCGGGGCTGTCCATGTTGCCGCCGTGCGCATCGGGAGTGATCGTCTGTCGCGCCTCGAAGCCCGCGGGGGCGACGCCGACCGTGCCGTGCATCGGGTCCATCGGCAGCGCGAGCTCGGCGTCGCCCCGGCTCGCCCTGAACGTGGCCGTGCGGGCCTGCCGGTCGAGCTCGTACAGCCAGACCCGCTCCTCCAGCGGCGGCTGCAGGGTCGCCGTCGTGTGCGTGGAGGTGAGGGCCCCGAACAGCGGGAACGTCGTCGAGACGCCCCGGTCCCGGGCCGGCTCGATGCTCACGAAGTGCACGGCGAGGGTGTCGCCGGGGCGGGCGCCCTCCACGAAGAACGGGCCCGTCGTCGGGTTGAGGAACGGGTACTCGCACACCCTCGAGGCGAGCGTATCGGTGCTCGTGACGTTCCCGCCGAAGCAGTCCTCGGTGTAGACCTCGAGCACCGTGCCGGGCCGGATGCGGCGCACGGGCTCCGCCGGGCCGAACGCCCAGCTCCACTCCCGCGGGGTCGGCCGGTAGCTGACGACCTCCAGGTCGCCGAGCGTGTCCGTCATCGGTGCGCCTCCTCGTGCTCGACGTCCAGCCCCGCCAGCTGCGGGCGCCGCCCGCGGGCGTACGCCACGATCACCACGACGATCCCGATCGCCAGCCAGGTGAAGCCGAGCCGCTGCGCGGCGACGTTCGCCTTGATGATCGTGAACAGGATGACGCCGAACCCCAGCACCGGCGCGACGACGTGCCGCCAGACGTCGACCCGACCGCCCTCGCCGCCGTGGCGACGGGCGAAGTAGTTGATCACTGCGAGGTGCAGGAGCAGGAACGCGGTCAGCGCGCCGAAGTTCACCAGCGTCGAGAGCAGCGAGATGCCGTCCTCGCGCTCGGCGAACCACACGCCGACGACGAGGGACACGGCGGCGACGAGCAGGGTGGCGTTGACCGGCACCCGCCGGGTCGGGTGCACCCGGGCGAGGATCGCGGGCAGTTGCCGGTCGCGGGCCATCGAGAAGAGCAGGCGCGAGGTGGCCGCCTGCGCGACGAGCGCATTGGCGAACCCCCAGGCGATCGCGGTGGCGACGGCGCAGAGCACCGACAGCCAGTGGCCGCCGGCGACCTCGGCTGCGTCGTAGAACGCCGTCCCCGCGGGATCCCCGTTGGCGATCAGGCCTGCCGGGTCCGTCACGAACATCGACGCGACCCAGGTCTGGACGACGAACAGCGTGCCGGCCAGCGCCAGTGCGGCCAGCGTGGCCCGGCCGACGACCCTGCGGTCGCCGGTGTTCTCCTCGGCCAGGGTGGAGATCCCGTCGAACCCCAGGAAGCTCAGGACGGCGATCGAGACGGCGGAGAGCACCGTGCCGATCGTGAAGGTCGAGGAGTTGTAGATCGGGGACAGCGGGTGGCCGTTGCCCTTGCCCTGCAGCAGTGCGACGACGCCCACCACGAGGAAGATCCCGAGCACGATCAGCTCGGCGACCAGCATGATCCGGTTGACCTTCGCCGTGATCTCGATGCCGGCGTAGTTGACGATCGTGTTGAGCACGATGAACCCGACGACCCACGCCCAGACGGGAACCGTCCCGATGAACGAGTTCATGGCCACGCCAGCGACGATGTAGAGCAGGGCCGGCACCATGACGTAGTCGAGCAGGATCAGCCAGCCCGCCAGGAACCCCGCGGTCGGGTGCAGCCCGCGGCCCGCGTAGGAGTAGACGGACCCGGCGACGGGGAACGCACGCGACATCTGCGCGTACGACAGCGCCGTGAACGCCATGGCGACGCCCCCGACGATGTACGCGAGAGCGACCATGCCGCCCGCCGTCGAGTACACGCTCCCGAAGATGCCGAAGGGCGCGATCGGCACCATGAAGATCAGCCCGTACACGAGCAGGTCGCCGAAGCTCAGTGAGCGGCGCAGCTCCTGCCGGTAGCCGAAGTGCTGCAGGTCGTCGGCCTCCTGGGCGGCCAGCGCGGGGCCGGAGGCGGGATCGGGCAGTGTCACGGCGCCGGCCGTACCCCGGGCCCGGCGATCCATGCCCCGGCCCGGGGCGATCGCTCAGCGGCGGCGGGCCGTCCCGAAGAGGCTGCGCGTGATCTCCCGGCCGAGGGCGCTGCCGGCCGACCGCAGGAAGCTCTTCACGACCGGCGAGTCGATCACCTGCGCCACGGCGGAGGACTCCTCGCGCTCCTGCCGGTGCCGCTCGGGGGCTGGGGCGGGCGCGGGCGGGTCCGCCGGGGCCGGCGCGGCAGGCGCGGGCGCGGGCGGCGGCGCCAGCTTCGCCTGCAGGCGCTCGTACGCCGACTCGCGGTCGAGCTGCTGCCCGTACTCGGCCTGCAGCGGCGACGCGGCCACCGCGGCGGCCAGCGCCTCGGCCGGCGCGGGCGCCATCAGCGACTGCGGCGCGCGCAGCCGGGTCCACGCCACCGGCGTGGGCGCGCCGCGCTCGGAGAGCACCGTCACGACGGCCTCGCCGATCCCGAGCGTCGTCAGCAGCTCCTCGAGGTCGTACCCCGACTTCGGGAACGTCGACACGGCGGCCCGCAGCGCCTTGGCGTCGTCCGGGGTGTAGGCGCGCAGCGCGTGCTGCACCCGGTTGCCGAGCTGGGCGAGCACGTCGGGGTCGACGTCCTTGGGCGACTGGGTCACGAAGAACACGCCGACGCCCTTCGAGCGGATCAGCCGGACCGTCGTCGTGATCTGGTCGAGGAACGCCTTCGAGGCGTCCCTGAAGAGCAGGTGCGCCTCGTCGAAGAAGAACACGAGCTTGGGCTTGTCGAGGTCGCCGGCCTCGGGCAGGTCGTGGAAGAGGTCGGCGAGCAGCCACAGGAGGAACGTCGAGAACAGCGCAGGCTTGTCCTGGACGGCGCTCAGCTCGAGGCAGGTCACCATGCCGCGGCCGTCCGGCGACTGGCGCATGCAGGTCCTTGGTGTCGAACTCGGGCTCGCCGAAGAACTGCTCGGCCCCGCTGTCGGCGAAGGCCACGAGCTCGCGCAGGATCACCCCGGCCGTGGCCTTCGACAGGCCGCCGAGCGAGGCGAGGTCGCCCTGCCCCTCGTCGGACACCAGGTACTGGATGACGGCGCGCAGGTCCTTGAGGTCGAGCAGGGCGAGCCCGGTCTTGTCCGCGTAGTGGAAGACCAGCTGCAGGCTCGACGACTGGGTCTCGTTGAGGTCGAGCACCTTCGCCAGCAGCACGGGGCCGAAGCTGGTCACCGTCGCGCGCACCGGGACGCCGGTGCCGAGGCCGCCGAGCGCCAGGTACTCGACCGGGTAGCCCGTGGCCTGCCAGTTCTGGCCGATGCTCTGCGTGCGCTCCGTCAGCTTGTCGCTCGGCTGGCCCGCCTGGGAGACGCCCGACAGGTCGCCCTTGATGTCGGCGAGGAACACCGGCACGCCCTGCGCCGACAGCTGCTCGGCCATGAGCTGCAGGGTCTTCGTCTTGCCGGTGCCCGTCGCGCCGGCCACCAGCCCGTGCCGGTTGAGCATGCCGAGCGGCACCCGGACCTGGACGTCGGGCAGCGGCTGCCCCGTCGACAGGAGGGCCCCGAGCTCGAGCGCCGGCCCGGTGAACGCGTACCCCGCGCGGACCGCCTCGACCTGCGGGTCCTGCGGCGCTCGTGTCGGTCATCGGGGCCTCCTGCGGGGGTGGGTGGCGGGCGGCGCGCGCGAGCGCGTGCCGACGGAGCCTAACGGCGCGCGGCGGCCGCACGCCGCTCGAACGTTCACGAGGCCCGATCACGGGGTAAGGCACAGTGCGATGGCAGAGTCGCTGGCCGCGCAGAGCCGACTCCTCGCCGGGCGCTACCGCTTCGAGCGGGTGCTCGGCCGCGGCGGCATGGGCACGGTCTGGGCGGCCCACGACGAGATGCTCGACCGCGACGTCGCCGTCAAGGAGGTCGTGCCGCCGGCGGAGCTCGACCGAGGAGCAGCGTCGGGTGATCCGCGAGCGCACGCTGCGCGAGGCCCGCGCTGCGGCCCGCATCGCCCACCCGAACGCGGTCACCGTGTACGACGTCGTCGAGGAGGGCGGCAACCCGTTCATCGTCATGCAGCTCCTGCCCACCCGGACGCTCGCCGACGAGCTCGCCCGCTCGGGCCCGCTGCGCGCCGGCCGCCGCGGCCCGGATCGGCCTCGACCTCGTCGACGCGCTCGAGGCCGCGCACCGTGCGGGCGTGCTGCACCGCGACGTGAAGCCCGCCAACGTCATGCTCACCGACACCGGCGGGGCCGTGCTCACCGACTTCGGCATCGCCACCGTCGAGGAGGACCCGACCCTCACCTCGACGGGCATGCTCCTCGGATCCCCGGCCTACATGGCTCCCGAGCGGGCCCGGGGCGAGCGCCCCTCCCCGCCTCGGACCTGTGGTCGCTCGGGGCCACCCTGTTCGCCGCCGTCGAGGGCGACCCGCCGTTCCGCCGCGACGGGCAGCTGCCGACGCTCAACGCCGTGCTCACCGAGGAGGCCCCGCCGGCCGTGCACGCCGGGCCGCTCGCCGCCGTGGTGTCGGCGCTGCTCACGCGCGACCCGGCCGCCCGTCCCGACGCCGCCGCCACGCGTCGCCTGCTGCTCGATGCCGAGCGGGTCGCGCTCCAGCCGCCCCCGCCGGCGGCCGCGCCCACCGTGGTCGTGCCCCGCGAGGTGGATCCCACGGTCGGCGCACCCCCCGACCCGCCCGTCGCCGCGCCCGTCGACTCGCCTGTCGCCGCGCCCGTCGCCGCGCCCGTCGCCGCGCCCGTCGGACCGCCCGTCGAACCGCCCGTCGACACCGCGCCGGACGCGCCGCTCGTTCCCCCGCCTGCCGCCGGACCTCCCGAGAGCACGCCGCGGTCCCCCGGGCGTCGCGGCCGTTCCGTCCTCGCCGTCGCGGGGGCGGTCGTGGCCGCGCGCCCTCGTGGCCGCCGTGCTCGCGTTCACGCACCCCTCGGGCGCCCGCACCCCCTCGGTGGCCGGGGGCACGCCAGCGGCGTCGAGCAGTGCGGCGGCCCCCACCGCGACGCCCTCACCCTCCACCTCACCCTCTCCCTCGGCTGCCGCATCGAGCACGGCCGGCCCGGCGCCGTCGTCCTCGCCGGCGGCCCCCGCCCCGGCGAGCAGGACCGCCGGCGACGCCGTCCCCGCGGGGTTTCGGGCTTACGCCGACCCGAGCGGCTTCTCGCTGCTCCTCCCCGCGGGCTGGACCGTCTCGCACCAGGGAACGACGCTCTACGCCAAGCAGCCGGGGGGCCGCGGCTACCTGCAGGTGCCGCAGACCACCCACCCGAAGCCGGACTCGCTGCGCGACTGGCAGGAGCAGGAGGCCTACGGGAGCCGCAACTTCCCGGGCTACCAGCGCATCCGCCTCGCGCGCGTGCCCTACAAGGGCTGGGACGCCGCCGACTGGGAGTTCCTCTGGACGCCGTCGGGCGGCCCGCTGCACGTCCTCGACCGGAACGTGCGGGTCAGCGACCGCCGGGCCTACGCCCTGTACTGGTCGGTGCCGGCCGGGGACTGGACGGCCCGCAAGCACGACTTCGACGTGATCGCCGAGTCGTTCCGCCCGCCGGGGTCCTGACCCCAGTTCCGCGGCACATACCAGGTCACGGGCAGGTCACGACTCCGCAAACGTTTCCACAGAGTGACAGCTCAGCGGGTTATCGATCTTCGCGGAAGGGTATCCCATCACGCGATGTCAACGTCAGCCGCTCAGGTGCTCGCGGGTCGCTACCGACTGCTCCACGTGGTCGGGCGCGGCGGCACGGGTGCGGTGTGGGCCGCCCACGACGAGCTGCTCGGCCGCGACGTGGCCGTCAAGGAGGTCGCGCCGCCGCAGGGCCAGCCCGGGGAGTCGACGGCCGAGCTGCGGGAGCGCGCGCTGCGCGAGGCGCGGGCCGCCGCGCGGGTGGGCCACCCCTGCGCGGTGACGGTCTTCGACGTCGCCGAGCACGACGGCCGGCACTGGATCGTCATGGAGCTGCTGCCGCCCCGGACGCTCGCCGACGAGCTGGCCCGCAGCGGCCCCCTGACCCCCGAGGCGGCCGCGCGGGTCGGCCTCGACCTGCTCGACGCCCTGTCGTCCGCGCACGCCGCGGGGGTGCTGCACCGCGACGTCAAGCCCGCGAACGTGCTGCTCTCGCAGGGCCGCGCCGTCCTGGCCGACTTCGGTATCGCCACCCTCGACGGCGACGCCCCCGCCGCCGAGCACGGGCTCGTCGTCGGCTCCCCCGCGTACATGGCGCCCGAGCGCGCCCGCGGCGAGGCGCCGTCACCGGCGAGCGACCTGTGGGCGCTCGGCGCCACCCTCTACGCCGCCGTCGAGGGCACGTCCCCGTTCTGGCGCGACGCTCCGCTGCCCACGCTCGACGCCGTGCTCCGAGAGGACGCGCCGGTCGCCGAGCACGCCGGCCCGCTCGGCGGCCTCGTCGCGGCGCTGCTCGCGCGCGACCCGCAGGCGCGCCCCGACGCGGCGCTGACCCGCCGCGTGCTCCTCGGCGTCCTGGCGTCGCCGGTGGTGGCAGGCGCGACCGGGGAGCCGGCCGCGGGACCCGTCCCCGAGCAGGGCCGGTCGACGCTCGCCCTCCCGCTCCCCGTCATGGACGTCGCCCGCGCCGGGGCCGACCTCGACGCGACGGCGGCCGTCCCGCGGCAGCGACGCCGCGTCCCGCTGGCGATGGCGGCCTGCGCGGTGACGCTCCTCGGGCTCGGCGGGGTGGTGGGGCGCTCGCTGGGCTTCGACACCACACCGCTGCCGGCGAGAGCGGTGAGCGGCGCAGAGACCGCCCTGACGCCGTCGACGCCCCGCCCGACCCCCAGCACCGCGAAGCCCACCCCGAGGACGACCCACGAACCGGCAGCGCACTCGCACGTGATCACGTGGCCGGCGGCCGAGCGGAGCCCCGCGTCGGAACGCCGCGCCATCCCGTCGCCTCGGGGCGAGGGACACGGCAAGCAGAAGCACGAGGCCGGGAAGAAGCCCGAGAAGCCGAAGGCCGAGAAGCAGAAGGCCGGGCACAAGGCCAAGGGCGGCGACGGGAAGAAGAAGCGCTAGTCAGCCCGCGCGCCGGCGGGACACGTCGTACAGCGCGATCCCGGCGGCGACCCCCGCGTTGAGGGACTCCATCGCCCCGGCCATGGGAATCGACACCACCACGTCGCAGGTCTGCCGCACCAGTCGCGAGAGCCCGCGGCCCTCGGAACCGACGACGAGCACGAGCGGTTCGGTCGCGGCCTCGAGCGCGGGCAGGTCGAGATCGCCGTCGGCGTCGAGACCGGCCACGAAGCACCCGGCGGCCCGGTACTCCTCGAGAGCCCGCGTCAGGTTCGTGGCCCGTGCCACGGGGATCCGCGCGGCGGCGCCGGCCGAGACCTTCCAGGCGGACGCCGTCATCCCGGCGGCACGGCGCTCCGGCACGACCACCCCGTGCCCGCCGAAGGCCGCGACGGAGCGGACGACGGCGCCGAGGTTGCGCGGGTCGGTGACGCCGTCCAGCGCCACGATCAGCGGGGGCCTCCGGGTGCCCGCCGCACGGTCGAGCAGGTCGGCGGGGTGCGCGTACTGGTAGGCCGGCACCTGCAGGGCCAGGCCCTGGTGGATGCCGCCGTCGGTCATGCGGTCGAGGTCGGTGCGGCTGACCTCGAGCAGTGCGAGGCCGCGCTCGGTGGCGAGCTTGAGCGCCTCCTTGACGCGCTCGTCGCTCTCGATCCGGCTGGCCACATACAGCGTGCGTGCGGGCACGTGCTCGCGCAGCGCCTCGACGACCGGGTTCCGCCCCGATACGAGCTCCCCGCCGCCGCTGGACCGCCGCGGGGGCCGGCGCTGGCCCTGCCCTGCAGACGCGCCGGAGCGCCGCGCCGACGCCGAGGCCGCCCGCGCCGCCGGGTGACCCTTGCGCTCGCTGGCCTTCGGCGTGGGCCCCTTGCCCTCCAGGGCGCGCGGCTTCTGCCCGCCGGACCCCGCCGTCTGCCCCTTCTTGCTGCCGGGCTTGCGGACGGCGCCGCGCCGGCCCGAGTTACCGGCCACTTGTGCCGTCCTCGATAGCCCAACGGGGTCCGTCGGGCGTGTCCTCCACGACGACGCCGGCCGCGCCGAGCCGTACCCGGATGGCGTCGGCGGCGGCGAAGTCACGGGCCGCGCGGGCCGCGGCCCGCGCATCGAGCTCGGCGCGCACGAGCACGTCGAGCGCGGCGCGCAGCGCATCGTCGTCGCTGCCCGGACCCCCGGTCCACTGCGCGTCGAGCGGGTCGACGCCCAGCACCGCCGTCATGGCGCGCACGCGCGCGGCGGCGTCGCGGGTGGCGTCCTTGTCGCGGTCGGCCAGCGCGGTGTTGCCAGCGGTCACCGTCTCGTGGACGACGGCGAGCGCGGCGGAGACGTTGAGGTCGTCGTCCATCGCCGCGACGAACGCGGCCGGGAGCTCGACGGTGTCGGGATCCAGCTCGCCGATCGCGCCGGCGAGCAGGTCGTCGGCCCGCTGCACGAAGCCCTCGATGCGCTCGAACGCGGTGGCCGCCTCGGTGAAGCGGCCGGCGTTGCCGTCCTCACCGAAGCCCTCGCCGATCTCGATGGCCGACCGGTAGTGCGCTGCCGTCAGCAGGTAGCGCAGGACCACGGGGCGCACGTGCCGCACCAGGGCCTCGATCGTCAGGCCGTTACCGAGGGACTTGCTCATCTTCTCGCCGCCGACCACGACGAGCCCGTTGTGCAGCCAGTACCGCGCGAAGCCGTCGCCGGCCCCCCGCGACTGCGCGAGCTCGTTCTCGTGATGCGGGAAGCGCAGGTCGATCCCGCCGCCGTGGATGTCGAACTCGGCGCCCAGGTAGCGCGTCGACATCGCCGAGCACTCCAGGTGCCACCCCGGGCGCCCGCGCCCCCACGGCGCCGGCCACGACGCCGTCTCGGGCTCGGTGACCTTCGCACCCTTCCAGAGGGCGAAGTCGCGCGGGTCACGCTTGGCGCGCGGGTCCGCGTCGTCCGAGGGGGCGAGGTCGGCCAGGCTCTGCCGGGTGAGCGAGCCGTAGCCGGGCAGCGAGTGCACGTCGAAGTAGACGTCGCCGGAGTCGTCCGCGGCGACGTAAGCGTGGCCGCGCTCGATCAGCCGCTCGACGAGCTCGATCATCTCGGTGACGTGCCCGGTGGCGCGCGGCGCGTACGTCGCCGGGAGCACGCAGAGGGCGGCGTACGCGGCGTCGAACTCGCGCTCGTACCGGTAGGCGTGCGCCCACCAGGGCCGGCCGGCCTCCGCCGACTTCGCCAGGATCTTGTCGTCGATGTCGGTGACGTTGCGGATCAGCGTCACCCGGTAACCGGTGCGCTCGAGCCAGCGGCGCAGGACGTCGAAGGCGACGGCGGCCCGCACGTGACCGACGTGCGGCGAGGACTGCGGAGTCGCGCCACAGACGTAGATCCCCGCCCGGCCCTCGACGAGCGGGACGAAGTCCCGCACCTCGGCGGTGGCGGAGTCGTACAGGCGCAGGCTCACCCGTCCAGGTTACCCGCCGTGGCCGGGGCTCCCCCCGCCGACGGCCGGCCGGCGGCAACCGACGGCCGGCCGGCTGCGCCCCGTCCCCGGCGGGCGAGGCCGCCGCCGGACCGCCGCCCACCCCCACCGCAGGACCTCTACCCCCGCCGCTTTGCACTGGCCTCGGATGTGAGGCCGCCGACGAGCCGCTGCCGGGCCGAGGGTGGTCTCACGCACGAGGGCGTCTCACGCACGAGGGCGTCTCACGCACGAACGCGGTCTCACGCACGAACGCGGTCTCACGCACGAACGCGGTCTCACGCCCGAACGCGGTCTCACGCCCGAACGCGGTCTCACGCCCGAACGCGGTCTCACATCTGAGGTCAGTGCAAAGCGTGCCGGGGCCCTGCTCGCGCCCGCACGGAGGGTCATCGCGGCATGCGGCGAGGGACGTCCGCCGCTCAGTCGTGCCAGACGACCTTCTCGGGGCGCAACCGGACGATCACGCGCTTCTCCTCGTCGTCGCGCCACGGGTACGCCTTGCCCAGGTACTTCACCGAGAGCTCCTCGATGAGGTCCTGCTGAGGGTCGTCCTCGAGCGTGGCCGTGCCGCGGACCTCGAGGTAGGAGTAGGGGTTGTCGGCGGGGTAGACGAGGACGGTGGCCCGGTCGTCGCGCTCCAGGTTGTCGGTCTTGCGGCGGCCGCGCACGGTCGAGAACAGCACGTCGTCGCCGTCCCGCTTGACCCAGACGACGGACAGCTGCGGCTGGCCGGAGGGCTCCACGGTGGCGATCACGGCGTGCTCGGGGCGGTCGAGCAGGACACGGGCGGGCTCGGGCAGGGTCGGCATGGCTGGACCTTAAGCAGCCTGGGCGTGCGGTGCCCGCCGGGTTAGCGTGCATCCCGTGCAACTCGAGCACGAGGACGTCGCGGACGCGGCCGTCGACCTCGCCGTCGACCTGGTGCGGATCGACAGCGTGAACCCCGGCCTCGTCCCCGGTGCGCCGGGCGAGGCGGGGGTGGTCGAGCTGCTCGCCCGCCGCCTCACGGGCGGCGGGTTCGAGGTGCGGACCGTCGCGGCCCCGCCGGCGCCGGGCCGCCCGAGCCTGCTCGCCCGCCGGCAGGGCCGCGGGGGCGGCCGGTCGTTGCTGCTCAACGGCCACGTCGACACGGTCGGCGTCGACGGCATGGCGGAGCCCTTCGGCGCCCGGATCGAGGGCGACCGTCGCACCGGCCGGCTCCTGGGGCGCGGCGCCTGCGACATGAAGGCGGGCGTCGCGGCGATGGTCGTGGCCGCCGAGGCCGCGGCGGCACGAGGGCTGGACGGCGACATCCTGCTCGCCCTGGTCTGCGACGAGGAGGACGCGAGCCGAGGCACCGAGTCCGTGCTGCACGAGCTGCGCGGGCTCGGCCAGCCGCTGCCCGATGCCTGCCTGGTGGGCGAGCCGACCTGGCTCGACCTGGCGGTGGCGCACCGCGGGTACGCCGTGGTCGAGGTCACCTTCACCGGCCGCGCCGCGCACAGCTCGCAGCCCGGCCTCGGCGTGAACGCCGTCACGCACCTCGGCCGGCTCCTCACCGCGGTGGAGGCGCAAGACGCCCGCCTCGCCGCAGGGCCCGCGCACCCGCTCGCGGGCACCGGAGCCCTCCTGCCGACCGTGGTGCACGGCGGCTCGTCGGCGTTCGTGCTCGCCCGCACCGCGCAGGCGGTGATCGAGCGGCGCACGGTGCCCGGCGAACCCTCCGACGTGGCCCTCGCGGAGGTCGAGGGCCTGCTCACGCATATGCACGCCGAGGACCAGCAGGTCCAGGCGCTTGCCGTGCTGGCGAACGCGCGCGAGGCATGGGAGCACGACGCCTCGTCGCCGGCGGGCTCGGCGCTGGCACGGGCGGTCGGCGACGCCCTCGCCGGGCACGGCCGCACGCCCGCGCGGGTGGGCCTGCCGTACTGGATGGAGTCGGCCCTGTTCGAGGCCGCCGGCATCCCCACGGTCGTCTGCGGGCCGGCCGGCGGCGGGCTGCACGCCGCCGACGAGTGGATGGACCTGCAGCAGCTGCGCACCTACGCCTCCGCGCTCACCGACGCGATCCGGGCGTTCTGCACCGTGCCCGCCCGCTGACCCGTCGTGGTCAGCCCTCTCGATGGTGCCGCTCGCGCTCGGCCGGGGCGACGAGCGCGGTGGCGATCGCCGCGACCCCTTCGCCGCGACCGGTGAGGCCGAGCCCGTCGGTGGTGGTGGCGGACACCGTGACGGGAGCGCCGGCGGCCGCGCTGAGGGCTGCCTCTGCCTCCGCGCGGCGTGGCCCGAGCCGCGGCCGGTTGCCGACCACCTGTACGGCGACGTTGCCGACCTCGAACCCCGCGGCCCGCACGATCCGCGCCGTCTCCGCGAGCATCTCGACGCCGGCGGCACCGGCCCAGCGCGGGTCGGAGGTGCCGAACTGGGAGCCGAGGTCCCCGCAGCCGGCGGCGGCGAGCAGGGCGTCACAGCAGGCGTGGGCGACGACGTCGGCGTCGGAGTGCCCGTCGAGCCCCCGCTCGCCGGGCCAGTCGAGCCCTGCCAGGCGCAGCGGGCGATCGACCTCGGGGGCCGCGTAGCGGTGCACGTCGATCCCGGTCCCGACCCGCGGCAGCACGCTCACCCGCCCGATGGTGCCAGCCCGCGACCCCGGTCCACGCACCTAGAGTGATGCGGTGGCGAGCAACGGCGTGCCCCGGCGCGGGCTCGGCCGGGGGCCCTCGGGCGAAGGGCGCGCGGCCGTCGTCGTCCTCGGTGGCGGCAGCGGCACCAGACTCGGCGCCCGCGTCAACAAGGTCTACCTGCCGCTGGCCGGCCGCCGCGTCCTCAGCTGGTCGCTGCAGTGGGCGAGCCAGGTGCCCGAGGTCGCTCGCTTCGTCGTCGTCGTCCGCCCCGAGGACGTCGACCTGGCGGCGGAGGTGCTGCGGCTGGAGGCCAGCGGCCTCGACGTCCGGATGGTGGTGGGGGGCGCGACCCGGCACGAGTCCGAGGATGCCGCCCTCGCGCACCTCGCGCCCTACGTCGAGGCGGGTGAGATCGACGTCGTCGCCGTGCACGACGGGGCGCGACCGCTTGCCGGGCCGGCCCTGTTCAGGTCGGTCGTGACCACCGCGCATGACGTCGGCGGCGCCGTCCCGGCCCTCCCCGCGCTCGGCGTGCTGCCGGTCGGGGCCGAGGGCCGACCAGACCGGACGGCGGCGAGCGCCGGCGCGGGGAAGCGCCTGGTACGGGTGCAGACGCCGCAGGCGTTCCGCGCGAAAGGCCTGCTGGCGGCGTACGCCGTCGCGCTCGACGCTGGGTTCCGGGGCACCGACACGGCAAGCACCGTCGAGGCGTTCTCCGATCTCGTCGTGCAGACGGTCGCGGGGAGCGCGCAGAACCTCAAGGTGACCTATCCACGCGACCTGTTCCTCGCCGAGCAGCTCCTCGCCGCGAAGCGCCACCGGCTGGCCTGAGACGTCGCCGGCCGGCGGTCAGGTCGCCGGCTGCGGGCCGGCCGGCACGCCGCTGTCCAGCTCGACGTGCAGCAGCGCCTCGGCGAGCGCGAGGTCGTCGGGGGTCGCCACCCTCAAGGCCTCGCCGGGCGACGGCACGAGCGTCACCTCGCCGCCCGAGGCCTGCACGAGACCGAGCAGGACCTCGGCGCCCGACGCGCGCAGCAACTCGTCCGACGCACCCTCCAGCGCCGCCACGAGCGCACCACGCCGGTAGGCCTGCGGACTGTAGATGACGCGGTAGCCCTCGCGGTCGGCGGTGTCGAGCACCACCTCGTACTCGTCGACCCACTTGAGCGTGTCGGTCACGGCATGGGCCGGAGCACTCGCCGTCGCGCGTGGGTGCGTGGCGAGGGGGCGGAGGACGTCTCGTACGAGCGCCGCGGACGAGAGCGGGTGCAGCGCGTCATGGACCAGCACGAGACGGGCTTCGCCCGGTCCCGGTCGCCGTTGCGCGATCGGGCTCCGCAGGGCGGCGAGCACCCGGTGCCCCGGACCGTCGGCCTCGACGGGGACGACGTGTACGGGCACGCCCGACGGCTCCAGCGCCTGCGCGAGCGCCTCCTCCAGAGCGGGCGGCGCTGCGACGACGACGTCCGTCACCTGTCCCGACGACGCCAGCGCGGCCACCGACCAGGCCAGCAGCGGCCGCCCACGGAGCTCCCGCAGGGCGGCGCAGCCCAGCGGGGCGGACCGGTCGTCGACGTCCACGGGCACGACCGCGAGGCAGGCGTACGTCGCCGGGTGGACGGCCGGGACGCGGGTGGGGTCGGGCACGGATCAGGCCTGCCCGACGTGGGTGTGCCCGCCGACCCCTGGGGGACGGCGGGCACACGAGCCCGTCGGGGTGCTCAGGAGGCGAGGACCTCGTCGAGCAGTGCCTCGGCCTTGTCCTCGTTGGTGTGCTCGGCCAGTGCGAGCTCCGACACCAGGATCTGCCGTGCCTTGGCGAGCATGCGCTTCTCACCTGCGGAGAGACCGCGGTCCTGGTCGCGGCGCCAGAGGTCGCGCACGACCTCCGCCACCTTGATGACGTCGCCGGAGGCGAGCTTCTCGAGGTTCGCCTTGTAGCGGCGCGACCAGTTGGTCGGCTCCTCGGCGTACGGGGCCCGCAGGACCTGGAACACACGGTCCAGACCCTCCTGCCCGACGACGTCGCGGACACCCACCAGATCGACGTTCTGGGCCGGTACCTCGATCGTGAGGTCCCCTTGGGCCACCTTCAGTACCAGGTACTGGCGTTCCTCACCTTTGATGATCCGTGTCTTGATCTCCTCGATGAGTGCGGCCCCGTGATGGGGGTACACAACCGTTTCGCCGACCGTGAAAGCCATGTGGTCTTATCCCCTTTCCCTCATCGAGGATAGCACGGGGCGGGCCGGGGGTCACGACCGCGTGGTCCCGTTTGCGCAGGTCAGCGGCCCCTCACCGGCTTCTCCCAGGATAGGCGGGGCCTTGACAGCCGGGCCCGGACCGTGCATCGCGCGGCCGGCGTCACCGCGGGTGAGCCGGCGTGCGCCTGCCCCGGGCGGCGTGACCGCTACCGGGCGGTAGGCTGCGCTCCGCCAGCACAGCTCCGGCACCGACCGCATCGCACGTGCAGCAGGAGGACCCAGCTCGTGAACGCCAGTCGCCGCGTGGTGCGTCTTCGGGTCAGGACCGGCCGGAGGGCGCGCACGGCCGTCGCCGTCGCCGGAGTCGCCCTGGCGCTGACCGGCTGCACCGCGACCAGCCCGCAGCAGACGGCGACCCCCTTCGAGGCCGGAGAGGGCCGCAACGCCCGGATCGGCGGCACCGACGAGAACAGCGGCATCAAGCTGCGCAACTTCCTCCTGGTGAGCAACGCGCAGGGCGGCCCCGGACAGGTCGTGGGGGCCATCTCGAACCAGACGGACAACGAGGCCGACGTGCAGCTCGCCGTCGTGACGACGACGTCCGACGGGCAGCAGCAGGCGGCGGGTCAGACCGTCGTCAAGGTGCCCGCCGGCGGGTTCGTGCAGGTCGGGTCGCCGTCGGCGGCGACGGGCAGCGCCACGCCCGGCGGCTCCGCCGCGGCCAGCCCGGCGGGCCAGGTCGTCCCGTTCGACATCGCGTCGGTGCCGCAGCCGCCGGGTGCGCTGGTCACGTTGGACGCTCGCACCGCCACCGTCGGAGGCACCTCGTTCCAGATCCCGGTGCTGCCCGCGAGCGGTTACTACGAGGGATACCTGCCCAGCGGCTCGGCGACCTCGCAGCCGTCGACCGTGACGCCGAGCGGTTCGCTCAGCCCCTCGGCGAACCCGTCGGGTGCCGGCCAGCAGTCGCCGTCACCGGCCGGCAGCGCCACGGGCGCCGCGAGCTGACCGCGAGCCGATCGCCAGCTGACCGGGTTCAGGCCTCGAACTTGTAGCCGAGGCCGCGCACGGTGACGAGGTGGCGCGGCTGCCCCGGATCGGGCTCGATCTTGCTGCGCAGCCGCTTGACGTGGACGTCGAGGGTCTTGGTGTCACCCACGTAGTCCGAGCCCCACACCCTGTCGATGAGCTGCATGCGGGTCAGCACGCGGCCCGCGTTGCGGAGCAGGATCTCGAGGAGCTCGAACTCCTTCAGTGGCATGGCGACGGTCGAGTTGTCGACCGTGACGACGTGACGCTCGACGTCCATGCGCACCGGCCCGGCCTCGACGGTGGTGGGGACGAGCACCTCGGGTTCGACCCCGCGCCGCAGCACCGCACGCACCCGCGCCACGAGCTCGCGCGAGGAGTAGGGCTTGGTGACGTAGTCGTCCGCGCCGAGCTCGAGGCCGACCACCTTGTCGATCTCACTGTCCTTCGCGGTGAGCATGATGACGGGCACGTTGCCCCGCGCCCGCAGCTGGCGGCACACCTCGGTGCCGGGCAGGCCGGGCAGCATGAGGTCGAGGAGCACGAGGTCGGCGCCGTTGCGGTCGAACTCCTCGAGGGCGGTCGTTCCGTCGTCCGCGACGGCCACGTCGTAGCCCTCCCGGCGCAGCAGGTACGACAGGGGGTCGCTGAACGAGTCTTCGTCCTCGACGACGAGGATGCGGGTCACGCCGTGCTCTCCTTCTGGTCGGTCGCGAGTCGGGTCCTGGTGGCGGTGAGCGCGGCGCCGGGCCGGCCGGCCGCGGGGCGGCGCTGGGCAGAGTCGGGCATGCGGAGCGTGAACGTGGAGCCCTCCCCCTCGACGCTCCACAGGGTCACCTCGCCGCCGTGGTTGGCCGCCACGTGCTTGACGATGCTCAGGCCGAGGCCGGTGCCCCCCGTGGCGCGGGAGCGGGCCGGGTCGACCCGGTAGAAGCGTTCGAAGATGCGCTCCTGGTCCGCCGAGGCGATGCCGTAGCCCTGGTCGCTGACCGCCACCTCGACCAGCCCACCGGTCCGGCGCACGGTCACGGACACCCGGGTGGCCTCCGGCGAGTAGGCGATCGCGTTGTCGACCAGGTTGCGCACCGCCGTCACCAGCAGGCTGTGGTCGCCGTAGACCACGGCGCCGTGGTCACCGCCGACGCTCACCTCGACGCGCTTGCGCTGCGCGGCCAGCGACACCCGGTCGACCGCCTCGGCGACGACGTCGTCCACGCTGACCGGCTCCGGCTGGTGCAGCGCGTCGGCCACCTGCAACCGCGAGAGGTCGATGATCTCCTGCACCAGCGTGGTCAGGCGCACCGCCTCGCGCTCCATCCGAGCGGCGAAGTGGCGCACCGCCTCCGGGTCGTCGGCGGCGTCGGCGACCGCCTCGGCCAGCAGGCGCAGCGCCCCGATGGGGGTCTTGAGCTCGTGGCTCACGTTCGCGACGAAGTCCCGGCGGATCTCCTCGACCCGGCGGGCCTCGGTGCGGTCGTCGACGAGCACCAGGACGAGGTCGCTGCCGAGCGGCGCCACCCGGGCGTGCACGAAGATCGTGGCCCGCCCGAGGGGGCCGCGCGCCAGCTCCAGCTCCTGCTCGCGCACGAGCCCGAGGCGGCGGGCCTCGGCGACCAGGTCGCGCAGCTGCGGGTGGGCCAGGTCGTGCCCCCGCACGAGCCCGAACGCGTACGCAGCCGGCGTCGCCTTCACCACCCCGTCGCCGGCGTCCAGGACCACGGCCGCGGAGCGGAGCACGGCCAGGACGCCACTGATCCCCGCGGGCAACTCCGGCTCCGGGTGCTCCAGCGGGGCCAGCCGCTCGCGCTCGCTCGCTCGGAAGGCGAGCACGGCGAGCGCGCCGACGACGAGGCCGACGAGACCCGCCAGCACCGGCGTCCAGGACTGGCTCACGTCGCCAGGGTAAGGTCCGCACCGTCCCGGGCCGTCATGCCGTGACCTGCACGGCGGAGGGCTTCTCGCGGTGTTCACCTCAGGGGCCCACGACGTTCACGGCACCCTGGGACGGTTCGGGCGAGATGCCGGCGACCGGAGCCGGCGGACGACGAGCGGAGCGGATCGGCGATGCGGGAGCAGTTCCACGAGGAGCTCGACGCCCTCTCCGACCAGATGGTCGAGATGACCCGGCTGGTCGGGTCGGCCGTCGGCCGGGCGACGACGGCCCTGCTCGACGCGGACCTCGCCCTGGCCGAGAGCGTGATCGGCGCCGACGAGCAGATCGACGGGCTCCAGGGGGACATCGAGGAGCGCTCCCTGGCGCTGCTCGCCCGGCAGGCCCCGGTCGCGACGGATCTGCGCGTGATCGTCACCGGCCTGCGCATGAGCGCCGACCTGGAGCGGATGGGCGACCTCGCCCGGCACGTGGCGAAGCTCGCGCGGATGCGCTACCCCGAGTCGGCCATCCCCGCCGAGCTGCGCGCGACGATCCTGCAGATGGGCCAGGTGGCCGAGCGGATCGTCGCCAAGGCGGGCAGCGTGGTCGCCAGCCGCGACCTCACCGTCGCGGGAGAGCTCGAGCTCGACGACGACGTCATGGACGGCCTGCACCGCGAGCTGTTCACCGTGCTGCTCGACGACGAGTGGGAGCACGGCATCGAGACGGCGGTCGACGTGACGCTGTGCGGGCGCTACTACGAGCGCTTCGCCGACCACGCCGTCTCGGTCGCCCGCAGGGTCGCCTACCTGGTCACCGGGGAGCACCCACTCGGCTCCCGCGAGCACGGGCTCGGCGAGCTGCCCACCCGCTGAGCACGCTCCGACGGCTCAGCGACCCTGGTTCGCGACCGCCGCCGCTGCCTCGGCCGCGGCATCCGGATCGAGGTACTGCCCGCCGCGCACGGTCGGCGTCAGCCTCTCGTCCAGGCGGTAGAGCAGCGGGATCCCCGTCGGGATGTTGAGGCCGGCGATCTCGTCGTCGCCGATCTCGTCGAGGTGCTTGACCAGCGCGCGCAGGGAGTTGCCGTGCGCCGCGACGAGCACGGTGCGGGCCGCCCGCAGGTCGGGGACGATCTCGGCGTCCCAGTAGGGCAGCATGCGGGCGACGACGTCCTTGAGGCACTCGGTGCGCGGCAGGTCGTCGCCCAGGTCCGCGTAGCGCGGGTCGCCCGCCTGCGACCACTCCGCGCCGTCGGCCAGCGGGGGCGGCGGGACGTCGTACGAGCGGCGCCAGAGCATGAACTGCTCCTCGCCGAACTGCTCGAGGGTCTGCTTCTTGTTCTTGCCCTGCAGCGCGCCGTAGTGCCGCTCGTTCAGGCGCCATGAGCGCTTCACCGGGATCCAGTGCCGGTCGGCCACGTCGAGGGCGAGGTTCGCCGTGGTGATGGCGCGGCGCAGTAGCGACGTGTGGACGACGTCCGGCAGCAGCCCTGCCTCGGCGAGCAGCCGGCCGCCGGTCTCGGCCTCGGTGCGGCCCTTGTCCGACAGCGGCACGTCGACCCAGCCCGTGAACAGGTTCTTCGCGTTCCAGTCGCTCTCGCCGTGCCGCAGCAGGACCAGCGTGTAGGTCGCCTCCGTCATGGCGCCAGGCTAGTGGGGAGGTCCGATGGGCCACGCCGGAGGCGTCGGGTGCCGCCGACGGCACCCGCACGCTCGGGGCAGCTGCCAGGGACCCGCCCCGCTTTGCACTGGCCCCGGATGTGGGCCCGTGACGCCGCCCCCATCGACACCGGCGACTCGTGACGATCTCGCGCCGGTCGGAGTGCCTTCGCTGCACCCGAACCACTCCCCAGCCACGAGACCACGCCCTCTGCACCACATGTGAGGCCAGCGCAAAGCGTGGCCGCCCGAGGCCCCCGCGCGGCCGCCAGGGCGCTCAGGACTGATCGAGGAGGTGCCGGAACGCCTCCAGGTTGCGGGTCGACTCGCCCCGCTCGACCCGCCAGCGCCACTCCCGGCGCATCGACTCGAGGAAGCCGAGCACGAGCAGCTCGTTGAACGACTCGTCCGCCACGGACAGCAGGGCGCCGAGCAGCCGGTCGACGGTCTCGTCGGTGACGCCCTCGACGGGCAGCCGGCCGACGAGATACACGTCGCCGACCCGGTCCAGGGCGAACGCCACCCCCGGCAGCCGGCTGTTGCGGGTGAGCATCCAGCGGTAGAACGCCTCGTGGTTCTCGTCGGGCCGACGGACGACGAACGCCGATGCCGACAGCCCCTGGTCGCCGACGAGCAGGCTCACCGTTGTCCGCAGCTTCGCCTCGCCCGGCAGCTGGACGACGTACTCCCCCGGCCGCGCCCCCGGCTCCCACTCGAGCTCCGAGGCCTCGAGCCACCGGCGCAGCACACCCTCGGCCGCCCGGGCCTCGCTCACGGCGCGACCGCGAGTTCGCCGGCGGGCGCCGGGAACGGCTGCCGCCGGGCGGCCAGCGCCCGCAGCGGACGGTCCGCGATCGCGCGGGTGTAGACGTCGAGCAGCGCGTCGACGGTGGCGTCCCACCCGAACCGGCGCGCGGCGACGGCCGCCGCCGCGCCGAGGCGACGGCGGTGCAGCGGGTCGTCGAGCAGGGCCCCCAGCTCCTTCGCCCAGACCTGCGGATCGTGGCCGTCGACGAGCACGCCCGTGGCACCGTCCGCGACCACGGTGGGCAGGCCGCCGACGCGTGCGGCGACCACGGGGGTCCCGCAGGCCTGCGCCTCGACGGCGACCAGCCCGAACGACTCGCTGTGCGAGGGGACGGCGACGAGGTCGGCCGCGCGGTACCAGTCGGCGAGCTCGGCGCGGCTCACGGGCGGCGCGAAACGGACGACGTCCGCGACCCCGAGCGCGGTCGCCAGCTCCTGGAGCCCGCGGGGCCGCTCGAGGCCCGTCCCGCTCGGCCCCCCCAGGACGACGACGGTGAGGCGGCGGCGCCGCTCGGGGTCCGCCGCGACGAGCTCGGCGGCCGCACGAACCAGGACGTCGGGAGCCTTGAGCGGCTGGATCCGGCCGACGAAGAGCAGCACGTCGCCGTCGGCCGGCAGGCCGAGGCGGCGGCGCGCGCCGGGGCGGCCGCCGCGCGCCTTGGGCGTGAACAGCTCCAGGTCGACACCGGGCGGGACGACGACCACGCGCGCCGGGTCGGCGCCGTAGAGGTCGACCAGCTCGCGGGCCTCGTCGCGGGTGTTCGCCACGAGCCGGTCGGCAGCGGCGACCACCTGCTCCTCGCCGATCACCCGGCCCAGGGGCTCGGGGGTGTCGCCCTCGGCCACCGCGAGGTTCTTCACCTTGGCCATCGTGTGCATCGTGTGCACGAGCGGCACGTGCCAGCGCTCGGCCGCCAGCCAGCCGACCTGGCCGGAGAGCCAGTAGTGCGAGTGCACGAGGTCGTACCAACCCGGGTCCTGCCGGGCCTCGACCCGCATGACCTCGGCGGCGAAGGCGCAGAGCTGGCCGGGCAGGTCGGCCTTCGACAGGCCCTCGAACGGCCCGGCGGCCACACCGCGCACGAGGACGCCCGGTGCGAGCTCGATCTCGCCCAGGGCGCTGCTCGACGTCGCCCGGGTGAAGATCTCGACCGCGGTGCCGCTCTCGGCGAGCCGACGGGCGGTCTCGACCACGTAGACGTTGAGGCCGCCGGCGTCGCCGGTGCCGGGCTGCTCGAGCGGCGAGGTGTGGACGGAGAGCATCGCCACCCGCTGCGGCGGGCGGGGACGCTGCGAAGTCATGGCCAGACGCTAACCGCGCCCCCACGGACCCCGCCAATTGAGCCTTCATCCTTCCGGCCCACTGCAGCTCGCCCCTCGTTCGTGGTGATCAAGGAAAAGCTGGACCCCGGGTCGAAGGGTCGAGCTTTTCCTTGATCACCGGGAGGAACCGGTGGCACGGCGTGAATAGCCTGGGGAGGTGACCGTCCGGCGAACTCGGGGTTCGGTCGGGGTGGTCACGCGCGGCACGACCAACCCGAACCGGCTGCGCCGCGCCGACCGCTGGCTCGCCGGGCCACAGGCCCGGCGGCTGCGCCGGGCGGCCGATCCGCTGGTCGCCGACCTCGGGTACGGCGCCTCCCCCGTCACCGCCGTCGAGCTGCGCGACCGGCTGCGGCGGGTGCGACCCGACGTCGAGGTCGTGGGCGTCGAGATCGACGCCGAGCGGGTGGCGGCGGCGCAGCCCCTGGCAGGCGACGGGCTCTCCTTCGTGCGCGGCGGGTTCGAGCTGCCGATGCCGGCCGGGCGCCGGCCGGTCGTCGTCCGCGCCTTCAACGTGCTGCGGCAGTACGCCGAGGGAGAGGTCGAGCACGCCTGGGCGACGATGCTCGAGCGGCTGGCCCCGGGCGGGCTCGTCGTCGACGGCACGTGCGACGAGGTCGGCCGCCGCGCCGCCTGGATCACGCTCGACGGGTCCGGCCCGGTCTCCCTGACGCTCTCGCTGCGGCTCGCCGGCCTCGAGCGGCCCTCGGAGGTCGCCGAGCGGCTGCCCAAGGCGCTCATCCACCGCAACGTGCCCGGCGAGCGCGTGCACGCCCACCTGTCGGCGCTCGACCAGGCCTGGGCGCGGGAGGCGCCGCGGTCGGCGTTCGGGGTCAGGCAGCGCTGGACGGCGACCGTGGCGGCCCTGCGCGCCGGCGGATGGCCCGTGCTCGACGGCCCCGGGCGGTGGCGTCTCGGCGAGGTCACCGTGGCCTGGGACGCCGTCAGCCCGCTCGTCAGATCTCCAGGATCAGCGTGACCGGCCCGTCGTTGACGAGCTCGACGGCCATGTCGGCGCCGAACCGACCGGTGGCGACCTCGAGCCCGGCGCCGCGCAGCTCGGCGGCGAAGGCCTCGACGAGCGGCTCCGCGACCGGCGCGGGCGCCGCCGCGCTCCACGACGGCCGCCGCCCTTTGCGGGTGTCGGCGTAGAGCGTGAACTGGCTGACCACGAGCACGGGGGCCCGCTCGTCGAGCGCGCTCCGCTCGCCGCGCAGGATCCGCAGGCCGGCGACCTTGCGCGCCAGGGCCGTGGCGCCGGCGGCGGTGTCGTCGTGGGTGGCGCCGACGAGCGCGACCAGGCCCGGGCGCTCGATCGCGCCCACCACCTCGCCGTCCACGGTGACCCGCGCACGCGTCACCCTCTGGACAACAAGCCGCACGTCAGAACTCCGTCACCTCGACGCGCCCGACGGGCACGCCGTGCCCGAGCACCGGCACGTCCGCGAGCTCGTCGAGTACCGGGGCCTCGACGGCGAGCCTGTGCAGCAGCCCCGCCAGCACCGCGGTGCGGGCGCGCTCGCTCCCGTCGGCGATCTTGACCGCGGCCGCGCGCCCGTCAGGCAGGGCCGCGACGTAGACGCCCTCGGCACCGTCCTTGGCGACGAGCCCCGGGATGCCGCGCACCAGCCGGGTCACGTCGCGCCCGGTTCCGCCCAGCCACTCGGGATGGGTCCGGACGGCGGCGGCGACGCGCCCCTCCGCCGTCCCGGGTGCGGCTGCCGCGACGCGCGCGAAGGCGACCGCGAGGCCGAGCGGCGAGAGCGCGTGCACCGGCGCGCCGCAGCCGTCAATGCCGGTGGCCGCGACGGGCTCGCCGGCGAGGTCGGCGATCGTCTCGCCGATGGCGCGCTGCAGGGGGTGCGTGGGCCGTAGGTACGCGGCCGTGTCCCAACCGTTGGCGCGGCACGTCGCGAGCATGGCCGCGTGCTTGCCCGAGCAGTTCTGCGCGAGGGACTCGGGCGCCCGCCCTGCGCACTGCCAGGCCAGCCGCTCGGCGGCGTCCAGGGGCAGGTCGGGGGTGTTCTGCAGGTCCTGGGGGGTGAGGGCGGCGGCGGCCAGCACCCGGCGGACGCCGTCCAGGTGGTAGCGCTCGCCCGAGTGGCTCGAGCACGCCAGCGCGAGCAGCGGGCCCTCGAGGTCCAGGCCCGCCCGGACCATCGCGACGGCCTGCAGCGGCTTGTTCGACGACCGCGGGAAGATCGGCGCCTGCCAGTCACCGGCGGACGCGACCACGTCCCCGTCGCCGTCGACCGCCACGGCCGTGCCGTGGTGCACGCTCTCGACGAAGCCGGACCGGACGACACGGGCGAGGACGGCGAGGCTCACGGGCGGTGAGGATAGCCGCGCGGCGCCGCCCGGGTCAGGAGCGGTCAGCGAGCCCCGGCGGTGACCTCGCCCGCCTGGTAGCGGCGGGCGATCTCCTCGGTCAGCAGGTCGACGACGGCCTGGACCTGCCGGCGGGAGCGGCTGATCCGCGACTCGATGTCAGCGAGATTCGCGATGGCCTCGGCGAGCGCCACGTCGTCGAGCCCGCGCGGGTCGGAACCGCCGACGTCGGCGACGGCGCGCTCCGCCTCGCGGCGGTGCTCGCCGACCCGGCTAGGGGTCGCAGTCGAGACGTGCCGGCCGAGACCACGCGTCTGGCGCTGCTCGTCGCCGAGGATGCGCGAGAGGGCGGCCACGATCTCGACGTCCGAGCGCGGCTGGAAGACGGGTTCGCCGTCGCCGCGGCGGCTCGCCTGCTCGGCGCGGAGGATGTCGAGACGGCCCTGCAGCAGCCGGCGCGCGTAGGAGAGGTCGACCTCCTCCTGGTCGGCGTCCGCGCGGCGCACGCGCAGCTCCTCGAGGTCGAGGGTCTCGACGCCGTCGATGTAGCCGGGCGCGAGCACGCGGTCGATGCGGCGGCGCCCACCGGGAAGGAACTCGGTCACGGCCTCAGCGTACTCGCTCTCGTTGCTCGAAGTAGCCGCGTCGTTACGTTCAGCTCTTCGGGGGACGCCCCACCGGTCACCAGGGCCCGTAGGGGCCGCTGCTCCGCCCGCCACCGCCGCGGGTCTGCCGCACCGCCGGCCGAACGTCGGTGAGGTACACGGCAGCCGCGACCACGGCGACGATGCTCAGGATGCCGAGCGGGTTGGTGGTGCCGTCGCTCGCGAGCGCGCTGGTCAGGGCGAGCAGGCCGAAGGCCGTGGCGACCGCGAGGATGATCAGCCAGAGCTGCTTGGTGAGCTTGCCCGCCGCGACGAACGAGCCCTTGCGCTGGCGCACGGCATCGGCCAGCGCCCACACCTCGACCCCGAAGGCGAACAGGGTGAGTGCGAGCACGATGTAGTACTGCAACGTGTAGACGCCGTTCGCGAGCATGCCTCCAGGGTACGGACTCCGGCCGGGAACGACGACGGCCCGCCCCGGGCGGGGCGGGCCGTCGTCGTCTGTGGTGCTGGTCCGTGCGTGTGCCGGGCTGCTGCCGGCGTCAGTCGCCGACCTTCTCGGCCGCGGCCTCGGCGGCCTCGGCGGCCTTCTTGGCGGTGGCGCCGGCGGTACCGGCGGCCTCCTTGGCGGCGGCGCGGGCCGTCGTGCTGCGGTTGCGGGCCGTGGTGGTCGTGCGGCGCGCGGCGGCGCGGGTGCCGCTGGTGCGCTTGGCGACGACCTTCTCGGTCTGCGCGACGCTCTGCTCCACCGTCTCCTCGACGGCGGCGGCGGTCTCGCCCGCCTCGCGGCGGCCGATCGTCACGACGCTCTTCGCCGCGGCGGTGGTGTCGTCGACGGCCTTGCGCGCGGTCGTGACGGCGGCGCGGGTGCGGTCGACCGTGACCTTGCTCTGCGCGAGCAGGTCCTGGGTCGGCTTCTGCCGGCGCACCCGCTCGACGAGCTCCTTGCCGCGCTCGGCGAGGCCGGCGTAGCCGGTCTCGACCTGGCCGGCGACCTCGAGGGCCCGGCTCACGGCGATCGCGGGGACCTGCTGGACGACGGTGGGCACCTGCTGCACCCGGGCCTGCGCCTTCTGCAGGGTCTCGCGGTCGAGGCCCACCTGGTAGGCCTCGATCGTCTTGCCCAGCTCGGTCTGCGCGGCCTCGAGGCCCTTGCGCAGCTCGGCCTGGTAGGTGCCGATGGCGCCCTCGATGCCGGCCTGGACCTTCTCGGCCTGGGCGGCGGCGTTGCGCAGGCGCTCGACGACGAGGTCGGTGGCGCCCACCACGGCGAGCACCGGGGTCGACCCGGTGACGTTGGTGCGGATCTCGGTGATGCGGGACATCTAGGATTCCTCCTCGGTTCCCCGGGCGAGCGGCGCGGGGGTGATCGTGGACGCATCGGGTGCGTCGAGCACGTCGGACTGTTCGGGCATGCCGGCCTCGGCGGCGGCGACCACGGCGCGGGCCGTCGCGTCGTCCTCGGCGCGGGCGTTCTCGGACCTGAAGTGCGCGCACAGCTCCAGCAGGACCTTCTTCTGCCGGGCGGTGAGGCCCTCGTCGGACTCCACGGCGACCTCGACCGTGCCGCGCGGCCCGGCCTCGAGGATGCCGGCGCGCACGTACAGCGCCTCGGCGGAGATCCGCAGGCCCTTGGCGAGCTGCTGCAGGACCTCGGCGGAGGGCCGGCGGAGCCCGCGCTCCACCTGGCTCAGGTAGGGGTTGCTGACGCCGGTCAGCGACGCCAGCTGGCGCACCGACAGGCGCGCGTTCTCACGCTGCTCACGCAGGTACGCGCCGAGGTCGCCGACCTTGTCCGAGATGCTTGCCACGCATCCCATAATGCTTGCTCCAGCTAGCGCTTGCAACTGCTAGCACCGTGAGTCGCGTCACCGCCCGCCCGGCGGTCCGTGCTCATCTACGGCTGCGTTGCTCATCTCCGGCTCGGTTTCGCGGCGCAGAACCGGGCCGAAGTGGAGCAAAGCAGCCGGAGGTGAGCAGGCGGCCCGAGCAGGCGGGTCAGGCCGGCAGGCCGAGGAGGGCTCGCGCGTCGGCCGTGCTCATCGGGGGGCGCTGCAGCTCGGTGGCCAGCCGGGCGGCCCGCTCGACGAGCTCCGCGTTCGAGCGCACCTGCCGGCCGCGGGCGTAGACGATGTTGTCCTCCATGCCCACCCGCAGGTGGCCGCCCATCGACAGCGCGGCCGCCGCGATCGGCAGGTGTGCCCGGCCGATGCCGGTGGCCGACCACGACGTCACCTCGGCGGGCAACGCCTGCACGCCGGCGACGAGGGCCGCCGCCGTCCCGGGCATGCCCCCCGGCACGCCGGTGACGAAGTCGCAGTGCACCTTGCCCCCGTAGGGCAGGCCGCACGTGTCGAGCAGCCGGCGCAGCGCCGCGACCTGGCCCAGGTCGAACAGCTCGAACTCGGGCACGACGCGGGCCTCGCGGGCGGCCTCGTAGAGCTCGACCATGAACGGCCAGGGGTTGAGGAACACGTCGTCGCCGAAGTTCACCGTGCCGCAGGTCAGCGAGCACGAGTCGGGCGCGGCCTCGAGCACGCGCAGCCGGTTCTCGAGCGGGTCGTGCACGCTGCCGCCCGTCGACAGCTGCACGATCAGGCTGGTCTGCTCCCGCAGCGCCGCGACGGTGTCGCGTAGCCTTCCGAGGTCGAGCGTGGGCCGGTGCTCGCCGTCCCGGATGTGCACGTGGATCAGCGCGGCGCCGGCCGCCTCGCAGGCCTTGGCCTCGGCCACCAGCTCGTCGAGCGTGGTGGGCAGCTGCGGGACGTCGGCCTTGAGGTGCTCCGCCCCGGTCGGTGCGACGGTGATCAGCGTCTGGCTCACCGCCCCATCCTGGCAGCCGCGGCTCAGGTGCCTGAAGTCACGGCGCGACCACGACCTCCTGGGCGGCCGCGACGTCGCCCTCGGCGCCGCGCACGAGCAGCTGCGCGTCCACCGGGACGTTCCGCTTGACCAGCGCCAGTGCGATCGGCCCGAGCTCGTGGTGGCGCGCGGCGGTCGTGACGAACCCCACCTGCCGGTCGCCGAGGACCACCGCGTCGCCGTGCGCGGGCAGCGTGTGCACCGACCCGTCGAGGTGCAGGAAGACCAGCCGGCGTGGCGGCCGGCCGAGGTTGTGCACCCGCGCCACGGTCTCCTGCCCGCGGTAGCACCCCTTCTGCAGGTGCACGGCGGTGCGCAGCCAGTCGGCCTCGTGCGGGATGGTCCGGTGGTCGCTCTCGAGCCCGAGCCGCGGCCGCCAGGCCGCCACGCGCGAAGCCTCGGCCGCCCACGTGCCCGCGAGCGGGACGCCGTCGAGCACCTCGGCGAGCCGGTCGCGCGGCACGAGCACCTCGGCGAACGGCCGCTGGCGGCCGGGGTGCGCGGCGTCGTCGACGGCGGCGTACGACGCGGTGACCGGCCCCGGCTCGGGCCACGGGTCCACCCACACGGGTGTGGGCACCTCGCCTCTGGCCCGGCCCGCCAGGCGGCGCGCCAGGTCGGGGCCCGCGCCCACCACCGCCCAGGACGCCGTCGCGTCGGTGACCTCGACGCGCAGCATGAACTGCATCCGGCGCAACCAGTCGGTGACCGCACCGGCGGTGCCGGGTTCGACGGTCAGCCACGTCGTGGCGCCGTCGTCGACCAGGTGCAGGGCGTGCTCGACGTGCCCGTGCGGGCTGAGGATCAGCGCCTCCCGCGCCTCGCCGGGCCGGGCGTCGAGCAGGGCCTGCGTGGTGAGCGAGTTGAGCCACGACAGCCGGTCGGGGCCGGTGACGGTCACGACGCCCCGGTTCGAGAGGTCGACCGCGGCCTCGCCGGCCGCCAGCAGGCGCTGCTCACGCACCGGGTCGCCGTAGTGCCATGCGACGCCGGCGTCGGCGCCCTCGGCCTCGACCGCCCCAGGCGTGCCCAGCAGGGGCGATCGCGAGACGGGCGTGCCGGTCGCCGGGTCGGTCGTGGGGATCGTCATGACCGTCTCAGCGCTCCGGCTCGTCCGCTGCTTCCCGGGCGGGGGCGGCGGCGGGGGCGCCGTCCGGTGCCTCGGACGTCGCCTGCGCGGCGCAGGCCTCGCAGAGGCCGTCCAGCGAGAGGTGGCCGAGGTCGGGCACGAAGCCGAACCGGGCCGTGATCTCGTCGGCGAGCTGGCGGGCCTTGCTCACGTCCGCCGACTGCACGGAGCCGCAGCGGCGGCAGACGAGGTGCAGGTGGTCGGCGTGGGTGGCGAGGTGGTAGCTCGGCGCGCCGTGCCCGAGGTGGGTGTGCGCCACGACGCCGAGCTCCTCGAGGAGCTCCAGCGCCCGGTAGACGGTGGAGGGGCTCATCGACGGCGCGACCTGCTGCACCTGCTCCCACACCTGGTCGGGCGTGCCGTGCCCGAGGCGCTGCAGGGCCCCGACGACGAACCGGCGTTGCGGGGTCGCGCGCAGGCCGCGCGCGCGCAGCACGGCGTCGAGGTCGTCCGCCAGCACCTGCGACATCCTCCGAGCATAGGTGGGCCGCCAGAGCGCGCGGTCGGTCCCGTCAGTCCGTCGGCACCCGCTTGAGCCGGCCGGACGCGTGTGAGCTGAGCGGCGAGCCCGCGGCCGCCATGTCGAGCACCCACAGCAGGTCGCCCTCGACCAGCCCGTACATCCGGGTGGCGGCCGTGTACTCGGTCGCGGTGCGGCTGCGGACCACGGCGTCCGTCTCGAGCGTCACCCGCGGACCCTCGACCGAGCCGGTGTAGAGCTCGACGTAGCCCATGGGGTGCGCGAGCAGCACCTCGAGGGCCGTACCGCCGGCCGGACCGTCGTCGCCGCCCTCGACGGGGCGCCAGTAACCGGTCTCGGTGGCGAGCTGGCGGCCCTGCCGGCCCTCGTCGTCGAGCAGCCAGGCGCGCGAGGAGTACTCCAGGAAGGGCTCGCCGGTGTGCGCGAAGGTGACCTCCTGGCCGAACCGGAGATCCTGCTCCATGGTCGGGTAGCCGACGACCCCCGCGCCCGCCCAGCGCCCCACGAGCCACGCGAGCGGGACCAGCGGCGCCGGCAGATCGGCGTCGAGCTGGATCGGCACGTCAGCGCTGACCCTTGAACAGCCGGTAGACGACGAAGACCGCGAACCACGAGATGGTCAGCGCGGACAGCACGAGCAGGGTCAGGTAGAAGCCTTCGAGCACACCCCGATCGTAGTGCGCGAGCGGCCGGCGGCGCGGGGACCGGGTCGGGCGGTGAGTCAGGCGGTGAACAGGCGCGCCACGGCGTAGGCGGCGACGCCGGCCGCCGCCACCGGCGCGGCGGACGCCGCGACGAGCGCCGCGGCGCCCCGGCCCGCGCGGGCGTCGCGGCCGCCCGCGGGTGGGGAGAGCAGCCGGTCGAGCGCCGCGACGACGGCGGCCACGGACACGCCCAGCAGCAGGCCGGGCCCGACGCCGACGCTCCCGACCACGACGGCCGCGACTCCCGCGGCGGCCGTCCCGACGGCCAGGCCCAGCCAGCCGCTCACGACCGCCGGCAGGGGGACGGCGCCCGCGAGCCGAGCCCCGGCGACCGCGGCCGCGGCCACCACGACGCCCGCGCCGCCCAGCGCGGTGCGCGGGACGAGCACCCAGGCCGCCGCGAGGACCACGACCACCTCGCCGGCGAACGTGCCGGTGAGGGACTCGACGAGGTCGGTCCGCGGGGCCGGGCGCACGATCTCGCGGGCGAACGCGGCGAGCACGGCGGCGGCGAGCACCGCGGCGAACGCGGCCAGGGGGCGGGCCCGCAGCTGCACGGCCAGCGCCGTCCCGACGCCGGCGAAGCCGGCCAGCGCGACGAGGACGCCGCTGCCCCTGATGCCCGGGAGCTCGAACAGCTCGCCCCAGCCGAGGGCGGTGGCGAGGACCACGAGCGCCACGGCCGCCGCGAGCACGGCGCTCCCCGAGTACGCCGACACGGCGACGAGCCCCGCCAGGGCGGCGGACGCCACAGCCCCGAGGACGGCGTTCACCCCGGCATCCTGGCAGACGAGCTGGCCGCCCCGGCCCAGCTCGCGATCCGGTGCAGCAGGGCCGGAGTGGCACCCGCCTCGGCGTGTCCCATGCCGGACTCGATCCAGAGTTCCGCCGTGGGTCCTGCCGCCTGCGCGAGCCAGCGGGCGTGCTCGAGCGGGAAGTATCGGTCGCGGTCGCCGTGCACGACCAGCAGGGGCGTGGGCGCCAGCCGCGCGGCGACGGCGTCGGGGGGCTCCGGCCACGGGTCCCACCCCGAGGCGGCGATCCGGGTCGAGAAGGCCAGCGCCATCACCCCCCGCCCGATCCGCGTCCCGATGCCCCGGTGCAGCCACTGCATGGGCCGGGTGCCGCGGTAGTACCAGCGGCTCGGGCCGCTGACCGCCACCACCGCGTCGACGCGCTCCGCCGGAGGGGCCAGCGCCGAGTACCGCACTGCCACCCCGGCGCCCATCGACCACCCGACGGGCACGATCCGGCCGTACCCCAACAGCCGCGCCCAGGCGACGGCGGCGGCCAGGTCGAGCACCTCGAGGTCCCCGACGGTGCTCCTCCCCGTGGAGCTCCCGTGCCCGCGGAAGTCGAACGCCACCACACCGCCGTGCCCGGACAGCACCCGCGCCATGGCGCGCGGCGTCGGCGACCGCCACGAGCCGGTGAAGCCGTGCGCCACGACGAAGGCGAGCTGTCCCCGCCGGTCCCGCGCGGCGCCGCGCTGCGGGTCGTGCCGGGCGCTCAGGCGGACGCCGTCGGCGGTGAGCAGGACCTGTCCTGCGCCGTGTCCGGTCCGTTGCCCGGTGCGGTACGCCACGACGACCATGGTCGCGCGACGGCTCCTCCGGGTACCATCGGGGCACGTCCCGCAACGAGGCGGCTGCGAGAGCCACGCCCCGCCGCGACCGCGGCGGCATCCCCGCGGGAGGTCCCCCTTGGCCCAGCTGCTGCTCCTGACGAACGCCCTCGCGCCCTCCGCCGAGGTGCTCCCCGCGCTCGGCCTGCTCCCCCACCAGGTGCGCGTGATGCCGGCGGAGGCTGCGGTCCTCGTCGACGCGCCGCCCGCCGACGCCGTGGTGGTCGACGGCCGCCGCGACCTCGCCGGCGCCCGCTCGCTGTGCCGGCTGCTGCGCGCGACCGGTCTGTCGGCACCGCTCCTGCTCGTGCTCACCGAGGGCGGCATGGCGGCCGTGGCCGCCGACTGGGGTGCGGACGACGTCGTGCTCGACTCCGCCGGCCCGGCGGAGGTCGAGGCGCGGCTGCGGCTGGCGACCGGCCGCAGCCGCCTCGCCGAGCTGGCCACCGAGCCCGAGTCGCACGAGATCCGGGCCGGGGACGTCGTCGTCGACGAGGTGACCTACTCGGCGAAGGTGCGCGGCCGCGCGCTCGACCTCACGTACAAGGAGTTCGAGCTCCTCAAGTTCCTCGCGCAGCACCCGGGCCGCGTCTTCACCCGCGCCCAGCTGCTGCAGGAGGTGTGGGGCTACGACTACTTCGGCGGCACCCGCACGGTCGACGTCCATGTGCGCCGGCTGCGCGCGAAGCTGGGCGTCGAGCACGAGGCGTTGATCGGCACGGTGCGGAACGTCGGCTACCGGTTCGTCCCCCCGGGCCGCGAGCGTGCAGCCGCCGAGGAGACGGTCGACGCCTGAGGCGGTCGGGCCCGAGCCACTCGAACCTGAGCGTCACGTCGCCGGGACGTCCCGTCGGCGGAACGCCGCCACCCCCAGCACGACGAGCGCGGCGGCCAGCAGCGTCAGCAGCACCAGCGGCTCCGCCGACACCGAGGACCCCGGCACCCGCGGGACGTGCGTGAACGGCGACAGGTCGAGCACCCACGAGCCCAGGCCGAGCAGCGCGCCGACCTGCCCGAGCAGGACACACAGGGCCAGCGCCGTCCAGCCGACGGCAGACGCGATCCGCGGCCGGACGCCGAAGACCGCGACGGTGAGGGCGGCGAGCACCCAGACGGCCGGGAGCTGCACGAGGGCGCCGGCCACGGCCCGCGGCACCTGGCCGAAGTCACCGATCTGGGCGCCGTAGAGCAGCCCGGTCGTGAGGCCGCCCGCGAGGAGCGCGACGGCCGGGCCGAGCAGGGCGAACACGAGGTGGCTCGCCAACCAGCGCGGACGCTCCACCGGCGCCGCCAGCACCTGCTCGAGGTGCAGGCTCGACTCCTCGCTCCGCATCCGCAGGGCGGCGCCTATCGCGTAGCCGGCGGCCACCAGCCCGCCGATGCCGAGCAGCGTGGCCAGGAACACGTCGCTCGCCGCCGACCGGCCGCCCAGCCGCTCGAGCGCCTGCTGCAGCTCGGCGTTGCCCTTGACCAGGTCCGCCGCGGTCTGCACCACCGCCCCAGCGAGGACGCCGTAGGCCGCGAACCCCGCGACCCAGGCGGCGAGCGATCCCCTCTGCAGCCGCCACGCGAGCGCCAGCGGCGTCCCCAGGTACCCGGCACCCACGGGCGGGCCGGGGCGCGAGGCGACGAGGCCCGACCCGAGGTCGCGCCGGTCCGAGAGGGCGAAGGCGGCCGCGGCCATGGCAACCGCCAGGCCCACGACGAGCAGCGCCGCCCACCACCGGTTCTCGTCGTACGGCCGGACCTGCCACGACCAGCCGAGCGGGGGCGCCCACGACAGCCAGCGCGGGCCGCTGCCGCGCTGCACCGCCACGTCCCCCACGGCACGCAGCACGAACGAGACGGCGACGACGGTGAGCCCGATCCCGCGGGCCGCGCCGGCCCCGCGGGTGAGCTGGGCGGTCACCGCACCGACGGCGGCGCCGCCGATCCCCGCCGACGCCCACGACAGGCCCATCGCCGCGGATCCGGCGGCCGGCGTGTGCTGGCTGATCATCCCGAGGGCCACCAGGACGCCGAGGACGACGCTCGCACCCGCGACGACGAGCAGGGCGGCGGCCTGGTCGGCGTACCGCCCGACGGCCCCCGACCGCACGAGCTCCCGGCGGCCTGCCTCCTCCTCGACCCGGGTGTGCCGGACGACCACGAGGACGGCGACGATCGCCAGGATCAGCATCCCTGTCGCGTACCGCCACGCCACGAGGGCGCCGAGGCTCGGCGACGGCGAGGGCCCGTAGAAGGCGATGAGCGCGGCCGACGAGGCGAGGTCGTCGATGTAGCCCTGGCGCGCGGCGTCCGTGGGGTAGAGCCCCGCGGTCGCGGCGGCGCCGGTCACCGGCAGGACCGCCAGCAGGAGCACCCAGACGGGGAGCAGCACCCGGTCGCGGCGCAGCGCCAGCCGGGCGAGCGGCCACGTCCCGGTGAATGCGCTCACCGCTGCGCCCCCACCGGCTCGGGCGCCTCGTAGTGCCGCAGGAAGAGCTCCTCGAGCGTGGGCGGCCGGCTCTCCAGGCTGCGGACGCCGAACGTGGTCAGGACCCGCAGGACGCCGGCGAGCTCGGCGTGGTCGACTTGCAGGCGTACCCGGGTGCCCTCGACGCGCAGGTCGTGGACGCCGGGGAGAGCGGCCAGCCCCTGCGGCTCGCCGGCCAGCTCCGCGCTGATCGACGTCCGGGTCAGGTGCCGGAGCTCCTCCAGGGTGCCGGTCTCGACCGTGCGCCCGCGGCGCACGATGCTCACCCGGTCACAGAGCGCCTCCACCTCGGAGAGGATGTGGCTCGAGAGCAGCACGGTGCGGCCGAGCCGCTGCGAGTCCTCCTCGACGACCTGGCGGAAGGCCTCCTCCATCAGCGGGTCGAGGCCCGACGTCGGCTCGTCGAGCAGCAGCAGCTCGGCGTCCGACGCGAGCGCGGCCACCAGGGCGACCTTCTGCCGGTTGCCCTTGGAGTAGTCGCGGGTGCGCTTGCGCGGGTCGAGGTCGAAGCGCTCGAGCAGCTCGGCCCGCCGCGTGCCGTCGAGCCCGCCGCGCAACCGGCCCAGCAGGTCGATCACCTCGCCGCCGGTGAGGGCTGGCCAGAGCGTGACGTCCCCCGGGACGTAGGCCAGCCGCCGGTGCAGGGCCACCGCGTCGCCCCAGGGGTCGCCGCCGAACAGCCGGACGTCGCCCGCGTCGGCGCGGAGCATGCCGAGCAGGACCCGCAACGTGGTCGTCTTGCCGGCGCCGTTCGGCCCGAGGAAGCCGTGCACCTCCCCGGGTCGCACGGCGAGGTCGAGCCCGTCGAGCGCCCGGACCTCGCCGAAGGTCTTGACCAGTCCCGTCACCTGGATCGCGTTCTCCACGTTCCGACGCTACGCTCGCTTCACAACCTTGTGAAGGGAGGAAAACGCTTGACTGACCAGCCCCGGGACGAGAAGGCGCTCCGCGAGCTCGTCGAGCAGCTCGGCCGGCTCCTGGCGGACTGGGGCCTGCCGCGGATGGCCGCTCGCGTGATCTTCGTGCTCATGACGGCCGACGAGCCGTCGCTCACCGCGGGCGAGCTCGCCGCGCGGCTCGGCGTCAGCCCGGCGGCGATCTCGGGCGCGGTCCGGTACCTCACGCAGATCCACATGGTCGCGCGCGACGTCGTCGCGGGGTCGCGCCGCGACCGCTACCGGCTGGCCGACGACTCCTGGTACGAGGTGACCCTCGAGAAGATGACCCTGGTCGCGACGCTCGCCGACCTCGCGCGCTCCGGCGTCGTGGCGGCCGGCGGCCAGGCGACCCCGGCTGGTGCGCGGCTGGCGGGGATGCGCGACTTCTACGACTTCGTCCAGGCGGAGCTCCCCGCGCTGCTCGGGCGCTGGGCCGCCCGCAAGGCCGGGGAGGGTGGACACGGGGGCGGATAGGGTGCGGCGTGTGGACCTGGAGCCATACGCGAGTGGTGGCCTCATCCGGGTCGAGCGGGCGCACCGGCTCACACCGGACGCCGTCCAGCGGGTCGAGGCCCTGCTGGCCAGGGCGACGGCGGCGGACGGCGTCCAGCCGCTGAGCGAGCACGTCTGGCTGCACCTACGGCACGGCGGCGAGGGACCCGACGAGAACCTGCTGCTGACGGCCGACGACGGCGCCGGCCCCGAGCTCGCCGGTTACGCCCACCTCGACCCGACCGATCCGGTGGCCGGTCCGAGCGCGGAGCTGGTCGTCGACCCGGCCCACCGCGGCCGCGGCTACGGCCGGATGCTCGTCGAGGCGGCGCTCGCAGCCGCGCCGGGACACCGGCTGCGGCTGTGGGCGCACGGCGACCACCCCTCGGCGCGGGCGCTGGCGACCTCGCTGGGCTTCACCGAGGTGCGCCGGCTGGAGCAGTGGCGGCGTTCGCTGCGCGTGCCCCTGCCGGAGGCGCCGCTGCCCGACGGCGTCCGGCTGCGGGCCTTCCGGCCCGGCGAGGACGACGCGGCCTGGCTGGCGCTGAACGCCGCCGCGTTCGCATCCCACCCCGAGCAGGGCGGCTGGACCGAGGCCGACCTGCGGGCCCGGATGGGTGAGGCCTGGTTCGACCCGCGGGGCTTCCTCCTGGCCGAGGAGGACGGGGGGGCCACGGGGGGCGGAGCCCCCCGTGTGGTGGGGTTCCACTGGACGAAGGTCCACGGCGGCGACGAGCACGACCACGCTCACGATCATCGGGGCGGGCACGGGCACGAACGGATGGGCGAGGTGTACGTCGTGGGCGTCGACCCGGCGCACCAGGGCCGGGGTCTTGGGCGGGCGCTCACGGTGGCCGGCCTGCGATACCTGCGCGACCTCGGCCTCGAGCAGGCCATGCTCTACGTCGAGAGCGACAACGAGGCAGCGCTGGCCGTGTACCGGGCCCTCGGCTTCACCCACTGGGACACCGACGTGATGTTCCTGCGGGCGGCGTCGGGATCGGCGCCGACATCGCCCGCCACGGAGGAATGACCGGTCCCACCGCACGTGGGACCATCGAAGGCATGACCACCTCGACCGCGGCCGAACCCCTCAGGACCACGCCGGGGTCGCGCGTGGCCACCCCACGCCGTCGCCTGGGCGTGCTCGACGGCGCAGCCGCCGACGGCGTCCGCCGCGGTTCGGACCGGTTCCTCGACCGGGAGCTGTCGTGGCTCGCGTTCAACGAGCGTGTGCTCGAGCTGGCCCGCGACCCCAAGGTGCCGCTGCTCGAGCGCACCCGGTTCCTCGCGATCTTCGCCAGCAATCTCGACGAGTTCTTCATGGTGCGGGTGGCCGGGCTGAAGCGGCGCATCGCCACCGGCCTGGCGGTCACCGCCGCAAGCGGCCTGGAGCCGCGCGAGGTCCTCGAGGCGATCTCGCGGCGGGCCCACGAGCTGCAGGCCGTGCACGCCGCCACGTACCGCGACGAGGTCGAGCCCGCCCTGGAGGACGCCGGCATCAGCCTCGTGCACTGGGGGCAGCTGCCCGAGCAGGAGCACGAGCGGCTGCACGCGTTCTTCAGGGACCAGGTGTTCCCGGTGCTCACGCCGCTGGCGGTCGACCCGGCCCACCCCTTCCCGTACATCTCCGGGCTCTCCCTCAACCTCGCGGTGATCCTGCGGAACCCCGTCACCGAGAAGCAGCACTTCGCCCGGGTCAAGGTGCCGCCGCTGCTGCCGCGGCTCATCCCGGTCGACGGCGACGAGGACCACCACTGGCGGTTCGTGCCGCTGGAGGACGTCATCGCGGCGCACCTCGACCAGCTCTTCCCCGGCATGGAGGTGCTGGAGCACCACACCTTCCGGGTGACGCGCAACGAGGACCTCGAGGTCGAGGAGGACGACGCCGAGAACCTGCTGCAGGCGCTCGAGAAGGAGCTCCTGCGGCGGCGGTTCGGGCCGCCGGTGCGCCTCGAGGTCGCCGAGGACATCGCCCCCGACGTGCGCGACCTGCTGATCAGCGAGCTCAAGGTCGGCGCCGGCGAGGTGTACACGATCCCCGAGCCGCTCGACCTGCGCGGGCTCAACCTCATCGCCGACATCGACCTGCCCGAGCTGCACTACCCGACGTTCGTGCCGAAGACCCACCGGTTGCTCGCCGAGGGCGAGTCGAGCAAGCCGACGGACATGTTCGCGGCGATCCGCGAGCGCGACGTGTTGCTGCACCACCCGTACGACTCGTTCTCCACCAGCGTCCAGGCGTTCCTCGAGCAGGCCGCCGCGGACGAGAACGTGCTGGCGATCAAGCAGACCCTCTACCGCACGAGCGGCGACTCCCCCATCGTCGACGCCCTGATCGACGCGGCCGAGGCGGGAAAGCAGGTGCTGGCCCTGGTCGAGATCAAGGCGCGGTTCGACGAGCAGGCCAACATCTCGTGGGCGCGCAAGCTCGAGCAGGCCGGCGTCCACGTGGTCTACGGCATCGTCGGGCTCAAGACGCACGCCAAGCTCAGCCTGGTCGTCCGCCAGGAGGGTGAGCGGCTGGTGCGGTACTGCCACGTCGGCACCGGCAACTACAACCCCAAGACCGCCCGGCTCTACGAGGACATCGGCGTGCTCACCTGCGACCCGGCCGTCGGCGACGACCTGTCGCGGCTGTTCAACCAGCTCTCGGGATACGCGCCCAAGACCGCCTACCGCCGCCTGCTCGTCGCGCCGCGCTCGCTGCGCAGCGGCCTCATCGACCGGGTCGAGCGCGAGATCGCCAACCGGGCCGAGGGTTTGCCCGCGAGCATCCGGTTCAAGGTCAACTCGATCGTCGACGAGGCGCTGGTCGACGCGCTCTACCGGGCCTCACAGGCCGGTGTGCCGGTCGACGTCGTCGTCCGCGGCATCTGCGCGATCCGGCCCGGGGTACCGGGGATGAGCGAGAACATCCGGGTGCGGAGCATCCTCGGGCGCTTCCTCGAGCACTCCCGGATCTTCTGGTTCGAGGGCGGCGGCGAGCCGGTCGTCTACCTGGGCAGCGCCGACATGATGCACCGCAACCTCGACCGCCGGGTCGAGGCGCTGCTGCGCATCAAGGACCCGGCGCACGTCAAGGAGCTGGGCGAGCTGCTCGACCTGTCGATGGACCCCGGCACCGCGTCGTGGCACCTCGGGCCCGACGGCGTCTGGACCCGGCACGCGACGGGCGCGGACGGTGAGCCGCTGCGCGACCTGCAGGCGCATCTGATCGCCGCACGCCCACGCCGGCGGGCCGGGCGCGGTCGCTGACGCCGGGCGCGAGGACTCGCCGGATGACGGTCGAGCTGGCCGCCGGCGTCCTCTGCTGGCGGCGGGCCCGGGACGGGCTCGAGGTGCTGCTGGTGCATCGGCCGCGGTACGACGACTGGTCGTGGCCCAAGGGCAAGGCGCACGACGGCGAGCCGCTGCCGCAGACCGCCGTGCGCGAGGCCGCGGAGGAGACCGGTCTGGCCGTCGCCCTCGGCCGCCCGCTCGGCGAGGTGCGGTACCGGCTGTCCGACGGCCGGCGCAAGCAGGTGACCTACTGGGTGGCGACCGCACGCACCCGCGGCCCCGGCCTCGGGCCGCAGGCCCCCGACGAGGTCGACGGTCTGGCGTGGCTGCCCGTGGGCGAGGCCCGGGCCCTGCTCACCCGGCAGTCCGACACCGCCCCGCTGGACCGGCTGGAGGCCCACGAGCTGGCGGGCGCGCTCCAGACCGTTCCCGTGGTCGTGCTCCGGCACGGCACCTCCCGGCCCCGGGACTCGTGGGCGCGCGCGGACGCCGACCGCCCGCTGGTCTCCGCCGGCCGTCGCCAGGCCCGCGGTCTCGTCGAACTGCTGGCCGCGTGGGCCCCCGAGCGGATCCTCAGCTCGCCGTGGCGCCGCTGCCTCGAGACGGTCGCGCCGTTCGCGGCCGCGGCGGGCATGGACGTCCGTACGCAAGAACGCACTGAGCGAGGCGGGGGCGCGCCGCTCGCCGGGGCGGACCCGCCGGCACGTCCGCCGCCAGCTCGAGGCCGGCCGCCCGGTCGTGCTGTGCACCCACCGGCCCGTGCTGGCCGAGGTGTTCGACGTCGTCCGCGACGCCAGCGAGCCCGCCGTCGCGGGCGGCGTCCCGGTCAAGGACCCCTACCTGGCGCCGGGCGAGGTGCTGGTGGCCCACGTGGCCCCGGGCCTGACCACCCACGGGCGGGTGGTCGCCGTCGAGCGGCACCAGCCGCAGGTGTGACGTCGTCACCAAACGTTAACCACCGCATCAGAACGCAGGTCACCCGAGTCGGGTGGGCATGTTCACGCTGCGTTCAAGTTGACCGGACCATCGCTTCACCTGGCGCCCCTAGCGTCGGCGCCGGGCGCGACCCGCGCCCCGTCCGGGGCGTGCGGCACGGCAGTGCGTGCGCCGAACCGGACACCGGTGAATCGAGTGCGAAGGACACGACCTCTGTGAAGCTCTCCCGGTCCGCCCGCCTGAGCGGCATGGCCCTCGCCGGAGCCCTGGCCCTGGCCGCCTGCGGCTCCGACAACAACAGCTCGAGCAGCTCCACGAGCGGCGGCTCGGCCGGCGCCTCGGGGTCCTCCTCCTCGGCGCCCGCGCTCTCCGGCACGCTCAACGGAGAGGGGTCGACGGCCCAGAAGAACGCTATCGACGAGGCCGTCGCCACGTTCACGCAGAACAACCCGAACGCCAAGGTGAGCTACAACGCGACCGGCTCGGGCGCGGGCATCAAGTCGTTCAACGGCGGTCAGGTCGACTGGGCCGGTTCGGACTCCGCGCTGAAGACGGACCCGGGTGACGGCGGCGCCGCCGTCGGAGACCGACGCGGCCAAGAAGCGCTGTGGCGGCAACGACGCCTGGAACCTGCCTCTGGTCGCCGGCCCGATCGCCGTGGCCTACAACCTGCAGGGCGTCGACAAGCTCGTCCTCAACGCCCTCGGTGATCGCCAAGATCTTCCAGGGCAAGATCACGACGTGGAACGACCCCGCGATCAAGGCGCTGAACCGCGGGGCCACGCTGCCCAGCACGAAGATCAGCGTCTTCTACCGCTCGGACGAGTCGGGGACGACCGAGAACTTCGAGAAGTACCTGGCGGGTGCGGCCCCGAGCGACTTCACGGCCAAGCCGTCGAAGAAGTGGTCCGGCACCGTCGGGCAGGGCGCGGCGAAGTCCGCGGGCGTCGCCCAGGGCATCCAGAGCACGCCCGGTGGCGTCGGCTACATCGAGTGGTCGAACGCCAAGGACAGCAAGCTGGGCGTCGCGCAGGTGGACAACGGCGGCGGCGCGGTCGAGCTGACCGCGGACTCGGCGGGCAAGGCGGTCGAGGCCGCGCACGTGACGGGTACCGGCAACGACCTGCGCCTCAAGCTCGACTACGCGACCAAGACCGCCGGCGTCTACCCGATCGTCCTGGTCACCTACGAGATCGTCTGCTCGAAGGGCCTGGCCGCCGACAAGACCGCGCTGCTGAAGGGCTTCCTGACGTACATCGCGCAGGCCGACACCCAGAAGAGCCTGGCCGACGTCGGATACGCCACTCTGCCCGACTCGGTGCTCAGCAAGGTGAACACCGCGATCAACGCGATCTCCTGATCGCCCGCACACCGGTCAGGGTGCCCTGTCGCCGCTCGGCGGCGGCAGGGCACCCTGGTATCGCCCCCCACCGGACGCCACGCCTAGGGAAGCGCCCATGAGCAGCATCACCGGCCGGTCGGAACTCGACGCCGAGCCGTCGGGAGACAACGCCGGCAGCTCCCGGAGGCTGGGAGACCGGGTCTTCGCCGGGCTGTCCGTCGGCTCCGGGGTGTTCGTCGTCCTCCTCATCACCGCGGTCGGCATCTTCCTGCTTGTCCAGGCGGTCCCGGCGCTCCGCGACAACACGGCGAACTTCCTCACCATCACGGGTGTGGAACCCCGGCGGCGACAAGCCGGCCTTCGGCATCGCCGACCTGCTGTGGGTCACCGTGATCTCGTCGATCATCGCGATGATCATCTCGGTGCCGGTCTCGATCGGCGTCGCCCTGTTCCTGACGGAGTACGCACCGCCCCGGCTGGCCCGGCCGTTCGCGGCGGCCATCGACCTGCTCGCCGCCGTGCCCTCGATCGTCTACGGGCTCTGGGGCGCGTACGTCGTGCTCACGTACCTCACGAGCATCCAGAACGGGCTCGAGCGACGCGCTCGGCTGGATCCCGCTGTTCTCAGGGAACGCCGCGATCCCGAACTCGATCTTCGCCGGGTCGGTGATCCTCTCGATCATGATCCTGCCCATCGTCAGCGCGCTCAGCCGCGAGGTCTTCTCCCAGACCCCCACCGCGCACAAGGAGGCGGCGCTCGCCCTCGGCGCGACCCGCTGGGAGATGATCAGGACCGCGGTGCTGCCGTTCGGCCGCCCCGGCGTCATCTCGGCCGCGATGCTCGGCCTCGGCCGCGCACTCGGCGAGACGATCGCCGTGCTCTTCATCATCAACGTCGTCCGCGGCGACTTCTCCTGGTCGATCTTCACCGGCGGTGAGACGTTCGCCTCCCGCATCGCCCGCGACGCGGGCGAGTTCGACACCCCGCGAGAAGACGGGCGCCTACATCGCCGCCGGCCTGGTGCTGTTCGTCCTCACCTTCGCCGTCAACGCGGTCGCGCGGGTCGTCATCGAGCGCAGGAAGGCCTTCACCGAGTGAGCACCGTCGCCTCGACCGAATCGGGGATGCGCCCCACCCCGCCGTCCGCCAGCGTCGCCGCCCAGCTCAGCGCGCGGCGCGTGCTCGCCGACCGGAGCGCCACGGTGCTCGTCTGGGGGGCCTTCCTGCTGGCGCTCGTCCCGCTGGTGTGGATCCTCCTGACGGTCATCACCAAGGGCTTCTCGCTGCGTCCTCGACGCCAACTGGTGGACGAACTCGCAGGCGGGCATCAGCCCGAGGCGTGCCGGTGGGGGCGCCTACCACGCGATCATCGGCACGCTGCTGATGGCCCTGGTCACGCGCGATCATCGCGGTCCCCGATCGCGGTGTTCACGGCGATCTACCTGGTCGAGTACGGCCGGGGCCGACTTCGCCCGGGCGGTCAGCTTCATGGTCGACATCCTCACCGGCATCCCGTCGATCGTCGCGGCGCTGTTCATCTACGCCGTCTGGATCGGCGTGCTGAAGCAGCAGCGCGTCGGGTTCTCGGTGTCCCTCGCGCTCGTCCTGCTGATGATCCCGGTCGTCACGCGCTCCACCGAGGAGATGCTCAAGCTCGTGCCGAACGAGCTGCGCGAGGCCTCGTACGCGCTCGGCGTGCCGAAGTGGAAGACGATCGCCCGGATCGTGCTGCCGACGGCCCTCAGCGGCATCATCACCGGCGTCCTGCTGGGCCTGGCCCGGGTGATGGGCGAGACCGCGCCGCTGATCATCCTCGCGCCCGTACACGGCCTTCATCAACTTCAACCTGTTCAGCGGGAACATCGCCGCCCTGCCGACGCTGATCTACACGAACTTCGGCAGCAACATCCCCGCCAGAACGACCGGATGTGGGCCGCAGCGCTCACCCTGATCCTCGTTCGTGCTCCTCCTGAACATCGCCGGGCGCGTCGTCGCCCGGTTCAGCGCCGTGCGTCGCTGACCGCCCCGACCACTGCCGGCACACTCCAGACGAAGGACCTCGCGATGGCACAGCGCATCGACGTCAAGGACGTCAACATCTACTACGGCAGCTTCAAGGCCGTCGAGGACGTCTCGATGGCCATCGAGGCGCGGTCCGTGACCGCCTTCATCGGCCCGTCGGGCTGCGGCAAGTCGACCTTCCTGCGCACGCTGAACCGGATGCACGAGGTCATCCCCGGGGCCGGCGTCGAGGGCACGGTCGAGCTCAACGGGCGCGACCTCTACAGCCCGGACATCGACCCCGTCGCCGTCCGGCGCACCGTCGGCATGGTCTTCCAGCGACCCGAACCCCTTCCCGACCATGTCGATCTTCGACAACGTGGCGGCGGGCCTGCGGCTCAACGGCGAGACGCAACAAGAAGCGCCTGCACGGAGGCCGTCGAGAAGTCGCTGCGCGGGGCGAACCTCTGGGACGAGGTCAAGGACCGCCTCGACAAGCCGGGCGCCGGCCTGTCCGGCGGCCAGCAGCAGCGCCTCTGCATCGCCCGCGCCATCGCGGTGGAGCCCCAGGTGCTGCTCATGGACGAGCCCTGCTCGGCGCTCGACCCGATCTCGACGCTCGCGATCGAGGACCTCATCGCGGAGATCAAGCAGAACTACACGATCGTCATCGTCACGCACAACATGCAGCAGGCGGCGCGGGTCAGCGACCGCACGGCCTTCTTCAACCTGGCCGCGACGGGCAAGCCCGGCCACCTGATCGAGATGGACGACACCACGAAGATCTTCAGCAACCCGACGGAGAAGGCCACCGAGGACTACATCTCCGGCCGTTTCGGCTGATCACGCCGACGACGGGCCTGCAGCACAGCCGCCTGCAGTGCGGCGGCCGCGAGGCCGCAGCAGACCGGCGTGAGGACCCAGGCGAGGAGGATGCGCCGGAGCATCCCCCACCGCACGACCCTGATCCCGGACGCCGCACCGGCGCCCGCCACCGAGGCGGTGATCGTGTACGTGCTCGAGATCGGTGCGCCCGCGGCGCCGGCGACGTAGAGCACGACCGCCGTCGCGCTCTGCGCCGCGAACCCGCCCAGGGCGTCGAGCGGTGCGATCCGGCGGCCGATCGTGCGGATCAGCCGCCAGCCCCCGGCCGCGGTCCCCAGGGCGAGCGCGGTCGCGGCGAGCAGCCGCACCCAGTTGGGCACAGACGTCCCGTCGGCGAGCCGGCCGGCCGCGACCAGCGCCAGCACGATGGCACCCATCGTCTTCTGCCCGTCCTGGAGCCCGTGCGCGAGCGCGACCGCGCCGGCCGACACCGACTGGGCGATGCGCAGGCGGCGCAACGTGAGCCGGCGGTTGACGGTGCGCACGGCGGTGCCCAGCCCGACGACGACGAGCCACGCCGCGACGAGCCCGATGACCGGCGAGACGACCGTCGGGACGACGACCTGACCGACCACCCCGCCGACGTCGACCCCGGCCCCGGCGACGAGCCCGGCGCCGACCAGCCCGCCGATCAGGGCCTGCGTCGACGACGACGGCAGGCCCAGCCACCAGGTGAGCACGTTCCAGCCGATGGCGGCGACCAGTGCCGCGAGCACGAGGGCCACGCCGTCCGCCCCGGGCGGGACGGCGACGATGCGAGTGCCGACGGTGAGGGCGACGTCGACGCCCACCAGCGCACCCAGGAAGTTGAGCACCGCCGCCATGGCCAGGGCGAACCGCGGGGTGAGCGCTCCCGTCGAGAGCGAGGTGGCGACCGCGTTGGCGGCGTCGTGCACGCCGTTCGTCCAGGCGAAGACCGCCGCGGCCGCGACGGCCAGGACGAGCAGGGCGACCACCCGCTCAGCCCTCCTTGACGGCGACCGTCTGCAGGGCGTGCGCCAGGTCCTCGAACGACTCCACCGCCCGGCGCAGCGACTGCGCGACCGCGACACGGCGCACGAGCACGCCCGACTCGGCCACCTTCGTCGAGACGTCCACGACGAACTGGCGCTGCGCCTCGCGGGCCTGCCGCCCGAGCCGCTCGAGCTCGACCGAGCTGTCGGTGAGCAGCGCCGGGTGCTGCAGCCGCGGCACGGCGGCGAGCGCCGCCTCCCCCGCGCTGGCGAGCAGTTGCACCAGATCGGTAACCACGGGCGGGAGCTCGTCGAGCTCGAAGGCGATGACGTCCTCGGCGGCCGCGCAGATGCGGATGGTGCAGCTCCGCAGGACCCAAGCCACCCGGTAGACGTCGACGCGGTCGAAGGGGGTGACGAACGCGCTCGAGAGCTCGCGGAGCACGGCGGTCAGCGCCACGTCGGCCTCGCGGTCGGCGGCGTGCACCGCCGGGAGCGCGTCGCGCAGCTCGCTGTCGGACTCCCCGAGCAGCTCGGCGAGCAGCCGTGCCGACGCGACGACCTGCCCGGCGAGGTCGGCGAGCAGGTCACCGAAGTGCGCGTCGTCGCGGCGCAGGCGGAACGACACGTCACCTCCAGGTGGACACTCGACGGCCCGGCGGATGCTACGGGACCAAGGTGAAGGAGGACGCAGGGCCGTGTCAGCCGGGCGCCAGCGCCGCCGCGGACGGACCCGTGGAGGGCTCTCCACCGGTGCCGGCGCTGCCGCCGCTGACCTCGGGCTCCGGGCTCGGCGACGGGGGCGGTCCCTGCTGTCCGGGCGCCAGGATCGGCTCCGTGCCCGGGCGCACGACGGTCCGGTCGAGCGTCACGGACGCGAGCCCGAAACCGCCCACGGTGACCTCGTCGTAGGCGACGACCTGCCCGGCGCGGGGGCCCCGGCGCGCCACGTAGATCAGCGTCGCGTCGAGCGGGACCGGCTGGCCCTCGGCGACCCGGTGCATCGTGTCCGAGGTGAGACCGGCGCCACCCGTGCTGCCCTCGATCATGATCCGGGTGCCGGACGGGTCGAGCCGCACCGACCTCTCGTGGAAGTGGCCGGCGAGCACGAGCGGGACGTGCCCCAGCAGCGGCGGCACCGCGTAGGGCTCGTGCACGGCGGCGATGGCCACCGGCGTGTCGGCGTGCAGGGCGTTCCACCCCTGGACGACGTCCGCGAGGCGCGCCCCCGCACGGACCTCGGGGTCGGGCGACTGCGCGAAGGGGCTGGGGCTGGGCGACGGGACGGCGCGCTCCCCCAGGATCACCGGGGGCGCGGTGCTCGACGATGCGAACGGGCTGCCCGTCGGCGGGGCGCTCGGCGTAGCCGACGTGCTCGGCGTCGGGGAGTCGCTCGGCGTCGGGTCGTTGATGGGGGCCGCGCTGTCGGGCGTGAAGCGGGGGTCGCCGATCCCGGCGATCGTCACCCCCTTGACGGTCCGGACCGTCCCATCGAGCACGATCGCGTTGGGGTTGGCCGCCACCGCGGCCTGGGTGCGCATCGAGTCGTGGTTGCCGCGCACGAAGACGTACGGGACGCCGGCGTCGGAGATGCGGGACAGGATGCTCGACTCGACCTCGGTGCCCCACGACGTGATGTCGCCGGTGTCGACGACGAGGTCCGCGTGGAACTGCTTGACCAGCCGTGCCGTGAGGTCGAAGCCGAGCGGGTTGAGGTGGATGTCGCTGACGTGGAGCACCGTCACGACGTCGTCCCCGGCCGACAGCACCGGCAGGCTGTCACTGGTGGCGTACAGCGTCGTGACCCCGGAGACGATGTCGGCCAGGCCGCTGCGGTAGGACTCGAGCCGGGTGAGCATGCTCGACGCCTTGCCGGCGACGTAGGGGGCCTGCCCGAGCAGACCGGTGAACCGGGGCTGCGCCAGCTTGTCGGCGTCGAAGGTCAACACTCCGGTGCCGGCGACCACGACGAGGACCAGGCCGAGCATGGCCGCGACCTCGCCCGTGCGCGCCCAGTGCCGCCGGTACACGAGCAGCGACAGCACGAGCGCGCCCGTGAGGGCGCACAGGGCGGTCGTCGCCGCTGCCCGGATGGTCGCGTCGCGCAGGGCGTCGGGCGCCTGCGCCTGCAGGGCGCGCAGCCCGGCGGGTGAGTTGATCAGGGCTCGGGCGCCCTCGAGGTCGACCCTGGAGATGCTGGCCCGGACGGCGAACGGCGCGAGGTGCGTGTCGAACGCGACTTCACCGGCCGGTGGCAGGAGCAGCCGCACCCCCGGCGACAGGCTGGGGACGACGCTCACCTGCGCCTCGATCGGCCCGACGTCGGCCGTCGTGGACGGCGCGAGCGCGGCACCCGCCGCGGCACCCGCGATCACGACGAGCAGCACGCCCACGGCGTGCACGGTGTGCGCGCGCCAGCCGGGAGCGCGCGCGCCGGCGAGGAGGCGGCGGACGCGGGCGGCAAGGAGGCGCCACCGGTCCCGCAGCCCCCCGGGGCGGTCTCCCGGTGCGTCTGCCATCGTCCCGCCATTGTCGGTCACGGGGCTGAGAGAACCCCACCCCTCTCGATGATCATGTAATTCGTGTTGATCATGCACGAGGCCATCGCGTGCTGGCCCGTCGCGATCTCGTCACCGTGAGAGTGGTTTCGCCGGCGCCGAAACCACTCCCAGAGAGACGAGATCGTCAACGGGCGCGGAAGCACCGGCACACACATGATCGACGCGGATTGCATGATCGACGCGGATTGCATGATCAAGGGGTCTCGGGGACCACGGAGGAGGTGAGGGCGTCGGGCCGGGAGCGCCTGACGGCGCGAACGGCCGCTCGGAGCGGCTACAGGTGGAGCCCGGGGCTACCGCGGCCCGACGCCTGGTGAGACCCCGAAGGGTGTCACCGAGAGGAGCCAACGTGTGCCCTCCGCGACATGTTCCCGCCCGCACCGACCTTTCGGTACGGCTCCGTCCTCAGTGCAGCTCCCCCAGGCGCCACAGTCCCGCCTCGGAGTCGAGCTGCTGCCCGGTTCGCAGCAGGTCGCTGGCACGGCGGGTGCGCTCGGCGCCGCGCGCCTGGTCGAGGTCGTCGTCCGCCAGCACGGCCCACCCGGTCGAGGTGACGCGGCAGAACGCTGCTGCCCGTTCGAGCGCTACGGCGAAATCGCCCGAGAACGCGCCCGCGAGGACGGCGTCCGCCAGCTCGACCACCTCGGCGGCGCCGGGCGGGTCGGCCACGCCGGCGACGACCTCGTGCACGGGAGCGCGGCGGCGCCCGGCGTCGTAGCCGCGCGCGAAGGACTCGGGATCCCGCCGGATGCCAGCCCGGAGGGCGTAGAGCCGCCACAGGGCGCCGGGCAGGGTCTCGGCGGGGCGGTCGGCCCACAACACGGCGACCTCGTCGATGCCGTGCTCGTCGGTGAGCGCCACCAGCCGGGCGGTGACGGCGTCGTCGCCGCTGCGTCCGTGCCGGAGCAGCGCCTCAGCGGTGACGTGCGCGGCCTCCACGCGTTCGGCCGGGTCGGGCGCGCCGACGATCGAGTTCATGGCGACGGGGCCGAGGAACGTCGGGCGGCGCGGGCGGGATCCGCCGGATCTGTCCGAGGTCACGCGGTCCATCGTCGCATCGACACCCGTCGACGCCCACGCGAACGCCGAGTCGCCCGGCATCGACGAGCGCGCGCGGACGGACGCGCCGCAGGGGCGCGCCCTGATGGGCACGCCCCTGCGGGTCGGGTCGGGTCAGACGGTGGCGGGCACCGACGAGCGCGACGGGCGCTTCTGCGCGGGGATCACCGTGGAGCGGACCGACGTCCGGACGGAGCCGGCCGGGGTGCTCGCGATCGGGGCGCCGACGGGCGCCGGGGTCGGGGCGGGCACCGAGGCGATGACGCGCTTGGCCGAGGAGACGCGACGCGGGTTGGCGACCGCGACGGACCGCTTCGCGGCCGGCTTGGTGGCGATGCGCTTCACGTGCTTGGCGGCGGGCTTCACCGTGCTCTTCGCGGCCGGCTTCACGACCGTCTTCGAGGCGCGCTTCACCGTCGTCTTGACGGCGGGCTTCACCGTGCTCTTCGCGGCCGGCTTCACGACCGACTTCGCGACGCGCTTGACCGTGGTCTTGACGGCGGGCTTCACCGTGCTCTTGACCGCCGGCTTCACCGTGCTCTTCGACGGCCGGCTTCACCGTGGTCTTGACGGCCGGCTTCACCGTGCGCTTCGCGGCCGGCTTCACGACCGTCTTCGAGGCGCGCTTCACCGTCGTCTTGGCGGCGGGCTTCACCGTGCTCTTCGCGGCCCGCTTCACGACCGTCTTCGAGGCGCGCTTGACCGTGGTCTTGGCGGCGGGCTTCACCGTGCTCTTGGCGGCCGGCTTCACCGTGGCCTTCGCCGCGGGCTTCGCGACCGACTTCGCGGCCGGCTTCACCGTGCTCGCCGCGCGGCGCGTCGTGGTGGTCGTACCGGTGCGGGTCATGGCCTTCTTGGCCGCCGTCCGGGCGGTGCGGGTGGTGGTGCCGGTCCGGGTCCGGGTGCTGCTGGTGCTGCTCGCGGCGGTGGTGTGTGCGGCCGGCTCCTCGACCTTCGCGGCAACGGCGTTGCGGCGAACGGCGGCGAGGCCGATCATCGCGCCACGGCGGGTGGCGTAGGTGGCCGAGGTCGCGAGGACCTGGCCGGCGGTGCCGTGCAGCGTGAACCGGTACTTGCCGGCGTTGTCCTTGGTGAGCGTGTACTTCGCGGGCACGAGGGCCTCCACATGCGGGGCGGCCGCTCCAGCGGCCGCCGATTCGGTTGCTCGGATCGAGCACCTCCAGTGCTCGTCGAGAACACGCTTCGGCCCTATCCCCGGAAACCTTGATGCTTTCGGGTGAACTTTTTCGGCAACCGCGCAAGAAGGGCCACCGCCACCGTCGTCGCCGCGCCCGCGAGCGCACCCAGCCCGACCAGCAGGGCGGGCCGTTGCTCCGGCGCGAGATTGGCCGCGGCCAGCGGCAGCGCGAGCAGCCGGCGGGCGGTCACGGTCACCTCCGTCCCGGGCGGCACGCCCGTGAGCCGACCGGTCAGCAGGTGCTCCCCGGCCCGGGCCTGCGTGAGCAACACGTACCGGCCCGACGGCGGCACGATCCGCGTGGGCGCCGACACGAACGCCGGGACGCCGTCGACGGCGAGGTCGAGCCGACCGGACGCGGGCGGGCCGCCGGCGCCCGGCGCGATGTCGAACTCGAGCAGGTAGTCGCTGTTCCTCGCGCGGAACAGCGCGGCAGCGCTCGGCACGCCGGCAGACAGCCGCAGGACGACGTCGTCCACGTCACGCCCACGGGGCTCGCGCGCCCACGGCAGGGTAGGGGCCTGGGGCACACGTCGCAGGTGGTGCGGCCGGCCCGGCAGCAGCTGGACGTACTGCGGGTCGAGGTCACGGGGGTCACCGCCGGCCAGGCGCGACCACGCGTACCCCACCCGGACGCCGGGCCGGCTCACGGTCCCGGCGTACCAGTCGAGCGGGTAGACGTGGGCGAGGTTGACGGCGTCGAAGACGTTCCGGCGCGACAGCGGCGGGCTGGTCAGCCGGACGTCGACCACGGCGGACAGGCCCGGCCGGCGGTGGTAGGCGCGGCCGAACACCGTCGAGTACGACTCGACGAACGTCTCGCCGGGCCCGCGGCCCGGCCGGATCCGCGGCAGCACGAGCTCGATCAGGTCGGCCGCGCCGCCCGCGCGGCTCAGCAGGTTCTCGGGGGCGTCGAACAGCGTGAGCTGGGCCGGGGCGAACGGCAGCGTGGCGGCCGCGTGCACGACGACGGCGCTGCCGTGGCTGTGCCCGACCAGGTGCAGGCCGGCGCGCCGCAGCGCCGCACCGAGGCCGCGAGCGCCTCCTGCAGCGCGTAGGACAGCCGCCGCCCGTTGATCTGCGTGGCCTGGAGCGAGAGGTTCGCGGCGAAGACGTCCTTCGGCGTCGCGGACGCGTCCGCCCACGAGTACCAGAGCACCGCGTGGTCGCCCCCCAGCCCTGCGAGGTCGTCGAGCAGGGCGGCGAAGTACGAGACGAGGCTGCGCCCGTCGCCGAGCACGAGCCGCGGGTCCCACGACGGCACGAACCCGGCCGCCTGCGAGGCCGCGAGCAGCCGCTCGGTGGTGACGAGCCCGGGCTGCCACCCGTGCACGACGACGTGCACGACGCGCTCGACGACGCTCCCCGGGCCGACCGGCGTGAACGCCGTCCCGTCGTACCGGCTCAGCCGGGCGAGCTCGGGCGGCCCCTCGATCGGGGACCGCGTCGTCGAGGACCACGCGCCTATCGTGCCGTCACGCCCGCTCTCAGCTCAGCACGTCCTTCCGGAGGAAGTGCCGCCAGGCGAGCACGAGGAACACGAGCGCGTAGGCGAGCGACCAGAGGACGCCGCGCGCGACCTGGTCCCACACGATGGTGGGCCCGAGCAGGTCGGTCCAGGAGTACTGGTAGTGGGTGGGCAGCGCCTGCCGCCAGTCGCCGAGCGCCGTCACCGCGTCGAGGATGTTCGAGACGATCACCAGCAGCACGGCGCCCCCGACGGCCCCCAGCGGAGCGTCCGTCCACACGCCCAGCAGGAACGCGAGCGCCGACACGAAGAGCAGGGTCACCGCCAGGTACGCCACGACCAGCCCGAGCCGCACGAGGCCCTCGCCGGTGCCGAAGCTCGTGCCGAGGGGCGTGCGCGCGGCCCCCCAGCCGTAGAACACCCCGCCCACGAGGTAGGCGACCAGGGGCAGCAGCACCAGCGCGAACACGGAGAAACCCAGCGCGACGACCAGCTTCTGGCGCAGCAGCCGGCTGCGCGGCACCGGCGCGGCCAGCAGGTAGCGCAGGCTCGACCAGCTCGCCTCGCTCGCGACGGTGTCGCCGGCGAACAGCGCGAACACGACCACGAGCAGGAAGCCGGTGGCCACGAAGAGCGTGAACAGGGTGAAGTTGCCGGCGCTGTCGGTCGCGAGGTCGACGAAGCCGGGCGCGCCCCGCCGGTTGCTGCCGTTGCCCAGCTCGAACGCCCCGACCAGCAGGAACGGCAGCACCACGAGGAAGCCCAGGGTCAGCCGGGTGCGCCGCCGCGCCCACTGCCGGCCCGCCTCGATGCGCAGCGGGAGGGTACGCCCCGGCGCGTAGCTGGTCGCGCCCGCCGCATCGACCGCACCGACCACCCTCGTGCCCGCGGCGAGACCGTCCTCGCCGGCGGCGTCCAGGCCGGTGTGCGTGCCCCTCGTCGGCATCAGCCCTCCCCCACCAGCGCCAGGAAGGCCTCTTCGAGACCCCGCTGCGGCGCGATGCGGTCGACAGCGAGCCCCGCGGCCACGAGCACCCGCACCAACTCGCTGCGCGGTGTGCCGACGAGCTTCAGGGTGATCCCGGTCGGCGTGGTGACCACGTCGCGGGCGCCGTCCAGCGAGGCCGCCACCTCGGCGGCCCGGGCGGGCTGGTCGACGTCGACGACCAGCGAGGTGGCCGAGCCCACCAGCTCCGCGACCGGCCCCTGCGCGACCAGCCGGCCCTGGTGCATGACCACGACGTGGTCGCAGGTCTGCTCGACCTCGGCGAGCAGGTGGCTCGAGACCACCACGGTGCGGCCGGTCGCCGCGTACTGGCCGAGCACCTCGCGCATCTCGCGAATCTGCGGCGGGTCGAGGCCGTTGGTGGGCTCGTCGAGCACGAGCAGGTCGGGCAGCCCGAGCATCGCCTGCGCGATCGCGAGCCGCTGCCGCATCCCCTGGCTGTAGGTCTTGACCCGGCGGTGCACGTCGTCGCCCAGGCCGGCGATCTCGAGCGCCTCGTCGAGGTGGGCGTCGGCGGCAGGCCGCCCGGTGGCGCCCCAGAACAGCCGCAGGTTCTCGAGCCCCGAGACGTGCGGCAGGAAGCCGGGACCCTCGACGAACGCGCCGACCCGTGACAGCACCGGCGACCCGGGGCGCACCTGGTGGCCGAACAGGCTGATCCGCCCCTCGGTGGGCGCGATGAGCCCCATGAGCATGCGCAGAGTGGTGGTCTTGCCGGCACCGTTCGGGCCCAGCAGGCCGAGCACCCAGCCGTGCTCCACCCGGAACGACAGGTCGCTGACCGCCCGGAACCCGTCGGCGTAGCGCTTGCCGAGCCCCTCGATCGCGAGCGGGACGCCGGCCAGCGCGGGGTCGGCCGTCGACCGTGCGGCCCTGCGCGCGGCGACGATGCCGACGGCGACCGCCACGGCGATCGCCGCGAGCAGGGCGAGCGCCCACGGCAGCAGGGATCCGAGGCCGCCGTCGCCGCCGAGCACGGTGGTGGCGACGGTCGGGACGGTGATCGTGCCGTCGCCGGCCAGCGCGACAACGTCCTGGGCCGGCTGCGCGGGCAGCGCGTACGCCTGGTCGGTGGTCGAGACCACGAGGCGCAGCCGGTGGCCCGCCGACGACGTCGCGGACCACGGCCGGCAGGCTCACCGTGACCTCCGTGCCCCCGCTCGGCACGCCGGTGAGCTTCACGGGACTCACGAGCTGTTCGGGCAGCGTCGCCGATCCGCCGGGAGCCACGTCGTAGAGCTGGGCGAACAGGGTCGCCGAGCCGGCGGGTGCGGTCACGCGCAGGCGCACCCGGGAGGCGCCGACGACCTGGACCGTCCGTTCGAACGGCGCCGACGTGAACACCGCCGTCTGGCCCGGCAGCGCCGAGAGCCCCAGGGACCCGCCCGCCCGCCGCCGCCGCTCGACCCGCCGGACGAGGAGCCACCACCGCCGATCGCCCCCGCGGCAGCGCTCAGCGCGCCCAGCGCCGACCCCAGGCCGGGCAGCGACGTGACGGCCGCGGGCGAACCGCCCGCCGGAACCGCCACGGGCTGCGGCGGCCCCTCGAGCGGCACGGCGCACGGAGCCGGGCCCACCGGGACCGGTGACGCCCGGTTCGGCGGGGGCGACCCGTACCTGCGGAGCCGGGTTGCTGTCGGCGCTCGAGATGGTGGCCGACGGGACCGTGATCTCCCAGCGGGTGTCGGGCGGGGAGCCGTCGCGCTTCAGGTAGCGGCCGAACCAGTCGAGCACCAGCCCCCGCAGCCGGTCGGTCTCGTCGAGGCCGCCGTCGTGGCCGCCGCCGTACCAGACCACCTTGACCGGGGTCCCGGCCGCGGCGATCCCGCGAGCGTTCGCGTCCTCCTCCGACAGCGGGAACAGCGAGTCGGCCTCCCCCTGCACGAGCAGCGTCGGCGCCTTGATCCGGTCGAGCACCGTCGCGGGGCTCGACGCGGCGAGCAGCGCCAGCGCCTGCGAGTTCGCCTCGCCCGCGGCCGCCACCTGCTGGTAGACCGCGCAGACGTCGGGCGCGAACCGTCCGCACCCCGGGTCCGGCCGGCTCGTGCCCCCAGCACCTGTCGCTCGACCCACGCCGCCCGCGACGCCGGAGCCGCCCGGCCCGAAGAAGATGCCGGCCCACGACCTCTTGAACACGCCGGGGCCGCCCACCGGCGCGACGTCGGCCGGCGACCGGGGCGCTCCCGGCGCGACCGAGAACTGGGGGAACAGCGCCTGCCGCAGATCGTTCCAGGTGATCTGCGGCGCGATCGCGTCGACCCGGGTGTCGAGCCCCGCGAGCAGCAGCGTCAGCGCACCGCCGTAGGAGCCGCCGGCGACCCCGACCCGCGGGTCGCCCGGCCCGTCCTGCAGCACCTCGGGGCGGCGCGCGAGCAGGTCGAGCATCCGCCGGGCGTCGGCGACCTCGTAGGCCGGCGCGTCGAGGTGCACGAGGCCCCCGCTCGCCCCGAACCCGCGGGCCGTGTAGGCGAGCACGACGTACCCCTGCTCGGCGAGCGCCCGGGCGTCGTCGGCGAGGTCGGCCTTGGTGCCGCCGAACCCGTGCGCGAGCAGCACGGCCGGCACGGGGGCGGACTCCGCCGGCAGGTACAGGGTCGCGTCGAGGGCCACCGGGGCGCCCCGCTCCGGGACGCCCGCGACCGACAGCACCTCCTCGCGGACCTCGGGGGTTCCCGCGCGCTGCGCGAGCGCGGCGCCGCCGCCGACCAGGACCAGCGCCAGCGCGACGCCGGCCGCGACGAGCGCCCGCGGTGAGCGCAGGAGCCTCACGCGCGGGCCGCCGGCAGCGGGTCGGTCACATCGGCGACCTGCGCGTGCAGGGCGGCCACGGCGCGGTCGGCGTCCACGGCCACGGCAACACCCGGGGCGCCCGCGCCCAGGGTGACCCGGCGCCCGAGCAGGCGCTCGTCGGCGACCACGGGCCAGGCTGTGGTGGCACCGAAGGGCGTGATCGTGCCGCGGCGGTAGCCGGTGACGGCGAAGGCGACCTCGGCGTCGGGCATCGACAGCCGGGTGACGCCGAGCAGGGCGCGCAGCTTCGGCCAGGCGATGGTGCGGTCGCCCGGCACGAGCACGAACAGGTAGTCGCCCTCGCCGCGCCGCACGACGATCGTCTTGACGACGTCCGCCGGGGTCACGCCGCGGGCGCGCGCGGCCTCGTCCAGGCTGCCGACGGGACCGTGACGCACGACCTCGTGCTCCAGGCCGAGGGCGGCCACGGCCGACAGCGCGGCCTGCTCACCCGGCCGGGCCTCGGCCCGTCCCGACTCCGTCACCGTCGACCTCCCTGGTTCACCAGGGCCTCAGTCTGACCCGCGCGACCGACAGCGCGCGCACCGGGAGCAGGTCGCCTACGGTCGAGAGGTGCCCACCCGACGCTTGCGCCCTCTGGCGCGCCGGGTGCTGGCCGAGACCCGGGGGCTCATGCGCGGGCACGACCTCACGCTCGCCTCGGCCGGCGCGGCGTTCTACGGCGGCCTCACGGTCGTGCCATCGGTGCTCGTCGCGGTGAGCCTCGCGCAGCTCGTGCTCGGGCGCGACCGGCTGCACGGCTACGGCAGCACGCTGGCGCAGGCACTGCCCTCGGCGATCGGCGCCGACACCGCCGCGCAGCGCCTGGTCGACGCCGGTCTCACGCTGACCCCGCTCGGCGTCGTGTTCGCGGTCGCCGTCGGGTCGGCGTACGGCGAGGGCATCAGCCGGGCGCTGGCCCGGTTCGCACCGGTCGACCCCGACGAGAAGCCGCGCCGCCTCCTGCTGCGGGCCGCCACGCTGCCGATGCTCGGGCTCGCGCCGCTGCTGCTCGCGAGCATGCTGCTGGTCGCGCCGTGGCTGGCGCGCACGGCGGCAGGGTCCGGGGCCGGGGTAGCACTGGCCTCCTACGTGTCGCTCAACATCGTCTGGGTGCTGACCTGGCTGCCGCTGACCTGGACGTTCCGGGTGGTCGGCCCCGGCCGGTTGCCGTGGCGAGTGGCCTTCGCCGGCGCCGTCGTGACCGGCGCGTTCGTCTCGGGCTTCCTGCAGGGCTTCCTCGTGTTCTGCTCGCTGCCGATCGACCTGGCGCGCCCGTTCGGCGGGTTGCTGGGCGTCGGCGTGGCCTGCGCGATCCTGCTGTGGCTGTGGGTGCTGCACGCCGTCGTCCTCGTCGGGTACGCCTTCACGTGGGGGCTGCAGACCGTCCTGACGCGGCAGGACGCCCCGGTGCCGGTGGCCGCCGTGCCCGCCACCGCCGGGAGATAGTGGCGCGGTGTCGTCCGCCACTCCCCCGCCCGCGCCGTCGAACGAGTCGGTGCACGACGTGCCCGAGGTTGCGCTGCGCGAGACCGGCCGGCGCCGTGCGCTCCGGTTCGCCCGGGGAGCCGCGATCGACCTGACGCCGCTGCGGCACGAGCACTTCCGCCGGCTCTGGACGGGCAACTCGATCGCGTTCGTCGGCTTCGCCGTGACGAGCGTCGCCGTGCCCGTGCAGGTCTACGACGTCACCGGCTCGTCGTTCTGGGTGGGCCTGCTCGGCGCCGTGGGGCTCGTGCCGCTGATCGTGTTCGGGCTCTGGGGCGGCGCCATCGCCGACGCGTTCGACCGCCGGGTTCTGCTCATCGGGTCGTCACTCCTGCTGTGGGGCTGCACGCTCGTGCTGTTCGTGCAGGCGGTGGCCGGGTGGGCGAACCTGGCGTTGCTTCTGGTGCTCGTGGCGGTGCAGTCCGCCGCCTTCGCGGTGGCCTCGTCGACCCGCGGCGCGGTGCTGCCCCGCGTGCTGCCCGCCGCCGACGTCGCCAGCGCCAACACGCTGAGCTTCACCGCCTCGACCGCCGCTGCCGCCGTCGGGCCGTTGCTCGCCGGCCCCCTGGTCGACCGGCACTGGTTCGGGGCCGCCTACGGGCTCGACGCCGTCCTGTTCACCCTGGCCCTGTACGCCGCGGTGCGGCTCCCGTCCCTGCCGCCCCTGCGGGAGGACACCCCGGACGCCGCCGGTGCGGCGCCCGCCCGCCGCCAGGTGCCCGGGCTGCGCTCGGTGGTCGAGGGGCTGGCTTTCATCGCGACCCGACCGGTGCTGCTGCTGTCGTTCGCGGTCGACATCGCCGCGATGGTGCTCGCCATGCCGAAGGCGCTGTTCCCGCAGGCCGCCGCCGAGAAGTTCGGCGGCGGGGTCGGCTGGCTGTTCGCGGCGATCGCGCTCGGCTCCGCGGTGGCCGGGCTGTCGTCGGGGTGGGTCCGACGGGTGCGGCGGCAGGGAGTCGCGCTCGTGCTGGCCGTCGTCGTGTGGGGCCTCGCCGTGGCGGCGTCGGGGCTCGCGCGCTCGCTGCCGGTCGCGGTGCTCCTGCTCATGGTGGCGGGCGCCGCCGACCTGGTGTCTGCCGTGTACCGGCAGACGATCCTGCAGACCTACGCACCCGACGACATGCGGGGCCGGCTGCAGGGCGTGTTCATCGTCGTCGTCGCGGGCGGCCCGCGGCTGGGCGACCTGCGGGCCGGGGCCACGGCCGCGGCGTTCGGGCTGAACGTCGCGTGGGTCGGCGGCGGCATCGCCTGCGTCGCGGTGGTGCTGCCGGCCCTGCTCGTGCCCGCCCTGCGCCACTACGACGCGAGCGAGGTCATCTCCTCCTCGCGCTGACCCCCGGTCGTCGGGATGGGCTGGCGTGTCGCCCCGATCGGGGCCATGGTGACCGGCGTGACCAGCGAGACGGGGCGGCCGGTGAGGCCCGGCGCGCAGGAGTGGGTGCCCGAGGGGGCGGACGTCGACGGGCTGCGCGCGGCGGCGCCCGCGTGCCGTGGCTGCGAGCTGTGGGAGCCGGCCACCCAGGTCGTGTTCTCCGCGGGCAACACGCACGGCCGGGTCGCCCTGGTCGGCGAGCAGCCGGGGGACGTCGAGGACCGCGAGGGCATCCCGTTCGTGGGGCCCGCCGGCCGGCTGCTGCAGCGCGCCGTCGACGAGGCGGGGCTCGACCGCGGCGAGGTCTACGTGACGAATGCCGTCAAACATTTCCGCTTCACGCCCCGGGGCAACCGCCGCATCCACGCGACGCCCGAGCTGGCGCACATCACGGCGTGCCGGCCGTGGCTCGTCGCCGAGTTGCGCGTGGTGGACCCCGCGGTCGTCGTCGTCCTCGGCGCCACGGCGGCCAAGTCGCTGCTCGGCAGCGACTTCAGGGTGACCCGCCACCGGGGTGAGGTGATCGAGCGCGAGACCAGCCGCGGCCCGCGGCGCTTCGTGCCGACGGTGCACCCGTCGTCGGTGCTGCGGGCACCCGACGACCAGCGTGACGAGGCGTACGCCGCCCTGGTCGCCGACCTGCGGATGGTCCCGCCGCTGCTCGCCGGCACGGGCTGAGGCCGCCGGGTGTCCGCCGTCCTGTGGTTGCTGCAGATCGTGCTCGCGCTGGTGTTCCTGGCGCTCGGCCTGCTCAAGGTGACGCGATCCCGCGAGCGGCTGCTCACCGTCGCGCCCTGGGTCGAGGACTACCCGGAGTGGGGCGTCACGACCATCGGCGTCCTCGAGCTCCTCGGCGCCGCGGGCGTCGTCCTGCCCGGGATCCTCGGGGTGGCGACCGGGCTGGTACCCGTGGCCGCGGCGGGCCTCGCCGTCCTCATGGTGGGGGCGGTGGTGACGCACCTGCTCCGGCACGAGCCGCAGCGGGCCACCGGGCCGGCCGTGCTGCTGCTGGCCGCGCTGCTCGTCGCCGCCGGCAGATCGGGGCCCTGGCCGTTGTGATCGGCCTCGTCGCGCGCCCTGAACAGCGCTCATCGCCGTCGCATGGGCGGGCACCCCGACGAGCGCCAGCCGGCGCGGTACTCGAAGTGCCACCACTCCCATTCCATCGTGCGGCAGAGACCGTACGAGGAACCGTGGGCGTCCAGCCACCGAGCGGCGTCCTGCGGGGCGACGTCGACCGCGACGCCGCGCACGTGCTGCGACTGCGACGGCGGCAGGACCCAGACGGCGGCCGCCTCGGGCGAGCCGTACTTGGCGATGGCCTGGCGGTAGAGCTCGGCCTGCTCGGCCGGTGAGCGGTAGCCGGAGGTGAGGGTCATGTGCAGGCCCTGTGCCGCCATGGCCGCCTGCGCGTCGAGGAAGGCCCGTCGGGTGCCGGCGGTCAGCCCGCTGATGCCCGCCGTGCCGGCCGGGCCCGTGGGCGCCTGCGGCCCGGCGCCCCCGGGCTCCGCCGGCAGGTCCTCGCCTGCGGTCCCCACCGGTGCCGCGGGCGGGTCCGCGGCACGGACGGCGGCCGCCGCGCCGGCGGTTCCCAGGACGAGCACGACGGCGAGGGCGGCGAGCCGCGCGGCAATCGAAGAGGTCATGCCGCCACGCTCGGGTCGGTGCGTGCCGGACTCGTCGTGCTCGTGTCACGACCGTGTCACGGTGCGGGCAGCTCGACCGTGAAGCGGGCGCCGCCCTCGGGCCGGTTCCCGGCGCTGATCCGCCCGCCGTGCAGGCGGGCGTTCTCGAGCGCGAGCGACAGCCCCAGGCCGCTGCCCACTGACCGCTCCCGGGAGGTGTCCGCCTTGAAGAAGCGGTCGAAGACGTGCGGGAGGACGTCGTCGGCGAGGCCGGGGCCGCTGTCGGTCACGGTCAGGACGAGGCTGCTCCGGCGTGGGTGACCGGGCGGGGTCGCCGGTGCGGTCACAGCCAGCGTCACCGTCACCGGCGGCGCCCCGTGCCGCAGCGCATTGCCCACGAGGTTGGCCACGATCAGCTCGAACCGTGCCGGGTCGAGCGACCAGACGAGGTGGGCGGGCGCGTCGACGGCGACCCGGGCGACCCAGCCCCGCATCTCGAGGCAGTGCCGGACGGCCCCGACCACGTCGACCTCGCGCAGCCGCAGCTCCGCCGTGCTGGCGTCGAAGCGCGCCATCTCGGTGAGGTCCTCGACGAGGCGGGCGAGGTGGTGCGTCTCGCGGACCATCAGGGCCGCCGCGTCCCCGGCCGCGCCGCTCAACGCGGGGGCCTCGTCCCCCAGGACGTCGGCCACCGCGGTCATCGCGGCGAGGGGGGTGCGCAGCTCGTGCGCCACGTCGGCGGCGAACCGGCGGGAGCGGGCCTCCGCACGGCGCAGCTCGTCGACGCCGTCGCCCAGCGCGGCGGCCATCCGGTTGAAGCCGACGGTCAGCCGCGCGATCTCGTCACCGCCCTGCACCGGCAGCCGCACCGACAGGTCGCCCTGAGCCATGTGCTCGGTCGCCGCCACCAGGCGCCGCACCGGCCGGAGCACCGTCGAGGCCGCCAGCAGTGCCACCCCGACGACCAGGACGAGCAGGGCCAGCACCGTGAGGGCCAGCAGCTCCACGAGCTCGCCGATGGCGTAGTCCCCGCCGACCGAGTACGCCCGGGCGTTCACGACGTCCCGGTAGCGGGTGAAGGCGAGCAGCGCGAGCACCACCGCCGCCCCGCCGGTGACGAGGGCGACCAGGACGAAGGCGACCACCAGGCGGAACCGCAGCCCCGGACCGCCACCGGGGGCCGCCGACCGGCGCGGGTCGGCGGCGCGCCGGGCGTCGGCGGCGGGACCGGTCATGACGCGGGCACCGGCCCGAACCGGTACCCGAACCCACGCACGGTCTGCAGGTAGCGCGGCTGCGACGTGTCGTCCTCGATCTTGGCCCGGAGCCGCTGCACGCACGCGTCGACGAGCCGCGAGTCGCCGAGGTAGTCCTGGTCCCACACCAGCTCGAGCAGCTGCTCCCGGCTGAACACCCGCTCGGGCGCGTCGGACAACGCGAGCAGCAGCCGCCGCTCGGTGGGGGTCAGCGGAACGGGCACGCCCCGCTTGGTGACGACCAGCGAGGCCCTGTCGATGCCGAGGTCACCGACCTCCTGCCGCGGTCCGCCGGTACGCGCCGTGCGCCGCAGCACCGTCCTGATCCGGGCGTCGAGCACGCGCGGCTGGACCGGCTTGACGACGTAGTCGTCGGCGCCCGCCTCGAGGCCGGCCACCACGTCGAGGTCGTCGCCCCGAGCGGTGACCATGATGATCGGCACCTCGCGGGCGGCGGTCCCGGCCGCACCCGCGCGGATCCGCCGGCAGGCCTCGAACCCGTCGGCGCCCGGCAGCATGACGTCGAGCACGACGACGTCGGGCAGGCGACTCGCGAGCGCGGCGACGGCCTGCTCCGCGCTGGCCGCCGTCCGGACCATGTGCCCCAGGTGCTCCAGCCCGAGCTCCAGACCCCGGCGCACGCCGGGGTCGTCCTCCACGACGAGCACCTGGACGGCCACGCGCGCCAGTGTGCCCCGCCGGCACGGGCACCGTGGCCGCAGGCGTCTACGCTCACCGGCGTGGACGAGGTGCGCTTCGGGATCGTGGGGACGGGCGGCATCGCCGAGGCCTTCGTGCACGACCTGGCCGCCGTGCCGGGCGCCCGGGCCGTGGCCGTGGGCTCCCGCTCGCAGGCGTCGGCCGACCGGTTCGGCGACGAGAACGGGGTACCGCGGCGGCACGCCTCCTACGCCGCCCTGGTCGAGGACCCCGAGGTCGACGTCGTGTACATCGCGACCCCGCACCCGCTGCACGCCGGGAACGCGCTCGCGGCGATCGCCGCGGGCAAGCACGTGCTGGTCGAGAAGGCCTTCACCATGGACGCCGCTCAGGCCGCGGCCGTCGCCGACGCGGCGCGCGCCGCCGGGGTGTTCTGCATGGAGGCGATGTGGACGCGCTTCCTGCCGCATGTCGTCCGCGTGCGCGAGCTCATCGCAGCGGGAGCGATCGGCGAGGTGCGCACCGTGGTCGCCGACCACGGCCAGTACTTCGCGCCCGACCCGCGGCACCGGCTCTACGCTCCCGAGCTGGGCGGCGGGGCCCTGCTCGACCTCGGCATCTATCCCGTGTCGTTCGCCTCGATGGTGCTCGGGGAGCCGGCGTCCGTCACTGCGGTCGCCGATCCGGCGTTCACCGGCGTCGACGGCCAGACCTCGGCGATCCTGCGGAGCGCCGACGGCGCGCACGCCCTCGTCACGTGCACGCTCTGGTCGGCGACCGCGCGCCGGGCGTCGATCGACGGCAGCGAGGGCATGATCGACATCGATCCCGTCTTCTACGCGCCGACCTCGTTCACGCTGCACCGGCGCGGCGCCGAACCGGAGCGCTTCGACCCGGTCGGAGGGCTCGACGGGCCCGGCAAGGGGCTGCGCTACGAGGCCGCCGAGGTCGTCCGCTGCGTCCGCGAGGGGCTGACGGAGAGCCCGGCCATGCCGCTCGACGAGACCGTGTCGATCATGCGGACGCTCGACGAGATCCGCCGGCAGACCATTCCCGGGCCAGCTGCGCCAGCAGGCCGGTGACGATCCGGGCGGTCAACGGACCCTCCGCGAGTCCCAGTTCGGTGAGGTCGTCGAAGACCCGCTGATCGCGTTCCGCCGCCGCCAGGGCGGCGCCCACGAGGGCGGGGCCACGCCCGCCCGCGTCGGGCGGGCGAGCTCCTTGATCGGCGCGGGTTCCTTGATCGGCGTGACTGGGGCTGGGGGCGGTGGCGCGGACAGCGCGGGACAGCAGGGACATGTGCCGTTGGTGCCGGCCGAACCGGGCGCGCAGCCCGGCGCGGTAGCGGGCACCGGCCGACTCCGGCAGGCCCTCCCGGAGCGCAGCGGCCGCCGCCAGACCGGCGAGCGCGCCACTCAGGACGGCGGCGTGGATCCCCTCGCCGGTCAGCGGGTTCACCAGGCCGAGGGCGTCGCCGGCCAGCAGCACGGGCCCGTCGGGCTGCTGCCATCGGCCCGTCGAGAGCGGCAGGTGATGGCCGCGCCAGTCGGCGGCGCCGTCCCCGGCCCCCGGCAGCAGGGTGTCGAGCCGCTCGAGCAGGTGACTTCTGGTCGGGGCCGGCCCGCTGAGCAGCTCGCCGTAGCCGACGTTCGCGCTCCCGTCGCCGATCGGGAACGACCACGCGTACGCCGGCCACGCCCCCCGGGGGTGGAACGCGATCACCTGCGCCCGCTCGCGCCCCGCCGAGACGGGCGCGTACCCGCGGAGTGCGATCGCGGTGCGCCCCCCACCGGGCGGCCGCAGCGCCGAACGCACCTGGGAATGGGCGCCGTCCGCACCGATCACCACCCGGGCCCGGACGCCGCCCGCGACGAGCCGGCCGCCGTCCGATCGCAGGTCCTTCACCCGCACCCGCCGGAGCTCCGCCCCCCGCGTCACCGCGGCCTCGACCAGCCGCGCGTCGAGCACCCGGCGCGGCACCACCCGGTTGGGGCGGGCCGTGCGCCCCGCGAGCCAGGGGCCGCCCGGGTACCCGAGCTCGAGCGCGTCGATGGTGGGCCAGTCGTCGAGGAGCCCGTGCACCCCGAGCCGCTCGAGCACGTCGAGGACCTGCGGCGCGACGCCGTCGCCGCAGGACTTGTCCCGCGGGAAGTCGGCGCGGTCGAGCAGCACCACGCGGGCGCCGGGCCGCGCTGCGAGCACGCCCAGGGCCGCCGCCGCACCGGCCGGCCCGGCGCCGACCACGGCGACGTCGGCGTCGTCCGGCTCGTCGCTGCTCATGCCCCAAGGATGGCGGCACCGTTTGCGCGCCCGCCCGCCGGGTAACGGACCGGCATGCAGATCCAGAAGAGCCAGGTCGTGGACTTCCTCAACTCACACGGTCAGGGCGACAAGGCGCAGCTCGTCGAGCAGCACCTGCCCGAGACGATCGACACCGACCAGCACGCCGACCTGCTCCAGCAGCACGGCATCGACCCGAGCCAGCTCGCGCAGGGCGGCCTCGGCGACCTCAAGGGCAAGCTCGGGATCTGACGGTCCCTGACCGGCACGATCCCCTCGGGGCGGGTGCGCCACACTTCTGGCGTGCCCGCCCTTCCGTCTCCGCTCGCGGTCGCGACCACGGACGTCGCCCGCGCCGTGGCCACCCTGCGTCGCGGCGGGCTCGTCGGGCTGCCCACCGAGACGGTGTACGGCCTGGCGGCCGATGCGGAGTCACCGGTGGCCGTCGCGCGGGTCTACGCCGCGAAGGGTCGGCCGGCCGACCACCCCCTGATCGTGCACGTCGGCGGCGTCGACCAGCTCGACGGCTGGGTCGGCGACGTACCGGCGTACGCCCTGCGGCTGGCTGCGTCGCTCTGGCCCGGCCCGCTGACCCTGGTCGTGCCCCGCGGTCCCCGCGCCGGCGACCACGTGACCGGCGGGCAGGGCACGGTGGGCCTGCGGGCCCCCGACCACCCCGTGGCACAGGCCGTGCTCGCGGATTTCGGCGGCGGCCTCGCCGCGCCGTCGGCCAACCGGTTCGGCCGGGTGAGCCCGACGAGCGCGGGCGACGTGCTGGCCGAGCTCTCCGGCGTGCTCGTCGACGGCCTCGACGTCGTGCTCGACGGTGGCACGAGCCGGGTGGGGCTCGAGTCGACGATCCTCGACTGCACGGGCGGGCATCCCGTCGTGCTCCGCCCGGGGGCGATCGGGCCCGAGGAGGTCGAGCGTGCGGGCGGGGTGCCGGTCGGCGCGGCGGGCACCCGGCGCGCCCCGCGCGCCCCCGGAACGCTGCCCTCGCACTACGCCCCGGCGGCCACCGTGCTCGTCGCCGCCCCCGCGGAGGTGTCCGCCGCGGCCGGCACGCCGTCCGGTCCCGGCGAGCCGCCGCGCACGGGCCTGCTCGCCGCGGCCGACGTCCCGACGCCCCCGGGGGTGGTGCGCCTCGCCGCACCCCCGGACGACGTCGCCTATGCGCGGGCCCTGTACCGCGCGCTCCGCGAGGCGGACGCTCTGGGGCTACCCCGCGTCGTGGCCGTGCCGCCGCCGGACGGCAGCGCGCTGGCGACCGCGATCACTGACCGGTTGCGCCGCGCTGCCGCCGAACCCCAGGAACCGACCCGATGAGCCCCTCCGACGCTTGACGGGGGGTCTGCCGGACACCGAGTGTTTGTCCCGTCGCACGCAGCGTCCGCCGGGGGCGGGCCCGCGGCCGGGGGCAGGCAGTGCCGCGAGCGGCCGGTGCATCGTGCGGGACCTGACGGGAGAGGAGGCGACGATGGCCGAACGAGTGCGATCGGTGCCGACGCCCATCCCGGTCGCCGCCCTCGTGGGCGCCTGGAACGATCGCTCCGCCGACGATTTCGCGGGCGCCTTCGCCCTCGACGCCCGGCTCAGCATTCCGCCGCTGCACCTCGAGTTCGAGGGTCGGGACGACATCTGGCACGCCGTCGGGCGGCTGTTCGGCGCGTTCGGTGCCCTGCGGTACACGCTCCGGCACCGTTACCTCTCGCCGGAGGGCGTCACCGACGAGGCCCTGCTCGAGGGCCTGCAGACGCTGGAGTTCCTCGGGGCGCCCCCCACCGGCAAGCCCGGCGCCGTGGCTGCGCGCGTGATGGTCGCCCACGACGGAGCGAAGATCAGCTCCCTGACGCTGTGGCCCGACGTCGCCGCCCTGCGCGAGCTCTCCGACGGCGTGGCGCGGCGGATCGACCTGCGCACGGCCGGCCCCGCGGCGCCCGTCGTCGCGGCCTTGCGCGCCACCATTCCCGCTCCGGAGGGCAAGTACAGCATCGGGCAGGGCCGCCAGCTCGCCGCGGTCGACGAGGTGTCGACGCTGCTGCCCGGAGCCCCCGGCGCCGACCCGTTGCCCACCCCCTCCCAGGGCGTGGGCACCGACGACGAGCAAGGCGCGCAAGAAGGGCGGCCCGAAGGCGCCCCTGCCGCGCAAGGTGAAGCGCCGGCGGGCGATCGCCGCCGGTGCGGCCATGCTCACGGTCGCCGGGGTGCTCGTCGCCTACGTGGCCGTCGGGGTCAACCGCACGAAGGTGCCCGTGGTGGCCGAACCCACGCCGCGCCCGACCCCGGCGGCGACGACCGCGAGCGCGGCGCCGGCACCGCCGCCCACCACGGCGAAGCCCGTCGCCGACTCCCTCGGCCCCTCCGACGGCGTCCTTCAACAAGTTCAACAACACCTACTCGCTGCCCGACCCGCTGCTGTTCGAGACCGGCCAGTACGCCCTGCGGGCGGAGGCGAAGCTCGCGCTCACTCAGGTCGTGAGCGACCTGGAGACCCAGGGGCGGTACGGAAAGGTGCACGTCTACGGCTACACGGACAGCACCGGGCCCCCTGACCTGAACCAGCAGCTCTCGCAGAAGCGAGCCAACGCCGTGGCGACGTTCCTGCGCAGACGGCTCGATCCGACCCTCTTCACGGTGATCCCCCAGGGCATGGGAGCCACGAACTTCATCGCCGGGAACGACACGCCCGAGCACCGCCAGATGAACCGGCGCGTAGACATCAAGGTGCCGCGCCAGACCCTCGCTGCTGTGACGGCCGGGCAGGCGCCGACGGCGTCCGTGGCCGCGCCGACGGCGTCGGCGAGCTGATCCCAAGATCATGCTCACGGAACCGTCGGTTTCCGGGGTCCGACGAGGGGCTCAGACCGACGGTTACGCGAGCATGATCTTGGTAACGCCGCTCGCGACGCTGATCACGCCTCGGGCCGGCGGAGGCGCTTGACCTCCGAGCGGCGCTTCTTGTCCTCGAGGCGCCGCCGCCTCGACCCCGCCGTCGGCCGCGTCGGCCGCCGGGTCGCCGGCGGCGGGGCGATCCCCTCGCGCACGAGCGCCGCCAGCCGAGCCCGGGCCGCCTCGCGGTTGCGGAGTTGGGAGCGGTACTCCGAGGCGACGACCACGAGCGCGTCGCCCGCCATCCGCCCCGCCATCCGGGCGAGTAGGCGCTCGCGGGCGACCGGGCTGAGCACGGCCGAGGCGACCGGGTCCCACGCGAGTTCCACGCGGGAGTCCGTGGTGTTGACGCCCTGACCACCGGGCCCGCTCGACCTCGAGAAGCGCCACCGCAGCTCCTGGCCGGGAATGGTCAGCGAGGCGGTGACGACCAGGTCGGGGTCCACGCCACCAGGATGCCCCGAGGGCGCGCCGATACCCTGACCCGGTGACCGCCCGGCGACCGCTCCTCGCCGTCACAGCCGGTCTGCTGCTCGCCGGGTGCGCGGGTGCGCCGGGGAGCACGCCGGCCTCGTCGCCGGCGGCCCGCGCCGCACCGGCGGCGTCCACGGTCGGTTCACCCGCCCGGCCCCCCTCGCCCTCCCCATCGGCCCAGGCCTCGCCCTCGGCGGGCCCCTCCACCTCGCCGGCCCCCTCCACCTCGTCGAGCCCCTCCCCGTCACCCTCTCCCAGCGCGCCGGCACGGCTCCGCCTGGCGGGAACCGTCGTCGTGATCGACCCCGGCCACGACGGCGGCAACGCCCGGCACGCGGCGGTCGTCGCCCGCCTGGTCGACAGCGGCAACGGGCGCAAGGCCTGCGACACCAGCGGCACGGAGACCGCGAGCGGCTACACCGAGGCCGAGTTCACCTGGGACCTCGCCCAGCGGCTCGCCGCACGCCTGCGGGCGGCGGGCGCGCGCGTCGTGCTGACCCGGTCGGGCAACGACGGCGTCGGGCCGTGCATCACCGAGCGCGCCGCGATCGGCAACCGGGCTGCGGCATCCGGCGTGCGTGTCGTCGCCCTGTCGCTGCACGCGGACGGCGGCCCGCCGGGCGGCTACGGGTTCCACGTCATCGAACCCGGACGGCTCCCGCGCACCGCGGCGATGGCCGCCGCCTCCCGGCGGCTCGGCACGGCGGTGCGGGACGCGTTCCGGGCCGGCACCGGCGAGCCGGTCGCGACCTACACCGGCTCGGACGGCGTGACCGTGCGGACCGACCTCGGGGGGCTGAACCTGTCGGTCGTCCCGAAGGTCTTCATCGAGTGCGGCAACATGCGCAACGCCGCGGACGCCAGGCGGCTCGCGGACCCGGCATGGCGCGCGCGTGCCGCGGCCGCGCTCGAGCAGGGCCTCGCGGCGTATATGTCCCGGCCGTGAAGCCGGCCGTGCACCGGCCGTGAGCGCGCGTAACCGCCCTGGCCTGCCCGCCGCGACACGCCGTGAGTGAATGGAGGGCATGACCGGCACGACCGCTCGGGTGAGGCGGCGGTGAGCCCCCGCCGGCGACTGGTGCTGATCGTCGCCGTCGTGGTCGTGGCGCTCGTCGCCGCCGGGCTCGCCGTGCGGGCGGCGACGAGCGGGCCGGCCGAGGCGGCCGGCCCCGCTGTCGCGCCGCCCGCACCCGCCCAGCAGCGACCCGGGCCCGTGCTGCTGCTCCCGGGCTACGGCGGCAGCACGCGCTCGCTCGAGCGGCTGGCCGTGAAGCTCCGCGCGGCGACCCGTCGTGACGTGCGCGTGGTCGGAGCCATCGGCGACGGGACCGGGGACCTCACCGCGCAGGCCCGCGCGCTCCAGGCCACCGTGCGCGGGCTCATCGCCGGCGGCGCGCCGTCGGTCGACGTCGTGGGGTACTCCGCCGGCGGCGTGGTCGCCCGGCTCTGGGCGGCACGGTTCGGCGGCGCCGCGCAGGCGCGCCGCATCGTCACCCTCGGCTCCCCCCATCACGGCACCGAGATCGCGGAGCTCGCCGTCGAGCTGGCACCCGACACGTGCCCGCTTGCCTGCCAGCAGCTGGCCCCCGACAGCGACCTTCTCCGCGCCCTGCCCGTCGGTGCGGTACCGGGACCACGCTGGGTGAGCCTGTGGACGACGCAGGACGACGTCGTCACGCCCCCCAGCTCGGGGACGCTCGAGGGCGCGGTCGACGTCCGGCTGCAGAGCGTGTGCCCGGCCGATCCGGTGAACCACTCGGGGCTGCCCGACGACCCGCTGGTCGCGGGCCTGATCGTGCGCGCGATCGCGCCGTCGCCCCTGACGGCGGCGCCACCGGCGTCGCAGTGTGCGGCGCTGCGCACCCTCGCCACCTGACCCTCCGCCTCCGGGGCGGGCGGGGTCAGCTCGTGATGTCGCGGGTGGCGAAGTTCGCCCACGCGGCGCCGAGCAGCACGACGATGTAGGCGCCCTGCACGAGCACGCCGCGCTCGATGTCGTGCCAGAGGATCGGGTCGCGGAACAGGTCGACCCACGCGAGCCAATACCTCGTCGGCAGCCAGTCGCGCACCGAGCCGGCGGCGTCGAGCGTGACGAGCACCGTGCTCCCGACCAGCACGGCGAGGCCGCCGAGCGCCGCGCCGAGCGAGGAGTCGGTCACGGTCGAGAGGAAGAGCGCGACGGCCGCGACGCCCAGCATCGACCAGCCGATGTAGGCGACCATGAGTGCCGTGCGCTCGAGCAGCTGCGTCGTGGTCAGCGGCGTCCCCGAGACGGTGTTCGTCGCCTCCGCGAGCGAGCTCGTGCCGAACAGGTTGACGCCGACCACGTAACCGGTGACCGCGACGGCTACCACGGCGAGCAGCGTGTACACGATCACGGCTGCCAGCTTCGCCACGAGCAGCCGGGTGCGGCCGACGGCCCGTGCGAGCAGGTATCGCAGCGTGCCGGTGGTCGCCTCACCGGCGATCGAGTCGCCGGCGACCACCGCCACCGACACGGGCAGGAAGATCGGCAGCACGATGCCGAGCGCCGCCGCCGGGTACAGCTGGCCGTTGGCGAGCACCGCCGACAGGAACGCCGGCCCCTGGCCCGGGCGGGGCGCGATCTTCGAGACGGCCAGGAACACGGCCACGATCGTCGGCAGCAGGCACAGCAGGGCGACCGACACCCACGTGCGCGGCCGCCGCACGAGCTTGACGATCTCGACGCCGATCACGATCTCCTCCGCTCCCCCAGGTCGATCACCGGATCGTTCGAGCCGTCGTGCCCGTCCACGCGGTCGGAGCCGGGCCCGGTCAGCGCGAGGACGACGTCCTCGAGCGTCCGCCGCTCGGCGACCGCCTCGTGCACGGCCACGCCGGCGCCGACGAGCCGGCGCGTCACCTCCGCGACGGGCAGCGAGTGGATCGCGAGCGACGCGCCGTCGGCGGACTCCACGTGGCCGTTGAGCGCGTCCTTCGCGGTCTGCGGGTCGTCGACCTGCACGAGCACGCGCCCGGTCGGACGGCGCAGGTCGCTCATCGCCTCCTGCGCGACGAGCCGGCCGCGGTCCATGATCCCGACGCGGGTGCACAGCGCCTCGACCTCGCCGAGCACGTGGCTCGACAGGAACACCGTGGTGCCCTGCTCGTTGAGCCGGGTCAAGAGCTCGCGGACCTCGATGATGCCCTGCGGGTCGAGGCCGTTGGTCGGCTCGTCGAGCACGAGCAGGTCGGGGTTGCGCATCAGCGCGCCGCCGATGCCGAGCCGCTGCCGCATCCCGAGCGAGAACGCCTTGACCGGCCGGCGGCCGACCCCGGCGAGACCGACGATCTCGAGCACCTCGTGCACCCGGCGCCGGCGGTCCCGTCCGCGGGTAAGCCGTGATGGGCCGCCGGGGTACGGCGCGGCGGCGTCCATGATCGTGAGGTTGGCCGCGGCCGAGAGGTGAGGGTAGGCCGCGGGCCCCTCCACCAGGGCGCCCACCCGCGGCAGCACGTCGCGCAGAGCGCGCGGCACCGGTCGCCCGAGCAGCTCCACGGACCCGCTGGTGGGATACACGAGCCCGAGCAGCATGCGCACCGTCGTCGTCTTGCCCGAGCCGTTCGGCCCGAGGAACCCGTACCGGTCGCCGGCGCTGACGTCGAGGTCGACGCCGTCGACCGCCGTGACCCGGCCGTAGCGCTTGGTGAGCCCGCGGGTGAGGATCACCGCGTCGTCCGTGCGGTCGGTCACGGCAGGGTCACCGCCTCGGGGCTGACCAGCAGGTTCTTCGCCGCGGTCCTGACCAGGGCGGGCGGCACCAGCCCCGCCACGAGGTAGGCGCCCTGCCCCGAGGAGCTGACGGCGACCGCCGCGCTGACCACGCCCGAGGCGAGCACGGCCACCTGACCGGCCGGCACGTCCTCGATCTTCGTCCGGAGCCGCACGGCGTCGAGCACGTCGTCCGCGGGGTCGGGCGGGAGCGGGACGACGACGAAGCGCGCGAAGCCCGTGCCGTAGGTCGCGGTGCCGCCGAGCACGCCGCGCACGCGGGGCTGACCGGCGACGGTACGGGGCAGTCCGCGGCGGGCATACCGGTCGGCGAGGGCGACGAGGTCGGGTGCCTGGCCGGTCTCGAGCCGGGCACCGGGCGGTGCCGGCACCTCGACGTCGGTCTCGGCGGGGGGCGCGACGTCGACGTCGAGGAAGGCGCTCTCGAACGCCACCGCGCCGTGCCGGTCGGCCACCTGGACGGCCAGCGGCAGCCCGCTGGCGGGGTCGACCCAGACGTCGACGGCCCCGATCGTCGTCTGCCCGGACGCCGGCGTGATCCGGACGCCACGGGCGAGGTGCCCGGCCAGGTAGCGGTCCGCCAGGGCCGTGACGACGTCCGCGGGATCGGCCGATGCCAGCAGGCGGCGGGCGGCCTGCGGCGGGAGCAGGTCGTCGGCGCGGGGCAGCCGGGCGCTCGGGTCGCCGGTCGTCGTGCGTTGTAGGTTGCGCTCGTAGTCCCAGGTCACGACGGTGTCGGCCGCGTAGCTGTAGAGGTCCTGCTCGCCGGTCGGGAGCAGCCGGGCGACGCGCCAGCGGTTTGGACCCAGCCACCAGACCCGTTCCCGGGTCGTGCCGCCGAGCAGGGCGGCGACGTCGCCGAACTGCCGCACGTCGGGGAGGCCGAGGGTGCCGCGGCTCTCCGCGAGCCCCGCGTGCGGCACCGCCGCGGAGGCCAGCGCCCGGCGCACCAGGTCGCGGGGGCTCGCGGCCGCGGGCTGGGAGCGGGCCCGCACCGCCAGCGACGACGCGGCGTCGGCGATCGCCGGGACCGACAGGACGAGCGCCGTCCCCGCGACGACGACGGCCCAGCGCCGGCGGGCGCCGGCCGAGACCACCCTGGACGAGCCGAACACTCTTGCCACGGTACGTGCCGTTCGCGGCGCCTCCCTGGTGAGGTGAGCCTCCCCTCAATGGTGGGTGGGCGTGAAGACCGCCGCCGCGGGTAGCGGGGAGCCATGCGCATCGTCGTCACCGGCCTGTCCGGGAACATCGGCACGGCCCTCCTGCGGCGCCTCGGCGGCGAGCACGACCTCGTCGGCGTGGTCCGCCGGCCGCCGGAGGGCGGCGAGCCCTACCAGCTGGCCTCGTGGGTCGCCCTCGACCTGGCGGCCGACGGCGCCCAGGAGCGCCTGCGGGAGGTCCTGGCGGGCGCGGACGCGGTCGTCCACCTCGCCTGGGGGTTCCAGCCGAGCCACGTGCCCGAGTACCTCGACCGGGTCGGGATCACCGGCACGGGCGCCGTCCTCGCGGCCGCGGACGCCGCCGGGGTGGGTCACCTCGTGCACGTGTCGTCCCTCGGGGCGTACTCCCCCGCACCCCCGCCGGACGCCGACGGCCGGCCGGTGCCCGTCGACGAGTCGTGGCCCACCGAGGGCATCGAGTCGCTGGCCTACTCGAAGGAGAAGGCCGGCGCCGAGCGGCTGCTCGACGGCTACGAGAAGACCGGCAGCGGGAGGATGCTCGTGACCCGGATGCGCCCGGCGCTCGTCGTGCAGCGCGACGCCGGCAGCGCGATCCTGCGCTACGGCCTGCCGGCGTTCGTGCCGTCGGGCGTCGTCGGGTTGCTCAAGGTCCTGCCGCTGGACCCGCACCTGGTGATCCAGGCGGTGCACACCGACGACGTGGCCGACGCGATCGCGCGGGCGATCGAGCGGCGGGCCGGTGGCGCGTTCAACCTCGCCGCGGACCCGCCGCTCGACGCGCAGGCGATCGCCGGCGCCCTCGGCGCCCGGCTGGTGCCGATGCCGCGGGCGGTGCTGCGCGCGACGGTTGCCGCGACGTGGCGGCTCGGCGTGCAGCCGCTCGACCCCGGGTGGATCGACCTGGCGTTCGCGGTGCCCGTCATGGACAGCGGACGCGCCCGGCGCGAGCTGGGCTGGACGCCGTCGACGGACGCGCGGACAGCGCTCGCCGAGCTGGTCGACGGTATGAAATCGGGCCGCGGCACGTCGAGCCCGCCGCTGCGTGCGCGGGCCGTCGCCGGCGAGCTGGCCGACCTCGTGCGGCGCGGCCCGATCTCGCACCGCCGCCTGCCGTAGCCGCCCCCTCTCGGTACTCGTCGAATGCGGCGTTACTCGTCGAGTGCGGACTCTCGCCGCCGAAAAGTCCGCATTCGGCGAGCATCTCCGCACTCGACGAGTACCGACGTCAGATGGGACGGGGACGGCCGCGACGACGGGGGGCGTCGGTCACGCCGGTCTGACGCACCGCCGCCACCACGTTGGCTGCCGTCGCGATGAGCGACACGAGCACGACCGACAGCATGATGATCGCGAGGTCGCCGGGCGTCTTGAGGATGCCCAGGCCGACGATGAGCGTCGTCGCACCCGCCGGCGCGTGCGGCGTGCGCAGCAGCTGCAGCACCAGCACGGTCACGGCAAGCGCGATCACGGCCGCCGCGACCCGCCGCCCGTCGAGGCCGGCCTGCACCGCCGAGGGCGCCGTCCGCAGGCCGGTGACGACGAGCGCGAGGAAGCCCGCCGCGCATCCGACCGCGTGGCCGACCAGGACGTTCCGGGGATGCGCGGCCGGCTGCGACGGCGTCTCGAGGACCACCATGAGCGTCGGCCCGAGGCTCGGGAACAGCCACGGCTGGTGCAGCAGCACGCCCACGAGGCCGGCGACGGCGAGCGCGACCGCGCACACCACCGCCGCCCAGACGCCGAGGGCCCTGCCCCCGCCGTTCGCGGCCTGCCGGCGAACCGGCTCGAGCACGGCGGGGCCGGGCGTCCGCTCGTCGCTCACGGTCCGACGAGCAGGACCTGCGGCGACGCCGCCTTGAGGTGTGTGGTCAGCCATGTCGTCGTCCTCGTCACCTGTGTCGTCGCGTCCTGGGCGATCTGGTGCAGCTCGTCGTCCCGGGCGCCCTGGGCGGCCTGGTCGAGCACGGTCCACGTGGTCTGGAGCAGGGCGGCCAGCAGGTAGAGGTCCTGCAGGTCGCGCAGCAGCCCGACGCCGCCCTCGCGGGTCTTCTCGAGGGCCTGCGCGTGCAGCCGCTCGGGCTCGTCGACGTCCTCCTCGCCGTACCGCTCGGCCACGGATCGCAGCCGCGCGACGGTCCCCTCGTGCTGCAGGGCCAGGGAGATGCAGACGTTGACGGTGTCGGGGTCCTCGGAGTGGCCGGCGGCGACCTGGCGCAGCGAGTCGGCGAGGGTCTGCTCGGTGCGGTGCGCGAGCCCGACGAACGTCGCGATGTGCCGGGCCATCAGGAGCTCCCCTCCAACCGCGACACCCGCACGGCGCCGGTCTTGAACATCGGCTGCTTCGACGCCGGGTCCCACCAGGTGCGGGTCAGCTCGTTGGCGGCCCGCGGGCGGACGCCGTTGCCGGAAGGGCCGGCCGCGCCCTCGTCCCAGTAGCCGTAGTGGAACGGCGCGAAGACGGTCCCCTCGCGCGGGCGGGTGCGTTCGATCCGCGCCGGTGCGACGATCGCCCCGCGGCGCGACTCGACCTTCACGAGGTCGCCGTCGGCGACCCCGAGCGCCTCGGCGTCCGCGGGTGCCAGCTCGACCCAGGCGTCGGGCGCCGCGGCCTCGAGCTGGACCGTGCGCCCGGTCTTGGTGCGGGTGTGGAAGTGGTAGACGGTGCGGCCGGTGACGAGCCGCAACGGGTACTCGTCGTCGGGCTCCTCCAGCGCCGGCACGTACGGGGCGGCGCGCAGCACCGCCCGGCCCGCGGGGTTCTCGGCCGCGTGCTTCTCGCGAGTGACGGCGCCCCCGGTGAGCAGGTCGCGGCCGTAGGTCTCGCAGTAGTCGGTGTCGGTCGGGAAGACGCCGTCGCCGTACAGCCTCTCGGTGCCGTCGGGGTGCTCGTCGTTCACCGGCCACGGGACGCCCGACGGACCGCGCAGCCGCTCGTAGGTGAGGCCCGTGTAGTCGCAGGGCCGGCCCTTCGAGCACGCCTTCCACGCCTCGAACGCGTCCTCCGGCGTCGACCACGTGACGAGGGGGTTGCCGTCCTTGTCGCGGAAGTCCATCGCCCGCGCGTACGCCAGGAAGATGTCGAGGTCCGACTTCGCCTGCCCCGGCGGGTCGACGGCCTTGTCGGACAGGTGCACCGTGCGGTTCACGTTCGTGAACGTGCCGGTCTTCTCGCCCCACCCGGCCGCCGGCAGGACGACGTCGGCCAGCCGTGCGGTTTCGGTGAGGAAGGCGTCCTGGACGACGACGAAGCAGCTGTCACCCTCGAGGATCCGCCGCACCCGCGCGAGGTCGGGCAGGCTGACCGCCGGGTTCGTGGCACTGATCCAGAGCAGCTCGATCGACCCCTGCTCGGCGTACCGCCAGATCTGCATGGCGTGCGTGGGCGGCGCCCAGTGCGGGATGACCGACTCGTCCACGTTCCACAGCCGGGCGAGCTGGCTGATGTGCTCGGGGTTGTCCCAGTTGCGGAAGCCGGGCAGGTCGCCGTTCGCGCCGGTCTCGCGGGTGTTCTGTGCGGTGGGCTGGCCGTTCATCTGCAGGATCCCGCAGCCGGGCCGGCCGATCATCCCGCGGAACAGGTGCAGGTTGTTGACCTGGCACGCCGACGCCGTCGCCTGGTGGGACTGGTAGAAGCCCTGGAGCACGGTCGAGAGCACCCGCTCGCTCCCGCCGAAGATCTGCACGGCCCTGCGGACGTCGCCCGCGGGGACCCCGCACACCCGCTCGACCTCGTCCAGCGTGTAGGGCTCGACGGTCCGCCGCAGCGTCTCGAGGCCCACGGTGTGGGCGTCGACCCAGGCCTGGTCGTGCAGGCCGGCCGCGAGGAGCTCGCGGACCATCCCGTTCATCAGCGCGAGGTTCGTGCCGGGTCGGGGGGCGAGGTGCACGCCGCCGGTGCGGAGCGCCTCGCGGGCGACGTCCGTGGTGCGGGGGTCGACGCAGACGATGACCGGCGGGTCCTCGCCCCGGGTGCGGTCGAGGATGCGCGCCCAGAGCACGGTCTGCGTCTCGGGCATGTTGTGGCCGAACAGGAAGATCGTGTCGGTGTGCTCGATGTCGCTGTAGGACCCGGGCTGGCCGTCGCAGCCGAACGACTCCTTCATCGCCTCGCCGGCGGTGGCGGTGCAGAGCCGGGTGTTGCCGTCCATGTGCGGGGTGCCGAGGCCGGCCTTCCCGATGACGGCCAGCGTGTAGTACTCCTCGAGGAACAGCTGTCCGCTGGTGTAGAAGCCGACGCCGAGCGGGCCCTTGCGCTCCAGGACGTCGCGGCTCTTGGCGACGATGCGGGCCATCGCCTCGTCCCAGGTCGCCTCGCGCAGTTCGCCGTTCTCGCGCACGAGCGGGGTGGTGAGCCGGTCGGGGCTGGTCGCCCACGGCGTCGACCCGTAGAGACCCTTCGGGCCGAGCCGGCCGTGGTTGACGGCGTCCGTCGCCGTGCCGCGCACGCCGACCATCCGGCCGCCCAGGACCGCGATCTCGAGACCGCAGCCGTTGCTGCACAGCACGCACGCCGAGCGCACCCACCGCTCGACGTCGGCCTCGGTCAGGCCGTCGTCGAGCCGGACGTCGACGCGCACGGGCCACTCGGTGCCCCGGGGGTGGGGAGTGCGTGGCCCCCACACGTCCTGGATCCGGTCGATCATCGCGGCCTCCCTTGCAGCACCGCATATGTGCCCGTTTGCGCCGGTTGCGAAACGCCACCCGGCTCCGCTCCCCCTCAGGCGGGGGAGGACCCGGGCTCATCCTTCGGGCGCGACGCCGAAGACCTCGACCACCACCTCGGTCCCGTCGCCGTCGGCCCGTGGCCGCACCTCACCGGTCACCACTGCGAAAGCGTCGTTGAGCCAGCCGTACCGCCCGTCGTCGGTGACGTGCGTGATGCCGCCGGCGAGCTCGCGGCTCCCGCCGCCCGCGGGCCGGGCGTACCCGTCCACGCGAAGAGCACCGTCGCGCCGTCGTCCGTCGCGAGAACGCCCCGGAAGTCCGGCAGCAGGACGTCGTCCGAGCGGCCCCTGGGGTAGTTGGCCGCCCGCAGGCCGCCCGTGACGCGGCCGGAGCAGCGCCCCTCTGCGAGCAGGAACGACTGCCGTTCGCCGCCGGCGCCCGGTCGCTCGACGCTCCAGGCCTCCGGAGTCGTGAAGGTGGCCGTGTACAGGGACTCGAGTCGCATGCGGCGGAGTGCCGGCACCTGCGCCCCCGTTACGCGGGGACGACGACGAGCGGCCGTGGGGAGCCTGAACGTGCGTCTGCGTGCCGCCCGCCCGGCGCCGACCGCATGCAGGGCCCCGGCTGGGGGTACAACGGAGGCATGGGGATCCTGGACCGCCTCTTCGGGCGGCGGCCGCGCCGGTACCAGTACGAGGACCGGGGCTACGAACGGCCGGCCTACGGCACGCCGTCAGGCTCGCCGTCGTACGGGATGCCGCCCGGCTCGCCCGCCTACGGGACGCCGCCCGGCGCGTCGTACGCTCCCGAGCCCGGCGCCTCGAGCGACCAGGCCAAGCGCGACGAGGAGGCGATCCGGCGCTACCGGTACCTGCTGCGCACCGCCCCTCCGGACGCCGTCGAGCAGGCGCACGCCGAGGCGTTCGCCCAGCTGTCGCCCGACCAGCGCCGCCAGGTGCTCGGGCAGCTCGCGAACCACGTGCCGGAGTACGAGAAGGTGCAGGACAGCGACCCGCGCACGCTCGCGCGGATGGCCACGCGCGCCGAGATGCGTCAGCCCGGGTTCCTCGAGCGGGTGTTCGGCGGATACGGGCCGGGATACGGCGCTACGGCGGGTACGGCGGCGGGTACGGCTACGGCGGCGGAATGATGGGCGGCGGCATGGGGATGGGCGGCATGATCGTCGGCGGCCTGCTCGCCAGCGTGGCCGGCTCGTTCATCGGCACCGCCATCGCGGAGGAGATGTTCGACCACGACGACTACATGGCGTCGGGGTTCGCGGACCCGTCGGGCGACGGCAGCGACATCGCGTTCGACAACAACCAGGTCGACACCAGCGGGGTCGACGACCGCACGCTCGCCGACGGTGGTTACGACGACCCGAACGCGGGCGACCCGGGCGACGCCGGGGGCTCGAACGACTTCGGCGACCTCGGGGACGGCGGAGGCGACTTCGGGGACTTCGGGGACGGCGGCGGGGACTTCGGCGGCGGCGACTGGTAGCCCTCAGAACTGCTCGCGGTGCACGACCTCGTCGAACGGGCGGCGGTCGATGTTCTCGACGGGGCTGAGCGGGCGCTCCTGCGGGTAGCCCAGCGCCACGAGCCACTCGACGGTGTGGTCCGCGGGGACGCCGAGGATCTCGCGCGCGGCGTCCTGGTCGCCGACGGCCGCATGGCCGGTGCCGATCCCCAGGTCTGCCGCGACGAGCATGATCCCGTAGGTCGCCTGGCCCAGGTCGAACTGGAGGATGTCGCGGTCGCGCGCGTCCTTGGTCGGCGGGGAGACCAGGGCGATCGTCGCTGCGGACGTCGCCACGTGCCGCGCCCCCTGCCATACGGTGGCGAGCCGCTCGAGGCGCTCGCGCTCGGTGACGACGACGAAGTCCCTGTACTGCCGGTTGCCGGCGGAGGGAGTGCGGCGCGCGGCCTCGAGGACGCGCTCGAGGTCGGCCGGCGGGATCGGACGGTCGTCGTAGCGGCGGACGTTGCGGCGTGAACGCAGGGCGTCCCAGGTCTCCATGGTCGCCACGCTAGACCCCGCGTGGCTCGGGGACACGCGTAGCCTGGGGGTCGCGGGGAGCGGGGACGCCGCCCGCGACGGGCCTCTAGCTCAATGGGCAGAGCAGCGGACTTTTAATCCGTGGGTTCCGGGTTCGAGCCCCGGGAGGCCTACTCTCATCAGGCATTATGCGCGGATACATGCTTCGCCGATCATGGTCATGACGCGAAACCGAGGGACATGGTCATCACTGAACCTTCAGTCGAGGCTGTGAAGGTCGAGCTCGCCACGATCGAGGCCACCGCGCCGATGACTTGGTCGCCAGCATCGGCAGGCCAAACGATCACGACGTGCTCCGTTGCGTCGCCCCAGACGGTCCAGCTGGACCATGAACGAATCCCTGGCCACGCGCTCTGTCGCAGCGGGGCAGTGCATGAGGGGGCCGATCACCGGCGCCACGTTCTCCCGCAGAGGCGGGGACGAGACGTCCAGGGCCATATGAGGCCGCCTCGACCATCGTCACCTCGAAGAGCGCCTTCCGCCGCTGGAACGAAGTCTTGAGACGAGATCGTCGCCGCCGCGATCGACCGCCGGGCCAATTCATGATCGCCGGAGAGGGGCTGTGCATCGGGCGCGACAGCGGCCGCCGGAGTCACCACCGACTACCCGGGCGAGCAGCCTTGGCGCTTCGCCGGCGGGACCATCCGGCGGGTCGTGGTGGACGTCAGCGGTGGGGAGTACGGCGACCTCGAGCGTGAGGCCCAGGCCATGCTCATGCGCGAGTAGCCCGGCCGGAGTGAACGGTCACCCGGTCGGGACAGCAGGCTCCGGCAGCTTGAGATTGCGCGCCTATCGAGCAGGCCGGCAGGCTGCACAACGCTCGAAAGGTCACGGATCGAGCCGCGCTCCTCGCCCTACCATCCGGGCGGCATCTGAACGTGACAGCGTGCTCGGTGGACGCCCTCGGTGAAGAGACCGTCGAAGCGATCCCTGCGGGTGAACCGCTCCGCTGACCCGGCGATCCATGACCAGCGATTCGCACGTCGGTAGTCTCGGTCGATGAGGAAATCGCTAAGGGCGGTCGGCCTCGATTTCTTCGACCACGCCCACTACCGGCGGGCGGTGGCGGTCCAGATCGCCCGGCCGCCCGCAGCGGTATTCTTGGCTGTTGCGACGGATCCGGGGGGTGGGGTGCATGGTTCCCGGGGTTCTCCAACGCCGGCCGCTACCTGGGCGAGGAGCCCCGTGGCGTCGGAACGAGCCGGCGAACGGTCATGCTCGGCATACCGGTAGTCGAGACGGTTATCGCCTGGGACGAGCCCACGCGGTTCGCCTTCCACCTCGACCGCCCGGCGCTGCCAGGGGTACGCGCCTTCGCCCAGGACTAGCTGGTCGAGCCGCACGGCGCCCACGCCAGACTTACGCGGGTCCTCGCGCTCGACCCGGCACCGGCAATCAGGCCACTCGGACCCGTCCTCGGAAGCCTCCTCGCGCCGGTCATCTGCCGGGCCGGTGCAAACCTCGAACGGCACCTCGCACCGGCCGCAGGCGCTTGAGCTCGGCATCGCGGCGCCGCCCGTACCAATCGCCTTTACCGACGCCTGGTTCAGGGCGCCCATGGGTCGGACAGTTCCAGGCCGTGAGAGGGCCAGGGCAGGAATGGTGCAACCGACCGGATTGACGGCAGCGCTGACGACAGCCCAGCTCCTACTGCACGCACATCGGCAGACACCACGACGATCGCGAGCCGCACCGACGAACGCTCATACACGGACCGCCTCACCCTTCTAATGTCAGGGTCGATTGACGCGGCCCTGCCAGGCCGAGCCGCGTGCCGCCAAGCAGCCGGTGGCGCGCCTGTCGCTGACGCTGCCACGCGATCTGCCGGCGGCGGGCGCGGCGGGCGGCGGGCGCGGCGGGTCACCTTACGGCCCTAAACGACCGCAGCGGACACGGATTGACGGCATGTAGGCAGCACTTCCCGGCTACATGCCTGCAGCTTGTCCCGACAGTGGCTTCAGCAACCGCCTCGAGGCGTTGCACCGCCGATTAAGATGAGGTCATCACCTCGACCCGATCTACTCGCTTGGGCTACCCCCGAATCGCCCGGCGTCGAGTGCTCGTGCGTACGTCTCACGATTCAGCAGAGGGAGCTCGCCAGTGGCATCCGTGGTGGCAATGTATTCAAGCATCCGCCGCTGAGCTTCCTTCGATTGATCTCTGACCAGGAACTCAGCGTGCTCGAGCTGCAAGCCGTCCTCGAGCGACAGGGAGCTGCCGAAATAGATGGATCGCTTGATGGCTCCCAGAGATTTCTTCGATCGTAGGCTGAGATATTCTGCGCGTTCGATCGCACGTGCGAGTACCTTTTCCTGCGGCGCCAGTTCGTCGACCGCACCGAGCGAGAGTGCCTCTGCCGGTGTGAACGGCCTGCCTTCGAGGACGGCGACCAGCGTCTGCTGGGCACCGATGAGGCGAGGCAGTCGTTGAGAGCCTCCGCCGCCGGGGGTGAGTGCGAGCAGAACTTCTGTCAGGCCGATGACATAGTCCCCGTCGGCCATGATGCGCAGGTCACAGGCGAATGCCAGTTCCGCGCCGACGGCAAGTGCTGAACCGTTGAGTGCCGCGACGAAGATCACGCCGCTTGCATTCATCTTCAGGAAGGTGGCGTGGAAGCTGTCGAGCTGCAGAAGTGTCTTGAGCCGGGTCATCCCCGCGAGTGTTCTGACACCTGGCAGTCTGTTGATGAGTCTTGCCGTGCGCGCTGCGAGCTTGGCGAGGCCTGTGTTGATGGGCGGGAATCCGGTGCCGCCTTGTTGTAGCCAGCGGACATCGGAATGACTCAGGAAGCGATCAGGGTGTGTGCCGGTGAAGACGACCGCGTGGATGTCCGGGTCGCGGTCCGCGCGATCGACGAGCCCTTTCAGCTGCTTGGCGATCTCGGAATCGAACAACGCGTGCGGGCCTCCGTCGATACGAGCGACAAGTACCCCGCCGTGGCCTTCGACGGCGATGTGTCCTGGGGGCTGCGGGCTGATTGGTGACGTACTCATGTGGGTCCTCCGGTGACTTGGCTGGGGTCGATGGTTTCGGGCAGGCGTGCGGTCACGCTCGCCGTGGGACGGCGCATTCTGCGCGAGGGGCGTGCCGGCCCTGCGCCCTGGGCGGCGGGCACGGTCAGGTCATGCGGATGACGACCTTGCCGGCCTTGGTGCGTCCTTGCTCGAGGTGGGCCAGGGCTTCGCGGGTCTGGTCGAAGTCGAAGACGCTGTCCATGACCGGCCGGATGATCCTGGCGTCGATGAGGGCGGTGAGTTCGCGGAGTTGGTCGCCGCTGGCCTTGATGAACAGGTACGAGTACGTCACCTGGTGTCGCCGGGCACGTCGGCGGATTCGGTAGCTGAGGGCGGCTATCGCCAGCCGGACGACGGGGTGGGCGCCGATCTCGTGGGCGAAGGCGGGGTCGGGTGGCCCGGTGATGCTGACGACCGTCCCGCCCGGCTTGAGTACTCGCAGAGACTTGTCGAGGGTGTCGCCGCCGACGGTGTCGAGAACGACGTCGTAGTCGTGCAGGATCGTGTCGAACGCCTGCTTTCGGTAGTCGATGACGACGTCCGCGCCGAGGTTCTTCACCAGGTCCGTCTTCGTCGCACTCGCGGTCGTGGCCACACTCGCGCCGAGGTGTTTGGCGAGCTGGATGGCGATGGTGCCGACGCCGCCGGCGCCGGCGTGGATGAGGACCTTCTGGCCGGGCCGCAGGTGGGCGCGCTCGACCAGGGCCTGCCAGGCGGTCAGCCCGACCAGGGGGACGGATGCGGCCTCCGTCATGCTGAGCGTGCTCGGCTTCGTGGCGACGTCGTCCTGATGGACGGCGACGAGTTCGGCGAACGTGCCCATCCGGTTCTGGTCAGGGTGCGCGTAGACCTCGTCGCCAAAGGCGAACCGCGTGACGCTGGCACCGATCGCGGCCACCGTGCCGGCGAGATCGTTGCCGAGCACGAACGGCGCGCGCAACGGCAGGATCGCCTTGAGGTCACCGTTGCGGATCTTGAGGTCGACCGGATTGACGCTCGCCGCGCGAATCCGGACGAGAACGTCGTGAGCGCCGACCTGAGGAACAGGTACATCGGCGGCGCGAACCGTGTCGGCGCCGCCGTAGCGCTCGACCACGAATGCCTTCATCGTTTCGCTCTCCAGTTCGTCTCGCACCGCTCACAGCCGCGCAACAACCACGGCGTCGGCCGTGGACCGCCAGGCCGGTGTCGACAGCACCACAAGCGACGGACGCCGGTCAGCAGGTGGCGCCCATGGCCGCCGCCAGTTCCGTTTCGGCTGTGCCGACTGCTACGGCAGGAACGGGGCGAGCCGGGTCTCGATGGGCTGGTGCAGGGTGGCGCGGACAGCTCGGGTGATGTCGTCGGCCAGGATCTCCACCTCCCCCTTCTCCACACCGTCGAGAACCTGCTGGACCACGTCGGCGGGACTCGACTTGGCGGCGTCGATGCCGGCGGTCATGTCGGTGTCGACGTACCCGACGTGGACTCCGACGACCTGCACGCCCCGGGCCCCGAGTTCCAGGCGCATGGAGTCGGTGGCGCTCCACACGGCCGCCTTGGACACCCCGTACGTGCCGCTCATGGGGAGCCAGGACGCGACCGAGGCCATGTTGATCATGACGCCGGAACGCTGCGCCAGGCGATCGGCGAAGGCTGAGGCCACGGCGAGCGTGCCGAACAGGTTCGTCTCCAGCTCGCCGCGCAGGGTGGCGGCGTCGGAGTCGAGGACCGAAGCGCCGCGGGCGATGCCGGCGTTGTTCACTACGACGCTCACGTCCTGCGCGGTCTCGGCGGCGCGGGCCACCGAGCCGGCGTCCGTGACGTCGAGCTGCAGCGGGACCACACGCGGGTCGTCAGCGACGACCGTCTGCAGGTCGCGGGCGGCGGCGTAGACCTTCGCGACGCCGCGGTCGAGGAGCTGCCGGACGAATTCCCGGCCGATGCCGCGATTCGCGCCGGTGACGAGCACGGTCTGGTTGGCCAGCTGGGTCATGTCACTCTCCGGGACTGGTGCACGGGGTGCGCCGGCGGCGACGGTGCAGGCGGGAGCTCTTCTCCTGGATCACCGGGGGCGGCCTCAACTTTAGATTACGTTCGTAAGATCATAGGCTCACTGACCTGCCGGACGCAAGTGCGTCGACCAGATTCGATGATGACCATACGATCACCCGGACAGGCGGCTGCCGAACAACACACGTGGCACCTCTCGGTCCGGTGTCGTGCGGCCCAGGGACGCCCACCTGCCTGACGCGGAGCTCGCCTTCGTCGACGCGACGGCGGCTCGCCTGGCTTCCTTCGACCGGCAGACCCTGGCGACGGCGACGGCGACGGCGACGGCGACGGCGACGGCGACGGCGAAGGCGATGGCCGGCCGGCCCACTCTGCCGCCGGACGCCGACCTGATCGCTGCCTACGCCGAGTTCGTGGATTCGCTGACACGTCCGGCGCTGCTGCCTCGCGCGATGGCGATGGGTGCGCTGACCGCGGACAAGGACCTGGATGTCGAGCACCCGCTGGGCGAGCACCTCGGCGAAGTCAACGAGAACCTCTGATCAAGCGTCCGCGACCAGCGTGGTCACCGTCGACCCTGTCGGCGAAGCTCTCGTGCATCGGAACCGCCGGACCGGCCGCGTCGCTCTGGGAGTCGCCTGCCGAGGCGGGGCGGCGTCACGAGCAGCTGTCGACGGCTCGGACCCGAGCCCTTGTGAAATGATTGCAGTACGACCATACTTCTATCAGTCGGGAACGACCCGGGCCCAACCAGGAGGGGAAGACGCTCATGAGCCGCCACCAAGAGGCACAGAACAGCGCGATCACGTCCTACAAGAACGCGCCCACCCACACCGTCTCCGCTGGTGGCGTCGACTTCGCCTACCGGGAGCTCGGCCCGACGACCGGCGCCCCACTGATCCTTCTGACCCATCTCGCCGCCGTCCTCGATAACTGGGACCCCCGCGTCGTCGACGGCCTCGCCACCGAACGCCGCGTCATCGCCTTCGACAACCGGGGCGTCGGCGCCACCACCGGCACGACACCCAAGACCATCCAGGCGATGGCGACGGACGCCGTCGTCTTCATCCGGGCACTGGGCCTGACCCAGGTAGACCTGCTCGGCTTCTCCATGGGCGGCATGATCGCTCAGGTGATCGCACAGAACGAGCCCCAGCTCGTCCGCAGGCTGATCCTCGCCGGCACCGGGCCCGCCGGCGGCGAAGGCATCACCAACGTCACCAAGCTCTCCCACCTCGACACCGCCCGCGGCTTACTCACCCTGCAGGACCCCAAGCAGTTCCTGTTCTTCACCCGGACCCCGAACGGGCGCGAGGCCGGCAAGCAGTTCCTGGCCCGACTGAAGGAACGCACCGAGAACCGGGACAAGGCCATCTCGCTCACGTCCTACTTCGCCCAGCTGTCAGCGATCCACAGGTGGGGACTGGAACGGCCCCACGACCTCGCCACCATCGGCCAGCCCGTCCTCGTCGCCAACGGCGAGAGCGACCGGATGGTGCCGACCCAGAACTCGTTCGACCTGGCCCGGCGCCTGCCGAACAGCGACCTGGTGATCTACCCGGACGCCGGACACGGCGGCATCTTCCAGTTCCACGGGCAGTTCGTCGAGCGAGCCCTCGCATTCCTCCAGCAGTAGCACCGCCGGCGAAACGGCCCCCTCGATGTCGAGGGGGCCGTGGCGTGGAACGGCCTCCTGGACATCGAGGGGCCGCGCCTCAGGCGAGGAGCGCGAGGACGTTTTCGAGACCCTGCTCGAGGACCTCATCGGCGAAACGCTGGTCGGACAGCGCGCGGGACAACTGCAGCGTCCCGACAGCCATCGTGTACAGCGCGAGCGCCTTCCCGTGCGCCGACTGCGGATCCTGCGGAGCCACGCGGCCCGCGATCTCACCCAGGATGACCCGGGCACCGTCGGTGTAGGCGTCCTTGGCTCCGGTCGGGCAACGCCCGATCTCGTCGAGCAGGGCGGCGGCCGGGCATCCGGCACCGGGGTCATCGCGGTGCTGAGGCGACAGGTACTCGCGCAAAAAAGCCTCCAGGCCCGCCCGGCCCGGCGGCAACTCACTGAAACGGTCCGCCTGAGCACTCAACTGGTCGGCGACGACGTTGGCGACCAGGTCCTCCTTCGACGAGAAATGGGCGTAGAACGCACCGTTGGTCAGCCCCGCGTCCGCCATCAGGGTGGCCACGCCGGAGCCATCGATGCCGTCGGTCTTGAACCGACGACCGGCCGTGTCGAGGATCCGCCGCCTCGTCTCCTGCTTGTGCTCCTTGCCGTAGCGCGCCACCGGGACTCCTTCAGCTACTCGGCACGATTGCTGCCTGTACGAAGCATACTCGATGGTATGACGTGCATAATTTCATGGTCGGCGGCAGCTCAGTGATGATCTTCGGCCGACGTCGACGCCGCCGCGGCGGACGAAGAACGCCTACCACCGCGGCTCGTCCACACGGTCCCGGTCGTCGGGCAGCGCGGTCCGTGAGGCGCGATCGAGAGCATCGACATCATCGTCGTCCCTGCTTGCGACACCCCGGACATTTCCGGCTAGCCACGACCAGCACCAGCTCGTTGCGGACGTCGCTGGTCAGCTTCGGACGACCGTCGTTCCACAAGCCGATCGCGGACTGGCTGTCCCAGACCAACAGCCGCGGTACGGCCCCCAACCGCTGCAGGAAGCAGCCAGGGCCCGGCCGGTAGATCAGGGCGCTGCCGGGACGAGCACCGGTGCGCGCTCGACCGCGAAGCCAACGCCGACGCGCCACGTTCCGCGAGCCCCCGGTCCGCCGCACGATCGCCTTGATCCTCAGGCCCTCAGTCCGATGTAACCGACGGTGTGGGTGAGGCGCGCACGAACCGCCTCGGGCGCGACGGCGGTCGCGTCCGGCCTTGTCGCGGTCGCCCGCACCAGACACGGCGTCGTGACACGGGTTGTGACGCGAATTGACGCCAACAGAGGCAGCTGCAGCTCTCTCCTGCAAGCTGGGCTGCGGCAGAGCCGCAGGCAGCAAGGGGAGTCGTCGCTCTGCGGCACCTTTTAATCCGTGGGTTCCGGGTTCGAGCCCCGGGAGGCCTACAAACCAAGGTCGCAGTCGCTCCCCCATCCGAAAGGGCGTATTGCCCTTCAGCGCCTTTTATCCGCCCGGCGCTCATCCGGCGTGAGCGCTCGTGGTCCCGCTTTGGCCCACAGGAGTCGTGACTTCGCGAGGCTCGACCACCTGAGGTCCACCGGCTCGCAGGGCTTTCGATCACGTCCTGTCGGCTATCGAGCACCGCGCCTACAAGATCGCGATCGGGTTGACCGGTGACCCAGTCCCGGTCGGCAGCAACAGTGGGGCGATCACGCACAGGAACGACCAGCGGTGGATCTCCGCGCACACCTTACTGAGCTCCATGAACTGCAAATAGTCCAGGAGGTGCATGCCTAACGCGTTGACGGTCAGTACGTGCACCGGGAAGTCGACGCCCGCCACCGCGCTTGGGGCAGTGTCGTTGTTGCCGTCACTGCCCAGAGCGGCGATCCGGCGCCGCGCCAGGAGCGGCACCACACCCGGGTGCAGCCCCGCCCTGCCCCCGGCGGCATCCCACGGTCCCTGCTCGGTGCGCCGCCGGCGGTGACCGACCCTGACGAGCACGATGTCACCCTGGCCGATCTCGACCTGCTCGTCCTCCTCGGCTGCCAGCACATCCGCCTCGGTCACATGGTCACCGAGCTCCAGCCAGGGCACGCCGCGAGAACGCGGCACGTCCAGCAGCACCCCGCGGCCGACGATGCCATCGGCGGCGAGGCCAATGGACAGTTCGGCCGCCCCGGTCACGGTGACCGTATCCGCGGTCACGCCGTTGTACAGATCACCGTCGAAGATCACGTGGCACAGGGCGTCGACGTGGCTGTCGGCGTTGCCGTGGATGTTCATCGCGAACCGGTCCATGCTGAACGCCAGCCCCGGACCGGCGTCGGCGCCCAGTGCTCCTCGCATGTGATGCTGGGCCGGATCCGGATTGTCGGCCGACGCCCAGTGCTCCACAGGGGCGCCCATTGAGACCGTGCGGCCCATCGTGACCTCAGCCAAGGCCGCGAGGACTTCGGCGGCCGTGATGTAGTTCAGTGCCCCGCGCCGGTCATCGGCTCCCCACGGCAGCTCGTCACGCAGCCGCTGGTACAGCGAGCGGAACTCGGCCTCGGTCATCTGCCCGGGCGACAGCGAGGATCCGTCAGCGCCCGTGCGTTCCGTACCGGTCATCCCATCGACCTCCACCCACGCAGCTCCGGCCCCAGATCGCGCAGCCGGTTGATGACCTCGCTGGCGGTCCCCTGCAGCACATCCACATGCACTGCGTCCCCGTCCGGGTGGCCGAGCGCCCCGGCCGGCACCATCAGGGTCATGACCGCGGGCTCGCCGGGCAGCACGGGCGTGAAGGTGCCGATGACATCAGGCGAGCTGACCACACGCAGATGAATCATGCGGCCCCGTCCACGTCCCGGTCGGCTTAGCCATGAGGCGGAAGCGGTGCAGCACCAACTGCCGCACCGCGACCGCAAGCCCACTGTCCAGGCTCTGTGACACCCGGGCATCCTCCCCGGAAGATGAGTTCAGGGCTGCCCGACGCGGACGCCCCAGTAGTGCAGCCCAGGATCGCTGCGTAGACGACCGGCACCGGATGGCCCGCGATCAGCCGTAACACCCTCAGCCGGTCGTCGCCCACCACCGGGTTCTCAAGAACCGTGCCTCGTCAGGCAGAGGGTCGTGACACGGATTGTGACGCGAACTGGAGCCCACGGAGGCAGTTGCAGTGTCGTTCTGCGAGCTGAGCTGCAGCACAGCTGTAGGTAGGGAGGGGAGTCGTCGCTGTGCGGCACCCTTTTAATCCGTGGGTTCCGGGTTCGAGCCCCGGGAGGCCTACTCTCATCAGGCATTATGTATAAATACATGCGTTGGGGATCATGTGCGTGACACGAACTCGGCGGAGATGCTCGTTGCCAGAACTTTCGTCGCGTCCGCAGCGCTCGAGGACTCGCCATGGACGCGCAGGGAAACGTGGAACACACCAGCGCTCGCCAGCGAATGGCCGACGCGAGTGAGACGCCCCGACGAGTCCGGAGACGGTGACTGCGCCACATGTCGTGCGGCCTCACGTGTGCAGTCACCGCCAGCTCAAACTTGTACGGATCTAAGAACTGCGGCCGGCCGAACCCAGCGCTCGTCCGCCTACGCGCTGACCTCACTGTTCGTTTCGTCACGGCAGGTGCGGCAGATGCGCCAGGCGAGGCGGGTGAGCTCATGCACCTGCGCGAACACCTTCGCTGCGTCGGTGAGTTCCTTTCCCTTATGTGCTGGGTCGTTGGATCATTCGTCAGGACTACGGGGACCCCTCTACCCGGCCGCCCGCGGCCGGGCGTGACCGGGATCCTGGATTCCCGGCGGGACCCGGGCTGCTGCGCCGCCAGCCGGGTTAACCGCCTCAGGTGAGCTGCCAGCCGACGCCGCTGGGCGGGGCGGGCTTCACGGGCCCGCCGCGCCTCACCGGCCTCGGTCATCAGATCCCGGGTGTGCTCGGCGACGAGCTGCCACAGGATGTCTGGATGCATGGTGTCCTCCTCGCGGGGTCGATCTTCGTTAACCGGGATCGAGCTCGCGTACCGGAATCGGGGGGCGGCCCACAATGGAACGGCCATTGGCGACAGCGGGCCGGGAGTCGCCGGGTTACCGCCTATGGCCGCCGCTTCGCCTGCTGCCTGCGTGCGGCCCGCCAGGGCGGATGGGCCGGGGATCTTGCTGAGGCTCTGGTATTCGAGGGCGCAATCCGCCGATGCCCTGCCAGGCGGCCAGCATCGTCTCCTGGACGGCATCCTCGGCGTCGGCGAAGGAGCCGAGCAGCCGGTAGCAGTGCACCTGCAGCTCCCGCCGGTGCGACTCGGCCAGCTCCCGGAAAGCCTCGCCATCCCCGGCCCGCGCCCGGGAGAGCAGATCGGCTGTCACCATCCTGCGCACCTTCCTTCCGCACCACGTCGTCCCTCCGCCCGGTATATACACCGCCCACGGCGCGAACTGGGCGGCCCGCGGGCGCCCAGTTTCCTGGTGCCGCGGTGTATGCACCTCCGACCGCCCGGACGATCCGCCCACCGATCGCGTCGCGGCAGCTGGGAACAACCCTGGAAGGTTGACGATGGAATCGTCCGCATCGGCCGGGCGCGTGGCGTCCGCCATTCTCGATCGGCGCCGCCGCGGGCGCCGATGAAGGCGCGAGTCTCAGGCATGCACGGGAAAGCAGGCAACCGCAGGAAGCAAGTGAGCAGGACGCTCGCTCGTGTGTTCCGCGGCTGGCGGACAGGCCTGCCGGGGCCTGTCATCGTTCTTCAGGCTGGGACCGCGGTCAACTACTTCGGCACTGGACTGATCCTTCCCTTCGAGATCATCTACCTGCACCAGGCCCGCAGCTTCCCAACGGCGACCGCGGGGCTGGTGCTGGCGGCGGTCATGGGCACGGCGGCGGTCGTAACGCCCCTGTCGGGCGCGTTGCTCGATCGTTTCCGTGCGAAGCCGATCCTGATCACCGGCAATCTCGCGAGCGCGCTGGGCTACGCGGCCTTCGCATTCGTCGACCGTCCCTGGCAAGCCTTCGTCTGCTCGGCCGTCGGCGGCGCCGGGTTCGGACTGGCGAACACCGCGAACCAGGTTCTGACCCTGACCCTGGTCTCAGCGGAGCACCGCGCCTCCTCGATCGCGCTCCGCCGAGTCGCAGGCAACTTCGGTCTCGGCAGCGGCGCGACGGTTGCGGGCGTCATCGTCGCTTCCGCCCATGACCTCCGCGCGTTCCAGGCGCTCTACCTCTTCGACGGCGTCACCTTCGCTGTCTTCGCGCTGGTTGTGCTCGTGGGGATCCCGAATCCTCGCCTCGCCAATGCCGCCTCGGCGAGCGACAGGGGAACTGGCTTCCGAGCAGTTGCTCACGATCGGCTCTTCCTCATCCTGATCGCCGCCAACATCGTGCTCGTGATGACCGGCGGCGCGCTGTTCTCCAACATCCTCGCGCCGTTTGCGAAGGCGCACACGCCTGTCGGGCCGGGCGAGATCGGCGTCGTCATCTTCATCAACACCTTCTTCATCGTCGTCGCGCAGATTCCAGCCACACGTGTCGTCAAGCGGATGCGTCGCACACACGCTCTTGCCGCGACGTGCGCGCTATTTTCAATCGGCCTGCTCGCGGTCCTGCTCGCACCGTTAACGAGCTCGACGCTCACCGCTACCGCCGTCTTGGCCGGGGTCGCGATCGTCATCGCGATCGGTGAGTGCGCGCAGTTCATCGTGGTCGGCCCAATCGTCGGCGACCTCGGCCCGCCGCATCTGTTCGGCCGCTACATGTCGCTCTACGGCCTCAGCTTCACGGCAGGCGTGGCCCTCGGCCCCGCGGTCGGCGGCGCGCTGCTCGCAACGTCACCCGACGCCGTCTGGTGGGGCGGCGCCTTGGCGGTAGCACTGACCGGAGCCGGCTTGCTGCGACTCGGCGACCGGATACCCGACCCGCTCGTGCAGGCGCAATGCCCTCCGCCGCAAGCCGTCAGCACGGCCGATATGGACTTCGCCTGCCACAGCCAGATGAATAGTTGAGGTGCCCCCGAGTTCCCGGACAGGGAGAGGAGCTGTAGGCGGCCTCGTTACCGCGGCTGACAGTCAGGCCGGCGAATCGGCCCAGGCCGAGCGCGAGCGGCGCAGGGCGTGAGGTGTGCAGCGGGTGCGGACTGGATCACACCAGCCGGCGTCTCACCAGCAGGCTGTCTGCTGACGTCAGGGATGGAACAAAGACCCAGCGGCCAGGCTCAGCACCATCGCTGTGACCCCGACGAGCACCGAGCGGACCATGACCCCCCTCACGTGGGTTCGACCGAGCCTGGCCAGGATCAATGAAGTGATGGCGAGAGACACGATCGCCGCCCCGAACACGACTCCTGGGCGCCAGTCATCGGGCGCGATCAGCACAGCGAGCAGCGGTATTGCTGAGCCGAGCGCGAAGGCCAACCCGGCTGCCGCCGCGATGGCAAGTGGTGCGGACGGCTCATTATGCATCGACAGTCCGTGCTCGACCTCGACATGGGCGGCGAGGGCATTCGCAGCGGAAAGTTCCCTCGCCACATCCCGGGCGAGATCGGCGCTCAACCCTTTCGCCTGGTACAACGCAGCGAGCTCGGCCAGTTCCTGCCCCGGCGACGTGACCAGCTGGCGGCGTTCCTCCTCGATCACCGCGAGCCGTGCCTCGCGTTCGGCGGCTTCTTCGGCGTAGCGCGCGCCCGCGAGGGCAATGCCGCCGGCAAGCATCGTGGAGAGTGCCGCGATCAGGAGCGAGGGCCCGGTGGCTCCCGCGCCCGCGAAGCCCTCAACCACCCCGGCAGTAGCGACGATCCCGTCGTTCGCCTCCACGATCATCGATCGCGCGACGGTGCCGTCCCGTAGCTCGGCAAGGACCGTGTGCCGGGGGTTTCGCATATGGGGCTCGTGCACGATTCCGGCTCACCAGCCCGGCTGGATGGCGATCGCGCCGTCTGCCGCGGCTGCCAGCGCCGCGTGATCTGCTTCGTTGCGGTCGGCGTAGCTGCGGGCGAAGCGGGTCATCGCTGCGGTGAACGCATCATTGCGGCCGAGGTAGGCGTCGATGGCGATCGGATCTCCCGACCGGGCGTGCGCCTTGGCCAGGGCCTCCCCGCAGGCCCGGGCGAAATCCGCCAAGACATGTCTCAGCAGGTGGGTGTCGGCGATCACCTTCATGTCACGGAACTGGCGCACATAGAAATCCTTGCCATCAAAGCTGGTCCAGCCGGCGAACAGGTCGGTCGCGCTCTGAATCAACCGCTGACCGTTGACCACCCGGGCCGCGTGGTTGGGATAGGAGCTGGGACCGAGGTGCTCTTCGTACACGGACGGCCCAGCCTGCTTCACCTGGAGAAACAGGGGCTCGTCGCGCGGTCCGGTGAGCAGCACGAGATGCACGAGCATACCGACGCTACCGACCCCGACCACCTGGCGGACGACGTCCGTGTAGCCGAACCTGTCGAGCAAGGCCCGGCGGTCGTCCTGCAAAGTGTCGTGGTAAAGATCGAAAATCCGGTGCACCACGTCGAACCGGCGTGGTTCGTCGACGTGCGTCAGGGTCGGCGGGTTCTCCCGGATGCGGATCTGCCCGTCGACCTTCTCGGTCAGCCGATCGAATGCGCCCTCGTTCCCGCGCTTTCGGGCCTTCTTGTTGATGTAGCGTCGGGCGAAAACCCTCGCCTCGTCATCGAAATGCGCGAGGAGCTCTTCGACGTGAATCGCGTCGTACCAGATCGTCAGCTGGTCGGCGCCGGCATATCTGCGCATACGCTCGCGGTACGCGGTCACGCAGGTGCGGACCGCATCGAGCCCGACCCGGTCAGGGTGCCTGTTCTCCCTTGCGACCACGACCAGGCTGGCAGCCAGCCGCTTGACATCCCATTCGAACGGTCCTGGCAGCGTCTCGTCGAAGTCGCGCAGCGCGAACGCCAGGTGCCGTTCCGGGGTAGCCCACAACCCGAAGTTCAGGACGTGCGCATCGCCGCACATCTGCACCAGCAGGCCGGTGTGGGGGCATTCCGCAAGGTCCGCCGCCATCACGGCCGCGGCCCCGCGGAAGTACGTCCACGGCGACGCGGTCATCCGCCCGTATCGCAGCGGGAGCAGCTCGGACACTCGGATCGACTCCTGCGCGCGGAGCCGGTGCAACGCCGTGCCCTCGTCGGGCCGGTGCCACTCGTGCTGCCGGCTGCGCGGGACGTGGACTCGGGCGGCGCGCCCCGCCGCGTGGCTGTGCTCCGGCGAGAGCGGTGCGGTCGGCATCCAGCGATCCCTCCTCGACGTACGACGTGAGCGCATGGGGGACCGTTGGAGAGACTACGGGCTACGCTGCCGGGAGGCCTCAACGGGTAGGCGATCTCAGGGGCGCGGCCAGCACGGTGGCAGAGTCGACGTGACGCGAGTCGTGACGCGAAACAGTGGTGATCAGGGCATCCGCAGCAACTCCAGGCTGATCCACTGCAAGCAGAGCCGCAGGTAGAAGGCCCAGTGGGGGCGGTCAACTACCCTTTTAATCCGTGGGTTCCGGGTTCGAGCCCCGGGAGGCCTACCATGAGCATGGATCATGCTCGGATACATGCTTCGTCGATCATGGACATGACACGAAACCCCCGTGTCGGGAACAAGCCGACGCGGTCGGTCACCGGACCGCAGGACGCGTCCGCTTCTTCCTGACCGTCGGCGATGTCGACCTCGTCCTCGCCCGCCTCCACGAAGCCGGCGGCACCATCATCCGCGCGCCACGACAAGCCATACGGACGGCTCGCCGTCTTCCAGGACGTCGCCGGTAACCATTTGGGACGTCATCTCCCCACCCCGAGAGCCCCACCTGACGGGCGGAACGGCATCAGCCACGGGCGCCGGAACGACGCCGCTGTCCGGGTGTACGTGCCCCGGACAACGGCGCCGATGCGTCCGGGTTCAGCCGAGCGTGCTCCCGGCGTCCTGCGCGTAGGGTGCAGCGCGCCACTGGCCCCAGGTCACCTCGTTGCCGAGCGTGTGTGCCATGAAGTGCCAGGCACCGCTGTACGTGTTGTCCTTCCAGAGGTTGCCCTGGTGGAAGGTGATGTTGTCAGGGACGACGTACGCCTTGTACGGGGACCAGCTGGGCGTCGTCCCGTACTGGGAGAACACCCCCATCCACCCGCACCCTGCGGCCGGCGTGCAGCCGGGGATGTGTGACGGGGTCATGCTGAACGTGTTGTCGGAGATGTTCAGCCGCTGCGTCTTCCACCTGCAGTCGTTGAAGTAGGGATTGCCGGCGATCAGGGAGGCGGTGGCGCACGCCTGCACCGTGGCCGCCGGGTCCACCATCGTCGTGGTGCCGGTCGAGGAATTGGCGGGCGACCCCGCGAACCGGTCGGCGTTCTCCCACAAGATGATCCCGGACCAGTTGTCGACGAAGACGTTGCCGGTGATGTCGAACGAGGAGCCGTAGGGCCCGGGTGCCCGGGGGTCACTGCCCGACTCGGAGATGTAGACGGCCGGATTGGCGAAGTCGTCGCTCGTGGCTCCGTTCTTGACGGCGTTGCGGACGAACGTGTTGTCGACGAGGGCCGCGTTGTAGCTCGCCTCGTACATCAGCCCTTCGCCGTCGTTGTCGGCGATGTAGTTACCCTTGAAGAGGAACCCCGAGTTGTTCGTGTCCGCCCACAGCCCGACGCCATGGTTGTCGTGGACGTAGTTGTCCGTGACGGTGGCGCCCTTGACCTCCCAGAACTTGCCTCCGCCGGAGCAGCCGCAGCCGGGCTGGCGCCGCTCCCAGTCGTCGGTGTTGTTCCCGGAGATCTCGTTGCCCGTCATCGTGATGTTCGAGGCACCGTTCATGCTGAAGCCCTGGAAGCCGTACTGCCCGTTGTTGCGCAGGCAGGAACGCAGGAGATGGTCGTCGGTCCCGAGCATCACGCCGGCCCCGCCGTTGGCCTGGATCGTCGTCTCCGCGATCGTCCATCCCCGGCCCTGGTCGTGGTTGACGACGCCCTCGTCGCCGGGCGAAGTGAAGTTCTGGATCGTCAGGTGCTCGATCGTCACATTCGGGACCGTGCCGGTGAAGGCGTAGTTGTTCTTGTGCTGACCGTCGACGATCGCGCCCGGTGCTCCGATGAAGTGGTCGCCGCTGTGCGGGATCACCTGGTCGTAGACGCCCGTTCCCAGCTTGTAGATACCGGGTGCCAGCCAATAGGTGGTCCCGTTGCCGTGGCTGTCGACGACGTCACCGAGGTTCTGCGCGGGAGTCACGGTGACGGCCCCGGCAGGCGGTGACGCCGGGCCCGCGAGACCAGCCGTGTCGCAGACCTTGGTCGGTGACGTCGGTGCGCTGCCGGCGGGCACGGTGGCGGGAGGCTCGGAGCTCGTGGTCGGGTCGGGCACGGTCGGCGGCGGAGTGGTCGCCGGCGCAGTCGTCGGCGGGGTCGTCGCCGGCGGGGTGGTGGCCGGCGGGGTGGTCGCCGGCGGAGTCGTGGTCACCGTGGAGGTCGGCGTCGGGACCGGCTCGCCGCTGCTCGTGCAGATGATCGTGATCAGGGTCTTGCGCAGCTGCCGGTAGGTCAGGGCGGCTTGACCGCAGTCGGCCCGTCGTGTGCCACCGGGCGCGATGACGATGGCGTCGGGCCAGCTGGACGTGCTCTGCGCCGAGCGCACGAGGACCGCGTCGGCGATCCGCAGCTGCCCCTGAGCGGTCGTGGTCCCGGCCGGTGCGACCGGCCGGGCCTTGTCGTAACCGATGAAGGCCCGAGTCGTCATCGACACGGCTGACGCCGGCGCGATCTTCGCGGTGGCCTGGGCGTTCGGGGGCCGTCCGATGCGCCACCACGCAGTCAGGTGCCTGCCGTGGGCGGCGGCCTTGTCGACCACCTTCGTCCAGCCGGGCATGGTCACCGTGCTGGACCTCGAGCTGAGCACAGTCGCCAGCAGAAGCGTCTGACGATCCGTTGAGTCCGGAACGGTCGTCCGCGCGGTGCCGCTGCGGCGTCCCGTGTAGGCAGCCGCCGGCCCCACCTGCGAGAGGCGTGTCATGCAGGTCAGGGTTGCGGCAGAATCGCTGTCACGGGTCAGGTTCAACTGCCGCCCCAGGCACGCATACAGGCTGCTGGTCGAGTGGTCGGTGTTCTGGCCGGAGTCGGCGCTGGCCATGAACACCGGCGCCAGTGTGGCGAGGCCCAACGCGACGACGACAGCCAGCAGGGTCGACCTCCGGCGGGCCGCACGCTTCCGTGGTGCTGCGTGGACGGACATCGAATACTCCTTGTCCGGCCCCCGAGCCGAGGTTCTGAGCGGTAGACCCGGTACAGGGCTTTCCGCGCTGATCGCCTGATGACAGGCGGCGGCGTTCCACGCTCGAGCTGTGGAACCTACGAAGACGGTGCCCGCCCGGATGTCAAGAGCAGCTGAAGTCACTCCCAAATCGGCTGATCGGCCCCTGACAGGAGCGGCAGTCCGGACCGTCGGCCGCCCGGCGGGCGTCGCCCCGCCCCGTCCCGCGGCTCATGAGTCGCCCTGCTGGGAGTTCGCATCGCAGGAGGCACTGGCCACCGCTGGTACGCCTCACTGTGGGACGTCGCCATCGTCCTGGTCGGGCTCGCCGTCTCCTACGCCTCGGGGCCCGAGCGGCTCGGATGGCATCGCCCGTCAGATCGCGCCGGACGGGTCCTGAGGGATCCAGCGGGCCCAGCCACCGCTCGGTGGCAAGCCGCACGCAGCAATCGGAGTCGGGTGCGCGCGGCACCGTCTAGATCCGTGGATTCCAGGTTCGAGCCCCGGGAGGCCCACGCCTTTAGCTGCACGAATACCGACGTGAAGATCGCGACCGCCGTGTGACCCTCACGCCCTCAGCCCCGGCCGGAAGGCGAAGGCGCACACCGCCGCGCCGCTGAGTGCGACTCCCAGCCACACGCTCCGTACGGCGTGCGGGAAGTCACCGATCGGGTAGAGGCTGCCCCAGCTGAACATCCCTGAGAGGGTCACGGGCGCCACCGCGGCCAGCGCCACCACCGGGGCCAGCACCGCGCCGGGGGCCGACAGCAGCCGTCGGGAGGCCAAGGCCGCGCAGCCCGCGACCAGGACGAGGGTCGCCCCACCGAGCAGCCACCAGCCGGGGCGCACGAACGCGACGGCGCCCGGTCGCACCGCCACCACGACGACCCAGACGGACAGCGGCAGCAGCGTCACGCCGAGCCGCGCGGTCCGTCGCCAGCCCGCTCCGCGCGGCGTCACCGCGACCACCGCTAGGGCGTCCTCGTCGTAGACGAACGCGGCCGCTCCGGCACAGCAGGCGAGTACGGCGGGCGCGAGCACCCCGGCCCCTTCCGGCCAGCGCACCACGAGCAGTGCGGTTGCAGCGGCCGCTGCGCAGCACGCGAGGACGGGGAGCCAGGCGACGCCGTGACGGAGGTACCAGAGCCGGGCGCTCACCGCGACACCCTTGACGGGTTGGGTTCGGAGTCCCGGTTGTCGTGGTTACCCGTCGTGGCTGCCAGTGCGAGGAGCACGAGCGCGCTCGCCGCGACGGCCGCGACGAGAGTGCGGAACCGTGGTGTCCGGGCGGTGCGGTCGTGCCACATCGCGCCCAGGACGGCGAGGACGCAGAGGGCCACCATGTAGCCGAGGTAGGCACCGGGGTTGCCCGCGATCAGTGTCTGGGTGCCGTCCGCGTTGTCCCCGGTGCTGAAGATCGCCCATGGCACCCACAGCCGCCACTCGGAGGTGCTGGTCTCCAGGAGCGGGATCTGGCCGAGCAGGCTCACCACGATGAGGGCCACCACCGCCACGGCCGAGGCACCCCGGAACCGGAGCCAGCGGGCGGTCAGGACGCCCAGCAGCGCGCCGCCGAGACACGCCGCCGGGCACATCAGCAGGATGCTCCACACCTGCCAGTCGGGCAGGGTCCCGAACCACCACTCCTGTCGGGCCACGCCCTGGACCTGCGCAAGGACCACCAGGACGACCACGAAGGCCAGCCCGGCCAGGAAAGCCGGGATGCCGGTCGCGGCGAGCGCGAGCGTCCGGCGGGCCTCGGTGCCCGGGGCCGTGGCGACGGCCTCGAGGGCGACCTCGGTGGAGCTGGTGAGCCGCGCCGCGGCAATCACGCTGGTCAGGCCGATGTAGAACGCACCCAGCAGCGGGAGCGTGAGCACGACCGGGATTCCCTCCTCCTTGTTGGTGGCCAGGAGGAGCCCCAGGACGACGAAGGCGAGGACGACGCCGAGCAGGAAGACGGGGTGACGCGCCATCCGGCGTGCCTCGATGACGGCCATCGCGCGGTGGCCGGCGAGGCCGGACGCGGGCACGGTAAGACCGCTCATGGTCGCTCCAGGTCTGATCGGAATTACTGGGCCGGAATGAGTCGGGCCGGAAGATCAGGCAGGGGCGCGGAGCCGCTGCGCATCGGGCCCGAGCATCAGCAGGTAGGCGTCCTCGAGGGTCGGCTCAGCGGCGTCCGCCCCGGCCGGCGCCGTACCGCCGACCACGTGATGGCGCCCGGTGCCGGTGCGCCAACTGACCAGCGCGTCGTCTCCCGGCTCGTCGGCCAGCCAGACCCGACCGACGGCGGTGGCCACCAGGTCGGTGACGGCGCCGTCGAACCTAACGGTCCCACCGGCGAGCACGACCACACGCTCGCAGAGCGCCGCGACGTCCTCGGTCTGGTGCGTGGACAACAGCACCGTCGAGCGGTGGCCGAGGCTGGAGAGCGTGCGCCGCAGGTCCGCGCGCTGCGCCGGGTCGAGACCGGTCGTCGGCTCGTCGAGGATGACCAGCCGCGGGTCGCCCAGCAGCGCCTGCGCCAGCCCCACGCGCCGACGCTGTCCGCCGGAGAGCTTGCTCACCCGGGTCGTCGCCTGGTCGGTGAGGCCAACGAGGTCGAGCACCCGTCGCACCTCCCGGGTGCGGCGCTCCCGGTCGTTCCACTCCTTGAGGACCGCCACGTACTCGACGAACCCGAAGGCCGTCATGTCGGACGGGTAACCGAGCTCCTGCGGCAGGTAGCCGAGCTGCCTGCGTACGGCGGTCACATCGGCGTGGGAATGGTCCGGGTCGCGGCCGATCAGCCGCACATGCCCGCTGTCGGCGGCGATCGAGGTGGCGACGATGCGCAGCAGCGTGGTCTTGCCGGCGCCGTTGGGGCCGAGCAGCCCGGTCACCCCGTGGTCGAAGGCGAGGTCGACGTCGGACAGCGCATGATTGCGGCCGTACCGCTTGCCCACGCCGGTGAGCTCGACGGTGCTCGGGGACTGGTTCACAGCGCCACCCCCCGCTGCCGGTCGATGCCGAGCCGGACAGCGATGACCGCACAGGCGGTGAGGGCCAGTGCGAGGTAGACGCCCTGCTGACCGGCTTCGACCGGCCAGGCCGGAGCCAGGCCGCGGCGCGTCGAGGCGACCACGACGGAGGACCAGCCGAGCAGCACGACCGTCGCGGCAGCCCGCGGGCCGACGAACCCGGCCAACGCCAGCAGCACCGGGACCAGGGCCAGGGCCGGACCCAGCCACGCGGCAGCGAGCCACAGGGGCCCGGGGAGTGCGAGCCCGAGCAGGGCGGTGACCGGCAGCACCGAGACCAGGACCGCGAGCGTGCGCAGCAGGATCAGCCGGGTGCGGCCGTACGGGGCGGTGGCGACCAGTGCCTCGAGCGAGTCCTGGCGCGGGCCGTAGGCGGCGGCGACCCCGAGCACCGGCGCGAGCGGTGCGACGAGGAGGAATGGCGCGAGCGCCGTGCCGCCGGACAGGTATGCGGCGAGGGCCGCGAAGGACAGGGACAGGAAGGCCCCGACGAGCCAGGCGCTGCGCAGGGAGGCCGCGGCAGCGAGCAGCACCGCCGTGGGCTCCGAGAGCCCGAGCCGCCTGGCCAACCGGATGGGGACCGGGAGGAGCGGCCGCTCGACGGCGTCGCGGATGCCTGCCCAGGTGCGCTCGACCAGCTGCGGGTCAAGCAGGTGGCTCACGGATTTCCGGCAGGTCTCGCACCGGTTGACGTGCTGTTCGACCGAGGCGCCGGTGACCGCGTCGAGCGCGCCGGCGAGGTAGCTCGACAGCAACGCCGGGTCGGCGTGCCATCCCTGGGTCTCGGTGGTCATCGCCATCCCCCCTGCGGCTCGGCGAGCGCTGTCCTCAGCTGCGCCTTGGCACGGTGAAGCCGGGTCTTCACGGTGTTCTCGCGGACGCCCAGCAGGCGTCCCGCTTCCTTCGTGGTCAGACCGTCGAGCACAACCGCCTGCACCACCGAACGAAATTCCGGCGACAGGCGCCGCAGCGCCCAGGCCAAGTCTCCGTACTCGATTCCGAGGAGCACCAGGTCCTCGGCCGACGGAAGCACGTGCTGCGGCCCCGCTGGGACATCCCAGTCCGGAAGGAGCACGACGTCATGGCGGGAGCGCAGCCGCGACACCATCCGCCGGAACGCGATGCCCCACAGCCACGCCCCGACCTCGCCGTCGTGACGGAATCGCCGCGCGTCCTTCCAGAGCGCGACGAAGGTGTCCTGGACGACCTCGACGACGACCTCGGGGTCGTTGCAGCGGCGGAGCAGCCGGGCGTGCAACCACGCGCCGTGCCGCTCGTAGAGCTCCCGCAGCGCGCCCATCTCCCCGCCCGCCACCGCAGCGACCAGAGCCGCGTCGGTGGCCGTCGGGATGATGCCCATGCTCTCACTGTCGCAGTGACGACGCGGTTTGGTTCCCGGCTCCCGAGGTCAGATCCCCACACTCTGGGATGGCGTGGGACTTCCCGCACGAACCGTGGCGTCAGACGCTGCGCTCTGCAACCATCGCGATCAACGGCGCTGTCCAGACCTTCCCGCCCAAGATCACCAAACCCACCAGCAGGCGCTGCTGAACGCTCTCACGCAGCCCCGGAGTCACGCGCTAACCGATTGAGCCAGGTCGGGCGTCTCAATACGCTGCTCCTCCGCGGGGCCGATCCCCAAGTCGTTCATCGAGTTGGTCGACCCGTCGTCGTTCCACTCGACGTCCTGCCCGAGGGCATGTGCGATGACTGCCCGAGTTCAAGCCTCGTCCTCGCCGGTAATCAGCCACCACGGTTCGTACTTTCGGGCGAGCCAGCCGCGTGTGACACGGGTTGTGACGCGAACCGGCGCATGCGGCAGCAACTCCAGAGCGATCCTGCGACCTGAGCTGCAGCGAAGCCCAAGGCAGCAACGGTAGTCGTCGGTGTGCGTCACCCTTTTAATCCTCGGTTCCGGGTTCGACCCCGGGAGGCCTACCCTCACCGGGGGGTCATGTGCAGCGACATGCTTCACCAATCATGTTCGTGACGCGAAATCGGAGGGGCGGTCGCGGGCTTCGGGATCGATGCCGCCCGGCTGCTGACAGCCATGCACGCGAGCGTCCGATCCCATGCCGATGTCGTGGGTGGTCCGTCTGATGCGGTGGCGGCGGGTCGCGACCACGGATTCCTCGATGCGGTTGGGAGGGCTGCCCGCGGCTCCTCCTGGCACCCGCTCACCATTGCACCGACGAGCACGACCCTCCCTCCGGCCGCGGAGCCCTCGCCCACGTCTGCACGGCGCATCCGTGCTCGAGCACGAAGGCCAACCAGGAGCGGCACTGCAGCTCGCTGTCACGGCGGGCACCGCGCCCTACCGGTGCGTCCAGCCCTGCGAGCTCTTCCCGGGCTTTCATTACGAGTGTGGCGATTGAGTAGATGTGCGCCGAGTGTCCATATATATACCACGCATGAAACTTCTCAGCAGACTCTCAGGTGATGATCAAAAATTCACTTGACCCACCGATCCAGCCAACCTAGCGTCGCTTGGGAATCGGCCGACCCGCCCGAGCGCCGGGAGACGAATTCGCGCGGGGACGGGGTCTGCCACGAGGCTGCAGAGGGTGATTCACATGGGTCGGGTGTCGCAGTGGGCTGTCCGCAGTCCCTGGTACGCGCTGCTGACCTGGGTAGGGATCATCCTCGTGGTCGGCGTCCTCGGCACGAAGTTCGGCGGCGACTACAACAACAACTTCCAACTGCCGGACACCGAGTCGACGACGGCGCAGGACCTCTTGTCCAAGCTCTCCGGCGGTGCCGGCACGGGAACCGGTCTGGACGGACAGGTCGTCTGGAGTCCGGCGTCCGGACGAGCCACCGAGGGCGCTGCGGCGACGACCATGAAGGGCGTCCTGACCCAGTTGTCCACGTCGCCGGGCGTGGCGTGCGTGTTGACGCCGTTCGGCCCGCCTCTGGGCTCGGCATGCCCCAAGCAGCCAGCGCAGCAGGGTGAGCAGGGGCAGCAGCGGCAGGGGCAGACCCAGCCAGGTCAGCAGGGCCAGCAGAAGGGCCAGCCGCAGTTGTCGCCGGAGGCACGCGGCGCCCTGGCCCACTTCGGCCAGGCCGGCGTCAGCCCTGACGGCTCGGTCGCCTACGGCACCGTGATGTACCGGGGCGCGACGTTCAACGACCTGAACACCAGCGACCTCACCACGCAACTGAACCTGATCAAGGCTCAGAACGGGCAGAACGACCTGAGGGTCGGGGCCAACGGTGTGTTCGGCTTCGTCGGCGGTGAACCGCCATCGTCGGAGAGCATCGGTGTCACCGTTGCGCTGGTCATCCTCCTCTTCGCGTTCGGATCTCTCCTGGGCGCCTTCCTGCCCATCGTCTCGGCTGCGCTGTCCGTCTCGCTCACGACCACGTTCGCGTTGCCGCTCGTGGCTCGCTTCTTCGACGTGGCGACGTTCGCGCCGATCCTCGCGTCGATGATCGGTCTCGGGGTCGGCATCGACTACTCGTTGTTCGTCATCAACCGGTATCGCGAAGCGATCATTCACGGCCGTCCCCCGCGTGCGGCGGCGCTCGAGTCGGTGCGCACCTCGGGTCGCGCCGTGCAGTTCGCGGCTGCCACTGTGATCATCGCGCTGCTCGGCCTGTTCGTCATGCGGATCTCGTTCTTCAACGGGATCGCGGTCGCGGCCGCCGTCACGGTCTTCATGGTGATGGTGGGGGCACTCCTGCTGCTCCCGGCGGTGTTGTCCCTGCTCGGAACCTGGGCCTTCGTCGGACGCATGGCGTGGGTCAGCGACGAGGAGGCGATCCCGACGCGACGTCTGACGGGTGTGCGGCATGCGATCGGCCGCCTGCTCCGGTACCTGGGGTGGATCGTCTGCCTTCCGGTGACGCTGATCGGGCTGGCCTGGCGCTGGACCGTGCGTCGCGGACGGGCGCCGGATCCGAACCGGCCCAACGCCTTCGCCCGCTACGGCCACTGGTTGCAGAAGCGGCCGTGGGCGACCGGTGCGTTCGCGCTGCTCGTGATGCTCGTCGTCGCGATCCCGGTGTTGTCGCTGCGCCTGGGTTTCGCCGACGACTCAGGTGCCCCCCAAGGAAGTTCCCCACGGATCGCCTACGACCTGACCGCCGCCGGGTTCGGTCCCGGCGTCAACGGGCCGTTCTTCGTCGCCGTCCAGCTCCCCAGGGCCGGTGACCAGGCCGCCGTCACGACGCTGGTGAACGCGCTGAACAAGGATCCGGGGGTCGCTCTGGCAGCCGCTGCACCGGTCGCCGCGGACGCGACGGTCGCGCCGATCCAGGTGGTGCCGAAGACGGCGCCACAGGACAAGGCGACGACCGACCTGCTGTTCCACCTCCGCGAGGACGTCATCCCCGGCGCCACGGCGACGTCCGGCGCCATCGCCTACGTCGGGGGCTTCCAGGCGGTGACCGCGGACTTCACCCAGGTGCTCCAGGACGCGCTGCCGTGGTTCCTGATGATCGTCGTGGGCCTCGGCTTCCTGGCCATGGTGGTCCTGTTCAGGTCCCTCTTGGTCCCGGCGACGGGCGCGCTCTCCAGCCTGCTCTCCCTGGGCGCCGCGCTCGGCATCACCGTCGCCGTGTTCCAGTGGGGCTGGTTCTCGGATCTGGTCAAGCTGGAGTCGACCGGACCGATCTTCCCGTTCCTGCCGGTGATGGTCTTCTCGATCCTGTTCGGCTTGTCCTGTGATTACCAGGTGTTCCTCGTGAGCCGAATGCACGAGGAATGGATGAACACCGACGACAACCGCAAGGCGGTCCGCCGTGGCCTCGCCGGTTCCGGCCGAGTCGTCGCGATCGCCGCGGCAATCATGACGAGCGTCTTCGGCGCGTTCATCCTCGGCAACGACGCGACCATCAAGCTGTTCGGCGTCGCGCTGTCGAGCGCCGTGCTCTTCGACGCCTTCGTCGTCCGGCTGATCCTCATCCCTTCAGTGATGACGATCTTCGGCGAGGCGAACTGGTGGCTCCCCGGCTGGCTGGGCAGGCTGCTTCCCCACATCAGTGTGGAGTCCGAGCACGATGTGGAGGCCGGGGCCACGGAGATCGTCGACGTCCCCGACGTGGGCAAGGAGAGCGAACCCGCGGGCGTCTGACGTCGCCCCTGACGTTCGGTGGCTCACCCCGGGCAGCGCAAGAACTTGGGCCGCCGGAGTAGGTGCGGGCGGTAGCCGTGGCCGGCGCGGGGCCGGAGTCGAGGCTGAGCGCCGCGCCTCGACCTCGACCTCGTCCTCGGGTTGCCGAGCCGGGCTGACGGCGTACCGGCGATCGACGCGAGTCCGCTCCTGCTCGGCCTGATGTCGCGCCCTGCGACTTCCGCGAAACCGCAAGCAGACCGGCTGTTCTCGCAGGTGTCGTGATCCTCGTGGTGAGGCTGTCGCAGGAACCTCCGCGCCGGTCCGGGGCGGTGACCCGCCCCGGACCGGTGTGGGCCACTACGGAGTCGGGTCCGTGACCGTCTGGCCGAGGATGTCGGAGTTACCGAGCGTCGCCGGGCACTTTCCGAGAACGTTCGGAGGCGTTGCCGAGGCCCCCGACTCCACCGCGGCCCGGTAGGCCTGGATCGCTGTGCAGACGTCGGCGTTGCTGGCGTCGTTCCAGACCGCCGTCCCGTACGTGCGTGTGGCCGCCGCGTACACGTAATCGCCGAGGAACTCCGCGGTGAGGTCGTTCTGACTGCTACCTCGCGGGTCTCCCGTCGGGCCGCGGAACGCCTCCGTGAAGGCGCCGATGACGCCCCCGGCCACGTCCGCGTGGAGGATCACTCCGGTCAGCTCTCGCGGGCTGGTCGTGTCGTCGCGGTACGGCGTCGTGAAGGCGTTGTAGACGACGTAGACATCGGTTCCGTCGGGCGAGATGGCCGGTGCCGTGTAGAACGGTCTGTCATTCGCGGCGGTCGGGACCACACTCGGCCCCGTCCACGACGTCCCGCCGTTCGTGGATGTCGCCAGGACCAGGTGCTCGTGGTTGAGCCCGGCCGAGCCGTCCGCCCAGGTGAGGACGATCTGGTCCCTGGCGTCCGTCCCGTCGGGAGCGCCGTTGGCGATGTCCGCGCTCGGCGCTGCCGCCAGGTCGACGCGAGCACCGGCGATCCCGTCCATGACGGGCCGGCCGAGAGCAGGATCGAACACGCCGGGCGGCACCACGGGCGCGATGAGCTGCAGCCGCCCGAAGTGCGCGCCACCGTCCGTGGACTTGTACATCGTCTCGTAGCTCGTGCCCTGCCGGGTCGTGATGCCGAACACGTACACGTTGCCCCGGCTGTCCGTGCGCACCGTGCACCCGTCGGGCTGCGAGTTGACTCCGTTGTCCGTCGCCGGGCCGACCTGCTTGGAGGTCCAGGTGTTCCCGCCGTCGGTCGAGCGGGCCACGTTCAGCGGCGTCGGGAGCGCGTTGCCCTGCGAGTTGCTCCGGAACGACGCCCAGCAGACGTAGACGGTGCCGAAGTGCGGGCTGGTGGCCGCGTTGTCCGCCCAGATCTGCTCCTTGTCGGAGAACGTGGTGGACGACTGTTTGGAGACGAGCGCGGGCGCCGACCATGCGGAGTTGGAACCGGCGGCCGCCGCCGCGAGGTCGTCGGTGTGCGAGACGGCGATCGCCTCGAAGCCCCGGAACGTCTGGTCGGAACGTGTGGCGCCGAAGTTCGACGTCAGGTTGGAGTAGTAGAGGCGTGACCCGTTGCTCCAGGAGAACGTGCCGTTCGGCCCGGGCTGGGGACCGAAGGCGACACCCGGGTCGCCGTCGGAGACGAGCCCGGCCTCGTAGTAGTTCGGGAGCGTCCCGATTCGCCCGACGTGCGGGGTGCAGGGTGCCGGGCCGAGGCAGTCTCGCGCCGTCCAGCCGGTGTAGGTCGGCTGGATCCATGAAGCGCCCGAGTCGAACGAGAAGTAGACGCCCGAGCTACCCACGCCCTGGGTGAAGGGGCAGGTCGTCGGGTCGCCGGCCGCGCAGGACTCCATGTCGATCTCGTCGTTGGACCCTGCCGCGAGCACCGAGGGCGCGTGCGCGTCGACGGCCACGGCGGGCTCGTTCTGCTTGTTCTACGAGAAGGGAGTCACGGGGCTCCCGACGGTGACCAGCGGATCGGGCGGCGCCGGGGCCGCCACGGAAACGCCGCCAGAGACGAGGACCACGGCCACTGCGGCGATCCCGCAGGCAAGAACACGTCGTGTTGCTCTCATCGCCACCCTCTTTTTCATCGGGCGAGCGCCGAGTCACCGCCCCGGCCACCACGCCCGTGGTAGCCCCCGAGACAGACCTAGACGACTCCCACCACAACCTCCAGGACAACCCCTCGGACCGGCCTGTTTCGCAGACCGAGGCGGGCCGGGAACCGCGCGGCCGCGCTTGACCCTGGAGTCGACTCCAAGGCTTAGCGTCGCCGGCATGAGCACGACGAGCGTGAGCGATCGGCGCCTGCGGATCGGGGAGCTGGCCGACGCGGTCGGTGTCACGGCCGACACGATCCGGTTCTACGAGCGCACCGGCCTGCTGCACCCGCCCACGCGGACGGCGTCCGGGTACCGGGCCTACGACCGCGCCGCACTCGACCGGCTCAGGTTCATCCAGGGCGCCCAACGCCTCGCCCTGCGCCTCGGCGACATCCGGGTGCTGCTCGACGTCCGGGACACCGGCACCTGCCCGTGCGAGCCCGCCGAAGACCTGCTCGGCCGTCGCCTCGCCGAGGTGGACGCCGAGATCGCCCGCCTCACCGCTCTGCGCCGGGAGATGGCGGCGATGCTGGCCGGCCTGTCCCAGCCCGAATGCCCCGCACCCGTGCCCGGGACGTGGGTGCCTCCGCGACGGGAGGAGGTGAGCCCGATGGACGACGTCGACACGGTCGAGACCTGCTGCGACTGCCCGCCCGAGGAGTGCAGCTCCGGCTGCTGCTGAGGCCGGCCTCCTCGTCCCGGCGACATCACCCGCAGGCGCGGGAGGGTCCGCCGCTGAGACGCCCCTGAGAGCCTCTCCTCCCGCGGACCGCCGGTGACATGATCGCTGCGAGCTCCGGCGCCGGCGGCAGGGAGAAGGCGATGGACAGGTCCGAGATCGTCGCGGAGATGAGGGAGGCCGCGGCCGACTTCCGGGCCCTGCTGGACACTGCGACCAGCGCGGAGCTGCGGCGCGGTTCCCGCGGGACGCGATGGACGAACGAGCAGCTCCTGTTCCACATGCTCTTCGGGTACCTGGTCGTGCGCCGGCTCCTGCCCCTCGTGCAGGTACTCGGGCGCCTACCGGACGGCGTCTCGCGGGCCTTCGCCGCCGCCCTCGACGCCGGCACGCGGCCCTTCCACGTGGTCAACTACATCGGGTCACTCGGCGGGGCCCGCGTGCTCGGTCACGCCGGCATGGAGCGCATGTTCGACCGCACCGTCAACAGCCTGGCCGCCTGGCTCATCGCGGCCGGCGACGCCGAGCTCGCCCTCGGCATGCACTTCCCCACCGGTTGGGACCCGTACTTCCGCGACTACATGACGGTGGCCGACGTCCACCACTACGCCACCCAGCACTACCGGCACCACCGCCGCCAGCTCACCCTCGCCCACGCCGCCGAGTCCCCGTGAGCGGGCGGCGCCTCTGGTGCGAGGTGCCTCGGCGTGGTCGGATGGAGGGTCGCAGCGCCGAGGACCCGCAACGGGAGGACGAGATGCCGGACGTCGCCGATGTGATGGCCCTGCCGATCGCGCAGGACGTGCTCCGCGAGGTGCCGATCCTGCACCTCGCCTACGCGGGCCTCGACGGAGGGCCGCGTGTCGTCCCGATCGGTTACCTCTGGGACGGAGCGACGTTCCGGTTCTGGACGATCCCCGGCGCTCCCAAGCTCAAGGCCCTCGAGGCGGACCCGCGGGTCGCGCTGACGATCGACAGGATGGGCCCTCCGCCACGGGTGCTGTCGGTGCGCGGCCGAGCCGCCCTCGAGGTGGTCGACGGTGTGCCCGCCGGGTACCTGGAGGCCTCGCACCGCGGCCTGCCGCCGGAGCAGTGGGATGGGTTCGACGCCCAGGTGCGCGACATGTACGACCGCATGGTCACCATCACGGTCACACCGGAGTGGGCCAAGCTCATCGACTTCGAGACGACGCTCCCTGTCGCCCTCGAACGGATCCTGGCCGGGCGGCACAGCGGCCGATGAACCGGCCGTAGGTCGTCCGGTTCCCTTGTTAGCCTGCGGCGGTGTCGATCACGTGGCGGCAGGCTCTCGGCTGGCGGATGCGGCGGCACCTGCTCGAGCCCGTGGGCGAGGAGCCGGTCGCCGGGGTGGTACGTCGTCTCGGCGCCGTGATGGCGACGGACGAGGCCGGGGCCGAGCTCGCCGTCGCGGCACGACGGGCCCGATCGCAGCCCGGCGAGCTCCGGGAGGCCCTGGCCGAGGGAACTGTCGTGAAGACCTTCGCCTTCCGTGGCGCGATCCACTACGTGTCCGCCGACGACGGCGGCGCGTACCTGGCGCTGCGATCGGCCGGCCGGCAGTGGGAACTGCCGAGCTGGCAGGACTACTACGGCCTGAAGGCCGCCGACTGGCCCGCGTTCCGCGAGGCGGTCCGCGAGGCGCTCGAGAACGGACCGCTCACCATCGCCGAACTGGGCGCGGCCGTCACGAGCAGAACGGCGTACCGGCACCTGCGCCCCGTCTTCGACGACGGCGCAGGCACGCTGGTCAAGCCGCTCACGTGGCAGGGCGACATCAGCTTCGGGGCGTCGCGGGACGGACAGCACACCTTCCAGCGCCTCGACGGCAACCCGCACTGGGCGGGGATCTGGGACCTCGACGAGGCGGGACCCCACGCGATCCGGTCCTACCTGCGCAGCTACGGCCCGGCGACCCGCGACCACGTCCACTACTGGCTGGGAGCCGGGCTCAGCGCCGGCCGCAAGCGCCTGGAGAGATGGCTCGCGGAGCTGGGCGACCAGCTGGTCGCGGTCGACGTCGAGGGCGAGACCGCCCACGTCCTGAGCGAGGACGTCGACGAGCTGACGGCGGCCCGACCCACGCAGGCCGTGCGGTTGCTGCCCGGGCACGACCAGTGGGTGATGGGCCCGGGCACGAAGGACGAGCACGTGGTGCCACCCGCGCATCGCACCCCGGTGACCCGCAGGGCGAACCTGGTCGTCGTGGGCGGCGTCGTGCGCGGCACCTGGTCGGCGAGGGACGGGGACGTCGACGTGACGTGGTTCGACGAAGGCGGCGCGCCACCGCGTGACGTCGTTGCGGAGCAGATCGAACGGCTCGCGACCATCACGCGTCGCTGACGTCCGCGCCGGACAGGCGCGTGTCCCGACAGGGTCCGTCAGCCGGCGACGACCAGCGCACCCCGCCGGCCGACGGCCCACACCGCCAGAGCGAAGAGGCTCAGCGCGATGCCGGCGCTGCTGACGGCCGCCCAGCCACCGGCGCCCCACAGAACGGCGGCTCCCGCGGACCCGACGGCACCTCCGAGGAAGTTGCACGTCACGTAGGCGGTGTTGAGCCGGCCCGGCTCGCCACCAGGCACGGCACCTCGACCGGCCGACTCACCTGTGCAGGGTGACGCTCCCCGGCCGCCGGCCGAGCACGCTGGTCGGATGAAGGTGAACGTGGACAACGTCGTCCGGGCCGAGACGCACCGCATGTTCTCCGACCTGCAGCGTGACGCCGGCGCCGTGAACCGCTTCCTGCACAACCGAGAACCCGCCCCCGTCGACCGGCAGACCGTCATCCGGCTGAATCGCGACACGCTCTACAGCTTCGCCGTGGTCGACCTCTCCGAGGGCGCCACCTTCTCGATGCCCGACCCGGGACGGCGGTACGCATCCGCGATGGTCGTGAACGAGGACCACTACGTCAATCGCGTCCTCCACGAACCGGGAGACCACGCCCTGACGGTGGAGGAGTTCGGCACGCGCTACGCCGTCCTCGCGGTCCGCACCCTGGTGGACCCGCGGAACCCCACCGACCTGGCCGAGGTCGCGGCCTTCCAGGACGGGCTCGGCATCCGGGCGTCGTCGGCGCGGCCGTTCGTCAGCCCGGAGTACGACACGGAGACCCTCGACCGGACGCGGTCCGCGCTCCTGACCCTGGCGGCCGGGATGGACTCCTTCGAGCGGAGCTTCGGGCGCAAGGAGGACGTCGACCCCGTGCACCACCTCATCTCGACCGCAGCCGGCTGGGGCGGGCTGCCCGACGCCGAAGCCACGTACGTGGGCGTTGCCCCGGAGCTGCCCGTCGGCGAGTACCGCCTCACCGTGGGCGACGTCCCGGTCGACGGCTTCTGGTCCGTGTCGGTGTACAACGCCGACGGGTACTTCGAGCCCAACCCCAGCGGCGCGTACAGCGTCAACAGCATCACCGCCGCCCGTAACGACGACGGCACGGTCACCGTCCTCTTCGGCGGCGACGGGAGTCCGGCCCACAACTCCCTGCCCGTCACCGAGGGCTGGAACTACCTCGTGCGGCTCTACCGCCCGCGCCGCGAGATCCTCGACGGCACCTGGACCTTCCCGAGCCTGCCGACCGAAGCGGGCTGAGGCCCATCGGGCAGCCGACAATGAGGTTGTCGCGGGGACGCCGGCTGCCTAGCGTCGCCGGTATGGCTGGGGCGACGCAGGTGACTCCCGAGATCGCGGCGGCCCTCGTCAGGGTCGACCGGCTGTTCGGCTCGCCGGTGGCCAGGCGCGGCAAGCGCGAGCGATCCCTGAGCCGCGAGACGGTCCGCGACGTCCAGGAGGCGGCGCTGCAGCACCCCGACCCCCATATCCGGCGCAGTTGCCTCTGGCTGCTCGACCACCACGCCAACGACGCGTCCATGCCGGTGTTCGCGCGGGCGCTCGAGGACGACGTCGACTTCGTCCGCGACATGGCACTCCACGCGCTGGCCTGCGAGGGGTGCAAGCAGGGCGAGCTCTGCGTCGCCGACGTGCTGGCGCCGCTGCTCCGGGTCCTCGAGCGGGACCCGAAGCCGGACCTGCGGATCAAGGCGCTGGCCGCGTTGGTCGGCCTGTCCGCGCGGGACGCCCGGGTGCGGGCGGCGATCCGGCGAGCGGCCCGGGAGAACACGGACGTCGTGGTGCGCGGGTGCGCGAGCGATGCCGCGGAGGGCGCGTTCGAGATGCCCAGGAAGCGGTCCCAACGCACCCAGCGGCGGCATGCCGCGCTGGGCCACGGCACGCTGCCCGGCTGAGCGCCGGCGGAGCAGGCGTCGACGCGAGCGCGGCACGCATCACACCGGCCGGGACACGCCGAGGCTTGTCGGATCGCCGACCCCCATGGGAAGTTAGGTGTGCCTTACCTACCTTCAGGAGTCGACGTGTCGCTGTCCCAGACCATGCTCCTCGGCCTCATCGCCGGGGGAACGATCCTGCTCGGGCTGCCGATCGGCCGACTGCGCAAGCCTGCGCCCGGCATGCGCGTGCTGCTCAACGCGCTCGCGATCGGCGTCCTGCTGTTCCTGTTCTGGGACGTGCTGTCGGCCGCCTGGGAGCCGATCGACGCCGACCTGTCGGCGCTCCACGAGGGCGGCGGAGGGTTCGGCGGGGTCGCCGGCTACGGCCTCCTGTTCGCCGGCGGGCTGGCCGCCGGGCTGCTCGGGCTGGTCGCCTACGAGGGCTGGATGCGTCGGCGCGCGACGGCCGCCGCGAAGCCGTACGGCCCGGGCGCCATGGCAGCCGCGGAGGTCCAGGCACGGCGCGGCCTGCTGGCGTCGTGGTCCCCCGCCCGCCAGCTGTCCCTGCTGATCGCCGTCGGGATCGGCCTGCACAACTTCGCCGAGGGCCTCGCCATCGGTCAGTCGGCGGCCAGCGGCGAGATCGCACTCGCCACGGTCCTGGTCATCGGCTTCGGCCTGCACAACGCCACGGAGGGCTTCGGGATCGTCGCGCCGCTCGCGGCCGACGAGGACGCGGACCGGCCGAGCTGGGGGCTGCTCGGCCTGCTCGGCCTGATCGCGGGCGGCCCGACGTTCCTCGGCGCGGTGATCGGGCACGGCTTCACCAGCGAGCCGATCAGCGTCCTCTTCCTGTCGCTGGCGGCGGGCTCCATCCTGTACGTCGTCGTGCAGCTCATCACCGTGGCGGCGAAGGCGCGCCGCTCCGAACTCCTGGCCGCAGGCCTGCTGATCGGCCTGCTCGCGGGCTTCGCCACCGACGCCATCATCACCGCCGCAGGCGTCTGACCCACGGGCCGGGGCAGCGGGTCACGGCGCCGGACGGCGCCAGACGATGAGCTCGCCCTCGTCGGAGGTGCGCCGGCCGGTGGGCGTGAAGCCGACCTTCTCGAGCACCCGGCGACTCGCGTGGTTGTCGACCAGGGTCTCGGCGAGCACCGTGCGCACGCCGCTGCCGGCGAGGGCGTCGACGAGCGCCTGCGCGGCCTCGGTGGCAAGGCCACGCCCCTGGGCGGACGGCGCGAGACCGTACCCGATCTCGACGACACCGTCGGCCGGCGCGCCCTTGCACCCCAGCATGCCCACCGCGCGGCCCTCGGACTCCACCAGCCAGGGGCTGCGCCACGGCTCGGCGAGAGGATCGCCGTCCAGGTCGTCCGCCGCCTCGGCGGTCATGCGCGCGATGAAGACGTCCGCCTCGGTCGGGAAATCGGCGGCCCACGCCCGGCCCGCTCGGTCGCCGCGTGCGATCGCGGCGGCCGTCTCCCGGTCGAGGGGAACCAGCTCGGCGTGCGCGGTGCACAGAACGTTCCTGGGCCGGCTCACCACGCCGGCAACGTTAGCCGCACGCACACGGCCGGAACCGACGGCCCCCGACCGGCTCCTGATGGGCTAGCGATCGGCTCCCGATCGGCTCCCGGCATGCGTCGGCGGCACCGCCACCCGAACGGGGGTGACGGTGCCGCCGACGCGTGTCGTGCCGAGGATCAGAGGTACTTCCAGCACCGGAGCAGCCAGAGCGTGCCGTCGTCGCTCCAGTCGGCCTCGACCGCGTTCGACGCGAACGCGACCTGGGCGATGCCCTGCTCGTCACCGGGCTCGTTGGTCGTCGACGAGTGCCACGCGCCGCTCGCATAGGCCCACAGGGTGCCGTAGGAGCCGCCGACGTAGTGGTCGAGCAGCAGGTACTGCGCGTTGGCGGCACCGGACGGAGCGGCGTCCGCGGTCTCGCCCGCGTGGGCGCGGACCGCCTCGCGCTGCGGCGGGGGTGCGGCCGGTGCGCCCTGCCGGGCGCCGCCGTCGGCGGAGCCGGCCGCGCGCTTGCTCGTGGCCTCCTGGAGCTGGGCCAGGATCTCGGGGCTGGGGGGCTTGGGCATGATGTGCTCCTTCGTCAGGTCGGTCGGGTCGGTCGTCGTCAGTCGGTCGTTGCGTGAGGTCCCGCCGGGACGGCGGATCGGTGCGGGATCAGAGGTTCTTCCAGCCGCGGGCGATGGTGAGCTCGGAGCCGGACCAGTAGGCGTCGACTCGGTTGGCGGTGAAGAGGTCCTGGGCGATGCCGGCGATGTCGCCGTCCGGCACGTCCTTGCCGTGCCAGGCGCCGTCGACGTACGCCCACAGGACGGCGCCGCCGCCGATGTACCGGTCGAGGAGCAGGTAGCTCGCCTGCCCCGAGCCGGCGTCGACGGTGACGGTGACGGCGTCCGAGGGGATGCCGTTGGCGATGGTGACGAGCTCGTACGTGCCCTGGTCGATCGAGGCGGGCACGGTGAAGGTCGTGGACCCCGCCGTGCCGGGGGCGATGCCCATCGTCGAGTGGTACGCCGTGCGCCAGTAGGAGACGGCGCCGGAGGACGTGTTGCGGGCCCGCACGATCGGGTAGTTCGTGGAGCACTGCACGTCGTCGCCGTACACGGCTGCCTGCGAGAGCCCGTTGAGCTGCAGGCCGGTGAGGGTGAAGGTGCCGCCGAGCTGGACGTCGGTCGGGTACGAGGTGATGACGGGCTTCCAGGCGGCGTCGTAGCCGGCGTCGGGCGTGTAGACCGCCAGCGTGCTCGAGCCGTCGGTGAAGAGCACCTCGCCCGAGGGCACGAGGAGCAGCCGACCGACATAGGTGACCCCGCCGACGTTGGCAGCGTCCGCCACGCGCACGACCGAGGTGCCGTCGAACTCGAAGAACCGCGACGCGCTCGACCAGCCGCCCGACCCGGCGGGGCCCGCGAGGATCAGCACGCGGCCGTTCGGCAGCAGGCAGGCCGGGGCGTCCTTGGCCGACATCATCGTGCCGTCCGTGTCGCGGACGTCGGGGCCGGCGGCCCAGGTGCCCGCTCCGGTGCCGCTCGCGGGAGCGGTGTAGAGCGCGGTGCGCCCGGTGCCGCCGACCACGAACACGCGGCCGTCGGGAAGGGTCACCGCGGGGCCGAACTCCTTGAGCGGGAGGTCCACCAGTCCCGCGGGGGTCGGGCCCGAGTTCACCCAGCTGCCGCTGCCGGCCAGGTAGCGCTCCGCCTTCGGCGGGTCGTACGTCGTGACGTTCAGGACCGACCCGTCCTGGAGCAGCACCCAGCTGGCCTCGTTGGACATCGAGGTGGAGTCGCTGGTGCTCGACCACGAGTTCGAGGCCGGGTCGTAGACGGCCGTCGACCTGCTGAAGACGTCACCGACGAGGAGCCGCCCGTCGGCGAGCAGGCAGGCCGCGGCGTCGCCGATGGCGCCGGACGCGAAGGGCGGCGCCGGGGTCGGCGACCACGAGTCGGTCAGCGGGTCGTAGAGCTCGCCCGTGCCCGTCCAGTCCTGCTTGAACGTCCCGGACGCATCGCTGTACTCGCCGCCCATGACGAGCACGCGCCCGTCGGCGAGCACGGCGGAGTCGTAGTAGAGCCGCGCCACGCCCGAGTCGGCGAGCGACGACCACGTGCCGTTGCGGTACCCGCCGTTCGCGTCCGGCGAGAGCCGGAACCAGCGGCGGGAGGAGTCCTCGTTGACCATGACGGTGCCGTCGGTCAGCAGCAGCATGGTGCTGGCGGCGAAGCCGGGTGGGTTCGCCAGGACGGTCCACGTTCCCATGACGCCTCCTTCGGACGGCGGCCGATGCCGCCGTTGTTCGACCTGTCGGAGGCGGCCGAACCCGCGGACGTACGTCGTTGCCCGAAAGGGCAGGCGGGTATGACCCTTCGGGCGGCCACGGCCCTGTTTCGATGGAGGGGTGACGGTCGATCGCCCACGGACCGAGGCCGAGGCGGTCGCGGCCATCGCCGCCCTGCCGGGCGTCGTCGCGATGACGGCGAGCCGCGAGACCGGCGCGCCCGAGGTGGCCTGGGGCGACACCTTCTTCTTCCACGACCCCGAGGGCGACGGCGACCGCCGCTTCCCCTTCGTCACCCTGGTGACGAAGGACTACCCCGGCTTCGACGAGGCGTCGGAGCTGAACCGCCCCGGCGTCTACCGGGTCAACGTGCACGCCGGGAGCGATCGGTTCAGCAAGCTCCTCGGGTTCTCGCCGCGTGAGTTCGACCGGCACCGGCGGGAGTTCGACTACGCGGGCGCCGACCGGCTGGTGCCGCACCCCGTCTACGGGGGGCAGGGCTGGGTCAGCGTGGTGGTCCCGGGACCGCGCACCTGGGACGACATCATGCGGCTCGTCGAGCATGCGCGCACGCAGGCCGCGCGCCGCCAGGAGCGCCGGGCCGCCACGGACTGAGGGCCGCCGGCCCCCGGGTGGCGAGGGGCCGGGCGGGCGCGGGAGGATCATGCCGTCGGCACGCGCGAAGGAGATCCGGGCATGGGCCTGTTCGACCAGATGAAGGACATGGCCGGGGCCGCCGAGAAGGCGGCTGCCGAGCACCCCGACGAGGTGAAGTCGGCGCTGGGCAAGCTCGAGGACGTCGTCGACGAGAAGACCGGCGGCGGGCACCACGACCAGATCGCCCAGGCCCGCGCCAAGGCCGAGGAGTTCATCGACGACCGGGCGAAGCCGGGCGCGTAGCCGCCCGCGCCCCCGAGGCTCCGTCGGCAGCGTCCATATCGGTTGACCGATGATCGGCGCCCCTGACAGCGTCGGGGCATGCAGCACGACGTGGTCGCCCCGCCCTTCGACCGGTTCCTGGTGACCGCCGAGGCGGTCGCCCGGGCGCGGCCCGAGTCGACCCCGCGATGATCCGCGAGGTGTTCCTCGAGGTGACGACCGTGCTCCACAACGGGCTCGCACTCGACGAACTCGACGAGCACGACGCGAACGCCGTCGTGGCGGGGCTGTGCGTCGACCTCGTCACGGACGACCCGGGCGCCGCCGTCCACGCCCGCTCCCGGGCCGCGCTGGAGTCCCCCGACGATGTGCACGACCCGGAAGGCGTGTCCGCGGCGTACCTGATCGCTGCGGGGCTCCTTCAGCTCTAGGCGGGCTGCTGCGGGGACGCCGCCCCGGCGAGGACGGCACCACGCAGGTCCGCCAGCGCCCGGGCGCGGGCGCCCACGAGCGACGCCTCGGTCGTCACCGCCGCCCCCCGCACAGCCACCGGCCGGGGAAGGCCGCCGGCCTCCGCGGCGAGGCCTGCCAGTACCGCGGCCGCCCACGCGCCACCCACCACGACGACCTCGGGGTCGGCGAGGGCGACGATCGCGCTGATGACGTCGGCGACGGCCCGTGCCACGGCAGCCAGCACGGGCGGCCCGGCCTCCACCAGCCGCCGCACGTCGACCGCGCTCGACCCGGGCTGCCGCAGGCCCAGCTCACCGAAGACCTCGATGAACCGGACGCCGCCACCGCCGGGGCCCCGCGTCACGACATGGGCGACCTCGCCCGCGAGCCCGTGCCGCCCGCGCACGACCTCGCCGCCCGCCACCACGGCGCACCCCAGGCCCTCTCCGAGATGCAGGTAGGCGAAGTCGTCGAGGTCGCCTACGGCCGCCCGCTCGGCCCGGGCCGCCCAGTTCACGTCGTTGTCGACCTGCACCGGCGCGTCGCCGACGAGCGGCGCGAGCACGTCCGCCGGGGCCAGCTCCCCCACCAGGAACGGTGCGTCCGGCAGGTGCACGAGCCGCCCGGTGGCCCGCTCCACCGGATCGGCCGCACTCACGACGGCCACCCGCACCGGCTCCCGCGTCGTCGAGAGGGCCCGCGCGGACGACGTCCGCAGGGCCTGGGCCACCACCTCGGGCCCGGCCGGGCGCGGCACCCGGGTGACGTCGCGGGCCACGACGCGCCCGCGAACGTCGACCACCTCGGCGACGACGCCCTCCGGCGCGATGCTCGCGACGAGCGCGCAGCCCAGACCGTCGGCGAGCGCGTAGTAGGAGCCGACCCGGCCTCGGCCCGTCGTCCGCTCGCCCGTGTCGTGCAGCAGGCCGGTCCCGGTAAGCCGGCGCACGCTCTCGCTGACCGTCGGCTTCGACAGGCCTGTGCGGGCGGCGAGCTCGGCCCGGGTCAGGCGCGGGGTGTCGAGCAGGGCACGCAGCACATGTTCGTCGGAGAGCGATCGGAGCAGGTCGAGCGACGGCTTGGCGGGAGGCATGTCGCAGATTCTAGTTAGGACTCTTGCCAAATCGACACCGACTCGCTTAGGCTCGCCACAAGTAAGGAGTCCTCACTAGAAGGAGCACCCGAATGACGACCACCACCACCACGCTCAGCCTGCCGGCGCTCCCCCACTGGGAGACCACCCCGCCCGACCTGACGGCCGCGATCCGCGAGGTCAAGGCCGCGCTGCGCGCCCGTATCGAGGCGTCGGGGCGCACCGTGGAGCAGGTGTTCGCGGTCGTCGAGGACCGCGTGCTCGAGCGCGTCCGCGAGATCGAGGCGGCGAAGGTGCGCGGCGACCAGGTGTGGCCCGAGGTCGCGTACGCCGACATCGCCGCCGGCACCGTACCCGCCGAGACCCTCGAGCTGCTGCGCCGGCGGGGGTGTCTCGTCGTCCGCGGGCACGTCGACCGCGAGCAGGCGCTGCGGTGGGACCGCAGCATCGTCGACTACGTCGAGAGCAACCGGTTCTTCGAGACCTACCGCGGGCCGGGCGACGACTTCTTCGGCAGCGTCGGATCCAAGCCCGAGATCTACCCCGTGTACTGGTCGCCCGCGCAGATGGAGGCGCGGCAGAGCGAGCGCACCGCGCGGGTCCAGTCGTTCCTCAACCACCTCTGGCGCAGCGAGTCGGAGGGCACGCGCTGGTTCGACCCTGACCGCGACTCGCTCTACCCCGACCGCATCCGCCGCCGCCCCGAGGGCGCGAACTCGGGCGGCCTGGGCACGCACCTCGACCCCGGCACCCTCGACCTGTGGATGACGCAGGCCTACCAGAAGGCCTTCCGGCACCTGTTCGACGGCACGGTGGAGCAGTACGACCCGTGGGACGCCGCCTACCGCACCGACGGGCCGCAGTACCCCGGGACGACGATGTGCTCGGCGTTCCGCACCTTCCAGGGGTGGACCGCCCTGTCGGACATGCGGCACGACCAGGGCGTCCTGCACACGGTCCCGATCCCCGAGGCGATGGCCTACCTGCTGCTACGGCCCCTGCTGAGCGACGTCCCCGACGACGACATGTGCGGCGTGACCGTCAACCAGGTGTTCCCGGCGAACGAGCGCTGGCACGCCCCGCTGCTCCGCGCGCTCAGCGGGATCCCCGACGTCGAGGCCGGCGACTCGGTGTGGTGGCACTGCGACATGATCCACAGCGTGGCGTCCGTGACCGGCCAGCAGGGCTGGGGCAACGTCATGTACATCCCCGCGGCGCCCTGGTGCCCGCGCAACGAGCGCTACGCCCTCTCGGTGCGCGAGGCCTTCCTCACCGGGTCGAGCCCGGGCGACTTCCCCGAGGAGCACTACGAGCGCGACTGGCCGAACCGCTTCGGCGTGCATGACCTCAACGAGACCGGGCGCCGGGGCCTCGGTCTGGAGTGAGCGCGTAGACGAGGTGGAGCAGGGCCGACACCTGCCGGTAGGGGTCGGTCCGCGCCGCCCGGCGCTCGGCGTCGAGCAACGCCTCCATCTCGTCCCCGGGCCGGGCCGGCTCCTCGAGGTGGTCGGTGAACACCCGGACGCCGTACCACCGCTCCACCCTCCAGCCGAGCGGGCCCAGGACGGCGGCGAGGTCGTCGGGGGTGTGCATCCGGGCGGTCACGCCGAGCCGGTTCACGTACTCCCGGCCGCTCCCGGGCCCGGACATTGCCGCGACCGCCGCCCCCCACTCCCCCAGCAACCCGGGGCGCATCGCGGGCGCCAGGCCGTTGCGCACCAGCAGCGACAGCGCGGCGCCGGGCGCGGCCACGGCCGTCATGCCGGCCAGGGTGCGGGCGACCGCGGCGTCGTCGAGGTACATCAGGACGCCGTGACAGAGCAGCAGGTCGAACGGGCCGGGCGCACGCTCGGGTGCCTCCTCGCCGCCGCCGGCCACGAGCGTGACGCGGCGACGAACCCCCGCGGGCTCGGCCGCCAGCGTCGCCGCGAAGCGGTCGAGCAGGGGTTGCGACGGGTCGAGGCCGACGACCGCGTGCCCGGCCCGGGCCAGCGCCAGCGCCTGCGTCCCCTGGCCACAGCCCACGTCGAGGACACGCAGCCCCGCGCGGTCCGCCACGAGCTCGCGCAGCTGCTCGCCGACCAGCCGCTGGCGGACGGCGTCCCGCAGGCGCCCGAGCTTCTCGACCCAGCGGTGCTCGGCACCCTCGAACCCGGCCACGACCCGATCCTGCCGCCCGACGGGTGACGGGTGGGCCGAGGGGCTGATGCCGGGGCCGTCGCCCGTCCGCCGCCTTCATTCCGGAGGCCCGGGGACGACAGGGCAGCCAGGTCGGGCACGGCGTCCGGCCCAGCAGGAGGGGAGCCCCATGAGGTCGAAGTGGTCCCGGACCCGCATCGCCGGGTACGTCCTGTCCGCCGGCACGGTCGCGGCGTTCGCCGCGATCGTGGGTGCCGGGCTGAAGTGGCACTGAGCCCACACGGGGCCGGGGGCGGCGCATGCGCCGTCCCCGGTTCCGGGCTCGCCTGACGCTCCCGTGTCCGCCCTCGCCCGCCGGCTCTCGCCGCTGTCGCTGTACGCGGCGGCCATCGGCGTGCTCGGGCTCAGCGCGCTGGCTCTCGTCGGCGTCCTCGACAACCCGTTCGCGGCCCTCGCCCGGAACCCCCTCTACCTCGGCGCCCTCGGCCTCGCCCTGGTCGCCAGCGAGACGAAAGCCATCCCCCTGCCGCGCGGCGACGGCACCGTCGCGAGGCTCACGATCTCGACGATCTTCGCCATGGCCCTGGTGCTCCTCGGGCCGCTGTCGTTCGTGCTCGCCGCGCACACCGTCGCCGTCGCCGTCGACGACCTGCGCAGCCGTTCGCGGCCCCTGCAGGTGGTGTTCAACGCGGGGCAGTACTGCCTGGCCCTGCTCGCCGCCCGCTGGACGTGGTGCGCCCTGACGGGCACGCCCGTGCTCCGCGGGTTCACACCGTTCCACGGCTCGGGGCTGATCCCGGCGCTGGCCGCGGGCGCCGTGTTCGCCGTCGTCAACGACGGGTTGGTGAGCGTGGTCGTGGCCCTGGCCGGCGGGCAGCCCGTCCGGTCCGCGCTGGCGCAGGACCTGGGTTTCAAGCTCGGGACCGCCGGGCTGCTGGTCGCGCTCGCCCCGATCGCCGCGAGCGTGCTCAAGGAGTCGGTGCTGATGCTGCCGCTGCTCGTGCTGCCGATCCTGTCGGTCGGCCGGGCGGCGAACCTGGCTGTGGCCCGCGAGCAGGAGTCGCTGCACGACGCCCTCACCGGGCTCCCCAACCGCACCCTGTTCCAGCTGCGCCTCGACGCCGCGCTCGGTTCGACCGGCGTGGCCGTGCTCATGCTCGACCTCGACCACTTCAAGGACATCAACGACACCCTCGGGCACAACGTCGGCGACGAGCTCCTGCGCACGGTGGCCCGCCGGCTGCGCGAGCTGGTGTCGGACGCGAGCGGCACCGACGACCGCCCCGGGGTCGTGGCCCGGCTCGGTGGCGACGAGTTCGCGGTGCTGCTGACCGGCGACGCCCCACTGGCGCGCGCAGAGGCCTTCGCCGAGCAGCTCCTGGCCGGGTTCGCCCAGCCGGTCGAGGTCCAGGGCACGCGGCTCTCCGTGCACACGAGCATCGGGATCACCACCAGCGACGCCGGTCCGCTCGGAGACGTGCACACCGCCCTCAAGCAGGCCGACATCGCCCTCTACGAGGCGAAGCAGGAGCGCGCGCGGGCGCGGGTGTTCGATCCCGCGACGATGACGGCGGCCGCCGAGCGGGTGCGGCTGCTGCCGCAGCTGCAGGAGGCGATCGAGGCCGGCCAGCTGCGCGTGCACTACCAGCCCCAGGTCGACGCGCACACCGGGCACGTCGTCGGCGTCGAGGCCCTGGTCCGGTGGCAGCACCCGGTGGAGGGGCTGCTGCCGCCGGCCGCCTTCATCGACCTCGCCGAGAGCTCGGGCCTCGTGATCCCGCTGACGACGTTCGTGCTCCGTGAGTCGCTCGCGGCGGTGCGCCGCTGGCGCGCCCTCGGCGTGGACGTCGGGGTATCCGTCAACCTGTCCGCCCGCCAGCTGTCCGACCTCGACCTGCCGGCGCACGTCGCGGGTCTGCTCGCCGAGGCAGGGGTCCCCGCGTCCGCGCTCACGGTCGAGGTCACCGAGAGCAGCCTGATGACCGACACCCGGGCGGCACGCGCCATCCTGGGCGGCCTGCGCGAGATGGGGGTGCAGCTGTCGATCGACGACTTCGGCACCGGCTGGTCCTCGCTCGCCCTGCTGCAGCAGCTGGACGTCGACGAGCTGAAGGTCGACCGCGGCTTCGTGCAGGGCATGGAGACCAGCCCGCACGACCAGCGGCTCGTGCGCTCCGTCGTCGAGCTCGCGCACAGCATCGGCCTGAGCGTCGTCGCGGAGGGCGTGGAGACCGGGGCCGTGGCGGCGCGGCTCGCGGCGCTGGGGTGCGAGCGGCTGCAGGGCTACCTGTTCGGCCGGCCGATGCCCGCCGAGGACCTCGAGGGCCTGCTGCGCCTGCAGGCCGGCAAGACCCACGACGCCGGCGCCCGGCCCGCCGCCACCGTGGCGAGCGGAGGGGCCGCATGAGGAGGACGACATGCTGATCCTCGCCTGTGTCGCGCTGGCGCTGCTCGTGGTGCCGCTCGCCGGCGGCCGCTGGGCGGCGATCGCGGCCATCCCCTGGCGGCACCGCTGGCTGCTGCCGGTCGCGCTGGTCGCCCAGACCGCCGCCGTCGAGCCGTACGGGCTTCCGCCGGCAGTCGCGGCAGCCGTCCACGTGCTGACCTACGTCGTGGCCGCCGCCTTCGTCGTGGTCAACCGGCACGTCGCGGGCCTGTGGCTGCTCGCGCTCGGCGGCGCCGCCAACGGCGTCACCATCGCCCTGAACCACGGGACGCTCCCGGCGGACCCGCACGCGCTGGAGGTGGCCGGCATCTCCTCCAGCGGCCGGTTCGTGAACTCGGGCGTGCTCGAGCACCCCGTCCTCGGCTGGCTCGGCGACGTCTTCGCCGTCCCGCAAGGAGTGCCGCTGGCCAACGTCTTCAGCGCGGGCGACGTGCTCGTCGTCGCCGGCGCGGTGTGGCTCCTGCTGGCCGCCTCGCGGACCCCTGCCCGATCGACGGCGGGGCGTTCACCGCGGCACGCCGGCGGCACGGCGAGCGGGACGGTCGACGTGGTCCCGGGCCGGCGGCGGCCGGCGCGAACCGACCCGGCGCGGCACGTCCGGGCCTGAGCGGGCGGGACCGTCCCAGTCTGGCCTCTCTGGTCACCGCGTCGCGCGGCCCGCCGTAACGGCCTCGCGGATCGGGAGACTCCCGTAGAGCGCTGCGGCCTCCGGGGACGCGAAGGTGGCGAGGAGCGGAACACGAACGCGAGAGGAATGGGCGTGACGCACACCGACGACGTGGACATCCAGATCTTCACCGGGGACCGGGCCGAACTCCGGCCCCTGTTCGAACTGGCCGAGGACTCGGCCGCCGAGCTCGACTCCTATCTCGACCGCGGCCGGGTCCTCGTCGCATCCGTGCAGGGTCGGGTGATCGGCCACCTGCAGCTGGTGGAGACCGGCGACGCGGCCCAGGTCGAGATCACGAACATGGCGGTCGACGAGGCCCACCAGGGGCGCGGGGTCGGCAGACGCCTGATCGCGGCCACGGTCGATCTCGTGTCCGGCGGGGCGGCCACCACCATCCGCGTGGCCACGGCCACGGCCGGCATCGGCAACCTCCGCTTCTACCAGCGTCAGGGCTTCCGGTTCCTGGCGGTCGAGAGGGATGCCTTCACGCCGGCCCACGGCTACCCCGAGGGAATCCGCATCGACGGCATCGAGCTGCGGGACCGGGTCTGGCTGGACCGGCAGGTTCGCTGACGCGGACGGCACGGGGCCTCTGTCGGTGGCCGGTGGCAAGCTGCCCGGCGTGACCAGGACGCAGTACTACACCGCCACGTCGCTCGACGGGTTCCTCGCCGACGAGTCCAACTCGCTCGACTGGCTGTTCGAGGTCGACGGGGGCGACGCGCATGAGGGCACGTTCGCCGCCTTCTTCGGGCAGGTCGGTGCCTTCGTGATGGGGGCGACGACCTATCTGTGGACCCTCGAGCACGAGAACCTGCTGGCCGAGCCTGAGAAGTGGCAGGGCTGGTACGGCGACGTGCCGGCGTGGGTCTTCACCCACCGCAACCTGCCGGCCGTCCCGGGCGCGGAGGTCACGTTCGTGACCGGCTACGTGCGGCCGGTGCACGCCGCGATGAGCGCGGCCGCCGGCGGCCGCAACATCTGGGTGGTGGGCGGCGGGGAGCTGGCCGGCGCCTTCGCCGACGCCGGCCTGCTCGACGAGATCGTGGCCGGCGTCGCGCCCGTGACGCTGGGGCTCGGCGCACCGCTGCTGCCCCGGCGGATCGGCGCGACCCGCCTGCGGCTGACCGCTGTGCGGCAGCAGGGGCAGTTCGCTCAGCTCACGTACGCGGTCGGGCCCCCATGAGTCTGCGGTCGGGCGGCTCAGCGCTTGGCGGTCCGGTTGCGCGGCACGCGCGTCGCGGCGTCGCGCGCCGCCTGCACCGACTCCGCGCGCTGCGGGTCGGCGTCCTCGTCGGCCCTGACGAACGGCCAGACGGCCCACGCCAGCGCCCCGCCCACCATCGGCGCGACGATGAACAGCCAGAGCTGCTTGAGCGCCTCGCCCCCCTCGAACAGCGCCGGGCCGATTGAGCGGGCCGGATTGACGGACGTACCGGTGAGCGGGATCCCGACGAGGTGGACGACCGTCAGGGTGAGGCCGATGACGAGCCCGGCGAACCCGGGCGACGCGTTGCGGCCGGTCACCAGCAGGATGACCAGCACGAACAGCGCCGTGAGGATGACCTCGATGACGAACGCGCCGCCACCGTTGATCGTCTTGCCCCAGCCGCTCGTCCCCAGTACACCCGTCTCGTCGGTGACACCGCCCCACGTGACGAAGCCCTTGAGGAACGCCGCGGCCACGATCCCCCCGATGACCTGGGCGATCATGTAACCGCCCGCCTCGCGGGGGCTGATCCGCCGCGCCAGGAGCACGCCGAGCGTGACGGCCGGGTTGACGTGGCAGCCCGAGACGGGCCCGATCGCGTAGGCGAGCGCCAGCAGCACGAGCCCGAAGGCCAGCGCGACCCCGACCGGGCCGACCTGCTTGACGCCGAAGACCGCGCTGCCGACTGCGAAGAAGACGAGGATGAACGTGCCGACGGCCTCGGTGACCAGCTTGCGTACTGACATGGGGTTCCTCACGTCGGGGTCCGGCTCGACCCCAGCCTAGGGAGCCGTCACGGGTCCGCGACAGACTCATGATTGACTGATTCCGTTCGTTACGTTCCGCAAGCGGAGGGTCTAACCGCGTCACGTCAAGGATGGCTCGCGCCATCTGTTCGCAGCCGTGATCACAGTTGCCGGCGGGCTCATCCTCGTCGCCGGGCTCGAGATCGTGGCCTACGCGGCGGTGGTGGTCGCGGTGATCATCGGGATCTCCAGCTTCAACCCGGTGCGTACAGGCCCCCGATGAGGGCAGCCGCCGTCCTGCCTCTGACGACGGTGAGGTGGCAGCATCGGCGGTATGACGTCGACCCCCCAGTCGCCCGACGAGCTCCTCGCCCTCGACGCCCTGCTCACCGAGGACGAGCGCGACACCGCCTCGACCGTCCGGGCGGTGCTCGACGAGCACGTCCGCCCGCACGTCGGCCGCTGGTTCCTCGACGGCACACTGCCCGCCCGCGACCTCGCGAAGCTGTTCGGCGACCTGGGGTTGCTCGGCATGCACCTCGAGGGCTACGGCTGCGCCGGCACCACGGCGACGATGTACGGCGTCGCCTGCCGCGAGCTCGAGGCCGCCGACGGCGGCGTGCGATCGCTGGTCTCGGTGCAGGGGTCTCTGGCCATGTACGCCATCCACCGGTTCGGCAGCGAGGAGCACAAGCAGCAGTGGCTCCCGCGGATGGCCGCCGGCGACGCCATCGGCTGCTTCGGCCTCACCGAGCCCGACGCCGGCTCCGACCCGTCCTCGATGCGCACCCGGGCCCGGCGGGACGGCGACGACTGGGTGCTCGACGGCACGAAGATGTGGATCACCAATGCGCCGGTGGCCGACGTCGCCGTCGTCTGGGCCCGCACCGACGACGGCGTCCGCGGCTTCGTCGTCCCCACGGACACCCCCGGCCTATCGGCGCCGGAGGTGCCGGGCAAGCTCTCGCTGCGCGCGTCCGTCACCGGCCAGCTCGTGCTCGACGGCGTCCGGCTCCCCGGGAGCGCCGTGCTGCCCGAGGTCCGCGGGCTGCGCGGCCCGCTGTCGTGCCTGACGGAGGCGCGGTTCGGCATCGTCTGGGGGGCGACCGGCTCCATGCGCGACAGTCTCGTGACAGCGCTCGACTACGCCGGCACCCGGGTGCAGTTCGGGCGCCCGATCGCCGGCTTCCAGCTGACCCAGGCCAAGTTCGCGGACGCCGCCGGCGCGTACGCCGGGGCGCTCCTGCTCGCCCACCACCTGGGGCGCGTGAAGGACGGCACCCTGCCCGGCGCGCGGCTGACCCCCGAGATGATCAGCCTGGGCAAGCTGCAGAACGTCAGGGCGGCGCTCGAGGTGGCCCGCTCGATGCGGACCGTCCTCGGCGGGTCGGGCATCACCGCGGACTACTCGCCGCTGCGGCACGCGGTGAACCTCGAGACCGTGCTCACCTACGAGGGCACGCAGGAGGTGCACCAGCTCGTCGTCGGCAAGGCACTCACCGGGCTCGACGCCTTCGGCGGCGGCGCTTGACGCGGATCGCCTCGCGTCTCCTCTCGCGCTGATCAAGGAAGCTGGAGGGATCATGACCAGGGTCATGATCCCTCCAGCTTCCTTGATCAGCGCATGGTCGGGGGACGGTCAGGCGAAGATCGGGCCCACCGGGGGGTAGGCGGCCGTGAGCAGCGCGCGGAGCTGGCTCAGGGACGGCGTGCCCGCCGGCTGCGGCCCGTGCCCCGCTCCCCCGGTGGAGTAGCCCGTGTCGAGCGTCATCGGCTTGCCCCACGCCGACAGCTGCTCGACCGTCGGCCCGGTCGCTCCCTCCGTCAGGGTGGAGAACCAGTCGGCGCGGCCGTAGGCCACGTCTCCGCCGATGAGGACGAGCTCGACCCAGCCAGGGTCGGCCTCGCAGACGTTCTCGTACGGGTCGTCGTGGTGGCGCTCCAGGACGAGGACGTCGGCGGCGAGGCCGGTGGCCAGGGCCCCGATGTGCGCGTCCAGTCCGGCGATGCGGGCGGCGCCGGACGTGACCATCGCGACGAGCTCGGCCGCGGGGACATCGAGGCCCTGCTGCGCGAGCTCGCGCCGCGCCACCTTGAGCTCGGCGAGCAGGCTCGTCGAGCCCGACGGGAGCCAGTCGGCCCCGAGCGCGACCGGCATGCCCGCCGCGAGCGCCTCGGCGGCGAGGGTCGTCTGGCCGTAGAGGCGCAGGTTGGACTGCGGCGACCAGACGAGCTTGCAGCCGGCCGCCGCGACCTCGTGCAGCTGGTCGGTGGTGAGGGCGCTGGCGTGGATGAGCACCGTCCCGGGGGTGGCGGCCTGCATGTCGAGGAACCGCTGGTACTCGCTCTGGCTGCGTTGGTCGCCGCGGCATCCCTCGGAGAGGTGCAGGTAGAACGCGTCGACCTCGCCGGCGGCGATGTCGGCCAGGATCGTCGCCAGGTGCGGCGCATCCCGCGACCCGGTCGTCGGGAGGTCGATCATGGCGCGAGCCCGGTGCTGCCCGAAGACGTACAGGTCGACGTTGCGCACGAGCGGCTCCCCGCCACCGGCCGTGGCGCCGCCGGCGCTCGCCCCCTGAATCGCCGTGGTCCCTCCCACCAGGGCGCGGATCTCGGCGTAGCGGAGCTCGGTCTGCGGCGGCACCTCGGTGAGCAGGGTGTTCTGCGGGTCGCGGACGAGCTGGTGGTAGATGTCGCTCGCGCGCCACTGGTAGCGGTTCGTGAACAGCCTCGGCGGCTCCCAGGCCGCGAACACGTTGAACTCCGGGTGCCCGTGCAGGTCGATCAGCCCGGGGAGGATCACGCCGCCGGTCTCGAGCACCCGCACTCCCGTGGGAGCGGCCTGCTGCACCGCCGCCACCGACCCGCCGTCGACGACCACGTACCCGTCGTCCCACGCGGCGTCGGGGGTGATCACGGCCCCCCGCAGGGCGAACGGCGCCGACGGGGCGGCTGCCGGCCGCGGGCCGTCGTGCCCGTCCCGGGAGCCACCACGCGTGGCAGGCGGGGCGATCGCCTCGTAGACGCCCTCGGCGTACGCCCGGTCGAAGAGGTCGGTCATCGTCCACCCTTTCGTGCAGCTGTCCGGCCCTGGCCGTGCCCGGCCCGCCGGGGCGAGCATGACGCGGACGGCGCCTGTGCGGTGCCCCCGGCGAGGCGAGGTCCACGATGACGGTTCCACGCGCGTTCTGCCCCGGTTACGACCGGCCGCCCTTCGACGGCCTCGCCGCGACCTACCCCGGGGTCGACGTCTACCCGGCCGCCGACTTCCGGGTGGAGTGGGGACCCATCTTCCACCGCGGCGCGCTCGACGGCTCCGCCCGGCTGCTCGTGCTCGGGCAGGACCCGGCGGCGCACGAGGCGATCGCCCGGCGCATCCTCGTCGGGGAGGCGGGCCAGCGCACCCAGGGCCTGCTTGCGAAGGCCGGCATCACCACGAGCTACGTCATGGTCAACACCTTCGTGTACAGCGTCTACGGGCAGGGCGGCGGCACCCGCCACGCCCACGACCCGGCGATCGCGCAGTACCGGGACCAGTGGCTCGACGCCCTGCTCACAGGGACGGCCGTCACGGCGGTCGTGACGCTCGGCTCGCTGGCCAAGGACGCCTTCGACGCGTGGGCCGCGACCCGGCCCGACGTCGCCGGGCCCCTGCACCTCGCCGCCGTCCGGCACCCGACCTGGCCCGAGAGCTCGTCCCGCTCGAGCGGGACGAGCCTGGCGGCCGCGACCGCCGCGCTGCTGGCGAACTGGAACGCCGCGCTGCCCGCGCTGCGCGCCGCCGTGACGCCCGACGATCCGGCCGCCGCGGCAGGGCCGCTCTACGGCGACGCGTGGAAGCCGGGCGACCTGGTGGAGATCCCGGCCGGGGACCTGCCGGCGGGGTCGCCGCCGTGGTGGCGCTCCCTCCAGGCGTGGGCCGACCGGACGGGCCCGGACGCCGAGGCCAAGCGGGCCACCGTGACCGTCACGGTCCCCACCTCGGCCCGCCCCTGGCACTGACACGCCTCATTGTCAGCGGCCGGAGGTGCCCTGACGAGAGATCGCCGGCTACCCGAAGGGGCACCCACGACGGGCTAGCGACGGCGCGTCTCGGCCGCTCGGGGCTGTTCGACCGCGGCCGGAAGCGACGCGGCCGCCAGCATGAACCAGTGCCGCTCCACGCACCAGACGCGCACGAGCTCGACCGGCCCGTCCGTGCTGTCGGCGTCCCCTGCGGAGACCACCTCCGCCGGCGCCCCGCACTCGGGGCACGTGATCAGTCGAATGTCGCCCATCGTGGTCCCCACCCGTGCCGAGGTCGGGCCCTCGGCTGCACCGCCCCGTGTCCTACGCAGGACCAGAGGCACGGTGCGGCTCGGGGATACACGAACAGTGGCGGGAGAACGCCCGGAGCGGGCCTCAGCTCGAGACGTCCCGGGTGGTGAGCCTCGCCCAGGCGAGTGAGCCGAACACCGCGATGTAGGCGAGCGTGACGAGCAGCCCGCGGGTCATGTCGCCGTACACGACGGGGTCGCGCAGCAGGTCGCCGAACCGCAGCCACCAGTCGGTGAGCAGGTACGGGTGGATCGCCGAGATCTGCGGCACCGCGTCGAGGATCTGCACGACGACGGCCGTGATCGCGGTGACGGCCATCGCCGCGATGGGCACCTCGGTGAGGGTCGACGCGAAGAGCCCGATCGCCGCCAGGCCCGTGAGCATCGCGGCCACGTAGAGCGCGACCAGCAGGACCCGGACGAGCGCCGTGCCGACGCCGATGGTGCCGCCCGACAGCAGCGTCACCGGCCCCACCGGGAACAGCGCCAGCCCCACGACCACCCCGGCGACGGCGACCGTCAGCGCGGCCACCACGGAGAACGCCACGATGCCGGCGAACTTGACGACGAGCACCCGGGTGCGGCCGACGGGCACGACGAGCAGGTTGCGCAGGGTGCCGATGTTGGCCTCGCCGGCCACGGCCTCCCCCGAGGCCACCGACACCGCGAGCGGGAGGAACAGCGGCAGCGTGACGACGAGGGCGGTGAAGGCGACGAACAGGCCGTTCTGGGTGATCGACCCGATGAAGGCCGGGCCACCGCCGCCGTCCCCGCCGCCGCCCCGGCGCGGGCGGCCCTCGCTGAGCCGGATCGCGACACCGATGAGCACGGGCACGCAGGCGAGCGCACCGAGCAGGGCGAGGTTGCGGCGGCGACCGAACACCAGCCGCAGCTCCGACCGCATCAGGCGCAGCGCGAAGAGGTCTCCCCGGCGCGCGAGCACGCCCTCGGCGCCCACCGCCCGCGCGGGAACGTGCTCGGCGGTCAGCTCACTGGTCGACATCGAAGCCCTCCCCGGTCAGCGACACGAACACGTCCTCCAGGTCGGGCCGCTCCACCACGAGCTCGCGCACGCCGACGCCCGCGAGCACCAGCTCGCGGTTGACGACCTCGGGCAGTGCGTCGCCCAGCGGTACGAGCAGCTGGCCGTCGCGCAGCTCGGGCTCCCCGAGACCCAGGCGCAGGAGGACGCCGGCAGCCGGCCCGATGCCGTCGGCGGAGGCCGGGGCGACACGCAGCCGCGCGGCCGCCACGTCGCGCAGCGCGGCGAGCGTCCCCTGGGTCACGAGCCGGCCCCGGCTCATGACGGCGACGTGGGAGCACACCTGCTCGATCTCGGACAGCAGGTGCGAGGACAGGAACACGGTCGCCCCCTCGGCCGCGAGCTCGCGGACGAGTGTGCGGACCTCGCGGGTGCCCTGCGGGTCCAGGCCGTTGGTCGGCTCGTCGAGCACGAGCAGGTCGCGGGGGCGCAGCAGAGCTGCGGCCAGGCCGAGCCGCTGCCGCATCCCGAGCGAGTAGTTGCGGTAGCGCTTGCGGGCCGCCGCCGCGAGGCCCACCCGCTCGAGCGCGGCGTCGATCCGGCGCCGCGAGCTGCGCGGGTCGACCGTGCGGTCGGCGGCGTCGAGGCGGGCGAGGTTGGCCCGGCCCGACAGGTACGGGTGGAAGGCCGGCCCCTCGACGAGCGCACCGACGCGCGGCAGCACGTCGAGGGCACCGCCGGGCATGCGGCGGCCGAGCAGGTCGAACTCGCCGGCCGTGGGCCGGACGAGGCCGAGCAGCATGCGGATCGTCGTCGTCTTGCCCGAGCCGTTGGGCCCGAGGAAGCCGTAGACGGAGCCGTGCGGCACGAGCAGGTCGACGTGGTCGACGGCCACCTGGCCGCCGCGGAACCGCTTCGTCAGCCCCCGGGTCGCCAGGGCAGGAGGGTCACCGGCCTCGGCGCCCGCCCCGGCCGTGGCGGCCGGGGCGGGGGCTGCGAGTCCGGCGGTGGACGCCGTCATCGAGCGGTGGCCGGTGCCGCGGCGGCTGCCTCGAGGACCGACGGCTCGACGGCGCCCACGTAGGCCGTGTCGCCGACGACGAGCACCGAGACCAGCGCGGTCTTGAGCAGCTGCCCGGTGCCGAAGGAGCCCGTGACGGTGCCGGCGGTGCCGAGCACGGCCCTGGCCGTGGCGTCCTTCGTCAGGGCGCCGAGGTCGACCCCGTGCAGGACGGCGACCGCCGTCCAGCCCTTGCCGATCACGGCGGGCTCGCCCGCGCGGGCGGCGTCAGGGGCCGCCTTGGCCTTGTCCCGCGGGACGGCGTGCGTCGCGCCCGCGGCCGGGGCGCTGCCCTCGGTGACCTTGGCGCCCTTGGGCGGGGTGAAGCGGAAGACAGACGCGTCGGGCTGCTGGAACTGCACCTCGGTGAAGCCGGTCTCGAAGGCGGGGTCCGTGGCGCCGCGGGCGAAGACCTGCAGGCGTAGGGGCACCGACGTCGCCGCGTCGACGGCGACGCGCACGGAGCCGATCAGCGACCGGGCGTCGCGGGGCTGCAGGGTGAGCTGGTAGACGGGGCGGCCGGCGACGTAGCCGGTGCCGTCGACGCTCACGTTCGTCGTCGGGTCGACCGCGGCGAGGGCCTTGGCGGCCGCTGTCGCGGGGTCGGTGGCCACGGCCGGCGGCGTCGCGGCCGGGACGCTCGCACCCTCCTTGGCGGTGTAGTGCGTCGCCTCGTTCGTGGTGCTCGACCACAGCCAGACGTCGTCGCCGTTGCGGACGACGTCCGTCTCGGCGAGGTCGCCGACCAGGCTGACCCGGGCCTTCTTGTCGGGGCCGTACCAGACCCGCGCGGTGTGGGAGCCGGTGACGAGCGACTGCAGCGACGTGCCGCCGGCCGCGCCGGGCAGGTCGGGCAGGCCGAGCCGGGCCGTCTCGACGACGGTGCCGGAGAGCCCGCCCGGCGTCGTCGACGCCACGTCGGCCAGCAGCTGCGCGGCCGACTTGGGCGGCAGCTTCGCGGCGGCGTCCGCGCTGCCCGACGTGAGGGCGAGGCCGCCGCCGATCGCGACCACGGCGGCCACGGGGACGGCCCAGCGCAGGGCGGGGGATCCGAGGATGCGCGAGGTGGGTCTGGCGTCGTTCGTCATGTGTCGAGTCTGCGCCCTCGACGCTGAGCGTCGGCTGAGAGGGCCGTGCCCGCGGACCCTTCTCGCGGCGTGTCTCTCAGCGCGCTCTCAGCGCTGACGGCCGCCCCGGGCGCACGGTGCGGCAGGCTGGGGGCGTGCGGGTGCTGGTGGTCGACGACGAGGTGCGGTTCGCCCTCGCGGTGCAGCGCGGGTTGCGCGCGGAGGGATTCGACGTCGACGTGGCGCACGACGGCGAGCGGGGCCTCGACCTCGCGCGGGGCGGGGACTACGACGCGGTCGTCCTCGACGTCATGCTGCCGCGGCTGTCGGGCTACCGGGTCGTGCAGCGGCTGCGGGAGCAGGGGAACGACGTCCCCGTGCTCATGGTGTCGGCCAAGGACGGCGAGTACGACCAGGCGGACGGCCTCGACCTCGGCGCCGACGACTACCTGGTCAAGCCGTTCCCGTGGGTGGTGTTCCTGGCCCACCTCAAGGCCCTGGTGCGGCGCGCCGCCGCGCGGGAGGCGGCCGACGAGGCACCGCCGTCCGCGACGCCGCTGCCCGACCTCGTGATCGGCGACCTCGTCGTGCGGCCCGACAGCCGCACCGCCACCCGGGGCGGCGCCGAGATCACGCTGACCGCCCGCGAGTTCGCGCTGCTCGAGCACCTCGCCGCGGCGCAGGGCCGGGTGGTGAGCAAGACCGAGCTGCTCGCGCACGTGTGGGGCGGGCTGGCGCACGACGACCCGAACGTCGTCGAGGTGTACGTCGGGTACCTGCGTCGCAAGATCGACCAGCCGTTCGGGCGGCACTCGCTCGTCACCGTGCGGGGCGCGGGGTACCGGCTGGTGGCGGACGCGGCCGGAGCGGGGACGGGGTGACCCCCTGGCCCGCGCTGTCCGTCCGCGCCCGGCTGACGCTGGCCACGACGGGGGTGGTCGCACTGGCGCTCGGGATCGGCGGATTCGTCCTGGTGACGGTGCTCGGCGTCACGCAGCTGCGGCAGCGCGACGAGGCCGCCCGCGACCAGGCCCGCGGCATCGCGACGCTGGTCACGTCGGGGCGGCTGCCCGACCCGGTGCCCAGCGGCGGGACGACGATCGTGCAGGTCGTCGACGCGCAGGGCCGGGTGCGGGCGGCCTCCCCGGGCGGCGACCGGCTCGTGCCCATGCTCGAGCCCCAGGACGTCGCGCGGGTGCGGGCCGGCGGCGCCGTCGAGCTGCCCGGCCGACGGCTGGGGATCGACGACCCACTCCGCGTCGTGGGTGTGCCCGCAGGGTCGCCGCAGGACCCGGAGACGGTGCTGGTGGCGGGGCCGGTGGTCGACCTGGAGCGGGGCCAGCAGGTGGTGAGCAAGGCCGTCGCCGTGGTGTGCGCCCTGCTCGTGCTCGGCGTCGCTCTGCTGAGCCGGTGGCTGGTGGGCTCGGCGCTGCGGCCCGTCGAGACGCTGACCCGCGAGGCGGCGGCGCTGGGATCCCCGGCCCCCGGCGCCGGGGATGGGCGGGGCACCCTGCCGCTGCCCGCAGCGGACGACGAGATCCGCCGGCTCGCCGTCACCCTCAACGCGATGCTCGGGCGGCTCGACGCCGCGGCCCGCCGGCAGCGTGCCTTCGTCGCCGACGCCGCGCACGAGCTGCGCAGCCCACTGGCGTCGGTGCGGACCGCGGTCGAGGTGGCGCGCCTGCACGCGGGCGACCCGGGCGCGTCGGACGGCGCGGACTGGACCGCGACGGCCGACGGGGTCCTCGAGGACACCGCCCGGATGACCCGGCTGGTCGACGACCTGCTGCTGCTCGCCCGTGTCGACGACGCGCGCACCGGCGGCGGGCCGGTCGCCCGCGCCGGCGACGCGGCGACCGTGGCCGACGACGTGGTCGACCGGCTGGGCAAGCGGCGCGCGGACGCCGTCCGCGTGCGGCGGACCGGCGTCGCGAGCGCACCCGTGTCGATGGGCCGGGACGCGCTCGAACGCGTGGCCGTCAACCTCGTCGAGAACGCCGTCCGCTACGCACACGCGGAGGTCGAGGTGAGGGTGGAGCAGGAGCCGGGCGGCCCCGTGACCCTCACCGTGACCGACGACGGCCCCGGCGTCCCGGAGGCCGAGCGGGAGCGGGTGTTCGAGCGCTTCACCCGGCTCGACGACGCGCGCAGCCGGGACGAGGGCGGGTCGGGCCTCGGGCTGGCGATCGTGCGCGAGCTGGTGCGCGCGCACGGGGGCGACGTGCACCTCGAGGACGGCCCCGACAACCGGGCCGGGGGCGGCGCCGGGGACGGCGCCGGGCACGGACTGCGTGCCGTCGTGCAGCTGCCCGCAGCCGTCACTTCGACGGCTGGGGCACCCTGACGTCGCAGTTCACCTTCGGATTGACGCCGAGGTAGTTGAGCGGGCCGGCGACCACGGTGACGGCGATCGTCCCGAAGTTGGCGCAGCTCGCCGAGCTGTTCTGGTAGCCGCGCTGGAAGACGGCGACGACGCCGATGAGCAACCAGACGACCAGTACCGCACTGATCAGGCGCACAGCTGCCTCCCGAGATCGCCGGTGGACCGAGCGCGATCAAGCTAGCGCCCAACCCGCGAGGCCACCCGTCGAGAGGATCACCCGGATACGGGTGCGCCGGTCGGGGTGTCGGAGGGGTCGGTCGATGGACAGGTCCCAGGCGGGAGGCCGTCGGTCGTCGGGGTGGGGCAGTGGGACGGGGAGGCGGACGCCGACGCCGACGCCGACGCGCTCGGATCGATCGTCGGGTCGGTCGTCGGCTGAGTCGTCGGCTGCTCGCTGGAGTCCGCGCTCGGCGGGGGCGTCGACCCGCTGGAACCCGACCCGTCGGAGCCGGGGGTAGTCGTGTCCGAGGAACAGATGGTCGGGAAGAGCGAGCAGGGTTTCGGAAAGAGGTGCGCGCCGACCCCCGCAATGAGCCCGCCCACCAGGACCGAGATGAGCGTCACCAGCAGGCCGTACTCGGTGGCGACGGCTCCGCGGTCGCGGCGTCGCGACGGGCCCCCCATGCGTGTGCTCACCTGGCCACGCTACGCCTTGCACATGCATCTGCGCGGTCAGTGATGTCCGTTTTCACCCGAACACATGACCCGCGCAGCACGGGCGCGCCGCGATCTCGGCCGGACGTCCGAGACGTCAGGGCGTGTCGTCACCCATGAACCGCAGCACGAGCAACGCCACGTCGTCCTCGGCGGGTCCGGTCCGGAACGCGTCGGCGGCTGCGAGGACGGCGTCCGCCAGTCCTTCGGCACCCGAGGCGACGTTCGCGGCCACCACCTGGGAGAGCCGCTCCTCGCCGAAGAGCTCGTCGCCGCGCCGGCTCTCGGTGATGCCGTCGGTGTACAGCACGAGGGTGTCGCCGGGTCGCAGCACGTGCACCGTCTCCTCGGGGGCGGGACCGGGGAACGCCCCGAGCAGCCGGCCCTCCGAGCGCAGCACCGCCACCTCGCCCGAGGAGCGCGCGAGCACCGGGTAGGTGTGGCCGCCCCGGGCGAGGACCACCTCGAGGGCGTCCGGCGCGATGCGCCGCAGGCGCGCCGCGACCGCGGTGACGAACCGCTCCCCCGACTCCTGCGCGTACAGCACCTCGCCGAGGCGGGCGAGCATACGGGCGGGCGACAGCTCGTGGGCGACGGCCCGCAACGTGTGCCGGGCGAGTCCCGTGACCGTGGCGGCGTCGACGCCGCGGCCCGAGACGTCGCCCACCAGCGCGACGTGCTGCTCGGGCGAAACCACGACGACGTCGTAGAAGTCGCCGCCGACGTCGACGGCCTCCTCGGCGGTCGCGTACCGCACCGCGACCTCGACGCCCGGCACCGCCGGCAGCCGCTCCGGCAGCAGGCTCTCCTGCAGGCGGGAAGCGACGCGGGTGCGCTGCCCGAACAGCCGGGCGTGTCGAGCGCGACCCCCGCGCGGCGCGCGAGATCGGCGAACAGCTCGACGTCGTCGCCGAGGGTGTCGGGCCTGCCACCGGTGTTCACCAGGCTGAGCACGCCGACGGCCCGCCCCCGCACGAGCATCGGCACGATGAGCCCCGGGCTCGGCGGCAGCTGCTCGGCCAGGGCGGCGATCGCGGGCGGCGTCCCGGGGGTGAGCAGGTACGGCCGGACGTCGCCGGTGTAGAGCGATCTGCCGCTGCGGAAGGCCTCGGCGACGGGCACGGCCGAGCCGATCGGCATCGGCGAGGAGCCGGCGAGGTGCGCCATCGGCGCGGCCGCCGGGTCGGCGTGCACGGACACCCGGGGGACGAGCCGGCCGCGCCCGTCGGGGAGGAACACCACGACCGAGTCGGTGCGGTCGGGCACGAGCAGGGCCGCTGATCTGCTCGATCACCTCCCCCTCGTCGAGCGAGCAGCCAGCAGGTCGCTGGCCCGAGCCAGCAGATCGAGGCGTCTGGGCACGCTCCGCGCGGCCCGCGCCGTGCGCTCCGCCTCTGCAGCCGCGCCCGCTCACGCTCGGCCTCGACCCGCTGGGTCTCGTCGGTCACGATGACGCCGACCCCGTCGGAGGACCGCCGGGACCCGACTCGTACACCGGGTAGAAGCTCACCTTCCAGTGCCGCCGGCGGTGCGGGTCGTCCCAGAGCGGGGCGGTCTCGAGCTCGGAGTCGATACGGCTCCCGTCCCAACCCCCCCCTCGATGACGCCTGCGATCCCGGGGATCACCTCGGGCAGCGGCCTGCCCCAGGTGCTCGGCGACGCTCCTGCCGTTGGCGGCGGCGAGCACCTCGTTGATGCGCACGTACCGCAGCTCGCGGTCGAGGAAGGCGATGCCGATCGGCGCCTGCCCGATGAGCACGTCGAGCAGCGCGAGCATCTGGTCGCGGCGCTGCTCGGGACGCCACCCGGTCGGTGACCTCCCACACGAGCACGGCCACGCCGGTGACGGCCCCGTCGGCGGTCCCGGACGGGGTAGGCGCTCTCGAGCCAGTGCCGCCGGGCGCCGCCGGTGCCCGGCACGGACCCCGAGAACTGCAGGTCGGACACGGGGCGGCCCGGTGCGCAGGACCTCGCGGAAGGGGGCCTCGGCCACCGGGGCGAAGTGCGGCAGGACGTCGGCCAGCCTGCGGCCGAGGTGCTCCTCGACCGGGACGCCGTCGATCCGCGCCAGACGCTCGTTGACGGTCAGGTAGCGCAGCTCGGCGTCGAGCACGGCGAAACCCACGGCCGTGTCACCGACCAGGGCGCCGAAGACCTGCTCGGCGAGCTCGTGCTGCGGGGTGCCGGTGCCCCGCCGCGCGAGCTCCACGACCACCCGCCTGACCCGCTGCGACGACCCTCCCTCCGGCCGCACCGCCCTGCGCCGCACCCTACAAGGCAGGGTCAGGCGGCCGCGATGCGTGACAGGAGACAGGCCGCGACGTCGACGACCAGGTCGCGGTCGTAGGTGAGCACGAAGTCGAACCGGCGCTCGGCGTCGGGACCGGCGTCGCCCAGGTCGCGGGCGACGAGGGCGGCGGCGAAGTGCGGCGACACGCACGGCGACGTCCCACTCCTCGTGCAGCGGGTCGCCGGGGTCGAGGGTCGCCGCCGCGGACGCCGTCCAGCGGCTCCGGCGGCAGACCGCGCCCGAGGACGCCGACGAAAGCGGCGGCCTCGGCGAGCGACGCGATAGCGCCGCCGCGTGCGCGGGGTGAAGAAGCGGGCCTCCTGGAACGTGGACGACGACGACGGCGCACTCGCCCGAGGCGCGCGGCCTGCGCGCTCGAGGTGCTTGGTCATCTCGATGAGCAGGGCCTTGTCCGCCGAGCGGACGCGCCGTGCCGCTGCGGCCAGCGGCGAACGGCGAGCGGCGTGTCGCAGTCGCCGGTCAGCCGGCCGGGCAGCTCGAGCCCGCGCGCGGCGGCCGGGCGCGGGGCGGCAGCGGGCCCGGGCGGCCGAAGAGCCACCCCTGCCCGAGGGTGGCGCCGAAGGCGCGGGCCGTGCGCAGGTGCTGCGCGGTCTCGATGCCCTCGGCCAGCACGATGGCGCCCGAGCGCTCGGCCTCGGCGTTGACCGCGATCGACGGTCGCGGCGACCACGGCGGACGGTCGGCTCCTGGACGAGCCGCAGGTCGAGCTTGACGACGTCGGGCCGGACCAACGGCATGCAGGGCGAGCGACCGGAGTCGGCGCCGACGTCGTCGACCGCCACGCCGCAGCCCAGCTCGCGGACCCGCGGCGACGGTGCGCAGCAGCTCCGGCCGGGTCGCTCGGTCAGCGCGCGCTCGGTGAGCTCCACGACGACGCGGAGGCCTTCCCGGCGCCGGCCCGGCAGGCGGGACGGGCGTGGCAGGTCGCGCGTCCTCGCCTCGGGCTCGGTGTTGACGAACAGCGTCCAGCCGCGCGAGCAGGCCCGGGCCGCCTCGGCGCCCCGCGAGCGGCCGGCGCGGCAGGCGCGGTCGAGCTCGGCGAGCCGGCCGACGGCGCGTGCGCGGCGAACAGCGCGTCCGGCCGCTCGAGCGCCGACCCGGCCGGCCCCCGGGCCAGCGCCTCGCACGCGACGTGCTCGCCGGTGGCGAGGTCGACGATCGGCTGGTAGACGCTGCGCACGGCGCCGGAGGCGAGGATGCGCTCGAGCTCGTCGTCGAGGGCCTGCGGGACGTCGTGAGCTCGGCCGGACCCGGTGTCATGCGCACGACGTCGGCAGCACGCCGGCCGGGCTTGAGCGCGCGGAAGGGCCCCGCGGTGCGTGCCGCGGGGCCCTTCGAGTGGACGGGCCTCCAGTACGGGGGCCGGTCGGCTCAGCGCAGCTCGTCGTCCCCGGTGGTCCGGGTGCCCGAGCCGAAGGTGCCCGAGCCGTCGGTGTCGATCTCGATGACCTCCTTGCGGACGTCGGCCGTGACCGTCTGCTCGTCCTGGACCTGGTCCTTGGAGAGCCGCACCCGCTCGACCGGCACGGTCTCCTTCTCGACCACCGGGCGCTCCTCGGTGAGGACGACCTCGTGCTCCTCCTCGGACAGCGCCGGCCCGTCCATGCGCCGGCCGAGTTGCCGTCGGTGATCGGCTCGCGCTCGACCCGGACCTCCTCGCGGGTCACCGGCACGGTGACCTTCTGCTGCTCGGTGACGACGTACTTGCGCAGCCGCGCCCGGCCCGCCTCCACCTTCTCGGTGCCGATCGCGGACCCGCTCCTCGGAGCGGGTCATCGCGTCGTCCGTGGTCGGGCCGGAGGTGTCGTAGCCCGTGCCACGGTCGCGGTACTCGCCGGTCGTGGTGTCGGGCCCGTCGGTGCCGGTCCGGTCGCGTGCCGGTGGTGCCGGCGAGTCGTCGGTCGTGCCGGTCGTCGCCGCCTGGTCGTCCGCTCCCGGTGGTCCCCGCCCGCCGTGCCGGGTCCGCGAGTCGCCCGTCGTGCCGGTCGTCGTCCCCGTCGTCGTGCCCGGACTGCCGCGACGAGGCCGTAGTAGTAGTAGAGCTGGTCCTCCTCCTGCTGGAGAGCTCGCGGTCGGCCTCGACGTTCGGGGCGCCCTTCACCCGGTCCTTGTCGTAGGCGACGTGCACGCCCTCGCTGTCAGTTCGGCCTTGTCGAGCGGCACGAGCTTCGGCGTGCCGAACAGCCCGGTCTGCACGGTCACCCAGGCGGGCTCGCCGCTGGGTTGTCGATGTAGACCTGGCCGACGTTGCCGATCTTGTCGCCGTCCGTGGAGTAGGCGGTGCCGCCGATGAGCGTCTGCACCGAGTCACGCGAGATCATGCGGATGCCTCCTGAGGGGTACATGGGGGTTTAGTCCCTGGGACGACGCCGGGCCCTGCCCGGCGGGGTGATCGTGGCGCGGGTTCGTGCCCCCGCTGCGCGCCTGACCGTCCGCTACCCGCTCGGGTGATCGCTAACCCCGTGCATGCAGGCAGATCCCGTGAATTCTGGTTCCGCCGCCGATCGCGCGCGCCCTGCGGCGGCAGCCCGGACGAGGCAGGAGCGGCAGGGCCGGCCGCGTGAAGGTCACCCGAACAGGGCTGCCGCCTCGGTCAAGGAGCGGCCGCGCCCGACCGACCAGCTTGAGGGGAGACAGAACCCACCACC
>CAWBVK010000002.1:0-868508 GCA_963792195.1 uncultured Actinomycetota bacterium | reverse complement strand
CGAAAGCGAGAGCTTCCTGCGCCCGCCGGATTCCATTGCGAGTTTCTCCGCTCCGGCGTCCTGCGCGCAGAGGGCCGCGTCGTACAGCGCAACAGGCGCGTCGCGTTCTGCGCCGCCGATCTCTACAACGCGGACGGCGAGTTGCTGGCGTCGTTCCTCGGGCTTGGTGATCTTGAGGAAGTCGGTCTCCTCGTCGACCGGGGCGATGTAGTACTCCATCTGGTCGACCAGGCGCGAGGACGGGTCGGTTGAGCATCCAGAGGCGGCCGAGGGAGTTCTCGACGAGGTAGCGGACGATCCAGTGCGGGGTGAAGAGCTGCGTGGCGGCGGGGATCTCGTCGGCGCCGGCCTTCTTGTTCTTCTTGAACCCGGCGAAGACCTCGTCCTTCCGCTCCGAGATGTAGAACTGGTAGAGCCAGCCGATGACCTCGACGTCCTGGCAGACGTCCTCGGTCAGCACCTTGACCGCGCGGTTGAGCACGGAGTCGTCGGCGAGCAGGTTGGCCGGGATGAGCAGCTCGGTGAAGTCGCCCTCGCGCTCGAACATGAACGGCATGGCGCGGTTCCAGTAGCGGCAGTAGTCCGCGAGCAGCAGCGCGTACGCCTCGCCCTGCGGGTCGTCGCTGGCGGCGGGTGCCGTTGAGCAGGCCCGTGACCGTCTCGCGGTGCGCTTGTTGCTGACGACCGTCGGTGTCGATGTTGCCGCGCTTGGCCTCGGCGAGGATCTCGGGCTGGCCGCCCTCGACGCCGGCCTGCGGGTGAGACGACGCCGATGCCGGTGTAGCCGTTGGCGTCCATGAAGCGCAGCGCGATGATGCGGTTGAACCAGGTGTAGGCGACCTTGTCGGCGACGGCGGCCCTGCCCTTGTCGCCGCCACCGGCGGCGCTGACGGCCTTCTCCAGGGCGGCAACGGCCTTGGGCTGCTCGACCCGCTCAGGCGAGGCCGGGGCCAGCACCACGGCGATGCGGGCGGTCGACCTCGCGGATGAGCGCGGTGCGCGCCCAGGTGGCGAAGGACTTCAGCGGTGCGGTTTCCATCAGAGTGCGATTCGCTTTCCGTCGTTCAGAGTCTGGACGAGCGCGCTACGGAGGGCGGCGAGGTACCGTCGACGTCCTCCTCGGTCTCCAGCACGCCGGCGACGCCGGCGACCGTGATCGTCTTGACCGAGACGGTCTGCTTCGGCGGGCGGCGGCGTCGTCGCCTGCCACCCTGCGGCGAGGCGAGCGAGCTGGTCGAGCAGCGCCGGGTAGATCGTCTCCTCGAAGCTGCTCCGATCTCGCGGATGAGCGCGATCTGGTTCTCGGTGCCGACGCGGGCGATCGTCTGGTCGATCCGCTGCGACGACGCTCTCCTGGGCGTCCGTCGGTGGCCTTGCGCGTAGTAGGCGCTGCCGAGCAGCTCGGCCTTGCGGCCCTCGATCGCCGCGATGACCGTCGGCGCGGTTCGTCGGCGACGATCGTCGTCGATCTGGTGCGCGAGGCCGTCGGCGGCCTGCTTGAGCTGGGCCATCGGTTGCCGCGGAAGGCGTTGGGGTCGTCGAGCAGCGGTCCTGACCGCGGTCGTCGCTGCCGGGCGGCAGGTAGCCGAGGTTGCTGCTGTGGGTCGCTCGAGCAGGGCGGCCGCCTCGTCGTAGATCGCGCGCTGCCCGCCGTTGAGGAACGCCTGGATCGGGTCGATCAGGTCTTCCTTGGCGTCGAGCAGGTCGTCGCCGAGGTCGAACTCGGTCAGGTACCAGTCGTCGGGCTTGCCGACGACCTGGTCGAGCAGCGCGATCGGCGCGGCGAGCTGCTCGACGAACGGGTACTTCGAGCCGGCTGACGCGTGGCCTTGAGTTCGTCGAGCTTGGCCGCTGAGCTTGTCGCTGCCGTGCCGGGCCAGCTCCAGCGGGTCCTTCGGGGCGTTGCGCCTCGTCGAAGAAGTCGGTGCAGAACTTGCGGAACGCGGCGACCTTGCGCTCGTCGAAGGTCTTCTGCGGGGCGACCACCGCGTGCGCGTGCTTCTGCGTGTTGCGCAGCGCGGCGGCGACCTCGGTGCGCTTGAGGACGTTGCCGTCGACGGTGAGCGTGATCTTCGAGGTGCCGACCAGCCAGGCGACGACGACCTCGATCGAGGCGAGATCCCAGCCGTAGGGCTTGGCCTGGAAGCGCGTCGACGATCGTCTTGACCGTCACCTGCTCGCCGAGCCTGTCCTTGCGGAGGACGAACGAGAGCACCTCGTCGCCGGGACGCGCGAGCTTCGACAGTGCCGGGCGTCGAACAGGCCGCTGTCGGGGTTGGCGGCACCGGCGACCTGCTGCTCGCTGTAGGTCGACGCCGCCGAGCAGCTTGAGCTGGGTGTAGGTGCGGCTGATGAGATCCTGGAACCCGTCGGTCACCCGCGTGACGGCGTCCTGCGACGTGGAGGTGACGTCGGCGGCGTTGATGACGAGCGTGCGCCTTGCCGACAGCGCTGCGGATGCGCTCGACGAGTTCCTTCTCGCGGTCGACGTTCTGCGCCGCCTTGGAGCGCAGGATCTGCTCCTCGATCGCGGACAGCGAGGTTGTCTGCTTGCGCTTGGTGTACTTCTCGGTCTTGATGCAGCAGGCGCAGGTCGGCGAGCACGCGCTCGTCGGGCTCGAGGATGACGCGCAGCTCGTCCTTGCCCGCGCTGTGCATCCGGATCTCGTCGGGCGCGTACGGGTACTCCGGGGTGATGAAGTGGACCGCCAGTTCGCGCTGCTGGCCGTGGACCTGGTCGTCGAGCTTGAAGCCGAACGGGAAGTCCTGCCCGTTCTTGGCGTAGCGGATCTTGCTGGTCTTGATGACGTCGCCGGAGAGGATCTTGAACAGCCGGCTGCTGACCTCGGAGGCGTCGATGTCGACGTTCTTGATCTCCTCCTCGATGACCTGCTCTTCGTTGGTCAGGTACTCGTAGACGTTGCCGTTGCGCTGGACGTAGGTCTGCGTCTCCAGCAGCGTCAGCGCCTCCTTGCACCTGCTTCGACAGCGCGGGCAGGTCGAGGCCGAAGCGGTCGTAGACGAGCACGGTGAGGTTGCGCGGCGTGGCCTGGAAGCTCTCGACGTACTTGACGAGGAACAGCGCCTTGAGCAGGCGGATCGCCAGCTGCGTTGTCGAGGTTGCGCTCGGCGACGTCGATCGAGCGCTGCGCGGCCGACTTCAGCGAGGCGCGGATGCCGGCGAACATGTGGTCGAAGGTCGCGAGCGTGCCGACCTCGACGTCGCCGATGTCCTTGGCGACCTGCTGGACGACGCCGAGCATCGAGCGCTCGCCGACCGAGCTGTTGCGGCCCTCGAAGACGTTGTGGTCGGAGATGCCCTCGATCGCCGCCTGGAACAGCGGGAACTGGTAGCTGACGAACGGGTAGGTGCCGACGAAGTGGGCCTCGTCGGTGTAGTTGCGGTAGGTCTTCGCGCCGTCGACGAAGTCGAACAGCGTCTTGAAGTTCGCCGCCTCCGTCGGCGTAGATCGCGCTGCAGCGCGGCTCGCGCCGGCGTCGTTCTTCTCCAGCAGGCGCTTGCGGATGACCTCCTCGACGTCGGCGCTGGTGAGCTTCACGCGGGTCTTGAAGCGGGCCTGGATCTTGGAGAAGTCGTTGCCCTGCTGCTTGGTGCGGTCGCCGACGACCTTGTCCATGTCCTCCTGGGAGGTGACGAACACCCACGCCCGGCCCTGGCACTTGGTGTTGAGGGACTCGGCGATCGTCTGGAGGTTGAGCATCAGGTGGGTGTTCGAGCCGATGAACTGGCCGACCTCGTCGACGAAGAAGTTCAGCCGGAAGCCCGGCGTCCTGCTTGTCGAGCCACGCCTTCACCTCGTCGGCGAAGTCCTCGATCGAGACCGAGTACGACGTTGCTGGTACTGCGTGATGATGCCGTCGGCGTCGCCTCGTCTGGCCGTTGACCTCGGCGAACGCCTTGGTCGATGTTGGGCTCTTCGAGCACGCCCTGCTCGCGGCCCTGCGTCCAGTCGCGATGCCGGCGATGCGCTCGAACGCGGCCTTGAACGCGTCGTACTGGCCGCGGTTGTCGAGGTCGCGCTCGAAGCGGGCGACGTGTCCCTGGTTGCCGTAGTAGCCGCGGCTCTCGTCGAAGACCTTGACGAACACCTTGAGCAGGGCGTCGGTCTGGTCCTTCGCGATCAGCGTGGCCTTCTGGTCGATGTTGAACAGCAGGCTCTTGGCCGGGATGCGGTCGGCCTTGGTCAGCAGCGCCGGGCAGGAACGCGCCGCTGGCCTTGGCGCGGAAGCTCTCGGACACCTGGTCGCGCGGGAACTCCTGGCCCTCGACGTCGCCGAGCAGGTGGGCGAGCATCTTGAGCAGGTGCGACTTACCGGAGCCGAAGAAGCCCGAGATCCACACGCCGTTGGCGTTGGTGTAGTTGGTGTACTCCTCCAGCAGCGAGCTCGAGGCCCTTGGCGGCCTCGTTGGTGAGGACGTACTCGTCGACCTCGGTGCCCAGGTGCGCGGTGTCGTCGGCCTTGATGACGCCCTCGATCGGGCGCTGGACGTCCTTGGCGAAGATCTCGTTGAGCTGCATCGGGTCACGCTTCCTGTTCCAGGATGTTCTTGGCTCGGTAGTACTGGTCGTCCTTGAGCCGCCCGAACAGCACGAGCGAGGAGCCCAGCGTGTCGGACTGCTCGTAGCGGCCGGGGAAGAACATGAGCATCGGCTTGCCGGTCACGACGCTCTGCAGGTTGTTCAGCACGTTGTGCGAGCGGATGTACGGGAAGACCTCGCCGATGCCGGTGAGGAAGAAGATGTCGAACGTCGCCGTCCGCGAGCTTGGCGCGGATCGCCGGCGCGATGTGGAGCTGCGGGTCGAGCATCCCCTGGAGCATCTCGCGGAAGTCGGCCTTGTCCTGCTCGGGCTCGAGCTGCGAGCACGCGCTCCCAGACGCCGCGCTCCTTGAGGATCTCGACCGACAGGTCGTAGAGGTTGATCTCGAGGACCTTGATGCCCGTGCTCGGTGCGAGCCGGTTCTTGATGCGCTTCTTGGCCTGCGCGACGTCGAGCGCGTCCTCGGGCGGCGTAGGGGTAGATGAAGAACGGCGACCTCGTTGCTCGAGGCCCTCCATCTGGAGGAACCGCTTGCCGCTGAGCACCGCGAACAGGTGCTCCTCCTGCTGGGTCAGTGTCGGCCTTGCGCTGCATCGGTCGTCAGCCGCCCTCGTCGGGAAGAACCGGATGTCGCTCGGCGTGCGCGTGGTTGAGCGCAGTCGGCGACGCGCTGAGAGAACGCGCCGGGCTCGATGTGGCCGCCTTCTGATCAGCAGTCCCGCCTCGACGAGCATCCGGAAGAGCACTTGACCGCAGCTTCTTGCAGCGTCGAGTCCTTGAGGTCGGCCAGTTCCTCGTGCCACAGCGCCTTGGCGCGCATGAAGCTGTCGAAGTCCTCGTAGCCGAGCGTCGCGGCCAAGGTGAGGAACCGCTCGCGCAGGACCTCCTCGGCGAACTCGCCGATGAGGTCGTAGCGGCGGCAGGCGGCGGCCCACATCAGGTGGCCGCGCTCGGTCGACGTGCCGTCGGCGACGATCTGGAGCTCGATCTCGTCTGAGCGAGCTGGAGTCGCGGGATCAGGGCACGCGAGCACTCGCGTGGTCGAGCTGGCGACGCGGCTCTGGAGCAGGTTGCTTCCTGACCTCGATGCGGCGTGGCCGCCCAGTCGTGCCCGCGCAGGTAGATCGGCGCGACTACGGCCGCTTCACGCGCGAGAAGGGCACCGCTGGTGAACGAGAGCGCGTAGCGCGTGTGCGCGGCATATCCGTCATCATGTGCACCTCCTTTGAGCCAATGAGCAAAGTCGATCGAGTCTTCAAACATGTCCAACACTGCAGCCGGACGGGCGCGGGCCAGCCTGACGGGCTCACCTCCAAGATCATCTGCAATGCGCCGGCCCGGCTCGGCTGCCGACCCTGACCGCCGACCTCGCGCAGAGCCCAAGCCCAAAAGCGCTAGCGCAACCGCCTCCTGCACGTCGCCGCCCGCCTCGTCCGCAGCCAACGACACGCAAGATCCGCATACCCCACCTGCTGGCCCTGGGCCGACCACCTCCGCGACGCCCTCACTGCGGCATTGACATGCCCGGACCAGCCTGACCCAGCCTGCAGGGACCCGCGGCGGCCCGTGAACCGGCGCGACGGCCGCCCCAGGGACGCCGAAGATCAAAGAAACTCGCAAAGGATCAACGCGCCACGACGATCGCAGACGAAGCCACACAGGCAAATGATCAGGATCTTCAACTTCTGCAGCTCCTTGACGTTGTCAATGCGCACGGTCGACAGGCTAAGGGACCAGCTGGGAGGTGACGGAGACGTTCGGCCGAGACCGCGCGGCTGGTCTGGAGCCGGTACCGTCGAACGGCAAGATCGAGAACGCGCCTCCACCCGACTGGCAACCGCCATGAGTGTCGTTGGAGCGGCCCGTGGGACGAACCGTGCCGTCAACCGATGACGCCGGGTGAGGGTATGACGGGAACCGTGGCAGTCGCGGTGTTCGCCGGCGACTGTCGATCACGGAGCGACCCATCTCCGCCTGCCGTGCTCATGCCCTGGTATCCCCCGGGCGTAGCAAGCGGCTGGCGATCGCACCGGCCGCGCGCTTGTCGGCCTCGCTGACCCAGGCGGCGTAGACCTTCAGGGTCGTCGTCCCGCCGCCGCCGTGGCCGAGTCGGCCGGCGACGGTGCGGAGGTCGACGCCGGCCGACAGCAGCTCGGTCGCGTTGTAGTGCCGCAGCTTGTGCAGGGTCGTGGCGATGCCGAGGCGCTCGGCCATGCGGTCGAACCGCTGAGTCACGGAGTCCGGCACCAGTGGACGCCCGCAGTCCGGGTCGAGCGAGAAGAGGAAGGCCCGGCCGTCGAGAGCGAAGCCGAGCTCGGCGGCGTCCCGATCCTGGCGAGCTAGGTGCTCCTGCAGGACGGCGACGGTGCTCTCGTCGAGGGCGACCCTGCGCTTCTGGTGGGTCTTCGTGTCCTTCTCGCGCATGCGCGCGCGTGAGCCGGCGACGCCCGACTCGATCGTGAGGACGGCCTCGTCGAGGTCGAGGTGGCGGCGGCGCAGCGCGCACAGCTCCCCCCGCCGAGCCCCGGTCGTCATCGCGAGCCAGACGAGGGTCCCCCACGCCTCGTCCTTCCACGCCTCCTCGAGCAACCGCGCCGCCTCCTTCGCCGACGGCGGCGACGGGCTTCGGCGCCGGCGGCGGGGGCGGCTGCGCGCTGCCCGTCGGGCTGACGGCGATCCAGCGCCAGCGCACGGCGCGTTCCATGGCGCCCGGAGAGGATCCAGTGGATCTGGCGGACGGTGGACGCCGCCAGCGGCCGGCAGACGTGCGGCCGGCACCGCTCGTCGCACTCGTGCTCGGCCTTCGTCCGGTGGTCCACTCCCCCGCGCCGCCGGTCGCAGTGCACGCGGCAGCGCCGGAGCTCGGCGTAGAACGTGTCGAGCACCTCGCCGTTGAGCTTGCTCAGCGGCAGCGCGCCGAGCATCGGGCGCACGTGGACGTCGAGGTAGCCGACGTACGTCTTGCGCGTCGACTCCTCGAGCTCGACGACCGCGAGGTACCGGTCGAGCAGCTGGTTGACCGTCGCCTTCGTCCGCGGGTTCCGCTGCTCGTCGACCTGGTTGAGCAGCCGCGCCCGGACCTTCTCGGCCTCCGCCGCCGCCCTGGGCCCGGCCGGCACGACCTCGGTCAGGTCGTGCCGCTTCCCCGTGAGCGGGTCGGAGCCGGCGTAGACCCGCACACGGAAGGCTCCGCTCGGCAGCTGGTCGACGGTTCCGCGGGAGCGCGAGCGGCGCGAGGACGGCGGCATGACTCGACCATACCGACGTCCCGCGTCACGTTTCGCGTCACGAAACGGACTCAAGATCGCTGCGGCTCGAGCATCGCTTGCAGGTCAGACGGGGTGGGGCGGGTGGGGCTCGAACCCACGACCGACGGATTATGAGTCCGCTGCTCTGACCGGCTGAGCTACCGCCCCGGGCCGGCCACCGCGGGGCACACCGGCGCGGCCAGAGTAGCGTCGGCGCCCCGACGACCGCAGGGAACCGGAGGCCCGATGACCGACGTCACCAAGGCCGAGCAGTTGCGCCACCTTCACCTCGACCCGCCGATTCTTGTGCTGGTCAACGTCTGGGACGTCGCCGGCGCGCGCACCGTCGCCTCCCTCCCAGGATGCACGGCGATCGCCACCGGCAGCTGGCCGATCGCCGCAGCCCTCGGTCGTCCCGACGGCGAGCACCTCACCCGTGACGAGATGCTCGCCGTCGTCACGCGCATCGCCGAGGCCGTCGACCTGCCCGTCACCGCCGACCTCGAGGCCGGCTACGGCGCAACCCCCGCCGACGTCGCCGACACCGCCCGCCGCGCCGCGGACACGGGCCTCGCCGGCTTCAACCTCGAGGACCAGGAGCGCCCCCTGCCGGACGCCGTCGCCCGGGTCGCCGCCGCCCGTCAGGCCCTGGACGGCGCCCGCGCGCCGCTCGTGCTCAACGCCAGGCTCGACATGCCGTTCGACTCGCCGAGCGCCCTCGACGCAGCGGTGGAGCGCGCCCGCGCCTTCGCCGATGCCGGCGCGGACTGCGTCTTCCCGATCAATCTTCGGGACGCCGGTCAGCTGGGCGAGTTCTGCGAGCGGGTCGGCACACCGGTCAACGCCTTCGGCCGCCCCGGCGGGCCGAGCGTCGCCGAGCTCGAGCGCCTCGGCGCTGCACGGGTCAGCTTCGGGCCGGGCCCCCAGGGAGCGGCGCTCGCCGCGCTCGCCCGAACCGGCGAGACCCTCCTCGCCGGCGGCGCCCCGACCGCCGACATGGCGTTCCGCCCACCCCTCCACTGACGGTCCTTGTCCTTTTGGCGGCTTTTATTCGACCATGGCAGCCATGACGGCACCGACGGACGCCCGTCCCGAGCTGCTGACCGTGATCGCCCACATGAAGGCCAGGCCCGGCAAGGAGGCCGAGCTCCGCCGGGAGCTCGAGGAGCTCGTGGCGCCCACGAGCCAGGAGCAAGGCTTCGTCAACTACGACCTGCACGAGAGCGTCAGCGAGCCGGGCCTGTTCTACCTCTACGAGAACTGGGAGTCCCACGAGGAGCTCGACGCCCACCTCGACGCACCGCACCTCGTGCGGCTCGCCGGCCTGCTCGGCGATCTGCTCGAGGGTGGCGCCGACGGACTGCACATCAACCGCCTCCGCCGGATCGCCTGATGGCGGAGGTCAGGGTCGTCGGGCCCGACGAGCGCGACAGCGGAACTGCGCAGACCCCGGGCGGGCTGCACCGGTGGGAGGCGGTGTCGGCGAAGCTCACCGGGGCCCAGCGGATGTGGATGGGCTACGCGGTGCTCGACCCGGGCGGCAAGACCGGCGTGCACCACGACGGCGAGTCCGAGACCGCGATCTACGTGCTGAGCGGCGTCACCCGCTGGTGGGTCGGCGACCGGCTCAACGAGGTGTGCGAGGCCCGCGCCGGCGACTTCGTGTTCATCCCGCCCGACGTCGTGCACTGGGAGCAGAACGCCAGCGACACCGAACCGGTGCAGATGATCGTGGCCCGCAGCACCCAGGAGGCCATCGTCGTCGCCGTGGAGGGTCACCCGCACGCCCCGGAGCACGCCCGTTGACCCGACCTTGACGTGCGGCTGACCGCGTCCGTCGGTGCCCCCCGCTAGCCTCGGCACCGTGCTCGACTCGTTCGCCGGCCTTGCGCGTGCCCTCACGGCGCTGTTCGCCGCGGTCGCCGCCCTGTTGGCCGCCCCGCACGGCGGCCTGACCACGTCCGGCACGACTCCGCCCAGAGCAGCACAGGCGGCGCCGGCCAGAAGCACGACCGGTTCAGCCGTCCACGGCCAGGCCACGCACTACGGCCGGGCGTCCACCGGTGGCAACTGCATGTTTCCCACCATCCCGGCGAGCAGGTTCACGGTCGCCGCCGGCCCCGACCTCTACGCCTCGGGCGCGGCGTGCGGCGGCTACGTGAGCATCACCGGCGGCGGCCGCACGATCCTCGCGAAGATCGACAACAAGTGCCCGGAGTGCAAGCCCGGCCACCTCGACCTCAGCGACGAGGCGTTCGCGGCGCTCGCACCGCTGGGCAAGGGCCTGATCCCGATCACGTACCGCCTCGTGACGAATCCGCCCGTCGGCGGCGGCCTCGCCTTCGTCGTCAAGAGCGGGTCCTCGCGGTACTGGCTCGGGCTCCTCGTCGACAACGCCGGCAACCGGCTCCGGTCGGTGGAGGTGCAGGTAGGCGGTCGGTGGCGGGCGCTGAGCCGCACCGACTACGGGTACTGGCTGGCGGCCGGCGGTGCCGGCGCGGGGCCCTTCACGGTCCGTGTCACGGACGTCGCCGGCCACGGGGTCGTCGTCAGGAACGTGCGCCTCGCGCCCGGCCAGGTGCAGCGGACGTCGATGCGCCTCTACCGCTGACCGCCGCTACGACGCGGCGGGCCAGTCCGCCGAGGCGAGACGACGGAGCCAGCGCGTGACCTGACCCGGGTACAGCTCCAGCGCGGCGGGTCCCGCACGCAACCACGCCAGCACCCGGCCGACGGGGGCGAGCAGGACCGCCAGGTCGGCCTCACGCTCCAGCCCCTCCACCGCCACCCCCGTGAGCTCCGACCACACCGCGAGATAGGCCGCGCGCACCGATGGAGCGTGCGAGGGCCCGCCGGGCCGCCCCGACGTCCCGTCCAGCGCGGTCAGCAGCGACGCGAACGGGTGCGCCACGCTCGCGTCGCCCCAGTCGAGCCAGCGCCCGTCGACGAGCGCGTTCGACGGCTGCAGGTCGTCGTGCTGCACCGTCGCGGGCACGGCCGCGTCGGCGAGACGATCAGCGGCGGCGAGCGCGCCCGGCACCGCCACCTCGCGTAACCGGTCCACCTCCGCCGGGGTCAGCCCGTGCGAGACCCCGACCTCGTGCAGGTCGTCGCGGTCGGCCAGCGACGCGACGACGTCCGCAGCGGCCGGCGGCCGAAGGTCGGCCGCACCCGCCGCCAGCAGCTCGGGCACCGCGGCCGTCGCCGCGTGCTGCAGCCGCGCGTACGACGACAGCGCCGTCCGCCACAGCGGCAGCGCCTCGTCGGGCGGCACGTCCCCGATGGTCGGGCCGCCGTCGGGCAGCAGCAGGTAGCCCCGCTCGCGGTCCACGGCCAGCGGCTCGAGGACGAGCCCCGGAGCGGCGCGGGCGAGCACGGGCAGGACGTCGGCCTCGACGGCGAGCGCCGGCGACGTCGCCTTGCCCCACACCACGACGGGGCCCGGCCCGTCGAGGCCGATGCTCAGCACGCTCGCCCACGGCATCGCCCGGACCGGCACCGCCTCGCGCACGCGCAGGCCCCGTGCCGACAGCCACTCCCCCGCCCAGGCCACCAGTCCGTCGGCCGGCTGGCTACCCCAGCACGCGTTACGAGACCCACTCACAAGCCGTCGAGGTCCGTGCGGGCCCGGCCCGAGGCCTCGGCCACCGCGCGGACGGCGGCCGCGACCGCGGGCGCCACCTGCGGGTCGAAGACGCTCGGCACGATGTAGCTCGGGTTGAGCTCGCCGGGCCGGACGGCGTCCGCGATGGCGCGGGCGGCCGCGACCAGCATCTCGTCGGTGATCTCCCTCGCGCCGGCGTCGAGCAGCCCGCGGAAGACGCCCGGGAACGCCAGCACGTTGTTGATCTGGTTCGGGTAGTCGCTGCGCCCCGTGCCGACGACGGCCGCGTGCCGCTGCGCCTCGATCGGGTCGACCTCGGGGTCGGGGTTCGCGAGCGCGAGGACGACGGCGCGCTCGGCCATGGTGGCGACGTCCGCGGCGGTGAAGCAGGTTCGGCGCCGAGACGCCGATGAACACGTCGGCGCCCGCCAGGCCCTCGACGAGGGTCGCCGGTGAAGCCGGCGGCGTTCGTGTTCTGCGCGATCCAGGTCTTGAACCGGTCGAGCCCGTCGCGGCCGCGAGTGCACGGCGCCGCGGGTGTCGAACGCGACGACGTCCCGCGCGCCCTGCGCCAGCAGCAGCCGGATGATCGGCCTGCCCGGCGGCACCGGCACCCGAGACGACGATCCGCACGTCGGCGCAGCCCCTTGCCCACCACGCGCAGGGCGTTGGTGAGCGCCGCCAGCACGACGATCGCCGTGCCGTGCTGGTCGTCGTGGAACACGGGGATGTCGAGCATCTCGCGCAGCCGGGCCTCGATCTCGAAGCAGCGCGGCGCGGCGATGTCCTCGAGGTTGATGCCGCCGTACACGGGGGCCATCGCCTGCACGATCTCGACGATCGCGTCGGTGTCCTGCGTGTCGAGGCAGACCGGCCACGCGTCGACGTCCGCGAACCGCTTGAACAGCGCCGCCTTGCCCTCCATCACCGGCAGCGCGGCCGCCGGTCCGATGTTGCCCAAACCCAGCACCGCGGAGCCGTCCGTGACGACGGCGACCGTGTTGCGCTTGATCGTGAGCCGGCGCGCGTCGTCGGGGTTCTTGGCGATGGCCTGGCACACGCGGGCTACACCAGGGGTGTAGGCGCGCGAGAGGTCGTCGCGGTGGCGCAGCGGCACCTTCGGTGTGACCTCGAGCTTGCCGCCCAGGTGCATGAGGAAGGTCCGGTCGCTGACCTTGCCGACGTTGAACCCGTCGAGCGCGCCGATCGCCTCGGTGATGACGTCGACGTGACCGGCGTCCGCGGCGTTGCAGGTGACGTCGACGACGATGCGGTCGGCATGCGACTCGACGACGTCGAGCGCGGTGACCACGCCTCCCGCCTTGCCGATGGCCGTCGTGAGGTCACCGATCATGCCGGCGGCGGCGGGCGCCTGCACCCGGACCGTGATCGCATAGCCGGGGTTGGGCGTAGACATGCTCCCGCGGAAGGACTCGAACCTTCAACCCTTCGGTTAACAGCCGAATGCTCTGCCATTGAGCTACGCGGGATCGGCCTGAGAACAGTACCAAAGCCAGGGGCCGGCTTCGCACACGCATCCGGCCACACGGCGGTCCCGAGGGCCCGCTACTGACCGGCCTCATCGAGCAACTGCGCCTCGGCCCGGGCGACCAGCGCGGCCTGCTCGTCGTTCAGCCGCGGCCCGCGTGACGGCACCGCCTGGGTCAGGAGCTCACCCTCGGGCCCCTTGCGCAGCGTGACGAGCGCGGTGCGGCCTCCGCCGAGCGGCACCTCGCGGGTGAGCACGATCGAGGCCCGCACCCGTTCGTGCACGACCTCCGGGAGGAACGTCTCGTCCCCCACCTCCAGCGGCGTGGGCGTGCGCGACCCGACCCACCAGACCGCGAGGGTCGCGGAGTCCTCGTCCCACGCCGCGTGGTCGACGTCCGTCCACGGCCGCCGCACGAGCCGGCCCTGCGGGGTCCGCACCCGAAGTCCCGCGACGGTGGCCGCGGCGACGCCGCCGCCGTGCAGCGGCGCCCAGGCGAGCACCCGCTCCCCGCCGACCTCGAGGTCGGCGGCGGCGTCGGCCGGCAGCGCGGGCCGCCGCCTCGCCGACAGGGAGGCCCGGCGCATGGCAGGGAGCGGCAGGTGCGGGATCCTCACCTCTCCATCCTCACGCATCCTCACGCATCCTCACGCACGCCGGGAGGCACGGGCCGTCAGCGGCCTCCGGTCGTCTCGCGCTCGCCGCTCAGGTTCCCGCCCGCGGGCAGCGGCGGGGCGTTCCACTTCTGCCCGTAGCTGCCGTCGCAGGTGGCGGCCACGATCGACGACCAGGCGACGAGGTAGTTCGTGGCCGGGCCGTGCGGGCCGGTCGCCAGGCACCGCCCGTAGCCGTCGACGAACGTGTACGACGTCGACCGGTTGCCGGTGTCGCCGAACTTCGTCCAGCGCTGGTCGGCGCGGGTGCTGTCGCAGGGCCTGGTGAGGACGTAGCCGCCGTTGGTCGCCGGCGTCGTGAGGCAGTACGGGCCGCTGGACGAGTTCGTGACGATCTCTCTCGTGGCGGCGCCGTCGTAGGTCCAGCGCTGGTTCCAGCCGACCGCGCTCGTCGGGTCCTGCTTGCAGGGGTAGTCGATGAGCCAGGCCGCGTCCAGGTTCCACTCCGTCACGTCGAGGCAGCGGCCGTACTCGCCGTAGTTGACCATCTGCTGCGTCAGCGGGCCCGCCGCGCCGGCGCCGACGGTCGCCTCCGGCGTCCAGGTGAACCAGCCGCAGGTCTGCACGCTGAGCTGGGCGCCGGTGGCGTAGCTCCCGCCGCTGCTGATGCACGTGTCCGAGAGCGAGTGCTTGTCCTGGTACACGCCGCGGAAGTCACCCGCGTCGTCGTACGCCCACAACTGCGACCACACCCCCGGCTGGCACGGCTGCAGGCTCAGACCCGAGATCGAGCCGCCGTTCGTCGAGGTCACGGTGCTCGTGACCGGCGACGGCGTGATCGTGGTGACGAACGTCGTGGTCGTGGTGACCGTCTTCAGCTTGCCGTTGCCGTTGTTGAACGGGGTCGCGTAGACGCTGGTCGCGTACGACGTGCTCGTGGTGGGCGACGGGGTGATGGTGACGGTGGACGTCGTCGTGGTGGCGCCGGTGATGTCGGTGTTGACGCACAGACCGCCGGTGGGCGGGTACGTCGTCGACTGCGTGGCCGACAGCGCGATCGAGTAGTCCGTGCGGTACGACCAGGTCTGCGCGGGGCTGCTGGCGACGCACGGTGTCAGGGTGACCTTCGTCCCCGGCGTGGCAGGGTACGTGGCGGCGGTCCAGCACATGGTCGTGTCGGGTCCGGTGCGGGTGTCGTCGTGGATCGCGCCGCCCAGGGTCGCCTGGTCGGTGCGGTTGAACGTGTACACGACCTCCGTGCTGCGGTCGCCCCACCCCACGGGGACGTTCGCCACGTCGGAGTAGCCCAGCGCCTGCACGAGCGCGTAGACGGGGGTCGAGGCGGGGCCGGTCCCGGCCGTGCACGGGATCGCGTGCGCGGCCCGCCAGGCGGCGCTCTGGCCGACCGGGCTGACGGTGAAGTACGAGACGGCGATCTTGTAGCCCACGGGCGCCTGGTCGGGCTCGAGCCCGCCGACCTGCCCGACCAGCGGCGTCCCGGAGGTGTAGCACGGGAGCTTCGACAGGTCGCCGTTCTGGACCGTGCCGGTCGTCGTCGTCCAGGCCTGCCGGAGCGCCGCGAGCCCGACCTGTAGGCCGGCCTGGGAGCCGGCGATCGTCCGCTCGCTCTTACGCTCCGAGCTCGTCGGCCCCAGCTCGCTGAACAGCGCACCCATCAGCCCGACCGTCACCATCGAGGCGACCAGCAGGCAGCAGACGACGAACACGAGGGCGACTCCGGCGTCGTCCCGCCGGCCGCCCCCGGGGTCCCGGGAGAGGCGCAGGCGGGTCATGACCGCGCCACCTGGGTGCAGACGGTCGACGGCCCGGGCGGTGCGGCGGAGGCGGCGTTGCGCAAGGTGTACTGCCCCTCGGTCTCGATGCGGTTGCTCTGGTTCGTGCGGACGACGAGGTCGACGGCCACCCGGGGCAGGCTGAAGCCCGTGTCGCTCGGGTAGACCGTGAAGGGCGGCTGCGTGACCGGGTCGTTGACGACGTTGCGGGCGACCGTGAACCAGGTCGACGTGGCGAGCGAGACGGTGCTCCACGTCTGGTAGTCGAGGACCCCCCCGGCGCCGCCCACCCCGGGTGTGTACCGCCACCGGGTGCAGGTGGTGTCCTTGCCCGCGAGCACGGCGTCCGTCTGGAACTCCAGGTACCACTTGCCTCTGACGCTGTCCCAGACCGGTGTGTTGGTGGCGCCGGCCACGGCGAGCTGCCGGCTGAGCAGGTCGGTGACCTGGCGAACCTGGGTCGCGCTGTCGGTGTTGCTCTCGACGCGCGAGGTCGTCACGGTCATCAGCGCCACGACGCGTCCGAACACGAGCAGCAGCACGCTGAGCACGACCATCGCGACGATCATCTCGACCAGCGAGTAGCCGGCGTCCCCCCGCCGCGTCCGCGACCGCGCCACCGTCAGCACCCCCCGAGCTGGATCTGCACGGTCACGGTGTTCGAGACGAGCCCGTTGACGTCGCTCAGGTAGTACCTGAACGTGTCGGTGCCCGTCGCGCCTGCGTTCGGCGTGTAGCCGCCCACGCCGCTGGTGATGGCGGCCGCGAGGGTGCCCTTGGAGGGCGCGCTCACGATGGTCACCGGCGACGGGCCGAGGGAGCCGGTGTCGTTGGCGACGATGTCGATCGTGCCCGCGGCCCCACCCGCCAGGCAGATGACGTCGGCGACTGCGACCGGCGCGGTGGCCCCGCGCACGTTGAACAGCGGGTCCGCCGACGGGTCGAGCAGGGTGGAGGCCGAGTACTGGCAGGTGCCGCTGCAGCCGATGCCGCTCCAGCTCACGAGGGACAGCACCCGGTAGAGCGTGGCCGAGTTCGCCGGCGCGGCGGCGCTGGTCACGCAGCTGGCACGGGTGGCGTCGAGGGTGCACCTGCCGACGAAGTTGCGCACCGTGTACGACTGCCCGTTCACGACCACGGGGTCGGTCGACGTGCCGGCGGCGCCGGGCAGCCCCTGGAAGGGCAGCAGCACCGGGCCCGTGCACAGGTTCGAGGTCCACGCCTCGTCGGTCACCGCGGTGAAGCTCGCCGGAGCGAGGTCCCACTGCTGGTCGGTCGACGTCTGGTCGCGGCCCTGGAGGAGCTTGACGCACGAGTACTGGTCGGCCACGACGGAGAGCGCGCGGGCGGACTCGAGCGCCTGCGCCGCCAGGGTGACGGCGGCCTGCCGGCGCTGGAGGCCCGCGGCGTTGCGCATCCCACCGAGCAGGAGGCCGGCCATGGCGCCAAGCACGATCGCGAGCAGCACGAGCGCGAGGACGGTCTCGATGAGGGTGAACCCTCCGTCGGCCGTCCTGCGGGCACGCCGGAGCAGGGCCCGGCGCCGACAGGGTCGACGGCCGGGCCCGCGGGAGCGCCGCGTGGCCGCCATGGGTGAACAGATCGGCAGCCCCCCGCCCGGACCTGAGACGCGCCACCCGGTCGGGTGCGTGCCTCAGCCGCCCCCGCTGATCCGTTCCCGCAGGGTCCGCCGCTGCGCCTCCACCGCGAGCAGCTCGGCGAAGGCCTGACCCGCCGCCGGATCGTCGGCGTCCAGCCGCTGTACCCGGCTCCGCAGGACGCCCACCTGCCGCGACACCTCGACCTCGGCCAGCCGCAGCACCACGGAGACCGCGTACCGGGCCAGCGCCTCGTCGGAGTCCGCGGGCAGCGGCGTCACCGCCAGTTGCGTCACCAACGGCCCGACCGGCTCGGGGGCCTCTTCGAGCACGGCCTCCATCCACGCCGTGCCCGACATCGTGCGGGCCTTGGCAATGCCCCCGGCCGCCTTGATCGCGAGGTGCACCGACCGGTATGCGGGCACCTCGAACGCCGAGTCCCCGAGCCCGTCGGCCTCCTCGAGCGGCACCAGCTGGGGCACCTGCAGCAGGCACTCCAGCGCCTCGCGCTCCACCCGCGCCACCGGGTCACGCGGGTCGCCCCCGCTCAGACCCGCCTGGACGTCGCCCGCGCCGGGCCCTCCCTGCCTCGAGCCCCGGGGCGACGCGTCGCCGCGCGAGCCCCGCTGCCCGGCGGGAGCGCCGCCGCGGGCGGCGTCCGGCCCCGAACCGTTCTGCCCTCCCCCGTTCCGGCCGGACCTGGCCGCCGCGCGACCCGCCTGGCCGACCGCCCTCAGGACCGGCTCGACCTCCATCCCGAGCCAGCCGGCGAGCCGGCGGGCGTACTCAGGCCGCAGCGCGCCGTCCCGGATGGCCGCGACGACCGGGGCGGCGGCCCGCAGCGCGGCGACGCGCCCCTCGGCGGTGTCGAGGTCGAGCTGGGCGAGGGTCGAGCGGATCGCGAACTCGAAGAGCGGCTGGCGCGACTCGACGAGGCGGCGCACGGCCTCGGGCCCGTGCTTCTGGCGCAGCTCGCACGGGTCGAGCCCGCCCTCGGCCACGGCGACGAAGGTCTGCGCGACGAAGCGCTGGTCGTCCTCGAAGGCGCGCAGGGCGGCCTTGCGGCCCGCCTCGTCGCCGTCGAACGTGAACACGACCTGGCCGCCCACGGCGCCGCCCTGCCCGATGGTGCGGTCGTCGCCGAGCAGGCGCCGGACGATCCGGGTGTGGTCGGGGCCGAAAGCCGTGCCGCACGTCGCGACGGCGGTCTCGACGCCGGACAGGTGGCAGGCCATGACGTCGGTGTAGCCCTCGACGACGACCACGCGGCGCTCCCGCGCGATCTCGCGCTTGGCGAGGTCGACGCCGTAGAGCACCTGCGACTTCTTGTAGACCGCCGTCTCGGGCGTGTTGAGGTACTTCGCCTCGATGCGGTCGTCGTCGAAGATGCGGCGGGCGCCGAAGCCGACGACGTCGCCGGTGACGTCGCGGATCGGCCACACCAGCCGGCCGCGGAACCGGTCGTAGAGGCCGCGCTGGCCCCGCCCGGCGAGACCGCTGGCCACCAGGTCGTCCTCGGTGAACCCCTTGCCGCGCAGGTGCTTGAGCAGCGCCTCGCCGCTGCGCGGGGCGAAGCCGACGCCGAACGTGGCCGCCGCGTCGCGGTCGAACCCGCGGTCGGCGAGGAAGCGCCGGCCCTCGACGGCGTCGCCGGCGCCGCCCAGCTGCTCGGCGTAGTACTCGGCGGCGGCGCGGTTCGCCTCGACGAGGCGCTGCCGCTGGCCGACCTGGTCGCGGCGGGAGGCGCCGCCCGAACTGGCGCGGCCGTCGTCGTCCTCGTAGTGCAGCTGGTAGCCCAGGCGCGAGGCGAGCAGCTCGACGGCCTCGGTGAAGCCGAGGTGGTCGACGTCCTGCACGAACGAGATGACGTCGCCACCCTTGCCGCAGCCGAAGCAGTGCCAGAGGCCGACCTGCGGGCGCACGTGGAACGAGGGGGTCTTCTCGTCGTGGAACGGGCAGAGGCCCTTGAGGGAGCCGACGCCGGCGCTCTTCAGCGTGACGTGCTCGGCGACGACCTCGTCGATCCGCGTGCGCTCGCGGACGTGCTCGACGTCGTCACGGCGGATCCTCACCTCAGCCGACCTCCGATCACCTGGCCGCAGTCTAGGTAGCGCCGCTCGCGGCGCGGCGTCAGGGCAGGAACAGCCGACCGGTGAAGCGGCTCGGGCGCGCCAGCTCGCGCAGCAGGTGCGCGGCGAGCGCGGCCTCGCGGTCGGGCCGCAGCACGTCGCGGGGGTCCCAGCGCACGAGATGGGCGCCGGTGCGGCGCAGGGCCATCTCGCGCAGCCGTTCCTCGTCGAGGGTCCGGGCGAGCGTCCCGGCGTCGACGCCGCCGCGCTCGAGCGCCTTCAGCCGGTACTTCGTCCGACCGTCGACCTCGCCCGCGACGCCCGCCTTCCACCAGGCGTCGACCCGGCCGGCGTCCACGCCGTGGGCGTCGCACACCTCGACCTGCCACAGCGGGGTCGGCACCCCGTGCTCGGCGAACGACCAGGCCGACCACGACTCGGCCGGACTCTCCCGCCGCCCGTCGGCCCGCGCCACCACGACCCGTGCACGCGAGACCCTCGGCCAGTGCGCCTGCCTGCCCAGTGCCCCTTCCAGCTCGGCGCGGGTCAGGCGCCGGGACCGGAGAGCAGCGTCCGCCATCGCCAGCGCGTCGCGGCCGGGCAGCGTCCGCGCGCAGTCGACGACCGTTCTGGCGAGGGACGTGACGAGCACCCTCCCCCGCTCGACGACGTCGGCCGGAGGCAGTGCGGCGACGTGCACGGCGACTGCTCCGCCGCGACGGGCACCGCTCGCGCGCGTGAAGGTCAGCGGGCCCCAGCCGCCCAGTGGTCGCGGGAGGCATTGGGCGCGAGCTGCGTGTGCGTGGCTGAGGACGAGCTGCCCGGCATACGCGTTCCGTGCTGCCACGACCTCCGCACGCCACCTCTGATCCGCCGTGAGGTCGGCCGCCGGGGAGAACGCCCCGCGCCGCAGAGGGGTCCATCTCCGGCTCGCCACGTGCCGGCTCACGGCTGCGTCGCTGTAGCCCGCCTCCCGTGCCGCGGCGCGATCCGCCACGATCGGCAGGTCGCGGTCGTCGGGCACGCGGCGACTCTGCTCGCGCTCGTGGTGTCCGTGGGGAGTACGCGGCGCCGCCTGTGGACGCCGTGACGACTGCAGCCTCTGTGGATGCCGCGTCTTCGTTCGCGATCTGCTCGGCCAACCATGATCGAAGAGGCCCGGAACCGAGCGGAACGCGAACGAAGAGGTGGGAGACCCGTTCAGCGGGCGGTCAGGCGGGCGTGCCACGAGGTCGCGCTCGTGTCCGTCAGCGAGGCCACCTGGTCGACGACCACGCGCAGCCGGGCGCCGTCGTCCGGCGCCGACCGCCAGACCTCCGCGAACGACGGCTCGAGCACGTCGGGCGCCCCATCCGCGACCACCGAGGCCAGCTCCGTCAGGAGCTCGCGCTGCTGCACGTAGACCGGCTGGCGGGCCGCCGCCGTCATGACGTACACCGCCGCGATCCCCTTGAGCGTGGCGATCTCCACGGCAGTCGACCGCGGCACGACGACGTCCGCGGTGTACCGCCTCAGCGCACCCGGGCCGTACCGCGACCGTGTCGCGGCCTCGACCGCCGACGAGAACCGGCCGATCAGCTCGCTCGTCATGTCCTTGAGCGCGGCGAGCGCCGGGTGCGAGCGGTCGAACGACGCGAGCCAGCCGGGCAGCGCCCGCAGCCGCTGCAGCGCCGCGGCCACCTCGTCGTCGGCGGCGCCCGGCAGGTACCAGGCGCGCACCTGCGCCACGACCCGGTCGACCTCGGAGGGAGCCGCGAGCGCCCGCGGGTCGAGGTGGCCGCCGACGATGGCGTCCTCGACGTCGTGCACGCTGTAGGCGACGTCGTCGGCGAGGTCCATGACCTGAGCCTCGAGGCAGCGCCGCGCGCCGTCGGCCCCGTCGCGCAGCCAGGCGAACACGGCGGCGTCGTCCGCGTAGACCCCGAACTTGGACGGCGAAGCCCAGCCGGGGTTCCCGACGGCGCGGCCACGGGTACTTCGTGCACGCGTCGAGCGTGGCCCGGGTCAGGTTGAGCCCACCGGGCTCCCCCGCCGGGCCCGACCACCTTGGGCTCGAGACGGGTGAGCACGCGCAGCGTCTGCGCGTTGCCCTCGAAGCCGCCGATCGAGGCGGCCACGGCGGCCAGCGCGTCCTCGCCGTTGTGCCCGAACGGCGGGTGGCCGAGGTCGTGCGCGAGGCAGGCCGCCTCGACCACGTCGCCGTCGCAGCCCGAGCGCGAGGCCGAGGTCGCGCCCGATCTGCGCGACCTCGAGGCTGTGCGTGAGGCGGTTGCGCACGAAGTCGTCGGTGCCCGGGCCGACCACCTGCGTCTTGGCGGCGAGCCGGCGCAGCGCCGACGAGTGCACGAGCCGGGCGCGGTCGCGGGCGAACGGCCCGCGGCGGCCCTGCTTGGGGTGCTCGGGCAGGTACCGCTCGCAGTCGTGCCCCGAGTAGCGACTCGCGTCGCCCGACCTGGGATCATCCACCGGAGACCGACAGCTCGGCGGCCCGCAGCTCCTCCACCTCGACGCCGTCGAGCTCGCGGCTGTCGAGCCAGCCGTCGGGCAGCGCTACGGAGCGCGGCGTGCCCGCCCGCCCGCGCGGACCCTCCGCGGGAGCGCCGGGGTACGGCTCGGCGCCGTCCAGCTGCTGCACCAGGGCGTCGAACCCGGCCAGGGACTCGACCAGCGCCAGCCCGGCGCGCGCCTCGTGCCCGACGGCGTACCCCTTCAGGTACCAGGCGACGTGCTTGCGGATGTCGCGGCAGGCCCGGTGCTCGGCGTCGCCGGGGTACGCCGCGGCGTAGTGCTCGACCAGCAGCACGAGGTGGCGGCGCAGGCCCCCGAGGACGTCGCCCAGCGTCGGCCGCGCCCGCTCGGGCCGGCCCGCTCGATCGGACGAGAAGGCGGCCTCGAGATCGGCGAACAGCCAGGGCCGGCCCAGGCACCCCCGGCCCACGACGACGCCGTCGCAGCCGGTCTCGGCCACCATGCGGAGCGCGTCGTCGGCCGACCAGATGTCGCCGTTGCCGAGCACCGGGATGCTCGTGACCGCCTCCTTGAGCCGGGCGATCGCCGGCCAGTCGGCGGTGCCGGAGTAGAAGTCGGCGGCGGTGCGGGCGTGCAGGGCGACCGCCGCCACGCCCTCGGCCTCGGCGATGCGGCCGGCCTCGAGGTAGGTGAGGTGGTCGCCGTCGACGCCCTTGCGCATCTTGACGGTCACCGGCCGGCCCTTCGCGTGCAGAACGGCCTGGGCGACGATCGCCGCGAACAGGTCGCGCTTCCACGGGAGGGCCGAGCCGCCGCCCTTGCGGGTGACCTTGGGCACCGGGCAGCCGAAGTTCAGGTCGATGTGGTCGGCGCGGTCCTCGTCGGCCAGCATGCGGACGGCGGCGCCGACGGTGCCGGGATCGACGCCGTAGAGCTGGACGCTCCGGGGGTGCTCGTCGGGGTCGAAGGCGACGAGCCGCATCGACTCGGTGTTGCGCTCGAGCAGGGCGCGGGAGGTCACCATCTCGCTGACGTAGAAGCCTCCGCCGTGCTCGCGGCACAGCCGCCGGAACGCCTGGTTCGTGATGCCCGCCATCGGCGCGAGCACCACGGGCGTGACGGCCTCGTAGGACCCGATCCGCAGCGACACGCTGGACATTGTCGCAAAGCTCGCACTCAGAGCAGCCAGCCGGCCTCGTCGGCCAGGCGGACGGCCTCGGCCCGGGTGCGCGCGCCCGTCTTGCCGATGGCCGACGAGAGGTGGTTGCGGACCGTCCCCTCGGACAGGTGCAGCGCGGCGGCGAGGTCGGCGACGGTGCCGCCGTCGCGGGCCGATCGCAGGACGTCGGTCTCGCGGGCGGTCAGCGGGCTCGACCCGGCGGCGAGGCTCTCGGCCGCCAGCGCCGGGTCGACGACGCGCAGGCCGGAGTGCACCCGCCGGACGGCGTCCGCGAGCTGTCGGGCCGGCGTGTCCTTGACCACGAACCCGCTCGCGCCGGCCTCGAGCGCCCGCCGCAGGTAGCCGGGGCGCCCGAACGTCGTGACGACCAGCACCCGGCAGGCGGGGACGGCGGCCCGCAGCTCGCGGGTCGCGCCGATGCCGTCGAGCCCGGGCATCTCGACGTCGAGCAGGGCGACGTCGGGCCGCGCCGACCGCGCGGCCGCCACGACCTCGTCGCCGCGCCCGACCTCGGCGACCACCTCGAGGTCGGGTTCGAGCCCGAGCAGCGAGGCCATCGCGCCGCGCACGAGCGCCTGGTCGTCGGCGAGCAGGAGCCGGATCGGCGCGTTCACCAGTGCACCCGCAGGGCGAAGCCGCCGCCATCGCGCCGGCCGACCGTGACGGCCGCCCCCGCCGCGGCCGCTCGCTCGCGCAGGCCGGCGAGACCGTGCCCGCCGTCGAGCGAGCCGTCGAATCCTCCGTCGAGCCGGCCGCCGGGTGCGAGCAGCCCGCGGCCGTCGTCCGCGACCTCGACGCCGTCCGGCCACAACCGCACCCAAGCCCGCCGCGCGGCGCTGTGCCGGACGACGTTCGTCACGCCCTCGCGCACCGTCCAGGCCATGAGCTCGCGCCGCTCGGCGGGCAGGTCGTCGACCGTGCCCGGGATCTCCGCGGCGATGCCCGCCGCCTCGAGGGCGGCCCGGGCCGAGGCGAGCTCACCGGGCAGGCTCACCTCGCGGTACCCCGACACGGCCGCGCGGACGTCGGTCAGCGCCTGCCTCGCCAGCTGCTCGACCTCGACGATCTCGCGCTCCGCGCGCTGCGGGTCGATCGAGACGAGCCGGCCGGCGAGCTCGGCCTTGACGGTGAGCACGGTCAAGGAGTGCCCGAGGATGTCGTGCAGGTCGCGGGCGAACCGGCTGCGCTCGCCCTGCACGGCCAGCTCGGCGATGGTCTCCTGCGCCCGGGCGAGCTCCACGTTGCGCTGGATCATCCCGGTCACGCCCCACATGGCGATCGACGCGAGCGCGATCGAGAACCCCAGGCCCTCGGCGGGCTCCCAGCCGGGCACGACCCGGGCCAGCAGCTCCTCGACGGCCACACACAGCGCCCCCCCGATCAGCCCCGCCCGCCCCGGCAGCAGGAAGACCGACTGGACGGCGACGAAGACGAGCATCCCGAGCGCCTCCTCGCCGACCGCCACGGCGGTGAGAGCGAACAGGGCGACCGAGGCGACGAGCACGCCGGTGCGCCAGGCGCGGGTGACCCCCCAACCCTGGCGCCGCCAGCGGGACAGCACGGCGAACGACCACACGTACACGAACGCGAAGGCGAGCACCGAGGCCACGCCGACCAGGCGCTCGACGGCTCCGGGGCGCCTCCACGCCTCCTGCAGCACGGGCACCAGGTAGACGAGCCAGACGCCCGCGAAGATCCACCGCAGCCGGCCGCGCGCCTGCCCCGACGGCGCCATCGGGAAGGACGCCGCCGCCGGGAGCTCCGGACGCGCCATGGGGACGACGGTAGCCGTCGTCCCCATGGCACCCGGGTGGTCGGTCACGCTCAGACCCGCCGCGTGTCGCGCCGGAAGAGCAGCGCGGCGCCGATCACGAACAGGGCGAGCCAGGCCACGATGTTCACGACGGCCGCCCAGCTGAACGCGTCGTGGGTGAGCGGGATGCGGGCGAGCTCGCCGACGCCGTAGGCCGGCGTCAGCTTGGCGACCGTCTGCACGGCGGGGTCGAGGAACTGCAGCGGCACGAACAGCCCGCCGGCGAAGGCCAGGATCGCGAGCACCGGGCCGAGGATCTGCATGACGTTCTCGCTCGGCAGCAGGTAGCCCGCGAACAGGCCGAAGGCGGCGAAGACGAGCGCGCCGAGCCAGGCGACCAGCCCGCAGACGATCCACTGCGTGGCGGTGAGCTCGACGCCGACCGCGGCGCCGATCGCGAAGACCACCAGCACCGACGCGAGGCCGAGCACCATCGCCACGATGACCTTCGTGGCGATGTACGCGATCGGTCGCAGCGGGGTGAGCCGGAGCTGGCGGCTCCAGCCCTGGGCCCGCTCGATGCTCACCATCGCGCCGCCGCTGGTCGTCGCGATCATCGCGCCGTAGACGCCGAGGCTGACGAGCACGTAGGCGCGCGCCGCGGGGTCGGTCTGGCCCGAGCCGAACATGAAGAAGAAGGCGGCGGGCACGACGAGCGTGAAGATCACCGTGCGGCGGTTGCGGAGCATGCGGCGGATCTCGAGGCCGAGGAAGGTGAGGTTGAAGCCGCCGAGTGCCGGTACCCGGCGGGCGGTCGCGGTCGTGGCGGTGGTCATCGGAGGCTCCCGGTCGTGATGGCGGTCGTGTCGTCGACCGCGGTGCTGTAAGCCTCGTCGGCGCCGTCGCCGGTGAGGGCGATGAAGGCGTCCTCGAGGCTGTGTGCGGTGATCTCGAGGTCGTGCGCGGCCGTCTGGGTGAGGAGGAAGCGCGCGGTCGCGTCGGAGTCGGAGGTCCGCAGGACCACCGTGTCGCCGCGGACCTCGACCGACGTGACGCCGGGCGCCGAGAGCAGCCCGACCTGGTCGGCGTCCGGCAGGGTGGCGCGGACGGCGCGGCCGGCGGCGAGGCTCTTGACGTAGGCGGGCGTCCCGTCGGCGACGATGCGCCCGCGCCGCACCAGCACGATCCGGTCGGCGTACTCGTCGGCCTCCTCGAGGTAGTGCGTCGCGAACATCACCGTGCGCCCTCGGCCGGCGTCTGCGCGGATCGCGGCCCAGAAGTCCCGGCGGCCCTCGACGTCCATCCCGGTGGTCGGCTCGTCGAGGACGAGCAGGTCGGGGTCGGGCAGCAGGGCGAGCGCGAACCGCAGGCGCTGCTGCTGGCCACCGGAGCAGGCGCCGACGCGGCGCCCGGCGATGTCGGCGATGCCGGCCCGCTCGAGCACCTCGTCGACCGGCCGGGCGGTGGTGAACAGGCTCGAGGTCAGGCGCACGGTCTCGGCGACCGTGAGGTCCTTGAGCAGACCGCCGGTCTGCAGCACGGCCGCGATCCGGCCCTGCGCGACGGCGTCCGCGGGGGTGCCGCCCAGCACCTCGACGGCGCCGGCGTCGGGCCGGCTGAAGCCGAGCATCATGTCGATGGTCGTGGTCTTGCCGGCGCCGTTCGGGCCGAGGAAGGCGACGATCTCGCCCGGGCGGACGGCGAGGTCGATGCCGTCGACGGCCGTGACCTTGCGGTCACCGGTGCCGAAGCGTCTTGACGATGCCCTCGAGGCGGACGGCGTCCGGCGAACCGTTGCCCGTTCCCTGCCCCCGGTCGGTGGCGAGCTGTGTGGTGTCCATGCCCTCAGCCTGGCGGTGCGGCGCGGCGCGGCCGTGGCCCCCACGTCATGATCCGGGCATGACAGGTGTCACGGGGGGTACCGGCCCGGCATGGAGGACTACGAACGCAGCACCACCGTCGACGCACCGCCCGACGAGCTCTTCGAGTACCTGTCGAAGGTCGAGAACCTGCCGACGTACTTCGATCGCATGACGTCGGCGCGCAACCTGCCCGGCGACGAGGTCGAGGTGGAGGCCAAGATCGAACCCGGGGACGCCGGGGCGGGCGAGCCCGGCGCGGACCGTCGGCGGCGACGCCTGGTTCAGGATCGACGCCGACTCGAAGACGCTCACGTGGGGCTCGGAGGGCCCGCACGACTACAACGGACAGCTGCAGGTGACGCCGGCCGGCGACGCGGCGTCGACCGTGACGGTCAAGCTGCACACGACGCACCAGGCCGAGGGCATCGAGGACGGCATCGAGCAGACGCTCGCCAACATCGCGAACCTCGCCGGCAGCGACGGCCGCCTGAACGCGGGCGCCGGCACGAGCTGACCCCTTCATCTGCGCTGATCATGCACGCGGGAGCGATCATGGCTTTCCATGATCGCTCCCGCGTGCATGATCAGCGCATCAGCAACCGGGGAGGCGGGCGGCCAGCCAGGTCGTGACGCCGCGTCAGCGGCACGCGCTCCTGCGTCATCGAGTCGCGCTCGCGGATCGTGACGGCGTCGTCCTCGAGGGTCTCGAAGTCGACGGTGATGCAGAACGGCGTGCCGATCTCGTCCTGGCGGCGGTAGCGCCGGCCGATGGCCTGGGCGTCGTCGAACTCGACGTTCCAGTTGCGGCGCAGCTCGGCCGCGAGGTCGCGGGCCTTCGGCGAGAGCGACTCGTTGCGCGAGAGCGGCAGCACGGCGGCCTTGACCGGCGCGAGCCGCGGGTCGAGCCGCAGCACCGTCCGCTTGTCGACGCCGCCCTTCGCGTTCGGCGCCTCGTCCTCGTCGTACGCCTCGACGAGGAACGCCATCAGCGACCGGGTCAGACCGGCGGCCGGCTCGATGACGTACGGCGTCCAGCGCTCGCCCTTGGCCTGGTCGAAGTACGTGAGGTCCGCGCCGGAGTGCTTGGCGTGCGTCGTCAGGTCGAAGTCGGTGCGGTTGGCGATGCCCTCGAGCTCGCCCCACTCCGACCCCTGGAAGCCGAACCGGTACTCGATGTCGACGGTGCGCTTCGAGTAGTGCGACAGCTTCTCCTGCGGGTGCTCGTAGTGCCGCAGGTTGTCGCGCGAGACGCCGAGGTCGACGTACCAGCGGGTCCGCTCGTCGATCCAGTACTGGTGCCATTCCTCGTCGGTGCCGGGCTCGACGAAGTACTCCATCTCCATCTGCTCGAACTCGCGCGTGCGGAAGATGAAGTTGCCCGGCGTGATCTCGTTGCGGAACGACTTGCCGATCTGGCCGATGCCGAACGGGGGCTTCTTGCGCGAGCTCGTCATGACGTTGAGGAAGTTCACGAAGATGCCCTGCGCGGTCTCGGGCCGCAGGTAGTGCAGGCCCGACTCGTCCTCGACGGGGCCGAGGTAGGTCTTGAGCAGGCCGTTGAACAGCTTCGGCTCGGTCCACGCGCGGTTGCCGCAGTTCGGGCAGGGGATCTCGGCGAGCGGCGCCGTGCGGCCCTTGCGCTCGGCGTACTCCTCCTCGATGTGGTCGGCCCGGTACCGGCGGTGGCACGACTGGCACTCCACCAGCGGGTCGACGAACTCCTTGATGTGACCCGAGGCCTCCCACACCTGACGCGGAAGGATCACCGAGGAGTCGAGGCCCACGACGTCGTCGCGGGTGGTCACCATGAAGCGCCACCACTGCCGCTTGATGTTCTCCTTCAGCTCGACGCCGAGGGGCCCGTAGTCCCACGCCGAGCGCGTACCTCCGTAGATCTCGCCCGACGGGTACACGAACCCGCGGCGCTTGCAGAGGTTGACGACGGCGTCGAGACGGGCTTCGCTCGAGAGCTTGGCGGCCACGCTGGGTGCTCCATGCAGCTGGGGACAGGGGTTCCACAGGGATCGCACCGCCGGGACGTCGAGCTGGACGTCGCCCGCGCGGCGCGCGCCTGCGAGAGGACAACGCTACCGGTCAGCGGGCATTCCGTGGCGCCCGCGGGGTGGCGGCCTCCCCGAGGTTCACGGTGGCGGCGTCGGCGGCGAGCGCGGGCTCGCCCTCGACGACCTCGCCACCCTCCCCGTCGCCACCGGCGTCCCACGCGGTCAGCTCCTCGAACGCCGTGGCCTCGTCGATCGCCGCGTACATGAGCGGCACGGCGTGCAGCTTGACGTCGTAGTTCGAGAGCGCCCGCCGGTAGGCGCCGACGCTCTCCCAGCGCGTGGTGAGCGTCCAGAGGGTGGGGTCGTCGACGGCCCGGCCGATCACGGCGGTGCGGCAGCCGGGGCGCGCCCGCAGCGCGTCGAGCGCGGCGCGGGCCTGCGCCGAGAACGCCGGCCCGTCGCTCTCGGGGACCACGTACCGCGTGACGACGAGCACGTGCGCACCGTACCCCGCCCCCTCCCGTGCTCGTCGAGTGCGGCGTTACTCGTCGGCTGCGGATTCTCGCGCCTCGAAAATCCGCACTCGGCGAGCATCTCCGCACTCGGCGAGCACCGGACGGGACCACACTTGACGTCGACACTGTGAGCGAATGAGAATCGTTCTCATGAGTGAGCCGGCGAACGGGGTCGTCGTCCTGCGGGGCGTCGACGTCGGCTACGAGCACCCCGTCGTCCGCGGCGTCGACTTCACCCTGCGCGCCGGCGACGCCGTCGCCGTGGTCGGCCCGAACGGCGCCGGCAAGTCGACCCTCGTGCGCACGATCCTCGGGCTCGCACCCCTTCTCGCCGGGCGCATGGAGCTGTTCGGCGTCCCGGCGGAGCGGTTCCGCGAGCGCTATCGGATCGGCTACGTGCCGCAGCGGCAGACGTCGGGGGGCGCGGTGCCGTCGACCGTCCGCGAGGTGGTGACCTCCGGGCGGCTGCCGCGGATGGGGCTGCTCGGCCGCCCGTCCGCCGCCGACCGCCGGGCCGTCGACGAGGCCATCGCCACGGTCGGCCTGGAGCGGGCCGCCCGCACGCCCATCAGCCGGCTCTCGGGGGGCCAGCAGCGCCGCGCCCTCATCGCCCGCGCCCTCGCCGCCGGGCCCGAGGTGCTCGTCATGGACGAGCCGACCGCAGGTGTCGACCACGAGAGCCAGGCCGCCCTCGCCGCCACCCTGCAGCGGCTCGCCGCCACGGGGGTCACCATGCTCGTCGTCACCCACGACGTCGAGCCGCTCGCCGGCGTCGTCACCCGCGCGGTCGCCGTCGCCGACGGGCGCCTGACCGACCTCGGCGGCATCGACGGGCTCGTCGCCCACACCCATCCCCGGCTCGACGGGCACGCGCACCACCATCACCCCGACGAGCCGGTGGCTGCACGTGCCTGGCTCCAGACCCCCGGCGTGGGGGGCTGAGCGGTGCTGACCTTCTGGCACTACGAGTTCATGCAGCGGGCGCTCCTCGCGGCCCTGCTGGTCGGCCTCTGCGCGCCGGTCGTCGGCACGTTCCTGGTGCAGCGCCACCTGTCGCTGATCGGCGACGGCATCGGGCACGTCGCGCTCACCGGCGTCGGCATCGGCGTGCTGACCGGTCTCGCCCCGGTGTGGACCGCCCTCGGCGCCGCCGTGGTCGGCGCCGCCGCCGTCGAGCTGGTCCGGGCGCGAGGGCGCACCAGCGGTGACGTCGCGCTGGCCGTCATGTTCTACGGGGGGCTGGCCGGTGGTGCCGTCCTGATCTCGCTCTCGCCGAACGCCGGGGCCGGCGGCCTCGACCGGTACCTCTTCGGGGCGATCGGCGAGGTGAGCACGACCGACCTGGCGACCTTCGCGGTGCTGGCGGGGGCCGTGCTGGTCGTCGTCCTCGGCCTGACCCCCCGGCTGTTCGCAGCCAGCAACGACGAGGAGTACGCGCGTGCCGTCGGCATGAACGTCGTCGGCTACAACATCCTGATCGCCGTGCTGACCGCTGTGACCGTCGTCGTCTCGATGCGGATCGTGGGCCTGCTCCTGATCAGCGCGCTCATGATCCTGCCGAACGCCGTCGCGCTGCTGGTCGCGCGCTCGTTCGCCGCGACGGCCGCCCTCGCCGTCGTCGTCGGCGTGCTCAGCGGACTCGGCGGCACGGTCGCGTCGTTCTACGCCAACACCCCCTCCGGCGGCACGATCGTGCTGCTCGCCATCGGCATCTTCCTCGTGGCTTCCGTGGGCACCTCGCTCCGGGACGCCGTCCGCCGGCGCCGGCACCCCACTGCCGAGGTGCACGAGCACGAGCACGGCCCCGCCTGCGGCCACGAGGAGGTGCCCCACGAGGGGCACGTCGACTACGTGCACGCGGGTCACCTGCACGCGCCGCACGGCCAGCACTACGACGAGCACTGACGACGAGCACTGACGACGAACACTGACGACGAGCACTGACGACGAACACTGACGACGAACACTGACGCGGGAGGCGCGGAGTGACCACGAGCGAGCGCCGGCCGACCCGGCAGCGGGCGGCCGTGACGAGCCTGCTCGGGCAGGTCGAAGGGTTCCACAGCGCGCAGGAGCTGCACGCCATGCTGCGCGACCGCGGCGAGCAGGTGGGCCTCGCGACCGTCTACCGGGCGCTGCAGGCGCTCGCCGAGGACGGCGAGGTCGACGTGCTGCGGCACGACGAGGGCGAGGCGGTCTACCGCCGCTGCGGCACCACCCGGCACCACCACCACCTGGTGTGCCGCTCCTGCGGCCGCACGGTCGAGCTCGACGACGAGACCGTCGAGGCGTGGGCGCGCGACGTGGCCGGCCGCAACGGGTTCGTCGCGGTCGACCACGTCGTCGAGATCGTCGGCACGTGCTCGGACTGCGCGGCGCTCACCGCAGCGGGCGGCGCTCCTCGCTGAGGCGAACGTCGCGGGCGAACCAGAGCAGCGGCAGCCCGGTGACGAGGGTCAGGACCAGGAACATCGGGACGACGGACAGCGAGGCGACGTCCGGCACGGTGGGGTCGGCGCGCCACCCGAACCACTGGTCCATCGCCACGCTGGACCCCTCGACGGTGAGGAACGCGAGCAGGGCCCCGGCGAGCAGCACGGCCCCGCGACGGCGACGCCAGAGCCGGACGGCGACGACCAGGCCCGCGGGGATCCAGAAGGCGAGGTCCTGCACCCACACGGGGTTCGTGAGCATGCCCGAACCGTGCAGGACGGCCCACGGTTGGGGGTCGCCGATCGTGGGGACGACGCGCGCCAGCCAGGCCAGCCCGTTGAGCCCGAACATGGCGCCGAGCAGCACGGCGATCCCGCGGCCCGGGAACCGGTTCGCGACACGGACCGCACCGGGGTCGAGCGTGTGGAGCAGGGTGCCGAGGGTCCAGACGCCGAGGCCGAGCCACGCCACGGAGAGCAGGAACAGGCTCGTCATCGGGATGGCGAAGCAGAACAGGACGCCCTGGTACAGCAGGTAGGCCGTGGCGCCGAGCCAGCCCATCCGCGCCAGGGCGGACCTCCCGGCGCGCGCTGCCGACACCGCGAGGAGGGGGACGCCGAGGGCGAGCACGACGACCGACGTCCCGCGCAGGTTCCCCTTCGTCGCCTCCGCGCCGGCCAACAGTGACGGGAACGCGAGGCTCAGGGCGGCGTCGGTCGCGGCGACGAGTCCCAGCAGGGCCGAGAGCACGCGGGGGACGCTCCACGTCCGCGAGCGGGCGGCCGCGACCGGTGCGTGCTCGATGGTCGATCGGGTGGGCGTGGTGGATCTGGTCATCTCGGTTCGCCTCCACCTCGACCGTAGACATCGCGGCAGCAGGAGGTCAGGGCCGAAGGTCACCCTCGTCGAGCGTCGCGGCCTCGAGCGTCGCGGCCTCGAGCGTCGCGGCCTCGAGCGTCGCGGCCTCGGCGGCAGCCGCGGCGGCGGCCGCGTCGACGGCCGCGCCGTAGCGCCGGTCTCGCCGTGCGTACTCCTGGACGGCGCGCCAGAGCACCCGCCGGTCGACGTCGGGCCACAGCTCGTCGACGAACACGAGCTCGGCGTACGCCGACTGCCAGAGCATGAAGTTCGACGTCCGCTGCTCCCCGCCGCTGCGCAGGAACAGGTCGACGTCGGGCAGGTCGGGCTCGTCGAGGTGGCGTTGCAGCGTGCGCTCGTCGATCCGCGCCGGGTCGAGCCGGCCGGCCGCGGCCTCGGCGGCGATCGCGCGGACGGCGTCGGCGATCTCGGCCCGCCCGCCGTAGTTCACGCACATGGTCAGGGTGAGCACGTCGTTGTGCCGGGTCAGCTCCTCGGCGGCCTCGAGCTCGCTGATCACGCTGCGCCAGAGCCGCGGGCGCCGGCCCGCCCACCGCACCTGCACGCCCCAGTCGTCGAGCAGGTCCCGGCGGCGCCGGATCACGTCGCGGCTGAACCCGAGGAGGAAGCGCACCTCGTCGGGCGAGCGGCGCCAGTTCTCGGTGGAGAAGGCGTACGCCGAGACGTACCGGACGCCGATGTCGATAGCCCCGGCGCACAGGTCGATGAGCGACGCCTCGCCCCGCTCGTGCCCCTTCGTCCGGGGCAGTCCCCGCTGGTTGGCCCAGCGGCCGTTGCCGTCCATGACGACCGCGACGTGGCGTGGCACGAGCTCGCGCGGGACCGCCGGCGGTCGCGCACCGGAGGGGTGGGGCGGGGGCGGAACGACGGCATGCGGGCCGCCCTGGACGGCGACGACTCGGCGCCGCCTCATCGCCCCCTCACCGCTCGACCAGCCGCAGCGACCGGACCTGCCGCTCCAGGTGCCACTGCAGGTAGGCGGCGACGATGCCGCTGGCCTCGCGGCGGCGGCGGCCCTCGCTGGCGTCGGCCGCCTCCCAGTCGCCCGACAGCAGCGCCGCGAGCAGCGCGAACGTCTCGGGGTGCGGGGCCGCCGAGCCGGCGGGGCGACACTGCGAGCAGACGGCGCCGCCCGCGGCGATCGCGAGGGCGCGGTGCGGGCCGGGCTCCCCGCACCGGGCGCAGTCGGTGAAGCTGGGCGCCCATCCCGCGACCGCGAGCGAGCGCAGCAGGAAGGCGTCGAGCACCAGCGACGGCTCGCGGCGGCCCTCGGCGAGGGTGCGCAGCGCGTTCGCGAGCAGAACGAACAGCTGCAGCGCCGGCTCGCGCTCGGTCTCCGTGAGCCGCTCGGCGGTCTCGAGCATGGCGGTGCCCGCGGTGTACCGGGCGTAGTCGGAGGCGATGGCCGTGCCGTAGGGCCCGATCGTCTCGGCCTGGGTGACGATGTCGAGCGAGCGGCCCTCGTAGAGCTGGACGTCGACCAGCATGAACGGCTCGACCCGCGCCCCCAGCCGTGACGTGGTCTTGCGGACGCCCTTCGCGACGGCGCGGACCCGCCCGTGCTCGCGTGTGAGGAGCGTGACGATGCGGTCGGCCTCACCGAGCTTCTGTGCGCGCAGGACGACGCCCTCGTCGCGGTAGAGGCTCACGCGTCGATTGTCGCTCCCGTTCCGCCCGCCCGGGCACCCGCCCCGCCGGGATGCACGCCGGGGTCTGACCCATGCGGGTTCTTGGGGGGTACACGGGGGGCGGAGCCCCCTGTGTCTACGTCCCGACGAGGGTGTCGCGGCCGGCACGCTTCGCGGCGAGCATGGCCGCGTCGGACCGCCGGAGCGCGGTGGTGGCCTCGCCGTGTGCCGCCCCGACCGACACGCTCACCGGCAGGGAGCCGACCAGGTCGCTCCAGTCGGTGGCGCGCACGCGGTCGAGCACGCGGGCGCCGAGCCGCCGGGCGGCTCCCGCGCCGCCGTCCCCGTCGGAGTCGCCCCCGAGCAGCACGACGAACTCGTCGCCGCCGTACCGCACCGGCACGTCGTCGTCGCGGCAGCACTGCCGCAGCACAGCCGCCACCCGGCGCAGCACCTCGTCGCCGACCGTGTGCCCGAACGTGTCGTTCACCTGCTTGAAGTGGTCGAGGTCGATGAACAACACGCCGTGGTGCCCGCCCGCCGCCAGCTCGACCTCGAGCCGGCGCCTGTTGCCGAGCCCGGTGAGCGCGTCGAGCTGCAGCTCGCGCGTCGTCCGCTCGCCCCGCAGCGCCAGCTCCCGCCGGAGGATCCGCTGCCTCAGGTCGGCCGCACGGGCCTCGCGCTCCGCCCACATCCGGCGGGCGGCGCCCACGGCGATCTCGCGCAGGAAGGGCACGGCGGCGTGCTCTCCCGGCCGAACCGCACCGGGGGTTGGGGGCAGCGGGGCGGCGAGCCGGGCCAGGGCCGGCCGCGCCAGCCCCTCCCAGAGATCCCGCCCGGTCGCCATCGAGTCCGACGCGGCGTGCCGCTCGACCGCCGCCGCGAGCTCCGCCAGCAGCGGGGCGTCCCCGGCCTGCCAGGCCGCCGACGCCATCGCCAGCCGGCCCGGGAGCCACTCGACGACGCTCTCGGGGAACGGCTCGGCGGCGAGCGCGGTCCGAGCGCGGGCGGCGGCGAGCTCGGGCGACCCGAGCCGCTCGACCGCGTAGGCCTCTGCGGCGACGGCCGCCCGGCCGATCCGCGGCCGGCCCTCTGCGCGGGCGAGCCGCGCGAGCATCAGCGACCACGAGGCGGCCCTCGTGAAGTGCGTCGCCGCCTCGCGCTCCTCGCCGAGCAGCTCGAGGCGCGCACCCCAGACGAGGTGCACCGACACCAGGGCCCGGACGGCCAGCAGGCGGTGGGTGCCCGAGCCGGGCGCGTCCGTGCGAGCCGTCCGGGCGAGCAGGTCGAGCGCGAGCTCGAAGAGGGAGAGCCGCACCAGGACCACGGCCACACCCATGCCGGCGGCGCTCTCGTCCGCGGCCGCGCAGTCCTGCGCCTCGACGACGGCGAGCGCCTCGGCGAGGTCGTCGAGCGCTGCGACGATGTCCCCGCGCTCGACCTGCGCGGAGGCCCGCAGCGCGAGGGCGCGGGCACGAGCCGAGGGCGCGGCGTCGCCGTCGAGCGAGGCGAGCACGCGACCGGCGAGTTCGATGGCCTCGTCGAGCTCGCCGAAGGCGAGCAGCGCGTGCCCCAGCAGCATCGCCGCGCCGACGGCAGTCGCGCGATCGCCGACGAGGCGGGCGAGCGCCGTCGCGGCCCGGCCGGACGCCCGCGCCTCGGTGCGGTTCCCCTCCGCGAGCATGACGCCTGCCCGCTGCGTGAGCTGCACGTGCACCGGCCGGTAGGCGTCCAGCGGGACGAGGGCGCCGGTCACGACGCGGCCGCCCGGGGCGCGACGACGGTCCGCCGCAGCCCGCCGCGGCGGCGCGCCTTCCCGGCGACGACGGCGGCGTCGGCGCGGGCGAAGGCGCCCGGCCCCTCCTCGGCGGCGCCGACCGTCACGGTGACGGCGAGGCCCGGGGCGACCCCGCCCCAGTCCGCGCCGGCCACCAGGGCACCGAGCCGGCCGGCGGCGGCAGCCGCGTTGCCGCCGGCCTCGAGGACGACGAGGAACTCGTCGCCGCCGTAGCGCGCGACCACGTCGCCGGGCCGGCTGCCGCGCTGCAGCAGGGCCGCGACCCGGCGCAGCACGTCGTCCCCGAGGTCGTGGCCGAACTGGTCGTTGATGTCCTTGAAGTGGTCGATGTCGACGAAGAGCATCGGGCGGGTCGCCCGGACAGGGTCGGTGAGCACCATGTCGACCATCCGCCGGTTGGCTGCGCCGGTGACCGGGTCCTCCCACAGCCGCCGATCGTCGCGAGTCGACCCGGGCGCTCACCTGGGCGAGTCGGTGCCGGGCCAGCACCTGCTCGAACCGGCCCTGCCGATCGGCGAGCAGGCTGCGCACGGTGTCCCTGGCCAGCGCACGCCAGCGCCGGGTCTCGTCGGTCGGCCCTTCGGCGTGCTCGGCGATCTCCGCGAGCCAGTCGGTGGCGACCCATCCGGGGACGAGCTCGCCGAGCCGGGCGGCGTCCACGCGGACCCGCTCGAGGTGCTCGGCGGCTGCCGCCGAGTCCCCGTCCCGGGCCGCGGCCGAGGCGAGGGCCAGGCGCAGCAGTAGCGTGGTCACCTCGTCCCCCCAGCCGGCCGCACGCCCCAGCAGCTCGAGGTCGACGGGCTCGACCCGCAGCCGCTGGTAGGCGAACTGCAGCAGGGCGGCCGCCTGGACGACGAGCTCCTCGGCCGCCCCGCCCTCGCGGGCGAGCCGCTCGCTGTGGACGGCGGTGCCGGCGCAACGTGCGAACCAGTGGTCGGCGCCGCGCACGTCTCCCAGCAGCGCGAGCAACAACCCGTAGCTGCCCTCGTGGGTCGCCCGCTCGAGCAGGGACAGGACTGCGGTCAGCGGGCGCCGGCCGGCGAGGGCAGCCGACCGCGTGAGCGCCTGCGTCGCCGGCTCGATGAGCAGCGCCGCGGCGAGGGAGTTCGACACGATCTGGAAGGCCGACGCCCGGTTGTAGCTCTCGATGTCGTTGTCGAGGAGCAGGCCGTAGGCCTCCGCCAGCGGCTCCAGGGCCTGGGCGACGTACCCCTCGCGCATCAGCGCCAGCGCCTGCAGGCCCAGCACCTTCGCACGCCAGAAGGGGCCCATGTCGTCGTCGAGGCGCGCCAGCATGTCCTCCGTGCCGGCCCGGACCTCCGACCAGGACGCCGCGTACTCGTGCGCGAGGCAGGAGATGTAGCGCAGGTAGGCGGCCGTGTGCGACGTCGCCCGCCGGCTCCACCACGAGGAGCGCCTCCTGGCACGCGCGGACGGCCTCCTGGGGCTGCCCGGCCACGTACAGGGCGTGCGCCCAGTCGGAGAGCACGTCGAAGGGCCCGAACTCCCCGCGGACGGCGGGCAGCCGGCTCGGTACGTCGCCTGCCTCCACCGTCACCCCTCGCCCCGCTGTCGTGATCCGCGGGGGCGCCGCACGGCGGCGTCCGGCGGACCTTCCGGACTGCTTCAGGACGATATCGGTGTGCGGAACCCCCGGCCTTGAGAACGCCGCTGCCGGGTTCCCCCGACAGGGGCAGCGCTTCTCGAGGTCCGTGCCGGGAGCGGACGGTCTCAGGCGGGGGCCGCGGACCGCCCGGTTGACGGCGGAGACGACCGCGTTGAGCGACGCGCGGACGATGTTCGTGTCGAGGCCGACCCCCCAGAGCACCCGCTCGCCGACGGCGCACTCGACGTAGGCCGCGGCCCGGGCGTCGTCGCCGGCGCTCATGGCGTGCTCGGCGTAGTCGAGCACGCGGACGTCGACCCCGACGGCGGCGAGCGCGTCGACGAACGCGGCGATCGGGCCGTTGCCGCGGCCCTCGAGCCGTACCGGGCGCGCCGGCGTCGTCGAGGTCGACCGAGAGGGCGTCGCTGCCGGCGCCGTCGCTCGACTGGCGCATGCCCGCGCAGCCGGAACCGGCCCCAGCCGCCGCCCTGCCCGTCGTTCTGCCCGTCGTTCTGGTCGCTCGGCAGGTACTCGTCGGTGAAGATCCGCCACAGCTCCTGCGGCGAGACCTCGCCGCCCTCGTCGTCGGTGACCCGCTGCACGACCTGGCTGAACTCGATCTGCAGCCGGCGCGGCAGGTCGAGGTGGTACTCGTGCTTCATCAGGTAGGCGACGCCGCCCTTGCCCGACTGGCTGTTGACCCGGATCACGGCCTCGTAGCTGCGGCCGACGTCCTTGGGGTCGATGGGCAGGTACGGGACCGCCCAGGTGTGCTCGTCGACGGGGTGACCGGCGGCCGCGGCGTCGCGCTCGAGCGCCTCGAGGCCCTTCTTGATGGCGTCCTGGTGCGAGCCGGAGAAGGCCGTGTAGACGAGGTCGCCGCCGTAGGGGTGGCGCTCGGGCACCTTGCAGCTGGTTGCAGTACTCGACGGTGCGGCGGACCTCGTCGATGTCCGAGAAGTCGATCATCGGGTCGACGCCCTGGCTGAACACGTTGAGCCCCAGGGTCACCAGGCAGACGTTGCCGGTGCGCTCGCCGTTGCCGAACAGGCAGCCCTCGATGCGGTCGGCGCCCGCCATGTAGCCCAGCTCGGCCGCGGCGACGGCCGTGCCGCGGTCGTTGTGCGGGTGCAGGCTCAGGGTCACGTTCTCGCGGTGCGCGAGGTGCCGGTGCATCCACTCGATCGAGTCGGCGTAGACGTTCGGGGTGGCCATCTCGACCGTCGCCGGCAGGTTGATGATCACCTTGCGGTCGGGGGCGGGCTCGAAGACCTCGAGCACCTCGTTGCAGATCCGGGCGGCGAACTCGAGCTCGGTGCCGGTGTACGACTCGGGCGAGTACTCGAAGTAGACGGCGGTGCCGTCGGCCGCGGCGGCGTCGCCCAGCTTCTTGCACAGCCGCGCACCGTCGAGCGCGATGTCGACGATGCCGTCCTGGTCGGTGCCGAACACGACCCGGCGCTGCAGCACGCTCGTCGAGTTGTAGAGGTGCATGACCGCCTGCTTCGCGCCCTTGATCGACTCGAAGGTGCGCTCGATGAGGTGCTCGCGGCTCTGCGTGAGGACCTGGATGACGACGTCGTCGGGGATCAGGTCCTCCTCGATGAGCTGGCGGACGAAGTCGAAGTCGGTCTGGCTGGCCGCAGGGAAGCCGACCTCGATCTCCTTGTAGCCCATCCGCACGAGCAGCTCGAACATGCGCCGCTTGCGCTCGGGGCTCATCGGGTCGATGAGGGCCTGGTTGCCGTCGCGCAGGTCGACGGCGCACCACTGCGGCGCCTTCGTGATGGTCTTCGTGGGCCAGGTGCGGTCGGGCAGTTCCACGCGGATCTGCTCGCCGAAGGGCTGGTAGCGCCGGAACGGCATGCCGGACGGTTGCTGGGTGTTGCGCATGATCGCCTCACGGGGGTCGGCTCGAACGGGGCGTCGGCCGGCGCACGTGAATCCTCCGCGGCGGGAGGACCGGCCTAGAGGGCCCCGCCGCGGCGGCGAAGGAGGAGGAACGCCACGCGCACGAGGTCAAAGCTACACGCCCCGCCCCCGCCGGGCGTCGAGCTCGTCCGCATGTCGGACTCCCCGCGCCGCGGTTCCTTGACCTCAAGTCCACTTCACCTTTGACGATGGGCTCATGCCCACCGACGCCCCGGTCTCCGGTCCCGTCGCCCTCGTCACCGGCGCCTCCCAGGGCCTCGGCCTCGCCCTGACCCGCGCGCTCGCCACCGACGGCTGGCAGGTCGTCGTCGACGCCCGCAACGGCGACGCCCTGCGCCGCGCCGTCGGCCGCCTCCCCGGTGTCACGGCCGTACCCGGCGACGTCGCCGATCCCGGCCACCGCACCGTCTCGCCGCCGCCGTCCACGACGCCGGTCGCCTCGACCTGCTCGTCCACAACGCCAGTGCGCTCGGGCCGAGCCCGCTGCCCCCGCTGGCCGACTACCCGCTCGACGCGCTCCGCCGTGTCTACGAGGTCGACGTGCTGGCGCCGCTGGCCCTCACCCAGCTGCTCCTGCCCGAGCTGCACCGCAGCCGGGGCGCGCTCGTCGCGGTCTCGTCCGACGCCGCGGTCGAGGCGTACGAGGGCTGGGGCGGGTACGGCTCCGCCAAGGCGGCGCTCGACCGGCTCGCCGCCGTCCTCGGCGTGGAGAACCCCGACCTGCGCGTCTACGCCGTCGACCCGGGGGACATGAACACCGCCATGCACCAGGCGGCGTTCCCCGGCGAGGACATCAGCGACCGCCCCGACCCCGCGACCGTCGTGCCGGCGCTGCTGCCGCCTGGCCGGGAGCGAACTGCCGAGCGGCCGGTACCGGGCGGCGGACCTGACTGCCGAGGTGAGCCCGTGACCGCGACCGCGGGCCTCACCTTCCGGCTGCCGCCCGCCGGCGACGCCACGGAGCCGCCGGAGCACCGCGGGCTGACCCGCGACGGCGTGCGGCTGCTCGTCGCGGCGCCGGGGCGGGCGGAGCACCACCGCTTCCGCGACCTGCCGGACCTGCTGGCGCCGGGTGACCTCGTCGTCGTCAACACCAGCGCGACCGTGCCGGCCGCGCTGACCGGCCGGGTCCGCGGCGTGCCGGTCCCGGTGCACGTCGCCGCGCAGCCGGAGGCCGCGGCCTGGGTGATCGAGGTCCGGCGTCCCGGCAACGACGGGCCGCAGCTCGACCTGCCCCGCGGCACGCCGGTCGAGCTGCCGGACGGGGTCACGGCGCGGCTGTGGTCGCCGTTCGTCGGGCCGGGACGGGGCGGCGTCCGGCTCTGGCGGGCGCACGTCGCCGGCGTCGCCGACCCGGCGGGCTACCTCGCGCTGCACGGGCGACCGATCGCCTACGGCCACCTGCGCCGCGACTTCCCGCTGACCGACCGGCAGACCGTCTTCGCGCGGCAGCCCGGCAGCGCCGAGATGCCGAGCGCGGGGCGGCCCTTCACCGAACGCCTGGTCGTCGACCTCGTCACGCGGGGCATCGTGGTCGCACCGGTCCTCCTGCACTGCGGGGTCTCCAGCCCCGAGGTGCACGAGCCGCCCGCTCCCGAGCCCTACGCCGTGCCGCCCGCGACGGCTCGGCTCGTGGACCACACCAGGGCGGCGGGCGGGCGCGTCGTCGCGGTGGGCACGACCGTCGTCCGGGCGCTGGAGACCTGCACGGACGCCGACCGTGTGGTGCGGCCCGGCTCCGGGTGGACCGACCTCGTGCTCGGCCCCGGCCGGCCCGCCCGCGCCGTGACGGGGATCATCACCGGCCTGCACGAGCCCGAGGCCAGTCACCTGCTCCTGCTCGAGGCGGTCGCGGGCCGGGCGCTCGTGGACGAGGCCTACGCGGCGGTCACCGCGGCGTCGTCGCCCCGCTACCTGTGGCACGAGTTCGGCGACGCGATGCTCCTCCTGCCGCCTCGATGAGCTCCCCGTAGCGCTCGAGCGCGCCGTCTTCCCACACGTCGTCGAGGGCGACGATCACATGCTGCACGCCGGCCCTCCGCAGCGCCTCGACGCGCAGCGCATGGTCCTCGACCGTGCCGGCCACGACCCGCACCCGGCCACGGGCCGCCGCAGGGCGCGGAGCCTCGCCGATGTGGATCGGTCGACACGTGCGTCACCTCGACGGAGGCCGGGTCGCGGCCGACGTCGCGGCAGTGCCCCTCCAGCACGGCCAGCGCGGCGCGGACGGCGTCCGGCTCGCCGGTGAGGTTGCACGCGTCGGCGTACCGGGCCACCAGCCGCAGGGTGCGCCGCGGCCCCGACCCTCCGACCAGGAGCGGCACGTGCGACTGCAGGGGCCGGGGGTAGCTCATCGCCTCGGGCACGGCGAGCCGGTGGCCCTCGAACGCGGGCGAGCCCTTGCCCCAGAGCAGGGGCAGCAGGCGCAGCGCGTCCTCGAGCAGGTCGAGCCGCTCCCGCACCGGCGGGAACGGCAGGCCCAGCGCCGCGTGCTCGGCCTCGAACCACCCGGCGCCCAGCCCGCACACCGCGCGGCCGCCCGACAGCACGTCGATCGTCGCCACCGCCCGCCCGAGCAGGGGGACGCTCCGGAAGCTCACCGGGTGCACCAGCGCCCCCAGGGTCGCGCGGCGCGTCACCGCGGCGAGGTGCGCGAGCGCCGCGACGGCGTCCGGCATGTCCTCCCAGGGGCGGCCCAGCTGCGGGATCTGCCGCAGGTGGTCCATCACCCACAGCGAGTCGACGCCTGCCGCCTCGGCACGGACCGCCACGTCGCGCAGCCGCTCGCCCAGGTCGGCTGCCGGCACCCCGAACGTCGACAGCTGCAGGCCGAACCGCAGGCCGCCCGGGCGGTGCGCCGGCGCGGGCACCTCGAGGGCCCGGACGGCGGCAGCGACGCTGGGATCGACGACGCGCACGGGGCGCGCGACGGGCGCCCGACCCGCCACCGGCGCCGCGGCGGACCGGGCGGGCTCGACGGGCAACACGTCGTCGAAGCCCTCGGTGGTGAGCGCCCGGCGCTGCTCCGCGTAGGCGGCGAGCTGCCCGGAGAGGATCTTCGGCGGCACCCGCTCCCCCGGCGGCCGGCTCGCGTTGCGGCGCCGGCACTCCGCGGCCGGCGTGTCGAACGCGACGGCCACGCACGGCACGCCGTGCCGGGCCGCGAGCGCGCGCCAGCCGGCACGGCGGGCGGGGTCGAGCCCCAGGGTGTCGACCACCGTCGTGAGGCGGCGGGAGACGCGGGCGGCCACCACGAGGTCGAGGACGGCGAAGGCGTCGGCGCTGGCCGCGAGGTCGTGCTCACCCGTCCCGACGACCGCGCGCAAGGCGTCGGAGCCGACGACCTCGGTCGCGGCGAAGTGCGCCCCGGCCCACGTGCTCTTGCCGCTCGCCGGCGGCCCCACGAGGACGACCAGGGAGCCGTCGGCGAGGCGCTGCACGCACCGAGCGTACGGTAGCGAGCAGGGTTGCAAAGTGATATCAACGAGGTAGCAGATTGCCGCGGCTCAGGAGGTCGCCATGTCCGTTCCCGTTCGCACTCATGTCGAGGAGATGCCGGCACCGCCGGCCGCCACCCCGGTCGGTCACGCCGGCGTCCGCGTCGACGTCCACGAGCGTCGCGCACCGCAGACGAACGGGTTCATCGGGTTGCTCGTGGCGGTGCTGCTCGTCGCCGCTGCCATCGTGTCCTTCAACCGGTTGGGCGCCACGCAGTCCGGCGGCTGGGCGGTGCTCGGCGCGCTGCTGCTCGCCGCGGGCATCATCGTCGTGGCGTCGCTGACCGTCATCCAGCCGGGCCGCACCGCGGTCGTCCTGTTCTTCGGCCGCTACGTCGGCACCGCGCGCAGGGCGGGGTTGGTGTGGCTGCCGCCGCTGTCCACCCGCAAGGTCGTGTCGGTCCGGGTGCGCAACTTCGAGACGGACCTGCTCAAGGTCAACGACGCCGACGGCAACCCCGTCGACATCGCGGCGATCGTGGTCTGGCAGATCGCCGACACCGCCCAGGCCACCTTCGCCGTCGAGAACGTCGAGGGGTTCGTGCGGGTCCAGGCCGAGGCGGCCCTGCGGCACGTGGCGCGCAGCCACCCCTACGACGGGGCCGACGGCGTCGAGTCGCTGCGCGGCTCGACCGACGTGATCAGCTCCGAGCTCGCGGAGGAGGTCGCCGAACGCGTGTCCATCACGGGCGTCGAGATCCTCGAGGTGCGGATCAGCCACCTCGCCTACTCCGCCGAGATCGCCCAGGCGATGCTGCAGCGGCAGCAGGCAGCGGCCGTGATCGCGGCGAGGAGCCGCATCGTGGAGGGCGCCGTGAGCATCGTCCACATGGCGCTCGACGAGCTGACGCGGACGGGCGTCGTCGAGCTCGACGAGGAGCGCCGGGCCGCGATGGTGTCGAACCTGCTCGTCGTGCTCTGCGGGGACTCCCGGGTGTCTCCGATCGTCAACACGGGCACGCTCTACCAGTGACGGCGGCGGAGGACGGACGGCCGGCGCGCGCCGGGCCGGCCGAGGCCGGCCCGGCGGCCGTGCGCCGCCGGCGGGAGCGCAAGGCCGTGCTGCTCCGGCTGGATCCCGAGGTCCACGAGGCGCTCACCCGCTGGGCCTCGGACGACCTGCGTAGCACGAACGCGCACATCGAATGGCTGCTGCGCCGCGCGGTCAGCGATGCGGGGCGGTTGCGTGACCGGGGCGCGGACGGCGACGACGCGCGGCCCCGGGCCAGCGAGGATGACCGGCGGCCCGACCCGGTCAGCTGATGGTCAGCGGGTCCTCGCCGGCGCACCTCACGCCAGGCCCACCACGAGAACGCGACGACGACCGCCGGCCTGGTCGCGATGCCGGGGTGTAGCCGCGGGGTCGTCGCACCCCAAGCGACGTGCGTGACGGCGTGCATGCCGAACCCACGAGGACGCCCGGGTAGATCGGCGACCGGCCGCCCGTGGCGGCGTCCGCCAACCCGCGCCGATCATGCGCGCGCCGGCGATCACGACCTCGGCTTCACCCACGAACCCGCCCTTCACCCCGCGGCACCCCCGCCGCACAGCTGCTGGGGAGGGGGATGCACGACGTGAAGCGGGGGTTCCCGAGTGGGGCACGGCCGGGAGCGCACCATCTGATCGCTCCCGCGTGCATGATCGCCGCGACGTGCATGATCGCCGCGACGTGCATGATCGCCGCGAGGACGGAGAGGTTCAGAACCCCAGGCGCTGGAGCTGCTTGGGGTCGCGCTGCCAGTCCTTGGCGACCTTGACCCGCAGGTCGAGGTGCACCCGTCGGCCGAGCAGCGCCTGGATCTCGCGCCGGGCCCGGGTGCCGACGTCGCGCAGCCGGGCGCCGCCCTTGCCGATGACGATCGCCTTCTGGCTCTCGCGCTCGACGTAGATCCACACGTGCACGTCGAGCAGCGGGTCGTCGTCGGGCCGGCCCTCGCGCAGCGTCATCTCCTCGAGGACGACCGCGAGCGAGTGCGGCAGCTCGTCGCGCACGCCCTCGAGCGCGGCCTCGCGCACCAGCTCGGCGATCATGACGTGCTCGGGCTCGTCGGTGAGCTCGCCCTCGGGGTAGAGCGGCGGGCCGGGCGGCAGGTGCGAGACCAGGACGTCGGTCAGGACGTCGACCTGGTAGCCGTCGACCGCCGAGACCGGGACGACGTCGTCGGCGTCGACGAGCTCCGAGACGGCGAGCAGGTGCTCGGTGAGCCGGCCGCGCTCGACGGCGTCCGCCTTGGTGACGATCGCGACGACCGGCCGGGGGCGGCGTGCGGCCCGCCGCAGCTCCGCCAGCTCGCGGGCGATGAAGCGGTCGCCGGGCCCGACCTGCTGGTCGGCGGGCAGGCAGAAGCCGACGACGTCGACCTCGAGCAGGGTCTCGCGCACCAGGTCGTTGAGCCGCTCGCCGAGCAGGGTGCGGGGGCGGTGCAGGCCCGGGGTGTCGACGAGCACGAGCTGGGCGTCGGGCCGGTGCACGATCCCGCGGATGGTGTGCCGCGTCGTCTGCGGCTTGCTGGAGGTGATGGCGACCTTCTCGCCGACCAGGGCGTTCGTCAGCGTCGACTTGCCGGCGTTGGGCCGGCCGACGAGGCAGGCGAACCCCGACCTGAAGGGCGCGTCGCCCGATCCGGTCACCGGGCCCGTGCTCACGACGCGGCCGCCCGGGTGGGGACGTGCGCTTCGGGCTGGGTCGCGTCCTCGGCGCGACGCACGACGACCGTGGCGAGCTGGTTGCGCCGGCCCTCGAACCGGTCGGCGACGAGCACGAGCCCGTCGACCTGCGCGCTCGCACCCGCGATCGGCACCCGGCCGAGCGCCTTCGCGAGCAGGCCGCCGACGGTGTCGACCTCCTCGTCCTCGAGGTCGAGGCCGAACAGCTCGCCGAGGTCCTCGACGTGCACGCGCGACCGCACCCGGTAGGAGCCGTCGCCGAGGTCCTCGACGTCGGTCTCGTCGCGGTCGTACTCGTCGGCGATCTCGCCGACGATCTCCTCGACGAGGTCCTCGAGGGTGACCATGCCGGCCGTGCCGCCGTACTCGTCGACCACGATGGCGACGTGCCCGGCGTCGCGCTGCATCTCGCGCAGCAGGTCGTCGGCGGCCTTGCTGTCGGGCACGAAGTGCGGGTCCCGCATGACCGTGTCGACCGGCTGCGCGGGACCGCGGTCGGGGTCCTCGTGCAGCCGGCGAGCGACGTCCTTGAGGTAGAGCACCCCGCGGACGTCGTCCAGCCCCTCGCCCACCACGGGGACCCGGGAGAACCCGGAGCGCAGGAACAGCGACATCGCCGAGCGCAGGCTCTCCCCCGACTCGATGCTCACCAGGGCCGTGCGCGGCACCATGACCTCGCGCACGAGCGTGTCGCCGAGCTCGAAGACGGAGTGGATCATCTCGCGCTCGCCGGCCTCGATCAGCTCGCTCTGCTCGGCGATGTCGACGAGCTCGCGCAGCTCCGCCTCGCTCGCGAACGGCCCGTCGCGGTAGCCCGGCCCGGGCGTGAGCAGGTTGCCGACGAACACGAGCAGGCGCGCCAGCGGCCCGAGCACCCGGGTGAGGGCGACCAGGACGGGCGCGGCCACCAGGCCGATGCTGTCGGAGTGCTGGCGGCCCAGGGTGCGGGGCCCGACGCCGACCGCCACGAAGCTCAGCGCCGTCATGGTCGCGACCGCGATCGCAACGGCGCGCCACCCGTTGCCCACGGCGTCGAGGAAGACCACGGTCAGCAGCACCGCCGCGCCGGACTCGGCGAGCACCCGCAGGAAGGTCGAGACCGAGAGCGTGGGCGCCGGGTCCTCGGCGACGCGGGCGAGGGCCTGGGCGCCGCGGCGGCCCTCGCCGAGCAGCTCGCCGGCGCGAGCGCGGGAGACCCGGGCGAGCGCCGCCTCGGACGCCGCCAGCGCGCCGGCCAGCACGACGAGGACGAGCGCGACGACGACGAGGCGCACGTCGCCGCCGCTCATGCCCGGCCCCGCTCCGGATCCGGCGCGGGCCCTCCCCCGGCGCCGGGGCGCGTGGCGAGGAACTCCAGCAGGAGCCGCCGCTGCAGGCCGAACATCTCGCGCTCCTCGTCGGGCTCGGCGTGGTCGTAGCCGAGCAGGTGGAGGATGCCGTGGGTGGTCAGCAGGAGCAGCTCGTCCTGCGTGCCGTGGCCGGCGGTCACCGCCTGCCGGGCGGCGACCTGCGGGCAGAGCACCACGTCGCCGAGCAGCCCGGCCGGCGAGTCCTCGCCGTCGGTGCCGGGGCGCAGCTCGTCCATCGGGAAGCTCAGGACGTCGGTCGGGCCGGGCTCGTCCATCCACTGCACGTGCAGCTGCTCCATCGCCGCCTCGTCGACGAGCACGACGGACAGCTCGGCCTGCGGGTGGACGTGCATCGGGTCGAGCACGTGCCGGGCGAGCCCGACGATCTCGGTCTCGTCGACCTCGACGCCGCTCTCGTTGTTGACCTCGATGCTCACCGGCGTGACCGGCGCTGGGCGCTCGACGGCGGCCGCGGCGGCCGCTCGGCGGCCGGCCCCTGCGCCGCGGCCTGCCCGTTCTGGACGGCGTCCCAGCGGCTGTAGGCGTCGACGATCTCGCCGACCAGCCGGTGCCGGACGACGTCGCTGCTGGTCAGCTCGGAGAAGTGGACGTCCTCGATGCCGTCGAGGATCTCGCGGACGATCCGCAGGCCGGACTGCGTGCCGGCGGGCAGGTCGACCTGGGTGATGTCGCCGGTGACGACCATCTTCGCGCCGAACCCGAGCCGGGTGAGGAACATCTTCATCTGCTCGGGCGTGGTGTTCTGCGCCTCGTCGAGGATGATGAAGGCGTCGTTCAGGGTGCGGCCGCGCATGTACGCGAGGGGCGCGACCTCGATCGTCCCGGCAGCCATCAGGCGGGGGATCGACTCGGGGTCGATCATGTCGTGCAGCGCGTCGTAGAGCGGCCGCAGGTAGGGGTCGATCTTGTCGGTCAGCGTGCCGGGCAGGAACCCGAGCCGCTCGCCCGCCTCGACCGCCGGCCGGGTCAGGATGATCCGGTTGACCTGCTTGGCCTGCAGCGCCTGCACGGCCTTCGCCATCGCGAGGTAGGTCTTGCCGGTACCGGCCGGGCCGATGCCGAAGACGATCGTGTGCTGGTCGATCGCGTCGACGTAGCGCTTCTGGTTGAGGGTCTTCGGCCGGATCGTGCGCCCGCGGCTCGAGATGATGTTGAGGGTGAGCACGTCGGCGGGGCGCTCGGTGGTCTGCTGCCGGAGCATCCCGACGGCACGCTCGACGGCGTCGGGCGAGAGCGGCTGCCCCGAGGCGAGCACGGCCAGCATCTCGTCGATCAGCCGTTCGACGAGTGCGACCTCGCCGTGCGGACCGGTGATCGTCACCTCGTTGCCGCGGACGTGCACGTCGGCGCGCGGGAACGCCCGCTCGACGGTCCGCAGCAGCTCGTCCCGTGCCCCGAGCAGGGACACCATGGCGACGTCGGACGGTACGACGATCTTGTGGACGGCCTCTTGGGGCGCGCGCCCGTCGGCGCTGCCCGCGGGGCCCGCGGGAGGGAGCCCCTCTGTCTGGTCGGTCATGTTCGGCTGGGAGCCGGCCACCCTTCGGCGAGTACCTGTCGGCGCGTACGTCTCGGCGCGTGCGGCGGGCATTCCCGCCCTGAACCATGATACCGGGCTCAGCCGGGCGGCCACCCGAACGATCGCCCCGCGAGCACGTGGCCGTGCGCGTGGAACACCGACTGGCCGACCTGCGCGCCGGTGTTGAACACCAGCCGGAACGCGCCGTCCTGCGCACCCTCGGCGGACGCCGCCAGCGCGGCCCCGACCTCGACGAGCTCGGCGAGCGCCTCGGGGCTCGCCGCCGCCAGCTCGGTGACGTCCCGGTGGTGATCCCGGGGCACGACGAGCACGTGCAGCGGGGCCTGCGGGTTCACGTCGCGGAACGCCACCACGTGCGTGCCGATGCGCACGATCTCGGCCGGCACGTCGCCGCTGACGATGCGGCAGAAGAGGCAGTCGTCGTCCCGGTGGTCGTCCTGCTCGGCCATGGGCCCTCCCTCGTGGCGGGCGCGGAGCCGCGCCCGGCCGCCGACTCTAGGGCTGGCGGAGTCCTGCGGCCATCCACTGCGGCCCACTGCGGCCCACTGCGGCCGCGACGTACTCACCGGCGGCTGCATTGCTCCGCTGCGGCTCGGTCTCCGGCTGCCGAATCGAGCCGGAGCGGAGTAACGCAGCCGAGGTGGAGCACGCGGGCCGGGCGACCGAAGGCTCTGGCACGTCCGGCCGTTCTAGTGTTGGTCCTGACGATCAGCGCCCGGTGTCAACCCGCCGGTCGACAGGGACGTCCTTGGGGCGTGACGACGATGGAGCTGCCGGTCGTACCCGGGTGGGTGCGTCGCAACGCCGTCGCGCCCGGGCCTGCGGCAGGGGAGGCAACCCCCCGCACGGCGGACGAGGCCGTCGCGATGCTCTACGGCACGCACTGGCACCAGCTCGTGCGGCTGGCCACGCTGCTGACCCGGGACGCCTCCGTCGCCGAGGAGCTCGTCCAGGACGCGTTCGTGTCGCTGCACCGGCGCTGGGACTCACTGTCCGACCCGGCCGCCGCGCACGGCTACCTGCGCACCACCGTCGTCAACAACTCCAGGTCGGCCCTGCGGCACCGGGGCGTCGAGGAGCGCTACCGGCAGCCGGGCCCCCCTGAGCCGGCCGGCCCCGAGGAGCGCGCCGTCCGGGCGACGGAGGACGCCCGCGTGATGGCCGCGCTACGCACCCTGTCGCGCCGCCAGCAGGAGGTGCTCGTGCTGCGGTACTACGCCGACCTCTCCGAACAGGACATCGCGGCCACCCTCGGCCTCACCAAGGGCGCCGTGAAGAGCCACGCGCACCGGGGCCTCGCCGCCCTGCGCGCCGCGCTGGCCCGCAGCGAGGGAGGCCCCGCGTGACCCGGGACGAGATCGACCTCGGCGGTCCCGGCGAGGACGACCCGACCGTCGTCCTGCTGCGCGGGGTGCTGCAGCGGCAGGCGGACGCCGTCCGGCCGTCGGGCGACGGGCTCGCCCGCATCCAGACCGAGATCGACCGCCAGTACGGGCACCCGGGGGCGCGCGACCGGCGCCGGGAGCACGGCCGGCGGTTCACGCCGATGCTGGCGGCCGCGGCCGCCCTGGTCCTGGTGGCCGCCGGGGGGACCGCCGCCGTGCGGGCCCTGCACCGGCCGCCCGCCGTCGAGGCAGGGTCGATCACCGTGCTGCAGAGTCCGGCCTCCGACGTCAAGGCCACCCCCGCCTCCGCACTGCCGGTCTACGTGGCGGCGCGCCAGCGGGGGCGGGTCGTGCTCTTCCGGGAGTTCCGCACCGAGCGCGGCCTCGGCAGCGCCGACGCCCAGGTCACCGAGGCCGTGCGGCTGGCGCTCACGCAGCGCCCGCAGGACGGCGACTACGTGCAGCTCTTCGCGTCGACCCCGACCCCGACGGTCCGGGCGACGGTGACGGCGCAAGCAGTCTCCGTCGACATCTCCCCGGCGCCGCAGGCACGCGTCGGCCCGGTCACCCTCGAGGTGGCCAAGGCCGCCGTCGCCCAGATCGTGTGGACGGCCACGGCGGCCGCGGCCACGGCCACCCCGCCCGCGCCCGGAGCTGCCGCGCTCCCGACGCTGCCGGGCGGCCGGGCGGTGCACATCACGCTGGGCGGCCGGGCCGGGCAGTGGCTGTTCGGGATGGCGCCCCTGTCCGGCGACCTCAAGCGACAGGTCGGCGCGGCAGACCCCCGAGCCGGGGCGTGGATCATCGACGTGGCCGACGGCAGTCGCCGCGCGCCCGGCCCGCTCGACGCCTCGGGCGACGCCGTCGCGGTCGTCGACGCCCGGGTGCTCGTCGTGCTCCGGCGCAACGGCGAGGTCGTGCGCAGCGAAGCCGTCCCGCTCACCGCGAGCGAGACCAGCGGCGGCACCCGGCCGCCGCGCCAGGGCGAGCGCGGCAGCTGGAGCATCAGCGGCTGGGACGTGACAGAGCCGGGCACCTACACGCTCGAGGTGTACGCCCCCGCCAGCCTGCCCGCCCCGATCGTGACACCGCCTGCGGCCTCCACCCCGTCGGGGTCCACCCCGTCGGGGTCCGGCTCCGAGGCGTACTCCTCGCAGCTCACGCTCGACCCCGACGACCGCTGGACCGACAGCAAGACGTTCACGGTCCGCTGACGGTGCCGGGGCTCAGGCCCAGCGGCCCAGCCGGGTGGCCAGCACGGCCAGTGCCGCGGCACCGGCCGACGACGACCGCAGCACGTGCGGCCCCAGCCGCACGGCCAGTGCTCCGGCGGCCGTGAGCGCATCGAGCTCCTCGGGGGCGACGCCGCCCTCGGGGCCCACGACGACCCACAGCTCACCCGGCGTTCCCTCCGCCGGCAGCGGCGCGGCCGCGAGCGGCAGGTCGGCATCCTCGTGCAGCACGAGCAGGGCGTCCGCCTCGCCGGCGGCCCGGGCCAGTCCGGCGGTCGTGACCACCTCACGCACCCGTGGCACCGTCGCCCGCCGGGACTGCTTCGCGGCCGCCCGCGTCACGGCCTGCCACTTGCGTCGCGCCCGATCCCCGCGCTCCCCCGACCAGACCACGACGCTCCGCGCCGCCTGCCAGGGCACAACGGCGTCGACGCCGAGCTCGGTGGCCGTCTCGACGGCCAGCTCGTCGCGGCCGCCCTTGGCGAGCGCCTGCACGAGCACGAGCAGCGGCCGCGCGGGCGGCGTCCGGCCGAGCTCCTCTACCCGCAGCTCGAGCCGCGCCGCGGCGACGGCCTCGACCCGGCACCTCGCCAGCGCCCCCTCGCCGTCGGCGACGAGCACCTCCTCGCCGGCGCGCGTGCGGCGCACGGTCGCCGCGTGCCGGCCCTCGTCGCCGTCGAGCAGCAGCGGGGCACCGGCCGCCAGCCCGTCGAGCGCCGGCGGGTCGACCAGGTACAGCGGAAGGGTCACTACCGGCCGGCGATGCGGTCGCGCAGCTTCGAGAACACGCCCTGGTGGGCCGGGGCCATCCGGCCGGCCGGGCGCTCCTCGCCGCGCATCCGGGCTAGGTCGCGCAGGAGCTGCTCCTGCTGCTCGTCGAGCCGGGTCGGGGTGAGCACGGACATGTGCACGACCATGTCCCCCCGGCCCGAGCCGCGCAGGTGGGTGACCCCGAACCCGCGCAGGGTCTGCACCTCGCCCGACTGGCTGCCGGGCCGGACGTCGACCTGCTCGACGCCGTCGAGCGTGTCGAGGTCGACGGTGGTGCCGAGCGCCGCCGCCGTCATCGGCACCTCGAGGGTGCAGTGCAGGTCGTCGCCGCGGCGGGTGAAGACCGGGTGGGGGCGCTCGGCGATCTCGACGTAGAGGTCCCCGGGCGGCCCGCCCGCGGGGCCGGTCTCGCCCTTGCCGGCGAGCTGGATCCGGGTGCCCGTGTCCACGCCGGCGGGGATCTTCATGGTGATCGTCTTCCGAGTCCGGACCCGGCCCTCGCCGGAGCACTCCAGGCAGGGGTCGGGGATGACGGTGCCGTAGCCGTGGCAGGCGGCGCAGGCCTGCGTGGTCATGACCTGCCCGAGGAACGAGCGGGCGACCCGCTGGATCTGGCCGCGGCCCCTGCACACCTCGCAGATCCGCGGCGAGGTGCCCGGCTGGCAACAGGTGCCGTCGCAGGTGGGGCAGACGATGGCGGTGTCGACGGTGAGGTCGCGCTGGCCGCCGAACGTGGCCTCCGCGAGGTCGATGTCGAGGCGGATCAGCGCGTCCTGCCCACGCCGCTGCCGCGGCACCGGCCCGCGCGCGCCCGTGGCCGCGCCGCCGAAGAACGTGTCGAAGATGTCGCTGAAGCCGAAGCCCGCGCCGAACCCGCCGGCGCCCCCATTGTCGACGCCCAGGTCGTAGGCCTGCCGCTTCTCGGGGCTGCTCAGCACCTCGTAGGCGCGGCCGACCTCCTTGAAGCGCTCCTCGGCCTCGGGCCCCGGGTTGACGTCGGGGTGCAGCTGGCGGGCCAGGCGGCGGTACGCCTTCTTGATGTCGTCCGGGGACGCGTCGCGGGACACGCCCAAGGTCTCGTAGTGGTCGCTCACCGGGCTCCGTAGGTCTGCTGGGGCTGCACGTCGATCATGACGCCAGGATCCGCGACACGTAGCGCGCGACGGCGCGCACGGCCGCGATCGTCGTGGGGTAGTCCATCCGGGTGGGGCCGAGCACGCCGAGCCGGGCCACCACCTCGCCCTCGCCGCCGTACCCGCTGGCGACGACGGCGGTCTCGGTGAGGCCGGCATGGTGGTTCTCGCGGCCGATCCGCACGCCGACGCCACCGGTGTCGGCGGCCATCTCGGTGAGGAGCTTGAGCAGGACCACCTGCTCCTCGAGGGCCTCGAGCACGGGCCCGATGGACCCGGCGAAGTCGGTGCCGGCGCGGGCCAGGTTCGCCGTGCCCGCCAGCACGATCCGCTCCTCGCGCTCCACGGCCAGCGCGCCCTCCAGCGCGTCGAGCACGAGGCGCACGAGCTGGCGCGCCTCCGGCGCGAACGCGCTCGGCAGCGACTCGACCAGGGCCCGCACCTCGGTGAGGCGCTTGCCGCCCACCGCCACGTTCAGCCGGGCCCGCAGGTCGGCGAGCACCGCCTCCGACGGTTCCCCGCCGGCGTCGACGAGCCGCTGCTCCACCCGGCCGGTGTTCGTGATGAGCACGACGAGCAACCGGCCCCCGCCGAGCGGCACCAGCTCGACGTGCCGCACGGTCGACCGGGTCAGCGACGGGTACTGCACCACCGCAACCTGGTGGGTCAGCTGGGCGAGCAGCCGCACCGTGCGGTCGACGACGTCGTCGAGGTCGACGGCGCCGTCGAGCAGGCTGGCGATCGCCTTCTTCTCGGGCGCCGACAGCGGCTTGACCGTGCTCAGCCGGTCGACGAACAGCCGATACCCCTTGTCGGTCGGGATGCGGCCGGCGCTCGTGTGCGGCTGAGCGATCAGCCCCTCCTCCTCGAGGGAGGCCATGTCGTTGCGGATGGTCGCCGGCGAGACCCCGAGGGCGTGCCGCTCGACCAGCGCCTTCGACCCGACGGGTTCGCGGGTCTGCACGTAGTCCTCGACTATCGCGCGCAGCACGGCGAGCCTGCGGTCCTCGGTCACCGGCCCACCTCCTCTGCGCTGCGACGGACGCTGCTACTGGCACTCGAAACGATCGAGTGCCAGTTTACGGCGTACCCGGGGCTCAGCGCCCCCCACGGCGGTCGCGCCCCAGCTGGCGCACGAAGCCGACCACGACGCGGAGCGCCAGGAGCGCGAGGAGGGTCACGACCACGGCCTTGATCACGTGAGCACCCTACGTGCGCCACGGCCGCGCGCCCCCCGATCGGTTCCACCGTCAGCGAGGCCGCCGCCGGTAGCGTCCGGCATGTGCGCTTCCGTCCCACCGCCGTCCCGCCGCCCGGTTCCGCCGGTTCCCCCGGTTCCCCCGGTTCCCGCAAGAAACCCCTGCCCGAGGTCACCGCCGAGCCCGGTCTGGTCGTCGAGGACGTCGAGACCGGCTGGGTCGGCGCCGTCCTGCGGAGCGAGAAGAGCGGCGGCGTGCACCTCGTCGTCCTGGAGGACCGGCACGGCAAGGTGCGCTCGTTCCCCCTCGGCCCGGGGTTCTGGGTGGACGGCGCCCCCGTGCGGCTGGTCCCGCCGGTGGCCGCCCGGACGCCGACCGCGCCGGCCCGCACCGCCAGCGGCTCCGTGGCCGTGCGCGGGGCACGGGCCCGCACCGCACGCGCCTCCCGGATCCTGGTCGAGGGGCGGCACGACGCCGAGCTCGTCGAGAAGGTGTGGGGCGACGACCTGCGCGTCGAGGGCGTCGTCGTCGAGATGCTCGACGGCGTCGACGACCTCGCGGCCGCCGTCCGGGCCCTCGACCCCGGTCCGGGCCGCCGCCTGGGCGTCCTCGTCGACCATCTGGTGGCCGGCAGCAAGGAGTGGCACGAGGCGGCGGCCGTGGCGCGGCTGGGGCCGCTGCGGCGGCACGTGCTCGTGGTGGGCCACCCGTACGTCGACGTGTGGCAGGCCGTCCGGCCGCAGCGGGTCGGCCTCGAACGGTGGCCGCAGGTGCCGCGCGGGCGCCCGTGGAAGGAGGGCGTGCTGGCCGCGCTCGGCTGGCCGCACGCCACGCAGGCCGACGCCGCGGTGGGCTGGCGGCGCATCCTCTCGGGGGTGCGCAGCTACGCGGATCTCGAACCGGAGCTGCTGGGGCGGGTCGAGGAGCTCATCGACTTCGTCACCGGTGACGACGCCGACCTGTGAGGCGACCCGCCCCAGCTGCCGCTCAGGGGTGGATCACTGCCACGGGGGCGGGTTGTTCGGGTCGTTCTGCGTCGTCGGGGTCGTGGGCGGGGCAGGCGGGGTGGCGGGGGGCGGGGTGTACCCGCCCTGGCCGTAGCCGCCCTCGGAGTACGTGCCCGGCGTGTAGGGGGCCTGCTGGACCTGGGTCGGAGCGCCGCCGCCGAAGTCCGGCGCCGGCGGCGCGAAGGCGGCCCCGCCCTGCCCCGCGAGGCCGTGGGCCATCCGGCTGGTGTCGTCGTGGATGCGGAAGAGCACCGCGAACGCCTCGAGGCCCACGCGCGCCAGGATGATGTAGAGCAGCCAGCCGACGGCGGCGAAGATCAGCGCGACGACCCCGGCGCCGCCACCCTGGGTGAACCCCGCGAACACGATGACGAGCGCGCCCAGCGAGACGGCGATGAGGATCAAGATGTAGACGATCGAGATCAGCCGCAGCGACACGAACCGGGTGAAGCGGAAGTCGAACAGGTCGTTGAAGAAGCTGCCGCCGGTGGCCGCGGAGGTGCTGCTGCCCTGCCGGGCGGCGGGCGGCTGTTCGGCCGGGGGCGGTGCAGGGTACGACATGGGGTGCCTTTCCGTCGGGGCGGGCTGTGCACGCGTGACGGGCTCATCGTGGCGAGATCAGCGACCCGCCGACAAACCCGGGCGCGTCCCGGCGTGTCGCCGGGACCGGTGAATCGGTGGGAATCAGTCCAGCAGCGCCCGGACGACGGCGTCCGCGAGCAGGCGCCCATGCAGCGTGAGGACCACCCGGCGATCGCCACCGGCCCCTAGCGCCGCCGGCCCGTCCACCAGTCCGTCGGCGACCAGCCCGGCCACCCGCGGCCGCGCGGCCGGCTCGAGATCGGCCACCGGCAGTCCCTCGGCGAGCCGCACCCCCAGGAGCACCCGCTCCTCGTGCCGCTCCGCCGGACCCAGCACCTCGCGGGCCTGCGCCGGGCTGACGCCGTCCGCGAGCCGGGCCGCGTACGCCCGCGGATGGCGCACGTTCCACCACCGGACCCCGCCCACGTGCGAGTGGGCACCGGGCCCCACGCCCCACCAGTCGCCGCCCCGCCAGTAGGCGAGGTTGTGCCGGCACGCGGCGGACGGCGTCCGCGCCCAGTTGCTCACCTCGTACCAGGCGAAGCCGGACGCCGACAGAGCCGCATCCGCCGCCTCGTAGGCGTCGGCCAGCGCATCGTCGTCGACGGCGGGCAGCTCGCCCCGGCGGACCTTGACGGCCATCCGGGTGCCCTCCTCGACCACGAGCGCGTACGCGGAGACGTGGTCGGGCCCGCAGTCGAGTGCGGCGCCGAGGCTGGCCCGCCAGTCGGCGGCCGACTCCCCGGGCGTCCCGTAGATGAGGTCGAGGCTGACGGCGAGGCCGGCGTCGCGGGCCCACCGGACGGCGAGCGGGACGCGCGCGGGGTCATGGGTGCGGTCGAGCGTGGCGAGCACGTGCGGCACGGCCGACTGCATGCCGAACGAGACCCGGGTGAAGCCCGCCGCGGCGAGCGTCTCGAGCGCCCGTGGCGTCACCGAGTCGGGGTTCGCCTCGGTGGTCACCTCGGCGCCGGGCGCGAGCCCGAAGCGGTCCCGGACGCCCCCGAGCAGCCCGGCGAGGTCGGCGGCGGGCAGCAGGGTGGGCGTGCCGCCGCCGAAGAAGACGGTCTCCGCGGGGCGCGGCGGCAGGCCGGCGCCGGCCAGGACGGCTGCCGCCAGGTCGAGCTCCGTCGCGGCCGTGGCGGCGTAGGCGGCCTGGTCGGCACCGCCGCCGAGCTCGGCGCTCGTGTACGTGTTGAAGTCGCAGTAGCCGCACCGCACGGAGCAGAACGGCACGTGCACGTAGACGCCGAACGAGCGGTCGCCGGCGCCGTCGCGCACGCTCGCCGGCAGGGCGCCGTCGCGCGGCGCCGGCTCGCCGTCAGGAGGGCTGCTGGGCACGGCTCGCCGCGGTCACGCGCCTGCGCGCCACCTTGGCCAGGTCGGGCGCGAGCCGCACGAGGCCCGCGGCCTCGGCGTCGAGGAGGGTGCGCAGCGGCTCGACCTGGGCGGGGTAGGTGTCGTTGACGCCGACACCGTGGCCCGGGCGGCTCTCCACCGTGACCTCGTCACCGGCACCGATCGTCCCGGGGCTGACGACGCGCAGGTAGGCACCGAACCGTCCGGCCCTGGTGAACCGCTTGATCCAACCGCGCAGGCCCATCCGCTTCTGGAAGGTCATGCAGGGCACGCGTACGCAGGTGACCTCGACGACGACGCCGTCCCGGCCCGCGCCGATCCGCCACCGCTCGCCGATCTCGGCGCCACTGACGTCGAGGCCGCTGATCCGCAGGTTCTCGCCGAACAGGCCCGGGGTGACCTCGCGCGCCAGCTCCTGCGCCCACCACGACGCGTCCTCGTCGGCGTATGCGTAGAGCGCCTGGTACTCACCGCCGTGATACCGGCGGTCGACCTGGGTGTCGAGCACGAACCCCTCGGGGCCGACCTCGAGGCGACCCGGGCGCGGCCGCTTGTCGATCGCCGTCACGTCGGGGGTCTCGCCGGGGTTCGGGACGATCTCGTGCACGACACACACCGCCGTGACCCGGCCGGTGCCGCCTGGCCCGCGTGTCGCGCCCGTCCCCGTCGTCCCGGGGCGTGGCTCGGGGACGGGGGCGGTCTCCATGCCCCCCATCGTCTCAGGTGCCCGAGCCGATCCCTGAGGTGTCCCCTGAGGTGTCCCCTGAGGTGGCTCTGAGGTGACTCTGAGGTGACTCTGAGGTGCCCACTGAGGTTTCCGCAGTCGTCCCCCTGCCGGGTCGTGCGTGATCGACCGATCCTCGACCGCCCTCCTTACGACGAATGTCGTCAGCACACGACGAGGAGGACACCATGAACGAGTTCCTGTACCACTCCCCCGGCCAGCAGGCCGATCTCGCGGCGCGGTACGAGGGCGTCCGCGAGGCCGTCGCCGCGGGCCGCCGCAAGCGCCCCTCGGAGAAGCCGGCCGCTCCCAACCACGGCGGCATCGCGGCGATCGCCGCCCTGTTCGGCGCCCACCCGCGCCACCGCGCCGCCTGACGGCACGGGAACCGGGTGACCATCACGGCGACACCGGTCGCGCCGGCGGTCGCGCCGACGGCTCTGTCGGGGACGGGTGGCACGATCAGTGCCGTGGCCGTCAGCAGCACCGGAGCGCCCTTCATCGGCCGGGCCCGCGAGCTCGCCCGCCTCGAGCACCTGCTCGAGCAGGCGATCGCGGGCTCGGCCGCCGGCGTGCTCGTGGCCGGTGACGCCGGGGTCGGCAAGACGCGCCTGACGGCCGAGCTGCTCCAGCACGCCGAGCGGGCCGGCGCGGTCGCCGTCCTCGGGCACTGCGTCGACCTCGGCGCCGGGGGGCTGCCGTACCTACCGTTCGCCGAGGCCCTGACCGAGGTGGTCCGCGCCGGCGAGGCCCCGGGCGCCGGCCAGGCCGGCGCGCGACGCTGCCGCCGCGGTCCGGGCCGTCGTCGCGCAGCGGCCCGTGCTGCGCCGGGTGACCGGCCGCGCCGACGGCGCCGACGACGAGGGTCTCGAGCGCATGCCGCTCTACGAGGCCGTGCTCGAGGCGCTGCACGCCGTCACGGATGGCGTTGCGCCCGTCGTCCTCGCCCTGGAGGACCTGCACTGGGCCGACGCCTCCACGCGCGACCTGCTCCGGTTCGTGCTCGCCCGCATCTCCGACGAGCGGCTGCTCGTCGTCGGCACCTTCCGCACCGACGACCTGCACCGGCGCCACCCGCTGCGCCCCCTGCTCGCCGAGCTCGTCCGGCTGCCGCGGGTGGAGCGTGTCGACGTCGCGCCGTTCGACGCCGCGGAGCTGCGCGAGTACCTGCATGTGCTGCGCGGCGACGAGCTGCCCGCCCCGCTCGTGGAGGACATCCGCGGCCGCTCCGAGGGCAACGCCTACTACGCCGAGGAGCTGCTGGCCGCTGCCGCCGACGATCCCGTCGGCCGGGGCCGGGTCGCCCTGCCCGAGCAGCTCGCCGACGTGCTCCTCGCCCGCCTCGAGCGGCTGTCGCCGGCGGTGCAGCAGCTCGCCAGGCTCGCGTCCGTCGCAGGCCGTCGCGTGTCCGACGCGCTGCTGCGGGCCGCGCTCGACCTGCCCGTCACCGAGGTCGACGAGGCGCTGCGGGAGGCGATCGCGCACCACGTGCTCGTCGCCGACGGCACCGATCGTTACGCGTTCCGGCACGCGCTGCTGCAGGAGGCCGTCTACGGCGACCTGCTGCCCGGCGAGCGGGTGCGGCTGCACGCCACCTACGCACACATCCTCGCTGCCGGCGGCGACGATGCCGCTGCCGACCTCGCCCGCCACTACCTCGCGGCGCACGACCTGGCGGGCGCTCTGGAGGCCTCGGTGCGCGCGGCCGAGCAGGCGGCCGCCGTGCTGGCCCCCGCCGAGGCACTCGGCCACTACGAGCAGGCTCTGCAGCTGCTCGAGGCCGTGCCCGCCGGCGAGCGGCCGCCGACCGCCGAGCCCGTCGAGCTCGGTCTGCGCGCGTCCGCGGCGGCGGCAGCGGCCGGTGAGCTGCACCGGGCGAAGTCGCTCGCGCGCGGGGCGGTGACGGCGGCCAGCGGGAGCGACCCCGCCACCCGGGCCGCGGCGCACCTCGCCCTGGCGCAGCGGCTGTACGAGGTCGACGAGGACGACGCCGCCCTGCGGGAGAGCGCGACCGTCCAGGCGCTGCTCGAGGGCGCGGAGCCCACAGCTGATCGGGTGTGGGCGGTGGCGCTGGAGGCCCACCTGAGCCATGCGAGGTCGCTCGAGGCCAGCCGGACGTTGATCGAACCCGCCCTCGCCGAGGCGCGCACCCTGGGGCTGGCGGCGGCCGAGGCCGATCTGCTCATGACCCTGGCGATGCGTGAGGGGGCCGCGGGCCGGGTCGAGGCCGCCGCCGAGCGCCTGGCGGAGGCGAACCGGCTCGCGATCGAGGCCGGCGATCCGCTCGTCGCGCTGCGCGCGGTCGTCACCCTCGGGATCAACCGGCTCGACAGCGGCGACCTGGCTGGGGCGCGCGAGCAGCTGGAGCACGGACTCGCCCGGGCCGAGCGCGCCGGGATGGCCCTCACGGTCTACGCGTCCGACGCACTGTTCATGCTGCTGCAGACGCTGGTGCTCGCCGGCCTGTGGGACGAGGCCCTCGCGATCGAGGCGCGCGCGCGGGTGCGGGTCCCGGCGGAGCAGCGCGACCAATTCGCGGCTGTGGTGCTCGCGGCCCGGGCCGCCCGTGACCCGCTGGCTGCCCTCGCGGCGTCGGAGGCGCTCGTGCCGGTACCGGTCGGGCGGACCTGGTGGAACCACATGATCCTCGTGCCGCGCGCCGACGCGATGCGCTGGGCCGGTGATCCCGCCGGCGCCCTGGCCGAGCTGCACACCTGCTTGGCCTTGAAGGACGAGTCCGGGGAAGGACTCGAACTCAGCCGCCTCTACGTGACCGGCGTGGCCCTCGGCGTCCTCGCGGACGTGGCCGCGGCGGCCGACCTGCGGGGCGACGCGGCAGATCTCGCCGCGGCGCGTGCCGAGGGCGACGAGCTGCTCGCCCAGGCGCACAGGGTCGCGCGGCAGGGCCGGCCGCGGCTGGGCAGCCTCGGGCCCGAGGGCCGCGCCTGGCTGGCGCGCGGCGAGGCCGAGCACGCGCGCCTGCAGGGTCGCGCCGACCCCGATGCATGGCGGCGCTCCGTCGAGGCGTTCGGGTTCGGCCAGCGGTACGAGGTGGCCCGCTCCCGTCGCCACCTCGCCGAGGCCCTGGTCGCCGCGGGCGACCGCGATGCGGCGGCCGCCGAGGCGGTGCTGGCCCGCGACGAGGCGATCGCGCTGGGCGCGCGCCCCCTGCGGGAGGCACTCGACGCCCTTGCCCGGCGCGCCCGGCTCGACCTGGGCGAGGGCCCGACCACGGCCTCGGTGCTCACGCCACGCGAGCAGGAGGTCATGCGCCTGGTGGCTCGAGGGCTGACGAACCGGCAGATCGGACGGCAGCTGTTCATCAGCGAGAAGACCGCCAGCGTGCACGTGTCGAACGTGCTCGCCAAGCTCGGCGCAGGCGGCCGCACCGAGGCCGTCGCCATCGCCCACAGGCGCGGGCTGCTGGCCGACCAGCCGTCGGCGTGACGAGGCGCGTCAGCGGGCGGTGAACCGGACGGCGTCCTCGCCGACGAGCAGGCCGAGGTAGTCGCCGACCATCCAGATCTCGGTGATGAGGCCGTTCTCGACGGTCAGCACGTCGATCACCTGCACGGTCACGTCGGCGCCGGTGCCGGGAGCCGGGCCCAGCGGGGTGTCCAGGGGTCCGACGTGCCGCCCGTGCAGGCGGAAGGCGACGGCCGTGCGGTCGCCGTCCGCGACGACCGACAGGACCTCGGTGCGGCGGTCCTCGAGGGCCGCCGCCGTCCGGCGCGCCCGGTCTACGAGCTCGTCGAGGCTCATCCCGGCGCCGTTGATGCGCACGGGGTCGGCGTAGAGCCCGGCGAAGGCGGCGCGGGCCTGCTCGTCCGTGGGCGGTACGTCGTCCCAGAGCGTGAACAGCCTCTCGACGAGCCGGTCCCCGGTCATGCCGCCCACATCTCCTCCCCGCGTACCGCTAACTTCTCGGCCCTGCTTCTCGGCCTTACTTCTTGGCCTTCTCGCCGGCCGGTGCCTCGCTGGAGAGCGCCGCGATGAACGCCTCCTGCGGCACCTCGACCCGGCCCACCATCTTCATGCGCTTCTTCCCCTCCTTCTGCTTCTCGAGGAGCTTGCGCTTGCGGGTGATGTCACCGCCGTAGCACTTCGCCAGGACGTCCTTGCGCATCGCCCGGATGTTCTCCCGGGCGATGATCCGGGCGCCGATCGCCGCCTGGATGGGCACCTCGAACTGCTGCCGCGGGATCAGGTCCTTGAGCTTGCCCGCCATCATGACGCCGTATGAGTACGCCTTGTCCTTGTGGACGATCGCGCTGAACGCGTCGACCGGCTCACCCTGCAGCAGGATGTCGACCTTGACGAGGTCGGCCTCCTGGTCGCCGTCCGCCTCGTAGTCCAGCGAGGCGTAGCCGCGGGTGCGCGACTTCAGCTGGTCGAAGAAGTCGAAGACGATCTCGGCGAGCGGCAGCGTGTACCGCATCTCGACCCGGTCCTCCGACAGGTAGTCCATGCCGCGCAGGGTGCCTCGGCGCTGCTGGCAAAGCTCCATGATCGCGCCGATGTACTCGCTCGGCGCCAGGATCGTGGCGCGGACGATCGGCTCGCGCACCTGTGCCACCTTGCCGCCGGGGAACTCCGACGGGTTGGTGACCACGACCTCCTTGCCGTCCTCCATCGTCACGTCGTAGACGACGTTCGGGGCGGTCGAGATGAGGTCGAGGTCGAACTCGCGCTCGAGCCGCTCGCGCACGATCTCGAGGTGCAGCAGGCCGAGGAAGCCACACCGGAAACCGAACCCGAGAGCGGCGCTCGTCTCCGGCTCGTAGACGAGGGCCGCGTCGTTGAGCTTGAGCTTGTCGAGCGCCTCGCGCAGGTTCGGGTACTCCGAGCCGTCGAGCGGGTACAGGCCCGAGAAGACCATCGGCTTGGGATCCCGGTACCCGCCGAGCGCCCGGCCGGCCGGCTTCGAGGCATTGGTCACCGTGTCGCCGACCTTGCTCTGCCGCACGTCCTTGACGCCCGTGATCAGGTAGCCGACCTCGCCGACGCCGAGGCCCGTCCCCGGCACCGGCTCCGGCGAGATGACGCCGATCTCGAGCAGCTCGTGGGTGGCCCGCGTCGACATCATGACGATGCGCTCGCGCGGCGAGAGGTGACCGTCGATCACCCGCACGTACGTCACCACGCCCCGGTAGGTGTCGTAGACGGAGTCGAAGATCATGGCGCGCGCCGGCGCGTCGGCGTCCCCGGTGGGGGCCGGTATCTGCCGGACGATCTCGTCCAGCAGGTGCTCGACGCCGGCACCTGTCTTGCCGGAGACCCGCAGGCACGCCTCGGGGTCGACGCCGATGAGCCGGGCGAGCTCGTCGGCGTACTTCTCGGGCTGGGCGGCCGGCAGGTCGATCTTGTTCAGCACCGGGATGATCGTGAGCTCGTTCTCCATGGCCAGGTAGAGGTTGGCCAGGGTCTGCGCCTCGATGCCCTGGGCGGCGTCGACGAGCAGGACGGCGCCCTCGCAGGCCGCCAGCGAGCGCGAGACCTCGTAGGTGAAGTCGACGTGCCCCGGCGTGTCGATCATGTTCAGCGCGACGGTGTCACCGCTCAGCTCCCAGGGCATCCGCACGGCCTGCGACTTGATCGTGATGCCGCGCTCGCGCTCGATGTCCATGCGGTCGAGGTACTGGTCGCGCATCTGCCGCGCGTCGACGACGCCGGTCATCTGCAGCATCCGGTCGGCCAGCGTCGACTTGCCGTGGTCGATGTGGGCGATGATGCAGAAGTTCCGGATCTTCTCCGGCGGGGTCTCGGACGGCGTCAACGCCGTTCGGGCCATCGGTGACACGCGGGGCTACCTCGTTGCTCGGGGGGAGAGGTCCTCATCGTCCCACGTGAGGCCGACCCGCTGCCGCACGCATAACCGCGTGCACGCCGGCACCGGCGTCGCCCACCCTGGGGCCATGGAGCCCGTGCCGACCCTGGACTACCGGGTCACGTCGCGCAGGCCGGCCTTGGAGGAGCTGCCGGCCGCGGTCCGTGCGGCCGTCGAGACGGCGGCCGGCGGTACGGTCGCCACCGCCGGCCGGCCCGTCAGCAGCGGGTTCAGCGGCGGGTTCGCCGCCGTCCTGTGCCTGGCCGACGGTCGGGACGTGTTCGCCAAGGCCGGGTCCGGGGCCAACCCGCACCTCGTGCCGGCGTATGCGCGGGAGGCCGAGGTCCTCGCCGCACTGCCCCTGGCCGTCCCGGCGCCCCGGCTGGTGGGCGCCGGGGAGGTGACGGCCGAGGACGGCGGGGGCCAACCGTGGCGCGTCGTCGTCACGGAGGCCGCCAGCGGCGCCATCCCGCTGCCGTGGACCGAGCGCTCCTTCGCCGCGGTGCACGACGCATGCGTGGCGGCTGCCGCGGCGCTCGACCCGGCCCCCGCCGCCCTCGCCCCGGGCCTGGGGACGGTGACAGGCGACTACGCGGTCGACGCCGAGATCCTCGCCGTCTTCCCCGACCTCGCCGCGGGGCGCACGAGCCCGGCCGCCGGGCAGCCACCGTGGCTGACCGCCCGCGCCGGCGACCTCGAGGAGCTCGTGGCGACGGCGGAACGGGTCCTGCAGGGCACGACCGCCACCCACGGCGACCTGCGCGCCGACAACGTGCTCGTCGACGGCGACCGGGCCGTGCTCGTCGACTGGAACTTCCTCGCGCTCGGACCACCGTGGCTCGACCTCGCCGGCCTCCTGCCGGCGGCCCGAGCCGACGGCGTCGACGCCGACGCCTGGGTGAGGCGCAGCCCCCTGCTGCGCGACGTCGACCCTGTCGACGTCGACGTCTGGCTGGCCGTCCTCGCCGCGTACATGCTCGCGAACGTGGGCAAGCCGCTGTGGCCCGGCGCCCCGCCGGCGCTCCGGGTGCACCAGCGCCGCTACGCACGCCTGTTCCTCGACTGGCTGGGCGACCGCCGCGGCTGGGCGCCGTGACGTCCTACGATCCGACGATGGATCACGAGGCGGTCGACATCTACTCCGTCAGCCCGCGCACCACGCCGTCGCGCTCGCGGGAGCGGGTCGGGTACGACCGCGCCGCGGTGCACGCGGTGCTCGACGAGGCCCTGATCTGCCACCTGGGAGTGGTCGCGGCCGGCGAGCCACTGGTGCTGCCGACCATCCACGCGCGCGTCGGCGACACGCTCTACGTGCACGGCTCCACCGGCGCGGGCGTCGTCCGGCTCGCGGAGGCGGGCGGCGGGTCGCTCCCGGTCTGCGTGACGGTGACGCTGCTCGACGGGCTCGTGCTGGCGCGCAGCCAGTTCGAGCACTCGATGAACTACCGCAGCGTGGTGGCACGGGGCCGCGCCGAGCTCGTGACGGATCCCGCCGAGCGTGACGCGGCACTGCGCGCCATCGTCGAGCACGTCGCCGCCGGGCGGTCCGAGCAGTCCCGGCCGGGCAACCGCAAGGAGCTGGCGGCGACGGCCGTGCTGCGCCTGCCGCTGGCGGAGGTGTCGCTCAAGGAGCGCTCCGGCCCCCCGGAGGACGACCCGCAGGACGTCCCCGGGCCGTTCTGGGCCGGCGTCCTCGACCTGCGGACGGTCCCGGGCACGGTGACACCGGCCCCCGACCTGCCGCCGGGAGTCACGGTCCCCGAGCACGTGGCCGAGTACCGCAGGCGGGGATGGAGCCCGTCGCCCCGGACCGGGACGTCGCCCTCGAGCTGATATCGTCGACGTCGGTGCGCGCTCGGTCGTGCGCGCATCCGGCCCCTCCGCCACCCGGCGTCCCCACCGCCGGAGGTCCCGGGCGGGCCAGCGCCCTCAACCGACCGGTCCCGGCCGATGGGCCGGCACTTCACAGAGAGACGACGCGTGGCGAACATCAAGTCCCAGATCAAGCGGAACGCGACGAACGAGAAGCGCCGCTTGCGCAACAAGGCATCGAAGAGCTCGCTCAAGACCGCGGTGCGCTCCTTCCGTGAGGCCGCCGCCTCCGGTGACAAGGACGCCGCCGCCGAGGCGCTGCGTGCGGCCTCGAGGAAGCTCGACAAGGCCGTGAGCAAGGGCGTCATCCACAAGAACCAGGCGGCCAACCGTAAGTCGGCGATGGCGAAGCTCGCCTCCTCGATCTGACGGGCGCCCTGACGCCTTCCGCACCACAAGACGGCGGCGGCGCCGGTCCCCTTCGGGGGCCGGCGCCGCCGCCGTCTTGTGCCTTCACCTATCAGGGGTCAAGGCCTGCTCAAATGGTGCCGATCGCCTTGACGCACGCGCCCCCGGAGCGCGAAGAATCGATCCCCGTCAGCCCCGGCGCCCACGCCGGGTGGGTACGTCGACGGGAGTCCCGGATCCGATGGGCGACACGGTCGAGAACGGCACCAGCGCCCGGCCCCCGCAGGACGCGCGCCGCCGGCTCGCCTGGTGTGCGCGGATGCTCGTGATCCCGGCCGCCGTCGGCACGCTCGTGCTGGCGTCCTGCGCCTCCCGCGACGGCACGGCCACGGCGGCCGCGCCCCTCGCCACGGCGGGCGCCCGTGCCGCCACGGCGACCGATCCCGCGACCGACCCGGAAGCCGATCCGACGGGATCGCCGGCGGCCTCGCCCACCGGCACCACCTCGGCGACGCCCGTACACAGGACGACCCCGTCCCGCCGCGCCACGACGGCCTCGCGCCGGACCGCGACGACCCAGCCACGGCCCCCGTCGACGGAGCGGCGCGCCTACACGCCACGCGTCCCCTCACCGCGGCCCTCCCCGAGCCCGACCCGCAGCTCGGCACCGCCGGCCGCGGCGGCCGGCGCCGGGATGACGGCTGCCGAGGCGGAGGTGTTGCGGCTGGTCAACGCGCAGCGCTCCGCGCACGGGTGCGGTGCGCTCGCCTCGAACGCCGTCCTTCTCGCGGTGGCCCGCGCCCACAGCGCCGACATGGCCACGAAGGGCTACTTCGACCACACCAGCCCCGACGGCCGCAGCCCGTTCGACCGGATGCGCGCCGCCGGCTACCGGGGCAACCTCATGGGCGAGAACATCGCCGCCGGCCAGCGGACCGCGGCAGCCGTGATGACGGCGTGGATGAACAGCCCGGGGCACCGCGCGAACATCCTCAACTGCGGCTACAAGGTCATCGGCATCGGCGTCGCCACGCGGAGCTCCAGCCCCTACGGCATCTACTGGACGCAGGACTTCGGGGATCGCTGACCGGGTCCCCCTCCCCGATGGCCGGCCCCCGCCCTCTCGGGGGGTCGGCCATCACCCCGCCCGGCGGGTGGCCACCGTGAGCACCGCGCGCTCAACGGCGTAGACCGGGTCGCGCCCCCCGCCCTTGACCTCGGTGTCGGCCTCGGCGAGGGCGATCACCGCGTGCGCCAGGCCGTCGTCCGTCCAGCCGGACAGCTCGCGGCGCGCCCGGTCGACCTGCCACGGGGCCATGCCGAGCTCCGCGGCGACGGCCGCCGAGGGACCCCGGGAGGCGGTCTGGACCTTGGCGAGCGCGCGCACCTTCGCCGCGATCGCCGCGACGAGCGGTACCGGGTCCACGCCGGTGGCGACGGCGTGCCGCAGCAGCGCGAGCGCCTGGTCGGCTCGACCGGCGACCGCGGCGTCGGCCACGCGGAAGCCCGTGACCTCGACCCGGCCGCCGAACCACAGCTCGACGACGTCCGCCTCGATCCGCCCGTCGCCCTCGGTCACCGACGCGTCCTCCGCGAGCTGCCGGCAGGCCGCGGCGAGCTCGCGCAGGTCGCTGCCGACGGCGTCCACGAGCGCGCGCATGGCCTGGGGCGAGGCACGCCGGCCCGCGCGCCGGAACTCGTTGGCCACGAAGTCGAGCTTCTCGTCGTCCTTGGTGACCGCCGCACAGACCGCCTCGGGCGCACCCGCCTTGCGGGCGAGGTCGAGCAGGCCCTTCGCCCGCTGGCCGCCGTTGTGCCGCAGGACCAGGCACACGTCGGGAGCGGGCACAGCCAGGTAGGCCGTCGCGTCGGTCACGAAAGCGTCCCCGGCGGCCGCGACCGCCTCGACCACGACGACGGTCCCGCCGCCGAACAGCGAGGGGCTGGTGAGCACGGCGAGTCGCCCCGCCTCGTACGCGGACGCGTCGAGCGTCTCGACGGCCACCCCCGGGTCGGCCTCGCGGGCGGCCGCGAGCACGGCGGCGACGGCGCGCTCCGCCAATACGTCCTCGGGGCCGGTGACGAGGACGACCGGCTCCGGCCGCAGGTCGTCGGGGGCGATCGCTCGCACCGGCCCGGCGGGGCGGGAGGATCGCGACGAGGTGGCCACGCGGCCACTGTGCCATGGGGTACCGACGTCGACGCGGCCGCTGTCATCGCGTCGCGGCCAGCCGCAGGGAGCCGTCGCCGACAGGGGTCACGGCGAGGTCGCCCGACGTGTCCGTGCGGAGCACCCGCACCCCCAGCGACGCGAGCAACGTCAGCGCAGCGGGTGCAGGGTGCCCGTAGTCGTTGCCCACGCCGACACCGACCAGCCCGACCCTCGGCGCCAGCAGGCGGTAGAGCAGTGGATCCTGCTTCGCGGAGCCGTGGTGCGCCACCTTGACGACGTCCACGGGGCCGCCCACCGATTCGGCGCCGCCGGCCAACCGCTCCGCCAGGGCGTGCTGACCCTGCGTCTCGAGATCACCGAGCAGCACGGCCCGCAGGGTCCCCCCGGGACCGCGGACGTCGGCCGTGACGGCGACGCTCGACTCGTTGACCACCGTGCCGTCTCCGTCCCCCACCGCGCCGGTCGCGTCCGCTCCGGCCGCGGACGCCGCGAGCACCCGCCACCGCACCCGCCAGACGCCGGTGCCGGCGTCGCCGGCCTCGCCCACGTGCGCGACGGCGAGCGGCAGGCGGCCCGCGGCAGTCGCCCTCCGGACGGCCGCGACGTTCTCGGCGGGTTCGGCGAGCGGGCTGACGAGGACCTGCCGCGCGTCGCGTCCGTGCAGCGCGCCCTCGAGCCCGCCGACGTGGTCGGCGTGGAAGTGCGTGAGCAGCACGAGGTCGAGGTGATGCACGCCGAGCCGGCCCAGACAGCCGTCGACGAGGACCGGTTCGGGTCCGGTGTCCACGAGCACGGCCCGATCCGGGCCGCTGCGGAGCACCGTCGCGTCACCCTGCCCGACGTCGCACATGGCGATCGTCCAGTCACGCGGCAGGCCGGGAGAGACGCCCGGGAGCCCCAGCCCCGCAGCCCGTGACGCTGCGAGCAGCGCCAGCGCGGCGGCACCCGCGGCGGCCACGAGCAGCGCCCGCCGCGGGGTGGCCCGCGAGACCAGGACGCCACGCGGGCCGGCCAGGGTGAGCGCGACGAGGACCGACTCGGCCGCCGCGAGCAACGCTGCGCCGGCCAGGCCGGGTGGCCACGGCACGGAGGCGAGCGGGAGCGCGGCGCCGCGGTGCGCGACCACGGCCACCCACCCGGTGCCCAGGGCACCGAGGCGCGCGACCAGGTGCGCGCCCCACGGCCAGGCGAGCCCGGTCACGGCCGCGATCACCCCCGCGACGGTCGCGGGCGCCACCACCGGTTCGGCCAGGAGGTTGGCCGGTACCGCGACGAGGCTGACGACCGGTTGCAGGAGCACGGTCACGGGCCCGCAGGCGACCTGGGCGGCCGCCGGGGCGGCCAGCGCCACCGCGAGGGCCCTGGGCAGCCGGCGGGCGAGCGAGCGCGTCCACACCGGCGCCAGAAGGAGCAGGGCGGCCGTGGCCACGGCCGACAGCGCGAAGCCCGCGCTGCGCGCCAGCCACGGGTCGACGGTCAGCAGCACCACGGCCGCGGCGCCGAGCGCCGGGACGCCACGGGCGGGGCGGCCGCCCGTGGCTGCGACGATGCCGACCGCACCCATGGCGGCGGCGCGCAGCACGCTCGGCGACGGTCTGGCGAGCACGACGAAGGCGGCGAGCGTCACGACCATCAGGGGCACGCGCACCAGGCGCGGGGCGCGCAGCGCGGAAGCGCCCCAGAGCACGGCCTCGGCCACGACGGTGAGGTTCGCGCCGCTCACCGCCGTCAGGTGGGTGAGGCCCGCCGCTCGCAGGTCCGCCTGCAGCGGTCCGGGCAGGCCCGACGTGTCGCCGTCCACGAGTGACGGCAGGAGCCCGCCGGCGTCCGCGGGCAGACCGCCGCAGGCGCGGCGCAGGGCCGCGCGCACCGCGTCGGAGGCCCGCCACGGCCAGCTCGCGGGCGTGACGCTGGGCGGCCCGAGCGCGGACACGAGTGCGGCGGCCTCGTCCCCGGGCTCGCTCGGCGCGAGCCGGCCCGTGAAGGCGACGCCCTGGCCGGCGGTGAGCCTGCTCCATGCGGGTGGCGCGAGCACCAGCACGGGCAGGTCCACCGCACTGCGCAGTCCGCGTGCGGTCACCGTGTCGACGTCGACGCGCACGGCGTACCGGTCGCCGCCGCGCCCCGCCGGGACGAGTCGCTGCGGGTCGACGGCGAGCCGGCCCTCGAAGCGGCCCACGGCCGTGCCCGCGACCCAGCCGGCCCACGGTTGAGCCTGCCGGTGAGCCAGTGCCGCGGCGGCTCCGACGAGCACAGCCGCGGTGCCCGCAGCGACGATCGCCGCGGGCGCGGCCACGGTGAGCAGGCGACCGAGACGGCGCCCACGGCCGCGGTGGCCGCGGTGGCCGCGCGTGGCCGCGCACCGCGACGGCGGCCAGTGCGACCGCGGCCGCGAGGGCGGCCCCGGCCGCCGTCCGGGCCTCGGCCGCCGCGGCGCCGGTCGCCCACCCGGCGGCCAGCCAGGCGGCGACCGCGACCGGCAGGAGCCGGACGTCGGGCCTCACACCCGGACCAGCGCGCGCAGCCGCTCCAGCGCCTTGGGCCCGATGCCCTCCACCTCGCCGAGCTCGTCGACCGACGTGAAGCGGCCGTGGGCGGCGCGCCACGCCACGATCCGGCCGGCGAGTACCGGCCCCACACCGGGCAGCTGGTCGAGCGCGGCCGGCGTGGCGGCGTTGAGGTCGAGCGGCTCGGCCGGTGCGGCCGCCCCGGCGCCGACGCCCGGGGCGCCCGGCGCCGCAGGCGGCGCCGCCTCGGCCACGGGGTCGCCGGGCCCGGGAACGAGCACCTGCTCGCCGTCGGCCAGGACGCGCGCGAGGTTCAGGTGGGAGACCACCGCGCCCGAGGTGGCGCCCCCGGCCGAGGCCAGCGCGTCCGCGACGCGGGCGCCCGCCGGGAGGTGGACGAGGCCCGGACGGCGCACCCGCCCCTCGACGTCCACGACGACGGACCGGGGCGACGCGACCGGCGGGGCGACGGGACCGCCTGCCCCGACGGCCGCGACATCACCGGGCGCGCCGGCCGCACGGACCGCAGCGGATTGCGGGATCGATGCCGGCGGGGTCGACGACCGCGGCGGCAGGACGGCCACCGGGGCGGCCGGGGGCGCCGACCGTGCCCAGACGACCGCCGCGACGACGAGCGCCAGGAGCACCGCCGCCACCGCGGCCGCGGGACGCACGGCGCGTGCGGCGAGCCGACCGGCGTCGTCGGGCTCACCCGGCGGGTCCGACAGCCGCTCGATGCCGTCGAAGGGGTCGTCGACGACCTCGACGTCGCCGTCAAGACCGTCGGAGCCCGGCACCCACCCGCCGCGCACCTCGGGCGGGCGCAGGACGGGCGGCCGGGCCACCTCCCGCAGCACCCGCAGCCGTTCCCGGGCCGGCTCCCCACGCTCTCCTCGCACGAACCGACGCTAGGCACGCGCCCCCGCTCGCCGGAGCGGCGCAGAGCCTCGCTGTGGACGCCGGTGCGCCGGAGCCGGCTGTGGACGACCCGTCAGCGGGCCGGCGCCACCACCACGCCGAGCATCCCGGGGCCGACGTGCGCGCCGACCACCGCGCCCACCTCGCCCACGTACACGTCGCGCGCCCGCGGCAGCCGTGCACGCAGCCGGTCGGCGACCTCGCGGGCCCGCTCCGCCGCCGCGAGGTGCTGGACGGCGACGTCGACGTCGCGGTCAGCGGCCTCCCGCACGGCCAGCTCCTCGAGCCGGGCGAGCGCGCGGGTCGACGTGCGCACGCGTTCGAGCGGCTCGAGCCGCCCGTCGGCGAGGTTCAACAGCGGCTTGACCGCGAGCGCCGACCCGAGCATCGCGGCCGCCGCGCCGATGCGGCCACCGCGGCGCAGGTACTCCAGCGTGTCGACGTACAGCCAGATGGCCACCTCGGTCGCGAAGCGGCGGGCCTCGCGCGCCGCGTCGTCGGCGTCCGCGCCGTCCGCCGCGGCGAGGGCCGCGGCGCGGGCGGTGAACCCCAGGCCCATGCCCAGCGAGCGGGAGTCGACGACGGCGACGTGCACGCCTCGGGCCGCGACCTGTTTGGCCGCGACGCGGGCGGCGTCGACGGTGCCGGACAGGTCCGACGACAGGTGCACGGAGACGATCTCGGGCACCTCGAGCGAGAGATACGTCTCGGCGAACGTCTGCGGCGACGGCCGGGACGTCGTCACGGGCCGCCACTCGCGCAGCGCGCGGGCGACCTCGTCGCTGCCGACCTCGACGCCCTCGGCGAGCGAGCGGCCGCCGACGACGACCTGCAGCGGCACGACGGTGAGCCGGTACCGCTCCACCAGGTCGGGCGGCAGGTAGGCGGTGGAGTCGGTCACCACAGCCACGCCCCGCGGGGCTCCGGTCATGCAGCGGAGGCTACCCCGGCGGCACCGCCGCGTGGCCGGCGCCTCACGCGCTGAGCAGGAAGCCCACGATGACCAGGGCGACGGCCGCCAGGGTCAGCCGGAACGCCGTCCGCCCGCGCTCGGCCATCCGCGCACCGAGCACGGCCCCCGCGACCGCGAGCAGGATCCCCGCTGCGAGGACGACCAGCGCCAGGGCGCCGGCGTGCGTCGCGGCCGTGAGCAGGGCGAGGCCCGCGAGTGCCACGAGCACCGCGCTCGCCCGCAGGGAGCCCGCCGGTCCGAGCCGTTGCGGCATTCCCCGCACACCGGTCGCCGCGTCCTGGTCGGCGTCCCCGACGGTGTTCGCGAAGTGTGCCGCCAGGCCGAGCAGCGCGCCCCCAGCCATGACCCCCGGGGCGGGCCACACGGGCGGCGTCGCGGCCAGGGTGGGCACGGCCGGCAGCAGGCCGAACGCGACCGCGTAGGGCAGCGGGCTCCAGGCGGTGGGCTTGAGCGCGAGGTCGTACACCAGCCCCGAGGCGAGCACCCCCATGTGCACCAGCCCGGCCCGGACGCCCAGGGCGAACGACGCGGGCACGCAGAGCACGACGGCGACCACCGTGGCTCGTACGAGCACGGGTGCGGTCACCAGGCCCGCGACGACCGGCTTGTCGCGGCGGTCCGCCGCGACGTCCCGGGGCGCGTCGACGGCGTCGTTGCACCAGCCGATCGCCAGTTGCCCGAGCAGGACGGCGACGAACACGAGCGCCACGCGCCCCAGGGGCAAACCGGTGGCGGCACCCCAGCCGGCCGCGAACGTCGTGACCGCGAGGGTCGGGAGGGGGTGGCAGGCGACGACCAGCCCGCGCAGCAGGGATGATCCGGTCGCCGTCATGCCGGTCAGCGTAGAGGGGGCATACAGGCGGCGGGTCGTGCGGTCAGTGCTCCGCGTTGCCGGGCACCGGCCAGCTCGGCGGTGCCGCGACGGTGCCACCGTCGCGGTCGGCGCGCTGGCGGCGGAGCGAGCGGCGCAGCCGCATGTCCTGCTCGGCGCGGCGCAGCAGCGAGGCGAGGTCGCCCTCGTCCCACGGGACGAGCGTGGCGGAGCCGATGCTGACGCGGGGCGTCCACACCTCCGCGGGCACCGGCGTGACCTGCGCGAGGTGGGCGTGCACGCGCCGCTCGAGCTCGAGCGGCGAGGTGCCGGTTCCGGGCCCGACGACGACGAACTCGTCGCCCGACCACCGCGCGACGACGTCGGTCGAGCGCACCGCGGCCATGACCGCGGCCGCGACGGCGCGCAGGAGGTCGTCGCCCACGCTGCGGCCCCGCCGCGTCGTTGATCACCCGGAAGCCGTCGACGTCCACGAAGAGGCAGTGCGCCGCCTCGCCCTGGCGGCGGGCGTGGTGGATCAGGGGCACCGCGACCAGCTCGAGTCCGCTGCGGTTCACCGCCCCGGTCATGGCGTCACGGACGGCGACCTCGCGGGCCGCCAGCTCGGCGTGCCCGAGCCGCTCCGTGAGCACGTGCACGCGGCGGCGCCACGCGAGCGCGACGACGGCCGCGGCGGGGACCGCGGTCACCGGCAGCAGGGCCGCCAGGAGCTCGGACGCCGCCCCGGGGCCCGGCACGGCGACCGCGGCGATGGCACCCGCGGCGGGGGCGATCGCGGCGACGGCTGCGGTCAGGGCCTGCCGGCGGGGCAGCGCCGCGGCCACGACGACGACGAGCGGGAGCTCGAGGGCCACCCACGTCGCGCCGGTCGCGACGATCCGCAGGGCGGTGGCCACGCCGGCGACGCCGAGCGCGGCGATCAGCAGGGAGAGGTCGAGCCCTCGGCCGGATCCCGGCACGCGGCCACGGGCGTGCGGCCCCAGCCGCACCGCGACCGCCGCCGAGCCGGCGAGCACCGCGGCCGCGAGGACGTCCGCGCCGACGACGACAAGCCCCGTGCGCCGCTCCAGGACGGCGGCGACGACGACGCCGACGGCCAGGTGCAGGGCAGCGAGGGCGGCGAGCATCCGGGCGACACCGAAGTCGGCGACGCGCTCGGGGTACCGGTCGGGGACGGGCTGCTCGCTCACGTCTCACATGTCGGCAGCTCGGGCGCCCGCTTGACCCGGCCGGACCCGAGTCAGCCCTCCGCCGGTGCCTGACGCCCGGTCGACCGCCACTGGTCGGTGGTGCCGAGGGCGAAGGTGCCGGTCCGGCTGGCCCCGGCGGGGCATACCGCCCATCGCGGAGTGCTCACACGAAGCGGAACATCCTCCGGCCGGGGCGGTACTCGCTCGGGTGGGCGCGCAGCACGTGCGTGCCCACGGCGTAGTCGTGGCCGTCCTCGGTGTCGAAGCCCAGCTCGGCGAAGCCGTGGTCGGCGAACCAGGTGCGCACCTGCGGGGTGAGGTCGGGGTGGGCGCGGGTGCGCGTCCAGATGACGAGCGCGTGCGCGACCCGTCGCTGCACGTGGGCGAGCCTCCGGCTGAGTCCGGAGGTCGCGTCGTCGTAAGCCTCGTGCCAGGCCACCCAGTCCTTGCCCACGCTCGAAGTGTCGCCGTCGTCCGGTGTGCGCGGTTCCCGCCGAGCGGCGAGGCTGGCGGGATGCGGCGCGAGCTGACCGTCGAGGGCGAGCGCGACCCCGACGACGTCTGGGACCGCTACGTGCTGCCGGCACGGTGGCCGGAGTGGTCGCCGCAGATCAGGCGCGTGGAGTACGCGGGCGAGCGCCTGACCGGCGGAACGGCCGGAGTCGTGCATGCGATCGGTGGCCTGCGGGTGCCGTTCACGGTCATGGGAGTCGACGAGAGGGACCCTGCGCACCGCTCGTGGACCTGGCGCGCGCGGGTCATGGGGATCGATCTGGCTTTCGAGCACGTCGTCGAGCCGGCCTCGACCGGAACGGTGACGCGACTGGTCGTCACGGGTCCCCCGCCGGTGGTCCTGGGGTACCTGCCCGTCGCGTGGGTGGCGCTGCGCCGGCTGGTCTCCTGACCCGTCGTCCCGGTGCCCGTCCCGTCACATGGCCTCGACCTTGGGCATGATCTCTTCCTTCAGCCGCTTGAGGTCGTCCATGGTCTTGGAGGTCGGGACATCCCGGAACGGCGGCCACAGCAGGGGCATCGTCATGCCGGCCTCCTTGTAGCGCTTGAGGATGTCCTCGATCTGCTGGGCGTTGCCGGCGAGCAGGTTCGTGCCCTTGCCGGCCGGGGTCTGGTCCATCGGCTCGTCCGTGATGACGAACCAGATCATGCTGCACATGTCGAAGTTCTCGGGGAGCGCCTTGCCGAGCTCGTTCAGCTCGCGTTCCATCTCGCCCTTCCAGCGCTTGATGTCCTCCGGGCTGTCCTGGATGCCGATCCAGCCCGACAGGCCGTACTTCGCGATCCGCTTGGCCGAACGGCTCGGGTCCCTCGTTCCGGAGAAGTAGATCGGAGGACCGGGCTTCTGGATCGGCTTGTGGCCGAACCCGGAAGGGTCGAAGTCCGCGAACTCGCCGTGGTACTCGAACAGGTCGTTGGTCCAGATGCCCTGCATGATCTCGATCGTCTCGCGGAGGTGGGCGTGCCGGCGCGGGAAGAGGTCCGTGGCGCTGGCGGCGGCGAACTCCTCGGGCATCCAGCCGGAGCCGAGGCCGACGTTGAGCCGGCCGTTCGACAGGTGGTCCTGCGTGGCGAGCTCGGCGGCGAGGACCCCCGGGGAGCGGTACGGGGTGTCGATGATGCTCATGCCGATCCGGACCTTGGTGGTCTTCGCCGCCAGCCAGGGGATCAGCGTCATGCCCTGGAACCACTCGCCCCGGGAGACGACAGGCATGCCCTTCGGGAACTCGCGCATCATGCCGAACGGGTACTGCAGCTCGACGCGGTCGGAGGCCTCGGGGACGCAGATCCGGTCGAGGGTCCAGACGGAGTCGTAGTCCAGATCCTCGGCGAGGGCCGTGAGGTCCTCGAGCTCCTTGACCGTGATCTTGTCGCGGAAGTTCGGCAGGTAGAGAGCGAGCTTCATGGCAGGCGTCCTTTCCCGGGCCAGCGCACACGTCGACGGGTGGCGCTGCGCCGGGCGGCGCGTGCGAGCCTCCCGACCCGCGCCTGCGCTGGAACGTAGCAGCCCACCGACGCGCTCGTCGCTACCTCACGTGGGTTGTTTTGACAGTTGTCAAGGAGTCTCGGACCGGAGCACGTCGCGCAGCTCCCGCTTCAGCACCTTGCCGTAGTTGTTCGTGGGCAGGGCGTCGACGAAGCGGTACTCCTTGGGGCGCTTGTAGCGGGCGATGTACTGCAGACAGGTGCGGTCGAGCTCCTCGACGGGCGGCGCCGCGCCGTCGGCGGCCACCACGAAGGCGACCACGGCCTCCCCCCACTCGGGGTCCGGCCGGCCGACCACCGCGGCGGCCCGGACGCCGGGGTGGCGCAGCAGCACCTCCTCGACCTCGCGGGGGTAGATGTTCATCCCGCCGCTGATGATCAGGTCCTTGGAGCGGTCCCGCAGGGTGAGGTAGCCGTCCTCGTCGAAGCTGCCGACGTCGCCGGTGTGCAGCCACCCGCCCCGCAGGGTCTCGGCCGTGGCGTCGGGCTGGTTCCAGTAGCCCGCCATGACGACGTCGCCCCGCACCACCACCTCGCCGACCTCACCGAGCGGGAGGTCGCCGTCGAAGGCATCGACCACGCGCACCTCGACGTCGGTGCGGGGTGAGCCGACGCTCTGCAGGCGCTCGCGCCAGCGGGGGTGCCCACGGTCGGCGTGGTCGGCCTTGGAGAGCGCGGTGATCGTCATGGGCGTCTCGCCCTGGCCGTAGATCTGGGCCAGCCGGGGACCGAAGACGCCGAGCGCGACCTCGAGGTCGGCCAGGTACATCGGGGCGCCACCATAGATGATCGTCTTCAGGTGGGACAGGTCGGCGGATGCCACGGCCCGGTCGCCGGCCAGGCGCTTCACCATCGTGGGCGCGGCGAAGAACGACATGCGCCGCCACTGCCGCAGGAGGGCGGCGATCTCGTCGCCGTCGACGCCGCCGGAGTGCGGCACGACGCTGAGCGCTCCCCGGGCCACGTGCGGCAGCCCGTACAGCCCGGAGCCGTGCGAGAGCGGCGCGGCGTGCAGGATGCAGTCCCCCGGCATCACCTGGTCGATGTCGGCGAAGTAGCTGAGCGACGCCATCAGCAGGTTCCGGTGCGTGAGGGTGGCGCCCTTGGGCCGGCCCGTGGTGCCGCTCGTGTAGAAGAGCCACGCCGCGTCCCCCGGCTGCCGGTCGGCCAGGGGCACGGGCGTCGACCCCGTCAGCGTGTTCCACTGCGGCCCGGGCGCCAGCACCGCCGCCCGCAGGCCCTGGACGGCGCCCACGAGCGGCTCGACGTCACCGGCATGCTCGTCGTCGGTCACCACGACGGCGGTGCCGCTGTGGTCGAGGACGTAGGCGATCTCGTCGCGGTGCAGCCGGGCGTTGACCGGTACGGCCACGAGGCCCGCGTGCCAGATCGTGTACAGCGCCTCGAGGTACTCGGGCCGGTTACGCATGACGATGGCGACCCGGTCGCCGGGCGTGAGCCCGAAGCCCTCGCGCAGCCCGCCCGCCGCCGCGGCGATGCGGGCGGCGAACCCGGCCCAGGTCGCATGGACGCGGTCGCCCTCGGCCAGTGCGGCGCCGTCGGGCCGCTGCCGGCCGTGGCGCTCGACCCAGACCGCGGGGTTCACGGCGTCATGGTAGGGCGGCACCGCCGCGGTCAGCACGGCGTGGCGGCGGCGCCACGGGAGTCAGCCCCGCGCCGGCAACGCGAGTTCGGCCGCGATCGCCCGGAGGGCGGGGACGACGTCGCTGTCGGCCGGCTGGACATGGACGCAGACGTGGTCGGCGCCGGCGTCCAGGTGGGCGCGCAGGGCGCCGGCGAGGACCGGTGCGTCGCCGTGGACGACGATGGCGTCGACGAGCCGGTCGCTCCCGCCGTCCGCGACGTCCTCGGCCGTGAAGCCACCCCGCTGCATGGTGTTGGTGTAGTTGACCATCCCCAGGTAGCCGGCGAGGAAGGCGCGGGCGACCCGCCGTGCGGCCTCCTGGTCGGTGTCGAGGACGACGGTCTGCTCGGGGGCCACCAGCGCGTCGGGGCCGAGGGTGGCGCGCTGTTCGCGTGTCTGTGACGGGATCGTCAGGTAGGGATGGGTGCCGGCACTGCGTTCGGCCGCCGTCGCGAGCATGCGAGGGCCGAGCGCGGACAGGACCCGGCCCTGGACGGGTACGCCGTGGTCGTCGAGTACGTCGAGGTACCTGGACATGGCGTCGACCGGGCGCACCCGCTCCGGCGTGGCCTCGCGATGTCCTGATCCGATGCCCAGCAGCAACCTGCCCGGGTGCTTGGCGTCGATCCGGTGGTAGGAGTCCGCCAGCTCCGCCGGGTCCGACATCCAGATGTTGACGACGCCGGTCGCGACGACCAGCGATTCAGTGGCGTCGAGCAGTGCTTCGGCCGCGCGGAGGTCGGAGCCGGGAGAACTTCCCTGCCAGATCGTGCCGTAACCGAGCTCCTCGATCGTGCCGGCCAGAGCCGGGTCGACGAGCTTCACACCCCGCCAGACACCGGCGGAGCCGAGACGCTCACGCCAACCCATGTCCGCCCTCCCCGCTCGCGACGTCACCAGGGACCGGTCAGGAACAGTAGCGGCACAGACCTCGCCTACTCCGGGAAGCAGAAGAGCCGGACTCGACGACGCGAGCCCGGCCCTGGTCTGGGGTGGAGCCTGGGTGGAGCTGAGGGGATTCGAACCCCTGACCCCCTCCATGCCATGGGCCGTCGCCACTCCCTCCGCTCCCAACGCCTACGCGTACCTGTATGCCAGTCCCGCTGTCTGCGTCCGTTCACCAGCGCTGTGCACTGCGTCTGCTGACTTTGTGCTGACTGCCCTTCCACTGCCGCCGCCGCTGAACCCCGCGGAGCATCCCTGCCGCGCCAGCCGCCGGCTGAGCGCCGGGAGCGGAGCGGGAGGCGCGGCCAGCTGCTTGGCGGCGCGGCCGGCCCGACAGGGCCGTCCCCATCTTGGAGGAGCGCAGGACCACCTTGGAAGCGATGTCGGAGGGGTCGTGCGTGATCGTGCTCGTGCCGGCGCTACCGCTGACCTGCGTCGGGTCTGTCCTGGGCTGCCCCTCGTGACCCCGGTCTGCCACTCCATCGGGCACGCTGCGGGCATGGGGACCTTCTGATCCGTAGGTACCGACTCGTCGCCGTGTGCGTCCGCGTGCCTCCATCGCTCGTGCCGCCAGCCCGCATCCTGTGCCCTCCCGCACCGTCGTCGTCCGTCGCCGTTCGGCGAGTCAGGCTCCCCGGCTGGCTCCCGTCGGGGTCCTGGGACATCGGCGCACTCTTCGTCCCGCCATGTTGGCTGTCCTCAACTCGGCATGGAGCGACGTCGGCCACGCCTGCGAGATCGCTCGCTGCTGACTTCAGGCAGACGCTGCGAGCCTCTGGCCATGACCAATCTCGCGCTCGACGAGTTCCCTCCTGCCTGCGCTCAGCACGTGCCAACGCGTCTCTTGGCCGTCGGGTCCCTCCAGGCGCCCGGACCTCAGTGCGTCGTCGATGCGGCTCCGCGCCTCGTCCTCGCGCTCGGGCTCAACGGCGAAGAGGATCCGCACATGGAGATCCGAGCCCACCCACGACTTGCTGGTGTGATGCGGCGCGAAGGGACAAGGCGGCTCGTGCTCCCAGTGGCCGCAGAGGCCCGCGGTCACCACGCCCCCCGGAGCGCGGCTGTCGCCCTCGGGGTCCATCGCCAGGACCGCCTCATCTGCAAACGCTTGGCGCATGCCAAGAGTGTCGCAGCGTCCCCTTTGGCCCTGGGCACCGGGCACCGGGCACGCCATCGAGGTGGGGGCCTACGCATTACGAGCCCGTTCTAATGCGTTGGTCCCCACGTCGGGCAGCCAGGGTCCTGCTCGTGGGCCATCGCTCCGCCGCCGTCGCCTGCCGGTGCTCCTGGACAGGACGAACGCAAGAGACCGGCTCCGCCGAGTCACGCCGACGGCTGAGCATCCTCGTCGTGCAGGGACCACTCGTGCGCGCCCGCGCGCGGTCGGATCGCCGTAGCTCATGCAACCCAACGCCAGCCGACTGAGCGTCAACCCGGTACTGCCGAGGCCCACGGACTCCATGACCAGGTCTCCGATCGGTGCGCGGCCCAGTGCCCGTGTCTCACGGTAGCCAGGCCCGACGCAGCCGAAGCTCACCGCGGTGCGGAAGCCCGGGCCCGCCCATATGAGCGGAGGGCGCAAGCGGCTGAGCTGGGAAACGAGGGTCCGGGCAGGCGCTACCGGGGGTCCCCGTCTCCGGAGATCCGGCGGTCTTCGGCTGCTTGTTCGCGGTCCTTGGCGGCGTGGGCGCGGTCGGAGGCGGACTCGAACCGGTCCAGGGCCGCTTTCTGCCGTTCTTCGCCGGCGTCGTCACGACGTGCGGCAGCTCGATTGCGGGCCTCGACCAGGTCAGCGCGGTCACCGGCGCCGAAGTCACGGTCGCGGCCACTCCAGTCCCGATCGATCCCAGCGCTGCCCCGCTCGAGCGCGGCATCCTCGATCGAAACCTTTCCCGCCTTCAGGTCGCGCAGTTCCGCCGCCAGGTCCCGTGCCCTGGCCTCGGCGTCACGATGATCCGCTGCGACATCCCTCGCGATCGCCCGGTTCAGGACTTGATCGACCGCCGCGTCCCGCTGGCCACTGCGCCGGTCCCGCTCGTCGGCAATGCCATCCCGATGATCAGCCGCGCGGTCCCGGGGATCTGCTGCGGCGTCCCGCTCGTCGGCCACCCGATCCCGCTCGTTCGCGGCGCGCTCCCGCTCGCTCAACCGGTCGTCCCGCTCCGTCACGTCCGCCTCCGAACCCTGACCCGATCAGCGTGGCCGGCGTACGCTCCGCCGCTCCTGACCAGGACCACGTTCCCCGGACGGGAGCTTCCGTTGCCAGGCTAGACGCCGACGGCCGCGATGTGTAACCAGAGCCAGCACGGGTAGTGGCGCCTGGTGGCCGGCATGGCGCTCCCCATCGACGCGCGCAGCCCAGCGACCGCGCGGAAGCTCCTGCTCGCCGCCCTGCACGGACGCGAGGATCCCGCGGTCGACGACGCGCTCTTGATGATCTCCGAACTGGTGACCAACGCCGTCCGTCACACCCGCACCGTCCTACTGGTCCTGGTCACGATCGAGAACCGCACGCTGCACGTCGACGTCACCGACGACAACCCGACCCTGCCGATGCTGCCCGACCCGGAGCACGACGCCACCAACGGACGGGGCCTGAGGATCGTCCACGCCCTCGCCACCCGATGGGGCGTCCACCCCACCACCCAGGGCAAGACCGTCTGGTTCGAAATGCAGCTGCCCCGGCAAGGGGGCGACTCCGCCAGATCAGCGGCACCACCCGTTGGCGGCTAGCACGGGAGGGCGCTCGGCCGGGTCAAGCAGCACCGCCCCACCGCTGCTTGACGTGGCCGAGCTGTAGCCCGACCAAGATGGCCGCCAACGGTTGGGGACGCCGCACGGCCCACCCGGAACCGCCCCAGGATCCGCAGCTCGGGGAACCGGCGGCGGCAGTCCTCCACGCACTCCAGGTAGCCCTCGACGTCGAGGGGCTCGCCGAGGAATGTGCCGCCGGGAGAGACGCGGCCACGGACGCCGCGGGGCACCTCGGCGTCGTGAAGCTGCCACGGGGTGAAGTCTGCGTGCTCGGTGAACGCCAGGGACCGCAGCCCGATCTGCACGGCGCGGGCGCAGGTTGCTCGCATGTCCCCGCGTAGGGCGTCCCAGGACCACTGGCTGTGCACGTGGCAGCCCTGCCCGTCCGGAGAGTCCTGGCTCATCCGTACCCCGTCGAACCTAGACCACCTGCCGCCACGTGTCTGGGCGTGTCCTCACCGCGAGCACGAGCCGGAGCGATGATCATGCACTGCGCCGGGCGCAACGGTCAGCAGCATCGCCAGGCAGACCGGCATCTCCCGCCGCACGCTGGTACGCCACTTCCGACAAACGGGCATCCCGTCGCCATTGGAGGACCCTCGCGCACCACCCGGCGGCAGGCCGGCCTGACCCTCGAACGTCATTCTCATCGCACAAGCGACACGCCGCGCCCTTGATGCGGCCGCCCCGGATCGCCACAGTGGTGCCGTATCGGGAAGGACGCCTCCGCCTAGCTGTACACGATCTTGGGCGTAACGAGACGACTGTGGTTCGGGAAGATGTCGGCGAAGGAGGCGGGCGATGTTCAAGCTGCTCTGGAGGGCCCTGTCGGCGATTGGGGCGCTCGTGGCGACCGTTGCCGTTCAGCACGCGCTGGTGGTTGCCTGGCGAGCGGCCACGGGCCGAAAGCCGCCGGAGGTCCCCGAAGACCCAGACAGCACCTGGGCGAGACCGCTCGCCTTTGCGATGGCGTCAGGAGCCGCGGTGGGCGGCGCGCGGCTCGTCGTGCTTCGATTGGCCGCCGCGTACTACCGCAAGAACACGGGCAGACTCCCCAAGGCCCTGCGCAAGGCGATCAGCGAAAGAGACGAACCGACGCCGTCCTGACCCCTCGACAGGGCGTGCCGGGACGCCGCGACCGGCGCCCTGCCTGGGCTACAGCGATGGAGTCCGGGTGACCGGTGACGCCTTCTGGGCCGAACGTGGCCACCACCGCCGGGCGCTCGGAGCACAGGAACGCGCGCGACCACCTCCCCGCCGCGTCTGCACCCCACCTCGACGAGGTCGCCGTCGGGGAACCCGAGCCAGTCATGGCGGTCCGTCAGCAGGCGCTGGGCGTCCGTGTTGCACCGCACTTGGGCTCCGAGTGTGGGCGTGCAGGGCCGATCGCTCACGACTGCGCGCGGTCCCACGGAGTCGACCTAGAAGAGTGCCTGCTGCACGTCGAACGTGACGTCCGCGCTGCGCCGCTCCTGCTGGCCCTGGTGGTCTGGGTGAGGGCAAGGCGGGAAGGCGTGGACCTCGTGGCAGGGACAGGGACACACCCATTGGCGTCCATCCCACATGCCGTAGGTACGGGCGCGGCCGTCGGCGATCCCATCGGGGAGGTTGAAGTAGCACCGGGCGTGCTTGCGCAGCTGCCTGCACCACCCGGACATGCCGCCCTCGCAGGTCGACGGCAGTTGCTCGGTGTCCTCGCCCTGGTCGTCCGTCTCGTTCCAGCCGCAGTCCTCGTCGTGCTCCTCGATCGCGAACCCGGCCCTGCCCTCGCCCTCATTGCTGCTCATCGCATCCCCAGGGGTTGAGGCGGCGGTGGGGGCCGGTTCATGCCCCCACCGACGCCCCGGAGATACCGCCCTCGGGGAGGCTCGCCGTCCACGCCGCCGCCGCCGCGACTCGGCCACCCACAGGTGCGGAGCACGTCCCGGGACCGGGCTGGGAGTACGGGGTGGACGGGGAGTCCGGGGGTGGTACCGGAAGGCGAGCCCCGGCACCCAAGGTGATCGGCCTCGCGCGTCGCCTAAGCCTTGAACCTCCCACTCACGCGCGGGCCGAACGGCGGGGGGAGCGTGAAGAGCGAGACTGGACGCCATGACTCGTGAACCTGGCGACCCCGCGGCTTCGGCGTCGCGCCGGGCTCAACAGGTGGCCGAGGAGGCCGAGCGCAGCGCCAAGCTGGCCGAACAGGCTCAGGACATGGTGGGCAGGAGTCGAGACGGCCTCGCCCGTGTCCAGGACGCCATGGCGAGGGCACACGAGCGCGTCGCTGACCTTGAGGAGACTCTCGCCGGCCGCGAGGGCGAAGACCCTGCACGGCGAGCGGACCTGCTGAGCAGTGCCAGGAAGCACCGTGAACAGGCTGCCGCCGACCGGCGCGAGGCGGACATCGATCGACGGGACGCAGCCGAGGACCGCAAGGCCGTCAACTCGCGCCGCGTACACGACTAATCCGCCTGCGGGCGCGCGCCGGGACCGGCGCCCACGCCGCACGCCCGGCGCGCGCGGCCCGCGAAGCGGGCCGGGCGCCTTGATTTCAGTACAGGTGAATTCAGCAGCGTGTATCGCCTGACCTTTGTCCTGTGCCAGGTGATGCTTGACAGTCGCGTGCCAGGTGATGCTTGACAGTGGCCGTGTTCGGCCTTCTTGATCGGCGACGTTTCCGTGGGCGTCGTTGGTCGGGAGGCCGGGGTTGGCGCTGGTGGCGTTGTCAGTGGTCGAGCAGCGGCTGGACGCGGTCCGGGCTGTGCTGTCGGGGGCGTCGGTGAGCGAGGTCGCCGCCGGGATCGGGACGTCGAGGCAGACGATCCACACCTGGCTGTCGCGGTATCTCGGCGAGGGCCTACCGGGGTTGACGGACCGATCCCACCGGCCGCGGTCGAGCCCGCAGCAGGTCGACGCCGCCGTCGAGGTGCGGGTGGCGGAGCTGCGCCGAGGGCATCCGCGGTGGGGCGCGACGCGGATCCGGCTGGAGATGCTGAAGGCCGCATCGACAGGGTCGGCGGGAGCGATGGTGATGGCCGGCGTTGAGGTGCCATCGACGCGGACGGTGAACCGGATCCTGATCCGGCAGGGGCTGTTGGCACCGCGTCCGCGCAAGCGGCCTCGGGAGTCGTATCGGCGCTGGGAACGGCCAGGGCCGATGCAGCTGTGGGCGGTCGACATCGTCGGCGGGGTGATGCTGGTCGACCCGCGGACCGGGGTGCTGCGCGAGGCCAAGGTCGTGACCGGGGTGGACGACCATTCCCGGTACTGCGTGATGGCCGCGGTGGTGGAGCGGGCCACCGGGCGGGCGGTGTGCCTGGCGCTGGCTGCGACGCTGGCCCGGTTCGGGGTGCCGGGGGAGATCCTCAGCGACAACGGCAAGCAGTTCACCGACCGGTTCGGTAAGGGCGGGGAGGTGCTGTTCGACAAGATCTGCCGCAAGAACGGGATCCAGCACCGGCTGACCGCACCGGCCTCCCCGAACCAGAACGGGAAGGTGGAGAGGTTCCACGGCACGCTGCGGCGGGAGCTGCTGGACGACGCCGAGCCGTTCACGTCCCTGGAGCTGGCGCAGCAGGCGGTCGATGGCTGGGTGCGGGAGTACAACCATGACCGGCCCCATCAGGGCCTGGACGGGCAGGTTCCGGTCAGCCCGGCGCAGCGGTTCAGCCCGACCGGGCAGGGCGAGCGGGACCTGCTGCCGCTGTGGCTGCCGCCCACGCTGGCCCCGGCACTGGCACCCACACCGGCTCCGACCCTGACATCGACGGCGCAGCTCGAGCCTGTCATCCAGTCGGCCCCGGCAACGTCGACGACGACACCGACGGTGGGTGCCGTGTCGAGTTCGGCGGTCGAGTTCGACCGGGTCGTGCCTCCGAGCGGGAACATGGTCCTGGTCAAGCGGCAGATCTGGCTGGGCCCGGCCCGGGCGGGCCTGACGGTGAAGTTCTGGGCCGACTGCGACCTGATCCACCTGTTGATCGGCGGTGCCCGGGTCAAGACCCTGCGCTCTCACCTGTCGGTGAACGACTTGGCCCGGCTCACCGCCGCGGGGGCTGTCCCGGCGGGCCCGTCCCCGCTGCCCCGGCCTGAACCCGTCCGGCGCGACGGCGCGGGTCAAACGTTCGCAGCGGTCGAGGTGGAGAGGTGCATCGCCCGCACCGGACGGGTCTGTCTGGCCGGGCAGTCGGTGCCGGCGGCGGAGATCCTGGCCGGGCGGCACGTCGGGATCCGGATCGAGCCCACCATCTTGATGTTCTTCGACCTGGAGACCAGAGAGCTGCTGCGCACCAGGGCGAACCCGCTCACCTCCGACCAGATCGCCAGGCTGCGGGGCAGCCGCCCCGCCGGTCCACCGCCGCGGCCGGTCACCGAACCGGTCCGGGTGCAGCGCCGGGCCTCGAACACCGGCGTCGTCATGGTGGTCGGTCAGAAGGTGGCCCTGGGCCGGGTCCACGCCTACCGCACGGTCACGATCGCGGTGTCCGAGAACACCCTCGCGATCGAGCTCGACGACGGCGAAACCCGCGTCGTGCGCCGCACCACCACCCTGGCCGTCCGTAACATCAAGGCGAACCGACCATGGACGGTCCCCCCCGTTTCCTAGGCCAGGCGTCAAGCATCTCCTGGCACAGAACTGTCAAGGATCTCCTGGCTCACGACAGTATCGCCTGACCTTTGTCCTGGTCCGGGACATACTTGACGTCGGTGTGCCAGGACATGCTTGACGTCGGGTCCGGTTCGGCTTCCATATGCGCGTCGTTTGCGGGCGTCGCGCGGGGTGGAGGCCGGGATTGGCTCTGGTCGAGTTGTCGGTCGTCGAGCAGCGGTATCGGGCGGTCCTGGCGGTCCTGGGCGGTGCAGCCGTGAGTGAGGTTGCCGTTGAGGTTGGGGTGTCCCGGCAGTCGCTGAGCACATGGAAGCGCCGGTATCTGCAGGCGGGTCTGGCCGGGCTGGCGGATCAGCCGAAGCGGCCGCGTTCGTCGCCGTGGCAGACCTCCAGCGAGGTGGAGGCGTTGGTGTGTGAGCTGCGCCGGGGGCATCCGCGCTGGGGGGCGGTGCGCCTGGTCCACGAGCTCGGCACGGCTCCTGGGCTGCGGGGGCGGTTGCGGGAGCTGGCCGAGCCGGTGCCGTCACGCACCACCGTCCACCGGGTCCTGGTCCGCCACGGCCAGCTCGCCGGCCGGGCTAGTGCTGCGGGAGTATCGACGCTGGGAACGCGACACCGCGATGGCGCTGTGGCACATGGACATCGTCGGCGGCGTCTACCTGGCTTCACCGCGTGGTGGTGAGCCGGTGGAGGCGAAGGTCGTCACCGGGGTCCATGACCATTCTCGGTACTGCGTCATCGCCACCGGACCACCACCCAGCCGGTCCGCAACATCAAGGCCTTCCGACCCCGCAAGGTCGGCCATGTTCTCTAGCCCCGACGTCAAGCATGTCCCGGAGCAGATCCGTCAAGCATCTCTAGCGAAGCTAGGCAGTATCGCCTGACCTTGTCCTGTGCCAGGTGATGCCTGACAGCAACCGGAGCGGGCGAGCTGCGACGACCATCGCCGTCCCCGGGTCGAGGGGGATCGGGTCTCGCGCAAGGAGCGTCTCACCAGCGCGGTCACGACGCCCAGGTCCCGGGGCGGCCTGCTCTACGAAGACCGAATCCGGTCGGCGAAGGACACCGGCCTGACCAACCTGCGCTCGCGACCTTCCTGCTTGCGACGGCACTTCTTCTGCTGGTCGCCGGGGGGTCTCGCGCTCGCGGTCCCGCTGCATGATCCGGTCGCGTTGATCACGCCTGCTCCGCCACTTGCGGCGTTCCGGCCAAGACCGCGTCATCAGGCGTTCAATAGAGCCATGACGGGCCGGGACGGCTGTGTCACCACCGCGGCGGTGTTGATGTTACTGGTGGGCTGTACGGCGGGACCGAGATCGTCGGCCCCGACGCCAGCACTACCGAGTGCGGCAGGAAGCGGTTCACCGGTCCTGGCTACGGCGCAGACCGCGGACCCTCTGCTGATCGCCTCTCAGACCCTGCCGTGCGGGGAGGCGATCGACAATCAGCCTCCGCCGCGCGACTGGCAGGTCGTGCGTGGGGTGGTGGCGCTGCCGGCGAGCCCTCGAACGGAAGCTCTGCAAACGGGTCTGACCGGGGAGCCCTTCCCGGCGTTGCGGCTGTTCGCCAAGACGGGACTCGTGATCAAGGCCGGTGCGAAGTTCGAACTCGTCGCTCCCAGCCTGACCGGCAACCGGGTCGGCATCGGCTGGGGAGGAGGCCCCTCCACGCCCAGCCGCCGAGTCGTGGTCAACTGCCCTGACACCGGAGGCACCGGCTGGCTTGCCTACCCTGGCGGATACTGGCTCGACCACCCTGCGTGCATACCGTTGACCCTCCGGTCCGGCACGAGCGAGCAGTCGGTCGCCATCGGCCTGGGGACGCCATGTCCCGGACAACGACCGCCCCAGGGACCCTCCGACCGTTAGCGGTGTCTCCCCACGGGCCGGGAGGGTTCGAGGGCGTCGGGTGCGCGGCCAGTCGCGAGTCTCGAGCGAAGAGAAGCATCGACGTGGGTCGGCTGAACTGGATGGCCGGGACGCGTGCGGCAGCCGAACTGTCAGCTTGGGAACGAGTTTGCGTCAGGCCCTGATGCGTATGAACGTGCTCGGAGACGCGACGGTCTGACCACCGCTGTTGCGCGTCTGGTGCCAGGTGGGACCGGGTTCCGCCCCCGACGGGTACGCAACGGGCACGCGGCCCCTCGGCTTGTGAGAGTCGTGCAGCCTGTCGAACGGCGCCCCTTGCTGCCGTTCGCGCCCTTCGTGGTGTCTGACGCGATCTACGTCCACCACGCCACGGGCAGCCGTCACGGCTGCCGTCAACTCGTCCTCCGGAGTTGGCGGTCGTCCCCGATACAGTGCGGACAACATCTCGACGGATCCGTACCGCCGGGTCGTGTCTGACAAGCGGAGCCGTCAACGCCGGAGGTGGGCCGTGAGCGACCTTGACGAGTTCCTTGACCAGACCCTCCCCCGCCAGGTCGAGGCGGAGACGGCGATCCACAACGGCGATCCGGGGCCGCGGCTGGCGATGTGGTCGAGCCGCGATCCGGTGACTCTGTTCGGCGCGGCGACCAGCAAGAGCGGGGCCGGGGAGGTTCGCCGGTTCTTCCGCTTCCTCGCGTCGCAGTTCTCCGACTGCACCGTCTATCGCTACGAGCTGGTGGCCGCCGAGGTCAGCGGGGACCTGGCCTACACGGTCGGCTACGAGCACACGGCAGTATCCATGGAGGGCGTCCCGATCGGGCCCTACACGCTGCGGGTCACCCACCTGTACCGCCGCGAGGACGGCGAATGGAAGATCATCCACCGCCATGGCGATGCCCCGCCGGTCGAGCAGCGCCCCCTCGCCGAGGCGGTGACCTAAGCGGCAGGGGGGTCACCCCCGAGACCCGGCGAGAGTGCGGCGGCGCCGCAACGCCGGCACCCCGAGCCGCGGACCGGGTTCGATTCCGTCCGGATCCCCAGCCATCAGACCCCCGGCTTGGTTACCGCCGTGACGAGACCTAAGCATTACGAGGACGCCGCCTCACCGCCCCCACCGCTCCACCAGCACACCCCACAGCTCCTACAGCACCTTTGGACCTGCGAGAACACCGCCCGTCATGCCAGAAGTCATGCCGGGCCTGGTCACCGACGCGAGGCACCCATGCAGGAGGCGCCAGCGTGCCGCGAAGCCCGTCGAGGCTACGGCGGACCGGCGAGCAACCGGCGGCCGGTCGGGCAGAGACGCTGGCGGGTGAGACCGCTGCCTGAGGGCACGCCGAGCCTGACCGTCGCCGAGGTGGTGGGCACGCTGCACGAGATCGCCGCGGCCGGGGGTTCCGGCTCCCAGGGCCGCAAGCTCGACCTGGTAGCCGTGGCGAACCGCGAGCGCACGTTCGCCAGGCAGGCGATCATCGTTAGCCCGACCAGCTGGGCCTCATCGAGCTGCTCGGCCAGGTCGGCCGGTCGCCTCGTCGGGAGACGGCCTCCACCGACGATAGACGGGCATCTCGTCGTCCGTGTACTCCGTCGCCACCGCCTCCTCGATCGAGCATGAGTAGTGGACGAGCCCGTACGGCGTCCGGCCGGGGCGGCCCAGCACCGCGGGGTGGGACGGGGAGAGCGGTTCGAGTCGTCCGCGGGCCATGAACTCGCCGAAGGCCCCAGCGTGGTCCTCCCACGGCTGCGCCGTGTGCAACGCGTAGCGGGGGTCGCGCCCCACCTCGCGCAGCTTCGGACTGGTGTCGCGGAACGACACGCACAGCAACCCGGCCCCGACCCAGGGAGAGACCGGGTGTACACGCGGTCCGCCATCAAGCCGGAGCGTCGCCTGGTACACGATCCGACCATCCATCCGCTCCCGGCCGAAGGCGGCCAGCCCCGGCTCCGCGTTCGCGAACTCCGCCCAGGTGGCCATGACCGACCAGCTTGCCCTGCAGGAGGTCGCCGTAGCGACCCACCCACCCGCGATCCGACGCATCACCAATTCCGGTCGCTTCCGAGTCATAGTCGTAGGAGTTGCCGGTCGAGCCGACCGACGCGACCGCGCCGGCCTCGGCGAGGCGCTGGGTGTAGCGCACGGCGACGTACTGCACGCCCTTGTCCGAGTGCTGGATCAGGCCGGTGGTGTCGCGGCCGGCGCGGTGCCTGCGTGCCACAGGCCCATCTCGAGGGCGTCCAGGGCCAGGTCGGTGCGCAGGCTGGTCGAGAGCTGCCAGCCGACGACGCGCCGGGAGAAGACGTCGACGACGAACGCGGCGTAGACCCAGCCGGAGAAGGTGCGGCAGTAGGTGATGTCCGCGACCCACAGCTGGTCCGGCGCGGAGGCGGTGAAGGCCGCTGGCGACCAGGTCCGGGCGGGTGTCCGGTCCGGTGCCGGGGATCGTGGTCCGCGGTCCCTTCGCCCGGGTGATCCCCCGCAGGCCGGCGGCTCTCATCAACCGCTGCGACCGTGCAGCGAGCCACCGCGGTGGCCCTGCCGGTGCAGCTCGGCGTGGACCTTCCGGACGCCGTACACGCCGTAGTTGTCGCCGTGCACCGGCCCGGATCACGTCCGGTCGTGGCGGCGTCGGTGACCGAGCGCGCCGAGGGCGGGCTGGTTCTTGGCGGCGTAGTAGGTGCTCGGGGCGATCTGCAGCCGGCGTCCGTCAACGTCTGCAGATCGGCTCGACCCCGAACTCGGTCCCGGTGCTCGTCGATGTACTCCACGATCACGCGCATGTCGGGCGGTCGAGCTCCGCCGCGCGAAAAACGCCGACGCGCGTCCGCAGGATCTCGTTCGCCCGCCGCAGCTCCGGTTCTCCCGCTCCAGCTCGGCGATCCGCTGCGCCTCAGCGGTCGTCGCGCCCGGCCGGTGGCCGTCGTCGACCTCGGCCTGCTGGACCCAGTTACGCAACGTCTCGGGGTTGATCCCGAGCTGGTCACCGACCCGCTTGCATGCCCCGGGCCTGGTCGCCGGGTCACGCCGCAGGCTCCACCGCCATCCGGATCGCTCGCTCCCGCAGCTCCTCCGGATACTTCCTCGGTGCCGCCATGACTCTCATCCTTCCGGGATTGAGAGCCTCCATCAGACCCGGCGCGGGACACCCGCGTCAGGACCCCTACTCCCGTGAAGTCATGACCGGGCCGGTTCGTCTCGGTCCCAAGGGCCAGGGACTGGGATTGCATGATGACCAGAGGCCAGCGTCAGGTCGAGAGGGCCGGCGTCGTCACACGGGCAGGCGTCGGTGAACGGCCATCCTGCAGGCACGGGTGCATCGAGCGCTTCGCACGACGGGCGGAAATCATCAGCTTGGGAATGGTCAAGTCCCAGGGCGTGGTGTATCGCGTGATCTTTGTGTTGGTCAGGCTGTGAGGGCCTGCATGGTGGGGTCCGTCACCTCCTTGCGGTCGCCGGCAGTGTCGCTGTCGGTGTCGCCGTCGGTGATGACGGTGAGCCGTGAGCGGTTCAGGACGTCCAGGCCGAGGTAGCGGCGGCCTTCGGTCCACTCGTCGTGTTGTTCGGCCAGGACGGCGCCGACAAGGCGGATCAGCGCGTCACGGTCGGGGAAGATGCCGACGACGTCGGTGCGGCGGCGGATCTCGCGGTTGAGTCGCTCGTTGGGGTTGTTCGACCAGAGCTGGCGCCAGATCTCCTTGGGGAACGCGGTGAATGCCAGCAGGTCCGGGCGTGCCTGCTCGAGGTGGTCGGCGACCTTGGGCAGCTTGTCGGCGACGGCCTCGACGAGCCGGTCGAACTGGGTGTGCACGGAGGCGGCGTCGGGCTGGTCGTAGACCGAGTGCAGCAGGGTTTTCACCCACGGCCAGGACGCCTTCGGCGTCACGCTCATGAGGTTCGCGGCGTAGTGCGTGCGGCACCGCTGCCATGCCGCGCCGGGCAGCGTCGCCCCAATCGCCGCCACGAGCCCGGCGTGGGCGTCGGAGGTGACCAGCCGGACCCCGGTCAGGCCCCGGGCGGTCAGGTCCCGGAAGAACGTCAGCCAGCCGGCGCCGTCTTCGGCGGAGGTGACCTGCAGGCCCAAGATCTCCCGGTGCCCGTCACGGTTGACCCCGGTCGCGACCAAGGCGTGCACGATGACGACCCGTCCGCCCTCGCGAACCTTCATCGTCAACGCGTCCGCGGCGAGGAACGTGTACGGGCCCTGGTCCAGCGGCCGAGTCCAGAACGCCTCGACCTGCTCGTCCAGGTCGGCGGCCATCCGGGAGACCTGGGACTTGGACAGCCGGGTGATGCCCAGAGACTCGACGAGCTTCTCCATCCGGCGCGTGGAGACCCCGAGCAGGTAGCACGTCGCGACGACCGAGGTGAGGGCGGCTTCGGCGCGGCGGCGCCGCTCCAGCAGCCAGTCCGGGAAGTAGCTCCCCGAGCGCAGTTTGGGGATTGCCACGTCCAGGGTGCCGGTGCGGGTGTCGAATTCGCGGCGGCGGTAGCCGTTGCGGCTGTTCACCCGCTCCGGGCTGGAAGTGGCGTACTCGGCGCCACAGACGGCGTCGGCCTCAGCCGACATCAGCGCGTTCACGAACGCCGTCGACATCGCCCGGAGCAGGTCCGAGCCAGGATCGGCGAGCTGGGCGGCCAGGAACCGGGCAGGGTCGATATCGTGCGGTGCGGTCATCGCGTGGACTCCGTTCAAGAGCACTGTGAGAGGTCTCAAGAAGGATCACGCGATGACCGCCTAAGCCGTGGACGCCACGCCCACCGGCCTCACCGGCCCGGGCCCGCCGTACACCACTCTGCGGGACTCAACTTTGGGAATGAGCTTGTACGCTGCTCGAGGCGCGCTGCTCGTGCTCGGTCAAGCTGTCCTGTGGGTCTCCGCTGCTGCCCCCTCGGCACCGTCCGCTGCCCTGCCATCGGGCGCGCAGCGGGCACGACGGTCAGCTTGGAATCTGCGTGGTCTGTGCCTCCGCATCGCCTGACCTGCAACCTCGGTTCCAGGCGCTCAACTGGGATGACGCAACACGCCCTCGGCCAGGAGAGCCTCATGCGCTGCCTGAAACGCCTGGTGCCCGGCTGGTGTGCCGCAGTACACGGTGGCGTGAATCAATATCTCCTTGATCTCGTCGACGGATACGCCTGTGGCGATCGCACCCTTCACGTAGACGGCCAACTCTTCGGGCCGCCCAAGCGCCGTCAAGATCGCAAGGTTCAGCATGCTCCGTGTCTTGCGATCGAGACCTGGCCTGCTCCACGCGTACCCCCACGCCCACTCGGTCACGATGCGTTGAAAGGCCATCATGAAGTCGTCGACGCCCCCGAGGTTCGCGTCGACGTACTCAGCGCCCAGGACGTCCCGCCGCGCTTGAAGTCCGCTCTCGAACAGTTCGCTCTCGGCCATGGTGTGTGACTCCCCTTCTGAGTGCCGACCGGCACCCCCGCGAGGCTATGGCTAGGGCGGACGGCCGGGCTGCTCACCGTTGATGTCGAGGCCACTATTCCGCATGCGAGCGGCGCACATGTAGCAGCACGCGACGCAGAAGGTTGACCGTCCGGCTTCATCCGCCGGTGGGTGAAGGGCCTGCCGTCAGGGCTGCCGTCAGCAGGGTGGGCTGACTTTCTGATCTGTAGGTACCGACTCGTCTCCCAGCGGCATCCGCTCCCGTCCGGCGTGCGCTGTCGTTCTCGCGCCAGCAGCCGCGCCTGCCCTCGGCAGTCCGTGGACGTCCGCAGCGTCAGGCTCCCAGGCTGGCTCCCGCTTGGCCCGCTTCCCCGGCTGTCCGGTGACTGCCATGCGGTCGAGGTTGAACCGGGCACGGCAGGACGGCTACCTGCGAGGATGCGGGGGAAGAAGGATCTGACCTGCGAGGCCGCCTCGCAGCACCTGTCACTGCCTGACGGCGTCGACGGTCGTCGTGTGCCCCGCATGTGCCCCCAGCAGTCGGTACGGCAGGGAAGAGGTAGCGTCCCGCGGCCGAGTTGGATGGGCCATAGGCGCGGAGCCCTACTCTGGCAGGTGCGGCCTGCGCGTTCGAGCGAAGGAGCCAGGGTGGGCATCGGGATGACGAAGGTCCTGCACGTCAAGATTCCGGTCACGGATCTGCAGCGAAGCGTGACCTGGTACTGCGACCTGATGGATCTGGACCTGTCCAAGGAGTTCATCGAAGACGACGAGCTGCGGGGGGCCGCGTTGATGTCGCCCGAGGGTGGGTTCGCCTTCGCGCTACGGCTGCGCCAATACTGCACGGGGCAACCGGATCTCACCGGCTTCGATGTCGTGGCCCTGCACATGGCCACGCGCGAGTCGCTTGAGGATCTCCGTCGCCGCTGCTCGGAACTCGGAGCCCGGTGCACCGACATCCAGGACCGCGCGCCGCACGAGGCGGTCGTGGATGTGAGCGATCCGGACGGGACTTTGCTTCGCTTTTACTGGGTCGGCCGGACGGACCAGGCGGACACGTTCGTCGGCGTGACCTTCAGTGGCCAGGGGCCGCCCAGCTTGGTAACGGAGCCCAGGCTCAGCGCCCCCCGAGTCGCAGGGCGATAGCGAGCCCAGAGTGGTACAGGTGCGAAGATGGACCGTCGGCAACCTGGGCAAGAGCAAGTAGTTCCGCGCAGCGCAACAACTCACCCAGCTCGCTGAAGGCTGCCCGACGGCCCCGCCGCCGAGGCCGTCACGCTGCAGCTGGTCGCGCTGCTGGTCAGCCTGAAGGAACGGATCGCCGCGCTCGAGGACCACATCGCCCAAGCTCTGGCGCGCACGTCGACGCCGAGGTGTTCACGCACCTGCCCTGGGCTGGCACAGTCCGGGCTGCGACCTTGCTCGCCGGGATCGGCGACGCCCGCGGCCGCTATCCCAGCGAGGACGGCCTGGCGGCGGCCGGCGGCGTCTCGCCCTCCACCCGCGCGTCCAGCCGCAGCCGCGCGGTGGTGTTCCGGCAGGGCCTGTAACCGGCGGCTGCGTCCCTCGCCGTCGGATGCGTGTTCCTGTGCTGGCTGCTGCTGCGGACCGGTCTGATCCCCCGACCGCTGGCGATCCTGGGCCTGATCGGCTACCCGATTCTCGCCGCGGGCACCATCGCCGAGCTCTTCGGGATCCACATCGGCCTTCTCCTGACGATCCCCGGCGGACTCTTCGAACTCACGCTCGCCTTCTGGCTCCTCATCAAGGGGTTCAACCCCCAGGCCTACGGCCAGGGTCCGTGACAACCTGACCGCGCCGTCGGCCTCCGCACCCGTGACCGCATAGTTCCCGCGCATGAACGAAGGAAGATAGTGATGCCTGACAACATGACCGGCCCGATGGCCGGCAAGACCGTGCTGGTGACCGGCGGCACCGGTGGCATCGGGAGAGCCACCGCCGCCGCCCTGGCCGCACTGGGCGCCCGGGTCGCCATCACCGGCCGCGACCTGGCCCGGACCCGGGCGGCAGCGGCCGACATCACTACCGCAACCGGAAACACGGCAGTCGACGCGTTCGCCGCCGACATGTCCTCCCAGGCGGAGGTGCGACGTCTGGCCCGCGGCGTCCTGGCCGCGTACCCGCGCCTGGACGTGCTGGTGAACAATGTGGGCGGGTTCTGGAGCACCCGGCGAGTCACCCCAGACGGCTGGAGCACACCTTCGCCGTCAACCACCTCGCGGGCTTCCTGCTCACCGACCTGTTGCTCGACCGGCTCAAGGCCAGCGCCCCGGCCCGGATCGTGACCGTGTCGTCCGGTGCCCAGCGGATGGGCAGGATGAACTTGGGCGATCTGCAAGGCGAGCGCGGCTACTCCGGCCAACGCGCCTACAACCAGTCGAAGCTGGCCAACGTCCTGTTCACCTACGAGCTGGCCCGCCGTCTGGAAGGCAGCGGGGTGACCGCAACCGTGTTGCACCCCGGCGTGGTGCGCACCGGCTTCGCCGCAGATGATCCCTCTCTGGTGTGGAAGATCCTGCTTCCCCTGATCCGGCCACTCCTGAAGAGTCCCGAGAAGGGCGCGGCCACCTCGATCTACCTGGCGTCCTCACCCCAGGTCGACGGCGTAAGCGGCAAGTACTTCACCAACTGCAAGCCGAAGACCTCCAGCAAATCCTCCTACGACCAGACCACCGCGGCCCGCCTCTGGAAAGTCAGCGTCGACCTCGTACGACACACGGCCGGCGTCTAGACCGTGCTGGCTCTCCGCCGCGGCCGGCGCCTGTACGCGTACTCATGGGTGCAGGCTCTGGTCGTGAAGGGGTTCATGGGCCCGCAGCCTTTCCTGGCGTTTCACATAGGCACGATCCCTGACCAGCGGCGGCTGGTCAAATGTCATCAACGCTTGTTGAAGGAGATTGTCTGATGGTCGTCCAGCGAAGCCTGCCACCGAGCTCGACGGTCGGGTGCGGTTCAAGTGCTGGTCGCTGCCCACGTCAACCGGACGCAGGATCAGTGCCCCTGTCCGGTGTCAACCAGCCGGTGGGTGCGGACCACGACCGCCACAGCCCGGCCGCGCCGCCGGTGGGGAAGAGGTCCTCCGGGAACGGGCGGCCGAACGGGAACTACAGCGAGGCGGCGGGAAGGCAGCGAACCGGTCACATGACAAGAGCATGCCGGAGAAACCGGGGGCGACTTCGTTGGCAGACTGAGGTGCAATCGCTGCGGACGATTGGGAGCCACTGGAAAGCCCTAGGTGCGCGGTTGGCCGGGGTTCTCGGCGCCGGAGTCGCCGGTCCTCGCTCGAAGTAGCGACGAAAATCGGGACGGGAATTCCGCCATTAAAGAGCCGCTGTCGGGGTGCTCATGCGCATAGGCGACGATCGCTGGCAAATCCAACCCGTAGGTGGGGCCGTGCCCAGCGCGATAGGCCTCCAGGCGGGTCGCTGCCCGGTCGAGGAGACGACGCGCGCCGATGCTGTTTCCACGAGCGCCGTGGGTCAGGCCGACACAGATCTGCGCAAGGCCCTGCCATAAGTCGCGCTCGACTTCGGGCCCAGCCTTCCAGCGAGCCTCCAGGACCTCATGCGCTGCGAATGGCCTGCCGGCTTCCAACAGAGTTCGTGCCGTGGCCACGGACTCCAATGGTGGGAGGGCCTCCTCCGACACCGGCTCGACCCCGGGCGTCCCATAGGGCAGAGGACGCCCAAGAGCATCCCGAGGCCGCCCCTGTCGTGGGCGACCGGTGGCGTCGCGATCCCGAGCGTCCGTCACGTTAACCCCGGCCCTGACCGGCCCTCAAAGGGGACTCTGAACGACGGGCAGCCCATGCGGCCCATGGTAGGAGTCCGCTCCACCCCCCGCGGAGACCACGATGTACCCCACCTCCTCCTCCAGGACGGCGCCGAGCGATCGGTCGAAGGTCAGCTCCGTAAGGGTGTGGGTCCTCGTCAGCCGAGCGCGGAAGGTCGACGACCCGGGGAACTCGGAGCCAGCAAGCAGCGGCCGGCGGGCGGGTCGGCGGGAACAGCCGCGACGTCGAGCAGCTCCCGCTCCTCCGTGACAGGCAAGCACAGGCCCACCCCGACGTCCGCAGCATGGCTTGGGGACAGTCTGTCCATGCGATCGGTGATCGATGGTGACGCCGATCCTCGTTGGGGATGCATGATTGCCCTGTCCGAGCCTCCGGGGAGGGTGGAGGTCTGGCGTGCCGGTCACTCGAAGGGGATGGCCTGGCTGGCCCGTCCTGCGAGGGCTGGCGTCGGGTGGGCGGATGCACGTCGCCGGCGACGTGCTTGCCGGTGTCACTTTGGCCGCGCTGGGCATCCCGGAGGTGCTTGGCTACGCGAAGATCGCCGGCATGCCGGTGGTGACCGGCCTGTACACGCTGTTGCTGCCGATGGCCGTGTTCGCCGTGCTTGGTTCCTCGCGTCACCTCGTTGTCGCCGCGGACTCCGCCACGGCGGCCATCCTCAGCGCGGCCCTGGCCGGGCTCGCGATCGCAGGCTCGACCCGGTACGTCCAGTTGGCTGGGCTGGCGGCCTTGCTGGCTGGTGCGCTGCTACTGCTGGCCCGGCTGGCCCGGCTCGCGTTCCTGGCGGTCTTCCTGTCCAGGACGGTCTTGGTCGGATTCCTCACCGGGGTCGGTATCCAGGTAGCCGCCGGTCAACTCCCGGACATGCTCGGCGTCAGCTCCACAGGCAGCGGCACTTTCAGCAGGCTCTGGGACACGGCGCGCGCGCTCCCGCAGGCTCAACGCGAGACGGTGGCGATCTCCGTCGCGGTGATACTGGTCGTGGTGGTGGCCCGGCGGGTGAACCGCCGAGCCCCTGGAGCACTGATCGCGGTGATCGGCGCGATCGTGGTCAGCCGGGCCGCGGATCTGGCCTCTCATGGCGTGGCCGTGCTCGGCGCCGTTCCCCGGGGACTGCCGCACCTGGGATTGCCCGCCCTCGGCTGGCAGGATGCCACCGCGCTTCTGGGCACCGCAGCGTCGATGTTCGTCGTCATCCTCGCCCAGAGCGCGGCAACCTCCCGCGCCTACGCGGTGAAGTACGAGGAGCCGTTCAGCGAGGAAACCGACCTGGTCGGTCTGGGCGCCGCGAACGTGGCGGCAGCCTTCTCCGGCACGTTCGTCGTGAACGGTAGCCCGACCAAGACCCAGATGGTCGACAGTGCGGGCGGGCGGACCCAACTCGCCTCACTGACAACCGCCGCGGTCGTGCTGATCGTCCTGCTGCTACTCACCGGGCCCCTGGCCAGCCTTCCCATCGCCGCCCTGGCAGCGGTCGTCTTCCTGATCGCCGTCGAGCTCATCGACGTCCGTGGAATGCGGCGGATACTGGCCGTCCGTCGTCACGAATTCGCCGTCGCGCTGGTGACCGCGGCTGCTGTTGTGGTCCTGGGCGTCGAAGACGGCATCGTGGTGGCGGTCGTCACGTCGATCATCGACCATCTCCGGCACAGCTACCATCCCCGCAGCAGCGTGTTGGTGAAGTCACCAGACGGACATTGGCAGCCCGCCCCCGTGCTGCCCGGCGCACGGACCGAGGAAGGACTGGTGGTTTACCGGTTCGGCAGCAACCTCTACTTCGCCAACGCCTCCCGCCTCCTGGACGACGTCACGGCGCTCACCGGGCATGGCAGCCCACTGCGGTGGATCATCCTGGACGGTGCGGCGATCGGTGACATCGACTACACCGCGGCCGCGGTCCTGACCCGGGTCATCGAACACCTCCACCAGCGGCGCATCCGGTTCGTCGTCAGCAGCCTGCACATCCCGGTGCGCGAGCAGCTCGGCCGCTACGGGATTAGTGCCGCCCTCGGCCCCGACGCCGTCTACGACACCCCAGGAGAGGCACTCGAAGCATTCCAGGCCACAACCCGCCCAGGTGCACCCTCCCGCCCCCGCCCAGACCGACACCCCCCCGCACCACCCGAATGCTGAAAGCGAGGGATACCGGCGTAGGCGCCGTCGGCTTCCCATCGGTCCTGCGCGTCGTCGTGGGTGCGGCGCGGTTCGGACATGGCTGCGATGCGGCTCAACACGCCGCACGCGGTCAACCGAGTCCGCGCCTATTGAGATGCCTTCCGCGCCGCCGCCTGGGCCGTCGATCAACCGTGCCGCCGCCCTCGGCGCTCGATGGCGGGCGGGACGACACCTGCAGCGCCAGTGAGCCCGCCTGGCTCGTCCCAGCCGCCGCCGACGTTCAACTCGCACCCGGACCGCTCCCCGTGGGGCGTCCGGGAATCCGTCGAGGAGCATCGGGTGCCGCCTAGATCCGCCGGACTTCCGGTGGATCTCGCTAACAATCTGCTAACAAACGATCTAGAGGCCAGTCCCCGAGATCTGGGAACTGGCCTCTGATGCCATGAAGGAGCGGGGCCTCCGCTCCTCGTGACTCCCCGGCCGATGCTGGGGGTGTTCACGTCTCACGACGAAGGAGGCCCCTGGTGGAAGGGTATGCGCAGCGGCAGTTCGTGGGGATTGATCTGCATCGGCGCCGGTCGGTGATCGTGCGGATGACGCCGGCTGGGGAGCGACTGGAGACGGTCCGGATCGAGAACGATCCGGTCGCGTTGGCGTTGGAGATCGCGAAGGCGGGACCGGATCCGGAGGTGGTGCTGGAGGCCACGTACGGCTGGTACTGGGCGGCCGACGTGCTCGCCGCGCAGGGCGCGAGGGTGCACCTGGCGCACCCGTTGGGTGTGAAGGGTTTCACGTATCGGCGGGTGAAGAACGACGTCCGGGACGCGGCGGATCTGGCCGATCTGCTGCGGATGAATCGCCTGCCGGAGGCCTGGATCGCGCCGCCGGCAGTGCGGGAACTGCGCGAGCTGGTGCGGCACCGGGCCAAGCTGGTCGCCCTGCGGTCAGGGTTGAAGGCGCAGGTGCACGCGGTGCTGGCCAAGCAGGGCGTGCGGGTGCGGGTCTCGGACCTGTTCGGGGTTGCCGGTCGGGCCCTGCTCGAGAACCTGGCGCTGGATCCGGTCTACCGGGGCCGGGTGAACTCGTTGCTGCGGCTGATCGACGCCTACGGTTTCGAGATCGCCGCCGTGAGCACCCGGCTGACGGCTCAGCTGGCCCGGGAACCGGGCTATCAGGCGCTGCTGGCGCTGCCCGGGGTCGGGCCGGTCCTGGCCGGGGTGTTCTTCGCCGAACCGTCATCGGATCGGGGACGTGCACCGGTTCCCGACCGCCGCGCACCTGGTCTCTTGGGCAGGGTTGACCCCACGCCACCGGGAGTCCGACGCCACCGTGCACCGCGGCTCAATCACGAAACAGGGTTCCAAGCTGGTGCGCTGGGCCGCCGTCGAGGCGGTGCAGGAGACGCCCGCCGACGCCGGCTGGCTGGTGGCCCGCCGGCACCAGTTGGCGGCCCGTCGCGGCGCGAACATCGCCACCGTGGCCACCCCCCGCAAGCTGCTCACCCTGGTCTACTACGCCCTGCGCGACGGCCACGTGCGCGCCCTGTCTTCCCGCCCACGCCCGCAGGCCACAACGGCGGCGGCGGCGGCGTCGGCGTGAGCGGAACGGTCGTGATCGGATGCGCGGTCGTGCCGCAGGTCTGACCCCCACGCTGGTGGCGTGGTCGCGCCTCTGATTGACCCCATCCGATCACTCGCCGCATCAGCTCCATGCCCTCACCGTGGGCGAAGGAATGACCGGCAGCCGGTTCCCCGGCCTGCCCTCCGGCACCGAACCCGGAACCTGGACACCTTGTGGCAAGCCAGCAGATCCAACCCACTCACCGACGGAGCGACGCCGACACTGAACCCCGACCGGGCCTAACCGATCATGCGTCTCCCGACGCCGGCGTCAAGGCCATGCCGCTACACGGGCAGCCCTTCGGGCCGCGCCTTGACCCCGACGCCGCTACAACGCGCCCAACACCAGGCGGCCGCGGCAAGAAGAAGGGCCAGCCAGCCCGTCTTCACGGGTTGACCGCCCCCACTCCTTCAGGAATGACCTGCTACTTCTCGCGTAGGGGGGCAGGATTTGAACCTGCGACCTCTGGGTTATGAGACCGGCGAGGTTCGTCAGGTGTCGATGATGTTCGCGGATGTCCGCCAACGGCCCGACCGGAAGGGGCGGCCCGGCGCCTCCTTCGTCGCCGCCCTTTCGCACGTCCCCGCCTGCCCGGCGGCTCAGGCTCATCACCCTACGTCCCGTTGATCACGTCCAGTCCGTCCGGGTCCGCCCTCTGACGGCCGAGTCTGCCAACATTTTGCCAACAAATGATCTAGAGGCCCACCTCCTGATCTCGGAAGTGGGCCTCTAGCCTGCGACTTTGCTGTGGAGCTGAGGGGATTCGAACCCCTGACCCCCTCCATGCCATGGAGGTGCGCTACCAGCTGCGCTACAGCCCCGCCGCCGCACGGACCGGCGGTTCCCCGCCCGCCCTTTCGGCTCGCCGAGTCTACACGGACTCGGGTGCCGCCTTCACATCGGTGGAGGGTGCGTCGCGCTCCTCGGGCGCGGTCAGACCCCAGGCGACGAGCCGCCACGCCGAGTGACGCGGCGTCAGCACCCCCCACGCGCAGTTCTCCAGCGAGGCCAGTGACTGCCACCGGCCCTGCTCGACCCCGAGCAGCGTGAGCACGGACGTCCGCAGCACGGCGCCGTGCGCGACCGCGACGAGCACGCCGCCGTCGAGCGCCTCGGCGTGATCGGTCAGGGCGGCGGCCCCGCGGCGGGCCAGCTCGCTCGGACGTTCCGCGCCACCGACGGCGAGGTCGTCGCCGCGGCGCCACGCATCGAGCTGCTCGCCCCACCCCGCCGCCACGATCTCGCCCCGGGTGAGGCCCGACCAGGCGCCGACGTCGAGCTCGCGCAACCGGGGATCCGGCGTCACCGGTACGCCCGACGCGGCCGAGACGGCCGCCGCGGTGGCGCTCGCCCGCACGAGGTCCGACGTTACGATGGCGGCCGGCGGGAGCTCACGGAGCACCTGCGCGGCGGCATCGGCCTGCCGCAGGCCGACGGCGTCCAGCGGGCTGTCGAGCTGGCCCTGCCAGGTGCGCCGCGCGTTGTGCGCGGTCCGCCCGTGCCGCAGGACGACGACGCGATCCGCCGTCACCGCTGGGAGGCGGCGGCGTGCACCTGCTCGGGCAGGTCGACCAGCGGGCAGTCGCGCCAGAGCCGCTCGAGCGCGTAGTACTCGCGCTCCTCGGCGTGCTGGACGTGCACCACGAGCTCGCCGAAATCGAGCAGGACCCAGCGGCCCTCGCGCTCGCCCTCGCGGCGCACGGGCTTGACGCCGATCTTGAGCAGCCGCTCCTCGATCGCGTCGACGATCGCCCGGACCTGCCGGTCGTTCGGCGCCGCCGCGAGGAGGAACACGTCGGTGATGACGAGCTGTTCGCTGACGTCGATGGCGAGCACATCCGTCGCCAGCTTGTCGGCGGCCGCGAGCGCGGCCTGGGTCGCGAGCTCGACGGCGCGCGGTGTGGCGGTCACCAGCAGATCCCTCCAAGGGGGACGATCACGTGCGAATTCCTCCCCAGCGTCTCACGGACCCCCGACACGCGCGGCCGACGCAGCGGGCACGAGTCCGGTCGCGCCCGCCGTGCCGGACGAGCGCGGCCAGAAGGCCCATACCGCGACCCCGACCAGCGCGAGGAGGATCAGCAGCATGGTCGTCACGAGGAGCGTAAGCGACCGGTCGGGTGCGGCGCGCTGTTTGTAGTCCCCCGCGCCACCCGATTCGTGCCGCGGCCGTGACACGCGCTCCGGCCGTGCGCGCTTGCCGCCCGGCAGCACGTCGCCCGCCAGCGCCTCCTGCCAGGTGGGCGGCTGGGGCGGCGTCGCCGCCCTCGCACTGCCCGGCTCGCCCGCCGGCGGCGGGACGACGGGCGTGGCCCTCGGCGGGTACTGCGCGCGCGCCGTGCTGTGCCTGAGCACCGGCGCCATGGTGCCCCGCAGCGGTTCCTCGTCGTCGTCCTCAGGCTCCTCGGGTCGCCGCACGGGCATCTGCGCCAACCGCTCCGCGGAGGTGCGGGCGAAGGCGGGCCGGGTCGTGGACGTCGCCTGTGCGTCGCCGATCGTGACCTCAAGAGCGGGCGACGGGTCCGCTGACTCCAGGAACACCTCCGGCTCGGGCTCCGGCTCGGGCTCCGGCTCGGGCTCCGGCTCGGGCAGCACCGCCGGCTCGGACAGACCTTCGGGTCCCGGCTCGAACAGCGCTTCGGGCTCCGGCTCGGGCAGCACCGCCGGCTCGAACAGCGCTTCGGGCTCCGGCTCGAACAGCGCTTCGGGCTCCGACTCCGGCTCCAGTTCGGGCTCCGGCTCGGGCTCCGGCTCGGGCTCCGGCTCGGGCTCCGGCTCGGGCTCCGGCTCGGGCAGCACCGCCGGCTCGAACAGCGCTTCGGGCTCCGACTCGAACAGCGCTTCGGGCTCCGACTCCGGCTCCAGTTCGGGCTCGCACTCCAGTTCGGGCTCCGGCTCGGGCTCAGGCTGCCGGCGCAGCAGTCTCGACAGGCGCGGCGCCGGGGCCTGCGTCACCGGTTCCTCGGCCTTCTCGGGTTCGAGCTCGGGCCCCTGCTCGGCGTCGAGCTCCGGCTCAGGGGCCGGCTCGGGCTCGAGGTACGCCTCGCGCTCGGGCAGCGGCCGGGGTACCGGCTGCGGCTCGGGGTCGTCGAGGGGCTGCCGGCGCAGGAGTCCGGCGAGGCGCGGCGGGTCGGGGGGCGTCACGGGCACCGGCTCAGGGCTGCGCGGCCAGGTCGCGGGCAGATCGTCGTCGAAGACGAGCGGCTCGGGTTGCACGACCGGCGTGAACAGCGACCAGCCCGGCTCCGGTTCGGCGACCGGTTCCTCGACCGGTTCCTCGACCGGCTCCTCGTCGGGTTCCTGGGCGACCGGCTCATCGAAAAGCTCATCGACCGGCTCATCGACAGGCTCATCGGGAGCGTGGTCGGCGATCCGGGCCGCGTAGGGACGCACCAGCGGCGGGAGCGCCGGCCGGTCGTCCCCTTCGCGGGAGACCTGGCGTTCCCGCTCGGCCAGCAGAGCGCGCCGGCGCTCACCGACGCCGGAGGACTGCTCGGTGTCGGTGACGTCGATCTCGGTGTCGTCGCTCACGCCGGAATCCCCACCGCCCGCCGGTAGAGGCGGTGCTTGGCGATGTACTGGACGACACCGTCGGGCACGAGGTACCAGACCGGTTCACCGGCGACGACGCGGGCACGGCAGTCGGTCGACGAGATGGCCATGGCAGGGACCTCCATGAGGCTGACCCGGTCGGGCGGGAGGCCGTCGCCGTCGAGCCGGTGCCCCGGGCGCGTGACCCCGACGAAGTGCGCGAGGCCGAAGAGCTCGTCGCTGTCCTTCCACCCGAGGATCTGGGTGAGGACGTCGGCACCCGTGATGAAGTACAGCTCGGTCCCCGGGCGCTCAGCGGCGAGGTCACGCAACGTGTCGATCGTGTAGGTGTCGCCGCCGCGGTCGATGTCGACCCGGCTCGTCGTGAAGCGGGGGTTCGACGCAGTCGCGATGACCGTCATGAGGTAGCGGTGCTCCGCCGGGGACACCTCGCGGGCCGACTTCTGCCAGGGCTGGCCGGTGGGCACGAAGACGACCTCGTCGAGGGAGAAGACGCTCGCCACCTCGCTCGCCGCCACGAGGTGCCCGTGGTGGATCGGGTCGAACGTGCCACCCATGACGCCCAGGCGAGGGCGAGCGGACCGCACGAGCCGGTGGGTCAGTGCCGGTGGGCGACGCTGCGGAACGCGAACGTCACCAGCAGCAGGAAGCCGAAGAAGGCGATGGCGAGCAGCGCGAACCCCAGCGGGCGGGATGGGCAGGGAGCTGCCCTTCTCGGCGGTCTCGGCGACCAGCGATGCGACCATGCCTGGTTCTCCTCGCGTCTGCGACGTGTCTCGTCGAAGCAGGACCTCGTGCGCGGCGCCGCTACGCTGGGCGCGAGGCCGCGTGGCCGCCCGGTGTCTCTCCGGCGACCGCGCGACCAGTGTGGCACGTCGCGGCCGGGGCGGCGACGAGGCGGACTCCCCCGTGCGGACGACGATCGGAGGCAGGAGCAGGTGGCAGGAGCGGGCCCGACCCTCAGCGTCGTCGTGCCCATGTACGACGAGGAGGCCGTGCTCCCGCTCTTCGCCGAGCGGTTGCGCCCGGTGCTCGACGGGACTCGGCGAGCCGCTACGAGGTCCTCGTCGTCGACGACGGGAGCCGCGACAGCACGCCCGTGCTCCTGCTGCGCGAGCAGCGCACCTGGCCGCAGCTGCGGGTGGTGCGGCTGCGGGCCAACGCCGGCCACCAGGCCGCGCTGTCGGCCGGCCTCGCCCGGGCCCGCGGCGCGTGGATCGCCACCCTCGACGCCGACCTGCAGGACCCTCCCGAGCTCCTCCCGCAGATGCTCGACCTGGCCCGGCGCGGCAACCTCGACGTCGTCTACGGCGCAGCGCACCGACCGCAGCACCGACTCGGCGTTCAAGCGACTCACCGCCCGGGCGTACTACCGCCTGATGCGGCGCACCGTCGGCGGCCACGTGATGTCCGACGCCGGGGACTTCCGGCTGATGAGCCGGGCCACGGTCGACGCCGTCAACACCCTGCCCGACCACCACCGGGTGCTGCGGCTCGTCGTCCCCGCGCTGGGGTTCCCCAGCGGCGACCGTCCCCTACCGCCGGGCGCGAGCGCGCCGCGGGCACGACGAAGTACCCGCTCTCGCGGATGATCCGGCTGACGGTCGACAGCCTGACCGGCTTCTCGGTGGCGCCGCTGCGCCTGGCCACCTGGTTCGGCCTCGGCGGGGCGCTCGCCACCGCCGTCCTGCTCGCGTTCGCGCTGGCGGCCTTCCTGTCGGGCCACACCGTCCCGGGCTGGACGTCGACCTTCGTGGCCGTCGCCGCCGTCGGCGCCGTCCAGCTGCTCTGCCTCGGCCTGCTCGGCGAGTACGTCGGCCGCCTCTACACGCAGATGCAGGGCAGGCCCTCGTACTTCGTCGCCCACGACAGCGCGCAGGACGCGCCGGCGCATCGACGGGCACAGCGTCGACGAGGCCGTCGCCCTCGACGAGCCGCTCAGGGCCGTCGGGCCGTCACGAGCAGGCTGACCCCCGGGCAGCCGGCCGACCGGCAGGTAGCGCTCGGCGGCGACCACGGCGCCGAGCGCGGCGTTGAGCCAGCGGCGGCGGGTCGTCGAGGTCGCTGCCGCTGCTGGAACGGCGGCGCAGCCGGACGGCGGGCCGCAGCAGCACCATCCACGAGCGGACCTCGGCGATCTCGAAGCCGGCGCCGGTCAGCAGGCCGAGGAGCTCGTCGCGCTCGTAGCGGCGGACGTGGTCGACGGCCTCGTCGTGGGCCGACCAGAGCCTCATGTCGCAGGGCACGGCCACGAGGAACGTGCCGCCCGGGCGCAGCAGCTGGAAGACCCCCTTGGCCGCCGCGGCGTCGTCGACGAGGTGCTCGAGCACGTCGTAGGCCACGCACGAGGTCGAGGCTCTCCGGGCGCGAGCGGCAGCCGGGTGGCGTCCCCGCGCACCACCGGGATCCCGCGCTCGGCGCACACGCGGGCGCCGTCCTCGCCGTACTCCAGGGCCGCCGCCCGCCAGCCCGTGCGCCTGCAGCACCCGGGTGTTGCCGCCGCCGGCCGCACCCACGTCGAGGGCCGTACCGGGCCGCAGCCCGCGCAGCGCCCGCGCGACGATCGCGCGGCGCTCGCGGTACCACCAGTGCCGGTCCTCCAGCTCGGTGAGCTTGCGGACCTCGGTGCCCTCCATCTGCGTACTCCCCTGGAGCGCCTCAGGCCCGGACGTGGCCGTCGCCGACGACGACCCACTTGGTGGACGTGAGCTCGGCGAGGCCCATGGGCCCGCGCGCGTGCAGCTTCTGGGTGGAGATGCCGATCTCGGCGCCGAGGCCGAACTCGGCGCCGTCGGTGAAGGCCGTCGAGGCGTTCACCGCGACGACCGCCGAGTCCACGCGCGCGACGAACGCGTCGGCGGCCCGCAGGTCGGTGGTGCAGATCGCCTCGGTGTGCCCGCTCGACCAGCGCCGGATGTGCTCGACGGCGGCGTCGAGCGACGGCACGACCGCCACGGCCAGGTCGAGCGCCAGGTACTCGGTGGCCCAGTCCTCGTCGGTCGCCGGCACGGTGGCGACGCCCACGTCGCGGGCGGCCGCCGCGCGTCGCGTCGTCGACGTGCAGCCGGACGCCGGCCGCGGCGAGCGCGGGCAGCACGCGCGGCAGGAACGCGGGTGCCGCGTCGGCGTGCACGAGCAGCGTCTCGGCGGCGTTGCACACGCTGACCCGGCGGGTCTTCGCGTTCAGCGTGATCGCCAGCGCCTGGTCGAGGTCGGCGCTCGCGTCGACGTAGACGTGGCAGTTGCCGGTGCCCGTCTCGATGACCGGCACCGTCGAGGTCTCGACGACCGTGCGGATCAGCCCCGCGCCGCCGCGGGGCACGAGCAGGTCGACCAGGCCGCGGGCGCGCATGAGCACGCCGGCGCCCTCCCGGCCCCACGCGTCGATGCTCGCGACGGCGTCGGCGGGCAGCCCGGCGCCGGCCAGGGCCTCGCGGACGACCGCGACGAGCGCCTCGTTCGTCTCGCGGGCGGCCGAGCCGCCGCGCAGCACCGCCGCGTTGCCGCTCTTGACGGCGAGCACCGCGGCGTCGACCGTGACGTTCGGGCGCGCCTCGTAGATCATCCCGACGACCCCCATCGGCACGCGCACCTGCCGCAGCCGCAGCCCGTTGGGCAGCGTGGACCCGCGGACCACCTCGCCGACCGGGTCGGGGAGGCCTGCCACGTGCCGGACGGCGCCGGCGATCGCGGCCAGCCGCTCGCGGTCGAGGCGCAACCGGTCGAGCAGCCCGTCGGCGAGCCCGTCGGCCCGGCCGCGCTCGAGGTCACGCGCGTTGGCGGCGACCACGGCGCCGGTGGCGGCCTCGAGGGCGTCGGCGACGGCGAGGAGCGCGCCGGCCTTGAGGCCGGCCGAGGCGGTGGCGAGCTCGGTGGCCGCAGCCCGGGCGCGCCGGCACACGGCGTGCACGCCCTCGCGTGCGGGCCCGGCTCCGGGGTCCGGAGCCGGTGGCTGCTCGCGGACGGCGTCCGTCACACTCATGGCCACCAGCCTATCGGCGGGCGGCGGAACCTCCGGCGGCCGTCAGTTCTCGACGCCGTCGAGCGCGCGGATCTCTCCCAGTGGGCCGACCGGCTGCACAGGCACGCCGCCCTCCCAGCGCCGGCGGGCCGTGTCGCGGTCGACGACCTCGAGGCCGACGACCCGCCACGGCGGGAGCTTGGCGGAACGCTCGTGCTCGGACCACAGCCGCAGCGCCTGGGCGAGGGCGCCCTCGACGTCGACCGACTCGTCCCAGTAGCGGATCTCCGCCCGGCTGCTCGCATACCCCGCCGACACGAGGAACGGCTGCTCGACGCTCAGCCGCTCGAGTGCGGCGCGAACCTCCGACGTGTCCATCCTCGGGCCGCTGACGGTGACCGTGACGTACCAGAGGGCGGGCTCGGGCTTGCGCCCATGGCGCCTCGTCGCGTCCCCCAGGGAGATCCCGCGCAGCGGGGTCAGGGTCGCGAGCGGCTCGTCGTTCGCTCCGGTCGGCACAAGACCAGTGCAGCAGAAAGCGGCGCCGTCGGCAGGTCTTCCACCGAGATCAGCCTCTCGGCGTGGCGGAGCGCTACGGCGCGTCGTATACGCATGTGCAGTATCGGTCGACCCACCGTGATCGTTACAGAGTGACCGTTAAGCGCCCATCATGACCCTTCACAGGAGCACAAGGTCGTCCCGGTGCACGAGCTCCCGCTCGTAGTCGGGGCCGAGTTCGCGCGCGATCTCGCGGGTCGAGCGGCCGAGCAGCGGCGGCAGGTCGGCGGCGTCGTACGCCACCAGACCCCGCGCCACCACGCGGCCGCCGGGGTCGGCCAGCTCGACCGGGTCGCCCGCCGCGAAGCTGCCCTCGACCCGGGTGACCCCGGCCGGCAGGAGAGAGGCCCGGCGGACGACGACCGCCGCGACCGCCCCCTCGTCGAGCACGAGCCGGCCCTCGGTGCGGGCGGCGTGCGCGAGCCACAGCAGCCGGCTCGCCCGCCGGGTGCCGCTGCGCCTCGAACCACGTGCCGACGTCGTCACCGGCCAGGCCCTCATGGGCGCTCGCTGCCGCGGTGAGCAGGGTGGGGACCCCCGCCGACGCGGCGATCGCGGCCGCCTCGACCTTCGTGACCATGCCGCCGGAGCCGACACCGGCGGCGCCGACCGAGCCGATGCGCACGCTCGCGAGGTCGTCGGGGCCGCGGACCAGGGGGACCCGCCGGACGCCGACGCGTCGCGGCGGCCCGTCGTAGAGGGCGTCGACGTCCGACAGCAGCACGAGGGCGTCGGCCCGCACGATGTGCGCGACGAGCGCCGCGAGCCGGTCGTTGTCGCCGAACCGGATCTCCTGGGTGGCGACGGTGTCGTTCTCGTTGACCACCGGGACGACGCCGAGCCCGAGCAGGCGGTCGAGGGTGCGGCGGGCGTTCGCGTAGTGGCCGCGGCGCACGACGTCGTCCGCGGTCAGGAGCACCTGCCCGACGGTGAGGCCGTGCCGCGCGAACGCCGCCGTGTAGCGCGGCGACGAGCAGGCCCTGGCCGACGCTCGCCGCGGCCTGCTGGGTCGCCAGGTCGGTCGGCCGGCGGGCCAGCGCCGAGCGGCGCCAGCCCGGCCGCGATGGCCCCCGACGAGACCAGCACGACCTCGCGCCCGGCGAGCCGGCGGGCGGCGAGCACGTCGACGAGGGCGCCGAGCCGGGCGTCGTCGATGCCGCCCTCGCGGGTCGTCAGCGACGACGAGCCGACCTTGACGACGACCCGCTGCGCGTCGGCGAGGGCGGCCCGCGCGCTCACTCCCGGTCCTCGGCGTCCTCGTCGTCGCGTCAGCCGTCGCTCGGCGCCGGGTCGCGTCCGGATCGGTCCAGACCCCGGCCGAGCGCTCCTGGGCGAGCTCGTCGCGGGCGTCCCGCTTGGCCACGCGCCGGGCCTCGTAGCGCTCGCGGCGCTCCTCGCGGGTGGCGCGACCGCCTTCCTCCAGGCGCAGGTCGCTGCCGCGCGGGGCGGCGAGCACCCCGGGCCCGGCGACCAGCGTCGGCTCCCAGTCGAAGACGACGGCGTTCGTGTCGTCGCCGATGACGACCTCCGAGCCCGCGACCGCGCCGGCCTCGAACAGCCCCTCCTCGACGCCGAGGCGGGCGAGCCGGTCGGCGAGGTAGCCGACCGCCTCGTCGTTGCCGAAGTCGGTCTGGCGCACCCAGCGCTCGGGCTTCTCGCCGCGGACGCGGTAGCGGACGCCGTCCGCCTGACCGGTCTGCTCGGCGCGCACGGTGAAGCCGGCCTCGTCGACGGCCCGGGGCCGCAGGACGACGCGCGGCGCGGGCGCGCGGGACCGCCGCCCGGGCCTGCGGCGACGATCGCGGCGAGGGCGAACGACAGCGGCCGCAGGCCCTCGTGGCTCACGGCCGAGACCTCGAACACCGCCAGGCCCGCGCTGCCTCGAGGTCCGGCCGCACCATCTCGGCCAGGTCCTTGGCGTCGGGCACGTCGACCTTGTTGAGGACGACGACGCGCGGCCGCTCGAGCAGCGGGACCATGCCCTCGTCGACCCGGTAGGCCGCCAGCTCCGCCTCGATGACGTCGAGGTCGCTGAGCGGGTCGCGGCCCGGCTCGAGGGTGGCGCAGTCGAGCACGTGCACGAGCACCGAGCAGCGCTCGACGTGCCGGAGGAACTCCAGGCCGAGGCCCTTGCCCTCGCTCGCCCCCGGGATCAGGCCCGGCACGTCGGCGACCGTGTAGCGCACGTCGCCGGCCTCGACGACGCCGAGGTTCGGCACCAGCGTGGTGAACGGGTAGTCGGCGATCTTGGGCCGGGCGGCCGACATGGCCGCGACCAGGCTCGACTTGCCGGCGCTGGGGTAGCCGACGAGGGCGACGTCCGCGACGGTCTTGAGCTCGAGGACGAGGTCGCCGGCCTCGCCGGGCTCGCCGAGGAGCGCGAAGCCGGGCGCCTTGCGGCGAGGCGAGGCGAGCGCGGCGTTGCCCAGCCCGCCGCGGCCGCCCGCGGCGGCGACGAACGTGGTGCCCGCGCCGACGAGGTCGGCGAGGACCTCGCCGGACGGCGATCTTGACGACGGTGCCGTCGGGGACGGGCAGGACGAGGTCGTCGCCCGAGGCGCCGTTGCGGTGCGACCCCTGGCCGGGCTTGCCGTTGGTTGCGCGCCGGTGCGGGGCGTGGTGGTAGTCGAGCAGCGTGGTGGTCTGGGGGTCGACGACGAGGACGACGCTGCCGCCGTTGCCGCCGTTGCCGCCGTCGGGGCCGCCGAGCGGCTTGAACTTCTCGCGGTGCACGGAGGCGACGCCGTGGCCGCCGTTCCCGCCGGCGACGTGCAGCGTGACGCGGTCGACGAACGAGGTCATGGGCCTGCTCCAGACGGGGCTGCTGACGACGAAGGGCGGGCCGGTCGACCGGCCCGCCCTTCGGCGATGTTCACGGGTGCGTGTGCGTCGGCGGGCCTCAGCTGTCGGCCGGGACCGGCTCGGCCGCGCCGCACGATGTTGACGACCCGGCGGCCGCGCTTGACGCCGAACTCCACGGCGCCCGGGGTGAGCGCGAAGAGCGTGTCGTCCTTGCCGCGGCCGACGTTCTCGCCGGGGTGGAAGTGGGTGCCGCGCTGCCGGACGATGATCTCGCCGGCGTTGACGAGCTGGCCGCCGAAGCGCTTGACGCCGAGGCGCTGCGCGTTGGAGTCGCGCCCGTTCCGCGAGGAGCTGGCGCCCTTCTTGTGTGCCATGAGCCGTGCCTGCCTTCTGCTGCGCTGGGGAGTTCGCCGGGCCGCCTACCGGGGCGGCCGGCTCACTTCTCGATGCCGGTGACCTTGATGCGGGTGAGCTTGGAGCGGTGACCCTGGCGCTTCCGGTAGCCCGTCTTGTTCTTGAACTTGAGGATCTTGATCTTCGGGCCCTTGGTCGCGGCGACGATCTCGGCGGTGACCGTCACACCCGCGAGCGCGCCGCGACGTGGCGGTGACCTGGTCGCCGTCGACGAGCATGAGCGGCTGGAGCTGGACGCTGTCACCGGGCTCGCCGGCGAGCCGGTCCACGACGATGACGTCGCCGACGGACACCTTCTCCTGACGGCCGCCAGCGCGGACGATCGCGTACACGGGGAACTCGCTCTCTCGTCGATCTCGCTCGATCAGGGTGTCCGCGCCGCACGCCGGGCTCGCCGCCACGAGGCGGCGCCCGGCGGGTCACGGACGAGGAGGCGTGTCACCGACACACCGAGGGTCAAGCCTACCGGACGGGCCCCGCCGCCGGTCAAACCGGCCGCCCCCGTCGCCGAGCGCGCAGCCGTGGTCAGTCGGCGAGCGGCGGGCTGCGAGCTGAGCCGCCGACGCCGACGGCCTCGCTGCCGGAACCCCCGCCCGGCGAGCCGCCGCGACCGAGCCGCTGCTCGAACCAGCCTCGGCCGCGCGTCTCGGCGGCTGCCCCCGTTGGCGCTGCCGCCGTTGGCCGCTTGCCGTTCGCGTTGCCGTTCGGACCGGAGCGGCCCCGGCCCTGGCTGCTGGCCCTGCTCGCCGCCCTGGCGCTTCTCGACCGGCTCGTCGTGCAGGATCACCCCGCGGCCGCCGCAGCGCTCGCACGTCTCGCTGAACACCTCGAGCAGGCCCTGGCCGACGCGCTTGCGGGTCATCTGCACGAGCCCGAGCGAGGTCACCTCGGCGACCTGGTGCTTCGTGCGGTCGCGGCCCAGGCACTCGAGCAGCCGGCGCAGCACGAGGTCGCGGTTGCTCTCGAGCACCATGTCGATGAAGTCGACGACGATGATCCCGCCGATGTCGCGCAGCCGCAGCTGGCGGACGATCTCCTCGGCGGCCTCGAGGTTGTTCTCGGTGACCGTCTGCTCGAGGTTGCCGCCCGCACCGGTGAACTTGCCGGTGTTGACGTCGACGACCGTCATCGCCTCGGTGCGGTCGATGACGAGCGAGCCGCCCGACGGCAGCCACACCTTGCGGTCGAGCGCCTTGGCCAGCTGCTCGTCGATCCGGTAGGCGGCGAAGACGTCGCCGTCGCCCTCCCAGCGCTCGAGCCGCTCGACGAGGTCGGGAGCGACGTGGCCGATGTACGACTGCAGCATGTCCCACGCGTCGTCGCCCGAGACGATCAGCCGGGCGAAGTCCTCGTTGAAGATGTCGCGGACCACGCGGATCGCCAGGTCGGGCTCGCCGTACAGCAGGTTCGGGCGCGTTGACGGCGCCGGCCTTGCGCGAGATGTCCTCCCACTGCGCCTGCAGCCGGGCGACGTCGCGCTCGAGCTCCTCCTCGCTCGCCCCCTCGGCGGCCGTGCGCACGATGACGCCGGCGTTCTCGGGGACGACGTCCCGCAGGACCTTCTTCAGCCGGGCCCGCTCGGTGTCGGGCAGCTTGCGGGAGATCCCGGTCATCGAGCCGTCGGGCACGTACACGAGGTAGCGGCCGGGCAGGGAGACCTGGCTGGTCAGGCGGGCGCCCTTGTGCCCGATCGGGTCCTTGGTGACCTGCACGAGCACCGACTCGCCGGCCTTGAGCGCGTGCTCGATGCGCTTCGGCTGGCCCTCGAGCCCGGCGGCGTCCCAGTTGACCTCGCCGGCGTAGAGCACGGCGTTGCGGCCCTTGCCGATGTCGACGAACGCGGCCTCCATGCTCGGCAGCACGTTCTGCACGCGGCCCGAGGTACACGTTGCCGACCGTGCTCGTCTGCGTGCGCCGGGCCACGTAGTGCTCCACGAGGACGCCGTCCTCGAGCACGCCGATCTGGGTGCGGCCCTCGCATCTCGCGGACGACCATGACCCGCTCGACGCTCTCGCGCCGCGCGAGGAACTCCGCCTCGGTGATCAGCGGGCGACGGCGGCCGGCCTCGCGGCCCTCGCGGCGGCGCATCTTCTTGGCCTCGAGCCGGGTCGACCCGCGGACGCCGGACGCCTCGCCGCCGCCGCCGCCGCCCCGAGCGGCGCGACTCGCGCACCCGCACGACGGTGTTCGGCGGGTCGTCGGGCGCCGGCTCCTGCTCGACCGCCGCCACCGGCGCGGCGGCGGCGACGGCGCCGGCGACGGCTCGTCGTGCCCTCCGCGGCGTCGTCCTCGTCGCCCTCGTCCTCGGCCTGGTCGTCGGGCCCGGCCTCGGCGTCGCCGGCCGCGGCCGTCGGGCTCGTCGCCCGGCTGCTCGTCGCCGGCGTCGTCGTCGCCCTGGTCGTCCGCGTCGGCACGGCCGGAGCGGCTGCGCCGGCCACGGCCCCCGCGGCGGCGGCGCCGGCGGCGAGCGCCGTCGCCGGCGGACTCGTCGTCCTCGTCCGGCTCGTCGGCGTCGTCGGCCTGCTCGTCGGTCTGCTCGCTCGGTCTGTTCGTCCGCCTGCTCGTCTGCCGTGCTCGGCGAGGTCCCCGGGCACCGCGGCCTCGGCGACGGCGGAGCAGCGTACGGCGTCGAGCTCGTCGAGCGCGGTGGGCTCCTCGACGGCCTCGGCCTGGGGCGCGGGAGCGGTGTCGACCGGGTGCGGGGCGGGCGGCCCGGCGGGCCGGGACGCGGCCCGGCGCCGCGGGCGGGTGACCGCGACGGGGTCAGGCGCCTGGAACACGGGCATCGCGACGCCGCCGGCGACGGTGCCGGCCGGTGCGGCGTCGGCGGGCGCCTCGGTCGGCGCCTCGATCCGTCGCGTGGCCGGACGTCCCGGTCGACGCGGCGACGTCGGGCGCCGGCTCGGGGGCCGGCTCGGGCGCGGCGGCGGTCTTGCGTGCCCGGCGCCGCTTCGGGGCCGGCGCCTCGGCCGACGGCTCGGCCGGCGCGGCGGGCTCGATCGGCGCTCGGCCGGACCGTCCGCGGCCTCCGCCGGCTGCGGCGCTGCCGGCTGCCGGCGGGTCTCGGCGGCCGGGGCCGCCTTCTTGCGGGTGGCGCGCTTGCGGGGGGCCTTGGCGGGCGCCTCGGCCGGCGCGTCGCTGGAGTCCTCGACAGCGGGCGCTGCGGCGGGAGCCTCCGCGGCGGGAGCCTGCGCGGTGAGTGGCTCGGTCGCGGGCGCGTCCGTCGGGGGTCCGGCGGGGCGGGAGGCCGCGCGGCGCCTCGGGCGGGTGGTGCGTCGCCGCGGCGGGGGCGGTCGTGTTCTCGTCGTCGAGCGTCATGCGCTCGCTCCTGTCGGCCCGGTGCGCCGCCCACACCCCGGGGTCGCGGCGCCGCTCGGGCGGTCGTCTCGTCGCCGCGCCGGGTCCGGTGCGACGGAAGTCGTCTCTACGCCTTCGACGATCGCGCGGGCACTGACCCGGGTGGATCAGGCGGCGCGGCACGCGTCAGACGCCGTCGGCGCCCCGATCGGCGGTCAGAGGATCGGCCACCGTGCCACCCGCCTCGTCGAGCGGCCCCTGCGCCAGACGCGTCATCCGGGGGGATGACGGCGGCGCGAGGTGGGCGTGCGACCGGAGGGCGGCCAGGACGTCGTCGGGTCGTACGGCGGGTGTGGTGTGCCGGACGACCATTCGCAGTATCGCACAGGCACCCCCCTCGGCTTGAGGTCCGGGGGCGGACGAGCTCGGCGCGTCGTCCGGGAAGCCTGCCGGTGCGGCGTCCGGCGAGGCCGCCGCCGCCCCGGCCGGCAGCACCTCCGCGCGCACGACGGCGCCGCGCGCGTCGAACGTCCGCATCCCGTTCTTGGTCAGGCGCTGCACCTCGACGGCCGGCGCCGCGAGGAAGGCCCCGAGCGCGGCAGCGGCGACGGCGGGCTCGACGCCCGGCAGCTCCACCTCCCACACCGACGCCTCGAGCCGGTCGGCCAGCCCCGGCGTCCGGGCCTCGACGACCTCGACGACGTCGAGGCCCGGCGGCAGCGCGGCGTCGAGCGCCGCCCGCACCCGGGGCGGGTCGCACCGATGGGTGACGGCGATCTCGACGTACTCGGCCTCGCTGGCCGCGCCGGTCGGGGCGGCGTTCGCGTACGAGATGCGCGGGTGCGGGCTGAAGCCCGCCGAGTAGGCCATCGGGACGTCGGCACGCCGCAGCGCCCGCTCGAACGACCGCTGGAAGTCCCGGTGGCTGGAGAACCGCAGCCGCCCGCGCTTGGCGTAGCGCAGCCGCAGGCGCTGGACGGTGGGTTCGGGCGGGGGTCCCTCGGGCTGGCGTGCCACGGGGCCCATTGTCGCCCGCGGCGACGACCGGGCCCTCGGGGCAGGACGATCAGGGCGCGGGCGTGGCGAGGACGACCAGATTGTCCTGATAGCGGTGGCGTGCCCGGTCGAACGCCCCGCCGCAGGTGATGAGGACGAGCTGGGGCGCGCCGTCCACCCGGAAGATCCCGGCGTCCTGCGCCAGACGGGCCTGGGGCACACGCAGCGCGCTGACGATCCGGTAGCGCTGCGCCTGACCCCGGGCGTCGAGCTCCACCACCTGCCCGGGCGCGAGCCGCTTGAGCTGGGCGAAGACGCCGATGCCGCGGATCGCTGAGTCGACGTGCCCGGCCACGACCACGCTCCCGAACGCCTCGCCGGCCTTCGAGCCGCCGGTCCACCAGCCGACCGTGCGGACGTCGTCGGGGATCACGAGCGCACCGTCGGGATGCAGGCCGACGGGTACGACCGGCGCGGCCGTGCCGTCCGGCAGCAGGAGCCGGGTGGGGGCGAACACGGCGGGGCGGGCCGCGATCTCGGCACCCACGGCGGCGCTGGGCACGGCGCCCGGCACGGGAGCACCGCCGGCCGCCGACGCACTGGGAGACCGGGCGCCGGCCCGGGGCTCGACGACGGGAGCGGGACGGACCGGCCGACCCGTCACGCGGTCGATGCCGCTCGTCGCCGCCGTCGCGCTGCCGCCGACGCCGGTCGCGACGATCAGCCCGCCCGCCGCGAGCACCAGCCCGTACACGCCCACGGCGGCGAGACCGGCCGCGCGCCCCCCCGTCACCGACCGCTCACTCGACGACGGTCACCGCACGTGCCGCCGCAGGCGCAGGACGGCGCGCCGGCGGGTGCGCAGCAGGAGCAGGGCGCCGACGCCGGCGGCCAGCACGGCTGCCGGGAGCCGGGCCGGGTGGTCGCCGACGAACTGGTCGGCGGCCTGCCCCCCGTCACCGGTCGGCACCGACTTCGGGCGCCCCGCACCGGTGACGTGCACCGGGAGCACCTGGACGACGGCGTCCGCGGTGCCGTTCGAGGGGTCACCCACGGCGAACACGCGGGTGAGCGTGCCGGCCTTCACGGGCAGCTGGACGGGCGCGAGGATCGTCGCGCCGCCGACCGAGGCGACCACGTCGACGGAATAGGTCTTCGCCGGGACCAGCAGGCTGAGGGACTCCCCGGACGCGACGTCGTGGAAGAGCACGGTGCCCGAGACCCGGATGTCGGCCGGCGGGGCCACGGCGACGTGGGCGACCACGAGCCGGGCCTTGCCGGGGCCGACGGGGCTCAGGTCGTTGCGGAAGACGACGACCCGCGGAGTCATGGCGGCGTCCGCCGCGCGGTGGGCGACGGCGTCGATGCTCTGACCCGCCACGACGGTGAAGCGTGCGCTCGTGACCACCTTCGTGCCGCTGCGCAGCACGAGGACGTGCTGACCGGCGGGCTCGCGGAGCGGCCCGACGATGGTCTTCGGCTGGGCGGACGCGACGATCTGCCGCCCGTCGAGCTCGACGGAGACCGGCGTGCCGACGAGCGCCTGGACGACGTAGACGTCGCCCGTGGCCGCGGCGGCCCCGGCGCCCGCGGGGGCTGCGAGGGCACCCGCAGCGGCGAGCAGCACGACGGCAGCGCCGGAGCGCAACCCTCGACGCCAAGCGCCAGCCATCCTGTCCCCCTCCGTGACCACGCCCGCCGCATGCACCGCCCCCGCGGCGTCGACGAGGCTCCGGAGCCGGCGGAGGCTTCCACCGGCTTGCAATGACCGTCCGTTACGTATGGCTACTCCGAGCTGATCTGATCGCTGGTCCCTCGCCGAGCGTGACGCAACTCTAGGGCAGAAGGGACGCCCGCGCGGGAGATCCGCGCACTGTGCCACCCGATGGGGCCAGCGAGGCCTGATCTCACCGGAAGCCGCTGAGATATCACCAGAAGCGACCGTCCGTGCGCGAAGAGTGGCTAGTCTGACCGCGTCGGGTGTGCCGACGACACGACGTGATCGTGGAGATCGTGGGAGGGGGAGAGCTGTGTCCGACGCGGAGCCCACCGCCGGCACGTCACCCCCGGCCGCCGCCGGCCGCGTCGAACCCCCGGTCCTGCACTCCACCCGGCTCCCGCCCGCCACCGCCGCCCTCCGCGACCCCGTCGAGGACCGGCCCGTGCGCACCGGCGAGCTGCGCGACGCCCTCGACGAGCTCCGGGTCACGCTCGACACCCCTCCGGACGCGGGCACCCCGTCCTCGTCCACCCCGAGCCCCCGGCGCCGCCGCATCCAGCTCCGGCTCGCCGACCGGCCGGGTGGTCCACCGCCGGAGGCCGCCCCGGAGCCCGCGCCCGTCCCCGCCGCGCCGTCGACCGGGCCCGCACCCGGGGCGGCCGTCCCACCCGACCCGCATCGCCGCCGACCGGTCGCGGTGGGCGTGGTCGCCCTCGTCGTCATCGTCGCGGCGGCCGCCGTCGGCGTCGCCGTCGCCGGTCGCCGCCCTTCGGGGGCGGGGAGCGCCGCGCGGTCTGCGTCCCCGGTGGCCGGGCGACCGTCCCCCGGCGCGTCGGTCGGCTCGTCGGTCGGTCCGTCTCCGGCGGGGTCTCCGGGCGCGCCGCCCGCCGGCCACCCGCTCCCCCGGCCCGGTGCCGCGGTGCCGGTGCCGCCCGGCCTGCCGCGCAGCGGCCCGGGCGCGGACGCCCCGGGATCCGAGTTGACCGCGGCGATCGACGCCGACGGCCGCCACGTCGACGTCTACGAGCGAGCGGTGTTGCGGCCGGGGACGACGTCCGTGCTGCTGGCCCCGGCCACGACCGCGGGGCTGCCGGAGACGCTGCGCGACCTGCGGCCCTCCGTCGAGGACCTGCAGGCCGAGGTGGACGGCCGTCCTGTCGCGGCCACGCCTGCCGGCGACGGATGGCAGGTGGCGGCGCCGGGGGGCATCACGCAGGTCGTCCTGCGCTACCGACTCGGGGGTGCGCTCGTCCGGCAGGAGCCCGCCCCGCCCGGGCGGGCGGGGGTGCTGCTGCGCCCGCTCACCGGCCCGGCCGCCCAGGCCGCGGCCGATCCCGTCGTCGTGCGGATCGACGACCGCCGGGTGGTGGCGCTCTACTGCCCGGCGCCCCGTCCCGCGCTCTGCGCAGCGTCCGCCGGGACCGTGCTGACCGCGACCGTGCCGCCGGGTGCGGACGCGGTCGTGCTCGCGGACGTCACCCTCTGAGGCCGTGGCACGCCGACCAGCTCTCCAGACGTCACCGCGCGTCGGCAGACGGCGCGCCGATCCCGTCCGCTGGTCACGTCCTGCCGACCTCGTCACCCGGTCGGCGCACCTACTGCGCTGCTGATCACGGAGCGTGAGAGCGCGCCGGGCTATGCTGGCACCGCCGCGGGGACCAGGAGGTGGCATGACGGAGCCGGTCCGCTCCCCGGACGACCGTACGCCCCGGTGGTCCGCCCACATTCACGAGTCGCTCGACGCCCACGAGGCACAAGCGGCCGAGCTGCGCCGCGAGCTCGACGACCTGCGACGGACCCTCGAGCCCACGGACCCGGGTGCCGTAGGCGGCAGTCATCGGCGGCCGAAGCCGTCGCGGCGCGTACGGGTGCTCAGGGTGCTGGTCGTGCTGGTCGTGCTCGCGGTCGCCGTCGGCCTCGCCCTGCTCCTCCGACATCGGGCCGCCCCCGCCGCGGCCCCGGCGGGGGCGCCCGCCCCGAGCGCCGCCCCGAGCACGACCACCAGCGCCGCCCCCGGCGCCGCTGCCTCCGTCGCCGGGAGCGCCGTCCCGAGCACCGTCGCGAGCACGGTTGCCGGAGCGGACCTGCCACCCTGGCCCGGCCGGTCCGTGGCCCAGCCGCCCGGGCTGCCGGCCACCGGCCCTGGGGCCGACCGCCCGGGCAGCGAGATCACCGTTGCGCTCGACCCCGACCGCCGGCACGTCGAGGTGTACGAGCGCGCCGTCCTCACCCCGGGCGCAGGGCCGATCGCGCTGCGTCCGGCCGACGCGGCCGACGTGCCCGCGGCCGCACGCTCGCTCGTCGCCGGCATGCCCGGGCGTGCAGGACCTGCACGCCGACGTCGACGGTCGGCCCGCCGCCGTCAGCAGTGACCCGCAGGGCTGGACGGTGGCGACGCCGGCCGGTGTCCCGGCCGGCCACCTGCTCCTCCGGTACCGGGTCGACGGCGCGCTGAGCCGGCACGAGCCGTCACCGGCCGGCCGCTACACGCTCGTGCTGCGACCGCTGACGCCGTCCGCCGGGCGCGGCGCCGGTGACGCGGTCGTCGTCCGCATCGACGACGACCAGGTGACCGAGCTCTACTGCCCCGGAGCCTCCGACCAGCTCTGTGGCGCGACGGCGGGGGCACTGCACACCGCCACGCTGCCGCACGGTGCCCCGGCCGTCGTGATCGGGCTCGTCACGCTCCGGTCGTGACGGCGTCGCTCTTCACCACGGTGAGGGGCAGCATGGAGCGGCCGGTGGGCCCGATCTGGATCTCCGTACCCATCTGCGGACAGACCCCGCAGTCGAAGCACGGGGTCCACCGGCAGTCCTCGACCTCGACCTCCGAGAGCGCGTCCTGCCAGTCCTCCCACAGCCAGTCCTTGTCGAGGCCGGAGTCGAGGTGGTCCCAGGGCAGCACCTCGTCGACGCCGCGCTCGCGCGTGGTGAACCAGGCGACGTCGACCGGCTCGCCGGCCAGCGCCTCGTCGGCGCAGCGCATCCAGCGGTCGAACGAGAAGTGCTCGTTCCACCCGTCGAAGCGGCCGCCGTCCTCCCAGACCTTCCGGATGACGGCTCCGACCCGGCGGTCGCCGCCTGCTGAGCAGGCCCTCGACGATGCCGGGCTTGCCGTCGTGGTACCGGAAGCCGATCGCCTTGCCGTAGCGGCGGTCCGACGCGGATCGCGTCGCGCAGCTTCGCCAGCCGCGCGTCCGTCGTCTCGTGGTCGAGCTGACGCGGCCCACTGGAACGGGGTGTGCGGCTTGGGCACGAAGCCCGCCGATGCTCACCGTGCAGCGGATGTCGCGGCTGCCGCTGACCTCGCGGCCGACCTCGATGACCCGCTTGGCGAGCTCGGCGATCTGCAGCACGTCGTCGTCGGTCTCGGTCGGCAGGCCGCACATGAAGTAGAGCTTCACCTGCCGCCAGCCGTTGCCGTACGCGGCGGCGACGGTGCGCACGAGGTCGTCCTCGGTCACCATCTTGTTGATGACCTTGCGGATGCGCTCGCTGCCGCCCTCGGGGGCGAACGTGAGACCGGAGCGGCGGCCGTTGCGCGAGAGCTCGTTGGCGAGGTCGATGTTGAAGGCGTCGACCCGGGTGCTCGGCAGGCTCAGCCCCGTCTGGGTGCCCTCGTAGCGGTCGGCGAGCTGCTTGGTGATCTCCGCGATCTCGGAGTGGTCGGCGCTCGACAGGCTGAGCAGGCCGACCTCCTCGAAGCCCGTCGCCGCCAGGCCCTTCTCGACCATCGCGCCGATCCCCTGGATGCTGCGCTCGCGCACCGGCCGCGTGATCATTCCGGCCTGGCAGAACCGGCAGCCCCGGGTGCACCCGCGGAAGATCTCGACGCTCATCCGCTCGTGCACGCTCTCGGCGAGGGGCACCAGCGGCTGCTTGGGGTAGGGCCACGCGTCGAGGTCCATGACGGTGTGCTTCTAGACCCGCCACGGCACACCCGGGCGGTTGGGCACGACACGCTGGATCCGGCCGTCGGGCAGATAGTCGACGTCGTAGAAGCGCGGCACGTAGACGCCGCCCGTGCGCGCCAGGCGCAGGAGCAGCTCCGTCACGGCCACCCGGGCGGCCTTCGGCCTTCCACGCGCGGACGACGTCCGTGATCTCCAGGACCGCCTGCTCGCCGTCGCCCAGGACGGCGGCGTCGACGAAGTCGGCGACCGGCTCGGGATTGAAGGCGGCGTGGCCCCCGGCGATCACGACCGGGTGGGTCTCGTCGCGGTCGCGGGCCTCGAGCGGGATGCCCGCGAGGTCGAGCGCCGTGAGCATGTTCGTGTAGCCGAGCTCGGTCGAGAAGCTCACGCCGAGCAGGTCGAAGGCGCCGACGGGGCGGTGACCGTCCACCGTGAACTGCGGGACGGCGTGCTCCCGCATCAGCGCCTCCATGTCGGGCCACACCGCGTAGGTGCGCTCCGCCAGGGCGTCCGGCCGCTCGTTGAGGACCTCGTAGAGGATCATGACGCCCTGGTTCGGCACGCCGACCTCGTACGCGTCGGGGTACATCAGCGCCCAGCGGACCGTCTCGTCGCCGGCGACGTCCCAGTCCTTGACCTGGCTGTTGAGCTCGCCCCCCACGTACTGGACGGGCTTGCTCACGTGGGGCAGGAGCGCTTCGAGCCGGTCGAAGAGCGACTCGACGGGCATGAGGGGCCTTTCTGGGCGCCGGACCGGGACGTCGTCCAGCGTAACCGCGCCGTCGGCGGCGCGGGACGGGTCAGAGGCCCGGGAACCAGATGGCGATCTCGCGAGCCGCGGACTCGGGCGAGTCGGAGCCGTGCACGAGGTTCTCCTGGACGGCGCCGCCCCAGTCACGGCCGAGGTCGCCGCGGATCGAGCCCGGCAGCGCCTTCGTGGGGTCCGTGGTGCCCATCAGTGCGCGCCAGCCCTCGACCACGCGCTCCCCCTCGACGACGGCCGCCACGACCGGGCCGGAGGACATGAATGCGACGAGCGGCTCGTAGAAGGGCTTGCCGACGTGCTCGGCGTAGTGCTGCTCGAGCAGGTCGCGCGCGACCGTGCGCAGCTCGAGCGCGACGAGCCGGTAGCCCTTCGCCTCGACCCGGCGCAGCACCTCACCGCTCAGCCCCCGCCGGACGCCGTCCGGCTTGACCAGCGCGAGCGTCCGCTCGACCTCACCCACGACGCCTCCTGCTCCCCGGCGCCGGCGGATGCCGCCGGCCCGGCGGCCACCCTACCGGCCCCGCGGGCCGGGCTCAGGGACTCACGCGCACGAAGCGAGGCTGACGAAGGCGCCCCCCAGCCGCAGGCTCCGGGCCGCCGCCTCGAGGACGGTCATGACCCGCAGGCCGGCCCGGCCGTCCGTAGCAGGCGGCCTGCGCTCGGCGATGGCGGCCGCGAACTCGGCCATCATGACGCGGAGGGCCTCCTGCTCGCGCAGGGCGGGGGCCACCATCTCCCCCGTCCGGTAGGAGATCTTCATCTGCTTGCGGTCGTCGGCGTCGAGCTCCTCCGCCGGCGTGCGGTCGACGCCCCGGTCGTACACCGAGAGCCGCTGCCCGGGATTCATGTCGTCCCAGACGACGGTGCGCTGGGATCCGCCGAAGACCATGGTGCGGATCTTGATCGGGCTGAGCCAGTTGACGTGCATGTGAGCGATCGCGCCGCTGGAGAGCCGGAGCGTGAGGTACCCGACGCACGCCACGCCGGTCCCCGAGGGGGTCGGCGCCGTGTGCGGCCACGTCGACCATGTCGACGCCGGGCGGGAGCAGGTAGTCGAGGATCGACAGGTCGTGCGGCGCCAGATCCCACAGGACGTCGACGTCCCGCTGGACGAGCCCCAGGTTGATCCGGACGGAGTCGACGAACTGGACGTCGCCGATGTGCCCGCTGCGCACCAGCCGGCGCAGTTCCTGCACGGCCGAGGTGTAGCAGTAGGTGTGGTCGCACATGAGCACGAGCTCGCGGTCCTCCGCGGCCTGCACCAGTTTCTCGCTGTCGGCCAGCGACGAGGTGAGCGGCTTCTCCACCAGGACGTGCTTCCCCGCGTCCAGGGCCTGCATCGCCAGCGGGAAGTGCGAGGCCGCCGGGGTGGCGATCGCGACCGCATGAACGGCCGGGTCGCTCAGGATCGCCTCGAACGAGGTCGGTCGTGCGGACGGTCGAGTAGGACCCCAGGACGAGCCTGGCGCGGTCCTCGTCGAGGTCGCACAGCCAGCGCAGGTCCATGCACGGCGTGGCCATGGCGTTCCGGACGAGATTGGGGCCCCAGTACCCGGCCCCGACCACCGCCAACCCGATCCGCGTCGTCATGACGAGCCCCTCCCACTCGGGTGTCAGGATGTCGACGGCCCGGAGCGCGCGCCTCGTGCATTCCCCCGGATGCTGACGTCGGCGGCGGACCGCGCCGCCCGAGGTGGCCGTGCCGTCGCGCGAGAATCGGGAATCGGCCGCCGCACCGGCGCCCCCGGGCCGGAGAATGGAATCGGCGGACACCGACCGAGATCCGGGAAACTGCACGAGGAAACGCGGGGATGCATTACCCCCCGGCCGATCGTTCAGTGTTAACCGACAACGACTGTACAGCCGGGGCCGTCGTCGCGGAAGAGGCGTTCCGTTTCCCCTTGGGGCAGCCGGATCCGCGTGCCGAGGTCAACTCTGGAGCGTGGGAGATCGCCATTGTTGACGTGCGGCGGCGCATGAATGCGGTGGGTGCGGCGGCCTCGCCCGACGCTGCCCGTAGGCCGCCGTCCGACCCGGCCGCCCGGGCCAGGGCGGCGGCGGACGGCGCCGTCGACGGCCGGCGGCGGCTCCCGGCCCACCAAGCGTCCGAGCCCGGTATCAGCACGACCCGCGGCACGCTCACATGGACGTGCCGGTCCGGCGCAGTCCGGCGGTTGGGTCGCTGTCGGCGGGACGTGGAGGTGCATGCGTGGTCGCCGAGACGGAACCGACCAGGCGGACGGATCTGTCCGTCACCCTGGCCGCCGCCACCGGCGCGCGCCCGGCACCGGCCGTCCCGGCCTGGGCGGCACCCGGCAGGGGCCCTGCGGCCATCCTGCGCCGCTACCGCGCGCTCGCGATGGGCCTCGACCTGCTCGCCGGGGCCGTCGCGGCGGCCTGCGCCACCCTGCTCCGTTTCGGATCCGACCCGGGGCCCACCTACGTCGCCGTGAGCGTGCTCGCACCGGTGCTGTGGTTCCTGGCGATCGCCTCCCGACGCGGTTACGAGAACAGATTCCTCGGTGCGGGCCCCGAGGAGTACCGGAATCTCGCGGACGCCGCCCTGATGCTCTTCATCGTGGTGGCGGTCGCATCCTTCGCCTTCAAGGGCGGCCTGTCCCGCGCCTTCATCGTCGGATTCATTCCGCTCGCCTTCGTCCTCACCCTGCTGGGACGGCGCCGATTGAGGTCCTGGCTCTACGGCCGCCGCCTTTCGGGCGACGGGATGCACCGGGTCGTCGTGGTCGGGCAGGGGGCCGCGGTGAGCCACGTTGTCGAGCAGTTCGACCGTGAACCGGGGCACGGGCTCGCCACCGTCGGCGTGTGCATCAGCGGTGGCCAGGTGCCGCTGCCTCCCGACGTGATCCCCCGTACGGACGCCAACCCGAGGAGCGTCCTGCGCATGGTCGACGACCTGCGGGCCGACGTCGTCGCGGTGGCCTCGAACCCCGACCTGTCGGGGCACGCCCTGCGCCGGCTGGCCTGGGCGCTCGACGAGCGCGGGGTCGACCTCATCGTGTCGCCTGGGATCGTCGAGGTCGCCGGCCCGCGGCTGTCCATCCGGCCGGTCGCCGGCCTGTCGCTGCTGCACCTGGAGCGGCCCTCCACGCGCGGCGGCCGCATGCTCATCAAGCGCGTGCTCGACCGGCTGCTCGGCAGCGTCCTCTTCGTCGTCGCTGTCGCCCCTGCTCGCCGCCATCGCGCTGGCCATCCGGTGGACCTCGCCGGGCCCCGTGCTCTTCCGCCAGTTCCGCATCGGCGAGGACGGGCGGCCCTTCGAGATGCTCAAGTTCCGCTCCATGGTGGTGGACGCGGAGGACCGCCGGGCGGAGCTCGAGGGTGGCGACGACGGCAACGGCGTCCTGTTCAAGATGCGGCGCGATCCGCGGGTGACCCGCGTGGGCGCCGTGTTGCGGCGCTTCTCGCTGGACGAGCTGCCGCAGCTGTGGAACGTCGTCCGCGGGGACATGTCGCTGGTCGGGCCCCGGCCTCCGCTGCCCCAGGAGGTCATCGAGTACTCGGACGACGCCACCCGCCGCCTCCGCGTGCGCCCCGGGATGACGGGGCTGTGGCAGGTCAGCGGTCGCAGCGACCTCTCGTGGGAGGAGTCCCTGCGGCTCGACCTGCGCTACGTCGACAACTGGTCGCTGGCCCTCGACGCGCTCATCCTCTGGCGCACCTGGCGGGCGGTCCTCCGCCGGGACGGCGCCTACTGATCCTGCTCGTCCTGCCCGTGGTCGAAGGCCAGGCGGGTGACGAGGCGGCTGGCGCCCGACGCCGGTCCACGGCCCACCAGGGACGACGAGGGCACCCGCCGCCCGAAGCCCGGGGAGTACCAGCCGAGCGGCGGGTCGAGCTCACCGCGATGGACGGTCCAGTCCAGCTCGGCGGGCAGGGTCATGACGGCGGTCCTGGGCTCGCCCGCGACCGGCCACGACAGCCGCGCCCGGGCGCCGTCCAGCTCCACGGACACGTCGGGCCCGAGGTGCCAGGAGAGCCTGACCGCGACCTCTCCGGCCGTCTCCAGGGAGTCGACGACGGTGAGGCGCCTGCGCCGGGAGTCGAGCGCCACCTGGCGCACGTGCTCGACGGGCACCTCGAGCCTGCGGTAGCCGTCGTGCCGCGCCGTCCAGCCGAGGTCCGAGGCCTTGCCGAGCCGGCAGTCGGTCGTCGACGTCCGCGCCTGCGACACCCACAGGAACGGGCCGCCCGACTCCGACTGGTCGACGCCGCCCACCTCGAGGGTGTTGTGGCCGCGGGTCGACCGGAACAGGCTCCGCCACGCCGGTTCGCCGTGGTAGCAGTACGTGCCCGGGTCCGCGAGGATCTCGATGCCGTCGTGCCGCACCTCGATCGACAGCGCGTCCGCGTGCGCGTGCGCCGCGATCGAGAGGAAGCCGTGCGGCCCGCCGTCGCACCGGCACCAGATCTCCGGCCCGTCCTCGGGCGGCGTCCGCAGCAGCACCAGACCGGCGTCGGCGAACCGGTCGCCGCCGCTGCGCGACCCGGTCCACCGGGTGCGGGTCCGCCAGCGCGGCCGAGCAGCGCGGCCTCGAGGCTCGGCCGCAGCCGCGGCCACCACGCCACGGGGCCGAGCACCGCTCCCCCGGCGCCCAGGACGACGGGCCAGGCGGGTGCCTCGGGATCGTCGACGACGAGCGCCCGGCCCTCGTCGCCGTCGCCCTGCCGCGGCGCCCCACCGGCGACGTCGAGGAGCGCCACGCCGGCGTCCAGCATGCGTGCCATCAGTTGCCAGGTCGCTGTGCGACAGCGGCGAGCCGGCGACGTCCGCCTCGACCGCGGCCACGAGCGCGAGCTCGAGGACGAAGCGGTGGTAGTCGGTGGCCAGCTCGCGGTTGAGCCCGCTCGGGAAGGTGTTCGCCGCGAGCTGGCGCTCCAGCAGGTCGGCGGCGTCACGGCGCCAGCGCGCGGACTCCTCGAACCAGGGGAAGGCGCAGGCAGCAGCGAGCCGCCCCGCGGCCTCGGCCACGACGTGGTTGTTGGCCGACGAGCCGCGGCTGCGGAAGGCGGCGAGGTACTCCTGGTGCCAGCGGATCTGGCGCAGGGCGTCGGCGTCGTTCTCGAAGAGGTCGCCGGCCTCGGGCCAGTCGTCGAGCAGCCGGCGGATCCACACCCAGCGACAGCAGCCGGATGCCCAGCCTCGATCCCGCTGGTCCAGTGCACGCCGGAGAGGAAGGGGTTGGCGCGCCACCACGACCGCAGCTGGTCGGCGACCGTCCGGGCGTAGCGGTCCTCGCCGGTGAGCCACCACGCGGCCGCGAGCACGGTCAGGTGGTGGTGGCGCGACATCTCCCAGACCTGCTTGACGTTCCCCGTCGACGGCCTCGTCGCGGTGGTTGACGGCGAACGCGAAGCGCGTCGTCGCGGTGCCCGGCGCCCGGTCACCGGGTCGAGGAACCAGTCGGGGTCGGCGCTGTCCGCGCGCGGACGCCCGAAGACGGTCCAGGCACCGTGCGAGCACCCGGTCGGCCGCCGCGACGACGGCCGCCGCGACCTCGTCGGGAACCTCGCGCCCGACGGCCGCGGGCAGGGCACCGCGGAACGTCCTGGCGGGCAGGAGGCCCGACGCCGGGCGGCGGTTCGGCACCCGGCAGCACCTGTCGCCGGGCCCACAGGCGGCTGCCGTCCCTCGTCGACGACCCTGGAGGCCACCTCGTCCGGGCGACATCCGCCGGAGGCGCCGCACGTACCAGCCGAGGGTCGCAGTGCTCACAGCGCCACCGGCTGCTCGGTCGACAGGCTCGTGCCCGACCGCGAGGGTGGCGCGCGTGGTCGCGACGAGCGAGTCCAGCGGGATCGGCATCGGCGCGCCCGAGCGGACGGCCTCGACGAAGCGCGCCAGCTCGGCCCGCTGGCCCTTGTCCTGCCCGGCGAGCGCGCGCTTGACCGTCTTGTCCTTGCCCGACCACACCGTCACCCGGCGGAAGTTGTCGAGTACGCGCGTTGCGGCCGCCTGCCGGTGACGTCGAGCGTCTCCTTCGGGAAGCGCGGGCTCCCGCTCGTGACGTACGAGATGGCGCCGACCGACCCGTCGCCGTACCGCAGGGTCAGCGTGCACGTCCGGCGCCGGTGCCGGCGGCGTGCACCTCGACCGGGTCGGCGCCGACGCAGGGCGCTCAGCGTGTCGATGAAGTGACCGCCCTCGCCGATGAAGCGCGACCCCTCGAGCTCCTCGTTGAGGTACCAGCTGCCCGCGGCGAGCCGCCCGGCGTTGACCAGGTAGCGCGCGGCGACCGGGCCGCCGTCGCGGCCGACCGAAGCCCATCCGGCGCCCAGTTCGGTGACGAGCGGGGCGAACCGCCGGTTGAAGCCGACCATCAGCCGGTCGTTGCCGGTCGCCTCGACCACGGCGAGGATGCCGGTCGAGTCTGCTCCTCGCTCAGCGCCAGCGGCTTCTCGACGAAGACGGCCTTGCCGCGCTTCGAGGGCGCGGCAGACCAGCCCGGCGTGCGAGTCGTGCCGGGTCACGACGAAGACGGCGTCGAGCGACTCGTCGTCGAGCACGGCGTCCACGTCGGTCGAGATCGTGCGGAACCCGAACTTGCGCTGCGCGTTGATGCCGGACAGCGAGGTCGTGGTCGCGACCGAGACGAGCTCGACGCGCGCGTCCTCGCGCAGGTGCGGCAGGAGCATCGACGCCGCGTAGTTCCCCGCGCCGACGAAGCCCACCCGCAGCGCGCCGGTCGCCGGCTGCCGCCGTCGCGGCTGCGCGGGAGCCGGTGTCGTCGTGATCGTCCGGGCGGGCGGGCGCGGCGTCCGTCGTGTCGTCGTAGGGCCCGTAGGACAGCAGGAACCCGACGCCCGACAGCTCGCCCGACGCCAGCTTGTCGTAGACCGCGACGGCCTCGCCGACGGGGTTGACGCCCGAGACGAGCGAGGCGACGTCGACCGAGCCGCTCGGCGAGCAGGTCGAGGAAGCACGCCGAGGTTGCGGCGCTCCGTCCAGCGCACGTAGCCCGCCGGGTAGTCGACGCCCTCCAGCTCGTAGCGGTCGTCGTAGCGCCCGGGGCCGTACGACCGCGAGAACCGGACGTCGAGCTCCTTCTCGTAGTAGGCGTTCCACGGCAGGTCGAGCTTGGTCTTGCCGATGTCGACGATGCGTGCCCGGTCGCGGGCCAGCCGCGCCGCGATCTCGACCGGACCGTTCGAGTCGCCGCCCGCCGCCAGCAGCACGTGGTCGGCGCCGAGGCCGCCGGTGCGCTCGAGCAGCACTGCCTCGAGCTGCGCCACGCCCGCGTCGTCGGGGCCGGCGCAGGCGAGCGCGCCGGCCTTCTCGGCGGCGCGGCACCGCGCCTCGACGGTGTCGAGACCGACGACCTGGACGCCGGAGGCGACGAGCAGCCGGACGACGAGCTGCCCGATCAGCCCGAGGCCGATGACGCACGCCGTCTCGCCGAGCGCGACCTCGGCGCGGCGCACGCCCTGCATGGCGATCGCGCCCGACGGTGGCGAAGGCGGCGTGCTCGGGCGCGACGCCCGGCGGGCACGGGCACGCAGAGGTTGACGGGCACCCAGTTGACCTCGGCGTGCAGCGCGAACTCGTTGCCGGCGGCCGCGACGAGCTGCCCGACGGAGAACTGCTCCGCCCCGGCGCCGACCTCGACGACGACGCCGCACAGCGAGTACCCGAGCGGGGTGTAGCTGTCGAGGCGGTTCATCGCCTTCTGGTACGTGGCGACCGGCGCCCTGCTGGGAGACCGAGTCGAGCAGCTTGCGCACCTGGTCGGGCCGGGCCCGCGCCTTGCCCAGCAGCGACATCCGGGCCTCGCTGACCTTCATCATCTCGGTGCCGGTCGAGATGAGCGAGAAGAGCGAGCGCACCAGGACGCCGCCGGGCTTGCAGGCCGGGGCCGGGACGTCGAGCACCGCGAGCTCCCCGGACCGGTAGTTCTGCGCGACTTGCTTCATCGGACCTTCCCGTGGTGGCGGCGCCTCCGGCCGCGGTCGATCCGTCGATCCGGTCGGGTCGGTCACGGCGCGCCGACCCCGGCGGCACGCACGTTGCGGTACCACAGCTCCATCGAGAGCAGCTGCCACAGCTGCTTGGACTCGTCCCGCCGGCCGCCGCGCTGGTCGGTCGACCATCCGCCGCAGCGGCTCGGCCGGCCGCAGGAACCCCGACGACGACGAGCTCGCCCGTCGAGCAGGACGTCGTCGATGAGCCCGCCGAGGTCGTTGGTCACCCAGGCCCGCAGCGGCGCCCCGAACGAGGCCTTCGGCCGGTCGATGACGTCGCTGGGGAGCCACTCCTGGGCGGCCTCGCGCAGCGGCACCTTCTGCGTGCGCCCCCGGATCTTGCGGTTCCCCGGGAAGGTGAACGCCGCACCGAACACGACCGGGTCGACGAACGGGACGCGCACCTCGGTGGACGCCGCCATGCTCGAGCGGTCGGTGTACGCGAGGTTGAGGCCCGGCCAGGAACAGCCGGGTGTCGGTGAGGCACATCCGGTTGACGTGGTCGGCGAGGACGCCCGTCGAGGTACATGGACCGGTGCGCCGTCGAGCACGGCGTCGACGTCCCCGGCGAGCGCCGGGTCGAGCAGGCCGGTCGAGCTCGCCGCGGTCGTACAGCGTGTAGCTGCGCCGGAACGCCGCCTCCTCGGGCAGCTCCGCGAAGCTGAGGAAGCGCTTGGCCCAGCGGCTGTAGCGCAGCCCGCGGCCGCGGGCCGCGACGGGCAGCCGGCCGCACGAGCGGGGGCGACGACGCGCTGCGCGGACCGCGGCCGGGACGAGCCCCTGGTACCGCGCGCCCAGCAGGCAGGCGAGGTGCTTGCGGTACCCGCCGAAGAGCTCGTCGGCGCCCATGCCCGGACAGCAGGACCTTGACGCCGGCGTCGCGGGCGGCCTCGCACATGAGCACGGTGTTGATCGCCGCCGGGTCACCGATGGGCTCGTCGAGGACGTCGACGATCCGCGGCAGCATGTCGACGACGTCCGGGCTGATCTCGATCTCGTGCAGCCGGATGCCGAGGTGCGCGGCCATCTTGCGGGCGTACACGCGCGTCGTCGGGCATGGCCTCGAGGCGCTGGTCCTCGGGGCGGAAGGTGATGGTGTAGGCCTCGATCGACGGGTCGCGCCGGGCGGCCATCGCCGTGATCGAGGCTGGAGTCGAGGCCGCCGCTGAGGAACGACGCGACCGGCACGTCGGCGACGAGGTGGGCGGTCGACCGACTCCTCGAGCACCTCGGCGAGGTCGGCCGGCGGCCGCTGCGCCGCCGTCCGGGCCTCGTCGACGGGGTCCCAGTAGCGGTGCGGGCCCGCGGCTGCTCGCCGCGCTCGTACCGCGCCCACGACCCCGGCGGGCAGCTTGAACACGCCGTGGAGCGACGTCGACCTCCTCGGGCACGAAGTAGAACAGCGTCGAGGCGACCAGTGCCGCGCGGGTTCACCGTCAGCTCGGGCCCGACGGCGCTCACGATCGCCTTGAGCTCGGAGGCGAAGACGACGCCCTCGCCGCGCGGCATCACGTAGAGCGGCTTGATGCCCGAGCGGGTCGCGGGCGAGCAGCAGGCGTGCCCTGCCGCTCGTCGAAGAGGGCGAAGGCGAACATGCCGCGGAACCGGCGCAGCGCGTCGCGTGCCCCAGCGCGCGCAGGCCTCGAGCACGACCTCGGTGTCGGACTGCGTGACGAACCGGACGCCCTGGCCCTCGAGCACGGCCCGCAGCTCGCGGTAGTTGTAGAGCTCGCCGTTGTAGCTCAGCGCAGAGCCCGTCCTTGACGAACGGCTGGTCGGACTGGGTGGACAGGTCGATGATCGACAGCCGCAGGTGGCCCAGCTGCACCCGGGTGTCGCCCGAGCGTCGGCCTCGCGGACGCCGACGGCGTCGGGTCCGCGGTGGGCGATCCGCTCGACCATGGTGCGGACGAGACCGGTCCCCGTCCGGCTGGCAGAAGGCGCCGGCGACGCCGCACACGTCAGGCCTCCCGGTGCGCGGCGGCGCTCGTCGGCGCCGGCGGTCGTCCGGCAGGACGATCACACGCGCGGACGGATCGCGGCGCGGCCGACGAGTCGGTCGTAGACCCCGACGTAGGCGCCGCGCTGGTGCGGCCAGCCGAAGGCGCCCTCGATGCGGGCGCGGCCGATCGCGCCCATCGCGCCCGCGCAGAGGCGCGTCGTCGAGCAGGCCGACGATCGCGTCGCGCGTAGCCGGCGATGTCGCCGTCGGGCGACGTAGCAGGGCGGCGTTCTCGGCGGACACCCGGGTCTCCTTGAGGTCGAACGCGACGACCGGCAGCTCGAAGGCCATGTACTCCAGCGTCTTGTTCATCGTGGAGAGGTCGTTGAGCGGGTTCTTGGGATCGGGCGACAGCCCGAGGTCCGCGGTCGACAGGACGTCGACGACGGTCGCGTCCGGGACCCGGCCCGGGAGCTCGACGTGGTCCTGCAGGCCCGAGCTCGTCGCGCAGCGCGACGAGCTCGGCGTGGCAGTCGCCGCCGCCCATGAAGGTGAACGCGACGTCGTCGCGCCCGAGCTCGTGCACGACGTGGTGCGCCGCGCGCACCGCGAGGTCGACGCCGTCCTGCGGGCCCATCACCCCGAGGTAGGCGACGAGGTGCCGCCGGCCGCGGCGCAGCTCCGGGCCGGGGCGCGCGCCGCTGCAGCCGGGCCGGGTCGGGGCCGGTGCGCACGACCGTGACGTCCGGCGGGCCCTTGCCGCCCCGCTCCATCGCGATCTCGGCGTACGACTCGTTGGTCGAGACGACGTGGTCGGCCGTCCGGAAGGTCGCGCGCTCGAGCGCGAGCAGGCCGCGGCGCGGCAGGCGCGGGCCCGTCGGCGAACCGCGAGTCGTACAGCTCGGGGCACAGGTCGTGGTGGTCGAAGACGAAGCGGGAGCCGTCACGCAGCCGCAGCCAGCGGGCCAGCGGCCAGAAGATGTCGGGCGGGTTGCACGCCTGGAGCACGTCGAAGCGGCCGCTGCGCCGCGGCGCGGAGCACCAGCCACGCGGTCGCGAGGAACGAGTAGACGTACTCGAGGACGAAGCCGGCGGCGCTGCCCCCCGGGGCGTAGGGCCGGTACTTGAGCAGCGTGACGCCGTCGAGCACCTCCTGCGCGCGGGTCGCCCTTGCCCTTCGGGCAGACCACGGTGACGTCGTACCCGGCGGCCGTCAGGGCCTGGCACTCCAGCCAGACCCGGCGGTCGAAGGGCACCGGCAGGTTCTGGACGATGATCAGCACGCGCGGTCGGCGGACGTCGTCGGGCCGTTCCCGGTCCGGACCGGGGACGTCGCCGTCACGCGCTCCACCCCAGGCCCTCGTAGCCGGCGATCCGTTCGACCTCGGCGCCGAGCCGGCCGGTGAGGTCGATGATGCTCGCGGGGGCGCGTCGCGCAGCGCGGCCCGCACGACCGCCGGTTCGGACGTCGCCACGATGGCGACGTCGCTGCCCGTCGCAGCGCCTCCTCGCGGAGTCGCGGCGAGCAGCCGGCCGAGGTGCGGCAGCCGCGCCTCGACGTAGCGCAGGTTGGCGCCCGATGAGCCGGTCCGGGTTGATGATCGGGTCGTAGATGCGGACCTCGAAGCCCTTGCCGAGCAGCCGCTCGGCGAGCTCGACGTTCGGGCTCTCGCGCAGGTCGTCGGTGTCGCTCTTGAAGCTCAGCCCGAGCATGCGCGACCGTGCTGGGCGGGGCTCGCGACGACCCGGTCGAGCACGTCCCGCACCACGAGCTCGTTGCTGCGCAGGGTGCCGGCGAGGAGCGGGACGTCGAGGTCGTTGACCCGCGCCATGTGCAGCAGCGCCCGCAGGTCCTTGGGCAGGCACGAGCCGCCGAAGGCGAACCCGGGCTGCAGGTAGGCCGGCGAGATGTTGAGGATGCGGTCCTCGCAGAAGATCTCGCATGACCTCGCGCGCGTCGACGCCGTAGGCGCGGAACACCCGGCCCATCTCGTTGGCGAACGAGACCTTGGTGGCGTGGAAGGCGTTGCAGGCGTACTTCAGCGCCTCGGCGCTGCGGACGTCGACCCGGTGCGGCTCCCGGCCGAGGAAGGCGAACATCCGCGCGAGCACGTCGTGCGACGCGCGGGTCGTCGGCGCCGACGACGACGAACGGCGGGTCGAAGAAGTCGGCGACGCCCGATCCCTCGCGCAGGAACTCCGGGCACATCGCCGTGCCGACCCGCCACCCGGTGCGTCGGCGGGCAGGTCGGCGAAGGTCGGGCGCCACGATGCCGTCGCCGGTGCCCGGGGGGCACGGTGCTGCGGACGACGACCGCGTGGAAGCCGGACGCCGGCGGCGCGGCCACGTCGACGGCGGCGCGGATGTCCTCGAGCGCCCTGCGCAGGTAGGCGAGGTCGGTGCTCCCCTGCTGGGTCGACGGCGTGCCGACGCAGAGCAGCGAGACGTCCGCGCCGCTCCATCGCCTCCGCCGCGTCCGTCGTCGCCGCGCAGGCGGCCGGCTGCCACGCCCGCGGCCACGAGGTCGTCGAGGCCGGGCTCGACGACGGGGCTGCGTCCCTGCCGGATCAGACCCGACCTTGATCTCGTCGACGTCGACCCCGCAGACGTCGTGTCCCTCGGAGGCGAGGCCCGCGGCAGTGACGGTGCCGACGTATCCCAGGCCGAACACGGCGATGCGCATATGTGGACTCCCGACGGCAGAACGGACGGTGACCGTTCACGGCTCTCCCCTAGGCGACCCCGCCGCACCGTGACCTGATACGCCGCCGAGCTGCCTTCTGGAGGAAGCCGCCGGTGACCGTGCGTGTCGCCCCGGCGATCCGGGCACAAACCGGGGCGGCCGGTGACCCGGTCCCAGAGGGATCGGGTCACCGGCCGCCAGCTGTGCCGGAACCGTAGGTTACGAGCTGGTCACCGAGAAGTCGGTGAACCGGAACGTCGCCGGCTTCGCGTCGGTGCTGACCACCTCGACGCCGAAGCAGATCTGCCCGAGCGTCGAGTTCGCCGGCACCCGCCCCTGCGCCACCAGATAGTCGATCATGGCCTTGAGGTCGAGCGAGCCGGACGCCACGGGCGCCTTGGGCACGAACGCGAGGTAGCCGTTGCCTCCCGTCGCCCAGACGTCCCAGCTGATCCCGGAGACGGAAACCGTCCGCGACCTTGTTCCCGGATGGGCGTCTGGCCGTGGTTCTCGGTCCAGATCATGATCTCCCGGTTGCCCGGCACGCCGTTCATCCAGATGTCGTAGGCGACGTCGTAGATGCCGGTCCCGGACCCCTGCGCGGCGAACGTGCTGTGCAGGCTCTTGAACGACGACCAGGCCGGCTCCTTGCCCGTGCCCCAGTCGTGGTAGTCCTTGTGCACGTTCGGGTAGGTCTTGACCGCCCCGTCGCCCTTGCTGTTGTCGGCCGTCGCGGTCACGTTCCACGAGGCGTGCGAGCAGGCCGCCAAGGTCTCGGAGACCTTGTAGCCGCCGACGTTCCACATGTTGTTGTGGACGTAGTAGCCCCCGTCGGACCAGCCCTCCGAGGCGCTCGTCGTCCACACCGGGTTCGTGCAGACCTTCCCCGCAGGTGCGGGAGCAGGCGACGTCGCGGTCGTGGTGGGCGGCATCGTGGTCGTCGGCGGCCTGGTCGTGGTGGTGGTCGTCGACGTCGGCGACGTGGTCGGCGGCTTCGTGGGGCTGCCCGTCGGCGAGGCTGTCGGGGAGGCCGTCGGCGAGGTCGTCACGCTGGGCGTGGGCGAGCTCGTCGGCGCCGAGCCGCCGCACGTGACCGTCACGACGGTGGCACTCGTGGTTGCAAGGTCCAGGGACGTTCCGTCGCACGTCGCGGTCGTCGTCCGGCCGACCGGGACCGCGGTCGCGCCGGCGGGAACCGCGGCCGGGGGCCGCGGCAGGACGGTGAGACCGCCCGCGACGGCGACCAGGCCGCGCCGGTGGGCGGCGGCGGCGTTCCGGGTGCTCGACCCGGGCCGGGTGGCGCGGACGTCCTGCACCAGCCGGGTGGGCCCGTTGAGGACGACGGTCGTGCGAGCCGTCCCGCGCGGGTGCGGCAGGTGGGCGGCACGGACGGCGACGGCGGAGAGGCGGCGCGCGCCGGGGACCGCGCTCGTGTCGACCGGCGGGACGAACCCCTTGACGGCCGAGGCGGCTGTCACGGGCGTGCCCGCACGAGTGCCCGAGAAGGCGGTCGTGATCATCGACATCCGGCCGGCAGGCTGCACCGTCGCCGTCGGGGCTCCCTCGCCGGCGCCCGCGGTGCGGTACCAGGCCGAGAGCCGCAGGCCGTCGGGCCCGCTCACGCCGTCATAGGCCTTGGTCCAGCCGTTCATGGTGACCGTGGAGGCGGCAGGGCTCAGCACCGTCGTCACGAGGGTGCTGCCCGAGGTGACGCCGGTGGGCAGGAGCGTGCTCCCGGTGGTGCCGGAGGCGGACGCCGAGGTACGCGTGCGGCCGAGCTGGCTGACACCGTCGGTGCAGGTGAGCCGCACGGCGGATCCGCCTGCGCGCACGGCGTGGATGGCGGTGCCCGGGCAGGCGTAGGTGCGCGGCGCCTGGACCTCGGCAGCCTTCGCGATGGCACCTTGTGTCCCGCCGCCGGCCTGCCCGAACGCCATCGCGGCGGTCGTGACGGAGCCGGCGGCGAGCACTGCAGCACCGAGGACGGCGACCCGCGAGCGCGTGCTCTGCGGCCGCCTCAGGTGCTTGGACAATCGAACCACTCCCTCGGGGCGAGCTGACGGCTCGCCGATCGGTTGAGGACGTTCATCGAACTGGTCCCCCCGACCGTGACCCAGCATCCGTCAAGGAGAGCGCAAGGAAGCGTCATGCCCCACGTAGAGTTACAGCATCTGATGCAAGGTCATCGCGAGGGCTGAACGGGTCGTCGTCACGGCCCGTCATCGGTTCCGGGCCCGGAGCGAAGCTGGGCAAGCCTGCCCCGGAGATCGCGAGCGGTCCCTACCATGAGTACGTGCACCAGGGCTGGACCGTTCAGTGGTTCGCACGCGACGCCGTGATCACGGCTGCCCTGACGTCGCGCGGTCGCATGCTTGTGCCCGGGGTTGAGCAGGCAACTCGCGGGCGGTGGGGACGGCGGCCGAGGCCCGATGAGGCGTCGTCAGCGAGTCGTCCGCGGCGCGTCCGCGGAGGCCGGGGTGGCGGGGGGCGCCGGCCGTTCGCCCCGGCGCCGACGAACTGACGAGACCTGATCCAACCCATGGGGGGAACTGTTATGCCTCTTGACGTCACAGGGAGTCCCCGGCTCACCGTCGGGCTCCCCACCTACAACGGCGAGGAGTACCTCGCCCAGGCCCTGGACTCGTTGCTGGCGCAGACGTTCACCGACTTCGAGCTGATCATCTCGGACAACGCCTCTACGGACGCCACGGAGTCGATCGCCCGCGCTTACGCCGCGCGCGACCCCCGGATCCGCTACGTCAGGCATCCGCGGAACCGCGGCTCCGCGTTCAACCACACCTACGTAATCCGGGAGGCGCGCGGGGAGTACTTCAAGTGGGCGTCGGACGACGACCTGTACGCCCCCGACCTGCTTGAGCGGTGCGTCGAGGCGCTCGACAACCGGCCGGAGATCCCGCTGGCGCACGCCTGGACCACGTCGATCGACGAGCACGGCGACGTGGTGGCGAAGGTGCCCTATGTGCTCGACACGGACTCCGAGTCCGCCGTCGCCCGGTTCCGCAGCCTGCTGTACACCGACGGCGGTGACGACATCTACGGCGTGATCCGGACGCGGATCGTTCAGGCCATGCCCGACTACGGCAGCTTCTACCATTCCGATCGCACCTTCGTGGCGGAGCTGGCGCTGCACGGTCCGTTCCACCAGGTGCCCGAGCACCTGTACTTCAGGCGCGAGCACTCCGGGCGCGGCGGGCAGGCCTCCCTGAGCATGCGCCGGACGGTGTCCATCCTCGACCCTGCCCGAGCGGACGCCCGGCGGCACCCGCGGGTGCGTCTTCTCGCCGAGTACGTCGCCGCCTACGTGGGCGCGATCGGGCGGGCACCGCTCACCCCGCGGGAGAAGGCCGCGTGTCTGCGGGTGCTGCTCGTGTGGGTCGCGGGGCGTCCCTGGCGTGTGCGCCGGCCCACGGACGGTGGCACCGACGAGGGACCGGGCCCACGCGGGCGGGTGAACTCCGTCGCCTTCTACGGCCTGCTCGGCAGCGGGAACCTGGGCAACGACGCCTCCCTCGAGACCCTGCTGTGGTGGTTCGGGGAGCACCTGCCAGAGGTCGCCCTCGCCTGCATCACGATCGCTCCCGCGGTGACCAGGTCACGGTACGGACTGCGATCCATCGCTCTGGCACGGCACCGGAGCATGGACGGCGAGGCTCCCCCGTCGGCGGCCGGCCGGCTGACGGGGCGCCTGCTCGACCTCGTCGACGCCCGGACCGTGGCGCGCTCGGCCGACGCGGTGGTGGTCCCGGGCATGGGCGTGCTCGAAGGGTCGCTCGGGACCCGCCCCTGGGGCATGCCGGCCTGGCTCTTCTCCGTGGCGCTGACCTGCCGGCTGTCCCGCCGCCGGTTCGTCCTGCTGGGGGTGGGGGCCGACCGGGCCCCCGATCCGCTCACCCGCTGGCTGTTCCACCGCACGGTCCGGCTGTCGAGTTACATCAGCTATCGGGACGAGCAGTCGGCGGTCGCGATGAGAGGCGGGGGACGTCCGTCGCACGCGGTCGGAGCAGACATCGCGTTCGCCCACCCCGCCCCGGTCGCCGCCGGACCGGAGCCCGGCCTGGTCGTCATCGGCGTCATGGACTACCGCGGCTACGACGGGCGCCGTGGTGCGGCGGTGCACGACCGCTACGTCGCCGGGCTGGTCGATGTGGTCGTCGGTCTGGTCGGAGACGGTCATCGTGTGCGGCTGGTGACCGGTGACGACGTCGATGCCCCGGTCGCGCAGCGTGTCCGCGGAGAGTCGCTGCACCGACGGCCCGAAGCGGCGGCCGCGATCGAGGTCGCGCACACCACCAGCTTCGACGAGCTGTCGGAGCAGATGAGCGCGGGCGAGGTGGTGGTGGCTTCCCGGTACCACAACCTCATCTGCGCCCTCCGTATCGGACGGCCGGTCGTCTCGCTCAGCTACGCAGAGAAGAGCGCGTGGCTCATGGAGCGGTTCGGCCTGCAGGCGCACGAGCGGCCGATCGAGGATCTGGACCCCGAGGCGCTGCTGTCCGAACTCGCCGAGCTCCGGCGGGACGGCGCCCTCCTCGGTGAGCACATCCGCGACCGAGCCCGGGAGATGCGTGAGGAGGCCCTCCTCCTGCTCGAGGGCGCAACCCGGGCCGCGTTCTCGAGCACCTCTGGTTCACGTCTTCGGTTCGATCGGACCGCAGTACGGTGGGGTTCCTGAAAGGACCTGAGATCACATGGTTGAGGCGCGGTCACTGCAGGGCGCACGGCAGCCTGTTCACACGCCGGGGCGCGCGGCGAGGACGGTCCACCGGCTGACCGTTCACGTCGTCTACCTGGTCTCGTTCCTGGTCGGTGACGACTGGATCGGACGTCGCATCCGCGTGGCCGTGCTGCGGATGAGCGGGGCGAGCATCGCTCCGGGGGCCTCGATCCACGGGGGTGGCTACATCTCCGACCCCCGCAACCTCGTTCTGGGCCGCGGCAGCTTCATCAATCGCAACTGCTACCTCGACCTGTCCGCGCCCCTGATCGTGGAAGACGGCGTGACGGTTGGTCACGGCGTCACGTTCATCACCATCGAGCACCGCGGACTGCCGCGACAGCGCGGCGTCGACACCTTCCGCCCGATCACGTTGAAGGCTCGATGCTGGATCGGTGCGAATGCCACCCTGCTGCCGGGAGTGACGGTCGGTTCCCAGGCGGTCGTCGCCGCCGGAGCGCTCATCACGAAGGACGTCCAGGCGGGCTCGGTGGTGGGAGGCGTCCCGGCACGGGTGATCAGGACCGGACCGTCGACCTGAGGACGCGGGCACGACGCCCGGCGCAGGCCGCGCGGCTCGTGACGCTCCCGCCGTATCTCAGGGCCCCGCCGCCGCTCACCTGGACATGGGCGCACACGTGAACGGCGGGGAGCTCAGCCTCAGCGGGTCCGTATCCGCGAACGAGCGGCTACGAGCCGTGATCCCCGGTGGGGCGCACACGTACGCCAAGGGCCCGGACCAGTATCCCGAGGGGATGGCCCCGGTCATCACCCGCGGCAGAGGTGCGCACGTCTGGGACGTCGACGGCAACCGCTACATCGAGTACGGCAGCGGCCTGCGCTCGGTCTCGCTCGGCCACGCGCATCCGCGAGTGAACGCCGCCGCGGCAGCCGCGATGGAGCTGGGCACCAATTTCGCCCGCCCGTCGCTCGTCGAGGCCGAGGCGGCGGAGAAGCTGCTCTCCGTCCTGCCGCGCGCCGACATGGTGAAGTTCGCCAAGAACGGCTCCGACGCGACCACCGGCGCCGTCCGCCTGGCGCGAGCCATCACCGGCCGCGACCACGTCGCCATCTGCCGCGACCACCCGTTCTTCTCGGTCGACGACTGGTTCATCGGCGTCACCGCGATGCCCGCCGGCATCCCGAAGGCCATCCGCTCCCAGACGCTCACCTTCGCCTACGGCGATCTCGACGGCACCCGGAACCTGCTCGAGAGCTACCCCGACCAGATCGCCTGCATCCTCCTCGAGGGGGCGACGACGACGGAGCCGCCGGCCGGTTATTTCGACGGCCTGCGCCGGCTCTGCGACGAGCACGGCGTGCTGCTCGTGCTGGACGAGATGATCACCGGCTTCCGCTGGTCCGTAGGGGGCGCGCAGGAGGTGTACGGCATCGAGCCCGACCTCTCCGCGTTCGGCAAGGCGCTCGGCAACGGCTTCGCCGTGTCGGCGCTGGCGGGCAGGCGTGAGTACATGCGGCGCGGCGGGATCGACCACGGGGACGAGCGCGTCTTCCTGCTCTCCACCACGCACGGCGCCGAGACGCACGCGCTCGCCGCGGCCATGGCCGTCATCGACGTCTACCTCGAGGACGACGCCGTCGGCGTCCTGCACGCCCGCGGCGAGCTCCTGCGACAGCGCGCGACCGCGGCGATCGAGGCGGCCGGCGTGTCCGACCACATGCAGGTGCTGGGCCGCACCTCCAATCTGATCTTCACCACCCTGGACGCCGACGGCGAGCGGTCCCAGCCGTTCCGGACGCTGTTCCTGCAGGAGATGATCCGGCGCGGCGTGATCGCGCCGTCGTTCGTCGTCAGCGCCGCACTGTCGGAGGACGACATCGAGGAGACCGCAGCCGCGGTGCACGAGGCGTGCATGGTCTACCGGCGCGCTCTCGACGAGGGCATCGACCGCCACCTGCGGGGCCGGCCCGTCAAGCCGGCCCTGCGTCCCTATGCATGAGGGCTCCGGACGGCGGCGCGCCGGCGGGGTGCCCTCCTCCCCGAGGAGAGGCTCAACCGTGCTCGCCTGCGCGGCGGCCACCGCGCTGCTCGTGCTCACCGTGGTGGTGCGCCTCGGCGTGACCCGACCGCTCGACGCGGCGGTGCGGCAGTGGGCGCGCCCCGACGACGTCTGGGGATCGCTGCAGATCAGGGCCGACGTGATCGTCGAGGGCCTGCGGCCCACGTCGACACTCCTGCTCACGGCCGTGGTCGTCGCGGCGGTCGGTCTGGGTCGCCGCTCCGTGCGCCCCGTGCTCGTGACCGCCGGGACGGCTCTGCTCATGATCGCCGTGACGGTGGGCCTGAAGCTCCTCCTGCATCGACCCGACCCGCACGGCGCCCTGAGCGATCACGGCGGCAGCTTCCCCTCCGGGCACACGGTCACCGTCGTCGTGTGCACGGGGCTCCTGACGCTGATGCTGGTGCCCGATCGCCACCGATGGCGGTGGCTCGTGCCCCTCCTGCTGGGACCGCTCATGGGCGTCGCACTCCTCCTCCAGGCGGCCCACTGGCTGACCGACGTGGTCGGAGGTGCGCTCGTCGGCGTCACGATCCTCGCCACCGTCACAGCTCTCGGCGCACGCCAGTGGTGGCATGGCGTGCCGCAGCCGGCGCGATCGCGAGGGCCGGCGGACGGCGAGCCGGAGCCCGATGCCGCCGGACCTCGCGTGCCGGGGGATCACCCGGACCCGGACTACGCGGCCTTGGCGAAGACGAGCAGTTCCGACTCCCCGAACGGAAGCGGCGTCGGGGCCCCACCCAGGAGACAGACGCCCCGCCGGCCGAGGTAGTCGATCACCCACTGCCTCGGCAGCGGACGGAAGATCGAGCGCTCCTCGTGCCATCGGGCGACGACGTCGTCCGTCAAGGACCTCTCGGTGATCACGTCGAAGGCCACGACGCCGCCGGGTCGCACGACACGTGCCATCTCGTTCAGGTACCCGACGACGGTCCAGAACTCCAGGTAGACCAGCACCTTGTGAGCCTGGACGAGATCGACGGAGCCGGAGGAGGTCGCGGCCAGCGAGGACCCGTCGCAGGGCCGCACGACCACCCGGGGCCACGTGCTCAGGTAGCGCACCCAGTCGTCCGCGGTCTCGTAGATCTCGTACTCCTGGGGTGAGAGCCGCTGCATGGTCTCCCGGGTGTACCGGCCGGTGCCCGGCCCGATCTCGCAGACGCGACGCAAAGGCCCGGACAGGTGAGCGGTGTCCACGATGCAGGCGATCGCCGCGCCCGTAGCTCCTGGTTGCGCGAACGTCCTGTCGATGTAGTCGCCGACGGGCAGCCCGCTGCGCCGCGCGGCCGCGATGGTCGGCTTGGCCCGGATGAACGATTTCGCCCCCTCGGCCGAGGAGGTGCCCCGGACGACCTGGACGCCGAGCGGCTTCAGACTCCGGTTGACGGCGTCACGAGCGAGATGTGCAACCTCCATGACCTTCTCCTTAGCTTCACATGATTGCGGTCGGCCCAGCTCTGTCCCTCGGCGCGATGTCGTTCACCGGAGCGCTCCGAACCAGTCCGCCAGCATGGGCTCCACGACCGACAGCGAGGGCGCGTGCTCGTCCAGCCCGTCGTTGAGCATCACCGGCAGGGGCCAGGGAATGGCGAGATCGGGGTCGTCGAAGCGGATGGCCGTCTCGTGCTCGGGTCGGTGGATCCGGTTGACGCGGCAGCAGACGTCGGCCGTGGCGGACAGCGCCTGGTAACCGTGGGCCAGCCCTGCCGGCAGCCAGACGGAGCGGTGATCCACGTCGTCGAGGACCAGCGTCATCCACAGGCGATACGTGGGCGAGGAGGGGCGGAGGTCGACGGCGACGTCGACGACGGCCCCGTGGGTGCATCGGACGAGCTTCCCGTCGCCGCCGTCGGTGCGCAGGTGAAGGCCTCGGACGCCGCCTCTGCGGGTCCGGGTGTGGATCTCCTGGACCAGGCCTCGCCCTTCCAGACCCGCGGCGCCGGCCACCTCCGCGTCGAAGGTGCACACGACCAGCCCGAGGTCGTCGGGGCTCGGGGTCGGCTCGAACACGACGGTCCCGTGGAGGACTCCGGGCACGGCCTTCAACGCAGGGCCCCCGACCACCCCGCAGCAGGACCAACGGGCCGCCGACGCGGGGTCCGACGCCCGAAGGGGAACGCTGTGAGCGGTGAGAGCCGGACGCTGTCGCTCGAAGGCTGTCCGGTGGTTCCCGGCGCGATCCACAGGCCCACGGCAGCTCCCAGGCGCAGCACGTCAATTCACCGAGGCGGCTCAGCACCGTCCATAAGGAGAGCAGGGGACGTGTCACGGCGATACCGGCGAATCGAACCACCTCGGGGCGAACGCACCGGCCGCGGCGGCTGCGCGCCCGCACGAGCTACCCGGGGCGGCACGGCCAGCAGGGACGCCGCGACGGTCAGGTCTAGCAGGTACGGCGAGGCGTCACCCAGCCCGGTCTCCGTGAACGAGGCGGTGATGCAGTAGGCGACGATGAAGAGAGCGATGGCGCGACGCGGGCCGGCCGGACGGGTGACCGCCGTCAGGGCGATCACCAGGAGGAAGGCGACCACGAGGGCGACACCGACGCGGCCGAGCTCGAGGTGGGTGGACACCCAGTTGCTGTCGATGGGTAGACCGTCGAAGCTCTTGTCGCCCAGGCCGGTGCCGAACAGCTCCTCCATCGGCGTCGTCCGTCGTTCTGCGATGGCGTCCCACACTTTCGTCCGCCCCGTGAGTTGCGCGAGGTCCGAGCTCGACTGGCCGCGGGACAGCCACGAGACGATGACGGGCGAGAAGACGGTCCACACCGCGAAGGCGACGAGCACGACCACGGCCGCGGCCCGCCGGACCCGGGCATGACCCACGAACAGGCTGGCGCCCCCCACGACCAGGCCGAGAGCGACCGCCAGCAGGGCGGTCCTGGTGTGCGTCGCGAGCAGGACGCCCCCGGCGGCCACGAGCGTCACGACCATGACCCGCCCGGTCACGACCCGCGAGAACCACAGGATCGCCGTGCAGCCGAGCAGGATCGCGGAGTAGTGGGCCACCTGGGGCGGCACGATGGGCCAGATGGTTCCGGCGAGACGCCCTTCGAAGGCGAACGCCGCACCCGGCGCGATCAGCGCTCCGAGCAGGACCGAGGCGACGATCACGCGAAGGCACACCACATGAGCGCGCAGCATGGGCATGTCGAGCCGGCCCCACCAGGGCGTGAGAATCCAGAGGACCGTGACGAACAGCAGGAGCCGCACCGCGCGATAGGTCGAGCCGATGACGAACTGGTTGTGGATGCTGACCGTGACCGCGAGCACGGCCATCGCGGTCAGCAGCGTCAGGAAGGCGTTGGGGCGCAGCTCCAGGCTCGGGTTGGCGAGCAGCGCCAGCAGCAGCGCGACCAGCAGGCTGCCCTGGGCGATCGCCTGCCCGAGGGCATGCGGGATGGGCAGCAGGGACGTCCCCAGGAACGGCATCACGTTCACGAACAGGGCGATCCACGCGGGCAGCGGGCCCTTGAGGAGCGGACCCCCGACCGCGGGGGATGGGAGGGACCGCGGTCGGACAGCGAGGGTCGTCATTGCACGTACGAGCGCTCGGGAGCCGTCTCGGTGTCCCCGCGGAGCACCGGGGGCGCCTCGACGCCGTCCACCCCGGAGGGGGCGACGAAGCCCGAGGAGACGTCGTCGTGCCGTGCGCGGAGCAGGACGGCGTACTGGAGCTGGAGGCGGGCGACGCGGACGAGGTCGGCCGTTGTCCGCACGAGTTCGACGCTGGACCGGCCCGCGGTCACCGCCACGATCGCGCGATCGCTCCACGCGGTCAGGTAGTCAAGTCCCACGCCCGGATCGACGTCCGCGATGACGAGGGTCGCGCCGTTCCTCGCCTTGGCCAGTGCGACGTCGTCCCACTCCGCCGTCTCGAGATCCGACGGCCCTCGCGTCAGCGACGGAACGACGCCCGGGCGGAACACCTCGGGCCGCTCCTCGGCATTCCTCCCCGCCATCCTGCGAGCTGCGGCGCCGACGCGGCCCGACAGGGTGAGGTCGACGATCGTGCTCGCGACCCCGCCGCGGCGCAGTTCCGACGCTGCCTCGATCACGGCGTAGCGCATGTCGTCGGAGTTGCCCAGGCAGAGGACGGCCAGCGACTGGCGCCGACCGCCCGCTGTGACGGCCTTCGTGATGCCGTGCGCGAGCAACTGCCTGTCGACGGAACGACGGGCCAGGCGGGATCTCAGGAACGGCAGGAACGCGACGACCCCGAGCCATCGCCAGCGCAGTGGTGCCGGCCTGCGGACGCTCAGGGGCACCGAGGTCTCGAGCGCCGAGGCGACCTCCTCGCGGAGCCACAGCCGGTCGGACAGGAGGGCCTGCAGGACGGTCACGCCGACGCCCACGGCCAGCCCCGCAATGAGCCCGGAGGCGAGAACCAGGACGAGGTGACGCTTGCCGCCCGTCGGGACGGGGGCAGGTGGGTCGATGATCCTGCTCGCGAACCGGATGGCGTTCTGCTGGAGGGCTTCGTCCTGCTCCTGGCCCTGGAGCGCACTGATCTGCTGGCTCAGGTTCGATCGGTCGGCGATGTAACCCGTCAGCCGGTCGGTGGCCGCCCCGCCGCTCGTCCCCAGTTGCTGGATCCGCGTGTTGAGCCCGTCGACCTGCGACTGCAGGTCCTGGATGCGGTGCTGGTAACCCTCGACCAGGGCGTCCGACTGCGCCAGGACCTGGTGCGCGCGGAAGTCGAGGTAGTCCTGGCTGAAGCGGCCCAGGCGACGGACGGCCTCCGCCGTCGTCGGCCCGGTCATGGTGAGCTGCAGGACGTCGGGGGACGTCGACGTGACCGCATGGACCGACGCCAACAGGTCGTCGGGGCTCATGGTCAGACCGAGCGCCCCGATCGTGGTCTCGGCGACCTCGCGGGTGGTCAACAGGCTCAGATCGGTCGCCATGGGGCTCGACCCGTCGTTCTTGGCCACGCGGGTCAGGAGGAGCGTCGTCGTCGCCGTCGGTGGGCTGACGGCCAGGAAGCCGGCGGCGAGCAGCAGACCGGCGAGACCGAAGAGCACACAGCGGAGCGCCCGGCGACGGACAGCGCCTCGCAGGTAGTGGAAGGTCACCAGACCGCCGAGGGGACGGGTCGGGTCGGGCGAGTAGTCGGGACCGGCGTCCGCGATGTTCCACGGTCCCCCGGCCTCGCGGGCCGCTTGTGGGGGTGGTGACTGGGCACGGTCGGGGAAGCCCGAGGTCTCCGGGCCACCGAGGTCGTTCACGCTGCTCACCTGCCCTTCTCTCGTCCGCCGCTGGCCCGGGGCAGTCGGCTCACGCCCGTCGTCCGCAACGGGAGTGGCGGCTCCAGAGCCCGGTCGTTCAGGGTGCGGCGCCCCGTCGTCGCGTCTGCCGGGTCGGGGTCCGCGACGATGATTCCATCGATCCGCCGGTCGGAGTCGTCGACCGCGACGGCCAGCCGGGCCAGGTCCTCGGTGGTGGCGGCGCCGGGCGAGATGGCGAGCACGGTGACCGATGTCTCGGGGATCCGGCTGAGCGTCGGCGACCGGCGGTCGACCACGGCGAGCACGACGGTGAGCTCCGCGAGGACGTGCTTCGGCGCCGCCGGCACCACGGGCTCCGGGGTGAGCGTCTCCGTCGGGGATGCCGGCAGGGATGCGGGCTCGTGCTCCACGACCGCCGTCGTCGCCCGCACCGCCCCGTCGGACCGGATCGGCTCCCCCACCTCCGGGTCGACCTGCGCCTCGACCTCCGGGTCGTCCTCGAGGTCGTCCTCCGAGTCCACCTCCGGGTCGACCTGCGCCTCGACCTCCGGGTCGTCCTCGAGGTCGTCCTCCGAGTCCACATCCGGGTCGACCTGCGCCTCGACCTCCGGGTCGTCCTCGAGGTCGTCCTCGAGGTCGTCCTCCGAGTCCACATCCGGGTCGACCTGCGCCTCGACCTCCGGGTCGTCCTCGAGGTCGTCCTCCGAGTCCACATCCGGGTCGACCTGCGCCTCGACCTCCGGGTCGTCCTCGAAGTCGTCCTCCGAGTCCACATCCGGGTCAACCTCGAGGTCGTCCTCGGCCTGTTCGGAGATCTCCCAGCCGCCGTCGTCGTCCTCCGCGGTGTACGGAAGCTCCGTGCCGCGCGCACCGCGAGGCGTCCGCCCGGCGAGCAGGTCCTCCAGCAACTCGTCGAGGGTCTCCGCCGGGGGCGGCAGAGGACGAGCGTTCGCACCCTCATCGTGCTCGTCGTAGCTCACGTCGAGGCCCAGGCCAGGACGAAGACGACTCGCCCTGTCGCTCGAGCAGGCCGCCCAGAGCGAGGGGGCGTTGGTGTGGCCGCCTGCCGCCACGAAACGGGTGGCGATGCCCAGGGAAGCCGCGAACGATGCCAGTTGCGCAGCGACGGCCAGCCCTCGCCCGTCGCCCGCGAAGGACACGACGGTGACGGACCGGGGGTGCTCCAGGCGCCCCGGCGTCCGCTTCGCCGGCGATCCGAGCCAGCTCGGCTGATCGGCTGAGGTCGACAGCGCCCGGAGCACCTGCCGGAAGGCCCACGCGTCGACCGCCGAGGCCTCGTAGAACTGGAAGAGGGTGGACCAGGCGGCGACCGAGCGTTGCGGACGACTCCTGACCTCCGCCAGCACCGTGCTGCCCACCGCGTCCGCGATGTCGTCGCGCGTGCGCAGCCGTGGGTCACGGCGGATCTTGACGAGCAGGCCGACCGCGCCCAGGGCGGCCGCCAGCAGCGCGCCGACGAGGGCACACGTGAAGAAGTAGGAGAGGACCCCGGGGCCGGTGGCCGGAGCGGCGGACTGCACGATCACGGCGGGGCTGGCGAGACCCGCGGCGGTGCCGGCCGCCAGTTCCTTCTTGACCTGTTCCCATTCCAGGGACGCGTCGGCCTGATCCACGGTCAGCTGCGCCAGCAGCTGCGCGTCACGGCGGCCGGCCGCGGAGTTCGGGTCCTCGGATCCCTTGCGCTGACGCGTGGCGCCGATCTGGTCCTGCAGGGCCTGAATCTGCGTCCGTAGGAGCTTTTCCCGATCACGGAGCTCCCCGAGGGTGGCTCCGGTCACGCTGCGCGCGTTGTTGGTCACGACGGCTACGTAGGCCTTGGCCACTGCCTGCGACAACGCCTGTGCCTGGTCGGCCCGACTGGAGGACGCCATGATCTCGATCAGCTGGGACGTCGCGCCGTCCGCGCTGACCCTCTTCGCCACCTGGGTGCCCGAGAGAGCCGGACGGACCTCGCGCCCCGCCTCCTCCAGGACGGGCCGGCTCTGGACGAGACGGACCTGGGTGTCGATGTCCGTCCCACCGCCGGTCGGTGACTGGGCTGCTGCCGGCAGCAGGACCAGCGACGTGCTCGTGAGCTCGATCGGGACGACCACCGCGTACAGCACACCCAGGACGGCCCCGGCGAGGCCGGTCACCACCAGGACGGGCCATCGGTGCCTCAACAGGGCGATGCTGGAACGCGCGTCGAGTGCTCGCTCAGCCATAAGGCGACCCGGCTCGTACCGGCATCACCCGGTGAGGGCGTCCTCGTGCCTCGCCTACCGCTGCCACTCCGTCCCGGCCTCCCAACAGCCCCGCTCCGTGTCGGTGGCACGCGCTGCACGAGCGCCTCCTCCCGTGGCACCCGGCGCCCCCCGACCGACGAGGCCAGGCAGCGCGCACGCGCGCACACCTGGGCCCACGGACCCCGGCGACCGAGCGCGAGTCTAGCCAGTTCGGGAGAACGCACCGGGGTGTGCCCTCGATCACCGCTCCCAGGTGCTCGAGAACGTGACCGGTCGGTTCGCCCGTCGTCCGGTAGTCCCTGACGGGCCAGGTGGACCACACCCTCGGCCGCCTCCCAACTCCTCGTCCGCTGCCGCCGGCGTCCGCAGGGGCGACCGCATGCGTCCTTAACGCTCTCCTAACAGACCCTCGAAACGCGGGACCTGATACCCGCACCCTCACCCCCGATCGGAAGGATCACGCGCACCGCCGACCGCCACGTCGCCCTACGCTGGGGCCGCGAGGACGGTCAGTACCTGTCGAACTGCCCACGAGGGAGAAGCCGCCGTGCGGGAGAACCACCAGTGTCGGCACTGAGGAACCTGGCGCGCGTCGCCCGGGACCGCTGGGAACGCTTCGGGCCCGGTCAGCCGGCGGCCGCCGTCGAGTCGGAGGCCCAGAGCTACTGGCGGGACACGGCGCAGCCGGGGTGGCGGAGCAACTCCCACTGGCACGAGGGGATCCAGGATCACTGGGACGACGTCGGGGCGTCGTCGCTCGCCCTCGCCGAGCGGCTGGCCCGGATCACGGGGGCGGCGTTGCCGAGCGGCCGCACCGTGGAGTGGGGAGCCGGTGGTGGGGCGAACGCCGTCCGATTCGCGCCGCGGTGTACCGAATTCATCGCGGTCGACATCGCACGGGAGAGCCTGCAGGAGTGCGAGCGCCAGGTCGCCCGGGTCACGTCCACACCCTGTCGGACCGTCTTGATCGACGTGGCCCACCCGGAGACGGCCGTGGCGGAGATAGGGCCCGGCAGCTGTGACCTGTTCCTCTGCCTGTACGTGATGGAGCTGGTGCCGTCGCAGCAGTACGGCCTCCGGCTGCTGGACATCGCGGCCCGGCTCCTCGCACCCGGGGGTGTGGCGCTCGTGCAGACGAAGTACTCGACCGCGGCCTCCTCCTCACGCTCCCGGCGCCGGGCGTACCGCCGAGACCTGGCCAACATGACCACCTATGCCATCGACGAGTTCTGGGAGGAGGCCGACGCGCGGGGGCTCCGGCCGCTCGCGGTCACACTCGTGCCCCGCGATCCGCTGGACGAGCGGTACGCCTACTACCTGCTGGTGCGCGGATAGCGACAAGGGCCGGCACGGGACCGCGCCCGGTGAATGGCCGCCCGCTCGAGCGCTCACAGGTCGGGGCTGCCGGTATCACCGGCTCGAGGCTCTTCTCCTCTGGTCAGGGGCCCACGGAGGTCCGTTCCGGGAAGGTGGGCGGTCGATGCGGTTGCGCGGTCTCGTTCCGCTGCTGGCCGCGCTGGCGAGCCTGGTCGTGACCACCTCGGCCTGCTCGTTCCTGCCGTCCGGGTCGGCGCAGCCCTCGTCGACGGGGGCGACGAGCGCGCCGGCGCCACCGCCCGCGGCGGCCTGCGACCACCCCCAGCCCGGCCCCGCCGTGCCTCCCGCGGGTGCGGTCCGGGTCGACCCCTCGGTCGTGGGTGACCTGACCGCCAAGACCGACTCCCATCGGCCCGGAACCGTGTTCTGGTTGGCCCCGGGGCGACACCGGCTCGGCGGTGACCGGTACAGCCAGGTGAGGCCCAAGACCGGCGACAGCTACATCGGCGCCCCGGGAGCCGTCGTGGACGGCGCCGGCACGAACATGTACGCCTTCGTCGGCGACGCCACCGACGTCACGGTGTCCTCACTCGTCGTCCGGGGGTTCGTCCCGCCCCTCAACGAGGGCGTCGTCAATCACGACTCCGCGGCCGGGTGGCTCATCGAGCACGACACGATCACCCAGAACCGCGGAGCGGGGATGATGGCCGGCGCGCGCCAGGTGATGCGGGGGAACTGCCTGAAGGACAACGGCCAATACGGGCTGAACGCGTACGGGCGGGACCTGAAGCACCTCGTCCTGGAAGGGAACGAGTTCACCGGCAACAACGCCGACGACGTCGAAAGGAAGACGCCGGGGTGCGGCTGCTCCGGCGGCATGAAGTTCTGGGCCGTCGACGGCGCGGACATCCGCGGCAACTGGATCCACGACAACCACGGTCCGGGGATCTGGGCCGACACCAACAACAACGACTTCCTCATCGAGAAGAACCTCATCGAGGGGAACGACGGGGCCGCCGTCCTCTACGAGACGAGTTACAACGCGATCATCAGGGACAACCTCGTCCGGCGGAACAACCTCGTCGAGGGCAAGGGGTTCGCCGATCGAGGCGATTCGTTCCCCGCCGGCACCGTCTACATCTCGGAGTCGGGTGGCGATCCCAGGGTCCCGGCGCGGACCGACAAGATCGACATCTACCGCAACGTCTTCGAGGACAACTGGTCGGGGATCACGCTGTGGGAGAACGCCGACAGGTTCTGCAACAGCGCGGCGAACACCTCGACCGGGTCGTGCACGCTCCTCGTGAGCCGGACGTCCCGCTGCTCGCCGCCCGCCATCACGGGCGCCCCGCTGCTCGCCGACTGCCGCTGGAAGACGCAGCGTGTCGACGTCCACGACAACCGCTTCTCCGTCCATCCCGCAGCGATCGGGTGCAAGGACGGATGCGCACGCATGGCGGTGCTGTCCAACTACGGGACGTTCCCCGCCTGGTCCCCCTACAAGGGCACCCTGGTGGAGCAGGCGATCACCTTCGACCAGCAGAATCGCTGGCACGGCAACACCTACGTCGGCCCGTGGACCTTCACGCCCATGGACGCCGCCCATCGGCTGACTCCGGTTCAGTGGCAGGCCGCGCCGTACCGGCAGGACGCCGGCAGCACGTTCTCGTCCTCCAAGGGCGCCGGATCGGGGTCGTCGCCGGGGTGACGTGCTCGACATCGGCCGGCGGAGGGGCCGCTGTCACAGGTAGGAACGAGGCGGACGTCGTCGGCGTCAGCGGTCGCCGTCACCAGCTGGAGGGTCCAAGTCATGCGCGTGGCCATCAACCTTCTGACCGATCACCCCGACCACCCCACCGGAGCGCACTGGGGGTGGACGCGGACGATTCCCGAGATGGCGAAGTTGTTGACACCCGACGAGGAGTTCCTCCTGGTCGTCAGCCCGAGGTCGCGGCCACTGCACCAGGGCTACGGGGACAACGTCAGCTACGTCACCTTTCCCTGGTCCAACGAAGCCGTGATCCGGCGCACCCTCAGCGAGCACCTCTACTCGCCCTTGCGTCTGCCACTGTCCGGCGTCGACATCTTCAGCACCCTCATCGCCCCGCTGGTCAAGCCTGCACCCTCGCTCGTGGCCCACTTCAAGACCATGCACGCGTACGCCACGCCGGAGTCCCTGCGGCCCTTGAACCGGATCTACCGCCAGATGGGGTATCCGCACACGGCGAGGGTCGCCGACGCCATCATCCTGAACTCGACCAGCCTTCTCCACGAGGTGCAGAAGTACCTGGACGTCGACCCCGCGAAGCTCCACCTCATCCCCGAGGCCGTGGATCACGATCTCTTCCGGCCGGGGGATCGTGACGAGGCGACCGAGCTCGTGTCCAGGAAGTACGGCGTGAACCGGCCCTTCGTCCTCTTCGTCTCGTCCTTGTGGAGCTACAAGAACTGCCACGGCCTGCTGCGCGCCTTCGCGGCCGCCCGGCCCGAACTCGGCGAGCGCCAGCTCGCGATCGTCGGGGCCGGCCGCGACGAGACGTACGTCGGCGAGCTCCACGAGCTGGCCGACGAGCTGGGGATCGCCAAGGACGTCGTCTGGGTCGGCGGGGTGCCGCTCGAGGAGACGGTGAACTTCTACCGCTCCTGCGACGTGTTCGCCTACCCGTCGTTCAACGAGACCTTCGGCCTGCCGATCCTGGAGGCCATGGCCTCCGGCGCACCGGTCGTCACGTCGAACGTGTCGTCGATGCCCGAGATCGCGGGGGACGCAGCGGTTCTCGTCGATCCTCACGACCCGGAGTCCATCGCCGACGCGCTGGTTCGCGCCTGCGGGCCCGTGCGGGACGAGTTGCGCGCGGCCGGCTTGGCCCGTGCGGCGGAGTTCACCTGGGCGACGACCGGGGAGCGGACGCTGGCGGTGTACCGGCAGGTCTACGCCCGGCGTCAGCAGGACCGGCGGCCCCGACGCCGGCGCAGCCGCCCAGCGGGGGTGTGAGCCGGCCCGCGCCGGTGGGCGACCCCGTCTCTCCTCAGACCGAGGCGGCCTCGGTGGCCCGGGCGGCCTCGACGGCGTGGTCCGCGAGCGCCGCCCTCAACTGGTGCCACCAGATCAGAGCCGAGACGGCATTCGCGGCCGTCACTCCCCAGACCGTCCCCGGCGCACCCGCGACGAGGACGCCCACGACGCCCCCGATCACATAGACCAGCGAGGCGGTCAGCTGTGCGCGGAGGCTGCGGGTGGCGACGCCGGTCGCCCGCAGGCATGCCGTGGCCGAGGCGGCGAAGCAGGCGGCGACGACGTTGAGGGTCACCCCGAGGAGGAGCCGCGAGGTCGGGGACCAGAGGTCCCCGAGGAGGGCCGGACCGGGGCCCAGGCGCAGCACGACCATCAACGTGAGGCCCCAGGCCAATGCCGCGACGGCCTGCACACCGCCGAGTGCCAGACAGAAACGCGCGAGCCGGGCGGGAGACCGATGGAAGACCCTGGACGCCTCCGGGACCGCCACCTGGCTCACACCCATGAGGACGACGAGGAACGGCCCCATCAGCATCTCCGCCGCCCGGACGTACCCGAGGACCGCCAGCCCGGCCACCACTCCGATGGTCAGCGAGCGCAGCCAGGCGGCCCCGCTGAAGCTCACGTTCTCGACCAGGTACCGCCAGGCGAGCTCACGATGCTCGCTGACCCACCCGAAGGCCGACGACGGTCGTGGGAGCACGCCTGCCTGGGCGGAACCGACGACCGCGGCCACCGACGCGGTCGCGCCGAAGGCGAGGAGGCAGTTGCCGACGCTCCCCGCATGGCGGACGTCCATGACGGCCAGCGCGACGAGCAGCAACAGCGACCAGACCACGTCGTTGACGAGCGCGGTCCTCGGGCGCCCGGCGGCGAAGAAGGCGAACCGCCAGCTGTCCTGCAACAGGAGCCCGGGCAGCCCCACCGACAGCGCGAGGAAGGCGTGCCCGACCGGGGCGGGCAGCAGCAGCCCGGCGACCAGGCACACCGTGCCCACGGCCACTCCGACGAGGAGGGCCGTCCCGGTCGCCGACGACGTGGCCCGCCGCCACCGGCGACGGACAGCGCCGCTGTACCGGACGAGGAGGGGGTCGGTCGCCACGCCCCGCGCGGCGTTGAGCGAGAAGGAATACGTGACGTACGCCAGGGTGAACGCGCCCAGGGCGCTGGCTCCGAAGGTCCGGGCGACGTAGAGGCCGAGAGCGAAGTTGCTCAGGCTCGAGACAGCCTGGTCGGCGACTCCCCAGCCGAGCCGGCCGACGACCTGCAGGACGCCCCGCCGCCCCGACATGACGGCGACACCGGCGGCGCTCACAGCGGACGCCCGAACCAGTCGCCGAACATCGGCTCGAGCACGGCCAGGTCGGGCGCCGCCCGATCGCGGGGCGACAGGCCGGTGACCGGCAGCGGCCAGGGGATCCCGAGGTCCGGATCGTCGTGCCGGATCACCGCGTCGTACTCGGGCCGGTGCACGCGGTCGATGCGGTAGCAGACGTCGGCGACCTCCGAGAGCACCTGGAACCCGTGGGCGAGCCCGGCCGGGAGCCACACCGACCGGTGGTCGACGTCGTCCAGGACGATCGTCATCCACTCACGGTACGTGGGGGACGCCGGGCGCATGTCCACGGCGACGTCGAAGATCGCGCCCGACGAGCACCGGACGAGCTTGCCCTCGCCGCCATCGGTCCGCAGGTGCAGGCCCCGCACGACGCCGCGCGAGGACCGGCTCTGGCTGTCCTGGACCAGGGTCCGCAGCTCGAGGCCGGCCGATGCGGCGACCTCTCCGTCAAAGGTGCGGGTGAAGAAGCCCCGCTCGTCGTGGATCGGACGGGGTTCGAAGACGATCACCCCGTCGAGATCGCCCGGGAGCGCCTTCACATCGAGGCTCCGACGGCGGACCGCACGTACGGGTGCGGGACCGGCAGCGGCAGGACGTACTCGGCGCCCCACCCGCCGGCTGCCTCGAGCTGGCTCACCACCTCGTCGGCGATGTCCCAGGTGAGCACCAGGACAACGTCGGGGCGCGCGGCGAGCAGATCGCCCACCGGCCGGATCGGCACGCGACCGCCAGGAACGGCCAGGCCGTGCTTGAGCGGCGAGGCGTCGACCGTGAACTCGAGCAGGTCGCTGCCGACCCCTGCGAGGCCGAGCAGGACCGCGGCCTTCGACGGGGCGCCGTAGGCGAGGACCCGCCGGCCGCGGGAGCGCTCACCCTCGAGGAACGCGCGGAGCTCGCGCGCGGAGTCGCGGGCACGCTGTCCGAAGGTCTGCAGGCCCGTGGCGTCGGCGAGCCCGGCGGCCTGCTCGGCGTCCAGGAGCCGGGGAACCGACGGGTCGGTCGGGAGGCCCGCCGTCCGGTGGGCCAGGAGCACCCGGAGGCTGCCGCCGAAGACGGGCTGGGGGACCGCCTGCACCACCTCGAGCCCGTACAGCGGGGCCAGCCGGTGCATCGCGGTCAAGGACAGGTACGACCAGTGGCCGTGGCGGACGGTGTCGAACTGGCCCTCCACGACGAGCGGGAGCAGGTGGTGGTGCTCGATCACCAGGAGGCCGTCGGGGGCGAGGGCCGCCGCCCGCTCGGCCAGGGTGGCGTGCACGTCCTGCTCGTGGGCCAGCGCGTGCACGTCGACGACGAGGGTGGCCGGCACGTCACGGACGGCAGGACGGCAGCCGGCGTCGGCCAGGGCGGGCAGCCAGGAGCCGCCGTGGTGGCTGGCGAACTCGCGGACCGAGGCGCCGGCCAGGTGCGGGTGGTCGGCCAGGAGCTCGGCCACCGCACTCAGGGCGTGCAGGCGGCTCGACTCCGACTCGACGGCCCGCACGGGCTCCTCGAGCAGGGCCTCGACGGGCCCGAGTTGGACGAGCGCGCACCTCGGGCACCACCACAGTTCCAGGGGCCAGCGGGCGTCGGGGCCGGGGGCGTCGAGCGCCGGGAAGTCGTCGGAGGCGGGCTGAGCCCCGAGGTCGACCACCCGCCGGGTCCCGGCGGCGCCGCAGCCGCGACAGATGAGCGTCACCACGCCAGCGTCGCCTTCGTGACGGCGAACGCCTCGGCGTACCGGGCTTTGCACTCCATGCCACGCAAGCGTGCCAGCCCCAGGAACGTCTCCTCGTCCCACCAGTCCCGGCCGCTCTGCGACGGATACGCCTTCGCGAGCAGGCGCACCTTCTCCCGCGCGGTCTCCTCGTCGAGCGCCACGTACAGCGAGGGGCGCCCGAGGTCCCCGTCGTACTTGGGGATCTCGTAGCCGAGGACGAGCTGGTTCCGCCAGACGGTGGGGGCGATCTCCGCCACCGTCCGGTGGTCCTGGTGGGCGTCGTCGGCGCGGGGGGCCAGCACGAGATCGACGTCGACCTCCGAAGCGACGTCCTCCAGGTGCTGCTTGACGTCGCCCCACACCGACGGCAGGCGCCCGTCCGGCAGCGGATGCACGTGCACCGTCACGGGGCACCCCGGGAGGAACAGCTGAGCAGCGGTGCGCGCCTCGTCGTGCCGCTGCGGCGTCCCGGTCAGCACGACCACCGTGACGGGCAGCCCCGGCCAGCGCTGCGCGAGCCGCAGCAGGGTGCCGCCGCACCCGATCTCGACGTCGTCGGGGTGGGCACCGAGCGCCAGCACGCCTCGGGGGCGCTCGCCGAAGGTGAGGCCCAGCATCACGCCCCGACCGGCGCGCGATCGGCGGCTGCTTCGACGGTCCCGGAAGACGGACGGCAGGACTCGTCGGGCTGGCGCGCCCAGAGCTTCCACGGGGCCTTGCCGCTGCGGTGCAGGTCCTCCAACAGGCTGCGCTCCTTGAGCGTGTCCATCGGCGCCCAGAAGCCGGTGTGCGTGATCGCCTTGAGCCGGCCCTGCCGGGCCAGCCGGGGGAACGCGTCGCCGACCAGGTCCTCGCCCGGGTGCAGGACGTCGAAGACGCCCTGGCGCAGCACGAAGTAGCCGCCGTTCACCCACAGCGGCAGGTCTGCCGACCGACCTGAGGCCGGTGACCTTGGCAGTCCCCGTCCATGTCGACCACGTGGAACGACTCCTGGGGCGGCACCGCGAGCAGACTCGCCGTCGCGTCGGAGGCGATGAACGTCCTCGATGATGCGGTTCATCGGCGCGTCGGTGAGCACGTCCCCGTAGTTGGCGAGGAACACCTCGTCGTCGTCCAGCAGGTGACGCACCCGGCGCAGCCGCTCGCCGATGGAGGTGTCGATCCCGGTGTCGACGAACGTGATCCGCCACTCGGAGATGTCGCTGTCGAGCAGCTCGATGCTCTGGCCGCCCTTGCTGAGCACGAAGTCGTTGGACTGCGTCTCGTCGTAGTGCAGGAAGTACTCCTTGACCGACGCCGCGCCGTAGCCCAGGCACAGGATGAACTCGGTGTGGCCGAAGTGCGCGTAGTAGCGCATGACGTGCCACAGCACCGGGCGGTCGCCGATGGTCATCATCGGCTTGGGCGCGGAGTCGAGCTGCGAGCGCATCCGCAGGCCCAGGCCCCCGCAGAAGAGGACGACCTTCATGGCGTCTCCTCCCGCCTCAGACGACGACGAGACTGCGGGATGGGCACGACGAACCGGCCGCCCCACTCGCGGACGTACGAGAGCTGCGCCGACGATCTCCGTCCCGCAGGTTCCACGGCAGGACCAGCACGCAGTCGGGCCTGACCTCGCGCGAGCCGCTCGGGCGCGTGGATCGGGATGTGCGTGCCGGGCAGGAACAGTCCCTGCTTGTGCGGGTTGCGATCGACCGTGAACGGCAGCAGGTCGGGCCGGATCCCGCAGTGGTTGAGCAGGGTGTTGCCCTTGCCGGGGGCGCCGTACCCCGCCACCGACAGGCCGCGCCGCGACGCGTCGACGAGGAACTGCAGCAGGTCCCGCTTGACGTCGAGCACCGCGCCGGCGAACCCGTCGTGCCCCTCCACGGTGTGCAGACCCGCGGCGGCCTCGTCGGCCAGCACCTTGGCGACCGCGGGCGACGGCTCGCCGGCGGCGCCGTCCGGCTGCGCCAGCACCCGCAGCGATCCGCCGTGCGTCGCGCAGCTCCACGACGTCGACCACGACCAGGTCCGGCGGCGCCAGCAGCGCGGCAGCGGCGGTCCGGAGGGTGAAGTACGAGTAGTGCTCGTGGTAGATCGTGTCGTACTGGCGACCCTCGATGAGCCGCAGCAGGTGCGGGAACTCGAGCGACACGGTCCCGGAGTCGGCGACCAGCGCGCGCAGGCCCGCGCGCGAAGTCGAGCAGGTCGGGGACGTGGGCGAACACGTTGTTGCCGACGACCAGATCGGCCTGGCCGTGCGGTCCGCGATCTCGCTTGCCGGACCGCTCGCCGAGGAACACGACCTCGGTCGGGACCCCCCGCTCGCGGGCCACCTCGGCGATGTTGGCGGCCGGCTCGATGCCGAGCGCACCGGGATGCCCCGGGCGACCGCGTGCTGCAGCAGGTAGCCGTCGTTGCTGGCCACCTCGACGACGAGGCTGCCGCCGTCGAGCGCGAGCCGGTCGGTCATGTCGTCGACGAAGCGACGCGCGTGCGCGACCCAGCTGTCGGAGTAGGAGGAGAAGTAGGCGTAGTCGCTGAAGATCGTCCTCGGCCGTCGACGTAGGGCGGCAGCTGGACCAGCAGGCACGCGTCGCAGATCCGCACGTGCAGCGGGTAGAAGACCTCGGGCTGGTCGAGCTGCTCGGCCGCGCAGGTAGCTCTCGCAGGGCGGGGACGATGCCGAGGTCGACGAAGGTCCTGGTCAGCTCCGCCCCGCACAGGCGGCATGCCGGGGCGTTCACGCGACCCCCTCGGCGCCGGCGGCCGCCGGCTGGAGCCGGAGGAGCTCGTCGATCACGCCGGCGTCCAGCAGTTCGCGGATCCGCTTGAGCCGGGTGAACCGCGACGAGGAGAACTCCTCCGCGGTCAGACCGTGGTCGGCGTAGGCGGCGGCCAGCTCCCGGATCCCGTCGGCGACGGTCGTCTGGAGCTGGAGCCCGGGGAACGTCTCCCGCAGCTTGGCGAAATCGACCCGGTAGTCGCGCAGGTCGGGGCCGGCGCCCGGCGCCCGGGTGACCGTCGAGCCCGGCACGGCCTCGGCCACCATGTCGGCGATCTCGCCGATCTGCAGGTTGTCCTCGTCGCGGCCGACGTTGAACGCCTGGTCGTGGACCAGCTCGCGCGGCGCGTCGAGCACGGCGAGGGCGGCGCGGGCGATGTCGCCCGACGTGCACCAGGGGCCGCCAGGGAGTGCCGTCGCTCTGCAGCCGCACCTCGCCCGTGGTCATCGCCACCCCGACGAGGTTGTTGACGACGATGTCGAGGCGCAGCCGCGGCGAGGCGCCGTACGCGGTCGCGTTGCGCAGGTAGGTCGGGCTGAAGTCGTCGTCGGCCAGCCCGGAGAGCTCACGCTCGGCCAGCGCCTTGGTCTCGCCGTACGGCGTCACCGGGTGCATGGGCGCGTCCTCGGCGACCGCGGCGGAGCCGGCGGCCCCGTAGAGGCTGCACGACGAGGCGAAGACGAACCGTTCGACGCCCGCGGCCCGCGCCGCCCGTGCGAGCGTCACGGTGCCCTCGAGGTTGATGGAGAACGTGGCCTCGGGGTTGAGGTGACCCAGCGGGTCGTTCGACAGCGCGGCGAGGCAGACGACCGCGTCGTGCCCCGCCACGTCGGCCGCGGTCACGTCGCGGATGTCCGTCCGGCGACCCGTGAACGGCTCCGGGCCGGCCCCCAGGTCACATCCTTCGTAGAGACCAGTGTCCAGGTCCGACACCTCGTGCCCGGCGCGCCGGAACGCCGGGACCAGGACCGTACCGATGTAACCGCGACTCCCCGCGACAAGTACCCGCATCAACCCCTCCTCGATCGGGCAGCAGACCGGCGACTCGCCGCCGGAGCCGTCCTGCTCTGCCTGACAAGGAGAGCGAGAGGGCACCGCCAGGGATACCCGGACCTCGCCTTAGTCCGTGACCAGTTCGCGGAGCCTCCGGACGCTGCGACCGCGGGTGGGCCCGATGCTGCCGATGGGAACCCCCAGCTCCACCACGATCTCCTCGTAGGTGAGCGGGGGGTCCTGGGTCAGCGCCTCGACCAGGGAGCGCCAGGTCGGGGGCAGCGTGTCCAGGGCCGCCCGGGCCTCTGCCGCCTGCTCACGCGTGAGCAGCGCCTCGTCGACCGGCGCCTGCAGGCGGTCCGCCCCGTCGAACGTGGTCTCGTCGTCGCTCGGCACCACGCGCTTGCGCTGGGCCACGCACCGGAGTGCCTCGCGCTGCGCGGTCGTCGCGAGCCACGACCCGATCCTGGCGGGCTCGCGCACGTCGTCGATGTGCTCGAACAGGCGCAGCCACGTGTTCTGGACGACGTCCGCGGCGTCGCTCTCACCGAGGCCGTGCCGGAACGCGATGGACCACAGGAGCGCGACGTAGCGGCTGACGAGGGCGTCCCAGGCGTCGCGGTCCCCCGCTGCCGCCGCCTGAACGAGGCAGGTCACCTCCGCGTCCTTCGCGGCCGATCGCGCAGCGGCAGTGCTGCGGGGCCTCGCGGCGGGAGTCGGCTCCAGCCCGGCGCTCTCGAGCTGGGCGGTCATGGGCGCTCCCCCGCGCCCGCCGGAGCGGACTCCGGCAGCAGGACGACACGGCGCACGGTCTCCGCGGGGACGCCCAGGCGGCCGGCCCGCCAGGCATAGAGGAGCCAGCCCAGTTCGAAGGGACGGCACTCCCGGTCGACGGTCCCCGGCGGGAACACCCGGTCCAACCATGCGGCTCGTCGCGCGGGGTCGGTCGCCGACACCGCCGACCGGAGCTTGCGGACCATCTTGCGCGGCTCGTGGCGGCCGACCTTGCGCCACACGACGCCGCAGTCGTCGACGATCAGCTGCTCGCGCGACTCCGCGGGTTCCACCAGCCAGCCCAGCCCGGCGGCGACGGCGGCGCGATGGTCGGGGCCGCCGGCCTCGGCGAGCTCGAGCAGCGCCATCGGCGCCACGGAGTGCTGGTGGACGCTGTACACCGGGTACCGCTCCACGACGTTCCCGTGCCGCCAGTCGTAGTGCCACCACCACTGGCCGCCCTCGCCCTGCAGGCTGACGAGCCGGTCCGCGCAGCGTGCCGCCGCGGTGAGCACGCCGGTGTCGCCCGTCTCGCGGCCGTACCGCGCGAGCGCCTGCACCGCGTACGCCTGATCGGCGAAGCAGCCCACGTGCGAGCGGAACCGTCCGAGCATGTCCGCCGGAAGGTGGTGCGGGAACAGCCCCGTCGCCCCCTGGGCCCCCAGCAGGCGTTGCGCGGCCCGCGCCATCGCCTCGCCGAGGCGCTCCGGCCCTCCGCACCGCTCGACGACCTCGGGGTGGCGTGCCGCACCGAGCAGCGCGACCAGCGCCCAGGCGTGCTCGACCGTGGGGGTCGGCGCGTCGGTCCACAGCGGACTCGCGATCCGGTCGATCGCCCGGGCGAGACGCTCCTGCTGGGCCAGCACGAGCTCCGGGCCGGTGACCGCCGCGATCTCGACCGCCGCCCAGACTGAGAGCGCGGTGGCGCCGTGATCCCGACCGGCCAGTGCCAGCCCGAGGATGCCGGGGACCAGCTGGTCGACGTCGTGCCCGACGAGGACGTCACGCCGAGAGTGCTCCGGCAGGCGGGAGAGACCAAGCGCGGCGATCGCCGCGTACCGCACGCTCATGCCCTCGGCAACAAGGGGCGATTCGCCCGCCCGCGTCCGGAGCGTCCGGGGGAAACAGCGGGTGCGCGGTTCGTACATCTGCGTGAGCCCTCTGACGGCGATTTCGGTCAGGCGCTCGATCAAAGCGGGCAACGGCTGGGAATGGACGTCAGGAACAAGGGCCGCGACGTGCACGGCGCGGGCTGACTGGGACATCGCCACAACTCCCTCGATGATCGACGGCAGCACGAGGACCGTGACGACACGAAGCCCTAGCCCCCAAGAGCGGCGGCCGACTGCACCACTGCATGACAACTTCGTGACGACTCGAACGTGCTCCACAGTAAGAAGCCGCACGTCACGGCGTGGCAGAAATCCCGAATTGGCCGGTATTCGTGACGGGATCATTACAGAACGTGAGCGTGGATGGGCCGACCGGGGACCGTTGATTGGCGGATTGTTACCGGGAGATGAACGTCATTCGGCCGGTGGACGGGAATGGAATGCGCGAACACGCCGGCGGGGCGCGGGCGCCGGGCGCCCGCTTCGCCGCATTCGCCGGACAGGTCGCGACCGTATCGCCGGCCCTATGGGCACGGAAGAAGCAGAGGGATTCCCTTTCGGGCAAACGGGTACGCCGAGCACCACTGATCGTGTATGGCCCGAGGCCGGTGGGCGTCCGCCGCCGGAGAGCGTCGCTCGATCCGAACGGGACGTGGTCGGGGGTGCACCGGCAGGCCGGCGGCCGAGCCGTCCCCCGTGGGTGGCGCCCCCTCGGCGCCACCCACGGGAGATCGCCCTCAGTGCGAGCTGAACGCCGCGTCGAAGGCTGCGGCGGGTGGGTCGAACGCGAGGCGGCGGACGAACGCGAGCGCCTCGGGAGCGCCGACGAGCCGGTCCATGCCGGCGTCCTCCCACTCCACCGAGATCGGCCCGGTGTAACCGATCGTGTTGAGCATCCGGAAGCACGCCTCCCACGGCACGTCCCCGTGGCCGGTCGACACGAAGTCCCAGCCCCGCCGCGGGTCCGCCCACGCCAGGTGCGACCCCATCCGCCCGTTCCGCCCGTTCCCGGTCTGCCGCTTCGCGTCCTTGCAGTCCACGTGGTAGATCCGGTCCCGGAAGTCCCACAGGAACCCCACCGGGTCCAGGTCCTGCCACACAAAGTGCGACGGGTCCCAGTTCAACCCGAACGCCTCCCGCTGCCCGATCGCCTCCAACGCCCGCGTCGCCGTCCAGTAGTCATAGGCGATCTCACTCGGATGCACCTCGTGCGCGAACCGCACCCCCACCTCGTCGAACACGTCCAGGATCGGGTTCCACCGATCCGCGAAATCGGCGTACCCGGCATCCACCATCGACGCCGGCACCGGCGGGAACATCGCCACCGTCTTCCAGATGCTCGACCCCGTGAACCCCACCACCACATCGACACCCAACGCACGCGCCGCCCGCGCCGTCGCCTTCATCTCCTCCGCCGCCCGCCGCCGCACCCCCTCGGCGTCGCCGTCACCCCAGACCCGGTCCCCCACGATCCCCCGATGCCGCTCGTCGATCGGGTCATCACAGACCAGCTGCCCGGCGAGGTGGTTCGAGATCGCCCACAACCCCAGACCGTGCTTCTCCAGCAGGTCCCTGCCGGCCCTGCGCGTACGCCTCGTCCGAGGCGGCGCGGACGACGTCCAGATGGTCACCCCAGCAGGCCACCTCCAGACCGTCGTACCCCCACCCCGAGGCGAGCCGGCACACCTCCTCGAACGGAAGATCCGCCCACTGACCGGTGAACAACGTGACAGGTCGTGGCATCGTCAGCTCCTCGTGAGTGTCGGGGCGGCGGCACCGTCCTGGGCTGGGACGGCCGCTTCGGGGGCGACGGGGGTCCAGCGGGACGACGACGCGGCGGACGCCTCGACCGCGGCGAGCACCCGCTGCACCTGCAGGCCGTCGGCGAAGGACGGCGTCGGGTCGGCGCCGGTGGCGATGTCGTTCAGCAGGTCGACGACCTCGTGGGTGAAGGTGTGCTCGTAGCCGATGAGGTGCCCCGGCGGCCACCAGGCCGCCATGTAGGGGTGGGTGGACTCGGTGACCTGCACGCGGGTCCACCCCGCCACGTCGGGGTCGGCGCCCGCGTCGTGCACCTGCAGCTCGTTCATCGCCTCGAAGTCGAAGGCGAGGCTCCCCTCGCTGCCGTTGACCTCGAGCCGGATCGCGTTCTTGCGCCCGGTGGCGAACCGGGTGGCCTCGAACACGCCGAGCATGCCGCCCGTCAGCCGCGCCGTGAAGATCGCGGCATCGTCCACCGTGACCTCGCCGGTGCCCTGCTCGGCCGAGCCGGTGGCCGCCAGGCCGCCTGACGTCGCCGAGAGCAGCGGGCGCTCCTTGACGAAGGTCTCGGTGACGGCGCTGACCCCGGTGATCGTCTCGCCGGTGACGAACTGGGCGGCGTCGACGATGTGCGCGCCGATGTCCCCCAGCGCGCCCGACCCGGCGACCTCGCGGCGCAGCCGCCAGACCAGCGGGAACTGCGGGTCGACGATCCAGTCCTGCAGGTACTGCGCCCGCACGTGGCGCAGGGTGCCGAGCCGGCCGGACGCGACGATCCGCCGCGCCAGCGCGAGGGCGGGGACCCGGCGGTAGTTGAAGCCCACCAACGACCGCACCCCCCGGGCGGACGCCGCCTGCGCGGCGCGGGTCATCGCCTCGGCCTCCTCGACGGTGTTCGCGAGCGGCTTCTCGCACAGGACGTGCTTGCCCGCCTCGAGCGCCGCGATCGCGATCTCGGCGTGGGTGTCGCCCGGCGTGCAGACGTCGACGAGGTCGACGTCCTCCCGGCTCGATCAGCCGGCGCCAGTCGGTCTCGACGCCGGCCCATCCGAGCCTGGCCGCCGCCGCGCGGGCGGCGTCCGCGTTCCGCCCGCCCAGGACCGTCATGTCGACGGCGTACGGCAGGTCGAAGAACCGGCCGGCGGTGCGCCACGCCTGCGAGTGCACCGCGCCCATGAAGGCGTACCCGACCATGCCCACGCCGAACCGCGGTCTCCCCCCGCTGCTGTCCGTGCTCATCGCGCTCCTCGTCCCCCCGACCGCCGCGATGGCGGCCGGGGCTCGTCGTCTCGTCGGGTCAAGGTCGCTTCAGCGTCGGGTCAGGACTTGAACCCGAGGGGGAGGTACTTGTCGACGTTTTCCTTGGTGACGGTGGCGCTCGCCAGCGTGATGAGGGCCGGCACCTCGTTTTCGACGAGGTCGCTCATGCTCTTGTCCTGCGCGATGAGGCGGGCGAGCTTGATCGCGGAGGACGCCATCTCGGCGGGTAGGTGACCGTCGCCTTGAGCACGCCGTTGTCGGCCTTGATGGCGTTCATCGCGTTGAGCGACCCGGCCCCACCGACCATGAAGAACTCCTTGCGGTTCGCCTGGTCGATGGCGGCGAGCACGCCGATGCCCTGGTCGTCGTCGTGGTTCCAGATGGCGTCGATCTTGGGAGCGGCCTGGAGCAGGTCGGCGGTGACCTTCTGCCCCGACTCGACGGTGAACGCCGCGGCCACTTGGTTGCTCACCTTGAAGCCGGCCGAGGCCAGGGCGTCGGCGAAACCCTTCGACCGGTCCTGGGTCAGGGGCAGGTTGGCGATGCCCTGGATCTCGGCGATCACCGGGTTGCTCACGCCCTTGGCCTTGAGTTGGGCGGCGATGTACGTGCCGGCTGCGAGGCCCATGCCGTAGTTGTCGCCCTTGATCAGGGTGCGGGATCCGCGTGGGGAGTCGAACTCGCGGTCGAGGTTGACCACGGGGATGCCCGCCGTCTGCGCCTTGATCGCGATCTCGGTGAGCGCCTTGCCGTCGAACGGCAGGATGACCAGCGCGTCGACCTTCTTGTCGATGAGGGTCTGCACCTGGCTGATCTGCTGGTTGACGTCGTTGCTGCCCTCGACCGCCTGGAGCGTGACGTCGCTGTACTTCTTCGCCTCGTTCTGCGCGTTCGTCGTGATGGCGGCGATCCAGCCGTGGTCGGCCGCGGGCGCCGAGAAGCCGATGGTGACCGCCTTGCCGGGGGCGTCGTTGCCGGCGGCGCCGGTCGAGACGCTCGCACTCGCGGCGGACGAGGTCGTGGACGAGGCGACGCTGTTGCTGGTGCAGGCGCTGAGCGCCGCACCGGCGCCGAGGGCGCCGGCCCCGAGGAGCAGGCCGCGGCGGCCGAGGAGGGGGGCGTCGGGCGAAGGGGACATCGTTGACCTCTTTCGATGGGCGTGCCGATGGAGCGGGACGTTGGGGTTGGTGCAGGGGGTCGGTGCAGGGGTCGCTAGGTGCGGGCTCGCAACGTGGCGCGGCGCTGCAGGAGGACGGCGCCGATGATGATCACGCCCTTGGCGATGTTCTGCGTGTCGGTCGCCAAGTTGTTGAGGATGAAGATGTTCGTGATCGTCGTGAACACGAGGACGCCGAGCAGCGAGCCGATGATCGTGCCGCGGCCGCCGGTGAGGAGGGTGCCGCCGATGATCGCCGCCGCGATGGCGTCGAGCTCGTAGTACTCCCCGTGCGTGCTGGAGCCGGTCGTCGTCCGGGCCAGGAGCATGACCGCGGCGATGCCGCAGCACAGGCCCGAGATGACGTAGAGCAGGGTGGTGGTGCGGCGCACGTCGATGCCGGCCAGGCGGGCGGCCTCGGCGTTGCCGCCGATGGCGAGCGTGCGCCGGCCGAAGGTCGTGCGGTTGAGAAGCACCCAGCCGACGGCGACCACCACCGCGAGGATCACGACGAGCAGCGGGACGCCGCCGATCTCGTTCCTCGCGATGTTCTTGATCGTCTCGCTGTCGACGATCTGGGTGCGGTTCTGCGCGATCCGCGCGGCGAGGCCGCGGGCGGTGACCATCATCGCGAGCGTCACGATGAAGGGCACGAGCTGCCCGTACGCGATGAGCAGGCCGTTGGCCAGACCGGCTACCACGCCGACGGTCAGTGCGGTGAGGATGACGACCCACGGCCCGTACGACTGGGTCTGCAGCGTCGTCGCCCACACCGAGGCGAGCGCGACGAGCGCACCGACCGAGAGGTCGATGCCCCCGCCGATGATCACCAGCGTGACGCCGATCGTCACCACGCCGCCGACCGAGGAGCTCACCAGGATGTTCTTCGCGTTGCTGACCGTGAGGAAGTTGTCGCTGGTCACCGTCCCGATCACGACGAGCACGATCAGCACGGCGACCAGACCGAGGTTGCGCAGCTCGATGCCGCTGAACCGGCCCCGGCCTGCCGGCCCGGGCGCGAGCGCCGCGCCGGCGGTGGTCGCCGCGGCCCGGCTCGCCGGCGCGGTTCCGCCGCCCGGGGTGGTGACCGCCGCGGCCGCCAGCGGCTCGCCGCCGCCGGCCTCCCGCACCGCCGCCTCGGGGGTGATGTCGCCGCTCATGCGGCACTCCCTTCTGTCGAGTCGGCTCGGTGATCGGACATGACGAGGTCGAGCACGGTGGCCTCGTCGAGGTCGCCGGCCGGCGCCTCGCGCACGATCCGGCCCTCGCGGACCACGAGCACGCGGTCGGAGAGCCCGAGCACCTCGGGCACCTCGCTCGAGACGAGCAGCACGCCCAGCCCGTCGTCGGCCAGCCGTCGGACCAGCCCGTACAGCTCCGACCGCGCCCCGACGTCGACGCCGCGGGTGGGCTCGTCGAGCATCAGGACCTTGGTGGAGCCGAGCAGCCAGCGCGCGAGCACGACCTTCTGCTGGTTGCCGCCGGACAGGGTGCGGACGGCCCGCGTCGTGTCCGGCGGCCGCACGTCGAGCTCGCGCGTCACGCCGTCGGCGTCCCGGGCCTCCTTGCGGCGGTCGACGAAGCCGCCGCGCGCGAACCGGCGCAGCGTCGCCAGCGACACGTTGCGGGCCACGCTCTGGTCGAGGAGCAGGGCCTGCGCCTTGCGCTCCTCGGGGGCCAGGGCGAGACCCGCCCGGACGGCGGCAGCCGTGCCGCCGCCCGGCCGCAGCGCCCGGCCGTCGACGACGACCTGCCCCGCCGACCGGCGGCGCGCACCGTAGACGGTCTCGAGGATCTCCGAGCGGCCCGACCCGACCAGGCCGGCGAGCCCGACGATCTCGCCGGCGTGCACCGTCAGCGTCACGTCGCGGAACGACCCCGGCAGCGTGAGCCCCTCGACCCGCAGGAGCTCGCGGGCGTCGGGCGACGGTGGCGTGCGCGGGGGAAGACGTACTCGACGTTGCGCCCGGTCATGAGCTGGACGACGTCGCGGGTGGGCGTCGTGCGCGCGGGGAGCCCGGTGGCGACGGTGCGCCCGTCCTTGAGGACGGTGACGACGTCGCCGATCCGGCGGATCTCGTCGAGCCGGTGCGAGATGTAGACGACGGCGACGCCGGCGGCGGTGAGCTCGCCGATGATCCGGAAGAGGTTCTCGACCTCGTCGTGGGCGAGCACCGCGCTCGGCTCGTCCATGACCACCACGCGGGCGTCCTGGGCCAGGGCGCGGGCCATGCTGACGACCTGGCGGGCGGCGGCGGAGAGCCGGCCGACCTCGCGCCCGGGCGGGATCTCGGGGTGGCCGAGCCGGGCGAGCAGCGCCCGGGTGGCCGCCAGCTGCTCGCGGCGGTGCACGAACCGGCGGTCGAGGCCTCGCGGCCCAGGTGCACGTTGTCGGCGACCGAGAGCCCGCCCGACGAGGTCGAGCTCCTGGTAGATGGTGGCGATGCCCAGCTTGCAGCGCGGCCTGCGGGTTGGGCAGCTGGACGCGCCTGCCCTCCCACAGCACCTCGCCGTCGTCGGGCTGGTGCGCCCCCGAGAGCACCTTGATCAGGGTGGACTTGCCGGCGCCGTTCTGGCCGAGCAGGCAGTGCACCTCGCCGGAGCGCACCGCCGAGGTCGATCCCGTCGAGCGCGCGCACGCCGGGGAACTGCTTGACGATGCCGCGCATCTGGAGCAGCGGCGTGTCCATGCGGCCTCCCTGATCGTCGATCGTCGGTTCGAGCGTGTGCGGGACCTGCTCGCGGCCCCGGGGCGAGCGAGCCGGCGGGGCTATGGGGTCAGGCGGTGCTGAAGACGGAGTCGGAGACGAGCCGGGCCGCGCCGACCACGCCGGCGGTGCCGGCGAGCTCGGACAGGACGATGGGCAGGTTGCCGGTGGCGAGCGGGAGCGAGCGGCGGTAGACGACCCCGCGGATCTCGGCGAGCAGCGGGTGACCGAGGCCGGCCACCCCGCCGCCGATCACGACGAGGCCGGGGTTGAAGAAGCTGACGAGGCCGGCGAGCGCGAGACCGAGCCGCTGCCCGCCCTCGCGGACCAGCCCGACGGCGACCGGGTCGCCGGCCGCCGCCGCCGCACCGACGTCCTCGGCGGTGAGCCGACCCTGAGCCGCCAGCCGGTCGGCGAGCACCTCGGAACGGCCCGCCCGGGCGGCCGCTTCGGCGTCGCGGGCGAGCGCGGCTCCGCCGAAGAAGGCCTCGAGGCAGCCGTCGTTGCCGCAGGTGCAGGTGGGGCCGGAGTCCTCGATGCGGATGTGGCCGATGTCGCCGGCCGCGCCCTCGACCCCGCGGTAGACCTCGCCGTGCAGCACGATCCCGCAGCCGATGCCGGTACCGACCTTGACGAAGAGGAAGTCGTCGACGCTCCGGGCCGTCCCGGCGTGCCGCTCCCCCAGCGCCATGATGTTGACGTCGTTGTCGACCATCACGGGCGCGCCCAGCGCGGCGGACAGGGTGTCGCGCACCGGGAAGCGGTTCCAGCCGGGCATGATCGGCGGCATCACCGGGGCACCCTCGCGCTGGCTGACCGGCCCCGGCACGCCGACGCCGACCCCGTGCACGTCGTCGGCCGCGCCCTCGGCCCGCAACTTGGCGATCATGTCGAGGGCCTGCTGGAGGACGGGCTTCGGGCCGACGCGGACGTCGGCCGGCGTGCTCGCGTGCGCCAGGAGGCGCAGCTCGCCGTCGGTGATCGCCACGTCGATCGAGGTGGCGCCGATGTCGATGCCGACGAAGCGGATGACCTCACCGAGCCCGACGAGGTGCGAGCGGCGCCCGCCGCGGGAGGCGGCGAGCCCCTGGGCCTGCACGAGACCCAGCTCGGTCAGCCGGTCGAGCTCGACGGCGACCTTCGACTTCGACAGCCCGACGGCCTCACCGAGTTCGGCGCGGGAGGACTGACCGCGGTCGCGGAGCAGGCGGAGCAGGCGTGCCTGGTGTCCGTTCTCGGGACGCGCACCCACTCGATTCACCCGGGCCTCCATCGTCGGCTGCCTGCTCGGTCGCTGCTGGTGCGCCCGAGAGTACGAGGAAAGGCCACTCGCGGGAAGACTTCGTTCTGCAGAAGTTCAAAGTGTGCCCGTTCCGTGATGTGCCGTACTCATCTACGGCTGCTTTGCTCAGCACAGACTGCGTTTCGGAGCCAAGAACCGAGCCGCAGCTGAGCAATGCAGCCGGCGGTGAGCAGCCGGTCAGCCGGCGTCGCTGGCCGCGGCGTGCGCCCGGTACTCGGCCTGCTCGCGCTCGATCCGGGCGCCCTGGCTCAGCGCCGCCCACCAGATCACGGCGAAGAGCACCCCGAGGAAGAACATCGCCGGCACCCAGATCCCGCTCGCTGTCGCCGCGGCCTGCAGGACCCACCCCGCCGCGTAGCCCCAGCGCCGGCGGAGCAGCCCCGCCACGAGCAGGCAGGCGAGGGCCAGCCCGCCGAAGAGCCCCAGCGCAGCCACGGTCGACAGCGACGAGGTGTCCTTCGCGACGAGCCCGGCGAAGAACACGACGAACGCCTCCAGCGACAGGGTCGCGGCGGCGAGGGTCCGGCGGGGGGAGCGCATGCCTCCAGTCTCCCCGCCCGACCGGGCGGGTGCCGACCGGCGCTCAGCGCACCCGGAGGAGCCGGCGGACGTCGGCCGCGATCGTGATCGACCCGGTGGCCAGCACGCCGCCGCCCACGAGACCGCCCTCCTCGGCCCGGCCGATCGCCGTGTCGAGGGCGTCGTCGAGGCGGGCGGCGACGTGCACGCGGTCCTCGCCGAACACCTCCTCCGCCACCTCGGCCAGGTCCTGCGGGTCGATGGAGCGCGGGGACGTCGACCGGGTCACGACGACCTCGTCGAGCACCGGCTCCAGCGCGCCGAGGATCCCCTCGGCGTCCTTGTCGGCGAGCACCCCGACGACGCCGACCAGCCGGGTGAACGTGAACGACTCGCGGAGCGCGTCGGCCAGCACGGCGGCACCCGCGGGGTTGTGCGCGGCGTCGACCAGGACCGTCGGGCCGCCGCGCAGGACCTCGAGGCGGCCGGGCGAGTCGACGCCGGCGAACCCGGCGCGGACGACGTCGGGGTCGAGGCCCCCCTGCTCCCCCGCCGCGCCCAGCAGGGCCTCGACGGCGGCGAGGGCGCAGGCGGCGTTGCGCGCCTGGTGCTCGCCGTAGAGCGGCAGGAAGACGTCGTCGTACCGGCCGGCCGCCTGCAGGGTCAGCAACTGGCCCCCCACCGCGACCTCGCGGGCGGCGACCCCGAACTCGACGCCCTCCCGCAGCGGCCGCGCCCCCACCTCGGCGCACCGGCGGACCAGGACCTCCGCCGCCTCGCGGGGCTGGTCGGCGAGCACCGCGACCGCGCCGGGCTTGATGATCCCCGCCTTCTCACGGGCGATCGAGGCGACGTCGTACCCGAGGAAGCGCTGATGGTCCAGGGCGATCGGGGTCACGACGGCGACCGGCGCGTCGAGCACGTTCGTCGCGTCCCACGCCCCGCCCATGCCGACCTCGACGGCGGCGACGTCGACCGGCGCGTCGGCGAACGCGGCGTAGGCCATCGCCACGAGGACCTCGAAGAACGTCATCCGCGGGGCGCCCGCGGCGGCACTGCGGGCGTCGACGAGGTCGACGTACGGGATGACGTCGTCGTAGGTCGCGACGAACCGGTCGGCCGGCAGGGGTTCCCCGTCGACCGCGATGCGCTCGCGCACCTCGAGGAGGTGGGGACTGGTGAAGCGGCCGGTGCGCAGGCCGTGCTCGCGGAGCAGCCGCTCGGCCATCCGGGTCGTCGAGGTCTTGCCGTTCGTCCCCGTGAGGTGCACCGCCCGGAACGCCGTCTGCGGGTCGCCCAGCAGCCGGCAGACCTCGGCGATGCGGTCGAGCGACGGGACGAGGTCGTGCTCGGGGGCGCGCGCCAGCACCTGCCGCTCGACCTCGGCCTGGCGCTGGTCCGTCTCGTGCGCCCCGCGGGACGGCGCCACGGCTTCTCCCTCCGACCGGTGCAGCGACGAGCCATCCTAGCGTCGCCACCCACCCCTCACTCTGAGCGATCGGCGTTCGTGCTGCTCACCGCCCGCCGACGCGTACCATGACGCCGTGGCATGCGCGGACCGGGACACCCCGCACGATCCCACCTCGCCGCTCGGCCGCCTTGGTGACGCTCCGTGCTGAGGCGCTCCATCCTGAGCAGCGGCCTGGCCGCGGTCGCGGCCGCCGGGTTCGCCGGCCTGCTGGCCGCCTCGCTGGGGGCAGCCGTCGCCCGGGCCTCCACTCCCGCCGCGCCGGCCGCTCCCGGCGCGCTCGCGGGTGGCGTCGACGTCTGGGTAACCGTCGGGGCCGCCACCGGAACCCCCGGCGTCGTCGTCGGCGTCCCCGTCAGCTGGGGGAACCACGGCCCGGACGCCGCCCGCACCGTCGTCCTCACCTACACCCCGCCGAAGGGCACCACGCTCGCGACGCCGCTCCCGCAGGGGTGGTCGGCGACGGTGGCGGGCGGTGCGACGTGGACGGCAGCGAGCCTTCCGGCCGGCAAGGGCCGCAGCGCGGCCCTGCCCGTGCGCATCTCGGTGAAGGCCGACACCGGCAGGCTCACGGGGGGCCGGGCGGTGATCGGCCTCGGAGTGCAGCAGGCACACACCGACAAGGCCCCCGGCAACGACACGGCGGCGAGCACGATCACCGTGAAGCCGGTGCCGACGCCCACGCCGACCCCCAGCCGGACTCCCCGGCCCACGCCGGCGCCGTCGCCCTCGCCCTCGTACACCGTCCGGCCCACGCCGGCACCGAGCCCGGGCGCGAGCCCGACGCGGTCGCCCACGACGAGACCGACGCCCAGCCCGACGTCGTCGACGCGGTCCAGGCCGTCACGCTCCCCTCGTCCGGCGCCCACCCACGCAGCCCTGGCCGCGCCCACCACCGGCGGGCCTACACCACCTGGGCCCACACCGGTGGGCTCGGACGCGACCGACGCCGCCCGGCCGACGCCGCTCGCCGGCGCACCCGACCTCGACGTCGTCACCGCGGTGCTCGTGCCGTTCGGCGTCGTCGGCGTCGGGTGCTTCTTCTGGATGCGCCGCCGGCTGGGCGACTGAGCCCCTAGCTCCCCGGAGGGGCCTCGGGGAGGGCCTCGAGCTGGGCGGCGATGCGCGCGAGGTCCGCCTCGGCCGACTCCTGCTGCGCCCGCACCTTCGCCACGACGGCGTCCGGCGCCTTGGCCAGGAACTCCGGGTTGCCGAGCTTGCCCGTGGCCTGTGCCAGGAGCTTCGCGGCGGCGTCGCGGTCCTTGCCGAGGCGGCGGCGTTCGGCGGCGACGTCGACCGCCGCGGACAGGTCGAGCTCCACGGCGACCGACGCCCCGCCCGCCGCGACGACGAGGGAGGCCGAGGGCGCACCGTCCGCGAGCGGCTCGAGCTCGGTCAGCGCGCGGACCTGCCCCTCGTGCGCGGCCAGCGGCGTGCCGGCGAGGCCCGACAGCCGCGCGGGCACGCGCCTGCCGGGGCGCACGCCCTGGTCGGCGCGGAACCGGCGGATCTCGGTGACGAGCTTCTGCAGGGCGGCGACCTCGGCCAGCGCCTCGTCGTCGCGAGCTGCCGCGGCATCGGCCACGGGCCATGTCGGCGACCACAAGCGAGTCACGACGTGTGAGCTCCGTCCACAGGGCCTCGGTGACGAACGGCACGACGGGGTGCAGCAGGCGCAGGACGACGTCCAGCACCTCGCCCAGCACCCGGCGCGTGACGTCGGCGGCGGGGCCGCCGGTGCGGAGCACGAGCTTGGCCAGCTCGAGGTACCAGTCGCAGAGCTCGTCCCAGACGAAGTGGTAGAGGGTCTCGGTGGCCCGCGCGAACTGGAAGTCCTCGTAGGCGGCGTCGACCTGCGCGGTCACCGTGGCGAGCCGGGCCAGGATCCAGCGGTCGACGACCGCCTGGTCGGCGGGCCCGGGCAGCTCGCCCTCGACCGTGGCCCCGTTCATGAGCGCGAAGCGCGAGGCGTTCCACAGCTTCGTGGCGAAGTTGCGGCTGCCCTGCACCCACTCCTCGCTGATCGGGACGTCGGCGCCGGGGTTCGCCCCGCGCGCCAGCGTGAAGCGCAGGGCGTCGGAGCCGTACGCGTCCATCCAGTCGAGCGGGTCGACGACGTTGCCCTTGGACTTGCTCATCTTGCGACCCTGGCCGTCGCGCACCAGCCCGGTCAGGGCCACGGCCTTGAACGGCGGGACGCCGTCCATCGCATACAGGCCGAACATCATCATCCGGGCCACCCAGAAGAAGATGATGTCGTAGCCGGTGAGCAGCACGTCGGTCGGGTAGAAGCGGCGCAGGTCGGGGGTGTCGTCGGGCCAGCCGAGGGTCGAGAACGGCCAGAGCGCGCTCGAGAACCAGGTGTCGAGGACGTCGGGGTCCTGGCGCCACCCCAGCGGCGCGTCCTCCTCCGGTCCGAGGCACCGCATCTCGCCGGCGGCCCCGTACCAGACCGGGATCCGGTGGCCCCACCAGAGCTGCCGCGAGATGCACCAGTCGTGCATGTTGTCGACCCAGTCGAAGTAGCGCTGAGCCATGGTCGTCGGGTGGATGGTGACGCGCCCGTCGCGGACGGCGTCGCCGGCCGCCTTCGCCAGCGGCTCGACCTTGACGAACCACTGCTCCGACAGGCGCGGCTCGACCACCGTGTCGCAGCGGCCGCAGTGGCCGACCGCGTGCACGTACGGGCGCTTCTCGGAGACGATCCGGCCCTCCTCGCGCAGCGCGGCCACGACCGCGGGGCGCGCCTCGAACCGGTCGAGACCCTCGAACGGGCCGGGGGCGGTGACGACGCCACGCTCGTCGAGCACCGTGAGCGCCGGCAGGTCGTGCCGCCGGCCGATCTCGAAGTCGTTCGGGTCGTGCGCCGGCGTCACCTTCACCGCGCCGGTGCCGAACGCCGGATCGACGTGCTCGTCGGCCACGATCGGGATGCGCCGGCCGGTCAGCGGCAGCGCGACCTCGGCGCCGACCAGGTGCGTGTACCGCTCGTCGTCGGGATGCACGGCCACGGCGGTGTCGCCCAGCATCGTCTCGGCGCGGGTGGTGGCGACGACGATGCTCGCGTCACCCTCCCCGTAGCGGATGGAGACGAGCTCGCCGTCGTCGTCGTGGTGGTCGACCTCGATGTCCGACAGCGCCGTCAGGCAGCGCGGACACCAGTTGATGATGCGCTCGGCGCGGTAGATCAGTCCGTCGTCGTAGAGCCGCTTGAAGATCGTCTGGACGGCGCGGGACAGCCCCTCGTCCATGGTGAAGCGCTCGCGGGTCCAGTCGACGCCGTCGCCGAGGCGCCGCATCTGGCCGAGGATCTTCCCGCCGAACTCGGCCTTCCACTCCCAGACCTTGGCGACGAACTCCTCGCGGGAGTAGTCGTGCTTGCTCCTGCCCTCGGTCTCGGCGAGCCGGCGCTCGACCAGGGTCTGGGTCGCGATGCCGGCGTGGTCCATGCCCGGCAGCCAGAGCGCCTCGTACCCCTGCATGCGCCGGCGGCGGGTGAGGGCGTCCATGAGCGTGTGCTGGAAGGCGTGGCCGAGGTGCAGGCTGCCTGTCACGTTGGGCGGCGGGATGACGATGCAGTACGGCGGCTTGCCGCTCGCGGGATCCACCGTGAAGTAGCCCCGGTCGACCCAGCGCTCGTACAGCGGGCCCTCTACGTCAGCCGGCACGTACGAGGACGGCAGGCTGGTCGTGGGGCGCGGCTGATCCGCGAGCGGGGTCGAAGACATGCGCACAAGTCTACGGAGCGCTGCATGCGGCTCGGCCACGCATCGTGGCGGAGCGGGGGGTGGGCTGCGAGCGGCCGAGTCACCGCCTGACGCGACGGAGCGGCCGGGAGCCGGCGCCGGCGGCCTGGTCACCAGCCGACCCAAGGTGGCGCAGCGGCCCGGAGGACGTACCGGTTCCTCTCCTCTGGTCCCCCTTCCGCTCTTCACTCGCGAACCCGCGCTCCACCCCGTCGACCCCCTCCTCGAGCGAGGCACGCAGAAGGGTTTCACGAGGTGAGGTGCGGGTTCGCGAGTGAAGAGCGGGAGCGGGAGTGCGCTCGGCGTGCGGTCGGCTCGGGGTCGAGTGGGCTAGGGCACGCGGAGGGCCGGCAGCACGTCGCCGCCGGTGCTCCGGCGCCGGGAGGACGCGGACCGCGCGGGATCCGACGGACGTGGAAGGCTCAGGAGGCTCCCACCGATCACCCCTGCGGAGGTTCTCTCGTGAAGTTGCTGCGCTACGGCCCGCCCGGGCAGGAGCGGCCCGCCGTCCTGGTGGACGGGACCACGGCGGTGGACGTCGGCGACGCGCTGGCGGCGACGTTCGGGCGGGCCGACGCCCCGTTCCTGGCGTACGACCGGTCGGTGCGGCTGGACGAGCTCGCCGACCTGGTCGCCCGGCGCGGCCCCGGCACGCGCGAGGTAGACCTCGACGGCGTGCGCATCGGGCCCCCGCTGGCACGCCCCGGAAAGATCGTGTGCATCGGCCTCAACTACGCCGACCACGCGCGCGAGTCGGGTGCCCAGGCGCCCGCCGAGCCGATCGTGTTCATGAAGGCGCCGAACGCGGTCGTCGGACCCGACGACGACATCCTGATCCCTCCTGGCAGCACCAAGACGGACTGGGAGGTCGAGCTGGGCGTCGTGATCGGCCGGACCGCGCGGTACCTGCCCGACGAGAGGAGCGCAGCCGACGTCATCGCCGGGTACGTCCTGGCGAACGACGTCTCGGAACGGCACTACCAGCTCGAGCGCGGCGGTCAGTGGGTCAAGGGCAAGTCGTGCGAGACCTTCAACCCGCTCGGCCCGTGGCTCGTCACGGCCGACGAGGTGCCGGACCCGCAGCGCCTGCGGCTCACCCTCGACCTGAACGGGCAGACGGTGCAGGACGGCACGACCGCCGACATGATCTTCGGCGTCCACCACCTGGTGCACTACCTGAGCCAGTTCATGGTCCTCGAGCCCGGGGACCTCATCAACACCGGGACCCCGGCGGGGGTCGGGATGGGACAGAAGCCGCCGCGCTACCTGGCCGACGGCGACGTGCTCGAGCTCGAGATCGAGGGACTGGGGCGCCAGCGCCAGACCGTTCGTCAGGCGACCACGCCCTGAGCGCGCCGCGGGCGCCGGCCCGATCCGCGAGGGGATCGAGCCGGCGCCCGGGGCGGCTGCTCCTCCAGGTGACTCAGGCCAGATGGCTCAGTGCAGGACGACGGGCGCGCTCGCGGGCGCGTCGTCGAGCAGGTGCGACTCCTCGTGCTTGCGCGGAAGGAAGAACGCGGGGATGAAGGTCAGCGCGACGAGGACGGCCGCCACCCAGTACGTGCTCGCGAACGCCTGAGCCGCGTCCGCGAGGCCCTTCGCGATCCCCGCCGCTCCACCGGGGAAGTTGAGCTTGAGCGCGGGGTTGTACCACGTTGCGATCGCCGGACGGGCGAGCGGGTACGACTGCAGGTTGTTGGTGAGGACCACCGACATGACCGCGACGCCGACGGAGCTCGCGATCTGCTGGACGATGTTCAGCAGCGTCGAGCCGCGGGCCACTTCGGACGACCGCAGCGTTCGCAGCGCGGACGTCATGATCGGCATCATCGTCATGCCCATCCCGAGGCCCATGATGAAGAGCACCGTGATGATCTGCGGATAGGGCGTCGTCGAGGTCAGCTGGGTCAGCGCGAACATGCCGCCGGTGATGAGCACCAGGCCGAACGGGACGATCCGCCCGACCGGGATGCGGTCGGAGAGCGCCCCAGCCACCGGCATGGTCACCATGGCGCCGATGCCCTGCGGGGCGACGAGCAGACCGGCCTCGAGGGTCGACGCGCCCCGGACCTGCTGGAAGTACGTCGGGACGAGCAGCAGACCGCCGAAGAACGCGGCGCCGAAGAGGAACATCGTCGTCGTCGAGGCGCGCAGGTCGCGGTTACGGAACAGGCGCAGGTCGAGGAGCGGGTGCTCCATTCGGAACGTGTGCAGGACGAACGCGATCATGAGAGCCAGGCCGATGAGCATGGGGACGAGCACCTTGGCCGAGCGGAACGTCCCCTCGCCGGGGATCGAGGACACCCCGTAGAGGAAGAGCGCCAGGCCGGGCGACATGAGGACCACGCCGAGGACGTCGAGCGACTCCGAGGGGTGCGGGTCGTCACTCGGGAGCGCGCGTAGCGCGTACACGGCAGCCACGAGGCCGATCGGCACGTTGATCAGGAAGATCCAGTGCCAGCTCGCCTTCTCGATGAGCCAGCCACCGAGGATGGGCCCGCAGATCGGGCCGAGCAGCATCGGGACGCCGAGGATCGCCATGAGCCGTCCCATCCGCTTCGGACCCGCGGCCCTCGTCATGATCGTCATGCCCAGCGGCATCAGCATGCCGCCACCCAGGCCCTGCAGGACCCGGAACCCGATGAGCATGCCGATCGACGTCGCGGCGGCACAGAGCGCGGACCCGGCCGTGAACAGGATCAGGGCGAGGATGTAGAGCCGCTTCGTCCCGAAGCGGTCGGCGGCCCAGCCGGTCAGCGGGATGACCGTGGCGAGGGCCAGCGTGTAGGCCGTGACGGTCCACGCGACGGTCGAGTAGGCGAGCTGCTGGCCGGGACTTGCGAACACGGTCTGGAACGTCGGCAGCGCGACGTTGACGACGGTGATGTCGAGGATCGACATGATCGCCCCGAGGACGACCACGCCTGCGATCTTCAGGACGGCGCCGTCGATCTTCTCGGGGTACGTGGGAGGGCTTGCCTGTGTGGGTATCGACGACACGGTGCGGGTCCTCATCGCGCGGGAACGGGACTGCGGCGGGGTTCACCCCGCCACGATCGGACGGCTCCGTTGCCGTCCCCGCGATCGTAGTCCGCGCCACCGACAGAGGTCCCGTGCCTTTTCGGGCAGGCGCGCCCGGGGGGACCCGGGCGGCGGGCTACGCGCTCTTGTCCCGGCGCTCGCGCTGCTTGCGTGCCGGTGCCTCGCGCGGCACCAGCGTGGGGTTGACGTTCTTGAGCACGACGTCGCGGGTGACCACGACCCGGGCCACGTCGTCGCGGTCGGGCACGTCGAACATCACGGGGAGCAGGACCTCCTCCATGATGGCGCGCAGCCCGCGGGCGCCGGTCCCGCGCAGGATCGCCTGGTCGGCGACCGCCTCGAGGGCGTCGTCGGTGAACTCGAGCTCCACGCCGTCGATCTCGAACATCCGCTGGTACTGCTTGACCAGGGCGTTCTTCGGCTGGGTGAGGATCGACACCAGCGCGTCGCGGTCGAGGTTCGAGACCGTCGTGATGACCGGCAGGCGGCCGATGAACTCGGGGATGAGGCCGAACTTCAGCAGGTCCTCGGGCATGACGTCGCCGTAGAGGTCGGCGTCCTCGCGCGGGGTGTGCAGCTGCGCGCCGAACCCGATGCCCTTCTTGCCGACCCGGGAGCTGATGATCTGCTCGAGCCCGGCGAACGCCCCGCCCACGATGAACAGCACGTTCGTCGTGTCGATCTGGATGAACTCCTGGTGCGGGTGCTTGCGGCCGCCCTGCGGCGGCACCGACGCGGTCGTCCCCTCGAGGATCTTCAGCAGCGCCTGCTGCACGCCCTCGCCCGACACGTCCCGGGTGATCGACGGGTTCTCGGACTTGCGGGCGATCTTGTCGACCTCGTCGATGTAGATGATCCCGGTCTCGGCCTTCTTGACGTCGTAGTCGGCCGCCTGGATCAGCTTGAGCAGGATGTTCTCGACGTCCTCGCCGACGTACCCGGCCTCGGTCAGCGCCGTGGCGTCGGCGATGGCGAAGGGCACGTTGAGCATCTTCGCGAGGGTCTGGGCGAGGTAGGTCTTGCCGCAGCCCGTGGGCCCGATGAGCAGGATGTTCGACTTGGCGATCTCGACGGCGTCCTCGCCGCGGCGCCCCGGCTCCCCCGCCTGGATCCGCTTGTAGTGGTTGTAGACGGCGACCGCCAGCGACCGCTTGGCGGGCTCCTGCCCGACCACGTACTGCTCGAGGAACTCGAAGATCTTCTTCGGCTTGGGCAGCTCGACCAGGCCGAGCTCGCTGGCCTCGGCCAGCTCCTCCTCGATGATCTCGTTGCAGAGGTCGATGCACTCGTCGCAGATGTAGACCCCCGGGCCGGCGATCAGCTTCTTGACCTGCTTCTGGCTCTTCCCGCAGAAGGAGCACTTGAGCAGATCTCCGCCGTCACCGATGCGTGCCACGGGGATTCCTTTCCTCTCGGGGGCCTGCGGTCGCGAGCTGCGTGGTGCCTGGCCGGACGATCTTGAGTAGCCGGGAGTACCTGCCCCCGCCCCCCATTGAACGCCACCCCGGCCGCCCTGTCAGCGGTTATCGGCCGCGGGTCCGGCGTGTCCGGTGGCCGGCGCGGGGACGCCGGCCGCCGGACCCGGGTCGGACGGGATCAGGACCGGACCAGGGACGGGTCAGTCCGTGCCGTACGCCGGCACGCTGGTCTTGCGGCTGCCCAGCACCTGGTCGACCAGGCCGTACTCGACGGCCTGCTCCGCCGTGAGGATCTTGTCGCGCTCGATGTCGTTGCGCACCTGCTCGGCCGTGCGGTTCGAGTGCCGCGCCAGCGTCTCCTCGAGCCATGTGCGCATGCGCAGCACCTCGTTGGCCTGGATCTCGATGTCGGAGGCCTGGCCGTAGTCGCCGCCGGCCAGCGCCGGCTGGTGGATCAGGACGCGCGCGTTGGGCAGTGCCAGGCGCTTGCCCTTGGTGCCGGCCGACAGCAGCACGGCCGCCGCGGACGCCGCCTGCCCGAGGCACACGGTCTGGATGTCGGGCTTGATGTACTGCATCGTGTCGTAGATCGCGGTCAGCGCGGTGAACGACCCGCCGGGCGAATTGATGTACATGATGATGTCGCGGTCGGGGTCGGCGCTCTCGAGCACGATCAGCTGGGCCATGATGTCGTCGGCCGAGGTGTCGTCGACCGGCGCCCCGAGGAAGATGATGCGGTCCTCGAAGAGCTTGTTGTACGGGTCCTGCCGCTTGTAGCCGTACGCCGTCCGCTCCTCGAACTGGGGGACGATGTAGCGGCCGGTGGGCATCCCGGGCTGGTTGGTCATGCGGGGCTCCTTGGGAGGCGGGCGGGTCGGGTGGGGGCGGGCGTCAGACGGACATCCCGCCGCCGCCGCTCACCTGGCCGGAGTTCTGGACGACGTGGTCGACGAGCCCGTACTCGAGCGCCTCGGGCGCGGTGAACCAGCGGTCGCGGTCGGCGTCCTTGGTGATCTGCTCGACCGTCTGGCCGCTCTGCTGGGCGGTGAGCTCGGCCATCGTCCGCTTCATGTGCAGGATGAGCTCGGCCTGGATCTTGATGTCCGACGCGGTGCCGCCGATGCCGCCGAGCGGCTGGTGCATGAGCACCCGGGCGTGCGGCAGGGCGTAGCGCTTGCCCTTCGCGCCCGACGACAGCAGGAACTGCCCCATCGAGGCGGCCAGGCCCATCGCGACGGTGGCGACGTCGGGCTGGATGAACTGCATGGTGTCGTAGATCGCCATGCCGGCGGTCACGGAACCGCCCGGCGAGTTGATGTACAGCCAGATGTCCTTGACCGGGTCCTCCGCCGCGAGCAGCAGCAGCTGGGCGCAGATCGCGTTGGCGTTCTCGTCGCGGACCTCGGACCCGAGGAACAGGATCCGGTCCTTGAGGAGCCGGTTGTAGATGTGGTCGTCGAGGCCCATGCCCCCGGGCTGCTGGCCCCTCGACAGAGGCGCGCTCGGCAGGATCAGCTCGCTCACGGTGTCGCTCCCGATCTCCTCGGATCCGGTGGGCTGCCCCACCCGGCTTGGTGCCGACACTAACGCCAGCAACGGCACCCGTTGCTCCCCTCCGGAGCCGTGTTCGCTCACGGCGCAGGCCCCTCCCGCCACTCACCGTGGCGGGCCTGACACCACGGACGGCGCACCCGCAGGGGTGCGCCGTCCGTGGTGAGAGCGGGTCGGAGGGGTTCAGGCCTTGGCGTCGTCCGGCTCGAAATCGGCCACCGCGATGGTCGGCAGGGCCGTCGGGTCGGAGGCCACGGGAGCCGCGGCACCCGAAGGGCCGGACGCCGCCTGCTCGGCGGCGGCGCCCTCCTCGGCGGTGCCCTCGAGCGGCTCCTCGTCGCCGTCCTCGGCCTTGAACAGCTCGGAGAGGTCCACCGGGTTGCCCGACGCGTCCGTCACGGCAGCCTTCTCGAGCACCACGGCGAGCGCCTTGCGGCGGGCCACCTCGGCGACCATCGCCGGCACCTGGCCGGCCTCGTCGACCGCCTTCGCGAACGCGTTCGGGTCCATGCCGTACTGCTGCGCGCTGGCGACGATGTAGTCGATCAGCTCGTTCTGGGCGACCTGCACCTGCACCTTCTCGGCGACGGCGTCGAGCAGCAGCTGCTGCTTGAAGGCCTTGCGGGCCTCGGCGTCGACCTCGGCGCGGTGCTCGTCGTCCTGCAGCCGGTCCTCGCCCTCGAGGTGGCGGTGCACCTCGTCGGCGACGATGCCCTCGGGCACCGGCACGTCGACGGTCTCGACGAGGCGCTCGAGCAGGCGCTCGCGCGCCTGCAGCCCCTGCTCGACCTTCTTGGTCTGGGCGACCTGCTGGCGCAGGTCGTCGCGCAGCTCGTCGAGGGTGTCGAACTCGCTGGCGAGCTGGGCGAACTCGTCGTCGGGCGCCGGCAGCTCGCGCTCCTTGACCGACTGCACGGTCACCGTCACCTCGGCCTCCTGGCCGGCGCGGTCGCCCCCGGCCAGCGGCGCGGTAAAAGTGGTCTGCTCGCCGGCCTGCAGGCCGGTGACGGCCTCGTCCATGCCCTCGAGCATCGTGCCGGAGCCCACCTCGTAGGAGACGCCGCTGACGCTGTCGATCTCCTCGTCGTCGATCGTGGCGCTGATGTCGACCGACACGAAGTCGCCGGTCTGCGCGGCGCGCTCGACCGTAACGAGGGTGCCGAAGCGCTGGCGCAGGCTGTCGAGCCGCTCGTCGACGTCGGCGTCCGAGACCTCGACGTCGTCGACGGTGACCGCGATGCCCTCGAGCTCGGGGAGCTCCACCTCGGGGCGCACGTCGACCTCGGCGGTGAACTTGAGCTCGCCGCCCTTGGCCGGGTCGGGCACCTCCGTGACGTCGACCGTGGGCTGGCCCAGCGGCCGGACGTCGCTCTCCTCGACGGCCTGCGCGTAGAACCGCGGAAGGGCCTCGTTGACCGCCTCCTCGATCACCGCACCCCGCCCGATCCGCTGGTCGATGATGCGCGGCGGCACGTGTCCCTTGCGGAAGCCCGGCACCGTGACCTGCTTGCTGATGGACTGGTAGGCGGCGTCGAGACTCGGCTTGAGCTCGTCGAACGGCACCTCGACGGTCAGCTTGACGCGCGTCGGGTTGAGGGTCTCGACGGCACTCTTCACAGCGGTGCGCTCCTGCGGATGCTCGGGGGGACGGGCTGGGCGGTCGGCCCGGTGGCTGCGCGCGCGGTGGGCAGGCGGCGGCAGGCCGCTGGCCATCGTATCCGCTCCACGGCCGGGGGCCTGTCGCGCACCGGGCCCGCCGGGGGCAGGGCGGGCGCGGGCTACCGTGGACGCGATGATCCCCGGTCCCGAGCCCCGGGAGGTGGACGCGCGGTGCGAGTGGAGCCCTTCGCCGTCGACGTGCCGGACGCTGTGCTCGACGACTTGCGGTCCCGGATCCGCGGGACGCGGTGGCCGGACCCGGCTCCCGGAGAGCCGTGGAGCCAGGGCGTCGACCTCGAGTTCCTGCGCTACCTGCTCGCCTACTGGGCCGACGGATTCGACTGGCGGGCACAGGAGGCGCGGCTCAACCGGTACGACCACCACCTCGCGGACGTCGACCGGGCGCGGCTGCATCTCGTGCGGGGCGGCCGCGGGGACGGCGACAGGCTCCCGCTGCTCCTCCTGCACGGCTGGCCGAGCTCGTTCCTCGAGATGCTGCCACTCGTCGACCGGCTCGGCGACCGGTTCGACCTGGTCGTGCCGTCGCTGCCCGGCTACGCGTTCTCACCCCGGCCGCCGCGCACGGGGGTCGACCGGGCCTACGTCGCCGGCGTCTGCCACGGCCTGATGGCCGGGCTCGGCCACGAGCGGTACGGCGTGTACGGCAGCGACTTCGGTGCCGGCGTGGCCACGTGCATGGCGCTGTCGCGGCCCGAGCACCTCGTCGGCATCCACCTGGGAACGGCCGAGACCACGCCGTACACGGGGCCGGGCTCGCCGCCGCTGACCGCGGACGAGCAGGCGTACGCCGACCACCTCGCCGCCTGGGACAGCACGGAGCGTGGGTACAGCGCCGTGCAGTCCACCCGGCCGCAGACCCTCGGCTACGCCCTCACGGACTCGCCGGCCGGCCTGGCCGCCTGGGTGCTGGACAAGTGGCGGTCGTGGTCGGACAGCGGTGGGGACGTCGAAGGGGTCCTCGGCCGCGACGCCCTGCTGACGCTGCTGACCGTCTACTGGGTGACGGGCTGCATCACACCGTCGATGCGCGACTACTACGACAACCGCTGGCACGGGGCCCCGTTCGGGCCGGAGGACTCCGTGCGTGTACCGACGGCCTTCTCGCTCTTCCCGCACGAGTTCGTCCCCGAGGGGGAGCCGCCCCGGTCCTGGTACGAGCGGCTGTACGACGTCCGCAGCTGGACGGTGCACCCCCGGGGCGGGCACTTCCCGGCAGCCGAGCAGCCCGACCGGCTGGCCCACGACATCGCGGACTTCTTCACCGGTCCGTTCACTGGTCGGCGCTGACGTCGGTCGGGGTACCCGGATTCGAACCGGGGGCCTTCCGCTCCCAAAGCGGACGCGCTACCAAGCTGCGCCATACCCCGCCGCCCGGCTGCGCACCTGGCGCACCCGAGGGACGGGGTCAAGGTTACGGTGCCGGACTGCGCCGCGTCGGCGCCACCGGTCAGAGCCGGTGCGTGCCGAGCGCCTCGTCGGGCAGCCGGACCTCGCGGGCCGGGGGCGCCGACGGGAAGAGCCCGTCGAAGACGCGGCCGCGGTCGAAGGCCAGCGCGTGCTGGCGGGCCCGCCGCGCGAGGCCGCGCCGCTCGTCGGGCGTCATCTCCAGCACGGCCCGGTCGAGTGCGCGCGCGAGCGCCTCGACGTCGCCGGCCGGCACGATCAGCGCCGTGTCCCCGACCGCCTCGCCGGTGCCGCCGGTGAGTGTGGTGACCACGGGTCCCCCGCCGGAGAGCATCGCCTCGGTCAGGGCGATGCCGAAGGTCTCGACGAAGTCGGGCTCGGGCCGCGTGGGCAGGGCGTACGCGGCGCTGCCGGCCATGAGCAGGGGCTTCTCGTCGTCGTCGACGTCGTCGAGCAGGTGGATGCGGTCGTCGTCCTCGACGAGGTTCCGCAGTTCGGGCAGGGCGGGCCCGGTGCCCGCCAGGACGAGCTCGACCTGCTCGCGCGCCCCCGAGCGCCGGTAGGCGTGCACGAGGTCGAACACGCCCTTGGCCGGCGCGACCCGCGAGAGGAACAGCACGTACCCGTCGCGGCTCAGGCCGCGCCCAGCCAGGGCCTCGTCGACCCGGGCGGGCTCGAGGTCGACGAACGCGGCGGTGTCGATCGGCGGGTAGCTGACGCTCACGCGATCGCGGCAGGCCTGCGCGAACCGGGTGCCGGCGTGTCGGTCCACCTCCTCCGCGGACGCGATGATCAGCTCGCGCGTGTACTCCGAGACGGCGACCACCTCGTCGTGCGCGAGGAACGTCGCGAGCGTCGACACCGCCGCGCCGAACCGGTGCTGCCGCAGCGCGTTCGCGATGACGTTCGTGACGTCGGAGCCCACGGCCTTGGCGATGGTGTGCGCGTGCGGGTCCACGCCGGCCGCCCGCGCCGCGGCGACGGCGTCGACGACGACGTTCGCGTGCGGGGCGAGGTACATCGACAAGCACGTCGTCGGGACGCCGTCCAGGAGCAGCTCCACCAGCCGGCCCGTGAGCCCGGCGAGGTAGCGCCCGTCGGGCACCCGGTAGTCGCCCACCGGCTCCGGACGCTCGACCGTGATGCCCGGGCTGTACGGCAGCAGCCGGTCGAGCGGCTTGAGCGGCAGGCCGGCGGCCTGCAGGGCGGGGATCGGCCAGGTGAGCAGCCGGACGTCGTCGAACCCGCGGGTGAGCGCGACCTCGGCGAGGTTGCGCGCCTCGCCGGAGTGCCCGCAGATCACCGGGTCGGCCCGGACGACGATGACCAGCCGCCGCCGGGCGGCGGCGAGCCCGCTGGTCACGGCCCCGCCTGCCGCGGTGCGAGCACGTCGGAGCCGTCGGACAGGGACGGGGGCCGCATGCCGAGGCCCCACGCCGACGGCTCGGGCCCGAGCTCGACGTGCAGCACTCCCCCGCGGTGCAGGTCGACGGCCCGCAGGTAGGTCCCCTCGAGCGGCTTGCCGTCGAGGGTGGCGCTCTGCACGTACTGCACCGGCGGCGTCTCGTCGATGCCGTCCGCCCCGATGGGCTGCTCGCGGTGTCCGCTCGTCTCGACGACGAACTCGGCGTCACCCACCCGCAGGCGGGCCGCGGCGAACGCGGGGGCGTTCACGAGGAACAGGGCCTGGCCGGCGACGGGGAACAGGCCGAGCGACGCCCAGACGTACCACGACGACAGCCCGCCGGAGTCGTCGTTGCCGGGCAAGCCGCCGGGGCCGGTGCCCAACTGCCAGGTCAGGGCCGCCTGGACGACGTCCGCAGTGCGGTCGGGCCGCCCCGCGTAGTGATACGCCCACGGGGCCTCCATGTCGGGCTCGTTGTTGAGACCCTCGAAGCGCTGCAGCGCGTAGCCGGCGCGCATCTGCTCGGGGGCCGGCCGGCAGCCCGGCTGCTCGACGGGCGGCGCGCCGACGCCGAAGAAGCGGTCGAGCATGCCGACGAAGGCGCTGTCGCCGCCGGCGAGCTCGATCCGGGCGGCCATGTCGTGCAGCAGCCGGAAGGAGTAGTTCCACTTGCCGCCCTCGTAGAACTCCGAGTCGCGCAGCAGGCCGGTGCCCGGCTCGAACGCGTTGACCCAGCGGCGGCTGAGCGCCGACAACTCCTCGGCGAGGCGGCGGTCGCCGAGGCTGCGCGCCACCTGCGCGGTGCAGTGGTAGCCGTACGCGATGTCGAGCGTGTGGCTGATCGGGTGCACGACGCCGTGCTCGAAGTAGTCCTCGCCGTAGAGGCGGCGCAGGTCGTCGACCATGTGCACGAGTGCCCACGACCAGTCCAGGCTGCCCAGCCCGAGGGCGTGCAGGTCGGCCAGGGCGGTGTGGGCGAGCGCGCTGCCCTGCCGGAAGAACCGGTCCGCGCCGCGGGCCATCCGGTAGCCGATCGGGAAGTTGCCCTCCTCCTCGCAGACCCGGATCAGCGACTCCAGCAGGTCGGCCGCGCGATCGGGGACGATCGTCGTCAGCAGCGGGAGCTGGGTCTTGTAGATGTCCCACATCGTGCAGACGTCGAACGCGAACGGCCCCGACGCGGGCCAGAAGGGGCTCTCGTCGTCCGCGAAGCAGGGCTTGATCAGCGAGTGGTAGAGCGCGGTCGCCATCACGGTGCGGCGCGCAGGCGTGCCGCCGTCCACCTGCACCCGGTCGAGGTGGTCGGCCCAGCGCAGCTCGGTCCGCAGCCGGATCGACTCGAACGCGCGCCCGTCGTCGTCGACCGAGCCGCACTCGCGCTCGAGGTTCTCGCGCGCCTGCTGGCAGCCGCGCAGCGAGAACCCGAGCTTGACCTCGATCGTCTGGCCGGCGCGGGTGGGGCCCATGAAGAGCAGGCCGAAGGGGCGCAGCGTGGTCTGCCGGATGCTGTCGAAGTCGAGCCGGGTTCCGCCCTCGATGAGCCGGCGGTCGTGCCAGAGCATCTGCCGCCAGCCCCGCCCGTGGACCTCCGCGTGCACCGACAGCGGGACGCCCTCGAGCACGACCGTGCCCTGCGCGCGGCCGCGGCCCATGCTCTCGACCTGGGCGCGCAGCGGGATGGTGCGGCCGTGCTCGATCGCCAGGCCACCGCAGGACATGTCGACGACGATCCGCGAGCTGCGGCTCTCGGGGAAGGTGTAGCGGTGGACGGCGACCTTCTCGCCCACGGTGATCTCGCAGCGGATCCCGGTGTCGAGGGTCGCGGCGTAGTAGCCGGGGCTGGCGACCTCGTCGTGGATCGGCCACGCCTCGCCCAGGTCGTCGAGCGGCTGCACCATCGGGCGTGACCCGCACGTAGTTGTAGTACTTGCGGATCGCGCCGGTCCCCGACTGCTGGAAGTGCGTGAACCCCGAGGCCCGCATCTGCTCGAACATCGCGGCGGGCACGCCCTCGGTGTTCTTGCCGTAGCGGCCGTACCCGGTGGGGTAGGCGCCGGAGTAGGCGCAGGCGGAGACCATGCCGAGCGGCGACGTGGCCCCCGGATGGGTGTTGCCGACCTGCGGTTTCGGCCACCACCACGTGGCTGCGAGACCGCGCGCGGAAGGCAGGCTCGTCGCGGCGGTCCCGATGAACGGATCGACGTCGGTAAGGATGACGGGACTGTACGACAGCCCCTGCCGGTGCCGGGTTTCCGCCGGGTGAACTCGCCGGGGTCTCCCCCGTGCTCTTGCCCGGTGCCCCGTCAAGCGGTGGAGTGGGGTCCGCCAACCACCACACGGGAGGAAACATGGCCGAGCGGCCGCTGGACGACGACATCGCGGGCCTGGCCCCGGTGGAGGACGGTGTCGACCACGTGCGCGGGCGGATCGACGCCCCCGCCGTGCTCGTCGAGTACGGGGACTTCGAGTGCCCGTACTGCGGGCAGGCCTTCGGCGTCGTGCGCTCGCTGGCGCGGAACTTCGGCGAGGACCTCGCCATCGTGTTCCGGGAGTACCCGGTACCGCGGGTGCACCCGCACGCCTACGCGGCGGCGCTGGCCGCGGAGGCGGCGGCCAGGGCGGGCCGCTTCTGGGAGATGCACGACGAGCTGTTCACCCACCAGGACGCGCTGACCGACGACGACCTGCGCCGGCACGCCGCGGCGGTGGGCGTCGACCCCGACGCCGTCGTGCGGCCAGCGTCGGAGGTGTACGCCGAGCGGGTGCGGCGCGACCAGGCGAGCGGCGACGCCTCCCGGATCCCGGGGACGCCCAGCTTCTTCCTCAACGGGCGACCGCTCGACCGCATCGACGAGCGCGCGATGACGGACGAGATCCGCGCGGTGCTGGTGCCCGACTCCAGGCGGGACGTGGGGCCCGCCCCGACCGTCTGATCCGGCGGGGGGCGACGGGGGCCCGCACCGTCCTGCCTGGCGACTTCGTTCGCGACATGTTCGCCTTCACACCTTGTTGATCAAGGAAAGCGACCGTTCGGCGCACGGAGTGGCCCGGCCGGCGGCTCCGGCGCTCGAGTTCCCGCCGGCGGCCGCACGCTACCCTGGGCGCGCGGACGCCCCGGCGTCGCGCGGGTGTAGCTCAATGGCAGAGCTCCAGCCTTCCAAGCTGGCCATGCGGGTTCGATTCCCGTCACCCGCTCCCATGAGAAGGCAGCGCCGTGTCTCGGGGCGATGATGGCCAGGTGGACCATGAGGTGCACCTCACCGAGGTCGGGTCACGCCGGACCGCCGTGGTTGCCGCCCGGACGACGTGGCAGGACTTCCCCGCGCTGTGGGGGAAGCTGCTCGGCGAGGTGTGGGAGTGCCTGCACGCGGGCGGGATCCACCGGGGATGCCGCAACGTCATGCTCTACCTGGACAGCGTGCCGAACGTGGAGGTCGGTGTACTCCTCGACCAGCCGTGCCGGCTCACCGCTCCGGTGGTGGCATCGGCGCTGCCCGCCGGGACTGCGGCCATGACCCTCCATCGCGGCCCCTTCGGGAGCGTGGGGGCGGCCCATGACGCCGTTCTCGGTTGGTGCGCCACGCACGGGCATCGGCTGAACGGCGCTCGCTGGGAGGTCTACGGACCGCACGAGGACGATCCGGATCGGCAGTGGACAGAAGTCTACTGGCTGCTCGCATGACCGGGCCGGCTCACCTGACGACGGCCACCGGGCACTTGGCGTAGGCGGCGACGTGCTGGCTGACCGAGCCGAGCACCAGGCCGGCGAACCCGCCGTGACCGCGCGTGCCGACGACGAGCAGGTCGGCGTTCGTCGGACTCGCTCGATGAGCACCTTGGCCGGCTCTGCCCTGCTTGACCCGCGGCTGGACGACCACCGGCGGCGTCTCGCCGAGCTCCTCCTTGATCGACCTGCAGCAGCTCGTCGACGCGTCGCCTGGCTCGGGTCGGGCACGTAGTGCTCCGACACGCTGACGCTGCCCGCCGGCGGCAGCAGGGTGTGCTCCCACACGTTGAGGACGACGAGCTCCGCGCCGTGATCCGCCGCCTCGGCGGCGGCCCAGGTCAGCGCCTTTCGGCTGCCGGGCGACCCGTCGACGCCGACCACGATGGTCTTCCAGTCCGTCACCGTCGTCTCCCCTTCGACCATCGATGCGCCGCACGACGGGAACCTGGGCCCGACGAACGGCTCGCTGGTTCCCGTCCCTGCACGCTGGCCTATACCCGCCGATCGTCGGTCCACACTCGCACGGAGTCGGACTGGAGTCGGCCTCCGTCAAAGCGTCTGCGTTCTGCGCCGCAGTCGTCCGGGTACTGGCGCGCCTGTCGACAGTGTGGGCCGTCCGCCCGCCTCGGGTGGCTCCCGCGTCAGCGTCACGTTCATCGCGTCGGCCGAAGGGGTCGCCATGACCACCACGACATCAGAGCCAGTCTCGACGGAGCACGGGGCAGGTCGACCGCAAGCCGCTGATGACGGGCCGCCGCCATCCTGATGATGAACCTCGGGTTCTTCGGGGTCCAGTTCAGCTTCGGCCTCACCCAGTCGGCGGTGAACCCGCTGTTCCTGCTGATCGGGGCGAAGCCCGATCAGCTCCCGATCCTCAACCTCGCCGGACCGGTCACCGGGCTGATCATCCAGCCGCTGATCGGGGCGATCAGCGACCGGACCTGGAGCCCGCGCTGGGGCCGCCGCCGCCCGTTCGTCACCGGTGGCGCGATCCTCTGCGCGATCATCCTGTTCGTCTTCCCGTTCGTCGGCGTCCTGTGGCTGGGCGTGATCTGCTTCTGGCTGCTCGACGCCGGCAACAACACCTCGATGGAGCCGTACCGGGCGTTCATCTCCGACCGGCTGCCCAAGTCGCAGCTGGCGCGCGGGTTCCTGACCCAGAGCATGTTCACCGGGGCCGGCGCGGTGCTCGCGAACCTGTCGCTGTTCGTCCTGCAGAAGGTGTCCGGCGCTGGAGAAGACCGCCGGCAACGGCGTGCCCTACTGGATGTACGTCTGCTTCTTGATCGGCACGGTCTGCATCCTGCTCACCGTGCTGACGGCGATGGCGCGCACCAAGGAGCTCACGCCCGTCCGACGAGGACCTCGCGGAGATGCGCTCCGCGCCCAAGGGGCTCGGGCGGATTCGTCCGCGACATCAGCGACGCCGTCCGGACGATGCCGGTCGCCATGCACAAGATCGGTCTGGTCTTCCTCTTCCAGTGGTACGCGATGTTCATCTACTGGCAGTTCATCGCGGTCAGCATCGGTGAGACGGTCGTTCCACGCCACGCCGGAGCAGGCCGGGCTTCGACCGAGACGCGATCGCGTGGAGCGGCCTGATGAACGGCGCCTACAACTTCTTCACCATGGTCTCCGCGCTGTTCCTGGTGGGCTTCGCGCATGAGGATCGGCGCCAAGCGGGTGCACGCGGCTCGCCCTCGGCCTGGCCGCGGTCGCGCTGATCTGGGTGGCTCACATCACCAACCAGTACCTCGCGCTGGTCCCGATGATCGGCCTCGGCATCTTCTGGGCCAGCGCGGTCGGCATTCCCTACCTGATGGTCGCCAGCATGGTCCCGGCCAAGCGCACCGGCGTCTACATGGGCATCCTGAACATGATGATCGTGGTGCCGATGCTGATCGAGACCGTCACGTTCGGCTGGATCTTCGAGCCACCTCCTCGACAACAAGGGCAGCAACGCGATCATGCTCGCCGGCGTGCTGATGGCCATCGGCGCCGTGGCGATGCTGTGGGTGAACCCGCCGGACGAGGCAGGACGAGTCGCCGATCGTGCCGCTGGGCAGCAGGCGCAGCATCACGGTCTACGACCGGGTCGTGGTCGGTTCGGACGGCACCCCGGCCAGCCTGTACTCCGTGGACCGGGCCGCGGAGGTGGCGCAGGCCGCCCAGGCGCAGGCTGGTCGTCGTCACGGCGTACCGGGACGCCGACCCGAGCAGCGCTCCCGGCCCCGTGCGAGGGGGCGCACCGCGACCTCTACGGGGTCGAGGCCGCTCGCAAGGCGCTGGAGAAGTCGGTCACCGGTCTGACCAAGGAGCGGGCGCGCTACATCGAGCAGCGGCTCGTCGCCGGCGATCCGGCGCAGGCTCTTCTCGACACCGTCGGCGCCAACCCGGCGAACCTGATCGTCGTCGGCAACCGCGGGCTGGGCGCCAGCGAGGGGCAGCTGCTCGGATCGGTGCCCGCGCGACGTCGTGAAGAACGCCGTCTGCGACGTCCTCGTCGTGCAGACGTCGGCGCTCGACGAGGACCGCATCTTCCGCGGAGGGTCGTCAGCGGGAGTGGCAGCCGGCGGCCGCGTGACGGCCGCCGGCGCGGACCCGTCAGCGAGTTCCTCGGCGGGCGCGCGGCACGCTTCGCCACCGACCGGCTGACGGCGGGCGTCGCCTCCGAGGCCGATCTCTGCTCCGGTCGCCGGTCACGGCTGCAACCTGAGGAGGTCCCCGGGGGTACAGCCGAGCGCGTCGCAGATCGCGGTGAGGGTGTTGAAGCGGATCGCCCGCGCGTGCCCGTTCTTGAGGATGGACAGGTTCGCGACGGTCACCCCGACCCGGGAGGACAGTTCGACCAGGGTCATCCCCTTGGCCTGGAGGAGCTCGTCGAGGTGCACCGCGATGCGGTGCTCGGCGCTCTCGGGCATCAGATGACGCTGTCGAGCTCGGCCCGCATGCCCACGCCGCGGTCGAGGATCTGCCCAAAGGCGGCGAAGATCAGCCCGACGGCGAGCCATCCGAGCGGCGACTGGTGGGGGTGGAACGTCACCTGGGACGACAGCATCGTCGCGGACAGGACGGCCTGCGCGATCTGGCTCAGTGCCCAGGTGGCCAACCCTGCGAACGCGGTGAGCTTCCCGACGATCACGAGAGCGCGGGCGGTGGTGGCGGTGAACGGGTCCGTGTCCTGGGCGGCGCGCAAGAGGTTGGCCATCCGGCGGGCGATCTCGGCGACGAGGACGAGGCCGGGCAGCACGGTGAGCAGGTAGAGCAGCCGCTGGGCCAGGGAAGGATCGTGGACGGTGAAGGGGATCCAGCTGGAGGGGTCGACGGCGACGCCGGCCGTGACCCCGCCGAGGCGGTCGAGGCCGGTCAGCGCCGAGGCGGGGAGTTCCTGGGTCACGGGCGACCCGGGGATTAAGGCGATGACGAGCAGTGCCACCGCGAGGCAGAGCGCGGCGACGAAGACGAACGTGGCGGTGGCGCGCAGCCGGCGCAACCAGGTGCCGAGGCGGTTCCCGAGCATGACACTCCTGAGGACGTATCGAGATTCGATATGGATATCGAGAAACGATATGGAGATCCCCGACGGCTGTCAACACCCACGGCGGGGAGACCTCACGACCCGGCTCGGCCCCGCACCGAAGGCCGCAACGCGCAGCCGCCCGCTATCCGGCGGCCGGCGCCGCCGCGAGCGGGTGCGCACGCCGGGCCCGGTACTCGCGCCACGTGAGCCAGACCAGGAACAGGTCGAAGGCGGTCAGGGCGGTCAGGCCCCAGGAGAACTTCACGAAGATCAGCACGTAGAGCTGGTAGGCGATGAACGCCCCGAGCAGCGCGATCAGCCAGGGATAGGCCCACAGCTTGTTTCGGAGCACGAGCACCACGAGGATCACCTTGGAGACGCCGTGGGTGAGCAGGTAGACGGCACCGAACAGGGTCGTCCCACTGCTGAGGTGCTGCGTCGTGTGGAGGATGTAGTTCGCCAGCCGGTCGTGCGGGTCCTGGCCGAGTTCGTGCGCGGTCAGGGTGCGGGCGAGCTGCTGGATGCTGCTCGGGCTGACGACCAGCAGCAGCACTCCGGCGACGATCTCGATGACGCCGTCCGCGGCCTTGAGCGCCAGCCCGATCCTGAAGGTGCGGTCGAGCGCGGGCGACACACGTTCCGAGGAGCTCGCGTCGGTCCCCGTCACCGCAACACACCTCTCACGGGGCCGGCGGCAGGACCGCCGCCCCGGCCGGGACGCCCAGGAGGCGTCGCAGGACGCGCGGATCCCCCGGCCAGGCGTCCAGAAGGACCTCCCGCGGAACGCGGCGAGCGGCGTACCGGAACGCCAGGGCGACCACGACGACGTCGTCCAGGGGGCCGATGACCGGCAGGAACTCGGGGATCAGGTCGATCGGGGACAGCACCCACAGGCCCGCGAGCAGCACGACGACCTTGCAGCGGCGCGGGACCTGCGGATGGCGGCGCAGCCGGCGCACGGCCGTCACGCAGTCCGGCAGGAAGGACGCCGACTCCTTGAGCACGCCCTCGGGCAGGTGTCGCGCCAGCATGATCAACAGCACCCAGCCGGCGACCATGGCCGCCGCGGCGATCCCGAGGCCGGCCAGGACCTCGCGCAGGCCCGTCAGTGGTAGATCCCCGCCGACGGGACGACGAGACCGCGGACCTCGAACTCCGGCGGTGGCGGCGGCGCGGGCTGACCGGGTGCCAGCTCGGCCATCACCGGACCCACCACGTCGCGGTTGAAGCGTTCGAAGTGATCCCGCGACTCCCAGACCTCGAGCACCTCGAAGCCGCCGTCCGTCGCGCGGCCGACGTGCACGAGGAGGCCGTCGGGCTTGTCCGAGCGCCGGCCGACCGCCGCGTGCGCGGCGTCGTAGACCTCGACGGGCGCCGGGACCGTGCTGATCACTCCGTACATGTACGCCCCCTACGAGGCTCGCCGCCCGGTCGCGATCAGGCTAGTCGCGCCGCGGCCCAGGTGACTACGTCCCCGGGCGCTCGGCAGGACCGGCCCGAAGCGACCACCCCCTGTTGACCCCTCCTCGACCTCAAGTCGCCCCGAGCGGTGGCCGACGAGGTCCATATGGACTTGAAGCACAAGGCGCTCCTCTTCGTCGGTGGGCTGGTCGTCGTCTCGGCCGCGGGCAACGGCTACGTGATATCGCAGGCTGTCGCCACGCAGCAGACGGTGCACGACTACCGGGCGCGCACCTCCGAGCTCGCAGGCGGCCGTCAGCGCGATGCGGGCCGCCTTCTACAGCACCGACGACCAGATGAACATGTACGTCCTGGTCGCCGCGACGCAGCCGGGGCAGGAGAAGCTCGCCGAGGACACCTACGCCCAGGCCGCCGACGCGCAGGGCGACTTCCAGAAGGCGCTCGCGACCGCCACGGCGCTGGCGACGGACCCGAAGCTGGGCGACGACCTGCGCCGGGCCGGTGCCGACATGCAGGCCTACAGCGGCTTCAACGACCAGGTGCGCGCGGCGGTCCTGGCCGGCAGGATGCGGGTCGCGTCGAGGATCATGACGGTGGGCAACCTCGCTCCGAGCAACGACATGATGCCCACGCTCGACCGCGCGCAGAAGGTCGTCGACGACCTGACGCGCCAGCAGCTCACCGCCGTCGAGGGGCGCCAGTCGACCCTGGTCGGCACCGAGGTCGTGCTCGCCACCGTCACCCTCGGCCTGCTCGGCGTGCTCGCCGTGGCGTTCCTCCGCGCCGTCGTGCGGCCCCTGGCCGAGGTCGAGCGCGGACTCACCGAGATCGCCGACGGCGACGGCGACCTCACCCGCCGCCTCACGGTGCGCCGCTCGGACGAGCTCGGCCGCCTCGGCGCCGCCTTCAACCGCTTCGCGGAGCGCATCCACGGGGTCGTGAGCGAGGTCGTCGCCTCCGCGGGGCAGCTCGCCGACGGCGGCTCCGAGCTCGACCGGGCCTCGGCCGCGCTCTCGGCCAGCACCGACGACACCTCGGCGCAGGCCGGGCTCGTCGCCGCCGCCGCCACGCAGGCCGCTGACAACGTGCAGTCGGCGGCCGCCGGTGCCGAGCAGATGGGGCTGTCGATCCGGGAGATCTCCACCAACGCCGCCGAGGCGGCGCGGGTCGCCACGGACGCCGTCCGCGTGGCGGAGACCGCGACCGGCTCGGTCTCCAAGCTCGGGGCCTCGTCGGCGGAGATCGGTGACGTCGTCAAGGTCATCACCTCCATCGCCGAGCAGACGAACCTGCTGGCGCTCAACGCCACCATCGAGGCCGCCCGCGCCGGCGAGGCCGGCAAGGGCTTCGCGGTCGTCGCGGGCGAGGTCAAGGAGCTGGCCGCCGAGACGGCCCGCGCGACCATGGACATCTCCGCGCGCGTCCAGGCGATCCAGGGCGACACCCGGAACGCCGTCGACGCCATCCAGGAGGTCGCCTCGATCATCTCCTCGATCAGCGACTTCCAGACGACCATCGCGTCGGCGGTCGAGGAGCAGACGAGCACCACCCAGGAGATGTCGCGAGCCGTCGCCGAGGCCGCCGAGGGGATCGGCCAGATCGCCGCCAACATCGCCCGGGTCGCGGACGCCGCCACGTCGGCGAGCGAGAACGTCCAGGCGAGCCGGACCGCGGCGGCCTCGGTCGCCACCAGCGGCCGGCGGATGGCGGAGCTGAGCGGGAGCTTCCGGGTGTGAGCGCTCAACCGCCGGCGGCGTCGGCGAGCAGCTCCCGGGCCTCCGCCTCGTCGTCAGCGCCGACGAGGACCCGGACGCCCTGCAGCTGCAGCTGCGGCTCCTGACCGCCGGCGTCGTCCGCGGACACGATCGCCCGGACGCCGTGACTGCCCAGCAGGCCGACGATCAGGTCCCCCTCCATCCGTGTTCCGACGATCGCGACCGTCACCGGCGAGCCGTCCACGAGCCACCTCCCACCTCCGGGCGGCCCGGTGACCGCTCGTGCTCACGATCCCCCATCGGCAACCACCGGCGGAACCCGGGGAGCCCCGGCCGGTTCCGGGCGTCGTGACGTGAGCCGCGCCGGACCGGCGGGGGGGCCATCCTCGTGGGGTGGCCGACGACGCGCGCATCCGCGCCACCTGCGTGACGGTCGACGTCCGCCGGGTCCGCGCGCTGGACGACCTGCCCGCGGCCGAGGCGGCGGACCTCCTGCGGGAGCTCGTGGCGGGCGGTGCGGCGCTGGGATGGGTCGACCCGCCACCGGCCGAGGAGGTCCGGGCGCTACTGGCGGAGGTCCGGGAGGACGCCGCCCGCGGCGACGCCGCCCTCGTCGTCGCGCTCGAGCCCCGCGCCGACGGCCGGCGGCTGGCCGGCCTGGGGTACTGGCGGCGCTACGCCCGCCCCACGCATCGTGTGCACGCCGACGTCGAGAAGGTCGCCGTCGCCCCACGGTCGCAGGGCCGCGGCGTCGGCAGGGCGATCATGAACGAGCTCGTGGCGGCGGCACGGGAGGCCGGCATCGAGGTGCTCACGCTCGACCTGCGCGGCGACAACGCGGCGGCGGAGCACCTGTACCGATCGATGGGCTTCCGCCGCTACGGGCTGCTCGAACGCTTCGTGGCCGTCGGCGACGACCGCTACGACAAGCTCTTCTACGCCCTCGACCTGCGTCTCGACCCGTTTTAGGGGGTTTGCCCGGAACGCCCCTTCCGCGTGCCGTTCTCGCCGTGGCTGCCGATCCTCTCGGCCGCCGCCTGCCTCACCTCGCGACGAACCTCGGCATCGAGACCTGGCTGCGGTTCCTCGTCCGGCTCGCGCTCGGCCTGGCGATCTACTTCGGGTACGGCCGTCGCCACGCGCGGCTCGCCCGCAGGAGCGCCGAGACGGTGGCCCCGCGCTGAGCTCTCAGCGGGTGCCCGGCTCCCCGCGCACCGGGCGCGCGTCGTCGGGAGGCTCACCGAACACCGCCGGGTGACGCTCCTCGACGGCCTGCGCCGTCACGGCGGCGTCCTCGATCCGGTCCCATCGGAACCACCGGGGCGCGTCCCGGTCCAGGCACCAGGCGATCAGGTACCAGTGGTCGCCGGTGCGCGCGAGCAGGTGCGGTTCGACCCGGCGGCGCGACGGCCGGCCGTGCCGGTCCCGGTAGCGCAGGGCCACGACCCGCCGCTCCAGCAGCGCCCGCTCCACGGCCGCCCCCGCTCGGGACGGCGGCGCGGGCGGCCCCTCGCGCACCCACAGCAGCGCGCCGTGCTGTTCGACCCGGCGCCGGGCCACGGGGTCGAGCACGTCGAGGATCTTCTCCAGGGCCGCCCGCCCGTCCGCGGCGAACGGCGCGTCGGGCGTGGCGGCCAGCGCCACCGCGACGGCCACCGCCTGTGGCGCCGTCAGATTCACCGGCGGCAGGGTGGCTGCGGCGTCGAGCACGTAGCCGCCGCCCGGTCCGGCCTGCGCCCACACCGGGAGCCCGGCCTGCTGCAACGCCGACACGTCGCGCTTGACTGTGCGCTCGCTCACCTCGAAGGTCGCGGCCAGCTGCGCCGCCGTCCGGCCGCGCCGCCCGGCCCGGCGCAGCTCCTCGCCGAGCGCGTGCAGCCGGTCGGTGCGGTTCACGATCGGATTCTCGCCCGATCCCTGAAGTCGGTGACAGGCCGGTGTCACCGATGCCGGCGCAGGCTGGACGCATGGAGACGCACACCACCGATCGCTTCGTGCTCGTCCCCGGCTTCTGGCTCGGCGGCTGGGCCTGGGACGACGTCGCCGCGCACCTGATCGCTGCCGGGGCCAGGCCGCAGGCCCTGACCCTGCCGGGCCTCGCGTCCCCGGACGCCGCCCGCGCCGGGGTGCACCTGCAGGACCACGTGGACGCCGTCCTCGAGGCCCTGCGGAACGACGGCGGGAGGCCGGCCGTGCTGGTGGCGCACAGCGGTGCCTGCGCGCCGGTGACGATGGCCGTCGACCAGGCGCCGGGGCTGGTGCGGCGCGTCGTCTACGTGGAGAGCGGACCCCTGCCGGACGGCGTGGCGGTCGAGCCCGGGCTCGACCCGGACGCGGCCGAGCTTCCGCTGCCGACCCGGGAGGAGTTCACGGCGAGGGGCACCAGCCTCGAGGGCCTCGACGCGGAGCGGTGGGACGCCTTCGCGCGTCGGGCCGTCCCCCACCCGGCGGGTCCGGCCCGCGAGCCGGTCCGGCTGCGCGACGACCGGCGCCGGGACGTGCCGGTCACCCTGGTCGCGTCGTCCTTCACGCTCGACCAGGTGCACGGCCTCGTCGCCGCGGGCCACCCGTGGTTCGCGGAGCTCGGCCGGCTGCACGTCGACGAGGTCGCGCTGCCGACCGGTCACTGGCCGATGTGGTCGCGCCCCCGGGAGCTCGCCGGTGTGCTGCTCGGCGCCCCGGTGGCCGCGCGCTGAGCCGTCCAGCGCATGAAGTCGGCGACGGGCATGGCGCGCGCCACGACCCAGCCCTGGATCTCGTCGACGCCGAGCGCGGCGAGGGCTTGCCAGGTCGGTTCGTCCTCCACGCCTTCGGCGACCACCTGCAGGCCGAGCTCGCGGGCGAGCTGCACGACCGAACGGACGATCGCCTCGTCGTCGCGGTCCTGCGCCATCCGGTAGACGAACGACCGGTCGACCTTCACCTCGTCGACGGGCAGGCGGCGAAGGTACGACAGGGACGAGTAGCCCGTGCCGAAGTCGTCGACCGAGAGGCCGACACCGCGGCGTTTCAGCGCCAGCAGCACCCCGAGGGTGGCGTCGGGGTTGGCCATGATGTGGCTCTCGGTGATCTCGAGCGTGAGCAGGCCGGCCGCCAGGGCGTGGGTGCGCAGCAGCCGGTCGACGAGCCGCACGATGGCGTCGTCGCCGAGCGAGCGCGCGGACACGTTGACGGAGACGCCGACGCCCGGCGCCAGGTGCTGCCACCCGGCGCACGCGGCGACGGCCCGGTCGAGGACCAGCCTGGTCAGGTCGTGGATGAGGCCGCCCCGCTCGGCGAGCGCGACGAACTCGGCGGGGGGCACGGCGCCGCGTGCTGGCGTCGACCAGCGCGCCAGCGCCTCCGTGCCCGAGAGCTCACCGCCCAGCGCGCTCACCTTGGGCTGCACGTGCACCTCGACCGTGCCCGAGGTGATGGCGTGGCGCAGCTCCGCGACGAGCGCGAGCTTGCCGGGGCTCGCGGTGTCCAGGGACTCCTCGAAGACCCGGACCGTGCGGCCCGACCCCTTGGCGTCGTACATCGCCTGGTCGGCCCGCTGCAGCAGCACGCCGGGCGTCGCGCCGTGCTCGGGGGCGAGCGCGACGCCGAAGCTCCCCGACACGTCGACCTCGATCCCGCTGAGTTCGACCGGGGCGTCGAGAGCGGCGTGCAACCGCTCGGCCAGCCGGACGGCGGCGGCGGGATCGGCGCATCCGTCGGCGACGACCCCGAACTCGTCGCCGCCGAGCCGGGCCACGACGGCGGCGGCGCCGAGGGCCGCCGTCAGCCGCGCGGCGACCTCGCACAGCAGGCGGTCGCCGTGCGCGTGCCCGAGGGTGTCGTTGACGTCCTTGAAGGCGTCGAGGTCGAGGATCCCCACCGCGAACGCGGTGGCCGGGCGGCGGTCGAGCCGTGCCTCGATCTCCCGCTGCAGCTGGGCCCGGTTGGGCAACCCGGTCAACGGATCGTGCAGGGCGTCGTGGCGCAGCCGGTCGACCAGCTCGCCGTTGCGCAGCGCGACAGCGGCCTGGTTGGCGACGGTCTCGAGCACGCGCACGTCGTCGGGCTCGAAGCCGCGCGCGTCGCCGAGCCGGTCCTCGACGGCGAGCAGGCCGATCGTGCCGCCCTCGCCGCGCAGCGGGACGAGGATGCTGTCGCGCAGGCCATGCCGCTCGAGCCACGCGCGCTGCTCCGGGTCGCGCGTCCCGCGCGGCACGAAGAGGGGCAGGCCGCCCGACACGACGCCGGCGGCGAGCTGGTCGCCGTCCGGCCCGTGGGGCGCCGGCTCCTGGCGCATGCGCTCGTCGCCGTCCAGGAGCACCTGGACCCCCGCGCCGCCACCCGCGGGCACGAACACCACGCGGGCGCGCTCGGCGTGCAGGATCTCGCGGGCGTGCCGCAGGACGCCGAACAGCACGCCCTCGACGCCGGGCGCGCGGAAGGCCACCTGGCTGAACCGGTAGAGCCGTTCGAGGGCGAGGTGCTGCTCGCGCAGCCGCGGCGTAGGCGCGGTAACCCGATCAGGATCATCGCGGTCACGACCGCGAGCGGCAGCGCGCGACCAGGGGTTCTGCTCCCACGCGGCCCAGGCCACGACGCCGAGCGCGGACACCGGGAGGGCCTGCACGGCGGCAGCCCCGGCCAGCCGCGCCAGGACGGCGGCCCGGACGCCGCCCTCGAGCAGGTCGATCACGAGCCCGACACCGACGGCGGCGAAGGCGCTCGAGGCCGCCGCCCGAGAGGGCGGCCAGCAGCCACGACCAGCTCCGGCGTCGCCGGCGACGCCCGCTGCCCCGCGCCGAACACGACGACGGCGACGGCCGCCTCGGCCGCGGCCAGGGCCAGGTTGAAGACCAGCTTGTTCGGCTGGCGGTACTGGCGGCGGAGCACGCCGAAGCCGACCAGGGTGCCGGTGGCGCGGGTCAGCAGGAGTGCCGCGGGCCCGAGGGACATCAGCGCGAGGAAGAGCGGCGCCTCGCTGAGGAAGACCGAGCGGGCCTCGCGCCGCAGCTGCACGTTGACGACCAGCGCCTGGGTCGCGACGAAGAGCGCGAGCAGGACCGGTGCGGGCACCGGGTGGCCCGCCGGCGGGCGCGTGACCGCGGGTGAGGGCCAGGCCGGCGATGGCCACCGCGACCCAGACGGCCGTGAGCGCGGGCACGACGGAGCGGCGCACGGCCGCGACCCCCGCCGCGGGCGCCGCTGCCTCCACCGGCTCGCCCACGTCGTGCAGGTCGACATGTCCGGCGCCGGTGTTGAGCAGCCCGGGCGTCCGCCGGACCGCGGCGCTGCTCCGGACGGGTGGGGTGGTTTCACGAAGCGTCACCGGTTTGGCGCCTCGCGTCACGGCGGGTGCGCGGGCGTCTCCTGGGAGAGGCAGCACGTCACGGCAGGACGACAGGACGACGGAAGGCAGCCATGAGGGCAACGAGACGAGCGATCGGGGTCGTCGTCGCGGGGACGGCGGCACTGGCCGCGCTGGCGGCTCCCGCCGCCGCGACGCCGGCGACGACGCCGCCGGCGACGGCGGCGACGGCCCCTGCCGTGGCTCGGGCGACCGTGCGCGTGATCGTGATGGGCGCGCCCGGACAGGGCGGCGCGGTCGCGGACGCCGTCCGGCGTCTGGGCGGCCGCGTCGTGCGGCCGCTGGCGGTGATCGACGGTGTCGCCGCCGACCTGCCGGCAGACCGCGCCGACGCCCTCCGCGCGCGACCCCGCGGTGCGCTCGGTGACGGTCGACCGGCGCGGCTCGCTGCAAGGCCTCGACCCCGCGCTCGGCTACGACGTGGCCGGCGACGACGGCTCGCTCTACGACGTCGCGCAGGTGACCCACGCGAAGGACGCCTGGACCAAGGGGTGGACGGGCAAGGGCGTCGACGTCGCGCTCGTCGACAGTGGCGTCGCGCCGGTGCAGGGCCTCACCAGCGGCAACGTGGTCCAGGGGCCGGACCTGTCGTTCGAGTCTCAGGACCCGACCCTCGTGCACCGGGACACCTTCGGCCACGGCACGCACATGGCCTCGATCATCGCGGGCCGCGACGCGGCCGGCACCGGCGCGACCTACGCCCGCACCGACACCCACCAGTTCACCGGCGTGGCCCCCGACGCCCGCCTGGTCTCGGTCAAGGTGGCGGCGGCGGACGGCGGCAGCGACGTGAGCCAGGTCATCGCGGCCATCGACTGGGTGACCGAGCACGCGCACGACCCCGGGCATGAACATCAGGGTGCTCAACCTCAGCTACGGCACCGACTCGACCCAGTCGCCGGCGGTCGACCCGCTCGCGTACGCGGTGGAGAACGCGTGGCGCGCCGGGATCGTCGTCGTGGTCTCCAGCGGGAACGACGGCACCGCGCGGACGGCAGCTCGCCGACCCCGCGATCGACCCGCTCGTGCTGGCCGTCGGCGCCGACGACCCGATGAACAGCGACTCCGTCGGCGACGACACCGTGCCGGCGTTCGCCCAGCGCGGCACCAGCACCCGGCACGTCGACGTCATCGCCCCGGGGGTGCACGTCCTCGGCCTGCGCGCCCCCGGCGGCAGCGCCGACCTGGCGAACCCCGGTGCGCGGGTCGGCTCGCGCTTCTTCCGCGGGTCGGGCACGTCGCAGGCGGCCGCGGTGGTCTCCGGCCTGGCGGCGCTGTACCTGCAGAAGTACCCGGCGGCGACGCCCGACCAGGTCAAGAAGGCGCTCATGACGAACGCCACGCCGCCGTCGTACGTCAAGCGGGTCTTCGCCGGGGCTGGGCGTGCCCGACGTCAACAAGGCGATCGGCGCGCCGCTCCCGACGTCCGCGGCCCAGGCGGCCACCGGCGCCACCGGCACCGGCACCCTCGAGGGCGCCCGCGGCTCGTCGCACGTCTCCGACGGCTACGCCCCGCTCACCGGCGAGGTCGACATCTTCGGCCGGCCGTGGGACGGCGCCGGCTGGGCGCAGGCCTCCGCGGCCCGGACGGCCTGGAGCGGCGGCGGCTGGCGCGGCATCGACTGGACGACGGCGTCCTGGTCGGCGAGCGGCAGCTGGGACAGCCACGCCTGGAGCGACGCCGACTGGTCGTCGCACGCCTGGTCGTCGCACGCCTGGTCGTCGCATGCGTGGAGCGCTTCGGGCTGGGACTCCCACGCGTGGAGCGACAGCGCCTGGGCGGGCAACGCGTGGAGCTCCTTGGGCTGGTCGACCGCCGGGTGGCGATGACCGGCTCCCAGCACTGATCATGGGGCTGATCGCCGGACGGCCCGCCGCGGACACCGCGGCGGGCCGTTCGGCTCGCGACCGAGCCGGCGGCGCGCCACGGGACGGCGGGTGCGCGGCGCCCCGCTGCTACCGTCCGCGCTGCGGATCACGCCGCAGCAACCGCGACGTCGACTGGAGGGCGCGTGGAGCGGGTCGAGTGCCAGTGGTGCAAGGTCCAGAACGAGCCGGGAGCGACCTCGTGCGTCGCCTGCGGCGCACCCCTGGACGTGCGGAACGTGGTGAGCGACTCCGGTTGGCGGGAGGCGCCGCGGCTGCGCGACATGACGGAGTTCCGGTTCGCGAACTCGTGTGCCAGGTGGAGGGGGAGCTCGTGCCGGTGGCCGAGATCACGCTCGCGCAGGGCGACGCGGTCTTCTTCGAGCACCACGTGCTGCTGTGGAAGGACGAGCAGACTGCCGATGGCCGCCATGCCGACCGGCGGCGGCATGAAGCGGGTGTTCGGCGGCATGCCGTTCGTGCTGTCCATCGCCCACGGCCCCGGGCGGGTGGCGTTCTCGCGCGACGCGCCGGGCGAGCTCGTCGTGCTGCCCCTGCACCCCGGCATGGAGCTCGACGCGCGCGAGCACGCCTTCCTCGCGGCGTCGCACACCGTGTCGTACGACTTCGTGCGGATCAAGGGCCTGGCCAACCTGCTGCACGGCGGCAACGGGATGTACCTCGACCGCTTCGTCACCCAGGGCTACCCCGGACTGCTCCTGCTGCACGGCAACGGCGACGTGTTCGAGCGCGTGCTCGGCCCGGGCGAGAGCATCCTCGTCGAGCCCGGTGCGTTCCTGTACAAGGACGCGTCGGTGACCATGGAGGCGCAGCAGATGGACGTCAAGACCGGGATGTTCAGCGCGGCATGTACCTCGCCGAGATGACCGGACCGGGCCGGGTCGGCATCCAGTCGATGTACGTGCACCACCACGCGGAGTGAGGTCGAGATGACCTCCGACGCCGCGGCCCTGGTCTGCCTGTACTGCCGCCTTCCGCACGAGGGCGCCGTCCCGAACTGCCCGAACTGCGGCGCCCCGCTCGACGTCCGGACGTCGGTGTCGCGCTCGGGCTGGGTGCAGCAGCCGCCGATCCGCGACATGACCCGCATCCAGTTCGGGCGCTCCCGGGTGCAGGTCGAGGGCCGGCAGGTGCCGATCGCCGACTTCACCCTGGCCGAGGGCGACTCGCTCTACTTCTCCCACCACGCCCTGCTGTGGACCGAGCCCGGCACCACGCTCGGCAACTCCGGCCTCGGCGGCGGGTGGAAGCGGATGATCGCCGGCCTCCCCCTGATCATGATGGAGGCCCGCGGTCCGGGCCGGCTCGCCCTCTCCGACAACGACGCCGGCGAGCTCATCGCCCTGCCGCTGCGGCAGGGGCAGGCGATGTGGGTGCGCGAGCACCGCTTCCTCGTGGCCACCGCCACCGTCGCCTACTCCTTCGAGCCCACCGGAATCTGGTACTCGACCGGCAGCGGCGACGACAAGGAGACGCACTACCCGCTCGGCCAGTACGGCGACGTGTTCTCGGCGCCCTCCGACCCCGGGCTGCTCCTGCTGCACGCGCCCGGCAACGCGTTCCTGCGCGACCTCGGGCCCGGGGAGACGCTGCTCGTGCAGCCGGGGGCCCTGGTGTACCGGGACGTCGGCGTGACGGCCCACCTGCACCTGGAGTACCCGCGCTTCCAGGGCGTGTCCTGGCGGTCGACGTACGACCACAGGATGGTGTGGCTGCGGCTCGTCGGGCCCGGCCGCGTCGCCGTCCAGTCGGTCTTCGGCCATCAGACCGGCGAGCGCATCACCGGCAACTCGGGAGCCAGCACGCAGTCCTGGTGAGCGGCGTCGAGGTGAGCGGCGGGCGATCGGCAGCCGCTCGTCAGCGGTCTCTCGTCAGCGGTCGAAGACCACCGTGACGTCGGTGAAGCCGAGCGGGCGCAGCAGGCCCTGCAGGGTGGTGCGCGTGCTGGCCTCCGCACGGTTCACCAGGTCGCCGTTCGCCGCGCGCCGCCTGCGCGAGGTGCTGGGTGGCGACGGTGTAGATCTCCTGCTGCTGGTCGGGCGAGCCCTTGAACAGGTCGCCGAGCGCGTCGGCGAGGCCGCGGTCCGAGCTGTAGACGTGGCTGGCCTGCAGGTCGAGGCGGGGCGCGGAGATCACGGGCTTGCGCAGGTGGATGGTGGCGGCGGTACGGCCCTGGTCGACGGTGACGGAGCCGGCGGGGAGGTCGCGCAGGTCGACCGTGGTCCCGACGTCGCCGACGGCGACGAACAGCACGCGCCGGCCCGCGAGGAACGACGGGACGTGGTCGACGCCGTGCTCGATGTCGACGATCATCTCGTAGTGGGCGCTGGCGCTCTGCAGCGTGCCGAGCTCGCTCACGGCCTGGAGCACGGCAGGGCCGCTCCGGTCGACGGTCGTCGCATGCACCAGCCCGTTCTTGAACGGGTTCGCGTCGCCGATCGCCCTGATCACCAGGCTCACGCCCAGGGCTCCGGAGAGGCCCAGCACGGCGAGGATCACGAAGAACCAGACCGTCCGGGGGACCTTGCGAGTCGCCGGCGCTTCCGCAGGTGACTCGGGCGCGGGCGGCGGGGGGGCGCTCGGCAGGGGCGCGGACTCCCGCAGGACGGGCAGCTCGGCGGTGTCGGTCACGTCGCGCTCGTCGAGGCGGCGCGTGGTCGTCCCTGTCGAGCCCATCGCAGGCCCTCCGTTTCGTCCGGTTTCGCTCACCGATGGTCGCATGAGGAGAACGATTCGTATATCCCTCGTTCAGTCCCCGGTCGCGCCGTCGATGCATCTCGCGCAGCAGGTCGGCGTGCCCGTTGTGCCGCGCGTACTCCTCGATCATGTGCAGGTAGATCCAGCGCAGGTCGACCTCGCCGCCGCGGCGCGAGACACCCGTGTCGTCGAGCGCGTGCCGGGCCGCCGCCGCGCGGGCCGCCTCGACCTCGGCGAGGAACACCGCGAGGTCGTCGTCGGCGCGGGCAGGGTCGGTGGCGTCGAAGTCGTCGTCGGGGCGCTCCTGGGTGTAGAAGATCGGCGGCGCGTCCTGACGCGTCGAGCGTGCGGCGGAACCAGCTGCGCTCGACGTCGGCCATGTGCCGCACGAGCCCCAGCAGCGACAGGGTCGACGGCGGCACGGCGCGCCGGGCCAGCTGCTCGCCGTCGAGGCCCGCGCACTTGATCAGCAGGGTGGCGCGGTGGTAGTCGAGCCAGCGCTCGAGCGCGACCCGCTCCGGCTCCCGGAACGGCGGATCGGTGCGCTCGGGTGCGGGCCAGTTCGGCATGCCGATCACGCTATCCCCCCTCGCGGTGATCAAGGAATCCAGCGGGATCACGAGGAGGGTGGGGAGGCGGCCGGGACGTCGAGCACGTCGGCGAGGTCACGGAGCTGGCGGTACGCCGGTTCGAGCATGCCGAACAGGCTCCCGAACAGCGGCCGCAGCCGCGCGTACAGCTCCGCGGTCGCCGGGTCGGGCTCGACGGTCTCGGCCACCGTGACGAGGTCGGCGGCGACGTCCATCGAGGGCACCAGGCCGAGCGCCTCCATGCCGAGCAGCGCCGCCCCGAACGCGCTCCCCTCGTGACCCTGCGGGAAGTGCACGGGCATCCCGAGGACGTCCCCCAGGAGCTGGCGCCAGAACGGGCTGCGGGCGAAGCCGCCGGTCGCCCGCAGGTCGCGCACGTCGATCCCCGCCGAGAGCATCGAGTCGTACACCAGCCCGAGCTGCAGGCAGACGCCCTCGAGGGCGGACCGCACCAGGTGCTCGCGCCGGTGCTCCCGGGTCAGCCCGACGTACGCGCCGCGCGGCAGGGAGCTCCAGTGCGGCGCCCGCTCCCCGAGCAGGTACGGCAGCATGAGCAGCCCGCCGGACCCGGGCGGGGCCTTCGCCGCCAGCTCCGTCAGCTCGCTCAGCGCCTCGCCGGCCCGCTGGCCAGCCCGCTCGCCGGCCCGATCGACCAGGTCGGGCGCGAGCGCGTCGCGCGCCCACGCGAGCACCACCCCGCCGTTGTTGAGGGCACCGCCGACCACCCAGCGCCCGGGCCGGAAGGCGTAGCAGAAGAGGCCGCCGTGCTGGTCCACGATCGGCCTGTCGGTGATGACGCGCAGCGCGGCGCTCGTGCCGATCGAGCAGGCGGTCTGGCCGGGGTGTACCGCGCCCAGCCCGAGGTTGGCCAGCGGTCCGTCGCTGGCGCCCACGACGACCTTCGTGCCGGCGGGCAGCCCGAGCTCGGTGGCAGCGTCGGCGGTCAGACCGCCCACGACCCGGGTGGTCGGCACGACCGCGGGCAGCTGGTGGCGCGTGACGCCGGCCAGGGCGAGCACCTCGTCGTCCCAGTCGAGGGTCTCGAGCGCGAGCAGGCCGGTGGCGCTCGCGATCGAGACGTCGGACACCAGCTCGCCGCACCAGTGCCGCAGCAGCAGCTCCTTGACGCCGGCCCAGTGCCGCACCGACGCGGCGAGCTCGGGGCGCGTCTCGTGCAGCCACATGAGCTTCACCATCGGCGACATCGGGTGGACCGGGGTGCCGGTGCGCTGCTGCAGCCGCAACGCCTCCCCGGCCTCGCGCAACCGGTCGGCCTGGGTGAAGGCGCGCGTGTCGGCCCACGTGAACGACGGCGTGAGGGGGTGCCCGTCGGCGCCGAGACCGACGAGGCCGTGCATGGCCGCGCTGAACGACAGGCCCGCGACGTGCAGACCGCCGAGGTCGGCGACGACCGAACGCACGGCGGTGCGGACGGCGTCCGTGATCTGCCGGGGATCCTGCTCGGCCGCGCCGGGCTCGGGAGAGTTCAGCGGGTAGGACTCGCTGGCGGTGGCCCGGGCCGCTCCGGTGGTGTCGAACGCGACCACCTTCGTGGCCGTGGTGCCGATGTCGACGCCGAGGACCACGTCCTGCACTGCCGTGCCGGACCTCGGGCCCGACGCTGAGGAGCTCATGCGGCCTCCCCTGTGGCGCACTGATCGCGACGGGGCCAAAGTAGCCCTGTTCGTCCTGTTCGTACTATTAGTCCGGATCGCGAGGTTTCTCGCGAGCGCTTCGGAGGAGGTAACGCCGTGCTCGCTCTCGTCGCAGCCGCGCCCAAGGCCGGCACCGCCCAGCTCCTGCTGGCCGCGGCGCTCGGGATCGCCGTGGTCGTCCTGCTGATCGTCGTCGTCAAGATGCACCCCTTCCTGGCGCTGATCCTCGGTTCAGGGGCGCTGGGGATCACCGCGGCGCTGGGCGCCGCGGGCACGATCGACAGCTTCACGAAGGGCGTCGGCAGCACGGTCGGCAGCGTAGGCCTGCTCATCGCCCTGGGGGCGATCATCGGAGGCCTGCTGGCCGACTCAGGCGGCGGCGACCGGATCGTCGACACCATCGTCGGCCGGGTCTCCGTCAGCGCCCTGCCCTGGGCGATGGTGGGGGTCGCCGCGCTCATCGGCCTGCCGCTGTTCTTCGAGATCGGCGTCGTGCTGCTGGTGCCCGTGGTGCTGCTCGTCGCGAGCCGGGTCGACGTCCCGCTCATGAAGGTGGGCATCCCGGCACTGGCCGGGCTGTCGGTGCTGCACGGGCTCGTGCCGCCGCACCCGGGTCCGCTGGTAGCGATCTCCGCGCTCAAGGCCGACCTCGGGCTCACCCTGCTCTACGGGATCATCATCGCCGTTCCCACGGTGATCATCGCCGGCCCCCTGCTGGCGAACGTCGTCGCCCGGTACGTGCACGCGACGCCCCCGCCCGAACTGCTGCCGACCCGCCAGCGCGAGGCCGCGCTGGCCGGCGCCGGCGGCGGTTCCCTGCGCGGCGCCGGCGACCTCGGCGATCCCGAGGACGACGTCGCGGCCGGCACGGCGGACCGCACGACCCACCGCACCACCGACCGCACCACCGACCGCACTACCGACCGCACGACCGACCGCACGACCGACCGCAGGTCTGCGCGCGGGAACGGCGACGACACCTCGTTCGGCCGGCGCAACCCGGCCTTCGGCCCCGTGGTGGCCACGGTGCTGCTCCCGGTCGTGCTCATGCTCGCGCGGGCGATCGCCGACCTGACCCTCGGCGGCGGCTCGAACGTCAAGGCCGCTCTCGACGTCATCGGCAACCCCGTGGTCGCCCTGCTCGCCGGTGTGCTCGTCGCCATGGTCACGATGGGAACCGCGATCGGCGCCACCCGCGAGCAGCTCTCGGCCTCCACGGCCGGCGCCCTGCCCGCGATCGCGGGCATCCTGCTCATCGTCGCGGCCGGCGGGGGTTTCAAGCAGGTGCTCGTCGACGCGGGCGTCGGCAACGTGGTGGCCGACTGGGCCAAGGGGTCGCACCTGTCGGCGCTCGTGCTCGGCTGGCTCGTGGCTGTCGGGATCCGCCTCGCCACCGGCTCGGCGACGGTGGCCACGATCACCGCCAGCGGGATCGTGGCGGGCCTGGCGACGAGCATGAGCTCGTCCCACGTGTCGCTGCTGGTCCTGGCCATCGGTGCCGGGTCGCTGTTCTTCTCGCACGTCAACGACGCGGGCTTCTGGCTCGTGAAACAGTACTTCGGGCTGTCCGTCGGCGACACGATCAAGAGCTGGTCGGTGATGGAGACCGTGATCTCCGTCGTCGCCCTGATCGGCGTGCTCGGCCTGTCGATCGTCGTGTAGGGCCTTCTGGGCCGGGTGGCCCGGCGCGTCAGCGCCGGGCGCCCACCGGCTCCTCGACGGCGACGACCTCGGCGTGCAGGTAGCGGGACAGCAGCCGGACGTCGCAGGGCCCGAACCCGGGCACGTGCTCCAGGTGGTCGTACCGCGGGACGACGACCTCGCCGACGGCGCCCAGGTCGAGGGCGCGCGACATGGCCTCGAAGGCCTGCGCGCCGTCCCCGCGGACGTCGGTGAAGATGCCGGCCAGGTCGTGGCCCTCGCCGTCGACGAAGGAGGCGATCTCCTCCTGCCATCGCTGAGCCTGGTCGTCAGGGGCGTTCGCCGGGACCGACACGTATCCGAACGCCTTGGGCCGCGCCATGATCTACTGCTCTCCTCGATGGACCTTCACCACGTCTGCGTAGCACTCCACACGGTACCCATTCGGGAACGGGGTACGCGCCCGACGGGCCCTCACTGGCACGGATGTCGCGGATCGTGACGAAAATACGGCCGAATCGTGATCCACCTGTTCGCCGTTGCTCACAAGTGGTAGAGGCGAGTGAGCGGCACGCGGTCGGCGGGCTCCGCCCGCAGCTCGACGCCGTCGAGGGTCACGCGCCGGGCGCCGGCGTCCACCCGGACGACGCCGGTGCGGGCGTTCCCGCCGAGCATGACCGCCAGCCCGATGCCGCGTGTGCCCCGCACCGCGACCCGCCGCCGCCGGGTGGGGACGGCGTCCCCGCCGGCCCCGGCCGCCGCCGCGTTGACGAAGACCACGGAGACGTCCGCGGGTGCCGCCCCCGAGCCGGCGAACTGCGGGCCGAGCACGAGCGGCTGGGCCGTGTCGACCGCCGCGTTGGGGTCGCCGACGGCCGCCCACGCCGGCAACCCCGCCTTGAGCACGTAGCTGGGCTTCGCCCCGAACCAGGCCGGGCGCCAGAGGACGACGTCCGCCAGCTTGCCGACCTCGAGCGAGCCGACCTCGTGGGCGATCCCGTGCGTGATCGCGGGGTTGATCGTGAGCTTGGCGAGGTAGCGCAGCACCCGGGTGGTGTCGTCCCCGGTCGACGCGTCGCCGTCCAAATCCTCCGGCAGTGCCCCCCGCGCCGCCTTGTTCACGGCGGCCATCGCGAAGGTTCGGCGGATCGTCTCGCCCGCCCGGCCCATGCCCTGCGCGTCGGACGAGGTGACCGGGATGACCCCGAGGTCGTGCAACACGGTCTCGGCCGCCATCGTCGCGGGCCGGACCCGGTCGCGGGCGAGCTGCCACTGGCCGGGCACGGCGGCGTCGAGCCCGTGCACCGCCATGATCATGGCCTCGTGCTCGGCGACGGCGTCCCGGGCGAAGGGCAGGGTGGGGTTGGTCGACGACCCGATGACGTTGGGCACGCCGGCGAGTTCGAGCACGTCCGGCACGTGGCCGCCGCCGCACCCCTCGACGTGGTAGGCGTGCACGGTCCGGCCGGCGACGACGTCGAGGGTGTCGGTGAGCGACAGGTTCTCGTTCAGCCCGTCGGTGTGCAGGCACACCTGGACGTCGTGCTCGTCGGCGACCCGCAGCGCGGTGTCGAGGGTGCGGCGGTGGGCGCCGAAGTCCTCGTGCACCTTGAACGCGCAGACGCCGGCCTCGAGACCCTCGAGCAGCGGCTCCTCACGCGAGGAGGAGCCGCGCCCGAGGAAGCCCACGTTCACCGGCCACGCGTCGAACGCGCGGTAGGCCGTCCGCAGGCCCCAGCCGCTGTTGACGCCGGGCCCCCAGAACGGGCCGAACTCCTGCCCCAGCAGCGTGGTGACGCCGCTGGCGAGCGCGGCCTCGCAGACCCGCGGCGACAGCAGGTGGACGTGCGTGTCGACGGCACCGGGAGTGGCGATCATGCCCTCGCCGGGGATGACGATCGTCGAGGCGCCGACGACGACGTCCACGCCGTCGACGACGTCGGGGTTGCCCGCCCGGCCGATGGCGCTGACCCGGCCCTCGCGGACGCCGATGCTCGTCACGCGTGCCCCGAGCACGGGGTCGAGGAGCAGCACGTTGGTGACGACGACGTCGCAGGACTCGCGGGTGGGCACCGCCCGCAGCCCGATGCCGTCGCGCGCGGTCTTGCCGAAGCCGGCCACCAGGCCCCAGCTGTCGGCGGGCTCCGCAGGCTCCTCCTGCACCCGGACGACGAGCCCGGTGTCCCCCAGCACCACCCGGTCGCCCGGCCCCGGGACGCCCTCGGGCCCGTGCGGCCGCGCGGTCACGCCCCCTCCCCCGCGCTCTCGGCACCCAGGTACCCGAAGGCGCGCGCCCGCTCGAGAGCCGCGTCGAGCGCTCCCGGCGCGTCGAGCGGGCCGTCGACGAGCCCCGAGAAGCCCACGACGACACGGCCGCCGCCGAACGGCACCAGCCGGACGCCGACCGCGACGCCGGGGTCGAAGCGGACGGTCGCCCCCGCGGGGATCGCCAGATGGCGGCCGTAGCCGGCGGCCCGGTCGAAGCGCAGCCGCGGGTTGACCTCGAAGAAGTGGAAGTGGCTGCTCACGGACACGGGGACGGCCGCGGTGTTGACGACGGTCAGCTCCGTCTCTTCGGCGTCCCTTGCTGCCGGCCGATGCTCCGCAGGGAGGACGGCGCCCGGCGCGTCGTCGCCCAGGTGCCCGCCGCCGACCGGGTCGGGGACGACGACGAGCCGGCTGCCGTCGTCGAAGACGGCCTCGACCGCCACCTCGGTGACGACGTCCGCGACGCCCGGCAGCACGTCGTCCGGGCCGAGCACCGCCCGGCCCGCCGCGAGCGCCTCGGCGTGCCGGGAGCCGTCCCGGGCCGCCTCGCACACGGTGTCGGCGACGAGGGCGATCGTCTCGGGCACGTTGAGGCGCAGGCCGCGGGCGCGACGGGCGCGGGCGAGCTCGGCCGCCGTGAAGATGAGCAGGCGGTCGCGCTCGGTGGGCGTGAGCAGCATGTGGCGCATTCTGCCGCCGGGCGCCGACGCCGGGCGCTAGCGTGCGGCTCCTCGCGCCGGTGCGTCGTGCCCGGCGGCTGGGTGGGAGCGTGTGATGTCGGGGATCGCGGGGATGCCGGAGTTCGCGGGGCAGGCACAGCTGGAGCCGGGCGAGAGCGACACGGTCGTGCGCGCCGTCGTGCTGGGTGTGCTGGCGGCGCTCGGTGGGGCCGCGGTCTGGGTGGCCGTCGGAGCGGCGACCAAGCACGAGATCGGGTTCGTCGCGCTCGGCGTCGGCTACCTCGTGTCGTTCTCGATGAGCCGGGTACGGGCCACCTGGAACCGCCTCCCGGTCGTGGCGGCGGTCGTCGCGCTGGTGGCCGTCGTCGTCGGCGACCTGGTGCTCGACATCGTCCTGCAGGCGCAACACGAGGGCGTCGGGCTCGGTGAGGCGTTCAGCACGGTGCTGACCAGCCCGTCGATCGCGAAGGACGTCTTCGCGGCGTACTTCACCCCGATCGACCTGCTCCTCTGGTTGCTCGCGGCGTCGGTGGCCTACCGCGGGGTGCGGGCGTCCGTGGTCGCGGCTCAGGAGGACGAGCGCGTCCAGCCGGGTGCCCCGCCGGCTGCGGGGCCCGCGGCGGCCCCGGTGGCCGGCCCCTACGGCCCGCAGGCCTGACGGGCGGCTCCGCACTCTCGCCCCGCCGGCCGCCCGCCGGAAAAGGCGGCGACGCCGGGTGGCCCCCGCTGGCAGGATCCGCGCATGACCCAGGGAGCGCCCGAGGTGCGCCCGCTCGGCCTCGACGACGCGGCGCGCGTGTTCGACATCGACCAGTGGGCGTTCGGCTTCGACCCCGACGCCGACCGGCAGGCCGAGATCGACCTGCTGCACTGGGACCGCGTGCGCGGAATGCTCCTGGACGGCGAGCTGCGCGGCGTGTACGCCGTCCTGCCGCAGGACCTGCCCGTGCCCGGCGCGTCGGTGCGCTCCGCCGGGGTGACCTGGGTCGGCGTGCACCCCGGCGCACGCCGCCGGGGCGTGCTCACCGCCATGATGCGCGACCATCTCGAGGGCCTGCGCGGCGCGGGCGACGAGCCCGTGTCGACGCTGTTCGCCGCCGAGATGGCCATCTACGGCCGGTTCGGGTACGGCATGGCCACCCGGCAGCTCTCGGTCACGCTGCCGCGCGGCGCCGCACTGCGACCCGCCCTCGTCGAGGAACCCGCCCCGAGCCTCGAGTTCGACCGGGCCGACCAGGGCCGGCACGCCGCGCTCGTCGCAGAGGTCTGGGATCGCGCCCGGCAGGGCCGGCCCGGCTGGGTGTCGCGCCCCGAGAGCGCCCTCGCGGACGCGCTCTTCCACTGGCCGAGACGGGCCCGCAGGGGCGCCGAGGAGCAGCGCATCCTCATTGCGCGCGACGCCTCGGGCACCGCGACCGGCTACGCCGTCTTCGCCCGGCGGTTCGCCTGGGGCGACACCGGGCCGGCCGGCGTGGTCGTCGTCCGGGAGATCGTGGCGTTCGACCCTCCCGCCGCCCGCGCGCTCTGGGGCGTGCTCCTCGACCTCGACCTCACGATCAAGGCCGAGGTGTCGCACCTCGCGGTCGACGACGCACTGCTGCACCTGCTCGTCGACGTTCGCGGGGCCGCCCCGCGGGTCGGGGACGGCGTGTGGGTGCGGCTGGCCGACCTGCCCGCGGCGCTGACCGCACGCCGGTACCAGACGCCTGTCGACGTGGTGCTCGAGGTGACCGACGCCTTCCTGCCCGCCAACGCCGGCCGCTGGCGGCTGCGCGGGGGGCCGGACGGCGCCCTCTGCGAGCCCACCAGCGGGGACGCCGACCTCGTGGTCGACGTCCGCGAGCTGGGGTCGGCCTACCTCGGGGGCGAGTCGCTGCTGGCCATGGCGTCGGCGGGCCTGGTCCGGGAGCAGCGGCCGGGTGCGCTCACGGCGGCGTCGGCCGCCTTCGGCTGGCCGGTCGCGCCGCACTCCCCCTGGAGCTTCTGAGGGCCGGTCAGGCGCCCAGTTCGACGACGTCCTGCTCGACGACGTCCTGCTCGACGACGTCCTGCTCGACGACGTCCTGCTCTGTCAGCGCGGAGTCGTCGGCGCCGCGCTGGCAGATCGGGCACCGGTAGAGCGTGCGCGAGGCCATCGGCTCGGCCACGACCGGCGTCCCGCAGACGAAGCACGGCAGCCCGGTCCGCCGGTACACGTAGTGCGCCTCGCCCTGCCGGACCGCTCCCGACCTGTGCGGGCGGTCCGCCGGACGGGTCGTGACGATGCGCCCGCGCCGGACGCCGTCGCGGAGCAGGACGACGAGGTCGCTCCACATCGCCTGCCACTGCTCGGGGGCCAGCTCGCGGCCGGCCATCCACGGGTCGATCCGGTGCCGGTACAGGACCTCGGCCCGGTAGACGTTGCCGATCCCCGCCACGACGTCCTGCTGCATGAGCAGGGCACCGATCGGCGTCGCGGACCGCATGATGCGCCTGCCGGCCGCCTCGGGGTCGGCGTCCTTGCGCAGCGGGTCGGCACCCAGGCGGCCCCGGATGCCCCCGACCTCGTCCTCGGTGATCAGCTCGCACGCGGTCGGCCCGCGCAGGTCGGCCCACGCCTCGTCGCTCTCGATGCGCAGCCGCAGGGCACCCCTGGCCGGCGGGGGCGTGCCCGTGCCGAACACCCAGGTCCCGTAGAGGCCGAGGTGCACGTGCAGCCAGCGGTCCGCACGCGGTCGTACCCGCCCGGGCGGCGGCTCGAGGGAGCCGAACCCCAGGAAGATGTGCTTGCCGTGGGCCTGGGCGGCGAGCAGCGCGGCGCCGTCGAGGCGTGCGGCACCGGCGGCGAACCGGCCCTGCGGGCTCGTGACGTGCACGACGTGCCCCCCGAACGTGTCGAGGTGGCGCTTCGCGAGGCGGTGGAGGGTGTGGCCTTCGGGCACGCGCTCAAGCCTGGGGCAGCGGGACCGCGCGCCGCGCGCCGAACCCTCCGCCGACCGTCCGTGATCAGGAGGGGAGCGGGGGGAGGGCCCCGCTGTCCTCGTAGGCGGTCAGCATGGCGATCCGCCGCTCGTGCCGGGGATCGTTCGAGAACGGCTCCGCGAGGAACAGCTCGACGAACGAGATGGCCTCGTCGGGCGCGTGCATCCGGGCGCCCACCGCGACCACGTTGGCGTTGTTGTGCTGGCGGCCCAGCCGCGCCGTCTCGGCGTTCCAGGCGAGCGCGGCCCGCGCGCCCTTCACCTTGTTGGCGGCGATCTGCTCGCCGTTGCCGCTGCCGCCGATGACCACCCCGAGCGTGCCGGGCTCGTCGGCCGTGGCGGCCGCTGCACGTAGGCAGTAGGTCGGGTAGTCGTCCTGCGGGTCGTAGGCGGCCGGGCCGTGGTCGACCACCTCGTGACCGCTCTCGGCGAGCCGCTCCGCGAGCTGTCGCTTGAGCTCGAACCCGGCGTGGTCGGAACCCAGGTGCACGCGCATGCGCCGAGTGTGCCAGCCCCGGCCGGTCAGCGGGCGGCGAGCTGCGCCGCCGTGGGCACGACGGGCGTGATCGTCAGCCCGAGGTTGCCGGCGGCCTGCGCGACGACGGTGGAACCGATCGAGTTGACCCCGGCGACGGTCTCGCGGTTCAGCCGGCCCGCCGTAAGCTGCGCGCTCGCGGCGTGGGCGAGCGAGGCGCCCGTGGTGAGCGCGTTGACCAGGGGGATCGAGGCCGGGCACCCGGCGACGAGGGGCTTCGCGGCGGCGAGCTCCCGCGCCGCCAGCGCGCTCGCCCCGGCCCCGCTGCGCATCGCGGCAACCCTGCCCTTGGCGCCCTCGCCGAACGCGCCGGCCATGAAGGGCTTCCACACGTAGGTCTGCACCGAGCCGACGGCGAGGGCCGCGTGCTGCCCGAACCCGGCCTTGTCGCACGTCGCACCCGGCTGGGCCGGCTGCGTGGCCTCGGGTCCCGCCCCGGCGGCCGGCGTGGACGCCGAGCCGCTGCAGGCGCCGAGCGCGAGCGCCGCGGCGGCCAGCACGGCAGCCACGGCCGGACCACCGGTGAGCCGTGTCGTCGACGAGTGCGTCACGGTTCCCGAGGGTAGGTCGGCGCCGGGCCCCTGGGGCCCGGATTACATGTCCGCAATGTGGATGACCTGCGGCATCACCGGAACCGACGATGGTGATCCGGGGCGGAGCACGGGCTCGCCCGGCATCCGGCGAGACGGTGGAGAAGGCGGCACACATGAGCAGGCGGCAACGGCGGTCCGCCGCGATCCCGCTGTGCGGGGCGCTCCTCCTGGGTGCCGCCGCTCCCCTGGCGGCCTGCTCGGGTGGTTCGGCGCCGGCGGCAGCGGGGGCCGCGACGGCGTCAACTGTCATGAGCTCGTCATCCGGCTCCGCCTCGTCGCCGGCCGCGACCGCTGCGTCGGCGCCCGCTGCACCCGGCTCGACACCCGGCTCGAAAACCGCACCCGCCGCCGGCTCCGCCACGGCCCCAGCGGGCGGCACGTCACGGACGTCCTCGACGTCGCCGAGCTCCCGCACCGCCACGACCACCCGTCCGGTGACCGCAGGCGCTGCCAACGGGCGACTCGTGCCGAGCTGCCGGCCCGCCGAGTTCGCCCAGCACGCGGGCGTGGCGCGTGGCGCACTCGAGGCCTACCTGTTCACGCCGTACGCCGGTGGTGCGATGGGCAAGCCGGGCACCGCCGGCGCCCTCGCCCTGCTGCACGGCGGCCAGGCCGTCCGGTTCAGCACCCAGCAGCTGGTCGCGGCGCGAGGCCTGCTGGCGACGTGCCCCCGGCCCGTCGGCGGCGTCGTGCAGGCGGTCGACGAGCAGGTCGCCGAGCTCCGCGCCCTGTGGCCCACCTTCGCCGCGAACCACGTGCCGGGCGCGACCTCCGTCGCCCGGGTGCGCAGCGCCCAGAGGGCCACCACGGCCGCCGCCGCCTCGGCGCGGATGCCGCTGCCCACGCTCGTGCCCACGGCCGTCCAGATCCAGACGGGCTGATCCCGTGCCCCGCCCGATCCCGCCCCCGAATGGAGCAACCGTGTACCCGACGACCTCCTCCGGCACCGCTCGCCGCCCGCACGGCTCGCAGCACCGTCGCCTCCGGGGGCCGGCGGGCCTCGCCGCGACGCTCGCCCTGGGCGCGGCGCTGACCGGCTGCAGCGCCTTCGGCGGATCGGGCGGCAGCAGCACGTACACCGGCACTCCCGTGCCCGCAGGATCCGCCCGTGCCGGTCAGCAGGCGACGACTCCGGCGGCGTCGGGCACCGCCTCGGCCTCCGGCGCTGCGGGCGCCGCCGCCCAGGCCTCGCAGAAGCCCTACGTGGCGGCCGCCGCCAAGCGTGGCTGCTCACCGCAGAGGTTCGTCCAGGCGGCGGCCCTCGTCGGCGGCGCGATCAGCACCTACATCACCAAGCCCCTCTCCGCCCCCTCGGTCTCGAGGACCGCCACCGCGCGGGCGGCGTCCGCGGCCGGCTACGCCGCGAAGCAGCTCGGCACCGGGGTCAAGGCGGTGGAGAGCTGCCCCACGGCGAAGGCCCTGGCCGGCGTGAGCAAGCAGAACGTGACCGCCCTGCAGCACCTGGCCACCGCGCTGCGCGCCGGCACCGTCGACGCGCAGAAGGTGAACGCGGTCAACGCCCTCTTCGGCGACGTCACGGCCCAGGCCTCCCGGCTGAAGCTGACCATCACGCCGAAGGCGCCGACGACCGCTCAGATCACCGCGAACTGACCCTGCCGGCCGCGGTCGGTCCAAGACCGTCGGGTTCGGTCGAAGGCCCTCGGGTTCAGTCGAAGACCGGCCCCTGCGTGCGGGTCCGCTTCAGCTCGAAGAAACCCGGGGTGCCCGCGACGAGCAGCACCCGTCCCACAACCTGGCCGCCGCCTCGCCCTTGGGCGCAGGGGTGACGACCGGCCCGAAGAACGCGACCCCGTTGACGGCGACGACCGGTGTTCCGACGTCCTCGCCGACCAGCGAGATCCCCTCGTCGTGGCTGGCGCGCAGCTGCTCGTCGAAGTCGCCCTTCGCGGCGTACTGCGCAAGCTCGGCCGGCAGGCCCACCTCGTCGAGCGCCTCGCGGATGACCTTGTCGTAGTCCTTCTCCGCGCCCGGGTGGATGCGCGTGCCCATGGCGTCGTACAGGGGCTTCACCCACTTCTCGCCGTGGAGCTCCCTGGCGGCGATGACCACGCGGACGGGCCCCCAGGTACGGTCCATCATCGCGCGGTAGCCCTCGGGCAGGTCGCGGCCCTCGTTGAGCACCGAAAGGCTCATGACGTGCCAGCGGACGTCGACCGGACGGACCTTCTCGACCTCCATCATCCAGCGGGAGGTCATCCAGGCCCACGGGCAGGCGGGGTCGAACCAGAAGTCTGCGGTCTCGCGGTCGGCCACGGGGGCACCTCTCGGAGCGGGGTCGGGGACTCGCCTCCATCCTCTCCCCGACCGCCGGATCAGCGCGCGCCGACCCCGTGCGTCAGGCCCCGCTGCCCGGGTACCCCGTCGTGCGTGTCCGCGTCGCGCTCGGGACGTCGGCGACCACCGCTCCCGCGCCCGTCGTTCCGCCGCCGGGCGACGAGCAGGCCCACCAGCAGGGCCAGGCCCGCGGCTGCCGCCGCACCCGCGAGCCCGTCGAGCAGACCCTGGTACGGAGCGGAGGAGACCACCGGCGCGGCCAGCCGGGCCGAGGGATCGGCCACCAGCCAGGCGTAGGCGGCGCTGGCGTCCGGCAGCCCGTCGCGGTGGGCGACCACCGTGAACGACCAGGCCCCGGGCTCGTCGAAGACGTCCGTGGCGGCGAGCCAGGTGCCGCTGCCCTGGGCCTGGAGGGCAACGACCTCGTCGCCGCCACCGGCCCGGTGGATCGTCACGTCGACCCCCGTCACGGGGCCCGGCGACGGCCTGCGCGTCTCGAACACGTTCACCGTGACGAAGTTGCGCCCCGGCGCGTTGGGGCCGACCTTCACCGTCTCGACCAGGTCGGCGACCTCCTGGGAGAGCAGGGGCGGCGCGGCGCTGGTCGGCGTCCACTCGGTGCCCACGGCGGGGCGCGCACCGGCGGCGGTCGCACCGAGAGCGAGGGCGGCCACGAGGAGCAGGGCCTCTGCCGGCAGCAGCCAGCGGCGGTGCCGGAGCACGCCGCGCCAGCGTGCCGGTACCAGCGTGGGGTGCAGGGTGGCGGTGAGGACCGTCGCCACGCCGACGGCGCCCAGCAGCGCTCCGACCTTGAGCAGGACGAGCCGGCCGTAGGTGGAGAGGAGCAGGGCGTCCAGCGAGACAGTGCCGGCGCCCACGAGCACCAGGCCGCTCGCGACGATCGCCGCTAGGCAGGCCAGCCCGACGAGGCCGAAGCGCCCCAGCACGCGCCGGCGCAGGCCGTCGCCGCCGAGCACCTCGCTGCGGAGCCGGCGCGGGGCGAGGACGACCACCGCGGTGACGACCGTGCCGGCCCAGACCAGGGAGGCCGTCACGTGCACGGCATGGGCGGCGACGTCGAGGGCCCGGCTCCCGCTGCCCGTGTGCCCGAGCAGGGCGGTCGTGACCGCGAACACGCCGAGCGCGGGCCAACCGACGCCCGCGCTGAGGCGCGGACCGCCGTCCGAGCGGCGCCAGGCCAGGGCGAAGGCCACCGCCGCGGCCAGGGCCGCCGCCTCGCGGCCGGCCCAGCGCAGCAGGAAGGCGGGGCTCGAGAGCACGCTGGCGGCGAAGGACAGGCCCGCGCCCAGGACGTCGGCCTGCACGAGGAGGAGCGCGAGCCCGAGCACGGCGGCGACGCCGCTCGCGGCGGCCGCGACGCCGAGGAGCCTCCGCCGCACGCCGGGGACCGTGGCGGCGTCGGGGCCGAGGAGGACGAGCACGGAGCCGGAGCCGGCCGCGACGGCCGCCGCCAGCAGGAGCAGCACCCGGGTGACCAGCTCGCCGGGGGGCGGCAGCGGGTCGGAGACCTGGCCGGCCTGGTGGGCGACGGTGCGCTGGACGCCGAAGACGAAGACGCCGCTGGTCGTGTGCAGGTCGTCGGTCGAGAGCGTGCTCCAGCTGACCCGGTAGACGTCGGGCTGCAGCGGCGGGAGGTCGGCGAGGATGGTCGTCGGGAGGCCCTGGGCGCCGGCCCGGGGCACGAGCCCGGGGTCGCCCGGCTTCGCCCCGGTGACCAGGACGGACGGCGCGCCCAGCGCGACCTGGCGGCCGCTGCTGTCGGTGACGCGGACCGTGGTCTTGTCGGGGAAGACCGACTGCGTGAGGTCGATCCGCAGCTGGCGCGGAGCGGTCTGGAGCGTGGTGCCGTCGGCGGGGTTGCTGCCGACGAGCTGGGCGTGGGCGCTCGCGGACGACGCGAGCCCGACCGACGCGACCAGGAGCGTGACGAGCGCGGCGAGCAGGGTGGCGGCGCGACGACGCGCGCGAGCGGTCACGGGCTACTCGACCGGGAAGTCGGCGAGCTCGCCGGCCTTCGAGTCGATCCGCACGGTGTCACCCGCGTGGACCACGCCCTTCGGGTTCTCGTAGAGGATGAAGTAGGTCTGCCCGGGCCGCAGGTTGTGCCCCTGCTTCATCAGGGCGGCGATGTGGACGGGATTGTCCGAGTCGCCGGTGCGGTAGAGCGTCGGCGGGTGGGTGGTGTCGCTCTGGAAGGTCGTCGCCTTCTCGGGGTCGAGGACCGTGTAGGTGAGTTCGACCAGACCTCCCCCGCCCACCACCGCGACATGGCTGAAGCGGATGCCCAGCTGGGCCTCGACCGCGAGACTCTCGGGTGCTTTCGCCCCCGGTGCGTGCATCGGCCCGCTCTGCCGCACGTGGACGACGCCCGCACGGACGAGAACGGTCCCGACGAGGGCGACGCTCAGGGCGACGAGAAGGACGGGGAGCATCCAGGACGATTTCACGGCCCTGGCGGCGATCGTGCTCATCGCATTCCCTCCTGAGGTGTTCCCCGGCTTCTGGCGCGGGTTCGCCGGGCGGCACTTCCGTGCCGCCCGGCGAAACCCACTCCTTACATTACGGCTGGCTGTTCCGGCGCGCTTCGAAATAGTCGAAGTACGCCCGGCCGGTGACCGCCCCGTTACCGCCCGCCGCAGTGGTGCCGGTGGAGGTTCCGAGGACCGCACGGTCCACGGTCGCACCCGTGGTGACCGGGTTGGTGGCGAACGTCATCGTCGTCACCGTTCCCGTGTCCACCTGCAGGGTCACGGCCCCGCCGGCCGTGAACGCCACCCGGATCGTGTGCACGGCACCGTCGTTCCCGAGGGTGACCGTGTTGCTCGAGATCCGGTAGGTGCTACCGAATCCGTTCGTCCGGACCGCCACCCGCAGAGTGCCGTTGTTCGAGGCGGTGCGGTGGTACTGCACGTCCACCAGATCCGTGTTCCCGGACCGGAGGCCGAGCACGTTCACCCATCCGGTCGACGTCGTGCTCAGGATCGTCGTCGTGCCGTTGGCGTTGTTCGGACCCTGGTTACGGAACATGAATCGCGCCCTGTACGTCCCGGCCGGCCCGTTGTTGGCGGCGGCCGTGAGGATCGGCGTGGTCACGTTCGAGTTGTTCGCGTTGTTCGCGGTGAGCATCGCGTACCGCCCGTTCATGCCCGCCGGGGCGAGCGGGTAGCTGGGGCCACCCGCCGTTCCGCCGGTCCACGCCGCACCCGAACCCGTCGTTCCGAACGGGGAGGTCCCGAAGGTGTCGGCGAAGATCGGGTCGACGTACAGCTGGTTCGTCGTCGCGACGGCGCTCCAGTTGCCGGCGGCGTCCAATGCCCGGACCGACAGGGTGTGGAACCGACCGGACGCCAGCGGGAGGGTGCCCGAGAAGGCGCCTGCCGTGAGCGTCAGCTTGGTGGCGAGCCCGACACCCGGGTCCGCGCCCTCGAACCACTCCGCCGCCGTGATCGGGCTCGGCGGGTTGCCGACGTCCGTCACGTTGACGGTGAGGGTGACCGGGCCGGCGGAGGCCTGCGTCGCCTGGTTCTGGGCCAGGGTGGCGGCGACCGTAGGCGCGCTCTTGTCGACGACGAAGGTCGTCGCCGTCAGCGGGCCCCAGTTTCCGGCGGCGTCCTTGCCGTGCACCCAGACGGTGAAGGTGCCGTCCTTGTAGCCGACGAGCTGCGACAGCGGGAAGGTGCCGTAGGCCGACTCCGTGGTCGCGTTGAAGGCGCCGTCCGTGGCGACGAAGACGAACCCGGTGCCGGGTGTGCACGGGAAGGTCCCGGAACCGCAGGTGCGGGTCGTGTCGGGCGCGCCTGCCGCCGTCGCCGGCTGCAGGAAGCCCTCGGCGGCGACCACGCTGGTCAGGCCGTCACGCGAAGCTGCCCGACACCTTGATGCTGGTCGGGTCGACGGCGTCGCCGATCGTTCCCGTTCGTCGGGTTCGGGCTGACGGCCGTGCCCGACGCGGCCGGGCCGGTCTTGTCGAAGGTGAGGGTGAGGGTGGCGGGCTGCCCCGACGTCACGTTCGCGGCGTCGGTCGCCGTCACGGAGACGGTGTGGGTGCCCTCGGAGAGGCCGGTGACGGTCGCCCAGGGGATGATCGCCGTGCCTGCGACGACCGGTGCGGCGGTGAAGGCCGGGAAGGCCACCGCCGCTCCACCGTCGATGGAGTAGGCCATCGAGGCGATGGTGCCTCCCGTGGCCGACGCATCACCGGTGGCCGAGACGCGCACCCCGTTCGGGTCGGTCGCCGGGGTCGCCACGCCGTTCGTCATGCTCGGCGAGAGCGAGGCCGCGCCGACGCTCGGGCCGCCGAGGTCGACGACGAGGCTCTGCGACGCCGTCGGGCCGACGTTCGGGGTGGCCGCGGAGTCGTAGGCCCGGACGAGAACGAGGTGCGTCCCCGAGCTGAGGCCCGCGAGTGCGGCCGCCGGGATCGTCGCCGTCCCCGTGGCGGAGTTGGCGCCGGTCGAGGTGAGGGTGAACGTCGCGTTCCCGGACGTCGCGAAGGCGTCGATCGCGACCTCGGCCTTGGAGATGGCCGACGACAAGCCGGCCGTGCCCACCGGCGGGTCGACGAAGCTCGCGGTCACGGTGACGTCACCCGAGGAGGTGACGGGGCTCGGCGAGACGCCTGTGATCGTCGAGTTCGGCCCGACGGTGTCGGCCGCCACGGCGGCGGCGTCGTAGGTGACGAAGGTGAGCATGCCGCCGAAGACGAGCTGGCGGCGTGCACCCGAGGCGGCCCCGTTGGTGTCGAGGCGGCCGCTCGCGTCGGCGACGGCCAGCTTGCCGCTGCCGGTCGCCGGAACGGCCACGATCGCGTCCTCGGTCGTGCCGGCCGTGATCGTGTCGGCGACGAGCCCCTGGCCGGTGGAGGCGTGGCCGCCGATCCCGACCACGCTCTGGCGGGCACCGAGCACGCCCATGGAGTGGCTGACGACGCCGGCGTTGGCGTACCGGAGCAGGACCTTCCGGCCCGGGCCCGACGCGACGGGGTCGGTGTTCGGGTAGGCCTTGCCGTTGATGAGCCGGATCGTCCCGTTGAACTTGCGCAGGTCGTAGGTGTCCGGCGCCGCCGCGAAGGCGGGGTCGACGTCGGTGAGCAGCAGCGCCGCCTCGTCGTCGAACTGGTTGGCCGGCGTCTGGTTGGCGACGCCGAACACCGTCGGCGTCGTCGCGAAGTCCGACGGCCGGACGATGAGGACGCCTGCCAGGCCCATCGCGACCTCGCGGGGGCCGACGTCGCCGCCCGTGAACGCCCCGTTGCCGTCGCGGCGCAGGATGTGACCCGCCTGGTAGATGTACGTCCCCGGCTGCTGGGGCGTGAAGCTGACCGAGGCCGTCGCCCCGGCGTCCGCGCCCTGGTAGTCGGTCGCGATCCCGGCCATGCCGGGGATCGCCAGCGACAGCGGGAACGGCTGCGACAGCGTCGGCAGGTTGTTGGTGACGTTGATGGTCACCTGCTGACCGGCGGTAGCCACGATCGTGGGGTTGTTCAGGTCGGTGCCGCCGGCCGACCCGACGAAGCTCCAGACGTGGGCGGTGGCGCCGCCGGCGGTGATGTCGGCCGTCGGCCGCGCGGTCAGGGTGCACGTGACGGAGGCACCCAGGTCACCGGTGCACCCCGCGCCCTGGCCGATGGCCCCCTGCGGCGTGATCGCCGCCAGTGCGGCGGGCGCCGATGCGACGGCCACCCGGGACGCCGCTGCGGCAGTCGGAAGGGGAGCACGTGTCACCACCGCCGTCACCGTCGCGGCCTGGGCAGTCGTGGCGGTCGTGATGCCGGCAGCGCCGATGAGCGCGACCCCACCCGCGAGGGCCACCGCCCTCACCGCGCCTCGCCGCGCGCGTCGCGTCTGTCGATCCATCCCGGCGCCGTCCCTTCGGGCTGCCATCTTCGGATTCATCTGGTCGTTCCTGCGCGCGCTCACTTGCATCCACCCGGCGGGTCGATGCGGATGAGCGTCATCATTCCGCCGAAGCTGGCGCCGTAATTCGTGGCCTGGTAGAGCGCGTGGCTGTGGGCGATGTGGTAGTACTCGCCGCACTGGTTGTTCTGGACCATCCCGTTCGGGATCGGGCCCTTACCCCCCGGAGCGCCGAGGTACGGGTTCTCGCTGAACCAGGTCTCCGTACCGGGGCCGACGATCTGGTCCTGCAGCTGCGGCAGCTGGATGTCGTCGGGAATCTTCGCGCACTGGCCGGCGAGGACCGGGTTCACGGTCGTGCAGGTGCTGCCGGCGGCGCTCGAGCTGCCGCTGGGGTCGTAGACGTTGTCGAAACGCTCGAGCGAATCGACCGTCTGACCGGGGCCGACGTCGAGGAGGAACTTCATGATGCTCGCGTCGCCACCGGTCGCGTTCTTGACCGCGGAACCGTCACGGGTGATGAGCCGCTGGCTGCTGCCGTGCGGGTGGAAGGCGTAGTCCGTCGGTCCGGCGTTGACGTACCGGATGAGGGCGGACCTGGGCGCGTTCGCCTGGATGTGGACCAGCGCCCCGTACGGCTGGGTGGGCATCCACGAGGCATTGTTGGGGGCCAGCGTGTCCGGCATGCTCCGCCCGTTGATGAAGAAGTAGCGAGCGGTGCTGGTGTTCGCGTTGTAGGCCCGGTTCTTCTCGACCGCGCTGTGGAAGTCGGGGTCGATCTGGGAGAGCACGTAGACGTATTCGGTCGTCGGGTCGAAGACCGTGGTCGAGTCGTCGTTCGCCCAGTCGGGGTGACCCGCCGGCCTGACGACGAGAGCTCCGTAGAGGCCCATCTCGCGCTGCTTGGTGACGTCGGTACCGGAGCTGTACAGGTAGGTCCCCGGGGACCCCGCCTTGAAGCTGTACGTCACGGTGCCGCTCGTCGCGGCCGCCGAGTTCGTGAGCGACGTCAGGACGCCGGTGCCGTCGAACTCGGGTGCGACCGGCTGCCCGCCGACGCTGACGTCGTCCTGCCCGGGCCACGTGATCGAGGTGGCCTCCGGGAGCGAGTTGCGGAGGGTGACCGTCACCGTCGTTCCCGAGGTGACGCAGAGTGTCGGGCCGGGGAGCTGGAAGGAGCGCCCGGTGGCGGTGTAGCTCCACATGTAGACCGAGTTGCCGTCGGGCGTGGTGACATAGCCCGAGGTGGCGTCCAGCGAGAAGGTGTTCTGCCCGTTCGGGTTGGGCTCGCACATGATGCCGTCGGCCGGGCTGTTCGGGGGTGGGCACGGCGCCGAGCGCCGAGCCCACCGGCAGCACCGCCGCCGCCACCGTGGTGGCTGCGAGAGCAGACACAACCATCCAGCTGGAGCGTCGGCGGCGCAGGGCCGACAAGAAGTCCGTCCTCATCGTCACGCCACCTTCGTCTCGTTGGGGTGCGACTGGGCGCCCAGCTTCCCCTTGGGGTAGATGCGGATCTCGGTGACCATCCCGCCCGGCTTGCCGGCCGCCCCGCCGTTGCTGGAGTAGGCGTAGTTGCGGTCGTAGAAGAGGTAGGAGTCGTAGCCCGCGGTGTTCTGGCACGGCGGTGCGGTGAAGAGGGCGTCCATGCTCTCGCCGGGCCCGACCTCGAGCTGGTTGGTGGTCAGGTAGTTGTAGGCGTAGTTCGCCGGGTTGGTGTTGCCGACCGCCCCGCTGATCCGATTGCGCAGGAGCGAGGCGTCCTTGGCGATGACGGTGAACGTCAGGTTGTCGGCGGTCATGACGTGGTCCTGGTAGCCCAGGCTCGCCAGCCGCAGGAGCACCCGGTCGCCCTCCTCCGCGGTGATGAGCGCGGACTGCGGCTGGTACTGCAGCCGCCCACCCCAGGAGGGATCCGAGGGGTCGTATCCCCGATCGGTGTTGTAGGGCGCGTTCGGCGCGACGGTGTCGGGATAGCTGCGCCCGTTCAGGGCCCAGAAGCTGGCCTTGAAGTCGGTCCAGTCGGTGGTCTGGATGTGGGCGTCGCGGTAGTGACCCTCCGCGAAGATCTCCGACTCGAAGATGGAGTACTCGCGGTCGTAGGCCGTCGACCTGGCGTCCGTCGGGAGGACGAAGTCGTTGTAGGCGTACCCGAGCGGTGCCGTGGCAAGGCCGCCACCCAGGCGAGCCTTCGGGGCGCCGTTGGTCGGGAGGCTGTTCTGCTGAGGCCGGACGAACAGCAGGCCCGTCATGCCCATCTGCACGTGCTCGACGTCCTCGAAGTGGCAGTGGTACATGTACGTGCCGGCGTCACGCGGGACGTAGTAGTAGGTGAAGCTGCGGCCGATCGGCACCGAGAGCGACAGCTCCGGGACGCCGTCGAAGACCGGCGCCTCGTTGACGAAGCCGTGCCAGTGGATGGTGTGGCCGTCCACGAGGTCGGGCCGCTGCGAGAGCCCCAGGTTGCTGAGCTGGACGCGGACGCCCTTGTTCTCGTCGAACGCCAACAGCGGGGCACTGATCTGGGCCTGCCCGCGCTGCTGGGTCACCTGGGCGTCCGTCATCTTCGTCACGTTCCGGAAGCCGAAGACGTAGAGGTTGAGGCCCGAACCCGGCACGGCCGCGTTGGCGTCCTGCGTCGCCTGGTCACCGTGCCCGTAGGCGAGCGGGTCGGGCCAGAACGGCGAGAGGGCGCTCACCTCGGACGCCGCCATCTGGCCGGCGTCCGCGATCGAGACCCACCCGTCCGTCGCGGCGAGGTGGACGTCGGGCGTCGCGGCCGACGCCAGCTCGGCGTCGCCGAGCTGCTGGACGGTCGCCTTCTCGGGCGAGAAGGCCTTGCTCCACAGGGCAGCGGCTGCAACTGCCCCCACACCGCCGGTTACGACGGTGCGCCGCGTCGGGCGACCAGGAGAGGGGCGATCGGTCACGGGTTGCCTCCAGGCACGTCTAGGGACCGGTGAATCGGGCAGGTCGGGGTGGAGAGCCCGGGTGGGGGCGGAGGGGCATCCCCCACCCGGGCCGGTCGGCGTCAGTGCTCGTCGGACCCGATGTCGAACGCGCCGCCCGAGGGGATCGGACGCGTGTCTCCGTCGATGTCGTGCGCGTACGTCGAGTAGGTCGAGACCACGTTGGAACCGTTGTTCACGGCGACCGAGCCGTTCACCAGGTGGTAGTCGCCGAGCAGCTGAGGCGCGGCGATCTTGGTGATGATGATCGACTGCCGGAAGTTCGGCACCGTCCGGGAGTTCTGGACCGAGACGGCGACGTCGAACGGGTTCGCGACGAGCGTCGTCAGGTCGGACGGAGCCTGCTTGTTCCCCGTACCCGGAAGGGTCAGGTTGCTGTTGTTGCCGCCCGCGGTGAGCGACGTCAGCACCGAGTACGTCGGGGTCATCGGGTTGGCGCTCACGTTGTCGAGAGAGCCGATGTCCCAGACGTTGATAGCGGGCCCTGCCGTGTCACCCGCCAGGCCGATCCCGTGCACCTCGCCCGTCACCGGGTCGAAGCTGCCGGCCCGGTTGTCGACGAAGACGTTGTCGATCAGCGTCGGCTTGCTGTAGGCCGCCGAGCCGGCCGGCAGGGTCCCCTGCAGCGCGGTGCTGTTGTTCGCCGTCGACAGGCCGGCGGCGGCCGGCTGGCCGTTGCTCGTGATGGCCGACGCGGTGGTGAGGTTCTTCATCACCGTGTTGCCGACGATGCGGACGTTCGTCGAGTCGTCGAGCGCGAACCCGCCACCCTCGTGCGTCGAGATGTTGTCGACGACCGAGTTGTTGGTGACGTCGATCCGGACGTTGCCGGCGGACAGGAACCGGATGCCGCCGCCGTCGTCGTTGGCCAGGTTGTCCTGGACCAGGTTGCCGTCGATCGTCAGCTTCGAGCTCGTGGACGCCGCACCCAGCGAAGGCTGCGTGAGGTTCGGGTTGAGCTCGCCGGCGATCATCACGCCGCCGCCCTCGTCGTACGACTGGTTGAGGTAGACGCGGTTGGCCATGATCGAGCCGCCGTCGGACCGGCCGTAGTGGCTGATGCCGCCGCCGTACTCGGACGAGAAGTTGCCGCAGATGTCGTTGTGGTCGATCGAGTAGTTCGCTCGAGCCGTCGAAGAGCCCGATGCCGCCGGCGAGGTTCGTACCTCCGTTGCTCGTGATGCGGTCGTGGGTGATGGCGACGTTGGTGTTCGCCCAGTTCGACGGCGTGCTGCCGTTGGCGTTGTTCGCCGTGTAGGCCGTGCCCACCCGGACGCCGCCGCCGTAGGCGCCGCTGTTGCCGTCGATGTGGTCGTTCGAGATCTGGACGTTGTTCGCGCCACCGAAGAGGTAGACGCCGCCGCCCTGCGAGCTCAGCGCACCGTTGCCTCCGACCGGGGTCGAGTTGGCACCGTTGATCGTGTTCTGGTTCGCCAGGCCGGCACCGCCCTCGTCACCACCGGTGATGTAGAGGCCGTCGAACGGACGGTCGCCGGTTCGCGGTCGAGCCCGCGGTGGTGAACGAGCCGCCCGAGGTCGAGTTGCCCGTGCCGAGCACCGTGATCGTGGCACCGTCCGGCACGGTCGCCGGGTCGGGACCGTAGCTCGTCACCGTGTTGATCCACTGCGTGCCGTTCAGGTTGTCGGCGTTGAAGCCGAGCCCGTTGAGCCGCGAGCCGGGGACGAAGGTCGCCGTCGTGCCGGTGCCCTGGAAGCCGCCGGTGCCGACGCCCTGGAGCTTGACCGCCGCGCCGACCACCAGGTTCTCGAAGTAGTCGCCGGTGGCGTTGGTCGACGGGGTCTTGGTCGGGTCCTTCGGCCAGACGACGACCAGAGGTGCGGGGTTGCTGGAATTGCCGCTCGGGGCAGAGGCCCGCGCCGCGTTCAGCGCCCGCTGGACGACGTTCTCGGCGGCCGTGTACGTGCCGGCCGCGTCGTACTGGTCGTCCACGATCGAGGCGTCCCAGGCGCCGGTGCCGCCGTTGCGGTAGCCGAAGTTCCGGCCGGGCGAGTCGGCGCCGTGCGTCGCGTCGGGGTTCACCTGGAACAGCGTCGGGTTGTAGCCCGTGCCCAGGATGTGCAGCGACAGGCCGTTCACCGACTGTCGCCCGTTGGAACCCGTCACCGACAGCTGGTACACGCCCGCCGTCGGCGCCGCCCCGCTCGGAGCACTCACGGTGAACACGATCTTCGTGTCCGACCAGCTCGAGTAGCCGATCACCACGTTGGACGCGGCGCCCGACGCCAGGCCGAGCGACACCTTGCCCGTGCTCTGCGTGGCCCCGAACCCGGAACCGGAGATCGTCACCGTCGAGGGGGCCGGCGGCGGCGTCGGTGCGGTCACGGTCGAGTAGGCCGGGACCGTCACGGAGCTGAGCTGCGGCGTCACCGTCTGGTTGACCGCCGTGGAGGCGACCGTTATCGGGTACGCGATTGTGGTGCCGGTCACCGTCGGCGAGGCGTGGCTCCCGTTGATCGCGTTCCGCACCGCTGTGGGCAGTGCCGGGTTGCTGAAGAACACGGCCGTCGTCACCGTCGGCGGCTGCCCGGTCGTGTCGACGGTGCCACCGCTGACGGTCAGGGTCACGCTGCGGGTCGTGCCGCTGCCCGCCATGGACAGGCCGCTCAGACCGAGCACCTGCTGCGGATGCACGACGTAGTCAGGCGTGGTGACCGTCGAGCCTGCGCCAGGAGCGACGCCGCTGACGTTCGCCGTGCCGCTGGGGACGGTGCCCGACGTGTAGGTGATGGTGGTCGTCGGGTTCGCGGTCGTCCCCGTGTTGGCGACGCCGGTCACCGTGTGGGTGCCGTTGACCGCCGTCAGCAGGTTGCCGGTGAGCGCGCCGGCGGCGGTGACCGTGACGTTGACCGACAACCCGGTGAGACCGGTGAGGTCGGTGCGCGGCACCACCAGCGAGACCGGGCGCGTCGTGCTGGTCGTGGTCCCGCCCGTCGTCACCGAGCTGACGGTCAGCTTCTGCGACGCGTGCAGGTTCGGGTTGACGGGCATCGGCTTGAGGTACGGCTGGTCGACCGCGTAGATGTCCGGCGTCGTCTTGGTCGGCGTCGGTCACCCCCGCGTTGACGTCACAGGCGACCGGGTTGGCGATGGCGCCGTCCGGGGTGATCGCGATGGCGGAGGTCTGCGTGGGGGCGGTGTCCGTCACCGTGAAGAGACCGGGCCAGGCCTGGAAGTCGGTGCCGATGGTCCGGAACCGCGGGTTGTAGGCCTTGTTCGGCCGGCCCGGCTGACCGGGGTCGTTGCCCTTGAAGTAGTACATGCCAGGGCACGGACCGGCGGGCAGCGGGCAGTTGTACGAGGACGTCGAGGGCTCGGTGGACTCGTACATGCCGTTGTGGTCGGTCATGACCGTGTCGACGAGCCGGCCGGACCAGTCGTAGATGCCCATGGGCACGTTCGGCAGCGGCTCGGCCTCGCCGTAGCCGAGCTGCGTCTTGTCGTGCGAGATGCCCAGGTCGTTGATCGTGAGGCCCCAGAAGTGCGTGGGGAGCGGCACGTCGGTGAAGAGGTTGAAGTTGGGGGCCACGGTCTGGTTGCCGCGCGTCGAGATGAGCTTCGCGTCGCAGTAGCGGGCGTCGACTGGCCCTCGTAGGGGCTGCCGCCAGCGTGCGAGGAAGCCCGGGTCGGTGACGGTGACCGGGTGGTTCGCGCCGGCGCAGTCGTTCCAGATGCCGGGCTGCTGCGACACCGGGCCGCCGTCACCGGGGACCGATGCGGTTGCCTCGGCCGCGGCGAGGTCGCCGGACGTCAGCGGGAAGTTCTCCTGCGGCATCCGGACGTCGCCGTCGAAGACGTTGACGTCCGACTCGCTGGTGACCTTGTACATCGGCGCGCCGTCGGCCAGCTTCGGGATCTCGGCCTTGACCACCCAGTCGTCCGCCCCCATGGGGAAGGCGCCGTCCTGCGGCTGCCCGAGGTCGGGGCACGGCGCGACCGACGGTGTCGCCACCCTGCAGGCTGGCGAGGCAGCTCAGCGCGGCCGGGTCGTAGTCGGTCGCCGAGAAGGCGTAGTTGCCGTTGACGGTCTGGCCGAAGTTGCCCGGCGGTCTTGTCCGAGGGGACGGCCTGCCAGCCCATCATCGGGGCCTCGACGCACTGGTAGGCGTCGTTGCCGAACGGCGGCAGCGCCTGCTGGTCGGTGAGCGGCTGACCCGTCCTGCATCCGCGCCGTGCAGCCCTTCGGCTGCTCCCACGTCTCCGACGTGTAGGTGCTCGCGATCTCGAGCGGCTTGCCCGTGGTCGGGTCGGTCACCAGCTTGATCGAGCCGTCCCCGTCGGGGACGGTGTTCGCCGTTCGCGTCACGCACCGGGTAGTAGAGGTGCATGCGCATGTTCGGGATGCCCGGCTGGTAGTCCTCGGTGAAGGCGTACTTCGGGTCGAGCTCGTTGCGGGTCGTGTCGTAGGTGACCGTGCCGGCGATGCCGCCGGTCTCGGCGCCCTGGTAGGGCTGGACGCCCCAGTCGACGCGGCCCGAGAGGCCGATGATCGGCAGGACGTTCACGTCGACGGCCGCACCCAGGTACGTGGTGGCCTGCGGCTCGTTGTCCGCCTGCACCGTGATGCCGGTCGTCTTGTACCGGGTGTTGAAGGCCTCGAGGATGCCCCAGCGCGTGACGGGGTAGCCCTCACGGATCTCGTAGTTCCCGCTGTCGTCGCTGGTGGCGAGGTTCTGCCCGGCGTCGAAGAGCGAGTTGTCGCGCTCCTTGAACGTCACCGCGAACTTCGGCACGCCCTGCTCGCCCGGGTCGCGCTTACCGTTCCCGTTCGAGTCGATGAAGATCGTGCCCTTGATGTCGGTGTACCAGTCGACGAGGCCCTGCTGGCCCATGTCGCTGATCTTGCCGTCCTTCACGTCGACGTTGACGCTGTTGATGATCAGGTCCTGGTTGTAGTCCCAGAAGGTGATCTGGTACGACCCGTTCGGGACGTTCGGGATGGCGAACGAGCCGTCCGCCTCACCGCGGCCGACCCACACCATCTGGTCGTTGTTGTTGAGGTCGCTCAGCGCGACGATCGGGTCAGGCACCGGCCCGCGGACGTTCGTGCCGGCGAGCTGGTCGGCCGTGGGCACGCTGACGCCGCCCTTGCCGCCCACGTAGGCGTTGAGCTCCACGACCGTGCCCTTGACGCCACCCGTGTTCGTGGTGGCGAACGCCCGCGGTGCGGCGTCCGGCAGCGTCACGGGACTGCCGAGCACGACGCGCACATTGGTGGCGCCGGCGGGGATCCCCGCCGGGACGGTGATCGTGCTCCCCGAGCTGGCGAAGACGTTCACGTCACCGGCCGGGACGAACGCGAGCCTCGTGAAGCGGCCCTGGCTGTAGCTGATCGTGATCGTCCGCTGCAGGGTCACGACCTGGCCCGCCGGCGGCGGGTTCGAGGGCGCGTCCGCGCCGAAGGTCAGCGTGACGTAGCCGGCCCGCGGACTGCTCGCAGCACCTGTGAGCACGGTCGCGGACCTCGGGGTTCCGTTGGCGTTGGTCGCGAAGGGGACGTATCCCATGTCGACCGGCGGGACGGGCTCGCCGCCCACGGTCAGCTCGTGGTCGTAACCGGTGTCACCCTCGTGGATCCACATGTCCCAGTCGTGGTTTCCCTCGAGTGTGGTGGTCTGGTACCAGTTCTGGCCCGCCGGCGGGATGACCGTGGCGGTGTAGCGGTCGGGGCCGAGGTTCGGGATCGCGACGAGGCCGTCGACGTCCGAGAGGCACGTGCCGCCCGGGTCGGCCGCGTCGACGACGGGGAAGCCGCCGTCGAAGACCACCGGCGAGGTGATGTCGTAGTTCGACCGCGAGTAGCCCGCGCGCGGCGTGCCGCCGGCAGGCGTGAAGTTCGGGTCGGTGGAGGCGAGCGTCTTCGTGTGGACGTAGTTCGTGCAGAGGCGGTTGCCGTAGAAGTCGGTCGTGACCTCACCGAGCACGTCGTTGAGGTGGGTGGTGAAACCGGCCAGGCCCGGCTCGGCGTCCGCCTCGTACGTGGAGTCGACGGGCACGGTGTCCTTGAAGACCTGCAGCCGCAGGGTGCCGAGGGGCAGCGGGTACGGCTGCATGGCGACGGTGACGGTGGTGACCGTCGCGCCGTTGGCGTCGTGGATCGACCCGTCCTGGGCCACCGTGAAGTGCGCGCCGTCGATCTTGTAGCCGGTCGCGACGACGGAGACGAGGTACTTGCCCGGAGGCAGGGAGCCCGGGTTCTTCGAGGTGCCGGTCTGGCCGGGTGCGAAGACCTGGCCCTCGTCGAGGATCCCCAGCGCGCTCGCGGTGTAGCGGGCCGACGGCCACTGGCAGCTCGTCGACGGGTCGAACTTGTTGCCGCTCCCGTCGACGTAGGCGCCGTCCGGGCCCGCCAGGTTCTTGTACGTGGGGTCCCACGTCCCGTAGGAGCCGCTGCCCGGGGAATAGGCGGTGTTCGTGCTGCCTGCGACCGGGGCGCCCGTCTTCGGGTCGATCTGCACCGGGAGGCAGTTGGCGTTCGAGTCCGCCGGGTTGCCGTTGTCGTCCTGGGTGATCAGCCACTTGTAGCTGTTCGTGGTCGTCGTGTCCGTGGTGCCCGTCGGCTGCGCCAGCGTGCGACTGCCGAGGACCTGGTCGCCCTTGTGGATCGGGCTGTCACCCCCCACGGTGCGCGCGCTGACCACGTTCAGCGAGAACGGCTGCGACGGCGTCCCCGCGTCGGCCGCCTGGGCCGCCGGAGCGGCCCCCAGCGCGACCGGCACGACGAACTGCAGCAGCGCCACGAAGGGCACGGCGAGCCACGCGAGCGGTCGCACCCGCAGGCCGGTGACCTTGAACGACGAGCGTTCCGAGCCAGACATGAGTTCCCCTTCGCTGACACCTGTGTCTCCGGCACTCACTGTCACGGGAACCTCAAGGCGGCTTTGCAAAGGTGACGGCCCTGTCATCTCAGCGTCACTGCACTGTGCGATCACTGGCCGCATCGGTCACTGTGGGTATAGGCGACACCTACGGAGAGCGCGATCCAGGTCCCCCGGCACTGGCCGAGGCACCGTGAGTGGCAGGATTCGGACCGCGGGGGGCCGCTCATCGCGGCCCAGGCCCACCCGCTGATCGACCCGACCGACCCATGACCGATGACGAGGAGTGAGCGTGCCCGGGACCAACCTGACCCGGAACGAGGCAGCGCAGCGGGCCCAGCTGCTCGACGTGACGGGCTACGACGTCGAGCTCGACGTCACGACCGGTGACAAGGTCTTCCGGAGCACGACCGTGGTCCGGTTCACGGTGACCGAGCACGGTTCGTCCACGTTCGTCGACCTCATCGCGGGCGACGTCCAGGAGGTCGTGCTGAACGGGCGCGCACGCTGGCGCCGCACGAGGTCGTCTCCACCGGCCGGATCGCCCTCGACGGCCTGCAGGCCGAGAACGAGCTCCGCGTGGTCGCCGACCTTCCCTATATGCACACCGGCGAGGGGCTGCACCGCTTCGTCGACCCGGTCGACGGCGAGGTCTACCTCTACTCCCAGTTCGAGGTGGCGGACGCCCGTCGCGTCTTCGCGTGCTTCGACCAGCCCGACCTCAAGGCGCCCCTGACGCTCACCGTCACCGCCCCGGCGCACTGGACGGTCGTCGCCGTCTCCCCCACGCCCGACCCGGAGCCGGCCGGCGACGGCAGGGCCACCTGGCGCTTCGAGTCGACGCCGAAGCTCTCCCCCTACGTGCAGGCAGTGATCGCCGGCCCGTACCACGCCGAGCGCGGGTCGCTCACGAGCCGCGACGGGCGCGAGATCCCGCTGGCGGTGTTCTGCCGCCGCTCGCTGGCGCAGTACCTGGACGCCGACGAGGTCCTCGACGTCACGAAGGCCGGGTTCGCGTACTTCGAGGAGCTCTTCGACCTCCCGTACCCGTTCGCGAAGTACGACCAGCTCTTCGTCCCCGAGTTCAACGCCGGCGCGATGGAGAACGCCGGCGCCGTCACGATCACCGAGCACTACGTCTGGCGCTCGAAGGTGCCCGAGGCGATGGTCGAGCGCCGCGCGCTGACGATCCTGCACGAGCTCGCGCACATGTGGTTCGGCGACCTCGTCACCATGCGCTGGTGGGACGACCTCTGGCTGAACGAGTCGTTCGCCGAGTACGCGTCGACGCGCTGCCAGGCCGAGGCCACCCGCTGGGCGACGGCCTGGACGACGTTCAGCAGCGCCGAGAAGTCCTGGGCCTACCGGCAGGACCAGCTCGCGACCACGCACCCCGTCGTCGCGGACATCCGCGACCTGGAGGACGTCGAGGTCAACTTCGACGGCATCACCTACGCCAAGGGCGCGTCCGTGCTCAAGCAGCTCGTCCACTACGTCGGGCGCGCGGCGTTCGACGAGGGCCTGCGCCGGTACTTCCGCAGGAACGCGTGGGGCAACACGACGCTGCGCGACCTGCTGGCCGAGCTCGAGGCCACCAGCGGGCGTGACCTCGACACGTGGGCCCGGCTCTGGCTGCAGCAGGCCGGGGTCACCACCCTGCGTCCCGAGATCACCACCGGTCCGGACGGCGCCGTGACGGCGCTGGCCGTCGTCCAGCAGGCTCCCGCCGAGCACCCGGCGCTCCGCCCCCACCGCCTCGCGGTCGGCGGCTACGACCTCGTCGACGGCCGGCTCGAGCGCACCCGGCGGGTCGAGCTCGACGTGGCCGGCGACCGCACCGACGTCCCCGACTTCACCGGCGCCCCGCGGCCGGCGCTGCTGCTCGTGAACGACGACGACCTCGCCTACGCCAAGATCAGGCTCGACGAGCAGTCGCTGGCGACGGCGATCGAGCACCTCGGCGCGTTCGCGGACGCGCTCCCCCGGTCACTCGTGTGGAGCGCCGCGTGGGACATGACACGCGACGGCGAGCTCGGCGCCCGCTCGTTCGCCGACCTGGTGCTCGGCAACTTCGCCTCGGTCGACGACCCGAGCGTCGCCCAGACGCTGCTGCGCCAGCTGGCCAGCGCGCTCGCGTTCTACGTCGCCCCGCAGCACCGCAAGGACGCCAGGGCGAGCGCCGCCGATCGCCTTCTGCGGCTGCTCGGGACCGCTGCCCCGGGCAGCGACGCCCAGCTGATCCTCGCCCGGTCGTTCGCCGCGCACGCCGTCACGCCCGAGCAGGTGTCGACGGTCGGCGCAATCCTTTCCGGTGAGCGGTCGATCGAGGGGCTCGCGGTCGACACCGACATGCGCTGGTCGATGCTGACCGCTCTCGTCGCGGCCGGTGCGGCCGGCGAGCGCGAGATCGGGGCCGAGCTCGAGCGCGACGCCACCGCCAGCGGGCAGGTGCACGCCGCCGCCGCCCGGGCCGCGGTCCCCACCCCGCAGGCGAAGGCGGAGGCCTGGAAGCTCGTCGTCGAGCAGGGCGAGCTGCCGAACGAGGTGCAGGGCGCGGTCATCGGCGGGTTCGGGCGGGTGCACGACGAGGCGCTGCTCGAGCCGTACGTCGAGCCGTACTTCGAGGCGCTGACCACGGTGTGGAAGACCCGCACGAACGAGATGGCCAGCCAGATCGTCGTCGGCCTCTACCCCACGCAGCTCGCCTCCCCCGCCCTGCTGGAGCGCACCGAGCGCTGGCTCGCCGACGCGACCGAGCCGGCGCTCAAGCGGCTCGTCGTCGAGGGCCGCGACGGGGTGGCCCGCGCGCTCCGTGCACAGGAGCGGGACGCGGCGGACTGAGCCACCACCCCAAGGGGTGAAGCCGCGCCGGTCGCGGTTGATAGATCCACCTTTGGGGTACTTCAGCCTGTGCTCGGGGGAACGACGGCGCTCGCGTCGTCGACCTGCCACAGGAGGTGGAGACTATGCAGCCCTGGCTCTGGGTGCTGCTGATCGTCGTGATCGTCGCCGTCGTCATCGCGGTCGTGGCCGCGTCGCGCCAGCGGCGTACCGCGTCGCTGCGTGACCGGTTCGGTCCGGAGTACGACCGTGCGGTCGAGTCGTCCGACGACCAGCGCGGGGCCGAGCACGACCTGCTCGACCGCGCTCGGCGCCGCGACCGGCTCGAGATCCGCCCGCTGCCCGAGGCCGCGCGTGCGCGGTACACCGAGCAGTGGCGCGCCATCCAGGAACGCTTCATCGACGACCCCGCGGGGTCCGTCGGTGCCGCGCACACCCTGCTCGACCAGGTGATGGCCGAGCGGGGCTACCCCACGCACGACTTCGAGGAGCAGGCCGACCTGGTCTCGGTCGACCACCCGCGGGTCGTGGAGAACTACCGCGCCGCCTACGGCGTGTACCAGCGGCAGCGCGACGGCCAGGCCAGCACCGAGGACCTGCGCGACGCGCTGGTCCGCTACCGGTCGCTCTTCGAGGAGCTCCTGCACCCCGGTGACGGTGCCCGTTCGGACGCCGCGGCCACCGACGCGCGCGTCGACGGCACCGCCGCCGGCGCGGCCGACCGGGCTGACGGGACGGTGACCGACCCGGCGCTCGACCGGGACGTCGACCTGCGCGACCGCGCGCGGGCGGACGTCGACGGGACGCAGGCGACCTACAGGGAGCGGCCATGAGCGACATCGCCGACCAGGGGCTGACCACGGAGCAGCTGGCGAACCCTCGCGCGGCGGCGCCCGCTCGTGCTGCTCACGCCCAGCTGCACCTGACGCTGCCTGAGCTGCACCTGACGCCGCGCGTGAGGCTTCACCTGATGCACGCAGTGCGGCGCGGGAGCAGGCGACCGACCCCGGCGCCGCCCAGGCGGCGCAGCTCCTGCGAGCCGCAGGACCACGAGGCGATGACCCGCCGCTGGCGGGACATCCAGGCCGACTTCGTCGACCACCCGCGCGAGGCCATGAAGGACGCCGACACGCTCGTGGCGGGCCTGATGCAGCACCTGGCGCAGACCTTCGCGCAGGAGCGGTCGCAGCTCGAGGCGCAGTGGAGCCGCGGCGACGAGGTGTCGACCGAGGACCTGCGGGTCAGCCTGCAGCGCTACCGGGCGTTCTTCGAGCGTCTGCTGTCGGTCTGACCCCTCCACGACGGCGCCCGGCCCCGAACCTGGGGCCGGGCGCCGTCGTGTCAGAGGTCCTCGACAGTGCGGGCCAGCGAGTGCGCGCGGATCGAGGTCGTCACGTCCTCGAGCAGCACCGGCTGCCCGACGCCGTCCGACAGCGGCAGCCGCCAGTTGGGGTACTCGTCGTACGTCCCCGGCTGGTTGATGGCCCGCCGATCGCCGACGGCGTCCGCGAGGGCCACCCCGAGCAGCTTGGCCGGCGTGCGCACGAGGTAGCGGTGCAGGGCCTCGACCTTGTCGCGCTCGCTGGCGTCGTCCGCGAGCAGCCCGGCGTCCCGCAGCTGGCCGAGCATGCTGTCGAGGTCGTCGTGCGCCTCGCGCGTCTCCTCCTCCACCGAGCGGGTGAGCAGGCCCAGGCGGTCGCGCAGCTCGATGTGCTCGTTGGCCAGGTAGCCGGAGGTCGGCGGCAGGTCGTGCGTGGTCACCGTCGCGAGGCACAGCTCGCGCCACTCCTGCGGCGGGCAGCGGACGGCGGGTGTCCCAGTTGCGCTCGAACCAGAGGATCGACGTCCCCATGATCCCGCGGTCGCTCAGGTAGTCGCGCACCCACGGCTCGACGGTGCCGAGGTCCTCGCCCACGACGAACGCGCCGCTGCGGTGCGCCTCGAGCGCGAGGATGCCGATCATGGCCTCGTGGTCGTACGTGACGTACGTGCCCTCGCCGGCGCCCAGCCCGCTCGGCACCCACCACAGCCGGAACAGCCCGATCACGTGGTCGACCCGCAGGCCGCCGGCGTGCCGCAGCACCGAGCGGATCATGTCGCGGAACGGCGCGTAGGCCAGTTCGGCGAGCCGGTCGGGTCGCCACGGGGGCTGGCTCCAGTCCTGGCCCTGCTGGTTGAACGCGTCCGGCGGGGCGCCCACCGTGCAGTCGCGGGCGAAGACGTCCGCGAGGGTCCAGGTCTCCGCGCCCTCGGGGTGGACGCCGACCGCGAGGTCGTGGACGACCCCGATCCCCATGCCCGCCTCGACGGCCGTTCGCTGCGCGGCGGCCAGCTGCTCGTCGAGGCACCACTGCAGCCACATGTGGAACTCGACGCGGTCCGACATCTCCTCGCGGATCTGCCGCACGGCCTCCGAGCGCGGGTCGCGCGCCAGCTCGGGCCACGTCGACATCGGCAGCCCGTAGCGCTCGGCCAGAGCGCACCAGGTGGCGAAGTCGACCAGTCCCTCGCCCTCGCGCGCGCAGAACGCCTCGAACCGCGCCTGGCGCGCCCGCGAGCGCGGCTGCGTGAACACCGTCTCGAGCGCCGACTTCTTGGCCCCCCAGACCGCGTCGCGGTCGAGCGGCTCCCCGCTCTGGTTGAGGCCGCGCATCGCCTCGGCCTGCCACTCCACCAGGGCGCGGTCGGTGGAGGCCATGTACCCGACCTCGCGGATGTCCTCGACCCGCAGGTAGATCGGGTTCACGAAGCGGCGCGTGGTCGGCAGGTACGGCGACGGCTCCATCGGCGGCACCGGCTCGGCCGCGTGCAGCGGGTTGACCAGCACGAAGCCGGCCCCGTGCGCCCGCGCGCTCCAGTCGGCCAGCTCCGCCAGGTCGGCCAGGTCGCCCAGACCCCACGAGAAGCGGGACCGCACCGAGTAGAGCTGCGTCATGAACCCCCAGGCGCGGTGCTCGCGCAGGGCGGCCGGCAGCTCGAGCCGTGCGGGCGTGACCACCAGCGGGCGGGTGGCCTCGCCGCCCTCGCCGAGGTCGTCGAACCGCGCGTGCAGCCGGTGCCAGCCGAGCGGGAGGTCCTCGGGCAGGGTGAAGGTGGCCTCACCGACGAGCACGCCCTCGAGCGTGCGTGGCTCGACCCACTGGTCCGACTGCTCGAGCGTGCGGCGGCCGCCGTCCTCGAGGTCGACCCACGCCTGCAGGCTGCTGCCGTGCGGCATGTGCACGGGCACCTGTCCCTGACTGCCCTGCCGTGTCACGACGACGTCCGGAAGCATCCGGCGCCAGGGCCGTTCCTGGACCTCTGCCAGCGCCGTCGCGACCGCGTCGTCGCTGGTGGCGTCGACGTCCAGCCCCCGCAGCACAGCGACGATGGTCCGACGCGACACCTGCACGTGCTTGCCCTGCCAGTCCCAGTACTCGGTCTGGACGCCGTACGCCTCGGCCAGTTCGAGGAGCTGCGCCGACGGCTCCTCCCAGACCGGGGCGGGAGCCGGGGTGAACGCCTCGAAGGAGCCGGTCGAGGGCCCGGACGCCGCCTGCGCCGCGTCGCCCGGCTCGTCGTCGCTCTCCGCGATCTCGGGATCGACGTGGTGCTCGCGGTCCTGTGGCGCGTTCTCCGGAACGTCCTGCGGTGCGTCTGGTTCGGCGTCGGTGTCGGGCTCGGGCAGGTCGGCCGGCGCTTGGGGAGGAGCTGAGCCGAAGGCGTCGAAGGGACTGGAGGCGGCCCCGAAGGGCGCGGGAGCGGTCCAGCCCTGCGGGTCGGCCGGCTCGCCGGTCTCTTCACTGGTCTGGGGGTCGACCTGGTCGACCTGGTCGACCTGGTCGACCTGGTCGACCTGGTCGACCTGGTCGCTCTGCTCGACGGCCGTCGGCTCGTCGTCGAGTTCGGGGTGATGCTCGAACTCGACCTGCTCGCCGGGCCCGCCAGGAGCGGACAGCACCGGGGGCGGCAGTACGGTCGGAACGGCGGGGGTCAGGCTGTGGTCGATCTGCGGATCGTCGTCCTCGGGTTCGTCGGTGTAGACGGAACCCCCGCCCGGCGCCTGCTCCACGGCCTCGTCCTGATCATCGGTCCGGTCATCGGTCCGGTCATCGGTCCGGTCATCGGTCCGGTCATCGGTCCGGTCATCGGTCCGGTCATCGGTCCGGTCATCGATCCGGTCATCGATCCGGTCATCGGTCCGGTCGTCGATCCGGTCGTCGATCCGGTCGTCGATCCGGTCATCGATCCGGTCATCGATCCGGTCATCGGCCGTGCGGTCGTCGTCGTTCGGGCGGGCACTTCCGGGCTGCGACGTCACGCCTGGGAATCCTGCCAGACGGGGTTCTCGCCGCAGGCCCACGGGGCTGACCGGCGGCGTTCCCGGTCTCGCGTCGTGCTCGTTCACGTACACGATCCCGGCTGGTGGGTGTGGTTGCGGAGGAGTGGTCGGGTGTGGTCGACCCAGCTGGGTGGCCGGACCCACGGCACGCCGTTGATCATTTGGATGTCCCAGGTTCGTTGCCCGACTTCGGTGTGGTGCCGGGAGCAGAGCAGGCACATGTTGTCGGTGTCGGTGGCGCCGCCGGCGGCCCAGGGGGTGACGTGGTGCACCTCGCAGTGCTCTCCGGGCACGGCACACCCGGGGATGACGCAGCCGACGTCTCTGGCGATCAGGGCGTCCTTCTGCGCCGGCGTGGCCAACCTGACGGTGCGGCCCATCGCGAGGACGGCGCCGTCGGGGGTGTGCAGCACCCGCTGCAGGCGGGCCCGGGCGAACAGCTCCGCCAGGGTGGCGTCGGGTGGGTGCCCGGCGTGCTGGATCCACGCCCGCCCCGCCATGCCGGTCCACGGTCTCGCTGAGTGGCGGCGGTGGTGTCGGCGGCGGCTGCTTCGACAGCTTGGTGGACAGCTGATCGAAGCTCCACGCGACGTTCGGGTCCTTCACCGGCCCCGCAGCCTTCACCAGTGCGGCCGCCAACTGGTCGACGCCCACGGTCACGAGGATCTTCACCGGCGGGTACGGCCCCGAGAGCACCCCGGGCTCCCGCACCACCTGGTAGTCGCCCTCCGCCTCCGGCTCGACGTCCTCCGGTCTCGACGTCCTCCGGCTCGAGATCCTCGGACTCCTCGTTCTGGTCGGGTTGGCCGAAGGTGTCGGGCCAGGGTTCGGGATCCGGGCGGGTGCCGGCGTGGTCGGGGAGGGGGATGCCGGCGCGGGCGGCGCCGGCGGCGAGGCAGTCGGTCAGGGCGTCCAGGTTCCGCTGCCCCAGATCCCGCCGGTCCGGCAGCACCCGTTCGACCCCGTCCGGGTCGATCGCCAGGCCCGGTCGTAGCCCGTTGCCGGCGGCGAGCACGGCGAGGATCAGGGCGCCTTGGGTGGCGCCGCAGGCGAACTTGCCGACCAGGTTCCCGTTCGCGTCCGGGGAGGCGTACAGGAACCTGCGTTCGTGCGCCCCCGCCGGGGTCTTCGGGTTCAACTCCTCCACCAGCGCGCGGGCGAACCGGTCCAGCTCCCGCACACCCCACGCCCGGGACTTCTCCGCCAGCAGCGCATCCACCGCCTCGACCCGCCGCACCCACCCGCCCCCACCGGCCTCACCCTCGACGGGGATCAGTTCTTCGCGGATCCTCTCCCCGAGGTCGCGGTGGGCGCGGACCGCGACGTCCACGTGCCCGCGCAGCACCTGCCCCGCGGCGTACGCGGCGCCGATGACTTTCAGGTCACCGGTGTCCGGGTCGAGCAGCTGCGCCGTGGTGGAGTCCCGCCGGGCGGTGCCGTGATCGATCCCCGAACGCGTGCTGCTGGAACGCGACCGACGCCTGCCCCGCCCGCGCCTTCGGCACCACATCATCCCGGGCATCCACCGCCACCAGACCACCCAGCCGCGCGGCGTCCACGCGACCCTGCAGCGCGGTCAGCCCACGCACGGTCGCGCGCACCTCACCCGGAGACAGCGGCGACCACGCCAACCCCTGCAACACGTCCACGAGCGCGTCCAGCTGCGCGAACACCGCCGCCACGAACTCCGGCGGCACATCAGCCGCGCCGTCAGGCGCACCGTCACGGCCCTCGGCACTTCCTGCCTCGGCGTCGCGGCTCCTGCTCCCCGCGGCCCCGTCTCCCATGACACAGACGCTAGACCCCACCACCGACAAACCCGGTTGAGTCACAGTCCAGGGGATCAAGAGCAGTACGAATACATCAAGAGATGTCATCCGTGACCAGCTGCCACCGGTCGTCACGCTGAATCCCGCGACCCGAGACCGGCCACAGGGTGCTCGTGACGACGGTGCCGCTCTACGCGCACCATGCGGAGCGGCCGAACGGCTCGGTCCGCCGTAGGTTGCTGATCGGGCGAGTAGTAAGCAGGGAAGAGCTCGGCGACACGAGAGGGGACGACGTGGAGTACCGCAGGCTGGGCCGGCTCGGGCACCGAGAGCTCGGTGCTGATCTACGGCGCGGCGGCGCTGGCCGAGGTCGACCAGGACGACCGCCGACGCCTCGATCCAGCAGGCGCTGGACGCCGGGATCAACCACCTCGACGTCGCCGCGAGCTACGGCGACGCCGAGCTGCGGCTGGGCCCGTGGATCCCGCGGATCCGCGACGACGTCTTCCTGGCGACGAAGACGGGCGACCGCGACCGCGAGGGCGCCTGGGCGTCGATCAACCGCTCGCTGGAGCGGCTGCAGACCGACCACGTCGACCTGCTCCAGCTGCACGCCGTCGGCGACCTCGACGAGCTGGGCAAGGTCACGGGCAAGGGCGGCGCCCTCGAGGCCGCCGCCCGCGCCAAGGACGAGGGCCTCGTCGGCGACGTCGGCATCACCGGGCACGGCGACCAGGCCGCGGCCACGCACCTCGAGGGGCTGCGCCGCTTCCCGTTCGCGACCGTCCTCACGCCGCTCAACCCCGTGCTGTGGCGCGACCCCGCCTTCCGGGCGAACTACGAGGCGCTCGTCGACGAGGTCCGCCGGCAGGACGCCGGGCTGATGACGATCAAGACGGCGTCCCGGCGCAACTGGCCCGAGGGCGCCGACCAGACCCACTCGCACCTGGTACGAGCCCTTCACCGACGCCGAGCGCATCCGCGCCGCCGTCTCGTGGGTGCTCGCCCACGACGAGATCACCGGCCTGGCGACGTCGGGCGACGTCCGGCTGCTCGAGCACGATCATCGACGCCGAGCGCGACCGGCTGTCCCCCGCCGACGCCGAGGCCGTGCTCGAGCGCGACCCCGAGTACTCCTCCCCGTTCCTGCACATGACGATCTGATCGTGCACCGCTGACCATGCAACCCGATCCGACCGAGGACCGTCGGCCGACGCACGGTCGGCCGGCTCGTCGACGGCCGCCGTCGGATCGCGACGCCGTCGGCGACGGGCGGCTCGGCGTCGCGTTCTCCGGCGGCGTCGACTCCTCCGTGCTGCTCGCGCTCGCCGCCCGGGCGCTCGGGCCCGGCGCGCGTCGTCGCCCTGCTCGGCGTCTCCCCGAGCCTCGCCGCCGACGAGCGGCTCGCCGCGCACGAGGTGGCCCGCGCGGTCGGCGTCCCCGTGGTCGAGGTGACCACCGGCGAGGGCGACGACCCGGCCTACCGGCGCCAACGGCCCCGACCGCTGCTACTTCTGCAAGAACGAGCTCTTCACCCGCATCTCCGCCGAGGTCGTCGCGGCGCACGGGCTCGGCGGCCGTCGCGTACGGCGAGAACGCCGACGACGCGCGCCGTCCCGACCGCCCCGGCGCGCGGGCCGCCCGCGAGCACGGCGTCCTCACCCCGCTCGCGGACGCCGGCGCTCGACAAGGCCGCCGTCCGCCGGATCGCCCGCGCCCTGGGGCTGCCGTCCGCGGACAAGCCCGCCGCGCCGTGCCTGGCCTCGCGGATCCCGCACTTCGAGGAGGTCACGCCGCACAAGCTGGCCCAGGTCGAGGCCGCCGAGGCGGCGCTGCGCGCGGCTCGGGCTGGCCGACCTCCGCGTCCGCCACCACGGGGAGGTGGCGCGGGTCGAGGTCGGCGCGGACGACGTCGCCGCGGTCGCCGCCGACCCGCTGCGGCAGGCCGTCGTCGACGCCGTCCGTGCCGCCGGGTTCCGGTACGTCGCGCTCGACCTCGCCGGCATCCAGTCGGGGTCGTTCACGCTGACCCAGCTGCAGGTCCGGGCCTGACGGTGCATGGCTGACTTCCGGGGCGGAGGGCTGGACGCCGCCGCCCGCGCGTCGCCGACTTCGTCCGGCTCGACCACGACCGGGCGGCGCCGCCGCGGCTACCGCCGAGGCCGTGCTCTGCGACGCCAAGACCCTCGAGCAGGTGCTCGTCATCGCCGGCCAGGTCCGGGAGCGGGAGGCGCGCACGCTGTTCACCCGGGTCCGCGACCGACCAGGCCCAGCCGCTGCTCGACGCGCTGCCGGGTGCGCTCCTGGACCGCGACGCCCGGATCGTCGCCTTCCCCGGCGACCCCGCCGGAGCCGACCGGGCACGCTCGTCGTCGTGCTCGCCGCCGGCACCTCGGACCTCCCGGTCGCGCGCGAGGCGGCGCGTGACCGCGCGGCACCTCGGCCGCCGCAGCCGAGCTCGTCGTCGACGTCGGCGTCGCCGGGCTGCACCGCATGCTCGAGCACCTCGACCTGCTGCGGTCGGCGCGCGCGATCGTCGTCGCCGCGGGCATGGACGGCGCCCTGCCGGGCGTCGTCGCCGGCCTCGTCGCCGCGCCGGTGATCGCGGTGCCGACGTCCGTCGGGCTACGGCGCCGCGTTCGGCGGCCTCGCGCCGCTGCTCACGATGCTCAACGCCTGCGCACCGGGCGTCGCCGTGGTCAACATCGACAACGGGTACGGCGCCGGGCACCTGGCGGCTCAGATCGCCGCGTTCTGATCCCTCGGGCCCTGGCGCCACGCGGCGCCGGGTACGAGCCCGGCCGTGACCGCGGCGGCCGCCGCCCGCGTGAGCACCTCGGCGACCGGGACGCCGGCGGTGCGGGCGAGCGCCGCCGCGTCCTCGTACTCCGGTGTCGCGTGCAGGACGATCCCGTCACGATGCCCGACCTTGACCCGCATCTCGCCGCCGAGCACGGCGACCGGCACCCACGACCGGTCGAGCACCGAGCGGGTCACCGGCGTCCGGCGCACCCCGAGCGTGCTCGTGTGCGTCGAGGACGAGCCGGGTCAGGAGGGGCTCGTCCCGGGCACGGCGAGCACGTGCAGGGTGTGCGCCGGCCGGCCCTTCTTCGCCAGGATCGGGGTGAGCCAGGCGTCGAGCGCACCCGCCTCCAGCAGGCGGGCAAGGACGTCGGGCCAGACCCGCGGATCGAGGTCGTCGACGTTGGTCTCGATGCACGACGGCGTCGCGCCGACCGTGCCGGCCGAGCTCGCCGACGACGAGTCGGACGACGTTCGGGCCGGCCTGGCACGTCGCGAGTCCCGGCGCCGACCCCCACCTCTCCGACCGTCATGGCAGGCAGCGGCCCGGACGCCGACGCGAGCGTCGTGGCCAGGGCGACGCCGGTGGGCGTCGCCAGCTCACCGGCGTCCGGCGCCGGCGCGGCGACGTCCCTGCCCTGCATCAGCTCCAGCACCGCGGGCGCCGGGACCGGCAGCGTCCCGTGCGCGGTCCGGACCGACCCCGAGCCCAGCGCCACGGGCGACAGCACGACCCGGACGGCGCCCAGGGCGGCGACGCCCGCGCACGTCGCCACGACGTCGGCGATCGCGTCGAGCGCGCCGACCTCGTGGAAGTGCACCTCCTCCACCGGCACCCCGTGCACCCGGGCCTCGGCAGCAGCGAGCCGTTCGAAGGTGCGCAGCGCCAGGTCACGGACGCGGTCGTCGAGCCGCGACTCACCGAGGAGCCGCCGGACCTCCGCCCACGGCCGCGCGGTCCCGTCCTCGTCGGCCTCGACGTCGACCTTGATCGCCCGCAGACCCGCCCGCGTCACCGAGCGCTCGCTCAATCGGGTCGCCCCGGGCACCACGGCGTCGACGGCCTCCTGCAGGGCGCGCAGCGGGACCCCGAGGTCGACCAGGGCCCCGAGCAGCATGTCCCCGGCGATCCCGGCGGAGGCGTCGATCCAGAGCGTGCGCGTCACGCGCCCATCCCACCGCATCGGGCCGCCCGGGCCATCGGCAGGGAGCAGCCCGCGGGTTCTAGGGTGCCTTCCGTGACGGACCAGCAGCCCACCGACTACCCCGATGCCGAGCGCCTCGCGCTCGTCGACGACCTGCACGGCCACCCGGTGGCCGACCCTTACCGGTGGCTGGAGGACCCCGACGACCCGCGCACGCAGGCCTGGTCGGACGCGCAGGACGACCTGTACGCCCAGCACGCCGCCGGCTGGCCCGGTCGCGACGCCCTCGCCGACCGGATCCGCGACCTGCTGTCCGCCGGCGTCGTGGGCGTCCCGGTCTGGCGGGGCGACCGTCGCTTCTTCGTGCGGCGGGAGGGCACGCAGGAGCACGGCGTCCTGCTCACGGTCGACCCCGACGGGACCGAGCGCGTGCTCGTCGACCCGATCGCGCTCGACCCGACCGGCCTCACGACGCTCGATGCCTGGCAGCCCAGCAAGGAGGGGCACCTGCTGGCCTACCAGCTGTCCGAGGGCGGCACGGAGGAGAGCGTGCTGCGCGTGCTCGACGTGGCCACGGGCGAGCAGGTCGAGGGCCCGATCGACCGGGCGCGCTACTCCCCCGTCGCGTGGCTCCCCGGGGCCGGGGGCTACTACTACGTCCGCCGGCTCGACCCCGCCGGGCTCCCCGAGGACGAGCAGCAGTACCACCGCCGGGTCTGGTTCCACCGGCTCGGGGCCGATCCCGCGGACGACGTCGAGGTCTTCGGCGCCGGCCTCGACATCCGCAGCTACTACGGGGTCTCCGTCTCGCTCGACGGCCGGTGGCTGATCGTCTCGGCGTCGACCGGCACCGCCCCCCGCAACGACGTCTGGATCGCCCCCCTGGACGGCGCCGACCCCGCGACGCCCCCCCTCGCCGACCTGGTCACCGGCCTCGACGCCCACGTCGGTGCGCACGCCCACCGCGACGGGCGCCTCTACGTCGCCACCGACCTCGACGCCCCGCGCGGGCGGCTCGCCGTCACGTCGCCGTCCGACCCCGGGCCCGGCACCTGGCGCGACCTGCTCCCGCAGGACGACGAGGCGGTGCTCGAGGACTACGCGATCCTCGACGGCCCCGAGCTGGCCGACCGGCCGCTGCTCGTCGCCTCGTGGACCCGCCACGCCGTCTCCGAGATCACCGTGCACGACCTCGCGACGGGCGAGCGCCTGGCCGGCGACCGGGGCGCCGTGCCCCTGCCCGGCCTGGGCTCGGTCGGCGGTCTCGTCAGCCGGCCGGAGGGCGGGCACGAGCTGTGGTTCACCTACACCGACCACACCACGCTGCCGCACGTCTACCGCTACGACGGCCGCGACGGCACGGTCACGCTCTACAGCAGCCCGCCCGGCGCCGTGCGGGAGGTGCCCGAGATCGCGGCCCGGCAGGTCGCGTACACGTCCGACGGACGGCACCACCGTGCGCATGTTCGTCCTCACCCGGGCCGACGCCGTCGGCGCCGGCGGCGAGCCCGACCGGCCCCGACCGGCGATCCTCTACGGCTACGGCGGCTTCGGCGTCTCGCTGACGCCGGGCTACTCGGCGAGCATCCTCGCCTGGGTCGAGGCCGGCGGCGTGTACGCCGTCGCCAACCTGCGCGGCGGGTCCGAGGAGGGCGAGGCCTGGCACCGGGCCGGCATGCTCGGCGACAAGCAGAACGTCTTCGACGACTTCCACGCGGCGGCCGAGCGACTTGTCGCTGACGGCTGGACCGCGAGCGGGCAGCTGGCGATCAGCGGCGGCTCGAACGGCGGCCTGCTCGTCGGCGCCGCCCTGACCCAGCGGCCCGAGCTCTACGCGGCCGTCACCTGCTCGGCTCCGCTGCTCGACATGATCCGGTACGAGAGGTTCGGGCTGGGGGCCAGCTGGAACGTCGAGTACGGCTCGGCCGACGACCCGGAGCAGCTGGCCTGGCTCCTGGGCTACTCGCCCTACCACCACGTGCGCGAGGGCGTGGCGTACCCGGCGGTGCTGTTCACCGTCTTCGACGGCGACACCCGGGTCGACCCGCTGCACGCGCGCAAGCTGTGTGCTGCGCTGCAGCACGCCACCGCGAGCGACCGGCCCGTGCTGCTCCGCCGCGAGAAGGACGTCGGGCACGGGTCGCGGGCCCTGTCGCGCTCGGTCGAGCTCTCGGCGGACACGCTCGCGTTCACGGCGAGGTGGACAGGCCTCGACCTGTGAGCACGAGCGCCGACGGCGAGTCAGACGGAGCACTGGTTCGACGTGCTGCTGGGCACCCCGCTCGCGATCGCCGGCATCCTCGTCGTCGCGATCGTCGCTCGGTTCGTCCTGCACCGCGTCATCGACAAGATCACCGACGGCATCCTCAGCGGCCGGACGGGCATCGGCCGGCTCGAGGAGCGGTTGCCGTCCGCGCTGGTGGTGACGTCGCCGATGGCGTCGGCCCGGCGCGAGCAGCGCGGCCGCACCCTCGCGTCCGTGCTCAAGAGCGTGACCACGGCGACGATCGGCGCGATCGCCGCCCTGATGATCCTCGAGCAGCTGGGGGTGAACACCGGCCCGCTGCTCGCCAGCGCCGGCATCGTGGGGATCGCGGTCGGTTTCGGGGCGCAGGCGCTCGTGCGGGACGTCATCTCCGGCCTCTTCATGCTCGTGGAGGACCAGTACGGCGTCGGCGACGTGGTCGACCTGGGCGACGCCTCGGGCGTCGTCGAGGCCGTCGGCCTGCGCGTGACGCGCGTCCGCGACGTCGACGGCACGGTCTGGTACATCCGCAACGGCGAGGTGCTGCGCGTCGGCAACCGGTCGCAGGGGTGGGCGCGCGCCGTGCTCGACGTCGGTATCGCCTACGGCGAGGACGTGACCCGCGCCGAGGCGCTGCTCCTCGAGGTTGCGCAGGGCCTCGTACCGACGAGAAGTTCGGGCCCCTGGTGCTCGAGGAGCCGGAGATGTGGGGCGTCGAGTCGGTCACGGCGGACGGCGTCGTGCTGCGGCTCGTCGTCAAGACCGAACCCCTCCAGCAGTCGGCCGTCGCGCGCGAGCTGCGCCGCCGCATCAAGGAGCGGTTCGACGCCGAGGGGGTGCACGTCGCCCACCCGCAGTCGGCGGTCTGGGTGACCGGCGACGCGCCGGTCACCCAGGCCACGACCACCACGGACGAGGCCGACGCCTCGGTCGTCGAGGGTCCCTGACAACCTTTCCGCACCGGCCACGTCGTCAGGACCCGTGACTCGGTCCCTGCTGAGGGATCGCGCGGGTGGGAGGATCACGGATGGCGGACAGAGCCGGCTTCGAGGAGTTCGTGGCGGCACGCTCGCCGCGGCTCCTGCGGACCACACCGTGACCCGTCGCCGCGCGAAAGGCAGCGGCGGGGCACGCGTAGTGGTTCTCGGCGCCCTCCCGATGGTCGTCGGGGAGGTCAGTGGATCGTGACGGGGGTCCCGAGCGGAAGCGCGGCCAGCGGCGCGGCGACGGCGTCCGGCACCCGCACGCAGCCGTGCGAGACCGCGCGCCCGATGCTGGCCGGGTCGTTCGTGCCGTGGACGGCCACCTGGCCGTCGGAGCCCTCGAACTCGGTCAGGGTCGGCGAGTGCGCCGACAGGCCGAGTGCGAAGGAGCCGTAGGCACCGTGCGGATCGGGCGGACGCACCCGGTCGGTCACGAAGAATGCCCCGCGCGGCGTCGGATCGGACGGGCTGCCGATCGCGACGGGCGTGTCGGCCAGCACCCTGGTGCCGTCGTACATCCGCAGGCGGCGGGTGGCCAGGTCGACCTCGAGCCGGGCCCCGACCGGTTCGAGACGGACGTCGTCCACGCGCACCCAGCCCTTGCTGCCGTTCGGGCGCGTCGGGAGGGCCACCTCGACCCAGCCGGCGTGCGCGGCGAGCGCGAGGAGCACCCGGGGCGGGCCGAGGGCGGTGCGAGGCGTCAGACGGGCGGGGACCGGAGCGTCGGCCGCGCCGCTCCGCCGGACGACGAGGGTGCTCGCGGAGGTCGGGAAGGCTCGCTGCGGGAAGGCGGCCGCGGGCGCGGCAGTACCGGCGGTGGCTGCTGCGGGAGCCGCAGGCAGGGCGGAGTCGCCGGAGCAGGCGGGCAGGCCTGCTCCGGCGGCCAGGAGGAGCGCGACGGTGAGGACACGCCGGACGCGGGACCGCACGTGGGTCACCCCGTGAAGTGCGGGGGCGTGCTGACCGTCGTGCACTCCGGGCTGCTCGCGGCGGCTCCGGTGCACCGGCCGCCTCCCCCGGAGCTCACGGGCGACGGGCTGGGCTGCGGGTTCCCGACGGCGGGCGTGGTGGGCGTGGGGAGAGGGATCGTCGAGCTGGGCGTGGGAGCCGGGGTGGTCGGGCTCGGCGTCGGGCCGGGCGACGGCGACGTCCGGGTGGGCGACGGGCTTGGCGACGGGCTGGGCGACGGACTGCGCGACGGACTGGTGGGGCAGGGCCCGACCCAGAACACCTTGTGCTTGACGTCGGCGCCCTTGGTGCCGAGGGCGTTCACGGTCAGCTCCACGTGCACACCCTGCTTCGCATGGACGGGGAAGCGAGACAGGTCGAGGCGGTAGGCCCGGATGCGTCGAGCCCCTTGCCGCCCGGGAAGGCCAGCGTGTCCTCGAGGACGACGTCGCTGCCCGTCGTCGCACGCGTCGGTACCTGGCCTTCGAAGCGGAGCGTCGCGGTGCGCGCGCCGCCGGCGTAGCCGTAGAACGCGACGACGACGTCGCAGCCGACGTGGGGCACGTTGCGCGGGTGTCGGCGAGCTCCGCACCATTGATCTTGACGGTGCCGGCGTTGCCCTTCGGCGACGACCCGCCCGACGGTGTGGCGGAGGCCGACGACGCCTCGAGGACCCCGACGCGGGCGGCGCCGAGCGCGAGCGCCCCGGCAACGGCGGCGACCGTCAGGCGTGATCTCACCCTGTTCACGTTGCGTGCTCGTTGACCGGCCGCCGAGTTACGCCACGTCGTACCCGGCGAGGGAACGGCGTCCCGTTCGGTACCGTTACACCCGCCGTCGGCATCACTGACCGTGTCACCCCGGACGAGGGCGGCCCGCGGCCCTACGGGAAGGTGCAGGTGGACGTTCTCGGCGAGCGGTTCCCTGCGGTGCTCGCCGCCGCGGTGGAGGGCGACCCGGCCGCGTTCGCGGAGCTGTGGCGGGCGACGCACCCGCCGCTGTTGCGGTACCTGCGCGTGCTCACCGGCGGTGACGCCGAGGACATCGCCTCGGAGACCTGGCTCAAGGTCATGCGAAGCCTCGAGTCGTTCGCGGGCGACGAACCCGCCTTCCGGGCCTGGCTCACCGTGGTCGCCCGCAACCACGCCCGGGACGTCGCCCGCAGGGCCGGCCGCCGCCCGGAGGTGCTGACCGACGAGGCGCCGGTGCCGCACGCCTCGGCCGGCGCGCCGGACGCCGCCGACCTGGCCCTGGAGCGGCTCGGGACCGAGCAGGCGCTCAAGCTGCTCGCGACGCTGCCGCCGGCGCAGGCCGAGATGGTGGCCCTGCGGGTCGTCGTCGGTCTGGAGCCGGTCGAGGTCTCCCGCATCGTCGACCGGAGCCCCGGGGCGGTCCGGGTGGCGGTCCACCGCGGCCTCGCGACGCTGGCCGCCCGGCTGGGCGGCCGCACCGTGATCGACCTGCGTGCCGAGGACACCCCGACCGCAACGGCGACGGGCACGACGACGGACACGGCGAACGGCGCGACGAACGGCGCGACGAACGGCGCCGCGACCGGTCCGGCGCGCGACGTGGCACCGACCCGTGTAACGCCTCCCGATCACCACACGTTCACCCGCCGCCATGGTTGAACCGACGCCCACGAACGCCGCCGAGCGAGCGCTGACCGACGCGCTGACCGCGCCGGCCACGCCCGCCGAGCTCGCGCGCGAGGCCGAGTACGTCCAGGCGTTCATGGCCACCCGGGCGCCCCTGCACGACCGGATCTTCGCCGCGCCGGCCGCGGTTGCGGCGCCCGCGCGGGAGGCGCCGGCGGTCCCCCTCCGGCGACGCCGGCTGCGCATCGCGCTGGCCGGCGGCCTCGCGGCCGTGGCCGTCACGGGCACGGCCGCCGCGCTCAGCACCACCCTCAGCAGGAGCGACGCGCCGCAGCCGAGCCAATCCGCCGGACCGTTGCCGCCGGGTTCGACCACCGGGGCGCGGAGCTCCGGGACCGGCACGCCCGGCCAGGCCTCGGCGACCGGCGGGGTGATCCTCCCCGGCACCACCCCGGGCACCACCCCGGGCACCTCCCCCGGCACGACTCCGGGATCGACGGGGACGAACGGCGGCCCGACCAGCGCGCCCGGCGTCCTTCCCCCGGGAACGCCCTCCGCCTCGCACGGCCCGGTGACCACCCGGTCCACACCGGCGCCCACCTCGTCGACACCCTCGCCGGGCCCGTCCAACAGCACGAGGGCCGCCCCGATCGGCGAGCTCAGGGCGTCGTGCAAGGCGTTCGTGGCGGGCAAGCTCAAGCCCGGCTCGCACCGGTACGACGTGCTCGTGGCCGCGGCCGGCGGGATCGACGAGGTCCCCGACTACTGCGCGGCGCTGCTCGGCGGTTGATCACCGGCCGGGGCAGCGGGTGCGGCGCGCTCCGCGGGCGGGGAGACTGGCCGCATGGGCGACGAGGGCGATCAGCAGGCCGATCAGCAGGGCGATCAGCAGGCCGACGGGCGGATCGGGGCCACGGTCGAACCCGGCGGACGCCCCGCTGACGGCGCACCCGACGGCGCCGGCCGGCTCGCCCTCGTCACCGGCGTCACCGGCTACATCGGCGGCCGGCTCGTCCCCGAGCTGCTCGCGGCCGGCTGGCGCGTCCGCGCCCTGGCCCGGCACCCGCGGCGCCTGCGCGACCGGCCCTGGTTCGACGCCATCGAGGTCGTCGCGGGCGACGCGGCCGACCCCGAGTCGCTGCGGTCGGCCCTCGCCGGCGTCGACGTCGCCTACTACCTGATCCACAGCCTGGGCACCGGGCCACGGTTCGAGTCGACCGACCGCCACACGGCGCTGGAGTTCGGGCGCGCCGCCCGCGAGGCGGGCGTGGCGCGGCTCGTCTACCTCGGCGGCCTCTACCCCGAGGGCGAGGACCTCTCGCGCGCACCTCGACTCGCGCCGCGAGGTCGGCGAGATCCTGCTCGCCAGCGGCGTCCCGACGACGGTGCTGCGGGCGGCCGTGATCCTCGGGTCGGGCTCGGCGTCGTTCGAGATGCTCCGCTACCTCACCGAGCGGCTGCCCGGTCATGATCACCCCGCGCTGGGTGCACACCCGGATCCAGCCGATCGCGATCCGCGACGTCCTGCGCTACCTGGTCTGGAGCGCCACGATGCCGCCGGAGGTCAGCCGGGCGTTCGACATCGGCGGCCCCGAGGTGCTCACCTACCGGCAGATGATGCAGCGGTACGCCGCCGTCGCCGGGCTGAGCCGCGCGGATCATCCTCCCCGTCAACGTCCTGACGCCCCAACCTGTCGAGCCACTGGGTGGGCGTCGTCACGCCCGTGCCGAACAAGCTCGCCCGGCCGCTGGTCGAGAGCCTCGTGCACGAGGTCGTCGTCAAGGACCACGACATCGCGCGCTACGTGCCCGACCCGCCCGGTGGGCTGATCGGCTTCGACCGCGCCGTGGAGCTGGCCCTGCAGAAGATCCAGGACGCCGACGTGGCCACGCGCTGGGCGTCCGCGTCGACCCCCGGCGCGCCGAGCGACCCGATGCCGAGCGACCCCGACTGGGCCGGCGGCAGCCTCTACGTCGACGAGCGCGCGTCGCCCGTCGCGGCGAGCCGCTCCTCGCTCTGGGCCGTCGTCTCGAGCATCGGCGGCGAAGAACGGCTGGTACTCGTGGGCGCTGGCCTGGCAGGTACGCGGCTGGATGGACGTGTTCAGCGGCGGCCCGGGGCTGCGCCGCGGGCGCCGCGACCCGAACACCGTCCAGGTGGGCGACGCCATCGACTGGTGGCGCGTCGAGGACGTTCAGAACGGAGTCGCTGCTGCGGCTGCGGGCCGAGATGCGGCTGCCCGGCCTGGCCTGGCTGGACCTGCGCGTGGAGACCGACGAGCAGGGCCGCACCGTGTTCCGGCAGATCGCCTACTTCCACCCGCGGGGGCTGCTCGGCCAGCTCTACTGGCGGGCCGTCACACCGTTCCACGGCGTCGTGTTCGGCGGCATGCAGCGCAACATCGCCCGGGCGGCGGAGCGGTACCAGGCCGGCGGACGGCTCACGAAGGAACCCCCGCGGGTGAGCAGCGGCCGGTGAGGTCACCCGAGGACGCGTTGCGCCACGGCCACCCGAGGACGCGCGCGGTGTTCGGGCCGTAGATGCCGTCGCCTGCGCCGCCCTTGACGAGCTGCACCGCGGAGAGCGCCGAGGCCGTCGCCTCGCCGAACGTGCCGCTGACGTCGAGAGCCTGCCCGGCGCACGAGACGAGGGCCTGCTGCAGGCCCGTGACCTGCGGACCGTGGTCACCGATCAACATGAGGCAGATCGTGCTGCCCGAGGCGCTCACCGCGTACTGGAGCACCGAGCTGCCGTCCGCCGACTTCAGGCTGGCCAGGTGCGTGCACGCCGGTGCGTCGAGCCCCCGCGCGTGCGCCTGCACGGCGGGCGCCCCCACGGGCGCCGCGGCCTGCTGCCCGCTGCCTGCGGGTGCGCCGGCAGCCGGCGCGGGCGAGGCGCTGGGAGCGGGTTGCGGGGCCGCGTGACGGTTGGCCTCCTGGTTGCGGGCGGCCAGCGTCGCACCCATGGCGAGCACGGCCACGACCGCAGCCGTCAGGATCCACCCTCCGGCGGTGGCGATGTCGTCACTGCCGTCGTCGCTGTCGTCGTCCATGGGCACCTCCGGTCACATAGACCCATACGAGGGGTACCCCGTACTGATCGTACCCATGCACTCATTCGAGCGTATTGACCATGCTCCAGGCGGCGCGCTCGAGGTAGTCCCAGAGGATCGACTCGTTGATCGGAGCCAGGTGCAGCGACTCGACCGCCGCACGCATGTGGGTGAGCCAGCGGTCGCGCGCCTCGGGGCTCACGCGGAAGGGCGCGTGCCGCATCCGCAGCCGCGGGTGCCCGCGCTGCTCGCTGTAGGTCGTCGGCCCGCCCCAGTACTGCTCGAGGAACATCCGCAGCCGCTCGCGGGCGGCCGCGAGATCCTCCTCGGGGTACATCGGGCGCAGCACGGGGTCGGCCGCCACGCCGTCGTAGAAGGCGTCGACCAGCCGGACGAACGTCTCGTGGCCGCCGACCTGCGCGTAGAAGCTGGCCTCGGGCTCGACTGTCACGCCTCCCAGTGTCTCAGGCCGTTCCCCGGCGGCTCCGTCACGCGAGCAGGGCGGGGCGGCGGGCGAGCACGTGGCCGCGGCGCGTCGTGGCGCGCACCCACGGCCCGGCCCGGTACAGCGCCACGGGTTCGGCGTCGTCGAGGAAGGCGAGCGCGTCGGCCGCGAACGCCACCCCTGCCGGGACGTCGGGCAGGGCAGTCTCGATCGGCCGGCCCCACACCTTGCCCCGCAGGCGGGCCACCGCCTGGGCGCCGGCCCCGGGCGGGACGCCGTCCGCGATCTCCCGGACCCCCTCCTCGGCGACCTCCCGGAGGGCGGGAGCGTCGAGCAGGCCGACGGCGTCCCAGCCGGACCGCGGGGGCGCCACCCCGGCCCACGCCTGCGACACTCGCGCGGGCGGTACCTGCAGCGCGGGACGGCCGCCTGCGGTCGATCGGGCGAAGCGGTCCGCGAGCGCCGCCAGGGGCACGGTGACGTCGAGGTCGGCAGGCGCCGCGAGCTCGGCGACGCGCAGGCCCAGCACCGTCGGGCCGCCGCCGCCGTGCACGGGCGAGACGTACACGGCCAGCACGCGTCCGGTGGCCACGAGCCGGCAGGCCCCGTCGGGGTCGACCCGGCGGGCCCGGCCGGTGACGGTCGCGAGGTCGTCGAGGGCCCGGTCGTCGGGCAGCTCGAGGGTGTCGTCAGCCATGCGCGTCAACAGTGCCCGTCAGGCGTGCGCGCGGCGGTGCCGCCAGCGCACGGGCGCGTCGCGCCAGGCCTCCAGGCGCTCCCGCTCGGACGGCGTCATCCGGCGCGGCCGGTCGTTGACGCGGTCGAAGAGCACGAGCGTGGTCTCGGCGCGGGCGTACACGCGGCCCGCGTTCGACGGGTCGTCGTCCAGCACCTCGTATCCGAGGTCGAAGCTGGCGCCCTGCAGGTCGGTGAGCCAGAGGTCGATGGCGACCGGCGCCGTCCGGTATACCAGGGGCTGCAGGTACTCGATCTGCGAGCGCGCGACGAGCAGGCCGGTCTCGACGACGGAACCCCCCTCGTCGCTGCCGGCCGCCGCGAAGGCGACGACGCGGGCGTCCTCGAGCAGCCGCAGGAACTGGACGTTGTTGACGTGCCCGTACGCGTCCATGTCGCTCCAGCGCAGCGGCGTGAGCACCCGGTTGCGAGGCATGCGCCCCATGATGGACCACGACCGCCGCGCACTACGGTTACGGGCATGTCCGACCCGGTCCCGCCCGCCCCGCCGGGCCTCGACCTGCCGGCCGTGACCGGCTGGCTCGCGGACAGGGGCCTCGCCGGGGGCGAGCTCACGGCGGAGCTCGTCGCGGGCGGCCGCTCGAACCTCACCTACGTGCTCACGGATCCGGCGGGGCGACGGCTCGTGCTCCGGCGCCCGCCGCTCGGGCACGTGCTCGCCACGGCGCACGACATGACGCGCGAGCACCGGGTGCTGTCGGCGCTGCACGGCACCGCGGTGCCGGTGCCCGAACCGCTGGCCCTGTGCGAGGACGCCGCCGTGACGGGCGCTCCCTTCTACGTCATGGAGTTCGCCGACGGGGTCGTCGTCCGGACCCGCGACGACGTCGCTGCCGTGCCCGTCGAGCGGCGCGAGCCGCTGCTGCGGGCCATGACCGACGTGCTCGCCGACCTGCACGCCGTGGACGTCGACGCGGTCGGGCTGGCGGACTTCGGCCGCCCGCAGGGGTTCATGGCCCGGCAGGTACGCCGGTGGGGCCAGCAGCTCGAGGCATCGCGCAGCCGCGACCTGCCGGGGGTCGACGACCTGCGGGCCCGGCTCGCTGCGAGCGTGCCGCCGGACGCCGCGGCCGCCGTCGTGCACGGCGACTACCGGCTCGACAACCTCGTGGTGGACCCGGCCGTTCCCAGCGTGCGGGCCGTGCTCGACTGGGAGATGGCGACCCTGGGGGACCCGCTCGCCGACCTCGGCCTGCTGGTCGCGTACTGGGACGGTCTCGGCAGCAGCGACGACCCGGTGGTCGCGGCGATCGGGCAGGCGGCGGGTCTCCCGCCGGCGTCGGTGCTCGTGGACTGGTACGCGGAGCGCTCCGGCCGCGACGTCACGACGCTGCCCTGGTACGTCGCGTTCGGCTACTTCAAGATCGCCGTGATCCTCGAGGGGATCCACTACCGCTTCGTGCACGGTCAGACCGTCGGCGCCGGCTTCGACCGGATCGGCGACGTCGTCCCCCTGCTGGTCGACCTGGGCCTCACCGCCGTTCCGCGCACTCCCACCCCGTAGTCACGGGGAGGCGAGGCGGCGCATGCCGGCCAGCCAGGCGTCGGGGTCGGCGGCGCGGCCCGCGTAGTAGCGGGCCACCTCGGGGTGCGGCAGCAGCAGGAACGGCCCGCCGTCGAGCGAGGAGACCACCAGCTCGGCGACCTCGTCGGGCTCGATCGCGCCCGGTTCGAGGATCCGCCTGCCCACCTCGCCGGAGGCCTCGAGCATCGGCGTCCGCACGCCCTGCGGGCACAGCGCCTGCACCCGGATCCCTCGGTCGCCGTAGGTGATGGCGAGCCACTCGGCGAAGGCGAGCGCGGCGTGCTTGGTCACCGCGTACGGGGCGTGCCCGGGCATCGTCAACAGCCCCGCGGCCGAGACGGTCGCCACGAAGTGCCCCCTCCCCCGCTCCAGCCACTCCGGCAGCACGTGCCGGGCCGCGTGCACGTGCGCCATCACGTTGACCTGCCACGACAGCTCCCAGTCGTGGTCCGGCGCCTCGGGGCCGCCGGCCGCGCCGACCCCCGCGTTGGCGCAGAACAGGTCGACGCCGCCGAACGCCTCGCGGGCCGCCCGCACGAGCGCAGCGGCTCCCTCGTCGGTAGCCGCGTCGCCGGGTGCCGCGGCGCCCCCGATCTCGTCGGCGACCCGCCGCGCGCCGGCGGCGTCCAGGTCGTTGACGACCACCCGCGCACCCCCGGCGGCGAGCCGGCGGGCCAGCGCGGCCCCGATCCCCGACGCGGCGCCGGTGACGACGACTCGCAGCCCCTCGGTGTAGGTCACCGCCCGAGGCTACCCGCGGGTCAGCTGGACGAATGCTGCCGCTCTCGGTGACGATCTCGTCGTCCCGGGGGTGGTTTCGCGATGCGTGAAACCACTCCTGGCCCATCGAGATCATCAGTTCCGGGTTCCAGGAAAGATCACGAGAGCGCGCCGCACCCGTGAGTCATCACATGACTCAGAGCGAGGCGCGCGCCGCGCCCCCCTTCCGGGGCGACAGGGGCCGGGAGCCGGGCAGCGCGAGGGTCAGACAACCGGCGGCGGGGCGACCGTCAGCCGGCCGACGACCGCGCCGTCGGCCAGCCGGGTCAGGCCGGCGGGGGCGTCGTCGAACGGCAGGTGGTCGGCGACGAGTGGCTGCACGACACCCGCGGCTACGTACCCCATGAGCTCGTCGTGGCAGCGCCGGACCAGCGCCGGATCCTTCGTGCGGTAGAGGCCCCAGTGCAGGCCGAGGATCGAGTAGTTCTTGACCAGCGCGTGCGAGAGCGGCGGCTGCGGGATCGCGCCGGAGGCGAAACCGACGACGACGATCCGCCCCTCGAACGCGACGACCTTCGTCGAGGCGTCGTACGAGCGGCCGCCGACGGGGTCGAAGACCACGTCGACGCCGCGCCCCTCGGTCGCCGCACGGATCGCCGGGACGACGTCGTCACGGGTGCGGTCGATCACGGCGTCGACACCCAGCTCCTGCGCCGCCATCGCCTTGAACGGCCCGCCGACGACGCCGATGACGCGCGCGCCCGCCGCCTTGCCCAGCTGGACGGCGGCGCTCCCGACGCCGCCGACGGCCGCGTGCACGAGCAGCGTCTCGCCCACCCGGAGACCGGCCCGCCGGAACAGCCCGAACCAGGCGGTGTGATAGGAGATCAAGAACGCGGACGCCGCCACGTCGTCGAGGCCGGGCGGGGCCGGCAGGGCGTCCGCGGCGTTCGCGACGGCGTACCGGGCGAGGGCGCCGTGCGGCAGCGCCGCCGCCCCGACGACGCGCTCGCCGACCCGGTGCGGGTCGACGCCGGCGCCGACCGCGACCACCATCCCGCTGAACTCGACGCCGGGCACGAACGGCAGCGGCGGCCGTTCCTGGTACTGCCCGCGCGCCAGCAGGACGTCGGGGAAGTTCAGGGCCGTCGAGTACACCTCGACCAGCACCTGGTCGGGCCCCGGCGAGGGGCACCGGCACCTCCCCCCGGCGCAGGACGTCGGCAGGGTCGCCGAGGTCCGCAACCTGCCACGCCGTCATGCGCTCGGGCAGTGCCATCGACGCCCTCCCGTGCTCTCGCCGTTCCCTGCGCCCGGTCCCTCGACCGGCGCCGACACGCCGACCATAAGCGGTCAGCGGCGGCGTGTCGGTCGCCGCGCCGTCCGCGTGCCGCCCCTCAGGCGACGCCGCCTGCCAGCAGCAACCCGCCGTCGACGACGAGTGTCTGTCCGGTGACCCACGCGGCGTCGTCCGACGCGAGGAAGGCCACCGCCGACGCGACGTCGTCCGGCACCCCCAGCCGGCGCAGCGGGTACCCCGCCGCCACCTGCTCCTCGCGCCCCTCGTAGAGGGCGGTCGCGAACTTCGTCTTGACCACGGCGGGCGCCACGGCGTTGACCCGGATGCGCGGGGCGAGCTCGAGCGCGAGCTGCCCGGTGAGGTGGATCAGGGCGGCCTTGCTCGCCCCGTAGATCCCGATCGGCGGCGACGGGCGCAGGCCGGCGACGCTCGCGACGTTGACGACGGCCGCGCCGGGCCGCTCGCCGAGACCGGCGAGGCGGGCCTGCTCGGCCCAGGCGAGCGCCGCGGCCACGTTCACCCCGAAGATCTTCAGGACGGCGGCCGGCTCGATCGACGTCACCGGCCCCGCCACCGGGTTGATGCCGGTGTTGTTGACCAGGACGTCGATCCCACCGAACGTCTCGACGGTGGCCTCCACCGCTCGGGCCCGGTGCTCCGGATCGTCCGCCTTACCGGGGACGCCGAGAGCGACCTCGGGCCCGCCCAGTTCCTTGACGGCGAGCTCGAGCGCCTCGGTCCCGCGGGCCGTGATCGTCACGCGGCCGCCCTCGGCGACGATCCGACGGGCGATCCCGAGGCCGATGCCCCGGCTCGCACCGGTGACGATCGCGACCCGGCCGGCGAACCTGTCCCCCGCCCTCACAGGCCGAACTCCCGCCCGATGACCCGCGGGATCACGTGCCGTTCGAGGAATTCGCCGGCGACCTCGCGCAGGTGCTCGTGCTCCGCGTCGTACAGGGTCCGCTCCACCGCGCGCCTCCGATGCGTCGACCGTGACGTCCAGCGAGCGCCGGTCAGCGCTCCTGCTGCTATCAGGGTGACGTACGGCGGCTCGGAGGTCACGACGAGCAAGGTGGCGACCAGCACAATGGGCACGTGTCCTCCCCCAGCAGCGAGACCGACACCCATCCCCTGCCGGATCCGGCCCGCGCCCCCGCCGGCGCCGAGGTTCCGACGCCGACCCCCGACGAGGCCGACGCGCTCGCCGGCCTGCTCGCCGTCCTCGACCTCGCGCCTGACGCCGGCGGTGAGCCCGACACGTTCGTGGGGCAGAGCCAGCCGCAGCCGTGGGCGCGCGTCTTCGGCGGCCAGGTGCTCGCCCAGTCGCTCGCCGCCGCGCAGCGGACGGTCGACGCGGACCGCCCCGTGCACTCGATGCACGGGTACTTCCTCCGGGCCGGGGACTCGAACGAACCCATCACGTTCGCGGTCGAGCGCCTCCGGGACGGCCGGTCCTTCTCGGCCCGGCGCACGCACGCGCTGCAGTTCGGGCGGCCGATCCTGTCGATGATCGCGTCGTTCCAGCTGCCGGCGACCGGGCTCGACCATCAGGAACCGATGCCCGACGTCCCGGCGCCCGAGTCCCTGCCGTCGCTGACCGAGCGGTACGCGGCTGTCGACAGCGCGGCAGCCCGGTACTGGACACGTCAGCGCCCGATGGACCTGCGCCACGTCGACGAGCCGATCTTCCTCGCCGGCGCGGCCGAACGGACCACGCAGCAGGCCGTCTGGATGAAGGCGGTCGGCGCACTCCCCGACGATCCCGCGCCTGCACGCCGCCGTCCTCGCCTACGCCAGCGACTACTCGCTGCTCGAACCGGTGCTCCGCGCGCACGGCCGCGGCTGGTCGGACCCCGGGCTGAAGGCCGCGAGCCTCGACCACGCGATGTGGTGGCACCGGCCCGCGCGGGCCGACGAGTGGCTGCTGTACGTGCAGGAGAGCCCGTCGGCGCAGGGTGCGCGCGGGCTCGGGCTCGGCCGGATCTACACCCGGGACGGCGTCCTCGCGGCGACGGTCGCCCAGGAGGGCATGCTTCGCGTCCCGGCCTGAGCGCTGCCGTCGGGCGTCGGGCAGCACAGACGTGACAGGCGTGACAGGCGTGACAGCCGCAAATGGACGAACCGCCGCGACCGCACGTGGGAGCTTTCGTGCGGTCGCGGCGGTCCTTGGGGCGGCGGACGGCGACCTGTGATCAAGCCGTCCGCCTCGGCGCAGGAGCGGAGGGGGGCCCTCCTGCGCCGGCTCGGACCTCGCGGGTCAGCTGGTGGCTGCCGGCTTGGCCGCGAGGGTGAGGTGGACGGCCTGCTGCTTGCCGTCGCGCACGACGGTCAGGTCGATCGTCGTCCCGGGGCGCTGGCCCCTGACCTGGGCGACGAGCGAGTCGGCGCCCTCGAGCGGGCGGCCGTCGACGGCGACGACGGCGTCCTTCGCCTGCAGGCCGGCCTTGGCCGCGGGGCTGTTCGGGCTCACGGTGCCGACGACGGCGGCGGCGCGCTGCGCGCCGTCGACCGTGGCGGTGCCGTCGGCGAGCGTCACGCCGAGGTAGGCGTGCTGCACGTGGCCGGTCGAGATCGAGCTGCTGGGCGACGTCCTTCGCCTCGTTCGACGGGGATCGCGAAGCCGAGGCCGATGCTGCCCGCCTGGCCGCCCTGGGAGGCACCGAGCGAGGCGATCGACGAGGTGATGCCGATGACGCGGCCGCCGGAGTCGACCAGTGCCCCGCCGCTGTTGCCGGGGTTGACGGCGGCGTCCGTCTGGATCGCGTCCGTGACGACCTGCTCCGCCTGGGGCGCGGACGGCTGGGCCTGGCCGGGCCCGCCCTGCTGCGGGTCCTGCTGCTGCGGGTCCTGCTGCTGCGGGTCCTGCTGCTGCGGGTCCTGCTGCTGCGGGTCCTGCTGCTGCGGGTCCTGCTGCTGCGGGTCCTGCTGCTGGGGGGCCTCGGCCGCCGTCGTGACGGGCCGGTTCAGCGCGCTGACGACGCCGGTCGTCGTGGTGCTCGACAGGCCGAGCGGGTTCCCGATCGCCATGACGGGGTCACCGACGCGCACCTGCGAGGAGTCGGCGAACGTGGCGGGCACCAGGTCCTTCGGCGCCTGCTGGATGGCGATGACGGCGAGGTCGGTGGCCGGGTCGGTGCCGACGACCTTGGCCTCGTACGTGCGCCCGTCGGCGAGGACCACGGAGATCTTCGCGCCCGACCCGGCGCCGGCGGCGACCACGTGGTTGTTGGTCAGCACGCGGCCGGAGGTGTCGAGGATGACGCCGGAGCCCTGGCCGCCGCTGCCGTCGGCGCTCTGCACCCGCACGGAGACGACGCTGGGCTTCACGGCCGCGGCGGTCGCGACCCAGTTGGGGGCGGTGGTGCTGCCCTTGACGAGCGGGGGGCTCTGCGGCGCCGCCGCGGAGGACGCCGAGGTGGCCGCGTTCGCCGGCCTGCCGAAGGCGTCGAGGGCGCCGACGGTGCCGACGCTTGCGAGGACGGCCGCGCCGGCGGCGATGGCGACCCCGGCGAGCCAGCCGGGTCGTGAGGACTCGCGCCGAGCGGGGGCCGGGGTCGGCGCCGGGGCTGCGGGGTCCGTCGCCTGGGGCGCGGCGTTGTCGAGAACAGGGGTGGTCATGACGCTCCTTCGGTGGGCTTCGCCATGGAGTCAACAGGGAGACCCTGAGCGTTGACTGAGCCTCTCCTGGGAGCTTTGTGCAGGTTCTCTGGACGAAGGATGGGAGCCCTGGCGCCGTACGTCCGGGCCGCGGTGCCCGATCCCGTGCCCGGGCGCAGACTGGTTCCGACGACGCGAGGCCAGGGAGGGCGGTGGCCGGTGACCACCACGGCGCAACCGACGAGCTCGGGAGGCCAGGACGGGGACGTCGTCCGCGTCCTGGGACCCGACCCCGACGGCGGGCAGCGCATCTCCATGAGCGGGCGCCGGCTGTTCGGCGACATGCGCCGCGTGCCCTGGCGGCTCGAGGCCGTGGTCGCCGTCGTCGACGGCGTGGCCAGGCCGCGCGGGCGCATCCTGCCGGCGGCGGTGGTCGCCGACCCCGCACTCGCCCGGGCCGTGCTCACGCGCCCGACCGGCTTCCGGCAGGGCCGCGGGGTCGCGGCGCTCGCCCTCACCTTCGGCGAGGGCCTGCTCACGAGCTCCGGCGACCTGCACCGGCGGCAGCGGCGGCTGGTGCAGCCCGCGTTCCACGCTCGGCGCCTGGCGGCCTACGCCCTGGACGCCGTCCAGCTGGCGGCCGCCCGCTCGTCGCAGTGGCACGACGGTCATCAGCTCGACATCGCCGCCGACATGTCGTCGCTGACCCTCGAGGTCGTGGGCCGCACACTGTTCGGCACCGACGTCGCCGACGAGGTGGCCGTCGTCAGCTCGGCTACGCACGCGCTGCTCGAGGAGTTCCCCAAGCTCCTGTCACCGGTCGGCATGCTCACCGCGCGCGGCCCCACGCCGCTGCGGCGCCGGCTCCGCCGTCAGATCGCGCGGCTCGACGGCGTCGTCCAGCGGGTGGTCGCGGCCCGGCAGGCCAGCGGCGACACCGGCGACGTCGTCTCGATGCTGCTGGTGGCGCGCGACGACGAGACCGGTGCCGGCATGCCGGACCGGCAGGTCCGCGACGAGGTCCTCACCCTGCTCCTGGCCGGCCACGAGACGACGGCCGTCGCGCTCACCTGGGCGTGGTTCGAGCTCGCGCGCCACCCCGAGGTCCGCGCCGAGCTCGACGCGGAGCTGGCGGGCGCCGGTCCTGCGCTCGAGGCCGCCGCCTGGGACCGGTTGCCGGTGACCCGGGCGGTCGTCGCGGAGACCCTGCGGCTGCACCCGCCCGCCTACATCCTCGGCCGCCGCCCCACCGAGGACGTGACCGTCGACCGCTACACCTTCCGGCGCGGCATGGCCGTGATCATGTCGCCCTACGCCCTGCACCGGGACGAGCGGTCCTGGGGCCCGGACGCCGGCGTCTTCCGCCCCTCCCGGTGGATCACCCCGGACGGCCGGTACGAGGAGTCGGCGCCCGGCCAGCCGCGCGGCGCCTACCTGCCGTTCGGCGCCGGGTCGCGGATGTGCATCGGGGCGGGCTTCGCGGTCATGGAGGCCGTGCTGCTGCTCGCCCGTCTGGCCACGGACTGGTCGGTGGAGATCGACCCGTCGTTCGAGCCGCACGTCCGGCCGGCGGTCACCCTACGGCCGGGCCCCATGCCGGCAACCCTGCACGCACGTCCACCCTCCCTGCGTTGAGCATGCACTTCCCGTTGATCATGCACATCCCGGGGCCCCGTACGCCCGAACCCGGCCGGCGCACCGAAAGGGTGGCTCCGCGGCGGGTTGTGCAGAAGCCATGGCCCCGGATCACCCAGCCATCGATGGGTTGAGGCAGGCGGCGCCGGTCGATCAACGCAGCGGCGGGAGATCCGGCGGCGGGTTCGTCGCGCCGGTGATGATCCGCAGCCGGGCCTCGTCGTACTCGGCGCGGGTGATCATCTCACGCATGAGCAGCTCGTCGAGCTGAGCGAGCCGCTGCTCGACAGACTCCTCGCGCCTCGCGCGCTCGCGCTCCAGCAGCCGCCGCACGATGTCGACGACGGCGAGCGTCGCCAGCACGACGAGGAACAGTCTCGGGAGCACTCCCCCAGTCTCGCCCCGGGCCCCTCCGCATGCGAGCGCCCGCACTCCTCACCCGACTCATGCCGGCCCTGGAGCTCACAGGCCGCGCATGCGCAGTGCGGCCTGTGTCCGGTCGCGCACCTGGAGCTTGGCCAGAACGTGCGACACATGGTTCTGCACCGTCTTGACGCTCACCCCGAGCTCATGGGCGATCGCTGCGTTGTCGTGACCCGCGGCGATCAGCCCCAGCACCTGGGCCTCCCGCTCGGTCAGGTCCGGGTTGTGCCGGCGCCGGCCGCCGTTCAGCACCCGTTGGGCGGCGCCGGCTCCGAACACCGCCCCGCCCGCGGCGACGGTGCTGATCGCCGCCAGGACCTCCTCCTGGACGGCCCCCTTCAGCAGGTACCCACGGGCGCCCACCTGCAGGGCCGCGGTCACGCTGTCGTCGTCGTCCACCATGGTCAGGACGAGCACGGCGGGCGGCCGGTCGAGCCGGGTGATCCGCCGGATGGCCTCCAGTCCCGGCAGTCCCGGCATGTTGAGGTCCATCACGACGACGTCCGGCGCCAGCTCGGCGGCGAGCCGGCAGGCGGCGGCACCGTCGGCGGCCGACCCGACGACCTCGGTGTCGGGGACGGACCGCAGCAGGGCGGTGAGGCCGTCGCGGAACAACGGGTGGTCGTCGACGACGAGGACGCGGGTCACGCGCTCACCTCCGGCGCGGGCACCAGGACGCCGGGCACGTCGTCCCGTGCCCGCGGGGCCGGAGCGCGCGCCGCCGTCGGCAGGAAGGCGCGGATGGCCGTGCCGGCGCCGGGCGCGGGGACGATCGTCAACGACCCGCCGATCTCCTCGGCGCGCTCCCGCATGCTCGCGAGGCCGACGCCGTCCGACCTCGGCACGACCACCCCGTGCCCGTCGTCCCGGATCTCGACGACCAGACCTCCCGGGGCGCACTCGAGCCGCACGCCGACGGACCGCGCGCCGGCGTGCCGGAGCACGTTCGCCAGCGCCTCCTGCGTGATGCGGTAGGCGGCGACCTCGACCGCCGCCTCCAGCTTCGGCAGCGCGTCCGCCCGCACCTGCACGATCAGCTCACTACCGGAGGTGAGCCGGTCGGCCAGCTGGGTCACCGCCTCGGCGAGCCCGAGCTCGTCGAGCGCGGGCGGCCGCAGGCCCTCGACGATGCGGCGGACGTCCCCGACCGTGCCCTGGATGCCCGCACGCAGAGCGAGCAGCCCCTCGTCGGCAAGCCCCGACTCGTCGGCGTCCGGGCGCGCGCGCAGCAGGTTGCGCAGCGTGTCGACGCGCAGCAGCAGGCCTGCGAGCGCCGGGCCGAGGCCGTCGTGCAGGTCGCGCCGCAGCCGCCGGCGCTCCTCCTCCCGGCGCGAGCACGAGCCGCTCCTGGGAGGCCCGGACGGTGTCGAGCAGCCCGACCGCGTGGACGACGGTGCCGAGCTGCCGGGCGAGATCCACCAGGAGCTCCCGGTCGGTGTCCCGCAGCGGGCGCCGGGTCCAGGCAAGGGTGCCGACCTCGACGCCGTACGACGTCATCGCCAGCTGGTCGACGTCCCCGTCGGGCCGGCCGCGGCGGACCAAGCTGCGGCCGACCGGATCAGTGATCTCCACGTAGGGCAGGTCGAGCGCATGCCCGACGTCCTCCACCAGCGAGCGCAGCAGCGACGGGACATCGGCTGCGTCCCCCAGCCGGCGTGCGGTCGTGGCCAGCACCTCTGCGGGCTGCGACCACTGGCCGTACGTCAGCCTGTTCGCCGCGCGCTGCAAGGCGTCGCGCAGCGGCGCGAAGGTGACGGCGACGACGCCGGCGGCGAGCCACGGCAGCCAGACGGCGCCGGGGCGACGCAGCATGACTCCCACTCCCCCGACGACGACCGCGTAGAGCAGGGCGATCGCGACCCAGAGTGTGCCGTAGGTCAGGGAGCGGTTGACGGCGAGCTGGATGTCGTAGAGGCGGCGCTGCAGGACGGCGACGCCGATGGCGATCGGGAGCGGGATCGTGGCGACGGCGAACAGCCACGGGCCGGCGGCGTCCGTGAAGCTCGCGCCCAGCGCGGCCAGCGGCGGGAGGAACGCGGCGCCGAAGATCAGCGTCTGCTGGCGACCGAGCGGACCACCCTGCCGGTACTTCTGGACCAGCACAGCGACGGCGAGCGCCACCGCGCCGATCCCCAGCAGCAACGCGACGCCGGCCAGCATGTCGAAGACGGGCGCCAAGGACGGCGGAGCCCCGATCGGGTTGTCGATGTGCTGCACGCGCAGGTCCGTCAGCGTCGGGGAGAACAGGCTGACGACCGAGAAGACCGCGATCGTGACGACGGTGAACCGCTCGGCGAAGCGGCCCAGCCGGGTGGTGGCCGGCATCCCGTCCGGGAAGCGCAGCGGCAGCCACATCACGGCGGCGAACCACGGCAGGCCCCGCAGGAGGGCGCCGAGGACCGACCCGAGCGCCGCGAGCCGCGCGTCGGGGTGGACGGACAGCGTTGCGTAGGACGTCGCCACCAGGGCCTCGGCCACGCCCCAGACCGCAGCGATCGCGAGCGCGAGCCGGCCGATCGGGTGGCCCGGCCGGTGCCAGACGATGACGAGCCCGACGACCGCGTAGGCCAGGACGACGGCGCCGACCGCGGCCTCGTTCCACCGGTCGGAGCCCGGTGACGAGACCGCGATCGCCACGCCTTCGGCCGCGACGCCGGCCAGGGCGGCGAGCACGGACGCGGTCCGGCTCGCCGTCCTGGTCCGGAAGGTGGTGGCCACGGGAACAGAGTGGCTCATCGGCGGCAGCGCCGGGAGGGCCGTCAGGAGGCGTTCGGCGAGCCGGCGGCCTCGCGTGCCCGGAGCAGGAGGACGGCGAGCCCCACCCACCAGATCATCCAGAGCATGCTCACCACGTTGTGCGCGAACGGGACGAGCACGATGCCGGCGGCGCCGACGGCGATGCCGAGCCAGCCGGCCCACCGGACCAGCGTCTTCTCCGCGAGCGCGGCGATCCCGAGCGCCAGCGCCATCGCGGCCTGGAGCGCCACCTCGAGGTAGAACCCGAAGTTGCGGATGTCGTTGACCATCGCGACGTCGGTCCCCGCTGCGCCGTGCTGGGCGCCGTAGAGCGCCGCCGCACCCGCCGGGAAGCCGACCGCCAGCGTGGAAGCGATCATCGCGACACCGAGAGCGAGGAAGGTGCCGGCGGCGAGACGGCCGGTCTCGGTGCGGCGGCCGAAGATGCGCGCGACGAGGACGACGGCGGCCGTGAGGACGAGGAAGGAGAGCGCCTCCACGTAGCCGCCCGCGAAGACACGGGTCAGGTTCGCGCCGCCGTACACCTGCATGACGCCCGCCGCACCGTCGCCGTGCTCGACCGAGACCTCCTGGCTGAAGGCCGCGAACAGCAGGAGGACGTGCGCGAGGGCGAGGCCGCCGGCGACCCGCCAGAGCGTGCGGGGCGTGATCGGCACGAGGCGCCCGCCTGTCGATGCGGTGGCGGCGGGCGAAGGAACGACGGGCTCGGTGAACTGGGCCATGGGGAGCTCCTCGGGAGGCGGTGGGAGAACCGGACCTCTCGAGGGTGTCGCCGGCGACGGGAGCAGGGATCGGGCCGCTTCCCGCTCCGACCGGGAAATCCTCCCGGCCGCGACCCCGGCGACGTGTGTCCCCTCATCGTGATCATTTCGGATGGATGATCACGGTGAGGGGACACACGTCGCGGGGTTAGGTTCCGTCAGTCGCGGGTCAGCTTGCGGTGGGTCACGCGGTGCGGGCGGGCGGCCTCGGGCCCCAGGCGGGCCACCTTGTTCTCCTCGTAGCCGGCGAAGTTGCCCTCGAACCAGAACCACTTCGCGGGATTCTCGTCGTCACCCTCGTACGCGAGGATGTGCGTCGCGACCCGGTCGAGGAACCACCGGTCGTGCGAGATCACCACGGCACACCCCGGGAACTCCAGCAGGGCGTTCTCGAGCGAGCCGAGCGTCTCGACGTCCAGGTCGTTCGTGGGCTCGTCGAGCAGCAGCAGGTTGCCGCCCTGCTTCAGCGTCAGCGCCAGGTTGAGCCGGTTGCGCTCGCCGCCGGACAGGACGCCGGCCGGCTTCTGCTGGTCGGGGCCCTTGAAGCCGAACGCGGAGACGTATGCCCGCGAGGGCATCTCGACGTTGCCGACCTTGATGAAGTCGAGCCCCTCGGAGACCGTCTCCCACACGTTCTTGCGCGGGTCGAGGCCGGCCCGGCTCTGGTCGACGTACGAGATCTTCACGGTCTCGCCGATCTTGAGGTCGCCGGCGTCGACCGGCTCGAGCCCGACGATCGTCTTGAACAGCGTGGTCTTGCCGACGCCGTTTGGCCCGATGACGCCCACGATCCCGTTGCGCGGCAGCGAGAACGACAGGTTCTCGATGAGCTGGCGGTCGCCGAAGCCCTTGTCGAGACCCTTCGCCTCGATGACCACGGTTCCCAGCCGCGGGCCCGGCGGGATCTGGATCTCGTCGAAGTCGAGCTTGCGGGTGCGGTCGGCCTCCGCGGCCATCTCCTCGTAGCGGGCGAGGCGGCTGCGGCTCTTGGTCTGGCGGCCCTTGGCGTTCTGCCGGACCCACTCGAGCTCGTCCTTGAGGCGCTTGGCGAGCTTCGCGTCCTTCTTGCCCTGGACCTGCAGGCGCTCCTGCTTCTTCTCCAGGTAGGTCGAGTAGTTGCCCTCGTAGGGGTACGCGCGGCCGCGGTCGAGCTCGAGGATCCACTGCGCCACGTTGTCGAGGAAGTACCGGTCGTGGGTCACCGCGAGCACCGCACCGGCGTACGACCCCAGGTGCTGCTCCAGCCACAGCACGCTCTCGGCGTCGAGGTGGTTGGTCGGCTCGTCGAGCAGCAGCAGGTCGGGCTTGCTCAGCAGCAGCTTGCAGAGGGCCACACGGCGGCGCTCGCCGCCGGACAGGACCTTGACGTCGGCGTCGGCGGGCGGGCAACGCAACGCGTCCATCGCCTGCTCGAGCTGGGAGTCGACGTCCCACGCGTCGGCGGCGTCGATGGCCTCCTGGAGGGTGCCCATCTCCTCCATGAGCTCGTCGGAGTACTCGACGGCCATCTTCTCGGCGATCTCGTTGTAGCGGTCGAGCTTGACCTTGATCTCGCCGAGGCCCTCCTGGACGTTGCCCAGCACGTCCTTGTCCTCGTTGAGCTCCGGCTCCTGCATGAGGATGCCGACGGAGTAGCCGGGGCTGAGGAACGCGTCGCCGTTGCTGGGCTGGTCGAGCCCCGCCATGATCTTGAGCACGCTCGACTTGCCGGCGCCGTTGGGACCGACGACGCCGATCTTCGCTCCCGGCAGGAAGCTCAGCGTGACGTCGTCGAGGATCACCTTGTCGCCGTGGGCCTTGCGGGCCTTGCGCATGGTGTAGATGAACTCGGCCATGGTCTCCAGGTTACCTGTTCGGAGTAGTGGTTCGGAGCAGTGGTCTCGCGGGCGCGAGCGTCTGACCTGCGCAGACGCGCGGGCGGGTGACGGTCTGGGGTGGGTGACGGCGGACGCAACGCGCCGTCGAGGTGGCAACGCCGGTTCAGGGTCAGGTATGCCCCGAGAGCAGCTCGCCCACCCGCACCTGCTCGGTGAGCAGCCGGCGCACCCGCTCGGGGTCACCCGCGGCGTACCTGCGGCAGAGCTCGTGGCCCGCCGGGTAGCTCACGATGTACGTCCGGGACGTCGGCTCGCGCAGGAACCGCAGGAGGTGCGCGGCCAGGTCGGCCGGCAGCAGCCCCCAGCGCCGCAGGTAGGCGAGGACGTCGGCGTCGTCGGCCCCGCGCTCGTGGAGCAGGACCGCGGCATTCACCTCCGCCCACTGGCACGGCTCCAGCGCCCGACGGACGGCGACGGCGTGCGGCAGGTCGAACGCGACAGCGGCCTCGCGCACGATGGCCGCGAGCCCCTCGCCGTCCGGACCCTCGAGGAGGAGCTCGGGGGCGAGCTTGCCGATCCCTTCCGTGACCAGCGACTGCGGGGTGGGCACGAGAACGATCGACTCCTCGAGCAGCCCGCGCTCGCGCACCAGGTGCTGTTCCTTGCACGCGCGCTCCGCCTGGTGCCCCGGGTAGCCCTCGTGCAGCGCCAGGACCAGCAGCTCGATGGCCGACAGCGGCAGCGTGACGTTCACCGACACGCGGCCCCGCAGGTTCCCCTGGTAGGAGTTGAAGCCGAGCCAGGGCTCGTCGTGCACGAGCTCGAGATCGACGCCCTCGCCGTCCGGCAGGCGGACGAACCGCGACGTGAGCCGTCGCGACTCCTCGATCACGGCCGCGACCGCCGGGCCGATCGACGCCTCGGGGACGCGCATCGCCGCCTCCCAGCGCTCGTGGCGTTCCCGCAGCGGCCCGCGGCCCGGCAGGAGCTCGTCGAGCCGCGCGTGCGCCGCCTCGAACACCCCTGGTCACGCAGCCAGCCGTCCTCGAGGTCGGCGAGGAGCGCGTCGGCGTCCGTGACCAGCACGGCCGGGTCCGTCAGCGGCTCCACTGCGACCGCGGCCGCGAGCTCGGCGGGCCCGACGTAGGCGTCGACCAACCCCTCGACGTGACGACCGAGGCGCAGGCCCAGGAGGAGATAGCGTTCGGCGACCGGCACGACCATGATCCAATTCTAGCCTCGTGCACGGATCGCCGGGGCACAGCGAGCCGGTCAGCGGCCGGCGGTCGCGGCGAGGGGGCGCTGTGCGCCGTCCAGGTTGTCGTCCGTCTGCTGGGCGGCGGCGGCGGTGCCGGCCACGGTCACGGCGGCGAGAAGCACGAGAGCCCCGGCGAGCGCGCGCCGCGGCCGGGGCGCGGGCGCCAGCAGGGCGGCGGCGCGGTCCGCGACGAAGCCGTCGGTGGCGGCGAGCGCGGCCCCCGCAGCGGTGCGGCTGCCCGAGGCGGCCGCCCGCGCCAGCCCGGCCCTGGCCAGGGCGCGGGCGGCGAGGCGCCGGTCCCCCACCTCGGCGGCCGCGGCCTCGTCGGCGGCACGTTCGACCGCGAGACGCACGCCACCGGCAGTCCTCCGCAGCGGGGGATTCGCCGCGGCCGCGAGGTCGGCCAGCTGGACGTACAGGTGGTGGTGCCCGGCGAGATGGGCCGTCTCGTGCGCCAGCACCACCCGGCGCTCGTCGGCCGGGAGCACCCGCAGCATCGCCGTCGAGACGACGATGCGGCCGCGCATCCCGCCCGCGGCGCGGGCCGCGGCCGCGCCCCGACGGGGCCACGGAAGCATGGGCAGCGCGAAGGCCTCCGGCACCTCGTCGTCGACGACGACCAGGCCGTGGGTGTCGTGCCCCGCGCTGCAGGCGGCGTCCGCCCGGACCAGCGCCCGCACCGCCCTGGCCGCGTGCCCCAGGGCCCACCCGAGGAGTCCCAGGACGGCGACTCCGGCCGCCAGCTCGACCGGTGAGGGCAGCGGCTCGCGGGCGCGGAGCGCGGCGGGCGACCAGTCGCCGGCCGCGGCGATCCCGGGGACCTGCGCCAGCGCCAGGACCCCGAGCGAGGCCAGCACGATGCCGGTGCCGGCGGCCACGACCAGCATCGCGGGCGGCAGGAGCCGGACGCCGGCCCGGGGCGGGAGCACGCGCGCCAGCCGGGGACCGCCCACGGCGAGCAGCAGGTTCGCAGCCAGGGGCAGCCACGGAAGGTACCGGAGCAGAGCGGTCACGTCCCCTCCTGAACCCCTTGGACGTCGTCGGCGGCGGGCGCCGCTCCGGGACGGGAGTCCGCGAGCAGGTCCGCGAGCAGTTGCTCGTCCTCGGGCGGGAGGTCGGCGACGAAGTGCGCCAGCACACCCGCGCGGTCGCCGCCGGTCTCCAGAAGCCTCCGCATGCGCTGCGCCACGGCGATGCTCCGCACCCCCTGCGGATCGGCGGCGGGGCTGTAGGCATAGGCCCGGCCGGCGGCCTCGCGGCGCAGCGCGCCCTTCTCGTGCAGTCGCGACAGGGTGGTCATGACCGTCGTGTAGGCCAGGCCCTCCCCGAGAGCGGCCAGCACCTGCGCCGGCGTCAGCGGGGCGTCGGCCGCGGCGAGGCAGGCGAGGATCTCGCGCTCGAGCTCGCCGCGCGGGCGACGTCCACCCTGCCCGGACCTCGACGGGCCCACGTGCGCCTCCCCGCTTCTACTACAATAGTTAGTCGTACTCGTTCGCCGATCCCAGCGTGTCACAGCCGGCCCTCCGGTGGGACCCGCCGCCTTCCCCCGAGGAGCACGCCCGGTGCCGCTGACCTACCCCGAGGCCCTCGTGGTCGGCGCCCTCCAGGGCGTCAGCGAGCTGTTCCCGGTGTCGAGCCTCGGCCACGCCGTCCTCGTGCCCGCCCTCGTCGGCGGCCGCTGGGCGGCCGACCTCGACGTCTCGGCCCCCGAGTCGCCCTACCTCGCCTTCATCGTCGGCCTGCACGTGGCGACCGCGCTCGCCCTGATCGTCTTCTACCGCCACGACTGGGCGCGCATCGTCGGCGGTATGGTCGACTCGCTGCGGACGCGGCGGGTGGCGACGTCCGAGGCCCGGCTGGGGTGGCTGCTCGTGCTGGCGACGATCCCGGTGGGCCTCACCGGCCTCGCGCTGGAGCACCTGTTCCGCACCACGCTGGGCCGCCCCGTGCCGGCGGCCGCCTTCCTCGTGGTCAACGGCCTGATCCTGCTCGCGGGCGAGCGGCTGCGCCGCCGGCCGTCTTCCCCGGACGCCTCGGACGCCTCGGACGCCCTCGACGTGCGCATCCCCGGCGACGGCGATCGGCGGCTGGCGGGCCTCTCCGGCAGCTCCGCGTTCGTCATCGGCGCCTCGCAGTCCCTCGCGCTCCTGCCGGGAATCAGCCGGTCCGGCGTCTCGATGGTCGCCGGCCTCACCCGGGGGCTCAACCACGAGGACGCCGCGCGGTTCTCGTTCCTGCTGGCGACGCCGGTCATCCTCGCGGCCGGCGTGCTCAAGCTGCCGGACCTCGCGGGGCCCCTGGGAGAAGGCGTACGCGGCCCGGTGCTCGCCGGCAGCGCGGCCTCGTTCGTCGCCGCCTACGCGTCGGTGCGCTGGCTGACCCGCTGGTTCCAGACCCGCACGCTGGTGCCGTTCGCGATCTACTGCCTGGTCGCCGGAGGGTTGTCCCTCGTCGTCCTCCTGGTGCGGTGAGCCGCGAGCAGCTCGGTGCCGGGCTGGCGGTCGTGCTGCTGCTCGCCGTGGCGGCGGGCGTCGACCGGGCGGCCGGGATCGGCCAGGCCCGCCAGGTCGTCACGGCGGGGGTGCGCGCCGTCGTCCAGCTCGCCCTGGTCGGGCTGGTCGTCGCCGCGGTCTTCCGGACCCCGGCGCTGGCTCCGCTCTACCTCGCGGTGATGGTGCTCACCGCATCGTGGACCTCGGGACGGCGCCTCGGCGGCGGAACCGCGCGCTTCACGACCGCCCTCGCGGCCGTCGTCGCGGGGAGCGCCACGGCGGGCGCCGTCGTCTTCGCGACGTCGGCGCTGCCCCTGTCGGCGCGGACCGCCGTGCCGTTCCTCGCGCAGCTCGTCGGCGGCTCGATGACGGCAACGAGCCTGGCGGGGCAGCGGCTCACGGACGACGTCGCGGCGGACTGGGCCCAGGTCGAGGGCTGGCTGTCGCTGGGGGCGACGCCGACGCAGGCCGTGCTGCCACTGGCGCGCCGTGCCGCGGGCCGCGCCCTGGTGCCGGCGATCGACCAGACCCGCAACGTCGGGCTGGTCGTGCTCCCGGGCGCCTACGTGGGCCTGCTCCTCGGCGGCGCGTCGCCGCTCGAGGCCGGCCGCGTGCAGGTGCTCGTGCTCGTCGCGCTTCTCGCCGCCGAGACCGTCGCGGCGGTCGTCGCCACCCGCCTCCTGGCGCCCCCGCTCGGCACGGTCCGCCCCGTGTCGTGACCCGTCGACACGCCCCGCTTGACGGAACCCGCCTAACGGAACCCGCCGAACGAAAGGACGTCCATGACGGCCGCACCACCTCGTAGTGCCGCGCTCTCGCTGGCCGTGAAGGTCCCCGAGATCACCCTCGCCTTCTGGCTGATCAAGGTGCTCACGACCGGCGCCGGTGAGGCCGCCTCGGACTATCTGGCGTCGGTGAGCCTCACCGCCGCGGGCGGCGTCGGGCTCGCCGGCTTCGTCGTCGCGCTCTGGCTGCAGCTGCGCGCGACGCGGTACGCCCCCTGGATCTACTGGTCGGCCGTGTCCGCGGTGGCCGTATTCGGCACGATGGCCGCCGACGCGGTGCACGTCGTCCTCGGCGTCCCGTATCCGGTGACCACGCTCGCCTACGGCCTGTGCGTCGCCGCCACGTTCATCGTCTGGCGGCGCAGCGAGGGCACGCTCGACATCCACAGCGTCACGCGCGGACGGCGGGAGGCCTTCTACTGGACGACGGTCCTCGCGACGTTCGCGCTCGGCACGGCGGTGGGCGACCTGTCCGCGTTCACCCTGCACCTCGGGTACCTCGCCTCGGCGGTGCTGTACGCCGCCCTCATCGCCGTGCCCGCCCTCGTGTGGTGGCGGCTGCGACTCGACGCCGTGGTCGCGTTCTGGGCCGCGTACGTGCTGACCCGTCCGCTCGGCGCCTCGCTCGCCGACTGGCTGGGCAAGCCCCGCGACAGGTCCGGGCTCGGGCTGGGCGACGGGACCGTCACCCTCGTCGCGGCGCTCGCCATCGTGGTCTTGGTCGCGACCGTGGGCCGGCGCCGAGCCGCGGCACACGTGGTCGAGCGGAGCGCGCGGGGCGCGTGAGGTCGACACTGGGGGCATGACCGACGGCGGCGACTGGGCGGCGAGGCGGCGCGAAGCCGCCCAGGTGCATGCGGAGCGGCTCGAGCGCGTGCGGGCCGAGCAGACCGAGCGCGCCCGGCGCATGGTCGAGGCGTTCGCGGCCGAGGCCACCGGGCGGGGCCTGCGCACCCGGCCGTTGCTGGCGCGGCCCGGCGAGGGTCCGCCCACGTACCGGACCGGGCTCACCGGCTGGTACCTCAACCGGGACGGGTCGCTGGGCGTGACGCCGGACGGCGGCTACTACGTGCTCGTCAGCCCCACGAGCCTGCGGGCCCGGTTCCTCGGCGTCACGCTCCAGCCGGCCGACCCGCCCCTGCAGGTGGGGGCGGGCGGACGCGACGGGGAGTCGATCGCCCTGGACGTGCTGCTGGAGCTGCGCCTCGCCGCCGGGGACGACTGGCCGGTCGCGGGTCTGGACCGATAGGCAGGGCCATGACCACGACCGATCCCCGCGTCGACGCGTACATCGAGGCCCTGTCCGACTGGCAGCAGGACATCTGCCGCCAGGTCCGCGAGCTCGCCCACGCGGCCGACCCCGAGATGCAGGAGACGATCAAGCGCACCCGCCAGCCGTACTTCGTGCTGCAGGGCAACGTCTGCGCCCTGCTGGCCGCCAAGGACCACGTCAACGTCTTCCTCTACGACGGCGGCATCGTGCCCGACCCGCACGGGATCGTCACCGGTGGTCAGGGCAACGCCACCGCCCGCACGGTCGCCGTCCGGCGGGGCGAACCGGTGCCCGCCGAGGCGCTGCTCGCGATGCTGCGGGCGATCATCGCGGACAACCGCGCCGGCGGCTGGCGACGGATCAAGGCTGCCCGCGGGGACTGAGGCGCCGCCGGCTCCTGAGGCGGGGCGCCGCCGCGACTCCGTTCGCCACATGTTCGGCAAACCATGATCCAACGGACTCCGGAGCGGGCATGTGGCGAACGAGGACGGACGGCCTGGGTCACGGCGTGGCAGGTTGGTGGGTGTGGTGGACGTCGGTGTGCGGCGGGTCGACTTCGGGTACTTCGTGCGCCCCGCCGAGGAGACCGGGACCGGGATGCCCCGGGTCGAGCCGGTGCTCGGGTACCTGGTCGAGCACCCCGACGGCGTGCTCCTCCTCGACACGGGGATGGGGGAGGACCCGGGGGTCGACGAGCACTACCGGCCGCGGCGCCGCCCCCTGCCGCGGGCCCTGGCCGACGCCGGCGCGCAGGCGGACGACGTCACGATCGTCGTCAACTGCCACCTGCACTTCGACCACTGCGGCGGGAACCCCGAGCTGACCGGTCGTCCGGTCGTGGCCCAGCGCCGCGAGCTCCAGGCCGCGCGCGAGGCCGACTACACGATCTCCGAGCTGGTCGACGCCCCCGGCCTGCGCTACGAGGAGCTGGACGGCGACGCCGAGGTGTTCCCCGGCGTCCTCGTGGTCCCCACCCCCGGGCACACCCCGGGTCACCAGTCGGTGGTGGTCAGGCGGCCGAACGGCGTGGTCGTGGTGCTCGCGGGTCAGAGCCACGACACGGCCACCGCGTACAGCGCCGACGCCCTCGCGTGGCGAGCCGGGCGGGAGGGGCACCCGCAGCCGCTCCCCGTGCCGCCGGCCTGGATCGACCGCCTGCAGGCACTCGACCCCGCCGCCGTGTACTTCGCCCACGACCACGCCGTCTGGCACCCGTGACGAAGGATCAGCCGTCGACGTAGAGGCAGAACGGGTGGCCGGCCGGGTCGAGGAGCACGCGGACGTCGTCCTGCGGCTGGTGCTCGGCGAGGGTGGCCCCCTCGGCGAGCGCGGCCTCGACGGCCGGCTCGAGCTCGTGCACCTCGACGTCGAGGTGCAGCATCATCTGCTGGCGGCCCGGCTCGGGTGGCCAGACCGGCCGCTCGTACTCCGGGGAGGTGTTGAACGACAGGTAGGCGACCCCCTCGCCGGGGTGCATGGTCACCCAGTCGCCCTCGTCCTTGACGATCGACCAACCGAGCAGGCGCTCGTAGAAGCCGGCGAGCTCGCGGGCGTCCGGCGCCTCGAGTACGACGCCCCAGTAGTGGTCGCGGTTCCGGTTCAGCACGCTCCTCACCCTCTCGCCGAGCAGGCTCTCATCGCCAGCAGCATCGGGACCTCGGTGTAGACGGGCTGCTCCGCCGCGAACGCCCCGGTCGCGCGCGGCTCCTCGACGGCCTCGAGCGCGAGGCCGGCGGCGACCAGCGCGGTCAGGTACGTCGCGACCGTGCGGTGGTGGTTGCCCACGCGGCGAACGCCCTCGGGATTGTCCGAGCGCCAGAAGCCTTCTGTCAGGTACCTCGTCACGAGCCGCCCGGGCTCCCCGCGGGGGCCGGGCACGGTCGACGCGAACGGCGCGAGGAAGCACGGATGCCCCACGCTCGCCACGAACGCCCCGCCGGGGCGCAGCACCCGGGCGACGGCGGCCAGCGCGGCGTCGAGATCGGGGATGTCCATCAGCGCGAGCAGGTCACGACGTCGAACGCGGCGTCGGCCAGCCCGTCGAGACGCTGCGCGTCGGCGAGCACGTAGCGGATGCCCAGCGGCTCGGCGGCGTCGTGCGCGCGGGCGGCGTCCAGCATCTCCGGTGTGGCGTCCGTGCCCGTGACGCGTGCGCCCGCCCGGGCCAGGGCCCGCGAGGCGATCCCCTGACCGCAGCCGACGTCGAGCACCTCCAGCCCGTGCACGTCGCCGGCGAGGCGGACGGTCACCTCCGTCGCGAAGGTGTGCGGGCCCCTTCCGGACCGCAGCAGCCCGTCGTACCACGGGGCGACGTCCGACCAGCCGGGGTGCTCCACCGCGCCTCCTCGCTAGGCTCGAACGCCGTGACCTCCGACGCCACCCCCGCCACCGCCACAGACCCCGAGAGCCGCGCGGCCGCCCCCTGGTGGCGCGGGGCCGTCACCTACCAGCTCTACATCCGCAGCTTCGCCGACGCGAACGGCGACGGACTCGGCGACGTCGCCGGGATCCGCAGCCGCCTGCCCTACCTCGCGGGCCTGGGCGTCGACGCGGTCTGGGTCAACCCCTGGTACCCGTCGCCGCAGGCGGACGGCGGCTACGACGTGGCCGACTACCGCGACATCGACCCCGCGTTCGGCACCCTCGACGAGGCGCTCGCGCTCATCCGCGACGCGCACGCGCACGGGCTGCGGGTGCTGCTCGACATCGTGCCGAACCACACCTCCGACGAGCACCCGTGGTTCGCGGCCGCCCTCGCCGCCGGGCCGGGTTCGCCGGAGCGCTCGCGGTACGTGTTCCGCCCGGGCCGGGGGCCGGACGGCGCCCAGCCGCCGAACGACTGGCGTGCCACCTTCGGCGGCCCGGCGTGGACCCGCGTCACGGAGCCCGACGGCACGGCAGGCGAGTGGTACCTGCACCTCTTCGACCCCAAGCAGCCCGACGTCAACTGGGACGACCCCGAGGTCCGGCAGGAGTTCCTCGACATCCTGCGGTTCTGGTTCGACCGCGGCGCCGACGGCTTCCGGATCGACGTCGCACACGGCCTCGTGAAGCAGGCGGGGCTGCCCGACGTGGGGCACGACGACGCCGAGCACGTGCTCAACCCGCCCGACCGCGCAGATCACCCGCATTGGGACCGCCCCGAGGTGCACGACATCTACCGGGAGTGGCGCCGGCTGGCCGACTCCTACGACCCGCCACGGGTGTTCGTGGCAGAGGCGTGGGTGGCGTCGCCGGACCGCCTGGCCGCCTACCTGCGACCCGACGAGCTGCACACCGCGTTCGACTTCGACTTCGTCCGCGCCCCGTGGGACGCGACGCAGCTGCGGCGGACGGCGCAGGCCAGCCTCGCGGCGCACGACAGCGTCGGGGCGCCCGTGATGTGGGTGCTGTCGAACCACGACATCACCCGGCACGTCACCCGGCTGGGGCGCCCGCAGCCCGAGGGATCGGTCCAGGTCTTCGGACGGGGCCCGCAGCCGCCCTCGGACCTCGCGCTCGGCCGTCGCCGCGCCCGCGCCGAGCTGCTGCTCGAGCTCGCCCTGCCCGGCGGTGTGTACCTGTACCAGGGCGAGGAGCTCGGCCTCGAGGAGGTCGACGACCTGCCCGAGGACCTCCTGCAGGACCCGACGTGGGTGCGCTCGGGGCACACCGAGCGCGGCCGGGACGGCTGCCGCGTGCCGCTGCCGTGGGCGACCTCGGGGCCCTCGCTCGGGTTCGGCGCGGCCGCACCGTGGTTGCCGCAGCCCGCGGGCTGGGCGCAGCTGTCGGTGGAGGCGCAGGACGGCGATCCCGACTCGATGCTCACGCTCTACCGGCAGGCCCTGCACCTGCGCCGCGAGCTGCCGGCGCTCGGCGCGGGCACCGGCCGCGACGTCCGCTGGCTCGACATGGGCACCCACGTCGTCGCGTTCGCGCGCGAGCCGCGGTTCCTGTGCGTGGTGAACACGGGCGCCGAGTCGCTGCCGCTGCCGTGGGGCGAGCTGCTCCTGGCGAGCGACCCGGTGTTCGACGGCGGCGAGCTGCCGACCGACACGGCGGCCTGGCTGCGCACCCCCTGACGCACCCTCCCTGACGCCCCGCCTACCCGTCCCCGGAACCCCGCTTCGACGCTGTGCACTGCCCCGCCTGGCGGGGCAGTGCACAGCGTCGCGGGAGACCCACCCGGCCGCTAGCCCTCGGTCTGCTCCGTCTTGTCCGTGACCCCCGCCGCGTCGAAGGTCGCCATGTCCCGCAGGGCCGCTGCGGCGGCCTGCACGAGGGGCAGGGCGAGCACGGCCCCGGTGCCCTCGCCGAGCCGCAGGTCGAGGTCGACGAGCGGTCGCAGGCGGAGGGCGTCGAGGGCATAGCCGTGCCCCGGCTCGGCCGAGCGGTGCCCGGCGATGCACGCCTCGATGGCGACGGGAGCCAGGGCGGCCGCGACGAGCGCCGCGGCGCCGGCGATGACGCCGTCCAGGAGAACCGGGACGCGCCGGGCCGCGGCCGCCACGACGAACCCCGCGAGCGCGGCGTGCTCGAGGCCGCCGACGGCGGCGAGCGCTCCGATGGGGTCCGCACGCCGCACTCGCACGCGTGAGGCGGTGCCGCGCGAGGCCGCGGCGGACGGCGTCGACCTTGCGGGTGAGCGTCGCGTCGTCGACGCCGGTGCCCCGGCCGGTGACGTCGGCCGCGTCGGCACCCGTGAAGGCCGCGATCAGCGCGGCGGACGCCGTCGTGTTGGCGATGCCCATGTCGCCGGTGAGGAGCACGTCGGCGCCGTCGTCGATCAGGGCCTCGGCGACCTCGACGCCGACCTCCAGCGCCGCCAGCGCCTCGTCGCGGGTCATCGCCGGCCCCGCGGTGAGGTCGGCCGTTCCGCTGCGGACGCGCCGCCGCAGGAGGGCGGACGCGCCGTCGAGGGCGGCGTCCAGGAGGGTTGCGACGCCGACGTCGACGACCACGACGCGGGCACCGGCCTGCGCCGCCAGTGCGTTGACGGCGGCGCCGCCGGCGACGAAGTTCGCCACCATCTGGGCCGTGACCTCCTGCGGCCACGGGGTCACGCCCTGCGCGTGGACGCCGTGGTCGGCGGCGAAGACCGCGACGGCGGGGCTCGACGGGACCGGCGGCGGGCAGCTCCCGGCGATTCCGGCGAGGCGGACCGAGACGTCCTCGAGGGCGCCGAGCGCACCGCGGGGCTTGGTCAGGCGGTCCTGCCGCGCGCGGGCCTCGGTCGCCGCGGTCGGGTCGGCCGGACGGAGTTCCGCGAGGGCGCGAGCCAGTCGCGGTGGGATCGTGTCGGGCACCCGCCGACCCTACGCTCCGGCCTCAGGTGAGGTCGTAGTCCAACCAGACGCGGTGCGTGCCGTCGTCGTCGATGCGCAGTCCCCCCGTGCCCGTGATCCCTGCGAGGGCGCCGGTGCCGCTGGCCGGCACCACGAGGAAGAACTCGTGGACCGCGGTCGCTACCAGTCGTCGTCGCCGAGTGGACGAAGTTGAAGGTGCCCTGCCGGCCGGCGACCGAGCCCTCGAACGACTCGAGCGCGACGTAGGTGCCGACGCCCGCGGCCGGGTCGTAAGCCGACGTGAACAGCGTGGCCGAGCGGCCCGAGACGTCGCCCTCGTACCGCTTCTCCATCGTCATGACGCCGACCTGCATCGCCGTGGTCACGGCCGGAGCGGGCACGACGTCGGTGGGCGTGGACGCCACGACGCTGAAGGTTCCCTCCGCACGCATGGCCACGACCCTATCGAGGGTCAGCCGCGGGCGAGGTCGGCGGCGCCGGCGACGACCGCGTCGGCGACGGTGGCCGGGTCGACGAGCTGATGCAGGCGTCCGGCGCCGGAATCGTCCGGGTGTAGTACTCCAGCGGCAGACGCTCCCCGGGCCCAGCGAGGGGCTGTGCACGAGGACGAACACCGGCTCCGCGTCGTCAGCCTGCCGTGACCCCGAGCGCGGGGGAAGTCCGGTCAGGTACGGCGCCAGGAGGCGTCGTGGACCCGGATCCGTGCACTCGAACGCGGCGTGAGCGCCAGCGCGACGGCGACAGCGGCCCCGCCGACTCCGACTGCACGGCCGAGCCGGACGGCACGTCGCACGTCACCCACCTCGGGGGCCCTCCCCCCCTCCCCCAGGGCCGGACGGTTCTCGACGTGCCCGGCGTACACGTTGGTGCCGCCGAGCCGCACGCCGAGCGCACCCGCTGCCGCCGCCTCGGGGCGGCCCGCGTTCGGGCTCGGGTGCCGGCCACCGTCGCGACGCAGCACCTGCCACGCCTGCCGTGGCGAGCCCCCGACGAGCGGTGCCGCGAGCACCGTCAGGGCGCCGGTCACGCGTGCCGGAACCCAGTTCGCGACGTCGTCGAGGCGCGCTGCGACCCGCCCGAACCGCTGGTAGCGCTCCGAGCGGTACCCGACCATCGCGTCGAGCGTGTTGACCGCGCGGTAGCCGAGAAGTCCCGGCACGCCGGCCAAGGCCCCCCACAGCAGGGGCGCCACCACGGCGTCGGAGGTGTTCTCGGCGAGGGACTCGACCGTCGCCCGCGCGAGCGCGTCCGCGTCGAGCCCGCTGGGGTCCCGCGCGCACAGGTTCGCGAGCCGGCCCCGGGCGGCCTGCAGATCCCCCCTTTCCAGTACCGCGGCCATGCCCGCGCCCTCCCGCGCGAGGGACGTCCCCCCGAGAACGGCCCACGTCGCCGCGGCGGTCACGGCGACGGCGGCGAGCGGCCGATGCCGGACGGCGCGCTCCGCCGCGACGCCCGCGAGCAGCGGACCGGCGAGCGACGCCGCGACGAGGGCGGCGCCGGGACCGACGGCATCCGCGTACAGCCGCCGCTCCAGGCGCGCCACGGCCTGGCCGAACCCGGCCACCGGGTGTAGGTGGGCCGGGTCGCCGAACGCCGCGTCGGCGGCGACCCCCAGCGCGAGGCCGAGCGAGCGAGCGGCGGCGGGACGGACGGGCACGGCCCGATCGTGCCGCACCACCCGGCCGCCCCGCGGGCCGGGTCACGCCGAACGAGCCAGCTCGCCCTCGCTCACGGCCAGGTCGTCGAGCTCCTCGAAGTCGTCGGTCTCGTCGGCGTCGCCGTCCCCCGGGCCGGCCTCTGCCGCGAACACCGGCGCCGGAGCGGCCCCCGGCTGCTCGTGCACGATCTCGCCGGTGGCCGGGTCGACGGTCGTGCCCTCGGTCAGCACGTGCTCCCCCTGCACCCGGACCTTGCGGCTGAACTCTGCCGTGCCGTAGGTCAGGTCGTGGCCCACCGCGTCGGCCTCGAGCGCGAGGTCGCTCCGCTGCCCGCCGCCCTCCACGGTCCACTGCTCCGACCGCACGCGGCCCGTCACGAGCACCCGGTCGCGCTTGCGCACCGAGTGCGCGGCGTTCTCCGCCAGCTCGCGCCAGCAGCTCACCTTGACCCACAGCGTGTGCCCGTCGACCCACGTCTTGGCCGTGCTGTCGAACCGCCTGCTCGTCGAGGCCATCCGGAAGCTCATGACCTTGCGGCCGTCGTCGAGCGTGCGGATGGTCGGGTCGGTGGCGACGATCCCGGCCACCGTCAGGTACGTCTCTCGCATCGAGTCCTCCTGCCCCTGGACCCGGCCGGGCGCCGGGCCGCACGAGCAGCATCGACGCCGGCGGCGGTGGGCCGCCGGGGCGAGACCCCCGCCTGTGGACGGCGGGGCGTCAGCGGCACCTGTGGACGAGACGCCGGCCCGAGGCGAAGGTCAGAACGCGGCCGAGAGCGACTCGCGCGCCGTGCGGTGGTCCTCCAGGACGGCCGCGACGGGTGCGATGACGCGGTCCCACGCAACCTGGGCAACTGCGGACCGCAGCTCCTCGACAGCACGGCCGCGCCGCCGCCGGGCACCCCGGCGCACCAACCACGCGCCCAGCAGGCCGAGCGCCGCCCCGAGCACGAGCCCGCCGACGAACAGCAGGGTCGGCAGCGGCACCGGCCCGACGTACGGCGTCGAGGGCCGGGCCCTGCCCGCCCACCGCAGCACGCCGATCAGCGCCAGCCACACGAAGCCGATCCCGGCGGCGACCGCGAGCGCGTACTGCGCGACCCGCAGGCCGTCCCACCACCAGGCCCGCCGCACCGTGAGGTCGACCCCGGCGACCGCCTCGTCGAGCGCTCCCGAGAGCTCGTCGACGTGCGGCGCGGTCGCCGTCCGCACCGACTCGACCCACCGCGACGGCAGGACCGCCGCCACCTCGTCGGCCACTTCGCGGACCGCGAGGTCGACCCGCTCGCGCTGCGCCGGCGAGGGGGTCGAGAGGGAGGCGCGGGTGAGCTCGCGCAGCCGCCCCTCCGCCTGGCCGGTGAAGCCGAGGCGGCGCAGCGGGTCGGCGCCCAGCGCCTGCCACCAGTGCACCAGCAGCCACGCTGACCTTCCCCGACGCCTGCCGCCGGTACTCCGCGGCGACCGTGTCGAGCAGCACCGGCAGGCCGGCGGCCGACGCCATCGTCGCCACCAGCGCCTCGGACGCGGGCAGGGTCCGCGCGTCGGGCTCGCTGCCGGCGAGACCGGCAGCGACGCGCCGAGCCGCCTCGTCGAGGTCGGCCGTCGCGCGCGCGAGGAAGGCCGACTGCCCCTGGACGACGGCCGCCAGCAGCTCCCGCAGCTCGTCGACGCCGTCGCCGCGGCGCGCCGACGCCGTCACCACCGGGACGTGCTCGAGCCCGTCGGCGTCGAGCAGGCGCCGCAGGTCCTTGCTGCAGGTCTCGGCCTCGCCGTCGCCGAGCCGGTCGATCTGGTTGAGCACGACGAGCATCACGTCGTCGTGGCCGACGAGGGGTCGCAGATAGCCGCGTGTGCAGGGCCTCGTCCGCGTACTTCTGCGGGTCCACCACCCAGACGAGCAGGTCGACGAGCTTGACGAGCCGGTCGACCTCGAGCCGGTGGCCGAGGGCGGTGGAGTCGTGGTCGGGCAGGTCGAGCAGCACGAGCCCGCGCAGCGCTGCCTGCCGGTCGGCGTCGAGAACCGACTCGCGGACGACCCGGCGGCTCTCGGGCACCTCGAGCCAGTCGAGCAGCGGGCCGGCCCCCTCCCCGCCCCAGATGCACGCCATCGGCTGGGCGGTCAGCGGACGGCGCGCACCGACGTCGGCGATCTCCATCCCCGACAGGGCGTTGAACAGGCTGGACTTGCCACTGCCGGTGGCGCCGACGAGCGCGACCACGGTGTGGTCGCCGCCGAGGCGCAGCCGTTCCCCCGTGCGGTCCAGCACGGCCTCGGCCGCCGCACGCGCCGCGGGGTCGAGCCGGTCGCCCCCGGCGGCCAGCGCCGACTCGAGGGCGGCCGCCTTCGCGGCGACGTCCGAGCCCGTGTGCCGTCCACTCACCGCGCCTCCTCCACGAACGCCGCCCGGGCGGTCAGCGCCTCCGCCCGCCCGGGCCGCAGCCCGAGCCCGTCCAACACCCCGCGGACCCGTTCCCGCTCCGACTCCAGCAGCTGGTCGAGCCGCGCCGCCAGGTCCTCCCGCGCCGCGGTGACCGCCGGGGCGACGGCGTCGGCACCGAACAGCGCGCCGAGCACGGCCTCGGCCAGCGCCGCCGGGGCGCCGGGCTCGCGGGCGGCGTCGGGCCGGTCGACGGCGAGCAGCGAGAGGGCCGCGACCGCGCCATCCAGCCCCAACGCACCCGCCCGGCCCTCCAGCGGCAGTTCGCGGACCAGGTCGGTGAGGACGACGCGCGACTCGCGGACGGCGCGCGCGGCCCGCTCCGAGAAGTCGGGCGGCAGCTCGCGCAGCTCGGGGTGGTCCGCGACCAGGGCGGCGCCCGCCCCGGCTGCGTTGCCCGCCGTGCCCATGCTCTGGGCAAGGTGTTCCAGCGTGACCCGGGCACGGGACTCCACCAGGGTCCGCGTTCCGGCGGCGAGCGCGTCGAGCACGGGCTGGGTGGGCGCCACCCGGGGCCGCACACGCGCGCGGATGCGCTCGACGAGGCCGCTGCCGCCGGGCTCGAAGCTGCGGAAGACGTCGCCGGTCGAGATGAACTCCTGCCAGCGGGCCAGCACCTCGCCGCGGAGCACGCTGCCGCCGGCCAGGGTGCGGTACAGGTCGACGCGGGCCTCGTCGTAGGCCGACTCGACGCACGCGCGCAGCTCGGCCTGGGCGGCGTCCTGCGCGCGGGCCGCGGCGGCGACGGCCTGCACCCGCTCGCGCAGGCTGTCGAGGATGCCGATCAAGGTCCGCCGGACGACGACGTCGCGGGCCCGCCCGTCGAGCGCGAGCCGCTTGAGCCACCCCGCCAGCGGGGCCACGACCTGCTCCGGCAGGAAGCCCTCGGTCAGCGTCGTCTCGGGGATCGTGAACATCGGCGACGTTCCCAGGCCGCGGTCGCGCAACCGGGTGGCGAGGTCGATGCGGACCTCCTGCATGACGTCGGGCGGCACCCGGTCGAGCACGACGGAGACGGCTACGCCGCGGTCGACGGCCTGCTTGAGCATCTCCCACGGGACGGCGTCGCCGTAGCGGGCCGACGTCGTGACGAAGACCCACAGGTCCGCGGACGCGAGGAGCTGGACGGCGAGGTCGCGGTTGGTCTCGACGACGGAGTCGATGTCGGGAGCGTCGATGATCGCCAGGCCGGGCGTGATGCCCTCGTGCGGCACCAGCCGCAGAGCGGTGATGCGCGGCGCGTCGACGTCGATGGGCTGGGCCGGCTCGGGCGCCTCGCTGGTGACGCGGGCGAGCCCGGGCAGGACGCGCTGGGAGAGGAACGCCCCCGAGTCGTACGGGTGGTGGACGAGCACGGGCGAGCGGGTAGTGGGGCGCAGGACGCCGGACCGCGTCACCTCGCGCCGGGCGATGGAGTTCACGAGCGTGGACTTGCCGGCGCCGGTCGACCCGCCGACGACGGCCAGCAACGGCGCGTCGAGCCGGCGCAGCCGGGGCAGCAGGTAGTCGTCGAGCTGGCCGAGCAGGGCCTCGCGCTCCTCGCGCGCGGCCGCGGCGCCCTCGACCTCGAGCGGCAGCTGCAGGCTCGCCACCTCATGCCGCAGCAGCTCGGCGGCCTCGAGCAGGTCCGGCGGCTCCTCGTCGACGGGGACCTGGGCCTCGGGGATCTCCGGCTGCCCCTGCGCCGGCTCCGCACCGTCGGCGATGTCGGCGATCGTCGGCACACCGGCGGGCACGGCGAGCCGGCGGGCGGCGGCCTCGCGCAGCTGCTCGACGGTCAGGGCACCGTTGCCGCTGCCGTTGCCGTTCGCGGCGGCGCCGTTCTCCGACGGCGGGGCGTCAGCGCTGGGCTCCCCGGGGGCCGGGCGAGCGGTCGCCGAGACGGGCGCCGGCACGGCGTCCACCTGGGGATCCACAGCTCCTCCTCGGCCTGCTCCTCGGCGTCGTCAACCTGATCCTAAGGAGCGTGCCCTGAGGTGCGCGTACTGCCAACCCCTGTGCCACCCTTTCCGGTGAACCGGTCCGGACCAGGTCAGTCACGCATCTCGCTCGCCTCGTCACCAGCCGTATAGACGGTCCGCCTTGTCCTGGGCGATTGAGCACGTCGGGACCGGCAGGCCGGGCTGAGCGCGGACCGTCCCGGCCCAGTGAGAAATTCGCGGCTGCGACCTACCCCGTCGCTGCCGGCGGGCTCCGGCCGAGGGACGTGCCGCCGGCGGGAGGCCCGATAACCTGTCACGCGACGTCCGTCGTCCACGGCGGGCGGCAGGGCGCCCGTAGCTCAGCGGACAGAGCAGCGGACTTCTAATCCGATGGTCGCAGGTTCGATCCCTGCCGGGCGCGCTCTGACCAGGCATTATGCTTGAATACATACTTTGGTGATCATGGTCGTGGTGCGAGCCCCGTCAGCAGCTGCCTGCGCAGGGCCGCGCGGGGGTCGTTCAAGCCGCAGCGGCGGTCGATCGAGACGTTGCGCAATGGCTCGTCGGCTTCAACGTGCGCACCGCGGATACGACGAGGTCTCTGGTTCGCGCACCACGATCTGGACGAGGCGATGCCGATGAGTCCCCAGGGCCGCGAGCGAGGCCGAGCACGTCCCGAGCGTCTGCTGCACGAGCCTGACCTGACTTGGGCCGACGCCCACGGCGAGGCCGCGAGTGGTTTCTTCAGGCCGCGGCTATGAGGCCGACCCCCAGGACCACGAGCGTCCCCGTCAGGACGACGGCTCCGACGCCGATGAGCCATGCGGCCTTGTTGGGTCGCTCACGCCCAGGCCCGGCGGCGCCGAAGAAGAATCCCGCAGGGATGAGGATTGCTGCTGCGGCGACGCCGGTGCGGGCGACAGTGGACCATGCGCCGGTTAATGCGCTCACGGTGATGAAGGGCTGCACGACCAGCGCCAAAGTCACGAGCATTCCGGCGTGGGCGTGTCCCGCGCGAAAGAACGCGCGCTGGAAGTCTGTTGCCGGTACCCGGTGCGTGGCGAGCCGCAGCATGAGCACGCCGCCGTATTCGACGGCGACGAGGCTGAGCAGCAGGATGCCGGCCGTGGTGAGCGAGGAGTTCGAAAGTTGCACGGTCATGCTGGGCGCCGCTGGGTCGTGGAGATCACGGCAAGGAGGCCGGCCAGCAGCATCCAGAGGTTGCCCGGATAGGCGCCGATGCGTTCTGTGCCGCCGACGCCGAGGCCGAGCAGGAGGGCGTGGCCACCGTATTCGCCCGCGGTAGAGAGGAAGGTTCCGGCCAGGCCGACAACGGCGAGGGCGGCGCTGATCGCCGAGAAGCCGGGTCGATCGTGGCGGATTGCGATGGCGAACAGCAGGATCGCCACGCTTCCGATGGGGACGTTCAAGGCGCCGAGCAGGTGCAGGCCGAGGCGCGTGTTCTCGGGTACGAGGCCGACGACGAGCTTGCCGAGCCCTGCGACGATCCACAGGTACCGGGACGTCTGGGCAGCGCGCCCGCTCGGCCACCAGCTCTTGAGCAGGACGGCTCCGGTGAGAGTGAGTATCCCGGCGACGACGAAGGCGCCGTTCATGAGGTTATGTTGAGGGGAACAGACGTACACCGGGTTGCCGTGCGGCACGGCGAATGGTCCACACGAGGTGTTGCCCAGGTCGCTGATGAAGTTCCCAGTCAAACTGTAGGGAGTGGACCAGGCTGCGGCCACGAAGATTTGGGCCAGCACGTATTGGAGGGTACCCAGTATCCAAGCCGTACCCCCGAGCAGGGTCGCAAGGCTGGCTTTCCGTTGCATCGTGATGGTTTCGTGGGCGACTTGGGGTGTCATGTGCGAGCTCATGCCTTGTCCTGTCTGCCAAGCGGGACATTGATGAGGTAGGCGCCTACCCCGCCTTCTGCTGACGACGACATCATCGATCGGCCCGAGTCTGTGTGCTCAATAACCATCGGCGCCGTTCGACGCTGGCGATCACATTACCTAGCATTTCCGCGGTGACCGGATCGTCGTGGTCCGCGTCGGCGTACAGTGCTCTGAGAAAGACAACCACAGCAGAGAGGCGCTGAGTCAGCAGGTTGATCACAAAGAGCCCGCTCTGCTCGCCACGGGGAGGCGCGGGGAGAGAAGTGGTGGCTGCGACCGTCTCCACTCGTACGTCCGGGACGAGCCCAAGAGCGCGCATGCGTTCGGCGACGACCTCGCTGTGCTCATGAGTCACCTGAGCGAGGTCAGCAAGTTCCGGGCGGATGTCGCCGAAGTTCATCCCGATGACGTTCCATCGGGCCTGCGTGATCTGCAGCGTCAGCGCGATGAGGTCAACGAGGATCTGTTGCAGGCTCGAGGCCAGCCTCGGGGTCGCACTGAACGGGGGGTCGTGAAGGCACGAAGGTAGGTTGGTCACGCCGTCGTTGGTCCCCATCAGGGCAGCCCACGTCGGTGGCACCCGGCCTGCCGGTCCTGCCTCGGTCGCGGTCCGCAGCCGAGCAGTCGGTTCCGATTCAGGTCATGCGCTCGGGATACATCGCCGCCGGTCCTGGTCATGCGCTAGACGGTCCTCACGACACAGGTCCGCAGCATCGGTCAAACGTCTTGTGGCCGAGTGCTCGGCGACTGGGCGCATCGGCCAAGATCACTGCCTCACACCGTGTCGGGTATTCTCGGCTCGATCGGGAGGAAGATCGTGCTGACCCAAGACGAAGCCCCGTCAGGCGGTGGCCGCAGACCGCTGATCGGGCGTGAGGTCGACGTCCAGGCGGTCACTGCTTCGGTGAGGCGTGGCTTCGACCATGGCTCGGCGCTTCTGATCACGGGTGAGGCCGGGGTCGGCAAGACAGCACTCCTGGACCGGGTCGTGAGCGATATGACAGACGGCACTCTCGGGGTGTCTCTGGACACCGCTGCAGGTGTCGGGTTGGTGCGTGCTGCCGGCGTCGAGTTCGAGACCGACGTCAGCTACGCCGCGCTGAACCAGCTGCTGCTGCCCTTGCGTGAGGCGATGAGCGGCGTCCACAGCCCCGCTCGCGCCGCCCTGGCCGTAGCCCTCGGTCTCGAACAGGGCCCATCGTCCGATCGCCTGCTCGTGGCCACCGCTGCGTTGACCTTGCTGCGGCAGGCCGCCGAGCACCGTCCCCTCCTGGTCGTGGTGGACGACGTCGCCTGGTTGGACCGTGCCAGCGCCGTCGTGTTCGGGTTCGTGGCTCGACGACTCGGCGGCAGTCAGGTCGCGCTGCTCGCGGCCACGCGAACGGAGGACGAGACGTTCTTCGAGCGAGCGGGCCTGTCGACCTACGACCTCGCCCCGCTCGCCGCCAGTGCCGCCGCCCGACTCCTCGACCGCTACCACCCCGGCCTCCCTCAGCGCGTCCGCGACCAGGTGCTGGCCACCTCCCAGGGCAGTCCGCTGGCACTGCACGAGCTTGCGGCGACGGTTCAGGACATACCTTCGGGAACGTTGCCGGATGTCCTCCCGCTGAGCCGGCGATTGAGTTCCCTCTTCGAGATGCGCGTCCGTCGGTTGCCCGACGCCACCCGTGACCTCCTCGTCCTCGCGGCTCTGGAGGGGACCGGAGACTTGCGCCTGTTGCAGGCCACTCATGCACACGGCCGTGGACTGGACGATTTGGCCCCCGCCGAACAGGACCGGATCGTGGAGGTTCCACACGGCGGCGGGCGGCTAGCCTTCCGTCATCCGCTGATCCGCTCGGCAGTGGTCCAGATGGCGACGAGCGAGCAGCGCCGACGGGCACACCAGGCGCTGGCGGACCAGTTGACCGACCAGCCCGAACGCCGCGCATGGCACCTGGCGAAAGCGGCCATCGATGTCGACGAGCGCACGGCAGAACTCTTGGAACAGGTCGCACATCGGATCCTGCAGCGAGGAGACGGAGCAGGCGCGGTGTCCGCCTTGGTCCGCTCGGCCGACCTCAGCGAGGACCATCAAGGGCGCCAGCGACGGCTTGCGACCGCTGCGTATGTCGGGGCAGGCATCACGGGGGCATCGGGACACGCGTCCGAGCTCCTCGATCAGGCGGCGGCAGAAGCCCCTGACTCCGCTGGAGCCCTGTACGCGGCCATCGCCACCGTCCATCTGCTCCTCAGCCGCGACGGGGACCTCACCACCGCTCACCGCTTGCTCGTCGGCATCCTCGAAGCTTCCGGTAGAAGCGCGGAGCCCGAGCTCGACCAGCCGGACGAGCCGATGACCATGGCCCTGTCGACGCTGCTGTTGCTCTGCTGGTTCGGCGGACGGCGGGAGCTGTGGCGACCCTTCGACGCAGCTCTCAATCGCCTAGGCCCCTCCGGCCATGCCGACCTCGTGCTGCTGGCCCAGACCTACGCTGATCCCGTCCGCACGGCCGCGGCCGCGCTCGACCGCGTCGACGCGGCCGTCGCCACTCTCGCCCGAGAGCCGGACCATTTCCGCATCCTCCGCATCAGCTCCACAGCGCTCTATACCGATCGGCTAGCCGCATGCCGTAACCCTCTCTGGCGTGTGGTGGACGACGGTCGGGGGGGCGGCGCTCTCACCCCGGCCGTAACCGCCTTAGCTCACCTGATCATCGACGATCTGATGTCGGGCCGGTGGGATGAAGCGGAGCAGCTGGCAGATGAAGCCGCGGCCATGTGCGAGGCCGGAGACTTGCCGCTGCAGGCGTGGATCGTTCGTCACCGGCAGGCCGTGATCGCCGCCCTACGCGGGCACGAAGACGTCGTCGACGAGCGGATCGAGCAGATGCGCAGCTGGGCCGTACCCCGCGGCATCAAGCACGCCGATGTCTGCGCCCACCACGCCCGCGCGCTTGCAGCGGCAGGGCGCCAGGACTTCGAGCGGGCCTATCGGCATGCAAGCGCCATCAGCCCCCCCGGGACCCTCGTCTCGCACGTGCCCTACGCCCTATGGGTACTGATGGACCTGGTGGAAGCCGCTGTGCGGACCGGTAGGCCGAAGGAGGCGCAAGCACACGTCGAGGCCATGCGGGCGGCCGACCTCGCGGCGGTGTCCAGCCGGCTCGCCCTGGTGACGGCGGGGTGCGCAGCCGTTGCCGGAGGGGGCAACCAGGCCGACCGACTGTTCGAGCAGGCACTCGACACCCCACACGCCGAACAATGGCCTTTCGATGCAGCCCGTATTCACCTCGCGTACGGCGAGTGGCTCCGCCGTGCTCGCCGCATCGGTGAGGCCCGCGTCCACGTGACCGCGGCGTTGACCACCTTCGAGAGCCTCACCGCCACCCCCTGGGTGCAACGCGCCGTCATCGAGCTCCGAGCCACCGGCATCGTCGACCTGTCCCCACAAGGACCCACGTCCGTCACGGGCACCGCGGCACTCACCGCTCAAGAACTCGAGATCGCCTCTCTCGCCGCCCGCGGACTGACCAACAAGCAGATCGGCCAGCGCCTCTATCTGTCCCACCGCACGGTGAGCGCCCACCTCTACCGGATCTTCCCCAAGCTCGGAATCACCACCCGGGCCGCCCTTCGGGACGCCCTCGATGCCGCCCCACCGAAGGGAACGTCCAGCACACACGACTGAGTGGGCAACCACGACAGTCACATGACCGATGCGCCCACGCCGGCGTCTGCCGAGGCTGCCGAGCACCAGCCTTCTGCCTCCCGAGAGGTTGACATGGACGCCGAACCTCGCCCAACCCGTGCCCAACATCCAGTCATCATCGTGACCGGCGCCTCCAGTGGGATCGGCCGCGCAACCGCGCTCCGATTAGGCGTGCCGGGAACGACAATCGTCCTCGCCGCCCGTCGAGGCGATCAGATGCAGGCCACCCGCCAGGAGATCCGACGCCGCGGCGGCGACGCACTCGTCGTCCCGACCGACGTCACTCGCTCCGATGAGACAGCCCGACTGGTGGACCGCGCACTGACCGTGACCGGTCGCATCCACGCCCTCATCAACGTTGCGGGCGTCGGACACGTCCACTCGATCGCCGCATCCGACGTCGACGTGGAGAACGTGCTCGCGGTGAACCTGCTCGCCCCGATCCGACTCATGAGGACCGTCATCCCGGGCATGATCGCGAACGGCGGCGGATCCATCATCAACATCGGCTCCATCGCCGGCGAAGTCGGCGTCGACGGCGCCTACTCGGCGTCCAAGTTCGGCCTCCGCGGAATCAGCGACTCCGTCAGGCGGGAGGTCTTCGGGACAGGGGTTCGGGTCACTCTGATCGAGCCCGGCTACATTGCCACGCCGCTCACGGCGGGCCGGCATGGGCGCATGCCAGGACCCGAGGTGGTGGCCGACGCTGTGGCGTCGGCACTGCATCGGCCCCGGAGAAAGATGATCGTTCCGCGGAGATACCGCGCTCTCGCGGTTCTTGCAGCAACTCTTCCCGCAGTCATCGATCATCGGTTCGCCCGCACCGCCGCTGAACCCGGCCCGCTGACATCCCGAGCAGCGGGGACAGCGCGATGAGTCGAGCCGACGGCGAGGACCTCCGTGCGGAGGCGCTACGACGGTTGCGCGCGCGCCACGGCTTCTGGCTTCACCTTGCCGTGTACGCCATGGTCAACCTACTGCTCGTCTGCATCTGGCTCACTCGATCTCTTGCCGGCGGCTCTTGGACTCCCTGGCCCCTGTTCACCCTCCTCGGGTGGGGCATCGGGCTGACCATGCATGCCCTGTCTGTCTTCACCCCACACCACATCTCGGAACAGCGGATCAACCAAGAGATCGACCGCATCAGCGATGACTCAATTTGATCTTGGGTGTAAGCCGGGTACGACCGCATCTCGCGCCGGGCGTCTCCACCCTCGACGAGGCGCGGCCCCGCGGGGGCGCGGCCGATTTGCTACCCCACCGAGCCCTCAACCATCTTGCCGCTGCCGCTGGACATCCATAGGAGGATGCCCCGCCGCCTCGTCGACGTCACCGATTCGCGCCGTTCCCAGTTGCCTTGGGCCGCGGTCCAGCTCTTGACACATCGGGCCCGCTCGAGCCGGGCGCAGGAGTAGCACAGATCGGCCAGGAAGGCACAAGCACCGCTACCGCTCCCCTGAACCCGCGCCGGACTGACGCCTCCCGTCGTCCGTAGTCTGGCACCACACCCGAGATGCGAGGGAGCCATGATGTCGCAGGACGACTCCGGCGCGGGACGTCGGGGCGGCGAACGCCTGCTGACGCTCACCGACGGCATCGTCGGCATCGCCATGACGCTGCTCGTGCTGCCCCTGGTCGACCTCGTGCCGCAGGCCGAGGAGCACGGGCTCGGTTGGCTTTTCACGGAGCACGGCAGCGATCTGCTGGCATTCGCGCTGTCCTTCCTTGTCATCTACCGCTTCTGGGCGGTGCACGACCGTACCTTCGCCGGCGTCGAGGGCATGACCCCGGTGATCCGAAGCCTCAACATGGTGTGGCTGATGGGCGTCGCGTTCCTGCCCTTCCCGACGGCGCTCGTCGGCCACCGGGCGACGACGTCGTCCGCCTTTCTGTACCTGGCCGCCCTGTTCGTCGTCAGCGCACTGACCTCGACCATGGCGCAACTCGTCGAGTCGGGTCGGCCTGCCGGTTCCGGCCCGTGGCGCACCCGAGCGCTGGCGCTGGCGTGGGTGGGAACGGGAGTGATCGGCGTGTGCGCCCTGCTCGGCCTCGTCAGCGCGGACGCCGGGCTCTACGGCCTACTGGCTCTGGTCGTCGTTGGCCAGCTTCAGCGACGCGGATAACGTGGAGCCGCGCCCTTGTCTGGAGTGAACACCTCCGGAAAACATCACCGACCGGGAAGGCCCGCTCGCCGACGGCTCAGACCGCGCCGGGGTGCGCTCCGGCGACGGATGGCCACTCACCGGGCACGCAGAGGCCGAACTCCTCCTGTTCGGCGACTTCCCCCAGGCGACCACACCGCCCCGGTTCGGAGGGCCCAACGGACTGCCACTGACGACGACGCATCTCACGCCCGACGACCCGCGCGCATCCCGCTGGCCGGACGAACAGGTGGCCGTCCTCGTACGCCCAGACGGCATCGTCGCCTCCATCAGCGACCAGCTCGGGACGCTACAGGAGTGGGAGACGAAACTGTCGGCCGCCTGACAGCGGGACCCCTCGGCCCCACGCCAGGGTCACGGCTACGATCGGACGAGGAGCACGCTAAGGGAGTTGCCGAGCGATGTCCGCCGAGCCCGTCGGTCCGATTCATCCCGCCGACCGCCCTGTGACGGCTCCTTATGAGGTCATCCACCTCGGCGGCCAGGTGGCCGTCATCGTCCCCCTCGCCGAGTTCCTTCGCCTCCGCGCCCTGGAGAGCACCGCGTCCGCGCAGGCGCTCGAGGACGCCGAGGACGCCGCCGCCGCCCAGGACTGGCTCGCCCGAGAAGCCCGCGGCGAGACGAACTACGTCCCACTGCCCGAGGTTCGCCGCCGCCTCGGCCCCGCCGACTGAACCGCCGACTGAACCGCCGACGGCACCTGCCCACGTGAGCCGCAAGGTTTCTCTCGACGAGAAGGCGGTCCACCAGGCCACCGCGTTCCTCGCCGACGACCCCGACGGCCTGCGCGCGGTCCTCGCCGCGATCGACGCACTCAGCGAGCACCCCTACCCGGACGGCGCCTTCCCGTTCGGCGCCACCGGACTGCACCGCCTACGCGTCGGCCGGTACCGGTGCTCTACGCCGTCACCGAGGACCTCGTCTCCGTCGGCCACATCGCCCGCGCATCGTCCGACCGCTAACCTTCGGCACCGCCGGCGACTGTCATGGAATCAAACGTGGTGCGAACTGTGGTTCATCTCAGTCGCCTCACGCAGCTACGGGGGTCGCCCACGGAACCATAGCCGCAGGTAGAAGCCACAGTCGACGCTGTCGGGACGTCTTCTAATCCGACGGTCGCAGGTTCGATCCCTGCCGGGCGCGCTCTCATCAGGCATTATCCATCAATACATGCTTTTCTGATCATGGCCGTGGTGCGAGTTGCCAAAGCTTGATCACTGATCTCGCCCTGCGGCCACCTTGAGGCAGCAGTCAACTCAGGCAGGAGACTCAGCCTGAGTCAAGATCCCGATCGTCCTCGGTGTCCGCCTGCGCAGGCTCGTCAGGCCCGCGTGTCACTGAGGACGACGAACACGAAGCCGAGCTCGCCCCGGTGGCCGGCCGAGGTGGTCGAGGAGCCGACCGAGCAGCCGCACCGGATCCGGACTGTGCCTTCCGCGATCGTGCGGGCAACCTGATCCGTATCCAGGAAACTGTGCTGAGGCCGGCGCTCGCAGGCCGATCAGGAATCGAGAAGCGTGGGTCCTTGATCCACTCATAGCGTGATGCCACCACCGACGCAGCGGTCGACGATGTGACCGCCCTACCCATGAGGAGATCAAACATGAGTCCCAGCATCCGCAGCCTGGTGATTCCGGTGTCCGACCTGGATGCCGCCAAGGCCGTGTACACCGCGCTGCTCGGTTCACCGCATACCGACCAGTCGTACTACGTCGGCTACGACATCGACGGCTTCGAGGTCAGCCTCAATCCAGCCGGTGGAGGCGGGGGGCCGGTGGCCTTTGCCGACGTCGAGGATCTCGACGCCACCCGCGAGACCCTGCTCGCGGCTGGCGCCACCGAGCGCGACGCCCCGCGTAAGGTCGCACCCGAGGCGCGCATCTGCGTGCTCGCCGACGGGGATGGCAACCCGATCGGCCTGCGCGGAAAGTAGCCGACGGCGTGTCCGGACCGCCGCCGTCCTCGGCGCCGGTCCGGCTACCGCCCCGGTTGACTACCAGATCGCCCACGAGAACGCGGCCGGAGAGACGGACAGATGAGCAAGGACACCGTGAGGAAGGCGACGCCGCTGCGAACGATTGACGCCGGTATTGAGATCTAACTGCTCCGGTCGCCGGGAGTGCGTGGCATCAAACGTGGTACGAACTACGGCCCACTGAAACCGTGCAGAGCAGCCAAGGCGCGTGGGTTACAACCGTAGCCGCAGGTAGAAGCCAAGGTCCACGGTGTCGCAACGTCTCCTACTCCGAAAACGACGGTGACCGGACGTGCGAAAGCTCCGGTGAAGCGCAGCGGAGCCGGGATAGGGTCGGGCGCGGTCAGGCGGCGGGGGTGAGGGTGACGCTGTAGCCGAGGGCTTATAGTCCGCGGGTGTGGTTGCGGACGGCGCGTCGGGTGCCGGCGCGGGTGTCGTAGTGCTGCGGGCCAGGTACCTATTGCCCTTGCCGGTGCGTTCTTGCCCTGGCGCTTCCCGACGGACTCGCTGACGATCGGGGCGAACTTGGCCCAGGACGCCAGCTGCGCGGCGGTCCGGAGGCGGGTCATGTCGACCCCGATCTCGGCGATGATCGTGCCAGCGGCGATCCGGTCATGTCGAGGGACGGCGGCCCCGTAGGGGGCTCTCCCGATACCACGCCGCGACGTCGCGCCGCGTGGCCAAGGACAGCTTGGTCAGGATGTGCTGGACGTGGTTCTGCGCCGTCCGCTCGGAGATGACCAGGGTGCGGGCGATCTGGCGGTTGGTGAGCCCCTCGGCGACGAGGGCGGCCACCTCGACCTCGCGGGGGGAGAGCGGGCCGGCGTCGACCGCGACCGGCGCCTCAAGCATCGCGTCGATCCGTGCGAGAAAGTCGGGCATCCCCAGGCGCGCCGCGACCGGACGGGCGGCGGTGAGGAGCCTGACCGCCTGGGCCGCGTCGCCGGGCGACCCGCGGGTCGTCAGCACCTGTGCCCGCTCGACGTCGGCGTGGACCGCGAACGCCGGCGTCCCGGCGACCTCGGCGGCGCGCGAAGCCGCGGCAAAGTCACGTTCGGCGTGGTCCCAGCGTCCGAGCGCGGCCCTCGCAATGCCTGTCCACAGGTCGATCGGGCCGAGGTAGCTCGTGCTTCCGTTGAGGCCGATGTGATGGCCCCGGTGCGGCTCCAGGGCGTCGAGCAGTGGCGGGAGCTCGTCCGTCAGGCCCAGGGCCGAGGCCACTCGCAACCGCAGGGCCCAGGGGTACAGGCCCATGAAGGGGGGCACGGACCATCCCCGTGCCGGGCCGATGCGCCGGTAGAAGCCGAGCGAACCGTCGTGATCGCCCAGCCGCAGGCATGCCTCTGCCGCCCCGAGGGCCGGCATGTCGCCCAGACGGGCCGGTGCGAGGTGGATCGGCGCCTGCGCGAGTCGCTCCGCGATGCCTGGCGCGTCGCCGGCGTGCAGGCCGATGCACGCCATCGTGGTCAGGTAGATGAACTCCGCGCCAAGGGGTTCCTCCAGGCGTAGGTACAGCTCGCGGGCCGCTTCGGCGTGACGCGTGGCGTCGGCGAATCTCCCGACGGCCTGAGCCACGAGCGCCTCGGCCCGTGCCAGGTGCCAGCGGGCGATGGGCGTGCCGGCGGCGTCCACTGCGGCCCGCAGGAACGGCAGCAGACTGACGGCCTCCGGCAGGCGGCCGAGCTCGACCAGGGTGTCGATGCGCCAGATCGGCTCCCATACAGCGGCGGTCGGCAACCTGGCCGCGCGGGCGGCGCGCCCGAACCGCTCCGCGAGCACGAGTCGGAGCTCAGCATGGCCGTGGTCGTAGGCGACCATGTGTCGCGCCCGGATGGCGGCGAGTTCGGCGAGGGGATCGTCGGCGACGGCGGCCTCCGCCTCCGCGGCGTCGGCGTGCGCGGCCGACGATTCATCGAGGTAGAAGCCGAGGTTCACCAGCTGTCCGTGCACCCGGGCCCGCAGGGCGTGGGCCGAGGCGTCCAGCCCGGCCAGCGCGATCTCGCCCAGGTCGTACAGCTCGCGTGAGGTCACTCCCCGAGCCTCGGGCACCAGCATCGCCTCGGCGAGCAGGTCCGGCCGTCCAAGGGCGAGAGCGGTCCGCGCGGCGAGCAGGCACCGGTTCACCGCGCTGTCGAGCTCGTCGCAGTGCAGTCGGGCCCGGGCGGAGCCCATCGCCCGGTCGAACACCACGGCAGGATCGGGCCGGCCTCCGAGGGTCAGGGCTCGGTCGAAGAGCCTGGCCGCCTCGTCCCAGGCCAGCTGCCGGTCGGCGACCTGTGCAGCACGTTCGCACCACGCCGCCGCCATCGCCTCGTCGCCCAGCACCGAGGCGGCGTCCCAGTGTCGTGCGATCTCGCCGGCGCTCTCGTCGCCGGCTCCGTCGAGCGCCTCGACGGCCTGTGCCAGCGCTCGGTGCCGCGTCGCTCGGTCCGACGCTCCCATCGTTCCGGCGACGGCGTCCCGAATCAGGGCGTGAACGAACCGGTACCGGCCGGGCTGGGTCGCCGGCTCCAGGAGTCCGCCGTCGACCGCTTCGTCCAGAGCCGTGAGGGCGAGCACGGACGAGCGCGCCGAGGCTCGCGCGACCAGCGGAGCTGCGAATTCCCGGCCCACGAGGGCGCCCCAGCGGATGGCGTCGATGCAGTCCGGCGTCCGCGCGGTCAGGCGGCGTTGCACGCTGTCCCGGACCGACCTGGGAACGGTGTCGAGCAGCCCGCCCGATGCCAGGTGGCGAGCCAGTTCACCGACCAGGAGCGGGTTGCCGTCGGAGACTTCCAGCACCCGCCGTGCCACCCCCGCGGGTGTTCCGGGACCGAGCAGGTGCGCAACCGACGGCAGGTCGAGGCCCGCCAGGTCGAGTCGTTCCACGCGCTCAGCGCGGCTGATCTCGTCGAGGGCGGCCCCGAAACCGGCCGTGTGGTCCGCGGGATCGGGACGGAAGGTGATCACCAGCAGGGCGGGCCGTCGGCTGACCTCGTGCGCCACGTGGACCAGCAGCTGCAAGGAGGCAGCGTCCGCCCGGTGCACGTCCTCCAGGACGACGAGCGACGGCACGTCGAACACCGCCGACGTGACGGCAATCTGACGGGCGAACCGCTCGGCCTGCGGGTCGGCGCCCGCCGGAGCGAGCAGGAGGTCGTCCCGTCCGAGCGGCGCCAGCACCTGCAGCCAGGGCCAGTGCGGCGCGGTGGCGTCGTCCTCGCTGGTACGTCCGACGAGCACGCGCAGCCCGCCCTCGCGGGCCACGCGGGCCACCTGTCCCGCGAGCCTGCTCTTGCCGATCCCGGCCTCACCGGCAACGAGGATGACCGAGCCGGCGCCGTCGGACGCCTCCGCGAGTACCCCGCGCAGCCGCGCCAGCTCGACCTCCCGCCCGCACAGCGTGGTGCCCACTCACGCAGGCTACGGCCGATCACCTGGCGAAGGCCCGTGAGTATCGCGCCTGAGTACCGGATGAGCACCGGGGGCGGATGGCCCGGCAGGCCTCCGCGCGGAGCCTCGAGACATGACCACGACGGCGTCGTACGCCCCCGCCCGCACCGACCGCCGGACCCCCCGTCCGCGCCGCCCCGCCGTGCCGGCCCGCGCGACGCGCACGGTCGTGTTCGTCGGCGCCCACCCCGACGACGACACCTTCAGCATCTCGGGGACGATCGCCCTGCTGCGCGACGACGCCGCTCTGCGGTTCGTCCTCGTGCTGGCCACGGACGGCGAGGCCGGCGAGATCGCGGACGACGTCGCGGTCACCCCCTCGGAGCTCGCGCGTCACCGTCGCGGCGAGGACGTCGACTCGTGGCGGACCGTGGGCCGTGTACCCGACCGCACGGTCTGGCTGGGCCTTCCCGACGGCGGCCTCGACCAGCTGCCCGGCGGGTTGCTCGCGAACCGCATAGCGACAGTGCTGCGCGAGGAGCGACCAGACGTCGTTGCCACCTTCGGCCCCGACGGGCTGACCGGGCATGCCGATCACGTCGCGGTCGGAGCGGCCACCACGGCGGCGTTCCTCGACCTCGCCCAGGATCGCGGACCAGGTCCGAGCCGCCTGCTCCACACGGGCATTCCGCAGTCACGGTTCGACGCCTGGAACGACGACCTAGCATCGGCGAGCCTGCCGACCTGGGACCCGACGCAGCCCTACCACTTCCGACCCATCCCGGACGCCGCGGTCGGCGTCGAGGTCGACTGCGCCCACGTGGCCGAGGTCCGGCTCACGGGCCTGCGCGCCCACCGATCGCAGTGGTCCTACCGGACCGTCCCGAGCGCGGCGGACACCCCCCTCACCCGCTGCCTGGCCCGCGAGAGCTGGGTCGTCGCCTGGCCTCCCCGACCGGCGGCGAGCACAGCCTGCACCCACGTCTTCGACGGTCTTCCCACGTTGTCGGGCCACGGACTGTGACCGACCAGGGAAACGCCACGAGGAGTCGCCACTGCCTCCTCCGGTGGCCTCGCGCCGGGGCCCTAGCCAAGCCTCGAGCCTGGGGTATGCAACCCGTTCTGCAACGCCCATTGTCCTGACCCAGGACATTGGGGTACAGGCCCATTGTCTCGTTGTCGGGCCCGGCGTCTGGACTCAAGACATGGGTGACAGCGTGGCTTCGGGACACGCATGACCGTTCCCACCGGGCTATTGTCGAGGTCACGGTACCTGCTGCGGGTCCAGACACTTGATCTGTGCCAGGCCTGCTCCAGGGGCGGCCTTGACAAGGTTGAGATCCTGCTCTCCGTTGGCGTCGGCCACGCAGGCGCGGGTAGCCGCCTGAGGGCCCCCTTTAAGAGGGCAGCGATGACGAGCGCGATCAGCGCGGGCACGGTTGCTGCCAGGGTGCCGGGAATGCTCCCGCCCTTGCGCGGGTAGTGGCCTAGAGCGTCGGCGAGGGCCATGGTGCTGCCGCCCACGACCATGTAGACGCAGCAGTAAAGGATCAGTGCTCTACCGGCCTGTTCGTAGCCGGTGTGCAAGGCGATGAGTCCGGTGATCACGCCGGCGCCGATGAGGAAGTTCCGGAACCCGACAGGGATGGCCCACATCATGACGGCGGGCACGTTGGCTGGCGGGGTGCTGAGGAATCGCTGCACCGGCGCGCGGCGCAGGAAGAAGGCCTCCAGCGGGAAGACCGCGATGTAGATCAGCGCCTCGAGCAGGGCGAAGCCTTGGGCCACGGCGTTCACGGCGCGAGCGGCTGCTGAAACGACACCCCGTGCCGCTCCGCGACGTCCAGGACGAGGTGGACGACGTCCTGGATGGGCCGATCGACGGGGACCGTGGTCGAGAGGTCCGTGAAGAACTTCCCCATCGCATCCGTGAGGGTGAAGACAAGGAAGGTCACCGACGGGCTGACCGGCACGAATGTGTGCAGCGCCTGCGAGGGCACGGTCAGCGACGCCCCGGGCAGCAACTCGTAGGCGCTGCCGTCCACGTGTGCGGTCATCCGGCCACTGAGCAGGTAGTACGCCTCCAGCCAGGCGTGCCGGTGAGCAGGTACGACGTGCCCACGTGGGGCATGGATCTCGAACAGCTCGTACAGCCCTCCTGTGTCGTCCGCGCCGATCCTCACCGTGTGAACTGCGTCCAGGGCTCTCAGCTCCCTCCCGCTGCCGGGAGCACTGAACGACACGCGTTGAGTCATGGTCGCTCCTTGCTGCAGGTGGGCCGGTGGAGGTGCCTGTCGAAGCACGCTACGAAGACACGGTCACCTCCGCCCATCCCCAGACAGGAGGGACGGGCCGGGCGCAGGATCCCTTGATTTCGGGGATTGCCCGCCGGGGGACGGGCCGGATACTGGACGCCATGTGGGCATCTCACGCGCAGGCCGCCCGGCGTGAGATCGCGGCTCTGGCGACGGAAGGGATCGACGCAGGCGAGCTCCACCTGGCCGCATTGGAGGTCGTTGCCAGGGTCGTCCCGTTCCAACAGGCCTGCTGGGCCACGGTCGACCCGCAGAACATGGTCATGACGGGAGTGACCAACTACCCGGCCTGGCCGGTACCCCAGGAGTGGGCCATCCGCTTCGCCGAGAGCGAGTACGCCGGCGCGGAGCCGCATACCTTCGCCGTCCTCACCAACCGCGATCCACCGGTGGCACGGATCTCGGAGGCGCCTCACCGGGAGGTCATCCGTAGCGTCCGCCTCAACGACCTGCTCCGTCCGCAGGGCCTGGAGCACGAGGTGCGGGCCGCGTTCCACGTGGACGGCACGTGCTGGGGCGTCGGTGGCTTGTTCCGCGATGCGGGCTCGGACTTCACCGACCGCGAGGTCGAGTTCATCGCCTCGATCACAACCACGCTGGGAGCCGCCACCAGACTCGCCGTCCGAGCCCGACGCGGACATGCCTCAGCCTCCGCCGGCCCGATCATCGTCCTGGTGGGACCGCGAGGGGAGATTCGGGCAGCCACTCCTGCAGCTGCGACATGGCTGACCACCGTCAAGGACGCCGCGCAGGGTCGGCTGAACCTCACCTTGTACGCCGCGGTATCCGGCGCCCGGGCCGCCTCGTCGGGAACCTCCCGCGCCAGGATGCGCGACCCATCCGGGCAGTGGGTCACCGTGCAGGCCTCTCGCCTGCTCGCCGGCGACGACCCCGAGCAGATGGTCGTCACCATCGAGCCGACCACGGCGCGCGAGGTCGCACGGCTGATGCTCACCGCCTATGCGACAACCCGCCGCGAGCAGGACGTCTGCCTCCAGCTCCTCACGGGACGCTCCACAGCAGAGATCGCCGAACGGCTCTTCATCTCCACGCACACCGTTCAGGACCACCTCAAGTCCCTGTTCGACAAGGTCGGCGCGAGAAACCGCAACGAACTCGTCGCCAAGATCCACGGCTGACAGGCCCGATCCTGGCCGGGCGCTCTACACCGTTACCGACGACCTGATCTCCGTGGGCCACATCGCCCGGGTGCCAGCCGACGGCTGATCACCCAAGCCGCCGCAGGGGCTGTCGTGGAATCAAACGTGGTGCGAACTGTGGCTCGATGGCGTCGTCTCCAGCAACCACGGACACCGAAGGCGTGACCGTAGCCGCAGGGAGAAGCCACAGCCGGTGGCGTCGGGACGTCTTCTAATCCGCCGGTCCTGGGTTCGAATCCCAGCGGGCGCGCCCCTCTGACCAGCCCAAGCGCATGGGAAGGGCCTCCGATCCGACGATCAGAGGCCCTTCATCCCCCCGGCGATCCCCCCGAGCTACCCCGCGAGCGCCCTGCGCACCCGCTCCCGGCTGTCCACGGTCCCCTCCTGGTGGGTCTAGCGGTCCGTCATGGCCGGGCTGGAGTGGCCGACCTGGGCCATGACGTCGGCCACCGGGACGCCCCTGGCCCGGAGCTTGGTGATCACCGTGTGCCGCACGCCGTGGAGCGGGATCACCGGGAGACCGGCCGCCCGCGCCGCCCGCTGGAAGGCGTCGGAGTAGCGGTCCGGGTGCAGGGGACGCCCCGCCTCGTCGGTGCAGACGTGGTCCGACCCGATCCGAGCCCGGCGCGCCCGCTTCAGGGCCGCCAGCGTGTCGTCGCCCAGGATCACGGTCCGGTTGCCCGCCAGGCTCTTGGGCGAGCCCTCCTTGACCTGGCCGCGGATCGTGACCGCGTTGCGCGTGATCGTCAGCTCCCCCGCGTCCAGGTCGACGTCCTCCCAGCGCAACGCGACGACCTCGCCGCGCCGCAGCCCGCTAGCGCTCAGGTGGAAGGCCGAGGCCAGGGAGTGGTTCTCGGTGGCCTCCGGGAAGGCCGCGAGCTGATCGGGCGACCAGTGCCCCATGACGCGAGGCGGGGCCTCGTCCCGTGCGGGAGCTTGACCAGGTCGGCCAGTGACCGCCGACCTGGCGGGGGCTCGATCAGACGTTCGTCGGCCGCCGCCCGGAGCATGATCCCCAGGACCCTGACGCGTAGCTCCACGGACCGCCGGGACAGGGGCCGACCCTTGCGCCCGGCCGTGCGCTGGCCGTGCTCCAGGAGCCCGCTGGCGACCGCCTGGAGCTGGGGCCGCGTGAGCCGGTCCAGCCGGACGTCGCCCAGGGCCTCGCGCCAGGGCCTCAGGCTGTCCGCGTAGCTCTGCCGGGTGCTGGGCTTCAGGTCGATCCGTCCGGCCAGCCAGCGCTCGGCGTAGGCGTCCAGGGTGGAAGGTGCGCTGTTCCTGCCGCCGCTGCTTGCCGATCTTGGGCGGCTCGATCACGCAGTCGGTGACCTGCTCCCCGCTGGCCAGGGTGCGCTCCCGGAGCTTCATCGCTGATCACCCCCCATCAGGTCCTCCCGCAGCTCTAGCCGCAGGTCGTCCCACTTGGACGGGACCACGCCCGCCGCCACCAGCTCGCCCTGGGTGAAGATCACCCAGCGCTCCAGGGACGCCACGCGCCGCTCCAGCCGCCTCAGCTCACGTTTCTTGATCTTCACCGCTCCACCCCCAGGAAGTCCTCCACCTGCTCCAACGTCATGCCGACCACCCCGGCCTCGCCCAGGGGCCAGACGTCGGCGCCCGTCCGCCCGCCTGCCGCTAGGGAGCGGGCAGCGGCAGGTCGCTCGGCTTCACTCCGACGCGCACGAAGATCACGAGCTTGTCCGAGTTCTCCCGTACGCCGATGACGGCGTCGGCGGGGTCCACGCCTGTGAGCGACCAGACGTCGGTGGCGCCGAAGTCCCCAAACTCGCTGCCGGGGCATCCGTGCTGGACATTGCACTCGGGGTACGTCGCATCGCCGACCTCCTGCAGCCGACTGGCGGGGGGCCCGTGGTAGTCCTGCGCCTCGTTGTAGCCGACTCCCCGCCACGACAAATCCGGGCAGGTGAGTGAGGGCGCGGGCGGCGCGCACGGGTCCGGCGACGTGCAGCCCCCCACGAGGAGTGCCGTCGCCACGATGACCCACATCCATCGCCGCGAAGATCGCACTAAGGGCACGATAGCCCGGATTTGAGCGCGCGGAGCGCGTGGGGAGACGTCAGTCGCGATGGGGCGGCCGCAGCAGCTCATCGTCTCCCACCAGACCCCCCTGATGTGTCAGCGTCCAGCAGCTGCGCCTGGCCCGGCAGGCCCGCGCCGCCCATTCTGGCGACCTGGGCCGCCAGGCGTGGCACAGAGCCGGCTCACGCCGACGCTTCCCTGCGCCATGCCGAGCTGAACGCCGAGAAGAGCCCGCACCGACGCCATCTTCAGCGAGGCCGTAGGCGACACCGGGCCTTCCGCGCGGAGCTACGCGCGGAGGCTGATCGGCTCTCTTCTTTGGCCGGGTATGAGTGGCGTGGCCAAAGGCCGAGGCTGGTAGTTCAAGCTCGAGCGGGCAACAGCAGTGCCTTCATGGCGGAGCCGAGATCATTGACATGCGCGACGCCAACGGGCAGTTGCGCCCCGGTCCAGCCAGGGCCCGCAGCGACAAGCCGAAGCCTAGGCCGAGAGGCAGGTAGCTTTGGAACGGAAGCAGTCCTCGAGTCAGTGACTTGCGCCCACACCAGGGCGGCGCGGGCGCCGGTTCGGCGGACCGTGGCCGCCAGCGCGTCGGATGGCACACCGCCGAGCATCCTTGCGGGGCGACCGGCTTCGAACAGCGCGGTGGCCAGGGCCTCGAGCGGAAGCGTGTGCTCGTCGCGGGGCACACACGCCAGTACGATCGGCGGCCAGTCCGTTTCGGGACTGGGCAGACACTGACGGTAGGCCGTGAGGGCTTCAGAAACGGCCCTGGCGAGGAGGTGCTCCACCTCGACCCCCTGTCCGGTGCGGGCCCAGAACGCCCCCGCGGCCGAGAGCACCGGGCAGATGATCGTGTCCCACGTCGCGTTCAATCCGTCGGTGAGCAGCGCCTGACCAAGCAGGGCTGACATGGCGTCAACGTCGAGCGCGATAGCGGCCCGACCCAGTCCGCGAGCTCGTGGATCGGCGCTAGAAACGGATAGAACGCGGCCCCCCGGCCCACCGCGCCGGTGGCCGACAATGCTCTGCCCCGGATTCACCTCCGGTTTCGCGTCCTGGGCGGTAGTTGGGGTCGTGGAATCGTGGCTTGCGCAGCGGACCCACTCGATAACGTTGCCCTCGGGCGCGACATGAAGTGCAGAGGTTTCGTCGAACCACTGTCGCGTGTGCGTACCGACGTCACGTGGCCGCACCCATCCCGCAGCTCCCTGCTGGCGAGCGATCCGAGCGGCTCGGGCTGGGGTCTCCCCCGTGATGATTAGTTGGTGGACCCGCCGAAGTACATCGATGTCCAGCGGATTGTAACGACGATGACCGCCGGCTGTGCGCCCGCTGGCGGCAAGCGCGTACCGCTGATCCCACGAGCGCAGAGTTGAGGCCGAAACACCGATTCGGGCAGCTGCCTCGCTCACGGTGAAACTCTGCTGGCGTGCCTCACCCATCGTAAGACCCGGAGTTCGCTCAGTCGCCACTTCGACACCTCCTGTCAGCGCCCACTTGACCTGGAATTGGCGTGGACGAAGTCGATCTGTCTTGTGGACTGCATGTCCTCCTCTGCTTCTTAACCACTGCGCTGATGCCTCACTGGTGGACAAGTCGACAGGGCGAGCAGTCAGGGGAGCTCACGGAACGCGCAGTTGCCGAGCCGGACCGGGGCGAAGATGTGGATGATCCCCATACGTGAATCCTTACCTAGGTAGGCGCAAGACCGGCAGATTGCTGCGACAGCGCTTTCCTGGCCTACGTTGCCGCCTTCTTGCATTCCAACTCCTGAGCTCGAACGGATCTTCGTGGTTCGCGCGCAGGCACTTCTTGAGGTGGACGGGATGTCGGGCGAGCCTCGTCAACCGGGGGCCGGGGGAAGCGTGGTTCGGGTTAGGTGAACAAGCATGAGCGATTCCGGGTGCATGAACGGTGCTTGCAACCCTGCGGTGTCCAAGATTCTCCCCGACAGCACAACTCCCTGTGCTTCAGGAGCGGCGGCGACGAGCCACGGCGGCAGTTTCCTCGTCGCCGTCGGAACGTGTCCGGGCCTCAGCAGTGACAACCGATAGACCGCGTCCGGGTCGAGGCCGGGCAGCCGGATCCGCCCGGGCGGTTGGGTCACGGGTGTCTGGAGACCGACGATCGCGTACAGCGCTTCGCCGCCGCCGTCGGCCACGACCCCATGGAGAGCCAGTGACGGGTCGGGGTTGTCGCTTCGCACCACGCGGCCACCATGAATCAGCCGTCGGAACCGGCGGTACAGAACGAGCCATTGCCCGAGCTCGGCCCGCTCCTCGGGCGGGGAGGCCGTTAGGTCCAGCTCGACGCCGAGGTGCCCGAACAAGGCGGTGCCGGCTCTGAAGGCCATACTGTGCGTGCGTCCCGTGGAGTGCGCCGTCCGAGGGCCGACGTGGGCACCGACGAGTTCCGGCGGCAGGAGCAGACCTGTCCAGCGCTGGATCGCTTGCCGCTCCAACGGATCGTTAGTGTCGCTGGCCCATACCCGGTCGGTCCGTTCGAGGATCGCTAGGTCGATCCGCCCACCTCCGCCGGCGCAGCTCTCGATCTCCACGCGGGGATGCCTTCGCCGTAGCTCGTCGAGGAGCTCGAACAGCGCCAGCGTGTGCCGGTGGACACCTGGCGCTCCGACCGGTGGAAAGCCGCCGTCGACGATGTCCCGGTTCATGTCCCACTTGACGAAGTCGACGTCGTACTCCCTGAGCAGGCTGTCGATGCGTTCGAGTAGGTACTCCCAGACCGCTGGGTTGCCGAGATCGAGAACCTGTTGAAGCCGCGACAGCGGGGGTCGCCGACCGCCGGTTGCGAGCAGCCAGTCGGGATGGTTGCGCGCGAGGTCCGAGTTCGGGCTCACACATTCCGGCTCGAACCAGAGCCCGAACTCCATGCCGAGCTCTCGCACGTGCTTCACCAGCGGGTGGAGGCCGTCCGGCCAGACGTCGCGGTCGACATACCAGTCGCCGAGGCCAGCCTGCTCCGAACGGCGGCCGCGGAACCAGCCGTCGTCAAGCACGAAGCGCTCTATACCGAGCCCGGCCGCAGCATCGGCGAGCTTGATGAGCTTGCTCGGGTCAACGTCGAAGTACATCGCCTCCCACGTGTTGATCAGCGCAGGCCGGGGACGTGTCAGAGGCGGATGAGCAGGCCGGGAGCGGAGGTGGCGGTGGAAGCGTTCGGACATCTCGTCCATGCCGCGAGCAGAGTAGGAGCCGTACAACCACGGCGATGCGTAGGTTTCGCCGGGCTCGAGTCGAACCTCACCGGGGAGCAACAGCTCACCGCCGCCAAGAACGGCCGCGGCACCGGTGGGGAGCCGCTCCGCGTAGACGCGGTAGTTCCCACTCCATCCCACGTGTACGCCCCACAACTCTCCGCTGCGGAAGCCGAACCCTGTGCTGCCTGCGATCAGCAGCAGGGACGCGTCATGACCGCCATGGCCACGGCGGCTGTCGCGGAGCCGCGTACCCACGTGGAACGGCTGGCGTTGGGGCGACCGCTCTCGGAGGTGCCGACCGGTCAGGTCCAGCAACTCGTTCGCGACAGGCGGCACAGGAAGTGCGACGGTCAGTGACTCCACCCAGTAGGCGTCGTTTGCGCTGCTGTTCCTGAGGGATCCGCGCACTCGGACGAGACCCGAGGCGAGCACTTCGAGCTCGAGTCGAATGCCGAGTGACGCGTCGTCATCGATTGCGTCGACCACCACCCGGGCCGTGCCACCGGCGTCTTCTCGTTGGACATGGCCGGACCTGAAGAGCGGCGACCAGTCGCTGCCGTCCTCACGGTGACCGCACACGCCTGGCAGTCCCGTCCAGCCGAGGGCATGCTCTGGCAGAATGGCCACGGGGACCGGCTCGTCCGGCACGTAGGACGTGACTTGCGGAACCGCCGCCAGGGCAAGAGCCTCTAGGTCACCCGCCACGAGGTCACCGAGGTCCTGACCCCAGTAAAGGACCCTGGGCAGCCCGATGGGCGGGGTCTCGACCACCAGCTCGACCGAGCCGGCCCGAAGACGCTCCAGACGAATGACCGAATCCCTTGGCATGCTCGTCTCCTGATCGACTGCGCCGCTGGCCCTCGCCTGTCCATCACCGGTGTCCCGTCGCCCGGCTGCTCGCACCAGGCGGCCGGATGGCAGAGGGCACGCACCGCCGCCTGCAAAGACGGCACGTCAGCCGCCGCACCACGCCGCTCAGCGCGGGCCGCGCCGGCCGGTCAGCACCCGGAAGGCATCGTCGTCGATAGCTGCCCGCACGCCCTTGACGCTGCAGTACCCGGCACCCACCAACCCGAAGAGCAGCGAGCCCAACGTCCCGACGGTGTGGTGGCCCTGGATCACGGCGGTCACGAGGGCGAGCATGGCCAACCCCAGGAAGCCCAGGGTGCGAAGACCCCAGCGGGGCCGCTTCGGTGGCGGCCCCGCTGGAGTCGGTTCTTCGGGCCAGCTGTTCTTCACAATCGCTTGTCTCGTCGGCCGGCCGTCACGGGGCATCAACCCTTGACCGAGCCCGCGGTCAGACCGCGGACGAAGAAGCGTTGCAGGGCGAGGAAGATGATGATCGGGAGGATCATCGTCAGGATGCCGCCGGCGGCGACGATGTTCCAGCCCTGACCCTGCTGGCCGATCAGGTTGTTCTTCACGGCGACCGTCATGGGGGCGTTCTCACCCGGTCCGATGAAGACGAGAGCGACCAGCAGGTCGTTCCACACCCAGAGGAACTGGAAGATCGCGAACGACGCGAGCACCGGCGTCGACATCGGCAGGATGAGCCGGTAGAACGTCGCGTAATGGCTGGCCCCGTCGATCTTCGCCGACTCGATGACCTCTCGGGGGAGCGTGGCCATGTAGTTGCGGAAGAGGTAGATGGCCAGCGACATGCCGAAGCCGATGTGGAAGAGCCACACCGACGGGAACGTGCCGCCGATGCCGATGCTGGCTGTAGATCTGCAGCAGCGGCACCATCGCGACGAAGTTGGGGACGATGAGCAGCGCGACGATGACGACGAACATGGTGTCGCGGAAGGGGAACCGCATGAACGTGAACGCGTAGGCGGCGAAAGCGGCGATGAGGATCGGGATGAACGTCGCCGGCAGCGCGATGGCGAGGCTGTTGATGAACGCCGTGCCGAGGCCCGCGTTGACGATCGCGTCGTGATAGTTCCCGAGGGTGAAGCTGCCCCAGTTGGCCGGGTTGAGGGCGGTCCACCAGCCGGTCGAGTTGGCGTCGCTCTCGGTCCGGAAGGAGGTCAGGAGCGAGCCGAACGCGGGGACGATCCAGAGGAAGCAGATGATGACGACCACGAGCTTGACTGACCAGTGCGCCGGCTTGCCCTCACCCGTGACGGAGGGCCTACGGATACGGGTCGCCCGGTTGAGGCCGCGGTCGGTGGCCTCGGTCCCCGCGGGCTGGACGGTGCTAGTCATCGGTTCGCCTCCTGGAGCCGGAACTGCCGAACCTGGAAGATCATGACCGGGACGATCGCGATCATCAGGATGACGACGATGGCCGCCGCGCTACCGTTGTTGAAGTTCGGTGAACAGCTGGTTGAAGAACTCCGTCGCCAGCACGTTGGTGTTGAAGTTGCCGTTCGTCATGACGTAGACGACGTCGAACAGCTTCATGACGCCGATGAGGACGGTCACGTACACGGTGACGACCGTCGGCATGATCTGCGGGACGATGATCCGGCGGAAGATCTGCCGTTCGCTGGCGCCGTCGACGCGACCCGCCTCGATGGTGTCGCCGGGAACGCCCTTGATCGCGGACGACAGCAGGACCATGGAGAAGCCGACCTGCAACCAGAGGAACATCACGATCAGGAGCAGGGTGTTGAGGTAGAACGTGCGGATCGTCAGCCAGGCGACCGGGTCGAAGCCGAGGGCGGTGACGATGGCGTTCTGGATGCCGATCTGGGGCTGTCCCGCGGGGCGCGTAGGCGTAGACCAGCCGCCAGATCGTGCCGGCGCCGACCGCGCTGATGGCCAGCGGGAAGAAGATGATCGTCTTGGCGCTCTTCTCGCCGCGCGGCCCGAACCGGTCGACCAGCGTGGCCACGAGGAGGCCGATCAGGACCGCCGCCAGCGGGCGCGATGACGATCCACACCAGGGTGGTGACGATCGTGTCGCTGGAATCCGGTCGACGTCAGCAGCTTCGTGTAGTTCTGGAGCCCGACGAACTGCGTGCTCTGCGCGTTGGCGAAGCTGTACACGACGGTCTGGATCCCCGGGTACAGCACGTACAGGCAGATCGCCGCGACCGCCGGAAGGATGTAGAAGTAAGGCTTCAGCCGTTCCTCCCACCGCCCTGGCAGGAGCTCGGCGACCTTGTTGAGGACCCAGTAGAGGACCAGGGCGGCACCGATACCGGCCACCACGGTCAAGATCGTGTTGAGTATCTTGATCACCATCAAGCACCGCCTCCTTGCGGCCGGCGACTTGGCTGTGCCATGCCCTCGTCGCGTCGATACGAGCACAGTGTGCTGGAGAACTCCGGTCTCACCTAGGTCTAGAACCGGGCGCGCGGAGCCCGACCGTGCGGGGTGGACGACGTACGCGCCCACCCCGCGCGGTCCCGCCGGCCTCAGCTCGACGGCCAGCTCGCGTCGATGTTCTTCAGGGCTGTCTTGAGGTCCTCCTGGCCGCTGATCCAGGCGGTCATGTCCTTCCAGAAGGTGCCAGCACCGACGGCGCCGGGCATCTGGTCGGAACCGTCGAAGAGGAAGATCGACGAAGCATAGGTGATCTTCGCGACCTGCTGGGCGATGGCGCCCTTGTAGAGGGTGACGTCGAAGTCCTTGTGCGGGGAGAGGAAGCTCGTGCCCATGGCCTTTTCGCCGATGCTCTTGTCGGAGAGCATCTTCATGACCGCGCTGGCCGCCGCCGTGTTGTGCAGCAGGACGGCCATGTCGCCGCCGCCGAGGATCGGCTTTTCGCCGCCGGCCTTGGCGGGCGGGAAGTAGAACACGCCGACGTTCCCGGGGAGGTCCGCCTGGACGTTCTTGGGGAAGAATGTCGTGATGAAGGAGCCCTGCTTGTACAGCATGCAGCCGGGCTTGGGGTCGAACATCGGGTTTCCCGCGGTGCCGAAGTTGGTGCTCGCGATGGACTTGCGGCCGCCGAGGACGTTGCCGTCCGTGAAGGCGAGCTTCTCGAACTCGGCCGCCGCCTGGTTCACGAGCGGGGACTGGAACTTGATCTGGTTCTTGACCCACTGGTTGTACTGGTCGGTGCCGCCGTACCGCATGATGAGGTCCTCGAACCAGTCGGTGGCAGGCCAGCCCGGTGGCCGCGGACGACTCGATGCCCAGGCACCAGGGCGCGGTGGCGGTCTTGTCGGCCTTGATCTTCTCGGTCAGCGCGTTGAGCTCGTCGATCGTCTGCGGGGCCTTGTATCCGGCCGCGTCCCAGGCCTTCTTCGGGTACCAGACGAAGCTCTTGGTGTTGGCGCTGACGAGCAGGCCGTAGAGCTTGCCGTTGACGGTGCCCGCCTCGAGGGTACCGGGGAGCATGCTCGACTTGAGCGAGCTCATGTCGACGATGTTGTCGAGGGCGGTCGCCTTGTTCCGGGCTTGACGATGTCGGCGACGACACCGGGCTGCGGGATCATCGCGATGTCCGGCGTATCGTTGGCCTGGATCTTGGTCATGATTACCTGGTTGATGTTGTCGATCTTCTGCCACTTGACCGTTACACCCTGCGCCTGCGCCAACGGCGCCAGTCCCGCCTTCAGACCGTCGATGACGGGCTGGTCCATGCTGGTCCAGATCGTGACCGTCGAGCCGCTGACGTTCCCCGACGGGGTGCTACCGCCACCGCCGCCGGCACTGTTGCTACCCGCACTCAGGCACGCGGTCGTCATCGCCATGGTGACGCCGACCACGGCGAACGTCTTGAACAGGCTAGGCCCTCGCATGGGTACTCCTTTGAAAGTTCGGACCGATCAGGGGGCGTGGAAGACGGGGCGAGTGCCCGCGCGAAGTGACCAACGGCCGCGCCAGAATCGTGACGGCGGGCGGCGAGGTGGCGAGGCCGCGCCTATCGGGGGCCCGCGGCCTGCACACGCCTGCGGGGTCGAGGCTCGAATGGGTGAGACGGTCGGCACAGCCCACGTCATCGCCACCATGGGGTGACTGTTTGGGATGCTGGAATAGAAACGCGGGTGGGAACCGTAGGAAGGCCCACCACGACACCGTTCGAGGCGATCTCCACCACGCATCCGTCGAACAGGAGGTTCACAACCTCGCCTGTCATGGGTGCCGTCATGGTGGTGGAAGGTGTTTCGATCATCAGGGTGCGACTGTCGGCGAGGAGATCCAGGACCGATCGCCCGTCGTGCGAGACGATGCTCAGGTGGCTGCTCCTGCGTAGATCGGGGCGCCATGTGAAGCCTTGTGCCTGGCCGGCGTCGGTCCCTTTGGCGTCGAGGACCGGGTGCGGCGCGAGAACGAGCCGATCGGCCACAACGGAGAGCCGATAGGGGATGCTCAGCGCGCCGCGCCAGGCGGCGTTCCTGTCGCCGATTCCGCGGATCCAGAACATGACGCACGGTTTGCCGTCCGCGTCGACGAACACGCTCGCAGCGTAGTGTCCGGGGCCGTGCGTGACCGGGGACCAGTCATCGATGTGCAGACGCCCCCGTGCGTGGTCCACGACGGCGGCCGCAACATTTCGCGTCGTCCCGTCGACCGCCAGCGAGACGAGCAAGACGTGGCGACCGTCGACCTCGATGAGCTGGGGACATTCCCACACAGCGTGGCGGGCACGCCAGGATTCCGGGTTCGGACCCTCTGCCACCGGCCCTTCGTAGATCCAGCGCTCTTGATCTGTGGAGCGGTACCCGAGCACGGCCGGCCGGCCGTCCGTATACCCGGCTCCGACGAGCATCCGCCAGCAGTCCGCATCCCAGTAGACGTACGGATCGCGAAAGGCATGGACGGCAGGCTCTATGGGCGGTGACGACACGACCGCGCCCTTCCGCCACGCGGTCCACTGTTGATCGAGCGGCCGAGCGATGCGAACGACGCCGTGATCGACATTCGGTGTGGTGACCGAGGTGTAGTAGAGGGCAGGGTTGGCGCCGGCGGGCTCAGCGCACACGCTGCCCGACCAGCACCCGTCATCGTCCTCGTCCGGGACCAGCACGGCCTGCTGTTGCGCCCAGGTGACCAGGTCGTTGCTGGTCGCATGCCCCCAGCTGACCCGCGGGGTCCAGTCCATAGACCCCGGAGCGGACTGGTAGAAGAGGTGATATATACCGTTGCGGACCGTGATCCCATGCGGGTCGTTGATCCAGCCGCGAGCAGCGGTGAAGTGCAGCGACGGGCGGGCGACCGAGGGCGCTCCGAGCTCCCAGCGGTTCATCCGACGCTTGTACGGACGGAAATCAGCACGGCCATGACTGCCGCACTCCCTGGCACGTCTCGTCGATGAACCAGCCCGATCATCACAAGCTCCTCGAACGACTGAAACTGCGCGGGGCCGAGCGGCCGGGAGCGGCCGCGCCACCAGCAAGCAGGGTCCGGATGGTCGGTGAGCCGACGTCATCGCGACCTCCTGGCTGCCGTCCGGGCCGGGTCGTCTGATGCCCCACCAAGGGAGGACGACCTATCGTTCGCTAACGAATGGACGCAAGAACCTGGGAAAATCCCTTGAACGTGCCCTTGAACGAACAACTGGCTGGGTCGTAACCTGCCAGTCACTGACGAGGATCGTCAAGACGTCGTTTGGTAACGCTACGGTCACAGTCGCCCGGGGACGCGGTAGGGTGGCGCCCCGAGCGGTTGTGATCGTTTAGGCGAGCGAGAGGCGGACGTGACACTCGGGCGGAGACCGCGCGCACGACCCGCCCGCATCGTCGATGTCGCCGCGCGTGCCGGGGTCAGTCGGCAGACCGTCTCGAACGTCATCAACGGTCGGGACGGCTTCACCGAGGAGACACGCGCGAAGGTCGAAGCGGCCATCACCGAGCTCGGCTTCCGGGTGAACACCCAGGCGCAGAGCTTGCGCTCGAAGCGGACCATGCTCCTCGGATTCGATCTCTCGGAGCAGCAGCTCGACGTCACCAACCCCTTCACGCTCACGTTCCTGCGCGCACTGGTTCGGTCGGCCAATGCTCGGCAGTATCGCGTGGTCGTCTTCGCCCTCGAGCGTGGCAACCCCGGCCACCTCAAGGAGACGATCAACGCTCGCGTCGTCGACGGGTTCATTTTCAACGACGCCCCTGCTGACGACGCCAGGGCCCGCGTCGCCGCCAACGCCGGCCTACCGTTCGTGGTCCTCGGACGCACCGCCGACGACCTGCCCCAGACCTGGGTCGACATCGACAATCGGGTGGCGGTGCACGATGTCGTCGATCACCTTGCCGGTCGCGGTTACCGCCGATACGCCTACGTCGGGTACCCGCTAGACGTCTACTGGAACCGTGACCGCCTCGCCGCGACTCGGGAGCGCCTGAAGACGCACGGCCTCTCGCTGCCGGCCGATGTCACTCTGCTCGGCCAACCCGACGAGGTGCGCCCCGCGATCGTTCGCCTCCTGACGCGGCCCGACATCCCCGAGGCCATCGTCACCTCCAGTGACACCATGGCGATGCTGGTCGTCAACATCGCCCACTCCCTCAACCTGCGCGTCGGCAGGGACGTCGCTGTGTCAGGCTTCGACGCAGGTCCACTCACGACGATGGTCGAACCGACCCTGACCAGTGTCCAGATCCCGGTCGACGTCATCGCGGATACCCTTATCGATCGCCTCGTCGCCGAGCTCCGAGGTCCCACCGGCGAGCCCGGGCAACTCATCCGCACCCGTCTGATCCTGGGACAGAGCACTTAGATTTATCTGCGTGTCCGTCGTCAATGCGTCGTCGTCGTCCGGATCCGGCCAGTCACGGACCGACCAGCGAGGCTGCTCGTCTGCCCCGCGGCGCGGCCGGCGTGGCGCCTTGATAGCCCATAGACGTACGGGAAGCTGGTGTGTCCCAGGCTGCGGGCGCGGAACCGGTCACGGCCTCGTCCAGGCCCGCGCAGATCCGGGACACCTCGCTCTTGGAGATCCCGCTGTCCATGCCCAGGGGCCTGCACCAGGTCGTCGACCGATCGGGTGGACACCCCGTGCACGTAGGCCTCCATCGTCGGCTACACCGGGCGCTCAGGCGACCTCCGCACCGGCACCGTCGGGCTGCCGGACGTCGGGGCCCTCGTCGCACGCAGCGCGGGCGATCTGGTGTTCGTGGTCCCCTTCGGGTTGCTGGCCCTGGCGCTGTACCGCCGGCGGCCGGCGGAGCCCGCCGTCGGACCGCTCCTCGTGGCCGCCGACGCCCTGTTCGGAAGCACGCTGTTGTGTGTCAGCCGGGTTGCCGGTCCCGGCGCTGGCCGTCGGCGGTCCACCGGTGTGGATGTTCCAGTTCTCGACCGTCGTGATCTACTCGCTGGCCTGGGGCGCCGTCGTCGCGACGTCGCTGGTGTTCGTCCCGGGACATCCGTGGCTCTCCCGCCGCCCGCGGGTCGTCCTCGCGGTCGTCTACCTGGCTCGGTGGCGGCGATGGCGCTCTGGGCGACGTCGGGCTCGGCGATCACGGTCGACCCGCTGCGCAGGTGGGAGCTGCTGGACTCGGGGTCCTAAACCCAGCGGGGCCGCCTCGGCGGCGGCCCCACCGAGGGCGGTTCATCGGGCCAACGGTCGTGCACGGTCGCTCCGCCACGTGGGGCGCCCGTCATAGGGCGATCATCCCTTCACCGAGCCGGCGGTCAGACCGCGGACGAGGAGCCCTCGCGGAGGACGTTGGAGGAAGGGAACGAAGCCGAGGTCGGCATGCACCCATCCGCGATCAACTTCTTCGGATCCATCACGACGACCAAGGCGCTGCTACCTGTGGATCTTGTCCAACACGATCGAGGCCATGCCGACCAACGGCGATAAGCAGGCGAAGGGCGGCCAGGATCTGCCTCCAGCATCCCCGTCGGCGTCAACCGCGGACTGCAATGCCCTCCATGGGGGGCAGCACGTTCGGGGGGACGAGGGGACGGGTCCGACCGGTACCGGCGTCGACAGCGACGATGCGCCCGGAGTCGTCCACGCAGAGGACCAGTCGCCCGTCGGGGGACCAGCGGGGCGACCGCAGCACAGCCCCGGCAGCGAGGGACACGTCTGTCGGCACCACTGAGCCGGTCGCGAGGTCGACGAGTGCCAATCGCAGCCCGCTTGCGGGGTCGCCCTGGTAGAGCGCGGCCCGACGACCGTCGGGCGCGAGCGTACCGCTCACCATTCCGCCGCCCGACGCGTGGAGCAGGGCGGGGAGCGGGCGACGGTCCCCCATGCGTCCGACGAGCAGCGGTACGCAGCCGAGGGAGTCGCATTCCAGCACGAGCCAGCCTGTCGGCCCGTCCGCGACGACGGCGCCCTGCGTCACGCGTCGCAGTCCCTGCGGACTGGCCCAGTAGGTGCCGGTGACGCCGAAGAGGAGAGGGTAGCCGCCGCCATCCGCGGTCGGGGCAGAGCGGAGGTTCGCGGTGAGGCGTGCGCTGGGTCCTGCCAGCCGACCGTCGAGCGCGACGAGCGCCATTCGGGCCCGCGGCCCATCCCCCGTCATGACCCAGATGTGGTCGGCGTCCGGCCCGGGCAGCATCGGGCCGACTCTTTGGAGCGCCGCAGGGATCCGGTTGGGCGCTCGGCCGTCCGCGACGATGTAGCCGAAACCGTCGTCGGGGACATGCACGAATACGGCGCCGCGGACCGGGACGACATCGAGCCGGGCGTGTTTCAGGCCGCCCAATCTTGTCCGCGTGACGCGGCCGGTCGCGAGCTCGATACGCGCGACCTCCTCCTCGTTGAACCCGAAGACGTCGAAGCGAGAACCCCCGCCGAGCGCGCGCCGCAGATCGGTCACGACGACCCGCCCGTCCGTCACTGGGGGTTGCCTCGGCGGGGGCGCGGGGGATCGACGGTTGGCAACCGTGCCCACGGCGGCGCCGACCGCGACGAGCCCACCGAGCCTCAGGACCGCGCGACGCGAAAGCCGCGGCCGGACGTTGCGAGCCTCCGGCTCCTCAAGCGTTCCGAGGTCGAGGACGTCCACGGGGTCGTCATCCCACACCGGACCATCATGCGGCAGTCTCTCGTCGGACGCTCTGGCCCATCGCGAGCACACCCCCATCGCGGCTTACGCAGACACGGCAGGGCGCTGGCGCAAGGAGAACGACCCCCCCGCAGCGACCAGCCCATCTCCTTTCCAAGCAACCGGCCACCCGATCCGTCCCGGCTGCTCTACGTCGCTCATGGCCGGCCTCAGGGTTGGGCGTCTTCGCTTGATACAGACACGTGCAGCGGCACTACCAGGCGCTGCTGGACCGCGTCCGGGCAGGGGCACGCAGAGTGGTTGGTCACCGCAAGAGGGCGGCAAGAACTCCTGACCGTCCCAGCGCTTCCAGCGAGCTGTCGTGGAATCAAACGTGGTGCGAACTGTGGTTCGCCCCAGTCGCCTGAAGCAGCTGCAGACGCCGGACCCGCAATCGTAGCTGCCGGTAGAAGTCCAGGTGGACAGTGTCGGGACGTCTTCTAATCCGTAGGCCCTGGGTTCGAATCCCAGCGGGCGCGCCACTTGTCCCAGGGGTCAGCCTGATAGGGGCAAGCGTTCGTCGGGAGCGCCCTCGTCGATGTCCGGCATGGTGGTGTGGGCCCTGCGATGGATGTCGTCTTCGCTATCTCCTCGTGACGCGGCGCTGGGTGGCGCGGTCTGCGCTGAAGAGGCCAGGTTCTGCGTGGCGGTGCCGGCCCCGCGGCTGCCGGCTTCGATGCGGCGGGTGTTGTCGAAGGTGACATCCGCGCGGAGCGCGGACTCGACGAGGTCGGCGGCGTGTCGGCCGAATCCGAGCTCAGCGCTGTGCGCAGCGAAAGCCTGGGCGGTCGACCGGAAACGCGGGTTGGACAGCACGGTCAGTACCGCTGCCGCCAGATCGGTGTCCACCGCGTCGGGCGCGACATCGAGTCCAGCGCCGACCTCGGCGACACGCGCCGCGTTCAGCGGCTGCTCCCGCCCCTGGGGCACGCAGACCAGTGGTCTGCCCGCGGCAAGCACGGTTGCCACGGTGCTCATTCCTGCGTGCGTGACGACCACCTCGACGTGCGGGAGTATCGACTCGTGAGGTAGGTGCCCGCGGACGGTCACGTTCGCGGGCGCATCGACGCTCTCCGGCGCAAGGACTCCGCCCAGCGTCACGAGCACGCGGACGGGGATGGACGCCAACTCCTTCAGGAGCTCGGGCAACGCTCCTCGCTGTCCCTGGAGCGTGGTGCTCATGCTGAGCAGGATCCACGGATCGCCGGGCTCCTCCAGGAGAGCCGCTAGCGTGGCGTCCAGCCGGCGAACCGGACCGGGAGGACTGATCGCCCCGACATACGTCGTGTTGTCGGGCAGGGTTCCGGGCAGGTCGAAACCGGGTGGTTGAAGCGCGAGCACCGCCGCCGAGCGGCTCAGCAACTCAGCGACGTCCGTCCCCAGGAGCGGGCTGCCCCACTGGTGCACGAATGGCATGTAGAGCGGGTGGACCAGTGAGACGACGGGGATGCGCATCCCCTGCGCGGCGGCGTACCCCGCCGTCAGCATGCAGTCGGTGATGACCAGATCCGGGCCGAAGGTCCTCGCCTGGGCGAGGATGTCCTGCTCGACGTCGGCACCGAACAGCGCGAGCTCGATGCGCTGCCAGCCGTCCTCGTGCCGCAGGTCCGCGGGCCACGGCGGGACGGACGGGTAGATGGCGAACTCCAGCCCCGACTCGGCGGCGCGCGCTGCCATGGTGTGCCAGCCCATCATCCGCACGCGATGGCCCGCCCGGGCCAGCCGGCTGCCGAGGTTGTACGCGGCGGGGGTGTTGCCGCCGCCGTCCCAGGACAGGACCAGGATGCGGCTCACGATGCGGCCCTGATGTTCTGGTTGCGCCGGAACAGGTTTGCTGGGTCGTACTGCCGCTTCAATCGCGCCAGCCGGAGATAGATCTCGTCGCCGTAGGCGCGCCGCACCCGGTCGTCGCCCCCGGATACGGCGTCGGCCTCGAAATTGACGTAGCTCCCGCCCGTCGACAGCGGTGCCAACGCGGCGGAGGCGTCGCGGACGGCGCCGATGTGCAGGTCGTCCTGCGTCGGATCGGTCCAGGTACCGATGAGGTTGTAGGTGTAGCCCGCTTCTCGTCCGCTGAACGACGAGGTGCCGGTCCCGGCCCTCGTCACCGCGCCGCCCATCTGGTGCAGATGGATCTGCGACAGCGGCGACGGCATCCTCGACCCGTGGTCAACGATGGCGGCGATGACGTCGTCGGTGATGTCCGCGAGGTAGCCGCTGCGGAAGTAGTTCCGCAGCCCGGGCGGCGACCCCGCGTCCAGCATCGTCTGCAGGGCGGGGTACGGCAGCGGTCCGAACAGGTCCACGCTCGGACCGAGTGCGCGCAGCGGCGCGAGCGCGGCCTCGCCGGCGCCGAGGTCACCGCACCAGCAGCCGACCAGCAGGATCACCCGCTGCCCGACGAGGTCCGGTGGCACGAACGGTTCGGGCGGCGCGCAGTTGACCGCCACCAGCAGCGAGGCCTCGTCCGGCGCGTCGACCGCCCACTCCCGGAACGCCTGCAGTACCTCCTCCGCCCGGGTCATCGGCAACATCAGCAGCCCGCCCAGCACCGTCGAGACCGGGTGCAGCTCGAATTCGAACCGGGTCACGACGCCGAAGTTGCCCCCTCCACCCCGAAGACCCCATAGCAGGTCGTCATCCGCCTCGATCAGCCGCCCGTCGGCCGTCACGACCTGGGCGGAGCGGACGTTGTCGCAGGCGAGCCCGTACTTCCGCTGTAACCAGCCGATCCCGCCGCCGAGGGTGAGCCCGGCGACACCCGTCGAGGAGACCAAGCCTCCCGTACTGGCCAGTCCGTGTTCTCCCGTGGCGGCGTCGAAGTCGGCCCAGGTGGCGCCCGCGCCGACAACTGCTCGCCGCCGCTGCGGGTCCACCGTGACCGTGTTCATCTGCCTGAGATCGATGACCACGCCATCGTCGCAGGAGCTGAAACCGGCGACGCTGTGCCCACCGGCCCGGACCGCCAAAGGAAGCCCGGCCGCTCGCGTCAGGTCGACCGCAGTCACCACGTCAGATGTGCCGCGACAGTGAGCGACCAGAGCGGGCCAGCCGTCGACGGTACCGTTCCACACCGCACGGGCCCGGTCGTAGTCGGCCTCGCCGGGGATGCTGGTCGGGCCGTCGAAGCCGACGTCGAACGCCTGGGCGATCGTGGTTCGTGTGCTGGTCATGGCGCCTCCCTGAGGGTCTCAAGGAATGGTGGGCCGCCATCCGGGATCCGCGCTGTGCCGCTGGATCACTCACTCCCAGGTTTCCGCGGGCGGTCCGTGTCCGGATCCAGCCGGTGGTCGCGGCGTTGGCCCATCGGTCCGACTCCCCCGACGACCTGCCGGCGCAGCCGCGTCTCGTCGAGGAGGACGTAGCGCCCCTTCTCCTGTCGGATCAACCCGCCGGCGACCAGCGTTGCCATGGCCCGGTTCAGGTTCTCCCGACTGACACCCACCATCGCCGCGAGCGTCGACTGAGAGACCTTGGGCGTCACCGCCAACCCGTCCTCCCGCGCGGTACTCGAGTCCACCAGCTCGAGCAGTCGCAGGATCAGGCGGTCGGGCAACGGCTTCGTAGCGAGTGACGAGATCATGCTGGTCTGCCAACGTTGGTTCGACGCGAGCTTCTCCAACACCCGGTCCTTCATCCAGGGATGCCGCACCATGAAAGGCTCAAGGTCCCGACGGTCCACGCGAATCACCACGGTCGGTGTCGTCGCGGCCACCTCGACGATCCGCCGATGGTCGGCAGCGAAGAATCCGGGCTCACCCAAGGTCATCCCGGGCCCGTGCAAGAAATGGACCACCTCGTTGCCGTCCGCGTCGACCACCGTGTCCTTCACCTCGCCGGCCGACACCACATACAGCTCATCAGCCCGGTCGCCGACCCGGATCAACACCTCGCCGCGGTCGAGGCGTCGTGTCGTCGCGACAGTGGCAAGCGAGCTCAGCTGCTCTGTGGGCAGTCCCGCGAACAGGTACGACCGGGCCAGCGCAGCAACGCGGTCATCCCGGTCCACCAGCTCAGTGTCTCCCGAACAGCCGCGCCGAGCCGCCGGTCGACATGATCGACACCCTCACAGTGGTGAACCTGATGCAGCTGCGGGTCGGCGGATCGGAGCAGGTGCTCATGCCGGTCGCACACGCGACGAAGACGGCCTCACTGTGCGGACCGACCCTTGGAAGAAGGCGACGGGTCAGTCAGGGTCACGGCTAGGGTCGAGCCGAGGAACAGGCCAAGGGAGTAGGCCAAGGGAGTAGGCCAGCGATCCGCCGAGCCCGTCGGTCCGGATCCCGCCGCCGACCCTCCTGTGACGACCCCCTAGCAGGTCATCCACCTCGGCGGCGAAACGGCCGTCATCGTCCCCCTCGCCGAGTTCCTCCGCCTGCGCGTTCTGGAGAGCATCGCGTCCAAACAGTCGCTCGAAGACGCCGACGCCGCCGCCGACTGACTCGCCCGAGAAGTACGCGGCGAGACGAATTACGTCCCGCTCCCCGAGGTTCGCCGCCGCCTCGGGCCCACCCACTGAACCGCCGACGGGACGCGCCCACGTGAGCCGCCGGGTCTCCCTGGACGGGAAGGTGCCACCAGCCCGCCGCGTTCCTCGCCGACGACCCCGACGGCCCGCGCGCCGTCCTCGCTGACCCCTCGACCCTCCGCGCCGGGGCCGCCGTGGAATCAAACGTGGTGCGAACTGTGGCTCAACGGCGGCTTCCCAAGCAACTGGAGACACCCGCCGGATCCCGCTCGCCGGCGATCAGCGCCGCCATCATGTCCCGGCCGGAGACCCCGAAGATGTCGCTGGCCACCACCGACAGCTTGATCTGCGCGTCCTCCAGCAGCTTCTCCACCCGGTTCTTCTCCCGGCCACGCTCCCCGACCAGGTCGATCCGATAGCGGGTCAGGTCCCGCAGCAGCCGGATCGGCTCCGGCGGCACGAAGCTGGGCCGCAGCATGCCCCGCTCGGCGACCTTGCACAGCCACACCGCATCGATCGCGTCGGTCTTCGGGCGGCCCGGCAGGTGCTTGACATCCTTGGCGTTCACCAGCCAGACCTCGAACCCGGCCGCCTCCAACAGGTAGAACACCGGCTTCCAGTAGTCGCTGGTGGCCTCCATCACCACCCGGGTCACCCGCAGCGCCCGCAACCGGTCCGCCAACGGCGGCAGCGAGCGGGTCATCTTCGAGTAGGTGGCCACCTCCTGCGCCCGCCCTCCCCACTCGGGCTCGGCACCCGCACGCAACACGCCACCTCGGCCTTGCCGATATCCAGCGCCGCGATCCGGTCCACGGCCAGCCCGTCACCTTCCTGGGTCTCCTGCAGCATCCCGACCTCCCCGTCTCGACCTCGCAGACCGGTCGCCCGCAGGAGCCGCAGGGAGGGGTTCAAAGCTAGTTCGCGTGCTCGAGCACAAGGAACGGCCCACGGCGCGGCTCCCGGCGCCCGACTAATCCACGACCTCACCCGATCAAGAAAGGACGGCGTCCACGGGCGACCGGACCCCCATTTTCAGCCCGGAACGGGCCGCCCACCAGGGCGTCTGGGACTAATCCGATGGTCGCAGGTTCGATCCCTGCCGGGCGCGCCTCTCTCACTAGGGCAGATGCGCTCCTAGCGATCTTGGCTTGCCCGACCCGCGTCGCACGACCCCTGACCGGCACCTCACGGCGGCCGCCGGCTCGGCCCCTGGCCGCCGCCACCGCGACCGACGTCGCCGCCTGCGCTGCCCGCAGCGATCGAGCCCGTCACCGTGCGGTCAGATCGTGCCGACGAGTTCGGGATGGGTGCCGTCGCGCGCGAACACGGGAATGGCGGCCAGCGGCGCCTCGACCGTGATACTCCGCCCGCCGTCGAACGTCCGTCCCGAGTGCATATCCGTCCACCGGGCGCCGGAGGGGAGGTGGACGTCGCGCTGCCGGGCGCCCGGCTGCACGACCGGCGCGACCAGCAGGTCGGGCCCGAACAGGTACTGATCCGACCCCGTCCACGAGCGCTCGTCGCCCGGGTAGGCGTAGAACATCGGCCGCATCACCGGGTCGCCGGCCTCGTGCGCCTGCCGCATCACCTCGCGGACGTAGGGCCGTAGCCGCTCCCGCAGGTGCAGGTACGACTGGAGGATCCGGTAGACGTCCTCGCCGTAGCTCCACACCTCGTTGTCCGCCCCGGTCGGGCAGTTCGGCCGCCCGTCGGCGTGGGTGATCGGCGTCGACGGCAGCCGGAATCCGTGCAGGCGCATGACCGGGCAGAAGGTGCCCCACTGGAACCAGCGCACGAACAGCTCACGGAAACGCTCGTCGGCGGGGTCGCCGTCGTAGAAGCCACCGATGTCCGTCGTCCACCAGGGGATCCCGGCGATTCCCATGTGCAGCCCGGCGGTGATCTGACGCCGGAAGTCCTCCCAGGTGGACGAGATGTCACCGGACCACACCAGGGCTCCGTACCGCTGGCTCCCCGCCCAGGCGCACCGCACGAGGTTCACCGGGTCGGACTGCCCCGCCGCGACCTGACCCTCGTAGAACCCGCGCGCGTAAAGCTGCGGGTACAGGTTGCCGATCTGCAGGTTCGGCCCGAGGTGGTAGCGGTACTGCGCGAAGTCGTAGCTCTCGAACTCAGGCTCGGCCTCGTCCAGCCAGAACGTGCGGATGCCCAGGTCGTGGTAGCTCGCCCGGCACTTCTCCCAGACGTACCGGCGAGCGTCGGGATTGGTCGCGTCGTAGAAGACGGACGGCTCCTGGAAGCGCATCTGGACGTCGACGCCGGACTCCGACCGCACCAGCAGGTTCCGCTCGCGCATCTCCTCGAAGTTCTCCGAGGCGAGGGCCACCTGCGGCCACACGGAGACCATGAGCTCCACGCCCATCGACTTCAGCTCGGCGACCATCGCGGCGGGGTCCGGGAAGTACTCATCGTCGAAGCGGTAGTCGCCCATGTGCGGCCAGTGGAAGAAGTCGCAGACGATGACGTCGAGCGGCAGGCCGCGACCGACGTGCTCCCGTGCCACCTCCAGGAGCGCCTCGGCGTTCCAGTAGCGCAGCTTGCATTGCCAGAAACCGAGCCCGTGCTCGGGCATCATCGGGGGCCGGCCGGTGGCGGCGGTGTACGCCCGCACGATCTGGGCGGGATCGTCACCGGCCGTGATCCAGTAGTCGAGCTGACGGCTGGACTCGGCGTGCCATTCCGTCCGGTTCACCCCGAAGGTGGCGCGCCCGATGCTCGGGTCGTGCCAGAAGAACCCGTACCCGGCGCTGGAGAGGACGAACGGCACGCTCGCCTGCGAGTTGCGATGGGCGAGCTCGAACGTGGCGCCCTTCAGGTCGAAGAGGTCCTGCTGGTACTGGCCCATCCCGAACAACTTCTCGCCGGGGTCGGACTCGAACGAGGCGGTGATGCGGTGATCCCCGCCAGGGATCGGGTCGAACCGGCGGGCCCTCAGCTTCAGGCTGCCGCTGGGCGACAGCTCCTTCAGCAAGGTGCGGCCCGAGGACGTGCGGAACTCGAGCTCGCAGCGAGGTGGCTCCGGCGAGGCGTTCACCATGCTGACCGTGCCCCGGACGGTCCGCAGCACGGCCTCGATCCTGCCGTTGCGGACGACGGCGACATCGGTGTCCAGCTTGACGTCGACCTGCGCGGGCTCGGGCGCCAGCAGCGCGTAGTCAGTCTCGAGCAGCTCCCCCATGAGCCGCGACCGGACGCGGAAGCTGTCCGGACCCCACCCGCGCACCTCCAGCGTCTCCCCATTGCCGCGCCAGACGACGGCGTCGTCGTCGCTCACCTCGAACATGGTCCCGCCTCTCTCCCCTGGTGGATCGCTGGTGGTCAGGCAGCCGCGGCGGCCAGCGCGTCGCGGACGCCGGGCCAGCTCTCGAGGACCGCGCGGACGTCGGCCCGCCGCTCGTCGCGCAGGGCGCCGGCATGCGCGGCGTCCAGGACGTCGTCCAGCTGCACCGGTGCGCCGGACGCCGCCGACGCCACGGCGGCCTCGACCATGGCGAGGCTCATCAGGTTCTCGTGCACCTCCCCCATCGGCACCACGCCCGTCCGCAGCGCACCGACGAACTCGCGCAGGGCCCACCCGATCCCCTGCCGGCCGCCACCGGCAGGGGCCGCCGGGCCGGGAGGTGACGTCCCGGAGAGGGGCGCGAGCGCGGGCCGGCCCTCCCCGTCCCACGTCACGGTCCCCTCCCGGCCACTGACCCGCCACTGCCCGTTCCAGGAGGTCTGGGCACCGGGAGCGCACCAGCTGCCGGTGTACACGTAGCGGGCACCGTTCTCGAAGGTGAACACGGCGGTCGCCGAGGCCGAGCCCGCGAACCAGCTCCAGGGCGGGTTGAACGCCTCGCAGTAGACGCTGACCGGCTCCGACCCGAGCACAAAGCGTGCGCTGTCGAACGGGTGGATGGCCATGTCCACCAGCAGGGGGTCCGCCATCTCCTCCCGGAAGCCCGAGAAGTGCGCCGCCCGGAAGAACTGCGTCGTGACCACGCCCACCGGGCCCAGCGCGTGGACCATGTCGCGCAGGGCGAACACGTGCGGGTTCCAGCGTCGCGACTGGCTCACCATGAACAGCTCACCGGACACCTCGGCGGCCGCGGCCAGGGACAGCGCCTCGCCCAGGGACGCGGCGGCCGGCTTCTCACCGAGCACGGGGATCCCGGCGAACAGCGCGCTCGTCGTGATCGGGTGGTGTGCCGCCGGCGTGGTGACGTCGATGAGGGCCTGCGCACCGGCCTCCTGGGCGAGGTCGACGGCGTCCGCGCCCACCCTGACCCCGGACGCGGCGAGCTCGTCGGCCACCTGCCGCGCGCGCGCGACGTCCACGTCAGCGAGGCCGACCACGATCACCTCCCGGGACTCGCGGGCGGCTGCGAGCCAGGCACGCCCCATGCCCCCGGCGCCGGCGACGACGACCCTGAGAGGGTTCGCATCGCTGCTCGGGATCCGCCGGAACGTCACAGCTCCGCCTCGGCAGCGACACCGGCGCCGGTCGCCGTGTCGGTGGCGGTGTCGACGCGATCGGCCATCGCCCCCCGGTACCCGTGTCCGGTGAAGAACTCCCCCGTGTCGTACCGCAGCAGCTCCGGGGAACTGCGCCGCGGCAGGTCCGTCCTGGCCCACCGGACGCCGTTGGCGATGACGCGGCGGACGTCCTTGTGGTGGTACGTCGGGTAGTCCTGGTCGCCGGGGCGGAAGTAGAAGATCTTGCCGTGGCCGCGGCGGAAGGTGCAGCCGCTGCGGAACACCTCCCCGCCGCTGAACGTGCTCAAGAAGATCAGCTCGTCGGGGGCAGGGATGTCGAAGAACTCGCCGTACATCTCGTCCTCGTCGATGACGATCGGGTGCGGTACGCCGGCGGCGATGGGGTGGGTCGGGTCGACCGTCCAGATCAGCTCGCGGTCGTGCTCGGAGCGCCAGCGCAGCGTGCAGGTCGTCCCCATCAGCCTGGTGAAGATCTTCGACCAGTGCCCCGAGTGCAGGACGACGAGGCCGAGGCCGGCGAGCACGTGCCGGTGGACCCGCTCGACCACCTCGTCGGCGACCTCGGCGTGCGCGGCGTGACCCCACCACACGACGACGTCGGTCTGCGCCAGCACGTCCTCGGTGAGGCCGTGGTCCGGGTCGTCGAGCGTCGCCGTGCGGACGACGCACGCGTCGCCGAGGTTCTCGACGATCCCCTCGGCGATCGTCGTGTGCATGCCGTCGGGGTAGATCTTCGCCACGTGCTCCTCGAGCTTCTCGTGGCGGTTCTCGCCCCAGACGAGGACGCGGAGGGAACGGGCAGGTTCCTGAGTCACGGGATGGAACACCTTTCGTGGAGGCGGGAGGCGGGAGAGGTCCTCTACTTGACCGCGCCGGCGGTCGTCCCGGCGGCGACGTACCGCTGCGCCACCACCAGCAGCACCACGGCCGGCAGCGAGGCGAGGACCGCCGTCGCCATCACCGAGCTCCAGTCGTTCACGTAGGAGCCGATGTACGTGTACAGGCCGAGGGTCACCGGGCGGACGTCCTCGGTCGTCGTGAGGGTCAGCGCGAAGAGGAAGTCGCCCCACGTGAACAGGAACGTGAACAGGCCGGCGGTCACGAGGGCGTTCCTGGACATAGGGAGCACGACCGAGACGAGCGTGCGGATCGGGCCCGCCCCGTCCACCCAGGCGGCCTCGACGACCTGGGCGGGCATCGCCGACATGAAGGCCCGGAGGATGAGGATCGCGAACGGGATGCCCGCGGTCGAGTCGGCCAGGATCAGACCGCCGATCGAGTTCAGAAGCCCCAGGTCGCTGTACGCGCTGTAGAGGGCGTTGGCCACGACGATGCCCGGGATCATCTGGCTGATGAGGATGACGAGCAGCACGGCGTTGGCGCCCGGAATGTGGAACAGGGAGAGGGCGTACGCGGCCGGGGCCGCGATGAGCAGGCTGAGCACCACGCTGCCGGTGGCGATGACGAGGCTGGTCGCGAGGTGCCCGCTCTGGTCCTGCAGCGCTTTGGAGTAGCCGCCGAAGCTCACGTGCAGCGGCACCCAGGGGGTCCCGACGGCGGATCCGCTCGGCTGCAGCGACACGTTGAGCATCCAGTAGACCGGGAACAGCATCACGCCCAGGATCAGCACGCCCACGACGGTGTGCCCCCAACCTCCCCTGCGGCGTCCTCCCCCGCGGGACCAGTTCTTCGCCGGTCGCGGCGTGTCGGCCGCCCCGACGGTGGTCGCTGCAATCGTCACGGCTTCTCCTCACTCCTCGACACTTCGCCGGGACAGGCGCAGGTAGAGCAGGGCGAAGGCGAGGGAGATGACGATCAGGATGTTGCTGAGGGCGGCCCCCTGGCCGAAGTCGAACTCCACGAAGGACAGGTGGTACGACTGCGTGGCGAGGGTCTGCGTCGCGTTCGCCGGCCCGCCGCCGGTGAGGCCGAGGATGATGTCGAGCACCTTGAGCGTGTAGACCACGCCGAGCACGAGCACGACGTTGACGACCGGCCGGAGCAGCGGCCAGGTCATGTAGCGGAACGCCCGCCAACCGGTGGCGCCGTCCAGGGCGGCCGCCTCGTACAGCTCCTCCGGGATGTCCTGCAGACCGCCGTAGAGGATCGTCGTGTTGAACGGGATCCCGATCCAGATGTTCACGAGGATCACGGCGACGAGCGCGAGCGATGTGCTCGTGAGCCAGCCGGGCCGCGAGCCGGTGAGGTGGAGGTCGTTCAGGAACCGGTTGAGCGCCCCGTTGTCCTGGTCGAGGATCCACCGCCAGACGGCGCTGGACACGATCAGCGGTATCAGCCAGGGCAGGAGCAGCAGCGACCGGAGCACGTCGCTGAGCGGGAAGCGCCGCCAGAAGTAGACGGCGATCGCGAGGCCGATAACGAACTGGCCGAGGATCGAGCCGACGGTGAACAGGGCGGTGTTGAGCATGGCCTTGCTGAAGACGGCCGAGTGGATGACCGTGCTGTAGTTGGCCAGTCCCACCCAGGGAGCCTCGCCGGTGTAGAAAGTCCGGGTCGTGTAGTTCTGGAAGCCCATGAGCAGGTTCTTGACGACCGGGAAGCCGAAGAACAGGAGCAGGAAGACCACGGCCGGCAGCAGGAGGCACACCTCGATGAGGCGCTGCCTGCGACGGCTGGAGAACCACGGCCCCCGGCCGCGGCCCGTACGCCCGGCCGCGTCGCTGGGACCTGCGCGAGCTCCCGCATCCCGCGGCGCCGCGGCCGCCCCGGCGGCGGAGTGCACGCCCGACCACCAGTGGTGCGACCGGGCCGATGAACGCGGGACGTCGAATCGGGCGTGCCGGTGGGTGACGGCCCCTGCGCCACCCACCGACGAACGCGCATCAGCCATTCTGGGCCTGCTGCAGGGCTGCCATCGGGGCAGCGCCGCCGGTCAGTGCCGACTGGACTCCTGTGTAGATCTTGGTGGCCGCCTTCGGCCAGTCGGGGCCCAGCTCGCCGGTGCGGGCACGCGCGGTCTTGACGACCTGGCTGAACGCCGTCATCGACGGGTTCTGGGACACGAACTGGTCCTGCAGTGCCAGCTTGGTGGGTACCGTCTGCCGAACCTTGCCGAGCATGAGCTGATTCTCGTCGCTGTTCAGGCACTGCACGATCTTCGCGGCGGCCTGCTCGCGCGCCTTGTCCCCGGTCTGGGGGACCGTCCAGGTCTCCCCGCCGAGCGGCGAGACGACGGTCGCCCCGGCCTGCGGGGCCGGCGTGGGCACGACGGCGTAATGCAGGCTCTTGACGGCGTTGAGCACCGGGAACTGCCACGGGCCGTTGATCATCATCGCCGCGTTGCCGGCCTTGAACTGGTCGTTGACGTCGGCCTGGGTCCAGTTCACGACCGACTTGGACGCCGACCCGTCCTTGACCAGGTCGACCCACAACTGCAGCGCCTGGGCGGTCTGCGGAGTGGCGATGTTCTTCTCGTCGCCGCCGTTCGACCACATGAAGGGCAGGAACTGCCAGGTCCCCTCGTAGTTGGCCGGGGCGGAGAACGCGACGCCGTACTGCTTGCCCGCGGTGAGCTTCTTGGCGTCGGTCCTGAGCTCGTCCCACGTCTTCGGCGGCGTGATGCCGGCCTTGGAGAGGATGTCCTTGTTGTAGAACAGGGCGATCGAGTTCGTGATCGGCTGCAACCCGTAGAGCTTGCCCTGGTACGTCGACGCGTCGACGACACCCTTGATGTACCCGTCGGCGGAGAGCCCGTAGTCGGACAGCGGCGTCAGAGCGCCGGTCGCGGCGATCTGCTGGAGATCGGGGTTGTCGAGCATGAGGACGTCGGGCAGCGTCCGAGACGAGCTCTGCTGCAGCACCTTCTGGATGAGGTTCGCGCCCGGCACCGCCTCGCGCTGGATGGTCACGCCGTTCGCGCTCCCACAGGCGTTCAAGAGGTCCTTGTAGACCGTCTTGTCGGGCTCGTTGTTGTAGTAGTCCAGCACTCGCAGGCTGGTCACCTTCCCGCCGGACGAGCCGCTGCTCCCTCCGCTCCCGCCGCCGCCGCATGCGGCGAGCGCGAGCGGGAGCGTCAGAGCCGCAGCGGTCGCGAGTTGGAGGGTGTGCGTCCGAGCTCCACGTCGAGCCATGCGATGTCCTCTCCTAGAACGGCGTCACCGTCGACGGCGCCGCGGCTGTCCCGGTCACGGTGCGACCAGTTGACTTGTTGTCGATCCGTTCCTTGTTGTCGATACGTATCGATGAGGGTTATCCGTCGGCGGCGGCCGCTTTCCACGGGCGCCGGGCGTCAGTGGGATGTCAGGGCGTGTTCACGATCGCGTCCTCCGGCCGTCTTCGTGCCGGACGTGCGTCGCCGTCGATGACGGTGCCTCGCCGGGTCAGCCGCGGGGCCACGAGATCGACCAGCGGCGGCGGGGCGCCGGAGGTGGCGTCGAGCAACCAGAAGAGCGTCCTCATCGCGCGCCGGGACACGTCCCGCGGTTCGAGCGAGACGTTGGTGACCGGAGGCTCGGACTCCTGGGCGGTCGCGTCCGTGCACAGGGCGATCACGGAGACGTCGCGCCCCGGTCGCACGCCCCGCACGCGCAGCGCATGCAGCATGCGTTGCAGGACTTGCGCGCTCGGGATGACGATCCCGAGCCGGCCCCCCTCCCCGAACCTGAGCGCACGATCCACGGCGTCCTGCGCCGACTGGCGGTCCGTCTCCAGGGGCGAGATCAGCGCCTGGCGGAGCCCGTGGCCGTCGGCCGACGCATGCGCCGCATCGAGGAAGCGGGGGACGAAGTTGAGATCGCGTTCCACCATCTCCCGCGGGTAGTCCATGAAGGCCACCCGGTCGTGACCTGTGGCGGCGAGCTCGTCGACGGCGAGGCGCGCCGCCGCCGGGAAGTCGACGTCCACGCACCGGAGCCCTCCCGGGTCCTGCGGCACCCCGATGAGGATGACCGGTATCCGCAGCGACGCAGCGACGGAGACGCGCTCGTCGCGGGTCAGGATGTCCATGAGCACGATGCCGTCGCACAACGAGCGGCCGGCGAGCCGGCGCAGGCCGGCCGAACCCTCGTCCGCGGTCACGAGCAGGACCTCGTGGTCGTTGGCGCGGGCGGCACCGGCGATGGTCTCGATGAACGGCAGGAGGCCCGCGGTGTCGCTCCCCGAGCCGAACGGGACCACCAGTCCGATGACGCGCGTGCGCTGGCTGGCCAGAGCACGCGCGCCGGCGTTGGGCTCGTAGGTGAGCTGCTCTATCGCCGTGAGGACACGTTGCCGGGTGCGCTCCGAGATCGGGCGCTTCCCGCTCATCACGTACGACACCGTGCTCTGTGAGACGCCGGCGGCGCGCGCGACGTCCTTGCTTGTGAAAGCGACCATCGCACCTCCAGACGCCGTTGCCGGAGCTCTTCGATACGCATCGTCGATGCGAATCGATGAGCGTGAGACTAGGACGCGAACGCCCGGCGCGACAAGACCCCGGTAAGTCTCGTTCCCGATCCGTGACCGACGCCGGCCGCGGAGGCTTCGACGTGCACGGAACGGGTGGGACGCCCGAGGAGCCTCAGCGATGGCGGCCGGGTCGAGGAGTCACCCGGTGACGTCGGTGATGGCCTGGTCGAGGATGCTCAGGCCGAGGTCGATCTCGGCGTCCGTGACCGTGAACGGCGGCGCGATGCGGACGACCCCGCCCATCGCGGGTAGCTTCACGATGTTCATGGACAGCCCGAGCTCGAAGCGGCGCCGGCTGATGGCCGCCCCGGTCTCCGGCGCGGGCTTGCGTGAGGCGCGGTCACGCACGATCTCGACGGCGAGCAGGAGCCCTCGGCCGCAGACGTCCGAGACGTCGCCGTCCCTCCGGGGACGGCCCTTCATCGAGGCCAGCCGTCCACGTGGGCGCCAGTGATGCGTAGCCGAGCACGTCCCCGGATCCAGGAGCAAAGGCGGAGACGGCCTGGTCGATCGCGTCGTGAGTGGCCAGGGCGCGTGGACCGTCCGCCGAACCCGGGGTGGAACCTCCCCAGCGGTGTCAGGTCCGCCTTTTTCGAATGCGTGAAACGGCCGTGCGGACATGGTCCGGCGCCATGAGCGGAAGTCCGGCTTCGGCCCCTACCGCTGCATGGGGCGACAGCACCCAACCCGGATCACCCGATCGCCCGCAAGTCTCTCCCCCCGTCTCGAGCACGGGCGCGGCCGACGCGCAACGCCTGAAGGACGGGAGTAAGCGAGGGGTGGGTGTCGGAGGCCCGCCAGACGGCGTACCAGGGATAGTGCGGAGCGGGACGAAGCGGCAGCATCCGGACCTCCGAGCGGTCCGTCAGCGGCCAGCCGGCCACAACGGGGGCGATGAGCGCGGGGTCGTCTGCGACGCGACGCACGAGTGCGTCGAGCCCGAGGTTGGCGGCGTCGGCGATGAGGGCGGCGCCGATCGAGCGAGCGTAGCTCTCGGCGAAACCGCGCAGCTCTCGACTGCTGCCGGCCACGGGCCACCAGATGCCGCTGCGAACGAGATCGACCGGCGTGACCTCGCCGCGGCCGGCCAGCGGGCTGTTCGTGCTGACCAGCGCGGCGATCGTGTCGGCCATGACGAGCTCGGCGGTGAGAGTGCCCGGAAGCGGACCCGGCAAGTGGTCGATGTTGCCGAACGCGAGGTCGATTTCGTGGCGCTGCAGCGCGGTCAACGCCGCCGCAAGGTCGCGCCGCATGCTCAGCTCGACGACCAGATCCGGCCGTCCGGCGGCGACGGAACGCACGGCGTTCGCCGGGGACTGCAGCTCGCCCCACACGTCCACTCGCAGCGCCCGAGACGCCACCCCGTGCACGTCGGACACCGCGCGCTCGGCGACCTCGAGCAGCGTGCGGGCCGAGGGCAAGAACCGCCGACCGGCCGGGGTCAGGGTCACGCCGCGGGGTCCCCGCTCGAGCAGCGGAAGCCCGAGGCGATCCTCGAGCCGCGCCACACGCTTGGACAACGCCTGCTGGGACAGCGTGAGGGTCTGCGCCGCTCGACCGAAGTGTCCGCGGTCGACGACCGCGACGAACGCTCGGACCTGCGCGAGGTCGAGATCCACGGTTCCAGGCTGCCACAACCGCTGGTTGTCGTCGTCTCCGAAGAGGTGTTGGACTTCTCCCGCTGATGCGTAGTTGCCTCATGTCATGGCCGACAGAACACCCGGACAGTCCCTGTACGAGCACGCCGGCGGCGAGCCGGGGCTCCGCCGCCTCGAGCAGATCTTCTACGACAGGGTGCTCCGCGACACGATGCTCCAGCCACTCTTCGGCGCCGGGCGGGCGACTCACGTCGAGCACCTCACGATGTTCACGGCCGAGACGTTCGGCGGATCCGATCGCTTCACGCAAGAGATCGGCTTTCAGCACCTCATCGACACGCATCGCGGACTGCATATCACGGAAGTCCAGCGGCGACGTTTCGTCGAACTCTATCTTGCCGCACTGGACGCCGCCGGAATGCCTGCCGACGAGCCTTTCCGCCGAGCGGTGCGCGAACACATCGAATTCGGTTCCCGGGTGGCTATGCAGAACTCCAACGCCACGACGGACGACGAGCTGCACCCGCTGAGATCCGTACCACGTTGGCACTGGCCGGCAACGACACCGGCTTCCTGACGACGACTACGGCGCAGTAATGGACTCCCGCGGATCGCCGCTGTGGATGACCATGTTCCCGGCGAGTGGGCTGAGGCCTGGTGAAGCGTGCGGACCTCAGTTGACCTCGTCGCAATCCAGTGGTCGGGTGCGGCTGAGTCCTCCGGGTTCGGCACGACCTCGGCACGCGGGGGCCCCGGAGCACGGCTTCCCACGGGTACGCGGTTGTTCTTCAGCGCGTCGCACCAGCCCACTCTTCTGCACTCACGGCAGCGGCCGGGGCAGCAGGGCGAGCAGAATGTCCGAGTGGTCGAGCCGTTCGTGCCTGCCGTGTCCGATACCGAGTTGAAGGACCTGCAGGCCCGATTGCGCGCGACCCGGTGGCCGGACCGGGAGACCGACGAGCGGCAGGGCCTTGCCCTCGAGGATCTGCAGGGGCTGTGCTCCTACTGGGCGCAGGACTACGACTGGCGGCGGTGTGAGCGGCGCCTGACGTCGATCGGCTGGTTCCGCACCTCGATCGACGGCCTCGACATCGCCTACCTTCACGCACCGTCGGAGCGAGCTGATGCGTTCCCGCTCGTTCTCACGCACGGCTGGCCGGGCTCGGTGATCGAGTTCGTGGACACTCTGGAGCCGTTGACGGCCGCGGGTTTCTCGTGCGTGGTCCCTTCGCTGCCCGGGTACGGCTGGAGCGGCAAGCCGACCGAGCCCGGGTGGGGAGTCGAACGCATCGCGCGAGCCTGGGCCGAGCTCATGGAGCGCCTCGGTTACGCGTGCTACGGGGCGGTCGGCAGCGATTGGGGCACGAGCGTCAGCGCCAGCCTCGGGCAGCAGGATCCGGCGCACGTCGCCGGCGTCCATCTCGTGCCACCACTCGCACCGCCGCTACCGGGCACGGTCAGGAACGACCGACGACCGCAGGACGCCGGATACTCGACTCAACAACGGACCCGCCCGCAGACGATCGGATACTCGCTCGTTGACTCGCCGGCCGGCCTGGCCGCCTGGATCGTGGAGAAGATTCGATCGTGGACGGACCCCAGCAGCGTCCTCTCCCTCGACCAGATCCTCGACAACGTCATGCACTACTGGTTGCCTCGTACAGGGGCGTCGGCCGCTCGCCTGTACTGGGAAAGTCTCGGCGACGTCTCCCGCTGGCTCGAAGGACCTTTGCAGGACGGCGACCTCGTCCGCACCCCCGTCGGCTGCAGCGTCTTTCCCCACGAGCTGCAGCGACCCACGCGGCGCGACGCCGAGCAGCGCTTCCTCGACATCCGCCACTGGGGTGAGCCCGACCGCGGCGGGCACTTCCCCGCATGGGAACAACCCGCCCTCTTCGCACACGAGGTCGGGTCCTTCTTCGGCCAGCTCCGATAACGGGGATACTTCGGCTTAAGGCAACCTCGGTCACCAGCGCCCGGATCGCGCGGTATGCGGTCCGGGGCAGGGGCTGAGACTGGGGAGCAGGGCTCTTGCGTGAGTGTGCCGCCTCCTGGCCATTCCGCGACCGACCGGCTGTGACCGTGAGCCGCCCCGGGTTCGTGTCGACATCGCGACGAGGTGCAGGGTCGTCAAGGAGCCAGCGTCTTCTTGCGCCCGCAACTGATCGGCCTGCGGCAGCCCACTCGGACGGCAGTCAGCCTGTCCAGCGTGCCGATGTGGGCCGGGTCGGCCACGCTTTCACAGTGGCTTCGGCGCTCCCCGAGGGATGGGTCGACTTGCGCGGGTCCGAGCCTTCGACGTTCAGGATGCGTCAGCTGTTAACCGGCTCTTCGCACTTCGACGTGATAGCCGGTGCTGATGTGGGTGTTCACGCTGCTCGTCGGGCGGCGCTGGCGAGGAGGATACGGGCCTTGTAGTGGGCCGCGTTGCGGTAGCCGCGGCCGCTTCGCTTGATCTGTTTGATGCTGGTGTTCGCGGCCTCGGTTCGGGCGTTGGTGACGCCGGTGACGACGAGGACTTCGATGGCCGGCCACCAGGCCTGGACGGTGGCCAGGAGCCGGTCGGTCTCGGGCATCGCGGCCAGAGTGACGGCGTCGACCAGGATGGCCCGGCGTTGCTCGGCGTGCTCGAGGGTGTCGGCCTGCAGGAGTTGGCGCAGCCGCTCCTTGACACCCCAGGCCGCGCCGATCTCGTTCGTGGGATCGTCCGCGGCCAGGGTCGCCCTGAGCCGGGCCCGGGCCCTGGCGGACAGGGTGTCCCCGGCGCGCAGGAGGAGTCGCCGGTTCACCCAGGCCGGGTCCACGAGCCGGCCACGGCGGCCCTTGGCTTCACGCGTGACCCGCTGCCGGACCCGGGTCACCATGTCGTTGCCGAGCTTGACCAGGTGGAACGCGTCGACCGACAGCGCCGCCCGGGGCAGCTGCTGGCGGATGGCGCGCCGGAACGCTGCGGACGGGTCGATCGCCACCACCTCGACTCCGTCGCGCCAGGCTTGCGCGCGGGCCGCGAGCCATCCGCCGACGCCGGCGGAGTCCCTGCCGTCGACGATGCCGAGGACGCGGCCGGTGTCGGCGTCGACGATGGTGGTCATCCACGGCTCGAACCGCCGCCATGCGCCGGTGGTGTCTCGGTAGAACCGGACGGAACGGTAGCGGTGCTCGTCGATGCCGAGCCGCCGCACGACGACGCTGGCGGGGTCGGTGAGCAGGACCGCGGCGTCAAGCACGGTGCGTTGCACGGTCCACCAGGACAGGCCATGCGTGGCGGCGACCTCGGACACCACTCGTCCGGCCCGCACGACCGCGTCCAGTACGACAGTCCGCAGTCGGGTGGTCGCCCGGGCGCGCAGCGGGACCTCGGTCGCTGACCTCGACGAACGTCCGCCGCGCGCAGCGGGCCTCGGCGCAGGTGAAGCGTCGCTTGACCAGAACCACCTCGAGCCGCCCGGCGACCGGGACGTCCCGAAGACGCTGCCAAGTTCGTTGGTGCACACGCCCGGACAGCACTCCGCAGTCCGGGCACGCCGCCTCGACCGCGACCGCGGCGACGATCACCTCTCGGCCGCCGTCAGGCAGGTCGACCGCGGTTTCGACGCGGTATCCGGGCAGGTCGAACAGCACGCTCGCCGCGTCCCGCGGCGAGCCCGTAGCGTTGCTCACGGCTCGTGGTCCCCATCTGGATAGGTGCCTCAGCAACACCCATCCCAGCGGAGGGCCACGAGCCCTCTCAAGCCGGGTCGATCACGTCCAAGTGCGAAGAGCCTGTTAACCCGTCGGCTGCACGATCACCTCCGAGGAGAGCATCCGCTGGCCGCCGTGGAGTGGAAGGTCATCGGTCGCAGCCTCGACTACGTGCTGGTGGAGCTCGAGGACCAGCAGTGGCGGGTTGTGCGGTTTCGGAGTTCCCTCATCTCGCCGGACGTGCCCTCCACCGCCAGACCCGACGTGACGGCGTGGCCCGCATTCATAGATCGGAGCCAACGACCCGTACCCCAGTCCGGCGAAGAGGAAGTCGCGACTGCGAGCGACTCGGGGCCGGCCGGCAATGCGCCCCCTAGCAGCGGAGGCCGTCCTCTGGCGAGAGATGCCCGGGCGCCCGGACGAGCCGGTCATGGAATCAAACGTGGTGCGAACTGCAGTCGATCGGTGTCGGCTGCAGCAGGCTCCAGCGCGGACCCGGCCGGCCCATGGACTGGCTGACGCCGGGCGGCCGCAGGCCTGCTCGGCGGACCAGGATCTCGCCGCAGTCCGCGAGGCGCCTTCGGCGTACACCTGCCGGACGGGCGGGCGCCTCCGATGCTGCCGTGCGTCTTGAACCGCACTGGTGCTATCACCGTGAAGCCAGTGAACATCCCCGGGGCAGCCGCGACCGGGTGTTCCAGCGGTCCAGGACGGTGGGCGCACTTCGGAGGCAGGATGGCATCTCCCGGTCCCGGCCGGGGCGCGCGCCTCGGTCGCGTCGTGGCGGACGCGGGCGATGGTCCCCACCGAGCGCTTTCCCTTGCCGTAGCCGGCTGCGTCGTGGTGGCGGCGGCTCTGACGGTCTCCTCATCCGAGCCGGTCCGCGCAGGCTGGGCGACCATCGGCGACAACCGGACGACGACGCCGATCAAGCACGTGGTGGTGCTCTTTCAGGAGAACGTTCCGTTCGACCGCTACTTCGGCGTGTACCCGCACGCACTCAACCCCCCGGGCGAGCCACGGTTCGACCCGGGGCCGGGCACGCCCATGGTGAAGGGGCTGACCCCGGCGCTGCTGACGGCGAACCCGAATGTGGCCGCCCCGCGCCGCCTCGACCGAACCCAGCCCAACATCTGCGGGTCCAATCACGGGTACACCGCGGAGCAACGGGCCGTGGATCAGGGCCGCATGGACCGCTTCGTTCAGGAGACCGGCAACCACGGTCCCGGCTGCGACTCGACGCTCGGCATGGGCTACTTCGACGGCAACACCGTGACGGCTTTGTGGACCTACGCCCAGCACTACGCCATCAACGACAACTCCTTCGGCACCACGTACGGTCCGTCGCACCTCGGCGTCCTGAACCTGGTGTCGGGTCAGACGCACGGCGCCGTTCCCAGCAGACCGACCGGTCTGGTCGTGGACGGCACGATGATCGCGAATGTGGAGCCGGCGTTCGAGGACTGCCCTGGCGCGGCCCTCACGGCCGCGATGACAGGCCGGAACATCGGGGACCTGCTCGATGATGGACACGTCACGTGGGGGTGGTTCAGCGACGGCTTCCGGCCGACCTCGCGGCAACCCGACGGCACCGCCGTCTGCGACGCGACCGCGACCAACCGCTATGGCGTCACGCGCCTCAAGTACGAGGGCGGCGACGAGGGATTCCAGTACTACGCCTCGACGTCGAACCCGCACCACCTGCCGCCATCGTCGGCCGGCGCGATCGGCCGCCCGGACGAGGCCAATCATCAATACGATCTCGCTGACCTGTGGGTCGCCGCCGAGAACGGCCACCTGCCCGCGGTCTCGTTCGTGAAGGCCGCCGGCGCGGACCAGGGCGGCGGCCGCCCGTCGGACCCCCTCGACGAGCAAGTGTTCGTCGTCGACTTCGTCAACCGGCTCCAGCAGCTACCCACCTGGCCGGAGACCGCCGTCATCATTCTCTACGACGATTCCGACGGAAGTTACGATCACGTCCTTCCGCCGCTCGTCAACAGCTCGCAGACCGGGGCCGACGCTCTCACCGGCCCCGGCCGCTGCGGTGGCCCGACGCCGCGCCTCGCCGGGTACCAGGGGCGGTGCGGACACGGACCCCGCCTGCCGTTCCTTGTCGTCTCGCCGTGGAGCCGTATGAACCAGGTCGACCACACCATGACCGACCAGACCTCCGTCATCCGCTTCATCGAGGACAACTGGCAGCTCGGGCGCATCGGCGACGGCTCCTTCGACGCCCTCGCCGGACCACTTACCGGCCTGTTCGACTTCAACCGGCGGCACGAGTCACCACTCATCCTCGATCCGGCCACCGGCCTGCCCCTCGCCGGCTCGGACACTGCCGCGGTCGCCCCTCAAGGGCGCCGATCCGGCCCCGGGCACTGATCTGGCTCGCTGCGCTCCGCGCCGGTTCGACAGGCCGTCTCGCTGGCGCTGGGAAACAGCACCGCGGATCCTCGGGAGCGGGCGCAGACGACCCCGCGCCCTCATGACCTGATCGTGGCGCGCCCGGCCACGGAGCTGTCCTGTCCCCTGGTCCAGAGGCTCCAGGCCGGCGACGCCGAGGTGGTCGAGGGGCCGACCGAGCAGCCGTACGGGATTCGGACTGTGCCCTCCGCGGTCGGCCGGCAACCTGATCCGCATCGAGGAACTGCGCTGAGCCCTGGCATCGCAGGCCGATCAGGAATCGAGAAGCGCGGTCTATTGATCCGCTCATAGCGTGATGCCACCAACGAAGCAGCGGTCGACGATGCGACCGCCCTACCCATGAGGAGATCAACATGAGTCCCAGCATCCGCAGCCTGGTGATCCCGGTGTCCGACCTGGATGCCGCCAAGGCCGTATACACCGCACTGCTCGGCTCACCGCACACCGACCAGTCGTACTACGTCGGCTACAACATCGACGGCTTCGAGGTCAGCCTCAATCCAGCCGGTGGAGGCGGCGGGCCCGTGGCCTTTGCCGACGTCGAGGATCTCGACGCCACCCGCGAGACCCTACTCGCGGCTGGCGCCACCGAGCGCGACGCCCCGCGTAAGATCGCACCCGAGGCGCGGATCTGCGTGCTCGCCGACGCGGACGGCAACCCGATCGGCCTACGCGGAAAGTAGCGGACAGCGTGCCCGGGCCGCTGCCGTACTCGGCGCCGGCCCGGCTACCGCGCGACCCGGTTGACTCCCAGATCGCCAACGAGAACGTCCCTCGAGAGACGGACAGATGAGCAAGGCCACCTGAGGAAGGCGACGCCGATGCCAGCGGTCGACCCCGGCCTAGAGATCTAACTGCTCCCGTCGCCGTGAGCGCGTGGCATCAAACGTGGTGCGAATCGGACTCTGCCTGCGACTTGATGGGTAGAAGGCGCGTGGCCATCCAGGCACCAATGGTCAGCCGGGTGGGTCTGGGGCAACAGCTGGACGGGGCCGAGGAGTCGTGCGCGCGCGGCTGGGTCTTCTGTGTCGGAGGCGGACCGTCCAGGATGATGGACGCGATGAGATCGAGGACGCTGTCGTAGGGGGGCCGTCGCCCGCGGCGGCCCCCCTACGACGTCACCGGTGGATCGTGAACGGTGCGGTCATCGTCCCGACGGTGAGCTGGTAGTCACCGGGCTGGACGCCCGGCAGACCGAAGCTCTGGATGTCGCCGGGGGTGGTCGCCAGCGCGCTCAGCGAGATCGGGATTGCCACCGTCCGGGTCTGCCCGGCATTCGAGCGTGACGCGCGCGAAGCCGACGAGGCGGCGGATCGGCGCGACCACGATGTCGTGCGTGGTCGGCTGCGTGGCGTAGACCTGCACGACGTCCGTGCCGGCACGGCTGCCGGTGTTCGTGACGGTGACCGAGGCGGCCATGGACCCGCCCGCGCCGACCCTGCTCGGTGCGTTGAGCGCGGTCTCCGAGAACGTCGTGTACGAGAGCCCGAACCCGATCGGGAACGCCGGGTTGTAGCCGGAGCCCTGGCCGCTGTACGTCCCGGGCAGCTGGTCGTAGAACTTCGGTCGGTCGCCGGCCGGCGAGGGGCCGGTCGGGTTGAAGTTCGTGACCCAGGCGTCGCCGGAGTCCGACGGCCACGTCACGGGCAGCCTGCCGCTCGGGTTGTACCTGCCGAACAGCACGTCCGCGACCGCCGCGCCGGTCTCGGTGCCGCCCTGCCAGGCCATGAGCAGCGCGTTCGCCCGCTCACCGGCGCCGAGGCCGAGCGGACGACCCGCCATGACGACGACGATGACCGGCTTGCCGGTCGCCTCCAGGGCGGCGATCAGCTGCCTGCTGGTCGGCGTCGAGCCGCGGGAGCGGTCGGTCGCCGAGGACCTCGGCGTAGGCCTTCTCGCCGACCACGACGACGGCGGCGTCCGACGTCTGGAGCGCGCTGACCGCCGAGGCCTGGTCGGGCGCCGAGATCACCTGCGTGGACGACGAGACGGCCTGGCGGATGCCCTTGAGAACGGTGGTCGCGGGCGGGATCTGGTCCGGCGGGCCGACGCAGCACGGCTGGTTCGACCCGAAGACGCCTTGCCAGCTGACGCTCCAGCCGCCGAGCTGGTTGCTCACGTTGTTGGCGCTGGGCCCGGTGACGACGATCTTGCCGATGCTCGGCGACAGCGGCAGCGCGTTGTTCTGGTTGCGCAGCAGGACGAGCGACTCCTGCGAGGCGCGCCTGGCGAGGTCCTTGTTCGCCGTGACCGCTGCGTCGGCCTTCCCCGGGTCGACGTAGGGGTGGTCGAACAGCCCGAGCCGGAACTTCAGGGTGAGGACCCGCCGGACGGACTGGTCGATCCGCGCCCTCGAGATCCAGCCGTTGTGGACGGCGGTGAGCACGCCCTCGGTGAAGCCCTGGTAGTCGGAAGGGGTCATCGAGACGTCGACGCCGGCGTTGATCGCCTGCGCCGCCGCCTCCGCGAGGTTGGACGCCGTGTGGTACGTGCTGACCAGCGGCCGGAATGTTCCCGTAGTCGCTGATGAGCACACCCCGGAAGCCCAGCCGCTGGCGGAGCTCGGTGGTCTGCAGGAACGGGGACGCGTAGGCGGGAATGTGGTTGATCGAGCCGTCCTGGGTCATGACGGTCGCGGCGCCGGCCTTGATCGCGGCCTCGTAGGACGGCAGGAACTCGTCCTGCAGGTAGCGGATCGGAATCTCGGCCTGCACTCGGTCGTGGCCGTTGACGGAGCTGCCGTAGGCGGCGAAGTGCTTGACGGTCGACGCCACGTCGAGCTTGTTCCCGCGCGCCTTCTGCATGCCGGTGATGTTCGCGGCTCCGAGGGTTCCGGCCAGCAGCTTGTCCTCCGACCACGTCTCGTAGTACCGGCCCCAACGGTTGTCGCGGGCGAGGTCCTGAACGGGGGCGAAGTCCCACGTCGTGCCCACGGCCACCAACTGCTGGCGGACCGCGTCGCCCGTGGCGTACGCGAGCTGAGGGTCCCAGGACGCGCCCTGCCCGATCTCGTGCGGCATCAGAGTCGCGTCGGTGGGGTGGCCGAAGCCATGAACGGCGTCGACGCCGTAGAGGATGGGGATGTGCAGCCGCGAATGCTGGATGGCGTAACGCTGAACGGTGTTGTACAGGTTCGCCCAGCCGTGCCCCGTGTTGTCAGGCGGGTTGTCGGTGCCGCCGGACAGGATCGAGCCCGTGTTGTAGGTGACCAGGACGCGCTGCAGACAGCTCGGCTGCGGTTGCGTCGTGTTGTCGCCGTTGCAGTCGCCATCGGCGGGGTTGCCGGCCGCCCGTAGGCGGCCGACGACGATCTGGTCCATCTGACCGATTTTCTCCTGCAACGTCATCCGCGACAGGAGGTCGTTCACACGCCTGTCGATCGGGGCGGCCACATTCATGTACATCGGTGTGGCCGCCGCGCCCGTGAAGAGGCGGTTCACCGGGGCAGCCTGCGCACCCGCCACCAGTGCCGGTGCACTCACCGCCACCATCGCCAACGCCATCATGCGTTTCATCTGTCCTCCTTCGGACGCGACCTACCGACATGACTTGACCCAATGTTCCGCTCGAGGCGATGGCGCCGGACTGCGCAAAGATTCAGCGACGTGCGGTCTCTCCCCCGCTCCGCCGGGTCAGCGCCTCCGCACGGCCCGCTCGCATTGCAGTCCTCGCCGACAGCTCCAGGCTCTACCCGGCCTCCCCCGGGCGCTCAGATCCGCGGTCGCGAGATTGGCGGCCCGGCGAGCCTGAACACCGGCTAAGTCTGCTCCCGCGCGCGAATTAGGCGCAATACCTCGGATGCGCCCTTCACGGGGATCTGTGGTCGTCTGCGGGGGAGTGTCCCTTGCGCCGGCGGCGCGGGCCAACACCGCCACGCACATGCGGAACGGCCGCCGGCCCTCGGCGATGAGCATGAGGATGGTGAAGGTCACCCCGAACGGCACGAGCACGATGTGGAAGCCCAGGGTGAAGGCCATCTGCTCGCGCGCCGGCAGCGGCTGCTGTGGGTCCGATGCCGTGGTGAGGGCACCAATGCGCCCGCCCGCGAGCCCGACCGCGCCCAGTGACCCGGTCATGTCAGGGCCTCTCCTCGCCGCCGGGGTACGGACCCGCGTGCCGTCCGCCGTGCCCAGCGCTCACGTCCGTCCGATGCCGTCGTGCCAGTCCGTCAGCGCGAGCCCCGGCGGAGTGGAGGCCGTTTCTCCTCGAGGCTGCGCCTGCGGGCTTGGCGTGTGGCCAATCTCGAGGCGCACGCCCTCGAAGCTCGCCACCAGCTGCTCTACGTACCGCTTCGGGTTGACCGGGTTGTGACTCGCGTACGTCGGCGGGTCGATCCGGACCGTCACGTCGAAGGAACCCTCGTCGAGCAGTCTGGCGGCGGCCGGCACGTCCACGGACAGGCCGACCGTCATGGTGTTCTGGTCCTTCCCCGCTTGCGCCCGCTATTCGAATCGGCGGTTGCGTCGTCGCCCCCGTTCCGGCACGAACGTCCCTGCCACCGCCCCAAGGGTGAGGCCGACTCCCGGCGTCCGAAATCGGCGGACCGACTGATTCGTCCACCGCGGACCCCGAATAGGCACGTCTGCCGATAACGCGGGCGGCTCCGACTGGCGTCGGATGGCGAGCGCCCGCGGTCGCCGCGGCCCACGCTTGGGGCGGCTCTGACGACCGAGAGGAACGAGGGGGCAGCGTGGAGGCGCTGGTCTCAAGACGGACCCCGTAGGTCAGCGATGTAGATCTTCTTCAGCGCCGAGTGTGGGCAAAGCAGCAGGTAGAAGGCCTAGATGCCCTGTCGATCACCCTTCTAATCCGACGGTCGCAGGTTCGATCCCTGCCGGGCGCGCTCCTACCAGGCATTATGCCGTGATACATGCTTAGTCGATCATACTCGTGACGCGAGTCACCTGTTCTTGCTGCGGTTGTACGTCGCGGTGGACGGTGCGATCGATCGCCAGTCCAGGGGTCGCCGGTCGAGCACGATCATGACATGGGGGACCACAGGCGGGCGGGGCGGCTCAGCCTTCTGCTGTTCGCTCGGCTCCTTCCCCATGCTGTTCACCGTTACCTCGCGACGGGCTTCGACGCGCCAGCTGCCCGCCAGCGATCAGACAGCCCGATAACGATGGGTCGGTCGGCCTGGCACGCCGTACTCGAGATCCATCCGTACCAGTCCGCGCTCCTGCAAGTCACTGAGGTAGCGCTGCGCCGTGGGCCTGCTCAGCCCGAGGGTCTCAGCGACCCCGGCTGCCGTCACAGGTGCGGCTGATCCTCGGACGGCGGCCAGCACCTTCGCCATGGTCGGGTGGAGCGGCGCGGACCTGGCCGCTGCGGCGAGGGTCTGATCCCGCATGCGGTAGAGCGCGTCGATCTGGGCCTGGTCAGCCTGGGCACCGTGCAGGGACTGGCCCGAGCCTTCCCTCCAGCGGCGGTATGCGAGCAGCTTGTCCCGGAACTGGTCGAACCCGAAGGGCTTCACGAGGTAATAGGCCGCGCCAAGCTTCATCGCTGCCTGCACGGACTTGAGGTCGCGCGCGGCGGTGACGAAGACGCAGTCCGGTGCGTCGTCGGTTGCGACGAGCGAGCGGAACAGGCTGATGCCATCCTCGTCCGGCAAGTAGATGTCGAGGATCAGAAGGTCCGGACGGAGCTCGGCGATCGACGTCCGTGCCTGGCCCGCGGAATGCACTTGGCCGACACACGTGAACCCGTCGATCCGGTCGACACTGGCCGCGTGCACGTGTGCCACGCGGAAGTCGTCGTCGACGACGAGTGTGCGGATCATCGCGCTGTCCCTTGCGCGAGCCCTCCGACGAGGCTGTCATCGGCCTCGGCGCGGGCTGCGACAGGTCGGCCCGTCGGTAGATGGACGGTGAAGCGCCCGTTCGGGCCTGGCGTCAGGTCGATGGTGCCGCCGGCGCGCCGGACGACGCGCCGGACCAGCGCGAGACCCACACCTCGCCGGCCCCCCTCCTCAGCCGTCTTCGTTGTGTAGCCATCCGTGAACACGCGTTCGGCGTCCGCCGGCGCGACGCCGGCCCCGGTGTCGACCACCTCGAGGCAGATGCCGTGGTCGTCCCTGAGGTCCACGGTGACGGTTCGCGGCGGCTCGGTGATCGCGACCGCCTCGATGGCGTTGTCGACGAGGTTGCCGATCACGGTCGTCAGTGTGAGGGTGAGCGCCTTCGGCGCGTCGAGGTGCGAGTCCTCCGTGACGACGAGGTCGACCCCGTGCTCCTTCGCGACCGCCTGCTTGGCCACCAGCAAGGCTGCGAGTGCCGGCGGCGCGATCCGTGCCCGGAGCGCCTCGGCCGAGGCGAGGTCGTCCTGCCCCAGGACCGTGAGGTAGCGCCGGGCCTCCTCGTGCTCCCCCAGGTCGAGCAGTCCGGCGAGCACGTGCAGCCTGTTGACGAACTCGTGCTGCTGAGCGCGCAGCGCGTCGGTCAGACCGCTGATGGCGTTCATGCGCCGGACCAGGCCCTCGAGCTCGGTGCGGTCCTGGAGGGTGGCGACGCTGCCCGCGTCCCGGCCCGCCGCCGCTGCAGGCCGGCGGTTGATGACGAGCAAGGCGTCGTCGGTGATGACGCGGTGATCGGTACCCGGGATCTCCCCGGCGAGGACGCTCGCGGAGCCGGCCGGCCGGCAGCAGGTCCGTCAACCGTCGCCCGATCGCGTTCTCGCGGATGCCCAGCAGTCGTCGGGCCTGATCGTTGATCAGCCGGACCCGCCCCTCGGTGTCGAAGCCGATCACACCTTCGTGGATGCCGTACAGCATCGCCTCCCGCTCCTGCAGCAGTGCCGCGATCTGCCGGAGCTCGAGCCCGAAGGTGAGCCGTTTCAGAGCACGGGCTATCAGGAGCGCGGCGACCGTGCCGACGAGCAGGGCCAGAGCGGAGTACTCCAGGATCGTCGGCACCACCGCCGACGCTTCGCTCGCGACCTGAGTCTCGAGAATGCCCACCGAGACCTGACCGATGACCTCACCGGAGGCATCGACGATCGGCGCCTTGCCGTTGGCCGACCGCCCGAGGCTGCCGTTGTCCACGCCCACGTGGTCGCGGCCGTCGAGGGCGGCGACGGGCTCCTCGAGGCGCTGCCCGACCAGCTGCGGATTCGGGTGCGAGAACCGCAGGCCGGTCCGATCGGTGATGACGATGTAGGTGAGGCCGGCGCGTTCGCCGAGGTGCTGTGCCAGCGGCTGGAGTTGGTTCTGCGGGTCGCCCGCGGCCACGGCCTGCCGGACCTCGGCGAGGGCCGCCACCATGTCGGCTGCGGTCCGCGCCCGCTCCTCGTACTGACTGTCGAGGGTCTGCCGGGCCAGCCGCCCGTAGAGGACCGCCCCGACGGCGGTCGTGACGATGAGGACGCCGACGATGCCGAGAAGCATCTGGGACGCCAGTGTCCGAAGCCGCCACATCGCGACCGCCTTCCGCCTGTCCGCCTCGAGTATGACGCCGCTGCGGCGTGGTTCCCACTGCCGGGGGCGGTCCGGCGAGCACAACGCACGTAATGCACGAAATCCGCGAGTGCCTGCGATATCGCGAGATGCGCTCACAAAGAGCAGAACTCTTCCGCCGCCGGCCGGGGGCGCGTCATCCTTCGGGTCTCGACGAGGCTAAGGAGCCGACCGTGGAATCCTCTCCGGCGATCCAGCTCATCGGGGCGACGAAGCGATTCGCCACCCCGAGCGGTGGCGTCTACACCGCCCTGCAGGACCTCGACGTCGCCGTGGAGCGCGGCGAGTTCTGCGCGGTGGTCGGGCCGACGGGGTGCGGCAAGTCCACCACGCTCACTCTCGTCGCGGGTCTCGAGCGGCCGAGCGCGGGTCAGGTGCTCATCGACGGCGAACCGGTCCGGGGCGTCACCCCCGGTGTCGGCTTCGTCTTCCAGAACGACGCCGTCTTCCCGTGGAAGACGGTTCTCGACAACGTCGCCGCGGGCCCGAGATTCCGGGGCAGCCGGGCGACAGGCGGCCGAGGAGGCCGCGCGCGACTGGTTGCGCCGCGTCGGCCTGTCGGGATTCGAGGACCGTTTCCCGTACCAATTGTCGGGCGGAATGCGCAAGCGTGTGGCGCTGGCGCAGAGCCTGATCAACGAGCCGAAGGTGCTCCTCATGGACGAGCCGTTCTCGGCCCTCGACGTCCAGACGCGCTCGATCATGTCGGACGAGCTGCTGTCGCTGTGGGACCTCACCCGACCTGCCGTCGTGTTCGTCACCCACGACCTCGAGGAGGCCATCGCCCTCGCGGACAAGGTCGTCGTGCTGACGGCCGGCCCCGGCCGGGTGAAGGCGACCTTCCAGGTCGATCTGCCGCGGCCCCGCAACGCGCAGGAGATCCGGTTCACGGACGAGTTCCTCTCGCTCTACCACGAGATCTGGGAGGCGCTGCGCACCGAGGTCGAGACGGCGTACGCCCGGACGACGGCGCAGGTTCCGGCGTGACCACGGGGATCGCCCAGTCGGGGGACCTGGCGCTGCAGGCGGGCATGCCTCGCATCTCCGTGCGGAAGGCGCGGCGACGGCGTCGCGTCGTCCTGAACCTCGCCCGACTCGCCCTCGTGGTGGTCGCCCTGGGCAGCTGGGAACTCCTCGTCCGCAGCGGCCACATCGACCCCTTCTTCTGGGGGCAGCCGTCCGGAGTCTGGGACACGCTGAGGACCTGGGTGACCGAGGGGACCCCGCAGGGGTCGCTCGCCGAACAGATCCTCGTCACCTTGCAGGAGGCGGTCTACGGCTTCGTCATCGGCGTGGTCCTCGGCGTCGTGTCCGGCATCGCCCTCGGTCGCAACGCCTTCCTCGCCGACCTGCTCTCGCCGTTCATCAAGGTCGCGAACTCCATCCCCCGCATCGTGCTCGGGTCCCTCTTCGTGCTCGCTTTCGGTTTCGGTCTGACCTCGAAGGTCGTCCTGGCGGTGGTCCTGGTGTTCTTCGGCGTGTTCTTCAACGCCTTCCAGGGAACGCGCGAGGTCGACCGCAACCTCATCGCCAACGCGCGCATCCTCGGGGCCTCGCGCTGGCAGACCACCCGTCAGGTGATCCTGCCGTCGGCGTTCACCTGGATCCTCGCGAGCCTGCACATCAGTTTCGGCTTCGCCCTCATCGGTGCCGTCGTCGGCGAACTCCTCGGCGCCGACAAGGGCATGGGCCTGCTGATCCGCAGCTCACAGAACAACTTCCAGGTGAACGGCGTGCTCGCCGGCATGGTCGTCATCGCCGTCATCGCGCTCGTCGCCGAAACCCTCATCACCGCGCTCGAGAAGCGCCTGCTGCGGTGGCGCCCGCCCACTGGCCAGAGCGCCGACCTGACCACCGTCTGACCCGGCATCCCGCCCACCTTCGAAGGAGCACCCCATGTCCAACGCGTCCACTATGTCCGGCAGAAAGGTCACCCTTGCGGTGACAGTCGCCCTCACGGCGGCGATGGCCACGGCAGGCTGCGCCAACAACGCGTCCAGCGGCGGCGCGACGTCCACGGCCGGAGGGGCCGCCGGATCCATCGCGGCCGGCGCCCCGCAGGTCACGATCATGGTGGGCGGTCTCTCGAAGCAGATCTACCTGCCCTACATGCTGACGAAGCAGCTGGGCTACTACGACAAGGCGGGCGTGAACGTCAAGCTGATCGACGAGCCGGCCGGCGGCGACGCGACCCAGAACATGATCGCGGGCCAGGTCCAGGGCGTCGGCGGGTTCTACGACCACAACATCGCCCTCCAGGGCCAGGGCAAGTCGTCGGAGTCCGTGATCTCGATGTTGCAGATCCCCGGGGAGGTCGAGCTCTGCCGCAGCGACCTCAAGGGCGTGGTGAAGTCACCCGCCGACTGGAAGGGACGCTCGCTGGGCATCACGGACACCGGCTCCTCGACCGACTTCCTCACGCAGTACCTGGCGACCAAGAGTGGCATCAACCCTGCTGATACCACGAGGCGAGGCGTCGGGGCCGGCGCCACCTTCATCGCCGCGATGAAGCAGAAGGCCATCGACTGCGGCATGACCACCGAGCCGACGGTGTCGAAGGTGCTCGCGGACGGCACCGGCTTCATCCTGCTCGACATGCGGACGGCAGACGGCTCCCGCCAGGCCCTGGGCGGTACCTACCCGGCCACCTCCCTGTACATGACGACCGACTACGTCAACGCCCACAAGGACGTCGTCCAGAAGCTGGTCAACGCCTACGTGTCGACGCTGAAGTGGATCCAGGGCCACACCGGCGACCAGATCGCGGCCATGATGCCGCCGGACTACTACGCCGGCGTCGGCAAGGCCGCCTACGCCAAGGCTCTCGACAGCGAGAAAGGCATCTTCAACCCGACCGGCATCATGCCGCCCGACGGGCCCAAGACCGCCCTCGCCGTTCTCTCCGCCTTCAACCCGGCCGTCAAGGGCAAGACGATCGACCTCACGAAGACCTACACCGACCAGTTCGTCCAGGCCGCCGCCCCGGTGTCCTGATCTCGACGACCCCTTGCCGGACGTCGGGCCACCAAGGCCGCGGCGTCCGGCAAGGGGTGTCGGCCACTCAGAGAGCTCGACGACCGCCCGGATCCGCTTCGGTGTCGGGCATGGCATCGAGGAACCCTTTCAGGGGCAGCGGTGCTTCTGCGCGACCAGGCGCCGACCTCGACAGCACGCGACCCCGATGACGCCGAGGCCTCACGTGACGCGAGTCGTGAAGCGAACTGGCGGCGACCGCAGCGACCCGAGCAGCTCCAGCATGATCGACTGTAGGTAGAGCAGCAGGTAGAAGGCGTAAGCGCCGGGTCGATAACCTTCATAATCCGATGGTCGCAGGTTCGATCCCTGCCGGGCGCGCTCCTACCAGGCATTATGCCGTGATACATGCTTGGTCGATCATGCTCGTGACGCGAAGTCGGGGAGGTATGTCGCCAAATCCGCGCGGACGAGTGTGAGCCGACGTGCCCCCGCGGGCCGCTCACGGGTCGCTGCCGCGTCCGGTTGCACCTCGAGTGCCAGTCACGAGCTCCGCTGACCAAGGGGGCCGAATGCGCCGATCCGGCGCATATGGGATGCTGGCCCCTCATGGCGATGCGCCCCGGACCTCGGCAATCGTCCGCTTCGATGCGGAGATGACCGATCATGTGCCGATTCGCGTCCACCGTTCTTCCCTGTGATGGGCGATCCGCCGGTCAGGCTCGAGCCTGGACTGATGCATGGCTCCGTTCCTGGGACGTCGACGATGACGGTGCCACCACACTGCTGGTGAGCGAACTGGTCACCAACGCTGTTGTGCACGCCCGCCGGACCTCCGTCATCACCCTCGCCGTCGCCGCCGGCATGATCGAGGTCGGTGTCACCGAGCTCGGCTCTTCGCGTTCCACGATCCCGGAGCAGCGCGACGTCCTGGCGCCCGACGTCCCTGAGGTCCTCCGCGAGAGCGGACGAGGACTGATGATCGTGGAAGCGCTGTCGCGCGATTGGGGGGCGGTGTCCGCCGACGGCGGCGGCAAGCAGGTGTGGTTCCGGCGGCCGGCGGCGGGGCAGTGGCCTTACTCAGCCGTCTGCGTGTGCAGCACCGACTCTCCGACGGCGCACCGTCTGCCCTCCGGCCACGGCGCTGTCGCCGAGCCCGGTCCGTGGGATCGCCTGCCCGGCTGAGCTCGCACTCGTCGGTCTTCAGGACCCGAGCGGCGACGGCGCGCGCGGACGAGGGCCAGGGATACGAGGTGCACCGGTCCTGCGCGATGGGCCGTTTCCTGCTGTCCGGGCTCCGCCCGCCGGTAGGGTGACCGTCACTGGCCGTCCCAGACCCCGACGGTCGCTGCTGCCAATCCGCGCGCGACAAGGGATCTTGCTGGGGATGTCCCAACCCTGTGGGCTCGACGGCGCCGTGTCGAGCGCTCCGAGCACCCTGTCCTACCTGCTGGTCCAGGAGATCACCCAAGGCGTGCAGGATGAAGGAATCACCAGGACGCCCGCCGACCTCGCCGGGGAAGTCCGCCTGCGCCTCGGCCGGCTCCAGCGTGCATGGGAGATCGCCAGCGGACAACGAGAGATCTGACAGCCTCGCACTCGCCCGTTGGCCGGGTGTCGAGCACCCGCTTCGTCTGCCCTGCCACCGGACCGTCAGCGCGCCCAGCGAGCGATCGCGTCGGCGCCAGCAGGGCGAACCCGACAGCCGCGGGCCATGGTGCCGGCACGCTGGTCCGGGGAACGGAGCTGATCAACGGGCGCGTGGTGCGGGCGTGGCCCGTCCGGTGCTGAGGTCCTCAGTCCCCTCGACGACCGCTCGCGCAAGCTCGGAGAGCTTGTAGTTGTTGGCGCGGGCGTGGCGGCGCAGGGTGATGAACGCTTGATCCATGTCGATGCCCAGCCGCTCCGCGAGGACCCCCTTGGCCTGCTCGATCAGAACGCGACTGTTCAGCGCGGTCTGCAGTTGGACCACCACCGTGTCGGCCTTGAGGTGGGCGCGATGCTGCAAGACGCCCACGGTAGCGACGTCGGCCAACGCCTGCGCGATCCGAATGTCAGCGAGGGGCAGACCCGGAGCGAGGGAGAACAGGTTCAATGCGCCGATGACCTGCTCTCGCAACCGCATCGGCAGCGCCGTGACCGCGCCGAAGCCGTGCTGCTGTGCTTGCGGGACGAACCGGGGCCAGCGGGGCAAGGCCGAGGACAGCTCGGCGACGTTGACCTGTCGACCGCTGCGGTAACAGTCCAGGCAGGGGCCTTGGTCGTTCTGGAGCTGAAACAACTCCACCAGGCGCACCTGTTCATTGGAAGCCGCCAGCACGCGCAGATCTCCTGCCGAATCGGCGAGCAGGACCCCGGCGGCGGTCACGTCCAGCAACTCGGTACACCGGGTGGTGAGCAGATGCAGGAAATCGATGACGTCGAAGTCCGCGACCAGGCTGTCGGCCAACTCCACGAACGTCGCGGACAGACGCTCGGAGTCCATCAGGTCCCCCCCGCCCGTGCGGCTGCCGGCCGGCAGCCGGGGCGGGAACGGCCCGCCTTCCCATCCGTTGTGCTCATCTGCGCCTCACCCATCCTCGTGACCGGGTCCCCCCGGCCCGCCGCCCGAATCGGCGGCCAGGTCCGGGGTGAACCGCAACCGGCGGGCGACGACGTCGCGGGCCACGTCGGTCAGGCTGCGATCGCGCGCGTACGCGTAGGCGCGCAGCCGCACGAAGGCCTCGTCGATCTTGACGCTCAACTGGACACTGATCATGCCGGTGGCTTGGTCGATCTCAGCCCGGTAGCCTTCCCGCTCGCTGAGCAAGCCATATACCACCCCCGCGTCCGGGTGGTCGAGGCTGGCCGCTTCTCGCCCGACGAGCAGCAGCGTCGTAGTGTCCGCCAGCAGGAGTGCATCGCGCAGCTCGCCGGACTCCAGGGAGCGCGGCTGAACGTGGTACAGGTCCATCACGCCCACGCGAGCCGCGCCCATCTGCAGCGGGAACGCGTAGACCGCCGCCGCCCCTGCCTCGCTGGCCGCGGGTGCGAACGCGGGCCAGCGTCGGAACGCCTCGCTGGAGCGTAGATCCGCGGTCAGAACAGGACTGCCCGAGGCATACGCGTCCATGCACGGGCCCTCGCCGAACGTCAGCTGCAGCTCCTCGACCCGTGCGCTGATGTCATCAGTGACACACAGCACCCGGCCAGAATCCGTAGGAGTCATGACGGTCAGACCGGCACCACTGACTCGCGCCGCCTGCACCGCTACCGCGCACGCATCCGCCACCCCAGCGCGCCGGCCGCGGCCGGCCGCGTGCTCCGCCACCATCGACCACAGCCGCGCGCCATGACCCTCGGAAGGAAACTCACCCACCCGACGCGCACCCGCCCCGGTCGGCTCCGGCACCACCCATGATCCTGCCTCCCTGGGCGCTCGTCCGGATCGAGCGAGCGACGCGAACAGCCCGCGCACGTCCTGTCGCCCAAGATCGGATCCCTGCGGCGCGTCCTCGGCCAGCCTAACCCCCGACACCGCAACCCGGCTGCCTTGCGTAGCGGGTGGGTCAGCGCGAGATGCGTGGGGGCGCAAACTGAACCCTCCGGGTCAACCGGAGAATAGTTGGTTAGGCCACGTCCGGGCTGCGGACAGCCGTTCCGGCGTGCCGGTGCAGCTGCTCGAGCCTCGCTTCCACGTGCTTCTCAGCCGGTGCCTCGCCAGCGGCGGGCGGGCCGGTGTCGTGGCGGGGATGGGGGCTCCCCGCTATGGCTTCAGCAAGCCGAGGTCGCGGCTGCGGCGTACGACTTCGCTGCGGGTGGAGCAGCCCAGCCTCCCGTAGATGGCAGCAACGTGGCTCTTGACCGTGTTCCGGGAGGTGAACAGTTGGTCGCCGATCTCGCGCAGCGACAGGTGGGTCGGCAGCAGTTCGAGGACTCGCAGCTCCGCCGCGCTCAACGTCGTAGCGGTGCTGATCCGCGGGCGCCCCGCAGCGCGGCTGCGGCGGGCGCACAGTGGGCTGGTAGGGGCAGCGGTGGGCGCGACCGTGCCGTGCCTGTCGATGCCGTGAACGACGCCATCCTCGGCTCGCCCACGCCCCTCCGACCAGCCAGGTGCCCGCAGTTGAACGCGCAGCTCCTCACCAGGTGCAGCCCGCAGCGCGAGCGCGGACAGGTACACCCCTGCCGGCCAGCCTTGGGTGCGCTCGATGATCGTGGCCACCTCTTGGCCGGAGCAGGCGATACCTGCCAGCGCGAGAACCTGGCGGGCCTCAACCCCGGTGAACGTTAGGTCGTTCATGCCGAACTCGAGGAATCGCCCCTCGCTGCGCAACCGCGCAAGGCTGAGGCCGAGCCGGGCCCCGATGGCGATGTGGAATCCCGGCGGGACGACGGCGGCCAGTGCCTCGATGAAGTTCATCGCATCGACGTTGACCAGCTCGTGGACGTCGTCCAGCACCAGCACCCCGGGCTGCGACGGGCGGCACAGCGAAGCGAGCAGGGAGGGAAGCGCGAGGACGCGCGAGGACGCGTCTCCGGCGGCCAGCGCGCGGAGAACCCCTGAATCCAGCGCCTCCATATGGTCCAGCGCACCCATACCGCCCAGCGCGAACGCCACATGCTCGGCCAGACGCACCGGGTCGCTGTCCGCCCTGCTCAGCGTGACCCAACCGAACCGTCGTCTGTCCGCCGAGGCCCACTGGCTCAACAGCGTCGTCTTGCCGTACCCCGCCGGGGCAGTGAGCAGCACGAGCGGCACCTCATCAGGGACGGTCACCAAGCCTTCGAGCAGCTTGGCGCGCCGGACGACAGCGGTCCGCAGGAGCGGCAGCCGAGCCTTCGCTTCAGGTGCGTCAGGTGCGCCACTGGCCACGTCCGAGAAGACGATCAGAGTCATGCGTCAACCCTCAGTGGATGCGGAGGGATCGGCACCACCAGGGTCCAGGGCAGCAGCGCCAGTCTACCGCTGGCACGCCTCATCGCGCCGTTCCCGAGCACGTGGACCCTGACGCAGGGCCAGCGTGAGACTCGGCGACCAGTCCTCCAGGGGACCCGCGCGCGCCGGCCAGCAGGCCGCACGGCACCCTGCCGCTCCAGGAAGATGCTCATGGTCGCAGGGCCACCCCACGAGCCTGACTGCAGCGCACGCTTCCGCTCTGCGACCCTCCCCTGCTCGGGCCACCATTGCGGGCGACGTCCCATCGTCGCCGGCGCCCGGTCCAGGGGGCGCGGCAGTCCACCCGTAGCGAGGCGACAGGGGCTGACGTCCGTCAGCCGGAACCTCGCTCGAGACAGACACGGCCGCGCCCCTGGCGCTTCGCCAGATACATCAGATGACGCGGGCCGAAAATGAGCCCCTTGCCGAAGTCGTATTCGGGCCTCAAGTCGAACGATGTCGCCGTCCGCGCGAGGTGGAGGTAGGCACGATCCACGCACCTGCCGTCGACCGGCTGTGACAGTGCGGTGGGCCGCCGGCGAGCGGCCGGACATCGAGCGCGGTCAGCGTGAACCGTCTGGCCGCGCGGGGTGCCGGTTCAGCGATCACTGATCGGCGTGGCCGCGTATCGAGGCGCGGGCGTTCTGATCCTCCTGCCGGCCCTCACGGCTCTCCAGCAGGTGATTCAGCCGGTGGATGGCGCCCATGAGTGCCGCGTCGACGCTGCCCGCGTCATCGGTGACGGTGGCCGGCGTCTGACCCGCCAGTCGCGCGTCGATCATGCAACGGATATCGGCGCCGGTGGCTCGTCCGCCGCTTTCGTCGCTGAGATGAACCTCGACGCGCGTAATGTGGTCACTAAATCGTGACAGTGCGGCCGCGACCTGGCCTTCGACGTAGGCCGTCAACTTTCCGCTTCTCTCGAGCCTGTTGTCGGTGCGAACGTAGATCTGCATGCGATTCCTCTCGTTGGCGCTGCTCGGTTGGTTACGGCGCGCCAGCGGAAACCGGCCGTCGTCCCAGCGACGCCTCGAACGGAACGTCAGGCGACAGCGGGCACCATCGCGCTCTCGACTGGCCCGTCAAGGCGGCGGACCATCTCGTCGTGTCGGCCGCGCTCCTCCCCGCGCGGCGATCACTCACCGCACCTTCTCGGGAATGTGGTCGACGGCGTTCAAGACGCACTTCGCGTAAGCGAATGCCAACTCCTCACCGAGGTTCAACTGCTCGACGAGAGCGTCGGCCGCTACCTTTACGCGTTGCTCGTAGCCGGTGAAGATGCGTGCCACCATGACAATGTCCTTTCGTCATCCAGCGTCTCGCCTACGGCCCTGGGGCGCCGCGGCCTCATCGGATCCTCAAACCGGCACCAGCCGGTGGTTACGGGCCGCGGCGCTCGGACTCGCTCTTCTCCGGCGGCACAGGAGCCCGCGCACGCTCCCGGCGCGAACTGACAGCGGTCCGGCTCACCTGCAGAATCCGGGTGCTTCCCAGAATCAGGATGAGGATGGCACGATCAACGCTGCGGCCAGGAGCGCCACCACGAGGGGGAACTGACCGTGCCATCCCAGGAACGACACTTCGACGAGCAGGTTCTGCATGATCAACACGATCAGAGCGAGCAGGGCGACCGCGGCCAGGCAGGCGAACCCATGCCGTGTCCGCTCGCGTCCGGGGCAACCGAGCGGACCCGTTAACGTCGGCAGGACCGCCTGATTCCGGGGCGTCACCGGCACTTGATGACGTGGAGTGGCGGACAGCCCCTGGAACGGCTGACATTTCGGCCCTCTCGAGGTGCTCCAGCCGGTGGGGCGGGCTCCTCAGCTGAGGGAACGTCGATGCCGGATAGCTCGAATGCTACGCCTGTCTACCTGTCGCGGATATCGCCGGTGTGGACACATCTCGTGGTACAGGAGGCGGTGGCGACACGCCGCCCGCTGCCCGGGTCGCGCGTGCCGGGCGTGCGGCCGTGCGCGCGCTCCCGGCGCACGCCCCGGGGCTAATTGTCCTCGTGGCGCGAGTTGAGGCCTGACGGTCCTGGGCCGCGTCCCGTCGATCGAAGTCCGCCTCGCGCCGGTCCGCCGCGGCCTGTTCCCGGTGCTCGGTCGCGCTGGTCAACAAGTCCGCCCGCCGCGCAGAGTCGGCGCCCTGACGGTCGGCGAGAGACTCCGCAAGGGGGGCGACGCGCTCGTGCGCGGTGACCATCTGGTGGTGCACGCGGCGCGAGGGCGTCGCGGCTTCTCCTCCATGTCCTGAGCACGGTCGGAGTCAGCACCGGCCTCTACACCGACACCCGGTGGATGGCAAGATCTTCTCCGACCTCATCATCACCCCTGGCCTCGCGCTTTCGGCTGCGGCAGGGCGTTCGCCGCACGCGCCGCCCTCGCCCCGTGGCGCCGACCGTCGCCGGGCTCGGACTCCGAGTGCGTCCCCCCGCATCACGACCGGTGCTCCGCGCTCAGGGGGCGACCGCTAAGGCCGTGTCTGGCTGGCCGGCCGCGTCGTCGAACGCCCACGCCTGCGGGAGCGTCGATGAGGGTGCCGCGCCGCGGGGCGGCGCCGTCGCAGCGTCGCGCTGTCTCCCTCGGTAGTTCGACGAGGCAGGACCTCGGCGGCAACGCGTCGAGCGCAGGGGTCAGAAGGGAGCGGGCACTGCCACGTTCTCGACCTGGCCCTCGGGAGTCATCGTTGTGTCGCTGGTGACCACGTAGACGCACTCCTTGGACCAGAAGCCGGTTCCGCAACACACCCGCTTCCCGATGTCGATGACACCGGACCAGGTCGTGTCATCCAAGGCTCCGCCCCGCAACCGCAGGTGGCGGACCATCTTGTCGGTGCGCTCACCCCCTTGGCTCCGAGGGTTCACTTCACCGCACCCGCTCGGGAATGTGGTCGACGGCGTACAGCACGCACTTTGCGTAGGCGACCGCCAGCTCCTCGTCGAGGTTCGAGTGTTCAATCAGCGCGTCGGCCGCCACCTTCACGCGGTCCTGATGCGACCCGGTGTAAATGCGCTTCACCATCTCAGTGTCCTATCCATTATGTGGCGTCGTACCGGCTCGACGGGGCCGGGAGGCGCCCGCGGTCTGATCGGATCGTCGACGCGTCAAAATCCGGCGGTTATCGCCCGGAGCGCTGGGACCTACCCGTCGTCGCCGGTGCGAGGGCCCTGCGCGCGTTTACGTCGTGAACGCAGGGCCGTCCGTCTCAGCTGGAGGATTCGGGTGCTTCCCAGGATGAGGGTGAGGACGGACCCGATCAACGCTGCGGCCAGGAGCGCCACCGCGAGGGGGAACTGACCGTCCCAGCCGAGGAATGACACGTTGACGGGGTGCGAGTTCTGCGCGATGAACACGATCAGAGCGAGCAAAGCGATCGCGCCCAGACAGGCCAGTACCCATGCCGTTCCCGCTCGCGTTCGGGGCAATCCGGCGGACTCGTGTACGTTTGCAGGGGCGACTGGATCGGGTGTGCTCCCGGCACCCGCTGGCTTAGGGTCACGGGCGACCGCGGGGACGGCTGACAATTCGGCCTCTCAAAGGTGCTCCTGCCGGTGGGCGGGCGCCTCGGCTGAGGGGAACGTCGATGCCGGATGGTCCGATGATACGCCCTTTCCCTGGCGGCGCCTCGTTCGGCAGCGGACTCATCTCGTGGCGGAGCCGGCGACGGCAGGCCGACGGCTACACGGTCTCGGTGCCCTCGACCACCGTGCAGGAGGAGGTCGCCCAGGTGAGCGTCGGGTGTCGGTTCGCCGATCATCGGGGCATGTGGCCACGTATCGAGGCGCGGGCATGCTGGTCCTCCTGCCGGCCTTCATGGCTCTCCAGCAGGTGGCTCAGCCGGTGGATGGCACCCGCAAGTGCCGCGTCCACGCTGCCCGCGTCATCGGTCACCGTGACCGGCGTCTGACCCGCCGGCCGTGCCTGGATCATGCAACGGATATCGGCGCCGCTGGCTCGTCCGCCGCTCTCGTCGCTGAGATGGACCTCGATCCGCGTGATGTGGTCGCCGAACCGTGCCAGTGCGGCCGCGACCTCGCCTTCGACGTAGGCCGTCAACGTGCCGCTGCTGTCGATGTTGGTGTCGGTGCGAACGTAGATCTGCATGCGATGCCTCCCGTTGGGCTGATGCCTGGTGTTCCGAAGCAGCTGTTGCGGCCAGCCCGTTCGTGGCCGCCCTGCTCCCGGCTGATGCGGTGGCGAGAGGGCTCCGGACGAGTGTCGGGCGACCGATCTGGTCCAGAGCTGCTCACTACGTCATGCCCTGGACACGGTCGCGCGGGCACGGCGCAGCGGCTGTGCTCCCAGCCGGGGTCCGAGGCCGCGGCGCCCGGCCCCGAGCCTCGGCTGCGTGCCGTATCTGTCAGCCGAGAGATTGATCCGGTCGGTCTCGGACAGGGTCTCGTCCAGGGTGTGCTGTCCGACGACCTTCCGCAGGGTCGTCTGGGCGATCTGGTCGATGGCGGCGCGGACGTTCTCGATCGCGACGACGGACTTCACGGCGTCCACGACCCGGAAGTACGCCACCGCGGAGACGTCGACACTGACGTTGTCGCGGGTGACGATCCCTTGGGACTGGATCGGCATGGTGACGATCCGCATTGACACGCGATGGAGGACGTCGACGAACGGCACGATGAGCCGTAGACCCGGGGGCTTCACGCCCCGCACCCGACCGAGCCGGAACAGCACCCCCTGCTCATACTGCTTGACGATCTTGACTGCCATCGCCGCCGCTACGACGGCGAGCAGGACGAGGACGGCGAGGACGATGAGCAAGGTGGTCATGGTGAGGCTCCCTCAGGGGGACGGCGTGCAGGGTGCGGGTCGCGGACGGCGCCGCCAACGCATGTCAGGGGCGATGACCGGCCGGGGTCAGCCCAGCCACGCCCAGCGCTGAACGAGATGCAGGCTTGCCCAGCGCCGTCGCACAGCCCCGACTGCTGACGTCGCGAAGGCCGCGACGACGATCAGGGCCAGGGCCGAGATGACGTGGTCGTCGACCAGGGGATTGGTGGAACCGGTGGACTGCCCTCCCGCGAGGGAGGCGGGCGGCCAGGTGGCCAACCACATCAAGGCGAGCAGGAGTACGCCCGAGGCTGCCGCCAGCCTCAGGGCCACGCCCAGGACCAACGCAGCACCGATGCCCAGAAGAGCGATCATGAACAAGTAGTCTGCCCACGTCGCTCCCGCGATGCCGTTGAAGAAGCCTTGCAGCGGGCCGCTGGACACGCCGGTAAGGAACCCTTTCGTCGGCGATCCCCCGTTGAGCCAGGCTCGAGCGCTGGGCGTGGAGTACCCCAGGCCGAACAGCTTGTCGAAGAACGCCCAGAGGAACTCCACCCCCAACGCGAGCCGCAGCAAGAACAAGGCCGGTATTCCCAGGCGATGACGATTGACGCGAGAGGTGGAGGCAGGACCAGGCGGCCGGTCCCCCGACGCGGAGCGATGTTCGGCGCCGGTGGCGGGCGAGACTTCGGTGGGCGGAACCATCGGCACGGTCGGAGTAGCCATGACGGCACGTCCTTCACGACTCCCAGAGCAGCGGCCGTCTGTCGAGGAGCCCGGTCCCGGCCGTCTCGTGCGGCCGGCCGGGGGATCTCGAAGCGTGGCGGTCGGTGACCGCCGGACCTGAAGCTGGGCTGTCCCCTCCACACTATGGGTGCAGCATAAAACTAGCAAGCACTTTCTAGAAATACTCCTCTTCCTACCGCTTCCAGAGTGGGCCGGCGTCAGTGACCGAGCCCAGCCGTCGTGCGCTCGCGCTGCCGTCGCCAGCGGCCTTCGGCATGGTCTTCAGCTCCCCGGGCGACTGGCCGGGGATGGACCGCCGGTCTGGCCGGTCAGGAGGGCGAGGACCTCGCCGATGGTCGCGGAGCGGCTGATCGGGTCCGGCACCGGCAAGTGTCCCTGGACCTCGTAACGGTTACGTCGCCCGTCCTTGGCCTTGACCACGTAACCGGCGCGCGTCAGGTCGTCGACGATCGTGAAGGCGCTGCGCTCGGTGATTGACAGAGCAGCGGCGATGTCAAGCAACCGGGCCCCCGGGTCATGGGCGATGCAGAGCAGGGCCCGCGCGTGGTTGGTCAGGAAGCTCCACTCCGCCACACGTCCATGCTACACAGCAGATTCTAGAAATCGAGAGCAAGGCTGAGGCAGTGTTCGGTGAGACTCTGCGAGATCCACACCGGAAGTTGGGCTGTTCGACTCGCGGCAGGCCAGCCACATCGAAGGTGGAGGATGACAGTTTGAAGGCCGCCGCGAGGGCGTCGCTCCTGCGCTCCCCTGCGCGATCTCGGCGTGCACAGCACGCTCCGCTGGAGATCTGGACCGACCCGCGGTTGCACCCTGTGCCAGTATCGGACGTGTAAGCGAGGACCGCCGGGGGCATCCCACCGGCGTGAGGGACGCACCCGCTCCTCGGATTCCCGTGCACCTGGCGGATCGGCTTGCTGCGGCGAGCCGCCACAGCAGGCAATTGGCCGCCCGCATAGCCGACGCCGAGGACCGCGTCGCCGCTGTCGAAGAGGATGTGGCCGCGACCTTCGAGCAGATCGCAGCATCCGCGCGCGGACGCGAGCGCCACGCAAGGATCGCCGAGGAGGCACGGGAACAGGCGGACAAGGCCCGACATGCCGCCCGGAAGCTCCGGGAACACGACGCCCTTGACGGCCAGTGACCCTCGTCCATAGTGGTGACGACGTACAGACGGCAGCGTGGGCGAGCCGGATGATCCTGGAAGCCCACGACCGATGGATCATGAGCTGCTGACGGCCGCCGGGTCAGAGCTGCCATTACCGTCAACCCGAAACCTGGTCGAGGCAGACGCGGTCGCGTCCTTGGCGCTTCGCCAGATACATCAGGGTGTCGGCGCGGTCGATCAGGCGCCAGAGATCCTCGATGTCGCCCTGGGGATGCGACGGGGCGAGTTCGGTCCAGGTCACGCCGAGGCTCGCGGTCACGGCGAGGTTCCCGCAGCGCTCCGCGACCCGCCGCCGGATCCGCTCGCCGAGCTCGGCGAGGTCGGCAGGCGGGAGCACGGTCAGGACGGCGAACTCCTCGCCGCCGAGGCGCGCGACGATGTCGCCCGAGCGGACGCACGACCGGATCGCGGCGCAGACCTCCTGGATGACGCGGTCCCCCACCTTGTGCCCGAACACGTCGTTGATCGCCTTGAAGTCGTCGACGTCGAGCATGATGGCCCCGACCGTCTGCGCCCTCCGACGCCCGTCGTGGAGCAGGGCGACGGCGGCATGCTCCAGGCCCCGGCGATTGACCGCAGCGGTGAGCGGATCGATGGTCGCGTGAGCCCGAGCCTCGGCTGTCGCCTGCTCGAGGGCGCGCCGCAATACGACGACGACCGTCGCCGCGGCGATGGTCGTGGCGGCGACCGCCATCGCCGTGGCAACGGTCCAGGGCGACGATCCCGGGCCCGTCACCACGACGACGCCGCAGCTGACGAGCACGACCACGGCCTGCACGCAGATCCACCGACGATTGCCGTAGCCGGCGACCACCACCGAGGGCAGCACCAGGAAGGCCAGCACCGCGGCGCTTCCCCGTGCACGCGGCAGGAGCGCCTGCCCCGACACGAGGAAGGCGCCGAGGGCGACCGCCGCCCCGGGGCCTACCTGCCGCGTCAGGCCCCGCAGGCCCACCGACCAGCATCCCCTGGCGGACGTCGTCTCTGGTCGGGTCGGCCCCCTCCGCGTGGCGGCCCGGCTCGTCCTCGGGATCGACGACACATGGGGAGCCCAGGGCGGGGAAGCCCTTGGGCCTGTCGGGATGTCGGCCACCCACGTCACCTGAGTCTCCCCCGGCCACCCGGGTGGTGTGGCTCCCCCCGACGCACGAGCGACACCGGACGCGTCACCACGAGCAGGCGGACGAGGAGAAAGGGCCGTTCGGCGGAGCAGGAACGTCACCAGGGTCCAGGGGGACGGCTCGAGCATACGGTGCGGACGGCATCCTCCACCGATCGAACGGTGGACAGCGGCGAACGCATCGTCACGTCGTCAGGTCAGGGACCTGCCGCGGATCGGTCACGACCAGCCGGGCGAGCTCGACCAGCTTGTGGCTGTGGCTGCGGGCGTAGCGGCGCAGGAGGTCGAAGGCGGCGTCGACGTCGACGCCGTGGACCCGTGCGAGCACACCCTTCGCCTGCTCGATCACGACGCGGCTGTTGAGCGCGTGCTGGAGCTGTTCGGTGAGGATCTCGCCGCGGCGGATGGCGTCTTGCTGCAGCAGCCCGATCGTCGCGACGTCCGCGGGGACTGGACGATCGCGACGTCCCCCGGGTCCAGCGTTCGGCCGTCGGAACCGAAGAGGTTCAGCGCGCCGATCACGGTCGACCTCAGCCGCAGCGGGAGCGCGTGCACGGAGCGGAAACCGCCGGCTGCGGCCCGCGGGGCGAACGTGGGCCACCGATCCGCGGCGGAGCTCAGATCGGCGTTCACGACGGCCGCACCGGTGGTGAAGGCGTCCAGGCACGGCCCCTCGTTGTGCTGGATCTGGAACAGCTCGAGCATCCGGGTGGCCTCGTCCGAGGCGGCCATGAGCTGGAGCCGGCCGCGCCCGTCGTCCAGGAGCAGGCCGACAGCGGGAATCGCCACCAGTTCCGACGTCCTCGAGGTCACCATCTGCACGAACTCGATCACGTCGAAGTCGTCGACGAGGGTGTCGGCGGCCTCGACGAACACCTCGGCCAGTCGCTGGGGTTCAACCATGGCCATCGGGCCTCCGTGGGTAGTCGCCGTCGTCGGCCGGTCCGGCTGCGTCATGCGTGTCCCTCTCGAGCCGAAGTCTGCCGTTCACCACGTCGCGCGCGACCTCGGCCAGCGGCCGGTCCTCGGCGAAGGCGTGGGCCCGGAGGCGGGCGAGCGCGTCGCCGAGCGAGACCCCCAGGTCGACCATCGTCATGCCCTGCGCCTGGTAGACGACGTAGTTCGCGCCCAGCACGTCGTCCAGGCCTTCGCCGGCCGTGGCTCCCGCGCTGCCGGCCTGGGCGTCCAGCAGGTTCTCGACCGTGACGTCGGCGAACGCCGGCGCGAGGCCCAGTGCCCCCTCGGACAGGACGCCCGCCTCGCGCCGGTACACGTCCATGGCACCCAGCCGGGCGGCGCCCACCTGGTGCGGGAACGAGAACACGGCGCGGACACCGAGGGCGGCGGCCGCGGTGGCGTACCCGGGCCACCGGCCGGCGCTCCGCTGACCGAGGTCGGGGACGAGCACCGGGCGACTGTCCGTGAAGGCGTCGACGCACGGGCCCTCTCCGAGGGCGATCTGCAGCTCGCCCAGCCGCCTCGTGAGCCCGTCGGACGCCGCGGCGACACCGAGAGCACCGGCATCGCTCATGACGCTCACCCCCACACCGCTGGCAGGGAGCGCGTCGGAGGCCGCGACGCACATCCGCGACAGCCAGGAGGCGGACGCGGGCGGGTGCCCCGCGTCGAGCGGCGACATGAGGCGCCGGACGATCTCGAGCGGCGCAGGGCGGTCAACCACCTGACGAGCGGCGCTCGGTGCCTGGAGACCGCTGCACGACGTCCTCCGTCCGGCCGTTGCCGGGAGCCTACTCGGGCGGGCCACCTCCGCAGGCGCGGCGTAAGGGGACCGGTGTCGATCAGGGGCGCGGCGACCGCAGCAGGCGATCGAGGAGGCCAGGAAGGTCGACCAGGGCGAAGCGGATGCGGGTGTCGCTGCACCCGTAGGGCAGCAGCAGGTGGCCGGAATGGATCAGGCCGCCGCACGAGTAGACGACATTGGGCACGTACCCCTCGCGCTCGGCCCCCTCCGGCTCGATCAGCGGTTCGGAGAGCCGGCCGACGACGACCGACGGGTCGTCGAGGTCGAGGAGCAGCGCCCCGATCGCGTAGCCGCGCATGGGGCCCACGCCGTGCGTGAGCACCAGCCAGCCGGCGTCCGTCTCCAGCGGCGGCCCGCAGTTGCCGAGCTGGGTCAGCTCCCAGGGCTCACCGGGCGTCTGCAGCTCGGTGGCGTCGTCCCAGTGATAGCCGTCGACGGACCGGGCGACGGCGTTGTTCTCCCGGTCCCACCGGGAGAGCGCCATGTAGGAGCCGCCGATCCGGCGCGGGAACAGCGCCATTCCCTTGTTGGCGGCGGCTGCGCCCGTCAGCGGAGACGACCGGAACGATCGGAAGTCGTCCGTGTCGATCCGCCTGGAGCTCACCGCAGACCCGTTGTACGCCGTGTAGGTAGCGGCGTACGCGGGCCCGTCGTCGTCGCCGAGCCTGACGAAGCGGGCGTCCTCGACACCGTGGCTCTCGGCATCGATCTCCGGGAAGAGCGTGCGCTCGGCGAGCGCGCTCCCAGGGTCGAAGGTGACCTCGTAGGGGGCCGCCAGGGCGCGCTGCAGCGCGGCGATGGTCTCCTCGACGTCGGCGAGCGTCAGTTGGTGCGAGCGCAGGGCGCCGACGGCGCGGTCGAGCGCGGCGGCGTCGACCGGGTCGGGCAGGTCGGGAAGCAGGAAGTCGAGGGTGCCGGGGTCGGCGCCCTCCGCCGTGGCGCAGCGGTGCAGCCGGCTCCGGGGAGTGGGCCGGTCGCTGCAGACGCCGCTCTCGACGTAGCGGGAGCCGGCGTCCAGGTCGACTCTGGCGCCGCGATGCTGGGGACGGAACGTGCCCGAGCGGAACGTGATCGTGGAGTAGTGGCCCTCGCTGACGGCGCGGGCGCTCATGACGAACCGCAACCCGTCGGCGGCGTCCTGGACGGGGTGGGCCACGACGGACGGGTTGAAGAGCGCAGCCGCCTCGACGGCGACCTCGCGGGTGAAGTAGCTGCCGATGAGCCGCCTGCGTCCGGCCGGCAGCAGGGCGGCCTCGGGCACGCGGTGGGCGATCGCCAGGAAGTGGCTCTCGAGGAGGGCGTCGAGGTCCCGATGGCGGCCGCGGTACGCGTCGGTGACGCGGGCGAGTTCGTGGTCGGCCTCGGCGTCCGTCATCTCCGCGCACCGCGCGACCACTCCCACCGCGCGGGAGGGTCCCGCGGAACCGGCCTCCTGCCCCGGCAGGAACAGTCGCGCCGCGACGCGGTGCGGGTCGGGGGCGACCGAGACGCCGGACCTCAGCACCGCGGGGTGTGCCGGGGCCGGACCGCTGCTCATGCTCTGCTCCCGGCCGGTTGTGGACGCCGCGGTGCCAGCCGCGACGCGTGCTGGATCGTGGTCACGAGCGCGAGGGTCGACTCGGCGCCCTGGTTCTCGTTGCGCCCGTGCGGTTCCAGCCCGTCGCAGCACCCTCCCGTGGCCGGGTCGTAGAGGGCCACGCCGACGTCGTTGGCCCCGAGGAACCACCGCGCGCAGAGGTGGACGGCGTCCGCCCAACGGGTCTCCCGCGTGAGGTCGAACGCCCGCGCGCAGGCGTCGGCGAGGGTCGCCACCTCGATGGGCTGCTGGTCGAACGCCGGCAGGCTCTCGCCCGCGGCCCACCCGGCCGCCGGTACGAGTGAGAGGTGCCCGTCGCGCAACTGGAGCCGCAGCAGCCGGTCGAGCATCTCGAGCCCGCGCTGCGTCAGGTCGTCCCGGTCCAGCGTGTCGCCCGCGGCCATGAGGACGTCGGGAAGCACGGCGTTGGCGTAGGTCAGCCGCTCCTCCGGCCACCAGTGGTCGTGTGGATCGGCGGACGCCACGGCGTCGGCCGCGTCGCCGAGCAGTGCCCGGGCGTCCGCGCGGCCGGGCTGGACCCGTAGCATCTCGGCCGCCCCGAGACCGGCGAACGCCATGGCGCGCGCCCAGGGCGAGCGCCGGGCGGCGCCGCGCGCGAACACTTCCGTGGCACGCTGCGCCAGGTCGGGAGCACGGGCGGCGGCGGTGCCCAGGCCCCACAGGGCGCGGCCCCAGCAATCCTCAACCGTGGGCGCCCCCTGGAGCGAGCCGTCGCTGCCCCGCCGGTTGACGATGGCACCGTCCCCCGTCTGGGCGGATACCACGAACGCGAGGTAGAGCTTGGCGAGCCGCCCGAGCGCAGGGGTGTCGACGCGCAGGTCCACGACCCCGACACCAGCCACGAATCCGTCGGCAGGGGACGTCGACAAGGCGCGGCAGACCGCGACGAGGCCGCGGGCGACGTCGTCGACGCAGTACCCGTGCTCCGGGCGAGGGACGTCGAATCGTGCGTGTTCGAAGAGGCCGACGCCGTCCGTCATGGCGGTCACGTGGCTGAACAAGGACGCGGGGGGTGTCACGCGCCGGCCGCCCCGTGCAGCACCGTCTCCTCGTCGAGCACCTCGTCGCACAGCCGCAGGTAGTCGGCGGCGACGGCCCTCCAGGAAAGGCCAGGACCGATCCGGCGGGCCCGCCGGCTGAGGCCCTCGGCGAGGAGGGGTTCGGTGAGCACGCGGCGCAGCGCGCCCGCGATCGCTCGGGCGTCGCCGCGGTCGACCAGCAGGCCGGCCCCGTCGCCCAGGAGCTCGACGGCGTGCGGGAAGCTGCTCGCGACCACGGGGCGGCCGGCGGCCACCGCCTCAGTGAGCACACCCGAGGTCACCTGCTCGCGGGAGTCGTAGGGCAGCAGTACGACGTCGGCGCCCCGGACCAAAGTGTGGAGATCAGCCGCCGCGAGGTAGCCGTCCTCGAAGCGGACCCGGTCGGAGACCCCGAGCTCCGCGGCCAGGGCGACGAGCTCGCGCCGGTACGCCTCGCCGTCCCGCTCGGGCAACTGGGGGTGAGTGCGGCCGGCGACGACGTACACGGGGCGGGGCAGCACGTCGTCGAGCATGGCCAGAGCACGGATGCCCCACTCGATGCCCTTCCCCCGACCGAGCAGACCCCACGTGAGAATCACCCCGGGCCCGGGACGGCGGGGAGCGGGCACCCTCTCGATGAGGTCGTCCGCGGCGCCGTGCGGGATGACGCGGACCTGCTCGGGCCGCGCGCCGTACGTGGCGATGGCGCGGAGCCTCGCCGTCCTCGTCATCGTGACCACGGCGGCCGAGCGGGAGATCAGCTCGTGGAGCACGGCGTGCTGGTGCGGCGTCGGCCCCTCGAGCACCGTGTGCAGCACCGTCACCACTGGTGCGCGAAGCTCCCGCATCAGGGCGATGACGGTGTCGCCGTCGGCGCCGGGGTAGATGCCGTACTCGTGCTGCAGGACGACGATGTCGTGGCCGGCCAGCGCGGCAGCGACCTGGGCGGGCGTTTCGTGATCGACGAGCCAGTTCCGGGCGACGCCCCGTGCGAGGTCGCCCGCGGGGCCGGCGACGAGGCTCACGACGTCCACGTGAACGCGGAAACCCGCGAAGCCGCCCACGAGGGACTGGGCGAACGTGGCGAGGCCGCACTGCCTGGGCGGAAAGGTCCCGATGACAGCGACGCGAACGGGGGCGGGCGGGTGGGACACGGGTGCCTCCGGGCCTGGACGCAGAGCCGATGCCGGCGCTGCCCGGCCCACGAAGGAGCCGTCACGATCCCGAACCGCGACGCCACCGGGGTCCGGGGCCGCGAGGAGGTCCGATCGGCGTCCGGCGAGCCTGTTCCTTGGGTGCCGGTGGCACCATCGGCCCGCTCATCATGAGGAGTTCCCGCCAGGCTCCAATCTACCAGCCGGTGCGCTGGGCGACGGTCGGGCCGGCGAGGACCGCACCGTAGACGTCGAGGTAATCCGCGACCATGCGGGCGGCCCCGAACCGTCCGGCGGCACGCTCGCGCACGGCGCGGCGATCGAGACGGGCGGCGCAGGCCACGGCGGCCACCGCCGACGCTTCGTCGTCGACGACGAAGCCCGTGACACCGTCGTCGACCACCTCCGGCATGGAGCCCCGTCGGTAGGCCACCACGGGCGTGCCGCACATCATGGCCTCGACGACCGAGAGGCCGAACGGTTCGTCGAACGCCACGGGGTGCAGGAGCGCTGCTGCCGACCCGAGCACCTCCGCGCGCTGTGCCGGGCCGACCGCGCCGAGGAAGCGCACCCGGTCACCGTCCACGTGGGGTCGGACCTCGCGGTCGAAGTAGGCCTCGTCGTGGACGATGCCGCAGATGACGAGGCGTCGGCCGGCGAGCCGGGCGATCTCGATCGCCGCGGCGGTCCCCTTGTCGGGATGGATGCGTCCGAGGACGACGAGTCCGTCGCCTCCGTCCGCCGACAGGGGTAGCAGTCGCTCGTCGACGCCGTGGTGCACGGTCGCGGCGTACCTCAACCCCGGTTGCCGGTCCGCGTCCGAGATCGAGACGAGTGTAGAACGGGAGCGACGGTACGCCGGCAGGATCGCCGGACCGCCGAACCCGTGGACGGTCGTGACCAGTGGTGCGGAGCAGGCGGACTCGAACGCCAGCGGCAGCCAGTCGAGGTGACTGTGGACGAGGTCGAACTCCGCCGACCGCGCGAACGCGTGCGCCACGTGGAGCGCCTCCCACACCCGGCCGTCCATGGCCGGGTCCTGCGCGTACCCGTGCGGGACGACCCCGTCGAGGACGGCCGAGGTGCGCGAGTCGAGCGTGGCGAACAAGGTCACGTCCACCCCCGCCGCGACGAGCCCCTCGGTCAGCAGCGACGCGACCTGCTCCCACGGGCCGTAGTGGCGCGGCGGGCAGCGCCAGGCGACCGGCGCGAGGACCGCGACCTTCAGGGCTGCGCCCTAGGCGAACGCCGGTATCGCCACGTTCCGGTGAATGCCGTCGGCATCCACCACGTCCTCGGCCGTCACCAGGTACACGCCCTCCGTGGACCAGCGCCCCTCGCCGCAGAAGACGCGTTGGCCGACGCCCGCCGTCGCAGCCCAGTGCCGCCCGTCCATGGCGCCGCCGCGCAGCAGCAGCTGACGCTCGTCCATCTGACGGTGCGAAGCGGTGCGGTATTGGTTGCGCCGGATCGTGTCAACCTCGGGATCCACGAGGGACCACCTCTCATCGGCGCAGCTCGACCGTACGCCCCGATGGGCGTCCTGGCCTCTACGCGCCTGCACAGGCTACTCCGAGGCCTGCTCATAGGCCTGCCGCGAGTAGAGTCGAGCTGTTCTCCGCTCCTGACCCCGGCGGCGTCGCGCTCGTCGACCGTCGGGAGGACGGGTGGGGAGTTCCGAGGTGACGGCGGCGCCATCCGCGCCGACCCCGCGGCGTGGCAGTGACTACGCCGAGCTCCTTGCGAGGGTCCGCCGGGCCGGTCTGCTCGACAGGCGCCCGGCCTACTACACGTGGCGGATCGTTCTCGCCGTGCTGTTGCTGGTCACGGGCTGGACGGCGTTCGTCCTGATCGGAGACAGCTGGTGGCAGCTCGTCACCGCAGGCTTCCTGGCGGCCGCGTTCACCCAGCTGGGGTTCCTCGGTCACGAGGCGGGCCATGGCCAGACCTTCCGTTCGCGCCGGGCCAACCGGGTGCTGGGGCTGCTCTTCGGCAATCTCGCGATCGGCCTGGCGTTCGGCTGGTGGGTCGACAAGCACCACCGCCACCACGCGCACCCCAACACGGAGGGGCTCGACCCCGACATCCACGGCGGCGCCGTGGCGTTCACGGCCCGGCAGGCGCTCGGTCGGGTGGGTGCGCGCAGCGTGTTGGCCCGCCATCAGGCGTCGCTGTTCTTCCCGATGCTGCTGCTGGAGGCGGGGGCACTCCACGTCGCGAGCCTGCGGGCGGTCGCCCGTGCCGGCTACCGCGACCGTGCCCGGGAGGCACTGCTGCTCGCGGTCCACGCCGTGGCCTACGTGACGATCGTGGTCGTGGTGCTCTCACCGGTGAGGGCGCTGGCCTTCGTCGTCGTGCAGCAGGCGCTCTTCGGGCTGTACCTGGGAGCGTCGTTCGCTCCCAACCACAAGGGCATGACGATCTTGAGCCCGGACGACGAGACCGACTTCTTGCGGCGGCAGGTGCTGACCTCGCGCAACGTCAGCGGCGGCGCGGTGGTCGACGCGCTGCTGGGAGGCCTCAACTACCAGATCGAGCACCATCTCTTCCCGAGCATGCCGCGCCCGGCCATGCGCAGCGCGCGGCCCATCGTCCGCGCTTACTGCGTGGAACTGGGAATTCCCTACATCGAGACCAGCCTGTTCGCCTCATACCGACACGTCCTGAGCTACCTGCACACCGTCGGCCGGACGACCGCACAGCGCTGAGCCGAACCGAGCCATGGCGTCCGACCGTGCACGGGCGCGGCGAAGGGACATCTCGAGGCCGTCGAGGACAGCTTCCACCTGGTGATCCAGCGCGCTTGGCCTGTGCCTTAAGGTCCAGAGACCGAGTCACGAGGGAGAGGCCCTCAGCGCGGCCCGTTCGGTCGGGAAGTGGTCCTTCGCGGTCACCGGCTGGACGGTGCCTTCTTCGAGACTGCACACGGACGGCGTGGGCGCCTGCGGGACGACCGCCTATTCGCCTGTGAGCCCGGAGCCGCGTGAGTACGGTGAGCAATGTCGCCGTCCGAGCCCCCCACGGTCGTAGCTACCAACGCACCGCGACCCGAGGAGCTCCTGACATGGCCCCGGCGCCTGCGCCGACCGAGAACCAGCCGCAGCGGCCAGATCAGTGGCCGTCGATCGAGCTGATCCAAGAGATCGTCGCGGGCGTACTGGACCACCGGCAACCCGGCGAGACCGCAGCTGATGTCGGCCTGCAGGCTTGCCAGCGACTCGACTGCCTGCAGCGGGCGCATCGCTCCGGCTCACGCGCCACATGACGCACTCAGGCGGCCGACCGCTGACCTTCCAGACCCACGTGCCGCGGCCGTCATGGAATCAAACGTGGTCCGAACTGTCGGTGGCTGGGGTCGTACCGAGCAGCCACTGACAACCAACCCGTGACCGTAGCCGCAGGTAGAAGCCAGAGTCGGCGCTGTCGGGACGTCTTCTAATCCGATGGTCGCAGGTTCGATCCCTGCCGGGCGCGCTCTCACCAGGTATTATGTCGGAATACATGCTTCGCCGGTCATCAGCTCAAGGTCGAGTGGGAACCCCTGATGGCATACGCGACCCTCATCACCATTCCGGTGCTGGCGCTGTTCCTGTCCTTCCAGCGCGCCTTCATGCGCGGCATCGCGTCCAGCGGAGTCAAGGGATGAACCGGACCAGGACTCCACGGACCTGGTTCGCCCGCCCGCTACTGTCGCACTGCCGCGTTCTGCCTGAAGGTGGTCGAGAGCTGGGCGGTGGAGTCGCCGCCGACCCAGACGTCGAAAGCGGTGTCGTCGAGGACCCAGTCCCTGGTCGTCGTGCTCCAGTACCGCCGGTGCTCCGGGCCGAGCGTGAACGCCACCTGGCGCGAGTCGCCGGGTGCCAGGGTCACCCGCTCGAAGCCCTTGAGCTCCCGGACGGGGCGCGAGGCGGACCCGTATCGCTGGTGCACGTACAGCTGGACGACGTCCGTCGGCTTCGCGGTCGCCGGCGTTCGTCACCCGGACGGACACCGTCACGTTCCCCTCCGGGGTGACGGAGGGCCGGTCGACGGCCAGGTCTGAGTACTCGAACCGGCCGTAGCTGAGGCCGTGCCCGAAGGGGAACAGGGGCGTGCTGGGCTCGTCCCAGTACCGGCGGCCCTGGTTCTGTGGCTCGTGGGAGCGCGTGTGCGAGTAGATCATCGGGACCTGGCCCACCGATCGCGGCCAGGTGAAGGGCAGCTTCCCGCCGGGTGAGACGTCCCCGAACAGCAGGTTGGCGACGGCCGCGCCGCCCTGCGTGCCGGGGTACCAGATGTCGAGGATGGCGGGAACGTTCTCGGCCGCCCAGCGCAGGTCCAGCGGCCGCCCGCTCATCACCAGCAGGACGGTCGGGGTCCCCGTGTCGACGACGGCCTGCAGCAGTTCCAGCTGTCGCCCGGGCAGCTCCAGCGACGACCGCGACGCCTGTTCGCCGATCATGCTCTGCCATTCGCCCACCACGACCACCGCGACGTCCGCGCCGGCGGCGAGGTCGACGGCGCGGCGGAACTCGGTGTCCTCGTCGAAGCCCTCGGGGTCCTCGGGGACATTCCCGCCGTGCATGTCGAAGATCGACGGGAACAAGCGCTGTACCACGCCGACACCGTGGGCGTGGTCGACGCGGACCCGGTCGCCGACCTTGCGCCGGATGCCGTCGACCACGGTGACCATCTCCTCCAGGTCGTAGTCGAACACCCAGGGGCCGAGGGTGTCGCGGCGCGAGTCCGCCAAAGGCCCGATCACGGCGAGCGAGGTCAGCCGGCCGGCGTCCAGCGGCAGCAGCCCGCCCTCGTTGCGCAGCAGGACGGCGGCGCGTTCGGCGGCCACCCGGGCGACCTCACGGTGGGCCGGGTCGGCCAGCACCTGCCGGGCGCGGTCCTCGTCGACGTACGGGTCGTCGAACAGGCCCAGCCGCAGCTTCGCCTCGAGGATCCGCCGCACGCTCGTGTCGAGCGTCTGCTCGTCGACCGCGCCCGCCTCGAGCGCGTCGGGCAGGTGGGCGTAAGCGGGATCCTCGATCGCCATCTCCATGTCCACACCCGCGGCGAGGGCCCGGGCGGCGGCGTCCGCAGCGTCGGCGGCCAGCCCGTGGGTGACGAGGCTGCGCACGACGTTGGCGTCGCTGACCACGAACCCGCCGAAGCCCCAGGTCTCGCGGAGGACCTCGGTGAACAGCCAACGGCTGGCACCCGCGGGGACGCCATTCAGGTCCATGTACGCCGTCATCACGTTCCCGGCGCCCGCCTCGACCGCCGCCTGGAACGGCGGGAAGATCACGTTCCAGAGCTCGTGGTCGGACAGGTTGACCTCGTCGTAGTCCCGGCCGCCGAGCGCGGCGCCGTATCCGGCGAAGTGCTTCGGCCCGGCGATGATCCGGTCTGGCTGCGCGTAGTCGCCCCCCTGGAAGCCCCGGACCTGCGCCGCTGCGACCGCCGCCCCGAGGAATGGGTCCTCGCCGGCGCCCTCGATGACCCGGCCCCAGCGGGGATCCCGGGCGATGTCGACCATGGGAGCGAAGGCCCAGTGGATGCCGACGGCCCGGGCCTCACGGGCTGCGACCGCCTGCCCTCGTTCGATCGTCTCGAGATCCCAGGAGGCGGCCATGGCGATCGGGACGGGCAAGATGGTGCGCAGGCCGTGGATGACGTCGAAGCCGAAGAGTGCCGGGATGCCGAGGCGGTTGCCCTCGACGGTGAGCCGCTGGAGCCGGTTGATCTGGGCGGGATCGGTCTCGAACAGCAGCGACCCCACCCCACCGCGCGCCAGCGCCTCCTCCACCGCGCGCGGCTGGGCCTCACGGTCGACCCCCAGCGCCGACTCGTCCGACCCTCCCTCAGGAAGGCGGAAGTAGAAGTACTGCGTCAGCTGACCCGACTTCTCCGCCGGCGTCATCTGGCTGATCAACCTGTCGATTCTTGCCCGGATCTCGTCCACCTGCTCACCGCTCCCTACTCGTCGGTCGTCGGACTCGGTTGATCCTTCATATCGTGGCGCTGCGCGGGACCGGGGTGCAGTTCGACCGCGCTCGCCGAAGCGTTCGCCCGGCGTCCTCGACACCGAGCTGTGGGGTCACGACGTCGACGACGTGCACATCGTCGGCGGCGCGGGCGAGTTGCTCGCCGCGCAACCGAGGCGCCATGCCGCCCTGGCCGATGCGGGGCGAAGTCGAGCCCCGGGACTCCGCTCTGGTACCTGGGGCCGGAAGGGTGGTCAGCCCTTGACGGCGCCGGCGGTCATTCCTGCGACGATCTTGCGGTTGAAGAAGATGAACATGATCAGGGGTGGGACGGTGACGAGCACGATGTTCGTGAACAGCAGGTTGTACTGGGTGCTGAACTGGGACAGGAAGTTGTAGAGGGTGAGCTGGGCGGTGGCGTTCTCGTCGCCGGGCAGGAACTACAGCCGGTTGACGAAGTCGTTGAAGCTGGCCACGGACTGGACCAGGATGACGGTGATCATCACGGCCGGAGCAGCGGGAAGATCACCCGGAAGAACGGGGTGAACGGCCGCTCTCATCACGTACGTCATCGTGATCGTCGTGCTGGCGCTCGTGCTGCTCGCGCTGATGTTCCGCTCGATCCTGGTGCCTCTGACGGCGACTCCGGGCTATTGCTCTCCGTCGCAGCCTCCTTCGGCGCCAGGGTCACGGTCTTCCAGTTGGGCTGGCTGGACCCGCTGATCCCGGCCCCAGGGTGACCCGATGCTCAGCAGCCTGCCGATCATGCTGGTCGGGGTGCTGTTCGGGCCGGCCATGGACTACCACACTCCAGGTCCCTACCGCTCGCGGTCCAGCAGATCAGCTTCCTGATCTCCTCGCCGGGGGTTACTGGCGGGTAACTCTGCGAGTAGGTTGAGGGGACAGCCCTCGTCGGGCTCACCCGAGCGTCGAGGCTGAAGTCCGCGGGCCGAGTACGGGAGGCAGACGTGACCGACCAGTTGAGCTCCGCGCAGGCCCAGAGCTCTCAGACCGCGCCGGGAGAAAGCGGGCGGTCGGGCGTGCGGGTACCGGAGCGGGAGGCGGATCTGCGAGCGATCGCGGAGTCGTCGCGGGAGCGGGAGTGGCGCAAGCCGTCGTTCGCCAAGGAGCTGTACCTCGGCCGATTCCGGCTCGACCTCATCCATCCGCACCCGACGTCCTCCCCGGAGGACGTCGAGCACGGGGAGCGTTTCCTCGCCGCGCTACGGGACTTCTGCGAGCGCCAGGTCGACGGGGCCGTCATCGAGCGCGAGGCGCGGATCCCGGACGACGTCGTCAGGGGCCTGGCGGAGCTCGGCGCGTTCGGCATCAAGATCCCGCGCGAGTACGGCGGGCTCGGGCTCTCGCACGTGTACTACAACCGGGCCCTGCAGATCACCTGCCTGGCGCACTCGAGCATCGCCACCCTGCTGAGCGCCCACCAGTCGATCGGGGTCCCCGAGCCCCTCAAGCTCGCAGGAACTGAGGAGCAGAAGAAGAAGTACCTTCCCCGCTGTGCCCGCGGAGCGATCAGCGCCTTCCTGCTCACCGAGCCGGACGTCGGCTCCGATCCGGCCCGGCTGGCGACCACTGCGACGCCGATCGACGGCGGGACCGCCTACGAGCTCGACGGGGTGAAGCTCTGGACGACGAACGGCGTCGTCGCCGAGTTGCTCGTCGTGATGGCCCGCGTACCGGCGAGCGAGGGGCAGCGCGGGGGTATCACGACGTTCATCGTCGAGGCCGACTCACCCGGGATCACCGTCGAGCGCCGCAACGCCTTCATGGGCCTGCGGGGGATCGAGAACGGCGTGACCCGCTTCCACCAGGTGAGAGTCCCGGCCGAGAACATCGTCGGTGGCATCGGGAACGGCTTCAAGATCGCTCTGCGCACGCTCAACACCGGCAGGCTGTCGCTGCCCGCGATCTGCACCGCGTCCGCCAAGTACGCGCTCAAGGTCTCCCGGCAATGGAGCCGCGAACGCGTGCAGGGCGGTCGTCCGATCGGCGAGCACGAGGCGGTTGCCAAGAAGATCGCCTTCATCGCGGCGACGGCGTTCGGCCTGGAGGCCGTCCTCGACCTCTCGGCACACATGGCCGACGAGGGGCGCAACGACATCCGGATCGAAGCCGCCCTCGCCAAGCTCTGGTGCAGCGAGATGGGATGGCAGGTGGCGGACGAGTTCGTCCAGATCCGCGGCGGCCGCGGGTTCGAGACGGCAGCGTCACTCGCCGCCCGGGGTGAGCGTCCGATCCCGGCGGAGCAGATGCTGCGGGACATGCGGATCAACCGCATCTTCGAGGGGTCGACCGAGATCATGCACCTGCTGATCGCGCGCGAGGCGGTCGACGCGCACCTCACCGCCGCGGGCGACATCATCGACCCCGAGGTCGACGCCCGTGGGAAGGCGCGGGCCGCGGTGCGGGCCGGCGGCTTCTACGGCGGGTGGCTGCCGCAGCTCGTGGTGGGACCGGGCCGGGTGCCGACGTCCTACCGGGAGTTCGGGCGGCTCGCCAAGCACCTGCGGTACGTCGAGCGGTCGTCGCGCAAGCTGGCCCGGTCCACGTTCTATGGGATGGCCAGGTGGCAGGGGAAGCTGGAGTTCAAGCAGGGCTTCCTCGGCCGCGTCGTCGACATCGGCGCGGAGCTGTTCGCGATGTCCGCGGCCGTCGTCCGGGCCGAGATGCTCCGGGCCGAGGGCGTGAACGGGCGCGAGGCGTACGAGCTCGCGGACGCCTTCTGCAGGCAGTCCCGCCTGCGGGTCGAGCGGCTCTTCGACGCCCTCTGGAGCAACACCGACGCGGCCGACACCCGCCTCGCCCGGCAGACCCTGAAGGATCGCTACAGCTGGCTGGAGGAAGGCATCCTCGACCCTGCCCCCGAAGGGGCATGGATCGCCGCGACCGCGCCCGGCACCGCCGACGCTCCCAGTCTGGCGAGGAAGGTCACGGCCGAGGGCTGACAGGGCGGGGTCCACGGACGCGAAACGCCATATCCGGCCCTCGGCCGCCCAGGAGCGAGCCGCAGGTGCGCCCCGCGGCGTCCAGCAGCGTCGTGGCGCCGCGTCTGCGACTGGTCACCGTCATACGACAGCGCCGTCGGCGCGTAGAAGCGGAGCGACTGCGCCGAAGCCGGCGCCTCTCGTGTCCCCGCACCCCACGACAACAGCGGTGGTCTCCCTCGACGAGAAGGCGATCGACCAGCGTCCACAGCCGGCGGCTCCGGTCGCCCGCGCGAGGCCGTTACGCTGCCGGTCAATGGACGTCCCGCAGGGCTTCGATCCCGCGCTGATCCTGTTCCTCAACCTCGCGGGGACGTTCGTCTTCGGCCTCAGTGGGGGGCTGGCCGCTGTGCGGGCGAGGCTCGACCTGTTCGGCGTGGTGGTCCTCGCGGCCGTGGTGGGGCTCGCCGGAGGAATCATCAGGGACCTTCTGATCGGCACCCCACCGGCGACCTTCCGGGATTGGCGCTACCTGGCAGCGGTCGCGGCGGCCGGCGCTGTCTGCTTCTTCGCCGGCCGGGCGATCGAACGCGCGGAGCGCAGCATCACGATCTTCGATGCCCTGGGGCTGGGCCTGTTCGCGGTGACGGGCGCGACCAAGGCGCTCACCTTCGGGCTCGGCCCGGTGCAGGCGATCCTGCTCGGAACGATCACCGGCGTCGGAGGGGGGATGCTGCGCGACGTCCTGCTGCGGCAGGTCCCGACCGTGCTGCGCGAAGGGCTCTACGCGATACCCGCGCTGCTCGGCGCCACAGTCATGGTCGTCGCTCAGGAGGCCGGCAGCACCAGCCCCGTGTTTCCCGTGCTGGGGGTCCTCGTGTGCGTCGCCGTCCGTCTGTTCGGAGTGCGGTACGGCGTCGATGTCCCTACACCCCCGACACCGCCCGACCCCCCGACGGACGCGACCCCGTAGGTGGATCGCTCGCGACCCGGCCGGGAGACGGGATCGCGACGAGGCTGCACAGCCGGCCCAGCCCGCGGGTGCTCTGGCCGCCCCTCGCGATAGCTCCTAGAGTCGCCTCGTCACGAAAGCTGACGAGCCGGCGAAGGCGACGGCGTCGTGGTCCGGGGCGTGTCGGCTCGAACGCGGCGTTCAAGGAGCCCACACCATGGCTGGAACCGGACCGACCGCTGCGAGTGTCCTCCAGGGCCTGGACGCGACCCGTCCGTGGCAGGAGGACTTCTACCGGGAACTCCATCGGCATCCCGAGCTGTCCCACCAGGAGCACGCCACCGCGGCCCAGGTGGCCGAGCGACTGCGAAGCTTCGGCTACCAGGTGCACGAGGGGGTCGGCGGCACCGGAGTCGTCGGAGTGCTGCAGAACGGACACGGACCGGGCGTGCTCATGCGGGCGGACCTGGACGCGCTGCCCGTCAAGGAGCAGACCGGCCTCCCCTACGCCAGCGCGGTCACCGCGCGGGACGCCGACGGCACCGAGTCCCCGGTGATGCACGCCTGCGGCCACGACGTCCACGTCACCTGCCTGCTCGGCGCGTCCGCCCTCCTGGCCGACGCCCGGCACGACTGGCGGGGCAAGGTCGTCGCGGTGTTCCAGCCCGCCGAGGAGCTGGGCGACGGTGCTCGGAAGATGATCGAGGACGGGCTCGCCGACGTGGTCGGTCCGGTGGACGTCGGGTTCGCTCAGCACGTTCTGCCGTTCGAGTCCGGGATCGTCGCCACCCGGCCCGGCTCGACGCTGTCCGCTGCGGACAGCATGCGGATCACCGTCCACGGTCGCGGGGCGCACGGCTCGATGCCGCAGGCCTCGGTCGACCCGGTCGTGCTCGCCGCCATGGTCGTCGTCCGGCTGCAGACCGTGATCGCCCGGGAGGTCGCTCCGACCGACCCCGCCGTCCTGACGGTCGGCAGCATCCAGGCCGGCACCAAGAGCAACGTGATCGGAGACCATGCCGTCCTCCAGCTGAACATCCGCAGCTACGACGACCGGACCCGCGCAACGATCCTGGACGCGATCAGGCGCATCGTGACGGCGGAATGCCAGGCGTCGCGCTCCCCCCAGGACCCCGACTTCGAGCTCTTCGACAGGTTCCCGCCCACCCAGAACGACCCGGCGACCACGGCACGCGTACGCGCCGCCTTCGACGGATTCTTCGGCGACCGGGCCCACGACCTCCCGCTCCAGAGCGCGAGCGAGGACTTCAGCGACATCCCGAGCGCGCTGTCCGTCCCGTACACGTACTGGGGCATCGGCGGGATCGACCCCGCCACCTACCGGCAGGCCGTCGAGACCGGGCGTGTCTCCGAGGACATCCCGGTCAACCACTCGCCGGCGTTCGCCCCGGTCATCCAGCCCACTCTGGACACCGGCACGCAGGCCCTGGTGACCGCGGCCCTGGCCTGGCTCACCCCGCCGACTCCGGACGCAGCCCCATCGACCGGGTGAGCGGCGACGAGGCGCCGTGCCGGGTCACCGTCGGAGCGCTACACCCCGCGCTCGGCAGGAAGGACGCCGCGGGCGACGGCCTCGACCAGCGCATGATGGTCACGTTCGGTCTGCTCTGCGTAGGCGCGTGCGAATCGGCACAGCGCGTCGTCGAGCTTCTCGGACGCACCCACATAGGCAGCGATCATGGAGGCGCCGCTGGTCCGGGCGTGGCCCTTGGCGAGCAGGTACCCGCAGACACCCGCGTAATCGGAGAGGGCCGTCGCGTCGATGCCGTCGATCGCGATCGCGCCCTTCATGTCGCGGAACTGCCGCACGTAGTACTGGCGGCCGTCGACCGTCGTCCAGCCCAGGAGCGGGTCGCTGACCGTCTGCAGGGCCTGCTGGTACTCGACCACCCGCTGGCCCTGATGCTCGTGCAGTGCGGCCTCCCCGTGGACGAACGGCGCCACGACGGACCGCCGGGCCTGCTTGAGCTGCAGGAACACCACGTCGTCCGGGCTGCTCCCCTCACACAGCGCGATGTAGGCACGCAGCCCCACACTGCCGACGCCGACGACCTTGTGGACGACGTCGACGAGCGTGTAGCCCGCGAGCAGTCGCCGCCACTGGGTGCCCAGGGTGAGGAGGTAGTCGTCGAGGGCCGTGGCGAGCAGCTTCGCGTCCCGGTCGGAGACCCTGGTGATCAGCGGCGGGTCCTCGACGATGCGCCGGACGCCGTCCCGCTGCTCGGTCAGGCGCGGCAGCGCCCGGTCGCTCGTCCTGGTCCGGGCCCGCCGACCGGCCCGGACGATCTCCTTCCGCAGACCCGGGTCGCTGGTCTCCCGGTGCAACCGCGTGAGGTCGAGGCGCTCGAACGCCCGGGACAGCAGGGGCTGCGTGGCCAGTAGCCGGACCTCGCGGCGGTAGGCCGCGACGCAGGACCGTACCGCGGAGGCGGCCTGCTCGCCCGAGCAGCCGTTCTGCCGCCCCGCCACCCACACACTCGTGACCAGGCGCCGCAAGTCCCATTCCCAGCTGCCCGGGTGCGCCTCGTCGAAGTCGTTGAGGTCGAACACGAGGTCGCGCTCGGGGGAGGCGTAGAAGCCGAAGTTGCCCAGATGAGCGTCGCCGCAGATGACGGGGGCGATGCCGGTCGCGGGCAGCGCGGCGAAGTCGCGGGCCATGATCCCGGCGGTCCCCCGGAGGAACGCGTACGGCGAGGCGATCATCCGGCCGATCCGGACCGGGATCAGCCAACCCAGCCGGCCCTCGTGCGCGGCGATCACCTGCTGCACGGGATCGGGCCGGTCGTCCGAGGGGGCCCACCACGCCAGGGACGAGCGGGGGACCCGGGAGCGCAGGTCCTTGCCGAGCCGATACCGGTCGTCACGCGTCGACGGGCGACGCGACAAGGAGGCGTACGCGACGGCGTCCACCGCGGGGAGCACCACGTGCTCCGCGGGCCGCGCCACCGACTGCTCCATGTCGCCGTCCTCCAGCCGCTCTCGAGGGGTTGGACCTTGATCCGCATCACCGGCACGATGATGTCGACGTACGTGTCCACATCCATCGTGCCGCTATCGACGACCGGGTCGTAGCGGTCTGTGTCCCGGGGATCCCCGTGACCATCGTCGCCGCTCTGGTCGCTGCGAGGGAGACCGACAGGAGATCGACAGGGAGCCGATGATGGAAAGCGTCTATGAGGTCCTCGACGAGCGCTTCGGTGCGCTCGCGTCGGGCGATCAGCGACTGGAGCTCCTCGCCGGGGGATGCCGGTGGGCGGAAGGACCGGTGTACGTGCCCGCCGGCCGGTACGTCGTGTGGAGCGACATCCCGAACGACCGGCTGCTGCGCTGGGACGAGACCAACGGCGTCGTCAGCACGTTCCGGGAGCCGGCGGGCTACGTGAACGGCAACACGCTCGACCGGCAGGGCCGGCTGGTCTGCTGCGAGCAGGGCAACCGGCGCGTGACCCGGACCGAGCACGACGGCAGCATCACCGTCCTCGCCGACCGGTACCAGGGGCACCGGTTGAACAGCCCCAACGACGCCACGGTGACGAGCCACGACGCCGTCTGGTTCACCGACCCCGACTTCGGGATCCGCAGCGACTACGAGGGGCACCGCGCGGCCGGTGAGATCGGGGCGTGCAACGTCTACCGGATCGACCCCGACACGGGCGACGTCGACGTGGTCGTCGAGAACCTGCTCGGGCCCAACGGGATCGTGTTCGCGGACGGCGAGCAGACCCTGCTCGTCTGCGACAGCCGGGCCGGGGAGGTCCTCGCGTACGACCTGGCGGCGGACCGCCGCACGGTCGGGCCCGGTCGGGTGGTCGCCCGCGCCCGGACCCCGGGCTTCGACAACATCCGGCTGGACGACGCCGGCCGGCTCTGGGTGGCCGCCGGATCGGACGGCGTGCACTGCTACCACCAGGACGGCTCACTGCTCGGGCGGATCCTCGTCCCCGAGCTCGTCGCCAACATCAACTGGGCCGGCCCGAAGCGCAACCGCCTGCTCGTCGCCGCCACCACGTCGCTGTACTCCCTCGTCCTCTCGGCGAGCGGGCCGCCGCCGACCCGGGTGACACCCCTGCTCGAGCTGCGGCCGATGACCGCGTCGACGGCCGCCGCGTTGCTCGCGGGTGAGCGGCCGCCGGACGTGACGACCGTCGAGGACTACCCGACGGAGTTCTCGACCGGCATGGCCCCCACGGTCGGGAAGGACTCACCGCTGGGGCCGTTCCTGATCCATCGTCGCGACGACGGCGTCGTCGTCGGCGACATCGGCGGCGGCTTCACCGGACCCGGCCAGGTGGAGCTCGGGTACGCGATCGTCGCCTCGTGCCAGGGGAAGGGGTATGCGACCGCCGCCGTCCACGCGTTCCTGTCGCTCGCCCGGCAGGTGCCCGACGTGACCCTGCTCGTCGGGCACACCCCCTTGGACCGGCCGGCCAGCGCCCGCATCCTCGAGAAGGTCGGCTTCACGTTCGCCGGCGCCGTCGACGACGAGCACGACGGCCGCCCGTTGCGCGTGCTCGAGTGGAAGCTCCCTGTGCGCTCCGAAGGCAAGCCCCGGGGGGCGTGAGGACGGCCACCCGAGACCAAGGCGTGCTGGAACGCCTCATCGCCACGTCCGGGGACGATCACGAACAGCCGAGACCGCGCACCGCCTCCTGGGCGACGGCGGGGTCCACGTCGCCGTAGACCGAGACGCGGCCGGCCGAGGCGTCGATCTCGAACGAGACCACCCCCGGCAGGTCGCGCAGCCGTCGGCTGAGCGCTCGCACGCAGCGCCGGCAGAGGCCGCGCGGGATGTCGAGGCCCTGCCGCTGTCGCGCTCCGCTATGGGGTGGCTGGCTGCTGCTCGGCATGAGGATCACGCTGCCGCAGACGACTGTTCACCGGCTGTCCAGCAGCCACCCCTCGTCGTCCACGGCCGACAGCCTTCGGCCAGAGGACGGACAGCCCGGACGGCGACGCTTCCTGCTGACCGACCACCACCGGATCAGCAAGGAGCACGCCATGTCCCCGCTCATCATGATCGACCTTGTCCGTGCGATCGACGCCGACCGGCAGCGTGAGGGGCGCCGGATCCTCCGCCGCTTCCGCCGGAGCGCCTGATGACCACGCTGCTCGAGACCACGACGGTCCGGGACGCCGCCGCGGCCGCCGTCGACGTCGTCAAGACCTACGGGCGCGGTGACGCCGCCGTCCGCGCCCTGGACGGCGCATCGCTGGCCGTCGAGCGCGGCCGGTTCACCGCCGTGATGGGCCCCTCGGGGTCGGGCAAGTCCACGCTGATGCACGTGCTGGCCGGGCTCGACGGCGTCGACGGCGGCACCGTGCGTGTCGGCGAGACCGACCTGTCCACGCTGTCGGAGCGCGAGCGCACGCTGCTGCGCCGCGACCGGATCGGGTTCGTCTTCCAGAGCTTCAACCTGGTCCCCTCCCTGACCGCGGCGGAGAACATCACCCTCCCGCTGGCACTCGCCGGCAGGCGGCCCGACGCGGCATGGATCGACGAGCTCGTCGCCACCCTCAGGCTGGCCGACCGGCTGCGCCACCGGCCCTCGGAGCTGTCCGGCGGTCAGCAGCAGCGGGTCGCCGTGGCACGGGCCCTGGCGTCCCGGCCGGAGATCGTGTTCGCCGACGAGCCCACCGGCAACCTGGACTCCCGCGCCAGCACGGCGCTGCTCGAGTTCCTCCAACACGCCGTCCGGGACCTCGGCCAGACGATCGTCATGGTGACCCACGACGCCACCGCCGCGGCCTACGCGGACCAAGCGGCGTTCCTCGCCGACGGCCGCGTCGTCGACGAGCTCGACAGTCCGACCGCGCCCGCGATCCTGGCCCGGATGACCGACCTGACGGCGACCCTGACCAGCCCTCTCGACACCCCGAAGGGACGGTGAGCTGCGATGTGGCGCCTCGGCCTCCGCAACGCCTCCGCCCACCTGGGCCGGCTCCTGCTCACCGCCGTCGCCGTCGTCCTGGGAGTGACGTTCGTCGCCGGCAGCCTCGTCCTGACCCACACCTCCCAGCGGGTGCTCGACCAGCAGTTCCGCACCGCCGCCTCGGGGGCCGACCTGGCCGTCCGCCGCGCCGTCGCCTTCGACGCCGCGATGGGGATCGAGGTCACCCGCGACCCGGTCCCGTCCGCGGTGATCGAGAGGATCCGGAGCGTCCAGGGCGTGGCGCAGGTGGAGCCGGTCGCCCGAGGTCAGGGACTGCTGAGCGTGGACTCACGCCCGGTCGTGGCGTCCGGGCCCTCCCTGGTGGCCTCCTGGTCCACGGCCCCGTTCAACCCCTACCCGCTGCGCTCCGGACGCGCGCCGGCCGCGGACGACGAGATCGTTCTCGACCTGGCCACCGCCGCCACCCACAGGATCGGGCTCGGCAGGACGGTCGGCGTCCAGGGGATCCAGGACGGCCGGTTCCGCGTCGTCGGTCTCGCCGGTTTCGGTGACGGCGACGGGCCGCCGAACTCCACGCTCGCCCTGGTGCGGCTGCCGGTCGCGCAGCGGCTCCTGCAGCTGGGCAGCGGCGCGTCGGACGCCGACATCCGGATCGCGGACGGCGCAGACGTCGAAACCGTGCGGCGACGGCTCGCGGCGGCCCTGGGACCCGCGTACGAGGTGTCCTCCAGCCGCGACGTCGCCGCCGGCAGTGCCGCGGCGGCGAAGACCCAGGTCGGATACCTGCAGACCTTGCTCCTGGCGATGGCCGCGGCGTCGCTGCTCGTCGGCGCGTTCCTGATCGCCAACACCTTCTCGATGGTGGTCGCCTCGCGCATCCGGGAGATCGCGGTCCTGAGGGCCGCCGGAGCGACCGGACGCCAGGTGCTGGGGTCCGTCCTCGTCGAGGCACTGCTCGTCGGAACGCTCGCCTCCGCCGCGGGTGCCGGCCTCGGCGTCGCCGTCGCCGCGGGCCTGCGCGGCCTGCTGGCCGCGTTCGGCACGCAGCTGCCCGACGGTCCCCTGGCCGTCGACGCGGCAACGCTCGCGACCGCAGCGCTGATCGGGGTCGTGGTCACCGTCCTCGCAGCTCTCGGCCCCGCCCGCCGCGCCTCGCGGGTGTCCCCACTGGCCGCCTTGCGGTCGTCTGCCGCACCGCCGGCCGCGGGCCGCGCCCGGGCCGTCGCCGGTCCGGTCGCCGTCCTGCTCGGTGGGGCAGCAGTGGCCGCCGCCGTCTCCAGCGGCACGGCCGCACTCCTCGCGGTGGGCGGCGTCCTGACGCTCACCGGCCTCGTGCTCATCGGCCCCGCCGTCGTGCCGGCCCTGACGCAGCTCCTCGGACGGTCACTGAGCCGCCGCTGGATCCCCGGACGACTCGCCCGCGAGTCGGCGGTGCGCGCCCCGCGGCGCACGTCGGCGACGGCGATGGCGCTGGCGATCGGCCTCGCCCTCATCAGCTTCATGTCCGTGCTCGCCGCATCGGTCAAGGACTCGGTCGCGTCGGGCTACCGGGAGACGATCACGGCGGACTACACCATCGAGAGCAGCCGGAACGAGATGCTGGGCGGCGTGCCGACCGCCGTGTCCCGGCGGGTCGCGGCTCTGCCGCAGGTGGCCGTCGCCTCCCGGCTCCGGTACGGCCACTGGAAGGACGGCGCGACGACGAGCGCCCTCACGGCCGTCGACCCGGCCACCCTGCCGGCCGTCACCGACCTGCACCTGGTGCAAGGCCGGCTGAGCGACCTCGCGAGCGGGGGGATCGTGCTCGCCGAGCACATCGCCCGGGAGCGGCAGCTCGCCCTCGGCGACACCCTTCCCATGACGTTCGCCCGTACCGGCACCCAGAACCTCCGGATCGTGGGCCTCCTGCGGGATCGCGATGCCGACGGCCTGTCCACCGGCTACCTGATCTCGCTCACCACCTTCGGGCGGAACTACAGCGAGAACGTCGACGCCAGCGTGTTCGTCAGGCTGGCCGACGGCGTCGACCCGGCGGCCGCCGGGTCGTCCCTGCGCGCCGCCCTCGACGCCTACCCGACCACGGACGTCCGCGATCAGGGCAGCGCCGTGGCCGGACGCGTGCAGGCCGTCGACCAGGTCCTGGGCATGGTGACCGTGCTGCTCCTGCTGACCGTCGTCATCGCCACGATGGGCATCGCCAACACCCTCGCACTGTCCATGCTCGAGAGGACACGGGAGATCGGGCTGCTGCGTGCGGTCGGCATGACCCGCCGCCAACTGCGCGCCATGGTGCGCACCGAAGCACTCGTCGTCGCCGCGCTCGCCGTCCTCGTCGGCCTCCTCCTCGGCACCGGCCTCGGCAGTGCCGCCGTCACCGTGCTCGGACTCACCTCGAGCATGGCCGTGGTGGTCCCCATCCAGCAGCTCCTCGCCGTGGTCCTGCTCGCCGCCCTCGCCGGGATCCTCGCCGGCGCCGTCCCCGCCCGGCGCGCCGCCCGACTCGACGTCCTGACCGCGATCGCGACCGAGTAGCCGCTCGTCCTCGGCGGCCGTGAAGGATCACTGCACGGGGATGGATCCCGGACTCGTCGTCGCGCCGCGCCGGGCGGCCGCCTCATAGGCGGCGTCCCCGAGCGCGATGCGGGCCGCCGCGTCGGTGGCCAGAACCGCCTCGCGCTCGGAGGAGCTGGCGGGGCGGTCGTACCGGGTGCGCAGGACAGCGGCCTGAGCGAGCAGCTCGGCGGCGGCAGCGGCGTCCGTCGCGACGGCGATCTGGGCTCTTCCTTCCAGCGCGAGGCAGAGCAGGCCGATCTCACCGGTGGTGTCGGCGAGGCGGCGCAGTTCCTCGAACCGTTCCCCGGCGGCGTCGAGATCGCCCGTGCGCAGGTAGCAGTCCGCGAGCCCCGCCAGTGCCAGTCCGGTGGCCAACCAGACGCCGAGACGCTCGAAACCGGCCCGTGCATTGTCGAAGAGCGGTCCCGCTCGGGCATAGTCGCCGTCCTGCGCTGCGAGCAGCGCTTCGGCATAGACGCCGAGGACCCGGCCGGCGTGATCGCCGACGTGGTCGGAGACGACTCCGGCGCGGGCGAAGCAGGCCGACGCCTCGTCGAGCCGGCCGAGCGCCAGGTAGGCGAGCCCGAGATCGGCGGTCGCCCACTGCACCGTGTTGTGGACCCCGGCGGCGGCAGCGACCTCGATCGCCTCCTCGAGGATGGGAACGGCGTCGGCGTAGGCGCCGAACCGCTGGACGCCGTACCCGTAGTGGTACAGCACGCCCGACAGACCCCAACCGTCCTCCAGCGCCCGGAACAGGCCGACGGCCCGCGTCGCCGCCTCCCTCGCGGCGGCCTCGGTCCCGCGCTTCAACTGGATCTCCATGCGCACGAAGGCCACCACGGCGCGACCCCACGCGTCGTCCAGGTCGGCGAACTCGCGGTCGGCCTCGTCCAGCAGTGCCGCAGCCTCGACCCGGGGGTCGGCGCCCACTCCCTCCACGGCCAGCAGGAGGCGCGACAGCGCCGCCCGCGGCCGATCACCCACGGCCTCGAAGATGCGCAGGCTGTCCTCGGCCGCCGCCGCGCACTGCTCGCTCGGGTGCACGATGCACGCACGCGGGCGCTCGACCAGGGAGACGGCCTGCATCGCACGCGCCCGGGCGCGCGGCGAACCGCCGGGCAGCGTCATCACGCGCCGAAGGATCTGTCGACCCTCGAGGTGGCGTCCCAGATGCCAGTACAGGCCGAGCGAGCCCGCCAGGCTCAGTGCCGCATCCGCCTGCCCGTCGGTCGCCGTCAACCAGGCCAGGGCCGCCCGCAGATTCGGATGCTCCTCCCGGAGGATCTGCACCCAGTCCCCCTGCGATCGCCCACGCAGACCGCTCTCCGCACGCTCGCCGAGCTCCAGGTAGAACCGCGCGTGGGCCGCAGCGACGAGGTCCCGTTCCCCGGCGTCGGCCAGCCGGTCGTCGGCGTACTGGCGCAACGTCTCCAGCATCCGGTATCGGGTGCGATGGGCGCCGGCTTCGGCCACCACCAGGGACTGCTTCACGAGCCTGTCCAGACCGTCCAGGACCGCGTCGGGTGGAAGGCTGCCGCAGGGGACGACGGCCTCGGCGGCGGCCAGGGTCCAGCCCCCCTGGAAGACGGCGAGGCGGCGGAAGAGCACCCGCTCGGAGGCGCTGAGCAGGTCGTAGCTCCAGTCGACCGTCGCGCGCAGCGTCTGCTGGCGGGCGTCGGCGGTGCGACTGCCGGAGGTGAGGACGGCGAACCGATCCTGCACGCGTTCAGCGAGTTCCGTGGGCGTCAGGCTGCGTGATCGAGCCGCTGCCAGTTCCAGTGCCAGCGGGATGCCGTCCAGCCGGCGGCAGATCACGGCGACGGCCGCCACGGCGTCGTCGTCGTCCAGCGGCCGCCCCGGAGCGGCGGCCTCCGCCCGGTCCAGGAACAGCTGCACACCCGCATAGGTGCGCGCGTCCGCCGGCGACGTGTCCGGTCCTGGAACCGCCAGGGGTGCGACGGGGAACTGCAGTTCACCGGGGACGGCGAGGGCCTCCCGGCTGGTCGCGAGCACCCGTACGTCGGGGCAGCGCTCGAGGACGGTCTCGACCAGGGAGGTCACGGGATCGATCAGGTGCTCGCAGTTGTCCAGGACGACGAGCATGTTGCGGCGGCCGAGGCGGGCGGCCAGCACGTCGAGGGGGTGGTGCACCGCGGTGCCGCCCTCGATGCTCAGGCCCAGCGCGTCCGCGATCGCCTGCGGGAGCAGCTCGGGTTCGGTGATCGCGGCGAGCCGCACCAGCTTGGCGCCGTCCCGGAACCGGGCGGCGGCGTGGCGGGCTGCCTCGACACCGAGGGCGGTCTTGCCTGCGCCCCCCGGCCCCACCAGGGTGACCAGCCGGCTGCGATCGAGCGCCTGGTGCACGTCGTGCACGTCCCGGTCACGGCCGACGAACGACGTCAGGCGCAGCGGAAGATCGCCGACGGACCGGCCGGCCCCGGCCGAGGCCGGCCGGTCCCGCTCGGCCATGTCGCCGGCAGGGCGAAGGTCGGGTACCGCCGCCGCTCCCGTTCGACGGTCCAGGGCGATCGCCGGGTCGTGGCGCAGCACCTGCTCCATCACCGAGCGCAGCTCGCGTGAGGGATCCAGGCCGAGATCCTCGGTGAGCGCACGCCGGGTCTCCGCGTACACAGCCAGGGCGTCGGCCTGCCGGCCCGCGTTGAACAGTGCGGTCATCAGCTGGCCGACGAGGCGTTCCCGGGTGGGATGAGCGGCGACCACCGGCTCCAGCTCCGCGACAGTCTGCTCGAACCGGCCCAGCGTGAGCATGCGGTCGGCGCGCTCCGCGATCGCAGCGAGCCGCAGCTCGGCCAGCCGAGCGGCATCCACCAGGGTCCAGGCGGCCCCGGCGAAGTCGACCAGGGGCTCCCCCCGCCACAGGCTCAACGCGGCGGCGTAGGTCTCGACGGCCGCCTGCGGATCCCCGGTCCTGCGCGCGGTCTCGACGAGGTCGGCGAACCGATGTGCGTCCACCGACTCGGGACTCAGGTTCAGCCGGTAGCCGGAACCGTCCCGGTGAACCAGGTCGGGGGCATCGATGGCGGCCAGGGCCCGCCGCAGCTTCGACACCCGGACCTGCAGCGCGTTCGCGGGATCGATCGGGAGGTCGCCGGAGGACCACAAGGCATCCACGAGCGCGCTCGTCGGCACGACCTGCCCCGGCGACAGGGCGAGCAGCGCGAGCAGGGCGCGTTCACCTCGCCCGGGCAGTCGACGTCGCCCGAGGTCGGTGACGACCTCGAACGGGCCGAGCAGGAGCAGGCGCATGCCGATCCCCATCACTGTCCCGATCGCACGGGGTGATCCTCCCCCGCCCAGCACCTGCGCAACAAGCGTGCGGTCGGCGCATCGCGGCCCGTGCGTCCTGTCGCCCTGCTGTCCCCCGGGGCGGAGCCGAGGGGAGCGACGACAGCGAATGGACAGCCGCTCCGCGCATCGTGGGGCCTGCGGCGAGGGCCACGGGCGCAGGGTCGGCCTGGCACACCCGCCGAACCCGAGCGGAGGAGCCACGCCATGCAGCACGAGAGCCCACCCATGCCCCAGGTTTCGGATCCGTCGTTCCCCACCGATCCCACCGGCCTGCCCGAGGCCGCCGAGGCCGAGGTCCTCGACCTCCCCGATGGCGGGACGCTGAACCTCCGAGTCGCGCCCGTGGCCAAGCAGCTCGACGGCAGCACCGTGCGGATGCTCGGCTACAACGGCTCCATCCCCGGGCCCACCCTCCGGGTGCGGCAGGGATCCGAAGTGATCGTCAACGTCGTGAACGACGGTGACCTCGACACCACCGTGCACTGGCACGGGCTGCGCCTGGACAACGCGTACGACGGCGTCCCGCACGAGACCCAGCTGCCCATCCCGGTCGGCGGCGGCTTCACCTACCGCATCCGCTTCCCCGACCCCGGCCTGTACTGGTATCACCCGCACATCCGCGAGGACTACACCCAGGAGATGGGCCTCTACGGCAACATCCTCGTCGAGCCCGCCGAGGCCGACTACTGGCCGCCGGCCCACCGGGACCTGGTGCTCACCCTGGACGACGTCCTGCTGGAGGACGGCAGGATCGCATCCTTCTCGGTCTCGGAGACCAGCTACGCCGCCATGGGCCGGTTCGGGAACGTGCTGATCATCGCCGGCCGGACGGACCTGCAGGTGACGGCGCGAACCGGCGAGGTGGTGCGCCTGTGGTTGACCAACACGGCCAACACCCGGGTCTTCAACGTCCGGCTGCCCGGCGCCCGGATGAAGCTCGTCGGCGGCGACAGCGGCCGCGTGGAGCACGAGGAGTTCGTCTCCGAGGTCCTGCTGGCGCCGTCCGAGCGGGCGGTCGTCGACGTCCTGCTCGACCGGCCCGGGCAGCTGACCCTGGAACACCGCACCCCGGACCGCGTCTACCCGCTCGCGTCGATCGCCGTGATCGAGGTTCCGGCGGAGCCTGCGCTGACCGACCAGTTCCTGGAACTGCGTACGGCACCCGATCTGGTCGCGGAGCGGGAGCAGCTCCAGAGCCGGCTGGCCGCGGCACCGGACAAGATCCTCGCGCTGGTCGCCGAGATGGACGACCCGACAGCGACCGGCACAGGGCCCGCGGTCTACGCCTGCCCGATGCACCCCGAGGTCACCAGCGACCAGCCGGGCCGCTGCCCCAGGTGCGGGATGAAGCTGCTCGCCGTCGGGCCGATGACGCAGCCGGCCGGCCATCACGTACCCGACGCGCTCGGCGATGCCGACAGCCACGAGAGCGGATCGAGCGACGGCATCGAATGGGAGGACGACATGGTGGAGGTCAACAGACTCACCACCACCGCCACCATGCACTGGCGCTTCGTCGACCGGACCTCCGGCGCGCCCACGACCGAGATCGACTGGCGATTCACGGTCGGTGATCGGGTGAAGATCCGGTTGGTCAACGAGATGGACTCCGACCACCCCATGCACCACCCGTTCCACCTGCACGGCGCCGGGCGCTTCCTGGTCCTGGCCCGGAACGACGAGCCGGAGACCAATCTCGTCTGGAAGGACACCGTCCTGGTCCGCACCGGGCAGACCGTCGACATCATGTTCGACGTCACCAACCCCGGCCTGTGGATGGCCCACTGCCACATCGCCGAACACATGCAGAGCGGAATGATGTTCAGCTTCATCGTCGACCGCGGAACGAATGGCCCCAGCGGAATCACGGACCCGCCCGTCACGAATGGACCGCGAGGGCGGGCGTGATGGCTGAGGGATTCCTGCCGACACAGACCGCGGATCTGGGTCGTGCACATGCCCACCTCGGCAGCATGCGGACGCCGGTGATCTGGGGAGCGATCTGGGGCGTGCTCCAGGCGGCGTCACCCATCGGCTTCTGGTGGCTGCCCCCGGCAACCGTCTTCGCCCTCGAGATCGCCCTGATCGCCGCGATCTACATCGGGTTCGCGGTGTCGGACGGGCGACCCAAGGTCATCGCCGTCGAGAGCGTGGTCGCAGGGGCGTTCGTGGTGACGGCCGCGATGGCTGTCACCGGGCCCACCTGGCTCCTCGTCGCGGGTCTCGCCGGCCATGGCCTCAAGGACACGTGGCAGCACCGCACGCACTTCGTCGCGAACACACGGTGGTGGCCGCCGTTCTGCGCGGCCGTCGACTTCATGGCCGCCCTCCTCCTCCTGGTCGCGATCGTTGCAGGAGTGCACTTCCACTGAGCCGGACGCCCTGTACGGGGCCGGCCGATCGCAACAAACTGGCAGTCATGGCGACTGCACGGGGCACGCCCCGGCCCGGCTACCGGTCGTGGTTCCTCAGCGCGAGGTCGCCGGACGCCCAGCAGGGTCTGTGGCTGCGCAGGACCGTCCACACCGGTCGGGACGGGCGTGCCCACGTCGCGTCGTGGTGCACGACGTTCGGCACCGCGACGTGCACGGCCAAGCAGATCTGGCCGGACGGGGCGGACGCCGGGCTGGTCGCGTCGGCGGACCGGTTCGCCGGGACGGCGACGGGCTCGGAGCACCGGGCCCGCTGGGACCTCGCGGTCGAGGCGTCCGCGCCGGGGGTCCGGCCGATGTCGCCGGGCCTGCTGTACCGGCTGCCGCTCCCCCGCACGAAGGTCGACGTCCCCGTGCCGGCGGGCACGGCGCGCGGGCACGTCGAGGTCGACGGCATCCGACGTGACGTCGACGGCTGGCCCGTGACGGTCGGCCACAACTGGGGCAGCGAGCACGCCGAGCACTGGCTCTGGCTGCACGCCCTCGACGTCGGCGCCTTCGCGTGGGTGGAACTGGTCGCCGCCAGGGTCCGCCTGGGCGCAAGGCTCTTGCCCTGGACGGCAACGGGCGTGGCCGGGACGGGCCGGCGGGTGCACCGGCTGGGCGGCCTCAGGCATGCGCCATCGGTGGGCGAGGTCGGGCCCGACCGGGCGGAGCTCGAGGTCCGGGCCGGCGGGCTGTCCCTCGCCGTGACAGCGGTGGCCGGCCCGGCGACGACCTTCGTGGCCTACCGCGACCCGGGCGGCGGGACGCGGACCGTCGTCCACTGCGGGCTGGCGTCACTCGCCCTCACGCTGACGGCACGCGACGGCCGCAGCACGACGCAGACGGGGACGTGCGCCGTCGAGGTCGGGTCGGCGGACGGCTGGCCGGGCGTGGCGCCCCACGCGCTGCCGCTCGAGCCGGTCTGAAGCTCGCGGCACAGGCGCCGGGCGGTCGAGGCGGGCTCCCGCTGGAGCGGCGGAGCGGTCATCCTGAGGGGGTGGATCTAGCTCGGCTGCGAGGCGGGGCCCGGCGCACCCGCCGGGCGCCGCCGATCGTGGCGTTCCTCGTCGTCACGTTCGGCGTCGTCGCCGTGGCGACCCGGCTCGACGGCCCCTCGGACGCCACTCTCGTCACCCAGGCCGGCTGGGACGCACACGCGAGCTGGATGGCCGTGGACGTCCTGGAGGACGCGGGCCCGGCGACCCAGCTGCGTTCCGGGGACGAGGTGACCGCCGTCGACGGCCGGGTGCTCGCGCAGGGGCTCGGGCGGGTTCCGCGGCCGGAGGACGGCGACAGCGTCGGCTACGCGCTGCGCTCGGGCGAACTCCGCTCCGGCTTCGTCGGGCCGCCGGACGTCGCGGCGCTGCTGGGTCGTAGCGCGGGCGACCTCGTGTTCGTGGTCGCCTTCGGGTTGCTGGCCCTGGCGCTGTACCGCCGGCGGCCGGCGGAACCCGCGGTCGGGCCGCTCCTCGTGGCCGCCGCCGGCCTGTTCGGGAGCACGCTGTCCGTCGCGGCCGGGTTGCCGGTCCTCGCGCTGGCCGTGGGCGGTCCGCCGGTGTGGATGTACCAGGTCTCGACGGTCGTGATCTACTCGCTGGCCTGGGGAGCTGTCGTCGCCACCTCGCTGGTGTTCGTCCCGGGGCATCCGTGGCTCGCCCGTCGTCCGCGGGCCGTCCTCGCGGTCGCGTACGTGGCCCCCCTGGCGGTGATGGCGGTCTGGACCACGTCGGTGTCGGCCGTCGTGGCCGATCCGGTGCGAGCGCTGGGCCTGCTGGACGCCGGTCAGTCCGTCGTCACCGCGACCGCGCTGCTGGCCGGCCTCGTCGCCGGGATCGCGGCGTACCGGCACGCGGAGCAGCCCGTCGACCGCGCCCGCCTGCGGTGGGTCGCCGGCGGCGGGGCGGTGGCGACCCTGACGGGGATCGCCCTGTGGACCGTGCCCTCCCTGCTCCGCGGGCAGCCGCTGCTGCCGACGGAGACGTTCGGGCTCTCCGGGCTGCCGTTCGTGGCCGGCGTCGGCGTGGCGCTCCGCCGCCACCGGCTGTTCGCGATCGAGCGGCTGGTCAACCGGTCGCTCGTCTACTCGGCGGTGCTGGCACTGCTGGCCGCCGGTTACGCCCTGCTCGTGACGGCACTGGTGTCAGGCCTGCGGCTGTCCGGCACCCTCGCGGCCGGCCTCGCCGCCGCGGCCGGGGCGCTCGCCGTCCTACCGGTGCGCTCCCGTGCCCAGCGTGCCGTGAACCATCTCATGTACGGCCAGCGGGACGAGCCGGCCGGCGTGCTCGCAGAGCTCGGCGAGCGCCTGCAGTCGGTGCTGCTGCCGGCGGACGTCGCGGCCGTGATCGTCGACACGATCGCGCGCTCCCTGCGGGTGCCGTACGTGGGGCTCGACATCGTGGACGCCGACGGTGGCCTGCACGTCGTCGCGGAGCGCGGTGCGGAGCGCGGCCCGATGCACGCCGAGCCGCTGCTGCACCACGGCGCCGAGGTCGGCAGGCTCCGGGTTTCCGGGCGGGGGCCCGAGGACCCGCTCGATCCCACCGACCTGGACCTCGTGGGATCGCTGGCCCGCCAGGTCGGGCCCGCCGTCCAGGCGGTCCGCCTGCACGCCGACCTCGTGCGGGCCCGCGCGGCGGTGGTGACGCTGCGCGAGGAGGAGCGCCGGCGGCTGCGCCGGAACCTGCACGACGGCATCGGGCCGGTGCTCGCGACCATCGCGCTCAAGGCCGGGCTCGCCGCGCGGACCGTTCCGGACGGGCCCGCCAAGGACCTGCTCGGGCAGATCGGCACGGAGGTCGCCGACGGGCTGGGCGACGTGCGCCGTCTGGCCGAGGAGCTGCGCCCGGCGGTGATCGACGAGCTGGGCCTGGTCGGCGCCCTCCGGCGACGTGCGGAAGCGCTCTCGGGCGCTGTGCTCGTGGAGGTCGACGCACCCTCGGACCGGCTGACCCTGCCGGCCGCGGTCGAGTCCGCCGCCTACGGCATCGCCGTCGAGGCGATGACGAACGCGATCCGGCACAGCGGCGGAAGCCGGTGCACCGTCTCGCTCGTGGTGACGGACGCCGACCTCGTGCTCTCGGTCCGCGACGACGGATCGGGCCTGCCGGCCGACCGCACACCCGGCGTGGGTCTCCGGTCCATGCGCGAGCGGGCGGACGAGCTGGGAGGGCGGTGCGAGGTGTGGTCGACGGACGCGGGCACCGAGGTCCGCGCGAACCTCCCGATCGCCCCGGGCACGCTGTCATGATCCGCGTCGTCGTCGCGGACGACCACCCCGTCTTCCTCGGGGGGCTGCGGACGGTGCTCGACGCCGAGGACGACGTCACGGTGGTCGGCGTCGCCACCGGGGGCCGGGCGGCGGTCGACGCCGTCGGCGCCCACCACCCCGATGTGGCCGTCCTGGACATCGCGATGCCGGACGGCGACGGCCTCTGGGCGGCCACGGCCATCAGGACCTCCGACGCGGCGACCCGCGTGCTGATGCTGACGATGTCCGACGACGAGGAGAGCGTCTTCGCGGCCCTGCGCGCGGGGGCGCACGGCTACCTGCTCAAGGGAGCCGGGCCCGACGAGATCGTCTCCGCGGTGCGCGCCGTGGCACGCGGCGAGGCGCTGTTCGGAGCGGGCATCGCCGGTCGGATGCTCGCACACTTCTCCCGGGCCGCCCGGAGCGCACCCTTTCCCCAGCTCACCGAGCGGGAGCACGAGGTGCTCGGCCTGCTCGCCCAGGGCCTCGACAACGCCGCCGTGGCCCGCCGGCTGGCCATGAGCGCGAAGACGGTCCGCAACCACGTGTCGACGATCATCACGAAGCTGCAGGTGACGGATCGCACCGCCGCCGTCCTCCGCGCTCGCGACGCCGGCCTCGGCGCACCGCCCCCGCGGGGCTGACACAGAATCCCGGCCCGATCGGGACACCGTCCCGTGACGGCGGGACCCCTCCCGGTCGACGCTCGGCGGCATGGTCACCGTCAGTCTCCCCCGCGCCGTCCGGGACCGCGCCCCGATCGCCTCGCACCGTGGACTCGGGACGGTCTACCTGGTCTCGGGCCTGTCGTTCCTGGCCGCCGTCCTCGACCCGCCGCTCCTCCCCTACTGGGGGGACGACAGGGCCTCCGCGCTCGAGCTCGCGGCGACGCACCGCGACGCGTGGACGGCAACCGTCTGGCTTCTCACGGTGGCCGTCGTGGCGGCGGCCGGAGCCGTCTGGATCACGTCGACCGTCCTGCGCACGCCCTGGGCGTCGCTCGCGAGCGCGATCTACGTGATCGGCGCCGCGCTCGGCGTCGCGTCGACCACCTTCGACCTCGCCGTCACCAGCACGCAGCTGGACGCCGGCGACGTCCCCGACTGGTACCTCGGAACCGCGTCCTGGGCGGACGGGCTCGGCACCGCCTACTTCGCGGTCCTCTCCCCCGTTGCCTTGATCGCGCTCGGCGTCGCCGTGCTGCGCACCGGGTCCCTACCCCGCTGGACGGCGGCCGTACTCCTCGTCGCCGCGGCCGCCCTGCTCGGCCAGTTCCTCACCTGGGGCGGAGCGCTCCCGTTCCCGCAGTTCCTGGCCTTCGTCGCCATCGGCGTCCGATTGATCGCCCGGCCGCTGCGCGCCACGTCCCTCTCGCCCGACCCGTCCCTCACCCCGGAAGGTGCATGATGCCCGCTTCGTCGCGCCCCACCACCGGCGTCGCCGTCCTCGCCCTGCTCGCCGTCGTCGACATCTCCTGGCTGGTCCAGGCCTGGTTCGGCGTCCTCGGCTCCGCCGACGCCCCGCCCACCGGCGTCCTGATCCTCTTCGCCCTCGTCGGAGTCGTCACGCTGGCCACCGTGCGCCCCGCGCTGCGCGGCAACCGCACCGCAGCCTGGACCATGGTCGGTTCCCGCGTGGTGTCCGTGCTCCTGGTCGACCTGCCGGCCTTCGCGCTGGGCGCACCCGTCTGGGTCGACGTCATCGCGTCCCTCGCCCTCCTCCTTACCGCGCTGGGGATCTGGTGGGTCTCCCCGCTGCTCAGCCGGGCCGGTGCCGCGAGAGCCGCCACCCGTGCCGCCGTCTGACGCAGGGCGGCCTTCGATGACGGCCTCCGTCGGGCGTCCGGCATGGCCGTATCTGGCGGTGGGTGGGGTCTGCGGCCTCACCTGGGCCGCGGCGCTGCGCGGGTGGATGGAGCAGCTCGCGACCGGCTCGGGCACAGGATCCGCGTTCACGTGGCTCACGGAGGCCCTCCTGCTGATCCCGGCGACGCTGGTCGGCGTCCTGCTCGGCCGCGCCGCCCACCACCGGGCCTGCGGGACCACCGCCCCGAGAGCGTTGATCTGGGCGCCCGCACTCCTCGCCACCGCGATCGCGGACCCGTCGATCTTCCATGCGCTGATCACCACCGGCGAGGGCGGTGGCTCGCTGATGGTTGTGATCACGGCGCTCTGCGGCGGCTTCACCCTGTCGCGGCGCCGGTGGACCATCGTCCGCGCGCTGGCCGCCCTGGCGGCCGCGCTCGGGCTGCTGCTCGTCACCGCGATCGGCTCGATGGCAGCACCCGTGCAGACGGCGCGAGGCGCCTGGGTGTGCCTGCTCGGCTTCTCGCTGGTGCTGCTGCTGTCCCTCGCCGCCGTGCTCCCCTACCCGCCCGCGCACTCCCCGCTCGCACCGGCGTGGTACGTCGCTCTCGGCGGCCTGGCCGGTTTCGCCTGGGCCGCCGGCCTGCGCGGCTTCATGGCCGACCTCGCCGGCAGCGACTCCGTCGTGCACGCGGCGGACACCTTCGGGTACCTGCTGCTCCCCGGCACGGCTGCGGGAGCCCTGCTCGGGTGGGCCGAGTACCTGCGTCGTCATGGCGACCACCCGCGGCGCGTGCTCCTCACGCTGGCCCCCTTGACCCTCTGGGCCGTCCTCCTGCGCGATCTGGTCGTGCAGCCGGACCAGGGGGTGGACGTCGCCCCGCTCCTGGTCGTCCTCGTCGGCGGCGCGGGCGCCTGGGCGATCTCGGGCCGTGGGCCCCGCTGGACGCGCCTGGCCGGCGGACTGCTGTTCGTGGGGACCTGGCTGTGGCTCGCCACGATCGCGGCAGCGAGACCCGAGTCCGCCCTGAGCACCCCGCACGGCCTGTGGTCCTACCTGGCCGTCGCGGGCTCGGTCGCCCTGCTCGCCGTCGCCGTCAGCGCGCCGCTGCGGGCCGCCCGCACCGGCAACCGGGCAATCCCTGACGTCCCGAGACCCCCTCGACCGGGCGTCAGCCGGGCGCGGGCTCGTACGCCCTGACCTCGTGCACGACCGCTGACTTCGGGTACCGGCCCGGGCTGCGCTCGCCGTCGGTGGGGAACTCGAAGAGGTCGACCATGAGCTGCAGCGGGTAGTCCATGCCCTGCTCGCTCACGTGCACGAGCCGGTCGTCCACGTAGAAGCAGGTGCGCCGTGCGTCCCAGGTGGCGGCGTACGTGTGCGACGTGGTGGCGTCCATCTCGAGCCACACGTCGACGACGTCCTCGCGCAGGCGCCGGTCCTGGTGCGCCTTGACACCGGTACGCACCCGGGAGCGCTCGGCGCCGATGGCGTCGCCGTACAGCTCGACGACGCAGACCTCACCGGTCTCGGGCGGCCCTCCGGCCGCGTGCCCGACGAGCCAGAACGCGAGCATGCAGGTCGGGTCGGAGGTGGCGCTCATCGTCGCCTCGACCAGTCCCGCCGTCGCGGTCCACAGGCGACGGTCCGGCTGGGGGGTGCGCACGACCAGCCCCGAACGGTGGGCCATCTGCCCCAGGGACGAACCCGCGGCTCCGGAGAAGCTCCCCGTCTGGAGGTTCGACACCCGCATCGGCCCGTCCTCGGGCAACCACGCCGGCTGGTCGGCCTCGATGAGCAGCCGCAGCCCCGCCGGGCCGAGCTCGTACCGCGCGGCCGCGTGCTCCGGCGTGGTCCAGTGCGGAAGGTAGGAGTCGATCCAGCGCGCGTCATCCAGGCCGGGGCCGGGGAAGCCCTCGGCGAACACGAGCCGGTACCCGGCGCGGTCGAGCCGGCCCGCTCCGTCCATCGTGCTCCTCCTCCCGGCATCGAGCGCACCGTCATCAGCCTACGAACCCGGACACCGGTGACGACGTCCCGTGGACCTGGGGCGGGCGTCCTCCGGCAGACACACGCGTGCGTCGGCGGCCCGCGGGACGATGTGGTCATGGGTTCGCGATCACCCGTGTCCGACCGCCCGCTCTGGCGGTGCCCGAGCTGCGGGCGAACCTTCGCCGCCCCCCGGCAGACCCACACGTGCGCCCCGCTCCGGACGCTCGACGAGGCGTTCCTCGGCTGCCAACCCGACGTCCGGGCCACGTTCGACCGGGTCCTGGTGATCGTGCGGGAGCTCGGACCCGTCGAGGTCCTTCCGGAGAAGACGCGCGTCGCCCTGCACGTACGGATGAGCTTCGCGGCCTTCATGCCGAGACGGCGATGGCTCGACGGGCACGTCGTCCTCGACCGCGTCGTCACGTCAGATCGTTTCCGCCGCGTGGACGTGTACTCGCCGAAGAACGTGCTGCACACGTTCCGGCTCGCCTCACCGGACGAGGTGGACGACGAGGTCGCCGTCTGGCTGGAGCTCGCCTACCGGGTGGGCCGGCAACGCCATCGCCTCTGACCCCGACCGTCGCGCCGTCGCGACGCCGGCTCGCGACGGCGAGGCCACCCCTGGGGCTTACTGGCAATGCCCGGCCAGGGTGTCTCACGGGCGCGAGAGGCACGCCCGAGAGGCGAGGCTCGTGGGCGTCCGGGACGGCACGCATCCGCAGGACGCATACCCGTCGCCCGCCGGATCCGCGTCGTCCCCACGCCGACCACGAAGGGGTAGTGCCTGATGACCACGATCGAGCAGCAGGCCGGAAGCAGCGTCCGGCCGTTCACGGTGCAGGTCCCGCCCGAGGCCATCGACGACCTGCGTCGCCGCCTGGAGGGTACGCGGTGGCCGACCCGGGAGCTGGTCGGCGACCGCTCGCAGGGTGTGCAACTGGCCGCGGTGCAGGCGCTGTGCCGCTACTGGGCGACGGACTACGACGCGGGCCGGGTCGCATCCCGGTTGAACGCATTGCCGCAGTTCACCACCGAGATCGACGGCGTGGACGTGCATTTCGTGCACGTCAGGTCCGAGCACCCCGACGCGCTGCCGTTGATCATGACTCACGGGTGGCCCGGCTCGGTCGTCGAGATGCTCGATTCCGTCGGCCCGCTCACCGACCCCACGGCGCACGGCGGCACCGCCGCCGACGCGTTCCACCTCGTGCTGCCCTCGCTGCCCGGGTACGGCTTCTCCGGGGAGCCGGCCGAGCTCGGGTGGGACCTCGTCCGGACCGCGCGGGCCTGGGCGGAGCTCATGCGGCGGCTCGGGTACGCCCACTACGTTGCCCAGGGCGGAGACGTCGGCGCGGGCGTCACCGACCGGATGGGCCGGCTCGGCCCCGAGGGACTGGTCGGCATCCACACCAACCTGCTCGTGCCCGCGCTCGACGACCCGGCGTCCCTGCCCAGCGACGGGGACGCCGAACGCGAGGCCCTGGCGGCGATCAAGACCTTCCAGACCAGCGGGATCGGCTACTTCACCGAGATGGCCACCCGCCCGCAGACCATCGGCTACGCGCTCCTGGACTCACCGGCCGCCCTCGCCGCCTGGATGATCGACCACGACACCGACGCCTACGACAAGATCGCCCGGGCGTTCGTCGACGACCGGCCGTCGGGGAACCTCACCCGCGACCACATCCTCGACAACATCACGGCCTACTGGCTGACCGGTACAGGTGCGTCCGCCGCCCGGTCCTACTGGGAGGCCTACGGACCCGACGCGCCCTCGGCGGGCGGCGCCCCGCTCCCGCCGCCCCGGGTCCCGGTCGGCTTCAGCACGTTCCCCGGGGAGCTCTGGCGGACGCCGCGCAGCTGGGCCGAGAAGTCCTACCCGACGCTGACCTACTTCGGCGAGGCCGAGCGGGGCGGCCACTTCGCCGCCTGGGAGGAGCCGGAGCTCTTCGCCGCCGAGCTGCGTGCGGCGTTCCGCCCGCTCCGCAGCTGAGGGGCGACCGCCGGCACCGCGACATCGTCACGCACGGCCGGCGGTCAGGCGCTCGGACGGAGGCCCTCGGGCAGTGGCGTCTCGAGGAAGTCCGCCGGATCCGGCTCGCGCACCATCCGCCGGTAGTCGACGATCCGCCACGGCAGGGTGTTGACCACCCGCCCCGCCTCGTTGCGGTACCAGTTCGTCATGGCGGGATGCGTCCAGATCATGCGGGCGTGCGCGGCGTCCACGCGCCGGTTGTACGCGTCGGCGACGTCACGGCGGACCTCGACGGCCCCGATCCGGTGCCGCGCCAGGCGCTCGACCAGCGCCACCACGTAGCCGACCTGCAGCTCGGCGACCGTGATCATGCTTCCGCCGTGGCCGAGCGCGGTGTTCGGGCCGAGCAGGAGGAACAGGTTGGGGAAGTCGGGGACGGTGATCCCGAGGTGGGCGGTGGCGTCGTCGGGCCCCCACTGCTCGGCCAGAGGGATCCCGGAGCGGCCGGTGACCCGGATCGGCGCCAGGAAGGCGTGCGCCTCGAACCCCGTGCAGAGGATGACGACGTCGGCGTCCACGGCCAGGGAGCGGCTGCGGACGCCGGTCGGCGTGAACGCCTCGACGGCCTCGGTGGCCAGGTCGACGTGGGCGCGGCGCAGCGCCGCGAACCAGCCGTTGTCGAGGAGCATCCGCTTGCCGAAGGGCGGGTAGCGCGGCAGGCACTTCTCGACCAGGTCGGGACGCCCCTCGAGCTGGCCGAGCAGGTAGCGGGTGAACGCGCGCCGGTGCCCGTCGTTCTCCGCGTTGATCGACCGGCCCTCGCTGTCCCACTCCGGGTCGAGCTGCAGCGAGCGGTGCACCTTGTCGTTGAAGGTCCAGGCCAGCCGGGCGCGATACCACCGGCGGTAGAACGGGACGACGTCCATCAGCCAGTGCTGATCCGGGTGGACCCGCCGAAAGACGTCGTCGTTCGGGGCGATCCACTGCGGCGACCGCTGGAAGACGGTCAGGTGGGCCACCTCGTCGACGATCGCGGGAACGATCTGCATGGCGCTGGCCCCGTTGCCCACGACCGCGACGCGTTTCGCGGGGAGGTCGACGCCGTCCGGCCACTGCGCGGAGTGGAACACCGTGCCGCCGAAGTCCTCGCGCCCGGGGATCGAGGGGATCCTGGGCCGGTTCAGCTGCCCGACGGCGCTGACTACGATGTCGGCGACCATCCGGTCGCCGGTGGACAGGTCGAGCGTCCACTCCTGCCGGTCGTCCGCCCACGTGGCGGCGAGCACCTCGGTCGAGAACCGGATCAGCGGCCGGAGCCGGTGGGCGTCGGCGAAGTCGCGCAGGTAGCCCTCCACCTCGTCCCGGCGGCCGAAGTACGTCGACCAGCTCCGGTCGAAGAAGGAGACGGAGTACAGGTGGCTGGGCGTGTCGACACCCGCGCCCGGGTAGCGGTTCTCGAGCCAGGTACCGCCCACGTCGTCGTTCTTCTCCAGCACGGCGACGGCTGCACCGAGCGCCCGGAGCCGCAGAGCCGCCAGCAGCCCGGAGACTCCGGCGCCGATCACCGCGACCCGCAGCCGTTCCGCACCCGGGACCGGGCCGGCCGGCACGGGGTCGGCGAAGCCCAGGACGTCGGCCATCATCGGCTCGAACTCCTCCGGCACCGGCTCCCCCTGGGCGACCGTGAGCATCTCGACGAGCTCGGCACCGCGCGGTCGCGGGACGGCGACCGGCGCTCCCCCGGCCCAGGCGAGGATCGCCGCGTAGGCGGCGTCGCGGATCTCCTGCTGCACCTCGGCCGGCAGTCCGCCGTCCGCGTTGTCGTCCATCCCCCGCCCCCGGGAGGGCCGGTGGGGCGGCTCCAGCCAGCGGCGCTCCCCCGTCAGCTGGTGCAGGACGACAACCAGTGCGGGGAGGTTCGCCTGCGCGAGCGCGCCCCTGAGTCGCGCGGCATCGATCTCGCGCCGCACCTCACTCATGCTGCCCTCCGACTCGCCCGAACGACGGTTAGGTAACCGTAGGGCGTCGAGACGCATCCGTCGAGAGCCGACCATGGACCGGGACCGCCGTTGTCTCTTGACCCTGAGACCTCGGTCACTCCATGCTGCTCTCACCTTCCCTAACTGCGGATAGGTTGACGGCGGAGACTGGAGCAGCGATGGAGCTGGCCGAGGCGATGCGCACCACCGGCACCTGCCGGTACTTCGAGGACCGGCAGGTGGGCGACGAGGTCCTCTACACCGCGTTCGACCACGCGCGGTTCGGCCCGCAGGGCGGCAACCGGCAGCCGGTGCGCTGGATCGTCGTCCGGGACGCGGAGCGCAAGAAGGCGCTCGCCGACTTGTACCTCCCGCCGTGGAAGGCCTACCTCGCCGGCATCGGCATCGGCGACGTCAGGGTCGGCGCTCTGCCCCAGACGGTGGTGGCCGCCGACGAGTTCGCCGAGAACTTCGCGAGCATCCCGGCCATCGTCGTCCTCTGCGCCGAGCTCGACGGGTTGCACCCCACCGACAACGAGCTCGGCCGGCTGAGCGTCGTCGGCGGTTGCTCGATCTACCCCACCATGCAGAACTTCTGCCTCGCCCTGCGTGACCAGGGCGTCGCGACCGCCGTCACGACCCTGCTGTGCCTCTCCGAGCCGGCCGTGCGCGACCTGCTGCAGATCCCTGAAGGCTTCATCACGGCGGCGCACATCGGGGTGGGATACCCGGCCAAGGGCTTCCCGACCAGGCTGTCGCGCAACCCCGTCGAGGACATCGTCTCGCTCGAGACGTTCGGCACCCCGATGTTCGGCGCGGCGAGGGCGGCCGGATGACGCAGCACGTGGCGTCGGCGTCCACGGTTCTGCGCTCCACCGGCACGCTCGCGGCGCACCAGCGTGCGGTGCTCGGCCGGTCGACGCTCGGCGACCAGCTGCGCCGCCACGCCGCGAACCAGCCCGGCAAGCCAGCCTTCATCGCCTTCGCCGCCGACGGCTCGCGCACGGCGGTCACCTACGGCGAGCTCAACCATTCGGCGAACCGCGCCGCGCACGTCCTCGCCGGGCTCGGTGTCCGCCGAGGGGACCGCGTCGCCGTGCTCGCCCGCAACCGGGTCGACGTCGTCGCCGCGTACTACGGCTCGCTCAAGCTGGGCGCCGCCTTCACCGTGGTGAACCCCCTGCTGAAGGCGCACGAGATGCGCGCGCAGCTGGCGCACGCCGAGCCGCGGGTGCTGCTCGCCTCGCACGACCTGCTGGCACTCGCCGGTGCGGCGACGGGTCCGGACGCCGGCGAGCCGGCACTTCCGGTGACGTGCGTCGACCTCGACGGGGACGGCGGCGCAGACGGCCGGCCGTCGTTCGCCGCGCTGGCGCGCGAGGCCGGCGACGCCGCCGAAGCCGAGCCCGACGCCGAGGTCGACGAGCTCGACGTCGCCATGCTCGTGTACACCAGCGGCACGGAGTCGCTCCCCAAGGGCGTGCTCATCCCGCACCGCAACTACCTGACGTCCACGGCCCCGGCCTGGAGCTGGGGCCTGCGCACCGGTCCCGACGACACCTGGTTGTTCGTCATGCCGTTCTTCACGATCGCCGGCCTCGGCTCGATGACGACGCTGACGATGATGGGAGCGACGCTCGTGCTGCCCGCGGCCGTCGACCCGGCGAGCGCATTGGCCATCATCCGCGACGAGAAGGTCACCGTCATCGCCCAGACGCCCACCTTCTACATGGCCCTTGCCGGTCACCCCGACTTCGGGCCCGGCGCCGTCGGCAGCGTGATGCGGTGCATGACGTACGGCGGGCAGATGACGCCGAGCACGATCGACGCGTGGGCGGCGGCCTCGCCCGACGTGGTCTGGGGGACCTACTGGGGCCAGTCCGAGCTGTCCCAGCTCGGCACCGTCGGGTGGTTCCGCACCCTCGACGACATCCCCGACCGCGACCCGACGTGGATCGGCAAGCCGGTCACGCACCTGGAGGTCCGGGTCGTCGACCCGCTCGGCAACGACAGCGACCTCGGCGAGCTGCTGTGCCGCAGCCCGTCGGCGATGCTCGGCTACTTCAAGGACGACGAGCGCACGGCGGAGGTGTTCCGCGACGGCTGGGTGCACACCGGCGACATGGTGCGCCGCGACGCCGAGGGCAACCTCTTCTTCCACGACCGGATCAAGGACATCATCAAGTCCGGCGGGATGAACGTCTCCTCGCAGGAGGTCGAGCGGGCGCTGATGCAGCACCCGGGTGTGCTCCGGGCGGCGGTGGTGGGCCGCGCCGACGACTACTGGTCGGAGGCCGTGACCGCATTCGTCATCCCGAGAGCCGACGTGAGCCTCGACGTGGACGAGGTGCTCGCCTTCGCGAAGGACCGGCTGGCGCCGTACAAGGTGCCCAAGGCCGTGTTCGTGGTGGCGGAGTTCCCCACCGACGCGCAGGGGAAGATCCTCAAACGGACCCTGCGCGACCCCGGGTACGCTCCCCCGCGATGAGCGACCCGGCGCCGGAGGGCGTCCCCACGATCCCGCGCCGCGGGAGAGGGGTGACCCCCGAGCAGATCGTCTCCACCGCCGCCCGGCTGTTCGCCTCGCGCGGCTACCACGAGATCGGCATGCGCGAGATCGCCGACGAGATGGGCATCCGCGGCGCGAGCCTGTACCACCATTACGGGTCGAAGGAGGACATCCTCTTCGCGATCTGCCTGACCGTCAGCGCCGAGCCGGTGGAGCGCCAGCTACCGCTCCTCGACGAGGCCGGAACGCCCACCAGCAGGATCGGCGCGCTGGTCCGCGCACACGTCCTGCACCTCGTGGACCGGCAGGTCGAGCACCTGGTCGGCCGGCACGAGCTCGCGGCGCTGACGCCGGAACACCGTGCGGTCGTCGACGAGCACCGCCGCTACTACCAGCGCAGGGTGCAGGACACGATCGCGGCCGGCGTCCGCAGCGGGGAGTTCGACGTCCCCGACGTCCGGCTGGTCACGCTCGCCCTACTCGACATGCTCAACGGGACCAGCTCCTGGTACCACGCGGGCGGCACGAGCAGCCCCGAGGAGCTGGCCGATGCCTACGTGGCACTCGCCGTCGCCGGGCTGCTGCACGGCCGCCTCGACACCTGAGGCGTCATCGCGCGGCTCCGAGCCGCACGCCGGTGAAGCCCGCCAGCGCCTCGAGCAGGCTCTCCTGGAACCGGACGTCACGGACCGCCGGGTGCGGCGTGCGCAGCCGCTGGTGGAACCAGTACCCGCCGCTGGTGAGCGCCTCGGGGTCGTCGCTGGTGGCGAGCCATTCCTGCGTGAGGTGCCCGAGCAGGAGGTCGTCGGGAGCGCCCGGCCCACCCATCCTGGTGGGGACCCAGCCCGGGTTGACGGCGTTGCTGTACACGTCGGGCCGCATGCGGGCCACGGCGGCCGCAAGGGTGGTGACGAACAGTTTGCTGTCCGAGTACGACCGGGTCGCACGGCGCCCGCTCCAGTCCACGCCCGCCAGGTCGGCTCGGCCGGAACGGTGCATGTCGCTGCTGAGATAGACCAGCCGGCGGGGGCCGCGGACGAGGGCGGTGAGCAGGTAGGGGGCGACCACGTTGACCGGCATCACCTGCGGGCCGCTGTAGACGCCCGCGTTGTGGATCACGGCGTCGAGCCGGCCGAGGTCGTCGACCTGGTCGGCCATGGCCCGGGTCTCGTCTGGATCGGCCAGGTCGGCGACGATGACCGAGGCCCCGAGCTCGACGAGATCGCGGACGGCGCCGAGCCGCTCGGGGCTGCGGGCATGGACGACGACGTCGTGCCCGGCGCCCAGCAGGGTCTGCGCCGCCGCCTGGCCCAGGCCGCCCGCCGAACCGGTGATCAAGATCCGTGCCATGCACCGACCGTCCCCGGACAGGACCGTCCGCGCAAGTTCCTCCGGTGGCCTCGTCCGCCGGCGAGCATGCCGGGGACGGCGTCACCGGGTCGCGGGCAGCACCGTGCCGACGACGTAGTCGTGGAACCGGGCGAACTCCTCGAACTGCGGGATGTGCCCCGATGCCGGGAAGGTCACCCAGTGCTTGCCGGGAGCCTGCAGGTGCGCGAACCAGTCCGCGGCGAGGTCGCCGCGGGCGCTCAGCTCGTGCGCGCCCTGCACCAGGTACACGGGGACCTCCAGCCGCGGGACGTCGCGCCGGAAGTCGATGCCCTGCAGTTGCGGGTACATCACGGCGAACATGTCGAACAGGCCCTTGAGCTTGTTCACCTTGTCCAGCGGCCCGTACTCCGCCGCGCCGTTCCCGTCGATGCCCGAGGGCTCGTGCGAGGTGAAGTACGCCGTCCTGGGATACGGGCCGATCGCGTCGTAGTACTGCAGCTGCGTCGCATAGCCGTACGCGTCGCGGTACGGCGGCCCGCCGGACGCCCGCAGCTGCTCCCCCAGAAGCGAGTCCCCGGTCCGCTGTGCGTGGGCGAGCATCTGCCGGTAGATGATCTGGTCGGTCTCCCGGACGTCGACCATCTGTCCGGCACCGATGTAGGCCGCGTACTTCTCCGGGTGCCTCTGCACCGCCAGTGTCCCCAGGACGGTGCCCCAGGAGTTGCCGAAGAGGTAGATCTTGTCCTGGTGGAACCGGGCCCGCAGGTAGTCCGTGAGCTGGTCGGTGTCGGCGAGAGCCTGCTCGAGGGTCCAGGAGGATCCCGGGTCGAGGGCGGCGTAGGACGTCCCGGTGCCGCGCTGGTCCCAGACGGCGAACACGACGTCGTCCTCCATCGTCGGCATGTACGCCCGGGTGTACCCGAGGTCGCTCTGCCCGGGGCCGCCGGCGAGGTACAGGAGCACCGGGTCGGAGCTGCTGCGCGCCCGGATGAGCACCTCCTGGTCGTGGCCTCCGAGACGGACGGTGGTCAGCTCGGCGACGCTGCCCGCTACCGGCCGGCCGTCGGGGCCCAGGATCGGTGCCGTGCTGCCGGTTCGCGTCAGGACGGCCGTCACCACGACGAGGCCCACCACGACGAGCGCCGTGAGCACGCTGCGGCCGTAGCCGAGGCCCCGCCGCCAGCCGGTCGGGACCGCGCCGTCCGCCGACGCCCGCCGTGCCGCCGCCGCTCCGTAGGCCGCCCCGAGGGCGATGGGCAGCAGCTGGAGGAGCGCCTGCAGGCCCCGGCCCACGACGAGCACGAGAACCGCGACGGTGGTGTCGAGACGAGGACGGTCGACCGAGGGGCCGACCACGCCGGCCCGGACGACCTCGTAGGTGGCCGCGAAGAGCAGCGGCGTCACGGGCAGCGACCACCGCGACCCCCAGATCCGGCCGGCGGCGAACCCGAGCGCCGCACAGAGGACCACCGACGCCAGGACGCCGGCCGGCGTCACCGGACCGCGGGGCATCCACCCCGCCATCAGCGCGCCGATCGAGATCGGCAGCGCGACGACGGTCGCCGTCCGCAGCGGAGACGATGGGAACGGGTGAGCCGACACGACAACCTCCGGTGGCGCGAGTTCGACGGGATCGGTGCGCGCGGGGCCGTCAGACCTCGCGGCGGCGCAGCCGGGCGACGGTGACCACGAGCAGCAGGACCGCGGACACCAGCGCCACGGCCACGGCCGGCACGTAGTCCCCGAGGGTGCCGCCGGCGAGCAGCACGACCGGGGCGGCCACGAGGGTGCTGGGCAGCCAGTCGTGCAGGGCGGCGAGGGTGCCGGCGACGGGCAGGACCAGCAGGACGCCGAGTGCCACGCCGACGGTTCCGAGGGTCCCGCGGGCGAGGGACGAGGCGAGGGCCACGACCGCCATCGCGAAGACGAGGTACGCCGCCTGGCACACGATCCCGGCCAGCATGGCGCCGGCCGGGAGGGCACCGAGCAGCAGCGCGGTCTCGTACCAGGCCGCGAGGGTGCCGAGGACGTAGGCGAGCACGGCGGCCGCGGTCGGGACGGCGTACCGCGGCAGGACGAGCCCGGCCATGCTCCGGGTCCGCGTCCGCAGGAACGTGGACAGTCCTCGCCGGCCGTCGAAGGCGAGCGCACCCGCCGCGACGGCGACCGCCACCACGAGGCCGGTCTGGCTCACCTGGCCGATGTAGTTCGTGATGCCGTCCACGGGCGCGGGTGGCTTGACGATCACGGTCACGTTGCCCTCGGCGTGCTCGACGATCTGTGCCATGTACGTCGCCGTCACGGGCCCCAGCAGCCCGAACACGACGTAGACGCACACCAGGCACAGCCCTCGCGGGGAGCGCACCATCCGGAGCCATTCCAGGCGCCACGGGTTCATCGGCCGCCGGCGGGAAGCGGGCCGCATCGTCGTCGCGCTCATCGCGCACCCCCTCCGGTCAGCGCGAGGAACGCCGACTCCAGATCCGCCGCGATCGGTTCGCAGGCCACGAGTCGCGCCCCCGCCGCCGAGATCACCCGGGGGATGCCCCGCTCCCCGGCCGCCAACGTGGTGGCGTCGACGTCCAGTTCGTCGCCGTGGCGCGACACCGACGCGACCCAGGGCTCCCGCTCGAGCGCGGCCGCCACGGGGTCGACGTCCCCGGCGAGGCGCACCCGCCACCGCGGCTGCAGGTAGGTGTCGACGAGGGCCTGGGTCGGGCCCTCGTGGAGCAGCCGCCCGGCCCGCAGGATGCCGACACGGTCGGCGACGCGCTGCACGTCGGCGAGGACGTGGCTCGAGAAGATCACCGTGCACCGGCCGCGCAGGGCGGCCACGAGCGCGAGGACGTCGGCCCGGCCCGCCGGGTCCAGCGCGGACGACGGCTCGTCGAGGATGAGCAACCGGGGATCGCCGACCAGGGCGGCCGCCAGCCCGAGACGCTGCGTCATGCCGCGCGAGAACCCGCCGACCCGGCGATCGACGGCGCTGCCGAGGCCCGCGCTCCGGAGCGCCCGCAGCACGCTGTCGCCGTCCCGCTCGGGGGCGACGTACGACCGTGCCAGGTCCACCACCTCGTAGGCGGTGAGCCAGCCGTCGAACTCGGGGACGTCGGGGCAGACGGCGACCTGCCGGCGGTCGACGGCGAGCTCGACGTGCCCGCGGTCGGCGTGCCGCATGCCCGTCACGATCGACAGCAGCGTGGTCTTCCCCGCGCCGTTCGGACCCACCAGCCCGTACACGCAGCCCTCGGGCACCACGATCGAGACGTCGAACAATCCGCTGCCGCCGTAGTCGCGGGTCAGGCCCTCCGTACGGAGGGCGGGCCGCCCGCCGTCATCGGACGCCGGAGTGCTCCTCGACGGCCGCGGACGGGTCGGTGTCGCCGTGGCCCGCATCGTGATCCCTCCCGAACACGAGATACGCCAGAGCTCCGAACGGGGCGCTCCCCAGGACGATCAGCAGCGCCCAGACGGGCTTCGGCAGGTACCGGACCGACCGCGCGCGCACGAGGTCGACCAGGCAGTAGACGACGAGACCCAGGATCAGCAGGACGAGGGGAGCAAGGGCGAGCAGGACCTGGCCGGATGGCATGTCTACGTGGGCGTCCCACTGGACGACGGTCATCGCGCACCTCCCGCGCGCACGCATCACGTGCTTCCGGAACTCACCTCCAGCGTGGTCCCCCGGCTGGATCGGGAGCAGGGTCCGAGGTCCTGCCGTCGCCGGACCGCGGTCCCGGGCTCGGCTCCGGCGTCGGGGCGCGCCCGGGTCCGGCCGCCCGCAAGGTCAGGAACGGGCCGAAGGTCCCGACCCGGGGTCCCTCCTCCCCTGCCGGGCCCGGTCGCGGCCGAGCAGGCTCGGCAGGGGATTCGAGAGGAGACGGACATGCGCGCCGCCGTAGTCAAGGACTTCACGCAGCCACTGGACATCACCGAGGTGCCCACACCCGAACCGGGCCCGGGCGAGGTGCTCGTCCGCGTCGAGGCCAGCGGCCTCTGCCACACCGACATCCACGCCGCTCGCGGGGAGTGGCCGGTGAAGCCGACACCGCCGTTCATCCCGGGCCACGAGGGCGTCGGCATCATCGAGGCCCTCGGGGCCGGCGTCACCCAGCGGGTGGTGGGCCAGCGGGTCGCCGTCCCCTGGCTGGGCTACGCCTGCGGGACGTGCGACCAGTGCGTCGCGGGGCGGGAGAGCCTGTGCGAGCGGCAGGTCAACACCGGCTACGGGCGCGACGGCGGTTTCGCGGAGTACCTGGTGGCGAACGCCGCGTACGCCCAGCCGGTGCCGGACGGCGTGGACCCCGTCGACGCCGCGCCGCTCACGTGCGCCGGGGTCACGACGTACAAGGCGGTCAAGGTCTCGGGCCTGCGCCCGACCGAACGGGCGGCGATCTTCGGCATCGGCGGCCTGGGGCACCTCGCCCTCCAGTACGCGCGCATCTTCGGCGCCGACGCGATCGGGGTCGACGTCACGCCCGAGAAGCTGCAGCTCGCGAAGGAGCTCGGGGCGGCGGCCGTGGTGAACGCCCGCGAGGGCGACCCCGTCGCGGCGCTGCAGGCGATGGGCGGCGTGGACGTCGCCGTGGTGCTCGCCGCCGATCCGGTCGTCCTCGAGCAGGCGCACGCGTCCCTGCGCCGTGGCGGCAGGCTCGTGCTCGTGTCGCTGCCGCGGGACAACGTGATGCGGCTGCCCATCTTCGAGACCGTGCTGAAGGGGATCAGCGTCATCGGCTCCATCGTCGGCACGCGGCAGGACCTCGCCGAGGTGTTCGCCATGCACGCCGCCGGCCGCACCCGCGTCGTGCTGGAGCAGCGACCCCTGGCTGCGGTCAACGACGCGATCGACGACGTCCTCGCCGGCCGTGTCGACGCGCGGGTGGTGCTCATGCCCTGACGAGCGCCGGGGGTTCGCTCCTCGCGCTCGTACGGAAGCAGCGACACCGGCACGGGTTAGCCTCGCGTCCATGTCCAAGAGCCGGATGGAGGCCTTCAGCGACGGGGTCATCGCGATCCTGATCACGATCATGGTGCTGGAGCTGCCCGAGCCGGAGGGCACGACCTGGGAGGCGCTGCGCGCCGACGTGCCGGTGTTGCTGGCCTACGCATTGAGCTTCGTCTACCTCGGCATCTACTGGAACAACCACCACCACATGCTGGCCGCGGTACGGCTGATCAACGGCGCGGCCCTGTGGGCGAACCTGCACCTGCTGTTCTGGTTGTCCCTGGTGCCGTTCACGACCGCATGGATGAGCGAGAACGACTTCCCCGTCGTCCCGACGGCCGCGTACGGCATCGTGCTCCTGATCGCGGCCGTCGCGTACACCGTGCTGCAGGCGACGCTGCTGCGCGCGGAGGGTGACCGGTCGCTGCTGCGCGCGGCGGTCGGCCGGGACCTCAAGGGGAAGGCCTCGCCGGTGCTGTACTGCCTGGGCATCGCGCTCTCGTTCGTGCAGCCGTGGCTCGGCCTGGCCGTCTACGTCGCCGTGGCCGTGATGTGGTTCGTGCCCGACCGCCGGGTAGAGCGCCGCATGACGGCCGGACACTCCTAGCCGCGACGAGCGGGCACGGGCATCACGGCCGCCGGTCGGACTCGCCGATCTAGGATGAGGTCATGAGCCCGGCCCGCCCGCGGGTTCCGTCGCCGACCGCCTGGCCGCAGCGGCGGCTGCCGCCCTGGTCGGCCGGGCCGAGGAGCGCGCACGGCTGACGGCGATGCTCGCCCCGGGCGGCCCCGCGGCGGTCTTCGTGCACGGCCCGGGCGGCATCGGCAAGACGGCGCTGGTCGCCGGGACGTTGGCGGCGCTGCCCCTGGTCACCGTCACCCTCGACGGCCGCCGGATGGAGCCGACGGTCCCGGGGGCCCTGGCCGCGCTCGGCGCCGCGCTGGGAGGGGCCCCGCCCCCGTCGGCCGCCGCGGCCGGCGCGCAGGTCGCCGCAGCCGGCGTCCGCGTGCTGGTTGTCGACTCCTTCGAGCGGCTCAACCTGCTGGACGGATGGCTCCGCAACGAGCTCGTCCACGCCCTCCCGGCCACGGTCACCACCTGGTGGTCGGTCGTCGCGGGCCGAACGTGGCGTGGCGGTCGGCGCCCGGCTGGCGCACCTTGCTCGGGGAGCTGGAGGTCGGCCCGCTGACCGACGCGGACGTCGACCGGCTCCTCGCCGCATCGGAGGTCAGCGGCCAGGACGCCGCACGGATCCGGGCGTTCGCGCGCGGGCATCCCCTCGCCGTCGTGGTCGCCACCGAGGCCCTGGCCCGCCGACCCGGGCTTCCCCTCGGGTCCGGGGCCCCGGCGGACGTCGTCGAGGAGCTGTACGCGGTGATGCTCGAGGACCTCCCGCCGCAGGAGCGGTCCACCGTGGAGGCGGTGTCGGTCCTGCGCCGGGTGACCCTGCCCCTGCTCGCCGCGGTCCTCGACGAGCAGCACGGCGAGCAGCACGGCGAGCAGCACGGCGAGCAGCACGACGAGCAGCACGACGAGCAGCACGACGAGCAGGACGTCGAGCAGGCGTGGCAGCACCTGCGCAGCCTGCCGTTCACGACGACCACGCCCGGCGGGATCGAGCTGTCGGGAGTGGCGGCGCCCGTCCTCCTCGAGGCGCTCGAACTGCGCGACCCCGACCGGGTCCGGGGGCTCCGGGCGCGTGCCGCCCGCACCATCCTCCGGTCCATCGCCTCCGGCCCCGAGTGGGAGAGCACCGCCGACCTGCTGCACCTGGTGCAGAACCCGCTGATCCGCAACGCCTACGCGCCGCCCGGGATGCTGCAGCACCCCGCCGAGCGGGCCCGCGCCGAGGACCACGAGCAGATCATCGCCATCGCCCGGCGGTTCGACGGGGAGGAGTCCGCCCGTCTCGCCGAGCTGTGGTGGCGGGAGCGCCAGGGCGCCTTCGTCGTGGTGCGTGCCGCCGACGGGAGCGTCGCCGGCTTCTCCGTGACCGCGACCGTGACCGCCGACGGCGGGACCGGACCGATGCCGGAGGATCCGCTGGTGCAGGCGGTGGCCGAGCACCTGCACACGACGCCGATGCCGCCGGGCGGCGAGGCCGTGGTGTTCCGCTGGGCGCTGGGCAGCCGGCACGGCGAGCGACCGACGCCCGAGGTGGCGGCGCTGGTCACCGACCTCAAGCGCACCTACCTCCAGCTGCGGGCGACCCTGCGCCGCGTCTACACCGTCGTGTCCGACTGGCAGGCGCAGGCGCCGGCGCTGCGGGTGATGGGCTTCGACCCGCTGACCGAGGTCGCCGTCGGTGCCCGGCGGTTCTCGCTCGCGTGCCTGGACTTCGGGACGGGTGGTGTCGACGCGTGGATCGGCAGGCACGTCCTCGCGGAGCAGGCCGGCCCGGTCCCCGCGCAGCCACGTCCACCGGATCAGCGCAGCCCCGGGGACGGCAGGTCGGCCGCGCTGCACGCGGCCGACCGCCCTCCCCTGTTCAGGCTGACCGCCCGCGAGCAGGAGGTGCTGGCCCTGCTCGCGGAGGGGATGACGAACAGGCAGCTCGCCGAGGCGCTGTTCATCAGCGAGCGCACGGCCAACCGGCACGTCAGCAACATCTTCACGAAGCTGGGCGTGCACAATCGCACCCAGGCCGCGCGTGCTGCCGCGGCCGCCGGCCTGGCCGGCTGAGCAGTGAGGTCACCACCGAGGTCCGTCGCCTTCGACGCCGAGCAGGGCCTTGCCGATGATCTCGTGCGTGAACGCATCGGTGCCGGGGTGGAACCGCCCTGCCCGCACGTCCCGGGAGAGCCGCTCCAGCTCCGTGCCCCGCCGGTAGGCGGACCCGCCGACCACCTCGCAGGCCAGGTCCACGACCCGGTTCGCGGCGGCCGTGGCCCGCCACCGGGCGGCCAGCACCTTCGGCCCCCACATCGGTCCGTGATCGATCCCGCCCACCCAGTCCCGCGCGAGGCCGTCGAGGCCGGACCGCGCGGCGTCGAGCGTCAGGTACATCTCGGCCACCTGGTGCTGCACCAGCGGGTGGTGCGCGAAGGTGCCGCGCGGGATCGCGATCGACGTGCGCCGGCCGGCCTGCTCCACCGCGAGCTCGAGCGCCCGCTCGGCGATGCCGACGTACACGTTGGCGATGAGCGTCAGGGCCCAGACCTGCATGACGGCGACCACCGGGTGGCCCGGCGGCCCCGCGGGCACGACGCAGAGAACGTCGGAGTCGGGCAGGAACACGTCCTGGAGCACCGTGTCGTGACTCTCGGTCGCCCGCATCCCCTGCGCGTCCCAGTTCGCCACTGTGGTCACCCCGGGGACGTCGTGCCGCACGAACCCGTGCACGACGACGGGCGCGCCCGGGTCGCTCGCGTCCATCGCATGGAACCCGAGCCGGGTCCAGTGCCGCCCGAGCGAGCCGAACATCTTGCGGCCGGTGATCCGCCAGCCGCCCTCCACCCGGCGCGCGGACGTCGTGGACAGTGCCAGCGGGACGTCGTTGCCGACCTCGGCGTGTCCCGAGGCGAGGAGGTCCCCGTCCAGCACGTAGCGGGTGATGAGATCGGCCTCGGGCAGCCCCATCCGGCGCAGATCCGCGGCGAGGCCGACCCAGTAGTGGTGCATGCAGGTCGACAGGGCCGCGGCCGGCGAGTAGCGGGCCATCCGGCGCTGTTCACCACCCAGCTGAGCGAGGTCCAGGCCGGCGCCGCCGAGGTCCTCGGGCAGAGCCGCGGTGAGCCAGCCGAGTTCGCGGAGCTCCTCGAGGTCCTGGATCGGGTACAGGCCGGCGCGGTCGTGGTGGGCGGCGCGCTCACGGAAGCCCTGGAGGGTCTGCTCCGGGAGCGAGCGGACAGACGTGGCAGTGGTCGTGGCAGTGGTCGTGGCTGTGGTTGTCGCAGTGGTTGTCGCAGTGGTTGTCGCAGTGGTTGTATTGTCGTCATGCCGGCGACGCTAGGAACGACACGGGCCTTCGCTCATCCGGCGAACGCTCCATGCGACGCTCCAATCGCGGATGGAGCATCGGACCGATGAGGGACCAGGAGCCGCGCCCCTAAGGTCGACGGCCTCCGAACCGTTCGACAAGGGAATCACCATGCACATCCGCATCGTCACGTTCGGCCTCGCCATCCCGGTCGAGGCATGCACCGCCCACGCCCTCGAGGTCGCCCCGGGCTTCGCCGGATGGCCGGCCGTGGTCGAGGAGGTCCGGTGACCACCGACCCCGTCCCGGGCGCTGCGCCGGCCGGCACCCTCACCGGCACCGAACTGCGACGGGCCTTCCGCGACCTTCCGCAGCCGGTGGCCGTGGTCACAGGTGTGGGTCCGACCGGGGAGCCCGTCGGCATGACCGTCAGCACCCTCACCCTGGCGTCGCTGGCGCCGCCGCTGGTGCTCTTCTGCCCGGCACTGACCTCACGAGCGTGGTCGGTCGCGCGCCGGCGGGGCGCCTTCACCGTGAACATCCTCGGGCGACAGCAGCGCCGGCTCGCGGTGCGATTCGCCGAGCCGGGCGACCGCTTCGCCGGCGTGCGGACCCAACCGGTGGACGGCGACCTGCCCGCGCTCGCCGACGCGATGACCGTGCTCGTCTGCGACGTGCACGAGGAGAGGCCGGCGGGTGACCACACCGTCGTCCTCGGCCGGATCCGCACGCTGCTCGCGCTCAACAGCGGGCCGGGCCTGGACAGCGCGGCCCTGCGCGACTACCGGCCTTCCGCGCCGTTCGCCCTGGCCTGAGACCCGGTGCCGCTCGCGTCCTCGCGTGATCGTTCCGTCGCGGACCAGCTGGCCAGGAGGGTCAGCTTGTCCTCCGAGGGGGAGCCGGGTTCCGCCGTGTAGGCGGTGAGGGTCAGGCCGGTCTGACCGGGCAGCTCGAGGGCGTCGAAGGCCAGTTCGAGATCACCGACGTCCGGGTGGTCGAAGTGCTTGGTGCCGGTGCGGTGCAACCGGACGTTGTGCGCCGCCCACCGGGTGCGGAAGGCGTCGCTGCGGATGGAGAGCTCGCCGACCAGGTCGCTGAGCTGGCGGTCGTAGGGGTCTCGCCCGGCCTCCGTGCGCAGGATGGCGACGGTCGTGTTGGCCGCGTCGTCCCAGTCGGGGTAGAAGGCCGTCGCGTGCGGGTGCAGGAAGCAGAAGCGGGCCAGGTTGCCGGACAGCGTGGGGTCCGCGAAGACAGGCGCGTAGAGCGCCCGGCCGAGCGTGTTGGCGGCCAGCACGTCGAGACGGCCGTTGCGGATGAACGCCGGCGTGGTGGTCATCGAGTCGAGGATGCGCTGCAGACTGGGCCGCAACGCGGGCTGGGACCGCCGGCGGGGCTCCCGGGCGCCGCTGCGTGCCGCGTGCGCGAGATCGAACAGGTGGGCGCGCTCGGCCTCGTCCATGCGGAGGGCCTCGGCGATCGCGTGCAGCACGCTCTCGGAGGCGCCCGACAGGTCCCCCTTCTCCAGCCGCGTGTAGTAGTCCACGCTGACGCCGGCCAGCTGCGCGACCTCCTCGCGGCGCAGGCCCGGGACGCGGCGGCGCTGCCCGTACCTGAGCACCCCCGCCTGCTCCGGGCTGATCCGGGCGCGCCTCGAACCGAGGAACTCGCGCACCTCGCGACGGTTGTCCACGCGCTCAACGCTACGGCGGGTCCGCCGCCGCGAGGACAGGCCTGGGGGGTTCTGTCAGAACCCGGAAAAGCCCGGCCTGGCTGGTAGGGCGCCGGCGGCGTTGGCTTGTTGTCATGACCACCGACGCACGACCTTCGGGTGCCGAGACGATGTTCGGGGACTTCGCTCCCCAGCTCGTGCACTTCACCGACGACGTCCTGTTCGGTGAGGCCTGGGAACGCCCGCAGCTGTCGCCGCGCGACCGCAGCCTGGTCACCGTCGCCGCCCTGCTCACCGGCGGCAACACCGAGCAGCTCACCTTCCACCTGCGGTTCGCCAGGGACAACGGCGTCACCGAGGACGAGTTGATCGAGGCGATCACCCACCTCGCGTTCTACGCGGGATGGCCGAAGGCGATGAGCGCGATGTCCGTCGCCAAGCAGGTCTTCCGCGGCGACTGAACCGCCACGACCCCCACCGAGAGGAACCACCCGTCATGCGAGGAGCAGTCCTCCACGCCCCCGGCGACGTCCGCGTCGAGGACCGCCCCGACCCGACGATCGAGAAGCCCACCGACGCCATCATCCGCCTGTCCGCCACCTGCGTCTGCGGGTCGGACCTGTGGCCCTACCGCGGCATCGAGACCGTCGACGGGCCCAGCACCGATGGGCCACGAGTACGTCGGCATCGTCGAGGAGGTCGGCAGCGACGTCCGCACCATCAAGCCCGGCCAGTTCGTCGTCGGCTCGTTCTTCGCCTCCGACAACACCTGCGAGATCTGCCGGGCCGGCTACCAGTCCCGCTGCGTGCACGCCGAACTCGTCGGCGCCATCGGCACCCAGGCCGAGTACGCCCGCATCCCGCTGGCCGACGGCACCCTCGTCGCCACGCCCGGCATGCCGGCCGACGACCTGATCCCGAGCCTGCTGGCCGCCTCCGACGTGCTCGGCACCGGCTGGTTCGGCGCCGTCGCCGCCGAGGCCGGCCCCGGGCAAGACCGTCGCCGTCGTCGGCGACGGCGCGGTCGGCCTGCTCGGCGTCCTCGCCGCGCAGCCAGCTCGGCGCCGAGCGGATCATCGCGATGAGCCGGCACGAGTCCCGGCAGAAGCTGGCCCGCGAGTTCGGCGCCACCGACATCGTCACCGAGCGCGGCGACGAGGGCGTGGCACGCGTCAAGGACCTCACCGACGGCCTCGGCGCCCACTCGGTCATCGAGGCCGTCGGCACCCAGGAGTCGATGATGCAGGCCATCCGCGCCACCCGCCCCGGCGGGCACGTCGGCTACGTCGGCGTCTCCCACGGCGTCGAGCTGCCCGGCGAGGAGCTGTTCTTCTCCGGCGTCCACCTGCACGGCGGCCCCGCCCCGGTGCGCCGCTTCCTGCCCGAGCTGATCGAGCTGATCTGCGACCGGGCCATCGACCCCGGCAAGGTCTTCGACCTCACGCTGCCGCTCGACCAGGCCGCCGAGGGCTACCGCGCCATGGACGAGCGCCGCGCCATCAAGACCCTGCTGCGCCCCTGACCCGTGACGATCGAGCCCGAGGAGAACCCGTGGAACTCCAGACCGTGAGGCCGGCCGCCAAGGGCCCGGCATCCACCTTCACCGGCGACGTCTACGTCACCCCCATCTACGCCGGCAGCGAACCCTCCCGGATGACCGTCTCCCTGGTGCGGTTCACCCCCGGAGCGCACAGCAACTGGCACCGGCACGCCGTCGGCCAGACCCTGCACGTGACCGAGGGGGTCGGGCTGGTCGGCACGCGCGACGGCACCGTCATCCGGGTCCGCGCCGGCGACACCGTCGTCTGCCCGCCCGACGAGGAGCACTGGCACGGGGCCGCCGCCGACACGTTCATGAGCCACCTCGCGATGCTCGAGAGCCTGCCCGGCGGCCAGGACCCCACGACCTGGCTCGAACCCCTGCCGGTCGGCGATTACGCGCGGGCGAACGAGCAGTAGCGGCATCCGATTCCACTCCACATGATCTGAGACGACGGCACCACGAGAACAGGAGCCACCATGCACACACGGACACTGGGCCAGGGCCTGCGGGTCTCGGCCGTCGGCCTCGGGGCGATGGGCATGTCCCAGAGCTACGGTCCCAACCCGGGCGACCGCGACGCCATGATCGGCGTCCTGCGCGGGGCCGTGGAGCGGGGTGTCACGTTCTTCGACACCGCGGAGGTCTACGGCCCGTACGTCAACGAGGAGCTGGTCGGCGAGGCGCTCGCGCCGCTGCGCGACCAGGTCGTGATCGCCACGAAGTTCGGGTGGCGCATCGAGGACGGCCGGTCCGTCGGCCTGGACAGCCGGCCCGAGCACATCAAGCAGGTGGCCGACGAGTCACTGCGCCGGCTCGGGATCGACGTGATCGACCTCTTCTACCAGCACCGCGTCGACCCGGACGTCCCCGTCGAGGACGTCGCCGGCGCCGTCGGCGAGCTCGTCGAGGCCGGCAAGGTGCGCTCCTTCGGCCTCTCGGAGGCCGGGGCCGCGACGATCCGCCGGGCGCACGCCGTCCACCCGGTGACCGCCGTGCAGAGCGAGTACTCGCTGTGGACCCGCGACCCGGAGCCGGAGGTGCTACCGACGTGCGGCGAGCTGGGCATCGGCTTCGTCCCGTTCAGCCCGCTGGGCAAGGGCTTCCTCACCGGAACGGTCAGCACCTCCACCGAGTTCGCCCCGGGCGACATCCGCGCGAGCATCCCTCGCTTCGAGGCGGAGAACCGGGCCGCCAACCAGGCGCTGGTCGAGCACGTCGCCGCTCTCGCCCGCGCCAAGGACGCCACCCCCGGGCAGGTCGCGCTGGCCTGGCTGCTCGCGCAGCAGCCGTGGATCGTTCCGATCCCCGGCACGCGGCGGCTGGAGCGCGTCGAGGAGAACGCGGCATCGACGCAGGTCGCGCTGTCCGCCGACGAGCGGGCCGACCTCGACGAGCTCGCCGCCAGGATCGGCGTCCAGGGCAACCGGTACAACGAGCAGGGCATGTCCCTCGTGAACCGCTGAGCGTGACGGGGCGGCGGCGCACCCTGCGCGCGAGCGGCGACCGGCGCTAGCGTGAGACGGTGCTGGTCAGGGTCCTCGGACCCCTGCTCGTGGACGGATCGCAGGGACCCGTCCCGGTCGGTGGCCGGATCCCGCGACGACTGCTCTGCGCGCTGGCGGCGCGACCGGGAGCCGTCGTCCCGCTGGACGCCCTGGTCCAGGCCGCCTGGGGCGACGAGGCTCCGGCCACCGCGGAACGGACCCTGGCCAGTCACGTCACCCGGTTGCGCGAGGCCCTCGCGGCCGCGGGCGACCCGGCCGCCGCGCGGATCGAACGCGCGAACGAAGGATACCGGCTGGCGGTCGGCGACGACGCCGTCGACGCCCTGCGCTTCGAGCACTCCGTCATGTCCGTCAGCGGCGACTCACCGCCGCCGGAGCGCGTCGCCGCGCTGCGCGACGCGCTCGGACTGTGGCGCACGCCGGTGGCCTTCGCCGACCTCGTCGACACGGCGTACCCGGCGGCCGAGGCGGCGCGCCTCGTCGAACTCCGCGGGACGGCGACGGAGGCGCTGATCGAGGCGGCGATCGACGCGGGAGATCCCGCCGACGCGGTGCGGGAGGCCGAGGCGGCGCTCGTCGAGTGGCCGTACCGGGAGCGGCTCTGGGAACTGCTCGTCCTCGCCCTCTACCGCCAGGGCCGCCAGAGCGACGCGCTCGACGCCTACCGGCGGGCCCGCGCCACGCTCCGGGAGGGGCTCGGGGTCGACCCAGGCGCCGGGCTGCGCCGGATGGAGGAACGCGTCCTCGCCCAGGACCCGGCGCTCCTGGCCCCGGTCGGTGTCCCCGCTCGCCACCCGTGTCCGTACAAGGGCCTGGCCCGCTACGACGAGGGCGACGCGGACCTCTTCGTGGGTCGCGAGCGGCTCGTCGAGGAGCTGCTGGCGCGGCTCGTCGACGGATCGTTGCTCGTCGTGGCCGGTGCCTCGGGTGCGGGCAAGTCTTCGCTCGTGCGCGCCGGCCTCGTCCCGGCGCTCGCCCGCGGCGGGCTGCCGGGCTCGGCCGCCTGGGGTGTCGCCGTCGTGACGCCCGGGCGCGATGCCTGCAGACGTTGCGCGGCGCGCTGTCGGGGGGTCCTGCCGTGCTCGTCGTGGACCAGTTCGAGGAGGCGCTGCTCCAGTCCGGTGCGGAGTTCTCGGCGGTCGCGGACGCGGTGCTCGCGGCCTGCGACGGCGGCGTCCGGGTCGTCCTCGTGCTGCGCGCCGACTTCTTCGGGCTCGTGCCGCGGCACGGCGGGCTCGGCCGCCGGGCCGGCCCCGCCACCGTTCTCCTCGGCGCGCCCGACGAGGCGGACCTGCGGCGGATCGTCCTCGAGCCGGCGAGGCGCTCGGGGCTGCGCGTCGACCCGGCGCTCGTCGAGCTGATCATCGATCAGGTGCGCGACCGCCCGGGCGTGCTGCCGGTCCTCTCCACGGCGCTGGTGCGCACGTGGGAGCACCGCGAGGGTGATCTGCTCACGGTCGCGTCCTACCGGGCCGGCGGTGGCGTCGAGGGCGCCCTCGAACGAGTCGGGGAGGAGGCCTGGGCGGCCCTCGGCGAGGCGCAGCAGGCGGCGTGCCGGCGGATGCTCTCGCGGCTCGCGGTCGACGAGGACGGCACCTGGGTGCGCCGCCGGGTGCGCCGCGCGGATCTGGTGGGGCCGGACGACCCGGCGGCCCGGTCCGCTCTCGAGGTGCTGACCGACCGGCGCCTGGTCGTCGCGAGCGCGAGCGACGTCACTGTCGTGCACGAGGCGTTGCTCACGGGTTGGCCCCGGCTGCACGGCTGGCTGGAGGAGGGCCGTGCGCACGCACTCGTACGGGAGCGGCCGGCGGACGCGGTCGGGGCCTGGGAGGAGTCCGGCCGGGACCGGGCCGAGCTGTTCCGGGGAGCGCGCCTGCAGGCCGCCCTGGACTACGCCGCCGCCGACCCGCAGGCGCTCACGCCGCTCGAACGCGAGTTCCTCGACGGGTGTCGGTGCGCGAGGCCGAACGGCGGCTCGCCGACGAGCGGTCCCGCGCTGAGCGCGAGGCCCGGAGCCGGCGGCGCGCCCGGACGGCCGCCGTCGCCCTCGCGCTGGCGCTGGTCGCCACGGCATCCGCCGGCGTTCTCGCCGTCACCCAGCAGCGACGGGCCGAGGACGCCGCAGCGAGGGCCGGACGCGCCGCGCTGACCGCGGATGCCGGCCGGCTCGGGGCGCTCGCCCGCACCGGCGGCGACTACGACCAGGCCCTGCTTCTGGCTGCACAGGCGGTCGCCCTCGACCGGTCCCCGGCCAGCGAGAGCGACCTCTTCGCGACCCTCCTGCGCGGGAACGGCGTGCGCCGCGTGATCCGCGCTCCCGACCGCCTGTCGGCGGTCGAGTTCATGCCCGACGGCAGGTCCCTCGTCGCGGCGACCCTGACCGGCCAGGTGCTGCGGTGGCCGGCCGCCGGCGGCTCCCCGACGGCGACGCCCGACGCCGGCGCGTTCGCCTTCATCGAGGGGTACGGCGCTGACGTCGATCCGCTCGAGGTCACCGGCGACGGCCGGCTCCTCGTCCTGTCGGGCAAGGCGGTGCGGCTGATCGACCCCGTCACGGGTGACGTGGTCGCCGCGGGACCCGAGATCGGTCTCGACGTCTGGTCACCCGTGGACGACGGGAAGGCGGTCGTCGCGGCAGCACCCGCCCCGTCCAACGGGGAGACCTGGAACTACGCGAGCTCGACCGACGTGATCCTCTGGCGGCCCGACGCCCCGGCCCGCGCACCGCAGCGGATCCGCGTCGGCGCTCCGGCTCTGCGGATCTCCGCGTGTGGCAGCGGCCGCGCTTGCATCCTCACGAGCAGCGCGCACCTGATCCGGCTACGCATCTCCGACGGCGCGGTCGAGGGTGACGTGCGCCTGCCGGCCGGTATCACGCCTGCCGAACCACCGAGCATGGTCGCCGATCCGGACGGCCGCCGGGTCGCCCTCGCCGCCGCGGACGGCGTCGTCCGGCTGCTCGACGTCCGCAGCGGCCACGTGGTCCGAGAGCTCGGCGGCGCGGCGAGACCCCTGCGCGTGCTCGGCTTCTCACGTGACGGTCGCCGGGTGGCGGCGGCGGACGCCGGGACGGTGCTCGTCTGGCGGACGGACCGGATCGCCCCGCCGATCGCCTCAACGCCCACGGCGGCCAGGTCCGGTCGGCCAGCTGGTCGCAGGACGGGACGACCCTCGCAACAGCGAGTGAGGACGGCACGGTGATCCTCTGGGACGTCGGCCGCGGCGGTCCGGTCCTCACCGACGCCCTCCCGGACCGCGTCAACACGTTGTGGGCCGCCCGCGGGGCGATCGTCATCGGGCAGTTCAACGGGGGGCTCTCCCTCGTCGATGCCCGCAACGGCACGGTGACCACGGCGAGCGAGCACCCTCACCGCTTCCCGATCGACTCGGCAGCGTCGTCGCCGGCCGGGGATCTCCTGGTGACGACCGACTTCCAGGGCGTCACCGCGGTCTGGGGCCTCAGCACCGCACGGCTGCTCGGGACCGTGCCGCTGCCGCCGCCCGCGCGCACCGCCGCCGTCGACGCCTGGGTCTCGCCCGACGGTGTCCACGCCGCTCTCCTACGCGACGAGGCCGTGGGCCCGCTGATCGTGGACCTGCGTACCCGGCAGGTGGTCCAGCACCTCCCACCCGTCCCGGGCCCCGCGGCTTACACGGTCGGCGTCGGGGGGTGGACCCGGGACGGCCGAGGAATCCTCCTCCTGCGGCAGGCCGGCGACTCCTCCGAGGTGCTGATGATGGACGCGACGACCGGGCGGATCACGCTGCGCGTGCCGACCGGCGGTGACGTGCCACGGACCGCGGCCGCCGACCCCACCGGACGCTACCTCGCGATCGGAACCGTCACCGGGCGCCTGCTCGTTCTCGACCTCCACGACGGTCACCCGCTCGCGCCGCCGCTGCAGGCCAACGACGGGACGATCAGCAACGTCTCGATCAGCCCGGACGGGCGGTACATCTCGACGGCCGGTAACCCGCCCCGGGTGACGCTCTGGGACGCGCGCAGGTTCCGGCAGGTCGGGTCGCCGCTGCCGGTGGACGTCGACGCTCCGGACGCGCACGCGGGCTTCGCCCCCGACGGCCGGCTGGTGCTGGCCGTCGGACGGGTCGTCCGTGCCCTGACCGTCGACCCCGGCCAGTGGCTGCACACGGCGTGCGCGCTCGCCGGGCGCGTGCTCACCCCCGACGAGTGGCGGGCGTTCCTGCCGGACAGGCCGTACGCCCCCGCCTGCCGCTGAGGACGCTGCGGCCAGCCGCACGAGCAGTTGTCCACAGGCCTGTGGACGACGCCGGCGCCGCCGGGCCTGAAGCGGACAGGCTCCCGGCATGACGACGAGCCTGAACGAGATCCACGTCCGTACGCCCGCCGACCTGCACGAGATGTGGCGGCTGATCATGGGCACCGGCGGCACGGCGCAGCGAAGCCTCTGGCTGGCCCTGCTCGACGAGGAGGGCCGGCCCGAACCCGTGATCGTCCCGATCGACGACGTGCCGATGCACCCCGACGAGATGCTGGCCGGGCTGCGCGAGGTGCTCACCGACATACGCCGCTTCGGCGAACCCGTCGCACTCCTCGCCCGGCCCGGCGGCCCGGGGATGACGGACGCCGACCGGGGGTGGGCGCGCGCCCTCACCCGCCTGACCCGCTGGCCGGTGCACCTCTACACGGCGGCCGGCGTGCGGGTCTTCGCTCCCGACGACCTCGTGACCGGGTCACCGGGGTGACGAGCGCGCTACCGCGACCCGGGCCCGAACCAGCGCGTGAGGGCGTCGCGCAGGCCCGCGTCGCCGCCGTCGCCGACCCAGGCGACGTACCCGTCCGGGCGGACCAGCGCCGCCGACGGCGCGGGCACCCCGCCGAGCACGGGCAGCTCCCACGGTCGGGCGTACGACGCCTCGACGAGTCGCACCCGGTCGTGCCACCCGCCGATCGTGATGCTGCCGGGCTCGCCCAGGTTCACCAGCACCGGCCGCGCACGGTGGAGCAGCGAGAACACCCGCACGACGCCGTCCGCCGTCTCCAGGTCGAGGTCGGGCATCCGCCGCCCCAGCAGCGGATGCCCCTCGCCCAGGTCGTAGTGGATGTCGAGGCCCGAGATCCACCCGGCGAGCAGCCTGCGCGGCTCGTCCATCCCCGCCAGTTCCGACACGATCTCCACCAGCGGCGCCGTCCGCTCGTCGGCCCGTTGCAGCGTGGTCTGCGCCATCGTGTAGCGCAGCGCCCGGGCGGTCGCCGGGTGGCGTTCGGCCCGGTACGTGTCGAGCAGGGCCTCGTCCGACACGCCGTGCACCACCTGCGCCAGCTTCCAGCCGAGGTTGACGGCGTCCTGCACGCCCAGGCTCAGCCCCTGGCCGCCGGCGGGGTAGTGCACGTGGGCGGCATCGCCCGCCAGCAGCACCCGGCCCGCGCGGTAGTCGGCCGCCTGCCGGGTCGCGTCCGTGAACCGGGAGATCCAGGTGGCGTCGTGCACGCCGAAGTCGGTGCCGAACACCGGGACCAGCGCCTCGCGCAGGTCGTCGAGCGTCGGGTCGGGCGCGGTCCTCAGCTCCCGCTCGGTGACGACGACCCGCACCATCCGGCCGTCCTCGAGCCGGTGCAGCCCGTGGATGCCGTAGGCGTCGCGGCGCGGGCCGCGCGGCGGCTCCTCGGTGACCTCGACCTCGGCGATCAGGTTGCTCCGGGTCGCGTCCCACCCCGGGAAGTCGATCCCGGCCGTCTTGCGGACAAGGCTCCGCCCGCCGTCGCATCCCACCAGGTATTGCGCGCGCAGCGACTCCCCGTCCGAGAGCAGCACGTCGACCCCGGCGCCGTCCTGGGCGAAGCCCGTCACCTCGCGCCCGCGCAGCTGCGCGACCGGCAACTCCGTCACCCAGCCGGCCAGGATCCGCTCGATCTGCTTCTGCCAGATCGCCAGGGTGTACGGGTGCCGCGTGGGGAAGTCGGCCATGTCGAGCACCGTGGTGCCGAAGGTGGTCGCCTGCACCGGGGTGCCCTCGGCGAGGAACCGGTCGACGACGGCCCGCTGGTCCAGCAGCTCGACGGTGCGCGCGTGGATCCCGCCGGCACGTGAGTCCGCCAGGTCCTGATCCTCGCGCCGCTCCACGACGACGACGTCGACCCCGGCGAGCGCGAGCTCTGCGGCGAGCATCATGCCCGTCGGGCCGCCTCCGGCGATCACGACGGAATGTGCGGTCATCTGGCGGTCCCCTCCGTGACGGTGCATTTCGTGGACAACCCTGCACCACCCGCCCCGACGTCCCCCCAGGCCGGCCCGCAGCCTCTGCGGCCCTTCTTCTTGACCGGTATAGATAATCGAGCTACTGTACCGATACAGACAACCCAGCCAGAGAGACCGTGATCCCGATGATCCCCGACTCGCCCCTCGCCCTCCTCGCCGTTCGCGCCTCCCTCGCCGGCCAGCTGGTCGGCGCACGGGTCGACGACCCCGTCGTCCCGCACGTCGAGCACCGGGTAGCCCCCCGGACCCGCAGCCGGCTCGCGGTCGCACTGCACGCCGCGGCGGACCGCATCGCGCCCCGCCCGCCGGTGCCGGCGGCACGCTGACGGCGACCGGAGCGCCCCTGCCATCGCCCTACGCTCGACCCATGGCACGGGTGACCCTGCAGACGATCGCCGACCACGTCGGCGTGAGCAGGATGACCGTCTCCAACGCCTTCTCCCGGCCCGACCAGCTCTCCGACGGCCTGCGGGAGCGGATCCTCGACGCGGCTCGCGAGCTCGGGTACGCAGGCCCCGACCCCGCCGGCCGCGCCCTGGCGCGCGGCACGACCGGTGCGGTCGGCGTCCTGCTCACCGCGTCGTTGCAGTACGCCTTCACCGACGACGTCTCGATCGGCTTCCTCGGGGCGGTCACCGCCGAGCTCGCCCCGACCGGCCTCGCGCTCACCCTGCTGTCGAGCTCGAGCACCGGCGACGTGGTGCCGGCCCGCGACGCCGCCATGGACGGCGCCCTGGTCTACGCGTGCGACCCCGACACGACCGCGGCGGACTGGCTGTTCAAGCGGGGGTTGCCACTGGTGACCGTCGACCAGGCCCCGGTCCCGGACGTGCCCAGCGTCACGGTCGACGACCGTGACGGAGGCCGCCAGGCGGCTGCGCACGTCACCGGGCTGGGGCACCGCCGGATCGGGATCGTCGCCTTCGGGAACGGCCCCGAGGAGCTGGCGGCCGACCCCACCCCGGACGCCGTCGCCGGGCGGTACATCGCACGCGAGCGGCTGGCCGGCTACCTGGACGTGCTGGAGCCGGCCGGCATCCGGCCCGTGCTCCACACCCAGCACCGCAACGACGAGGACGACGCGCGCCGCGCCGGGCTGGCCGTGCTGGCCGGGCCGCCGGCCCCCCGGCCGACCGCCGTGCTGTGCCAGTCCGACGTGCTGGCGCTCGGCGTGCTGCGGGCCGCGGAGGAGCTCGGCCTGGCTGTCCCCGGTGACCTCTCCGTGGTCGGGTTCGACGACAGCCCGCTCGCGCGGCGGGTGCGGCCGGCGCTGACGACCGTGCGGCAGGACGTCGACGCGAAGGGCAAGGCCGCGGCCGCGGCGCTCCTGGAGGTGATGGCGCAGGCCCGGAGCGGGCGGCGGCACCGGGCCGACCGGGTGCTGCTCCCCACCGAGCTGATCGTCCGGGAGAGCACCGGCCCGGCGGCCCCCGGGGGCGACTGGGATGGCTGACGCCGACGACGTGCGCCGGCTGGCCCGAGCGCTGCCCCACGTCGAGGAGATCCCGAGCGCCGGATTCGACTTCCGGGTGGGCGGCAAGGGCTTCGTCTGGTCCTATCCGGAGCGCCGGCCCGGTGAGCGGCGCGTCATCCGGACCGACATCGCGGTGCTCTTCGTCGGCGACGAGGACGAGAAGCAGGCCCTCCTCCTGGGCGAGCCCGACCTCTTCTTCACGGCGCCCGGCTACCGGGAGGAGCCGCTGGTGATGCTCCGCCTCGCGCAGGTGGACGTCGACCGCCTCACCGAGCTGGTGACGGACGCGTGGCGGATGCGCGCTCCCGAGGAGTTCCTCGGCGAGCTCGACGAGACGGGCCGGCCGATCGAGCCCGGCCGGGGCTGAGGAGCGGCGGCCCTCAGCCGGGTTTGCTGGCGAGGACGACCTCCGTGTCGCCGGGCCAGTCCCAGAAGACGCCGTCAGCCGACCTCGAGACCAACAGCTGCCGCACCTCGGCCGCGAAGTCCTCGACCCCCTCTCCGAACAGGTGCGGGGCCGAGAAGGACATCGAGAAGTACCCCGCGAGCACGCTCTCGCTCGTCCGCAGCAGGTCGGGAACGCCCGGGCCGAACACCGAGCGTGCGGCTCCGAAGCGGCTGCGGACCAGGACGTCCTCGAAGCGGTGGGCGCGGACGGGCGCCACGCCTCGGCCGGCTCGCCGCGCTGAGCCGAGATACCTCTCCACCAGCGCCGTGATCTCCGCGTGCGGGATCCGTGGCGGCCCGGGGCCCGGCGGGACCGGCCGGCCGTCGACCGCGTGCGCGACCAGAGCCAGTGCCCCTCCCGGATCCAGCAGGTCGTACGCGATCTCGGCCACCCGAGCCTCGTCCGTCCAGTGGAAGGACTGGCCGAAGGTGATCAGACGGTACGGGCCCGGGGAGGCCGTCGGCAGCTCCTCGGCGCGAGCCCGCACCCACCGGACGTTCGTGACCCGGCTCTCCCGGGCGAACTCGCGGGCCTCGGCGAGCATGCCGGGGTCCGGATCGAGCCCGATCGCCTCCTCGAACATCGGGGCGAGCCGCACGGTGAGAGGTCCGGGACCACAGCCGACGTCGAGGAGTCTCCCCGTGCCGTCCAGGCCCAGCTCCTCGGCGAGGAGCGCCTCGAGCTCCCGCGAGTAGGGCGGCCGGCCGGCCCTGTAGTGGGCGGCGGCGCCCTCGTAGATCGTCGGGTCGTACCGCATCACCCGAGCATGCCGGTAACGTCCTCGCGTGTCCCGATTCCCGCTGCCCGTGCCCGGCCGCGAGATCGTCGCGGCTCCGGCGCCCGGTCGCGGCCCCGGGAACTGGGCCGGTGCACCCAGCGCCGCGAGGGAGGCCGCCGGGGGCTGGGTGGTCGCCTACCGGGTGCGGACGCCGTCCCAGCGGGGCGGATCGGTCGTCGTCGCGCGCAGCCCAGACGGCGAGCAGCTGACGCCGGTCGCGACCCTGCACCGGGACGCCTTCGGCGCCGAGTCGCTGGAACGGCCGGCCCTGGTGCGGCTCGAGGACGGGCGGTGGCGCCTGTACGTGTCGTGCGCGACCCCGGGCACCAAGCACTGGCGGATCGACGTGCTCGACGCGTCCGAGCCCGAGGCGCTCGCGCACGCCGAGCCCCGCGTCGCCTTGCCTGGTGACGCGAGCACGGGCGTGAAGGATCCCGTCGTCCGGCGGAGCGGCGACGCGTGGGAGGCATGGATCTGCTGCCACCCGCTCGACGTGCCGGGGGCCGAGGACAGGATGGTCACGCGGTACGCGACCAGTGCCGACGGGCTGGCGTGGGCCTGGGGTGGGGTGGCGCTGGCCGGCCGGCGCGGGGCGTGGGACGCGCGCGGCGCCCGGGTGACCGCGGTGCTGCCCGACGGCCGCGCGGCCTACGACGGGCGGGCGACCGCCGAGCAGAACTTCTCCGAGCGCACGGGTCTCGCCGTGCCCGCCGGCACGCCGGGTGTGCTGCTGGCGGAGGGGCCCGGGCCCGCGGCCGATCTTCGGTACCTCGACGTGGTCCCGCTCGGCCAGGGCGGCTACCGCCTGTACTACGAGGCACCGCTGCCCGACGGGAGCCACGAGCTGCGCACCACCACCGTCGACGGCGGGTGAGCGCTGGTCACTTCGTGACGGCATACCGCACGTGCGTGGCGTACGGCGAGCTGTAGACCTTGGCCACCTCGAGGTCGACGTCCCGGTCGAAGCCCTCGAACAGCCGCTTGCCCGATCCAAGGATCACCGGAGCGGTCGAGATCACCAGCTCGTCCACGTGGCCCGCGGCGAGCGCCTGCCGGATCACGTCGGCGCCGCCGCCGATGCCGACGTCCCCGTCGCCCGCCGCCTCCCTGGCGCCGCCCAGCGCGGCGTGGAGGTCACCGACGAACCGGAAGCCGCTCTCGGCGGCCGGCTGGTCCTCGAGGCGATGCGTGAGCACGAACAGGGTTCCCGGGAACGGGTTGGTGCCGCCCCAGGCCCCGGCCGCGTCGTACATGCCGCGGCCCACGATGCCCGACGCCAGCGTCGAGACGAGCTCGTCGTAGAACTCCTTGTCGGGGCCGTGCATGGCGAAGTCGTGGCCGCCCTCGTAGGTCCACGGGCCCCCCATCACCCAGTGGTGCAGGCGCTCGCCGCCCCGACCCAGGCCGTACCGCGGCCCGTCGTCGGGGCCGGTGACGTATCCGTCGACAGACGTGGTGATGGATGCGATGACCTTGCCCATGGCTCCTCCTCGGTGGGGTGTCGAGAGGACAGACACCGCCGCAGCCCCGGACTCATCGCGGCCGTTCGTCGCGTCCGCGGGCGAGCATGCGGTCAATTGACCCAAGCGGGCGTGATCGGCCGCCACCTAGCGTTCGAGCCGTCGCCAGTCGGCTCCGCTACAGGAGGTGGTCCGCATGGATCTCGGGCTGAAGGGCCGGGTCGCCGTCGTCACCGGCGCCAGCAGGGGGATCGGTCTCGCGACCGTGCGAGCACTGGTCGAGGAGGGCGCGGAGGTCGTCGCCGGCGCGCTGAGGTCGTCCGAGGAGCTCGACGACCTCGCCGCCTCGGCTCCGGTGCGCGTGCTCGAGGTCGACCTCTCGACGCCCACCGGCCCGCGGCAGCTGGTCGACCTCGCCGACCGGCCTTTCGACCTCCTCGTCAACAACGTCGGGGCGGCACATCCCCGGCTCGAGGGCTTCCTCGCCGTCACCGACGAGCAGTGGGAGCAGAGCCTGACGCTCGACCTCATGGCCGCCGTCCGCGCCACCCGGGCCGTGCTGCCCGGCATGCTCGCCGCCGGTCGCGGCGTCGTGATCAGCATCAGCTCCGTCAACGCCGAGCCTGCCCGACCCGCTCGTCGTGGACTACAGCGCGGCCAAGGCGGCGCTGACGAACTGGTCGAAGTCGGCGTCCAAGGAGTTCGGTCCGCGCGGGATCCGCTTCGTCACCGTCCACCCGGGCCCGGTCGCGACCGACCTGTGGCTGGGCGCCGGTGGCGTCGCCGAGCGCGTCTCGGCCGCCGGCGGGCAGAGCCCCGAGGAAGTCCAGGCGGCCGCCGTCGCCGGCGCCGCGACCCGGCGCTTCACCCGCCCCCATGAGGTCGCCGACCTCGTCGTCCTGCTCGCCAGCGACCGCCTGGCCAACATCACCGGCACCGGCGTCACGATCGACGGCGGCCTCGTCCCCACCCTCTGACCGAGCACGCCGCCTCTCCCGGAAGGACCCCTCATGCCCGACACCCGGATCCCCGTCGTCCTCATCCACGGCCTCTGGCTGCACGCCACGTCGTGGCAGCCCTGGATCGAGCTCCTCGAGCAGGCCGGCTTCGCGCCGGCGGCGCCGGGATGGCCCGGCGTCCCCGACACCGTCGAGGAGGCGCGGGCCCACCCCGAGCTCATCGGCGACCACGGCATCGACGACGTCGTCGAGCACTACCGCGCGATCATCGCCGACCTGCCCGAGGCCCCGATCCTCGTCGGCCACTCCTTCGGCGGCATGATCGCCGAGAAGCTGCTGGGCCTCGACCTGGGTCGCGCGGCCGCCGCCATCGACGCCGCCCAGATCAAGGGCGTGCTGCCGCTGCCGCTGTCGTCGTTGCGGGCCACGCTGCCGGTGTTCAAGAACCCCGCCAACCGGCACCGCGCCGTCTCGCTGACGGCCGACCAGTTCAGGTACGCCTTCGGCAACGCGATCAGCGAGGACGAGTCGAACGAGCTGTACGACCGCTGGACCGTCCCCGCGCCCGGCAAGCCGCTGTTCGAGGCCGCGACGGCGAACTTCTCGCCGCACTCGCCCGACGCCGTCGACACGGCGAACGCCGGGCGCGGTCCGCTCCTGCTGGTGATGGGCGGCCGCGACCACACCGTGCCCGAGGCGATCACGAAGTCGACGCTGAAGCAGTACCGGCACTCCCCCGCGGTCACCGAGCTGATCGAGTTCCCCGACCGCGGACACTCCCTGACGATCGACAGCGGCTGGCGCGAAGTCGCCGCCGGGGTGCTGGGCTGGCTCGCGGAGCAGGGTCTGGCGCCGGCCTCGTCCGCGGGCTCCTCCGTCCGCGGGGACATCGGTTGACGATCAGGTGGGCCCGCGGGCTGGTGGGGTTCCGGCGTTCGTGAGCATGCTGGGGCCACGACCACCGGTTGAGAGGGCGGTGCCGGCGATGGCCACCAGTCCCGCCCCCGACCCGCGAGGGCTGCTAGGTCGGCGCGGGGAACTGGACGCCGTGCACTCGGCGCTCGCCGCGACCCGGGACGACGGCGCCGCCCTCGTCGTGCGGGGCGACGCGGGTGTGGGCAAGAGCAGCCTGCTGGAGCACGCCGTGGGGGAGGCGACCGAGGCCGGGCGGCACGTGCTCCGTACCGACGGGACGCCGACGGAGCGCCGGCTGCCGCTCGCCGGCCTGCACAAGCTGCTCCGGTCCGTGCTCGGGGACGCCGCCGCGCTCCCCCGCCAGCGCCGCGACGAGCTCGAGGCCGCCTTCGGCGCCACCGGGACCGGCGTGGACGTCTTCGGGGTGGCCCTCGCCTGCCTCGACCTGCTGTCGGCCGTCGCCACCCGTGCGCCGGTCCGTGCTCGCCGTCGACGACGCGCACTGGCTCGACCGCTCGTCCCTCGAGGTGCTCGCGTTCGTCGCGCGCCGCCTCAGCCCCGACCCCGTGCTCCTGCTGGTCGCCACCCGGGCCGCCGGCGGCGATGCGCTCGCGGACGCCGGCCTGCCCGAGCTCGTCGTCGGTCCGCTCGACGCGCCGACGTCCGCGACCTTGATCGACCTGGCCCGCCCCGGCCTCGACCCCGGACTGCGCGACAAGGTCCTCACCCTGGCCGCAGGGAATCCGCTGGCGGTGCTCGAGCTGCCGCTCTCGCTGCACGACGACCCCGGTCCGGACCTCGCGGGCGGCCTCCTCCCGCTGACCAGCCGCCTCGAGCGCTCGTTCGCCGGCCGGGTCGTCGAGCTGCCGGAGGCGACGCGCGACCTGTTGCTGGCCGCCGCCGTCGGCGACACCGGCGACGTGGTCGACGTCCTCGCGGTCGCGGGCGTCGTCGCCGGAACGCCCCGCGGCCTGGCCGACCTCGAGCCGGCCGTGGCGGCCGGACTGGCCGTCCTCGACGGGGACGGCATCCGGTTCCGGCACGCCCTCGTCCGGTCCGCCGTGCACCAGGCCGCGCCGGCCGGCCGCCGGCAGGCGGTGCACGCGGCGCTGGCCCGGGTGACCGTCCACCAGCCGGACCGGTACGCCTGGCACCTCGCGCACGCCGTGTCCGCGCCGAACGAGTCCGTGGCCCGCGAGCTCGACGCCGCCGCCCTGCGGGCGGAGCGGCGCGGCGCCGTGGACGCCGCGATGCACGCGCTCGAGCGCGCGGCCCGGCTCAGCGAGTCGCCGGAGACCCGCGGACGACGTCTCCTGCGGGTCGCGGAGCTGGCGACCGCGGCCGGTCGCACGGACCTCGCCGCCGAGCACCTGGCCCGGGCGCGTCCGCTGCTCGACGACCCGCACGACCGGCTCCGCCTCGAGGCGGCGGCCGAGGCGACCGACGAGTCGCTCGGCGGCGGGCCGGCCCGGGTGGACGCGCTGGTCGACCTCGCGGAGGAGAGCCTGCGGCGGCACGACGTCGACCTCGCCCTGCGCTTCCTCCTGCGGGCGGCCTCACGCTGCTGGCACCTGGACTTCGGCGTCGATGTCGAGCGCCGCGTGGTCGAGGCGGCCGACCGGCTCGGCCTCGGCGACGACGACCCGCGTCTGCTCGTCATCCAGGCGAACGCCGCGCCGTTCGACCGCGGCGGCCGGGTGATCGCGGCACTGCGCCGCGGCGCCCCCGGCCGCGACGACGACCCCGTCGACCTCCTGATGTACGGCTTCGCGGCCGCCTGCGTCGGCGCCTACGCCGAGGCGGAGGCGTACTGCGCGGCGGCTGCGGAGGGGCTGCGCGACCGGGGCCGGTTGCCCCAGCTCGCCGAGGCGCTGAGCCTGCTCACCTGGGCCGCGCTGCGGCGCGCCCGCTGGCAGGTGGCGGCACCCGCCGCCGAGGAGTGCGTGCGGGTCGCACGCGAGGTGCGGCAGCCGATCCCCGAGGCCGCCGGTCTCGCCGCCCTCGCCATGATCAGCGGACTGCGGGGCGAGGAGGGGGCCGACGAGCTGGGCGCGCGCGCCACCCAGCTGGCGAGCGCAGGGCGGAACACGATCGGGCTGGCGGTCACCCACCTCGCCCGCGGCGTGACGGCCGCGGGCCTCGGGCGCCCGGACGAGGCGTTCGAGCACCTGTGGCACCTGTACGCACCGCAGGACGCGGCGCACCAGCGGATGCAGGCGTGCCGCAGCCTGGGCTTCCTGGCGGAGGCGGCCGTCCAGTCGGGCCACGCGGACGAGGCGCGCGCCGAGCTCGCCCGGTTCGCGCCGCTGGCCGCCCGCACGCCGGCCGTCGGCGTCAACGTCGCGGTCCGCTACGCCCAGGCCGTGCTGGCCGACGCCGACGAGGCGGAGCAGGTCTTCGCCTCGGCGCTCGACCGCGACTGGAGCGACTGGCCGTTCGAGCACGGGCGGCTGCTGCTCGCCTACGGGAGCTGGCTGCGCCGCCACCAGCGGGTCAGCGAGTCCCGGACGCAGCTGCGGGCGGCCCGCGACGAGTTCGTCCGCACCGGCGCCCGCCCCTGGGTCGAGCGCGTCCGGCGCGAACTGCGAGCGGCCGGCGAGAGCAGCCCGGCACCGCTGCCGAGCGCCTGGGACCTGCTCTCGCCGCAGGAGAGCCAGATCGCGCGGCTCGTCATCGAGGGCCTGGGCAACAAGGAGATCGGCCGCCGGCTCTACCTGTCGCACCGGACGGTCGGCAGCCACCTCTACCGCATCTTCCCCAAGCTCGGCGTGTCGTCGCGCGCCCAGCTGATCCGGGCGCTCGGCGCCGCCGAATCGGCGGGGGGTCTCGGGGACACGCGTGGCCCGCGACCCTGATCAGGAGACGCAGAGACAGAACGGGTGCCCGGCCGGGTCGAGGAACACCCGGAAGGTCTCCCCGGGCTGGTGCTCGTGCTTGGTCGCGCCCAGTTCGAGCACCGCGCGCTCGGCGGTGTCGAGGTCGTCGACCGTGACGTCGAGGTGCATCTGCTGCGGCACCTCCTGCCCCGGCCAGCGTGGGGGCGTGTAGTCGCTCACCTGCTGGAAGTCGATGGTCTGACCGTAGTCGGCCTTCACCGTGGCCCAGTCCGCGCTGATCTCGACCTTCCAGTCGAGGAGCGCTCCGTAGAAGGTGGCGAGCGCCGCGGGGTCGGGACAGTCGATGACGATGCTGGGGAACTGTGCGATAGCCATGGCCGACACGGTAGGAGGGATTCCGGTCGGTACCCATCCGGAATCCCTCCGGAACCCGTCCCGTGGGCCGCGGCCTGCATCCAGCCGCCGCGAGCGAGGCGGCAGCCGACGCGGGCACGGCCTGACCCGAGGCGCAGGGCGGGCGGCGGGAGCACTACCGGGCCGCGCCCGGCGGGGAGTACGGTCGATCTTGGAACCGGCGCGCAGGGCAGGGGGATCACCGTGACGAGCAGCTTGCCCGCCGAGTACCTCGACCCCGGGACACCGCCCGAGGTCGTCGTCACCGACACGCTCCCGCCGAGGATCAGCGACCCGACGCTCGGCGTCCGGCTGGGTGCGCCGGGGCCGGACGTTCCCGCGGCGCCCGGCACCCCGCGCCACCCGTTGGTGGCGATCGGGGACTCGCTGACCCACGGCATGTCGAGCGGTGCCGTCTTCGCCACCCACCTGTCCTGGGCCGCGCAGGTCGCGGCCGCGCTGGGGGTGGCGTTCGAGGTCCCGACCTACGGCGGCCCGCTCGGCGGCCTACCGCTCAACATCGAGGGGCTGCTCCGCAAGCTGGAGGACCGGTTCGGCGACACGATCGGCCTGCTCGACTGGCCGGTGCTGCCGATCGCTCTGCACCAGCTGGCCGACGCCAACGAGGACTACTGGGAACGTGGTGAGGGCAGCGCGCCACCCCGGACGGACCGGCGCTACGAGAACGTCGGCGTCTACGGGTGGGACCTGCGCGACGCGCTGTCGTTCACCGACGCAATTGCCGCGTCGCACATAGCCGACCACACAGCGCACGACGACCTCCTGGGGGCCAAGCCCGACAACGACAACGACATCGCAGCGCGCTCCGTCCTGGCGCCGTTCGGCACCGCGTCCGCCGCCGTCGACGCGGTGGCGGCGCACGGCCGGGACGGCGGGATCGGCACGCTGGTCGTCGCGCTCGGGGCCAACAACGCCCTGGGGAGCGTGGTGGCGAAGAGCGCGCACTGGACCGGCCCCGACTACGCGGACCTGACGGCGAAGGAGCAGTACACCGTCTGGAACCCCGTGCACTTCACGGCCGAGTACGCGGAGCTGGTCCGGCGGGTCGAGACGGTCCCCGCGCGGCGTGTGGTGCTCGCGACGGTCCCGCACGTGACGATCGCCCCGATCGCCCAGGGGGTGAACCCCACGAACCCGCAGCAGAAGTGGCGGGAGGGATCGAGGTACTTCCCGTACTACACCGACCCGTGGGTGAGCCGAGCAGCGACTTCGACCCGGCCAAGGACCGCTGCCTCACCCACCAGCAGGCGCGGGCGATCGACTCCGCGATCGACCAGTACAACGGCACCATCGCCGACCACGTCCGGCGGCAGCGCGCCGCCGGCCGGGACTGGTTCCTGCTGGACATGGCGGGCATCCTCGACGGGCTGGCGCACCGGAGGTTCCTCGCCGATCCGTCGGCAGCCGCCGCGCACGACAACTGGGAGCCCTATCCCCTGCCGCCCGAGCTCGCGGACCTCGACACCCGATTCTTCCGCTCCGACCGCACCGGGCGGCTGCAGGGCGGCCTGTTCGGCCTCGACGGCGTGCACCCGACCACGAGCGGCTACGGGATCATCGCCCAGGCGGTGCTCGACGTCCTCACCGTGGCGCAGGTCGCCTCGACGCCGATCGACGTCGCGCGGCTGCGCGCGCAGGACACGCTCAACACGCACCCCCCGGCGCTGTTCCAGACGCTGTTCGGCCTGCTCTCGCCGTTCCTCACGCGCTTCGTCACGTCGTGAGGGTGCCGCGCACCCGCGGTCACCGCACCACGCGGGCGGCTATCACCTCCGCCACAGGCCCGGGGACCTCGACCGGCATGCCGTGTGCCGCGTCCTCGAGCGTCACCTCCTCGGCGACGCCACCGCGCGCACGGTAGGCGTCCAGGACGGCACGCGTCTGCGCGGCCATCGGTTGCGGCGGGAGCACGGCGTCCCCGGGCCATCCCGGCACGGCACCGATGTGGCCGAGGTAGCCGAAGTCGAACAGCGACGTGTCGCTGACCACCTGGTCCTGCCCGCCGCGCAGCCACGTGATCGGCGGCTTGCGGGGCAGGTCCACCACGTCCGCCGCCCGGTAGTACTTGGGCGTCATGGCGTTCAGCACACCGCGCGATCCGGGAGCGAGCCCCGGCCAGTTGTCCGAGGCCGTCGAGTCCCCGGGATAGAAGTCCTCGCCCACGCGCGTCAGCAGCGTCTCGTCGAGCAGGAAGTCCTCGTCGACGTTCGGCGTGTTGCCGCGTGGCCCGAAGTACTCCCGCATGACGACGCGCGGGCTCGTCGTGGGCTCGTCCTCGGAGCGGTCGCCGGCGGCCAGCCGGCGGACGAACCCGGGCGCGGCACCGCCGCCCCCCGAGGCGGCGAAGTCGTCGAAGCACACAATGCCGTCGCTCCCCCTGGTGCCGCCGTACCCGTACGGGGACACCGGGGCGATCATCGTCATCGACGCGAGATCGTCGGGGTACGCGAGGGCGTACTGCCACAGCAGGCCACCGCCCATCGACCACCCCGCCGCGTTGACCGCCCGGCGGTCCGCCCACCCGAGCGCGGCCAGCAGCGCGCGGACGTCGTCCACCATGTCGCCCAGGCCCCGGGTGGCGTCGACGGGCTTCGCCTCGCTGCGGCCGAAACCGCGCAGGTCGGGGGCGACCACCCGGACGTCGTCGGGCAGCGCGGCGGCCACGTACCGCCACCATCCCCCGGTGACGAGGTTGCCGTGCACGAGCAGCAGCGGCACGCCCCTCTCCGGGCCGCTCGTCCACACGTGCGTGTCGAGGCGATCGGTCGACACCCGCGACGACTCCCAGTTCTCCACGACCGGGAGTCAACCAGCCGCGCGCGCACGGGAACAAGGTCGTGCGTGACGTCCGCCGGGCTGCCTGATCCACGTCGTCAGGGCGATCCGCCGGGCACAACGACGACCCGGCCGTCGGGGCCGCCGCCCGCCCGGGTCCACGCGGCCGAGACGTCGGCCAGGGCGAACGGTTCCGCCTCGATGGTGCACCGACCGGCGGCCGCCAGTTCGAGCACGCGGGTCAGGGCCTCGGCCCGCTGCTGCGATGTCAGCGACGTGTTCGTGTAGCCGAGGATGCTGTGCGAGCCGCTGCGCAGCAGGGCCGAGGCGAACGATGCCGACGGGCCGCCCGCGGACCCCAGGTTGACGAGCCGGCCGTGCTCGGCGAGCACGCGGAGGGCGGCGGTCGAGGCGTCGCCGCAGACCGGGTCGAGGACCAGGTCCACCTCGCCGCCGGCGGCCGCCCGCATCCGGCGCTCGAGCTCGTCGACGTCGGCGCCGGCCAGGTCGGCCACGGCCGTCGCTCCGCGCAGCAGCGCCCGCTCCCGCGCCGCCTCGCGCCGGCTCGCGGCGACGACGACGGCGGCGCCGAGCACGGCCGCGACCTGGACGGCGACCTGCCCGACGACGCCGCCCGCGCCGAGGACCAGAACGCGCTCCCCCGCGCGCAGGCCGCCGCGCGCGGTCAGCGCCATCCAGGCGGCCACCGCGGACAGGCCGAGCGCCGCGGCGTCGACCTCTGCGACCCCCGGCGGCAGCAGGACCAGCCGGTCGGCGGGAACCACCGCCGCCTCGGCGAGGCTCCCGTCACCGGGGCGCATCCCCGCGTCCGTGCTGAACCACACCCGGGTGCCGGGTGCGGGGCCCTCCCCGCGGACGACGACGCCGCTACCCTGGACGCCGGGGACGTACGGCAGCCGCGGCGGGCCGAAGTACGAGGTCCCCGTCGCGCAGAGCAGGTCGAGCGGCGCGACGGCCGCCGCGGTCACCCGGACCAGCACCTCGCCCGGCCCCACCTCCGGCAGCCGGTGTCGGGCCGGCTCGGGCGGCCGACCGTAGGCACGCAGCAGAGCGGCGGCGACGTCGAGATCCATCGTCAGGTGGTGATGTCGGGGTACGGCAGGGTGCGGTCGGCGAGGCGCTGGGCGTACTCCAGCTGGAAGCCGAGTGGCTCGTCGTGGTCGCGCTCGAACATCGCGATGAACAGGGTCAACGTGAGGAAGGGATGGGCCCCGAGGTCGAACAGCGCCGGGTAGTCGTGGCCGGCGAGCGCGGCGCGCTCGGCGGCGTCGAAGGCGAGCCAGGTGTTGGCCTCGCGCCCGTGGCAGTTCAGGATCACGTTGGCCCGCTCCGCCTCCCACCACGCCACGGTGCCCGCCGGGTCCTCGCGGTACCGCTCCACGAGGTCGGGGTCGCGGTCGACCGTGTAGAGGAACTTGTTCACCAGGTACCTACTCATGGCGCTCCTCCTTGGCCCTTGGGGGGAGTCGGGGGGCGGAGCCCCCCGACTGTTCGGGTACCAGGTGAAGTAGGCCTCCATGGTGTGGAAGAGGTCGTAGGTGTCGACGTAGTCGGCTTTGGCGTTCTCGCCGGCGACGCCCATCATCAGCATGAAGTCCATGAACCCGTGGGTGGCGTTCCCGGGGGCGTGCAGGCTGTCGAGAGTCACCTCCGAGAGGCACCCCTCGAGGTCGCCGTTCGCGATCCACTCCACCGCCCTGGCGTCGAACTCGGGGTCGGGCCCGTGCGGCCCGAACTGGCGGGGGCCGCCGAGCTCGAGCGACAGGTGACCGGTCCCGATGACGGCGACGCGCTGGTCGCTCGGCCACGCCTCGACCAGCTCACGCAGCAGCCTGCCCAGCTCGACGAACCGCTTCGGCTGCGGCAGCGGCGGAGCGAAGATGTTCGTGTAGACGGGGACGACGGGCAGGTCGTTCTGCGGGCGCAGGGTGATGATCGGGCACGTGACGCTATGGTCGAGCCGCAGCTCGTTGCTGAAGGCGAGGTCGAAGCCGGCGTCGAGCCCCCCGCGCAGGAGATGACCGGACAGGTTCCGGTCGCCGCGCATGTGCATCCGCGGCAGCCCGAACTCGCGCTCCTCGTTGTACCAGTTCGCGTCGTACTCCTCGGCGTGCCCGACGAGGAACTGCGGCATGTTGTCGAGCCAGAACTGGTGGAAGTGGTCGGAGCCGACGAGCAGCAGCACGTCGGGCTCCGCCCTGGTCAGGGTCTCGCGGAAGGCCTCGACCTTGCGGACCCACTCCGCCGCGAACGGCGGCGCCTCGTCGGGAGGAGCCGTGCTCGCCTTGTAGTAGAAGGGGTGGTGCGTGGAGGCGATCACTGCCGCGAGCTCCGCCATCGTCCGCTCCTCACTCGCCGTCCCGCTCGACGGGTCCCTTGACCGGCACCTGGACCGCGTGCCGGTCGATGTCCAGATACATGTCCATCGCGATGGGCCGCCGCTGCTCCTCCGCGAGCTGCCCGAGCAGCCCAGCGGCACGGGCGAGCAGCGCGAACCCGCGCAGCATCTCCACCGGCAGCCCGAGGTCGGCCAGCGCCGCACCGCACACGCCGGCGCCGTTGAGCGGCAGGGTGCGTCCGATCACCTGCGGGTGCACCCGGCCGATCGCCTCGTACAGCCGCAGGTGAGCTCCGCGGAGGCCCTCCTGCTCCGCGATCGCGAGCAGGACGGGCGTGCGCGGATCGGTGACCTTGTGGACGGGGTGGCCGAGGCCGGGAACGTACCGGCGGTCGGCGCGGGCCTCCCGGACGACGCCGAGCGCCAGCGCGTCCCATCCCACGTCGTCAGTCGGCGGCGGGCCCTCGTGCGCTGCGAGCGCGTCGGCGAGGAAACGCCCGGCGTCCTCCGTGACGCCGAGGAACCGGGACCCGCCCCCGAGCAGACCGGCGGCCAGCGCGCCCTGGAGCGAGTCCGGGGCGCTGAGGTAGGTGAGCCGGGCGGCGATCGCGGTCGGCGTGAACCCGTGGTCGGCGAGCGCGACCAGGACGGCCTCGAACACCCGCACCTCCGCCGGGGTGGGGCGGCGGCCGGCGACGAGCCAGAAGGCGAGCTCGCCGAAACCGACCTTGCCCATGAGGTCGGAGGCGAGGTCCTGGCCGAGCAGGGTGATGCTGTCGGCGTCCGACGTCCCGAGCGAGGTCGGGTAGCTGGGCCGGTCGCTCATGCCGGCCTCCGCTCGATCGGTCCTGCCGGCTCTGCCGGGTCGGTGAGCCAGGCCCGGATCGCGTCGCCGTGCTCGTCGAGCCCGGGCGGCGGCAGCCCGTACCGGGCGGGCGTGGCCGAGAACGTGATCGGGTTCCGGATGGACGGTACGGCGTCCGGCCCGATCCGGACCACGGGCTCGAGGCCCAGCCGCTCGGCGAAGGCGACCCCGCCGTCGACCGTGTTGATCGGTCCGCACGGCACCCCGGCGGCGATGAGCTCGCGAAACCACTCGTCGGCCGTGCGGGTGCGCAGCCGCTCCACGAGCAGCGCCCGCAGCTCCTCGCGGTGGGCCGTCCTGTCCTGGTTGCCGCGGAACCGCGGGTCGTCCACGAGCTCGGGGGCCCCGAGCACCTGGCACAGCGTGCGGAACTGGCCGTCGTTGCCGGCGGTGATGATGAGCTCCTGGTCGGAGGCCGGCAGGGCGTCGTACGGGAACAGGCTCGGGTGGGCGTTGCCCATCCTGAAGGGGACGACGCCGCCGGCGACGACGGCGCTGGTCTGGTTGACGAGCCCGGAGAGGGCGGACGACAACAGGTTGACCTCGACGTGCTGGCCGCGGCCGGTCGCGGCGCGGGCGTGCAGCGCCGCGAGCACGCCGATGGTGGCGTGCAGGCCGGTCATGACGTCGAAGACCGAGATCCCCGCCCGGTAGGGCGGGCCGTCGGGGGCGCCGGTCAGGCTCATCAGGCCCGAGATGGCCTGCACGATGAGGTCGTAGCCGGGCAGCGACCGGCCGCCGCCCGGGCCGAAGCCGCTGATCGAGGCGTAGACGACGCCGGGGTTCGCCGCGGCCACGTCGTCGTAGCCGAGCCCGAAGCGGTCCAGGCCGCCGGGTTTGAAGTTCTCGAGGACGACGTCCGCGCGGCCGGCGAGCTCGCCGGCGAGGGCGACGTCCGCGGGGTCCTTGAGGTCCAGGACCACCGACCGCTTGTTGCGGTTGACCCCGAGGAAGTAGGTCGAGACGTCGCCCCGGACCGGGGGCACCCACGTGCGGGTGTCGTCGCCCGCGGGGCTCTCCACCTTGACGACGTCGGCGCCCATGTCGCCCAGGAGCATCGACGCGTACGGGCCGGCGAGCACCCGGGAGAAGTCGGCCACGAGGATCCCCGCCAGGGGCCCGCTCGGCCGGTCCGCGTCGTCCATCCGGTCCCCCGTGTCAGAGCTCGTCGCGGAGCAGCGCCGCTGCGCCTGCCATCGCCCGCATCTTGCCCTCGGCGCTCTCCCGGGGCAGGTATTTCATGCCGCAGTCCGGCGCGATGACCAGCTGCTCGGGTGGCAGGTAGGCGAACGCGCGCCGCACCCGCGCCGCCACCGTCTCGACCGACTCGACCTCGGGCGTCGACAGGTCGATGACGCCGAGGATCACCGTCTTGTCGCTCAGGTCGCGCAGCACCCCGAGGTCGAGCCCCGACTGGCCCGTCTCGATGGACACCTGGTCGGTCGGGACGTCGGCCAGTTCGGGCAGGAACGAGTAGCCGGACGGTCGCTCGTGGATGATCGCCGCGTACCCGAAGCAGATGTGGACGGCGGTCCTGCCGGTCACGCCGTCGAGCGCCCGCTGCAGCGCGGCGACCCCGTAGGCGCGCGCCGCGTCCGGCCGGGCCTGCATGTACGGCTCGTCGATCTGCACGATGTCGGCGCCGGCGGCGAACAGGTCGTGGATCTCCGCGTTGACCGCGGCGGCGTAGTCGAGCGCCGCTTCGGCCGGGCCGGCGTAGTGCTCGACCTGCGCCTGCTGGCTCATCGTGAACGGGCCCGGGACGGTGATCTTCACCGGTCGGTCCGTGAGCGAACGGAGGAACTCCAGGTCGCGCACCTGCACCGGGTGGGGCCGGCGGATGGGGCCCACGACCCGAGGCACGGGGTTGGGGTGGCCGCTGCGGTCGAGAGCCGTCCCGGGCTTGTCGACGTCGACCCCCTCGAGCGCGGTCGCGAAGTGGTTGGAGTAGCTCTCCCGCCGGATCTCGCCGTCCGTGAGGATGTCGAGACCCGCCCGCTCCTGCGCCCGGACCGCGAGCACCGTCGCATCGTCCTGCGCCTCGGCGAGCAGCTCGGGCTCGACCCGCCACAACTCCTTGGCACGCACCCGCGGCGGGAAGCGCCCGGCCAGCTTCGCCCGGTCGATCAGCCACTCGGGCTGCGGGTAGCTGCCGACCAGCGACGTCGGCAGCAGCAGGACGTCCGTCACGCATCCCCCAGGGGGTCAGGTGTTCGTGCAGCGGACAGGTGTCCGCGAGTCTTCGCGGCAGCCGCGAGGGTGTCAACCCCTGCCCCGCTCCCCGGCCGGGGCCCTCCCTCAGGCCGACGTGGCCGGCCGGTCGACGTGCGCGACGGGCAGCGACCGGTGGCGGGCGAAGTCGGCGCTGATGTCGCCCGCCGCGTGCAGGAGCCACGGCAGGTACGTGCCGATGAGCGTGTCGACGCTCGTCTCCGCGGCGTGCACCGTGACGTTCATGGCCGCGACCACACGGCCGTCGTCGTCGCGCAGCGGCGCGGCGACCGAGCGGATCCCGGGCGCCAGCTGCTCGTCGGTGAGGGCCCACCCCTGGGCGCGGACCTCGCGGAGCACCGCGTCGAGCTCGGCACGGTCGGGCTGCCAGCGGGCGGGCACGCCGGCGCGGCTGGGCTCGGCGAGGACGGCGTCCAGCTCGTCGGGGGCGAGACCTGCCAGCAGCACCTTGCCCAGGGAGGTGGCCGCCGCCGGGAAGCGGGTGCCGATGCTCACCGTGAGCGTGATGATCTTCGGGACCGCGACCCGGGCGACGTAGACGATGTCCGAGCCGTCGAGCTGCGCGATCGAGCTCGACTCCTGGGTGCGGCGCACGAGCGCCTCCATGTGCGGGCGCGCGACGTCCCACAGGCCGAGGGACTGCACGTAGGTCATGCCGAGCTCCAGGACCCGCGGCGTCAGGGCGAAGGCCCCGTCGTCGGCCCGCACGTAGCCCAGCGCGACGAGCGTGCGCAGGATGCGCCGTGCCGTCGGCCGCGCGAGCCCGGTCCCCCCGGCCACCTCGGCCAGCGTCATGCGGGGCCGGTCGGGGGCGAAGGCCTTGAGGACGTCGAGACCGCGCGCGACGGCCTCGACGAAGTCGGGGTCGTCGTCACGTCGCGGCACGTCCCCCCTCTCGGTGTTCCCCGCTCGAGGGTAAGCCCGCCCGGGGGTCTTGACGCACCCTCCGGCACCGGTTCAGGGTGACGATGGTCGATCTGTGACCGCTGTACGGACGCTCGTCCGGGATCTGACAGCGACGGAGCACCAGGAGGACGCCATGACCGAGTCCAGCAGCGCCGGCGCTCCCGAGGCGGGGCGTCCGATCGTCTTCCGGGGCGGGACCGTGCTGCCCATGGACTCCGCCCGGTCGGTCCTGCGCGATCACGACGTCCTCGTCGTCGGCCAGCGGGTCGAAGCGGTGGGTCCCCGGTTGCAGGTGCCCGAGGGCACGCAGGAGATCGACGCCTCCGGCGGTCTCGTGATGCCGGGGATGATCGACACCCACCGGCACATGTGGCAGACGGCCATGCGCGGGTACGGCGCCGACTGGACCCTCACCCAGTACTTCGTCTGGTACTACCTCGAGCACGGCAAGAAGTTCCGCCCCGAGGACATCCACGCCGGCAACGTGCTCGCCGCCATCGAGTCCCTCGACGCCGGCGTGACGACCACCGTCGACTGGTCGCACGGCCTGCAGACCGTCGAGCACGCCGACGCGGCGGTCGACGCGCTGCAGTCCGTCCCGGGTCGCTTCGTGCTCGCCCACGGGAACATCCAGGCCGGACCGTGGGAGTGGTCGGCGCGGCCCGAGTTCCGCGACTTCGTCAGCCGCCGGTTCACGCCGGGGAACGACATGCTGGGGTTCCAGATGGCGTTCGACGTCACCGGTGACCCCGCGTTCCCCGAACGCGCCGCCTTCGAGGTGGCCCGCGAGCTGGGTGCACCCGTCACCACGCACGCCGGCGTCTGGGGCGCCACGAACGACGACGGCATCCGGCTGATCTACGACAACGGGTTCGCGACCCCGCAGACCGTCTACGTGCACGCCGCGACCCTGAGCGAGGACTCCTACCAGCGGATCGCCGCGAGCGGCGGTTCGGTGTCAGTGTCGACGGAGAGCGAGCAGAGCGCGGGCCAGGGGTATCCGCCCACCTGGACGCTCCGCAACCACGACATCCCGGTGTCGCTGTCGATGGACACGAGCGTGTGGTGGAGCGGCGACCTGTTCTCGGCGATGCGCTCCACGCTCGGCGCCGACCGGGCGCGCGAGCACCTCGAGGCGCACGCCAAGGGCGAGACGGTCACGAACTGCCACCTGCGCGCCGACCAGGTCGTCGAGTGGGCGACGAGAGGCGGCGCCCGCGCGCTCGGTCTGGACGCCGTGGTGGGCAGCCTCGAGCCGGGCAAGAAGGCGGACGTCGTCCTGATCAAGAACGACGACTCCCCCGTGATGTTCCCCGTGGTGAATCCGTACGGGCACGTCGCGTTCCAGGCGCAGCGCGGCGACGTGCACACCGTCCTCGTCGACGGGCGCGTCGTGAAGCATGCCGGGCGCCTCGTGGGCATCGATCTGGCCGCCGCCCGGCGGGACGTCGAGAGCACGGTCGACTACCTACGGTCCGCGCTCGGCGAGCAGGCCTGGGTCGACGGCATGCACCCCGATGTCCCGCAGCAGGAGCTCTTCAACAACCCGTACCAATACACGGACTACAGCAGCGGCAGCACGCACACCTCGCACGGGCTCTGAGCTCCCTGGTCCACCCGGCGGGATCAGCCGGGCCGGGTCCGGGATCGGCACTCGCGACGCATATCACCGGCGGCGTGCCCACGCCCTGGTGTCGGTGGCGCACGCCCGGCTCGTCGACGCGCCGTGGCCGCGGGCCGCCCTCCCCCGGAGGCGCGCGTGAGGCACGGATCATCCCTCCACATGCATGAGACGTGCGGCTCGGGCAATACATGCCCGTAGCCAACCTGGGGGGGTACCCGGGAACGCACAGGAGGGAACGGTGACCGGAGCATCCGACGCGTCGACGAGGTCCCGCCGGTCCGCGTGGACCCGCGGCCGCACCGAGAACCCGACCGAGGTGCCGACCGAGATACCGATGACGACGCCGCTCGTCGCCGGCGTCTGCCCCTGCGGACGTCCCGGCGGCGACGACGGGTTCTGCGACGATCACGCGGGTGCCATCGCCTTCAAGGTGCCCGTGAGCCCGCGCGGTGAGGTCCTGCCCGCGGTCTGGTGGCACTGGCCGCACCCCGCACCCTGCCCCGAGGGCGAGACCTGGGTGGTCAAGCCGCCCGCGGGCGGCACGAGCGCGACGGTGTGGGCCTGCGCGCACCGGACCCACGAGCTCCCGGAGCAGGCCACGGGCTGCTCCGGGCGCCCGGGTCACCACCGTCATCCGCGACGGGCGATGGGCGCCGCGACCGCCGACGTCACGCTGGAGCCGTGACTCGAGGCCGTCTCGACCGTCTTCTCGGTGTGCTCCTCGCCGGGATGCTGGCCGCGGGCTGCTCGGCGTCCACCTCCGGCGGCACGCCGAGCACGTCCCCCACCGCGAGCCCGAGCCCCACCCCTCGGACGCTCTCGGTCGTCGCGCTCGGCGACTCGGTGCCTCGGGGCACGAACTGCGACTGCCGGCCGTACCCCGAGCTCACCGCGCAGGACCTGTCCCAGGCCCCCGACCGCACGGTCACGGCCGCCAACGACTCGGTGGCGGGCTCCACCACGGACGGCGTCCTCCGCCAGCTGACCTCCGACCAGGACGTCGTCACGCACGTGAGCCGGGCGGACGCGGTGGAGGTCGAGGTGGGCGCCAACGACATCGGGTACGGCGCCGCCTGCGGCACCACCCTCGGCTGCTACACCGCCGAGATCCCCCAGATGTCGAAGAACCTGACGGCGATCGTGGCGCGCGTGCACGAGCTGAGCGCCGGGCGGCACGTGCTGGTCATCCTGCTCGACTACTGGAGCGTGTGGCTCGGCGGCGCCTACGCCGCCGAGCAGGGCCAGGCCTACGTCACGACGGCTGAGCAGCTGACCCACGAGGTCGACGCCGCGATCATGTCGGTCGCCGCGAGCGCGGGCACGGACTACGTCGACCTCCGCGCCGCGTTCAAGGGGCCCGACTACGCCTACGACGAGACGCACTATCTCTCGGACGACGGTGACCACCCCAACGCCGCCGGCCACGAGCGGATCGCCACCGCCGCCGTCGACGTCATCACCGCTGCCGTCCACCCCTGACGCGGGCAGGCGAGCACAGGTCGGCCACCCGGCGGGTACCGCGCCACGCCGCCGCGGCCTCGTCGTGTAGCGCGTCGTAGGTCATGGGGATCGTGTCCAGCGCGAGGGCGAGGGCTGCGACCTGGCCCACGGGGATTCGCGGGAGACGCCGGGTCGCCGCCAGGCCGCGCAGCAGCGCCCTCGGCACGTGCCTCACGGGTTGGTCGACCCGCCCGAGCCGGAGCCGTGCCGCCTCGGCGAGCTGGTCGAGCGAGAGGTCCTCGGGTCCGCCCACGTCGACGACACGGCCCACGAACCCGCCGTCGATCGCCGCGGCGACCGCGGCGGCGACGTCCGCCACCGAGACGACGTTGACCGGGTTCCGGCCGCGCCCGAGGACCACGGGTGCCCGCGCCGCGCCGGCCGAACGGCACAGCAGCTCGAGCTGCAGCTCGGCGAACGAGGCGGACCGCACGATCGTCCACTGCGGCGCGCGAGCGCGGGCGAGCTGCTCGGCGGCGGCCTTCATCCGGAACAGCGCCAGCGGATGGTCCGGCGCCGCCCCGAGCACCGAGAGCAGCACCACGTGGGCACCCGCTCGGGCGGCCGCGTCGACGAGCGCGCCGTTGCCGTTCCGGTCGATGCGCTCGGGAGTCCCCCCGTCCGTCACCGCGAAGCCGTGGATCGCCGATACCAGCGTGCTGACCCCCGCGGCCGCGGCTACCAGGGTGGCGGGATGCCGGACGTCGCCCACGACGACCTGAACGCCGAGCGGTCGCAGGTGCTGCGCGCGAGCGCCGTCGCGGGTCAGCACGCGCACCGGCAGCCCTGCGGACACCAGGGAGGGGACGAGCTCGGCGCCGAGCCGGCCGGTGCCGCCCGCGAGGAGGATCATGCGGTCGTGCCGGCCGGGGTACCCACGGCCGCGGCCACCGCGGCGTTGACGTCATCGGCACCCGCGTCGACCGGCTCCAGGTAGAACCGGGCGCGCACGGCGCGGCCCTCGCGCACCGTAAAGACGATCATGCCTCGCATCAGGTGCCGGGCGCCGTCGCGGCGTCGGCCCGACATCTCCCACTCGGTCCAGGCGTCGTCGCCCGCGGTGACGGAGTCGAGCACCCGCACCCGCAGGTCGGGCACGCCGGCGAAGATCGCCTGCCAGTTGGCCCGCACCTGCCGGCGGCCCGTGAAGCCGCGGGCCGGGTGCACCGGGGTCTCGTTCTCGTAGTCCGGCGCGAAGCAGTCGGCCAGCGCCTCGAGATCATGCGCGTTCGTGGCGGCCTCGAGGCGGCGCACCATCGCCATCGGGGTGTCGTCGCGCTCGGCGTCCATCAGAGCCTCCATTTTTGTTACACAGCGCTGTAGCGAATATGCTGCGAGCATGGTCGCAGGGAGCGAGCCTGTCAAGGGCCGGCGGACGTACGACGCCTCCAGCCGGCGGGCCCGGGCGGCCGAGCGCCGCCGCCAGGTGCTGCGCGTCGCGGAGGAGATGTTCCTGCGCGAGGGCTACGGGGCGGTCACGATCAGGGCGCTGGCCGACGCCACGGGCACCTCGCCCGAGACGATCTACAAGACCTACGGCGGCAAGGCGGGGCTCGTCGCCGCCATCCAGGAGGCCGCGCTCGAGGGCAGCGGCCCCCTGCCGGCCCCTCAGCGGTCGGACGCCATGTCGCTGGCGGAGCCCGACGCGGGCGCCATCCTCGAGAACTGGGCGAACCTGTCGATGGAGGTGGCCCCCCGGGTCTCCCCGGTGATGCTGCTGGTGCGCTCGTCCGCGGCCGCCGACCCGCAGATGCGCGAGCTCCGCGACCGCATGGCGCGCCAGCGCCTCGATCGCATGGCGCACAACGCCGGCCGCTTGCTGGCGACGGGACAGGTGCGGCCGGGGCTGGACCCGGACGCCGTGCGCGACGTGCTCTACGCCTACACCTCGCCCGAGCTCTACGAGATCCTCGTCCTGCAGGCGGGCTGGACCGTGGAGGCGTACGGCGACTTCGTCCGCCGCGGGCTGCGCGGCCAGCTGCTCGCCTCATGACGCCCGCGACATGCGCGACGCTGGTGGTGTGGCGGCCGCGAACATCACAAGGGCGCGACGCGCCGAGAGGCGACGGCGTGTCGAGCGGTTGTGACGACGTCCGGGCGGGAGCGAGGCGGGAGCGAGGCGGGAGCGAGGCGGGAGCGAGGCGGGAGCGAGGCGGGAGCGAGGCGGGAGCGAGGCGGGAGCGAGGCGGGAGCGAGGCGGGCCGGTCCGCGATCAGCCGGGAGTCCCGGCTCCCGCGGGAGGAGGGGCCGCCCACGGACTGGCGCGCAGGTCGAGCCCGCGGCGGTGCAGCAGTGCGAGGCCGATCGAGGCGCGGCGCACCCGCTCGGCGGCGAGCGCGGTGACGACGCCCGCGAGGTGCCCTCCCGCGGGGTAGGTGTTCGGCGCGTTCCGCACCGTGAACTTGAGGTGGACCGGCGCGGCCACACGGACGATCTCGGGCAGGTCGTGGTACCGGACCGGCGCGCCGAAGTCGTCGGCGCCCTCGATGTAGATGTCGAGCGGCAGCGACGTGGCGGCGCGGATCTCGGCGATGTCCGCGACGTCGAGGTCCACCGGGAGGTTGAGGGTGTCGGCGCCGAGATCCTCCAGGACCCGGGCGGTGGCGGGGTTCGCGACCGGAAGGCTGATGGAGACCTTGAGCACCAGGTCCCCGGGCAGATCCCCGGCCCGCCGGAGCGCGGCGAGCAGCGCCAGGTGGCCGAGGTCGGAGACGAGCACGCTGCGGACGCCGAGCTCGCAGCCGTGCACCACGTCGCTCACGGCGTGCCGGAGCTGGCGGCCGCCCCGCAGGCTCCCGGCGACCACCCTTCCGCTCGGACTGGTCGCCTGGACCCCGATGTCCCACCCCGCACGCGGTCCGGTGAACAGGCAGATCTCGGTGCCGTGCTCGCGGCCGACGGCGACCATGTCCTCGATCTCGTCGTCGGTCAGCAACGTGATCCCGCTGCCCTGGCTGATCCGGTGGACGGGGACGCCGCGCAGACGGCCCTCGGCCAACACCGTTCGCAAGGCGTCGGGCCCCTCGACACTCGGGATCTCGACCCGGTAGTGACCGCCGTCGGGGAACCGCCGGGGCGAGTCGGGCAGCAGGGTGCTGGCCCCGCTCGTGCTGCGGGCCAGGTCGAGAAGACCGCTGTCGGCGGCATCCATGGTTTCTCCAGTGGAGGCGTGGGGCGGACGGGTCAGAACCGGACACCGAGGCCGCAGTCGACGGCGACGGTGGCGCCGGTGACTGCCCGTGAGGCGTCGGACAGGAGGAACGCGACGACCTCGGCCACGTCCGCGGGCTCGGCGAACCGCCGGAGCGGGTGCCGGTCGAGGATCTCCCGCCGGGCCGCCTCGGCGTCCGGCTGATGCTCGAGCCACTCCTCGACGAGCCGGGTCCGGGTGAACCCGGGGGCCACGGCGTTGACGCGCAGCCCGCGCGGGCCGTAGTCGAGCGCCAGGCTGCGGGTCAGGCCCTCGAGACCGGCCTTGGCCGCGGCGTAGGGGAACATCCCGGGAACGGTGAGGCGGGCGTGGATCGAGCTGATGTTGACGACGGCCGCGCCGGGCCGGTCGAGAAGGTGGGGCAGCGTGTGCTTGACCACCAGCCAGGCAGCGCGGAGGTCGACCGCGAAGGTCGAGTCCCAGTCCTCCTCCGACATCGTGACGGGGTCGAAGTAGGCGTTCACCCCGGCGTTGTTGACCAGGCCGTCGAGACCCCCGAGGGCGGCGACCAGACGAGGGACGACGTCGGCGACGTCCGGCGCGCTACGGAGGTCGACGGTGCCGGCGACGACGGTGCTCCCACCGGCCGCGAGGTCCTCGGCGAGGTCGTGCACCCGGGGGTCGAGGTCGACGAGCGCGAGGGGGGCACCGCGCCGTGCACACAGGCGGGCGATCGCCTCGCCGATGCCACGGGCCGCACCCGTGACCAGCACGGCACGGCCTGTCAGGTCGGTCATCGCTGCCTCCGGACGTCGCTGGGCTCCGTCTCCACGAGCACGGTCCCATCCCGTCCCCGGAGTGTCAGCCGGGCCCCCGCGAACCGCCCGTGCGGTCAGCCGGGGATCGCCGCGGCGCCGCGGTCGAGCCCGCGGGCCTCCAGGTGGCGGTGCGCGGCCGCGATCCCGGCGTCCCAGCCCGGGGCCCGCCCTCCGACCGGCAGGGCGACGGCCTCCGGATGCAACCCTCCGCGGTCGAGCAGCCACGCGATCACGGAGTTGGAGTTCCACATGTCCCCGGCGCCCAGCTCGTCGCGCCCCCACACGAGGGTCGGCACCCGCGGTACGAGCCGGAGCAGCCGGTCGGCCGCCTGCGCGTCGTCCGAGAGCCGGCGCGGGCTCTCCACGGCCTCGGCCACGTCGGGGATGAGGCCGTCCCGCCAGCGCCGCACCTCGTAGCGGAACAGCCGCAGCCGGCCCGCGGCGCGCAGCCCGACGGGTCCTTCCGCGACGACGCCGCGCGGGGGACTCGCCGGACCGGGCACCGGGGCCTGCTCGATGACGAACCGCCCCTGCGGCGCGACGACCTCGAGCGCCGAGTGGTAGAGGTCGCGACGCGGCCGCCCGCCACGCCGGGCCGCGAGGGCCTCGTACAGCCGGCCGTTCCGCCGGACAAACCACCCGCCCGCGCCGAGCGGGATCCAGTACAGGTCGACCCGGGCCAGCTCGCGTGGCCCTGCGAGGCTTCCGTCTACCGGCATCTCCACCACCTCCGCCCTCCGAGCCTTCCGTGGGCCCGCACCTGGCGGTAGTGCCGTTCGTCCCGCCACAGCGCCGCAGGTCGGCGAGGCTTTGCCAGGACCTTCAGGCCTGGTGCGCGGCCGTCTCGAGCCCTAGACCGGAGGAGACGAGAAGGGAGCGTGACATGGGCCCGGAGGACACGCGCCGGCGCGTCGCGCTGGCCGTCCCGGCGGTCCTGCCCGCCTCCATGGCGCTGCTGTTCGCCGCGCTGAACCGCCGGCTACCGGCGCGCCAGGCCTACCGGGCGGGCTTCGCCGTCTACTGGTGCGGGTGGTGCGTGGCCCTGCCCGTCGCGGTGCTCGGGCCTCGCGGGGCGCTGCGCGTCCTGACGCGCGGCCGGCGGCCCACCGCGGGCGAGGCGGCCGCGCTGCTGCTCCCGGTGGCGGGTGCGATCGGCACCGAGCTCGTCCCTCATCAGCGGGAGGTGGACCGGCGCGTGCTCGTGAGCATGCTCGGCACGGCCGCGGTGAACGCGACCGCCGAGGAGCTGCTGTGACGCGGCCTGTTCCTCGAGGTCTTCCCCAGTGACCCCGTCCGCGGCGCGCTGTGGCCGCTGGCCGGCTTCAGCCTGTGGCACCTGGCCCCGCAGCTCGTCCTGCCCTCGCGCGACGGGCGCGCGGGCTTCGTGCTGGGCGCCGCGCTCGTCGCGGCGTCCACGGTCGTGTCCTGGCGGACCGGCGGCGTGCGGTGGGTGCTGCTCCCCCACGCGGCGACCGATGCCTGCGGAGTGACCGCAGCACGGTTCCGCCTCGGCTGCTGAACCTCCCGTCCGCGGGGACGGGGGCCGTCCGAGGCACCCATACTTGGAGCGTGCATGCCCCGCCGCGCGAACACGCGACGCCCCGGTCCCGGCCCGAGCCGGCTCAGGAAGCGGAATCGCCGGGCATGCGCCTTACGGCGGCGGTCACCGTGCTCGCCGTCGCCGCGCTGACGGTGCTGACGGTCTGCCAGTACAGGGCCGACGGCCCGCTGGTCGTCGTCCCGGCCCTGGCCCTGGCGCCCCTGCTCGTCTCGCTCCTGCTGTCGTGGCGGGCGACGGGCCTGGTCGCCCTCTACACGGTCGCCTGCGTCGTCGTGCTGAGCCTGGAGCACGGCCGGCTCCTCGACCAGGCCACCGTGCTGCGCGTCGCGGGAGCGGCCGCGACCGCCGGGTTCGCCGTCGTCAACGCCGCCGTCCGCCGCCAGCGGGAAGCCCGGCTCGCCCGCATGACGCAGGTGGCCGAGGTCGCCCAGGAGGCGATCCTCCCGGCGGTGCCGCCCGAGCTCGGCGGGTTCGCGATCGCCTCCCGTTACGTGTCGGCGAGCCACGACGCGCTCGTCGGCGGCGACCTCTTCGACGCCGTCGCCACCACCCGCGGCGTCCGGGTCCTCGTCGGCGACGTCCGGGGCAAGGGCCTCCCGGCGGTGCGGACCGCCGCCCACACGCTCTCGGCGTTCCGGCAGCTGGCCGGCCGGCCAGAGCTGCGCCTGGTCGACGTCGCCGCCGCGCTCGACGAGTCCCTGCAGGGCGATCTCGGCGAGGAGGACTTCGTCACGGCCGTCCTGTGCGAGCTCGGGCCACTGCGCACCCTCGAGATCGTCAACTGCGGTCACCCCGCTCCCCTGCTGGTCCCGGCCGAGGGCGAGGTGCGGGAGCTGACGGCGACACGGGCGGCCCTTCCGTTGGGCCTGGGCGCGGATCCCGTGCCCGACCGGTACCGCCTCTCCGCCGGGGACCGCCTGCTGCTGTTCACCGACGGCCTCTCGGAGGCACGCGACGGGCACGGGGCGTTCCTCGACCTCGCCCGGCACGCCGGCGTGCTCCGCGACCCCGACCTGCAGCACGCGGTCGACGGGCTGCTCGCCGCCGCCGCGCAGCACGCCGGCGGCAGCCTGACGGACGACGTGGCGGTGCTGCTGGTCGACGTCACCGACGCCGGGCCCCGGCCCCCGGCCGGGGCGCCCCGGCGGCTGCTGACCCGGGCCTGAGCCCCGACGTCGGCCGCGACTAACCCGCGAGCGTCGCGCCCGCCGAGGCTGGCACGGTCCCGAGCGCCTCGGGCGGCCCGGGGCGGCCGAACAGCCACCCCTGCCCGTCGTCGACGCCGAGCTCGAGCAGGGCGACGGCGTCGTCCTGCGTCTCGACGCCCTCCGCCACGACGCGCGCGTCACCGCCGTGGGCGAACGAGACCATCGAGTCGATCAGGCGGCGCAGCACGGCATCACCGGCGACACCCGCGACGACGCTGCGGTCGAGCTTGATCACGTCAGGGGCGGTGAGCACGATGTGGCGCAGCGACGAGAACCCGGCGCCCACGTCGTCGATCGCCAGCCGCAAACCGGCCGCCCGCAGCGGATCGAGGGTGGCCGACAGCGCCGAGTAGTCCTCGACCGGGTCGTGCTCCGACAACTCCAGCAGCACCCGGTCCATCGGGAGCAGCCGCAGCAGGGCCGCACAGGCCGGGTCGAGCAGCACGGCCGGCGAGACGTTCAGGGAGACGTACCCCTGGACGGCGTCCAGGTGACGGGCCGCCCGCTCGAGTGCCTGCAGCTCGAGGCGAGCGCCCTCGCCCACCCGGTGCGCCTGCGCGAAGCAGACGTCGGGCGGCATCCCCCACTCGGCGGGGAACCGGCTGAGCGCCTCGGCGCCCACGCGGACGCCGTCCGCGAGCCGGACGATCGGCTGGAGCACCACCACCGGCCCTCCGGCCGCGATCAGCGGGTCGAGGCGGCCCCTGATCTCGGCCTCCGCCTCGCGCTCGCGCACCACCGGTTCGAGCACGAGCGCCGCGGCCCGGGCGAGCACCTGCACGAGGCTGTGCTCGCGGCTGCCGAGGGAGGGGTCGGAGCGCAGCCCCGCGGCGCAGAAGGTGCCGTACAGGCGGCCGTCCGACAGGCGCACGGGAACGGTGATGTAGCTGCGGAACCGGGGCAAACGCGCCGCGGGCAGCGCCATCGCGACCGGGTCACGCGCGAGGTCGGGCAGCACCGCCGGGATCCGTCCGTCGAGCGCCGCCTGGCACAGGCTGGTCGCCTGCGGCCGGGTGGCACCCTCGCGCACGAGGACCGGGATCGCGGACTCGACGACCTCGAGCGTCTGGGTGGTCCCGTCGAGGCGGCTGAGGAACGCCACCGGCAGCCCCAGCGACGTCCGGGCAGTGCGGAGCAGGTCCGCGATCTGCTCGTCGACGTCGCTGCGCGCCCGTGCCACGAGGCACCCGTCGGCACCCGGGGTCGGTTCCTGAGACCGCTCAGGCCTCCGACCTGGTGGGCGTCTCGCTCGGGTCGACCGGGGTGTCGGCGGGCGGCCGTGCGAGCAGCCACTCGCGCCAGGACTGTGCCGGCCGCCCGGCGATCTGGTCCACGAACTGCTGGAGGTACCACTGGCGGTACGCCAGCGCCTCCGGCGGCGTCGCGAGGGTGAGCAGGTGCCGGCCCTCACGGCAGTAGGCGTCGGCCTCTTCGAGCATCGCGCCGAGGTCCACGGACGCCGCGGCGGCGTCCGGCGGGACCCGGAACGTCAGGTCGATCGACTCGAGGCCCTGCTCGATGGCCGCCTCGAGCTGGTCCTCCTGCTCGGTGGTGTAGACGGCGTAGCGGCCTTGCAGAGCGTCGACCAGTTCGACCAGCCGCCGTGGCACGTCCCGCTCCGCGCTGTGTGCGGGGTTCCCGGCCTCCGCCTGCCGTTCGAGCTGCAGGTGGAGCAGGGTGAACTCGCGCTGGAGCTCCTGCCCGTGCTCACTGGCCCGCGCGTGCAGGGGAACGGGGAGCCCCCGCAGCACGACCGTCACGAGCTCCTCGGCGGCCGGCGATGCGGTCATGCCGCGACCGCCCCGTGCCAGCGCCCGAGCACGTGGACGTCGCCGGACACCGTGCCGACGCCGCCGCCCGGTGGCGCCGGCGGAGGGACGGCGTCCTCGAACGCGCGCATCAACAGCTCGACGTCGTCGACGTCGTCGCCCGAGCCGCCGGCCGCTTCGTCGGCGTCGACCTCGAACCAGACGGTCTTGCCGCCGGCGTCGCGCTCGACGCCCCAGCGGTCGGAGACGGCGTCGAGCAGTCGGATGCCGCGCCCGGTCGTGGCCCGCGTGCTGTGATGACGCAGCCGCGGCACCACCGGGCTGGTGTCGTGCACCTCGCAGCGCACCCGGCCGGGCACGGCCGGGTCGTGGCCGAGGCGTATCGAGAAGGCGGTGCCCGCGTGCAGGACGACGTTGGTCACGACCTCCGTCAGCAATTGGGTCACCTGCCACTCGGCGTCGTCGGCGCCCCAGACCGCGAGGACGCCGACGGCCCACCGCCGGACCTGCGGCACCACCTCCGCCCGCGGCACCCAGTCCGCCGACACCCACCGCCAGCCGTCCGCGGCGCCCCCCGCGCCCCGACCCGGCAGGCCGTCGTGCGGCTCCCCCTGCGAGCCCCGCCCGTCTGCCACCACCGCTCCTCACGCTCGCCGGCCGCGGCTCACCCCCCGGGCGGCCGGAATGTCGTCCCCGCCCACGACCGGGGGTAGACCGAACGGTACTGGTCCGGCGCCCTCTCCGGCTGACACATGCGGCGACGCGCGGCTCGCGGCCCCTCCCGACCTGCCCCGGGTCAGCCCGGAGTGCGCAGGTCCGAGTGCCCGGCCTGGGGCGGGACCACCGCCGCCGCTCCGGAGGTCGCGGGGTCGGCCGGCGCCGGGCCCGAAGGGCCGGCCGGCTCCTCGCCGCCCTGGTCGAGCCGGAACGGCGGGTACTCGTCGGTCATCAGGGTGACGTAGGCCACCACCCGCAGGATCCAGCGGTCGAACCCCATCACGAGGTCGAACAGGCCACGCGGGTACCGGCGGCCGAAGAGCATCGCGACGCCGGCGAAGACCGCGAGCACGGTGATCAGGTTCGCGCCGGAGGAGGTCGTCCTGGTGATCGTGCTCGACGACGTGGTCACGGTCGTCACCGTCCATGCGGCGCTCCCGGCGATGATGCCCAGCACGATGTACTGCGGGATGGCCAGCAGCCACCACTTGACGAGCACGAGCCCCCGGGACAGGCGTTCGGGGTAGGGGATGTCGAGGGTGGCCGGGTAGTCGGGGTGGGCACCGAGGCTGAACGGCGGGTAGCGGTCGGTCGCCAGCCCGGAGTAGCCGTAGTACGACACCCGCCACGACCAGCGGAGCACCCCGAGCGAGAAGCCGAAGAGGCCGCGCGGGTAGCGGGCCGTGAACAGGATCGCGAAGAAGGCCACCACCGTGACCACCGCGAACGCCACCCACAGGAAGAACAGGACGATGTAGTGCGGGATCAGGAGCAGCCACTTGACGATCCACAGCCAGCGGCTGAGCGGCTCCTCGAGCCTCCCCTGGACGCGCACCGCCTGCGGCGGTGCCGGTACCTCGTACGTGGACACGTGATCCTCGATTCCCCGGACGGCCCGGAGTCGGCGGCCGGCCCTGCCGGGACGGCGACCGCCGGGCAGGGGCGCCATGCAGACGCCGCTTCGGAGCATCCTCGCCGCGGCGGCCGTGCGGTAGAGGCGGAGGTCCCCTTCCGGTCGGCGGCCGGCAGCCCGCCACCGCTCCGGCGCAGCCCCGGCCCCGTCCGGGGGACACTGGGAGGGCCAGACACCCGATCGAAAGGTTCCACGAGTGACGGACGCGCAACCGACAGGCCGCGAGAACGAGACCGAGGTGATCCCTGCCCTGCACGGTCAGGGCGTGCCGCGCACCCAGGAGTTGCCCGTCGTCGAGGCCGGGCCCGCGCCGGCGGCGTCCCCTGCCGTGCCGGCGGCCGCGGTACCACCGGCCCCGGTACCAGCGGTCCCGGTACCAACGGCCCCGGTAACAGCGCTCCCGGCACCACCGGCCCACGTGCCAGCGGCCCCACCCGTCCCTGCGCCCGCAGCGGCGCCGGCGGCCGCTCCCGCACCCACCGCACCTGCGGCCGCACCCGCACCCGCACCCGCCACCAGTGCTCCCCCGGCGCGCCACCCGGTCGGTCTCTGGGTGCTCGTCGCCGGCCTTGTGATCGCGGTGGCGCTGGCCGCGGTGGTGCTCGGGACGCGCAGCACGACGACGGCGACCGGTGCGGCCGGTGCCGCGGCGGCGCCGGTCGCGCTCGACGCCGCGATCACCAGCGTCGATCCCTCCGGAGGCAGCGGCCTGCGGCAGCAGGGCGGGGCGTGGCGCACCCAGACCTACACGAGCGCCGACTTCGGCAACCTCAAGGACGGCGTCGGGCTGTTGCTCGACCTCGGCGCGGCGCGCGCCGTGACGGCTGTCGACCTCGACGCCGTCGGCGGCCCGATCACCGTCGAGCTGCGGGCCGGCGACGAGCGGGGCGCCGACCCCACCGCGTACGCCCGGGTCGGCGCCGCGGTACAGGCCTCGGGGCAGACCTCGCTGCCGGCGAAGGCCGGCGGCCGGCACCGGTACTGGCTGATCTGGGTGACCCGCCTCGCGGCACAGGACGGCGGCTACCGCGCCGTGATCCGCAACCCGGTGGCGCGCGCTCCGGCAAGCTGAGAGGCCTGGAGAGCCCGGGGAGGCTCAGGCGAAGGCGGCGGCGGGGCCGGCGGTGGCCCCGGCGGCGCGCAGCCTGAACGAGATGACGATCTGCACGATGCCGAGGACGAGCAGCCACACGCCGGCTACCCACGCCAGCGCGAGCAGCGAGATGTCGGGGTAGGCGAGCGCGATCAGGCCGGCCACGATGCTGAGGGCGCCGAGCGCGACCCGCCAGCCGCGCCGGGGCAGGTCGCGGTCGGCGATCGCCACCACGATGTCGACCACGCCGTTGACGATCCAGAAGATGCCGAGGATCAAGGCGAGCGCCACGAGCGTCAGCAGGACGTGCCGGAGCGCGTAGAGCCCGACGACCAGCGACAGGACACCCAGGACCGCGAGCAGCACACGGGTGCCGCCGCTCTCGTCGTGGCCGAAGGCGATCGCCTCGACGAACCGGAAGATCCCGGAGACGACGAGCTGCACGCCCACGAGGACGGCGACGACGATGAGGGTCTTGCCCGGCCACACCAGCGCCAGGATCCCGGCGACGGCGCTGATGATCCCGAAGGTGAGCGCCCAGCCCCAGCTCCTGCCCGCGCGCAGCAGGACGTCGCCCATGTCGTCGACGGTCCGTGTGCTCATCCCGACGCTCCCTCCGCCCGGCGCCGGCCCGGCGCACGGCGCCAGTGTCGGGGGACGCGGAACGCGCCGCCTCACCCCTTGCGGGTGAGGCGGCGCGTGCGGCCCGCTCCGGGAGCCGGCCCGGGACGGCCGAGCGTCAGACCCGGCCGAAGGCGATGTTCGCCGAGTAGATCGACTCCCTCTTGACGACGTCGCCGGTGTGCGGGGCGGCGAGCATCATGTTGCCCCCGAGGTAGATCGCCACGTGGGTGACGGTACCGCCGGTGAAGAAGAAGATCAGGTCACCCGGCACCGCCTGGCTCCGGGCGATCCGCGTCGTCGCGCCGTACTGCGCCGCCGCACTGCGCGGCAGGCTGATGCCCAGCTGGGCGTAGACGTACATGGTCAGGCCCGAGCAGTCGAACCCGCGCGGGCTCGAGCCCCCGTAGACGTACGGGACGCCCAGGTACCGCGACGCGATGGCCACCACCGAGGCCCCCCGACCTGAGACCGAGGAGGAGGCGTGCGTAGTGGCGTGCGTGGTCCCGGAGCTCGTGCTCGTCCTCGCCGTGCTGGTGGTGGTGTGTGCGGCCCTGGAGGACACGGCCGCGGCGTGGGCCACCGCGGCGGCGTGGCGCGCGGCCTGCGCACGGAGGTCGGCGCGGTAGGCGTTCCCCGCCAGCGAGCGGGAGATCGTCGTGATGTCACGGGTCGACGCCGCGACCGGGCGCGCGGGCACGGTGGAGCTCGCCGGGTGGAAGGCGGTGTGCTCGAAGCGGACGGTGGCGCTCGCGGGCGCCGACACCGACTCGGACGCGAGCGCGGCGTCAGGGGCGACGACGGGGATGGACGCCGTGACCGCGGTCTGCTGCCCCTCGCTGGCCTCGGCGGACGCCGGCAGCCCCATGCTGGCGACCAGGCCGGACGAGAGCGCGAGGACGAGCCCGCTGCGGCCGGCCACGACCGGCACGGGGACGACCGATCCGAGGGTGATCCCCGAGAAGGGGGTGAGGACGGGCTCCGAGGAGCGATGGCGAGCGGTGCTGCCGGTCGTGCTGGCAATGGTGCTCGACGACACGTATGGGCCTCTCCGGACGCCTGCGAGGTCAGCTGTCGGGTTCGGGTGGGAGAAGTCACCCGGCCCCGCGGCCCCCGGAAGGGCCGCCGGGCTTCACCCCTAGGCACGCCGGCGCCTGACGAGCGCCGCCGTGCCGGATCGGGTCCCCCGCCTCTGCCATGCGGTGTCGAGCCGGCCCCGTGGCGGTGGCAGAGATCGGCGTCCGCCCTGGGGACCCCCGGGGAGCTGGGGGCGGGCTCAACCTAAGGACGCGAACAGCAACGTCACGTCTGGATAACGTCAAGAGAGTGTCATGTCGGGTTCGTCTGGAGATCATCGAAACAGGGGTGTTGCCATGGACGTCGCCGTCCGCACGGTCGACTACCACACGGGGGGCGAACCCTTCCGGATCGTGCCGGAGCCGCCGGTCGAGATCGCCGGCGCGACGGTCGCCGAGCGGAGGATCCGTGCCCTGGCCGATCCCGCGGTGCAGCACCTTCGCCGGCTGCTGTGCTCGGAGCCGCGCGGGCATGCCGACATGTACGGGGGCCTCGTCGTCCCGCCCGACGACGCCGGGGCCGTGCTCGGCGTGCTCTTCTGGCACAAGGACGGCTTCTCGACGGCGTGCGGGCACGGCACCATTGCGCTCGGCCGGTGGGCCGTGGACGCCGGCCTCGTCGAGGCCGATCCCGACGGCGCGACCGACGTCGTGGTCGACGTCCCGTCGGGGCGCGTGACAGCGCGCGTGCACAGCCGGGCGGGCAGGGTGCGGGCGGTGGACTTCGTCAACGTGTCGAGCCATCCGCTCGCGCGTGCGGTGCCCGTGACCACGCGGCGCGGCACGGTGGCGGTGGACCTGGCGTTCGGCGGCGCGATCTACGCGGTCGTCGCTGCCGCGGACCTCCGTCTGGCCGTCGAGCCCGCGCAGCTGCCCGAGCTCATCGCGGTCGGCCGCGAGATCAAGCACGCGCTCGACGGCAGCGAGCACGCCCGGCACCCCGGCGACGACCGGCTGAGCGGCGTCTACGGCACGATCCTCGTCGACGACCTGGGAGTGCTCGACGACGGCTCGCTGCACCAGCGCAACGTCACCATCTTCGCCGACGGCGAGGTGGACCGGTCCCCGTGCGGCTCGGGCACGTGTGCCCGGCTCGCCCTGCTCGACGACTCGGGGGCGCTGCGCGAGGGGCAGGCCCTGGCGCACGACTCGATCGTCGGGTCCCGGTTCGTGGCCAGGGTGGCCGGCCGGACGACGGTTCACGGGCGGCCGGCCGTGCTACCGGTCGTGACCGGGACGGCGTACCGGACCGGCGAGCACGCCTTCGTCGTCGACCCCGACGACGACCTCGTGCCCGGGTTCGTGCTGAGGTGAACGGACCCGTGAGCGCTCCTCCCTACCTCGACGCGGCCGCCGTCCGCGTGCTGCTGCCGCCCGCGGACGCGGTGGCGGCGATCGGGGCCGCGCTGCGGGCCGGGCTCGACCCCGGCGCCGACCCGCCGCGGGGCGTCGTGCAGGCCGGGCCGGGGCAGGTGCTGCTCATGCCGTCGGCAGGAGCGGGGCGAGCCGGCGTCAAGGTCGTGACAGTCGCGCCCGGCAACCCCGCGCTCGGCCTGCCCCGGATCCAGGGCCTCTACCTGCTGCTCGACCCGGCCACCCTGGCGCCCGCGGCGCTGCTCGACGGCGCGGCGCTGACCACCCTGCGGACGCCGGCCGTGTCGGTCGCCGCGATCCTGCCCGCGCTGGCGCGGGACGACGCGCCGCTCACGGTCGCCGTCTTCGGCGCGGGCCCGCAGGCGGTGGCGCACGTCGAGACGCTGGCCGCGGCGCTGCACGGGCGCAGGCGGCTGGCCCGGGTCACCTACCTCGTGACCCGGCGCGCCACCCGATCGGTACCGGCGCTCGACCAGACCCGCACCGAGGTGGCGCTCGCCGCCGAGGCGGGGTCGCGAGCGGTGGCGACGGCCGACGTCGTCGTCTGCGCGACGACCGCCCGCGAGCCGCTGTTCGACGGTTCGCTGGTGCGCCCCGGCGCCGTCGTCGTCGCCGTCGGCTCGCACGAGCCGGACGCCCGGGAGGTGGACGGCGCCCTCGCCGGCGCCGCCCACGTCGTCGTCGAGGACGTGCCGACGGCGCTGCGGGAGAACGGGAACGTCGTCCGGGCCATCGGCGAGGGGGTGCTCGCGCCGGGCGACCTGGTGCCGATGCGCGAGGTCGTGACCGGCCGCTCGGGGTTGACCGCGGGCCGCCCGGTGCTGTTCACCAGCACCGGGATGGCCTGGGAGGACCTGGTGGTCGCCGCCGCCGTGCACGCCCGCGGGCTGGCCGCCCGCTCGTGACCCGATGCTCGCCGAGTGCGGGCTTACTCGTCGGATGCGGATCCTCGGGGCCCGGGATTCCGCATCCGGCGAGCAACTCCGCAAGCGGCGAGTACCGGGGGGCAGGGCTCGAGAAAGAGGACCAAACCGGGCGACCCGCCGCCTCGAACCCCTCGGACCGCGTTTGCGAGGGGATTGTATGGACGAGAGTCGGAACAGCGGAACCGTCGAGCGGGTCCACCTCGTCGTCCGGCGGTACTGCCGCGCCCGGCTCGGCCGCTCGCGGACCGGCTACGCGGCGGCGGACGACCTGGCGGCGCAGGTCACGGCGGCGATCGTGCGGGACCACGGCGACGAGCTGGCCGGCCCGCGGTCGGTCGAGGCGGTGGTCTACCCCGACATGGCCGCCGCCGTCCAGCAGGCGATCGGCGCCCTGCGCGGTCGGCATGTCTGGTCCCACACACCGCCGTCCGGCGTCGTGCCGGCAGAGGCCGGCGACGCCGGGACGATCCAGGGTGAGCTCGACCAGCTGCCCCAGCGGACACGGGAGGTGCTCGTGCTCCGGGCGATGGTGGGCCTGACCAGCGAGCAGGTCGGGCGCGCCCTCGGCCTCGACCCCGACGTGGTGACCGCGGAGGAGCGGCGTGGGCTGACCCTCCTGCGCGGCGGCTGACGCCGGCCGGCGTCAGGAGCTCGAGGTGGTGATCTTGGCGCGGGCGCGGGCGGTGATCACGGCCTTCTGCAGCGTGGCGATGTCGTAGGCGCCGTAGTGCCGGCGGCCGTTGACGAAGAAGGTCGGCGTGCCCGAGACCCCGCTGATCCCGGCCGACTCGACGTCCTCGGCGACCCGGCCCGCGAACCGGTGCTCGCGCAGGTCCTCGCGGAAGCGCTCCATGTCGAGCCCGAGCTCGCGGGCGTGGCGCAGCAGGTCGACCGGCTGGAGCTGGTCCTGGTGGTCGAGCAGCCGGTCGTGCATCTCCCAGAAGGCGCCCTGGGCGGCGGCCGCCTCGGAGGCCTCGGCGGCGAGGGCGGCCTGCGGGTGCACGCGCTCGAGCGGCAGGTGCCGCCAGACGTACCGGATGTCCTCGCCGTGGCTCGCGAGCAGCTCGCGGACGACGGGCTCGGCCTGCCCGCAGTAGGGGCACTCGAAGTCGCCGTACTCGACGACGGTGACGGAGGCGTCGGGCCGGCCGCGGACGTGGTCGCGCTCGGGGTCCACGGGCACGGCCAGGTCGACCAGCGGCTCGGCGTCGCCGAGGAGGGCCCGCAGCCGCCGCTGCACGGGCAGTTTCGCCGTGAGCCAGAAGACGCACCAGGTCAGGGCGGTCGCGAGCACGGCCGCCGCGAGCACGCCGAACTTGGCCTCCTGCAGCTCGTCGCCGTGCAGGGCGAGCGTCGCGACGAGGATCGAGACGGTGAACCCCGTGCCGGCGATCGTCCCGCCGCCGGCCACCGCCGCCCAGCCCACCGGCGGCCGGACCCGCCCGCGCGCCAGCACCGTGACCAGCCAGCTCGCCCCGACGAGTCCGACGGGCTTGCCGACGACGTAGGCCAGCACGATGCCGAGCGTCACCGGCGAGGTCATCGCCCGCGCGAGGAAGCTCGCATCCACGACGATCCCGGCGTTCGCCACCGCGAACAGCGGCACGATCACGTAGCTGGTCCACGGCAGCCACAGCTGCTGCAGCCGGTCGTTGAACGACAGCGACGCGACCAGCCCGGCACCCGCACTGCGCGCGTACTCGGGCGTCGGCTGCTCCCGGAACCTGCGGAACAGCTCCGCCGCGCGGTCGAGGGCGTCGAACGAGGGGTTGTAGGCGTAGGTGAGCAGCCCCATCACGAGGCCGACGACGATGGGGTCGACCCCCGACTCGAGCACGCAGAGCCAGGCCGCGGCGCCGACCACCACGTACGCGAGCCCCACCCGGATCCGGAACGCCCGCATCGCGACGGCCACCGCCAGGAAGCCCGCGCCCGCGAGCAGCGGCGCGAACCGCACGTCCTCGCTGTAGACGACGGCGATGACGAGCAGGGCGACGACGTCGTCGACCACGAGCGCCGTCAGCAGGAACACCCTGACCTGCCCCGGGACCCTCCGGCCGAGGAGGGCGAGCGTGCCGAGCGCGAAGGCGGTGTCGGTCGACATGGCGGCGCCCCACGCGTGCGAGGCCGTGCCCCCGGCGTTCACCGCGAGGTACACGAGCACGGGCACGAGCATCCCGCCCAGCCCCGCGGCCAGGGGCAGCGCGAACCGGCGGCGCTCGCGCAGGTCGCCGAGATCGAACTCGCGGCGCGCCTCGAGCCCGACCACGAAGAAGAAGAAGGTCATGAGGCCGCTGTTGACCCACCCCCGCAGCGGGAGCGAGACCTGGGCCTCCCCGAGGGTCACGGTCAGGTGGGTGTTCCACACCGTCTCGTACGACTCGGTGGCGACGTTGGCCCACACGAGCGCCACGAGGGTGCCGGTCACGAGCACGGCCGCCCCGCCGGCCTCCGTGCGCAGGAAGCGCTGGAGAGGACTGGCGAAGCGGCGGGTCCAGCGGGTCATGCCCGTGAAGGGGGCGGGCGCCGCGGCGTCCCCGGCAGGGACGCCCGGCGCGGCCGGATCATCGCGAGTGGTCACGCCACGAGCTCCTCCACCGTCGCGGGGCACTGCCCCCAGCCTGGCCGAGACGTGCCCGCGGAGCCAGGCCCGGGTCGTTCCGGACGATCGTCACGCCGTGGCCCGCTCCGACGAGGCGGGCTCGTCGTGCGCGATCCGGCTGAGCCGGCGCCACAGCGCGACCACGAACACGGCCGATCCGGCGAACGCGAACCAGAACGGTGCGGTGACGCCCCACCGCGCGGCGAGCGCCCCGCCGAGCGCGGAGCCGGCGACCAGCCCGCCGTACACGGCGATCACGTACACACCCCCGACGCGCCCCTGCAGCTCCAGCGGCACGGCGCGCTGCCGCACCGTCGTCGACGTCGTCCCCCAGATGAACGCGTGCGCACCGAAAACCAGCATCACCACCCCCGCGACCAGCGCCGACGTGGTGAGCGCCAGCGCCAGGTGGGTCAGCGTCTCGATCACCAGCCCGACCCGCATGATGTCGCCGAGGCTCACCCGGCGCGTGATCCAGCCGTAGGCGCCGGTCCCCAACAGCCCGCCGACGGCGGACGTGGTCGCCAGCAGCCCGTAGCCGACCGGGCCGAGGCCCAGCCGCTGCTGCGCGTACAGCACCAGCACCGACCACGCCGCGCCGAACGTCACGTTGAAGATCAGGATGGTGAGCGCAAGCGTCCGGACGGCGGGATGGTGCAGGGTGAAGCGCACGCCGTCCGCCACCTCGGCCCGGACGCCGCCCGCGCGGCGCCGCCCGCGCTCGATCCGGGGCAGCGCCACCCGCGACACGAGGGCGACGCCCGCGCAGACCAGCACGGCCTCGGTGACGAACGGCCAGGCCCTCCCTACCGCGAAGAGCAGGGCGCCGAGCGGCGGCCCTGCGAGCTGGTTCAGGGTCACGAACCCCGTCTGGAGCCTGGCGTTCGCGAGGACGAGGTCGTCGCGCGCCACGAGCATCGGGGGCAGGGTGATGGACGCGTTGTCCGAGAAGACCTCCGCGGTGCCGAGGACGCCGAGCGCGGCGAGCGCGAGCGCCACCGTGAGCCGGCCGGTGGCGATCGCCGCGACGAGCACGACGAGGACGCCGGCGCGGGCGGCGTCCGCGGTCATCACGATGCGGCGGCGGTCGCATCGGTCCGACAGCACGCCCGCGGTGAGGCCGAAGACCATCGGTGGCGCCCACCGGAGCAGCGCGGCGAACGCCACCAGGGCAGGGTCGTGGGTCAGCGAGGCCACCAGCAGGGGGCCGGACGCCAGCGCGATGCCGTCACCGAGCGCGGCGACCCAGCTCGACGCGAGCAGCCACCGGTAGTCGCGGCCGAGGCGCGCCGGCACCAGGGCCTCGACGAGCGGTCCGGGGCGCACCACGGCACGGTAACCGCGGCACCCCCGCCATCGCCTCGGGGTTTACGCCCAGCGCGATCGGGGCTGCGCCCGGGGCATGGCGAGGCGCAGCATGTAAGCGAGTAATCACGCAAGCATGTGGGAGGGCGCCATGGACGCCGACAGCACCCGGGCGGCGATCGAGGACGACGCCCTCGACGCGTACTCCACCGTCGTCACGCGGGTCGCCGCCGAGCTGACCCCGCGGGTCGCCGCGCTGCGGGTCGGCACGGGCGGCGGGGGCGGCACCGGGAGCGGCGTGGTGTTCACCGATGACGGCTACGTGCTCACCAACGCGCACGTGGTGGCCGGGCGACGGGCAGGCACGGCGGCGTTCGCGGACGGGACCTCGGCGCCGTTCCGGCTGGTCGGCGCCGACCCGCTCTCGGACCTCGCCGTGGTCCGTGTCGACGGGCCGACGCCCCCGCCCGCCGCGCTCGGTGAGGCGTCACGGCTGCGCGTCGGCCAGCTCGTCGTCGCCGTCGGGACCCCGCTCGGGCTCGCCGGCACCGTGACCGCCGGGGTCGTCAGCGCCCTGGGGCGGTCGCTGCCGGCGCGCGACGGCAACGCCGTCCGGATCGTGGAGGACGTGATCCAGACCGACGCGGCGCTCAACCCCGGCAACTCCGGCGGCGCGCTGGCCGACGCCCGGGGGCGCGTCGTCGGGATCAACACCGCCGTGGCCGGGGCGGGCCTCGGGCTCGCGGTGCCGGTCAACGACACGACGCGCCGGATCATCGGCACCCTGGTCAGCGAGGGTCGGGTGCGACGGGCGTTCCTCGGGTTCGTCAGCTCCCCCGCGCCACTGCCGCCGGCGCTCGCCGAGCGGCTGGGCCGGCGCGAGGGGCTGCGGCTGGTGGAGGTCGTGCCCGGGGGCCCGGCGGCTCGCGCCGGCCTGTTCGCGGGCGACATCCTGCTGACGGTGGGCGGCGAGGCGGTGTCGACCGCGCAGTCGGTGCAGCGGCTGATGTTCGCCGAGGCGATCGGCCGCGACCTGCCGATCACCGTGTGGCGGCGCGGGGCACTCGTCGACGTGATCGCCCGGCCCGTCGAGCTCACCGGCAGGTCGTGATCCGCGGTCAGGCCACGACCCGGTTGCGCCCGGCGTGCTTGGCCGCGTAGACGCGCTCGTCGGCGACCGCGACGAGCCTGTCGAGGTCCGCGGCGTCCGCTCCGAGCACGGCGACCCCGACGGAGACGGTCACGGTCACCGGGACCTCCCCGAAGGTCAGCGGCTCGCCCGCCACCGCGGCCCGCAGCCGCTCCCCCACCTCGACCGCCGTCTCCGCGGCGACGCCGGGGTCGAGGTTGGCCAGCAGCACGACGAACTCCTCGCCGCCGAACCGGCACACGAGGTCGCTCGGGCGGCTGTGCGCCTCGAGGGCGGCCGCGACGTGCAGCAGCGCGAGGTCGCCGCACTGGTGCCCGTACGTGTTGTTGACGTCGCGCAGCCGGTCCATGTCGACGACCAGCAGCGCGGCGCTCGCGCCCGACCGCCGGGAGCGCGCGAGCTCGCGCTGCGCGCACTCGGCGAACCAGCGGTAGTTGAGCAGCCCGGTCTTGCCATCGGTGCGGGCCGAGAGCTGCACCTCCCTGAAGCGCAACAGCTGGTGCAGGATCGCCACCGGCGCCAGCGCGTGCACGCCGAGGCCGGGCGAGAGCCGCCAGAGGGTCGCGGCGAGCACCGCGGTGGCCGCGCCGGCCCACTCCTGCAGGTCGGGCATCGCCTCCCGGAGGTCCGCGACCGTCGGCACCACCCCGCGGATCATCCACCGCCCCGACGGCAGCCAGAGGTGGTCCCCCATGGTGAACACGGCTGCTGCCGCCCAGGCCGCCAGGGCCCACCGCACGGTCGCCGCACCCGCGTCGCCCGCCCCCGCGACGCGCACGAGGGCGGCCGTCTGGGCGACCCAAGTGAGCACGGCGGCGTTGAGGACCACGGCGTAGAGCGGGCGCCGCGCCCACACCCGGTCGACCGCGAAGGACGGCAGGCACACGAACGGGACGAGCGCCGGCGGGAGCAGCAGTGCGACGAGCACGAAGACGAAGCTGGTCATGTCGACGGTCGCACCGTCGCTGCGGCCCTCGCTGTCCCGGTCGGTCACCCGCGGCGCGCTCGCCGCCGCGGCCAGGCACGAGACCACGGCGAGGACGGCGGTCGCCAGCGCGGTCAGCAGGTCCGGCGGCTGCCAGCCGATCAGGGTCACGACGAGGGTCGCGCCGCCGAAGGCGACGACGACGGCGAGCACCGTGCGGCGCCGCACCGCAGGCAGGGCGGCCAGGGTCGCCGCCGCCGCGCTCGCCATGCTCCACGGATCGGCACGCGGACCCCGTGACCTGAGCCCTGCCCCCCCTCGTTCTCGGCGATCATGCACGCGGGAGCGATCATGCGAGGCCCGCGGCGGCGGTCACCGCACCACCCTTACCCGGCCGACACGCCGACCCGTGGGGCGTGTCGGGCGGGTATGGAGGCCGGGACGGCCGCTACGTGATCGCCGCGGCGTGCATGATCGCTCCCGCGTGCATGATCAGCGCGAAAAGAGGGAGCCGGGGTCACCAGAGGGTCATGGAGCCACGCAGGACGGCGGCGACGTCGTCCGCCGTCACGTCGACGGGGGCCGTCGCGAGCAGCCGCCGCTGCTGGAGGGCCCCGTCGACGAGATCCGGCACGTCGGCGTCGCCGTAACCGACCGCCGCGAGACCGTTCGGCAGGCCCACGTCGCGGATCACCGCAGCCAGCGCAGCCGGGAGCCGCTCGCGGGCGGCGTCCGGCAGTTCCGCCCCCGAACCGGAGGGCGCGAGCAGCTCGGCCGCGCGCAGGTGCCGCGCCGGGTCGGCCGGGAAGGTGAGCCGGAACGCCTCGGGCGCGGTGAGCGCCACGGCCATGCCGTGCGGGACCAGCGGCTCCCCCGGGCCGTACCCCTCGGGCCGGAAGCCCCGGACCCGGCCCGCCACCGGGTAGGCGTTGGCGTGCGGCACGTGCACTCCGGCGTTGCCGAAGCCCAGACCGGCCATCGTCGCGGCGAGCGCGAGGTCGGCGCGGGCCTGCTCGTCGGAGCCGTCGGCGACCGCGGCGCGCAGCGAGCGGGCGAGCAGGCCGAGCGCGCGCTCGGCCCACAGGTCCGAGATCGGGTTGGCGCCGCAGTAGGGCACCCGTTCCGCGGCCCGCTTGGCAGCGAAGGCGGTGTAGGGCCGGGCGGTCCAGCTCTCCAGGGCGTGGCAGAGCACGTCCAACCCGGCGGACGCCGTCACCGCGGCGGGCTGGGTGATCGTGAGGAGCGGGTCGACGACGGCCAGCGTGGGGCGCAACCGCGGGTGGCTGATCCCCGTCTTGACCTTCGCGGCGAGCACGTCGAGCACGGCGATCGTCGTGCTCTCGGAGCCGGTGCCGGTGGTTGTCGGCAGGGCGACCAGGGGGCGCAGCGGGCGCTCGGGGGCGCGGCCGGCGCCGATCGGCGCGTTGACGTAGTCGAGCAGGTCGCCGTCGTTGGTCGTCAGCAGGTTCACGACCTTGGCGGTGTCGATGGCGGAGCCGCCGCCGGCGGCGACGAAGCCGTCCCAGGGGCCGCCGGCGCGGGCCGCGTCGACGGCGGCGCGCAGAGAGGCGTCGGTGGGCTCGACGTGCACGCCGTCGAACACCTCCGACTCCACGCCGGCCGCGGCCATGGCCTCTCGCACCCGGGCCGGCGCACCCGTCGCCGCGACGCCCGGATCGGTGATCAGCAGCGCCCGTGTCACGCCCAGCTGGCGCAAGTCGTGCCCGACCTCGCCCGCGGCGCCGGGCCCGAACTTCAGCTGCGGCGAGCCGTAGGTGAAGACGCGCTCGCCCGTGGAGGCGCTCACCGGCCGGCCCCCAGCGCGGTCAGCGCCTGCCGGACCTCCGGCGGCACCGGCACGGGACGCCGGCTCGTCGCGTCGACGTAGACGTGCACGAACCGGCCGACCGCGGCCGGCCCCGGCTCGCCCTCAACGAAGAGCGCGAGCCGGTAGGTGACACTGCTGCGGCCCAGGCGTTCGAGCGCCAGCCCGGCGGTGACGGCCTCGGGGAACCGCAGCTCCGCCAGGTAGCGGCAACCGGTCTCGGCGACGATGCCGATCGCGGGGAGGGTGCGCACGTCGCGGCCGAGGCTCTCGATCAGCCAGCCGTTCACCGCGGTGTCGAAGAGCAGGTAGTGCACGGCGTTGTTGACGTGGCCGTAGACGTCGTCGTCGTTCCAGCGCAGCGGCACCGGCCGCAGCACGGGGAAGTCACCGCGGCGCAGGCCCCGCGGGTCCGTGACCGCCGGCGCGACGTCGGGGAGGTCGCTCACGACGGCAGCCTCGCACACGGGCCGATTAAGGTCTCGGGCGTGAGCGACGTGCCCGAGGTGACCGTCAGACCGCCCCGCCCGGCCGACGCGGAGGCGTTCGTCGCGGCCGTGGCCCGCAGCCGCGAACTGCACCATCCGTGGGTGGCGCCCTGGCCGACCGTCGAGGCGTTCGGCGGATGGCTGGACCGGATCGCAGCGCGCGCCCCGCACCAGCGCCTGGCCGGGTACCTCGTGCTCGCGGACGACGGCGACTCCGGCGAGCAGATCGCCGGGTACGTCAACGCGAGCGAGATCGTCCGGGGTGCGTTCGACAACGCCTACCTCGGCTATGCCGCCTTCGTGCCCTGGGCCGGCCGGGGCGTGATGCGCCGCGGGCTGGCGCTCGTGGTCGACCTGTGCTTCGCCCCGGAGAGCGACGGGGGCCTGGCCCTGCACCGGGTCGAGGCGAACGTCCAGCCGGGCAACGAGGCGTCGAAGCGGCTGGCGCGCTCGCTGGGCTTCCGCCTGGAGGGGCTGTCGCCGCGGTACCTGCGGATCGACGGGACGTGGCGCGACCACGAGCGCTACGCCCTGACCGCCGAGGAGTGGCTCGGACCGGCCGGTCAGCCGGCGAGTCAGCCGGCCAGCTCCTCCGGCGGCATCAGGAACAGCTCGTCGGGGTAGCACCAGCCCCACGGCTCGCCGCGCTCGGCGGAGCGCATGAGCGGGTGCCTGGTCGAGTGGAAGTGGGCGGTGGCGTGCCGGCGCGGGGAGTTGTCGCAGCAGCGGGTCCCCCCGCACACCAGGCACTGCCGCAGGTGCACCCACGACGTGCCCTCGCGCAGGCAGTCCTCGCAGGCGTGGGCGCCCTCGGGCACCTCGTGCACCTGCCCGAGGTGGGAACAGTCGGCCGTGGTGGGTCGCCCTTCGGCGTCACCGGCCACGACGAAGACGGGGGTGGTCATGGGTCCAGCCTCGCCCGGCGGCGGTGATCGGACAAGAGGCGGCGCGTCCACGCGCCGGACCGGCACCGCCGTGCACTACTCTCGAACGCATGTTCGACGTCGGTGATCTGCTCGAGGGGCTGAACGAGCAGCAGCGAGACGCCGCGACGCACATCGGTGGCCCGCTGCGCGTGCTCGCCGGCCCCGGCACGGGCAAGACCACCACCCTGACGGCGCGGGTCGCGTGGCTCGTCGCGAGCGGGGTGCCGGCCGAGCGCGTCCTGCTGCTGACCTTCACCCGGCGGGCGGCGCGCCAGATGCTCGCCCGGACGGAGCTGCTGCTCGCCGGGAGCCGCGCACCGGCGACGTCCGGCCGGGTCCGGGGCGGCACCTTCCACGCGGTCGCGCACCAGGTCCTGCGGCGGGGAGCCGCCCGGCTGGGGCTGCCGGAGGGGTTCGGCGTGGTCGACGCGGCCGACGCCGCCGATCTCGTCGACCTCGTGCGCAGCGAGCTGGGCCTGGGGTCGACGGCGGCGCGCCGGTTCCCGCGCAAGGCGACCCTGCTCGACGTGTACTCGCGGGCGGTCAACACGTCGCGGCCGCTCTCGGCCGTGCTCGCGGAGGCCGCCCCGTGGGCGAGGGACCGGGTCGACGAGGTCGCCGGGCGTCTGCCGCGCGTACGTGGCGCGCAAGCGCGCGCTGGGCCTGCTCGACTTCGACGACCTGCTGCTGCACTGGCGCGCCGCCGTGCTCGACGACCGCACCGGCGCGGCGCTGCGCGACGCGTTCGACCACGTGCTGGTCGACGAGTACCAGGACGTGAACGCCCTGCAGGTCGACGTGCTGCGGGCGCTGCGGTCGCGCGACGAGCGGCTGACCGTGGTCGGCGACGACGCCCAGGCCGTCTACGGCTTCCGGGGCGCCGACGCCCGGCACATCCTCGACTTCCCGGCCGTGTTCGCCGGCTCCGACACCGTCGTGCTCGAGCGCAACTACCGGTCGGCCCAGCCTGTGCTCGATCTCGCGAACGCCGTGGCCGCGCAGGCGCCCGAGGGCTTCACCGCGGTGCTGCGGGCAGCGCCCGGCGCACCAGCCGGCGACGGTCCGCCGGTGCTCTGGCGGTGCCGCGACGAGGACGAGCAGAGCCGTGCGGTCTGCGAGCGGGTGCTCGCCCTCCGGGAGGAGGGCGTGCCGCTGAAGGAGCAGGCCGTGCTCATGCGAGCCGCGCACCACAGCTCGGCCCTCGAGCTGGAGCTGTCGCTGCGGCGCATCCCGTACGTCAAGTACGGCGGCCTGCGCTTCCTCGAGGCGGCGCACGTCAAGGACCTGCTCGCGGCCTACCGGCTCGCCGACAACCCGCGCGACGAGCTCGCCTGGCACCGGCTGCTCCAGCTGCTGCCCGGCGTCGGGCCGGCCTCGGCGCGGCGGGCGGTGGCCGCGCTCGGCGTCGCCGACGACCGTTCCGGGCCGGCGGGCGAGGTCGCGCTGCGCTGGCCGCTCGCCGCGCAGGAGCTGCCCGAGCCGGCGCGCCCGCTCGCCGGTGCCCTGGTGGCGGCGCTCGAGCGGCTGCCGCTCGAGGCCGTCGCCACGCACGCCGAGCGGCTGCGCGCCGCCGTGGCGCCGCTCGTCGCGCAGGCCTACCCCGAGCCCGCGGCCCGGCTCGCCGACCTCGACGCGGTCGTGGCCGCGGCGGCCGGCATCCCGCGCCTGTCCGACGTCGCCGCCGAGCACGTGCTCGAGCCTCCCGCCTCGACCTCCGACCTCGCCGGGGCGCCCGCGATCGACGAGGACTGGCTGGTGCTGTCGACCGCCCACTCCGCGAAGGGCCTGGAGTGGGACGTCGTCCACGTGCTGCACGCCAGCGACGGCAACTTCCCCAGCGACATGGCGCTCACGTCGCCGGCCGGCCTCGAGGAGGAGCGCCGGCTGTTCTACGTGGCCGTGACGCGCCCGCGGCGGGCCCTGCACGTCTACGTGCCGCAGCGCTACCACCACCACCCGCGGGCCCGCGACGACCCGCACTCCTGGTCGCAGCCGTCGCGGTTCCTCAGCGAGCAGGTGCGCTCCGTCATGACCGAGCGCAGCACGTCGCCTGCCGAGCTCGACGGGCCCGCCCCCGGCGGCGAGGAGGTGCTCGACGCGGCGGCCCGGGTGGCCGCGCAGCTCGACGCGCTCTGGCAGTGAGGCGGCCGCCGGGGGGCCGGCCGCGATGATGGTCGCCGTGCCCCTGCGCGACCTGCTCCGCCGCCGCGACGTCACGCCCCTGCTCCTCGCGTCCGTCGTCGGCCGGCTGCCGCTCGGGATGGTGCCGCTGGGGCTCGTGCTCTTCGCGCGCCGCGACGGCGGCGACTACGCGACGGCCGGGGCGCTGGCCGCGGCGTGGTCGCTGGGGCTGGCCGCCGGCACGCCGCTGCTCGGCCGCGCCCTCGACCGCCGCGGCCTCTCGCCCGTGCTCGCCGCGTCGGCCGCCGTGTCCGCGCTCTGCATCGCCGCCGTCGCCGTCCTCCCGGCGCAGGCCGCCCCGGTCGCCGCCGCGCTCGCCGGTGCCAGCACACCGCCGCTGGAACCGGCGCTGCGCGCGCTGTGGCCCTCGGTCGTGCCGGCCGGCGACCTCGAGCGGGTCTACGCCCTCGACGCCGCCGCGCAGGAGCTCATCTTCGTCACCGGCCCGCTCGTCGTGGCCCTCGGCGTCGTGCTGTTCCCGGCGGGTGGGCTCGTGCTCGCCGTCGTCCTGCTCCTCGCCGGCACCGCCTGGTTCGCGCTGCGCGGCGTCGTGCGGGGGTGGCGCGGTGTCCCCGGCGCCCGCCGGCACTGGGCGGGTCCGCTGCGCGAGCCCGTGCTGCTGGCCGACTACGGCCTGCTGATCGTCGTCGGTGCCTCGGTCGGGGGGCTGACCGTCGTGGCGGCCGCGTACGGCGAGGCGGCGGGCAGCACCGGCCTGGGGGCGGTGCTCGTCGCCGCCAATGGCGCGGGGGCGCTGATCGGGGGCGTCGCGGTGGCCGTCCGGCCGGGCGTGGTGCCCCGGCGTCTGCCGGTGCCGCTGCGGCTGCCGGCGCTCGTGGTCACGCTCGGCGTCGCATATGTGCCGATCGCGCTCGCGCAGGGCACGCCGCTGCGCGTCCTCGCGGCGGTCGTCACCGGGTTGCCGCTGCCCGCCCTGCTCACGGCCTGCTACCTCGAGGTCGACCGGCTCGCGCCCGACGGCACGACGGCCGAGGCGTTCGGCTGGATCATCACCGCATTCCTGCTGGGTAGCTCGGCCGGGGCGGCCTTCGCGGGCGCGCTCGCCGATCGGGGCGCTCCCGCGCTGGCGCTCGCCGCCGGGGCCGCGGCCGACGTCGTGGCGGGCATCGCGTTCGCGGTCGTGCGGGCGATCACGCGGCCGCCCGTTCTCGCCGGCTCGGCCTGAGCCCGTCCCCGTGCTCCTTCCCGGCTGCATTGCTCCACGTCGGCTCGGTCCCGGGCCGCCGAACCGAGCCGAAGTGGAGTGATGCAGCCGGCGTGGAGCAACGCAGCCGCAGCAGGGCAGCCGTAGATCAGCCGTCGAGCAGGCGCAGCGGGGTCTCGCGCAGCACCGCACGGCGGAACGGCTCGCCCAGCCGCGGGTCCGCCGCCCAGGCGTCGATCGCCGCGAGCTGCTCGGCATAGGGGTAGGGGATGTTCGGGAAGTCCGAGCCGAGCACCACCCGGTCGGGCACCCGCGCCAGTAGGGCCGGCCAGTCCGCGGGCAGCGGCGCCATCGCCTCGCTGAACGCCGTGCCGACCATGGTCGTGTCGAGGTGGACCCGCGGGTATCGCTCCGCCAGCGCCACCGCCCCGGCGTAGTCGGGCATCCCGGCGTGCGCCAGCACGGCCACCAGCCGCGAGTGCCGCCGCAGCACCTGCTCGAAGACGTCGAGGCCGGTCCAGGTGCCCGCCACCGGCCCGTCGCCGCAGTGGACGACGACCGGCACGCCGGCCTCCGCGAGCAGCCCCCACGCCGGGTCGAGCACGTCGTCGCGCGGGTCGAACCCGCCGACCTGCACGTGCAGCTTGACGACGCGCGCGCCCGCCTCGAGCGCCCGGCCCAGGTAGCCCTCGACGCCGGGCTCCGGGTAGAAGGTCGCCGTCGGCACCGCCCCGGGGGTGGCCGCGGCGAACTCCCCCACCCAGTCGTTGAGCCACGCCGCCATCCCCGGCCGGTGCGCGTAGACCAGCGGGGCGAACGTGGTCACGCCGAGCGCGCGCAGGGTCGCCACCCGCTCGTCCTGAGGGAGCCGGTAGTGGATGGGCCACGGGACCCCGTAGTGCTCGTCGGCCCGGTCGAAGAAGGCCCAGACCTTGCGCAGCACGCGGTCGGGGAGGAAGTGCGTGTGCAGGTCGACGAGCCCCCCGGGGAGGATCCGGGTCACCCGGGCGATCCTGCCATCCGCGCCCGGAGCCGGCCGTTCTGCCGCTGCGGCCGCTGCCGCCGGGCGCGCTTGGCGGCGAGCAGCTCGGCGTCGGCCCCGGCGAGCGCGCGCGGTCCCGCCGGGGCCGCACCTGCCGAAACGGTCACGGCCAGGCTCCGCGCGACCTCGCCCCAGCCGACCGCGCCGACGGCGGCCCGCAGCCGGGCCGCGGACGACGGCGCGTCGGAGCCCTCGGCGAGCACGACCACGAACTCGTCGCCGCCGAACCGGGTGACCACGTCGCCCGGGCCGGCCGCCTGCTGCAGCGCCGCGGCCACGCGGCGCAGCACCTCGTCGCCCGCGGCGTGCCCGTGCGCGTCGTTGACCGCCTTGAAGTCGTCGATGTCGAGGAAGACCAGGCCGCCCGCGGCCTGCCCGGTGGCGAGCAGCTCCTCGAGCCGGCGCCGGTTGCCCACCCCGGTGAGCGCGTCCTGCGCGGCCCCGGCCTCGGTCGCGGCGAGCTGAGCTGCGAGCTGGCCGACGCGCCGCCGCGCCAACACGGCGTCGAAGCTCCCCTCCCGGTCGCGGTACAGCCGGTCGAGCGCGCGCACCGCGACGTGCCGCCAGCGCCGGCCGGCCTCCGAGGCACCCTGCGCCCGCTCGTCGAGCTCGGCGAGCCGGCCGGCGGCGACCCAGGCGAGCACGGGCTCGTGCTCCCGGGCCGCGAGGTCGAGCACACGCCGGGCCACCGCGGCGGCACCGTCCAGGTCACCCTCCCCGGCCAGCATCGACGCGAGCGCGAGCCGGCTCAGCAGCCCGTCGCGGGCGGGCGCCACTGCGACGTGCCGCTCGAGCAGGGCGGCGTCCACGCCGGGGACCCCGAGCCGCTGGAAGGCGACGTGCAGCAACGACTCGGCCTGGAGCGCCACCGCCGGCGGCAGGCCGTGCTCCCGGCATGCGCGCTGCACCGCCACCGCGGCCCCCGCGCACTCGGAGAACCGCTGGGCGGCCTCGCCGGCGCGGCCCACCAGCTCGAGCACCAGGCCCCACAGCGCCAGAACGACGGCGCGCTCGAGGCGGGCCTGCGCCCGCAGGTACGGGTGCGCCGACGCGGCCTCGGTCTCGTCGAGCAGCCGGACGGCCGCCGAGAACATGAGCGCCCCGCGCACGGACCCCGCGAGGATCATGAGGGCCGACGCCCGGTTGTACGCGGAGCCGGGCACGTCGACGAGGCCGTGCGCCTCCGCGAGCACGTCGAGCGCCGCGGCCGACCGGTCGAGGTAGACCAACGCCATCGCGTGCAGCGCGAGGAACTTCGCGCGCCAGTACGGGCCGGCGTCGCGCTCGAGGGTGTCGAGGTGGTCCTGCGTGGCGTGCACCAGCGACGACCACCGGCCCTGTTGCGCCAGCACGAGGCAGGCGACGTACCGAAGGAAGCGCGCCGTCTCGCGGTCCCCGGCCGGTTCGACGACGAGCAGGCCGGCGGCGCACGCCACCAGCGCCTCGTCGGCGCGGCCCTCGACGTACAGCGCGTGCGCCCACTCGGCGAACAGGTCGAAGGGCCCGAACTCGGGCCGCTGCGCCGGCGGCCGGGCCGGGCGCCGGCGGCGGGTGGGGCCGGCGGCGAGGGTCCGCAGCGGGCGCAGGGAGGGCAGCGGGCGCGGGGAACGCAGCGGGCGCCCGGGAGCGGAGCGCACGACCTGGGGCAGGGCGTGCACGAGGGAGTCTCGGCCGGAGCGCTTCGCGGTGAGCATGGCCGCGTCCGAGGCCCGGAGGGCACCCGCGAGGTCGGCGGCCTGGCTCACGCCGACGCTGAGGGTCACCTGCAGGCCGCCGGTGATCGGCGCCCAGTCGTAGCCGCGCACCCGGGCCAGCAGGCGCTCGCCGATCGTGCTCGCCGTCGAGGTGTCGCCCACGAGCACCACGAACTCGTCGCCGCCGTACCGGACGACGACGTCGTCGGCGCGGCAGGACGCCCGCAGCAGGGCCGCGACGCGGCGCAGCACCTCGTCGCCAACGGCGTGGCCGCAGCTGTCGTTGATCTGCTTGAACGAGTCGAGGTCGGCGAAGACGACGGTGGCGCTCCCGCGGGTGCCAGCTGCGTGCTCGAGCCGCCGCCGGTTGCCGAGACCGGTGAGGGGGTCGAGCAGCAGCTCCCCCGCGCTCCGGGAGCTGCGCCGGGTCAACTCCTCGCGCAGGATCCGCTGCCGCAGGTCGGCGAGCCGGCCCTCGCGCTCGCGCCACAGCCGCTGGTGCGCCGCCCGCGCGACATCGCGCCACCCGCGGGTCCTCCCGGAGCCCGCGGGGCTCGACCGGCCCACGGTCGAGCCACCGGGTTCGGTGAGCTCGTCGTGCGCGGAGCTCGCCGCGCCCTCGGCCAGTTCCGCGAGGGCGAGGTCGGCGAGGTCCGCCCAGACGCGGAGGTGGCCGGCGGTGCACTCCGCCCGCACCTTGGCCAGGAGCACGCGGGCCTGCTCGGTCTCGCCGAGGGCGGCCAGCGCGCGGGCGAGCGCCACCCGTCCGGGCAGCCACTCGACGAGGGGGGCGCCGCGCCCGTGCGCTCTCGCCGAACGGGCCGCGGCGCGGGCCCGGGCCAGGGCGGGGGCGCCGCGGCGCTCCAGGGCGTAGACCTCGGCGGCGGCGCCGGACGCGACGAGGCCCTCGTCCCCCAGGGCCCGGCCGGTGGCGGCGAGCCGCAGACCAAGCGACTCGAGGACCGGCCACCGCGCCGCCGCCTCCGGGCCGCCGAGGAGCTCGAGGTGGGCGCACCACGTGAGCTCGACGAGCAGCCGGCGTCGCAGCACGACGGCAACGAGGGCTGCGGGCGGTGCTCCTCCGGGCTCGCCCCGCCTGCCCGCGTCCTGGGCCCGGGCCAGCGTGCGGTCGAGCAGCTCCGCGGCCGCCTCGAACAGGAGGACCAGCTCGAGACCGGCGGCCACGGCGCAGCACGCCTCCAGGTGGGCCTGCAAGAGGTCCAGCGACGCGCCGCGCGATGGCGGGCGCTCGACGGCCGCGAGCGCCTCGGCCAGGGCGTCGAGCGCGGCCGCAGGGTCCCCCGCCTCCGCCTCGGCGCACGCCACGACGGCCAGCGCCAGCGCGCGGACGGTTCCCGAGGCGGTGTGCGGGTCGGGGTTCGTGCCGGCCTCCCGGGCCAGCTCGCCTGCCTGCAGGGCGGCGGTACCGGGACGATCGAGGCGGAGCAGGGCCCAGGCCTGGACGCCGAGCAGCCGGTGCGCCGTGACCGTGTCACCGAGCCGCTCGGCGACGGGAGCGCCCGCGGCGGCCAGCGCCAGCGCTGCACCGGCGTCCCCGGCGGTCAGGCAGCGGGACGCGAGCATCGCGAGCGGCGCGAGCGGCCCGGCCTGCGGGCCCCCGCGAAGCAGTGCGCGTCCACTCTCCCCGACCACCCTCGCTCCTTAGCGTTACCTTGACGTTACAGGCCGCCGCCGCCTCAGGCACCGTGGTTCGCAGCACACGTACCCCGCCAGGCGCCGGGTTTGCAGAGCCGCCCGCAGGGCAGGCAGGCCGCACGAACAAGGCGACCAAGGGCGCGGTCGCCTGTCCCGCGTCGCCCATGGCTGCCGGGGTCGCGATTTTCCTTGATCGGCGCGAGGTGTGGGGCCGGCGCGGTCCGAGGGTCAGGGTTCAGCGGACGACGTTGCGCAGCGGGCGGCCGTCGACGAAGCGCTCGAACTGGTCCTTCAGCAGGGCGCGGGCCCGCGGCGGGAAGGCCGTGGTGTCACCGCCGACGTGCGGGCTGATCAGCACGTTCGGCAGGCTCCAGAGCGGGTGCCCGGGCGGCAGCGGCTCCGGGTCGGTGACGTCGAGCGCCGCCAGCAGCCGGCCCGAGGCGAGCTCGGAGACGAGCGCGTCGGTGACGACCACGCCGCCGCGCGCCACGTTGACCAGCAGGGCGCCGTCCGGCATGCGGGCGAGGAACTCCGCGTCGACCATGCCCCGGGTGCGCTCGGTCAGCGGGCACGCCAGCACGACGACCTCGTGCCGGGGCAGGAGGTCAGCAGCTCCGTGTCGGCGTGCACGTGGCCGCGATCGTCGTCCCGGGCCCGGGTGCCGACCCGGGTGAGGTCGACCTCGAACGGGGCGAGCCGGTCGGCGATCGCCCCGCCGACGTTGCCGGCGCCGACGAGCAGCACCCGCCGGTCGGCCAGCGACGTCCTCGGGCCCGTTCTCCCAGGCGCCCCGCGACGCGGCCCGCACGAAGTCGGGGAACCCGCGCAGTGCGGCGATCGCCAGCCCGACGGCGAGCTCGGCGGTCGAGGCGTCGTGCACCCCGGCCGCCGTCGCGAGCGTGACCCCGTCGGGCACGTGCGCCAGGACGTGCTCGTAACCGGCGCTGAGCGTCTGGGCGACCCGCAGGCCGGGCACCTCGGCCAGCCGGTGCGCCACGCCGGCCGCCCCGATGTAGGGCAGGACGACGAGGGCGGGCGCGCCGGGGGCGTCACCGGTCATGTCCCAAACCAGGACGTCGACGGGCTCCTCCCCGCGCGGCCACAGGCCGAGCCACCGCTCGTCGGGAACCGAGACCACCGGTCGCACGTCGCTCACGGCCCGACAGTCTGCCCCACCGGGGCCGGCTCCTCCCCGGCAGGTGCGGGCCGCGCGGGCGGCGTCCGGCCTCTCCGGCGGGCCGACCACCACGAGATGGCGACGATCGCGAGGGCCAGCCCGTAGGCGATCCGCTGGGTGGCCGAGAACGGCCAGCCGATCGGGATCGCGAGGTAGCCGGGGTAGGCGGCGGCGGCGACCGCGAGCCAGGCCGCGCGCCCGTCGAGGGCCACCAGCACGACGAGCAGCAGCGCGTACCACGGATAGGTGACCGATCCGACGGCGAACGCGAGGCCCACGACCACGACGCCGCCCGCCCATGGCCGGCGCGCGTCGCCGCGGCGGGCCACGACGACGGCCACCATGGCGATCAGGGCCAGCGCCACCACCAGGGCGACCGTGTCGGGCAGCCACGGCCGCAGCAGCGAGAACCGGCTGCGGCCGTCGTCGTACCCCTCCTCGTCGAGGTACTGCGGCAGGAAGCCCACGACCCGCGACCCGACCGCGAGCACGTGCGGCACGTACACGCCGACGACGACGACCGAGGGCGACCGCGGCGAGCGGCAGCCGGGTGCGCGCCCACCGCAGCCAGGCCTCCCGTCCGTCGCGCAGGCCCGGGACGGGCGCCACGAACGCGGGCAGCAGCAGCACGGGCAGCACCTTGGTGGCGATCGCCGCGCCGAGGGCGGCACCGCCCCAGCCGCGCCGGCCCGCCGCGGTGGCGCCGGCCGCCGCCACGACGAACAGCGCCGCCAGCACGTCCACGTGCGCCGAGCTGCCCGTCTCGAGCACGACGGCCGGGCACCATGCCCACAGCACGGCGGTGCGCGGGTCACCCCGCCGGCGCAGCACCACGAGAAGCCCGGCGAGGACGGCGAGTGCGAGCAGCGCCGCGGTGACCTGCCAGGTGCGGTCGCGGCCGCCGTCGGTGCCGAGCGGTGCCGTCAGGGCGTGCACGAGGGTGAACTCGGCCTGCGCGACCGGCGGGTAGATCGTCGGCGACGTCGGGTGGTTCAGCCGCGTGCACACCGGCTGCTGCGCCCGGCAGCCGGGCGGGAACAGCCAGTCGTCGCGCAGGCCGGCGAGCGCGGGGTCGACGGGCGCGTAGCGGTACGGGTCGATGCCGGCGGCCTGCACCCGACCGTCCCAGGCGTAGCGGTAGTAGTCGTCGGTCGTGCGCGGCGGCGACACCATCGCCAGCGCCTGCAGCCCGATCGGCCCCCACGACGATCGAGCAGCACCGCCCGTCGCACCGGCAGGCCGCGCACCGCCCAGGCGGCCAGCGCGAACGCCACCCAGCACGCCAGATCCCAGGCCATGAGCCGGACGCCGCCCTCGACGGGGTCGCCCGCCGTCACCGAGCCGGCCACGCACGCGGCGAGCGCGGCGAGGCCGACGACGGCGATGACCCCTCGCCGGGTCACGCTCATGGGCAGCACGCACCACGGTGCCGTGCGCCGGGGAACGCGGCCAGTGGCCGGCCGCCGCGTTCAGCGAACCGTAAGCCCGGCCGCCGGAGCCCGCGCCTACCGTCGCAGCCGTGGCCATCCCCTCGGCACGCTCGCTGCTGGCCCGCCCGCTGCCGGCGCCCCCCTCGGCGTTGCGGCGTCGGGCCGTTCGCCGCGGACGCCGCGTCGGCGGAGCGGCCGCCGCACGACGCGCGCACCGCCGCGCTGCTCGGGCGCTCGCTGGGCGTGGCGTTCGGCGTCTGCTTCCTGACCGGGCTGATCAGCCACCTGCACCAGCACCCCGTCGGGTGGTTCGACCTGCCGAGCCGGCCCGTGTGGGGCTACCAGCTCACGCAGGGTGTGCACGTCGCGACGGGGATCGCGTCGGTGCCGCTGCTGCTCGCCAAGCTGTGGACCGTCTACCGCCGGCTCTTCGCCTGGCCGCCCGCCCGGGACGTCGGCCGCGCGCTCGAGCGCCTGCTGCTCGTGCCCCTGGTCGCAGGTGCGGTCTTCGAGCTCGTCACGGGGCTGCTGAACGTCGTCCAGTGGTACCCGTTCCACTTCGCGTTCCCGGTGGCGCACTACGCCGTGGCCTGGGTGACCGTCGGTGCGATGCTCGTGCACCTGGCCCTCAAGGCACCGCTCGCGCGGTCGGTGACCGGGCGCCGGCGGCGGCTTCCCGGGGCGCCGCCCGAGGCCGCGCCCTCGGCGGAACGTCGCGCTCTGCTGATCGGCACGGGCGCCGCGGTCGGCGCGGTGACGTTGGCGACCGTGGGGCAGGCCGTCGAGCCGCTGCGGGCCGTGTCGCTGCTGGCGCCGCGCGACCCCGCCGTGGGTCCGCAGGGGCTGCCGGTGAACCGCTCGGCGGCGGCCGCGCGGGTCGCACCTGCGGCGACGGACCCTGCCTGGCGGCTCGTGGTCGCCGGGTCGCTGCAGCTGTCGCTCGCCCAGTTGCAGGCCCTGCCGCAGGTGCGAGGCCGCCCTGCCGATCGCCTGCGTCGAGGGGTGGAGCGCGACGGGCCGCTGGGGCGGCGTCCGGCTTCGCGATGTGCTCGACCTCGCCGGCGTACCGGCCGGATCGACGCTCACCCTGGTGAGCCTCGAGCAGGGCGGGTACCAGACGGCGCCCGTGGGGCCGAACGAGGCGCGCGACCCGCTGTCGCTGCTCGCCCTGCGGCTCGGCAGCGAGCCGCTCGCGCTCGACCACGGGTATCCGCTGCGGTTCATCGGCCCGAACCGGCCCGGCGTGCAGCAGACCAAGTGGCTGAGCCGGATCGAGGTCGCATCGTGAGCGCGGCGGCCTGGTGGCGGTGGCCCGCGCTGGTGGCCGGGCTCGCCGCGCTGGCGTACGGGCTGCTGCTGCTCGTCACCGACGGCGGCGCGGCGCCGGTCGTCCCGGTGGTCACGTGGCTCGCCGGGTCGCTCGTGCTGCACGATGCGCTGCTGGCGCCGCTGACGGTGCTCGCCGGCGTGGTCGTGACCCGGCTCGTGCCCCGCGACGTGCGGCCGGTCGTCGCCGGCGGGCTGGTCGTGGCGGCGTGCCTCGTGGTCGTCGCGCTGCCCGCGCTCGGCACGCCCGGCGTACCCGACAACCCGTCGGCGACACCTCGCGACTACCCGCTCGGCCTCGCCGTCCTGCTGGCCCTGGACGCCGCCGTCACGGCGCTCCTCGTCGTGCTCGTGCGCCGCCGGTCCGACGCCGCCGCGCCCTGACTCGTGCTCCGCTTCGGCTGCGTTGCTCGGCTGCGGCCCGGTCTCGGGGCCTGAAACCGAGCCGGAGTGGAGCAATGCAGCCGAAGTGGAGCACGGCCTCACGGCGCGGGGCGCTCGTCGGTCAGCGGATCGACTCGGTCCACCACGACGCGCGGGCCCTCCCAGTCGATCCGCCGGACCGCCCGCCACGGCACGTACCCCGCACCCCGGTTCGCCCAGCCGACGACGACGCGCACGAGCCACGGCCCGTGCACCTCGCGCCGGTCGTACCCGAGCAGCGACCCCTCCGCGCGGCGGCCCACGACGATCCCCTCGACCAGGTAGTCCTGCAGGTAGGGCCGGCCCGCGAGGCGGACGTCGTTCACGTGCCCCACCTGCCGCCCGTCGGTGAGGACGACGACCGCGCCGAGCAGGTCGCCGAGCCGGTGCACCCCGGCTGTCGCCGCACCGCCGGCCTCACTCGGCGGCATGACCCGACCCCGGGATCGGCTCGACGACGTAGCGGCGCACCCAGCGCTCGAGGCCGTCGAGGCCCAGCTCGCCGACCGCCGCCGACACGTGCACCGCGCTGTCGGTGCCCGTGACCAGCGCGGCGTCGATCCGACCGGGCGGCGGGTCGGCGTCGGGCCGCAGCCGCCGCCAGATCGAGACCGTCCAGCGGCCCAGCCGCCCGCCCAGGCGCGGGCCGAACGCTCCCGGGCCGACGAGCAGCGCCGCGACCGCCAGCCGCCCGTCCGCGCGCTCGCGCAGCTCGATGTCGTCGACCTTGGCCACCGGGCGGCCTTCGCGGTCGACGATCTGCCGGTCGAGCAGGTGCAGGCCCGCGTCGTACTCGCGGCGGAACCCGGGGCCCTCGCTCATCACTGGCCTCCCCTGGTGATGATCATGAGTGGGATCGCCGCCACCGACACGACGACGATCACGACGAGGTAGACCGTGCCGAGCGCGTTGGCCACCCGGCCGTTGACGTGCTCGCGCATGTAGTCGGGGTCGTTGGCGATGACGAGGATCGGCAGGTAGGTCAGCGGGAGCGCGAGCGCGGAGAACACCACCGAGTACTCGGTGACCGCGACGGGATCGACCGTCGTCAGCAGGACCGCCACGGCGAGCACCGTCGACAGCAGCACGACGGTGTGGAAGCGCGCGGCCGCCCTCGGGGCGACGTTCTTGCCCCACCGCCACCCGAAGAACTGGGCCATGCTGTAGCCGACCGACAGGCCGGTCTCGCAGGCGGCGCCGAAGGTCGCCGCGAAGAACCCGAGCAGGGCGGCCGCCACGCCGAGCTTTCCCAGTGCGACGGCGACCGGCAGCACCACCTGGGCCAGGGCGCCGACCTGCACCTGCACCGGGAGGAACACCACGGCCGCGACGGCGGCGATCGAGAGCGACAGCAGCCCGCCGAGCGGGAACCCGACGAACACGTTGGCCCGCATGGTGCGCAGGCTCTTCGCCGTCCAGCCCTCCTCGACCCCTCCGCTGGAGAAGAAGAACACCTCGTAGGGCGTCATCGCGGCGCCGAACAGCGCGACCGCGTAGTACAAGTACTGCGGCCACCCCTCCTGGCCCGTCGGCCGCGGCGTCGTGACCTGCTCCCACAGCGTGCCCCAGTCGGGGCTCAGCTTCCAGAGGGCGACGGCGAAGACGACGAGCGCGAGGCCGAGCAGCCCGAACACGTTCTCGAGGACGTCGAACTTCACCCGCCAGAGCACGACCCACAGTGCGACGGCGACGACGGGCACCCAGAGCAGCTCGTTCACGCTGGTCGCGATCTCGAGCGACAGCGCGACGCCGCCGATCTCGGCGATGAACGTGAGGAAGGTGACGCCCATCGACGCCACCAGGTTGGCCAGCCCCAGCCGGGGTCCCAGCCGCTCGCGGACGAGGTCGAAGGTCGCCCGGCCGCTGACGGCGACCACCCGGCCGCTCATCTCGGCGAAGACGATGATCCCGACGACGCCGACCACGACGACCCAGGCGAGGGACAGCCCGAACCGGGACCCCACGAGGGCGTTCGTGACGAGGTCGCCGATGTCGACGAAGCCGCCGATGGCCGTGAGGATGCCGAGGGCGAGGGCGAAGAGCTTCTTCACGGCAGCTCCTCGGGGGCCTTCGCCAGGTGGGCCGAGCTGGCCGTCACGTCGTCGTAGGCCTTCTGCATCGCCGCCCGGTCGTCGCGCCGGACGGCGATGCGGGCGGCCTCCACCGCGTCCTGCGCGTCGGACAGCAGCTGGGAGGCGGCGTCGCGGACGGCGTCCGCGCCGCGCGGCGGCTGCAGCCCGGTGAACGTGCCCGCGGCACCCGTGAGCCCGGTCTCGGCCGTGCTGACGGCGTCGTCCGCGGCCCGGCCGAACGTGCGGTCGGCTATCCGCAGCCGCAGGGTGAGGCGCACCGTCTCGACCTCGCTGTGCACCGCGCGCAGGGTGCTCAGCGCCTCCTCGCGGTACGCCTGCGGGTCGCCCTCGGGCGTCGAGCAGGCCGCGAGCACGAGCACCGCCGCCACCGCGGCTACCGAGGGCAGCAGTCGCCTCACCGGTGCCGCCGGAGCAGCAGGACGGCGAGCACGGTGAGCAGCAGGGCGTAGAGGACCCAGCTGATCGTCAGCGTCACGCCCTGATCATTCCCAGGAGGTGATCGGCTCACACCTGGCAGGCGACCAGAAGGGTGAACGCGCGGCCGGTGTCGTGCCAGGTCTCCGCGGGGCTCCAGCCGACGGCGGCCGCGCACCGGTGCAGCGCTGCGGAGCCCACGACGGCCCACGGGAACGGCGAGCTGACGCCCGTTTCGCCGGAGCCGGCGTGGATGCGTACGAGGGCGCGGTTCTCGACGTCGTCGGGGCTCACCTCGACGACCGCCCGCCCGCCCGGGGCCACGAGGCGGGCCGCCCGCGCCAGCAGCCGGGCCGGATCGCCGCCGATGCCGACGTTGCCGTCCGCCAGCAGCACCGTGCCCCAGCGCCCTTCACCGGGCACCCGCCTGAACAGGTCGCGGCACAGGGCGGCCGCGCCCCGCGCGGTGGCGAGCCGGACGGCGACCGGCGAGAGGTCCACGCCGAGCGCGGACACTCCCCGGCGGCCGAGCTCCGCGGTCAGGCGGCCGGGGCCGCAGCCGAGGTCGAGGGTGGGTCCGGCCACGCGGTCGAGCATCCGCTCGTCGACCGCGTCCGCGTCGGCGGTCCAGCGCCGCACGTCCTGCGGTAACCGGACGCCGTCGGCGTCGACCAGCTCGAGCAGAGCTGGGCGGCCGTGGACGGCGTCCACGAGGGCCCGGCCGTAGACCTCCAGGGGCAGGCTCGTCACGCGCGCGCCGGTGCCAGCGCCGCGACTTGCGGAACTGCTCTGCCGAAACGCGTGTTCGGTGCCAGAGCCGCGACGGCGAGCGCGTCCGCGGGCTCGTCGACGTCCCGCAGCCGCGGGAGGTCGGCGACCCGCAGGCCGGCCGCCGCCAGCGAGCGCCGCTGCAGCTCCCCCGTGCGCGTCGTCGACATCGGCACGCCCGTCAGCACCTGACGGGCGTGCTCGCGCGGGCGCGGCAGGGCCATCGCCCACCAGCCGCCGTCCTCGGCGGGGCCGAGCCACGCGAGGTCCGGCGCCATCGGGGTCGCGAGGGTCAGCAAGCCGGGCGTGACCTGCGGCGTGTCCATCCCGACGAGCAGCGCCGGGCCGTCGGCCAGCTCGAACGCGGCCGCGATCCGGGCCCCGTGCGTGCCAGCGGCCTGGGGCAGGACGTCGACGCCGACGGGGACCGGCACCGCGAGCGGGCCGGTGGCGGCGAGCGCGCCGTCGAGCACCAGCACGCGGCGACAGGCCCGCGCCGAGGCGACGGCGTCCAGGGTGTCCGCGAGCGCGGCGGCGGCGAGCGCCGCGGCACCCTGCTCCCCGAACAGCGGCGCAAGCCGGGTCTTGCTGTACCCGGCGCGCGGCGCCTTGGCGAGGACGAGGAGGGTGGGCGCGCCCGGCCGGCGGGTCACGCCGGCACCTGAGCCAGGGCGCGGCGCATGTCGGCGATGGCGTGCGCGGTGCCGCGCACGGTGCCGGTGACCTTGGAGCGGCCGGTGCGCGGCGCGTAAGGAACCGGCACCTCGGCGATCCGCCAGCGCGCGGCGGCGGCCAGGAGCACCGTCTCGAGCGGGTACCCCGAGCGCCGATCGCGCGCCCCGAGTGCGAGCAGGTCGGCGCGGCGGGCGGCGCGCATCGGCCCCAGGTCGCGCAGCCGGGTTCCGGTGCGCCGGGTGAGCTCGCGGGCCAGCCAGGCGTTGGCGACCCGCGCGTGCGGGGGCCACGCCGACCACGCCGTCGGTACCCGCCGCCCGAGCACCAGGTCGGCGGCGCCGACGACGACCGGCGCGACGACCGCCGGCAGGTCGGCGAGATCCAGCGAGCCGTCGGCGTCGCAGAACGCCACCAGCGGTGCCGTGGCGGCCGCGAGGCCGGCGGCGCACGCGCTCCCGAAGCCGCGCCGGGGCTCGGCGACCACCGTCGCGCCGTGCGCGGCCGCCACGGCCGCACTGGCGTCGCCCGAGCCGTTGTCGACGACGATCGCGCGGTAGCCGGCCGGGAGCCCGGCGAGCACGCCGGGCAGGGCGGCCGCCTCGTCGAGGCAGGGCAGCACGACGTCGACGGCGACCCCCTCGTCGTTGGAGCCCCTCACGGGGTGGACGCTAGGGGCGGGCGCCCTGACCAGGGCTTACGGAAGTCGAACGGCGGCGTCGCCGATGATCGGGGAGCGCCGGCGCCGCCGTACGCTCGACCACGTGACCGCCCGCGTGCTCGTCGTCGACGACGACCCCACCGTCGCCGAGGTGGTGCGCTCCTACCTGGCGCACGCCGGGTTCGACGTCGAGCACGCCGCCGACGGCCCCACCGCGCTCGCCGTCGCCGCGCGGACCCGCCCCGACCTCGTCGTCCTCGACCTCATGCTGCCGGGGCTCTCGGGCCTCGAGGTGTGCGAGCGGCTGCGCAGCGCCCGCCCCGACCTCGCCGTCGTCATGCTCACCGCCCTCGGCGAGGAGAGCGACCGGGTGGTGGGCCTCGAGTCGGGCGCCGACGACTACCTGGTCAAGCCGTTCAGCCCGCGCGAGCTGGTGCTGCGGGTGCAGTCGGTGCTGCGCCGCAGCGGCGTGGTCGCGAGCGCCGCCGGACTCCCCAGGCGCCTCGTTGCCGGCGACGTCGAGGTCGACGTCCCGGGCCGCTCTGTCGCGGTGGCGGGGCGGCCGGTGTCGCTCACCACCCGCGAGTTCGACCTGCTCGTTCACCTCATGGCCCACCCCGGCCGGGCCTACACCCGGGCCCAGCTCATGAACGAGGTATGGGGCTGGGAGTTCGGCGACACCTCGACGGTGACGGTGCACGTGCGGCGGCTGCGCGAGAAGCTCGAGGCCGACCCCTCCGACCCGCGCCGGCTCGTCACGGTCTGGGGCGTGGGCTACCGGTGGGAGGGAGCCGCGTGAGCCGCTCCGAGGTCGAGGTGCTGCTGATCGCGGCGGCCTGCGCGGGCGCGGTCGCCGTCACCGGGGTGGTGCTCGTGCGGGCCGCGCGGCGGCGCTCGGTGCGGGCGGCGCTCGTCTCCGTCGCGGTGATCAGCGTGCTGTCGGTGGTCGCCGGGGTGGTCGGCACCGCCAAGGCGATGTTCATCTCGGGTCACGACCTGGGCGTGGTGCTGCCGGTCAGCGCCGTCGCCGGCGCGGTCGGGCTGGCCGTCGCCCTCAGCCTGAGCACCGCCGTCGTCCGTGACGTCCGCAGGGTGCAGGCCATGGCCCGCGCCCTGGGCGAGGGCCACCCGGCGGAGCAGGACGGCGTCGTCATCCGCGAGCTCGCCGAGGTCGAGGCGGAGCTGCGGGCGGCAGCCGAGCGGCTGGCCGAGGCCCGCAGGCGCGAACAGGCGCTGGAGGCCTCGCGGCGCGAGCTCGTCGCCTGGGTGAGCCACGACCTGCGCACCCCGTTGGCCGGCCTGCGGGCGATGGCCGAGGCCCTCGAGGACGGCGTCGCCGCGGACCCGGCGCCGCTACCACCGGCAGATCCGGCGCGAGGTCGACCGGCTGGCCGGCATGGTCGACGACCTGTTCGAGCTCTCCCGCATCCAGGCCGGCGCCCTGCGCGTGACCTCCGAGGCGGTCGAGGTGCGCGAGCTCGTCGACGACGTCGTCGCCGGGTCGCTGCCGATGGCGGAGGCCGGCGGCGTCCGGCTGGGCGTCGACGCCGAGCCCGCCCAGGTGCGCGGCGACGCCGCGGAGCTGGCCCGCGTGCTGGCCAACCTCGTCGTCAACGCGATCCGGCACACCCCCTCGGACGGCACCGTCCAGGTGACCGGCGGGTCGGACGGCACCGAGGTCGTCCTCGCGGTCAGCGACGGCTGCGGCGGCCTCGCGGAGCACGACCTCGAGCGCGTCTTCGACGCCGGCTGGCGCGGCACCCCCGCCCGCACCCCGGGGCCGGACGGCGGGGCCGGGCTCGGGCTCGCCATCGCCCGCGGCATCGTCGAGGCCCACGCCGGCCGGATCGCGGTCACGAACACCCCGGCCGGCTGCCGCTTCGAGGTGCGCCTGCCGCGCGTGGACGCCGTCCACTGACGCCCGTCCACTGACGCCCGTCGCCGGCCGCACTTACGGTGGGCGGATGCAGAGCCTGGACTACCTGGACCACCTGCAGCGGGAGTCGGCGCGGTTCCTCACGGCGGTGCTCGCCGCGGCACCCGACGCGCCCGTGCCCAGCTGCCCGGGGTGGAGCGCCGACGACCTGCTGTGGCACCTCGCCGAGGTGCAGTGGTTCTGGAGCGAGATCGTCCGGTCGGGCACCGACGACCCCGAGCCGGTGCAGGCTGCCAAACCGGCCCGGCCCGGCGACCGGGCGGCACTCGCGGACTTCTACCGGGTCGCCAGTGGCGGGCTGCTCGCGACCCTCGCGGCCGCCGCCCCCGACGACGCCGCCTGGACCTGGTCGAGCGACCACACCGTCGGCTTCATCCGGCGCCGGCAGGCCCACGAGGCCCTGGTGCACCGGGTCGACGCCGAGCTCGCCGCCGGCGTGCGCACGCCGCTCGACCCGCTGCTGGCCGCGGACGGCGTCGACGAGGCCCTGCGCGTCATGTACAGCGGGCTCCCCGGGTGGGGCACGTACACGCCGACCGCGGGGCCCCTGCTGGTGCGCACCACGGACACGGCGTCGGGCTGGCTGCTGACCGTCGGCCGGTTCGTCGGCACCGATCCCGAGTCGGGACGCGCCTACGACGAGGCGGTGCTCGAGATCACCGACCCCGGTTCGGGCGAGGTCGAGGCCGCCGCGGTCGTCAGCGGGTCCGCCGGCGACCTGGACTGCCACCTGTGGAACCGGCCGCCGACGGGGCCGATCGAGCGCACCGGCGACCCCGCCGCCCTGGCCGCCTTCGACACGGTGCTCGCGGAGGGCATCCAGTAACCCTGCGGATCACCCCGACTCTCGGGCATGCTGTTCTGCGTGAGCGCACCGCTACTGCGAGTACTCAGCGAGTCGGGCGAGACGCACGACGACCCCACCGAGGAGGTCCTGCTCGACCTGCTCGCCGACGTCGAGACGGGCCAGGCGGGCTTCCTCATCGTCGAGCGCACGGACGACCCCAGCGGTCACACGTACGCACAGACGGCGCGCCTCGACGACGGATCCTTCACCGTCGAGTACCGCGACGGGTCGGCGGAGCGGCACTTCGCCACCCACGTCGTCGACGTCCGGGGCGCGTACGAGGTGCTGACCGGCTGGGCCTTCGGGCGCCGCGACTGGCACGACGGGCGGCAGTGGCGCCGGCTCGTCTTCTGACGCGGGCTCGTCCTCTGACTCCGGCTCGGCCTCCGACGCCGGGCGCTCATCCCTCGGTCAGCTCGGCGATGCCCGCCTCGAAGTCGACGGTGGGCTTCCAGCCGAGCTCCGCGCGGATCCTCGCGGTGTCGGCCGTCACGTGCCGCACGTCGCCGAGCCGGAACTCGCCGGTCACCACGGGCGCCGGCCCGTCGACGGCCGCCGCGAGCGCGGCGGCGAGGTCGAGCACAGTGCGCTGCGTCCCGCTGGCGACGTTGTAGGTGACGACGCCGGCGGCGTCCGACGCCGTGGCCCGCGCCTCGAGGGCCAGGACGTTCGCCGCGGCGACGTCGCGCACGTGCACGAAGTCGCGGCGCTGGGCGCCGTCCTCGAAGACCCGGGGCGGCTCGCCGCGAGCGAGCGCCGAGCGGAAGATCGCGGCGACGCCCGCGTACGGCGTGTTCCGGGGCAGGCCGGGGCCGTAGACGTTGTGGTAGCGCAACGTCGTGACGGCGCCCCCCGTCTCCCGTGCCCACGCCCCGGCGAGCAGCTCCTGCGCGAGCTTGGTGACCGCGTACACGTTGCGCGGGTCGGGCGGCGCCTCCTCGGGCACGAGCCCGGGCGCCATCGGCTCGCCGCAGCGCGGGCACGCGGGCTCGAACCGGCCGGCCTCGAGATCCTCGGGGCGCCGCGCCGGTGCGGGCTGCACGCCGTGGTCGGAGCACGTGTACCGGCCCTCGCCGTACACGACCATCGACCCCGCCAGCACCAGCCGGCGCACCCCGGTGCGTGCCAGCTGCGCCAGCAGCACGGCCGTCCCGAGGTCGTTGCAGCCGACGTACCCGGGCAGGTCGGCGAGGTCGACGCCGAGCCCGACCATGGCCGCCTGGTGGCAGACCGCCTCCACCCCGCCGCAGCGCCGCGGTGACCGCACCCGGGTCGCGGACGTCGCCCGTGAGCAGCGGGACGCCGTCGGGGAGCGGGCGCCGGGGGCCGTCCGCGATGCCGTGCGCGGCGGGCAGCAGGGCGTCGAGGACGACCGGCTCGTGGCCGCCCGCGAGCAGGGCCCGGACGATCTCGACGCCGATGAACCCGGCACCGCCGGTGACGAGGACGCGCACGATCCGTCACCCTAGTTCGCCCGATCGAGAACGGCACTCCGAAGATCATGGCGGGCGGTTCGCGCGCTGGTGCGGCATGCGGGTGACGCCGCTCACGTAAAGCAACTGACGACGCCTTGAGGTTGACTTTGCGTGATCTGGGTACGTTCACTGGCGTGGAGCAGGGTGAGGGATCGACGGCGGTGGGAGCGACGCCAATTCCCCTCACCGACAGGGTGCTCCGTGGTCCCAGCCAGGAGATTCCATGCGCATCGGGTTGATCGCGTCACCGTGGATCCCCGTCCCGCCGCCCAGTTACGGCGGCACCGAGCTCATCGTCGACAACCTCGCGCGCGGTCTCGCAGCGCGCGGCCACGACGTCAGGCTCTTCACCGTTCCCGAGTCGACCTGCCCGGTCGAGAAGCTCTCGGTGCTGCCCGCCGCGGCGGAGCCGATGGGCTTCATCCTCCCGGAGACGCAGCACGTCATCGCGGCCTACGAGGCCTTCGACGACGTCGACGTCATCCACGACCACACGGTGCTCGGGCCGGTGGTCGCCGCAGGCCACAAGCACCCCGACATCCCCGTGGTGTTCACCAACCACGGTCAGGTCTCCCCCCAGACGCGGCCGCTGCTCTGCGCCGCCGCGAACGTCGGCTCGGTCGTCGCGATCTCGCACGACCAGCACTCGCGCGACGACGTCCCGATCACCGCGGTCATCCACCACGGGATCGACGTCGACAGCTTCCCGTTCGGCCCCGGCGGCGGCGGGTACGCGATGTTCCTCGGCCGGATGAACCCCGACAAGGGTCCGGAGCGCGCCATCCGCATCGCCCGGGCGGCCGGCATGCCGCTCGTGCTCTGCGCCAAGATGTGGGAGCCGGGTGAGCACACCTTCTTCAAGGAGGTCGTCGAGCCCATGCTCGGCCCCGACATCGACCTGCGCCTGTCGGTGAGACACGACGAGATGGTCGAGCTCCTCCGGCACGCCGAGGCCGTCGTCAACCCGATCTGCTGGAACGAGCCGTTCGGGCTCGTCATGGCCGAGGCGCTCTCGGCGGGCACCCCCGTGCTCGCCTTCCCGCGCGGGGCCGCCCCCGAGATCATCGAGCACGGGATCACCGGCTGGCTCGGCCGCGACGAGGAGGAGCTGGCGAGCGTCCTGCGCAACTCGCGCGAGTTCGACCGCGCGGCCTGCCGGGCGTCGGTGGAGCGGCGGTTCAGCGTGCCGCGGATGGCCCGCGACCACGAGCGCCTCTACGAGCGCCTCGTCAAGCGCGCCGCCCGCCCGGGCTCGGCGGCGACCGCCGCCGCGGTCGCGGCCTCGAGGACGCCCATCGCCCCGGTCGGTCCGGTCGGCGTGGTCGCCGGCGCGACCGCCCGGAGCACGACACATCCGCCCGCCCGGCTACGCCGTTCGGCGCTCGCGCAAGCGAACGTCAAACCTTCGTCATGACCTGCTCGGGCGGCCGTCGCGGACATGATCCGCGGCGGCCGCTCGGCTAGGTTCGCGAGGTGCGAAGCCGACCGGGGGCGCTCGTCCTCTCGACCGTCCTGACCGCTGCGACGGCTGCCGCGCTGGCGGCCTGCGGAAGCGCTCCCGCCTCCTCGACCGCCGCCGCGCTGCCGGGCACGACGACCGCGACGGTGCCGGCCGCAGGGAGCGCCGGCCTCGCCGGGACGGCCGGCTCGCCGTCGACGTCCGCATCCCCTGCCCCGGTGGCCAAACCCGCTGCTGCGGCGGCGAAGCCGGCCGCGAAGGCCCCCGCCAGGAGGGGGGCGCCCAGGGCCGCTGCCGCGAGCGTGGCGGTCATACGCGCGTCGTTCGGCAACCCCGCGGGCCACGCGGCGGTGCCGGCCGAGGCCCGCGCCGTCGACACGTCCCACCCGACCCGGGTCGTCGGCAGGGGGACCCCCGCCGGCTGCACCTCGGCCGCCGTCGTGGCCGCCGTCGCCAAGGGCGGGATCATCCGCTTCTCCTGCGGGCGCAAGCCGGTCACGATCGTGCTGAAGCAGACGGCGAAGGTCGTCAACGCGCGGCCGAGGATCGTTCTCGACGGCGGGGGCCTGGTCACGCTCAGCGGCGGCGGCGCACGCCGGATCCTCTACATGAACACGTGCGACGGCAAGCAGGGGTGGACGACGGGCCACTGCCAGGACCAGGCGACGCCGCAGCTCGTCCTGCAGAACATCACCTTCGCGAACGGCAACTCCACCGGGGATGCGACCGAGGGCGGGGGCGGCGGAGCGGTCTTCGTCCGCGGCGGCCGGGTGAAGATCGTGAACGCGCACTTCACCGGCAACCGCTGCGACGCGAGCGGGCCCGACCTCGGCGGCGCGGCCGTGCGCGTGCTCAGCCAGTACCACGGGCTGCCCGTCTACGTCGTGCGCAGCACGTTCGACAAGGGCGTCTGCTCCAACGGCGGCGCGCTGAGCAGCATCGGCGTCTCGTGGACGGTCCTCAACAGCGTCTTCCGCGACAACTACGCGATCGGCCGCGGCGCGAACCCCGCGCAGGCCGGCACGCCCGGCGGCGGCAGCGGCGGCGCGATCTACAACGACGGCAACACGATGACGCTGCGCATCGCCGGGCTCGATCATCGAGCGCAACCGCGCCACCGAGGGCGGGAGCGCGGTCTTCTACGTGAGCAACGACCGCACGCGGCACCATGCGCATCGAGAACTCGGTGCTGCGGTCGAACCGCGGCGACCGGTTCGAGACGGCCGGCTTCCCCGGGATCTTCTACCTCGGCGCGACGTCCGCCCCGATCCTGGTCGGCCCTCGCCCCACCCGCTGACCATCGGCTGAACCCGCGCTGATCATGCACGACGGGGCGATCATGCACGCCGCGACGCCCCCACCCTTGCTCCCCCCGACGACGATGCACGCGAGAAGCCGCTCCGAGCAGCACGTCGAGCGGCTTTCGCACGTGCGTCGCAGTCAGAGCGGGTGCACGCCGGGCGCCGGCCCGGAGCACCGGTACCTCAGCTCGGAGCGCAGGTCAGCGCGCGGTGAGGGTCGGCATCGGCGACGGCGGGGTGGCGTCGACGTCGTCGGCGGCGGGCGCGCGCAGGCGCCGTCCGGGCCAGCCGCTCGCCGGGCCGACCACGGTGAGCAGGGCGGGCACGAGCAGGGTCCGCACCAGGTAGGTGTCGATCAGGATCCCGACGGCCAGCGCGAACGCCAGCTCCGTGAACTGGCGCAGCGGCACCAGTGCGAGGGATCCCAGGCTCGCCGCGAGCGCGAGGCCGGCGGTCGTGATCGCCGCCGACGACCGCGGCAGCGCGACCGACATCGCCTCGCGCAGCGAGCGCCGCCGCGCCTCCTGCCAGATGTGCCCCACGGCGAAGAGGTTGTAGTCGGAGCCGAGCGCGACGAGCAGCACGCCGGCGGCGAGCGGCACGAAGAACGTGATGCCCGGGTGGCCGAGATGGTCCTGGAAGACCAGCACCGTCAGGCCCAGCGTCGCGGCCACCGACAGCACCGTGCACGCCAACAGGAGCACCGGTGCCACCAGCGCCCGCAGCACGAGCACGAGGATCAGCAGGTTGACCGCGAGCGCCGCGACGAGGATCGCGAGGAAGTCCCGCTCCGTCCCGTGCACGATCTCGCCCACCGCCGCCGTGTCGCCGCCCACCCCGGCAGTCGCGTCCGGCAGCCCCGCGGTCTTCAGCAACCCGGGCAGCCGTTCCTTGAGGCGGTCCACGGCCGCGACACCCGTGGCGTCGAGCGGATCGGCGTCGAGCACCACCACGAACTGCGCGGTCTGCTTCGGGGCGGTGACGAACAGCCCGACCTGGCGGCCCGTCTGCTGGCTCAGCGCCTGGTCCTCACGGGGGCCGAGGACGCCCGCCACGTGCGCCTCCTTGCGCAGCAGGTCCTCGAGCGCCAGCAGCGGCTGCGGGTTCGTGCCCACCGACGGGCCGTGGACGACGACCAGCGTCGGCGCCACGATCCCAGGGGCGAAGCCGGCGACGGCGGCGTCCGAGGCGCGGGCCGGCTCGGTGTCGCCGGGTAGCGCCTCGATCAGCGGCAGGCCCGCCGCGATGTGGCCGATCGGCCGCGCCGCCCAGGCGAGACCGCCGACGCACAGCACGGCGATGATCAGGGCCGGGCCCCTCGACCGGACCATCCGCACGACGCCCCCACGCACCAGGCCCCCGAGCGGGCGGGCCGTGCCGGGGACCGGTACCGCCGGGCCAGAACGCCCGGGCCCCCAGGATCGCCATGACGGCGGGCACCAGCGTCAGGGCCACCACCAGCGCGACCATCACGGCGAGCGCCATGGCGGGGGCGAACGTCTGGACGGCGGGCGAGGTCGCGACGAGGAGCGTGAGGACGCCGGCGGCGACGGTGAGCCCCGCGGCCAGGACGATCGGCGAGAACGTCGCCATGGCGCGCCGCGCTGCCAGCAGCCGGGGCCGGCCGTCGAGCAGTTCGCCGCGCATGCCCGAGAGGAAGTAGACGACGTAGTCGGTGGTCACCCCGACCATGAGGGCGACCATGAGGGGCTCGAGGTCGGGCGGGATGTTGATCCCGTACCTCGCGCCGGCGACCCCCGCGACCCGGGTGACCAGCACGTACGAGACCCCGGCGGTGCCGAGGGTCAGCAGCGGCGCGACCACCGAGCGGAACGCCAGCCCGACGATGAGCACGACCGCCACTACCGAGACGACCTCGAGCACCGGCAGGGCGCCGTTCACGAGCAGGGTCTGCTCGTAGCGCGCGGGGACGGTGCCGGTCACACCCACGACGCGGTCGTCGCGCTTGTCGAACGTGGCGGCGTACCGCTGGGCGGCGCGCGTGGCGGCACCGAAGTTCGAGTCCTGCGGGAACAGATAGGTGACCATCGTGTCGCCGCTGTGCTTCGACCCCGGGACGACGCCCTCGGCGTTGAGCACGGGCAGCGCCGCGGCGATGCCGTCCTTCGGCCCGCTGTCGTGCAGCGCACGTGCGTGGGCGTACGCCTTCTGGACGACCGGCTGCGCCAGCCCCGCGGGATCGTGCTGCACCATCATGGTCCGGCTCAGCACCGGGAAGCCGAACGCCTCGGCGGCGCGCGTCTCGGCCACGATCGCGGGGTTGTCCGTCGAGGTGATGTCGCTGATGCCGCCGCTGCGGGTCGAGAGCGAGGGGAGCAGCACCGCGGCGGCGATCGCGCCGCCTACCCAGGCGAGCACGATCAACCAGCGCAGCGACACGACGACGCCGGCCAGCGCATACGCCAGGCGTGAGCCGGGGCGCCCCGAAGGCCCGGGGGTGCTGTCCATGGTCACGGGGGTCACCTCGCGGACGCTAGCGCGGTTGCCGGGTCCCGCCCGCCGAGCGGCGCCGCACCGGTCTCGGCGACACGGGTCCGGGTCCTGGGGCGGCGGGCGGGACGGCGACCGTCAGCTGCTGGCGCTCGCAAGGCCGGGCAGCGGGATGCCGCACTTCTGCAGGGCAGCCCTGGTGGCGGGATTGGTGACCAGCTTCGCGACCTCTGCCGCGGCCCCCACCGGGTCGCTGCTCGTCGGCGTGGGCAGGTTCGCTGCCTGCAGGCACTGCGCGATGGCGGCCGCCTGGCCCGACGCGGACGACGCCAGGCTCGCGCCCGAGCTCGCCACGGCGCCGGCCGAGTCCGTCGCGGAGCCGCCCACCGCCGGCGAGGTGGCCGGGCTGGTCGTCGGGCTCGTCGACGGCGTGGTCGACGACACGCTCGACGCGGACGACCCCGACGAGCAGGCGGCGACGCCGAGCAGCGCCGCGAGGGCTGGGACGGCGAGCACCGAGGCGCGGACTCGGGGGCTGGCGGACATGATCGGCTCCTGGGGTCGGGGACTGCGGTCCGCGGCCTTCTACCCCGTCTCAACCGTTTTCATGAGCGTTTTCATGAGCGCAATGGGTCCGCCTCCCCCACCCTGCGTTGATCATGCAATCCGCGTTGATCATGCACTTCTCGTTGATCAACGGCAGATGGCAACCACCTCCATACCCGACCGACATACCGAGGCCGGCGGCCTGTCGCGAGGGTTTGAGGCTCTCGCGCATGATCAACGGGGATTGCATGATCAACGCGGAGTGCATGATCAACGGTGGGGTACGCGCGCGGACGACGCGACGGGCGACGGCTACACGCCGAGCGAGCGGCCCACGATCTCCTTCATGATCTCGGTGGTGCCGCCGTAGATGCGGGTCACGCGGGCGTCCGCGTAGGCGCGTGCGATGGGGTACTCGCTCATGTAGCCGTACCCGCCGTGCAGCTGCACGCAGCCGTCGACGACACGCCCCTGCAGCTCCGTGCCCCACCACTTGGCCTTGGCGGCGTCCTCGGCGGTGAGCTCGCCGGCGGCGAGGGCCCGCACGCAGGCGTCGAGGTAGTGCTGGGCGACGTCGATCTCGGTGTCCATCTCGGCGAGGCGGAACCGCGAGTTCTGGAACGACCCGATCGGCGTGCCGAAGGCCGTCCGCTGCTTCACGTACTCCAGCGTCCAGTCCAGCGCGGCCCGCGCCGCGGCCACCCCGGCCACGGCGATCGAGAGCCGCTCCTGCGGGAGCTTGGTCACGAGGTAGGCGAAGCCCTGGCCCTCCTCGCCCAGCAGGTCGGCGGCGGGCACCCGGACGCCGGTGAAGAACAGCTCGGCGGTGTCCTGCGCGTGCTGCCCGATCTTGTCGAGGTTGCGGCCGCGGTCGAAGCCGGGCATGCCGCGCTCGAGCACCAGCAGGCTCATACCGCGGTGCCGCTGGGTGGGGTCGGTCTTGACGGCGGTGACGACCAGGTCGGCGTTGATGCCGTTGGTGATGAAGGTCTTGGACCCGTCGACCACGTAGACGTCGCCGTCGCGGATGGCGGTGGTGCGCATCGAGGCCAGGTCGGAGCCGATCCCGGGCTCGGTCATCGCCACCGCCGTGACGAACTCGCCCGAGGCGATGCCTGGCAGCCAGCGCGCCTTCTGCTCGTCGGTGGTGAAGGAGAGGAAGTACGGCAGCACGATGTCGTTGTGCAGGCCGATCCCGAGGCCGAAGCCCGCCGCCCCGACCCGGGCGGTCTCCTCCGCGATCACGACGTTGAACCTGAAGTCGTCGACGCCCCCGCCGCCGTACTCCTCGGGGACGGCCATCCCGAGGAACCCGTTGGCGCCCGCGGCGGCGAACACCTCGTGCGGCACGATCCCGTCGCGGTCCCACTGGTCGTGGTGCGGCACGACCTCTTTCTCGAGGAACCGGCGGAAGCTGTCGCGGAACGCCTCGTGCTCGTCCTCGAACAGGTGGCGGCGCATGGGGGACCCCTCCCGGCGGCGGTGGCGGGCTGTGGCGTATCAACGGGCCGGCGCCCGTTCGCCCGCCTCGCTCGATTCTCCCCCCTGCGGCGCCCGGTCGTCGCGCCGGCACCCGTACCGATCGTGCGCTCAGTGCCGCACGCCGCTGCTCACCTCGCCGTCCCCCTGCCGCGACTGCACCTGCACCACGCCGTCGCCGGCGCGCAGCTGGGCGACCTGGGGCGCGTCGAACGGGTACCGACGGCCGTCGCGCACGACGGCGAGCACGGCGGGCACCAGCGACGTCGGCGAGTGACCCACCTCCGAGGTCACCACGGCGCGCTCCACGAGATCGAGCCCCGCGCCGAACGAGAGCAGATCCTCGACGACGTCCACGGTGTTCGGGCTGTCGGCGGCCAGCCCGAGCAACCGGCCGGTGGTCTCGCTGGAGACGATCACCGAGGTCGCGCCGCTCTGCCGCAGCAGGCTCGCGTTCTCGGCCTCCCGGGCCGTGGCCACGACGGTCACGTGCGGGGCGATCTGGCGCGCCGTCAGCGTGACCAGCACCGACGTGTCGTCCCGGTCCAGCGCGACGATCACGGTGGTGGCACGGTCGACCAGGGCGTCGGTGAGGACCTCGGTGCGCGCGGCGGACCCTCCGACGGTGACGAAGCCGGCCTCCGCGGCCGCCGCGAGTGCGCGGGCATCGGTGTCGACGACCACCACCCGGTCGCTCGGGTGGCCCTTGAGGAGCAGTGCGCGGACGGCGTTGCGGCCCTTCGCGCCGTAACCGCAGACGACGACGTGATCGCGCACGCGGGACCTCCACCGGGACAGCCGGTACTGCTCGCGGGACCGTTCGGTCAGGGCCTGGATGGTGGTGCCGACGAGGACGACGACGAAGAGGAGCCGCATCGGCGTGACGAGCAGGGCGTTGACCAGGCGCGCGCTCGTCGTGACCGGCGTGACGTCGCCGTAGCCGGTCGTGCTCAGCGTCACGGTCGTGTAGTAGAGCGCGTCGACGACGGACACCTGACCGTCGGCGCTGTCGTGGTAGCTGTCGCGTTCGGCGACGACCAGGGCCCAGTTGACGGCGACGAGCGCCAGGGCGAGCGAGAGGCGGCGGGCGATGGCCCCGAGCGGCGAGCCCAGGGCGCGGGAGGGCATCCGGACGGCGCCCTCGTGCGCCACCTCCTCGTCGGACGCCGGCCGGCGGATGCCCGGCCGCGAGGACGGCCGAGTCAGCGCGGGGCCATCCGGATGGCGCCGTCGAGCCGGATCGTCTCGCCGTTGAGCATCGGGTTGGCGACGACGTGCTCGACCAGGGCGGCGTACTCCTCGGGGCGGCCGAGCCGGCTGGGGTGCGGCACCTGCCGGCCCAGGGAGTCCTGCGCCTCCTGCGGGAGCCCGGCGAGCAACGGCGTGGCGAACAGGCCGGGGGCGATGGTGACGACACGGATCAGGTGCGCCGCGAGCTCCCGGGCGATCGGCAGGGTCATGCCGGCGACCCCCGCCTTCGAGGCCGCGTAGGCGGCCTGCCCGATCTGCCCCTCGAACGCGGCGACCGAGGCGGTGCACACGATCGACCCCGCGCTCCTCGGCCACGGGCTCGGTGGCGGCCATCCGCGCGGCGGCCAGCCGCAGCACGTTGAAGGTGCCGACGAGGTTCACCCGGACGACGCGCTCGAACGCGTCGAGCGCCAGCACGCCGCCCCGCCCGAGCACCTTGCCGGGCGTGGCGATCCCGGCGCAGCTCACGGCGACACGCAGCGGGCCGAGGGCGTCGGCGCGGTCGAGGGCGGCCGTGACGGCGCTCTCGTCGGTGACGTCGGCGGGGGCGAAGACCGCCCGCTCGCCGAGGGCTCCCGCGGCGCGCTCGCGCTCCTCACCGGGCAGGTCGACCACCACGACGCGGGCGCCGGCGCCCACCAGCCGGGTGGCGGTGGCGAGGCCGAGGCCGGAGGCGCCGCCGGTGACCAGCGCGACGCAGTCCTTGATCTCCATGGGCTTAGTCTCCCGTACCGGGGGCGTGGACGACCGGCGCGTCGGCCAGCGGGCCGGCCTGCTCCGCGGCGTCCTCCGCGTCCTCCGCAGGCGTCTCGGGCGGCCGGTCACCCGGCGGCGCGTCCTGGTCGGTGCCCGCCGTCGCCGTCGCGCAGGTACACCGAGACGACGTGCCCGACGGCGACCAGCGGAACCGCGAACAGGGCGCCCACGATGCCGGCGACGAGCACGCCCGCACCGATCCCCAGGATGACGGCCAGCGGGTGCACCTCGACGGCGCGGCCGAGGAGGAACGGCTGGAGCACGTGCGCCTCGATCTGCTGCACGAGGATCACCGCGCCGAGCATGATCAGGGCCACGATCGGGCCGTGGCTCACGAACGCCACGAGCACCGCGACGACGCCGGTCAGGAAGGCGCCGACGATCGGGATGAACGCCCCGAGGAAGACGAGGACGGCGATCGGCACGGCGAGCGGCACGCGCAGGATCGCCGCGGCCGCCCCGATGCCGACGGCGTCGACAGCGGCGACGATCACCGTCGCCCGCACGTACGCGGTCAGCGTGGCCCAGGCGTGCACCGCCGCGCCCTCGACCCGGGGCCGGGCGTTGCGAGGGAAGAGGGTGACCACCCACGCCCAGATCCGGCCGCCGGTCGAGAGGAAGAAGAAGGTGCTGAACAGGGCGATGAAGAGGCCGCTGGCGACGTCCGCCGCGGTGGAGGCGACGCCCAGCGCACCGCTGACGAGGCGGCTGCAGTTGGCACTCACGCTCGCCTGCGCCTTCTGGATCAGGGTGTCGATCTGGTCCGTCGTGACGTGCAGCGGGCTGTTCGCCAGCTGGTCGCGCAGGTCGTTCAGGCCCTGGGTGGACTGCTGCTGCAGGCCCGGGAACCCGGTGGCGACCTGCTGGCCGACGAGCCCGACGAGGGCCGCGAACACCAGGATCACGAACAGCATGGTGAGCAGGGACGCGAGCGCGGGCCGCAGGCCGAGGCGCCGCTCGCCGAGCTGCTCCAGGGGCCGGAGGAACGCGGCCACGAGCAGCGCCACGAGCACCGGAACGACGAGCACCTTGAACTGCGCGAGCAGCAGGAGCAGCAGGTAGATGCCGCCCGCGACGGCGACCATCCGCCAGGTCCAGGCGGCGGCCGCCCGCAGGCCGAGCGGCACCAGCTCGCCGTCGCGCCGGCTCTCACGATCCATCCGTCGATCCAACTGCATCCCGGCGTCGGGCGCACGAGGACCGGTACGACGTTCGGGTGACAGCACTCGAACAGGCGTTCGAGAACGGGTAGTGTCGTTCGTGGGTCGAGGTCGTCCGCAAGCCCCAACGAGCCTCGGAGGCACCTATGGCCCAGGTCCCTCGCATCCGCCGCGCCGAGCCCTCCGGCCCTGCCACGCAGCCGCGCCGCGGCATCCCGATCATCGCCCGGCTCGTCTGGCACGACGGCGCCACCGACGAGGTCGAGGCCCTCGCGGTCGCCTGGACCGCCACCGAGGTCGAGATCGAGTGGACGACGCCGTGGCACCAGCGCCGTCGCGACTGGATCCGCGCCGACCAGGTGACCCGGCGCTGGCCCGACGAGCAGGCGAAGGCGTGACCGCCACCGGCGGCCCGGCGGACCGGCCGGTCGCGTGTTCGGCCGATCCGCGCACGACCCTCGCAGGAGGCACAGCGGGGGCTGTTAGGACTGGGAACCGCACGGGACGTCGACCCAGCCGCTGGAGGCCACCATGACCGCGAGCACGACCGCGAGCACGACCGCGAGCGCCGGGACTCCGACCCGGTCCACGCCGTGGGCGGGCATCACGCGGCCGGTGCTGCGGCGGCGCGCGGCGGAGGTCGAGCACGCGGCGTGGTGCGTGCACCACGGTCCGGCCGGGTGCGAGGGGCAGATCTTCTCGCTGCCCGGCACGCAGCTGCTCGTGTGGCTGAGCGCGCCGAGCGCCGGGGACGCGCGGCTCGTCGTCGAGGGCCCCGACGGGATCAGCCAGCTCCCGGTCGGCGCCTGACCCCGCGCTCGCCCGATCGTCAGGCGCTGGGGCCGAAGCGCTCCACCCGGACGGCGTCCGCGGCCATGCCGACCTCGACGAGCAGCTGCGACGCGTGCTCGGCGAACCCCGTCGACCCGCACACGTAGGCCACCGCCCCGGCCGGCGCCAGCTCGGCGACGAGCGGTGCGAGCGCCCCGGCGTCCAGATGGCCCGGCGGCCGCGACGACCCCGCGGGGGCGGTACGGGTGTAGACGACGGTGCTCTCGGCGCCGTACTCGCCCGAGTAGAAGAGGTCCTCCGGGCTCCGCACCGAGACGACCAGCCGTAGCGGGACGGCACGGCCGCGGTCCCGCCAGTGCCGCACCATCGCCATCAGCGGCACGACGCCGGAACCGCCGCCGACGAGCAGCGCCGGTGTGTCCCCGCGCCAGATGAACCAGCCGCCGAACGGGCCGCGGACCTCGACCGCGTCACCGACGACGACGTCGTCGTGCAGGATCGGCGAGACGAACCCGTCGTCGAGACGGTCGACCGTCAGCTCGATGTGCGTGCCGGCCGCGTCCGGCCCACCCGGCCCGACCTCGGGCGCGGAGGCGACGCTGTAGGAGCGCTGCATCTGGACGCCGACGTCGTCGGTGACGCGGACGACGTAGTGCTGGCCTGCCACGTGCGGGTGCCCCTTCGGCAGCCACAGCCGCAGCGTGCGGGCCCGCGCGGTCTCGTCGCGGATCGCCACCACCTCGCCGGTCTGCCACTCCCGCCGCGCGCCGCCCGGTGGTACCCGGCGGGTGACAGGCCCGATCGAAGGCAGCGGGGGCAGGTCGGCCAGGCTCGGCGGGAGGGACGGCAGGGACGGGAGAGGAGGCAGGGGCGGGGTGGACCCCTCAGTCACCGTCGTACCTCTGCTCCTGCCACGGGTCGCCGAGCTCGTGGTAGCCGCGGACCTCCCAGAAGCCGGGCTCGTCGTGGTCGAGCACCCGGATGCCGCCGATCCACTTCGCGCTCTTCCAGAAGTACAGGTGCGGCACGAGCATGCGCACGGGGCCGCCGTGCGCGGGCGGCAGCGGCTTGCCCTCGTGCTGCCAGACGATCCAGGCCTTGCCGCCCATGACGTGCTCGAGCGGCAGGTTCGTCGTGTAGCCGGTGACGCTCCAGGCGACGACGTGCGTGGCCTCGGGCCGGACGCCGACCTCGGCGAACAGGTCGTCGACGCTGACGCCGGTGAACGACGTGCCGAGCTTGGACCACGTGGTCACGCAGTGGATGTCGCCCTCGTAGCTCGAGCGCGGCAGCTTGTTCAGCTCGTCGAACGACCACGTCTTCGCGGTGTCGACCAGGCCGTCGATGCGCAGGGACCACGACGCGAGGTCGACCTTGGGGCTCACCTCGGCCGTGAGCACGGGGAACGACGAGCCGGCGTCGTACTGGCCGGGCGGCAGGCGGGCGTCGCGCTCGCCGGCGCCGAAGAGGCGGCGGATCGTGCTCGGTGACATGGGCCCTCCCGAGGTCGCTGGGCAGCTCTCAGTCAAGCAGTGCGCCCGGCCGGCCGCGCGTTACACACGATACGCCCGGCGAGATCACGCCGACCCGATCGATCAAGAGGGCCCGATCGATCAAGAGAGCCGGATCGATCAAGAGAGCCGGTCGCCGCCCCGCGCGTGCTCGACCGGTTGCGCCTCGCCGACGTCGATCTCACGATCGGCGGGCTGCCGCACGACGGGGCCAGGCTCCTCCCAGGCCGGCAGGAACGCCGCCCGGCGCTCGGACAGGCCGGCCAGCACGGCGAGCTCGTGCGTCTGCGCGTCGGCGGGGGCGGTGCCGCGCACCAGCCGCTCCCGCAGGAAGGCCAGCTCGGCCCCCAGCTCCTGGAAGGCCCGCATCGCGGCGTGCGCACGCGGGCCGCCGGTCCGCTGCGCCCACGCCCGCGCATCCCGCCGCGCCGGCAGCGAGGCGAGCATCGCGGCCTCCGACCGGGTCAGCCAGCCGGTGCGCACGTAGACGCCGAGGTGGCGCGCGATGATCCGGCCCTCCCGCCGGCGGGCGAGCACGGCCAGCGCGACGCACCCGGCGAAGATCGGCACCTGGACGGCGACGAAGAGGCCCAGGAACCCCGACAGCCCCGACAGCGCCGAGAGGTTCCACGCGGCGTGCAGCGCGACGGCGACCGCGAACCCGGCGACCGGCGCGAGGATCGTCACCGAGAGCCGGCGCGAGCGTACCGCCAGGCCGAGCCCGACCCCGGTGGCCGCCGTGAAGAGCGGGTGCGCGAACGGCGAGACGACGCAGCGCACCACGAACACCGTGGCGAGCGCGCCGCCCCCTCCGGACGAGAAGCCGCGGCCGAGGTAGAGGACGTTCTCGACGAAGGCGAACCCGGCCCCGGCGAGCCCGGCGTAGACCAGCCCGTCCACGACGCCGTCGAACTCCCGGCGCCGCACGAGCAGCACGAGCAGCACCGCGGAGCCCTTGAGCGCCTCCTCGACCACGGGCGCCACGACGAGCACGGCGGCGGTGGGATCACCGCCGGCCTCGTGGATCGCCTGCAGCGACGCCGTGTTCACCACGAGGGCCCCGAAGCCGGCCACCCCCGCGCCCCAGGCGAACGCGAAGGCGAGCAGCGACGCCGGCTCGGCCTCGTACCGGTCCAGCCACAGGAACGCCGCCACCACCGGGAAGACCGGGACGGCGGCCAGCGCGGCGCCGGTCAGCAGGCCGACCACACCGGTGACCCGCGTGATCTCGGCCACGGTGAGCAGGGCGCAGCCCCCCGTGACGAGGGCGACGGCCACCCAGGCCAGCACGGGCCGCAGCGACCGACGGACCGGGGCCGCCGGACCCTGTCCGGGCGGCAGACCCTCGGGCACGGCCGGCCGGTAGGGACGAGCGCTGGTCACGCCGGGCAGGTTAGCGCCGGGACGGGGCCACGCCGCCGGATGCGCCGACGCCCGGCGCGTACGGTCCGGCGCGTACAGTGACGGCCGTGGCTGCAGGCAACCCCGAGCGTCAGCTGGAGCGCTCCCAGGACCGGATCGTCTGGATCGACTGCGAGATGACCGGGCTCGACCTCGTCGCAGACGCGCTGGTCGAGGTGGCGGCGCTCGTGACCGACTCCGAGCTGCGGGTGCTGGGCGACGGCGTGGACGTCGTCATCCGGCCGCCGGACGCCGCGCTGGAGCAGATGCGGGACGTCGTCCGCACCATGCACACCGCGTCCGGCCTGCTCGACGAGCTCGACGCCGGCATGACGCTCGCGGAGGCCGAGAAGGCCGTGCTCGACTACGTCAAGGCGTTCGTGCCCGACGGGCGGCGCGCGCCGTTGGCGGGCAACTCGGTGTCGACCGACCGGGGCTTCCTCGCGCGCGACATGCCCGAGCTCGAGAACCACCTGCACTACCGGATCATCGACGTGTCGTCGATCAAGGAGCTGGCGCGCCGCTGGTACCCGCGGGTGTACTTCGCCTCCCCCGAGAAGCGGGGCGGGCACCGGGCGCTGGCCGACATCCGCGAGAGCATCGAGGAGCTCAAGTACTACCGGGAGGCGCTGTTCGTGCCTCCCCCCGGCCCCGACACCGACACCGCCCGCGGCATCGCCGCGAAGTACATGCAGCGGGCGGAACCGGAGGCCCTCGACGCGTCGGCGTCCGGTCACGCGTAGGCCTCCCCGCACGCCTGACGCGCCTGTGCGGGCACGGGCCGCCATTCGGTACACTCGGTCTCCAGCCGGGCCCGCCCGGCCTCGGTGGGTGTAGCTCAGCTGGTAGAGCACCTGGTTGTGGTCCAGGTGGCCGCGGGTTCAAGTCCCGTCACTCACCCCGCCTGGGGAGGCCCTGGTCGTCCGCCGACCGGGGTCCTTCTCGTTTGCGGCTCTCTCGGTCGCGGCCTGCCCCGTCGCGTCGCCGTCCGCTGCCGGGCGCGACCCGCTCAGGCGCAGGCGCGGGCGCGGCGGTTCCGGTAGCACGGGGCCACCGCCCCGCAGACCGGGCAGAAGCCCTGGCAGGCGTCGTGGCCGCCCGCCTTCGGATGGTCGCCCGTGGTGGCGCGCTCGGCGCCGTAGGTCGTCCTGCTCATCACTGCCTCCTCCCCCTGACCCACGCGGCCGGCCGGCGCCCGGTTCACCCGGGCGCCGGCCGTCAGCGTCAGTCGTCGTCGGGATCGGGCAGCGCCCGCAGGACACCCAGCAGGCCGTGCTTCTCGCCGCCGGGGCCCGCGCTGAACCAGACGTCGCTCGTGCCCGCCGACGTCCCGTTACCGGGCAGAAGCCCCCAGAGGCCGTCGATCACGATCGGCCTGCCGTGGCCGTTCCGCAGCGTCCCCAGCAGCCGCCCCGTCCACGGGTCGAAGGCGTGGATCCGCCCGTCCCCGAAGTTGCCCACCAGGATGGCGCCCGAGAAGGCCCCGAAGTGCGCGGGAGCGATCGCGAGACCCCACGGGGAGTTCAGCACGCCACGGCGCGCGAACCGGTCGAGCAGCCGGCCGCCCGTGCTGTACACGTCGACGAACCCGTGACCGGCGCCCGCGACGTCGTCGTGCTTGGCGGCGTCCTGCTTCGCGTAGGTGACGAACACCCGCGAGCCCAGCAGCGCCACGTTGAACGGCGCGTACCCGCGGGGGATGCGGCGGTCGGTGAACGCCCACCTGGGCAGGGCGATCCGCTGGAACGCCCCGTCGAAGGCCGCGATGCGGCCGTGGGCGAAGTCCGCGACGAGGATCTCCGGCCCGTACGCGGTGCTGGGGAGCAGCGCGAGTCCCTTGAGCACCCCGCCCTTCACGGCCCCGACGTGCACGGCTGACGTGGCCGGCGTCAGGCCACGGTTCCAGGCGGACAGGTCGCCGTCCTCACCCGCGAAGACGAAGAGCGCGGGCTGCCCGTCGGGCAGCGTGAACGCGGTGGTCGGGTTGAAGGCCTGGCCGGTCGGCGCACCGCCCGGGATCGAGACCACCAGCGGTACCGCGGACGGCGTCTGCCCCGCGCCGCCGCCCGTGTAGAGGGTCGACACGTCGGCGCCGTTGTCCGACGCCCACACCGGCGTGGCCGGTCCCTGCGACAGTCCCCAGGGGTTCACGAGGTTCCGATCCGTGATCCGGGCCCTGCCGGGCCGGTCGGCGACGAGGTTCACCTGCGCGTAGGCGTTGTCGTCGCGGTCGTGCCCCCGATGGACCGCGGCACCCGTGGGTGCGGTGGAGGTGGTGGCCGCGGCCGCTGTCGAGGGGACTGCCGACAGGGCCAGCCCGACACCGGTCACGGCGACCACGGCGAGCACGGGCAGGCGCCTCGGGCCTGCGATGGACGAGTGGGTCATCGCGATGCTCCTTCCGTCGCATCACGGCCCGGTGGCTCGGACGCCGCCAGGCCCGACCCCCTCACGTACGGGGGGTGCCACGGGTTCAGTCCACAGGTCCCTCACACGAAGCTTCCGGCGCGCCCCGCCGCCCGGCCCGCTGCCACACTGCGAACCATGCCCCTCGTGCTGCGCGACGTCGCCGCCGTCGTCGGCCTGGTCCTCGTCCTGACCACCGCGGCGATCGTCATCGGCGTCCTGCTCGTGCCGCGCGGACGGATCGCCCCCCTCACCCGCGCGCAGGACCTGGTGGTCGGCGCCGTCTTCACGCTGATCACCCGCCGCATCCGCGACTACGTGCGGCGCGACGGGGTGCTCGCCGTCCAGGCCCCCGTGCTGCTCATCGTCCAGCTCGTCACCTGGCTGGTCATCTTCGCGCTGGGCTACACGCTGCTGCTGCTCCCGAGCGTCGACACCCTGCAGCACGCGCTGCGCGAGGCCGTCTCGTCGCTGTTCACGCTCGGCTTCACCACGACGCACGGCTTCTGGGCGACAGCCGTCGACTCCGCCGCGGCCATGACCGGCCTGGTCGTCATCGCGCTCCAGATCGCCTACCTGCCGACGCTGTACGGCGCGTACAACCGGCGCGAGACCGAGGTGACACTGCTGCAGGTGCGGGCCGGCGAGCCACCCTGGGGGCCGGAGCTGCTGGCCCGGACCCACTACGGGATCCTCGGCGTCGACCTCACCACCTTCTACTCGGGCTGGGAGCGGTGGGCGGCCGACATCGCGGAGAGCCACGCGAGCTACCCGGTCCTGCTGCGGTTCAGGTCGCCGCGCCCGCTGACCTCGTGGCTCGTCGCCCTGCTCGCGGTCATGGATGCCGCCGCCATGCAGGTGAGCGTCGCGCCGGAGAACTACCCCACCCAGGCCCGGTTGTTCCTGCGGATGGGGTTCATCTGCCTGCGCCGCCTCGCCAGCACCATCGGGCTGGTCGTCGACGAGGACCCGCGGCCCGACGGGCCGCTGGAACTCACCTTCGAGGAGTTCCGCGAGGGGTACGACCGCCTGGTGGACGTCGGGTACCCCGTCGAGCGCACCGCCGAGGAGGCCTGGCCGCACTTCCGCGGCTGGCGCGTCAACTACGAGTCGGCGGCGTACGCGCTCGGGCGCGAGCTCGACGCCGTCCCGGCGCGGTGGGCCGGTCCCCGTCGCGGCGGCGAGGAGCCGATCGACACCCAGCGCCCCCCGAACCGGACACCGGAGGCCCCCGGGGACCCCGACGCCGGGCGGCTCATCGACGGTCTGCGCCCGAACACCTGACCGAGACGCCTCCCGGTTCCGAGTGGCACCACGCGGGCTCGCGCCGCGAGACTGGTCGGGGCGCGACGCGCCCGCTCCACCCCACACCCGCCGGGCCGCGCGCCCGGCGCCCCCTGCGGAGCACGCACCGATGTCCGAGCCGACCAGGCCGAACCCACAGACCAGCTCAGACCCCATCGGCGGGCCCACCGACGGGCCCACCGACGGGCCCGCCGGCGCCGCCGCCGCGCCGCCGCCCGGCCCCTTCGGCCCCGACGGCCACCCCCGACGCTGGGCCATCCTCGCCGTCCTCGTCGTCAGCCTGCTGATCGTCGTCCTCGACAACACCGTGCTCAACATCGCGCTGCCGACCATCCAGCGCGACCTCGACGCCAGCCAGAGCCAGCTGGTCTGGTCGATCGACTCCTACGTGCTCGTCTTCGCCGCGCTCCTGTTCACGTGGGGCGTGCTCGGCGACAAGTACGGGCGCAAGCGGATCCTGCTCATCGGGCTGGCCATCTTCGCGGTCGGCTCCGCGATCTCCGCGATCGCCCGCAACCCCGCGCAGCTGATCGCCTTCCGCGCGATCATGGGGATCGGCGGTGCGGCGGTCATCCCGGTGACGCTCGCGATCATCACGGTCGTCTTCCCGCCGCGCGAGCGTGGCCGGGCGATCGGCGCCTGGGCAGGCGCGGTCGGCGGCGCCGTCGCGCTCGGCCCGGTGCTCGGCGGCCTGCTGCTCGAGAACCCGCAGTGGTTCTCGTGGCTGATCGGCAACGACTACGGCTCGGTGTTCCTCATCAATGTGCCGATCGTCGCCATCGGCATGATCGGGATCATCCGGCTCGTCCCGGAGTCGCGGAACCCGAACCCGCAGCGCCTCGACGTCGTCGGCCTGCTGCTGTCGATCGCCGGGCTGACGGCGATCGTCTACGGCATCATCCACGCCGGCGACACCAAGGACTGGCTGGCCGCGTCGGTGCTGGTCCCGATCGTGCTCGGCGTCGCCGTCATCGCGGTCTTCGTCGTCATGGAGGCCCGCAGCGACCACGCCAGTTTCGACGTCTCGCTCTTCCGGAACCGCGGCTTCGCCGTCAGCCTCACCGCCGTCAGCCTGGCGTTCTTCGCCCTGTCCGGCGTCACCTTCACGTTCCCCTTCTACCTGCAGATCGCCCGCGGCTACAGCACCCTGCAGGCCGGCCTGTGCTTCCTGCCGTTCGCCGTCGGCCAGATCCTCGGGGCGCCGCGCAGCGCCAAGATGGTCGCGCGCTTCGGCGACAGGGCGGTCATCACCGTCGGTCTGCTCCTCGTCGCCGGGTCGCTGATCTTCCTCACGCAACTGCGGATCGACACCCCGCTGTGGGCTGGTGCTCGTGGCGTTCTTCGTCTTCGGCCTCGGCATGGGCAACGTGATCGCGCCGGCGTCGACGGTCATGCAGAACACCTTGCCGCTCAACCGCGTCGGCGCCGGCTCCGCGGTGCAGAACACCGTCCGGCAGGTGTTCGGCGCCTTCGGCGTCGCCATCGTCGGCACGATCCTCGCCAACCAGTACGCCGACAAGCTGCAGCCGACGCTCGCGGCCCTGCCCCCACAGGTGCCCCAGGCCGCGAAGGACGCGCTGTCCTCCACGGTCGCGGCGGTCCCGCGGGGTGCTGGCTCAGGCGCACGCAGACAGGGCTTCCCGGCGGCCGCCGCGCCGCGAGCTGCAGGACGCCGCCTACGACGCGTTCATCCAGGCCTCGCACGTGACCACCTGGATCTCCGTGGCGCTCATCGCTGCTCGCGGCGCTCGATCGTGGCGCTGCGCCTGCCGAAGTCGATCCACCACGGCGGGGCCGCCGCGCCCGTCCCCGGCGGCGAGAGCCCGGTGCCCGCACCGGTCGCCGGCGACTGACGATCTGACCCCGCGGGGCGGTGCATGGGCGCCGCCCCGCGGGGCACGATCGGCGCATGCAGCAGGAGATCGCGGACGCCGTCGTCATCGGGGCCGGCCCCAACGGGCTGGTCGCCGCCTGCACCCTGGCCGATGCCGGCTGGGACGTCGTCGTGCTCGAGGCCGCCGACGAGGTCGGCGGCGCGGTGAAGTCCGAGCGGCGCGTCGAGGGCTACGTCCACGACATGTACAGCTCGTTCTACCCGCTCGCCGCCGCCTCCCCGGTGCTGGCGCGGCTCGAGCTCGAGCAGCACGGGCTCCGCTGGGTGCACGCGCCGGCCGTCGTGGCCCACCTGCTGAGCCCCGACGCCGAGCGCGCGGCGGTGCTCCACCGCGACGTCGAGCAGACGGCGAAGGGCCTCGACGAGGACCACCCGGGCGACGGCGACGCCTGGATCCGGCTGTTCGAGCACTGGCAGCGCATCCGCGACCCGCTGCTCGACGCGCTGTTCTCGCCGTTCCCGCCGGTGAAGGCCGGTGCGAAGCTCGTCGGCCGGCTCGGCGTCCACGACCTGCTCTGGACCCTGCGGATGTTCGCCCTGCCGGTGCACCGGATGGGCCAGGAGCTGTTCGGCGGCCGGATGGGGCCCGCGCTGATCACCGGCAACGCCCTGCACGCCGACGTCCCGGCCGTGGCCGCGGTCAGCGGCGCCTTCGGCTGGCTGCTCGTCATGCTCGGCCAGGACGTCGGCTTCCCCGTGCCGGAGGGCGGCGCCGGCATGCTGTCGCAGGCGCTGGCGTCGCGGGCGCGCGCCTCGGGCGCGCAAGATCCGCACCGGCGCGCTGGTCGACCGCGTGGTCGTCGGCAACGGCCGCGCCCTCGGCGTCACCACCGCCGACGGCACCGCGGTCCGGGCCCGCCGGGCCGTGCTGGCCGACGTGCCCGCGCCCGACGCTCCTCGGCCGCCTGGTGCGGACCCGACGACCTGCCGGCCCGGGTGCGCGACGCGCTCGACCGGTTCCAGTGGGACCTGCCGACGGTCAAGGTGAACTGGGCGCTCGACGGGCCGATCCCGTGGAAGGCCGAGGGCGCGAACCTCGCCGGCACGGTGCACCTCGGCTCCGACGCCGACGGCCTGGCCCTGTCGTCCGCGGCGCTCGACCTGGGCATGCCCCCGGCCCACGACTTCCTGCTGGTCGGCCAGATGGCGACGGCCGACCCGACGCGCGCGCCCGAGGGCGGCGAGAGCGTGTGGTCGTACAGCCACCTGCCGCGCGGGCGTGTACGACCACGAGACGGCGTCCGCGCTCGCCGAGCGCATGGACGGCGCCATCGAGGCGCACGCCCCCGGCTTCCACGACCGGGTGCGCGAGCGCTGGGTGCAGCTGCCCGTCCGACATGGAGTCCGACGACCCGTCGCTCGTCGCACGGGGCGGTCAACGGCGGCACCGCGCAGCTGCACCAGCAGCTCGTCTTCAGGCCGCTGCCCGGGCTCGGCCGCGCCGAGATGCCGATCGACGGGCTCTACCTGGCCAACTCCTCGGCCCACCCCGGCGGCGGCGTGCACGGCGCGCCCGGCCACATCGCGGCCCAGGCGGCGCTCAACGGCGCGAAGGCTCGGCCCGCATCCCGGCCGCGCGCTGACCCGGGCGACCCGCGGCCTCGAGCGCCGCCCCACCCGCCCGGTCCCCTGACCCCGCCGCCCCCACGCCTTGGCGTTGATCATGCACTTCCCGTTGATCATGCGATCGCCGTTGACCATGACCATGCCCTCGACGGTCGTTCGACCCTGTATCGATCAGCAGTCCAGCACCGGAGGCTCGCGAGCGCGCAAGATCAACGCGGATTGCATGATCGACGGGAGGGGTGGGCGGAGGGTCGGGGTCAGAGGGTCGCGTTCGGGCTCGACGTGCACCTTCGACTTGTGCAGCGACGCCGCCGACCCGGCGTCGGGTCCGTCGACGCTGTCGGGCTGCGACCGCCGCTCGGCCAGGTAGGCGAGCCGGCGCAGCGTCTCGGTGTTGCGCAGGGCGATCGCGGGCTGCCGGAGGAACGCCGGCACGACAGGCTCGGCCCGCGCGTCACGTCCTCGAGGATCGTCAGCCGGCTGCCCCGCCCCTGCGGCTCGATCCGCAGCTCGATCGTCGCCTCCCCCGCCGGCCAGCCCCTGGCCTGCAGCCGGAGCCGCCGTGGCGCTCGCTGTCGAGCACGAGCGTCTCGTCGCTGACGACCGCCGGCCAGACCCCGGCGGAGTGGTGCAGCCGGGACCCGGGCGCGGGGAAGCGCTCGTCGACCGCACGCATCCGTGAGGCCCCCACCACCCACGAGGGGTAGGGCCAGCCGTCCTCCAGCACCGCCCAGACCTGCTCCGGGCTGGCATCGACATCACGCATCACCGTGTACACGGCCCACCTCCCCTTCCGGACGCCTTACCCGATCATCGGCCCGCCAATCCCCACCGGCGCGGACCGGCCTGTGGATCTGGCCGTCGATCGGCGCCAGGCAGATCGCTTCGGGCACAAGGACCCTGGACGGCCCACGAGCCCGGAGAGAGCGTGAGAACGCGGCCGCGTCGAGCGAGCCGGCGGCAGGAAGGGACCCCGCCATGCCGCCTACGTCCACGACTTCGCCGAGGGCTCCAAGGAGCAGCGCGACCTGCTGGGTGGCAAGGGCGCGAACCTCGCCGAGATGACGAACCTCGGCCTGCCCGTGCCGCCGGGCTTCACCGTCGACACCGACGCGTGCCGGTACTGGCTCGCGCACGGCGAGGAGCCGCCCGAGCTCGACGCCCAGGTCGAGGAGCACCTGCGGCGCGTCGAGGAGCGGCTCGGCCGGCGGCTCGGCGACGGCGCCGACCCGCTGCTGGTCTCGGTGCGCAGCGGCGCCAAGTTCTCGATGCCGGGGATGATGGAGACGGTGCTGAACGTCGGCCTCGTCCGACGCCTCCGTCAAGGGCCTCGCCGACCAGACCGGCGACGAGCGCTTCGCCTGGGACTCCTACCGCCGCCTGGTGCAGATGTTCGGCAAGACCGTCCTGGGCATCGCAGGGCGACCGCTTCGAGGAGGAGCTGGACGCCGCTAAGCGGGCGGCCGGCGCCACCTCGGACGCCGACCTCGGTGCGGGCGACCTGAGCGCCCTCGTCGACGCGTTCAAGGCCGTCGTGCTCGCCGAGACGGGATCGCCCTTCCCGCAGGACCCGCGCGAGCAGCTTCGCCTCGCCGTCCGCGCGGTGTTCGCCTCGTGGAACACCGACCGCGCACGCATCTACCGCCGGCAGGAGAAGATCCCCGACGACCTGGGCACCGCCGTGAACGTCATGGCGATGGTCTTCGGCAACCTCGGCGACGACTCCGGCACCGGCGTCGCGTTCACCCGCGACCCCGCCACGGGCCGCCGCGGCTCCTACGGTGACTACCTGCCCAAGGCACAGGGCGAGGACGTCGTCGCCGGCATCCGCAACACCCTGAGCCTCGACGAGATGGCGGAGCTCCAGCCCGACGCGCACGCCGAGCTCGATGCGCATCATGGGCGTGCTCGAGAACCACTACCGCGACCTGTGCGACATCGAGTTCACGGTCGAGCGCGGCCGGCTCTGGATGCTCCAGACCCGGGTCGGCAAGCGGACGGCGGCCGCGGCGTTCCGGATCGCCGTCCAGCTGGTCGACGAGGGCGTGATCGACCTCGACACCGCGCTGACCCGGGTCACGGGACACCAGCTCGCGCTTCTGATGTTCCCGCAGTTCGACCCGCAGGCGGAGCGCAGCCTGCTCGCCCGGGGCATGGCGGCGAGCCCGGGTGCGGCGGTCGGCAGGGCGGCGTTCGACTCGGCGACGGCCATCGCCTGGGCCGGCCGCGGGGAGAACGTCGTCCTCGTGCGGCGCGAGACCAACCCCGACGACCTCGGCGGCATGGTCGCCGCGGTCGGCGTCCTGACCAGCCGGGGCGGCAAGACCTCGCACGCGGCGGTCGTGGCCCGCGGGATGGGCCGGACCGGCGGTCGTCGGCGTCGAGGCGCTGCGCGTCGACCCGACCCGCAAGATCGTCACCACGCCGGACGGCCGGCGAGTTCGCCGAGGGCGACGTCATCTCGATCGACGGCTCGACCGGCGAGGTCTTCCTCGGCGAGGTGCCCGTCGTCCCCAGCGCGGTGGCGCAGGCCCTGCGGGGCGAGCTGGACGCCGCAGGCGACGGCGTCGACGACGAGGAGCGGGAGCTGCTCGAGGCGGTCTCGCGGCTCATGAACCACGCAGACCGGCGCCGGCGCCTCGGCGTCCGCGCGAACGCCGACACCCCCGAAGACGCGGCGCGCGCCCGCGGGTTCGGCGCGCCAGGGCATCGGCCTCTGCCGGACCGAGCACATGTTCCTCGGGCCGCGCCGGACCGTGGTCGAGCGGGTGATCCTGGCGCGGACGCCGCAGGCCCGCTCGGCGGCCCTGCACGAGCTGCTCCCCCTGCAGCGCGAGGACTTCGTCGGGATCCTGCGGGAGATGGACGGCCTGCCCGTGGTCATCCGGCTGCTCGACCCGCCGCTGCACGAGTTCCTGCCCGACTTCACCAGTCTCTCCGTGCGGGTCGCCGTCGCCGAGGCGACCGGCCGACGCGACGCCGAGGCCGAGGACCTGCTGCGCCAGGTGCAGCGGATGCACGAGCAGAACCCGATGCTCGGCACCCGTGGCGTCCGCCTCGGGTTCGTCGTGCCCGAGCTGTTCCAGCTGCAGGTGCAGGCGATCGCCGAGGCGTCGGCCCGGCTGATCAGGGCCGGCCACGACCCGAAGCCGGAGATCATGGTGCCGCTCGTCGCGACCGTGAAGGAGCTGGCGCTGGTGCGGGTGACCAGGCGGAGCGGACCGATCGCCCGCGTCGCGGCGGAGACCGGCGTGCGCTGGAGCATCCCGATCGGCACGATGATCGAGCTGCCTCGTGCGGCGATGACGGCGGCGCGAGATCGCCGACCGAGGCCGACTTCTTCTCCTTCGGCACGAACGACATGACGCAGACGGTGTGGGGCTTCAGCCGCGACGACGTCGAGGCCGCGTTCTTCCCGCAGTACATGGAGAACGACATCTTCACCGTCAACCCGTTCGAGTCGATCGACGTCGAGGGCGTCGGCCGCGTCGTGTCGATCGCCGCCTGGGAGGGCAAGGAGGTCAAGCCCTCGCTCTAGATCGGCGTCTGCGGCGAGCACGGCGGCGACCCCGACTCGATCCACTTCTTCGAGAAGATCCTGCTCGACTACGTGTCGTGCTCGCCGTTCCGGGTGCCGGTTGCCCGGCTCGAGGCGGCGCGGGCGGCGGTGCTCTCAGTCGTCGGAGGCGGGCACGGACAGCCGCTGAGCCCTCCTCCCACCCCGCTGATCAAGGAATCCGCGCGGGATCATGGAGCGGCGTTCGGGTGGCACGACGCGCCGGGGACAACCAATTTCACGTCCCCCCGGCGTCGCTGCTAACCTCGTCTCCCGTCGCGCCGTTAGCTCAATAGGCAGAGCAGCTGACTCTTAATCAGCGGGTTCGGGGTTCGAGTCCCTGACGGCGCACCCTCCCTGAGCTCAGGGCCCCGGCGTGCGCCGGGGCCCTCTGCATTCCCCATGGTCTGCGTCGCCCATCGTCACTGGTTCTCGGGCTGCGCGCGGGACTCCTCCTGGCTGCTTCCACCTGCCCGGTCGGGCTTGCCTGCGCCGACGACGAGCAGCTCACACGGGCCGGCGAACCCGTCCGGCCCGTCGAACGCGCCGAGCGCGTCGGTGATGTCGCGCCAGACCCGATCCTGCGCGTCGCGGTCGAGCCCCGCGAGCATCTGGTGCAGAGCGCCGAACGACTCCCGCTCGAAGCGCACGCACTCGGCAGCCGACGACATCCGCAGAGGCGCGTCGACCCTGCGGACGTCGATGTCGACGAAGCCCGCTGCCGTCAGCGTCTCGGTCAGGACCTCGGGGGTACCGAGGCTGAACGGCCCGGGTTGGCCGGGCATCGGCGGCGGCAGGTGCGCGGCGGCCCGGATGAGGGAGACGGGCACCGAGAAGAACCGGTTCGCCTCCGCCGTGGAGTACACCACGGCGGCGATGCGGCCGCCGGGGCGCAGTGCTGCACGCATTCCGTTCAGGCCCCGCCCGCGGTCGGGCAGGTAGATCAATCCGAGACGGCAGATGACGGCGTCGAACCGCTCTGCCGGCACCCGCAGATCCTCGGCGTCCACGACCTCGGCGCGAACCTGGGGCAGGCCCGCTGCGGCGGCATCCTGCTGGAGGTACTCGACGAGATTCTCGGAGATGTCGGTCGCGAGCACCTCACCGTCGCGGCCGACGCGGCGAGCGGCGGCGAAGCTCTGCCCCCCGGCTCCGGCGGCGACGTCGAGGACGCGCGATCCCGGGCCGACTCCCGCAAGGTCGAGCATCAGCTCGGTCGCTTCGCCGAGCCAGCTCTCGAGCACCGGTCCCCACGCGCGCCAGGCGCCGGCCGCGGTCTGCCACTGTTCCCGCGTCGTGCGCTTGTAGACCCCGGCGTCGAACGTCGTGGTGGTCATGGTTCCTCCTGGAGCCTCTGCGAGGAGGTTAGTCCTCCTCGATCCACCCGAAGATCTCCGACCGGTCGATACCGGCCAGCAATGCGGGATGATCGCTGCGCATGTGCGTCCCGATGGCGTCGACCACCTGGTCGTCGTCCGTTCCTCGGGCTACGTACCCGCACTCGCACCGGATCAGCTTGGCCATCGTTCCCACGTTCCCTTCGGTCGGGATAATCGGTACTCCGGGCTCCTTGGTGCGACCTTGGAGGGATCATGGCGAGCCGGCCGGCGCGGGTGCAGCTCTGCGGCCGACTCACCGTCGAGATCAACGGTAGGCGTCGTGAGGGTCTGCTGCCGGGGCCTCAGGGGCGACTGCTGTTCACCTTCCTCGTGCTGCACCGGCACGAGGAGACGAGTCGCGCACGCCTCGCCGACGCCCTCTGGCCCACAGATCAGCCCGACGCGAGCGATACCGCGATCTACGCGCTGCTCTCGAGATGCAGAGCGGCCGTCGGTCCCGAGCTCCTGTCGGCCCGCGGGCCGGTACGGCTCTGCCTGCCGGAGGAGGCGTGGATCGATCTCGAGGCCGCCCGCGACGGCGCGCACCGGGCGGAGAGCGCACTCGCTCTCGGTGAGTGGGCACGGGCGTGGGGGGCAGCGCAGACCTGCCTCTTCGCCGCGCGCCGGGGCTTCCTCCCGGACGTCGAGCTCGACTGGGTGGCTCCCGTACGCGAGGAGCTCGCCGACCTCTACCTGCGGTCGTTGGAGACCTATGCCGCCGCGGCCCTCGAACTCGGCAGCACCGAGCTCGCCACGGCCGAGCGAGCGGGCCGGGAGCTCGTCTCCATCGCGCCGTTCCGCGAGAGCGGATACCGGCTGCTCATGCGCGCCCTGGCCACCAGGGGAAACCCGGCGGAGGCGCTACGCGTCTACGACCGGCTCCAGCGGCTCCTTCGGGACGAGCTGGGCGTGTCTCCCAGCGCGGACACGCGCCGGTTGCACGGTTCCATCGTTCTCGACCGGTGAAGGTCGGCAAGAGCCCGGAGTGCCCGAAGGCGCACATCGTCACGAAGGCCCCAGGCACTGGCCCGCGAGTACGGTCACGACGCGCGGCCTCAGCGACGGCTACGTCGTCGACAACGTGACCGCGCCCGGAGGACGGGGTGGCCCTCGCACCCGGGTCCGGGTCTGATCTTCGTCGTGCGCGGCGCCGTGACGAACTACGAGAGCGACGCCGCCGGGTGCGCCGGGGCGGTGTACACGGCCGGTAGGAGCTTCGTCGACCAGGGGCGGTCGCGACGTCGACATGCTCCGGAACAACGGGGACGTCGCGGCCGAGACGATCGCCGTCCCGCTGATCCCGGCCGACGCGACCCGTCGGATCCGCGCAGCTCAGCCGGGCAGCTGCCGGTCCTGACCTCCCTGCCTGGCGAAGGCACGGTCTATCCTGGCCGTGCCCTCACTGGCGCGACGTGGCGACCCTGGCGACCTCGGTGGGGTCGATCAGATGGGAATGGTCGTCCTCGCCGACGTCGATCTGCACCACGTACAACCGGCCGTTGAATCGACTGGCGCCGGCATAGCCGGCACTGACGGGCATGCCGTAGTCGTCGCCGACGTCCGTGGTCTCGTCCGCGGAGAAGACCATCGGCTGGGTCTGCCCCACCCGGCCGCTGCCGACGGCCGCCCCGTCGTAGTACAGGGTGACGTCGCCGCCCTTCGCGAGACCGCCCCCGTCGTAGGCGAATTCGACGCGGACCTGGTGATTGCCCGGGGTGACGGCCTCGGTCGCGACCGTCGCGAACTCCTGCAGGCCGAGGAGGTTGTAGACGAACGCGGCCCGGCTGTCCCTGAAGTACAGCGCCCACCCACCGAACCGGCCGCCCTGGGCGATGACGACACCGTTCACGTCTCCGGCCGGTGGTGTGTCGAATGCCGCCGTCACGGTGAACGAGCGGTTCTTGATGTCGAGGACGCTGTGCTCGCTCAGCCGCTTCATGCCAGGGAACAGCACCTGTGACGTCCCTCTGATCAACTGCGGCCGGCCGGCGATGGTCGGGTTGAGCCGCTCGAACCGGCGGTCGTCGATGGGCAGGACGTTGTACTTCACCGCCTCGATCAGCCACAGCCGTTGCAGTGCGCCGAGCCGCTCCGGCATCTTCTCCGCGAGGTCCTGGGCCTGCGTCCAGTCGGTGCTGCCGTCGTACAGCTCCCACACGTCCTCGTCCAAGGGTCTCAGCTGCTCGTTGGGCAGCCATGGAGTGCTGTGCCGGGTGACGGCGCTCCACCCCTTGTAGTAGATGCCGCGATTGCCGGCCATCTCGAAGTACTGGAGGTCGTGGCGCTCAGCGGCGGCCGCGTCGTCGAAGCTGTACAGCATGCTGGTGCCCTCGATCGGCGCCTGCTGCACGCCGTTGACGAACGTGGGCTCCGGCAGACCGGCTGCCTCGAGCACGGTCGGCGCCACGTCGATGACATGGCAGAACTGCCGCCGCGTGCCGCCCTTGTCGCGGATGCCGGCGGGCCAGTGCACGATCGTCCCGTTGCGGGTGCCTCCCCAGTGGGAGGCGACCTGCTTGGTCCACTGGTAGGGCGAGCACATGGCCCACGCCCAGCCCACCGAGTAGTGGTTGTAGGCCTCCTTCGTCCCGAGCTTGTCCTTCATGGCCATCATGAATTCGGGGGTCTCGATCGCGGCGAGGCCGTTGAAGTTCGCCATCTCGTTGAACGCCCCGTTGACCGTGCCCTCGGCCGACGCCCCGTTGTCCCCGATGATGTAGAAGACGAGGGTGTTCTCCAGCGCCCCCATCTCCTCGAGGGCGTCGATGAGCCGCCCGACGTGGAAGTCGGTGTGCTCCAGGAATCCCGCGTACACCTCCATCTGACGCTCGAGCACCGGCTTGAGCGCGTCGTCCATCTCGTCCCACGCCGGGATCTGCTCGGGGCGAGGGGTCAGCTCCGCATCGTGCGGGGTGATCCCGAGCTGCCGCTGCCGATCGAAGATCGTCTGCCGCTGGGCGTCCCAGCCGTCGGCGAACCGGCCGGCGTACTTGTCCGCCCATTCCACCGGCACGTGGTGGGGAGCGTGCGTGGCGCCCGGCGCGAAGTAGACGAAGAACGGCTTGTCCGGCGCGAGCGCCTTCTGCGTGCGTACCCAGTCGACGGCCCGGTCGGCGAGGTCCTCGGTGAGGTGGTACCCGTCCTCGGGCGTCCGCTCCGGTTCCACCGGCGAGGTCCCCTCGTACAGCGCGGGGTAGTACTGGTTGTTCTCGCCGCCGATGAAGCCGTAGAAGTACTCGAACCCGCCGCCGCCGGTGGGCCATGCCGTGAACGGGCCCACCGGCGAGGTCTGCCAGGGCGGCACCTCGTGGCACTTTCCGAACTGGGCCGTCGAGTAGCCGTTCAGCGTCAACGTCGTGGCCAGGGGCGCCTTCGTGTTCGGGCGCACTCCGCTCAACCCCGGCGCCGACGTGGCCGTCTCGGTGATGCTGCCCATGCCGACCGAGTGGTGGTTCCTGCCGCTGAGCAGGGCCGCGCGGGTCGGGGCGCAGAGGGCGGTCGTGTGGAACCGGGTGTAGGTGAGCCCGTCGCGCTGCAGGCGCTCCGCGGTCGGCATCTCGACCGGCCCCCCGAACGCGCTGCTCGCCCCGTACCCGACGTCGTCGAGCAGCACGACGAGCACGTTCGGGGCGCCCTCCGGCGGGAGCAGCGACTCGATCGGCGGGAACGCCGTGTCCGGGTCCTTGGCGTCGTACGTCACCAGGCCGACGGGTGGCATCTCCGTGATCGGAAGTACTGCTCGACGCGCCGCCAGCCGATCCACCATGGCCATCCCGACCTCTCCGTCACACCAGTTCGCGATGCCCGGTGGGCGGACCCGCGTCCGCCGCTTCTGGTCCCACCCTGGGCCGCCCGTCCCCCGGCGTGCGTCACCCCGCGGGGGTGATTGCCTGGAGGCCACGAGGGGCACGTCCTGACCCCAAGATCGGGACGTCGTCACGGGCCGAGGAGGGCCGTCATGTCAGCAGGCCGGCAGGTGCTGTTCGTCCAGGGCGGCGGCGCCGGGGCGCACGACGACTGGGACGACAAGCTGGTCGCGAGCCTGCGGCGGGAGCTCGGCGCCGGATACGAGGTCCGCTATCCCCGCATGCCCGACGAGCACGACCCGGACTCCGCCAGCTGGAGCGCGGCGATCCGGGCGGAGCTGGCGACCTTGGACGACGGGAGTGTGGTGGCCGGCCACTCCGTCGGCGGCACGATCCTCGCGCACGTGCTCGCCGAACACCCACCACGGCATCGGCTCGGCGCGATCGTGCTCATCGCCGCGCCGTTCGTCGGAAAGGGCGGATGGCCGGGCGACGGGTTCGAGCTGCCCCACGACCTCGGCGCCAGGCTCCCGAGCCGACTGCCGGTGCACGTCGTCCACGGGCTCCAGGACGAGACCGCCCCCTCGCAGCATGCCGACCTCTACGCCGGCGCCGTCCCGCAGGCACGGCTGCACCTGCTCCCCGGCCGCGACCACCAGCTGGACGGCGACCTCCGCGAGGTCGCCCACATCATCAGAGGCCTCGACAACGCCTCCGCGTAGCCCACATCTGTCCCGGATGATGAGGCACATCCTGCGCGCCGGCGGGCGCCCTCTCGCGCCCGGCCCGCACCGACGCCGACGACGGGCCACGCTTCGTTCCGCGTGATCCGAACGTATCGATCGTCATCGATTGACGCAACCATCGGCGGGCGTCGATACTTCTGCTCGTGGTCACCACCGAAGAGGCGAGCACCTACGCGTCGTGGTTCGCGTGTCTCGCGGAGCCGATGCGGGTCCGGCTGCTGCATGCCGTCGCCGTGGCCGGCCGGCCCGTCACCGTCGGCGAGCTGACGGAGCAGCTCGGCATCAGCCAGTCCACGTGCTCCCACCACGTCAAGGTGCTGGCCGACGTCGGCTTCGTCGTGACCCGGCGCGAGGGGCGCACCACCCTCGTGTCCGTCAACGCCGCCTGCTGCAGCGGGCTGCCGCACGCCGCCGACGTCGTCATGGGCGTGTACGCCACCCGCCCCTGCTGCCCCGAGGACCTGCCGGACGACGTGCGCGTGCGGCCGCTCGCCGAGCAGGACTGGCCGGCGGTCCGGCGCATCTACGCCGAGGGGATCGCCACCGGGGACGCGACGTTCGAGACCGAGGTGCCCGAAGCGGACGCGCTCGACGCCGGCTGGTTGCCGGGGCATCGCTGGGTCGCCGAGGTCGACGGCGAGGTCGCCGGGTGGGCCGCCGCCAAGCCCGTATCGGCACGGCCGGTCTACGCCGGGGTCGCCGAGACCTCGATCTACGTGGGCGAGGGATTCCGCGGCCGCGGCGTCGGCAGAGCGCTCATCCACCGCCAGGTCACGGCCGCCGACGCCGGCGATCTCTGGACCCTCCAGACGTCGATCTTCCCCGAGAACCGCGCCAGCCTGAACCTGCACCACTCGGCAGGCTTCCGGACGCTCGCGGTGCGCGAGCGCATCGGCCGCCAGCAGGGCGTCTGGCGTGACACCGTCCTGCTCGAGCGCCGCCGCAGCGCCGACGCCGACCTGCCTCCGAAGGAGCCTGCGTCACGAGGCAACGGTCACGCAGGCCAGACATCGGGGAGCGTGTAGCCGCGCGGGTACGGGTCGTCGGGGTCGAGGGTCCAGCGCGCCTGCCCGGTGACCCAGGTCCGGCCCGTGATCGTCGGGAGGACCGCCGGCGTACCCGCGACCATGGCGTCGGCCGTGAGCCGCCCGGCGAACCGGCTGCCCACGATGCTGTGGTGGACGAACTCCTCGCCGATCGCGAGGTCGCCCCGGGCGTGCAGGGCGGCCATCCGCCCGCACGTCCCGGTGCCGCAGGGCGAGCGGTCGAGGATCCCGCCCCAGGTCTCCGGCCGGTGTGAGTCCAGCGGGTCGCGGGTGAGCACCACGGTGTTGCGTGCGGGCTCGCCCTCGCGCCGCGGCCCGGAGTGCAGCATGACGAGGCTGACGCCGCAGACCTCGGGGTGCAGCGGATGCCGGACGTCGACCTGCTCGCGGGCGGCGATCCGCAGGAGCGCGCCGGCCCGCACCAGCTCGCGGGCCCGCCCGGGGTCGAGGGTGAGACCGCAGTCGGCCGCGGCGGCCTGCACGAAGAACTGGCCGCCGAAGACGACGTCGACCGCGACCCGGCCCAGCTCGGGGACGTCGAGCGCGACGTCGAGCCCGACCACGTACGCCGGCACGTTGGCCAGGGTCACGGCCACGACCCGGCCGTCGCGGACCTCAGCCCGCGCGTTCACCGTGCCGACGGCCGTGTCGATCGTGACGTCGAGCACCGGCCCTGCCGGGGTCAGGAGGCCGGCCGCGACGGCCCCCGCCACCGCGCACATCGTGTTGCTGCCCGACATGGGCGTGAACCCGCCCTGCTCGAGCACGACGATGCCGAAGTCGGCGCCGGGTGTCACCGGCGGCAGCAGCAGGACGGCACACAGCGCGGGGTGCCCGCGCGGTTCGTGCAGCAGGAGCTCGCGCAGGCCGTCGAGATGGGCCCGGCAGTAGGCCAGCCGCTCGCCCATCGTGTCGCCCTGCACCAGATGGGCGGCGTCGAGGACGACCCGTCCGGGCTCGCCCTCCGCGTGCACCTCGACCGTCGCCAGACTGGTCCCCGGCGCGGTCATACGGTCCGGACCTGCCCCGCGGCGCCGAGGACGGCCGCGAACCGCTCGCGCTCGTGCGCTGCGAGCGGCAGCACGGGCGGCCGCGGCGGCCCGGCGGGGTGCCCGACGATCTCGAGGCCGGCCTTGACGCCCGCGACGTAGTCGACGGACTCCAGGAAGTCGCTGATCGCCCAGAGGTGCTTCCACTGCTCGCGGGCGGCGACCAGGTCGCCCTTGCCGGCGAGGGTGTGCCAGAACTGCACGGCCAGCTCGGGCACGATCCCGGCGGCGCCCCACACGCTTGCCCGGGCGCCCGCGGCGAGGCCGAGGAAGGTCAGGGTGTCCCAGCCGTTGAAGGCCTGGATCCGGTCGGCGTGCGCAGTGAGCAGCTCGGTCAAGGAGACCGCGTCGCCCGAGGTGTCCTTGAGGTAGTCGACGCCCGGGATGTCGGCGAGCCCGGCCAGTTCCTTCGCGGTCAACCGCGTGCCGGTGGCGGCGGGGATGTTGTAGTAGACGACCGGGATCGTGATCGATCCGGCGACCGCGCCGAGGAACGCCCGTAGGGTGGCCAGCTCGACGCCGCCGTAGAACGGCGGCAGCAGCATGATGGCGTCCGCGCCGACGCGTCTCGGCGTGCCGCGCCAGGTCGATCGCACCGCGGGTGGAGAGCGCCCCGACACCGGCCACCACCGGCACGCGGCCGGCGGCCGCCTGCACGTAGACCTCGATGACGCGCCGGTACTCCTGCGGGGTCAGCGTCGAGAACTCCCCGGTGCTGCCCGTGGTGACGAGACCGTGGACGCCGGCACCGATCAGCCGGTCGGTCTGCGCGCGGAGCGTGGTCTCGTCGACGCTGCCGCCGTCCGGCGTGAAGGGCGTGGTAACGGCGGCGAGGATGCCGTGCAGATCGGTGGTGCGGCGGGCTGTCACGAGCGGGCCTCCTGGGGGAGGGGTCAGAAGCGGGCGGGGTCGAACGGGGTCAACTGGGGTGGGGTCGCCCGGTGGACGACGAGCTCGGTGAGGGCGCGGGCGCTCCCGGCGGCGAGGGTGACGCCGAGCATGCCGTGGCCCGTGCTGACGTAGGTGTTGCCGGTGCCGGGCAGGCGCCCGATCACGGGGACGCCGTCGGGCGTCATGGGGCGCATCCCCGCCTGCGGCCGCGGCGACCCGGCTGGAGGTCGCCAGGTCCGCAGGTACGCCTCCGGCGCGCGCAGCACGGCAGCCACCCGCACGTCGTTGACGCGCTCGTCGAGTCCGGCGAACTCCATGGTTCCCGCGACCCGGAGCCGGTCGCCGTACGGCGTCAGCGCGACCTTGGCGTCGGAGAGGTTGGTGGCGCCGCGCAGACCCACGGCGGGGACGTCGACGCTGTAGCCCTTCCCGGAGCGCACCGGCAGGCGGTGCCCGAAGAGCGCCGCCAACCGCCCGGTCCAGGCGCCGGCGGCCAGCACGAACGCGTCGCCGTCGACGATGCCCGACTCCGTGGTCACCGCCGTGACGGTCCGCCGTCCGCGCACGCCCGTGGCGACGACGCCCGTGACTGCGCTGTTCTCGACGATCTTCACGCCCAGCTGGAGGAGCCGTGCGTGCAGGCTGCGGACCAGGGCCGCCGGATCCAGGTGGCGTTCCCTGGGGAAGAAGATCCCGCCGTGCACCCGGTCGGACAGCAGCGGTTCGTGCACGCGGACGTCGTCACCGACGAGCACGCGCGGGTCGAGCCCGAACCGGCGGACGAGGTCGAGGTTCGCGAGGTGGTGCTCGAGGTTCTGCTGCTCCAGGAACACCATGAGCAGGCCTGCTGCGTGCATCTCGAAGTCCACGCCGTCGTCGCGGTAGGCGTCGAGCACCTCGGCGGTCTCGGCGGCCAGGCGCAGGTGCGCCTCGAAACCGGCGCGCTGGTCACGGGCGTTGGAGCGGCGCCACATGCCGAGCAGGAAGGCGACGAAGCGCGGGTCGGGCGAGGGGCGGATGTAGACCGGGCTGTCCCGGTGAAGCATCCACCTCAGCGTCTGGCCGACCATCTTCGGCCCGGGGACGGGCACGGCCTCGGCGGGCACGAACCACCCGGCGTTCACGGCGCTGGCGCCGAGGCCGGTCGCCCGCGCATCGAGCAGGACGACCTCGGCTCCCTCGCGCACCAGCTCGTAGGCCGTCGTCAGGCCGATGACGCCGCCACCGATGACCACGACGCGCACGAGGCCTCCTCGTTGATTGTCAGACAATCCTCGACGGTAGGCGAGACGTGAGCTATCGTCAACGATTGTCGGACAATCCTTGGCGCGAGGGTGGGTGGGGTGTCGACACCGAGCGCCGAGGCTCGTGCTCGGCCCAGTACCCCCGCGGCGACTCCCCAGCGCGAGGCCGTCGTCAGGGCCGTACGCCGCGCGGTCGTGCTCGGCGAGCTCAAGCCGGGCGACAAGCTCCGCGAGGTCAAGCTCGCCGCCGCTCTCGGCGTCAGCCGCCCCACCCTCCGGGAGGCGCTCAACCTGCTCGTCCAGGAGGGGCTGCTCGTCCAGGAGCCCTACCGCGGCTTCAGCGTCACCGCCCTGGACGCCGACGCCCTGCGCGACATCGCCCGGACCCGCGTCCCGCTCGACGGGATCGCCGTCGACGCCATCCTCGAGGACGCGTCGGGGCGGCGGCTCGACCTCGTGCGGCAGGCCTGGGAGCGGTACGCCGCCGGCCAGGGAGCGGACCCGCTGGCCCGGCACGAGGCGCACGTCGCCCTGCACCACGGCATCTGGCTCGCCTCGGAGAACACGATGCTGCTGCGGCTCTGGCCGGTGACCGAGGCCCTCACGACGATCGCCCTGGCGCAGGACCAGGCTGCGCGAGACGATCCCGAACGCGCGCACGCGATGCACCGCGACCTCGTCGAGTCGATCCTCGCCCGGGATCGCTCGCGGATCGGGGCCGAGCTGCGCCGGCACACCCTGGACAGCGCCGAGGAGCTGCTGGCCCTGCAGGAGGGCTCGACGCTCGACGTGACGCACGAGCGCCGGAGCCGGCCCTAACCTCGGGTTCATGAGCGCCCCCCGGACCGGATCCCGTGCGGCGGCCCTACCGGCTCTCGTGACGATGCTGGTCATGACGATCGGAGCCCTGGCGCTCCTCCCCGGGCGGCCTGGGCGCACGCGCGGCTCGAGAGCAGCACGCCGGCCGAGGGGAGCGTCTGGTCGAGCCCTCCGCCGAGTGCCCGGCTCGTGTTCTCGTCCGCCGTGGATCCCGCGCCCGTCACGGTCAGCGTGACGGCGCCCGACGGCACCACCGTGACGGCGCGGCCGGCGGTGCAGAACAAGCAGGTGACGGTCCCCCTGCCGACCACGACGAGCGCGGGTGCCTACGCGGTGCAGTACCGGGTCGTGAGCTGGGACGGACACGCGGTCGCGGGCCGGCTCCAGTTCCGCGTCGCGGCTCCCAGTGGCAGCGGCGCCGCGCCGGTCGCCCTGTCGCCGCCTCCGTCGTCGGCCGAGGCAACCGGCGGGCGCTCGCTCGCCGACCTGGTGCCCGTGATCCTCGCGGTACTCGTGACGACGGTGGTCGCGTGGACGCTGACCATCCGCCGCAGGGGCCGGCCGGCCTGATCGGGACGAGGGCCGCGTCACTCCGCGTCGGCGAGCACTCCCTCCCCGGCGGGCGCCAGCCGCGCGTTCCACTTCTCCTCGACGTGCCCGAAATGCCAGACGCCGAGCGCGACGACCCACGTCAGCACGAACAGGCCGACGATGGCGTAGCCGACGTTGTTGAGGTCGAGCCCGCCGATCCAGGCCAGCAGTCCCGACTCGATGCCGAGCTTGTCCGTGAGGATCGAGATGATCTCGATGCCGCCGATGATGAGCGCGACCGCCACCGACAGCGCCGTCACGGTGATGTTGTAGTAGACCTTGCGGACCGGCTTCGAGAACGCCCAGCCGTAGGCGAAGTTCATGAAGCAGCCGTCGATCGTGTCGAGCAGGCTCATGCCGGCCGCGAAGAGGATCGGCAGCACCAGGATCGCGTACCAGGGCAGCGCGAACGCCGCCGCGCCGCCGGCCAGCACGAGCAGCGACACCTCGGTCGCGGTGTCGAAGCCGAGGCCGAACAGCAGGCCGAGCGGGTACATGTGCCAGGACTTGGTGACGGCGCGGGTGGCGCGACCGAGGATCCGGTTCATGAGGCCGCGGTTGTTCAGGTGCTCCTCGAGCCCCTCCTCGTCGAACGCCCCGTCGCGCATCCGGCGGAACACACCGATGATCTGGCGGAGCACCACGAGGTTGAGCACGCCGATGAGCAGCAGGAACACCCCCGAGACGGCGGTGCCGATCAGGCCGGTCGTCTGCTGCAAGCGTCGAGCTGTCGTTCTCGACCTGGCCGGCCAGCGCCTTGACCCCCAGCGCCAGCAGCAGGCACAGCCCGAAGACGACCGAGGAGTGCCCCAGCGAGAACCAGAACCCGACGGAAACGGGCCGCTGGCCGTCCGCCATGAGCTTGCGCGTGGTGTTGTCGATGGCCGCGATGTGGTCGGCGTCGAAGGCGTGCCGCATCCCCAGCGCGTACGCCGTGATCCCGAGACCCACCCCGAAGACCTGGTTGTGACCGATCGTGTAGTTGTGCGGCGCGATCACGCCGATGAGCACGCCCCAGCCGACGATGTTCAGCAGGGCGATGAAGCCGGCCATCGAGAGGATGGAGATCCACTCGGATCGGCTGAGGCCGTTCCGGACCCGGGCGAGGCGCGAGGGGGCGAGAGCAGGGGCAGCCATGGCCCGAGAATGTCGCGACCGGGTCGTTGTTGCAACAGGGACGCAATAAGGGTGCCCGGACGGGCATGGAGGGCCTCGCGGCGCCCCTACGCGAGGGGGTCGACGTGGACCTTGGGCGCCGCGCCCCACGCCGCGGAGCGGTCCCCGCGCAGCACGTCCGCCACCTCGTCGAGTGCGACCGTCGCCGCCACCAGCGGCCGCGGATCGACGGCCCCGCTCGCATACAGGTCGACCGCGCCAACCAGGCCACCCGACGCCGACAGCACGCCCACCGCGGTGAGGTCGCGCAGCGTGAGCTCGCGCGTGTCGACCCGGCTCGGCCTCGCCGACAGCCCGACGAAGACCACCCGGCGCCCCGGCTCGGCGCGGCCGACGGCGAACGCCGGCACGTCCGGCGCCGGTCGACGCGTCGACCACCGCATGGAACGGCACGCCGGGCAGGGTGTCCGCCGTCCACGCCCGCAGCCCCAGCGAGCGGGCGAAGGCGAGCGACGCAGGGGTGAGGCCGAGGAGGTGCACCTCCAGTCCGTGCGCGGCGCCCACGAGCCCGACCAGGCACCCGATCGTGCCCGGCCCCACCACGAGCAGCCGCTCCCCCGGTGCCAGCGCCGCGGCACGCAGGGCCCGCAGGGCGTTGCCGCCGGGCTCGACGAGGGCGCCTGCCACGTCGTCGACGGCGTCCGGAAGTGGCACCAGCGCGCGGGCCGGCACGGGGAGCCGCTCGGCGAGCGCGCCCGGCCAGCCGCCCCGGATCCCGATCTCGTAGCGGTCCCCGCACAGGTGCTGCCGCCCCGAGCGGCACCGCTCGCAGGCACCGCAGCCGAGCATCGTGTCGCCGGTCGACGCGCCGGCCCAGCCACGCCGCGCGCCACGCCCTCCCCGACCGCCGACACCACCCCGCACCACTCGTGCCCGATGCGCATCGGGTAGCGGGCGGTCCCCGAGGCCAGGTACGCCATGTGTCCCGAGAAGAACTCCATGTCGGTGCCGCACACGCCGGCGCGGGCGACGTCCACGACCACCTCGCCCGGCCCGCGCGACCGGATCCGGCACGTCCTGCACCCCGGCCTCGCCGGGGCCGGTGATCACGAAGGCGCGCACGTCGCCCTGGCCGTTCTCACGCGCCGAGGATGCACCACACGGCCTTGCCGTCGGGGGTCGGGCGCGTCCCCCAGCGCTGAGACAGCAGGGACACGAGCAGCAGGCCGCGGCCGTGCTCGTCGTCGTCGCCCGGCCGGGCCCGTCGCGGCACCGTCGGCGCGCTGTCGTGCACCTCGATCGTCAGGTGGCGCTCGCCGCGGCTGATCCGCACCTCGACCGGCGGCCGGCCGTGCACCAGAGCGTTGGTCGTGAGCTCCGAGAGCAGCAGCAGGGCCTCCTCGACCAGCGTCGGGTCGAGCGCCCAGGTCCGCAGGACGGCCGCGGCGGCGTGCCGCGTCTCGTGCACGGCCGCCACGTCGTCGCGGACCTTCAGGCTGACCATGCTGTCGACCGCGCTCGGCGCCACCTGGGCCAGCAGGACGGCGACGTCGTCGTCGGGGCCGGCCGGGAGCATCGAGGCGACCAGCTCGTCGGGAGCGTCGCCGGCGAGCGGCCCGTCGAGGCCCGCGAGCTGCCGCGCGAAGGCCGCGAGACCCTCGTCGATGTCGCTGTCGCGGTGCTCGACGAGCCCGTCGGTGTAGAGGGCGAGCAGGTCACCCGGCTCGAGCGGCACGCGCCGCTCGGTCAGCGGCCCCACCGCGGCGCCCGAGCGGCGCGCTGTCGGCGCCCTGGAGCCGGCGGACGCTGCCGTCGGCGCGGCGCAGCATCGGCGGCAGGTGGCCGGCGTTGGCGTAGCTGAGCACCCGGTCGTAGGGGTCGAAGACGGCGTAGATGCAGGTGACGATCTGGTCGTCGCCCAGCTCGCGGACGACGCCGTCGAGGTGCTCGAGGATCTCGGCCGGGGGCAGGTCGAGCCGCGCGTAGGCGCGCACCGCCGAGCGCAGCTGGCCCATCACCGCGGCCGCCTGCACGCCGCGCCCCATGACGTCGCCCAGCACCAGCGCGGTGCGCTGGGCGCCGAGCTCGATGACGTCGTACCAGTCGCCGCCGACCTGCGTGCCCTCGACGCCGGCCCGGTAGTAGGTGGCGAGGCGCAGCGCCTCGGCGTCGACGCGGGTGTCGGGCAGCAGGCCGCGCTGCAGCTCGGCGGCGATCGCGTGCTCGCGGGCGGCGGCCTCGGCCGCCGCGGCGGCCGCCGAGAGCGCCAGCTCGGCCTCGCGCTGCTCGGTGATGTCCTGGTTGCTGCCCCGCACGCGCACGATGACGCCCTGCGCGTCGCGCTCGACCTCGGCGAGCACGTGGAAGACGCGGACCTCGCCGGTCGGGCAGGACGAGCCGCTGCTCGTCGTCGACGGGCTCCCCGGTCCGCACCAACTGCTCGAGCAGGCCCCGGATCCGGTCGCGGTCGTCGGGGTGGATGCGCTCGGCGAAGATGCGCTCGACGCCGCCCGGGCGCGCGAGCTCCTCGGGGGCCAGGTGCACCTGGCGCGCCAGCTCGGGCGAGGCCACGATGCCGCCGCTCGCCAGGTCGATCTCCCAGCTGCCGACCTTGGCCAGCCGCTCGGTCTGGTCGAGCAGGGCCTGGCTGCGCTCGAGGTCGCCGCCGGCTGCGCCGCACCCGCTCGAGCTCGAGGTTGGCGCGCACCCGCGCGAGCAGCTCGCGGCCCGAGAACGGCTTGACCAGGTAGTCGTCGGCGCCCGCGTCGAGGCCCTCGACGGTCGCCTCCTCGCCCGCGCGGGCCGACACCAGCACCACGGGGATGCGCGGCGGTCAGCGGGTCCGCGCGCAGGGCCCGGAGCAGGCCGAAGCCGTCGAGCCGGGGCATCATCACGTCGCTCAGCACCAGGTCGGGCGGGCTGCGAGCGGGCCAGCGCGAGGCGCCTCCTCGCCGTCGGCCGCCACGACCACCTCGTAGTCCGCGACGAGCAGGCCCGCCACGTAGTCGCGCATGTCGGCGTTGTCGTCGACGACGAGCACCGAGGGGCGGCGGCCGGTGCCCGCCGTCCTGGCGCCGGCCTGGCCCGGCACGACGGCGTCCGCGGCGGGCACGCGGTTGGCGGTCGCCCCACTGTCGGGCGTCCCGGAGGCCGCCGACGGGCCCGCGCCGTCCCGGGCCGTCCACCGCAGGGCCTCGGCCAGGTAGCCGCGCGCGTACCGGCCGGCGTCGCCGTCGGCGCTCGGCGCCCTCCACCTGGGCCGCGGGCAGGTGCGCGGCCCCGAGCGGGACGGCGACAGTGAACGTGCTCCCGCGCCGGGGGCGCTGCGCAGACCCACGCGGCCGCCGTGCAGGGCGGCGAGGTCCGCGACCAGCGCGAGGCCGATGCCCGACCCCTCGAAGCTGCGCGCGGCGGCGCCCGCGACCCGGGGGAACCGCTGGAACAGCCCGGCCTGCGCCTCGGGCGGGATGCCGACGCCGGTGTCCTCGACCTCGAGCACGGCCTCGCCGCCGGCCGCGGCCAGCCGAACCGCGATCCCGCCCGAGAACGTGAACTTCACGCGCGTTGGAGAGCAGGTTGAGCACGATCTTGGCCCACATCTCGCGGTCGACGTAGACCGGCGCGGGCAGCGGCGGACAGTCGACGGTCAGCTGGAGCCCCGCGCGGCGGACGGCGCCCGCGAACGATCCGGCCAGCTCCGCCGTGTAGGCCGCGAGGTCGACCGGCTCGTAGCGGGCGTCGTTCGTGCCGCTCTCGAGCCGGGAGAAGTCGAGCAGGGTGTTGACGAGCTTGAGCAGCCGCTCCCCGTTGCGCTGCACGAGCTCGACGCGCTCGCGCTGCGCGGGCGCCAAGCGGGTGCGACGCGTCGGCCAGGGCGTCCTCGGCGGGGCCGAGCAGCAGGGTCAGCGGCGTGCGGAACTCGTGGCTGACGTTGGTGAAGAACTCGGTCTTGGCCCGGTCGAGCTCGAGCAGCCGCTCGGCGCGCTCGCGCTCCTCCTGGTAGGCCCGCGCGCCCGTCACAGCCGTGGCGATCTGGTCGGCCAGCAGCTCGACGAAGCCGCGGTAGTCGGTGTCGAGCGGGCGGTACCGGTTCAGCGCGGCGACGAGGAACCCCAGGGGCCGGACGTCGTCCTGCCGCCGGAACGGCACGACCAGTGCCTGCAGCGGCGGCTCGGGCCAGGCGCCGCCCGGCAGCGCGGCGAACCGCGACGGCAGGTCGTCGACGAGCACGATGCGGCCCTCGAGCACCTCCGGGACCGGCCACGCCTGCGCGCCCCCCGCCGGATCGATCACGACGGGCGCGGCGGGATGCCCCGCTGCGATCCCGGCCGTCGCACCGAGGACGGCCGCGGGGGTTCCGCCCCCGGATGCGTCCTCGAGCAGGTAGACCAGGGCGAACGGCACCGAGCGGGCGTCGCGGGCGAGCTGCGCGGCCGCGGCGGCCAGCACCTCGGCCTCGCTGCGCAGCGCCGTCACGTGCGCGCTGACGTCGCGCACGGTGGCGAGGTGCCGGGCGCTGACGACCCGCTCGGTGTCCTCGCTGACGACGCAGAGCATGCCGACGACCCCGCCGTCGTCGTCGGTCAGTGGGCTGTACGAGAAGGTGTGGTACGTCTCCTCGCGGTAGCCGCTGCGCTCGAGGAAGAGCATGAGCGCCTCGTCCCAGGTGGCCTCGCCCGTGGTGATGACGCGCTGGATCCGCGGCCCGATCTCGGGCCAGATCTCGGCCCAGACCTCACGTGCCGGCCGGCCGAGGGCCCACGGGTACTTGCGGCCGAGGGTGTCGCGCCGGTACGCCTCGTTGCAGAAGAACGTGAGGTCGGGCCCCCAGCCCATCCACATCGAGAATCGCGAGGTGAGGAGCACCCGCACGACGCTGACGAGGCTCTGCGACCACGACTCCGGCGGCCCCAGCGGCGTGGCGGCCCAATCCACGCGGGCGAGGTCGCGGCCGACCCCGCCGCCCGAGGCGAACAGGTCCTGCGGGTCGGTCACCGCCACCGGCCCCTCATGATCGCCCCTCACTCCTCGTGACCCTCCGTCGGGAGACGCTACCCCGCGACCGCCGGACGCGCCCCGAGACGGGGCCGCCCCCGGGGGACCCCACGCCCGGCCCCGCGCCGGAGTGCGGTGCATGATGAAGCGTGCTCTCCCCGCTCCAGCGCGCGCTCGCCGCCCTCGGGGTGGCCGCCGCGGCCCTGCTGGCCGTCGCACCCGCCGCCTCGGCGCATGCCGTTCTGCGCTCCACGAATCCGCGGGCCGGCGCCACCGTCGCGCGGCTGCCGGCGCGGGTCGTGGTGACCTTCGACGACACGATCGGCACCCCTGCGTACGTGACGGTGACGGGCCCCGGGGGCCGCGCCGACACCGGCGACGCGCAGGTCCAGGGCGACGCCGTGTCGACCGCGCTGCGGCCGGGCGGGAGCCCCGGTGCGTACACCGTCGCCTACCGGGTCGTCTCCGACGACGGGCATCCTGTCGAGGGGACGTTCGCATTCACGCTGACGGGCGCGGCGGGATCGGCGGCGCCGTCGTCCGCCGTCCCGTCGGTCCGGGCGGATGCCGCGGCGGCGCCCGCGCAGGGCGGCCCGCCGACGGACGACGGGCACGGCGGACACTGGCTCGCGGGGATCGCCGGCGGCGCCATGGTCGTCGCGGGCGCCGGCGCGCTGATCTGGGAGCGACGCCAGCGCGGCAGGGCGGGCATCCGCTCGTGAGCGGCGGGCCCACGACGGCAGAGGTGGCCGGGCCGGCCACCCGCCGCCGGGTGCCGCTCTGGCTGCCGGCCGTCGCGGGCGGCGTCCTCGTGGTGGCCCTGGTCATCGGCGGGGGTGCGCCACAGGCGGCCCCGGCCGGCATCCCCGACCCCGGGCCGGTCACCGGCTGGGGGCTGCCGCTGCTGCGCCTGGTCACCGATCTCGCCGCCGTCGCCGCTGTCGGGCTCGCCCTCGCCGCCGCCCTCCTGCTGCCCGCGCCGAGCCCGCAGCTGCGCGGGGAGCGCGCCCGCGACGCCGCGTCGGTGGCCGTCGCCGGACTGGTCGTCGCGCTGGGCGCCCTCGTGCAGATCCCGCTGACGCTGTCGAACGTCCTGGCGGTCCCGCCCACGCAGGCGCTGTCGCCCACCCTGGTCTCGCAGTTCGTCACCGAGACCGACGTGGGCCGGGCGCTCGCGGTGCAGGTCGTGATCGCCGCGGTGGCCGCCGTGACCGCCGCCGTGGTCGGCACCGTGGCGGGCGCGTGCTGGCTGCTCGTGCTCACGCTCGGCATGCTCGTGCCGCAGGCGCTGGCCGGGCACGCGGCGACCGCGACGAGTCACACGCTGGCCGTCGCGAGCCTGCTCGTGCACGTGCTCGCCGCGGCGCTGTGGACGGGCGGCCTGCTCGCGCTGGCGGTCGCCGCGCGCCGGGGCGTCGCCGGCCTGCGGTACGCCGTCCCGAGGTTCTCGACCCTCGCCCTGTGGTGCTTCGTCGCCGTGGCGGTGTCGGGGATCGTCAACGCAGGCGTCCGGCTGGGATCCGTCGAGGCGCTGCTGGGCACCGCCTACGGCGGCCTCGTGCTCATGAAGGCGGGCGCGCTGCTCGTCCTCGCGGCGTTCGGGCAGCGGCACCGCTCCCGGTCCGTGCCGGGCCTGGCGCAGCGCGAGCGCGCCGAGGGGCCCGACGCGCCCGCCGGCGTCCGCGCGTTCGCCTCGCTGGCGGTCGCCGAGCTCGCGGTCATGGCCGGGACGTTCGGGGTCGCCGTCGCTCTCGGCCGGACGCCCACACCCCCGCAGCCGGCGCTGCCGGGCGACCCCGGCTCGGCCCTGCTCGGCTTCGCGCTGCCGCCGGCGCCGACCGCCGTCCGGCTGCTGACGAGCTGGACGGCGGACGGCTTCGCGCTGGCCGTCGTCGTGCTGCTCGCCGCCGTCTACGTCGCCGGGCTGCTCGCGCTGCGGCGCCGCGGTGACCGCTGGCCGGTCGGGCGGACCCTGGCCTGGGCGGCCGGCCTGCTGGTGTTCACCTGGGCGACCGCCGGCGGCCTGGGCCTGTACTCCCACGTGCTGTTCAGCGCCCACATGGGTGCACACATGCTGGTCGGGATGCTCGCGCCGCTGCTGCTCGTGCTCGGCGCGCCCTTCACGCTGGCGCTGCGCACGCTGCCAGGCCCCCGTGTGAAGGGCGAGCTGGGCCCCCGCCAGCTCCTGCTGGCCGTGCTGCACAGCCGCGTCGCCCGCGTGCTGACGCACCCGGTCGTCGCCTTCGTCCTCTTCGTCGGCAGCCTGTACGCGCTGTACTTCTCACCGCTGTACCCGGCGCTGATGCGCGGGCACCTCGGGCACACGCTCATGCAGCTGCACTTCCTGCTGGTGGGCTTCCTCTTCTTCTACGTGGTGCTCGGCGTCGATCCCTCCCCCCGGCCCCTGCACCCGCTGGCGGCGGTGGTGATCCTGCTGCTGACGACGGCGCTGCACGCCTTCTTCTCGCTCGCGCTGATGACCACCTCGACACCGCTGGCGGCCGACTACTTCGGCGCCCTGCAGCGCCCCTACCTGACCGACCTGCTCGCCGACCAGCACCTCGGGGGCGGCCTGTCGTGGGGCTTCGGCGAGGCACCCGTGGTGCTGGCGCTCGCGGTGGTGCTGGTGCGCTGGGTGCGCGCCGACGACCGCGAGGCGCGCCGGAGCGACCGAGCGGCGGACCGGGCGGAGGCGACCGGTGAGGGGTTCGACGAGTACGCCGCCTACAACGCCTACCTCGCGTCGCTGGGGCGCGCCGACGCCGCCGCCCGCGCCGAGGGAGGAAAGGTCACCCCGGGCGGCGGCCCGTCAGGAGCCGGGACGGCCGGCTCCTGACGGGTACCGGCGGGCGCTCAGCCCTGGTCCGAGCCGCCGGACGCCGGGCTCTGCGGGGTCGCGTTCCCGCTGGTCGTGCTCTCCGCGGTGCTGCCGGCGGCGGCCGTGCTCTCCGCGGTGCCGCCGGCGGCGCCCGGGCTCTGCGACGTCGCGGTGCCCGAGGACCGGGTGGTCCGCGGGCGGGTCGTCCCGCTGGTGGCCCGGCGCGTGGTCGTGGCTCGCGTGCCCGCGGCCGCGCGCTTCGCCGGGGCGGCGGCCTTCGCGGCGGTCTTCGCGGCGGCCTTGGCGGCCGTCGTGCGCGCGGCCGTCCTGCGGGCCGTCGCCGTCCCGAGGTCCTCGGGCTGGCTGTCGGGAGCGCTCGACGTCGTGCCCGACCCCGCCGCCGACGGCAGGGCCACGGTGGGCCCGCTGGGCAGCGCGACGGGAGCGCCGTTCTGGGCGCCCGTCTGGCCACCTTGGTCGGCCGACCCCCGGTCCTGCTCCTTCTCGCGCTGGATCAGGTCGGCGAGGACGGCCCGGTCGTACTTCGCCTCGGCCTTGTGCGCCTTCTCCTCCGCCTTCGCGACGGACGCCGCGGCGCGCTTGCGAGCCGTGAGCAGCTTCTGACGCTCCTTGGCCGCGTCCTTGATCGCCTTCTTGAGACGCTTGACCTCGGCGAGCGCGGCCTGCAGCGCCGACTCGTCCTGGCTGCTGCGCGCCGCGTTGCGACCGATGTTCACGTCGAGCTCGTCGACGCGGGCCAGCGCCTTCGTCAGCGCCTCGCGCGTCTCCCCCGACTTGCTGCGTGACCGCTCGAGCGCGCTCGCCCCGGACTGGGTGGTCGACGTCATGGCTCCGGCTCCTTGTGTCTCGATTGCGGGCGGCGGCGACCGTCCGCTCTGGCCCTGATCGTGCCACGCCTGTTCACCTGCGCGTCAGGGCCTGTTTCCTGGAGCGTCGCCGGATGCGGGCCGAGTCGGATGTCGGGTTCCCCCCGCGGGGGGCAGCATGCGGACCATGAGCGAGACGACAGGCGGCACGGCGGACGAGACCGGCCATCGCGGGGGCGGCGCTCCCGTGCCTGCGGCCGGCGAACCGGACGGCGTTCCGCCGGCACCGTCCGACCCCGAGGACCCCCCGGCCGACCCCGGCGAACCCCTCAACCCCGCCTGACGACGCTGCTGCGGCCGGGCCGCTCCGGCAGGCAGTCGGTGGCGAGCGGCCGCAGCAGCCGGTCGGAGATCTCGGCGAGGCCGCTCACCTGGTCGCGGTCGAGTTGGGCGAAGACGAGTTCACGCACGGTCCGCACGTGACTGGGCGCCGAAGCGACGACCTTGGCGAAGCCGGCGTCCGTCAGCGTGGCCATCGTGATCCGGCCGTTCGCGGGCAACGGCTCGCGGCGCACCCAGTCGCGCTTCTCGAGGCGGGTGACGACGTGGGAGAGCCTCGACAGCGAGCCGTTGACCACCGTCGCCAGCCGCTTGAGCTGCAGGGTGCGACCCGGCGCCTCGGAGAGCATGGCCATCACGAGGTACTCGAACATGGTGATGCCGTTGTCGCGCTGCATCTGCGAGTCGAGGGCGGCGGGCAGCAGCAGCATGACGCCGTTGAAGGCGAGCCAGGCGTCCATCTCCTCGTCGTCGAGCCAGAGCGGCTCGCCAGCTCGGGTGTCGTTCATACCGGAACGATACTCCCATGGACTTGACGCTTCAACAGTCTTGTGTCCACGGTCGCCCGTCGACCTCCCGTCGATCATGCGATCCGCGTTGATCATGCAATCCTCGCGAGCTGGCTGGAGCAGACAGCCGCCACGCCATGCATACCCGGCGACACGCGGGCCGGATCGGCGTGTCCTTCAGGTATGGGTGGCGTGATGGCCGACGCCGAGTCCGCGGACCGCATGATCGCCGCGGATTGCATGATCAACGCTGGGGGGAGGCCGGCCGGCCGGGCGGACCCTAGGGTTGGGCGATGCGGTTGACCCTGCTCGACTGGCGGCGGCAGGTGGCCCGGCTCTACGCCGACGTGCGCGCCGCCCCCGACCCCCGTGACGGGCACGACCTCTGGCGCGCGGGCCGTGACCGGCTCCTCGCCGAGCACCCCGACAGCCCCTTGACCGCCGATGCCCGCGCCGCCTTCACCGGGCTCCCCGTGGCCCCCTACGACCCGGCCCTGCGCTTCGAGGTCGCCGTCGACACCGACGTCCCGCCCCTGCAGTGGGAGTTCGCGACCGACGGCGACGGCGTCGTCCCGTTCTCGCGGGCGGGGGTGGCCCACCTGCCGGGCCTCGGCGACCTCGACGTGTGGTGGCTGGAGTCGTACGGCGGCGGGGTCTTCGTGCCGGTGCGGGACACGGCCGACGACACCTACGGCGGCGGGCGCTACGTGCTCGACACGGTCAAGGGCGCCGACCTGGGCGGCGACGCCGCGCACGGGGAGCTCGTCGTCGACCTCAACTTCGCCTACAACCCGTCGTGCGCCTACTCCCCCGAGTGGACCTGCCCACTCGCCCCCGCCGGCAACCGCCTGTCGGTACCGGTGGCCGGCGGCGAGCGCTACCCGGCGGCGTGATCGACGGGACGGGCAAGATCGTCCGCGGCACAGTGGAGCGATGATCCGCGGGTACGTCGAGCAGCCCAGCCCGGTCGCGGGCGGCCGGATGACCCTGCGCGTCTCCACGGGTGCGCCCCGGTTCCGGGTCGAGCTCCACCGCTGCGGCGCCGCGATGGAGCTCGTGCACGCCACCGGCTGGCTTCCCGGGCGGGACGCGCCGGCGCACCTGCCCTGGCACGACTGGGGCCGCCCGAACACCGGCCTGCACGGCGAGCCGCTGGCCCCCTGGCCCGCCTACCCCCTGGACGTCGACCCCGGGTGGCGCCCGGGCGTCTACGTCGCGGTGTTCGTCGAGGGCGACACCGACGGGCATGACCTGACGGACCCCGACCGGTCCACGCCCGACGGGAGGGACGGGCGCGCGCTGTTCGTCGTCCGGCCGCAGGCGCCCACGGCGCCGATCCTCTACAAGCTGCCGGTCCTCACCTACCACGCGTACGACCTGGCCGGCGGCGAGCCGTACGACGCCGAGCGGCAGGCCGGGCAGTGGTGCTTCTACAACGCGCCGCGGGCCGCGGAGGTCCCGATCCCGTTCCCGCCCGGGCTGGGGCTGCACCGCCCGGGCGGCGGCACCGGCGGAACCACCTACGACGTCTTCAACACCGACCCGTTCGATGCCACGCCCCGCCAGACCTACGCGCACTGGGACGCCAAGTTCGTCGCGTGGATGGAGCGCAACGGCTACGCGGCCGACTACTGCACGGACGTCGACCTGCACCGCGGCGGCCGGGACATGCTCGCGCCCTACCGGCTCCTCGTGAGCGTCGGCCACGACGAGTACTGGAGCGACGCGATGCGCGGCGCCGTCGACGATTACGTCGAGCGCGGCGGGAACGTGGCCTTCTTCAGCGGCAACACGTGCTGGTGGCGGGTGGTCTTCGACGACGACGTGACGTTCCAGCGCCTGCACTTCTGGCACGAGCCCGACCGGCCGGGCGAGCCGGAGAACGCGCTCGTGGGCGTCAGCTTCCGCAACGGCGGGGAGCGCGACCGCGACGACCATCCCGTGCCGGTGGGCTACCGGGTGCAGCACGCCGGCCACTGGGTCTACACCGGCACCGGCGTGCGTGACGGCGACGTGTTCGGCGAGTCCGAGTACCTGATCGGCTACGAGTGCGACGGCGCCGACTTCGACCGGGCGGACCTCGAGGCCGGGCGCGCGGTGACGCCGTCCGCCGCCGACGGCACCCCGAAGGACTTCACCATCCTCGCGGTCGGCGACTGCCGGCCGAGCGGCTGGGGGTTCGGCAACGGCGCGGCCACGATGGGCGTGCTCAGCCGCGGCGGCACCGTGTTCACCGCCTCGACCACCGACTGGGCCCGGGTGCTGGCGAGCGGCCGGGACGCCGTCGTCGAGCAGGTCACGCGCACCGTGCTCGACCGGCTGTCGGCCGCGTCCGCAGGCTGAGCCCGTCACCCCGAGACCATCCCCGTGCCCGTTCCGGCGCACCTCCGGCGACGACCGGGGTGCACGAGTACGTATCCAGCGATGAGTAGCCGTGCTCTGCATCGTCGACGGTCCCCGCCAGGAAGGTGGAGCCATGAGCACGACCCTCGACACCGAGCCCCCGCGGCCCCAGGCCCTCACCCGCGTCTCCCAGGCCGCGCACAGCACGCTGACCTCGCGCGCCAGCCTCTGGGTCGCCGCCCTCGTCTGGGCGCTCCCGCTGGCCGGCTTCACCACGGCCGCCCTCGGCGACCCGGAGGGCGAGGTCGTGCTGCTCGGCGTTCTGAGCGCCGTCCTGCTCATCCCCGTCGGCCTGGTCGCGCTCGTGCTCGTGCGCGCCCTGCCGGGCCTCGGCTGGCGGCCGCCGGCGTTCGTCCTGGCGCTCGCCTCGTCGCTGGCGGGTGCGTTCCTCGGGGGCGTGCTGGTGCTGCTGGGCGACCTGCTCATCTGACCTCGGCCGAGCCCGCGGCCGGGGTCACATCGGGCGGGCCGGGCGCTCCCAGTCCTCGTCGGGCACGGGAGGCTCGGCCCGCCTTGGTGATCAGATAGGGCGGAATCGCGAGCGCGTGCATGCCGGTGCTCAGCAGCGTGTCGACCGACTGCTGCGGGGTCTCGGTCAGCGGGTCGCCGGGGCCGTTGAGCGAGGTGTTGAGGAGCACCGGCGAGCCCGTCCGCTCGTACCAGGCGGTCATGAGCTCGTGCAGGAACGGCGAGTTCACGGGTTCGACCGTCTGCAGCCTGGCCGTGCCGTCGACGTGCGTGATGCCCGGGTACTCCTCGCGGTACTCGGGCCGGACGTCGGCTGCGTACTGCATGAACGGCGCCGGGCGGTCGACGTCGAAGATGCGCTCGGCGTGGTCGGCCAGCACGAGCGGGGCGAGCGGCCGGAACCACTCGCGGCCCTTCACCTCGTCGTTGATGTAGTCCTGCATGGCGGGGCGGCGCGGGTCGCCGATGATGCTGCGGTTGCCCAGCGCGCGGGGCCCCGACTCGCTGCGCCCCTGGTGCAGCGCGACGACGCGGCCGCGCTGGAGCAGGTCGACCATCGACGCTGCGAGATCGGCCGGCTTCTCGACGGCGAGACCGTCGGGCAGGCTCGCCACGATCGCCTCGACGTCGGCGGGGTCGAGCTCGGGGCCGAGGTAGTCGTTGGTCCAGCGGAAGTCGCTCGGCAGCCCGAGGCACTCGACCAGACCGTAGATCGCGCAGCCGACGGCCGTGCCGCCGTCGTGCGGGCTCGGCGGGATGAAGACGCCGCGGAACGGCGCCTCCCGCAGGATCGTGCCGTTCGCGGTGCAGTTGAGGCCGCAGCCACCGGCGAAGACGAGGTTCTCGAGGCCGGTCTGCTCGTGCAGCCAGCCGACGAGCTGCATCAGCGCGTCCTCCCAGACCTGCTGGCCGGCGGCGGCCAGGTCGGCGCACGCCTGGAAGCCCGCGGGGTCACCGGTCCACCGGAAGGTCTCCCGGTCGGCGAAGACCTTGAGCCACTCCTCGGGGATGAAGACCTCGTGACCGCGGACGTCGAGCGCCGGGAGCCCCATGGCCGTCGGGTCGCCGAACGGTGCGAGGCCCATGACCTTGCCCTCGTTGCCCTCGCCCTCCGGCCAGAGCATCTTCGTCAGCAGCGCGTAGAAGCAGCCGAGGCCGGCGGGGCGGTCCCAGTCGCCGTCCCAGAGTTGCTTGGCGAAGCACTCGATCCGGCCGCCGCGCTCGCAGCGGTAGAAGGAGCTGACCTCGAGGAGGTCGGGGTCGGTGGCCTGAGGCAGCGGCGGGGCGTCGGTGAGGTGCCGGACGGCGCTGCCCTGGTTGTCGACGACGAGACCGGCCGCCACGTCGAACGGCGAGGGGTGGAAGGCGCTGTACAGGTGCGTGACGTGGTGAGACACCTGGACGACGCGGGCGTCCGGAGACAGGTCGAGGGTCTCGCGGAGCTCGGCGTGGTACTCCTCGAGGCGGTCGAACTCGGCGTCGGACGACCAGCCCTCGACGACCAGGTCGACCGGGCCGTCCAGGAAGGGCATCCGGTCCTTGTACAGCTTCGGCAGGTCGCCGAGGCGCCCCCAGTGGTGCTTGCGCCGGCTGATGCGCTCCTTCTGCAGGCTGTACATCGTCGCGCCGCCGCGGGTCACGGCGATCGACCCGTCCTGCGTGCGGTTGATGCCGACGACGGTGGGGCTCGTCACGAGGGCCTCCTGGGGACCGATCCTCTTCTGGTCCGGTCATGTGCAACGGACGAATCGGACGATATCGGCGCCCTCCGGCACACGCATGCCCATGTGATCCGCATGATCCGCCGTCCCGCCGGGGACTCGACCGGTGCGCGCCGGATGCGGCGTTGCTCGCCGGATGCGGCATTTCGGGGCGCGAGATTCCGCGTTCGGTGAGCATCTCCGCACTCGGCGAGCACCGAGTGGGGAGTTCAGGCCTCCGGACGGCGGAACGGCGTGGTGTCGATCTCGTCGAGCATCGCGCCGAGCGAGTCGAACACCCGGATCGCGCCCGCGTCGGTCAGCTCCTCGTGGGAGAAGCCGCCGGTGAGCACCGCCACGGTCGGCACCTGGAGCTTCCCCGCGGCGACGCAGTCCCACGTCGAGTCGCCGACCATGCAGCCGGAGCCTCCCCCGACCTTCGCGAGCGCGGCGGAGACGAGGTCGGGGGCAGGCTTGCTCGACTGCACGTCGTCGGACGTCGTCCACCCGTCGGCCAGGTCCTTGCCGCCGATCAGGTCGAGGAAGGCCTCGACGTGCTTCGCCTTGCCCGAGCTCGCGAGCACGAGCTTGAACCCGCGCCCCTTGATCTCCTCCAGCAGCGGGCGGGCCGCGGCGAACGGCCGCACCTCGCCGATCATGAGGTCGAACTCCTCGCCCCACGCGTCGCGCAGCTGCGAGCCGTAGCGCTGCTCGACCGCGTCACCGGCGACGTGGGCCACGAAGTTGTCGCCGCCCATGCCGATGCCGCGGTGCAGCTGCCACAGCGGGAGCGTGATGTCGAAGCGGCGGAACGCGCGGAACCAGGCGAGCGCGTGCTGGTAGTTCGTGTCGACGAGGGTCCCGTCGACGTCGAAGACCGCGGTGTCGGGCATGCCGCAGTGCTACCCCTCCCCCGCGCGGCCATGCCTCACGGGGCGCTATCCAGGCGGGTCACCTCGAGGACGGCGTCCGCGAAGGCGTCCGGCGCCTCCTGCGGCAGGTTGTGCCCGGCGTGCGGCACCTGGTGGTGCACCCGCGGCGCCGCGAAGTGCGCCGCGGCCGCCGAGCCGTCCGTGGCCGGGAAGTTCCCGTCGGCCTGCCCGTCGAGGGTCACCGCGGGGACCGCCACGGGGGGCAGCCCGGCCAGCCGCTTCTCGACGTCGTCGTAGCGCGGGTCGCCGTCCGCGAGGCCCAGGCGGTGCCGGTAGGAGTGCAGGACGACGTCCACGTAGTCGGGGTTGGCGAACGCCTCGGCCGCGCGGTCGAGCTGCGCCTCGTCGAACGCCCAGTCGGGGGAGTTACGCGTCCAGATCACGCGGGCGATCTCGCGCCGGTTGGCGGTGAGCCCGGCCCGCCCGCGCTCGGTGAGGAAGTAGAAGAAGTACCAGAAGCCGGCCTCGAGGTCGGGGCGCAGGGGCCGGGCGGCCGCCGAGATGTCCTGCACCAGGTAGCCGTTCACGCTCACCAGGCCGGCGCAGCGCTCCGGCCGGAGCGCGGCCACGACGCAGGCCGCCCGCCCGCCCCAGTCGTACCCGGCGAGCACGGCCCGCTCGATGCCGAGGGCGTCGAGGAAGCCCACGACGTCGGCCCCCAGGGCCCCCTGCTGCCCCGACCGCGGCGTCGAGGCCTCGAGGAAACGCGTCGGCCCGTGGCCCCGCAGGTACGGCACGAGCACGCGCCGGCCCGCGGCCACCAGCCGCGGCACGACGTCGACGTAGCTGTGCACGTCGTACGGGAAGCCGTGCAGCAGCACGACGGGGTCGCCGTCGCGCGGGCCCGCCTCGACGTACCCGACCTCGAGCAGGTCCGTCCGCACGACCTCGACCGGCCCGAGCCGCGGCAGGGACGTCACGACGGTCACGCGCCGGTCGGCGCCTGCGCGCCGGCCGCCTCGAGGACGACCTGCAGGGTCTCGGCCGGGTTGGAGATGCCGACGACGTGCGAGGCCCCCGGGATCTCGACGGTCCGCCGGGCCCCGGCGCGGTCGGCCATGACGTGGTGGGCGGCCGCGGGGATGTTGCGATCGAGCTCGCCGAAGACGAACCAGCTCGGCACCGACTGCCACAGCGAGGTCGCCCCGGAGGGCTCGAACAGCGCCTCCTCGGTCACCGGCCGCTGCGCCACCGCCATCAGTGCCGCACGCTCCAGCGGCAGGTCGGCCGCGAACTGGGCGTGGTACTTCTCCTGCGCGATGTACGTGTCGGTCCCGCCGGCCGCCAGCGGCACCCGGGTCAGCGTGTCGGCGAGCGTCGACCCGGGGGCCAGCGCCGAGGCCTGGCCGGCACTCTCGCCGGGTTCCAGCGCGAAGCCCGCCACGAAGACCAGGGCCCGGACGTCGCCCGCGCCGGGTCCGGCGTTCGTCAGGACGGCTCCGCCGTACGAGTGCCCCGCCAGCACGACCGGCCCCTCGATCGTCCGGAGCAGGTCGGTGAGCAGGGCCGCGTCGCCGGCGACCGAGCGCAGGGGGTTCGCGAAGGCGATCACGCGGTACCCCTGGGCGAGCAGCGGGCGCGCGACGCCGTCCCAGCTGGAGGAGTCGGCGTACGCGCCGTGGACCAGGACGACGGTGGGCTTCACGGCGGCTCCTCGGCGATCGGTGTGTGGACGCCACGCTGCCGAGCCGGCCCGGTCCCCGGCCACCCGGTCCGCCCCCCGGGCCCCTCCGGAGAACCCGACCGTGGGCCGGTCACCCGCGGCAGTGGCAGCACCGCGTGCACGAGGGTGCCGCCGCCCGGTGGGCTCGTGACCGTCAACCGGCCGGCGCCGGCCTCGACCCGGTCGAGCAGACCGGTGAGCCCGCTGCCGCCGGCGAGGTCGGCGCCGCCACTGCCGTCGTCCCGGACGTCGACCACGACGAGCCCGGGCTCGAGCCGCACGTCGACCGCCGCCCGTCGGGCGCCGGCGTGCTTGACGACGTTGGCCAGCGCCTCGGCCACCACGACGTAGACCGTGGTCTCGACCGTGGGCGGCAGGCGGGGCACGTCGACGCGCACGTCGACGGGCAGCGGCAGGTCGTCGACGAGCGCCTCGATCCCGATCCGCAGGCCTCCGCGGGTGAGGGCGGCGGGGAAGATGCCGCGGACCGCGTCGCGCAGGTCGCGCCCGGCCTGCTCCGCATGCCGGATCGACTCCTCGACGAGGTCCTCCGCGGGGCGGCCGGCGGCGAGCGCGGCCCGGGCGAGCTTCAGAGTGATCACGGTGTGCACGAGCCGTTGCTGGGCGGTGTCGTGGACGTCGCGCTGCACGCGGCGGCGGGCCTCGTCGGCACCGGCGACGACGCGTGCCCGTGACGCCGTGAGCTTGGCCTTGCTCTCGGCGGCGGCGATCACCGTCCCCGCGAGCTCGCAGAAGTCGGACAGGTGGTCCTCGAGCCCGGCCGCCAGCGGTCCGTCGCGGGCGACGACGACCAGGGCGCCCCACAGCGACTCGCCGATCCTCATCGGCGCGGCGGCACTGCTCGAGTACCCGTCCCGGTGGGCCATCCGCGGCCAGGTCCCGGACATGTCCTTCAGGTCGTCGGCGCGCGCCGCACGGCCCGTCCGCCACACCCGGTACGCCGATCCGTCCCCCTCCGCGGGCGAGCGCATGCCCAGCCGGAAGCTCTCCGGCGCCCCCGACAGCGCCTCGATCCGCGACGCGCCGTCGGGCTCGAACCGCAGGACCATGCCGAAGCTGACGCCGGCCAGCCACGACGCCTCGCGCGCGACGGCGTCGAGCACCTCGGGCACCGATGCCTCCCGCGCCGCGAGCTCGGCGAGCCTGCGCAGCGCCGCCTGCTCGTCGGCGAGCGCGAGCAGCTCGGCCCGCGCCTGGGCGTTCGACACGGCGGCGCCGACGAGCTCGGCGAACTGGGCGAGCCGGGGCTCGGCGTCGTCCGGCAGCCGGTGGCCCTCGGAGGTGGCGCCGAGCACGCCCCACACCCGGTCGTCCACGATGATCGGGACACCCACGCTGGATCCGACGCCGTAGTCGTCGCGAGCGTACGAGGGGCCCCGCCGGCTCCCGTAGTCGTCGAGGCGGGCGGGCCGGCGGGTGCGCAGGATCTCGCGGACGACGCCCTCGTCGTCCGGCGGCACGTCGATCCTGGTGCCGACCGGCGCCGGGCCGCCGTGCGCCGCCACGATCGTGTACGCCCTGTCGCCGTCGAGCCGCACCAGCGTCGTGGCCTCGTCGACGAGGGCGGCGGCCTCGGCGGCCACGGCGGCGAAGAGCTCGTCGGGGTTCGCGCCGCGAGCCACGAGCTCTGCGACGCGCCGCAGCGCCGACTGCTCGGCGGCCAGGTCGCGCAGCCGACGCCGCGCCTGCGCCCCGCCGATCGAGGCGGCGACGATGTCGGTGAACCGGTCCAGCCGCTGCTCGGTGCCCGCGGGCAGAGGGAGGTCCCGCGAGGTCGCCGCCAGGAACCCCCAGAGCCGGCCGTCGACGCGCACGGGCGCCGCCACGGCCGCCCGCAGTCCCCACTCCCGTCGCGGGCCCGGCGCCTCGACCAGGTCGTAGTCGTCGACGCGGGCGGCCCGACCCGTCCGCCGCACCCGGGTCGCGAGGCCGTCCCCCTCCGGCGGGATGCGGGCTCCCAGCGGCGCCGGCCCGTCGACGGCGGCGACCACGACCGAGCTGCCGTCGTCCTCGAAGCGCGCCAGGCTCGTGGGGCGGCCGTCGAGCAGCGCCGACGCCGCCGCCACGACCGCCGCGAAGACGGCTTCGGGCCCGGCGTCGCCGTCGCCGGCGCCACCCCGGCGGGACGGAGGCATCAGCCGCGGCGCTGCTGCTGGGACAGGAACATCAGCACCGCGTGCACCCGGCGGTGCTCGCTGCCCGCCACCGGGATGCCCAGCTTGCGGAAGATCGAGGTGACGTGCTTCTCGACGGCGGCCTGGCTCACGAACAGCGCGCCGGCGATCCCCGCGTTGGACTTGCCCTCGGCCATCGCGGCGAGCACGTCCTGCTCGCGGGCCGTCAACGGGAGCAGCCGTCCCTTCGGGGCGCGCCGGCCCAGCATGCGGCCCACGACCTCGGGGTCGAGGACCGTGCCGCCTGCGGCCACCTGGGCGACGGCCCCGGTGAAGCTCGCCACGTCACCGACCCGTTCCTTGAGCAGGTAGCCCACTCCCTCGGGCCGGTCGCCGATGAGCTCGAGGGCGATCGCGGGTTCGCAGAACTGGGAGAGGATGAGCACGCCGGTGCTTGGCAGCCTGCGGCGCAGCTCGAGCGCGGCGAGCAGCCCGTCGGCCTCGTGGCGCGGGGGCATCCGGACGTCGACGACGGCGACGTCGGGCCGGTAGGCGAGCGAGCGGCGCAGCAGGTCGTCGGCGTCCCCGCTCTGGGCGACGACGTCGAGCCCGGCCTCCGCGAGGATGCGCGCGATCCCCTCGCGCAGCAGCACGTCGTCCTCGCCCACCGCCACCCGCAGGGGGGTCACCACCGCCGCCGGCACGCCTTCACCCGCCGTCGAGAAGGGTGCGCAGGAAGCCGTCGGCCAGCTGCTCCTTGGGCAGGAGCGCGACGGCCCCGGCTCGCCGGGCGGCCGGCTCCTGACCGGCGTCGGCGAAGGCGGAGACGAGGACGACGCGCACGGGGTGCGGCAGCGCGACCAGCCGCCGGGCGAGGGCGAACCCGTCACCGTCGGGCAGGCCGACGTCGACCAGCGCGACGTCGGGCTCCAGCTCGACGGCGCGCCGCACCGCGTCCGTGACCGTTCCGGCCTCGCCGATCACCGTGTGGCCCCAGCCCGTCAGGACGAGGGTGGCGAGGCCGCGGAAAGCCCGATCGTCGTCGACGACGAGCACGGAGCTCCGCATCCGCTCATGGTTCCAGCGTCGCACCCGTGCGGAGGGTAGGGCCAGCCCGACCTCGTTATCGGGCCAGTGGGCCTGTCGGGCGCACCCGCCGGGAGGGAAGCCTCGGAAACGTTCCCCGATCACCCACCCGACCGTCACCCGAGGAGACCCCGTGGCCACGATCACCGTCGGACAGGAGAACTCGACGCCCATCGACCTCTCCTACGAGGACCACGGCAGCGGCCCGACCGTCGTGCTGCTGCACGGTTGGCCCGTCGACAGCCGGTCGTGGGAGCCGCAGCTGCACCCCCTGCTCGCCGCGGGCTACCGCGTCATCACCTACGACCGCCGCGGGTTCGGCCGCTCGAGCCGGCCCACCTTCGGCTACGACTTCGACACGCTCGCGGCCGACCTCGACGCCGTCCTGACCCAGCTGGACGTCCGGGACGCGACCCTCGTGGGGTTCTCCCTGGGCACCGGCGAGCAGATCCGGTACATCGGCAAGCACGGCACCGACCGGCTGGCGGCGTGCGTCGTCATCGAGTCGCTGGCGCCCTCGTTCCTCAAGTCGGCCGACAACCCCTGGGGCGTCGACGCGGCCGGTGTCGCCGGCGTCCAGCAGGCGATCCTGCACGACCGGTTCGCCTGGCTCACCGGCCTCGTCGGCGACTTCCTCAACCTCGACGAGTACCAGGGCAAGCGGGTCAGCGAGGACACCGTCCGGGCGCTGTGGAACGCGGGCGCCGAGGCCTCGCCGGAGGCGACCTGGGCGTGCCCGCAGGGCTGGCTGGAGGACTTCGGCCAGGACATCACCCGCCTCGACGTCCCCACCCTGATCCTGCACGGCACGGCCGACCGCATCCTCCCGATCGACGGGCAGGGCCGCCGGCTGCACGCGGCGCTGCCGCAGGCCCGGTACGTCGAGATCGAGGGCGGGCCGCACGTCATGTGCGTCACGCACGCCGAGGAGGTCAACCGCGAGCTGCTGGCCTTCCTCGCGGACCCGGCCGCGGCGGTCGCGGCGCCGAGGGCCGGGGCGTCGTCGTGACCACCACGGGCGACGAGCTCGCCGGCGCGCTGCGCCGCACCGAGGTGCAGCACGAGGGCTCCTCCATCCCGGGGCGCGACATCGTGCAGGTGCTCACCGAGATCCCCGTCGGCGTCTCGTCGGGCTGGCACGTGCACCCCGGCGAGGAGGTCGGCTACATCGTCGCGGGCACCGTCCGGATGGAGATCCAGGGGCGCCCGACGTTGACGCTGAACGCGGGCGACGGCTTCCTCATACCGCCGCGGACCCCGCACAACGCCACCGACCTCGGCCCCGGCACGGGCCGCATGCTGTCCACCTACCTGGTCGAGACCGGGCAGCCGATCTCGAGGTTCGTCGACGTGCCCTGACCGGCCCGCTCGATCGACGTACCGTTCAGTCGAAGTACCGGGCGAGCCGCTCCACCGGCGGGAGCGGCTCGCCCCGCCGCACCGGCCGCAGGTCGGCGAAGACACTCGCGCCGTCGTAGCCGGCGTGCAGCGGGTACCACGCCTCGCTGCCGCCGTGCCGGCCGCAGAACCACTTGAAGGTCTGCACGTCGAGGTACTTCACGTGGGTCGGGTCCGCCACGGCGCCGATCGAGCGCCAGTCGGGCGACATGACGTGCAGTACACCGTCGTCGGCCAGGATCCGGTGCAGCTCGTTCATCACCGGCACGAGGTCGATCACGTGCTCGAGCACGTGCACCGCGTACACGCGGTCGACCGAGCCGGCGGCGAACGGCAGCCGGCCCCGCAGGTCCGCCAGCAGGTCGACACCGGCCGCCGGGTACATGTCGACCCCCGCGGACGTCGCCTTCTGCTTGGTGCCGCCGCTGCCCACGTCGAGGGTACGCAGCCGCTCCCGGGCCCCGACCCGGACGCCGTCCCAGAACGCGTACACGCCGCGCAACGAGCACACCGCCTCGCGCAGCTCGTCGCGGTCGCCCGGCGACGGGACGTGGCCCTCGGCGTGCGCGACCCCGCCGTCGAAGCGCACCCGGACCGAGCCGGCCAGCGGCCGCAGCCGGGCGTCGTTCTCGAGCAGGCCGGCGACCACGTCCTCGAGCCACCGGTCGCGCAGGGCCAGGTGCTTGGGGTTCGTCGTGGGCACGCCCGCATCCTCCCGACGCCGTGCCGCGGCCGCCCGCCGACATGCCCGTCTCGCCCCGTCTGGGTACCTTTCGTGCCGTGTCCGAGGTGAGCGTCCCCGTGGTGAACGACCCGGTGGTCAGCGTCGTCGTGCCCGCCTGACTGCCGGACGCCGCGGCCGCGGCCTTCCTGCCGGCCGCCCTGGAGTCGCTGCTCGCCCAGACGCTCACCCGCTGGGAGGCGGTCGTCGTGGACGACGGGTCCCCGCTGCCCGTCGCCCCGCTGCTCCCGGCGGACCCCCGGATCCGGCTGGTGCGTCACGACGTCAACCGGGGTCTCGGCGCCGCCCTCAACACGGGGCTCGACGCCACCTCGGGGGCCTACGTCGCCTACCTGCCGCACGACGACGTGATGACCCCGGAGCACCTCGAGACGCTGGCGGCGGAGCTCGACGCCGCCCCTGGGGCGGCGCTCACCGTCACCGGCGTCCGGTACTCCTACAACCGGTACGCGGCCGGCCGGATCGAGGGCCTGCCGCTGCAGCTCGTGCAGGTGATGCACCGCCGCACGGGTGACCGCTGGGTCGAGCGGGCCGAGCTCGTGAGCGACGACCTCGACCGGATGCTCTGGAACCGGCTGGCGCAGCGCGGCCCCACCGTGGAGACCGGCGAGGTGACGTGCGAGTGGGTCGACCATCCCGGCCAGCTGTCGAAGGTGCTGCGCGAGCCGGACGGCGGACTGAACACCTACCGGTCGCGGTTCGAGGTGACCGAGCCGATCCGCATGCACACGACGGTCGGCAACCGGATCGACGAGGTGGAGCACTACCGCCGCCACCGCGAGCGGTCCGGCACGCCGCCGTCCGCCTCGGGCCTGAAGATCCTGCTGGTGGGGGAGCTCGCCTACAACGCCGACCGGGTGCTCGCGCTGGAGGAGCGGGGGCACCGGCTGTACGGGCTCTGGATGCCCGACCCGTACTGGTACAACACGGTCGGGCCGCTGCCGTTCGGGCACGTCACGGACGTGCCGCGCCGGGGCTGGCAGGACGCCGTCCGCGAGCTCGGCATCGATGTCATGTACGGGTTGCTCAACTGGCAGGCCGTGCCGTTCGCGGCGTCGGTGCTGCGGGGGCGCGGCGACGTCCCGTTCGTCTGGCACTACAAGGAGGGGCCCTTCATCTCGCCGGAGCGGGGCCACTGGGGCGAGCTCGCCGAGCTGACCACCGGCTCCGACGCCGTGATCTCGTCGAGCACGCAGATGCGCGACTGGACCTCGCTGGCCTTCCCGGGGAGCGGGCGGCTGCCGCACCACGCGCTCGACGGCGACCTGCCCAAGGCCGACTGGTTCACCGACGAGCGCTCGCCCCTGCTGTCGGACGACGACGGCGAGGTGCACACCGTCGTGCCGGGCCGGCCGATCGGGCTGCACCCCTAAACCGTCGCCGAACTCGCCGAGCAGGGCGTCCACCTGCACTTCTACGGCGACTTCACGCACGGCCAGTGGCGCGCCTGGATCGAGCGGACGCGCTCGCTGGCACCGCGTCACCTGCACCTGCACGCGCAGGTCGACCAGGGCGACTGGGTGCGCGAGTTCTCGCGGTACGACGCCGGGTGGCTGCACACGTTCGCGTCCCGTAACGGCGGCGACCTCCGCCGGGCCGACTGGGACGACCTCAACCACCCGGCCCGGCTCACCACGCTCGTCGCCGCGGGCGTCCCGCTGATCCAGCGCGACAACACCGGCCACGTCGTCGCGACGCAGTCGCTCGCGCGCGACCGGGGGATGGGCGTGTTCTTCACCGACATCCCCGACCTCGGCAAGCAGCTGCGCGACCGCGACCTGGTCGCGGGCGTCCGCGAGGAGGTGTGGCGGCAGCGCATGGACTTCAGCTTCGACGCGCACGCCGACGCCCTCGTCGACGGGCTGCGCACGGCGGCCTCCCGGCGCTGACCCGCTCCGCCGACCGTGCGGGGACGGCGGTTTGCACCGTGCGCCGCGGGGAACCACGGGAGGCATGACCGAACCGGCCGCCACCCCCGCCGAGGCCGACAGCCCCTTCACCAGCACGGGCGACCCGCACGCGGAACCCCTGGCCCAGGACCCGGACGCCGCCGACGAGCCCCGCCCCGACCTGGCCGAGGAGTACGCCGAGTCGCTGCCCGTCGACCCGACGCCCGACCAGGTCGAGCACTACCTCGAGCTGGCGGGCGCCCCCGAGGCGCTCGACGCCGATGATTCCTCCGACTCGCCGAACGCCGCCGATGCCGGCGACGACTGAGCCCCCGCGAACCGCGCGAGCGAGAACGAGGCCACCTCGGCGTCGGGTGCGCGCCCCTCGGCGAGGTCGGCCAGCAGGAGCCCCATCAGGGCGCTGAACTTGAAGCCCTCGCCCGAGTCGCCGCAGGCGATCACCACACCGCCGGGCAGGTTGTCGATCACGAACCGCCCGTCGGGCGACTCCGTCCAGCAGCACACCTGCGCGTCGAGGGCCTGCGGCCGGACGCCGGTGATCCCGTGCCGAACGCGCTCGACGACCCGCGCCGTGGTCGACTCGTCGGGGGTGCGGTCGTCGTCGCCGTCGACGAGGTCGCGGATCGGCTCGTCGATGCCGATCTTGTAGCCGCGCCCCGGCGTCGGCATGGCGTAGAGGTTCGGCGTCTCGCTGCCGTCGTCCAGCAGGCGTGGGCGGTCGACCAGGCAGCCGTGGCCGTCGGTCGCGCCCGGGTCGCCGGTGTCGCCCAGGTGCACGACCTGCTCGAGCCGCGGTCGCAGGCGCAGGGCGACCCCCAGGTCGCGCAGCAGCGGCTCTGCGCCGGGACCGGGCGCCAACACGGCGACGTCGCCGTCGCGCGTGGTGCCGTCGGCGAGGTGCAGTCGGACGCCGCCCGCGCCGGACCCCCGCTCGACGTGCACGACACGAGCGGTCTCGACCGTGCCGTCGTGCTGTGCGAGCAGGCGCAGCTGGGCGCGCAGCGACACCTCCGCCAGCACCGGCCCGGCCTCCTCGACGTGGACCGCAGGCCGCCCGTCGGGCACGAGGCCGGGGAGGAAACGCCCGACGTCACCGGGCGCGACGACCTCGTGCCGGACGCCCTCGCCCCCGAGCGCGGCGCCGACGGCGTCGACCCCTGCGGCGTCGTCGCGCCAGAGCAGGCCGCGTGTCAGGTGCACGGTCGTGCCGGTGAGCCGCTCGAGCCGGCGCATCGCCTCGACGCTGCGCAGGGCCAGCCGCACCCGGACGCCGTCGGGGTGCGTGAGCCGCCAGAGCCGGGTCGGACCCGTGGACGACGACAGCCGGTTCGCGGGCCCGTAGCGGTCGATCAGCGTGACCCGGTGACCCCGGCGAGCGAGCTCGGCGGCGGCGGGAAGGCCCCACGCGCCGGCTCCGACGACGAGAACGCGCATCCCCGCAGGCTACCCAGCGGCGCGGTCGCCCCGACCGGCCTCGCCGCCCGCCCCTTGCTCCCCTCCGGCTGTGATGCACGCGAGAAGCCGACGCGTGGGCCTCTCGCAGCGGCTTCTCGCATGCATCGCAGTCGAGGGGGAGCACCGCCGGGGCCACGCCGACGTCGCGGTTCCGTGCGCATCGAGGGGCCGGGAATGACTCTTGCCGAGCGAGCGTTCGGCGATATATCGTTGACCGATCCTGAGGAGGACCACGATGAAGAACCCCATGAACGAGCGGATGGGACGACGGCGCTTCGGAGCGACGGTCGTCCCCGATCAGAACGTCGACCCCAACGACGTCGACCTCGAGACCCGAGGCCCGCGCGGCGGTCACCGGCACGGCCATGGTCATGGTCATGGTCGTCGCGCCTTCGGGCCCGGCGGCTTCGGCCCGGGCTTCGACCCGTGGGCCGCGGCCGGCGGCCGGCGGGGCTCCGGTCCCGGTGGCTTCGGTCCCGGTGGCTTCGGTCCCGGTGGCTTCGGTCCCGGTGGCTTCGGTCCCGGCGGCTTCGGTCCCGGCGGCTTCGGTCCCGGCGGCTTCGGTCCCGGTGGCTTCGGTCCCGGCGGCTTCGGCCCCGGCGGTCCGGGTCGCGGGCCGGAGGGCCCCCGCGGCTGGCACGGGCGCGGACGACGCGGGCGTGGCAACGTGCGCGCGGCGATCCTCGCCCTGCTCGCCGAGGAGCCCCGGCACGGCTACGCGATCATGACCGAGCTCGCGGAGCGCAGCGGCGGCCTGTGGCGGCCGAGCCCCGGCTCGGTGTACCCCGTGCTGCAGCAGCTCCAGGACGAGGGGCTGGTCACGTCGAGCGACAGCGAGGGCCGCAAGGTCTTCGCGCTGACCGACGAGGGCCGGCGTCACGTCGAGGAGCACGCGGACGAGCTCCGCGAGCCGTGGCAGGTCGCCGAGCACGGGCCACGCGCCCGGGTGCAGTCGCTGATGGGCGCCTCGATGGCGCTCGCCGCGGCCGTGCAGCAGGTCGCCCGCCTCGCCGACGACGAGCAGGCCACCGAGGCCCTCGCCGTCCTCGAGGAGGCGCGCCGGTCGATGTACCGCATCCTCGCCGGGGACGCCGGCAGCACCGGCACCACCGCGGCCAACGGGGAGTACGACGTCGCGGAGCCCGAGGCCGGCACCGGCCCCGGATCGCAGGTCTGATCCACCCGCTCGAACCCTGAAGACGCAGCCGGTCCGGCACCCGCCGGGCCGGCTGCCGTCGTCTGCGCAGCCGTCAGGCCGGCGGGTCGTCGCCGCGCCGGGCGCGCCCACGGGTGGCGTCGACGGCGTTGCGCACGAACGAGCGCAATCGGGCGGCCGGCCCGTCCTCGGCCACCGGCGCCGGCTCGGCGACGTCGGCCCATCCCGACCACTCCGGTGTGACGTGCTGGAACCGCACCCCGGCCGGGGACGTGCCCGGCGCGGGAGCCTGCTCGGCCCCGCCCTCCCCCGCCGCCGGCCGCTCCCCCGCCGGCGCGACGACCCGGTCGGGCACCAGGCGGACCGGCACTCCCTCGCGCCCGCCGATGAGCACCGTGACGCCGGCGGCCGGGACGACGAGCCGCTGGACCTGCCGGCCCTCGAGCCAGATGCCGTTGAGGCTGCCGCCGTCGACCATCTCCCAGCCGTGCGGGCCGGCACGCAGCACCGCGTGCCGCCGGCTCACCCGGTCGTCGTCGATGCGGACGGCGGCATCGCCGGAGCGCCCGACGACCCACTCGCCGTCGGGCAGCGGGATCACCGCGTCCCCCACGGTGACCAGCAGGCTCCTCGGCCCGCGCCGCCTGGACTCCATGACGGACCAGTGTGCCCTCGTCCGGGGCGTGCGCGGGACGTGACATCCCACCGTTCCCCCTCGCGGCGCCGGGCGGGCCGGTTGGTTGCGGGGCACCCCGTCCTGCCAGGCTGGGGCACGACGGGCCGGCGACGCCGCCCGGAGGCGGGGACGACGAGGGGAAGGGACGCGACGATGGACTCCACGAGCAGCACCGGGGACTTCGTGCGGGGCGACGAGGTGCCCGAGGCAGACGCCCAGGAGCAGCAGCAGGACGCCCTGACGCCCGGCGCGACCGATGACGAGGCCGACCCCGAGGCTCCGGTCGGACGGCGGCTGAGCGGGCGCGACCTCGACTCCGCCCTCGCCTCCGCGAACGAGGCCGACCTGGCCGAACAGGAGCGCGAGGTGCCGTTCGACGACGACTTCGAGCGGTGAGCGCCCCCGCCCGACCCCGCCGGCAGAGCGCGGGTGTGCTGCTGTACCGCTTGAGGCCCGGTGCCGGTGAGCCCGAGGTGCTGCTCGGCCACATGGGAGGACCCATGTGGCGGCGTCGCGACGTCGGCGCCTGGTCGATCCCGAAGGGCGGCTACACCGACGACGAGGACGCCTTCGCCGCGGCGCTGCGCGAGTTCGAGGAGGAGGTCGGCCGGCCCGTGCCGGCCGAGCACTTCGTCGACCTCGGCGAGGTGCAGCAGGCCAGCGGCAAGTTCGTGCGGGCCTGGGCCGCGGAGGGCGACCTCGACCCGGCCACGGCCGTGAGCAACACCTTCGACGTGGAATGGCCCCCGGGGTCGGGGCGGCTCCAGGCGTTCCCCGAGTTCGACCGGGTCGCCTGGTTCGGCCCGGCGGATGCGCGGGCACGCATCGTCACCGCCCAGGCGGCGTTCGTCGAGCGGCTGCTCGACGCGCTCGAGGCCTGACCAGGAGCCCCGGCCGGGTCAGGGCCGTTCCCGGCGCGCCGCCCGCCAGACCCCCTCGAACCGCTCGACGGTCGCCGCGGCGTGCGCCTGCTCGAGGCCGTGCAGGCGCCCGTAGGTGAACGCGCTCTCGCCGTCCAGCTGCGCGGCCACGGCCAGCTCGAGCAGCTCGTGCCGGGTCACCACGCTGTCCTGGTGCTCCCCCAGCACCTCCTGCACCGCCTTCATCGCCTTGCCGTAGCGCCGGGCCTGACCGCCCAGCACGCCGGTCGCCGCCTCGGCCGCGTACCTGGCGCGCTTGGCGGCCTTGCGGACCTCGTGCAGCAGCTCCTCGCGCCGGTGCGGGTCCTCGGCCGCGCGGGCGTCGCGCACCAGCCCGCGGGCCCGGCGGTAGGTGCGGCGCAGCTCGTCCTCGTAGACGATACGGGCGGAGTCGCCCGCGGCCGCCCCCAGCGGCGGCCGGGTGACGAGCGCGTCGAGGGTGTCGAGCAGCGCGCCGTACCGGTCGCCGTCGAGCGCGCCGAGCAGCTCGTCGTGCGCCGCCCGGTAGCGGGTCGAGTAGGTCTCCACGATCCGGCGCTCGACGGGGCCCAGGACGAGCTCGGGCGGCTCGGCCGCGACGAGGTCCCGCAGCCGGTCGCGCACCACCTCGGCGTCGCGGGCCGCCCCGAGCTCCTCGCCCATCCAGCGCAGCTCGTCGCGCAGCGGCTGCACGGCCGCCTTGTCGAGCACCCCGCGGTACGCGGCCAGCAGCGCGCGCAGCCGGCGGCAGCCCACCCGCATCTGGTGGACGGCGTCGTGCGCGTCCGCCCGCACCTGCGGGTCCTGGGCGATGATCCCCTCGACCTCCTGGCGGAGCGTGTCGACGAGCGCCTCGGCCGCGCTCCCGCTCTCGAGCTGCGGGCGCACCGGCTGCGGCACCCGGTCGCCGAGCGCCCGGGCGAGCTTGGACGGCGAGGAGCTGATCCGCGCGCCGGCGGCGAGCAGGCGGCCGCGGACGGCGTGCAGCAGCTCCATGTCACCGTCGACCAGCTCGGCCTCGAGCTCGTGCCAGGTCGACTCCTGCTCGACGCCGCCGTCGGGGGCCAGCACGGACGCCGTCACGTCGTCCTGGGCGATCTCGAGGAGCTGGTGACCGGCGGCGTCCACGAGCGCGGTCGCCAGGCGCCGGGTCGAGATCCGGACGACGGGCACCAGCGGGCGCCCGCGCGTGTACGCGCGGGTCAGCCGGGTGAACTCGCCCGGCACCTCGTCGTCGCCGAGCGGCTGCTGGAGCTCGTCGCGGTACCCGTCGGCCCGCGGCCGCTTCAGGTGCCATCCCGCGTCGTGGCCCCCGGTGCGCCGGCGCAGGGTCAGGCGGCGGGCGGCGAGCCGGAGGTCGTCCGTGTCGTAGTACGTCGCCTCGAGCAGCCGCTCCTCGGGAACGGCCACGCCGGCCACCCCGGGCACGTCGGTGAGGTCGGGGAGGGCGAAGCCGGGCCCCGTCTCGAAGGTCAGCTCGATCTCGGCGTCGCTGGGCATGTGCCGAGTATTCATGGCCCGCGGGGTCTCGCGATGCGGGACGGGACGCCAACTCCGTCGACTCGCCCGAGCACGGCACGTACGGTTGTCACCAGGTCACGAGTGCCAGCGCCAAGCCCCGGCTCGCTGGCCGGCAACCCTCCAGCGCGGCGGGGTGCTCCGGGTGACGACCGGGCCACGGCCGACCGGCCGCGGCAAGCGCGGCCCCGCCAGGGGTCCCCGTCCTGTGAAGGTCTTCATGCCCGTCGCCGTCAGTCCTCCACCGATCGCCTGCGAGCCCTGCGGTCCGGTCGCCCGCCTGCTCGGCGCCCGCCCCGGTGACGAGGTGCGTGTGCTCCCCTCGGCCCGCGCCGCCTGGACGACGCTCGCCCGGTCGCTGCCCGCCGGCAGCGACGTCCTGGTGCTCGAGACGCCCGGCGGCTCCTCGCCGCGCCAGGCACTGGCGTCGGGCGGTGTGCGGCGGGTCCGTGCCCTGCCCGCGGCGGCCACGCTCGCCGGCACGGTCGCGCGCCTGACCGACGTCCTCACACCGGCCGTGGCGCTGCTCGTCGTCCCCGGCGCCGATCCGGTGACGGGGGAGCTCCTGCCCGTGGCCGAGCTGGCCGACCTCGCGCACTCCCGGGGCACGGCGCTCGCCGTCGACGCCGGACTGCTCGCGGCCGCCGGGCGACTCGACCTGGGGGCCGCCCGGGTCGACCACGCCGTCCTGGCCACCGACGGGCTGCGGGCGGGGTTCGCGGCGGCCGCGCTCGTGGGCCGCCCGCTCCGGGCTGCTCCCGCCCAGGGTCCCGTGCCCCCCGCCGTCGCCGGCGCGCTCGCCCTCGCTTGCGACGACCTGGCCGACCTGCCGGACGGCGTGCTCGCCGCCCACGTCGGCCACCTGCGGTCCACCTTCGTGACCGGCCTGGCGGAGTTGCCCGGCGTCCGGGTGCTCCGGCTCTGGCCCGACGCGACCACCCACGTCGGCGTGGTGACCCTGACGGTCGAGGGTTGGTCCGCCGCGCAGCTGACCGCCCGGCTGGCGCGCACGCCCGGGCTCCCCCGGCTCGACCGCGCCGGCGAGGGCGTGCGCGTGACGCTGGGGGCGGGCAGCGGACGGGCCGAGGTCCGGGCGCTGCTCGAGGCGCTCGAGGACGTCGCCACGAGCGCGCCGCCTGCCTCCTCCTGACGCGAGGCCAGACGCCGCTCCCCGGGAGAACCCTGACGCGACGCTGTGCACTGCCCCGCCGGGCGGGGCAGTGCACAGCCGCTCGACCCGGGGCGGCGACAGCCCGTGCGGTAGGGCAGGCTTGGCCGGCGTGAGCGAGGCCGCACCACCCCGGGACCCGGTCGAGGACCTGCGCCGCATCGCCTTCCTGCTGGAGCGGACCCTGGAGTCCAGCTACCGGGTGAAGGCCTTCCGGACGGCGGCCGCGGCGCTGGCGGCGCTGCCGCCTGACGACGTCGCCATGCTCGCGAGCAGCGGCGGGCTGCGCGGGGTCAAGGGCATCGGCGAACGGACGGCGCTCGTCGTCGAACAGGCCGTCGCCGGCGTGGAGCCCGACTACCTGCGCGACCTCGAGGCCACCTCGTCCGGCCCCCTCGCCGGCCCGTCCCCCGCCGGTGCCGGGCTGCGCGCGGCGCTGCGCGGCGACCTGCACCTGCACTCGGACTGGTCGGACGGCGGTTCCCCGATCGACGAGATGGCCCGCACCGCCGCCGAGCTCGGGCACGACTACGCCGCCCTCACCGACCACTCCCCCCGGCTCACCGTCGCGGGCGGGCTGACGCCCGCACGGCTGCGCCGGCAGTTGGACGTCGTCCGCGAGGTGGGCGCCGCCGTCGCCCCGTTCCGCCTGCTGTCGGGCATCGAGGTCGACATCCTCTCCGACGGCGGCCTCGACCAGGAGCCCGCGCTCCTGGCCGAGCTGGACGTCGTCGTGGCGAGCGTGCACTCCGAGCTGCGGATGCCGGCGGACGCCATGACCCGGCGGATGCTCACCGCGGTCGCCGACCCGCACACCGACGTCCTCGGGCACTGCACCGGGCGCTACGTGGTGGACCGCGAGTTCCTCCGCGGCCGTTCCGGGCAGACCCGCAGCGGCAAGGCACGGCCGGAGTCGCAGTTCGACGCCGAGCGCGTGTTCGCCGGGTGCGCCGAGCACGGCGTGGCCGTCGAGGTGAACTCGCGGCCGGAACGGCTCGACCCGCCGCTGCGGCTGCTGCGGCTGGCCGTCGAGGCGGGGTGCCTGTTCGCGATCGACACCGACGCGCACGCGCCGGGGCAGCTCGACTGGCAGCCGCTCGGCTGCGGCCGCGCCGCCGAGTGCGGCGTCCCGCCCGAGCGGGTGGTGAACACCTGGCCGCTGGACGACCTGCTCGCGTGGACGGCGGACCACGCCCACCGGCCGGCGGGGTTCAGCGCCGGCTGAGCCGGAGTGGCAGGCCCCCCCGCGGCCGGAGGGTGACGAGGGCGTCGACCCGGGGCGCGGGAGCCCCGGCGGGGCGCTCGACCCGGCGCCCGCGCAGCAGCTCGGCGAGCACGAGGACGGCCTGGACGAGCGCGACGTCCCGACCGATGCAGAGCCGGGGACCGGCCCCGAAGGGCACGTACTCGCCCCGCGGGGCCCCGTGCCCGGAGGCCAGGAAGCGATCGGGGTCGAACCGGAGCGGTTCGCCCCACGACGCGGCGCGCCGGTGCAGCAGCCAGGGGCTCACGATCACCAGGGTCCCGGCCGGCACCTCGACGCCGTCCACGACGTCGGCCGCGAGCGCCCGCCGGGTGATCACCCAGGCGGGCGGGTAGAGCCGCAGCGCCTCGTCGACGACCGCCCGGGTGTACGGGAGGGCCCGCGGGTCGCCGGCGCCCGGCCTGTCCCCGAGGGCGTCGAGCTCGCACGCCAGCCGCTCCTGCGCCTCGGGGTTCTCGGCGAGCAGGTGTAGCGTCCAGGTGAGGCACGACGCGACCGTCTCGTGGCCGGCGATCACGAGCGTGACGAGCTCGTCGCGCACCTCCCGTTCGCTCAGGCCACCCCGGGCATCGGCCGAGCGCAGGAGCAGGGCGAGGACGTCGCCGTCGTCGTCGTGCAGCCCCGCGTCCCGCCGCCCGCGCACGACCTGTGCACAGGCTGCGTCGATCAACCCGACCGCATCCCGCAGGCGGCGCTGCGACGGCGTCGGCAGCCAGCCGGGCAGCACGGCGGGCAGCGGGCTGCGGGCCCGCTGCACCACCACCTGCAGGGCGGCGTCCACGGCCTCGACGACGCGCTCGCCGGTCGCGGCGAGGTCGGCGGCGAACAGCGTGCGGCCGACGACGTCGATCATGGTGGTGAGCGTGGCGCGGTCGACGTCCAGGGTGGCGGCGGGAGCCGCGTCCCAGCGCTGCCGTAGCGCCCTCCCGGCGGCCGCGGCCTGCTCCGCGACGGCGTGCAGGTGGCCGTGGTGGAACGCGGGCTGGGCGATGCGGCGGCGCCGGCGCCAGACGTCGCCGTCCGCCGTCAGCAGACCCTCCCCGGTCACCAGGGCGAGCGCGCCGTACTGGACGGTGCGCTTACCGTAGCCGCGGTGGTTGTCCTGGAGCACCCGCCGGGCACCGTCGGGGGTGTTCACCAGCAGCACGGGCGTTCGGGGCAGGGGAAAGGCGACGAGGTCGCCGTAGCGCCCGACGGTGCGCTCGAGGAAGGCGAGCGGGTCGCGCCGGATGCCGGGCACCGCGCGGAGCATCTCGGCCGGGAGCGGCCCGTCGACCGCCAGCGGGGTGTAGCGGGCGTTGCGGCGGGTCTGCTGCGCGGGCAGCGGCGGGGCGGTCACAGGTAGAGGCCGGTCTGACCGTTCTCGACCCGGGGCGCGGCCACGGCGTGGATGTCACGCTCGCGCAGGAGCACGTAGCCGGCTCCCTGGAGCTCCACCTCGGCGCGGTCCTCGGGGTCGTACAGGACCCGGTCACCCACCTGCACCTGGCGAACGTGCTGGCCGATGGCGACGACCGCCGCCCAGGCGAGCCTGCGGCCGACGGCCGCGGTGGCGGGGATGACGATCCCGGCGGTCGAGCGCCGCTCCCCCGCCTCGCCGTCGCCCGACACGAGCACCCGGTCGTGGAGCATCCGGATGGGCAACCGGTCTGCCGACGGCGCCGCCGGCACGGTGGGGGCGCCGCTGGAGGTCTGGGTCACCGCGGCAGGCTAACCCCGCCCGCCCGCACGGCGCCGCACGACCACGAGCACGACGAGGAACACGGCCACGGCGGCCGCGGCACCGATGCGCTCGTAGCGCGGCTGGCCGTCGTCGGCGATGACGACGCCTCTGGCGCGCTGCTTGGCGTCGGCCGCCGAGCGGCGCGCGATCTCTTTCGGGTGCGCGCGGACGACCAGCTCGTCGACGGTGTCGGACAGGTGCCGCCGACGCGCGTCGATGATGGCCTCGAGGGCCGCGGGGTCGTCGGGGAGGTTGGCGCCGCCCGCTCGTTGGTCTGCTCCCATGCCGCAAAGGTAGGGCACCGGCGAGTCGGCGGCGATCTCGCGTGCCGTCCACAGGGCGCCGGGCCGCACCGTCGTCCACAGGCGCTCCCGGCGCCCGCGCGGGCCGGGGACGGCGGCACCTAGATTGAGTCGAACGCGACGCCGACCGGCGCCGTGGGACGTCTGGAGGAGCCCCTCATGCCCAAGCTCGAGGCCGGCGAGCCGGCCCCCGACTTCACGCTGCCCGCCGCGGACGGCTCGACCGTGCGGCTCTCCGACCTGCGGGGCCGGCACGTCGTCGTGTACTTCTACCCCAAGGCATCGACGCCCGGATGCACCACGGAGGCGTGCGACTTCCGCGACAACCTGGCGTCGCTGCAGGGCGCGGGCTACACGGTGCTCGGGGTCTCGCCCGACCGTCCCGGTGCCCTCGGTGACTTCGCGAAGGCGGAGTCGCTGCCGTTCCCGCTGCTCTCCGACCCCGACCACGCCGTGCTGGAGCAGTGGGGTGCCTGGGGCGAGAAGACGATGTACGGCAAGAAGGTGACGGGGGTGATCCGGTCCACCGTCGTCGTCGACCCCGACGGCAACGTGGAGCTGGCCAAGTACAACGTGCGGGCCACCGGCCACGTGGCGGTGCTTCGGAAGGCTTTGGGGGTCTGAGGCCCCTTCGGGCAGATCTTTCCCTTTCCGCCCGAGATCGGTGCGCGCCCGGCCATGATCGGGGGCATGCATCGCCCGCGGATCATGATTGCCCTGGTGGCTGTCGCCGGCGCCGGCGTCGCCCTGCTGTCGAACCCGGCCGATGCCTCCACCCCGCCGGTCGCCCCGCACTGGATCGCGCCGCTGAGCTCCACCGAGGAGCCTGCGGGTGCGGTTCAGGTGAACGCGACCGGGGCGGCGACCCTGGTCGACCCGAACACGCAGTGCGGCGGACCCTCGGCGGACCCGGTGCCCGACGGCCAGGACATCGTCGTCACCATCGGCACCGGCCCGAGCTTCACCGTGGGCAAGATCCCCGCCACCTGGTGGGAGACACCCCCGACGGGCGATGCCGCATGGCGGTTGCAGTTCCGCGGCTTCATGTGGGTCCACGCACTGGCGCAGCGCGCATACCAGGACGGGCAGCTGAAATCCCTGGACGCCCTGGTCGCGCAGGTCCTCGCGTTCCACGCGCAGGACCCCGACCCCGGGACGAGCACGGCGACGACGACGGCGCACGCGAACGCGTGGGGGTGGGACGAGGGCACGGCGCTGCGGCGTCTCGGCGCCGAGAACTGCCTCTACTCCCTGACGAAGGACGCCAGGATGGCGGCGGTCGCGGCGAAGGACGTCCAGGTCCAGTTCGGGCCCCGCTACTACCGCCCGCCGTCGCACATCGTGCACAACCACGGCGTGATGGCGGACCTCGCCGTCGTCCGGGCCGCCGACCTGCTGGGCCGCAGGGACTGGTCGGACCGATCGATCGCGCGGCTCCTGACGAACGCGCGGGGGGCGTGGACCGCGGCGGGCACCTCGATCGAGCAGTCGTCGAGCTACCACGTCTTCAACGTGGCGCTGTGGGGCGAGGTCGTCGAGATGATGACGGCGCACGGGGTGGCCGCGTCGTCCGTGCAGACCGTGCGGGACCTGGACGCTCGCGCCGGCCGCATCTCGCCGTGGCTGACCGAACCTGACGGGCGGCTCGTCGTTCTCGGCGACAGCACGGCCGACCGGGGCTTCACGCGCTCGCTCTGGACCGCCCGCACCCTCCGCGACGACCAGGCCGGCCTCGTCGTCGGGAGGTGGTCGTGGGTCCAACCCGCTGCCACGTACTACACCGTCCGGTACGGACCCCGCCGGATCGCCCACGGGCAGCAGGAGCGCGCCGGCATCACGTGGTCGACCCGGAACCGTCGGGTGCTCGTCAGCCCCGGCAAGGGCGTCTACGACCGGGCCGGCAACTACCGGGCCTGGGTGATCGCACCGCAGTCGCACAATGTCGCGATCGCCGACCGGCGCACCCTCGACGCCCGGGCCTCGGTCACTCGGACGGGGAGCATCATCCGCACGACGTGGCACAACTGGACGACGGTGGACCGGCTCTACGGCATCCGGCACGTGCGGCAGTACAACATCGTCGGGACGACCGGCACGCTCGTGGTGAAGGACACCTACGACGGCAGGGCCCGATTCCACCAGTACTGGCACCTCGATCCCAGCTGGGTATTCGTCTCCCGCAGCGCCGACGGCAAGCACCTGCGATTCAGGTCGGGCACCCGGACCCTGACAGTGACCACGACCGGGACGGCGTCGGTCCGGCGCGGCGTCACCCGTCCCGTGGCCGGCTGGAACTTCCCGGACGGGTCCACCCGGCTGGCCGCGAACGAGCTCCAGGTCGCCGCCGCCGGCACCGCGCAGACCACCTTCGTCGTCCGCTGAGGCATCCGTGCCCGCGACGGTGCCCGCGACAGGAGTCGAACCTGCACTGGCCTGGACCTAAACCAGGTGCCTCTGCCGTTGGGCTACGCGGGCCCGGCCGAAGCCTAGCCGCCCGGGCACGGCGGCGGCGCGGCACCGGGCGAGCCGGTACCGCGCCGCCGGAGCCCCCGCCGGGTCAGCTCTTCGGGGTGAGCACGCCGTCGATCAGGTAGACGGTCGCGTTGGCGGTGTGCACGCCGCCGCAGATGACCTTGACGCCGTTGACGGTCAGGTTGTCCGGCGTACCGGCCACCATCACCGTCGAGCCCTCGACGGTCTTCTGGTCGCCGACGATCTGGTCGGGCGAGACCTGCGCCGGGAGCACGTGGTACGTGAGGATCTTGGTGAGCAGACCGCTGTCGGTCTTGAGCTTCGCGATCGTGGCGGCGGGCACCTTGGTGAACGCCGCGTCGACCGGCGCGAAGACGGTGAACTGAGACCCGTTGAGCGTGTCGACCAGGTTGACCTTGGGGTTCAGCTTGCCCGACACCGCCGCGACCAGGGTCTTGAGCAGCGGGTTGTTCGAGGCGGCGACGGCCACGGGGTCCTGGGCCATGCCGTCGACCGAACCGGCGCCGCTCGGGACGGCCTTGGCGTAGTCGGCGCAGCCGGGGCCCACCGGCGCCGACATGGCCGCGTTCGACGCGGCGGTCGAGGCGGAGGTCGAGGGCGCCATGCTGTCCGAGGGCGCGGCCGCGGCGGAGGTGCTGGTCGTGGCCGACGCGGCGGTGCTGGAGCCGGACGACGAGCTGCCGCAGGCGGCGGTGGACAGGGCGAGCCCGGCCGCGGCGACCAGGACGAGGGTGCGCTTCATGACGGTGGTCCTCTCGGTAGTGACTTTGGGTACTTAGATGGACACTTCAGGTGACGGTAACGGTGACGGAATGCCATCCCGTGGCACCGTCGGGCTTGGGCGGCCGGCGTGTCCCGGGCTGGGGATCGCCCGTCGCGTCGGTGGAGCGGACCTCGAGACGGTGCAGTCCGGGCTCGGCGTCCCAGGTCCACACCCACTGCCTCCAGGTGTCCGTGCTCGGAACCGCCGCCAGGCGGGCGGCGTGCCAGTCGCCCCCGTCGACGCGCACCTGCACGCTCCCGACACCCCGGTGCTGGGCCCATGCGACGCCGGCCACGGCCACGTCGCCGCCTTTGACCTGGGCGAACGGCCGGGGAACGTCGATCCGCGAGAAGGTGCGGATCGGTGCCTGCGGCGCCCAGCCCCGGCGGGTCCAGTACGCCTCGGCCCGGTCGAACCGGGTGACCTCGAGCTCGGCGAGCCACTTGGTCGCCGACACGAAGCCGTAGAGACCCGGGACGATCATGCGCACCGGGAAGCCGTGCTCGTACGGCAGTGCGGAACCGTTCATGCCGACGGCCAGGAGCGCGTCGCGCCCGTCCGTCAGCGCGGAGACCGGCGTCGAGGCGGTGAAGCCGTCGGAGCTGCGGGAGAGCACCATGTCGGCGTCGGGGTGGACCCCGGCCCGGCGGAGCACGTCGGCGACGCGCACGCCGAGCCACGTCGCGGTGCCAGCGAGCGTCCCCCCGACCTCGTTCGAGACGCAGGTCAACGTGATGGTGCGCTCGACCAGCGGCAGGGCCAACAGGTCCCGGAAGCCGAGCTCGACCTCGGTGTCCACGAGCCCGTGGACGCGCAGCCGCCATCCGGCGGCGTCCAGCCGGGGCACGGCCAGCGCGGTGTCGATCCGGTAGAAGTCGGCGGCCGACGTGACGAAGGGGGTGACCCCTGGCACGCCCACGGTGACCGCGGGCAGGGCGGGAGCGGGGTCGGCGGGTGCGGGCAGCGCGACGGCGCCGGGACCGACCCCGTGCCCGGCCCGTGCGGCCAGCACGCGCCCACCGGCCCCGGCGAGGAGCGCGACGCCTGCCGTGCCGCCGACCGCGGCCAGGACCTCACGGCGTCCCACAGCGGTCGCCGGGAGCGCGTCGCCGGAACGGTCCCGGACCCTGGCCCTCAGCACGCGGCCGGTGACGAGGAGGGCGCTCGACCCTGCCGCGACGCCCACGAGAGAAGGCACGGGAGCAGCCCCGCCGGCGTCCGGCCGGCTCGCGGCGGCGGCTGCGGCGACGATCCCCAGCGCCAGCACGAGCGAGGCCGCCAGGCGCGGGGCGCGCAGCACGGCCAGCCCGGCGGTGACGGCGAGGGCCGCGATCACGAGCGTCATCGACAGGAGGAGCACGAGCTTGTCGTTCGTGCCGAAGGTCGAGACCGCGAAGTCCTTCAACCAGCCCGGGGTCAGGTCGATGAAGGTCTCCCCGACGGCCAGCAGCGGGCTCGAGGTGGGCGCGACGACCTGGGCGGCGGCGTCGGCCACGGCGACGGTGACGGCGGCCGCCGCGAGGCCGGCGAGGCCGGCGGCGGCCCGGTCGCCGCGCCCCGGCCCCGGGGCCCGCTCCGGCCGCGTCGTCTGCGCGGGGCTCGTCGTCGTCACGCCGGGTATTCGGCGCCGACGCTCCCGTGGATGGCCGCGAGCCCCTGTGACCCGGGCCACAGCACCGCCGGCGCGGTCGACGGCCCGGCGGACCCGTCAGCTCACGGTCACCGTCACCGTGTGCCAGCCGGTGGCGCCGTCCGGCTCGGGCGGGGCCTGTTCGCCGGTCTGGACGGCGCCCTCGCGGTCGGCCGCGCGGACCTGCAGGACGTGCCGGCCGGGCGTGGCGTCCCAGGCGTAGACCCACTGGCGCCAGGTGTCGATGCTCGCCTCCGCGCCGAGCGTCGCGTCCTGCCACGGGCCCTGGTCGACCCGCACCTGCACGCCGGCGATGCCGCGGTGCTGCGCCCACGCGATGCCGGCGACCGCGATGCGACCGGCTCGCACGCCGGCGCCGTCCCGCGGCACGTCGATCCGGGACTCGGTCTTCACCGGCGCCCGCTCCGACCAGCCGCGGGGCGTCCAGTACGCCTGCACGCGGTCGAACCGGGTCACCTCGAGGTCGACGACCCACTTCGTCGCTGACACGTAGCCGTAGAGTCCCGGCACCACCATGCGCACCGGGAAGCCGTGCTCGACCGGCAGCGGCGCCCCGTTCATGCCGACCGCGAGCAGCGCGTCGCGGCCGTCGGTGAGCACCGCAAGCGGTGTCGAGGCGGTGAAACCGTCGACGCTGGTGGACAGCACCATGTCGGCGTCGGCGTGCGGTCCGGCCCGCTTCAGCAGCGGGGCGATCGGCAGCCCGAGCCAGCTGGCGTTGCCGATGAGGTCGCCGCCCACCTCGTTCGAGACGCAGCACAGCGTGACGTCGCGCTGGACGAGCGGCGAGGCGAGCAGGGTCGCGAAGTCCAGCGTGACCTCGCGGTTCACCATGCCGTGGATGCGCAGCTGCCAGTCCTGGGCGCGCACCTGCGGCACCACGAGAGCGGTGTCGATCCGGTAGAAGTCCTCCGCCGGCACCCGGAACGGCACCACGCCGGCGACGCCCACCTCGACACCCGCGGGGAGCGGCCGGCCGGGGTCCGCGGGCGCCGGGAGCTCGACGTCGGCGCGGGAGGCCTGGGCGTCGCGGGCGTGCTCGCCGAGGAGCCGGCCCGCGAGCAGCGCCACGAGGCCCGCGCCGCCGACCGTGCCGGCCGTGCGCAGCAACGTGCGCCGGGAGAGCCCGCCGGGCTCGGCGCGAGCCACCTCCAGGCGGTCGACGAGGCCGCTCAGCACCACCGCCCCGAGGATCCCGGCGACCGCGCTCGGCAGGACGGAGAGCACGGTCGCGTCGGGCCGGGTGACGGATGCGACCCCGGCGACGGTGCCGAGCAGGAGGACGACCCAGGGCCCGCGGAAGCGTCCGCGGGCGGCGACGACACCGGCGAGCGCGCTGAGCACGACGAGCACGAGCGCCGCGCCGGACAGCAGGACGAGCTTGTCGTGGGTCCCGAAGGCCGAGACGGCCGCGTTCTTGAGCCACGCCGGGGTCCGGTCCACGAACGCGTCGCTCACGGCGACGAGCGGTTCCGACGACGGGCCGGTGACCACGGCCACGAGCTCGGCGGCGCCGATCGCCAGCAGGCCGCCGGCCAGTCCCGCCAGCGCGGCCGTCTGCCACGGCAGGGTGGCCCGGGGGCGCACTCCGGGTGCTGTCCCACCGCCGCGGTCGTCGAGGGCGGGCAGGCTCATGACGACAGCATGCGCCGCGACACCGGGCGTCCGCCTTACGGGGTGCTTTCGAGTGCCGCGAGCACGGCGGGTGCGAGCGCCCGGAAGGCGCGGCCGCGGTGGCTGATCGCGTCCTTCTCGGCCGGGGCGTACTCGGCCAGCGTGCGGGTGTCGCCCGCGGGCGCGAACACCGGGTCGTACCCGAAGCCGTTCGTGCCGCGCGCTTGCCGGACGACGGCCCCGTCGAGCCGCCCCTCGGCGACCTGCTCGCTGCCGCGCTCCCGTCCCCCCTCCTCACCGGCCGGGAGCACGAGCGCCGCCGCGCAGGCGAACCAGGCGCCGCGGTGCTGGTCGGGCACGTCGGCGATCTGCGCCAGCAGCAGCTCGAGGTTCGCCCGGTCGTCGCCGTGCCGCCCCGACCACCGTGCGCTGAAGACTCCCGGGGCACCCCCGAGGACCGCCACGCACACCCCCGAGTCGTCGGCGACGGCCGGCAGGCCGGTGGCGGCGGCGACGGCACGCGCCTTGAGCAGGGCGTTCTCGGCGAAGGTCACGCCCGTCTCGGCGACGTCCGGCACCTCGGGGAAGGTGCCCATCCCGAGCACCTCGACGTCCGCGAGACCCGCGTCGGCGAGGATCCGCCGGAGTTCGACCACTTTATGGGAGTTGCGCGTCGCCAGTACCAGCCGCAGCACGCTCATCCGCGCGTCATCCTCGGCCGGGCAGCGACGTCGCGAGCGCCTCCCGCTGCAGGCGGGCGAGCTCGGCGCAGCCGCCGACGGCGAGGTCGAGCAGCCGGTCGAGCTCGTCGCGCCCGAACGCGGCGCGCTCCGCCGTTCCCTGCACCTCGACGAAGCGCCCGTCGCCGGTGACCACGACGTTCATGTCGGTACCGGCGGCGACGTCCTCGACGTAGTCGAGGTCGAGCACGGGTGCGCCGTCGACGACGCCGACGCTCACCGCCGCCACCGACCCCAGGAGGGGCTCGCCGCCCTTCTTGAGCGCGCCGCGGCCGCGGGCCCAGGCGAGGGCGTCGGCGAGCGCGACGTAGGCGCCGGTGATGGCCGCGGTCCGGGTGCCGCCGTCGGCCTGCAGGACGTCGCAGTCGAGGACGATCGTGTTCTCGCCGAGCGCGCGGGTGTCGATGCAGGCGCGCAGCGAGCGGCCGACGAGGCGGCTGATCTCGTGCGTGCGGCCGCCGATCCGGCCCTTGACCGACTCGCGGTCGCTGCGCGTGGTCGTGGAGCGCGGCAGCATCGCGTACTCGGCGGTCACCCAGCCCTCGCCGCTGCCCTTGCGCCAGCGCGGCACGCCCTCGGTGAAGGACGCGGCGCACAGCACGCGGGTGCGGCCGAACTCGACGAGCACGCTGCCTTCGGCGTGGTCGAGCCAGCCGCGGGAGATGCGCACGGGCCGCAGCTCGTCGGCGGCCCGGCCGTCGTGGCGCAGGGAGGTCGCGGTCGGGGTCGTCACGGCGGACACGCTAGCCCGTCGGTTCAGATCAGGTGGACGTCGCCCGCGCGCGCCAGGGCGACCGGACCGGGGAAGGCCGAGCGGGCCTCGGCGAGCACCACGTCGCGGTCGGTCCACACGGGCACGTGGGTGAGGAGCAGGCGCCGGCAGCCGGCGTCGGCGGCGAGGCGGCCCGCCCGCCGGCCGGTCAGATGCACCCCGCGCGCCTCGTCGCGGCCCTCCTGGAACGACGCCTCCGCGAGCAGCAGGTCGGCGCCCTTGGCGAGCGGCACGAGCGCGTCGCAGGTGTCGGTGTCGCCGGTGTACGCGAGCACCTCCAGGCGCCGACCCGCCTGCACCTCGACGCGCAGCCCGTACGCCTCCACGGGGTGCTCGACCCGGTAGGGGGTGACGACGAACGGTCCCAGGGGCACGGGTTCGCCGTCGGCGAAGGGGCGGACGGCGAAGGTGGCGTCGAGGCCGGCGGGCTCCCCGCCGTAGGCCTCGCGGATCCGCCGGGCCGTCCCGCTCGGGCCGTAGACGGGCAGCGGCGGCGCCGCAGGGCCGCCGGGCGCGTAGTGCCGCGCCACGTACAGCCCGCACACGTCGAGGAAGTGGTCGGGGTGCAGATGGCTGAGCAGGACGGCGTCGAGACCGGAGAGCGGCACGTGCCGCTGGAGCGGCCCGAGCGCGCCGCTGCCGAGGTCGAGCAGCACCCGCCAGGTGCGCCCGTCGCCGTCGTCGGCCTCGACCAGGTAGCAGGAGGCGGGCGACTCGGGCGACGGGAACGATCCCGCGCAGCCCACGACGGTCAGCCTCACGGACGGAGCCTAGGTCAGGGCATGCGGCCTGACACGGGAGCGTGTCGGAGAACACATCACCCCTTGACGAGGGTGCGGACCAGCTCCTCCTGCAGGTACGTGACGACGTCGTACAGCTCGGCGGCCTGCGCCCACGGGGCGCCGGCGTCCCCCGCCCCGGCGGCCACGGCGGCGTGCAGGAACTCGGCGTCCTCGTCGGTCGAGATACCGAGCCGCTGCGCCAGGACGAGCCGCACGTCGGTCAGGCCACGCAGCAGCGCCTGCGCCTCGCTGTCGGCGAGCACGACCGGCGTGGGGCGGCGCAGCGCCGCGGCCGCGAGCCCCAGACCGGCCCGCTTGCGGGTGCGCAGGTCGGACTCGGTCAGCCGCCGGAAGCTCCGGGCCAGCTCGGGGTCGTCGCGGCTTGCGTCGGGGAGCAGGCGGGCCACGGCGGGATCCGCCGGCGGATCGACCGCCAGCTCCGCCTCGAGGCGGGCGAACAGCTCGTCGTCGTCCCGGGTGGTGCCTGCGGCGGCGGCCGCCGTCGGTGCCGGCGACGCCGGATCGTCCGGCTCGAGCATGGCCGCCACGGACTCGAGCAGGCCCGCCACGACGGCGCAGTCGGACGCGCCCAGCCGCACCTTGACCCGGCCCCCGCGGGCCCGGGTGAACGAGCCGCTCATGCGTCGTCCTTCTGGAAGGTCGCCCACAGCCCGAACTCGTGCATCGCGGAGGTGTCGCGCTCCATCTCCTCGCGGGTGCCGTTCGAGACCACGGCGCGGCCCTCCCGGTGCACGTCGAGCATGAGCTTCGTCGCCTTGTCCTTCGAGTACCCGAAGTAGGTCTGGAACACGTAGGTGACGTACGACATGAGGTTGACGGGGTCGTTCCAGACGATCGTCACCCACGGGGCCGCGGGGACGACGAGATCGTCGAGGTCGGGCCGCTCGACCTCCACCGGCGCCACGGACACGCCACCACTCTAGTTCGCGCCCACCCTTAGGCTGCCCGCCATGGCGATCGGACGAGGGCCGCGCGGGAGTGGCGCCGACACCTCGGCGGCCGTGGCGTCGACGGCCCTGCTCACCGACCACTACGAGCTGACCATGCTCGAGGCAGCGCTGCACGACGGCACCGCGCACCGGCGCTGCGTCTTCGAGCTCTTCGGCCGCAGGCTGCCGAACGACCGCCGCTACGGCGTGGTCGGCGGCACCGGCAGGTTCCTCGAGGCGCTCACCCGGTTCCGGTTCGAGGACGAGGAGCTCGTCGCGCTCGAGCAGGCCCGGGTGGTCGGGCCGGAGGCGCTGCGCTGGCTGGCCGGTTACCGCTTCTCGGGGCACGTATGGGGTTACGGCGAGGGCGAGTGCTTCGTCCCGGGCAGCCCGCTGCTGGTCGTCGAGGGCACCTTCGCCGAGGCGGTCGTGCTCGAGACCCTGGCCCTGTCGATCCTCAACCACGACAGCGCGGTCGCTGCCGCCGCCAGCCGGATGGTGGTCGCCGCGCAGGGCCGCCCCTGCATCGAGATGGGGTCGCGGCGGGCCCACGAGGAGGCCGCGGTCGCGTGCGCCCGGATGGCCCACGTCACCGGCTTCAGCGCGACGAGCAACCTCGAGGCCGGCCGGCGCTACGGCGTCCCCACGGTCGGGACCAGCGCGCACGCCTTCACCCTCGTCCACGACGACGAGCGGGCCGCCTTCGAGGCGCAGATCGCGAGCCTGGGCACCGGCACCACCCTGCTCGTCGACACCTACGACGTCGAGGCCGGCGTCCGGACGGCGGTCGAGGTCGCCGGCACCGGGCTGGGCGCCGTCCGGATCGACTCCGGCGACCTGCTCGAGCAGGCGACCGCCGTCCGCAGCCAGCTCGACGGTCTCGGCGCCACCGGCACGCGGATCCTCGTCTCCGGCGACCTCGACGAGTTCTCCGTCGCCGCGCTCGCCGCGGCCCCGGTCGACGCCTACGGCATCGGGACCTCGCTGGTCACCGGGTCGGGTGCGCCCACCGCCGGGCTGGTCTACAAGCTCGTGGCGCGCGAGGGGGCCGAGGGCGCGCTGGCACCCGTGGCCAAGAAGAGCCGGGACAAGGCGAGCACCGGCGGGCGCAAGTGGCCGCTGCGCCGGCGCGGGTCCGACGGCATCGCGGTCGCCGAGGTGCTCGGCGTCGGCGCGCAGCCGGTCGGCGACGGGGACGACCGGCCGCTGCACCTGCCGCTCGTCGAGGCCGGCGAGGTCGTCGGGACGGAGCCGCTGGACAGCGCCCGCGCCCGGCACGCCGCCTCGCTCGCCGAGCTCCCCGCGACCGCCCGTCAGCTGTCCCGTGGCGAGCCCGCCATCCCGACCGTCTACGAGACGCGAGCCTGAGGAGGCCCCGTGACCCGCCGTGCGCTGATCATCGTCGACGTCCAGAACGACTTCACCGAGGGCGGATCGCTCGCCGTCGCCGGCGGCGCGGGCGTGGCGCAGGCGATCAGGGAGCATGTACGAGCCCACCGTCCCGACTACGACGCCGTGGTCGGCACCCGCGACTGGCACATCGACCCCGGGCACCACTTCGCCGAGCACCCCGACTTCGTCGACACCTGGCCGGCGCACTGCGTGGTCGGCACCGACGGTTCGCACAGCCACCCTGCGATCGACACCTCCGCCGTCGACGCGTGGTTCACCAAGGGCGAGCACTCGGCGGCGTACTCGGGCTTCGAGGGGGCCACCGACGAGGGCGGCGAGCGGGTCGGGCTGGGCGCGTGGCTGCGCGAGCGGCAGGTCGAGGCCGTGGACGTCGTCGGCATCGCTACCGACCACTGCGTGCGGGCGACCGCCCTCGACGCCGTCTCTGAGGGCTTCTCGACCCGGGTGCTGCTCGGGCTGACCGCGGGCGTGGCGCCCGCGACGACGGAGCGGGCGCTCGAGCAGCTGCGCGATGCCGGCGCCGAGCTGGTCGGCGAGCCGGTGGTCGCGACCCGCTGAGCCGCCGTTCGCGTGCTCCTCTGCGGCTGCGTTGCTCCACCACGGCTCGGTTCCGGCCGTCGAAACCGAGCCGGAGCGGCGCAAAGCAGCCGGAGATGAGCACGAGGACGCGCCCGTGGGGAGGCTAGAAGTCGCCCGCGTCCCGGCGCAGCTCGGTGAGCACGCCGACGAGGCGCTCGACGCCCTGCGGGCTCAGGCCCGGCTCGGCGAAGACCGAGGCGTTGAGCTCCTCGGTGGCCTTGCCGGCGACGGCCCGCCCGTCGTCGGTGAGCTCGATCAGCGTCGTGCGGCGGTCGGTCGGGTGCGGGGCGCGGCGCACGAAGCCCTGCGCCTCGAGCCGGTCGACCGCGTTCGTTACCGACGCCGGGTGGACCTGCAGGCGCTCGCCGATCCGCGCCATCGGCAGCGTCCCGCGCCGGCTGAGCCGCAGCAGCATGAGCACCTCGTAGCGGGCGAAGGTGAGCCCGAAGGGCCGCAGCACCTCCTCGACCCGGGCCGAGACGATCTGCTGGGCCCGCATCAGCGAGGTGACCGCGGCCATGCCGGGGGCGGCGGCGCCCCAGCCCTGCTCCGACCAGAGCCGGCGCGCCTCGGCCACCGGATCGAAGGGCAAGCGCCGGCCTGTCACAGCGACCGCCTGTTCCGACGGCCCTGACCGCCACGGCGGGCTGCCGAGGCACTCACAGTGACCGCCTGTACTGCCCGCCGACCTCGAAGAACGCCTGGCTGATCTGACCGAGCGAGCACACGCGGACGGCGTCCATGAGGGCCTCGAACGTGTTCTCGCCGGCCATCGCGACCGCCTTGAGCCGCTCCAGCGCTGCGGGTGCCTCCGCCGCATGCCGCGCCTGGAAGTCCGCCAGCCGGCGCAGCTGCGACTGCTTCTCCTCCTCGGTGCCGCGGGCCAGCGCGAGCGAGCCGGCGGGCGACGCGCCGGCGGGCGAAACGAAGGTGTTGACCCCGACGATCGGCAGCGAGCCGTCGTGCTTGCGCTGCTCGTACAGCATCGACTCGTCCTGGATGCGCCCGCGCTGGTAGCCCGTCTCCATCGCCCCCAGCACGCCGCCGCGCTGCGAGAGCCGCTCGAACTCGGTGAGCACGGCCTCCTCGACGAGGTCGGTGAGCTCGTCGACCACGTACGAGCCCTGCAGCGGGTTCTCGTTCGCCGCCAGCCCCCACTCCCGGTCGATGATCATCTGGATGGCCAGGGCACGCCGCACCGAGTGCTCGCTCGGCGTGGTCACGGCCTCGTCGTAGGCGTTGGTGTGCAGGGAGTTCGCGTTGTCGTAGATCGCGCAGAGCGCCTGCAGCGTCGTCCGGATGTCGTTGAAGTCCATCTCCTGCGCGTGCAGCGACCGGCCGCTGGTCTGCACGTGGTACTTGAGCTTCTGGCTCCGCTCGGCGGCCCCGTACCGCTCCCGCATGGCGACCGCCCAGATCCGGCGGGCGACGCGGCCGAGCACCGTGTACTCAGGGTCCATCCCGTTGCTGAAGAAGAACGACAGGTTCGGCGCGAAGTCGTCGATCGACATCCCCCGGGCGAGATAGCTCTCGACGTAGGTGAAGCCGTTCGCCAGGGTGAACGCCAGCTGGGTGAGGGGGTTCGCCCCCGCCTCGGCGATGTGGTAGCCGCTGATGCTCACCGAGTAGAAGTTGCGGACGTCGTGGTCGATGAACCACTCCTGGACGTCGGCCATGCAGCGCAGGGCGAAGTCGGTGGAGAAGATGCACGTGTTCTGACCCTGGTCCTCCTTGAGGATGTCGGCCTGCACGGTGCCGCGGACGGTGCGGAGCGTCCGCGCGCGCACCTCCTCGTACGGCTCGCCGGGGTTGGCCTCGGCCTGCTGGTCGATCGCGGTGTTCAGGAACATCGCGAGGATCGCCGGGGCCGGCCCGTTGATCGTCATCGAGACGCTGGTCGTCGGCGCGCAGAGGTCGAAGCCGGAGTAGAGCACCTTCATGTCGTCGAGCGTGGCGACGCTGACGCCCGACGTGCCGACCTTGCCGTAGACGTCGGGGCGCTCGGCGGGGTCGCGGCCGTAGAGCGTGACCGAGTCGAACGCCGTCGAGAGCCGGGTCGCCGGCTGACCCTCGGCGAGCATGTGGAAGCGCCGGTTGGTGCGGGCCGGGTCGCCCTCGCCGGCGAACATGCGCGCCGGCGCCTCGGCATCGCGCTTCAGCGGGAACACCCCGGCGGTGAACGGGAAGCGCCCGGGCAGGTTCTCGGAGCGCAGGAACCGCACGAGGTCGCCGTGGTCCTGGGTGCGGGGCAGGGCGACGCGCCGCAACTTCGTGCCCGACAGGCTCTCGCGCACGAGCGGGGTGCGGATCTCACGGCCGCGGACGGTGTACACGAGCTCGTCGGCGCGGTACTGCTCGACGACTCGCGGCCACTCCTCGAGGGCGACCCGGGTCTCGTCGTCGAGCTCGGCGTCCGCCGCGTCCCGGGCCTCCCCCACGCCCGCGGCGCCGGGAACCGCGTCGAGGGCGGTGGTGAGGTGCTGGCGGCGGCGGGCCGCCTCGGCGAGCTCGGCCGTGCGGGCGTGGTACCCGCGCACCGTTCCGGCGATCTCGGCCAGGTAGCGCTCCCGCTCCGGCGGCACCGGCGTGCGGAGTCCGGACGACGTCCGGCCGGCGACGGCGGGGAGCCGCCCGGGCCCGCGGCCAGCCCGCGCTCGCCGAGCAGGTCGCGCAGGTGCTGGTAGAGGGCGGTGACGCCGTCGTCGTCGAAGCGGGCCGCGCTCGTGCCGAACACCGGCATGTCCTCCCACGACGACCCGAAGGCCGCGCGGTTGCGGACGAGCTGGCGGGCCACGTCGCGGCGGGCGTCCTGCGCGCCGCGCCGCTCGAACTTGTTGATCGCGACGACGTCGGCGAAGTCGAGCATGTCGATCTTCTCGAGCTGCGAGGCCGCGCCGAACTCGGGCGTCATGACGTAGAGCGAGACGTCGACCAGCGGCGCGATCGCGGCGTCGCCCTGGCCGATGCCCGGCGTCTCGACGATCACCAGGTCGTAGCCGGCCGCCTTGCACGCCCCGATCACGTCGCCCAGCTGCGCGGGCAGCTCGCTGGGGGCGCCGCGGGTGGCGAGCGAGCGGAAGAACGTGCGCCCGGTGGCGAGGGAGTTCATCCGGATGCGGTCGCCGAGCAAGGCGCCCCCGCCGCGCCGGCGGGTCGGGTCGACCGCGACGACGGCGATCCGCAGCTTGTCCTCCTGGTCGAGCCGGAACCGCCGGACGAGCTCGTCCGTCAGCGAGCTCTTGCCCGAGCCGCCGGTCCCGGTGATGCCGAGCACGGGCACCGAGCGCCCGGCCGCGGCCTCCCCCAGCGCGCGGGCGAGCTCGGGGTCGCGCCCGGTCTCGAGCACGGTGATCGCGCGCGCCAGGGCCGCGTCGTCCCCGGTGAGCACGGCCTCCGCGGACGGCGCCTGCGCCGCCAGGTCGACGTCGCAGGCGGCGACCATGGTGTTGACCATGCCGGCGAGCCCGAGCTGCTGCCCGTCCGCCGGCGTGAAGATGGTGACCCCCCGTTCGGCCAGCGCCCGGACCTCCTCGTCGACGATCACCCCGCCGCCGCCGCCGTACACGCGCACGTGCCCGGCGCCGCGCTCCCGGAGGGAGTCGACGAGGTAGCCGAAGTACTCCAGGTGGCCGCCCTGGTAGGAGCTGACCGCGACACCCTGCGCGTCCTCCTGCAGGGCGGCCTCGACGACCTCGCCCACGCTGCGGTCGTGCCCCAGGTGGATCACCTCGCAGCCCTGCGCCTGCAGGATGCGCCGCATGATCGTGATAGCGGCGTCGTGCCCGTCGAACAGGCTGGCGGCGGTGACGAAGCGGACGGGGCGGGTCGGCACGTGCAGGTCCACAGCGGGGTCCTTCGCGACGAGTACTCGGACGTTCGATAGTACGACGTCCAAGTATTAATGGCCAGTGCAGCGTCGCCGGCGGCGGTGCCTCGGGCGCCGCCCGCGCTAGCCTCGCCGGTCATGGAGGGACCTCTCCCCGGGCTGCCGGGTGCCAGCCTCGACGCCGGCGCGGGGCCGGTCGTCGCCGCCCTCGTCGACGGGCTGCTCCTCGCCGCCGCGACGGTCGCGACCCGGCGGGAGCACGCCCGCTCCTGGTTCGCCGACCTGGCCGGCCCGCTGCTCGTGCCGGCCCCCGCCACGGCGGCGCTGGAGCAGGAGCTCACGAGCGCCGACCTCGGCCTGCGGGTCGCCCTGGTGGCCGAACCCGGGCCCGGTGACCCCGCCGGCCTGCTGGGCCTGCGCGAGGCGCGCAACCTGCTCCTGGACGACGACCGCGTGGAGCTCACCGCCGTCCACCTGCCGCTGCCCCCGGGCGCGGTGCCAGGCGACCCCGGGGACGCCGTCCGCGCGCTGCTGGCCGAGCTCGACTTCACCGTGCCGACGTGGCTCGAGGTGGCGCCCGAGCCCGGCTGGCGGGCGGCGCTCGAGGCCCTCGCCGCCGACGGCGCCGAGCGACTGGCGCTGCGCCTTCCGGGCGCCGGCGACGCCCCCGGTCACGCCCCGGTCGCGGCGGTGCTCCGCGCGGCCGTCGACCTCGACCTCGCCCTGCGCGTCACCGGGAGCGGCACGGGGGCGGCGTCCACACCCGAGGTGCTGGCAGTCCTGTGCGCGGTGCGCGCGGCCCTCAACGGCGCCGGCGAACCCGAGCTGGCCGCCGTGCTGGCCGAGCGCCGGCCGGCCCCGCTCGCGTCGGCCCTGCGCCGGATGAGCGACGCGGACGCCGCCGTCGCGCGCGCCTTCGCCGACGGTGTGGTCGTCGGCGACGTGGCCGGCGTGGCGGCCGAGCTCGCGGAGCTGGGTCTGGTCCAGCGCCCGGCGTGAACTCCTAGGGCGAGGGCCTGCGGTCGACCACGGCGGTGCGGGCGATCTTGTCGTGCAGGCACTGCCGGCGCGGGTCCCACAGCAGCCACAGCGCGTCGAGCAGGCCGTAGAACCCACCGATGGTGGGGACGGCGATCAGCACGTCCTGGCCGGCGAAGCGGGCGATCGCCTGGCCCCACGACGGCAGCCCGTCGTGGTCGAGCGGGCGCACCCGGATGCCCAGCGCGAGCTTGCCCACGGTCGACCCCAGGTACTTGTGCAGAGGGATCTGGTAGACCGCCGCGACGAGCAGCTGCAGCGCGATGTACTTGTAGACGTCCCCGGTCACGTTGTTCACGAGGTTCGTCGACGGGGGCGTCGTCGCGCCGGCGTTCACCGCCGCCTGGACGTCGTCGACGTACCGGCGCACCTGGTCGAGGATGCTGCGGAGCAGCGGCAGCCCGATGATCGCCGAGATGGATCCCACGATGATCACGTCGATGAGCCTCGCGCCGAGCCTGCGCCAGGGGTTCGAGGTGGGCATGCCGTCGGGAGTCGTCTTGCCCGGCGCGACCCCGTAGCCCGGATAGGCCTGCCCGTACGGCTGCCCGTACTGCGGTTGGGCGTAGGGGTTCTGGCCTGACTGCGGCTGCCCGTACGGCGGCTGCGGGTGGGGGTTCTGGCCGGACTGCGGCTGCCCGTACTGCGGCCGGCCGTACGGGTCCTGCCCGTACTGGCCCTGCCCGGCGTACACGTCGGCGGCGGGCGTCTCCGGGGGCGGTGGGGCGGCCGTCGGTGACCCGGGCGCGGGCCGGGTCACGTCGCTCCAGGAGCCGCCGTCCCACCAGCGCTCGAGGCCTGGCTGCGACGCGTCGGGGTACCAGCCGGGAGGTGCCGAGGTCATGCACACACCCTCTCACCGCGGGCGGCGAGGGTGCACCGCCCCCAGGGGGGCCGACCCGCTGTGATCGTCCCGTGATCCCGGACGGCTCAGCTCGAGACGACGCGGTTGCGGCCGGCGCGCTTGGCCGCGTAGACGGCGGCGTCGGCCCGGGCGAGCACGGTCGGGAACTGCCCGGCCGGTCCGGCGCTGACGCCCGCGCTGACCGTCAGCCGGAGCCCTGCCGCGTGCGCCGTCCACGCGTGACCCTCGATCCGGCGGCGCAACCGGTCCGCCGCCTCCGCCCCGAGCAGCGCGGAGCCGCCGGGCAGGGCCACGAGGAACTCCTCGCCGCCCCAGCGCGCGACGCGGTCGACGGACCGCACCGAGCTGGCGAGCACGGCGGCCACCTCGCGGAGCACCACGTCTCCGACGATGTGGCCGTGCCGGTCGTTGACGTCCTTGAAGTGGTCGACGTCGACGAGCACGAGGCAGATCTGCTCGTGCTGGCGCATCGCCGCGCAGAACCGCTCGACGGCCCGCCGGTTCGCCAGGCCGGTCAGCGGGTCCTGCTCCGCGAAGCGCAGCAGGACGCGGGCCCGGGCCTCGAGGTCGCGGCGCTGGCCCTCGACGCCGGCGCGCGACCACACCTGGTCCATGAAGCCGCCGACCTGGCGCCGGTGGCGCTGCCAGACGAGGTCGGCGAGCGTGCGCGCGTCGGCGAGGGCGCCGGCGGCGTCCCCGATGGCCTCCCGCACCGCCGAGCGCAGCCGCAGCGCGGCGATCTGGCGGGCGAGGTCGCCGGCGGCCGCGAACGCGTCGACGGCCACCGCGAGGTCGGCCAGCGCCCCGGCGTGTGCGCCGAGCGCCGCCTGGCAGCGCGCGCGTGTGAGGCGCAGCTCGCCGTCGGGGGCGTCGTCGTCGGCCACGAGCGCCCAGCCCTGTGCGGCGTCCCCGCGCTCGGCGAGCACGCCGGCGAGCAGGCGGCGGCCGGCGACGGCCTCGCCGGCGGCGAGCAGGGCACGGGCGATGGCGTCGGCCCGGTCGAGCAGGGCGGCGCGCTGCTCGAGGTCGGCGTCGGGGTCGGTGGCGCGGTGCAGCAGCAGCTCGGCGATCCGGCTCTGCACGGTCAGGCCCGCCGCCGTCGCGCCGGGCACGTCGCGCAGCGCGCGAGCCGACAGCTCGAGGAACTGCAACGCGCGGTCGTGGTCGAAGAAGAGCTCGCAGAGCCGGCCGAGCAGCTCGGTCAGCACGGCCTCGCCGGCCGGGTCGCGCTCGTGGTCGGAGTGCGACCCGAAGGCGACCAGGGCGAGGACGGCGTCGTCCAGCGCCTGGCCCACGCCTCCGGCGCGGACGGCCGCGAGAGCGGCCACGGCGTGGCAGGTCGCCGCCGGCAGCACGTCGCCGGTGCGCTCGAACAGGCCGGCCGCCGCGGTAGCGTCGCCGTGCCCGGCACCCGCCTGGTCGGCGCTGCCCGCGAGCAGGACGCCCGCGCGGGCCGCGAGCAGGCGAGCCCGGTCGTGGTCACCGAGGGTCCCCTCGGGGGCGCCGAGCAGCGCCGCGACCTCGTCGAGCCACGGGGCGACCGGAGCGGGGGTGGTGGGCCGGACCGCGAGCGGTGCGCCCGCGACCCGGGGGCGCCGGGCGAGGACCCCCGCCACGGCGGCACCGGCCCGCTCGACCCGGTCGAGGCGCAGCACGGGCTCGGTGTGGGGCCGGGGCACCCTGGGCGTCTCGAGCGAGGCGACGTCGAGCCGCGCGTCGACCAGGTCGACGCCCAGCTCCGTCAGCTCGAGCTCAGGCCGCACGCGCACACCACCCCGGATCCGCCCCACGGTTCAGATACGTGATTCTACGTGTCCGACCGTACCCGGTGCGTAACCTTTGGGTCAGGCCAGGTCGAACACCTTCCCGGGGTTGAGGATCCCCAAGGGGTCGAGCGCGGCCTTCACCGAACGGTGGACCTCCATGGCGACGGGGCCCGCCTCCCGCTCGAGCCAGGCCCGCTTGAGCACGCCCACCCCGTGCTCGCCGGTGATCGTGCCGCCGAGCGCGAGGCCGGCGTCCATGATCTCCCCGAACGCCTGGCGCGCCCGCCGGGTGGCGGAGGGATCCGCGGCGTCGAAGACCACCGTGGGGTGCATGTTGCCGTCGCCGGCGTGGCCCACCACGCCGATCAGCACGTCGAGCCGGGCGGCGATCTCCTCGACGGCCTCGATGAGGTCGGCGAGTCGCGTCCGCGGGACGGCGACGTCGTCGATGAGAGTGGTCCCGAGCGGTTCCAGCGCGGCGAGCACCGACCGGCGGGCGGCCAGCAGCAGCTCGGCCTCGGCCGGGTCGTCGGCCTCGATCACCTCGCTCGCGCCGCTCGACCGCGCGAGCTCGCCGATCGCGGCGACCTCCTCGCGGGCAGTCTCGCCCGGGCTGTCCGACTGCCAGATCAGCATGGCGCCGCAGTCGTCGGGCAGATCGGCGCGCAGGTAGGCGCTGCTCGCGCGCAGCGACGTCCGGTCCATGATCTCGAGCAGGCTCGGCACGAGCCCGGCGGCGACCACGGCGGTGACCGTAGCCGCCGCCTCGCGTGCCGTCGGGAACAGGGCCGCCGCCGTCCGCGGCCGGGCCGCAGCCGGCCGCAGCGCCAGCGTGGCCTCGGTGATCACTCCGAGGGTGCCCTCGCTGCCGACGAACAGCTTGGTGAGGTCGTACCCGGCGACGCCCTTGACGGTGCGCCGGCCGGTCCGCAGCACCTCGCCCGAGGCGAGCACGACCTCCAGCCCCAGCACGTAGTCGGTCGTGACGCCGTACTTGACGCAGCACAGGCCGCCGGAGTTCGTCGACAGGTTGCCGCCGATCGAGCAGAACTCCCAGCTGCTCGGGTCGGGCGGGTAGAACAGGCCGTGCTCGGCGACCGCGCGCGAGAGGTCGGCGTTGTAGATCCCGGGCTGGGTGACGACGAACCGGTTCGCGACGTCGAGCTCGAGCACGCGGCGCATCTTCTCGGTGCTCACGACGATGCAGCCCTCGATGGCGTTGGCGGCGCCCGAGAGGCCGCTGCGCGCGCCCTGCGGCACGACCGGCACGCGGAGCTCCGACGCCACCCGCAGGGCGTGCTGCACGTGCGCCGTCTCGCGGGCGAGCACGACGGCCGCGGGCAGGCCGGCGGGGCAGAACTGGGCCCGGTCGTAGCGGTAGGACTCGAGCAGGTCGGGGTCGGTGACGAGCGCCTCCGGGGGCAGCCCCTCGGCGAGCGCGGAGACGACGGTGCGGGTGTCCGTGCCGGCCAGGCTCATCCCGTCAGCGTAGGTCGGCGACCTACGATCAGCCATGCCCATCCGGACCGCCGCGACGCACGACGTGGTCAACCAGCCGCCGCCGCTGCGAGGGGTACGACGTGTACGGCGCGGACGCCGCACTGCGCGAGGCCGTGGCCCGCGAGGGCGGCGACCGGGCCGGGGCGGACGACCTGCACGCCCTCGGCCGGCTGGCGGGCAGTGCGGAGGCGATCGGCTGGGGCGTCGAGGCCGACCGGCACTCCCCCGAGCTGCGCACGTTCGACCGCTTCGGGTACCGCATCGACGAGGTGGCCTTCCACCCCGCCTACCACCGGCTGCTGGAGGTCGCCGTCACGGCCGGGCTCGCGGGGGCGCCCTGGGCCGAGGGCTCCCACGTGGCCAGAGCCGCCGGGTTCGTCGTCTGGAGCCAGGTCGACGCCGGCGTCGGCTGCCCGGTGTCCATGACCTACGCGTCCGTGCCTGTGCTGCGCGAGCGGCCCGACCTCGCCGACGCCTGGCTCCCGGCCGTGACCGCCCGGGCCTACGACCCCGGCCTGGGACCGGTCGCCGGCAAAGCGGGGGCCACCGTCGGCATGGCCATGACCGAGAAGCAGGGCGGCTCGGACGTGCGGGCCAACACGACCCGGGCGGTGCCGGACGCCGATGGCCACCGGCTGACCGGCCACAAGTGGTTCTGCTCCGCGCCGATGTCGGACGGGTTCCTCGTGCTCGCCCAGGCCCCTGGCGGGCTCTCCTGCTTCCTGCTGTCACGGGTACTGCCCGACGGGAGCCGCAACGCGATCCGGCTGCAGCGGCTCAAGGACAAGCTGGGCAACCGGTCGAACGCGTCGGCGGAGATCGAGCTCGACGGGGCGGTCGGGTGGCTGATCGGCGACGAGGGGCGCGGGGTGGCGACGATCGCCCGGATGGTCGCGCTGACCCGGCTCGACTGCGTGCTGGGTACGGCCGCGCTGCTGCGGCAGTCGGTGGCGCAGGCGATCCACCACGCCCGGCACCGGGCCGCCTTCGGACGCCTGCTCGCCGACCAGCCGCTCATGCGGAACGTCCTCGCCGACCTCGCCCTGGAGTCGGAGGCGGCGACCACGCTGGGGCTGCGGCTCGCCGGCGCTGTCGACCGGTCCGAGGTGGAGTTCCTGCGGATCGGCACCGCGCTCGGCAAGTACCTCGTCTGCAAGCGCGGGCCGGGTGTGATCGCCGAGGCGCTGGAGTGCCTGGGCGGCAACGGCTACGTCGAGGAGTCGGTGCTGCCCCGGCTGTACCGGGAGGCGCCGGTCAACTCGGTGTGGGAGGGCTCGGGCAACGTGAACGCGCTCGACGTCCTGCGGGTGCTGCGCACCTCGCCCGGGGCGGCCGACGCGCTGCTCGACGAGGTCGCCCTGGCCCGCGGCGGGGACGCGCGGCTCGACGCCTTCGCCTCCCGGCTCGCCGACGACGTCGCGCACCACGCTCGCGGCGCCGGCGGGGGACGCCGCGTGGGGCGCTCGCTCGCTCGTCGTGCGGATGGCGCTCGCGCTGCAGGCGTCGCTGCTGGTCCGGCACGCGCCGGCCGCGGTCGCGGACGCCTTCTGCGCATCCCGGCTGGCCGCCGAGCCGGGCCTCGCGCTCACCCTCGGCACCCTGCCCGCTGGCACGGACGCGGCCGCCGTGCTCGACCGCGCGCTGTGAGCGGCGTGCCGCCGGCGAACGGCGAGGACCCGCGCGACCCGCTCGGTCTGCGCTCCGACGCGCCCCTGCTCGACGCCTGGTTGTCCTTCACCGGGAGCGCCGGCGCGGGCGGCGTCCGGCCCTTCACCATCCCGGGGCACAAGCAGCGCACCGACCTGGTGGGGAGCGTGGTCGCCGGCGACGTGCCGCTCTTCGCGGGCCTCGACACCATGAAGCTGGCGCGCGGCGTGCTCGCGCAGGCCGAACGCAAGGCCGCGCTGTTCTGGGGCGCGGACTGGTGCCGGTTCTCCGTCGGCGGGTCGACACACGGCAACCAGACCCTCGCGCTCGCGCTCGGCCGGCCGGGCGACGAGGTGGTCGTGGGGCGGACGCTGCACCGCTCGATGCTCCTCGGGCTCGTGCTCGCGGGCCTGCGACCGGTGTGGGTGCGCCCCGCGGTCGACGCGCGCCCTCGGGCTGCCCGGCGCCGTACCGGTGGAGGCTGTCGAGCAGGCGCTCGCCCGGCACCCCCGCGCGGTGGCCGTCGTCGTCGGGGACCCCTCGTACGTCGGCACCGTGGGGGACGTCCGCGGCCTCGCCGCGACCGCGCACGCGGCCGGCGTGCCGCTCGTCGTCGACGCGGCATGGGGCGGCCACTTCGGGCTGCACCCCGCGCTGCCGCCGCACGCCCTCGCCGCCGGCGCGGACGCGATGGTGATCAGCGCGCACAAGACCCTCCCGGCGGTGTCGCAGGCGGCGGTCGTGCTCGCCCGGACGACGACGTCCGGCGGGTTGCTCGATCCCGGCCGGCTCGACCGCGCCGCGGAGGCCACCGCGACCACCAGCCCCGCCGGGGCCATCCTCGCCAGCACGGACGCCGCCCGCGCGCTGCTGGCGCGCTCGGGGCTCGAGCTCGCCGAGGGGCTCGTGGCGCGGGTCGCCGCCGCCCGCGACCGGCTGCGCGCCGTGGCCGGCCTGCGGGTGCTCGAGGGGCGGCTGGCCGACGGGTCCGCGGTGGAGGCGGGCAAGCTCGTCGTGCAACTGGCCGGCACCGGCGCCCACGGGGTGGCCGTCGAGGACGACCTGCTGGCCGCGGGCTTCCCGGTGGAACTCGCCGACCGCGATACCGTCGTCGCCGTGGTGACGATCGCGGACGACGATGCCACTGTGGCCGAGTTCGCCGACTCGCTGGCCGGCGCGGTGGAGAGTCGGCGCGGCGAGCCCCGGCCGGTGGTCGCCTCGGCCGCGTGGACCGTCCGGCCCGAGCAGGTGCTCGACCCCCGGTCCGCGTTCTTCGCGCCGACCGAGCCCGTGCCCGCGAGCGAGGCCGTGGGACGCGTCAGCGCCGAGCTCGTCGCGCCGTACCCGCCGGGCGTGCCCGTGCTGGCGCCCGGCGAGCGCATCACGTCGGACGCACTGTCGTCGCTGCTGGCCGCGCGCGCCGAAGGCGCCCGGATCGCCTACGCGGCCGATGCCACCCTGGCCACGCTGCTGGTCGTTGCGGCACAATGAGTCCCATGACGAGCCGACCGGTCCTGCGGGCCGTGTCCTTTAGCTGGTGGCAGTCCTCCTAGGGCGGTCATCACCTCGTCGCATCCCAGCGGCCGCCCGGTTCCGGGCGGCCGTTCGTGCGTCTCCTCCTCGGAGGGTCGTGGGTCCCGTCCGGCGGCGGCCCCCACACCTTCCGGAGGACACCATGAGCACACAGGCCGTCACCCTCGATCGCCCCGCCGGCTCGCGTCCGGCGGCCGCCGACGGCGTCCCGACCCGGCTCGTCACCGGGCTCACGCCGAGCGGGCGGCTCCACATCGGCAACTACGTCGGGGCGATCCGGCCGCTGCTCGCGCTCGCGTCGCGGCCCTCGACATCGGCCGTCGTGTTCGTCGCCGACCTGCACGCCATGACGAACGACCACGACCCGGCACGGCTGCGCGCCGATACCCGCGAGCTGGCCGCCACCCTGCTCGCCTGCGGGCTCGGGGACGACGCCACCCTGTTCCTGCAGTCGGCAGTGCCGGCACACACGGAGCTGGCCTACCTGCTCGAGTGCACCGCCGCCTACGGCGAGATGACCCGGATGATCCAGTTCAAGGAGAAGGCGGGTTCGGCGCGGGGGGCGGCGCGGCTGTCGCTGCTCACCTACCCGGCGCTGATGGCGGCGGACATCCTGCTCTACCGGGCCGACCGGGTACCGGTCGGCGACGACCAGCGCCAGCACCTCGAGCTCACCCGCACTCTTGCCCGCCGGTTCAACGCGCGGTACGGCGAGGTGTTCACGGTGCCGTCGCCCGCCGTGCCGGGGGCGGCCGCTCGGCTCAAGGACCTGCGCCTGCCCTCGGCGAAGATGGGCAAGTCGAGCGCGGGGTCGGGCACCGTGCACCTGCTCGACGACCCCGTGCGGATCGCGGCGACGGTGCGCGCCGCCGTCACCGACCTCGACCCGGCGCTCACCTACGACCCGGAGCTCCGGCCCGGGGTCGCCAACCTCGCCGAGCTCCTGGCGGCGCTGACCGGGCGCACGCCGCCGGCCGCGCTCGCCGGCCTGCGCGGCGCCGGTGCCCTCAAGGCCGCCGTGACGGAGGCGCTGGTCGAGACGCTGCGGCCGGTGCGGGTGCGGTACGCGGAGCTGACCAGGGACCCGGCCGAGGTCGACCGCCGGCTCGCCTCGGACGCGGCGACGGCGGCGGCGCTGGCGACTCCCACGCTCGCGGCGGCCCGGGAGGCGATGGGGCTGGCGCCTACGGCCGCAGGCCGATGAGCGCCTGCCCGGTGGCGGGCTCGAACGGCACGGATTCGTGGTCGCGCACGATCCGCCACCGCCCACCGCCCCTCAACCAGTGGCCGCTTGGCCCGATTGGACATCGCCCGCTGGGGCCCGGTGATCGTCGCGATCCTCCGATGACCGAGGTCGAGCAGGTGCTGGGCGGCGATGCGGCCGCCGCCGTAATTCGTCGACCCGATGGAGACGACGTCCGGGCGCGGCTCGTCCAGCGGGTCGAGGACGACGAACGGGATGCCCCGCGACGCCAGCACGGCGCCGGCGTCGTCGGGCGAGAACACGAGGACCACGCCCCGCGGGCGTCGCTCGACGAGATCGGCGACCCAGGTCGCACCCGGCGCCCGGCGGCCCCTCGCCTCGGTGAGGACGAGGTGCAGGCCCTCGACCTGCGCGACCCGCTCCACACCTCGGATGATCTCCAGGGCCCAGAACCGGTCGAGCTCGGGGAACACGAGGTCGAGTTCCCGGGAGTGCGGGCGCGAACCTGACCGGCGCCGGTAGCCGTGGAGCTGGAGCGCCTCCTCCACCCGCGTCCGCGTGCTCGCCGCCACCTGGCCCCGCCCGTTGAGCACCCGGGACACCGTGGGGACCGACACCCCGGCGAACGCCGCGACGGTGGCGAGGATGGCCGTCCCGGCCCTTCCTGCTCGCCAGGCCCTTGCTGCCGGCCGGCCCCTTCCAGCTCGCCCGGGCCCGCGGGGCTTCCGCCGGGCTCCGACCCGGTCACGGCCCGCTCGCCGCCGACCTTCACGCTCCCATCGTAGGGACCCGGTTCGGGCCGTCTCCTGATCCGCCCCAGCCGCTGCCTGTGAACCCTTGACGGTGAATTGTCCGTTTCCTAGGGTTTCTCCATCACGGAGCCGCAACCCGTCAGAAACTTTCGGGGGCACGCTGGATGATCCGTTCGAACCGCGCACCGGGGCGCCTCCCTCCCGGATCTCACCGAGCGACCTGACCCGCGACGCCGCGTCCGTACGCGACGCCGATCCTTTAGCCGCGACCGCGAGCCCAGGCCGTTCTGGCCTCGATCGCCGTCGTGCACGGCCGTGCACGCATCTCGAAGGGGAGAAGCCATGCAGGTCCGCAGGAGACTGTTCTCGACCGGCCTCACCGTCGCCGTCACCGCCGCCGTCACCGCCGCGCTGACGACGAGCGTCAGCGCGAACGCCACGCCGGCCACCCCGTCCGGCCCGGCAGCCGGCGCGACCACCAGCGCCCGCAGCCACCTCGACCCCACCACGGCGACCCTGCGCCAGCTCGCCCAGCACACCGCGTTGCGCATCGGTACGGCGGTGGACATGACGGCCCTGGCGAACGACGCCACCTATCGGCGGATGGTCGGGGAGCAGTTCTCGACGGTGACCCCCGAGAACGTGATGAAGTGGGAGGTCGTCGAGCCGCAGCGCGGGCAGTACGACTTCTCGGCCGGTGACGCGCTCGTCCGCTTCGCGGAGGCGCACCACCAGAAGGTGCGCGGCCACACCCTGGTCTGGCACAACCAGCTGCCGGGATGGCTCACCTCCGGCACCTGGACCCCCGCCCAGCTGCGCGGCATCCTCCGCCAGCACATCTTCGCCGAGGTCGGGCACTTCCGCGGGCGGATCTGGGCCTGGGACGTCGTCAACGAGGCGATCGACGACAACGGCGGCCTGCGCGACACGATCTGGTCCCGCGCGCTCGGCGAGAGCTACATCGCTGACGCCTTCCGATGGGCCCACCAGGCCGACCCGAAGGCCATCCTCTTCTACAACGACTACAACATCGAGGGCGTCAACGCGAAGAGCACGGCCGTCTACGACCTCGTCAAGCGCCTGCGCGCGGAGGGCGTCCCGATCCAGGCCGTCGGCGTCCAGGGGCACCTGAGCACGCAGTACCCGTTCCCGAACGACATGGTGCAGAACCTGCGCCGGTTCTCCGCGCTCGGCCTGGACACCGCCGTCACGGAGGCGGACGTGCGCAGCGTGCTCCCCGTCGACCCCGCCGAGGTGAACGCCCAGGCCCAGGGCTTCAGCCTCATGCTGCAGAGCTGCCTGCTCGTGCGGAGCTGCGTCTCGTACACGCTCTGGGGCTTCACGGACAAGTACAACTGGGTGCCGGGGGTGTTCCCGGGCGAGGGATACGCGACGCCGTTCGACGAGAACTTCGTGCCCAAGCCGGCCTACGACACCATGCGCCGCGATCTCGCCCTCGCGCCGTCGCTCCCGTCCCGCGGCGTCCGCGGACAGCACTGAGACGGCGGGGGGAACGATGAAGACCTTGGTCCGAGGAATCACCGCCGCCGCTCTGGGGCTGCCCCTCGCTCTCCTGGGCGCGACCGCGCCCGGCTCTGCCTCCCCGGCGGCGAGCGCCGGCACGGCGAGTGCCACAACTCGTGGCGGGAACGGTGACTGCCGGCAGTGGATGGCGCTGACGTTCGACGACGGTCCGAGCCACTACCGGACGCAGACGCTGCGGACCCTGCGGCGCACGCACGTACCCGCCACGTTCTTCGACGTCGGCATGCGCGTGGCGGCCAACCCGCAGTTCGCGCAGTTCGAGGCCCGCGAGGGGCACCTCGTGCTCAACCACACGTGGAGCCACCCGCACCTGCCGGCGTTGACGCCGGCGCAGGTCCGGCGGCAGGTGCTGCGGACCCAGCGGGTGCTCCGCCAGGCGGGCGCGCCGATGCCGTTCAAGCTGCTCCGGCCGCCCTTCGGAGACGTCGACGCCGCGGTCGACGCCCAGCTCACCCGGCTCGGGTACCACCACGTGAACTGGGACGTCGTGGCGACCGACTGGGACGTCGCCACCACGAGCGCCGAGATCCGCGACACGATCGTGAAGGCGTTCCGCCCGGGTCTGGTCATCCTCATGCACGACGGCGCCATCGACTCGGCGAACGGACCCGCCGACGAGGCGGCCCTGCCGCAGGTCATCCAGCGGGCGAGGCAGCTCGGCTACTGCTTCGGCCAGCTGAACGCCGTCGGTCAGGTCGTGCCGGCGAAGCTCCGGCCGTCGCGGGCCCCGATCCCCGAGGTCATCAATCCGGTCCCCTATCTGCCCCTGCAGTCGTACAGCCGGGGCCACCTCCCCCCGAAGCCATACGTCATCGTCGACCCCGCCTCGCAGCTCTGAGAGGACGTGCCGTGAACTCCTCGCATCGCACACTTCGCCCCAGCATCGCGTGGGCGGCGTCCGGAACGGTCGCGCTCGGCCTGGTGGTGACGGCGACGGCGCCGGCGGCGACGGCGAGCGGCGACGGCGGTGGCGGCGGCGCCTCGGGCGCCCGCACGGCGCCCCGCTGGGTGAACGCCTGGCAGGGCAGCCCGACCGCGGGCGGGACGTTCTCGCACGCAAGCTGTCCCGCGGACACGGGGCTGAAGGACCAGACGGTGCGCGACATCGTCTTCCTCAGCGCCGGCGGCCAGCAGCTCCGGGTGCGGGTCTCGAACGCCTTCGGGGCGCAGCCGCTGCAGGTGGGCGCCGCGTCGGTCGGCGTCCAGAAGCAGGGGGCCGAGACGGTCCCGGGGACCCTGCGGAGTGTGCACTTCTCGGGCCGCACGTCGATCCTCGTCCCGGCGGGCGGGGAGGCGTTGAGCGACCCGGTGCGGCTGGACGTCAAGGCTCTGCAGCGGCTGGCGGTCAGCGTCTATCTGCCGCAGGCGACGGGCCCGGCGACGCAGCACAACAACTCGCGTGAGACGAACTACCTGGCGCCGGGGAACCACGCGTCGTCGGCAGGGGCGGCAGCCTTCGCGACCAAGATCGGCTGCTGGATGTTCGCCTCGGGTGTCGACGTCCGGCCGGCCCGCGACGTCCGTGGGACCGTCGTCGCGCTGGGCGACTCCATCACCGACGGCGACCAGTCCACGATCGACGCCGACCAGCGCTACCCCGACCACCTCGCGCGGCGCCTCCAGGCGGTACACGGGCCGACGCTCTCGGTCTCGAACGCCGGCATCGGCGGCAACGAGCTGCTGCGCAACCGCGTCCCCGAGCTCTTCGGCGTCTCCGCGCTCGCGCGGCTGCCGCGCGACGTCCTCACGCAGGCCGGAGCGCGCGAGGTGATCCTCCTGGAGGGGATCAACGACATCGGTGCGGAGTCCGCGAGGGCGGAGCAGCTGATCCAGGCCGACCAGCTCATCGTCGCCCAGGCCCACGCCGCCGGGCTGCGCATCGACGGCGCAACCCTCGTGCCCTTCGGCGGGTCCAACGCGCGGTACGGCGGCAACTACGGGACGGCGGCGGGCGAGCGCGAACGGCAGAAGCTCAACCACTGGATCCGCACGAGCGGGACGTTCGACGCCGTCTTCGACTTCGACCGCGCGCTGCGCGACCCCGGCGACCCGACCAGGCTGCTGCCGGTCTACGACAGCGGTGACCACCTTCACCCGAGCGACGCGGGCTACCGGGCGATGGCGGACGCCGTCGACCTGCGCGTGCTGCTTCGGGACTTGTGGCGGGGGCAGGCAGCCGCCTGATCCGCCCACGGACGCCGAGCGTCTCGCGGCACGCGGGTCAGCACGCCCCGATGAGGGCCGGCCGGTCAGCGCTTGCCGACGAACCAGCCGCGCAGGGTCTCGATCCGCGCGCGCAGCTGGTCGGAGCTCGCCTTCGGCACCTCGGGGCCGCCGCACGACTGCCGCAGCGCCGCGTGCACCGTGGCGTGCGGCTGCGACGTCCGCCGGGCCCACGCACCCACGAGGCTGTGCAGCTCCTTGCGCAGCGCCGTGACCTCGCGGTGTGCGGCCACCGGCACCACGTCGGCGGCGTCGCGGGCCGGGGCGCGTCTGGAGCGGGTGGCGAGCTGCTGGGCCTGCCGCTGCCGCAGCAGAGTGGTCACCTGCTCGGGCTCGAGCAGCCCCGGGATCCCGAGGAAGTCGAGCTCCTCGGCGCTGCCGACCTCGGCCTCCGTGCCGAACTCCTGCTTGTCGAAGAGCACGCGGTCGAACGTCGCCTGCGAGTCGAGCGCCTCGAAGCCCGGCAACAGGGCGTCCGACGCCTTCTCCTCGCGGTTCGCCGCCGCCATGAGCCCCTCCTCGGGGCTCCACTGCGAGTCGTCCTCGGCGCCCCGCGGCTTGTCGAGCGCGTGGTCGCGCTCCACCTCGAGCTCGGCCGCCAGGTTCAGCATCACCGGCACGCCCGGGAGGAAGATCGACGCCGTCTCGCCCCGCCGCCGCGCCCGGACGAACCGGCCCACGGCCTGGGCGAAGAACAGCGGGGTGGACGTCGACGTGGCGTAGACGCCGACGGCGAGTCGCGGCACGTCGACGCCCTCGGACACCATCCGGACGGCGACCATCCAGCGCTGCCGGCCGGTCGCGAACTCCTCGATCCGGTCGGAGGCGGTGTCGTCGTCGGACAGCACGACGACGGGTCCCTCGCCGCTGACCTCCCGCAGCGTCCTGGCGTACGCCCGCGCCGAGTCCTGGTCGGTCGCGATCACGAGGCCGCCGGCGTCCGGCACGCCCCGGCGCACCTCCGTGAGGCGCTTGTCGGCCGCGGCCAGCACCGAGGGGATCCACTCGCCGCGCGGGTCGAGCGCCGTGCGCCACGCCTGGCCGATCATGTCCTTGGTCATGGGCTCGCCGAGCCGCGCGGCGATCTCGTCGCCGGCCTTGGTGCGCCACCGCATCTGCCCGGAGTACGACAGGAAGATCACCGGCCGGACGACGCCGTCGCGCAGCGCCTCGCCGTAGCCGTAGGTGTAGTCGGCCCGGGAGCGGCGGACGCCGTCGTGCCCCGCCTCGTACTCGACGAAGGGGATCGGGCTCGTGTCCGACCGGAACGGCGTGCCGGTCAGGGCCAGCCGCCGGGCAGCGGGCTCGAAGGCCTCGCGCACGGCGTCGCCCCACGAGAGGGCGTCGCCGCCGTGGTGGATCTCGTCGAGGACGACGAGGGTCCGCGCCGCCTCGGTGCGCGCCCGGTGCAGCACCGGCTTGGTGGCGACCTGGGCGTAGGTGACGGCGACGCCGTCGAACTCGCGCCCGTGCGACCCCTGGCTGTTGCGGAACGTGGGGTCGAGCTTGATCCCGACCCGGGCGGCGGCGTCCGCCCACTGCCGCTTGAGGTGCTCCGTCGGGCAGACCACGGTCAGCCGCTGGACCGTCCCGCGCTCGAGCAGCTCCGTCGCGATCCGCAGGGCGAACGTGGTCTTGCCCGCGCCGGGCGTGGCCACCGCGAGGAAGTCCTGCGGCGTCGAGCGGAGGTAGGTGTCGAGCGCCTCCTGCTGCCAGGCTCGCAGCTTGGACGCCGTCCCCCAGGGCGCGCGCTCGGGGTAGGCCGGCGGCAGGTGCGCGGCCACGGCGGCGCTGGCGTGTCGCGGTGCCTGCTGGTGTGGCTGCTGGTGTGCCTGCCGCCACCCCTCCGGCGGCCCCTGTAGCGCCCCGGCCCCACCTCCGCTCACGGGGTCAAGACGCTAACCGATGCCCGCCGGCGACGTGCCGGGGCGGGGATGCCGGGCGGTCGGCCCGCGGTGTGCTACGGCCGCACCCGGAGCGAGGCCAGGGCCGCGAGCACCCCGACGCCGCCCATGACGACCCAGACCACGCCGAAGGAGGCGCCCTCGGGAAGCGACGAGGCGCGCAGGGACGAGAACACGGCGCCCGCCAGCCCGATGCCGAGCAGGGCGCCGAGCGAGTCGCCGAGCTGGAGGCTCGCCGAGCTCCGGCCCTCCTCCCCGGGCGGCGACAGCCGCAGCATGAGCACGCTCATGCTCGACATGCCGAGTCCCATGCCGCAGGCGCACACCACCCACGCCAGCGGCACGAGCCACGCCGGCAGCGACCCCAGCGGCGTCACCGCGAGGAGCAGGACGCCCAGGGCCACGAGGGCGGCGCCGAGCGTGAGGATGGTCGTCCGCTCCAGCCGTACCCGCCGGCTGCCCTGGATCCACGAGCCGGTCGTCCAGCCCAGCGACCCGACGGTGAGCGCGCTGCCGGCGAGCGCCGGCGTGACGCCGCGGTGGTCGACGAGCATGAGCGGGATGAACGCCTCCGCGCCCGAGAAGGTCCCGGTGAACAGCCCGCGGACCGTGATCAGCGAGGGCAGCCCGCGGGCGAGCCGCAGCGCACCGGGCGGGAGCAGCGCGGGCAGCGTCAGCACGACGAGCAGCCCGCCGGCCACGACCGGCAGGAGGCCCGTCGGCAGGCCGGCGTCGACGCCCGCCTGCAGTGCGAGCGCCCCGGACGCGAGGCCCAGGCCACGCAGGAGGCGCCGCCGGGTGACCTTCGGGTCCTGCTCGCCGTCCCGCGCCGAGCCGCGCAGCTGTGGTGCGAGCACCGGGACGAGGATCAGTGCCAGCGGCAGGACGACGAGGAACACCGCGCGCCACGACCAGTGGCTCGCCAGCCAGCCCGCGATGGCCGGCCCGACGATCGACGGCAGCACCCAGGCGGTCGAGATCGCACCGAACACCCGCGGCCGCAGCTCCTCCGGGTAGACGTCGGCGACCACGACGTACAGCGCCACCCCGAGCAGGCCGCCACCCAGCCCGCTCACGGCGCGGCCGACGAGGAGCACCGGGAACGTCGAGGCGAGGCCGGCCAGGAGCAGCCCACCGGCGAACAGCCCGAGCCCGGTCAGCACGGGGCCGCGCGGTCCCCGCGCGTCGGTCCACCCGCCGGCCGCGACCGTGCCCAGCATGAGCGTGGCGAAGTACGACGCGAACGCCAGCCCGTAGGCGCTGACGCCGTCCAGCGCCCTGGCCGCCACGGGCATGGCGGTGGAGACGGCCAGCGCCTCGAAGGCGATCAGCGTGACGAGCGTGAGGATCGCGACGGTGCCGAGCCGGTACCGCCGGGCGAGCAGGCGCGGCTCTGCCCGGCCGGCCTCGGTGGCGGCGGAGCTCAGTCGGACGACCCGCCCTCGTCGTCACCGGGACCGGGGCGCAGACCCTGGTAGATCTCCTTGCAGACGGGGCACACCGGGAACTTGCTCGGGTCACGCCCCGGCACCCACACCTTTCCGCACAGCGCGATGACCGGCTCACCGGACAGCGCCGACTCGAGGATCTTCTCCTTGCGGACGTAGTGCGCGAACCGCTCGTGGTCGCCCGGCTCGACGGGCTGCTCGACGAGCTCGCGCTCGAGCAGGCCGGTGCTGCCGCCCTCGGGGGAGGACATCGGCGACGACAGCGGCGCGGGCTCCGGCGGCTGGGTACTCATGGGCATCAACTGTACGAGAGGCGCCGGGCTCGCTCAGTTGAGGCTCGGGTCCTCGGGGTACGTCGACACGAGGGCGAGGTCGCCGCGCTGGCGCCGCAGCACCTGCCGCCACAGCTCGTCGGGCTCGTCGGAGAACGCGTCCCGCGCCTCGGCCTCCACGACGTACCAGGAGCCCTCGGCGATCTCGGTCTCCAGCTGGCCCTTCGACCAGCCGGCGTACCCGGCGAAGATGCGCAGACCGGCGACGCCGCCGGCGACGACCTCCGGCGGCGTGTCGAGGTCGACGAGCCCGAGCGAGCCCAGGATGCGCCGCACCCCCACCGGCTCGTCGTCGTCCCCGGGGACCGCCACCACCCCCAGGGCCGAGTCGAGCGCGACGGGGCCGCCCCGGAAGAGCCGGCCCGGCCGGCTCGCGTACGGCTGCCAGGCGGGCAGCACGGCCTCGACGTCGACCTCGAGCGGCCGGTTCGACGACGACGCCGAGCGCGCCGTCGTCGCCGTGGTCGAGCAGCAGCACCACCGCCCGGCGGAAGTTGTCGTCCGTGAGCAGCGGGGTGGCCACGAGCAGGCGACCGGTCAACCCCGACATGGCCCCATTCTGGCGGCTGCCCACGACCAGCACGCGGGCAGGGCCGAAAGCCTCAGTGCACCCGGTGCCAGTCGGGGTGGGCCGGGTGCCCGCCCACGTCGTGCAGGGGGCCTCCGGGGTCGGGCGGCAGCGGCTGGCCGGCCGCGGCGCGCGCCGCCCGCTCCACGGCTCCGGCGACGACGCGGGTGACGTCGGGGTGGAAGACGCTCGGAACGATGTACGCGGCGTTCAGCTCGTCGTCGGCGACCACGGCGGCCAGCGCCTGCGCGGCGGCGAGCAGCATGGTCGTGTCGATGGTGCGGGACTGCGCGTCGAGCAGCCCGCGGAAGACCCCCGGGAACGCCAGCACGTTGTTGATCTGGTTGGCCGCGTCGGAACGGCCGGTCGCGACGACGGCGGCGGTGCGGGCCGCCTCGACGGGGTCGACCTCGGGGTCGGGGTTGGCGAGCGCGAAGACGACGGCGCCGGGCGCCATCGCGGCGACGTCGTCGCCGGTGAGGATGTCGGGGGCCGAGAGCCCGACGAACACGTCGGCCCCCCGCATGGCCTCCTTCAGGCTGCCCGTGACGCCCCGCCGGTTCGTGTGCTCGGCCGTCCACACCAGAGACGGCGCCAGGCCCGGGCGCCCCCGGTGGACGACGCCCTCGACGTCGGCGACGACGACGTCGCCGGAGCCCGATCCGGCGCCCGCGGCGAGCAGCAGCTTGAGGACGGCGGTGCCGGCCGCCCCGGCCCCCGACATGACCACGTGCACGTCGGGAAGGGTCTTGCCGACCACCTTGAGGGCGTTGGTCAGCGCGGCCAGGGTGACGATGGCCGTCCCGTGCTGGTCGTCGTGGAACACCGGGATGTCGAGCAGCTCACGCAGCCGCGCCTCGATCTCGAAGCAGCGCGGGGCCGAGATGTCCTCGAGGTTGATGCCCGCGAAGACCGGCGCCACGTGCACGACGGTCCGCACGATCTCGTCGGCGTCCTGGGTGTCGAGGCAGAGCGGGAAGGCGTCGATGTTCGCGAAGCGCTTGAACAGCGCGGCCTTGCCCTCCATCACGGGCAGCGCCGCGAGCGGGCCGAGGTTCCCCAGCCCGAGCACGGCGGACCCGTCGGTGACGACGGCGACGGTGTTGCGCTTGATCGTGAGGCGGCGGGCGTCGTCGGGGTCGGCGGCGATCGCCTGGCTGATCCGGGCGACCCCCGGCGTGTACACGAGCGACAGGTCGTCGCGGTTGCGGATCGGCACCTTGCTCTCGACCCTGAGCTTGCCGCCGAGGTGCACGAGGAAGGTGCGGTCCGAGACGCGCTCGACGACCACGCCCTCCATCCCGCGGACCGCCGCGGCGATCGACTCGGCGTGGTCGCTGCCGCGGGTGGCACAGGTGACGTCGACACGCACCCGGTCGGCCCCGGAGGCGGTGACGTCGAGCGCGGTGACCACGCCGCCCCGGGCCTCGATGAGCCCGGTGAGCTCGCTGACCGCGCGCGGCCGGGCCGGCAGCTCGAGCCGGATGGTGATGGAGGACGAGACGCTCGCGCCGTTGGCCATGAACGTCATCCTGCCGTGACCGGGGCGGGCTCGAGGGCAGGCCCGGCGGTGCCGGCGCGCGCCCGCCGCCGCCACCACTCCCCGACCGGGACGGCGAGCGCGACGAACCCGGCCGCCACGATCCCGTCGAGCCACCAGTGGTTCGCCGATGCGACGACGACGAACACGGTCACGGCGAGGTGCGCCACCCCGAACCACCGCACCCAGACCCACCGGCCGCTCCGCGGGCCGTACCGCCAGAGGTACCAGGCCACGATGCTCGCCCAGGCCACGTGCACCGACGGCATCGCGGAGAGCTGGTTCGCCATGCCGGTGCCGTACGGGCCGTAGACGGACTCGCCGCGCTGCAGGGCGGTGTCGACGAACCCGGCGCCCGGCAGCAGCCGGGGCGGCGCCACCGGCACGATCTGCACCAGCAGGCAGGCGAGCGTGGAGAGCACGACCACGACCCGGACGGCGGGGTACACGTCGCGGCGGCGCCACCAGAGCAGCACGAGGAAGACCGCGGTGCCGTTCAGGTGCGCGTAGGCGTAGTAGCGGTCGACGGCGCCGACGAGCCACGGGGTGCGGGAGCACGAGCTGCTGCACCGAGGCCTCGCTCGGCAGGTGCAGCGCCCGCTCGAGCGAGAGGATCGAGCCCGCCCGCTCGAGCGCGCCGGCCTGGCGGGTGTGCACGTACCCGCCGACCAGCTGCCACACCGCCAGCAGCGACATGACGATCGCGAACTCCTGCCCGAAGGCCCCCGCCCGGCCCAGCCGGCCGCCCGGCCGCAGCCGCCCGGCGACGGCCACCGCCGCCAGCAGCGCCGCCGTGGCGAGCGACAACTGCCACGACGGCTGAAGCTCCGGCATTCGCGCATGGTCGCACAGCAACCTGCGCCGGCGGGTACCTCCCGCCCGGTCCGTGCGCTAGGAGGAGAACAGCTTCCAGTGCCCCTCGGAGATCACGTCGACGACGCCGTCGGTCACCCTGATGGCCGTCTCGTCGTCGATCGCATACGCCGGCCCCGCGATCTCAGCCGCCCACCCTGCGGCCGCGGCCATGGTGTTGTCGGGGAGGAGCGGGTGGTCCACGTGCGGGAAGATCGAGAAGTCGACGACGCCCAGCGCGCTGTCGCCGCCGCCGGGCGGCGTCCACCCGACGAAGTCCGTTCCGATCCGTGGAGTCATCACCATGCTCCCGGCGCTCAGCCCCGCCCAGACGGTGTCGCCCAGGGACGGCAGGAGATCCGCCAGCCCCGACTCCCGCATCCAGTGGGCGAGGTACAGCGCATCGCCGCCGTTGACCAGGAGGACGTCCGTCTCGCGGACCCACGGCAACCAGCGCTCCTCACCGATGCTGGGCAGCGCGGTGAGCTCCAGCACCCCCAAGGACTTCCACCCCAGCTCGCACATGGGCGTCGAGGACTGTCCGGTGATGAAGCGCCACGCTCCGGCCGGAGTGCCCTGCGGGTGCCCGTATCCCGCCGTGGGGATGCAGAGGGCGTTCGCGTCGGCGATCGGTTTGCCGAGCAGGTCCACCAGCGCGTCGTGGATGCTCGGGTTCTTGATGCCGGCCGAAGTGAGGAGAAGCCTCACGCTTGCCTCCTGTGCGTAACGGTCGTGACGCTCTCCCCGACGGTCGCGAGATCGGGTGCATGGAGGCAGACCGGGGACGGGAGCGGAACTCATCGCTGTTCCGGGACCTGTTCGGGACCTGTTCCGGCACGCGCCGTCAGCGCGTGAGCGCCGCCACGAGCAGGGCGACGTCGAACAAGCCGAGCCCGAGGCCGATCCACAGCCGCACGGACACGTGCGCCCCGGGTGTGGACGCCGCGGCGGCACGGGCCCGGACGATCCCGACGACCGCGACCACGAGCGCCGCGACCCCGAGGACGGGCACGAAGAGCCCGGCGACGCCGAGCGCGCACGCCCAGCTGCCCGCGGCCCAGCCCACCGCGGGCGGGTGCTCCGGCAGCTGGCCGAGCGCGTGGCGCGCCTGCGCGAGCTCCTCACGAGCGCGTTCGACGCCGACGGCGTCGCGGTTCGTGAGCGCGACGGCCAGGTCGGCCTGGGCACGCTGCAGGCGCCGCTCCAGCCGCGCCCCGCGCGGTCCGCGGCTGGAACGGGCCGCCCGCCGCGCACGCGCCCTGGTGCGGCGGTCGGTGAGTGCCGCGATCTCCTCGTCGGTCGCGACCAGCGGGTTGCCCGCCGACACGGCCGCGAGCGCGGGCAGGTACACGGCGCTGTCGGCGCGCTGGGCGCGTGCCAGCACGGCGAGCAGCAGGAGGAGCGCGGGCAGGCCCTTGACGACGACGAGGCGCCAGTCGGTGGTGTCGACCAGCAGCGGCGAGTTCCAGAGGAAGTGCAGGGACCAGGCGGCGACGAAACCGGCGACCGCCGCGGCGATGCGTGCCAGGGGGGACCAGGTGGTGCGCGTGATCGCGTAGCCCAGGCCGAGGCCGAACAGGCCCGTGTACACGGCATGGCTCCAGAGCCCGCCGAGCAGGCCGCGCAGCACGAACATCTGCCAGATCGCGCTCGGCGCGTCGGCCGCGGAACCGACACCGATGACGTTGGCCGTGTACACGACGTCCTCGACCACCTGGAAGCCCAGGCCCACGACGGCCCCCAGGATGAACCCGTCGACCGGTGAGCGCATCCGGCGGCGCGCCATCAGCGCGGCGACCACGACGCCGATGCCCTTGAGCAGCTCCTCGTCGGTGGGCCCCGCGATCGCGGCCCCCCACCGCGCGGCGACGTCCATGCCCTCGGTCGTCGTGAGGATCGACTGCACGGCCTCGTTCGCGGTGAGCGCGAGACCGGTGGCGATCAGGCCGCCCCAGGCCGCGGCGAAGGCGACCAGCCAGGCCGGTTCGCGCTCGAAGTAGTCGACGGCCAGGATGACCGCGAGCAGCGGCAACGCGTACACCGCCCAGAGCAGCAGGGTGGCCGCTCCCGGGCCCGGGTACCGCTGCACGAACTGCTGCAGCACCAGGCTGGTGCGCGGCACGGCCACGATGGCCATGATCAGCACCGCCAGCAGGAGCGGCTGGCGGGTGGCGTACCACTGCGGCACGCCGCGCCTCCACGGCGCCCGGCGCGAGGTGCCGGCGTCGCCGGCGACGGCGCTCACGCGGTGCCCCCGCGACGGATCCGGATACTGGTGATCATCGAGATCAGGTCGTCGGAGACCGCCGAGAACGTCGTCGAGGGGGCGAGCGCCTGCACGGTGGCCTCGCCCTCGGTCGACCGCACGAGGGCGATCGCGCCCGTGCTGCCGGGCGCGGCGAACGGCGCCAGGTAACCGGGGTCGCCGCTCGGGGTGCTGAACTGCCGCACGCCGCCGAACTGCGAGGCGTCGGGCACGTCCTGCCGGGTGGTCCGGGCGAGCTGACGACAGGCCGGCCGAGGGGTCGGGCGGGGCGCCCGGCTGCCAGCGCACGAGCATGCGCGCACCGGCGCGCGACAGGAGCACCGCGCCGGTGTCCTGCTGCTCCACCGCCCACCCCGGCGGCCGGGATCAGGGAGGCCTGGCCGGCCACGACCGCCCCGGGCGGCGTCACCCGCCGCGCCTCGACGCCGCGGCCACCGGCGTGAGCAGGGCCGCGCCGAGTCCGAGCACCAGCACCACCACGGCGGCGACGGCGCTCTGCCGCATCGTCAGCGGCAGCGGGCCGCCGGGCACCGGCGCCGGGTCGCGCGCAGCCCCGGCTCCCGATCCGGCCTCCAGGTGCACGGTGGGAACGCTAACCCGGCCCCGCGCCGGCAGCACGGGCAGAGGTTTCGCGGCCGGGCCCGGCGAGGGGCTCCGATCGCGCTCCCGTCAGTTCGCGGTGCTGCCCGTCCGCGCCACGTAGACCCGCAGCACCTCGATGACGTCGTCGGGGACGTCCTGGAACCGCAGCCCCGCCTCACCCGGGTCACCGTGGCCGCCCAACCGCACGACGGTGGCGGCGACGGCGAGCCGGCGGCCCTCGAGCTCGAACTCGAGCCGCACGACCGCGTGCAGGGCGAGTACGGCGGGGAGGTCCGGGCCGGTGCAGCGCGCGCCCCCCTCGCCGATGTCGAGCAGGTCGGCGTCGAGCACGCGCCGCCCGGCCACGACGCGCGCCGGGGCCCGCAGGGGTGCGCGCTGGGTCTGCCGGCGCTCGAGGCGGGCGGTGAGGCTGCTCATGTCCTGCACGCGGCCCATCGCCTCGGTGACCGCGCGGTCGAGCCGGCCGACGAGCGTGTGCTGCTCGCTCGCCACGCCGGCGAGCACCGCGGTCGCCTCGTCGACCCCCTTGATCCCGTCGGTCATGCTCGTGATCGTCGCCGACATGGCGGCGGCGTCGCGCTCGAGCGACGCGATGGTGCTGGCGATCTCCTCGGTGGACCGCGCCGTCGTCATGGCGAGGTTCTTCACCTCGTCGGCCACCACGCTGAACCCGCGGCCGGCCTCGCCCGCCCGGGCCGCCTCGATCGTCGCGTTGAGCGCGAGGAGCTTGGTCTGGTCGGCCACGCCCGCGATGAGCTGGGCGGTCGCGGCGACCCGCTGGAGGCTGCGGCCGAGCTCGCCGACGACGCGGTCGGCCTCGCCGGCCTGCTCGACGACCGCCCTCGTGACCGTGTCCGCGCTGCGGACGCGCTCGTGGATGGTGCCCGCGGCGCTGCGGACGGCGTCCACCTGGCCCACGACCTCCTGGAGCTCGCCGATGACCACCGAGGCGGTCTCGTCGATGACGCCCAGGGCCCGCATGCGCACCTGGTTCTCGGCGACGCGCTGCGCCGCGAAGCTGCGCTGCACCTGCTCCTCGCGCTCGATGCCGGCCCGCTCGAGGTCGGCTGCCTGAGCGGCGAGCTGCTCGCGGGCCTCGCCGATGGCGCGGCCGATGTCGCCGAGCTCGTCACGCCCCTCGGGGACGGCGAGCTCGCCGTGGTCGCCGCGCACCAGCGCCGTGACCGCGGCCAGGGTGAGGCCGACGTCATGCCGGGTGCGCCACCACACCGCCGCCGCGATCCAGACGCCGAGCAGCAGGGCGACCACCGTGACGGCGAGCGTGACGTTCCGCTGGCCCGTGAGCCGGTCCGCGCGGGTGGCCAGCAGGGCGTCGAGGACGTCGTTGCCGGGGCCGACCGAGGCCGACGCGGCCTCGCCGAGCGCCGCGGGCCGCGCCGCCGCCGGGCGGTCCAGCGTCGAGGTGAGCCCCTTCGCCAGGTCGCCCGCAGCGGCAGCCGCGGCCGCGACAGGTCGCGCCCGGCCCGCGAGGTCGGGGAGCTGGGTGTTCTTCGCGGCCGTCGCCAGGTCGCCGTCGATCGCGCTCGCCGCGCCGGCGATGGTGCCGGCCTGCACGGCCTGGGTGGCGACGAGGTCGACGCGTGACGCCCCCGGGCGGGGGGACGCCGCCTGCGCCGCGGCCAGCAGCGCCTTGGGGACCTGCACGACCTGGGTGTCCATGACGTAGAACGAGTCGAGGTCGGGGTCGAGGATGAGGTTCGAGGCGTTGCCGACCTGCGTGACGAGGTCGACCAGCGCCGACGCCAGCGCGGCGCGCCCCGCGGGCGTACCGGCGTCCGGCTTCTGCTGCGCGGCGGTCACCGCGGTGAGGGTGTCGCCGAGCCCCAGCTCCGGGTGCGCGGCCGCCGCGGCACGGACGGCGTCCAGGTCGGCCGGGAGCGTCGGCGCGCCGGCCGTGGTCGAGGCGAGGGCCGTGAGCGCGGGCCGCAGCACCTCGACGCCGCCGCGTTCGGCCTGCGTGAAGGCCACCTGCCCGCCGATCACGGTCACGAACGACCAGGTGGCGTAGACCGCGGGCACGAGCAGGACGCCCGCGAGCGCCGCGAGCCGGGCGCTCGTGCGCAGCTGGTCGGCCAGCACGAGCGCGGGTCGGAGCAGCAGGGGGCCGGTCATGGGCACAGATGTCGGCCGTGCCGCGCACCCGCTGCAGCGGCCGTCGCCCAAGGTCACCCGTACGGGTGACGCACGGTCGGCCCAGGATCGGGCGTAGTCAGGCGCGCAGCGTCGCGGCGTGGTCGGGCACGTGCCGGAAGAGCTCGCGCGGGGGGCGCCGGTAGTCCTCCGCGGGCGGGCGCGGGGGCAGGCGGAGCGGGGCGGTGCGCACGGCCTCGTACGGCACCGAGTCGAGCAGGTGGGCGATCATGTTGAGCCGCGCCGACCGCTTGTCGTCGGCCTCGACCACCCACCAGGTCGCCTCGGGGATGTCGGTGTGCACGAACATCTCGTCCTTCGCCCGCGAGAAGTCGACCCAGCGGTTGCGCGTGGCCAGGTCGTTCTCCGAGAACTTCCACGCGGTCAGCGGGTCGGCGATGCGGTCGAGGAAGCGCCGCTCCTGCTCCTCGTCGCTGACGGAGAACCAGTACTTGCGCAGCAGGATGCCGTCCTCGACGAGCATCCGTTCGAACGTCGGGCACTGGTGCAGGAAGCGCCGGTACTCGCCGGGCGTGCAGTAGCCCATCACCCGCTCGACGCCCGCGCGGTTGTACCAGGACCGGTCGAACAGGGCGATCTCGCCGGCCGTCGGCAGCTGCTCGACGTACCGCTGGAAGTACCACTGGGCCCGCTCGCGCTCGGTCGGCGCCGGCAGGGCGACGATCCGGGCCACCCGGGGGTTGAGGTACTGCGTGACCCGCTTGATGGTGCCGCCCTTGCCGGCTGCGTCGCGCCCCTCGAACACGACGACGAGCCGCTGACCGGTCGTGGTCACCCACTGCTGCAGGGCGACGAGCTCGGTCTGCAGCCGGAGCAGCTCGCTCTCGTACGCCTTGCGAGCCACCCGCTCGGGTTGCTTCACAGCGGTACCTCCTCCACCGACGTGGTGAACTCCGCGAGCGCCTCGGGCAGCGGCTCGCGGCCCAGACCGGGGCCGGTGGGCACCGCCAGGTGCCCGCCGTCGAGCTCGAACGGCTCGGTGAGGTCGCTCGCGTAGTACCGGCGCGAGGCCGACGTGTCGCCGGGCAGCACGAACCCGGGCAGCGCGGCGAGGGCGACGTTGGCGGCGCGCCCGAGGCCCGTCTCGAGCATGCCGCCGCACCACACCGGCACGCCGTTGGCCGCGCACACGTCGTGCACCCGGCGGGCCTCGAGGTACCCGCCGACCCGGCCCGCCTTGATGTTGACGATCGAGCAGGCGCCCAGTGCGATCGCGTCGGCCGCCGAGCGGGCCGAGACGATCGACTCGTCGAGGCAGACCGGGGTGCGCAGCTGCCGTGCCAGGGCGGCGTGGCCGCGGACGTCGTCCTCCGGCAGCGGCTGCTCGATCAGGAGCAGGCCGAAGTCGTCGAGCCGCGCGAGGTGGCGCGCGTCGGCGAGGCGGTAGGCGGTGTTGGCGTCGACCTGCAGGAGCACGTCGTCCCCGAAGCGCTCGCGGACGGCCCGGACCGGCTCGACGTCCCAGCCCGGCTCGATCTTGAGCTTGATCCGCAGGTAGCCCTCGTCGAGGTAGCCGCCGACCGCGTCGAGCAGGGCCGGAACCGAGGGGTGGATGCCGACACTGACGCCTGCGGGCACCCGGTCGGCGACCGCGCCCAGGTGGTCGGCGAACGAGACGCCGGCGGTGCGCAGCTCGGCGTCGAGGACCGCGGCCTCGAGGGCGGCCTTCGCCATCGGGTGCCCCTTGACGGCCTCGAGCAGGGGGCCGACGCGGGCGGCCGTGAGACGGCCGGCCGCTGCGAGGCGGGGTACCAGGTGCCGGGCGATCACGTGCTGGGCGCCGTCGGCGTACTCGGAGGAGTAGGTCGGCTCGGCGTCGGCGACGCACTCGCCCCACCCCGTGGCCGTCGCCGTGTCGATCCGCACGAGCAGGAGGTCGCGCGCGGTCGACGTCCCGAACGAGGTCCTGAAGGGGGCCACCAGCGGCATGTGCAGCCGGCGCAGCTCGACCCGTTCGATCCGTGTCCCGCCGGCCCCGGCGACCTCCGCTCCCTGGGTCACGCCGTCAACCTACTCGTGGTCGGCAGATCGACCGGCGCCGTGCTGGGCGACGGGTTGCCGGCGACCGCCCTGGGTCTCAGAAGGGAGGCGAGTCCTCGTCTCGGGCCTCACGTTCGTCGGCGGCGCGAGCTCGGGCGGCGTGCTGCCGGGAGCGTTGCCAGGCGGCGCCGGCCCAGTCGTCGGTGGGGATCCGGTCGTCGGGGTCGTGGCCGTCGAGGTGTCCGCGGCACCAGGTCTCCCAGCGGGTCCGCTGGTCGGCGAGGTGCTCGGCGGCTGCGACGACGTCGGCGTCGCTGCCGGGGCCGGTGGTACGGATCGGTGCGGGCGCCGCGACGTGGGGATGGGAGCGGCACCTGACGCCGGACGGCAGGGTCCATTCCAGCGTGCCGGGAGCGGCGCCGGGGTCGTCGTCACGGCCGACGGCACGCACGCGGAGGGCCCCGGCGGTCTTCTGCTGGTGGTGGACCTTGCACAGGGGTTGCAGGTTGCACGAGCACGTCACCCCTGCACCGCCGCCGGGAACCCGATGGCCGTAGGGGATGCGATGGTCGATCTCGCAGCGGCCGCCGGTGGGTCGTGCCGGGAGCCGGCAGCCGGGGAACACACAGACCGGTTCCATCGCGGTGACCAGGCGCGCGAGGCGAGGTGGCGGGTCGTGGTGGGGAGTGCGAACCGGATCGGTGACGCCCAGGACAGTGCCGTGGACGTCGTCGGTGACGATGCACCGCCACGCCGTCCACTCCGGGTGCTCCTTCGCGGCGTCCTCGGCGATCCGGCGGGCAACGCCGGCGGCTATCGGGCCGTGCCCGTCCAACCGTCCCGGCTGGTCCGCGATACCCAGGAACGTGGTCAGGGGCATGGTCAGGGACACCAGCGTGGATTTCAGCGGTGCCCCGGCCAGTTCGGCGGTGAACGAGGGTACGTGCCGGACCGGTATCTGCCGCCCGCACGCACATCGCTCACTCTCTGCTGCGGAATCAGGACCTGCAGCAGGACGGGAATCAGACCCGGAATCAGGCCCGGAATCAGACCCGGAATCAGACCCGGAATCTGGACCGACAGGGAAGACCAGGTCAGCGTCTGATTCGGCCCCAGAATAGGGATGCGCGCCGGTATCCGACTCCGCCGGAGTGCGGCCGCGAGTGGCGCGATGGACCAGTTCGTCCGCGCGTAGCTGGTCCAGCGTGCGAGGGTCGCCTTCGGCCTTGGCCGCCTTGGCCGCGGCCGTCAAGGAGGCGAAGACGGCGGCGGCGTCCTCGGCGGGCAGGTCGGCGGTGAACTCCGCGGTGCCGTCGATGTCCTCCGACAGCCGCACGTGCCGCTTGGCGCGAGCCCGGCGGGAGCGCCGTTCCGCCGCGGCCGCATCCAGCTCCAGGACGGCTGCGCGGATCGCGTCCTTCAGCTGCGGAACCGTCCACCGGGCGATCACCGGCACCCCGCTCCCAGGCGCGGCGGGATCCGCGAGGACGTCGACGTACTCGATACCCGTTGACTGCTGCGCACCGCCCGCGGCGTCGGCGCTCTCGCCGGCGTCAGGGACGTACCCGAGGACGACCGCTTCGACCGCCCGCGCCACCGGCGCGTCCAGGGCGGAGGTCTCCCACACGAACAGCTTCACCTTCGGCCAGTCCACCCAGCCCGCGGCCAGCAGCCGCCGCAGCCGCGGCAGCCGGTCATCGACGAACAGGGCCTCGGCGGCGTTCACCATCGTCTGCCCGCTCGTCGGGGAGAGCCCGGCCGCGACGGACAGCTCACTGGCCACCAGCCGCGGCACCATCACATCCAGCCAGGCGCCGTAGGAGCCCTGGAATCCGAACATCCCGAAGTGCCGGCGCAGCTGCGCCGCCTCCACCCGCTCCAGCCGATCCACCAGCGCCTGCTGGCGAGCCTGCTGCTCGCTCTGCTCGGACTGGTGCTCGGACTGGTGCTCGGACTGGTGCGCCGGCTTGCCGCCGGGGTGGTTAACGTGGCCAGAGGCGTGGACGTCGTCGGGTTCGTCGGGCAGACCGCTGCCGATCGGCGGGTGGACGTGCCAGTCCCGCAGCCACGCAGCTGCCTGCGACAGCCGCGTGTACGTCACCCAGGCCGACAGTCGCTCCTGCGCGGCGAACACCCGCGACCGCAGCCCCGCCGCGGCCGCAGACCCGTGTGAACACGACGCGGGCAGCAGCGCCATGGACTGCGCGACCGCGGCCGCCGACACCGGCCCGGGCGGCCCTGACAAGGCACGGACCAGGTCATCGGAAAGTTCACTGGAAAGACGCCGGTCGCCGTCGTCGACATGACAGGCGTGGGCGCCAGAAGCCTCCCTACGACCGTCCCCACCCATACCCGCCCCCGAGTTCGAACACCTGTCGGAATACTAGTCGAGAAAGGATCCCGAGGCAAGAGTTCGGAGCGCTCGAGTAGCGGACGGAGGACGGCACTGGTTATCCACAGGAATGTCACCACGAGCGCCCGGATGAACGTCAAGAACTATCCACAGAAGTTTCTGCTCACAGGGCGAACAGAGCTTGGGCGCGAGTGTCACATGTCAAGCGTGCTCATAGGTGAGCGGGCAATAGTTCGATCGCCCTCATGGCCCGCACGGCCAACGGCCAGAAGGGCCGCCGGAGGGGCGGCAGACCCCGGCGGCAGACCCCGGCGGCAGGGCCCACACGCCGCCGCCGGCCGGCGACCACCCTTGGCACGCGGCCAATTTCGCGTTAACGTGACTCACATGAAAAGCGAGGCGGTCGGGCGGAGGCCCTATCGGATGACGGCGCGAGCAGCCGCCGCGGCCGCAACCGCGGAGCAGATCCTCGACGCGGCGACCGACGTCTTCTACGAGACGGGCGACCTGCCGCTCGACGCCGTCGCCGCAGGTGCCGGCGTCAGCGTGCAGACGGTGATCCGCCGGTTCGGCGGTCGCGAGGGTCTGCTGGCGGCGGGGCTGGAGCGCGAGTCGGGACGGGTCCGTGACCAGCGCGACCAGGCCCTCGTGGGCGACGTCGGCGATGCCGTGCGCGTCCTTCTCGACCACTACGACGAGCACGGCGACCGCGTCCTGTCCCTGCTCGCCCTGGAGCACCGCTCGCCCACCGCGGCCGAGGTGCTGGCGCAGGGGCGGCTGCTCCACCGCGCGTGGTGCGAACGGGTGTTCGCGCCGGCCCTCGCCCGGCTCGACGGGGCGGCCCGGGTGCGACGGCTGGCCCAGCTCGTCGCGGTGACCGACGTCCTGACGTGGAAGCTCCTGCACCGCGACGCGGGCCTCGCTCGTCCCGACGTCGACCTCGCCCTCCGCGAACTGCTCCAGCCCCTGATGGGAGACCACTGATGGCCCGGATCCTCGTCTACACCTCGCCCTCGCGAGGCCACCTCTTCCCGATGATGGCGCTGGTCCTGGAGCTGCAGCGGCGCGGGCACGAGGTAGCCGTCCGCACCCTCGCGGCGGACGTCGACCTCGTGCGCGCCCAGGGCGTCGAGGCCCGCGCCGTCGACCGCCGGCTCGAGGCGGTCGCCGGCGACGACTGGCAGGCCGGCAACCCGCGGGAGGCGCTGAAGGCCGCGGTGCGCATGTTCACCGCCCGCGCGGCCTTCGATGGCGACGACCTGCGCGCCGCGATCGAGCAGGAGCGCCCTGACGCCCTCGTCGTCGACGTCAACGCCTGGGGCGCGATGTCGCAGGCGGAGGCCTGGGGAGGCCCCTGGGCAGCGTTCTTCCCTTACCCCATGCCGCTCGACTCGGTGGACACGCCGCCGTTCGGCCCCGGCCTGCGCCCGGCTCGCACCGTGCTCGGCCGCACCCGCGACCGGCTGCTGCGGCCCCTCCTCGTGGGCACGCTCGAGAAGATCATGACTCCGGGAGTGAACGCGCTGCGGACCGAGCGCGGGCTCCCCCCGCTCACCGGCGTCAACGACCTCTTCGGCGCTCCCCCGCTGACGATCTACACGACGGCCGAGCCCTTCGAGTACCACCGGCGCGACCTGCCGCCCAACGTCCTTCTGGTCGGCCCCCTGGAGTGGGAGCCGCCCGCCGCTCCGCCCGGCTGGCTCGACGAGCTGGACGGTCCGCTGGTCCTGGTGACCACGTCGACGGACTACCAGGCCGACACCGTGCTCGTCCGCACCGCGCTCGAGGCGCTCGCCGGCGAGCCCGTGCACGTCGTCGCCACCCTCCCCTCGGACGACCCGCAGAGCCTGCGCGTGCCGCCCAACGCCCGCGTCGAGCGGTTCGTGCCGCACAGCCTCGTGCTCGACCGCGCCGTCTGCGCGATCACGCACGGCGGCATGGGTGGCACCCAGAAGGCTCTCGCCAGGGGCGTCCCCGTCGTCGCCGTCCCGTTCGGGCGCGACCAGGCCGAGGTCGCGCGCCGGGTCGAGGTGGCGGGGGCGGGCGTCCGATTGACCCGGAGGCGGCTGCGCGCGGACCGGCTCGCGGACGCCGTCCGGGTCGCCCGCACCAGGACGGCCGGCGCCGACCGCGTGGCGGAGGGCTACCGGCGGGCCGGCGGAGCCCGGGCGGCGGCCGACGCCGTGGAGTCCCGGTTGCTGCAGCCCGCGCGCTGATCGGGCGCAGAGCCGGGGCGCTGCGCCGCATGGGGCGCCCGGCCGCGGGTACCTGGAGCCGATGCCCGACACGACGACGCTCGGCGTCGAGGAGGAGTACCTGCTCGTCGACGGCGAGGGGCTGCCGGTGGCGCGCTCCGCGCAGGTCCTGGCCCGGGCCCGCGGGGACGACGGGATCGGCGACGCGGACCTCCAGCACGAGCTGCTCGAGGTGCAGGTCGAGGTCGCGACGACGGTGTGCACGGAGCTCGCGGACGTGCGCGAGCAGCTGACGTCGCTCCGCTCGGGGCTGGCCGCGGCCGCAGCCGGCTCGGGCTGCCGGCTCGCCGCGGTGGGCACCGCGCCGCTGGCCCCCGCCGGCGCCGATCCGGCGCCGGTCACCGACAAGCCGCGCTACCGCTCGATGCTCGACCAGGCGCCCGCCCTCGTCGAGGAACAGCTGATCAACGGGATGCACGTGCACGTCGGCGTGCCCGACCGCGGCGCCGGCCTGGCCGTGCTCGCCGCCGTCCGGCCGTGGCTGCCGCTGCTCCTCGGGCTCTCGGCCAACTCCCCCTTCTGGCGGGGCCGCGACAGCGGCTTCGCCAGCTTCAGGGCCGTGCACTTCGCCCGGTGGCCGGTCGAGGGGGCTCCGCCGGTGTTCGCCTCCGTCGACGACTACGAGCGCCGGGTCGACGACCTGCTGGCCACCGGCGCGGTCGTCGACCGGGGCCAGCTGTACTGGCACGCCCGGCTCTCGGAGCACGAGCCGACGGTCGAGGTGCGGGTCGCCGACGTCCAGCTGGACGTCGACAGCGCGGTGGTGCTCGCCGGGTTGGTGCGGGCGATCGGTCACACCACGCTCGCCGGGGCGACCGGGGACAGCGAGCCGCTCCCCGTCGAGCTGCTGCGGGCCGCGACCTGGGCGGCGGCCCGGCACGGGCTCGACGGCGACCTCTTCGACCCGCGGGAGCGGCGGTCCGTGCCGGTGTCCCGGCTCGTCGACGGGCTGCTGACGGAGCTCGAGAAGCCGCTGCGGGAGCTCGGCGACCTCGACCTGGTGACCGCGGGCGTCGAGCGCGTCCTCCGCGAGGGCAACGGGGCGGCGCGGCAGCGGGCGGCGCTCGCGCAGCGCGAGCTGGGGGCCGTGCTCGAGCTGGTGGCGCAGCCCGTCAGATCGTGAACCCCTCGGGGGCGCCCTCACCCACCCGGCCGTCGACGGCCTCGCGCAACAGGTCGGCGTGCCCCAGGTGACGGGCGTACTCCTCGATCATGTCGAGGAGCATCAGCCGCACCGACGGGGTCCTCCCGTCGCGGAAGCTGAACGAGGCCGCGCCGTCGAGGCCGCGCTCCGCGACGACCTGCCCGACCACGGCGCGCGAACGCCGCACCGCCTGGCGCCACAGCTCCAGCACGACATCGGGGTCGTCCTCCGCGCCCGTCCGCCACTCCCAGTCGGCGTCGGCGTCGAAGTCGACGCCCTCCCAGGGCGGACCCATCTCCAGGCCCGCCAGCTTCACCGCCAGCCAATCGGCCTCGACGAGGGCCATGTGCTTGACGAGGCCCCCGAGGGTCATCGACGAGGCGGCCGTGCGGGCACGCATGCCCGCGACGTCGAGGCCCTCGACCTTCCAGGCGAACGTTCGCCGGTTGCGCTCGAGAACCGACGACAGGGCCTCGAACTCGGGGTCCCCAAGGGAGGTGCTGGTCACGCCGACGAGCCTAGGCGAAGCTACTGTATGTCTTGACGGCATATAACCGTAGTGACATGCTTCTGCCGTGTCCGACCTGCTCGAGGTCCTCGCCGAGCCTCGCCGCCGCCTGATCCTCGACACCCTGCGCGAGGGCGAGTCGTCGGTGGGGGCGCTGGTCGAGGCGATCGGCAGCAGTCAGCCGCTCGTGTCCAAGCACCTGCGCGTGCTGCGCGAGGCCGGTCTCGTCGACGTCCGGGTGGACCGGCAGCGCCGGCTGTACCGGGTGCGGCCCGAACCGCTCGCCGAGCTCGACGCCTGGCTCGAGCCCTACCGCCGCATGTGGCGGACCAGCCTCGATCGTCTCGAGGCGCACCTGACCGAAGGAGAAGCCGATGCCGATGCGTGAAGCGACCCTGATCTCGACCGGCGAGAAGCCGGTGCTGCGGTTCGAGCGGCTCCTGCCGCGCCCCGTCGAGGAGGTGTGGCGAGCGGTCACCGAACCCGAGGGGCTGAAGGCCTGGTTCCCGACCCGGATCGAGATCGACCGCTGGGAGCCGGGCGCCGCGCTGACCCACCACTTCGACGGGCAGCCCTTCGCCCCGCTGCCCGGTCGGGTGCTCGAATGCTCGGCGCCGCACCGGCTGGTGTTCACGTGGGGCGACGACACGATCGGCTTCGAGCTGAGCCCGGCCGAGGGCGGGACGCTGTTCGTGCTGACCGAGGAGCTCGCCGCCGGCGCCGCCGCCCGCAACGCCGCGGGCTGGGAGGTGTGCCTCGACCGGCTCGTGGACGGCAGGGCCCGGGAGGGCTGGGCACCTCGGTTCGAGCGCTACCGCGCCGCGTTCGAGCCGGTGCTGGGCACCCAGGAGGGCCCGCCGGCCGGCGTACAGGTCTGAGCGGACGAACGCGGTGGACCGTGCGGGTCACCCCTCGACGTGGGCCTTCAGCCCGTCAAGCATGCCCTGCCAGTTCGTGCCGAACTGGGCGGCCTGCTCCTCGCTGTCGCATCCGTCCTGGGTGAGCTCGAGGAGCGTGCGGTCGCCCGACCCGGACAGTGTGTAGACGAGCGTGTGGTAGTTCTCGGGCTCGTCCGCCTGGCCCGTCATCGGGCTGTAGTGGGTGACCGAGAGCCGGCGAGGCGGATCGACGGCGAGGACCTCACCCTTGTCCTGGTAGGCGCGACCGTCGTACTCGCCCTCCCACGTGATCGGGGTGCCGACCTCCCAGGTCGTCGTGACCCGTGACCCGCCCATGTACACCGCGATCTCCTCGGGCTCGGTGAGTGCGGCCCACACCCGCTCCGGCGTGGCGTCGACCTCGGTCGCGGCGGTGGCGACGAACCCGGCCATCAGCATCATCTCCTCGGAAGGTGCACGAGTGGATCAGGCAATCAGCGTGCCGCGATGCATGCAACCCGACCCGGCAGCCTGCGGCGTCTCTCGCCCCGGTCGTTGCTCCCCTCAGGCGACGACGAACGACGAAGAACGACGAAGGAGCCCCTCATCAGGGGCCCCTTCATCGTTCGGTGGAGGTGGCGGGAATCGAACCCGCGTCCGCCAGCGTGGAACCAGGACTTCTCCGGGCGCAGCCTGCTGCGGCGTTTCTCAGCCCCGGCGATCGCACAGGCACGTCGCCGAGCCGGGCTCAGTCACTGTTCATGTCGCGTCGGGCCCCGTGACCGGACCCTCAGCCAGTGGCCTCCTGGTCGATGCCAGCTACCGGGCCGAAGGCGAGCCCGGGCTGACAGAGTTCACACTCGCTCAGGCGGCGAGGGCGAACTCGGTGCGCGATGTATTGGCACCTATTGGTTTGCGACGATCGTTGACGAGATGACGTCGCCTCCTCGGCCCGCTTCCCCTGGAACGACGACCGACGTCGAAACCTGTCACCCCCATGGGGTGGAGGCTGTGCCGCCGAGGTCGCGGGCCAGGGCCCGTGACCACCGTCGATCCTAGCGGATCGCCCTCGACTCCGGATGACCCGGACGGGTGCGACCACACGTCACAACCGCCTCGCGCCGCCCCCTGTTCCCGCCCTGGGCGACATGCGTGCTCAGCGGTTGGCGCGCAGGCTCATCGCGCGGTCGGCCTCGCGCCGGTCCTGCCGCTCGCGCAGCGCCTGGCGCTTGTCGTAGTTCTTCTTGCCCCGCGCCACGCCGATCTCGACCTTGACCCGCCCGTCCTTGAAGTACAGCGCGAGGGGCACGATCGTGAGGCCCTTCTCGCGCGTCGCGGCGGCGATCTTCTCGATCTGCTCGCGGTGCAGCAGGAGCTTGCGCCGCCGCCGGGTCTCGTGGTTCGTCCAGGTGCCCTGGCTGTACTCGGGGATGTGCACCTTCTCGAGCCACACCTCGCCGGCGTCGGACACGGACGCGAACGCGTCCGCCAGCGACGCCCGGCCGGCGCGCAGGGCCTTGACCTCGGTGCCCATCAGCACGATCCCGGCCTCGTAGACGTCGTCGATCAGGTAGTCGTGCCGCGCCTTCCGGTTGGACGCGATGACCTTGCGGCCGCGCTCCCTGGGCACGGTGACCTCCTGACGTGATCCGGGGGGACGAGCTGGACGAACGGCCCAGCTTACGTCAGAGCCATCCCATGGGATCGACGTAGGAGCCGTTCACGAGCGTCTCGAAGTGCAGGTGGCACCCGGTCGAGAGGCCCGTCGTGCCCGAGTAGGCGATGAGCTCGCCGCGTGACACGTGCCCGCCGCCCACGAGGATCCGGGTGAGGTGGTTGTACGTGCTCGCCAGGTCCACCCCGCGCACCATCCCGTGGTCGATCACCACCCGGTTGCCGTATCCGCCGGCCCAGCCGGCGCTGATCACGGTTCCGTCGGCGGCCGCACGGACCGGCGACCCGCAGGCGAGGCCCCAGTCGACGCCCGTGTGCATGCGATAGATGTGCAGGATCGGGTGGTAGCGCATGCCGTAGCCGGATGTGATCGGCCCGCTGGCCGGGTACGACAGGAACCCGGACGCCGACCCATCGCCGCCGGCGCCGCCGCCCCCGCCGGTGGCGTCGTTCCCCCCGCCGGCCTGCCGGCGCCGACGTGCCGCCGCGGCCTCGGCCCGGGCTCGGGCGCGGAGCATCGCCTCGAGCTTGGTCTGCTCGCTCTGCAGCGAGCTGATCCGCCGGCGCTCGGCCGCGACCTTGGTCTGCGCCACGCGCAGGGCCCGCTGCTGCGCCGCGAGCGACGCGGCGATGCGGGCCTGTGCGGCGACCGCTGCCCGCTGGGCCGCCCGGCGGGCCGCCACGGCGAGCGCGGCCTGGCGACGCAGCTCGGCGACCTCGTCGGCGACGGCGTGCACCTTGGCGCCGCGGGCGCGCAGCTCGGCCTGCTGCACCGACAGCTCGTCGAGCACGCCCGCCTGCGAGCGGACCGCGACGCCGGCCAGAGCGACCCGCTCCGAGAACTGCTCGGGGGTGTCGGCGCCGAGCGCGAGGGAGAGGCCGGTCAGCCCCGATCCCATGTACGTCTCGCGCACCATGGCGCCCAGCTCGCGGCGGGTGCCGTCCTGCTCGGCCCGGCCGTCGGCGAGCTCGCGCTCGGCCTTGGCCTGCTCGGCGAGGGCGACCGCCAGCGCGGCCGCGACCTGCTGGTCACGCGCGACGGCGGCGTCGAGCGCGGCCCCCGCCGCGGCGCTCGCCGCCTGGGCCTGCGCGAGTGCCGTCTGCGCCCGCTGGACGGCGACCGCGGCGTCGACGACGTCCTTCGAGGCGCCCTCGAGGTTCTCCCGCAGCTGCGCGATCTGGTCGTCGACGGCGTGCTTGCGGTCGTCGAGCGGGTCCCCCGCGCGCGGCGTCCCGATCCCGGCGGACGCGGCGTGCTCGTCGACGACGGCCCCCGTCACCACCGCGACCACGAGCGCCGCCGCTCCGGCCGCGAGCTTCCACTTCACAACCGTCACTCTAAGCTCAGAACATCTGACTCTTCGTGAGCGGAAGCGGGACGCGCCGGGTCAGCGGGACGACAGCCCGCGCGACCATCGCCAAGGGGGGTCGGGACGCTTTGCGCTGGCGTCACCTGTGGGCCGGCGGCGGGCCGCCCCGACAGGGCAGCCGGCCGGGCGATTCACGTGTGCGCGAGGTGCGACTCGACGGTCGCGGGAACGTGGCCCACATCCGAGACCACCGCAAAGCACGGGGACGGGGTGCCCCGCCGTCAGACCTTGAGGTAGCGCCGCAACGACAGGAACGACGAGACGCCCGCGATGCCGAGCCCGACGAGGAACATGGCCGGCAGCACGAGGGCGGCGTCCGAGAGTCCCACCCAGTTGCGGATGAACCGGAGCGTGCCGGCCAGCCACCCCTGTACGGCGAACTGGGTGAAGCACACCAGGATCGTCGACGCGAGAACGGCACCGATGACCGCGGAGATCAGGCTCTCGAGGATGAACGGCATCTGGATGACGAGGTTCGACGCGCCGACAAGTCGCATGATCCCCGTCTCGCGCCGGCGGGTGAACGCCGTGAGGCGGATGGTCGTGGCCACCAGCAGCACCGAGCACACCAGGGTGAGCCCCGCGATCACCCAGGCGCTCCACTTGAGGCCGTTGAGCAGCGCGAAGAGCCGGTCGAGCACGACGTTGTCGTCCTGCACGGTGTCGACGCCCGCCTGCCCCCGGAAGGCGGCCGAGACCACCTCGTACTGCTCGGGGTGCACCAGCCGCACCCGGTAGCTCTCGGGCATCTGGTCGGGCGTCACGTTGTCGACCAGCGAGCTGTCCCGGTACTGGTCCTTGAGGTGCTGGTAGGCCTCCTGCTTGGACTCGTAGAAGACCTGCTGCACGTAGGGCTTGAGCTGGGCCGACTGCAGCTGGGCGAGGATCGCGTCCTTCTGGGCCTGGCTGACCTCGCCCGAGGCGCACGTCGGCTTGGTCTTGTCGGAGTCCTGCCCGCACAGGAAGATCGACACCTGCACCCGGTCGTACCAGTACTCCTTCATGACCGACACCTGCTTCTGCGCCAGCAGGCCGACGCCGAGCATGAGCAGCGACACGGTCGTCACGAGGATCACCGAGATCGTCATCGAGAGGTTGCGGCGCAACCCCTGGCCGATCTCGCTGAGCATGAACTGGAAACGCACTGCGCTGTTCCTCTCCGGCCGCTCAGCGGGTGTAGCCGTAGACGCCGCGGTCCTGGTCGCGGACCAGGCGGCCGTCCTCCATCTCGACGACGCGCTTGCGCATCTGGTCGACGATCTCGTCGTCGTGGGTGGCCATGACGATCGTCGTGCCCGTGCGGTTGATCCGGTCGAGCAGCCGCATGATGCCGACGCTCGTGGCGGGGTCGAGGTTGCCGGTCGGCTCGTCGGCGAGCAGGATCGCGGGCCGGTTGACGAAGGCACGGGCCACCGCGACGCGCTGCTGCTCGCCGCCGGACAGCTCGTGCGGGAAGCGGCGCTCCTTGCCCGCGAGCCCGACGAGGTCGAGCACCTCGGGCACGGTGTGTGCGATGGCGTGCCGCGGCTTGCCGATCACCTGGAGCGCGAACGCGACGTTCTCGAACACCGTCTTGTTCGGCAGCAGCCTGAAGTCCTGGAACACCACGCCGATCTGGCGGCGCAGCTGCGGCACCTTCCAGTTGGCGAGGCGCCCGACGTCCTTGCCGGCCACGTGGACCACACCACGCGTCGCTCGCTCTTCACGCAACACCAGCCGCAGGAACGTCGACTTGCCCGACCCCGACGCCCCCACGAGGAACACGAACTCGCCCTTGACGATCTCGAGACTCATGCCGTCGACCGCGGGCCGGGTGGTGCCCGGGTAGACCTTGGTGACGTTCTCGAAGCGGATCACGACGCGTTCGACCTCGACGGGGACTCGACAGGGGTGGCCGGGACGGCGCGGCCCGGCGACGAGTCTAAGCAGCCGGAAGGGTGCCTCCGGGCCACGCCACGCAACCGTTCCGTGACCTTCGTCGCGGCCCTCGGCCCCGGCCGGCGGAAAACCGGTTGCGCACCCGGGACGAACCCCGCCAGCCTGGACGGCGTCCGCCCGCGCGCCGACCGGCGCAGGGAGAGGTCCCGAGAACGAGGAGGTGGCGACGTGACCACAGTCACCCGTGCCGCCGCGCGCGCCCGCTCGACGAGCGCCCGCGCGCCGCAGCCCACCTCCACCCGATCTCCCGAGGGGACCCCCCGTTGCAGCAGCAGGACACGCACGACCGTTACGACCTGATCCTTCCTTCCGGCCGGCGCGGCAAGGGCCGCCGCCGGTTCGACGACGACGTCCCGGCACCGCGCGGGCGGCGTCCGGCCCTGGGCGCCCTCGAGCTGGAGGGCGACGACCCCGCCGGCCCCGCCGAACGGGCCGAGGACCCTCCGAACGGCGGTACGTACTCGACCTGGTTGCAGGCCGAGCACGGACCCACACCGCGACCGGAGTGGGTGGTGACCGAGCTCGGCGCGGTCGACACCGAGCTCGGCGTGCTCAAGACCGGCAAGGAGGCCGACGTCCACCTGGTCGAGCGCGGGCTCCCCGCCGGCTGCTCGAGTCTGCTGGCCGCGAAGCGCTACCGGTCCAGCGAGCACCGGATGTTCCACCGCGACGCCGGCTACCTCGAGGGCCGCAGGATGCGGCGCTCGCGCGAGAACCGGGCGATGGCGACCCGCACGACGTTCGGCCGCGACCTGATCGCCCAGCAGTGGGCGCGGGCGGAGTTCGCCGCGCTCGGGCGGCTCTGGGAGCTCGGGGTCGCGGTGCCCTACCCCGTGCAGCTGCTCGGGACCGAGCTGCTGCTCGAGTTCATCGGGGACGCCGACGGCACCGCAGCGCCCCGGCTGGCCCAGGTGCGCGTGGACGACGACACGCTGGCCGACCTCTGGCAGCAGCTGACGGACGCGGTGACGACGCTCGCCGTGGCCGGCCTCGCGCACGGGGACCTGTCCCCCTACAACGTCCTGGTGCACGACGGCCGGCTCGTGCTCATCGACCTGCCGCAGGTCGTCGACGTCGTCGCCAACCCGCAGGGCCCGGCGTTCCTCGCCCGCGACGTGGCGAACGTGGCCGGGTGGTTCCGCTCGCGGGGGCTGGACCTCACGGACGACGACGTCGAGGCGCTGACCGCACGACTCCTCGAGGAGACCGGCATGCGGTGAGCACCCCACCCCTCCTGCGGCGATCAGGCGCCGACCTTGTCGTTGCTGCGGCGCCAGCGGATGCCGCTCTCGAGGAACTCGTCGATCTCGCCGTCGAAGACGGCGCTCGGGTTGCCGGTCTCGTACTCGGTGCGCAGGTCCTTGACCATCTGGTACGGGTGCAGCACGTAGGAGCGCATCTGGTTGCCCCAGCTCGAGCCGCCGTCGCCCTTGAGCGCGTCGAGCTCGGCCTGGCGGTCCTGGCGCGCCCGCTCGAGCAGCTTGGCCTGCAGCACGCGCAGCGCGGCCGCCTTGTTCTGCAGCTGCGACTTCTCGTTCTGGCAGGTGACGACGATGCCGGTCGGGATGTGGGTGAGCCGGACGGCGGAGTCCGTCGTGTTGACGCTCTGCCCGCCCGGGCCGCTGGAGCGGTACACGTCGACCCTGATGTCGTTCTCGGGGATCTCGATGTGGTCCGTCTCGGCCACCACGGGCAGCACCTCGACGCCGGCGAAGCTCGTCTGGCGGCGGCCCTGGTTGTCGAACGGGCTGATCCGCACCAGCCGGTGGGTGCCCTGCTCGACGGAGAGCGTGCCGTAGGCGTAGGGCGCGTCGACCTTGAACGTCGCCGACTTGATCCCCGCCTCCTCGGCGTAGGAGGTGTCGTAGACCTCGGTCCGGTAGCCGTGCCGCTCCGCCCAGCGCAGGTACATGCGCATGAGCATCTCGGCGAAGTCCGCCGCGTCGACGCCGCCGGCCTCGGAGCGGATCGTCACGAGCGCCTCGCGGTCGTCGTAGTCGCCGGAGAGCAGGGTGCGCACCTCGAGCTCGCCGAGCGACTTCTTGAACGCGACCAGCTCCCGCTCGGACTCCGCCAGCGTCTCGGCGTCGTCCTCGGACTCGGCGAGCTCGACCAGCACCTCGAGGTCGTCGAGGCGGCCCCGCGCCCGATTGAGGCGCTCGAGGTCGGACTGCACGTGCGACAGCCGGCTCGTCACCTGCTGAGCACGCTCGGGGTCGTCCCACAGGTCCGGTGCCGACGCCTGCTCGGACAGCTCGATCACCTGCTTCTCGAGCGCGGGGAGATCGCTCACCTCGAGGATGGAATCGAGGGTCGTGCGCAGGTTCCGCAGTTCCGCGGGGAAGTCGACAGCCACGTTCATCGAGGTTACGCGGTCCGCGGTCCGTTCCCCGCGCGCCGTCCTCGGCCGGGCGGATCCACCGGGCGGCCCACGGGATGGATCCACGGGCGGATCTACGCGTCGAGCAGCCAGTCGGGCAGCCGGGAGCAGCCGCGGGTGCGCAGCAGGGTCGCCAGCTCCCGGTTCCCGGCGGCGTAGACCGCGCGGACCCGGTTGCGCTGCCGGTCGCCCTGCGGCGGGATGCCCAGCCGCTGCGCCACCGGGTCCGGCGCCTGGGCGCCCGGGCTCCGCTGGGCGAGCGGCCAGAACCGGCCGATCCGGGCGGCGAGCGGCGGTCGCGCGGGAGCCGGCGGCTCCGGCGCGGGCTCCGGAGCGGGGGGCGCCGGCGTGAGCTGCGCCGGGTCGAGGTCGAGCGCACGCAGCAGCCGGGCGAGCTCGGCCTCGGGGTCGGCCGCGAGGTGCTCGGCGAAGACCACGTGGCAGCGCGGGCCGAAGGCCTCGAGCCACGCCGGCAGGTGCTCGGCGTAGAACCCCGACGAGAGGGTCCTGAAGTAGCGGTTGGCCTCGAACCGCTCGCTGCCCCCGGCCCGCAGCGCGAGGCAGCGGTCGACGTACGTCTCGTACGGCATGGCCTCGGGCAGCCGGCCGCGGTTCACCTTGTCGAGGTAGCTGGCCCACAGCCGCTCCGCCGGGTCGCGCAGGAGCAGGACCACGCCCGCGCCGGGCAGGGACCGGGCGACGGCGCCGATGAGGTCCGGGCCGCCGTCGAAGTAGACCGGCGACGTCTCCAGCCGGTACCGCTCCCCCGCCCACCGCGCGAAGTGCCGGTCGTAGTCGGCCAGCGGGGCGTCGGCGGGGAGCCCGTAGCGCAGCGGCGTGAAGTGGTCGATCCGCCGCGCGACCGGCAGACACACCTGCGGGTGCCGGTCGAGCGCAGCGGTCAGGCCCGAGGCGTCGGCGTGGCTCACGCCGGCCAGCAGGAGCGTGGGCACGAGGTGCCCGGGCGTGGGGGCCGGAGGGAGCGGGCGGACGTGCCGGACGACGAGGTCGGGCGGCGCCACCACAGCTCGGCGGGAACGGGCCCGGGAGGACCGCGCGGAGGGCGAGGAGGTGGGAGCCGTCATGCGTCGTCCTTTTCCGCGGCGCCGGACGCGCGGCCCCGACCGCGTCCCGCGTTCCGCTGCTCGACCACTTACCGGAGATGAACAGTCACAGCGTGTAGCGCGACTGGACGCTCGTCCAGAGGTCGGCGGACATCCGTCCCACCGGGGGCGAACTACGGCCGATCGGGCGCGTCCGGGTTCGCCCGAACGTCCGATGCCCTGCGCTGCAAGGATCAGGCACCGGATCGACGACACGGACGGGGCGACCTGTGGCGGACCTGGCGGTGGCGACGACGGGCGCGCAGCCGGCGGCCGTGGACGAACGCGCGCTGACCCGGCAGGCGGGCGCGACCGCCCGCCGGCTGCGGCAGTGCGTCGAGGAGGTGACGGTCGAGGAGTTCCGCATCGGCGATTTCAGGGTGGAGCGCGACGCGGGCTTCGGTCGCCAGTTGCTGTTCCTGCTGAGCAACGAGGAATGGCTGCGCCGCACGAGCGAGCAGCTGGAGCTGAAGCGGGTGCGGGTCGTCGACACCGAGGTCGTCGTCGACGTCGACCTCTCGTTCGTCACGCCGGCCGCGCTCGAGGGCCGCCGCCCGGTCTGGCTGCCGATCCTCGCCGTGCCCCCGGCCGCGGACGGCGCCACCGCCGACCCCGTCACGAGCCTCGAGGTCACGGACGCGTCCGGCGCCCGCGTCTTCAAGCTGCCGCAGTCCGAGGTGCACCGCCGGTTCGCCGCCGCCGTCGCCGAGCTCGTCCTGGCGCGCCTCCCGGGCAGCCGCCCCGAGGCCGACGGGCGCGCACCGCGCGACGAGCTCGTGCTCCTCGCGGCCGGCGTCCGGCGCCTGCTGGCGGCCGGCCTGGCCGGCAGCGCGCCCCTCGACGACCGGGACGACGACACCGGCGAGCCGGACCCCGGCCTGCTCGACCCCGCCGCCGGCCGACCGCCCCGCATCGACACCGGCCGCGCGCGCGCCGAGGAGCGGCTGGAGCAGGCGCGCTCGGGTCTCGTCGCGGCGCTGGACGCCGACGCCGCCCGCGCCGCCCCCCTCGTGGCGTCACGCCTGCTCGAGATGCTCGACGCGCTGGTCGGCGTCGTGTTCGTCGTCGTCCCGGCCGACCCGGGCGCCGGGCCGACCTCGTTCGCCGTCCGCCTCCCCGGGCGCCGCCTGCACCAGGTACGCCTGCGCCGGCGGCTGGCGCCGCGCGCGCGCCTGCAGGTCGCGCTGCTCACGGCGTCCGCGCACGCGGACCGGATCGTCCGCCTCACCCTGCCCGACGGCATCGTCGCGGTGGGCTCGGCGCTCCCCGACGACGACCAGCCGCCGGCCCGGATCGAGGTGCAGGCGCCGCGGCCGGTCGTCGAGCTGGCGGCGCTCGTCGGGCAGGTGCTGCACCCCCGCACGGCGCCCGGCTCGTGGGTGCAGCGCCGGCTGGCCAGCCTCGCCGTCGACAAGGTCGAGGCCGTCCTCGAGCTCATGAGCCACTACCTGGTGCCGGCGGACGGCGACGACGAAGACGCCACCCGCGCCTTCCGGGTGCGGCTGCGTGACCTGCGCCAGTGCCTGCTCGACGTGGTGGGACAGCCCGCCGGCCGACCCGGCGACCAGGGCGTGGACGCCGACGGCGGCGGTCCCACCCGCCGGTTGGAGACGGCCTGGTCGGGCGGCTCGTGGCTGCCCGACCGGCTGCGCCGCCGCCTCGCCGTGAACACGGCGACGCCGGGTCTGGTCCACCTGCGCGCGACGATGGTCGAGGGTTCCGCGCAGCGCGCCCGCACCGTGGGGGCGGGGCTCGACCTGGAGATCGCGGTCGCGGACTCCACGGTGCTCGACACCGCGCGCGACACGAACCTCATCAACCTCGGGCTGCTCGTGCTGGTCACCGGGGTGCTGCTGGTGCGCAGCGCCGACGTCGACCGGCAGACGCTCGCCACCGTGCTCACGCTGTTCCCCGCCGTGCAGGCCGCGCGGATCGGTCGGCCCGACCGCTCCACCGTCCGCGGGCTGCTCTCCCAGCCCACGTACCTGCTGAGCCTGGCGACCGCGATGCCGCCGCTGCTGCTGGCCGCGGCGCTGGCCACGCTGCACGAGGTGCGCGGGCTGGCCGTCGCGTGCACGCTCCTGCAGCTCGCCCTGCAGGTGCTGCTGCGGCGGCGGCCCAGCGACCCCGACCAGGCCCCGTCGACGGCGCGGGCGCGGCGGGCGGCGACAGTGCTGACCACTCAGGCCCCGCCCGACCTCGCCCGGCTCGACGTCGTGCGGGGGACGTGGTGCCGCACCCTGGTCGCCGACGCGTTGCTGCTCGGGCGGCAGGCCTCGGCCTGGGTGGCCGTCGCGCCCGACGAGGCCGCCGCGTTCCCCCGGGCGCTCGCCACCGTGCCGGCCCCGGCCCGGCTGCACGGGCTCGTGCACACGTCCTGCGCCGGCCACGCGGTCACCTTCACCGTCGCGAGCGCCAGCCCGGTCGCCGCCGACCACGTCGCCGACCCCCAGACCCGGCCTGCCGTCGTGCCGGTGCGCCTCGACCCCGGGCGCCAGGCCGCCGTCGACCCGCCCGCGTGGGTGATCGAGATCCTGGTCGCGACGCGGCCGGGCGTGCTGGCACGGACCCCGCTGGCCCGGCACCCGCTCGCGGTGCTCTCCCGCGCCGCGGCGGCCGAGGGGTTCCCGGTGCTCTTCGTGCAGCAGCCCACGCCCGCCCCGGCGCAAGGGCCTGGCGACCAGGAGTGGCTGCGGCTGCGTGTCGGCGTGCCGTTCGTGGCGCCCGGGGGCGTCCGCGAGCGCGGGCGCCTGGGCGGCCTGCGGCGCTTCCTCGTGGCGGTGGAGGCGCTGCGGCACGACGCCGACGGCATGCGCCGCCCGCTGCACGTCTACGCGGTCCCCGAGCTGGCGACGTACGAGGCCACCCAGACGGCGCCCGACGACGCGTGGGCGGGCGGGGCGGCGCATGCGGCCGTGGAGGGGGCCGGGCCGGTGACGGCCGCCGCGACGGACGCCGGCACGCCGGAGGGCGCACCGATCGTGCTGTGCGCGACCGCCCGGCCCGGGTTCTTCGCCGACGTGCTCGACGTGCTGGCCGCCCGGGGGACGCTCGTCGCCGGGGCCACCGTCGCGGTGCTGCACGGCACGACCGTCGTGGTCCTGACCGTGCCGCCGGGTGCCGGCCCGGCGGAGGAACTGGGCGCGCAGGTCCGGCGCGAGCTCGCCGGCACGGACGACGTCCAGGTGCCGGTGGACCTCCCCGACACGGGCGCTGCGGGCCCCGGCGCCGGGCCCGCGTGTCTGGCCCGGCTCAACGTCCGCGTGCCCGACCGGCCGCAGCGGCTGCCGCAGGTGCTGGCGGCGCTGAGTGCGGCGGTCGGCCCGGTGCACGTGTGGTCGGCCCTGGTGCGCGTGGTCGAGGGCCGCTCGTTGCAGGGCCGGCTCGTGGCCGCCCTGCAGCGGGCCCCGGTGTGGACGACGTCGGAGCTCGACGGCCGCGCGCCCGACGATCACGCAGCCGCGGGCGAGACGGTCGCCGCGCTGGAGGACGACCCCGTCGTCACCGTCGAGGTGCTGCGGACGGTCCTCCCCGGGGTGCGGAGGGTGTGATCGCTCCTCGCACGGGTATCCCCGGGGCATGACCGTCGCCGAGATGATCAAGAGTCACCCCGACCTGGCGCTCGAGCCCGACGCCCTGGTCGCCTGCATCGAGTCCGCGCAGGCCGCCGTCACCGCCTGCACGGCATGCGCCGACTCGTGCCTCGCCGAGGGCGACGTCGCCGCCTTCCGCACCTGCATCCGGCGGGACCTCGACTGCGCCGACATCGCGGGCACCACCGCCCGCGTGCTCACCCGCCAGGTCGCCCTCGACCCTGGCCTGGTCAGGGTGCTCCTGGAGGCGTGCGCGGTGGCCGCCAAGCGGTGCGCGGTCGAGTGCGAGGAGCACGCCGGGATGCACGAGCACTGCCGGATCTGCGCGCAGGCGTGCACCGAGCTCTACGCCGCCAGCCGCTCGCTGCTCGAGTCGCTGCGCGACGAGGGCGTGCCCCAGCCCGACGAGCGCTAGCCAGGCATCAGACGAGGCTCAGGGCGCCCGACCTCGACGACCCGCACGACGGCCTCGCCGGCCTCGTCGCTCGCCGCCAGGTCGACGTCGGCGGTGATCCCCCAGTCGTGGTCGCCGGCGGGGTCGTCGAAGATCTGCCGCACCCGCCACAGACGCTCGCCCGCCGGTATTCCGTCGGGGTGCTCGTCGAGCGCGAAGTAGGCCGGGCCGCGGGCGTCCGGCCCCGTGCCGAGGTCGTCGTGCTCCTCGAAGTACGGCGTCATGGCCTGCTCCCAGCGGTCGGCCGTCCAGCCGGCCTCGGCGTCGAGCGCACCCAGCTCCTCGTAGTGCTCGAGCGCCGCGAGCTCGACCCGGCGGAACAGCGCGTTGCGCACGAGCACCCGGAAGGCCCGGCGGTTCGCCGTGACCGGTGGCGGGCCCTCCGCGGCGGCCCGCGCCGCGCGGGCGGCGTCCGGGCCCAGGTCCTCCCCCGCCCTCAGCGACTCCCACTCCTCGAGCAGGCTCGAGTCGGTCTGCCGGACGAGCTCGCCCAGCCACTCGGTGAGGTCCTCGACGTCCTCGGTGCGGGCCTGCTCGGGCACGGTCTGGCGCAGCGCCCGGTAGGCGTCGGCCAGGTAGCGCAGCACCAGGCCCTCGCTGCGGGCGAGCCCGTAGAACTGCACGTACTCGGTGAACGACATGGCGCGCTCGAACATGTCGCGGGCCACCGACTTGGGCCGGAGCTCGTGGTCGGCGACCCACGGGTGGCCCTGCCGGTACATCTCGTAGGCCGCGTCGAGCAGCTCGGCGAGCGGCTTGGGGTGGGTCACCTCCTCGAGGAGCTCCATCCGCTCCTCGTACTCGATGCCGTCGCGCTTCATCTGCGCGACCGCCTCGCCCCGGGCCTTGAACTGCTGGGCGGACAGCACCTGGCGCGGGTCGTCGAGGGTGGCCTCGACGACCGAGAGCACGTCGAGGGCGTACGTCGGCGACTCGCGGTCGAGCAGCTCCATCGCGGCCAGCGCGAACGGCGACAGCGGCTGGTTGAGCGCGAAGTCGGGCTGCAGGTCGACGGTGAGCCGCACCTGGCGCCCGGTCTCGTCCGGCTGCGACAGGCGCTCGACGACGCCCGCCGCGAGCAGCGCCCGGTAGATCGCGATGGCCTGCCGGATGTGCCGGCGCTGGGCCGCGCGGTCCTCGTGGTTGTCCTCGAGCAGGTGCCGCACGGCCGCGAACGTGTCGCCGGGGCGGGCGACCACGTTGAGCACCATCGCGTGGCTCACGGCGAAGCTCGAGGTCAGCGGCTCGGGGTCGGCGGCCGACGAGCCGCTCGAAGGTGGGCCGCCCCCAGGAGACGAACCCCTCGGGCGCCTTCTTGCGCACGACCTTGCGGCGCTTCTTCGGGTCGTCGCCCGCCTTGGCGAGCAGCCGCTCGTTCTCGACCTCGTGGTCGGGGGCCTGGACGACGACGGTGCCGGCGGTGTCGTAGCCGGCCCGGCCCGCGCGGCCGGCGATCTGGTGGAACTCGCGGGCCTTGAGGTGCCGCTGCCGGGTGCCGTCGTACTTGCTCAGCGCGGTGAGGACGACGGTGCGGATCGGGACGTTGATGCCGACGCCGAGGGTGTCGGTGCCGCAGATCACCTTGAGGACGCCCGCCTGCGCGAGCTGCTCGACCAGCCGCCGGTAGCGCGGCAGCATGCCGGCGTGGTGCACGCCGATCCCGTGCCGGACGAGGCGCGAGAGCGTCCGGCCGAAGCCGGCGGAGAAGCGGAACGAGCCGATCGCCTCGGCGATCGCGTCCTTCTCCGCCCGGCTGGCGACGTTGATGCTCGTCAGCGCCTGCGCCCGCTCGAGCGCGGCGGCCTGGGTGAAGTGGACGACGTAGATCGGGGCCTGGCCGGTGTGCAGCAGCTCCTCGATCGTCTCGTGCACCGGCGTGGTCGCGTACGAGAAGTACAACGGCACCGGGCGCTCGGCGTGGCTGACCACGGCCGTCGGCCGGCCGGTGCGCCGGGACAGGTCCTCCTGCAGGCGCGTCATGTCGCCGAGGGTCGCCGACATGAGCAGGAACTGCGCGTGCGGCAGCTCGAGGATCGGCACCTGCCAGGCCCAGCCGCGGTCGGGCTCGGCGTAGTAGTGGAACTCGTCCATCACGACCTGGCCGACGTCGGCCGCGGCCCCCTCGCGCAGGGCCAGGTTGGCCAGCACCTCCGCCGTGCAGCAGATGATCGGCGCGGTCGGGTTCACGCTCGCGTCCCCGGTGAGCATGCCGACCCGGTCGGCGCCGAACATGTCGACGAGCGCGAAGAACTTCTCCGACACCAGCGCCTTGATCGGAGCCGTGTAGAACGTCCGGCGCCCCTCGGCCAGCGCGGCGAAGTGCGCGCCGGTCGCGACCAGGCTCTTGCCCGAGCCCGGTCGGCGTCGCGAGGATCACGTTGGCGCCCGTGAAGAGCTCGATCAGGGCCTCCTGCTGAGCCGGGTACAGCTCGAGGCCCCGCTCGGCGCACCACGCCTCGAAGGCCTCGTACAGGCTGTCGGGCTCGGGGCTCCCCGGGAGCCGCGCGGTGAGCGAACCGGCGGCGGTGGCCGCCGTCCCGCTCACCGACGTGCTCCGGGGCTCATGGAGACAGCCTGCCGCACGGGTGGCCGCGCTTCCCCTCCGGCTCCGCGGGGGTCCCGGCCGGAGGCTCGCTCCACGCCCAGCAATCGTCGCATTGTGCGATTGAATGAGCGCTAAGGGTGACGGTTGGCATCGCGAGAAGGGATGAGTCGTCTACGCTGTCGCTCGTCGGCACGGGCGGACGGGCAAGGGGACCGGAGCGCGCGGTGGACGACCCGGGCCGGCTGTCGCAAAGCGGAGGACAGCAGACCGGGAACCGGTGTAACGGCGTAGGCGGTAGCCCCGTTCATACGAACGGGGGAGGCCCCCGCAAGTGATCGGGGAAGGGTGAGCGGATGACGATGACAGCCACGGGCGGGGAGTCGACGACGACCTCGGACACCGTCGACCTCCGGGTCCCGGCGGATCCGGCATACCTCGCGGTGCTGCGCACGGCCACCGCCGGCCTCGCGGCGCGCCTCGACCTCACCCTCGACGAGATCGAGGATCTGAGGATCGCCGTGGACGAGGCCTGCGCCCTGCTCCTCGAGCACACCTCGCACTCGGGCGAGGAGCTGCACGCGGCTTTCACCATCCACCCACAGGCCCTCGACGTCCTCGTGAAGGGTCCCGCGCGTACGCTTCCCGAGAAGAACAGCTTCGCCTGGTCGGTGCTCGAGGCCCTCGTCGGGCACGTCGAGACGGGGGTGTCGGAGCACGGGGCGTGGATCAGGCTGACGCACGTCGGGGGCCGGAGGACTTAGTGACGAAGAGCGGCGCCACGGCCCGCCAGGGCTCGACGTCCGCGCGCGCGTCGCAAGGACAGGCCGCCCCCGCGGCGGCCACTCCCACCGAGGTGGATCCGGAGGAGCACCCGGCCCCGTCCGGCCACGCGGCCGAGATCGACGCCATGCTGCGGCACCTCGCCGCGCTCCCGCCCGACGATCCCGAGCGCGCGACCCTGCGGCAACGCCTCGTCGAGGCGCAGCTGCCCCTGGTGCACCACCTCGCCCAGCGCTTCCGCGGCCGCGGCGAGCCCTACGACGACCTCGTCCAGGTCGGCACCATCGGCCTGCTGAACGCCGTCGACCGCTTCGACCCCGAACGCGGCTCGTTCACCGGCTTCGCGGTGCCGACCATCCTCGGCGAGATCCGCAGGCACTTCCGCGACCGCGGCTGGGCGATGCGCGTGCCCCGGCGCCTGCAGGAGATGGGCAGGCAGGTGTCCGAGGCGCGCGAGGTGCTGACCCAGAAGCTGGGGCGCTCGCCGACCGTCCACGAGATCGCGCAGCACCTCGACGCCGACCCCGACCTCGTGCTCGAGGCGCTCGACACGGCGAGCGTCTACGCCACGGTGCCGCTCCCCAGCACCCCCGAGGAGGGCGAGATGGCCCCCCTCGGCTTCATCGACTCGGGTCTCGAGCTCGTCGAACAGCGCGCCACGCTCCGCCCACTGCTGGCCCGCCTGCCCGCGCGCGAGCGCACGATCCTCGCGCTGCGGTTCGTCCGCGGCATGTCACAGTCCCAGATCGCCGCCGAGGTCGGGGTGTCGCAGATGCACGTGTCACGGCTCATCACCCGCAGCCTCGCCGTGCTGCGCGAGGGCCTGTCAGAAGAGGTCTGAGCGGGCCCACGGCCTGGGCGCCGGGCCCACGGCCTGGGCGCCGGGCCCACGGCCTGGGCGCCGGGCCCACGGCCTCGGCGGTGATGTCCGCGCCGGCGTCGCTGGCACCCGGTCGCGACGCTTTGCGCTGACCTCGGAGGTGACTCAGCCCGGGCGACCTGCTCACGCCACGCTTTGCGGTGGCCTCAGATGTGACACCTCGGCGCCGATGTACCGCTGCCAGACTTTGCGGTGGCCTCGGATGTGACACCACACGGTCGGGGGGCGACAGAGGGTCGCGGCGGCTCCAGATGTGGAGCCAGCGCAAAGCGTCCGAACGAGGTTCGAGCTCGCGGCGGGCAGCAGCAGGCACGCGGTGCCGGCGGCCGCCTCGGTGCCGCCTCGGTGCCGCCTCGGTGCCGCCTCGGTGCCGCCTTGGTGCCGCCTCGGTGCCGCCTCGGTGCCGCCCCGGTGCCGCCCCGGGGGCACGGGGTGGGCTCAGTCCTGGCGCGCGGCAACGGCCTCGAACAGGACCCCCACGCCGACGGCGACCGCGAGGACCGCGGCCGGCACGGCCAGCCATGGCTGCGTCCCGATCCCCGGGACGGCGACCGCCAGCTGCAGCGCCTGCCACACGAGGGCCGGCGAACGGGACCAGGCAGCACCCCGGGCGGCACCGGCCGCCACCGCCGCGATGCCTGCCGCGAGCACGACCGCGGTCAGCCCGAGTGCGATCGACCCGGCGCGGTCGGCCGCCTGGTCGCGGACCGCCACGACGACGGCGCCCACGCCCACGACGGCGACGGCTAGCGCCTCGAGCGCGAGGCCCGCGGCGACGAGCGCGTGCACGCGGGGGCCGCCACCCGGGCTCGGGCCCGTCTCGTCCACCCGACCTCCACCCTCGTCTCGCGCGGCCTCCTGCCGCACTGTCGTCGCGGGCGCGAATGCATGACCCGGGCCGCCGGGGGAACCGTACCGGCCGCCGGGAACACCAGACGGGCCGGGCGAGTTGGTCAAGTGGGTCTCGAACCGCCCGGAATCCCCGACGGCGCGACACTCAAGACGACGTCAAGTGTTCGCAGTATCTCTGTGGAGATGCTTGACACTCAGTCAAGGTCAGGTAACGCTGTGTATCGACATCGCGTTACGTGACGTTCCGTTACCGCAAGCGTTTCCATCCCGCGATTTTGTAGGCGGAATCCCTTGTGAAGGCGGGCACAAGGGTGTGAGGCTTGGCGTTGGACGAACGAGGGACGCACCGCTGCGTCCCATGAGGGGAGACCCGGATCCACCGGACGGTGGAGCTGGGCACCCGCGAAGTCAGCGGTCACCTTGGCGTGACCGTCCCCCGAGACGAAGCCCTGATGGGCAGAGGAGTGGACCACCCCATGGACTGGCGCCATCGGGCAGCGTGCCTCGACGAGGACCCCGAGCTGTTCTTCCCCATCGGGAACACGGGTCCCGCACTGCTGCAGATCGAGGAGGCCAAGGCGGTGTGCCGGCGCTGCGAGGTCATGGATACCTGCCTGCGCTGGGCACTCGACAGCGGTCAGGACGCAGGCGTCTGGGGCGGCCTGTCCGAGGACGAGCGCCGCGCTCTCAAGCGCCGCAACGCCCGGGCCCGCCGCGCCGGCTGAGCCGCGCGACACCATCGATCCCGACGGGCTGAGGGGCTGCTGCACATCGCCTCTCAGCCCGTCGAACCACTTTGTGCATCGGCCGGCGTCACGGGTACACGCCGGAGGGTCACCTCGACGGTGACCCTGGTGCCCCCGACGGGCGCGGCGTCCCACGAGATGCGCCCGCGCAGCTCGCCGCCCACGAGTGCCTGCACGATCTGGGTGCCGAGGCCCCCCTGGGCTCCCGGAACGAAGTCCGGCGGCAGGCCGACGCCGTCGTCGGACACCGTCGCCTCGAGGTGACGGCCGTCGCGCACGGCGCGGACGACGACCGTGCCGCCGCCGCCCTTCAGGCCGTGCTCGACGGCATTCGTGACCAGCTCGGTGAACACGAGCGCGAGGGGGGTGGCGTTCTCGCCCGCCATCTCGCCGAAGGCGCCGTCCCGCTCGACCCGCACCCCGGCGGAGCCGGCGACCTCGACGGCGAGCGCGAGCGTGCGGTCGAGCACCGTGTCGAAGTCGACCGTCTCGCCCAACGCCTCGGACAGCGTCTCGTGCACGAGGGCGATCGTCGACACCCGCCGCATCGCCTCGCGCAGCGCCACCCGCCCCTCGTCGGAGGGGATCCGCCGGGCCTGCAGCCGCAGCAGCGCAGCGACAGTCTGCAGGTTGTTCTTCACCCGGTGGTGCACCTCGCGGATCGTCGCGTCCTTCGTGAGCAGCTCGCGCTCGCGCCGGCGCAGCTCGGACACGTCGCGCACCAGCACGAGCGCGCCGATCCGCTCGCCCGCGGCGGTCAGCGGGATCGCCCGCAGCGACAGCGTGGTGCCGCGGGCCTCGAGGTCGCTGCGCCACGGCGCGCGGCCCGAGAGCACCAGCGGCAGCGACTCGTCGACCGGGCCGCTGTCGTCGAGCAGCGGGGTGGTGATCTCCGCCAGTGACCGGTCGGCGACGTCACCGACGTAGCCGAGGCGGTGCAGCGCCGAGAGGGCGTTCGGGCTCGCGTAGGTCACCCGGCCCTCGCGGTCGAGGCGGACCAGGCCGTCGCCCACCCGCGGGGCGCCGCGCCGCGGGCCGGTGGGGGCGCCCGCCACCGGGAACGCACCGGCCGCGATCATGCGCGCGAGGTCGTCGGCGCACTGCAGGTACGTGAGCTCCAACCGGCTCGGCGTGCGTGCCGCCGCGAGGTTGGTGTGCCGGGCGACGACGGCGATCACCCGGTCGCCTCGGACCACCGGGATCGCCTCCTCGCGGACCGGCACGTCGTCGTGCCACTCCGGGTCGCGCTCGCGGCAGACCCGGCGCAGCTCCCAGGCGCGGTCGACCTGGTCGCGGCGCCCCCGCGGCGCGCGCGTGCCCACGAGGTCGTCGTAGTAGACGGTGGGCCCGGTGCTCGGCCGGCAGTGCGCCACCGCCACCCAGCCGTCGCCCTCCCGGTCGCGGACCCAGAGCACGAGGTCGGCGAACGACAGGTCGGAGAGCATCTGCCAGTCGCCGACGAGCAGGTGCAGCCACTCGACGTCCGCCGGCTCGAGATCGGCGTGCGCGGTGACGAGCTCGTTCAGCGTGGGCACGCCCTCAGGCTACGGCGCGGCTCCGACAGCCCCGTCCCCTCCTCCTGCCCTGATCAAGGAAGGTAGAGGGATCATGAGTTCCATGATCCCTCTAGCTTCCTTGATCAGCGCCGGAAGGGAGCTAGACCGTCGAGCGCACCACCCCGCGCAGGGTCCGCAGGGCCACCGACAGCGAGGCGAGGTCGCCGCGCTCGAGTCGCCGGATCTCCTCCAGGGTGGCGCTGGCGCGGGCCACCGCGGCCGCGTTCGTCCGCTCCCACGCCTGGATCCGCTCGTCCGGCTCCCCCTCGGGGGTGGCAGAGAGCACCGCGACCGTGAGCGACTCGAGCGCCGCGTAGAGGTCGTAGCGCAGGGCCGCCCGGGCCAGGGCCTGCCAGCGGTCGCTCCGGGCCAGGTTCGAGATCCGGCTGAGCAACCCGTCGACGTTGTACCGGTCGGAGAGCGTCAGGTACACGCGCGCCACCTCCACCGGCTCCACCCCCGTCGTGTGCGCGATCTCGGTGATGTCGAGCGCCTGGAAGATGATCAGCAGTCCGGCACCGCGCAGGGCGAGCCGCTCCGGGACGCCGAGGCGGACGAACGCTTGCGCCTCCGCCTGCAGCGTCTTGTGCTCGTCGCCGACGAGCAGCTCGGGCAGGAGCGGCTCCAGCTGGGCCACCACCGGGGCGAACCGGGCGATCTCGGCGCCGATGTCGAGCCGGCCGGGGCGCACCTGCAGGAACCAGCGCACCGACCGGTCGAGGAGCCGCCGGAAGGCCAGGTAGAGCGAGGTCTGCACCTCGGTGTCGACGCGGTTGTCGAGCGCCTCGACGGCCGCCATGAAGTCGCGCAGGCCGAACACCTCGCGGCACACCGTGTAGGCCCGGGCCACCTGCTCCGGGTCGGCCCCGGTCTCCTCCTCGCAGCGGAACGCGAAGGTGATCCCGCCGCGGTTCACCATCTCGTTCACCAGGCAGGTCGTGATGATCTCGCGGCGCAGCGGGTGGGTGTCGAGCCGGTCGCCGTAGCGCTCGACCAGCTGCCGGGGGAAGTAGCCGCGCAGGGTGCGCGCGAACCAGGGATCGTCGGGCAGGGAGGAGCCGACGAGGTCTTCGGTGAGCGCGATCTTCGCGTACGCGACCATCACGGCGAACTCGGGGGAGGTGAGCCCCCGGCCCTCCTCGGCCCGCTGCACGAGGGCGTCGTCCGAGGGGAGGAACTCCAGCCCCCGGTCGAGCAGGCCGCGGGCCTCGAGCGCGCGGATGAACCGCTGGTGCACGGTGACCATGGCGAGCGACTGCTTGCGGGCGTTGCCCAGCAGCACGTTCTGCTCGTAGTTGTCGCGCAGCACGAGGTCGGCGACCTCCTGCGTCATGGCAGCCAGCAGCTCGCCGCGCTGCTTGCCCGTGAGGTCGCCGGCCCGCACGATCCGGTCGAGCAGGATCTTGATGTTGACCTCGTGGTCGGAGCAGTCGACCCCGGCGGAGTTGTCGATGGCGTCGGTGTTGACCCGCACGCCGGCCAGCGCCGCCTCGACCCGCCCCAGCTGGGTGAGCCCGAGGTTGCCGCCCTCGCCGATCACGCGCACCCGCAGCTGGTCGGCGTCCACCCGGATCGCGTCGTTCGCCTTGTCCCCCACCTGGGCGTTCGTCTCGGTCGAGGCCTTGACGTAGGTGCCGATGCCACCGTTCCACAGCAGGTCGACCGACGCCTTGAGGACGGCGGTGATGAGCTCGGCCGGGGTCAGGGCGGTCGTCGACGACGGCAGCCCGAGCCGGGCCGCCACCTGCGGGCTGATCGGCACCGACTTGGCCGAGCGGGGGTACACCCCGCCGCCCGGTGAGACCAGCGCGGTGTCGTAGTCGGCCCACGACGACCGGGGCAGCGCGAACAGGCGGGCCCGCTCGGCGAACGACGCCGCCGGGTCGGGGTCGGGATCGAGGAACACGTGGCGGTGGTCGAACGCCGCGACGAGCCGGATGTGCTCGGAGAGCAGCATCCCGTTGCCGAACACGTCGCCGCTCATGTCGCCGACCCCGACGACCGTGACGTCCTGCTGATGGACGTCGACGCCCAGCTCGCGGAAGTGCCGGTCGACGCTCTCCCACGCGCCCCGCGCCGTGATCCCCATCGCCTTGTGGTCGTAGCCGACCGACCCGCCGGAGGCGAAGGCGTCGCCGAGCCAGAAGCCGTACTCGAGGGCGACGGAGTTGGCGATGTCGGAGAAGCTGGCGGTGCCCTTGTCGGCGGCGACGACGAGGTAGGTGTCGTCGGCGTCGTGCCGCACGACGCGTGCAGGCGGCTCGACCTCGCGGCCGTCGGGGCCGTCGACGAGGTTGTCGGTGAGGTCGAGCAGCCCCCGGATCAGGATCTTGTAGCACTCGATGCCCTCGGCCAGCCAGGCCTCGCGGTCGACGGCCGGGTCGGGCAGGTTCTTTGCCACGAACCCACCCTTGGCCCCGGTCGGCACGATCACCGCGTTCTTCACGGTCTGCGCCTTCACCAGGCCGAGGATCTCGGTCCTGAAGTCCTCCTGGCGGTCGCTCCAGCGCAGCCCGCCCCGGGCCACGTCGCCGAACCGCAGATGGACGCCCTCGACCCGGGGGGAGTACACGAAGATCTCGTGCACCGGCCGCGGCTGCGGCAGGTCGGGCACGGCCCGCGGGTCGAGCTTGAACGACAGGTACGGCTTGGGCGACCCGTCGGCCTCGCGCTGGAAGGCGTTCGTGCGCGTCGTCGCCTGCACCAGGGTGAGGAACGAGCGCAGGATCCGGTCGTGGTCGAGGCTGGCGACGCCGTCCAGGGCACTGTGGATCTCTTCGAGCAGGACGTCGGTCAGCTCGCGGCGACCCTCGCCCGCACCGGCGGTCACGTCGGGGTCGAAGCGGGCCTCGAACAGCCGCACGAGCAGCCGGGCGATGTCGACGTTCAGGCGCAGGCAGCGCTCGATGTACTCCTGGCTGAAGGTGGTGCCCACCTGCCGCAGGTACTTCGCGTAGGCCCGCAGCACGACGATCTGCCGCCAGCCGAGCTCCCCGAGCAGCACCAGCCGGTCGAAGCCGTCGCTCTCGGCGCGCCGGCTCCACGCCGCCGCGAACGCCTCGCTGAAGAGGTCGCGAACCCGCTCGGGGTGCTCCGTCCGGCCGCTGTAGCGCAGCCCGAAGTCGTAGATCCAGGCCTGCGTGCCGTCGGTGCGGTGCAGCTCGTAGGGGCGCTCGTCGACCACCTCGACACCGAGGTTGCCCAGGTAGGGCAGGACGTCGGTGAGCGAGAGCGGGGCCAGCCGGTAGAGCTTGAACCGGCGCTCGGTGAGGGCGGCGCCCACGGGCTCGTAGAGGTTCATGCCCAGCCTCGCGCCGAGCGACTCGCCGGGCCCGGCGAGTCGCTCGGCGCTCAGGTCCTCCAGGCGGCGGAGGTCGGCGACCGCCACCCGCCCCGGGAAGTCCTCCTTGTACGCCTCGGGGAAGCCGCGGCCCCACGAACGCTGCAGCCGCGCCGCCTCCTCCTCGCCGACGTCGGAGCTGAGCGCGTCGGCGAGGTCCTCGTCCCAGGACCGGGTGGCCTCGACCAGGCGCGCCTCGAGCTCGTCGCGATCCACCTCGGGGAACCGGGCCCCCGAGGGCAGCCGGACGACGAAGTGCAGGCGGGCCAGCACGCTCTCGCTGACCCGGGCGCTGTAGTCGACCGTCGGGGCGTCGAACGCCTCGTGCAGGATCGCCTCCATCCGCAGCCGCACGGAGGTCGTGTACCGGTCGCGCGGCAGGAACACCAGGCACGAGACGTACCGGCCGTAGTCGTCGACCCGCATGAAGAGCCGGGTGCGCCGGCGCTCCTGCAGGTGCATGACGGCCAGGACGGTGGCGTAGAGGTCGTCGACGGAGATCTCGAAGAGCTCGTCGCGGGGGTAGGTCTCGAGGATCTGCAGCAGGTCCTTGCCGGAATGGCTGTCCATCGAGAAACCCGACCGCTCGAGCACCTCGGCCACCTTGCGGCGGACCACGGGGATCCTGCGGACGCTGTCGGTGTACGCGCTCGAGGCGAACAGCCCGAGGAAGCGCCGCTCCCCCACCACCGCGCCGCTCGCGTCGAACTGCTTGATGCCGATGTAGTCGAGGTACGCCGAGCGGTGCACCGTGGCGCGGGTGTTCGCGGTCGTCAGCACGAGCAGGCGCGGCTCGCGGGCCTTGGCCCGGGCCTGCGGGGTCAGCCGGTCGAAGCTCGGCGAGTTGTGGTGCTGGTCGTAGCGCAGGATGCCCAGGCCGGTCCCGGTCTCGGCGACCAGGGTGTCGCGGCCGTCGCGCTGCACCAGCCGGTAGTCGCGGTAGCCGAGGAACGTGAAGTGGTCGTCCGCCAGCCAGCGCAGCAGGGCCTCGCCCTCGGCGGACTCCTCGGGGCGAGAGACCGGCGGGCGGCGACGCCTCGAGCTCGGCCGCGAGGTCGCGCGCCCGCTGCTTCATCTTCGGCCAGTCCTCGACCGCCACCCGGACGTCGTCGAGGACCGAGCGGACCCCCTCCTGGACGTGCTCCGAGCCGCTCGGGGTCGGTCTCCCGGTCGATCTCGACGTGGATCCACGACTCGACCATGCTGTCGCGCGGGTGCTCGGACGACGACCACCGGGTCGGCCGACGTGTCGAGGACCTCGAGCAGCTTGCCGGTCACGTCGCGCCGCACCACGACCTGCGGGTGCACGACGAGGTGGATCCCGCGCTCCTGCCGGGACAGCTCCGTGGTCACCGAGTCGACGAGGAACGGCATGTCGTCGGTGACGATCTCGACGACGGTGTGCCCGCTGGTCCAGCCGAACTCGTCGACCGTCGGGGTGAAGACCCGCACGTTGGCGACGCCCTGCGGCCGCGCCGCGGCGAGCAGGCGGTGCGACAGCGCCGCGCCCGCGAGGTCGATCGGGTCGCGCTCCGCGAGGTCCTCCACCGGCACGTGCCGGTAGTAGCGGGCCAGGAACGGCACCAGCTCGTCGAGGCGCCGGCCGGCCCGTCTCGGCCGCCTCCGCCGCCCGCTCGATGATCTCGCTGCGGTCGCTCTCCTGCGCCTGCGGCATCCCACGCCTCGCTCAGCCGTCGCCGGCGCGCGCCCTTGCGCACCGTCCTTTCCGCGACCCTACCCCGGCCCTGCACGCCGCCCCGGGACCCGCTCCACCATCCCCTAAGCTCGCCCCCGACCCGCCCCGCCCCCTGGAGGTCCTGTGCGACTCACCGCGGAGATCAGCTACGCCGCGGACCCCGCCGCCGTGTTCGCGATGCTCACGCAGGTGGAGTTCCAGGAGCGCAAGTGCGCCGCGACGGGGGCGCTCTCGCACGAGGTCGAGGTCGAGGACTACGACGACGGGAGCGCCGTCATCCGGACCCGCCGCACCATGCCGACCGACCAGGTGCCCGACTTCGTGCGCACGTTCGTGGGCAACACGCTCGAGGTCGTCCAGGTCGACGACTGGGGCCCCGCCGGCCCGGACGGCGCCCGCGACGGTACCGCCGTCGTCGAGATCCAGGGCGCCCCCGTGCGGTTTGCCGGTTCCCTCACGCTACGCCCTGCAGGTGGCGGGGGCCGCCCCGGGGGCACGCTCGAGACGATCGACGGCGACGTCAAGGCCTCGGTGCCCGCTGGTCGGCGGCCGCATCGAGAAGGCGCTCGAACCCGCGCTACGTGCCGCGATCAAGGTCGAGCAGCGCGAGGGCACCGCCTGGCTCGCCGGTCGCTGAACCCCCCGTCAGCACAGTCAGCCCACCACCAGTGCGCCAACCCCAGCAAGCCTCACAGTCAGCCCATGTGCGGGTAGGCGTGCGAGGTCGGCGGGACGAACGTCTCCTTGATCGACCGCGTGGACGTCCAGCGCTGCAGGTTCTGCGCGGCGCCGGCCTTGTCGTTCGTGCCCGAGGCCCGGGCCCCGCCGAACGGCTGCTGCCCGACGACCGCGCCGGTCGGCTTGTCGTTGACGTAGAAGTTGCCGGCCGCGAACCGCAGCTTCTCGCTCGCGTCGACGATCGCCTGCCGGTCCTGGGCGATGATCGAGCCGGTCAGCGCGTACTGCGACACGCCCTCGAGCTGGGTGACCACCTCGTCGTACCGGGCGTCGTCGAACACGTGCACGGCGAGGATCGGCCCGAAGTACTCCGTGCCGAACATCTCGTCGGTCGGGTCGTCGCCCAGGATGACGGTCGGCCGCACGAACCAGCCCTCGCTGTCGTCGTACCCTCCGCCCGCGACGATCGTGGACGCCGCCGACCCGCGCGCCCGCTCGATGGCGGCCACGTGCTTCGCGTAGGCCCGCTCGTCGATCACCGCGCCCATGAAGTTCGAGAAGTCGGTGACGGGGCCGACGGTCAGCGACTCGACGAGGTCGACGAGGTCACCCTCGAGGCGCGTCCACACCGAGCGCGGCACGTAGGCGCGCGAGGCCGCCGAGCACTTCTGCCCCTGGTACTCGAAGGCGCCGCGGACCAGCGCCGTGCGCAGCACGTCGACGTCGGCCGACGGGTGCGCCAGCACGAAGTCCTTGCCGCCGGTCTCGCCGACGATCCGGGGATACCCGCGGTAGGTGTCGAGGTTGGCCGCGACCGCGCGCCAGAGGTGCTTGAACGTCGGCGTCGAGCCGGTGAAGTGGATGCCGGCCAGGTGCGGCGAGCCCAGGGCCACCTCGGAGACGGCGAGCCCGTCGCCGTGCACCAGGTTGATCACGCCGGGGGGCAGGCCGGCCGCCTCGAGCAGGCGCATCGTGAAGTGCGCCGCGAACGCCTGCGTGGGCGAGGGCTTCCAGACGACGGTGTTGCCCATCAACGCCGGCGCGGTCGGCAGGTTGCCCGCGATCGCGGTGAAGTTGAACGGCGTGATCGCGTAGACGAAGCCCTCGAGCGGGCGGTGGTCGGTGCGGTTCCAGATGCCCTTGCTGTTCGCGATCGGCTGCTCCGCCAGGATCTGCGCGGCGAAGTGCACGTTGAACCGCCAGAAGTCGATCAGCTCGCACGCCGAGTCGATCTCGGCCTGGTAGGCCGTCTTGCTCTGGCCCAGCATCGTGGCGCCGTTGAGCGTGTACCGCCACGGACCGCTCAGCAGTTCGGCCGCCTTCAGGAACACGGCCGCCCGCTCGTCGAACGGCACCGCGCGCCACCCCGGCGCCGCGGCCAGCGCGGCGTCGACGGCCGCGCGGGCGTCGTCCGTCGTGGCGTTGCGCAGCGTCCCCAGCACGCTCCGGCGGGCGTGCGGCTGGACGACGTCCAGCGGCTTGCCGTCGCCCTCGACCTCGCGGCCGCCGATGGTGTGCGTGAGGTCGAGCGGGACCGCCGTGAGCTCGGGGAGCCGGCGCTCCAGCGCCCCGCGCTCGGGGCTGCCGGGCGCGTAGTCGAGGACCGGCTCGTTCACGGGGACTGGCACACGGGTCACGGCGTCCATGCGCCCGATTCTCGCGCACCAGCCCCGGACGGCGACAGCGGCGGCCCTCCCGCGCCCGGCGAGGGGGTTGGATGTGGCCTGTGGCTATGGACGAGGACGCGGGCGCTGTGCCCGGCGCCGGCCTCGCCGTCGACCTCCCGGTACCCGGAGCAGGCGTGCGGCTGCACGTGTGGCCCGCCCTCGAGCCCGACGCCGACGACGGCCCCCGGGTGCGACGGGCGCGCCGCCGGCGCGACGAGACCGGCCGGCCGGTGCTCCTGGCGTTCCACGGCTGGACCGACTCGGGCGAGGTCTTCGGCCCGCTGGCCGAGGCGCTCGGGCGGCGCTGGACCGTACTGGCGCCCGACGCCCCCGGGCACGGCGGCACGCGGTGGCGCGGCGGGCGGCGGTTCGTCGTCGACGACCAGGTCGGCTGCGGCGCGGCCGTCGTCGACGCGCTGCCGCGCGTGGCCGGGCGGCACGCGCCAGTGATCGTGCTGGGGCACTCGATGGGCGCGGTGCCGGCGACGGGCGTGGCGGCCGTCCGCCCCCGCGACGTGCGGCACGTGGTGCTCGAGGACCCCGTGGGCACGACCCGCCGCCGGGCCGGCCGGCTCGACCGGCTGCGCGACGCCGTGCGCCTCCAGGCTCTGGACGACGCGGGGCTCGAGCGGGCCGCCCGGGAGCGGCACGCGGCGTGGACCGCCGACGAGGCCGGGCCGTGGGCACGGTCGAAGGCGCAGCTCGACCTGGCGGCGCTGCGGGTGCCGGCCGACTGGGGTGAGCCGCTGGCGGCGCGGCTGGCCGACGTCCGCTGCCCGGTGACGCTCGTGCGCGGGGTGCCGGCCCGGGGCGGCATCGTGTCGCCGGTCGCCGCCCGCCGGGTCGCTTCGGTCTGCCGGGCCGGCTGCGAGGTGGTGGCGCTCGACGCCGGCCACAACGTGCGTCGCGAGGCGCGGGCCCCGTTCGTCGCGACCCTCGCGGCTGTGCTGGCCCGCTACGAGCCGCGCTGACCCGGCCCGAGGCGCGGACGCGTGCTCCCCCGTGACTGCGATGCTCCCGAGAAGCCGCCCGTCTGGGCCGCCCAGGCGGCTTTCTGGGCGCAACGTAGCCAGAGGGGAGCACGTGGGGGCGTCAGGTCAGGATCAGATCAGGATCAGGTCAGGTCGGCGATCTCGGTGACGTCGTACCAGAGCAGCTCGGCGGCCTCGGCCTCGTCGAGGGCGAAGCGGGCGTCGTCGTCGCCGGCGTCCGCAGCGGGCACCGCGGCCAGCGCGGCGCGGACGACGTCCACGGCCTCCGGCTCGTCCACGTGCACGCTCGCCACGGCCCGCAGCGGCACGGGGGCCACGACCTCGACCGCCGAGCGGAACCGGTGGTCCGGCAGGGGGCGCACCGCCGCGTCGGGGACGTCGGCCGCGACGACGACCCGCCGCGGCGCCGCCCCCGACAGGGCCAGGGCGCGCAGCGACGCCTCGGCCGCCTCGGTGAAGGCCGCGTACTCGAGCTCCTCGAGGTCGCCGCTGACGTACCACTCCCGGACGGCGCCGGTGACGGCGTGCGCGGCGAGCGGGGCCGGGAACGACCCGGCCGCCGACGCCGTCGCGAGACCGTCGAGCGTGGTGGGCAGGTAGACGCGCATCAGCCGGCCTCGGAGAAGGTGTCGGGGGTCGTGCCGGGCGTGGGGCCGGTCGTCGGGCCGGGATCCTGCGCGGCGAGCTGCGAGGCCACCCGCGTCAGCGGTGCCGGGTCGGCGAGGGCGGCGAGCGAGGTGCGCAGCGAGGTCTCGAGCACCTGCCGGCGGCGGTCGGCCGACATCAGGTTGGACCCCATCGCCGCGAGGTCCTCGGGGCCCGGGCCGAGCACCGTCACCTCCGTGCCGCCGGCGTGTACCTTCGCGACCTCCCGCAGACACCGGCGGGTCACCTGCCCCCGCCACCGCCGCTCGGCCCGCGCCAGCAGCGAGGCCGGCCGGTCGACCGCGAACGAGACCATCGGCGCCAGCACGAACACCTCGTCGAGGCCCCGGCCGGCCAGCAGGTCCGCGCTGGTCGCCGACCACGCACCGCCGTCCACGTAGCGGTGCGCGCCGATCGTGACCGGGGCGTACCAGCCCGGGATGGCGCAGGAGGCCATGACGGCCTCGGCGAGGTCGGCGTCGGGCGCGGAGCCCTCGCCGAAGACCGTCCGGTGACCGGTGTCGTAGTCGAGCGCGACGATCCGCACACCCGGGTGCGGCGACCACCCGCGCGGCACCAGCCCCGCCACCAGGGCGCCCACGGAGCCGATGCTGCCCCGGCCCTCGGGCAGCAGGGCGGCGAGCACGGCCGTGGGCGGCAGCCGGTGCAGCCGGGCGGCGTTGCGGGTCACGAGCGCGGCGCTCCCGGGGTGGAAACGGGGGCGCGGCGGGTGCGGGCCGCCCGTGGCCGTGTCGTAGTCCCACGAGAGGGCCGCCAGGACGTCGTCGCGCGGGCGCTCGCCGCGCTGGTGGGAGCGCAGGTCGGCCACCTCGATCCCCGCCCCGAGCAACGCGGCCGTCACCGACCCCGCGGAGGTGCCCACGACGAACTCCGCATCGCGCGGGTCGAGGCCGTGCACCTCCTGGAGGGCGGTCAGGGCACCGACGAGCCACGCGCCGCCCAGCACGCCCCCGCCGCCCAGCACCAGGCCCCATCGCCTCGCACCCGACCCGTCGTTCACCCTGCTGCCTCCACCAGTTCGGCCAGTGACTCCACGATGCACCGGCGCAGCTCGTCGAGGTCGGGCATCGCGTCACGGTCACCGTTCAGGCCGTAGTGAACGCCCCCGTCGTACGACGTCAGGCCCACCGCCAGCGCCTGGCCGCGCGCCAGCGGGATGACCGGGTACGAGGCGAGCAGCCGGGCCCCGTCGAGGAACAACGGGTGCTGCGGCCCGGGCACGTTCGTGATCACGAGGTTGAACAGCCGTCGGGACAGCCCCGAGGCGACCCGTGCCCCCAGCGAGTGCAGCGTGGGCGGGGCGAAGCCGGCGATCCCGGCGATCGCGGGCGCGCTCAGCGCCTGCCCGGCCTCGCGGTGGGCGCGGGTCTGGTAGGCGACCTGGTGGAGCCGCATGAGCGCGCTCGGTTCCCCGGTCGGCAGGTCGACCAGCAGCGAGGCCACCCGGCTGCCGATGGCGCCGGCGTCCGACGGGTGCTCGGCCTTGACGCTCATGGGCACCAGCGCCCGCACCACGGTGCCGGGCCCCACGCCGACGCCGCGACCCTGCAGCCAGAGCCGCAGCGCACCGGTGAGGGTGGCGAGGACGACGTCGTTGACGGTGGTGCCGGGGTCGTCGTGCCGGCCGGCAGGCAGGCCGGCGAGGTGGTAGGCGCGCACCCGCCGGTAGTCGTCGAGGTCCGTGGCGAGCATCGCGAACCGGCGGTGACCGCCGATCTCGGCGTTCAGCGGCATCCGGCCCTGGGACCGGGCGGCCTGCTGGGCGGCGAACGCGAGCCCCCCGAGCGCGTCCACGGCCTTGCTGCCGACACTGAGCAGGTCGCCGAGGCCGGCCCGGGCGGTGTCGGCGAGCTGCTGCGGGCGGCGCAGGGTGTCGGTCACGGCGGCCGCGACGAGCTCGACGAAGCTCGGCTCCCGCCCCGGCCGCCAGGTGTGCATCGGCGGCTCGTGGCCCTCCTCGTCGTCGTCGAGCACCACCTGGCCGAGATCGACCGCGTGGACGCCGTCCACCAGGGTCTGGTGCACCTTGGTCACCACGGCGAACCGGCCGTCCTGCAGCCCCTCGACGACGTTGACCTCCCAGAGCGGCCGGGAGCGGTCCAGGCGCCGGGCCTGCATCCTCGCCACCAGCTCCTCGAGCTGCGCCTGCGTGCCCGGGCGGGGCAGCGCGGAGCGGCGGACGTGGTAGGTGATGTCGAACCGCTCGTCGTCGACCCAGACGGGGTTGGCGATGCGGCCCGGGACGAAGCGGATCCGCTGGCGGTAGCGGGGCACCAGGGCGATCCGGGCGTCGAGGTGGCGGACCAGCCGGGCGTGGTCGAGCCCGCCGGGGCCGGGGCTGAAGAGCATGACCGACCCCACGTGCATCGGGGTCGTGCGCTCCTCCAGGTAGAGGAAGGACACGTCCAGCGGCGAGAGCCGGTCGGACACCGCCCACCTCCTGTTCGTGCGCCGGGATCGATCCTGCCACGGGGCCCGCGTAAGGTGACGGCGGCACCCGCAGCAATCCGATCACGCTCCTTCACCCCCGTTCGCACCGGAGGACCATCCGTGTTCCCTGCCGCGCGCCGAGCCCTGCTGGCCGGCCTCGTGACCCTCCCGCTGGCCCTCCCGCTGGCAGGGTGCGGCGGGACCGCGAGCAGCTCCACGGCGTCGAGCACGGCGGCCGGCGCGACCACGGCGGCCGGTGCCTCGTCCGCCGCCTCGTCCGCCGCCTCGTCCGCCGCCTCGTCCGGTGCGGCGACCGGGGGTGGCGACGCGTCCGCGACGCAGGACGGCGGGACCAGCTCGGGCACCGGGATCGCCATCTCCGTGAAGGGCAAGACCGTGACCCCGCCGCCGGGCACGATCGACGTGAAGGCCGGGGAGGAGGTCACCCTCGTGGTCACGTCCGACCGCACCACCGAGCTGCACGTGCACGTCGTGGACATCGAGAAGCCGATCACGGCCGGCAAACCGCTGACCGTCACGTTCACGCCGCAGCAGACCGGCGTCTACGAGGTGGAGCTGCACGACCCCGACCTGCTGCTCACGAAGATCGCCGTCCGGTGACGGCGCCGGCGGTGCTGCCGTCGGCGCTCGTCGCACACGGCATCGGCTCCCGGGAGGACCTGCCGCTCCCCCTGGGCTGGGCCGTCGCGGGCGCGGCCACCGCCGTGGTGCTCTCGTTCGTCCTGCTCGGCGTGCTCTGGCGCGAACCCCGCCTGGACGCCGCCGCGGCGGGGCACCCGCTGCCCGCGGCGCTCGCGGGGGTGCTCGACGCGCCGGCGTTCCGCCGGGTGCTGGCCGGCCTCGGCCTCGCCCTCGCCGCGCTGACCCTGCTGGCCCTGCTGTTCGGTCCCGACGGCGCGCTCAACCCCGTGCCGTACGTCGTCTACGTGCTCGTCTGGGTCGGGCTCGTACCGGCCTCGGTGCTCTTCGGACCCGTCTGGCGGCAGGTGAACCCGGTCCGGACGGTGCACGCGCTCCTCAACCGCGCGTTGGGCCTCGACCCGCGGGACGGCGTCCGCCCGCTGCCGGCCGGTCTCGGCTGGTGGCCCGCGGCGGTGGGCCTGTTCGGGTTCGCGTGGCTCGAGCTGGTCTCGACCGATCCCGCCGCGCTGTCGACCCTGCGCATCGCGATCGCGCTCTACGTCGCCGTCCAGCTGCTGGCCGGCGTTCGTCTACGGCAGTCACTGGTTCGACCGCGGCGACGCGTTCGAGGCGTGGTCGGGCCTGTACGGCCGGATGGCGCCGCTGGGGCGGCGCGCGGACGGCGTCCTGGTGCTGCGGCCCCCGCTGACCGGGCTGACCGGCATCGCGGCCGCGCCGGGGCTGGTCGCGACCGTGGCGGTGATGCTCGGGTCGACCGCGTACGACGGGCTCTCGGGCTCGACCGCGTGGGTCGGGTTCGCCCAGTCGCAGGCCGTCTCCGCGCCAGGCCGTCGGGACCCTGGGCCTGCTCGCCACCGTGCTGGTCGTCGCCGGGGTGTTCGTGGCGTGCGCGGGAGCCGCCGGCCGGGTGGGCGGCATGGGGGTGGGGGCGGCCGCCGCGCGCGTTCGCGCCGTCCCTGGTGCCGGTGGCGCTCGGCTACGTCGTCGCGCACTACTACTCGTTCTTCGTCGTCGAGGCGCAGGTCGCGGTGATCCGGCTCTCGGACCCCGTCGGCACGGGCGCGAACTGGCTGGGGACGAGCCACCTACAGCCCTCGTACGCGCTCGCCGACGGCGACGACGTGGCCGACGTCCAGGTGCTCGCCATCGTCGTCGGCCACGTGCTCGGCGTGATCGTCGCGCACGACCGGGCGGTGCGGTTGTTCCCGCGCCGCGCGGCCGTCGTCGGCCAGATGCCGCTGCTGGTGCTCATGGTCGCGCTGACCTGCCTCGGGCTGTTCCTGCTGTTCTGGAGCTGAGCGCCGACGTCGGTCGTCGGAGCGGGGTCAGGCCGGCCGCACGTCGAGCAGGGCCTCGAGCTCGTCGCGCGTCGTCGCGTAGCTCGTGTGGCGGACCCCGACCATGCCGCTCGCGACGGCCCCGGCGACGTTGTGCGGCAGGTCGTCGACCATCACGCACTCCGCGGGGTCGAGCCCCAGCAGCCCCGCCGTGTACCGGAAGATCCGCTCGTCGGGCTTGCGCATGCCGACCCGGCCCGAGATCACGACGGCGTCGAAGAGGCCGTCCCAGAGCTCCTCGGGGTAGTGGTCGCCCCACGAGTTCGACAGCAGGGCCGTCCGCAGGCCGCCCGCCCGGACCCGGCGGACGAGCCCGAGCATGTCGTCGTCCAGGGCGGAGAGGCCACCCAGCATCCGCCCGAGCAGCCCCTCGGCGCGCACCGGCGACCCCAGCCGGGCCAGCTCGCCCGCCAGCTCCCGCTCGAAGTCCCCCGCGGCGATCTCCCCGCGCTCCAGCTGGTGCACCGGAGACACCCCGGCCGGACCGGCGTCCGCGGCCTGCTCCAGGGCGGCCACGGCACCCTCGCCGGCTCATTGCGGCCGGCGGCAGGGGCGGCCGTCTCGTCCCGCCGGACGCCGACCCAGCCGCGCATGACGGCCCTGAAGTGCTCCATGTCGACCCGGTCGGCGCGGGCCCACTGCGCCATGGCCTCGTCGAGCGAGGCGGTCAGCACCCCGCCCCAGTCGACGACGAGTCCGCGCAACCGGGGGCGCTCGGCGGCGCGGAGTCCGGGACATCACGGGCCCAGGGTAGGCCGGGGCCAGCAAGCGAGCGACACCGGGCGCCAACGGTGCCGAGATACCGCCACGCGTGCCAAACTCACTCCATGCCACCTCGCTTCCTCCTCCTGACCGACGTCGCCGAGCAGCTGAACGTCTCCATGATCCAGGCCCGCGCGCTGGTCACGTCGGGCGAACTGCCCGCGATCCAGGTCGGCGGCCGCGGCCAGTGGCGGATCGAGGCGTCCGAGCTCGAGAACTACATCCAGCGCAAGTACGCCGAATCCCGGGAGAAGACGAGCCGCCGCAAGGCGGCTCGTCGCCGAGGAGGACTGACCGGCTGTCCACAGGCCCCCTCCCCGCCCTGGACACCGGCGGTCGCCGTAGTTCACTGCGCTGAAGCGCAACGAACGACACCAAAGGCGATCTGGGGGGATCAGGTTGAGTATTCTCGGCGTCGGCGCCGCTCCCGCGGGTGCGGCCCGTTCCCGTCGTGGAGCCGCGAGGCGTCGCGGAGGGTCCCGGCAGCGACCGGGGAGCAGAGCCGGTCCGGCCGCTGGGGCGTGCCCGGGCCCGGTCAGGGGGTCCTGCCGCTGCCGCACCCGACGGGCTCTCGGCGCCGGCCGCCACGGCGGGCACGGCTGGTCCGGCCACCGGCGGCACGGACAGGGCGGCTACGCAGGCCTGGGCCCGCCACTTCACGCAGGTCGCGCTCGAGGTCACGGCCGGGCTGCGCCCGCCCGGCCAGCTGGTCCGCTGGACCTCCGACGAGGTGCAGGCCGCGCTCCGGCGACGGCACGCGCTGGCGCGCCGGCGCGGTCCCGCGCCGACACGCGGCGTCGTCCGGTCGGTGCACGTGCGCACCCTGTCAGCGGAGTGGCCGAGGTGGCCGCGGTCGTCGCCGACGGCACCCGCCACCGGGCCGTCGCCTTCCGGATGGAGGGCGCGGGCGGGCGGTGGCGCGTGACGGCCCTCGAGCTGGGCTGACGCGCGTCGCGCCCCGGCGCCCCCTCAGCCGCGCTTGCCGCGGCGGGCGCGCCGCGCCGCCCGGTTGCCCGACCCGCTCGCGCCCGACCCGTTGCTCGCCGACCCGTTGCTGCCGGACCGGCCGGCGGCGGCGGCCTCCCCCTCGGAGTGCGTCTCCACGCCCCCGGCTTCGTCGACCGTCGGCGCGGAGTACTGCAGCCGGGCCGGCCGCTGCGGCTGCACCAGCCCCTTGGCCACGAGGACGGACGCCCCCTCGGCCTGGGCCTCCTCCTCGGCCGGCTGCTCCACCTCGACCTCGAGGTTGAACAGGTAGCCGATCGACTCCTCCTTGATGGCCTCGGTCATCGCCTGGAAGAGCAGGTAGCCCTCACGCTGGTACTCCACGAGCGGGTCGCGCTGGGCCATGGCCCGCAGGCCGATGCCCTCCTGCAGGTAGTCCATCTCGTAGAGGTGCTCGCGCCACTTGCGGTCGAGGACCGACAGGATGACGCGCCGCTCGAGCTCGCGCATCGTGGCCTCGCCCGAGCGCCTGCTCGCGCCCCTCGTAGGCGAGCTGCGCGTCGCTGGTGAGCTCGCGCGACGAGCATCTCCTGGGAGACGCCGGACTCCGCCGCCGGCCTCCTCGAGCAGCTCCTCCACGGTGATGCCGACGGGGTACAGCGTCTTGAGGGCCGTCCACAGCTGCTCGCAGGTCCCAGTCCTCGGCGTAGCCCTCGGCCGTGGCCTGCACGACGTAGGCACGGACGACGTCGTCGAGGAAGTGCCGGATCTGCTCGCGCAGGTCCGCGCCCTCGAGCACCTCGCGGCGCTCGCCGTAGATGACCTCGCGCTGGCGGTTGAGCACGTCGTCGTACTTGAGGACGTTCTTGCGGATCTCGAAGTTGCGGGCCTCGATCTGGCTCTGCGCGCTGGCGATCGCCCGGGTGACCATCTTGGCCTCGATCGGCACGTCGTCGGGGATCTTCGCGGCGTTGAGGAAGGTCTCGACCAGGCCCGAGTTGAACAGCCGCATGAGGTCGTCGGTCAGCGACAGGTAGAACCGGCTCTCGCCGGGGTCGCCCTGGCGGCCGGAACGGCCGCGCAGCTGGTTGTCGATGCGCCGCGACTCGTGCCGCTCGGTGCCGAGCACGTAGAGGCCGCCCAGCTCGATGACCTCGTCGTGCTCGGCGGCGACGGCCTCCTGCATCTTGGTGAGCACGTCGGGCCAGGCGCTCTCGTACTCCTCCGGCGTCTCGGTGGGGTCGAGGCCCCTGGCGCTCCAGCTCGGCGACGGCCATGAACTCGGCGTTGCCGCCGAGCATGATGTCCGTGCCGCGGCCGGCCATGTTGGTGGCGACGGTGACGGCGCCCTTGCGGCCCGCCTGGGCGACGATCGCGGCCTCGCGCGCGTGCTGCTTGGCGTTGAGCACCTCGTGCCGGATGCCCCGCTCGCGCAGCTTCTCGGCCAGGTACTCGCTCTTCTCGACGCTCGTGGTGCCGACGAGCACCGGCTGGCCCGCCTCGTGCCGCTCGGCGATGTCGTCGACGACGGCGTCGAACTTGGCGACCTCGTGCTTGTAGATGAGGTCCTGCTGGTCCTGCGCGCACCATCGGCCGGTTGGTCGGGATCGACACGACCCCCAGCTTGTAGATCGACATGAACTCGGCGGCCTCGGTCTGGGCCGTGCCGGTCATGCCGGCGAGCTTGTCGTACATGCGGAAGTAGTTCTGCAGGGTGATCGTCGCGAGCGTCTGGTTCTCGCTCTGGATCTGCACGCCCTCCTTGGCCTCGATGGCCTGGTGCATGCCCTCGTTGTAGCGCCGGCCCTGCAGCAGGCGGCCGGTGTGCTCGTCGACGATCAGGACCTCGCCGTCCAGGACGACGTAGTCCTTGTCGCGCTTGAAGAGCTCCTTGGCCTTGACCGCGTTGTTGAGGAACCCGACGAGCGGGGTGTTCACGCTCTCGTAGAGGTTCTCGATGCCGAGGTAGTCCTCGACCCGCTCGATGCCGGACTCCAGGACGCCGACCGTGCGCTTCTTCTCGTCGACCTCGTAGTCGACGTCGCGCTTGAGCCGCTCGGCGATCTTGGCGAAGTCCGTGTACCACTTCGTCGGCTGGTCCGAGGGGCCCGAGATGATCAGCGGGGTGCGGGCCTCGTCGATGAGGATCGAGTCGACCTCGTCGACGATCGCGTAGAAGTGGCCGCGCTGCACCATGTCGTCGACCGTCCACGCCATGTTGTCGCGCAGGTAGTCGAAGCCGAACTCGTTGTTCGTGCCGTACGTGATGTCCGCCGCGTACTGCGCCCGCCGCTCGTCGGGCGTCATCTGGGCGAGGATGCAGCCCACCGACAGCCCGAGGAAGCGGTAGACGCGGCCCATCAGCTCGGACTGGTACTGGGCGAGGTAGTCGTTGACCGTGACGACGTGCACGCCCTTGCCGGCGAGCGCGTTGAGGTAGGCGGGCGCGGTGGCCACCAGCGTCTTGCCCTCGCCCGTCTTCATCTCGGCGATGTTGCCGAGGTGCAGGGCCGCGCCGCCGACCATCTGCACGTCGAAGTGCCGCTGGCCCAGCGTGCGCCGGGCCGCCTCCCGGACCGTCGCGAAGGCCTCCGGCAGCAGCGCGTCGAGCGTCTCGCCCTCGGCGAGGCGGGCCCGGAACTTCTCGGTCTCCTCGCGGAGCTCGGCGTCCGTGAGCCGGACGAAGTCCTCCTCGAGGGCGTTGACCTGCGCCGCCATCCCCTGGAGCCGCTTCAGCGTCCGGCCCTCGCCTGCACGCAGGAGCTTCTCGACGATCTTCACCACGCGACGTCTCCCAGCACTCACCATCTGACCGCGGCGCTCATGCGCCGCACGTCGGGCACGACGAATCGGGGCGACCGAAGGTGCCCGTCCCGCCATGGTAGACACTCCGGCGGCCCCCGGACGGCGGCCGACCTGCCGCAGATGCCTCGCCGACCTGCCGCGGACCGCCGCCGACGTGCCGCCCGCGTCTCTCACCAGGAGGCTGACCCCATGCCCGTGCCGCCGTACGCGCCGACGCTCACCGACGGCGTCGTGACGCTGCGCGGGCACCGCGAGGACGACACGGACGCCGTCGTGGCCCAGTGCAACGATCCCGAGAGCATCCGCTGGACCACCGTCCCCGTGCCGTACGAGCGCCACCACGCGCAGGAGTGGATCCGCAGCCGCCGCACCGAGTGGGACCTGGGCCGCTACCTGGGCTTCGCGGTGGAGACCGACGGCCGGTTCTGCGGGAGCGTCGACCTGCGGCCCGACGGGCAGGGCGCGGCCGCGCTCGGCTACGGCCTGGGACCATGGGCGAGGGGCCGCGGCCTGCTCGACCGGTCGCTCCGGCTGCTGCTGCCCTGGGGGTTCGGCGCCGCTCGGGCTCGACGTCGTGCACTGGGCGGCCATCGCGGGCAACTGGCCCAGTCGGCGCGCCGCCTGGCGTGTCGGGTTCCGGGTCGAGGGCACCCTGCGGAGTTGGCTGCCGCTGCGCGGGGAACGCTACGACGCCTGGGTGGGCTCGCTGCTGCGCGGTGAGCCGATGTCGCCCGGTGGTCCCGTGGCTGCGCGCGCCGGTGCTGCAGGCGGGCCCCGTCCGGCTGCGTCCGTACCGCCCCGACGACGTGCCGCGCATGGTCGAGGCGTGCCGCGACCCCGTGACCCGGCACTGGCTGCCCCGGCTGCCGCACCCCTACACCCCGGACGACGCCCGCGCGCACCTGGAGCACCAGCGGGAGCAGGCCGCCGAGGGGCGCGCCCTGCAGTGGGCCGTGGCGGCGGCCGACGACGACCGGCTGATCGGCGAGATCGCCGTGTTCGGGGCCGCGTCCGGGCCCGTCACGTCGGAGGTCGGCTACTGGACGCACCCCGCTGAGCGGGGCGCGGCGCGATGACCGCCGCGCTGCTGCTGGCCGCCCGGCACGCCCTGCTGCCGGAGGACGTCGGGCGGCCTCGGCCGCTCCCGCCTCGTGCTGCGGGCCGCGGCGGGCAACACGGCCTCGCGGCGGGTGGCCGAGCGGGCCGGCTTCCGCCGCACCGGTGTCGACCGGTCCGCGGAGGCCCTCGGTGACGGGACCGTCGACGACCTCGTGCGCTACGACCTGCTCCCGCACGAGCTGCCCGCCCCGCCGCCCTCCTGGTGATCACGCGGGCGGGGCGGCCGACAGCGCCGGCGCGAGGTCGCCGCGCGGTTCGACGACCACGCCGTCCAGGCCGAGCCACCGCGCGGTCACGGCCAGCTCCGCGGCGAGCTCGGCGGCCACCTCGACGTGCCGCGGCGTGCCCGGCGCGGTGGACGGCTGCGCCCAGGCGGCCCGCACGAGCAGCCGGCCCCCGCCGGGCGACCGGTCGGACTTGAGGTCGACGCGGGCCACCAGCTCGTCCCCGAGCAGGAAGGGCAGGACGTAGTAGCCGTGCACACGCGCTTGCGCGGGCGTGTAGATCTCGAGCCGGTACCGGAAGCCGAAGAGCTCCTCGGTGCGGTCGCGGTCCCAGACCAGCGAGTCGAACGGGCTGAGCAGGGCGCGTGCGCGCACCCACCGGGGCAGCCGGGCACCCGCGTGCAGGTAGGCGGGCCGGCTCCACCCCTGGACGGCGACCGGGAGCAGCTCGCCCGCCTCGACGAGCTCCGCGACCGCGGGCTTGGACTGCTGCGGGCGCAGCCGGAAGTAGTCGCGCAGCGCGGGCTCGGTCGCCACCCCGCAGGCGGCCGCGGCCAGCCGCACCAGCTCGCGGACGGCGCCGCGGCCGGCTCGGGGTCGGGGGCGGCCGCGACCGCCGGCGGGAGCACGCGCGAGGTGATGTCGTAGCGGCGCTCGAACTGCTGGGTGCGGCCCGCGCTGGAGATCTCGCCCGCCCAGAAGAGGAACTCGACGGCGCGCTTGGTGCGCGACCAGTTCCAGCCCCACCCGGTGCGCTCCCGCGGGGCGCTCGCCTCGAGCGCGCGCTCGATCTCGCGCCGCCGTCAGCGGGCCCTGCGCCGCCACCACCGACCGGACGTCGTCGAGCAGGGCCTTGTCGGCCGCGGCCCGCACCATGCCACCCCAGGCCTCGTCGTGCGCCCGCGCCATCCGGAAGCGCAACAGCCGGTGGGTCGCGGGCGCGACGAACGACGCCTCGTGCGCCCAGTACTCGACGAGGCGGCGCGGCGGCCGAGCGGCCGCGCGGTCGAGCAGCGAACGGTCGTAGGGGCCGAGCCGGCTGAGGACCGGCATGTAGTGACTGCGGCAGAACACGTTGACGCTGTCGATCTGCAGGACGGCCACCCGGTCGATCAGGCCCTGCAGGTGCCGGGCGGTCACCGGGCCCGCCGGCCGGGCCGCCGCGAAGCCCTGCGCCGCCAGGGCGACGCGGCGCGCCTGGGCGCGCGTCAGCCGCTCTGGCACGGGCGCGAGGTCGCTCAGCTGACCTTGAGCCTGATGACGCCGTAGCTCCAGCCACGGCGCCGGTACACGACGCTCGGGCGCATGGTCTCGGCGTCGACGAACAGGAAGAAGTCGTGCCCCACGAGCTCCATCTCGTACAGGGCCTGCTCCAGCGACATCGGCTCGGCGTCGTGGTCCTTCGTGCGGATGACGACGGGGCTGGTGCCGTCCAGGGCGCCATCCGGGCCCGCGTCGTGGCCGCCGTCGAAGCCGCTGTCGAGAGCGCCGTCGAGAGCGGCCCCCACCGCTGTGCCGTTCGGCGCGGGCGCTCCGGCGTCACCGGGGGCGACCCGCAGGGACGCGGGGGTCTGCCTGCCGTGGTGCACCTTGCGCCGGTCGCCGGTGCGCCGCAGCCGCTCGAGGAGCTTGCCGAAGGCGAGGTCGAGGGCGGCCGCGGGGTCCTCCGCGCTGGCCTCCGCGCGGATCACGGGGCCCTTGCCGCGGACCGTGATCTCGACCTTCTCGCAGTTCTGGGACTGGCGGGGGTTGCGCTCGTGGGAGAGCTCGACGTCGGTCCGGTGGGCCTTGGGTGCGAGCTGTCCGACCTTGAGCAGCTTCTCCTCCGCGAGGCGGCGGAACCGCTCGGGAACCTCGGTGTGACGCCCGCTGACGACGATCTCCACTGCTGGACCTCCCCATTCCTCGCTGGCCGGGTGGTCCGCTCCACGCTAGTGCAGGACCGGCCCGCGCGTCTGCCGGCGTTCGCCCGACGTCGGGGCGTCCACGCGACGGCCGCCACGCCGGCGACCCGCGCGCCGGCCGCACGCAGCACCGCGCACGCCTCGGCGGCACTGGCCCCGGTCGTGACGACGTCGTCGACCACGACGACGAGCCTGCCTGCCGGGGCGGCGCCGGGCCGGAGCACGAAGTTGCCGGCGACGTTGCGCCGCCGGGCCGCGGCACCGAGGCCCGCCTGGTCGGCCACGGCCCGCCGCTGGCGCAGCAGACGGCCGACCTCGACCCGGACGCCGAGACGGGCCAGCTCCCGGCGTGCGGCACGGGCGAGCGCGGCGGCCACGTCGTCGCCGCGGGCCCGCAGCGCGGCGGCCGACGACGGCACGGGGACGAGCAGCACCGGGTGGCGGGCGCCGGCCGCACGGCTGGAGGCCGGGGACCCGCGCGGGGGCCCGAGCAGCGCGGCCACGGCGACGGCGAGCACCCGGCCCAGGTGGCGGGTGAGGTCGAGGCGGCCCCGGTCCTTCCACGCGACGACGCACCGGGCCACCGGCCCCTCGTACCGGGCGCAGGCCCAGACGGGAGCGGGGACGGCCGCCGGGACCGGCACGGCCGGCACGGCGAGCCGGGCGCGGCAGCCTGCGCAGAGGGTGACCCCGGCGGCGGAGCACCCGGGGCAGTCGACGGGCACGACGAGGTCGAGCAGGGCGGCGGCCCCCGCCCGCGCCGCCGGGAGGAGGCCGGGAACGAGGCCGGGGACGATCGGCATGCCCCGAGCCTCGACCGGTCGCCGGGACCGGGCCAGCGGCATCCGACTGCGCTGTGGACGGCGGGACGGCCGCGGACCGTGTGGACGACGCGTCAGCCGGGAAGCGCGGGGTCCTGCACGTCCACGTGCTTCCACGAGCCCAGGTCGCGCTGGAAGGCCTTGCCCCCAGACACCCGCACGAAGAGGTCGTTGGCGCCGGCCGCGACCCCGATCGTGCCCGGGGGGACGGGCTGCAGCACCTCGCGGTCGACCGTGCCGCCGATGGCGACCTGCCAGGCGAACGTCGGGTCGCCGGCGACGTCGTGCCGCGCGGCCAGGACGATCACGTCCTGCACGTCCTGCCAGTCGGCGTCGACGACCGAGCTCGCGTCGGGCAGCAGGTCGAGCGGGTCGGGTTCGAGCGCGCGCGGCCGGCCGTCGCGGTCGCGGTTGATCCCCGCCAGCAGCACCCGGGTGCGACCTGTCTGACGCATGACGATCAGCGCGCGCGCCCCCTCGGCACTGACCCGCAGGGACAGCACCTGCGCCCCCGCCAGCCACGAGGCGCTCACGGTCGAGGGGGCACGGTTCAGGCCGCCCACCTGGAAGGACGCCCCCGGCGAACGGGGCACCGACCACACCCAGCCCGCGGCGTCGACGCTGGGCGCGGTCAGGGCACGACCGCGGACGACGACGTCCGCCGGCTTGCCGAGGCCCGCTGCCGCCACCTGCGTCCCGCCGGCGGTCAGGACGGCGAAGACCGTGCCGGAGACGTCGCTCGCGGGCAGCCGGATCCCGGGCATCGCGAGCGCGTCGAGCTTCGGGTGCGGCGTGCAGACGCTGCTCGCGAGGAGCTGCCCCACGTGGTCGGCCGCGACGCAGAGCGGCGCCTGCCGCGAGTCGCCGTCCCGCTGGAGCTGGTCGGAGGTGGTGCTGGTGGAGCTCGCGTCGCCGGGCACGATGGGACCCAGCTTCGCCGGCACGTCGTAGCGGGCCTGGTCCTGGGTGATGACGACGTCGTCCACCGCCTGCAGGCGGGGCTCCTGCTCCGCGAGCGCCTGCACCGTCGCGAGCAGCTGGGCGCGCAGGAGCACGCGCTGGTCGGGGGTGGCGAGGCGCGCCGGGTGTGAGAGGTCGACCCGCACGCTGTGGCCCTCGATCCGCACGGGCGCCAGCGCGGTCATGGTCGTGCCCGGCGGGGCCCCGGTCGTGACCGCCCCGCCCAGCCAGGACACGGGCCCCCGCAGCAGCGCCCCGATGGCGAGCGCGGTCGTCGCGGTCGGGTCCGCGAGGAGCGGGAACCACCGCACGTCGGGCACGAGCCACTCCCCGGTGAGGTCCGGGAAGTAGAGCGGGGTGGCCCTGAAGTAGTTGCTGAACAGCGCCGAGGTGAGCGTCAGGCCGGCCGGGGGTGTCCGGATCCGCCACTGCCCGTGCTGCGCCACCAGCGTGAAGATGGTCGACTCGGTCGACTCGCCCGCCGCGACACCGGTGGCCGGGGTGTAGACGCCGCCGTCCTTGACGCTGGCCACGACCTTGGCCCGGACGCGCACGCGCACCGTGGTGCCGTCCTCGGGCGCCGTGCCCGCGCGCCGCTCGGGATACCCGGCGGACGCCGAGGATGCCGCGGTGGGCCGCGGCGGCGGCGACGTGATCACGGTGCCGTCGCGGGTCAGCGGCTTGACGTCGACCGAGTCGTCCTCGACGACCACGACCGGAGCCTCCGGGCGCCAGTCCGCGTCGGGCAGCAGGTATTGGCGCGCCACCTGGTGGTCCTTGCTGAAGTCGCCCCCGGCCTGGAGGAACCCGCGCACGATCGCCTCCGGCCCCTCGCCCGGGACCGGGCCGGGCACGCTGACGCTGAGCGGCTGGCGGGCCGCCAGCGGGCCCGCCGGGGTCACCGGTCCCGCCTCGGGGACGCCCGCGCAGGCGGTCAGCTGGGTGGCGGCCATCGTCACCACCGCCAGCACGCCCAGGGCCGCGAGCGGGGACGGGCGCCTCACGTCTGCGCCTCCAGCGCCGCCGCCTCGACGGCCGCATCGTCGCCGGCGGGGTCGGGGCCCAGCACGTCGGCGACGGCGGCCACCACGGCCGTCCCGTCGCTGGTGGCCGCGACGGCGACGGCCCCCTCGCCGCGGGCGGCGTCCTCGGGCACCAGCGGCAACGGGGATCCGGCGAGGGCCGCCCCCGCCCGCCTGGGCAGGGTCAGCCGGAAGTTGGCGCCCTCCTGCGGCTCGCCCCAGACCTGCAGCCAGCCGCCGTGCAGGTGCGCGTCCTCGAGGGAGATGGCCAGGCCGAGGCCGGTGCCGCCCGTGGTCCGGGCGCGGGCGGGGTCGGCGCGCCAGAACCGGTTGAAGACCATGCCGAGGTCGGCCTCGCGCAGCCCCACCCCGTGGTCGCGGACGGCGATCGCGACGGCCTCGTCGTCGCCCGCCAGCCGGATCTCGACCGGCCGGCCCTCGGAGTGCTCGAGCGCGTTGGCGAGGAGGTTGCGCACGATCCGCTCGACCCGCCGGGGGTCGACCTCGGCGATCGTGGGGCCCCGGCCGGCCCCGAAGCGGACCGGTGTGCCGTGCCGGAGGGCGAGCGGCGTGAGGTCCTCGACGACCCGGTCGACGATCTCGTGCAGGTCGACGGCCTCGGTGTCGAGCACAGCGGCGCCGGCGTCGAACCTGCTCACCTCGAGCAGGTCCGCGAGCAGCGCCTCGAACCGGTCGAGCTGGGCCTGCAGGAGTTCGGCGCTGCGGCCCAGGGCCGGCTCGAAGCTGTTGCGCGCCTCGTACATGACCTCCCCGGCCATGCGCAGCGTCGTGAGCGGGGTGCGCAGCTCGTGCGACACGTCGGAGACGAACCGTCGCTGCACCCGGGAGAGCTCCTCGAGTTGGTGGATCTGCCGCTCCAGGCTGGCCGCCATCTCGTTGAAGGCACGGCCCAGCCGGGCCAGCTCGTCCTCGCCGCGCACCCGCATGCGGCGGTCGAGCCGGCCGGAGGCGAGCTGCTCGGCCGTGCGGGCAGCCTGCTGCACGGGGGCCACGACCTGGCGGGTGACCACCCAGGCGACGGCGCCGATCAGCAGCACGAGCGCGGCGCCGCCGAAGATGAACGTGCGCCGCACCACGTCGACGATCTGCACCTCGCGGTCGAGGCTGTAGACGAAGTACAGCTCGTACGTGCCGTTCGACAGCCCGAGATCGAGCAGGCCGCCGACGGCGATCACCCGTACGGTCCGGCCGTCCAGGGTGGCGGAGAACACCTTGGACTGCTGCTCCTGCGGGTTCCGGACGACCGCCTGGCGCAGGTCGTTCGGGATGGAGCCCGGCGCGAGCGCCGGCGAGCTGCGGTCGACGATCGCCGCCGAGGCGGGGGAGTTCAGCGCGCGCTCCAGGATGACGTACCGGGTCGGCGGGTCCGCGGGCCCGGCGAGGGCGTCGACCGTGTCCTGGATCTTGGTGTCGAGGTCGCTGCGGTTGGAGGTGACCAGGCTCTGGTAGGTGGTCTGCGTGTTCGCGAAGTCGAGCTTCGACTGGCCCACGACGGCCCGCTGCCGCGAGGACACGATGTCGTCGCTGATCCGGGACAGCAGCGACTGCCCCACCACGAGGACCACGATGAGGCCCAGCACGACGGTGGCCGAGACCACCCGGAGCTGCACCGACCGCCGCCAGCGGCCGAGGACGCTCCTGACCACGAAGCGGACCGGCGCGAGCAGCGCGCGCGGCAACGACCGGCGCACGACGGGGCCGGACCGCTCCCCAGGCCCCACCCGCGTCGCCGAAGTGCCCACCGCACGGTCAGCCGTCACTAGGCGGGGCCCGCCTTGTAGCCGACGCCCCGGACGGTCACGACGATCTCGGGGCGCTCGGGGTCGCGCTCGACCTTGGATCGCAGACGTTGCACATGAACATTGACGAGCCGGGTGTCCGCCGCGTGCCGGTATCCCCAGACCTGTTCGAGCAGGACCTCGCGGGTGAACACCTGCCAGGGCTTGCGGGCGAGCGCCACGAGCAGGTCGAACTCGAGCGGGGTGAGCCCGATCACCTGGCCGTCGCGGCGCACCGAGTGCCCCGCCACGTCGATCGACAGGTCGCCGATCTCGAGCACCTCGGGGGCCGGCTCGTCGGTGCGCCGGAGCCGGGCCCGCACCCGGGCGACCAGTTCCTTGGGCTTGAACGGCTTCACCACGTAGTCGTCGGCGCCGGACTCGAGCCCGAGGACCACGTCGACGGTGTCGGTCTTGGCCGTCAGCATGACGATGGGGACCCCCGACTCGGCGCGGATCTGCCGGCAGACCTCGATCCCGTCGCGGCCCGGCAGCATGACGTCGAGCAGAACCAGGTCGGGCCGGCTCGACCGGAAGGCCTCGAGGGCGAGCGAACCGTCGGCGCAGAACGAGGTGTCGAACCCCTCGCCGCGCAGGACGATCCCCAACATCTCGGCCAGCGCGGTGTCGTCGTCGACCACCAGCACACGTCCCTTCATGACCACATGGTGACATCGTGCGGGGATCGGCAGGTGCCGGGGCGAGCGTGAAACACTGCGGGCGGGCCGCGAGCATCGAGCGGCCGTCGGGGTGCGAGGAGGCTGGGGCGATGACGGAACCGCCGGCGGGCGGGCCCGGGGTGCCCCCCTGGAGCTCCCCCGGCGAGGAGCCGCCGCCGCCCACGAGCGGCTGGGGATCGGTGCCGCCACCGTCCTGGGGAGCGCCCCCGCCCGCCTGGGTGCCCGCGCCCCGGCCGGCCGCCGGCGTGGTGCCGCTGCGCCCGCTCAGCGTCGGGGAGATCCTGGACGGCGCCTTCCAGGCGGTCCGCTCCAACGCCAGGACGATGGTCGGCACGTCGGCGGTCGTCCTGGCGGCGGTCACCGCGCTGTCGCTCGTCCCGCAGGCGCTCGTCCTGCACGGGCTCGCCGGCAACCCGGCGTTCTCGAACACCGGGGTCGTCACCCTGCAGGACGTGTTCGATGCCGGGATCGGCCTGCTCGAGGCGCGCACCGTGCCGCTCCTGCTCACCTACGTGGCCACCGTCGCGCTCGCCGCGATGCTCGTCGTCCCCGTCGCCGAGGCGGTGCTGGGGCGCCGGGTGAGCGCCGGCGAGATGTGGCGGCGCGCCCGCGGCCGGCTGCTCGCTGCCCTCGGCCTGTCGCTGCTCATCGGCCTGAGCCTGGTGGCCCTGGTCCTCGCGATGCTCGTGCCGGGCGTCGTGGCGGCCGCGGCCGGTGCCGGCGACCTCGCCGCCGTCCTCCTCCTCGCCGGGGGCGCCGGCGGCCTGCTGCTCGCGGTGCTCGCGGGCCTGCGCTGGTCGCTCGCGGCGCCGGTGCTCGTGCTCGAGCGGGCCGGCGTCACGACCGCGATGCGGCGCTCCTGGCGGCTGGTCAACGGCAGCGCCTGGCGGGTGCTGGGCATCCTGCTGCTGGCGGCCATCATCACCTACATCGGCCAGGTGATCATCGCGGTGCCCACCGGCGTGCTGGCCGGGCTGCCGGCGCAGGGCCAGTCGTCGCCGTACGGCAGCCTGCCGGTGACGTTCGCGCAGCTGCTGATCAGCGGGATCGGCACGATCGCCGGGCGGCGCCGTCTTCTACCCGTTCAACGCGGCCGTCACCGCACTCCTCTACATCGACCTGCGGATGCGCCGCGAGGGCCTCGACGTGCGGCTCGCGCAGAGCGCCGCCGAGCCCGGCGCCCCGCGGTGATCCTCCTCCTGGCACCTCCCGTCCAGCCGGACCCGGCGCAGGGCCGGGCCTGGGCGCGCGAGGAGCTGGCCGGCCCCGGCTACGACCACCCGGGTGTGCTGCGGCGGCTGCTGTCCTGGCTGGCCGACCGGCTGGGCGAGCTGGGCCTCGGTCACGGCACGGGCACCGCGCTCACCGGCGCCCTGGTCCTGCTCGCGTTGGCCGTCCTCGTCGTCTGGGCGGTGCGCCGGGCGGGCCTGCCGTTGCGGCACCGGCGCGGCGGCCGGCCCCGGCGACGTCTTCGACGACGCCCCGCTCGCGGCTGCCGGCCACCGGGCCGCGGCGGACCGCGCCGCCGCCGCCGGCGACCTCCGCACGGCCGTCGCTCGAGCGGTTCCGCGCCATCGTGCGCGAGCTCGAGGAGCGCGAGGTCGTCCCCGAGCAGCCCGGCCGCACGGCCGGCGAGGCCGCCGCCGCCGCGGGGGCGCCGCCTGCCCGCGCTGGCCGGCGAGCTCGCCGCCGCCGCGCGGCTGTTCGGCGACGTCCGCTACGGCGGCCACGACGCGACGCCGGCCGCGCACGACGCCCTGGCGAGCCTCGACGCGGCCGTGCAGGCCGCCCGCCCCACCGCCCCCGCACCGGCGCCCGTCCCGTGACTGCCGCACCGGTCGTGAGCGCGCCCCCCGGGGCACGGACGGGCGTCCGGCGCCGCGCCGTGTTCCCGGTGGCGGTGGTCGCTGGCGGTGCTCCTCGCCGCCGCCGTGGCCGCGCTCGCCGCGTCGGGCACGACGAACGGCGACCTCGACCCGGCCTCGGGTGCCCCGGAACGGCAGCCGGGCGGTCGCACGGATCCTCGAGCGGCAGGGCGTCGCGGTCACGCGCGTCACGCGACCCTGCCGTGGTCACCCGCGGCGGGGCGGCCGTGGTCGTCGTGCACCCCGAGCTGGTGGCGCCGGCCGACCTGCGCGCCCTGCGCGCGGGCGCGCACGCGGGTCGTGCTGGTCGAACCCGACGCGACGGTGCTCGACGCCTTCGGCGTCCGGCGTCCGGCCCGCGGGCGTCGAGCCGGCGCGGACCGTCGATCCCGGCCTGCTCCTCGCCGACCGCGGCCGGGCCCGCCCGCGCGGGCGGCACCGTCTACTCGGCCGAGCGGGAGCCGATGGCCACCGTCTGCTACCCCGACGCCGCGCACAGCCCGAGGACGGGTTCGCTGGTCGAGCTGGCGGGCAACCTCGCCGTGCTCGGGCAGGCCGACGTGCTGCGCAACGCCTACCTCGACCAGGACGCCAACGCCGCCCTCGCGCTGCGCCTGCTCGGTACCGGCGCGCGCCTGACGTGGCTGGTGCCCGACCCGCTGCAGGCCCCCGACGTGGGCCCCAGCTCGCTGCGCGACGGCCCTGCCGCCCGCCGTCGGCTGGGTGACGCTGCAGCTCGGCGTCGCGGTGGTGCTCGCCCTGCTGTGGCGGGCCCGGCGGCTCGGCCCCCTGGTGCGCGAGCCGCTGCCGGTCGCGGTCCGCTCGGTCGAGACGCTGCAGGGCCGCGCCCGGCTGTACCGGCGTGCGCGGGCCCGTGGCCGGGCGGCCGCCACGCTGCGGACCGCCTGGCTGCGCCGAGTCGCGGCGCGCCTGGCCGTGCCGCCGGAGGCCGGTCCCGACGCCGTCGCCGTCCGCGCAGCCGAGGTCGCCGGCACCGACGTGGACGACGTCCGGCGCGCTGCTGCTCGGCCCGCCGCCCGCCGACGACCGGGCGCTGGTCGCGCTCGCCGACGCCCTCGACGACCTCGAGCACGCCCTGGCCACCAGCACGAGAGAGGCGCACCGATGACCGAAGAGCCCGTGGCCGTGCAGGCGCCCGAGCCGGCACCGCCGGCCGAGCCCGCACCGCCCGAGCCCGCCGAGGCACCCGCCGACGCCACCGAGGGCATCCAGCCCGCCGAGCCCGCCGCCGCGCCCGCCGAGCCCACCGCCGAGCCCGCCGCCGCGCCCGCCGAGCCAGCCCGGTCCGAGCCGACGGTCGATCCCGCCGCCGCCCGTGCGGACGCCGCGCGGGCCGCCCTCGGGGCCGTCCGGGCCGAGGTCGCCAAGGCGGTCGTCGGTCAGGACGCCGCCGTCACCGGGCTCGTCATCGCGCTGGTCTGCCGCGGGCACGTGCTCCTCGAGGGCGTGCCCGGCGTCGCCAAGACCCTGCTCGTGCGCGCGCTCGCCGCGGCGCTGCGGCTCGACACCAAGCGCGTCCAGTTCACCCCCGACCTGATGCCGGGCGACGTCACCGGCTCGCTCGTCTACGACGCCAGCACCGCGGAGTTCGAGTTCCGCGAGGGGCCCGTCTTCACCCACCTGCTGCTGGCCGACGAGATCAACCGGACGCCGCCGAAGACGCAGGCCTCGCTGCTCGAGGCGATGGAGGAGCGGCAGGTCAGCGTCGAGGGCCGGCCCCGCGCTGCTGCCCGAGCCGTTCGTCGTCGCCGCGACCCAGAACCCGGTCGAGTACGAGGGCACCTACCCGCTGCCCGAGGCCCAGCTCGACCGCTTCCTGCTCAAGGTGCGGATGCCGCTGCCGCCGCGCGAGACCGAGCTCGAGGTGCTCGGGCGGCACGCCGCCGGCTTCGACCCGCGCGACCTCGCGGCGCGCGGGCGTGCGGCCGGTCGCCGGCCCGGAGGACCTCGCCGCCGCGTCCGCCGCGGTCCGCGCGGGTGGCCGTCTCGCCCGCCGTGCTCGGGTACGTCGTCGACGTCGTCCGGGCCACCCGGGTCGCCCCCTCGGTCGCCCTCGGCGTGTCGCCGCGCGGCGCGACGGCGCTGCTGGCGACGAGCCGGGCCTGGGCCTGGCTGTCGGGGCGCGACTACGTGACGCCCGACGACGTCAAGGCGCTGGCCCGCCCCACGCTGCGGCACCGGGTGCAGCTGCGGCCCGAGGCCGAGCTCGAGGGCGTGACCGTCGACGCGGTGCTCGAGACGGTGCTCGCCACCGTCCCCGTGCCGCGCTGAGCCGGGCCGGCAGGCAACGGTGGCACTGACCGGGCGCACCGCGCTGCTCGCCGCACTCGGGGTCGTGCCCGTCGCGCTCGCGCCGGGCTGGCCCGCGGTGCTGGCGCTGGGCGGCGCTCGTCGTGCTGCTCGTCGCGATCGACCTGCTGCTGGCGGGGCCGGTGCGCGCCGTGCGGGTGCCGGCGCGAGCCCGTGCGGCACGGTCCGGCTCGGCGAGGAGGCGCGAGGTCGGGGTCGAGCTGCTGAACACCGGCCGGCGCCGGGTGCGCGGGGTGGTGCGCGACGGCTGGCCGCCCTCGGCGGGCGAGCGGCGAGTCGCGGCACCGGGTCGACCTGCCGGCCGGCCAGCACGCGGCGCGTCGTCACCACGCTCCGGCCGACCCGGCGCGGCGACCGCCGCACCGAACGCGCTGACGATCCGCAGCCTCGGCCCGCTCGGGCTCGCCGCGCGCCAGGCGTCTGCCGCGCGTGCCGGGCGCGGTCCGGGTGCTGCCCGCCTTCGAGGCGCGCCGGCACCTGCCCGGCAAGCTGGCCCGGCTGCGCGAGCTCGACGGCCGCTCGAGCGTGCGGGTGCGCGGCCAGGGCACCGAGTTCGACGCGCTGCGCGACTACGTCGACGGCGACGACGTCCGCTCGATCGACTGGCGGGCCTCGGCCCGGCGGCAGGCGCCGCCGACGCTCGTCGTCCGCACCTGGCGGCCCGAGCGCGACCGGCACGTGCTGCTCGTCCTCGACACCGGCCGCACCGCCGCCGCGCGGGTGGGCGACGCCCCCCGCCTCGACGCCGCCATGGACGCCGCCCTGCTGCTCGCCGCCCTCGCCGAGCGGGCGGGCGACCGGGTCGACCTGCTGGCGATGGACCGGCGGGTCCGGGCCCGGGTCGAGGGCGCGCCGCGCACCTCGCTGCTGCCGGCCCTGGTCTCGGCGATGGCACCGCTGGACGCCGACCTCGTCGAGGCCGACTGGAGCGCGATCGCCGGGGCCGTCCTCGCCCGCGGGCGGCAGCGCTCGCTCGTGGTGCTGCTGACGACGCTCGACTCCCCGGCGCTCAGCGACGGGCTGCTGCCGGTGCTGCCCCGGCTCGCGGCGCGCCACCACGTGGTCGTCGCGTCCGTGTCGGACCCGGCCGTCGAGGGGCTCGCGCGCGGCCGGGGCGACGTCTACGCGGTGTACGGGGCCGCCGCGGCGCAGCGCGCCGTGATGGAGCGGACGGGGCTGGCCGCCGAGCTCGGCCGGCTCGGCGCCGACGTGGTCGAGGGCACGCCCGCCGAGCTCCCGCCGCGCCTGGCCGACCGCTACCTCGCCCTCAAGGCGGCCGGCCGGCTCTGATCAGCCGGTCACCGGCAGCGCGTCGCCCGCGAGCTCCGCCCGCACGTCACCGGTCTCGCCGGCGGCCGACGCACGGCGGCCGAACACCGCGACGTAGCCGACGAAGGCGCCCCAGACGACGACCCCGATCCCGATCCGCGCCCAGGTCGGCAGCGGCGAGGGGGTGACGAACGCCTCGACCACCCCCGAGACGAGCAGCACGACGACCAGCCCGATCGCGACGGTGACCATGGAGCGGCCCTCCCGCGCCAGCGCCTGCCCGCGGGGCAGCGGCCCCGGGTCGACCCAGGCCCAGAACAGGCGCAGCCCGGCGCCCGCCGCCACGAACACCGCGGTCAGCTCGAGCATGCCGTGCGGCAGGATCAGCCCGAGGAACTCCCCGAACCGCCCGTTCGCCGCCATCAGTCCGCCGATCGCGCCGACGTTGGCGGCGTTGCTGAGGAGCACGGCGACGACGAGCACGCCGGTCACCCCGAACGCGATGCACTGTGCCGCGACCCAGGCGTTGTTCGTCCAGACCTGCAGGGCGAAGCTGCCGGCGGCGTACTGCCGGTAGTAGTCGGACACGTCGTGCTCCACGAGCTGCCGGACGTCGACCTGCCGTGCGATCACCGCCTGGGCGGTGGTGCTCCGGGCGATCCACGCGCCGAGCCCGACCGCCACGGCGAGCGTGAACGCGAACGCCCCGATGGCCGCCCAGCGCGCCCGGTACACGGCAGCGGGGAAGGAGACGGTCACGAAGCGGGCCAGCTCGCGCGGCCACGGTTCGGATCCCCCGGTCACCGCCCCCCGGGCGCGCGCCACGAGCCGGGAGAGCCGGGCCACGACCAGGGGGTCGGCCGCGCCGGAGCGCACCACCGAGAGGTGCGTCGCGGTGCGCTGATACAGCTCGACGAGTTCGTCGGCCTCGCCGGCGCTCAGCCGGCGCCGCCGGAGCAGCTGCTCGAGCCGCTGCCATTCGCCGGCGTGCACGGCCGCGAAGGCCTCCTGGTCCACGCGGTCAGGCTACGGGGTGCCCGCGTAGCCTGACCGCGTGAGCACGCCGTTCCCGGCCCCCGGGAGCCCGCTCGACCTGCCCCCCGAGATCGTCACGGGCGAGGCGGTCGCGCTGGACCTGCGGCCGGCCTCGTTCGCCACCCGCGCCCTGGCCCTGCTGCTCGACCTCGCGCTCATGCTCGTCGTCGCCGTCGTCCTGGTGCTGGTGCTCGACCGGGTGCTGCCCGACCTCGACGACGCCGCGGCGCAGGCGGTCGAGGTGGTGCTGCTCGCCGGCGTGGTCGTCGGCCTGCCCACGACGGTCGAGACGCTGACGCGCGGGCGCTCGCTGGGCAAGGTCGCCGCCGGCCTGCGCGTGGTGCGGGACGACGGGGGCCCGACCCGGATGCGGCACGCCCTGGTGCGGGCGCTCGTGGCCGTCGTCGAGATCTTCCTGACGCTCGGCAGCGTCGCCCTCGTCACCTCGATGCTCAACGTGCGCGGCAAGCGGCTGGGCGACCTGCTCGCCGGCACCTTCGTCGTGCGCGAGCGCGGCGGCCGCCCCATCCCCCCGCTGCCGGCCATGCCGCCGCAGCTCGCCCGCTGGGCGCTCACCGCGGACATCGCGCGGCTCCCCGACCAGCTGGCGGTCGGCGCCCGGCGCTTCCTCGGCGGCGCGGCGCGGCTGCACCCCGCGTCGCGGGCGCAGCTCGGCGCCGACCTGGCCGGCCAGGTGGCCGGTCTTCGTCGCGCCCCCGCCGCCGCCGGGCACCCACCCCGAGACCTTCCTCGTGGCCGTGCTGGTCGAGCGCAGGCGGCGCGACCACGACCGGCTGGCGCGGCTCGAGCAGGCCCGCGCGGCCCGCCTGCACGAGCGGAGCCGGGCCGCGGTGCTCTCGCCGACCGCGACCCGGCTCCTGGGTGAGGAGACCCGGCCCTGAGGGGCGGACCTCAGTATCGGTAGTGCTCGGGCTTGAACGGGCCCTCGACGTGCACGCCGATGTACTCGGCCTGGTCCTTGCTCAGCTGCGTGAGCTTGACGCCGAGGGCGTCGAGGTGCAGCCGGGCGACCTTCTCGTCGAGGTGCTTGGGCAGCACGTAGACCTGCCGGGCGTAGTCCTGGGTCTTCGTGAAGATCTCGATCTGCGCGATGACCTGGTTGCTGAACGAGTTCGACATGACGAAGCTCGGGTGCCCCGTGGCGTTGCCCAGGTTCAGCAGCCGGCCCTCGGAGAGCACGATCACCGAGTGCCCGGCCCGCTCGTCCGTCCCCGGGAAGCGCCACTCGTGCACCTGCGGCTTGATCTCGGTCTTGACGATGCCGGGGATCTTCGCCAGGCCGGCCATGTCGATCTCGTTGTCGAAGTGGCCGATGTTGCCGACGATCGCCTGGTGCTTCATCCGGCCCATCTGCTCTGCCGTGATGATGTCCTTGTTGCCGGTGGCCGTCACGAAGATGTCGGCGGTCTCCAGCACGTCCTCGAGCGTCGTGACCTGGTAGCCGTCCATCGCGGCCTGGAGCGCGCAGATCGGGTCGATCTCGGTGACGACCACGCGGGCGCCCTGGCCGCGCAGCGACTCGGCGCAGCCCTTGCCGACGTCGCCGTAGCCGCAGATCACGGCCACCTTGCCGCCGATGAGAACGTCGGTCGCGCGGTTGATCCCGTCGACCAGGGAGTGCCGCGTGCCGTACTTGTTGTCGAACTTGCTCTTCGTCACCGAGTCGTTGACGTTGATCGCCGGGAAGAGCAGCGTGCCGGCCTTCGCGAACTCGTAGAGCCGATGGACGCCGGTCGTGGTCTCCTCGGTGACGCCCTTGATCCCGGCCGCCATCCGCGTGAAGCGCTGCGGGTCGGCGGCGAGGCTGCGGCGCAGCAGGCCGAGGATGACCCGGTACTCCTCGTTGTCGTCGTCGGTGGTGGCGGGCACGGCGCCGGCCTTCTCGAACTCGACGCCCTTGTGCACGAGCAGCGTGACGTCGCCGCCGTCGTCCAGGATCATGTTCGGGCCGTCCGTCCCGGGCCAGCTCAGGGCCTGGTCCGTGCACCACCAGTACTCCTCGAGCGTCTCGCCCTTCCAGGCGAAGACCGGCACGCCGCGCGGCGCGTCGACGGTGCCCCCGGGGCCGACGGCGACCGCCGCGGCCGCGGCGTCCTGGGTGGAGAAGATGTTGCAGCTCGCCCAGCGGACCTGGGCGCCGAGTTCCACCAGGGTCTCGATCAGGACGGCGGTCTGCACGGTCATGTGCAGCGAGCCGGTGATGCGGGCGCCGGTGAGCGGCTTGCTCGCGCCGAACTCGGCGCGCAGGGCCATGAGGCCGGGCATCTCGTGCTCGGCCAGGCGGATCTCGTGCCGGCCGGACACGGCCAGGGAAATGTCGGCGACCTTGAAGTCGGGCGTGGACTGGGACATACGGAACCTCTCAGCGGGGACACGGATCGAAGCCGGCGGCTGGTGAGAACCAGGGCGCGACCGGCACCAACCCGGCGCGGCCCCTCTGGGCCTGCGGCATCACCCACGCCGGAACAGCACCCAGTCTAGCGAGACCCACCCGTAATCCGATACCGCGAAGTCCATGGCGACCGCGAGCATCTGCGTGTGCCCGCCATCGACACCGTCGTCACCCCGCTCGGCGCCGGGGCCCTCGCAGGCCTGGGCGTCGCGATGCCGCTCGGCGCGATCGGGGTCCTCGTCGTGCAGGAGGGCATCACCGGCGGATGGCGCCCGGCGGCCGCCGCCGGGACCGGCGTCGCCGTCGTCGACGGGCTGTACGCCACGGTCGCCGTGGCCGCCGGTGCCGCCGTCACCGGTGCCCTCACGGGCCGGGAGCGGTGGGTGCAGCTGGCCGGAGCCGTGGTCCTGGTCGCGGTCGTCGTCCGGGGGCTGCTCGGGTTGGCCCGCGGGGCGCGGACGCCGTCCGCGACGCCCCCGGCGGTGCCGGCCGCCCGGGTGCTGCGCAGGTTCGTCGCGCTGACCGCCGTGAACCCGATGACGGCGGTCTACTTCGTCGTGCTCACCGCGGGCCTGGGGCACGTGGTCGCGGGCCCGGCGGCGGCCGCGGCGTTCGCCGTCGGCGCGTTCGTGGCCTCGTGGGCGTGGCAGCTCAGCCTCGCGGGGGCCGCCGCGCTCGCCGGGCCCCGGCTGCCCCCGTGGCTACGGCTGGCCACGAGCCTCGCCGGCTACCTGCTCGTCGCCGGCTACGCCGTCCGGCTCGCCCTCGGCTGAGGGCCCGGCCGACGGCTCGGCAGAGCGCCGGGCGTGCCGGCGCCGCAGGTGCCAGACCACGAGCGCCACCACCACCACGGCGACGGTGGCCACGGCCCCGCCGACCCCGATCCGCTGCGCGACGATCTCATAGGAGTTCCCGGCGAGGTACCCGACGAGGGCGAACGTGGTGCCCCAGGCGATCCCGCCGAGAGCGTTCCAGAGGATGAACCGCCGGTAGGGCATCCGGCTGACGCCCGCCAGCCCCGGCATGACGGCCCGCAGGAAGGCCGTCCAGCGCCCGAGGAACACGGCGGGGCCGCCGCGGCGCTGGAGGTACGCGCGGGCGCCGTCCAGCCGGTCCTCGTGCTTCACGAGCGGCCGCCAGGTGAGCACACGGTCCCCGAAGTGCCGGCCCACCTCGTACCCGACCGTGTCCCCCACGATCGCGGCGACGATGACGAGCCCCACGAGCCACCCCAGGCTGATCTCGTGGCGTGCGGCCAGGACCCCGCCGAGCACGACCGCGGTCTCCCCGGGCAGCACGAACCCCGCGAAGACGGCCGCCTCACCGAAGACGAGCAGTCCGACGAGCACGTACACCAGGGCCGGCGGCGCGGACAGCAGGCCGTTCAGCACCTGCGCATCATCGCAGGCGGGGCCCGGCGGCGGGCGTGGGAGGATGCACGCCGTGTCCGACAGTGTCGTCGCCCCCGTCGACGTCGAGCCGGTGGACGTCGACCGCGTCGAAGCGCTCGTCGACGCGTTCGCCGCCGAGAACGGCCAGCCGGGCCTCGCCTACGGCGTCGTGCGGCACGGGCAGCTGGTGCACGCGGGGGGCCGGGGCACCGCGGTCATCCCCGGCGGCCGCCGGCCCGGGCCCGACACCGTGTTCCGGATCGCCTCGATGACGAAGAGCTTCACCGCCGCCGCCGTCCTGCTCCTGCGCGACGAGGGCGCGCTCGCCCTCGACGACGCGGCCGTCCGGTACGTGCCCGAGCTGTCGGGGGTGCACCCGCCGACGGCGGACGCGCCGCCGATCACGGTCCGCACGCTCCTCACCATGGCGGCGGGCTTCCCCACGGACGACCCGTGGGGCGACCGGCAGCAGGGCCTGCCCGACGACGACTTCGCCCGGCTCCTCGCCGGCGGTCTCAGCTTCGCCTGGTCGCCCGGCGTCGCCTTCGAGTACTCCAACCTCTCGTACGCCGTCCTGGGGCGGGTGGTCGCCGCCGCCGCGGGCCGTCCCTATCCCGACGTCGTCCGCGAGCGCCTGCTCGAACCGCTCGGGATGACGTCGACGGCGTTCGAGGCGGCCGACCTGCCCCCCGGCTCCCTCGCGCGCGGCCACGTCCGGTCGGGTCTCGTCCGGCACGGCTGGGAGCCGGTGCCGTACGACCCGTACGGCGCGTTCGCGCCGATGGGCGGCCTGTTCAGCACCGTGCGCGACCTCGCCCGGTGGATCGGGGGCTACACCGACGCCTTCCCGCCGCGCGACGACCCGGAGGGAACCCACCCGCTGCGGCGTTCGACCCGGCGGGAGCAGCAGCAGCCGCACCGCGCCTACCCGGGGCGCACGATCTGGCCGTCGTTCGACGAGCTGCCGGTGCTCCGGTCGGCGGCCTACGGCTTCGGGCTGGTCGCGGAGGCCCACCCGAGGTTCGGGGCGATCGTCGGCCACTCCGGCGGCTACCCCGGGTTCGGCTCGCACATGCGCTGGCACCCCGACACGGGGCTCGGCGTCGTCGTGCTCGGGAACAGCACGTACGCCCCCGCCTCCGTGCTCGCCGAGCGGCTGCTCGACGCGCTGCTGCAGGGCGAGCCCCGGCCGGTCCGGGTGCGGCCCTGGCCCGCGACCGAGGCCGCCGCGGCCGACGTCGAGAAGCTCATCGCGACCTGGGACGACGCGCTCGCCGAACGGCTCCTCGCCATGAACGTCGCCCTCGACGAGCCGCTCGGCGTGCGCCGCAGCCGCATCCAGCGGGCCCGGCAGCTCCTCGGCCCGCTCGCTCCCGACCCGGCGGCGCCGGTCGAGCGGACCACGCCGGCGCACCGCGCCTGGTGGCTGCGCGGCCCGCACGGCCGGTTGCGGATCGAGATCCGGATGACTCCCGAGCTGCCGCCCCGCGTGCAGACCCTGAACCTGCAGATCGTGCCGGAGCCGTCGGCGCAGCTGCGGCACACCCTGGCGCAGCTGGCGTGGTCGCTCAACAGCCCGCTCCCCCGGGTGCCGGAACTGCTGGCCCTCACCGCGCAGGTCGACAGGGCGGCGCTGGAGCGGAGCCTGCGCCTCGCCCAGGCGTGGAGCGGGGGCGTCGGCGAGGCGGACGTGATCGGCGGCGACGGGGTCAACGAGTCGTCCGTGCGCTTCCGCGGGGTGAGGCGCGACGTGGTCGTGACCGTGCGGCTGGTGCCCGGCGGACCCCAGCAGCCGAACGGTGCGCCGCGCGTGTCGGCCGTCACGCTGCGGCCCGCGGCGACCTGACGGCTTCCTGTCGCCGGGTCGCCGGTCGCCGGGCGCGGCTCAGGCCCGGCGGATGTCGGGTTCGAGGTAGATCACGCGCGCGAGCGGCTCGACGGCGCGCACCCGCCGCTCGGCCTCGTCGATCGCGGTGGCGACCTCGGCCGCCGAGTCCGAGGCGCGCACGCCGATCTTCGCGGCCACGAGCAGCTCCTCGGGGCCGAGGTGCATCGTCCGCATGTGGATCACCGATTCGACGGCCCCCCCGACGAGCGCCTCGCGGATCCGGACCACGGCCTCCTTGCTCGCCGACTCGCCGATGATCAGTGAGTTCATCTCGAGCCCGAGCACGATCGCGACGGCGACCAGCAGCAGGCCGATGAGCAGGGTGCCGGCGGCGTCCCAGCGGCCCTGCCCGGTCACGAGCGTCATCGCGACGCCGATCAGGGCGAACACCAGGCCGATCAGGGCCGCCGTGTCCTCCAGCAGGACGACGGGCAGCTCCGGGGCCTTCGCCGTCCGCACGTACTCCACCCACGACCGCGACCCGCGGGTCACGTTCGACTCGCGCACGGCCGTCCGGAACGAGTACCCCTCCAGGACGATGGCGACGAGCAGCACGGCCACCGGGACCCATGCCCACTCCGTGATCGGCTCGGGGTGCTGCCACTTGTGCACGCCCTCGTAGATCGCGAACAGGCCGCCGACGCTGAACAGCACGATCGAGACGAGGAAGGCGTAGACGTACCGCTGCCGCCCGTAGCCGAACGGGTGCTCCTCGTCGGCCGCGCGTGACGCCCGCTTGCCGCCGATCAGCAGCAGCACCTGGTTGCCGGAGTCGGCGACCGAGTGGATCGACTCCGCCAGCATCGAGCTGGAGCCCGTCAGCAGGAACGCCGCGAACTTGGTCACGGCGATCCCGAGGTTCGCCGACAGCGCGGCGACGATCGCGCGGGTACCTCCCTCGGTGCTCATCTGAAGGTGCTCATCTCAAGGTGCTCATCTGAAGGTGCTCATCTGCCGGTGCTCACCGCGTCCGATCGCGCAGGTCCGCCACGTGCGGCGAGGTCAGCGGGTCGACGCCGCCCGCGAGCGCCAGGTAGACGGCCGCGAAGTCGGTGAGCGCGACGAGGTCGGCCAGCCGCTCCAGGGGGTGCCCGCCGTCCGCGGTGGCCTCGCTCACCCGCACGCCCGCCTCCTCGGCGGTGAGGCGCACCGCGTCCGCCGTCCGCGACGTCTCGAGCCAGGCGCCGTCGGGGCGGTCGACGGTGGGCTCCGCGTCGCGCAGGAAGAGCAGGCGCAGCCGGGCGCCCGTCGGGTCGTCGAGGTAGGGGTCGTTGAAGACGTCACCGGGCCGTGACGAGAACGGCCCGCCGAACGTGGCGACCACGTCGCCGGCGTCGTCGGGGAGCGCCCCGCGCATCGCCGGCACCCGGGCGGTGCGCGCGAGCATCGAGACGGCGCGGGTGGCGGCCACCCCGGTGACGTCGCCGTCCCCGAGCACCACGGGCACCGTGTCGGCCAGCTCGAGCGCCAGCGCCTTGGCGGGGTTCACGAAGGCGTCGGACGACGGCCGGAACGTGGTGGCGTGCGTGTCGAGCCGCTCGGCCACGCGGTTGAGCAGCGCCGCCGAGGTCTCCACCAGGCCGAGTTCGTACGCCGCGACGAGCACCGGCGTGAGGAGCGCCCACAGCGCCATGCGGGAGGCGCGGGCCGCCGGTGTCGCCGGCGGAGGCACCGGCACGTGGACGCCGCCGGTCTGCACCGCCACCTCGGCCAGCGGCGAGCCGGGCATGCCGACGGTGAGCAGGCGCGACCCGCGCCGTGCGGCCTCGGCCGCGAGCCCGAGCGGCCCGGGGGCACGCCCCGACATCGACACGGCCACGACGAGGTCCAGCGGGCCGACCCAACCCGGCAGCGGCAGGCCGCGGCGCACCGAGACCGGGACGGGCGCGGCGGCACCCGCGAGCATGGTGAGGACGTCGCCCACGACGGCGGACCCGCCGAGACTCGCGACCACGACGGCGCGTGGCCGCCCGTCCCGCACGATGCGGGCGATGTGCGCCTCCTGGGTCGCGGTGAGCGCGGTCCGCACCTGTGCGCCCGCGCTCGCGAGCGCCCGCAGGCTGCCCGACGGATCGGCGGCCGACAGCGCGTCGGCGTCGTCGAGAAGCTGCTCGTCCAGTGCCACGGAGACCCTTTCGTGCATCGGTTCAGACGTCGGTGCGCGTGCGCGCCTCGTCGACGAGCAGCACGGGGATCCCGTCGTCGACCCGGTAGGCCAACGGGCAGGCGGAGCACTGGAGTTCCGCCGTGCCGTCGGGAGCGGTGCCGTCGCGCAGCGTGCCCCCGCAGGAGGGGCAGCGCAGGATCTCGCGGAGCCAGGGCTCGATCGTGGTCACGAGGCCCATCCTGGCCTACGGCTCGCCCACGCGCGGACTCACGCGCGGACCAGGGCCAGCACCTCGTCGCGGACCTGGCTCATCAGGGCCTCGTCGGCGGCCTCGGCGTTGAGGCGGAGCAGCGGCTCGGTGTTGCTGGGGCGCAGGTTGAACCACCACATCGGGTCGGCCGGGTGCGCGACGGTGAGCCCGTCGAGCCGGTCCACCTCGACGCCGGCCCGGGCGCCGAACCCGGCCTCGACGCGGGCGGTCGCGGCGGCGACGTCCGCGACCCGGGAGTTGATCTCGCCGCTGGCGACGTAGCGCTCGTCCCCGGCCGCCAGCTCCGACAGCGGCCCCGGCTGCTCCCCCAGCGCCGCCAGCACGTGCATGGCCGCCAGCATCCCCGTGTCGGCGAACCAGAAGTCGCGGAAGTAGTAGTGCGCGGAGTGCTCGCCGCCGAACACCGCCGCCTCGGCCGCCATCCGCGCCTTGATGAACGAGTGCCCGACCCGCGTGCGCACGGCCCGGCCGCCGGCCTCGGCGATCGCCTCCGGCACCGCCCGCGAGGTGATCAGGTTGTGGATCACGGTCGGGGTGCGGCCGGCCGCGAGGTCCTTGGCGATCTCGCGGCGCGCGACGAGCGCGGTGACCGCCGACGGCGACACGGGTGCACCGCGCTCGTCGACGACGAAGCAGCGGTCGGCGTCGCCGTCGAAGGCGAGCCCGGCGTCGGCGCCCTCGCGGACGACGGCCGCCTGCAGGTCGCGCAGGTTCGCCGGCTCCAGCGGGTTCGCCTCGTGGTTGGGGAACGTGCCGTCGAGCTCGAAGTACAGCGGGACGACGTCCACGGGGAGCGCCGGCAGCCCGGCGGCGGTGCCCAGCACGGCCGGCGTCGTCAGGCCGGCCATGCCGTTGCCGGCGTCGACGACGACCCGCAGCGGGCGGATGGCCGACAGGTCGACGAGACCGCGCAGGTAGCCGGCGTACCCGGCCAGCAGGTCCTGCGCCGTGATCTCGCCCCGGCACCCGGACGAAGGCTCCGGGGCGCCCTCGAGGAGCTCCTGCGCGCGGTCGCGGATCCGGGCGAGCCCGGTCTCGAGGCTGACGGGCCGCGCTCCGGCGCGGCAGAGCTTGATCCCGTTGTAGGCCGCGGGGTTGTGGCTCGCCGTGAACATCGCGCCCGGCGCGTCGAGGGCGCCGCTGGCGTAGTAGACGCCGTCGGTGCTGACCAGGCCGGCGAGCACGACGTCGAGCCCGCGTGCGGCGACGCCGCCGGCGAACGCCCCCGACAGCTCGGGGGAGCTGGGCCGCATGTCGTGGCCGATCACGACCCGGGTCGCCTCGCCGGCGACCTCCTCGGCGAACGCGGCCCCGAGGGCCCGGGCGACGGCCGGGTCGAGCTGCTCGCCGACGAGGCCGCGGACGTCGTAGGCCTTGACGAGCGCCGTCAGGTCGTGAGCAGTCGTGGACACGGGGGGCAACGCTACCGATCCGGCCGCGCTCGCGCGGGTGACCCAGGAGGTCAGCGCTTGCGGGCACGCTCCAGGACGGCGTCCACGGCCAGCTGGCCGCCGGCGTGCTCCCACGTCCGGTGCTCGCAGTGGTGGCAGGAGGTGAAGTCGACGGGCGTGCCGTCGGTGAGGTTCATGGCCAGCCGGGTGACGTGCGCGCTGCCGCACTCGCGGCACACGACGCCGCCGCGGGCCTCACGCTGGGTGAGGGAGCCGAGCGGGACCGCGGCCGCGAGCACGCGTGGCGGCCGGGCGGAACGAGAACGCTGGGCGGGGATCCGGGCGGTCATGACGGGCTCCTGACGGCCGCGAGGAGGGCGGCGAGGACGGCGACGGGGTGGCCCGACGTGTCTCGGCAGGAACCCCCCGGCGCTTGAGCCGCCCTTCCGGTGCCCGTCTCGGCGCGGGTGCCCGGTCAGCCCGAGGGGTCGCGGAGGACGCGCAGGTGGCCGCGGCGGCCGATCTCGACCGTGGCCGTCTCCAGGGCCGCCGGCACGGGCTCGGGCGTGCGCGGGCGGGCCGCCTCGCGGACGGCGTCCGCCAGGGCCAGCAGGTCGTCGTCGGACGGGCGGGGGGGCGCCAGGTCGGGGGCGAGGCGCACGACCTCCCAGCCCCGGGGTGCGGTGAGCCGCTCGGCGTGCTCGGCGCACAGGTCGTAGCAGTGCGGCTCCGCGTACGTCGCCAGCGGGCCGAGCACGGCGGTCATGTCCGAGTACACGTAGGTCAGGGTGGCGACGGCGGCACGGCCGCAGGCCGTCCTCGAGCACCTGCGCACGCCACCCACAGCCGTGGACAGTACCCCCGGCGCGCCCGCGGGCGTACCAGGCACGCCGGTCACGACCGGGGGGTCGGCACCAACTTCGCCTTGGGCGGCGCCGCGAGGGCGACCCTCGACCCGTAGCCGTCGAAGTCGACGTGCTGACCGCCCTTGCCGAACCCGATCCGCACCGGGTACGGGGGGCCGTCGAGGGCGACGTAGACGTCGCCGGTCGACCCGCCGTCGACGAGCAGATCGACGACCCGGTGGCCGTTGACGGTCGAGACGGCGCCCTTGGTGACCGTCCCGGTCGGCGTCAGCGCGGGGCCGAAGGCCTGGGCGGCGTCGGTGAGCGCCAGGAAGGGGGCGAACGACTGCCGGTTGGCCGCGGTCACGGAGAAGAACTTGCCGGCGTAGCGGCGGGCCGCCTCGTCGCTGCCCGTGGCGGCCCGCAGCGAGGCCGGGTCGAGCGCGACGTAGGCCGCGTTGCCGACCCGCACGACGGTGATCGTGCCGCCCTTGCTGCCGACGGTGCCGGTCGCCCCGCGGCCCTTCACGAGCCGCAGGTCGATCGAGTACGCCGTGCCGTCGGTGAGCAGCGCACCCTTCGCGTGCACCGAGGGTGCGGCGAGGAAGGCGTCGCGCGCCTGGGCCAGGATCTCGTCGGCGGACGCGTCGGCGAGGTCCACCGAGGGCGAGGCGGTCGGGGACGCCCCGGCGGACGGCGACGCCGACGCGGACGAGCCGCTCGACGCCGCGGAGCCGCCCGACCCCGTGGAGCCGGCCGGCGAGGAGCCGCCGGAGCAGCCGGTGAGCGCCGCCGCGGCGAGCGCGGCGACGGTGGCGGCGGTGAGCGCGCGGAACCCCATCACGCCCCCGGGATCGCGACCACCTGCGCGGCGGGCGGCGGCGAGAGGGGCACGGCGGCGCCGTACGCGGTGAACGTGAGGGTCTGCCCGGCGCCGGCCGACGCGGGCCCGGTGACACGCAGCGGGTAGGCGGGGCCGTCGAGGGCGACGTCGAGCGTGCTGCCGTCGCCGTCGCGCAGCTCGACCACCCGGCGTCCCGCGTACCTGGTCACCGCGCCCTTGCCGACCGCGCCGGTCGGGGTGAACACGCCCTTGGCGAAGGTCTGCAGGTCGGTGAGCTGGAGCAGGCTGGCGAAGTCCTTCGACGACGAACTCATCTTGAGCCACTTGCCGGCCAGCAGCCTGGCGGTGGAGGCGTCCATGAGGCCGGCGTAGAAGGCCGAGCTGCCCCTGATGTACGCCGAGGAGCCGATGCGCAGGATGCTCACCGGCTTGCCGCCGAGCGTGAGGGTCCCGGCGGCGCCCGCGCCCTTCTTGATCCGCAGGTCGATGCCGATCTTCTGGCCGCTGTCGGTGACGGTCCCGGCCAGGCGCACGCTGGGCGCCGACGCGAAGGCCTTCTGTGCGGCCGCCAGGATCTCGCCGGCCGAGGCGTCGGCGAGGACGCCGGTGCTGGGCGACGGGGCGGCCGCCGGCGACGAGGGCGCGGGCGACGAGGAGGCCGGGGCCGCCGGCGAGCTCGGTGTCGCCGCCGGGGTGGCGGCTCCGCCGCCGGATCCGCCGCAGCCGGCGAGCAGGGCGGCCGCGACGGCCGCGCTGACGACGAGGGGTGGGCGCATGAGGGGGCAGCCTAGCCGCCCGGCTCACGAGCCGATGCCGGTCCCGGCGACCTTGCGGGTGACGGGCGCCGTGAGCTGCACGGGCTGCCCGTAGTCGGTGAAGTCGAGGAAGACGACCTGGCCTCCGGCCAGCCCGTCGAACCGCAGCGGGTACGCGGGACCGGTGGTGGCGACGTACAGCGTGCTGCCCGCCGCGTCGCGGACGGCGACCGCGCCACGGCCGCCGATCGTCGTGACGGCCCCTACGGTGGCCGGCCCGGAGGCCCCCGGCATCACGGCGGCGTAGGTCGCGGGCTGGGTGAACGCCACGAAGGAGGCGAAGTTGCCGGCGGTGGCGCTCGTCTTGACGTACGTGCCGACCATGGATCGGGCACGTGCCGGGTCGCCGGTCACCGACTGCCAGAAGGCGAGGTCGCCGCCCACGTAGGCGTCGTCGCCGATCCGGATCACCTGGACCGTCTGGCCGGAGGTCTTGATGGTGGCGGTCCCGCCCTTGCCCGAGACGAGGTGCGCGTCGACGACGTAGGCATCGGCGCCGCGCACCGCCGTGCCCGTGACGTGCACCGTGGTCGCCCCGGCGAAAGCGTCCTGCGACGCCGCCAGGTACTGCTGGCCGCTGATCCCGGTCTGCCCGTTCGACGAGGTCGGGGAGGGCGTGGGGCCGGCGGTGGGCGACGCGTCCTGCATGCCGCCCTTGCCGTGGAGGGGGCCGTCGGCGGGCACGGCCGCGTTCGCGGCCTCCTGGCCTGCGCCGCAGCCGGCCACCAGGGCCTGGCCCGCGCCGAGCACGGCGACGACGAGCAGCGGCGCAGTCACGGTACGCAACCGTGGCACCGTCATCACCCTCTCCATGACGGGACGATCCCTCACCGATCACCCTAGGAGGCGAACGCGCGCGCCGCAGGCAGGCTCGCCGTGACGCAGCGTGTCGTTCGTGGGTCGCGCGGGTGGCACGAGGAGCGGAGCGGCGGGCCGGTGGCCGCGGTCGGTACCGTGGTGACGTGGCTCGACGGTCCTCCCAGCAGGCGCAGGCGTCACAGGTAGCCCCACGCCGGGGGCGCCGGCGGGACCGGCACGGGCGCGGCCTGCGGGGGCCGCTGGTGCCCCGGGAGGTGCCGGCCTGGCGCAGCCGCCGCGACCGGTTCGACGACCGCGTGCTCGACGCCGTGGAGCGGCTGGAGCAGCGCTGGGGTCGCGAACTGGAGGACGTGGAGTTCGCCGTCGAGGACATCCCGCCGAGCGACCCGGCCCCGTGGGAGCACGGCGAGGTGCCGCTCGGCCGCTTCTTCCCGCCCGAGGGCGACCTGCCGGCCCGCGTCGTCGTGTACCGCCGCCCGGTCGAGGGCCGGGCGCCCGACGGCCCCGAGGTCGGGGCCCTCGTGCACGAGGTCGTGGTCGAGCAGGTGGCGCACCTGCTGGGCCTCACGCCCGAGCAGGTCGACCCCGCCTACGGCGACGAGGACGACTAGCGCTCAGCGGCGCGCCCCGAGCGCGGGGTCCTCGAGCGCGGGGGGCGCCACGCGGGCGGCGTCCACCGCGGGTGTCACGGGCAGCACGGCGACCAACGCGCCCGCGGGGTCGGGCACCTCGGTGACGACGGCGGCGTGCACGGGCCCGTCGGCGTGCAGGGCGAGCGCGGCCGCCGGGCCGTCGAGCGCCACGACCGCCGTGGTGCCCGACGCGACCTGCACCGGGCTCGAGCGCAGCTCCCGGCCGTCGGCCCGCACCTGGGTGACGGTGACCGTGGCGGCCAGCGGCGCGGTGAGCAGCAGGCGGGCCTGCGCGGTCGCGGCCCCGCGCGGCACGACGGTGACCCCGTCCCCGGTCAGCGGCGCGGTCGCCGCGCTCCAGCCGACGTCGCCGGGCGTCCGCCGGAGCGCCCCCGCGGGGCGCCCGGACCGCGTGATGAACGCACCGGCCAGCACCGGGACGTCGGCCTCGACGACCGCGGCGTAGGCCCCCGGCGCGACCCCGGTGAGCGGGACGTCGGCAACGCCGCCCGCGGGCACGGTGACGACGCCCCCGGCAGGGAGGGACACGTCGCCGTGCGCACCGACCAGGTGCACCCTGGCGACGGCCTCGCTGCCGCCGGGTGCGACGACGCGCACGGTGCCCGGGGCGGGCCCGGCGAGCAGGAGCCCCGGGACCACGGCCTGCCGCGCGGCCGGCGCGGCCCCCACGACGTCGTCGACGCCCGCCGGGGTGGTCCCGCGCAGGTAGCTGTCGTGCAGGAGCGCGCCGACCCGCCCGCTGCGCACGACGACGTGCACGGCCACGCGGTCGAGGCCCGGCGCGAGCGCGTCGACGAGCACGGCGCGCACCCCGCCCGGGGCGACGACGAGGCCGCGGGCGGACGGCGCGGGCACGGGACCGTCGGGACCGGCCACGAGGACGTCGACGACGGCGGGCGCCGGGGTCGGGTTGACCAGCAGCAGGCGGCCGCGCCGGCCGGGGACGGTCCCGCCGCCCACCAGCCAGACGTCGGTGGCAGCGGCGGGGCAGGCACCCGCCACCAGGCCGCGCAGGTCTCCGGCGCGGGCGAGGGTGACCTGGGCGGCGGCCAGCCGCGCGCCGGCGCCGTCGCTCGTCAGCCGCAGGCCACCGGCGGCCGCCCCCTGCTGCACCCGGACGGCGAGCCCGGCGCCGCCCTGCACGAGGTGCGCGGCGGCCCCGCCGGCCGCCTGCTCGAGCACGCTCTCGGCGCTCCCCGGGCCCTGCGCCCCCGCCGTCACGGTGAACGCACCGGGCAGGGGCACCGCACGTGCGCCATCGGGGACGACCTCGGTCTCGGGGCCCGGGCAGGCCACCACCGCGGTCGCGGCCGGCACCGCGAGCCGCGCCTGCGGCAGGGCCGCGGGGCCTGCGGGCGCCCGAGCGGCCAGCGCGGTCCCCCCGGCCCCCAGGGCGAGAGCGGCCGCCATCCCCGCCACGCGCACGGCGGCGGTCCGCGCCGGCATCACGACCGGCCTCGCCTGAGCAACCGGCGCAGGCGAAGGCGCCTGCGCCGCAGCCGCCTCGGCGGCGGCCCGACGTAGAGCGGCCGCGCCGTGTCCTCGGGGTGCTCGTCGTCGTCGTACACGCGCGGCCCCCGGCGGCCGGCTGCCGGATTGGGGTCGTCGGGCGCCGCGGCGGGCCGCGGCACCGGCCTGCTCAGCACCGGCGGCGGCGGAGGCGCCCAGCGGCCCCTCCGGCGCGGCAGCGGGAGCGCCACGAGCAGGGCCAGGCCGAGCGCGACGGCACGGGCGGGCGCCGCCGGGGCCAGGGCGCCCGGTACCCGGTGCACCTCGAGCAGGCCACCGTGGCCCGGCAGCGCGAAGCCCTGCGCCCACCCGTTCATGTGGACGGCGACCAGGGGCGCCCCGTCGAGGGTCGCCCGCCAGCCGCCGTCGTACCGCTCGGCGAGCACGAGGCGCCGGCCGGGGGCGCCGCCGGCCAGCCGCGCATGGACGGCGTCCGACGCGAACGGCAGCGCGCGCTCGACGCTCCCGTCGGCGCCCTGCACCAGCGCGCGGGCCGGCCTGGCGGGCACCGAGCCCGCGGGCGGCTCGACCCGCCACAGCAGGCCCGAGCGGCGGTCGTCGCCGAGGCGGGTCAGGCCGGGCTCGGCGTCGAGGGCCAGCGTGGTGGCGGCGTCGGCGGGCGGCAGCAGCACGACCGACCCGACGGCGAGCTCGGCGAGCGCAGGGCACGGGTCGCGGCCGGACCCCGAGAGGAGCTGCGCGAGGACGGGCAGCACGACGGCGTCGTCGGGGCCGGCGGCGGGGGCCCGGCGCGCGGTCGGCTGCAGCGCCGCGGCGGCGAGCGCGGCCGAGGAGTCGCCGAGCACGGGCCCGGCGCCGGATGCGAGCGACCACCGGATCCCGCCGCGGCCCACCGCCAGCAGCAGGGTGCGGGTGGCGTCGGGGCCACGGCCCTCCGCGGCGGCCACGGCGGGCAGGGGGGCGGCCGCACGCCCGGTCAGCGGGACCGGCCCGAGGACCGGGGCCGCGGCCAGCGCCGCTGCCGGGGCGCTCATCGCGGTGACCGCGGCGAGGACGAGCGCGAACCGTACGACGCGGGGGTTGCGGGGGCTGCGGGCGCGGCCGGCCAGCGCCCGGCCGCCGAGCAGGCCGGCCGCGCCGATCCCGGCCAGGGCGAGGGAGAGACAGGGGCCCGGGACGCCGGTCAGCGCGGCGCCCCCCGCCCGCGCGACCGGCACGGCGACGGCGGCTGCGGCGCCGGCCGCTCCGGCGGCGGCCGCCCACCACCCGAGGACGGCCGCGCCGCCCGCGCGCCGGCGCAGCGGGCCGACCAGGGCGGCCAGTGCGAGCGGCGTGACGGCGGCCGCGGCCGGCCACCAGCCGGCGGCCTGCACGAGACCGGCCGCGAGACCGGCGGGGTCGTGACGGGCCGCGTCGGCGACGGCCGGGTCGGTGAGCAGCAGGCGGGGCTCGCGGGCCACGGCGACCCACCACGGCAGGAGCAGGACGGCGGGCACGGCGGCGGCGAGCCCGAGCCGCAGCGGGCGCCGGCCGGCGAGGGCGGCCGCCACGAGGACCGCGCCGGCCGGCACGGCGAGTGACGGGGCAGCGGCGAGCAGGGCGGTCAGCAGCAGGCCCAGGCGGCAGGCGGCCGCCGCCGGCCTGCGGGCCGGGGCGAGACCGGCGGCGGGCACCAGCGCGGCGGCCGCGAGCGGCAGCAGGACGTGGGCGAGCACGGCGGCGGGGCGTCCGGCCGTGACGGCGTCGAGCAGCGGCGGAGCCGCGGCCCACGCGAGCGCGGCCCACCACCGCAGGGCGCGCGATCGGGTGAGGGTGGCGGCGGCGGTCCAGCCGGCGAGGGCGGCGAGCGGCACCGCGGCGACGAGGAGCACCCGCACGGCGTTCGGGGGGCCGCCGGAGACCAGCCCGAGCCCGGCGAGCAGCGCGGCGAAGGGGTCGGCGGCGGCGTGGGCGCCGAGACCCACCGGCCGCCACGCGCTCGTCGCGGCCTGCCAGAGCTCGCCGGCCGAAGCGGGCGCAGGGAGGAGCCACGGCCCGACCGGGTCCGCGCCGCCGAGGACGAGATCGCGCTCGAGGGCGAGCCCCGCGACGGCGGCGGGCACGACCGGTCCCAGCGCGGCGGCGGCGCGGCGCAGCCGCCCCGTCGTGGGGGTCGCGACGGACGCCGGCTCGGGGGCGGGCGCCAGCCACGCGTGCACCGCGTCGTACCGCTGCCGGGCGAGCTGGCCGAGCGGGGGCCGCAGCCGCCGCAGGACGGTCCCGGGCACCTGGCGGGCGATGCGCGCGCGGCGGCGGGTGCGGCGCCAGCCGGGCGGGCGGGTGAGGGCGGCCCAGGTGGCGGCGAGCTCCTCGCCCGCAGCGGAGGCGTTGCCGGCGGCCAGGAGGAGCGCCACGCGCAGGGGGGCCGCCAGGACGACCGCCGCGACGGCGAGCGGCAGCAGGAGCAGCGGCGTGGCGGCGAGCCGCAGGTGCAGGACGGCGGCCCGGGCGGCCCGCCGAGGGGGACGGCGCGTGCCGCGCGCGATCACGGCCGAGGGGACGACGACGACCCGGTGGCCGGCCAGGTGCGCCCGCCGGCACAGGTCGAGATCGCGCCGCGGCCCATGCCGGGCCGCCGTCCAGCCCCGGGTCGAGACCGCCGAGCGCCTCCCACAGGTCCCGGCGGACGAGCATCCCCGCGCCGCTGACCGCGAGCACGTCGCGGCGCCCGTCGTGCTGCCCCTGGTCGACCTCGTCGCGGTCGAGCCCGGTGACGCGCAGGCCGAGCGACGAGGCCGTGAACCCGACGTCGAGCAGGCGCTGGTCGTCGTCCCACGCCACCTGCTTGCAGCCGGCGACCCCCACCGACGGCGCGGTCTCGACCTCGAACAGGAGCTGCTCGAGCGCCCGCGGCACCGGCGCCGCGTCGTGCGGGAGGAGCCAGATCCAGTCGACGGCGGCACCCACGGGGGGCTCGGCCCCGGGTGAACCCCCCGACGTGCCCGCGGGGTTTGCATGAGCGAGGTCACCGGCCGCGCGGAGGGCGAGGACGGCGTCGACGGCGTCCCCGGCCGTGGCGGCGCGCGGGAGCCGCAGGACCGGCATGGCGGGGTCGGCCGCCGCGAGCAGGGCGGCGGTGTCGTCGCGGGATCCGAGGTCGACGCCGACGGTGGCGTCGGGCCGGCGCGTCGACGCGGCGAGGGCCGCGAGGACGCGCGGGAGGCGGTCGGCGCCGTCCCTGGCGAGGACGACGGCGACCACGTGCGCGCGGGGCGTGTGCCGGCGGCGACCGGCGGGGCCCGCGAGCGGCGCGAGGTCCGGGAGGGAGGGGGCGGGCTCCTGGGCGAGGTCGAGAGTCACGACCGCCGGGAGCCCGGTCTCAGACCGCGCGCTTCTTGACGCGGCGGCGTTCGCGCTCCGACAGCCCGCCCCAGATCCCGAAGCGCTCGTCGTTCTCCAGCGCGTAGTCGAGGCACTGGACCCTGACCTCGCACGACATGCACACCCGCTTGGCCTCGCGGGTCGAGCCGCCCTTCTCGGGGAAGAACGCCTCGGGGTCGGTCTGGGCGCAGAGCGCCCGCTCCTGCCACTCGAGCTCGCCCGACTCCTCGACCTCGACCTCCGCCGGCTGGGTTCCCTGTACTGCGATCAGAACGAGCTCGTTCATGGCGCCTCCTCGACCCTTGGCTCCGATGGAGCCCCCCCACGTTCCGTGACGGCTCGACACTGTACGTGATGAAGCCGCGCCGACACCAATGGAATTACACGTGTGTCGTACCGACCCCGTCAACCCCAGACGTGCTATTGATCGTCGCCGCGCACGCGGGCCTCGTCGTCGGACGCTCCCGCCGGCTGACAGGATGCCGGGCATGCGCATCACGGCACTGGCCGGCGGCGTCGGGGGCGCGCGCTTCCTCCGCGGGCTGCTGCACCACCTGGAGGCGTCGGGCACCGCCGCCGAGGTCACCGTCATCGGCAACACCGCCGACGACATCACGCTGCACGGCCTGCGCGTCTGCCCGGACCTCGACACCGTCATGTACACCCTCGGCGGTGGCATCCACGAGGGCCAGGGGTGGGGCCGCGCCGGCGAGACCTTCACCGCCGCTGAGGAGTTCCGCGCCTACGGCGAGGGGCCCGACTGGTTCACCCTCGGCGACCGCGACCTTGCGACCCACGTCGTCCGCACCCGGCTGCTCGGCCAGGGCCGGACGCTCTCGGAGGCCACCGCCGTGCTGTGCGAACGGTGGAGGCTGCCCGGGATGGGCGTGCGGCTGCTGCCGATGAGCGACGACCGGGTCGAGACGCACGTGGAGATCGACGACCCGGCCGCCGCGCAGGGCGCCCTGCGCGCCGTGCACTTCCAGGAGTGGTGGGTGCGCCTGCACGCCGCCGTCCCGGCCCGGCGCATCCTCGCGCTCGGCATCGAGACCGCGCGCCCGGCGCCCGGCGTGCTCGACGCCATCCGGACGGCGGACGTCGTCCTGCTCCCACCCAGCAACCCCGTCGTGTCGATCGGGACGATCCTCGGCGTGCCGGGGATCCGCGACGCGCTGCGGGGCACGCGGGCCCCCGTCGTCGGGGTCTCCCCGATCATCGGCGGGGCACCGGTACGGGGGATGGCCGACGCCTGCCTGACCGCGATCGGCGTCGAGACGACCGCGGCAGCCGTGGCCGGGCTCTACGCCGACCTGCTCGACGGCTGGCTCGTCGACACCGCGGACGCGGCGCTCGCGTCCGGCGCCACGCGCACCCGTCCGGTCGTCCGTGCGAGGGACCTGTTCATGACCGACGTGCCCGCCACAGCCGCGATCGCCGCCGACGCGCTCCGCCTGGCCGGCGAGCTGGTGCCGGCCGCCTCGCGGTGATCCCCTACCTCCAGGCGTGGGGGGTCGGGGGCGTCGGCGAGGTCGCCGCCGGCGACGACCTCGCGGCCCTACTGCTCGCCGGCCTGGCGGCCACCGGCCTCGATCTCGCGGACGGCGACGTGCTCGCCGTCTCGAGCAAGGTCGTCTCGAAGGCGCTCGACCTCACCGTCGCCTCCCCCACCCGGGACGGCGCCATCGCCGAGCAGACGGTGCGGGTGGTCGCCGAGCGCGTGACCCCGCGGGGGGTCACGCGCATCGTCGAGTCGCGCTCGGGCCCCGTGCTCGCCGCGGCCGGGGTCGACAACTCGAACGTCGCCCCGGGCACGGTGCTCGTGCTGCCCCCCGACCCGGACGGCGCAGCCCGGGCCCTGCGCTCGGAGCTCGCCCGGCGCACCGGGCGCACGCTCGGGGTCCTGGTCACCGACACCATGGGCCGGCCCTGGCGGGACGGCCAGGTGGACGCCGCCCTCGGCGCGGCGGGCCTCGCGGTCACCGACGACCTGCGCGGGGGCACCGACGGGTACGGCAACCCGCTCGAGGTGACCGTGCGCGCCGTGGCCGACGAGCTGGCCGCGCTCGCCGACCTCGTCAAGGGCAAGCTCGACCACCGGCCCGCGGCCCTCGTCCGCGGGCTCGGCGCCCTCGTGACGGCCGCCGACGGCCCCGGCGCCGCCGCCCTGCTCCGGACGGGGCCGGGCGACTGGTTCCGGTACGGGCACGTCGAGGCGGTCCGTGCCGCCGTCGGTGTGCCCCCGGGGACTCCCGGGATGCCGCTCGTGCCCCTCGTGCCGGACGACGTCGCCGAGCGCCTGGCGCGAGCCGTCACCGTCGCCCTCGCCTCGCCGCACTTGACGGTGGACGCCGAGGTCTCGGTGACGCCCGGCGGCGTCGAGGTCACGGTGCCCCCGGACGCTGGCTCCGCGGCACTGGTGGCGATCGGCGCGCTGGCGCAGCGGATCGTGGCACTAGCCCTGGCGGAGGGGATCGAGGACATCGAGGCCCTTCCCGTCGACCTTCCCGGCGAAGGCGGTGGGGCCGTCCGGATCGTCGTCCGTTCCTGAGCGGGACCGCAGGGAAGCCCGGAAGGGGCCTGATTCGTGAAACGCGACGCCGAACCTTTGGTCTTCGCGCGTCGGATACGGGAATCGGCTGGCCGACCCACACCTCTCGGAGTCACATGCTCGGCTGGCCGACGACGATAACCCGGGAATCCTCTCCAGGGCGGCGGCGGCCGCCCGGCATACCTTTCCCGACATTGCAACGCCGCAGAGCGCTTCAACACCCCTGGCACTGGTCGCGGCACTTTCCTCAACCCCGTGCAAGGGGTCGGCGCAACCGGCACGTTCCTGCGGCCGGAAGTCATCCGCGCCCCGCAACGGCCAACGCCGGCGGGGGACACGACCTCGGCATCCTCGCCCGCCACCTCGCCCGCCACCTCGCCCGCCACCTCGCCCGCCACCTCGCCCGCCACTTCGCCCGCCACTTCGCCCGCCACCTCGCCCGCCACCTCGCCCGCCACTTCGCCCGCCACTTCGCCCGCCACTTCGCCCGCCACTTCGCCCGCCACCTCGGCCACACCGCCCCACGCCAGCGCCAGGAAGCCCGCTTCTTCCTCGATACGAGCGCGGCCGCATATGGCCGGCGTCGGCGACCACCCACGCCGGACGCCTCCCCAGCGCCGCCTGTTCGCCAGGGCAACCCGGTCGGCCTCCGAGCGGAGTCGACGGCAGCGGCGACCCGGACAGTCCCAGGGCGCGGCCGGGTGGCCGCCGCGAACGTTGAAGGGCGGGTCGTGGCGGCAGATCGCACGGTCCTCGGCGTCGGCCGCCTCCTCGAGGGTGGCGAACTCCTCGACCTCGAGTGTGGAATGCAGGCGCCACCAGCGCGACGATCGGCGGTGTGCCTTCATGCGGCGCTCGACATTCCTGGTCACGCCGACATACAGGACGTTGCCGGCGACGTCCCGCGCCGTGTAGACGAATCCCCGCACCTCGACCCCCCGATCGAACACCTGTGGCAATTCTACGGCTATTCGCCAGGGCCGGCAAGGTCTCGCGCCCAACCTCGGGAGAATTTGGACCGGCAGGCATGGAGAACGGCGGAGGCGAACCGAAACACCCACCAGCGGTGAGGTGCGGGCGAGTAGGTGACGGTTTGAATGGACCTCTTCCATTCCAGCCCTGGGTACGGGTGTCGACTCGCGGTTTCGCTCGACCGAAAGCTGCAACCCGCGCCCGCCGCCTACGCCAGCGGGCGCACCAGGCGCGGGCAGGCGACGTCGGTCAGGTCGACGAGCAGGTCCGCCCGCTCCCGCGGGCGGCAGCTCGTCAGGTAGAGCTCCTGGCCCTCGCGGTAGCGGCGGTTCGCGGGATCGTCCGGGTCGGCGGGGCTGCCGTCACGGAAGGACATCCGCGCGTACGTCGCCGTGAACGGCGCGTCGAGGAACACGACCAGGTCGAAGCAGCCGTCGAGCTCGGGCCGCTGCAGGAAGATCCCGTCGACGACCAGCACCGCGTCCGGCCCGGCCCGCTCGAACGGTGCGTCGACGGCCCCGTCGCTCGCGAGGTCGTGCACCGCCGTCCGGTGGCGGCGGTCGCCGCCCGGCCCGAACGGCTCCAGGAGCTCCGCGCGCATCCGCTCGTACTGGTAGGAGTCGAGCCAGAAGCCCTCGGGCGAGTCCCGCCCGCGGCGGTACCGGACGGCGCGCGGCCGGTGCCAGTCGTCGACACCGGCCCGGACGACGGTGGCGCCTCGCCCCCGCAGGACGGCGGCGAGGTCGTCGGCGAACACGGTCTTGCCGACGCCGTCCACGCCGTCGACGCCCACCCGGGCCGCTCGGCGGGTGAGCACCGTGTCCGCCACGACGTCGAGCGCTCCGAGGTCCTGCATGATCGCTCCAGCGTGCATGATCGCGGGGAGACGTGGGAGGAGGCCGCGCGGCCGGGTCAGCCGCGGACCCGCCGCGGGACGGCGGGCAGGTGGGTCGGCAGCGTCATCCGGGGCGCCCGCCGGGGCCGCTCGACGCCGGCGAGCTCGAGCAGCCGCTGCACCCGGTACCGGTGCCCGCGGTACCGCTCCACGAGCTCGGCGCAGCCGGCGTCGTCGAGGACCTCGCCGCAGAGGGCGAACGAGACATTGCGCGACACGTGGAAGTCGGCCCACGAGAAGGCGTCGGCGTCGCCGTGCGCGCGCTGGCGCACCTCGGCCGCCGTCCACACCCCGACCCCCGCCACGGTCCGCAGGGCGCGCGCGGCCTCCTCCCCAGGCAGGTCGACCGTGCGCTCGAGCCGGTGGGCGACCGCCGCGGCCGCGATCACGACGGAGCGGCGCTTCTCGTCGACGCCGGCCCGCAGCCACTCCCAGGACGGGACGGCCGCCCAGTGCTCCGGGGTCGGCGGCAGCCGCATGCCGGTGGCGAAGAGGCCCGGCACGCGCGCCGGGCCGGGCGCGGGTTCGCCGTGGGCGGTCACGAGCATCCGCCACGCGGCGTGCGCCTCGCCGCCCGTCACCCGCTGCTCGAGGGCTGCCGCGGCCAGCGCCTCGAAGACCGCCAGGGTGCGGGTCACCCGCCAATGGCGGTGCGTGCGCCAGGCGGACACGAGCAGCGGGTGCTCGGGGTCGGGGGTGAAACCGGCCGGGTCGTCGGCCGCCCCCAGGAGATCGGGGACGCCGTCGAGTGCGGCGTCCGCGCCCGGGCCCCACGCGTGCGCGTGCACGGCGCCCTCGGCCGGCCGTGCCTCGAGCCGCAGCAGCGCGGGCCCCGCGGTCGTACGCGTGGCCCGCCACACCACGCCGTCGGGCTGCACGCGCATGCAGGGGTCAGCCCGGCCACGGCGCAGGGCCGAGACCGTGAGCGCGACGGGGACCGGACGACCCGGGACCCACGCGCGGAACTCCGCACGGGTCTCGGTCGTCACGTCCAGCAGTCTGCCGCGTTCCGTAGACTTCCTCGACAGCTCGTTCGACCTCACGAGCGGCTCCGGCCGCCCCTACGCAGGAGACGTCCGTTGGCCAAGACCGCCGAGAAAGACCGCAAGGCCCGCGTCGAGGAGATGCGGCGCGCCCAGGCGGCGGCCGAGCGCCGGCGCACCCTGCTCGTCGTCGGCGCCGCCGTCGTGGCCGTACTCGTGCTCGCCGGCATCGTGTTCAAGGTGGTGCGCGACGCCCAGGCCGACAAGGACGTCACGAACGTCGGCGTCGCCCTGGCCGCCGCCTCGTGCGACCCGGTCACGAACGACAAGCCGAACGGCCAGCAGGTGCACGTGGGCCCGCAGACCGACAAGCCCGACGTCACGAAGGTCAACTACACGACCGTCCCGCCGGCTTTCGGCCAGCACTTCGTGACGCCCGCCTACCCGTCGCTGCCCTTCTACACGACCGCCGACCGTCCGCGAATGGAGACGCTGGTCCACAACCTCGAGCACGGCTACACCTTGCTCTGGTACACCTCGAAGACCCCGCAGGCGCAGATCGACCAGCTGAAGAAGATCGCCGACCTGACGCGGGGCATGAGCGAGACCGGCGGCAAGTTCATCGTGAGCGCCTGGGACGACTCCTACGGCGCGTTCCCCGCGGGCAAGACGGTCGGCATGTCCCACTGGGGCGCGACGACCGCCCACCGGCAGCTGTGCGGGAGCGTCTCGGGGGCGGCCGTCAAGGCGTTCGTGAGCCAGTTCCCGGCGACGGACGCTCCGGAGCCGAACGCGGCGTGACCCGGGCCGGCGGGGCCTCGGCGGCGCGGCGGCCCACCGCGTAGCCGAGGCCCGCCAGGCCGAGGTCGGCCACCGTGAACAGCACCCGCGACAGCAGCGCGACCACGACCACCGCACCGCGGTCGAGCACGCCCGAGAGCAGCGCGGCGAGCACGACCTCGCGCGCCCCCGCACCGGCGGGCGCGACGACCACGACGAGCCCGACCGCCCACGCCAGGGCGTAGCTGCCGGTCGTCAGCGCGAAGGTGCGCCATGTGGCGGGTGCGCCCAGCGGCACCGCCAGCAGCCAGACCTGCAGCCCGGCGAACCCCCACGCCACGATGGCCCACGTGGTCGCTACTGCGGTGCCGCGCATCGACGTGCCCTGCTCGAGCGGCTCGCGGCCGAGCAGGCGCAGGCCGCGGTCGAGCAGCCGGCCCAGCACGGCCGGGTGCAGCACCGCCGCGACCGGCAGGACGAGCAGCGCCGCCCAGCGGATGCCGGTCGCCGCGTCCCCGGATGGCGCGAACGGCAGGGTGACGAGCACGACGACCAGCGCGCTGGCGCCCGACAGCAGGATGAGCACGAGCGTCGTCGCCGCCGTCACGCGCCGCGCCACGTGCCGGCGGGCGAGTTCCGCCTGCACGACCAGCGGCCACAGGCTGCCCGGCACGTACTTGCCGATCTGCCCCACGAAGAACACCCGGGCGGTCAGCCCGAGGGGCATGCTGGCGCCCAGGTCGACCACGAGCGCGCGCCAGGCGACGCCCACGCTGACGAGGTTGGCCACCGTGGCGAGGGCCGCCGCCACCAGCCAGATGGGCGACAGCCGCTGCACGGCCTCCACGACCTCGTCCCAGCGGGACCACAGCGCCCAGACCGCGAGGCCGACGGCGACGACGACGAAACCCGCCCGCGCCGTGCGGGAGCGGGTGACCGCCCCGACGCGGTGGCCGACCGCCGCGAGTCGGGCGGCGAGGGGGCTCACCGGGTGCCTCCGGCGGGGGCCGGGCGCCGCCGGCGGCGGTCCGCCACCTCGATGCGCATGGTCGCGAGGCTACCGGCCGCGGTTAGCCTGGCCCCCGTGCGGTGGCTCGCGGTCGGGACCTACGACGTCGACCGCCACCCCCGCGTCGGCGTCCTCCTGGAGGGGCTGCGCGCCCGTGGTGACGACGTCGACGAGGCCGTCGAGCCGCTCCCGCTCGACACCGCGGGGCGGGTGCGGATGCTCCGGGAGCCGTGGCGGCTGCCGCTGCTCGCGGCACAGCTCGCGAGGTGCTGGTGGCTGGTGGCACGGCGGGCCCGCCGGGCGGCCCGGCGTGCGCGGCCGGACGCCGTCCTCGTGGGGTACCTCGGCCACTTCGACGTGCACCTGGCCCGGCTGCTCTTCCCGCGGACCCCGATCGTGCTCGACCACCTCGTGTCCGCGGCCGGTACGGCAGCGGACCGCGGCCTGGCTGCGGGCCTCTCCCCGACCGCCCGGCTGAAGCGCCGGGTGCTCGAGGCCGTCGACGCTGCGGCGCTGGCGCGCACCGACGTCGTCGTGGTCGACACAGCGCAGCACCTGCGCGCCCTGCCGCCGACGGTGCGGGAGCGCGCGGTGGTCGTGCCGGTGGGCGCGCCGCGCGCCTGGTTCGAGGCGGGCGGGCGCCGGGCCGGCAGGGTTCCGGGGAGCCCGCTGCGGGTGGTCTTCGCCGGCCTCTACACCCCACTGCAGGGGACGCCGGTGATCGGCGCCGCGCTCGCCGAGCTGGCAGGCGAGCCGGTCGAGGTCACGATGATCGGCACCGGCCAGGACGCACCGGAGTGCCGCGCCCTCGCCGCCACGAACCCGCACGTCACCTGGCACGACTGGGTGCCGGCCGCGCAGCTGCCCGCCGTCGTCGCCGGGCACGACCTCAACCTCGGCATCTTCGGGACCACGCGCAAGGCGCTCGACGTCGTCCCGACCAAGGTCTACCAGGGCGCCGCGGCCGGATGCGTGGTCGTGACCTCGGACACCCACCCGCAGCGCGAGGCGCTGGGCGAGGCCGCGGTGTTCGTCCCCCCGGGTGACGCCGGGGCGCTGGCCGCCGCCCTGCGGGCGCTCGCCGCCGACCCCGGCCGGGTGGTCCGGCTCGGTGCTGCCGCGCGGGCCCGCGCGGAGGCCGCGTTCGAACCCGAGGCCGTCGTCCGGGACATGCGCAGCCGTACGGAGAAGCTCCTCGGGGAACCCGGTCGGCGCCGAGCGAACGGTCGACCGTGCTAGGTTCCTGGGCCTCGGGCGGGTCGGGGGGCTACACATATGGGCACGGGCGGGACGGATCCGGCACCGGTTGCGGCCGGCGAGCCGCCCGCCGTCCCGGCGCGGACGCTCCGGACCGTGCGCTGGGCGCTGCTGGCCCTCGCGGCCGCCGTCGCGGTGGCGGAACTGGTCATCGCCTACCGCACGGACGGCACCAACGACGTCGGTTACTACACGGAGTTCGCGGCCGGCGCGCACCGGTACGGACCGATCGACCTGTACGTCGGCCGGTACGGCGCGATCTACAACCACCCGCCGCTGATCGGCTGGTGGCTGGCCGGGGTCGACCAGCTCTCCTCGCACGTGCCCTGGCTGACGGTGCGGTTCCTGGTGCGGGTGCCGGCCGTCCTGGCCGGCATCCTGTCGACCTTGCTGGTCTTCGAGCTGCTGCGGTCGCGGCGGTCGCTGCGCGAGGCGACCGTGGCCGCCGTCCTCGTCGCGTGCAGCCCGGTCCTCTTCACGATCTCCGGCTTCCACGGCAACACCGACCCGGTGTTCGTGCTGCTGGCCCTCGCCGCCGCCTGGTTGCTGACCGAGCGGCGCAGGCCGACCGCCGCGGGCCTGGCGATCGCCCTGGCCCTGAGCATCAAGGTGGTCCCGGTCGCCGCGCTGGCCGTCCTGCTGGTGGCCGCCTGGCGAGGCCGGTACGGGCTGGCGCGCCTCGTCGCGGGCGCGGCCGGCGTCGTCGTGGTCCTGTGGACGCCCGTGCTGGTGCGGCACTGGCGGGTGTTCGTCCAGAACGTGGTCGGCTACGAGGGCACGGACTCGGCCAACTCACCCTGGGGGCTGGTCCTGCTGGCCCACCGTCTCGGCCTCGGCCGGCAGGAGGTCGCCTTCCTGTACGGGCCGGGGCGCTTCGCGATCCTCCTGGTGTGCAGCGCCGTCCCCGTAGTCCTGATCTGGCGGAAGCCCTCCGCGGCACCGCACGGGGTGGCCCTGGCCCTCGTGCTCACCCTGCTGCTCTCCCCGACGTTCGGCGTGCAGTACTTCGCCTGGGCCCTCGCGCCGGCGTACCTGCTCGACACCTGGATGGCGACGGCGTACAACGCCCTGGCGGGGGCGTTGCTCGTGCGGACGTACACGATCTGGTCCGGGGGCTTCCCGTGGGACAGGGCCATCTCCACCGGCCTCTCCCAGACCAGCAGGCTGATGTGGGCGCTCACCTGGGGCGCCCTCCTGGCCACCGCGATCATGGGCGTCATCCGCATCCGGTCACTGCCTCCTGACGTTCGCGTCACCCCGACCGCCGCCCCATGGCTCGGCGGCCTCCACGACCCCGCCCCTGAGGATCGCCGGCTCTGGCCGGGGTCAGGGACGCCCGGCCGCCGGATCCACGCCGACCGCCGCTAGGAGCGTCGCCAGGGGGCCGTCCAGACCTCGACCAGCAGGGGCACCGTCCGCCGGGCCGGCCGGGTGAGCGAGCGTGGCTCCTCCTGCGTGGCCACCTCGGCCACCCGGGTGGGAGCCAGCCCCAGCTGCTGCATCAGCGGCGGCGGGCCACTGCGGTCGGGGTGCACGTCGCCGGCCCCGGCGTCGTCGGCACCGAGCACGACCAGGCGCCGGCCGGCGCCGGCCGCAAGGGCGGAGAGCCTGTCCAGCGCCGCGGGCAGGTCCGCGGCCTGGGTGAACAGCGAGACCGCCGGGACGCCGCACACACCGCGGACGACCTGGGGCCACTCGTTGGTCGCCCGGTCGGACTCCCCCTCGGCGTTCGGCAGCGCGACGACGACGTCCTCGGGGTGCAGCGACGCGCACACGGAGTCGACCGCCCGCACCTCGCCGCGCTCGGTGGCCGACCACGAGAGCGGCAGGGTGGCGGCCAGCGCGGGGACCACGAGCAGGGCGGTGCCGAGCACCGCCGTGATCACGAGGACCGGCGCGGGCGCGCGCCGGCGGGCCAGCCGCACCACCCAGGCCACGGCGGCGACCGCGGCGAGCACGACGGCGGGCAGGACGGTGACGACCAGCCGGCGGTCGGCCCACGGATGGTCGGGGGTGATGCCCGGCCGGTAGAGGGTGAGCACCGTCGAGCCGAGGCCGACGCCGGCGGGGAGCAGCCAGCCCGGCGCGATCCGGCCGTCGCGGGCGACCCACCAGCGGCCGGCCAGCACGGCGAGCACCGTGAACGTGGCCGCCGCCAGCACGACGGCGGCCCAGCCGGTGTACCAGGCGACCCAGTTCAGGCTCTGCTCCGCGTACGTGCGCGCCCCGTCGGCCGGCAGGCCCTCCTGCCGCTGCAGCGATGCCACGTAGGGCACGCCCAGGTCGTCGGCCGGCCCCCGCGCGACGCCGAGCGCGGGCCGGGCCGCCAGCACCACCCAGGTCAGGGCGACGATCGCCCCGCACACCCGGGGGACGACGGCCGCGCCCCGCACCGGACCGGTCCCCGCCGCGCCCCGGCGTCGCCCGAGCACCACGGCGAGCGCGCTCAGCAGGGTCACGACCACCGCGAGGGCGACCAGCGGCAGCAGCGAGCCGCGGTTCAGGTCGAGGTAGGGCCGCGAGAGCAGCACGGCGGGCACCGCCGCGACGAGGGTGCCACCGATCGCGCCGAGCGCCGCGGGGACGCCCGCCCGCGAGCCGCGCAGCGCGAGCAGGGCGCACAGCGGCAGCAGCACGACGACCTCGCGCAGCGCGTCGATCCGCACGAGCCCGGCCAGGCCCGTCAGGGCGCCCGCGCACCAGGCGAGGTCGGCCCGGTCGCGCTCGACGGCGTCGACGGCGAGCGCGGCCGCGCCCAGCACGAGCACGAGCGCCGGTGTCTCGCTGAACGTCGTCCGCGCCGCCAGCACGACCGGCTGCGCCAGCCCCAGGGTGACGACGGCGAGCGGCGCCCAGCGCGGCCCGACGGTCCGGGCGGTGAGCGCCCCCAGCCCGAGCAGCGCCAGGCCGCCGAGCACGGCGGGCGCGACCAGCAGCCCGGTCCAGCCGCCGGTCAGCCACCAGCCGAGCGAGAACACCGCCGGGGGCCCGGGCAGGAACTGCGGGACGACGACGAGCCCCGGCCCACTCGTCTCGAAGAAGCCGGGACTCGCGAAGGTGAGGCCGGGCACGTCGAGCGCCGCCGGGCCGCCGAAGGCGCTGAGGAAGGGCTCGACGGGCAGGCCGTGCCGGGTCGCGAGCCACTGGGCGAACAGCGCGTAGGAGCCGCCGTCCCGGCGCAGCACGACGTGCTCCCCGTGCGTGAGCGCCGTCCAGACGGCGAACGCCAGGGCGGCCAGCACCGTGCCGCCGGCGGCCCACGCGGGCGCCGGCCGGTGCGGCACGCGCAGCACCAGGCGCCAGCCGGCAGCTCCCAGCACGAGCAGGACGGGCAGCGCCACCACAGGCCGCCACAGGTGCAGTGGGGCGAGGACCACCGCCGCCAGGGTCACCGCCAGCACGGCCGCCGCCGCGGCGGGACCGGCGCGCCACAGCACCAGTCCGGCGATCCGCTCCCCCCGCAGCGTCGGCGTATCGGCCACGGCGGTGATCTCCCGAGGAGGGTGGGCGGCGAGCGTGCAGGGGGACGGTAGCGCACGGGCCTGCGGGCCAGGGCTAGCCTCACGGGCGTGAGCGCTCCCGCCCCGGTGCAGCAGTCGGTGCAGCAGCTGATGCGGCGGATCGTGGCGGCCGATCCCGGCCGGCCCCGGGTCACCTGGTACGGGCCGGACGGCGAGCGCGTCGAGCTGTCGGCGCGGACCCTCGACAACTGGGTGGCGAAGTCGGCGAACCTGCTCGTCGAGGAGTTCGACGCCGGTGCCGGGCGTGCTCGTCGACGTCCGGCTCCCGCCGCACTGGCGCACGGTGACCTGGCTGCTCGCCACCTGGGTCGCGGGTGCGTGCGCGGCCGTCCCCGAGGATCCGTCGCACGATGCCGCCGCCGTCGTCACCGCCGACCCCGCGGCCGCGCTCGCCGAGGGCCTCGAGCCGGCGTCGATCGTGGCGGTCGCGCTGCCCGCGCTGGCGACGTCGTTCGGCGCGGGCCTGCCGCCCGGCGTGATCGACGGCAGCGCGGAGGTCCGTACCCGGGGCGACGTCTTCGTGCCGCTCACGCCGGCGGCGGCCGGGGATCCCGCGCTGAGCGTGGCGGGGGCTGCGCCGCTGACCCACGGTGAGCTCCTGGCCGCGGCCCGCCGGTCCGCCGCCGACGCCGCCCTGGAGCCGGGATCGCGGGTTCTCGTGTCGGCCCACGACACCCGAACCCTGGACGCCGTCCGCGCGGTGCTGGCCCCGCTGGTCGTCGATGGCTCCGTCGTGCTGGCGTCGCCCGCCCTCGGCGAGGCGGAGCTGGCTCGGGTGGCGGACCAGGAGCGGGTCACCCACGGGCCGTACGGTTGACCGCGTGACCGCCGCGCCCGCCGCCCCGCCCCTGCCGCCGCGGGCCTGGCTCCGCTGGGACCGGGTCGAGGGCATCCTCGACGAGCTCCGCCCGCGGACCGTGCTCGAGGTCGGCTGCGGGCAGGGCGCCTTCGGCGCCCGCATCGTCACCCGCGCGAGTTACCTCGGCCTGGAGCCCGACCGGGCCGCGTTCGAGGTGGCACGGGCGCGCATCGAGCCGCTCGGGGGGCGGGTCCTGAACAGCACGCACGAGGCGCTGGACCCGGGGTCGGAGTACGACCTGGTGTGCTTCTTCGAGGTGCTCGAGCACGTGCTCGACGACGCCGGCGCGCTCAAGGCCTGGTCGGCCCTGGCCCGCCCGGGCGGCCACGTGCTCCTCTCGGTGCCGGCGTTCGCGCGGCGCTTCGGCCCGACAGATGTGCACTCCGGTCACTACCGCCGCTACGACCCCGAGCAGCTGAGGGAGGCGCTGCGGGAGGCCGGGCTGCAGGAGCCGCGGCTGGTCGTGTACGGCTGGCCGCTCGGCTACGCCCTCGAGGCCGTCCGCAACCGGGTCGAGGGACGCAGGCTGGAGCGGATGGGCGGGCACCCCGACGCCCGAACAGCTGACCGCGGCCAGCGGGCGGACCGGTCAGCCCAGCCGGCCCGCCGTCGCCGCCGCGATCACGGCCGCGACCCTGCCGTTCCGCTACCTGCAGCGGCTCGCCCCGACCCGCGGGACCGGCCTGATAGCCGTCGCCCGCCGGCCCTGACGAGCCGCCGCGCCGTCAGGCGTGCTGGAGCCTGGCCACCACCGCGCCCGACACGCTCCCCACACCTCCGAACACGCGCAGGCGGGCGATCGACGGCTCGCGCTGGAGCAGGGCGACCGTGGCGGCCGGCACCGCCGTCGGCCCGGCGAACAGCACCGGCAGGCCGAGCGAGGCGGCGACGGCGGCGTCGCTGAGCTGCCGGGGCGCCTGGTGCGGCCACGGCGACGACGCCGAGCGGCAGCACCCGGTCCAGCGAGCGCAGGAGCGCGGCGGCGGCGTCGGCGGGCGGCACGGCCGGCGGCGCGGGTGCCGGGGTCGGCTGGACCGAGGGGGTGACCGAGGGAGTGACCGAGGGAGAGGCCGAGGGGGTGACCGACGGCGCGGGAGCGGCTGTCGGGCTCGGCGTGACCGAGGGCGTCGGGCCGGGTGCCGGCGCGGGGCCCTTCAGCAGCAGCGCGCGGTCGAGTGCTGCGGCCGCGCCGGCGGTCGCCACCGCCAGCGGGCAGCGAGGCGTCGTCGCCGGACGCGGTCAGCGGCGCGCCGTGCGCGGTGCCGATCAGCTGCGCGACGAGCGCCGACGTGGCGTACCGGTCGGCACCGGCCACCCGCGTCACGGTGACCCCGGGCGTGCGCAGGACGGTCAGGACGGCGTCGGAGACGGTGGCGGCGTCGCCGACCACCAGCACGCGTGACGACCTTGTGGGTCGCGATCCAGCGCGCCACCGGGCGCGGGTACCGCGTCGCGGGTGACGAGCAGGAGCGGCGCGTGCAGGTGGTGCGCGAGCGGCGCGGCCACGGCGGCCTCCACCGGCAGGGGGTCGCCGGCCGCGACCACGACGGTGCCGTCGGCGGGCGGTGCGGGCGCGGCGGCCACGACGGTGTCCCAGCGGCCGGCGCCGGCCGTCCGCGTCGCCGCGCGGGAGACCCACCACGACGGCAGCCCGAGCCGGGACTCCAGCCGGCCCCCCGAGATCCGGGCGGTGCGCCCGCCCGACGAGGTCGCGACGGCGCTGCGCACGCCGCCGCCGGCGGTCCGGTCGGAGAGGTCGAGCACGGCGACGTCCGGCAGCCCGAAGGCGGCGGCGACCTGGGCCTGGGTGCGGGTGCGGGACCACGCCGCGAGCGGGTTGCCGGCGCGGGCGCTCCAGGGGTCGGCGACGCTGCGCAGGTAGGGCACGGGGTTGGCCCAGACGTCCTCGGCGTTCTCGGTGCGGCCGCCGTCCGAGGAGAAGTAGGTGGCGTCGATGGGGTCGCCCGCGGTAGGTCACGACCGTGCCGGTGGAGCGGCTGGGCGCGGTGGCGCGGACGGCCGACGGCCCACCGGGCGCCCCAGCGTGGCCTGGCCCTCGCGGTCCCAGCCGTCGTACACCTGGCTGCGGGTGTCGTCGTAGAGGTGGCAGTCGCACCAGCGCGAGACGCCGCCGGCGAGCGCCTTGATCGCGTACGTGCGCGCGGCGATCGCCTGCGCCTGCAGCGCCGCGGGCGCCCACGAGGCCGGGACCTCGTCGATGCCGTTCAGGTACTCCTCGTGCAGGCGGAGCACCTCGACCACGTTGACGACGCCGAGCACGCTGCTGATCTCGAGGCGTCCCCAGCGGTAGTGCGCCCGGGCGCCGCGGACGGCGACGACGGTGGCCGGCCCGGCCAGGTCGCGCGTGCCCTGCCAGCGGACGACGGCCCGGCTGCCCGCGGCGGACGTGGAGCGCCCGCGCGTGCGTCAGGGTCAGGCGCACGGTCGCGCCTGCCGTCGTCACCGCGAGCACGTCCCCCTCGACGCCCCGCAGGGTGCGGGTGCCTGAGGAGCTCCGGACGGCGACGGTGAAGTGGCCGCCCGCGGCAGCGTCGCTGCTCGTCGTGATCCGCGTGCTGCTGGCGTCGCCGAGCACCTGGACGCGGATCTCGGCGTCGTCGCGCACCGGCCCGCAGGGCGGTGCCCGTGTAGTAGCCGGCGAGGATCTGCGCGGCGCTGCGGCCGGCCACGGCCTGGGCCTGCGCGCCGTACTGCGACATGCCGACGCCGTGCCCGAAGCCGCCACCGCCGAACGTGAAGCTCGCGGGCACGCGGGGGGCGGCGGCTGCGGCCGGGACCGCGGAAGGCGCCGCGGCCGAGGTGGCACGGCGAGGCGGCTCGGGGAGGCGGTGGCGGGCAGCGCGAGGGCCAGGGCGGCCGCCCCCGCCGCGACGAGTGCGGGCAGGACGAGCCCGGGTCGGCGGTTCATCGGGTCTCCACCTTCGTGGTCAGGGGCGGGTTCGCGGTCGGGGGCGAGGTCGGTGGTGTGGTCGGGGGCGCGGCCGCGGTGAGGTCCGCGAGCAGCGCCGTCGGGATGTGGCCGGAACCTCCGAGCACCCAGGTGGCGCGGGGGCGCCACCTGGCGAACCAGTCGGCGAGGCCGGCGGTGAGGACGCCGGGGACGAGCAGCACCGGGCCGTCCGGCCGCCGCGGCGGCGACGGCGTCGGGCAGGGCGACGTCGCCTGCGGCGGCGACCCAGGCGTCTCCCGGCGCGAGCCGGCGGGTCGACGGGGAAGGTGCGGGCGAGCGCGAGCGCGGTTCCCGGCGCGGCCGGAGCCGCTGACCCGGGTCCAGTGCCGGACGCCGAGGGCCGCGAGGCCGCGCAGCGCCGCGTCGGGCACGACGGCGGGGTCGGCGACGACGGTCGCGCTGGTCACGTCGAGCATGCGGAGCGCCGCCGCGGTCTCGGCGGGCACGCCGCGTGACGTGACGAGCAGGACCGGCCGCCCGGTCGCCGCGGCGGCCGCCCCGGCGGTGACGGCGTCCGCGAGTCCGGCGCGGGTGGCGGCGACGAGCACGGCACCCCCCGGCGACGATCCGGACGCGCCGGACGACCCCACGGGCAGCGCGGCGAGGGTGCCCGCGAGCGCCGCGGCGGTGCCGGCGGCGGTGGCACCGGCGACGCGCTCGACCTGCAGGCCGAGGGCGCGCAACGCGTCGGTGACGGCGGGGCCCACGGGCCGCGAGCCGCCGACCACGATCGACGCGGGTCGCGTGCCGGCGGGCGAGCTCCGCGGCCACCACCGGGGAGAGGGCGGCATCGGTCGGTGAGCAGCAGGGGGGCGCCGAGGGCGTGGGCGAGCGGTGCGGCGACCACGCCGTCGGTCGTGGCGGCACCGGCACCGACGAGCACGACGGTGGTCGCGGCGGGGGCGACGACGCGGCCGACGGCCACGGCCCGGGTGACGGCGTCGGCCCCCTCCGCCTCCGGCACCCGGCGCACGGGACAGGAGCCCGCGGGCGCGCCGTCGACGGGCAGGACCTCGAGCGAGGTGGACCAGGTGGGCAGGGCGCCGACCGGCGAGCGGGTGTCGACGGCGAGCCGGTACAGCCCGGGCGGCACGGGGTTGCCGGTGGCGTCGCGCAGGTCCCAGCACGACGGTGAGCCGCCCGGTCGCGCGGCCGGTCAGGACCCGCACGGGCGAGCCGCCGCAGGCGGGCGTCACCGTCAGGGTCCAGGTCTGCGTGGTGGGGACGGCCGCGTCGAGGACGACGGGGGTGCCCGACCACACGGCGGACGGAGCGGAGAGCACGGGTCCGACGAGGCCGGGGGCGAGCCGGGTCGCGACCTCGCGCCGCAGCCGCGGGAGCTGGCCGTAGAGCGCGTCGCCGGGGCACTCGGTGCTCCCGACGTCGCGGTGCGCGGACAGCGCCGCCAGCCGCACGGGGGTTCCCGCGGGATAGGGCGTGAACGGGCCGCCGGCCGATGTGAGGGTGACCGCGGCGCGGGGGTCGATGCCGTACTGCGCGGCCTTCCACGCGAGCACCCCGGCGAGGGCGTCGAGCGCGGCGCGCGAGGGCACCTGGGTGGTGTACGTGCCGAGCACGGCGACGCCGAGGCTGTCGGTGTTGAAGCCGCCGGTGTGGGCGCCCATGACCGCTGTGGTGATGCTGCCGCGGCGGCCCTCGAACACCCGGCCGAACCGGTCGACGAGGAAGTTGTAGCCGATGTCGTTCCAGCCGCGGACCTTCGTGTGGAAGGCGTAGACGGCGCGCACCTGCGCGTAGGCCTGCGCGCGCCGAGTAGCTGTTCGCGGTGTCGGTGTGGTGCACGAACAGCGCGCGCACGGTGCGGTTGATCACGGGCGTGCCCGCTCACCAGGCGCTCGTCGGCGCCCCACTGCCGGCGGGTGATGATCCTGGGCTGGGTGGTGGCGGCGACGGCCGACCCGGCGGGGGCCGTGGCCGGGGCGTCGGCGGCCGCGCGGCCGCCGTCCACGAGGTCGACGCGCAGCCCGCCGGGTGCGCGGCCGGTGGCGGTGTCGACCCGCACCTGGACGCCGTCGGCGCCGCCGGTGAGCAGCGGGGCGGTGGCGCCCGCGGCCGAGGCGCGGCGCCCTCGGTCCCGGCGTCCGGCCCGTCGTCGTCGGTGGCGAGGTCCTCCCAGCCGGTCCACACTCCGCCCTCGCGGACGCGCACCTGCGTGCGGGTGCCGGGCTCCGGGCGCTCCCAGCTGACGGCGACGAGGTCGAAGCGGGGCGTGCCCGTGGCGGCGGGGGTCAGCGGCGGCGTCAGCACGGCGGGCCGGGTGGTGGCCGCGGCGAGCGCGTCGGCGAAGGTGGCGGGAGCGCGCGAGGGACGGCAGCGTGCGGGCGGCGCGCAGGGCGCCGGCGTCGAGGCCGGAGAGCGCCAGGGTCCGGACGGAGGGCGGCACGGGCGCCGGGGCGGGTGCGGGGCGGGACACCGTCGGGAGGACGACGAGCGCGGGGGCCAGGGCCACGGTCACGGTCAGGGTGCGGAGCGGCGGTCGTCGCATGCGGGCTTCCGTTCGGGCGTCGGTCCCGGCGCGCGCCGGGTTGTCGCGTACGGGGCCTCATCGGCAGACCGGCGGCGGAGCTGGAGCCCCCCGATCGGAGCAGCGGCGCCTGCTCGACCGGCGCAGCTCCCGTCACTGTGTGTGCAACTGACTACGCAACGTTAGTCGAGGCTCCTGGTGACGGGAGTCGCGACGACCGCCGAACCCCCCGGACGCCCGATGGCCGTCCTCGGGCCTAAGGTGAGGCGAGGAGCGAGGGAACGATCTCGGGCGGGAGGGTGACATGCGCGTGCTCGGACGACGCCGCCTGCGTCACCGGGCTGCCCGCACGGGCCCCGCGCCCGCCCGCGGATCCGTGCTCGTGGAACTGCCCGAGGCGCCGGGCGACGCGGGCGCGAGCGGGTCGCGTTCCCGCCCGGCTCCCCTGACGCTGCCGCTGACTGAGGGCGCCCCGCCCTGGGCCTTCGGCGCCGACGCCTCCGCCCCCTTCCTCGCCGCGATCGACGCCGCCCCGCCGGGTGCCTGTGCTCGACGTCCAGCAGGGCGGTGACGGCGGCGGCGAGCACGCTCTGCTGGCCGCCGTCTACTCCACCCGGCTGGTGCGCGCGCTCGCGCCCGACGCCGCCCGCGCGCACGCCACCCGGCAGGCGGCCGCCACCAACGCCCTGCCGGTGGTCGTCGAGGAGCGGGCGCTGGCCGCGGAGGCGGCGCACGAGCGCGGCGAGACGCTCGACGCCTACGTCGCGCGCACCGCGCTCGAGCCGGCGGTGCTGCGCCTGGCCGACCCGCACGCCGCGGCGCGCCCTGCTCGCCGGTGCGCGCCGGCTGCTCGCGCACCGCCGTCCCTGGGTGGTGCTCGGCGCCGGCCGCGCCGGCGACGCCGTCACGCGGCGCCGCTGCCTCGGAACTGCCGGCGGTGCTCGCCGACCTCGGGTACGCCCCGCTCGGGCCGGGCGTGCTCGCCCCCGCCGGCTCTCCCGCCGCGGCCTTCGAGCTGCGGTCCCGCGCCTGGCGCGCGGCCTTCGACCCCGCCGGCATCCCCGACGTCACCGATGTCGCCGACGTCCGGGACCCGGCGGACGCCGTCAGCTGAGCGCGCGCCCCGACGCTGCCCCGACCCACGCGTCGACGGCCCGGCGCAGCGCCGGAAGCGGGACGCCGCCGCTGTCGAGGACCGCCGCGTGGAACGCGGGCAGGTCGAACCGGTCGCCGAGGAGCTCGCGCGCGCCGGCCCGCAGCCGCAGGATCTCCTCGAAGCCCGTGTAGTAGGCGAGCGCCTGGCCCGGCCAGGCGATGTAGCGGTCGATCTCGGACTCCACGAAGGCCGGCGGCATCGGCACGGCCTCGCCGAAGACCTCCAGCGCGTGCGAGCGGCTCCAGCCGAGCGCGTGCAGGCCGGTGTCGACGACCAGCCGCGCCGCCCGGAAGATCCGCGCCACCAGCGCGCCGAGCAGCTGCTCGTCGCTGGAGTAGAGGCCCATCTCCTGCGCGAGCAGCTCCGCGTACAGGCCCCAGCCCTCCGCGTGCACCGTCACGACGCCGAGCCGCTGCAGCGCGGGCAGGTCGGTGCGGGTCAGCATGCGCTCGAGCTGCAGGTGGTGGCCCGGCACGGCCTCGTGGTAAGCGACCCCCTCCAGGCTCCAGCCGGTGCCGGCGCCCAGCTGGTCGACGTTGAACCAGTAGGTGCCGGGACGGCGCCCGTCGGGCGTCGGCGGCGTGTAGTGCGGCGCCATGCCGGCGCGGCCGAGGTGCGGCGACATGGGCTCGACCCGGCACGGTGGCGGCAGCGGCTCGGCGAACCAGCCGGCCAGCCGCGCCTCGGCCCGGGCGACGGCGGCGCGGGCCGCCGCGAGGGCGGCGTCGGCATCGCCGCCCGACATCGAGGCGATGGCGGCCTCCCGCGCGGCGGCGAACCCGTCGAGGCCGAGCCGGCCGGCCACCTCCTCGATCCGGCCGCGCAGCTCGGCGACCGCCGCCAGCCCGGTCTCGTGGCGCTCACCCGCCGTCAACGGCAGGCTCGTGTGCACGAGGACGAGCCGCTCGTACGCCTCGTCGCCGCCGGGCACGTGCGCGAGGCCCGGGCGTTCGTCGCCGCGGCTGCGCGGCAGCAGCTCGGCGACCAGGTCGCGGTAGCGGGCGACGGCCGGGCGCACGTGCTCGCGGACGGCGTCCGCCAGCTCCCCGCGGACGGCGTCGGCGCCCTGCACCGTGACGAGCGGGTCCTGGGCGGCGTCGCTGGCGAGGTACCCGCCGAGCTGCCCGAGGGTGCGCTCCACCAGGGCGGCGACGGGCAGGCGGCCCGCCGCCGCGCCCTCGCGCAGCCGCTCGGTGCACCCGTCGAGGTACTCCCCCAGCGCGCGCACCCGCCGCAGGTGGGCCTGCGCCCCCTCGTCGTCGGCCGGCGCGGTGACCGCGGCCACCTGCAGCAACGCCCCGAGCCCGTCGCCCTGCGGGGTCACCGTGAACTCGGCCAGCCCCGCGTCGAGCTCCGCGACGAGGCTGCGCGCGGTGTGCCGGAGCGTGGCCAGCGTGACGGCGGCCGGCGCGGCAAGCTCGGCGTCGTCCACCGCCCCTGCACGCTCGAGGACCGAGGCGGCGGTCGCCCGGAACCGGGCCTCGCCCGCCTTCGACACGTCGGGAACCCGGTCGTCGTGCCCCGGGATGCCCAGCACGGTCGCCCCGAAGGGGCTGACCTCCCAGCGGAGCGCGTCGAGCTCGTCGGCGAGCGCGAGCACCTCCCGGCTCATGCGCCGATGACCCGCCGGGTCACGCCGGCCCACGCGGCCGGGTCGGTGATCCGGCGGCCGTCGACGAGCGTGCGCACCCCTGGGACGTCGTCGGGGGTGAGCTCCCGGTACTGCGGGTGGTCGGCCTGGACGACGACCGCGTCGGCCTTGTCGCCGAGGTGGAAGGGCTCGAGGCCGAGCCTCTCGAGCTCGTCGTCGCTGTAGAGCGGGTCGTGCACCGACACCTGGGCGCCGCGGGCCCGCAGCGCCTCGACGGTGGCGAACACCCCCGAGAACGCCGTCTCCTTCACGCCGCCGCGGTAGGCGGCGCCGAGCACGGCCACCACCTGGCCGGCCAGGTCGCCGTGCGCGCCCTCGAGCAGGCCCACGGTGTACTCGGGCATCGCCGGCGTTGGCCTCGCGCGCGCTGCGCACGACGGTGGCGTCGGGGTCGTTCCACAGGTACAGCCGCGGGTACACCGGGATGCAGTGGCCGCCCACGGCGATGCCGGGGCTGTGGATGTGGCTGTACGGCTGGGAGTTGCTGGCCTCGATCACCTGCATGACGTCGATCCCGTGGGCGCCGGCGAACCGCGCGAACTGGTTCGCGAGCCCGATGTTGACGTCCCGGTAGGTGGTCTCGGCGAGCTTGGCCATCTCGGCGGCCTCCGCGCTGCCGAGGTCCCAGACCCCGTTGCCGCGGACAAGGTCGGGCCGGTCGTCGAACTCGAGCACGGCCTCGTAGAACTCGCGTGGCCAGCCGGGCGCCCTCCTCGGACAGCCCGCCGACCAGCTTGGGGTACTTGCGCAGGTCCGCGAAGACGCGCCCGGTCAGCACCCGTTCGGGGCTGAAGACGAGGTGGAAGTCGCGGCCCTCGACGAGCCCGGAGCCCTCCTCGAGCAGGGGCTTCCACCGGGTGCGGGTGGTGCCCACGGGCAGCGTGGTCTCGTAGGAGACGAGCGTGCCCGGCGTGAGGTGCGCGGCGAGCGACCGGGTCGCCGCGTCCATCCAGCCGAAGTCGGGATCGGCGGTCGTCTCGTCGACGAAGAGCGGGACGACGAGCACGACGGCGTCGGCTCCCGGCACCGCCTCGGCGTAGTCCGTGGTGGCGCGCAGCCGGCCCGCAGGCACCAGGGCGGCCAGCTTCTCCGCCAGGTGCGCCTCGCCCGGGAACGGCTCGCGCCCGGCGTTCACCTCCTCGACGACGGCGCGCGTTGACGTCGACTCCGACGACGTCGTGACCGCGGTCGGCGAACTGCACGGCGAGCGGCAGGCCGATCTTCCCGAGGGCGATGACAGCGATCTTCACAGGGGTCCTCTCTCGGCTGTTCGGCGGCAGCCAGCCTAACGGCGCTCAGGCTACGATCGCTGGCGGCCGCCGACCTGCCCTTCCGACGAGCGCCGGGGACCGCGGCCCCGACGAAAGAGAACTGCCCGTGGGCGCACCCCTGCTGGTCGTGACCCCGTGGTACCCGCATCGGGGAACCGGGTCACTTCTCGACGTCGCCGTCGCCGGCGCCGTCGACGCGGCCGCGCGTGCCGGCGCGGACGTGACGGTCGTCCACCTCGTGCCCGAGCACCAGGTGGACGATGCGGCCGACTCCGGCACGGCTCCCTTCAGGGGGGCTCGTACCGTCACCGTCCGGCGCGTGGTCGTGCCCGGGGGGATCGTGCCGGGGAACCCCGACGGGGTGGAGGCCGTGGCCGCCGCCCTCGCCGAGGGCGTCCCCGACCTGCTGGGCGCCGCCTCCCTGGTCCACGCGCACGCGGCCGTGCCGGTGGCGGCGGCGGTGGCCCGGGTCGTGCCCGACGACACCCGGCTCGTCGTCGGCGAGCACCTGCCCTCGGCGATCCCGCTGCTGGTCGCCGCGGCCGCCGACGCCCCCCTGGCGGCCGCCTGGCGCTCGGTGCTGGCCCGTGCGGACGTCGTCCTCGCCCCCACCGAGGACCTGGCACGCCGGCTGGCCGGCTGCCTCGTGCCGACGGAGCCGACGCCGCCCCGGGCCCGCTTCGAGGTGCTGCCCTACGCGGGCCTGGGGAACCTGTTCACCGCAGCGGCCGGCGGCGGCGCGCCCGACAGCGGACCGACCGGCCTGCCCGCGACGCGGTGGCTGCTGGTCGGGCCGGCCGCCGCCGCCGAACCCGTCGTCCGGGCCCTCGCGGCGGACGCGCTCGCGGGCGCACCGACGACCCTGACCGCGGTCGCCGACGAGGGCGACGAGGCCCTCGACGCTCTCTCGGCAGTGGCCGCCCGGCTCGGCGTGGAGCCGCGGATCGTGCGCGTCGCACCCCGCGACGCTCTCGGCGTGTTCGCCGGTGCCGGCGGCGTCGACCTCGCCGTCGGCGCCGACCCATCGGCCGCGGCCGACCCGGCACTGACGGCCGCGTTCGCCGCGGGCGTGCCGGCGGTGCTGGCCCGCGCCGCCGGATCGGAGGACCTCGTCGACGAGGTCGCCGCGACGGGCGCTGTGCGGCTGCTGCGGCCGGGATCCGGCGTCATCGCGCTGCTCGAGGCCGTCGCCGACCTGCGCCGGGCCGGGCCCGGGGGCTCGCGGTTCCCCGCGGGCCTGCTGCCGCCGTGGCTGACCTCGCCGGAGCGGGTCGCGAGGCTGCTGGCCCACCACTACGGGGAGACGGTGGCGCCGGTGCCCGCCGCCGGGCTCGGCCCGCGCTGGCCGCGGGTGCTCCTCGTCGACCTCGTGGGCGAGCACCGGAACGAGATCGGCAGGCTCGCGAAGTGGATCGTGGAGATCGGCGGCGAGCCCGTCGTCGTCACCGCCGCCGCCCCGCCGCCGAGCGCCGGGGTCGCCGGCGCGGTCACCGTCGACCTCCGCCCGGTCGAGCGCCAGCTCACCGGGCCCGCGCTCGGGAGCGTGCGGAGGCGCCTGCCGGGGATCGCACGGCCGGCCCTCGACGGCGCCCTCGCCGCCTACCGGTCGGTGCGGCGACCGCCGACCCTCGTCGACGCCGCCCTCGCCGGTCCGCTCGCACCCGGCGCGGGCCCGTCGCCCGTCGTCGCCGCCGCCCTGGCCGCCGACCCGGCGAGCGCGGAGCTCGCCCGCCGATGGGCGGGCGGCAGCTCAGGTCGAGCCGGACGTCGACGGTCTCGTGGCCCGGCTCGTGGCCGTCGCCGGTAGCGTGGCCGGCTCGGCACACCCCTCCCCGGCGGGAACGGAAGGATCATGAAGGTCGTCAGCATCGTGGGCGCGCGCCCGCAGTTCGTGAAGCTCGCCCCAGTTGCCGCCGCGTTGACCGCGGCGGGTCATGAACACGTGATCGTCCACACCGGCCAGCACTACGACGATCGGCTCTCCGACGTCTTCTTCGCCGACCTCGCGATCCCGCGGCCCGACGTCCACCTCGGCGTCGGCTCCGGGTCGCACGGCGTCCAGACCGGCGCGATGCTGTCGGCGCTCGACGGCGTCCTCGACGCGCAGCGTCCCGACTGGGTGCTGGTGTACGGCGACACGAACTCGACGATCGCCGGCGCGCTGTCGGCGGTGAAGATGCACCTGCCCGTCGCGCACCTCGAGGCCGGCCTGCGCTCGTTCAACCGGGCCATGCCCGAGGAGCACAACCGCGTTCTCACCGACCACGCGGCCGACCTGCTGCTGGCGCCGACCCAGGTCGCCGTCGACCACCTGGCGAGCGAGGGCCTGGCCAAGCAGACCGTCCTCGTGGGCGACGTGATGACCGACGTGTGCTTCCGGGTGCGCGACGCCGTCCTCGCCGACCCGCCGCCCGCCGCCGGAGGGGATCACCGGCGACTACCTGGTCTCGACGATCCACCGGGCGGAGAACACCGACGACCCGCGAGCGGCTGGCCGCCATCGTGGCTGCGCTCGCCGGGCTCGAGCTGCCGGTGCTGCTGCTCGCCCACCCGCGGCTGGTCGCCAAGGCCGAGTCCGCCGGCATCGACCTGCACCGGTCGGGCCCGGGGGGCGGCATCGTCGTCGCCCGCCCGCTGCCCTACCCGGACATGGTCGCCGCGGTGCTGGGGTCGCGCGGGGTCGTCACCGACAGCGGCGGCCTGCAGAAGGAGGCCTTCCTCCTGGAGCGGCTGTGCACCACCGTCCGCACCGAGACGGAGTGGGTCGAGACCGTCGAGGGCGGCTGGAACGTCCTCGCCGGGACCCCCGACGCTGATGGCCCGGCTGCCGGAGTTCGTCGCCCGGCCGGTGCCCGACGGCCCGCGGGCCGCGCCGTACGGCGACGGGCACGCCGCGCCGCTCGTCGCCCGCACGCTCGCCGAGTGGGCATGAGCCTCGTCGCCGACCGCAGCGCGCCGCTGCGGCGGACCCTCGCGCTGCTCGGGCAGCTCGCCCAGCACGGCGCGGAGGGCGCCGGGGCCGTGCTCGACTCCTGGGCCGCGGCGCACGCGGACCCCGCGACCCGGCCCGCGGCCCGCGCGGCCGCACCCGCGGTGATCCGGGAGCTCCGCAAGGTGGCGACGCAGGTCTCGGCGCCGCCGCAGGCACCCGCGCTGCGCCGCCGGGTGATCCTCTTCGCCGACCAGGTGCGCCGGGAGAGCGAGGTGCCCGCGCTGCGGACCGAGCTGCGCCTGCAGGGCCTGCTCACCCGGCTCGACGCCGGCGAGGTCCCGGCGACGGCCGAGCTCCACGAGCAGGTCGACGCCCGTGCTCGCCGTCGCCGACGCGTTCCTGCCGGGCGCCGGCGATGCCCGGGGCCGAGAACCCGCTCGAGGACCTGCCGACGGCCGCCCGGCTGCTCACCGGCGCGCTCCAGGTGCTGCTGCACCGCACGCTGCACAACGACGACGTCGACTCGCCGCTGCCCCTCGGGCCGGAGGCCTTCCTGGCGCCCCTCGCGGCGAGCACCGCCTACCGGCTGGCGACCACGCCCACGCGGTCGCAGCGCCCGGCTCCCCCGGCCGGCCCCGCCCGGCGCGTGCTGCTCGTGCACGGCGAGAACACACAACTTCGTCGCCGACCTGACCCGGCGGATCGAGGCGTCGGGAGCGGAGCTGCGGGTGCTCGACCTCACCGCACCTCCCGACGGGCTCGCGGTGCCCGGCTTCCAGCAGCTCGTCGCCGAGCGGCTCGCCCGGGCCACCGGCCGGCAGGGCGCGGTCCCGGGCACGGCTCCCGCGCCGGGGTCGCCCGCCGCCGAGCTGCTCGCCTGGCCCGACCTCGTCGTCGTCGACTGGGCGATGGAGGCGGCGGTCTGGGCGAGCCTGCACGTGCCGGACACCGCCCGGCTCGCCGTCCGGCTGCACCGGATCGAGGTGTTCTCCGTCCAGGCGCACGCCGTCGACTACGGCCGCGTCGACGACCTCGTCGTCGTCGCCGAGCACGTCGTCGCGCTGGCCCGCCAGGCGCTGCCGCTGCTGCCCGGCCAGCGGGTGCACGTGGTGCCCGTGCTGCCCGAGCTCGACCGCTACCCGACCACGAAGCGCGAGGGTGCCCGCCGGACCCTCGCCCTGATCGGCTGGAACGTGCCGGTCAAGGACGTCGGGTGGGCGCTGGACGTGCTCGACGGCCTGCGCGCCCACGACCCCGCGTGGCGGCTGCTGCTCGTCGGCGGCGGGCTCGGCGACATGCTCACGGCACGTTCCTGGACCTACAAGGCGGCGACCGAGAAGCGGATCGCCGCGGCCGAGGCCACGGGCGCGGTGGAGCGGCTGGGCTTCCGGGACGACGTCCCCGAGGTGCTCGCCGACGTCGGCGTGATCCTCACGTCGAGCAAGGTCGAGGGCTGCCACGTCGGGTTCTTCGAGGGCGCCGCGAGCGGCGCGTTCCCCGTCGCGCGGGACTGGCCGTGGGTCCGGGCGTTCGCCGGCGGCGCGCGGTCGGTGATGCCCGCCGAGTGGATCGTCGAGGACCCCGCGGCCGCCGTCGACGCGCATCCTCGCGGCCGACGCCGCCGGGCGACTCGAGGCCGGAGGGCTCGAGGCCGCCGCGTACGTCCGGGAGCGCTACGGGGACATCGACGTGCGGTTCGGCGAGGCGCTCGGGCTCGCCTGACCGACTGCCGGCTCGAGGTCCTCGACCAGGATCCGCGCGAACCGCTCGCACACGCTCGCCACGTCGAAGCGCTCGCGGGCCTGCTGCTGGGCCTCGTGGCGCAGCCCGTCCCAGGCCCCGTCCCGGGTCGCCCGCAGGACGCTGCCGGCCAGATCCTCGACGAGCGCCGCCTCGTCGCCGCCGGCGGCGATCCACCGGCCGTCGTAGATGGTCTCCGCTCCCGGCCAGGGCCGGATCAACGGCACCGCGCCGCTCGCCATACCCTCGGCCGGGGCGAGGTGGAAGCTCTCGTCGTCGCTCAGCGAGACCACCCATCCGACCTTGCGCAGCCATGACCCGACGTCCGGCCCGTAGGTGTCGAAGACGACCCCGTCCGCGAGCTCGGGGACCCTCCGGACGCGCCGCAGCAGGGCCTCCGTGGCGGCGCGCTCCTGCGGGTCGCGCCAGGCCCAGGGCAGGTCCCACGCGAACTGGCTCTTCACGTGCAGGCTGAAGCGGGGGTCCTCTGCGCGCAGCCGCTCGACGAGGTCGAGCGCGAGGTCCAGCCGCTTGCGGCGCGGCACGACGCCCATCATGCCGAGGGTGAAGGGGGCGCCCACGAGCTTGGGGCGGTCCAGCACGGCGCCGTCGACGTAGTTGGGGATCGTGACGATCTTCTCGGCCGGCCATCCGGTCGTCTCGCGCGTCAGCCGGGCGTAGTGCGGGCTGACGCACACGACCTGGTCGACGGCGGCGACGTCGATGCCGTGCCACCAGTCGGAGTACAGCTCGGCCCGGTGCAGCCGGACGACGAGCCGCTGCCCCGGGCGCCTGTTATGGCTGTACCAGGCCGCGACGGGGCTCGCCCACTCGCACAGGATCGTGTCGGCCCACTCGACGTGCGCCCTGCTGGCCGCCTGGTCCTGCCGGGCGAAGTTCGTCACGTGGTCGGTGCGGAGCTCCACGCCGTCCACGCCCCGCAGCCATTCGGTGATCGCGTCGAGGAAGTGCAGCGCGTGGCCGGCGACCACCACGCGCAGCGGCCGCTCCCGTCCCGGCCACGGCGAGGCGGGGAACGTACGGTCGAGCAGGGCCGCGAGCGCGGCGTCCAGCGCGGCGTCGGCGGCATTCGGAGCGGCGTCCGGAGCGGCGTCCGGAGCGGCGTCCGGGCCCAGCGGGAGCACGACGGCGCGCCGGACGGCGGTGCCGACGCCCGCGCCCACGAGGGTGCGCACGCGCTCGGTCGGGCAGACCACCCAGCGGGCGAGCTCCGCCGCGCCGGTCACGGCGGCCGGCACGGCGGCGAGCAGCTCGAGGTCGGGCGGCAGCCCCACCGCGACGGCCCACAGCCGGCCGGCGAGGGCCGGCGCCGCGGCCGCCGCGGCGAGCGCGGCGGCGCCGCCCGCGACGACCAGGTCGGCACGGCGCGCGGCGTCGCGCGCGACCAGCGCCTCGACGGTGTCGACCGGCTCGACCTCGACCCCGGCGCGCCGCAGGCCGCGGGCGAGGTGGGCGAGCTCGGGTGCGTCGCCGGCGACGAGGGCACGCAGTCCCGCCCGCCTCACGCCGGCACCTGCGCGGCGGCGACGAGATCTGCGACGGTCGCGCCCGGGGGGACCCGCGCGGTGAACAGCCCACCGGCGTCGGCGAGCAGCGGCGCCTCCCCCGGCGTGCCGGAGGCGACGAGCACGGCCGGGACGCGCCGCTCCCGCGCCGCGTGCAGCAGCCCGAGCAGGGTGCGGTCGCGCTCGGGCACGTCGTAGCCGCCGAGGCCCGACCAGGGCCCGGACCGGCCCGCACCCGCGTCGACGACGAGCACGTCCGGCGCGACGACGGCGAACACCGCCTGCGCGTCGTCGGGGCGCAGCGGCTGCACGCGCGCCGCGTCGCTCCAGGCCTGCGCGGTCGGCGCGGCGGCCACGACCGCGAGCACCGGCCGGTCGCGGGTCGTGACGAGCACCGCGGACGCGGCGAGCAGCCGTTCGGGGAGCCGGTCGGGGGTCCGGGCAGCGGCGGCCTCGCGCACCGTCGCCGGGCGCGCGGTCCGCCCCCCGGCCGCCGGGGCGGGCGCTGCGCGGCCCCTGCGCGAGCGCCGGCGCACGAGCGTCACGGCGTGCGGCAGCTCCGCGAGACCCTTGCGCGGGTTGCGGGCGGCGGCCGCGAGCATGAGGGCCAGGCGCACGGAGGTCGCGTTCTCCAGGCGGTTCAGGCGGCGGGTGACCCGCGCGAGCTCGGCCTCGGTCTCGTGCAGGCGCCGCGCCAGCGCGGCTGTGTCGGGTTCCCGCGGGGTAGCGGCGTCCATGGGAGTTCCTCCGGCTCCTGGGGCGGGTCTCACCGTATCGGCAGCCTCGCCGGCGCCGGCCACGCCACCCGGTCGGCGCGCCTGGCTAGCATGAGGCGCGACGCGGCGACGACCTTGGAGGCCCTGCCCGGATGACGCATGTGGTCATGCTGGTGACGAACGACGTCTCGACCGACACGAGGGTCAAGAAGGAGGCCCTGGCGGTCGCCCGGATGGGCCTCCAGGTGACCGTGCTGGGCACGACGTTCGAGAGCGCGCCGTGGGAGACCACGCTCGGCGACGTCCGGATCCTGCGGGTGCCGGTCGAGCTCGCCCTGCGCGACCGGCGGAACCAGCGTCGCCGCGCCCGGCGCGCCATGCTGGCCGCCGCCCTGGCCAGACGCACCCCGCCAGCGCGTCCGCGGCGGGCGGCGAGCACACCCGCCGCCACGGCCGCCACGGCCACGGCCCCCGCGACGGAGCCGGCGCCGGCCGCACCGGCGCCCGCCCCCGCCGCCCCGCCGCGCCCGCAGGACCTCGTGTACCGGGCGAAGCGGGTGTACTGGAAGGGGCGTCGCCTCCGGCGGGTCTACGTCACCAAGGCGCTGCGGACGGGCGACCGCTACTACCGCCGCGCGTGGTCGGCGTACGACGCCCGGATGATCAAGGTGACCTACCGCGCGCGGTGGCGGGCCATGCTGCCCGAGGTCCTCGACTACGAGCGCGTCCTCGCGCCGATGATCGACCAGCTGCGTCCCGACGTGATCCACGCCCACGACATGCAGGTCGTGGGGATCGCCGCGCAGGCGGTCGAGCGGGCCCGGGCCGCGGGCCGCGACGTCCCGTGGGTCTACGACGCCCACGAGTTCGTCCCCGGGCTGTCCGAGTACGGCCCCCGGACCCGCCGGGTCATCGCCGCGTGGGCCGACCTCGAGCAGGAGTACGTCCGGGGCGCCACCCGCGTGGTCACCGTGAGCCCCGCGATCTCCACGGAGCTCCAGCGCCGCTACCGGCTCCCCCGACGGCCCGCGGTCGTGCTGAACGCTCCCGTGGTCGATCCCGCCGAGGAGCCGGCGCCCGGCCTGCGGGAGGTCGTCGGCCTGCCGGACGGCGCCCCGCTCGTGGTCTACAGCGGCATGGTGACCACGGCCCGCGGCGTCCAGACCGCCATCGAGGCCATGCGCTCGCTGCCCGGCGTCCACCTCGCCCTGGTGTGCGTCCCCAGCACGCAGAACTGGACCGTGACCCAGCTGCGGCCGCTCGTGACGCAGGGCGGCCTCGAGGACCGCGTGCACTTCCTGGAGCCCGTCCGGCCGGGTCAGGTGGTGGACTTCCTCCGGTCGGCCGACCTCGGGCTCCTGCCGTTCCTGCACTTCCCGAGCCACGAGATGGCCCTGGCGAACAAGATGTTCGAGTACGTCAACGCCGGCCTCCCGGTCGTCGTCAGCGACTGCCGCACGCAGGCCGAGTTCGTCCGCTCGCACCGCATCGGCGAGGTCTTCGCCGCGGACGACCCCGAGGGTCTGGCACGCGCCGTCCGCACCGTCCTCGACGACCGGGCCGCCTACGCGGCGACCGTCGCCGACCCGGCCCTGCGCGAGCAGTACTCCTGGCGCCGCCAGGAGGAGGTCCTCCGCGGCGTTTACGGCGAGGTCCTGCACCGCCCGCTGGAGTGGACGGACGGACCCGCCGGCGGCGTGGTCATGGACCTGCGGGAGAGCCCCCGCGGCCTGGAGACCACGACGCCGGCGCGCGGCGCCTGAGGCGCCGCGCGCGGCTCAGGCGCGCGCGGCCGTCTCCCGGGCACCGAGCGAGACCTGCGGGACGGCGACGTCCATGGTCCGGCCGGTGGACGCCGACTCGATCACGGCCTCCGCGACGGCGACGGTCGCGAGCCCCTGCTCCATGGTCACGATGTCGGCCGGCCTGCCGAGCACCGCGTCGCGGAACGCCTCGTGCTCGGTCCTGAGCGGCTCCGGCTTGGCGATCGCGTACCGGACCATGTCGCCCTCGGACACCCCGCGGAACTCCGCCAGGCTCCCCCACTGCGTCGGCACCGTGCCGTTCGCGTGGAAGGTGAGGTCGGCGGTGAGGGTGTCGGCGACGAAGGCGCCCTTCTCGCCGGTGACGATGGTCACCCGCTCCTTCATCGGGGACAGCCAGTTGACGAGGTGGTTCGTCACCGTGCCGTCGTCGAGGGAGCCCACGACGGCGACGAGGTCCTCGAACTCGCGCCCGCTCTTGAACGCCGTCCGGGCCGACACCGAGCGGAACCGGCTGCGGGTCACCCACGCCGTGAGGTCGATGTCGTGCGTGGCGAGGTCCTTGACGACGCCCACGTCGGCGATGCGCGCCGGGAACGGGCCCTGCCGGCGCGTCACGACCTGGTAGACGTTGCCGAGTTCGCCCTGCTCGAGCCGTGCGCCGCAGGTGCTGCAGCGCCGGGTTGTACCGCTCGATGTGCCCGACGGCGCCGACCAGCCCGCGGGCGACGAACGTCTCGGCGAGTCGGCGCGCGCCCTCGCCGTCGGGGGCGAGCGGCTTCTCGATCAGGGCGTGGACGCCGGCCTCGGCGAGCGCGAGGCCGATCTCCTCGTGGTAGGCCGTCGGGACCGCCACGACGCAGTAGTCGAGGCCGACGGCGAGGATCTCCTCGACGGACCGGTGCAGGTCGAGCCCGCCCGCGACCTTGTGCGGGTCGCCTAGCGGGTCGGCGACGGCCACCAGCTCGACGCCGTCGAGCGAGCGCAGCACGCGCGCGTGGTGGCGGCCCATCATGCCCAGGCCGATGAGGCCCGCCCGCAGCGTGCGCGGAGCCGTTGTCCCGGCCATCAGGCACCCGCCCCGGCGAGCGCGTTCACGGCCTCGACGATGCGCTCGAGGTCGCCCTGCGTCAGCGACGGGTGCACCGGCAGCGAGAGCACCTCGCGGGCGGCGCGCTCGGTCTCGGGCAGGTCGAGGGTGAGGCCGAACGACGGCAGCCGGTGGTTCGGGATCGGGTAGTAGACGCCGCTGCCGACGCCGTACTCCTGCTGGAGCGCGGTGGCGAAGCCGTCGCGGTCCTCGGGGACGCGGATCGTGTACTGGTGGTACACGTGCGTCGCGCCCGGCGCGACCGGCGGGACGACGACGCCGCGCAGGTTCGCGTCGAGGAACGCCGCGTTCTCCTGGCGCTGCTTGGTCCAGCCGGCGAGCTTGGTGAGCTGCACCCGCCCGATCGCGGCGTGCAGGTCGGTCATGCGGCAGTTGAAGCCGACGACCTCGTTCTCGTAGCGGCGCTCCATGCCCTGGTTGCGCAGCAGCCGGACCATCCGGGCGACCTCGTCGGTGGCGCAGGCGACCATGCCGCCCTCGCCCGAGGTCATGTTCTTCGTCGGGTAGAGGCTGAACATCGCGAAGGTGCCGAAGGTGCCGACGGGGCGGCCCTGCCAGGTGGCGCCGTGCGCCTGCGCGGCGTCCTCGAAGATCTGCAGGTCGTGCTCCGCGGCGATCTCGCCGAGGCGGGTCATGTCGGCCGGCTGCCCGTAGAGGTGCACCGGCATGATCCCGACCGTGTCCGGTCGGTGACCGCGGCCTCGACGGCGGCGGGGTCGAGGTTGAACGTGTCGGGGTCGATGTCGACGAAGACCGGCGTCGCGCCGGTGAGCGCGACCGAGTTCGCGGTCGCCGCGAACGTGAACGACGGGACGATGACCTCCTGCCCCGGGCCGACGCCGGCGGCGAGCAGGCCGAGGTGCTGGCCCGAGGTGCCCGAGTTCACCGCGACGCAGGTGCGCCCGTCGACGAGCTCGGCGGCGAACTCGCGCTCGAACGCGGCGACCTCGGGGCCCTGGGCGAGCATCCCGCTGCGCAGCACGCGGTCGACCGCCGCGCGCTCCTCGTCGCCGATCAGCACCTTGGCGGCCGGGATGGCCGATCGGGTGGTGTCCGTCATGCTGGCGCCTCCGTGAGCGTCTCGATCAGCTGTCCGTCGTCGGTCTTCGTGGTGCTCTCGAGGTAGCGCTCGCCGGTCTGCGGGCAGCGCCAGGCGCTCGCCGGCGCCGTCGGGTTCGAGCGGGACCCCGGCCTTGCCCGACCCAGCGCAGCCGCCGCGCGGGCACGCCCGCGACGAGGGCGAAGTCGGGCACGTCCTTGACGACGACCGAGCCGGCGGCGACGAGCGCCCACCGCCCGATCGTCACCGGCGCGACGCAGACCGCGCGGGCGCCGATCGAGGCGCCCTGGCGGACCGTCACGCCGACGGCCTCCCAGTCGTCGCCGCGCTTGAGCGAGCCGTCGGGGGCCACGGCCCGCGGGTAGTGGTCGTTGGTGAACACGACGGCCGGGCCGACGAAGACGCCGTCCTCGAGCACCGCCGGCTCGTAGACGAGCGCGTAGTTCTGCAGCTTGCAGTTGTCGCCCATCCGCACGCCGGGGCCGACGTAGGCGCCGCGCCCGACGATGCAGTTCCGCCCGAGCACGGCGTGCTCGCGCACCTGCGCCAGGTGCCAGACGCTGCTGCCGTCGCCGATCTCGGCGCGCTCGTCGACGTCCGCGCTCGGGCACGATCCGGACTGTCACGCGACCTCCACCTCGGTCCTCGTCGCTCGCCGCGCCCGCCAGGCGCCGCAGCCGCTGGGCGAGCACGTCGTAGCCGGACGCGCCCGCGAAGGCCGCCCGGGCCCAGGTCAGCGCCGCCGCGCGCAGCGGCAGCAGCGCCGCGGGCTCCTCGGCCCAGCCCCGCAGCGTAGCCGACAGCGCGGCGGCGTCCGGCACGACCACTCCCGCCGCCACTGCTCGGTGACGATCGCCGCGGCACGCGGCAACGGCGTCGTCGCGACGGCGAGCCCGGCCGCCAGGTACTCGTAGAGCTTGCTCGGGACGGCGTCGCGGAAGGCGGGCGTGTCCTCGAGCAGCGACAGGCCGACCCAGGCCCCGCGGGCCAGCGCCCAGGCCCGCGCGCGGCGGCATGCCGGCCGTGGAACCGGACCCGGTCCGGCGGCGGGCGACGTCGCCGTGCCAGCGCGTCGAGCCAGGCCCGGTCGGCCGCCGGCGACCGGGCCGACGACGTCGAGCTCCCAGCCGGGCGCGCCCTCGACGGCCGCGAGCATGACCGGCAGGCCGCGGGAGCGCCGCACGTCGCCGATGTAGAGCGCGCGCGGGGCCGGCGCCCGGGGCGGTCGGCTGCGGGCAGGTAGCCGCCGGCCGGGCGCGTTGCGGACGACGAGGCGCGCCGGCGCCGTCGGCCGGGGGCACGTGGTCGTCGGCGACGACGACCAGGTCGGCGCGCCGCGCCGCCGCGAGCACGGCACGGACGCCGGCCCGGGCGACGCCGCCCACGGCGCCCCGCGCCCAGGGCCGGTCCCGCGACAGCGCGTCGTAGTCCTCGTGGACGTCGACGACGAGGCGGCGACCGCCGCAGCCGCGCCGCGAGCGAGCGCGGCCGGTACGACGTCGGGGTCGAGGGTGAGGAGCACCCGCCCCCGCGCCCGCCAGGGCTGCACCAGCGGCCAGGACCAGCCGCCCGGGGACGCCGCGCGGGTCGCGGTCGCGTGCCGACGGTGGCGCCGTCGGGGCCGTCGGACGCCGAGCCCAGGCCCAGCACCTCGACGGTCAGGCCTGCCGCCACCGCGGCCGCCACCTCGCGGTGCAGGCGCGCGTCGGCGACGTCGTGCCCGCTCGAGACGATCGAGAGCGTCGGGGCGCAGTGGCCCGTGACGGGCCGCGCACCGCCTAGAGGTCCTCCATCGAGATCGCGTCCCGCTTCACCTTGAGCGAGTCGGTGTAGGCGTCGACGATCTCCTGGGGCCGGCCGCGGGCGATGAGCTCGCCCTTCTGCAGCCAGATGGCGTCGTTGCACAGGTCGACGACCGAGCCGAGCGCGTGGCTGACCAGGAAGATCGTGCGCGCCTGCGCCATGAGCTCCTGCATCTTCGCGAAGGCCTTGTGCTTGAAGCGGGCGTCACCGGCGGAGAGGGCCTCGTCGACGAGCAGGATGTCGGGCTCCATGTGGACGGCGACGGCGAACGCGAGACGCCCGTACATGCCGGACGAGTACGTCCGCATCGGCATCTCCATGAAGTCGTCCTCGAGTCCGGCGAACTCCGCGATCTCGTCGTAGCGCTCGCGCACCTCGGCCCGGCTGAGGCCGGCGGCCAGGCCGCCGAGCAGGACGTTCTCGCGGCCGGTGAGGTTGGCGTTGAACCCCACGCCGAGGGCGAGCAGGGTGCTCACCCGGCCGTTGACCTCGATCTCGCCGCTCGTCGGCGGCAGGATCCCGGCGAGCGCCCGCATCAGCGTCGACTTGCCCGCGCCGTTCGGGCCCACGATGCCCATCACGGTGCCCTGCGTGACCTCGAAGCTCACGCCGCGCAGCGCCTTGACCTCGCGGATGTTCGGGCTCGCCCGCGGCCGAACCGCAGCATCCGCTGCCGCATCGTGTTGGCCTTGCGGTCCAGCGCCGTCCGGTAGGTGATCGACAGGTCCCTGACGGCGACGGTGACGCGCCGGGGCTCCTGCTCCGCGCGCGCCCGGTCGGACACGAACTCCCGCTCCGCGGCGCCGGAGCGCTCAGATACGGACGGCATAGTCGCGCTCCCTCGACACGTAGACGACGAAGCCCACCACGACCAGGACGACGGAGTAGACCGTCGCCGTGATCCACGTACTCGCGGGGCCGACCTTGCCGAGGACGATCGCGTCACTCCAGAGTTCGAAGATCGGGCTGAGCGGGTTGTACTTCGCGATCTGCGTCCTGATGCCACCCGAACTGTCGGCGAACCAGAGGATCGGCGTGAGGTAGAGACCGAGCCGGAGCAGGTACGGCAGCAGGTTCTTGAAGTCGGTGTTGTAGACCTGCAAGGTTGCGCAGATGAAGCCCAGGCCCGCCGTGAACATCACGAGCAGGGCGAAGATCGGCACAGTGAGCAGCAGCGCCCAGCTGATGTTGCTCGAGTTCTTCCAGAGCATGACGGCGACGAGCACCGGCAGCGTCGGGCAGGAACCGGAAGAACGCGATGACGATCTGGGTCCACGGCAGCAGCAGCCGGGGGAACGCGGTGTTGAGGATGAGCTTGCCGCCGTTCGCCACCGACCCCGCGGCGGAGGACACGCCGCCGGAGAAGAACGTGTAGGCGAAGATCCCCGCGAGCAGGTGGACGATGTAGTTGGCCGGCCTCTTGCTGCTGTTGCTGAGGATGTCGACGAGGAAGAAGTAGACCAGGGCGTTGAGCAGCGGGTTCAGCACGAGCCAGACCTGGCCGAACACCGTCTGGTAGTTCTGCGCCTTGAGCTCGGCCCTGGCGAGTTCGCGCACGAACGCGCGCCGCCGCCACAGCTCGGTGACGTACCGCCGCAGCGGCGGCAGGCCGGCCCGGTGCGGCCGGTACACGTGGTGCTCGCCCAGGTACTCGTCCTGGGCGGCCGTCACGGGCGCGGCCACGTCCACCTCCTGACATTCCGCACGACCACGACGGCCGAGGGGCGGACCTGCGCGCCGCCGCCCAACCATAACCCCCTCACGGGAGGGCGGGCGGCAGCGCCGCCCGGTCCAGGGAGAAGGTGACCGGCAGGTCGGGCCGCGCCTTCGTCAGGTGCCAGCCGATCGACACGGCCTGCGCGTCGGCGAGCAGCACGAGGTCGACCGCGTCGAGGTCGATGTCGGGCAGCAGCACGGTCCGGGTGGAGCGCCACAGCACCCACGGCCGGATCGCGTGGTAGCCCTTCATGAAGACCCGGGTGTGGAACGCCCGCCCGAGCTTGGCGTACTGGTCGTGTGCGCGCCGGCTGCCGAGCATGGCCGCCCGGGCCGGCGCCTCGGCACCGGGCACCCGGCCGACACGACGCAGGACACCCTGGACGACGCGCAGCAGGAACCTCGGCCCCCGCACGACCACCCCCCGCTCGACGCGGAGCAGCGGGTGGCGCAGCTCGGCGGTCTCGACCTCGGCGAACGTCACCTGGCCCGCGAACTCCGGCCACTCCGAGGCCCGCATGCACAGGAACGTCACCTGCGACCCGGTGTCGAGGATGTACCGGATGTCGTCGACGACACCCTTGCGCCGCCCCTGCGTCACCGACACCACGAGCACGTGGTGCCGGGGCCGGCGGGCGCCGGGCGGAGCACCGGCCGGACCGGCGACGGCGGCGGCTGCCGGCGCGTCGACGGGGACGGAGGTGCTGGCGGAACTCATCGCGGACTCTCCCGTCGTGCCTGTCGTGATGGTGTCGCCCCGGTACAGGGCGTCGAGCCGGGCGGCGACGCCCTCGAACCCGTACCGGGAGCGCATGACCTCCCGCGCCCGGAACGGGTCGACGCTGTCCCAGCGGTCCCGCAGGTCGCGGTAACCCTCGACGATCTCGTCCGCGCCCGCACCGACGTCGAAGATGCCGCCCGCCTCCTTCTCGACGCCGGCGAGCACCTCCTCGGCGGCGGCGTAGCGCGCGACCAGCACCGGGGTGCCGGTGGCGAGCGCCTCGACGGGGGTCATGCCGAAGGTCTCGTGCCGGCTGGGGTGGACGAGCAGGTCGTGCGCGCGGATCACGCCCGGCACCTCGGACGGCGGCACGACGTCGAGGATGCGGACGGCGTCGGCGACGCCGAGCTCCTCGATCAGTGCCAGCGCCTCCTCCTTCTGGACGCCGTCGCCCAGCAGGCTGAGCTCGAGGTCGGGCTCGGCCTGCCGGCAGCGCGCGAAGGCGGCGATCAGGCGGAGCGGGCCCTTCCGTTCGATCAGCGCACCCACGTAGAGCCAGCGCCGGGGCCGCTCCGGCTTGGCGTCCCTGACCTCGATGCCGTCGAAGTCGATGGGGTTGCCGACGACGTGCACCTTGCCGGCGTGGTGCGGGAAGACCTCGAGGACCTGGTCGCGCAGCACGCCGCTCACGCACACCCACGCGTCGGCCCGGTGCATCGTCTCGTCGTACAGCGCGCGGCCGGCCGGCTGGTCGAGCACGTCCGCCAGGTACGACGCGTGCTCGGTGACGACGACCCGGGCGCCCCGGGGGGCGTTCTCGACCGCCACGAGGCCGCCGGGCAGGCCGACGTGCCCGTGGACGACGGCGGCGTCGAACGGGCGGCCGCCGCGGGCCCCCCGGACGCCGTCCGCCACCGCGTGGGCGTGCGCCGCCCACGACCCACGCGGCGGCACGAGCACCGGGAGCCGGGTGAGCCAGTAGCCGTCGTGCAGCACGGGACGGACGACGGCCGAGGCGAGGTCGCGGTGGTGCCGCCGTTGCGCGGCCCGCACGAAGAGCCCGCGCGGGGCGATCCACCCCTCCGCCACGAGCACGTCGAGCCGGCCGGTGAGCGGCTGCACCGCCCGTACCTGGGCCTCGACGAACGACCCGCGCATCGGCAGGTTCGAGGACGGGAACCAGGGGGTGACGACCGTCAGCGTCTCAGGCACCGGCCACCTCCAGCAGCGGTGCCCGGACGGGGTCGACCGCCGGGAGCCCTGCGAGCCCGCGGAGCTCGTGCTCGAAACCGGCGAGCTGGGCGTCACGGGTGTACCCGGAGGCGTGAGCACGGGCGGCGGCCGCGAGAGCGGGATCGGCGACGCGGGCGGCGTCCGCTGCCTCCCGCAGCGCGCGCGCGACCTCCTCCCCCGTCAGCTCCCGGACGGGGAACCACAGCGGGTACCCGCGGAGCACGCCGCTGGCCGCGCTGTCGGGGTCGTGCACCGAGACGATCGGCCGGGCCGCCGCCATGTACTCGTAGACCTTGCCCGACGTCACGTAGCGGCCGCCGGCGAGCATGAGCACGAGCACGTCGAGCCCCGAGTAGGCCTTGCCGACGTCGGCCTTCGGGACGGATCCCTCGTGGTGGACGCCGTCCTGACCGTCGCGCGGCAGCTTCGCCCGCAGCCTCGCCGCCGACCCCGGGAAGAAGCCGAGGTGGCCGAACACGTGCATGGTCGCGCCGGCGAGCGCCGGGTCCGCGGACCGGGCGAGGCGCCAGCCGTCCAGGAAGGGCTCCACCGGCACGTGCTGGGTCATCGTCCCCATGTACCCGAACCGCAGCGGGCGCGCCCTGCCGTCGACGACGACAGGGGGGGCCGGCGGCAGGTCGCCGAGGATCTCCGGCTCGTAGCCGTTCTCGACGACCATCATCCGGTCGGCGTCGCCCGGGTAGCGGTCGGCGTGCCACTCCCGCAGCGGGTCGTTGACGAACACGATGCGGGAGGCGCGGTCGAGGATCCGGCGCTCCCAGCGCCAGGCGGGGTGGTCGTCGGGGAAGGCCGGCGCGTCCTTGAAGAGGTCGAGGGTCCACGAGTCGCGGTAGTCCACGACGTACGGGATGCCGGTGAGCCGGTTGGTCGCCCACGCAGCCGCGAACGCGCTGAACGGGTTGCCGGTCGCCAGCACGACGTCGACCGGCGAGCGGCGGTGCAGCTCGCGGATCCGCCGCACGACGCGCGGGATCCACGGCGAGTAGCGCTCGGGGAAGATCGCGTTCTCGTACCGGGCGTTCAGCGACGCCGAGAGCTTGGGCATGTTGGCGCGCAGCCAGGAGAAGTCGCGGACGTCGGGCTCCCACCCGCGGCCCGGGAACCGCACGCGGTCGACCACCACGTCACCGCGGACCGTCGACTCGAGGCTGGGGTCGTAGGACTTGATGTAGTCGGTGAAGAACTCGCGCTGCGGAGTGATCACAGTCACGTCCCACCCGGCGGCGGCGAGGTGGTTCGCGGTCGCCCTGCTCCGGTAGACGCCGCTCGCCCGCGTCGGCGGGAAGTAGAAGGCGACGTAGACGATGCGCGGGCGGGTCGAGTGCCGTGAGGTGCGGGCGCGCAGCGGGCGGGGGGACATAGACCTCGAATCGTCGTTCTCGTCGCATCGCCGAGGGGCGCATGACGTCGCGGCGCTCGGTGGGGAGCAGGGGCCTCGGGCTCGCGAGTCCCCGTCGTGCTGCGTATGGATCCTACCGAAGTGGACGCCCCTACCTATCCGGACACGGCCGGGTCGCGGGCGGGGCGGGGGCGGGCAGGCGCTCGTAGCATGAGGTCAGCACCCGGGCCTGCTCCTCCCACGTGAGCCGGGCCAGCGTGTCGCCGGCTGCCCGGTAGGCGTCGCGGTAGCGCGCGGTGTCCGCCAGCACCCGGCTCACGGCGGCCGCGAACGCCGCGGCGTCGGCCTGCTCGCCCGCGCCGACCGCGAACACCTCGCCGATGCCGTGCCGGCGGGTGAAGGCCCCCATCGCCCGGACGTCGCTGACCACGATCGGCAGGCCGGCCTGGACGTACTCGAGGTACTTGGTCGCCAGCGCGATCTCGTGGTTCGGCCGGTGCAGCAGCGTCACCAGGCCCGCGTCGGCGCCGCGGACGTAGTCGGTGACCTGGTCGGGCGCGACGTACGGCACCACGTGCAACCGGTCCGCCACCGCCAGCCCAACGGCCAGCTCGCGCAGCGGGGGCAGGTGCGGGTCGTCGTCCTGCGAGACCAGGGCGAGGTGGACGCCGGGCAGCCGGGGCAGGGCCCGGACGGCGACGTCGACGCCCCGGATGCGCGCCAGGCCGCCCACGTAGACGAGCAGCGGATCACCGGGCCGGACCCCGGCGCGCTCGCGCAGGGACGGCGCCGGCCGGGCGGCCGCGACCGGCGGCGCGTTGAGGAGGACGGTCGGGCGTTCGGCGAGCCGGAGCTCGGACCGGAGCCGGTCGGCGAGCTCCTCGGAGACCGTGAGGACCGCGGCCGCCGTTGGCACCAGCTCGGCGAGCATGCCCCCCACCATGCGGCGGCGCAGGAGCCCGCGCAGGCCCCCGGCGCCGCGGTCGGCGACCTGGGCGCTGTACTCGTGGGCGTCGTGCACCCACACCGTCCCGGCGCCGGCCGCGCGCAGCACCGCGACCGAGCGGGCGGCGAGCGGCACGGTGTGGTGGTCGTGCGCGTGGATCACGGCCGGGCCGAGCGCCTCGACGTGCGGGGCCAGCGCGACCTCGAGCGCCTGCACCCACGGGTCGAGCCGGCGCCAGCCCCCGCCCGGCGTCAGCGCGCCGGCCAGGGCCCGGGCGGCGCGGCGGACAGGGCCGGGCGGCCACACCAGACCCCGGCCCGTCCCGCGCCTCCGCCCCGTAAGTGCCGCGTCGCGGGCGGCGAGCAGTCGCGCGTGCGCCGGGGTCAGCGCCTTCGGGACCGGGACGAGCACGACCGGGACGCCGTCGAGCTCCAGCCGGCGCTCCTGCCCGTCGTCGCTGGTGCCGAGGACCGTCACCTCCCAGCCCGCGGCCGCGAGCGCGGCCGCCGACTTGCGCACGCGCGAGTCGGCGACGACGCCGCCCCGCACGACCATCGCGACGCGGCGGTTCACGACGGCGCGTCCTCCGACGCGGCGACGGTGACGGCCGGCGACCGCCGAGCGGGCAGCTGGCCGTACACAGCGAGGAGGACGGCGGCGTCGCGCTCCCAGCTGAGCCCGGGTGCCGCTGCGGCCACGGAGCCGAGCAGCTGCGGGTAGCGCCCGGCCACGTCGCGGACCGCGGCGGCCAGCGACGCGGGGTCGCCCGGACGGTAGGTGGCACCGAGACCCTCGGCGGCGACGACGCGGGCCAGCTCCGGCAGGTCCGCCGCGACGACGGGCACCCCGGCGCGCACCGCGTGGAAGAGCTTGTTCGGCAGCGCGAGCCGGTGGTTCTCGCACGAGGCGTCGAGCGTGACGACCGCCAGGCCGGCGGTGCGGTAGGCCTCGTCGACGGCGGACAGCCCGAGCGGCTCGGGCCGCACGTCCACGCCGTGGGCGCGGGACGCGAAGCGGGCCAGGTACCCGGCGTCTGCCGGGCCGACGACGAGCGGTCGGACGCCCAGCGCGGCGAGCGCGGGCGCGGCGGCGGCGAGGGTCTCGAGGTCGCGGCCCGGGCCGATCCGCCCCGCGTACACGAGGCCTGTGGGCCGCTCCGGCAGCGGTGCCGTCCCGGTGCGGGCCGGGAAGGAGTTGCGCACCACCGCGACCCGGCGCGCGCCCCGCGCACGCAGCCGGTCGGCGATGCCGTCGCTCACGGTCAGCACGAGGTCCACCCGCGCGAGGAGCGCATCCTCGCGGGCAGCGGCGCGGCGCCTGCGCACCGGTTCGGGGCGGCCCACCACGGCGCGGCCCGCCCACAGCTCGTGCGCGTCGTACACCAGCACGGCTCCGGTGCGCGCGGCCACCGTCGCGGCGAGCTCCAGGGTGTTGAAGTCGTGCGCGTGGACGACGTCGGGCGGCCCCTCCCGCAGGTAGGACTGGACGCGGGCGGCGGCACCGGAGCACCACGCCGCCTCCACCCGCGCCCGGTGCTCCGGCAGGAGCAGCCAGCGGGCGGCGGCGACCAGCGGCCGCACGATCACGGGCCCGCGGCGCGAGCCTGCGCTCCCGGCGGGCCGCAGGCCTGCCCCGCGGCCGACGGAGTCGACGACCACACCGTCCGGAGGGACGAAACCGTCGGGCACGCCGCGCCCGACGACGTGGACATCGTGTCCCGCCGCCACGAGCGCCTCGGCCTCGCGGAGCACGCGGGAGTCCCCGGCGACCGGCGACTGCACGAGCATGAGCACGCGCCGCCGGGTCGGGTCGAGCGCGTCGGTCATGCCCGGACTCTCGCCTTGAACCGGCGGACGGCGGGCGAGTGCCGGCCGAGCCGGCGCAGCGGCGTCAGGAAGCCGGCGCCCCAGGTGAGGTGCATGGTGGCGACGACCAGCGGGAGCCAGGCGCGCTCGCGGCGGTCGGCGTCGGGGGCGATGAGCTGCGACCCGGCGGTGACCCCGACGACGTACGCACCCGGGGCGACGAAGCCGAGGCGCAGCCACGACGGCCCGGCGACGGTGCCGACGACGCCCGCGGCGGTGCCCAGCGTGATGCCGACGACGGCGACCGGCGGCGCGAGGTAGCGCGGGCTCGCGGTCTCGGGGTAGCGGCGCGTCACCTGCCGGCGCCAGCGCCCGGTGCGGAAGAACTGGAGCGCCAGGGCCTTCCAGCTGGAGCGCGGCCGGTACGTCACCCAGAGCTCGGGCGAGAACCAGATGGTGCCGCCGGCGAGCCGGATGCGGTGGTTGAGCTCCCAGTCCTGCGCCCGGTGGAAGTGCTCGTCGAACCCGCCGAGCCGGTCCAGCGTGGTGCGCCTGAAGACGCCGAGGTAGACGGTCTCGGCCTCGCCCTCCTCGCCGCCGACGTGGAACCGGGCACCGCCGATCCCGAGGCGGCTGCCCATGGCGCGCGCGACGGCCTTCTCGAAGGGGGTGCGGCCCTGGGCGAGCATCAGGCCGCCGACGTTGTCGGCGCCGGTCTGCTCGAGGAGCTCGACCGCGCGGCGCACGTAACCGGGCGAGAGCTCGCTGTGGGCGTCCACCCGGACGACGACGTCGCCGGTGGAGGCCTTGATCGCGGCGTTGAGGCCGGCGGGGGTGCGACCCGTCGGGTTGTCGACGACGTGCACCCGGGCGTCGCGGCGGGCCAGGCGCGCGGCCACGTCGGCGGTGCGGTCCCGGCTGGGACCCACCGCGAGGACGACGTCCAGCGCGCCCGGGTAGTCCTGCTCGAGCACGTTGGTCACCGCGGCCTCGAGGTGGCGCTCCTCGTTCAGCACGGGGACGACGACCGACACCGGGGGCCAGGAGGTCGGGGGTGCCCCGCGCGACGTCACGGGACGACGGTAGCCGACTCGCAGGGCCTTCCCGTCACGCCCGCAGCACCTCGGCGAGCGGGCGGCGCGGGGTCGGCGGGACGTCGACGAGCGGCTCGCCGACGCGCAGCACGATCTGCGGCAGGCCGCTGTGGTCGAGCAGGCCGGCGAGCCGGTGACGCAGGTCCGCCTCGCGCACCGCCTGGTTCAGGAACGAGGCGACGAGGCCGCGGGCGGTGGCGGTCAGCAGCAGCGACTGCAGCGCCCGGCCGGCCTGCACCCAGGAGAGCCGGTCGTCGTGCCGCGTGACCAGCACCGCGACGGTGCCCTGTTCGAGGTCCTGCAGGACCCAGGGCGGCACGTCCTGGTCGCGGGCCCGGGTCCGGGTGAGCAGCCCGTCGACCGGGAACGGCGCGGTCGCCTGGTTCTCGACGGGGACGCCGTCGCTCGTGCGCCCCGGACCCGTCCAGTCGGCGAGCTCCCGCACGGCGGCGTCGTTGCGCAGTTGGCGTTGCACCGCCTGCCAGAGCAGCTGGGCGAACGCGGGCCGGTGCCGGGTGTCGACGACGGCGATCCGGGCGCCGAACGGGGTCACGGCCTCGACCAGCGCGGGGAGCACGTGCTCGCTGGAGTGCGTGGCCATGAAGATGCGCCGGTGCGTGCGGCGGGCCCAGATCGCCCGGTGCAGGGCCTCGATCCCCGGGCCGACGGGAGCCGGGGCACCCGCGCTCACGCGGGCCACGCAGGGCGCGGCGGGCCCGTCGGGGAGGACCTCGGTGACCGGCGCCCGGCCGAGGCGGGCGACGGCGATCTCGACGTTGCGGACCGCGGCGCCGCACGAGATCGTGCGCTCGCGACCCGTGGGATCGATGCCGGGGAGCGACCGAGAGTCGTCCACGTCGACGTCGAGCCCGTCGGGGCGACCGTGCAGCACCCAGGGCTGGCTGTTGTGCAGCGAGGGGGCCCGGTGCGCGGCGCGGGCCAGGTCGACGATCTCCTGGTGGGTCAGGACGGGCGTGACGGCGTGGGACATGGGGAACTCCCTGGAGCGACGGCGGCCGTGCTGCTCCCGACGCTCCTCCGGCGCTCCGGCGGCGGGCAGGGCCACCCGCCGCACCCCGGTGGGTCTTTGGTCCCCGGACCGGGCAGGCCTCCACCCCCTGATCTCGATGGCGGACGCGCGCGGGTATCAGCCGATCCTCAGCGTGCCCGCGGCGGGATCGAGCACCGCGGGCACGCCGAGCGGCACCGTGGCCTGGACCGGCCCGTGCCCGAACGGCAGGTCAGCCACGATCGGCACGCCGAGCCCCGAGAGCCGGTCGAGCAGCACGGCACGCACCTGCTCCCGTGATCCGCAGTCCGTCCAACTCCCGCAGGCCACGCCGACGGCGCCGCTGAGCCAGCCGGTCGCCAGCAGCTGGGTGAGCATCCGGTCGATGCGGTAGGGCGCCTCGCCGACGTCCTCCAGGACGGCGATCGCGCCGCGGGCGCTGCCCGCGTCGGGGGTGCCGGCGAGGGAGCAGAGCAGCGAGAGCGTGCCGCCGACGGTCGGCGCCGTCACGCGTGGACCGTCGGCGAGCGGTGTCCTCGCCCGCGAGGGCCACGGTTTCCACAGGTGCGAGGATCGCCCGGCGCAGGCCGTCGAGGCCGGCGGCGTCGGAGACGTCCGTCCCCAGGACGGGCCCCGCGACCGTCGGCCCGAAGAACGTCGCGACGCCGAGCCGGGCGCCGAACGCCGCGAGCAGCGCGGTGGTGTCGCTCGAGCCGACGAGCGGTTTCACCACGCCTGCGGCCTGCAGGGCCGGCCAGTCGATCAGGGGCACCACCCGCGCAGCCCCGTACCCGCCCTTGGCGGCCCACACCGCGTCGACGTCGGGGTCGAGCCATGCCTCGTCGAGGTCGGCGGCGCGGGCGGCGTCCGGCGCCGCCAGGTACGCCAGGTGACCGGGCCCGAGGACGTGCCGCGCCACGGACACCTCCAGGCCCAGCCGCCGCAGGGCGGCGACCCCGCGCTCCAGCCGGGCGGCGTCGACCGGGCCGGACGGAGCCACCACGCGCACGTGCGCGCCGGGACCGAGCGGCTCGGGACGACGCAAAGGGGCCCTCGTCACGTGTTCCTGCGGCTCAGGTCGAGCAGGACGAGGCGGTTGCCGAACGGGTCCTCGACCACGACCACGGTGCCGACGGGGATGTCGCGCGGCTCTTCGACCACCCGCCCGCCGGCGTTCGAGATCTCCGTTGCGGCCTGCTGGGCGGACGACACGAGCCACGCCGGCTCGTAAGGCTCGTGGACGGTCAGCACGATCTCGGTGTCGCTGTCGGGGAGTCGGAGGCCGGCCTGGCCCACGTCGTCGTTCTGCCAGAGCAGCTCGTGACCGAGCGAGTCCCGGTAGAAGCGCAGGCCTTCGTCGAGGTCCGGGACGGGGACAGTGACGCAGTCGACCGCTCGCAGCAGGGGCTCCATCTCAGGAGTCTCGGTCCTCAGAAGGGACATTCGTCGGGGGTGGCGCCGAGCTGGCGGCCGGAACGGGTATCGGGTCTGGGGGCTCGGCGGCGCTCGTCCCTGCCATACGGGTGTGACATGTCACTGCAGTCGGGCTCGAGGACCAGCAACTGGGCTCCGGGTGCACGGGCCACGACGCGGCCGACGTCCGGAAGGGGCGGCGGTGACGACAGTGGCGGCGGCGCCACTCGAGAGCAGCGCGAGCACCAACAGCGCGAGCACCAACAGCGCGAGTACCAACAGCGGCCCAGCCGAGGACGAACTGCCACGCAGGGGCACACGCCCGCACAAACGTCAGAGGCCGGCCTCCCGTGATGGGAGACCGGCCCCTGCGCACTGTGGAGCTGAGGGGATTTGAACCCCTGACCCCCTCGATGCGAACGAGGTGCGCTACCGGACTGCGCTACAGCCCCAAGGCCCGCCCAGGTTAGCACCACAGCCTCACCCGTTCACCGCACGCCGCCGCTCGAGCACGCTGTCGAGGTCGACGTCCGCGTCCTCCTCGAAGGCCCCGGCAGGGGTACCGGCAGGGGTGGCGGGAGGGGCGATCGGAACCTGCGGGAGCTCGAGCGGTGCCGGCTCGGGGCGCGGCGCCATCGGCTTGAGGGTGTAGGTCGGCGGCGGCACCGGGACGGGCACCCAGGAGTCGTCGTCCACCCCGGGCTCCGCGGGCGCGGCCGCCGTCGCGGGCTGCGCGGGCACGGGTGCCGGGACCGGCTCGGGCCGCGGCGCGGGCGGCCGGGCCTCGGCGCGCCGCCGGGCCAGGGCCTGGCGGCGGGCGGCCGCGGCGCGGGCGGCGTCGCGGGCCTCCTGCGCGGCGCGGGCTCGCCGGCGCCGCCGCAGCGCGACGGACCGCAGCGCCGCGACGTCCAGCGCCAGCAGCACCAGCGGCAGCAGGACCAGACCGCCGGGGACGCCGCCCGTAAGGGCCCCGACCGCGGTGAGGAGGGTGACGGCGAGCAGCGCCGCCAGGACCAGGGCCCGCCGCCGGGCGGCGGTGCCGGCGGGGCGCGACGGCGCCGGCGCCGCGGCCGGCAGGGGCACGCTCGGCCCCGGAGGAGGCGCCACGACGACGCGCGTCGCGGTCAGGATCGGGGCCGACGAGCGCCCGGGCGGCCCGGGACGGCGCCGACGGCGGGAGAGCACGCGCAACGCCTGCGAGTGCCGGTCCTCACCGCGGGACGCGCCCAGCGCGTCGCGCCGGCGGATCCACTGGGGCAGCAGATAGGCAGCCCAGAGGATGACGATGGCCACGAAGACCAGGGAGTCGGGCTGCACGAGAAGTAACGGTAGGTGCGCGCGAGCGCCGCATCACGCACCGTCAAGGGGTGTGTCGCCCCTCGGGTCAGCGAGACGCATGTTACTAATGTGAACGCTCTGCGTCACGATCGGCCTTGACCGTACGCCATCTGGTCAACAATCCGCCAGGGACGTCCTCCACGGTGAGCGCGAAGCTGGCATGGTCCCGCCACGCTCCGTCGATGTGGAGGTAGCGCGGGCGCAGTCCCTCGGGCCGGAAACCGAGCTTGTGGGCCACGCGCAGGCTCGCCGCGTTCTCGGGCCGGATGTTGATCTCGACACGGTGCAGGCCCACGGTGAAGAAGCAGTGGTCGACGGCGAGCGCGAGCGCCGTCGGGATGACGCCCCGGCCGGCGACGCGCCGGTCCACCCAGTACCCCGCGTGCGCCGACCGCAGCGACCCCCAGGCGATCCCCGACACGGTGAGCTGCCCGACGAGGACGCCGTCCAGGACCACCGCGAACGGGAGCATCCGGCCGGCCCTGGCCTCGCGCGAGAAGCTGCGCACCATCTGCCCGAAGGTGGGCGGCGGCGCGGCGTCCGCGTCGGGGTGGGTGGCCTCCCACGGGGTCAGCCAGGCGATGTTCGCCGACCGCACCGCCCGCCAGGCCCGGGCGTCCGACCGCCGCAGCGGGCGCAGCTCGACGCCGCCCTCGCGGAGCACGACGGGCCACACCCAGGCCGCGCCGTCGACGACCGCTCTCATGAACGCATCCTTCCACCGCGGCGCGCCGTCGCGCTGCCGCCGGAGCGGTCAGACTCCCCCGCCGGGGCGGTGGTCGCCGCCCCGCAGCTGCTGCACGGCGTGCGGGAGCAGCCCGCGCAGGACCGCGACGGCGTCCCGGCACCCGCCGGGCGACCCGGGCAGATTGACGATCAGCGTGCGCCCGGCCACGCCGGCCACGCCTCGCGAGAGCACCGCGGTCGGCACGCCGTGCGCCGCGCCGTACGCGCGGATCGCCTCGGCGATGCCCGGCGCCGGCCGCTCGATCACGCGCGCGGTCACCTCCGGGGTCACGTCGGTGGGCGAGAGCCCGGTGCCACCGGTGGTGAGGACGACGTCGGCGCCGCCGGCGACGGCGTCGCGGAGCGCGGCCTCGACGGGCTCGCCGTCGGGCACCACGAGCGGGCCCTCGACGTCGAACCCCATCGCGGCCAGCCCCTCCGCGAGGATCGGCCCGCCGCGGTCCTCGTACACGCCCGCGGCCGCGCGGTTCGAGGCCGTCACCACGAGCGCGCGCCCGATCGCGTCACTCACGGCGCCAGTCCCCCGACCGCCCGCCGCTCTTCGCCGTGACGCGCACGTCCGTGATCGTCGTCAGCTTGTCCACCGCCTTCACCATGTCGACGAGTGCGAGCGCGGCGACCGTCACGCAGGTGAGGGCCTCCATCTCGACGCCGGTGCGGTCCGCCGTCCGGACGGTCGCCACGATGTCGACACCGTCGTCGGCGACCGCGAGGTCCACCGACACCGCGTGCACGGCCACCGGGTGCGCGAGGGGCACCAGGTCGGGGGTGCGCTTGGCCGCCTGGATGCCGGCCAGCCGTGCGACGGCCAGGGCGTCGCCCTTCGGCACGCCGTCGCCGCGCAGCAACTCGACGACCCGCGGCGAGCACAGCACTCGCCCGGCCGCGGAGGCCTCGCGCACCGTCACCGCCTTCGCGGAGACGTCGACCATGCGGGCCTGGCCGCGCGCGTCGAGATGGGTCAGTTCGCTCACGCCGCGCCCCCTCCCCACGCCGCCAGCGGCAGGCACCGCAGCCGGTCGCCGGTCACCACCTGGGTGACGGCCTCGGGCACCACGGCCAGGCAGGTCGCCGCGGCGAGGTCGGCCACCAGGTGCGATCCCTGCGCCCCCACCGGCACGACCACGGGGCCCCGCTCCCCCGGCGTCAGGACCCCGCGCACGAACTGGCGGCGCCCCGCCGGCGACGACCAGGCGGCACCGGCCGACGCCACGACCTCGGGCCGCTCCTGCGGGGCGGGCACCCCCGCGAGCGCGCGCAGCACCGGCCGCACGAAGACCTCGAACGACACCATCGAGCTCACGGGGTTGCCCGGCAGCGTGAACACCGGCGTGCTGCCGATCGCCCCGAAACCCTGCGGCATGCCCGGCTGCATGGCGACGCGCTCGAACCGCACCCCGCCCAGCTCGGTGAGCACCGACTTGACCGTGTCGTACACGCCCGCGCTCACGCCGCCGCTGGTCAGCACGAGGTCGGCCCCGTCGGCCGCCGCCAGCAGCGCTTCCCGCACGGCACCGGCGTCGTCCGGCACGATCCCCAGGTAGGTGGCCCGCGCCCCCAGCTCGGTGGCGGCGGCGGCGAGCCCGTACCCGTTGCTGTCGTGGACCTGCCCGTAGCCCAGCGGCCGGCCGGGGGGCACGAGCTCGGTGCCGCTGGACAGCACGGCGACGCGCGGGGCGCGGTGCACGGCGGGCCGGTCGTGCCCGGTCGCCGCCAGCAGGGCGAGGTGCCGCGCGGTCAGCACGGTCCCCGCCGGCACCACCACCTCGCCGCGCGTCACGTCCTCGCCGGCCCGCCGCACGAAGGCGCCGGGGTCGGGCGACTGCCGGACGGCGACCATGCCGGCGGCGGCGTCGCCGTCGGACCACCCGCCGGTCCACTCGACGGGCACGACGGCGTCGGCCCCGTGCGGGCAGCGGGGCGCCGGTCATGATCCGAACAGCCGTGCCGGGAGCCAGCGACCCGGGCCTGCCGGCGCCGGCCGCCACCTCGCCCCCGACGGCCAGCCGGGCGGGAGCGTCGGACGCGGCGCCGGCGACGTCCGCGGCCCGGACCGCGAACCCGTCCATGGCGGAGTTGTCGAAGCCGGGCAGCTCGACCGCCGAGGTCGCGTCGGCGGCCAGGGTGCGCCCGAGGGCCTCGAGCAGGTCCACCTCGACGACCGGCAGCGGCCGCCACCGCCGCCAGGCAGCGGCCGAGGTGCTCCTCGACGGTGATCACGAGCGGGTCACGAGGCCGGGCCCATCCCGGCCACGTACGAGCGCAGCCACGAGCGGAAGTCGGGGCCGAGGTCGGGCCGCTCGCTGGCCAGCTGCACGACGGCCTTGAGGTAGTCGAGCCGGTCGCCGGTGTCGTAGCGCCGCCCCCGGAAGACGACGCCGTACACGCCGCCGCCCTCCTCGTCGCCGTCGAGGCGGGCGAGCGCCTGGAGCGCGTCGGTCAGCTGGATCTCCCCGCCCCGGCCGGGCTCCTGGTGCCGGAGCACCTCGAAGATCCGCGGGTGCAGCACGTACCGGCCGATGACGGCGAGGTTGCTCGGCGCGTCCGCGGGGTCGGGCTTCTCGACCATGCCGGTGACGCGGACGACGTCCTCCTCGCCGGTGGGCTCGATCGCGGCGCAGCCGTACAGGTGCACCTGCTCGGGCGGCACCTCCATGAGCGCGACGACGCTGGCCCGGGTCCGGCGCTGGACGGCGATCATCCTGACGAGCAGCGGGTCGCGCTCGTCGATGAGGTCGTCGCCGAGGAGCACGGCGAACGGCTGGTCGCCCACGTGCTGCGCGCCGCAGAGCACGGCGTGGCCGAGGCCGCGCGGGTCGCCCTGCCGGGTGTAGTGCATGTCGGCCAGCACGTTCGACTTCTGCACCCGGCCGAGCCGCTGCAGGTCGCCCTTCGCCTGCAGCACCTCCTCGAGCTCCCAGGCGCGGTCGAAGTGGTCCTCGAGCGAGCGCTTGTTGCGGCCCGTGATGACGAGGACGTCGGACAGGCCCGCGGCCACGGCCTCCTCGACGACGTACTGGATGGCCGGCTTGTCGACGACCGGCAGCATCTCCTTCGGGGTGGCCTTGGTGGCCGGCAGGAAGCGCGTGCCGAGCCCGGCCGCCGGGATCACCGCCTTGGTCACCATCGGGCCGAGCCGCCCGACGTCCGTCTCGAGCTGGTCGTTCAACAGGTCCGTCATGCCCTCTCCCCACCGATCCCCGCCACCCGGGAAGGCTAGCCCTCCCGCACGAAGGGTGCGGCACGGACGTCGAGCCCGGGCTCGTCCATCGGAGCGTCGTCCTCGCCGGGGCCCGGCAGCCCCGGGACGGGGATCTCGGCGAGGCACCAGCGGTCGCGGCCGGCGCCCTTCGCGACGTACAGCGCCCCGTCGGCGGCGCGCAGGATCGCGCTGGCCGTGCGGCCGTGGTCGGGGAACGACGCGACGCCCGCCGAGACCGTCGACCTGGGCGCTCGCGCCCGCTGCCGTGAAGGGCCGGCCGCGCACCGCCTGGACGATCCTGGCGGCGACGGCCGCAGCGCCGTCCGCCCCGGTCTCGGGGAGCACGACGGTGAACTCCTCGCCGCCGTAGCGGGCCACGGTGTCGACCTCGCGCAGGCAGTCCTGCAGCCGGCGGGCGAACTCGCGCAGCACGGCGTCGCCGAACGCGTGGCCGTGCGCGTCGTTGACCGCCTTGAAGTGGTCGAGGTCGAGCATGACCACCGAGAGCGGCCGCGTGAAGCGGCTCGCGCGCTCGACCTCGCGCGCGAGCGTGGTCGAGAGGTGCCGGAAGTTCCCGGCGCCGGTGAGCGCGTCGGTCACGGACAGCCGCCGGGTCTCCTCGTGGTCGAGGACGTTGGCGATCGCGACCCCGGCCTGACGGGCCAGCGCCTCGACGGCGCCCACCGTCGCGGCGTCGAAGCCCGGCCCCCCCTCGGCGCCGGCGAGCGCCAGGGCGCCCACCGGCCGGCCACCGGCACGCAACGGAACGGCCAGCGCCGGCACGGGCCGGTCGGCGAGGAGCGCTCCACCGTCCGCGACCGCGTCGCGCGCCAGCCGGGTGACCCCGTCGAGGACCCTCCCGGCCACGGGGCCGCCGCCGGGTGCCGATGTCGCCCGCTCCTCCAGGGAGCGCTCGTCGCCGAGCAGGACGACGCCGGCTGCGGCGCCCGAGGCGGCGCGGGCCGCCTCCACGACGGTCTGCAGCAGTCCGTCGAGGTCGTGGGTGCGCTCCAGCGCCTCGCCGAGGCGGGCGAAGGTCTCCGTGAGCGCGGCCCGGCTCAGCGGCGAGCTCCTCCGTGCTGCCCTCGAGCCGGCCCGCCAGGGCGTCGAACGCGGCGCCGAGCTCACCGACCTCGGCGGGGCCGTCGCCGAGGGTGCTGCCGGCGCGCGCCGACAGGTCGCCCTGCCGCAGCCGGCGCGCGACCCCGCCGAGCCGGTCGAGCGGTCGCGTCAGGCGCACGGTGAGCACGCCGAGCAGGGCGGCGCAGCAGGCCGCGCCCAGCAGGGCGGCGACGGCGAGCAGCCATCGCGAGCGCGCTGCCGCCGGCCGGCTGCCAGGCGACCAGGGTGTACGGGACGCCGCCGGCCGCGGGTGCCACCCGGTACCGGACGCCGCCCGCGACGCCCGAGACGTCGCCACGGCGGGCCGCGGCGAGGGCGGGCGCGACGGCGTCGCCCGCCCCGGCCACCGGCACGCCGCGGTCCAGCACGACGAGCCCGCCGGGGAGGGCGAGCCGGCGCGCGAGCTCGCCGACGGAGGCGTCGTCCAGCGCCTGGACGGCGACCACACGGCCGGCCTCGCCGCCGGCGGGTGCGGGCACGGGCAGCGACTCGACCTGCGCGGCGACGCCCGCCGCGGCCGGCGCCGGGGCACCGCGGGAGCACGAGGCGAGGGTGGCCGCGCGCGTCCGGGCGTCGTCCAGCCGCGGGGCGAGCGGCCCGGCCGCGGCCAGGAGGTGCCCGCCGGTCGCGACCGCGAGCGAGACGCCCGGGTGCGCCCGCACCGCGGCACCCGCGGCGGCGCCCGCGCGTCGCGGGTCGAGATCGACCCCGGCGGCGACCGCCGCGGACAGGTCGAGGGCGGCGGCGCGGGCGACGTCCCCGAGGGCCACGCAGCGCTGGGCCAGGACGGCCGAGGCCGCGGCGACCGTGCGCTGCAGGTCGGCCGCGTCGTTCCGGGCCCGCGCCCGGGGCACGAGGACGCCCACCACCAGCCCTGCGGCCACGAGCGGGCCGGCGAGCACGCCGGCCAGCACGAGCGCGATTCGCGCGCGCAGGGACACCAGGCCTCCAGACGACGGCGCCAGCGCGTCCGTCCCTCGGTCGGGGGCTCGTCCTGCGGACGTGTGCGTGGCACGATGTGGTGATAAGTCCCCGGCACAGGTGCCGGGTCGACGGTCGAATCCGGGTCGAGCAGCTCCGTCGCGGTTGTCGACAATTCGTCGCCATTCGATGACGCTGCGTCAGGGGGTATCGTGCCCAACCTCACCCGCACCGTGACGGGCTTTCCGCAGATCCTGTCCGAGCCGCCGAGCGTGAAGACCGCCCTACGGCGGCGTATCCGCGCCGAGCGGAGCCGCAGGACCCCCGCCCAGCGCCTCGTCGCCGGTCGCGCGCTGGCCGGCATCGCGCTCGAGCTGCCCGAGATCCAGACCGCCCGGTGCGTGGCCCTCTACGTGTCGACCGTGACCGAGCCGCAGACCGGCTCGCTGCGGCAGGCACTGCGCCGGCAGGGCATCGGCGTCGTGCTCCCGCTCGTCCGCCCGCACGGCCTCGACTGGGCCTGGGACACCGGCGAGCAGTTGCGGCGCACACCGGGCCCCGGCGGTGACGAGCCCACCGGCCCCACCCTGGGCCCGCGCGGCCTGCTGACCGCCGACGTCGTCCTCGTGCCGGCGCTCGCCGTCGACACCCTCGGCACCCGGCTCGGGCAGGGCGGCGGCTACTACGACGCCGCCCTCCCCCTGCTCGACGCCGGCGTCCGGGTGTTCGCGGTGGTGCACGACGACGAGGTGCTCGACGCGGCGGTCGAGGCGATCCCCGCCGAGGACCACGACGTGCCGGTCGACGGGGCGCTGACCCCGCTGCGCTGCCTGCGGCTGCCGGGCCGTAGCCGCGTGTAGTCCGCGTGCTGTAGCTAGGGCGACGCGCCCGGGGTGAACGTCCATCCGCTGGCTGGCGGCGCGCTCGACCGCCGCCTGCGTGAACGGCCAGGGGAACTGCTCGCCTGCGGCCCACGCGTCGAGCTGGTCGTCGTAGTTCGGCCTGCCCCGGGTGCCCCGAAGCGCCGGTCTGGTTGACCCAGGTCGATCGGTCGAAGGCGGACAGGTCGACGACCATCCGCATCGAGGGCGCCGCGGTCACGTCGAAGGTGCCGGAGGAGGCGTCGTAGGCGTTCGCGTCGACGATCGACGGGCCGCCCGGCAGCGGCATCGGGCCGCGGTTGAGCAGCGGGTGCAGGATCTTGGTGAGGCCGGCGCCGCCGAGCGGCTGCTCCACCAGGCTCAGCCGGTGCAGCTCCCCCACTGCCAGGCCCCCGGGTCCTTGCCGAGCTCGCTGGTCAGGTGCAGGCGCGCGCTGACCAGGGCCTGGCGCAGGATCTCGTCCCGGGTCTCGACGACGTTCGGGGTGCTCCGGTTGTCCCACCAGGGATCGGACGGGTCCTGCAGCAGGGTGCGCACGACCTCGCCCCAGCGCCCCCCGCCGTTCGGCTGGGTGCCGGCGGGCAGCTCGTCGTCGAACGTGAGCTGCAGCAGCGCCGCCCAGACGGCGTTGAAGTAGGCGGCGGCGGCCGAGTCGGCGGGCTGGGTGTAGTCCCAGTGCTTCAGCAGGTCGACGGCCTCCTGGGTGAACGGGTCGTTCACCTTCTCCTTGAGCAGCACCGGCACGAGGTCGGCGGCGATGCCGTTGCGGGTGTCGAGCTGCACCGCCTGCAGGTCCTCCACCTGGAGCTGCCGGTGCGCCGCCGCGTCGCCGGCGAGCAGGTCGCGGATCCGCTGCGACCGGTACCCGTAGTCGAAGTCGTGCGTGAACGCGGGGCCCGTGCCCGGGGGCGTCACGGCCTGGTTGGCCGCGACGATGAACCCCTCCTTCGGGTTCTCCTCCCAGGGCAGCCGGTCGGTCGGCACCGGGTCGGGCAGCCAGTCGTAGCGGCTGTCCCAGCCGGGCATCGGCCACGTCCCGTCGCCCGGCACCGGCTCAGTCGGCAGGTCGGCGTGCCGCTGCGGGATCCTCCCGGGCGCCTGGTAGCCGATGTTGCCGTCGATGTCGGCGTAGACGAAGTTCTGCGCCGGCACGTCGAGCATCTGCACGGCCTTGCGGAACGAGCCGAAGTCGGTCGCCGTGTCCACCGCGAAGACGGCGTCCATGTCGTGCCCGGGCGTCAGCGCGGTCCACCTGAGGGCGACCGCGTAGCCCGCGCCGCGCGCGGGAGCGCTCTTGGCCACGGGGGCGCGCTGCCCGGCCTGCTGCACCGTGTCGACGACGTCGGAGAGCAGGGGGCCGTTGTTCGTCGAGCGCACGGTGATGGTCACGGGGGCCGAGCCGGCGACCTGGATCGTCTCCTGCCGGGTCTGGAGCGGCACGTCGCGGCCGTCGCGCAGGTAGCCGGTCCCGTCGGGCGTCAGCTGCTCGAGGTAGAAGTCGGTGACGTCGGGCCCGAGGTTGGTCATCCCCCAGGCGATGCGCTGGGTGTGGCCGATGATCACACCCGGGACGCCGGCGAACGTGAAGCCGGCGATGTCGAACGGGCAGGCCGCCGAGAGCGACCGGCAGTGCAGGCCCATCTGGTACCAGATGCCCGGCAGGCTGGGCGCGAGATGCGGGTCGTTGGCGAGCAGCGGCTTGCCGGTGGCCGTGAGCGCGCCCGAGACCACCCACGAGTTCGACCCCACGCCGTCCTCCCCGCCGCCGGCGAGCCGCGGGACGGCGTCGACCGCCGCCTGCGCCGAGTCGAGGCTCCCCTGCGCCACCACCGAGTCGAGCGCGGCGAGCACGTCGCCGGAGCCGGCGCCGGCCGCGGTCGCGGTCGCCGCCGGCGTGGTCGGCGTGGTCGGTGCCGCGGGGACGGCGCTCGCGTCGGGGATGATCGGGGCGTGACGGGAGGCGGGGTACGCGGGCCAGAGCTGATCGACGCGGGCGACGTCCTTGACGCTCCCGTAGACCCGCGCCCGGCCGAGCTCGTCGTCGTAGTTGCCCCGCAGGTCCCAGGCCATGGCCTTGAACCAGGTGACCGAGTCCAGCGCCGTCCAGGGCTCGATGTGCGCCAGCGGGTGCGCGAGCCCGAGCACGCTGTAGTCGAGACCGAGCTGGGAGGGCGAGCGGTTGCCGATGTAGTCGTTGACCCCGCGGGCGTAGTCGTCGAGGTAGCGGCGGGTCGTGGGGTCGGCCTGGTCGAGCTCGGCCTGCGCCACGCGCCGCCAGCCCAGCGTGCGCACCACCTTGTCCGCCTGCAGCGCGGCGTCGTTCTGCCCGACCAGCTCCGAGAGCCGCCCCGCCGTCACGTGCCGGCGGAAGTCCATCTGGAAGAACCGGTCCTGCGCCTGCACGTACCCCTGCACGCGGAACAGGTCGTCGGCGGTGCTCGCGTAGACCTGGGGCACCCCGCGGTCGTCGCGGAGCACCGTCACCGGCCCGGCCAGGCCGGGCAGCGACAGCGAGCCGTCCTGGGTGGGGAAGGGCCGCCGGACGACGACGACCGTCGCCACGAACGCGACGAGGACCACCACGACGACCAGGACGCCCACCCCCAGCAGGCTCAGGCGCAGGGCACGGCGTCGGGGCACGGGGCGCACTCTAACCGGGCCACCTGATGGGCGTTGACGACCTGGGCCCCGCCCTGCTCGGCGCCTGCGCGGTGCTGCTCGTCGCGGTCGTGGCCGTGCGGGTCAGCGCCCGCAGCGGCCTGCCGTCGCTGCTGCTCTACCTCGGTCTGGGGCTGGTGATCGGCGAGCGCGGCCTCGGGCTGCGCTTCGACGACGCGCGCCTCACCGGCGTGCTCGGCTACGCCGCGCTCGTCGTCATCCTCGCCGAGGGCGGGATCACCACCCGCTGGGACCGCATCAGGCCGGTGGTGGCGCCCGCGGCGGTGCTGGCGACGGTCGGCACCCTGGTCTCGCTCGCCGTCACCGCCGGCGCCGCCCGGCTCGTCCTCGGGCTCGACACGACCACCGCCCTGCTCCTCGGGGCGGTCGTCTCGTCCACGGACGCGGCGGCGGTGTTCTCGGTGCTACGGCGGGTCCCGCTGCCCGGCCGGCTGGTCGGCCTGCTCGAGGCGGAGTCGGGCTTCAACGACGCCCCCGTCGTCATCATCGTGGTCGCGCTGACCGCGCGGGCCGCGGGCGGCCCGGCGCACCCGTGGTGGGTGCTCGCCGGCGAGGCGGTGTTCGAGCTGGCCGTCGGGGCCGCGGTCGGCCTGGCCGTGGGTGCCGCCGGTGCCCTGCTGCTGCGCCGCCTGGCCCTGCCGTCGGCCGGCCTCTACCCGATCGCGGTGCTCGGCCTGACCGGCGCGGCGTTCGGAGCCGCGGACGTCCTGCACGGATCGGGCTTCCTCGCGGTGTACCTCGCCGGGCTCGTCCTGGGCAATGCGCACCTGCCGCACGCGGTCGCCGTCCGGGGGTTCGCGGAGGCCATGGGCTGGATCGCCCAGATCGGCCTGTTCGTGCTGCTCGGGCTGCTCGCCGACCCCGCGCGGCTGCCCGGCCAGGTCCTGCCCGCGATCGCGCTCGGCCTGGTGATCGTGCTGCTCGCCCGCCCGCTGGGGGTGCTGGCGAGCGTCTCGTGGTTCCGCGTGGGCGCGGCCGAGCAGGCGTTCCTCGCCTGGGCCGGGCTGCGCGGGGCCGTGCCGATCGTGCTCGCGACCATCCCGCTGGCCAGCGGGGTGCCGCACGCCACGCAGGTCTTCGACGTCGTGGTGGTGCTGGTGGTCGTCCTGACCCTGGTGCAGGGGCCGACGCTCCCCTGGGCCGCGCGCCGGCTGCGGCTCTCGGGGTCGGTGACCACGGTCGACCTCGACGTCGAGAGCTCCCCGCTCGGCGCGCTCGACGCCGACGTCGTCACCGTACGGGTGGGCCCGGCCTCCCGGCTGCACGGGGTCGAGGTGTTCGAGCTGCGGCTGCCGGCGCGCGCCAACGTGACCCTGGTGATCCGGGACGGCGAGGCGTTCGTGCCGTCTGCCAACACCGTGCTGCAGCACGACGACGAGCTGATCGTGGTGACGGCGGCGGCCGCCCGGGGGGCGACCGAGCGCCGGCTGCGCGAGGTGAGCGCCGGCGGCAAGCTGGCGGGCTGGCGGCGTCCGGGTGGGTAGGGGTGCGCCGACGGCGGTCCGGCGGGCATACTGCTGGCACTCTGACAGTTGGAGTGCCAGAGAGGGACAGTCGACGGGCGCCTGCCGCCCACACCAGGAGGACGACGTGCCGACGTACGCCTACGCGTGCACCGCGTGCGGCCACCGCTTCGAGGTGCAGCAGTCGTTCACGGACTCTGCGCTGACCGAGTGCCCGGAGTGCGCCGGCCGGCTCCGCAAGCTGTTCAACACCGTGGGCATCGTGTTCAAGGGCTCGGGCTTCTACCGCACGGACAGCCGGGGCTCCGGCCGAGAAGGCGGGCGAGAAGGCCGCGGACGGCGCCGTGAAGGCCGACGCGCCCTCGAAGGACGCCGCCTCGTCGAAGGACACCTCGAACGGTTCCGCCGGCTCGTCGTCGAAGGACTCGACCTCGTCGTCGTCCGCCCCGTCGAAGCCGTCGTCCAAGGCCGCCTCCAGCGCCGCCTGACCCGCCGTCCACAGGCGGGCCGGGCGCCCCGCCGTCCACAGACCCGCCTGGAACGCCGCGGACCGGGCACGACGCTTCGCTAGCGTCGGCCCGTGACGACATCCCCGGCCGTCGCCGAGATCGGTGTGATCGGCGGTTCCGGCTTCTACTCCTGGCTCGAGGGCGCCCGGCCGGTCCCGGTAGAGACGCGGTTCGGGCCGCCGAGCGACGTGCCCGTGGTGGGCGAGGTCGCGGGACGGTCCGTCGCCTTCCTCCCGCGGCACGGGCGCGACCACCGGTACCCGCCGCACCGCGTGAACTACCGCGCCAACCTCTGGGCGCTGCGCTCGCTCGGCGTCCGGCAGGTGCTCGCCCCGTGCGCCGTCGGGTCGCTGCGCGCCGAGCAGGGGCCCGGCACGCTCGTGGTGCCCGACCAGGTGATCGACCGGACCTGGGGCCGCGCGCACACGGTCTACGACGAGCCCGGCACCGTCGTCCACGTCTCCCTGGCCGACCCCTACTGCCCGCGCGGGCGGCCCGCGCTCCTCGAGGCCTCCGGGGCGACCGGGTGGGGCGCGGTCGACGGCGGCACCCTCGTCGTGGTGAACGGTCCGAGGTTCTCGACCCGGGCCGAGTCCCGCTGGCACACCGCGGCGGGCGGCGACGTCGTCGGCATGACCGGCATGCCCGAGGCGGCGATCGCCCGCGAGCTCGCGCTCTGCTACACGACCGCCGCCGTCGTCACCGACCTCGACGCGGGCGTCGAGGAGGGCGCCGGCGTCACGCACGCCGAGGTGATGGCGACCTTCGGCCGCAGTGTGGAACGGTTGAAGGCGGTGCTGGCCCGCACGGTCGAACGGCTCCCGGCCGACGACGCGTGCGGGTGCCGGCACGCCCTCGACGGGCTGCCCCTGCCGTTCGACCTGCCGTGAGATGGCGATGCGCGGTGGCTCCGGCCCGGCGGCGCCGTTCGGCGGGGGTGTCCTGGCCGACGGGGTGCGTGCCCTCGCAGCCCGCGGCGCGCGGCACCGCCGCCTCGCCGCCGCCCTGCTCGCCGCGGCGGCCGTCATGGCGGCGGTGCCGGCGCTGACTCCCTCGGCTCCGGCGCCTGCGGCGGTCGACGGCACGGTCACCGGCGCTCCCAGCTTCCGGGGCGCGCCCGGTGCCGCGTTCGACGCCGCGGCGGTGGGGGCCGCGGGCCGGACGATCGTCGCCGTGCGGCTGTCGGACGTGGCCGGGCTGCTGCTGGCCGCGCCCGGCCGGCACGTCGAGGTGCTGGCCGCTGCCGCCGGCAGCGGGTCGGGGGCGCCGTCGGACCTGGTGCCCGCCGGCCCCGCCGACGTCGTCGCCGCCGACGCCCTCGTGGTCGCGGTCCCGGAACCCCCGGACCCGGGAACGCCCGCGGGTGCGGCGGGCGGCCCCCTCACGGGCGTGCTCGGCGGCTCGGCGGATGCGACGGACGGGTCCGCAGGCGGTCTCGCGGGGGTCGTGCTGCTGGCCGTGTCCCCCGGGGACGTGCCACGGCTGGCCGGCGGCGGCGCCCGCGCGCTCTCCCTCGCCCTGCCGCTGCCCCCCGGGTGACGGGGCTGGCCCTCCGAGGTCGCCACCCCTAGTCTTCCCGCGGGTTGCACACCTATGGGAGGACTGCCGTGATCCAGGGGTTCAAGAACTTCATCATGCGGGGGAACGTCGTCGACCTCGCCGTCGCCGTCGTGATCGGCGCGGCCTTCACCCAGGTGGTGACGGCGTTCACGAGCAACATCATCAATCCGCTGATCGCGGCCATCGGCGGCAGCAACGTCCACGGTCTCGCGTGGCAGATCCTGGGCGGCAACCCCAAGACCGTGGTCGACTTCGGCGCCGTACTGACGGCGCTGATCAATTTCGTCATCGTCGCCGCGGTCGTGTACTTCCTCGTGGTGGTGCCGATGAACATGCTCGCCGAGCGGCGCAAGCGCGGCCAGGAGCCCGAGCCCCAGGCCCCGGCCGAGGACATCGTGCTGCTGCAGGAGATCCGCGACCTGCTCCGCCAGCGCGCCGTCTGAGCCTCACCGACCTCGGGTCGGTCACTCCCAGTGCGGGGGTCGCTCGCTGAGGTACCGCTCGTCGTCGCCCGACGCGGCGGTGGACTGCCAGTCCTCGGGGTCCGCCGCCGGCCCGGGCCCTTCCGGCTCCGGCTCCGGCTCCGGGGGTGGAGTCGTCGCGGGCTCGCTCACGGGACCAGTGTGGCCGGGCCGATGACGCGGCGCGCAGCGGCCACGAGCCCGGCGTCGCCGCGCTCGCTGTGCCGGGCGATCTGCAGGCCGTCGCGCAGCTCGGCGACGAGCTCCTCGGCCGTCCTGGCCACGCCGTCGGACAGGACCCAGCGGGCGACGGCGTCGAGCTCGCGCTCCTCGTAGGCGCTGACCGGGCGGCCCGGGGTGACGTCGGGCCAGGGCGCCCGGGTACGGGGCTGCGCAGCGGGATCGCCTTCGCGGGTTGCTCCCGGCTGCGCCGGCGGTGCGGGCCGCCCGCCTGCGGCGCGCCACGCGCTCGTGATCCGCTCGACCTCGCGTTCGGGGTCGCAGAACAGGTCCATCGCGGCGACGCGCAGGTAGCGCCATCCCGACCGCTCGAACGCCGCCCGCCGCTGGCGCTCCCGCAGGTCGGCCGAGCGCAGGCCGGCGTGCGCGGGCCCGTCGACGTCGACGGCCAGCAGCATCCGGGCCGGGTCGGCGGCGTCGGCCACCGCGAGATCGAGCGGCCGGTCCGGCGCGGGCACCCCCGCCACGACCGGCAGCCCCGCCTCCCGCAGCCGGCGCTCGAGGTCTCCGACCAGCGCGTCGGTGCGGCCGGTGACCGCTGCGGCGGCGTCGTGGTCCCCGCGCGCCGCGGGGTCGGCGGCGGTGGCCAGCACGTCGCGCAGCAGGCGCGCCCCCTCGCTGCGGACCCGCTCCACCGAGATGTCCTCTGCGCGGAAGGCGCACACGAGCGTGGTGCGGCGGCGCGCGCGGGAGAGCGCCGTCACGAGGCACGCGGGCCCGTGCCGCCCGTCGAGCACGCCGAAGCGGTGCAGCACCCGGCCGTGCGGCGTCCGCGCGAGCCCGATCGAGACGATCACGGCGTCGCGCTCGACACCGGCGACGCGGTGCACCGGCCGGACGAGGAAGGGCTCGGAGATGCCGCCGGTCCAGTGCACGTCGAGCCAGCGGCGCAGCTCGAGGTTGTGCGCGACCTCCGCGCGCAGCGCCTCCTCGATGCGGGCGGCGTGCCGCAGACCGATGGTCACGACCAGCAGCGACTCACCGGGGCGCCGCACGGCGTGCTCGGTCACCAGGTCGACGACCCGCTGCACCTCCGCGTCGGGGCTGACGGCGACGTCCTCCCCCGGCGCGGGTACGCCGGTGCCCTCGCGCACGTGCTCGAACTCCAGGGGCGAGCGGGCGGCGGCGCCGGGCGTCGCGGCCCAGCCGGGGTAGCGCGCGAGCAGCGGGGTGAGCAGGCGCCCGTCGCGGGCCCGGTGGTCGCGGTGCAGGCGGCGGACGCCGGTCAGCGCGCCGACGACCTCGAGCGCCGACGGCCCGCCCGTGGCGGGCGGGAGCCTGCGCCGATCCCCGGCCACGAGCACCTGCCGCCCGCGGGCGAGCGCCGCCGCCGTCTCGGGGAAGCCGACCTGTCCGGCGTCGTCGACCACGACGACGTCGACCACGCGGGTCGCGTCGGGCGGCGGCAGCAGGCGCGCGACCGCGTCGGGGCTCAGGAGCCAGATCGGCCGCAGCGCCGCCACGACGTCGCCGGCGTGCCGGAACAGGTCGCCGGGCCACTGCGACCGGTGCCCGCTGTGCACCTCCGAGAGCAACCAGCGCGCCTGGTCGGGATGCGCGCGGACGGCGGCCCGGGCGCGCTCGGCGACCGCCCGCCGGACGGCGTCGCGAGCGGCGGCGGTCGCACGAGCGTGCGCCTCCCGGACCCGGTCCCCGAGCACCACCATCTCCGCGCCGTCGTGCCGCGCGAGGCGGGGGTCGGTGCGGATGAGCGTCTCGAGCACGGAGGTCCACCAGGCGAGGTCGAGCTCGCCGTCGACCTCGCCCGGCCCCGCCCGGCGCGCCCTCAGGTCCTCGAGCAGCTCGCCGAGCCCCGCCTCGCGCAAGCGGGCGAGCAGGGTGGCGCGCCGCGGCGCGTCGAGGGCGCCCTCGGGGTCGCCGGCCAGGGCGGCGAGCCGGTCGTCGAGGAGCTCGACCGGCTGGCCGGCCAGCCCGTCGGGGCCGACGTCCGGCAGGGTCCGGCCCAGCAGCTGCAGGCAGCCCTCCAGCGTCTCCAGCGCTTGCTCGGCGTCGGCCAGGCCGTGCGGGACGCGCGGCCAGCCGCCCCCAGACGAGCGTGCCTGCCAGCCTGCGAGCTGGCGCTGGGCGGCCAGCAGGCGGGTGTGCAGGTCGGGCAGGTGCACGCCGGGCCGCACCAGCGCGCGGGCGCGGCGTCGCAGGGCCCGGCGGGCCATCCACGTGGTGCCCGCGGGGCCGCCCTCGAAGGCCGTGGCCGCGATGAGCTCGCCGAGCGGCTGCTCGAACACGGTGGGCAGGAGCACGTCGAGGGTGTCGCGGACGCCGACCAGCAGGTCGAGCTGGCGGTGCCAGCCGTCGACGCTGCCGGCCTCGACCAGGCCGGCGGCCGCCGCGATGCGAGCCATGGCGGCCCGGGCCGAGGCGAGGCTCGTACGCGCGGTCCGCGCCGCCGCGAGCACCGAGCGCGCCTCGCGCTCGGTGCCGACGTGGGCATCGAGCCAGGGCGCGCGCTCCGGCGTCAGGGTGAAGGCGCCGAGCGCCGCCGCCTCGTGCAGGTCGGCGCGCAGCGCCTCGCGGGTCGCCGCGTCCAGCCCGCGGCACACCGCCTGCGAGAGGCGCACCCGGGTCCGGGGCGGCGTGGGGGTGGCCATCAGGGCGGCCAGGGCAACCATCGAGTCGTAAGCCGATACGTCCCAGGGCTCGCGGACCTCGTGCACGGCGGCCACGGAAGCGTCGAGCACCGCCACGGCCTCGGCCGCCTCGTCGTCCGGGGCCGGGGGGTCCGGGGGCGGGGGCGCGTCGGCCGACGCGGCGTCGAGCGCGGCGCCCAGGGCGGCGAGGACGCCGCCCCGCTCGCCGGTGCCGTCGTGCAGGGCGAGGACGAGGTCGCCGAGCCCCGCGGCCTCGAGGGAGGCGCGCAGCGCGTCGGCCGAGCCCCGGTACGGGGTGGCGACGAGGACGCGCCTGCCGAGCCCGGCCAGGCCGGCGGCGGCTGCGGCGAGCGTGTGCGTCAGCCCCGAACCGGGCGGCCCCTCGATCGCGATGCTGGCGCCCCCGAGCGCGGCGGCGACGGCGGGCCGCTGCTCGGGATCGAGGTCGAGGACCGCGGGGACGGCGGCGTCGGGGCCGCGTGCGGGCTCGGGGGGTGGCGCGGGCGGCCCGTCCGGCGGCGGCTCGAGCAGCCGGCCGAGCACGGGATGGCCCGCCAGCGCGGGGACCGCGGCCTCGAGGTCGGTGATCAGCGCCTCGGAGCCTGCCGTGAAGCAGCCCGCGAGCAGGCGCGGCTCGACGGCGAAGCCGACGATGCCCGAGCACGCCTCCTCGAGGACGGCGAAGACGGGGGCGGGGTCGAAGCCGTGGATGCCGAACGCGAGCGCCGCCAGCGCCTCGCCGTCGAGCCGGACGCCGTGGTCCTCGCGCAGCCGCCGCAGCAGCTCGGGGTTGACCGCGGCCGTGTCGTCGAGCTGCAGCTCGTAGTCGTCGTGCCCGGACCCCCGTGGCCGCACGACGCAGCCCCGCAGGAGCACCGGGCCCATCAGGCGCGGCGCGTGCCCGTCGAGCGCGGACCCCTCCGGCGGCACCGGCGGCAGCACCCACGAGGCGACCCCGGCGGTGAGCAGGCCGGCGCGCACGCCGCGATCGCTCGCCAGCTCGCCGGCCACCGCCCGCAGACCGCGCGACCGGCGGCGGGCGGCGCTGTGCACGGCGGGTTCGCGGAAGAGCATCGAGAGCGGCGCCGGGCGGCCCGCGAGGAGCGTCGCGAGCCCGGACGGGTGCGCGTGGGTGAGGTCGAGCGCCTGGTCGCCGGGATCGTCCAGGCCGAGCAGGGTGTCGGGCAGGGCGGCGGCGACCAGGGTGCGCCGCCAGTCCCCGGGCGTCGACCGGGGCGGCGCCTCGTCGACCGGCGGCTCCTGGACGGCCGACTCCTCGGCGGGCTCCTCGACGGCCGGCTCCGCCTCGGGCGCCTCGTCCTCGGGGGCGAGGTCTGCGCGGGCCTCGACCACCTCGTCGGGCACGACCGCCTCGGCCGCGGGCTCCGCGCCGTGCGCGGCGGCGGCCGGCGGGCCGGGGTCGGCCTGCGCCTGCGAGGTGGTCGTGGACATTGCGTCCACGCTAACCTCCGCCGCCCGGTGGATCCCGGCTCTTCGTGCGGCGCGTCGCGACGGCGGAGCGTGACCCGCGCCCGCCGCGTCGGCCAAGCTTCCGGCTCATGCCGCGCACGCCTCCCGGGGGCCGACTTCCCCGCGGCCCCCGGTCCACGCGCCGTGCGACGGTCCTGGCGGTTCCGGCGGCACTGGCCGTCACCGTGGTCGTGGCGGGGGGATGCAGCACGCCCCCCGCCGCGACCTACGCCCAGCCGTCAGCCGGCCCGGCCGCGGCGTCGCCGGCGCCGGAGCCGTCGCCGGGAGCAGCGCGGCACGCCAATCGCCCGGCGCCCGCACCAGCCGCGCCGTCCGCTCCGCCGGCGCCGGCGCACGGCGCCCGTGGATCCGCCGGCCGGACCCCGGGCCGCGCCGCCCGCCAGGTCACCGGGACGGTCGTGAGGCTCTCGGTCGAGGGCGGCGGCACCGGCGGCGCGCCGCGGACGTCGTCCGTGGCCACCTACCTCCAGACGGCGGACGGGCCGCAGCCCGTCGGCGGCGAGGCGCTGGACGACGTCGGCACCGGCAGCACGGTCGTGGCGCAGCTCGGCACGGCCGAGGGCAGCGGGACCGGCGTACCGCCCGTCGCGGCCGCCCGCGTCGTGGCGACCCCGCCGCCCCCGCCTCCGCTGGCCGCCGCGGTCCACAGCGTCACGACGGTGCTCGTCCTCCCGCCGGGCGCCCGACCCGACGCGACGACGTCCGCCGGCCTCGCCGGCGCCGTGAACGGCCCGGTCGACCGGTTCTGGGCGGAGCAGACCGGCGGCAAGGTGCGGTTCCGCGTGGCGCGGGCCGTGGGCTGGACGCGGGTGCGGAGCCGATGCGACGACGCGTGGTCGCTCTGGGCCGAGGTCGCCCGGCGGGTGGGGTTCGTGCCCGGACCGCTCCGCCACCTGCTCGTGCTCGTGCCCGCCACGGTCCCCGGCTGCTACGCCGGGCTCGGGACGATCGGTGCCGCGCCCTCGGGCGGCGGCCTGGCCTACGTGCGCGGCACCCTGACCGGTCTCGTCGCCCACGAGCTCGGTCACAACCTCGGGCTCGGCCACTCCAACGGCCTGCAGTGCGACGCCGCGTCCGACGGCACCTACGCGGGCGGGGCCTGGTCGGGCGGGTGCGTCGCAGAGGGCTACCGGGACTGGTACGACGTCATGGGTGTCAGTTGGGAACGCCTCGGCACGCTGAGCACGGCGCAGGCCTACCAGCTGGGCGCTCTCGACGGGGCGTCCGTGGCCACCGTCAGGGGGCCGGTCCGGGCCACGCTCACGGCGGTCGGCGAACGCGCGGGCCTGCGGTCACTGCGGATCGACCTCGGCGGCACGACGTACGTCGTCGAGTACCGCGCCGCCGTCGGCGCCGACGCGTGGCTCGGGAGCGACTGGCGCGGCCTGGCTCCCGGCGTCCTGGTACGACGGTCGGACCCCGACGGCGGCGGCCAGACCCTGCTGCTCGACGGCACACCGTCGCCCCCCGCGGGATTCGCCACGGACTGGGACGAGCCGGTGCCGCCGGGAGCGGCGCTCACCGCCGCCGGCGGGCGGCTCGTCGTGCGGGTCGAGGCCGAGACCGCGACCACGGCGGACGTCTCCGTCGAGGTCGACGGCGTGCGGGCGGCGTCCGGCCTGGCCCGGCTGGGCGCACGGCTGGGGGGCACCGGCTCGAGCCGGGTGGTGCGGGCGGCACGGGCCGGATCCGCGGACGGGGAGGCCACCGCCACCACGGGCCGGCCGCGCACGCCGATCCGGATGCCGGGGCGCTGACCGCGCGGACTCCGATCAGGCCGCCAGCAGCATCGCGAGGACGGCGGTGTCGGGGTCGAGCGAGGGGTCCACGCCCACCTGGCTGACGAGCCGGGTGACGGTGCCGTCGAGCTCGGCCTCGACCCACGCCGCGCGGTGCTCGAGCCCCAGGTGGGGCAGTCCCGGCAGGAGCACGCACCCCGACGCGGCCCCGACGACCTCGGGGGTCGACGGCTTGCTCTCCTCGGGCGGGTGGAGCAGGAGCAGGGCGGGCGGCGTGGCGGCGCTGAACGCACCGGGCAGGGGCGCGCCGGCGCCGAGCACCGGGCCGGCCACGGTCACCAGCCCGACCGTGCCGGGCTGGGGGTTGTCGGGGACGTCCTCGACGGCCCGGAAGACGGTCGTGGTGTGGACCATCCCCGGGACGGCGGCCAGCCGCACCGCCAGCGCCAGGAACTGCGCCCACTCACGGGTCGACGACGGCCACCGGCCCGAGACGACGAACCCCGAGAGCCCACGGCCCTTGCTGAACGGCGACACCTCGACGCGAGGCTCCGACATCGCGACCTCCTCCCATCCTGCCCGCACGTGCCTGGGTCCGGACGACGTCGGCCTCACCCGTCCTGCTGTCGTATCCGCCTGTCGTATCCGCAGAGTGAGGCCAGAACCACCTGGCACACAAGAGGTCACGAGTGCCAATCCGTCACGGCAGCACCAGGCAACATCAGGGTCACCGCCCCGGCCGGCACCGCGAGCCGGCGTGGCAGGCTGACGACATGACCCTGCGTGTGTACCTCGACGAGGGCAGCAAGCGGACGTTCGCCGCCGCGCTCGACTGGCCCGGCTGGGCGCGGTCCGGCCGGACGGCGGAGGCCGCGCTCGAGACGCTCGAGGCCTACCTTCCCCGCTACGCGGTCGTGGCGGAACGGGCCGGTCTCGAGGTGCCGGCGGTCGACGGCTTCGAGGTCGTCGAGCGAGTGCAGGGGACGGCGAACACCGACTTCGGCGCGCTGGGCGACCCGCCGAAGGCCGACCTGGCCCCGCTCGGGGCGGGTGAGGGCGAGCGGCTTGCCGGCCTCGTGGCCGCCGCGTGGGCCGTCCTGGACGATGTCGCCGGCGGGGCGCCCGCCCAGCTGCGCAAGGGCCCGCGGGGCGGCGGCCGCGATCGCGACCAGGTGGTGGCGCACGTGCTCAACGCCGAGGCCGCCTACGTGCGCAAGCTGGGGATCACGGCCCGCGCGGCGGCACACAACCGGATGCCCGAGGTGACGTGGCGCGAGGAGCTGCTCGGGCTGCTCCGCGACGCGCGGTCGGGGGAACCGGTGACGGAGCGCGGCTGGCCGCCGCGCTACGCGGCCCGCCGGATCGCCTGGCACGTGCTCGACCACGCGTGGGAGATCGAGGACAAGAGCGAGGTCTGAGCTCGCGCAGGGGGGGTCAGTGGGGGGCGAGGTGGGTGTGGACCTCGGTGCCCGGGAGCTCGGCCTCGACGGCCCCCGAGACCTCGTGGCACAGCTCGTGCGCGCGGTCGACGCTCCACTCCCCGGGCACGGTCAGCGTGACCGAGACGAACCGGTGCCGGCCCGATTCCCGGGTGCGCAGGTCGCTGAACCCCACCTGGTCGGAGCGCCACCGGTCGAGGACGGCGTCCAGCCGGTCGAGGTCCTCCTGCGGCAGCGCGGCGTCGAGCAGGGAGACGGCCGACCCCGCGACGAGCCGAGCCCCGGTCACGAGGATGTTCACCCCGACGGCGGCCGCGACGATCGGGTCGAGCCGCTCCCAGCCCGTGACCGCGACCAGGCCGACGCCGACGAGCACGCCCGCCGAGGTCCAGACGTCCGTGATCAGGTGGCGGCCGTCGGCGACCAGGGTGGGCGACCGGTACGTGCGCCCGGCCCGCAGCAGCACGACCGCGACCGCGCCGTTGACCACGGAGGCCAGCGTCGACACGGCCAGGCCGATGCCGACGCTCTCGAGCGCGACGGGGTGCAGGAAGCGCTGGACGGCGGTCACCAGGATCACGGCGGCCGCGACGAAGATCATGAGGCCTTCGGCGCCGGCCGAGAAGTACTCGGCCTTGCCGTGACCGTAGTGGTGGTTCGCGTCGGCGGGCCGGGCGGCGACGTTCAGCGCCACGAGCGCGACGATCGCCGCGACGAGGTTGACGCCTGATTCGGCGGCGTCCGACAGCAGGCCCACCGACCCGGTGAGGAGGTAGGCGAGCACCTTCAGCCCGATCGTCACCAGGGCCGCCGCGATCGACAGCCAGGCGAAGCGGGTCAGGCGCGCCTCGCCCCCCGCCGCGGGTGCGGCGGAGGGCGTGGCGACGTCGTGGCTGTGCACCCCTCCACCTTGCCACCGGCCGCTGCCGGTGGGAGGGGCGGACGGCGTCAGCGCGCCGCGAGTGCCGGGATGCGGCTGCCGAACACGGTGACGATGAACAGGACGACCGACCCGAGGAAGGCGAGGATCAGCCCGATGCCGGCGCTGCCGCCGCTGAGCAGGGTGAGGACGAGCGTCGCGAGCGAGACGGTGGAGAGCACGCCGAGCAGCTGACCCTCCGAGAGGCCGACGGCGCGGGCCGGCGACGCGGTGCCGGCGAACGTCTCGAGCGCGACGATCACGCCGACGGCGACCGCGGTGAGGTAGCCGAGCACCAGCAGCCACAGGAAGGCCTGGTGCCAGGGGCTGACTCCGTAGTCGCCGGAGATGGACAGGAAGGACGCGACGAGCACGAGTGCGGACGCGGCGAGGACGACGATCTCGCGGGTCGCGAGCGCGGCGGAGCGGGCGGTGGCCATGGAACCCTCCGGGGGCCGGTCGTTCGAGGAGCGCAGGGTGCGGCGCGGGCTCCCCCAAAACAGGCTCCGGCGCCGCCAGAGCGCCTGATCATGGCAGCGGCCCAGGGCGCCGTCAAGGATGCCGGAGGGCACCACGCCGTCCCGGTCCAGGAGCACGTGCCACCCCTGCGGCACGGGCGCCGTCCGGTCGTGGGGGCACGGCCAGAGGTGCGCGGGGTCGACGAGGTGCGGGGCGAGCGTGTTGCCGGCGACGGCGCCGTCGGGGACGAGCCCGGCGGCGGGTGACCGGCCGTCAGGAACGCAGGAACGTGAGCACGGCCAGTACGCGGCGCGAGTCCCCCCGGCCCGCCGGCAGGCCGAGCTTGTCGAAGATCGTCGACACGTACTTCTCCACCGCACGCAATGTGATCACCAGAGCGTCGGCGATCCCCTGGTTCGAGCTGCCGGAGGCCATCAGCTCGAGGACCTGTTGCTCACGCCGGGTCAGTCGATCCAGCGGGTCGTCCGTCCGGTGCCGTTGGAGCAGGGTGGAGACGATGCTGGGGTCGACGGCGGAACCGCCCGCCGCCACCCGCCGCACGGCGTCGACGAACTCGCCCACCTCGCCGACCCGGTCCTTCAGCAGGTAGCCGGCACCTTCGGGCGATTCGGTCAGCAGCGTGGTGGCCAGCCCCAGTTCGACGTACTGGGACAGCACCAGGACCGCGACCTCGGGGTGGTGCCGGCGGATGTGCAGGGCAGCCTGCATCCCCTCGTCGGTGTGCGTCGGAGGGAGCCGGATGTCGACGACGGCGACGTCCGGGGGGAAGCTGCGGACCTGGGTCAGCAGCTCGGCCGCGGTTCCGCACTGGGCCGTGACCTGCATACCCGCGTCCGAGAACAGCCGGGCGAGGCCGTCACGCAGCAGGACGCTGTCTTCGGCGATCATCACCCGGAGCTCGGGCGCACGGGGTGGGCAGGCAGGGCTGGTAGCCATCCTCTTCCCGTTCCGGACCGCAGCCCGCGCTGCGATCACATGCCTCGGCGGCGGCCGGGGAGGCAGCTGGGTGCGACCAACCGTACGCCGCCGTGCCTGGGTGATCCACCCTCCGGTGACCCCAGCGTGCTCCCGCCGCACCAGAAACCCGAACCCCGCAGTGCCGGGCTGCCTCCCTGCCACGAGCCGTTGCGCGCTGCGACGTTCGTGGGGTCCCGATCCGCGTGGAGGAGCAGCCATGAGAACTCGTGTCATCCAGGACGGCCCGGTCCCCCCGCAGGGCCCAGCGCCGGTACAGCCGCCGGGCCGCTCCGTGGTCGCCCGCCATCCGCTCGCGACATTCTTCGTCCTCTCCTATGCCCTCGCGTGGGCGTGGCTGCCGTTCGGCAGCTTCGGTGCGTTCTCGCCGTTGATCGCGGCCGTCGTGGTCATCGGGCTGGCGCAAGGCCGCCCGGGCTACCGGCGTTGGGCAGCGCGCATGGTGCCCTGGCGGGTCGGGGGGCGCTGGTACGCCGCCGCCGTCGCGCTGCCACTCGGGACGCTGATCCTCGCCGGTTCGCTCAACCGGATGTTCGGAGCTCCCGCCCCGGACCTCGGGCAGTTCACGCCGTGGTACACCGTCCTGCTGCTGTTCGCCGTGAACATGGTGAACCCGCTCGGCGGACCGCTCGGTGAGGAGCCGGGCTGGCGAGGCTTCGCCCAGCCCGAGCTGCAGCGCACCCGGTCGCCGCTCGCCGCCACGTCGATCATGGCCGTGCTGGTCACCGGATGGCACCTCCCGCTCCTGCTGCCCCAGTACGGGCTGCGGCCCGTCGAGCTGCTGTCCACCGTGGCAGTGACCTTCTGGTACGCGTGGCTCTTCAACCACTCCGGCGGCAGCATCGTGCCTGCACTGGTCGCGCATGCGGTCGACGCGAGCCTGGAGACCAGCACGCTCTGGAGCGGTAGCGACACCACCCGCCTCGTCACGCTCTGGGCGGTGGTCGCCTCGACGATGAGCGTGCTCCTGATCATCGGCGACTGGCGCAGCTGGACGAGCTGATGCTGGCCGCGTTCCCTCCTCCCACCCGGCGGGGACCGGCCGCTCCAGCGGCCGGTCCCCGCCGCCCCACCGGCCGGGCAGCGCGGCCGGAAGTGTGCCCCCTGGCCGGACTGCCCGCGTCCACCCACGATGACCTCATGCCGGTGCGTGTCCTGGTCGTCGACGACCACGCACTCTTCCGTGGCACCGTCCGTCGGTTGCTCACCGACGCCGGGTTCGCCGTCGTCGGAGAGGCGGCCGACGGTGCTTCAGGGATCACCGCTTACGACTCCCTGCGGCCCGAACTCGTCCTGCTCGACGTCCAGTTGCCCGACCTCGACGGCTTCCAGGTCGCCCGGGAACTGGCCCGGCGCCCGGCTCCCCCGGCCGTGGTCCTCGTCTCAGGCCGTGACGCGAGCGACTACGGCGGCCTCGTCGAGAGCAGTTCCGCGATCGGTTTCCTCGCCAAGGCGGACCTGACCGGAGTTCGCCTGCACGAGCTCCTACGGCGCAGGCCGTCGACCTGAAGGGGCACGCGTAGGCTGATCACCTGTGCGCCGCCGGGGCCCCGCCTCCCGGTGGACGTCCAGGACGGACGGAGGCGCCTCAGGTGACGACCGCCGGCCTCTCCGCACGACCGTCGCGGCTCGGACCCAGTTCTCTCACCCTGACCGCAACGGCCCTGGCAGGGCTCGCGGCGGTCACGCTGTCACTGAGCCTGGCCCTGTCCAACGACGAGCTGCTGCGTCCCGGTCTGCAGGCGTTCCTGCTGAACTGGATCACTGTTCCGTACGTGATCGGTGGACTGCTGGCGTGGTCACGCCGGCCGCTGAGCCGCCTCGGGCCATTGATGATCGTCACCGGCCTCGCCATGGCCCTGATCGCCCTGCAGTGGTCCACCGACCGCAACGTCGCATCCGCCGGCCACGTCGTCGACCTGCTGCCGGCCGCGCTCTTCCTGCATGTCTTCCTCGCCTACCCCACCGGTCGGCTCCAGTCCCGCTCCGAACGCCTCGTGGTCACGTCCTGCTACGCCGTCTGCCTCGGGTTGCAGCTGCTCAAGGTGGCGGTGGGGATCGACCCGGACGACCCTCTGGCCGTGCTGACGCAGCCCGTCCTCGCCGTGCGCGTCGAGCAGGTACAGCTGAGCCTCGTGGCCGCGTTTCTCCTGCTCGGAGCAGGCGACCTCGTGCTCCGTGCCCGACGTGCCGGCCGTCCTTCCCGTCGCGGTGTCGCTCTGACCGTGGACTCGTTCGGGGTGTCGCTGGTCATGCTCGCGCTGCTCTACCTCGCCGGGCTGGAGCAGTGGCCGGCCTTCGAGGACATCCGGAACGTGACCTTCGCCGTCCTCGGGCTCGCGCCGATCGCGTTCCTGTTGGGACTGCTCGACGCCCGGCTCGCTCGCGCGGACGTGGGGGACCTGGTGGTCCACCTCCGCTCGAACCCCACGGCGGACCTCCAGGTGCCGCTGGCGCGCGCGCTGCACGACCCGTCCCTGTCCGTCGCGTACTGGCTGCCTCAGTTCGGGGCCTGGGCCGACCAGGCCGGCCGGTCCGTCACCCTGCCGCCGGAGGACGGCGACCGAGGCGTGCGGCTGATCGCCCATGACGGGCAGCCCCTCGCTGCGCTCAGCTTCCACCCCGCCGTGGAGCGCGAGGAGCGGGAACTCCTCGACTCCGTCGTGGCGGCGGCCTCGATCGCCCTCGAGAACGGGCGTCTGCAGTCCCAGTTGCGAGCACAACTCCTCGAACTGCAGGAATCCCGCGGCAGGGTCCTCGAAGCCGGCCGGGTCGAGCGTCAGAGGCTCGAACGGAACCTGCACGACGGCGCCCAGCAGCGCCTCGTCGCTCTCAGTCTCGAACTGGGCATGATGGAGCGGGCGTGGAGCGCACCGGACGGCAAGGGGCAGATCAGGCGCGTACGGGCCGAGGTGGCCGAGTCGCTCGAGGAGCTGAGGGCCGTCTCGCGTGGGATCTATCCCGCCGTGCTGACCGGTCACGGCCTCTCGGTGGCCCTGCAGTCGCTCGCCACCCGGGCGCCCTGCCCGCTCCATCTGGACGTCGAGCTCAGCGAGCGCCTGCCCGAACCGGTCGAGGTCGCCGCCTACTACGTCGTCAGCGAGAGCCTCGCCAACATCGGCAAACGCGCCAGGGCCACACGGGCGACGGTCCGCGTGGCCAAGGACGGCGACATCGTCGTGGTCGACGTCCTCGACGACGGCGTCGGGGGCGCCGACACCGAGAGCGGGAGCGGTCTGCGCGGACTCGCCGACCGCGTGGAGGCGCTCGGCGGCACCCTCGCGATCTGGACCCCTGCGAACGGCGGGACCCGCGTCACAGCGCGGATCCCGGCCGGTACCGTCCCCCCGGCAGGACTCGAACCGCCGTCGGCCGCGGCTCCGACCACACCACGCGGCGGCCAGGGCACCTCGGTCTGACGACCATGCCTCTCCGGGGCCGGCCACCGGTTCCGGTCACCGACCGACCGCCACTCCAAGTCCGCGCGCCGACGCGGTCGACGTCCGGAGGGGTGGCGGGGGCATGCCGGGAGATGGGAGTCACATCGCCCTGGTCGTGATACAGGTTGGCAAATCCAACTCACTCGGTTAGGTTCCGAAGGGAGGGTTGGAGAAGCCAACCTATCAGTCGTGGCCGCCGAAGGAGCGCCGCTGATGATCACCAATTCGCTCCCGGACGACGTGGCCGCCGAGCACCGAGGCGTCGCGATCGAGGCCGCGGCGATCAGCAAGCGCCACCGAGGGGGAAAGGCAGCCCTAGACCGGGTGGCACTGTCCATCCGGCCGGGTCGCCTGGCGGCGACCGTCGGGCCCAGCGGCGCCGGCAAGACCACCCTGCTCGCGGCGCCGGCGGGAATCACACCCGTCGACGCAGGAACGGTGTCTGCAGACCTGGGCGCCTCGTCCTCGGCAACGTACTGGGCGCTCCTCGTCGCCTTCGCCGTCGCCTTCGCTGGCACCGCCTACCTGGCCGTACGGCGCCGGGTCGCCCACGAGACCCGGTGACGGACGTCGACGACCGAGCGGCCGAAGAATCCATCCAGGAGACCTGTCATGATCACAACCACGAGCGCCGGCGAGGCAGGCCTGTCGCGGGTCACGGCGCGGCGCCGACCCGAACACCTCCAGGAGAAGAGAAATGAGCAGGAGAGCCAGCAGCACCGTTCGCTACGAGACGCGCGCCACGGTTCACCGACCCATCGGCCAGGTGTTCGCACGCCTGGCCGACGTGGACGGTTACGGGGCGTGGATGCGTCGCACGGGCCTGTTCCGCCGCTCGGCCGGCACCTCGAACGGCCCCCTCGGCCTGGGGAGTACGTATGTCGACGCCACCAGGATGGGAACCTTTCACGGTCGAGTCTCCGAGTTCGACCCGCCGGCGCGGATCGGGTTCCAGGAGACCCTTCACTGGTTCGGCTCGGACCTCATGGAGGCACGGCCCGCGTACGTCCTCGAGGAGGACGGGGACACGACGATCGTTCATCACGTCGCTGAGGGTGAGCTCTTCGGAGTGATGCGTCTGATGAAGCCCGTCGCGGCCTGGATGGCGAGAGGCGAGAGAGCGCGCACGCTCGAGTCGTTGAGACGCTCGTTGGAGTCGGAGTAGGTCACGGCGGGGCCCGGAAGCGGGGGCTCGGATCCGACGGGCGCGGAGGAAGGTGACGGGCGCATCCGAGCAGCGGCCGCTAAGGGTTCTGGAGGGTGAGCGAGCGGAGGTCCCCCGGCTCGCCGCAGGCGGCACAGTCCATCCGCGGTTCGAACACCGCGCCGCAACTGTGCTCGTAGACCGGGGGTAGGACCTCACCGGTGACGTGGCGCTCACCCCACTGCCTGAGCATCATGATCACCGGAAGGAGGTCACGGCCGGCACGTGTGAGCCGGTACTCGTAGCGCGGCGGCCGGTCGCTGTACTCCGACCGTTCCACGACGCCGACGTCCTCCAGGCGCCGGAGCCGGGTGGTCAGGATGTCGCGCGGCGCTCCGGTGTTGACCGCGATGTCGCTGAACCGCCGTACACCCAGGAACAGCTCGCGGACCACGAGCAGGGACCACTTCTCGCCGATGACCTCGAGGGCCCCTGCGATCGAGCAGTGGCGAGGGTTGGCGACGCGCGAGCTGGGAGACACTCCCGCAGTCTGCCACAGAGAGTTGGTTAATCCAACCCACGACTACAGGAGCGCGAGCAGCTCGGCCGTCGTGGTGGTCTCGCCGATCCTGGGGAAGATCTTCTCCACGCTGTGCGTGTGGTTGTCGGCGTCCATGTCCGTCATCGCATCGGTGACGAGGACGACGTCATAGCCGTGCTCGTGGGCGGCGCGGGCCGTGGACTCGACACCCGCACTCGTCGCGACGCCGGTGACGAGCACCTGGGTCACGCCGGCGTCCCGCAGCCGCTGGTCGAGGTCGGTGCCGTGGAAGGCTCCCCACGTGGCCTTGGTCACCCGGATGTCGCTCGGCTGCGCGTCCAGCTCGGGGACGAGGTCGGCGCCGTCGGCGGTCGGGGTGCGCGCCGGGGAGCCGGCCTCGGTCCGGCCGGGTGCGCGGCCGGTGACGTTGACGAGGACGACCGGCAATCCGCGCCGGCGGAACGCCGCGGCGAGCTCGGCGGAGCGTGCGACGACGTCCGCGGTGGGGTGCGCGGTCGGGAGACCGACGACGCCCTTCTGCAGGTCGACGACGACGAGTGCGGCACGCGGGTCGAGCGTGGACAGGGTCACGGTCGTCCTCCAGTGGATGTGTCAGTGGATGTGGATGCAGGGGCGGGGCGCGGGCCGCGCAGCAACGACGCGCCGGCACCGACCAGGGACAGCACGGCGGACGTCGCGAAGACGACCACGAGGCCGTGGTGGAACGGCGCGGAGATCAGGTCGGGGAAGAACTGCCGGCCGGTGAGCACGTGCTGGGCCTGATCGGGCAGCGAGGCCAGCGCCCCTGCCGATGAGAGCAGGTGCTCGACCGGGTTGGCGCCGAGGACGGCGGAGAACAGCGACGATACTGGCGGCAGGCCGCCGATCTGCGCCGCGAGGTCCGGCGGCACCCCCTGCTGCCGCAGGCCGTCGGTGAGGGCGGTAGGCAGCGTGCCGGCCAGACCGGCGATCATGAGTGAGAAGAAGACACCGATGGAGATCGCCGTCCCCGAGTTCTGGAAGGTGGACCGCATCCCGGACGCCGCCCCCCGGTATCGGGCGGGCACGCTGCCCATGATCGAGCTGGAGTTGGGCGACGCGAAGACCCCGACGCCGATCCCGTTCAGCGTGATGAGCACGGCGAAAAGCCAGTACGGGAAGTCGACGGGGAGCGCGAGCAGCCCGACGAAACTCCCCGCGAAGATCAGCATCCCGATCGTGGCGAGACCGCGCGAGCCGTACCGGTCGGACAGCCAGCCGGCGGTCGGGCCGGCGACGAGGAAGGCGACCGTCATCGGCAGCAGGTAGATGCCGGCCCACAAGGGGGTCTCCGCGTAGTCGTAGCCGTGCAGCGGGAGCCAGATGCCCTGCAGCCAGATGATGAGCATGAACTGCAGGCCGCCGCGCGCGACCGCCGAGAGGAATCCGGCGACGTTGCCCGCCGCGAAGGCGCGGATCCGGAAGAGCCGCAGCTCGAACATCGGGTCGACCACCCGCAACTCCACCAGGACGAACGCGAGCAGCAGCAGCAAGCCGCCGACGAGCAGGCCCAGGACCAGCGGGTTCGTCCACCCCATGTCGTGATCGCCGAAGGGCTCGATGCCTGCGGTCACGGCGACGAGGACGGCGGAGAGGCCGAGCCCGAACGTGAGGTTGCCCCACACGTCGATGCGCCCGGGGTGCCGCTCGCCGGTGTCGCGCAGGCTCCGGTAGGCCCAGATCGTGCCGACGACGCCGACGGGAACGTTGATCCAGAACACCGCACGCCAGTCGATCGTCGCCAGCAGGCCGCCCGCGAGGAGCCCGATGAACTGCCCGGCGATTGCGGCGATCTGGTTGGTGCCGAGCGCGAGGCCACGCTGCTCGGCCGGGAAGGCGTCGGTGAGGATCGCGGCCGAGTTCGCCGTGAGCATGGACCCGCCGACGGCCTGGAGCACCCGCCAGCCGATGAGCCAGACCGCCGCGGCACCCCCGAGGAACGGGTCGAACGAGAGGAGGATCGAGGCGGCGGCGAACACCGCGAAACCGACGTTGTAGAGCTTGACCCGGCCGTACATGTCGCCGAGCCGGCCGAGCGTGACCACGAGCACCGCCTGGACGAGCCGGTACCCCATGATCATCCAGAGTAGGTACGCGACGTTGCCCGGGCCGAGCGGGTCGAGCCGGATGCCGTTGAAGATCGCGGGAAGGGCGATGATGACGATCGACCCGTCGACGGCCGACATGAACACGGCGAGGCTCGTGTTCGACAGCGCCGTCCACTTGTAGCGGGGATCGGCGGTGACGGGGACCGGCGCGAGCGCGGTCACAGCCGTTCCGCCAGACGCTCGAGCAGCGGGGCCGCGGCGCGCAGGGTCGCCACCTCCTCGGGCGTGAAGCGGTCCGCGAGGGCCGCGGCGATCCGCTGGGTGCGGGCGCCGCGGCGGTCGCGCATCGCGGCGAGGCCCGCCTCGGTGGGGGTGAGCACGACGCGGCGGCCGTCGGCCGGGTCGGCGCTGCGGCGCAGGTAGCCGCGGCCCTCGAGCGCGGCGAGCGTGGCGCCCATCGACTGCGGGCTGATCTGCTCCTGCCGGGCCAGGTCGGACGAGGTCGCCGGACCGCCGCGTTCGAGCCGGCCGAGCGCGGCGCTCTCGGGCAGCGTGAGGTCGGCCTGCTCGTGCAGCTGCCGGATCCGCCGGACGACGAGGCCGATGCCGAGGCGCAGCCGGTCGGCGACCTCCTCGAGCTCGGAGTGGCCGGGGTGGTCGGACATATGCTCAGGCTAGCCTTATCAGGCTGGACTTACCATCTGTCCGAAGCCGACTCCGGGGAGGTCGTCCCCTGGGGCGGTCCGGGTCGGCCGAGGGAAGGGCTACCGGCGGTCGTGGGACGAGGTCGGCAACTGGATCCGGATGCGGGAGAAGGCGATCGTCCCGCCGGTGGGGTGGGTGTCGAACTGGGAGCTGTCGGCCACCAGCTGGAGGGTGAAGCTCGCACCGGGCTTCGCCACCGCCGCCAGGTACTCCAGCGGGAGGGCGACCTGGTGCTGCCTCCCGTCGAGAGTGACGGGGATCGGCGTGAGCTGGCTGCCGAGGACGACGCCCGTCGCGTCGTCCACGATCTGCGCGAGGACCCGGGCCTCCGCACGGGGAGCCGTACCGCGGTAGCGCAGGGACAGCTCCGGGGCGCCGAGCACCGTGGCGGCCCGCGGGAAGCGGATCGGCACGTCGACAGCGTTGGTCGCCGGCGTCGCCAGGACCAGGGCGTACGGTCCGACCGGGGCCGGGCCGCCGTACGGGCCGGACCCGCCCGTGGCCACGAGCGACAGGCTGCCGGAGCCGCGGGCCTGGACGCCGTGCGCCGTGCTGTTGGTGCGGAACGTGGGCGCGGAGTGCCACTCGCCCACCTGGTCGATCCACTCGAAGCCCGGGCCGGTGGAGACCGGCTGCTGCTTCACGTAACGGGCGAGCCAGGCCAGGGTGTCGCGCTCGATGACCGAGGTGTCGCCGGGGTTGGTCAGGCACACGCCGTGACCGCCGCAGAACCACACCATCTTCACGGGCACGCGCTCACGAGCCAGCTCGGCGTAGTTGGCGCCAGCCTCGTCCAGCGGGAAGAGCGTGTCGACAGTCCCCTGCAGGATCAGGGCGGGCGCGCGGACCCCCGACACCAGGCCGTCCGGGCCCCGGGCGGCCAGGAACCGGACGTCGTCCGCAGGCACCCGGAACGAGGCCCGGGCGTCGACGAAAGCCTTGTCGATCCTCGGATCGTCGCGCTGGCCGGCGGCCTGCGCGCCGCCGTAGAGCAGCGTGTCCCAGCCCGTCTTGGCGGTGTCGTTCGGGTCGAGGCTCGTGGCGAGCGAGTGCCAGGAGATGTCCGGCACGATGGCGTCGATCCGGTGGTCGAAGGCGGCCGCGGCCCATTGGACGCCGCCACCGTAGGAACCGCCGACCATCCCCACCCGCGGGTCACCGACGCTGTCGAGCTGCGCCCACGGCTGGCGCGCGACCCACGTGAGGATGGCCGAGACGTCACGGCCCTCGAAGCGGGCGTCGTCGGCCTCGGCCTGCCCGGTCGAGGAGTGGAAGCCGCGCGGGTTCCAGCTGACCACGTTGTAGCCGGCGGCGAGCAGAGGGGCGATGCCGATCGTCCCGCCCGACGTGCTGGTCGGCATCGTCGGATCGGTGAACGACGCGCCGCCCCAACCGGGGCCGAACAGCACCGTGGGTGCCCGGTGACCCGCCGACGCGGCGGTCGTCGTGAAGTAGTCGCCCGTGATCGTCGTACCGTCGAACGAGGTGACGGAGAACGTTGTGGCCTGCTGCGCGGGCTCTGCAGCACCGGCGCCGGAGGCGCCTGCGACGGAGAGCGCCGACACGGCGAGGGCGCCCGCCGCGCCGAGCGCCGCCCAGCCGCGCAGGTGTAGGTGTCGACCACGCGAACGCGACATACGTGCCTCCCTGGGCCGTGACGACGGCAGCGCGCCGCGGGGCGCTCCGGGAGGAACCGTATGGGTCCGGGACAAACGCCGCCAGAGGGACGGCGTGGGTGGTTGGGTCAGCACTCCCCGCCTTGCCCGCCGCCGCTGGCGGTGGCTCGTCGGAGCCCTAGCTGCCCGCGCGAGGCCCCTCCGGCGGGGTCCCGTAGGGCGGCGGCGAGGCGTCCGGCTCCGGGGTCGGGCTCGGTGGCGTCTCGCCGGTCGATGCCGACGATGTGGTCGACGCCGAGGAGCTCGACGAGCCCGGTTCCGAGGGCTGCGGTGTCTTCGACGCGGCCTTGCGGATCTGCTCGGCGATCTCGGTGAAGGTCGCCGCGAAGGCCGTGCTCACGGAGTTGCCGACATGCTTCACCTCGGCCTTGACGTTCGGATCCTTCGCTGCGCCGCCGAGCACCTCGAAGACGTCTTTCGCCGCTTCGCTCAGGCGTCGGACGGCCTCGTGAACCTCGGCCTTCGCGGCTGCGCCCCCGGAGGGCTCGGACGGGGCCGTGGAACCGGTCTCGGCAGCGCCGTCCGGCACCGCCGGGGTTCCGTCTGTCGCTGGTCGCTCCCTGGTCTGCCGCGCCTCCGCCGCTCGCTGCTGCTCGTAGGCCTCCTTGAGCCGTGCCGTGAGCGCGCTGATCTGATGCCCCGCGTCGCTCCATGCCTGCCGCGCATCCGTCATGTCTTATGGCTACTCGCTCCGCGGGCTGCGCACCACTTCGGCGACCCTCGTCCGACCTTGATCGGTTCCTGATCCAGGCAAAGGACGAACGCCCGGACCAGCAGCCCGAGCGCGCGTGATCGTGATGGGGTGGTCATGAGGCACGAAGCCAACCGCTTCATGATGATCACCGCGATGCCCACATCCTTTGATGGTGCGACACTCATGTGGGACGCGAGCGAGGGGTCCACGCCGAGAGGCGCGTGAGCGGGCTCTGGGGTAGGACGAGAGCAACGGTTCCGGTTACTCGTCGTGCCCCTGGAGTCGACGATGCGCAGACGCCTTACCGTCCCCCTCGCCGCCGTCACGGCGCTGCTCGCCGCGATCCTCCTCGCCGCTCCGCCGGCTCAGGCGGCGACGAACAGCAGCCTGACGAGCGGACAGCGCGCCGACCTGGCCGGGATCGCCAGGGACACCTGGCGATTCTTCGAGCAGGACGTCGACCCCTCCACGCACCTCCCGCTCGACAACCTCGGCCCTGGGACGACGCGCGGCGCCTACACCTCGTCTGCGAACATCGGCGTCTACCTGTGGGCAGTCGTGGCGGCACGCGACCTGGGGCTCGTCTCCCAGGGCCAAGCGACGACGCTCGCGACGGCGACTCTCAACGAGACACGGCACCTGGCCCGGGGCCACGGCTTCCTCTACCAGTGGTACGACACCTCCACTGGTCAGGTGATCCAGGGCCCCGGGCAGGCTCCCTGCGCGAGCGTGGGCGGGACGAACGACAACTGCTCCTTCCTCTCCGCGGTCGACAACGGCTGGCTCGCCTCGGGCCTGATCGTCGTCCGGAACGCCCTCCCCGGGGCGAGGACACTGGCGTCGTCCCTGCTCGGCGACATGGACTTCTCGATCTTCTACGACGACCGGCCGCAGAGCGGCTGCAACGTCAACCCCGCCGTCGACAACCAACCGACCGGGCAGATGTACGGCGGCTACTACGAGGGCGTCGGGACCGGCGGGGTACCACAACGGCGCCATCTACAGCGATCCCCGCATCGCGATGTACATCGGCATGGGCCTGCACCAGATGCCAGGCGACGTCTGGTGGCGCACCTGGCGCACCCTGCCCCCGCAGCGCTGCGACACCGACCCCGACTTCTCGTGGCAGGGCCAGTGGCCGGTCGGTGGCTACTGGACGACGATCAGGGACCCGCAGTCCGGCAAGGCGTTCCCCGTCTGGGAGGGGCACTACACCTACCCGGGCACCTCGTTCCGCTTCCTTCCCACCTGGGCCGGCGGCATGTTCGAGGCGCTGATGGCGAACGAGGTCGTGCCGGAGACGACGTGGGGTCCGCGGAGCTTCGGGCTGGCTGACACCCGGATAGTCACGGTGCAGCGGCGGTACGCCACGGAGCAGCTGCACTTCCCGGTGTGGGGACTCTCCCCGTCGAGCACGGCCGACGACAGCGGCGGCTACGGGATCTACGGTGTCGTGGGTGCGACGTTCCCGCCCGGCCAGCGGCTGGCTCAGTGCGCCGACTGTGCGATCGAGACGACGGTGACCCCGCACGCCTCGTTCCTCGCGCTGGACGTCGCCCCCGGGGCGGCTTACGCCAATCTCGTCGCCCTCCGGCGCCTCTACCCGGACATCTACACCTCGGACGGCGGTTTCTACGACGCCGTCAATCCGACGACAGGGTCGGTGGGTCACCGACGGCTCGTCCTCGACCAGTCCATGATCATGGCCGCGCTGGACAACGCCTTGAACGACCGCCGGCTACAGCGCTGGTACGCGAACGACCCTGTGGCGTCTGTCGACCGCGAGTACCTGGCGATCGAGCGGATGTCGCTCTGAGCGCGACCACGGCTGCCACGGGAGTCGAGGCCATCGGACCGCCGTCGCGCGGACCCTTCGAGGATCGCGGACGGTCAGACGGCGGCTGCGGCGGCGAGGACGGCGTCGATCGTCGCCCGGGGCTGCGAGACCATCGAGACGTGTGAGCCCGCGACCTCGCTGATCGTCGCTCCGGCACGCTCCGCCATGCTGCGCTGGGTGCCGGGCGGGATGACGAGGTCCTGCGTGCCGATCACCGCCCAGGTCGGCAGCGTCTTCCAGGCGGCGGTCTGCGACGGCGTGGTGTTGGCGCTCAGCGTGATCGGCCGTTGGCCCGCGACGATCAGCCGGCGGTCGGCCTCGGGAAGGTCCTGGGCGAAGGCCGTGTGGACGGTGTCGGGCTTGAGGAACGCCTCGGCGTCTCCCTCCGGCGCGCCAGGGTAGCCGGCGATGTCGAAGACGGTGGTGGGGTCGGGGACCGCGAGCGCCGATCCCGACCCGCCGAGGATCTGGAAGACGTTCTCGCCCTCGTCGGGAATGAACGCGTCGACGTAGACCAGCGCTCGCACGTCGCCCCCGCCGGTCCCGGCGTTGGTGGTGACGAAACCGCCGTACGAGTGGCCCACGAGGACGACGGGCCCGGTGGTGCGCTGCTGCAGGAACGAGGCGATGTAGGGGGCATCGATCGCCACTCGGCGCAGCAGGTTCGGCGGAGCCAGGACCGTGAAGCCCTGATCCTCGAGCTCGGTGGCCACGGCGTTCCAGCTCGAGGCGTCCGCCCATGCTCCGTGCACGAGGACGATGGTGGGCTTCGGCATGTCCTTCTCCCGTCCGGCCGTCGGGCAGCGGCCACGCCCACTCACGCTACGTGCGGTCGATCACGTGACGGACTCGCCCGGACATGAACACTTCCTGAACGCGACGAGCTGCCCGGAACGGCCCGGATCGGGCGGAAGGTGCCCCCGGCAGGATTCGAACCTGCGCCACCTCTTTAGGAGGCCGGTGCTCCGCGTGGCCCTGGCTTCCTGAGCACGCTGCAGACACCGGTCCGGCGTCCCCAGCCTCCCCGCCTGCTCTGATCAACCACAGTTCGTCCCACGAACCGCTCCAAGAACCATGATTGTCTCAGCGTTCCGCGAGGGGCCGGGGGCGCGGAACGTGCCTCCGGCGGTCGGCGACGAAGATGCGACGCTGGTGGCGAGTCAGGCGCGTCGACCGACGTGCATGACCGACACCGTTCGCGTGGCCTCGTCGATCTGGTACACGACGCGATACTTTCCAGCGCGCAGACGCAGCATCCCGGTCGCCCCGAGGGAAAGGGCGCCGTCGGGTCTGGGATCCTCGGCGAGGAGTCCACGACAGCCAACACCGCAGCTGCGGCAGGCTCAGGCCGCGCTGGTCAGGTCGGCGAACCGGTGCTCCCAGGCGCGCCGAACGACGGCAGGTAGGAACAACCGCCCCCAGCCCGCGCGAAGAAGCTCCTCGTTAAGCAGAGCCGTCCCTAACGTGCATGGCGAGGACGCGTTGGCGGTCAGGTCACGGTGAGCAGCGGCGGCTTCGTGGTGAGCAGCGGCGGCTTCGTGGTGAGCAGCGGCGGCTTCGTGGTGAGCAGCGGCGGCTTCGTGGTGAGCAGCTCGAGACCTACAGCTTCCTGAGCTAGCCGGTTCCCCGAGAGCAGTACCTCGAGGGCACGAGGGCGCAGCGGAGCCGGCAACCAGCTCACCACAGCTCGGACCATGTCCACGCCTGCCCGCCTGTCCGCCGCTGTGGGACGGGCGTGGTCCACGAGCAGGTGGTACAGCCGTCGCGCCGGCCCCGTATACGACCGCGCCCACGTCACCGTCGGCCGGCAGCGCCACGGCGAGCGAATGGTAGGTGGCGTGGTTCTCTACCACCAGCCCGGCCGCCGAAGAGGCTGGCGCCTTCCTCCTAGGAAGTGCGGAACCTGATGAACCGTTGGCGAGGCCCGGGCCGTAGAAGGGCCGACCGGCGCCCAGCTGGTCGCCGCCTCCGGGACCGGGGGTCTCGGGACGGCCCTGCACCGCTCCACGAAGGGCAGCACGATGGCCAACATCCTCGTCAGCTACAACGACCTGCAGTCCAGCGCGAGCGCTCTCACCAGCGGTCAGCAAGAGGTCGAGGCGCAGCTCGGCCGGCTCAAGACCATGATCGACGGGCTCGTCGCAAGCGGCTTCGTCACCGACCTCGCGTCCGGCAAGTTCCACCAGTCCTACGAGCAGTGGAACACCGGCGCACGCAACGTCATGGCCGGCCTCGAGGGCATGAGCAGCTTCCTGCGTACCGCCGTCGCGCAGCACCAGCAGCTCGACCAGCAGCTCAGCAGCTCCGTCGGCTGAGCACGACGGGCTCGCACGAGCGAGGCGGAGCGGGAGGCGGCCATGATCGTGCGGTTGACTGTGACGCATCCCGCGTCCGGGGCGGAGGCGGACGTCGAGGTGACGGCGGAGCCGGGCAGCAGCGTCGCCTCGCTGCTCGCCGCCTCGCCGATCCCCATCGCCGGCCAGCCCTGCTACCTCGGACGCCCGAACGGCGGTTCCCGCTCGACGGTCCGACTCGACCCGGACGCGACCCTCGCCGCCGCGGGCATCACCCACGGCTGCGTCGTCTCGGTCGGCGCGCCTGCCCCCGTTCCGGCCGGCGGGCCGGCGGCGGCGGCCGGCGTCCTTGAAATCGTGGAAGGTCCCGGCCGAGGAAATCTGCACTGGACGGCGCCCGGGCGGCACATCCTCGGGCGGGGCACGGGAGCGTCCGTTCGGTTCGAGGATCTCAGCGTGTCGCGGGCGCACGCCGGGCTGGACCTCGGCGCCGATCCGGACGCCGCCTCCGTCGTCGATCTGGGCTCCAGCAACGGCACCACCCTCGACGGCCAGCCGCTCGGCGCGGGCCGCCTACTGCACGCGGGCAGCCGGATAGGGATGGGCGACACCGTCCTGCAGTGGACGCCGTTGCCGGCGCGGGCGGCACATGGGACGCCGAGCCCGGACGGGCGCCTCGACTTCGACCGCGCCTTCGCCCCCGCTCCCGCCATTCCCCGCACCCGGATCACGTTCCCCGACGCGGCGGCCGAGTCGTCGGCCCTCGTCCGGGTCCTGCTGACCGCCGGTGCCCCGCTGCTCGGAGGCGCACTGATGGCGTGGCTGTTCCGGCAGCCGGCGATGCTGCTGTTCGCCGTGCTCGGCCCGCTGATGGCCCTCGGGCCGTACCTGAGCGAACGCCGCGCGAGGGGGAATCGCAGCCGTGAGCAGCGGGTCGTTCGGGAGCGGGCCGAGCGCGACCTCGCAGAGCACGTGCGGCGGGAGGAGCAGGCTCGGACCACACTCACCCCCGACAGGGTGCACCTCGCCGCCGTTGCGACGGGCACCGGCCGGGGGCTGTGGCCCAGGGGCGGCGAGAGCGCGCACGGGCTCGTCGTCCGGGTCGGGACCGCGGATGCCGAGGCCGCCCTCGACCTGCACGGGATGCCGGGGCCCGGCTTCCGGCCACCCGTCCTGCGGGCGGCACCCGTGACCGTCGACCTGCGCCGGGCCGGCGTCCTCGGCGTGGTCGGGGAGCCTCACGACACCGGTCCGCTGGTCCGCTGGCTGGTCACGCAGCTCGCCGTCCTGCGCAGCCCCGAGGACCTGGCGCTGGCCGTGCTCGTGGCCAAGGACGCCGATGCGGAGGACGACCTCTCGTGGACGCGATGGCTGCCGCACGTCGAGGTCGGCGAGACCGGCCGCGCTCCGTGCCGCACCGGCGTCACCGCGGCGACGCGGACGGCGCGGCTCACAGAGCTGGCCGAGCTGGTGGCGGCGCGGCGCACGGCAGCCGACGGCGGGCAGGTGGACGGGTGGCCGCAGGAGGTTGTCGTCCTGCTGCAGGGTGCGGTGGCACTGCGCCGGCTGCCCGGAATCCGCCAGGTGCTGCGAGAGGGGCCGGCGGTCGGCGTCCACGCCATCTGCGTGGACCGGCAGGACATGAACGAGTGCCACGCGCTGTGCGCCGTCGACGGCGACCGCCTCGTCCTGACGCCCAGCCGGCAGGAGCCACCTGTGGTCGTGCGGCCGGAGGGGCTCGATCTTGCCGCCGTGGGTGGCATTGCGCGGGCTCTCGCGCCGATGCGCGACCGGCTGACGCCGGTCGGCGCGCAGGCAGGCGTCCCGTACCCGGTGCGCTACCTCGACCTCGTCGGGATGCCCGAGCCCTCGCCCGAGCACGTGCGCCAACGGTGGGCGACCCGGCCCGGGCCGACCACCGAGGCCGTGCTGGGCGCGGACGGCGCCGGGCCCGTGTGTGTCGACCTCGCGCGACAGGGTCCGCACACGATGCTCGGCGGGGCCACCGGCGCCGGCAAGAGCATCCTGCTGCAGACCCTCGTCACCGCGCTCCTGCTCGACAACCGCCCCGACGAGCTGAACCTCGTGCTCGTCGACTTCAAGGGCGGTAGCGCCTTCCTGCCTTTCGCGAGCTGCCCGCACGTCGTCGGCCTGATCCGTTCCACCGGGAGCACGCCCGCGGAGGTGTTCGACGAGGCCGCCGCGGTCCGCGTGCTCGCCTCGGTGCGCGCCGAGGTGCGGCGGCGCGAGTCGATCCTCGCGCCCTACGGCGGCGAACTCGACGAGTACTGGCGGGCGCGGCGCACGGACCGTGCGCTGCCCGCGCTGCCCCGGCTCGTCATGATCTTCGACGAGTTCGCGCGGGTGCTCGAGACATCCCCCGACTTCCTGCGCGAACTCGTCAACGTGTCGGCCAAGGGTCGCTCGCTCGGCATCCATCTGGTGCTCGCCACCCAGTCGCTTCAGGGCAAGCTCTCACCGGAGCTCAAGAACAACATCGATCTGCGGATCTCGTTGCGCCAGAACGAGGTCTCCGACAGCGTCGAGGTGCTCGGCGCACCGGACGCTGTGGGCATCCCGGGGCACCTGCGAGGCCGCGGCATGATCCTTTGCACCAAGGACGAGGTGCGGCTGCCGCGGGTGTTCCAGTCGGGCTACCTCGGCGACGTTCCCCCGGACGGCGGTGCGGCGCCCGCGCGGGTTCGAGTCGTCGACTGGCCGAGCCTGGGCGCGGACCGGCCGGAGCCGGACGCCGTCCCCGCGCGATGGGCAAACCGATCAGACGCTCGTGATCGCCGCGATCGAGCAGGCCGCACGCGAGCTCGCCGTCCCCGCGCCGTCTCGGCCCCTGCTCCCGCCGCTGCCCGCCGTCGTCCGAGCTTCCGACGTGGACCGGCTCGCCACCGTCGCGCCGGCGCTCACCGCTGTCCCGTTCGGGCTCGTCGACGATCCCGCCGGCCAGGCCCAGCTGCACGCCGTCCTCGACCTGGCGGGCAACGACCGGCTTCTGATCGCCGGTGGGCCCCAGTCGGGTCGGACGACGGCCGCGCGTGCCCTGGTCCGCGCCCTCGCCGTCCGCTTCCGCCCCGAGCAGGTGCACCTCTACGTCGTCGAGCAGCACCCGGGAGGCCTCGTGGACGCCGCCAGGCTGCCGCACTGCGGCGCGGTCCTCTCCCCCGCCGAGCCCGACCGGATCCGCCGATTCGTCACCTGGCTCGAGGGTGAGGTGCAGCGTCGCAAGTCCGCCAGATCCACCGGTGCGACCGCGCTGCCGTGGATCGTCGTCGTGATCGACGGCTGGGAGCAGTTCGAGAACCGCAGCGACCCGACCTTCGTGGAGTCGTCGCTGCTGGCGCGCCTGCGCGCCGTGATCACCGCGGGGACACCGCTCGGCGTCCACGTCGTGGCCCTCGGTGGCCAAGACCTGCTCGCGGGCAAGCTGCCGGCGCTCTTCAGCCGCCGAATCCTGCTGCCGTTCCCGCAAGAGGACGTCCGCCGTGCGCACCTCCTGCCCGGGACCCCGCGTCCGCCGCTCGTGCCGGGCCGCGGCATCGACGCGGCGACCGGCCGACAGGTCCAGGTCGTGGACGCGATGGCCGATCTCGCCGAGCTCGGCGACCTGCAGTGGCCCATCGCCGGCGCCGCGCCCGTGAGGTTCCCGAGCCTGCCCGTCGCCGTGCCGTCGCGAGACGTCGCCCGGCCCGACGGCGTCGCCGACACCTGGGTGCCACTCGGCGTCGGCGGTCAGGACGTCAGTTCCGTCGGCGTGGACCTCTTCGAGGCGGGCCCGCACCTGCTGCTGATCTCGGGACCGGCCGGCTCCGGCCGCACCGGCGCGCTCGCGGCCCTCGGCGGGGCGCTGCGCCGGGCCGGTGTGGGCGTGCTGGCCGTGGCACCGCCGCGCTCGCCGCTCCCCGGGCTGCTGCCCGCGGACGACGGCGTCCGCCTGGTCAGCGGTACGACCGTCAAGGACGGCGACCTGAGGGACGCCGTCGCGGCCTTCGGGGACGGCCGGTACGCGATGCTCGTCGACGACTTCGAGCAGCTCACCGTCGTCCCCGAGCAGGACGGCTTCACCGACCAGCCGACTCTGCTGCAGGACCTCGCCGCTCCCGGGGCGCTCGGCACCCGCGCGCTCGTGCTCGCCGGGGACGCGCTGCCCGTGCTCTCCGGTCAGCGCCGCAACCTCATGCGCGTGGTCACCGAAGCGATGACGTCGGGCCGGCGGCTGCTGCTCACGCCGACGCAGCCGATGGCGGCACGCGAGCACGGCGTCAGCCTCGAGCCCGACCAGTTCCTCGCCGGGCCGCCCGGGCGCGGCTACCTCACCGACGGCTCCGACCTGCAGCTCGTCCAGCTGGCCCTGCCCTCGTAAGGTCAGGCCGGCACCACGCCGCTGAGGACGACGGGGCCTGTCCGGGCCGGGTCGTTGTCGGGTTCCAGGGTGACGATCATGTGCGAGCCGGGGTTGGCCTGCAGGTCCCAGACGGTCCACATCCGGACGTCTGCGGAGGTGCCGCCGGGCGGGATCTCGAACGAGCCCGCGGAGACGGCGTCCGGGTGAGACGCGGAGTCGTCCGTGCCGACGTACCAGCACTCGTAGTGGCCCTTGTCGTCGGGGATGGGCGGAAGGCCGCTCACGGTGAGGCGCACGGACCAGCCGTTGTCGGTGTTCTCGCCGACCGCCTCGCCCCGGGCCGCGCCGCCGTTCGGGGCCCGCAGAGCGATCGTCACGGTGGCAGGCGCGGGCGCGTTCTGGCGCTGGACCCAGATCCCGCCCCCGACCGCGACCAGGACGGCGGCGGCCGCCGCCACGAGCCACGTCAGGGGAGGTCGCGGGCGCCGCCGGCGCTCCGCCAGGTCCACCACGGCGGCGCCCGGCTGGGCGACGGGACGACGGACCGGCTGCTCGACGGCCGCGGCCCGCACCGCGCGCAGCGTGCGCTCCTCGAGGCCGGGCGGTAGCTCGACGGGCGGCGCGGCCACGCCGAGCAGAGCGCGCGCCGGCCGCAGCTCGCGGACCTCCTGGCGGCAGGCCTCGCAGCTCTCGAGGTGAACGGCGAAGCGTTCGGCCTCTAGCGGGTCCAGGGCGCCCAGCACCCAGGCGGCGGCGTCCGCGTGCGGGCCCGGCCCCTCGAGCACAGGCCCCGGCTCAGACATCGAAGCCTCGCGCCTGCAGACCGGCGCGCAGCGCGCGCAGACCGTGGAACATGCGCGTCTTCACCGTTCCAAGGGGGATCCCGAGTCGCTTCGCGATCTCCGACTGGGTCATGCCCTCGTCGTACGCCAGCGCGAGGACCTCGCGCTGGGGCGCGCTGACGGCGTCCAGCGCCTCGCGGACGACGAGGCCGTCCACCAGCTGGTCGACGTTGTCCTCGACCGGGGGCAGGGACGCGTCCTCGACCGCTCCGTGGACCCGGGACGACGGCCGTCGCCGGACGTCTGTCGTCACGCTGCGGGCGATCACGAACAGATAGGCGCCCACGGTCCCCCGCTCCGGGTCGAAGCGGGACGCCGTCCGCCAGAGGCGCACGAAGGTCTCCTGCACGACCTCCTCGGCCAGCCCTGGGTCGGCCAGCTGGCGCAGGGCGAACCCGTAGATCCGCCCTGCGTAGCGCCGGAACAGCTGCGCGACGGGAGCGCCGTCGTCGCCCGCCGCCATCCGCGCGACGAGTTCGGCGTCCTCGCGTGCCAGCTGCTCTCGCGCATCCTCGCCCACCACCGACACCAGTTACCAGCCTCTAGTACGAGCTGTCCGCGCGTCCGGTTCAGCCCCCGAGCGGCCGCACCACGGACAGATCATGCCAGTCTAGGCAGGGCGAACGCCTGCGGCGGGACCCGCGGTCGCCCGCACCAGGGAGGCGTGATGGCGGACGAGCAGGAGCAGGGGACGACGCCAAAACCGTTGGGGCCTGTGGGCCGTAGTCCTGGCATGAGTACACCAGCGAGCGCACCGGCCCCACCCCGAGTGATCGGCGTGAGCGACCTGGCCGTGCTCCACCAGGGCGGGTTCGGCATCGTCTACCGCGGCTACCAGCAGCAGCTGGACCGCTGGGTGGCCGTCAAGGTGATCGGGGACGCCGAGCCCGAGCGGGTTCGGGTTCGGCGCTTCGAACGCGAATGCGCGATCATGGGGCGGTTGTCGGGCCAGCGGCACGTCCTGCGCGTCCACGACAGCGGTTACCTGCACGGCGGGTCTCCGTACCTCGTCACCGAGCTGTGCCTGCGCGGCTCGCTGGCCGACCGGCTGGGCCGCGAGGGGCGGCTGCCCGCCGCGGAGGTGGTCACGCTCGCCCGGGCGATCGGGGGCGTGCTGGCTTCCATGCACACCGGCGGCCTGCTGCACCGCGACGTGAAGCCGGGCAACATCCTTTTCCGCGACTCCGGCGAGTCCGTGCTCGCAGACTTCGGCCTCGCGGCGCCGGTCGCCGAATCGGACGCCGAGCCGCCCGCCGCAAGCCCGACGTTCACCGCGCCCGAGGCACGGGACGTCGGCACCTGGACGCCGGCCGCGGACGTTTACGCCCTCGGTGCCACGCTGCGCGCCGCCCTCGGCGGCAGCAGCGGAACGACTCAGGACGCCGGCGCGCTGCATGCGCTCGTGAACCGGATGCTCGCCCCCGACCCTTCTGCCAGACCGGCCGCCGCAGACGCCGTCGCCGAACTCGCGGCTGACCCCGCGCCCACCACCGGCACGGTGGACCGATCGGTGGCCGGCGCCCCGTTCCTGGCTCCCGGGCCGCCGCCGGCCTTCGGCCCGCTTCCTGCGCCCGGGTCGACCGCCGTCGTCGACGAGCCCACGCAGCTGAAGTCAGCCGAGCAACCCGATCGACCCCCGTGGCTCCGTCGCGCCAGGCTCGTCGCCGGCATTCCCCTCGCCGTTCTTGTAACGGTCGTCGCGACCTCCCTGCTGACCGGTTGGCCGGTGCGACACGCGCCTCGTTCCGCCGCCTCCGTCGCGGTCACCACGCCGGCACCCGCTCCCTCGGCCGCCGCACCCCGCGGCGGCACCGCCGGGACGCCGAGCGCCGTGCCGTCGCCAGCTGGTTCGCCGGCCGCCGCGTTGCCCGGCAAACCGGGCGGCGGCACTGCGCCAGCCGGGTCCCGATGGGTGGCGGCGGCGCAGGGATTGCGGGTGGCCGTGCCTCAGGGCTGGCCGCTGCGCCCGGTGCCCGGCACCGCGGAGCTGCGCGCCGTCGATCCGCAGCGCCCGGCGCGGTTCGTCCAGGTCGGCGGCTATCGTCCCGGGCACGCCAGCCAACTGGCCCGGGTACGTGGGTACGCCTCGACCGAGAGCGCGGGATACCGGCAGATCCACCTCGATCGGGTGGACTACGGCGCCTCGCCGGACGCGGTCGACTGGGAGTACACGTACCTAGCCGGCGGTACGGACCAGCGCGCTGAGGGCCGGTACTGGCGGCTGGGCGGCGCCGAGTACGTCGTGTACGCAAGTGCACCGGCGGCGGACTGGTCTGACGTGCAACCGGTGTTCGCCGTCCTCGTCGCGACAGCCCGCCCGCACTGACCATTTCTCCCGGTCGGCCCCGGGCACGTCCTGCCCGCCGCTCGCCTGCCACACGAGCCGACAATCCTTCAGAACCCTCGTGGTGATGCGGATGGGCATCACAACACGTGATTCGAGGGAACCTTGGCGCGCCTCACAGAGGCGCAAGAAGAATGACGAGCCGGTCGCCGATCGCGTGAACCGATCGACGTGAGGGCCACGTAGAAGCCTTCGACACGTCGGGCGCAGAAGCTTTTCGACGGGCCCACGAGACCACACCACATGAGTCGACGCGACATTCACGAGAGGACGGCGGGAATGGCCACCTCCTTCGGCTGCAATCCGCCCGCGGCGGTTCGAGCCGCCGTTGAGCTCGCCGCGATGCGGCAAGACGCGGCGAACGTGGCGCAGCTCAACTCCGGCTCGAGCGTCACGGGCTCCGACCGCATCGATGCGGCGCTGCACGCCTTCTTCGCCGACTCGACACAGAGCCGGCAGAACCTCGAGCAGCTGCTCGACCGGGCCGCCGGAATGCTCCACGGGCTCGCGACCGGCAGCACCGACCTCGACCGCAACCTCGCCACCGCGCTCACGCCCGGCCGCACCACGGTCGCCGGTTCCGGCGGATCGCACTAATACCCCCCGGCTTCGAAGAGAGGCAGCCATGACGACCTCGACGATCCTTCCGGCTCCGGCGATCGGGTTCTCGCTGCGCGTTCCGGACAGCTGGTACGAGTTCGACATCTGGCGGGCCACCCGCACCCGGCACCTGCCCCGGCTCGTCGAGGAGCGAGTGGTGCGGGTGCCCGAGCTGGCGCCGCGGGCGGCGGCCCTGGCGCGCCTCCTGCGCAGGGTCGCGGAGGATGCCGAGCGCGCCGGCGCCGTCTACTGCGCGGCTCTGGCCGAGCCGGTCGGAGGCGCCGGCCTCCTCACCGCGTCCTGCACCGTCCTGCAGTCGCCGGGACCGGACGACCCCGCGCAGCGCACCGTCGAGGCCCTCGCCGCCGGCATCCCCGCGACCGGTGCCGCCCTTCGCCTGGGCGCACGGGAGGTGCTCCTCGTCGAGCACCCGGCCGGCCGCGGCGTCCGGGTCCGCGAGATCGCCCTCCTGGACGGGGGCGTCGACGGCGCCGGTGGGGCGGGGACCGGCCCGACGGAGTACGTCGTGATGCACACGCTCCTGCCCTCGCCCGGCTGGTCCGACGCCCGCCACGGCAGCCATGTCGTCGACCTCGTGCTCGCCAGCCCGCAGGTCCAGCTCGCCGACCCGATGCTCGATCTGTTCGACGCGATCAGCGGCACCTTCCGCTGGATCCCCGCTGATGGAGGGGAAGAGCAGGCGCCGCAGACGGCCGCAGCGAGCGAGGGACAGGCGTCATGAGCGACTGGAGCGTCCTCGGCCTGCCCGGCGACCCGACCCCCGGCGACCCCGCCGGCACGAGCGCGCTGGCCGCCCGGCTGCGCCGGGAGGCCGACCGGGCGCACGGCGACGGCGTCCGGTTGCGGGCGATCACCGCCGGCAGCGGCGACCTGGCTCTGCTCGGCGACTACGCACCGAAGTACCGCGACGCGCTCGCCGAACTGCCGGCCGAGGTCGGCAAGCTCGAGAAGGCGTTCGGCGGCGCGGGCGACGCGCTCGCGACGTACGCCGACCAGCTGAGCCAGGCGAAGGCCCGCGCGGGCACGGCCCTGCGGGAGGGCGAGGACGCCGACGCCCGCTACCAGGGCGCGATGAACGAGCTCCGGGCCGCGCTGCCGGGCCCGCGGTCGGCCCTGCTCTCCAGCGGGCTGGGCCTCACTCCGCTCGCGCTCGACGCCGCAACGGCCGGGCTCGACCCGGGCACGGCGGCAACGGTGCAGGCTGCGGCGGCTCGTGCCCGGACCGCCGCGGCCGATCGGGACGCCGCCCGTAGCCTTGCCGGTCAGGCGGCGGCCCTGCGCGGGGATGCCGAGACGCGCTGCGTCGACGGCGTCAACGCCGCCCTGGACGGCAGCGGCATCAAGGACAAGTCGTGGTGGCAGAAGGCCTGGGACCGGGTGACGGCACCCTTCAAGTCCTGGGACGCGTTCATCTCACTGTGCCGCACCGTCGCGATCATCGCGGGCACGGTCGCGCTGTTCATCTCCGGCCCGATCGGCCTGGCACTCGTCGCGATCGCCCTGATCGCGAGCGCGGTCGTCGTCCAGGACACCCTGACGAAGTTCGCTCAGGGCCGGGCGACGCTCACGGACGTCAGCCTGGACGCCCTCGGCCTGGTTCCCGGCGAGGAAGGGGCCGTCGACCTTGCCCGGCTCAGTCGCTGCGCACTCGGCCTGGCACGCGACCTGCCGTCCACCGGCCGAGCCGTCACCGGGCTGCTGAGGAGCGGCCGCGAGGCGCTGCCTGCGATCCGCGACGTCCTCGGTGACCTGCGCGAGAGCGCGATCCCGGCGGTCAAGCGGTTCCTGAAGATCGACCCGATCGACATGGTCACCGGCGAGATGGTGATGCGAGAGACCGACGTCCGGCTGCCAGGAACCCTGCCGCTGGTGCTGACCCGGACCCACGCCTCCTCCTACCGTGCCGGGCGCTGGTTCGGCCGGTCCTGGACGTCCACCCTCGACCAGCGCCTCGAGGTCGACGGCGGCGGCGTGCTCTTCGCCGGCGAGGACGGCACGCTGCTCGCCTTCCCGCTCCCCGGCGAGGGCGCCGCCGTCGAACCGTACGAGGGGCCACGCCTGCAGCTACGCCGAGACGGCGAGCACTACCGGCTGCTCGACGCGGAGACCGGACGAAGGCTGACCTTCGCGGCCGCCGGCGCCGAGCCCGGCGTGCTGCCACTGCGGTCGATCGAGAACAGGAACGGCGACCGGATCGACATCTCCTACGACGTCACCGGCAGCCCCGTCGTCGTGCGGCACAGCAGCGGCTATGCCGTCGGCGTCGACACCTGCGCCGGGCTGGTCACCGGTCTGCGGCTGCTCGGCGACGACCGGGACGGCGACGTCGTCCTCGCCCGCTACGACTACGACGGGGCCGGCCGCCTGGTCGCCGTCACCGATGCCTCCGGGGTGCCGCTGCGGCTGGAGTACGACCCGGCCGGCCGGATCGTCGGCTGGCACGACCGCCTCGGCACCTCGTACCGGTACGGCTACGACGTCCGCGGGCGCGTCGTGTCGACGTCCGGGTCGGCCGGGTGCCTGGACGGAGCGCTGCACTACGACGAGGAGGAGCGGACGACGACCGTCGTCGACTCCCTCGGCGCCGCCTGGAGGTACACGTACAACGAGGACCTGCAGGTGGTCCGCGAGGTCGACCCGCTCGGCGCCGTGACCCGGTACGCCTGGGACCGCTATGACCGGCTGCTGATGCACGAGGACGCGCTCGGCGCCGTCACCCGGCACACCTACGACGACGCCGGCGACTTGACGCGAGTCACCCGGGCGGACAGCGCCACGTTCAGCGTCAGCTACGACGAGCGCCACCTCCCCGTCGTCGTCACGCGGCCGGACGGCAGCGTCGAGCGGCGAGCGTACGACGCCGCGGGCAACCTCGTCGCCGTCACCGATCCCGCCGGCGCCGTCACTCAATATGCGTACGACGAGCGGGGGCACCTCGCGGGCGCCACCGACGCCGCCGGTGGCGTCACCCTCGTCACGAGCGACGCCGCGGGACTGCCGGTCGCCGTCACCGATCCGGCGGGCCGGACGTCGCGATGCTCCCGCGACCTCGCGGGACGCCTCACGGCGGTGGCGGATCCAGCCGGGGGCATCACGCTCTTCACGTGGACCGCAGCCGGTCGCCTCGCCTCGCGGACGCTGCCGTCGGGCCGGACGGAGCGGTGGGCCTACGACGCCGAGGGCAACCTCGTCGGCCACACCGACCCGGACGGGCACCGGACGATGGTCGAGTACACCTGGTTCGACCTGCCGGCCGCGGTCACCGGTCCGGACGGCGCGCGCCGCGTCTTCGGCTACGACACCGAGCTCCGCCTCGTCGCCGTCACCGACGCCGCCGGTCTCGTCTGGCGCTACGAGCGGGACGCCGCCGGCCGGCTCGTCGGCGAGGTGGACCTCGACGGCCGGGAGTTGCGCTACGAGCGGGATCCGGTCGGCCGGTTGACGGCGCAGGTCAACGGCGCCGGGGAGCGTGTGTCGTACCGGCGGGACGCGCTCGGCCAGGTGATATGCCGCGACCATGACGGGCTCACGGACGCGTTCGGCTACGACCCGATGGGCCGGCTGCTGCGGGCGAGCACGCCCGATACCGAGGTGGGGTTCGCGTACGACCCGGCGGGCCGGGTGCTCACCGAGACGGTCGACGGCCGGGCCCAGACGTCGACCTACGACGCGGCCGGCCGGCGGGTGCGGCGGGAGACGGCGTCCGGCGCCGTCAGCGACTGGACGTTCGACGAGGCCTCGCAGCCCCTCGGCCTCGTCGCAGGACCGGGACGGCTGGAGTTCGGGCACGACGCGGGCGGCCGCGAGTCGTCGATGCGGCTGGGTGAGGTGCTTCTGACGCGCACGTTCGACGCCGACGGACGGCTGCATGCGCAGCGGGTCTCGGCCGGCCACCGGCGTCTCGTCGACCGGGTCCATCGGTACCGCGGCGACGGGTCCCTCACCGGGATCGACGATCCCCTGGCCGGTTCGGTGACGTTCGACCTCGATCCGGTCGGGCGCATCACAGCCGCCTCGTCCGGAGGCTCGGTCGAGCGCTTCGCCTACGACGTCGCCGGCCGGCCGCTCGCCGGCGGCAGGTCGTCGTACGAGGGCACGCGGATCCGGGGGGTGGGCAGGAGCAGCTACGGCTATGACGGGCAGGGCCGGATGATCTGGCGGCGGACTCGCACGCTCGACGGGCAGCGCCGGGAGTGGACCTACTCTTGGGACGCCCTCGACCGGCTCGTCGCCGTCACGACACCGGGCGGCGATCGCTGGCGCTATCTGTACGACGCCCTCGGGCGCCGAGTGAGCAAGCAGTGCTCGGACGACGAGGGCCGCGTGGTCGAGCGCGTCGACTACACCTGGGACGGCGCGGTGCTGGCCGAGCAGGTACGCCGGTTCTCGGGTCAGGCCAAAGTCACCACTTGGGACTGGCGGCCCGGCACCTTTCGGCCCGTCTCCCAGACCGACCGGGTCGGGCCGACGATCGGCGACGTCGCCGAGGCGCCGCAGTCGTGGGTCGACGAGCAGTTCCACGCCATCGTCACCGACCTTGTCGGGACACCCACCCAGCTCGTGGACGCCGAAGGTCGCGTCGCCTGGCAGGCCCGGACGTCGGTCTGGGGCGCGCGCATCGGCGACGGCGCGGACGACGTCCTGTCGTGCCCACTGCGCCTTCCCGGCCAGATCGCGGACAACGAGACGGGGCTGCACTACAACTACTTCCGCTACTACGACCCGGAGAGCGGGCGGTACGTCTCAGCCGACCCCATCGGCCTCCTGGGAGGCTTCGACCCCCACGGCTACGTCCTCAACCCGACGACCTGGGCAGACCCTCTCGGTCTTGCCCCGTGCGACGCGGCTGGCGGCGCCCCGAACGCCGCCAACGGGCTCAGACTTGCCCAGCAGCTCACGTTCGAGGAGGCCGCCTCGCCGTTCACGGTCACGGGTGGCCTTCGGGACGACGTGATCGCCTCGTCAGGGCTGATCATTCCCGGCGTCGACCTCAACAACCCGGAAGTTCTCGCGGAATTGACGTCCGACGGGAGCAGGATCGAGGACTGGGGCAAGTACGCTACGCCGTCGTTTCGCTGGCCCGGCGGAAAGTTCAAGGTCCACTTCTACTACAACGACACGACCAGGGCCGTCAACTACAACATCGACTACAAGGCAAAGTTCCAGGGAGGCGGTAGGTAGTGCGAGTACGTTGCACCAAGCTCGTCAGCCCGGTCGACGGGTCGCCGCTGACGGGAAGCGTCTGGGTGAAGGTCGGTCGTGAGTACCAGGTTCTCGGCATACTTGCCGACCCTCGCGGGCGAGTTCGGGTTCAGGTTCTCGACGACGACACCTCACCCAGCTACTGGCCGGCCGAGATGTTCGAGACGACGGACGAGAGGCTCCCCGACAATTGGGTGGCACGGCTCGACGATCGCGGTGTCCTGAGGCTGGCTCCTGCGTCCTGGTTGCGCGCAGGATTCTGGGAGGACTATTTCGACGGACGTCCGGACGCGATGGCGCAGTTCGAGCGCGAGCTGCCCGCCTTGCTCCACGACGACACGTAGGTCGCGCCGTCGCGAACCGCAGCGGTGCGGGTCCACAGAAACCGTGATCGGCTCGCTCAAGGGCGCCGGCCCCGCCCCGGTGTTGACGAAGGCGTAGTACATATGGGCCGCGCGCCGAAGCCAGGGACGCCGTGGCCTCAGCAACAAGCCCTTCGGCCGTTGGGGCGAGGTCTTCGCCGACGACGTCGTGGCCGCCGCCATGATCGACAGGCTCGTCCACCACGCCGAAGTCATCGCCCTCAAGGGCGACTCCTACCGGCTCCGCAACCGCGACCTCGGCCGCGTCCCCGCCGCCGGCGACGACCACTGACCACACGACCGCAAGCACACGAACCAGACAGATCAACCAGGCAGGGGGTCAGTTTTCAACCGTCGATAGGGGGCGGGTTCAACCGGTCATCGCAACGAGCCTGGTGGGTCGCGAGAATCTCGTGATCTACGAGGGAGAGCTTTGGTGACCAGTGTTCATCTGACTATCGAGCAGCGGCAGCTGGCGCGACGGCTGCACGCCAAGGGCCTGTCCTTGCGGGAGATCGGCAGGCAGGTGGGCTGCTCCCACGAGGTGGTGCGGACCGTCGTACGCCGGGAGTCCAAGCGACCGGTGCGATCACAGCCATGGCAGCCCGGGCCGGGGCGACTGAGCCTGGCCGACCGCGAGGAGATCAGCCTGGGGAGGGATACGTGCGGGCCACTCGTTCACCGTCGTCGCGGCTGGCCTGGGCAAGGCCGTCTCGACCATCTCCCGGGAGGTCGCCCGCAACGGCTACCGCGCCTGGCGTGCCCACCAGCGGGCTCACGAACGCGCGCGCCGCCCGAAGACGCCGAAGTTGAGCCGCCCGCGGCTAGCAGCCCAGGTCACGACCTGGCTGAAAGAGTGGTGGTCACCGCAGGCGATCGCCGGCCGGTTGCGGATTGAGTTCGCCGACGATCCGATGATGCAGGTGAGCCACGAGACCGTCTACCAGGCCCTGTTCGTGCAGGGCCGGGGCGAGCTGCGTCGTGAACTGGCTCGATGCCTACGGACCGGCCGGGTCAAGCGACGCTCGCGCCGGCGCCCGGAGAACACCGGCCAGCTCCGCGACATGGTGATGATCAGCGAACGGCCCCCCGACGTCGAGGACCGTGCCATCCCTGGCCACTGGGAGGGCGACTTGATCATCGGGACAGACTGCCGGTCGGCGGTCGGAACCCTGGTCGAGCGGACCAGCCGCTATGTGCTGCTGCTACACCTTCCCCACGGCCGCAGCGCCTCCGGCGTGGAGCGGGCCACGCGCGAGGCCATCACCACCCTGCCCGAGCAACTGCGCCGCAGCGTCACCTGGGACCAGGGCAAGGAGATGGCCTACCACGCGCAGTTCACCGTCTCCACGGGCATCCAGGTCTACTTCTGCGACCCGCACAAGCCCTGGCAACGCGGCTCGAACGAGAACACGAACGGGCTCCTGCGGCAGCACATGCCCAAGGGCACGGACCTGTCCGTGCACACCGCCGACGACCTCGCCCGCTACGCCCGAAGCATGAACGGCCGCCCCCGCAAGACCCTGGGCTACATGACACCATCAGAACGACTCGCCGAGCTCCTTGCGCACACCGGTTGAACCCGCCGGGGTCGGGTTCGATCGGTCGCCGCTGACACGAGCGCAGAGGTGCTCGCGATTCGACCTGTTGGGTCCCGCGGAGCATCACGTGGGACTAAGCGCTGTCGCCCAAAGCGACCAGAGTGGCGTAAGGATCCGTCACTTACCGAGATCGTTGCAGCTCACGAGAGTCCCCCCGGCAGGATTCGAACCTGCGCCACCTCTTTAGGAGGCAGGCCCTCCCGGTGTCCAGGGCGCTCGCGAGCGCGCTCCCCTGCCCGGTTCGTCGTCTCTGTGGTCTTCAACGCCTTCCACAGGGCGTGAGTTCGTCCCACGAGCCGCTCCACGACTGGAGATCACTTCGTTCGGTTCGTCGCAGCTCCACTGATGTTGAGACTCACAGCTGGGCCCTATAGGTCGTAGACTGCGAGCTGCAATCGGCGCCGTGGCGCGACGGTAACCTGCGCCTGACAGCGAGCCAGGATCCCTCGGACTGCGTCGCTCTTCTGGGGAGACGCAATGGTGCTCTCGAATGCCGCCCTCGCGGCCCTGGAACCACGCGGCGTCGGCCAGAGACCTGCTCGCTACGCACTGGAGCTCGGGCCGGAGCAGGATCCCCGAGCTGTCGCGGACGAGGTGACGTCGACGTTGCCCGAGTTCGGCCCGACCGTCGCGCCGATCTCGCCGACGGACCACGGCGTTCTCGTCCTCGAGCTCGACCGCCGAACGCTGCAGGGCACCGAACCCGCGAAGGCGTACACCGCCGGGAACGCCCTGGCCGACGATTTCGACCTGCGTACGGCCGAACCGGATCTGCCCACCCCGTTCTTCCCGGAGGAGACTGCGCCACCCCCGGGCGTTCCCGTGGAGGAAGCGCTCCGCTTCCCTCCGGGCTGCTGGGTGGACGCCGAGGACGGGCTGCCCGAGATGTGGGCCGTGAATCGGATCCGTGCGCCCGAAGCCTGGCAGTTCTCCATGGACGCCGGCCGGCCGGCGCGCGGGCGTGGGGCCGTCATCGCCCAACTGGACACCGGCCTCGTCGCGCACGTCGAACTCGTCGGCGTCCCACGGCAGGGCGACTACAACGTCCTGGACCATGACGCCGACCCGACGGATCCCCTGACCGGCGCCAACCCGGGGCACGGCACGGGAACCGCGAGCGTTGCCGTATCGCCGGAGAGCCTTCGGGTCGCAGGATCTGCGCCGGAGGCGACCCTGATGCCGATCCGGGCGATCACCAGCGTCATCGAGGTGAGCCAGGTCTCCGTCGCCGAGGCCATCAACCTCGCCGTCGACCAGGGCGCCTACGTCATCAGCATGAGTCTCGGCGGGGTGCCCGCAGCCGCGCTGGAGCGGGCCGTGCGTCGCGCGGTGGCCGCCGACGTCATCGTGCTGGCCGCCGCGGGGAATTGCGTCCGTACCGTCGTGTGGCCCGCGCGGTACGAGGATTGCATCGCGGTCGCAGGGACCAACGCGGCCGACGGAGTGTGGAAGGGCACCTGCCGGGGGACTGCGGTGGACATCTCCGCACCCGCCCAGAACGTCTACAAGGCATCTACCTCGAGCTTCGTCGCCGTCGAGCAGGGCCAGGGCACGAGCTTCGCGGTGGCGCTGGTCGCCGGCATCGCGGCCCTGTGGCTCGCGCATCACGGGCGTGCCGACGTCATCGCAGCGGCCCGGGCCCGGGGGCAGACCGTCCAGGACATGTTCAGCCGCTTGCTCCGTGCCACGGCGCGACGGCCGGACGGCTGGGATCTGTCCCAGATGGGTGCCGGCATCGCCGACGCACGGGCCCTGCTCGCCGCCGACTTCGACTTCGGGCGCGACCGCGACTCGGTACCGCCCGCGAAGCCGCCGACCGGACCGGAACCCGACGTCGCTGAGCTCGTGGCCGAGACGGTCGGGTTGGACGCCGTTCCCGGCGCCGGTCTCGACTGGAGGCGTTACGGTCCCGAGCTGGCGACAGCCCTGCTCGAGGCCCAGCTGGCCACGCCGTCGGCACCTGCCGACGCCCGGCCGGCAGGAGCCGATGACGAGGCAGTGGCGCGCCGGCGCCCACCGATCCGGGTCAGCGAGTCCCTCGCGGAAGTCATCGACAACCCGAGGCTTCGCGAGCGCCTGGGGCTGGACGACGGGCTGCGTGCTCAAGCCGGGGAGGTCCAGCCGCAATGACGTCGGCTACAACCCGAGCGTGAAAGGGTCGCGAACGACCTCGACGTCAGCGTCAGCTACCCCGAGGTGCTCGATCCACCAGAGCCCGTCGGGCAGCGTTCGCTGGTAGTGGACCGTGAGCTAGCCGCTCCCGACGCCTCGCCGTCCCGGCGGGTTCATCCGGGACCACCGCAGGATTCTGACGATCATTGCTGCGCTGCGGGTTGTCAGTCCGGCACGTCCTGCTCGGCTGTCGGCTCCTGAAGCGAGAGCCCCTGTCGCATTCCGACGCTCGGAGGGGTCAGCGCCTTCACCTGAAGTCGAAGAGCCGACACCTCAGCGGCCAGTACCTGCAGCGCCTCATTGCTCGGGATCGGCGAGGCCGCCGCCGGGTCGCTGCCCGATCCACCGCCGTCGGCCTCTCCCTCACCGAGCCGGAAGAAGCTCGCCAGCGAGCCGGCAAGCAACCCCAAGACCGCCGTACCTGTGATCATGATGGTGACCCCCGCCCAACGGCCGGTCCCGGTCTTGGGGACGATGTCCCCGTAGCCCACCGTCGTGAGGGTGACGATGCCCCACCAGAAGGCGTCGCCGATCGTGGCGAACCCCGGATTGGTGGGATGCTCGGCGCGGTAGGCGACCAGGGAGCCGACCACGACCACCCCGGCCGCCACCAGCGCGACCCGGCCCAGCCTCTCGAACAGGCGGCGCGCACCCCTGGTCGCCATCAGCAGCCGCGCAAGGCGGGCCAAGCGGAGCAGGACCACGAACCGGCCCGCTTGCGCGCCCGGGATCAGGAACCACGGGGCGGTGGCGATCACGACGAACAGGTCGAAGCCACCGAGGCGAGTTCGCAAGTAATGCTCGACATGCCGGGCGTGCACGACGAAGTCGACCAGGAACACCAGCCAGGTAACAACGCCGACCACCACGCCGACCCAGCCGCCGGACTCGGGAACGATCACCAGCGGCAAGATCGCGGAGACGACGATCGGCAGTTGCATCCAGCTGTTGAAGCGCGCAAGAAACGCACCGTCGCGTTCCGAGCGGGGCTGACCCGGCCGATGCTCCGTTGCGGGGGCGGCATCCACGGCCTCCGATCGTGCCAGATCGCGCGGGCTCGCACACGGGCCGGCAGCACCCCTTGTCACTGAAGGGACTGGCCGCATGTCGGACCTTGCCGCGTCGGTCGGCGTTGAGGCTGATCAACGGAATCTTCAGGAAGCTAGAGCGTGAACGACGCCGTGGCCTGACCGACGGTCCCCGGGCGTACCGCCAGGATTCCGCCGGCGTTCGGCTGGACCGCCTCGGCGACGGGGTCGAGGTGCTCGCGGGCGGTGGTGACGAAGAGAGTGTCCAACTCCGGGCCGCCGAAGCCCATGCTGGTGGTCTGGGTGGCATCGGGGACCATGACGATGGTGTCGAGCACGCCCGCGGGGGTGTACCGGTGCACTTGTCCGCCGCCGTAGACGGCGACCCAGACGCCTCCGTCGGCGTCGACGGTGAGCCCGTCGGGGCTGCCGAGCTTCGCGTCGATCTCCACGAAGGGCCGGCGTCGGGGCCAGCGCGCCGACGTCCAGGTCGAAGTCGAAGGTGTCCACGGTCTGGGCGAGCGTGTCGACGAAGTAGAAGGTGCGATCGTCCAGGCTCCAGTCCAGGCCGTTACCCAACCAGATGCCGTCGACTATTCCGGTGCACACGGCGCCCTCCAGCCGGAAGAGCGTCGCCTCGCCCGGCTCCATCCGGTAGGTGAGGGTGTCGGCCCAGAAGCGCCCGGCACGATCGGCGCGTCCGTCATTGAAGCGCTCCCCCGGCTTGTCGGCCAAGACGGGGGCAAGGACCTGCTCCGAGCCATCGGCGTCCAGGAGGACGAATCCCTCCCGGACGGCCGCGATCAGACCCCGCTCCCCACACGGCGCGACGGCACCGACATGCCGGCCGAGGTCTCGGCGGTCGTCCTCGCCGGTGACGGGATCGAAGGCATGCACCGCCCCGGCCAGGATGTCGACCCATAGCAACCGTTGGCTCCGGGCGTCCCAGCGCGGGCCCTCCGCCAGTTCTGCGCCCGCCCGCAGCACGGGCTCCGCCTGCAACCTTCGAGGCGCCATCGCCACCTTGCTCCGTCCCGGGAGGACCGCCGGCCATCCCCATCGCCGGTCGAACTGTCTCTCAATGCTCGAGTGGTGCGATCACCCCGGCAGCCCCCATACCTTCCAGGACGAGTTGAACGGCGATGGCGGCGATGAGGAACCCGAACACCTTCTCGGTGACGAGCATGCGGCTCTCATCCAGCTTGGCGCTGACCTGGTTCGCCCAACGGAAGACCGCGATGTCGATGAGCAGCACGACGAGCAGAATGGCGATAGCAACGGCCAGCACGATGAGCGATGTAGCCTCGGCGGAGATCGTCACCAGGCCGACGATGCCGACGGGGTTCAGCAGGTACGGCACCGCCAGCGGGTACCGGGCGAGCTGCATCGGGTCCTTGTCGGAGACGTCGTGGTCGCCTCCGCTTGACGGCGCCAGCACCATCCACACCGCCTGGATGAGCAGGATCACGCCACCCGCGATGGACAGGGAGGCGATGGAGAAGTGGAGCAGGGCGCGCAGCGCTTCACCGACCAGGATGAGGATCAGCGCCACGCCCGTCGCAGTCATTATCATCTGGCGTTGCACACGTCGCTTGGTCTCGGCGTCGAGCGGGGCCGTGATCTCCAGGAACGGGACCAGCGCGAGCTTGGGCCCGATGCCGATCAACAACACCAGGAACGTGTCGATCACACCGGCGGCCGTGATCGTCGCCTGATCCATTCAGCCAGGGTGTGACCGACCCGAGCGACGCGCTTCATCCCTACGGGAGGAAGTGACCAGGCGCCGGCGCAATCAGACTCGGCCCGCGACCGCGAATGCGGCGATCGACGGGGAGGCTTCATCGTCATATACATCTGTCCCCGAGCGCATCGACTCACCCTGTGGCCGACCCTCGGGTCCGGTAAAGCGGGCCGGTCATGACGACCGACGACCGGACGGAAGTCGCCGTCATCGGCGCCGGCCCGGCCGGGGTCTTCGCCGCATTGCAAGCAGCCCAGCTGGGCGCCCGGACCGTCCTGCTCACCCGGCAGGCTGTCGGCGGGATGGCCGCTACCGATGGCCCGGTTCCGGTGCGGGCCCTGGCGCAGGCGGCTCGGCTTCGGCGAGAGGCGCGCCACCTGGACCGGTACGGCATCGCCGTGGGCGACATCGCCCTGGATTATGGCCGGCTCCTGGCACGGGTCCGGGAGGTGGTCGCCGATGTGGCCGACCAGTCCGTCATGCGCGGAGAGTCGCAGTCCCCTGGCGTGGACGTGCGCGAGCAGGTGGGCACGGTCGGCTTCGTCGAGCCGCACACCGTCGCATCGCAGGACGGCACGTGGCTGCACGCTGACAAATTCAGGAATGACAGTTGTCCTTGGCCACCGTGGCGACCTCCGGTTCAGGTAGTCCTGCGGGCGGGGTCAGCCGCCTCCCTCATGGCCACCGTCAACAGCACGGCGCAGTCCTCCAGGGCCTCCAGACGGTGCCGGGCGTCGGGCACCGTGATCAGATCGCCGCGGCTGCCCTCCCACGCCAGCTCGCCCGACGACAGCCGCACCCGGCCGTGCAACACCAGCACCGTCGCCTCGCCCGGGTTCTCGTGCTCGGAAAGCTCGGCGCCGCCAACCATGGCGACCAGTGTCTGACGCAACACCCTCTCATGGCCGCCGAAGACGGTCCGCGCAGCGCGACCACCACCCGCCCCGGCGGCCAGCTCGAGCTGTTCACGGGCCAACGCGTCGAGCGATGTCTTCTGCGGCATGCCGCCAGTCTCTCCCCCGCGACGCGGGGCTCAACAGCCGGTGGCGGGCGACAAGACAGGCAGATCGACGCTAGTCGACGGGAGAACGTGACACAGGTGAAGGAGGCGGGAGGCTGAAGGGGGCTTGACAGTACGGAGGCCGGCGCCTCGCTCGTGAAGCATGACCCGGGTTGTCGACGGGTGGGCCGCCGGTAGAGCCATCATCCACGGGAGTCGCGGGTGCTCGAGCTTACGAGTGTTGGCCTGGACGTTTACGGCCGGTCCGTAGTCGCGTGCCCGATCGACGGGGTGACTGAGGACATGCACCGGGCACGGCTGTCCGGGACGCCGGCGAGATCACTATCTGGGTTCGTGGGCTGCCAGGTCCGGCTGCGGGTGGTCTACGAGGCGCGCCCGACCGGCTTCGGCGCCGGATGGAGCACGAGGAGTTCGTGTCAGAGGTCACGTGCCCGGCCTGTACTTCCTCGGCCTGCCCTGGCAGTACACCCGCGGTTCGGCCCTGCTCGGATTCGTCGCCGACGACGCCGCATACCGGCTCTTCGCACTTCGACGTGATAGCCGGTGCTGATGTGGGTGTTCACGCTGCTCGTCGGGCGGCGCTGGCGAGGAGGATACGGGCCTTGTAGTGGGCCGCGTTGCGGTAGCCGCGGCCGCTTCGCTTGATCTGTTTGATGCTGGTGTTCGCGGCCTCGGTTCGGGCGTTGGTGACGCCGGTGACGACGAGGACTTCGATGGCCGGCCACCAGGCCTGGACGGTGGCCAGGAGCCGGTCGGTCTCGGGCATCGCGGCCAGAGTGACGGCGTCGACCAGGATGGCCCGGCGTTGCTCGGCGTGCTCGAGGGTGTCGGCCTGCAGGAGTTGGCGCAGCCGCTCCTTGACACCCCAGGCCGCGCCGATCTCGTTCGTGGGATCGTCCGCGGCCAGGGTCGCCCTGAGCCGGGCCCGGGCCCTGGCGGACAGGGTGTCCCCGGCGCGCAGGAGGAGTCGCCGGTTCACCCAGGCCGGGTCCACGAGCCGGCCACGGCGGCCCTTGGCTTCACGCGTGACCCGCTGCCGGACCCGGGTCACCATGTCGTTGCCGAGCTTGACCAGGTGGAACGCGTCGACCGACAGCGCCGCCCGGGGCAGCTGCTGGCGGATGGCGCGCCGGAACGCTGCGGACGGGTCGATCGCCACCACCTCGACTCCGTCGCGCCAGGCTTGCGCGCGGGCCGCGAGCCATCCGCCGACGCCGGCGGAGTCCCTGCCGTCGACGATGCCGAGGACGCGGCCGGTGTCGGCGTCGACGATGGTGGTCATCCACGGCTCGAACCGCCGCCATGCGCCGGTGGTGTCTCGGTAGAACCGGACGGAACGGTAGCGGTGCTCGTCGATGCCGAGCCGCCGCACGACGACGCTGTCGGGGTCGGTGAGCAGGACCGCGGCGTCAAGCACGGTGCGTTGCACGGTCCACCAGGACAGGCCATGCGTGGCGGCGACCTCGGACACCACGCGTCCGGCCCGCACGACCGCGTCCAGTACGACAGTCCGCAGTCGGGTGGTCGCCCGGGCGCGCAGCGGGACCTCGGCGCTGACCTCGACGAACGTCCGCCGCGCGCAGCGGGCCTCGGCGCAGGTGAAGCGTCGCTTGACCAGAACCACCTCGAGCCGCCCGGCGACCGGGACGTCCCGAAGACGCTGCCAAGTTCGTTGGTGCACACGCCCGGACAGCACTCCGCAGTCCGGGCACGCCGCCTCGACCGCGACCGCGGCGACGATCACCTCTCGGCCGCCGTCAGGCAGGTCGACCGCGGTTTCGACGCGGTATCCGGGCAGGTCGAACAGCACGCTCGCCGCGTCCCGCGGCGAGCCCGTAGCGTTGCTCACGGCTCGTGGTCCCCATCTGGATAGGTGCCTCAGCAACACCCATCCCAGCGGAGGGCCACGAGCCCTCTCAAGCCGGGTCGATCACGTCCAAGTGCGAAGAGCCCGCATACCTCGCCGATCGGATCGCGACACGGGCAGAGGCCGATCGATCGACCCGAGTGGACCCCGCTGCACCACTGACTCGCCCAGCATGAATCGATGGGGAGGCGAACGTCATGGCCGATCGATTCTCTTCGACGCAGACCGCGGAACTGCGTCCTGCACCTGCGCTACAGCTCCGGAGCATGCGAACACGGGTAATCTGGGGAGCTGTCTGGGGCGTGCTCCAAGCGGCCTCACCGCTCGGCTTCTGGTGGCTGCCCCCGGCGACCGTCTACGGTCTCGAAATCGCCCTGATCGCCGCGATCTACATCGGGTTCGGCGTATCCCGCTCGCTTCACAGCGAGCCTGCACCACGCTCGCCTTCGCTCATCGCGGACCTACCCCGTTGCGCTCTGCGTTGACGCCAACTGGCGTGAAGGCTCCGATGGTGGCCCGAAAGCGAGTTCCGAAGTCGGGCCGGGATTAGTCGTTATGCCAGGCGCGCCCGTCACGGGTGAGCAACTGATCGGCTTCGAAGGGTCCCCATGAGGCGGCTTCGTAGAAGGGGATGCGGTCCGGATGGTCCTCCCAGTGCTTGATAATCGGGTCCACGATGCGCCAGCACTGCTCAACCTCGTCGGACCGGATGAACAGCGTCGCATCACCGATCAGCGCGTCAAGCATGAGTCGTTCGTAGGCCTCAGGTGACTCCTCCTGGAAGGTTGCGTCGTAGGAGAACTCGAGGGTGGCGGACCGGACGACGAAGTGGTGGCCCGGGACCTTCGCGCCGAAGCGCAGAGTGATGCCCTCGTCCGGCTGAATATGCAGGATCAGCGCGTCTGCCTCGAGCTCCTTGACCTGGCCGGCACTGATGGGCAGGTGCGGCGGGCGCCGGAACTGCAGCAGCACCTCGGTGAGCCGTCGGGGCATCCGCTTGCCGGTACGGATGTAGAACGGAACCCCGGCCCACCGCCAGTTCTCCACATCAAGCCGCAACGCCGCGTAGGTCTCGGTGCGCGACCGAGGATCCACTCCTGGCTCCTCGCGGTAGCCGGCCATGAGCTCCTCCGCCGTACCACCGCGGCCGTACTGCCCGCGGACCGCGATCCTTTCGATGTCACTGGTCGTCGGGAGCCGGATCGACTGCAGCAGCTTCACCTTCTCATTGCGGATCGCCTCGGGGGTGAACGACGCGGGAGGCTCCATCAGCGCCAGAGCGAGCACTTGCAGCACATGGTTCTGCAGGATGTCCCGAGTCGCGCCCGCCTGCTCATAGAAGCTGCCGCGCGTTCCCACCCCCAGCGTTTCGGCCACCGTGATCTGCACGTGGTCTACCCAGGTGCGGTTCCAGATGGGCTCGAAGATCGTGTTGGCGAACCGCAGGGCCAACACGTTCTGCACGGTGTCCTTGCCCAGGTAGTGGTCGATCCGGAAGACCTGCGACTCAGCGAACCCCGCGTGCACCGCGGAGTCCAATTGCTGGGCGCTGCGCACGTCGTGCCCGTACGGCTTTTCGATCACCAGTCGGGAGAACGCACCTTCCGGCGCATGATTCAACCCCACTCCTGCGAGGCCGGCCACGATCTGGGGAAAGGCCACGGGCGGGGTCGCCAGGTAGAACAGCCGGTTGCCCGCCGTGCCTGCCGTCTTGTCCAGCTCCGCAAGCACTTCTTGCAAGGCACCGTAAGTCCGCGGCTCGGCGTACCCGCCCCGGACGAACCGCAGCTGGTCCAGGAGCCGCGGTGGCAGGGCCGCGACGTCGGACACGACCTGCCGGAACGCCTCATCGTCCAGGTCCGACCGGCCGACGCCCACCACCGAGAACTCATCGGGTAACCGCTTGTGCCGGGCCAGGTTCGCCAGGCCCGGCAGCAACTTCCGCCGAGCCAGGTCACCCGACGCCCCGAAGATCACCAGCGTGGACGGAGGCGCCTTCCGATCATCGACATTCGACGGATCTTCGGTCATCGTCGCCACCTGTCGGGGCGCGCCGTCCGCTGGGCTGTCGGTCATTTTCGGCTCCCTGGGGTCGGAGGGCTCGGTGGTGCTGCGGCGCCCGGTACGCCGTGCCTCTCGCGGATCCCGCGCCCGTACCGGTCGCGCAGGGCGGCCGGGATGCGGCCCAATTGGTCGTCGGCGAACGGATCGAGCAGGCGCCAGGCCAACTCGAGCGTCGGTACGTCGGATATGTCCGCGCTGAACGCGCAATGGTCGCGCCGCTGTCCAGGACGACCCGCGTGCTCGCCTCGCCACGTGCGCCGTGGAGACCAATAACCGGTCATGTCGGGGCTCCGCTGACGAGAACGTGCGGGATAATGTGCGAGCACTTTCCGATCTGACCGGCCGCCATTGCACCGCCCCGCGCTGCAGGAGCTTCTCGCGGACGCGGATGAATGTGATGATGAAGTTGCCGTAGCCGAGGGTCAGCATTCCGACGTCCCAGGCGGTGTAGGGCGACCCATCCCGGTTTCCTGCCGGCGAGTTGGATCAGCTGCTGGCTGATGAAGAGCATGGCGATCGTGCCGTTGAGCGGGAAGTTCGAGATAGTCGCGCGGGTGAACGTGGTGTTCTTGAACAGCGCGAAGTCGATGAAGGCGTGCTCCTTGTTTCTTCCAGTGAAGTAGAGGCCGCCCACGCCACAAGGGTGACGGCGAACGCTGCTGGCAGTCTGGAGAAGTCCTCGCTGCCGGTCAGGCGATCCAGTTGCTTCACCCGCTCGGGCCCGACGTGCACCTCGAAGGCGGCATGCACCGTCGCCATGACGTCCGGGTCGTTGTCAGTGAGCGGGAACTGTTCATAATACTCGAAGGTCGGCTCCCTGGGTAAGCGCGACGCCTGGCACTCAGCACGGGCGATTCGCTCGATGGCGGCCCGAAGCTGTTGGCGCACATCCTCGTCATAGGTCCGCATGTTGAGCAGGAGAACGCCCCGCTCCGCAATGACGTTGCTCTTCGTGCCGATCTGAAGGCTGCCCACCGTCACCACGGCGAAGACGCCAGGCTCGAGCTCGCGAGAGACGATCCCCTGGAGGCGACTCACGATGGCGGCGGACAGAACCACGAGGTCCACCGCTAGGTGCGGCATGGAGCCGTGCGAAGCTTTACCGAGCACGGTGATCTTGAGGCTGTCACCGGCGGACAGGAAAGTGCCCGGGGGGGTGCCCACCTCGCCCGACGCGGGGTAGGCGAGCACGTGCTGCGCCAGGGCCACATCGGGATGGGGAATCCGTTCGGCCAGACCGCCATCGAGCATGGACTGCGCGCCAGCAGCTGTCTCCTCTACCGGCTGGAACAGCGAAACGTACGTTCCCGACCAGGCACGCCCGGCGTCAGCCAGCAGTTGCGCCGCACCGAGGGCCGCGGTGACATGGACGTCATGCCCGCAGGCATGCATGGCACCCACCGTCGCGCCGGTGGCGTCGAGGGCGGTCGCCTTCGAAGCGTACGGAAGGCCCGTCTGCTCGGGCACCGGCAGCGCATCGGTCTCGGCCCGCATGAGCACCGTGGGGCCTTCGCCGTTGACCAACACCCCGGCGACCCCGCCGCCGACGCGCTGGACGTCGTACCCGAAGCCGCGGAGTCGCCGCTCGATCTCCGCGGCGGTCTGCGTCTCCTCCATGCTGAGTTCCAGGTGCTGATGCAGATGGACGTACAACTCCTCCTGCCACTTGCTCGTCCGTTCCAGCGCACCCAAGACGTCCGAGACCGCCATGTTCGATGGTTGTGCCCCTAAACACGGCATGTCAACGGGCCTAGACGGTATGGAGGATCGGCGCCTCGCTCGTGAAGCATGACGCGGTTGCCGGCGGGTGGGCCGCCGGTAGAGCCGCATTCACGGGAGGCGCCGGTGTTCCTCGAGCGTACGAGTGTGGGCCTGGATGACCACGCCCGGTCGGTGGTGGCGTGCGCGATCGATGGCCTGACGAGCGAGATCACGCAGGCCAGGTTGTGCCCGGACACCGGCAGCGTGCTGGCATGGCTGCGGACGCTGCCTGGGCCGTGTCGGGGTGGTCTCTGAGGCCGGCCCGACCGGGTTCGGACTGGCTCGGGCGCTGACCGGGGCGGGCATAGGGTGTGTGGTCGCGGCGCCGTCCAAGCTGCACCGTCCGGCTGGGGACCGGGTCAAGACCGACGCCCGGGACCGTCCGCTGGGGGCTCGCTCGTGATCAGGCCCCCGAGCCAGGTGCGGAGTAGGTTGCGGGCGAGCGAGGAGGAGCTAGAGATGTGCGCTGCGTCGTCGGAGCGGGTCCGGCTGGGGATCGTAGGCGCGGCAGCCCAGGGAACCTTCTACGCCGAGCTGATCACCCAAGGGCGAGTGCCGCACATGGCGGTGGGTGCGATGTCGGGCCGCAGCGCGGCAACCGGGGCGCTGATCGCCGAACGGTTCCCCCAGGTGCCCTTCTTTACGGACGCCACCGAGCTGATGGACAGCGGCCAGGTCGACGCCGTCGTCACGACGGTCCCGCACTACCTGCATCCCCAGATGGCCATCGACGGGATGCAGCGAGGGCTTCACGTGCTGGTGGAGAAGCCGCTGGGGGTTTACACCAAGCAGGTGCAGCAGATGCTCGACGTCGCCGCTGCCACCCCGAAGTTGCGGCTAGCGGCGATGTTCAACCAGCGGGCCAACCCTCTGTATGCCCGGATCAAGGAGATCCTGGCCTCCGGGGAGATCGGCGACCTGAGGCGCGCGACGTGGATCGTCACGAACTGGTTTCGTCCGCAGAGCTACTACGACAGCAGCCCATGGCGTGGCACGTGGGGCGGCGAGGGCGGCGGCGTGCTGGTGAACCAGGCCGCCCATCAGATGGACCTGTGGCACTGGCTGTGCGGGGCGCCGCGCACGGTGTGGTCGAAGGTGCCATTTGGCTTCGCCCACGACATCGACGTCGAGGACGACGTCACCGCGGTCTTCAACTATGGCGGGGACGGCACCGGGGTCTTCATCACCGGCACGCACGACATGATGGGCACCGACCGCCTGGAGATCCTGGCCGAGGCCGGAAAGGTCGTCGTCGACGACAGCCGACTCGCCACGGTCCACCGGCTCAAGAGGCCGATGCAGGAGTACTCCGCCACCATGGACACCGCGGCCATTGCGCAGCTGGTGCGCCAGGAGCTGGACTGGAGCCAGTACCGCACCACGGAGCTCATCGACGCGCACACCCCGTACGGCACCGACCACGCGGCGGTGCTGGACAACTTCGCCCGCGCCATCCTCTACGACGAGCCGCTGCTGGCTCCCGCCGCCGAGGGAATGGGCGCGGTTCGGCTGTCCAACGCCATCTTGCTGTCGGCCTGGCAGGGCCGGGAGGTGCCCTACGCCTTTGACGACGACGCGTTTCTCGCCGAACTCAACCAGCGCATCGCCCAGGAGGGTCGCTTTCCCCTCCGGTCCTGACCGGCGTCGTAGGCCCGGCCCGCGCCTCGCTGTCGGCTTCATCGAATGGTCCAGGCAGCTGCGGGCCTAGTGTCCGCCGGTGCACTCGGAAGCCTCCGCACCGCCGTGCGACCCTTCGGAGCAGGCCGGATGACGTCGGGACGACCTCCGGAAGGTATGCAACGACGGAAGGAGGGGTCCGAGTGGACCTCTGGTGGATCGACGAGGGCGGTCCCGAACGGCGAAACATCGACGACATCAATGACTTGATGCTTCGAAGTGATGGATGGGTGTGGGTGGACATCCCGTCCTTTGACACTGAGACGGAGCAGCTGTTGGCGGCGGTCTTCGACTTTCATCCGCGGGCCTTGGAGGACTGTGCCCAGCGCAACCACGTGCCAAAGAGTCACGCCTACGCGGATCACCTGTTCCTCGTGGTCCACTCACCGGAAGTCAGCGCCGGCGGTGGGCACGTGCACTACGTCGAGCTCGACCAGTTCGTCAGCACGCGCTACCTCATCACACTGCACGGTCCGCTCAATCCCGCCGTCTCACTCGAGACGGCGCTCCGCCAGACCAACGACGCGGCCCGCCGGCTGGAGTCGGGCCGGCGGCGCCCGGCGTCCCCGTACGCCCTCTCCTACGCGATCGTGTCCTCCATCGTGCGGCACGAGGAGGAGCTGACCAGCACCCTCGCCCGTGACGTCGGACTGCTCGAGCAGCAGGTCATGGCCGGCTTCGAGGAAGACCCGGAGAACTTCCTGGACCAGCTGTTCCAGGCCAGGCACGAACTCCTGACCGTGCGCACCATGGCCGCCCAAACCCGGGAGGTCTACGGCCGACTCGTCCGCGTCGCGAGCTTCGCCCCGAAAGACGGCGTGCTGCTGTTCGACGACCTGGTCGACCAGTACGACCGGCTCCGCGGCATCGCCGACGGCCAGCTGGCCTTCATCCACGGCGTCACCGAGTACTACCGCGCCCGGACCGACACCAAGATGACCATCGCCGCCGAACGACTGGCCGTCATCGCCGCGGTCACCCTACCGATCACCGCCCTGTCATCCGTGCTCGGGATGAACGTCATCGTCAACACCTCGACCCACTGGGTCGCTTTGGTGATTCTGCTTCTGACGATGACCGCCATGTCCCTGTGGCTCCTGCGATGGGCCAGGCAGCACGGTTGGTGGTGATATCCCGCCCGTCGTGCTCGTGCGGATTCCGGAGGCTCCGGGTAGTGCTAGGCCGCCGGCGGAGGGATGAAGCTCCCCAGGGAACCGATCCGCCAGTGGGGTCGGCTCGGCGACGGCGCGGATGAGGGCAGGCACGTGGTGCAGACCGAAAGCGTCATCCTTCCGGTCAAGCTCGCCGCCCGGCTTCGCATTGGTCGCGAGCGCTGTGCAGGGAGTCAGCCGCCTCAGCCTATAGAGAGTGTCGCCGTGTGGGAGGTGTTGTCGGCCGAGTTGCCGACGTAGACGGTGTACGTCCCCGGCTTGGTCACGAAGCCTCGAGTGCAGTAGTCCCAGACGCCGAATGGATGGTTCGTCGCGGCCGGGTCGATGGTGATCCTCACCGGCTGCGACTCCCCCGCCTCGACGAACACCTTCTGGAATCCGACGAGTCGCTTGGGAGGCTGTCCCTCCCCGGGAACCCCGAGATACACCTGCACCACCTCGGCGCCGGCCACGGGGCCGGTATTCGTCACCGACCCGGTCACGGTGACCGGCGCAGCCGCACCGTCCGGCGCGTCGACCGACACGTCGGTGATGTCGAAGCGTGGTGTACGACAGGCCGAACCCGAAGCCGAACAGCGGCTCGATGCCTTGCGCCTGGAACCAGCGGTACCCGATCTCCAGGCCTTCGGAGTAGCGGATCACCGGGTAGCCGGCGCCCTCGTCGGTGCCGGGATACCGCTCGGGCCTGCCCGGCGTAGAGGGTGTCGGCTTCCGACCTCGGATAGGACGTCGGCACCTTGCCGGAGGGGTTGACCACACCGAACAGCAGGTCGGCGACGACGTGGCCGTCCTCGCTGCCCTGGTTCCAGGCCTCCAGCACCGCCGGGGCCTTGTCGATCCACGGCATCAGCACCGGGTTGCTGTCCTTCAGCACCACGACCGTGGTCGGGTTGATGCCCAGCAGCTCGTCCAGCATCCGGTTCTGGTCGTTGAGCATGTTGGCGTCCGGCTGGTCGGCGCCCTCGGTCGCGACCAGCCCGGCCATGAGCACCACCACGTCGGCCTCTCTGGCCGCCTTCTTGGCCTCGTCCAGGTTCGACAGGTCGTCGGCGACGGTCACCTTGGTCACGGTCGCCGACGAGCCGAGGTCCCGCAGCACGTCCCGCATGCCGTCCAGCGGCGGCACGGTGTACAGCGGGACCACCTTGGACGAGCCGCCGCCGCCCAGGCAGGCGTCGTCGACGAAGTCGGACTGGCCGATGAGGACGATCGGACCCGGCGTCCGCGTCGAGCGGCAGCAGCGCCGCCGTCGTTCTTGAGCAGGACGGCGATCTGCGAGCCGATGCGTCCGGGAGATGGCGCCGTGGGCCTGCGCGTCGATCTCGCCCGGGATCGTAGGGACGCTCGAACTGTCCGAACCGGAACATCTGGGTGTAGCGGCGGACCAGGGCGCGGTCGACGGTCTCGATCTCGAGGCTGGTGTCGTGGAGGGCGGCCTTGACGTTGGTCTCGTTGAGCCACTTGGCGTCCGGCATCTCGTGGTCCATGCCGGCGTTGAGTGAGGGGGCGCAGGAGCGGCAGGACCAGAAGTCGGACTGGACGTAGCCGTCGAAGCCCCACTCCGTGCGCAGGATGTCGGTCAGCGTGTACCGGTACTCGGTGGCGTACACGCCCCGCACCCGGTTGTAGGAACTCATGATCGCGGCGATCTCGGCGTCCTTGACCAGCATCTCGAACGGCAGCAGGTAGAGCTCCCGCAGGACGTGCTCGTCCACCTCGACGCTGGTCCGGAACCGCTCGTACTCCTGATCGTTGACCACGTAGTGCTTCGCCATCGCGATCACGTCGTGAGCCTGGATCGCCTTGGCCACCGCGACCGCCCATCACCCCGGACAGGTACGGGTCTTCGGAGAAGTACTCGAAGTTGCGCCCGGCGATCGTGGTGCGATGCAGGCACACGCCGGGGCCCTCCAGGACGTGCTGGCCCAGCGTCGCCGTCTCCGAACCGATGATGTCGCCGTAGGCAGTGCGCCAGGTCGGGGTCGAACCCGGCGGCGAGGCCGATCGTCATCGGCAGCGACGTGGCGGGCGGGCTCGGGGTGCCGTCGCCCATCCCGACGCCTACCGGGCCGTTGGTGATCCGGAAACGGGGAATCCCCAGCTCCTCGATCGCCGTCACGTGCCGCTCGATCCGGATCTGGGCGGCGAGCTGGTCCATGTCGGCCCCGGACTCGGCGGCCTGCGCGGTGAGGGCGTAGATGTCGATGGTCTCCATGGCGCCGTGCAGCTGGGCGATCTTCTGCTCCAGCGTCATCGCCTCGACGAGCTTCGTCGCCCGCTCACGAGGTGACAGGGAAGTGTCCTGCCACGGGGAGGTGTCCTCAGACAAGACCTGGCCTCCTCCAGCGCTCGAGTTCACGACCTGAACATCTCCCCGAGTCTGCCCGATCCCGACCCCGGGCGACAGAGTGGCCAACCGGCACGCGGATCGCCGAGGTCGGACGGTTACGCTGCTCGCCGATGGACGTCCCCGTGGGCTTCAGCCCGGCGCTCATCCTCGTCCTCAACTTGGCGGGGACGTTCGTCTTCGGCCTCAGCGGCGGGCTGGCCGCCGTCCGGGCGAAGCTCGACCTGTTCGGGGTCGTCGTGCTCGCGGCCGTCGTCGGACTGGCCGGTGGCATCACCAGGGACGTCCTGATCGGCACGCCGCCGGCCACCTTCCGGGACTGGCGCTACCTGGCGGCCGCTGCCGCCGCCGGCATCGTCTGCTTCTTCGCCGGACGCGCACTGGAGCGCGCCGAGCGCAGCGTCATGATCTTCGATGCGCTCGGCCTCGGCCTGTTCGCGGTGACCGGGGCGACCAAGGCGCTGCAGTTCGGGCTCGGCCCGGTGCAGGCGATCCTCCTCGGCACGATCACCGGGGTCGGCGGAGGAATGCTGCGCGACGTCCTGCTGCGGCAGGTCCCCACCGTCCTGCGCGAAGGCCTGTACGCCATACCGGCGCTGCTCGGGGCAGCCGTGCTCGTCATCGCCCAAGAAGCCGGCAGCACCAACCCCGTCTTCCCCGTCCTCGGCGTGCTCGTGTTCGTGGCAGTGCGGCTCTTCGGATTGCGGTACGAAGTCAGCGTCCCCACCTCACCCAACGACCGGAACAACAGCAGCGCGTAGCACGACTGCATCGGTCGCGTGCGGGCTCCTCCGTTCAGCTCTGGGGTCAACTCGTCCGCCGCCGTTCGCCCGCCCGCGATCGTGCGGTCGGCGGAGGGAACTCCTTCCGCCGCGACATCGATCGGAAGCGTCAAGGAGCCCGCACATGACGGGAACCGGCTCACCCGCTGCCAACGTCCTCACGGGTCTGGAAACGACCCGCCCCTGGCAGGAGGACTTCTACCGCCACCTGCATCAACATCCTGAGTTGTCCCATCAGGAGCACCACACGGCCGCCGAGTTCGCCAACCGGCTGGGCACCTTCGGGTATCACGTGCACGAGGGCATCGGCGGTACCGGCGTGGTGGGAGTGCTGCGCAACGGGAACGGACCGACGGTGTTGTTGCGCGCCGAGATGGACGCCCTGCCGATCGAGGAGCGGACCGGACTGCCGTACGCGAGCACGGTAACCGCGCGGGATCTGGACGGCAACGACGTGCCGGTGATGCACGCCTGCGGTCACGACGTCCATGTCACCTGCCTGCTCGGGGCTTCCGCGCTGCTGGCGAACGGCCGCCGCTTCTGGCAGGGAAGCGTCGTCGCGCTGTTCCAGCCCGCCGAAGAACTCGGCGACGGTGCCCGCAAGATGGTCGACGACGGGCTCGCGACGATGGTCGGGCAAGTGGACGTGGCGTTCGCTCAACACGTCCTGCCGATGCCGTCCGGGATGGTCGGTACCCGGCCCGGCTCGACCCTGTCCGCCGCCGACAGCATGCGGATCACCGTCTACGGCCGGGGGGCGCATGGTTCGATGCCGCAGGCCTCGATCGACCCCGTGGTGCTCGCCGCGATGATCGTGGTACGCCTGCAGACCGTGATCGCCCGGGAGATCGCACCGACCGACCCGGCCGTCCTGACCGTCGGCAACATCAACGCCGGCACCAAGAGCAACGTCATCGATGACCACGCCGTACTGCAGCTGAACGTCCGCAGCTACGACGACCAGACCCGAGGCACGATCCTGGACGCCGTCAAACGGATCGTTCTCGGGGAGTGTCAGGCGTCGGGGTCGCCCGGGACCCCGACTTCGAGCTGTTCGACCGGTTCCCACCGACTCAAAACGACCCCGCGACGACCATGCGTGTCCGAGAGGCGTTCGACGCCTCCTTCGGCGACCGGGCCCAGGACCTGCCGCTGCAGACCGCGAGTGAGGATTTCAGCGACATCCCCCATGCGCTGTCCGTGCCGTACACCTATTGGGGCATCGGCGGAATCGACCCGGACACCTACCGTCGGGCGGCCGACGCCAGGCGGATCTCCCAGGACATTCCCGTCAACCACTCCCCCACCTTCGCCCCCGTTCTCCAGCCGACGCTGGACACGGGCACCCAGGCCCTGGTGGCGGCCGCCCTCGCCTGGCTCACCTGACCCGTCAGGCAGCTCCACCTCACCGGGGGGAGGCCGGACTCGGCGACTTGGCCTTGATCCTGGCCGCGGCGACGATGATCTCGACGCACGTGTCCAAGTCCATGGTGCCGGTATTGACGACCAGATCGTAGCGATCCGTCTCCCGGGGGTCCCAGTGATAGAACTGCAGCGACATGTCGGCGCGGACCTCATCCTCTCGCTTCTGCCGTTTCGCCGCCCGCTGGATGTCGATCCCGGCCTCCCTCGCCGCCCGTTCGATGCGCTGCGCCAGCGGACCGTCGAGCATGACGTGCAGTGCCCCGGGCCAATTCGCCAGGATCATTGCGCCGTTTCGGCCCGTGATGACTCCGCCCTGGTTGGCCTCCTCCTGGACGATCCGCGTGTTCTCGAGGACGAGCTCGTAGTCGTCCCGCTGGGCCATCGCGACCGACGGCCCTTCCAGGCCTGCGTACGAGCCGCCCACGGCTCCGAAGAACCGGGAGAGCACCCCTCCTTCGTCCTCGCGACGTTCGGCGGCGTTCTCGATCTGCTGCGACGAGAACGCCTGCTCGTGGAACGGCACACCGAGCGCTTGAGCTACGCGCGGACCGATGTAGCCCGCCCCCGACCCGTACGACTCGAACAGGGTCACGACCAACCTCTGTGAACCGGCAGCGCCGGGAAGGGTGTCGGACATCGATCCTCCTCCATCGGTTACGGACGTTCGGGGTGCGTCGAGATAGCGGGTTCGGCGAACAGCGACGCAACGGCGTTCAGTCCCGTGACGAGGCGGGGAATCGATCGACGGACCTCGGCGTAGGTGGCGGCCATGACCTCGTCCGGGTCGATCCTCACCTCTGACGCTCGGCCGGTCCACGTCAACTGGTCCACCGCGTCGGTCAGCTGCGTGGCCCGGCCGACCGCCAGGAGCCCGAGGGCAGCGGCGCCGAGCGCGGAGCCTTCGGCAGCGGCGACCAGATGCAGCGGCCGATTGAGTGAGGCGGCCATGACGTCACGCCACAACGGCGACCGGAAGGCTCCGCCGGTGACGCGCACTGACGAGACCCCGGCGATGCGGTCGAGCCTGTCCGTGATGACTGCCAGTTGTCGGCATACGCCTTCGATGGCGGCCCGGATCAGGTGGGCGCGGGTGTGCCCGCGGCGGAGCCCGAGATAGGCGCCGGGCAGGTCTGGATCCCACAAGGGCGCCCGCTCGGCCAGCAGGTAGGGCAACATGACCAGCCCGTCGCTGCCGGCTGGGACCGTGCCGGCGAGGCTCAGCAGGATCTCGTCCGCCAGGCCGCGCGCCGGGGCCGACAGATCGGGTGCCAGGGAGTCGCCAGCCCAGCGGATGACGACTCCGCCGTTGCTGACTGCTCCCCCGACGACCCACACCGACTCGGTGAGCGCGTAGCAGAACAGGGCTCCCTCGTCGTCGACCCGCGGCTTCGGCACAACCATGCGGATGGCGCCGCTGGTCCCCAGTGACAGACCCGCCACCCCGGTCGTGATGGCGCCGGTGCCCAGGTTGCCGAGAGGTCCGTCTCCTGCGCCGGAGACGACGGGTGTGCCGGCCGGCAATGCGAGTCGCCCCGCGGCGTCGGGTGAAAGGGGCAAGGTTGCCGTGGTGGCCACGATGGCCGGCAACTGGTCTACGGAGACGCCGGCTAGCGCCACCGCAGCCGGGCTCCAGGTGCGGGCGGCCATGTCCAACAGGCCCGTCCCGGACGCGGAGGACAGCTCGGTGACGAGCGAGCCCGTCATCCGGTAAAGGAGAAAGTCCTTGAGGCCGACCCACCAGCGGGCGCGGGCCCATGTTCGGGGTTCGTTCCGAGAGAACCACATGAGCTTGGTGAGCGGAGTCATCGGATGGACCGGCGTTCCGGTTGCCCGGTGCAACTCGCCGGCTTGACCGGAGGTCCGAAGGAACCGCGCCTGCGGCGCGGCTCGGCCATCGGCCCAAGTGATCAGCGGGGTGAGTGGCCGCATGGCGGCGTCCAGGCCGAGCAGACCGTGCATCGCGCAGCTCAGCGCCACGGCAACGACGTCGGCTCCGCCAGTGACTGCGGTGCACTCGGCCGCGGCGGCGGCGGTCGCGCTCATCATCAACTCGGGGTCCTGGACCTGCCATCCCGGCTGCGGTTCGAGCAGGGGGTATTCGCGGATCGCGACGTACCGCCATGGGGAGGCCAGGTCAAACGCGACCGCTTTCACCCCGGTGGTTCCCACGTCGAGCGCGAGGATGATCGGGCCGGCCGGCCGGCTTGCCGGAGTCATGTGCGGCGCTGCCGGCCGAGCTGTTCGGCGGCTTCGAGCACTGCAGGGCCGACGTCGGCGTCGGCGACCAACGTCGGATCGAGATAGGCCAGCACCCGGCGGACGGCGTCCGGCAGCGGACCGGTCGCGAGCGGGACGACCTCGTCCGCGCGGACGTCGACGACCGGCGTCCCGGCACCGCGCAGATGCGCCACCCAGGCGCCGAGGACCAGAGTGGCCCCGGCAGGGGTCCGCCCAGCCGCGCGCTCCTGACGCAGAGTCGGCAGGATCCGCACCGGCAGCTTCTGCGAGCCGTCGGTGGCGATCTGGGCGAGCAGGTAGCGGATGCGCGGGTTGTCGAATCGTTCGAGCAGGGCGGTTCGGTACGCCGCGAGCTCATCTTCGGGCTGGCTCAGATGTCGGGACGCTTCGGTCCACCACTGCACGAGCCAGCTGCGGACCACCTCGTCGGCGACCGAATCGGCGACCGTGCCATGGCCTCGGATAGCGCCCGCGTAGGCCAGCAGCGAGTGGCCGCCGTTGAGCAGCCACAGCTTGCGGTGCTCGAAGGGGACGATGTCATCGGTGAAGGTGGCGCCCGCATCCTCCCAGCGGGGGCGCCCGGCGGGGAAGGCGCCGCTGAGTACCCATTCCCGGAAAGGTTCGGTGACCACCGGCGCCTCGTCTCGTACACCAGTGCTCTCGGACACCGCGACGACGTCCTCAGGGGCAGTCCGCGGGGTGATCCGGTCGACCATGGTGGTCACGGTCGACAGCGACCCGCTGCACCAGTCGGCCAGGCCGGGGTCGACCATGTCTCGCCAGGTCTGCGACTACCCGGGCGGCTACCGTCCCGTTGTCGGGCAGGTTGTCGCACGGGATCAGGGCCAGCGGCCCGGCGTCGGCCCGGCGACGGGCGGCGAGCCCGGCGACCAGCCGCGCCGGCGCGGTGAGCACGGCCGCGGTGGGGTTCCGGCGCAGCGTCGCGATGTCGGCCTGCACGTCGTCGCGGGTGCGGTCCAGCCCGCCGTCGGCGCCGCGGAGGTAGCCGGCCTCGGTGATGGTGACGGTCACCGCGCGCACCTGGGGCGAGGCGAGGTAGCCGAGCCAGGCGTCGTGGTCGTCGGCGCCGTGGGCGCGGGAGACGCTGCCGATGACATCGAATCGATCACCGCCTGCGGCGCGGGTGACCAGCGTGTAGAGGCCGTCCTGCGCTGCCAGCGTCTGGGCGAGCCGAGAGCCGCGTCCCTCGAAGGCCGCGATGCCCCACTCGCCGGCGTCCGGGGCCTGCTCGGAGTACCAGGCCTGGTGAGCACGGAAGAAGTTGCCCAAGCCGAGATGGACCAGCCGCACCGGCGGCGTGGGGCGGCCGTGGCCGGCGGCGCGCGAGAGGAGGTCGGTCAAAGCTTGAACACCTCCCTAGGGCGGGTCGCGACAAGGTCGACGAGGGTCTCGTGCGCCTCATCCTCGTCGAGGCGGTGTTCGGCCACCAGGCCGGCGAGGAAGCCGGCGTCGATGCGGCGGGACATGTCATGGCGGGCCGGGATCGAGCAGAACGCGCGGGTGTCGTCGATGAACCCCGACGTCCGGGTGAAGCCGACCGTCTCGGTGACCGCGGCTCGGAATCGGCGGATCGCGTCGGGGGCGTCCAGGAACCACCAGGGCGCGCCGACGTACACCGACGGGTAGAACCCGGCCAACGGCGCGAGCTCGCGGGAGAACACCGTTTCGTCGAGAGTGAAGAGCACCAGGTGCAGGCTGGGATGGGTGCCGTAGCGCTGCAGCAGTGGGCGCAGCGCCTCGGTGAATTCGACGCGCACCGGGATGTCGTTGCCGGTGTCGGCGCCGAACCGGTCCGTGGTGGGGCCGTGGTGGCCGCGGCACACGCCCGGGTGAATGGTCATCACCAGGCCGTCGTCGCAGGACATGCGCGCCATCTCGCCGAGCATGTGCCGGCGGAACGCCACCGTCTCGGCGGGGCTGGCCAGCCCGGCGAGTGCGGCCGTGAAGATTCGGGACGCGTCCCCAGGGTCCAGGGGGTCGGTGCGGACGTCGACATGACTGTGATCGGCGGAGGTCGCACCGTGGTCCACGAAGTAGTGGCGGCGCTCCTCCAGGGCGCGCACGTAGCCGGCGTAGGTGCCGGCGTCGACGCCCGCTGTCTCGCCGAGATGCCGCACGCGCTCGACCCATCCCGCCTGCGCAGGCTCGAGGTACCCGTCGGGCCGGAACGTCGGGACCACCCTGCCATTCCAGCCGCCGTCCTCGGCCAGCGCCGCGTGCGCCGCCAGGTCATCACACGGGTCGTCGGTGGTGGCCATCACCGCGATGCCGAACCGCTCGTACAGCGCGCGGGGCCGGTAGGCCTCGTCGGCGAGACGGTCCGCGATCTGGTCGTAGATGGTGTCGGCGGTCTGCGCCGAGGGCGCCACCGACACCTCGAAGATGTCCGCCAGCTCCGACTCCAGCCAGTACCGCACAGGGGTGCCCCGGTACACGTCCCAGTGCATGCACAGGTGCCGCCACACCTCGCGGGCGGTCGCCTCGTCAAGCCGACCCTGCCCCACACCGAGGGCGTCCAACGAGACGCCGCTGGCATGCAGCAGCCGCGTCACGTAGTGGTCCGGCGTGACCAGCAGCGTCGCAGGGTCCGGAAACGGGTCGTCATCCAGGAGCAGGCGCGGGTCGACATGCCCGTGCGGGGACACGATGGGCAAGGCCCGGACCGCCTCGTACAGCCGGCGGCCGATCGCGCGCACTCCCGGCTCGGGCGGAAGGAGCCGGTCCGGGTGAAGCTCGAGCGACGCCGGTGTCATGGCAACCAGCCTGCAACCGCCGCGATGCCCTGGCAATCAGCTGCCTTGAGTGCCGTGCAGGGGTCACCGTAGGACCGGCGGGTGCGCGCACGCACTCGGCATGCACACCGCGATCAGCACGGCGCGCTGGCGGCTCACCTCGGCTGCCTGTTGGGTCAGGCTGGAGCCGTGGGCCGGCAGCTGCCCCGCACTCGCGGGCCCGGTCGCAGATCGTAGGTGTCGCCCTCCACCGTCGGGTCCGCGACAACCTCTGGCCGGTTGTCACGGACGCAGGCCCGGGTGGAATGTGGAGTGGGTCACTGTTAGCCCGCGGCGTCCTGCCGAAGTCAGGTCATTGGCTGGGCTCAGGGCGGAGGAGGATGCACATGCTGCGACCCCGTGACACGGCCACTCGAGAGCGCAGGTCGCTCAACGGGCTGTGGCAGTTCGCCCTTGACCCCGCCGGTGAGGGCCGCACCGCCCGATGGTTCACCGGGCCTCTTCCGGACAGTCGGGAGATGGCGGTGCCTGCGAGTTTTAACGACATCGTCCCCGACGCCGACGTCCGCGACTACTTCGGCGACGTCTGGTACCAGACGTCCGTCTGGGTGCCGCCCGGCTGGGCGGGCTCACGCATCGTGCTGAACTTCGAGTCCGCCACCCACCGGGCCACGGTGTGGGTGGGCGACGTGGAAGTCATGTCCCACGAGGGCGGCTACACACCGTTTGAGGCAGACGTCACCCAGCACCTCACCGCCGGTCAGCAAGCACGGATCACCGTGGTTGTCAACAACACCCTCAGCTTCCAGAGCATCCCGCCTGGGGTGATCGAAGACACGCCGGCAGGCAAGCGGCAGCGCTACTTCCACGACTTCTTCAACTACGCCGGCCTACATCGCACCGTCTGGCTGTACAGCACGCCGCACAGCTACCTCGACGACGTCACCGTAGTCACGGGCCTGGACGGTGCGAGCGGCACGATCGATTACCAGGTGCAGGCGGTCAACCCCGACGGGCTGCAGGTCGCCGTCGTCCTGCGCGGCTCCGACGGGGGCGAGGTCGCCACCCGCCGCGGCGCGAGCGGCACGCTCACCATCCCGGACGTGCACCGCTGGAGCCCCGGCGACGGCTACCTCTACGAGCTCGAGCTGCAGCTGGTCGACGACGCCGGCGACGTCGTGGACAGCTATCCGCAGAGCGTGGGCGTCCGCACGGTCGACGTCGACGGCATCAGGTTCCTCATCAACGGCGAACCGTTCCACTTCACCGGCTTCGGCAAGCACGAGGATCTGAACGTGATCGGCAAGGGGCACAACGACGCGTACCTCGTGCACGACTTCGAGCTGCTCGACTGGATCGGCGCGAACTCCTTCCGCACCTCGCACTACCCGTATTCCGAGGACGTCCTGGAGTACGCCGACCGCCACGGCATCGTGATCATCGACGAGACCGCCGCCGTCGGGCTCAACATGGGACTGGCCGGCGGCGTCTTCGGCACCCAGGGCTACACCACCTTCTCGCCCGACACCATCAATAACGTGACCCAGGAGGTGCATGCCCAGGCGATCCGCGAGCTCATCGCCCGCGACAAGAACCATCCCAGCGTCGTGCTGTGGTCGATCGCCAACGAACCCGAGTCCGAGACCGAGGCCGCCGAGGACTACTTCCGGCCCCTGTTCGATGTCGCCCGCAAAGCCGACCCCACCCGTCCCGTCGGGTTCGTCAACGTCATGCTCGCCCCGCACGGCACGTGCCGGGTCTCCCAGTTCGGCGACGTGCTCATGCTCAACCGCTACTACGGCTGGTACGTGAACGCGGGCGACCTCGACGCCGCCGAGATGGCCTGGACCGAGGAGCTCGAGGGCTGGGCCAGCGAGGGCAAGCCGATCATCATCACCGAGTACGGCGCGGATACCTATCCGGGCCTGCACGCGGTGGCACCGACGCCGTGGACCGAGGAGTACCAGATCGAGTACCTGAACATGAACCACCGCGTGTACGACCGCGTCGACGCCGTCGTCGGCGAGCAGATGTGGAACTTCGCCGACTTCGCCACCTCCTCCGGGTTCTTGCGCGTCGGCGGCAACAAGAAGGGTGCGTTCACCCGCGATCGCCAACCGAAGGCCGCCGCGTGGGCCCTGCGCCGCCGCTGGCGCAAGGACCTCTGAACTCGACACCGCCACACCGCCCCCAGCCCCTCCACAGACAACTCATGACGATCGGTAGCCAAGCGACCGACGGCGCTGGCTCACTAGATCCGGCGACACGACCCAAGGAGCACCGCGCCACGTCTCGACCCGCGGCAGGCCGGCCCAGCGGAAGGACCTCAGATGACCACCACGACAGCGACGCCGGCACCCACCCGGGCCCGGCCGCTCGGGCTCGCGCAGTATCTGGGCTACGCCTCCGGTGACGCGGCGAACAACCTCGCGTTCTCGATGACCTCGCTGTTCCTGCTGCTCTACTACACCGACGTCGTCGGTATCGCCGCCGGCGGCGGTCGGGACCATGTTCCTGCTCGTCCGGTTCTTCGACGCCTTCGCCGACCTGTTCGCCGGGCGCATGGTCGACCGGGCGCCTTCCACGCGGTGGGGCAAGTTCCGCCCCTTCATCCTCTTCGGCTCGCTGCCGCTGCTGCTGATCAGCGTCGCCACCTTCTCGGTGCCCGGTGGCCTCGGTTCCGGCGGGAAGCTGGTGTACGCCTACATCACCTACGCGCTACTCGGCCTGCTCTACAGCCTGGTCAACATCCCCTACGGCTCGCTGGCCTCCGCCATGACCCAGCTCCCCACCGAACGCGCCAAGCTCGCCACCTTCCGCGTCATCGGCTCCAACCTGACGATCCTCATGCTGGCTTTCGTCGTGGCTCCGCAGATCAAGGGCTCCAGCGACCTGCAGCACTCCCTGACCGTCACCACGTCGGCCTTCGTCGTCGCCGGCTTCCTGCTCTACCTGTTCACCTTTTTCACCGCCAGGGAGCAGGTCCAGCGCGACGTCGCCGTCGTCAGCATGCGGCAGAGCTTCGGCACCCTCGGGCACAACCGCCCGCTGCTGCTGCTGTGTCTGTCCAGCCTGATGTTCCTCACCGGCCTGATCAGTCTGAGCACCGTCGGGGCGTTCTACGCCCGCGACGTCCTCGGCAACGCCAACCTGTTCATCGTCCTCACGCTCGCGCAGACGGTCGGCACCTTCCTCATCGCCCCGTTCGTCCCGCTGCTGACGCGGACCATCGGCAAGAAGAACGCCTTCATTGCCTGCGGCGCCGTCGGCTTCATCGCGTTGGTCGGCCTCACCTTAGCCCCGGCCTCCGTCCCCGCCGTCGCGATCGCCCTGTTCTTCCTCGCCGGCGTGGGCCTCGGCGGCGTCAACACCCTCATGTGGGCGCTCGAGGCCGACACCGTCGAGTACGGCGAGTGGAGGACCGGTGTGCGCACCGAGGGCACGACCTACGCCATGTTCTCCTTCACCCGCAAGATGGGCCAAGCCGTCGGCGGCGCCGCTGCCGCCTACACGCTTGGCTTCGGGGGATACGTCTCCGGCAAGCACGTGGTGCAGACCGACAGCGCGATCCATGCGGTCAAGCTCGCCGCCGGCGTGGTGCCGGCCGCCTTCGTCGTCATCTCACTCGCGATCATGGCGTTCTACCCGCTGACCGAGGCCCGGTTCCGGCAGATCGTCCGCGAGACCGCCGAACGACGGATCGCGCGCATGGCCACCACGTCCGGGTCACAGGCGACCGAGGCATGACCGAAGCGGCGACACCACGCAGCGAGCCACACGAGGGCGGAGCGCGACTGGTACTGGTCCGACACGGTGAGACCGAATGGGCCAGGGATGGGCGGCACACCGGCCGCAGCGACATTCCGCTCACCGAGCTCGGCCGCTCCCAAGCCACAGTTCTCGGTGACCGGCTGCGCGGGCGCCGCTTCACCAGCGTGGTCACCAGCCCGCTCTCCAGGGCGCGTGAGACCTGTCGCCTCGCCGGACTGGGGGACGAGGCCCGCGTCAGCGACGACCTGCGGGAGTGGGACTACGGCGACTACGAGGGACGACGCACCGCCGAGATCCGCCGCCAGGTGCCGGACTGACAGTGTGGCGCGACGGGGCACCCGGCGGAGAGCGCGCGTCCGACGTCGGCGCGCGGGCCGATCGGCTGATCGAGCAGGCGCGGGTGGCGGGAGGAGAGACCGTCCTGTTCAGCCACGGCCACTTCCTGCGGGTGCTCACCGCCCGCTGGCTCCGTCTCGATCCGGCTGATGGAAGGTTGTTGGCGCTTGCGCCGGCCACGATCAGCATCCTCGGATACGAGCGGGAACAACCCGTGATCGTCCGGTGGAACGACCGCTGCCATCTCGTGCTGCCCTCCTCCATCTGGGCTGAGCAGGGAGACCTGGATGTGAAGATCGGCGATCCCAGCGTGGGAAGCGGCGACGACCGTCCAGCTCGGGAGCCGACCCCAGAACGATGATCCGCCTCGCCGGCCGGGAGGTTGTGCAGGACAGCACCTCCAAGAGTGACCTGCACGGATGGGCCAGCAGGCTCGACGACCAGCCCGGCGGCCAGGCCCGGTCGCCCGAAAGCCTCCGCTTGTCACACACTGCCCGCGGGGGAGCTGAATGCTGACGAGTGGAGGTCGAACCGAGCAACCGTTGCAGTACCGGTCAGCCGCCCGCCTCGACCTGTCGGCGCGCCAGCGACGCGACGGCCTCCGGCGTGAAGCCGAACTTGGTCAGCAGCGACTTGAGTGGGGCCGACGCCCCGAACGTGTGCATGCCGACGACGGCGCCGGTCAATCCGACGTACTTCTCCCAGCCGAGCGCGGCGGCCTGCTCGATGGCGACCCGCGCGGTCAGGGCCGGGGGGAGCACCTCGTCCCGATACTCCTGCGGCTGCTCCTCGAAGAGCTCCCAGCAGGGCATGCTGACCACGCGGCTGCGGATCCCCTCCGAGCGGAGCTGTTCGTGCGCGGCCAGGGCGAGATGGACTTCGCTGCCGGTCGCGAGCAGCAGCACCTGCGGCTCGCCTCCCTCCGCGTCCGCGAGCACGTACGCGCCGCGCGCCAGCCCGGAAGCCGGCGCGTAAACCGAGCGGTCCAGCGTGGGCAGGGCCTGCCGGGTCAGGACGATCGCCACCGGCTCGTGCCGGAACGGCATGATCGTGCGCCAGGTCTCGACCACCTCGTTGGCGTCGGCGGGGCGGAACACCCGCAGCCCGGGGATGAGCCGCAGGGAGGGGACCTGCTCGACCGGCTGGTGCGTCGGCCCGTCCTCACCGACCCCGATCGAGTCGTGCGTGAACAGGTGGATGACGGGGATCTCCATCAGCGCCGAGAGCCGGATGGCCCCCCGGGCGAAGTCGGAGAAGATGAGGAACGTCGACCAGAACGGCCGGATCTTGGACAGGGCCAGCCCGTTCGCGACCGCGGCCGAGGCGAACTCACGCACACCGAAGTGCAGGTTCCGGGCCGGCTCGCTCGGGGCGCCGTACCCCGCCTCGAAATCGCCCGCGCCCTCAAACACCAGGCGCGTCTTCGTGGACGGCGAGAGGTCCGCGGACCCGCCGAGAAGCCAGGGAACGCGCTTCGCGACCGCGTTGAGCACGGTCCCCGAGGTGTCCCTGGTGGCCTTGCCCTTGGCGTCCGGGGGGAAGTCGGGGATGTCGGCGTCCCAGTCCTCGGGCAGCTGCCGGTGCTGCATCCGGTAGAGCTCGTCGGCGCGCTCGGAGTGCTCGGCGCGGTAGCGCTCGAACAGCGCCATCCACTCGTCCCGGGCGGCGCGTCCGCGCTTGCCGATCCCGGTGTCGAAGATGCCGTACACCTCCTCGGGCACACGGAAGAGCTCGTCCTCGGGCCAGCCGTAGAAACGCTTCGTGGCTCGTACCTCGTCCTCGCCCAGCGGCTCGCCGTGCGCCTCGGAGGTCCCCTGCTTCGAGGAGCCGTACCCGATGTGGCTGTCGACGATGATGAGCGTGGGCCGCGCCTGCTCCCGCCGGAAGGTGTCGAAGGCGCGCGCGAGCATCTCGGTGTCGTTCGCGTCGCCGACGCGGGTGACGTTCCAGCCGTAGCCGATGAAGCGCGTCGCCACGTCCTCGGTGAAGGCGAGCGACGTCCGCCCCTCGATCGTGATGCGGTTGTTGTCATAGATCCAGCACAGGTTCGCCAGGTGGAGGTGGCCGGCCAGCGAGGCGGCCTCGGCGGAGACTCCCTCCATCAGGTCGCCGTCCCCGCACACGGCGTACGTGTCGTAATCGAACAGCTCGAAGCCGGGACGGTTGAAGTACGCCGCCTGCCAGCGTGCGGCGATCGCCATCCCGACCGAAGTGGCGGCTCCGGTGCCGAGCGGTCCGGTGGTGCACTCCACGCCGGACGTCCACCGGTACTCCGGGTGTCCGGGGCACTTCGAGTCCAGCTGCCGGAAGCGTCTGAGGTCGTCCAGGGGCACGGCGGCGTCGCCCAGCGCCTCGTATGCCGGGTTCACCGCGCGGACGCGAGCCAGGTGCAGCAGCGCGTACAGGAGCGTCGACGCGTGGCCGGCCGACAGGACGAAGCGGTCCCGGTTGGGCCAGATCGGGTCCTGCGGGTCGAACCGCAGGTACCGCTGCCACAGCGTGTACGCCACCGGCGCCAACCCCATGGGGGTACCCGGGTGGCCCGAGTTCGCCGCCTGAACCGCGTCCATCGCCAGGGTGCGGATCGTGGTGATCGCGAGGACGTCGGCCTCGCTCGAGCTGCGTGCTTGGTTCGTCAGCGTGGTCATCTCGACGACCCTCCCATGTTGTGTGCCGCCATCATCGAAGCGGTCGGCAACTGCAGGCAACGCCTGTCCACAGCTCCCGCGCTCCCGCTCGACGCTGCGGAAGCCCGTCCGGCCACTACGCGTCCCACCGGCGCAGGAAGGGTGTCATCCCAGACCGGCCGGCTCGCCACATCGTCAGGCCTCAGGCGCGGACGAGCGGGTGGCCCCTGGTCCTGCCGGTGCGGCTCGTCGTCCGCCAGTCGACCGGTCAGCGGAGGCGGAAGAGCACCTCGCCGGCGCGCGGCACGACGAGGGTCTCCGGATCCACGGCGAAGTCCTCGACGTCGATGGTGGCCGGGTCGCGGTATCCGAGGTTCACGGCACGGCAGACCTCCTCGGGGATGCCCGTCGCCAGCGTCACCCTCACCCGCAACCGCTCCTCCCCCGTCGCCGGGTCGTAGGTACCGGCGCCCCGCAGGTGGGTCGAGTGCGCCAGCACGCCCCAGTGCACGCGAGGAGAACCGGTCCCACTGCTTCACGAAGTAGTCCCGGCAGTGGTACCCGACCTCGTGGATCTGCGGATGGCTGCTCGCGATCTCGCGGATGTGCGGTGCGTAGAGGATCACCTCCCCGCCGTCCGCCACGACGGGCTCCACCTTGTAGAACCCCTTCGCGCCGGTCCAGATCTCGTCGTACATCTCCGGCACCAGTGACAGCACGCGGCGCACCGGCCGGTCGAGGTAGGTCACGTGCGTCGCGGCACTGATCTCCGCCGCGCTGGTCCAGGAGGAGACGCAGTCGCCGAAGGAGAGCGAGTGCAGCCCGACGCTCTGCTCGACGTCCGTGCGGTGGCCCCCGTCGCCCGCCGCGCCGTAGTCGTAGTCCCCGTCCCCGGAGTGGCCCGCTTCGGCGGTCACTCCGCACAACGCGTACTTCGCCGCCGGGATCAGGGACGCACCCTCGTCGATGAGCGCCCGCACCGGCGTGAGACCGGTCGTCCCGATGATCTTGGCGGACGTGATGAGCGCGCCGAGCCAGTGCGAGACGTCGATGATCCGCTGGCCCGCGACACCCGGGAAGAAGTACTTGTTGCCGCCGGACATGCCGACGACCTCGTGCGGCAGGACCGGCCCGACCACGAGCGCGATGTCGTGGTCGACGACGGCCCGGTTCAGCAGCACCTCCACCTCGAGGCTCATCCGGCCCTCGGACAGCTCCTCGATCCGGGCGGCGGGAATGGTGCCGAGATGGGCGAAGGTCTCCGGCTTCCACCACTCGTGGTTACGGACCTCCGTCCCCGGATAGACATCCGTCAATGTCCGTCCGGCGTAGCCGAGGTGGGCAGCGAGCGCGTCGGCGTCCATCGGCGCGTGCGTCCCCAGCGCGACCAGCACGGTGAGCCGCGACACCCGCCCGTGCAGAGCCCGGTGGACGGCGCGGACGAGCAGCGGGAGCGGGAACGAGCGCGTCCCGTCCGGCACCAGCACGCAGACGGCGCGCCCGTCGGCGTCGATGCCCGCCAGTTGCTCCTCCACGAACCGGCCGACCTCCTCCTCGGCAAGGACCCGGTCCGCCCCGCCGATGCGGGCGGCCGTCCGCTGCGGGACGTCGATGGTCGTCATGAGCCCACCCCCGCCAGGGCGCGCAGCGCCCACTCGAAGGAGATGCAGTGCGACTCCATCTTCGACCCCATGCTCCGCTCGTCCACCTCGATCATGAGGTCGCCGTAGTAGTCTGCCGGGACGGCCGCGACGACAGCCGCAAAGTCCATGACCTCGCGCCCCGCCCACAGGCGCTTCGTGGCCGAGACGTCGTGGTAGCTCACGTCCCTCCTGCGCTCGGGCGAGAGGAAGCCGGGAAAGCAGTCCCCGACGTGGATGCCACCCATGCCGTCAGCGTAGCGACGGGTGAACGATTCGCGCTCGCGCGGCCGCAGCAGGGGTGATGCCTGGGCCATGAGGAATGCCAGGCTATGCCGGTGGGCGGTGGGCAGCGGGCCAAGCAGCTGTGTGAGTGATGGCCAAGCCGTCGCTGCGGCGTCTGACAGTCGCTGACTTGTGGCCGGTGCTGCAACAGACCATTGCCGCGACTGTGGCCTGGCTGCTGGCTACGCACCTGGTGCACCACCACGAGCCGTTCTTCGCGCCGATCGCCGCGGTGGTGGCCCTGAACACGCAGCTGGGTGAGCGGGGGTTGAACGCCTTGCGGCTGCTTCTGGGCGTGCTGACAGGCATCATCTTCGGGGAGATCGCGCTCTACGTCCTGGGCAGCGGATACGCCGCTCTGGCGCTTAGCCTGTTCGCCGCGATGGCCACTGCCCAGGCCTTGGACGCCGCTCGCATCGTGGTGGCCCAGGCGGCCGCGGCGGCGATCCTGACTGTGACCACGGCTTCCGGACAGCGTGGACCGCAGCGGCTCGGTGACGCGCTGATCGGAGCAGGGGTGGCACTGGTCTTCAGCCAGCTGCTGTTCACCCCTCGGCCTGTGGCTCTGCTGCACCGCGCCGAACAAGCAGCACTACAAGAGGTAGCAGCCGCGTTGACCTTGACGGCGGAAGCGGTCGAGGCCGAGGACGAGGCCCCGGCCGAGCAAGCGGTGAACGCCCTACGTGGTCTGCGGGACCGGCTCGGCGAGCTGACCCGCACCCGGCAGGCGAGCCGCCGGGTGGTGGCGCACTCGCCGTGGTGGCGAGGCCAGAAGCGCCGGGTGGTCCGCGAGAGTGAGAACGCGGGAGTGTTGGACCTGCTCGGCGGCAGCGTCCTGATGCTGGCCCGCACCGCGACGACCGCCGAGGCCGACCGGGAGTTGTTGGCCGCGGAGGTGCGTGAGCTGGCACAGGTGGTCGCCGCCCTGGCCGCCGGGCCCGGAGACCAGAACGTCCGGCAAGGCGCCGCCGACCACGTCCTGGCGATCCTGGACAGGGTCGACACCTCGAATGGAGATCAGCCGGACAACGTGGCACAGGCCGCGCTGGTGATGGTCGCGGCTGACGTGCTGAGGTTTACCGGGCTGGAGCCCGACTAGCCTGCCGACTCGGCAAGGTGGCGTGTCCGGTCGACCACCCTATGCAGGGACTGCAGGCCCTCCCTGCCGAGCAGGCCGAGGTGGTAGAGGTGCAGCTCGCGCATCCCCGCGTCCAGGTACTCCCGAAGGCGGGCTCCCGTCGTCTCGCTCTCGCTCCAATCCCGGTCCAGACGCAGGTATCCCCCCACCTCGACTTCCGCCGGCACCAGCTCACGCAGGCCGCGGATGCTCCCGGCTCCCGCTCCCACATCCCAGCAGGATGCGACCACCGCATCGACCCCGTGGCCCAGGGCCGGCCGCACCGTGGCGAACGACCCAGTGGCCCACGGGTCCGCCGAGCCGTGAAGCGTGAGCCGCGTGCCCGGGGCGACCGCCCTGGCCCGGCCGACCAGGAGGGCCCGCAGCTCGGTTGCGATGCCCGTGCGGATCTCGGCCACCACGGGCGCCAGCGAGCCGAGCGTCTCCTCCAGGGTTCCGGCCCCAGCATCGACCCCCTCGCGGACCACCATCGTCAGCCGGTCGACGTCGATCCCGGCCGCGGCGTAGCGGCCCGTGCAGGCCCGGCAGAAGCACAGGGAGAGCAGGGCCCGGCGCGCCTCGTCCCAGCCGGCGAACTCGGTCTTCTCGTGCTCGCCGGCGTGGTCGAAACCCATCGGTCCACAGGACTCGAGCACGATCCCGGCCACGGACGTCGCGTTCAGGATCGCCTCGACCAGCGTGGCGCAGTACTCCCGGACGTCGTCCGCCGCGGGGCAGAGCCCGTAGGGGTACGCGTCGCCGAAGGCGTTGCGGACGACGAGGTCCGGGTGCCGCCGGCCGAGCGCGAGGTTGTGCGTCAGGACGATCCACGCCTCGACGGGCAGACCCTGGGTCGTCAGCTGCTGTTCGGCAGGGCTGAAGGAGTCCGCGGCCGTCGTCCAGGTCGGCTCGAACGGGACAAGCCGCTGCCCCCGCCAGAGGCTCTCGAGCACGGGCACGTAGCAGGCCGCCCACTGCGCCTCGACCATGCGGTGATCCGGGTGCAGCGGGGTGCCGGCCCGCGTGGCGTGGTAGCTCGCCGCAAGCGCCACCGCGTCCAGCCCCAGCCGGGCCGCGCGCTCCGCAGCGGCAGGATCCCCCTCGTAGTCCCACGGATAGGCGTACCCGACCGATCGCTGATTCCCGCCGGCCGCGACGGCGCCGCCGGTCATACCTCCGACCCCTCACCGACGGCGCCGGCGCGGCGAGCGCGCCGTCGGGCGACCTCGCTCACCATCTCCTGGAACCGCCGCTCGGTGAGCGGGTAGGCCAGCATGATCGCCGCACCGATCCCGACGAAAACAGCTGGAGCGCCGCCGGCGACCCACCGGATCGTGTCCAATGCCGTGGTCGACTGCGTCGCTGCACCCGCGGCATACCCGCCGAATCCGATCCCCCAGGCCGCGATCCCCCCGCCGATCCCCTGCCCGACCTTGCGGGCGAAGGACAGCAGGGCGTAGTTGCTGCCCTCGGTACGAGCACCGCTCTTCCACTCGCCGTACTCCACGGTGTCGGTCTCCAGGGTCCACATCAGCGCCTGGACCACAGCCAGGCCGACGCCGTAGACGGCGAACGAGATGAACGCCAGGACGGGGATCGACGGCGGGCTCAGCGCGATACCGATGCTGCCGACGACAGTGATGACGCCGCACCCCACGTACGCCCGCTTCTTGCCGAACACCCGCACGATCCTGGGCAGCAGCGGCGCGGTGAGGAACATCCCGCCGATGCTCACGACGGTCAACACGATGACGTAGTCGGCGTTCCCCAGGACGTCCCGGGCGTAGTACACCTGCAGCGTCTGCAGCGTGAACAGGCCGGTCAGCACGAACAGGGCGCTCACACAGAGCAGGACCAGCGGCCGGTTGTCCCGGATGGTGCTGAACGTCTGCCTCAGACTGACCACGCCGGTGTCGCGCTCGACCTTCTCCCGCGAGGTGGCGAACAAGGTCAGGTAGAGCCCGACGCCGAGAACGGCGAACACGATCGTCGTCACGGTCAGCGAGCGCTGCAGGTTTCCTGCCCGCGTGAGCTGCGGGGACACCACGAAGGCCAGCAGGATGATCGCGAGTGCGGCGCCGACGGTGCGGGCACCGGACAGCTTGGCCCGCTCGTCCGGGAGTTGGCTCATCACCCCCGCGAGCGACCCGAACGGGATGTTGAGGAAGCTGTAGACCAGGTAGAAGATCATATAGGTGACGTAGGCGTAGACAAGCGCGCCGCCCTCCGACAACCCGCTAGGGATCGTGAACAACGCGACCGTGATGAGCATCAGCGGCGCCCCGCCGAAAAGGAAGTACGGGCGGAACTTGCCCCACCGGGTATGGGTACGATCGACCACCCGGCCGACGAAGACATCGGTGAAGGCGCCCCAGATGCGGGCCACCACCAGCACCGTACCCGCCGCCTCGGCGGCGATGCCGGCGACGTCGGTGTAGTAGATGAGCAGGAACAGCGACGTCAGCGAGAAGGTCAGGTTGTTCGCGAAGTCCCCGCCCGCATAGCCCAGGTAGGACAAAGCACCAAGCCGCTCCTGTCCATTCGACCCGGTCCCAGCGGTGGCCGCGCCTGCGATGCCCGCCTTCATGCCGCGCTCACCACCGCGCCATGCCACTTGTGGCCGTCGCGGACGTCACGAGCGTCATCAGCGGCCGCCGAGCTGCGGGGCCCAGAACTGCTGCAGTGACATATCCCGACTTGACCCGCGGGACATCGCACCAGGTCGAGCGGTCCCCCCTGCCTGGTTCCGGAGCGCGCCATACCTGGCCTCCCCTCACCGGAACTCCGCATCGTGCCACAGGGCAAAGCACACAACCAGAGGATGCGGGCCGTCGACTTGCCCCGGTCTGGCACCCGCGCACATGGGATGGCTGGCGGTCTGGGCCAGAAGCACGTCATGACTCGACGCCAGCGCCCCTTGGTCGGTGGTGCGTCAGGGTCAGTGCCGGGTGGTCAGCAATTCCTCGATGTGGTGCAACCGGGCGGTCAGGCGGGCGATGTCCGCCTTGGTTGACGACTGCTCCTCGGACTTCAGCGTCAGGACGAACTGCCCGCTCGGCGTCAGCTCCCCGTGATCGATCTCGTCGAGGTCGTCCCCGTGCTGACTCCGGATCGCGTGGTCGAGCTCGCTGGTCCGCAGCCCGAGCCTGCGCAAGGCCGACTGCACGACGCGGCCATGCTCGATCACGGTCGTCGGGCGGCCTTCCAGGACTCGCGCCGCGCGCGGACTGGCGCGTATGAACCAGCGGACAGCGCGGTTGAGCGTGATCAAGACGATTGCACCGATGGCTCCCCCCGTGACGGTGTTGTCGTCACCGATGAGCGCATTCTGGACCACGCTGGCCAGTAGGAAGACCACGATGAAGTCGAGGGTGTTCATGGTGGCCAACCCGCGCTTACCCCCCAGACGCACGAGCACGAGGATCAGCGAGTACACCAGAGCGGTCCGTAGGACCTTCTCCAGCAGTGGGACTGCAGGACGAACATGTCCTTCCACACGGTTTGACCTCCCTGGCGCCTCCAAACCGACGGACGGGGCGGCTGTCCCTGAGCGAGGCCCGCACCCATGCGCGGGCTCGGAGTGGCGGCAAGCGTACGGCCCACACGTGAGTCCACCCCTGACTGGGACGCCCCGACCGGACGGCGTACTTGCCCAGGGAACGGCATGAGCGAAGACGCCGCACGTCAGTAACAAACCGGATTCAAGCCTCGTCGGAATCGATCCGCGGCCTTGCGCGGGCGCGGTTACCAGGGCGGCCATCAGTCGTTGGGCGGCCCGGCCGGACCGGCCGAGCCGGCCGGGTACTCCAGCAGCGGCACCCGGTCCTGCGCCCATGCCTCCATCACGGGAGTGAGAATCCGCCATGCCTGTTCAGCCTCGTCGCCCCGGATAGACAAGGTGCTGTCCCCCGCCAACACGTCCATGAGAACCCGGCTGTACGGCGGCAGCTCCGGCGCGGCGAGCTGTGCATTGAACGGGAGCGGCTCGAGATGGGTCCGAGGACCGGACGCGGTCCCCGTCAGCGCGAGGGTCAGGTCGTACGGTCCGTCCAGGCCGATCCGCAGCTCGTTCGCGGCCGGCTGCCCTGCGCCGTTCCCGAAGGGCAGATCCGGCACCGCCCGGAACCGCAACACCGCCTGCTTGCGACGAGCAGCCATGGCCTTCCCCGTGCGCAGGACGAAACGCGTGCCGGACCACCGCCAGTTCTCCACCTCGAGCGTGACCTCGGCGAAGGTCTCCGTGCCGCGCTGCGGGTCGATCCCCTCCTCCTCCGCGTATCCGGGGACGACACTGCCGTCGGCCCCGCCGGTGTTGCTCAACCTGCCGGCGGTGTACCGGGCTCGGCGCGTGCGCATCACGCCGGACCCGGTGAGGGGTCGCACCGAGCGCAAGACGTCCAGCTTGCGATCCCGCAGGTCACGCTCGCCGAGGCTGACCGGCGGCTCCATCGCCACGAGGCACATGACCTGCAGCAGGTGGTTCTGGATCACATCCTTCAACGCGCCCGTCCGGTCGTAGAAGTTGGCTCGACCTTCGAGGCCCAGCGTCTCCTCCCACAGCAGCTCGACCTCCTCGATGTGAGCGCTGTTCCAGACCGGCTCCAAGACCCGGTTGGCCAGCCGCACCGCGAGCAGGTTCTGGACCGTCGCCATGCCCAGGACGTGGTCGACTCGGAAGATGGCGCCCTCGCCGGCGACCCCGACCACCCGTGCCAGCAGCTCGTTCAGCCTGATCGCGCTGTCCAGGTCCTCCCCGAAGGGCTTCTCGAGCACGATGCGGCTACCGGTCGGCAGCCCGACCCCGCCCAGCGCCTCAACGGCGGAGGGAAAGACTGCAGCGGGGAGGGCCAAGTAAGCGACCAGCGGTTCCGACGATCCCGGCGAATCCGCGGCGGCAGACGTCGTCCCGTTGCCGCGATCCGCACCGAATCCAGTCTCGGACGACAGCGCCGCGGCCACGGCGTCGGCGACGCTGTCAAGATCAGCGAAGTCGACGGGCCGGTAACGCAGGCAACGGATGAAGTTCCGACGTAGAACATCACTGAGATCGGAGGCATGCTCCTCGAGCTGCCCTGCCGAATGACGCTGGAACGCCGCGTCGTCCCAGCCCTGCCGAGCGGCTCCGACGACGCGAAAGTCCTCAGGGATGTGGCCCGAGGCATGGAGTCGCGCCAGACCCGGCAACAGGAAGCGCCCGGCCAGGTCCCCCGTCGCACCGAAGAGCAGCATTGTGGCGATCACGGCGACGATCCCTCCTCGGCCTAAGACAGTCTTGCGTAGTCACGCTAGACGGTCGGAGCCAGCCAGATCAGAGGCGCGCGGAGCGGCTCGCCTTGCATCGTCGTTCGGGATCTGGTTCGCCCGTCGCTTCTGCCGTTCACCATCGCGACCCCGGCGCCGACCTGCCGGTCTCCCGTCGCCTCAAGCTGACTTCTGCCGATTGGCCCTGGCGGACGGGGTGCCGCCGGAGGCCCTATGGGCCGCGCACGTTGATCAAAGGGCAACACAATTCGTCCTGATGAGGTCCCTGACGACCAGCGCCCTATTCCGAGATGCGCATCTGTCGTCATGCGAGGCGGGTAATGACCTTCTCTGACGTCCGTATACGCCTGCCCCCATTGCTGATGAGCGAGCGCGCCGTGCGCTGGCCGCTCAGCGTGCCACCGCCTCGGAACCGTCGTCACGATGGGTGCGGTCGAGCGCGATGTTCGCCAGCCGCGGGACCACGGACGCAGGCCGCGCCGGCACCAGCGCCGACGGTGACACTCCCGGGTGCCTCCGCGAGATACGGACTCTGAGCACTCCGGCGCGGACGGCGAAGCTTAGTGGTCCGTTTCGCTAATTCGTCGGGAGTCGGAGGTCGGTCCAGGCGGTGGGGTCGCCGAGGTAGAGGCCGGCGGCGGTGTCGAGGGCGACCTCGCACGCTCCGACGGGTGAGCCGGTGGGGAAGATGGAGTCGGCGTAGTCGGCGTGGCTGGCGCGGTAGATCGCGAAGCGCCAGTTGTAGGCGGCGGAGCCGACGTAGCGCAGCCGGCACAGCTTGAGGGTGGTGCCGTCGGGCAGGACGCCGTCGACGTAGCTGTAGTTGGCCCGGTGTCGGACGGCGATGCTGGCCAGTTGGGGCCAGCGGGCGCTGGCTCGGGAGCCCAAGCGGGACTCCAGGGAGTGCCTGGCGCTCCGTCGGTGGCCCAGCCAGCAGTGCGCCGGAGCTCCGTGACGAACGCATCGAACTGGAGCCCGGTTGGTGCCGTCGGCACGCCGAAGATCCCGCTGCGGACGAGCCGGACCTGCCGCCCGCCACGCGGGGTTCTGAGCGCGCGCAGCCGACGCCCCAGGACTGCAAGAGCGTCCTCGACGGCCGTCGGCTCGGGGTGCGAAGCAGGATGGCAGAGGCGAAAGGACGGAGTTCGTCCACCTGTAGCGGAACGATGGCATCGCGGGCCATGCCTACCAAGAGTAGGCGATTCGACGCAATCCGTCACCGATCCCCCTACAGGATCGTCGGCTGGAGGGCTGCGTCGCTCGGCGCTGACGGGTGGTCAGGTGCGGCGAGGAGATGTAGCCGAGACGAGTGGACCTCATGCGGCAGAGCGCGGCCCGGTCCGCCGTCCTCGACCTGGCGCAGAACGCCCTCGCCGGCGCACGCCGGCCCGTCCACTTCGACTTCGACCCGCCGTTCTCGGTCAGCCCGCGGCCCGACTCTCGGACTGGATCCGCGCCCCCCGGTAATGGGATCTCGGCGCGTTCCCAGCCGGTGGGCACGACCGGGGAGGCTGATCAGGACGTCCATGGTCAGGTCGGCGAGAAGGCGCTTGAGCTCGCGTCCCTCGATGATCTGCATCCGGCCGTTGGCATGGGCGAAGTCGCGACTGGCCTTCCCGACCCAGGACGTCGTGACGAGGATCCCCTTCGCGGCGCGCTTGTGGTCTATGACGCCGGCCAGGGCGGTGACCGACTCGTACCCGACCACGTTGCTGTACCGCTTGGCCTGGATGATGGCCGGGCCGCCGAGGATCGGATCCTCGTTGACGGCGATGGCGTCGATGCCGTCGTCCCTCGAGCTCTGCGTCTGCCGCGACTCCATGCCCATCGCCTCGAGGTCTGGTTGATGGGCGGCCGGGTTGGCTCCGGCGAGCCGTGGGTAGACCTTGACGGTCTGGCGGATCGCGGTCAGGCCCTCGTCCCGACGGCCGCCTCCGCCACCCGAGTGGGCTCCTGCGGAGAACCCTAGTCGTCAAGATCAGCATCGTAGAGCTCGAGCGACATCGCTCCGAACCACACGGAGTGACACCCTGCTCCTATGACCTTCGAGGTGTCCTCGATCGGCTGGGACGTGACCATGAGCGGCATGCAGTTCGGCGTCTTCACGGTGGGCGACGTCACTCCTGACCCTACAAGCGGCAGGACTCCCGCCGAGGCCGAGCGGATCCGCGGCACCGCGACGATCGCCAAGAAGGCGGAGGAGGTCGGGCTCGACGTGTTCGCCACCGGCGAGCACCACAACCCTCCGTTCGTGCCGTCCTCACCGACCACTCTGCTCGGGTACATCGCCGCGCAGACTCAGCGACTGATCCTTTCCACGTCAACCACCTTGATCACCACCAACGACCCAGTGAAGATCGCCGAGGACTTCAGCGTCCTGCAGCACCTGTCCGGTGGCCGAGTCGACCTGATGCTGGGGCGCGGCAACACCGGTCCGGTGTATCCGTGGTTCGGGAAGGACATCCGCGATGCGGTGCCGCTGACCGTGGAGAACTACGGGCTGCTGCGGCGATTGTGGCGGGAGCCGGTGGTGGACTGGAGCGGGAAGTTCCGGACACCGCTGCAGGGTTTCACCCTCGCGCCGCAGCCGTTGGACGGGGTTCCGCCGTTCGTCTGGCACGCTGCGATCCGCACCCCTGAGGTGGCCGAGCTCGCGGCGTTCTACGGTGACGGGTTCTTCGCCAACCACATCTTCTGGCCCAGCTGGCACACCCAGCGGATGGTGCGGCTGTACCGGCAGCGTTTCGAGCACCACGGGCACGGTCGCGCGGATCAGGCGATCGTGGGCCTGGGTGGGCAGGTGTTCATGCGGCCGAACAGCCAGGACGCCGTGCAGGAGTTCCGGCCCTACTTCGACAACGCCCCGGTATACGGGCACGGCCCGTCGCTGGAGGAGTTCACCGCTCAGACTCCGCTGACGGTCGGATCGCCGCAGCAGGTGATCGAGAAGACCTTGAGGTTCCGGGACTACGTCGGGGACTACCAGCGTCAGCTGTTCCTGATCGATCACGCCGGGCTGCCGTTGAAGACGGTGCTCGAGCAGCTGGACCTGCTCGGGGAGGAGGTCGTTCCGGTGCTACGTAAGGAGTTCGCCATCGGGCGGCCGGACGACATACCCGGCGCCCCAACCCACGAGTCCCTCAGGGCGACCGCCGGAGAGACCGCGAAGCCGTCCCCGGCGGAGCAGGAGGAGCGATGACACGACTGACCACCGTCAGCGGCGGGTTGCGGGAGCCGTCGTCGACGCGGCTGCTGGCCGACCTCCTCGGCCACGCGGTTCAACAGGAGCTGGCCCGCGCCGGCGAGGTGGTCAGCAGCTCCGTGATCGAGCTGCGCACGCTCGGGCGACCGATCATGGACGCCATGCTGACCGGCCTCCCGACCACCGATCTCAAAGCCGCCTTCGAGACCGTTGCGCACGCGGATGCACTGATCGTGGTGACCCCGGCGTTCAACGCCTCATTCAGCGGCCTGTTCAAGTCCTTCTTCGACGTACTGCCCGAGGAGTCGTTGACGGACATGCCGGTGCTGATCGCGGCCACCGGCGGCACCGAACGACACTCCCTGGTGCTCGAGCACGCGCTGCGCCCGATGTTCTCCTACCTGCACGCGGTGGTCTCCCCCACCGGTGTCTACGCCGCCACCGACGACTTCGGTGCCGCGCCGTCATCCGGCGGCCTGGCGCAGCGGATCGGCAAGGCCGCCGCCGACTTCACCCGGCTCCTGCGCTCGTGCGGCATCCGCACGCCACGCGACGCATTCACCGAACAGCTCACCGAGATGGAACAGCTCCTGGGCCAGACACCGGGGCCCGCTCCGCGATGATGCCCGAGCAGGCCCAGATCGAGGTCGTCTGTGACGGGCGAATGCACCACTCCGGGTTACCGAGAATGACCCCAAGGTCTGTAGTGCCAGTAGCGACCATGACGAGGGCGAGCGTGCCGAGCAGGCCGACGCCCACCAGCACCGGTCACCGCCAGGGCGCGCGTCGCCGGCTCAGCGCCGCCCGCCTCGCGACCACCCCCGAGGAGGAACGAGCAGATGGGTGGCAGTCAGCTGCTCGTCCCTGGGCGGCCGTAGGTCTCGGTCGCCGGGAAGCGGGTGTGAGACCGCCCAGCAGTCGGGTCGGGTGTTCGGTCATCGGCTGGTCTTTCCTCTCGGTGCGCCCCGCCCTCGGTATCAGATGTTGGCTGTCTCCCGCCGCCCGTGGACCGGAATGCCGGACAGGCGGGTTGACCCGATCGGCGCGACGGGCTGCCCACTGATCGTCAGGTGCCCGTCGTTCACGTCCAGGCCGAGCAGGGTACGCAGGGCGAGCAGCACCGCACCGGCGGCCCACGCCTGGGGGCGCGATGGCGTCGGGTATGCCACGGGCCTGCAGCCCGGCTCGCGCGTGAACCCGGCGAACACTTCGGGTAGCCGGTAGTCGAATGCGGCGGCCGCCTCAAGCAGGTTGACCGCCAGCGCCGCGGCTTGCTGCCGGTAGCCGTAGCGGCGAAGCCCCTCGGCGACGATCGCGGTGTCGTGCGGCCAGACGGTGCCTGTTGTGGTACTCGATCGGGTTGTACCCGCGGTCGGCGCTCGACATCGCGCGAATCCCCCACCCGGTGGACAGCTGCGGCGTGGCCAGTAGCGCCGCGGTCTGCTCGGCGTGGGCCTTATCGACAATGCCGCTCCACAAGAGGTGCCCGACGTTCGAGGTGGCGGTGTCAACGGGCCGCTTGGCGGCGTCCAGGGCCAGCACGAAGTGGCTGCGCGACGGGTTCCAGTAGTCCACGTTGAACCGTTCCCGCAGCCGCGCGGCGTCGCGTTCCAGCCGGCTCGCGAGGTGGTGGTCGTGCCACACGGCGCGGGCCAGCCGGGCGGTGCGCCGCCGGGCGTCGTAGGCGTATCCCTGGATCTCACAGGTGGCGATCGGGGGCGCCGCGATCCGGCCGTCGGCGAACAGCATCGAGTTCGGCGAGTCCTTCCAACACTGGTTGATCAGACCCTGTGGCGAGTGGGTGCGGTACTCCAGGTAGCCGTCGCCGTCGATGTCGGCGGGCCCCTCCATCCAGGCGATCGCGCCGAGGGCCGCCGGCTCCAGTTGCCGTACCAGGTCGGCGTCGCCGCCGGTCCACCGCTCGTACTCGTCGAGCAGGATCAGAAACAGCAGCGTCGCGTCGTGGGAGCCGTAGTACGGGCTGTGCGGCCGCTGGCCGGACACGGTCAGCTCTCCCCGGCGCAGCTCGTGCAGGATCTTCCCCGGCTGGGCGTCGGGAAGTCGTCGAAGCCGGTGGCCTGCACCGCGGCGAGCGCCTGGAGCGTGGTGCGGGCCAGCCGGGGTTGGAACGGCAGCGCCTGGTAGGCGGTGATGAGGCTGTCCCGGCCGAAGAGGGCCATGAACCACGGCGCGCCGGCGGCGGGAAGCGACCATGCCAGACCGCTGAGCGGACGAAACCGCAGCGCCGCCAGGTCCAGTAGCGCCTGCCGGTAGGCGTGATTGGCCGGGTCGAAGCCGGTGTGCACCGTCGGCGCGTCGGCCAGCCACTGCTCTAGGGTCATCGGCATGTCGGGCTTCAGCTGGCCGAAGCCGCGGTGCCCGACCCGCGGGCCGTGCTCACCGTCTTTGTCGGTGCATGACACGTCGACGCATGTCGACCAGTGCCCGCGCGCGGCCACCCGCACGTGCCACCGCGCCCGGGACTCGCCGACCTCGGCGGGTTCGCTGAACCGCAGCGTGGTCGCCCTCGTGAACCCCTCGCTCCGATACCGGTACACGACCCGGTCGCCATCGGTGTCGATCTGCACGCTGCGCGGCTGGACAGCCTGGTCTTTGACCTCGAACAGGTCGGCGAAGTCGGCGCCGTAGGCCAGCTCCACGAGCAGCTCGCAGTCCTCGTCGCCGTAGTTCTCCACGATGATGTCCTCGTGTACCCCGGCGGCGACGAGGCGGTCCCGTCGCACCGACACCGTGGGGTTCACCCCCACCCGGGCGCTCGGCAGCGTGGCGTGGATACGCGCCGAGTAGCACTGCGGGTGTCACAGGTCAGCAACCGCACTGGTGTGCCCTCGACCGTCATCCGCCACACCGACACGTGCCGCATGTCGCCGAAGAACAGGCCGTCCTCGTCGCTGCTGGTGTCGCCGACGCTGTCCGAGGCGAAGAACGTAGAGCCGTCAACGAGCACCAACGGGGTATCCATCGCACCACCTCGATGCACGTTACGACCGTCGCCGGTCGTGTCGGGCACGCTCGGCGCATGCGCCCGATGGGGCACATGTCGACGTGCTAAGCACCCACGCTTGGGACAGATCGGCCGCGTCGTGCTGGGCCGGTGCGAATCCCGCAGCCCGCCTCGATCAGGAAGTGAGCCCTGATGCACGTGGCTCGTGACCTGAGCCGGGCCGGCCCGTGAGGTCCGGCCGGTCAGCTGCGTTTGTTGCGGGTCGATGGGGACTCGTGAGTGTCGTGGTCGCCGCCTCGCTCGGGATCGCCGAAGACGGCCCGCAGGGAGTTGTCGTCCTGGGGCGAGACCTGGTGGATTCGGGCGAGCTCGGGGTGGTGCAGGTCGAAGGCGGGGGATTCGGAGCGGATGCGGGGCAGTGAGGTGAAGTTGTGCCGCGGCGGCGGGCAGCTGGTCGCCCACTCGAGGGAGCGTCCGGTGCCCCAGGGGTCGTCGACCGTGACGTGCTGCCCCCGCCGCCATGTCACGTAGATGTTGAGGAGGAACGGGATCATCGCGGCGCCCAGGAGGAACGCGCCGACCGTGGAGATCCGGTTGTAGGTGGTGAAGCCGTCCTCGGGCAGGTAGTCGGCGTAGCGGCGGGGCATGCCCTCGACGCCGAGCCAGTGCTGGATGAGGAAGGTGGTGTGGAACCCGATGAAGAACATCCAGAAGTGGACCTTCCCGAGGCGCTCGTCGAGCATCATCCCTGTCCACTTGGGCCACCAGAAGTAGAACCCGGAGAAGAGCGAGAAGGAGACCGTGCCGAACAGCACGTAGTGGAAGTGTGCGACGACGAAGTAGCTGTCGGTGACGTGGAAGTTCAGCGGCGGGCTGGCCAGGAGGACGCCGGTGAGGCCGCCGAACAGGAACGTGACGAGGAACCCGATTGCGAACAGCATGGCGACGTTGAGGACGAGCTGTCCCCGCCACATCGTGCCGATCCAGTTGAAGAACTTGATCCCGGTCGGGACCGCGATGAGCATGGACATCAGCGCGAAGAACGGCAGCGCGACCTGGCCGGTGGCGTACATGTGGTGCGCCCAGACCGACATCGAGAGACCGGCGATGGTGATCGTCGCGAACACCATCCCGCGGTAGCCGAACAGCGGCTTGCCGGAGAAGACGGGGATGACCTCGGTGACCACGCCGAAGAACGGCAACGCGAGGATGTACACCTCGGGATGGCCGAAGAACCAGAACAGGTGCTGCCACAGGATGGCGCCGTACTCCTGGGCCCCGAAGATCTGGGCGCCCAGTTCCCGGTCGGCGAGCAGCGCCAGCAGTGCGGCCGCGAGCACGGGGAAGGCCATGATGACCAGCACCGAGGTGATCAGGATGTTCCACGTGAAGATCGGCATCCGCCACATCGTCATGCCCGGGGCGCGCATGCAGATGATCGTCGTGATGAAGTTGACAGCACCCAGGATCGTGCCGAAACCGGACAACGCGAGGCCGGCCGCCCAGAGGTTCCCGCCAAGGCCCGGTGATCCCAGATCTGTCGACAGCGGGGTGTATCCGGTCCACCCGAAGTCAGCGGGACCGCTCGGCAGCAGGAACCCCGACGTCACGATGATGCCGCCGAAGAGGAAGAACCAGAACGACAGCATGTTCAGCCGCGGGAACGCCACGTCGGGTGCGCCGATCTGCAGCGGCATGACGGCGTTCGCAAGCCCGGCGAACGTCGGCGTCGCGAAGAACAGCAGCATCAGCGTGCCGTGCATCGTGAAGAGCTGGTTGTACTCCTCCTTCGTGGCCAGAACCTGCATCCCGGGAGAGAACAGCTCGGCCCGCATGAGCAGAGCCATGACCCCGGCCAGCAGGAAGAACCCGAACGACGCCACCAGGTACATGTAACCGATCATCTTATGGTCGGTCGTCGTGAGGTATGCGATCCAGCGCGGTCCGGTCTTCGCCCGCACTACCGGAACATTAGCGCTGCGCTCCGCGGTAGTGGTCATGTGAGACTCCCCGATTGGAACGGCTCCTGCTGACCGGACCCAAGGTCCCGTCCCCATCTCACCACGACGGCTCTATAGGTCGCCAGGCCCCTCCGCTCGCTGCGGACCGAGCCCGGACCAACCGTTGATCTTGGGTGGTCGTAGGAAGCGGACGCACTTCTGAGCAGGGAGGATGGGACCGTCCAGGCGCGTGACGAGCAGCCTCCGAGTAGTCGCGAGTGAGCCCGCTTCCCCGGTCGTGCGCCGGGGATGCGCCGCCGAGGCAGCCGCCGGTCGCTGCGATCGTGAGCAATGCCACTGTGTGATTCGGCGCGGCCGGTCGCCGTCACCGCATCGACCGCCCGATCAAGAGTCGCGCTGAACATCCGACGACGTTCCTCTCCGCCAGACCCGGCTGTCCGGCCGACTTGCCGCCCTCCATCGGCCGCGTCGTGTCGGGAGGGCATGGGATGGATGCGTCGAGGACCGCAGTTCAAGCGGTCACGGTCAGGTCTTCCTGAACGAGGCGCGCATGGCGTTCTGACCACACCAGGGATTGGAAGTGTTTCCGGTGTCCGAGCGCAAGTGCCATCCGCGAGGATGTCGGCACGGTTCAGGGACAACACCGGCGTCCGCGAGGAGCTCCAGCCCGCGTAGCGTTTGCACTTGATCGGCCCCGGAGCCGGTGACCGTCACCGGGATCTATAGGATGTCTCGGCACCTGGTGCGGACGGCTCGACCCGATATCGGCGACCCAAGAGAATTCTGGCGCTCATGTTGCTCCGGCCCCTGCCGGCTCTTTCCTTCCGGCTGGGATCCTATCGAGGGTCCCGGCTTTGGCGCCGAATGACATGGCAGTCACTGCTTTCGCTTCTCCTGATGCCGATGGGACTGTCCGAGTAAGGGGCTCTGGGTGAAAATGGCCAAGCGGGGGGCAGGGCGTACCCAGATGGATACGCCCACTCCTCTCGCCCGGTGATCTCATCTTGCGGGGCTTGCGGGATTGGAGTAGCGCCCTGCGGGTGCAGTCTCCCTGCGTCCGCGGACACGTGTTGCGGGTACTTGTTGCGGGTACGTGTTAATTAACGGACGATCGCCACAGTGCACGCGGCGTGCCGCATCACAGCGTCGCTGACCGACCCGAGGTGTAGGTTCTCGAAACCGCCGGCGCCGCGGGCGCCGACGACAACAAGATCGGCGATGCGACTGGCCTCGACCAGGATGCCTGCCGCGTGCCAGCCATGGTTCTGGCGACTTAACGTGACGTCCGGGTACTTCTCGCACCATCCGGCGAGTGCGTCGTTGAGGAACCGGTCCTCGGCCGCGTGGAACTGGTCGCGGGTGATCGTGCGGGCGGCAGGGTCATCATCGATGAAGGTCCAGGCCCGAACCGCCGTCAGGGGAAGCCTGCGCCGTGCGGCTTGGTCGAAGGCGTAACCCACGGCGGCCTCGGCGCTCTGGCCGGCGTCCACGCCGAGCACCACGCCGAGGCCCGAGGTCAGAACTTGCCCCGGGCGCCTGGCCTCGACCGGTTCCACCGGGTCCGGCACAACCAAGACCGGACACGCGGCGTAGGTCGCCACCTGGTAGGCCACCGACGCCGCGACCAGGTCGTGCAACTCCAGGCTGTCCGGACGACCGACCACGACGATCGCCCCCTCGGTGCTGAGCTCGACCAGGACCCGGGCCACGGCAAGACCCTGGACCTCGTCGATGGGGACGCCGGGGGCGGTGCCCGCAACGATGCGCCGGGCGGCTTGGGCACGGCCGTACCGCCTCCCGGCCTGGTCGGCCAGACACACCAACACCAGTCGGCTTCCTCGGGCGGCCGCCTCCAGCGCCGCGACCCGGAGCGCCCACCAGTCGGTGGTCGATCCGTCAATACCCACGAGAACGGGCCGGCTGGTCATGGTTCACGCGTGGCGGGCTGGCAGCGGACGCAGAACCGAGCGTGGGGCAGGATCTCCAGCCGCTCCGCCCGGATGGCAGTCCGGCATTGCTGGCAGACCCCGTACGTGCCGTCGTCCAGCCGAACCAACGCGGCGTCGATCTCCTCCAATGTGACCCGGATCGCAGCCAGCCGCGTGAGAGTCAACTCATCGGGGACGTGACGGGTGCCCCCCTCGAGGGCGACACGCTGACCGATGCACGCCTCGCGTTCGTGCTGCAGCCGTTGACGGGCCTCACGCATGAGGTGCCGATCGTGACCCTGTTCAAGGCGGGTGGTGTCGGCTGCGCCGTCCATGGTCATGGTTGGCCTCTCATCCGTGGGGGCGGTAACGACGACCGCGGGTGGCATTGCCGGCTGCAGGTAGTCCAGCTGGAGGGCCGTCAAGCCGCCGCAGCGATGAAGGACCTCCCACAGCCGCCCAGCTACCGCGGCGCGGTCCGCGCGCCGTCGTGACGGTCCGCCCACCCTCGCCGATCCGACACCGGAAGGCGACGGCGGTAACGACATCAGCCCGCCGGATCACAGATGGCGGATGGTGCATCGCGAATGACGCATGCCAACCACAATGGCGTCCAGGCCGGCCAGGGGGTATCCGGGCCCGTACCCATCTGCCCGGGTACTCACCCTGCACACCATGTGGCCGTCGCGGGGGCGGCCTCGACACAGATGGTCGTCACACCCCATGGACGCGCGTCGGCGATCCTGGGCAAGCTGGCTACACGAACGTCGCTGGCCTAAACGAGGCATGATTCCCCTTCCCCTTCCGGACATCCACGCCTCGGCGAGGTGACAGGTCCCCTGTGCCCCGACAAGAGAAGGGCCGGCCCGAGCAGGGCCGGATCACCCACGGCCTGCACCGCAGCGATCCGAGGATGATCATGGCAGCCGGTCGCCGTCATGCTTGACATCGCCGCGACCCGTCCGAGGTCACGGTCGAACAGGAGGCGCGGGATGGGACAGAACGTCGCGCAGACGCTCTCCGCGGCTCCTTTGGTGTCTGGCGAGATGACCGCCGGCAACGAGATCGCACTGTGCATCGATCAGACGCTGACCGACGGGCCTCGACGTCAGCATCCCCTGGCCGCCCTCTGTTCGCTCACGACGGGAGGTTCACCATGAGCGCTCGGGCGGCTTCCGTAGTGGTCGGGTACGACGCGTCGGAGTCGGCCCGCCGCGCCGTGGTATGGGCGGCGGAGGATGCCGCGCAGCGCAATCACGCGCTGACCGTCGTCTCCGCGGTGGACTACGCCGGCCTGGGGCTGCGAGGACCAGCCACCGTGGCGCACTGGTGGCTGCGGGACGCCCGCGAGCGGGTAGCCCTGATCGCTCGTGAGGGTGCGGAGCTGGGCCGGGCCAGCGTACCGGGACGGCCGCTCCTCGAGGTGCGGTCGATCGGCGAGGTGGGGATGCCGGTCCACATCCTCGTCGAGCAGTCGAGAACCGCCGACCTGCTCGTCGTGGGCATAGGGGCGCGCAGCGCTCTGGCGGCAGTGGCACTCGGCTCGGTCGCGGAGCCGGTCGCGACGCTGGCGCACTGCCCTGTGGTGGTCGTACGGCGCGGGACGACGGCGCGCCCCGGGCCCGAACACCCCGTCGTCGTCGGCGTCGATGGCTCGCTCGCCGCCCTGTCCGCCGTCGACGCGGCCGCCGGCATCGCTGTGACAGCCAGCGCCGCACTGAGGATCGTCGGCGCCTGGATGCCGTCGCCGACGGCGGGCCACGACCCGTATCAGATAGCAGACGATCCCGACCCCGAGCTGTGGACGACGGCCGGTGCCCGGGACGCGGTGGACGCAGCCGTCGCCCGGGCGCAGAGGGCACACCCGTGCCTCGACGTGCGCGGGACCGAGGTCGAGGGGCGGCCGGCGGCGGTTCTCGCGGCGCGGTCCGCGTCGGCGGGTCTGCTCGTCGTCGGGAGCCGCGGCCGCGGCGCCGTCCAGGCCATGCTGCTGGGCTCGGTCAGCCACGCCGTCGCGCGAAGCGCACCATGTCCCGTCGCGCTCGTCGGCCCACACGCTGCCGCGTCCGCCTCACACGCGGGGCACGGGCCGCGGAGAAACGCCCGCTCGAAGCGCGGCGGTGACCGCGCACCCTTGAGGAGGCCACCATGCATGTGCACGAATTCATGACCGCCCCGGCGGTCACGGTACGGACGACCATGTCGATCGCGGACGTGGGTCGCCTCCTGCTGCACCGTGACATCACGGCCGCTCCCGTCGTCGACCGCAACGGCGCGCTGATGGGCATCGTCAGCCGATCCGACCTGATCCGGGAAAGGGTCGAGCAGGACCCCGATTTACAGGTCCGATCCGTACATTCCGACAGGCCCAGGGCGGCGAGCGCCGTCGCCGACGTCATGACGCGCGACGTCGTCACACTCCCCCTCACCGCGGACGAGGCGGAGTTCGCCGACCTCGTCCTCAAGCACCGCGTCAAGAGCGTGCCCGTCCTCGATGAAAACAGACGAGTTCTCGGCATCGTCAGCGTCTCGGACCTCCTCAAGAGCAGGACCCGACGGGACGACGAGATCGCCGACGAGGTGCGGGCGCTTCTGCTCAAGTGGGTGAGCGGCCAGGAGTCCTGGCGAGTCCGCGTGCACGAGGGAATTGTGACGATCTCTGGTTCGGTGCCGAGCAGGCGGCAGAGCCTGATGCAGGTGGTGACCATGGCCGTTCCGGGCGTCGTCCGCGTCGGGTTCAGGTTCGGTGACCGGGACCTCACCGACCTGGCGACGTGAGCCAACAAGGCACGTCTCATCGCGGTTCAGAGGTCACCCGCCGGGCCGTCGCCCGGATCGGCGCAGGCAGGTGATCAAAGCCCTTCCCGCGCCGGCCTGCAGTGAGTCAGGTGGGAGAGGAGGGCCCTGGTCGGCCCCGAAAACCGGGAACAGGATGGAATCGTCGGGGACACGTCGCCGGCGCGGAGGGTGAGGCATGGACGGGACGAGACAGCGGGTTGTGGTCGGGTACGACGGTTCAGACCACGCGCGGCGTGCTCTGCAGTGGGCCGCGGCCGAGGCCGCCCGGCGGGACGCGCGGCTCGAGGTGACGGCTGTGGTCGACGACGGCGGCCTGGGCATCCGAGGGCCGGTCGGGATGGCGCACTGGTGGCCCGAGGTGGCGATCGAGGGCGGCCGACACCTGGCGACCCAGGGCGCCGACATAATCCGCGAAACCTGGCCGCAGCTGGACGTCGAGGCGGTAGGTCGCGCGGGCCTGCCTGCCGCGGTTCTCGTCGACGCATCGCGGACGGCCGACCTGCTCATCGTCGGTACTCGCGGTCTCAACCCGCTGGCCGAGATGGCCCTCGGCTCCGTCGCCGAGCGGTTAGCCGCGCACGGGCACTGCCCGGTCGTGGTCGTACACGGCGACGTCGCCGTGCACCCCGATCCGGGTCATCCCGTCGTGGTCGGCGTCGATGACTCGGCTGGAGCCCGCCGGGCCGTGGACGTGGCGGCGTGCTGGGCCCACGACGCCGACGCCCCGCTGTCCGTGATCTGCGCATGGACGACGAACGAGGTCTGGGAGTACGACGTGCTGACGACGAGCAGGCAGTCCGAGCTCGAGAAGTACGCCAGCACCGCTGCGCGGAATGCGGTCGACGCGGCGGTGGCCCGCGCCCTCGAGCTTCACCCCGACCTGCAGGTCACCGGGTCGACACCACGCGGCAAGCCGTCACAGGTACTCACCCAGCTCGGCGCCGGCGCCGGCCTGGTCGTCGTCGGGTCGCGTGGCCGCGGAGTGTTCGCGAGCCTGCTCCTCGGCTCGGTCAGCCACGCCCTCGTGGGGACCGCCACCTGCGCCGTCGCCGTCGTGGGCGAGCACACGCGCTCCGCGGGCGACGAGCCCGCCGGCGGGAGCCGTGAGACGCACGGTACGTCAGCGCGGACAGCGAGCACGAGCGCACCCGTCTCCTGATGCCAGCGGCCGGCCACGTCCACAAGCACAGAGGTGCTTCCGGAGCCGCTGAAGGGCCGGGCTGATCCGGGGCTTGGATGCGACAGGCTCGCGGAGCCGCCGCACTGGCTCCGGGAGCGCCGCGATATCGGCGACGCAGCGGCGGCGGGTGGCCTGGAGGTCATCCGCCGGGCCGTCGCTATCGCCCCCGAGGTCCGGCGGCCGGCTCATCATGGGTAGGAGCAGCGGCCGACTGCCCTCCGGGCTGGGCCCGGATCTCGTCCCTGAGACGTCATCCTCCGACGGCCTCGAGCCTAGGAGCGCTTCGGTCTCCGCAGGGCGCCTGCCCGCCTGCTATGTGGAGTTACACCGCTTCTACGTCACCGCCGACGTGGGGTGTCTGACGGTGATGGTGGTTGGTGAGCTGTGGGTGGCCGGTTCGGTGAGCAGTCCGGCCAGGTACGCCAGTCCTTGGACGCCGGGCAGGGCCGCGCCTGTGTGGTCGATGACGGTGGGTACCACCTGCTGGGCGAGCGTGAGCCACTCCTGGCGCCATTGTTGACCGCGGCGCCAGCCGATGGTGGTCAGGGGTATCCCGTTGGGCGCGATCGTGCCGCCGAGTACGCGGGTCATGTGCAGCGGGTCGGGGTCGCCGAATCCGGGCTGTGGCAGATCCGAGCTGAGGTAGGGCCGGATAGGGTAGCGCGGGTAGGTGACGCTAGTGATGATGGGACGCACGTCGTAGGCACTGCTGAGGTGGCGCCGCCCTACCCAGATGGCCTCGAACAGGGCGCGGCGTAGTTTGTGCTGCACGCCGTCGGTGACTGCTTCGGTGTATGCGGAGACCGCGGCGCGGGTGTTGCTAATCAGCTGCGGTACCGCGACCGGGGGCTGCTCTGCGGGCAAGGCAAGTTCGGTGACCTCAGCCAGTTCGCGATTCCACGTCTCGCGGTCGGCGCTGGCCGGTGTGCCGGTCATGGACAGCCTGGGGTCGTGCTCGACCGCCCGCCAGTCGACCTCGACGCCCCCAAGCGGCAGCAACGCGTCAACCCGTTGGCTGGCCAGGTAGGAGTAAGGACAGTTGAAATCCCCGTACACAATCAGCCGCATGGCTGCCCCCAAGAGCTGATGTGCTCCGGCTCCCGCGCCGGGCGCGACGGCCCAGGCACGGCGGCAGCAGCGCTACCTGGGTGAGCGACAGCGCCCAGATGGCGATCAGTGTCCTTGTCGCGGCGCCGCCGAGGCTGGTCGCGGTGGCGTCGCTCAGGAGCAGCGCCGGGGTGAGCGTGATGGCCAGGGTGAGTTCCGCGGCGTTGAGCACCCGGAAGATCAACCGGCCGACGCCGAGCCCGAGCGGCACGGTGATGCCGCCACGGAGCTTCAATGGGGTCTCCAGGAACGAGATCGCCAGCACCATGACCGGCCACGCAAAGGGGACGGCTTACCTGCAGGGCACGGTGTGCGGTCATGGCTGACTGCCGACGCTCGGCGGCGGTGCAGTCTTCCAGCCGTGAGCCGACGGCTTGGCTGGGGCAATCTCGGCGAGGCACAGGTCGGGCTGGACGAACGGCTGCAGGCTCACAGCCGCGGGTGGGTCCTCAACGTCGGCCACAGCCCGCCGGAGTAGACCCAGGTGGATCGCGCAGACCACCTCCGGGTGTGCCGCGGCGACCGCGCGAAACGGGCAGGCGTGCAGCCGGATCTGCAGGTTTTCCCCGTCGCGGGCGAGTTCGGGGTCGAAGCCGAGCTCGGCGAACACGGCATTCACGTGCACCGCCGCCCCGACCAGCGTCGCCGCCGCGACTGCCGGCCGGGATATGCGCTGGCCGGCCCAGGCCCACCCGGCTTGCTCGGCCCGTTGCGCGCGTTCGTCAGGGTCCCCGGCCCAGTGCGCGGCGAGGATCGCCGACAGCAGCTCGTAACCGGTGTACCCGCCGGCAGCGATGGCACGACTGGCCGGGGTGTAGAGCCGTCGCGGTCGTCCCCGCGCCCCACACCGGACGGGGTGGCTTGTCACCAGGCCCGCGTCGGTGAGCACGTCGAGGTGGAAGCGAACCGTGGTGACGTGCAACCCGCACGCCGCGGCCAGCTCGCGCACGTCCAGCGGGCGGTCGCTGGCCCGTAACGCGTCCAGCAGCCGCAGCCGGCTGGCGACGGCCAGTGCCCCGTGCGTCTGGGTTCGCTCGCCCGCCCGGTCGTTGTCCACGTCACCACCATAATAGAAATGATGCTGATAGTGTAAATACCTGTGACGCGAGGCACGGCGAGGAGGGGGCCGACATGACCTGTGTGATCGCGGAACCTCGCATCGACATCGTCGACCGGGCCTGGGTCGAGGAGTGCCCGGTCGACTGCATCTACCAAGGAGCGCGGGCGCTGTACATCCACCCGGACGAGTGCGTGGACTGCGGCGCATGCGAGCCGGTTCGCCACGGTGGAGGCGTTCTTCTACGAGGCCGGCGTGCCAGCGGCCTGGTCGACGTTCACGCGGACAACGCCGGGTTCTTCATCGAACCGCTGCCGGGCGCGGCGGCAGCGTCGGGCTCTCCCGGTGGGGCGGCGAGGCGCGGTCGGGTCGGGGTGGACAGCCCGCTCGTCGTCGGGCATCCGGGTTCTCCGTGACCCGGGTTCGGCGGACGAGGTATGCACGGCCGGCACGATAGCGGCGTAGCGCGCGGGTACCGCCGATTTTTAGCACCCCGCACAGTCGGAGGAGACCATGGCTCGGAACAGTTTCAGCGCTCGAGACCAGTTCACTGTCGGCGAGACGGCGTACGAAGTGTTCCGCCTCGACCGGGTCGAGGGCGCCGGGCGGCTGCCCTACAGCCTGAAGGTGCTGCTGGAGAACCTGCTACGCCACGAGGACGGCGCGCTGGTGACCGCCGAGCAGATCGCGGCGCTCGCCGCCTGGGATCCTCACGCGGAGGGCGGCACCGAGATCCAGTTCACGCCGGCCCGGGTGCTGCTGCAGGACTTCACCGGGGTGCCGTGTGTGGTGGATCTGGTGGCGATGCGTGACGCCATGGCCGACCTGGGCGGCGACCCACGCCGCATCAACCCGCTCATCCCATCCGAATTGGTCATCGACCACTCGGTCATCGCCGACGTCTTCGGCCGCGCCGACGCCTTCCGCCGCAACGCCCAGCTGGAGTTCGACCGCAACCAGGAGCGTTACCAACTGTTGCGGTGGGCGCAGCAGTCCTTCGACGACTTCCGCGTCGTGCCGCCGGACACCGGCATCTGCCACCAGGTGAACCTTGAGTACCTCTCGCGGGTCGTGTTCACCACCGACGGCCCTCGCGGCGCCGCGGCCTTCCCGGACACCCTGGTCGGGACCGATTCGCACACCCCGATGGTCAACGGGCTGGGCGTGTTGGGCTGGGGCGTCGGCGGCATCGAGGCGGAGGCAGCCATGCTCGGTCAACCGATGAGCATGCTCATTCCCCAGGTCGTCGGGGTCAAGCTCACCGGCGACATGCGGGAGGGCGCCACGGCCACGGATCTGGTCCTCACCGTGGCCGAACTCTTGCGCCGGATCAGGGTGGTCGGCAAGTTCGTCGACTTCTACGGCCCGGGGGTGGCCAATCTGCCGCTGGCGACCCGCGCGACCATCGGCAACATGAGTCCGGAATACGGCTCGACCTGCGCGATCTTCCCCATCGATGCTGAGACGTTGAGCTACCTGCGGCTGACCGGCCGACCCGGAACGGCAGGTCCGGCTCGTCGAGGCGTACGCCAAGGAGCAGGGACTATGGCACGACCCGGCCCACGAGCCGGACTACAGCCAGCGGATCGAACTGGACCTCGCCACGGTGGAACCGTCGATCGCCGGGCCGAAGCGTCCCCAGGACCGGATCGCGCTGGCCGACGCCCAACACACGTTCCGGTGCCTGCTCGCCGGTGAGCCGCATGCCTCACCGGTGCAGGGCGGGCTCGACGAGGCCTCGGCCGGATCGTTCCCGGCCAGCGACCCGATCTCGATCAGCCCCAGACTCCCCCGTGATGACCCACCCTCCACCGGCGTCTGCGTGGATGCCCACGCGTGGCCCACCGACCCGGTGCCGGTGACCTTCGAGGATGGCAGCACGGCGAGCATCGACCACGGGCATGTGGTCATCGCCGCGATCACCTCGTGCACCAACACGTCCAACCCCTCGGTGATGCTCGGCGCCGGGCTACTGGCCAAGAAGGCGGTGCAGCGGGGGCTGTCCACCCAACCGTGGGTCAAGACCACGCTGGCGCCCGGCTCGCGGGTGGTCACCGACTACCTCGACCGGGCCAAGCTCACCCCGTACCTGCAGCAGCTCGGCTTCGACCTGGTCGGCTACGGCTGCACCACCTGCATCGGCAACTCCGGTCCACTGATCCCGGCGGTCAGCGCCGCCGTCAGCGGGCACGACCTGACCGTGTGCTCGGTGCTGTCGGGCAACCGCAACTTCGAGGGCCGCATCCACGCCGAATGCCAGATGAACTTCCTCACCTCACCACCACTGGTCATCGCCTACGCCCTGGCCGGCACCATGCACGCCGACCTGCTCCGCGAACCGATCGGACACGACCCCGCCGGCAGGCCCGTCTATCTTCGCGACATCTGGCCGAGCACGACGGAGGTCAACCAGGTTGTCGACGACTGCGTCGAGGCGCGAATGTTCACCGCCGGCTACGCCGACGTGTTCGCCGGAGACGACAACTGGCGCACCATGCCCACGCCGGACTCGCAGATGTTCACCTGGGACCCGACCTCAACCTACGTGCGCCGGCCGCCGTACTTCGACGGCATGCCACGCCAACCGCAACCGGTACGCGACATCACCGGCGCCCGGGTGCTGGCCTACCTCGGCGACTCGGTCACCACCGACCACATCTCACCCGCCGGCACGATCAAGAAGGATTCCCCCGCCGGCCGCTACCTGATCGAGCACGGGGTGTCACCGGGCGACTTCAACTCCTACGGATCCCGCCGCGGCAACCACGAGGTGATGATCCGCGGCACCTTCGCCAACCTCCGGCTGCGCAACCAGCTCGTGCCCGGCGTCGAGGGCGGCGTCACCCGGCACCTGCCCGACGGCAAGCTGCAGAGCATCTTCGACGCGGCCACCGCGTACGCGCGCGAGCGTGTGCCGCTGATCGTCCTCGCCGGCGCCGACTACGGCTCGGGGTCATCGCGAGACTGGGCCGCCAAAGGCACCCTGCTGCTCGGGGTTAGAGCCGTGCTGGCGACCTCGTTCGAGCGGATCCACCGCGCCAACCTCATCGGCATGGGAGTACTCCCGCTGCAGTTCATGCCCGGGCAGTCGCCGCAAAGCCTGGGCCTGACCGGTGAGGAGACCTACACCATCACCGGGCTGGCAGACGCGCACCCGCTACCCCGACGGGTCACCGTCCGGGTCGAAGCCGACGGCCGGTCACCCCAGTTCACCGGCGCCCGGGCCACGCCAACCGAGTTCCCGGCCACCGTGCGGATCGACACCCCGGCCGAGGCCGAGTACTACCGGCACGGGGGGATCCTGCCCTACGTCCTTCGTCAGCTGCTACGCCCCGACGAACCCCACAAGGAACCCCACGCGAAGGTGGTGTGAGATGCCGAACGTGGCCATCAACGGACTGGGCCCGCATCGGCCGGGCGGCGTTGAAGATCCTTTTGACTGCGACGGGCTCGTCCTCGTCGCGGTCAACGACATCGCCGCCGTCGACGACGTGGCCTACGGCGCAGCTACCAGGCAACACTGACCATCTCAGCACAGGGCGCACCAAGCCCGTCACCAGAGCCGAACTGCGAACAGCGCCAGTCAGGAGTGGACATCATGGCTATCCGTCTGGAACAGGTGCATCCCGCTCTTGTTCACGTACCGATCGCGCTTCTGCCGCTGGCCGTGGGCGCCGACCTGATCGGCATCGTGACCAAGAATGAGTCACTTCTATCCTTTGGGAAACAGGCGATCTTCGTGTCGGCGGCGGGTGCCGTGAGCTCCGCCGTTACCGGGCTGATCGCTGGCGAGGAGGTCAACGTCGAGGGCGCCTCGATGGACATGCTGATCACTCACCGCAACCTAAATATCGTCGCAACCGTCGTGGCCAGCAGCATGGCGATCTGGCGGGCCAACCTGCGAAGGCCGAACGCGGTGTATCTCGGCACGGGCGTGATCGGTGCCGGTGTCTTGGCGTACACCAGCTATCTCGGCGGCAAGCTCGTCTATGACGTCGGCGTGGGCGTGGAACCGGCGCACGGGGTCTACCGGGCCGACGCACCGACGTTGAAGGTGGGGCACGTCGGCACATTTTTGAAGGCGGCGGCCACAGACTCCGTTCACGGCGTCCAGCACATGATCCAGGAAGTGAGGAAGGGCAAGATCGTACCCACGATCCTCGCCGGGCAGGGGAAACGGCCGGTCGCTCCCGTGTAGGTCGAACCCAAGAACCGACCTGAGCTCGGCCGAGGGATCGGACGGAGCTTGGCGTTCCCGTCGGCCGTCTGGCCCAGCCCGCGAGCATCACTGTCGTTGCACGATGTCGGCGGCTTCAAGGTAGTGATCGTCGACGTCGAGGCTTGTTACGGCTGCAGCGGTTGGCCGGTGACGCGGTTGAGGTGACCGTGCTGTTCTCGTGGACGACCTAGCGCACCGCCCGGCGAGAGTGTCGGAGCCGTTCACCCGGGCCCAGCCGCTGACCCGGCATCGAACCGCGAGAATCGCAAGCAATGCCAACGCTTGGTCGATGGAAGACGGACGGGCCTGAGCTGAGACTGAGTCGACCCCCGACCTGGACGCGCTGTACATGCAGCGAGTGGCCACAAACTGGGTCCACCCGCCCGCCGTCGCTGCGCATTTCCGGGTTGTGGCGTAGCGTTGGGAACGTCGCCTCAGCGAGCGGTGGCAGCGGGAGAGGAATGCGGTGGTGAGCAAGCACGAGGTGAAGGTCGGGCGCGCTTACGACAAAGCGGCCCGCGAAGACGGCGCACGAGTGTTGGTCGACCGGATCTGGCCCAGGGGTCTGAGCAAGGAGCGAGCCGGCCTCGACGAGTGGTGCAAGCTGGTGGCTCCCTCCACCGAGCTGCGCAAGTGGTACCAGCATGACCCGGACCGGTTCGAGGAGTTCGGCCGCCGCTACCGGGCCGAGCTGGAAGATCCCGAGCGGGTCGAAGCCCTCGCGCATCTGCGCGAGCTGGCCGAGCACCGGACCCTAACGCTGTTGACCGCGAGCAAGCGCGCTGACATCAGCGAGGCCGCGGTCCTCGCCGACCTCCTCCGCAACTGACACCGCGGCGGCCCGCTTGGCTGATCGGGTGCCGACCGGCCCCTTGAGCTAGACGGCCCGCGATCGAGGCGGCGAGGACGGCGCCCCTCGCGAGCGGGTGCGGCTCGCTTTAATGGTTGGTGGTAGCCGAAGAACTTGGTCCATGGCGTTCCTCCTCGTCTTTCGCAACCCAAGACGGGTGAAGTTCCACCGAAATGGGAGGCGTAACGGGTAGAACAACCGTGGCGCCAAGCACATGGACACCGTATCGCCAGACGCCGGCAGTTCTGTCCCACGGATGGGTGTCGGGGAGTCGGTCAGTAGGACCGCGGAGTCCTCTAACGCCTCAAGACTGTGGCGGGCCTCGGGCACGATGAGCAGGTCTCCGGTGCCCGCCTCCCACAACAGCGTGCCGACGATCATGTGGACCCGATCGTGGAGCACCTGCACCGTGGCCTCTCCCGGGTTGTCGTGCTCCGCGAGGCGTGCGCCTTGGGTCATGCCGATGACCGTCTGGCGTAACACCTTCTCGTGGCCGCCGTACACGGTGTCGGCGGTGTGACCGCCACCGGCAACGGCTGCCCGGTCGACTTGTTGCCGGGCCAGGGCTGACAACGAAATCTTCTGCATGCCACTATTGTCCTGGTTCGGCCGCTGGCCGCACACCAGGCAACTCGCTCGGACGGCCCGCGGCGATTCTCGGGATTCGCCGTGTCATCGCGCCGTGAAGGTCGCCGATTCGCGCGTTGGCACAGCCGGTCATCACGCCGCGGCCACGCCGAGCGTGCCGCGCGCCTCGCGGATCAGCTGGTGGGTGAAGCCCCATTCGTTGTCGTACCATGCCATCACCTTGACCAGAGAGCCGTCCACGATCCGGGTCAGGTCGAGGTCGATGATGGCGGCGCGCGGGTCGCCGACGATGTCGGCGGAGACCAGCGGATCCTCCGAGACCCCGAGAATTCCCTCGTACCGGCCGGAAACTGCCTCTTGCCGGAACGCGTCGTTGACCTCCTCGACAGAGGTCGGCCGGTTCGCCACGAACACGATATCGGCGATCGACCCGACCGGGATGGGGGCGCGCACCGCGATCCCGTCGAACCTGCCCGCCAGTTCGAGTACCGCGCGGGTGGTGGCTCGTGCCGCTCCGGTCGAGGTGGGCACCAGATTGGCGGCTCCGGCCCGGCCGCGCCGGAAGCGCTCGCTGGGACCGTCGACAAGCTGTTGCCCCGCGGTGTAGGCGTGGATGGTCGTCATCACCGCCCGTTGGACCCCGATGTGGCGGTGCGCGACCTCGATGACGGGGGCGATGCAGTTGGTGGTGCAGCTGGCGCAGGACATGAGCTGTGGTTCACCGTCGGCGTGGTTCACGCCGTGTACCACGGTGGGCACGTTCTCTGCCGTCGTCGGCGCGGAAAGAATCACGAACGAGGCACCGGCATGAATATGCTTCTTCAGGTCCTCCTCGCTCTTGAAGGCGCCGGTGCATTCCAGGACCAGGTCGACGGCGAGGCCGGCCCAGGGCAGGTTCGCCGGGTCACGTTCCCTGAACACGGCGATCCGCCGGCCGTCGATCAGCAGCGCGCCGTCGGCGGTGCCGACCTCGCGGTGGTAGCGCCCGTAGACGGTGTCGTATCTGAGGAGGTAGGCCAGGTTGTCGACGTCGGCGATGTCGTTGACCGCGACGAGGTCGAGCCCGTCGGCGTCCAACAGGATCTTCAACGCCGCCCGGCCGATGCGGCCCAGTCCGTTGATGGCCACGTTCGGCATCTCATACCACCTTCGTGTGGGGGTTCCTTGTGGGGTTCGTCGATGCGCAGCAGCTGACGGGGACACCCACCGCGGGATCGTGTCGGGGTCTGAACCTCAGGCGTAGCGCGGTGTGTCTTCCGCTGACGGACGACGGGAGCACCGGCAGGGCCGGCTGCCCGGGTCTCGCACGCTCCGTGCCACCGTCACCATGTGACGTGTCCAGGCCACTAGGTCCCCAACCGGGACCGACGGGCACCACTCATGCGTGATCTGGTTGGAGATCGCGGCCGGCACGTGCAGCGAGCTTGTTCGCGAGCTCGGACAAGGCCCGCGCTGCGGCCAGCTGGTCGCGGATCTGCGCGGGGTTGGTGTCGATGGGGCTCCGCAGGGCGCTTCCCTGCCCGTGCGTGTGCAGGTCATCGTGGGTGTCCAGGCGAGCGTATGCCTGGGTCTTGTCGTCCTCATCGTTGATGAGGATCTCGACCCTCCAGCGCTTATGGGTATTCATCGATGTCTCCTTGACGGTTCCGGATTGGAATTGTTCCCTGACGGGTGGGCGTAAGGCCGCCGCCGTGTTCTGCCTATTTCCGTCTGCCACGCCTCCGCGCATAGTAATATGTCATGACGTGGCCGATGCCCGCGGCTCGACGCCTCGACGCTTCTTCACTTACCCGAACCTGTGGTCCCCGGTGCCCGCCTGTTTGATGCTCATGATCTCGACGTCCATCCAAACCTGCAATGGCTCGACCTTCGCCCGAGCACCAACGCAAAAGACAGACCGGGTACGCGAACGGTCGACTTGCAACGGGCGTGAGTCCGAGTCATCGAGATTGGCTGCGCGCCAAGATGTAGGAGGCGATGGTCAGCGTTGGCACGATCACGGAAAAGCTCACGCCCGTGACCATCAGGATTAGGTTCGCCGAGATCGCAGCTAGGATCATCAGGCCGATCCCTCCCAGGCTAGACAGTACCGCTAGCAGCAGCATCCACGGCCTCGGGCGAGCAGGCTTCTGACGCGGGGTTTCGGTCAGGCTTTGCGCCAGTGCTGGATCTTCTCCTCGTAGTTGGCTCTCAATGCTCTCTAGGATGTTCTGTTCTCGCGGGGACAGGCTCATGACGACCACCTGACGAGCGGGGGCCAAGTCGTCACGTGCGCCGGGACAGAGGTCATTAGTCCTCCTCGAAATGACGCAAGTCACGGTCCGCCACTCAGGGTCCGGCGTTGTGGCGGCGCACAATCGCCGCCGCCATGGCGATCGCCCGCGGACACCGGAGGCCTGGCCGTCGCAGGGTGTGCGCGCCGGTGGGCGGCGATGCATGCGCCTCGGCGGGCGCGCCACGGGGAGTAGGCCAGGGACCGCATGAGCAACATGATGGTCCTTTCCCTGGGGGGAGTGCCATCCGTGCGGCCACCCATTTGTCGAGGTTTTGATCCTGTACCGAGGCCGACGGACCTTGCCGCAACTGTGGACAGGGGACGGCTTGATCATTTCTCGGATTGGTGAGCACATGAAAGCTTCGTTGGCGTGTGGGGCTGTCGCCGCACGACAGGCGGCGGCGAAGGTCGATTACGGCGGCCTGCGGCGACGCTGACCTGCTGGGGACTACTCCCTAGCTCGGCTCGTGGCGCAGCAGAGGCTCGCCAATGACATTCTCTTTGCTGGCCTTGTCGCCCATTCCGTCGGCAGTGATCCGGGTTGGGGTGACCCGACTAGGGTTCGATCAGGCCGGCGCGTATCGCGTAGCGGGTGAGCTCGAGGCGGTCACGCATGCCGAGTTTCTGCAGCATGTTCGCGCGGTGCCGTTCGACGGTTTTTACGCTGATGACGAGTGTGTCGGCGATCGCTTTGGACGAGTGGCCTTCGGCGACCAGCTTGAGGATCTCCTCTTCTCGTGGGGTGAGCACGTTGTCGGGGCCCTCCTCGCCTTGTCTTGCGCGGTCGAGGTAGTTGCGAATGAGGGCGGTGATGGCCCCGGGGTAGAGAAAGGGCTCGCCGCGCATTGCCGCCCGGCAGGCTTCCACGAGGTCGCGGTCGGCGACAGACTTCAGGACGTATCCGGCGGCGCCGGCCCTGAGCGCTTCAAAGAAGTACTGCTCGTTGTCGTGCATCGTGAGAATGAGGATTCGCAGCTCGGGTCGGACCCGGGACAGCTCTCGGGCGGCCTGCAGGCCGGTCAGCCGAGGCATGGAGACGTCGAGGATGGCCAGGTCAACGTCCTGCGTCCGGGCCTTGGCGATCGCCTCTGCACCGTCGCCGGCCTCGGCGACGACCTGCAGGTCCGGTTCGCCGTCGAGGATGAGCCGAACTCCCCGCCGGACCAGCGCGTGGTCATCGGCGAGCAGGATGCGAGTCTTCTTCAGCTCTGACGCAGTCACTGGCTGGGGTCCTGACTGTGGTGGACGGGCAGGTCAAGGCGCACCTCGGCGCCCCCTTCCGGCGGCTGTTCGATCGTGATCCGTGCGCCGACGAGTAGTGCTCGTTCGCGCATCCCGCGGATCCCGGCGCCTTCCCGGGAGTGCTTCAGCCCCCGGCCGTCGTCGCGCACGCAGAGCACTACCCCTTCGGGACTTGGGACCAGCGCCATCTCGACGTGCGTGGCGCCCGCGTGGCGCGCGGTGTTGGTCAGGCTCTCCTGTGCGACGCGGTAGAGCACCAGTTCGGCGTCGGGACCAAGCCGGGGCAGGTTGGGGTCGAAACGGCGCTGCACCGTGAGGCCGGTGTGGGTGGAGAACTCGGTGGTCAGGGCCGTGAGGGCACTGATAAGGCCGAGGTCGTCCAGCACGCCCGGGCGCAGGCGGCGCGCGATGCGGCGCACCTCGTCCAGGCTCTCACGGGTCGTCTCCTGCGCGTGGCGCAGATCGGCGCGCAAGGGCTCGGGAGCCAGGTCTCCCGCCCGCTTGAGTTCGAGCAGGACCGCGGTCAGGCTTTGGCCGATCTCGTCGTGCAGCTCCTGGGCGATGCGGCGCCGCTCTGCCTCCTGTGCCGACAGCGCGCGTGCGGCGCTGGTGCCCCGCTCCGTCTCCAACCGGTCGAGCATCTGGTTGAACGTCGTGATCAGCTCAGCCACCTCACCGCTGCCGGTGACCGTCAGGCGTTGCCCTGGACGCAGCAGGTCGATCCCGGGCATCAGGCGCGTCAGGTGCTCGAGCGGGGCGAGCCCGACGCGCAGCAGGACGGCGGTGGCGGCGAGGCTGACCGCGAGACCGGCGAGGAGAACCCACGCCTGGGCGGGCACCACAGGGGCAGAGACGGTCACGGGCGTGAACAGCAATAGAGCGGTAGCCGCGGCGAGCACCGACGCGTTGAGCAGCAGGATCCGCCAGTACAAGGACACGACGCTGGGGACCTCCTCAACTGTCACTATCCCTACTATCCGCCTCCGCGTCCGTCATACCGGGTCCTCACCCGGAGGCGTGGTGCTTCCACACTGTTGAAGACTGCCGGATCGGCACTTCCAAGGCTGGGCTGGAGGGCCAGCATGGATCTGCGCTGAGGGCTCGGCGCGCTTCTTGGACCCCTTCGCGTGCGCGCCACCGCGCCGGCCGTCGCTGCCAGAGGATGATCTCCTCGGTCGGCGTTTGGTAAGTCCTTTCCCGGCGTGGCCGGCGGGCCGAGTAGCCAGCTTGCCGATGATCGCCGACATGTGTCGATGGTGGGCGTCCACCATCGACGTCGAGGCCGCCGCGGCGGGCGGCCCCCGCCCTACAGGGTGAGCACCGGGGCAGATGGGTGCGCGTTCGGATACCGGGCGACCCCCGCGGGAGCCATCGTGGTGGTCATGCCGTCTTTCGCACGGCTCACCACCGCGACTCTCGCGACCTACGGGCCTAGTCAGGAACGGGTGGCGGCAGGGCCTCACCGGTCACTGCCCGCCTTGGGAGCGCGTGGTGCCCGTGCTGACGGCTTGGCGTAACAGCACAGCGCCCTGATGTGCAGTTCGGGCTGTCGCCCAAGCGCTCGTGATGGACCTGAGAGGAACCGACCATGACTGTGGACAGCGCACACGAGACGAGGCGCTTCGCACCGGGGCACGACCGCTTCGTGGCTCGGCCGGCCCGTGAACGGCTGTTGCAGCAGCGCAAGACGCGCGTCGATCAGCTGACTGCGATCGAAAGGGCCGCCGCCCAGTACGGGAGCGACGAGCTGACGATCGCTCAGCTGGCCGCCGTCCAGCTCAGTGTGGAGGAGATCGACGGCGCCGTCCACCGCCTCGACCAGGGCGCCTACGGGGTATGCCAGCACTGCTGGACACCGATCGCGGCCGAGCGGCTGGAGATCCTTCCACACGCCCGGTTCTGTGTCCGATGCCAGGGTCGGCTCCGGTGAACGATGAGGAGGCGAACGTGGCGGTCAACGGTCAGCCTGGATGTGGACGCAGCACCGGCCGGGGCCGGGGTCGAGGACGACGGTGTGCTGGTCGTTGACGGCGTCGGCGGCTCCTCGCAGCAGTTCGAGGTTGAGGTGGCAGACGGTGTCGGTGTGCCGCTGCGCCAGTCGGTGGAACGGGCAGTTGCCGAGCAGGGTGCCGCCCTGCCCGTCCGGGCGCGGCTCGTACCCGGTGTCCCTCAGTACGTCATCCAACGTGCCAGCCTGCGTGCCGAGATCCCGGCCCGCGTCGCCTGCCAGGCGCATCAGTGCCTCCCGTGCGGGTTCACCGCTGCGGGCCGACGCCTCGACGGCGGCGGCCAGCAACTCCCCGGCCAGGTCGTAGTGGCGCTCGGGGATGGTGACGGTGACCTCCTGCGCCGTCCGGCGGTACAGCTTGGACGGTCGACCCGCTCCGGGCCCGGTCCGTCCGGTCAACCGCCGGAACTCCACCGCCAGCAGACCCTCCTGCGCGAGTCGATCGAGGTGGAACGCCGCCGTCCGGCGGGTCACCCCCAGCGCCTGGGCCGCCTGGTCCCGGCTCAGCGCGCTCTCGCTTCGCGCCACCAGGTCCAGCAGGGCCAGGCGCACGGGATCGTCCAGGGCGCTGACCGTGGCCACCCGGTCCACCAGAGGCCGCTGCCGTCGCATGCCCCTCAGTGTAAAGGACGTGCTCGTTGACACAAGAAGCGGGACAGGTCTAACGTCAAGAATATCCGATTTTAGAAGGAGTTGGTCATGACTACCACCTCGCTGTCGCGGCGCTCCCCGTTGCGCAACCTGCTGGCCGCCGATCCCTCGCGTCAGGCGTACCTGCTGCTGCGCACAGTCTTCACGGTGGCGCCCATCGTGTTCGGCCTGGACAAGTTCGCCAACGTGCTCGTGGACTGGCCGCGCTACCTGGCCCCGATCGTCAACGACGTGCTCCCCGGTAGCGGTCAACAAGCGATGTACGTGGTGGGCGTCGTCGAGGTCGTCGCCGGGCTCGCGGTCGCGCTCCGGCCGCGGTACGGCGCCTTGCTCGTCACCGCCTGGCTGGCCGGCATCATCGTCAACCTGCTGCTCATCCCCGGCTACTTCGACATCGCGCTGCGCGACTTTGGCCTGCTGGTGGCGGCGTTGGCGCTGTCCCGGCTCGCCGTCGCCCACGAGCCCGCCCGCCGCTCGAATGTCAAGTAAGCATCACCCGCGCGGTGCCGCTCCCGAGGCTGATGCCGCCATGCGGCGGTTGCGAGTGGCCCGGGACCGGCGCGAGCCGCGGAGGGGGCCGCGCCGTGCGCCGCGGACCTGCTCGCCGCTGTGGACCGCGGCGTCATGCCAGCGACGCCACCTCGATCCGTAGGAGCGACCCATGTCACCACCGCAGACCTTCCTCATCGTCGGCGCCGGACTAGCCGGGGCGAAAGCGGCGCAGACACTGCGCAAGGAAGGCTTCACCGGACACATCGAACTGGTGGGCGCCGAGACCGAGCCCCCATACCAGCGGCCGCCGCTGTCCAAGGCCTACCTCAGCGGCGCGGTGGAGCGCGACACCACCTATGTCCACAAGTCGGCCTGGTACCACGACCACGAGGTCCAGCTCCGGCTCGGCGTCCGCGCCGCCGGCTTGAACCTGGCGGCACACGAGGTGACCCTCAACACCGGCGAGCGGATCGGCTACGACAAGCTGCTGCTTACCACCGGTTCATCGCCGCGCCGGCTCACCGTGCCCGGCGCCGACCTGGACGGGGTGCACTACCTGCGCCAGCTCCAGGACGCCGACCGACTCCGCCCAGCGCTGACCGCCGGCGGCCGCAGCGTCCTGGTCATCGGCGGCGGCTGGATCGGGCTGGAGGTGGCGGCGGCCGCCCGCGGTCACGGCAACGCCGTGACACTCGTGGAGCCCCAGCCAACACCGTTGCGCGCCGCACTCGGAGACGAGCTGGGGGGAATGTTCGCCGACCTGCATCGCGAGCACGGCGTCGACCTGCGGCTCAACACCGGCGTCCAGAACCTCACCGGCCACGACGGCCGCGTCACCGCCGTGATCACCGACCGAGGAGACGAGCTGCGCGCGGACCTGGCCGTCGTCGGCGTCGGCGTCCACCCCAACGTCGAGATCGCGCAGGCGGCCGGACTGAACGTCGACAACGGGATCGTCGTCGACCAGGCGATGCGCAGCTCCGATCCGGACGCGTACGCCGCCGGTGACGTCGCCAACAGTTATCACCCGTCCCTGGGCCGCCACCTCCGAGTCGAACACTGGGCCAACGCGCTGTATGGCGGCCCGGCGGCAGCCCGGTCAATGCTCGGCCAGCATGTCAGCTACGACCGGGTCCCGTACTTCTTCACCGACCAGTACGACCTGGGAATGGAATACTTCGGTTACGTCGAGCCCGGCGGCCACGACGAACTCGTCTACCGCGGTGACCTGGGCGGCCGCCAGTTCACCGCCTTCTGGCTGACCGGTGGCCGGGTCGTTGCCGGCATGACTGTGAACGTCTGGGGTGTCGCGCGGCAGATCCAGGACCTGATCCGCTCCGCAGACCCGATCGACCCCGCCCGTCTCGCCGACCCCAACGTCCCCTTGCCCGCCCTCGTCCCGGCGGCCCCCGCACACAAGGACCGGTCATGACCCGTCTCCGACAGCTCCAGCAAACGGGTGTCTCGATCTGGCTGGACACCCTGTCCCGCGACCTGCTCGACAGCGGCGAGTTCGAGCGGCTGGTCGGCCGTGGCGTCACCGGCGCCACCTCCAACCCGACGATCTTCGCGCAAGCCATCACCGGATCACGCGCCTACGACCGGCAACTGGCCGACCTCCTCCGCGGCGGCGTCAGCGACCCCCAAGAGCTGTTCTTCGCTCTCGCGCTCGACGACGTGCGCGCGGCTGCCGGCCTCCTGCGCCCGGTCTACGACCAGGCCGGCGGCGGTGACGGCCTCGTCTCCTTCGAATGCACCCCAGATGTGGCTGACGACACAGCCGCCACCATCGAGCAGGCCTGGGACCTGTGGACCCGGCTCCACCTGCCCAACGTCATGATCAAGGTGCCGGCCACCCCGGCGGGCATCCCGGCCATCGCGGAGCTGACCGCACGCGGCGTCAACGTCAACATCACGCTGCTGTTCGCGCTGGGACGTTACGAGCAAGTGATCGAGGCCTACATGAGCGGGCTGGAACGCCGGGCAGCGCGCGAGCAGTCGCTCGACCACATCGCATCGGTGGCGTCCTTCTTCATCTCCCGGGTCGACACCAAGGCCGACGCCGAGTTGGCCCCTGGCTCACCCCTGCGAGGCACGGTCGCCGTCACCAACGCCAGGCTGGCCTACCGGCTGCATCAGGAACGGTTCACCAGCGCGCGCTGGCAGGCGCTCGCCGCCAAAGGCGCACGCGACCAGCGACCCCTGTGGGCGAGTACCGGCACCAAGAACCCCGAGTACTCCGACGTCCTCTACGTCGACAGGCTGATCGCGCCCGGCGTGATCAACACGATGCCGATGGCCACACTCGAGGCGTACGACCACCACGGCGACCCCCAGTCCCCCCGATCCGCGTCGACGACGCTGATGACGAACAAGCCGACGCGGCCCTGCGCGCCTCGGGCCTCGACCTGGACCGGATCACCGCCACGCTGGAACGCGAAGGCATCCACTCATTCGCGCGCTCCTACGACCAACTCATCGCCTGCATCCAGGAGAAGGCGAAGGATCTCACCCATGCGGCGCCATCAGTGCATCCTGTGCGCCAAGGATGTTGACCTGGAAGATCGCGGGACACGCTGGAAGGCACACGGCACGCTGGTAACCATTCGGGCCGCCCGAGTACTCGACTATCCCGTTATTGCCGCGGACCGGCAACGCGATCGATGCGGCGTTGCCGTGGCCTGCAATGTCCGGCAGGGCAATCATCGGGCATCCTGGGTATGTGCGATCGGCTTACCTGCACGGCCGATGGTCACATCACAAATCCCCGGCGCGCTTCGACGACGGGTAGCCGCAACCAGCACGAGGAGAGTGTACGTACCATGGCCCTTCCTTTCTTTGTTCTGCTCTTTGCCGTAGTCGCCGCGGCGTCCATCGCCGGCTGGGGCGTTGACAGCCGGGACACCCGATCCAACCTAGGGCCGTTGACTCGGGATCCCGCGCAGGCTCCTCCTAGGCCTGAGAAACAGGCTAGCCACGGTCGGTGGGAATGAGGCGATGTTGCCTTCCGTCCTGATCGGCCTGCACGCGCTCGCCTGGCCCCTCGTGGAGCGGCGGCTGCGCGTAGACAAGCAGCGCGCGGCCGAGCGATTCGAGGAGCTGCACGGCACCGGCCTCGCCTCCTCCGATCCAGCCAAATTGGCAGAGGCCGCCCACCACGGCCGCATCGATACCCTGCTGCTCAGCACGAGCCCTCCTGTTGGGAGCGGGCCTCGACCGAGTCACCGACGGTTCTCCAGCTCGGCGCCGACGACACCTTCGCCCACTGCGAACTCCTCGATCGAGTCGCCGTCGACGCCCTGACGAGCAGCGGGCATATCTACTCGTTCTCCCAGTCCCAAGTGCCGGGCGGCGGCGACGTCGCAGCGCTGTTCCGGTACTGACTGCGGCCCCAGCCGTCGGGATCGTCCCCGTCCATCTCTGCGCGCCGGACGTCGCGCGTGCGAACACCCGGCCGGCGGACGTCAGACCTAGACTCGCCGGCCTCCTGCATCGTTGCCCTGTGCGCGACCCAGCCTGCCGTCGGCTCAGGCCTACTACGTGCGGTCAGCGCCTTGATCGTCCCCGCAAGAGTCCGTGAAGGTCCGCGTCAGGACGGCGAGATCTGCGGACAATCTGCGGACAAACGATCTTGATGCAGCCGCATGAGCTAGCGAAGTAGGGTCTTGACCTGCGGATTTGCCAGTGCCTCCGGCAGGATTCGAACCTGCGCCACCTCTTTAGGAGACAGGTCGACCACGCCATCAGGGCCCTCGCCAGCACACTCGGGCCTCAGGTTGGGTCCCATCAGCCGCCTCGACCACCATCAGTCCACGGGAGTTCGTCCCACGAACCGCACCACGGACAGCCCAAGGCGAGATCGTGGCTCCGCCGCCCGTAGGCCTAGACGGTATGGAGGACCGGCGCCTCGGTCGTTAAGCATGACGCGGGTTGCCGGCGGGTGGGCCGCCGGTAGAGCCCCCTTCACGGGGAGGCGCCGGTGTTCTTCGAGCGTACGAGTGCCGAGGTGGATGGCGAGGTCGTCGTAGCCGACGCCGGCGGTGTTGTGGGCGACCGCGGCGCCATGCGCTTCACCTGAACCCGCCCGGGCGAGATCCTGCTTCTACCATGCCACCGCCCCGGACACCGTGCGCGGGTGCACCACCATCCCCCTCGGCCCGGCGCATCCGGTCGGAGCGCCGTACCTGCCGGTAGCCGGCGCCGGGATGGGCTGCCAGCAGTCGTTCGTGGTGCTCCTCGGCCGGTTCCTCAATGCGCTCCACGCCGGCCCGCCGGCCCCCACATTCGACGAGTGGGTACCGCTACATCGACGCATCACTGGCCTCCGCCCGCGGGGTGGGTGGATCCCCGTCGACTCCGCCGCCCGATGACGCGGTGGCCCGCGGCGCCGAGCTCGGCGTCGCGGCACACTCCTTCGACCGGCCCGTTGATATCCTGAACCATGGGCCGGGGGTAATATGTCCGGTTCATCGTCTCCGCTATGCCGCCGAACGGGTTGTGAAGATCGCGGCCGCGCCGACCGGTAGCCGGTACGCATAGGTCGCAGAACCCCAGACCACGTCGAACGTCGCGAGCTGCTTTCCCGAGTTGTACACGACGTTCAACTGGGTGCCGTCGGGCAGCTGCGCCGTGCGGCGCTGCACATCGCCGCTTTGGCCGGCGGTGGGGGCCGGCTCGCCGGGCGCCTGCAGCGTCAGCTCGTGAATCGACCACCAGCTGCCGGAACTGCCATGGTCGGTCACCCGGATGAAGCGCCCGGTGGCCGGCGGGACCTGGATGGTCGTCACCGTCGAGCCCGGCCCGGTGGCGATCGGTGCGCTCCACGTCGTCCCGTCGTCGGAGATCTGCACCTCGTACCGGACCACGCCGTCGCCCGGGCTTCCGGTGGTGTCCAGCACGATCCGGTCGAACGTCTGCCGCGAGCCGAGGTCGACCTGGAACCAGTCGCCCGGCTGCTGGCCGTGGCCGGAACTCCACCGGGTCGCCGGGTTCCCGTCGATCGCGTTGCCGACCGGGTCGTCCGGGCTGCTCGCCGACGCCGACACCATCCACGCGGTACGAGGCAGCTGTACCTCGGTGGTGCTCGGGGACAGCGACGCGCCGGTCGGCAGGGTGTAGCCGAGCCACTGGCTGCCGACCCTGACCTGGGCCACCCCGGCCAGCATGCTGGCGTCGAACGTGATCAGCGCCTCGCTGCCGTCCGGGTTGGTGAACGGTACGTCCACCGATCCGATCGCGGCCGGGTCGGTGCTGCCCAGCGGGGTTCCCGTCCATGTGAACGTGGCCGCGGCGCCGCCCGCGAGGGTGTACCTCAGCCAGCGGTTACCCCACTGCACTCCGAAGGTCCGGGGGCTGGTTCCCGTGTTGAAGGCGACCAGCACGTTCCCTCCGTCGGGGTTGACGAACGCGACATCCTTCACGTCGCCGTTGCCGAAGGAGTTGGACGCGACGCGCCGAGCGCCTGGGTGCACGTACTTGCACACCTGGCCGAGGCCCCAGTAGTCGACGGTCTTGCTGTACGCCCACTTGCCGTTCGCGCCCTTGGTGACCGTCACCACGCCGCGGCAGGTGTCGCAGCCGCCGTTGGTCGGCCCGTTGTACTCGTCCAGCGCCATGTTCCAGCGGATGGTCCCCTTGGCCCAGGCGCGGGTGGTGTCGATGACGAGGCCCAGCGCGGCGGCGAAGCCCGCCTGCGCGTCGCCCTCCCATGTGCCGCCCGAGCACTCCGTATGGAAGGCCGGCTTGTTGGGGTAGTTGTTGTGCGACACCGCCTGCGTGATTACGTCACCGCCGTAGCAGTGCCAGGCGGTGCCGGCGACGTAGCCGGCAGCGTCGGGGTCGGCGTACATGGTCTCCGGCTAGCTGATGGCGTCCCAATTGTGGTCGTACGCCAGGATCCCGGTCGACAGCTGGTGGGCGCGCAGCGTGGGGCCGAGGTGGTTCTTGATCAGGTCATCCGCCTGCGCCGCGCTGAGGAACATGCCGGGATATCCGCCCGGTATGAACAGCGGCTCGTTTTGCGGCGTGATGTAGCGGATCGGTACGCCGGCCGCCGCGTAGTCCTCGATGAACTTGGCGAAGTAGTCGGCGAGCGGCTGGTACGCCTCCGGGCGCAGGGTACCGCCGATCATCGAGTCGCTGGTCTTCATCCACCCCGGCGGGCTCCGCGGCGTCGGCATCACGGTGAGGTGTGGGTTGATCCGCCGCGCCTGCAGCAGCAACGGGATGATGTACGCCCGATCGTGGTCGATGGAGAAATGCGCCAGGGTGGGGTCGGTCTTGCCCGACGGCATGTCGTCGTAGGAGTAGTTGCCCTTCACCGCGAAGTCGCTGGCGCCCATCGGCTGGCGCAGGAAACTGAGGCCGATGCCCTGATCGCTGAACAGGTCACGCATCACCGCGTCGCGCTGGCTCGCGTCCAGTTTGGTGCCGACGAGCCAGGCCGACGAGTCGGTGAAGGACGCCCCGAAGCCGGTGATCTCCTGATACCGGCGTGTCGTGTCGACGGTGATCGTCGGTCCTGCCGGTGCCGAACCGCGCTGCCACGACATGCCCGGCTGCGGGGCCAGGTATTTCTGGGCGCCGAGGTCGGTGACAACCACCGAGACCCCGACCGGTTGGTCTGGTGCCGCGAATGCCGTACCCCCGGACAGTGCAACCGTGGGCAGCACGGCGGCGAGTGCGATGCCGAACCATCGTCGTGTCATCGCTCATCCTCCTTGACTTCGCCTGTTCCAGGATCTTCTCCAGCCACGGCCTCAAGCCGTGGAGGTCACGCCGTGCTCACCACAAAGTCCCCCAGTGTCCAGACCCCCCAACGGGACGTCGGTCTCCTTCGAACCCGCGACGTCACCGCCGCAAGCCCTCGATACGGGCAGCCCCGACTCGCGGAACCGGCCGCCTCCGACCCGTTGGGCGGGTCCGCCGTCCGTTTCCGCCGCGGCACCGCCGGTTGGAATGACTCCGCCTGCGCAAGGATGGACTGCTCCATCTGGGCCAGGACCGGGCCCGGATCGACCCCGAGATCCTCGGCCGGCCGTCGGGGCGCGCGACGAGCCACTGCCAACGCGTCCCCCTGCCGCCCGCTCCGATAGAGCGCGAGCATCAGCCGCGCCCACCATCCCTCGTGCAGCGGTTCTGCTGCGACCAACCCTTCCAATTCCGGAACGAGATCCCCGGTGACGGCCGGACTCCAGGTCGGTGTCGATACGCGCCTTAAGGATCGCCGCCTTCACCTCGGCGAGCCGTTGCCGTTCGCCCCGCGCCCACCCCGCGTCGCGCCAGTCTTCGAAGGCCTCCCCGTGCCAATACGCCAACGCGGCCCCGAAACGAGCCCTGGCGCGTTCCGGATCGCCGCCGTCCAACGCGGCCCGGCCGATGGCTGCGTCGACGAGGACGACGCTCGCGTCCACGGCGTCCGCGGGGACAGCCAGGGCGTAGCCGCGGCCACGGTGGACCACGAACCGCCCCGGCGAACCCGCAGGCCGATCCGGCTCCAGAGCCGTCCGCAACGGCACCACATGCGCCTGCAGCGACTTGCGGGCCGTCGGCGGCGCGGCGCCCTCCCACAGGTCCTCGATCAGCAGGTCCACGGACACGGTCTGCCCGGGTGAGATCAACAATCTGCCGAGAAGTGCACGCTCCTTCGCCCCGGGCACGGCGATCGGCGTCGGGGGAGAGCCTGCCTCGACCACGAGGCTTCCCAGCACCCGCAGAAACACGATCTCAGCCTAGGCACTGGGCGCGTGACCGGGATCACACGCCAGCCCTCGATTTGTGCAGCGGGCAGC
>CAWBVK010000001.1:0-328766 GCA_963792195.1 uncultured Actinomycetota bacterium | reverse complement strand
CCGACAAGCGTTCTCGCAGGTCAACGCGCTCTCTTTCCCTCACCGCCGGGGACGGCTGTCGACGGCGGCTGTCCGAGGCTGCCCCCCTATGACCGGCATCCGCCGTTGGTTGGTGCACGCGGAGTGCACGCGAAGATCGAGCAGCACCGAGGCGGTGCGCCCCGACTAGGATCCGGTCGAGGTTGGACCGGGCAAGGCGGAGCGACTGCCTGCACGGACTCGCCGCAATAGCCCGTTGGCCTGCAGCGGCGGCTTCCATCATCCGTCAACAGCTGACACCGTCGGCGGGTTGCCACGTGCCCCCGTTGTGTCCCGACGGGCCGCCCGGCACCCGGTCGTCGGGGTCGCGAGCAGCTCACCGCCCGTACGTCCGTTGCGGCGACATGCATCGGGCACGGCCGGCAACGCATCTTGGTGGCGCAAGCGCCAACGAGATGAGGGGTGACAGGGGACGCCTCTGGTGTCACGGCAGGCAGGGCGGGCCCCTACCGGGATGACCCGCTGTCGTACAGCCTGCCGCAGCCATCACTTCAGGACAGAAGGCATCACGCCATGACGTGGCCTGCTTACCTCTAGTGGTCGATTTCAGGGATGGCCGGCGTATGGGTTTAGGCTGCGCCTTGCCTTTTGTGGAGGCTGTAGTGGGGGTCGCCGGTCCACCGTGCCGTGGTCGTGTTTGCACTGAGCGCGTTGGGAGGGCCGCGGCCAGGCCGGTTGCTGTGGGTGAGCATGACGACACGGGCGCAGTGGCCGTTCTCGTGGCATTCACCATGGTCCTGTTCTGCGGACTCGCCGCTCTCGTTGTCGATCTAGGACTCGCACGGGACCTCCAGAGACAGGCTCAGAACGCTGCCGACAGCGCCGCTCTCGGCGCGGCCCAGTACCTCGCCGGTATCCCCAACCCGACGCCGGCTCAGATCACGCAGGCACAGCAGCTGGCGAACGCCTATGTCAGCGCGAACGGCTGGGGGGCCGGAACGGGTGCTGTCCTGGTGGACGGCGCCGCTCATACCGTGACCGTGCAACTGGCGGCCGTGCAGTCGCCGACCATCTTCGCCGGCGTGATCGGGCAGGCCACGCCTCAGGTTGCCGGTCGAGCGCAGGCGGCGTGGCCCGGTGGTGCTCCCCTCACCTGCTCGCTATGCCTGCTCAAGACGACCGGTACGACGCTCAGCGCGACCGGCGCGGGTTCGATGACAATCAACGGCGGCGGCATCGCCGTGAACTCGTCCGACTCGAAGGCGGCCAGCATCACGAATCCCAGTGGCGGGGGGTTCGCCGTATCTCCCGCACCCCCCAACACGATCTCGATCGCCGGTGGGTACCAGCAGGCAGCGGCCGGCCAGTTCTCACCAACCCCGACCACGGGCGCCGCTCCCGTACCCGACCCTCTCGCCAGCCTCCCCGTGCCCCTCCCCTGCACCGCGGCGGGAGCGCTCCCGGCTCCGGACTGCGTCCTGGGAAATCAGACGAGCGTCAACTTGTCAGGCTCTACCGACAGGACCTTGTCACCCGGGGTGTACAGCTCGATCAAGTCCAGCTCCACCGGCACCCTCACCATGCAACCCGGCATCTACGTCATCACGAATACGCTCACGCTCAACAAGTCCCCAGCCCCGGGCAAGACCTCGCTCGTCGCGCCAGGGGTCCTGCTGTACTTCGCTTGCAGCGCCTACCCCATCCCGTGCGCCGCGACGGGAGCATCGGGGGCAGATTTCTCGATGACCGGCGGTGCCACGGCGTCGATCTCCGGCCCCACGTCGGGGTCCTGGCAGGGCGTCAGTATCTTTTTCGACCGAACCAACACGGCCACGCTGACACTGACGGGCTCCAGCGCCTCCTCCTTCTCCGGGTCGATCTACCTCAAGTCAGGGGGAACAACGCTCACTGGCTCCTCCGGGGTCTTCACCTTGAACTCCCTGATCGTCACGTCCACGCTGACCAAGACGGGGAACTCCGGCATCGCTATCTCCTTCGATCCCGCCTACAACTACCCAGGGCTCAACGGCAACGGCAGCGTGCACCTCACCGAGTAGGCGCGGTTGTGCGCCATGCAACGAACTGGGCTACACCGCTCCCACACGAACTGCGCCCAGGCGCTCCCCCGGCCCGGTTCATAAACGCGCCTAACGAGCTCGGCCGCGACATCGCCAACGGCAAGCAGGCCCGCGAGATCATGAAGATCGGAACCTGGTACGACTCCGTCAACGACACCCTGTTCAACCTCGGACTACGGGACTGTCCCTTGCTCCTCTGTCAAGCGGCGGTGAGTTCGGCGCGGGTGTTGAGGTCGGCTCGTAACGCCTTGTAGGCGACGTCGGAGAGTCGGCGTTTGAGGACGCGGAGGGCTTCCATCCCGCCGTCGCCGCCGGCCCGACGGCGTTCGATCATGGCCTTGGCGGGTGGATGGACCCGCATCTGGGTCAGCGCCATCCGGTGCAGGGCGGCGTTGAGCTGCCGGTTGCCGGTGCGGGAGAGCCGGTGTCTGGCTCGGTTGGACGACCAGACTGGCAGCGGGGCGGTCCCGGTGTAGCGGGCGTAGGAGTCCTTGGAGGTGAACCGGTCGACCCCGGCGGTCTCGCCGAGGATCTTCGCCGCGGTCAGCGGGCCGACGCCGACCACGGCCAGCAGGGTGGGCACGAGCTCGTGGACTCGGGCCTCGATCTCGGCGTGCATCTGGTCGATCTCGACGGTCAAGGTGCGCAGGTGCTGGACCAGGCTGCGGGCCAGGCGGGCGACGAGGGTGCTGGGGTCGGGCAGCGCGTCCAGGTGGGCTTCGACGCCGTCGTAGGCGCTGGCTCGGTCCAACGCCCGGGCCGCGGGCTCCCAGGTCGGGTCGAGCTCGTGCAGGTGCCATCGCAGTCGTCCGATGATCCGGGTGCGTTCTGCGAGGAGGTCTTCGCGGTGGTCGACCAGTAGCCGGACCTCCCGCTCAGGGCCGTCCAGGCGGGCGGTGGGAAGTCCTGGCTCGCGTAGGGCGGCTCGGGCGACCGCCAGGGCGTCGATCGGGTCGGACTTGCCGTAGGTGCGAGCCGAGTCGCGCACGTGGGCCATCAGCTTCGGGGTGACCCGCACGATCCGCTCTCCGGCTGCGAGCAGGTCCCGCTCGAGGCGACGGGACAGGTGCCCCGGGACCGGGGCGGCACGTTCGAGCCGGTCATCGTCAAGAAGGGGCAGCGGCGGCTGGACGGGATCGACCAGATCGTGCTGTCGCTGACTGCCCGCGGCCTAACGACGGGTGAGGTGTCCGCACACTTCGCCGAGGTTTACGGCGCCAGTTTCGGCAAGGACACCATCTCCAGGATCGCCGACCGGGTGCTGGAGGAGATGACTGACTGGCTGCACCGGCCGCTGGACCGGGTCTACCCGGTCGTGTTCGTCGACGCCATCGTCGTCAAGATCCGGGACGGCCAGGTGGTGAATCGGCCGGTCTACGTCGCCATCGGGGTCACCGTTGCCGGCGAACGGGACATCCTCGGGCTGTGGGCCGGCGACGGCGAGGGCGCCAAGTACTGGCTGCAGGTCCTCACCGAGATCAAGAACCGGGCGTTGAGGACCTCTGCATCCTGGTCTGCGACGGCCTCAAAGGCCTTCCCCGACTCCGTGGGCCTGACACGCCGCCCGCAGCTATCGATGAGGTCGACTGGCACGGGGAGTCACTGACGGCACAACCCACAGATGGAAGGGACGACCGATGACCGAGTTGCAGGCGGAACGTGCCCGGCGAACGATCCTCGAACAAACCCGGCGGCTGGCGGAATCAGCCGCCGCGGCCGGTCCTGATTCCGCCGTGCCGACAGCCCCGGAGTGGACTATCCGGAATCTGGTCGAGCACGTGGGCCAGACCCAACACTGGGTCGCGGAGATCATCGAACGGCACATCACCGACCCCGCGCGGCTGCCCACGGAGATGGCCGTACTCCCAACCGACCCCCTGGCCTGGCACGCGTGGCTGTCGGAGTCCGCGCAGCGGGTTGTGAGCGCGTGCTCCGACGAGGCACTCGAGGCGCCGGTGTTCAATCCCGCGGCAGACGAGCGGACCGGGACGCAATTCTGGCTGTCCAGCCTCCTCAACGAGGCGGTCGTCCACGGCTTCGATGCAGCGAACGCCGCGGACCGCCCATTCGACATCGACGCCGACATCGCTGCCGCGCTCATCAGCAACCACCTCGCGATGCTCACCTCCCCCACCTGGGCGATGCAGCGCTCGGACTCCGCCCGTGCCCTCCGGGGCATCGGACAGACCCTGCAGTGGCTGGCCACCGACACCTCGGACCACGCCGGCGCCTGGTTGGTCGAACTGCGCCCAGACGGGGCCAGGTGGCAGCCCGAAATCCAGCGTGCGGATGTGACCCTGACCGGTCCAGCGCGATCGCTGCTGTTGATCTTGACCCGACGCATGCCTCTCAACGCCCGCGAAGCCACCCGAGTCAGCGTCGACGGCGACGGCAACCTCGCCGAGTACTGGCTCGACAACACCCCCCATGTCAGCGGCTGATCGGCACCCAGACGGCCACCGTTACGACGAAGATCTACAGGATTTGACTGGTTCTCAGGTGATGGGCGAGGTCGAGCGACGACGGTTTTGCCCGGTGGACGTCCTCGTCGTGGTGGACGCCCCGGGTGAGGCAGTGCCCAAGGATGCCGACCCAGCGGTTGACAGGGCGCGCAGGGCGGCGTGGCGGGTGTGCCCGGCGGGATCTTCGCTCAGCAGCCGCACCCAACTTGCCGGCGCAGGTCATCGGCTTGCCGGTGCCTGTGCTGGACGAGGACGGCGAGCTATTCGGGTGGGACACGGCCAACTATTCCGCACTGTCGCTGCCGGTCAGGGTCGGAGCCGAGCGGCGGCCGGTGTTCGCGTACGCACGTACGCCGCCGGACGAGCCGACGTTCACGAGTAGCGCCGTCGCCGGGGGTCTGGCCTTCATCGTTGCCGAGGTCGGTTGTCGCTCGGTCCTGCACCTCTCGGACCAGGTCGTGCCCCTGGTGGTCTTCCCATGACTACCGTGGCCGCCGTGGTCGCGCTCGTGGCCGTGCGTCCCTTCGGGGCGGCGACCGCAATCTAGTCGTCGATCGCCTGGTAGACCGCGGTCCAGAGGTCCTTCCACATGGGCAGGCGCTGGTCGCCGGCGTGCGCCCGCTGGAAGAAGAAGGCCGCGACGAGATCCTCGGCGGGGTCGTTGTACCAGGCGGTGCCATAGAAGCCGGCCCAGCCGTAGCTCCCGACCGACGGGCCGAGCTGGGTACGGCGCGTGACGACCGACAGGCCGAACCCCCAGCCGATGAGGTCGAAGTACCCGGGCCCGAACCCGGAGACGGCCTTCTGCGCGGGGCTCAGCTGATCGCTCGTCATCAGAGTCACCGCCGGGCGCGAGAGCATCCGGCCACCGGCGTGCACCCCGCCGTCCAGCAGCGCCGACGCGAACGCCAGGAAGTCCTCGGGCGTCGACACGAGCCCGCCTCCCCCGCTCTCGAACACCGGCAGGCGGCTGAACGTCCCGTTCGGCTCGTCGTCGACCTCGGGTCCGCCGCCGGCGGCGTATGCCGTCGCCGTGCGACCGACCGCCTCTGCGGGCACCCAGAACCCCGTGTCGCTCATGCCGAGCGGTTCACAGACCCGTCGGCGCAGGGCCTCGCCGAACGACAACCCCGTCGCGCGGGTGACGAGCACGCCGGTGACGTTCCCCGCCGTGTCGTACATCCAGCGCTCCCCCGGCTGGTGCACCAGCGGCAGCGCCCCGAGCGAGCGGATCCACCTGTCGGGCGGCGCCGGGCCGACGGCGGCCAGGGCATCGGCGATGGGGACGGTCCCAGGCTCGGCCGGGACCATGCCGGTGCCCAAGGTGTAGGTCAGCAGGTCCCGCACCATGATCGGCCGCCGCGCCGGAACCGTGTCGTCGAGAGGGCCGCCGGGGTCGGCGAGCACGGTCATGTCGGCGAGCTCGGGCAGCAAGTCGTCCACCGGGTCGTCGAGGCTGACGGTGCCGTCCTCGATCAGCGTCATCAGGCACGCTGCGACCAGTGGCTTCGAGAGCGAGCCGAGCCGGAACACCGTGTCGCCGGCCATCGGCGTGCTGGCCCCGGTCCCGTCGAAGGCCAGGTGGCCCACGGCCTCGACGAGCACCTCACCGCGGCGAGCGAGGACGGCGACCGCGCCGGGGACGAACCCCGACTCGACCTGGCGCTCGAGCAGCCCACGCACGCGAGCCAGCCGGGTGGGCGAGAAGCCGCCGAGGTGTGTCACCGGTCAGCCGGCCGGCAGCACGGCGGTGGCCTCGATGGAGACCAGGAGACCCCGGGGCAGCCGGACGTTCGCGGGCGCCGAGCGCGCCGGCGGCGGGTCCGGCATGTGCCGCGCGTAGACCTCGTTCAAGAGCGCGAAGTCCTCGACGTCCGCGTAGAAGATCGTCGTCTTGACGAGGTTCTGGAGTGAGCTGCCGGCCGCCTCGAGCACGGCGCCGAGGTTGCGCAGCGCCTGCTCGGTCTGCGCCTCGATCCCCTCGGGCGCGGTCCCCGTGGCGGGGTCGATGCCCGTCGTACCGGAGCAGAACACGAGACCGCCGGCGACGATGGCCTGGCTGTAGGGGCCGAGCGCCGCGGGGGCGCGCTCGCTCGACACGGCCTTCCTGTCCATCGTGCGTCCCTCTCTAGCCTCGGTCGATGCGGTACACGACGTGGGTCGCGAGCGGCGACGCCGCCACATCGACAGGCTCGGCCTTCAACCGGGGGACGCCGTCGAAGAGCCGCTCGCCGCTCCCGAGCACGATCGGGATGTGGTTGAGCATGATCTCGTCCACGATCCCCCGCTGCAGGCCCTGCCGGACGGCGCTCGCGCCGCCGGCGATCGTGACGGTCTGGTCGCCGGCCGCGGCGACGGCCTGCCTGACCGCCGAGTCGAAGTCGTCGACGAAGTAGAAGGTCGTGCCGCCCTCCATCGGGATCGGCTCCCGCGGGTAGTGCGTGAGCACGAAGACCGGTGCGTGGTACGGCGGCTCGTCCCCCACCAGCCGCGCCAGTCGGAGTCGCCCCAGTCGCCGCGCACCGGACCGAACATGTTCCGGCCCATGACGTAGGCGCCTCGCGATGCCATGAGGCGGTCGGCGATGCGCCGGTCGGTGTCGTTTTCGGGCTCGCCGATGTGCCAGCGGTGCAGCTCCATGCCCCCGATGCCGATCGGGTTCTGCTCGCTCTGCTCGGGGCCGGCCACGAAGCCGTCGAGCGAGATGGACAGGTGCGCGGTGATGAAAGGCATGGCGTACAGACTGCCTCGTCGCCGTGGACTCATCGGTCGGCAGCTCCCGGACCGCTCAGGAATCGATGAGATCCAGCAATGTGAGGCCGAGATGGAGCGTGAGCCGGGTCCGGCCGTCGTCCAGGTCCAGCCCCGTCAGCTCGGCGATCCGCCCGAGCCGGTAGTACAGCGTGGTGCGGTGGATGTGCAGGGCTCCGGCGGCAGCGGGTCCGTTGCAGCCGTGGTCCAGGTAGGCGCGCAGCGTGCGGGTCAGGTGCCCGTCGCGGTCGATGCCTCGCAGCAGTCGCACCTCCGCGGGCAGCGCCGCCTCGTCGAGGTCGTCGCCCGGGATCCGCAGCAACACGCCGTACGGCCCGAGCTCCTCCCAGCTCGCCACCGACGTGGCGAGCACGGTCGCGGCCGCCCGGCGGGCGAGCCTGGCCCGGACCGCCGACTCGACGGCCCGATCGAGCCCGGCGACGTCGCCACCGATCCCCGCCACGCAGTCGAACCGGCCGGCCGAGAGATCCCGCACCCGGTGGACGAGCCGCTCCACGTGCGCCCGCACGACCTGAACGGGCAGCGGCACCGGACTCCCGAGGAGAAGCATCGCCGTCCCGTCGGTGACGGCGTTGAGCTGTCCGGTACACCCGGTCGGCGGCCGCATCCGGAGCGCGTCGTGCAGCGCGGTCCGGGCGTGCGCGGTGACGGCGGGGGCGCCCCGCGTGCCTACGTCCACGGCGGTCACGGCGACGAAGCGGGCGGCGTCCGGGGCCAGCTCCTCGAGGGCGCGCCGGCGCAGCAGCGGCTCCCGCCCGACGAGGTCGACGACGGCACGCTCGCGGGACGTCCCGTCGCCGTCGCTCTCGAGGGCCGCCATCGACGGCGCCAGCTCCGCCGCCACCTCACCGATCGACGTCAGTTCGGCGGTCGTCAGCGAGCCGTCGGCGTCCATGACGATCAGGAGGCCCAGCAGCCGGCCCTCCCACCGGATCGGGACGCAGACCCGGGCCTTCATCTCCAGCGCCGGGTTCGGCGGGATGACCCCCGCGGTCGTCCAGGTCGACACGCCCTGCGCGAGCACGTGGCCGATCACCTTGCTGTCCGCCTCGCGTTGCAGCACCGCGCGCACCCGCACCGGGTCCTCGTCGCCGTAGTGCGCGCTGGCGTACCGGAGGTGGACGCCGGCGTCGTTGATCACCACCGACCGCTGCAGCCGCTCGGCCAGCTCGTCGACGGCCACCTGGATCCCGTCCCGCGCCACGCGGCCGCATTCTACAAACGGAGCAACAGCGGCTGGATCATCTCGTCGCCGGTCGGTGCCGCGCCGCCGTCACCGGAGACATGCTTGGCCTGCCACCGACCAGCTGCCGAAGGAGGTCGCCGTGACCGACGGGGAGCTGGCGGGCAGGGTCGTCGTCGTCTTCGGCGCCGGATCCAGCGGCGACGCCGTCAGCAACGGCGAGGCCGCGGCCCTCGCCTACGCCCGGGCCGGGGCGGCCGTGGCCGCCGTCGACCGCGACGCCGCCCAGGCCCAGCGGGTCGCCACCGCCATCAGCGCGACGGGCGGGACGAGCCTCGCCGTCACCGCCGACGTCACGAGGGAGAGCGACGTGGCTGCGGCGGTCGCCACCGTCGTGTGTGAGCTGGGGGCGCCGCACGTCCTGCACAACAACGTCGGCCGTGCGCAGCTGGGCTCGGTGCTGGAGACGGACGTCGACGCCTGGAACGCGGCGCTCGGCGTCAACCTCACCGGTGCCTACCTCACCTGCCGCCACACCCTGTCCCACATGCTGGACGCCGGCCGTGGCGTCGTGATCAACGTCTCGTCGCTGGCCGGTATCCGGCACACCGGGTACGTCTACCCGGCGTACAGCGCGGCGAAGGCCGGGCTCAACCAGCTCACGGTGTCGATCGCCCTCACCTATGCGGACCGGGGCATCCGGGCCAACGCGATCCTGCCCGGGCTGATCGACACCCCGCTCGTCGGGGCCCAGCTCTCGGACGGTCCCGAGTCGGTCGCCGCCCGGCACGCCCGGAGCCCGACCGGGCGGATGGGATCTCCCCACGACGTCGCCAACGCCGCGGTGTTCCTCGCCTCGGACCGCGCCGCGTACATCAACGGCGTCTGCCTCCCGGTGGACGGCGGGCTGGCGGCGCGCTGTGCCTGACGGCAGGGCGTTCCGGACGCCGACCGCTTGCGCGCCTCGACCTTTCGACAGGCAGTGCAATCCCTGACGAGCAGTCCCGATCTCTTCGAGCGGAAGGAGCCGCGATGACGGCCTTCACCACGTCCGACGGTTGCGTCCTGGACTACCGGGTCGACGGACCCGCCGACGCCCCGGACACGCTCGTGCTCCTGCACGGCTGGTCGCAGTCGCGGGCCATGTTCGACCGGGCGTTGCCCTCGCTGTCCCGGGACATCCGGGTGGTCACGTACGACCAGCGCGGGCACGGCGAGTCGGGCAAGCCCGACCACGGCGCACGGATCGCGCGGCTCGCCGCCGACCTGCACGAGCTCCTCGACCACCTCGGCGTGGGGACCGCGCACATGGGCGGCCACTCGATGGGTGCATCCGTGCTCTGGAGCTACATCGACACGCACGGGACCTCGCGTCTGGATTCGCTCGTCGTCATCGACCAGCCGAGCGCGTGCGTCGTCCTGCCCTGGCTGGAGCCGGACGAGGCCGCGCAGGCGGGGGCGATCCTGGACTTCGCCGGGGCCGAGGGGTTCGTGCGCGCAGTGGCCGTCGACGACCGGGAGGTCCGGCATGCGTTTCTCGTCTCCATGCTGACCAAGGGCATCGCCGCGGACGACCTGGCCTGGATGTCGGAGGAGAACCTGAAGCTCCCGGCGCCGTGGGGAGCACGGCTGCTGCTCGACCACGTCATGCAGGACTGGCGCGACGTGCTCCCCCGCATCGACGTCCCGACGCTCGTGCTCGCCGGCGAGGTCAGCCACGTCGCGCCGGCATCCCAGGCCTGGACGGCCGACCACATCCCCGGAGCCGAATTCCGGACGTTCTCGGCGGCCGAGGGGGGCGCGCACTTCGCGTTCTTCGAGGAGCCGGAGGCCTTCTCCCCCGTCATCGCCGACTTCCTGGCGCGGCACCCGGCTGGGCAGCGCTCCGCCCCCGTGCCGGGCTGACCGGGCGGTCGCCGGCCACTCACCGGGCGTCGCGGCCGACGGCTGCCCGCACCTCGGCCAGCCATTCCCTGCCGAGCCGGCGCCCGTCGGGGAATCTGTCGCGGCGATCCCAGCGCCACGCCGTGACCAGGGCCAGCACGAGGATGCGGCACTCGCGCAGCAGCTCGTGATCGACGCCCGGATAGTGCCCCGCGACGTCGACCGGCGCGTGCGCGAGGTCGAACTCGACCGGCCCTCGACAGCACGTCTCGAGGTCGACGAACAGCACACCACCCGTCGTCGCCAGCACGTTGCCGGGGTGCGGCTCGCCGTGCAGCAGCTGATCGGCGCCGCCGCCCTCGCTGATCACCCGTTCCAGGCGTCCCAAGGTCCCGCCCAGGAGCTCCCGGTCGGCGTCCGCCAGCGCGGGCGTCTCCTCGCGGCTGGCCACGGCAAGCCCTGCCCTCTCGATCCGATCCGTGACGCGCGGCGCCGGGACGTCGACCTCGCGCATGCCGGCATGGAGGCGCTGCAACGCATCGGCGTACTCGGCCGGGGATACCTCAGGGGACGCCAAAGGTTGGTAGAAGGTCCACAGCGTCACCGCGAACCCGTCGCGTTCGTGGACGCGTGGCTCCACCCGAGGGTCGAGGGCCGCCACCGGGCTCCCGAGTTCGGCGAGCCGGTGTGCGAGCTCGATCTCGAACGGGGCGACGTGGTCGGCGCCCGGCGCGACCCGCGCCACGACGTCGCAGGGCAGCAGGCGCAGGGTGAGCTTGTTCGAGTCGTGCAGGACGATCGCGTCGCGGGCCGCCAGCCCGGACGACGAGGCGATCGTCATGGCCGCTGCGATCGCGCGGTCGACCTCTGCCGCCTGCATCGCGTCGCCCTCTCGTCGGCCCCTGTGGAGGCCCTGGGACGAGCAGACTCACACGAGCTGCTGGCCTCCGTCCACGTCGAGGATCGCCCCGGTCAGCGCGGTGTTGGTCATGACGTGCACGGCCAGCGCGGCGACGTCCTCGGGCTGCACGACCCGGCGGATGGGCAGCGTCGCACGCAGCTGCGCCCGGCGGTCGTCCAGCGCCGCACCCAGCAGCGACGCCGAGAGCGGGGTGTCGACGAATCCGGGCGCCAGGAGGTTCACCCGGATCGGCGCCAGCTCCAGGGCGAGGTTCGGCACGAGGGCCGAGACCGCCGCCGACAGCGCGGCGGTCACGCCGACGCCGACGGCGGGTCGGCGGCTGCCGGTGCCGCCGATGAGCAGCAGGCTGCCGCCGGGGCGCACCGCGGCGACGGCCAGCTGCGCCAGGCGCAGCACGAGGCCGACGGCCTCGCCGAGGTGCTGCCGGGCCTCGTCGACGTCCAGCTCCCGCAGCGAGCCGTAGAACGGGGCGCCGGCGGTGAGCAGCACGTGGTCGAGCGGCGGGAGCGAGCGGACGAAGGCCTCGAGCCGAGCGGCGTCACCGACGTCGAACGCGGCCGACTGAGCGGCGCCCACGGTGTCGGCCGCGCGGGCGAGGCGCTCGGCGTCCCGCCCGACCAGCGCGACGCCGGCTCCTGCCGCGTGCGCCGCCACGGCGGTGGCGAGTCCGATCCCCGAACTGCCGCCGAGGACGAGCAGGGTGCGGCCCGCGAGAGGAGCGGCGGGCGGCGTGGTCCGGGTGGGCTCGAGCGTGGTCATGACGCCTCCACGGGCTGGGGTTCGAGGGTGGGCCGGACGGTGTCGGGCAGGGCGCACCCGTGGTGCGGCGGCGGCGGGGCGAAGCGCGTCGGGGCGTGCCGCCCGTCACGCACGAAGACCGCGACGACGAGCGCAGCCGCCCCGCAGAGTGCGGCGAGCACGGCCATGGCGCCCCCGTAGCCCTCCGCGAGCGCCTGCGGGAGCGCGCGCCCGGCGGTGACCCCGATGAGCGCCGGAACGAGCGCGACCAGCACCGCTCCCCCGACCCGCGCCGCCACGTCGCTGATCGCCGACGCCTCGCCGAGGTCGTCGTCCGAGACGGCCGCCAGGACGGCGGCCGTCAGCGGCGTCACCAGCAGGCCGAGGCCCAGGCCCCAGACCAGGACGGCGGGCAGGATGTCGCGCGCGTACGAGGTGGAGCCCGCCGAGAGCTTCAGGAAGGCGAGCCCGACGCAGAGGATCCCCGCGGTCATCAACCGCCGGGGCCCGACCCTCCGCACGACCACCCCGCTGACCGGCGACAGCACGATGAAGATCAGGGACGAGGGGATGAGGACGGCGCCCGCCTGGGCCGCGCTGTATCCCAGGGTGAGCTCGCAGTGCAGCACGAGGAGGTAGCTGCCGGCGCCGAGCGCGCCGTACAGGAGGACCGTCGCGCCGTTGATCGCGCTGAACTGCCGCGACCGGAACAGCGAGAGCTTGAGCATCGGCGCCCGCACGCGCCGCTCGGCGGGCACGAGCGCCAGCAGGCACCCGACTCCGATGACCAGGCCGGCGACGACGCGCGCGCTCGTCCACCCCGACGTCGGCCCCACCGTCAGGGCGTCGATGACGCCCGCCAGGCCGACGACCGCCAGCAGCGCGCCGACGGCGTCCAGCCTCAGCCGCCCACCCGGCCGGGCGCTCTCCGGCACCGGCACCAGGGCCAGCAGGGCGCCCACCAGCAGGGGGACGTTGAGCAGGAACACCGCGCGCCAGGAGGCGTGGTCGACGAGCCATCCCCCCACGAACGGGCCCGCGAGGCTGCCGAGCGAGGCAAGGCCGGCCCAGATGCCGATCGCCGGTGCGCGGTCCTCGGGGCGCAGGGTCCCGTTGAGCAGGGCCAGGCTGCTCGGGACGACGAGAGCGGCGCCGACGCCCTGCACGACGCGGGCGGAGATGAGGACGCCGAACGTCGGCGCGGCGGCGCACGCCAGCGACGCCGCGAGCATGACGACGAGGCCCGCGACGAGCACTCGCCGCCGCCCGTACCGGTCGGCGAGAGCGCCCGACACGAGGAGCAGGGCCGCCGCGGTGAGCAGGTACCCGGTCAGGCTCCACTGCAGGGCCGCCAGGCTCGCGCCGAGCTCGCGGGCGATGGCCGGGACGGCGACGTTGACGACGCTCGCATCGAGGAAGCCCGCCATCGAGGCCAGCACGGTCGCGAGCACCAGAGCGGAGCCCGTGGCGCTCCGCAGCGGCACGAGCCGTGCGTGCGGAGCGAGGGCCTCGGGCGCGATGTCCACGACGGGTGCTCCCTTCAGGTCGGCGAGGGGGCGGCGGCCCGGGCGTCCGCGACCCCGGCGGCGGCCGGCCGCCGCTCGAGCTCGCGCAGCGCGTGCAGGAACGCCTCGCCGAACGTGGGGAACGGCGGGATGACGTCGAGCAATACGTCGAGCGACGCCCGGGTGCGGATCGCCACGGTGGCCTGCTGCAGCCACTCGCCGGCCTCCGGCCCGAGCGCGTAGGCGCCGGTGAGCCGTTCGCCGTCCGAGAGCAGGCTGAGCAGGCCCGGCGTGGTGGCGTAGGCCCGGGTGTAGGTCGACGTCCGCGGGATGCCCGAGAGGGCGACCGTGGCCTCGAAGGCTGCTTCGGTGGCCCCGACGGCCGCCGCCTGCGGGTCGGTGAAGATCACCCGCGGCACCGCGTCGTAGTGCGCCTGCCGGGGCCGGCCGAGGACGTTCGACGCCACGACCCGGCCCTGGTACTCGCCGACGTGCGTGAGCTGCCAGAGCCCGGTGACGTCTCCGATCGCCCACAGCCCAGGGCCGCAGGAGAGCCGGTCGTCGACCGGGACGCCGTGCGGGTCGGGGGTGATCCCGACGGTCTCCAGCCCGATGTCCTGCACACGGGGGCGCCGGCCGGTCGCGACCAGCAGCCGGTCGCCCCGCAGCTCGGACCCGTCGGAGAGGGCGAGGACGTATTCGTCGCCGTCCAGCCTGGCGCCGACCGTCGACACGCCGAGGCGGAGGTCGACCCCCTCGGCCGCCAGCGCCGACCCGACGCCCTCGCCCAGCGGCCGCGCCTCCCGCGGCAGCAGGTGGTCGGCCCGCTCGACGATCGTGACGGCGGCGCCGAACCGCGCGAGTGCCTGGCCCATCTCGACGCCGATCGGGCCCCCGCCGAGCACGAGCAGCCGGCGCGGCACCTCGGTGAGACTCGTGACCTCGCGGTCCGTCCACAGGCCGGGGAGGTCGCGGAGGCCCGGGACGGGCGGGATCGACGGCGTCGGCCCCGGTGGCGATGACCACGTGCTCGGCGGTGTGCGTGGTCCCGTCGACGGAGACCGCGCCGGGGCCGGCGAGCCGGCCGACCCCGCGGATCACCTCGATCCCGTTGTCCCGCGCCCACGTGACCTGCCCGGCGTCGTCGTAGTCCGAGACCTCGAAGTCGCGCCAGCCGAGCACGGCCTGCACGTCGAGCCCGCCCTGCACGGCCTGCGCGGCCCCCGGGGCGTTCCGGGCGGCCGCGAGCGCCTCGCCCGGGCGCAACAGGGTCTTGGACGGGATGCAGCCCCAGTACGAGCACTCCCCGCCGAGCAGCTCGCGCTCGACGATGGCGACGCGCAGGCCCCCGGCGGCCAGCGCGGCGGCGCAGTGCTCCCCCGGGGCGCCGCCGCCGAGGACGAGGACGTCGTGGTCGGTCACGGCAGGGACGCTTCCAGCGCGGCGGAGGCGTCGCGGTAGGCCTCGTCGGGGCTCCTGCCGTGCTGCCGGGCGACGATGTACGGCGCGTACCAGTCGTACCAGTGGTGCTTCGGGGCGGTCGGCTCGTAGCGCCCGTGGTGCTCCTCGGCGTCCCGCAGGAGTTCCGCCAGCTCGGCGACGTCCATGGTCTGCTCCTCTCTCATTCGCATCCCCGGTCTCACTCGGGTCTCACTCGCGGCCGGGCAGTCGGGTGGTGATCTGCTGCAGCAGCCACCCGTTGCCGTCGGGGTCGCTGAACGACGCGAACGAGGTGTAGCTGCGGCCGTCGGGGTCGGGGCCGGCGACGCGTCCGGGCGGAGCGTCGGCGTCGAAGCGCGCGCGGGTGACCGGGGCCCGCTCGTGGAAGACCTCGCTCACGTCGGCCCCGCGGTCGACCAGGTCGGCCCGGGCGGCCGCGACGTCGTCGACGACGAGGTAGAGGCCGCGCGCCGATCCGGGTGCGGCCGAGGTCAGGCCGATCCCGAACTGGATCGACGCGGCTGACCCGGGCGGGGTGAGCTGCACGATGCGGAAGTCGCCGTCCCCGGCGAAGTCGGCGTCCTCGCGCCAGCCGAGCCCCTTGTAGAACTGCTTGGCCCGGTCGACGTCCGAGACGGGCAGGACGACGGCCTCGAGCTTCATGTCCATGATCGATCTCCTTCCGGGCGGCGTGCTGTCGTGGCCGGGTCGCTGGGGTGACGGGTCAGCGGGATGGTCTCGGTCGAGAGCCGCTCCGCGAGCGGCAGGGACCGGAGGATCTCGTCGAGCTCCTGCCGCCCCGGGGTCTGCCACAGGCCGAGGCTGCGGTCGTGGCCGTCCAGGGTCCAGAGCCGCAGGAGGCTGCCGACCGCGGTCAGCTGGCGCGCGCGGTCGGCGTCACGGGCGAGACGTTCGGACGTCGGGGTGATCTCGAGCGTGAACGTCACGAGGTACTCGTCGAGGTCGGTGCGGGGCGCCGCGGCAGCGGCCCCGGGGTCGTTCGGGTGCTGCCCCAGCGCGACCGGCTCGTCGTGCCGCCATACGCGCAGCGGCATCGACGCCAGCGTCCGCTCCAGGTCGTCGGCGTCGCCGGCGGCGAACAACCCGATCGTGCGCCACTCACCCGGCGCCAGCGGCGGCCGCCACAGCCTCAGCACCCGCCCCTGCGCGGCCAGCCCCTCGGTGTGCGCCGCCTCTCGTGCGCGGACCTCGGCCACCTCCCGCGGCGACGTCCCGCCGGGCACGTGCGTCGTCATGGTGACCAGGTACTCCATCCGGCCTCCTCCGCCCGTGTGCCGATCAGCGTCGTGCGCCGCCACCGCGGATCGCACCCGTGGCCCCCCCGGGTCTCCCCGGGGCCAGGGAGTCTCCCTGGCGCCGTCGGCCTGCCGCCCGGGTGACGCTGGACGGGCCGGTGGCCCGACGAGGTCCGATCGGCCCCGAGCCGGCGGAACGAGGAGCCCATGTCCGACCAGCAGCTCGACGGGGTGGTCGCGCTCGTCACCGGTGCCAGCAGCGGCATCGGGGCCGCGACGGCACGCCGGCTCGCGCTCGAGGGAGCGGCGGTGGCCCTGGTCGCCCGCCGCCGCGACCGCCTGCAGGAGGTCGCGGACGACGTCGCCCGCTGCGGCGGCCACGCGATGGCGTTCGAGGCCGACATCACCGAGCCCGAGCTCGCGCAGGGCGCCGTCCAGGACGCCGTGGACCGGTTCGGCCGGCTCGACGTCCTGGTCAACAACGCGGGGATCATGCTGCTGAATTCGGCGCTGCACACCACGCTCGACGAGTGGGACCGGATGATCGCGCTCAACGTGTCCGCGCTCGTGCACGTGACGCACGCTGCCGTGCCGTACCTCATCGACGCCGCAGCGACCTCGCCGCGGCAGGTGGCGGACCTCGTCAACGTCGGCTCCACCGCCGGCCGCATCGCCCGGCCGCAGAGCAGCGTCTACGCCCTGACGAAGTTCGGGCTCACGGGGTTCACGGAATCGCTGCGCCAGGAGCTGCTTGCCGAACACGTCCGGGTCGGCATCGTGGAGCCGGGCACCGTGGACACCGAGCTGGTCGACCACCTCGGCGACGCGGCGCGCGAGGCGGCCAGACGGCAGGTCGCGACCATCGAGACGCTGCGCGCGGACGACGTCGCCGACGCCGTCGCCTACCTCGTGACCCGCGAGCGGCGGGTGGCCGTCAACGAGATCCTGATCCGGGCGCACGACCAGACGTGGTGACCGGCGCCGGATCCCCGGGCGCGGGCGGGACCAGGGGTTCCCACGGGGGCGACGGCCGCGCGCCGGGGTGCACGGTGGTGCTGCGTCCGTCCCCGACGGCCAGGAGGTAGCGCATGCGCCCCGACATCGTCCCCGGTGGCGTCGTCCCCGACTACGCGCTGCCGGACCACGCCGGCGCCGTCCGGAGGTTGAGCGAGCTCCAGGGGGACGATCCCCTGATCCTCCTGCTCGCCCGGGGTCACTACTGCCCCAAGGACCACCAGCAGCACCTCGAGCTGGCGTCGTTCTACCCGAAGATCGCCGTCGCGTACACGCAGATCGTCACCATCACCACCGACGTCCACCACACCCTGCAGGAGATGCGGGCGTCCGTCGGTGCCCAGTGGACGTTCCTCTCCGACCCGGGCCGGACCGTCCAGCGGGACCTGGACATCCAGGAGTACACCGACCCCGAGAACGACCCGATGATCCCGCACACGCTCGTGCTCGAGCCCGGCCTCGTCGTGCACAGCGTCTACAACGGCTACTGGTTCTGGGGTCGCCCCTCGCTCACGGACCTCTGGCACGACCTTCGGGCGGTGGGCATGAAGACCCGGCCCGACTGGGACCTCGCCGCCCCGGGTCTGCGCGAGGCCTGGGAGGCCGGCGACCTGCGCCGGTTCCACGGCTGGGACCGACGGACGCCGGAGGAGGTCGCGGCGGCCCGGGGCGGTGCACAGGCGGCCGCCCGGCGGGACGGCGCGGGCTGAAGCCCTGACGTCGGCTACGCCGAGCCGCGCGGCAGCACCTCGCGCACCTGCCGTCGTGAACTGATGGACAACTTGTCGAAGATCTTGCCGAGGTGCCACTCGACGGTGCGCGGGCTGAGGAACAGCCGTGCGCCGATCTCGGGGTTCGACAATCCGTCGCGGACGAGCACGGCGATCTGGCGCTCCTGCGGCGTGAGGTCCTCGGGGGCCGACGGCTCGCGGCCGCGCTTGCGCACGGACTCTCCCGTGGCCAGCAGCTCGCGGCGGGCGCGCTCGGCGAACGCGTCCATGCCCATCGAGGCGAACAGCTCGTGCGCGGTGCGCAGTTCCGCCCGGGCGTGCACCCGCTGGCCGCGCCGGCGCAGCCACTCCCCGTGCAGGAGTCGTGCCCGGGCCAGGTCGGGGCGCAGTTTGGTGCGGCTCAGTCGCTGGACGGCCTCGTCGAACAGCTCCCCCGCACCGGTCCCTTCGGTGAGCAGGGCGCGGCAGCGAGCAGCCACGCCGCACGCCCAGTCGGTGCCGGCGGCGGCCGCCGCCTCGCTCAGCCGGGCGAGCGCCTCCTCGGCGACGTCGCTCCGGCCGGTCAGCACGCCCGCCTCGACCAGCTCCGGCAGCGCCCAGGCCGACAGGAACAGGTGGGGCGCCTCGGCGGCCGCCTCGCGCGCCGCCGCGAACGCCTGCTCGTACCTGCTCAGGCCGTTGAACAGGATCGCGCGCGTCCAGTGCGCGTACTGCAGGGCGATGCCCTGACCGGACGCGACGGCGGCGGTCACGGCCGGCTCGACCAACGCTGCCGAGTCGTCCTCCCGGCCTCGCAACGCCGCCAGCAGCACGGCCCCGAACGGGGCGATGGTGGTGTCGGTCACCCTGATCACGGCGTCGGCCTCGGTCACCGCCTCCTCGGCCGCCGTGAGGTCGCCCCGCAGCGCGGCGAGGACCGCCGTCGCGGTCAGGTCGATGGGCAACCGGGCGAGCGCGCCCACGGTGCGTGCGTGAGCCAGCTGACGAGTGTTGATCGACTCCCAGCTGTCCTCGTCCCAGAGGACGTTCGACGGCACGGTCGTCAGCCAGCCCCACCGGACGTCGTCCTCGAGCGACGCGTCCGGGGACAGAAGGGCGTCGGTGGCGCGCCGGAGCAACGGCGCGGCGACGGACCGCCCGGTGACGACCAGCGTGGCGAGACCGTCCAGCAGCAGGTCGGCGGTGCGAGGCCGTTCGGCCGCCGGACAGGCTGGCGCCGGCAGCCGCGTCGCCGCGAGGGACGCCTCGTGCAGGTTCCCGGCCGTGGCGAGCTCGCCCGCGAAGAGCGCGGCCCCCCACGCCTCCAGGTACGTCTCGCGGGCGGAGTCGGGATCGACGGGGCGCAACCGGTCGGCGGCCGCCACCAGGAGCGGCGGCGCGTCCGCACCGTGACCCGAGGCGAAGGCGACCTGGCCCGTCAGGCGGGCGGCCCGCGCCCGGCCCGCGGCGTCCAGGGACCCCGACCGTGCCAGGCCGACCATCCGCAGTGCGGTGTCGAACTCCCCCGCCTGCAGGCTGGCCTGCGCCGCGGTGAAGGCCCGTTCGACCGCGAGCGTGGCGTCCTCGGACAGGAGCACCGCCCGCTGGAGCAGTGCGGCCGCGGCGGCCATGCCACCGCGGGACCGGGCCCTGCCGGCCGCTCGTTCCAGCTCGCCGGCCACCGCCTCGTCGGGTGTGGACGCGGCGCAGGCCAGGTGCCACGCGCGCCGGTCGGGGTCGGCGGCCGCGTCCGTCCCCGCCGCCAGAGCCAGGTGGGCCGCGCGACGGTCCTGGGCGGAGGCCGCCCGGTAGACCGCCGACCGGGCGAGCGGATGCCGGAAGCTCACCCGGTGATTGATCGTCAGCAGCGAGGAGAAGTCCGCCCCGTCGGCGGCGGTGGGCCCGAGACCGAGCCGCGCGGCGGCCCGCCACAGCAAGGCGGAGTCGCCCGTCGGCTCCGCCGACGCCAGCAGGAGCAGCATCCGCGAGGCCTGCGGCAGGTCGGCGATGCGGGCGACGAAGCTGTCCTCGATCGGGCCCGACAGGGGCACGCTGGGCAGCAGGCCGAGGCCGTTCGCGAGGCGTTCGACGGTCAAGCCCCGCGGCAGCTCCAGCAGCGCCAGCGGATTGCCGCGGGTCTCCGCGACGATCCGCTCGCAGGTCGGCTCGTCGAGCACGTACCGGAACACCGGGGCCACCAGGGCCCGGGCGGACGCGTCGTCCAGGCCGGTCACCTCGAGCCCGGGAAGGCGGTCGAGGTCGCGTTCGCGCCGTCGGCCCGCGAAGAGGACGGCGATCCGCTCGGCGACGAGCCGCCGTGCCACGAACCCGAGTACGCGCTCGGAGGCGCGGTCGAGCCACTGGACGTCGTCCACCACGCACAGCACCGGCTGCTGCTCCGCCGCGGCCGACAGCAGGTTCAGCACCGCCAGCCCGAGGACGAAGCGGTCGGGCGCGGGCCCCGCGGCCGTCCCGAACGCGATCTCGAGGGCGGCGCGCTGCGGCGGCGGGAGCGCGCCCGTGTGATCGGCGAGCGGAGCGCACAACTGGTGGAGTGCCGCGAAGGCCAGCTCCATCTCGGACTCCACGCCCACCACGGGCAGCACCCGGAAGTCGCGGGCGGCGGCGACCGCGTGGTCGAGGAGGGCGGTCTTCCCGATGCCCGCCTCGCCGTAGAGGACCAGGGCGCTGCCGGTCCCCGAGCGCGCCGCCGACAGGACACCGTCCAGTGCCGCGCACTCGGCGGCCCGGCCCACCAGGCTCGCCGCACCCTCGGGCGGGCGGTGCCGGTGGTCGGTGCCGGGGCTGCTGCGCATGCCGGCTCCTCGGGGACGGACGCTGGGTACTCCCTCCAGTAAGCCGTTGCGTCGCGAAACCAAGTGCCCGTCGGGCGTTTCCGGACCGATGGCAGGATGGGGAATGATCGGAACGGCCGGCAGGAGGGGAGAGGAGTCCCCGGTGCGATGCCCCCGATGGAACGCCGCGATCCCATGACGCCGGGCGAGCGGCTCGGCGCGGTGCAGGAACGCGATCTCGTCGTGGCAGCCGAGACGGGCGACGCCGAGGCGTGCCGAGAGCTGGTCGAGGCGTTCCTGCCCGACATCTCGGCCCTGGCGCGGTCCTTCCCCGTCGGGGGTGGTGTCAGCAGGCACGAGCTCCTCCAGGAAGGGGTCGCCGGCCTGCTGTTCGCCGCCCGGCGTTACGACACCCTCCTGGACACGCCGTTCTGGAGCTACGCGTCGTACTGGGTGCGCAAGGCGATGCAGGAGCTGATCGCCGAGGTCACCAGACCCGTCGCCCTGTCCGACCGGGCCGTCCGAAGCCTGGCCGCCGTGCGCGCGGCCCGGCGCGAGCACCTGGCGGTGCACGGCGTGGACCCGACCACGGAGGACCTGAGCCGCGCCACAGGGCTGAGCCGCGGCCAGATCGAGGCGCTGCAGGCGGTCGAGCGTGGCTCCCTGAGCCTCGACCAGCCGGCGGACCGGGACGGCACGCTCCCCGAGACCGTCGGGGACGGCGTTCCCGATCCCTCCGCCGAGCACGCCTACGAGGTCGTTCTCGACCGCATCGAGATCCACCGTATGCGCCGGCTCGCCGACCAGCTGACCGACCGCGAGCGCACCGTCGTGCAGGCGCACTACGGGATCGGTGCGCCGGCTCAGACCCTGAGCACGATCGGCGCGACGCTCGGCGTCTCGGCCGAGCGCGTGCGCCAGATCGAGGCCGCCGCGCTGGCCAAGCTGCGGGCCGGGCTGACCAGGCCGGCGCCGACCGCCGAGGGCCTGCCTTGACAACCCGCACCGACGGCTTATGAGAGAAGGGAGGAGTCCCCGGCGGGACACGACGCGAGAGATGGGGGAGCACCGACCGATGGCGGCCGCGCGGCCCGCGTTGCGGCACAACGCGCTCGTGTACGACGGCGACGACGAGTACGTCGGCCGCGCCGTGCCGTTCCTCCGGGAGGGGCTCGAGGCCGGTCAGGGCGCCGTGGTGGCGGCGACCCGCCCCCGCCTCGCCGTCCTGCGCGAGGCGCTCGCCGACGGCGCCGCCGCGGTCACGTTCGTCGACGTCAGCTCGTCGTACACCCGGCCCGCGAAGACCCTCGCCGCGTATCACGTGGTCTACGCCGACGAGCTGACCCGGCACCCCTTCGTGCGGGCGGTCGCGGACGTCCAGTACGGGCCGGACCCGCGTGAGTGGGACCTCTGGACGGGCTACGAGGCCGTCTTCAACCGCTCGTTCGCCCACCTGCCCGCATGGGTGCTGTGCTCGTACTCCGCGGCGCGGTTGCCGCAGCGAGTCCTCGAGGGCGTGTGGCGCACGCACCCCGAGGTGGTCGAGGGCGGCCACTGGAACCGCAGCGACAGCTTCGGCGATCCCGACGAGCTCCTCCGCCGGGTCGAGCCCGCCGCGACGCCGCTGCCCGGCCTCCGCCCCCTTGCCACGGACGGTGACCTCGAGACGTTCCGGGAGCGCCTCGCCCAGGAGATGGCCGCCGAGGGTGTCCCGGCCTCCCGGGTGCTGGACCTGCTGCTGGCGGCCACCGAGGTCGCCACCAACGCCCGGACGCACGGCGGCGGGATCGTCGGGGCGCGGGTCGGCCGGGTCGACGGCCGGTTCGTCTGCGAGATCGTCGACCGCGGGGCGGGCTTCGACGACCCGGCCGCCGGCTACCTCGCGCCACGCCCCGGGATCGGCTCGGGCCTCTGGATCGCCCGTCAGCTCACCTGGCAGGTCGAATGGTTCCGAGGGCCCGACGGATTCACGGTCCGGCTCCGGCTCTAGCCGGAACCGTCGGCGCTGGACGCGGCCTACCGCGAGTATTCGAGGCCGGATCCGGGACACCGCTGCGAACCTCCTACCCGCAGCCAGAGTACGGCCCCGAGCCCCTATCAACCGCCGCGCGAGAATAACGCCTGCATCCATCGGATGGCCGCCGGGCGAGCTCGATCGCGACCTCGCTGCAGCCTTTGTCATCGCCGCCCGGGACCGGCAGGGGATTCTCGTGAACAGTCGCCTTCGTCTCGGCATCGGCCATCAGTTCGTCCCACTCGGGGAACGGCAGCTGCGCGGGTTCCACGGGCTGCGGCAAGAGGCGGATCGGACGCCGGACATGCGGCGTCGCCCGCTCCGTCTCGGTCGACGAGGCGACCGCCATCGTGCGGACGGCGTCCCACTCCCCCAGCGGCGGAGCGCCCCGCCGCCGCGCTTGACGGGCGAGTCGCAGTTCTCGGGAGGTCGCGGCTCGGGCCACCTGGTCACGGCGTACCCGACACCGTCGACCCAGGCATGAGGTCCCCAGGCCATAGCCGCCGCTGATGTTGAAGGGTGGGTCGTACCGGCAGATCAGATCGTTCTCGGTCGCGCGCGCCCGTGCCAGAGTCGGGAATTCCAGGATCTCGAGCTCTGCGTGCAGGTGCCACCAGCGCGAGGTGCGTCGATGCGCACCCATCCTTCGCCGCACATTCCCCGTCGAACCAACGTACAGAACGCCTCCGTCGCCACCCCGCGCGACGTATACGAAGCCCCCGGCATGCCCGCCCCCAGCCAAGTCGAACACCTGTATGAATTCTATCGGTCACCCCACTTCGGAGCAAGAGCGAAACCCGACGAGAACTCGGGAGGAACAGCGAACGCCGTGACAGGAAATCGTCGAGCGACAGACGTCATTCTCATGATCAACGGGGATTGCATGATCAACGGGTGGAGCGAGCGCCGTCCGGGGGCCGGCGACGGCTAGGGCGGCGGCGAGGCCGCGTTCCGTCGCGCCCGCCAGGCCTCCGCAGCCAGGCCCCGGCACCAGCCGTCGCAGGACGTGCTGTGCTGCCGGCCGTCCTGGGGCGGCGGGATGCGGCCGTGCAGCCTGCGGTCGTCGCCCTGACCGACCCAGTGCAGGTAGTCCTCCTCCCACGGGTTGTCGAGCAGCCACATCCGGTCGCGGATCTCCGCCTGCTCGGCCGCGGCGTCGCGCAGCGCGGCGAGCAGACGTGCCGATCGCCCGGCCACGGTCACCCCGCCCGGGCCGCGGCGTGCGCGAGCGCCTCACGAGCCTCGCCGGCGAGCGCCCGGACCAGCTCCCCCGCGGGCACCGGCCGGGTCAGCGGGTACGCCTGCCCGGCCCACAGGTTGACCAGGTCCCCGCGACCGGCGGCGCGTGCGGCCGCGCGCAGCGGCGCCGTCAGGTGGTGCACTTCGGGATAGGCGGGGGGCGCCTCGGCGTCGTGCCGCTCGAGGAACCCGTTGACGATCCCGCGGGCGGTGCGGCCGGTGAACGCGCGGGTGAGCGCGGTGGGGAGGTCGGAGCGGAGCGCGGCCCGTTGCACGGCCGACGTGCCGGCCTCGGGGCAGTCGAGGAAGGCGGTGCCGACGGCGGCCGCCCGCGCCCCGGCCGCCAGCACGGCCGCGACGCCACGGCCCGTCCCGATGCCGCCGGCGGCCACGATCGGCAGGTCGAGGCGGGCCTCGACCAGCTGCAGCAGCGGGAGCAGCGCCGTCGCCCGTCGCGGGTCGTCGTCCGTGCCGCCGCGGTGCCCGCCCGCCTCGGCGCCCTGCACCACCAGCAGGTCGGCGCCGACGCGGGCGGCGTCCAGCGCCTCGTCCACCGAGGTGACCGTGGCCCACGCCTCGACGCCCGCGTCGTGCACACGCCGGACGACGTCGGCGGTGGGCAGGCCGAAGGTGAACGACACGACCGCGGGTGGCGCGGCGAGGAGGAGGTCGAGCTTGGCCGGGTAGGCGTCGTCGTCCCAGCGCGGCTCCCCGAGCGCGGCGCCGACGCCGGTGGCGTCGCCGGAGACGGCCCGGGCGTACTCGTCGACGCGGCCGGGGTCGGCCGGCGGCCCGGGCACGAAGAGGTTGACGCCGAACGGCAGCGTGGTCAGGCGCCGCGTGCCGGCCAGCCGGTCGGCGAGCTGCTCCGGCGTCAGGTAGCCCGCCGCCAGGAACCCCAGACCCCCGGCCTCGCTGACCGCCGCGGCGAGCTCGGGCGTGGAGGGGCCACCGGCGAGCGGAGCGAGGACGACGGGCTCGCGGCAGAGGTCGAGGATCACGTATGCTCCAAGCCAGATTCAATGATTGAACCGAGGCTAGTCGAGTCTTGGCTGTGGAGGGAATCCCCGTGGCATCGCACGAACGTACGCCCGCCGGCGATGCTCGGTAAGACCTACGAGGGCCAGTCCTGTGCGATCGCCGGCGCCTTGGACGTCGTCGGCGAGCGCTGGACCCTGCTCGTGGTGAGGGACTGCTTCTTCGGCGTCCGGCGCTTCGACGACTTCGCCCACCACCTCGACGTCCCGCGCGCGGTGCTGAGCAACCGGCTCGCGTCCCTGGTCGCCCGCGGCGTACTGCGGAAGGTCGAGGACCCCGCCCGGCCGGGCCGCCGGGAGTACGAGCTCACGCCGTCGGGGCAGGACCTGTGGCCCGTGATCTGGTCGCTGGTCGCCTGGGGCTCGGTGCACGCGCGCAGGTCGACGCGCCTGTGGACGCACGGCAGGTGCGGCACGGAGCTGGACGCCTCCGGGGCGTGCCCGCGCTGTGACGTGACGCCGCGGGCCGGTGACGTCGTGGTGAGCCCGCGGCCGGGCAGCGACGACGGGCGCACGGACCCGGTCACCGAGGCGCTGCGGGCGCCGCGCCGGCTGCTCGAACCGCTACCGATCGGCACCTGAACGGCCGGGACCTCGGCGGCGGTCGGGCTTCACAGCCGGGCGATCACGCCGGCCGGTCCCCCGTAGAAGCAGTAGTCGCAGAGCTCCCCGCGGTGGTCCTCGAGCTGGTGCAGGGCGAAGGGCAGCGCACCGAGGTGCTCGACCTCGAAGGTGTAGCGCGAGCTGCGACCGGCGAAACGGCAGGGTTGGTCGGTGCGGTGGATCGCCGAGCGGCGGTTGTGCTGGCGGTCGCCGGTGTAGTCCCAGCTGTTCGCGGCGGCGTCGAACTGCAGTTGCGGGGTGACGACCCCGTAGCTCCAGCGCACGTAGGCGGGGGTGGGCAGCAGGCCGCGGATGTCCAGCGGTACGGAGTCGTCGACGAGGGTCACCGACACCGGGCCGAGGTCGCGGTACATCTCGGCCCGGACCGTCAGCGCGGTGCGACCGGGCGCGACGCCGGCGGGGACGACGGCGTGGACGAGCCGGCCGGCGGCGGGCCCGTCCTCGGTGGCGAGCACCCCGCCGGTGATGGCGTCGGCCACGGTCCAGCGCAGGCGCAGCCGGGGGTCGTCGACGTGGGCGCCGAGCGGCAGGCCGATCCGGTAGGCCAGGGACTGCCCGGCGTAGTCGGAGGGAAGGGTGGTCGGCCCCGCCAGCCGGACCGGAGCGGGCCGCAGGCTCAGCCGGAGCCCGACGAACGTGCCCTCGCCGGGGTCGATCGCGTAGTCCGACAACTCGATCCGCAGCACCGCACCGGTGTCGCCGATCACGCGCCGCTGCACGCGGGCGCCCAGGGAGCGGTTGGGCTCGTCGCCGATCTGGCCCGCGTACATGTCGGCGAGCCCGGAGATGGTCAGCTCGATGAACAGCACGGCCAGGCCGCCGACGCCGACGACGCCCAGGACGAGCGCGCCCAGGGCCTCCAGCAGGTCGACCCACCAGGACGTGTCGATGTCGACGCTGGGGTCCTCGACGGCGAACTCGAGCGCGGCCCACGTCTTGCTCGCCACGAGGATCTGCGGGTCGGCGAACTGCAGGAACAGGCCGGGCTCGGTGTGGGTCAGGACCGGGACGGCGGCGAACGACAGCGACAAGGTGGCGGTGCTGCCTTCCTGGGCCTCCGCCCGCACCCGCAGCTTTCCCGGCTCGGCGGTCACGCTGAAGGAGGTCAGCGTCGCGCCGGCGGCCTCCACCTTGGTCACGATCAGGGCCTTGACCGAGGGCAGCGAGAAGGTGAGCGCGGCGGGGTTGGTGACGGCGGCGATGTCGTGGTCGCCGGCGAAGTCGCTCAGGTGATCCAGGTCGCCGGTGAGGGCGACGCCGTCCTGCTCGAGGTCGAGGCCGACGAGCAACGCTCCCGGAACCACCTTGGCGCGCGCCCCGCGCCGGGCGACGGCGCCGGGCAGCTCCCCCAGGTAGGAGATGTCGATGCTCGGCAGCGACACCACGCCGAAGGTGACCGCGGAGCGCAACTGGGCCTGCAACGCGTCCGTGAAAGCCTGACCGGACACATAGGCCTGGACGTCGGACGGGAACGGGTCGCCCTCGACCACCGCGAACTCCAGCCGGCTGATCGAGAGCTCGGAGAGCGGATCGAGATCGAGTTGGTCGACCCTCGGCGAGGCGGTGTCGTCGTAGTTCACCTGGAACAGAGGCTGGAGGTCGATGTCGATCGCGCCGGACACCACGCGGTCGGGGCTGAGGCCGGCCACCGCGAGCGGCCCCCACACCGGCAGGGTCAGACGCAGGACGCCGTCCAGACACTGCACCTGGGGAGGTCCCAGGAACGTGTGGCTCAGGTCGACGGCCGGCGGGCCAGCGACGGTGAGCGGCAGGGACGACGGGAAGCCACCGGCGGCGTAGGCGGACAGCATCGCGTCGGCGAGCACGCCGGCCCGGATCGTGACGGCTGCCGAGAAACCCGCGTGATCAGGCACCGGCGCCTCCCCTCACACGTGAGGGAGAGACCCCGAAGATCAGGCACACCGCCGAGGCGGGCGCCGAGGAAGACAGCCGAACCTGTGTGAACGAAAGCCTCTTCGACGCTTTATCACGCGTTCATACGAGACGCGACGACCTGGATCAGGATCAGGGCCTCTCCTGATCATCAGGTTAGCCCCACCGGGTCGTGCCGCCAAGGCTCGGCCGGTGCCGGATCAGGCCCGGGCCGGCACCTGCGGCAGGTCCTCCAGGGCGCGGGCGAACCGCTCGTCGGTGACCTCCTCGTCGGTCATCCGGCCCGAGAGGAACGCGTCGTAGGCGGCGAGATCGAAGTGCCCGTGCCCGCACAGCGCGGTGAGGATGACCTTCTCCTCCCCCGACTCCTTGGCCGCCATCGCCTCGCGGATGCACGCGGCGATGGCGTGCGTCGGCTCCGGCGCCGGGACGATGCCCTCGGTGCGCGCGAACTGGATCGCGGCCGTGAAGCACTCGGTCTGCGACAGCGCGAGCGCCTCGATGAGCCCCAGCTCGTAGACGTGCGAGAGCAGCGGCGACATGCCGTGGTAGCGCAGGCCGCCGGCGTGGATCGGGTCGGGCACGAAGCTGTGGCCGAGGGTGTGCATCTTGAGCAGGGGCGTCATGCCGGCGGCGTCACCGAAGTCGTAGGCGTACACACCGCGGGTCAGCGAGGGGCACGAGGCCGGCTCGACCGCGCGGATCGTCGGGCTGATCCGGCCGGCGAGCTTCTCCCGCAGGAACGGGAAGGCGAGGCCGCCGAAGTTCGAGCCGCCGCCGGTGCAGCCCACGATGACGTCGGGAGTCTGCCCGATCTGCGCGAACTGGAGCAGCGCCTCCTCACCGATGATCGTCTGGTGCAGCAGGACGTGGTTGAGCACACTGCCCAGCGCGTAGCGGGTGTCGGCGTGGCTCGCGGCCACCTCGACCGCCTCGCTGATCGCGATGCCGAGCGAGCCGGGGTGCTGCGGGCTCTCGGCGAGGATGGTCCGCCCGGCCTGGGTGAGGTCCGACGGCGAGCGGTGCACGCGGGCGCCGAAGGTCTCCATCATGAGCCGCCGGTAGGGCTTCTGGTCGTAGGAGGCGGCGACCTGCCAGACCTCGACGTCCACGCCGAACAGCGCGCCGGCGAAGGCCAGGGCGGTCCCCCACTGCCCGGCACCGGTCTCGGTGGTCAGCTTCCGGATGCCGTCCCTGGCGTTGTAGAAGGCCTGCGGGACGGCGGTGTTCGGCTTGTGCGAGCCGGCCGGTGAGACGCCCTCGTACTTGTAGTAGATCCTGGCCGGCGTGCCGAGCGCCTTCTCGAGCCGGTGCGCCCGGTACAGCGGCGAGGGCCGCCAGAGCCGGTAGACGTCGAGGACCTCACCGGGGATGTCGACGTACCGGTCCTGCGTGACCTCCTGCAGGATCAGGTCCATGGGGAAGAGCGGCGCCAGGTCCTCGGGGCCGACCGGCTGCAGGGTGCCGGGGTGCAGCGGCGGGGGCGGGGGCGCCGGCAGGTCGGGTACGAGGTTGTACCACTGCGTCGGCATCCGCGACTCGTCGAGCAGGATCTTCGTGGGGACGTCAGCCACGCCGCTCTCCTTCGACCGGGGGCGCCCCGGGCCGGGCACCGGGCGAAGAATCGCACAGTCCCCCGCCGACGACCACTGGCGTCCGGGGGTCAGTAGCCCCGCAGCCGGCCCATCGTGCGCCCGAGCCGCCACCCCGTGAAGAAGGCAGCCGGAACCATGAGCGTCAGGACCGCGACGGCTCCCGCCAGGACCCGCGACACCTGGGCGCGTTCCCCGGCGACAGGATCCTGCGGCGAGGGCGCCGTCCCGGCGACCTCCCGCGACTCGTCCATCTCGGTCATGGCGGTCCTCCGCTCCTGAGGCTTCCCAGGACCGTAGTCAGGCGCCGTCGCGGGTCGCCTCACTCCGCGCGGATGAGGGCGTCGCGCCGTCGGCCCATGCCTGCGCCAGCGCTCGGGTGAAGACCTCGAGCGGCTGCGCCCCCGAGATGCCGTAGCGGCGGTCGAGCACGAAGAACGGGACCCCGTTCGCGCCGTAGGCGTGCGCCTGCGCGATGTCGGCGTCCACCTCGTCGGCGTAGGCGAGGCCGTGCGCGACGCGCGCCGCCTCCGCCTCGGACAGCCCGGCCTCGGCGGCGAGCCGCACGAGCGCGTCGGGGTCGGAGACGTCCGCGCGCTCGGTGAAGTAGCCGCGCAGGAAACGCTCCTCGACGGCGCCCTGCAGCTCCGGGCCGCCCTCGTGCAGCGCGGCGTGCAGCAACCGGTGTGCGCTGCGCGTGTTGCCGGTGACCGCGTGCTCGAGGTCGTACTCGAGGCCCTCGCCGGCGGCGATGGCGGTCACGTGCCGGGTCATCTCGAGGGCACCGGCGCGACCCACCCCGTACTTCTGGGCGAGGCGCTCGACGGTCTCGACCGGCGGCCGGCCCCGCGTGAACTCCGGTGCCGACGGGTCGAGCTCGAACGAGCGCCACACCACTTCGACCTCGTCGCGGTGCGGGAACGCGGCGAGGGCGCGCTCGAAGCGGCGCCTGCCGATGTAGCACCACGGACAGACGACGTCGGACCAGATCTCCACCTGCACGAGGGCGCCAACCCGCCGCCGCCGGGGGCCATTCCCACCGGCCCCCACGTCACCGCGGGCGTCAAACACCTCGTCAAACACCCGGCCGGTTCCCTGTCGTCGCAGGGCCGCGGCGACCGTCGCCGGGCCCAGGACGAAAGGAACGATCATGGCTCTGTTCATGGACATCCACAGCGTCGAGGGCGGCGTCCCGCTCGAGGACGTCGTCAAGGCGCACGCGGCCGACGTCGCGACGCAGGAGCCGTTCGGCGTCGACTACCTGCGGTACTGGGTCGACGAGCAGGCAGGCAAGATCTTCTGCCTGGTCGAGGCCCCCGACGCCGACGCCGCGAACGAGGTGCACCGACGCGCGCACGGGCTCGTCGCGGACGAGATCTACCCGGTCACCGACCCGCAGGCCGGCCAGGGATGAGCCTCCTCGACGACACGACGAGGGCGGCCGAGCGGACCTGGCTGGACCGCTGGACGGCCGGCCCCAGCGAGCCCGAGGGCCGGGGCCTGCCGATCGGCGCCGAGGCGCCCGATCTGCGCCTCCTCGACCACACCGGCTCGCTGCGGCACCTGTCCGAGTTCTGGGCCACCGGCCCGGCACTGCTCATGTTCTGGCGGCACTTCGGCTGCGGCTGCGGCGTGGCGCGGGCGGAGCGGCTCCGTGCCGAGTGGGCGGACCTCGCCGCGGCCGGCCTGACCGTGGCGATCATCGGGCAGGGCGACCCGGTCCGCGCCGCTGAGTACCGGTCGCGCCACGAGTTGCCGTGCCCGGTGCTCACCGACCCCGACGGGTCCGCCTACCGGGCCTACGGGGTCGGGCAGTGGCCGGTCGAGCGCATCCTCTACGACGCGCCCGCGGCGTTCTGGGCGCACGACCGCGAGCGTGGCGCGGGCTTCCAGGAGAAGCGGCGCGAGACCGGCCGTCCGCTCGTGGACGACCCGTGGCGCGCGGCGGCCGAGTTCGTCGTCCGGTCCGACGGGACCGTCCGGCTGCCGTACCTGTACCAGTACTGCGACGGCTTCCCGGATCCCCGCGTGCTCACGACGGCCGCCCGGCTGAGCGGCAGGGCCGAGCGGGGGGCGCCCGGATGACAGCATGGCCAGGTGGCGTCGCCGAGCTCGAGACCGGGACCGGACCCGGGGCCGGGCCGGTGAGCCTCACCGTCCAGCTCCTCGGGCGGCCGCAACTGGTCACCGCCGAGGGCACCGGGTACAGGTTCCGCAGCCGCAAGAGCTGGGCGCTGCTGGCCTACCTCGTGCTCAGCGAGCGGCCGCCGACGCGCAGCCGGATGGCCTCGCTGCTCTTCGGCGAGGCCGACGACCCGATCCGGGCCCTCCGGTGGAGCCTGTCGGAGATCCGCAGCGGCCTCGGCGACCGCGGGGTGGTGGACGGCGATCCCGTCGTCCTCCGCCTCGCCCCCGGCACGGTCGTCGACGTCGACGTCCTCCGGAACGGGACCTGGTCGCAGGCCGTCGAACTCGCCGGGCTCGGCGCCGACCTGCTCGACGGTGTCGCCGTCCCGAACGCGCCCGCTTTCGCGACGTGGCTGCTGTCGGAGCAGCGCCACCTCGCGGCGGCCACCGAGGCCGTGCTGCACGAGGCCGCTCTCGGCTCGATGTCGCGGGGCGAGCTCGACGCCGCCGTCCGGTACGCGGTGCGCGCCGCGGCCATGAGCCCGCTGGACGAGAACCACCAGGCCCTGGTCATCAGGCTCTACCGGCTGATCGGCGACGACGCCGCCGCGGAGCGGCAGTACGCCGCCTGCCGCGAGCTCTTCGAGCGCGAGCTCGGCGTCCCGCCGGGAGAAGCGGTCGAGGCGGCACGGCGCGAGATGCGCCAGGCGCCCGGAGCGGTCGACGAGCACACCCTCGAGGCGCTCGTCGAGGCCGGGGCGGCGGCGGTCGCCGCGGGCGCGCGCGAGGCGGGCGTGCAGTCGCTCCGGACGGCCGCGCGGCTGGCCGGCGAGGACCGGCCGCCCGCGCTGCGGGTGGCCTCGCGGCTCGTGCTCGCCGAGGCGCTGATCCACGCGCTGGGCGGCCTCGACGAGGAGGGCGTCGCGGCGCTGGCGGAGGCCGACGAGATCGCGCTGCGCCACGGCCTGGCCGGGGCGGTCGCCGAGGCTCGCTGCGAGCTGGGGTACGTCGACTTCCTCCGGGCCCGGTACGACCGGGCCCGGCGCTGGCTCATCGACGCCCTCGCCCGCGCCGGGCAGGCGTCGGCCGTCGCGGCGAAGGCGACGACGTACCTGGGTACGGTCGAGAGCGACCGGGGCGACTACGCCGCCGCGGTGCCGCGGCTCTCCCGTGCCGTGACCCTCTCGCGGGCGGTCGGTGACCCCCGCCGTGAGGCCTTCGCGCTGTCGATGATCGGCCGCGTCGACCTCCTCCGGGGCGACCTCGACGCCGCTGCCGGCCGGCTCGACGCCTCGATCGCGCTCGCCGCGAGCCAGGGTTGGCTGGCGCTCCTGCCGTGGCCGCAGGCCCTGCTGCGGCGAGGTCCAGCTGGCCAGGGGCGACGCCGCCGGCGCCGGCCGGACCCTCGAGCAGGCGTTCGCCCGTGCCTGCCAGCTCGGCGACCCCTGCTGGGAGGGCATCTCCGCACGCGGGCTGGCGCTCGTGGCCGCGGCGGACGGCGACAGCGACGCGGCCTTCCGGATCCTGGCCGAGGCCCGGCGACGTGCCGACCGGCTGGCCGACCCCTACGTGTGGCTCGACGCGTACATCCTCGACGCGCAGTGCACCCTCGGCCGGCGGCACGAGCACCCCGACACCCGGCACTGGGTGGACGAGATGAGCGCCCTGACCGCTCGGACGGGGATGCGCGAGCTGGCGCTCCGGTCGCTGCTCCACGCAGCAGCCCTGGGCGACGACGGGTCGGCAGAGGCCGCGGCCCTGCTGGCCCCCGGGATCGACAACCCTGCGCTCGAGGCTTTGCTCGCCGGGGCGTAGGTCACCTCGACGGCTCGACGTCGGTGCGCTCGATCAGCCTGTCGACCACGTCCTCGGCGAGGTTCGTGTTCCTGTCTGCCTCCTTGCGTGCCGCCTCGGCGTCCTGCTGCTGCTGCACCTCCACCCGCGCCGCCTGCCACGCCGACCAGTGCCCCGACACCAGCGCCCACAGTGAGAGCGCCGAGACGTAGGTGACGCTGCTCAGCCAGTGCGTCGCGTAGGAGATCGGGATCATGACGATCCAGAAGATCGCGAGCCAGCCGTTGACCCGCCGCATGAACACCGGGTCGCCCTGAACGGAGGCCCAGAGCGACTTGACCGTTCCCATCACTGACTCCCATCTCCTCGTGGCGAGACCGGGCTCGGCAAGATCGATGATGACATCGGGCGATCTGCCCGGAGCTGGTGCGCGCGCACGACGCGTCACGTCCGTCCGGACGGAGGCATGCTCGCCACCAGGGGTTACGTGACGGAGCGAGCCGTGGCCGATCGGAGGCACGAGGACGACGCCGCCGCGGTGCGGCTGCCGGACGGTGCCCGGACGGTGCCCGGACGGTGCCCCGGGCAGCCGTACTTCGTCATTGGTCGCCGCCATGCCGGCAGGCCCCCGCGCGTCGCCCAGCCGTGACGCGCTTGCGCCGACGCAGGATCCGATCACGTCCGGCAAGAGCGTCACCTGCCGGCGTCCCGGCGACCTCCGGCAGGGCACCGACCCGGCGCAGGTCGGCCGACCCTTGCCCGCCACGACGGCGATACCTAGAGTTCTTGGGTATGAGGAGCGAGAGCCTGCGAGGGCACCTCGACTTGCTGCTGCTGGAGATCCTGGGCCGCTCGCCCGGCCACGGGTACGCGGTGATCAGCGCGTTGCGCGCGTCGAGCGGTGGCGTGCTCGACCTGACCGAAGGAGCCGTCTACCCGGCGCTGCATCGCCTCGAGGACCGCGGCCTGCTGGCCGCGGACTGGCAGGAGGTGTCGGGGCGGCGCCGCAAGGTCTACGCGTTGACGTCACCGGGCCGGGAGGCGCTGCTCGACCGGCGGCGGGACTGGCGGCTCCTCGCCACCGCCGTCGAGGCCGTCCTCACCCGGCACGAACCCCGCTGGGCGGGTGCGTGATGACCGACATCGGCGGCCCGGAGCCGATCGAGGAGTACCTCGACGAGCTCGTCGTCGCCCTGGTGCCACTGGGCCCGCGCCGGCTCCGGCACGTGCTCGCCGAGACCGAGGCCCACCTGCGCGACGCCGCGAGCGAGGGCGTGCGGCAGCGCCTGAGCGAGCGCGAGGCGCAGGAGCAGGCCGTCGCCCGGTTCGGCCCGGCCGCCGCCCTCGCCGAGGACGAGCGTCGCGCGACGGCTCCCGGCCTGCGCGAGGTGCTCGGTCACGTGATCTCCAGCGGGTGGCGCCTCGGCGCGCTCGCCGGCATCGCGGTCGGGGTGAGCGGGCTCCTCGCGGCCGTCGTCCGGGTCGTGCTCGGAGCCCCGTTCCTCGTCGACGTGGATCCCGGCGTCGTGCTCGCGCCCGCGGACTGCGCGCGCTGGCTGGCCGGGGAACCCGCCGCCACCAGCTGCCGGGACGCCGCCCTCGGCGACTGGACGGCGGAGATCATCGGCTCCCGGCTGCTGGTCGGGATCCTCGGGCTGCTCGCGCTGCTGGCCCACCGGGCCCTGCGCCGCCGCGGGTGGCTGCCGGCGGGCCTGCCCGGCGCGGTGGACGACGGCGTCGCCGTGACCGGCTTCGCCGTGGGAGCCCTGCTCACGCTCGCCCTCGGCGGCGACGCCCTCGTCAGGGCCGCCGGCCACGGCTCGGGCCAGTGGTTCTCAGCGGCCGCGGTCTCCCTCGCCGCGGTGGCGATCTTCGGGCGGCGGTTCGTCGCGGACCTGCGCCACGAGGTCATCAGCCTCCGGTGACGCCCCGACCGGCCGGCCGGCCCGTCCCGGGTGCGGTGACGAAACCGGTCCGGTAGGCCCAGACCACGGCCTGCGTCCGATCCCGGACCTCGAGCTTGCTCAGGATGCTCTTGATGTGGGTCTTGACCGTCTCGGGCGAGACCCACATCCGGCCGGCGATCTCGGTGTTCGAGAGGCCTTCGGCCAGCGCCCGCAGCACCTCGGCCTCCCGCTCGGTCAACCGCGCCGCCCGCGCCAGCCGCTCGCGGTCGGGTGCCAGGCGCCCGGCGTAGGCGGCAAGCAGCCGCCGGGTGACCGCCGGGGCGACGAGCGCGTCGCCGGCGTGGACGGTCCGTACGGCGTCGACCAGCTGCTCGGGGGTGGCGCGCTTGAGCAGGAACCCGTCGGCGCCCGCATCCAGCGCGTCGTCGACCACCTCGTCGAGGTCGAAGGTGGTGAGCACGAGCACGCGCGGGCGCGGCGACCACGAGACGATCTCCCGAGTGGCCGCGACGCCGTCCGTGTGCGGCATGCGCACGTCCATGAGGACGACGTCGGGTCGCAGGGCCCGGGCGAGGCGCACGGCCTCGCCGCCGGTGGCCGCCTCCCCCACGACCTCCAGGTCGTCCTCGGCGGCGAGCAGGGCGCGCAGGCCGCCGCGGATCAGGGCGTCGTCGTCGGCCAGCAGCACGCGGATCACGACGGCACCCTGACCTCGGCGGGCAGGACCGCGCGGATCCGGAACCCGCCCGCGACCGGCCCCGCCTCGAGGTCGCCGCCCTCCAGGCGAGCGCGCTCACGCATGTTGACCATCCCGCGCCCGGGCACCGGCGGGGCGAAGCCCTGCCCCTCGTTGAGGACGTCGAGCACCACGCGCTCACCGTCCTGGGCGAGGTCGATGCGGATGCGGCCCGCGCTGGTGTGCCGGACGGCGTTGGTCAGCGCCTCCTGCGCGATGCGGTAGAGCGCCCGGGCGGTGCTGGGGCCCACCCGGACGTCGTCCGCGTGCAGGTCCACCTGCCGCCCGGTAGCCCGGATGCGTCCCGCGAGGTCCTCGAGATCGGCGAGACCCGGTGGGACGGCGTGCCGGTCGCTCCCTCGCTCGTCGGGCTGGAGGACCCGCAGCAGCCGGTCGAGCTCCTGCAGCGCGCCGCGGCCGACGGTCTCGACGGAGCCGAGCGCCTCCCTGGCGTACGCCGGGTTCTCGGTGAAGAGCCGCCGGCCTATCCCGGCCTGCAGCACCATGACGTTGACGGCGTGCCCGAGCGCGTCATGCAGCTCCCGGGCGAGCCGGGCGCGCTCCTGCAGGAGGAGCCGCTCGGCGGCCATGGCCTGCTCGCGGTGCTCGGTCGCGCGCAGGGCGTGGGCCGCCGTCTCGCGGGCGCGCCGGTTGCTGAGGTCGCCGGCGACGGTGGCGACGAGGAACGAGACGGCGATCGCCGGCAGGTGCCGGCCCGGGTCGCCATGGTCCGCCAGCTCGTAGCCGGCGACCGCGAGGACCGCCACAGCCGCCGCTGCCGCGCGCAGGCGGGCGCCGCCGACGGCGAAGCAGCTGAAGAGCAGGATCCACGCCGGCCACTCCAGCGGGCCGATCGCGTAGCCGGCGGCCGCGTTGACCACGACCGTCAGGCCAGCGACGACCAGGGCCGGCAGGGGTGCGAGCGACCGCCACAGCAGCGTGGCGGCCGCGGCGACGGCCAGACCCACGGCCACCGCGTCCGGGCCGCGGTAGGGAGCTCCCGCCGGGGACGCCACCACGACGGCGGCCGAGGCGACGGCGACGGCGGCCGCGAGCCAGGCGTCGACACGACCGGGGAGACGGACGGGAACCCGGGCGGGGGCGGGCGGGGACACGTCCCATCGTCCCCCCGCGGCAGCCGCCGGTGCGAGACCCGCGGGAGTCACGCGACCTCCCTCGCGCGAGGGAGGTGCGAGCGAGGCAGGACCACCCGCGGTCGGCAGCGGGTCCCCTCGCCCGAGGCTGGCGGGGGCCGCGGCGCCCCCGCGAGCCTCGTTCCATGACCGCTCAACAGGTGCTCCCCGGCGTCCGGCCCTCGGCCCCCGACGTCGTCATCCCTCAGTACACGCGTCCGGCCGTGCTGGCCGTCTGGGCGGCGGCGGCGCTGCCGATGGGCGCGCTGGCGTGGCTGGCCGCTCCGCGGCTCGCCGGTCGGCTGCCTGGACCGGGGGCGTCGGCCACGGCGCTGGTCACCTGCCTGACCGCCGGACTGGTGTGGCAGTTCGCGCTCGTGCTCGTGCTCGTCGCCCGGGAGCAGCGCGGCCTGACCCGCCGGGTCGTCCGCGAGGCCCTCTGGTTGCGACGGCCGCGCAGCCCGCGGACCGGGCGTGCCGGGGGGCGGACCTGGCTCGTCCTGCTGCCGCTGACGGTCGCCTTCGGCATGGTGCACGCCGGCGGCTTCCCGCCGGCGCCGCCGCACCCCGCCGGCCGGGACCTCGGCCCCATGCTCGCGTCGGCCGAGGGGTCGGCACTGCTGAAGGGCAACTGGGGCCTGTTCGCCCTGGCGGTGACCATGTTCGTCTTCAACACCGTGCTCGGCGAGGAGCTGCTGTTCCGTGGGTTCCTGCTGCCGCGGATGAGCGGCGCGTTCGGACGCGCGGACTGGCTCGTCAACGGTGCGCTGTTCGCCGCGTACCACCTGCACGCCTGGTGGGTGATCCCAGCGACGCTGGTCGACAGCCTGCTCCTCGCCTACCCGTCGAAGCGGTACCGCTCCGCGTGGATCGGGATCGCCGTCCACAGCGGTCAGAGCGTGTTCCTCACGGCAATCCTGCTCCACCTCGTGCTGTGACGGACTCCCCGCCGAGCATCCGCTCCAGCCGGGCCGTCAGGGCCGGACGGCGATGCGCGTTGCCCGCCAGGGCGATGTAGTCGGAACCGAACCGGGCGAGCAGCGCGTCGTCGAGCCGGCGGACGGCCCCCGGCGGGTAGCGGTAGTCCATCCGCTTCGTGATCGAGACGGCGTCGACCCCCGAGAGCGCCTCGCCGAGCGCGGCGAGGGACGTGATGCCGAGGTCGGCGACCAGACCGGCGATCCACGCGTAGTGGTCGGCGCGCGACCACTCGGCGTCCGGGAACTGCCCGGCGAGGTAGGCGGCCAGCTCGCGGGGGCTGATGCCGGCGTCACCCGGCACCGGCTCGGGCTCGACGACCGGGCCCGCGCGCAGCCGTTCCCGGATCGTCGTGAACTCCTGGTCGGCGAGCTCGAGGAGGCCGGCGGCGAGGGTGAAGCGGCGGTCGAAGTCGCGGGCGTGCTCGGCCGGCACGGTGCCCTTGTAGCGGATGTCGTGCTCGAACTCGGCCCAGGCGTGCTGCAGCACGGTACGCACCTGGACCTGCGCCACCGAGCCGGCCTCGTCGCTGACCTGCAGGTGCCGGCTGGCGTACCCGAACCGGCCCTCGCTCGCGGTCTCCTCGCCGAGGTCGCGGTCGTCGAGGATGGTCAGCTGGCTGCCGAGCACCTCGGCGACGACGGCCACGTCGCTGCGCACGTAGGTGATGACGCGCAGCCCGACCTGGTCGGTGATGTCCGTGAGCGGCTCGGCGTAGACGGGCGCGCCGCCCTCGGTGCGCGAGGCCTTCGCCGCGAACGACTGCACGCTCTTGGCCCGCCCGGTGACGCTGAGGTAGTTGATGCCGGCGTCGTCGAGGATCCCGGTGACCCGGTCGACGTACGCCGCGGCCACCCGGGCCAGCTCGGGCTGGCGCCGGGCGTACTCGGCGACGGCGGCCGCGACGACGCCGTGCCGGTCGCCGAGCGTCGGGGTCACGATGTAGCCCTGCTCGAGGTCGCCGTAGGTCGTGGTGCGCTCGGGCCAGCGCTCCGCGAAGAGCGCGACGTAGGCGCAGACCACCGCGTCGACCTGGTCCTCCACCACGCGCAGCTCGCTCTTGCGGGTGGCCGACTCGACCCGCTCGCGCAGCCCGCGCCAGGTCGCGTCCGTGACGACCACCCGCTCCACGTGGCCCATGAGCGCGAGCAGCTCCGAGCGCAGCAGCTCGAGGTCGCGACCACGCTTGTCCTTGTACTTGAGCGTCTTCGTCAGCCCGAACAGGACGACGGTGGCGGGGTGCGGGTAGACCTCGATGGCGCGCCGCTCGGCCCGTGACGCCGGGTCGAGGTCGAGGCCGAGCAGCCGGCAGATCCGCTCGCCGCGGGTGCCGTCGGCGAACTCGGGCTTGCCCGTGTTGGCCGGGTGGGCACCCGCCTCGAACCGCCGGAAGTCCCGGCTCAGGTCGCGCTCGGCTGGGCGGGAGCCGGTCGCGTTCGTCACGACGAGGGGCGCGTCGATGCCCACCAGGCACGGCCCGGCCACGTACGGCGCCAGCCCCTCGGCGATCTCGTCGTCGGTGCGCACGGTGGCGACGTGGAGCAGGCGTGCGTCGGCGTCGAGCACGGCCAGCCCGGTGGGCTGCCGCTCTCCCCACGCGAGGTCGATCCCGGCGAAGTGCACGAGAGCACAGGGTGCCCTATCCGAGGGCAGGTCGTCGCCTGCCGATGCGATGGCTCAGGCGCTCGTCCTGGGTTCGGGGGACGGCGACGGCGCGGGGACACCGGCCCTGTTGCCGGCCAGCAGCTTGGCGACGTCGAGCTTGGACCCGACCATCTGCTTGAGCATGAAGTCGTGGTTGAGGTCGAGGACCGCCCGCGTCTCCGCCGCCACGACGGCGCTGCGGCTGAGCGTGATCTCGTTGTCCTGCGCCTGCTCCCCCGACAGCGACCAGTTCGTCGACCCCTTCACCGTGTACACGCCGTCGACGATGACGATCTTCAGGTGCGAGATGGCGTTGTGCCGGGAGCTGGTGCCGATGGCGATGCTGTTGCCGAAGGAGTCGTTGGCCCAGCGCGCCAGGATCTCCCGCTCGTGCAGACCACCGGCCTGGCTGAGGTCCAGGCTCATCTGCACGTAGACGTGCTCGGCGGCCAGCTTGCCCTGGATGATCCTGTTCAGCTCGTCGTCGTCGTAGCCGTACATGTTGACGACGATCGAGTGCTGCGCGCTCCCCAGCAGGGCGACGAGCAGCCCGTGGACGTCGTCACGCGGCGCGAAGAACGTCCTCTGGTCCTCGGGGTACCCGTCGAGGAAGCGCCGCTCGGCCTCGTACCGCGCGAGGTCGTCCCAGGAGAACGGTACGCTCGTCGGGGCGGGGATGTCGGTCATGTCAGTGGCTCTCGCAGCACGGCCCCGAGCGGATGTGCCTTCCACCGTGCGGCAGCACGCGGATCCGGCATCACCTCATGAGGGTGATCACCCCCGGAGGTGCGTGCGCGCGGTCTACGCTGGCGCGATCACGCCCGCGCGGCCGAGGAGGCGCCATGGCGGTCGACGACGAGACGCTCGGGTCGGTGCTGCGGGAGTCCGTGGCGCGTGCCTGCGAGACACGGCCCGAGCTCGTGGGCCTCGACTCCTCGCTCGAGGACCTCGGCCTCGACTCCCTGGCGGCGGCCGAGGTGCTGACCGACGTCGAGATCCGCCTCGGCGTCGAGTTCCCGGTCGACGTCCTGCGGCAGCTCACCCAGGCCCGGACCGTCGGAGACGTGCTCGACCGGCTCCGCGCCGGGCTGGCCGTACCCGGCTGACGAGCGCACCCGTGCTCCCCGGCCCGCCCGTGCTCGACGCCGAGGCCCTGCGGCGTTCCGGCAGCTCGCCGGCCGCCATCGCCGCCCACTACGACCTGCCGGCGGACTTCTTCGCGACCTGGCTGGGCCCCGACCTCGTCTACTCCTGCGCCCGCTGGGACGACGACGACCCCGCGCAGACCGTCGCCAGGGCTCAGCAAGCGAAGATCGACTACTTCGCCCGCGAGCTCGACGTCGGCGGGAGACGCCTGCTGGACGTCGGGTGCGGGTGGGGTGCCGCCGTCCGGCGGTTCGCCGGCGAGCACGGGGCGGCGGCAGCCGTGGGCCTCACGCTGAGCGGGTCCCAGCGGTCCTACGCACTCGACCACCCGCGGCCCGGCGTCGACGTCCGGCTGGAGAGCTGGATCGACCACGTGCCCACCGCCCCCTACGACGCCATCACCTGCATCGAGGCCACCGAACACCTGGCACACGACGGGCTCACGTCCGACGAGAAGGTCGCCGTCTACGCCGCGTTCGTCGAGCGGCTCGCGTCGTGGCTGGTCCCCGACGGCCGGCTCGGCCTGCAGCTGATCTGCCTGGACGACGTCAGCCACGCGGGGAGCCGCCCCGGACGCGGTCCGCTCTCCGAGCTGATCCGCACGGGGATCTTCCCCGAGGCGATGTCCGCGTCGCTCGGCGAGCTCGCGCTGGCCTGGGAGCCCCACTTCAGGCTCGAGCGCTTCGAGGCCCGCCCCGACCACTACGTCCGCACCTTCCGCGCCTGGAACCTCGCCCTCCGGGCCGACCGGGAGCGAGCGGCGGCACTCGTCGACGGCCCGACGCTGCGGCTGGTCGAGCGCTACCTCGCCGCCGGTGAGGCGCTGTTCCGCCTCGGCGAGCAGACCCTCTACCGGGTCGTGCTGCGTCGCCGTCCCACGCCCAAGGTCTGGCGCACGCCGCTGCGCCCCGGGCTGCTCCGCGCGGGTGGCGCGGAGGGTGCGGCCCGCCCGGCACCCGCCGCGTCGGCCGCGGCCGTGCAGGCGCACTACGACCTCTCGAACGACTTCTTCGCGCTGTGGCTCGACCCGTCGATGGCCTACTCCTCGGGGCTGTGGCAGGGCGAGGACGACGATCTCGAGCAGGCGACCGGCTCGCAAGGCGAGGTTCTTCCTCGACGCGCTGGACCTGCCCGCTCACGGCCGCCTGCTCGACGTCGGCTGCGGGTGGGGGGCGGCGCTGGCCCTGGCCTTGCGCGAACATCCGGGCCTGGACGCCGTCGGCCTGACCCTCAGCGCCGCGCAGAGGGAGCGCTGCGAGCGGGTCCTCGGCCCGCGCGCCGAGGTACGGCTCGAGGCCTGGCAGGAGCAGGCGCCGGCCGCCCGCTACGACGGCATCCTCAGCTTCGGCGCCTTCGAGCACTTCGCGCAGGACGGCTCCCGGTCGGTCGAGCGCGTCCTCGCGTACCGGCGCTTCTTCGCCGCCTGCCACGCCTGGCTGGCGCCCGGCGGCCGGCTCGCACTCGAGACGATCGCGCACGACGACGCCCCCGACACCGCCGCGGTCAGGGGCAGGGGGCCGCTCGGCGACGCCGTCCTCGAGCTCTTCCCCGAGTCGTTGTGCCCGCACCTGGCCGAGATCGTCCTGGGGTTCGAACCCTGGTTCCGGCTCGAGGTCCTGCGCAGCGACGCCGCCGACTTCGCCCGCACCTTCCGGGCCTGGTCGCTCCGGCTGCGGGCGCACGAGGAGCGGGGGCGGGAGCTCGTGGGGGCCGACGCTCGTCAGGGCCTTCCGGCGCTACCTCGCGTCGAGCGAGGTGCAGTTCCGCACCGGGACGCTGACCAACTACCGGCTCGTGCTGCGGCGGCGGGACACCCCGCACGAACGCGTCGGCACCGGGACGGGCCCGGACCATGGACGGCGAGATCGGCGATCACTAGCCTGATGCACGGGGCCACCAGCACGGGGTCGTCAGGAGCAGGCCATGAGCGAGCCGGCCGGGACCAGCCGCAGAACCGTCCTCACCAGCGCGGGCGTCGTCGGCGCCGCGGGTCTGGGGGCCGCCGCCCCCGCCGCGGGCGCCTCGGGCGGCGCCGTCGCCCGGGGCAGGCCCGGGCAGTCGGTGGTCGAGTTCCGCGGCCGGATCAGCCAGTCGGGGCCCGCCGGGCGAGACCTTCACGAGCAACGGGTTCCTCACGGCCGTCGCAGGCCTCGAGGCCGGCGACCTGTTCGCGGGCAGCCCGCCCGCCGTCGGCACGGCACTGTTCACGGCGCACGCCACGGGCGAGCTCTCGGCACGCGTGCTCGACCAGTCCGTGCACTCGCTCGACATCGTCGGGCGGATGAGCGTCTACCGCCGGTCCGCCCCCGGAGCCGACTGGCTGGATCCCGGCTCCTTCACCAGCGGTCACCTGGTGGCCCGGTACGACCTGACCCTGCAGGACGTGCTCGCCGTGTTCGCCCCCGGTAAGGGCCTGCCCACGCTCACCGGCGAGATGCGGCAGACGTTCGCGGGGCGGGTCGGCCGGGGAGTCGACTTCGGCCGGCCGAACGAGGTGCTGCGGATGTTCGCGACCGGCCTCGGCACGCTCGTCGACCCGGTCACCCTCAACGCCGACCTCGAGATCGCGGGCAACTGGTCCGTGCCGTGACGGCCGGGGGCGACGTCGCCGTCGTCGGCGTCGGCGTCAAGGCCCCCGGCGGGACGACGGCCGACGAGCTGTGGCGCAGCCTGTGCTCGGCGCGCTCCACCGCGGAGCCCTACGCCGACGAGCGGCTCCCGGCCGACGCGGCCGTCCTCGTGAGCAGGGTGTCGGGCTTCGACCCAGCCGGCTACTTCTCGGCCGTGGAGCGGCGCCGGCTCGACCGGGCCCTGCAGCTCGCGCTCGCCGCCGCCCAGGACGCGTTCGACGACGCCTCGGACGGCGGGTCGGGCGCCCCGTGGCCGGCACCCGAGCGGCGCGCCGTCGTCTGCGGTGTCGGGTTCGGCGCCGCCGCGACCTCCGAGGAGCAGCACGCCCGCCTCGCCGGCGGCGGCCTGCGTGCTCTCGCACCGCTCACCGTGGCCTTCCTGATGCCGAGCGCCGCCCCCTCGTTGCTGTCGCTGCGCCACGAGATCCGGGGACCGGCCTGGAGCGTCAGCGCCGCCTGCGCGTCGGGCGCTGTCGCGCTCGGGCAGGGGATGGAGCTGCTGCGCAGCGGTGCCGCGGACCTCGTGCTCGCCGGTGGGTTCGACTCGCTGGTCTGCTACGCCGTCGCTCTGCGCCTTCCTCAAGCTCGACGTCATGAGCCGCCGAACCGACGAGCCGGCGCTGGCGTCCCGCCCGTTCGACGCCGGCCGCGACGGGTTCGTCATGGGCGAGGGCGCGGGCTTCCTCCTGCTCCAGCGCACGCCGGACGCCGTCGCCGAGGGCCGCCGGATCCTGGCCCGGATCACCGGCCACGCCGAGAACGCCGACGCCCACCACCTCGTGGCCCCGCACCCCGAGGGCGCCGGGGCGTTGCGGTGCATGCGCGCCGCGCTGGACGACGCCGGCCTGCCGGCCGCCGCGATCGGCTCGGTCAACGCCCACGCCACGGGGACGGTGGTGGGCGATCTGGCGGAGGCGCGCGCCCTCGGTGCCCTGCTGGCCGGCCGCGACGTGCCCGTGACGGCGGTCAAGGGCACGACGGGGCACCTCGTGGCCGGCACGGGCGCGGTCGAGGCGGTCGTGGCGGCGCTCACCGTGGCCCGCGGAGTCGTGCCGCCCGTCGCCGGCCTGCGGTGCCTCGACCCGGCGGTCGCGCTGGACGTCGTCATCGGCCGACCGCGCACGATCGGCCCCGCGCCGGCGCTGTCGACGTCCTTCGGGTTCGGGGGCGCCAACGCCTGCCTGGTGCTGGAACCCGCCTAGGCCGTCGCGCGGAGGATCAGCGCCAGCGCGACTCCAGGCCGCCGGCGTTGGCGAGCAGCGAGAACCGGACGGGTGCGCGGTCCTCGCCGAGGTACCAGCGGTCGGGCGCCAGCTCCTCGAGGGTCAGGCCCAGCTGGCGCATCAGGCGGCGCATGCGCGGCGCCATCATGCCGCAGGCCGTGGCGTACCCGCGCTCGCGCATCTCGAGGTAGAGCCTGCACAGCAGGGCGACGAACGCGGCGTGCCGGTAGGACTGGTGGTCGGCGGCGACGCACATGCGCCCGACGTCGACGACCCGGCCCGGCGGGTCGACCACGAGGCCGCACGCCTGCTCCGTGGGCAGCGCGTGCGGCGGGCAGACCAGCCGGCCGGTGCTCACCGGGGCCTCGTCGAGCCACCCGACGACGTGCACGGCCACCTCGTCGAAGACGTCGCGGTCGACGTCCGTGCCGATCGCCTGCCCGCGCAGCCGGAAGGCGACCGCCCGCTCCTGCGCCGTGGCCGCGACCGAGAAGCGGTAGGGGTACTCGGCGAGCACCCGCGCGACCAGGCCGTCGAGCACGCCGACCTCGCTCGTCCCGGGCACGCCTCACGATCTCGTCGGCACCCGGCTCCGTCAACGACGGCCGGGCTGGTGGCAAGCTGACGGTCATGGAACGCGTGCTCGGGATCGGTGGGTACTTCTTGCGGGCGACCGACCCGGAGGCTCTCGGCACCTGGTACCGGGACTGCCTGGGGCTGGACGCCGACGAGCACGGCCTCTGGCAGCAGGACGGCGGGCCGACGGTGTTCGCGACGTTCGAGGCCGACACCGGCTACTTCGGGTCGCGCGACCAGCAGACGATGCTCAACTTCAGGGTCCGCGACCTCGACGCGATGCTGGCGCAGCTGCGTGCCATGGGCGCCGACGTGGCGGCGGAGACGCAGGACATGGAGGGCGTCGGCCGGTTCGGCTGGGTCACCGACCCGGAAGGGCGTCGGATCGAGCTCTGGCAGCCCGCCTGACGGCCGCGTCGGGGCCCCGGCCCTCCAGCCCGAGCCGCTGACGCACGACCCTGCGCGCCAGGGCCATCACCGCCGGGTCGTCGTTCAGGACGAACTTGGTGTCGGCGCCGAGCAGCACGGCGTGCAGCTCGAAGGCGAGCGCGACGGGGTCCTCGTGGGCGGGGAGTTCGTCCTGCTCGACGGCGGTGGCCGCGAAGGACGCCAGCAGCGCGGTGAAGTCCGACTGGATCGCCGCCAGCCGGTCCTTGACCGGACCCGGGCGGGTGCCCATCTCGAGCGAGGTCGCGGCGAAGAAGCAACCCCCCGGGAACACGCGGCGCTCCACGTAGCTGAAGAACGCCTCGCAGGCCGCAGCGAGCCGGCCGAGGCCCGGAGCGGCGGCGAGCGCGGGCTGCACGACCTCGTCGTCCAGGATGCGCTCCGCCTCCTTCACCGTCGCCAGCTGCAGCTCCTGCTTGGACCCGAAGTGGGCGTAGAGCCCGCTCTTGCTGATGCCGGTGGCGGTGGCGAGGTTGCCGATCGACAGACCCTCCAACCCCTCGACCGTCGCCAGCGAGGCGGCCGTGCGCAGGATCGCGCTGCGCGTGCGCTCGCCGTCGGACCGACGCCGGCGCTGCCGCGGCCCGGCCTCGCTCCTGATCTCCGTACTCATGGTTGACAACTTAGCACGACCGTTCGTACTGTCGCCTCCTAGTACGACCGATCGTGCTAATTCGGCGGTCACCGCCGTGACCGACGAAGACGTGCCACCCAGAAGGAGTGCCCCATGAACGTCACCAGCACCGTCAACGGCGTCAACCTCGAGCGCCTCACCGGAACGATCGAGGCGGTCTCGGCCGACCCCGCTCTCGGCCGGTTCCAGTTCCGCGCGCACACCTCGTGGATCGACGGCGGCCACGGCCGCACGAGGATCCAGGGCTTCTACGGGGCGGGGCAGGAGGACACCACGCGCAGCGAGCCGTTCGTCATCGACCACGACGAGCCGCAGGTCCTGCTCGGCGGGAACAGCGCGCCGAACGCCGGCGAGTACGCCCTCCAGGCCCTCGCGGCCTGCCTGTCGGGCACGGTCGTCTACCACGCCGCGGCCCGTGGCATCGCGCTCCAGAGCCTGGACGTCGCCGTCAAGGGCGACCTGGGGCTGCAGGGCTTCCTCGGCCTCGACAGCACGGTGCGGCCGGGCTACGAGCAGGTCGAGGTCCGCATCACCGTGGCCGGCGACTTCGACGACGAGACGCTCGCCGAGCTCGCCACCCTCACCCGGTTCTCCCCGGTCCGCGACATGGTGGCCAACCCCGTCACCGTGGCGATCGACGTCGCCCGCGCGTGACCCGTTGAGCGTGGGTCAGGCCGCGGGAGCCCGGCCCGACCGGCACCTCGAGGCGATCGACGCCGCGGACGACGGTGAAGGTGACCGCGTTCGCGGCGGCTCGCGGGTGTGCTCGGCGAGATCGACGCGCGACACCAGCCGGCCAGCGGCACCTCCTGATCACCTACACCCCGACGATCCGGGCCCGTACGACCTCACGGACCGGGGGCGCCGCGGCGTTGGCCGCTCGACGGACACGGCGTCCGGGAGCGGAGCCCGCATGACGACCCTTCGACGCCCCGAGCCGGGCACCGTGCTGATGTTTGCGGCGCTGGCCGCGACCTGGGGCGCCAGCTTCCTGTTCATCAAGATCGGGCTCGAGGGGCTGACGCCCGGGCAGGTCGTGTGGGGCCGGCTCGTGCTCGGCGCCGTCGCCCTGCTCATGATCTCGGCCGCGACGCGCACCCGGCTGCCGGGCGACCCGCACCTGTGGGGCCACCTGCTGGTGGTGGCGCTGCTGCTGTGCGTACTGCCGTTCACGCTCTTCGCGTGGGCGGAGCTTCACGTCTCGTCGGGGGTGGCGAGCATCCTCAACGCCACGACACCGCTGCTGACCATGGTCGTGGCCCTCGTCGCCCTCCCGCAGGAGCGCCTGACGCGCGAGCGCCTCGCCGGGCTCCTGCTGGGTTTCGCCGGGGTCCTGATCGTCCTCGGCGTCGGGACCTCCCCCGCCGGGGGCGAGCTGCCCGGCGAGCTGGCCTGCCTGGGCGCGACCGCGAGCTACGGCGCCGCCTTCGTCTACCAGCGGCGCTTCGTCTCCGGCCGGGGCCTCCCCGCGCTGGCGACGCGCTACCGCGCAGGTCACGCTCGGCGCCGCCGTCATGCTGGTCGCGACGCCGCTGCTCCGTGCGACCCGCGCCGCACCCGACACCCCGCGTCGTGCGTCGCCGTCGCCCTGCTCGGGGTCGCCGGCACCGGGCTCGCGTACGTCTGGAACACCGCGATCGTGGGCCGCTGGGGCGCGACCAACGCCTCGACGGTCACCTACCTGACGCCTCTCGTCGGCGTGCTCCTCGGCGTCCTCGTGCTCGGCGAGCGGGCGACCTGGAACCTGCCGGTCGGCGCCGCCGTCGTCGTCACGGGTGTCGTCGTCGCCCGGCGCGCGGGCAGCAGCGGCGCCCCTCGCCGCAGCGGCGTCAGGACAGGTGGCGCCCCAGCAGGCTGAGGTCGGCGGGGTTGAGCCGGCCCGACCGCGGTGTTCGCCTGGTGCCAGTACGGGTAGAGCAGCGGCACGCGCGCTGACGTCGTCCAGCCGGCGCAGCTCGTCGTCGGAGAGCCGGAGCTCCGCCGCGGCCAGGTTGTCGGCCAGCTGCTCCTCGGTGCGGGCGCCGACGATCACCGAGGTGACCGCGGGCTTGGCGAGCGTGTACGCGAGGGCGACCTGCGCGGCCGAGACGCCGTGCCCCTCGCCGATCTCGACGAGCGCGTCGACCGTGTCGTACAGCCGGTCCTCGTCGTGCACCGGCGGCTCGGTCCAGCCCTCGAACCGGCGGGTGCCCTCCGGCGCGTCCTGCCCGCGGCGGTACTTGCCCGAGAGCAGGCCGCCGGCCAGCGGGCTCCAGACCAGCACGCCGAGGCCCTCGTCGATCGCGATCGGGATGAGCTCGTTCTCGGCGTCGCGCGCCTGCAGGGAGTAGTAGATCTGCTCGCTGACGAACGACTCGAGTCCGTCGCGGTCCGCGATCCACAGCGACTTCATGAGCTGGCGCGCGGTGTAGTTCGACGAGCCGACGTAGCGCACCTTGCCCGAGCGCACGAGCGCGTCGAGCGCGGACGAGGGTCTCCTCGAGCGGAGTCAGGCCGTCCCACTCGTGCACCTGGTAGAGGTCGATGTGGTCGGTGCTCGAGCCGGCGCAGGCTCGCCTCGCACGCCCGCACGATGTGGTGGCGCGAGAGCCCGCCGTCGTTCGGGCCCGGGCCCATGTCGCCGCGCACCTTGGTGGCGACGAGGACCTCGTCGCGGTCCTTGCCGAGCGCCTCGCCGAGGATCTGCTCCGAGAGGCCCTCGGAGTACACGTCGGCGGTGTCGACGAGATTGACGCCCGCGTCGCGGCACATCTCGATCTGCCGCCGCGCGCCGTCGACGTCGATGCGGCCGACCGAGCTCGCCCACCCGGTGCCGCCGAAGCCCATCGTCCCGAGCGTGATCGTCGAGACCCGCAGGCCGGACCGGCCCAGCTGCCTGTACTCCATGGACCGACCCTAGGGCCCGCTCGCGGGAGCGCCTACGGGGACGGCGTCGGGGTGGGACGTCGGCGTCGGTGCGGGTACCTGGTGCTTGACGTGGCCGGGCGCCTCGGCGGAGTGGCCGCGCGACCGCCTCGCGGCGGCGGTCGCCGGGCTGCTCGCCGAGGCGGACGGAGCGGGGGACGCGGTCGGCGTCGGAGTCGGCGTCCCAGGGGGCTGCGCCTGTGGCGGCGGCACTGCCGGTCCCGGACGCCGGGCGCCGGGGACGGGTGCGGCGCCCGGGCGGGCCGGGTGGGCCGGGTGGGCGGCGGACGTGGCGGCGGGGTGCGGCGCCCTGACGGCGCGGGCGGTCGGCGCGCTGCGGGCCCACGGCAGCAGGCCGCCCGGGACGGGCCCGCCCAGAAGGCCGACGGCGACGGCGAGGAGGCAGAGGGCCCCGAGGGCCGCCACCCCGATCAGCCCGCGCGCGACCCACGTGCCGCGCCGGCCCGAGCCGTCCACGAACACCGGGGACGGCGCACGGAGGTCGGCCGGCCGCGCGCGATGTCGCGCCCGCTCCGCCAGCATGCTCACGCCGCGCGTCTCCCGTCATGATCGGAACGTCCGGCGGAGGAACGCCCGCCGAGGGCGATCCGTTACGCCGGCCTCCTGCGGGACGTGCCTTGCGTCCCGGCGGGGGCGGCCGTCGCGGGCGGGGCGTCAGGTGTCGGCGCGTGAGCGCGCGCGCCGCGGCGCCGCCGGGGAGCGCGCCGCCGAGGCGGCGGCACTCGAGCCGCACCCGAGGCCGAACCCGAGGCTGCGGCGACGAGCTCGGCCATCCCCCGGCAGATGCCCTGCGCGAGCACCTCGACGTCGGGGAACGCGTCGAAGTCGGCGTTGATCCCGAAGGTGACGTCGCCCACGTAGGAGTAGATCCCGATGGAGACGCGCAGACCCGACGCGATGGGCACGTAGGCGTACAGCGATCGCAGCCGCCGGCCGAGCACGTACAGCGGGACCCGGGGGCCGGGCACGTTCGTGGTCACCGTCTGCGTGAACGGCTGGATCGACCGGGCGCCGGCACGGGTGCCGAGCGCGAGCAGGGTCGGCGCCACGAAGTCACCCATGGCGATGATCGACCGCGCGTCGACGGCATCCAGCGCCTGCTTGTACTGCTCCATCTGTTCGCGGATCGACGCGAGCCGGGCGACCGGGTCGGGTTCGGCGACGGGCAGGTCCACGTACACGGCCGTCACCTGGTTGTTCAGGGCGCCCCGCTCGTCCTGCCGGCGCACGGAGACGGGGACCATGGTGCGCACGACCAGCCCGTCGGTCAGCCGGTCGCGGTCGGCGAGCAGGTCGCGGAAGCCGCGGGTGATCGCGGCGAGCACGACGTCGTTGACGGTGCCGCCCAGGCCCTGGCGCACCTGCTTGATCTCGGTGAACGAGGTGTCGGCCCAGACCCAGCGCCGGTGCGGGCCGATGTGGCCGTTGAGGCCGGTCGCGGGGCGCCGGACCACCTGCCGGGCGACGGCCGGTGCGGTGCCGGCGAGGGCCGCGACGCGGTGGGCCAGCGGGCCGGCGAGCCGGCGGGGATCGGTCGTGACGAGGTCGCCGGCGAGCCCGGCGAGGTGCCGCAGCGGCAGGGCCAGCGTGTTCGCGATGCTCGCGGCCGTGACCGCGGCCGTCGAGGGCACCGACTCCGGCGTCCACTCCTGCGGCGACGGGTGCTCGGCCCCGGGGTCGACGTCGAAGATCAGCTGCATGAGGTCGGTGCCGGCGATCCCGTCGACCATGCAGTGGTGGACCTTGGAGATGAGGGCCCACCGGCCGCCCTCCAGGCCCTCGACGAGCCACGTCTCCCACAGCGGCTTGGCCATGTCCAGGCGCTGCCCGAGCACCCGGCCGGCGAGGTTGCGCAGCTGCTCGGGGCCGCCGGGTGCGGGCACCGCCGTGTGCCGGACGTGGTAGAGGATCTGGAAGTGCTCGTCGTCCACCCAGACCGGCCGGCCGAGCCCGAGCGGCACGGTGCGCACCCGTTGGTGGTACCGGGGGACCTGCGGGAGCTTGCCCAGCAGCAGCCGGACCAGGTCGCCGTACGACGGCGCGGGGCCGTCGAACACCGTCACCGAGCCCACGTGCATGGGCGTGGTGCCGCCCTCCGCGTAGTAGAAGCCGGTGTCCGTGACGCTCATCAGGTCCATGACTCGCTCCTCTCGGCCCGGGCTCGCAGCTCGGTCTTCAGGATGTACCGGCCTCGCTCGACAGCCCAGCCCGCGCCGCCCATCCTGAAGGCCCCGCCGGCTCCGGAAGGAGGCCCTCATGAGTCCACGCGGCGCCCCTCCGCTCCCGCTGTACTGGAGCGAGATCGCGCGCGCCTCGGCCGGTTGGGGCGTGTTCCTCGCCGCGCTCCCGCTCGCGCCGGCGCTGCCGCGCGGCGACGGGCACCCGGTCCTCGTGCTCCCGGGGTTGCTGGCCGGCGACGGCTCGACGCGTGCGCTGCGCGGGGTGCTGCGTGGCCTGGGCTACCGGGTGGACGGCTGGGGGCTGGGCCGCAACATCGGACCCACCGCGGCCGTCGTCCGCGGCCTGGACGAGCTGCTCGAGGCCATGGCCGGGCGGGCGGGGCGCCGCGTGACGCTCGTCGGCTGGAGCCTTGGCGGCATCTATGCGCGCACGCTCGCCAGGCGCCGGCCGCAGCTGGTCCGCCAGGTCGTGACCCTCGGCAGTCCGTTCCGCCTGACGAGCGCCCAGCAGAGTCGGGCGTCCCGCGCGTTCCAGCGGTTCTCGCACCTGCATGTGCAGCCCACCCTGCTGCCCCTGGAGCGCGAGGCGGCGCCCTTGCCGGTGCCGGCCACGTCGGTCTACTCGCGCTGGGACGGCATCGTCGCCTGGCGGGCCTGCCTCGACACCCCGGGCGAGCGGGCCGAGAACATCGAGGTCATCGGGAGCCACCTCGGGCTCGGGCACAACCCGGCGGTGATCTGGGCGGTCTGCGACCGCCTCGCCCAGCCCGAGGGCACCTGGACGCCGTTCCGGCCGCCGCCACCGCTGCGCCCGCTGTACCCGAAGGCGGCGACGCCGGGAGCGACGCCGGCTGCGGCGTGAGATGGCGTACTTCGAGCGGACCGGCGAGACGGCCTACCGGGCGACCGAGCACGCCGGCGGCGCGTGGAACACCGCCGAGCAGCACGTGGGGCCGGCGCTCGGCCTGCTCGTGCACGCGCTCGAGGCCGACCGCGACGCCCGCCGCGACGACGGGCTCGTGGTCGGCCGGCTGTCCTTCGACATCCTCGGCACCATGCCGGTGGACGTCGTCGACGTCGCGGTGCGTGTCGCGCGCGCCGGCCGCACCATCGAGCTCGTCGAGGCCACCCTGAGCCACGCGGGCCGCGCGGCCGTCGTCCTGCACGCCTGGCTGCTGCAGCCCCGCGACACGGCCACCTGGCGGGCAGCGGGCTGCCGGCCATCCCCCCGCCCGACTCCCTGCCGGCCTGGGACCCCACGACGGTGTGGGCCGGCAACTTCATCGCCTCGCTCGAGGTGCGTCGCGGGCCCGTCGAGCCGGGCCGGGGGGCGTTCTGGTTGCGGGCCCCGCTGCCGCTCGTCGAGGGGGAGCCGGTGCGCCCGCTCGCGCGTGCCGCCGTGCTGTTCGACGTCGCCAACGGGATCACCCCGCGGGTGAGCCCGGGCCAGGTCGCCTTCCCGAACCTCGACCTCACCGCCCACCTGTTCGCGCAGCCCCGCGGCGAGTGGATCGGATTCGACACCACGGTCTCGTTCGGGCCCGCCGGCGTCGGCGTGACGAGCAGCGTCCTGCACGACACCGGCGGGCCGATCGGCACCATGGCTCAGCTCCTCACCATCCGGCCTGTCCGTGACCTCTCAGCGCGGACGACGCCACCGGGCGCGGCCGCCCGGGACGCCCCTGGGACGCCGCGGCGCGGCCCAGTCCGCGGGCGTCCAGCTCGGCGCGATCGGCCGCCAGGCCCTCGTGGGCCGCTGCAGCGTCGGCGTAGACCGGGAAGCGGAAGCGCAGGCCGCTGCGACGCAGGCTCGCCCTCACGGCCCCGTCCTCACCGTCCAGGACGACGAGGTGGCGCCGGATGAACTTCGCCCTGCTGCGCGCCGCCGTCAGGGCCGGCAGCGCGGCGTCGTCGAACGCGGACACCTCGTGGGCATCGAGAAGGACGTCGGTCTCGCCGCCGGCGAAGGCCTCGACGAGGCGGTCGCGCAGCTCCGGGAGCTCCGCCGCCCCGATGACACCGCTGGCGGTCAGGACGTGCTCGGTCTCGTTGTCGTTCCGGTGGAGCTGCATGGCGTCCCCTTCGTTCTCGTGTGGTTCTCGTTGGTGGGGGGATCGGCTCAGTGCCCGGGCCGGTCGACCCCTGGGCCCGATGGGCTGCATCACGGTTCGCATCGCCGCACGGACCGCGCGGCGGAGATGTCGGGGAGAACGAGAAGGACAGGAAGGACAAGGACAGGAAAGGCCAGAAAGGCAGGATGACGACGAGGAGGACGAGCGGGTCAGAAAGCAGCCGGGATCGCGATGCGCTCGACCTCGCCGCGAGGGCTGGAGACAGTGTCGCCGGTGACCCCGTACACACGTCCCGTGGACCGAGCCACCACCTCAGCGCACCTTCTCGGGAATGTGGTCGACGGCGAACAGGACGCACTTGGCGTACACGACTGCCAGTTCCTCGTCCAAGTTCGACTGGCGGACCAGCGCGTCGGTCGCGACCTTCACGCGCTGCTCGTAGCCCGAATTCGTTCCCGTCACCATGACACGTCCGTTTCCTGCTGCGACGTGGGAACCCGCAACACTCCTGCCGGTGGGCGGGCGCCTCGACCGAGGGAACGTCGATGCCGGATGCTCCGCACTGTACGCCTCTTTCCCGCGGGTTGCGGGGCAGGTGGCGGCGGGTTTCGACGATCAGTCAGTACTCGGCGCGAACGGTGAACTCGGTCGTGACGACCGTGCCGTCGGCGATCCGGAACTGGCCCCAGAGCCGGTAGAGGCCGGGCCGCGGGAAGGCGGCGTGCACGTCGAGGTCCGGACCGAAGGTCTGGGTCGGCAGGGCGAAGACGGGGTTGCCGTCGGCGTCCTCCATCTCGGCGTGCTCGTGCGCGAACCCGTGACCGTCCGCCGGCATGACCACGATGTGCCCGGCGGCGGCGAGGTACGGCTGCAGCGTGGTGACCGGTGCGCCGGTACGGGCGTCGCTGAACCGGTAGGTCAGGCGGCTGCGGTGGCCGGCCTCCGCCTCGCCGGTGAGCTGCACGCGGACGCCGTCCACGACCTGCACCCGGCCGGACTCGCGGACCGGCTCGTCGGGCGTGGCGTTCGCGTCGGCCACGACCGCCTGGGCGGTGGCGAGCACGTCGGTCATCCGGCCCTTGCGCCGGAACTCGGCGTGCAGGTCGTAGCGACCAGGCGTGGGGAACGTGACGGGCACCGCGAACTCGCCGGGGCGGCCCGTGGGCTGGGGGTGCACGTGGGCGAAGGTCCCGAGGTCGTGCCGGGTGACGATGAGGTGGATCCACGCCTCGTGGCTGCGGCCGATGTCGTCGACCCACCGGCCGGTGCGGGCGTCGCTGACCCGCAGGACGACGGTGGTCGGCCGGCCCGGCACCGCGTCGGCGGGCACGTGGACGTCGACAGCGACGCCCGCGTCGTCGGCGTCCACAGGCTCCGTCTCCGCGGTCATCATGGCGCTCATCGACGGGCGCATCGGCATGCCCGTGCCCTCGATCCAGGCGAGCTGGCCGTTCATGCCCCGCTGGGCGGCGCTCGAGCGGCTGAGCTCGGTGAGGCCGCCGCCGACCACCAGCGCGAGCAGGGCGATGCCGGCGAGGTACGACGACTCGCGGAGCCGGCGGCTGAACCGCGGGCGCAGGTCGGCCGCGGTGGCCGGCCGCTGGAACCCGCGCAGCCGCAGCGCGTTGGTCACGACGCTGACCGAGCTCATCGCCATGGCCGCCGCGGCGAGCGAGGGGTTGAGCAGCGTTCCGTTGAACGGGTAGAGGAGGCCCGCGGCGACGGGGATGAGCAGCACGTTGTACGCGAACGCCCAGGCCAGGCCCTGCTTGATGGTGGCGACGGTGCGCCGCGAGAGGGCGATGGCGGCGACGATGCCGCGCAGGTCGCCGCCGACCAGGGTGATGTCGGAGGCGGCGATGGCGACGTCCGTGCCGGTGCCGATCGCGATGCCGAGGTCGGCGGTGGCGAGCGCGGGTGCGTCGTTGATGCCGTCGCCGACCATGGCGACCACGGCGCCGGCGTCGCGCAGGCGTGTGATGTGCGCGGCCTTGTCCTGCGGGCGGACGTCGGCGACGACGTGCTCGATGCCGACCTCGCGGGCGACCACGGCAGCCGTGCGGGTGTTGTCGCCGGTCAGCATCCAGACCTCGAGCCCGAGGGCGCGGAGCTGGGCGACGGCGTCCGCGGACTCGGGCTTGACGGTGTCCGCGACGGCGAGCACGCCCGCGGGCCGGCCGTCGACGGCGACGTAGACGGGTGTCGCGCCGCCGGCAGCGGCGTCGTCCGCGGCCGGCCGCAGCGCCGCGAGGTCGAGGCCCTCCACCCGCTCGAGCAGGGTGTCGTTGCCCACCAGGACCTCGCGACCGCCGGCGCGTGCCCGCAACCCCTGGCCGGGGACGGCCTCGAACGACGTGACGGCTGGCAGCTCGAGGTGCCGATCGCGGGCTGCGGCGACGAGCGCGGCGCCCAGCGGGTGCTCCGAGCCGGTCTCCGCGGCGGCGGCGAGGGCCAGGAGCTGGTCGGCGTCCACGCCGTCGGCGGGGTGGACGCGGGTCAGGGACGGCTTGCCCCGGGTGATGGTGCCGGTCTTGTCGAGGACCACGGTGGTCAGCCGGCGGGCCTGTTCCAGGGCCTCGCCGCCGGAGATGAGGATGCCGAGCTCGGCGGCCTTGCCGGTCCCGACCATGATCGCGGTCGGGGTGGCCAGGCCGAGCGCGCACGGGCACGCGATGATCAGGACGGCGATCGCGGTGCCGACGCCGAGCGAGACGGCGTTGTCGCCGTCGTAGAGGAACGTCCAGCCGAGGAAGGTCAGGGCGGCGGCGACCAGCACGGCCGGCACGAACCAGCCGCTGACGGTGTCGGCGAGCCGCTGCATGGGGGCCTTCGAGCCTTGCGCGTCCTCGACGAGCTTCACGATCTGGGCGAGGGTGGTGTCGGTGCCGACAGCGGTCGCCCGCATCACGACCGAACCGGTGGTGTTCACGGTGGAGCCGATCATGCTGTCGCCGGCGGCCTTGCCCATGGGCAGGCTCTCGCCGGTGAGCATGCTCTCGTCGACCGAGGTGGTGCCCTCGACCACCACGCCGTCCACCGGCACCTTGTCGCCCGGCCGGACCCGCAGCAGGTCACCGACCACGACCTGCTCGACGGGCACGTCGACCTCGGCGTCGCCGCGCACCAGACGCGCGGTCGGCGGCTGCAGGCCGACCAGGGCGCTGATGGCGGCGGTGGTGCTCCGCTTGGCGCGAGCCTCCATCCAGCGGCCCATGAGGACGAGCGCGGTCACGACGACGGAGATCTCGAAGTACACGTGCAGCGGGAGGCCGAGCCGCTCGGCCTGGGCGGGCCACAGGGTGACGAACGCGCTGTACGCGTAGGCGACGGTCGTGCCGAGCGCCACGAGGGTGTTCATGTTGACGGCGCCGTGCCGCCCGGCGGCCCAGGCGGCGGCGTAGAACGGCCGGCCGGCCCAGAACTGCACCGCGGTGGCGACCACGAGCAGCAGCGGCATCAGCCAGTCCATGACGTCCACCGGCAGCGGCAGGTACATCAGCACCATCATCGAGAGCCCGGTCGCGAGAGCGACCTGCCACTGGTGGCGCAGCCGTGCGATCTCCTCACCCACGGGGGGTTTCGCCCCCCGTGGACCCCCACCCACGGGGGGCTCCGCCCCCCGTGTACCCCCCGAACCCCCGCCGGGTTCGACGTGCGCGGTGGCCGTGAAGCCGGCCTTGCCCACGGCGGCGGACAGCGCGTCGAGCGTCACGACCCCGGGGTCGAACGCGACGGTGGCGACCTCGGTGGCCAGGTTGACCTCGGCCAGCTCGACGCCGTCGACGCGGGCCAGGGACTTCTCGACCCGGCGCACGCACGACGCGCACGTCATGCCCCCGATGTCGAGGGTGACGTGGCGCAGCGTGGACAGCTCGGCGACGGTCGTGGCGACGGGGGTGGAGGTCGACATGGGGACTCCTCGGGTCGGTGTCGTTCCCGAGCCTCGGCGCCGGCGCTGGCCACTCCCTGTCCGATCGCTGTCCGCCCGCCTCGGCAGCCCGCGCGTGCGCGACAGGGTGCGGACAGGGTGGTCCGCCACGGTTCTCGGCATCGGGAGCGACCCGCTCCCCCGACCAAGGAGAACCCCGTGAACGAGCTGACCCTCTCCGTCCCCGACATCAGCTGCGACCACTGCGTCCGCGCCATCACCGGCGAGGTCTCCCAGGTGCCCGGCGTCCGGGCGGTCGACGTCCGGATCGCGACGAAGACCGTCACGGTCACCGGCACCGCGTCGGAGGGCGACGTCCGCGCCGCCATCGCCGAGGCCGGGTACGAGGCGGCGTGAGATGAGCTCCCTCGACACTCCGCTCGACACCGTCGTCGTGGGCGCCGGCCAGGCCGGCCTCGCCCTCGGCCACCACCTGCAGCGCGCCGGCCGGCGGTTCGTGATCGTCGACGGCGCCGAGCGCGTCGGCGACTCCTGGCGCCACCGCTGGGACTCCCTGACCCTGTTCACACCGCGCCGCTACGACGCCCTGCCCGGCATGCCGTTCCCCGGTGACCCCGAGGGGTACCCGGGCAAGGACGAGGTCGCCGATTACCTCGAGCTCTACGCCACCTCGCAGGACCTCCCGGTCCGCCTCGGCTCGCCGGTGACCTCGGTCGGATGCGACGGGCCCGGCCGCTTCGTGGTCGAGGCCGGCGGCGAGACCGTCGAGGCCCGGCAGGTCGTCGTCGCCAGCGGCGCCTTCACCGGCCCGGCCGTCCCCGGCTTCGCGGGGTGGCTGGACGAGCGGATCGTGCAGCTGCACAGCAGCGCCTACCGCAATCCGGCGTCCCTGCCGGAGGGCGAGGTGCTCGTGGTGGGCGCCGGCACCACCGGCGTCCAGCTGGCGCAGGAGCTGGCGGACGCCGGGCGGCTGGTCTCGCTGGCGGTCTCGACGCCGCCCCGGGCGGTCCCCGCGCGGCTGCTGGGCCGCAGCTTCTTCTGGTGGCTCGAGCTGCTGCACGGCCTGGACGCGGGCCCCGACACCCGGCTCGGCCGACGGCTGCGGAACGACGACACGGTGCTGGGCACGGACCTGAAGGCGCTGTTCGGCCGGGTCGAACGGCTCCCCCGGGTGCTGGACGCCGACCATGCTGGCGTGCTCCTCGCGGACGGCCGCCGCCGACGGCCCGACGTGGTGCTGTGGGCCACCGGCTTCCGCCCCGCGTACCCGTGGCTGCACGTGCCGGTGCTCGACGCGAACGGCGCGCCGATCCACCACCACGGCGTCACCGACGTGCCCGGGCTGGTGTTCCTCGGCTTGCCGTGGCAGCGCAGTCGCGGCTCCGCGCTGCTCGGCTGGGTCGGCCGCGACGCCGCCCTGCTCGCCGATCGGCTGGCGGATCAGCTCGCCACCGGATCCCCTGCTCACCTCGGACTGCAATGCTCCTCCCCGGCTCGGTTCCGGGCCGCGGAACCGAGCCGCGGCTGAGCAACGCAGCCGATGAGGAGCACGGGCATCTAGCCTGGGGGCGTATGGACGGAGTGACGTTCGGCGTCCTGGGGCCGGTCGAGGTGCGCGTACCCGACCGGCCCCCCGTCGCGCTGCCGCCGGCCGTCCGCGCCCTGCTGGCGCGCCTGGCCATGAGCCCGGGCCGGGTCGTGTCGGTCGACGCGCTGACGGACGCCCTGTGGGGCGAGGACCTGCCCGGTGACGCCGGGAACGCCCTGCAGATCCGCGTCTCCAAGCTCCGCCGCGCGCTCGCGGCGGCCGGGGCCCCGGGCGACCTGCTCCTCACCCGGGCGCCGGGGTACCGGCTGGCGGTGGACGCCGACGCCGTCGACGCACAGCGCTTCGAGCGGCTGCTGGCCGACGCCCGGCGGTCGGCCGGCACCGACCCGGCGGCCGCGCTCGCGCTGCTCGACGAGGCGCTGGCCCTCTGGCGCGGGCAGGCGCTGGCCGACGTCGGCGACGCCGAGTGGATCGAGGCCGAGAGCACCCGCCTGGAGGAGCTGCGGCTCGGCGCGCTCGAGGACCGGCTCGAGCTGCTCCTCGAGCTCGGGCGGCACGGCGAGGCCGTCGCCGACCTCGAGCGACTCGCGACGCTGCACCCGCTGCGCGAGCGCCTGCACCGGCTCCTCCTGACCGCCCTCTACCGCGCGGGCCGGCAGGCGGAGGCCGTGACCCTCTACCACCGGCTGCGCGGGCGGCTGGCCGACGAGCTGGGCATCGATCCCTCCCCGAGCTGCAGGCCCTCGCCGAGGCGATCCTGCGCCAGCAGGTCCCGGTCCCTCGTGCCGGCCGCGCCGACCATGAGGCGCACCGGCCGGGCGAGGCGCTCCCGCGCCACCCCGGGCTGCCGCGGCGGCTGTCCGAGGTGATCGGCCGGCGCGACGACATCGACGGCGTACTGGAGCAGCTGCGGTCCGCCCGGCTCGTGACCCTCACCGGCCCCGGCGGCGTCGGCAAGACCACGCTCGCCGGCGAGGTCGCCCGGGCGGTCGCCGACGGCGCGGGGCCGGGCGTCACGGGCGACGTCCGGCTGGTCCGGCTGGCAGCGCTGGAACCGGGCGCGGACGTGGCCCAGGCCGTCGCCCGGCAGCTGGGGCTGCAACCGCCCGGCCCGGGCCCGGCGGCCGTCGCGGCCGTCGTGGCGTTCCTCGCGCCCGCTCGACACGCTGCTCGTCGTCGACAACTGCGAGCACGTCGTCGACTCCGCCGCCGAGGTCGTCGAACAGGTGCTCCAGGCCTGCCCGCGGGTGCGCGTGCTCACGACCAGCAGGGAGGCCCTTGCCGTCGCCGGCGAGGTCCAGGTCGCGGTGCACCCACTCGCGCAGGAACCCGCCGTGCGGCTGTTCGTGGAACGTGCGCGCGCGGTGCGGCCCGGGTTCACCCTGGACGGCGACAACGCACCGCTGGCGGCCCTGATCTGCCGGCAGCTCGACGGGGTCCCGCTGGCGATCGAGCTCGCCGCGGCCCGCACGAAGGCGTTGCCGCTGCAGGAGATCGCCGACCGACTCGGGGACCGCTTCGCGCTCCTCACGGCCGGCCCGCGGACGAGCGAGGCGCGGCACCGCACCCTGCGGGCGACGCTCGACTGGAGCTACGAGTTGCTGACGGACGCCGAGCGCGCGCTGCTGCGCCGTCTGTCGGTCTTCCGCGGCGGCTGGACCCTCGAGGCCGCCGAGGCCGTGTGCCCCGATGACGGCGCAGCGGACGGGCTCGAGCGCGGCGACGTGCTCGACCTGCTGTTCCGGCTGGTCGACCGCTCGCTCGTGGTGCCCGACCCGGTCGGCGGGCGCTTCCGGCTGCTCGTGACGATCCGCGACTACGGCTGGGTCAGGCTGCGGGAGGCGGGCGAGGTGGACGCCGTCCGCGACCGGCACCTCGCGTACTTCACGGCCTACGCCGAGCAGCACGGGTCGCTGTCGCACTGGGGCGGAGTCGCCTGGTCGAGCATGCGCGTCGAGCCCGACAACCTGCGTGCCGCACTCGACCACGCGATCGAGCGGGCCCGCGCCACCCGGGACCCGCGCGACGTCGACGCGGGCTTCCGGCTGGCCGTCGCGATGCTGTGGTTCTGGCAGTACAACGCGCGGTACGAGGGCGTCGCGGCGCTGACGGCGCTGCTCGACCTGCCCGCCGCTTCGCCCGTGTACCGGGGGCTCGCCCTGCAGGGGCTCGGGCTCTTCCACGTGTACTACCCGACGCCGCAGTCACGGGCCGCCGCGCGGGAGAGCCTGGAGATCCTCGACCGCGCGGGGGACGCGCACGGCGCGGCCATGTCGAAGCTCGTCATCGCCTGGGAGGCGCAGTACGGCGGCGACGTGGCGGCGGCCCGCGAGCTCGTCGGGGAGGCGGCGAGCGTGCTCCGCGACGACGACAACCCCGGGATGCGCGCCCAGCTGCACTACGTGACCGCGCTGCTCGACCTCGGCGAGGGCGCGTTCGAGCGCTCGATCGAGCAGTGGCACCTCGCGCTGGAGGAGTTCGTCCGGGCCGGCGACCTGATCATCGGCAGCGCCGTGCACGCCCACCTCGGCATCGCCCTGCGCGAGACGGGCCGGCTCGACGAGGCCCTGGCCGAGCTCCGGGTCGCGGTCGGCATGCTGGCCGACGGCGAGTCGATGCACGGCCAGGCGTTCGCGCTGGTGCACCTGGCCCACACCCTGCTCGACGTCGGCGCGGACGGCGAGGCGCCGGCCCTGCTGGACCGCGCCGACGACGTCGCCCGGCGGGCGCAGAACCCGCGCTGCCAGGCCTGGGCGGCGTGGGGACGCGGCCGGCTGGCGCTGGCCGCCGGCGACGCGGCGGTCGCCGTCCGCGAGTGCGAGCGTGCGGTCGCGCTGCTCGAGGACCGGGAGTTCCCCTGGGCCCGCGCCCGCCTGCACGCCCTGCTGGCCACGGCCCGCCGGGGCGTGCTCACCGGCACCTGAACGAGCAGGGAGGACTGCGTGTACGAGCGACTTCACCACGTGCTGCTGGCGATGCCGGCAGGCCAGGAGGACCGCGCACGGTGGTTCTACACGGGAGTCCTGGGCATGACCGAGGTCGAGAAGCCACCCGCCATCACGACCCGGGGCGGCGCCTGGTTCCGGGCCGGCGGCGTCGAGCTGCACCTCGGGGTCGAGGCCGACTTCCGCCCGGCGACCAAGGCCCACCCCGCGTTGCTCGTGGACGACCTGGACGACGTCGCGGCCCGCCTGGCGGCCGGCGGGCAGGACGCGACGTGGGACGACGAGTTCCCGGGGCACCGCCGGATCTACGCCGCCGACCCCTTCGGGAACCGGCTCGAGTTCATGCAGCGGCTCTGACCCGCTCACAGCTCGCGTGCGGGAGACTCCCGACGATCACCCAGGGAACCCACAGTCGACCCGCAGCTCCGCGTCGTCTCCTGGCCGAAGCGCTCAGCAGGGAGCGCCCGAGGAGGCTGGGTCCGATGCAGCACCAGGAGCAGATGTACGGAGAGACCCCTCCCGCCGAGGTGCCGCCGGCCGAGGCAGCTGCCACTCCGCGGACCCGCCGCTGGGGTCTGCCGACCGCCTCCCGCCCCCGGCGCGTCTGGCTGGGCGGAGGCGCCCCCACGGACGACCCTGCGGAGGGCACGAACGCGGCTCGCTGACGCGCTCGCTGACGGGCTCGCTGACGGGCTCGCTGACGCTCCTACGGGCATCTCATCCCCGGAGGGCGAGGACGCCGCGTCGGTCGCGGCCTGTAATCGAGTCGTGGCCGACGCCGACGACCGGAGCGACGCGTCCATCGAGCTGTGGATGGCATGGGCCTTCGGGCTCGGGTCGACGTGCTTCCTGATCGGACCCGTCCCCGGGTATGCGAGCCTCGTCGGCGCCCGGGCCGACGCGCTCACGTTCTTCGTCGGGTCGGTGCTCTTCACGATCGGCGGCGCCCTCCAGACCCGGCTCGCGGCTCCGCGGCGCGCTGCCGATCGCGCCGGCCGGGCCGCCTGGTGGGCGGCCGTGGTCCAGTCGATCGGGACGCTCTTCTTCAACGTCACCACCTTCCGCGCCCTGCAGGTCACGCTGTCGAACCCCAGCTATGACCGCCTGGTGTGGCGCCCCGACGCGTACGGGTCGATCTGCTTCCTGATCTCCGGCGTCGTCGCCTACCAGGCGTCCGCGCGGCGGGGATGGCTGCCGCTGCGGGAGGGCGCCGGCTGGTGGCAGCCGGGCGTGAACCTGCTCGGCTGCGTCTTCTTCGGGATCGCGGCCGTCGCCGGCTACGTCGTGCACTCGAGCTCGTCGCTCGTCGACCAGGCGGCGGCCAACCTGAACACGTCCGCGGGCGCCGCGTGCTTCCTCGCCTGCGCCGTCGGCACCGCGCTCGAGCTGCGCACGTCGAGGGCGGCCACCACCGCCTGACCCGCTTCGGCCAGCCGGTCAGCCGGTCAGCGGGTCAGTGCCTGCAGCGGGACGGCCGACAGCACGCGGGCCCACAGCGGCGCCCGGCCGGTCGCCACGGGCACGATCGGCTTTCGGCGACCCCACGGCCGGCTCCCCCGCCGCACCGCCACGGTGCCGCCCTTCATGCTGACCCAGCCGCCGGGACCCATCGTCACGAGGGCCTTGGACGAGCCCGGCCGGCGCGCGAGGGCACGCGCGACCAGGACGGCCCCGACGACGACCTCGGCCGTCGTCAGGATCCGGGTCAGGTCCACGGTGACCGGCCCGCGGGGCGGCGGCGGTGGCTCCGCGGCACGGGTGTCGGGGATGCGGGTGCTGACCGCGCCCACGGCGTGATCGCTGGTGAGCTGCATGGCGGTGTCCCTCCTGTCCGGACGGTGACGGTCGAGGCTCTCGGCGAGCGAGGCGCCCCACGCCCGGGCCCGCTCGGTCTCGCCGGGGCACAGCGGCCCGGGTACGGCCTCCACGAAGAAGCTGCGCGGCTCGGCCACCAGCCGGTAGCCGGCGCGCTCGATCCGGCGCGCGATCTCGCGACCGGCGCCGCCGGTCAGCGGTCCGGTCATCCGGGTGTCGAAGGCGGCCGCGGCACGGCCGCCACCCGCAGGGAGAGCCGCGATGCCGCTGCGCATCCCGATGGTGGCGTCGGCCCGCCTGCGCGTGGCGCCACCGGCGTGCACGCGCGGGACGGCCCGGCGCTCGTACTGCCGCTCCATGGCCCTGGTGACCGGCCGGGTCAGCCCCCAGAAGTGGGTGGGCGCCCCGACCACGACGAGGTCCACGTCACCGGGCAGGGGGCCGCTGTCGTCCACCTGACGGACGTCGACCTCGGCGCCGGGCCGCGCCTGACGGACGCCGTCCGCGATCGCGGCGGCGATCGCCGCGGTGTTGCCGAAGAGGCTCTCGTAGAGGACCAGCGCTCTCGTCGCCCTCATCTCCTCCGAGTCGTCGAGTCGTCCGCGGAGCTCGTGTCTCCAGCGTGCTCGCACCCCGTCGGGGCCGCCCAGAGGCCAAGGTCCCGTCCACGCCCGGCCGTCCCGCGTCCCGCCCCAGGCAGGGCCGTCAGGCGTCCAGCAGGGCGAGCAGGTGCCCGGCGATGTCGTCCAGCGGCTGCGGGGGTTCGGGGCTGTCGGCGTTCGCCGCCGCGGCCGGCATCCCGTACTGCTGCGAGGTGGCCCGGTCCTGGACGACGACGCGGCCCCCGAAGGCGTGCACGGCCCTGACCCCCAGGGACCCGTCGCTGCCACCGCCGGTCAGCACCACGGCGACCACGCGGGGCCCGAGGGCGACGGCCATCGTCGACAGCAGGAGGTCCGCCGACGGCCGCGCCGGCGGCAGCGCACCGGTGCGGATGAGCCGGACCACCGCGTCGGTGCCGACCAGCATGTGCGAGCCGGGCGGGATCACGAGCACGTGCCCGGGCACGAGCGGGTCGAGGTCCTCGGCGGCCCGCACCGGCAGCGTGGTGCGGCGGCCCAGGATCCCCGCCAGGTACCCCGGGCTGGTCGGCGAGGTGTGCTGGAGCGCGATGACGGCCGCCGGGAACGACCGCGGGAGCGGCGCGAGGACGCGGGTGAGCGCGTCCAGGCCGCCGGCCGAGCTCACCAGCGCGACCACCGGGAACCGCTCCGTCACGCCGATCTCCACGGCCCCATCCTCCTCCCGGCGAGGGGCGGTCGACAGGTGCGCTACGCCGGCGTGGAGGTCAGCGACCTGCGGAAGAAGGCGACGGTCGCCGCGAACGCCTCGTCGGTCGCCTCGGGGTCGAACCGCGGGCCGACGTCGCGGCCGAACGCGTGCTCGGCGTCGAACTCCAGCCAGGTCGCCCGGAGGCCGGCCACGCCTCGGCGGACGGCCTCGCGGGCGGCCGGCGGCGTGTGCGGGTCGCGGGCACCGAAGACGAGCAGCAGGTCGCCGCCGATCTCGCCCGCCCGCGCGAGCGACCCGGCGTCGGGGTCGGCGCCGAGCTTGCCGTCGTCCAGGCCCGTGGGGTACCAGCAGACGGTGGCCCGGACCCGGCGGTCGAACGCCGCCCGGAAGGCGAGGTGCCCGCCTGTGCAGTGGCCCGCCGCACCGATCGGCGCGCCCGCTGCGCGCGCCTCGAGCCAGTCCAGGGCCCCGGCGATGTCGGCGTCGAAGTGGGCCACGGGCGTGGAGTCCGCGTCGCGCTGGCCACGCGCCTTGCCGGTGTCGTCGAACTCGAGCACCGTGCCGGCCGGTTCGAGGCGGTGGTAGATCTCGGGTGCGGCGACCGTGAAGCCGTAGCCGGCCAGCCGGACGCACCACCGCAGCGTGGAGTCGGTCAGCTGGAAGATGTCGGAGTAGAACACGACGCCCGGATGCGGCCCCGGCGTGGTCGGCGTGGCGACGAAGGTGCGCATGCGCAGGTCGCCCACGGGGACGTCGAGGTATTCGCGGCTCACCGTGACCATGGCGGGCATCGTGTCACGACGCGCTCAGGCCCCTGCTGCATCGGGGGCCCGCGTCTCGAAATCGCCCCCGCCGGGGTGCGGCCGGGCCATCGGCCCGTTCGGGGTCAGCTTCACGCGGGCGACCAGGTGCCAGCCCCGCCCGGCCGGCCCCAGCAGGTCGCCCGGCACCGCCACCTCGAGCTCCCCGGCCCCGTCGCCCTCCCCGGCGGCCAGGCGTGGTCCGACGAGGTCGCGCCGGCCCTCGACGGGAGCGGTCGACTCGACGGCGAGCGTGACGAGGTCCCAGCCGGCCAGGGTGGGGTGCGGCCGTCGCTCGAGGATCGTGCCCGAGACCCGGGTCAGGTTCGGCGCCGCGGAGACCACTGCTGCACCTCGCCGACGAGCTCGCGCGCCGCCTTCGCGGCAGCGGCGAGCCCCGCGTTGAGGGCGTCGGCGGGCCAGTCGCCGCGGCCGCCCGCCCCGCGGCCCGCCGGCGGACGCCGCCAGCCGGCGCCGGCGCTGTCGCCCCGCACGCCCTGCCCGAGCGAGCCGAGCGCCTGCGCGGCCGAGGCCACGGCGCTCTGCAGGGCGTCCACCCGCGCCTCCAGCGCGGCGACCCGAGCCTCGAGGTCGCCGGAGGGCTGACCGCCGGCGGCGTGCACCGAGACCGTGCGCCGTCATGGTGTCGCCCGAGTCGCTGATCGCCGTGACGGCGACCAGGGAGTCCTGACCGGAGTAGCCGGTCGACGCGGGGCTCGACGACGCGGTGAAGTCGTGGTTGTCCGACCAGCCCGGGGTACGGGTCGCCGCCGTCGCCGCGGTTCATGTCGTTCTCGAGGTCCCGGGCACCGTCGGCCTGGACGAGCGCGACGAGGTAGTGGTTCTCGTCCTCGTTGGACTGCTGGCTCTCGTCGACGTGCCAGACCAGCAGCCCGGCCGCCGGCAGCTCGGCGTCGAAGCCGGCCTGCTGGCGGTTCTCGAGCAGGAAGTACTCCTGCCCCTCGGCGCCGTCCGTCCAGAGCCGGTGCACCGTGCGCGCCGGTCTTGACGTCGGGCAGCGACAGGGTGGCGTCCGCGGTGACGTTGGCGACCGTCGACCCAGCCCTGCTGGGCCTTGCACCACGCGGAGGGGTGCGCCGGGGTGTCGCCGCCGCCGTTCCACGAGCCGCCGGCCATGAGGCACCAGTTCGCCGATGCCCTCGGAGGTGTAGTCGGTGTCGTAGAGGTCGGGGAAGCCGAACAGCAGGTGGCCGAGCTCGTGCGCCGCCACGCCCAGCTTCGCGTTCTCGGGGATCGTCAGGTAGGCGTAGATCTTCGTGCCGTCGGCGTCGTACTCCTCGCGGCAGCACCCACTTGTGCGACCAGATGTCGCCCGGGTCGCCGGTCTCCTCGCCGCCCTCGCCGGCGTGCACGACGATGAACGCGTCGACGTAGCCGTTGCCGTCGTTGTCGTACGAGCGAGAAGTCGACGCTCGCGTCCGCCGCCTTGGCGGCGTCCTGCGCCAGGATGTTGGCCCGCGGGTCGCCCGACGGCTTGCCGATGCCGTAGTTGCCGTTCGCGTACCAGGCGAGTGTCTGCGGCATGGTGAACGGGCCCGACGACCTGGCCGCTGATGGTCACGAGCCCGCCGGTGACGTCGGCGTAGTACTCCGTGACGCTCCCGGTCGGGATCGTTCCGGTCGAGAAGAAGAGCTCCTCGAACCTCGCGGTGTCGACGCTCGAACCGCTTGTCGGTGAAGTCGGCGAGCACCACGATCACGCGCAGGTCGCCACGCAGCGGCGAGCGCTGGGCCGCGGCCGCTGCGCACGTCGGTGAGGGAGGTGCCGGGCGGGAAGCTGCCGGGCGGACGGATCACGCCGTCGTTGAAGCCCAGCGGCCGGGGGTCGCGGGCGAGCCCGAGCGGCACGTCGGCCCCGGCCTGGAGCGAACTCAGCTGCTCGCGCATCCGGGCCCGCAGTTGCGGGCTCGGCGCCACCGCGCAGAACTCGGACCCGACGCTTCTCATGGCAACCCCCTGCTCGACGTTCGTGCCCGGCTCCCCCGCCCGTCATCCCTATGCCACAGCCCGGCGGGGGTCAAGACCAGTCCCGGGTCCACGGTTGCCCGGCGGCGTCGGGAGAGGTCCTCTGCACGCGGAACGCGCTGCGGCCGACACCGGAGACGATCGAGCCGATGCAGACGCCGATCACGAGGTTGAGCAGCGCCGCCGAGAGCTTCGACTTCAGCGCGACGTCCAGGGTCAGGGGCACGAGGACGGCGATCGCGACGGCCAGGCCGTAGATCCACCCGAAGAACCGGAACGGCTGCGGCGCCGCGACCAGGAGCAGGTGCAGGAGCCCGGTCGCCACCACCGCCGCCAGGAAGGCGGCGCCGGCGTACCACCACGTGCTCGGGCTCACGAGGTCCCCGTCGCGCGAGACCAGGATCGGGATGTCGAGGATCCCGCGTACGACGAGCAGCCCGACGACGGCGACGCCGGCGGCGACGACCCCTGCGAGCACCCCGCCCGACCACAACCGGCCGGCATCCACGGAACGTCCGGTCTCCATCACGCGGGTCCCTCCAGTGCTCGTCGGATCCCGGGGAGTCTTCTCCGCGGGATCCGCACCGTCCTCGTCCCTGGCGGGTGAGGCTCATGGTCCGCCGGGGGTGACGACGCCGGCGGGCACCGGCTGGGAACGTGGCTGCTCAGGCGTTAGGACGCGGTCCCGGGCGAGGAGGCGCGATGAGTGCTCGGCAGCAGCAGGAAGCCCTGGGCCGGCCAGGACGCACCGGCGCGGCCGCCGGCCTCACGGCCGGACTGTCGGTCTTCGCCGGCCTCATGATCATCATGATGGGCGTGCTGCAGGGGCTCCAGGGCTTCGCCGCGCTCGTGCACGGCGACTTCTTCGCCTCCGACACGAAATACGCGTACGAGCTGAACATCACCGCGTGGGGGTGGGCGCACCTGTTGCTCGGTGTCGCCGCGGTCGCCGTCGGTGTCGGGGTGCTCGCGGGCGTCAGGGCGGCACGGACGGTCGCGATCGTGGTGGCGTTCGTGACGGCGATCGGCAACTTCCTCTTCATCCCGTACTACCCACTGTGGGCGATCCTCCTGGTCGCGCTCGACCTCGCGGTCATCTGGGCCCTCGCCGGCGACATGCCCTCCCTGCGGGCGCGCGCGTGACGACGTGAGCATCGACGTCCCCGGCTGGTGGTGGGCGGCCGGAGCGGGAGCCCTGCTGGTCGCGGCGGCCGTCGGTGGCTCCGTGGGCGCCGCGGTGGCGGGGCGCGGCCCGGACCGCTCGTGCCAGGCCCGCGACGTCGCGGCCCGGGGCCTCCCCAGCGTGGTGACGATCCGGGCGCAGGGCGCGGCCGCAGCCGGCACGGGCTCGGGGGAGTTCATCCGCCCCGACGGGTACGTCCTGACCAACGACCACGTCATCGCACCGGCGGGTGCGGCCGGGCAGCTGGCCGTCGCCCTGGACGACGGCACCACGACGGCAGCGAAGATCGTCGGCCGGGATCCCCTCACCGACCTCGCGGTGCTGAAGGTCGACGTGGGTCACCCGCTCCCCGCCATCACGATCGGGTCCTCCGACGGCCTCGACGTCGGGCAGCCCGTCGTGGTGCTCGGTGCCCCGCTGGGCCTGTCGAGCACCGTGACGGCGGGCATCGTCAGCGCCCTCGGCCGCACGGTGCGCGTCCCGTCCGACGTGACCGGAACGGCGTTGCTCGCCGCCGTCGTCCAGACCGACGCCGCGATCAACCCGGGCAACAGCGGCGGCGCGCTCGTGGACTGCGAGGCCCGACTGGTCGGCGTCCCGACGGCCGGTGCGGGAGTGCCCGACGCCCAGGGCGCCATCGGGGGCGGGAGCATCGGGCTCAACTTCGCGATCCCCGCCGATTTCGCGCTGCGGATCGCGGACGACCTGATCCGGGACGGGCGGGTCACCCACGCCGACCTCGGCCTGCGCATCGCCGGCTCGGCGCAGCGCGGCGAGGACGGAGGCCTCGCGGTGGTGGCGGTCACGCCGAACGGCCCGGCGGCCGCGGCCGGGCTGCGCGCGGGAGACCGGCTCACCGCGCTGGACGGGGTCCAGGTGGTCGGCCCCGACCAGCTCGACGTCCTCAGCGTGACGAGGCGCCCCGGCGAGACGGTGCGCGTCACGTACCGGCGCGGAGGGACGGCCGCGGACGCCGCCGTCACGCTCGGGGCCCTGCCCGCTCCCCCTGCCTGATCAGCCCGACCTCGACGAGCGGCGCCGGAACCCGCCGGCTACTCCTGGGGGGACTCCCCCGGTGCAGGTGAGACGGCGCCGACCTCGGTCAGCAGCCCGAGGTCCCGGGCCGCGCGCAGCGCCTGGGACCGGCGCCCGACGTTGAGCTTGCGGTAGAGCGAGGCGACGTGCGTCTTCACCGTGTTCTGCGTGATGTACAGATGCTGCGCGATGTCGACGTACTCCTCGCCCCGGGCCAGGCGGCCGAGCACGTCCTGCTCCCGCGGCGTCAGCGCCGGCACCGGCGCGGCCCTGAGACGGTCGTCCGGCTGCGGACGGCCCCGCCGGTCACGCGGAGCCGGCGGCACCGGAGGGTGCGCCGTGTGGACGGCCGGCCGGGGCTGATGCGGCGGCGACACGGGCGTGGCGGTCGTGGCCGCGACCCGCGTCAGCGCCTGGAGGACGTCCCGGGCAAACGGGTGGGGCGCCGGCGCGTGTGCCTCGTGGCGCAGGATCGGCAGGAAGAGCGGGTTCGCCAGCAGGGGTGCGAAGACCCGGATCAGCCGCTGCGGCGCCGTGCGGCTCAGCAGATCGCGCACCCGGCGCCGGACGAGCTCGACGTCGAGATCGTCCGGGGCCGAGAGGTCGAGCGCCAGCTCGACCGCGACGGCCGCGGCCGCGCACGCCTCGGCCCGGGGCGCGGACGACGCCGCCGGGTGCAGTACCGGCGCCAGGAGGTCGCGGACGTCCTGGGGGCGGCCTGCGCGCATCGCCAGGCCGGCGGCGAGCAGCCGGCGTTGGGCGTTCCAGCCGTGATCCGCCAGCGCCTCGATGTGCGCCGCGGCAGCCGCCGCGTCCCCCGCCGCCAGGGCCAGCTCGCCCTGCAGCAGCTCGAGCATCACCGTCAGGAAGGGCGGTCCGGCGGGGAGCTCGGTGTCGCCCGCCAGGATCCGCCGGCCGACCGCGACGTCGCCCTCGTCGGCGAGCACGCGCGCCGCGAGCTGGCGCACCAGGGCGGCCGCGAGCGGGTCGGCGCCGGGGATCAGGGCCTCGCGCGCGAGGTCGAGCTGCCGCCGCGCATCGGGAGTGTCGTAGGCGTGCCACCCCGCCCAGCCCCGACGCGGTTCGCCGCCCCTCCGAGCAAGGAGCGCTGAGGGCGGTGGCGGGCTCCGGTACCGCGCCATCCACGGCCCCGGGTTCCGGCGCCCCCGGCGAGGCGCCGAAGGCGGGGTTCGTCCAGCGCCTGCTCGACGGGATCGAGCGGGTCGGCAACAAGGTGCCGCATCCGGCGATCATCTTCGCCGGGCTGTGCGTCCTCGTCATCGTGCTGTCCGCCGTGCTCAGCGCCTTCGACGTGAGCGTCACCCACGAAGTGGCGGAGACCGTCCCGCCGGCCGAGGTCTCCTACCCCCTGACGGACCAGATCGAGGGCGGGAGCCAGAAGGTCGACGTGGCGCCCGGGGCGCGGGCGCCGGTCCAGGAGCACGTCGAGATCAAGACCGAGACGACGAGGATCGAGAGCCTGCTCTCGCTGAACGGCATCCGCTTCCTCTTCACGTCGCTGGTCGACAACTTCGCCGGGTTCAGCGTCGTCGCGGTGATCCTGGTCGCCATGCTCGGCGTGGGCGTCGCGGAGGAGTCGGGCCTGATGGGGGCGCTGATCCGGAAGCTCGTGAAGGTGGCGCCCCGCTCCGCACTGACCTTCATCATCGTCTTCGTCGGCGTGCTCTCGAGCATCGCGTCCGACGCGGGCTACCTCATCCTCATCCCCCTGGCGGCCGCCGCGTTCCTCAGCGTGGGCAAGCACCCGCTGGCGGGCCTCGCCGCCGCCTACGCCGGCGTCGCCGCGGGCTTCGCCGTCAACATCCTGATCACACCCAGCGACGGCGTTCTCACCGAGGTCACGAACGAGGCGATCCACCTCGTGCGACCCGACCTCTCGATCGGGATCACCTCGAACCTGTGGTTCGGCATCGCCTCGTCGATCTTCGTGACGGTGGTGATCACGCTGGTGTCGTCCCGCCTGATCGAGCCCCGCCTCGGCGTGTACGCGAGGGAACCCCAGGCCGTCGCCGTGGGCGGCGCGGGTGGCGAGACCTCCTCGGGGGCAGGCGGCGCGCCGGCCGTCGACGTCCCCGCCGAGGACGAGGTCGACGTGGCCGCGGAGGCCCGCGGTCTGCGCTACGCCGGCTTCGCCGTCCTCGGGGTGCTCGCCGTCGTCCTGATCCTGTCGATCCCCTCCTGGGGGCCGCTGCGCAACCCCGTCACCGGCTCGCTGGTCGAGGACGCCCCGCTGATGACCAGCCTCATCGTCATCATCACGCTGATCTTCCTGCTGGCCGGCATCGGCTACGGCCGCGGCGCGGGCACCCTCACGACGAGCACCGACGTCATCAACGCCATCACCAAGACGTGGGCGGCGCTCGCCGGCCTGCTGTTCATGCTGTTCCTGATCTCGCAGTTCATCGCCTACTTCAACTACTCGAACATGCCGACGGTCGCCTCGGTGGGCATGGCCGACCTGCTCGAGCGGGCGAACATCGGCGCCGTGTGGCTGCTCGTCGGGTTCATCCTCGTGATCGCCCTGCTCGACATCATCATCCCGGGCATGCTCCCGAAGTGGGCGATCTTCGCGCCGGTGTTCATCCCGCTGTTCATCCGGCTGGGCGTGGCGCCGCAGACGCTGCTCGCCGCCTACCGGGTCGGCGACTCGCCGATGAACGTGGTGACCCCGCTGATGGTGTACCTGCCGTTCATCGTGATCGTCGCGCAGCGCTACCGGAGGAGCGCGGGCCTGGGGACGATCATCTCGCTGATGATCCCCTACTCCCTGATCGTGCTGGTCACCTGGATCCTGTTCTTCGCGGCCTGGTTCCTGCTGCACCTGCCGATGGGTCCCGGGTACCCGTCCCACCTGTGACGCGTCGCCCGCGAGGCGCGCGGGGCGTCAGCGTGAGTCGCGCTTCGCCTGCCGCCGCGCGCCCGACGCGGTCGTGCCCGCCCTGCGCTTCTCGCTGGCGGGGTTGCGCAGCGCGCGATCGCCGCCGGGCCCGGTCGTGACCGAGGTGTCCCTCGACGCGGACCCGGAACCGTCGCCGTCCCTCCCGTCGGACCCGCCGCCCCACCGCACGGACTGCGCCTGCTCCAGCCGTTCGGCCTTCAGCTGCTCGGCGGCCTCCGCCGCGAGCACGCCCAGCCGGGCGCTGACCCGGGAGAGCGCCTCCTCGAACACCTCGGCTTTCTGGCGCGCTCGGGTGTTCCTCGGGTGAGCCTTCCCCCGGCCGCCCTGCTCGGGCACGCGCGCGGCGGCCGCGCGCCGGTACTGGCCGACGTACTTCACCCGTGCGCGGCGCACCCGCATGTGCAGAGCGACCGTCTCGTCCTCGTCCAGCGCGGCGAGCGCGCCGGGTTCGGTCTCGGCGACGAGCATCCGCTCGGCGTCGGTGAGCACTGCCAGCAGTCCGGCGTCCATGTCCGGCCCCTTCCCTCGGCAGGGGCGACGCTAGGCGAGAGCCGGCGGCGGGGGATCCTCCGCGACGGGCGAGGCGGCCCCGGCGCCCGTGGCCGCCGGGGGCGCCGGGGGAGGGTCAGAGCTGGGTCACCAGGTACTGCTGAAGCAGCCGGACGGTGCGGCTGTTCCACGTCCGGGCGCCGTCCCGGGAGGCCCCGAGGTAGGTCTGCAGCGCGGCCATGGACGCGGGCCCCCAGACGCCGTCGGCCGGCGTGCCGATCCTCGACTGGAGTGCGCGCACGGTGCCGGAGTCCAGCCGGCCGGTCGCGGTGAGACCGAGCCAGCGCTGCAGGGCGCCGATCGTGAGCGGTCCGAGGGCCCCGTCGGCGGCGAGCCGGGGGGCGAGCAGGCCCTCGGCGGCCTTCGCGGTGAGCACGCGCATCGCGGCGGCCGCTACCTGGGCGCGGAAGGTCGCGTTGCTCGCGGCCCGCGACGTCACCGCGCCCACCATCGCGGGGATCAGCGCGGGGTTCACGGTGAGCACGATGTCGCCGCCGGCCGCGATCGTGTCGACGGCGCGGGCTCCCGGCGTGACGGCGCGCACCTGAGCGGCGTTGCCGACGTCGTCCGTGATGACCACGCCCTTCCAGCCGAGGTCTCCGCGGAGCATGCCGCTGACCACGGTCGGCGAGAACGCCGCGGGGCGGGCGGCGTCGATCCTCGTGTAGATGGCCGTCGACACCATCACCATCCGCGCACCGGCCGCGATCGCGGCGCGGAACGGCGCGATGTCGGGGGAGGTCCGGGTGGTCACCGTGTCCTTGACGCCTGCGGTCGTGTCGGTGTTGGCCGCGACGTGCCCCAGCCCCGGGAAGTGCTTGGCCGTCATGGAGAGACCGGCGGACCGCATGCCGCGCAGGAACGCCGACCCCTTGTCCGCGACCACGGAGGGGGTGTGGCCGTACTCGCGGCCGTAGAAGCCGATGGGCGGGTTGGAGATGCCCACGGGAACGGTGTCCATCACCGGGGCGAGGTTCGTGTCGACCCCCGCCTGTGCGACCTGAAGCCCCCAGTGCCGCGCGTTCGACGTCAGGACCGAGTCGGACGACTGCCCCTGCACCAGCGCCGTCGGCAGCCGGGAGAAGCCGGGCCCCTGCAGCACCTGGACGGCGCCGCCCTCCTGGTCCGCCGCGATGAACAGCGGGACGCCGGCGGTGGCGGCACTCGTCGCCAGCGCGTCCATCCGGGCGGCGACGGCGCGCACCGGGTTCGGCCCGGCCGTGGTGCGACCGGTGAGGATCACGTTGCCGACGTGGTAGGTCGACACGGCCGTCGTGGTCGCGGAACCGGGGCCCCGTCACGGCGCCCCCGACCATGAAGAGCTGGCCGATGCGCTGCGCCTGCGTCATACGGGCGTAGGCGGCCGCGGCCAGGGACTGCGGCGTGACGGCGGCCGCCGCGGCCTGCGGCGGGGCGGCCGCCGCCGTCATCCGTGTCATCGGAGCGGCGGCCGATGCTCCGTCACCCGCGAGGAGCGGAGCGGTGACGCCGACGAGGGCCACCACTCCCAGGGCCAGCGGACGGGACGCTCTCATGGCAGCCTCCGAGACCCGCGACCCCGGACAGGGGCCGGGTGCGGGCACTCCCCATCCTGCACGCCGCAGACCGTCCCGTCACGGATCTCGCCGTGGCGGGACGGTCAGACGGTCGGGTGGTTCTCAGATGGCGCGGCGGTTGCCGACGCGGGTCCAGATCAGCAGGACGATGATGGCCCCGATGATCGACCCGATGATGCCGGCGGGCTGCAGCGCGCCCTGGCTGGCGTCCTTGTGGAAGATCAGGTACCCGAGGAAGCCACCGACGAACGAGCCGACGATCCCGAGCACGATCGTGGCGATGATCCCCATGGACTGCCGGCCCGGAACGATCGCACGCGCCAGGAAACCGGCGATGAGACCGACGATGATCAGCGTGATGATGAAGCCCAGCATGGATACCTCTCAGAGCGGGCGGGATCTTACGGTCATGGTCCACTAAACCACCCCCTAGGGGTGGTTCGGTACACCCCTTTGGAGGGTTACCGTCGATGACATGCGGGCCGCTCCTCCCATCCTCGTCGCACTGGTGAACGACTACGACGTCGTCGTGGCCGGCGTGGCCCGCATGCTCGACGGCTACCGGGACCGCGTCGTCGTCGCAGAGCTCGACGCCAACGAGAGCGTCGAGGACGAGGTCGACGTGGTGCTCTACGACAACTTCGCCCAACCCGAGTCTGATCGTGACGAGGTGGACACGCTCGTCGAGAACCCCCGGGCGCGACGTGTCGTCATCTACACCTGGAACTTCTCGCCCGCCCTGGTGGAGGACGCGCGCCGCCGCGGGGTGCAGGGCTACCTCTCCAAGACCCTGGGCGCGCGCGAGCTCGTGGCCTCCCTCGAGGCCGTGCACGCCGGCGAGGTCGTCGTCAGCGAGGCGCCGGCCCGGGCGCGCAGCGCGCCCTGGCTCGACTGGCCGGGCCGCGGCGAGGGCCTGACCGCGCGCGAGGCGGAGATCCTGGCCCTGATCACCCAGGGGATGAGCAACGCCCAGGTCGCGGCGCTCGCCTACCTGAGCCCGAACACGGTGAAGTCGTACATCCGCACGCTGTACCGCAAGATCGGCGTGACCTCGCGCACCCAGGCGGTGCTCTGGGGCGTCCAGCACGGCTTCACGCCGGACCGGCACCGGATCGAGCACTGGCGCGGCGGCCCCTGACGGATCTCTCTTGACCTTCGTCGGGCGGCTTGCTCTTGTGGACCCCGGAGGCACGGTCGTGCCGGAGAGGGCGACAGCATGCCGGTCCACATCGCGCTGCTCGGCGAGCGGTCGATCGTCGACGACGCCGACGGTGCCGTCCGCACGCGCTCGGCGCGCACCGCGGCGCTCGTCGCCTACCTCGTGCCTGCACGCCGGCGTCCCCCAATCGCGCCAGCACCTGGCAGCCGTGTTCTGGCCCGAGTCGACCGACGCACAGGCGCTGACCAACCTGCGCCGCGAGCTGCACACGCTGCGCCAGGTGCTGCCGGAATCGCCGGCACTCGTCGTGACGGCGTCCGACCTGTGCTGGCAGGACACCCCGGCCGTGGAGGTCGACGTCCGCAGCTTCGCCCGCGAGCGCGCCGCGGCGTCGGAGGCCGCGGCCCGCGGAGACGGCATTGCGGCCGTCCGGCACGCCGAGGCCGCGCTCGGCCACTACGCCGGCGACCTGCTGCCCGGCATGTTCGACGACTGGCTGCTCGACGCCCGCGCCGACCTGCGGCGCGAGTGCGTCGACCTTTGCGCCCTCGTCTGCGAGACCTGGGTCGCGATGGGCGACCCGACGGCCGCGCTGCCCGCCGCGCGCCGGCGCATCGCCCTGGAACCGCTCGAGGAGACCGGCTACCGCGTCCTGATGGAACTGCAGGCCGACCTCGGCGACCGCGCGGGCGCGCTGGGCACCTACCACCGGTGCGCCAGCGTGCTGGAGCGCGAGCTCGGCGTGACACCCGGGCAGATGCTCCGGGCCACGCTGCGCCGGGTCATGGACGACGAGCCGCGCGTGCCACGGCCTCGAGCCGGGAGCGACGAGCAGGTCGAGGCGACTCCGGCGACCCTCCCGACGGCCGCACTCGTCGGCCGCGAGCACGAGTTCGGCGTTCTGCGCGGAGCCTGGCGGTCGGCGGCGGCGGGCCGCGCGGGCATCGTGCTCGTGCACGGCGACGCCGGGGCGGGCAAGACCCGGCTGGTCAACGAGCTGGCGCGTGCCGCTCACCGGCAGGGCGCGGCGGTCGCCTCGAGCCAGTGCTTCGGCGCGTCGGGGCGGCTGGCGCTCGCGCCCGTCGCCGACTGGCTGCGCGCATCCGGAGCTGGTCTCCGCCCGATCGGCGCTCGACCCCGTGTGGCGCGAGGAGGTCGAGCGCCTGCTGCCCTCGGCGCCGGCGCGACAGGAGGCGGCGGCGGGCCTGCGCGCGATGGTCGACGCGTGGCAGCGGCACCCGCTTCTTCGAGGGGCTGGCGCGGGCCGTCCTGGTGCTGGACCGACCGACCCTGCTCGTGCTCGACAACCTCCAGTGGTGCGACCAGGAGACGCTGGCCTTCCTGACGTTCCTCCTCGGGCTCGCCGCCGGCTCCCCGCTGCTCGTGGCCCTCACCCTGCGCTCGGACGGTCTGGACGGCGAGCCCGAGCTCGCCGGCTGGGTCCGGCGGATGCGGTCCGCGGGTCTCGTCACCGAGGTCACGCTGACCCCGCTGGACGCCGAGGACACGGCCAGGCTGGCGACGGCGATCAGCGGCCGCACCTTCACGCCCGACCAGCAGCAGCTGCTGCAGGTGGCGACGGGGGGCTTCCCGCTGCACGTGGTCGAGGCCGTGCGCGCGGTGGGCGAGCGCGCCGGGTCCCCGTCCGAGCCGGACGTCGAGGGGGTGCCCGCCGGCGGGCTGAACGCCGTCCTGCGCAGCCGCCTCGCGCAGACCAGCCCCACCGCCCAGGAGGTCGCGGGCCTGGCGGCGGCCGTCGGCCGCGACTTCACCCTGAACCTGCTGGTCGAGGCCAGCGACCTGGACGCCGGCAGCGTGGTGCAGGCCATCGACGAGCTGTGGCGCCGGCGCATCGTGGTCGAGCGCGGCGAGACCTACGACTTCTCCCACGACCTGCTGCGCGACGCGGCCTACGCACAGGTGAGCCCGCCGCGGCGGTGGTTGCTGCACCGGCGGCTCGCGCAGAGCCTGGAGCTACTGCACGCGGACGACCTCGACCCCGTCTCGGCCCAGCTGGCCGAGCAGTACGCCAGGGCCGGGCGGCCCGAGAAGGCGGTGGGCTACTACCGCCGCGCCGCCGGCCTCGCCTCCGGCGTGTTCGCGCACGGGGAGGCGGTCCGGCTGCTGTCGCTGGCGCTGGCCATCGTGCGGGCGCAACCCCGCAGCCGCGACACCCAGCGGCAGGAGCTCGCGCTGCTCGAGGCCATCGCGGCGCCGCTGAACGCGCTGCGCGGCTACTCCTCGAAGGAGCTCCAGGCGGTGATCGAGGCGTCCGTCGAGCTGGCGGAGTCCCTCGGCCGGCGCGACTCCCTGCTCAACGGGCTGGTGGGCCTCTTTGCGTGCTACTTCGTGCAGGGGCGCGTGCCCGAGAGCCACGGCGCGGCGGAGCGGGCGCTCGCCCTGCTCGTCGACGCCGGCTCCGACCTGAGCGGGGCGGTCGCACTTCGCCTTCGGCGGCTCGTGCCTGGCGCTCGGGCGCCTGCCCGAGGCGCTCCGGCACCTGGAGCTGGCCGCCGCCTCGTCGTCGGGACCGTCGCTCAGCATCGGCACCCGCCCCGACGTGCACGCCTCCGCCTACGCCTCGCACGCGCTCTGGCTGCTCGGCCGGACCGACGACGCCGTCGCCGCAGGCGAGGCCGCCATCGCCACGGCCCGGGGGTTCGAGGACCCCTATAGCCTCGCCGTCGCGCTGGCCTACACGGCGGTGACGCACCAGCTCCGCGGCGACCGGCAGGCCCTGCAGGTGGTCGCCGCCGAGCTGCGGGAGCTCTGCGGCCGCTACGGCTTCGCCTACTACCGGGAGTGGGGTCTCGTCCTCGAGGGATGGTCCCGCGGCGGGGTCGACGGCCTGGGGCTCGCCCGCCAGGGGGTGCGCAACCTGCAGGCCGACGGTTCCCTCGCCCGGATGCCGTACTGGCTCTCCCTGCTCGCCGACGTGCAGGAGGGGCTGGGCATGGCGGGACCGGCGAGATCCACCCTCGACGCCGCGATCGCCACGGCCCATGCCCGCGGCGAGACCTGGTGGCTGCCTGAGGTCCAGCGCATGCGGGCACGGTTCGACGACCCCGACCAGCGCGCCGCCAGGCTGCGACGACGCCGTCCGGCTGGCCACCGAGCAGGGGAGCGTCGCCCTGGTGCAGCGCTGTCGCAGAGACCTCGGGCAGCCAGCGGCCCAGGTCTGACGGCGTTCGCCGCCTCAGGACAGGGCGAACGACGGGCACGAACGCCTCGCGAACGCACCCCTTCCTAGCGTCGGCTGCGTCGGAACACCAGCCCACCCCGGGAGCCCCTCATGTCCGCACCCACGGCCGACGCCGTCTCCGTCGGCTTCGACGACCTCGCCGCGGCGCTGCACGGCGACCTGATCACCCCTGACGACCCCGGCTACGACGACGCCCGCGCCGTCTACAACGGCATGGTCGACCAGCGACCCGCGGCGATCGCCCGCTGCCGCGACGCCGTCGACGTCATGACCACCGTCCGCTACGCCAGGGAGCACGGCCACACACTCACCGTCCGGGGCGGCGGCCACAACGCCGCCGGCCTCGCGCGTCTGGGACGGCGCACTCGTCGTCGACCTGTCGCAGATGCGCAGCATCACCGTCGACCCGCGCAACCACACCGTCCGCGTCGACGGCGGCTGCACCTGGAGCGACGTCGACCACGCCACCGTCGGGTTCGGCATGGCCGTCCCGTCCGGCTTCCTCGCCTCGACCGGCGTCGGGGGGCTGGCCCTCGGCGGCGGCATCGGCTACCTTTCCCGCCGCTTCGGCCTCACCGTCGACAACCTGCTCTCCGCCGACGTCGTGCTGGCCGACGGCAGCTTCGTCACGGCGTCCGCGACCGAGCACGGCGACCTGTTCTGGGCGCTGCGCGGCGGCGGCGGCAACTTCGGCGTCGTCACCTCGTTCACGTTCCGCACCCACGACATCGGCGAGAACGGCACGATCATCGGCGGCCCGGTGCTCTACGACCTGGCCGACGCCCCCGAGGTCATGCGCTGGTACCGCGAGCTGCTGCCGTCGCTGCCCGAGGAGCTCAGCGGCTGGATCGCCCTGCTCACCATCCCGCCGGCGCCCGCCATTCCCCGAGCACCTCTGGGGCCGCAAGGCGTGCGGCATCGTCTGGTGCTACACCGGCCCGCACGACCGCGCGGACGCCGTCCTCGAACCCGTCCGCAGCTTCGGGTCGCCGCTCGTCGTCGGTCTGCGCGCCGATGCCCTTCACGGCGCTGCAGAGCGCCTTCGACCCGCTGTACCCGGCCGGCCTGCAGTGGTACTGGCGGGCCGACATGTTCACGGAGATCTCCGACGAGGTGATCGACGTGCACGCACGGTTCGGCGCCCGGCTCCCCAGCGGTCACTCGACGATGCACATGTACCCGATCGACGGCGCGGCGGCACGCGTACCGGCCGACGCGACGGCCTTCGCGTACCGCGAGGGCGGCTGGGCCGGCGTCGTCGTGGGTGTCGACCCCGACCCGGCCAACGCGGGGGCGATCACGGCCTGGGCGCGCGACTACGGCGACGCGCTGCACCCGCTCTCCGCCGGTGGCGCCTACGTCAACTTCCTCGGGGACGAGGGCCAGGACCGCGTCCGCGCCGCCTACCGCGGCAACTACGAGCGGCTCGCCCAGGTCAAGCGGGCGTACGACCCCGAGAACGTCTTCCACGTCAACCAGAACATCCCGCCGGCGCCCCGCCCGGAGTGAGCGCGATGAGCGCCCGGCCCACACCACGGAGGAACCACCGTGTCAGCCCAGCACCCGTCCATCGTCAAGTCCCTCGCCGACGACCGCATAGCCGGCAAGCTCACGAGCGCCGGGCGCCGCTGGCAGGCGCGCCCGCGCCGCGGTTCCGGGCGTCCCACCGTTCCCCGCCGTCCCCGAGATCGTGCCCGCCGGCGCGGCGCACCGCGACGCGCTGCGGGCCTTCCTGCGGCACCTGTCGCCGCAGACGTCGTACCGCCGTTTCGTCACCGCCGCCCAGCCGGCGGACGTCGTCGACCTCGACGTGATGCTCGCCGCCGACCCCTGCCACCGGGCCTTCGTGGCCGTGCTCGACGACCGGATCGTCGGTCACGCGCATGCCGTCGCCGCGCCGGACGCCGACCGCGTCGAGCTCGGCGTCGTCGTCGCGGACGAGTGGCAGGGCCGGGGCGTCGGCTCCCGGCTGGTGGAGGCGCTCCTCGAGGCCGAGCCCGCCGCGTCCACGGCCGAGCTGGAGTTCCTCGTGCTCGCCGCGAACATGCCCGCGCGCCGGCTGATCCGCCGGATGTGGCCGGAGGCGACCGGCGCGCCCGAGGGCGAGCTCGTTCACCTGCGCGTCGCGACGGCCCGCGCGACGGTGGCGGCCGGAATCGCGGACACCGGGCCGGTCCCGGCGATGCGGCTGGGTTGTCATGCCTGACGTCGGCGCGAACCTGCTCGTCGGCCCGCTGCTCATCGCGGGCCTGGTGCTCACCGAGGTCGGGCTGTGGCAGTGGCGGATCATCCTCACGGCGCGCGGGTCCCGTGCGCTGCCCAGCGTGCTCGGCATGCTCGGGGCCGTCCTGCAGATCACGGCCGTCAGCCAGGTGGTGACCCACATCCACGACCCGCTCACGGTCGCCGCCTACGCCCTCGGCGTGGGCGGCGGGGTCCTGGCGGGCGTGGTCGTGGGCGATCGGTTCACCTCGGACTCGCTCGCGGTCAACGTCATCACGACGAACGAGACGCTCGACGAGCGCCTCCGCGAGCGGGGCTGGCCGGTCACGACGCAGCACGGGCACAGCGAGGCGGGCGCCGTGCGGCTGCTGCTCATCGTCGTCCCCGGCCGCCGGCGCTCGGCCCTGGTCGGCGACCTGTCCCGGTTCGCGCCCGACGCCTTCTGGACGATCGAGGACCTCCGCACCGGCCCGCGAGCGGACGCGCTCGCCGACGTGCTCGCCTGACCTCGTCACAGTGCGTTCCCATCGGGCGCACAGCGGGCCGGAGAAGGGTGCTCCCAGACGTTCCGAGGAGGCGCCCATGCTCACCGTCGAGACCCCGCGGGCCACCTGGCTGACCACGCTTCTGCGGCCGGGTGGCCCGCTGGACGCGAGAGCGACCGAACGCCTGGTCGGGGCGCTCCGCACGGCGGCCTCGTCGTCCGACGTGGTCGTGGTCGACGTCCAGGCGGTCGGGCACCTGCCCCGCGCGGTGCGGCGGGCCCTCGTCGAGGCGCACCACACGCTGACGGCGTCGGGGGGCGCGCTGGTGCTGCTCGACCCGGAGGGGCGGCACGGGCTGACGGAGGAGCACGCGGACGTCGTCCAGCGGTTCGGGCCCGATCCCCAGGGCTAGTCCCTGACGCCCTGGTGGGCGGCCCGTTCCGGGCTGAAAATGGGGTCCGGGCGCCCGTTGACGTCGGTCCTCTATGGCCGTTGGAGGTCGCGGGCTAGTCGGGCGCTGGGAGTCGCGCTGTTGGGCCCTTCACTGTCGCCGGCGTTCGGTCGCCGAGCACGCGGATTAGATTCGCACCGTCCCTGCGGTTCCCACGGGCGTCCGGGCCTGCATGATCGGGCCGGTGCTGGGAGGTCGAGGATGTTGCAGCAGGCAGGCGACGACGATGTGATCATCGAGCGGGTCGCTGCGGTGGATATCGGGAAGGCCGAGGTGGTGTGCTGTGTTCGTGTTCCGGGCCCGCAGCGCGCCGGGCAGCGTTGGCAGGAGGTGCGCACCTACTCGACGATGACGCGGTCGCTGTCGGCGATGGGTGACTGGCTTCGCGGCCTGGGCGTGAGTCGGGTGGTGATGGAGGCCACCTCTGATTACTGGAAACCGGTGTTCTACCTGCTGGAGGCGGGCGGGTTCGAGACGTGGCTGGTCAACGCCCGCGACGTCAAGCACCTGCCCGGCCGCCCGAAGACCGACAAGCTGGACGCGGTGTGGTTGTGCAAGGTCGCCGAGCGGCAGATGATCCGCCCGAGTTTCGTGCCGCCTGAGCCGATCCGCCAGTTGCGGGACCTGACCCGCTACCGGGTCGACCTGATCGGTGAGCAGAGCCGGGAGAAGAACCGGGCCGAGAAGCTCCTGGAGGACGCCGGAATCAAGTTGTCCGTGGTCGCCTCGGACATCTTCGGGGTCTCCGGTCGGGCGATGATGGGTGCGCTGATCGCCGGTGAACGCGACCCGCTGGTGCTGGCCGGGATGGCCCGCGCCGGGATGCGCAAGAAGATCCCCGAGCTGCGGGAGGCGTTCGAGGGCAGGTTCAGCGAGCATCACGCGTTCCTGCTGGCTCGGATGCTGGCCCACGTCGACGCGATCCAGCGGGACATCCGCGCGGTCGAGGAACGGATCGAGGACTTGATCATCCCTTTCGCTGAGGCGGCGGCCCGCTTGGACGCCATCCCCGGCGTCGGACCGGTCGCCGCCCGCGTGATCATCGCCGAGATCGGCACCGACATGACCCGGTTCCCCACTCCCGCGCACCTGACCTCCTGGGCCAGGTTCGCCCCCGGCGTGAAGGAGTCCGCCGGCAAGACCAAAGGCAACGGCACCACCGGGCACGGCAACCGCTACCTGGCCCGCGTCCTGGGAGAAGCCGCCGTCGGGGCCTCACGAACCGACACCTTCCTCGGCGAACGCTACCGACGCATCGCCCGCCGCCGTGGCAAGAAGAAGGCCATCGTCGCCGTCGGACGATCCATCCTGATCATCATCTGGCACCTACTCGACAACCCTGACGCCGACGTCGTCGACCTCGGCGCCGACCACTACGACCAGCGCCGCGGCACCCAGCGAGCCATCCGCCACCACATCCACCAACTCCAGGCCCTCGGCTACAACGTCACCCTCCAACCCGCCGCCTGACCACCCAGCCGTCCCCGACCCCGCTGCGCTCCGCAGCGCCTTCGGCCTGCCCACGCACCATCCATTTTCGGATTAGCGCGCAATGGCAGAGTCGGGGCATGACCCGACCCTCGATCTACGAGGCCGCGGGCGGCATGCCCGCCTTCGTCGCGCTGGCCGCCGCCCACCACGAGCGGTGCCTGGCCGACCCCGAGCTCGAGCACGCGTTCTCGCACGGCGGCAGGCACGACCACCTCGACCGGCTGGCCGCCTACTGGGCCGAGGTCCTCGGCGGCCCGCCGACGTACTCCCAGGCCTACGGCGGCCACTCGGCCATGGTGGAGCTGCACGCGGGCGAGGGCATCGGGGCCGACTGGTCGCGACGGTTCGTCGACTGCTTCGTCGCGGCCGCGGACGACGCCGGCCTGCCCGCCGACCCCGACCTGCGGGTCGCTCTGCGCGCCTACATGGAGTGGGCGACCACCGAGCTCGAGCCCTACGCCCCCGCGGGCTCGGTGGTGCCGCCCGCGCTGGCGATGCCCCACTGGTCGTGGGACGGCCTCGAACGGCGCTGAAGGCGAGCACGCGCCTGCCCGACCAGTCCGCGCGGTGTGGTCGCGTTGGGCAGTGACAGCTTCACGACCTGCTTCCACGCGGACAGCACCTGCTGCGGCAGGGTGCCGGTCGTGTAGGCCAGCCCGTAGCGCTCGCTGATCTCGCGGATCCGCGGCGCGATCCGCGCGTACCGGTTGCTCGGCATGTCGGGGAACAGGTGGTGCTCGATCTGGTGCGACAGGTTGCCGGTCATGAGGTGCATGGCCTTGCTGCCGGAGATGTTCGCCGAACCGATCATCTGCCGCAGGTACCACTCGCCGCGGGTCTCGCCCTCGATCGACTCCTTGGCGAACGTCTCGACGCCCTCGGGGAAGTGCCCGCACATGATCACCGAGTGCGTCCAGAGGTTCCGGACGAGGTTCGCCACGGCGTTGGCGGCCAGGGTGTTGAGGAACGACGGGCCCGACAGCAGCGGGTGCACCACGTAGTCCTTGGTGGCCTGCCGCCGGATCTTCGCCAGCACCTTGCGGACGTTCGCGCGGAACGCGGGGTCGTCGGTGGTCTTGTCGCGCAGGTGCGCGCCGAGCTCGCAGTCGTAGGCGGCGATGCCGTACTCGAAGAAGCACGCGTTGAGGAGGTTCCAGAGCGGCTGGCCCAGGTACATGGGGTGCCAGCGCTGGTCCTCGTCGACCCGCATGATCCCGTAGCCGAGGTCGTTGTCGCGGCCCAGCACGTTCGTGAAGGTGTGGTGCAACTCGTTGTGGCTGTGCTTCCAGAGCTCGGACGGCGACGCGTTGTCCCACTCCCACGCCGTGGAGTGGATCTTCGGGTCGCGCATCCAGTCCCACTGGCCGTGCATGACGTTGTGGCCGATCTCCATGTTCTCGAGGATCTTGGCGATGGAGAGGCCGACGGTGCCGGCGACCCAGGCCGGCGGGAACAGCGAGAACAGCAGGACCGCCCGGCTGCCCAGCTCGAGGGTGCGCTGGGCCTTGATGACGGCGCGGATGTACGCGGCGTCCGCCTCGCCGCGCGACTCGAAGATCTCGGCGCGCAGCGCGTCGAGCTCGCGGCCCAGCGCCTCGACCTGCTCGGCGGACAGGTGCGCGGTCGGGTCGGGCTTGCCGGAGCGCTTCGGCACGTGCCGCCGCTCCGTGGTGACGGTGGAGAGGCGCGTCGACGCGCGGGCCGCGGGCCGGGTGGTGGTCTGGTCCGTGAGGGTCACAGGGGCTCCTAGAGGTCGATCGTGCAGGGGCCGGCCGCGGCCGACACGCAGGTCTGGATGCGGACGCCGTCCTCCGGCACCGCCGTGGTCAGCTCGCCGTCGCGCAGGTCGCGGACGGCGCCCTCGCGCAGCCCCACCACGCAGCCGAAGCAGATGCCCATCCGGCAGCCGGAGGGCATGAGCACGCCCGCGTCCTCGCCGGCGACGAGGATCGGCGTCGCGCCGTCGGCGTCCGCGACCGTGCCGCTGCGGGCGAAGGTGACGGTCCCGCCCTCACCCGGCGTGACGACGGTCGGCCGGAAGCGCTCGGTGTGCAGCCGCGCCGCCAGGCCCGCCTGCTCGTAGTGCTCCTCGAACGCGTCGAGCATCGCGGTCGGACCGCAGAGCCACGCCTCACGGCCGCGCCAGTCGGGCACCACCGCGTCGAGGTCCGCGGGCCGCAGGACGCCGTCCGTGTCGGTGTGCCGCTCCACCAGCCGCAGTCGACCTGTCCCGGCGAGCCGGCGCAGCTCGGCGCCGAAGATGACGTCGTCGTGGGTGGGAGCGCTGTGCACGAGCACGACGTCGTGGAGGGGGCCGCCCAGCTCCTCCAGGTGGTTCCGGAGCATCCCCATCACGGGCGTGATGCCGGACCCGGCCGTGACGAACAGCGTCGGTCCGCGGTGGGCGCCGAGGGTGAAGTCACCGGTCGCCTGGTCGAGGTGCACCAGGGCTCCCGGGCGCAGGGCGCGGCCGACGTGGTTGCTCACCCTGCCCTCGGGGATGGCCTTGACGGTGATCGAGATCAGCCCGTCGCCGGGTCGGACCGGAGAGGTGAGCGAGTACGCGCGCCAGTGCCGCACGCCGTCGACGTCCACGCCGATGCGCACGTACTGGCCGGGCACGTGCCCCTTCCAGTCGCGGCCGGGGCGCAGCCGGACGGTCACGGCGGCGGCGGTCTCCCGGGTCACGGCGGTCACCCGGGCGCGCAGGTCGGTGCCCGAGCGCAGCGGGGCGACCAGGTCGAGGTAGTCCGCGGGCACCAGGGGCGTCGCCGCCGAGGTCGCCACGGAGCGCACGGCGGCGGCGACGGTCGCGGCGAGGCCGGATCGGGCCGCGCCGTTGCGCGGGGAGGTCAGGAAGGCCACGCGTTCGACAGTAACTTACGTTCCCGTAGGTTACGGAACCGTAGGCACGTGGGGTCGGTCACCCCACGCGGAGGTTTGGCAGCGCCGCCCCGGCGTAGGGGCCCGGCGCCCCCGGGAAACTCCCCGGGCTGCCCGGCCCGCCCGTGCTGCCGGCGGTGCAGCTGGCCGGCGTGAGGAGGCGCTGCCAGGCGCGGCCGAGGTCGGGGATGTCGACGTGGACGGGCGTGCCCGGACCGCCCGGAGCGCCGACGACCAGCGTGACCTGCGGCGTCTCCACCGCGCCCACCATGCAGTCCCCGTCGAGCACGAACGGCATGCTCGCCGTCTCCCCCGGCGCCAGCTCCAGCGGGAAGATGCTCCCCTCGCCGGGGAAGGTCTCGGTCAGGGCCGCCCCCTCGCCCTGGACGCGCAGCTCGCGGACCTCGAGCGGGGTGCTGCCCCGGTTCTCGGCCACGGTCGACACGAGCAGGGTGAGGGTGTCGCCGGTGCGGCGGTTCAGGCGCCGGGCGCCCGACGCCCCGAGCGCGATGCGCAGCGTGCTGGGGCCGGAGGGGCGGGGCGGCTCGGCGGCGTGCACCACGAGCCCCCCGACCAGGGCGCCGGCCAGCGCCCAGGCCAGCCTCGGCCCCCAGCGCCGGGCCCGCGCGCGCCGCCGCTCGGCATGCACGGGGGTTGCGGGCGGCGGCCCCTCGTCGTGCGTCTCACCGAGGTCGAGCTCGACGCCGCCGTCAGCGACGTCATCGACGCCGGCGACGTCGTCCAGGACGTCGGGCTCGGGCTCGGGGGGCACTCCTCGAGGATCGCAGCGACCCCGGGGACCCACAACGCGGTCACGGCGGGAAGGAGTGCGACGGAGTGGCGACCTGGTCCTGGCACAGACCCTGATCCAGCGTCTGCCCCCAGAGCCTGGCGAGGTCGGGGACGCGCGCGGGCTGCTCGCGGACGGCGCCGTCGGGCCCACGGACGACGAAGGTGAGGGAGGGGACCGGTCGGACGGCCACCGCGCAGTCGCTGGTGAGCGCGAGCGGCAGATCGCGCTCCTCGCCGGGCGGCACGAGCAGAGGGAGCTGCAGCGGCGCCCAGCGCGGACCGGGGTCCACGATGGCGGCCCCGGGGCCGGTGAGGTGCACGGCCTCGAGCGTGAGCGGGGCGGGCCCGTCGTTGGCGACCACGGCGAACAGGTCGACGACGGCGAGCCCGTGATCGAGCTGCGCCTCGACGTTCGAGGGCAGCGCGCCGAAGGCGACCCGCAACTGCTGACCTGCCGGAGCCTGCGGGGCCTGGCCGTCGCCGTCGGCGAGGTGCACGGCCAGACCGCCGAGCAGCACACCCGCGGCGAGCGCCCAGGCCCAGCGTGGCCCGGGCAGAGACCCCCACCCCGGACGCCGCCCGCGCCGGGGCGGCCCCGCGGGCACGGGCTCCGGCCGGCGGTCCTCGCCCAGGTCGAGCTCGAGCAGCGGGGACGCCGACGGCTCCCCGCCCTCTCCCCCGCCGTCCCGGTCCGCCGCCATGGAGCCAAGCATCGGGCGCACGGGCCCCGCGGACAACGCAGCGGCCTCGCCGTCCCCTCGCCTCCCCCTCTCGCTGCGCCCGGCATACTCCCGGGCATGACCACCGAAGCGGACCGCGGCAGGGTCGACCGGGCGCGGCTGGAGGCGCTGGTCGAGCGGGAGCGCGCCGAGTACGCGGCGGCCCACCCCCGGGCACGCGCGTTGTTCGACGCGGCCGAGCACTTGTTCGGCCGGGTGCCCATGACGTGGATGGGCATGTGGAGCGGCGGCTTCCCGCTCTACCTCGACCGGGCCACCGGCAACCGGGTGCTCGACGTCGACGGCCACGAGTACGTCGACTTCGCCCTCGGCGACACCGGGGCGATGGCCGGGCACAGCCCCGAGGCGACGGTGGCGGCGGTGGCGCAGCGCCTGGGCTCGCTGGGCGGGATCACGACGATGCTCCCCACGGCCGACGCCGAGTGGGTCGGCGCCGAGCTCGCCCGTCGTTTCGGCCTGCCGCTGTGGTCGTTCACCCTGACCGCGACCGACGCGAACCGCTGGGCGCTGCGGCTCGCCCGCCTCGCCACCGGCCGGTCCAAGGTGCTGACCTTCGCCTACTGCTACCACGGGTCGGTGGACGAGGCCTTCGCCGTCCCGGGGCCCGACGGCGTGGCCGTCGCGCGTGCCGGCAACGTGGGTGCGCCGGTGCCGCTGGAGCTCACGACGCGGGTCGCGGAGTTCAACGACCTCGCCGGCGTCGAGGAGCAGCTGCGGAACGGGGACGTGGCCGCGATCCTCACCGAGCCGGCCCTCACGAACATCGGCATCGTGCTGCCCGAGCCCGGCTTCCTCGACGGGCTGCGCGAACTCTCCACCCGCTACGGCGCGCTGCTGATGATCGACGAGACGCACACGTTCTCGGCCGGCCCCGGCGGGGCGACGGCGGCGTGGGGACTCGACCCCGACATCCTCGTGATCGGCAAGAGCATCGGCGGCGGAATCCCCTCGGGCGCGTACGGCATCACCGCGGACGTCGCCCGCGCCGTGGCCGCGCACCCCGAGGCGGACCTCGTCGACGTGGGGGGCGTGGGCGGGACCCTCGCCGGCAACGCCCTCTCGGTGGCCGCCATGCGCGCGACGCTGGAGCACGTGCTGACCGCCGACGCGTTCGCCGGCATGGCGGACCGGGCGCGGGAGTTCGCCGCGGGGGTCCAGCAGGTGATCGACGAGCACCGCCTGCCGTGGTCGGTCAGCCGGCTCGGCGCCCGCGCGGAGTACCGCTTCGCGTTCCCGGCCCCGCGCGACGGCTCGTCGTCGGCGGCCGCCGCCGACGAGGAGCTCGACGAGTACCTGCACCTCTACATGGCCAACCGCGGGGTGCTCATGACTCCGTTCCACAACATGGCCCTGATGTGCCCGGCCAGCTCCGTGGCCGACGTCGAGCTCCACACTCGCCTGTTCGGCGACGCGGTCGGCGAACTCGTCGGCTGACGCCCGAGCTCACTCACCACAGAACCATTCGCCGGCCCCGCGCACGACCCTCCCCGCGTATCCCCGACCCGTCCCCCACCGCGGCGCTCCCGCGTCACCATCACCCCTGCGGCCCCTCGCCCTCTCCCGCATCCCCCATCGCTGCCGCACCCCTCGTGCTCTCCCACGTCCCTGATCACCCCACACCTCCCACGTGGTAGTTCGTCACTCATCGCCTTTGTTCTGCTCTCCGGCGCCTCTGGCCACGTCCTGCCATGAGATCGCCCTTGCTGCTATCAAAAGATCTTCATCGCTGCTTCTAGAGCGTGCATTCGATCATTCGATAGAGTTCGAACAGACGTTCGAGTTCTGGGGGGATCATGGGCGGCAGGGGCGAGACGGGCGGCGACAGCACGCACCAGCAGTCGGCCGATCCTTCGTTGCTCGCATACCCCGGTGCGGAGCTGGCGGCGGCAGTCGAGGCGGCTGTGGACCCTGCGCACGGCCTCGTGCCGGCGGGGTTCATGCCCGTCGGTGACTCGACCGATCCGTGGGCACAGGTCATCCACGCCGTGGTCGCGGCCCGTAGACTGCAGGGCTGGCTGCTGTACGCCCAGCTGAGTCTGCTGGCCCGCTGGACCGCCGCGTGGCGCGTCCGCCCCCCGGTCTCGAACACGGCGAGGGAACCAGACCGGTGCGGGAGCAGCGACCCCAACCTCACCGAGCGCGTCAACGGAGAGATCACCCGCATCGAACGGCAGCTCGGCGGCCGGCTGGCGCCGTTCTGGGGCGGGGACCCCGACCTGCCGGGTCAGCTCGCGCCGTGCCTGGTCGCCGCCGAGCTCGGCCTGGCCTGCGGCTTGTCCCGCACCGTCTCGGAGCAGCAGGTCGACGCGGCCGATGCCCTGTTCACGGACAGCCGGCTACCTCGCCTCACCGGGCTGCTGAAGGCAGGCTGGGTGGACTGGCCCAAGGTCCAGACGTTCGTGCACGCCACCGCCGGCCTCGACCTCGTCGTCGCGCGCGCCGTCGAACGCATCGTGCTCGGGGGCGACACTCTCGCCGACGGCGCGGACCCGGGCGACGAGGTCGACGTCCTGCTCGACCCGTCGCAGCCGGGCCTGGGCCTGCCGCTGATCACCCGGATGACGTTGCCGCAGCTGAGGGCGGCGATCGAGGCGGCGATCGCCGCGATCGACGCCGAGGCCGCAGTCCGGCGCGCCAAGCAGGCCCGATCTGCGCGGCGGGTCCGCTCCCGAGCCACCGGCGACGGCACGGCCAACCTGAGCGTCGACGTCACGGTCGAGGCCGCCGCCGCCGTCTGGAACGCGCTCACCGCCGCCGCCAAGACCGCCCGCGCCGCCGGCGACCCCCGCAGCCTCGACCAGCTGCGCGCCGACATCCTCGTCGCGCGCGCCACCGCCAACCCCCTGGCGCCGCCGCTGCCCGGCGACACCTGCGACATGCCGGACGACGAGGACCCCGCCGAGGCCCTCGGCGACATCCACGCTTCCGGCGACCCGTCGGACCTCGCGCATCATGCACCCGATGACGATGCCGATCGTGCGGCCGCCCACGACTCCCCGCTGTCGCCGCCGCCCGGGCCGGCGGTCGAGGGCTGTTCTGCCTGCGGCCGGCTACCGGATCAAGCGCGCATTCGCGGGGCGGGTACCCCGCTGACGGTGAACCTGACCCTGCCGCTGTCCGCGTACCTGCGCCTCAGCGAGGATCCGGGCCGGCTCGACGGGCACGGGCCGATCGCCGCCGGCCTTGCCCGGCAGATCATCCGGGACACGGCTCGCGGCGCCGGCTCCCACGGCCTGACCGGGATCACCTGGCGCTGCGTGGTCACCGACGACACGCATGGAACCGTCCTCGGCGTCGGGTCACCGATCCACGTCGCCCGGCACGACCCGCCGCCCCTGCTCGCCGACCTGGTGCGTACGAGTGAGCCGACCTGCTGCTTCCCCGGCTGCCGCACGCGCGCCCGCGACTGCGATCTCGACCACCGGATCCCCTACCGGGAAGGTGGTCCGACCTGCTCCTGCAATCTCGGGCCGCTCTGCCGCACACATCACCGGCTGAAGACCGTCGGACTGATCGGCATCCGACTCCTGCCGGGTGCTCCGCTCGGCACCCTCGAGTTCACCACCAGCACCGGCCTGCGCTACGTGCGCGCACCGCACCGCGCCTGTCCGGCCCCGCCGGACCTGGACGATCCCCTCGTCGCCGCCGCCGTCGCGCACGCCGGTCTCCACGACGCGCAGCGCGCCGTCGACGACGCCCGCATGCACGACCGGCACACTGCGACCCACCGCGAGGAGGACCACGCCCCCGAACGCTCGGCCGCCGAGTTCGACGCCGAGGACCGTGCGTGGCGCGCCGGCCTGGCCGCCCGTCGACCCGCCGCCTGACTCGCTGGGAGACTCGCCGCCATGACCGCGGACAACGCCGAACAGCAGCGGCTGGCGGAGGCCGACGCCGGCACCGCCCCCTGGCGGGCGCTGGGGGCCGTACGTCGCCGAGCGCGCCTGGGGCACCGTGCGCGAGGACTACTCGGCCGACGGCGACGCCTGGCGGTTCTTCCCGCACGAGCACGCGCGCAGCCGGGCCTACCGGTGGAACGAGGACGGCATGGCCGCCGTCTGCGACGAGGACCAGACGTTCGTGCTGGGCCTGGCGCTCTGGAACGGTGTCGACCCGATCCTCAAGGAGCGGATGTTCGGGCTCTCCGGCCCCGAGGGCAACCACGGCGAGGACGCCAAGGAGTACTGGTGGTACCTCGACTCCACGCCCACCCACTCGCTGGATGACCTGGCGCTACCACTACCCGCAGCGGCCGTTCCCGTACGAGCAGCTCGTCGCCGTCAACGCGCAGCGAGGCCGCGACGAGCCCGAGTTCGAGCTGCTCGACACCGGCGTCTTCGAGGGCGACCGGTACTGGTGCGTCACGGTCGACTACGCCAAGGCCGGCCCGCGCGACCTGTGCGCCGTCGTCCGGGTCGAGAACCGGGGGCCCGACGACCGCGACGCTGCACGTGCTGCCCGGCATCTGGTTCCGCAACACGTGGGCCTGGGGCGTGCCGGGCGACGAGGCGGTACCCGTCATCACGCCCTGGGACGGCGCGCCGAAAGGGGCGACGGGCCTCGTCGCGGAGCACCCCGCCGGCACCGCGCGGCTGCTCTCGGACGGCGTCCCGGAGGCCCTGTTCTGCGACAACGAGACGAACACCGAGCGGCTGTGGGGGGTGCCCGGCCGGTCGGCGTACCCGAAGGACGGGATCGGCGACCACGTCGTGCACGGTGCGCCGACGGTCAACCCCGCGCGGCGAGGCACGAAGGCGGCCCTGCACCACGTGCTCACGGTGCCGGCGGGCGGCGTCCGCGAGATCCGGCTGCGGCTGACCCAGGACGGCCCGGACGCGGGCACAGGCACGGGCGCGGGCGGCGATCCGCTCGGCCGCGACCTCGACCAGGTCGTGGCGACCCGCCGGGCCGAGGCCGACGCCTTCTTCGCCGCGCTGACTCCGCCCGGGACCGAGCGACGACGAGGCGCGCGTGCTGCGGCAGGCGGTGGCGGGGCTGATGTGGGGCAAGCAGTTCTACGCACTACGACGTGCCCCGCTGGCTGGACGGCGACCCGGCCGGCCCGACGCCGCCGCCGCAGCGGCTCGGCGGGCGCAACAGCGGGTGGCGGCACCTCGACAACGCGCACGTGATCTCGATGCCCGACCCGTGGGAGTACCCCTGGTACGCGGCGTGGGACCTCGCGTTCCACTGCGTGGCGCTCGCGCACGTCGACCCGGGCTTCGCCAAGGAGCAGCTCCGGCTGATGCTGCGCGAGTGGTACATGCACCCGAACGGGCAGATCCCGGCCTACGAGTGGTCGTTCGGCGACGTGAACCCGCCGGTGCACGCGTGGGCGGCCCTGCGCGTGTTCGAGATCGACGGCGGCGCGCGACCACGCCTTCCTCGCGCGGGTGTTCCACAAGCTGCTGCTGAACTTCACGTGGTGGGTGAACCGCAAGGACGCCGACGGGCGCAACGTGTTCGAGGGGGGCTTCCTCGGGCTCGACAACATCGGCCCGATCGACCGGTCCGCGATGCTGCCGGTGGCCGGGCACCTCGAGCAGAGCGACGGCACCGCGTGGATGGCGCACTACGCCCTCAACCTGCTCGAGATGTCGCTGCGGCTCGCCGAGGAGCACCTCTGGTACGAGGACACGGCGATCAAGTTCTTCGAGCACTTCGCCTACATCGCGCAGGCGATGCGCGCCAAGGGCCTGTGGGACGAGCAGGACGGCTTCTTCTACGACGTCATCGCGCTTCGCCGACGGGAGCACGGAGCCGCTGCGGGTGCGCAGCGTCGTCGGCCTGCTGCCGCTGACGGCCGCGATGACGATCGGCAGCGCCGACCCTCGCGCGGCTGCCCGACTTCGCCGCCCGGTTCGCGTGGTTCACCGAGCACCGCCCGCAGTACCGCGAGGTCATCGGTGCCGTACACGAACGCGCCGGAGCGATCGGCCGCCTGCTCGCGGTGGTCGACGGCGACCGCCTCGTGCGCGTGCTCGCCACGATGCTCGACGAGCAGGAGTTCCTCTCGCCGCACGGCCTCCGGGCGCTGTCACGGCGGCACGGCGAGCACCCGTTCGTCCTCGAGCTCGGGGGCGCCACGTACACGGTCGGCTACGAGCCGGGCGAGTCGCGGACGGCGCTGTTCGGCGGCAACTCGAACTGGCGCGGCCCCGTCTGGTTCCCCGTGAACCTGCTGCTCATCGAGACGCTGCGCCGCTACGCGCGCTTCTACGGCGACGACCTGCTCGTCGAGTACCCGACCGGGTCGGGTGTGCGGGCTCCCGCTGGCAGCGATCGCCGACGACCTGTCGCGCCGGCTGGTCGGGCTGTTCCTCCTCGACGCGGACGGCCACCGCCCCGCCCTGGGTGGCGACGGCCTGTTCGCGACCGACCCGCGCTGGCGCGACCAGCTGCTGTTCCACGAGTACTTCCACGGCGAGACCGGGGCAGGGCTCGGGGCCAGCCACCAGACGGGCTGGACGGCCCTGGTGGTCGACCTGATCCTGCGGACGGGATGGGAGGTCACCTGAGCGCGCTGTCGCGCCGGTCCAGCCACGCGACGACGACCAGGTGCGGTGCGGTGAGTGCCGCCAGCACCATCAGGTCGGCCGCGACGAAGGCCTCCCAGCCGCCCGCGACTGCCCACAGCCCCAGCACGGTGGCGAGGGCCGCGACGGTGGGCAGCGCAGCGCTGCAGGCGAACCGCCCGAGCGGACGCGCGAGCCGGCCGGCCGCGAGGTCCGCCGCGTTCACCGGGTCCTCCGCGAGCAGCCGGGCGACGTGGCGCACGCTGTGCCAGCCGCCGAAGTAGGCGCCGAACGCGGCGAGCGGAGGCGCGATCGTGGCGGTCGCAGCGAGCAGGGCCAGTTCCGCCGCGGAGGCCCGACGGCCGCGGGCGAGCCGGACGGCGATCGCGGCGCCCACCACCAGCAAGGCGGCCACCAGCAGGGCCGGCGCGACGCCGCCGGGCAGCCGCCCCGAGCTCCCCGGCACGAGCAGGGCCAGCACCGGCGCGACGGCGTCCGGATGTGCCACCAGCGGCAGCACGGCGGTCGCTGCGCCGAACCCGGCCACGCCGAGGACGTCGACGCGCGGCGCGATCCCCGACCGCAGGTCGTCGAAGGCGGTCTCACCGGCGCCGAAGTGCGCGGCGGACGCCACCACGAAGACCGCGAGCCCAGGCCCCGGCCACGCGCGGAAGGCCACGAGCACCGCCGCCGCCAGCAGCACGTACCCGAGCACCACGAGCACGAGGCGACGGCGCGAGGGGCCGAGCGCGTAGCCGGGCACGAGGTGGTCGACGGCGCCGTGCGGCAGGCCTACGAGCAGGCCCGCGACGAGCGGGACCCACGCCGCCGGGCCCCAGCCGCCGGGGACGAGCAGCTGGACGGCCAGGACGGCCCCGACGGTTGCACGGGAGACACCGGTCGCCACGACGGCGGGGACGAGCGGGCGGGGGGCGCCGACGTCGCCGCCCGCCTCCCCCGTGCGGAAGGCGATCGTCATGCTGCGTCACAGCCTGCCGAATGTCTCAGGACAAATGAGCGACACGTACAAGGATCTACTCGGCGGAGAGTACCAAGAGTGATGGAGTAATTCCAGACTGTCGCCGAGAGGGCGCGGTGTGTGACGCTGGCGGGGCGGGCCGGGAGATCCCGGACACGTCAGGGGCCGCGTCCCTCGCCGCCGACCGGGACCGGATCGCCGCCGCGAGGCGGCGACGGGCAGACCGGCAGGTGACGCGGCCCCCGACGTCCCGTCAAGCGGACCCGGCCGGCGGCTGCGCGCGCACCAGTCCCGTCTCGTAGGCGATCACCACGAGCTGCGCGCGGTCGCGGGCGTCGAGCTTCATGAGCAGGCGCGCGACGTGCGTCTTCGCAGTCGCGGGGCTCACGAACAGCTCCTCGGCGATCTCGGCGTTCGACAGGCCGCGGGCGACCAGGGCGAGCACCTCGCGCTCGCGGTCGGTGATCTCGTCGAGGCCGCGCACTGGGGCCGCCGCCAGACGTGCGGGTCGCCGCACGTACTCCTCGATGAGGTGGCGGGTGATCCCCGGCGAGAGCAGCGCGTCGCCGGACGCGACCACGCGGATGCCGGCGAGCAGCTCCGCCGGCGGCGTGTCCTTGAGCAGGAAGCCGCTGGCGCCCGAGCGCAGCGCCGCGTAGACGTACTCGTCGAGGTCGAACGTCGTGAGGATCAGCACCCGGGTCGGCAGCGCCAGCGCCGGATCCAGCACCTGCGCGGTCGCCTGCAGCCCGTCGAGGACCGGCATCCGGACGTCCATCAGCACGACGTCGGGCCGCTCCCGGCGGCACAGGGTCACTGCCTCCGCGCCGTCGGCCGCGGTGCCGACCACCTCGAGGTCGTCGGCGCTGTCGATGAGCATCTCGAAACCGGCGCGGACCAGCGCCTGGTCGTCGGCGACCGCCACGCGGATCACACCAGGCTCCCCGGCCGCGCCACGGTCGCGGGCGGGTGCAGCGGCACCCGTGCCCGCAGCCGGAAGCCCCCACCCGGGACCGGTCCCGCCTCGAACTCGCCGCCGAAGACCGACACCCGCTCACGCAGGCCGAGCAGCCCCTGCCCGCTGCCGAGCTCCTCCCCCGCCGGGACGGGCGGGAGGCCGTCGGCGGCGGTCCGTCCGGCGTCCCACACCTCCACCAGCATGCCGTCCCCGTCCGCCCGGACCACGACCCGCGCCGCCGGCCCGCCGTGCCGCAGGACGTTCGTCAGTCCCTCCTGCACGAGGCGGTGGACGGTGAGCTGCACGCCGGCCGGCGCCGCCGGCCACGGGTCGGGGAGGTCGAGCGTGACGTCGAGCCCCGCCGCCCGCACGTGCCCGGCGAGCCCCTCGAGCCCGGCGAACCCGGGGGCCGGTTCCAGGCTCCCCGGCGAGGCCTCCCGGCCGTCGTCGCCAGGGCCGCGCAGCACGCCGAGCAGCCGGCGCATCTCGACCAGCGCGTCGCGGCTCGTCGTCTCGATGGCCGACAGGGCCTGCCGCGCCGCCTCCGGCCGGGTGTCGATGACGTGGTGCGCCACGCCCGACTGCACGACGACGACGCTCATCGCGTGGGCGACGACGTCGTGCAGCTCCCGGGCGATCCGCATCCGCTCCTCCGCGACGGCCAGGCGCGCGCGGTCCTCGCGCTCGGCCTCCGCGAGCCGGGCGCGGTCCTCGAGGGCGGCGATCCGGGCGCGGCGCCCGCGCAGGTTCGCCCCCCACAGCCAGGAGACGGCCACGGCGAGCAGGGTGGCGACGATCGTGGAGGAGTCCTGGACGCCCGCGGGCTGCAGCCGGACGGCGACCACGAGGGCCCCGGCCGACGCGGCGGCGGCGAGCAGCGCGCGGCGCCGGTCGCAGTGCAGGGCCACCCCCGCGACCAACGCGAAGACCGGCAGGCCGGGGAAGGCCGGCCAGGCTCCGGGGGCGTAGGCGAGCAGGACGACGCACTGGGCGGCGAGCGCCACCACCGGCCGGCGGCGGTGGAACGCGAAGGGCAGGCACAGGCCCGCGCAGAGCAGGTAGGCCCACCAGGTGGGCGCGTGCTGTCCGGGCAGCAGGGGCTTCGTCGCCATGGAGACGGCCATCGAGGCGAAGAGCAGGACGACGACCGCGGCGTCCATGAGCCGCCGGTCCACGCCCCGCCACCACGCCCGCACGCCCGCCATGCCGATCACGCTAGCCCGGGCCGTCGCCGGCGTCGTCCGCCTGCAGGTGTACGCCCGGAGGTGCAGGCGCGGATCAGCACCGGGGCCGACGACGCAGGGGCCGCCGCCACAGGATCGTCGTCCTCATGCACACCATCGCGTTCGACCACCTCGTGAAGAGGTACGGATCCGTCACCGCCGTCGACGGTTTCACCGTCGAGGTCTCCCCCGGCCGCGTCACCGCCTTCCTCGGTGCGAACGGCTCGGGCAAGACCACCAGCCTGCGCTCCCTCGTCGGGCTCACGACGCCCACCTCGGGCTCCGCCACCATCGACGGGCGCACGTACCGCGAGCTGCCCAACCCCACCCGCGTGGTCGGGGCGGTGCTCGACCAGGGCGTGCACCCCAACCGCACCGCCCGGGCCCACCTCGGGATCGCGGCGCTCCTCGCCGGGGTGCCGCAGCGCCGGGTGGACCACCTGCTCGAGACGGTCGGGCTCGCCGAAGCCGCCGGCCGCCGGGCAGGTGGCTTCTCCCTCGGGATGCGCCAGCGCCTCGCCCTCGCCGCCGCGCTCGTCGGCGACCCGGGCGTGCTCGTGCTCGACGAGCCCTTCAACGGGCTCGACCCCGCCGGGATCCGCTGGCTGCGGACGTTCCTGACCGGCTTCGCGGACGCCGGCGGCACCGTGTTCCTCTCCAGCCACCTGCTCGCCGAGGTGGCGCAGAGCGCCGACGACGTCGTCGTCATCGACCACGGGCGGCTGGTCGCCGCCGGCCCCGTGAGCGAGGTCGCCGGGGGCGGCGACCTCGAGACCGCGTTCGAGTCCCTCGTCTCACCCCTGGAGGTGGCGCCGTGAGCGCCGAGACCCTGACCCCGATCCCCGTCCACCCGCACCCGGGCACCGCGGCGCGTGCCGGGGTGCTCGCCCGGGCCGAGCTCCGCAAGCTCGCCACCACCCCCGCCGCGTACGTGGCCGTCGGCGTGGTCGCCGTTCTCACCGTCGCGTCCGTGGTGACGAGCATCCTGCTCGCCGGCACGTCCGGCGCGCCGGCGCTCGGGACCTCGGAGAACGTCGCGAAGACCCTCGCGGTCGCCGCGCTCGGATCGATGACGATGCTCGTCCTCGGCATCCTCGCCGTGGCCGGCGAGTACCGGCACCGGACGATCCTCGGGACCTTCCTCGCGGAACCGCACCGGGGGCTCGTCCTCGGCGTCAAGCTCGCTGTCATGGGGGCCCTCGGGCTCGTCGCCGGGGCCGTGCAGTTCGGCTTCGCGCTGGCCATCGCCGTCCCGATGTACGCCGCGCACGGCATCCACTCCCTGCCGGCCGACGTGACCCAGCTCTGGTGGGGCGCCGCCCTGGCCTCCGGCACCTACGCCATGCTCGGCGTGGCGCTCGGCGCGCTCACCCGCAACACGGTGGCCGCCGTTCTCGGCGCCCTCGCGTGGGTGCAGGTCGTCGAGGTGGGCATCCTGCAGGGCGCCGTCCCGTCGGTCGCCAAGTGGCTGCCGACCGGTGCCGCGGTGGCGGTGACCGGCAGCGCGACGCCCGTGCCGGGGCTGCTGGCCCCCGCCGCCGCGGCGGCGGTCCTGATCGGCTGGACGGCCGCGCTCGCCCTGGTCGCGACCCGGGTCAGCCTCCGGCGCGAGCTGCGCTGAACGAGGTCGTCGATCACAGGAGCCCGGCGGGTCACCACCCGCCGGGCTCCTGCGCGACCGGCGCACCGGGGTGGACGTAGGGAGTTGTCGTGGTCAGCTCGGTGAAGCCGGTGCGGCGCAGGATGGGCAGGCTGTCGTCGCTCGCGTCGACCTGCAGGTAGCGGTAGCCGCGCTCGGCCGCGGCCCGCGCCCGGTGGGCCACGAGCGCCCGGAACACGCCCCGCCCCCGCCACTGCGGCAGCGTGCCGCCACCCCACAGGCCTGCGAACTCCGCACCCCGCAGGAACGTCACCCGTCCCGAGCAGACCGGCACGTCGCCCGCCCAGGCGACCACCGCCGCGGCCTCCGGCGGGTCGGCCTGCAGCTGCACCAGGAGCTCACGGCCGATCCACCCGGCGTCGGACCCGAACACCTCCTCGTGCACGCGCACGAGCGCGGCCACGCCCTCGGCGTCGACGACGGGGCGCAGCTCGACCCCTTCGGGGACCGGTACCTCGCGGGCGACGTCCGCGACCGGTGCGACCAGCAGCGTCTCGGCGGGCTCCGCGACGAACCCGGCCCGCAGCAGTCGCTGAGGCAGGTCCGCGGGCCGGTCGTGGCCGTAGTGCTTCCACTCCCACGCGCCGAGCCCGGCGAACCGCTCGACCTGCCGCTCGATCGCGGCGTCGACGTCGAGCGCCGTGCCGTCGAACCAGGTCACGCCGCGCCAGCCCTCGGCCAGCACCCGGATGACGCCCGGCTCGCGCTCGACCGTCACCTCGCCGCCCTCGGCCTCCGGGCGGCGCCGTACCTGCTCGTCGTACGCCGCCAGCACGGCCGGACCGTCGAGGGGCACGGACGCCATCATGCGGCCGGCGGGCTCGCGTTCGCCGCCGGAGGCCGGCCCTGACCCGAGGGCCGCGGCCGGAACGTCGGCACCGTGATGCCGCACGCCTTGAGCGCCGCCTGCACCTTCGGATCGGCGAAGAGGCGCCGGCCGCCCGGGCCCGCCCCGCCCGAACCCGTGGGGCGCGGGCGCGGCGAGAACGACGGCGTGGCGCCCGGCGAGAACCGGCGCGAGGGGTCGAAGCTCGGCAGCGGGATGCCCGCCGCCTGCAGGCACTGCCGGATCGCCGCCAGCTGCTGCGGGTTCTGCCCTCCGAAGCCGCGGCCGGCGCCGGGTGAGCCCGTGGGGCCGGCGCCCGGGGCGGTCGTGGGGCCGGACGTCGCCGGCGCGGCGCCCGACGCGCTGCTCGATCCACCGCCTCCGCAGCCGGCCACGAGCGCCGCGGCGAGCAGGACGCTCCCCACGGAGGCGGCCCTGGTACGCATCCCGGTCATGTGCTGCTCCTTCACGAGCGGTGCCTTCACGAGCGGTGCCTTCACGAGCGGTGCCTTCACGAGCGTGCGGTGACGGCGGTGGCCGTCACGGTGCCGTCCTTCGCGCGGGTGCCCTGAACGAGCACGGTCTGGCCCGCGCGGAGCCCCCCGAGCCCCGCCGATGTGACGGGCGTGCCGGCGGGGACGCGGACGACGACCTTCGCGCCCGCGAAGTTCTTCACGGTGATCCGGTCACTGCCGACGGACGCGACGGTTCCGACGACGGCGGGAGGACCGCCGGCCGCTGTTCCCGTCGTGGGGGCGCCTCCGCCCGCAGCCCCCGGCGCAGCGCCCGCGGCGAACTGGCCTCCCGCGCCGCCGGTGAACTGGCCGCCCGCCTGACCGCCCGCCTGACCGCCGCCCTGACCGCCTCCCTGGCGGCCGCCTCCCCTGAAGCCCGCGAAGCCCCCGGCACCGCCTGCGGCCGCGGCGGCGCCCCCTCCGACTGTCGTCGTACTGTTCCGGCGGGCCGCGAGCGCCCCGCCCGCGAAGCCCGCGACGACGAGCAGCGCCGCGGCGAGCACCGCCGTGAGCCGGCCGACGCGGCGCGCGGGCTCGGCGTCGGCGAAGAGGTCGTCGTCTGCGCCGATCTCGTCGGGGCCGATCTCGACGGTTGCCGGCGGGGGCCCCGACGGCAGCAGGGAGGGCCACTCCGGGTCGGGACTATCGGCGGCGTGGGTCACGACTGCCTCATCTCGATCGTCCACCTCACTCGTAGCGCAGCGCGTCGATGGGACGCAGGGCGGCGGCGCGGCCGGCGGGGTAGAGCCCGAAGAAGAGCCCGACCGCGAGCGCCACGCCGAAGGCCAGCACGACCGAGTACGGCGCCACCACGGGTTGGACGCCGACGATCGTGAAGCGGCTGCCGACCAGCCCGGCGATCACGCCGACGACGCCGCCGAACAGCGACAGCAGCACGGCCTCGAACAGGAACTGCCCGACGATGTCGGACCGCCGCGCCCCCACCGCCTTGCGGATGCCGATCTCGCGGGTCCGCTCGGTCACCGTCACCAGCATGATGTTCATGACGCCGATGCCGCCGACCAGCAGCGAGATCGCCGCGACGGCGCCGAGCAGCACCGTGAAGGTCTGCGTCGTCGAGGTCGCCGCGGAGAGGATCGACGACGCGTTGAAGATCGAGTAGTCGGCGTTCGCCGCCGCCACGTGGTGCCGGCCGTTCAGCACGTCCTGCACCTCGGCCTGGGCCAGCGACACCGTGTCGGCCGACGTCGCCTGGACCGACACGCTCGACAGCTGGCCGTACCCGCTCAGGGTGTCCTGCACCGTCGGCAGCGGCGCGAGCACCCGGTCGTCGGCGTCGTTCGGACCGGTCGAGCCCTTCGCCGCGAGCACGCCGATCACGGTGTAGTTCACCGCGTTGAACTGCACCGTCGTACCCACGGCCGCGAGGCCGTCGCCGCCGACGAGGTCCTTGGCGACGGTCGGGCCGAGCAGGGCCACCCGGCGGTGGGCCACCCAGTCGTCGTCGGTGAACGGCACGCCGGCCTGGACGTCGTCGTCGTCGATCCGCAGGTAGCTGCTCGAGGTGCCGGTGAAGCTCGCGACGGTGTGCGTGGCGCCCTGGTAGGTCGCCACGACCGACTGCGCGGTGACCACCGGCGCCACGGCGGCGACGTCGGGCGCCTGGGCCTTGTCGGTGAGCGCGTGCGCGTCGTCGAGGGTCAGCTGCGCGACCCGGGTCTGCGTGCCCGTGCTCACCGAGCCGCTGGCCGCCGTCCCGCCCACCCCACCCGCTCCACCCGCTCCACCCGCTCCACCCGCTCCACCCGCCCCGCCGGCTCCACCGCGGGCGGCCGCCCGAGCACCGCCGCCGCCGAACAGCGCGGCGAACCCCCCGCCACCGCCCCTGCCGCCGGTGCCGCCCTGGCTGGGCCGGACCGTCAGGGTGTTGCTGCCGAGCCGGCTCAGGGACTGCTGGACGGCGACGCCCGAGCCGGTGCCGACCGCGACGAGCACGATGACGGCGGCGACCCCGATGAGGATGCCCAGCGTCGTCAGCCCCGACCGCAGCGGGTTCGCCGTCACCCCGCGGACGGCGAACCGGGCGCTCTCCCGCACGTTCACGCCGACACCCCCGCGGTCGTCGGCGTGACCGTCTCGTCCGACGATGATCCGGCCGTCGCGCATCCGGACGATGCGCCGGGCCCGGCGGGCGACCTCGTCCTCGTGGGTGACGACCACCACGGTGCGGCCGTCGGCGTTGAGCTCGCCGAAGAGCGCGAGCACGTCGGCGGTGCTCTGGCTGTCGAGGGCGCCGGTCGGCTCGTCGGCGAGCAGCAGCACCGGCTCGGTGACCAGGGCGCGGGCGAGCGCGACGCGCTGCTGCTGGCCGCCGGAGAGCTGGTTCGGCTCGTGCTCGAGCCGGTCGGCGAGGCCCACGCGTTCGAGCGCCGCGAGGGCGCGCCGCCGCCGCTCGGGCGGCCGGACACCGCGCGTAGGCGAGCGGCAGCTCGACGTTCGCGAGCGCGCTCGTGCGCGGGATGAGGTTGAACGACTGGAAGACCAGGCCCAGCTTGCGGTTGCGCAGCAGCGCCTGCCGCCGCTCGTCGAGCCGCCGCGTGTCGACGCCGTCCAGCAGGCAGCGGCCCGCCGTCGGGCACGTCGAGGCAGCCGATCGAGGTTGAGCATCGTCGACTTGCCCGACCCCGACGAACCCATGATCGCGACGTACTCGCCGCGCTCGACGACGAGGTCGACGCCGGCGAGCGCGTGCACGGTCGTCTCGCCCTGCCCGTAGGTCTTGCGCGCGCCGACGAGCGCGACGACCGGCCTGCCCACCGGCGTGCTCATCGGCCCAGCCCGCCGCCGACGCCGACCCCCGGGAAACCCCCGCCCGTCGAGGCGGACGCCACCGACGGCAGCACGACGGTGTCGCCGGCGGCGAGGCCGGAGAGGATCTGCGTGCCGTTGTCGCCGACCAGGCCGACCTCGACCGGCACCACCGTCTGCTGGCCGCCGCGCAGCACCGTGACCGTGTGCCGGGTGCCGAGCGTGGTGACCGCGCTGCTGGTCACGAGCGTGGCGCCCTGGGCGCTGCCCGTCGTGATCGCGACGGTGGCGGTGGCGCCGAGGCGGACGCCGTCCGGGGCCTGGTCGAGGGTGACGGTGACCGGGTACTGGACCACGTTGTTGCTGGTCGTGCCCTGCAGGGCGACGGAGGTGACCGTTCCGGGGCGCGGTCGTCGCCACCGGCGACGAAGGTGACCGTCGCGCTCTGGCCGGCCTTGACGTTCGCGGCGTCCGCCTCGCCGATGTTCGCGGTCACCTGGAGCCGGCCGAGGTCCGCGATGGTGACGAAGCCGGACGACGAGGTGCCGGCGGAGCCCGACGACGACCCCGACGACGATCCGCTCGACGAGCCCGTGGAGCCGGAGCCGCCCGACCCGCCGGTCGAACCCGTCGAACCCGTCGAACCTGTCGACCCTGTCGACCCCGTCGACCCCGTGGTCGCCGCGTTCGTCCCCGAGCCGGAGACGGCCTGCCCGACGACCCCGTTCACGGCCAGCACCGTGCCGGCGGCCGGCGCGCGCAGGGTGGTGGCGTCCAGCGTCTGCTGGGCCTGGTCGACCTGCACCTGCGCGCTCTCGACGGCGGCGTGCGCCTGCGCGAGCTGGGCGGGGGTGGCGCCGGCGGCGTCCTGCTGGACGGCCAGCTCCTGCTGCGCGACCTGGCCCTGGGCCTGCGTGACCTGCTGCTGCGCCTGCTGCACCTGCTGGTCGTCCTTGAGCGCCGTGCTCTGCTGCTGCTGGACCGCCTGGTCGACCTGCGCCTGGGTGCCCTTGCCGGCCTTCAGCGCGGCCTTGGCGGCGGCGACGGCCGCCGCGGTCTGCGCGGCGTCGAGCGTGCGCTGCTTCTCGGCCGCCGTCACCGACGCGCGGGCCGCGTCGACCGACTGCTGGGCGCTCGTCACGGCCAGGGCGTCCTTGGCGCGCTGCGTGCTGGTGGCGCCGGCGGCCGTCTCGTCGTACTGGGCCTGGGCGCTGGTCAGCTGCGCCCGCGCCGTCTGCAGGCTGCGGGTGGCCGCCGTGGGGTCGAGGGTGGCGAGCACCTGCCCCTGGGTCACCTTCTGGCCGACCTTCACCTTGATCGCGGTCACGGTGCCGCTCGTGCCGAAGTTCGCGCTGACCGCGTCGGCGCTCGTCACGTTGCCGCTGCCGCTCACCGTGGCGACGACGGTGCCGCTGCGGACGGTCGCCGTCCGCGTCGTGGCGGCGGCCGCTCCCGGCGAGCTGCGCAGCGCCATGACGGCCACGAGAGCGGCCGCCAGCAGAGCGACCGCGAGAACGGTGTTGACCCAGACGACGGGCCGCGCACGCAGCCTGGCCATGCGCCCTCCATGCTCGAAAGACACCCGCCGACAGGCCGCCGGCGGCAGGAGCATGGAGCACTTTGCTGGGAAGAGCCTGGGTGTCCGGGGCCGTTCCCGGCCATGTTCCCATCGTCTTCCCAGACTCCGCCCAGGCTGCGCTCGGGAAGCGGTACCAGCGTTCCCGTATGAGGAGCACGCAGAGCGGTACGGCTGTGACCTCCCGCGAGGCCCGGCTGCTCGCCATGGCCGAGAGGCTGTTCCACGAGTTCGAGCACCTACCGGTGCGCACCGTCTTCCAGGCGATCGGCGGCGCACGGCTGGAGCTGCGCGAGGCGCGTCAGGGGGCGCCGTCTCCGGAGGAGATCGAGGTGCTGGCCCGCCAGCGCCTGCTCGCCGAGAGCTGGCGGGGGCGCGCCGGCACCCCCGTGCCCTGAGGCGCCCGCTCAGTCCGTGCGCCCGTGCCCCGGGTCGACCTCGAGGGCGATCGCCGTGTTGACCAGCCCGACGTGGCTGAACGCCTGCGGCGTGTTCCCGAGCTGCCGGCCCGCCTGCGGGTCCCACTCCTCGCTGAGCAGCCCCACGTCGTTGCGCAGCGTGAGCAGCCGCTCGAAGAGCTCGCGCGCCTCGTCGCGGCGTCCGGTCAGGGCGAGCGCGTCCGCGAGCCAGAAGCTGCAGGCCAGGAACGCGCCCTCCGACCCGGGCAGCCCGTCGACGGTTCCCGATGACGACGTCGGGTCGGCGTCGGTGCGGTAGCGCAGCACGAACCCGTCGTCGCAGAGGTCGCGCCGCACGGCCTCGACCGTGCCGCGCACGCGGTCGTCGTCCACCGGCAGGAAGCCCACGCGTGGGATGAGCAGCAGCGCGGCGTCCAGGCCCTTCGAGCCGTAGTACTGCGTGAAGGTGTTGCGCGACGTGTCGTAGCCCTTCGCGCACACCTCCTGGTGGACGGCGTCGCGCGCGGCCCGCCACCGGTCCAGCGGCGCGTCGAGACCGGAGCGCTCCGCGGTGCGGATCATGCGGTCGAAGCCGACCCACGCCATCACCTTGGAGTGCACGAACTGCTGCCGCGGGCCGCGCACCTCCCACAGCGAGCTGTCCGGCTCCTGCCACACCTTCTCGAGGTACTCGGTCAGCACCACCTGGAGGGTCCAGGCGTCCTCCTCGTTGGCCAGGCCCGCCTCGCGGGCGCTGTGCATGCCGTCGAGCACCTCGCCGTAGACGTCGAGCTGGAACTGCCCCGCGGCCTCGTTGCCGACCCGCACCGGCCGCGACCCCTCGTAGCCCGGCAGCCAGTCGAGTTCCTGCTCGGCGAGGCGCCGCCGTCCGGTCAGCGAGTACATGATCTGCAGGTCCTTGGGGTCGCCCGCCACGGACCGCAGCAGCCAGTCGCGCCAGGCCTTCGCCTCGGCCGTGTACCCGGCGCCGGACAGCGCCTGCAGCGTGAACGCGGCGTCGCGCAGCCAGCAGTACCGGTAGTCCCAGTTCCGCGGGCCCCCGATCTGCTCGGGCAGGGAGGTCGTGGCGGCCGCGGTGATGCCGCCGCTGGGGGCGTACGTCAGCGACTTGAGGGTCAGCAGCGACCGCCGCACGGCCTCCGCGTAGCCGCCCTTGTAGGTGCAGTTCGAGATCCAGTCCCGCCAGTACTCCTCCGTCGCGCGCAGCGCCGCGTAGGCGTCGTACCTCGGCGGCTCCGGCGCGTACGACGGCACCCAGGTCAGCACGAACGGCACCCGGTCGCCGGCGGCGACCTCGAACTCGGTGAGGGTGCGCATGTCGCGGCCCTCGAGCTGCAGCGGGGAGTCGAGCCAGAGCGCGTCGGGGCCGGCGACCCCGACCCACCGCCCGTTCTGGTGCCGCACCCACGGCACGACCCGCCCGTAGTCGAACCGGACGACGAGCTCGACGCCCATCCGCACACGCCCCGAGACGCCCTCGACGATCCGGACGACGTCGGGCTCGGTCTGCCGCCGCGGCATGAAGTCGATCACCTTGACGGTGCCCTCGGGCGTCTCCCAGACCGACTCGAGCACCATCGAGTCGTCCCGGTACGAGCGGCGCGCGGCGGTGCCGCCGCTCACCGGGGCGATCCGCCAGCGGCCCGCCTCGGGGCCGCCGAGCAGCGCGGCGAACGAGGCCGAGGAGTCGAACCGGGGCAGGCACAGCCAGTCGATCGAGCCGTCCCGGCTGACCAGGGCGGCCGTCTGCAGGTCGGCGATGATCGCGTAGTCCTCGATCCGCGAGGGCGGCTCGCCCCGCCAGAGACCCGAGCCGGCGAGCACGGGCTGGCCGGCGTCGTCGGTCGGGACGTCGGCGCCGTGGTCGGCCGAGCCCACCCCGACGTCGTCGTTCGAGGCCGCCGCGCGCCCCGCCTCGGTGGTCACGCTGCCCTCGCCCGGGCCGTCGGTCCCGTCGGTCGCGTCGGTCGCGTTCACAGCCCCTCCCCCTGCGGTAGGCCGGCGATCTCGAGGACGACCTTGACGTCGTCCTCGCCGCGCTCGAACGCCTTCGGGTAGTCCTCGAGCGCGACCGTGCGGGTGATCAGCCGGTTCAGCCAGGGCCGGTCGGCGCCCGCGAGGGCCTTGGCGGCGGCCTCCCAGTGGCTCCGGTTCGCGTTCACGGAGCCGAAAACGAGGTCGTTCTCGAGCACGAGCTCCCGGTTGAGCCCACCGAGGTCGACCTGCTTCGTGCGGCCCGGGCTCGAGACGCCGGTGAGGCAGGTGATGCCGTTCGGCCGCACGGCCTCGATCGCCGCCAGCAGCACGGGCGCCACGCCCGTGCACTCGACCGCGACGTCGGGGTGCACGCCCAGGTTCTCGAGGCCGTCGCTGTGGTAGTGCGCACCGAGGTCCCGGACCAGGGCCGGCTTGGGGCCGTCGGTCACCTGGTCGAGGACGTGCACCTCCAGACCCCGCTGGACGCCGAGCAGCGCGGCGAGCAGCCCGACGGGGCCCGCGCCCGTGACGAGGGCGACCTTCGCCTCGGCGGCGTCGCGCTGGGAGAACCGGTCGATCTCGGCCCAGGCCTTCGCCACGATGGTCGTCGGCTCGAGGAGCACCGCGGCGCGCCCGAGCGCCTGGTCGACCTTGACGAGCCTGTCGGCTCCGGCTCTGTAGCGCTCGCGCATGAAGCCGTCGAGGCCCTTGATGCCGTGCTCGGTGTAGCGGCCGTTGCTGCACATGTCCCACTGACCGGCCGCGCAGTTCGCACAGGGCACCGGGTCGGGGCAGCGGACGATGCACACGACCAGGTCGCCCTCGGCGAGCCCCGAGCCGGCCGGCGCCTCGCGCACCCGGCCCAGGGACTCGTGGCCGAGCACGAGCCGGTCGTGCCCCGGCGGCGCCTCGCCGTACTCGCCGCCGATGATCTCGACGTCGGTGCCGCAGATGCCGACCCCGAGCACGTCGACGAGGACGTCCCCGTCGGCCGGCTCCGGCTCCGGCACGTCGCTCAGCTCGAGGCTGCTGGCCTTCTGCGGGAGGACGGTGAGCGCTCGCATGGCTGGGCCGTACCCACTTCGCCGCGGTCGATGCATGCCGTGCTGCAAGCATCGTTCGGCGTCAGGAGCGCATAGGCTCGGCCAGGTGATCGGCAGGCTGCACCACGTCATCCTCGACTGCCCCGAGCCCGAGGAGCTGGCCGAGTTCTACGCCGAGCTCCTGGGCCTGCCCGTGACGTACCGCTCCGTCGACTTCGTCGTCGTCAGCGCCGACACGACGACGTCCGGCCTGGCGTTCCAGCGCGCCCCCGACCACCAGGCGCCGCGCTGGCCCGACCCGCGGTACCCGCAACAGGTGCACGTCGACGTCATGGTCGACGATCTGGACACGGCCGACACCGAGGTGCTCGCCCTCGGCGCGCGCCCGCTCGCCGGCGGCGACCACGTCTACGCCGACCCGGCGGGCCACCCCTTCTGCCTCATCCCCCGGCCGTCGTGGGCACCGCCGGTGCACCCGGGATGAGCGGGGAGTCGCCCGGCCGCGCCGTCCAGGGCCGGATCTACCGGGCGGGCGCGCTCGGGCGCCGGCCCCGGGTGCCGGTGCTGCCCCGGCGGCTGGAGCGCGCGGCGCAGCGGAGCATGAGCCGGGAGGCCTGGGCCTACGTCGCCGGCTCCGCAGGGCAGCAGCGCACCGCGCGGGCCAACCTCGAGGCGTTCACCCGGTACCGGCTCGTCCCCCGGATGCTCCGCGGGGTGGCGGCCCGCGACACCTCGGTGGACCTGCTCGGCACCCGGCTGCCCGCGCCCGTGCTGCTCGCGCCGGTCGGAGTGCTCGAGCTCGCCCACCGCGGGGCGGACGTCGCCGTGGCCCGCGCGGCCGCCCGGCTGGGCGTGCCGATGGTCGTCTCGACGCAGGCGTCGCGATCCATGGAAGAAATCGCATCGGCGAACGGCGCCAGCTCGCGCTGGTTCCAGCTGTACTGGAGCCGCGACCGCGAGCTGGTGGCGAGCTTCGTGCGGCGGGCCGAGGCCGCCGGCTACGGCGCGATCGTCGTCACCCTCGACACCCACCTGCTGGGCTGGCGCCCGTTCGACCTCGATCTCGGCCACCTGCCGTTCGCCCGCGGCCTCGGCATCGCGCAGTACACGAGCGATCCCGTGTTCACCCGGCTCGTGCGCGAGCGCGCCGGCCGGGCCCGTGGTGCGGCCCCCGGCAAGACCCCGAGCGAGACCGTGCGGCCGCGCGCGGGCGCCGTGCGGACCCTGCTCTCCCAGGCCCGTGCCTACCCCGGCCGCACGGCGGCGAACCTGCGGTCACCGCTGCCGCGGGCGGCCGTCGAGACGTTCCTCGACGTGTTCGCCGACCCCTCGTTGACCTGGGACGACCTGGCCTTCCTGCGGGAGCTCACCGACCTGCCGATCGTCGTCAAGGGGATCCAGCACCCCGCGGACGCCGACCTCGCCGTAGCGCACGGCGCCGCCGCGGTCGTCGTCTCGAACCACGGCGGGCGCCAGGTCGACGGGGCCGTCGCCTCGCTCGACGCGCTCGGGCCGGTGGTCGCGGCCGTGCAGGGGCGGGTGCCGGTGCTCTTCGACAGCGGCATCCGCGGCGGCGCCGACGTCGCCGTGGCGCTCGCGCTCGGCGCCACGGCGGTGCTCGTCGGGCGGCCCTACGTGTACGGCCTGGCGCTCGGAGGCACGGACGGCGTGGTCGCCGTGCTCGAGAACCTGGTGGCCGAGTTCGACCTCACGCTCGGCCTCGTCGGCTGCCGGACGCCCGCCGAGCTGGGCCCCGACGCGCTCGTCAGGCCTGGGGACGCGGCGGGGTGGGCGAGCCGTTGACCCGGCGCGCCCCGGCCAGCGCGGGCGGGGCCGATGGAGAGGTCTCGACCGACCGCACCTCGGGCGCCGTCACAGCTGCGGCCCGCATCTCCGCCACGCGCCGGTCGAGCTCGTGCCGACCGCGGTCGAGCACGGCTCGGACGTCGTTCTCCATCGCCGCTGTGAACGCCTGCACGAAGACGGCCAAGTCGCGCCACTGCTGCGCCTGCTCGCCGTCGCCACCGGCGTCCGCGCGCCGGGTCGCCTCGTTCAAGGCCCGACTCGCCTCGGCGTGGGCACGGGCCAGCAGGTCCTCGTAACGCTGGCGGGCCATGTCGACGATCTGCCGAGCCTGCTGCTCTGCATCTGCGAGCTGGGCGTCGGCGGCCTGCTGCGCCTGGGAGTAGAGGGCGACCGCCTCGTCCGAGGCTACGACTGTTCCGACCACGACCTCGCCGGGGATGTCGAGGTCGGAGTTCTGCGTGCGGTAGTAGTCGTGCAGCCGCTGCACCTCCTGCTGGAGGCGGTTGTTCGCGGTGCGCAGCTCGCCCTTCTCGCGGTCGTTGCGTTGGAGCTGGTGGCGCACCCGGTTGCGGAACGCCTCCACCTCTTCGCGGCGATAGCCCCGGGCGGCCGTCGTGAACTGCACCTGCCCCACGGCGCTCGGTGTGAGCGGCCGGCCGAAATCGGGCATCGCCTCGGCGGGGGGCTCACCCTGCCCGGCGCGCGAACCGGGATCGTTGATCGAGCGGCGGCGGCCGATGGGCCAGGACCAGCCGCCTGTCGATGACGTCATGCCGTCGCCCCCTGGGTGACGCTCGTCGGGGAGGGGTTGGGTGCGTCAGAGATCGAGTACCGGTCGTAACCGTAGGCCTCGCGACGGACCCAGCGCGGGTCGACTCCGTGCCGGGCGAGGACGTCGAGCGACCCTGCGACCATGGCGTCGGAGCCGCAGACGAGGACCTCCGCCTCGCTCCACGAACGGTGGCTGACCGCGACATCGGCGGGGGTGCCGTGGAAGGTCTCGGGCGCCTCGTGGTCGGAGACGACCGGCTGCACCTTGAGCCAGCGCAACTGATCCTCGAACGCCCGCAGGGTCGGCAGGTCGTAGAGCTCGTCGGCCCGGCGGGCACCCGCGTAGAGGTAGACCCTCCGGCGGGCCCGCCGCAGGGCGAGCTCCTCGACCAGAGCGCGCAGCGGTGCGAGGCCGGTGCCGCCGGCGAGCATCAGGACGTCGGTCTGCGAGCGGGGGTCGAGTTCGAGACCGTTGCCCACCGGGGCCCCGAGCCGGAGTACATCACCGACGCCGGTGCTGTAGACCAGCGACCCGCTGACCCGGCCGACCGCACTGACGTGGAACTCGAGGGTGCCGTCGTCGCGAGGCGCGTTCGCCGGCGAGAGGAAACGCCAGCTGCGAGGCGTGGCCGGCGTCTGCACTGATACCGACTGACCCGCGGCGTAGGGCACCGGCCTAGCCGTCCGGACGGTGAGCACGGCCACCGACGGCGCCCGCCGGGCGTGGGCGACGACCTCGGCGTCGTACCACGGCGGGTCCTCGTTCTCGGCCTCGTGCATCGCGTCCGTCATCACCTGGGCGACGAGCCCGTAGGCCGCGGTCCAATCGGCGGCGAGGTCGGGCGTCCACGCCTCCTCACCGAGGAAGTGCCGGAGCGTGGCCAGCAGCGATGCGCCGACCCAGCCGTAGTGCTCGTCGGTGACCCCGTACTTGCGGTGGTCGCGCCCCAGCTGCTGGAGGAAGGGCACGACCGTTTCGACCTGGTGCACGTTGCCCACGATTCGCAGCAGCGCGCCGACGAGACGGTCACGCTGGGCGGCCATGCTCACCGGGAACATGCCCCGGGACTCGGGGTGGGTGAGGAACAGGTGCGAGTAGAAGTACAGCGGCACCTCGTCGCCGGCGGCGGCGACCCGGCCGAAGCTCTCCTGCAGGCGTGCGGCATCCATGGGCAGGCTCGGCGGCCGGTCAGCGGGACGCGGCGACGCCGTCGTCGACGATCGTCGGCCTCACGTCCGTCGCGACCTGACCGATGCCCGCGATGATGTCACCCGGAACCTGGGCCGCCTGCAGGGTCGCCACGAGGTGCGCCACGACCTTGTCGTAAGCCACGTCGGTGATGTGGAGGCCCCGGTGTGCCTCCCCGAGCTCGCGCCCGTCGTACTCGCTCGGGCCGCCGAGGAGCTGGACAACGAGCAACGCGAAGTGCCTGCGCTGGACGGTCATGTCGACGCCCTCGAAGTACGGCGCCAGGGCCGGATCGGCGAGCACGCGCTCGTAGAACTGCTGCACCACCACGCGTACCGGCTCGGACCCGCCCAGGCGGGTGTAGGGGGTCTGCGGTGCCTGCTGCTCGGTCGTCTGCTCGGCCATTTGGGTCAACCCCCGGGTCAGTAGTATCAATCATGACTAGCTATGTCGGGCGGTCATGACAGTACCGTAGGTCCCACCATGTCGCCTACACGCCGTCATGACCGCCCTACTCCCCGCTGTCCCTGATGTCCGGATTCACCCGTTCAGCCGAATGGACGGCATGAGCAGGAGGGCGGTACCCGGCAGGCCGAGCGCCTGCGCGACGAGACCCTCCGGGCCCGCGGTCACAGGGGCGAGGCTCGCGGCCGACGCCGCCAGGTCGTCGCTGGAGCGCGGCGGGCGCAACCGGCGCAGCGGGTGCACCTGCGGGTAGGGACGGAGCGGGGCCTCGGCGGGCAGGCCGGCGCGGTCGCGGGCGACGTCCGCGGCCCGTTCCAGGCCGCCGAGCTCGTCCACCAGGCCGCGCTCCAGCGCGTCGGCGCCCGTCCACACCCGGCCCCGCGCCACCTCGTGCACGGCTGCGCGGTCCATGCGCCGGCCCTGCGCCACCTTGCCCACGAAGTCGTCGTAGATCCGGTCGAGGGAGGCCTGCAGGCGGTCCCACTGCTCCGGCGTGTAGGGGGCGCGGGCCGACGCCATGCCGGCGTTGCGGCCCGCCGTTGCGGTGCCGGTGCCGATGCCGAGCCGTGCGAGCAGCTCCGCCACCACGGGCTTGCCGCCCAGCACCCCGATGGAACCGGTGAGGGTGGAGGGCAGGGCGAGGACGGCGTCCGCGGGGGCCGCGACGAAGTAGCCGCCGGACGCCGCGACCCCGCCCATCGACACCACGACCGGCTTGTCCGCCGCCTGCACCTCGCGGACCGCCGCCCAGATCGCGTCGGAGGCCACGTAGGAACCTCCTGGGCTGTCGACGCGCAGCACGACGGCGGCGATGCCGTCGTCGCCTGCGGCGGCGCGCAGTGCGGCGGTGACGGTGTCCGACCCGAGGGACGGCCCGCGCAGGCCACGGCCGCTGCGGCCCAGCCGGATCTCCCCGACCGCCTGGACCAGGGCCACCGCGCGCTGCCCGCGGGCGACCAGACGCTCGCGCACCGCGTCCACAGGGGCGCGGTGCGGGGAGTAAGCCGTGACGAAGCGCAGGCGGGCCTCCTCCCCCGCGTCCGCGCGGGCGGCGCCGTACACCTCGTGCCGGTAGCCGACGTGGTCGACGAGCCCGGCGGCGAGCGCATCGGCCGCGGGGATCGGGGCGCGATCGGCGAGCTCGCGGACGGACTCCGGCGTGAGCCGCCGCGCCTGCGCCACCGCCTCGACGACCACGTCGAACGACGAGGCCGCCAGCCGCTCCGACGCCTCCCGGTGCGCCGGGCTGTACTCGGTGCGCAGCAGCGTGTCGGCCGCGTTCTTGTACTCGTAGCGCTGGCCGAGCTGCGGCTCCACGCCCAGCTTGTCGAGCGCGCCCCGCAGGAAGACGCTCTGGACGGCGACGCCGGTCAGCCCGACGTCGCCGGAGGGCTGCAGCCAGATCTCGTCGAAGGCGCACGCCAGCAGGTAGCCCGACGTCCCGGGCCCCAGCTCCCCGAAGCTCTCCGCCCACGCCCACGCCCGCTTGCCCTCCTCACGGAAGGCCCGGACGGCGCCCGCGAGCTCCTGCGCGTCCGCCAGCCGCAGCCGCCCTCCCCCGAGCTTGGCGACCAGGCCGTGCACGTGCCGGTCCTGCGCGGCCTCCTTCAGGGCGCGGACGACGCCGGGCAGGGTCGGCGTCCCCCGCGCCTGCAGCCGGCCGGCGAGGTCGGTGGGGGTCGCGGGCAGCAGCCCGGCGGTCAGGTCGAGCTCCAGCAGGAGCGGCGCCTGCGCGCCCTGCCCCATGGTCTTGACGGTCCGCAGCACCCTCGTCACGGGTGCCGGCGCGTTCACCTGGGTCATGACGCCCCTCTCGTGACCTTCCCGGCCTCTTCACCTGCCGACGACCGGGACGCGGCCCTCGTTCCATCATGGCGGGGTGGCGAGCAACCGTGCGAGGTGCTTGGACGCCTCACGCCGCGAGAGGCCGCTCATCCGGTCGCCCGTCCGGGCGACGAACGCCGCGACCCACGCCGGGTCGGTATACGCGTAGTCGCGCAGCGCCCACCCGATCGCCTTGCGGATGAAGAACTCGGAGTCGGCCAGGTTCGGCTCGACGCAGGCGGCGAGCAGGCCGGCGTCCGTCTGGTCCCGGGCACCCACCTGGCTGAGGATCGCCGTGCGCCGCAGCCACAGGTCGGGGTCGCGGCTCCAGGCGAGGATCACGGGCGTGACCGCGGCGCGGTGGGTTCGCAGCACGGGTCCGACCTTGCGGGTGGCGAGGTCGTCGACCAGGTCCCACCAGGCGCCGTCGACGACGAGCCGGCGGTAGAGCGCCAGCCCCTCGGGGTCCTGCCAGCGGCGTGCCGGCGCAGCGCCGGCGAGCGCGAGGGCTGCGTACCGCTCCTCCCGGTGGGTGGCCTCGTCCCAGAGGGCGATAACCGTGTCGGCCCAGGTCTCGCGGTCGGGCAGGGGGTGGGCGGCGAGGGCGGCCCGTGTGACGGCTCGGGTACGCGGGAGAGGGACGCCGTAGTACGGCATGGCCGACTTCATGTAGGCCTGCATCGCGGGCGCGCGGTCAGGGTCGGCGGCCGTGGCCAGGCCCGCTCGGACGGCGGCCACGAGCGGCTGGCACACAGTCACGGCATCCCTCCTTTACTGCTGCAGCCCATCCTTGTCCGGTTCGAGCCCTCCCGCTGCTGCTCTTTCGCTCAAGTCATACCTGTTTGACATGTCATCAGGCTGATGAATCCTGGCTTCCTACTCTGGATCCCGGTGGAGCGGGTTTGTCGGTGGTGGGGTCTAGCGTCTGTGCCATGGGAGACGGGGGCCGCGACGAGCAGGAGCCGCTAGACGCCGACGGCCGGAACGTGCCGACGGCGTCGACGCCGCGGACGGCGCGCCTGATGTGCGCGGTGATGTGCCGCCGGAGTTCGTGGCGGCGGTGTTCGCGCAGCTGGACGCGCTCGTGGACGTGTTGCAGGGGTTGGCGTGGTCGTCGCTGTCTCCGGGTGAGGTGCGCGCGACCGTGCGTGGGCTGACCGCGCTGCAGGGTCGCGTGGACGCCGCGCGGCTGGGTGGTCTGGTGGCGGTGGATGCCCGGGATGATGTGGTGCCGAAGGCGCGGGCGGGGCAGGCGTCGATCGCGTTCCAGCAGCACGCCCTCGGCGTCGACCACGGCACCGCCCGGCGGGACTCCACCACCGCGCAGCTGCTCGACCCGGACACCGGCGACCTGAAAGTCATCGGCGCCGCCTACGCCGCGGGGACAGGTGCTGCGCGGGCACGTGGACGTCGCGGTCCGCGCCCACCGCGACCTCGGGGAGAAGATCCGCGAAGAACTCATCCCCGTCGAGGGTGAGGCCGGTGGGGGCGGGTGGGTGCGGCGGATCGAGGCGGTGGGCGCGCTGCTGGCGGAGAAGTCCCGGGCGTGGGGTGTGCGGGAGCTGGACCGGTTCGCCCGCGCGCTGGTGGAGGAGTTGAACCCGAAGACCCCGGCGGGGGCGCACGAACGAAGGTTCCTGTACGCCTCGCCGGACGCGAACGGGAACCTGGTCGGCAAGTTCGCCTGCGGCGCCACCCAAGGCGCCCTGATCCTCGCCGTGCTCGCCGCCGGCAACGGGCTACGACCGGGCCTGGCGATCGACCCGGACGGGGTCGAACGGGTGCTGCCGGACCGGCGGGATCTGGGGCAGCGGAACCTGGACGCCCTGACCGACTGCCTCGCCGCCGGCGCCGCCCGCGCCGGCATCCACCTCCCCGACCACGCCGGCACCCGCCCGGATCCCGAACCCTGGCCCGACACCTTCGGCCAACCCGACCAGAACGAGGAGTCGACGATCTCGAGCCTGAGGACGTGGAACCGGAGGACGTCGAGCCGGAGGCGGAGGGCGACTACCAGGTGGTGCGGGAGCCCGGGGTGCTCTCGGGGCCGTACCCGCCGGTGAAGATCCTCGTGACCGTGGGCGTCGACCAGTTGGCGGCCGCACTGGTGAAGGCTGCGGGGCCGGTGAAGGACCCGAACGTCGCGTGGAGCTTCGATCAGCTGTCCACCAAGCTGTCGAAGCAGCCGCCGCCGACACCACCGCCCACTCAGCGAGACCGTGGACCGCATGGCGGGGCGGGCGTGGATCCAGCACGCCGGGCACCCACCCGACGCCACCCTCGCGGAGCTGTTCGCCCGGGCCCGCCTGCAGCGGGTGCTGCACACCCCCGACGGCGCCGTCCTCGCGATGGGCCGCACCGTCCGGTTGGCCACGCCGCCGCAGAAGGACGCCCTGATCGCCAGAGACGTCGGCTGCGTCATCCCCGGGTGTGCCGTGCCCGGAGAGCACTGCCAGGTGCACCACGTCACCCCCTGGGCCGCCGGCGGCCCGACCGACACCGACAACATGTGCCTGCTCTGCTCCCGGCACCACACCGAAGTCGGCCAACGAACCTGGGACATAGAAATGATCAACGGCGTGCCGTGGGTCCGGCCACCCAGCTGGGTCGACCGCACCCGACCACTCCTGCGCAACCAGACCCAGGGGAGAGGCACGTCGCGATGAGGTGGGATTGTGCCGACGTGGAACCGACGGAGGTCGTGCTCGCGTATTGGGAGCGGATGCAGGCCCGGGACTGGCCAGGAGTGCTGGCCTTGCTCGACCCGGCCGTCGTCGTCGAGTGGCCGGCCACGGGCGAACGGTTCGTGGGAGCCGATGCCGCGGTCGTCGTGAACCGCGACTACCCGGAGGGCTGGTCCATCACGGTCGCGCACGTACTCGCCGCGCCCGGTGACGCAGTGGTCAGCGAGGTCGAGGTCTCGCAGGAGGGGGTGGGCGTCTTCGCGGCGGCCTCGTTCTGGCAGGTGCGGAGCGGCCGGATCGTGCACGGCCGCGAGTACTGGGTGGGATGCGCCGCGGAGGAGCCGCCGGGCTGGCGGGCCGGCTACGCCGAGCGCTACGACGGCCGTGTCACGACGGGGGTGTGACCGCTCATGCGGCGGACTCGAGGGCCAGCAGGCGCAGCTTGGCGTCGGCGCCGCCGCGGTAGGCGCCCGGAGCGCCGTCGGAGCGCACCACCCGGTGGCAGGGGATGACCAGCGGCACGGGATTCAGGGCGCACGCCGTGCCCACGGCGCGGACGGCGCGCGGGCTGCCGGCGCGGGCGGCGAGCTCGGCGTAGGTGACGGTCCGTCCGTACGGGACCTCGACGAGCCGCTGCAGGGCGGCGCGGCGGAAGCCGTGCGCCAGCTGCAGGTCGACAGGCAGGTCGAACGCGTGTCGCTGGCCCGCGAAGTACTCGTCGAGCTCGCGCGCCACGGCGTCGAGCCGGGCCGGAGCCTCGAGCACGCGCGGGCTCACGGCGCCGGCCAGCGCCTCGAGGACGGCGTCCGGCTCCTCGACGGTCGTGAAGGCGACCCGCACGAGGCCGGCAGGGGTCGCAGCGAGCAGGAGCGGGCCGACCGGGGAGTCCAGGGTGCGGTAGGCGACGTCGAGCAGGCCTTCGTCGGCGGCGCGCCGGCGCAACGTCTCGCGCAGGGCGGCCAGGGTGGAGTCACTCTCGGATGCGGGGGCGGTCAGCAGGTTCTCGACGTCCATCACGCGTTCTCCAGATCAGGGGTCGGGTAGCGGCGGCGCAGCGCCTTGATCGCATCGGCCGCGCTGCGCCGGGCGGCGGCCTCGCTGGTTCCCATGAGCCGGCCCACCTCGGCATACGGCAGGTCGGCGACGTAGTGGTAGGCGACGGCCATCCGCTGCTTGTCGGGCAGGGCGCGGACGGCGTCCCAGAGCTCGCTGTCGGGGGGCCCCGCATCGAGAACGGCATCGGGCGGTCCCGCCCGGTCCGGCAGGTCCGCCAGCGGGACGGCCGACCGGGCCCGGGTGCGGTGGACGTCGACGGCCTTGCGGTGCGCGATCGTCACGAGCCAGGCCCGCACGTCGCTGTCGGGGCGCAGGCGCGGGTAGGCACGCAGCGCCGAGAGGAAGGTCTCGGCGGCGGCGTCCTGCGCGTCGTCGGGCGGGAGCAGGGCACGGCAGACCCGCAGGACGACGCGACCGTGCTCGGCGACGACGTGCTCGAAGGGCGGCAGGCTCACGACAGGTCAACGTCTCACGCCCGCGCCTCGTGAGGTGCACACGGTTAGTCGACCTTCGAGCGCGGGTAGTGGCGCGCCATGGAGGGCAATCCGCCGGGGCGAGACCCCGATCTCGTCGTGCTGTCGCACCTGCGCTGGCCTTTCGTGTGGCAGCGACCGCAGCACCTGATCTCCCGCCTCGCCGCCACCCGCTCACGCAGCGGCGCCCGCACCTGGTTCGTGGAGGAGCCCTGGGCGAAGCCGGACGTCGACGCGCCGCGGCTGGGCGTCGAGCACTACGGCGACGTGACCCGGGTCTGGCTCGAGGTCCCCGTCACGGACGAGACGCCCGAGGGCCGGCTCGACTTCGCGGTCCCGCCCGCGGAGGACTACCTCGACCTGCTCACCCGGCTGCTCGCCGGCCGCCCTCCGCACCCGCACGTGTGGCTCTACACCCCGATGGCCGTCGACATCGCCGAGGCACTCGAGCCCGGCCTGCTCGTCTACGACGTCATGGACGACCTGGCGTCGTTCGCGAAGGCCCCCGAAGGGATGCGACTGAGGGAGCGCCGGGCGCTCCGGGTCGCTGACGTCGTCCTCGCCGGGGGGCGCACGCTGCACGCCGGCGTGTCCACCAAGCGCCCCGACGCCCACCTGTTCCCCAGCGGTGTCGACTCCGCGCACTACGCCCGCTCGCGCACGCTCCGGGCCGGCAGGCCCCGCCCGGCGCGCGAGCGGCCTGTCGCCGGGTTCGTGGGCGTCCTCGACGAGCGGCTCGACACCGCGCTCGTCGAGGAGGTTGCGGGCCTGCTGCCGGACTGGGAGTTCCGGCTGGTCGGGCCGGTCGCCGACGCCAAGGTCGACCCGGCGATGCTGCCACGGCTGCCCAACATCACCTATCTCGGTCAGCAGGAGTACGAGGACCTGCCGGCCGTCTTGGCGGGGCTCGACGTCGCGCTCATGCCGTTCGCGCTCAACGAGGCCACGCGCTCGATCAGCCCGACGAAGACTCTGGAGTACCTCGCGGCCGGGCTGCCGGTCGTCTCCACGCCGATCCCCGACGTCGTGGCCGACTTCGGCGGCCTCGTGCGCATCGCGGCGCGGCCCGACGAGTTCGCCGAGGGCTGCTCGCCGCACTCGCCGAACCCCTCGAGAAGCGCGACCGACGGCTCCGGGGGATCGAGCGGCGCTACCAGTGGGACGAGATCGCGGCACGCATCCACCGGATCATGCAGGACGCGCTGGCGGCGTCCGAGCTCTCGGCCGGCACCGGGTGGACCGCGGGAGTGGCGGCGCAGGCGACGGCAGGAGTGACCGCATGACGACTACGGGGCCCCGCATCGTGATCATCGGCGCCGGCCCGACGGGGCTCGGCGCCGGCTACCGCCTGGACGAGCTCGGCCACGAGGACTGGGTGATCCTCGAGGCGAGCGATCGCGTCGGCGGCCTCGCCACGTCGCTTCACCGACGACGACGGCTTCACCTGGGACATCGGCGGCCACGTGATGTTCAGCCACTACGCCTACTACGACAGGCTGGTCGACCGGCTGATGGGCGACCGAGTACTCCACGCTGAACCGCGAGGCCTGGGTGTGGATGGAGAACCGCTTCATCCCCTACCCCTTCCAGAACAACGTCGGCGGCCTCTCACCCGAGACGGCGCTCGAATGCCTGACCGGCGCCGTCGAGGCCGCGACGAACGCAGCCGTCGCGAACGCCACCTGCACCGAGAGACGGCCGGCGAACTTCGCGGAGTGGATCCAGGCGACGATGGGCGCCGGGCATCGCGAAGCACTTCATGGTCCCGTACAACTTCAAGGTCTGGGCGACGCCGCGCGGAGCTCATGAACTACGTGTGGATCGGCGAGCGGGTCAGCGTCGTCGACGTCGAGCAGCTGCTCCGGAACGTGCTCATGGAGAAGCCCGAGAAGCAGTGGGGCCCGAACAGCACGTTCAAGTACCCGCTGCGCGGCGGCACCGGCTTCCTCTACGAGGGGATGCGGCGCTACGTCGAGCACAAGCTCGAGCTGAACACGCCGGTCGTCGCCGTCGACCCCGACGCCAAGGTCGTCACCACCGCCGACGGCCGCCGCTGGGAGTACGACGTCCTGCTGTCGACCATGCCGCTGAACCACCTGGTCGAGCGGACCGAGGGCACCCCGGACGCCGTCCGCGCCGCGGCGGCCGACCTGGTGTGGAGCGGCAGCCACATCGTCGGCATCGGGGTCGACCGGCCGCGTCGACTCCGAGAAGAACTGGATCTACTTCCCCGAGCCCGACGTCCCCTTCTACCGGGTCACCTACCTGTCGAACTACTCCCCCTACCTGACCGCCGGCCCCGACCAGTTCAGCCTGCTCACCGAGACGTCGACGTCGCCGTTCAAGCCCGAGGACGCGACGACGATCGTGGATCGCGTCGTCGACGGGCTCGTCACGACCGGCCTGCTCGACGACGAGGACCGAGGACGGCTCGCCGCGCGCTGGCTCTGCTCCCCGCGCGATGAGCTACCCGGTGCCGTCGGTGGGGCGCGACGCGGCGCTCGGGACCATCCAGCCGTGGCTGCGCTCGAACGACATCTGGTCCCGCGGCCGGTTCGGCGGCTGGCTGTACGAGATCGGCAACATGGACCACTCGGCGATGCAGGGCGTCGAGTTCGTGAACCACGTGCTGAACGGCGAGCCCGAGACGGTCTGGATCCCGCGCGGCGAGGGGGCCGCCGGCGAGGGGATCAGGTGAGGGATCGGGTGAGGGATCAGGTGAGGCATCAGGTGGCCGGGCGCGCGCCGCAGCCCTGATCGGCCGATCCCGGCCGACCCCGTGTACGGGTCGCCACGTGGATCACTTATGGTCGCCGCATGGAGCCCCTGCCAGGCCCCGACGCGCCCCTCCGTACCGCCCCTGCCCGCACGTTCGTCAACCCGGTGCTCGACACCGGCACCGGCCGTGACCACGGCGATCCGTTCGTGCTCCGGCACGGGCGCGGCTACTACCTGTACTACACCGGCTCGGCGGGCATCGAGGTCTGGACCGGCGACGACCTCGTGCACTGGTCGCCGGCGGGGCCGGCGCTGGTGGCACCGGACGGCGACCACTGGGCGCAGGTCGACCTCTGGGCGCCCGAGGTCCTGTACGCCGACGGCATCTTCTACATGTACGTCACGGGCACCCGGCACCAGTCCGTCGGCAGGGCCCGCACCCCCGGCGTCGGCGTCGACTCGGGCGACGACCGGCTGCGCCGGCAGGGGATCGCCCGCGCGAGCGATCCGCTCGGCCCGTTCGTGCTCGACCCGGCGCCGCTGCTCGACGTCTGGTCGATCGACGGCCACCCGTTCGTCGACGTCGACGGCCGGCGCTGGCTCTTCTACAACGTGCGGGACGAGTCGACGCGCTACCGCGGCACCGTCCCGGGGTGCGGCAACCTGGTCGACGAGCTGGTCGCCCCAGACGCCGTCAGCGGCCGGCCCACGCCGGTCGCCCTGCCCGACGCCGCGTGGGAGGGCCACCGCGACGGCATCTGGTACTGGAACGAGGGCCCGACGGTGCTGCGCCGGCGAGGCCGCTACGTGCAGATGTACTCCGGCGGCTGGTACGGCGACGCGAGCTACGGGGTCGGCTTCGCCACCGCCGACGCCCCGCGCGGGCCCTGGGTGAAGGCCCCCCACAACCCCGTCTTCGTCTCCGGCAGCGCGCATCACCGGCCCCGGGCACCACTGCGTCACGGTGGGACCGGACGGTGTGACCCCGTACGCGGTCTACCACGGGTACGTCGACGGCGAACTGGGCCGCAAGGTGCACGTCGACCGGCTGCGGTGGTCGGCCGAGGGGCCGCGGATCGGCGCCGGACCCGCGCCCGGCGTCCCGACCGAGACGGCAGCAGCCCGTGCCCGACGCTGCGGTGTACGACCCTGCGATCCCCTACTGGCACGCCGAGCTGTGGGTGCGCGGCGAGCGGGTGCGGCTCGGCGACCTCGTCGTCGACCTGCCGCCTGGCCGCGTCGCTCTGCTCGACGTCACGCAGCGCGAGCACGCCACCCGCGTGCTGGTCGACGGCCGGCTCGTAGCCCTGGGCGAGCCTTCCGGGGACGCCGCCCGCGTCGCGCTGGAGCTCGTCGGCGGGACGGCCGTCGACGGCGAGGTCCACGCCCTCGCGCTGACCACATGGCGGGATGACGAGGACCTGCGGGTGCTGGCCCCCGGCGCGGTGCTCGACGTGACGTGGGGAGGCACCCTGCCGCTCGAGCTGTCGGTGGCGGTGGACGGCGCGGCGACCGTACGGCTCGTCGACGGGCTGGACGTGCTCGCGGAGGCCGGCGTCGCGGGCGGCCAGGTGCTGCCCGAGCTGGTGCGGCTGCGGACCGACCGCCGGGTGTCGCGCGTGGAGATCGAGGCGGGCCCCGACGGCGCCCGCGTCAGCGACCTGGTCCTGACGGCGCGGCCGCGCGACCTGGACGGGGTCGGCTGCGAGCCGGTCACGGGTGAGATCCCGCTGCCCCGCACCGCGGCCGACGGGTGACTCTCTGCTGCCAGGGCAGGCCGGCCGGGGGGTGCACCTGCCCTTTCGTTCCCGATTCGGGGAAATCCCCTCCTCGCCGACGGTGCCTGCGCAAGGATTCCCCCGCCAAGTGCCATCACTGCACGTGAGGAGATCCCATGCAGCTTCGCACCGGTCGCGCGCTCTCCGTCGCCGCGCTCGCCGCTGCTTCGGTGACCGTCGTGTCCACGACGGCCGCGTCGGCAGCACCCGCCAAACCCGCACCGCTCGTCCACACGACGTCGACGTCCAAGGCGATGTCGACGCGGATGGCCGCGCAGTACGGCGGCTACCCGCTGCACGTCAGCACGCTCACGGACAAGGTGCTCGCACCGTTGCAGCTGTCGGTGAGCAGGCGCTACGGCGTCCTCGTCGGTGACGCGGGTACCAGCCGGCTGGAGCAGATCCGCAAGGGTGGCGCCCTGAAGACGCTCGTCCAGGGCCCGCAGCCCGGCGAGATCTCGGGCGTCGACGTGAACGGCCATGGAGACATCGCCTACACGTTCAGCAACTACACGACCGGCATGACCGGCATCACGATCCTGCGGAAGGGCCACAAGGCCGTCACCGCCGACCTGTCCGCGTTCGAGAAGAAGCACAACCCGGACCAGGTCAACCACTACGGCACGACCACCACGAACACCTGCGCCATCGCTTTCCTGAAGACGGCGGGCGTCCCGGTGTCCAGCACGGGGAGCCTGTACTACACGGGGATCGTCGACTCCCACCCGTACTCGGTCGCTGCCGTGCGCGGTGGCTGGGTGGTCGGCGAGGCGGCCGGGAACGACCTGCTGTTCGTCGACTACAAGGGGCACGTGAAGGTGCTCGCGGTCCTGCCGCCCCAGCCGCACGTCATCACCGCCGCCGACGCCGCGGCGCTGCAGGCGCCCCCGTGCCTGGTGGGCGTCCGGTACGACTTCGAGCCGGTCCCCACGGACGTCGAGGTCGGACCGCACGGTGACCTCTACGTCAGCACGCTGCCCGGCGGCCCCGAGGCTCCCGGCTTCTCCCCGCGGGGCAGCGTCTACCGGCTCTCCGGGAACGGTCACCACCTGCGCCGCCTCGCCACCGGGTTCGACGGGGCGACGAACCTGGCCGTGACCCCCAGCGGGCGCGTGCTGGTGGCCGAACTGTTCGCCGGCCGGATCTCCACGATCGAGCACGGCCGCCCCGCTCCGGTTCTCGACCTGCCCGGCGTGGCGTCCCTCGAGTTCTACTGTCACGCGCTGTACGCGGGGGCGACAGGCCCGACGGATGCCGAGGGGAACCCCACCGGCAACGGAAAGGTGGTCAAGATCAGCGTCCGCTGGTGACCTGCTGACAGCACCATCCTCCGGCGTGTGGCCGGGCCCCGCGGGCCCGGCCACACGCCGGACGGCGTTTGACAGGCGCCTCAACGCTAATGAGAATCGTTCTCATGAGGACGTCGATAGGCCTGCGTGTGCTGGTCGCGCTCGGGCTGCTCGCCGGCCTCGGCGCGCTGTCGGGCTGTTCGACCGCCGCGAAGGCCGACGGCGGCGCGCTGCGCGTCGTCGCCGCCTTCTACCCGCTCCAGTTCGTCGTCGAGCGCGTCGGCGGTCCCGACGTCCAGGTCACGACCCTGACCAGGCCGGGCGCCGAGCCGCACGACGTCGAGCTGCGCCCGCGTGACCTGGCCGCCGCGAGCGACGCCGACGTGCTCGTCTACCTGGCGGGGTTCCAGCCCGCGGTCGACGACGTCGCCACGAGGGACGGGGAGCGTGCCTTCGACGTCACGGCCGCCGCGCGCCTCGACCTGCTCGCCCCCGGTGAGGACGACGCCGCGGGGGCCGGCGTGAAGGACCCGCACTTCTGGCTCGACCCCGCCCGGCTCGCCGACGTCACCTCCGCCGTCGCCACGCGCCTCGCCGCGGCCGATCCCGGCCACGCTGCCGGGTACCGGGCGCGCGCTGACGCCCTGCGCTCCGACCTCGCCGCGCTGGACGGCGCCTTCCGCGCTGGTCTCGCCCGCTGCGCCGAGCGCGACCTCGTCACGGGCCACGCGGCGTTCGGGTACCTGGCGCGCCGGTACGGCCTGGTCCAGCGGTCGGTGACGGGGCTCGACCCCGGGGCCGAGCCCAGGGCGGGCGACCTGGCGTCGGTGACCGGTTTCGTTCGGGACAACCGGGTGAGCACGGTCTACACCGAGGCCCTCGCCAGTCCCGCCATCGCGCAGGCGGTCGCGGACGGCGGCGGCGCCCGGCTGGCCGTGCTCGACCCCGTGGAGGCGATCACGAGCGAGTCGGCCGGCCCCGACTACCTGGCGGTGATGCGGCACGACCTCGCGGTCCTGCGAGCGGGACAACGCTGCGCCTGAGCGGCAACCCGGTGCAGGTCCCGTGCGCCCCGTCGCCGACCGGCCGTTCATCGTGGTGCTGCACGACGTGCCGACCGGGGCGCCGCTGTTCGTCGGGACCGTGGTCGACCCTACGCTCACGTCTTCTTGACCAGCTCCACGCCGCGCGCCCGCATGAAGGGCACCGGGTCGATGGGCTGCCCGTCGACGCCGGATCTCGAAGTGCAGGTGCGGCGCCGTCGACATGCCCGTGCTGCCCACCCGACCGACGAGCTGCCCGGCTCTCACCCTGACGCCGACCCGGACGAGGATCACCGAGAGGTGGTTGTAGGCCGACTGGACGCCGCCCGCGTGCTGCACCACGACCTGGTTGCCGTAGCCGGCGTTCGGCGCCGCGGCCACGACCTCGCCGTCGGCGACCGCGAAGACGGGCGTGCCCTGCGCGGACCCCAGGTCCTCGCCGGTGTGCAGCCGCCACTCGTGGATGATCGGGTGCACGCGCCACCCGAACGGTGACGTCGGCGTGAAGCTGCCGGGCGGCAGCGGGAGCACCCACCCCTTTGCCGAGGCCGGCGCCGCCGCCGACGCCGGCTGAGCCGAGCACGCGGCGGGCCCGAGGTTCAGGCCCCCGCTCCCCGACGGGGTCGCCGCGGGCAGGGCCTGCGCCACCTGCTGGGCGCCCGGCACCGGACCGCCGAGCAGCGCCGCGACGGCGGCCTCCGCCGTGCGCTCCCACTTGGCGTACGCCGTCGGGAAGGCGCTGACCTGCACCGCCTGGGCGGCCGCCCACTTCGGCATCGTCGCCCACCCGGCGATGTCGAACAGGCCCCGACTGCCCGCCGTGGCCGCCGTCGTAGAACAGCCGGGCGGAGCCCTGCGCATCCATCCGCTCCGACAGCGGGCCCCAGGGGTCGCGCTGCTGGAACAGCCCGCGCGAGTCCGGCCCCGCCGCGTCGCCGTACGCGATGACGTGCAGGCTCGACTCCTGCAGCGCGGTCATGAGCCCGATCACGGCGGCCAGCCGCGCGTGGTCGGCGTCCATGCCGTGGGCGGCGGCCAGCCGGGTCGCCACCTGGACGATGGCGCGCGCGTTGCGGGTCTGGTCGGCGTCGAGCGTGGCCACCCGCGGGCCGGCCTCGAGCACCGGGACCGCGGGGGTGTCGCCGCCCGCCGCAGTCGCCGGGCGCGGACGCGGTCGGCGCCGCGTCGGTCGCCCGACCCGAGGAACAGCGACGAACGCCATCACGCCCGACGGTCAGCAGCCCGCCGCCGACGACGAGGACGGCGAGCCCGCCGGCGACGACGGCCAGCCGGGTCCTTGCTGGCCATCCGGCCTACGACTTCGCCGTCGGGAGGTACTGGGCGACGCGCCAGGTGGTGCCGGTGGCCGACAGCTCGAGGTCCATCCCGGTGCCGTCGGCGAAGGTGACGCGGACGGCGCCGTACGTCGGGCGCGACGAGCCGCGGGCACGACGGAGTCGACCGACGTGCGCGGGATCGCCGACGCCGGCGTCGCCTCGAGGAACGGCATCAGCGAGGGGTCGACGAGGTCGTGCATCGACGCCGCCCAGCGCTGCCGGTCGGGCACGAAGGCGCCGGCCAGCCAGAGCTCGGCGAAGTGGCGGCCGGCGGCGCGCGGCGGCCTCCTGCTGGGCGGGGGTGACCGGGCACGTCCTCGTCGTTGGCGCCGGAGGGCGACGCCGTGACGACCGGCGCCTGGCGTGGGCTGCCCGGCCTGCGGGACGGACGGCGGCGTCGCAGCGGGCTGCCCGGCGGCGGAGGCCCCGGCCGTCTCTCCGGCGGACTCGCCGCCGCTCGCGGCGGACCGGGCCAGGCCGGCCGCCAACGGGCTCACGACGAGGACCGCTAGGCAGACTCCAGCGATGGTTCCGGCGCGGCGGGGAGTCCACGTGGCCCAGGCCCTGAGCGCGGCGAGACGGGCGAAGACGGCTCGGCGGAGGGCACGGACGTCCACGGCGGCTCCTCCAGGGGGTCGCGGTACGTGGGAGCGGGAGCCGGGGTGGCCGGCGGGGTGCGGACCGATGCCGTGGCAGCGACGGACGGGACGTAGACCGGGGCGGCGCGGGCCGGCACCGTGGTGCCGACGGGCACGACCTCACGGCCCGGCGCCGCCTCGGCTGGCAGTCCGCCGGGCAGGCCCGACGGCCGGGCTGACCGGGCGCACCGGCAGCGGCGTCCGCGGGCAGGGCCGGCCGGGACGTGCCGGGCTCGAGCGCGGGCCGGTCGTCCGCGGGCAGGGCGGCCGGGTCGCGGCCCCCGACGAACGGCGTACCCAGCTGGCGGATCCGCCGGGGCATCCCGGGCACGCACCGCACGAACGGCCAGCAGGCCCACAGCGAGATGGCCGCGACGACGCAGGACAGGATGATCGCGGCGATGCCGCCGCCGTCCGCCTGCCACCCGAGGATGGCCCCCATCGCGACCCGCTCCACCGCTGCCACCGCGGAGACGCCGAGGTCGGCGACGACCGCCCCGACGGCGATCCCGAGGATGCGCCCCGCCGCGCGCGGGCGCAGGAGCCCGATCAGCGCCACGGCGGGCCACGCCTGGATGATCAGCCGCAGGATGACCAGGCACCAGATGCTCAGCACGGAGGCGAGCCACTGCACGGCCGCGACCCCCCAGAAGCTGATCCAGCCGATCGTGGCGCCCCACAGCCGGCGGTCGTTGTGCGACCCGGCGAGCGTGAGGTAGGCCCGCGGGTCCTGCGCCTTGAGCTCCGCCGCGACCTTGTCGTAGGCCTGCGCCTTGGAGTCGGCCAGCCCCGACATCGCGGTCGAGAGCTTGGTGCGGGTCGTTCTTGAGGGCAGGGATCGGCCTGGAGGTCCGCGCGCTCCTGGTTGCTGATCGCCGAGTTGTGCAGCAGAGCCGGTCCGAGAAGCTCTTCGCGGTCGGGGAGTCGACCGAACCGAACGTGCCGTACCGCCAGGTGGGCGCCACCAGGTTGGTCCGCAGGCTCTCGCCGATCTCGCGGCCCGGGTCGCTGTCCGTCGGGGTGCGGTTGATCGTCGCGTCGACCCAGGTGACCGCCTTGGTGACCTGGTCGTCGAGGCGCGGGCCCAGGGTGAGCGTCCACACGCGCGACGAGCATCACGCTGACGCCCAGCAGGACGACGCCGCCGGCCCGGCGCGCCTGCTCCCGCGGGCTGCGCCGGTCGGCGGTGACGACGAGCCAGCCGCCGACCACCGCGGCCGCCGAGCGGGAAAAGCACCTTGGCGACGCCGTCGCCGAGCCCGTCGCGGATGGTCCCCTCGAGCCCCGCGAGCACGTCGTAGCGGTGCGGGTCGTAGGCCGCCCGGGCCACGCCGGTGGTGGCCGCGCTCGCCCACACCAGGGTCTCGAGCTGGGCCCGGGCGACGAAGCCCACCACGCTGTCCTCGAGGTGGCCGGCCTGGCCGAGGGTGCAGCTGCCGAACGACGAGCCGGGGTCGTAGTCGGGCCAGGCGAAGCCGGTCCAGCCCCAGAGGTCGAGCTGGGTGGTGGCGGGCCGGGCGGGCGGCCGCGGGCCGGCGCGTTCGCGGTGACGGGCGCGGGCAGGTCGGCGCTGGCCGGGTCGAGGATGCCCGCCGACGACCTCGTTCGCCGCCGCCGCCTCGGGCGGCTGGGTGCACGAGCTGAACGGCGCGGCGACGCTCGCGTACGCGGTCGGCGCCGCGACGAGCGCGGCGACCGCGGCGAGCGCGACCAGGGCGAGGCGGCGCAGGCGCCGCGGTCGCCTGCCCCCGGGCCGTCTCATGCCCTCAGCCGTCTCGTCGCGCCGGCCGCCTCATGCCGTGAGCACCTCGACGCCGGTGATGTCGACGTCGGTCGACGTCGCGGGCGGGTTGCTGCGCAGCGCCTCGTGCAGCGTCCGTGCGGTACTCGCTGTCCCAGTGCACCGTCGCGGCCCGGCCGTAGTGGTCGCGCACGAGCATCTCGCCGGTGCGCAGGTTCTGGACGACCCCGGCGAACTCGGTGGACAGGCCGGCGAGCCGCAGCGCGGCGGCGGCCGCGCCCGGGTCCTCGGAGCGGCCGATCATCATCGTGCCGATCAGGTTGCCGATCTCGGGGTCGAGGTCGAGCAGCCGTGACGGGTTCTGCAGCGACAGCAGCAGGGCGGAGTTCGACTTGCGGGTGTGCAGCGACGCGCGCTGGGCGAGGCCGCGCACGGCCTCGCTGCCGCCGATGTCGCCGGCCTCCTCGATGTCGACGAACTTGGGGTCCTGCCCGGTCAGGTAGATGGCGCGGGTGAGGAACCAGGCGGCGGCGCGCATCAGGCCGGCGGCCAGCTGCTCGTCCTCGCTCCACTGCCGGCGCTGCAGGTTCGGCGGCCGGCACGGGCATGTTCGGCGCGGTGATGAGCACGGGGTCGTGGGCCAGCACGTCGGTCGCGCCCTCCTTCGCCGACGGCGGCGGCAGGATCAGCCGGCCGCCGCGGGCGCTGGCGCTGTCGCGGATGATCCGGGCGATCGCCTTGCCGCGCTCGCCCTCCCGCGAGATCGCCTCGACGGCCTCCCACGGGTCGGTGCCGAAGGCGCCGCCGACGGCGTTCACCCCGGCGCGCACGATGATCCGCGCGTCGGGGCTGTCCTCGACGAGCTGGGCCGGCAGCCGGCTGAGCAGGAGCTCGACGGCGAGGCTGCGGCGCTCCTCGTCGGCGCGCGGCGCAGCGCGCTCTCGTAGGCGCGGTCGCGCCGGTGCCGGCGCTCCGCCGCCTCGGCGGCCTCGGTCGCCTCGTCCCAGACGGCCAGCCCGCCGGGCCGGGTCGGCACGGGCACGACCGCGGAGCCGGGCCCGGCAGCGGGGAGGGCGGCGGCCGAGGCCCGGCAGGGCGTAGTCGTCGGCGCGCGGCTCGGGCACGAGCCGCCACGGCGAGAGCAGCCCCGAGGCGGCGTGCTGCAGGTCGATCTCGCGGACGGTCCGGCGCATGGCGGGCAGCTCGAGCAGGCGGCGCAGCAGGCCCGAGGGGTCGAGCACGTGCGCGAGGTGGCCCATCCGCACCTCGAGCTCCCAGGTGGAGGCCGCCGCGTAGGTCTTGCCACCGCCCTGGATGGCGCAGATGACGCTGAGGCCCGGAACGCCCGTGCGCCGGCCCGTCCTGCGGCGACCAGAACACCGGGGTGGTCGCGCGCCGGGTCGTCCAGCCGCGGTAGGGGCCGGACCTCGTCGAGCACCCGGGTGCCCGTGTTCGGTCCCCAGGTCGCCGCGAGCGCCGCCGGCACCTCGCGCACGAACCCGGTCGTCGTGGTCGGGTCGTGCTCGCCGGGCACGAACGAGCGGACGGCCGCCCACTGGCCGGGGTGCGTCGTGAGCACGGCCCCCTGGTCGCGCACCGCGCGGCGGATCAGCTCGTCGAGCCGGGCCACCGTCTCCTCCCGGGTCGCCCCGGTGACCAGAGCGCGGACGGTGCCGACCAGGCGCACCCGCACGTCGAGCAGCGGGTTCGGTGCGGTCGTCCTCGACCCGCGCGGCCTCGTCGCGCAGCCGGGTCAGCCGCAGCGGCGCCTTGCGGCGCAGCTCGTGCATGTGGTCGATCTGGTCGTCGAGCTCCTCGCGCACCCTGGTCGCCCGCTTGGCCAGGTCGTGCCCGTCGACGACGTCGACGTCCGCGCACCACTGGACCTTCCAGGGCAGGCCGAGGCCCCAGGCGAACAGCGGCGCGCGGGGGTCGTCGTCGAAGCGGGCGGGCGTGCGGCTGAGCGAGGCGACGGCCGCCCACACCGTCTGCACCCGGCCCTGCCGCAGCGCCTCGATCCGGACGGCGGGCGCCCACGGCTCCGCCGTGGCGCGGACGGGTGCGGTGAACTCCTCGAGGGTCGCCTCGTCCCAGCCCTCCTCGGCCCCGCGCGAGGGACTCCGAGCTCACCGGCAGCCCCGGCGTCAGCGACGAGGCGATCAGCCAGGCGAGGCGGCGGCCGGTCACCGGGCCGGGCCACCCAGCCCTCGCCGGCGACCACGTGGTCGACCCGGACCAGCGCGTCGAGGGTGTCCTTGAGGCCGCGGACGGTCTCACCGCGCAGCAGCGCGGCGAGCTGGGCGTGGGTCGCGCGCTCCCGGGCCAGCCGGACGCCGACGTAACCGGCGGGCACGGTGAGGGCGGGCAGGTCCTCGATCCGGTGGCGCATCAGGTCGACGACGTCGTCCCAGGACTCCGCCCGGGCCGTCTCGGGGGTGCGGTGCGCGCCGAGCCGTCCGCGCACGGAAGTCGGCGGCCCAGGCGCGCCGCCGCGACCGGGTGCTCCGTCACCCGGAACTGCACCCGGTGCCCGACGAGGTCGGCGAACCGGGCCATCACGGCGCTGCGCTGGTGGCGGCGGAAGGCGACGTCGGTGAACCAGTAGGGGGTGTCGCTCAGCCGGTACCAGGCCCACACCCCGTCGGCGGCGGCGACGAGGTTGCCGGCGACGGCGCGGGCCTGCAGCGGCACCGTCCGCTCGGGGGCGAGCGGCGCGGCGGCCGCCCGGCGGCGCAGCCTCACGCCAGGACCTCCGACCCGGCACCGGGGTGCTCGGTGGGCGGGACGCCCCCGTCGGGCCCGGCCGAGCCGGAGGCCCCGCGGGGCTGCGGATCGGCGAGCAGTCGCCCGGCGCTGGTCGAGACGACGACCGGGCGTGGCTCGCGCAGCGGGCGTGGCGCGCGCAGCTCGCTGCGGAAGATCGCGCGGTGCCAGGCGATCGGGCGGGTGGCGTCGACGTGCTTGACCCACTCCGAGACGACGAGCCAGGTGACGCCCATGCAGATCACGACGGGCAGCACCCGCGAGAGCAGCCCGCTGCCGAACCCCCAGGCGATCAGCAGCCCGAGCGCGAACGCCGGGAAGAGCGCGAGCAGGTAGACCTGCGCGTGCACGAAGGGCATCGCCGGCCACCAGCTCTCGGCGCCGTCGGGCCCCTGCCACTGGTACTGCCAGTCGGTGACCTCGTCGTCCGGCCTCAGTTCCGCTGGCATCGCTCAGCAGGCACCGTTGGACCCGCTCGACGACGACCCGCCGCGCAGGACGACGTCGCGGACGCCGCCCATGGTCGTCCAGATCGTCGCGGATCCCAGGAAGAAGACGATCACCGCGGCGCCGACGCCGAGGTTGAGCACCGTGTTGCCGGTCTGCCGGGGCGACTGCCGGTCGGACCGGAAGATGATCTTCGCGCCGACCAGTGCGGCGCCGATGCCGATGACCCACAGCAGCAGGGACACGACACCGTCCATGTTGATGCCGGCGGGCGTGGAGGCGGTGCACGCGCGCAGGGCGTCGAGGTGGTCGAACATGACTCGCTCCTGGGGGCTCGGGGCGGGCGCCGGGTGGGTTGTCGGTTCCGCAGGCGGCCGGCGGGATCTGCGCCGGCGACCGGGGCGTCGGGACGGCTACGTGACCGCGGAGGGCACGGCGGGCGCGGGGACAGGAGCAGGGGAGGGCACGGCCGGGGCGCGAGGGTCCGGCACCGGCCGGAGCATCCGGTGGCGCGGGACCTGCATGGACGACACCTCGCCTCGACTCTCCACGCGCGGTCATGCATCTGGCGGCGCGTCACCCCGGATTGTGCAAGACCCCACAGTAAGAGGTGAGCGAGCACCGACAAAGGCTTTGCCGGAAATATCTGGACACTGCAGGTGCTCTCGCAGGTACGTACGGTCATCCTCAATTGCCCCACCGGACACATGTGTAACACGGTGGGGCATCGGCTTGGTGGATCTTCCTGTCGATCCGGACAAAGTGTCGTGGGATCGAGGGTGCTCGCCTTCGCATTCCGCGGCATGGGCGACGATGATGCTGGGGCGACGGGCGCGCGGGGGTGGGTGAACGGCGAACGCCCCGGTCGCGAGAAGGTGAGGCGGGAGAGGGTGGAGTACCTGGACGACGAGCGCGAGCGCAGCCTGCCCCTCGTGGGCGGCCGCGCCGTCCCCGCTCGTGCCGCCGGGGCTGTGCGCACGGCGGACGACGCCGAGGTGGCGGTGCTCCTTCTCGACACGCGCCGCGGCCTGGTCACCTACGCGAACCCCGAGGCCCTCGCGCTGACCGGCGGCCGTGCGCAGCTCCCCGTGCCCGCCGCGGAGTGGACCGCCGCCGCCCGTCTCGTCGTGCCCGCGTGGGCGGCAGGACGGCGCGGCCGCCCTGCCCGTCGTCGACCCGGTCTCCGTCGTGGGAGCGGGCGGCGCGGTGCCGGGCATGCGGCTCGACGTCCTCGACGACGCGGGGCGGCCCAGGCCCTACTGGGTCAACGGGCAGCCAGCTGCTCTCGGCCTCGAACGTGGCCGGCAAGCGGGCCATCGTCGCGCTGTTCCCCGTCCATCCCGGGGACGGCCCGCTGCGCGCCGGGCTCACCTCGCATCTGACGGCAGGCTCGCCGCGGAGCCCGGGGCGCGGAGCCCCTCGCCGGTGCCGACGGCGCGGCCATCGTCCGGGCCGACGCCGACGGCCCGCGACCTCGTGGCCGACGAGACGCGCCGCGAGGCGGACGCGGGCGTCCTGCCCGAGATCAGCGACGCCGGCGACCTCGACGAGCTCACGGCCCGGGCGCTGGTCGCCTCCCAGGTCTCGTTCACGATCTCCGACCCGCGCCGTGACGACGACCCGCTGGTCTGGGTCAACCCGGCCTTCGAGGAGATGACCGGCTACGAGGCCGACGAGATCATCGGACTCAACTGCCGCTTCCTGCAGGGCCCGGGCACCGACCGTGAGGCGGTCCGGCTGCTGGGCGAGGCCCTGCGCCGGGGCGAGGCCGTCCGGGCGGAGCTGCTGAACTACCGCAAGGACGGCACCCCCTTCTGGAACGCCTTCACGATCTCGCCGGTCGTCGACGGTGAGGGCGTGCTGACACACTTCGTGGGCGTCCAGACCGACATCACGGCCCGCGTCATCGCCGGGATCGAGTACGAGCGGCTGCTCACGGCCGAGCGCGAGGCGCGTGCTGTCGCGGAGCGGGCCAAGGCGCGGCTCGACGTGATGGTCGAGGTCGGCCGCGGTCCTCACCGAGACGCTGGACGCCGAGGACGCCATGCGCCGGCTCGCCGCCGCGGTGGTGCCCGCACTGGCGGACTACTGCGCGGTCGACCTGCAGAGCAGCCCGGACGCCGCCCGCCGGTCCGCCGCCGTGCACCGCGACCCCGAGCTCGGTGCGCTCGTCGCCCGCCTCGGGCCGCGGGCGCCGGGTACGCCGGGGTCTGCGGCGGCCCAGGAGGCGCTGCGGACGGGCGAGCCGGTGCACCTGTCCGACCTGGGGGACGCCGACTACGTCGCGTGGGCAGAGGGCGACGAGCAGCTCCTCGAGGCGGCGCTCAGGCTCCGCACCCGCGCGCTCGTGGTGGCACCGCTGCGCGCCCGGGGGCGCGTCCTGGGCGCGCTGACGCTGGGCCTGGCCGAACTCCGGCCGCGCCTTCGACGCCGAGGACCTCGGGCTCGCGCGCACCCTCGCGGCCCGGGCCGCCCTCGCCGTCGACAACGCCCTGCTCTTCGAGGCCGAGTCGAGCCAGCGCCGGCGTGCCGACGCCCTCGCCGCGGCGGGCACCGCGCTGGCCGCGAGCGGGCTGGCCAGCGGCGAGGCGGTCGCCGTCCTGCTGGAGCGTGTGGTCCCGGCGCTGGGCCCCGTCGCCTTCGTGCACACGGACGAGAGGTCCTCCCCCGCCCTGCGCTCCCCCGACGCCGGGCCCGGATTGCAGTTCGTCGCGGCCCGCACCGACGAGGCCATGCCCGCCGACCTCGCCGAGGCCCTGTCGCGCGCGGCGTCCGCCTGGCCCACCCGGCCCGACGTGGACGGGCCCGGCGCCGCGGCGGCCTCCGCCACGCCACGGCTCGCGACCGTCGACGAGACGCTGCTCGAGGCCCTGCCGGTGCGCCGGCGCGACGACCTCCGGGCCCTGCTCGGCGCCACGTTGGTCGAGCGTGCCGCTGACGGTGCGCGCCATGACGTTCGGGGCGCTCACCGTGCTCCGCCCCGACGGGTCGGCGTTCACCGGCGACGAGGTGCGCTTCCTGGCCGAGCTCGGGCACCGCGCCGCGCTGACACTCGACAACGCGCGGCTGTACGAGAGCGAGCGGTTCGTCGCCCTCGAGCTCCAGCGGTCGCTGCTGCCCGCCCGGCTGCCCCGCATCGCCGAGCTCGACGTCGCCGGCCGGTACCTCGCCGGCGCCGCCGGCACCGAGGTCGGCGGCGACTGGTACGACGTCATCCCGCTGCGCGGCGGACGGGTGGCCGTGGCGGTCGGCGACGTGATGGGCCGCGGCGTGCGCGCCGCCGCCGTGATGGGCCAGCTGCGCGCGGCGCTGCGCAGCTACGCCGTCGAGGGCCTCGAGCCCGGCGACGTGCTCGAGCACCTCGCGGCCTTCACCGAGGTGCTCGAGGGCGAGCACCTGGTCACCTGCCTCGTCGGCGTGCACGACGCCGCCAGCAGCACGGTGACCTTCGCCTCCGCCGGGCACCCGCCGCCGCTGCGGGTGGGCACCGACGGTGCCGCCGGGTACGTCGAGGTCGAGCCGGGCCTGCCGCTGGGCGTCCCCGCCTCGCTCGACCACCGTGACCCCGAGCGCCGCGCCTACCCCGAGTGCACCGTCAAGAGCTCGCCGGGCACGGCGCTGCTGCTGTTCACGGACGGCCTCGTGGAGGAGCGCGACGTCCCCCTGGCGCTCGGCCTGGAGCGGCTGGCCGCGGCGTTCGGGCATGGCACGCCCGACAGCGCCGCGGGGGCCTGCGAGACCGCCCTGCGGGCGATGGGCCGGGACAGCTCGCACGACGACGACACCGCCGTGCTCGCCCTGCGGGTCGTCGACGTCGGCGACGCGCCGTCGCCGGACCTCGCCGTGCCGGGGCTGGAGCGCCCGCTCGACGTCGTCCGGGCCGACCTGCCCGCGGGGCCGCGGGCACCGGCCGCCGGGCGCCGCCTCGTGACGCGGGCCCTCGACGAGGCCGGGCTGGGCGAGCTCGACGACACCGCGTCGCTGCTGGTCAGCGAGGTCGTGACCAACGCGCTGCGGCACGGCGGCGGCGCTCGGGAGCTGGCTGGTCGAGATCGGCGCCGAGGGCGTCGCGGTCGGCGTCCGCGACAGCTCGCCGCAGCCGCCGCGGGAGGAGCCGGGCGACGGGCCCGGCGCGGCGCGGGTGGTCGACGGCGGGCCTGGCCGAGAGCGGGCGCGGGCTCATGCTCGTCGATCTGCTGGCGGACAGCTGGGGCTGGCGGCCCGAGCCCGAGGGCAAGCTGGTGTGGTTCAGGCTCCGCCGGGCCTGACGGCGGGGCGACGGCGGGCGCAGGGGGCCGCCCGCCCTGCCGGAGGGGGCCGGGCACGCCGAGGAGCGCCACCCCGGCGGGGGGTGACGCTCGCTCGGTGCGTTGCGGGTCAGTCCTGCTCGACGCGCTGGTGCGGGATGCCCGCGAGCAGCGCACGGACCTCGGACTCCCGGTACCGTCGGTGCCCGCCCAGCGTGCGGATCGACGACAGCTTGCCGGCCTTGGCCCACCGCGTGACCGTCTTGGGGTCGACGCGGAAGAGAGCCGCGACCTCGGCCGGAGTGAGCAGCGGCTCCGCCGCGTCGGGCGATCGGGTGGTCATGGTCATCCTCCAAGAACGGGGCGGATACCCCGTGTAGGGACATCGTGCCCTGTCGAGGCGCCCGGCGGGAACCGGAACGGGGCACGATCGCCCGTTGAGACGAAGACGACCTAGTCCGGACCTCTTGCGGGGGTTGTACCGATAGCCGAGGGCGGCCCCTGGACCTGGGGCCCCGGCGGGCGGTCCTATCGTCACCCGCATGACGACCTCGACGCTCCCCGCTCCCAGCGGGGCCTCCGGACCCGACGCCCGCCCCGAGGGCCTCGCCTCCCTGTGGGCCGGGGGGCACGAGCAGGTGGTGTTCTGCCACGACGCCGGCACGGGTCTGCGAGCCGTCATCGCGCTGTCGTCGACGGCGCTCGGCCCCGGTCTCGGCGGCACCCGGTTCCGGCCGTACCCGACGGTCGACGAGGCCGTCGCCGACGTCCTCGAGCTCTCCACGGCCATGGCGTACAAGAACGCGCTCGCCGGGCTCGACCACGGCGGCGGCAAGGCGGTGATCATCGGTGACCCGCGGCGCGACAAGACGGAGGCGCTGCTGCGCGCCTACGGACGTTTCGTGGCCTCGCTGGGCGGCCGCTACGTCACGGCGTGCGACGTGGGCACGTACGTGGAGGACATGGACGTCGTCGCGCGGGAGTGCCGCTGGGTCACCGGACGCAGCGAGAGCGCCGGCGGCGCGGGCGACTCGTCGGTGCTGACCGCGCTCGGGCGTGTTCCACGGCATGCGTGCCGGTGCGCTCGTGCGCTGGGGCCGCGACAGCCTGGAGGGGCTCGTCGTGGGGATCAGCGGCGTCGGCAAGGTCGGTCGGCACCTGGTGCCGCTGCTACTGGAGCAGGGCGCGCTGCCGGTGGTGGCGGACGTCGACGACGGCGCCGTGAGGCGGGTCCTCGACGCCCACGAGGGGGTGCGTGCCGTCGCCTCCACCGAGGCGCTGCTCGCCGAGCCCCTCGACGTCTACGCCCCCTGCGCCCTGGGCCACGCGCTCACCCCCGAGGTCGTGGCCGCGCTGCGCGCCGGGCTGGTCTGCGGCGGAGCCAACAACCAGCTCGCCACGCCCGAGGTCGCCCGGCTGCTCGAGGACCGGGGCGTCCTCTACTGCCCCGACTACTGCGTCAACGCGGGTGGGGTCATCCAGGTCGCCGACGAGCTGCACGGCTTCTCGTTCGAGCGCGCCCGGGCCCGCACCGAGCGGATCTACGACACCACGCTGGCCGTGCTGCGCGCCGCCCGCGACGAGGGCGTGCCGCCCGCCGAGGCCGCGGACCGGCTCGCCGAACGGCGCATGCGCGACGTCGGCGTCGCTCTCGCGCATCCATCTCGTGCACGGCTGAGCGCCGGGGTGAGGCGGGACCGGGCCGCCGGAGCACCCGGGCCGGTCGGCCGAGGCGGCATCGACCGGCCGGGTGGCCGGGGCCAGCCGGGATGCTTTCGGGGCGCCCGACGTTGTACCGTTGGTTCCACGACAGACGGATGACCAGAATCCGGGGCCCCGCCAGTGGCGCTTGCCCCGGATCGACGTATGAGGGGGTCGACGCCATGGGGCGTGGCCGTCAGAAGGCCAAGCAGACCAAGGTCGCTCGGCAGCTGAAGTACTTCAGCCCCGGACACCGACTACGACGCCCTCCAGCGGGAGCTCGCCTCGGGCGACCCCTTCCCTCTGGGCTCGCCGGCTGCTGCTGCCGCGGACGACGACGACGAGGACGACGAGTACGCGGACTGGTCACCCGGCCACGGCGGGCGCTGACCCGCGCTCGTCGACCGACAGACACCGCAGGGACCTCGCCGCTCCGCGGCGGGGTCCCTGTCGTTCTCGTCGCGTCGCGCTGATCAGCGGGGGTGCTCCCCCACGGTGACGACGGCCCCGCCGGCGACGCCCTTCGCCCCGCGCACGACGTCGGCCGCGTCACCCGAGTCGCCCGGCAGGTCGGCCGGAGGGTCGCCGGCGCCGACCGCCCCGAGCACCCAGGCGGGCACGCCGCGGGCCGTCAGCCGGTCGACGGCCTCGCCGGCCCGGGCCTGGTCGAGCACCGCGACCATCCCGACCCCGAGGTTCAGGGTGCGCTCGAGATCGTGGCGCGGCACCGCGCCGAGCCGGGCGACCACGTCGACGACCGCCGGTGGCCGCCACGTCGAGCGGTCGACCACCGCATGGACGCCGTCCGGCAGCACCCGGGCCAGGTTCGCCGCCAGCCCGCCCCCGGTCACGTGGGAGAGCGCGTGCAGGTCGGCGCCGAGCGCGCCGGCGAGGTCGAGGCAGTCGGCGGTGTAGATGCGGGTCGGCTCGATCAGCTCCTCGCCCAGGGTGCGGCCGAACTCCTCGACGTGCCGCTCGTAGCTCCCACCCGGCCCGGGCGAACACCCGCCGGACGAGGGAGTACCCGTTGGAGTGCAGGCCGCTGCTCGACATCGCCACGACGGCGTCGCCGGGCCGCACCCGGGCAGGGCCGAGCAGGTCGTCGGCCTCGACGACCCCGAACGCGGCGCCCGCCACGTCGTACTCGTCGGGCTCGAGCAGCCCCGGATGCTCGGCGGTCTCGCCGCCGACCAGCGCGCAGCCCGCGATCTCGCAGCCGTTGGCGATACCCGTGACGATCGCCGCGACCCGCTCGGGCACGACCCGGCCGCAGGCGATGTAGTCGGTCATGACCAGCGGGCGGGCGCCGCAGACCACGACGTCGTCGACGACCATGGCGACCAGGTCCAGGCCGATGGTGTCGTGGCGGTCGAGCGCGCGGGCGACGGCGACCTTGGTGCCGACGCCGTCCGTGGAGCCGGCGAGCAGCGGGCGCCGGTAGCCCTTGACCAGGGAGAGGTCGTAGAGCCCGGCGAACCCCCCGAGCCCGCTCACGACCTCGGGCCCGTGCGTGCGGGCGACCGCCGCCTTCATGAGCTCGACCGCGCGGTCACCCGCCTCGACGTCGACACCGGCGGCCGCGTACGTGAGGGGCTCCACGGGCGCGAGCCTATCCAGGGGAACCGGGCGAGGGGTCAGACCGGGAGGGCCTCCGGCTCGCTGTACCGCGCCAGGGCGATGGCGGCGCCGAGGGTGACGAGCAGGCCCAGGACGGCCACGGGCAGGAACCCCGGCCGGGCCCGGTCGCCGAGGACGAGGTACCCGATCACCGCCGGCACGACGGTCTCGACCGCGAAGGTGATCGCGGTGATCACGGTGACGCCGCCGCGCTGGAGAGCCGCGGCGTAGGCGGCGAGGCCGATCACGCCGTCGAGCGCCAGGGCCCACAGCAGCGGGTCGGCGAGCAGCCCCCACCACGGGGTCGGCCACTGCAGGGCACGGGCGGCGATCCCGACGCCGGCGAAGGCGAGCCCGGCGGCCGCCGCGAGGAGGGGCGCGGCCCGGTCCGCCGGGGCCCGGGCGGCGAGGCCGGCAGCGGCCGCCACCAGCACGGACGACGCCAGCACGACCCACCGCCCGGCGCGGGAGAGGGCCTGCGCCTCGCTCGGCCTCGGCGCTGACGGCGAGCAGCACGAGACCGAGACCCAGCACGACGAGGGCGATGCGCTCCCGCCGGCTCAGCCGGGCACCGAGCCAGCGGGACGCCACCAGCGCGGTCACGCCGACGCTCGACGCGATGGCGGACTCGACGACGAACAGCGGGAGGTCCCGCAGGGCCAGCACCACGGCCACGAACCCGAGGCCGTCGAGGGCGAGCCCGGCCAGGTAGGGCGCGGAGCGCAGCAGCCGCAGGAGCAGCCGCGCGTCCGGCGCGGCGGTCGCGAGCCGCCGGCTGCCGACCGCCTGCAGCACCGAGGCCACGCCGTAGGCGACGGCCGCGGCCAGCGCGGCGAGCAGTCCGACGATCACCCGCCGAGCCTATGCGGGCCCGCGCCGCCGGTCAGGGGCGGAGAGGGCGTCCGCGGCGCCGACGGGCGCGCCGACGCTGACGCCGTCGATGTCGACCAGGTTGGTGCCGACGACGTTCGTGCCGGCGACGCGGGTCGCGTCGGGCAGGTCGATCGGGAGCGGGGTCTCGAGGGCGTGCTTGCCGAGCAGCTCCGCGGAGGGCAGGGGGGTCGGGTACTCGCCGGTGAAGCACGCGGTGCAGAGCCGTTCGCGCGGCTGCCGGGTCGCCTCGACCATGCCCTCGAGCGAGATGTACCCGAGCGAGTCCGCGCCGATGCTCGCCCGTACCTCGTCGACCGCCAGGCCGGTGGCGACGAGCTCGGCGCGGGTGGCGAAGTCGATGCCGTAGAAGCACGGCCACGTGACCGGCGGGCTCGAGATCCGCACGTGCACCTCGGCGGCGCCGGCCTCGCGGAGCATCCGCACGAGCGCCCGCTGGGTGTTGCCGCGCACGATCGAGTCGTCGACGACGACGAGCCGCTGCCCGCGGATGACCTCGCGCAGCGGGTTGAGCTTGAGCCGGATGCCGAGCTGGCGGATCGTCTGGCTGGGCTGGATGAAGGTGCGCCCGACGTAGGCGTTCTTCACCAGGCCCTGGCCGTAGGGGATGCCGCTGCCCTGCGCGTAGCCCACCGCGGCGGGGGTTCCGCTCTCGGGCACGGGGATCACGAGGTCGGCGTCCACCGGGTGTTCCTGCGCCAGCCGGCGGCCCATCTCGACCCGTGCCGCGTGCACCGGGCGGCCGGCGATCGTGGTGTCGGGCCGGGCGAGGTAGACGTACTCGAAGACGCAGCCGCGAGGGTTGGCGGGGGCGAACCGGGCCGAGCGCAGGCCGTCGGCGTCGATGGTGAGGAACTCCCCCGGCTCGACCTCGCGGATCACCGAGGCGCCGACGATGTCGAGCGCCGCCGTCTCGCTCGCGACCACCCAGCCCCGGTCGAGGCGGCCGAGGACCAGCGGGCGGATGCCGCGTGGGTCGCGGGCGGCGTAGAGGGTGTGCTCGTCCATGAAGACGAAGCTGAACGCGCCGTCGAGGTGCGGCAGGACCTCGAGCGCGGTCGCCTCGAGCGTGCGGTCGGGGCTGCCGGCGAGCAGGGCGGTCACGAGCGCCGTGTCGGTGGTGTTGCCGCGCGCCAGCTCGCCGAGCACCTGCTCGACCGTACCGCTGCCCGACCAGGTCGCGCAGCTCGCGCACGTTCACGAGGTTGCCGTTGTGGGCGAGCGCGACCGTGCCGGCAGCGGTCGCGCCGAGCGTCGGCTGCGCGTTCTGCCAGGTCGACCCGCCGGTCGTGGAGTACCGCGTGTGCCCGACCGCGATCGACCCCTGCAGCGCCTGCAGGGTGCCCTCGTCGAAGACCTGGGCCACGAGGCCCATGTCCTTGTTGACGAGGATCTTGGTGCCGTCGCTGACCGCGATGCCGGCCGACTCCTGCCCGCGGTGCTGCAAGGCGTAGAGGCCGAAGTAGGTGAGCTTGGCGACCTCCTCACCCGGGGCCCAGACGCCGAAGACGCCGCAGGCGTCCTGGGGGCCCTTCTCGCCGGGGAGCACGTCGTGGGTGAGCCGTCCGTCGCCGCGAGCCACGGGCCCAGTCTCCCACAGCCCCCGCCCCGCCCGCGGTGATCAGGGCGGTGATCAGGGGGGTGATCAGGGTGGTGATCAGGCGGGCTCAGCGCGGGGGGCGGTCGGCGAGCACGGCGACGACGCCGCCGAGCAGGGCCCCGACCAGCAGGCCGATCGCCGCGAGGTAACCGGTCACGGTGGCCGCCGAGAACAGCGCGTCGCCGCCGCGGGTGACCGCGAGCACGACGCCGAGGACGGCGCCCAGCACGGCCCCGACGCCGATGAAGACCCGGTAGCGGGGGGCGCGGCGCAGCCGCACCTCGACCGGCCGAGCCGGCTCGGGCTCCTCGGCCGGCCGAGCCGGCTCGGGCTCCTCGGCCGGCCGAGCCGGCTCGGGCTCCTGGACCGGCTGCCCGACGGCCGCCTGCGGCGGCTCCGGCCGCTCCTCGCTCACGGCTCCACGTTAACGGGACGGGTGAGGGGCAGCAGGCCGGAGAGATCGGCCCGGGAGCCGCTCGCACGCACGCGCCCCGACGCGACGGCGTCCCCCCAGGCGAGGGTGCCCGCCACCAGGCCCAGCCAGGTCGCCGCGTCGGTCTCGACGACGTTCGGGGGCGTGCCCCGGGTGTGCCGGGGGCCCTCGATGCACTGGACGGCGCCGAACGGGGGCACCCGGACCTCGGTGGCGTGCCCCGGGGCCCGCTCGCCGAGCTCCTCCAGCGACCAGCGGACCGCCGTCGCGATCGTCCCGCGAGGCGCCCTGGCGGGGTCGGCCTGCCAGGCGGCGAGTGCGGCCCGGCCCTCGGCGGGGTCGGTGCGACGTCGCGGCGGCACCGGAGCAGTCTCTCAGCATGTCTCCCGGCGAGGCGTCAGGGGCGCGGCCGCACGACTCCCAGGGGCGCCGGCACCAGGCCGGGGAAGACGCCGCGCGGCGCGGCGAGTCCGCAGCGCGTCGTGAGCACCTCGGCGAGCACCTGCCGGTAGTCGGTGGTGCCGGCGAGGTCGCCGTCCACGAGGGCGGCGTCGGACAGCCCCGGCCACCGGCCGTGCACCTTGCCCCCGGCCACCCCGCCGCCCAGCAGCAGGACGGCGTTGCCGTGCCCGTGGTCGGCGCCCCCCGACCCGTTCTCCTCCACCCGGCGGCCGAACTCCGACAGCGTGACGAGCGTGACGCCGCCGAGGCGGGGGCCGAGGTCGGTGGCGAAGGCGAGCAGGGCGCGGGCGAGCTCGTCGAGGTGGTCGTGCAGGCGCCCGCTCGCGGGGCCGCCCATGTCGACGTGCATGTCCCAGTCGCCGAAGTCGACGCAGGCGACCTGCAGGCCCACCCCGGCCTTGACCAGGCGGGCGACGTCGCGCAGCGCCGAGGCGAGATCGCTGTCGGCGGGGTAGGCGGCGCCGTGCTCGGGCGCGTGCGGGGCGGCGTGCAGGGCGCGGGTGGTGCGGACGGCCTGGAGCGCGCCGGTGGCGGCCTGCCGGACGGCCGCCGGGGCGCCGGCGTGCATGCGCTCCAGCGCCCGGGTCCAGGCGGCGCGCTCGTGGTCGTCCCACGCACCGGTCAGCTCGAAGCCGTCGATGGAGTCCATGGTCAGCTCGGGCCTGGGGCCGGCGAGCGCTCCGGTGGGCGACGTCGACCCCACGACGCTCGCCTGGAAGACGCCGCCGGGGGCGCGCAGGCCGACCGTGCGGTCGAGCCAGCCCGTCCGCAGGCTGGTGCCCGGGGCCGCGCGCTCGAGCTCGGCCATCGCCGTGAAGTGCGACCGCGACGGCTCCTCCTGCCCGACGGCGTGCACGGCGCCGAGCGTCCCGGCCCGCCACAGCGGCAGCAGCGGCGCCAGCGCGGGGTGCAGGCCGAAGATCCCGTCGAGCGGCAGCAGGCTGCCGGTGGGCAGGCCGATCGTGGGACGCAGCCGCAGGTAGTCGGGGTCGCCGGCGGGCACGATCGCGTTCAGCCCGTCGAAGCCGCCGCGCAGCGAGAGGACGACGAGGGTGTCGCCGGTGTACCCCGTGGCGCCGAAGGCGTAGCGGGCGGTGACCGTCTCCGAGACGGCGGCCGTGACGAGGCCCAGGGCACCGGTCGCTGCCGCGGCGCGCAGCACGGTCCGCCGCGCGGGCCCGTCGCCGGGCGCGGGGCAGCCGCACGCTGCGGCCGGTGGCGGCTGCGGTGGGGTCGTCACGGGGCGGTCCTCCCGGTCGGTGGTCATCGCAGCACGTGGGTGGGCCCGTCGAGGACGAGCGCGACCACGTAGGGCAGCCGCCAGCCGAGCGCGGCGCTGTCGGCCCGCAGCGGGGTGCGCGGGCTCACCCCGAGGAACTCGCAGATCGCCGCCACGTGCGCCGGCGGCAGCGGGCGCTGCAGCAGCCGCTGCCCGAGCGCCGCGACGAGCCCCGCGTGGGTGGCAGGGCGGACGCGCGGCAGCAGCGCCCGCAGCGACGTCGACGTGAAGCCCTTGGGCCACCAGCCGGCGGCGATGCCGAGGGTCGTGTTCCACCGGGCCAGCGCCCCGGCGCTCGACGCCCAGGCGCTCGCCCGGTCGGGGTACCCGTCGGGCTGCGGCCACGCGTAGGGCTGGTGCCCCTGGCTCTCCAGCGCCCAGTAGAGGCCCTGCAGCTCGTCGCTCCCCCGCGCGGCCTGCCGGAACCCGAGGGCCCGCACGGTCGCGACCACGGTCTCGAACGGCCGGCGGACCTTCGCGTCGGGCGCCGCCAGGAACTCCCGCGAGGCGAACAGCTCGCGGAGCACGGGGGCGATCGCGGTGCCGTGCGCCAGGTAGACCGCGGCCAGCCGGTCGACGAGAGCGGCCGGGGGGTCGTCCGCGACGAACCGGGTCGCCAGCTTGAGCGCGAGCCGGCGGGCGGTCGCGGGATGGTGCGCGAGGTGGTCGAGGTAGGCGGCGACGACGGGGCGGCCGTCGGCGTCGGTGTTGGGGTGGCTGAAGTCCAGGACCCGGACGGCGCCGGTCCAGTGCGACCGGGAGCGGTAGGTGAAGACGCCGGTGGTCCAGTCGACCGACAGGCCGGTGAGGATGCGTGCGCTGTCGAGGACGTCCCGCTCGGCGTAGCCGGCGCCGACGCCGACCGTGTGCAGCTCGAGCAGCTCGCGCCCGAGGTTCTCGTTCGGCGCGGCCTTCGTGGACGAGACGTTGTCGAGGTAGCGGAGCATCGCGGGGTGGGCCGTGACTGCCGGCAGCAGGTCGGCGAAGCGGCCGAACGCGAGGGGCCGCAGCACGTCGGCGTCCAGGGTGTGCCGGCAGTCCCAGACGTCGTCGCTCGGGCAGGTGACGTTGAAGTGGTTCGACCAGAAGTCGACCATCACCTCGAGCAGCTGCCTGCGGCTCCAGATGGCCCGGCCGATCGCGGCCTGGCCGAGGGAGAACATGAGGTCCCAGGGCTTCAGGGTGCCGGCGTCGGCCCGGCGCCGGACCTCCGGCGTCGGCAGCGACAGTGCGGGGAACCGCGCGAGCACGGCGTCACCCTCGGGGTCGCGCAGGGCGGCGGGGGCGAGCTGCGCCTCGAGCCAGGCCGCGCGGCCCAGCCGCGCCGCCTCGGTGACCAGCGCCGGGGTGACGCCGCACGTGGTCCGGCGCAGCAGGTGGAGCAGGTGGTCGCGCTCGCTCGCCACGTGCACCCCGTCCCCTCCGAACCCGAGCTCCGTCCGCACCCCGTCGGCCGCGCGGGCGAGATCATGAGGCGAAGCGGCCGCCGGACCGGGGGCCGTAGGGTTCGGCCCGTGCACGCATTCGACGCCGCGACGGCCGTCCGGGCCGCCGGGCCCGGCCGGTACGAGGTCGATCTCGACGAGCAGTGGTCGATCGCCGGCAAGCTCAACGGCGGGTACCTGCTGGCGATCGCCGCGCGCGCGGCGCTCGCCGAGGCGGGCGCCGGGCACGAGCACCCGCTCGCGGTGACGGCGGCCTTCCCCGCGGCTGCGCCGCCCGGGCCCGCGCTGGTGACGGTCGAGCCGCTGCGCCTCGGCCGCGGCGTCAGCGTGCTGCGCGCCCGGCTCGGCGCCGGCCGACGGCGACGCGAGCTACCTCGACGCTCTCGTGACGGCCGGACGGATCACCGACGGGGAGCCGGTCGTGCCGGGCCCGGCGGCTCCTGAGCTGCCCGCGCCCGAGGAGCAGGCCGCCGGCTGCCGGTCGACGCCGGGCCGTTCCGCGTGCCCATCCTCGGGCGTGGTCGCCGAGCTCATGGACCCCGCCACCGCCGGCTTCGGCGCCGGCCGGCCCACCGGCGCCGGCGAGCTGCGGGCGTGGGTGCGGTTCGACGACGGCCGGGAGCCGGACCCGCTGGCGCTGATCGTGCCTCGCGGACGCGCTGCCGCCGCCCAGCTTCGACGTCCCGGGCCTGCAGTACGGCTGGACGCCGACGCTGCAGTACAGCGTGTTCGTGCGCGGCGTGCCGGCGCCGGGGCCGCTGCGGGTGCGCACCGTCGCCCGGAGCATCACCGGCGGCGCGATGGACGAGACCTGCGACGTGTGGGACGCGACGGGCCGGCACGTCGCCGTCGCGCACCAGCTGGCCGGCGTCCGCGTCCTCTGACCCCCGCCCCCGCGCCAATCAAGGAAAATCGCGCCCTCCCGTGCGGGTGACCGCAGCGGAAGGGCCCGATTTTCCTTGATCGGCGCTAGGCAGTCAGGGGATGGTCACCCCCGCGATCGTCGACCGGCTTGTTGGTGACCGGGTTCAGCTCGTCGGCCTGGCTCGACCCCGGCCGGGCGTGAGGACGTCCACGGCCTTGGGCACGGTCGCCGGGTCGACGGCGCAGATCGGGTTGCCCGTCGCCGCCTCGGCCGTCGTGCAGACCCCGAACTGGTAGTCCTGCGGCGTCGGCTGGAAGCCGCGGGCCTGGTCGGGGCTGAACCCGTCCTGCCCGGTGAGGACGACCGCGAAGGTCCACCCGCTGGCCGGCGTGCCGCCGAGCGCCGCCTTGGGCACCGTGAAGGTGATGTACCGGGTGGCGGCCGACGCCCGGATCGCCACCGACCCCAGCGTGGCGCCGGCGGCGTCGACGAACCGCTGCCCGAAGCCCTGGACCTCGATCAGCCGGTTCCACGCGGAGCCGGCGGCGATCTGGTAGTTGCGGCCGCGGGAACGACGCGGCGGTCGACGTGGCGCCGCCCGCCGGGTTCTTCACGTAGACGTCGACGAGCTGCGCGCCCGAGCGGGCTGCCGAACGTCGGCGACAGGTCCGCGGTCTGCACCCGGAAGGTGACCGTGTCGGCCCCGGAGTCGTAGACCTCGAACTTCTGCAGGTCGAAGGCGCCGGGCTGGAAGTCGTCGCCGGCGGTCGGGTAGGCGTAGGTGCCGGGGCCGTTGTCGTCGCCGGTCGGGTCGTCGGTGCTGTAGACGCAGCGTGCCGGGCACGACGTCGTAGACGACGGTGCGCTGGGCGTAGCCGGTGGCACCGCTCGGGCGCGGTCGCCGTCACGGTCAGCGTGACGGTGCCCGGCGGCACGGTGACGGGGATCGAGAAGTGCCCGTCGGCGTCCGGCCGTGCCCGTGGCCGTCGTCGCCTCGCCGGCGATGTCGGTGTTGACGGCGTCGACGTCGACGGTCGCGTCCGGCGCGGTGGTGCCGACGACGGTCGTCGTCGCCGCCGGTGACCAGCGAGTTGTCGGCCGGGCGCCGTGAGCGTGACGGTCGACGCCGCGTCTGGGTGTGCGTGATGTAGCGCTGCACGGTGTCGACCGGGCGCTCGGTGATGCCGGCCGGCGCGCAGGTTCGCGGACAGCCGCACGAACTGCGCCTGCCGCCCAGGTCAGCGGCGAGGCGCTGCCGGCCGGCCTTGCCGTTCTGGAAGCCGATCGAGGCGCACTCGGGCGCGGTGCCGAACGGCGACGGCGGCCAGGTCCTCGTTCTCCCACGCCTGTTCGGGGATCAGCCCGATGCCCGACGCCATGTCGGCCATCGACGCCCACAGCCGCGGCGGCCGCGGCCGGTCGACCCGTGCGCGACCTCGTGCTCGGCCGCGCTCGCCGGCGAGCACCGGCCAGAGGTGGCCCGAGCCCTTGTTCTGGCCCTGGGTCGTCGCAGACGCCCGGCCCACGGCTTGCCCTCGATCGCGCAGTCGGTCGGGTCGCCGACGTGGCAGTCGCCGTAGCCGTCCTCGGTGCCCGGCGGTCGGGGTGCCGTAGCGGTAGAAGCCGTGCCCGTGCTGACGTGCCTGCGGATCACCGCGTCGACCAGCGGCGAGCGAGCGCGCGACGTCGGCGTCGTCGGCCGGCAGCACGCCGAGCCGGGGCAGCTCGAGGAAGCCCTGGTCGATGACGGCCCGCTGGTCGGCGTCGGGGCCGCCGTTGCCGAGGTTGTAGGTGATCGCGGCGTTCGGGTCGCCGGTCTTGGAGAGCCGGATGAAGTACGGCTGCGGGGCTGAGCGGGCCGTTCGTCGTCACCGTCCAGTCCTTGATGTTCCGCTGGTAGTGGTCGGCGGTGGCGCGGTAGATGCGGGCACCGGCGGCGTCGCCGTTCTTCTCGGCGATCGCAGCCGGCGGCGGCGAGGCCGGCGATCTCGGCGGCGATCGTCGACGGCGAGTACCCGCTCTGCTCCTCCCAGCGCTCGTTGCCGAACGCCGGGCCGTGCGCGACGACGTAGTCGGCGGCGCGCTTGATGTGCTGCGGTGTAGAACGCCTTGTCGGTCAGCCCGACGGTGCGGGCCATCAGGATCGGGTAGGCGACCTCGTCGAGCTGCACGCCGAAGCTGTCCGGCGCGAGCTTGCCGTTGACCAGGCTGTTGCGCGGCATCGACCCGTCGGGCTGCTGCTGGCGCTCGAAGAGGAACCGCACGGTGTCCTTCGCGGTCGCGACGTCACCGGCGGCGAGCAGGCCGGTGAAGGTCTCGTAGAGGTCGCGGGCGAAGACCTCGCGGTAGGAGCCGAAGTAGGTCAGCGCCGGGTCGCCGGCCGCGCACCGCCTGCCCCCAGGGGCTGGCGAGGCCCGGCGACCGATGGCGCCCGGGAACGTCTTGTCCTCGCTGGCCTTGAGCACGTTCGCGGACAGCAGGTAGGTGCGGCGCAGCTGCGTGCGCTGCGCTCGGCGTCAGGCCCTGCGGCGGAGCGCCGGCGGGCGTGAGGCCGCGGTCGTACGCCTCCCAGCCCTTGCGGTAGTCGCGGTAGAGCCGGCGCGAACGCGGCGCTCGGCGCTGCGCCCGGCGGTCGCCGACCGCGCCGCTCTGCGTGGAGCCGAAGCCCAGCGCCAGCTGGAAGGGCGTGCCGGGCCGGGCGTCGACCTGCGCGGTCTGGACGACGTTGCCGTTGCGTCGCCGTCGCGTACGTCGTGCGCCAGGCGCGTGGTCGGCGTCGAGCTGGGCCAGGCCGTCGCTCGGCGGTGCCGGCGAAGCCGCTGGAGGCGCGCGGGAACGGCCGGTCGGCGCGCAGGGCGGCGTAGACGGGCTGGGCGTAGTCGCGGTTGGCCGCGATCGTCGCGGTCTTCGTGTCGATCGAGACCGGCACCGGGTGCTCCGGTCGAGGTGTCGACGACGGCGGTGTCGGCGCCGCCGTTCTGCGTCGTCGCGTCGCCGCCGCCGCCGTTGCCGTTGATCGTGCCGTCGAACCGGACGTAGACCGTCGAGCCGGTCCTGGCGGTTCGCCGGGCAGCAGCGTCGTGCGCATCACGACGCTGTCGCGCGCCGGGTCGGTGAGGTAGTCGGTGACGAGCGTGTAGCGGCCGCTCTTGGCCGTGCTCGTCGACCCGGCACGCCATGCCGGTCGGTCCAGGGCGCTGCACGGTGTACGTCGTGTCGCGGGTCTGCAGGTCGGTGAACGTCTAGCCGTCGGTGACGACGTACTGCAGCGTCTCGACGTTGGTGTTGTCGATCGGTCGGGTAGTAGACGTCCGACAGGACGCCGTCCGCGACCGTGAACCAGACCTTCGACGTGCGGTTCCGCGCGGTGCCCAGGCAGTCCTTGCGGGCCAGGTCGAAGTGCGACATGGCACCCGGCGCGCCCGGGGCCTCGCCGGCCGCGGGCTTCGCAGCCGGTGGCCGCCGGGACGGCGGCGTTCGCGGGGGCGGCCGCGAGCAGCCCGGCGCCCAGGGCGCCGAGGGTGAGTCCGATCAGGGCGGTGGAACCGGTCGTGCGGCGTCTCGGGCGATGCACGGTGCCTCCCGGGCGTCGGCGGCCCCGGCACGCGCCGGCGCGGCCCGTCTCGGCGCGCCGGCCGGCACGCCGGGTGACCGGACGTCGCCCTGCACACCGGCTCCGTCGCCCACCGTGACGTACATCACCGGGTGGATCAACGATTGTCAACACATGTCACGATCGTCACCCTGCGAACACGGAACGTCGTCTGCGCAGCTCAACGATGGAGACATCGGAGCGATCCCTGCCGAATGCCCGATCAGAGCCGGCCGCCGACCGCGTTCGCCCGAGAGCCGCTGCGCGGCCCAGATCGGCAGCACCGACGCGACGATCAGCGCGGCCGCGACGACGTTGACGACGGGCGCCGCGTTCGGCCGGAACAGGTTCTCGAAGACCCAGATCGGCACCGTCCTCAGCCCGGCGGAGGTCGTGAACGTCGTCACCACGATCTCGTCGAAGCTCAGCGCGAAGGCGAGCAGGGCACCGGCGAGCAGGGCCGAGCGCAGCTGCGGGAACGTGACGAGCCGGAACGTGCGGAACGTGTCGGCGCCGAGGTCCATCGACGCCTCCTCGAGGCTCGTCGCCGGTGCGCCGCAGCCGGGCGAGCACGTTGTTGTAGACGACGACCACGCAGAAGGTCGCGTGGCCGACGATCGACCGTGAGGTAGCCGAAGGGCACGCCGCCGACCGAGAAGGCGGAGTTCAGCGCGATGCCGGTGACGATGCCGGGCAGCGCGATGGGCAGCACGAGCACGAAGCTCACGGCCTCCCGCCCGAAGAAGCGGTACCGCGCCACCGCGAACGCGGCCATCGTGCCGAGGACGAGCGCGAGCGCCGTCGCGCCCAGCCCGACGAGCACGCTGGCGCGGAGCGGCGTCGCGGATCCCCGTGTCGCTCGCCGCCGCCCGCCACCAGTCGAGGGTCAAGCCCGCCGGCGGCCAGCCGAACGTGCGCGAGGTGTTGAAGGCGTTCAGCAGCACGAGCACCAGCGGCACGTAGATGAACGCCAGCCCGAGCGCCATGACCAGGGCGAGCGCGATGCGGGCGGGCCGCGAGAGCGTCATGGCAGCTCCGTCCCGGACGCGTCACAGGTTGTCCAGGGCGCCGGTGCGGCGGACGGCGACCAGGTAGACGACGATGACGACCACCGGGAAGAACGCGGCGGCCGCCGCGAACGGCAGGTTGCCGGCGACGCCGATGTTGTCGTAGATCACGTTTCGCGACCATCTGCGTCGTACCACCGACGATCTTGACGGTGATGTAGTCGCCGAGCGAGAGCGCGAACGTGAAGATCGAGCCGGCCACGATCGCGGGGAAGGTCAGCGGGCAGCACGACCGACCGGAACGTCCGCCAGGCCCCCGCGCCCAGGTCGCCCGACGCCTCCAGCAGGCTGTCGGGCAGCCGGTCGAGGCCGGCGTAGATCGGCAGGATCATGTACGGCAGCCACAGGTAGGCGAGCGTGATGATGACCGCCGGGCACGCCGTACCCGGGGGTGTCGAGGCCGAACGGGCGCAGCACGTCGGAGACGAGGCCGTTGTCGGCGCAGCAGGCCGCGCCACGCGTACGCCTTGACCAGATAGCTGGCCCACAGCGGGGTGAGGACGGCGACCACGAGGTACACCCGGGCGCCGGGGCGAGCGACCTTGGCCATGTAGAACGCCATCGGCACGGCGATCACCACGTCGAGCAGCGTCACCGCGACGGCGATCCCGAGGGTTCGCAGGGCGATGGTTCGGTAGACGTCCGCGGTCAGGAGCTCGCGCAGGTTGTCGAGGGTGAACTCCTTGACCAGGGCGCCCGTGAACGAGTCGACGCTCCAGAAGGCGGCCGTGAACATGACGGCCAGCGAGCCCAGGTAGGCCACGAGCAGCCAGCGCCATCGGCACGCGAGAGCAGCCCGGCGAGCCGCAGCCGCGGGCGGGCATGCAGCGCCGCCGACAGCCGCGCGGCCAGGGGCGCCCGGCCCCGGCGGTGCGTGGCAGGGGCCGGGCGGACGGCGTCCGTCATGAGCGGGCCATCAGCCCTTGATGGCCGTCCAGGCCGACGTCCAGGCGGAGTAGTCCTTGCAGACCGGCCGCGGTCGTCGCCGCAGTCCTTGGTCGGCGTCGTCCAGTACGCGATCTGGTCCGCGTAGGTCTGGTCGAGGGCGTGGTAGGTCGTGCAGAACGTCTTGTCCGACGTGTCAGCGAACAGGCCTTCGTCTGCGCCGGCGCCTCGCCGAAGTACTCGGCGACCTGGGCGTTCGCCTTCGGCGAGACGATCCAGTCGAACCACTTGTACATGCAGTTCGGGTGCTTGGCGGCCTTGGCCGAGATCATCCAGGTGTCCGACCAGCCGGTCGAGCCCTCCTTGGGCACGGTGGTGCCGACCTTCACCTTCTTGTCGCTGCTGATGCACGTTCGCGTTGTACTGCCACGTCGGTGCCCAGCACGCTGCTGCCGCTCTCGTACGCGCTGATGTTCTTCGTCGGCGTCGCTCCAGTACTCCCGACGAGGCCCCGCTGCGTCTTGAGCAGGTCGACGGCGGCGTTGAACTGGGTGTCGTCGAGCTCGTACGGGTTCGTGATCTTCAGGTCGGGCTTCGTGGCCTTCAGGTAGAGCGCGGCGTCGGCGATGTAGATCGGCGAGTCGTACGCCGTGATCTTCCCCTTGTAGGGGCTGTTCGCGTCGAAGACGACGCCCCACGAGTCGGGGGCCGGGGTGCACGGCCGCCTGGTTCCACATCAGCACGTTCGCGCCCCACCCGTGCGGGATGCCGTACATCTGGCCGTTCACCGAGTTCCACGGGCGGTCCTTGAGGAACGGCGCGACCGTCGTCGTAGTTCGGCACGAGCTTGGTGTTCACGGGGGCGACCTCGCCCGCCGTAGATCAGCCGCAGGGTCGCGTCCCCGGAGGCCGAGACGCGCGTCGTACTGCCCGGTCTTCATCAGGGTGACCATCTCGTCGGAGGTGCCGGCCACCTTGGAGTTGACCTTGCAGCCGGTCGCCTTGGTGAACGGCGTCACCCAGTCGGGGTCGCCCTTCTTGCTGCCGTCCATGACGTAGCCGGCCCAGTTGACGAGGTCGACCTCGCCCTCGCCGGCACCCACCGACTGGGCATCGGCACCGACGGCGGGGTGGCGTGCGCGACGCCGCCTCCACCACCGCCACCGGTGCTGCTGCCCGAGCTCGAGCCGCCGCAGGCGGCGAGGCCGGCGACGGCGGCCACCGCGAGCACGAGGCGCCCGCGAGGTGCGGAAGGTGGTGCGGACGCATGAGTCCTCCTGCTGGGGCTGCTCGATCAGGACGGTCAGGGGGCGGGCACGGGCTCGGGCTCGGGTCGGGTGTCGTGGTCGGGCAGCCGGTAGGCGTCCGCGGGGCGCCAGGCGAGGTCGACCCGGTCGCCGCGGTCGAGGCTGACGTCGCCGCCGTCGGCGGCCAGCAGGGCGACGAGCTCGCCGCCGGCGTCGAGGGCCACGACGACGCGCGTGGTGGCGCCCGCGTAGACGACCTCGCGCACGACGCCGGGCGCCACGGCGTCGCCGTCGCGGCGGGCGGGCGCCCGCCGGCAGCGACGCGGATGCGCTCGGGCCGGACGAGTGGACGGCGTCCACGCCGAGCAGGCGCTCGGCGACCGGGCGGGCCAGCAGGTTCGAGCGTGCCGACGAACCCGGCGACGAACGCGGTCGCCGGCCGCTCGTAGACCTCGCGCGGCGCGCCGACCTGCTCGATCCGCCCGGCGCTGAACACCGCGACCCGGTCGGAGAGGCTGAGCGCCTCCTCCTGGTCGTGGGTGACGAACACGAAGGTGATGCCGACGTCGCGCTGGATCGCCTTGAGCTCGACCTGCATCTCCTCGCCGGAGCTTGAGGTCGAGCGCGCCGAGCGGCTCGTCGAGCAGGAGCACGCGGGGGCGGTTGACCAGCGCGCGGGCGAGCGCGACGCGCTGTCGCTGGCCCCCGGAGAGCTGGCCGGGGCGGCGCCGCTCGAACCCCTCCAAGCGCACCGTGGCGAGCGCCTCGCTGCGCGCGGCGCGCGCCGCTCGGCCCGCTCGACCTTGCGCACGCGGAGCCCGTACTCGACGTTCCCCAGCACGTCGAGGTGCGGGAACAGCGCGTAGTCCTGGAAGACGGTGTTGACGTCGCGCTCGAACGGGGCGCGCCGGGTGACGTCGACGCCCGCCGAGCTCGACCGTGCCGTCGGTCGGGAGCTCGAAGCCGGCGATCAGCCGGAGCACGGTGGTCTTGCCCGAGCCCGACGGGCCGAGCATCGAGAAGAACTCGCCGTCGGCGACGTCGAGGTCGACGCCGTCGACCGCGACGACGGGGCCGAACGTCTTGCGCAGGCCGCGGAGCCGGACGGCGGGCACGGTCGACGGCGCGGCCGGGGGCCGGGCGGCTGCTGCGTCACCTGCACCTCCGGACCCTCTCGACGGCGGAACCCGCCCCCGTGTGGCCGGATCTTAACGGGATCCCGTGGCGATCCCGCCAGTCGGCGATGAAATCCGTCGCCTTTCCGTGATCTGACGGACCTGGGCCTTACTCCCGGGTCACGCCTCGAACGCGGCGGGCAGGGTGCCCTCGTGCGCGCCACGCAGCTCGGCGAGCGGCACGCTGAAGAGCCCCTGGACGTCGAGCCGGGCTCGCCCCCGCCGTCGTCGACGACGCCGATCCGGGCGAACGGGATCCCGCGGGCGGCGCACATGTCGGTGAACCGCACCTCCTCGCTGCGGGGCACCGCGGCGAGCGCCCGGGCGGTCGACTCGGCGAACAGGGCGGCGAAGGCGCTGACGCCGTCCCGCTCGCAGACCTCGTCGAGCCAGACCCGGGCGCCGACCCCGTACCGCAGGCAGGCCTCCACCAGCGCCTGCGCCAGCCCGCCCTCCGAGAGGTCGTGCGCGGCGTCGACCAGGCCGTCGCGCGAGGAGTTGACCAGGATGTCCGCCAGCCGCTTCTCGTCGGCCAGGTTCACCGCGGGCGGCGTCCCGCCCAGGTGGCCGTGCTCGGCGAACGCCCACTCCGAGCCGCCGAACTCCTCCCGGGTCGCGCCGAGCAGGTAGATCACCTGGCCGGGCGTGCGCCAGCCCGAGGGGGTGCGGCGGGCGACGTCGTCGAGCACCCCGAGGACGCCGATCACCGGCGTGGGGTGGATCGAGACGTCGCCGGTCTGGTTGTAGAACGAGACGTTGCCGCCGGTGACGGGGATCCCGAGCTCGGCGCAGCCCGCCGCCAGGCCGTCGACGGCCTGCGAGAACTGCCACATGACGCCCGGGTCCTGCGGGGAGCCGAAGTTGAGGCAGTCGGTGACGGCGAGCGGGCGGGCCCCGGCGGCCGCGACGTTCCGGTAGGCCTCCGCGAGCGCGAGCCGGGCCCCCTCGTAGGGGTCGAGCGCGCCGTACCGGCCGTTGCCGTCGAGGGCGAGCGCGACGCCGAGGCCGGTGGACTCGTCGACCCGCACCACGCCGGCGTCGTCCGGCATCGCCAGCGCGGTGTTGCCGCGGACGTACCGGTCGTACTGGTCGGTGACCCAGGCGCGGCTGCAGAGGTTCGGGCTCGCCACCATCCGGAGCAGGGTGGCCCGCAGCTCCTCCCCCGTCGCCGGTCGCGGCAGGGAGTCGGGGGCGTCGGCGCGGACGGCGTCCAGGCGGGCGGGCCGCTCCAGCGGGCGGGAGTAGACGGGGCCCTCGTGGGCGACCGTCCGCGGCGGGACGTCGACGACCACCTCGCCGTGCCAGCGCACCACGAGGCGGCCGGTCTCCGTGACCTCGCCCAACACCGCCGCCTCGACGTCCCACTTGGCGGTGACCGCGAGGAACGCGTCGAGGTCGCCGGGCCGGACGATCGCCATCATCCGCTCCTGCGACTCGGACATGAGGATCTCCTCCGGCCGCAGGCTGGGGTCCCGCAGCGGGACGCGGTCGAGGTGCACCTCCATGCCGCCGTCGCCGGCGCTGGCGAGCTCGCTGGTGGCGCAGGACAGGCCGGCGCCGCCGAGGTCCTGGATGCCGTCGACGAGGCCGCCCGCGAACAGCTCCAGGCAGCACTCGATGAGCACCTTCTCGGCGAACGGGTCGCCGACCTGGACGCTCGGCCGCTTCGCCGGGCCGTCCTCGTCGAAGGTCTCGCTGGCGAGCACGGAGACGCCGCCGATGCCGTCGCCGCCGGTGCGGGCGCCGAAGAGCACCACGAGGTTCCCCTCGCCGCGGGCGTTCGCGAGGTGGATCTCGTCGTGCTTCATCGCCCCGACGCAGAGCGCGTTGACCAGCGGGTTGCCCTGGTAACAGGGGTCGAAGAACACCTCGCCGCCGATGTTCGGCAGGCCGAGGCAGTTGCCGTACCCGCCGACGCCCGCGACGACGCCGGGCAGGACGCGGTGCGTGTCGGGGTGGTTCAGGTCGCCGAAGCGCAGGGAGTCCATCACCGCGATCGGCCGCGCGCCCATGGCCATGATGTCGCGGACGATGCCGCCGACGCCGGTCGCGGCGCCCTGGTAGGGCTCCACGTACGACGGGTGGTTGTGGCTCTCGATCTTGAAGGTGACGGCCCAGCCGTCGCCGATGTCGACGACGCCGGCGTTCTCGCCGATGCCCACGAGGAGCTTCGCCCGCATCGCCTCGGTGGTGGTGTCGCCGAACCGGCGAAGGTGCACCTTGCTCGACTTGTACGAGCAGTGCTCGCTCCACATGACGCTGTACATCGCCAGCTCGCTCGACGTCGGCCGCCGGCCGAGGATCGCCCGGATGCGCGCGTACTCGTCGTCCTTGAGGCCGAGCTCGGCGTACGGCTGCGCCACGTCGGGGGTCTGCGCCGCACGGTCGACCGTGTCGACCACCGGGGTCCTCGCGGGGGCGTCGACGGCGGGCGTACCGGTGGTGGTCACGGTCGTCCAGGCTACCCGCCGGGCCCCGGCCCCCTTAGACGTCGTCCACAGGCGCCCCGGCCGCCCCGCCGTCCACAGCCCGCCGACGGCGTCCGCGCCGGGCCCCGCGCGCTCCGCCAGGCTGCTGCCGTGCTGCTGCCCGAGGTACCCGGCGGGGTGTTCACCACCGCCGACGCCCTGCGCCAGGGCGTGACGCAGCGCCAGCTCGAGTGGGCCGCACGCACGCATCGGCTCCATCGCCTGCGGTCCGGCGTCTACTGCTCGGAGGCGACCTGGGCGAAGGCCGATCCCAGGGAGCGCTCGGTGCTCGGGGCCCGGGCAACGGCCCGGGCGCGGCGTGCCGATGTGCCCTATGCGTTCACCCACGTCACCGCCGCCGCTCTGCTCGGGCTGCCGGTGCCGCTCGCGCCCGCCGAGCAGGTCTGGCTCACCGTTCCGGCCGGCGCCGTCCGCCGGGGTCCGGCCCTCGTGCAGCAGGTGGCCCCGCTCCCGCCCGGGGACGTGGTGGACGTCGGTGGTCTGCCGTGCACGACCCCGGCCCGCACGCTGGTCGACTGCATCCGGCACATGCCGGCCGAGGAGGCGGTCGCGATCTGTGACGCCGCGCTGCGGCAGGGCGCGGTCGGCGGTCGTCATGCACCGCCATGCCCTGCCGACGCCACGGTGCCAGGTCCGCATCCTGGACGAGCGCGGCGTCGTGGTCGCGCGCGTCGACTTCGCGTGGCTCGAGGAGGGCGTCGTCGGCGAGGCCGACGGACTCGTCAAGTTCGGCGACGGTGCGGCGCGGAGCATCGCGGAGGAGAAGCAGCGCGAGGCGAGACTCCAGTCGCTGGGCCTCATCGTCGTCCGCTGGACGGCACGGCACCTGCACGGCGACCCGCCCCTGCTGGTCGTACAGCTGCGGGCGGCCCTGCAGCAGGGAGACGGTCGGCGCTTCCGCGGCCGGTTCGCCTGACCGGCTTGCTGCGCGTCGGATCGACCCTTGCTCGCCGCATCGACAGGATCGCGTGCCCTGCGCTGTGGTTCACGCGAGCATCTGTCGATCCTGCGAGCATCCGTCGGTCAGGTTGGTACATGCCGTCGCGCGGCGGACGAGCCCGACCTGGGGCCCGGTTAGGCTGAGGCGTGCGGATCGGCATCGTGACGTTCCCCGGCAGCCTCGACGACGTCGACGCGGCACGGGCCGTTCGGGTGGCGGGCGGCGACCCGGTGGCCCTCTGGCACGGGGACGACGACCTGCGGGGCGTCGACGCCGTGGTGCTGCCCGGCGGCTTCTCGTACGGCGACTACCTCCGCTGCGGCGCCATCGCCCGGTTCTCGCCGATCATGGCCGAGATCGTGCGGCTGGCCGGCCCGACGGACGCCGTCGCGCCGGGGTTGCCCGTGCTCGGGATCTGCAACGGCTTCCAGGTGCTCTGCGAGTCGCACCTGCTGCCCGGCGCACTCGTGCGCAACGACCACCGCAAGTTCGTGTGCCGCGACCAGCGGCTGCGGATCGAGCGGACGTCGACGGCCTGGACCAACCGGTATGAGCCCGGCGACGAGGTCGTCGTCCCGCTGAAGAACGGCGAGGGCGGCTACGTGGCCGACGTCGCGACGCTCGACCGGCTCGAGGGCGAGGGGCGGGTGGTGGCGCGCTACCTCGAGGTCAACCCCAACGGGTCCTACCGCGACATCGTCGGAGTCTCGAACGCCAGTGGGACGGTCGTCGGGCTCATGCCGCACCCCGAGCACGCCGTGGAGCCGGGGTTCGGTCCCGACCGCGGCGCCGACGGCAGGCACGGCAGCACCGACGGGCTCGCCTTCTTCACGTCCGTGCTGAACGGCGTCCTGCAGGCCTGATCGCCCGTCAGCCGCCGCTGTTCGCCTCGGTGCCGGCGGGCGCCACGCGGACGACGTCCTCGATCACGGGGTTGGAGAGCAGCGTGCGGGCGGCCACCCGGGCGCGCTCGAGCACCGCCTCGGTGACCTCGCCCTCGACCTCGAGCTCGAAGCGCTTGCCCTGCCGCGCGCCCGGCGAACTCGGTGAAGCCGAGCCGGGCCAGCGCGCCGGCGACGGCCTTCCCCTGCGGGTCGAGGATCTCGGGCTTCGGCATGACGTCGACGACGACGCGTCCCATCGGGTTCTCCAGGAGGGCTCCAGGGGGATCGGCGGTCTCACGGGGCCCGCCGGGCGCGCCCAGACTAACGTCGAGCCGTGCAGATCACTCACGTCGGTCATTCCTGCGTCCTCGTCGAGACCGGCGGGCGCCCGCCTCCTGGTCGACCCGGGCGCCTTCACCCCGGGGTGGGAGGAGATCGCCGGCCTCGACGCCGTCCTCGTCACCCACCAGCACGCCGACCACCTCGACCGCGACCGGCTGCCGGCGCTGCTCGAGCGCAACCCGGGCGCCCGGCTCGTGGTCGAGCCGGCCGTGGCCGAGCAGCTCGGCGGCTCGGTGGGCCGCGACGTCGAGAGCCTCGCGGCCGGCGCCTCGACGACGATCGGCGGGGCCACCGTGACCGGCGTCGGTGGCCGGCACGCCGTCATCCACGCCGACGTCCCCCGGATCGGCAACGTAGGCCTGCTCGTCGCGGCCGACGGGGAGCCGACCCTCTACCACCCGGGCGACATGCTCGAGGCGGTGCCGAGCGGGGTCCAGGTGCTCGCGGTCCCGCTGACCGCCCCGTGGTCCGCGGTCAAGGAGACGGTCGAGTTCGTGCGTGCGGCGGCCGCGCCGACGGCGTTCCCGATCCACGACGCGATCCTCTCGGCCACCGGCCGGGGCCTCTACCAGCAGGTGCTCGGGCAGCTGACCCCCGGCACCGAGCTGCGCGACCTCGCCGGCCAGGGGCCCGCGAGCATCAGCTGAGCATCAGCTGAGGACCGCCGCCTCCGCCACGGCGGCCGCGATGTCGGAGCGGTGGTGCGCGCCGCGGATGCGGATCCGCTCGACCGCCGCGTAGGCGGCCTCCCGCGCCGCGGCGAGGTCGGCGCCGGTGCCCACGACGGACAGCACCCGGCCGCCGGCGGTCACCACCCGGCCGTCGGCGTCCAGGCTGGTGCCCGCGTGCAGCACCCAGGCCCCGGGGACGGCGCCCGCCGCCTCGAGCCCCTCGACGACGTCACCGCCGACCGGTGCGGCGGGGTAGCCCTCCGCTGCCACGACGACTGTGACGGCGGCCTGGGGGCGCCAGCGCAGCTCCGGCGCCTCGGCGAGCACGCCGGTGGCCGCCGCGTGCAGCAGGCCGCCCAGCGGGGTCGCCAGCCGCGCCAGCACCACCTGGGTCTCGGGGTCGCCGAACCGGGCGTTGAACTCGATCACGCGGACGCCGCCCGCGGTCAGCGCGAGCCCGCAGTAGAGCAGGCCGGCGAACGGGGTCCCGCGGCGCGCGAGCTCGGCGACGACAGGGGCGGCGACGCGCTGCACGACGTCCTCGGCGAGCTCGGGCGGAGCCCAGGGCAGCGGCGAGTAGGCCCCCATTCCGCCGGTGTTGGGCCCGGTGTCGCCGTCGCCCGCGCGCTTGAAGTCTTGCGCGGGGGCCAGCGGCACGACCGTGGTGCCGTCCGTCAGGCAGAAGAGCGACACCTCGGGCCCCTCGAGGAACTGCTCGACGACGACGCGCCCGCCCGGGCGAGCCAGGCACGCGGCAACATGGGCGCGGGCCTCCGCCTCGTCGGCGGTGACCACGACGCCCTTGCCGGCGGCCAGGCCGTCGTCCTTGACCACGTACGGCGGGCCGAACGCGCCGAGCGCGTCGGCGACCTCGGCCTCGTCGGTGCAGAGCCGGGCCAGCGCCGTGGGCACTCCCGCCGCGGCCATGACCTCCTTCGCGAAGGCCTTGCTGCCCTCGAGGCGGGCGGCGGCGGCGGAGGGCCCGAAGCAGGCGATGCCCCGGGCCCGGACGGCGTCCGCGACGCCGGCGACCAGCGGCGCCTCGGGGCCGATGACGACGAGGTCGGCGGCGAGCTCGTCGGCGAGGGCGGCCACCGCGGGCGGCGACACGGGGTCGGCCGGCCGGCGCAGGGCGGGGTCGACGCCCGCGTTGCCCGGCGCGACGACCACGGCCGTCACGGCGGGATCAGCCTGCAGGGCGCGCAGCAGCGCGTGCTCGCGGGCGCCGGACCCGACGACGAGGACTCTCACGCCGCCTCACCCTAGGGCGTGCGGCTACCCGCTCTCGCTCGGAGCGGCCCGACCGGCCGTGAGGAAGGTGTCGAGGTGCTGCAGGTCGAGCTGGGCGGTGGCGTGGCGCTCGCCGAGCATCTCGCGGAAGGCCGTCCCGACGCCCTCGGGATCCGCCGTCGTGGTGAGCTCGACCGCGGTGTGCCCGTCGTCGGCCGCCTTGAGCCTGAACTCGCCCATGTACCGCGGGCCCTGCAGGGCGTGCCACGCGATGCGGTGCTCGGACGAGTGCACCTGCACGCACACGAGCACGGTGCGGTGGCGTGAGCCCTCGGTGATGGTGAACTGCCAGCGCTCGAAGCCGGCTGCCTCGGCGCGCTCGAGCCCGGAGAGGAAGGCCGGCCACCTGGCGACTTCCGCCAGCCTCTCCTGGACGACCGCGAGCGGCGCGGCGACCGTCGTCCTGGCGTGCTGCCGTGTCATGCGACCTCCCGTCGTGACGTCGACGGCTGTTGCTGTGGCACCACGCTACGACGGCGACATCATCGACGCCATGGACCAAGGGCCTCCCTCGCCGCGTGTCGCTGCCGCCTCCGAGGCCGCGCTGACGACGGCACGCCAGGTGGCGGAGCGTGCCGCCCCGCGGCAGCGCCTGGCGAGCGGGCGGGCGCGGGTGCGCGCGTCGTGGTGGGGCGTGCTGCAGTGCGCCGTCGGCGGGGCCCTGGCGTGGAGCCTGGCGGAGTCGGTGCTGCACCACCGGGCCCCGTTCTTCGCCTCGGTGGCCGCGATCGTGGGGCTCGGCGTCTCGTACGCGCAGCGGCTGCGGCGCATCGTCGAGATCGCCCTCGGCGTGGCGCTGGGCGTCGGGCTCGGCGACCTGCTGGTCCAGGTCATCGGGCGCGGTGCCTGGCAGCTCGGCCTCGTCGTGCTCATCGCGATGTCGGTGGCCCTGCTGCTCGACGGCGGCGGCCTCATCGTCAACCAGGCGGCGCTGCAGGCCGTCTTCGTCGTCGCGCTGCCGCCGCCGGTGGGCGGCTACGTGGGCCGGTGGGAGGACGCCCTGATGGGCGGGGCCGTCGCGCTCGCGATCGCGTTCGTGGCCCCGGCGGACGCCCGCGCGCCGATGCGAGAGGCGGGTGCCGAGGTCGTCACCACCCTCGCCCGGGCGCTCCGCGAGAGCGCGGACGCCGCCCGCACCGGCGACGCCGAGGCCGCGTACGCCGCCCTCGAGCTGGCCCGCTCGACGGACTCGCCGCTCGCCGCCTGGCGGACGTCCCTCCAGGCCGCGGAGGAGGTGCGCCTGCTGTCACCGCTGCGCCGGTCGGCGGCCCGGGAGGCCCGGGCCAACCGACGCGCGATCGGGCCCGTCGACCGGGCCGTGCGGAACCTGCGGGTGGCCCTGCGCAGGATGGTGGTGGTCGTGGAGCAGGGACCGCTCCCCCACGGACTCGAGCACCTGCCGGAGGCCCTCGACGAGGTGGCCGGCGCCCTGTTCACGGTGCCGGGCGCCCTGCGCGATCCCGACGGCGAGGGCGGGCGGCGCCTCCGGGCGGCGCTGGACACGGTCGCGCACCGGCTCGACCCGGGGGAGCTGAGCGACGGCGGCCTGTCGGCCACCGTGGTGGTCGCGCAGCTGCGGTCGGCCGTCGTCGACCTCTACGCGGTACTCGGGGTCGAGCCGCGCGAGGCCCAGGCCCGCCTGGTCTGAGGCATGCCTGATCCGAGGCCCGCGCGGCCTACGCCGGCGCCTGCGCCAGGCGGACGGTGACGGCCGGCTCGCCCACCTCGAGAACGAGATCGCGGACCGAGCCGGCGCGCATGAGGTCGGCCGCGCCCGCGCGCAGCGCACCGAGCCGCTCCTCGGTGTCGGTGACACGTACCTCGTCGACGGCGCTGCGCTGGGAGCGCCGGGCCTGCGACTTGGCCTTGCGGATCTCGGCCAGCACCGCACGGGCGGCGTCCAGGATCTCAGGACCCGAGGCCTCCTGCTGGAACTCCTGTGGCGCCGGCCACGGCGCCCGGTGCACGGACCCCGGCCGCCACCACGACCAGACCTCCGCGGTGACGAACGGCAGCACGGGCGCGAGCAGGCGCAGCAGGGCGTCCTGCGCGAGCGCGAGCGCGGCCTTGGCCGAGTCGGCGCCGCGCCCGCCCTCGTAGGCGCGGTCCTTCACGAGCTCGACGTAGTCGTCGCAGAACGTCCAGAAGAAGGTCTCGACGACGTCGAGGGCCCGCTGGAACTCGTAGGCCTCGAACGCGGCGGTGGCGTCGGCGGCGATCCGCGCGAGCCCTTCGAGCAGGGACCGGTCGAGGGGCTCGTTCACCGCGGTGACCGGGCCGACGCCGGTGACGCCCGCCTCGTGCAGGCCGAGGACGAAGCGGGCGACGTTGAGGAGCTTGGTGGCGAGCCGGCGCCCGACCCGCATCTGCCCCTCGTCGACGGCTGTGTCGACGCCGAGGCCGCTGCGGCACGACCAGTACCTGAAGCCGTCGGCGCCGAACCGAGCCACGAAGTCACCGGGTTCGAGCGTGTTGCCGGTCGACTTCGACATCTTCTTGCGGTCGGGGTCGAGGATCCAGCCGTTGATCGTGGCGTGCGCCCACGGCAGGACGCCGTGCTCCTGGTGGGACCGCAGGACGGTGGCGAACAGCCAGGTGCGGATGATCTCGGGTCCCTGCGGGCGCAGGTCGTAGGGGAAGACGCGGGCGAACAGGTCCTCGTCGTCCACCCAGCCGCCCGCGATCTGAGGGGTCAGCGACGAGGTCGCCCAGGTGTCCATGACGTCGGGGTCGGCCGTGAAGCCCCCGGGCACATCGCGCTGGCTCTCGGTGTAGCCGTCGGGGACGTCGGCCTGCGGGTCGACCGGGAGCCAGTGCTCGGGCGCGAGGAGCGGCGCGGCGCGGTCGGGCTCGCCCTGCTCGTCGAGCGGGTACCAGACCGGGAAGGGCACGCCGAAGTACCGCTGCCGGCTGATCAGCCAGTCCGTGGCGAGCCCCTCGACCCAGTGCTCGTACCGGCGGCGCATGAAGTCGGGGTGCCAGTCGAGCGCGCGGCCGCGGGCCAGCAAGGCGGCCCGGAGCGTCTCGTCCTCCGCCCCGTTGCGCACGTACCACTGGCGGCTGGTGACGATCTCGAGCGGGCGCTCGCCCTTCTCGTAGAACTTCACGTCGTGCACGACCGGGCGCGGCTCGCCGACGAGCGCCCCCGTCTCGCGGAGCAGCTCGACGACGGCCCGCCGCGCCTGGGTCGCCGTACGGCCCTTCAGGGCGCTCCACGCCCGCGCGCCCGCACCCTCCAGCCAGGCGGGGGTCTCCTCCTGGAAGCGCCCGTCGCGCCGCAGCACCGAGCGGGTGGGCAGGCGGAGGTCGCGCCACCACTGGACGTCGGTGGTGTCGCCGAACGTGCAGACCATGACCAGGCCGGAGCCCTTGGCCGGGTCCGCCAGTCGGTGGGCGAGCACCGGGACCTCGACGCCGAACACGGGCGTCAGCACCCGGGTGCCGACCGCCGGCGCCCAGCGCTCGTCGTCGGGGTGCGCGACCAGGGCCACGCACGAGGGCAGGAGCTCGGGGCGGGTGGTCTCGACCTCGAGGTCGGGTCCTTCCTCCCGCCCGGCGAACCGGAGCCGGTGGTAGGCGCCGCGGACGGGCCGGTCCTCGAGCTCCGCCTGCGCGACGGCGGTGCGGAAGTCGACGTCCCACATCGTCGGAGCCTCGCTCGCGTAGACCTCGCCGCGGGCGAGGCCGTGCAGGAAGGCCCGCTGCGCGGCGCGGCGGGAGCGGTCGTCGATGGTGGCGTAGGTGAGCGACCAGTCGACGGACAGGCCGAGGGAGCGCCACTGCCGCTCGAAGTCGTGCTCGTACTCGGCGGTCAGCCGGTGGCACAGCTCGAGGAAGTTGGGCCGGGAGACGGCTCGCAGGTCGCCACCCTTGGTGCTCGTCGGTGTGATCTCGAGGTCGGGCTCGTAGGGCAGGGACGGGTCGCAGCGGACGCCGTACGTGTTCTGCACCCGCCGCTCGGTGGGCAGGCCGTTGTCGTCCCAGCCGAGGGGGTAGAAGACCTCGCGGCCGCGCATCCGCTGGAACCGGGCGATGGCGTCGACCTGGATGTACCCGAAGGCGGTGCCGAGGTGGAGCGCGCCGCTGACGGTCGGCGGCGGGGTGTCGATGGCGTAGACCTGCTCGCGCGGGCGCGTGCGGTCGAAGCGGTACGTGCCCTGCTCCTGCCAGCGGGCGTCCCACGTGGCCTCCAGGCCGTCCAGCGTGGGCTTCTCGGGCACCGCCATGCGTCGATGCTAGGGACGCTGGTCGGATCTCCCTCGGGATTTTCGGGCGTTCAGAGCCCGGCCTCCACCTCGCCCAGCGCCTCGTCGAGCAGCGCCAGCCCGTAGCGCGCCTCGTCGTCGGGGATGTTCAGCGCGGGCACCACGTGCGTGCGGCTGCCGTTGACGAACGGGAGCAGCCCGCGGCGCAGGCACGCCTTGCTGAGGGCGCCCATCGGCGCGTTGGCGGCACCGGTGGCGTTGTAGGGGACGAGCGGCTCCCGGGTCGCCCGGTCGCGGACCAGCTCGAGCGCCCAGAACGCGCCGACGCCACGAACCTCGCCGACGATCGGGTGCTTGTCGGCGATCTCGGCCAGAGCGGGGCCGAGTACCTCGCGGCCGAGCCGGTCCGCGTTCTCGACGGTGCCCTCGTCGGCCATGGCGGTGATCGCGGCGACGGCGGCCGCGCAGGCGAGCGGGTGGCCGGAGTACGTGAGGCCGCCCGGGAAGGGCCGCTGCGCGAAGGTTTCGTAGACCGCGCGCGAGACGAGCACGCCGCCCAGCGGCACGTAGCCGGAGTTCACGCCCTTCGCGAAGGTGACCAGGTCGGGCTCGGCGCCCTCGCCACCCAGCTCGCACGCGAACCAGCGGCCGGCGCGGCCGAAGCCGCTCATGACCTCGTCAGCGATCCAGAGGATGCCGTACGTGTCGCAGATCTCGCGCACGCCCCGGAGGTAGCCGGGCGGCGGCACCATGATCCCGGCGGTGCCGGGGATGGACTCGAGGACGATCGCGGCGATGGTCGCGGGCCCCTCCATCTGGATGGTCTGCTCGAGGTGCTCGAGGGCGCGCTCGCACTCCTCCTGCTCGGTGCTGGCGTGGAAGGCCGACCGGTACAGGAACGGCCCGAAGACGTGCACCGCGCCCTCGGCCCCGTAGTCGTTCGCCCAGCGCCGCGGGTCGCCGGTGAGGTTGATCGCCGTCGTCGTGTTGCCGTGGTAGCTGCGGTACCGGCTGACCACCTTGCGCCGGCCGGTGTGGATCCTGGCCATGCGGACGGCGTTCTCGATCGCGTCGGCGCCCCCGTTGGTGAAGAAGACGTGGCTGAACCGCTCGCCCGGTGCCCGCTCGACGATCAGCCGGGCCGCCTCGGATCGCGCAGCGTTGGCGTGCTGCGGGGCGACGGTCGCGAGCAGCGCGGCCTGCTCCTGGATCGCTTCGACGATTCTCGGGTGGCCGAAGCCGAGGTTCGTGAAGACGAGCTGGCCCGAGAAGTCAAGGTACGGCTTGCCGTCGCCGTCCCACACCCACGAGCCCTCGCCGCCCGCGATGACGAGCGGGTCGAGCGCCGCCTGCGCCGACCACGAGTGGAAGACGTGCGCCCGGTCGAGCTCGTACGTGCGCCGGGCCGCCTCGGGGTCGGCCTGTGGGTGCGGCGCGGACGGCGGTAGGGCGATCTCGGACTGCTCGGGGCGCGTGCTCGTCATGGCGGCCAGCCTAGGTCGGGGACCCGCGCGGGGAGAACGGGTAGGCGTCGGCACCCGTCACGCCCAGAGGGAGGGCCTCGCCTCGCACACCTCGGCGCGCGCAGGATCCTGGCGCGCGAGCGTCCAGTTCCGCGGCGGGGCGGCTTCACCGGGTGCGCGGGCGCAGGAATCCCGGTCACGATCGACGCCGACAGATCCGGGCCACCCGATTCGGCCTCACCCGATCGCGGGCCGATCGATTCCCTCTCCACCTCTTCGGAATCCGCCAGTTCTCGCCCGAGCGGTTCCGGCTCGATCGGCGCCGGCTCTGCCGATTCAACTATCGATTCCTCCACCGACGCCGCGACCGGCACCTCGACCGCATCCTCCAGCGCTAACTCAAAGGTCATCCAAGACGGTCCCTGCGCCAGGAAATGCGTCCGACCGCAGGCCCGATCCCATTCCTGCAGCGGCAGCGCACACTGCCGGCTTCTCGTGGCACCCCGCGCTCGCAACGACTCCCAGCGCGTTCTCTCCGCCTGCACGCGCCGGCAACGACGACCCGCGCACGCGCCCGGAACTCGATGACCACCAGCCACGTTGTACGGCGGATCGTGCCGGCAGATGCCGTCGTTCTCCGCTGCGGCCGCCTCTTCCAGCGTCGCGAACTCCTCGACCTCGATGGTCGCGTGCAGCGGCCACCACGTCGACCGACGGCGATGCGCGTTCATCCTGCCGGGCACGTCGCGAGTCGTTCCTACATAGAGCACGTTCCCCGCGACGTCACGCGCGGTATACACGAACCCCCGCATCCCCCCCCCTCGAACGCCTGTCTAATTCTATTCCGACGACCGGGGCGAGGCAAGAGCCGGAAGGCAGTTCAACGGCTCGGAGGGGCGCGCCGGGATGCTGCCCTGGACCCGGGGCGAAGAGTTCACAGACAGAGCGACAACTAGCCGGAGGTGAGCAAGCCGGGGCACCAACAATTGGTCGGACCTGTCGTCAAGTGTGATGTCCGTCGACCAGACTGGGGTCGCAGTTGGTGCTAGAACCGGCGAGAGCGCCCATCGACCTCGTACCGTCAGGTCGAGCCCAGCGCCGCACTCACCGACGCTGCACCGGCGAGGGCAGACCCCCTATGGGCGGGCGGCGACCAGGTCCCGGCAGGCGCGGAGGAGGCGGCGACAGGCGCGGACAATGCCTCGGCAGACCGACCCGACCACCGGCGGGCGTGGACCAGGCGCCGACAGGCGTGGACCACGCACGGCGGGTGCGACCCGCTATCGGCAGGCGCGAACGCGACGCCCCTGGGCGCGACTCGAGCCGGCATGGCGCTTTCGGCAACCACACACTCCCGGCCCCGCACACTCGCGAAAGAATCCGGACCCGGGGTGTCGTTCCCGGCGGCGCCCGTTCGTCTAGAAGCGTCGGACCGGACCAAGGAGGACGCCATGAAGTACGTGTGCCTGATCTACCAGGGCAGCACCCCGCTGCCGGGCTCCCCCGACTGGGAGGCGCTCGACCCCGAGGAGCAGAAGAAGGTCTACGAGGAGTACGCAGCCCTCAACCAGATCGAGGGTGTGACGCCCGGGCCCCCGCTCGGGCTGCCGCAGGACGCCACGACCGTGCGCGTCCAGGACGGCCGGCCGCTCGTCACCGACGGCCCGTTCGCGGCGACGAAGGAGGCGGTCGGCGGGTTCTTCGTGCTCGAGGCGGAGGACCTCGACGCCGCAATGGAGGTGGCCGCCCGGGTGCCGGCCGCCCGGCTCGGCGGTGCCGTGGAGATCCGGCCGGTCGCCACGTACTGGTGACCGGCACGGACGCGCTCGACCAGGTCTTCCGGGAGCAGTGGTGCCCGGGTGCTGGCCGTGCTCGTCGGCCTCCTCGGCGACGTGGACGTCGCCGAGGAGGCCGCCCAGGAGGCCTTCGCCGTCGCCGCCGAACGGTGGCCCCGCGACGGCGTCCCCGGCAACCCCGCGGCCTGGCTCGTGACGACCGCCCGCAACCGCGCGATCGACCGGGTGCGCCGCGACCGGACCCTCGCGGCGAAGACCGAGCTGCTGCGCGCCTGGCGCCAGGGCGAGGAGGAGGTCGAGGTGCGCGAGATCCCCGACGAGCGGCTCGAGCTCGTGTTCACCTGCTGCCACCCGGCGCTGGCCGTCGACGCCCAGGTGGCGCTCACCCTGCGCGCCCTCGGCGGTCTCGGCACCGCCCAGATCGCCCGCGCGTTCCTCGTGCCCGAGGCGACCATGGCGCAGCGGTTGCTGCGCGCCAAGCGCAAGATCAGGACGGCGGGCATCCCGTTCCGGGTGCCGCCGCGGCACCTGCTGCCCGAACGCCTGGACGCCGTCCTCGCCGTCGTCTACCTGATCTTCAACGAGGGGTACGGCGGCAGCGGCGAGCTGGCTGCCGAGGCGCTCTGGCTGGGCACCGCCCTGGCCGGCCTGCTGCCCCGTGAGCCCGAGGTGCACGCGCTGCTCGCCCTCATGCTGCTGCACGACTCCCGGCGCGACGCCCGCAGCCGGGACGGCGACCTCGTTCTGTTGGCGGACCAGGACCGCAGCCGCTGGGACCACCGGCAGATCGCCGCCGGCCGTGCCGAGCTCGACCGCGCGCTGGAGCTCGGCGGCCGCGGGCCCTACCTGCTGCAGGCACTCGCCGCGTCGCTGCACGCGGAAGACGAGCCCGACTGGCGCGGGATCGCGGTGCTCTACGGCGAGCTGTCGAGGGTCACCGGCTCACCGGTGGCCGCGCTGAACCACGCCGCGGCCGTCGCCGAGGTCGAGGGGCCGGCCGCGGCCCTCGAGCTCGTCGACCGGCTCCCGGCGGGGGAGCTCGACGGCTACCGCTACTTCCACGCGACCCGGGCCGACCTGCTCCGCCGGCTCGGCAGGGCGAGCGAGGCCCGCGCCGAGTACGCCCGCGCGCTCGACACCACCGCGGACGAGACCGAGCGCCGGTTCCTCCGGCGCCGCCTGGCGGAATGATCAACCGGGCAGGCGCGGCCCGCGTTCGACCAGGGGGGCCACGAGGTCGCCGTCCGCCTCCAGCCGGCGGGCCACCTCGTCGATCGTGAGCTGCGTCAGACCCCCCGAAGTCGAGGCAGCCTCCAGTTCCGCCCACGTCCGCGGCGCCGCCACGGTCGGCAGCTCCCGGCCGCGCATCGAGTACGGCGAGATCGTCGTCTTCGCGGGATGGTTCTGCGACCAGTCGAGCAGGACCTTCCCCGGCCGCAGCGCCTTGGTCATGCGGCTCACGACGAGCCGCGGCATCCGGCGCTCGAACTCCTCGGCGATCGTCTTCGCGTACGCGTGCACCACCGATGCGTCCTGCCGCCCCGAGATCGGTGCGTAGAGCTGCATCCCCTTGCCGCCGCTCGTCACCGGGAAGCACGTCAGCCCGTCGTCCGCCAGCCGCTCCCGCACGGCGAGCGCCAGCTCGGTGCACTCGGCCAGCCCCGCCGGGGCCCCCGGGTCGAGGTCGACCACGAGCCGGTCGGGCCCGTGGACAGCGCCGCGGGGGCCCACGGTCCACTGCGGCACATGGATCTCCAGCGCCGCGAGGTTAGCCGTCCACATCAGCCCGGCGAGGTCGTCGATGAGCGCGAAGTCGATCGTCTCGCGGGACTTCGTCGACCCGGGCACCGGCAGCCGCACCGTACGCACCCAGGACGGCGTGCCCGCCGGCGCGTTCTTCTCGAAGAACGGCTGCCCCTGGACGCCGTCGGGCCAGCGCTTGCGCGTCACCGGCCGCGCGGCGACGAGCGGGAGCAGCGCCGGCGCGACCTGCGTGTAGTAGTGCAGCACCTCGGCCTTGGTCGTGCCGCTCGCGGGGTAGAGCACCTTCTCGAGGTTGCTCAGCGCCAGCGTGCGGCCGTCGACCTCGACGGTCTGCGTCGTGCGCGCCACCGTGGGCTTCTCCTCCCGCTCAGCCTGCTCGGCGGGGCACCGGCACGATGGTCACGAGATCCTCCAGCCCGATGAGGTCGTCGGCGTTGGTCGTGAACAGGGGCAGCCCGCGGGCCAGTGCGACCGAGGCGATCAGCAGGTCGGCGAAGCGCCGCCGCGGCCGGCGGCCCATCGAGGCGACCGCGGCGAAGACGCCGGCATAGCGTCGAGCGCAGTCAGCGTCGAACGGCAGCGGCGAGAAGGCGGCCTCGACCCGCTGGAGGCGCAGCTGCCGAACCGCGCGCTCGACCGGATCGTCCGTCGCGAGCGGCCCGGCCGAGAGCTCGGCAAGGGTGATGGCGCTGATCGCGGCTTCGACGGGGAGGTGCTCGGGATCCACCCCTGGCAGGTCGATGACGACGCTCGTGTCGAGCAGCCCCTTCACAGGGCGGTCAGCCATCGGAGAGGCCCTGGTCGACGTGGGCATCCAGGTCGCGGAAGAACTTCTCCTGCGGGACCGGAGGATCGCCGCGGAACATCGCGACCAGGTCGGCCGACGGTACGAACGCCTGGCGCCGCAACGGGTGGAGCTCGGCGACGGGAGTGCCGTTGCGCGTCACCACGAACGTCTGGCCGTCCTCGACCGCGCGCAGGATCGCTCCCGAGTCGTTGCGCAACTCGCGCTGACTGATCTCTCTCGCGCCCTCGGTCATACAGGTAGTTTAAGCCTTCCTCTGCTACAAGTTGCTACGAGCCGCTACAGCAGATGGAGAACGACAGCGCCCCCTCAGCGCCGGGGATGCGCCGCCCGCACGGCCGCGGCGACGCGCTCGAAGCGCGTGCGGTCGAGCGCGCCGCCCTGCCGGCGCACGGCCGCCGGGTCGAGCTGGAGCACGCGGTCGACGCGCACCTCGCTCGGCCGCCGCTGCCTGTCCCAGGCGCCGGTGCCGATGTCCACCCAGGAGCGGCCGTAGCGCGCCTCGTCCGCCGCGTCGCGGTGGTGGTCCTTGCTCGTCAGCATCAGCGCGAGGAGCCTGCCCTGGCGTCGCCCGAGAACGAGCACGGGCCGGTCCTTGCCCTGGGAATGGTCCTCCTCGTACGGGACCCAGGCCCAGATGATCTCGCCGGGGTCGGGCTTGTCGTCGTCGAAGGGGGCGTAGCGCAGCTCCGGGACGTCGGTGGCGTCGCCGGCGTACCCGCCGGCACGCGGCGCCGGCGCCCGGCGCGAGGTGGTCCTGCGTGGCCGCAGCGCCGTCCGGAGGGCGTCGCGCAGGGCTCGCAGCACGGCTTGCCACAGACCGCCAGACGCGCTCACCGACGGCCGTGCAGCAGTCCGACGACCTTCGTGAGCTGGTCGGCGGCCTTCGGGTGCCGGGTGAAGCTGAGCAGGGGGACCGGCAACGGGAACCGCTGCCGCGTGATCGCCTTGGCGCGGGTGAACTCCCGCAACCCGTCGTCACCGTGGATGCGCCCGAACCCCGAGTCGCCGACGCCGCCGAACGGCAGCGCCGGCACCGATGCGAACGCGATCACCGAGTTGACGCTCGTCATGCCCGACCGCATCTGCCGGGCCAGCTCCAGCCCGCGCCCCTTCGAGCGCGTGAACACGGCGCCCGCCAGCCCGTACGCGGTGGCGTTGGTACGGCGCACGGCCTCCTCGGCGTCCGGCACCCGGGTGACCGTCACCGTGGGCCCGAACGTCTCCTCCCGGACGGCGGACGACGTCTCGGGGACGTCGACCAGCACGGTCGGCGGCACGAAGGGCGCCCCGTCCGCAGGGACGTCGCCCCCGACGACCGCGCGCCCGCCGTGCTCGACGGCGTCCCGGACGTGCCGGCGGATGACCTCCACCTGGCCCGGCATGGTGATCGGCCCGTACGACGCCCCGTCGTCCGACCCGGCCCGCAGCCGGCGGGCCCGCTCGGTCAGCTCGGCGACGAAGGCGTCGTAGACGGCGTCGGTGGCGTACACCCGCTCGATCCCGATGCAGGTCTGGCCCGCGTTGCTCATGGCGCCCCACAGCGCGGCATCCGCGGCGGCCGCCACGTCGGCGTCGTCGTCCACGATCATCGCGTCCTTGCCGCCGCACTCCATCAGCACGGGGACGAGGTTCTCGGCGCAGGCCGCCATGACGCGCCGTCCGGTGGTGGCCGAGCCGGTGAACGCGACCTTGTCGACGCCGGCGCGGGTCAGGGCCGCACCCGTCTCCCCGCGGCCGGTGACGACCTGGAGCACCTCGGGCCGCTCCGGCACCGCCATCGCCCACGCGTGCGCCAGCCACAGGCCCACGCCGGGGGTGTACTCGCTCGGCTTGAAGACGACGGCGTTGCCGGCGGCGAGGGCGTAGGCGAGCGAGCCCATCGGCGTGAACACCGGGTAGTTCCAGGGACCGATCACGCCGACGACGCCGTAGGGCTGGTACTCCAGCAGCGCCGGCCTGGTTGGCGGCCGAGCAGACCGGACGGCACGCGGCGCGGGCCCGAGCACCCTGCGGGCGTTGCGAGCGGCCCAGGCGATGTGGTCGACGGCGAGCGTGATCTCGAGGATCGCGTCGGCGTGCGGCTTGCCGTTCTCGCGGTGCATGAGGTCGGCCAGCTCGTGCATGCGCCGGGCGATCACGCCCTTCCAGGCGGTCAGGTGGCGCGCGCCGGCCGTGCGAAGCCCTGCGCGCGCCACCACCGCGCGGCCTCACGGGCGCGCTGCACGGCCGCCTCGACCTCGGCCGGTCCCTGCACCGGGTAGGTGGCCAGGACCTGGCCGTTCGAGGGGTCGAGCGAGTCGAAGGTCTCGAGCGCCGCACCCGGCCCGGCCTCGTCGTCCGCCACGTTGAGGGGGGTTTCGGGCGCCAGCGACATGGTGCGACAGTACGGCGGGAGGTCGGTGTGGACCAGAGCGAGAGCTACGCAGTTCGTCATCGTCGGGGCGGGGTCGGCGGGGTGCGTCCTCGCGGCGCGGCTCACGGAGGACCCGTCGCGTGCGCGTGCTGCTGCTCGAGGCGGGCGGCGACGACCGGGTCGACGAGATCCAGATCCCCGCGGCGTTCTCCAAGCAGTTCCGCACCCGGCTCGACTGGGGCTACTCGACGCAGGAGCAGAAGTACGCCCAGGGCCGCCGGCTGTACTGGCCCCGCGGCAAGGCGCTCGGCGGCAGCAGCTCGATGAACGCGATGATCTACATCCGGGGCGCCCGGCAGGACTACGACGAGTGGGCCGCGCTCACCGGGGACCCGTCGTGGTCGTACGACGCGGTGCTGCCGTACTTCCGCCGGTCGGAGGACAACGCCCGCGGCGCCTCGCACTACCACGGCGTCGGCGGCCCGCTCCGCGTCGAGGAGCAGCGCTCGCCGCACCCCTGGACGCTCGCCTACCTCGAAGCCGCCGCGGAGGCGGGGCTGGCGCCGAACCCCGACTTCAACGGCCCCGAGCAGGAGGGGTCCGGCCTCTACCAGGTGACGCAGAAGCGCGGTCGGCGCTGGTCGACCGCCTCCGCGTTCCTGCGCCCGGCGCTCGACCGGCCTAACCTGACCGTGCGCACGCACGCCCTGAGCACCCGGGTGCTCGTCGAGGGCGGCTCCGGCGACGGCCTCGGCGTCGAGTACCGCTGCGGACGGCGGCACCCGTCGCGCGCACGCCGACGCGCGAGGTGCTGCTCTGCGGCGGCGCGATCAACAGCCCGCAGCTGCTCCTGCTGTCGGGCATCGGGCCCGCGCCGCACCTGCGCGAGGTCGGCGTCGACGTCGTCCACGACCTGCCCGGGCGTCGGCCAGGGCCTGCAGGACCACCCGGCCCTGCCGGTCGATCGTGACCGCCCGGGGCAGCTCGCTGATGGACGCCGAGAAGCCGCGGCACCTCGCCGCCTACTACCTGCGCCGGCGCGGCCCGCTGACGTCGAACATCGGCGAGGGCGGCGCGTTCTTCCGGTCGCGGCCCGACCTGCCGGCCGCCGACCTGCAGTTCCACTTCGCCCCGGTGAAGTTCTGGGCGCAGGCGCTGTACGAGATCGACGAGCACGCGATGACGCTGGCGGTGACGCTCGTGCGCGTCGCGTCCCGGGGTTCGGTGCGGCTGCGCTCGGCCGACCCGACCTGGGCCCCCGCGCTCGACGGCGGCTACCTCGAGCAGGAGGAGGACCTCGAGGCGATGGTCGCGGGCCTGCGCCGGGCGCGCGAGGTGCTGGGCGGCGTCCGCGCTGCGCGGGGTCACCGTCGACGAGTGGCTGCCCGGCGACGGCGTCCGCTCCGACGACGAGCTGCGCGACGCCGTCCGCGGCGGCATCGAGTCGCTGTACCACCCGGTCTCGAGCTGCCGGATGGGCACCGACGACCTCGCGGTGGTCGACCCGCAGCTGCGCGTGCACGGCGTGGACGGCCTGCGCGTGGTCGACGCCTCCGTGATGCCGACCCTCGTGCGCGGCAACACCAACGCGCCGACGATCATGATCGCGGAGCGGGCGGCGGACCTCATCAGCGGGCGCACCCCGGCCCTCGCAGCGACCGCCTCCGCCTGAACCCCGCCGACCCCGGCCCACCCCCGCGCCGACCCAGGCGCGCCCCGCGCATCCCTGCCCATCCTGGGCGGCCGCGGACGTGTACCGGAGGACGGACGAACCCGGCCCGGACGGGCCGTCCATCGATGCAACCGCGGTTTGTCCGTCGTCCGGCTCGCCTCGGCGGCTTGACATGTGACCATCTGGTCACCTAATTTCGAGCTATGCCGGAGGACGACGACCGCGTGTTCCGGGCCCTCGCGGACCCGACCCGCCGGCTCCTGCTCGACCTGCTCTTCGCCCGGGACGGCCGCACGCTCACCGACCTCGTCGACGGGCTCGCCGCCGAGCGCGAGCGCGAGGTCGAGATGACCCGGTTCGGCGTCATGAAACACCTTGGCCTCCTCGAGGAGGCGAGCCTCGTCACCACCCGCCGCCAGGGCCGGGAGAAGCTCCACTTCCTCAATCCCGTGCCGATCCGCCTGGTCCACGACCGGTGGATCGACAAGTACACCGAGCACCGCACCGCGATGCTCGCCGACCTCAAGCACGACCTGGAGGAACAGTGACCAGTTCGACGAGCACGCAGACCGGCGGCCGGCCGGGCACGCCCACCGGCCCCCTGCCGGTGCAGGTCCACAGCGTCTACATCAAGGCTCCCGCCGAGCGCATCTGGGCGGCGATCACCGACCCCGAGTGGAACGGGCGCTACGGCTACGGCGCGCCGAGCAGCTTCGAGCTTCGCCCCGGCGGCGCGTTCAAGGCCGTCCCCGGCCCGGCGATGATCGAGGGCTCGAAGCAGATGGGCTGGCCGGTGCCCGAGACCGTCGTCGACGGCGAGGTCATCGAGGCCGCCCCGCCGCACCGGCTCGTGCAGACCTGGCGCATGGCCATGGACCCGCAGGCCGCCGCCGAGGGCTTCACCCGGCTCACGTACGAGATCACGGAGGGCGGCGGGCCGGGCGTCTGCCGGCTCACCGTGACGCACGAGGTCGGGTCCGCGCCCTTGGTGGCCGCCATGGTCGAGGGCGCTCCGGGGGCGGAGCAGCAGCAGGGCGGCGGCGGCTGGCCGTGGGTGCTCAGCGACCTCAAGACCCTGCTCGAGACCGGCTCGTCGTTCACCGCCCCCTGACACCTCTCACCTTGGCGACGATCATGCACGCTGGGGCGATCGCGTTCATGATCGCTCCGGCGTGCATGATCGTCGCAAGGTGTCGGGTGTCACTCCTGGCGGACGTCGTCGGCGTCGAGATCGGGTCGCACACCGAGGACGACCGGCTGCCGCAGCCGGCCGCCCTCGGTGTGCCCGAGGTGCCGGACGTCGACCACGACGAGCGGCTCGAGCCAGTGGGCGCCGATCGAGTCGGGCCGCGGCACGGGCGGGTCGAACGGCGAGGCCTTGGTCGCGACCGACCCGAGCACGTTCGAGCAGGTCGTCCTGGGAGGCGGTGGCGAGGCCCGACCCGGCCTTGCCGGCGTATCGGAGCACCCGCCGGCCGCCCGTCGGCAGCCCCTGCGGCCCACAGCCCGAGCAGCAGCGACCCGACCCGCGCGGCGTCGTCGTTCTCGCTGCCGCCAGCCGCCGACCACGCACGACTGCACGCGCTGGTGGGCGACCTTGACCCAGTCGGCCGTCCGCGCGCCCGGCCGGTAGGGCGAGGCGCGGCGCTTGGCGACGATCCCCTCCAGCCCCTGCTCCCGGGTCGCCTCGAGCAGGGCCGCGCCGTCGTCGTAGGCGGGCGAGATCTGCCACGCGCTCCCGCTGGGCGCCAGCCGCTCCAGGGCCTCGCGCCGCTCCTGCCACGGGCGGCCGGTGAGGTCCACCCCGTACAGCCGCAGGACGTCGAAGGCGATGAGCGTGGCCGGGGCGACCCGCGCCAGGGCCGCCGCCCGCCCGGCGTCGCGGATGTGGAAGCGCTCGGCCAGCGCCGCGAAGCTCGGGACGCCGCCGCGCAGCACGACGACCTCGCCGTCGAGCAGGACGTCGGGGTGCACCGCCGCGAGCCCGGCCAGCTCGGGGAAGGCCACGGTGACGTCGTTCTCGCGCCGGCTCGTCAGGCGCACCCGCCCGTCGCGGACGTCGGCGAGCACGCGCATGCCGTCCCACTTGACCTCGTAGGCCCAGCGCTCGGCGTCGTCGGGCAGGCCCCCGGCGCGCTCCGCGGGGACGGCGAGCATGGGCTGCACGACCCCATGCTGCCCGCCGAGCACCCCCCGAGGGGGTGAGGGGTGCCCGGTGGGCTGGCGTCGAGCGCCGATCACGGGCCATCCTGGCGGTGTCCGGTCGGAGGGCCGGTCGAGGTGTCGGTGCTGGCAGGGGTCGGAGAGGGAGAGGTGAGGTCGGTGCGGGCCATCTGGAAGGGCGCGGTGTCGTTCGGCCTCGTCAACGTGCCCGTTCGCCTGTTCGCGGCGACGCAGGAGCACGACATCCGGTTCCACCAGGTGCACCGTGAGGACGGCGGCCGCATCCGGATGAAGCGCACCTGCAGCATCGACGGCGAGGAGGTGCCCTACGACCAGATCGCCAAGGGCTACGAGTCGCCCGACGGGCGCCTCGTCATCCTCACCGACGAGGACTTCGCCGACCTCCCGCTGACCACCGGCCGCGAGATCGAGGTCGTCGAGTTCGTGCCGGTCGAGCAGGTCGACCCCGATCCTGTACGGCCGCACCTACTACCTCGAGCCCGAGGCGCGCGCGGCCAAGCCGTACGTGCTGCTGCGCGAGGCGCTCGAGGCGACGCAGCGGCTCGCCGTGGTCAAGGTCGCGATGCGGCAGCGCGAGAGCCTCGCGGTGCTGCGGGTGCGCGACCGGGTGATCGTGCTGCAGACCCTGCTGTGGCCCGACGAGGTGCGGGCCGCCGAGTTCGACATCCTCGAGCAGGACGTCGAGATCCGGCCGCAGGAGCTCGTGATGGCGCAGTCGCTGATCGAGAGCCTGGCGAGCGACTTCGACCCCGACGCCGTTCGAGGACGAGTACTCCGACGGCCCTGTCCGCGCTCGTCGAGGCCAAGCTCGAGGGGGCGCCGCTGGCGCCGTCCGCCGAGGTCGAGACGGCGGCCAGCACCGAGGTGGTCGACCTGCTCACGGCGCTGCAGCGCAGCGTCGAGCGAGCTCGCGCGGGCCGGGGCGACGAGGCCGCCGCGGCACCCGCGCCTGCCGCGGCGACGGGGGGACGGCGGCCGAGAAGCCCGCCGCGAAGAAGGCGACGGCGAAGAAGGCGCCCGCGAAGAAGGCCGCCGCGGCCGAGAAGCCGGCGGCGAAGACGACCGCCGCGAAGACGACCGCCGCGAAGACGACCGCCGCGAAGACGGCGGCCAAGAAGACCACCAAGGCCGCGGAGAAGGCCGCGGAGAAGGCCGCGGAGAAGGCCGCGCCGGCCAAGCGCGCCCGCAAGAGCGCCTGACCGGCGCGCCAGCCACCGCTACGACGAGGCCTTGCGCAGGTCGATCACCTGGGCGGCCGGCGGCGCCGTGACGGTGACCGGCTTGTCCCACTCGGTGAACCGCGCGCTGGAGCTCGACCCGGAGCCGGGCGCCGACTCGATGAGCAGCGGGTACGGGGTGCCGTCCGCCGCGACGTACACCGTGCCGCCGCCGCTGCTGCTGGTCTCGACGAGCGCCACCGTGGAGTGGCCGTCGACCGCCTTGGAGGGGCCGAAGGCCACCGAGCCCTTCGGCAGCAGGACGCCGCCGAGGCCGGTGCGCAGGTCGGCGACGCCGAGCAGGTTCGTGACGGCCTGGTGGCTCGCAGGGAGCTCCACCCACTTGCCCGTCAGGTTCTGGCCGGGAGCCAGCGGGGCAAGGTACTCGGGGTGCCCGCTCAGGTAGGCGACGTCCCCGACCCTGACGACCTTCAGCTGGGCGCCGTCGAACGTGATGGTGCCGGTGGCGTTCCCGTTCGCCAGCAGCTTCAGGTCGTAGCCGCCCGCGCCGTTCTGGCCCGTCGAGCTCGCCGTGAAGCGCACGCTCTTCGCCCCGCCCATGGCGGCCTGGGCCTTCGCCAGCACCTTCGTGGGGGGCAGGCTCGCGAGCGTCGAGGACCCACCGGCCGGCGACGCCGAGGCGGCCGCGGAGGGTGCCGCGGCGGACGAGGAGGACGACGAACCGGACGACGACGAGCTGCAGGCGGAGACCAGGGCGGCGGCTGCCGCGACGACGACGATCACACGGACACGCGAAGACATGCGTTCGAGCGTACGGAACGAGTCTGGGAGTCTCCTGAGCGGGACTGCTCGTCAGCCCAGGAGGTCAGCTCAGGAGGTCAGCCGAGCAGGTCGTGCCGCACGATCGTGTCGCCGCGGGCCGGGCCGACGCCGACGCGCCGAGACCCGCGCCCCCGAGAGCTCCTCCACCGCCAGCACGTACGCCTGCGCCGTCTTCGGCAGGTCCTCGAACCGCCGGACGCCGGCGATGTCGTCGCTCCAGCCCTCCAGGTACTCGTACACGGGTCGCGCGTGGTGGAAGTCGGTCTGCGTCATCGGCAGCTCGTCGTGGCGGACGCCGTCCACGTCGTACCCGACGCACACGGGCAGCCGCTCGAAGCCGGTGAGCACGTCGAGCTTGGTGAGCACGAGGTCGGTCACCCCGTTGACCCGCGAGGCGTGCCGCACGACGAGCGCGTCGTACCAGCCGCAGCGCCGCGGCCGGCCGGTCGTGGTGCCGTACTCGCTGCCGATCTCGCGCAGCCGCTCCCCGTCCGCGTCGAGCAGCTCCGTCGGGAACGGCCCCTCCCCCACCCGGGTGGTGTACGCCTTGGCCACGGCGACGACGCGGTCGATCCGGGTCGGCGGCACCCCGCTGCCGGTGCAGGCGCCGCCCGCCGTCGCGTTCGACGACGTCACGAACGGGTAGGTGCCGTGGTCGACGTCGAGCATCGTGGCCTGGCCGCCCTCGAAGAGCACGGTGCGCCCCGCGTCGAGCGCGCCGGTCAGCACGAGCGCCGGTGTCGGCGACCATCGGGCGCAGCCGGTCGGCGTGTTCGAGCAGCTCGCCCGACCACCTCGTCGACGGTGATGGCGCGCCGGTTGTAGATCTTCACGAGGATCTGGTTCTTGAGGTCGAGCGCGGCCTCGACCTTCTGCCGCAGGATCGGCGTCGTCGAAGAGGTCCTCGACCCGGATGCCGACCCGGTTCATCTTGTCCGCGTAGGTCGGCCCGATGCCGCGGCCCGTGGTGCCGATCCGGCGCTTGCCGAGGAACCGCTCGGTGACCTTGTCGAGCGTCGTGTTGTACGACGCGATGACGTGCGCCGACGAGGACACGAGCAGCCGCGAGCAGTCGACGCCGCGAGCGGTCAGCGCGTCGATCTCGTCGAACAGCACGCCGAGGTCGACGACGACGCCGTTGCCGATCACGGGCACGCAGCCGGGCGTGAGGATGCCCGGAGGGCAGCAGGTGCAGCGCGTACTTCTCGCCGCCGACCACCACGGTGTGGCCGGCGTTGTTGCCGCCGTTGAACTTGACGACGTAGTCGACCCGCTCCCCGAGGGTGTCGGTCGCCTTGCCCTTGCCCTCGTCGCCCCACTGGGCCCCCACGAGCACGATCGCGGGCATGCGCACGCTCCTGGAAGGTCGCCGTGAAGTGCGTCGAGCCGACCCGCCAGGGTAGCGCGGCCCGGCGCCGGGGCAGCTCTGCGCGATCAGCCGCAGAGCGCTCGGCGAGAGTCTCGCCGAGCGCCGGCGCCCGAGAGCCAGGCCTGCTCGACGCGCGACCTCGGCCCCCAGCCGTCGCCGCAGACGCCCACCGGCAGGTCCTCGTCGAGCGCGAACGGGCGCGGGTCCGGGGGCGACGGGCGCGGCCAGCGACCAGCGCCGCGCCCGGGCGAAGGCGGGCTCGGGGGCACGCCCGGTGCCGACGGCGCCCAGCAGGCCACCGAGCTCGGCCAGCACGCCCGCGATGCCGCCCTCGGGGTCGTCGAGCCACCGCTCGGCGTAGTCCGGCGTGCTGTGCACGACGAGCACCGGGGCGCCGTCGCCGCGGCGCCGGCCGTCGTCGGCGATCCGGTCGATCGACCTCGGACCCGTCGACGAACGCGCCGTCGAGCTCGGGCCACCACGCGCCGGTCCCAGCCGGCCCACACCGTCAGCGTCGGCGACCACTCCAGCCCCGCCTCGAGACCCGAGCCGAGCGGCCGAGCGGCACCGGGAGCAGATCCGCCGCCTGCGGCTGCGGCATCGCGAGCACGACGCGCGGCGGCCGGCTCGCCGTCGACCGCGACGCCGCCGGCGCCGTCCCCGGTCGCGTCCACCTGCTCGACCTCGTGTCCGCTCGTGACGTCGAGCCCGGCGGCCAGGTCCTCGACCAGGGACCGCAGGCCTCGCGGGCGCGGCCCAGCGCACGGGCCCGGGCGCCGGCCGCGCGGCCGCCTCCCGCGGCCGGCAGCACCGCCAGAGGTGTCGGTCCACGGGCGGGCCAGGCCCGCGGCGTGCCAGCCCGTCGACGACCGCGGCGAACGCGGGGTCGGAGACGGTGAAGTACGACGCGCCGATGTCGACGACCCGCTCGACGCCGCCGAGCCGCTCGCGCCGCAGCGCCATCCGGCCGCCGAGCCGGCGGCCCCGGTCGAGCACCCGCACGGGCAGCCCGGCGCGGTCGAGCACCCGCGCGCAGGCGATGCCGGCGATCCCGGCGCCCACGACGACGACGGGGTCCCCGGCGGCTGGCCACGGCGCGCTCGGCTCGCTCAGGCGAGCCCGAGCTCGCGCGCGGCCTGCGGGTCGCAGTCCGCGAGGAAGGTGGCGCAGCGCTCCTGCTCGTCGCGCTCGCCGATCGCGCCGGCGGCGCGCGACAGCGCGGCGAGCGCCCGCAGGAAGCCCGCGGTTCGGCACGTGCTCCCACGGCACCGGCCCCTGGCCGCGCCAGCCGGCCCGGCGCAGCGCGTCGAGGCCCGCGGTGGTAGCCGGTGCGCGCGTAGGCGTAGGCCTCGACGGCGCGCCCGCCGTCGAGCGCCTGCTCCGCGAGCACGGCCCACGGGCAGGCTCGGTCGCCGGGTGCGCGGCGGCGACCTGGCCGGCGGGCGCGCCGGCGTCCAGGGCCTCGCGGGCGACGGCGTCGTCGGGCAGGCGGGTCTGCGGCACGCCGACGCCGACGGCCGCGCCGAGCAGGTTCTCCCCGGACATCCCGGTCGACATGCGTCAGCCGATCCGGGTGCCGGCGGAGCGCAGGTCCTGGCAGGCCTGGACGACGCGGGCGGCCATGCCGGCCTCGGCGGCCTTGCCCCAGGTGCGCGGGTCGTAGGCCTTCTTGTTGCCGACCTCGCCGTCGACCTTCAGCACGCCGTCGTAGTTCGTGAACATGTGGTCGACGACCGGCCGGGTGAACGCGTACTGGGTGTCGGTGTCGACGTTCATCTTGACCACGCCGTAGTCGACCGCGGCCGCGATCTCGGACTCGCAGCGAGCCGGAGCCGCCGTGGAAGACGAGGTCGAACGGCTTCTCCTTGCCGTACTTCGCGCCGACCGCGTCCTGGATCTCCTTGAGGATCTCGGGACGCAGCTTGACGTTGCCCGGCTTGTAGACGCCGTGCACGTTGCCGAACGTCATCGCGGCCAGGTAGCGGCCGTTCTCGCCGAGCCCCAGCGCCTCGGCGACGGCCAGGCCGTCCTCGACGGTCGTGTAGAGCTTCTCGTTGATCTCGTTGGCGACGCCGTCCTCCTCGCCGCCGACCACGCCGATCTCGATCTCGAGGACGATCCTGCGCGGCGGCGGCCCGGTCGAGCAGCTCGCGGGCGATCCGCAGGTTCTCGTCCAGCGGGACGGCCGAGCCGTCCCACATGTGCGACTGGAACAGCGGGTCCTCGCCGCGCGCCGACGCGCTCGCTGCTGATCGCGAGCAGCGGCCGGACGTAGGCGTCGAGCTTGTCCTTGCGGGCAGTGGTCGGTGTGCAGCGCGATGTTCACCGGGTACTTCTTCGCGACCTCGTGGGCGAAGGCGGCGAGCGCGGCCGCGCCGGTCACCATGTCCTTCACGCCCTGGCCCGACAGGTACTCGGCGCCGCCGGTGGACACCTGGACGATGCCGTCGCTCTCGGCCTCGGCGAAGCCGCGGATGGCGGCGTTCAGCGTCTGCGACGACGTCACGTTGATGGCCGGGTAGGCGAAGGACGCGCGCCTTCGCCGTGTCGAGCATCTCGGCGTAGGCCTCGGGGGTGGCGATCGGCATGCACGAATCCTGCCACGAGCGGCCGAGGGCACCCGACCGCGTCCCGCTCAGCCGCGCCGCGAGGCCAGCCGGTCGGCCAGGCGCCGGCAGGCGATCTGCACCGGGTCCCACACGGGCGAGAACGGCGGCGCGTACGCCAGGTCCATGCCCGCGACTGCCTCGGCGGTGTCGTGGTGCCAGAGCGCGACGGCGGCGGTGTCGATGCGCTTGGCCGAGCCCGCCCCGCCGACGATCTGCACGCCCACCAGCCGGCCGTCGGCCCGGGCGAGCACCTTGACGGCGATCGGCGCCGCCTGCGGCATGTAGCCGCTCGTCGTCGTCGACTCGGTGACCAGCGACACCACGGCGCGTCCGTCGGCGCTCGCCTGCTCGGTCGTGGGGCCCGTCCGCCCGACCTCGACGTGCGCACCGCCGGCCACGAATTGCGTGATCGCCGTCCCCAGCACCCCGCCGAACCGGGCCTCGCCGCCCGCGAGGTTCTCGCCCGCGACCCGCCCCTGCTTGTTCGCGTGCGTGCCCAGCGGCACGTACACCCGGTGGCCCTCGAGCCGCTCGAGCGACTCGCAGCAGTCGCCGGCGGCCCAGACGCCGTCCGCGACGCGCTGGCGGTCGTCGGGCAGCAGGCCGCCGAACGCGCCGAGCGGCAGGCCCGCGGCAGCCGCCAGGTCGGTGGCCGGTGTGACACCGAGGCCGAGCGCGACGACGTCGGCCGGGAAGGCGTCGCCGCCGGAGCGCACCGCGGCCACCGAGCCGTCGGGCCGAAGGTCCAGGCCGTCGACCTCCTCGCTGCACACCACGTTGACGCCGCCCGCGGTCATCGCCGCCCGCACCCGCGCACCCATGTCGGGGTCGAGCGTGCTCATCACCTCGTTGCGGGTGACGAGCGTGGTCTCCAGGCCGCGGCGCACGAACGCCTCGGCCGTCTCGATGCCGATGTAGCCGCCGCCCACGACGACGGCCCGCTCCGGACGCCGCCCCGAGTGGCCCGCAACGGTCGGCCCACCGGTCGGCCCACCGGTCAGGGCCTCCACCCACGCGGCACCGTCGTCCAGGGTCTTCAGGGCCCGCACCCCCGGCACCCAGGCGCCGTCCGGCCCCAGCGCCCATGGCGGCACCCGCGGGTGCGCACCCGTGGCGAGGACCAGCTGGTCGAAGCCGAGCTGCTGCTGCCCGCCGTCCCCGGACCGCGCCGTCACCGTGCGCGCGTCGAGGTCGACGGCGACGGCGGTGGTCTCCATCCGCAGGTCGACGCCGAGGGCCCCGTGCTGGGCGGCGGTGCGGGCGACGAGCCGGTCGGGCTCGGGGACGTCCCCGGCGATCCAGTACGGGATGCCGCAGGCGGAGTAGGAGGTGTGCGTCGACCCCTCGAGCGCGACCACCTCGAGCGTGCGACCGCGGGAGTGTGCCGTGCGCAACGCCTGGTGCGCCGCGCTCATCCCGGCCGCGTCCGCCCCGATCACGACGACCCGCTCCCGCGCGCTCGCAGCCATGGCGGAACAGTGCCACGGCCACGCGCCGTGCCGTCAGGTGGGCGGCGGCCCCGCATGGGTCCTGATCCAGGCGTGCATGGCGATCGCCGCGGCGGCCCCCGCGTTCAGCGAGCGGGTGGATCCGAACTGGGCGATCGCGAGCAGCACGTCGCACGCCTCGACCGCCTCGGCGGACAGCCCGGGGCCCTCCTGACCGAGGACGAGCACGCACCGCCGGGGCAGCGGGTACGTCTCGAGCGGCAGGGCGCCCGGGACGTTCTCGAGGCCGATGAGCGGCAGCCGGCCCTCCGGCTCGTGCTCGTCGTCGCGTGGGTCGGCCCGTGCCCACGCGGCCAGGTCGGCGACGTCCGGGTGGTGGACGACCTCGAGGTAGCGGTCGGTCACCATCGCTCCGCGGCGGTTCCAGCGCCGCCGCCCCACCACGTGCACCGCCGCGGCGTTGAAGGCGTTCGCGGTGCGGACCACCGACCCGATGTTGAAGTCGTGCCCCCAGTTCTCGACCGCCACGTGGAAGCCGTGCCGGCGGCCGGTCAGGTCGGCGCGGACGGCGTCCACCGACCAGTACCGGTAGCGGTCGGCGACGTTGCGGCGGTCGCCGTCCCGCAGCAGGTCCGGGTCGTACCGGGGGTCGGCGGGCCACGCGCCCGGCCACGGGCCGACGCCGATCACGTGCGGGTCGGGCTCACTCACCCGACCACGGTAGGCAGCCGCCCGTACCCTGGACCCGTGACCTCGTCCCTGCAGGCCCTCGGGCCGTCCTGGCTCGACCCGCAGAACCTCGGCACCCTCGGCACCCTGGCCCCCTGGGTGGCCGCCGCCATCATCTTCGCGGAGACCGGGCTGCTGCTCGGCTTCTTCCTCCCCGGTGACACCCTGCTGTTCACCGTCGGCCTGCTTCGCCGGCACCGGCGTCCTCGGCATCCCGATCTGGGCCGCGGTCGTGCTGCTGGCGGCGGCGGCCTTCGTCGGGAACGTCGTCGGCTACGAGATCGGCCGGGCGGCCGGCCCCGCGATCTTCCGGCGCGAGGACTCCGCCCTGTTCAAGCACGAGAACGTCGAGCGGGCCGAGGCCTTCTTCGACCGGCACGGCCCGGTCGCGATCGTGCTGGCGCGGTTCATCCCGATCGTGCGGACGTTCATCACCGTCGTCGCGGGCGTCGCCCGCATGAAGCGCGCGCGGTACCTGACGTACAGCGGGATCGGCGCGGTCGTGTGGGCCGGCGGGGTGACGCTGCTCGGGTACTACCTCGGCTCGGTGGCCTTCGTCCGCGACCACGTCTCGACGATCTTCGCGATCGTCGAGGTGGCGCTCGTGGGCGTCGTCCTGCTGTCGGTCGCGCCCATCCTGCTCGACGCGCTGCGCCGGCGCCGCCGCCGCCGGGCCGCGCAGGTCGCGCCCGTGCAGCCGGCGTCCGGCCCTTCCGACCCGTCTTCCGACCCGTCTTCCGACCCGTCTTCCGACCCTTCTTCCGACCCTTCTTCTGAGCCGTCCGACCCTGCTGACCAGGTCCCGTCGGGGAGCGCCGGACGGCACGCCGACCGGCAGCCCTGATCCTTCCCGCTGTGGGCCTGCCCTCCGCCGGCGACCTGGCGGGCCTTCCGGCGGGGGCGGTCTACGCGGTCCTGTTCGGGCTGCTGTTCGTCGAGTCGGGGCTGCTCGTGGGCTTCCTGCTGCCCGGCGACTCGATCCTCTTCGCCGCCGGGCTGCTCGCGGCCGAGCCCGGCACGGACCTGTCCGTCGTGGTGCTCGCCGCCGGTGCGTTCGCGGCCGCGACGGCCGGCAACCTCGTCGGCTACTGGACGGGGCACCGGTTCGGCCGGCCCTGGGTGCTGCGCCGGGCCGGCCGCGCCGCCCGCCACGTGCAGCGCGCCGAGCAGTTCTACGAGCGCTACGGCTGGTCGGCCGTCGTCGTCGCCCGGTTCGTGCCATGGGCCCGCACGTTCACCCCGGTGCTGGCAGGGGTCGCCGGCATGGCCCGGCCCCGCTTCGTCGCCGCCACGCTGGTGGGCGCGGCGCTCTGGGGCGCCGGTCTCGTCACCGTGGGCTACGCCGCCCACGACCTGCCCTGGCTGCGCACCGTCGCCTACGCGGTCGCGGCAGCCGCGATCGCCGGATCGCTGATCGCGCCGCTGGTCGGGTACCTCTCCCGCCGCCGGACGGCCCGCCGGGCCTAGAGGCCGAGGTCGGCGAGGCCGTAGACGGCCCGGTACTCCAGCCCGGTGGCGGCCACCGCCTCACGGGCGCCGGTGTCGCGGTCGACGAGCACCGCGACGCCCACGACCTCGGCGTCCGCCGCGCGGAGCGCCTCGACGGCGGTCAGCACCGAGCCGCCGGTGGTGGAGGTGTCCTCCACGGCGAGCACCCGACGGCCGGCGACGTCCGGGCCCTCGATCCGGCGCTGCAGGCCGTGCGCCTTGCCCTCCTTGCGGACCACGAAGGCGTCGAGACGGCGGCCGCGGGCGGCCGCGGCGTGCAGCATGGCGGTGGCCACGGGGTCGGCACCCATGGTGAGGCCGCCCACCGCGTCGACGTCCCAGTCCGCCACGAGGTCGAGCAGCACGCGTCCCGCCAGCGGCGCGGCGACGCCGTGCAGGGTCACCCGGCGCAGGTCGACGTAGTAGTCCGCCTCGCGCCCGCTCGCCAGCGTCACCCGGCCGTGCACGACGGCGAGCTCCCGGACGAGCCGTGCGAGCTCGTCCCGTTCCTGTCGGCCGGCGCTCAGCGGTGTGTCCACGCCCGCGACACTAGGGGCACCGGGTACAGCCGGTGCGGCGGCATCGGCTCGGCGAAGAGGTGCCCCTGCCCGAGCGCGCAGCCCATGCCCACGAGCACCGCGCGGGCCGCCTCGTCGGCCACGCCCTCCGCGACGACGTCGAGCCCGAGGGTGTGCCCGAGGTCGACGATCGTACGGACGATCGTCCGGTCCCTGGCGCTGTGGCCCAGCCGGGCCACGAACGAGGCGTCGATCTTCAGCTGGCCCACCGGGAGCCGGGTGAGGTAGGTGAGCGAGGAGTACCCGGTGCCGAAGTCGTCCAGGGCCAGGTGGACGCCGGCCGCGCGCAGCCGGCCGAGAGTCTCGAGGGCACGGCGGGGATCGGCGATGACGCTCGCCTCCCGCAGCTCCAGCGAGAGCCGTTCCGCCGGCACGCCGTGCCGTTCGAGGGCCGCCGCGACGTGCTCGGGCAGCCCGGCGTCCGCCAGCCAGCGGGGAGCGATGTTGACCGCGACCCGGGTCGGCGTGCCGGCGTCGGCCCAGCCCCGCGCGAGGGCGAGCGCCCGCTCCAGGATGCAGGCGGAGAGGGCGAGCACCTGGCCGGAGCGGTCGGCCGCCTCGAACAGCAGGGCGGGGTCGACGTCGCCGAGCTCGGGGTGCCGCCAGCGGGTCAGCACCTCGACCGAGTGCAGCGCCCCGGTGCGCAGGTCGACGATCGGCTGGACGGCGACGTCGACGGCGTCGGCCGCGATCGCGTCGCGCAGGTCGGACGCCATCGTGAGCGCCTCGGCGGTCGTGGCCGCGAGGTCGGGGGCGAACAGGCGCGCCCCACCGCCCGCGGTCTTCGCCGCGTACATCGCGATGTCGGCGTTACGCAGCAGGTCGGCGCCGGTCCCGCCGTGCTCGGGCCCGAGCGCGATGCCGAGCGACCCGCCGAGGCGCAGCCGGGCGGCGGCGACGGCGACGGGCTCCTCGAACACCTCGAGCAGCCGGACGGCGAGCTCGCGCGCGCCGCCGGGGCCGGTGCACCGGGTCGACAGCACGGCGAACTCGTCGCCGCCCAGGCGGGCGACGAGCGCGTCGGGACCGGCGGCCACCTCCAGCCGGCGCGCCAGGACGCGCAGCAGCTCGTCGCCGGCCGCGTGCCCCAGCGTGTCGTTGACGGCCTTGAAGCCGTCGAAGTCGAGCACCATGACCGAGCACGGCGCCGCGCCGGCACCGGCGGCGACGCCGGCCCCGTCGAGCAGCTCCCGGAAGCTCAGCCGGTTGGGCAGTCCGGTCAGCTCGTCGTGGCGGGCCTCGAACCCCAGCCGCTGGATCAGCCGGCCGTTGCGCAGCGCGACGGCGCCGTGGTTGGCGACGGTCTCGAGCAGCCGCGCGTCGTTCCGCACGAAGCGGGCCGCACCGGTGCGGTCGCCCACCAGCAGGTGACCGACCGCGCGGTCGTCGACGCGCAGCGGCACGACGAGAGCCTCGGCGAGGCCCCGCGCCTCGAGGACGGCCCGTGCACCGGCGGCGTCCCGGCGCAGGAGGGCCGGGGCGGGCGGCGGCAGCGCCAGGCCTATGCCGGCCAGATCCGAGGCGTCCACCGGACCCTCGACCTCACCGCCCGCCCGCAGCGACCAGCGCTGCGGCCCGAGCGGCGCCCTGCCGGGCCCGTGGCCGGTCAGGAGGAGCTCCACGTACCCGGCACGCAGCAGGTCGCTGGCCTGCGCCAGCACCGACGCGACGACGTCCTGCCATGCCGGTGCCGCCGCCAGGGCGTCGGAGAGCCGGTACAGCCGCTCCAGGCTGGTGTGCCGGTCCGCGAGCGCGGCGTAGGCCCGGTAGCCCACCAGCACGAGGGCGCTCGCGATCGCGAGCGGCCAGCTGGCCTCCCCCGATCCGAGCGCTGCCACGGCCACGAGCCCGGCGAGGCCCAGGACGGCCGAGACCCCCACCGACGACGCGATCTCGCCGAGTACGCCGCGGAGCGACACCGGTGACCCGTACCAGGCCACCACGAGCAGCAGCGCGCCCGAGTCGACGAGGCCGGCCGTGGTGGTCGCGGCCAGCGCCGCCACCCCCGCCACCGGGCCGTCCCGCACGCCGTACGGCAGCAGCGCAGCGAAGGTGGACGCGGCCACCGCCGTCCCCGCCGCGACGAGCGCGGTGTTGAACCCGGCCTTGAGCGCGCTCTGCCGCCGGTACACGACGAAGACCAGGGCGCTGCCCACGACACGGCCCGCCAGCAGCGCGCCCGGGGTCGCGAGGAAGAGCCCGATGACGAGCGGCGCCTCCGACAGGGAGAGCGAGAACGCCTCCCGGCGCAGCCGGAGCTGCACGACGCAGGCCTCGGTCACGGCGAACAGTCCCGCGAAGATCCACCAAGGGACGTCGGCGCGGGCGCCCGGCGCGCCGACCGTGACCAGGCGGCCCGCGAGCAGCGCGGCGGTGCCCGCGAGGGCGACCGCGAACAGGGCGACGCGGACACCCGGGGCCGGCCCGAACCGCCTCACCGGGTGCACCCCGTCCGCCGCGCCCACGCCATGCTCCTCGTTCTCGTCGGATCGGGGGCGCCGGTTGAGCCGCAGCCCCCGTCAGCCCCCGTCAGCCCCCGTCAGCCCCCGTCAGCCCCAGGTGCTCGCGCTCCAGCGCCTGCCGGCCCAGGCGCCGTTGTCGGCCGTCGAGGGCCACGCGGCGCTCGACCAGCCCGTCCCGTTCCAGGCGGCCGAGCTCCAGGTCTTGCCGCTCCACGTCTTGCCCGACCAGGTCTTGCCGCTCCAGGTCTTGCCCGACCAGGTCTTGCCGCTCCACGTCTTGCCGGCCAGCGACGTGGTGTCCGGGGCGAAGGCGCCGGCGTTCCACTGGGTGCCGTTGAACACGCCGTCGACCGACCAGGCGGTCCGGGTGGACGCGGCCCCCGCCAGCGCCGTGCCGTTCCACTGGTGCCCGAAGATGTCGAGCTCGCCGCTGAGCGTGGCGCCGTCCATGGTGAGGTCGTAGCCGTTCCGGGCGGACTCGAGGCTGCCGCTGCCGTTGCCGGGCTGCCAGGTCTGCATGGAGTTCGACGGGGTGAACGACGAGGCCGCTCTCAGGTTGAGCTCGCCCGAGCCCTGCGCCGCGACCGGTTGCCCGGGCAGCACCGCAGCGGTGGCCCTGAGCGCCTGCTTGACGTCGTCGGGTGCGAGGTTGGGCCGCTGCTGCAGCAGCAGCGCGACGCCGCCGCTGACCACGGCCGCCGCCTGCGACGTGCCGCTGCCCCGGAGGAACCCGTTGCCCACGACCGCGCCGGGGTAGCTGGTCATGATGCTCGACCCCGGCACCCCGGGGGCGACGATCCCGACGCCGGGCGCGACCAGGTCGATGCCGCGGCTGCCCCAGTTGCCGCCCTGCCTGGCCGAGAAGTCGGCGACGGCGTCGTCCGTCGTGGTGTCGGTGCCCCGGGTGTCCGCGGCCCCGACGGCCAGGACGAAGGGGTTGTACGCCGGGTTCGCGATGCCGGGGGTGGTCGCGCCCTCGTTGCCGGCCGAGGCGACGACGACGATGCCGGCCCGCCAGGCGACCTCCGCCGCCCAGGAGAGCGGGTCGATCTGCTCGGTCTGCGGGCTCATCGTGCCGAACGACAGGTTGAGCACCCGGATGTTCAGGCCGTTCGAGCCCTTGTTCTGCACCACCCAGTCGATGGCGGCGATCAGCTGCGAGACGTCGACGGCGCCGTCGTGGTCGGCGACCTTGAGCTCGACCAGCCGGGCGTCGGGGGCCATCCCGTAGTAGTTCGTGGTGTCGGCCGCGTACTGCGCCCCGCTCGCCCTCGCCGTCTCGCGGCCGGCGATGATCCCGGCCATGTGCGTGCCGTGGCCGTAGGTGTCGACGAACTGGTGGAGCGGGTCCTGCGACTCGAAGGAGAGGTCGGGCCCGACGACCACCTTGGTGGCGTTCGCGAGCGCCGGGACGGGCGCCACGCCGGAGTCCACCAGCGCGACGTCGACCCCGGCGCCCGTCCAGCCGGCCTTCCACAGCGACTGCGCGCCGGTCACGCGGGTGACGTTCGTCATCGACCCGGGCTGCGACGACGGCGAGAACCCCAGGGACGCCGTCCGGAGCTCCTGGTCGGGTACGACGGCGAGCACGCCCGGCACCCGCGCGATCGCGCGCGCGGCGCCCGCGGGCAGCTCGGCCACGGCTGTCGAGAGGGCCGGCTGCCGGGCGATCACGCGGCCCCCGCCGGCGGCGACGGCGCGCACGAGGGCCTCCGCCGCCCCGGGGCGCCCGGCCTCGAGCCGGACAACGTACCGGCCCCCGGCGGAGGGCGATCCAGCGCCGTAACCGGGCGGCCCGGCCGGGGCGGCGGAGGCGGCGCCCGCCGTCCCGAGCACGGCGAGCGTCACGGCCAGGACCGCGACCATGGCGGTTCGGCGTTGCCTGAACATGCACTCTCCTCGCAGCGGGTCAACCTTCAGTTACCAGTTGACTGCGAAGAGTCATTGACGGCGAGACCCGAGGGTCGGTGCCACCCGGCGGGAGCAGCGCACCCCCGGACGGAGCAACCCGGCGGGTGCGGGCGGGGCCCGGGGGCGATCGTCAGTGGGTGGTCAGCGGTTGCGGCGGCGCATGCGGCCGCGGGAGAACCACTGCACGGTCGCCAGCGGGAGGTGCCGCGCCGCCACGACGGCCAGCCGGTACCGCAGTGACGGCACGCTCAGGGACCGGCCGCGGGCGACGTCGGCCAGGCAGGCCGCCACGAGCTCGTCTGCGTCCAGCCAGGCGAGGCCCGGCAGGCCGCCCACCCGGATGCCCGCGCGGCCGTGGAACTCCGTGCGCACGTACCCGGGGCAGAGCGCGGTGGCCGTGACCCCGGTGCCGGTCAGCTCGGCAGCGAGCGACAGGGTGAACGTCGTCGCCCAGGCCTTCGCCGCCGAGTAGGTGCCCGACGGGAGGAACCCGGCGACCGACGAGACCGTGACCAGCGCCCCGCGCCGGCGCTCGACCATGCCAGGCAGAGCGGCCGAGCTGAGCACGAGCACCGCCCGCACGAGGACGTCGAGCATCCGCTCCTCGGCCGCCAGGTCGCCGCCGGCGAACCGCTGCCTGGTGGGGAACCCCGCGTTGTTGACCAGCAGGTCGACCGGGCGCGCGGGGTCGCGCAGCCGCTCGGCGACCCGGTCGAGCTCGGCGCGCACGCTCAGGTCGGCGGCGATCACCTCGACCTCCACCCCGTGGTCGCGCCGCAGCTGATCCGCGACCGCGCCGAGGTGGACGGCGTCGCGCGCCACGAGCACCAGACCGGTGCCGCGGGCGGCGAGGGCGCGTGCGAACGCGTTGCCGATGCCGGCCGTGGCGCCGGTGACGAGGGCGGTGGGTGGCCTGTCGGATGGCATGTCGGCTGGCATGTCGGATGGCATGTCGGATGGCATGCGCATGCGTACCGCGGTGCCATCATCAGGGGCAAACCCGTGCGCCGGCTCCCGACCGACGGCGCACTCGACCAGCCGGCCGGAGGTTCGTTGTGTGGGCCGACGTCGCCCTCGTGCTGGCGTTCATCATGCTCGGCGGGCTCTTCGCGGCGGCCGAGATGGCGCTGGTCTCGCTGCGCCCCGGGCAGGTGTCGCGGCTGGCGCAACAGGGCCGGCGCGGCCGGCAGGTGGCCCAGCTCGTCCAGGACCCCAACCGCTTCCTGTCGGCCGTGCAGATCGGCGTCACGCTCGCGGGCTTCTTCTCCTCGGCCGTCGGCGCCGTGACCCTGGCCGAGCCGGTGTCGGCGGGCCTGACCCGGCTCGGCGTGCCGGCGTCGGCCGCGGGAACGCTCGCGCTCGTCGGGGTCACGGTGGTGGTGGCGTACGTGTCGCTCGTGCTGGGGGAGCTCGCCCCGAAGCGGATCGCGCTGCAGCGGGCGGAGAGTGTCGCGCGGCTCGCCGCCGTCCCGGTGGAGTACCTCGCGCGGCTCGCGCGGCCGCTGATCTGGCTGCTCGGCCGCAGCGGCGACCTGGTCGTCCGGCTCGCCGGGGGCGACCCCGACCGGGGCCGTGAGGTGGTCACCGAGGAGGAGCTGCGCGACCTCGTCGCCCAGAACGAGGAGCTCACGCTCGACGAGCGACGGCTGATCGCCGAAGTCCTCGACGCCGGCGACCGCCCCATCCGCGAGATCATGATCCCCCGGCTGGACGTGAGCGCCCTGCAGGTCGACCTGACCGTGCCGGAGGCGGTGCACGCCACGAGCGGGCGGCCGTACTCCCGCTACCCGGTCGTCGACGGCGGCCTGGACGACGCCGTCGGGTTCGTGCACCTGCGCGACCTGCTCACGGCCCCGGACCCACGGGTCAAGGTCGGCACCCTGGCCCGGCCGGTGCTCCGCCTGCCCGACAGCCGGCGGGCGCTGCCGGCGCTCGCGGAGATGCGCCGCGCCCACGCGCACCTGGCCGTCGTCGTCGACGAGTACGGCGGCAGCGCGGGGATCGTCACCCTCGAGGACCTGATCGAGGAGCTGGTCGGGGACATCACCGACGAGTTCGACGTGTCCCTGGACACCGGGGACGGCGAGCGGGACGGCGCCGGCGCGGGGCCGCCCGAGCTCCCCGACGCCCCCGTCGAGGCCCAGCTGCGCCTCGACGAGTTCGCCCACGAGACCGGCGTCACGCTGCCCCCCGGGCCCTACGACACGGCCGCGGGGTGGGTCGTGCGGGAGCTCGGCCGGATCCCCGAGGAGGGGGACGCCGCGGCGCTCGACGACCCGCGGTTCGGCCCGGTGCGGCTCGTCGTGGCGCGCATGCGCGGCCGGCGGGTCGAGGCGCTGCGCCTCGAGCGCGTGCCGGCGCCCGATCCCGTGCCCGATCCCGTGCCCGATCCGGAGGGCGATCCGGACGCCGACCTCGCGGGGCAGGACGGCGGGCGGGCCACGGGCAGCTGATCGTGCACCCCCGACAAGGCGCTCGGAGTCACGACCCGGCGATCTTTCTTCTCTCCCGATGCGGTCGCTTCCACGCCCTGCGAGAGCCCCGTGACCGCTCCTTTCGGGTGAGAGGCGGACGCGTCCCCCGATCATCACCGGCGAGGCGGCACCGACGAGGCGGCGGCGGCGAGGCGGCGGCGGCGAGGCGGCGGCGACCGCGCCGGGGTAGCCTCGGCCGTCGTGCGGCTGGCCACCTGGAACGTGAACTCGATCCGTGCGCGCACCGAGCGCCTCGTCGCGTGGCTGGAGCGCAACGACGTCAGACGTGCGTGGCCCTGCAGGAGACCAAGGCGCGCGACGACCAGTTCCCCTTCGACGCGCTCAAGGCCCTGGGCTACGAGGTCGCCCACCTCGGCACGTCGCAGTGGAACGGCGTCGCCATCGCCTCCCGGGTCGGGCTGGCGGAGGTCGAGGAGGGCTTCCGGGGGATGCCCGCCTGGGGCGACCCGCCGGTCGCCGAGACCCGGGCGCTGGGCGCGACCTGCGGCGGCGTGCGGGTGTGGAGCCTGTACGTGCCGAACGGGCGCAGCCTGGCCGACCCGCATCTGCAGTACAAGCTGCGCTGGCTGGACGCGCTGCGGGTCGCCGGCTCGGGGTGGCTCGCCGCCGATCCCGCGGCGCAGGTCGCCCTGTGCGGCGACTGGAACATCGCCCCCCGCGACGAGGACGTCTGGGACATGGCCGTCTTCGCCACGAGCACGCACGTCTCGCCGCCGGAGCGGGCCGCCTTCCAGGCGGTCGTCGAGGCCGGCTTCGCCGACGTCGTCCGGCCCTACACGCCCGGCGAGTTCACCTACTGGGACTACACCCAGCTGCGGTTCCCCCGCCGGGAGGGGATGCGGATCGACTTCGTGCTGGCCTCGCCGGCGCTCGCGAACCGCGTCACCGGCGCGCGGATCGACCGCCAGGAGCGCAAGGGCAAGGGTGCCAGCGACCACGCGCCCGTGATCGTCGAGCTCGCGGGCTCCTGAGCCTCGCGGTCCGGCTTCACGCCGGGGCGGGTTCGAGGTCGACCACGTGGTCGGCCGCGTCGACGAGCACCGGGTCGTGGGAGGCGACCAGCACGCCTGCGCCCTCCCGGGTCGCCGCCACCAGGACCCCCGTCAGCCGCTCGGTGGAGGCCTCGTCGAGCTGGGACGACGGCTCGTCGAGCACGACCAGCCGCGCCCCCACGCCGAGCGCCCGTGCCACCGCCACCCGCTGGCGCTCCCCGCCGGAGAGCATGCGCACGGGCCGGTGCCGCAGCGCGGCGAGGTCGAGCGCCTCGAGCCGGCGCAGGTCGCCCCCGGGATCGGCCGGCAGGCCGCGGACGGCGCGCGCCACCTCGAGGTTCGTCAGGGCGTCGGACGTCTCCGCCAGGTGCACCGACTGCCCCACCACGGCCGCGTGCTCCCGGCGTACCCGGGCCAGCGCCGCCCGGTCGAGCCCGGTCAGGTCGAGGCCGGCCAGCTCGACGCGGCCGGCGTCCGGCCGCTCGAGACCGACGAGCACCCGGAGCAGCGTGCTCTTGCCGGCCCCCGATCGCCCGCGGACGACGGTCAGCGCGGCGCCGGGCACGTCGAGGTCGAGCCCGGCGAGGACGACCCGCTCGCCGTACGCCTTGGTCACGGCCTTGAGCGAGGCGACCGGCTCGGCCACTGGTGCCGCGGGGCGGGCGACGGAGGCCGGGCCGGCGCCCGCCGCCGTAGCCGGGGTCGGCCCGGTGGCGCCCGGGGTCAGGGTCACCGCGTCGCCGGCCCGCACCGCGCGGACGGCGTCCGTGTCGGGGCGCAGCGCCTCGGGCAGCCGCAGCCAGCCCCGGTCGTCGACGACCAGCAGCTCCTCCTCGCCCGGCCGCCAGGTCTCGCTGAGCCGCCCGTCGCGGATCCGGACCACCCGGTCGGCGATCCGGCCGGCCCGCCGGTCGTGGCTGACGAGCACGAGTGCGGCGCCGGCGCCGCGTACGGCGGCCGACAGCGCGTCGTAGACGAGGTCCGCGTGGACGGTGTCGAGCTCGCCGCTCGGCTCGTCGGCGAGCACGAGCACGGGCCGGTGGGCGAGCGCCGCGGCCACGGCGACCCGCTGGGCCTCGCCGCCCGAGAGCTCGACGACGTCGCGTGCCGCGAGGTGCCCGACGCCGACGGCATCCAGGGCCTCCCGGCCCGCAGCGCGGGCCTCCCGCACCCCCGTGCCACCGAGCCGCAGCTGCAGGGCGACGTTCTCGAGCACGTCGAGCTCGGGGCGCAGGCTGCGCCCGGGGTGCTGGTCGACCCACCCGAGCCGGCGGACCCGCCACGCCGCGGCCGCCGCGGCATCGCGACCCGCGCCGACCCCGACCTCGCGGCCGGCGACCACCGCCCGGCCGGCGGCGAGTGCCTGCTCGCCGGCGAGCAGGCGCAGCAGGGTGGTCTTGCCCGAGCCGTTGGGGCCGTGGACGACGACGCGCTCCCCGGCGCCGATCGAGAGCGTGATGCCGCGCAGCGCGACGACGGCGGCGTCGGGCAGGGCGTGCAGGCAGAACGCGTCCCGGACGTCCACCACCGGCTCGGCGCCGGTGACGGGGCGGGCGGGGATCATCGCCAGCACCCCCGCACGACGGCGGGGCAGCGGTTCGCGCAGCGACGCGGCGGCGAGGGCGGCGGCGGCGGCCAGGGCGGCGCCCAGCACGAGCAGGGCCAGCAGGGTGCCCGGCCCCAGGCCCGCACCCGCGACCAGGGGTGGCTCGGCCGCGCCGGCGGTGGCGGTCACCTCGACGAGCCGGGCCGTGAGCACGGCCAGCGCGGCACCGCCGAGGACTCCTGCCGGCACGGCGGGCACCGCGACCGCGACGGCGCGCCACCACAGGGCCGCGCGCAGGGTCGCCGGCGGCACCCCGTCGGCCTCCCAGGCGTACTCGGCGGCGGCGTCGTCGTGGCGCTCCGCGGCGACCAGCAGCACGAGCGCTGCCGCGCCGGCCAGCAGGGTGGCGGCGGCGGCCCAGGCGAGCAGCTCGGCGGCCCCGCGCGCGACGGGATCCGCCCGCAGCGACGCCTCCAGCGGCGCGCGGAGCTGCACGCCGAGCTGGTCGAAGGGCGGGTCGGCGAGCCGGCCCAGACCCGAACCGGACATCCACAGCTCCCCCGGCTCGGCGACGCCCGGCGTGGAGACGTCGACGATCCGGGCGAGGGCGCCGAGGTCGAGCACGGCGAAGGATCCGGGGACGGTCGGGAACCGGGGCAGGACGGCGACCACGCGGGCGGTGACCGGCACACCGGACAGCTCCAGGTCGAGCAGGCCGTCGCGCGCCGACGCCGCCGTGGCGGGATCGACGGCGACCGGCACGGGGGCGGCAGCGTCACCCGGGCCGCCCGCGCGGGCGGTGTAGACGGCCGCGCCCTGGGTGAGCCGGTAGTCGACGGTCGCGCCGGACCCGCCGGCTGCCGCGGTGAGCCCCGGCCCGCTCCAGCCCGTCCACGGCGCGGGGACGGTCGTGCCGTCGACCGCGACCGCCCCGAGCGCCAGGCGTCCGGTGGGCAGCGCCCGGTCGAGCGGCCCCTCGCCGATGCCGTGCACGCGGCGGGTCTCGTCGTCGGTGGGCAGCCGGACGGCGAGGGCGACGAGGCGGCGGCCGGTGGCGGCGGCGCCGGGCAGGCGGTCGAGCGCCCCGAGGTCGGCCACCAGCGCCGCCGGGGCCCCGCCGGCCGCCGGAACGACCCGGGTCTCGACGTTCTGCTCCCGCCCGTCGGCGGCGCGCACGGTGGCGGTCACCGCCACCGTCACGTGCTGGCCGGGCGTGGCGATGCGCAACTGCCGGCCCGGCGGAAGCGCGACGCCCTGCGGCAGGGGTCCCACGGCGAGGCCGTGGGCCACGGTGCCGGGGTCGGGGCCGCCCACCGTGTCGCCCCACGCCGCCATCTCGGGCAGCGCCGCCGGGTCGAGCCCCACGAGCTGGACGGCGGCGCCCTGGTCGCTCGCCACCCGGCGCGAGGCGGTCACGCGGAGCACCGGCCGGACGGTGACGCCGGGCAGCTCCGCGGCCAGCGCGGACGGCGGCGCCGCGTCGTACGGCCGGACGAGGGTGGCGCCCGTCTGCACCCGGGCGTCGAGCGGCACGGCGAACGCCGCCTGGTCGGTGGCGCCACGGTCGAGGGTCGCCCGGTACGCCCCGGCGAAAACGCTGGTGGCGACGGCGGCCGTGAGCAGCGCGGCCGTGGCGGCGGGCCGCAGCGGGCGGCCCGTCACCGCCGACAGCCCGAGCCGGGCCCCCACCGCGCCCCGGGGGACCAGCCGCTGCGCCGCGCGGACCAGCGGCAGCCACAGGCGGGCGAGGGCGAGGGCGGCCGCGGCCAGCACGAGCACGGGCAGCGCGAGCAGCAGCGGGTCGCCGTTCCCGCCGGCCGCCGCACCGGTGTCGTCGGTGCCGGCCAGGTTCACCCCGCCCCGCGCCACGAGCACGGCCGCCACGGCGACGCACACCAGCGCGGCGGCCTCGACGACGTGCCAGACGGCGCGCGCCGCGGCCCCGTCGCGGGCCGCGGGCACGGCAACGGTGAGCCCCAGCAGGCAGGCCGCCAGCACGGTGAGCCAGGCGGCGGTCGGCAGCGCGGCGAGGACCGCCGCGCCCGTCGTGGCAGCCACCGGCAGGCCGCCTCGGGCCGCGACCACGGCGGCGGCCGCGGCACCCGCCAGAGCGCCCACGACGAGGCCGCCGATGGCGGCGCCCGCCACCTCGCCGGCGAGGAGCGCGCGCAGCAGCCGCGGCGCGGCGCCGCGGCGGCGCAGGGCCCCGGTGAAGGCCTCGTGGTCGCGGCGCAGAGCCGCCCCGCCGACGACGGCGGCGGCCAGCAGGAGCACCGACCCGGTGGCGGCGAGCAACCCGAACCGCTGGGTGCTCGTGACGGCCCGCTCCTCCTGCGCGCGCAGCACGTCGGTCGGCGCGGTCAGCGTGAGCTCGTCGAAGGCGGCGCGGGAGAACTCATCGGCGATCCGGGTCGACTCCGCCGTCCAGGCCGGCACCCCGAGCGCCTTCACGCGGGCCAGGTCGAGCGGCGTCACCCACCCGACGGTGCGCGAGAACGAGGTCAGCGCCGCCAGGGCCCCCACCTCGCGCACCCCGTTCCCGATGAGCAGCGGCGCCCCGGGGCTGGGTGTGAAGGTGCCCGACAGCAGCAGCGGGTCCGCGCGGCGCACGGAACCGACGACGACGATGCCCAGTGCAGGGTCGAGGGTGGGGGGTTGCGGGGCCGCGGCACCCGGGGCCGACCGGTCGGGCAGCAGCAGCGCGACCTCGCACCGGGTGGGCGTGCACGACGCGGGCAGCCGGCCCGACACCACCCGCACGGCGCCGGCCAGGTCGTCGGCCGCACTGAGCACCACGGCGTCGTGGTGGGTGTCGCCGATCTCGCGGAACACCAGCTGGCGACGCACCGGGCCGGCCCCGAGCGTGGGCAGCTTGCCCCTGACCAGCGCGTCGAGTGTGGTGAGGCGCTCGGGCGACGGCAGGCCGTAGGTGCTGACGACGACGCTGCGCTGGCCGGGCGGCAGGGCCTGGACGGCGGTGGTCAGGGTGCTCTCGGCCGTCACGGCTGTGACCGCCGCAGAGACCACCGCCAGCGCCGTCGCGAGGCCCAGGGCGGCGGCGACGGCGGTGCGCCGCACCCCCGCGCGGCGCGCGCGGGCCGCGAGCAGCGCGCCCAGCACACCCAGCCGCACCCGGTCCCTCCCGTCCCGCTCTCGCACGCGTGGTCTAACCGGTAAAGTAGCAGTCACTGGTTACAAGTGCCCATGCCGATCGAGGAACGGGCCCGAGGCGCGCGAGGAGGCTCCCGGTGTCGTGGCGGCTCGTGGACGGCCTGCCCGTCCCCGACGCCGTCGGCGGCCACGTGGCGCTGGACTTCTGCAACACCCGTGCCGGCTGGGGAGACCCGGCGCCGAAGGAGTACCTGACCGGGCCGCGCGCGCTCGTCGTGTGGGCGCGGAGCACCGGGCTCGTGCCGTCGACAGGTTCCGGCTCGGGCGCCGGCTCGCAGGTGGCCGAGGAGGACGCCCTCGCGCGCGCCCTCGCGCTCCGCGAGGCGCTCTACGCGTGCGCCCTGCACCGGGGCGCCCCCGCCGATTGGGCGCTCGTCTCGGCCGAGGCCGCGCGGGCGCGAGCAGCCGCCGTCCTGGTGCCCGTAGCCGACGGGCGGCCCGCGGCCTGGCGCCCCGACCCCGCTCTCGGCCCCGCCGCCACGGCGCTGAACGCCGTCGCCGCGGCGGCCGAGGACCTGCTCACGTCGTCGCTCTCCGCGTTCGTGGCCGCCTGCCCGGGCGAGGGGTGCGGGTGGCTCTTCGCCGACCGCCGGGGGAAGCGCCGCTGGTGCTCGATGGCCGCGTGCGGCAACCGCGCCAAGGCCCGCCGCCACGCGGAGCGTCGTGCCGGCGACGCCGCCGTTACACAGCGTTCGGTGGGCACTACCAATCGTCCGAACTCCTGAGAGTGTCGCGACCGCACCACGGGCACTCCGTCCATATCCGATCGTGATCGTACGAGATCACCGGTGCCGACCCGAAGGAGGACGGATGTCCACCCTCAGCCTCGACTCCTCGGTGAGTCTCTTCGAGCCTGCGCCACGGCTGGCTCCGCTGCCCCTCCCGCCCACTCCCGCGCGCACCCGTGCACACCGCCGGGCGGAGCGCGACGACCTGCTCGGGTCGCGGCACGGACGCCGCGTCCAGCCGCGTGGCCGCCGGGCGTCGGGAACCTCGACGCTCGGCGCCGGGACGCTGCTGCGGTCGCTCCGGCTGGTCGCCGTCCGGGTCCTCGGCACCGGCGCGGCGGCGGCCGCGGTCACCGCCGCGCTCGCCGTCAAGGGTTCCGGGGGCACGCCCACCATGGCCCTGCTGGCCTCGCTGAGCGTCCGCGGCCTGGCCTTCGCCGCCATCCTCTGCACGGCCTGGGGCTTCCGGGACCGGCCGCTGCTGGGGGCTGTGGCCACGCGGCGCGCCTGGTACGGCGCCGCCGTGGTGCTCGCCGGCGCCCACGCGGCGTGGTTCGCGGCGACCCTGCCGGACCCGGGGCAGGCCCACCTGGGCATCACCCTCGCCACCTTCGCGCTCGACGTCGTGCTGGTGGCGGCCCCGGCCCTGCTGGGCGCCCGGGCCGGCCGGCCGGACGCGGCGCCGGCCGAGGCCTGACCGCACCCGGCCCGAAATACCGCGCGGCTGGCCCCGCGCGCTTGTAGGAGGGGAACAGCGACGCCCCCGTCCCGGACCGGGACGGGGGCGTCGCCGTGCCTTGCTCCACCTGGGTCCGGGCGCTCAGACCTCGACGGGCGAGGGGGCGCGGCCGACCACGAGGCCGGTGCCGACGCCGTCTGCGCCCGGCACTCGTCCGTCGGTGTCGACGACGACCTCGTCGCCGTCGCGGATCTCACCGGCGAGCAGGGCCCGGGCGAGCCGGTCGCCGATCTCGCGCTGCACCAGGCGGCGCAGCGGCCGGGCGCCGTACGCCGGGTCGTACCCGGCCAGCGCCAGCCACTCGCGGGCGGCGGGCGTGACGTCGAGCGTGAGCCGGCGCTCGGCCAGCCGCCTGCCGAGGGCCGCGACCTGCAGCTCGACGATCCGGGACAGCTCCTCCATCCCGAGCGCGTCGAAGATCACGACGTCGTCGAGCCGGTTGAGGAACTCCGGCTTGAACGCCACGCGGACGGCGTCCATCACGGCCTGGCGCTTGGACTCATCCGAGAGCGTCGGGTCGACCAGGAACTGCGAGCCGAGGTTGCTGGTGAGCACCAGGATCACGTTCCGGAAGTCGACCGTGCGGCCCTGGCCGTCGGTGAGCCGGCCGTCGTCGAGCACCTGCAGCAGGATGTCGAAGACCTCGGGGTGGGCCTTCTCGACCTCGTCGAGGAGCACGACGCTGTAGGGGCGGCGCCGCACGGCCTCGGTGAGCTGGCCGCCCTCCTCGTAGCCGACGTAGCCGGGCGGAGCGCCGACGAGCCGGGCCACCGAGTGCTTCTCGGAGTACTCGCTCATGTCGACGCGGACCATCGCCCGCTCGTCGTCGAAGAGGAAGTCGGCGAGCGCCTTCGCGAGCTCGGTCTTGCCGACGCCGGTCGGGCCCAGGAACAGGAACGAGCCGGTCGGCCGGTCGGGGTCGCTGATGCCGGCCCGCGCGCGGCGGACGGCATCGGAGACGGCGCGCACCGCGTCCTTCTGGCCGATCAGCCGGGTGCCGAGCACCTCCTCCATGCGGAGCAGCTTCTCGGTCTCGCCCTCGAGCAGCCGGCCCGCCGGGATGCCGGTCCAGGCGGCGACGACGTCGGCGACGTCGTCCGGCCCGACCTCGTCCTTGACCATCGTGCCCTGGCGCGGGCCCCCCTCTGGCGAGCTCGCCTCGGCCGCCTGGGCGGTGGCGAGCTCCTTCTCGATGCCCGGGATCTCGCCGTAGAGGATCCGGGAGGCGCCGGCGAGGTCGCCCTCGCGCTGCAGCCGCTCGGCCTGGCCGCGCAGGCTGTCGACGCGCTCCTTCAGCTCGCCGACCCGGTTGAGGCCGGCCTTCTCGCGCTCCCAGCGTGCGGTGAGGGCGGCCAGCTGCTCCTTGCGGTCGGCGAGGTCGGCGCGCAGCTTCTCGAGGCGGGCCCGGGAGGCCGGGTCGTCCTCGCGGGCGAGCGCCATCTCCTCCATCTGCTGGCGGTCGACCTGGCGGCGCAGGGTGTCGATCTCCTCCGGGGAGGAGTCGATCTCCATCCGCAGCCGCGACGCGGCCTCGTCGACGAGGTCGATGGCCTTGTCGGGCAGCTGCCGGCCGGTGATGTAGCGATGCGACAGGCTGGCCGCGGCCACCAGCGCCGCGTCGGCGATGGCGACCTTGTGGTGCGCCTCGTAACGCTCCTTGAGCCCGCGCAGGATGCCCACGGTGTCCTCCACCGAGGGCTCCCCCACGTAGACCTGCTGGAAGCGCCGCTCGAGTGCGGCGTCCTTCTCGATGTGCTCGCGGTACTCGTCGAGCGTGGTTGCGCCCACCAGGCGCAGCTCGCCGCGGGCCAGCATCGGCTTGAGCATGTTGCCTGCGTCCATGGCGGACTCGCCCGTGGCGCCGGCACCGACGACCGTGTGCAGCTCGTCGATGAACGTGACGACCTCGCCGTCGGAGCTCTTGATCTCCTCCAGGACGGCCTTCAGCCGCTCCTCGAACTCGCCGCGGTACTTCGCGCCGGCCAGCATCGCACCCAGGTCGAGCGCCACCAGCCGCTTGCCACGCAGGCTCTCGGGGACGTCGCCCGCGACGATGCGCTGGGCCAGGCCCTCGACCACGGCGGTCTTGCCCACGCCGGGCTCGCCGATGAGCACGGGGTTGTTCTTGGTGCGGCGGGACAGCACCTGCACGACGCGGCGGATCTCGGCGTCGCGGCCGATCACCGGGTCGAGCCGGCCCTCCCGGGCCTGCTCGGTGAGGTCGTTGCCGTACTTCGCGAGGGCGTTGTAGGTGCCCTCGGGGTCGGGGCTGGTGACCCTGGCGCCGCCACGGACGCCGGGGAGCGCGGCGAGCAACGCCTTGCGAGTGGCACCGACGGACGCGAGGAGGCCCCCGACGAGGCCGGGGCCCGCCTGCCCGTCGCCGCCCGCGCTGGCGAGACCGATGAGCAGGTGCTCGGTCGAGACGTACTCGTCCCCCAGCTCGCGCGCGACCTCACCGGCGGCCGAGAGGGCCTGGTAGGCGTGCCGGCCGAGGCCGGGCGAGCTCACCGACGCGCCACTGGCCTTCGGCAGCGTCGCCAGGCTGCGCTCGGCGGCCGTGTGCAGCGCCGTCACGTCGGCGCCGACGGCGCCGAGCAGCGCCGGCGCGACGCCGTCCGTCTGCTCGAGCAGCGCGGCGAGCAGGTGCGCGGGCTCCACCTGCGGGTGACCGTCGGTGGCCGCACGCCGGACGGCGGCGGCCACGGCCTCCTGCGTGCGGGTGGTGAGCTTGAGATCCATGAGCTGAGTGTCCTCCGGGGAGTCGGTTCATCGATGCCAACACGCCACGAGTTGAGTCTGTTCCGCTCAACTTACGGCTCAGGGGCCGAGAACGAGCCCGTGCCCGGCCGCGCCGACGGTGACGCCGTCTGCGCCGGCCACGACCGAGGTGAACGAGAAGCCGAACGGCAGCGGCGGTAGGCGCACCGACAGCCGGGCCAGCAGACGCTCGACCCGGGGGCGGGCGCGAGCCGGCACGCCGGCCAGGGATGCGGGGGCGACGGCGGCGGTCAGCACGCCCCGGGTCGCGGCCAGCCGCAGCTGCACCCGGACCGGCACGGCCTCGCCCTGGACGGCGAGCATGCCCGTCACGGTCAGCACGTCCGGCGCGGGCCCGGGACCGACAGAGAGCCGGAGGGGGCCGGGAACACCGGCGGCACGGGCGGCCTGCTCGAGCTGCGCGGTCAGGGCCGCGAACGAGACGGTGACGCGGGCGTCGGCGTCGTCGACGGGGACGCGCGAGACGGCCCCGCGGACGGCGTCCCCGGCCGGCACGTGCACCCCCCGCAGGCGCACCTCCGCCTCCGTCACCCGCACGCCACCCTGCACGGGCACGTCGCCGAGGCGGACGTCCACCTCGTCGTAGACGCCGGCGAGGGCCTGCGTGAGGAAGGGGAACCCCTGGATGTCGACCGACGGGGTCGAACTCAGCCGCTGGTCGCGCCGGACGGCGTCCGCGACGGCACCCGACGCGAGGTACGCGGCGGCGCGATCGGCCACGACCAGGAGCCCGACCAGGACAGCCAGGACCACCAGCAGGCGTCGCACGCCTGTTCCCCGTCGCACGCCTGTTCCGCGCCCTCAGCGGTGCGCCGGCGGGCGCCAGACCACCAGGGCGCCCGGCGCGCCGCGCTCCGGGCGGCGACCGGGCGCCACGGCGACGATCTCGCCCGCGCGCCCGGCCGCGAACACCCGCCGCGCCGCGGCCGACCGGGCGCGCAGCTCCTCGAGCTCGTCGCGCAGCCGGTCGGCCTCGTCGCGCAGCCGGTCGTTCTCGACCTGCAGCTCGAGGATCCGCTTGATCCCGGCCAGGTTCACGCCCTCGTCCTGGCTCAGCCGCTGCACCTCGCGCAGGAGCGCGACGTCGCGCCCCGAGTACCGCCGCCCCCGGCCGGCGGTCCGGCCGGGGGTGACGAGACCCAGGCGGTCGTACTGGCGCAGCGTCTGCGGGTGCATCCCCGCGAGCTGCGCCGCGACGGAGATCACGAAGACCGGCGTGGTCTCGTCGACCGAGAAGCCGACGTCGAGCCGCAGGGTGGGCGGCCGCTCCTCAGCGGACATCGCCGGCTCCGGCGGCCTCGCCCCGGGCCCGCGCCAGCAGGTCGGCGCGCGGGTCCTCCCCCGCCGTCGCCTCCGCGAAGGCCTCGACCGCCGAGCGGGCCGCGGCGTCGACCCGCTGCGGCACGGCCACCTGCACCGTGACGAGCAGGTCGCCGGGCTGCTTGCCGGTCTGCTGCGGCCGGGCACCACGGCCCTTGACCCGCAGGGTGCGCCCGCTGGGCGTCCCGGCCGGGACCCGCAGCCGCACGGTGCCGCCGTCGGGCGTCGGCACCTCGACCTGGGCGCCGAGCGCCGCCTCGGGGAAGGTGACCGGCACGGTGACCCGCACGTCGAGGCCGTCGAGGGTGAACACCGGGTGCGGCTGCACGTGCACGGTGACCACGAGGTCGCCGTCCGGCAGGCCCGCGGGGCCGGGGTGGCCCTTGCCCCGAAGCCGGATCTTCTGGCCGTCGCGCACGCCCGCGGGCACGCGGGCGGTCACCGTCCGCGGGCCGCTGACGGGGTCGTCGACCTGCAGGCTCAGCAGGGCGCCGTCGAGCGCCTGCCGGAAGGTCAGGGTCGCCTCGGCGGCGAGATCCTGGCCGCGGCCGGTGCCGCCCATGCCGCCTCCGAATCCCGCCCGGGCCGCCGGGTACCCGCCGGGCGCGCCCATCGGGCTGCCGGCCTGGCCGAACATCCCGAGGATGTCCTCGAGGTTCGGGCCGGCCCCTCCGGCGCCGCCGCCGGGCGTGGTGAACCGCACGTTGCGCCGCCCCCCACCGCCGGCGGTGGCGCCGAACAGGCCGCCGAGCAGGTCCTCGAACCCGCCCGCCGACCCGTTCGGCCCACCGGCGGTGAACCGGGCGCCCCCGCGGGCCATCGCCCGCACGGCGTCGTACTGCTGCCGCTGCTCGGCGTCGGAGAGCACCGCGTACGCCTCGCCGACCTCCTTGAACCGCCGCTCGGCGGCCGGGTCGCCGGCGTTGGCGTCGGGGTGGTGCTGCCGGGCCAGCTTGCGGTACGCCTTCTTGACCTGGTCGGCGCTCGCGTCGGGCTCGACGCCCAGCACGGCGTAGAAGTCCTTCTCGAACCAGTCCTGGCCTGCCACCCGGCTCACCTCCCTCTCATCAGTTCGGGTCCGATCAGTGCGGGTCGGCGACGGCGACGCGCGCCGCGCGCAGGACCCTCTCGCCCGAACCCGTCGACTGCCGGTAACCCGGCTGGAGCACCTGGACGACGGTCGTCTCCGTGGTGCCCTCGGCGAGCTCGGCCTCGGTGTGCATGAGCGCCTCGTGCACCGTCGGGTCGAACGCCTGCCCCGGCTCGCCGAAGCGCGCCAGCCCGAACCGGGCGAGCGTCGTCTCGAGCTTGTCGGCGATGGCCGCGAACGGGCCCGACTCGAGGTCGCCGTGCTGACGCGCGAGGTGCAGGTCGTCGAGCACGGGGAGCAGCGCCTCGAGCACGCCGGCGACGGCACTTTCACGTGCCACGTCGCGGTCGCGCTCGACCCGACGGCGGTAGTTCACGTACTCCGCCTGCAGGCGCTGCAGGTCAGCCAGGCGCTCGTCGGCCAGCCGGCGGGCCTCCGCCAGCTCGGCGTCCACCGCCGGGGCGGCTGACGACCCGGGCGCGGCGGCCGGGGCCGGCCCCTCCTCGGGGGCCGGCTCCGGCGCGTGCGCCTCGTACTCCGGGCGGACCCGCCCCGTCTCGGGGTCGAGCCGGCGGCGGTCCCGCACGACGGGGCCCGGCGAGGCCTCGCCGTCGGGGCTGCTGCCGTTCGTCGCTCCGTCGTTCGGGAAGGTCATCACTTGTCCTCGTCGACGATCTCGGCGTCGACCACGTCGTCGTCCGCGGACCCCGAGGCACCGGAGGTGCCGGCGGACTCGCCCGGCTGGCCGCCGGTCGCCCCGCCGGTCGCGCCGCCCGCGGACTGCTGGGCGTACAGCGCCGAGCCGAGTTCCTGGCTGGCCTTGGCGAGCGCCTCGTGCTTGGCCTTGACCTCGGCGACGTCGGTGCCCTCGAGCGCCTTCTTCAGGTCGTCGATGGCCGACTGCACCTTGCCCTTGCCGTCCTCGGGGAGCTTGTCGCCGTTGTCGGCGAGGAACTTCTCGGTGGAGTACACGAGCTGCTCGGCGGAGTTGCGCGCCTCGGCCTCCTCGCGGCGCAGGCGGTCCTCCTCCGCGTGCGCCTCGGCCTCGCGGATCATCCGGTCGATCTCGTCCTTCGGCAGCGCGCTGCCGCCGGAGATCGTCATCGACTGCTCCTTGCCCGTGCCGCGGTCCTTCGCGGAGACGTGCACGATGCCGTTCGCGTCGATGTCGAAGGTGACCTCGATCTGCGGGACGCCGCGCGGCGCCGGGGCGATCCCGGTCAGCTCGAACGTGCCCAGCGGCTTGTTCTCGCGGGCCAGCGACCGCTCGCCCTGGAAGACCTGGATGAGCACGCTCGGCTGGTTGTCGTCGGCCGTGGTGAAGACCTCGGACGCCTTGGTCGGGATCGCCGTGTTGCGCGCGATGAGGGTCGTCATGATCCCGCCCTTGGTCTCGATGCCGAGGCTCAGCGGGGTGACGTCGATGAGCAGGACGTCCTTGCGCTCGCCCTTGAGGACGCCCGCCTGCAGGGCGGCGCCCACGGCGACGACCTCGTCGGGGTTGACGCCCTTGTTGGGCTCCTTGCCGCCGGTCAGCTCGCGGACGACGTCGGCGACGGCCGGCATGCGGGTGGAACCGCCGACGAGCACGACGTGGTCGATCTGCGAGAGCTGGACGCCCGCGTCCGCGATGACCTTGCGGAACGGCTCCTTGGTGCGCTCGAGCAGGTCGGTCGTCATCTGCTGGAACTGCGCGCGGGTGAGCTTCTCGTCGAGGTGCACCGGGCCGTTCTCGGTCATCGACAGGTACTGCAGCGAGATCGTCGTCGCGGTGGAGCTCGAGAGCTCCTTCTTCGCCTGCTCGGCCGCCTCGCGGAGGCGCTGCATGGCGATCTTGTCCTTCGACAGGTCGACGCCGGTCTGCATCTTCACGGTGTTGACCAGGTGGTCGACGATCCGCTGGTCCCAGTCGTCGCCGCCCAGGTGGTTGTCGCCCGAGGTGGCCTTGACCTGGATGGTCGAGAAGCCGTCCTCGTCCTTGCCGACCTCGAGCAGCGAGACGTCGAAGGTGCCGCCGCCCAGGTCGAAGACGAGGATGAGCTCGTCCTCCTTGCCCTTGTCGAGGCCGTAGGCGAGCGCGGCCGCGGTGGGCTCGTTGATGATGCGCAGGACGTTCAGACCGGCGATCTCGCCGGCCTCCTTCGTGGCCTGCCGCTGCGCGTCGTTGAAGTACGCCGGGACGGTGACGACCGCGTCGGTCACCTTCTCGCCGAGGTACTCCTCCGCGTCGCGCTTGAGCTTGCCGAGGATGCGCGCGGAGATCTCCTGCGGGGTGTACTTCTTGCCGTCGATCTCCACGGTCCAGTCGGTGCCCATGTGGCGCTTCACGGAGCGGATCGTGCGCTCGACGTTCGTGACGGCCTGCCGCTTCGCCACCTCGCCGACCAGCGGCTCGCCGCTCTTGGCGAAGGCCACCACGGACGGCGTCGTGCGCCCGCCCTCGGCGTTCGCGATGACGGTGGGCTCGCCGCCCTCGAGGACGGCGACGACGGAGTTCGTCGTGCCCAGGTCGATGCCGACAGCTCGTGCCATCTGTCTCAATTCCTTCTCGTAGCCGGGTGTGGAAAGAGGTCTGTCCCGGGGTTCAACCTCGGCTCGCTCGAGCGCGTTGTCAAGTCGGGACTGACCTAACGTGAGTCCGTACGACTCAACCTCGTGGCTCGCCGGCATGTTCCCCGCCGGAAGGCATCGCCGGGACCGTCACGCTGCGTGGTCGGAGGGGCGGCGGGGACGTCGCCCGCGCGGCGCCTGCCGATCCGTCGGAGGGAGAGCCGGGCGCGACCGCCTCGGTCGACCTGGGGGGCCACGGCACGCGGGTGTGTGCGGGGTTCCCGGCTCCAGGGCGTACCGTCCCGTCTGTGGCTGTCATCCTGCTCGTCGAGGACGACTCGGGCATCCGGTCGGCACTCAGTCGTGCCCTGACCGAGCGTGGTCACGCCGTGCACTGGCAACCGGCGGGTCTGCCGGGGCTCCAGAGCGTGATCGACGACCGTCCCGACGTCGTCCTCCTCGACCTCGGGCTGCCGGACGTCGACGGCGTCCAGGTGCTCACGATGATGCGGTCCGTGAGCGACGTGCCGGTGATCGTCGTCACCGCGCGTGACGACGACGCCGACATCGTCAAGGCGCTCGACGCGGGGGCCGACGACTTCGTCACCAAGCCGTTCGGCGCCGACCACCTCGAGGCGCGGATCCGCGCCGTGCTCCGGCGCAGCGGGTCGCCGCGGGCGGAGGGGCCGATCACCGTCGGCGAGCTCGTCGTCGACGCCCGGACCCGCACCGCCACGCTCGAGGGCCGCGAGCTGGAGCTCTCCCGCAAGGAGTTCGACCTGCTGCTCGCGCTGGCCCAGCGGGCCGGCGAGGTCGTGAGCAAGCGCGACCTGCTCGCCGAGGTCTGGCGCCAGCCGTACGGCGGCGGCGACCGCACGGTCGACGTCCACCTGTCGTGGCTGCGGCGCAAGCTGGGCGAGAGCGCCGCGGAGCCCCGGTACCTGCACAGCACGCGCGGTGTCGGGGTGCGGCTCGCCGCGCCCGCCGGGGCCTGAGGCCCCGCCCCGCCCGTGCGCAGGCGCCTGACGTTCCTCGTCGCCGGGATCACCACGGCCGTGGTGCTGGCCTTCGTCGTGCCCCTCGGGCTCCTCCTGCGGACGCTGGCCGAGGACCGCGCCGTCGCCGCGGCGGCCACCCAGTCGGAGCTGCTGCTCGCCGTCGCGGGCGATCCCTCGCGCAGCCGCGAGGTCCCGGGGCTGGTCGGCGACCAGCGAGCCGGCCGGGTGGCGCTGTACCGGCCGAACGGCGTGGCCGGCCTCGGCCCGCCCGCCGACGACCCGGTCGTGCAGGAGGCACGCGGGCGACGCGGCCCGTGGACCCGTACCGGGCATCCCACCGTCGTCTACGCGACGTCGTCGACCGGCTCGCTCGTCGCGCGGACCGAGATCGACGGCGAGGCCCTCGACCGGGACGTCCTGCGCGCCGTCGCAATCGTCGGCGGCCTGGGCCTGCTCGTGCTCGTCGCGGCCGTCGTCGCCGCCGACCGGATGTCGCGGCGGATCACGGCGCCGCTGCACCAGCTCGCCGCCGCGGCCGACGAGATGCGCGAGGGCCCGCTCGACACCGAGGTGCCCGAGGAGGGGCCGCCCGAGGTGGTCGCCGTCGCCGTCGCGCTCAACCGGCTCGCGGGCCGGGTGCGGCAGCTGCTGTCCGCCGAGCGCGACGCGGTGGCGGACCTGTCGCACCGGCTGCGCACGCCCGTGACGGCGCTGAAGCTCGACACCGAGTTCGTCGAGGACCGCGACGTCGCCGAGCGGCTGCGCGGCCACGTGACCCAGCTCGAGCGCACCGTCGACGCGATCGTGCACGACGCCCGGCGCCCGTCCCGGGGCGGCCAGATCGCGCCGACCTCCTGCGACGTGGGGCGGGTCGTGGCGGAGCGGGTGGCGTTCTGGTCCGCCCTCGCCGAGGACCAGCAGCGCCCCCTGCGCCTCGCCCTGCCCGACCGGCCGCTGCGCGCCCGGCTCGACGCCTCGGACCTGTCCGACGTCGTCGACGTGCTCATCGACAACGTCTTCGCGCACACCGACGACGGGGTGCAGGTCGAGATCTGGGTCGTGCCGCGCGCCGACGGCGCCGTCGTGCTGACCGTCGAGGACGCCGGCCCCGGCCTGCCCTCGGTCGACGTGATCAACCGCGGCAAGTCCAACGCCGGGTCGACGGGCCTCGGCCTCGACATCGTGCGGCGCGCCGCCCTGGCGAGCGGGGGGAGCCTCGAGCTCGGTCGTTCCCGGCTCGGTGGCGCGCTGGTGCGGCTCGTCCTCGGCCGGGCCGACGGCTGATTCCGTGGCCGGCGGCCCCCTTCAACCTTGACCCCCGCTTGATCCCTCGCTGAGCGGTGCTTCACCGATCGCCGGAGAGGATGCCGCCGTGACCCGTTCGAGACCTGCCCGTCTCACGCCCAAGGCGCGTGACCGCGCCGTGCGACGCATGAGCGCGGTGACCGGCGTCGTCACCGTCTCCGCCATCGCCGCAACCGGTGCCGCCGCCGCGGCCGCAGCGCACGAGACCGCCGCCCAGACGGCGCACCGGCCGTCGGGAACCGCCGCAGGTCGTCCGGTCGTCGCGGCCGGCACGCCCGCCCGCGCCGCAGCCGCCGCGGGCTCGGCCACCGCCGCGTCCCGGTCGGCCACCCGGCACCCCCGGCCGCGCGCGTCCGCCGCGACGCGGGCGGCGTCGGCCACCGACCCCGCCTCGGGTTCCGCGACCGGTTCCGGCACGCACTCCACGACCGCCGCGACCCAGGCCGCGGGCCCAGCGACGACGACCTCCGCCGCGCCCGCGGCGACGACGCGCCCGAGCACCCACACGTCGACCGCGCCGGTCAGCACACGACCCACCACGGCTCCCACGTCGCCGACGCCCGCGCCGACGACGAGCACGCCGACGCCCCCGCCGGTGTCGTCCACCGGCTCGTGACGACCGCCACCACCGCCCCCGTCGAGGGCGCCGTCTACGCCGCCGCCTCGTGGTCGGCCCTCGGCACGTACGCCCAGCTCGTGGTGGCCGGGCCCGAGTTGCTGTCACCGGCCCGCGCCGAGGCCGAACGCGTGCTCGGCGCCGTGGACCTGGCCTGCAGCCGCTTCCGCCCCGACTCCGACCTGGTGCGCGCCAACCGGGCCGCCGGCACGTGGGTGCGGGTCCACCCGCTCCTCGTCGCGGCGCTCGGCGCCGCGATCGCGGCCGCGCAGGACACCGACGGCCTGGTCGACCCCACGCTGGGCGGCGCGCTCGAGGAGCTCGGGTACGACCGGGACTTCGCCGAGCTGCGCCACGCCGGGAGCGACGCCCCGGCGACCGGACCCGCGGCCGTGCCCGTGGTGCTGCCCGGCGTCGACACCCGCGTCGCCCGCGCCCAGGCGTGGCGCGAGGTGGGCCTCGACCCCGAGGGCGCCGTGCGCGTGCCGGAAGGCGCCGTCCTCGACCTCGGCGCCGTCGGCAAGGCGTTCGCCGCCGACCTGGTGGCGTCGTCCGTGGCCCGGTCCGCGGGCGCGGACTGCGTGGTGAGCCTCGGCGGCGACGTCGCCGTCGGGGCCACGCCCCGCTCCCCGGGCCACCCGTGGCAGGTCGCCGTGGCGGAGGCCCCCGGCGAGGCCCCCGCGCAGCTGGTCGTCCTCGACCACGGCGGCATGGCCACCTCGACCACCACACACCGGCGCTGGGTGCGCCGGACGCCCGAGGGCAGCGAGACCGTGCACCACCTGCTCGACCCGCGCACCGGCCGCCCGGTGCAGCCGGTCTGGCGGACGGCGTCCGTGGCGGCGGCGAGCTGCGTCGCGGCGAACACGGCCACCACCGCCGCGCTGGTGCTGGGCGCCGGCGCGCCCGGCTGGCTGGCCGGGCGCGACCTGCCGGCCCGTCTGGTGGCGGCGGACGGCGCCGTCCACGTGGTCGGCACCTGGCCCCAGGACGAGGCCGGGGCGGAGGCGCCGTGAGCCACGCCTTCTGGTTCGTCAACCGCGGCTCGGGCGTCGTCCTGGTCGCCGTGCTCACCCTGTCGACCGCGCTCGGGGTGCTCGCGACGTCCGGCGGAGGGTCGCAGCGCTGGCCCCGGTTCGCGCTGCAGAGCCTGCACCGCAACGTCTCCCTGCTCGCGTGCGGGCTGCTCGTCGCGCACGCCGTGACGCCGGTGCTCGACGCGTACGTCAACCACTACGCGCCGATCACCTGGCTCGACGTCGCCGTCCCGTTCCTGTCGGCGTACAAGCCGCTGGCGCTGGGGCTCGGCACGCTCGCGCTCGACCTGATCGCGATCGTCGTGGTCACCAGCCTCGCCCGGCACCGCTTCAGCCGGCGCACGTGGTTCGGGCTGCACCTGCTGACCTACGTGAGCTGGGGGTTGGGCGTCGTCCACGGGTTCCTGATCGGGACCGACGCGCGGACCGCCTGGGGGCTGGGCGTCACCGTCGCGAGCGTGCTCGTCGTGGCCGTCGCCGTGGTCGTGCGGCTGCTGCCGCACCGGGGCTCGCAACCGGCCGCACCGGCCATCCCCGCTGCCCCAGCCGCTCCCGCGGCGGCGCTCGCGCCCCAGGAGGCGTTTCCGGCGCCGCCGTCGCAGGAGCACGGCCGGCGGCGCGCGGGACGGCGGGCCGCGGTGTGAGCGGCTACCTCACCCTCCAGGCCTCGCCGGCCGGCGAGGTCGCGGCCGTCGTCGGACCGCGGCTCCTCGCGGGCATCGGCGCCGGGCCGGGCCTGCTCGAGCACCGGCGGACCTGGCCGGCGCCGCGCCTGCTCGACAGCGGCCACCTGCTGGCCGTGCTCGAGTCCGTGCCCGTGCCGGGCCGCGGCGGCAGCGGGTTCCCCTTCGCCCGCAAGGTGCGCTCCGCGCTCGCCTCCGGGCGCCGGCGCGCCGTCGTCGTCAACGCCGCCGAGGGCGAGCCGGCCAGCGCGAAGGACTCCACGCTGCTGGTGGCCGCGCCGCACCTCGTCCTCGACGGCGCCGAGGCCGTCGCCCGCTCCCTCGGCGTCGACGTCGTGCAGGTGGTCGTCGGGCACGACCGGCGGGCCGCGCGGATGGCGCTGCAGGTCGCGCTCGACGAGCGCGAGGGGGGCATGGTCGACGTCGAGGTCGCCGTCGCCCGCTCGCCGTTCGTGGGCGGGCAGTCGAGCGCCGTCCTCGAGCTCCTCGAGGGCCGGGAGAACCTCCCGGTCACCGCGTGGCGGCCCGCAGCCGTCGACGGCCTGCGCGGGCGGCCGACGATACTGTCGAACGCCGAGACGTTCGCGCAGGTGGCCACGCTGCTCTCGCTCGGGCCCGCCGGGTACGCCGAGCTGGGCACCCCCGAGGACCCGGGGACCACGCTGCTCACCGTCGCCGGCGACTCCCCGAACGGGGTCGTCCTGGAGGTGCCGTTCGGGGCGGAGCTCGCGCAGGTCGTCGAGTACTGCGGGTACGACCGCGCCGGCGCCGTGCTCCTCGGCGGCTACCAGGGCACCTGGGTGCCGCCCGGTCACGCGCGGGGGCTGCGGCTGTCCCGGCGCGGGCTGGCGGCCCGGGGCCTGACCCTCGGGGCCGGCGTCGTGCTCCCCCTGGACCCGCGCACGTGCCCCGTCGCCGTCACCGCCGGCGTCACCGCCTACCTGGCCGGCCGGAGCGCGGGACGCTGCGGGCCGTGCGTCAACGGTCTCCCGGCGCTCGCCGACGCGGTCGGAGCCCTCGCCGACGGCGGCGGCCGCTCCACCACCCGCCGCGCGGCCGAGCTCGCAGCGCTCCTGCAGGGCCGCGGGGCCTGTGCGCACCCCGACGGAACGGTGCGGCTCGTCCGGTCGATGCTCGCGGCGTTCCCCGAGGAGGTCCGGGCGCACGAGCTCGGGTCCTGCTCCCTGGTGGCCGCGTACACCTGACCCCGCCGCCGAGGCGCCTCAGGAGAGCACGAGGTGCCAGGTGCCCGCCGCCAACCCGGCGGCGGTCGCCCCGACGGCGATGAGCAGGCCGTAGAGCGCCACCACGGCGTCGCGGCCGTGCAGCCGGCTCGGCCGGGCCCAGGTGCGGCGCCGCGAGACGCCGAACCCGCGCGACTCCATGGCGGTCGCCAGGATCGTCGCGCGCCGGACGGCGAGGACGAACAGGGCGAACACCCGGCCGGCATGGTCGCGGAGCCGCCCGAGCGGCCCGTCGTCGCCCAGGCCGCGGGCGCGTCGGGCGAGCCCGAGCGCCTCCCACTCCTCGCCCAGCACCCCGACCATTCGCATCGCGGCCAGGGACCCGAGGACGAACCGCTGCGGCAGGCGCAGCAGCTGGGCGAGGGCGTCGGCGAGGTCGGTCGGGTCGGTGGTGGCGAGCAGCACGACGCCGGGCAGCGCGACCGCCAGGATCCGTGCCGCCACGGCCACGCCGGTGGCGGGGCCGCCGGCGGCGGCGAACAGCGCGGCGCCGGCGCCGGCCGCGAGCGCGGAGACCAGGAGGACGCGGGTCCGCCGGGCGAGCCGCGCAGGTCCCAGCCCGCACCACGGCAGCGCCGCGACCTCGAGGGCGAGCGCCGTGCCGGCCGTCACCACGTCGAGGCTCAGCACCATCGCGGCGGCCACCACCAGCCCGACGCCGAGCTTGGTCACGGGGTTCGCGCGGGCCGCGAGCCCGGCTGCCGGCACCGTCATGGCGGCCTCCTCATGCAGGAACCCGCGCCGCCGGCCCCAACCGGAGCACCTGCCCACCCAGCGCGGCGACCAGGTCGTCGTCGTGCGTCGCGGCCACGATCCCCGTGCCGCCGGCTGCCAGCTCCCGCAGCAGCGCGACGACCTCCGCCCAGGTCCGGGCGTCCTGCCCGAAGGTCGGCTCGTCGAGCACGAGCACCCGGGGGCGGGCGGCCAGCACGGCGCCGACGGACAGCCGGCGCTGCTCGCCACCGGACAGGGTGTACGGATTGGCCCTGGCGAGCGGTGCGAGGCCGAGCCGCTCCAGCAGCTCCCCGACGCGGGCGTCCACCTGCACGGCAGGGACGCCGGCCCGCCGCGGCCCCACCGCCAGCTCCTCCGCGACGGTGGTCGCCACGACCTGGTGCTCCGGCTCCTGGAAGACCGTGCCGATCCGGGTGACGAGCTCGCGGGGGCGCCACCGGTGGGGAGCGGTGCCGCGGGCACCGGCGGCGAGCGCGGGCGCGGCGACGACCTCGCCGGCGGCGGGCGGCTGCAGGCCGGCCAGGGTCAGCGCGAGCGTCGACTTGCCCGAGCCGTTGTCCCCGAGCACGCACGTGACGGACCCGGCCGCCACGGCGAGGTCGACGTCCGCGACGACCGGCGGGAGCCCCGCGCGAGCCCGGGAGCGCCGGTTGGCGGAGAGCCCCCGTGCCTCGAGCAGCAGCTCGGCGCCCGCCGGCGCGGCCGGGTGCATCGGCACCGGGTGCGGCGGCCCGGCGCCCGCACCGGGAGCGGTGTGCGGCCCGGGACCCAGACCCCGCGCCCGGCCAGGTCGGCGCCGCGGTCGGCGAACACCCGGGCCGGCGAGCCCTGCGCGGAGGCGCCCCCGCCGGGCTCGAGGACCACCACCCGGTCGGCGAGCTCCACCCAGCCGGCGAGGCGGTGCTCGACCAGCACGCAGGTGGCGCCCGTGCTCGCGAGCACCGCCCCGACCTGCTCGCGGAGCATGCGCGTGCCGGGCTCGTCGAGCATCGCCGAGGGCTCGTCGAGCAGCAGCAGCCCCGGGCGCAGCGCCAGCACGCCCGCGAGCGCGAGGCGTTGCCGCTCGCCGCCCGACAGCCGCGAGGTCGGGTGGTCGCGGCCGTAGGGGAAGGCGACCCCGCGCAGTGCCGCCTCGACCCGGGGCCAGATCTCCGCCGGGGGCACGGCGTGGTTCTCGAGGCCGAACGCGACGTCGTCGCCGCACCGGGCGAGGACGGTCTGGGCCACCGGATCCTGCAGCAGCAGGCCGCTGCGTGCCCGGCCCTGTTGCACGGCGTCACGGCGGGCGGCGCGCGTCGGGACGCCGTCCAGCAGCAGGGCACCTTCCTCCTCGCCGGTGCCCTCCTGCCCGGTGCCGTGACCGGTGGCCCCGCCCGGCTCGAGCAGGCCGGCGAGGCCCGCGAGCAGCGTCGACTTGCCCGAGCCGCTCGTGCCGAGGAGCAGCACCGTCTCACCGGGGGCGATGTCGAGGTCGAGGCCGCGCACCGCCCAGGCCCGGCGCGTCGCGTACCGCCAGCCCCAGCCGCGCGCCGTCACCCTGACCGCGCCCCGGGCCGCGGCGCCCGTCGAGGTCACACCCGTTCGGCCGTGCGGCCGGACGCGAGCGGCGCCAGGGCCCCGGTCCGGGCGAGCGCGCGCGTCAGGGCCCACGACCCGGCCCCGGCGATCACCGCGCCGGACAGGACCGACAGGACGGCGTAGGCCACCTTCTGGCCGGGCGGGTAGGTGGGGTAGTAGAGCGTGAGGTCGAGCACCGAGAGGGCGACACCGCTGCCGGCGCCCGCGGCCAGGGCGGCGCCGAGCCCGAAGCGCCGGTACAGGAGCAGCGCGAACACGATCTCGGCGCCCAGGCCCTCGACGACCCCGTAGTAGACGCTCGCGAAGCCCCAGTTCGGCCCGGTGAGCGCCTCGAGGACGCCGGCCAGCGTCTCGGTGAACAGCGCCGCGCCGGGCTTGCGGACGATCAGCCCGCCGAGCACGCCGGGGACCAGCCAGAGGCCGTTCAGGACGGCGGCGAGCGGCGGGTACGCGCGGCCGAGGGGCTCCGAGACGGGCGTCCAGGCCGCGTTGACGCCGAACAGGAACAGCCCGCCGACGACGGCGACCACCGCCGCGACGGTGATCTCGACGACGCGCCACCCGGGGTGCGACACGGCCGCCAGGGTCACGACGGCCACGCCCAGCCCGGCGGCGAGGGCGACGGGGACCGTGGCGTCGGCCAGGTCGGTCCCCCAGACGGTGGTGTGCGGCAGCCCGATCAGCGCGACGAGCAGCCCCACGAGGACGCCGGCCGCGACCGCGGCCGCCTGGGCGCGGCCGATCGCCGGAAGGGCCGGCCCGGAGCGGGTTGATGCACTCACTGGTTCCTCCCGAATCAGTGCTCAGGAGGGGGGCCGTCTGCGGGGCGGCGCGCGTGCACCGGCCCCACGGCCGAGAAGCTCGACTCCCTTCGCCGGCATGACCCGGATCAGGTTCGAGGGTCTGCGGTCGCCCGCACTCTCAGCGCTCGCGCGCTCCCCTGTCGTCGCTCGTGAAGCTACACCCGCCCGGGCCACCGCGCACGCGCCGCCCGCGTGGGACGCTTGAGGCGTGCTGCGCCTGCTCAGGGACCCCGCCGTCGTGCGCGTCGTCGCGTTCGCGCTGGTCCTCGGGCTGGTCGGGATCACCGCTCCCGTGCTGCTCCCGGTCTTCCGGTGGGTGGTGGGTCTGCTCTGATGTCCGACGTGGGCCAGGATGACCGGGACGCATCAGGACCCGTGAGCATGACCCGGCACGACGAAACCGAGGAGGACGGCGTGGGCTCCCTCGCCTGGAGGATCATCGGCACCGGATCGGCCGTGCTGGCCGCGGCGGCCGCGCACAAGGGGCTCTCCGCCGGCTGGAAGCTGGCGACGGGCAACGAGCCGCCGACCATCCCCGAGGACCCCGAGACCAGCTGGAGCGAGGCGATCGTCTGGGCGATCCTCTCGGGGGCGGCGCTGGGCCTGGCGCGCCTGGTGGCCACCCGGGGGGCCGCCCGCTACTACATGCAGTCCACGGGCGAGCTGCCGAAGGCACTGCAGCGCGAGGTCTGAGCCTCGTTCGCCCGGCTTACGCCACGCGCACACCGCCCCTGACGACCGCACCCACCAGCGGCACCCCGGGGCGATACGCGAGATGCACGTGCGAGGGTGCGTCGAGCAGGGCCAGATCGGCCCGCGCGCCGGGGCGCAGCACGCCGACGTCGCCACGCCGCAGCGCCGCGGCGCCGCCCGCCGTGGCGGACCACAGCGCCTCGGCCGGGGTCATGCCCATCTCGCGGACGGCGAGCGCGACGGCGAACGGCATCGAGGTCGTGTAGGCGGTCCCGGGGTTGCAGTCGGTGGCGATCGCGACCGTCAGGCCGGCGGCGAGCAGCCGGCGCGCGTCGGGGTAGGGCGAGCGCGTCGAGAACTCGGCGGCCGGCAGCAGCGTGGCGACGACCCCGGCGTCGCGCAGCGCACCGACGTCGGCGTCGGTGAGGTGCGTGCAGTGGTCGGCCGATGCTGCGCCGAACTCGGCGGCGAGGGCCGCGCCCGGTCCGGGGGCGAGCTGGGCCGCGTGCACGCGGGCCGCGAGACCCGCAGCGATACCGGCCGTCAGCACCGCGCGGGCGGCGTCCGCGTCGAAGGCGACCGGGGACGCGGGTTCGACGAACACGTCGACCCAGCGGGCGTGCGGCGCGCAGGCGGCGAGCATCGGGCCGGTGACGAGGCGGACGTAGCCGTCGACGTCCCCCGCGAACTCGGGCGGCACGACGTGCGCCCCGAGGAACGTCGTCTCGGGCGTGACGGCCGCGGCGACCGCGAGGGAGCGGCGCTCGTCGGGAACGGTCAGACCGTAGCCCGACTTGATCTCGACCGTCGTCGTGCCCTGGCGGAGCATCTCGGCGAGCAGGCGGGAGGTGCCCGCGGCCAGCTGCTCGTCGGTGGCCGCGCGGGTCGCGGCGACCGTGGTGCGGATGCCCCCGCCGGCGTACGGCTCGCCCGCCATCCGGGCGGCGAACTCCTGCGCCCGGTCGCCGGCGAAGACGAGGTGGCTGTGGGAGTCGACGAAGCCGGGGATGCCGGCGCGCCCCTGCGCGTCGAGGCGGGCATCGGCGGCCGGCGAGGATGCTGCCGGACCCACCCACACGACCTTCGCCCCCTCGGCGACCACGGCCGCGTCGCGCACGGTCCCGAGCGCGCCAGGGCCGGCGGCGGGGTCGTTCGTGACGAGCTCGCCGATGTTCGTGATGAGCAGGCTGGGCACAGCCCCACGGTAGGGCCCGGCTCAGATGCCGCTCGGGGTCCTCGCCGCCCGCTGCGAACGGCGGCAGACCCGCGGCGCAGACTCCAGGGGTGCACCCCCTCGCCGACGCGCTGGCCGCCGGCCCCGTCGTGCTCGACGGCGGGCTGGCCACCGAACTCGAGCGCCGCGGGCACGACCTGAGCGGCGCGTTGTGGTCGGGGCGCGTGCTCGCCGAGGATCCGCAGGAGGTGGTCGCGGCGCACCGGGCGTTCGTCGCCGCCGGAGCCCGCGTCGTGACGACGGCGAGCTACCAGGCCTCCTTCGAGGGGTTCGCCGCCGCAGGGGTCGATCGCGAGACGACCCGCCGGCTGCTGCGGCGGTCGGTCGAACTGGCGCGGTCGGCCGCCTCGGAATCGCCGACCGCCGTGTTCGTGGCGGCGTCCGTCGGCCCGTACGGCGCGGCGCGCGCCGACGGGTCCGAGTACACCGGCGACTACGGGCCGATGGTCGACGTCGCGGCCCTTCGTGCCTTTCACCGGAAGCGCCTCTCGGTGCTCGCCGACGCGAGTCCCGACGTGCTCGCGCTCGAGACGATCCCCTGCCTCGCCGAGGCCGAGGCGCTGGTGCTCGAGGCCGACGGGCTGGGCGTGCCCGCGTGGCTCTCGCTGACCACGGTGACGACGCCCGACGGTCGCGTGCTCACCCGACGGGGTGAGCCGGCCGCGGAGGCCTTCGCCATCGCGCGCGACAGCCGCACCGTCGTCGCCGTCGGGGTGAACTGCACACGACCCCGACGGCGTCGAGGTGGCCGTGCGGCTGGCCGCCGAGGTCTCGGGCCTGCCGGTGGTCGTGTACCCGAACAGCGGCGAGAGCTGGAACGCGCACGCCCGTGCGTGGAGCGGCCGCGGGCACTTCCACCCCGAGGCGGTCTCCGGCTGGGTGGCCTCGGGGGCGCGCCTGGTCGGCGGATGCTGCCGCGTGACCCCGGAGACCATCTCGTCGGTGGCCCGGGCGCTCGAGCCCTTCACGCCGTGAGGCCCACCCGGCGGTGCGGATTCGTCCGGCCGCTGGGGCGGGACATTCGGGGATTGCAGGACCGATCAGGCGAAGGACGGCGGAGACGAACCGAGCGGCGACGGCGGGCCGGCCCATCCGACGGGCTGCCCGTCGAGCTCTCCCGGGAACGCGACGCGTGTCACGAGACCGAGCGGCGACGGCACCTGTTCGGTAGCCACCGAGGGCGGCTCCCCGTCGGCGGACTGCCGGCCCAGCGCGTCGATCCACTCCCCCGTCCGTGCCAGCACCACGCCGACCCGCCGGCCGGCACCGTCGGCGCGGCGCAGGGTCAGGGCGTGCAGGACGCCGCCCGCGAGCAGCCACCCGCTGGCATGGTCGAGCGCCTGCGCGGGCAGCGGCACGGGCCGGTCGGCACCGGCGCGCCGCATGCCCTCGTCGGCCATCCCGTTGACCGTCTGCACGAGGCTGTCGAACCCCCGGCGCCCGGCCCACGGCCCCGTGTCCCCGTACGCCGACAGCTCCGCGACCACGAGCCCGGGATTCACCGACAGCAGCCGGTCGAGGGGCCACCCGAGCCCGGCGAGCGCCCCCGGCCGCAGCCCGCACACGAGCACGTCGGCGGCCCCGAGCAGGTCCGCGAAGCGCTCCGGCTCGGCGCGCAGGTCGAGGCGGGCGCAGCGCTTGCCGGCGGTGGTGGCCGCCACCAGGGGCGGCAGCTCCTCGAAGCCGGGCGGGTCGAGACGGAGCACGTCGGCCCCGAACGCGGCCAGCACCGCCGTCGCCGTGGGACCGGCGATCACCCTGGTCAGGTCGATCACGCGCGGACGGGCGGCGTCCGGAGGTGGGGTCGCCCCACCGGTGGGCGACGACGGCCACGAGCGGCCGGGCAGCGACGGCGGCGGACTGCTCGTGCGCCAACCATTCGGCCCGGGTGCGCAAGGCCGCGGCGGCCCCGCCCGCCGCCACGACCGCCGACTCGACGTCGAACCGGGACCGGCCGGCGACGGCCGCCGCCACGTCGGGGCGCGCGGCGCCCGGCGGCAGGCCCAGCGCGCGCAGGGCCGCGAGCCGGTGCGAGGGGTAGTTGGTGTGCAGGCGCACCCACCCGTCGGAGGTGGGGTAGTCCCCGGCCACGGGGTCCCACAGCTGCGGGGCGCGCCCGTCGACGAGCAGGTGCCGGTCGGCGACGAACACCCCGGCGGCGGCCGCGGCGTCGAGCGACACCGAACGCGCGCCCCGCCACGCGGCGGCGGCGGAGAGCGCCGCTCCCACGCTCGTGACGGCTGCCTCGGCGACGCGGAAGGTCCCGGGCAGCACGGCGGCGCCCCGCACGTCGACCGGTGGCCCCCACGACGGCACGCTCACGGGTCCGACCCTACGGCCCCGGTTCGGCTAGCTTTCGGCAATGAACGGCGAGGCCACGCTCGGGCCCTTCCCGGTGCTCGCCATCGCCCTGCTCGTCGTGGCCGGCACCTCCGCGCTCACGGTCCGGGCCATCCTGCGGCGCCGCGACCTCGGCACGCCCGCCGAGCGCGCCACCTTCACCACGCTGCACACGGCGTCCCAGGCGGCGCCGCACCTCCGGGAGGGCCTCACCCCCACGGGCGCGCGCCGCGCGGTGCGCCACCTGCGTGCCCTGCTCGACGCGCGCGCGGTGGCCCTCGTGGCGGGTGACGCCCTGCTGGCCTGGGACGGCGGCGGCGCCGGCCCGCACGGCGCGCAGGCGGCCCGCCATGCCGGGGAGGCCCTGCGCAGCGGGCGCACCAGCGTGCTCGACAGCGGCGACGTCGCCTGCGCCGACGAGACCTGCCCGATCAGGGGCGCCGTCGCGGTGCCCGTGACGGAGGAGGAGCGGGTCGTCGGTGCCCTGGTCGCCTACGGCACCGACACCAGCGCGGGACTGGTCCGAGCCACCGAGGAGGTCGCCCGCTGGGTGTCGACCCAGGTCGACCTGGCGGGCCTCGACCGGTCCCGCCGGCGCGCCATGGAGGCCGAGCTGCGGGCGCTGCGGGCGCAGATCAGCCCGCACTTCGTCTACAACTCCCTGGCCGCGATCGCCAGCTTCGTCCGCACCGACCCCGAGCGCGCCCGCGAGCTGCTGCTGGAGTTCGCCGACTTCACCCGGTACGCGTTCCGCCGCGGCGGCGAGTTCACCACCCTGGCCGACGAGCTGCGCAACGTCGAGCGCTACCTCGTGCTCGAGCAGGCCCGGTTCGGCGACCGGCTGCGGGTGGAGCTCGTGGTCGCGCCCGAGGTGCTGCCCGTCGCCGTGCCCTTCCTCGCGGTGCAGCCGCTCGTCGAGAACGCCGTCCGGCACGGGCTCGAGGGCAAGCCGGGCGTCGGGCACGTGACCCTGGCCGCCCGGGACGCCGGCAGCGAGGCGCTGATCAGCGTCGAGGACGACGGTGTCGGCAGCGACCCCGACCTCGTGCGCCGCGTGCTCGCCGGGGAGTCCGACGCCGACTCGGTGGGGCTCGGCAACGTCGACGCGCGGCTGCGGCAGGTGTACGGCGACGACTACGGCCTGGTCGTCGAGACGGCGCCGGGGGCCGGCACCAGGGTCAGCTTCAGGGTGCCGAAGTTCGCGCCGGGGGTGCGCGCTCGTTGAGGTACGGCGACAGCTGGTCGGCTCTCGCCAGTGGCGCCGGGCGGCACGTACTCTCCCGCCATGACGGGTGCGACGGTGCCTCGTGCGCGGCCGGTCGCCGTGCCGCAGCCGTTGCGCGCGCTCGTCGTCGACGACGAGGCGCCCGCCCGCGAGGAGCTCGCCTGGCTCCTGGCCCGCGACCCGCGGGTCGGCCGCGTCCGCAGCGCCGGGAGCGCCCCCGAGGCGCTGCGCGCGCTCGACGCCGAGCCGGTCGACGTCGTGTTCTGCGACGTCAAGATGCCCGGCCTCGACGGGCTCGACCTCGCGCGGGTGCTCGCTCGCTTCGCCGCAGCGGCCGCACGTCGTGTTCGTGACGGCCTACGACGAGCACGCGGTGGCCGCGTTCGACCTGCAGCGCCACGGACTACGTGCTCAAGCCGGTGCGGGCCGAGCGGCTCGCCGAGGCCGTCCGCCGGGTGGTCCAGGCCGTCGAGGTCGCGCAGGCGACGACGCAGCCGCCCGAATCCGCTGCCGAGCCCGACGACGAGACGATCGCCGTCGAGCTCGCCGGCGTCACCCGGTTCGTGCAGCGCAGCCGGGTGCGCTACGTCGAGGCGCAGGGCGACTACGCGCGCCTGCACACGGCGACCAGCAGCCACCTCGTCCGCGTGCCGCTCACGGCGCTCGAGGAGCGGTGGGGGGCCGCCGGATTCGTGCGCATCCACCGCTCCACGCTCGTGGCCCTCGCGCACGTCGACGAGATCCGCGTCGACGGCGGCCGCTGCAGCGTGCGGCTGGGCGACACCGTGCTGCAGGTGAGCCGGCGGCACACCAAGGAGCTGCGCGACCGGCTGGTCCGGGCGGCGAGCCTCGCGCGATGACGGCCGCATGAGCAAGGTGCAGCGGGTCCGCGTCACCAGCCCGCGCACGGGCGCGCCGCGCCGGGCGCCGTCGCGGTCGGGCACGCGCGACATCGCCGAGCAGATGAACCAGCAGACCGGCGTCGGCGAGGTCTACACCCGGTCGCTGCTGCGCACCCAGCTGCGGCTGGGGCTGTCCGTGGTGGCGGTCGTCGGGCCTCGGCATCGGCGCGCTGCCGGCGCTCTTCGCCGTCGAGCCGCAGCTCGCCGCGGTGCGGGTGCTCACGGTGCCGCTGCCCTGGCTGCTCGTCGGCGTCGCGGTCTACCCGCTGCTCGTGGCCGTCGCCTGGTGGCACGTGCGCGCCAGCGAGCGGGCCGAGCGCGACTTCGCCGACCTCGTCGAGCGCCGGTAGCGGGCGGGCAGCTGCGGGATGGTCACCCCCGGCGGCAGCAGCTGGCCGGCCGTGCTCGCGGTCGTCCTCGTCTGCGTCGCGACCGTCGCCGTCGGCGCGCTCGGGCTGCGGCTGTCGCGGACGACGTCCGACTTCTACGTCGCCAGCCGGGTCGTCACGCCCCGGTGGAACGCCTCCGCGATCGGCGGCGAGTACCTCTCGGCCGCGAGCTTCCTCGGGCGTCGCCGGGCTCGTCCTCGCCTTCGGCGTCGACATGCTCTGGTACCCGGTCGGCTACACCGCCGGCTACCTCGTGCTGCTCGCCCTGGTCGCCGCGCCGCTGCGCCGCTCGCGGCGCCTACACGCTGCCCGACTTCGCCCAGCTGCGGCTCGACTCGCTCGTGGTGCGCCGGCTCTCCGCCGTGCTCGTGGTCGCGATCGGCTGGCTCTACCTGCTGCCGCAGTTCCAGGGCGCCGGGCTGGCCCTGCGGACCGTCACCGGCGCGCCGCAGTGGGTCGGGGCGCTGATCGTGGCGGGCGTCGTCGTGCTCAACGTGGTCGCCGGCGGGATGCGCTCGATCACCCTCGTGCAGGCCTTCCAGTACTGGCTCAAGCTCACCGCCATCGCCGTCCCGGTGGTGTTCCTGCTGCTGGCCTGGCGCGCCGACGGCGCGCCCGACCCCGCCGCCCCGACCGCACCGGTGGCCCGGACCGCCACCACCGTGCGGGTGCCGGACGCCGTCCGCGTGCAGGTCGACACCCCCGTGGACGTGACCGTGCACGGCACCCTCGACGGGCGGGCCGTCGACGGGCCGGTGCGGCTCGACCCCGGCACCGCCGAGCTGGCCGGCGGCACGGAGGTGACCCTGCCGGCGGGTGCCGTGGTGCCGCACGTGGTCGACGTCCGGGCCGCCGACGGCGGGCAGTGGGCGCGGCCGACCTCGGGGGCGGGCGGGCGCGACCACCCGCTCTACCGGGTGTACTCCCTGCTCGTCGCCCTGCTCTTCGGCACGATGGGCCTGCCGCACGTGCTCGTGCGCTTCTACACCAACCCCGACGGGCGGGCGGCCCGCCGCACCACCCTGGTCGTGCTCGGGCTGCTCGGCCTGTTCTACGTGTTCCCGGCGGTGTACGGGGCGATGGGCCGGCTGTACGCGCCCGACCTGCTGCTGACCGGGCGGACCGACGCCGTCGTGCTCCTGCTGCCCGGGCGGATGCTCCCCGCGCCGTGGGCCGGCCCGATCTCGGCGCTGGTGGTCGCCGGGGCGTTCGCGGCGTTCCTCTCGACGAGCAGCGGGCTGACCGTGTCGGTCGCGGGGGTGCTCAGCCAGGACCTGCTGCGCGGGCGGCTGCGGACCAGCGTGCGCGGGCTTCCGGGTCGGCGCGCTCGTCGCGGTCGCCGTCCCGGGCCTGCTGTCGCTGCTGACGCTGCGCACCAGCCTGGCCGACACGGTGGGGCTGGCGTTCGCGCTGGCCGCGTCGACGTTCTGCCCGCTGCTCGTGCTCGGCATCTGGTGGCGGCGGCTCACCACGCCGGGCGCGGTGGCCGGCCTGGTGGTCGGCGGCGCGCTCGCGGCGGCGGCGGCGCTCGCGACGATCGCCGGCGGTGGCGTCGGCGGGCTGGCGCGGGGCGCTGCTGGCGCAGCCGGCGGCCTGGTCGATGCCGGTCGCGTTCGCCGTCATGATCGTCGTGTCGCTGCTCACCCGGCGCTCGGTGCCCGCCTCCGCAGGCCGGGTGCTCGCCCGGCTGCACGCCCCCGAGGCACTGGGCCTCGAGGCACGCCACCGGCACCCGTCGCCCGCTGAGGCCGGCCCGGTACCGCTCGATCGCCGCCGTTCGTCGCGCCGGAGGACCGTTCGTCGCGGCCCGGCGGCCCGCACGGCGACGCGCTCGCGCCGTTGATCGCCCGCGCGCCGGGACGCCCCTTCTGCACCGCGATCAGCGGCCGGGACAGTGAGCCGCATCACAGCCGCGCACGGGCAGCGCCGGCTGCCGCGCTCCGACCCGGGAGGTCCCGTGTCCACGGTCCCCACCAGCCGCCCCGGCGGCACGTCCTACGAGGAGGTGCAGGCCGGTGACGAGTTCGTGCAGCTGCGCACCCGGTTCCGGCGGGTTCGTCTTCCCCGTCACGGCGGGCTTCCTCATCTGGTACTTCCTCTTCGTCCTGATGTCCGCCTACGCCAAGGACTTCATGTCGACGAAGGTGATCGGCAACATCAACGTCGGCATCATCTTCGGGCTGCTGCAGTTCGTCAGCACGTTCGCGATCACCACCTGGTACGTGCGGTGGGCCGACCGCGAGCTCGACCCCACCGCCGACGCGCTGCGCGAGCGCATCGAGGGCGGTGACGTCCGGTGAGCGGCCTTCCCCGTGCCCGCGGCCGACACCACGGTGGGCAGCCCGGCGGTCAACATCACGATCTTCCTGCTGTTCGTGCTCGCCACGCTCGCCATCGTCATCCGTGCCTCGCGCACCAACCGCACCGCCGACCGACTACTACGCCGGCGGCCGGTCGTTCACCGGACCGCAGAACGGCATCGCCCTCTCGGGCGACTACCTGTCGGCCGCGTCGTTCCTCGGCATCGCCGGCGCCATCGCGATCAACGGCTACGACGGCTTCATGTACTCGATCGGCTTCCTGGTGGCGTGGCTGGTCGCGCTGCTCCTGGTCGCCGAGCTGCTGCGCAACGTCGGCCGCTTCACGCTGGCCGACGTCCTCAGCTTCCGGCTGCACGAGCGCCCGGTCCGGACGGCGGCCGCGATCTCGACCCTGGTCGTGTCGCTGTTCTACCTGCTCGCGCAGATGGTCGGCGCCGGCGGCCTGGTCAACCTGCTGCTCGGCGTCAAGGGCGGCTCCGGCCAGAACCTGACGATCGCCGCGGTCGGCGTCCTCATGCTCGTCTACGTCCTGGTCGGCGGCATGAAGGGCACGACCTGGGTGCAGATCATCAAGGCCGCGCTGCTCATCGTGGGTGCCGGGATCATGACGCTGTGGGTGCTCGGCAAGTACGGGTTCAACCTGTCCGACCTGCTCGGCGCCACGAAGAAGCTCCCCGACGGCAAGACCGTCGAGCTGGTGACGCCCGGCCTGCAGTACGGCAAGACGGACACGACGAAGCTCGACTTCGTGTCCCTCGCGCTCGCCCTGGTGCTCGGCACCGCCGGCCTGCCGCACGTGCTGCAGCGCTTCTACACCGTGCCCTCGTCGAAGGAGGCGCGGCGCAGCGTGCAGTGGGCGATCTGGGTGATCGGCATCTTCTACCTGTTCACCCTGGTGCTGGGCTTCGGCGCGGCCCAGCTGGTCGGCGCTGCGAAGATCAACGCAGCACCGGGCAAGGCCAACTCCGCGGCACCGCTGCTCGCCTACGAGCTCGGCGGCACGCTGCTGCTCGGCATCATCGCGGCGGTGGCCTTCGCGACGATCCTCGCGGTCGTCGCCGGCCTCACCATCACCGCTTCGACGTCGTTCGCGCACGACATCTACGCGAGCGTGATCAAGAAGGGTCAGGTGTCGCAGGAGCGCGAGGTCCTGGTGGCGCGGATCACGGCGATCGTGATCGGGGCGCTGGCGATCCTCGGCGGCATCTTCGCCAAGGACCAGAACGTGGCCTTCCTCGTGGCGCTGGCCTTCGCGCTCGCCGCGTCGGCCAACCTGCCGACGCTGCTCTACTCGCTCTTCTGGAAGCGCTTCAACACCCGCGGCGCGCTGTGGAGCATCTACGGCGGGCTGGCGTCGACGCTCCTGCTGATCGCGTTCTCGCCGGTCGTGTCGGGCAAGCCGGTCGACCCGGTGACGCACCTGCGGCCGTCGCTGTTCACTGACCCGTCGATCGACTTCCACTGGTTCCCGCTCGACAACCCGGGCATCGTGTCGATCCCGCTGGCCTTCCTGCTCGGGTACCTGGGCACGGTCACGAGCCGCGACCGCACCAGCGAGGAGCGCTACCCCGAGATGGAGGTGCGCTCGCTCACCGGCGCCGGCGCCGAGAAGGCGCTCGTGCACTGACGGAGCTGCCGGATCGACGCAGCGGCCGGGCGGTCCCTCGGGGGATCGCCCGGCCGTTCGCCGTGGCGGGAGGCGCGCCGCGCGCGGCGGCCTTCAAGCGTCGCGGCGGCGCAGGACGACCGCGCCCGCGACGAGCACCACCAGCGTGTACCCGGTGAACAGGGCGAAGCCCGTCCACGGCGCCAGCGCGCCGGGCTCGGCGTGCAGCTGGAGGATGCCACTGCCCGCGATGCTCGGCAGGTAAGGGGACACGTCGGCGCGCCAGTCGCTGGGCAGGAACTGGACGAGGATGGGCAGCACCAGCAGGAGCCCGAAAAGGGTGCTGATCGCGCCCGCGGTGTGGCGCAGGACCGCGGCGAGACCCAGCCCGAGCAACCCCACCGTGGTCAGGTAGAGCGCGCCGCCGAGGATGATCCGGGGTACGCCGGACGCGGTCAGCGCCACGGCGACGTCCTTACGCGCGTAGATCGGCCTGGCGACCTCGAAGGCGACGACGCAGGCGACGAGCGACACGACGAACGCGACCACCGCGAAGACCGCGCCCTTCACCGCGAGGACGGTGACGCGCTGCGGTGATGCGCTCAACGTGGCCCGGATCGTGCCGGTGGAGTACTCGGCCGAGAGCACGAGCACGCCGAGCACACCGATGACCAGCTGCGCGAGGAACACCCCGGCCAGGCTGCGGGTGGCGGAGTCGAACGAGGCCCGCTGGGCCGCCGAGAGCCGGTCCCAGCGCGAGATCGAGCCGGCCGCGATCGCGGCCGCGAGCCCGACGCAGACGAGGACCGTGGCCAGCAGGGAGACCACGGTGGAGCGGACCGAGCGGAGCTTCGTCCACTCGGCGGCGGCCAGCCGGCCGACCTGCTTCGCCGCCCCGGGTTGCGCAGGCCGGCGCGGCACGACCCGGGGCGGCCCGACGGTGGCGTCAGACACGGGACATCTCCTCGGGGGAGGGTGCGGTGGGCCGGCCGTCGGGCGCGTGCCCGTGGAACTCCACGCTGTCGGCCGTCAGCTTCATGAAGGCCTCCTCCAGCGACGGGCGCCGGGGCGTCAGCTCGTGGACGACGATCCCCGCGTCGAACGCGGCCTGCCCGACGCGCTCGGCGGGGAGCCCGTCCACGACGAGCGCCTCCGGCTGCACGGCGTCCGGCCTGACGTGAGCGCCCAGGCCCCTCAGCACCGCCTCGAGCGCACCCTGGTCGGTGGACCGGACGACGACCTGCTCGGTCGCCGCCGAGTCGACGAACTCGTGCACCGTGGTGTCGGCGATCAGGCGACCGCGGCCGATCACGACGAGCCGGTCGGCGGCCAGCGCCATCTCGGCCATGAGGTGGGACGAGACGAGGACGGCGCGGCCCTCCGCCGCGAAGCCCTTGAGCAGGGTGCGGACCCAGATGATGCCCTCGGGGTCGAGGCCGTTGACGGGCTCGTCGAAGAGCAGCGTGGCCGGGTCGCCGAGCAGGGCGGCGGCGATGCCGAGCCGCTGGCCCATCCCGAGGGAGTAGGTGCCGGCCCGCCGGCGCGCCACGTCCTCGAGGCCGACGAGGTCGAGCACCTCGCGGACGCGCCGGCGCCCGATCCCGTTCGAGCGCGCGAGGAACAGCAGGTGGTTGGACGCCGAACGCCCCGGGTGGAACGCCTTGGCCTCGAGCAGGGCGCCGATCTCGGTCAGCGGCGCCCTGTCGTCGGCGTAGGCGTGCCCGTTCACGGTCACCGAGCCGGCCGTCGGCCGGTCCAGGCCGACGATCGCTCGCATCGTGGTGGACTTGCCCGCGCCGTTGGGGCCGAGGAAACCCGTGACCTGGCCCGGCGGCACCTCGAAGGTGAGGTCGTCGACGGCGAGAGCCTCCCCGTAGCGCTTGGTCAACCCGCGGACCTCGATCATCGCGAGCCTCTCGTCGGCAGTGGGATCGGGCGACGCTACCGCCGATCACCACCGGGCCGGGCCGTGAGGCGCCCGTTCTCAGCGCTCTCTCAGCCCGGGGCGGCGCGCGACATCAGGCCGACAGCGGCAGTTCCTGCCGGGCGGGGGCGAGGAGCAGGTCGTCCAGGGCGACGCGCTCGCGCGGCGCGTGCTCGCGCGCGGCGAGCGGCTCAGGCAGCACGACTGCCGGGTCGTGGTGGCCGACCGCGACGACGACCAGCGGCTGCACACCGGCGTCCAGGTCGAAGACGGCGGCCGCGGCGGCCGGGTCGAAGCCGCCCATCTGGTGCACCACGAGGCCCTCGGCCTGCGCCTGCACGGTCAGGTGGGCGACCGCCTGGCCCGCGTCGTAGCGGTTCCACGCCAGGCGCCGGCCGGTCGCGTCGGTCTCGGCGGCGGCGACGAGCAGCAGGGCGGCGGCGTTGCCGGCCCAGGCCCGGTTGCCGGGCATCAGCGCGTCGACGAGCGCGTCGAAGGCGGGCTCGCCGCGGCGGGCCACGCCGAAGCGCCAGGGCTGGCTGTTGTTCGCGCTCGGCGCCCAGCGGGCGGCCTCGAGCAGGGAGCGGAGCGTGGCGTCGTCGAGGTCGCGGGCCGCGGCGAACGCGCGCGGGCTGCGGCGACCGGCCAGCAGCGGGTGGATCTGAGCGGTTGTCGATGTCGTCACCCGCGGCACAACGTGGTTGAGGATTCAACTGTTCCCGTTGCGGTCAGGCTCCGCGCTGCAGCATGCCCAGCGCCACCGCGATGCCGAGCACGGAGCGCGGCTCGAACGCGTTGCGCCACAGGCCGCCGTGGTTCGCGCCCTGCCAGAAGAGCTCGAGCGGATGCCGCAGCGGCGTGGCCGGGGCGGCCACGGCCTTCGGCTCGCGCAGGTCGTGCACCAGCAGCGCGGCCATCAGGGTGTTCGAGGTCGAGGGGTCGAACACCTCGACGCCGAACCGGTGGGCGCCGGCGTAGGCGGCGGCCAGCACCCGGTTCCGCAGCACCGAGCGGGTACGGGTGGCCGGCGCGACGTTGAGCGACACGAGGCGGCCGTCGGCCCGCGCCTGCAGCGCGCGCCAGCGCTGGATCCGCTTGGCGAGCGCGTAGTTCGGGCCCTGCTGCGGCACGAGCGAGTCGTTGACCCCGCCCGACGACCCGTCGGGCAGCACCTCGGAGCCGGTGTAGTTGGGCCGGAACAACCGGCCGGCCGACCCCACCCGGGCGAGGCGGCGCAGCGCGGCCCGGTCGGCGTACCGTCGGGCGCTGTCGTCGACGACGTCGCCGGGCACCGCGAACGCGTCCGTCGGCGTGGCCAGGAAGGCCAGCGCGACGTCGGGCCGCCGGTCGAGGAGCACGCGGGTGATGGTGTCGACGGCGACCGACGCCCGCACGTGCGCGGCACCGTCGGCGTAGACGTAGGTCCCCAGCGTGAACCGCCCCTCGATGCCGGCCAACCAGGCCGCAACCCCGGCGGGATCCGCCACGAGGTCGACACCTGCCGCGCCGGCGATCTCGTCGTCCGTGGCGCCCGTGCGCAGCGGCCGGGCCACGGGCACCGACAGCCGGCCCGAGCCGCCGTGGGCCACGGCCAGCAGGCGGGTCCAGATCGCGGGGACCGGCAGGTCGACGGCGACGACGTGCGCCCCCCACTCGAGCAGCGACACGAGCGGGCCCATCTGGGCGCCGGCGCCGAGCACCACCACCGTCAGGTCCCGCAGGTCGAGCCAGGCCGGTTCGGCCATCACGGCGCGGACGGCGTCCGCGAACGAGGGTTCCGCCGTCCCGGCGGCGAGCCACCGGTCGAGCTGCGCCGCGAGGTCGTCGCCCACCAGCCGCCCGCCCCGGTAGGGCACCGACAGGACGTCGGGAGCCGGCGGCCGCGGGCCGCGGACCGTGACGGTCGCCGGGCCGCCGGCGGGCGCGTCCGCCTCCAGCAGCTCGGCGGCGAGCTCGCCGACCGCGGTCAGCGGCAGGTCCTCGCCCTCGTGCCGGTAGCGGAACCGCTCGTGCACGGAGGCGAGCCCCGCCGCGGCGATCGACGGCGTTCCGCCCGGCACGGTCAGGGCGAGCCGGGTCATCTCGCGGTACGGCTCCAGGTAGCCGGTGCGCCACGCGCCGCCCTCGAGCACGCGCCCGGCAAGGTCGGGCGCCACGGCACGGACGGCGTCCGCCACCACCGCTCGGCCCGTCACCGAGGTCGACCGGCCCTCGCCGGCCCACGGGAAGACCACGCCCCGGACGGGGTCGGCGTCGCCTGCGCGCTGCTGCTCCATCGGGCCATCCTCGTGCCGGCGCCGCGAGCAGGCGCTCCCGGGAGGAACGGAACCGGCCGCCCCGGCGGCCGTTCCGCTCCTGGTCCCGCTGCTGAAGCGTAGGCCTCCGCGGGCTCCCCGGACCACCCCCGTCGCCTACATGCCGTGACGGGACGCGTTCTCCTCACGCTGCGACAGCGAGTGCTACTCACTGTGTGTGACCGACGGCGACCGCGCGAGCCGCCCGGCGACGCGGGGCTCCCCTTCGTCGCCGTCCCGGCCCGTCCGTCGCGAGGTGGGTCGTGCCACCTGTCGCGGCCGGGGCGGCGCAACTAGCCTCACGTCGGGAGACCCGACGCCCGGCCGACGGAGGTTGCGCATGTCCAGCGAGACGCTCGAGAACCTGCTGCGCGAGGAGCGGCGGTTCCCGCCCGACCCCGGGTTCGCGGCACAGGCTGTCGCGCGGCCCGAGCTGTACGACGAAGCGGCCGAGGACCGGCTGCAGTTCTGGAACCGTCAGGCGCGCGCGCTGGCGTGGGCCACGCCCTGGCACCAGACGCTCGACTGGAGCGATGCCCCGTTCGCCAAGTGGTTCGTCGGCGGCACCCTCAACGTGGCCTACAACTGCGTCGACCGGCACGTCGACGCGGGGCACGGCGACCGCGTGGCCTTCCATTTCGAGGGCGAGCCCGGCGACACCCGGACGATCACGTACGCCGAGCTGCAGACCGAGGTGTGCCGGGCCGCCAACGCCCTGCTCGCGCTCGGCGTCCAGGCCGGCGACCGGGTCGCGATCTACATGCCGATGATCCCCGAGACCGCGATCGCGATGCTGGCGTGCGCCCGGATCGGCGCGCCGCACTCGGTGGTGTTCGGCGGGTTCTCCTCGGAGGCCCTGCGCAGCCGGATCGAGGACGCCCAGGCCAAGGTCGTGATCACAGCGGACGGCGGGTACCGGCGCGGCTCGGCGTCGGCGCTCAAGCCGGCGGTCGACGAGGCGGTCGCGGCCTCGCCGACGATCGAGAAGGTGCTCGTCGTGCGGCGCACGGGCCAGGACGTCGCCTGGGACGACTCGCGCGACGTCTGGTGGCACGAGGCGACCGCCGCCGCCTCCGACCGGCACGACCCGCCCTCGCTCGACAGCGAGCACCCGCTGTTCATCCTCTACACCTCGGGCACGACGGGTAAGCCGAAGGGCATCCTGCACACCACCGGCGGCTACCTCACCCAGGTCGCCTACACCCACCGCAACGTCTTCGACCTGCACCCCGAGACCGACGTCTACTGGTGCACCGCCGACGTCGGCTGGGTGACGGGGCACAGCTACATCGTCTACGGCCCGCTGGCCAACGGCGCCACGCAGGTGATGTACGAGGGGACGCCCGACACCCCGCACCGGGGCCGCTGGTGGGAGCTCGTGCAGAAGTACGGCGTCACCATCCTCTACACCGCGCCGACCGCCATCCGGACGGTGATGAAGTGGGGCGAGGAGACACCCGCGCAGTTCGACCTGACGTCGCTGCGCGTGCTCGGCAGCGTGGGCGAGCCGATCAACCCTGAGGCGTGGATCTGGTATCGGCGTGTCATCGGCGGCGACCGGACCCCGGTCGTCGACACCTGGTGGCAGACCGAGACCGGCGCCATCATGATCAGCCCGTTGCCCGGCGTGACCGCGGCCAAGCCCGGCTCCGCGATGAAGCCGCTGCCCGGGATCTCCTCGGACGTCGTCGACGACGAGGGCCACCCCGTCCCCAACGGCGGGGGCGGCTACCTCGTGCTCACGGAGCCGTGGCCGTCGATGCTCCGCGGCATCTGGGGCGACCCGCAGCGCTACCGCGACACCTACTGGTCGCGCTTCCCCGACCGCTACTTCGCCGGCGACGGTGCCAAGAAGGACGACGACGGCGACGTCTGGCTGCTCGGCCGGGTCGACGACGTCATGAACGTCTCCGGCCACCGGCTCTCGACCACGGAGATCGAGTCCGCGCTCGTCTCGCACCCCAAGGTGGCCGAGGCGGCGGTGGTCGGCGCGAACGACGAGACGACCGGCCAGGCCGTGGTCGCCTTCGTCATCCTGCGGGGCAACGTCGACGCCGCGACCGCCCAGGGTCAGGAGATCGTGCAGGAGCTCCGGAACCACGTCGCGAAGGAGATCGGCCCGATCGCCAAGCCGCGCTCGATCCTGGTGGTGCCCGAGCTGCCCAAGACGCGCTCGGGCAAGATCATGCGCCGGCTGCTGCGCGACGTCGCGGAGAACCGCGAGGTCGGCGACTCCACCACCCTGGCCGACGCCAACGTCATGGACCTGATCAAGACCGGCATGGCCAAGCCGGCCGCGAACGAGGACTGACTAGCTGCCGTCCCCGTCGTCGCAGGCCCCGCGCAGGGCCAGGACGACGGGGACGGTGCTGGGCCTGGCCGACTCGATGCCGTCGGCCCGGCTGCGGGCGAGGTTCCAGCCGTACCAGGGGTCCGCGCGCCCGTCGCGCGGCATCCAGCCGAGGACGCACGACCGGTAGGGCTCCTCCAGCCGGTCGAGCGCGGGGACGGCGTCGTCCGACAGCTCGCGCAGGTAGGCGACGTCGATCCTGCCGGTGCGCGCGAACCGCTCGACGTTCCAGCGCGCCACCAGCTGCTCGGGGTCGGCGACCGCGACGGCGAGCAGGGCCACCCCCGCGGCGGCGGGCAGGGCCGCGGGCAGCATGCCGGTCCGGCGGACGACCCAGACGAGCGCGCAGCCGACCAGGACCAGCCCGAGCCAGACCTCGACCGCGCCGACCTGCCAGCGCAGCACGGTCCAGCCGTAGGCCTGGTCGTACTGCCACAGCGTTGCAGCGCCGAGCCCACGACGACGAGACCGAGCACCACCTGCGCACCGCCGGTGGCCGCGAGCACGCGGCGGGCCGCCGGCCCGTCGCCGGCGCGCCGGGACGCCCACGCGAGCAGCGCGATCACCACCAGCGTCACCCCGACCAGCTGACCGAAGCCCTGGTGCACCCGTGAGGCGTAGGTGTCCCCGGCGGGTGTCAGCCGCGGGTCCCGCAGGCCGAACAGCACCGCCGCCTTCACCGCCACCCACAGCGCGAGCACCGCGTCGACGAGGGCGAGCGGCACCACCCACTCGGCCGGGTGCCGCGGGGCCGGCGCGAGCCCCTCGCGGGCGGCCCACTCCGGCGGCGCGGCGAGCGCCGCGCCGATCCCGAGGACGCCGCCCGCGACGAGCAGGCCGGCGAGTACCCGGACCACGCCCGACCAGGGGTCCGCGGGCAGGAGCGCGGTGAAGACCCGGCCGAACACGGGATCGGCCGAGGCCAGCAGCCCTCCGACGACGGCCGCCGCGGCGACGCCCGCGAGCAGACCCCGCGCCCAGGCCCCCGACGCCGCCGGCCGCCGCACGCGGCCGGCCGACCGCACCGCCCAGCCGCCGGCACGCACCGCGAGACCGCCGAACACGGGCACCGCCAGCAGGGTCGCGATCCAGGTCCGGGGGCGGGTGAGGGCCATCGCCAGGAGCACCGCTGCCGCGGCGAGGCAGAGACCGACGAGCCAGCCGCTGGCGCGCAGCGCGGCCACTCCGGTGAGCAGCACGGCCAGCAGCGCGAGGGCGCTGTCGCGACGCCCGAGCCGCCGCCCCGGCACGGCGACCAGGGCGGCCGAGCCGGCGAGCGCCACCAGCGGGACGCCGACACCCGGCCGGGGCGCCACGAGCACGGTGGCGGCGAGCACGCCCACAGCCGCCGCGGTCAGCGCCAGGCGCGCCGGCAGGGACGGCGGCAGCGGCGCATACCCGAACTCGGGCGGCCGCGGCGGCACCACGGGCATGCCGGGCGGCGGGGTGCCGGGCGGCGGCGTGGGGCGGATGTCGGTGCTCACTCGTCCTCCAGTCGTTCCGGCAGACGCTCGGGCAGCCGCTCGGGCAGCCGCACCGCGATCGTGCAGCCGGCCGGCGTGGGTGCGACCGCGATCCGCCCGCCGTGCAGGGTCACGGCCCAGCGCGCGATGGCCAGTCCGAGCCCCGTGCCGCCGTCGGCGGGCCGCCCGTCGGCCCCACCGCGCTCGAACCGTTCGAACACGCGCTCGCGCCGTTCCGGCGGGATGCCCGGGCCGTCGTCGGAGACCTCGAGCAGCACGTCGTGGCCGTCGTGCCCGGCGGCGACGGTGACCGCACCACCCGGGGCTGCGTGCCGCGCCGCGTTGCCGACGAGGTTGGCGAGCACCTGGCGCAACCGGTGGGCGTCCGCGGTCACGAGCAGCCCCTCGGGCACGCGCACCTCGATGCGCGGCTCCGGGCGCCCGGCGGCGCGGGCGACGTCCCGGGCCACCTCCAGGGCCAGCGGGCGCAGCGGCAGGCGGCGCAGGTCGAGCGGGGTGGCACCCGCCTCGGCGCGGGCCAGGTCGAGCAGGTCCTCCACCAGCGCGCCCAGGATCTCGACCTGGCCGAGCACCTCACCCAGCGCGGCCGGGTCGGCGGCGCGGACGCCGTCCGCGAGGTTCTCGACCTGCGCGCGCAGCGCCGCCACGGGCGTCCGCAGCTCGTGCGCCACGTTCGCCAGCAGGTCGCGGCGCTGCCGCTCGACGGCCGCCAGCTCCCCGGCCATCGCCGTGAACGCCCGGGCCAGCTCCCCCACCTCGTCCCGGCTGGTGACGTGCACCGGCGACGCCGGGCGGCCCGCGGCCATCTCGCGGGCCGCAGCCGTCATCTCGCGCAGCGGCGACGTCATGCCGCTCGCCAGCACCTGCGTGACAACCAGCGACGCGGCGACGGCGAGCAGCGCCGCGTACCGACCCGGCCAGCCCAGGCGCGCCACGAAGAGCCAGATGGTGCCGACCCCCGCCACCGAGCTGCCGAGCACGAGGAGGCCGAGCTTGACCTTGATCGACCCGACCCGGTCCAGCGGGCGCAGGCCCCCCGCCCCCGCCACTCAGCCCTCACCCGCCTCGAGCGCGTAGCCGACGCCCGGCACGGTGCGGATCACGCCGGCGCCTAGCTTGCGGCGCAGCGCCTTTACGTGGCTGTCGATCGTGCGCACGGCGGCCGGCGGCGCGAGCCCCGCCGCGGCGACCGACGGCCAGCGGAGCGCCTCGACCAGCAGCGTGGTCCGGTCGACGACCTCGCCGGCCCGCCGGGCCAGCGCCCACAGCAGGTCGAACTCGGTGCGGGTGAGGTGCCGCTCGCCGCCGGCGCCCGTGACCCGGCGCGCCGCCCCGTCGACCAGCAGGGGACCCACGCGCACCTCCCGCGGGCACGCGCCCGCGGCCGTGCCCGCGGCCAGCGCGGCGGCCCGCTCGACGCGGCGCAGCAGGGCCGCGACCCGGGCCACCAGCTCGCGCTGGCTGAACGGCTTGACCAGGTAGTCGTCCGCGCCCGCGTCGAGGCCCGCCACCCGGTCGCTCTCCTCGCCGCGAGCGGTGAGCACGAGCACCGGGACCGGTTCGCGTGCCTGCACCCGGCGGCAGACCTCGAGGCCGCCGAGCCCGGGCAGCCCGAGGTCGAGGACGGCGACGTCGTAGCGCCGCCCCCCGTCCTCCACGGCCGCGACCGCGGAGGCGCCGTCGTGGAACACCTCGACGTCGTAGCCGGTGCCGCGCAGGCGCCGGGCGACGGCGTCGGCGATGACGCGGTCGTCCTCGACCAGGAGCACTCGGAGAGTCGCCGCGCTGCCGACCGGAGCCATGACCGGAACGGTAGGGGCGCCGCGCGGCGGGGGCGGCGGGACCGCCTGGAGATCCCGTGGAGATGCGCCGCGCCCGCGACACGCCGGGGGCCGGTGCTAGGTTTGTTGACTTCTTAACAGATCCTTCCGAGAAGGCGTTGCGTCGGTCGCCGCAGCGCGGGGACCATCCGTAGATGAACGGGTTCGCAGGGTCCGATCGTCACCGGTTCGGCTCACACCGCCGAGCGGTCGCGCCCCGACCCGATCGGGCCCCCGGCGTGCGGAGGAGGCGGTCGTGCTGACAGGAGTGCTCCGGCAGGCCCGCCGCCGCGCCGCCGTCAACGCCTACCTCGAGGCCGGCTGGCCCATCGCGCCCGGCGCGTGGTGGGACCCCCGCGCCGAGCAGTACCGCTGCCGCAAGGTGGGCTGCCTCACCGCCGGGACCATCCATGCCGCCGACGGCATGACCCCGCGGTGCGACGCGTCGGCGTGGGCCGACGACCCCGCGACCGTGCTGCTCGTCACTGGGCACGGCATCGACGTGGTCGAGCTCCCGCTCGGGTCCACGCCGCCCGAGGCGATCTTCTCGCGCGCCCTCATCCCGGGGCCGGTGGCGCTGTGGGCCTCCGTACGCCCGCGCCTGCTCCTGCTGGCGAGCACCACGGGCGGCGGGGCGGTCCCCGACCGCCTCCCCGAGGGGCTGCCCGAGGGTGCCCTGCTGCACAGCACGGGCTCGTACGTGCCGCTGCCGCCGTCGCGGGTGCGCACGGGCGACGTCGTGTGGATGCGCCCGCCGCAGACCCGCGGCTGGGCGCTGCCCGACCTGGGCGAGGTCGTCGACCAGCTCGCCCGCCGGCTCGGCTCCGCTCCCGAACGGGATCCGGCTCCCGCGCCCCGGCCCGGGGGTCACTCTCCGGCCCGCCGCCTCCCGGCCGCCGCGACGTCCCTCCCCCGCAAGGTCTGAACGACCCGGACGGTACGGGGGTCGATCAGGCCGTAGGCTCGGCGCCGTCAGGGCCGGGAGCACGTCTGCGCGTGGGCACACCTGCGCCGGGGGCGTGAGCGGGTGAGAGGAGCACGCATGGCGCAAGAGGAGCGCACCCTGGGGCAGCTCGTCGCGCAGGCGTCGGACGACCTGTCCGGGATCGTCCGGGCCGAGATCGCGCTGGCCAAGGCCGAGCTGCGGGTCGACGCGAAGAACGCGGCCGTCGGCAGCGGGCTGTTCGGGGCGGCCGGGTACCTCGTCCTGCTGGCCACGGTCCTCCTGTGCATCGCCGCCGCCTACGGGCTCGTCGCCGCCGGGTTGTCCCCGTGGCTGGCGTTCCTGATCATCGCCGTGGTGCTCGTCCTGCTGGCCGGCCTGCTCGCCCTCGTCGGGCGCTCCCGGCTGCGCAAGCTGAGCCCGCCGCAGCGCGCCATCCGTGAGGCGAAGGACACGATCGCGGCGGTCAAGCCCGGTCACGCCGACCGGTGACGGTCGACGCCGCCGAGATCCTCGTCGAGGGACCCTGGCGGCACCGGTTCGTCGCCGCGAACGGCGCGCGTTTCCACGTGGCCGAGGCGGGGGCCGGGCCGCTGGTCCTGCTGCTGCACGGCTTCCCGCAGTTCTGGTGGGCGTGGCGCCACCAGCTGCCGGCGCTCGCCGAGGCGGGGTACCGCGCCGTCGCCATGGACCTGCGCGGGTACGGCGCCTCCGACAAGCCCCCGCGCGGGTACGACACCCCCACGCTGGCGGCCGACGTCGCGGGCGTCGTCCGGGGTCTCGGGGCGCAGCGCGCCTTCGTCGTCGGGCACGACTGGGGTGCCTGGATCGCCTGGTCGATGCCCGGGCTCCAGCCCCGGGTCACGCGGGCCGTCGGCGCGCTCGCCATGGCCCATCCCCTGACGCTGCGATCCGCCCTCGGCAACCGCGGCCAGCGCCGGGCGGTCGGGCGCCTGCTCGCCTTCCAGGCGCCGGTGACCCCCGAGCGCTTCCTCGGCGACAAGGACGGCGTGGCCCGGCTGTTGCACGCCTGGTCGGGGCCCGGGTGGCCGGACGCCGACAGCGAGGAGCGCTACACCCGCGCGATGCGCCTGCCGTTCGTGGCGCACACCTCGATGGAGTACTACCGGTGGGCGGCGCGCTCGGTGTGGCGCAGCGACGGCCGGCGGTTCGCCGCGGCCGTGCGCGACCCGGTGCGCGTGCCGGTGCTCCAGGTGCACGGGGCGCTCGACCCCTGGGTGCTGCCTGAGACTGCGGTGGCCTCCGGCCGGCGGGTGGAGGGCCCGCTGCGGTTCGAGCTGGTGCAGGGCGCCGGGCACTTCCTGCCCGAGGAGGCGCCGCGCCGGGTCACCCAGGTGCTGCTGGACTGGCTCGCTCAGGTGTGTTCAGGCGAGGCTGCGGCCGCCGGCTGAGCGCCGGCCTCGACCGGGGGGCCCGCGGGGTCGGCGTCCCAGCGCTCCCGGCCGCCGGCCGCCCAGGCGAGCAGGACCAGCGCGGCCACGAACCAGAACTGGTTGTAGAAGGCCTGCTTGTTGAGGAGGTTCGCGCCGAACAGCACCATCGCCGCGACCGCCGCGAAGCGGGCGGGCGACGGGTCGAAGCGCCGGGCGGCCCACGTACCGGCGGCGACGAGCGCCACCACCAGCAGGCCGGTGATCCAGAACGCGGGCATCCACCCGAGCTCCTTGATCGCGGCCAGGTAGAGCGTGTCCGAGAACTTGATCGGCGGGAAGGTGAGGAGCAGCGTCCCCGCGTCGTGGACGAGCCCGGACGGGGTGGCGACCAGCCACGGCGCGACGAGCACGGCCGCTCCCGCGGCGGCGACCAGGGTGCGGCGCCAGCCGAACGGCGGCCAGAGCGCGAACAGCGGGAGCAGCAGGGCGACGTGCTGCTTGCTGGCCAGCGCCAGGGCGAGGGCCAGGACGGCGAGCCACGGCACGCGCCAGGCGACGGCGAGCAGGCACACGGCGGTCAGAGCGAAGATCAGCGGCTCGGTCCAGGACTGCTCGACGCTGGTCGACGTCCCGGGCAGGAGCAGCAGCAGGATCGCCGCCGCCGCCGCGGTGTCCGCGCGCACGCTCCCGGGCTGTCCGGAGCGCGCCAGCAGCGGGCGGGCGGAGCGGAAGGACCCGCCGCCCAGCAGGGCCACCACACCGGCGCCGACGACCTGCGCCGCGACGAGGCCCCAGCGCACGTCCTGGAACAGGACCTCGAACGGCATCAGGAGCACGGCCGTCCACGGCAGGTAGGTGTACGGCATGAAGTGCTTCGGGGGCCCCTCCCAGAGCCGGCCGTACATGCTGTGCCCGTGGATGGTGGCGTCCGCAGCCTGCTGCACCGTGTACCAGGTGTCGATCCTCGGCAGCGGGTCGAGCCGGATGACGGCGGCCGCGCCGACCACGAACAGGACGGCCGCCAGGACGAGCGCGACCGGCCGGTGCCAGCGCGGCAGCGCGGCGAAGGCCAGCGCCACGGCGAGGCTGCCGATCGCGAGCACGGCCCGGATCGTGCGCGCCTGTCCGGCCGGGACGTACGTGAACGTGGGCACCAGCCACACGATCGCGCCGGCGGCCGCAACGACCAGGGCGTTCCACGACCGCCCGGTGACCCCGACCCGCCAGCCGCGGAACACCGCGACGGCCAGCACCAGCCACAGCACGGCGTACGTGGCGACGATCCGGAGGTCGTAGCGCGGCACGCTCACCACGGCTGCGGCGGCGCCCGCGAGGAGCAGGGCGCCCGGCACCCAGGCGCGCCAGGCGGGGATCGCCGGCTCGGCGGGCGCCGTCGTCAGGGTGGCGGCGGGTGCGCCCGGCTGCACGGCGGTCACGACGACCAGTGTGTCAGCCGCTCGTGCATCCTCCCGACGAGGCTTTGCCGTCGGCGGCGATGCCCGCCCGGATGTCGCTCGCGATCTCGCGGATGGTGAGCGCGTACCCCGTCGTCGGGTCGTCGAGCGACTTGGCGAAGACGATCCCCGCGACGCTGCCGTCGACGCCGACCAGCGGGCCGCCGGAGTTGCCCGGCTCGACCCTGGCGTAGAGCGAGTACACCTCGCGCTGCACACCGGCCTTGCCGTAGATGTCCTCCCCGGTCGCCTGCAGCACGGCGCGCACCCGGGCCGGCCCGGCGCTGAACGGCGCCGTTGCGCGGGAAGCCCGCGACGACGGCGTCGGCGCCGTGGTCGAGGTCGTCGCCGCGCGAGCGGGAGCGCCGGCGCGGTCAGGCCGGGCACGGCGAGCACGGCGAGGTCCTTCTGCGGGTCGAAGAGCACGACCCGCGCCGGCAGCTTGGCGCCGACGCCGCCGACCTGGACCGTCGGCGCGTCGACCCCTGCGACCACGTGGGCGTTCGTGGCGACCCGCTGCGGCGCGACGACCACGCCGCTGCCCTCCTGGCCACGGCCGCACTGCTCGGCGTCCCCGACGATCTTGACGACGCTGTCCTTGGCCCGGCCGAGCACCGTGCGGACTCACCGCCGACGGGTCGGGGCTGGGAACCGGGAGGATCTGCTCGGGGGCGACCCCGGCGAACACCCGCGGGAAGTCGGTGCCGGCGACGGCCCGGCGGAAGTTCTCGGCCAGCACGTCGAGGTCCTCGGGCATGAACCGGTCGACCGCCGACAGCACCTTGGACGACGACACCGCGCGGTTGACGTTCGGCGCCGGGCTCCCGCGCAGGGCGCCGCCGACGAACCACAGCACGAGGAGCACGGCAGACGACGCCGGCGACCATGCCCGAGCAGCTGGTCGGCCACCTGCGCCGACGCGCACGGTGAGGTGCTGGCGCAGCCGGCGCCCCAGGACGGCGCCGCCGAGCTGCCCGAGCCACGCGAACAGCAGCACGGCCACGAGCACCACGAACGAACGCTGGATCCCCTCCTGCAGGCCCTCGGCCATCGGCGGGACGATCGACATCGCGATGCAGCGCCCCGACGAGGAAGCCGCCGAGCGACAGCGCCCCGACCGCGAGGCCCTGCCGGTACCCGGAGACCGCGTACGAGACGACGACCACGAGCAGTATGAGGTCGATCACGGCGCGCCCTCCGCGAGCGCGGGCACCGGCTGAAGCCGGTCGCGGCTCCACGGCCGCTCCCAGCCCGCGAGGGCGAAGACCCGGTCGAGGACGCCGGCCGTGAAGCCCCAGACGAACAGCCCGGAGGCCTCGAAGCCGGGGCCGATCCACCCGCTGGGGTGCGGCACGAGGAAGCGGTGGGCGGGGTCGAGGAGCTCCGCGACCGGCACCCGGACCGCCCTGGCGACCTCCGTGCGGTCGACCGCGTCGACCGGGGAGGGCACCCGCCACCAGGCGAGCACCGGGGTGACGGCGTAGTCGCTGACCGGCAGGTAGAGGTCGGGCAGGGTGCCGGTCACGACGACGCCGGCCTCGTCGAGCCCCGTCTCCTCGCGCGCCTCGCGCACGGCGGCGGCGGCGGGGCCGGCGTCCGTGGTCTCGACCCGCCCGCCCGGGAAGGCGACCTGGCCGGGGTGCGCGCGCAGGCCGGCGGCGCGCTCGGTGAGCAGGACGTCGGGCCCGGCGGGGCCCTCGCCGAACAGCAGCAGCACGGCGGAGCGGCGGTGGTGCCCCGGCGGCGGGACGAAGCGGCTCAGGTCGCCGGCGCGGGCGGTCGCGGCCACGCGCGCCAGGGGCGCGAACCACTCCGGCAGCCCCTCGGGGCCCTGTCGGCCCACCCGCGTCGCCGGACTCGAGCTCAAGATCGATCCTTGACGAGCTTCGCCGCGCGCTCGGGGTCGGTCTCGCCGATGCCGTACGACGGGCAGAGCGCCGCCACCGGGCAGGCCCCGCAGGCCGGCTTGCGGGCGTGGCAGGTGCGCCGGCCGTGGAAGATCACGCGGTGCGACAGCATCGTCCAGTCGCGCTTCTCGAACAGGGCCGCGACGTCCTGCTCGACGACGACCGGGTCCTCGCTGGCCGTCCAGCCGAACCGGCGGGAGAGCCGGCCGAAGTGCGTGTCGACCGTGATTCCGGGGATGCCGAAGGCGTTGCCCAGCACGACGTTGGCCGTCTTGCGCCCCACGCCGGGCAGCGTGACGAGCTGCTCGAGCCGGTGCGGCACCTCGCCGCCGAAGTCGGCCGACGAGCGCCGCGCCGAGCTTGACGAGGGTCTCGCGACTTCGCCCGGAAGAACCCGGTCGGCTGGATCATCCGCTCGAGGTCCGCCCGGTCGGCCGCGGCGTAGTCCGCCGCCGTCGCGGTACCGGGCGAAGAGGGCCGGCGTCACCTGGTTGACCCGGACGTCGGTGGTCTGGGCCGACAGCACGGTCGCGACGAGCAGCTCCAGCGGGGTCGTGAAGTCGAGCTCGCAGCGCGCGTCGGGGTAGCGCTCGGCGAGCAGCCGGTGGATCCGCCGGGCCCGCCGGGTGAGGGCCAAGGGGCGTCTCGATCGCTCGCTCGGTCCGCCGCTCGGTCCGCACCTCCACCACGGGCATCAGGGTACGGCGCCCGGCTGTGCGCCCCGGACACGTCCGGCAGCAGGGCGTGACCTCGGCGGCGAGGGGGAGCGGGCCACGCGGGTGATGGCCGTGCGCCTAAGGGGTGGTCGCGGCCGCCCCGCCCTCAAGCGGCCCACCGGCGGGCGCCGACCCTTCCGGCATGGGCAGGTGCACGGCGACGGGAGCGCGAGGGAGGAGGCGGCGATGACCGTGACGACGGGACCGACCGGCAGCACGCGCCGCACGCCCGACGGCGCCCGGGCCACCGCCGACGACACCCGCCGGCGCCAGCTCGCGCTGCTGACCGAGCTGCGCGAGGTGGAGCACTGGCGCCGGCTCGTCTCCGCCCGGCTCGACCTGGCCGTCGCCGCGGTCGCCGCTGTCGACGAGCCGGTCGTGCGCAACCTGCCCGCCGCGCCCGCGCCGCCCTTCGGCCTCCGCGAGCTGTCGGCCTGCCCCCGGCGGGGCAGGGCCGGCACGAGGCCGGCCTGCTGCTGCGCCTGCGCGAGGCGCAGCGCGACCTCGACGCCTACGCGGCCGCCCTGCGCGCGACCACCCGCGGGGCGACCTACGAGCTGCTCAGCCGGCTCGACGACCACCGGGCCGCTGCCCGACTGCCCGCACACGGACGCGGCCGCCGAACCGCCACCCCCGCACCCGACCGCCGCCGGCGCGCCGCTGGCACCGGTGCTGCCGCTGCGCCGCCGCGGGCGGCACCGGCGCGGAGGGGCCGGACGGCGCCGCCTGATCTCGCGAGTCGACCCGGGAGCCCACCCGGGGAACTCCCGCCGCCTTGATCTGCCATGTGGGAGGCGGGTGCGGCAGACTGCGGGGTCAGGCGCCGGGGACCCTGGCGCACCCGAGGCAGGGGAATGAGGAGGACCGGTGGACGACGACGTCGTGCGCCAGGCACCGCTGTTCGCCGCGCTGGACGACGAGGCCGCGCAGGCGCTGCGCTCGACGATGACCCGCGTCGAGGTGCCCCGCGGCGAGGCGATCTTCCACGAGGGCGACCCGGGCGACCGGCTCTACGTCATCGTCGAGGGCAAGATCAAGCTGGGCCGGGCGTCCGGCGACGGGCGCGAGAACCTGCTGGCGATCCTCGGCCCCGGCGAGATGTTCGGCGAGCTGTCGCTCTTCGACCCCGGCCCGCGCAACGCGACCGGGACGGCGGTCGCCGACACCGTGCTCCTCGGGGTCGGCAGCGACGACCTCGACCAGTGGCTGCGCGGCCGCCCCGAGGTCGCCCGGCACCTGCTGCGGGCCCTCGCCCGGCGGTTGCGCCGCACCAACGAGGCGCTCGCCGACCTGGTGTTCTCCGACGTGCCGGGGCGCGTCGCCAAGGCGCTGCTCGACCTGTCGGAACGGTTCGGCCGCCCCACGGACGACGGCCTGCGCGTCGCGCACGACCTGACCCAGGAGGAGCTCGCGCAGCTCGTCGGCGCCTCCCGCGAGACCGTGAACAAGGCGCTCGCCGACTTCGCCTCGCGCGGCTGGCTGCGGCTCGAGGCCCGCGCCGTCGTCCTGCTCGACATCGACCGCCTGCGCAAGCGCGCCCGCTAGCCCCACCCCCCGCGATCAAGGAAGTCCGGGATCAGGAGTTGGGATCACTCACGAGGTACTCCAGCTGGGCGCGCACGCTCAGCTCGGCGGCGGGCCAGACCTCGCGCGGGACGTCGGCGTAGACGCGCTCGACGACCTCGCGGGGGGTCCGCGCACCGGCCGCCACCGCCGCCCGCACCTGCTCGAGCCGCTCCGCCCGGTGCCGCAGGTAGGCGCGCACGACCTCGAGCGGGTGCCGCAGCGCGGGCCCGTGGCCGGGCAGCAGGTCGGCCAGCCCGAGCCGGTCGGCGAGCGTCCTCGAGCCGGTGCAGCGAGTCGAGGTAGGCGCCGAGGCGCCCGTCGGGGTGGGCGACGACGGTCGTGCCGCGGCCCAGCACGGTGTCGCCGGTCAGCAGCGCCCCCGTCTCGGGCAGCACGAACGACAGCGAGTCGCCGGTGTGCCCGGGCGTCGCCACCACCTCGACGCGCAGGCCGTCGAGCTCGACCACGTCACCGCCGGCCAGCCCCTCGTCGCCGAGCCGGTGCGCCGGGTCGAGCGCGCGCACGCCGACGCCGGCCCGCTCCGCGAAGGCCCGCGCGCCCTCGCTGTGGTCGAGGTGCCCGTGGGTGAGGAGCACGAGCCCGATGCGCGCGCCGCGCGCCTCGACGGCGCCGGGCGACGGCGGCCAGGTGGCCCGGGTCGCCGGGCCCGGGGTCGACGACGACGGCCCGGCGCGCGCCGGGCGCGGACAGCACCCACGTGTTCGTGCCGTCGAGCGTCATCGGCCCCGGGTTGGGCGCCAGCACGCAGTGCGCGACGCGCGTGACGTCGCCACCGGTCCAGCTCACGAGGCCTCCCCCGACGCTGCTCCCGACGCTGCCCGGCGCGCCGGGCTCCCCGCCGCCGCGGCCGTCGAGGTCGATGCGCAGCACGAGCCGGTCGCCGTCGCGCGCCACCCAGGGCGAGACCGGCCGGACCTGCCGGGGCGTCGCGAGCACGGCCTCGACCGACGGCGCGCGCCGCGAGCTCCTCGAGGCAGACCAGCGTCGGCGGCAGCATCGGCAGCTCGCCGGCGCGGTGCCGCTCGACGGCCTCCGCGGGGCGCAGCCACGCCGCCCGCTCCCCCTCGCCGCCGAGGTCGCGCGCCTCCTGTCCCGGTGGGAGGGCGGCCGCGAAGAACCACGTGTCGAAGCGGCGGTGCTCGAACGGCGGCGTCACCCAGCGGGCCCACGGCCGCAGGCAGCCCGGCCGCGACCGCGAGCCCCGTCGCGGTCAGCACCTCCGCCAGCGGTCACGGTGCCGGCAGCCAGACCGGTGCGCCGCGCCTCCCACGCGGGCGACGCCAGCTCGGCGGCGTCCGGCGGCCGGCCTGGCCGCGGTCGCGTGCCGAGCAGCACCCCGCACTCCTCGAACGTCTCGCGGACGGCCGCCGCCAGGACGGGCCGCAGCTCGGCGGGTCGACCGGCGCGGCGAAGGGCACCGCGGGGTCGGCGTCCGCGGGGTCGACGCGACCCGCCCGGGAAGACGAGCATCCCCGGGGCGAAGGCCATCCGCGGCACCCGGCGGAACGCGAACACCTCAGGGCCGCCCGGGCCGTCGCGCAGCAGCATGACGGTGGCGGCCGCGCGGACGGGCGGCGGCTCGTGCAGCGGCCAGCCCGTCGGCGGCCGACGCGCTCGGCCATCCGGCCGGCCAGGGGGAACTCGCGGAGCACCGGCCCAGCCTCGCAGCTCCGCGCAGGGGCGCGCGCCACGCCGGTACGCGCAGCACCCGCGGCGGTAGGACTAGTCTTCGCATCCGGCCGCCGGATCACGAGGACGGGCGGTCCACGCGGCCGGTCGGGGCCGCACCACACGGGGACAGCAACGATGACGCACGAGCGAGCGCCTGACGCTCGAGCAGCTGGCGGCCGCGGTGCACATGACCGCGCGCAACGTGCGGGCCTACCAGACCCGGGGGCTCCTGCAGCCGCCACGCCGCGAGGGCCGCGTGTCGGTCTACGGCGCCGAACACGTCGAGCGGCTGCGGCAGGTGCAGCAGGCGCGCAGCCGCGGTGCGTCCCTGCGGCTGCTGCGGACGCTCATCGCCGAGGGCCGCGACCTCGACGGCGTGTGGGACGCCGGGCCGTCGGCCGGCGACATGGTCGACGTCAGCGACGCCGCCCTGGCGGCGGCGCACACCGCGGACTGCCTGGCCCGCCGCCGGCTGCCGCTCGCGCCGCTGCTCGCGGCCTGGGGCCGGGACCAGGGACGCCGCCCGCGCGGCGCTGCCCGCTCGGGTGCCGGCGTTCCTTCGAGTGCGCCGTGACGGCGCCTGGACCGCTCGGGCCTGCTCGACGCCGCCCGGCGGCCGGTGCGGCTGTCGGCGACCTGGTGCCGGCCGCGCAGGCCGTGGCCGACGCGGCGGCCGCCGTCCGTGCTGGAGGCCGCCGGCCCGGAGGGCGAGCGGCGCGAGGCGACCGCCGCCCGGATCGGCGAGCTCGCGGGCGCGCTCGTCGAACAGCTCGTGACGGCGACGGTCGGCGCGCGCGCGGTGCGGTCAGCGCCGCCGGTCGAGCGCAGCGAGGCGACGACCTCGACCTCGACGGGCGCCCCCAGCGGCAGCTGCGCGACGCCCACGGCGCTGCGCGCGTGCCGCCCGGCCTCGCCGAACACCTGGCCGAGCAGCTCGCTGGCGCCGTTGACCACGCCGGGCTGGCCGGTGAAGCCGGGTGCGCTGGCGACGAACCCGACGACCTTGACGATGCGCGTGACGCGCTCGAGGTCGACGACGGAGCCGATGGCGGCGAGCGCGTTGAGCGCGCACAGCCGGGCCAGCTGCGCGGCGTCCTGCGGGGGCACCAGGCCCTCGCCCTCGCCGACCAGCCCCGTCGCCGGCAGGGCGCCGTCCACGAAGGGCAGCTGACCCGAGGTCCAGACCAGGTCGCCGTCGACGACGGCCGGCACGTAGGCCGCCACGGGGGCGGCCACCGGCGGGCAGGGTCAGGCCCGAGCTCGGCCAGCCGCTCGCGCGACGCCGCTCACGAGCGCGGCCGCTTCAGGTAGGCGACCAGACCCTGCCCGTCGGGGCCCGGGCACCACCTGGACGAGCTCCCAGCCGTCCTCGCCCCACTGGTCGAGGATCTGCTTGGTCGCGTGCACGATGAGCGGCACGGTCGCGTACTCCCACTGCTGAGCCATGGCGTGAGCGTAGCGGCGGCCTCCGCGTCCGTCGGGCGGCCCCGCGGGCTGATGTCTAGCCTGACGTCATGGCAGAGCCCAGGCCGGACGCCGTCGAGCGGGACCGGCCCTACGACCCTGCGCGGACCCGCCTGCACGTCGTCACCGGCAAGGGCGGCACCGGCAAGACCACGGTCGCCGCCGCGCTGGCGCTGGCGCTCGCCGCCGGCGGCCGGCGCGTGCTGCTCTGCGAGGTCGAGGGCCGCCAGGGCATCGCCCAGCTGTTCGACGTGCCGCCGCTGCCGTACGAGGAGCGCAAGATCGCGGTCGCCGCCGGACGGCGGCGAGGTCTTCGCCCTGGCCGTCGAGCCCAAGGCCGCGCTGATGGAGTACCTCGAGCTGTTCTACCGGATGGGCCGGGCCGGCAAGGTGCTCGAGCGGATGGGCGCCGTCGACTTCGCGACGACGGTCGCGCCCGGGCTGCGCGACGTCCTGCTGACCGGCAAGGTCTACGAGGCGGCGCGCCGGCGCGGGCCGAACGGGCCCGTCTACGACGCGATCGTGCTCGACGCCCCGCCGACGGGCCGCGTCACGCGGTTCCTCAACGTCAACGAGGAGGTCGCCGGCCTGGCGAAGGTCGGGCCGATCCGCAACCAGGCCGACTCGATCATGTCGCTGCTGCGCAGCCCGCAGACGGCGGTGCACCTGGTGACCGTGCTCGAGGAGATGCCCGTCCAGGAGACGCAGGACGCCGCCGCCGAGCTGCGGGCGCGTCGGCCTGCCGCTGGGCTGCGTGCTGCGTCAACATGGTGCGGGAGCCGGTGCTCGCGGCCGCCCGACCTCGAGCTCGCCGCGGCGGGCCGGCTCGACCGCGGCGCTCGTGCGTGGCCGGCCTCGAGGCGGCCGGGCTCGGCGGGCGCGCGCGCAGCTCGGCGCGTCCGGGATGCCGTGCTCGACCGGCTCGCCGACGGCCTGCTCGCCGAGGGCACCGACCACGCCCTGCGGGTCGCAGCTCGAGCGGGAGCAGCGCGTCGACCTCGCGGCGCTCGGGCGGCCGATCGCCGAGCTGCCCGCGCTGCGCCGGCGGCATCGACCTCGGCGCGCTGTACGACCTCGCCGACCTCCTCGTCGAGCAGGGGGTGGCATGACGCCGCCTGCCCCCGCCGCGCCGCCGGGCGCGCCGGCGCGCCAGGCCCCGCCGCTCGACGTCGACGGCCTGCTCGACGACCCCGGCACCCGGGTGATCGTCTGCTGCGGCGCGGGCGGCGTCGGCAAGACCACGACGGCCGCCGCGCTGGCCCTGCGCGCGGCCGAGCGGGGCCGGCGGGTCGTCGTGCTCACCATCGACCCCGCCCGCCGGCTGGCCCAGTCGATGGGGCTGGTGCGAGCTCGACAACACCCCGCGCCCGGTGGCCGGGGCGTCGACGGCGCCGGCCGGCGGCCGGCTCGACGCGATGATGCTCGACATGAAGCGGACCTTCGACGAGGTCATCGAGCAGCACGCGACGCCCGAGAAGGCCGCGCAGATCTTCGCGAACCCCTTCTACCAGGCGATGTCGAGCTCCTTCGCCGGGCACGCAGGAGTACATGGCGATGGAGAAGCTCGGCCAGCTGCGCGGCGCGGTCGGCCGACGGCCGACCCGGACGGGCTGGGACCTCATCGTCGTCGACACCCCGCCGAGCCGGTCGGCCCTGGACTTCCTCGACGCGCCGGCGCGGCTCGGGTCGTTCCTCGACGGGCGGCTATCCGGATCCTGTCCGCGCCCGCGAAGGCCGGCGGGCGCGGCCTACCTGCGCGTGGTGTCCGCCGCGGTGGGCAGCGCCACCGGCGGTGCTCAGCAAGCTGCTGGGCGCGCAGATCCTCAAGGACGTGCAGGCGTTCGTCGCCGCGCTCGACACCGTGTTCGGCGGCTTCCGGGAGCGGGCCTCGCGCACCTACGAGCTGCTGCAGGCGCCCGGGACGGCGTTCCTCGTGGTCGCCGCCCCCGAGCCCGACGCGCTGCGCGAGGCGTCGTACTTCGTCGAGCGGCTCGCCGCGGAGCGGATGCCGCTGGCCGGCCTGGTGCTCAACCGGGTGCACACGGGCCCGGCGGAGGAGCTGTCGGCGGCACGGGCGCTGACGGCCGCGGAGGACCTCGAGGAGTCCGGCGGCGTCCGACGGCTGGGATCGGTGGCGGCGCTGCTGCGGATCCACGCCGACCGGATGCTCCGGCGCGAGCGGGAGCGCGCGCTGGCCGCGCCGGTTCACGGCCGCGTTCCCGCGGGTCCCGGTGGTCGAGGTGCCGGCGCGGGCCCAGGACGTGCACGACCTCGCGGGCCTGCGCGAGATCGGGGCCGGCCTCGCCAAGAGCTGAGGCTCGACCTCGGCCCGGCCCCGGCGCGGCCTCAGCGGGGCCCGGGCTGGACTCGGCCGGGCCCGGCCTCAGCCGGCCCGGCGCGAGGTGGCCGCGGACGCGCTCGGCACCGACACCTCGACCATGCGCTCGTGCTCCGCGCGGGCGGTCTCGAGCAGGCGGCGCCACGACACCACGTTCGGCCGCCGGCGCAGCAGCGCCCGGCGCTCGCGCTCGGTCATCCCGCCCCAGACGCCGAACTCGATCCGGTTGTCGAGCGCGTCGGCGAGGCACTCGGTGCGCACCGGGCACGACATGCACACCGTCTTGACCCGGTTCTGCGCAGCCCCCTGGACGAACAGGGCGTCGGGGTCCGACGATGCGGCACGCCCCACGGGACGCCCAGTCGTAGGTGTTGCTCATGATGAGAGATCCTCCTGTACCCCCGCGATCCGTCGACGAGCCCTCGCCTGGCGGCGGAACCCCTGCCAGAAACTTAGGGTCACCGGCGCGCGCACCTGATACGGGCCGGACGGATGATTCGGGCGTCCCCGAAAGGGCTAGTCGTTACACTCTGCGTAACATCGGTGACTCTGCGCTGACTGAAAGCGGCATCATCATCCCGCTGCGACCGGCCCCAGCCCCCTTCACGCCCCGTGACGGATCCGCGTCGCCGGACGGCGACCGGCGGCGCGCTGCGAACGTTTGCAGGGGCTGCGCGACGTAGTCTGCTCCTATGCGCAGCACGCCCGCAGCGGCCGGCCGGGTGCTCGGCCTGCTCAGCCTCTTCGTCGTGGCCAGCGTCGTCGCCGGCGCCCTGTTCGCGGGGCTGTTCGTCCCGGCGGTCGCGGCGGCCGGCGGCGCGACCCGCGGCAGCATCGACTGGTTCAACGACCTGAAGGCCGTTCCGCCGGCGACGCAGCTGTCCCAGCAGTCGCGTCCTGCTGGCCAAGGACGGCACGCGTCATCGCCCGGTTCTACAACGAGAACCGCAGCGACGGTCGCCGCTGTCGAAGATCAGCAAGAACATGCAGAACGCGATCATCGCGATCGAGGACGCGCGCTTCCGCGACCACGGCGGGGTCGACCCGATCGGCCTCGTGCGCGCCGCGCGCGAGCGACTACCTCGGCAACGGCAGCGAGGTGCAGGGCGCCTCCACGCTGACCCAGCAGTACATCAAGAACCTGTACCTCGAGCAGGCCGTCTACAAGGGCGACAAGGCCGCCCAGGAGGCCGCGGTGGCGCGCGACGCCAACCGCAAGATCCTCGAGATCCGGGCGGCGATCGACCTCGAGAAGACCCTCACGAAGGACCAGATCCTCGAGCGGTACCTGAACATCGCCTACTTCGGCAACGGCGCCTACGGCATCGAGGCGGCCGCGGAGACGCTACTTCAGCGTGCCGGCGGCCAAGCTGACGGTCGAGCAGTCGGCCATGCTCGCGGGCATCGTGCAGTCGCCGGACACGTACGACCCGTTCAGGCACAAGACGCCACGCCCTCAACCGGCGCAACGTCGTGCTCGACCGCATGCACGAGCTCAAGCTCCTCGGCGACGCGCCGTGGACCAAGGCCAAGGCGAGCAAGATCGTGCTCAAGCGCAAGGCGCAGGTGTCGGGCTGCATCGGCGCCATCCAGGGCCTCGGCTTCTTCTGCCAGTACGTGCGCAACCTGATCGCCTCCGGCAGCGACGCCTTCTCCGCCCTCGGCAGCACGAGGGCCGAGCGCGTCAACGCCCTCGACCGCGGCGGCCTGACGATCCAGACGAGCGTCGACCTCAAGGTGCAGGCGGCGGCGCAGAAGGCGATCCAGAACTACCTGCGGATCGGCGACAAGAGCCGCGCCGGTACGGCCGCGGTCACCGTCGAGCCCGGAACCGGCCACGTGCTCGCCATGGCCGAGAACAAGACGTACAACCCCGTGGCCAGCGCGAGCAGCACCGAGATCAACTATGCGGTCGACGCCCCGCTCGGCGGCGCCACCGGCTTCCAGACCGGGTCGACGTTCAAGGCATTCACGCTGGCCACCTGGCTGAAGGACGGCAAGTCGCTCAACGACGTCATCGATGCCGACGTCGGCACCGTCGACAACCCCGACTTCACCGGCTGCAACGGCAACCGGCTCGGCCACGCGGGTGACCCCTACAAGCCGCAGAACTCCGAGCCCACCGAGGGCGGCAAGATGAGCGTCCTCGACGCGACCGCCAACTCGGTCAACACGGCCTTCGTCGCGATGGAGCAGCAGCTCGAGCTGTGCCAGATCGCGGCGACCGCCAACAGCCTCGGCGTGCACCTGGCGTCGGCGCGGAACTACGGCTGCGGCCAGACGACGCCGACGGACATCCCGAACTGCATCAAGTCGATGACCCTCGGCCCGTTCTCGATCGCCCCGCTGACGATGGCGACGGCCTACGCGACGTTCGCGGCCGACGGCACCTACTGCCCCGCGTTCCCGGTGTTGTCCATCAAGGACTCGGCGAAGAACGGCATCCCGATCAAGGCGCCCAGTTGCCGTCAGAACGCCATCGACCCCGACGTCGCGCACGGCGTGACGTACGCGCTCAAGCGCGTCATCACGAACGGCACCGCCACCGACATCGACGGCAAGATCACAGTTCCGGTGGCCGGCAAGACGGGGACCACCGACGAGTCCATCGACACCTGGTTCGTCGGCTACACCCACGCACGGGCCACCGCCGTCTGGGTCGGCTGACGACCCGACGGTGACCAACGGCCGCCAAGCGCAAGAGCCTCAACACCTTGCACGTCATCGGCGGTCACAACTACGGCGGCCAGTCCATCTTCGGCGCGACGATCGCCGCTCCGATCTGGGCCCAGATCATGCAGGCGGCCGTGCCGGGCAACGGACACCTCCGACTGGGACAACCCGCCGTCGTCGATGCTCGGCAGCAGCGGAAACGGGGTCCCCGACGTCACGGGCAAGTCCATCGCGGACGCGTTCGGCATCCTCTCCGGTGCCGGCTTCTCGCCGCGGCTCGGCAACCCCGTCGACAGCGGCGCGCCGAAGGGCACCGTCGGCTCGCACGACGCCGGGAGCCGGCGCCACGGCGAGCGACGGCGCGACCGTGACGATCCACCCGAGCAACGGCAACGGCGGCGGCAAGAAGCAGACGGGCAACCCGACGAAGAAGAAGAGGAAGCGCGGCCCGCCACCGCGGCTGTGAGGACGCGCCCCGTCCCAGCAGCCCTGGCGCCTGTCCTGGGCCGTCCCTTCCGAAGACGCCGACGGCCGGGGTCGCTCGGCCGTCTCAGGTGACGACGGTCCGTGTCATGAGGCCAGCTGCCGCCGGACCTCGGCGGCGACGCGGCCGCCGTCCGCCAGGCCCTTCGTGCGCGGCTGCACGGCCTTCATCACGCGACCCATGGCCGCCGGGCCGTCGGCGCCGGCCGCCCGGACCTCCGCGACGGCCTCCGCGACGATCCCCGCAGCTCCTCGTCGGACAGCTGCGCGGGCAGGTAGCCCTCGATCACCGCCAGCTCGGCGCTCTCGCGCTCGGCCAGTTCGGGCCGGCCGGCCGCGCTGTACGCCGTCGACCGCCTCGCGGCGCTTCTTGGCCTCGCGCCCGAGCACGACCACGACGTCGTCGTCCGAGAGCGTCCGCGCGGTGGTGCCCGCCACCTCCTCCGAGCGGACGGCCGTGAGGGCCATCCGCAGGGTCGCGGAGCGCACCTCGTCGCGGCTCCGGATCGCCTCGGTGAGGTCGCCGCTGCAGGCGGGACTTGAGGTCGGTGCCTGTCTGGTCCATGCCCGCATCCTCCCACCGGCCCTCGCCGGCCGCCTCCCGACGCAGGGCTCGGGTGCGTGCGAGCTGGCACATGCTCCGGGTGCGTGCCGCGACCCTTCCCCGGCCGGCGCTCGCCGCCGTGGGCGCCGGGGTCGGCTACGCCGCGCTCGAGGCGCGGGCCTTCACGCTGCGCCGCTTCACGCTGCCGGTGCTGGCCGCCCGGGGCGAGCCCCGTGCGCGTGCTGCACGTCTCCGACCTGCACCTCGTGCCGCGCCAACGGCGCAAGGCGGAGTGGCTGCGCGGGCTGGCCGAGCTCGAGCCCGACCTCGTGGTCAGCACGGGCGACAACCTCGCCGCCGTCGACGCCGTCGCCCGCCGTGCTCGACGCCTACGGACGCCTCCTCGACCGGCCCGGCGTGTTCGTGCTCGGCTCGAACGACTACTGGGGGCCGCGGCCGAAGAACCCGGCCCGGTACCTCCTCCGGAACGGCGGCCGTCGACGGATCGTCGGCGTCCGACTCCCGACCCACGAGCTCGTCGCGGGGTTCCGCGAGGCCGGCTGGCTCGACCTCACGAATGCCCGCGGCCGGCTCGAGGTGGCGGGCAGCGTGCTCGGTTTCGTCGGCGTCGACGACCCGCACCTCAAGCGTGACCGTTACCCGGAGCCGGCGACAGACATCGGCAGGGCCGGCGACGTCGGCGGCGGGGTGGACGCGGCGTGACCCTCGGCGTGACGCACGCGCCGTACCGGCGGGTCCTCGATCGCATGACCTGCGAGGGCGCGGCCCTGGTGCTCGCGGGCCACACGCACGGCGGGCAGCTGTGCCTGCCGTTCGCGGGAGCCCTGGTGACCAACTGCGACCTGCCCCGCCGCAAGGCCAAGGGGGTGTCGTCGTGGCGGGTCCAGGGCTCGGACGGCGACATGCAGCCGCGCCGCCCTGCACGTCAGCGCGGGCCTCGGCACCTCGCCGTACAGCCCCGTGCGATTCGCGTGCCGCCCCGAGGCGAGCCTCCTCACGCTCACCGCCCGCGATCACGCCACAGCCTGAGACACCCGCCCACCTGGTCATCGAGGTCCCGGCGTGTGGGTGTGGTTGCGCAGGAGTGGTCGGGTGCGGTCGACCCAGCTGGGTGGCCGGACCCACGGCACGCCGTTGATCATTTCGATGTCCCAGGTTCGTTGCCCGACTTCGGTGTGGTGCCGGGAGCAGAGCAGGCACATGTTGTCGGTGTCGGTGGCGCCGCCGGCGGCCCAGGGGGTGACGTGGTGCACCTCGCAGTGCTCTCCGGGCACCGCACAGCCGGGGATGACGCAGCCGACGTCTCTGGCGATCAGGGCGTCCTTCTGCGCCGGCGTGGCCAACCGGACGGTCCGGCCCATCGCCAGGACGGCGCCGTCGGGGGTGTGCAGCACCCGCTGCAGGCGGGCCCGGGCGAACAGCTCCGCCAGGGTGGCGTCGGGTGGGTGCCCGGCGTGCTGGATCCACGCCCGCCCCGCCATCCGGTCCACGGTCTCGCTGAGTGGGGGTGGTGTCGGCGGCGGCTGCTTCGACAGCTTGGTGGACAGCTCATCGAAGCTCCACGCGACGTTCGGGTCCTTCACCGGCCCAGTAGTCGCGCCGAGGGCGGCGGCGAGCTGCTCGACGCCGACGGTGACCAGGATCTTCACCGGCGGATACGGCCCGGACAGCACCCCCGGCTCCCGCACCACCGTGTACTCGCCTTCCGCCTCCGGCTCCACGTCCCCGGGCTCGACATCCTCCGGTTCCACATCCTCGGACTCATCGGACTCATCGTGCTGGCCGAAGGTGTCCGGCCACGGCTCCGGATCCGGGCGCGTCCCCGCACCAGCGGGTAGGGGGATGCCGGCGCGGGCGGCGCCGAGGGCGAGGCAGTCGGTCAGGGCGTCCAGGTTCCGCTGCCCCAGATCCCGGGTGTCCGGCAGCACCCGTTCGACCCCGTCCGGGTCGATCGCCAGACCGGGTCGGGGTGCGTTGCCGGCGGCGAGCACGGCGAGGATCAGGGCGCCTTGGGTGGCGCCGCAGGCGAACTTGCCGACCAGGTTCCCGTTCGCGTCCGGCGAGGCGTACAGGAACCTTCGTTCGTGCGCCCCCGCCGGGGTCTTCGGGTTCAACTCCTCCACCAGCGCCCGCGCCAGCCGGTCCAACTCCTTCACCGATAACCGGTGGGCCTTGGCGGCCAGGAACGCATCCACCACCTCGACCCGCCGCACCCACCCGCCCCCACCGGCCTCACCCTCGACGGGGATCAGTTCTTCGCGGATCTTCTCCCCGAGGTCGCGGTGGGCGCGGACCGCGACGTCCACATGCCCGCGCAGCACCGTCCCCGCGGCGTACGCGGCGCCGTGACTTTCAGGTCGCCGGTGTCCGGGTCGAGCAGCTGCGCCGTGGTGGAGTCCCGGCGCGCCGTGGCGTGGTCGACCCCGAGGGCGTGCTGCTGGAACGCGATCGACGCCTGCCCCGCCCGCGCCTTCGGCACCACATCATCCCGGGCATCCATCGCGGCCAGGCCACGCAACCGGACGAACTCGACCCGGCCCGCCCGCGCGGTCAGGCCACGGACCGTCGCCCGCACCTCACCCGGCGACAGCGATGACCACGCCAACCCCTGCAACAGATCCAAGAGCGCGTCCAGCTCCGCGAACACCGCCGCCACGAACTCCGGCGGCACATCACCGCGCACATCAGGCGCGCCGTCCGCGGCGTCGACGCCCTCGGCGCGTTCCGTACCGTCGGCGTCGAGCGGCTCCTGCTCGTCGCGGCCCCCGTCTCCCATGGCACAGACGCTAGACCCCACCACCGACAAACCCACTCCGGCGACAGCCGAGCAGAGCCAAGAAGTCTAACTGACATAGAGAGATGTCAAAGCCATGTGGCATGTCACTGCTCAGGGAGGAACGCGACTGCGGCGCGGGATCAAGCCGAAGCCTGGCCCGCGCCGCCGCGCAAGGGTGGTCGAGAGTGATCAGCGGTGGTGGTGGACCAGCGGGGGCAGGTCCAGCGGCCGCAGCACGCGCGAGATGCCGTGCGCGATCTGCCGGTTGCCCTTGTTGATGTCGGTGACGACGACGTAGGGGTTCTTGGAGTTGCCGTCCTTGTCCTGCAGGTAGATCCGGCCGCCGACGACGCGCACCTTGATCGTGAGGCCGAGCGCGGTCTTCAGTACCGCACCGTTGGCCTTGGAGGCGATGACCGCCGTGATCGTCGCGCCCGGCACGACGTGGTAGAGCAGGACCTTCTCGACCATCGGGATGCCCAGCGAGGCCACGGCCGAGAACACTGCGGCCTCGGACCTGACGTTCTTGCCGGTGAGGTCGCGCACGAGCAGGCGGAACGCGTTGTCGTTCGGGACGAACGCGGTGAGGGCGACCTTGCCGTTGGCCAGCACGCCCACGGCCGAGTGCGGCTTGGCCTTGAGCACGGCCTTGACGGCGGCGGTCAGGATGTCGAAGTCCTTGCCGTTGGCGTCGAAGCCGTTCTTGTCGGCGGTGAGCACGGTGACCAGGGACGTCGTCCCCAGCTTGTGCCAGGAGGCGACGGCGGGCGAGGCCGGGGCGACGCGGGCGCGGCGGGTGCCGCGCTCGCGGCGGGGGCGGTGAAGGCGGTGGTGGCACCGACGGCGAGGGCGGCGCCCGCGGCGGCAACCGCGGCGCGACGGGAGATGCGCATGATGTGATCCTTCGGTCGCTGGGCTGGTCCTGCCCGTGGCCACGGCCCGTTCCCTGGGGCCGCGCTGACACCCCCTCTTCCGGCGGGGCCGCGGGTGCGGATGCAGCGGGACGCCGGCACTTTCCGCGAACCCCACGTGACCTCCTACGACGTGCTCGGTCCGACGGCGCCCGGCTCCGTTCGAGACGTTCACGCTGCAGCGGCGCCGTACCGCGGCCGCCGCAGCTGACCCCTGCGGGCACCGCTCACAGGCCCCGGCGGGGCCCCTCGCTGCAGCGCGAGGGGCCCGGCCGCGCTTTGTGACAGACCCGACATCCACTGACCTCGCATGACTTTCTCTCGTGACTCCCCTGTCCACAGGGCCTGGCGAGGAGCACAATGCCGACGGGAGCGGCGGTAGCGAGAGGGGTGAGGACGGCATGTCGGATCCGTCGGCGGAGCCGACGTCGCCTCTGCCTGCGCACCAGGACGACATCGTCCTGCGGGTCCTCGGGCTGGCCCGCCGCTACCTCGGCCTCGAGGTCGCGTGGCTGTCCAGGCTCCGCAGCGACGAGCAGCTCTTCACGCATGTGGATGCCGGCACACCCGGCGTCGGACCGCGCCCCGGCGAGGTCCGCGATCTCAGGGGGTCGTACTGCATCCGCGTGCTCGACGGCCGGCTGCCCCCGGCCGTCCCCGACACCGCGAACGACCCGGTGACGGCCTCCCTGCAGGTCACGCGGCAGCTCGGGCTCGGCGCCTACGTCGGCGTCCCGGTCCGCTCGGCGGACGGCGCCGTCATGGGGATGCTGTGCTGCGCGAGCGGTGTCGCCCGCCCCGAGCTGGAGCAGGCCGACCTCACGCGTGCTGGAGCTCCTCGCGGGCGTCGTCGGCGAGCTGGCCGAGAGCGACACGCACGCCGACGCGCTCGCGGGCGTCCGCGACCGCACCACGGGCGCGATCTCGGGCCGCGGCCGCACGCCTCGTGCTGCAGCCGATCGTCGACGTGCTCACCGGGGCCGCCGACGGCGTCGAGGCGCTCGCCCGGTTCGACAGCGTGCACGGCGCCCGACGTGTGGTTCGCCCAGGCCGAACCGGTGGGCCTGCGCCTCCAGCTCGAGCTCGCGGCCGCCCGCTCCGCGCTCGCCGCGCTGGCCGCGCCCGGGCCACGCCGGCTACCTCAGCCTGAACCTGTCGGCCGAGGCGATCCGTCAGCGACGGTTTCCAGACGATCATGGCGGCGGTCGACCCGCGCGACCTCGTCATCGAGATCACCGAGCACGCGGCGGTCGACGACTACGAGGCGCTGGCCACCGCGCTGCGGCGGCACCGCGCCGCCGGGCTGCGTATCGCGGTCGACGACGCGGGGGCCGGGTACGCCAGCCTGCGGCACATCCTCAAGCTGCGCCCCGACTTCATCAAGATCGACCTGTCGCTCGTCCGGGACATCCACCTCGACCCCGTCCGCCAGGCGCTGGTCACCGCGCTGGTCACCTTCGCGAGTACGGTGGGCGCCGTGCTGGTGGCCGAGGGCGTCGAGGCGCAGGCCGAGCTCGACATGCTCGTCGGGCTGGGCGTGCGGCACATGCAGGGCTACCTGCTGTGCCCGCCGTGCGCCGACCCTCCCGACCGCGGGCTTCGTGCCGACCGTCCCGGCTGGCCGTCCCGCACGACCGCGAGCGCGGCGAGCGGGGAGCGATCCCCGCGTGAGCACCCCGGGGCCGACCCGGGGAGGGCGGTCCCGCCCTGGACGTCGCGGCCGGACCACCCACCCCGGCCTGCGCCGCCCCAACAACGAGGACTCGGCCTACGTCGGCGAGCGCCTGCTCGTCGTCGCCGACGGCATGGGCGGGGTCGACTTCGGCGAGGTGGCGAGCGCCATCGCCACGCACGCCCTCACGTACCTCGACCGCTGCGTCTCGCCGCAGGGCCCCGAGCACGACCTGGCGGCCGCCGTCGAGTTCGCCGAGTTCCGCCTCGGCGCCGCCGTCCAGCGATCGCCGGAGCTGGCAGGCATGGGCACCACGCTGACCGCGCTGCTCCTGCGACGACGACCTGCTGGCGCTCGCGCACGTCGGCGACTCGCGCGCCTACCGGGTGCGCGACGGCGTGCTCGAGCAGATCACCCGCGACCACACGTTCGTGCAGATGCTCGTCGAGATGGGCGACCTCACGCCCGAGGCCGCCGAGCACCACCCGCAGCGGCACGTCATCGTCAAGGCACTGCAGGGCAACGGCGACGCCGTCACCGCCGACGTGCTGGTCGGACCGGCGCGGCCGCGGCGACCGCTGGCTGCTGTGCAGCGACGGCCTCAGCGACTACGTCGAGCAGGCGACGATCGCCTCCGCCCTCGCGGACGCCCGAACCCGACGGCGCCGTCGGCGCCCTCGTCGCGGCCGCCCTCGAGGCCGGCGCGCCCGACAACGTGACCTGCGTCGTCGCCGACGTCGTCCGGTCGCCGGCCGCCGGCACCGGGCTCGACCGGGCCCGCCGCACGCCGCGCAGCCAGCTCCTGGGAGCCGCCGCCGAGCTCGACCCCTGGGGCACCCCCGCGACGGGAGGGTCGGTCCCGGCCGGCCAGGCCGCCCGAGCGACGCGAGCTGACCACGGCGGACGCACGGCAGACTGGTCATGTGGTCTCCCCGCTCCCCCGCAGCTTCCTCGCGCTCGGCGACTCCTTCACCGAGGGCATGCAGGACGAGCTCGGCCCCGACGGCCGCCACCTCGGCTGGGCGGACCGCGTCGCCGCGGCGCTCGCCACGGCGACCGGGGGCATCCGGTACGCGAACCTGGCGATCCGGGGCCGCCTGCTCGACCAGGTCGTCGACGAGCAGCTGCCGGTCGCCCTCGAGCTGCGGCCCGACCTCGTCTCGTTCCACGCCGGTCCGAACGACGCCCTCCGGCCGCGCACCGACCTCGCCGCCGTGCTGCAGCCGCTACGACGCGGCGGTCGGCGCGGCTCCGCGCAGGCCGGTCCGGCACGGTCCTGCTGTTCACCGTGCTCGAGCGGGCAGGCGGCACGGGCCGCACAGCCGACCGGCTCGCCGCGCGCTTCGGGCTGTTCAACGACGGCGTCCGCGCCACGGCCGCTGCGGCACGGCGCCCTGCTCGTCGACGTCGGGCCCGTTCGCGGCGCTGCACGACCGCCGGCTCTGGCACGAGGACCGGCTGCACCTCGCACCCGAGGGTCACGCGCGGGTCGCGGCCGCCGTGCTCGAGACGCTGGGCGTGAGCGACCCCGCCCTGCTCGGCGGCGAGCCCGGCTGGTGGCGCCGTCCGCTGCCGCCCGGCCCGCCGCCCCGGCGGTCCGCGGACCTGGCCGCCGACGTCCGCTGGGTGCGGCGCCACTTCGTGCCCTGGGTCGGACGCCGCGTGCGCGGCGTCTCCAGCGGCGACGGCATCCTCCCCAAGCACGTCGAGCTCGTCGACGTGCTGCCGCGGGAGCAGTGATCAGTCGACCCCGGCGGCGATCTCGGGCACGTCGCCATCCGGACGTCGCCGAGCTCCCGCACCCACCGCAGGAACTCGCTCGAGCATCTCGAGCCGGCCCGGCCGCCCGATGATCTGCGGATGGAGCGCGAGCACGCACGAGCCCGCCGAGCCGGTGGATCGCCGCCCGCCTCCTCCTGCCAGATCTCGAGCACCTCACGCGCCGAGCGGATCGGCTTGGTCCAGTCGGCGTTGCTGAACCAGAAGTGCGGTGCGTCGTCGAGGATCCACTGCACCGGCAGCTCGGCCACGCCGTTCGGGTGCCGGTAGGGCCGGACGTCGTCCATGAGGTTGGAGCTGTACAGCATCCGGTGCTCGAGAAGGAGGTCCATGGTGGCCTCGCTGAAGTCCCAGGCGGGCGACCGGTAGCCCACGACGTCGGCGCCGAATCCGCGCAGTACCTCGAGGGCGCGGGCGAACTCGGCCGCCTCCTGCTCGGGTGCGAGCCGGCCCGGGTGCGTGTGCGTGTAGCCGTGGTGGGCGAGCTCGTGCCCGGCGGCGACGACGTCCCGCACCCGCTCTGGGTGCCGCTCCGCCACCCGGCCGGGCACGAAGAACGTCGCCGGCACCTGCAGCCGGTCGAGCAGGTCGAGGACGAGCGGCACCCCCACCCGCGCGCCGTACCGGCCCTGGGAGAGCACGCCGGGCCGGTGGGCGTTGTCGGGGTTCGCGCCGATCCACACCTCCTCGGCGTCGAAGTCGAGCGTCAACGCGAACGCGCTACGGGCCCCCGCGCGCCAGTCGTCGGCCATGTGCCCATCCCTCCAGAGGTCCTACAGCTCGAAGCCGGGCAGCCAGCGTCGCAGCTCCGGCCGCACCGGCACCTGCGCCTCGAGCTGGCTGAGCACGCCGACGATGCCCAGCCATACCCGGTGCGTGAAGAGCTGCTCCGGCGGGATCGTCAGCTGCAGCGCCACCGCGAACTCGGGGTTGCGGGGGTCGTTGACCCGCGCGAACTGCCCCTTGAGCCAGGCGCGGGTGTACCGGAACTCCTCGTGCCGGGCCGGCTCGCTGAACGGCGCGAGGTAGTCCCGCAGCTTCGCCACCTCGAGCCGGGCGCCGGGCCGCACCAGGCCCTCCTCGCGCAGGGCGGTCAGGACGGCGTCGTCCGAGCCGGCGAGCAGCGCCGTGATGAGCCGCCCGAAGGTCCGCGGCAGACCGCCCGGCAGCGCGAGGCACGAGCCGAAGTCGAGCACCCCGAGCCGCCCGTCGGCGGTCAGCCTGAAGTTGCCCGGGTGCGGGTCGGTGTGCAGCAGGCCGCACCGGGCCGGCCCGCTGAGCAGGAACCGCTGGTAGAGCTCGCCCACGCGGTCGCGCTCGGCCTGGTCTCCGGTCGCCGCCACCCGGGCGAGCGGCTCGCCGTCCAGCCAGGTCTGCACGAGCACCCGCGGCGTGGCGTGCACGCACCCGGGGCACGACGGCGTCGGGGTCGTCCGGCGGGTAGGCCGCGGCGAAGGCCCGCTGCTGGGCACCCTCGCGGGTGTAGTCCAGCTCCTCGAGCAGCCGGGTGCGCAGCTCGGCGACCAGCGGGGGCATCGCCACACCCCGCGCCACCAGGGCCGCGGCGCGCGAGGCCACCGAGAAGGCCCGGACGTCGGCCAGCATCGCCTCGCGCACCCCCGGGTACTGCACCTTGACGGCCGCGTCGTGCGCCCCGCCGCCGTCCGGGTCGCGCCAGACTGCCCGGTGCACCTGCCCGATCGAGGCCGCGGCCGCGGGCCGCTCGTCGAACGTGCTCGAACCGCTCCCGCCAGGCGGGTCCGAGCTCCGCGGCGAGCACGCTCTCGGCGTCGGCCCACGGCATGCCGGGGTTCGACTCCTGCAGCGACGTCAGCGCCTCGCGCCAGCTCTGCTCCGGGTCCGCCGGGAAGAGCGCCTCGACAGTCGAGAGCAGCTGGCCGGCCTTGAGCGCCCCGCCCTTGAGCTCGCCGAGGACGCGCCGCGTCCGGGCGACCGTCCGCTGCCGCTGCCGGCGGGTGACCTCCGCGCGGGTCCTGCCCCAGGCGCCGCCGCACCACGCCCTCGACGCCGAGCGCCGCGGCGCCGAGCGGCAGGGAGGCGAGGCGCAGCGTCCGCGGCACGCGCGACGACCCACCGATCGGCGAAGGCATGCGGCCAGCATCCCCACCGGGGACGCCGGCCGCATGCCCGCGACGTGCCACACGCCTTTCACCCGTCACCCGCGGGCACGGGGGTTGGCCTGGGTGTGGCGCCCGACGAGGCGGGCCGAGCCTTGCGATCGTGAGCCGGGCAGCAGCCTAGATCTCGATCTCCTCGCGGCGGCCGGCCGACGGCCCCAGCAGCTCGAACTCCAGGCTCCCGCCGCCGCCGGCGGGCGTCTCGGCCAGCCGTCGCGCGTCGGCGGCGAGCGCCTCGTACGCCGACTTCGCCGCGATCGTGTGGAACGCCTTCGCGAACACGTCGGGATCGCGCTCGAGCCGCTCGAGCTCGCGATCGAGGGCGGCGAGCCGGTGCGCGATGAACGGCCGGGTGAACAACGACCACTGGACGCTCATGTCGACGACCGCGCCCTCGTCGCGCTGCGGGGTGGCCGGGGCCGGAGCGACGTCGGCCAGCCGGTGGGCGACGGCCGCCGAGGCGCGACGCAGCCACGGCGGCGGCGATCGGAACAGCTCGATGCTCCGCAGGAGCACACCGATCACGACGACGGTGACGAAGATCCCCATCTGAGACTCCCGGGGGCGAGAGTGGTTCTGACATGGTAAGGCCGCGGGATCGGGAGCACAGGTCCCGGTGCACGTGACCCGCAGGACAGACCCGAAGACGAACCGTGCGGCCGGCGGACGCCGGCACGCCGCCAGGACAGGGAGACATCAGCATGTCCGTCCAGAAGCTGCCCACCGGGACGCGCGGCGGGCGTAAGCCCCCGGCGTTCCTCGCGCGGATCCTCTCCCCGCTGATGATGCGCATGCACCGCCGCAGCGGCGACAGGTTCCAGGGCATGGACCTGCTGTACCTGACGACCGTCGGCGCGAAGTCGGGGCAGCGCCGGACGAACCCCGTGACGCGGTTCGACGACGGCGACGGCTGGATCGTCGTGGCGTCGGCGGGCGGCATGGCGCAGCACCCGGGCTGGTACCACAACGTGGTCGCGCACCCCGACCAGGTCTCCGTCGAGGTCGCCGGGAAGACCCACCACGTCGCCGTCGAGCAGCTCGAGGGCGAGGCGCGCGACCGGGCGTGGGCGAAGATCGTCGCCACCGCGCCGCGGTTCGAGAACTACACGGTCAAGACCGACCGCGTGCTCCCGGTGCTCCGGCTGACGCCGACCGACTGAGCCGCCACGCCGGGTCGCGACCGATGAAGGCGACCAGCTTGTCCTGGGGTGACGCGTCGGCGGCGACCGGCACGGCCGGACCGAACTCCCCGCTGTCACGCAGCAGCTGGTCCATGGGCTCCATGGCCGCCAGGGCGGCTGCGCAGCGCTCCGCGCCCAGGTCGGGCTCGCGGCCGAGCGCCTCCGCGAGGTCCCAGGAGTGCATCCAGACGTCCGGCGTGTAGAACTGGTCGATCGCCTCGTCCACGGGCTTCTCGCCGGTGTGCGGGTTGCTGAGCACCCGCCCCGCGGGGTCGTCGAGGATCGCCTGGACGTCGGCCACGTGCTGCTTCCAGGCACCCACGGGGTCGGTGTCGACGTCCAGCGGGGGGAGCTCGATCCCTGCGCCCTGGAGGAAGCCGCGGGACCAGTCGACCAGATGCTTCACGACGTCGAGAGCCGTCCACCCCGCCACCGGGCTGGGCCGGGCCCAGTCGGCGGCGGAGGCGGCCTCGACCAGCTCGGTGAAGCGAGCGGCATCGTCGGCATGCCGCTCGGCCGGACCCTCAGGCGCGACGGTCATCTCGTGTCCCTCCGCGAACGATCGTTATCAACTCATCGGTTGACGACCGAGGCTAGGCTGCCGGATGTCCGATAGTCAACCCCGCGGTTGATAGCGTCGTCGATGCCGGGGCATGCAGGCGACCCCTTGTCCGGCGACGGACAGGGGGTCTCTGACCTGCGAAATCGTGCGTCGGGGTGGCGGGGTTTGAACCCACGGCCTCTTCGTCCCGAACAAGGTTCGGATTCCCTGGTGACCTGGTCCGATAGGAGACGCCACAGGATGCTCCTATGGATGGTCAAGCCGCTGAGGCGAGATCGTTGAGATGGAGGCGGGGCAGTGCACGGTAGACCTCGCGGGCGATGTGGCGTTTGAGGCAGCGGATGATCTCGGGCTTGGTTCTGCCCTCGGTGGTGCGTCTTTCGGCGTAGGCGCGGGTGCGGGCGTCCCAGCGCAGGCGGCAGAGCACGATCCGGTAGAGGGCGGCGTTGGCCTGGCGGTCGCCGCCGCGGTTGAGCCGGTGCCGGGTTGTTCGCCCCGAGGAGGCTGGGACGGGGGCGACGCCGCACAGCGCGGCGAACGCGGCCTCGGAGGTGAGGCGGTCGGGATTGGCGCCGGCGGTGACCAGCAGTTGTCCGGCGACGTCCGGGCCGACGCCGTGGAGGGCGAGCAGGTCGGGGGCGGCCTGCGCGACCAGCGGCTCGAGCAACTCGTCGAGGTCGGTGATCTCCTCGGTGAGGTGCTGGTGCTCGCGGGCGAGGCGCCGCAGCACGATCCGCGCGGCGATCGCGGGGTCGCCGACGCCGGCCGGGTCGGGCCGCGAGGCGGCCAGGGTGGCAATCAGGTCGCGGTCGCGCAGGCCGCTTAGGGCGGCGCGGACAGGGTCGGCAGCGGTGACCAGGATCGCCTTGATCTGCACCATGACCTTGGCGCGCTGCGCGACAGCAGTCCGGCGCGGGATACGCAGCAGCCGAATCGACTCCACCACGCCAGTGCGGTCCTTCGGGGTGCCGTCCTGGCGGCCGGACAAGGCCGCCAACGCCGCGGCCTGGGCATCGATCGGGTCGGACTTGCCCGCGAACCGGCGGGTCTTGCGGTCCGGGCGGTCGACCTCGACCACCACGACCCCGCCGGCCTGAAGGTATCGGGTCAGGCCCGCGCCGTAGGCGCCGGTTCCCTCGACTCCCACCAGCTGCAGCCGCCCGTACCCACGCAGCCAGTCCAACAAGGCCCGGTAGCCGGCCGCGGTTGCAGCGAACTGGGCCGTGCCCAGCACCCGCCCCGCCTGGTCCACCACCGCCGCGGTGTGGGTGTCCTTGTGCGTGTCCACCCCACCGATCACCAGGACGGGCCCGGCGCCAGCCGTTGTGATCTTGGTCGTTGATGCTCGTCGTGTCATCGTGGTCGCGTCGTCCTTCTCGCTCGTCAACCGGTAAGGGCGGCACGCACCCGCTGCGGTGACGGACAAGACAGTGACGGGCGCCTGGTGGCACAGGCTCCTGACTTGTTGACTGACGTCAGGCCGCTGGGTCTGCAGCCCATAGCGTGCCGAGGACGTCGGACGGGCTGGCTCGCAGTGCTCCTTGCCGCCTTCTGGGCTGGCTCGCTGATAGCTTGCCGCGTCCGTCCGGCGTCCGCCGCGGCGTGGCTCAACAGAGGCGTGACCAGGTCCTGAAGTCAGGCTGCCCGCCGCGGAATCCCGTGTCTCCGCGACGAACGGACTGCCTTCGTGATCACTATCGGGATCGACCCGCACAAGAGTTCGCTGACCGCGGTCGCCGTGGACCCCTCGGGTCGCGAACTCGGCCAAGTCCGTCTGCCGGTGAACGATGCCGCCCTGGACCGGCTGCTGGCTTGGGCGCAGCCGTGGAACGAGCGCCGCTGGGCCGTCGAGGGCGCCGCCGGACTGGGCCGGGGAGTCGCCCTGGCGCTGGCTGCCGTCGACCAAGTCGTGCTGGACGTGCCCGCCAAGCTCGCCGCCCGTGCCCGGCTGCTCGGCTCGGGTAACGCCCGCAAGACCGACGTCACCGACGCCGCCTCGGTCGCCGCCGTCGCTCAGCACCGCGCCCAGCTGCGCCAGGTGCAGGCCGAGGACCACACCGTCGTCCTGCGGCTGTTGTCCGAGCGACGCGATGACCTGGCCGCCGAACGTACCCGCACCATCAACCGACTGCACGTCCTGCTCCGTGACCTGCACCCAGGCGGAGCGAAGCAGAACCTGAGCACCCTGCAGGCCGCGGCCCTGCTGCGTCAGGTCAAGCCGTTGACACCTGCCGATGCCCAACGCAAAGCGCTGGCACGGGACCTGATCGCCGACCTGCGGCGCCTCGACACAGCCCTCAAGGCCAATGCGGCGGCACTGACCGACGGCCTCAGCGCGGCAGGCAGCACCCTGACCGACGTGCACGGCGTCGGACCCGTCCTCGCGGCGAAGATCGTGGCGCACAGCGGCGACGTCACCCGCTTCCCGAGTCGGCACCACTACGCCAGCTACGCCGGCACCGCTCCCATCGAAGCCTCCAGCGGCGACCTGCGCCGGCACCGCCTCTCCCGAGCCGGGAACCGGCAACTGAACTCCGCGTTGCACGTCATCGCCGTCTGCCAGGCGCGCGACCCCGGTCCCGGCCGCGACCACTACCGCCGCAAGCTCGCCGAAGCCAAGACCCCCGCCGAAGCCCGGCGCAGCCTCAAGCGCCAGCTCACGAACGTGATCTACAAGCGGCTCCTCGAGGACCACCGACGAAACCTCCAACCCTCCGACGCTTGACACACAGAGGCGCTATGAGGTCACGACCACACCCGGTGAGTGCACGTGAGCCCCGCGGGCAACCGGCCGACAGATCCCGTCGAGGACACCTCGGTCAGTCAGGCCTCGGGTCAGACCGGCAACCCGCGGGGCTCACGCACATCCTCACTGTCAGGCATGGATAGCGGTGGGTTCTTATCGGGTGTCATGGGTCAGCATCCGAAGATCGTCTCCCGGATTTCTCCCCAGCCGGGTCAGCGACGCCTACCGCGGCGGGCGCAAGGGCTGGGGCTGCTGTCGGTCCCAGAGCGGATTCTTGGCGACGCGCCTGCACCGGCTGCGCCTGGCCGCCACGCCCCGGACCGCCCCCTCAGCTGCAACCTTCTCCTGGTCTTTGTAACTCGCTCTTCTCTCGATGGCCGGTCGTTCCGCAGGGCCGGGCACGTCGAGTGCGTGTCTCCCGATCGGTTCCCGCGTGGGGCATGCTTGTTGGTGGCCGCACCCCGGAGGTGGTGGTCGTGGGCTTACGGGTTGGCGCCGTTCCGGCGGTGGCGTGTTGCCTGGCGTTGGTTGTGAGCGCATGCAGCGGTGCGGATTCGGGTGGGGGCCAACCCGCGTCGTCCTCGTCGTCGCCCGTGACCACGTCGACAGCGTTTCGCGGGGATCGGGTCGATGCGGAGCTCGGCGTGGCGGTGGAGCAGTGGTTCGCGCGCAGCTACGCCCGCGGACTGCGCGACGTCCGGGCCGTGCTGGTCCTCGTGGACGGGCGGCCGGTGCTGGAGCGCTACCGCGGTGGCCTACCGGAAGACAGCTACGACACGTTCTCGGTGGGCAAGAGCATCGTGTCGAGCCCGGTCGGGATCGCGATCGCGGAGGGGAAGCTGCGGGGCGTGGACGTCACCCTGGCCGAGGCGTTACCGCAGTACAGGACGGTGATACGGCCGGAGGTCGCTCGGACGACGCTGCGCCAGTTGCTGACGATGACGGCGGGTCTCCGCGAAGACCCGCCGTCCGGGGAACCACTGGCCGCGACGCTGCACGGTGACTGGGTGAGCGACATCCTCCAGCACGGCTTCGACCACGCGCCGGGTACGTGGGTCTACTCGAGCATCGGGTCTCACCTCCTGGCCGCCGTGCTGGTCCGGGCCACCGGCATGCGGGTCCTGGAGTACGCCCGCGCCCGACTGTTCGATCCCGTCGGGATCACGACGCGGCCGGCCGCTCAGCCCCGTCTGCACGGCGGCCCCAAGGCCGAGCGGGCCTACGGCGCCGCCAGGTTCGCCTGGCCCATCGACCCCCAGGGCATCAACGCCGAGCACGGCCACATCAAGCTCACCGCGCGCGACCTGGCTGCGTTCGGACTGCTCATGCTCGACAAGGGGGTCTGGAAAGGCCGACAGCTGCTGCCCGAGGCCTGGGTGACCGAAGCCACCCGCGGGTACGTCGACGCCTACGCCGGAAACCGCTATGGCTACCAATGGTGGATCCCCGACGCCGGGGACCATCCGGCGTTCGCCGCGGTCGGCTTCGGCGGGCAGCTCCTTGAGGTGGTTCCGGACCTGCGCCTGGTGGTCGTCGCTGTCACCGAACCCCGCGAACTCGAAGCCATCGACACATCCGGGTTGGAGTTCCTCGTCAAGCTCGCCGTGATCCCCCACGTGCACGCAACCAGCACATGAGGACGAACCAGATCCTCGACGGCTGGACCATTGTAAGGGTTGCCGAGGCCGCTTCGGGTCGCAGGTGTGATTCGGCGATCGTCTTCGGTGGACCGGCTCGCCAGCGCCCGTCTGCTGGCTCATGGCCCTCGGCGAGTGGACGCCGGCGGGCTGGTTGCCGGTCTCCTGCAGTCGGGCAGGAGCTTGCTGGCCGTTGGCGTTCGGGCCGGCCGCCGCCCAGACGGGGCGCGGCCGTCGTGGTCGCCGTGGTGCCCCGTTCCAGGTACGACCGGTCACCGTTCTGGTGATCGCCCCGCGGTTTCGACGAAAGGGATCGACATGACGAAGGCAGCACCGGAATCGCCACACCGATCGGGACGGGCCGTCCTGCGAGGCCTTCTAGATCTCAGGCCGCGCCCGGGGGTCGAACACATTGCGGTCTCCGCGGAGGAAGCCGTGGCTCGAGGGCTGGCTGTAGCGAAGATCTACGCGTTCGTGAGCGTCGACTATCCGGGCGCGGCGCAGTCCGTGGTTTTCGACAGCGACGGCACCACCGCGGTGGGCGCGTTCGTCTTCGATCCCGGCAGTGGCACCTCGCCGACGACCGCGTTCACTTTCGCTGGCGGCGTCTACCAGATTCTCACGGTCCCGAGCTCGACCACAAGCATCGCTACGGGAATCAACGCTGCCGGCATGATCGTCGGGGTGTACCAGGACCTGGCGGGCGTGCGGCGCGGCTTTGCGAACACCGGTGGCGCCTTCAGCAACGTGGACTTCCCGGGTGCCGGTGGGACTCAAGCCATCGGAGTCAACGATGCCGGACAGATCGTGGGCGACTACTTCGACGCCGCCAACGTCGAGCATGGATTCGTCAGCAGCGGCGGCGCCTTCACCGCCATCGACTTCCCCGGTGCCACCGGGACCGCGGCGGCCGGGATCAACGCCGCCGGCGACATCGTCGGTGTCTGGTCGGATGCAACGGGATCCCACGGCTTTCTTCTCCAGGCCGGCGTGTTCACCCCCATCAACTTTCCACTCGCGACAAGCACGACCGCCTTCGGCATCAGCGACATCGGGGAGATCGCCGGCTTTTACAGCGACACCGCAGGCAACAACCACGGCTTCATCTACGCCGGCGGGGCCTTCAGCACAGTGGACGTCGCAGGCGCCCACGGCACCCAACTGACACGCATTAAGAACGGCGGACCGGTGACAGGCGTCTGCACCGACAGCCTGAGCGAGCAACACGGCCTCACCGGGAAATGAGGCCGATCGCAGCCGGCACGTTCAGAAGGAGCGCTGCGGGAAGTTCGCTGCCGCGGCCAGCCAGGGCCCAGACTCAGAGGGACCCGCCCAACTCGTCGTCGATGTGCACCCTGATGATCTCATCGAAGGAACCCTCGGCGGCAAAACCCAGACGCAGCGCCCGGGTCGCGTCCAGCGCTGCGGCCCAGGTTTGGACGATCCGCATGACCGACTCATCCGGCTCGCGCCGGATCAGGCGGACAGCTCGCTCTCCAGCCACCCTGCGGAGCGCCTCGATCTGCTCCCCGACCGTGGCGCTCAGGCCGGGCATGGAAAGCGTTCGCCGCGGGCCGACGTCCTCACCATCCAGGATCGCGGCTCGGATCAGGAACTCCACCGCCGAGCGGGGAGAGGCGTGCCAGTGCCGGACCGTCTCCGGAACCGGCAGGATCGCCTCCTGCCCCACCAGCGGCTCCCGAAGGATGCTCGAGAAGAAACCCGAGGCGGCCTTGTTCGGCGTGCCCGGACGGATGCAGATGGTGGGCAGCCGGATCCCGATGCCGTCGACGAAACCGCGGCGGGTGTAGTCGGCAAGCAGCAACTCCCCGATCGCCTTCTGGGTGCCATAGCTGGTCAGCGGCGTGTGCTGGAAGTCCTCCGGGATCGGCTCCGGGAGCGGCGCGCCGTAGACCGCGATCGAGGACGCGACGACCAGCCGAGGGTGGTACCCGTCAGCGGAATGCCCCGCTCGGACGGCGTCCAGCAGTGCCCGGGTGCCGTCCAGGTTGACCCGGTAACCCTTGTCGAAGTCCGCCTCGGCCTCGCCCGACACCACCGCCGCGAGATGGAAGATCACATCGGGGCGACCCTCGATCAGACGCTCCGCCTCACCTGCGGAGGTCAGGTCCGCGGCCACCACCTCGATCCGACCGTCCACGCTCGCCCGGCGCTCCACGGCAGCCACGTCCGCCAACGTCAGTCGCTCGACCGGCCGGCCACCCACATTCCCGTCCGCGACCAGCCGGGCCGTGAGCTTTCGACCGATCATGCCGTCCGCACCAAGGATCAGGACGCGCACGCCGCCTCCCTCCCGAAGACAGGATCCCGCAGGTGACCCACCTTGGCATCGGCAGTGGCCGGCCCTTCCGACCTTCGCCTTACGAGATCTTTTCCCGACTCGTCCTCTAGCAGCGACTGACCGGGATGAACGTGGTCAGGACGGCTGGTATGTCCTGTCAGTGCGCGCTGGTCGCGGTCGGCGCTGCTCGTCATGTGCCCCCAGCGTGCCCCGCCGGAGCAGGCTGCCTCGATCTGGGCCAAGTCCGGAATGCCGAGTACCGTGGGTGCGATCTTGAGGAGGTGCCTGCATGGCCTTCGGTCACGTCCATCACGTCTCCCTCACGGTGTCCGACCAGGCACGGAACCACGAGTGGTACACGCGAGTCCTCGGATGGCAGCACATCTGGTCGGGCGACCCAGGACCCACGCAGGTATCGGTGGGAGCCCTGCCCGACGGAACGCTGCTGTGCTTCTGGACCCATCCCGGCGGCGGCCAGCCGTTCGACTACGCGCACACCGGCCTCGACCACGTCTCCTTCGCGGTCGACTCGCTCGAAGAACTGTCGGAGTGGGAGCACAAGCTCGACGAACTCTCCATCCCGTACAGTCCACCCGCGGACGCCGCCGGGTTCGGGCTAGCCCTGAACTTCAAGGACCCCGATTCGACTACGCGCACACCGGCCTCGACCACGTCTCCTTCGCGGTCGACTCGCTCGAAGAACTGTCGGAGTGGGAGCACAAGCTCGACGAACTCTCCATCCCGTACAGTCCACCCGCGGACGCCGCCGGGTTCGGGCTAGCCCTGAACTTCAAGGACCCCGACGGGATCGCATTGGAGCTGTTCCTTCCCGCTCCAGCCGTCACCCGAGTCCCCTAACCTGGCCTTCTGATCGGGGCCCGTCGTTCGCGATAGCTCTTGTCGACTACCCCTGGCGCCCCTTGCCCAGGCCAGGGCCTGGATCTGGCTCTCCACATCACCCGTCGGCTTGGATGCGTTTCGTCTCTGGAGTCGCGTGGCTTCTCGTGGCCGTCCCGCCGACCGTGTGCGGACCGGGCGTAGCTGCCCGCTCTGACGCTCGCCGCTCACCCGGCAGCCGCCGCCCCCCAACCGGGGACAGGCCCAGCAACCTGCGGGTCAGTGCGCTGACTGGTAGGCGTCGATCACGCTGGTGGGGATTCGGCCGCGCTCTGAGACCTTATGTCCGTTCTTGTTCGCCCACTCGCGCACAGCCTTGGTGTCCAGGTCGCTCTTCGAGCGAGAGGACCCTGCGGCGGCAGCGCCGCGAGGGCGCCGGCCACTGATCCGCCGACCGTTGGTGACGTAGACGTCGAAGGCCTTGCGGAGCGCAGCCGCGTTCTTCGAGGTCAGGTCAATCTCGTACTCGCGACCGTCCAAGCTGAAGGTGACAGTCTCGTCAGCCGGCTTGCCGTTCGTGTCATCCGTGAGCTCAGTCACGACTCTCTGCGCCATAGGTGGCATAGTCGTGGGCGCCGTGACTTACTGTCAACTCGAAACGCCAAGCTCGATTGACACTCACAGCAACATCTCAGCGGTGGGCTACAGAACCGACCGAGTCCCCACGAACCAAAAGAAGCTCGCCGGCCCACCTCCCGCCAGCAAGTCCATCATGGCGACCGGGAGGACAACCGACAGCGCGACGTCAGACGGCTTGCCCCGCCAGGATCAGGGGGTCGACGTTCCCCTGGTCTGGCCGCCCTCCGCGTAGTGAGGTGGAAGGCACCTCGCGCTCGACGTGTTCCTGGGTGCTCGCTCTTGTGCTCCCAGCTGATCCCGCCCTTGAAGCGTTATGTGCGGTCCGGTACGCCTTCGCGAGCTCGGTTGACCGCAACGATGATCTCGTCGAGCACGGCGACGGCTCTTTCGTGTGGGATCTGGCAGGTGCCCGCGGCCTGGTGCCCGCCGCCGCCATGGCCCAACATGAGCGCGCCGATATCTATCGGGGAGGTTCGGTCCAGGATCGACTTGCCCATCGCGATCACCGTGTTCTGCCGCTGCTTGCCCCAGATCAGGTGCGCGGAGACACGGCACTCCGGGAACAATGCATAGATCATGAACCGGTTACCGGCGTAGATCACGTCCTCGTGCTGCAGGTCGGCGATGACCAGGTCGCCCGCGATCGAGCAGACCCGCTTGAGCTGATCCTCGAAGAGCCTCGCCTGATCGTGATAGAGGGCGACGCGCTCGGCGACATCCGGAGTAGCGAGGATCTTCTCCACCGAGTCCTGCTGCAGGACCTCGTCGATGAGATCCATCATCAGCTGGTAGTTAGAGATCCGGAAGTCCCGGAACCGGCCCAGGCCGGTGCGGCTGTCCATGAGGAAGTTCAAGAGGGTCCATCCGCTCGGCTCGAGGATGTCCGTCAGCGAGTAATCCGCGGAGTCGGCCTGGTCGACCGCCCTCATCAACTCCGTCGAGACGCGCTCGAAGGTGCCGAGCCCGCCGAAGTAGTCGTAGACGACCCGGGCCGCGGACGGCGCAGCGGCGTCGATCACGTGGTTGGGCGCGGTCCCACCGGTCCGGATGGTCTCGCTGTGGTGATGGTCGAAGACCACGTGGGCCGCCCGCGCGTAAGGGAGGTTGGTGAGAATGTCACGATCGGTGATCTCGACGGCGCCGTCCTGGACGTCTTTAGGGTGAACGAATGTTACCTCGTCGATCATGTGCAGGTAGCGCAACAGGACCGCGCACACCAGCCCATCGAAGTCGCTACGAGTCACGAGCCGGAACTTCTCGGCGGTCATCGACACTGCCCTTCGCGGGTACGGAACCGGGCGCCGGACGCCCACGGACACCGGCCGGTGGAACATCCTGGTGCCTTCTGCCTCGACCGGCGCGTGCCCGGCGGCAAGCGGCCAATCGGGTGCGCGTCCATCTGAGCCATGGCTGCATGCTCGGATTTTCCGAAAGGAGCTGGTTTGTGAGGCTCCCGGTGTGCCGACGCAGCCCCTGTGGGCCGTCGTCCTGGGCGGTCTCGCGCTCCAAGATCCGACGTGCGCCCAGTGGACGAAACGCGCATGCCCCAGGGAGTCAGACCGCAGCCTGAGCATGACCGCGGGTACCGGCCGTCAGGCCTGCAACGCCCGATTAACGAGCTGCTGCCGCGGTCGTCTTTTGACATGCGTCGTGACCTCGCCCTTCGCGTCGGCTGGGTGGACGGTAGGCGTGATCACCTTCGATCATTTTTCGCTGCTTCGTGTCCCTAGAGTGTCCCGGCAGCGCTCGTCTGCGACGCGGGGCGCGAAACTCCTGCGCTTGATTCCAGCAGCTGCTCGCCGGGGTCGCGAGGGCTCATCGCCTGTCCGCTGCGAGCATGGCGCCGAGCTTCAGCTCTGCCTCCCGGGTCTGCAGGCCGTGGTCCATCGCGGCCTGGATCAGGCGTTGCGTCTCGGGGGTGGCGACCTGGTCGCGGAAGAGGTTCGAGTCCAGACGTCGGCGACGATCCTGTGACATAGCCTGACGTCGCTATCGTTCGCGACGACGTCAGGAGTGATCATGGCGGCCTTCAACCGTCCCGAACAGCTGACCGACGCCTTCGCGGAGAATCTGAACGCCAAGGACCCCGTGGCTCTGGGTGAGCTGTTCACCGAGGACGCCGAGTTCGTCAACATCATGGGCATGCGGATGAGGGGGCGGCAGGGCATCGTCGACGGGCATGCCTGGGCGTTCAACGGCCCACTGCGCGGACGCCGGGTTCGCTTCGACCAGGTCGACGCGCTGGGCGTGACCGACGAGGTCACCGTCCTGCACGGACACTGCATCCGTGAGCGCGAGCCGGGAGCTCCCCCCGAGGGACTGCCAGACGGCGCATCCATGCTGGTCTTCGTGACCCGGCGCGGGTCGCAGGGCTGGCAGATCGTCGCGGCCACGAATGTCACAGAGGCACTCCCACCCGGGCGTTGACCCAAGTGGGCCGAGAGGTCGCCCAGCCCGATGATCCCCGCTCTGGGTCAGATGCGTGTGGTAGGTCGGCCCGGACGTCGCGATGATCAGACCCGTCATACATGCCCACTCACCCGTTGCGGGGCGTGAACCGCTCGCTTCCTCGGGGCAGCTCAGCTCCGGGTGCGGCGTTCGTGGTAATCCCCGATCAGCGGATGGGTTCCGGGGCCTGAACTCCGAGCTAACGGGAGGTACTTGAGTCTTCGAGGATGACGGCGTTGGGGTGCCGGCGGATCGCGAGCACGGCGATGTCGTCGATGACGCTGGTGGGAGTCCGCAGCGTGGTCGTGAGCTCGGTGATGGCGTCGGTCAGGTCGGGGACGTCCGGAAGGTCGCGGGAGGCGTCGGCGAGGTCGTCGAGGCAGTCCTGCAGACCGCGGTCGCGCCGCTCCAGCAGGCCGTCGCTGTAGAGGAGCAGGGCCTGGCCGGGTGCAACGGCTGTCTCGGCCTGCTCTCGCGCGGCAGGTTCGGACAGGCTGGGCATGATGTTCGCACCCAGCGGCGGTGTCGTGGCGCGGTCCAGCCAGCGCACCTGGCCACGTGCCTGCCTGACGACGGTGTCCTGCGATGACTGCAGGACGAGGGGCGGCAGGTGTCCCGCGCTGGCGTAGGTCAGGCCACCGCTCCCGGGGTCGAGGACCGCGACGATGCATGTGACCATCTCGCCGGACTTGAACGCGGCGAAGTAGGCGTCGAGCCGGGCCAAGATGGTAGCCGGCGTCGGGTCCACGATGGCGAACGCGCGCAGCGCGGAACGCACCGCCCCCATCACCGCGGCAGCGTGCACTCCCTTGCCGGCGACGTCGCCGAGTGCCAGCACGACCTGGCCCTCGCGGGTCCGGAACGCGTCGTACCAGTCGCCGCCAACCTGGGTACCTTCGACCGCGGGGATGTAGCAGGTGGCCAGGTCCCAGCCTGGCAGCTCGCTGATCACCTGCGGGAGGAGCGCCCGCTGCAGGGTCTCCGCGGTGCGTTCGCGGGCGGCCAGGAGACGCGAGCGGTCGATGGCGGCTGCGGCATGGAACGCGATCGCGATCAGGTACTCGACGTCCGGGTCATCGAACGTACGGGGCTTCCGCCAGCCATACACCACCAGCCCGATTGGTCGGCCGTGGACGAGCAGGGGAAGTGTCGCCGACGACTCAAAGGAGTCCTCGTCGCGGATGTCGTCGGGGTAGCGGCTGTTTCGGTCCGCCAGCGACGTGATCACCACGGGTTCTCCGGTGGTCAGCACATCCCGGGCGACCGGCGAGGCGCTGATCTCGTGCGTCGACCACCGCGGGATGACGTCGGGCGACAGACCCATCGTCGACAAGATGGTCAGTCGGTCCGTCCGCTCCAGCACCCCGATCGTGGCCGCGTCCGCGTCGAGAGCGCGCAGCCCTGCACCCACAACGAGATCGCCGACCGTGGCGAGGTCGGTCGCCTGGGCGAGTTCACCGGTCAACGCCTGGAGCACGCCGAGCCGATGCGCCAGTTCCTCCGCGGCTGCGCGGGCCTCCTGCTCGGCGTCGAAGCGTTGGGCCCGCGCCAGGGCCGCGGCGGCAAGGTCCGTGACCTGTTGGCAGAGCCGAACCTGCTCCGGGTCGAAGGGCTGCGGCCGCAACCATCCCAGGCCGACCGTCCCCAGCGGGGCGCCCTCGGCCAACAGTGGAAGCACCATCCAGGCCGCGCGCTCCGCCGAACTGCCCCGCAGCGCAGGCCATCGCTCGTCCCGCTCCTGCACATCGTGGATCAGGACCGGGGCTCGGGTCCGCAAGGCGTCCCTGGAGGGGTACGGGTCCTCTGCGCGGTAGGTAGCGAACCGGATCCGCGTCTGTGGGGCCGACCGGCGTGAAGTCACCAGCCGCAGCACCTGGCCGGTCGCGTCCAGTACCGAGATGTCAATCGAATCCGCGCCCAACGCCGGCCGCCCAAGATCCGCCAGAACGTCCAGCACCTCAGCTGGAGTCGGCGCCCCAGACAGAGCCACCGCCAGGTCCTGCAGCCACGTGGAGCCCGCCCCGTGGTCCGCCACCTCACGCAGCCCTGCCGTCGCACCTTCACCGAGCGGAGCCTGCATGCCAGCGGTGGCGCCGCGATCATGACCGGCTCCGGTCACCCCGGGCTCCTTCCTGGGCCGACGTCGGAACCGCCCGACACGACACACCCGGTTCGCCCGCCCGACCCTCGTCGCGTCGGAGTACTCCCGGGGCCACACCATACGCCTCTGCGCGGTCGTCGACGTCGGGCCCTTCATCATGATCGCTTGCCGGAGTTCGCCCTCGTCGGCGTCCGCCCGGTCAGAGACGTCCAGGGACACGGCAGACCTTGGTCGATGCCAGCACCCGCAGGTGAACTTGAGTTGCTCCACCCGCACCAAGCCACTGACGTCCGTCATCAGCTCGACAAATAGATCACGACGACCGTCGCGGCTGCACCTGGCCGCCGCCCAGCCCGAGAAATCGGTGCGGTCCAGCTCCCGGGCAGCATGCTGGCTTCCCATCACGCCAGGGCTCACGCCGCACGGGCTGAGGCACACGCACAAGACGCTTATGGAAGAGATCGGCACGCCGTCCAAACTCATGGACGAACGGCTCGGGCACGAGGACGGCTCCGTGCAGGCGCGCTACTCGAACGTCACGCCGGGGATGCGCAGGGGGCTCACGACGAGCCCCACGCAGCTATGGGAGGCGTCGCCGGACACCCGGGCTGCGATCAGCCCCTACTCCCCTGTCACGCTGGACGAGCTGCTGACGGCGCGGATGAGCCGTCGAACGCCCGCCGACGACAGAGATCATCTCTCCCAGACTTCTCCCACGATGCGCTGTGAACACGCTCAGGGCCGGCCTCCATGTCGCGGAGAACCGGCCCTGACCTGCGGTTATGTGGGTCGGGGTGGCGGGATTTGAACCCACGGCCTCTTCGTCCCGAACGAAGCGCGCTACCAAGCTGCGCCACACCCCGGTGGAGCCCAGTCAGCATAGCGGAGGCGTCGTCCGGCCACGAAACCCGTTGAGCGCGCCCGGAGCAGCGGCTGAGCGGGCCGCGCCCGGCGTTGAGGCCGCGGGGTCGGGACGACAGGATCGAGGGCATGAGCGAGATGCCCGACTGGGAGCGACGGTTCCGCGCCGGCTACGTGGGTCTGCCCGACTGGGCCCGTGACACGGCCGACCGCGCCGCCGTCACGGCCACGGCCGACGGTGTCCTCGAGGTGCACAGCTGGGACCGCGCGACCGGCCGGCTCGTGCAGGCCACCCGGCGCAAGGAGGGCACGGCGGGGGCGACGCTCGACCCCGCGGGCGAGTGGCTCTGGTGGTTCGACGACGGCGACGGCGACGAGTACGGGGTCTGGCGCCGCCAGCCGTTCGGCTCGGGGCCCGACGCCGGGGCCGAGGACCCGCTCGGCCTCGACGCCGCCTACCCTTCGGGGCTCGCGCTCGGGCGCGACGGGCTCGTGGTCGTGGGCCGCACGGACGACGACTACGGCGCGCGGATCCACGTCGTCACGCCGGGTGCGCCGGCCCGCCTGCTGTACGAGCACGCCGAGGATGCCGGCGTCGCCGACCTCTCCGAGGACGGCACGCTGGTCGCGATCTCGCACAGCGAGCACGGCGACTCGCGGCACCCCGCGCTCAGGGTCGTGCGGACCATGGACGGCGAGCCGATCGCCGACCTCTGGGACGGCCCCGGCAAGGGTGTCGAGGCCTTCGGCTTCGCGCCGCTGGCCGGCGACACCCGGGTTCTGGTCGGCCACGAGCGCCGCGGCCGCGCGGAGCTGCTGATCTGGGACGTCGCCACCGGCGAGCAGACGGAGCTGCACCTGGACGTCGAGGGCGAGATCGCCGACGCCGACTGGTTCCTCGACGGCGGCGCGCTGCTCGTCGCGGTCGACCACGACGCCCGCACACGGCTCTACCGCTACGACCTGTCCGGCGGCGGCCTGCGCGCGCTCGGCCGGCCCGACGGGAGCGTCCGCGCGGCGACGCCGCGCCCCGACGGCGACGTCTGGACCCTCTGGTCCAGCGCCGCCGAGCCGCCGTCCGTCCGTGACCTCGCGGGCACCGTCGTGCTGGAGGCGCCCGGTGACCTCGCGCCGCCGTCCGTACCGGTGGACGACGTGTGGGTCGACGGGCCCGACGGCCGCGTGCACGCCCTGCTGCGCCGCCCCCAGGGCGTCCCGGGTCCGCTGCCCATGGTCGTCGAGGTGCACGGCGGGCCCGACCCACCACGACGCCGACGTCTTCCGCGCCACCCCCGCGGCCTGGGTCGACCACGGGTTCGCGGTCGTGCAGGTCAACTACCGCGGCTCCACGGGCTACGGCTCGGCCTGGCGCGACGCCCTCGAGGCCCGCATCGGGCACGTCGAGCTCGAGGACGTCGTCGCCGTCCGCGACCACCTGGTGGAACAGGGCGTCGCGGACGGCGCCCGCGTGGTGCTGGCCGGTGCCTCGTGGGGCGGCTTCCTGACGCTGCTCGGCCTCGGCACCTACCCGGATCGCTGGGCCCTCGGCCTCGCCGGTGTGCCCGTGGCCGACTACGTGGCCGCCTACGAGGACGAGATGGAGGGCCTCAAGGCGTTCGACCGCTCCCTGTTCGGCGGGTCGCCCGAGGAGGTGCCGGAGAAGTACCGGGACGCGAGCCCGCTCACCTACGTGGACGCCGTCCGCGCGCCGGTGCTGATCCTGGCCGGGGAGAACGATCCCCGGTGCCCGATCCGGCAGATCGAGAACTACGTCGCCGTGCTCGAGCGGCGCCCTCCCGATCGACGCGTGGAGCACGAGGTGTACCGGTACGACGCCGGGCACGGGTCGCTCGTCGACGACGAGGTGGTGCGCCAGATGCGCGCCGAGCTCGACTTCGTGGCCCGGCACCTGCAGCACTGACCGCCCGGTCGGCTCCGGTCAGATCGCACCGATCAGGTCGCGATGGGTGCCGGCGCGGGCGAGAACCGGGATGACGGCGAGCGGCGCCTCGACGGTGACGGAACGGCCGCCGTCGTGCGCGCGGCCCGTGTGCAGCTCGGTCCACGTCGTGCCCGGCGGCAGGTGGACCTCGCGCTGCCGGCGCCGGGCCGCACGACCGGCGCCACCAGGAGGTCGGGGCCGAAGAGGCAGGCGTCGTCGACGGTCCACGAGCGGGGGTCGTCGGGGTGGCCGTAGAACAGCGGCCGGAGCACCGGGTCGCCGTGCTCGTGCGCCCGCCGCATGAGCTCGCGGACGTACGGGCGCATCCGCTCCCGCAGGTGCAGGTAGCGCGCGAGGATCTCGTACACGTCGTCGCCGTAGCTCCACACCTCGTTGGGCGCGCCCGTGGGGCAGGTGGGCCTGCCGTCGGAGCTCGGGACGGGCTGTTCCGGCTGCCGGTGCCCGTGCAGGCACATGACGGGGCAGAACGCCCCCCACTGGAACCAGCGGACCAGCAGCTCGCGGAACCCCTCGTCGTCCGGCCGGCCGCCGTGGAAGCAGCCGATGTCCGTCGTCCACCAGGGGATGCCCGCGATGCCCATGTGCAGCCCCGCCGTGATCTGCCGGCGGAAGTCCTCCCACGTCGACGAGATGTCCCCCGACCACACGAGCGCGCCGAGCGCTGGCTGCCGGCCCAGGCGCTGCGGACGAGGTTGACGGGGTCGGACTGCCCCGCCGCCACCTGGCCGTCGTAGAACCCCCGGGCGTACAGCTGCGGGTAGAGGTTCCCGACCTGGAGGGCGGGGCCCAGGTGGTGGCGGTAGTGCGCGTGGTCGTAGGTCTCGTACTCCGGTTCGGCCTCGTCCAGCCAGAAGGTCCGGATGCCCGCCTCGTAGTAGTTCTGCCGGCACTTCTCCCACACGAACTCGCGTGCCGCGGGGTTGGTGGCGTCGTAGAAGACCGAGGGCTCCTGGAAGCGCATCTGCACGTCGACGCCGGCCTCGGAGCGCACGAGCAGGTTCGCGTCGCGCATCTGCTGGTAGTTCTCCGACGCGAGCGAGACCTGGGGCCACACCGAGACCATGAGCTCGACGCCCATGGACGCGAGCTCGGAGACCGTGGCCGGCGGGTCCGGGAAGTACTCCTCGTCGAAGCGGAAGTCCCCCATCCGCGGCCAGTAGAAGAAGTCGCAGACGATCACGTCGAGCGGCAGTCCCCGGCGCCGGTGCTCGCGGGCCACCTCGAGCAGCTGCTCGGCGTTCCAATAGCGCAGCTTGCACTGCCAGAAGCCGAGTCCGTACTCCGGCATCGTCGGCGGGCGGCCCGTCGCCGCGGCGTACGCGCGCACGATCTGTGCGGGCGTGTCGCCGGCGGTGACCCAGTAGTCGAGCTGGCGGGTCGACGAGGCGTGCCACTCCGTCCGGTTCCGCGCGAACGTCGCCCGGCCGATGCTCGGGTCGTGCCAGAAGAACCCGTACCCCGCGCTGGACAGCACGAACGGCACGCTCGCCTGGGAGTTGCGGTGCGCCAGCTCGAACGTGCTGCCCTTGAGGTCGAGCAGGTGCTGCTGGTACCGACCCATCCCGAACAGCTTCTCGCCGGGGTCGGACACGAAGGACGCCGTCACGGCGTGGTCGCCGCCGGGGATCGGGTCGAACCGGCGGGCCTTCAACCGCAGGCTGCCACCGGCCGGCAGCTCCGTGAACAGGTTCCGGCCGTCCGGGCGCCGGAACTCGAGCTCGCACCGCGCCACGTCGACGTACACGTCGGCGGGGTCGTGCACGCTGACGGCCCGTAGCACGACCTCGAGGCGGCCGTTCCGCAGGACCCGACGGAGCGGTCACCCTCTGACGACACGTCGACGGTGACCTCCGCGGGCGCCGGCGGCAGCAGGGCGTGGTCGGTGTCGAGCACGTCGCCCATGAGTCGGCGGCGGACCCTGACGGCGTCCGGGCCCCAGGCCTGCACCTGCAGTGTCTCGCCGTTCCCAGCCAGGTGACCCCGTCGCCGCTCACCTCGAACATGGGGGCAGCCTCCTGGAGCCGCCCGCCCCGTGCCATCCGGGCGGGTGAGCCGGGTGGGTCCGGGGTGGGTCAGCTGGGTGAGCGGGGTGGGGTCAGGCGTCGCGACCCGTGAACTCGACTGCCAGCAGCTCGGCGATCTGAGCGGTGTTGAGCGCCGCCCCCTTGCGCAGGTTGTCGCCGCAGACGAACAGGTCGAGGGTGTTCGGGAAGTCGAGAGCCTGCCGGAGCCGGCCGACGAACGTCGGGTCCGTGCCGACGCTGTCGATCGGCGTCGGGAACTCCATCGCCTCGGGGTCGTCGACGAGCACGACGCTGGGGGCGTCCATCAGGGCGGCCCTGGCCTCGTCGACGCTGACCGCATCCTGGAAGGTCGCGTGCACGGCGAGCGAGTGCGTGGTGACCACCGGGACCCGCACGCAGGTCGCCGACACCTTGAGGCCGGGGATCCCGAGGATCTTGCGGGACTCGTTGCGGACCTTGAGCTCCTCGCTGGTCCACCCGTCGTCCTTGCGCGAGCCGGCCCACGGCACGACGTTCAGGGCCAGCGGCGCCGGGAACGGCGACGGGCCGTCACCCAGCTTGTCCGCCACGGCCCGCCGGACGTCGCCCGCGCTCGAGCCGAGCGTCCGGTCGCCCGCGACGACCTCGATCTCGTCCAGCAGCCGGTCGATGCCGGGCTGGCCGGCGCCCGAGGCGGCCTGGTACGAGGCGACGACGAGCTCGACGAGCCCGAACCGCCGGTGCAGCGCGCCGAGCGCGTCCATCATCGTCAAGGTCGTGCAGTTCGGGTTGCTGATGATCCCCTTCGGCCGGGTGCGCACCTGACCCGGGTTCACCTCGGGGACGACCAGCGGCACCTCGGGGTCCATCCGGAAGGCGCCGGAATTGTCGACGACGACGGCGCCGCGCTTGACGGCGATCGGCGCCCACTGCGCGCTGAGCTCGTCGGGCACGTCGAACATCGCCACGTCGACGCCGTCGAAGACCTCCGGCGACAGCGCCCGGACCTCGACCTCCTGGCCGCGCACGTGGAGCCTGCGGCCGGCCGAGCGGGCCGACGCGACGAGTCTGATCTCACCCCAGACGTCCTCGCGCGTGGAGAGGATCTTGAGCATGACCGTGCCGACGGCACCGGTCGCGCCGACGACGGCGAGGGTGGGCCCACGGGTGGTGCGCTGATCGACGCTCATCGACCTGTACCTCCGTACACGACCGCCTCGACCTGCTCGGCGTCCAGCCCGAACGCCGAGTGCACCGCGCGCACGGCGGCGTCGACGTCGTCCGAACGCGTCACGACCGAGATACGGATCTCCGACGTGCTGATCATCTCGATGTTGACGCCCGTCTGGGCCAGGGCGGCGAAGAAGCGCGCCGAGACCCCGGGGTGGCTGCGCATGCCGGCGCCGATGAGCGACACCTTGCCGATCTGGTCGTCGTACTGGAGCGCGTCGAAGCCGACGTCCCCCTGCACCCGCTTCAGCGCGGCCATGGCCCGCTCGCCGTCGGTCTTCGGCAGCGTGAACGACACGTCGGTCAGGCCCGTGGCCGCCGCCGACACGTTCTGCACGATCATGTCGATGTTGATCTCGGCGGTGGCGACGGCCTCGAAGATCGCGGCGGCCTTGCCCGGCTTGTCGGGGACGCCCACGACCGTGATCTTCGCCTCGCTGCGGTCGTGCGCGACCCCGGAGATGATCGCCTGTTCCATCTGCTCCCCTTCGGGGAGGGTCGACGGGTCGATCACCCAGGTGCCCTCCCGGTGGCTGAACGACGACCGCACGTGCACCTTCACCCCGAAGCGGCGGGCGTACTCGACGCACCGCAGGTGCAGCACCTTCGCCCCCGAGGCCGCCATCTCGAGCATCTCCTCGGTGGAGATGCGCTCGATGCGCCGCGCCGTCGGAACGATCCGCGGGTCGGCGGTGAACACGCCATCGACGTCGGTGTAGATCTCGCAGACGTCCGCCCCGAGCGCGGCCGCGAGGGCGACCGCGGTGGTGTCGGACGCGCCGCGGCCGAGCGTCGTGACGTCCTTCGTGGTCTGGCTGACCCCCTGGAAGCCCGCGATGATCGCGACGTCGCCGGTGGCCAGCGCGTCGGAGATCCGGCTGGGAGTGATGTCGATGATCCGCGCGTCGCCGTGCTGCTCGGTGGTGATGACGCCGGCCTGGCTCCCGGTGAACGAGCGGGCCTGCACCCCGAGGTCGTGCGTCGCCATCGCGAGCAGGGCGGCGCTGATCCGCTCACCGGCCGTCAGTAGCATGTCGAGCTCGCGCGGCGGCGGGGTGGGGCTCACCTCGCGGGCCAGCTCGAGCAGGTCGTCGGTGGTGTCCCCCATCGCCGAGACGATCACGACGACGTCGTGGCCGGCCTTCTTGGTGTCGACGACGCGGTGAGCGACGCGCTTGATCCCCTCGGCGTCGGATACGGAGGAGCCCCCGTACTTCTGCACGACCAGACCCATGATGAGCGAGTGTAACGGCCGGGTCTCGGCCGCCCGGGCGACGTCCGCCGGTCAAGACACCCGGCGGTCGGGACGTGCGGAGGGCCCGCGCGCTACGCCTGAGGCGTGTGCAGGGCGTCGAACTCGGCGTCGGCGACGGTGTCGGCGTCGACGTCGAGGCGCAGGTGGCCGAGCATCGACTGGAGCACGCGCAACGCGGAGGTCGCCCGCACCCCCCAGGTCGACAGGTACGAGAACTGCCACCACCACAGCGCCTCGTCGACCCGGCCCGCGCGGTAGTGCTTCAGGCCGTGCGCCAGGTCGCTGGCGACGTCCGCGAGGTCGTCGACGAGGGACCCCCGCACGACCTCGCCGCTGGTGAGCGGGTCGACGACGTCGGCGTACTCGTCGAGGCCCTCGAAGACGTTGGCGAGGCTCGCCCGGACCGGGTCGACGTCGGGATCCGGCCCCGCGTCGGGCTCGAACCGCTCGCTCGGCACGATGTCGGTGATGGCGCCGAGGCGCGCGCCGGCGAGCAGGCTCTGGCTGAGGGCCAGCAGCAGCACGGGGATCGCGATGTCGGGCGAGGAGCCGGCCGCCACCTCGGTGACGGCGTCCAGGAAGGCCTGGGCGTCGGCCGCGGTCTCCTCCCCCATGCGGCGCAGCTCCAGCACCTCGGTGGTGGTGTCGCGGGTGGTCTCGGTCGTACCCAGGCGCTCAGACATCGAGCAGCCTCCTCCCCTCGAAAGCCCGGCCGAGCGTCAGCTCGTCGGCGTACTCCAGGTCGCCCCCGACCGGCAGGCCCGATGCGAGCCGGGTGACGCGCAGGCCCATCGGCTTGAGCAGGCGCGCGAGGTACGTGGCCGTGGCCTCGCCCTCGAGGTTCGGGTCGGTGGCGAGGATGATCTCGGTGACCTCGCCCGAGGCGAGGCGCTGGACGAGCTCCTTGACCCGCAGGTCGTCGGGGCCCACCCCCTCGATGGGGCTGATCGCCCCGCCGAGCACGTGGTAGCGGCCGCGGAACTCGCGCGTCTTCTCGATGGCCACGACGTCCTTCGGCTCCTCGACGACGCACAGGACGGCGAGGTCGCGGCGCGGGTCGCGGCAGATGCGGCACTGCTCGTCGGCGGACACGTTGCCGCACGTCACGCAGAACCGGACCTTCTCGCTGACCTCGGTGAGCGCGCTCACCAGACGCCGTACGTCCTCCGGGTCGGACTGGAGGAGGTGGAAGGCGATCCGCTGGGCGCTCTTGGGACCGACCCCGGGCAGCCGCCCGAGCTCGTCGATGAGGTCCTGCACCACGCCCTCGTACACACCGCGAGCCTACGTGCTGCCACCGACGAACAGCGTGTCCGTCCGGTGACGAGTTCTCGACGGCGCGTGCCGTACCAGGACGAACTCACGCCTGGGCGGCCTGCACGAGTGCCGTGCAGAACGGCGGCCACGCCTCGAGCGCCCACGGGCCGAACTCGCGGTCGCCGAGCACCACCGACGCCACATCCGCCTCAGGATCGACCCAGAGGAAGGTGCCGGCGCCGCCGAAGTGCCCGTAGGCGGACCTCGACACCGCGTCGCCCGCCCAGTGCCCGGGGCGCCCGAAGTTCCGGTCGAACGTCAGCCCCCAGTCGAGCGGGTCGAAGCGGCCGACGCCGGGAAGCACCCCGGGGAGGCCGGGGACGTGCACGCTGATCATGTCCCGCAGGCTCTCGGGGGCGAGCAGGGTCGGCGCCCGCAGTTCGGCGACGAAGCGGGTGAGGTCGGCCACCGTGCTGTACAGGCCGTGCGCCGGCGAACCGCGCAGCTCCGTCGCGCTCATGCCGAGCGGGCCGAGAACGGCCTCCGCGAGGTAGTCCGCGAACGGGATGCCGGCGGCCGTCTCGAGATGACGGGCCGCCTCCTCGATCCCCCGGTTCGAGTACACCCTGCGCGTCCGCGGCGCCGCGATGACCCCGGCGTCGCTGTCGAAGCCGTAGCCGGCCGCGTGCGTGAGGAGCAGCTCCAGGGTCGATCCGGGCGGGCCGGCGGGGTCGTCGAGGGCGACCGCGCCCTCCTCGACGCCGACCATCACGGCGTAACCGGTGACGAGCTTGCCGATCGAGGCGACCCGGAACGTTCGTCCCACCTCGCCGTGAGTGGCCGGGGTCCCTCCGGCCGGGACCACGGCGGCGGCGACATTCGGCACGCCCCACTCGTCGACGATCCGCAGCGTGGCGTCGAGGCTCCGGGGCACCTGCCGCAGCCTGCCACGCTCCGCAGCCGCCGTCGTGACCGGGTGCTACCCCTCCGACGTAGCAGCCGCTCACGTGCACGTGGTCAGTCCTTGCGGTCCTCGATCACGCGGCCGCCGAGGAGTTGCTCGACGACCGACGCGCCGACGAGGTTCGCACCCTCGAGGTCGGGGTCGTCGGCGCTCGGCTCGTCGTCCGCCAGGCGCACAACGCGGGGGGCTGGCGCGGCCGCCGGGAGCGTCACGGACGTCGCCCGCGCCGGGCGCTCGGGCTCGGGGGGCAGGTCGTCGGGCGGGGGCTCCGGCGGCAGCGGGACGTCGTCACGCGGCTCGGCGGGGCCCGCGCCCCGCCCTGTCGGCCGTGCGGCGGGTACGGGCCTGGTCGGCGCCGAGGCGGCCGCCGACGCCGGCCGCCCGGGCTGCGCCGGCGGAGGGGCCGCCGGCGCCGGTGCGTCGCCCGCCGTGGCCTCGAAGCGGCAGTCGATGCCCATCACGTCGATCAGCGCCTGCCGCAGGAACTCCTGGTGGGCGCCCTTGCCGAAGCTGGCCGCCCGGCCGGGGCTGTCGAACTGGAGCAGCAGGCGGGTGCCGTCGTAGTCCAGGACCTGGGCGTAGTGCGAGACGAGCGACCAGGTGGTCCGCTTGATCCCGCCGAGCCGGCCCATCACGTCGGGCCACATCCGCCGGATGGTCTCGGTGCCCCCGGCCCCCGGCCCCATCTCGGGGACCGCCGCGGGCTGCGGCGCCCGGGGGGACGCCTGCGGGGCCGGCTGGGGGGCGGCCGGGTCGGTGGGCGGCGCGGGCTCCGCGGACGAAGGCGAGGCCGCTGCCGAGGGCTCGGGCGCCGGCGCGGGGTCGGGTGCCGGTGCGACAGCCGCGGGTGCGGGTGCACGTGCTGGTGCCGGCGTGGGCGTCGCGGCGGGAGGCCGCTCCCCGGCCGGGGAGGTCATGTCGAGGCGGCGCTCGATCCGGTCGACGCGGGCGCGCAGGCCGCGCTCACCGTCGTCGGCGGCGGGCAGGAGCAGCCGCGCGCAGAGCAGCTCGAGCTGCAGCCGGGGGGACGTCGCGCCGGTCATCTCGGTCAGCGCGGCATTGACGACGTCCGCCGCGCGGGACAGCTCGGCCCGGCCGAAGCGTGCGGCCTGCCCCTGCATGCGCTCGAGCAGGTCGGGCGGTGTGGCCCGCAGGACGGCGTGGCCGCCGTCGGGCACGGCCGCGACCACCAGCAGGTCGCGGAGGCGCTCGAGCAGGTCCTCGACGAAGCGGCGCGGGTCGTGCCCCGACTCGATCACCCGGTCGACGACCCTGAAGACGGTCGCGCCGTCTGCGGCGGCGAGCGCGTCGACCACGTCGTCCAGCAGGGCGCCGTCGGTGTAGCCGAGCAGGGCGACCGCCGTGCGGTAGTCGAGGCCCTCGGGCCCGGCCCCGGCGATGAGCTGGTCGAGTACCGACAGCGAGTCGCGCACGGAACCGGCACCCGCCCGGACGACGAGCGGCAGCACGCCCTGCCCCACCGCGACGGACTCGCGCTCGCAGAGCTCCGCGAGGTAGCTCTGCAGGCGCTCCGGCGGCACCAGACGGAACGGGTAGTGGTGCGTGCGCGACCGGATCGTGCCGATGACCTTCTCGGGCTCGGTGGTCGCGAACACGAACCGGACGTGCGGCGGCGGCTCCTCCACGATCTTCAGCAGGGCGTTGAAGCCCTGCGTCGAGACCATGTGCGCCTCGTCGATGATGAAGACCTTGTACCGGTCGCGCGCGGGGGCGAAGACGGCCCGCTCGCGCAGGCTGCGGGCGTCGTCGACGCCGCCGTGGCTGGCAGCGTCGATCTCGACCACGTCGAGGCTGCCGGGGCCGCCGCGAGCGAGGTCGCGGCAGGAGTCGCACTCGCCGCAGGGCGTGGACGTCGGCCCCTGCGCGCAGTTCAGGCAGCGGGCCAGGATGCGCGCGCTCGTCGTCTTGCCGCAGCCGCGCGGCCCTGAGAACAGGTAGGCGTGGTTCACCCTGTCCTTGTCGAGCGCGGCCGACAGCGGGACCGTCACGTGCTCCTGGCCGATCACCTCGGCGAAGCTCTCGGGCCGGTAGCGGCGGTACAGCGCGGTCGACACAGCAGGCACCTTAACCCCGGCCCCCGACACCCCACCGGGCCCGAACGACGTTGCAATCACCCGGCGCAAGAAGAACTCCCCGCGCACCCGGCAGAGCCTGCCTACCCTTGCTGCCTTCCGGCCCTGGGGGGGTTCAGCGGGATACCGCCGCACGGGGAGTCCGGCGGACACTCTACCGGGCCGGGGGGCGCGCCGGACGCCCGGTCCCCTCGGCCGCCGCCGCCCAGCCGAGCACCCGGTCGCGCTGCTGCGGTGTGAGCGGACCGACCAGCCCGCCCGTGACCGCGCGCGCCCCCGCCGTCCGCACGACGAGCATGTCGCCGACGACGGCGAGTCCACGCACCCGGCTCCACGGGAGCTCGGTCTTCCCACGCGTCCCCTCGATGGCGAGGCCGCGCGGCGAGTAGGTCCAGGTCACGGGGTCGGGGCCGGCGGATGCGAGCAGGCGCCGCGCCACCCGGGAGGGTCCGGTCAGGGCGACCCAGGCCAGGACGGCCAGGAGGAGGAGGTCGAGCAGCGCGAGCGCCGGCGCGCCGCGCAGGAGCGCCAGGAGGAGCGCGAGTCCCAGCACGAGCAGGCCGACGCCGACCGCGGCGGGGGGCGTCGCCAGCCCGCGGGCGATGAGCCGTGCCCGGTCGGGCGTGAGCACCCCCACGACGGCGAGGGTGCCGTCGCGGCGCTCGGTGACGGCGCCGTCCGGCTGGTCCATGCGGTCCCCTGAGCTCGTGCCGACGCGGCCGGTACGAACGGTAGACTCCTCGGCGGAGGATTCGCCTAGTGGCCTAGGGCGCACGATTGGAAATCGTGTTGGTGTAACAGCCTCAGGGGTTCAAATCCCCTATCCTCCGCCCCGCTGAGCAGGACCGATGCCACAGAGTAAACGATCAAACACGCGGCATCGGTCCTGCTCAGTCTCAGTTTCGGTCTCAGTTTCAGTCCCAGTCGGCATCGTCGCCGTCCCCCGGGCGGGCGGCACAGACAGTGACGCGCCGGGGCACCTTGGGTCTGTTCTCGCGGCCGTCGCGACGACGGGCGCTCCGTGTCGTCGCGACCGCGCATCGGGGGGTCAGGCGTCCGTCGCCGCGAGCGATCGCGGGGCGTTCCTGATGCGAGGCGTGTCACCGGCGTCACCAGGGTCGACGGCCTCGACCGAGACCCGGGGGAGCATGCGGTCGAGCCAGGCCGGCAACCACCAGTTGGCGCGGCCGAGCAGGGTCATCGTGGCCGGCACCAGCACCATCCGGACGACGGTCGCGTCGACGAGGATCGCGGTGGCGAGGCCGAGCCCCATCATCTTGATCGACGGATCCTGCCCGAACACGAAGGCCAGGAACACCGTCACCATGATCAGGGCGGCCGAGGTGATCACGCGTGCGGTGCCGGCGATGCCCTCGACGATCGCGGTCCCGTTGTCGCCCGTGCGCAGGTACTCCTCGCGCACCCTCGACAGCAGGAACATCTCGTAGTCCATCGACAGCCCGAACAGGATCGCGAACATGAACATCGGGATGAACGAGACGACGGGCATGGTCGACTCCACCCCGATGAGGCCTGCGCCCCAGCCCCACTGGAACACCATCACGACGACTCCGTAAGCCGCGCCGATGCTCAGCAGGTTGAGGACGACGGCCTTGAGTGGCACGAGCACCGACCGGAAGATCAGCATGAGCAGCACGAACGACATGGCGAGCACGGCCGCCACGAACAGCGGCAGACGGTCGTTGACGCGGTGGCCGACGTCCGCCAGGTTCGCCGCCGCCCCGCCGACATGGGCCTGGGCCGGTCCGGCGCCGACGACGGAGGGCAGCACCGAGCTCCGCAGGCGCAGCACGGTGTCAGCTGTGGCTTGCTCCTGCGGCCCGCTGGTGGGGAACGCGATCAGACTGGTGATCCGGCCGCCGTGGTCCGCCCTCGGGGGCGCGACGGAGGCGATCCCGGGATCCGCCGCGACTGCGGTGGCCAGCCGCCCCGGCACGGTGGGGTCGCCCGCCGTGTCGACGGCGACCACGAGCGGCCCGTTCGTCCCCGGCCCGAAGGCCTGGGCCACCAGGTCGTAGGCGCGGCGCTCCGTCCGGCTGCTCGGCATCGAGCCGTCGTCCGGAATGCCGACACGCAGGGCGAGCACGGGCGCGGCGGCGGCCAGCAGCAGGGCGAAGGCGCCGATTGCGTACCGGGCCGGATGCCGATTGACGTGCCCGATCCATCGCCGCCAGCTCGGTACGCCACCCGTGCGGGGGTGGGCCGTGCGCCTCCTGCGGTTGACCCGGTGGCCGGCCAGGCCGAGGAGGGCCGGCAGCAGCGTCACCGAGGCGATCACCATGATCAGGACGACGATCGCGATGGCGAAGCCACCCATCGTCATGAACGGCACTCCCGCGACGGCCATCCCGAGGATGGACACCACGACCGTGCCGCCGGCGAACACGACCGGCTGCCCGGCCGTGGCCACCGCCCGGCCCGCCGCCTCGTGGACCTCCACGCCGTGCGCGAGGTGCTCACGGTGCCGGGCGAGGACGAACAGCGCGTAGTCGATGCCGACACCGAGCCCCACCATGGCGCCCAGCACGGTCGCGAAGGTCGGGACCTCGGTCACCCCTGCCAGCACCGTGATCGTACTCATCCCCACGGCCAGCCCCAGGGCCGCCATGGCCAGTGGCAGGGCGGCGGCGACGAGCGACCCGAACGCCAGCAGCAGGATCGCGGCCGCCACCAGGATCCCGACCAGCTCGCCGGCGCTGCCCGCGTCGTCGGGGAAGGCGCCGAACAAGTCACCCCCCATCTCCAGGCGCACCGGCGAGTCCGCCGGCAACCCGGCCCGGACGGCGACCAGCGCGTGCAGGTCGTCGGGCGACAGCTGGGCCTGGTCGGGGTACTGCACGCGGACGACGGCGACCCGCCCGTCGGCGGAGACGAAGCCGCTGCGGACGGCGGCGTCGCGGCCTGTGGCCAGCGCCCCCGCGGGGTCGTTCGTGCTCAGGACGTGGGGCAGCGAGGCGAGGTCGGTCTGCAGCCGGGCCAACGCCGTCCGTGCCGGTCCGGGCTCGAAGAAGGTGCCGGCGGCGTCCTGGGGTGTGACCACGACCTGGGCCGTCAGGCCCGCCTGGTCGTTGCCGGCTGACCGGAGCAGCTCCTCGGCCCGCGTCGAGTCCAGGCCGGGAGCACTCAAGGAGTCGGTGGTCTTTCCGCCGGCAGCGGCGGCGGCCCCGACGGCCAGCCCGGCCACGACCAGCCACATCGTGATCACCCGCCACGGGTGCCGCGCGGCGCTTCCGCCGAGGCGGGCGAGGGTCTGCCACATCATGAGGTCCTCCAAGGCGTCGTCGGCCACCCGCGGTGGCCCTCGCGATCAGCCTCGCGAGCACGTGGCGCCGGCGGATCAGCCCGTGAGCTGCGCTTTCCTCGGTCTGGCGAAGGGGCCGGTTCTCGTTCTTTGGGCCGATGCGCCACGCCTGCGGCTGCCTAGGCTGGGAGGCGTGATCCCGGCCGAGCTGCGGGCCCTGTGGGCCGAACCGCGCGTGCCCGACCCGCCGGTGCGGGTCCGGCGCGACTGGCTGTTGCTCGCTGCCGGCCTCCTCGGCACAGCGCTCGAGGCAGGGCTGCGGGACGACGTCGTCTGGTGGCCCTTGTCCGTGCTCGTCACGGTCGTGTTCTGCCTGACGACGCTGTGGCGCCGCACCCACCCGCTGGCGATGGTCGTGCTCGCCTTCGGCCTCGCGATCCTGCTCACGCTGGTCGACCTGGTGGCCGGGCACCCGAAGCCCCTGGGGCTCGACACGGGTGTGGTCGTCATCGTTCTCCTCTACGCGCTGGCACGGTGGGCGTCCGGCCGGGACATCGTGCTCGGGTCGGTGCTGCCGCTCACGGCCTTCGTGCTGTCGGTGGTCGTCGACGACCTGGCTCCCAGCGAGCAGATCGGCGGCTTCGTGGTCCTGGCCTTCCCGGCGGTGCTGGGGGCGTCCGTGCGCTTCTGGTCGACCTCCCGGCGCCGCGAGCTCGACGAGCTGCGGTCCCGCGAGCGGGTCCAGTTCGCCAGGGAGCTCCACGACACCGTGGCGCACCACGTCAGCGCGATCGTCATCCGCGCGCAGGCCGGGTCGGGTCGTCACCGCCGCCGACCCGGCTGCCGCCGTCCAGGCCCTGGAGGCGATCGAGGAGGAGGGGGCACGCACGCTGGACGCGATGCGCGCCATGGTCGGTGCGCTGCGCGATCGCGACGCCGGCGCCGAGCTGTCACCGCGGGCGGGCGTCGCCGACCTCCAGCGCCTCGCACGGACCCCGGGCAGCGGGCCGAGGGTGGACCTGCGGCTGGACGGCGCCCTCGACGACCTGCCGCCCGCCGTCGACGCCGCCGTCTACCGGATCGTCCAGGAGTCGCTCACCAACGCCATGCGCCATGCGGCCGGCGCCACCGAGGTCGTCGTCCGGGTCGTCGCGGACGGCGACAGCGTCCGCGTGACGGTCCGGGACGACGGCGCGTCGACGAGCCGGGGTTCTCACCGGTTCGGGTACGGGCTGGCGGGGCTGCACGAGCGCGCCTCGATGCTCGGCGGGGTGCTCGACGCCGGCCCGGGCGCCGGTCACGGCTGGCTGGTGGAGGCGTCGCTGCCGCGCGGGGAGGTGGGCGTGCATGGTCATCCGGGTCCTCGTCGCTGACGATCAGGCGATCATCCGCACCGGGCTGCGGATGATGCTCGACGCGCAGCCCGACATCGAGGTGGTCGGCGAGGCGGCCGACGGGCGGGCGGCGGTCTCCCTGGCGCGTCGGCTGCGGCCCGACGTCTGCCTGCTCGACATCCGGATGCCCGAGCTCGACGGGCTGGAGGCGACCCGGCAGCTGGCCGGACCCGGCGTGACCGACCCGCTCGCCGTCGTCGTCATCACGACGTTCGACCTCGACGAGTACGTCTACGGGGCTCTGCGCGCCGGCGCCCGCGGCTTCCTCCTGAAGGATGCCGGCCCCGAGCTGCTCGCGCAGGCGGTGCGCGCGGCCGCGGACGGCGAGGCGCTCATCGCGCCCAGCGTCACCGTGCGCCTGCTGGCCGCGTTCGCCCAGCTACCTGCAGGGAGGCCGCCCGTCCACCCCGTCGCCCCGCTGACGGCGCGCGAGGAGGAGGTGCTGCTGGCCGTCGCCCGGGGACTGGCCAACGCGGAGATCGCCGACGCCCTGCACATCAGCCTCAGCACGACCAAAACGCACCTGGCGAGCCTGATGGCCAAGCTCGGCGCGCGGAACCGGGTCGAGATCGCCATGTGGGCCTACCAGACCCGTCGGATCAGCGCAGACCCCCTCTCGTAGCAGCGGATGCCTGATGGGCCACGGCTGCCAGAACAACGGGGGAAATCGTGTTGCACTAAACACCCTCAGGTCCCGTTCCGGCCGCCCGGCCCCTCCCGCTGCACGCCGCCGGGGCGCGACGATGGGTGCATGACGCAGCAGCAGAGCCCCGCCCGGACGCCGGAGGGCGTCGACGCCTACCTCGACGGGCTGCTGGCCCCCGACGACGACGCGCTCCGGGCCGCCCTCCAGACGTCGGCCGCCGAAGGGCTGCCCCAGATCGCGGTCTCAGCGACGCAGGGCAAGCTCCTCACGCTGCTCACCCGCGCCGTCGGCGCGCGGCGGGCCCTCGAGATCGGCACCCTCGGCGGCTACAGCGCCATCCGCATCGCCCGGGGCCTCGTGACCGGCGGCCAGCTCGTCACCCTCGAGTTCGACCCGCACCACGCGGACGTCGCCCGGCGCAACCTCGAGCGCGCCGGGCTCGCCGGCACCGTCGACGTCCGGGTCGGGGCCGCGCTCGACACCCTGCCCACCCTGGCGGGCGAGCAGCCCTTCGACCTGGTCTTCATCGACGCCGACAAGGTGTCGTACCCGCACTACCTCGAGTGGGCGATCCGGCTGACCCGGTCGGGCTCCCTGATCATCGCGGACAACGTCGTGCGGCACGGGGGCGTGGCGGATCCCGGGGACGACGCGTCCTCGGCCGCCGTCCGGGCCTATCTCGAGGCGCTGGCCGCCGACCCGCGCCTCGACGGCACCGCTGTCCAGACCGTGGGCAGCAAGGGCTGGGACGGGTTCTCGCTCGCGGTCCGCACCTGACCGGCGCGCCACCTCATCCCCCTTCGGGTCGGTGCTCATCCTTTCCGGGTGGCGTGACCGGCCTGCCCGCCGTGCTCTGCTGACCGGAACGACGACGGGGAGTGACGAGCGGAGGACGGCCGTGCTCAGCGAGCGTGAACGCCGGCAACTGGACGACATCGAGCTCGACCTCCGGTCGTCGGACCCCGGGCTGTCGGCCGTGTTCGCCCGCCTCCTCGAGCGACGGAGCCGGCGGCAGCTGGCGTTCGCCCGTTCGGTGGTCGCCCTCGGCATCCTGCTCCTGGCCGCGGGCCTGGTCGTCGGCTACGACCCGGCGTTCATGGACGGCCTGGTCCTCGTCCTGGCCGGGGCATGGCGCTGGGCGTGGCTCCGCGCCCCCGCCCCGGCCGGTTCGCCCGGCGGCACGTCGGGCGGCGGGGTGGCCGCCCGCGGCTAGCACGTGGGAGGAGCCGCGCCGGGTGCGGGGCCGAAGCCGTCGGCGCGTCCGGAGAGCACTGTGGTCGCGGGGGCTCACACCCCTGCCATCATTCTCCCTAGACTACCTGGGGTGATCTTCAAGGCAGTGGGTGAGGGGCGCCCGTACCCGGAGCACGGGTACACGACGCCGCGCCAGTGGTCGCAGGTGGCACCACGCCAGGTGCGCCTCGACGAGTTGGTGACGACGAAGCGCACGCTCGACCTCGCCCTCCTGCTCTCCGAGGACTCCACCTTCTACGGCGACCTGTTCGCCCATGTCGTGCAGTGGAGGGACACGATGTACCTCGAGGACGGGCTCCACCGCGCGGTGCGTGCCGCGCTGGCCCAGCGCCCCGTGCTGCACGCCCGCGTGCTCGTGCTGGCGGACGACTGACGCATGACCAGCCACGGGGGGCCGCTGGACGGATCCGACGCCGAGCGCGACGCTGGGACGGGGTCGGATCCCGGGCGCGACGCCGGGCGCGCCGCCGGGCGCGCCGCCGAGCCCGAGCGCCCGCCGGACGCCTCGGCGCCCGCACCGCCGGCCGCCGAGGTGTCGCCGGAGGCCTCGGGCGGCGAGACCACGGTCGAGGTCCCCGACCCTGACCCGACAGTCGAGGCCCGTGCCGCGCATCCCCCGGCGGACCCGACCGTCGAGCTGCGCGATCCCGGGAACGCCGACCCCGCCGTCGTCGACCTCACCGCGGCCGAGCCGCCCCCGTCGCCCTGGGCGTCGCATCCGCCCCGGACGCGGCCCCCGGCTCCGCCGTCACAGCCCGATATGACCGAACGGGTGCCCGCGCCCGGCCCGCCGCCGCTGCCTGCGTACGTGCCGCCGCCCACCGCCGGCCCGACGTCCGGCTCCCTCCCCGCGTACCGCGACGTCGTACCGGTCGACCGCGACGAGGACGACGACGAGGACGACGAGGACGACGACGTCGACGAGTGGGACAAGGCGCGACGCCGGCACCGGCGGCAGACCGTCACGTTCGCCGGCAGCCTGGCGCTCGTGCTCGTGGTCGGCCTGCTCGCCTACCTCACGTTCCTCGGGCGCATCCCGTGGCCGTTCGGCGGTAAGGTCAACACCGCGGTCAGCCTCTGCAAGCCGAGCAAGCCGCTCGCGCCGAAGACGGTCAGCCTGCGGGTCTACAACGGCTCGGACCGCAAGGGGCTCGCGACCGCCGTGACGAAGCAGCTGCAGGCGTTCGGGTTCGTGGTGGAGGACACCGGGAACGACCCGCTCGAGTCGAAGCTGAAGACGCCGATCCAGGTGCGGCACGGCGACACCGGGGGGCTCGGCGCCCGCACCGTGGCGGCCTACCTGGTCGGCAAGGTCGAGGACGTCGTCGACGACCGGCAGTCCGAGTCGGTCGACGTGGTCCTCGGGCCGTCCTTCACCCGGGTCAAGACCCGCAAGGAGGTCACCGCCTCGCTGGCCGCGCTCAGCGCCTCGCTCCCGCCCACCTGCCCACCGGGGGTGACCGACGGGGCGTCGCCGGGGGCCACGCCCACGGGCACGCCGCACCCGACCGGGACGCGAACGAGCGGCCCGACCAAGAAGCCCGCCGCGGCGACGACCAAGAAGTGACAAGAAGTCAGAGGTAGGTCGCCCCCGGCGGAGGCCACGAAGGTCGAGCCGCTCGGGGATCAGCGGGGGGTGCGTGCGGGGCTGCGTGCGGGGGGTGCGTGCGGGGCTGCGTGCGGGGGGGTGTGCCTGGGTCGGGTGTCGAGCGGAGGCCGCGATCAGCGGCGTCGGCCGCGCCCGGCCCGGGCGTCACGGATCCGCCGGCGAGCGGCGGCGCGCTGCAGCTGCTCCTCCATCCGCGCCTCAGCGTGAGCCAGCGCAAGTCCGCGCAGTGCCACGTCGTCCTCCTTCGTGTCGGTGATCAGCATTCGGCACAACGACACAGGTCGTCGGATGATTCCACAAGTTACTTCGACTGATGCGCGGCCCCGGCCGCGAGCCGGCGCGGGACCGACGGCGTCCGGGCGTCAATGCCTCTTGACGACCGTAGACGGCCGGGTTCAGGATGGGTTCTGGCCGGGGAGTGGCCAGGGAGGTCCGCCGATGCGCTACGCCGTCACGCTCGTCTTCGAGGTCGGAAGGGGCAAGGTGCCCCGCGGCGCCGACATCCTCAGCCGCATGACCGTCCCCAGGCGGGCGATCCACCGCTTCAGCTACTGCGACGGCCGCACCCTGACGGTCGTGGTCGACTGGTCCGCCCGCACCGCCGCCCAGGCCGTCGACGAGGCCGTCCTCACCACCCGCCTGGTCTGGGCGCAGCTCACCGGTGACGACCCGGGCGACCCCCTAAGCCGACAGGTGCGACCCCTGGGTGTGGCTCGCGTGGCGGCCGGACTGGGAGGCCCGCTCGAGCGGGTGACGGGCGTGCTCGTCGAGGACGCACCGCGAGTGGGGCGGACCGGCGATCCGAGGCGGCGGCGCGACCAGGGCGACGACGACGACGGCGGACTCGCCGGCGTTCGCGAGCCGCGGCGGCCCAAGCCCGCGCCCCCGCACCTGTCCGCCGCGCTGAGCGAGCCTCGGTAGGCGCTGCCCTAGGGTCGGGCCCCGTGCCCACCGAACTGCGGATCAGGCCGGCCACCAGTGACGACTGGCCGCGCATCTGGCCGTTCTTCGCGCAGATCGTCGACGCGGGCGAGACCTACGCCTACCCCGCGGACCTGACTCCGGACGCCGCCAGGGCCCTCTGGATGGAGGCGCCGCCCGGCCTGACGGTCGTCGCGGTCGACGGGGACGGCGTGGTGCTGGGCTCGGCGAAGACCGGCCCCAACCGTCCAGGCCGCGGGTCCCACGTCGCCACGGCGAGCTTCATGATCGATCCCACGGCGGCCGGCCGGGGCGTGGGGCGCGCCCTCGGCGAGTACGTGCTCGAGCACGCCCGCGTCGCCGGCTACCGGTCGATGCAGTTCAACGCGGTCGTCGAGACCAACCACGCCGCCGTGGGCCTGTGGCGGGCGCTCGGCTTCGAGGTCATCGGTACCGTCCCCGAGGCGTTCGACCACCGCCGGTACGGTCTCGTCGGGCTGCACGTCATGTACCGGCGGCTCTGAGCCGCGCAGCGCAGGGCGATGGCGACGACCACGCACACCGCGAGCGCTCCCGACGCGACGAACACCCCCACGGTCCGAGCGCCGCGGCGGGCTCGTCGGGCTAACGATCGGCGGCGACGGCCGCCTGCTCGGCGCGGGCCTTGAAGCAGGCGTTCTCGGTGCGCAGGACGCGTCGCATGAGCGGGGCGAGCAGGCGGCCGAGAACGGGAGCGAGCAGGCCGGTCATCTCGAGCCCGAGGGTGTTGAGCGACCCCGTGCCGTCGCTCGTGACCGTGTGGCTGCCCGCGAAGGCGTGCCCACGGCGGGGGCTCTCCCACGTGAACGTGCGGCCGGGCTCGAAGCGGGTGACGGTCCAGACGGCCCGGGGCTGCCCGGGCTGCTTGATCCTCGCGCTCGCACCCAGGCGCAGCGGCCCGTCGTCGAGGCGCTCGACCGACCGCACGGTCGGCATGTAGGCGGGCCAGTCGGTCACGGCCGTCGCCAGGGCCCAGACGGCCTCGGGGGATGCGTCGATGTGCTCGCTGTGCGTCCATTCCATGCTCGTCAATGTACCATTTGGTACATGGCGATGGAAGGGGTAGCCCGCCACCTGCTCTTGCAGCGTGTTCTGGCGTTCGCGGCGGCGGAGGGGATCAGCGGGCGCAGCCTGCGGGACGTGGCTGCGGGTGCAGGCACGAGCCACCGGATGCTGCTCTACCACTTCGGGTCCCGGGAGGGGCTGCTCGCGGCGATCGTGGCCGCCATCGAGGCCGACCAGCGCGCGGTCATGGCCTCGATCGCCGCCGCCGGGGGCAGCCGGCGCGAGGCCATGCTCGCGCTGTGGGAGCAGCTCATGCGACCCGAGCTGCTTCCCTTCGTCCGGCTGTTCTTCGAGGTGTTCGGCCTGGTGGCGCAGGGCGCACCGGGCACCGAGGGCCTGCGCGAGTCGCTGACCGCGCCGTGGCTGAGCGAGGGGGCGGCGGCGGCCGACCGCCTGCACGTACCGTCGGACCGAGCGGAGCTGCGGATGGGGATCGCCGTGGCCCGCGGGCTGCTGCTCGACCTGGTCGCGGGCGCCCCGCCGGCCGAGGTCGACGCCGCCTACCGGCGGTTCGTCGAGATCTACGAGGCCGCCTCCCCCGAGGGGTAGGACCGGACCCGCCTCCGTCGTACACTTGTTCGATGCGAGCCGAGGTCAGCTGGCAGCCGTCGCTCCTCGACGGCGGCGACCCCGTGCCCGACCTCGGGTTCACGGGCCTGCGCCGCCTGCAGCTCGGCGAGCACTCGTGGGTCGACCACTGCCCGGGCTGGCTGGCCGGTTCGGACGAGGTGTTCGCCGCCCTCTCGGCGCAGGCGCGCTGGCAGCAGCGGACGGTGCACATGTACGACCGGCAGGTGCTCGAGCCCCGGCTGACGGCCGGCTGGTCGACGGACGCGGCGGACGCCGGCACCCCACCCGTCCTGCGGGCGATGACCGCCGCGCTCTCGGAGCGCTACGCCGTCGACTTCGACCGGGTCTGGGTCAACCTCTACCGGGACGGCTCCGACAGCGTCGCCTGGCACGGCGACCGCAACCGGCTGGTCATGACGCGCCCACTGGTCGCGACGGTGTCGCTGGGCTCCCGCCGCCGGTTCCTGCTGCGCCGTCGTGGCACGACGACGGCGACACACCGGCTGGAGCCGGGGCACGGCGACCTGGTCGTCATGGGCGGCACCTGCCAGAGCGAGTGGGAGCACACGGTCCCCAAGACCACCCAGCCGGTGGGGCCGCGCATGTCGGTCACGATCCGGCACTCGCGCCCGGTGCCGGGTGAGCGGTGGCTGCGGGAGCCGACCTCGCGGGAGCCGGGCCACGCCTGGTAGCGGGGGTCATGGGCGGGGCGGCAGGGCCACCACGTCGAGGTCGTCCACCGCGACGACGTCGTCGAACACCTCGCGCGCCTCGCGGGCGAAGACGTCGGCGTCGTCGCCGTACCGCCGCGAGAAGTGCGTGAGCACGAGCCGGCGGGCGCCGGCGTCGGCCGCCAGCTGCCCGGCCTGGCGCGCCGTCAGGTGCCCGTACGCGGCGGCGAGATCGGCGTCCCGGTCGAGGTAGGTGCTCTCGGCGACGACCAGGTCGGCGTTCCGGGCGAGCGCCACCGCAGCGGGCGTCGGCCGGGTGTCCATGACGAACGCGAAGGCCTGGCCGCGCCGCGGCGTGCTGACGTCCTCGAGCCGGACGACGCCGCCGCGGCCCCTCACCTGCCCCTCGCGCAGCAGGCGGCCGACGTCGGGGCCCTCGACGCCGGCCGCCCGGAGACGATCGGGCAGCATGCGGACGCCGTCCGGCTCCTCCAGCCGGTAGCCGAGCACCGGCACCCGGTGGTGCAGCGAGGCCGCCAGCAGCCGCCAGCGGCCGGCGGAGTCGGCGGCGACGAGGCGCGGGTCCTCGGTCAGGGCGACCGGGGCCTCGACGCACGCCGCGACCACCCCGGCCGGCAGACCCGCGCGCCGCAGCACGGCGATCTCGGCGGCGGACGGCCCGGGGTAGTGCAGGACGACCGGCTCCACGGCCTGGTCGACCGCCCGGCGCAGGAGCACCCCCGGCAGGCCGAGGCAGTGGTCGCCGTGCGCGTGGGTGACGCAGATGCGGTCGATCGAGGGCGCGGTCACACCCGCGAGCAGCATCTGCCGCTGGGTGCCCTCGCCGGGGTCGAACAGGATCGACGTCCCGTCCCAGCGGAGCACGTAGCCGTTGTGGTTGCGGCGGGCGGTCGGGACCTGTGAGGCGGTGCCGAGGACGACGAGCTCGCGCGCGGACACGCCGCCAAAGGTAGAGGGCAGGCGCCGGGGAACGTCCGACCGCTCCTCCAGTTGACGCTTGATAAAGCTGTTGCTTGAATACCCGTCATGACCAGTGTCGTCGACGACGAGCGGCTCGACGCGATGTTCGCCGCGCTCGCCGACCGCACCCGGCGCGACATCGTGGCCCGGCTCAGCGGGGGCGAGGCCACGGTCAAGGAGCTCGCGGCCCCGTACGCCATGAGCCTGCAGGCGGTGTCGCAGCACATCGGCGTGCTCGAGCGGTGCGGCCTGGTCAGCCGAGGGCGGCACCGGCAGACCCGCCCGTGCCGGCTGGAGCCGCAGGCGCTGGAGGCGGCGGTGTCCTGGATCGAGCACAGCCGGCGCACGTGGAGCGAGCGGATGGACCGGCTCGAGGCGCACCTGGACCGGCTGCAGGACGGCGAGCAGCGGTGAGCGACGACGAGCTGCGTCTACCGGCGGGTCTTCCGCGCGCCGCGCGAGCTGGTGTGGCGGTGCCTGACCGAGCCCGCGGAGCTCGCGCAGTTCTGGGGCCCGCGCGGCATGACCACCCCGATCGACGGCATCGTCGTCGAGCTCCGCCCCGGGGGCCGCTTCGAGACCCTGATGGTCGGCGATCACGGCAGCCACCGGATGGTCGCCACCTTCACCGAGGTCGTCCCGCCCGAGCGGCTCGCCTGGGTCGAGCCGGCGAGCGGGATGCACACGACCAGCACGCTCACCGACCTCGGCGACGGCAGCACCGAGATCGTCATCCACCAGCGGCACGTGCCCGAGCCGATGCGCTCGCCCCAGGCCCGCGCCGGCTTCCTCACCTCCCTCGACAAGCTCGAGGAGCACCTCGCCCACCTGACCGGCCCAGCTGACCCACCCGAGGAGACCGACCATGACCGACCCGCAGTCCTGGGTGGCGCCGACGTACGACGGTCTCGCCGACCTGCTCGACTTCGGCGCCTCCGACGCGCTGGGACGCGCCGTCGCTCTGCGAGAAGTGGCAGGTCCGGCACGTCGTCGCGCACGTGACGATGCCGGTGCGGCTCACGCCCGAGCAGTTCGGGGCCGAGATGGCGGCGGCCCGCGGCGACTTCGCCGTGCTGTCCGACACGGTGGCCGCCCGCGACGGCTCGCTGCCGGTCGCCGACCTCCTGGCCCAGCTCCGCTCGCCGCAGCTGCACGCCTGGCAGCCGCCGGGCGGTGGCGCGGCGGGCGCGCTCAGCCACGCCGTCATCCACTCCCTCGACGTGACGATCGCGCTCGACCGGCCGCCGGTCGCGCCGGTCGACGCGAGGGTCGCCGTGCTCGACCAGCTCACCGGCGCCGGCGGCGCGCTGTTCGGGGTCGACCTCACCGGCGTCCGCCTCGAGGCCGACGACACGGGCTGGCCTAGGGCGACGGTGAGACCGTGCGAGCGGACAGCGGCTCCCTCGTGGCCCTGCTCGCGCGGCCGGACGCTCCCCGACGGCCGGGCGCTGCCCCGGCGCTGACGCCACGACGACCGATGCCCGGCCGCCCCTCGCGGGGCTGCCGGGCATCATCGTGCCTGGTCAGAGCCAGGAACACGAGCGGTGGCGGTGGGATTTGAACCCACGGAGGAGTTGCCCCCTCACACGCTTTCGAGGCGTGCTCCTTAGGCCGCTCGGACACGCCACCGCCGAAGAGCGTACCGGGTCGGCGCGGCGGCGTCCCAATCGCTACCCGCTCGCGTGGCCCGGGCGGCGGCCCTCGAAGAACCCGCGCAGCAGCGCGCCGCACTCGCCCTCGAGCACCCCGCCGACGACCTCGACCCGGTGGTTGAGCCGCGAGTCGCGGACGACGTCCCGGACCGAGCCGGCGGCGCCGGCCTTGGGGTCCCAGGCGCCGAAGACCAGGCGCGCCACCCGGGCGAGGACGAGCGCTCCCGCGCACATCGTGCACGGCTCCAGGGTGACCACCAGGGTGCAGCCGTCGAGCCGCCACGTGCCGAGGGCGTCACCCGCGGCACGCAGGGCGACGATCTCGGCATGCCCGGTCGGATCGGCCAGCCCCTCGCGGCGGTTGCACGCGCCGGCGAGCGGCAGCCCGTCGGGCGCGAGCACCACGGCCCCGACCGGGACGTCCCCGGTGTCGAGCGCCTGCGCGGCGAGGTCGAGCGCCGCGCGCATGGCTGCGGCGTCGTCGGCCTTCTGGCGCAGGTCCGAGATCATGACCGGCTCGCCGCACTCACCGCAGCGCGTCGAGCAGCTCCACGAATCCCACGACCTCGCCGACCTCGCCGAGCACCGCGCCCGGGTCGTCGGCGTTCTCCTCGACGAGCTTGCGGAGCGTCCGCCCGCTGACGCCGAGGTCCTCCAGGAGGTCCGTCTCGCCCGCCCACGCAGCGACCTTCGGCTCCTCGTCGGCGTCCGACTCGTCGTCGTCCTCGTCCTTGTCCGCGTCGTCGTCGAGGTCCTCGTCGCTGTCGACGTCCGCCGCGGTCGCCAGCAGCGGACCGTAGGTGCTGCGCGATGCCGCACCCAGATCGCTCACGAACAGGCGGGGATCGTCCTCGCCGTCGACGCGCACGAGCGCGAACCACTCGTCCTCGTGCTCGATGAGGGCCAGCACGGGCTGGTCGCCGATGGCGACACCGCGCAGCTGATCGGTGAGGTCCTCGAGGTTCGCCGCGTCGTCGACCTCGACGTCCCGAGCGCGCCACTGCGCACCGGCGCGAGCCATGACAGCCGTGAAGTACGCCACGGCTCTCATCGTGGCACCGTCGAGGGTGCCAGGGCGAGTAGGTGGGCCATGCTCGCGTCGCCTCCGTGCCGGTAGGTTGCGCCCCATGCGCGTGCACGTGATCGACCACCCGCTCGTGGCCCACAAGCTGACCGTGCTGCGGGACCGGGCGACCGACTCCCCGACGTTCCGGCGCCTGGCCGACGAGCTCGTGACGCTGCTCGCCTACGAGGCGACGCGCGACGTGCGCGTCGAGCCGCACGCGATCGTGACGCCGGTGGCGCCGACCACGGGGGTGCGGCTGTCCGCGCCGAAGCCGCTCGTGGTGCCGATCCTGCGGGCCGGCCTCGGCATGCTCGACGGCATGACCCGGCTGGTGCCCACGGCCGAGGTGGGCTTCCTCGGCATGATCCGCGACGAGCAGACCCTGCAGGCGAGCACCTACGCGACACGCCTGCCCGAGGACCTCTCGGGGCGGCAGGTCTTCCTGCTCGACCCCATGCTCGCCACTGGCGGCACGCTGGCCGCGGCGATGCGGTTCGTCTTCGACCGGGGCGCCGACGACGTCACCGCGATCTGCCTGCTCGCGGCACCCGAGGGGATCCGGTCGATCGAAACGGTCTTCGGCCCCGACGCCCCCGTCACCCTCGTCACCGCCGGGCTCGACCAGGGCCTCAACGAGCTCGGCTACATCGTGCCGGGCCTCGGCGACGCCGGTGACCGGCTGTACGGCGTGGTCTGAGGCGTCGGCCGAGCGTCGGCCCGCCATCACGTGGTGTCACCGGCGTCACGGCGCGGTCGCGATCACGACACGCCGTGATCGACACGCACGCCTCACCTGCATCAGGATCACCAGGCCGATATGTTGACTCTGCCGTCTTCACGCGGATGGGCCTTGTGCCGCATGCTTAGACGCTTACAGTCAGCGAACGGTCACAATGGGGAACGACCGCCAAGGAGGCACCGGTGACGAGAACACGCCAGGTTCTCTTCGTGATCCTTGTGCTCTTCATCGCGTACGCGATCTACACGAACCCGGCCAAGTCGGCGGCCGCGGTGCACGCGATCTGGAACTTCCTCGTCTCGGCCTTCAACGCCGTCCTGTCCTTCTTCAACCACCTGATCAACGGGTAGGACCCGGCGCATGGCCAAACTGCCGCGCTCCCACCCCGGGATCCCTGCCGAGCTCGACCGGTACCTCACCCCGGCTGAGAAGATCGTCTTCAGGACACGGTTGCACTGGGTGAGGATCACCAATCCGTGGACCCTGTTCTTCCTGTCGTTGCTCGCCCTGGGCATCCTCGACGCGTCGCTGCCCCAGCGGGCGCCGCTGGTCCGCGACATCCTCGTGTTCCTCCCGGTGATCCTCTTCGTGCGCGCGCTGTGGCGCACCTTCTTGTGGTACCGGGAGTGGTTCGTCGGCACCGACCGGCGGCTCATGCTGACCCAGGGCATCCTCACCCGCCAGGTCGCGATGATCCCGGTCGTCAAGGTCACCGACATGCGTTACGACCGCAGCGCCTTCGGCCAGCTCCTCGGCTACGGCAGCTTCGTGCTCGAGTCGGCCGGTCAGGACCAGGCGTTCCGCGAGGTCCGGTTCGTCCCTCACCCCGACATCCTCTACCGCCGGATCAGCGAGGAGCTCTTCACACCCGAGGCGCGGCGGGCCAGCGACCGCCCGACGCCGACCGCCAACGCGTTGCCGGTCCAGGAGCCCAGCGACCCCTGGTGGCGCAGGGCCTGAGCCGGCTGCCGGGCCACGATCAGACGGCGTCCCCGCCGCTTTCGGCGTCCGCCGCTCTGGAAGCGGCCGACGACTCGGCCTCCGCCGCATCGAGCGCGGCGGCCTGCTCGGGCGTCGGGGCCGTGCCCCCCATCGCCGCGGGGAGCCACCAGCGGTCGTCGTCGCGGGGGCGGTCGGGGTAGGTCTCCTGGGCGTGCGCCAGCAGGGCCGCCATCCTCGTCTTGAGCTCCGCCGTCACGGCGTCACCGTTGTCGCGCCGGCCCGGCGTGAGCGGTTCGCCGAAGGCGATGGTCAGGGCCTTGCCCCGGCCACGGAAGTCGCGCGGGCGGCCCTTCGTGTAGATGCGCTGCCCGCCCCAGACCACGGTCGGCACCAGCGGGACCCCCGCCGCCTGCGCCATCCGCGCCGCGCCGGCCTTGAACTCCTTGAGCTCGAAGGAACGGCTGATCGTGGCCTCGGGGAAGACCCCGACGAGTTCGCCGGCCTTGAGCATCGCCAGCGCCTCCCGGAAGGCCCCCGAGCCGGCAGCGCGGTCCACCGGGATGTGATGCATCCCGCGCATGAGCGGGCCCGACACGGGGTGCCGGAACACCGACTCCTTGGCCATGAACCGCACGAGCCGACCGGCCTGCCGCGTGCCGTAGCCCACGAAGGCGAAGTCCAGGTAGCTGACGTGGTTGGAGGCGATGACCGCCCCGCCCACCCGGGGCACGTGCTGCGCGCCCTCGATCCGGAACCGCAGGCCGAGCCCGGCGAACAGGGCGCGGGCCGTCAGGATGACCGGCGGGTAGACGAGATCACGCACGTGGGCAGCCTAGGTCACCCCGCGAACGGCAGGACCGGCGCGCCGGTCACGCCGGGGCGGAGCCGGAAGAGCGCCCCCGCGAGCGGCTCCCGGCCCGCCGGCAAGCCCTTGCGCGACGTCGTCACGTACAGGTCGGCGAGGTCCTCCCCGCCGAACGCGGGGCAGGTCACCTGCGAGGGCGGCAGCCGGACGACGTCGGTGAGGCGGCCCTGCGCGTCGTAGCGGTTGACCCCGGACCCCTGCCAGAGGGCGGCCCACACGCCGCCCTCGGCGTCGACGGCAATCCCGTCGGGGTGCCCGTCGACGTGCGCGAAGGGGTGTCGCCCCGTGATCGTGCCGGCGACCGGATCGACCTCGAGCACGTCGATGCGGCTCGTGGGGGTGTCGACGTAGTACGCGCTCCGGCCGTCGGGCGCGAACGACAGCCCGTTGGAGATCGTCACGTCCTTCAGCACGAGGTGGGTGCTGCCGTCGGGGTCGAACCGGTGCAGCGTCCCCGCGCCCGGGGTCTCGTCGTAGGCCATGGTCCCGACCCAGAACCGCCCCGCGGGGTCGCAGCCACCGTCGTTGAAGCGGATGCCCTGGTCGGTGAACGCCGGCCCGGACTCACCCTCGACCTCGCCCGCAGGGTCGAGCAGCACGAACGACCGCTCGAGCGCGACCACGAGGCCGCCGCCGCGGCGCGGGCGCACGCAGGCCGCGACCTTGCCGAGGGGCCGGTGCGCCACGGCGCCGCCGGTCGGGTCGTACGTCATGAGGGCGCCGGCCTCGAGGTCGACGAACCGCACGAGCGCGGCGGCCGCGTCCCAGATCACACCCTCCCCGTGCTCGGTGCAGACGTCGGTCACGGCGTCCGCCGAGTGCTCGCGCACCTCGCCCATGCCGTGCTCCTCCTCGTGGTGGGTCCCGCCCGGAGCGCGCCTCCGCGGCGGGTGCGGCCGCCGACGCCATCGTGCCCCGCACACGGCTCGGGGCCAGTCCGGAGTACCGGGGGTGGTGTCAGGCGGTCGTGTCAGGCGGTCGTGGCCGGCTGCGCCCCGGGCACGCGCCCGACCGGGACGGGCGGCGCCACCCGGTCGATCACGACGGGCGGCTCGACGAGATGCGGCCGCGGGAAGGGCCCGGCCGGGACGGGCCGTGCGGAGCCGGCGGGGCCGGCGTCGCCGGGCGGGTCGAGCTGCCAGTCGTGGCACACGTCGTCGACGACGACGGGGTAGAGGGTGAGCCGCCCGGACGGTTCGATCCGCATCCGGACGAACCCCTTGCACGCCTCGATCGCCTGGGCGGAGAGCTGCCACCCCTGCACCGTGGGCAGCCGGGAGAGCATCACGTAACCGGCGAAGACGTACGAGGCGAGCAGGCCCGTCACGACGATGGTGGCCAGCAGGGCGAGGCCGAGGACCACCCAGTCGGGCCAGCCGCCGGGCCAGGGCACGGCCACCAGGACGGCCATGCCCACCAGGGCCAGCGCGACCTGGGCGAGGCACGCCCAGAACACCTCGGACGGCGCGCGCGGACGCCCCAGATGCATGAGGGGGCGCAGCGCGAGCAGGAGGTAGAGACCGGCAGCCCAGACGAGGGCCTGCCCGGCGAACCAGGCCACGTCGGCGACCGCGCCGAGCCGCAGCACGCCGGTGAGGTTGCGGCCCTTCTCGAGACCCAGCGTGAACAGCAGCACCAGCAGCAGGGCCCCCTGGATGCCGCCGGCCAGCCGCCAGAAGCCGGGATTGCGCCACGGCAGTCCGCGCGGCGGCCCGGCCAGCAGGCCCCCGACGAGCCGGCGGGACCGCTCCTTGGTCGGCCACGGCGACCGAAGCGCGAACGCGGCGGGCGCCGCGTGGTCGACCATCCGGCTGCGGGGCGACGGCAGCTCGAGGGCGTCGGGGAGCCGGTGCGTGTCGAGCAGGTAGGCACCCCCCAGGCCGCAGGTCACGAACTGGCGGGCGGCACCGGGGACGGCGGCCGCGCCCGGCGGGGGCTGCTCCTCGTAGCGGGCGTAGTGGTGGAGGTCGCCGGTGATCCAGAGCCGGACCTTCGCCCCCGTCGGCCGGATCTGGCCGGTCTCGACGTCGCGGTACTGCTCGACGACCTCGCGCTCGAAGTAGTGCAGCGCGTTGAACGCGTCCGCGTCACCCGGTCGGTCGGGCGGCCCGGTGTGCACCCAGGTGGGCGACGGTACGGCGAGGATCACGCCGTCGCCCGGCTGGAGGCGTGCCGACAGGTGCTCGCGGAAGTACCGGATCTGCGGGTCGTCGATGTAGGTGCCCAGCTGGGTGTCGACGCCCACGAGCCACCAGCGCTGCGGGAGCTCGACCGCGAAGTAGCTGCGGGTCTGCGCGGTCCGCCAGCCGCCGAGGGGCCGGCGCTGCGCGAACAGCCGTAGGAAGGCGGTCAGCCCGTCGTACCAGTCGTGGTTCCCGGGGAGGGCCACCAGGAAGGGGGCGGGGTCGACGGCCCCCGGCGGGAGCGCCGCGCGGTAGGGGCCCTTCGTCCGGTCCTCGTAACCCGTCGACGACGGCGTGGGATAGACCTCGTCGCCGCCCAGCACGAGCAGCCGGCCCCGGGGGAGGTGCAGCGGCGCCCCCTGCGTGCCCTCGGGCGGGTCGACCTCGACCGCGTCGGCGGCGAGCAGCCGGGCCACCGTGTAGGTGGGGTCGAAGCCGTCGCCGAGGTCGGCCACGTGGTCGAGCCACATCCCGCCGTCGCCGTCGGGCGCCAGCGTGAGCGCGGTCGCCGGCAGGGCGGCCTGCACCTCGCGGCGGTCTGCGTAGTCGGCGAAGACCGACGAGAGGCCGACCTTGATCGCCGTCCGCAGCAGTTCTGCCGGCGCGAGCCAGCGCACCTCGTCCTGAGGGGTGAAGCCGAGCACCCGGGAGTGCTCGCGCAGGCGGCCGACGTCCATGTGCACCATTCTCGCGGGCGCCACCGACAGACGGCTCACCCGTGCGGCCCAGGGCGGCCCGAACGGACCCTCGCCGTTCCGCCGAACGCCTGATCCTTGCTTACGGTTATGAACCGGTCACTCAAGGCGAGCGACAAGCGTATCGTTCAGGACTTGTGTCGCCCGGCAACAGCGCCGGGCCGAGGTGACCGCCGAATCGGCAAGGGGATGACCATGCTGGGGATCGACGAGGAGCAGCGCCGCGCCACGCTCCACCTGAACGCCGCACTGGGGTGCAGCCGGGTGGGGCAGCGCTGGCAGCGCGTCCTCCGCCGCCACGCGGGCGAGATCGAGGCCCTGGTCGCGGTCGACGAGGAGCTGCGCCGCGAGGTCGGCCAGGCGCTCGTCCGGCTGGCGCTCCTCGAGCCGGGCGAGGTCCTCGACGAGACGACGGTCGCCGCCGCTCACCGGGTGCTCGAGCACCTGCAGATCCGCGGCGGCGTCGACCTGCAGCGCGACGCCTCCTGCCTGCGCGACGAGCTGTCACTGGCCCGCGGCCGAAGCCTGGCGCAGGTGCTGGCCGGCCCGCGGCCGCCGGCGGACGACCTGCCCGCGAGCGCCCTCGCCGCGCCGCTGGTCGCACCACTCACCGCCTGAGGCCGCCGGGGCCGCGCCGGCCCCGGCCCCGGCCCCGGCGCGCTCAGGTCAGCGCCCGGGTCAGCTGTGCGACGGCTGCAGCCCCGCCGTGCTGCTCGTGAGCTGACCGAGCAGCTGGTGCGCCTTCTGCGCGCGCTCGGCGTCCTGCCGGGCGACCTCCTCGAAGAAGGCACGCACGTCGTCGTGCCCCTCGGCGTCCTGCAGGTACTTGTCGGTCGCCTGCGCGGCGGTGAGCGCGTGGTACTGCACGGTGACCAGGTCGTAGACGATGTCGTCCGCGGGTGTGTGCTGCGTGGCCATGGAGTGCCTCCCCGAAGCATCGGAAGCAGGTGCGGGACACGCCTCACGTGACCCGTCGCGGGCGTCTCAAACCCGGCTCGCCGCCCCGGTTCTTGTCACCGGGTTTCGGTGCCCGGCGCACGGGTACCCCGCTGTCGTGAGCGAACCGACGTACGAGTCCAGCGAGATCCAGCAGAGCGGCCAGCACGGCCCCGAACTCGACGAGTACCTGAAGCAGGAGACGCGCGGGCTCGTGCAGGGCGGGCGCAGCACGCGCGCCGAGGAGTGGCGCGACCCCGAGCCCGCCGGCGAGGACCAGCCGACGGCCGACCGGATCTTCCCTGAGGACCGCCGCGGCAACCCCGAGGGCATGACCCAGACCGACGTCGACGAGCGGTCCGACATCGCGCGCAGCCTCGGCACGCACGCCTTCCCGGGCGACCGCGACGCGCTGGTCGCGATCGCCGCCGACAACGAGGCCACCGACCACGTCCTGTCCCTGCTGCGTTCGCTCCCCGAGGGCCGGACCTTCGAGAACGTCCAGGACGTCGCGACCGCGCTCGGCCTGCACGTCGAGACGCACCGCTTCTGAGGTCGCCGCCCCGGCGACCCGCCGGGTAGCGTCGAGAGGACGATGAGCACAGCGAACGAGGGGTGGCGCCGCTCCCGCCTGCGGCCGGGCGGCGCCTTCCTCGTCGTCGGCGACCTGCACAACCACACGACGCTGTCCGACGGGCGCGGCGACCCCGAGTCGGCCTACGCCCAGCTGCGCGACGCCGGTCTCGACGTCGCCGCGCTCACCGACCACGCCTCGATCCCCCGGGAGCTCCGCGACGAGCTCGACCCCGGCCTCTACCCCGACGCCGGCGCGCTCGCCGTCGCCCGCCTGATGCCTCGCTCGTTCGACGACGCGGGCTGGCAGCGCACGGCCGAGCTCGCGGACGCCTTCGACGCGCCGGGGGAGTTCACCGCGCTGCGCGGCTTCGAGTGGACCGAGCCCTGGCTGGGGCACGTGAACGTCTGGTTCAGCCACGGCTACAAGGGCGTCGACACCCCCGGCTCGCTGGCCGGCCTCTTCGACTTCCTCGAGCGCGAGGAGCAGAAGGCGCTCTACGGCTACAACCACCCGGGCCGGGAGGACGGTCGCCTGGCCGACTTCGCAGTCCCGCCGGGCCCCGACGGAGACGCCGCCCGTACGGAGCTCCGCTCGCGCATGGTCGCCCTCGAGGCGTTCAACCGGGGCGACGACTACCTCTTCGGCCCCGGCCTCGACCCCGCCGATCCGCGAGGCACGGCTTCGCCGCTGGTCGCCTGCCTCGACGCCGGGTGGCAGCCGGGGCTGATCGGGTGCAGCGACGAGCACGGCCACCGGTTCGGGCTGGAGGGGCGGGGCCGGACCGGCCTGTGGGTGCACGAGCACTCCCGGGACGGCGTCCGAGAGGCTCTCGCCGCTGGTCGCGTCTTCGCGACCAGAGAACGGGGCCTGCGGCTCGATGCGAGCCTGGCGGGCGCCCCCCTGGGCTCGGCGCTGCCGGCCGGCGGGGGCAGGCTCGAGCTCGCGGTCGACCTCGGGGGCTCCGGCTACGAGGACCGGCCGGTCGAGCTCCAGCTGCTGACCTCTGCCGCCGTCACCGGCGGCGTCTCGCCCGAGGTGGCCGTCGTGCACCGGGCCGCGGCCGTCGTCGGCGACGTCACCACGGTCGAGGTCGACGTCCCCGCGGCCGCGGACTGGGTGCTCCTGCGCGTCGCCGACACGTCCCGCGGTTACGGCGGGTCCGCCCCCGCCGGTCACCCGGCGGCGACGTGGGGGGTCGCCTACGCCAGCCCCTGGTACCTCACGGCCTGACCCCGCCGGCCCCCATCCCGTTGATCATGCGGTCCGCGTCGATCACGTCCGACGGCCACGCAGCGACCGTGCCGTGATCCACGGGAATCGCATGATCAACGCGGATTGCATGATCAACGCTGGAGGGAGAAGGGGTCAGGGTCGGGCAAGCGCCGCGTCGAGGGTGATGTCGGTGTTGTTCGCGAAGAGCTTGCTGATCGGGCAGCCGACCTTCGCCGCCTCGGCGGCCTTGACGAACCCGCCCTCGTCGAGGCCGTCGACGGTGCCGCGCACCGTGAGCTTGCTGCTGCGGACGCGGAAGCCGCCGGCGGGGTCGGGGCTCAGCGTGACGTCCGAGCGGATCGTGAGCTGCGCGTTGCTGCCGCCGGCCTGCGCCAGCTCGTTGGAGAACGCCATGGCGAAGCAGGAGCTGTGCGCCGCCGCCACGAGCTCCTCGGGGCTGGTCGTCCCGCCGGCCTCGTCAGCGGCCCGCTTGGGGAACGAGACCTCGTACGTGCCGACCTTCGAGCTCGTCATCTCGACCGACCCCGACCCGGTCTGCAGATCGCCGGTCCAGGTGGTCGTCGCTGTGCGCGTGGGCATGCTGGGAGCCTTTCGATCTCGGGTGGCCTACCCCTCGATCCCACCCGATCTCGCGCTCCCGCGCGACCCGGACGTGCCCCGGGACATACCCCGCGCGAAGCGCGGGCAAGGGTGGGGGCGATGCAGACCTTCCTGCCCTACCGCGACTTCGCCCGCAGCGCGGAGGTGCTCGACTCCCCCCGGCTGGGCAAGCAGCGCGTCGAGACGCTCCAGGTGCTGCGGGCCCTCGAGCTCGGCGACTACGGCTGGCGCAACCACCCGGTCGTGACGATGTGGCGCGGCCGGACACCCGCACTCGTCGTCTACGGCCTCGAGGTGGTGAGAGCCTGGGTCGCCAGAGGCTACGCGGATGCAACTCGCGACATGATCGCGGAGTTCGCGCCCGAGGTGGAGCGGGCGAGCCAGGCCGACCTCGCTGCGGCCGGCCTGCTGCCGGGCTGGCTCGGCGACGGGCGCATCCACCTGTCGCACCGGTCGGCGCTGGTGCGCAAGGATCCCGAGCACTACCGCCCGGTGTTCGGCGACGTGCCCGACGACCTGCCGTACCACTGGCCCGACCCCGATCCCGTCCCCTCGCCGGCGCCCCCCAGCGGCCGGCCGATGTGGGTGGTGCGGGCGCCGACCGACGCGGCGGCCGGCGAGTTCCTGGCGCAGGGGTACGCGGAGGTTCCGGCGGCCGGACCGCGCTCGGCCAAGGGCCGGCGCCAGGTGGAGGCCTTCACCGGCGAGATGCGCCCCGGCGACCTCGTCGGCCTTCCGCTGGACGGCGGCACCCGGCTGGCGATCGGCGCGGTAACGGGACCGGCCGTCGTCGACGCGTCGCCGCGCCGGACGGTGCGCTGGTACGGCGAGCTGCCGCGCGAAGCGGTCCAGCCGTCGGCGCAGCTGCAGGACCCGCGTGCGCTGTTCCGCGTGCACCTCGGCGCGTCCGTGCACCTCGCCGAGTCCGTGCACCTCGCCGAGCCCGTGAACCCTACGGGCGGTGGCTCAGCCGCGGCTCCCGCCCGTACGGCTGGGTGACCTTCGGGGGCTCCGGCGCGGGAGGCACCGGCGCGCTGACCGGCCGGTCCGAGGTCACGAGCAGCTCCTGACCGTGATGGAGCACCCGCAGGGGCGCACCGTGGTCGAACAGCGCGTACGTCGCCTCGCGGCCGTCGGTGGTGACCCGCAACCGCTGCCCCAGGTGCCGGATGGTGAAGGACAGCCGGTCGAGACCCTCGGGCAGGCGCGGCGCGAACGACAGCTCGCCCTCGTTGTCGCGCATGCCGCCGAACCCGGCGACCAGGGCCGTCCATGCACCCGCCAGCGAGGCCATGTGCAGTCCGTCTCGGGTGTTGTGCTCGAGGTCGTGCAGGTCCATGAACGCCGCCTCGCAGGCGTAGGCGTAGGCGAGGTCGAGGCACCCGACCTCGGCCGCGATGACGGCCTGGGTGCACGCCGACAGCGACGAGTCGCGCACCGTGATCGACTCGTAGTACGCGAAGTTGGCCGCCTTCTGCTCGGCCGTGAACGCGTCCCCGCGGGTCTGCATGGCCAGCACGAGGTCGGCCTGCTTGATCACCTGCTTGCGGTACAGGTCGAAGTACGGGTAGTGCAGAAGCAGCGGGTAGTTCTCGGGCGGGGTGTGCTCGAAGTCCCAGACGTCGTGCCGGGTGAAGCCGGCCGACTGCTCGTGCACCCCGAGCTCGGTGTCGAACGGCAGGGCGACGGCGTCGGCGGCGCGCTCCCAGGCCCGCACCTCCTCGGGGGTCACCTCGAGGTCCTCGGCACGTTCCGGGCGGTGCCGCACCGCAGCGACGGCGGAACGCAGGTTCCGCTGCGCCATGAGGTTCGTGTAGACGTTGTCGTCGGCCACGGCGCTGTACTCGTCGGGCCCCGTCACCCCGCTGATGTGCCAGGCGCCGCTGCGGTCGTGGTGGCCGAGCGAGACCCACAGCCGGGCCGTCTCCACGAGCAGCTCGATGCCGATCTCGGCGTCGAACTCCTCGTCCCGGGTGGCGTCGTGGTAGCGGGTGACCGCGTCGGCGATGTCGGCGTTGATGTGGAAGGCGGCGGTGCCCGCCGGCCAGTAGCCGGAGCACTCCTCGCCGTTGATCGTGCGCCACGGGAAGGCGGCGCCGGCGAGGTGCAGGGTGGCGGCCCGCTGCTTGGCGACCTCGAGCGTGCGGTGCCGCCAGCGGAGGTGGTCGGCGGCCGCCTCGGGCCAGGTGTGCACGAGCACGGGCAGCACGAACGAGTCCGTATCCCAGAAGCAGTGGCCGTCGTAGCCGGGGCCGGTCAGGCCCTTCGCCGCGATCGGCCGTTCCTCGGCGCGCACGCTGTTCTGCATCACGTGGAACAGCGCGAACCGCACGGCCTGCTGCAGCGCCGGGTCGCCCTCGACGAGCACGTCGGCGCCCTTCCAGAACTCGTCGAGGAAGTCGCGCTGGTCGCGCAGCAGCCCCTCCCAGCCCGTGTGCAGCGCGCCGGTGAGCCCGGCCGCCACCTGGTCGCGCAGGGCCGGCCGCGAGCGCACCGACGACCAGCCGTAGCTCACGTACTTGACCAGCCGCAGCGTCTCGCCGGGCCGCAGCGTCGCCGTGATGGTGACCCGGCCCCAGTCCTCGCGGATCTCCGACGAGGTCTGCACGTGCAGGCCCTCGGACGCCTCGATCACGTGGTCGGCGGCCACGGCCACCCCGATGCCGCTGCGCCGGGTGCGGTGCAGCAGCTGCAGGCGCAGGCCCGCCGCGTCGTGCTCCACCGGCTCCAGCGGTGAGTCGAGCGCCGCGGCCGTGCGCGGGTCGGTGCCGGCGCCGGGCAGCTCCTCGTTGGCGACCAGTTCGGACTGCAGCACGATCCGGGCGCCGTCCTCGAGCGCCTCGACCTCGTAGGCGACGGCCACGATCGAGCGGTGGGTGAAGGAGACCAGGCGGGTGGTGCGGATGCGGACGGCGCGCCCGGCCGGCGAGCGCCAGGTCACGTGCCGGTCGAGCACCCCCGTGCGCAGGTCCAGCACCCGCTCGTGCTCGAGCACCGCCCCGTAGCGCACGTCGAACGGCTCGTCGTCGACGAGCAGCCGGATGATCTTGCCGTTGGTGACGTTGACGACCGTCTGCCCCGACTCGGGGTAGCCGTAGCCGGCCTCGGCGTACGGCAGCTGGCGGTACTCGTACACCGAGTTGAGGTACGTGCCCGGCAGCGCGTGCGGCTCGCCCTCGTCGAGGTTGCCGCGCAGGCCCACGTGCCCGTTCGAGAGCGCGAACACCGACTCGGCGCGGGCGAGCACCTGCACGTCGAGGCCGCTCTGGCGCACCGCCCACGGCTCGACCTCGAAGGCGGTCCGGCGGATGCGGCGGCGCGCGGTGGGCAGCGACAGGCCTCCGGTGGTCATGCGCCCTCCCCTCCCGGGCCGCCGAGCAGCTCGGCCAGGTCGCGGACGACGACGTCCGCGCCGTGCTCGCGCAGCGCGTCGGCCTGCCCGACACGGTCCACGCCGATCACGATCCCGAAGTGCCCGGCGCGGCCGGCCTGGACGCCGGCCAGCGCGTCCTCGAAGACCGCCGCGGCACCGGGATCCGCGCCGAGCTCGGCGGCGCCCGCGAGGAACGTGTCGGGGTTCGGCTTGCCGGGCAGCTTGCGCTCGCGGGCCACCTGGCCGTCGACGCGGGCGTCGAACAGGTCTGCGAGGCCGGTGACCTGCAGCACCTCGCGCGTGTTCGCGCTCGACGAGACCACCGCCGTCCGCAGCCCCGCCCCCCGGACGGCGTGCAGGTAGCGCACGGACCCCTCGTACACCTCCACGCCGTCCTCGCGGATCCGGCGCTGCACGATGTCGTTCTTGCGGTTCCCGAGACCGTTCACCGTCACCCGGTCCAGCGGCTGGTCGGGCGCGTCGTCGGGGTCGCCGTCCGGCAGGTCGATGCCCCGGGACCGCAGGAAGCCCCGGACGCCGTCCGCGCGCGGCAGGCCGTCGACGTAGCGGTCGTAGTCGTCGTGCACGTCGAACGGCGTGAACTCGTCGCCCGTGCGCGGTCGCGCGCTCGCGCAGGTAGGCGTCGAACATCTCCTTCCACGCGCGCGCGTGGACGGTGGCGGTCTGCGTCACGACCCCGTCGAGGTCGAACAGGCAGGCCGTGATGCCGGCGGGCAGGCCGAGCCGCCCGGGAGCCGCGTCGCTCATGGCGATCATCACAGCAGGGCGGGCGCTCCGCCGCGACCGGGCACGCATAAGTCGCCGTGAAGAGGTCACCAAGAGAGCGTGACCGTCGATGCCAGCAACGATCCTCGCGGGGACCACCCGCTCCGGTTCAGCGACCGCGAGCGCGACGAGATCGGGGCGCTGCGCCGGCGCTTCGAGCAGGACGCTCCGCAGGCCTTCACCGACTCCGACGCCTCGCGCTTCGAGCGCATCACGGGCACGCTCGGCGTGCCCGACTTCCCGATCACCCGGGAGGCAGTGCTCGACCTCGTCCGGGAGAACCACGGGGCCGACTCGGTGCTCGTCGCCGTGAAGTCGCTGCCCGAGGGGGCGACCTTCGAGTCCTACGACCAGCTGCTCCTCGCGCTCGGCGTCGGGACCGCCGGGCGCATCGACGTCCCGGGGGTGCCGGCCCGCGACCCCGAGGGCGGCGCGCCGTCGCTGCCCGGCTGAGCGACACTGGGTGGCGTGAGCCTGGAGACCGACGTCCTCGTCGTGGGCGCCGGCCCCGCCGGCAGCACCGCCGCGGCGTGGCTCGCGCGCTCGGGCCGCGAGGTCCTGCTCGCCGACGCCGCGACCTTCCCCCGCGACAAGCCGTGCGGCGACGGCCTCACGCCGCGGGCGGTGGCCGAGCTGCGCGCCCTGGGCCTCGGCGACTGGCTGCGCGGACGCGCCGTCAACTGGGGCCTGCGCGCGGCCGGCTTCGGCCAGGAGCTGTACCTGCCCTGGCCGGGCGGCAGCCTGCCCAGCACCGGGGGGGCCGCGCCGCGCCTTGAGCTCGACGCCGCGATCCGCTCCGTCGCCCTCGACGCGGGGGCGACGCCGCTGGAGGGGCGTCGCGCGGTCGACGTCGTCCGCTCCGGGGACCGGGTGACCGGGGTGGTGCTGGCGGGTCCGCCGAGGACCGAGCCGGTGACCGTGGGCTGCCGCACGCTGGTCGTGGCCGACGGTGCCCGGTCGCAGCTCGGGCGGCAGCTGGGCCGCACCTGGCACAAGGACACGGCGTACGGCGTCGCCGTCCGCGCCTACGTGAAGTCGGCCCGCGCCGACGACCCCTGGATCTCCTCCCACCTGGAGCTGCGCGGTGCGGAAGGGGAGCTGCTCAGCGGCTACGGGTGGGTGTTCCCGCTCGGCGAGGGCGAGGTGAACGTCGGCGTCGGGACGCTCGCGACCGCGCGGCGGCCAGCCGACGTGAACCTGCGCTCGCTGCTCGCGTACTACGCCGACCTGCGACGCGAGGAGTGGCAGCTCGACGGCGAGCCGCGTGCCGTCTGGTCGGCGCTCCTGCCGATGGGCGGCGCGGTGTCGGGCGTCGCGGGGCCGAACTGGGCCCTGGTCGGCGACGCCGCCGGTTGCGTGAACCCGCTCAACGGTGAGGGCATCGACTACGGGCTCGAGACCGGCCGGCTGCTCGCCGAGCAGCTGGCGGGCGACCCGGGCGACCTCGGGGTCGCGTGGCCCGCGCTGCTGCGCCGCCACTACGGTGAGGCGTTCTCGATCGCCCGGCGGCTGGCGGGCCTGCTGACGGTGCCGGGGCTGCTGCCCGCGGCCGGTCCCGTGGGGATGCGCTCCCGCTCGCTGATGACGCTCGCGCTGCGCGTGATGGGCAACCTCGTGACACCCGAGGACCGCGACCTGCTCGCGCGGGTGTGGCGCGGGGCCGGCCGCCTCTCGGTGCGCCTCGACGAGCGCCCGCCCTTCAGCTGAGGCCGGAGGACGGGCGCCGTCGGTCGGTGGGTCAGGCCAGCTGCGGCTTGGGCTTCTTCGGCTTGCGCGGCTCGCGCCGCGGCTTGTCCTTGGGCATGCGGAACCCCCTCCCGGGGGGCGGGGCGGCGGCCTCGTCGGGCTCGCCGCCGGCCGGTCACGGACGCGCGTGCACCGTCAGCTCCACATGCCCTCGACGGTAGGCGCGCGGCGCGCCGCCGTCACCCGGGTTTCCGGCGGGGGCCTCAGTCGCCGCTGCGCAACTCGTCGGCCGGGTCGGGAGCCGCGTCGCCGGGCATGTCGCCGGCGGCGACGGTCGACTCGATCTCCTCGGGGGTCACCTCGGACGCCCGCGGGTCGGCGTTCGCGCCGGGCAGGCCGCCGGTGGCGCCGAGGCCGGAGGCGCGCTGGTCGTCGGGCACGAACGGCTTGTGCTGTGCAGTCATGCCCGCTGCCGTACCCGTCCAGCGCGCGTGTACGCCTCCGGGAGTGGTGTGAGGGCGGGAGGACGTTTCGCCCGTGATCAGCGGGGGTACTTCCCGTCCAGCCCCTAGCAACGGAGGAACACGGAAATGATCATTCTCGGCGTGGTGCTGCTGCTGATCGGCCTGCTCGCCCACATCCCGATCCTGTGGACGATCGGCGTCATCCTGCTCGTGGTCGGTGCCGTGCTGTACATCATGGGCGCCACCGGCCGCGCGGTCGGCGGCCGCCGCCACTACTGGTGACCCTCGCCTGAGCCGTACCCGGCTCGTCGAGCCGACGGAGCCCCGGTCCCCCGACCGGGGCTCCGTCGCGTCCGGCGCCGGACGGCCACCACGTCCCCGGGCCGGCACTGCGCCAGCCGGTCGAGTGACGAGCCGGTGACCAGGCCGACGACGGGATAACCCCCGGTGACGCCTGCGTCGGGCCCGAGCACGAGCAACTCCCCCGCCGGCGTCACCTGCACGCTGCCCGGCAGCACCGGGAAGCTCGGCAGGCCGCCGGGCACGCCGCGCAACACGGGGCCGCCCACCAGCCGCACGCCGACCCGGTCGCTGTCGGCGGCGACGGTCCAGCTGCCGGACGGGTCCCCCGTGAGGTCGTCGTGCGGCCCGGGCGCCAGCTCGACGACCGCGGGCCGCTCGAACCGGGCCGCGTGCGAGGGCACCGGCCCGAGCCAGACGCCGTCGGCGACGTCCGCGCCGACGGGCAGCAGGTCTCCCCCGGTGATCGGCGCCGGCCCGAGGCCGGAGCCGGTGTCGCGGGAGCGACTGCCCAGCACGGCCGGCACGGCGAGGCCGCCGCGCACGGCGAGGTACGTCCGCACTCCGTCTGCGGGCCGCCCCAGGGCGAGCTCGTCCCCCGAGCGCAGGCGCAGGGCGACGCCCGGCCCCTCGGGGCGCCCCGCCGCCGTCAGCGGCACGGGGGCACCGGCCACGGCGACCACGACGTCCCCGGCCGCGACGAGCCGCAGGCCGCCGAGCAGGACCTCGAGGCCGGCGGCGCCGGGCTCGTTGCCGACGAGCCGCTGCGCGAGCGCGTGCGATCCCCGGTCGAACGCGCCCGTCGGAGCCACCCCCCACTGCTCGCGCCCCGGGCGGCCGAGGTCCTGCACCAGCGTGAGCGGCCCGGGGTCGAGCACCTCGAGAGCCATGCTCGTCACCGGTCCACCGGGACGAAGCGGACCCGGTCCCCCGGCGCGAGCAGGGCGGGCGGGTCGGCGGCCTCGTCGAACACCGACGCCGCGGTGCGGCCGAGCAGGTGCCAGCCGCCCGGTGCCGGACGCGGGTAGACGCCGGCCTGGTCCCCCGCCACGGCGACGGCGCCGGCGGGGACGCGTGCCCGGGGCGAGTCCCGCCGGGGCAGGTGCAGGGCCGGGTCGAGCCCCTCGAGGTAGGCGAACCCGGCGGTGAACCCCAGGCACGCGACGGTGTACTCCGGGGCGGTGTGCCGGGCGACGACCTCGGCGACGTCGAGCCCGGTCCGCGCGGCGACCTCCGGGAGGTCCTCACCGTTGTAGACCACGGGCAGCTCGAACGCGCGACCGCCCGGCGGTGCGAGGTCCCCCGCCGGGAGCGCAGCCACCGCGCGGGTGAGCGCGCCGAGATCGGCGCCGGCACCGACCGGCTGCACCAGGACCGACCGGAGTCCGGGCCGGGCGCGGACCGCCAGACCGGCCGCCGCCAGGGCCGCGCACAACGCGAGCGCCGCCCCGTTCGACGGCGTCTCCACGAGCAGGCCCGCGTCGCCGTACCGGCGCACCCGCCGCCCGGTCATGGGCCCTCACCCGGCACGCTCACCGGGCATCCGCGAAGGGCGCCACCTCGTGACCGGCCGCCGTCAGCGCCGCCCGCACGGCCTGCGCCACCGTCGGCGCACCGGGGGTGTCGCCGTGCACACACAGAGACCCGAACCCGCCTGTCCCGACGAGGTCGAGCGCCTGGCGGACGGCGTCCGCGGGGTCGCTGAGCACCGCCCCGGGCGACGCGCGCGGCACGAGCCGGCCGTCGGGACGGTAGGCGCGGTCGGCGAAGGCCTCGAACACGACGGTCAGCCCCGCCGCCCTGCCACGCCGGGCCAGCTCCCCGGGCTGCGTCAGCACGGACGCGCCGGCGTCCCAGGCGGCGACCGCGGACACGACGGCGTCGGCCTGCTCGTCGTCGTCGAGCAGCCGGTGGTAGAGCGCGCCGTGCGGCTTCACGTAACGCGCCCCGGTGCCGGCGACGCGTGCCAGGCCGTCGAGCGCCGCCAGCTGGTAGAGCACGTCGGCGGCGAGGTCGGCGGGGTCGACGTCCATCGCGCGGCGACCGAAGCCCGCCAGGTCGCGGTAGGAGACCTGGGCGCCGACGACGACGCCGAGCTCGGCGCAGCGCTCGACGGTCTCGCGGATCGTGCGCGCGTCGCCGGCGTGGAAGCCACAGGCCACGTTCGCACTCGTGATGTGGGGGAGCAGCGCTGCGTCGTCACCGAGACGCCAGCGACCGAAGGACTCGGCCACGTCGGCGTTCAGGTCGATCCGCACTCGCCGATTGTGCCTCCGAGTGCTCGTCCGAGCGCGCATGGAGGGATCTCCCAGCCTGGACGGTTACGGTTGACGGGTCCCTCCTCCCCCGAACGCCGAAGGTCTCTTGCCCTGTGAAGCTGTCCCAGCGCCTGGCGCACCAGCGGTCGCACCGCGCCGGCGCCGTCCTCGTCGCCGCCTGCCTGCTCACCCCCGCCGCCCTGGTGGCCTGCGGGTCGTCGGGCTCGTCCTCCTCCACGTCCACCGGCGCGAACGGCGCGAACACCAAGGTGGGCGTGTCCGTCACCGGGGGGTTCGGTGAGAAGCCGACCCTGACCATCCCGACCACCCCCGCGCCCACGGCTCTCACCACCGACGTGCTCAAGCAGGGGAACGGCCCCGCCGTCGTCGCCGGCCAGAGCATCGTCGTCAACTACCTCGGGCAGACCTGGACGCCGAAGGACGGCAAGCCGTACGTCTTCGACAACTCCTACGACAAGAAGACGGCCGCGGCGTTCCCGATCGGCGTGCAGGGGCTCATCCCGGGCTGGAACAAGACGCTGGTCGGCCAGAAGGCAGGGAGCCGCCTGCTCCTCACCGTCCCGCCGGCCGACGGCTACGGGACCGCCAAGGACCCGAACCAGGAGCTCGCGGGGCAGACCCTGCTGTTCGTCGTCGACGTGCTCGGCAGCTACGACAAGGGTGCGACCGCCACGGGCTCCCCGGCGGGAGCGCTCCCCGCGGGCCTGCCGCAGGTGAAGTCGGCGTCCGGCGCCGTCCCGGAGGTCACCTCGGTCAAGGGCGTCGACACCGCCGTCAAGGCCCCGAAGTCGGCCCTGCTGCTCAAGGGCACCGGGGCGCCGATCGACACCGGCAAGAGCCTGGTCTTCCAGTTCCTGCAGGTCGACCCCAAGACCGGCAAGGCAGCCGGCTCCTCGTGGGGCACCCAGGGCCCGCAGGCCGCCGCCGCGTCGTCGGTCGTGCAGCTGGTCACCGCGCTCAAGGGCGCGAACGTCGGCAGCCGGGCGGTCGCGCTCCTGCCGGCCTCGGGGCAGCAGGCCGCGTCGATCGTCGTCGTCGACGTGCTCGGCCAGTACTGAGGCCTGGCCGTCCGGCCCCCGTAGAGCGGGCGTCCCCGTCGCGGCGGCGACGGCGACGCCCGCTTAGGGTGCTGGAGGGCGACCCGACGCAGCCGATCGTGGAACGACGAGGGGGCGAGGTGACATGGCCGCGAACTGGCGCCGCTGCCAGAAGTGCCGCAAGGTCCTGCCGGTCGAGGACTTCGACGAGGACTCGGACATCTGCCGCGTCGACGCCTCGAAGGCCGCGGCGGCCGCCACGGTGGGCGGGCGCCCGAGCGTCACGACGAAGGTGACGACGACACGTCCGCGGGTGCCCGTGACGCCGCCGCGCGACATCCGCGGGCACGGCGACCTCGAGGTCCGCGCGCGCCGGGCGCGCAGCCGCGCCCTCGACCGGCTGGCGGAGCTGCACGCCGACGAGTTCGCCGAGCTGCTGCGCGAGGAGCGTGCCTCGGAGGGGCTGTGATGCGAGCCGGCCGGGAGTTTGTGAGACAGTTCCGCGTGCGTGGGGGCGCGTGAGGCCAACCCCGTGCTGCACGTGCGAGAGGACCTGTGCTGGTGGACGACCCCAAGGCCCGCGTCTCGCGTCCGGGCCGGCCAACGCCGGAACTGCCCGAGTCGCTCGCGTGGCTCTACGACGCCCCGGCGGAGCCGCCGGCCGCCGTCGAGGGCTCCGACCGGCGTGCCGACGTGCCTGTTGCTCGGTTCGCCGCACCGCTCGGTGACGCCGACCCCGAGCAGCTGCCCACCCTCCTCCCCTTCTCCGTGCCGGCTCCCGAGCCGGAGCCGGAAACCGTGCCGGAGCCCGAGCCGGAACCCGTCGCCGAGGCCGAACCGGAACCCGACACGGAGCACGCGCCCTGGCCCGAGCCCGAGCCGATGCGCCCCCCGGCCTTCTGGCGGGTGCCGGAGCCCGAGGCCGTCGAGGAACCCGAGGCCGTCGAGGAACCCGTCGCCGTCGAGGAACCCGTCGCCGTCGAGGAACCCGTCGCCGTCGAGGAACCCGTCGCCGTCGAGGAACCCGAGGCCGTCGAGGAACCCGAGGCCGTTGAGGAGTCCCAGCAGGAACCGGCGGCCACGGAGGAGCCCGAGCCTGCGGAGGCGTCCACCGGGAACGTCAGCCTCTTCGAGCCCGTCAGCCGCCCGGTGCCGCCCGAGCCCCCTCGAGTCCGCTCCCGCTCCCCACGTGGCACCGGTTCGCACCGGAGCCCGAGCTCCACCCCGCGCCACGGCCCGGGCGGGGCGCGGACCACGAGGCCGGGCATGACCTCGCGAACCCGGCCCTCGGCCCCCTGTGGGCAGCGGTCCGGGACGTGCTGCAGGCCCCCGTGCGGCAGGCGGATCCCGTGGTCGACGTGCGCGGGCTCGACCAGGCGGGCCGGCGAGCGGTCGCCGGGTTGCTCGGCGTGCCGGCCGTCCGCGCCTCGATGCGCGTCGACCTGCGTGAGCTCGAGGGCATCGTGCAGGCGGCGTCCGGCCTCGACCTGGCCACCGCGGCGGACCGGTTCGTGCCCCTGTGCGTCCCCGCCCGGCGCGCGCGGGCACAGAGCCGGATGGCGCCCGTCCGTGCCGGACAGGAGTGGCTCGAGGACCACCCGGCCATGGCCGCGCGGCCGTGGACGGCGACCTGGCTCGAGACGGTGCGGCGCGACGTCGTGGGCGGCGACGGCGGGCTGACCGAGTACGAGGTCACCAGCGCGCTCGAGATCCTCGCGGTGCTCAGGGAGGACGACGACCCCGCGCCGGGGTTCTGGCGGGTGCGCGCGGAGCTCGCCGCCGACGTCGTCGCCGACGAGCAGGCGCTCGACGAGGGCTCGGCGGTGGCGGTGCTCGTCGTCCGGGGTCTGGCGGCCGCGGCCGGCTGGCCACCGCCCACCGACGCGGCCGCCCGGCGGCGGCTGTGGGCACGCTTCGGCGTCGTCCCCGACCTGGTCTCCACCACGTGCCTGGCGCTGGGCGTCGCCCCCGCGGACCCCGCGCGCGCCGGCCGCTGGGAGGCCGCCGCGCACGACGGCGCCCCCGTCCACGTCACGCCGCGCGACCTGCGCGACGCCCCCGGCCCGTGGCGACCGGCGGTGACGGGGTGGGACGCGCTGCTCGTCGTCGACAGCGCCCGCGTGCTCGAGGCGGTGGCCGGCCGCTTCGGGAGCCGGGTGCCGGCGGTCTGCACGGACGGCGTCCCCGGGCCGACCGTCCTCGACCTGCTGGGGCGCCTGCACGCGGCCGGTACGCCGCTGCGCTTCGTCACCGACTTCGACGGGCCTGGGCTCGCGCTCGGCACGCTGCTCGCCGAGCGCTTCGGCGCCCGGGCCTGGCGGATGTCGGTCGCCGACTACCGGGCGGCCGCCCGCTCCGACCTGCCACCGGTGACGGGTCGCGTGGCCTCGCCGCCCTGGGCCGGCGAGCTCGCCGCCGCCATGACGCAGGCGGGCAGGGCGGTCCCCGCGGAGCAGGTGCTCGGCGAGATCCTCGAGTCGCTGGCCCAGGAGCTGCCCGGCGATGCAGACGCCGATCCCGCCGGGCCGGCCGACACCCGGCCAACGGATTCCGCAGAACCCGCAGACCACGCCGAGCCCGCCCGGCCGGCCGACCCCGAGGGCGACGGCCCGGACCGGCCGGAGCTGGTGACCGCCGGTCAGGGGGGCGCCGTCTCCGGGTGACGGCCACCGCCCTGCGGGGAGAGACTGGGGCCGGGACGCCGCCTGGCGGGGGCGGCT